>JACKCR010000009.1 GCA_020633975.1 Candidatus Eiseniibacteriota bacterium | reverse complement strand
TCCAATCTCCACGGTGGGACGTTTCCAGATTCGTGGAGCGCTTCCCTCGACCGACATCGTGCTCTTCGACTGCTCAGGGCGAGAAGTAGGACGCATCGATCCAGCAGCCGCGAGTCACTGGGTAGCGACGCTCGCTCCTGGGATCTACTTCGCGAGACAAACCGGCGCTACCGGCTATGGGACTCGGCTTTCGATTGTCAGATGAGAAACAACGTGCTCGACAATGTCGCCGAGGTCCCTTACCGGCAGGACCGATCCTTCTATCCACCCGACTCCGTCCGGCCCTTCGCCCGCTCCCGCACCCGCGCGACCACTTCGCGACGCTTCGGTTCCCAGAACTCGGGAGTGACATCGAGCGACTCACCGCTCTCGAGCCCCTCGAGTAGGAGTTGCTCGAGCCGGTCCTGGGTCAGTCTCTCCTGATCGCGACGGATGAGATCGCGGACGTACTCGCTGGCATCGCCGTACCGACCTTGTCGGATCTGGTCTTCCACCCAGGCGCGCATCGGTTCCGGGAGAGAGATGTTCATGTTCGTCATCTATGGAGGCCTCCCCTGGATGGTCCACGCCAGAGCATCCACAATAGATGCCATCTGCTGTCAAGGGCCAGCCGGAGTCCCAGCACTGGGAGTCCGTGTCGCATAACACCGACGTCCGACGCGTTACACTGCGGATCACATCCGGATTGGATGTGACGTTGGAGGAGCAGTTCGAGTACAGCGTTCTGGTCCGGTCATCGCGCCCATCCTCCACGTCGATGTGGCCGAAGCAACAGCCCTGGCCGACCATCGTTGTTGGATGGAGTCGGGAGGCGCAGAGAGCTCACGCGGTCCGGGTGCTTGACACCCATTGCTCGGATTCCGGAGACTAGGAATGCGGTTGGGAGGGCTGCGGAAACGCGGTTCGTTGGGCTTCGGCCCGCCCGGCTGCATTTTCTTTGCCCCTTCCGCATCTCGGCAAATGCCAGCCGACAATCTGGTCGTTTCGGCCGAATCCCCAATCGACGCCAGATCCCCAATGCTCGAGCCGATACTCCATTTGGGGACGGCGGGGCCTGGTCCGATCAGACCTAGCATCTCGGCCCCCAAGTGCCGATCATCCCGACAGTCAGAACAGCGACCCGGACTCCGACCAGGAAGGCTCTGTTCCATGCCCAGTTCCGTGCCCGCTTCCAACCCCACGACGCGTCCGCTCAACGATCCCGCGAAGCTCATCGCATCGCTGATCCCCGATCCGGAGCAACGCTCCCAGATCGAGTCTCTCCTCGCGGATCTCATCGTCACCGCGAACGAGGTCAATCCCGCTTCGTGGGGTCTTACCGCGAGGTCACGAATCTCGACACTACGACTGAATGTCGGTCAGGTCGTCGCGTTCCAGATCGTCGGCCCTGGGCCGAAAGTCGGCCTGGTTGTGCCCACGGAACTTCCGGACTCCTCTCGAATGGCGCTCGAAACTCTCGACGGGCCGCGACCCTACCGAGCCCACACCGGATTCGACTACTACCAGGGATCACTTGCCAACGTACTGGAAGCACTCCCCCTGCTGAAGGCGAGCTGCGTATCCGCCACGCGACAGATCGCCGGACTGGTCAAGCGCACCGGGTTCTACCAAGCCCACACGCAGGCATCGATCGAGTACTTGTCCGCTTCGTTGGGCCGAGCACTTCCGAACCCGCGCTACGTGGAACACGGACTGTCTCGGACTCGGCTCGAGCGAGCGCTACAGTTGGTGAACGAGCGGTATCCCGAGTGGTCCGGGTTCGAGGACGAACGTTTCCTCGCAGACGAAGTGACCTACAAGCGGAAGGCCTCCGAACTGGCCAGAGAGCTTCTCTCGGAAGACGAACTCTCCCGGCTGATCACGGCGTCGGATCATGAGGAGATCCTGAAGCGGATCAGAACCGTCGCGCACAAGACCAACCTTCTCTACAACTCGGTACCCGCGCGGGGTGATCTTTCGATCCTCGAGCATGACGGGCTCGACAAGGCTGCCTTCTGCAATCGACTCTTCGGCCTCCTCTATGGATCGGGCGACGGCCCGACGCGACTCGCTCGCTATGTGGACTGGGTGGAGGCGCAGGGCCTGCCGAACAAGTGGACCTTCCCCACGTACCTCTTGTTCCTCGTCCATCCGGAGTCGGAGTTCTTCATGAAGCCGAGCCACCTCAAACGGTTCACCGAACTGCTTGGCTTCGATCAGTCTTTCCGTGGTCGACCGACCGAGGAGGCATACGCCTTCGTGCTCGACTTGGCGCGGCAGCTCGAGTCCGAGCTGGCGACGTATCAACCGGCCGACATGATCGATCTGCAGGGATTCCTGTGGGTCGTATCGCGTTCAATCGAAGGCAAGCAGAAGTCGAAGAAGGCCGAGGAGGGAGACTCGGACAGTGAGGACTCGAACAGTAATGAATCGGACAGTAGTGACTCGGACAGTGAGGACCCATCCACCATGTCCGTAGAAAACGCGCTCTTCACGCCGCGGACGTTCGAACTCCTGAGACTGCTTCATGCCAATCCGGTCAAGGAGACGTACCACGAGCACAAGGACGACATCCGGACCTACGTCGAGCAACCGCTGCGGACACTCTTGGAGCGGGTGGCGGCACGTCTCCCCGAGTCGATCTTGGAGCGGATGGAAACGGAGAAGGGCATTCTCTCGAAGATCCTGAAGAACGACTACGGGCGCGGAGGAGCGTGGGACTTCCTCTGGGGTGCCTTCTATCCCAAGGGCGACAAGCGAACGAGCGGTGCCCAGCTGTTCATCGTTCTTGGACATGACTGCCTGGACTTCGGATTCGGTCTCGGGGATCACGCGGGACCGGAACGCAAGCGGATCACACGGTACTTCTCCGAGCGTCCTATGAGAGTCTCACCCACGCTTCAGAGCCTCTTCGGCAAGGAGACGCTCTTGTTTGGCGCCGAGTCGACGGCTGATGGCAGTGGTACCACCGACTGGATGGCCTGGTCCGAACAGATTGCGTCACTCGATTCCAGTATCCGACGTCGGATCCCTACCGCGGACGTACTTCGGCTCGCCGCCGACGAGCTCATCGATCGAGTCGTCGAGCTCTTCGAGGCTTTGTTCCCATTGATTCTGGTCGCCGTCGAGTCCGATCCCTCCGTCGCGATCTCGGATTACTTCGGCGAGTCTGATGAGCTCGACACGAACCCCGAGTACTCGCTCGAAGAGTGTGCCGCAGAAACTGGATTCGAGCTCCAGACGCTCGAACGCTGGGTCCGCGCATTGGCTCGGAAGCGACAGGCGATCCTCTACGGCCCTCCCGGAACCGGGAAGACCTTCATCGCGGAACGACTGGCACGCCATCTCATCGGCGGCGGGACGGGTACTCAGGACCTCGTCCAGTTCCATCCGTCCTACGCGTACGAGGACTTCATTCAAGGGATCCGCCCGACTGTCGACGACAACGGATCCGTAGCGTACGAGATGGTTCCGGGAAGGCTCCTCGAGTTCTGTGATGAGGCTCGTCGGAGGAAGGACACCTGCGTCCTCATCATCGACGAGATCAACCGTGCCAACCTGTCGCGAGTGTTCGGCGAGCTAATGTACCTACTCGAGTACCGCGATCAGGAGATCCCACTCGCCGGCGGCCGGCGTCGCTTCTCCATTCCCAGGAACGTTCGGATCATCGGGACGATGAACACGGCCGACCGCTCGATCGCTCTCGTCGATCACGCCCTTCGTCGACGGTTCGCGTTCTTAGAGCTTCGCCCCGACTTCACCGTACTTCGCCGGTTCCACGAGACGAGGTCGACCGGATACTCGGTCGAGCCGCTTCTCAGCGTACTCAAGGACCTCAACCATGCGATTGCGGATCCGAACTACGAGGTTGGCGTGACGTTCTTCCTCCGCGAGGACCTCACGACTCAGATCGAAGACATCTGGCGGATGGAGATCCACCCGTACCTGGAGGAGTACTTCTTCGATCGTCCCGACCGGCTCGAGAAGTTCAGCTGGAATAGTGTTCGGGAGCGTTTTGGGCTGTGACGACCAAAGTTCTCGAACTGGTCGAGTACCAACCCCTCGGAGTCGACGCCGGTCGGATCTCCGAGACGGCAGGCAAGTACCTCTACGACAACTACCGGTCCCAGGTCTCGATCGACACGCCGTCCTTCAAGACGGACGGCCGCTGGCAGCTGACCTCCAATGGTTGGGTCGGGTTCATTCCCATCGAAGAAGGTCTCGGCCTTTCTCTACTGCCCAAGGTTCCGATCGCGAACCTGTTCCGCATGCTCGAGTACGCGTACGACATCGAGATCGAGATCCTCGACGGATCGACGACGGTCACCAGTATCGAGGAGTACTACGAGCGACTCGCCAACGTCCTCGCTCTCCGTGTTCTCGACCGCTCCCGTGCCGGCCTCTACCGTTCGTACGTTCCAGAAGAGGATCGTCTTCCCTACGTCCGAGGCTCGCTCCAGGTCGACCGCGTACTCCGGCGACCCTGGGACGTCACGCTGGACTGCGCCTACCAAGAGCACACGAGCGATCTCGAGGAGAACCAGATCCTCGCGTGGACGCTGTTCCTAATCTGCCGTAGCGGAATCTGTTCGCCTCGGATCGCGCCCACCGTGCGTCGCGCGTTTCGATGTGTTCAGGGTGCGGCACGACTCGTGCCCTACACCGGCCCGAACTGTGGAGGCCGAACCTACAACCGGCTGAACCAAGACTACGAACCGATGCACGCCCTCTGTCGGTTCTTCTTGGACCACACTGGTCCCACGCACGACTTCGGCGATCGCAGGATGCTTCCGTTCCTGGTCGACATGGCCAAGCTGTTCGAGAAGTTCGTCGCTGTTTGGCTACGACAGAACCTGCCTTCGAGGTACGAGCTACGAGAGCAGCAAGCGGTCGGTCTCGATCGGGAAGGCGTGCTCCGCTTCCTCGTGGACCTAGTCATCCACGATCGTGAACTCGGCGCCCCCGTACTCGTACTCGACACGAAGTACAAGAAGCCGGGGGCCCCTGCGTCAGAGGACGTTCAACAGGTCATCGCCTACGCCGAGTCGCTCGGCTGCAAACAGTCCGGGCTCATCTACCCTCGCCCCCTCGAACATCCTGTCGAGACCACGGTCGGTTCGATCGAGTTCCGGACGCTGACGTTCGACCTGTCGGGGGATCTGGAGAAGGCGGGGCGGGAGATGCTTCGGGCGTTGCCGTTGGAAGGTGTCGGTGATGAGGGTGGGCGGGTCGGTCGCTTGGGTTGATCCGGCTCTCGTCGGGGCGCCGTCGGGCCGGGCTTGGAAGTCGCGGTATCGGTGCGTTCCCAAGCACACCCAACGAGCCGTCCCGGTCTCTTGACGTTTCTGAACGGTAGACACCCCCTCCAGTGCACGAAAATGCCCCCATTCTCAGCCATCCAATGGTCGAAAATGGGGGCATTCTCAGCCATCGCAGATCATCCGCGTACAGACACGATCGGTCGTTCCGCTTTCGCGGCAAAACGGCGAAGGAGTTCGGCCCATGTCCGGCTGGGGTCGAAGCCTCCTCCCTCGACCAAACGCCGCAACCCTCCTCGCCCTGTCGATACCAACAAGGAGGAGGCCCCACCCGTGAACCGCGACACCTACGATCGAGTCGCCGCCATCCTGGAAGGCCACGCCGACTCCTGGCTCGCCGTCCAAGCCGTCGATGCCCACCGAGAGCATTGGCGTCCCGCGCATCCAAGCGTCCTCCTCCTCGCCGAATCCCACGTCTTCACGGACGAGGACGAACTCGTCGAGATGCGCGGTGCCGACGAGCCGCGATTCGGTGACCTCCCCGACACGTTCGCACGATTCATCTACTGCCTCGGATACGGAGAGCCGAGATACATCGGCCACCCGATGCCCACACCTACTCGCACCTCCAGATCGCGAATGAACAACGGCTCACCCCAGTTCTGGAAGCTCCTCTGGAGCTCCGTGAACGACATCGCAGGCCGAACTCCGCTGGCCACGTCCTCGTCGACCAAGAGCCCGATCGAAGTCTTGAAGTCGCACACGACGTACGAGAGGCGCATCAGGCGGAAACTCCAACTACTCGAGGAACTCCGCGAACGCGGCGTCTGGCTCGTCGACGCGAGCATCGTCGCCCTCTACCGACCCGGCGGAACAAAGCCAAGTGCGGCACAGCAACGTCTCGCGATCCAAACGAGCTGGGATCTGCACGTCCGTGACGTCGTGCGCGAAGCCTCGCCGAGCTTCACCATCGTGATCGGCAAGGGCGTCGCTCGCGCACTCGGTGACCGCATCGACCAAGCCACGAGCGGACAGCACGTCGTCCTACCACAGCCTCAAGCACGCCTCAGTCGCGAGGCGCTGGTGACGGTCCACCGGACGTACTACGAGGTGTGTCGGGAACACTGCGGAGGAGTCGGGCTGAGGAGCGAAGCCGCCTAGCCAGATCCCCAAGTCGACGGCCCGCCACCGGTGGCGCGGCATAAGGTCTCCTTCATCGAAACCGACCTACCGATCCGCCACGCTGCGAAGGCACCTTCCGACCCGAACAAACCGAGGGTATCCCCTTGGTTCTGGCGAGGTTGAGTCCTCCGGACCCCTGTTAATCTCTTTGACAGATGACCCTTCCGGCGACTACCCTAGCCGCACCTCAATCGATTCCCACTTTCGTGGACGGGGTTGCCATTTCAGGGGGTATTCGGATGTCAAACCGAAGGAACCGCATCTGGTCAGGGGCAACCAGATCTGTCGTCCTTTTCTTCCTCATTTTCGGAACACTGACGATCTTCTCTGCGAGAGCGGATGCGTACATGCCGCCGCCGGTTCAGGCTCCGGAGCTGATTCCTGACGAACTGCCGTGGGAAGACCAGCAAATCGCTGATGGCGAGACAGACGCCACAGACCTGGTTTCGTCCAGTGGCGCAAGCCGCGCCCAGGATTGGGGCGAGCAGCTCCTTCACCATCTCGTTGCCATCTTCGACCTCTTCATGGACAAAGAATGATGCGTCCAAGTGAAACCAGCACAAGTCTTACTCTCGCCAGAACGCTGCTCGACGCCGGGCGGTGCGAAGACTGCCTGAAGGAGCTAGCCTCTCTCCCCGAGGACGTTGCGCTGTCGGCGGACTACCTTGAGATCCGTGGTAACGCTCTCTGCAAACTCGGTCATTGGGATCAGCTGGAGGCAATGCTCGATGGCATGCCAACTTCAGATTCCTCGTTGCAAGCTCTTGGCCGGTTCCTACGGGCTCGGGCCGAGCTTCTCCGTGGACGAAGGGAGTCGGCCCTCAACATCATCTCGAGCGCAGCCCCGACCGGGATCCCGAGACTTGATGGACTAGTGTTCAGTCTACGAGGCACCTGCGAGTACCGATTGGGCTTCACAAAGGAAGCAAGCCGCGCATTCCGTTCATCGATTGCATGCTTCGAAACGTGTGGAGAGAACCATCGGCTGGTTGAGTCCCTGAACGCCCTCGGCGCGTCACAACGGATGCTATCGCGCTTCGCCATGGCTGAGGCGTGCTTTCGTCGAAGCATTGGAGATGGCGACCGAGGCCGGCATCATTGTCGAAATGGCGCGGGCGACCCTGCAGTTGGGCGGTCTCTATCTAGCCACGGGGCGCTTGCTTTCCGCTCGTTCCCACTACACCCAGGCACGTGCTCTCTCGCACGAGATCGCAGCGGGTACGAGCGAGTTGATGTCTATGGTCGGCCAGGGGGCCTGCATCAGTCCGCATTGGTTCTATGATGGAGGCGAGGTCAATCCTAACTCGCGCTCTTCACGATAGCCGTACCAAGCGGCTGTCCCGCCATACGTGCGGGACGTACGAGTACCTCGGCGAACTCCGCCTCGCCGAAGGGAACTTCCACCGCGCACGTCGACTCCTCTCCCGGGCCCACCGAATCGGCGTCGCATCCGGTGACCCCGAAGCCCAATTCGAGCCACAGTACCGTCTCGCCGAAGCCGAACTCGGCCTCGGCAACGCGCCTCTCGCACGCAAGCTTGCCGTCGAAGCACGTGACGACTTCGCCGGTCGCGGCAACCGCCTAGAAGCCGCCTTCGCCGCCCGCGTCGCCGCCCAGGCACTCCTCTGCCAGGGCTCTTGGGCCGAGGCCCTCGAAGAACTCGAAGCCATCCACGCCACTCTCGAAGAGTTCGGCGAGCAGTTCGAGATCCACCGCGTCGCGCGCCTCATCGAGGCCGCCCACAATCAGACTCCGATCCGCGACATCCGCGCCCACGAGCGCGACGAACGTGGTCGGCAAGATGCCACGACGCAGAGCGACGGCCCGGCGCAAACGCAGGCCCTCGCCACTTCGGTTTCCGACGCCTCGGGCATCAACGACTCAGCCGTCACCGCGGCGACAACTTCGTCACTCGACTCTCCCAGCTTCGCGAGCCCTGGAAGCCAACCGGACCTCGTTGCCGGACGCAGCCCGCACTTCCTCGCCTTCCTGAAGACAGTCGACGCCGCGGCGAACAGCAATGCGCCGATCCTTCTTCTAGGAGAGACCGGTGTAGGCAAGGAGCTGGTCGCTCGCCGCATCCATATGCGGAGCGCTCGCGCGGCGGCCGAGTTCGTGCCGTTCAACTGTGGGACGAGTTCGGGAGAGCTGTTCGACTCGGAGCTCTTCGGGTATGTGCGTGGCGCCTACACGGGAGCGACGGGAAGTCGGAAGGGGCTCTCTCGCACGGCTCACGGCGGAACTCTCCTTCTCGATGAGGTGGGAGAGCTGTCGACGGATTTCCAAACCCGCCTGCTTCGCATGCTCGAGAATGGCGAGGTGCGTCCGGTTGGCTCCGATCGGATCGAGAACGTCGACATCCGCATCATCGCGGCGACGAATCGAAACATCGATCAGCTCGTGCAGGACGGTCAGTTCCGGCAGGATCTTCTCTTCCGTCTGGACATCATTCGGCTCGAGGTTCCGGCGCTGCGTGAGCACGCAGAAGACATCGAGCTACTAGTGCCGTACTTCATCGACCTCGCTCGCCGGAACGGCCTGGGTTCGGTCAAGGGCATCTCCAAGCAGGCGCTACGTCGTCTCATGAATCACGATTGGCCGGGGAATGTGCGCGAGTTGCGGAACGAAGTCTTCCGACTCGTCACGATGAACCAGGGGCGGTTCATCTCGTCGTGGGAGCCTCGGTCGAAGACGGTGAATGTGGCCACTATGTCCAGCGTACCGGAACTAGTGCGCGACTCACTCAAGCAGACGAGTGGATCGGTGACGGCAGCAGCGCAACTGCTCGGGATCCACCGCTCCGCGCTCTACCGGCTCACCGAGAAGCTGGGGATCGATCTCTCCGACTTCCGGGGTTGATGCCCGGCCCCGCGACCACGAGCGACCTCGAGTGATGGCCCGCGGCGAATCCAGCCGTGTGTTCGACCGGAGCACACCGCTCCTCATCTGCGAAACGATCGCGGCGCTCGACTGCTTCCACCTGGATCAAGTGATGCGTCGATGCGTCGAGTAGCGCCTCGCCATCCTGGATGGCTGGTTGAACTGACGCGCTATCGAACGGGATCGGGCGGATGCGTACTTCGTCCTCGTGCCAACTCCACCCGCTTCCGCTCCCAATACTCCGGCGTCGCCTGAACCAACTCCTCCCGACGGAGCCCACTCGTGAGCAGCTCCTCCATCCGGGTACGCATGCGCCGGATCCTCTCGCGACGCGCGAACTCCTCGAGGTAGTCGGAGACGCACACCTCTCGACCACATCGCACCTGTTCTTCGATCCAACCGAGAACGAAGTCGGGCAGCGTCAGTGCCATCGTCGTCATCTCGAACTCCTTGTTCGCGGCAGACAGGTCGGCGGGTGGTCGATGATCTGCGTTCCATCGAGCGCTCGAAGGGAGGAATTGAGAGAGGGCGGCCCGCCGCCGCCCTCTCTACTCGGATCGCCGGGCACTCCCGACACTTGCGCATCGTTCTCCGAACTTGCGTCCAGAACGGCGATCCGAAACTTCATGTGTTCGCGACCCCGGGGAACCGCACGCCCACAAACGTCGAGACGTTCGCAGTGCGGCCCGCATCGACGATTCCCCGGGAACGAGATCACATCACCGGCTGAGGCTGCTTGTAGTACGAGTGGACCGGGACGAACCACGCGGGGTCGGCCATGTCGGGCCAGCTGTCCTTGTTGAAGCCCGGCGCATTCTCGAGAGCCTTCTTGTCGCAGTCGAGACGCAGGCACTTCTCCTTGCGGTCGACGCTGAGCGCGGTCCACGGCACTGCGAAGAGCTTGTCACCCATGCCGAGGAATCCGCCGAAGGAGAGAACGCCGTAGGCGATCTTGCCGTTCGTGGTGTCGAGCATGATCTCTTCGAGCTTGCCGAGATCGTCACCCTGCATGTTCTTCACCTTGTCGCTCATGAGCGAACCAGCAGAGAGCAGATGATTCTTGGTGTTCATGGTGTGTCTCCTTTCCTTGGGGACGCGAGTGCCTCTATGCGTGGAGTTCGCATCGTGCCTCGTGGGGCGCCCGATGCGGCTCCCACGCACGACACAGGAACTCCAGCTTCACTAGGTCGTCTTTCTATGGAGGACTCTCGCGATCATGGCCACGAAGGCGAGGAACAGAAGGAAGTGAAGGAGTCCACCGAACGCGTATCCAGTGACCAAGCCGAGTATCCAGGCAGTCATGAACAGCAGTGCGAGCATGAACAGCATCTCTTCCTCCTCCTCCCCACTGGCACCGATACGAGTCCTTCGCACGGCGTCGTGGAGTTTCGAATCCAAAGGGATAGGTGGCAGGAGGCGTGCCAAGCCACTCTCGAGGCGCGTCCGAAGCCGGGTCACCCTCCAGGATCGATCGCGGCAAACCATTTTATGACATGGCGTTACAGGAGCGCTCCAGTGGAGGAGTTTGGAAGTCCCGGAACGCGACGATCCCGGACGAGCGATGGTTCTCCATGTAGAACCTACGAACGTCTCTGCAACGGCTACGGGGCCTCGACCTTCGGACCGCCGACGCCGGACGCCCCGCTTCGCCGACGAGGCTGTGCGCGCCCCAGTCCTCACGATCACTCGACTTCGTCATGTGAGGTTTCTGCAATCTCGACGTCACATGCGTCTCCGCGGTGGCTTCGTCTCCTACACTTCCCGGGTCCAGGCGAGAAAGAAGGAGGAGACGAAGGTGGAGACGAACGGAACGACGTCCCAGGTATTGGACGTTCGTTCGAAGCGCTTCTATCGACAGCTCGAAGCCATCCTCGAAGTCGTGCAGGCGGGTTCGGGAGACGGCAACTGGATCCGTCGCGTCCACACGGGAATCTTGGGAGCGTTCGGAGACCTGCTCCACCTTCGAGGGGGCACGGTACTCGTCGACCACGGAGGTTTCTTCCTCGAGGACACCGACGACACTGTGCCGGTTTCGGTGAGCACGAGCGATGCGGCTGTGGCGCTCGTCGTGGATCACGGCGTCTGTCTCTTTCGGACTTCCATCGGTGATTGCGTCCGTTTGGGCCGGAGCGGGATCGCGGCCGTGCTGATCCAGTCGGAACCGAGGCGGATCCTGACGTTCGAGTTGGGCGAGCAGAGTACGGGCGAGGAGGTGGAGTTCGCGCTTCGCACCCTTCGAAGCGCTCTCGACCACAGGCTGCAGACCGACCGGATGCACTCGCATCTCGAGCAAGCGTTCGAGATCCAGCGCAGCCTTCTTCCATCCAAGGTCCCCGTGTTGCCGGGGTTCGAGTTCGCAGCGTTCTCGTCGCCGGCCGAACGCGTCGGTGGAGACTTCTACGACTTTCTCATCGGCGACGAGGTCTCCCTCACCTGGGTCGTGGGAGACGCGAGCGGACACGGGCTCGGGGCTGCGCTTCTGGCTCGCGACGTCGTCACGGGCCTCCGCATGGGAGTCGAGCGCGAGCTGAAGCTGGCGGTGCTGGTGGAGCGGTTGGGTCGCGTCATTGCACGCGGGTTCCTTTCGACCCGCTTCACCTCCCTCTTCCTCGCCGAGGTGGAACGCGAAGGAAACGTGTTCTACGTGAACGCCGGTCACCCGAGCCCGTGGGTCTTGAAGGCCTCCGGAGACGCCGTCCGCTTGGACGTGGGCGGCGCCGTGCTAGGCCCGATGGAGCCGGGTCGGTATCGTCGTGGGCATGTCTTCCTCGAGCCGGGCGACCTACTCTTCGCCCCGACCGACGGTCTCCTCGAACGAACCGACCGAACTGGCGAGATGTTCGGAGAAGCGCGCGTCACTCGGATCCTCTGCGACACCATCGGCCAGTCAGTCAGCGCGATCTCCCGTCGGATCGAAACGGAGGTGTCATCGCACGGGCCGATCGGAGACGACACCACCTGGATCCTCCTGCGCCGACTTCCGGTGGGGTGAGGAGTGGTGCGCAGGGTTTGGGACACCGCCGCTCGAGCGCCGCATCAAGCGCGGACGATCGGGTCTTGCCACCACGGGTCGCGCTCTTCACTCCTAGGCCCCTACCAGTCGAAGACGATCCGCGCCTCGCTCTCCCCGGTCGCCTGATCGTAGAACTCGGCGATGTCCATCCGGAGGAGGATGCTGGAGGATGAGGCCTGGGTCTCCACCCGGATCGGCTCACATCCATAATAAGGATGCTCGATCCGGACGACGTGGGCGCCCTCCTCGACCTCGAATCCCGTACGTGTCGCTGCCGTAAGGGCTTCCAGTCGTCCAGCCAGTTGGTCGTCGATGAAGACCTCGGCTCCGAGGGCGTCCTCCCCCAGGATCCCGTACTCGATGACGATCGCCTTCTTGGGCGAGAAGAGTCCGGTAGACCAGGCCACTATGGCGAGCAGGAGCCCCGACGCCATGACGGCGAGACGCCAACGGAACGCACGGTCGAGCATTGCGGCACCCTCCCTTGAGGTAACGGTTCGACGGGCCGATATAGAAGTTCGGCCGAGAGTCGTCGCTTCTCGACCTCGGGAGGCCGCGGAATCGCATCCGCGGATGACCCAGGGCAACGATGGCCTGGCTCAGGGAGGAGACCGATGAGCCCAACACGGAACCCCAGAATCGTCGTCACGGGATGGCTCGCACTTGGGCTGTCTCTCGCCCTCACCGCGTGTTCGGGGCCCGATCGTCCCGGGCCGAACGTCCAGGACGTTCCGAAAGGCTTTGCCTTCGACGCAAACGCGTCGGCCGCTCGGAAGGTGTTCCTCGACGCGCAGCCGCTCGATCAGTCCGGTTGGTTTGCGATGAACTCGAACGACGACCACAGCTCCATCATGATCACGACTTACTCTGGCCAGATCCCGGAGGACGCGATCTACGCCGCACGTGCCGCGCACGAGCAGCGCTGGGGTCGGCGCGCAGGCTCTACGAGCGGACTCGACTACGGCCCGGTCGAAGAGGTCGAGATCGACGGACACGACGCGTTCGCCTGGGAGATCCGTCAGTTCTACAAGGGCGACCTCTCCTCCATCGACTGGGTCGCCGTCGTCCCGTACGAAGACGAGACGTACTCCGTCGAGTTCCACGCCGGCATGGAAGAGCACATGGACCCGGACCTCATCCGGAGGACGGTCGAGAGCTTCGAGGCGAAGTAGCCGTTCGCGAGGCCTGGCCGCCGGCCTCGTTCCTACCCGCGCGACGGACTCGGCGCGAACCACTTGTAGAGGCTCGGCACAACGAGCAGCGTCAGCATCGTCGACGTGACGAGTCCGCCCATCACTACCGTCGCGAGTGGCTTCTGCACCTCGCTCCCGGTTCCGGAAGCGAGAAGCAACGGAATGAGCCCGAGCGCAGTCGTGAGCGCGGTCATGAGCACGGGCCGAAGCCTAAGACACGCGCCCTGCACCGACGCTCGATCGATCGGGATGCCGTCTCTCACGAGCTGATTCAAGTACGTCACGAGCACCATCCCGTTCTCGAGCGCGATTCCGAAGAGAGCGATGAACCCAACCGAAGCGGGGACAGAAAGGTTCTGTCCGGAGATCCAGAGCGCGACGATCCCGCCGACCAACGCGAGCGGAATGTTGAGCAGGATGAGGAACGCGTTCCGCACCGACTGAAAGCTCGTGAAGAGCAGTAGGAACACGGCAACGAGCGTGATCGGCACGACCACCGCGAGTCGCTTGTTCGCCTCCTGCTGCAGACGGAACTGACCGCCCCACGTCACACGGTACCCCGGTGGGAGCTCCACGCTCGCGTCGATCGACCGCTGCGCTTCCTCGACGAACGTGCCGATGTCGCGTCCGATCACGTTGCACTGAATCGTGATGAACCTCTGGTTGTCTTCGCGTGTGATCTGTCTCGGCCCGACGATCTCCGAGACGGTCACGAGTTCGTCGAGTGGAACCTTGAGCCCATCCGGACCACCGACGAGGATGTCACGGATCGCCGCTTCCGTCTCGCGTGCGCGGGGTTCGTAGCGAACGAGGATGTCGTAGCGCCGCACGCCTTCGAACACCTGCCCCGCCACCTCTCCGCCGACCGCCGCGTGGATGACTTCCTGCACTTCCGCGACGTTGATCCCGTAGCGCGCGATGGCCTGCCGATCGACCCGGATCAGCAGCTGGGGCGCACCTCCCACCTGGTCGACCTGGATGTCCGCCGCACCGCGCACGTCCCTCACGACGGCGGCGACTTCGTCTGCGTTCTCCTTCAGCACATCCAGATCGTCGCCGAAGATCTTGATCGCGAGCTCGGCGCGAACACCTTCCAGCAGTTCGTCGACTGTCATCTCGATCGGCTGGGTCAGGTTCACCATGACACCCGGGACGTTGCCGAGTTCGGACCGGATCAGGTCCTCGATGTCGGTCTGGGTACGCGCCGTTCGCCACTCGGACGGCGGCTCCAGGAGCACGAACATCTCGGCGCTGTTGATCGGATCTGCATGCGCGCCGACCTCCCCACGCCCCAACCGGGTCACCACCTCGTGCACTTCCGGAATCGCGAGCAGCCGTCGCTCTACGATCTGCGTCAGTCGCGTGCTCTCGACGAGCGCAATGGACGGCGCCATCGAGAGCCGGACGACGATCGTGCCCTCTTTGAGCTTCGGGGTGAACTCGGAGCCGAGCCTGGGGAACACGACAGCCCCACACAACAGGAGTACGGCCGCAAGCCCGACGGACGCCCATCGGCGACGGACGAAGAACGAAACGACGGGGCGATAGGGACGGAGCAGCGCACGGACGATCCACGCATCCGAGACGGTGCCATCACCGCCTCGCGACAACACCAAGCTCCCGAGCATCGGCGCGAGGGCGAGCGCGAAAACGAGCGACCCGGCCATGCCGAGCGCCACCGTGTAGGCGAGCGGCCGGAACGTCTTCCCTTCCACGCCTTGCAAGGTGAAGAGCGGAAGGAACACGAGAATGATGATCGAGATCGCGAAGACGATCGGCCGCCCTACTTCGAGACACGCCTGCGCGATCACGTGCAGCTTCGGCTCGTTGGGCCCGGCCTCGCGGAGTCGTCGATCCATGTTCTCGACCATGACGATCGTGCCGTCCACCATCATCCCGATCGCGATCGCAAGCCCGCCGAGCGACATCAAGTTGGCCGAGATCCCGAAGCGCCCCATCAGAAGGAAAGCGAAGAGCACGGAGAACGGGATCGACACCGCCACGACGAGGCTCGGCCGAAGTCCTCCCATGAACGCGAGCAGGATCACCGAGACGAGGACGACGCCCTGGACCAGCGCATTCGTTACCGTGTGCATCGACGACGAGACCAGCGTCTTCTGCTCGTAGTACGGAACGATCCGAACGCCCTCGGGGAGGATCCGGTTGATCTCCACGAGTCGTTCTTCGATCCGCTCGATCACACTCGACGAGTTCGTCCCGAACAGCTTGATGACCATTCCAGCGACGACTTCGCCTTCACCGTTACGGGTTTGGAGTCCACGGCGGACCGCTCCGCCCACTTCCACATCCGCGACGTCGGAGAGGAAGATCGGACGGCCGTCGTCGGTCATCACGACGATCGAGCGGAGGTCTTCCATGCTCGTCGCAAGTCCGACAGACCGAACGACCAACTCCTCCGCGTTCTTCTCGATGAACTGCGCCCCGACGTTCTTGTTGTTCGCGTGGATCCGCTCGATGATCTCGCCGATCGTGAGGTCGAACCGCTGGAGCTCCTCCGGGTGAACGACGACGTGGTACTGCTTCTCATATCCGCCGATGCCGAGAACCTCGGTCACGCCAGGCACCGTCTGCAGGTGGAATTTGACGATCCAGTCCTGGATGGAGCGCAGTTCCTCCATCGAGTACCGCCCGGACTCGTCCTCGAGGTAGTAGAAGAGAACGAGTCCCATCCCGGTGGAGATCGGCCCCATCTCCGGCTCGCCGAACCCTTCGGGAATCTGCTCCCGCGCTTCCTGGAGCCGTTCGCCCACGAGTTGGCGGGCGAAGTAGATGTCCATCCCGTCCTCGAAGTAGACGTTCACCACGGAAAGCCCGAAGTTCGAGACGGAACGCACCTTCGTCACGCCAGGAAGACCGGTCATCGCGACTTCCACCGGGTAGGTCACGAACGTCTCGACCTCTTCCGGCGCGAGCCCTTCGGTCACGGTGAACACCTGGACCAGGTTCGGTGACACGTCCGGGAATGCGTCCACCGGAAGACGGAGGTACGCGAGGTACCCGCCCCCCATCACGAGCACGGCGAGAACCGCCATGAGAAGCCGGTTCGCGAGCCCGAACCGTACGATCGGCTGAATCATCGAGATCTCCTACGCAGTGCCTGTTAGCAGGCTGCGGAAATGGTCCCGGAGGGACTTATCAGCAAGCTGCTAGTGCGCGTGCCCGTGGCCGAACGAACCCTTCTCCAGCTCCGCCTTGAGAGTGAATCCACCTTCGCTGACGAACCGATCTCCCGGATGGATTCCGGAGAGCACCTCGACGACACCTCTTCCAGTTCGTCCCAGGACTACGGGCTGGGGTTCGAAGCCATCCGCCGTCTCGACGAACACCGCGGCTCTGCCTTCGACGCGATGAACCGCAGTCGTCGGGATCGCGAGCGGAACCTCCGCGCTCTCCACACGGATGAGCCCGGTCACGAACATTCCTGGTCGCCAGTCCTCGTCCCGATTCGTCAGGACGACGCGTGCTGTCGCCGTACGCGTTCTCTCGTCGACGATCGGAGTGACGTAGCTGATCTTTCCCTCGGCACGCTCTTCGTGGCCGCGGAGGAGTACCACCTCCTGCCCGACCCGAACTCGCTCGAGGTCACGCTGGTAGATCGTGAGGTCGATCCACACCGTCGAGAGGTCCGCGATCACGAAGGTGTCCCGGTCTCGGGACGCCGCCTCACCCAAGGTGATGTGCTTGCCGATCACCGTGCCGGATAGGAGCGTCTTCACCTCGAACGGAGCGAGGCTCTCGTCACTCTCGATGATCGCGAGCACCTGCCCCCGCTTCACGTAGTCCCCGATCCCAACCCGGACGTCTGTCACGATGCCGGAGTACCGAGGGACGATGTGCGCGAGGCGGTCGTCGTTCGGACGAACCTCACCCGGAACTTCGAGCGTCTGTTCGATCACCCCTGATCCCGCGGTCTCCACGATCACGCCGAACTCCGCGATCTCCGCTGCGGTCAGTCGGACGATGTCGACGTGGTCGTCGTGGGCGTCGCTGTCGTCGTGCGAGTCGTGATCATGGTCATCGTGTCCGTCAGGGGACCCGGCGGCATCGTGGCCATCATGATCGTGGTCGTCGTGGCTCTCGTCGTCATGATCGTCGTGACCAGCTTCGGAGTGCGCTTCGCTGTCGCCGACGGCGTGATCGTCATGGTCGTGGTCGTCGTGCCCGGGATGGTCTGGATGGCCACCCATTTCGCTCGTCGACCCCGGATCGGCTTGTGGTGCGCTTCCACTGCCGCCAGACTCCGTCGCGTTTCCGTCGACGACGCCTGTACCGAAGAGCGCCACCGCGACACCGAGCAGGACGGCCGCACCGGGGAGCGCCCAAGTGCGACTCCTCCGTCGGCTGTCACTGTCGGTCCTTGGTGCAAGTTGCATCGCACTCATCGTGAACCTCCCATCCCATCTTGCGCGGGGCCACGCCCGCCACTGGATTCCAGATTTCCATTCACCGGAGTTCCGAGTCGTCGTTGGATCTCGGCGTATGAGGTGTGATAGGCCGCGGCGACCGCGACGTATCGGCTGCGCAGCTCGAACAAGAGTCGCTCGATGTCGAGCACGTCGGTGAGACGCATCGCTCCTCTCAGGTATGCGTCGCGCGCGGCAGCGAACGCCGTTTCGGCCTCCGGCAGGGCGCGGACTCGAATGGCACGAGCTTCGTTCTGATTCGCAATCAGGTCGTGGTGGAGCTGAGCGAGTTCCGTGGCCGCCTGGTTGCGCTCCATGGCCCGTTCCGTAGCGACTCTCTCGATCCGTCGTTCGGCCGCGACGCTCGCCCCTCGGTTCCGGTCGAACACAGAGAGGGGCAGGCCGACGCCGACCAAGAGGGAGACGTCGTCGCCATCCGCCGAGTAGCGGATGCCGGAGCCGATGGTGAGGTCCGGCCTCGCCATGGCCCGTTCTAGCGCCAAACCCGCACGTCGGCGCTCAGACTCCGCATCCCAGCGCACGAACGCGGGGCTCGTGTCGAGTCTGGCGAGGAGTTCGTCGAGGGTCGGCGTCTCCTCATGGACGTCGAGCGAACCGACAGCGTCGAACGACAGGTCGAACGTCGCCCCGTTCCAGTTCGAAGCGAGCCGCGTTCTCGCCGACGCGAGTTCTCGACGCGCTTCCTCTAGATCGACCTTCGTGATCTCGAGTTCGACTCGGGCGCGGCTCTCTTCGATCGGCGAGCTCGACCCCGCCTTCACCCGGCGCGAGATGGACGCGAGCATCTCCTCCGCCACGAGGACGAGGTCCTCCGCGAGCTGCAACTGCTCCTGCGCGGCCATGACGGCGACGAACGCCACCTTCGTCTCGGCCGCCCGGTCGTTCCTCGCGAGCGTGTATTCCCATCGCGCCAGGTTCGACTCGTGATCCCCGAGCGCCTTCCGCTTGGAGCGCTTCCCACCTAGCTCGAACGCCTGGGAGAGCGACACCGTCGCCTCCGCGCCACCGAGCCCGCTCGCTCCCCCAGATCCAGCGAAGTTCTCCAGCTCGATGCCGAGTTCCGGATTCGGGCGTACGTCGACCCCGGAGGCCTCGGCCTCGACGGCCGCGACTTCGAGCCGGAGTGCGGCCAGGCCAGGGTCTCGTGCCTCGGCCCAACGAACGGCCTCCTCCAACGTCAGCGCTCCGGTCGGACCGGAAGTTCGGACGCCGAACGTCTCTTCCGAGCCGAGCGGCGCCGGAAAGCCGACATCCAGCTCTTTCCACGCCAGAGTCGTCTCGACGACTTCGTACGGACTGTCGCCACTCGATCCAGCGTCGTCCGCGACGCCCTCGACGGGTGACAGGCCGATGGCCGCAGCCCCCCACGTGATGGCGAGACAACGCCACGATGGACACGTGTTCATGACTTCGTTCCCAATTGAGTTTCCTCCGCTTCCCCATCACGCGCCGGCGACCAGGATTCGATCGCATGCAAACGACACGTCGCTCCAGCCGTAGGAGGGAACGGCGCTCTCCGGCCGCACCTCACACAACCAAGCACTCCGGCGACGGCGACGCACACTGCCTCACGGCAGCAAGAGCTACGGCAAGCGCGACCGCGTGCAGGCATGCTCGTGACAGAGCAAGCACACGCGTGTGTCGGCGCACGTCGAGACGACGCCTATCGAGTTGTGGCTATTCGGCGGGAACGATCAGTTGAGAAGAGGGAGATCGCTCTCGAGCTGCGAGAGGTTCTTCCGTTCGGGAGGGAAGGGATCGACGCCTGAAGCGTCGTGCCGGTTCGAATCGAACTCGATGACCGTGTAGGTCTGCACGAGCGCGACGACCGGCGCGAGAACGCCGACCTCCGCACCCACGACCGGCCGGACGGCCGAGTCGACACACGGGTCGACGGCACAGTCGTCCTCGTGTTCACAGGACGCCGTTTCGGGGCAACCCGCGCACAGGTGTTCGAGAACGCCGGCAACGCAGAGTCCGGGGCTGGCCACGATCGCCCAGATCGTGAGTATGGGGAGCAGCAATCTACGCATGGATAACGAGTATTGTTCGGCAGAGGACCTATCGGACTCAAGACCTTTCTGCGGGGCGAGCAGAGGAAAGCCCCGGTAATGAGGATCGCTACGGCTCGAGTGCGCCCGAGAAGAACCCCTGCGACTCTAGAAGCTCCAGAAGCTCACGCGACACTTCCTCGTTTTCGCTCTTGGTGTACTTGAGCGTCGTATAGACCTCGGCGAGGTTCTTCACTCCGGACTCCTCGATCATCGCCGCGAGTTCCGGGAACGACATGTAGCGCTTCCAGCCTTCCACTTCGCGCTTCTCGTACGTCTTCCGAACGTCCTCGTCGCTCGGCACTTCGTAGGTCTCGTGGTGGACGATGCCATCCATCGGAAGCCGTGCGCGGATGTCCGGCGACTCGTCCGGCCTTCCGATGACCAGAGTGGTCGCGGGATAGACCGACGTCGGGAGTTCGAGAAACTTCGCGATCGCTGGCCCCGACGAGAGCGTCGTCCCCATGTAGCAGATGCCGTATCCCATCGCCTCTGCCGCGAGCGCGGCGTTCTGCGCGGCGACGAATGCATCCGAGAATCCGACCAGGAACGAGAGGAAGTTGTCGTAGCCGGGCTCCGTTCCGGAGAGACGACACCAGCGGTTCATCCGGTGCCAATCGACGACGAACGTGAGAAGGAGCGGCGCTTGGAGGACCATGTCCTGCTCGAAGTGCAGCTTCCAGAGCGTCTTCTTCCGCTCCGGATCCTTCGTCACGATCATGCTGTAGGTCTGCATGTTTCCGCTGCTGGATGCGCGGGTCGCAGCGTGGAGGATCCGCTCCAGGTCGTCGTCGGGAATCGGGTCACCGAGGTACTTCCGGATCGAGCGGTGGCCATTGATCGTGTCTAGCGTATTCATGGCGGGGAGCATACCGCCCCTTGCACATGGGTGGGGCTTTTTCGCGCGAAGTTCGGTCGCTAGGGACTCGCGGCACCTCTTGTTCCTCCCGTATCCTGCCTCCATGAAACCTCGTGGGCTCTTGCTCGACCTGGACGGCACCGTCTTCGTGGGTGACGCCCTTCTCCCCGGCGCCGCCGACGCCATCGCGGAACTCGACGAAGCCGGCATCCCGATGCTCTTCGCGACGAACATGACACGAAGACCTCGCCGCATCCTTCTCGAGAAGCTGACCAGGATGGGGCTGACTCTTCCGGCCGAGCGCGTCTACACCGCCCCGATCGCTGCCGCCTCGTGGCTCGCATCACGGGGAATCCGCCGCATCCTCGCCTGCGTCGCTCGCGATACGTGCGAGGACCTGGCCGGGTTCGACCTAGTCGATCCGCGTCTGCCGATGGATCCGGGAGTCTCCTGTCAGGCCGTACTCGTGGGCGACCTGGGCGACGAGTGGAGCTACGCGATTCTGAACGCCGCATTCCGGCAGCTCATGGGAGGAGCCGAACTCGTCGCGGTCCAGCGGAACCTCTACTGGCGAGCCGCGGACGGCCTGTCTCTCGACGCGGGCCCGTTCATCCTGGGTCTCGAGGCCGCCGCACGGGTTCAGGCCACTCTCGTCGGAAAGCCGTCGCCGACATACTTCGAGCGGGCTGCCGAACTCATCGGGCTCACCGTCCCCGAGATCGCGATGGTGGGAGACGACATCCAGAGCGACGTGCTCGGCGCGCAGCAAGCGGGGGCGACCGGAATCCTGGTCCGCACCGGCAAGTTCCATCCGGAGGACGTCGCGAGATCCGAGCCCCCGAACCATATCTTGGACTCGGTCGCGGACCTACCCGCATGGTTTCGCGAGTTCGGCGACGCGGTCACCCGAGGAATCGGTAGCCCACCCGATGCACCGTCACGATGAATGCGGGGTTGCCTGGATCGTCCTCGACCTTCCTTCGCAGCTTCGCGACGTGGACGTCGATCGTTCGCGTGAGTGGCGCTCGGTCGTAGCCCCACACGGCATCGAGCAGCTCGTCCCTTCGGACCACCTTGCCGCGGTGTTCGATCAGGTAGCGAAGTAGCTCGAACTCGCGCGGAGACAGATCCAGAGGTTCCTGGCCCTTCCAGACCGCCTGCCGAGCCATGTCGACCCGAACATCTCCGAACACGAACTCGCCCGCCGACTTCTTCCGACGCCCGGTCCGGCGCAGCAGCGCTTCGACGCGCGCGATGAGTTCGAGGAAGCCGAACGGCTTCGTCACATAATCGTCCGCGCCGAGCTTGAGGCCGAGCACCTTGTCGATCTCTTGCCCTTTCGCGGTGAGCATCAAGATCGGAACTTCGGCTCCTTCGCTGCGGAGTTCTTTCAGCACGTCCAGTCCGCTCTTTCGCGGCAGCATCACATCGAGGAGGACGACATCCGGTGGATCCTCGCGGATCGCGGCAAGCCCAGCCTCTCCGTCGCGTTCGACCCGAACGTCGTAGCCCTCGAGTTCGAATCCGTCGCGGAGCGCTGCGGCCATGGCGTCGTCGTCCTCGACCACGAGAACTCGACGCACGGCGCGCTCATTCATCCGATCCTCCTGTCCCACTCCGTTGCACCCCGGACTTGTTTGGCCCCATCCATGGCAACTCGATACGGAAGACGCTTCCCACCCCGGGTTCGCTCTCGACGCTGGCTCTCCCACCGTGTGATCTCACGATTCCTTCCACGATGGAGAGCCCGAGGCCACTGCCTTTGACGTCGTGCACTCCGTGGGTCGACACGCGATGGAACCTCTCGAAGATCCGCTTCTGCTCGGACCGTTCGATCCCGATCCCCCGATCGCGAACCTCGACCCGAACCGTGCCTCGGTCGTCGTGCGCACCTGCCGGATTCGAAGCCACTCTCACCCGGATCTCCTTCCGGTCCCCCGAGTACTTCGCGGCGTTCTCGAGCAAGTTGTCGATGGCCTGCGAGATCGCATCTGCGTCTCCGACGATCTCTGGAATGGAGTCGTCCGAGGACTCGATCTCGATATCGAACCCCTGTGCGACGGGCCGATGCCGGAAACCCTCGACAGTCCGCACGACCACGTCCTCCACGTTCATCGGAGCGAACGTGTAGGTCTTTTGGCCGGACTCCATCCGGCTGAACTCGAGGATCTTCTCGATCAGGTTGGAGAGGCGACGGCTCTCCGACTCGATCCGCTCCCCGTACTCCACGATCTTCTCAGGTGCGCCGACGCGACCGGAACGCAGTAGGTCCGCAAACACACGGATCGATGCGACGGGAGTTCTCAGTTCGTGCGACACGTTCGAAACGAAGTCCGCCTTCATCTGCGAGACACGCATCTCCCGTTTGGCCGCCTGAAGTGCGAGCAGAACCCCTGCGAGAAGTACGAGCGCAAGGATTCCGGAGAGGACGACCGAGAACCGAAGTTCGGACCGTCTCCACACCAGCGGAGACGGTCCGAGGTTGTAGAGAGACACGGCCCAATCCGTGAAGACGAAGGAGAACCGTCCCGTACGGATCGGCACGGCCCCACCGACGTCTTCGGGTCCGAAGAGACACACGCCGTCGGCATCTTCGACGCGAAGTGCCATCCCTTCCCTGGGCGCATCGTCCGATGTAGGGAGGAGATGGGCCACGATGCGGGGAAGCACTTCTTCTTGGAACGTCGTCTCGTCCAGAATCGCCCCCGCGACGGCGAGTACGATCCCGTTCGCGTCCAGGATGGGACGAACGAGAATGTCGTAGGAAGGATCACTCGCATCGGACACGAGTTCGCCGGATCGCAACGGTTGCGGCTGGGAGCGGATGATCTGAAACGGAGAGCACGCCACGATCACCGCGAGCGCTTCCGCCGACGCGAACGCCTGCTCGAGATCTCCGGTGTCCGGGTTGAAGTAGAGGAACCGGCCGAACGGCGCACCCCGATAGTCGGCGAGGAAGAGGCGACGAACCTCGGGGCCCCGCTTCTCCATCCAACGTTGGCGGATCCGGTCGTAGCCATCGCTCGAGAGATCGGCGTCGGAGAAGGTGAGCAGCTCCTCACCCAGATTCCGGTATGTCTGCTCGACATCGGTCCGGACGGCCGCGATCGCGCCGGTCACGCTGGCTTCGAACGCCAGTGACGAGACCTGTTCGTATCGGCGGAGCCACGCGTACTGGAAGAGGAGCAACACGACGAGCGGAACGAGAGCGACGAGGAACGCAATCCAAAGGCGATCAGTGCGGAACAGCTGCAAACTTCGGCTCCTCGAGTCACCCGACCAAGTGAACCCGACCAGGTGGAGTCACCCGACTAGGTGGCAGGCTCTCATTATAGCCGCTTCGCCTGGGCAGCGTCGCGCAGCTGGCCTGCGGATCGAGCGCGTCGCAAAGGGCTCGGGGCACCCGTCGCCGTGTTCACGACTCGGTTACGACTTTGACATCTTTTTACTTCCGTCGAGATCACTTTTACCTCGCGCTGCCGTACTTTAGTCGTGGTACGAGGACGAGATGCCGGTCTCTTCCCCGAGAACTGTCCCGAACCAAGACGGGACTGGGCCGGCACCCCCGGCCTCGATAGGAGATTCCACAATGCGTTATCTGAAGTCGCTTGCCATGGCCGCTGCCGTACTCGCCATTGGCGTATCCGCTTTCGCTGGGGAAGGATCCAATACCAAGTGCGACTCCTCGACCCAGGAGTGCCTGGACTACATGGCGCAGAAGATGAAGGACAGTGGCTGGGTCGGCATCGAGATGGAGCAGGTCGAGGAAGGCTCCGGCTGGTCCATCACCAAGGTCGTGCCCGGAAGCCCGGCCGAGGCCGGCGGAATGCAGCCCGGGGATGTCCTCTTCGCGATGTACGGAATCGAGCTGAACGAAGCGAATCAGGAGAAGATCAAGCAGGCCCGTGCGGAGTGGAAGCCGGGCCAGCACGTCGAGTACACCGTCCGTCGTGCAGGTGAGAACCACGAGATCCACCTGACCCTGGCCGCCATGCCGGCAGACGTTCTCGCGAGCTGGATCGGACGACATCTCATGGAGAGCCACGCATCCGTCGCTGAAGCCTCTGATACCGCAGCGAAGGAGAAGGGCGCGGACAGCTGACATTCGATCGTTGACGTAGGTTGGCGCGGCCCGTCCCCGTTGCTGTCGAACGTAGGTTCGACCTAGAGGGACCGGCTGCAGGGGTCGCGCCACCCCAGGTGAAGGAGGAGGGGACCTTTTCGAAACGAGGCAAGAACCGCCCCGGCAGGCAGAGCGCTTTGTAACGAAAACGGTCCCTCTCCCCCCTCGGACGACGGGCCTCGATGGCGTAACCTCTCCCACGTCCCATCGAGTGCCCGTCGCCTTTTTTTGCGATAGCGCATGGTCCCGCTCTGGAAGCCGCCCGCTTCCCGCGCGCCGCTCCCCGGCCGGCCTCCCGCCCGAATCGTCTGGGCCCTCGCAGGTATACGCTCCCGGGCCGTTGTCTCTACTGTCACCCGATTCGGTTCTCGGACCGCTGATCGACGGCCCCGTGGCACTCACACGTTCTGGGGAGTAGAATCCGCCCATGCCTGAGCACGTATTCGAGATCGTCGTCGCCCTCTGCGCGGGGATCGGCCTGGCCGCCGCGGCTGGAATCCGAGCCTTCCTTCCCCTTCTCGCCGTCAGCATCGGATCCCGGCTTGGACTGATCGATCTGAATCCCGGGCTCGAGTTTCTCTCCACCGACCTCGCCCTGATCGCCCTCATCGTCGCCACCCTCCTCGAGATCGGGTCCGACAAGGTCCCCGTGGTCGACAACATGCTCGACGTGGTCTCCACCTTCCTCCGGCCGATCGCCGGGTTCGTGGCCGCCATGGCGATGTTCGGGGACCTGCCGCAGCCGATCGCGATCGCCGTAGCTCTCGTGATGGCAGTGGTTTCGCTCGGTACTCAGGTCGGGCGCGCGAAGGCGAGACTCGGATCCACGGCCACGACGGGCGGACTCGCGAATCCGCTTCTCTCGACCGCGGAGGACGCGGTGTCGGGAACGCTCTCCTTCCTAGCGATCGTTCTCCCGATCCTCGCCGGGGTCGCGGTCCTCGTCATGCTCTGGATCCTCTGGAAAGTCGCTCGATCCGTCCATCGTGTCTCCGTCCGCCGGTTCGGGACGGCAGCTCGCTCGGGACGTGGGACTCGTGACCCGATGGAGATCACGCCCGAGCCATGACGGTGGTCGATCCATACTCAGAGTTTGCATCCGTTTACGACCGCTGGCAGTGGCTCCACGCCGCTCCCTTCTCTACCGCGATGATCCTCCGGATGGAGCAGGCGCTAGAGGAGTGGGGCGTACCGGAACGGTCGCTCCTGGATCTGGCGTGCGGCACCGGCACTCTCGCCCGGTGGTGGAGCGAGGAGCACCCGGACTGGATGATCCGTGGGGTCGATCGGTCCGCGGAGATGATCGAGCGCGCACGTTCCGGAGATGGCCACCGTCCCTTCCGAGGGCCGGGCGGAGAGAACGCACACGCCGTCCCAGCCACGAGAGGCGAAGGAGCGGGCAAAGCCCGGACGAAGACAACGAGAGCACCCAAGACCACGCCCCGGGACGCCACGGATCCCGTCTTCGAGGTGCAGGACATTACCAGGCTGTCGACGGAGACTCGGTTCGGGATGGTGACCTGCTTCTTTGACAGCATGAATCACATCACCCGCCGACAGGACCTTTCCCGGCTGCTCGTCGGTGCCCGGAAATCCCTCCTTCCCAACGGTTTGTTCCTCTTCGACCTCATCGATGAAGACAGCTTCGAGGAGATCTTCTCCTCCCCCTGGATCGTGCAGGACGACGACCTCTACGTCGGTTCCGAGACCCAACACTTCTTCCGCGGCGATGCCGAGTACGGTCGTGTTCGGTACACGTTCTTCGGCCGCGAACCCCGGGAACGGCAGCCGGGCCGGACGGGCGCGAGCCGCTCTGGGGTCGGCGGTGGCTCTCACTGGGCCCGTCGCGACGCGGAGATCCTCGAACGCTGTTGGCGTCGGGAGGAGTTCGATCCGATGGTGGAAGACGCCGGCCTCGAGGTCATCCACGTCCAACTGATCGATCCGGAAGAGCAGGCGGAGGTGTTCGTTCCTCGCCGGCTCTACGTCTGCGCCCCCACCCGCTGAGAGCTTGGCCAAGGCCTCCAGGCCGAGGTTTCGAGCCGCCTCACCGCCAAGCCGACGACGCGGGCCGACCGCGCATCCGTGAGAGTCCGACTCGGTCCCTGTCGATCTCCTGAGGGACATCCCTCACAGGATGTCTAAGCATCGACAGCTGAAAGGCCGAAACCCAACAGAGGGAGACGGATGCGTCACCAAGGGGAATCGGCATGTTGTCTATCGACAGGTTTCTCTCCGAAGTATCGACATGGCTCGGTCCAGCTGCGTTGCTGGGATTGCTCAGCGCTGTGTCCGGCGTCGCCGCGGCGAAGGAGACGACCGATCTCCTCGATCTGTCGCTCGAAGAGATCCTCAACATTCCTGTGATCTCCGTGAGCAAGACGGAGAAGCCGCTCCTCGAAAACTCCGTGTCGGCCGTCGTCGTGTCGCGCGATCAGATCCTCGAACGTGGCTACCGGGATCTCCTCGACGTCCTGCGTGACCTCCCCGGTG
Organism: Candidatus Eiseniibacteriota bacterium; assembly: GCA_020633975.1. Lineage (GTDB taxonomy): Bacteria > Eisenbacteria > RBG-16-71-46 > CAIMUX01 > CAIMUX01 > JACKCR01. The sequence goes on along the minus strand of JACKCR010000009.1, from coordinate 191,805 downwards.
TCTACCTCGTCGAGATGACGAGCAGCGAACACGCCGCAACGGAAGTCCTGGTGCGGGGCGTGGATGCGAACTCCAAGATGCTCTTCCTACTCGACGGAGAAGAGATCTCCGCTCCCACGGGAGAGCCGTTCACGTTCCTTCGCAACATCCCCCTCATCTCCGTGAAGCAAGTCGAGATGAGCTACGGCGCGGCGGCATCCCTCTACGGGGCCGACGCGATTGCGGGTGTCGTCAACGTCGTGACGATGGAACCGAGCAAGGACATGCCCGCGGGCGCGTGGTTCGGTACGGGCACCAACCGGACATATGAAGCCCAGGCCATGCATGGCATCGAACTGGGAGATCGCGCATCGCTCAGCATCACCGCGAGCTTCTTCACGTCCTCGCAGGAGGATCTGGCCAACGCGTATCCGAAGACGTTCGGCACGTTCGACGTCGACCCGAAGCTCGAGAGCCAGAGCTTCCATGCTCGGCTCGAGGCGGGTGCGTTCGACGCGTCATACCTGCGTCTCTTCGGTAGCCGGAACAACGGCATCGGTTTCCAACCGACCCTCTACGACTACTCGGGTGCGTCTACGTGGGACACCGAGAACGACTACTGGCGACTGGGATGGAGTCTCCAGAATGACGGACCTTGGCGCGTCCGAAGCACCGTCGCCTACTCGCGGACCGAGCTCGAACCGACCTCGACGTACGCCTACGACTTCTCCGGATCGCAGGAGTTCGAGTCCCACTCGTTCTTCTGGAAGGGGCACTCGACACGCCTCGCCACCGACGTCGGTTGGGAGAACGAATGGCTCACCTGGATCAGTGGAGCCGAGTCCGAGTGGTTCGAGTCGATTCCCAAGACCGACCTCGACTACCCCCTAGGTTCGTACGACATCCACTACCGAAACGTCGGCGCCTTCTCCCAGGCAGAGCTCAGCCCAGCGTCGTGGCTCGGTGTGACTGCGGGAATCCGGATCGACGACGACTCGAGGTTCCCTCACCGCTGGAATCCGCGATTCGGAGCGATGCTCCACCCACATGACGGCATCCGCATGCGTGCGAACTGGAGCACCGCGTACCTCGCGCCGTCGTCTCACAAGATGTACGAGCGATGGGGCGTGATCGCAGAGGGCGAGTTCGTCCACCTTCCGAACCCGGACCTTCAGCCGGAGTCTTCGGAAACGTTCGACGCCTCGATCGACTGGTTCCCATCGGACCGGTCCCACTTGGCCTTGGCTGGCTTCCGCACACGAGCCGAAGATCTGTGGCGGATCGAGTTCCGCGGACCGATCGAGATCGACGGGGTCAACGTGGTCTACCAGACCAACGCGAACGTCGCAGAATCCTCGATCCAGGGCTTCCACGTGTCAGGAGAGTACGAAGTCTGGCGTGAGTGGTCGCTCAGCGGACACTACACGTTGACCGACGGAACCCAGACCGCGGCCTCGACCTCGGACGGCGAGGTGCCGCTGAACCACATGCCGCGTCACCTCTACCAACTCGGGGCCGACTGGCATAGGGCAGGAACTCACTTGCGCCTCGTTGCCCGCGGGTTCGACGACGTCACCTCGAACGAAGCGAACACGGCGCTCGCCGGGAAGACGATCGACGGCACCTGGACGGCCGATGCCCTCCTGGAGCAGCAGATCCCCACGGGAAGTTGGCGGCTGAGTGTCGGCATCGACGCGCAGAACCTGTTCGACAGGTCCTACTCGAAGATCTCGAAGTTCGACGAGTTCTTCTTCTCGCTCCCAACGACACCGCAGCCGCGACGATCCATCTTGGTCTTCATTCGCGGCACGATGTAGTCGGCTAGTTCTGGTCGGGAAGAGTCTGACTCTTCACGGCGAGAATCCGTTCCGTCGGATAGCGGCGATCGTTCGCGTAGACCACACCTGTGAATACGACCTCGCCCGGGCCTTCGAACTTGGACTGCGGACGCACGGTGTTCGGATCGGTCCAGACGTAGGTGTAGAAGAACTGCTCTTCGCGGAGCGGCACATGGATCTCGTAGGCCCGCGTCTCGTCGTTCCAAGTGAGCCGGTTCTCGGGATACGGCTCCCAGTCACTGAACGTCCCGACGAGGTACGGTGGATCGTTGCGGGGTCCGTTCTGGACCGCGAAGTCGGCCATCACGTACCGAGTGAACGCATCGTGAGGGGTGGCCCGCCTCGGGAGCGGCGATGCGAACCGGTAGTCGTCTCCCCAGAAACGCATGTCGTCGGGGAGCAGCGAAACCGTCTCGGGAATGGTGATCGCATCCCGTCGACGGATTCCCGAGTTGCCAGCAAGGTCCGCGCTGTAGACGGGAATGGTGAGTCGGAACACCGACGGCGCTTCGTAGACGTGGTCATCCCCGTCGGGCCGGGAGATGTCGACGTGGAAGTACTCGTCGGTCCAACCGTTCTTGAAGAACCGGACGGAACAGTCGGCCGGGGAGAACCACGGATCGGTTGGAACGCGAATCCGCGCTTCCGGGATCAGCTCGTCCGGTCGGTCGGTGATGAGCGACGTGCTCTTCGCGTCGATATCGATGTCGACCATCTCGTCACTGACGTAGAACGGCTTCTCGAGAACGATGCCGCCCCGATCGTCCAACACTTGAAGGACGAAGTTCCCGCTTCGATAGAAGTCCACTCTCGGATTCGGGAACTCGTACGTGTACTGCACGTAGGGAAAGTCCAGATCGGTCGAGGCTTCGTACTCGGTGATGTCGTCCGGGGGAGGGAGGATGCCGTCCTCGATACCGGTGGACAGCTCCCAATCTCTCGTCGCCGGATGAAAGTGCGCCGAGTAGAACTCTCTCCGATCGCCGGCCACGTCGAAGGAGAGACGCAGCACGTCACGCGTCTCTCGACGGATGACCGGGATCACTTGGGACGGCTGATTCGACGCCATGTGAACGGCGATTACACGACTATCCGAACGGGTGTCGTGATGTGCGGCCGGAGCGCCGGGCGGCGGGCCGCCCTTGTGCGGAGGCCCACCTTGGGGTCCGCCTCCCGATGCACACCCTCCAAACCCGATCGCCGCTGCGACCAACGTGATCGTACAGACTGCCGCGGCCTGGCGGTGCCTCGAGAACCGGTTCATTTCGCGCATCCTCTCCGGAGTCCTCGGACCGTCGCGGTCCCGCCAGGACTTGCCGGGCGAAGTCTACGGGAGGAGAAGTCAGGACGCGACCCTTGTTACTGAGGGTGGCTGGCGTCCTGGTCAGAGGAAGTCGGGGTCACACGCAGGGACGGTTCGACACCCAACCACCGGTGCTGGGAAAGATAGGGCTCTAGCGTGTCGACTCGGTCGTAGTCGGTAGAGGCGTCAACCCTGGCGCATCCGCGCCATGGCCTTGCGGTCACTCGCGGATCCGATGCCGAGGTTCAGACGGTACTTCGTCACCGTCCGGCGGGAGATCGGGAATCCCCGCTCCTTGAGAAGGCCGGAGATCTCCTGATCGCTCCACGGCTTCTCCGAATCCTCTTCCTCGTCGATGAGCTTCTTCAGCGCATCCATGACGGTTTTGTTCGCGACCTTCTCACCGTCGTCGCCAGTGATCGAACGGGAGAAGAATGAACTCATCGGCATCAGCCCACGCGGTGTGAGCATGTGCTTGTCCCGGAGGATTCGTGAAATCGTGGCTTCGTTCATACCGAGCCGCTCGGCAAGCTCCTTCTGGAGGAGCGGGCGGAGGGCTTCTTCGCCCTTCTCGAGGAACTCGGTCTGCTCCGCGACGAGGTGACGACCGATTTCGTAGAGCGTTCGGTCCCGATACTCGGTCGCGTTGACCATCATGCGCGCGTTCTGCCTCATCTCGCGAAGACGGGCGAGAACCGCGGCGGGATCTTCTTTGTCCAGATCGCCGTTCATCTCGGCAACCAGAGCCTTCTTCCGAGGAACCTTTGTGTCGCGGAAGCGATACCGACCCGCGAGCGGATGGCTCAGGTTGACGATCCACTCGTCGTCGATCTTCTCGACGATCAGGTCCGGATACCGCGTCGGTTCGGTCGTCTGATCGAGAAGCGAAAGTGGATGCGCATAGAGACGACGGAGATCTTCCAACGCTTCCCGGAGTTCGGACTCTTTGACGCCGAGCTTCTTTGCAACCGTGTTGAGGTTCCTCGGCTTCATCATTCCGAGGACGCCTTCCTTCACCATGCGCGCGGCGAGGGTCTTGCCCTTGCCTTGGCGCTCGAGCTGAAGAAGGAAGCAATGCGCCTGATCCCGGGCGCCGAGACCGGCGGGTTCCATCTCGCGACGGATCGCCTCCAGCCCCTCTTCGAACGTCTTCTCCTGGATCGGCGTCTCGATCCCGAGGAACTCCTTCAGCTCATCTTCCGGACACGCGAGGTAGCCGTGCTCGTCCAGGTTGCAGATGAGGAGACGTACCATCTCCATGACGGGACGACGCACGTCCAGATCCGCGACCTGTTCGTTGAGCTGTTCATAGGGCGTGGGAACGTTGACTGCGATCGCTCCCTGCGCTTCGTCCGCCGGGAACCCTTCGTGGGTCCAAGGAGTGGCCGGCGCGTCGAACCAGGCTTCGGCTTCGTCGAACTCGCGTTGCTCGGTCGGGGTCGACGGCGTCTGCGCGACTTCCCGGTCGGCGTCACGAACGAAGCGAGGATCCGTTTGGTCCTCGTTCCGCTCGAGCCAGGGGTTCTCCATGACGGTCTGCTCGAGGGCTTCGACGGCTTCTAGGATCGGCGCCTGGATCAGCTCCAGGTTCATCCGCATCTGCGGAGTCAGAACCTGGCTCAGACTCATCGTCTGATGCATGCCGATTCCGGGTCTCATCACCATTCCTAGAGGTCCCTTCTAGCCCGTTGAGCCCGAGCCGTCGTCTGCCGCGTCCGAAGGAGGGAGATACCCCTCTCCGCGGACCCCTCACGAATGTTCGGGCTGGTCATTCGGAATATACGCTGCGCCCGAAGCCAGCCCCAAATCAATTTGCGGCCCGACCGGGCGTCTCCTGAACAGTCAACACGCCTCTCGCTGTGCTACTCTCTTCGTCATGCCTCGACGCCCGCGTTCGATCGGCTCCCGTCGTGCAGAATCCAAGTCCACGAACCCAGGGAGCGTGCAGAATCCAAGACCCGAGCTACTCGTGGCCCGTTGTCTCGCGCACGAGGAGGCCGCGTGGTCGGAGTTCGTCGAGCGTTACGCCAATCTGATCTACGCCACGATCCTGCGTGTGCAGCTGCCGGAGGAAGACGTCGAAGAGGCGTTTCAGTCCTCGATCGTCGCGATCCACCAACAGCTCCCGAAACTCCGCGAGCCCGAGCGGCTCGTCTCCTGGATCGTGGGAATCGCGCATCGTCAGGCGATCAACAGGATCCGGGTGCGAACTCGTGATCTCACCGTACCGGATGTGGACCTCGAGACGCACGTCGCAGATCTCGAGCTCCCGGATTCGGAGCGCAGTCGGCTCATCGAAATCCAACAGGTGCGGGAGGCCGTCGAACACCTGACCGGTCGGTGCCGTGTGCTGTTGCACTCGCTCTTCTTCGAGGATCCTCCGCCGGACTATGAAACCATCTCGCGCCGCGACGGGATTCCGATCGGAAGCATCGGGCCGACCCGCGCCAGATGTCTCGACAAGCTCCGCACCTTCCTCGAGGAAGGTGGATGGGAGGGCGGCGAGTGATGGGGGCTATCCCGCGGAGAGCCGCCGAGTGGCACGCCAATCCGAACCCGTGCGTATCAGGACGGCGTCCGGAGCGACAACTGATCGAATTCGGGGCCCCCTGCAGTGGCAGACCAGGCGCCATGCCGAACGGTTGTTTGCAGGATCACGGAGATGTGCCATGACCACGAACGACGCCGACAAGATCTTTGCAGCCGCCCTAGCACGCGCGGCCCGTACCGGTAGCGAGCAGGACCTCCGCGACGTCCTGAACTCCCTACGCGAAGAGTTGGCGGACGATCCCGTTGCCCTGAACCAGGTTCGTTCCCTCCTGGCTCAGATCCAGGACGTAGCCGAGGTTGCGACACCCCGTCCTTGGATCGACGCCGCCGTCGCCCGGATCATGGAACTCGAGCGTGGTCTCGCTCCGGCTCCGAGCCTGCTGGAGCGTGCGAAGGACGCCCTCCGGGACGCGGTCCGGATCATCGAGGCCCAGCTCGTCGGCGATACGTTCGCCGGAGCCGCCATGCAGGGCATTCGTGGTTCTGCGGCGTTCCAGCCTCGGCAACTCCACTTCTCTTCCGAGCTCGGTGACGTTCACCTCCAGATCGATCGCAGCGAGCGGGGACACTCCGTCATGGGGCAGTTCGTCCCGCTCCACCTGGATCTGCTCGACGCCGAGATCGAAGCCCGCGCCACCACGGAGCGAGGCACGACGTCCACGCATCTCGACCCAGGTGCCCAGTTCCACTTCACGGATGTCGAAGACGGTGAGATTCGGATCGAGCTGGACATGGGGAAGGATTCCCTGAGGCTCGTACCCTTCCGGATTCCCTCGCACGAAGAGGGGTAGCGGGTGACCGCCGCGCCTCTCGACATCGCGCGGATCCGACAGGTCCCCTCGGCGGAGCTTGCCCGCCTCGTCACTGACGGTCTTCCCGGTGAAGCGTGGCGATGGGTGCGCGACCTGAGAGACGAAGCCCTCCGGTACTACAGCACCGACGCACGCGAGGCCCGCAACATCGGGCGTCGCGCCGTCGAGCTTGCCGACCTCATCGATGAGCCTCGCGCCATCGGTTGGGGACACAGGATCCTCGCCGAAGCACTCCTCTACTCCGGACGGATGAACGAAGCCGAGGACGAGTACGCCCTCGCTACGGCTGCCTGGCGGACGGCGAAGGAATCGGCCGCACTGGGACAGCTCCTGGTCGGGCGGATCCACGTCGCCACACTTCTCGGACGGCACGACCTCGTCGAAGAGCTCGCGGCCGAAGCGCGAAGTCTGCTCGAAGACGCAGGCGACGACCTCTACCTCGCGAAGCTGGGGATCAACCTCGGCAACGCCCGTTTCCAACGGGATCGCTACAACGAAGCGCTCGAGGCATACGACAAGGGCCTCGCCATCCTCGACCGGATCGCGGAACGTGACGAAACCGTCTTGTCCGTCGAGGTCAACCGCGCGGTCGTCCTCGGTCATGTCGATCGTGATGAAGAGGCGCTCGAACTCTACGAGGAACTCGAGTCCGAGTGCACGGAGCGCGAGCTCGAACTCCTGCTCGCACAGATTCGGATGAATGCGGGTGACGTCCACTGCCTACGAAGCGAGTTCGATCGCGCCCTCCAACGCCTGACGCAAGCAACGGACTACTTCCGAAAGACGGACCACCCAGCGTTCCTCGGCGCGTGCCTGCTCAACCGAGCGGAGGTCTATTACCAGCTGAACCTCCACCGAGAGGCGAACGAGCTCGCGTCCGAAGCGGCAGAGGTTTTCGCCGGGATCGGACTCACCTACGACGAAGCCCTCGCCCAGTGTCAGACGGCGATCACGGCGCTCGCGATGGGAGAGATCCGTCCCGCGCTGCGGCAGATCCGCCGTGCGCGTAGGCTGTTCGACAAGGACGAGAACGCAGCCCGCTCGGCCTACATCCGGCTCATCTGGGCCGAGGCACTCTTCCTGAGGCAGCGCTACAGCGAGTCCGAGCAGCACGTCACCGAAGCGATCCGTCGCTTCCGAAAGCTCGGCCTTCCCAGGTGGGAAGCCGCGTCGTCCGTTCTGCTCGCCCGGCTTCGGGTGAAACGCCGTCGCGCGAAGAGCCCGGCCGGCATGCTCCGGCGCATGCTCGAGAAGTTGCCGCGCAACCTCTATCCGCTCCAGAGCTATCGCCTGCTCGAGATGTTGGGTGAAGTTCTCGACGAGAGCGGCAAGAAGGCGGACGCAGAACGCGCGTATCGCGAAGCCTTGGCGTGTCTGGAAGACCTCCGTGTGCGCATCCCCACGGAGGACTCGAAACTCTCGTTCCTCCAAGACAAGACGCACCTCTACGACCGACTCATCGGTCTCGAACTCACCAGGCGCACTCCGTCGGTCGATCGACTCTTCGACGCGATGGAGCGAAGCCGGGCGCAGAGCCTCTGGGACAGACTCCGGAATCCGAATCAGTACCTCACCGCCGACGGAAACGCCTCCCGCGCAGAAGCGAAGTCTCCAGAAGGAGACGAGGAACTCGAGCGCGCCAGGCACCGCCTCTCCTGGCTCCACACGCGACTGTCGCGACTCGAGCTCGGTACGGTCGGTGAGCGAACGCAGGCAGAGACGCTTCGTGGCCGTCTCGCGGAAGCAGAGGTGGCCTACAGCCGACTCCTTCGTCGCTTCGAGGAGCGACTTCCCGGCCGACGCGCCGAACGCGCGGCTGCGCAGGGGCCGGATGCGCACGCGGAACCATCCCCGCTCGAACTCGTACGTGGTCGGCTTCCGGACGGCTGGGGATGGGTGAGCTATCACGTCGGCCCGAGCTTCGCGCTCGCTGTGATCGTCACCGCTGCCGGTACCAGCTGGTGCCGTCTAGCGGACGACGTCGGCACGCGGGTCCGCGCACTGTGCGACCGTCTCGACTTCCAGTGGGGCGCCGCGGCGATGACCAGTCTTCGCAGCCGGGGCGCGTCCACCGCCGTCGCCCTGTCCGAGCCCACGGCCACCACTACCAGTGCGGCCACAGCGGCAGCGTCGGTATCTCAGACTGGGTCGGCCACGAACGGAATCGGCCAGCCCAAGACGATCGATCCCATGATGCTCCTCGGCCGTTCGACCGATGCGATCCTCTCCGAGCTCTACTCGCTCCTCTGGGAACCGATCGTTCGACTGGGACTTCCCGAGGTGCGCGGCTGGATCGTCTCGCCCCATGGCCCGGTCCACCGGGTCCCGTTGCACGCGCTCCGAGGCCCCGACGGGTACCTGATCGAGTCCCAGGATATCGCAGTCTCCCCGAGCGCTCGCGTCTTCGGGCAGCTCCCTCGGGCCGTACCGGTCCGGGAGGTACGGTCGGCGTTCGTGGCCGGTGTCCTTTCCTCCCAACTGCCTGCGGTCGAAACCGAAGTCCAGCATGTGGTTCGGCACCTTCGGGTGCCGAAGACGATGGCCCACCTCAATCCGGATCGATCGGACATATTCAACCACACGCCCGGGGCCGGAATCGTCCACCTGGCAGCCCACGGCTCCCTGCGCCGCGACAACCCGGCTTATTCGTTCATCGAGCTCGCCGACGGGCCGCTCTACGTGCACGACCTGTTACACTTGCAACTGCCTTCATCGACAGTGGTCCTCACGGCCTGCTCCTCGGCCCGCGGTTCTGCGCCGGCCGGGGACGAGTGGATCGGCCTCGCACGAGGGTTCCTCCAAGCAGGAGCCTCTACCGTCATCGCCTCGCTCTGGCCGATCCAGGACGAGCCGACCGTGGAGCTCATGGACTGCTTCTATGAAGAGCTAACATCGGGTCTGACTGCTCCAGAAGCGTTGGGAGCAGCCATGCGCCGACTCATGCGGACACGCCCACATCCTTGGCACTGGGCCTCGTTCGCAGTTTTGGGAGGAGTCGACCAATGATGACCAGGCCTCCGAGAGTTGCGCGTGTCGTCGCGCTCACGATTCTGCTGGCGATCGTCGCGTGGCTCGAGTTCCCGACCACGGCGAGCGCATTCCTCGACTACGAAGACGACCACATCCAGTGTGAACTCGCGCCCGGCGTTCTCATCGAGGACATCAACAACGACTACGGCACTACCTCCGAGGATGCGGCCGAACCACTCCACCTCCTCGCCGTGAACACCGGCAACGTCTGGCTGCTCATCGACGAGATGGCACTAGACCCGCGCATCGTGTGGGCCGAGCCGTCCTACCTCAACACCACGCCCGAAGCCCTTCGCGCCATGGTCGTCGGTCTCGTCGGCGGCACCATCGAGGACTACGAGGACCAAGACGTCTATTCCCGGATCCACCTGAACGAGCTGCACCAGCACGCCACCGGATCGGGGACGATCATCGCGGTCCTGGATACCGGTGTGAACGGCACACACCCCGCCCTCCTCGGTCGCGTGCTCCCCGGCTACGACTTCGTGGACGAAGACAACGACCCGTCGGATACCGGAAACGGGATCGACGATGACAACGACTCGATGGTAGACGAGGGCGCAGGCCACGGAACGATGGTCGCGGGAATCGCTCACCTCGCGGCGCCCGGCGCGCGCATCCTGCCCGTTCGCGTCGTGGACGACGAGGGAGTCGGCCGAACCTTCGACGTCGTCAAGGGCATCCAGTACGCCATCGCTCAGGGCGCCGACGTCATCAACCTGAGCCTCGGGCTGACGACTCCGTGCGAGGCACTCGGCCGTGGTGTCGGCTACGCGATCGACGCAGGCGTCGTAGTCGTGGCCGCAGGAGGAAACCAGGGAATCGAGCAACCACCCTTCTTCCCCGCCTCTCTTCCAGGAGTTCACGGAGTGGCTGCGCTCGACACTCTGGACGTCAAAGCGGACTTCGCGAGCTTCCACTCGACGATCAGCCTTTCCGCCCCGGGCGTCGGAATCCGCGCGCCGTTCTTGGACAACGGCTGGGCCCTCGGCGCCGGCTCCTCGTTCGCCGCACCGTTCGTCTCCGGCCAAGCCGCGGTCATCATCGGAGCGACACCGACCCTGCCGAAAGCAGTGACCGATTCGCTGATCCAGGATGGCGTCGCCGACATCTACCAACTACCCGGGAACGCCCCCTACTACGGACTCCTCGGCACGGGTCGGGTCGATGGCTTGGAAACGTGGAACGTGATCCAACCGCAGGCCTCCGATGTGGAGCCTTCAGTTCCCTCCCCGCTCCCCACCACCATCTCGATCGCCCCGAACCCGTCAGCGCTCGGACGCGACGCGGTCATCACCGTCCAATGGTCGACGCCTGTGGGCGACTGGGCCGCAGAGCGGTCGTCGACATCGCCTGTCCTGGTCGTCACCGACGCGATGGGCCGATCGGTGCGGAGCCTTGCCGCCGCGCGAGGTGAAGCGGGTGTCTGGACGGCTGACTGGGATGGTCGGGATGACGCGAGTCGGCTGCTCCCCGCTGGCGTCTACTTCGTCCGCGAGATGTCCGGCCCAGGCTCCGCCAAACTCCTTCGTCTCCGGTAGGCAGTGGATCGGAAAATGTACCTGCCCCGCTAAGTCGTCTGTTGGCAATGCCTTGCCCCTACGGCCCGAAAGGGAAGGCATTTCCTCGCAAATGCAGCACTGACATTCGGTTGCCGGTCCCCACTTGCCGCTTCGGAACATTTTCCGATCCACAACCCTCAAAAAGAGAGACCGACCGGGTTCAGTCCGACGACTTCCGTCCGAAAACCCTAGCAGGCACGCGCCAGGAAGGCCGGCCAGCACGAGGCGCTTCGAAGGGAGTAGGACGCGAATGCGCATCATCACTTGCCCAGTCTGCACAGAACCCTATCCGCTCTACCTGTTCGAGTTCGGCATCCCCTTCTGGTGCCGATGTGGCGCGATCGTCGGAAAGCCGACGGAAGACCCAACGGGCGGACACGGCCACGACCACTCGTCCGCTGCCGCGACGACAGGATCGGACACCCCCCTCAGTCGAGAGCGGGTCGCTCCTGAGTGGACCTCGCCTGACCCATCGAGTCGCAAGGGGATCGAACTGTCGGACGCCGAGTGGCAGGATCTCAGAGCAGAGCTCGAGGCGAGGAGTACCGGATCGCTTCCCGAGTTCGACTGGCCGTATCAGTACGACCTCCGGTTCTCCTGGGAGCTGGATGACGAGCGGAAGGCGAAGGAACTCCAGCGTCGCGCGGATCGGATCTGCTACCTCATCTCCGCGACGAGCTACTCGCGGCAGGAAATCGAGCGCGAGCAGGTGCAGTTGAAGGAACGCTGCGAGCGCTACTTCCCGGAGATCGAGCGCGCGTACGACAAGGTCTATGCGCGGCGGTTCACCAAGCTCTGGACGCAGTTCCGCGAAGTCTGACCGCGGTAGGCCGCTTCTGCAACGACACGCATTGTGTCGTCGGGGCTTTGGCCGTGTGACGACGTGCTAGTCTCTCCCGCAAAGGGAGGCGCACATGACGGACTCTCCGGAGCAGACACCCGAGACAGACCCAGAACGCGAACGCCCTACCGAATCACCGAATGGTGGCGATGACGCGGAAGGGTCGACCGATCGTCACGAGGACCCGACGGGATCCGTGCAGGTCCGTGAGATCTCCGTCCAGGAAGCGGTGGAGATGGGCATCCGTCATCACCGCGCAGGGCGACTCGCCGAGGCGGAGTACATCTACGGCAAGGTGCTCGAGGCCGTACCCGACCAGCCAGATGCGTTGCACTTCCTCGGCGTCGTCACTCACCAGCTCGGCCGGAGCGATGAGGCGATCGAGAGGATCCAGTCCGCAATCGCGCTCCATCCGGAGCACGCGGACATGCACAACAACCTCGGCCGGATTCTCATGGAGCGAGGGCGGTCGGACGAGGCGCGCACTGCGTTCGAGCAGGCGATCACGCTCGCGCCCGATGCATCGGCAGATGCGTGGAACAATCTAGGAACGCTCTACAAGCGCTCCGGCCGATGGAACGAGGCCGGGGATGCGTTCCGGAACGCGATCCGGATCTCTCCCGATCACGCCGACGCGCACCAGAACCTCGGAAACGTGTTCCGTCGAGCGGGACACCATGCGCAAGCCGCCGTCTGCTTCCGCAAAGCAATCGAACTCAAGCCGGACGCCGCGCGCGACTACCAGAACCTCAGCCAAGCTTTGTGGAGAGCGGGCCAGGAAGACGACGCTCGCGCCGCCGTCCGAGAGTGGCTTGCGTACGATCCTGACAACGCCACGGCCCAGCACTTGGCTGCCGCGTTCGGGATCACGGAGTCTGTCGTCCGCGCTTCCGATGAGTTCGTCAGCACACACTTCGACGAGCACGCAGACAGCTTCGACGAACACCTCGCGGAGCTGCAGTACCAGGCGCCGGAGAAGGTCGGTGCGATGCTGCAGCGTTCACTCGGTTGGAACGGACCCGACGCACCGGACCGTGGCAGCGCGGCGAACCGTGACGACGCGCCGGATCCATCCGATGCCACCAGCGCGGAGCCCTTTCGTAGGCTCGACACGATCCTCGACGCGGGATGCGGGACGGGGCTCTGCGGTCCGTATCTGACCCCGCTCTGCCGTCGACTCGTCGGAGTCGACCTATCGGCGGGCATGCTGAAGAAGGCGGAGGGCCGGGGGTACGACGAACTCGTGGTGGCGGAACTCACCGCCTTTCTCGAGGAGCACCCGGTTGCCTACGACGCGGTCGTTTCGGCCGATACCCTCTGCTACTTCGGAGACCTATCCCAGGTGACCCAGGCTGCCTGGCACGCGCTGCGTCCGGGCGGTTGGTTCGTCTTCACGGTCGAGTCGCTGGATGCCGTCCGTGACTCCGCGTCCGAAGACGAGCCGGGCCGTTCCGGTGACGAACCGCCTTATCGGCTCCAGTTCCACGGGCGCTACGTTCACGCCAAGTCTCATATCCACAAAGCATTACGTGGCTCCAACTTCGAGAATCCGACCGTCCTCCCCGAGGTGCTGCGGATGGAAGTCGGGGAGTCTGTCCACGGCTGGCTCGTCTGCGCTCGAAAGCCCATCACGTAGGGTCTGCCCGGCACGAGAGCGCGGGAACGAAACCGCTTGCAACCCACTGGTCCCTGCCGTTCCATTCCCGTCCGGCCGTCTGTGACTCCTTCCGATCGGGCCGTGTCGGAGGGGAGACGACTGCTGTTCCGGGTCAGCGCGATGTCTGCTGCCTGTACCCCGGCACTGTCGATGGGGCCCTGGCCGGATGGTGTGCGTTGGGGCTCGTCTTGGATCTAAGTCAAACGGAGGCAACTAGTTTTGACCACGTCAAACAGGACTTGGTGGCTCGGCCTTTCGGCGTGCGGCCTTCTGCTCACGGCCGCCGGAGTCGATCTGGCCCTCGCCCAGGATGGTGGCGATGGTGATGAGAAGAAGGTACTCGAAGTCGGCAAGTGGTATCCGACGCTCGAGGGCGGTCTTCAACTCACCCAGAGTTCGTACAGCGACAACTGGTCGGGTGGAGACAAGGGCTCGATCGTCTGGACGGCGATCGTCAACGGAACCGCCGAGAATCAGATCAAGCCGAAGATCAACTGGAACAACACGCTGAAGCTCGCCTACGGCCAGACGCACCAGCAGTCGGTCGGCCCGAACGGCGAACGTGCTTGGGATCGTCCGGAGAAGTCGACGGACCTCATCGACTACGAAACGATCTTCCGCTTCACGCTGGGTGGCGTCGTCGACCCGTTCCTCGCGGGCCGGTTCGAGAGCCAGTTCCAGGACGCGACGGATCCGGCCGGCCGAACGCTCGCGATCAACCCGATGAAGTTCAAGGAGACCGCGGGTGTGGCGAAGGTGTTCCTCGACGAAGAGGACCTCAACCTGATCACCCGTCTCGGTTTCTCCTTCCGCCAGAACTTGCGCAAGCAGTTCGTGGTGCAGCCGACGTCGGAGAATCCGTTCCCGACCGACACGACGACCGATAGCGAGTTCACCAACGACGGTGGTCTCGAGTTCGTCTTGGACTACAAGAACAAGATCCTGGAAGACAAGGTGACCTACACCTCGAAGTTCACGGCCTTCCAGCCGGTCTTCTATTCCGCGTCGGACGACTTCGACATGCTGCTCGATGCTTCGAACTTCGCTACGTCGGGAATCGATCCGGACATCAAGGACTTCACGACGGTTGCAGATCTCGACTGGGAGAACATCTTCTCGACGCAGATCACGAAGATCGTTTCGGTGAACCTCTACCTTCGTTGGCTCTACGACAAGTACGACAACTCCGTCGTACCAGTCTTCAATGAGGACGGTACGGTGAAGAACGCGAGTGACCTGCGGGTCGCGACGCGGAAGGCTGGTCAGTTCAAGCAGACGATGGCCATCGGCTTCACCTACCGGTTCCTATAGGAATTCCTGCCCTTCTGGCTCGGTTCCCAAATCGCGCGGTGTGGACTTCTCGGGAGTCCGCACCGCGCGATGTGACTTCGCTGACTGGTGTCGGGTCTCATTGACAACCGCGAGGGAAACGCGGAACCGCAATTCTCCTCCTGGTGTTGAGAGCGCGGATTCGACAGGAGCGATCGAGACCAGGAAGGGACCCACTGAGGATGGTCGCGGGAGGAATCGCCGCGACGGGGTCCAGAGAGTCGAGGAGTAACGAGTTGGAAGGACAGCCTGTGGCGTAGACATCGAAGCGAACTCGACTCTGGATCGGCACGATCCACGGAGCACCACCGGGCCTGACAGGATGTCAGGCCCGTCCCGTTTTCGGGTCAGTTCGCGCAGCGGAATCCGGTCCAGACGCTCGTGACTCCGGGGTCCTGCTTGAACCTCGCCCACGTGGCGAGCTTCTGCGCTTCGTCATGATAACTGCCGCCTCGGAGCACGCGATGGGTCCCGGTAGACGGCGGCGTATGAGGGTTCGTGTACGGACCGGACCAGTCCTGACACCACTCCCAGACGTTTCCGGCCATCTCGTAGACGGGAGCGCCCCAATGCACCGTCGCGCCGGCAGGGAGTGATCTCACCGCGCGCGTCCGGCCGATCAACTCGCCGTAGTTCGCCAGGGTCGTCGTCGGTGCGTCGTTGCCCCATGGATAACGCGTACCGTATCCGACACCGGAATTCTCGTAGGTTCCTGACGTGGTAGACGAACCGCGCGCCGCCCGCTCCCACTCCGCTTCAGTCGGCAGTCTGCGTCCGTAGAAGCGGGCATACGCCTCGGCCCCAAACCAGGTGACTCCCGTGACCGGATGGTCCTGGTACTCCTCGGGCAGCTTGAAGATGTTTCCTTCGAGCTTGATCTTACTGACTCCGAAGAGGATCAACTGGTTGCCGTTCTCCAGCACTTCCGTACTCGTCATGCTGGCGAACCCGGACGAGGTCGCTTCCCAAAGGAACGTGTAGAACTGTTGGTTCGTCACCTCGTTCTCTTCGATCTGGAAGGCTCCCACCGAAACCGGGTTTCCAGCGTGCTCGCTCGTCAGCGGGGCGTCTTCGCCGGGCACCCACTCTCCCATGACGACCTGGCCCGCGGGAATGTCGACCAGGTTCGAGAGTTCGGAGAGCACGACCGCGTTCGAGATCCCGTTTGCACCACCCTCTCGTCCCTCGATGTCGATCGCAAAGACGATGAACCGATAGAGGTGGTGCTCGGTCCCGCTGATCGTGAACGAAGTGGTTTCCGAGCCAAGGAGTCCGCCGGGCACTTCTTCGGTCGTGGTGGCGTCGATGTTCCAGTAGAGATGATAGCCGTCGATCGTGTCACCATCCGGTGCGTCCCACGTGAGCGTCATCGTGGTCCCTGATCGGGTTACGACGACGTTGGTGGGCGACCCGGGAACCGCGGTGGTGAGCGCGACATCGAGCACCTGCTCCGTGCTCGAGAGTTCATGCGACCTGCTGAAGAGGATGTATCCCGGCCGCGTGACCTGGAGGTTGAACGGACCTTGGGGCATCGGCCCGAGTGAGTAGCGACCGTCCGATCCCGTCTCCGTCTGAAGGTCGCGACTCGAGATTCTACAGACCGCACCGACGACCGGTTCGCCTCTCGAGTTCGTTACCCGGCCCGTGATCGTGCCCATGTCTGCTTCGGGAGTCAGCGTGAAGTTGAGCTCGTTCGGACCGTTCTTGATCTCGATACTCCGCGTATTCGTCACGAACCCGGCAAGGCTCGCGGCGGCATCGTGGTTTCCGAGCGGAATCCCTTCGATCTCGTACGTACCGTCCGCGCTCGTTTGCGCACTGAGCTGGCCGATCGCAACCGTTACCCCTTCGAGCACGTCGGACGTGCCCGTCTGGGTGATCGTTCCGGTCAAGGTTCCGCTCTCTGCCTGGACATCGACCGTCACGTGGCGTGGATCACTCTCACTCGATCCGTCCGTCACCACCACCGTGATCGTGGCGTCGCCTTCGTATGCTTCAGGGGCACGCCAGTCGACATCCGCCACGTCGTCATCGCCGAGGAACTCGCCAACGTCTGCGCTCCATACGTAGGTCAACGGATCGTTGTCGGGATCTTCCGCCATGCACGAGATCGAGATCTCTTCGCCCTGAGCGACGGCGAGCTTTTCCAACGTGATCTGAAGGATCTCGGGCGCGGAGTTCACCGACGTCGGCGAGTCATCTCCTCCGCCGCACGCCGCCATGACCAGGAGGGTGCAGAGGACGACGATTCCGCGAGCGATCCGCGCACCGGAACGACCGGTAGCTCCTCGAGGGCCAGCGGAATGGAGCGGTTCGTTGCTCCGACCTGGGTGACTGGGTATGGGGTTGTGGCTCCCGGCGACTTGGGCTTCCTGGGGGTGCATGCTGTAGCGTCCTCCTGCCCCGTTCGTCGCGCAGTATAGCCGCGGAGATCCGGAGCCACCAGACCCGCCGTCAAGAACCCCGAATTCCGGGCCGATGATGAGGAAATGGCAAAGCCCGAGGACAATCGGATCGAGAGAAAGGTCTGGGATCAGCAGGAGTTGGAGAGCTTCGTCCGGAAGCTCCGCCACAACTCCGATTCGCTTCCACCCGCACTCGAAGACTTGCGTCGAGCTGGGACCTTCGATCCACCGGTCAGAATCCCGAAGGAGGCGGAAGGCAAGGGGCCTGAGAGTCCCACTTCCGTGGCAGACTCCGACGCGCCAGAGTCCGGTGACTCCGGTTCCAGGACCGATCCACGCGGACAGGCTGAGATCATCAGAGTCGGTACGGCCGGAAGGGAGCGAAGCGCTGGTCCGCGGGTCCAGCTCGCACTCTCAGCCTTCCTCCCGAGCGAGACAGTCCAACGACTGAGCACTGCACTCACGGGTGAGTTCACCGTAGTCGAGACGAGTAGCCTCTCGGGCGCTCTCGAGGGAGTCGAGGTCCATCGCCCGACGTTCGTCTTCACAGGTCTCGAGTTCGAACCGCTGCACGCGCCATCGTTGATCGCAGCTCTCAAGGCATGCCCGTCGAGCCGATCGATCCCGATTGCAGTGATCACGCCCCAAGATCCGAGACTCATGGATCTGAGCTTCTACCGCCCGGACACGGTCCTGGGCATGGGAAGCCGCTTCGAGGACTCGGTCCAAGAGTTCGTGTCAGAGTTCATGTTCGCGGACAAAGCATCTCCACGAAGCCGACAGAACCGGTTCTCTCAGTGTCAGGGAAGGGTGCTGCTCGCGGAGAGCTCTTCGATGATTCAGCGCGTGGTCGGAAAGCTCCTCCACGTTGCCGGCGCCGACGTCACTGTCGTAGAGAACGTGACGGAAACGATGCTCGTGACGTCGTCTCGCGAGTTCGAGCTGATCTTCCTGGACCTCGAGCTTCCCCACGCGGATCCGAACGAACTGGTCCTCTTCCTCAGAGCCGCCTGTCCGGACGCCCGGATCATTGGTCTGGTGTCCGACTCACTGGACCCGTCGACGGCCCTGGTCGACACGATCCTGGAGAAGCCGATCCGTCGTTCGCTGCTCTACTCCGTTTGCATGCGGTGGCTCGGCCAGTCTGTCCCGCCATCCAAGCGAAGGCGCGCCGTCTAGTTCAGTCACGCAACCCGCTCGCCTTTCGAGCGAAGCGGGCTGTCCCGCTCGGCACGCATCCCGCTCGTCGTTCGAGCGAAGCGGGCTGTCTTGTTCGGCCGGGCAACCGCCTCGCCGTTGCTGGGCCTGGCCGTAGGGTTGGCCTCGGACGACGCCATCCGGGCCGGGGACGTCCCGGTCCTTACCGTAGACGATCCGATCGGTTAGAATCGCGCAATGGTGGACAGAGTGCGTCGATCGATCGAGACCACCCGACGGTTCCTTCAGGATCAGGTCTGGGAGCAGGAGCTATCCGGCCGCCCCTGGATCGAGGCGTTCGCGCTACGCCAACTCCGCGTCGGAATCATCGTGGTCAAAGGGATTACGTCGGGAAACCTCGCCCTTCGTGCGTCCGCGATGACGTACACGACGCTTCTGTCGCTCGTGCCTCTCCTCGTCGTAGCATTCACCGTCTTTCGTGCCTTCGGTGGACTGCCGAATCTCGAGTCCAAGGTAGAGACCTGGATGCTCGAGAACATCATGCCCGTGCACCAAGAGGCGATGGAGGCATGGATCGGTGGCCTCCTGGAAGACATCAAGGGTGGCGCATTCAGCGGGATCTCGGTGCTACTCCTCGCCGGCGGTGTCCTGGGACTGCTCTCCTCGATCGAGAGCGCGTTCAATGACATCTGGGGAGTGCATCGTGGACGCTCCTTCTTCCAGAGACTCTCCACCTACACGACACTCATCGTCTCGAGCCCGATCCTGATCGGTGTCTCCCTCTCTCTCACCGCGAGTCTCCAGTCGTCGACCTTACTCCGTGGCTGGCTCGACTTCTTTCCAAACGGGGACCGGCTCCTCACACTGCTCTTCCAGTTCCTGCCGGTAGTCCTCACCGGGATCGCACTCACGCTTCTCTACACGATCATGCCGCACGTCAAAGTGCGGATCCGCGCCGCGCTCCCGGCGGGATTGGCTGCTGCCGTGATCTGGGAGATCTCGAAGATCGGATTCGCGACCTACCTCAAGAGTGCGACTCACTACAACGCGATCTACGGCCCGCTTGCGGCGCTTCCGCTCTTCTTTCTCTGGGTGTTCATCAGCTGGGCCGTGGTGTTGTTCGGCGCCCAGCTCACGTTCGCTCAAGATGCCGTGGACGACATCCGCGAAGAGGAACTCGCGGGAACGGTGAGCCTGCGCGAGCGGATCCGAGTCGCACTGCATCTCGTATTCGAAGCGTGTCGCCGCTATCGCGAGGAACGGCCAGCGCCGGAACTCGTGGAGATTTCGCGTAGCCTCAGCCTCCCGCTCCGTCTCGTCCGACAGGTTGCAGAGATCCTCACCGATGGTGGCATCGTCCACGTCGTCCAGACGCCCAAAGACGGTGGGATCGCTCCCGCCCGCTCCCCCGAGCGGATCACGGTGTACGAAGTCGTCGCGTGCATCGTCGACAAGGGACACGTGCCCCGTTCCGGTCGAAGGGACCTCGGCGTGGACCAGATCCTCGACCAAGTGGACGCAACCCTGAGAGACCGCTGGTCCGACGTCACAATCGAAGACTGCATCGCGAGAGGCGCGGCAGTCGGGGATCTCCTGACGCTCCACGTGCAGGACCGGCCGTCATGATCCGTCCGGTGCAACATCGGCGGACCGAACTCGGGCGGCGCATGACGATGGGCGTAGCGAGGGATGTCGCGATCCGCGTGACGATGAGCGTAGCGGCACGTGTGGCAATGCACGTCGGAGCGGGCATGCGGATGGGTGTCGCTATGAGCGTGGCGTTGACTGTCGGGATCGGCGCGTTGACGGGCCTCGTGCCCACCGCTGCAACTGCAGGCGATCCGGAAGTGATCCTTCGCGGTGACGGCACGTACGAGAACGCGATCGCATGGCAGTACGAAGGGGCCGCCCTACCTGACTACGGAGCATTCGCCGTCCGCTTCCCGGAGTCGACCACGTCGGTCATTTCCGGACTGGTCTTGGATGTGACCGGGGCACCGCCTGCGCTTGTGGCCCGGGGCGCCCGCGCCGGTTCGGCGCTGGTCGACGTCTACGTTTGGGACGAGGCAGAGGGTAGTCTTCCTGGTGTCGTCGTTCATCTGGAGACGGGCGTGTCTCTCGAGGTCTCGTCGGCGTGGCCGGAGTTCTCGAGGGCCGTTCTCGCAATCGATCCGCCGGTACGCTGCCAGCAACTCACTGGCGGCGCTGCGTGGGCCGGGTTTTGGGGCAACTGGGCGAACGGGCCGGCGGGCGCATTCGTCGGCGCGGACCAGGACGGCTTCGGTACGGCGGGCCTCACCCTGATCACACCCGGGCTGGGATTCCCTTCCGGGTGGCAGGAAACCTCCGTCGCGTTTCCCGGGGTCACGGCACTCGGAATCGGGATTCTCGCAGAACCGTGCGGGCTCGAGCCGGTACTCCCAAGCACGTGGGGATCGATCAAGCGCCAGTTCCATCGCCGTTCCTAGCTCGATCGGCACAGCCAGGCCTGAGTTGCTCCCATAACACTCTGATATGATATGAGATAGGAAGAATGAAGAATCCTCCCGATCCGCGCTACGGAAGTGAAGCCCAGGGCAACCGCCCCGAGATCGTTCATTCCGAAACCACTGAGGTCCTCGCTTGCCGGCGGGACGACGGCCCGTCAGACATCGGTCTCGGCGGGGACGGTCTGCCGGGTGATGGCGAGCTAGGTGACGTTCGTTCAGCCGCTGGCCCGCCCGTGCGTTGGGGCGAAGGACTGACGCGACGCTCCGCGCTCGCGGCGATCGGGAGCGGACTCGTCGGGCTGGGAATCGTCCCCTTCGGAGCACGACGGGCATCGGCCCACAGCCCGAACAAGTTCTACCAGGGGGCTCTTCCCTACGACTTCACTGCCCTCAAGGGGTTCCTCTCTCAGGAATCGTTGGAGTCTCACTACCGATTCCATCACCGTCCCCAGGTCGATCGAGCGAACGAACTACTCGAGCTGCTCGCCAAGGCCCGAGCGGAGAAGACGTTCGATCTCATCCCTGGGTACAGCGACGAACTGACCCGTGCCATCTCCGGTCATGTCCTCCACTCCCTCTTCTGGCACTCCGTCAGTCCCTACACCGCGGGCGACCCGACAGGCGACGTGGCCACGCACATCGTCGATCACTTCGGATCGACGGATGCGTTCCGCTCACAGCTACGCTCCATGGCGCGCGCGGTCTCGGAGTCGGGATGGACGACGCTGGTGTGGGAGCCGAACTCGAGCCGTCTTCTCGTCGTCAACATCGAGGGAGATGCAGGTCCGTTCCTTCTCGGGTCCGCGCCGCTCCTCGCTCTCGACCTCCACGAGCATGCCTACTACCCGGACTACGGGCACCGTCGGGACGACTACATCGACAAGTTCCTCGAAATGATCGACTGGGACTTCCTCGCCGTGCAGCTGAAGCGGGTTCACTAGCTTGATCCGGCAATCGGTGTCGAGCTGAGGCGCTTCAACGTGCGTGATTCGGGGCTGCGCGCGATCGCGATCTGTCTAGTCGCGCTCGTCGGGATCGCGACGCTCTGTGGCTGTGTCGACTCCTCGGGAGACACCGGCTCACGTCAGAACCACTCCGCCGAAGGGAGTCCACCTCGAGAACTCGAGTGGGGGATCTACCAAATCTACTGGGGCCGTCACTATGACGAGATGCTCTCCCGTTCCTTGGAGCCGCTCGCGTCCGAGCCGGACTTCGTCATGTTCTATCGGGATCTAGGCCGAGGATTTCCCTTCCGAGGCTGCGAGACGATCCGCTCCCGGCGCGCGACTCCGATCGTAAGTCTGGAGCTCTGGGATTGGGGTGCGCACGAGAACTACCTTCCGCGGATCGCGGACGGTGAGTTCGACTCGTTCTTCCGGGAATGGGCCCAGGATGCCTTGGCGTTCGGGAGTCCCGTCTATCTTCGGTTCGGCTTCGAGATGAACGGGGACTGGTTCGGCTGGGGCGGACACCCGGACCTGTTCATCCGCGCTTGGCGACGGGCTCACCGGATCTTCGAAGAGGAAGGCGCCACGAACGTCGTCTGGGTCTGGTCTCCGAATGCGATCAGCATCCCGCGGGAGCTGTGGAACCGGATCGCCGCGTACTATCCGGGTGACGAGTTCGTCGACTGGGTCGCGCTGGACGGCTACAACTTCGGCGACGAACACTCGGAGTGGCATCGTTGGGAATCGTTCGAGGAGGTGTTCACTCCGGGGCTGGACGAGCTTGCCGATCATTGTCCGGAAAAGCCGGTCATGATCGCAGAGTTCGGGTGTGCTCCTGGCCGGCCCGGACAGCGCGCTTCCTGGATCCGCGACGCCCACGCGTTCATCTCCCGCCGGCCCGAGATCCGCGCCGCGATATGGTTCTCCCTGGACAAGTCTAGGGAAGGTGAGCCGAACTGGAGTCTCGACGACGACCCGGCGGCGACCCTCGCATTCAACGAGACCTTCGCCCGTCCCGGGCCGTGACTCTTCGCGGCCACTAACCTAAGTCGTTGTGGCGTGCGAAGGATCGCACTATCCTTCCGCCGTTCGGGAATGTCTCGATGAATCTCTCGTGTTCTCGACCTTCGGACAGGATGTCTCGATGACCAATACAGGATCCGCCGGCCGCCAGCATCCCCGCCTTCTCGAGCTCCACACCGCTGCCCATGCTCTCTTCACCACGATGGGGACCAGACTCGGCGCTCTGCTCGCGCTCGGCCTCTTCTCGAGCCAGGCCAAGATCGTCTTCGCTCAGGACGGGCACGCAGTAGAGGAAGCGACCCACGCGGCTACGGAAGCCGCCCATGCCGCCGCCGGACACGGAAGTCTCGCGGCCTCACTTCCCTGGTACACGGTGGTCCCGTTCGTCCTCCTCCTTCTCTCGATCGCCGTCCTTCCGTTGGTGGCGCATCATTGGTGGGAGCAACTCCGCAACCGGGCCATCGTCAGCTTCGGTCTGTCTCTCCCGATCGCTATCGCGCTTTGGGGCCCCGGCCGACACGAGCTGCTCCACAGCATGTACGAGTACGTCGCTTTCATCGCGCTGCTCGGGAGTCTGTTCGTCGTGTCCGGCGGAATCGTCCTCTCTGGTGACCTCCGCGCAACTCCCCGAATCAACACGGCGTTCCTGGCCGTCGGTGCAATCCTGGCGAACTTCATCGGGACCACTGGCGCGAGCATGTTGCTGATCCGTCCGTTCCTGAAGACGAACTCCGAGCGAAACAACATCAAGCACCTGCCGATCTTCTTCATCTTCGTCGTCAGCAACATCGGCGGATGCCTGACTCCGTTGGGAGATCCTCCCCTCTTCCTGGGCTACCTCCGCGGTGTGCCGTTCACATGGACGCTTCACCTGCTCCCCGAGTGGCTCGTCATGATCGGACTCCTCCTCGCCGTCTTCTATGTCTGGGACACGGTTCAGGTGAAGAAGGAGACGGCGGCCGCGATGCGGGCCGACGTGGAGCGGGTCAACCCGCTCGAGCTCCGGGGCAAGCGCAACCTGATCCTCGTCCTCGGTATCATCGGCTCGGTCTTCATCCCGATGCCGTGGCGCGCCCTCGCGATGTTCGCCATCGCCGTGGTCTCGTACAAGATGACGCCTCGGCATCTCCACCTCGCAAACCGGTTCACGTTCTTCCCGATCAACGAGGTCGCCATCCTCTTCGCCGGAATCTTCGTCACCGTCGTCCCGGCACTGGTGCTTCTGGAAGCGAACGGCGAGGCTCTGGGCGTGGAGCATCCGTGGCAGTTCTTCTGGCTCACCGGTTTGCTCTCTTCGTTCCTCGACAACGCACCGACCTACCTGACCTTCACGTCACTCGGGCTCGGCGTACTCGGGCTGCCCGGCGGTGGACCGGACTCCCTGCTCCACCTCGTTCAGCATCCGGAGGGCGTCGAGATCCTCAAGGCGATCAGCCTCGGCGCGGTCTTCATGGGCGCGAACACCTACATCGGCAACGCGCCGAACTTCATGGTCAAGTCGATCTGCGAGGAGCGACGACTGTCCATGCCGAGCTTCTTCGGCTACATGGGTTGGTCGGCTCTCATCCTGTTCCCGCTGTTCGCAATCGTGACGCTGATCTTCCTCTTGTAGGTGGATCCAAGTCGACGCGCGGGGATCGTCACGACTCCGGACTCGTCGGCCGTGCCGCAACCGCCGGACCCGAACCGGTCGGTTGGGGCGGCAGTGCCGAACGACACATCCGCTCGATGCTCAAATGGGCAGGAGTCCGCCGTTTCCGGCGAAATGACTCACGTCACAACGCGTTCCGACTGGATGTTTTGGTGATAGAATTCCTACATCATGGACGGACGTCGTCGTGGAGTTGATCGGAGGCGGAAGCCGACGCCTTTGTTGAGCCGCTACTCTTGGGTGGGCGGACGACGTCGTTCACGCCGGCGGGAGGAGGATCCTGGGTTCTACTACGTGGACCGGATCCGGACGAAGCTGGCCATCATCCTCGCCCTGACCTTCGTGTTCCACATCCTCGACGCGTGGCTCACCCTCGGCCATCTGGCGAGAGGCGGGACCGAACTCAACCCGATCATGGATGTCCTCATCCAGATCGATCCGAGGCTCTTCCTCGTCGTGAAGCTCGGGCTGGCGGGATCAGGGCTCTTCCTGCTCGGACTGCACCAGAACTTCCCCTACACCCGGCACGCTGCCGCCAGCCTCTTCCTGCTCTTCCTGGGACTGGTCGGGTACCACCTCTACCTGCTGTCCGTCTGACACTCGGGTGCCTTCGGACCCACCGGATCAACCGTCGGTGCCAGTCCCCGGGAACTCCACCTTCGGTGCCACGTCAGACCCTTCGTCGGCCTCGAACGGCTTCGCGCGCTCGAACCCGAGCATGGAAGCAAAGAGTGACGTAGGGAAGCTACGAACCTTGATGTTGTAGGCCTGGACGAGATCGTTGTACCGGCGCCGCTCCACCGAGATCCGGTTTTCCGTTCCTGACAGCTCTTCCTGGAGACGGATGAAGTTCACGTTCGCTTTGAGATCCGGATAGCGCTCGACGACGAGCAGAAGGCGGGAGATCGCCGAGCCCAACTCTTGGTTGGCTTCGATCTTCTCATCGACGGATCGCGCCTGTCCGACTCTGGCACGAGCGTCGGTCACCGCTTGTAGCGTCTCACGCTCGTGGGCCGCGTACCCTTGCACGGTCCGGACGAGGTTGGGAATGAGGTCGAACCGTCTCTGGAGCTGGTTCTCGACTTGAGCCCACCCGGTCTTCACGCCCTCATCTGCGGTGACGAGTCCGTTGTAGACGCCTTTGACCCACATCCCGACGCCCAGCGCAAGGACGAGGAGTACCCCCAACCCGATGAGGAAACCGCGCATCTTGTTCTCCTTTGCCCCGTCTCGACCTTTCTAGCAGACTCCGTCGGAAAGGCAATCGTTCTCGGCCGGTCCCCGCCGGGCGGAGACGAGTCGCTCTGCGCTCATCAGCATCACCAAGCGTCCACCTTCTGGACCAAACTCTCCGTGGCTTCGAGGAGCGCAATGTACAGGGGCCCTACCGCCCCACCGCCATGGCCCCGCTCCCGTCTTTCCTCGATCAAAGCCGGCATGAGGCCGGCCGGGACTCCCAGCGCATCCTCGACTTCCTGCCACAGCTGATCGCCGCGAGCGTCCCACTCCCGACCTAGGAAGAAGAGACAGCCTCGAAGAATGGCCGTGAACGCCGGCACCGCTTCCACCACGGTGTCGTGAAGCAACCGCATATCCCCGCGAGATCGGACGTACTGCCTTCGCAGGACGAGGAGTTTGGACCGGAGTTCCCACTCGCACTCCAGACGCACGTCACGAACGTCGATCTCGAGGCCCGCGATGAGATCGTCCCCGGAGACGACTCGGTAGGAGGCCTTCATTGCGAGGAACTCGAGAGGAAACGAGTCGCGTGCTTGCAGGAAGAACTTGGGCGTGAAGAGGACCGGAACGGGAACGCGCTGCTCCTCCCACTTTCCCGCCAACGACTGCAGTCGCTCGAGAAACGGAACGTCCACCGGGTCGGCAACGAGACCGAAGTTGTAGTCCGAGACCTTGTCTACGAACTGTTCGGTCAGAGCGCTGCCATAGAGGAACAGGCTCCTGAGACCGGGCCCCGCCACGCGCTCTACGTCCCGTCGGACGGTGTCCACGACCTGTTCCCGATTCTCCATCGTCTGTTTCTCCCAAAGGGTTCCGCTGCGAGCCCGTCCCCGAAGGGTCGGCGCACTGCTTGGAAGGCGGAAGCACCCCCGTGTCGATCCGCATCCAACGACCGCTCGCCTCGAGCGTCTACACCGAGTCCCGGTTAGTAGCTGCCGCCGGCTCCGCCGCCTCCGCTCATCCCTCCGCCGAAGCCTCCGAACCCGCCACCGGAGCTTCCTCCGCCGAATCCACCAAAGCCTCCTCCGAATCCCCCGCCACCCCAGTAGACCGTCCGCCTTCGTCCCCGTCGACGGCCTCCTCCGCGTCGCATCGCAGAAAGGAGGATGAGCACGACGAGGAGTAGGACGAGGAACTCTAGCGTCTCTTTGTCGATGCCCTTGGACTTGGGCGCGTATGCCACGTATCCAGCGCTCTCGAACAACGCGTCGACTTCGGCGGGGTCGCGCCCCATGTCCGCGACCGCGAACTCGAGCAGTGCCAGCGCTCCTTGTGCATAGGCATCCGTGCGGCCGGCGGCCAGGAGCGGTATGAGAACACCGCGGACGACGTCACCGGTCCGCGCGTCTGGAAGAGCGCCTTCGAGTCCGTAGCCGACTTCGACCCGGACGAACCGTTCCTTCCGTGCGTCCAAGACGAGCAGACCACGATCGGTGTTCGGGTCACCGACACCCCACGCCTCGTAGAGCCGGTTCGCGTACTCCGTAGGATCCTCGCCCCCCAGGTCCGGCATGATCGCGATCGCCACTTGGATCCCGTACTTCTGGTCTACGTTCTGGAGGAACCCTTCCAGCTTTCCCTCTTCGGCCTGGGGAATGACATGCGCGAAGTCGTTGACGTAACCGACAGCCTGGGGGAATTCGTCCCGAGCCACAGTGGCTGCCGGACGGAGGCAAGAAACGAGGAAGAGGACTGCGAGGGCGCTGAAGAAGGTCGTCCTGGGGGCTGCCAGCCGGTTTCTCGCGTGGACTCGGAATGGTCCGGCGGGAGGAGTGAGTCGTCCCGAATCGGGGGGAACGGCCCGAGCTTCCGCTCGGCGGCGGTGACAGACGATCGCTGGCAGGATCGGAAACGTCATTCGTCGATTCCCGGTTCCCTCCCGCGGAGGGCGAAGGACAGCCCCTCCAACTCGATCGTGATGTTCACGTTCCGGATCTGGACGTGGTCCGGCGCGTCGAGCTTCACGGGCGCGAAGTTCAGCACCCCGCGGATCCCGGCAGCGATGAGTTGATCCGCCACATCCTGCGCCACAGCGGCAGGGGTCACGAGAACGGCGACTTCAGCTCCGGACTTCCGCACGATGTCCGAACACCGAGCCATCGAATGGATCTGCACACCGTCCCAGCGGGATCCAACCTTCTTCTCGTCGCTGTCCAAGATCGCCACGATCTGGAAGCCGTTCTTCTCGAACTCCTTGTATGAAAAGAGTGCGGAGCCGAGGTTTCCGGCTCCCGCGAGCACGACCTTCCACCGACGATCGATACCCAGGATCTTGCGGATCCGGTTCTTGAGGTCGGTGACGCGATACCCCGTCCCGCGCTTGCCGAAGTTGCCGAAGTACGACAGGTCCTTCCGAACCTGCGCCGGATTCGTACCGGTGAGGTCGGCAAGACGAGCCGACGACACCATGTCGACTCCGTCGGCCTCTAGCTCTTCCAGGTTGTGGCAGTACACGGACAGCCGCCTGACCGTGTACTCGGAAATGCGCGTCGACTCGTCGCCCCCGGCGTCCTGAGCATCACGCTTCGTGCGCACCCGGGGTCCCATTCTGGGAAGTCACTCCTTCGGATCCGGAGCCTGCGTCACCGGCCTCACCGCCGCTACCGCCGCCATCATCTCCGTCTCCGCCGTCATCCCCATCCGCAGGGCCGCCCTCGCCATCTCCACCCTCTTCATCGTCCTCACGGACGATGTGGGCCAGATCCGAGACGCGCTCGTCTTCGCCGAGTTGGATCAAGCGGACTCCCTGCGTCGCACGGCCGAGCTGCGAAATCTGCGCCACGGCCATCCGGATGATGAGCCCTTGGCTGCTGATCACCATCACGTCGTCCTGATCGGTCACCGCTTTGATCGCGGCCACCTGGCCGTTCCGGCCGGAGGTCCGTACATTGATGATGCCTTGTCCACCTCTTCCCTGGAGACGGTAGTCCTCGACCGGGGTTCTCTTACCGTATCCGTTCTCGGTCACGACGAGAATGTCCATGGTGCGATCGTGGATGACGACCATCCCGACAACCCCATCGTTCTCGGCCGAGAGGCTGATGCCACGGACACCGGCCGCCGTGCGGCCCATCGAGCGAACGTCCGATTCGTTGAACCGGATCGCCTTTCCTTCCGAGGTCGCGAGCAAGACGTCGTCGTCTCCTTCGGTGAGGGCGGCTCCGATGAGCGAGTCGTTGTCCCGAAGATCGATCGCCACGATGCCTGCCTTGCGCGGATTCCCGAACGCGGAGAGCGGCGTCTTCTTGACCGTGCCGTTCCGGGTCGCCAGCATCAGGTACTTGTCCTCGGGGAACTCCTTCGTCGGGACGTACGCCGTGACCTTCTCGTCCGGCGCCGCCGCTACCAGCGTCAGGATCGACCGTCCCCTGGCCGTACGGGTTCCGGTCGGAATCTCGTAGACCTTGATCCAGTAGCACCGTCCCTTGTCCGTGAAGAGGAGGAGGTAGGTGTGAGTCGATGCGACGAAGAGATGCTCGACGAAGTCTTCTTCTTTCGTCTTCACGCCGGTCAGCCCTCGACCGCCCCGATTCTGGGCGCGGTACGTCGTGACCGGAAGACGCTTGATGTACCCGGCGTGGGAAATGGTGATGACCATCTCCTCTTCCGGAATGAGGTCTTCGATGTGGAGCGAGCTTCCTTCGTCGGCCGGAACGATCTCGGTCCGGCGCGGTGAGTGGAACCGCTTCTTCAGCGAGAGCAGGTCCTCACGGACGATCGCCATGACCTTCTCGCGGCTTGCGAGGATAGACTCCAGCTCTTCGATCCGGGCCAGGATCTCCTTGTACTCTTCCTCGATCTTCTGACGCTCGAGGCCGGTGAGCCTCTGGAGACGCATCTCGAGGATCGCATTCGACTGGATCTCGGAGAGTTCGAACCGCTCCATGAGGCCCTGGCGGGCCGTCTCTACGTCTGCACTCTCGCGGATCAGGCGGATGATCGCATCGATGTGATCGAGCGCCTTGAGCAGACCTTCCAGGATGTGCGCACGCTTCTTTGCCTGCTCGAGCTCGTACTGGCTTCGGCGAACGATCACCTCGTGACGGTGCTCGAGGAACGCCTCGATGATCGCCTTGAGGTTCATCACCTGCGGACGGCCGTCCTTGAGAGCGAGCATGTTCGCTCCGAAGGTCGTCTGCATCTGTGTGTGCTTGTAGAGCTGGTTGAGCACGACCTGAGGCTGCGCGTCCTTCCGGAGCTCGATCACGACGCGAAGGCCATCGCGATCGGACTCATCGCGGATGTCGGAGATGCCGGTAATGTGGCCGTTCTTCACCAGGTCGGCGATCTTCTCCAGCATCGACGCCTTGTTCACCTGGTACGGAATCTCGCTCACGATGATGGCGAGCTTCCCGTTCTTGAGCTCATCCACATCCGACTTCGCGCGGACGATGATGTGCCCGCGGCCGTAGTGGTAGCAGTTCCGGATGCCGGTCGTACCGAGGATCTGCCCGCCCGTCGGGAAGTCCGGCCCGATGACGTGCTCCATCATGTCGTCGATCGTGCATTCCGGCCGATCGATGCAGAGGACGCAGGCGTCGATCACTTCAGAGAGGTTGTGCGTCGGGATGTTCGTCGCCATGCCGACCGCGATCCCGGACGTCCCGTTGACGAGTAGGTTCGGGAAGCTGGCCGGAAGGACGACCGGCTCCTGTCGTGTCTCGTCGTAGTTGGGACGGAAGTCGACCGTTTCCTTGTCGAGATCGCGGAGCATCTCCTCTGCGATCTCACTGAGACGAGCTTCCGTATACCGCTCGGCCGCCGCCGCGTCGCCGTCGATCGAACCGAAGTTCCCCTGTCCATCGACGAGTGGGTGGCGAAGGGAGAAGTCCTGGACGAGGCGCACGAGTGTGTCGTAGACCGCGACGGTACCGTGCGGGTGGTAGTTACCCGTCACGTCACCGGCGATCTTGGCCGACTTACGATATGGCCGGTCGTGGTACAGGTTCAGGTCGTTCATCGCGGTGAGAATGCGTCGATGAACCGGCTTGAGACCGTCCCGTACGTCCGGTAGAGCTCGAGAGACGATGACGGACATCGAATAGTCGATGTACGACTTCTTCATCTCGTCTTCGATGAGTACCGGTAGAACTCTCTGTGTGTCGTCAGCCATTCTCGCCTCTTACTTCCCGGTCGGGCCTGGCAGTCTCCGGCGGGCTTTCATACTTCATAAAACGCAAAACCGAGGAAACGACATCGACGGATCAGATGTCGAGGTTCTGGACGGTGAGCGCATTCTCTTCGATGAACTCCCGCCGTGGTTCGACCTGATCTCCCATCAGAATGGAGAAGATCCGCTCTGCTTCCGCGACATCGTCCACATTGACGTGGAGGAGTACACGCCGCGCCGGATCCATCGTCGTCTCCCAGAGCTGGTCCGGGTTCATTTCTCCGAGACCCTTGTAGCGCTGGAGATGAACGCCCTTCCGTCCATGGCTCTCGAGCACACGATCCCTCTCTCCGTCGTTCCAGGCGTACGTCACTTCCTTGCCCTTCTTCACCGCGTAGAGTGGCGGCTGGGCGATGTAGACGTGTCCTGCTTCGACGAGCGGCTTCATGAACCGATAGAAGAACGTGAGGAGCAGCGTACGGATGTGCGAACCATCGACGTCGGCGTCCGTCATGATGATGATCTTGTGGTAGCGGAGCTTCGAGATCTCGAAGTCCTCGTTTCCAAAGCCCGTGCCGAGGGCCGTGATCATCGTCCGGATCTCTTCGTTCGCGAGAGCCTTGTCGAGCCGCGCCTTCTCCACGTTGATCAACTTGCCTCGGATCGGGAGAATGGCCTGGTAGTTCCGGTCGCGGCCCTGCTTTGCGCTCCCACCAGCCGAGTCACCCTCGACGATGTAGAGCTCGCAGTTCGACGGATCGCGCTCGCTACAGTCGGCGAGCTTGCCCGGAAGTCCACCACTCTCGAGCACGCCCTTCCGTCGCGCGAGTTCACGCGCCTTCCGTGCGGCGTCACGCGCGCGGGAAGAGAGGACGCACTTTTCGAGGATCTTCTTCGCATCCGACCGGTTCCGATCGAGGTAGTCCTGGAGGAACTCGCCGAAGAGCGAGGACACGACACCCGCGACTTCGCTGTTCCCCAGCTTCGTCTTCGTCTGTCCCTCGAACTGCGGATGGAGGACCTTCACGCTCACCACGGCGGTCAATCCTTCGCGAACGTCGTCTCCGGAAAGAGTCATGTTCTTCAGCATGTTGTTCTGCTGACCGTAGAGATTGAAGACTCGGGTGAGGGCAGTGCGGAATCCGGAGAGGTGCGTTCCACCCTCGGTCGTATGGATGTTGTTGACGTAGCTGAAGAGAGTTTCCGAGTAGGAGTCGGTGTATTGGAACGCGACTTCCACTTCGACGTCGTCTCTCGAACCCGTCATGTAGACCGGTGGCTCGTGGAGCGATGTCTTGTTCTCGTTCACGAACTCGACGAACTGAATGATCCCGCCTTCGTAGAGGTACGTCACTTCTTTCGGCTGGGATACCGTGCCGCCGTCCGCGTCCATCACCGTTCGCTCGTCCCGGAGGACGATCGCAATCCCCTTGTTGAGGAACGCGAGCTCACGAAGGCGGTGTGCGACGGTATCGAAGATGTAGACGGTCTCTTCGAACACGGTGGGATCGGCGAGGAAGTGGACGCGTGTTCCCCGAAGCTCGGTTTCCCCCTTCACCGTGAGTTCTGTCACGGGAATCCCGCGCTCGTACCGCTGATGGTGAATGGAACCGTCTTTGTAGACCTCCACCTCGAGCCAGCTGGAAAGCGCATTCACGACGCTCACACCGACTCCGTGGAGACCACCCGACACCTTGTAGCCGCCACCGCCGAACTTACCTCCCGCATGGAGAACGGTCATGACCAGCTCGACGGCCGGCCTGCCTTCCTGGGCGTGGATGTCGATCGGGATGCCGCGGCCGTTGTCCGTCACGCTGACGGAGTGGTCCGGGTGGAGAACGACTTCGATTCTGTCGCAGAAACCGGCGAGGGCTTCATCGATCGCGTTGTCGACGACTTCGTAGATCAGATGGTGGAGGCCACGAATGCCCGTGCTGCCGATGTACATCGCAGGTCGCTTCCGAACTCCCTCCAGGCCCTTGAGCACCTGGATTTGGCTGGAGTCGTACTGCTTCGCTGCTTCCTCGTTCATCTGTCCCTATCTCCTCGCGAAGTGAACTTGAGCCGGCGAACGTGTGTTTCCGGCACGAGCTCCCGGATCTTGCGGACGATCCGTGGAGCGAAGAAGCTCATGTGTTGCAGCAACGTCGGGTTCGAGACATAGACCCAGAGCACGTCACCTTGGACGCGCAGAGGATGGGTCTTCGAGCTCAGATCGCCGACGATCTCTGACCATCGCGCGTGGATTTCGTAGTCCACGAGCCCGTCTTTGAGGCCGTTCCTCGCGAGGATGCCCTCGAGGATCGGCAGAATGTGCTGCAAATCGAGTTCCTTCTCTGGCGAAGCTGCTTACTGCTTCGCGCTGGCCGCTACGGCCGAACCTGAACCTTCCGTGCCTGGTAGGCGGAGCGGCATGACCAGGCAGAGCAGGTCGGGTTCGCCGTCTTCCACGACCGGAGTGAAGACTCCAGCGCTCGTCGGTCCCTTGAATGAGAGCTGGACTTCCTGAGTGTCCATCGTGCGGAGAAGATCGAGAAGGTAGGTGGCGTTGTAGCCGATGTGGAACGCTTCCCCCTCGTAGGATGCCGGAAGCTCTTCCTCCGCCTCTCCGACATTCTGAGCTTGCCCGCTTAGAGTGAGCCCACCGGGGACCAAACTCAGCTTCACCTGTTTGGTCGTCGTTTCGCTGATCACCGAGACTCTTCGAAGCGACGCGATGAACAGCTCGCGATTCACGTGAGCCTTGACGTTGTTGTCCTTCGGGATGACGTCTTCGACAGGCGGGTAGCTTCCGTCGAGAAGGCGCGTGTAGAGCCGGCTGTTCCCGAGATTGAAGAGGCAGTACCGCTTGCTCGTGCTGAGAGAGATCGTCTCCACGGCTTCGGGAAGCTGCTTCTGAACGAGAGAGAGTGCCTTCGGTGGAATGAGCACTCCACCCCACTCAGGATAGTCTTCCTTGTGCGCGGCGCGAGCCAGTCGATGTCCGTCGGTGGCGACGAAACGAAGCTCGCCATCGTTCGCCTTGACGAAGACCGCAGTGAGCTCTGCTCGCGTGAAGTCAGTCGTGACGGCGTAGATCGTGCGCTTGATCAGTCGATCGAGAACATCACCCTTTACGGCAAAGACAGACTCCTCGCTGATCTCGGGCGCTGCGGGAAACTCTTCGGGATCGGTACCGACGAGAGAGAACCGTCCCTGTCCACTCTTGAGAGAGATCCCGGAACTAGTCGACTTCACTTCGACGAGATCTGCAGGAAGCTCCTTGACGATCTCGAGGAATCGACGCGCGGGGATCGTCACCACACCAGGCTCGTCGACCGTTCCGCGAGCGTTGGTGACCAGGAACGTATCGAGGTCCGTTCCCATGAAGCTGAGAAGTCCGTCTGCCGTCGCCTCGACTCGAACGGAGCCTAGCCCTTGAATGTTGCTTCTTACCGGCACGACACCGGCAACCAGGCTCAAGCTGCGGTACAGCTCGCTCTGGACCAGCGAGAACTTCATCGTTTCCTCCACGGAAGGGCGACCCTGGAAGTGCCTTCAAGCAACTATCGATCCGAAGGCGGAATCCGTCGCCACGAAAGGGTCGCCAAGATTGAGAGAGGATAGGGAATCGGAGCGATTCAGTCCACTCAGAAAGGCCAGTCTGTACTGGAGTCAGGAGCCTGGACTGCAATGAGTTAGGTCTTACGGGGAACCCCTTCCGGACTCTTCTTTCCTACTACGGAGTTGGTTGTAGAAATACAGTAGTCGTAGTAGGAGCGTGGATAGCGTTGAACTACGCGAACCAAAGCTGTAATTGTAGGATTCACAGTCAGTTAACTGGTGTCGAGTGCTGTTGAACGTCCCGGGATAAAAGAGAAGGCTGGAGTCCCGGCACCCGGGATAACTCCAGCCCACGTTTCGTTAACACTAAGATGTTGTTATGTAGTGACTTAAATTGTAGATGAGTCACTTCCGTCGAAACTACGACCTTTGGCTGAGCGACTCGAGCTCGTGCTTCATCTGCTCGATCCGGACCTTCACTTCGGGCTCTTCCGTCATCAACTGACGGACCTTCTTGACCGCGTGGAGCACGGTGCTGTGGTCCCTGTTCCCGAACCGACGACCGATCTCGACCACGGTGAGGTCAGTCAACTCTTTGGTCAGGAACACCGCAACCTGCCGGGCATGAGCCACGCTGTTGGTCCGACGCTTACCTCTAAGTGATTCAGGTGGAACACCATAAGCTTGCGCGACGTATTTCTGAACATCCATTACGTCGATAGGACGCCGCGCATGTTCACGGATGTAGTCCGCGAGAGCCTCCTGCACCAGGCCCACGTTGATCGGCGACCTCAGGAGATCGGCAAACGCTTTGATCCGAATGAGGGAGCCTTCGAGTTCGCGGATGTTGGTCTGGATGAGCTTTGCGATTTCGAGAATCACATCCGGTGGGACGACGATCCCTTTCTCCTCCGCCTTCGCGCGAAGGATGGCCATCCTCGTCTCGAGATCGGGTGGCTGGATGTCGGAGACCAATCCCCAATGGAACCGGGAGATCAACCTCTCCTCGAGGTTCTGGATGTCCTTGGGTGCGCGGTCACTCGCGATCACGACCTGCTTATTCGAACCATGGAGCGTGTTGAACGTGTGGAAGAACTCGTCCTGCGTCGACTCCTTGCCCGCTAGGAACTGGATGTCGTCGATCAGGAGCATGTCGAGTTTCCGGTAGCGGTTGCGGAACTCGATCGTCGAGCCGCGCTGAATCGACTCGATCATCTCGTTCATGAACTGCTCCGTCGAGACGTAGCAGATCTTCGCTCCAGGATTCCTCGCACTGACTTCGGCACCGATGGCGTGCATCAAGTGCGTCTTCCCCAGTCCCACGCCGCCGTGGAGAAAGAGCGGATTGTAGGTGCGCGCGGGATCGTTCGCGACGGCTTGGCAAGCGGCGTACGCGAACTCGTTCCCCCGCCCGACGACGAAGTTGTCGAACGTGAATCGAGGACGAAACGTTCCGCTCACTCTCTGGCCACTGGTTTCCAGTTGGATTCTCCGCGGAGGGCCTGCAGTCGTCGTCTCCATAGAAGGAGGCGGTGTCGCTTTCTCAGCGGCATCATAGGCAATCCGGCGCACCCTGTCCGCGATAGTGCTCACAGAGACATCTGCGGCTTCGGGTGTGTCCGCCGGAGCGGGAGTAGGATCATTCGGTTCATTCATGGACTGGACCTCCGAAAGCTGATTGCGCTCAGAGGAGCCATCTTCGGATTTCCTCACCTGGAAACGGATGGCGGGATGGGCACCGAGAACCTGATGCACGCTCTCTTTGAGAGTCGGGATGTTGTATTCCTCGAAGAAGTCCACGAAGAACGCATTGGGCACCTCCAGCAGCACGACATCGTCGGCGAGAGATACCGGATGAAGCTTACGATACCAGGTCTCGAACTTTTGTTCGGTTACACGACGTCGAATGTGTTCCAGGATCGCGGTCCAGGTCTCGGCCTCTGGATGGGCCATGCCATTCGAGTGCAATAGAGACTCCTCAATCCACATTGCGGCAGGGTTTATCCACAGAGTTATCCACAGAAGCGGTAAGGATTGGGGACAATGTGGCCAGGAGATGCTGGGTGAGTACCCACAAGGAAGAGTCACTACTCACGAGAGTATCCACAATCCGCTTCCGCCGATAACTTACCTAAATTATTGGTCTTAGGACCATGCTACGTAGTTGTCCACCGAGTTGTCCCCCGGCCGATGGCTAGAGAGACCGTTGTGGACAGCAAACAATTGAACGACGTGGCGCGCGTAGGAGGATATGCAATGAAGTAGTTATGAACAGCCCCGTCGTTTCAAGAAGGTGGCGGGAATGTAGCACACCGATTTCAGAACCGGCAAGGCCTAACCCCACACTCATAAGTGCCGCAAACTTCTGGAAAGAAACGTCTTATGTACCCCCCGGACACTGAGGGGTAAAAAGATCTTCGAGATATGACCCGTAGCCCGAGTTCACCAAAGGTCACTTGATCTACCCAACTCACCAATCCGAAGGGGAATAAGTAGAACGAATACCGGGAGGCGCTCGACTGTAGGGAAACTTCGTGTCGGAGTACCTGCAAGATCGAATCCGTCTTGACCCTTCGGAACACGATTGAGTAGTCTCTGCGCTCGTATCGTAATGACATCTAATGCGAAGGGACGATAAGGAATCCC
This sequence comes from Candidatus Eiseniibacteriota bacterium, assembly GCA_020633975.1. Taxonomy (GTDB): domain Bacteria; phylum Eisenbacteria; class RBG-16-71-46; order CAIMUX01; family CAIMUX01; genus JACKCR01. Next base: position 154,693 of record JACKCR010000009.1, on the reverse strand, counting down.
GCAGCAGTAATCGGAGGTGTGGGAAGGATGAAGCGTACCTACCAGCCGCACAATCGGCGCCGGAAGAAGAAGCATGGTTTCCGGAACCGGATGAGTTCGGCGAATGGCCGGAAGGTGTTGAGTCGTCGTCGCGCAAAGGGACGTCGTCGCCTCACGGTGTAATCGAGGAGCAGCAGCAGCGCTCCTCGATCCCGCGGTGACAACACATCACCTCGGGGATGTTGAATGACAGAGGAAACCCTCCGTCGGAAGAAGGACTTCCAAAGACTCTACGAACACGGCTCGAGCGCCCGCGCACAGACGGTCGTCCTCATCTATGAGAAGAAAGAGGACAGACCCTACGGAGCGGCGGTCGTAGCGAGTCGGAAGGTGGGCAAAGCGGTCGAACGAAACCGCGCGAAGAGGTGGCTCCGGGAAGCACATCGTCTGCTGAGGAGTGAGTGCCGCCTCGAGGGAGTACATCTGGTCCTGATCGCAAGACGATCGGCTGCCACTGCTGGCTTCCACCAGATTCGGGACGACATCTCCCGTTTGTACGAACACGCCGGTTTTATCGAGACGTCTCGCGACTCATGAAGCAAGTCGTCAAAAAGATCATGGCAATCGCCGTGTGGGTCGTCATTGCCCTTCTTCGCACCTACCAGCGCACAGTATCTAGAGTGCTGCCCCCAACGTGTCGGTTCGAACCGTCCTGCTCCGAATACGCCATCCAGGCCCTCCAGTCTCGAGGCATGGTGCGTGGGACCGTTCTGACCATCGGGCGACTGTGCCGCTGCCACCCACTCCACCCCGGCGGATATGATCCGGTGCCGGAGGATGGAGTCGAGGACAAGGGAAGGAAACATGGAGCGGAGGACCCTCCTCGCGGTCGTTCTGGCCGCATTGGTGATGGTCGGCTACCAGTTCATCTTCGGACCGCAAACACGACCCACGGTTGATACCGCAACAACCGGAGTCGAATCGCCCGTCTCGGACGTAGCGGAACGAACAGAGAGCCCAATCCCCGGTTCCGGCGATGACGCCGGCATCACGCAAGACCGAGAATCGGCCGACACGGCCGCCATGCCCGGCGTCGCCTTTATCGACGCGGGCGACTCCGGCGTGCCGATCGAAGTCGACACACCCCTCTACTTGGCACTCCTCAGCCCTCGGGGAGGTGCGCTAACGAAGTGGGAGCTCAGTCGCTACACGGACAAGAGCGACGAGCCTGCGGAGCTCGTCTCGTCCGCCGCGGACGGTTTGCTCGAGTTCCGGGTGGTCGAGGACGAGGGCGTCGTCGACATTTCGCGCGCCACCTTCCAGAGCAAGGTCACCACCGGCCCCGACGGCGAGAGAGTCCAACTCACTGCCCGCGCGAACAACGGACTGCAATGTGATCTCATCTACTCGTTCTCCGAGAGCGAGTACCTCACGAATCTCGATATCCTCATAGATGGAGCCTCGAACCGTCGTGGCGACGGTGAACTTCAGATCATCTTCCCTCACACGCTGCCCAAACTCGAGAAGCTCGAGAAGTTCGACGACGCGGCCATGGCCTCTGTCGTGAGCATTGGCGGGAAGAAGATCCGCGAGGGTGCGAGAAGGAAGAAGGACGGTTGGTCGAAGACCGAAGCCGGCACCATCGATTGGATGGCGATCCGTTCCAAGTACTTCATCTCGGCGCTCATTCCCGACGGAGCGGTAACGGGTGAAGTGAGGTTCTCCAAGGCCGCCGAAGACGACATCAAGACCGAGCTGAGTCTGCCGTTGGCGACCACGGGGCCCACTCGGTACTCGTTCCGCCTCTACTCCGGACCTATGGAGCTCGAACGACTGACGGCTCTGGGCAGCGGCTTGGATCGAGCCGTCGATCTGGGCTGGACCTGGATCCGTCCGTTCAGCCGTCTTCTCCTTCGGATCCTCAACTGGCTCCATGAAGTGATTCCGAACTACGGCGTCGCCGTCCTGATCCTCTCCGCTGCCGCGAAGCTCGCCTTCTATCCTCTGACGAGGACGTCCCTGAAGAGCATGCGGCGACTCCAGGCGCTCAAGCCGGAGATGGACCGGATCAACGAACAATACAAGGACGATGCCCAGAAGAAACAACAGGCGATCTTCGACCTGTACAAAGAGAACAAGGTCAACCCGGCGGGCGGTTGCCTTCCCATGCTCGTTCAGATGCCCGTCTTCGTGGCCCTCTATCAAGTGCTGAGCAACGCGATCGAGTTGCGTAAGGAGCCGTTCGTCCTTTGGATCGACGACCTCTCAGCTCCCGACGCGATCGGAAGCATTGCCGGCTTCCCGATCCACGTGCTTCCAGTCTTGATGGGGATCACGATGTTCGTACAGCAGAAGATGACACCGACCGATCCACGCCAGGCAGCGCTGATGTACATGATGCCGGTGATGATGCTCTTCTTCTTCTACTCGCTCCCGTCCGGTCTCGTTCTCTATTGGACGGTCAGCAATCTCCTTCAGATCGGTCAGCAGGCGATGATGAACAAAGAGGCGATGACACAGAAGGCTGCTGCGTGAGCAGTCGACGGGGAGAATGAGGAACATGGCACGTAGGAGTCGGCCACCGAGAGAGTCCCGCAGCGTCGAGACGACGGGACGCACGATAGACGAAGCTGTCGCGAATGCATCCGCGAAGCTCAAGGTTTCCGAGCACGATCTGGACATCGAAGTGGTTTCGGAGGGCCGGGGAGGCTTTCTCGGAATCGGTTCCAAGGAAGCGAGAGTCCGCGCGACGGTGAAGCGCGGCGCGTCCGGTGGCGGCGAACGGGGTGGTCGCGGACCTCGCGAACCTCGCGAACCTCGCGAAGGCCGAGACTCTCGTGGGCCCCGGGACGAGGGGCGACGCGGCGGACGGCGCACCGAGGGAGCCCCGCCGCGGGACGAGCAGCGGAGTGACGACGGAGGAGAACGCGAAGGCCGTCGAGGCCGCGGCGGTCGGGGTCGCGGACGGGGAAGGGGTCGGGACGACGAGGGTCAGCGTCACGAGTCGAGAGAGAGGCGTCCTCGTTCTGGCTCGTCGGATCGTTCAGATCGCTCCGATCGGCCTGGTGGGGGGCGGCCGCGTCGCGACGCAGCCGCAAACGCAGCCCCAGCCCAGCCGGATGCGGACTTCGAGGCCAGGGCCAAGGCTCTACTCTCCGGGATTCTCGAGCGTATGGGATTTGCGCCAGCTGTCGAGAGCCGGTTCGATGATGGCGCCTACCACCTGACGATCCAGGGTGGCGATGACGAGTCCGTGTTGATCGGTCGCAAGGGGGAGACCCTCGATGCTCTTCAGCACATCGTCTACAAGTCGATCAGTCGCGGTCGCGAGGACTCGCTTACCGTACGTATCGATGTTGCTGGATATAGGGAGAAGCGCGAGGAGGCTCTTGCCGACCGCGCGAAGGAACTCGCCGCCGAAGTCATTTCGAGCGGACGAAGCCAGCAGACCGAGCCGCTTCCGCCGGTCGAGCGACGGGCTGTCCATCGCGCAGTCGCAGAGATCGAGGGCGTATCCTCTCGGGCGATTGGCAACGGGCATGTGAAGAGGATTCTGATCGAGGTCGAGGGGCAGGAGGGGGCACAGGCAGAGATGCCATCGGACGCTGCCCCGCGCCCGCGTCGTTCCGAGCCCGCAGTTGCGGTAAGTGACGGCGAGGTATTGGATTATGTCAGTCAGCCGATGGTTGGTGGTGGTGACCAAACCGATGGTTCCGAAACCAGTTCCTCAGACTGGGGGCGTCGCGCCAGGCCATCCAAGAAGGTTCGGCGTCGCTAGCCCATGCCTCATCCCAGGTCTAGGAGAGGCCGCAGAGGGGCCGGTGTCGATGTTGATCGTCTGGGCAGGGACCTCGATCTACTCATAGAGGTCCTGTCCGCGTTCAGTATCGAGTTGGATGATCCAGCAAGAGAGCGCTTGATGCGCTACTCAGCACAGCTCCTGTCCTGGAATCGGAAGCACAATCTCCTATCTCGCGCCGATGAAGCAAACCTGGTGAGGAAGCATGTCGCGGCCTCACTCGGCGTCTTCCTTTGCTCTCCCTATGTTTCCGGCCAGCGTTGGATTGATGTAGGGACGGGTGCCGGTTTCCCGGGCCTCATCCTGCAGTTGGCAGAGCCCGCCATGCCAATGACATTGCTAGACTCTTCGAGAAAGCGCTGTGACTTCCTCGATGCCGTTACGACAGAGCTGTCCCCTGAGACAAAGGTCATCAATCAGCGGGCCGAGGACTTCATTGCGACGGGGGATCCCGTCGATGGATACGATGTCGTGACGACCAAGGCGGTGGCGTCACTGGACGAGTGCATTCGCAGGTTCGGTAGCCTGGTCCGGCCTGGTGGCCGCCTCCTTACCTTCAAGGGTCCACAGTGGTCCTCTGAGCTCGAGGAAGCCGCGACAAGCCAGCAGTTCCAGTCCTTGCGATTCGTCCCGGAGAGCGCGACACGGGTCCCGTGGATCGAGGCTCACATCGTGACGCTCTTCCGCCAGCCAGGCTAGGAGCGGTCAGGGGAGATGGGGACAAGGGTCTCGGCCTCTGTCCCGATCCCAAGCCTCGAACCCTAGGCCTCGGATCCCAAGCCCGACAACCCACGCGAACAGGCCCTTTGCTCTCGGCCTCGCCCGAGCGACTGACCCTTCAAGCTCATCCCTCCAATGCCCTCTGCTTTGCCTCCGCTCCGCCCAGGCACAACAGACCACATCTGGTCGATCGAGGCGAGGCCCAGGCAGCGTCGCCCTCGAGTGGACCCACGCTTGGTTCGCGCGACCGATCGTGTATGCATCTCCCGGACTGGTGCGCGGTCCCAAGGTCGGAATCCATCCGCTGCCACGGTGCGGAGTTCGCTCGTGGTTTCGTCCCGTCGCGGTTAGCCTCGCTCGAGCCCGACTCACATGGTGCCGTTGGTCACACCGTGTCAGGAGTGGGTGATTGGATCCGCTCCCGCCCATGGCGATCACCACGCCATGGGGCGTCCAAGGCAGTAGCAGGCCTCTGAGGTGTTGCGCGGAGGTCAAGCCCCCGAGTGTCAGCCCGCGGTTCCTCAGCTGCGGCTATACCTCGTGGGGCAAGGACTTGGATACCTGGTCTCGAGCAAATGCCCGAGGGGAAGACACCATCGCCACCTGTCGGACAACCCTATCACTCGAAACTGCTCTTCGGGCTTCGTCAGCGACGATCACATCAGTTGACCTTGCCATCACGATGTTCCACGTGAAACATCGCGAGGTCACGCGACGGAATGCGACCGAGGTGGCTTACCTCTTCAAATGGGCCCCGTCTCCACGATGCGGACTAGCCTGGGGCGGCCAGTGCGAGGCGCGGGCCCAATGGGCCGACCGGGAACGACCATCGATGAATCAGCAAGGTTCTGGCATGAACAGCCAGGTCCAGTGGGTCACCCTGGGTTCGGTGATTGCGCACGCGACTCTCCCATCGCGCGGGGACGGAAGGGCACCGACCGGAAACCATGGACACAACCCAGCTTGGGCCGCACATCACCAGCACCGGACCGGTCTAGACTTCTCGGCATTCTCGTAACCCGCTCCCTTCCAGTCGATTGCGATCACATCGCTGGCATCCACACCTCTCCACACACTTGCCAACATTGAGCCATCGGCGCAAGGCGTTGTCTAGCCGTGCTTTATGGTCTGGTTGTCATTGATTCGATGCGGTGTTGGCGACCAAGCTTCGAAGTCTTGGGATTGCGCGACGAAAACCTTTGGGTGGGCGGTGAGCTGAACAGATTGCTACTGCTTCAGTTGTGAGAGGAGCCATGTCAGCGATGTTTCACGTGAAACTTCCGCGTTGACCCCAAAATCTGCTCGTTGGTAGGTTGCCGTTGTCAGTCAGGGATGAAATGGCCCCGAAAGGACGACATCGTCATGTATAGAGCCGGAGGAATCGTGTCCGCGCCCGTGCCGGTGGGCTTTGGACTCCAAACTACCGACAAACCTGTGTCGGAGCCGGAGGATCGTGTCATCGTGGCCCCGGCCCGACACTGCGCCAACCGGATCATCTCAGTCGCGAATCAGAAGGGTGGGGTTGGTAAGACAACGACCGCGATCAATCTCAGTGCGGCACTTTGTCGTTCCGACAAGCGCGTTCTGCTCGTGGACATGGACCCGCAGGCGAATGCTACCTCCGGCCTTGGAGTGAGGGTCGAGCAGGAGCAGGGGACGACCTACGAGCTTCTCATGGGTGAGAAGGGGCTCGATTCCTGCAGGATTCGAGAGGTATCTACTGGGCTTGATCTGTGTCCTTCCTCTCCGGCGCTGGCGGGGGCCGAGGTCGAGCTCGTCGAGGTGGATCGGCGTGAGCGCCGGCTCTGGGAGGAGTTGGAGCGATCCACCGGAGAGTACGACTACGTGATCGTGGATTGCCCTCCCGCACTCAGTTTGCTCACTTTGAATGCGCTGGTTGCATCGGACTCCGTGCTGATTCCGCTTCAATGCGAATACTATGCACTAGAAGGAGTTACGCACCTTCTGCAAACTTTGTCACGGGTCCAGGAGAGTTTGAATCCTCGTCTCGAGATCGAGGGTGTGCTCCTAACGATGTTTGATGGCCGGCTGAACCTATCGAGTCAGGTCGCGTCCGAGGCCAGGGCCTTCTTTGGCTCCCGAGTCTACGAGACGATGATTCCCCGGAACGTTCGTTTGGGTGAGGCGCCGTCGTTTGGGCGGGCGATCACCGACTACGATCCACATTGCGTGGGGGCACAAAGCTATTTGCACCTCGCCGAGGAGATCTTGTCCAATGGGCGGTAGAAGAGCACTGGGGCGTGGATTGGATGCGTTGATTCCACAGGCCACTGACAAGCGGACCGGCGACAGTGAGGACCGGGTCCATGTTGTTCCCATCGAGAAGGTTGTGCCGAATCCGCGGCAGCCGCGGACGGTGATGGATGATGATGGCCTGCAAGAGCTTGCGGAATCGATTCGAGAGCGTGGGGTGCTCGAACCCTTGCTGGTGCGCCCAATGGCGGATGGTCGGTATGAGTTGGTTGCGGGTGAGCGTCGGCTCCGGGCTAGTGCCCGGGCAGGCATGGCCGAGGTTCCTGTTCTTTTCCGTGACTTTGGGGAGAGGGCGAGCCTTGAAGTTGCCTTGATCGAGAATGTACAGCGCGAGAACCTCAACCCCGTTGATGAGGCTCGAGCGTATCAACGTCTTGTCGAAGAGTTTGGCCGCACACACGCGGAGATCTCCAAGGCTGTCGGAAAGAACCGAAGCACCGTCACGAATCTTCTGCGCCTCCTCGCGCTTCCCGACGAAGTTCTCGTTCATGTTTCACGTGGAACATTGTCGGCCGGTCATGCACGGGCGCTACTGAAGCTGGCGGATCCGGCTGACCAAGTCCGAGTGTCGCGGCAGGCGCTAGACGAGGGGTGGAGCGTCCGGGAAACGGAGCGTCGTGTCGGTGAGGGGGAGATCCCGGACGGCGTGGTTCCACCAGACGGTGTTGAGCCTATCGTGAAGCCGGGCCCTGCGACGAAGGTACCCCTCGATCCACAAGTGCAGAGAGTAGAGGAAGCGATTCGGAAGCACCTTGGAACCGAGGTTCACCTCCAGCACAGCGACAAGGGTGGTCGGATCGAGATCCGCTACTTCAGCAACGAGGAGCTGGAGCGGTTGTTGGAGCTCATGGGTGTCGAGGTGTATTGACCCGGCAGTGAGAAGTCATCGTAGCCGAATCCGATCGCTACTTGGTGCGAAGTGATGGCTGACAACCGGCGGCGTAGGACGCTCTTGGTGCTAGTCGAGCCCGATGGCGCGGCGAGGACTCACCAGTTCAGGATCAGCTACAGAGCGCTCCAGATCGCTGGTGTGGCCGTGGTTATGTCCGTGTTGTTGGTGGTAGGTCTTGTCTTGTTGCTGGCCAGGACCTATCCGGCCTACTTGGACAGTGGTCAGCTGACCGTCGAGAACGACTCACTCCGGGTTGCGTTCGGGAGGATGTCCTATATCGACGCGGAGCTTCGGGAGCTGCGGGCGACGAATCGGCAACTCCTCGAGCTCGTGGGGGTCGAACCTCAGGTCATCGATTCCTTGACCAAATATGATCCAGTACTGGATAAAGTGCCTGCTTCATGGCAGTTAAGTCAACCAAACCTCTCACCCTATCAGGGGCTGGTGTCTCGCGGGTTCCGCGGAGGGGCAGAGGGGGCTCGACATCCCGGGATCGATGTGGCGGGGCCGGAGGGAAGCTTGGTCGTCGCGTCTGGTGGCGGCGTTGTTTCTTCGGCAGGGTGGGATGATGTGTACGGAAACTTCGTCCTGTTGGATCACGGCGATGACATACAGAGCTTCTATGGACACAACCGCGACCTTCTCGTGGCTGCTGGGGACTCAGTAGTCGTGGGCCAACCCATTGGCCGGCTAGGGTCGACAGGGGAGAGTTCCGCTCCACACCTACATTTCGAGATTCGGGTCGCCGGTGAGCCGGTCGATCCGGGAGAGTTCGTAAAGGAATACCAACTGCAGTCGCCTGAAAGGACGCATTGATGTTCGGAAAGTCGAGTGATGTGGCCCCGCGGACAATGAGCCCCGGCGGCGATCGGAGTGGTCAATCCATCCTTCAGGAAGGGGTCGTCGTCCGTGGCGACTTGGAGGCCAAGGGTGACGTGCGACTCGATGGTCGCCTGGAAGGCAAGGTTCGGGTTTCGGACCGACTGACCGTGGGCTCTAGCGGTCATGTGGTGGCAGAGATCGAGGCCAAGGATGTGGTGGTGATGGGCAAGGTGGAAGGCTCGATCACGGCGACGGATCGAATCGAACTGAAGAAGGGTGCCCACGTCGAGGGCGATCTTCAGGCCCCGGTTCTCATTGTCGAGGAAGGTGTTTTCTTCGACGGCCACTCTCGAATGGGGGCAGCCTCCAAGCAAACTCGTAAGCCCGAGGGCGAGATTCTAAGCATCGAGAAGAAGCCGCCCGTCGCAAGGTAGGCCCCTCTCTTGTGATCGGGCGGCTGGTTGTTTCTGTATCTACATTCCGAAATGTGTCAGTCCTGCTGACTTGCTTCGTCGGGGTGGCGGCCGGCAACTCTGCCGGCCGGTACTCGAGAAGTCCTCTCTTGGTGCGGAAAACGTGGCCCCTGTCAGCTCCAGAGTCCCTCCACGATCCGGATTCCCTTTGACAGCATCTCGTTGGGCTGCCTATAGTTCGCGTGGTGTAGCGTAGTTGTAACGGGTTGCCGTGCCTTCCTCTCCTCGACCTGATCTTCGTTCGCGCGGGATGGATGGGGAGCCTCCACCCGCCTTCTCGCACGGGGTTCTCAAACGGGGTTGGAATAGCCTAGGAGTCGAGACCGATCATGAGATCGTGGCGTATTCCCCTGCTTACCGCGGGATTGCTAGTCATCGGGGTGATTGCTTGCACGGACACGGAGCCGCCGCCCGTCGTGGACGAGACAGCGCCGGAAGTTGCGCTGCTGTACCCGCCCGAGATCTTCGACGACCTCCATCGGGTCCAGGACAGTACCCACATCTATATAGGTGCCTCGGATCCATCCGGAATCGAACGAGTCACGGTCTACTACCAAAGGCCCACCGACACGGATCCAACCGAGATCGCGACGATCATCAATCCAATCTCGTTCAGCGAGGTGCCGGACACTCTTCAGACGGAGTTCGCAGTACCCGATGGTTGGTCTCTCTACGAGGCGATTTGGGGTTCCTCTTTGGTTCGCTCAGGAACCGAGCCTCAGCTGTTCGCGGAAGCTGTCGACTCCAAGGGCAACCGCGGGGTGAGTTCGTCGGTGACCGTCATCGTCATCAACACCACCGACCTCTTCTCGCCGGTCCCGGACTTCGTGATTACGCCGCCACAGGGAGACACCGAGAAGATCTTCTCGTTCGATCCTTCGCTCACAGAGGACATCGTAGATACCGACGACGTGATCGAGGTTCGTTGGGACTTCGATGGAGACGGACTGTGGGACTTGGGTGACTGGGACCAGGGCCAACCCAGCGTGTACGCGAACGAGGTCCAGACCCAACAGTACCCCCGCAACGACGTCTACTCCGTGCGCATGCAAGCGAGGAACACCTACTTCCCGCAACCCTCCGACGTGAAGGTGCGTCTCCTCAACGTCACACCGCGTGGTGGAGTGCCGAAGCCTCCGGTAACGATGGACACGTTCTTCGCAGAAGTGCCCGCGGGCCGCTACACGCGTGGCGCCGCAAATCCGGACGGGGCGTCACTCAACGAACTTCCCGTCCACACGGTGAATCTGACGAACCCGTATCGAATCCTGAGTCGAGAAGTGACGAATGAGGAGTACCTCAACTACCTCCAAGTAGCCCTCGATAGCGCCCAAGTCGTCTTTACGGGGAATGAGATCTTTGCCGCCGACTCTACCGGGTATCGCCTCATGGATCTCAACAACTCGAGGATCTACTACAACATCGATGTGAACGGTTTCCAGATCGAGGACGAGTACCAGCAGCACCCAGTGACGGGAGCTACATGGTACGGAGCGAACCACTATGCGATCTTCTATGGTTGCCGACTGCCGACCGAAGCAGAGTGGGAAGTTGCGGCGAGGGGAGACTCTCTCTACTACATCTACTCGTTCGGGCGCACCCTGACCGAGGGGGATCCCACGGGTACGGCGAGGATCAACTACGAGAACAGTGGGGATCCGTTCGAGGGAAACAACGGTACGACACCGACACGCTACTATGACGGGACCACGCACGGTGACTTTGAAACCGTGGATACCGGGTATCTCTGGCCGCAGGCGCCTGATACTCCGTCGCGCCCTGCCGCGAGTGGTGGCGAAATGATCCGTGTCTACGACATGTCCGGTAACGTGGCCGAGTGGGTCAATGACTGGTACGGCCCCTATACGACGGGTGTGCAGACGAACCCGCAGGGCCCAGTCACCGGCGACACGTATGGCAACTACAAGGTGGTCCGGGGCGGGAGCTACGAACGCTCGGCAGACGGCTGTCGAGTGACTGCTCGAGATGCGGATCGTCAACCAGATGACAGCTTCCCGAGCATTGGGTTCCGTATCGCCTACTTCCCTCAGGCCGAAGAAGGGCTACGCGGTCTGCCGCTCCCCTTCCTGCGCTAATGGCGAAAAGGGAGAGGTCAACGGCGCACGTCGCGCCGCGTAGTTCTCGAGTTCTCTGGCTTGCGCCGGTACTGTTCTGGCTACTCGCGACCGCCGTGTACTGGGGGGCACAGAGCAACGAACCTCTCACGAGCGACGCGCAAGTCGTCTGGCAGAATCCTGCGGTCTCGGGGGACGAAGTCGGCGGAGCATGGCTCGGTCGGTTCGAGTACGGGACGGACGAAACGCACGACGCGGTCCGTCCCGTCGCGACCCTAGCCAACCGGCTTCGGTACGAGGCATTCGGAGCCGATCGCGGCGGCTACGTCTGGACCCAGATCACCCTGCATGCCGTCTCCGCAACCCTGCTCTCGGCCCTCGTCTTTGCCACCGTTGGATCCGGGGCGGCTGCACTCCTCTGTGGCGTGCTGTTCGTCGTTCATCCACTCGCTACGGCGACGGTCTTGGACCTCGGTGGAATCTCGGAGCAGCTCGCCCTCGTGTTCGGGTTGGCCAGCCTGTGGCTGTTTGTTCGGATCTCGAAACGTTCCGACCCGAGTGCGCGGGGCACCGATCTGCTCGCGTTCATCTCGTTCGCGTTGGCATTGGGGAGCAAGGAATCGGCGTTCCTCCTGCTGCCAGTCCTCATCCTTTTCCTTGGGGCACAAGCACCGGGTGCGCGCTCGGGCTCCGCGTGGAAGGTCAGATACATCGTTGCCCTCCTTGCGATCAGTGCGGCCTTTCTGGCGTTTCGGCTGGTCTCCCTCGGTGCCCTGCCCACTTCCGTCGACGTGTCCCCAGCGGTCTATCCCGATACTGGGGTGGCGGTATCGACCAGGATCAAAATCGGGCTTGCGTCGGCCTGGAAGTATCTCCAGTTGTTGATATATCCATCTGGGTTGACGTATCGATATGACTTCCTTCCCCAGATGCTGGGCGCGTCAGTGACCTGGATGGCAGTCGCGGGGGGGGGGCTCGTCCTTGCGCTCCTGGTCGCCCCGGCAATCCTCATGAACCGTCGCAATGGTGTTGGCGTTCTTTGGATTGGACTTACTGGGTACTCATTGATCGCATGCCTGGGGATCGTGGCTCCGGTAGGTGACTTCCTGAGTGAGAGAATGACGTACTTCCTGATTCCCAGCGTGCTCGGTCTCCTTGCTTATTTTGTATCCATTCTCATACATAAAAATAACAATAAGTACATTGGGCCAGTGCTTTGTGTCGTCTCCGTCGCTGTGGCCGCTCCTTTGGCTCTTGGGGCCTCCTCACGGGCGAACGAATACAAAGATCAAGATGCGTTGATTCGGTCGGCGATCGTTGAGCACGACAGCGCCTACGCCCACTACGATCTAGGCAACCAGTTCCTGAGTCGCGGCCAGTTCCCATCCGCTGCGGACCAGTATGAGCTCGCACTCGAGAAGAACCCAGAACTCTGGATGGCGTGGATCAACCTCGGGGCGGCGCTTTCCCGCCAAGAAGACTACAGCCTCGCAATGCGGGCGTACGACCGTGCGCTGACAGGGGCCGGAGATCGGCCAGAGTACCGGGTTCCGATGGGCAAGGCTCACTTCAACCGAGCGCTCCTTCTCATGAGGCAGAATCGTAACAACGAGGCCGTGGCCGACCTCGAAGCCACGCTGCAGGTGTTTCCCGATCACCTGAAGGCTCACGTGAACCTCGCGTTCATCTACCGGAACAGCGAGAACTACGACGAGCAGTCCCTCCGCCATTTCGAACGAGCGATCGAGCTCGAGACAACGGAAGAGGCGAAGGAGAGGCTGCGGGAGGCCAGGCAGTACATCTACGATCGCCGGGAGGCGATCGAGGAGCGCGAAGAGGCGAAGCGAGACGCAGGTCTTCTCCCGGATCGCTGATTCGTCGAGGCAAGTCCAAAGATCCCCCCCGCACGGAGACTTGGACTTCGATGGCTGTGTTGTTGACTGCCGATGGGGCTCCTGGGTAGCGTCCTCTACGAGGCCCACGGAATCAGGCCCTCGTCTCCAGGAAAGTCCGTTTCGAGCGTCCCCCCTTCGAAACACCCCGACGTGAAGCCAAGCTCCACGGCCGATCTCCCATTGCCGGGACTCGGCTCGGACCCGGAGGCACAGATGAAGCCAATAGCTACTCCCATTCGTACATCCTTCCTCATCACACTCTCAGCGACTGTCGTCTTGTTCACCACCGGGTTCTCCACACCCGGAGGCGGCGTCTTGCCGAATCAGAGGCCCGCGGGTCCCATAGAGTGCGATGGAACGCCGTTCGAAGAGCCCGAACTGAACCCCCACGTTCCTGACGTTCCAAAGGACCCGGGAATGCCTTTGGGGGGAAGCGAAGCGGCCGCGTCGTCGCTGTCCTCCGAGACTTTCGGAGAGACGGCCAATGTCGGCTGGATGGTTCGGGTTCTCGCGTTCTACCTCTCTCGCGTGCGTCTGTAGAAAGGGGGATCGATGAAGCGGTCCACGCCCCCGTCATGGGACGTATCGAGTGCGACTCGAGCGAAACGACAAACCTCTCTAGAGCTAGCGCGCATCTATGTCGCGTCATCCGCCTACTCGGCAGCCATCGAAACGCTCTCGTCCTTCCCCGACAACGGTTGGGACGAGGAGATTCATCTGCTGCGAGCTGAAGCGCTCGTCGGGTTGGGTCGGGTCGAGGAAGCGTTCAGGATCGTAGGACAGCCGGTGCTTCCGGAGGCCGAGTCGGTCCGTTCGTTCGACTCTTGGAGATTCCTTCTCCAGCTCCGCATCCTGCACCGTCGCGGCGAGTATCGACGCGTCGTCGAGATTGGCCGCGCATACTTCGACGCGGGAGACGGTGTGCCCTCGGTCTACTTGGCGCGAACGGCGATGGTCGTTGCGCAGTCCATGCTGGCGCAGAAGTGTCCTGCGGATGCACGCCGCTTCTATGAGCACGTGCTCGAACTGTACGACCGTCTCGGCTCGAAGGAGGGCCAAGTCGATTCTCTACTCGGGATCGCGAACACGCATCTTCTGGACTGCCAGTGGGACAAGGCCGATGCGCTGTACCAAGAAGCGAGGTTTCGCTACGAAGAGCTCGGTCTGACCGACAAAGCGCTTGCGGCATGCATCAACCTCGGCGTCGTACGCGTGAAGCGGGGGGAGTTCCGTTCGGGGCGAGAACTCCTCGAAGACGCATTGGTGCGCGCGGCTCAACTCGGATCGGTTCGGCGAATGGTCACGATCCATCTCGCGATTGCGATGGCTGAGATCCGGAGTGGAAATCCGGAGGCGGCGCGGTCGCACCTTGCCGAAGTGATCGTCAACGCGAGGCGCATGGGCGCAGAGCGCGATATGGGACTCGCACTCGAGTTCCTAGGGGAGCTCTACCTCTCGGAGGGACGCTGGGCCCGGGCCGAGACGATCCTCCAGAGGGCACTTGCGATCGGTCTTCGGATTGCTCCCGAAGGTGACATCGTGTTCGAGGTGTTGAGGCGGCTCGCCGAAGTCTCTTTGGGCCTGGGTGATCTGAACCAGGCCAGTGCACGAGCCGAGCGCGCGAAGGTGTTGGCGGAAGGGTTCGGGGATTCCTACGAGGTGGCTACATGCCACCGAGTTCTGGCCGAGATCGCCTACCGACGGGGGGAGAGGGAAGAAGCCGAAAGCCGAATCGAATCCGCAAAGACCATGCTGGATCGCCTGGGCGAGACGTACGAGAGGGGCCGGATCATCGCGTTGCGTCGTCGATGGAATGGACTCGTCGTGTACCGCTCGAGTTCCGCGGGCTCCGTGCCGCGGGCGACGCAGGGAGCGGGAAGTGGCAAACGGCGCGGAGCGACAGTGCGGGCTACGGCCCGAAGCCCGCAGGCGGCCCCAAGATCTAGAACGAACGGTATGACTGGGTCGACCGCTGGAAACCTGTCTGGCACCGCGTTCAGGGCGCGGAGCTCGAGTGGAAGGAACCACGATCTCGAGCTGGGTCTCCGCTCCACTACACCCGAGATGGTCCGAGCTCTTCAGCTCGCCAAAAGTGTGTCAGAGTTGGATATACCCCTTCTTCTGCGTGGATCTCCAGGGACCGGACTCGAATCACTCAGCCGTCAGATCCATTACTGGTCCCGCCGTTCGGGTCCCTACGTTCCCTTCCACTGCGCAAACGTCGATCGAGAGGCGCTCGAACGCGAACTGAGAGGAAAGAACGGTCGTTCCGGCCTCCGTCAGATCGCGGAGGGGGGAACACTGTTTCTCGATTCGATCACGAGCCTACGCCTGGAGTGTCAGCACCGGTTGGCGGAGTGGATCGCGGAGGTTACCGATCCCGCGAGTCCCAGCACGATTCGGGTGATCGCCGCTGCGAGGAGTCGCCCTGGGGAGGCCCATCCGACGCCTGTCTGCCCTAGCCTTCATCGCCACTTGGACCGCGTGGTGATCGAGCTGCCTCCGCTCCGGGAGCGGTACGAGGATATCCCGCGACTGGTTCGGGACCTCGTTCTGGGATGGGAGCAGAGGTTTGGCAAGTGCGTCCGCGTGCTTCCGGCCGACGTCCTGCGCGACTGGAGCCATCGCGAGTGGCCGGGCAACCTCGATGAACTTCGAGACGTCGTCGAGCGGTATGCCCGTGAGAACCCTGCCATCGATGGAATCGAGCGCTACGTACGTGGAAATCCCGCCATCGACGGATAGCCATCGGTGAATGCGAGGCGGGATGGGCCCCAGCCCCCCCGCCCCGCGCCAACCCATGGGGGACGGGCTCGCAGCTGAGCCCCCAGGCGAGGTATGGTACGCGGAGCCAAACGGTTCCGAAACGCCAGGGAACGAAGCGCCGACGCGCCATGCCGAGGTTCTTCGGCTTACAAGGGAGGGAGTCCCGAATGTCGTGGACCGCCGCGATGCCGCTGACGGATCTCGCCGTCAATACGATCCGAACGCTTTCCATGGACGGTGTCCAAGCCGCGAACTCGGGGCACCCGGGAACTCCGATGGCGTTGGCCCCACTCACCTATCTCCTCTGGACGGAAGAGATGCGGTACGACCCAGAGAGCCCGGATTGGCCGGACCGTGACCGGTTCGTGCTTTCGGCGGGGCACGCATCGATGCTGCTCTATTCGATGCTGCATCTTTCCGGCTACGGGGTGTCCTTGGACGAGCTGAAGTCGTTCCGTCAATGGGGTAGCCGGACGGCAGGGCATCCGGAACGAGGAATGATCCCCGGGATCGAGGTCACGACGGGGCCTTTGGGCCAGGGAATCTCCAACGCCGTCGGCCTGGCGATTGCGGAGCAGATGCTTGCAGCGAGGTTCAATCGGCCCGGACATGCGCTGGTGGATCACCGGACCTGGGTGATCTGCTCGGACGGAGATCTGATGGAGGGCGTGGCCTACGAAGCGTGCTCGCTCGCAGGTCATCTCGGACTCGGAAAGCTCATCTGCTTCTACGACGACAACAAGATCTCGATCGCCGGCAGTACCGACCTCGCGTTCACCGAGGACGTTCCGGCTCGGTTCAGGTCGATGGGATGGCAGACTCTCACCGTTCACGACATCAACGATCTCGATGCGCTTCGGGCCGCGACTCGCGAGGCAAAGGACGAGGATGCTCGACCAACGCTCATCTCCGTTCGATCGGTCATCGGCTATGGGAGTCCGCACCGCGCAGGAACGAAGGAAGCACACGGCGAACCGCTCGGCGCCGAGGAGGTCAAGGCGACGAAGCGGGTGTACGGATGGCCCGAGGATGAGACGTTCCTCGTGCCGGACGAAGTCCGCACTCACTTCGCCGAGAAGGTCCAGGAGCGTGCCCGGTCTCATGCCGAGTGGAGATCCGTGCGGGACCAGTACGCTTCGGAACACGCGGCCGAGGCGAGCGAGTTCGATCGCGTTTTCGCCGACGAACTCCCAAAGGACTGGATGTCCGCGTGTCTCGGAGTGGAAGACGCTGGGAAGCCGGAGGCGACGCGGAGCTCGTCTGGGCGGGTCCTCCAAGCGCTCGCTGCAGCTGTCCCGGAGCTCGTGGGCGGTTCTGCTGACCTCGATCCATCGACCAAGACGTATCTCAAGACGAGCACGAACTTCTCCAAGGAAGACCGCTCGGGCCGGAACATCCAGTTCGGGATACGTGAGCATGGGATGGGGTCGATCCTGAACGGGATGGCGGCGCATGGAGGTCTTCGACCATTTGGTTCGACGTTCTTCGTCTTCTCTGACTATCTGCGACCGGTCCTGCGTTTGGCCGCGTTGTCCCACCTGTCGTCGGTGTTCGTCTTTACGCATGACTCCGTTGGTCTGGGTGAAGATGGTCCGACTCACCAGCCGGTCGAGCACTTGGCGTCGCTTCGAGCGATTCCGGGAGTGCACGTCCACCGTCCTGCCGATACCCGAGAGGTTGCGGAGTGTTGGCGCTCCGTGATCGAGCGGAGGAATGGACCCGCGGTATTGGTGCTGAGTCGCCAGAATCTGCCGACACTAGCGCGTGATCGCGCAGGGTTGGGACAAGAGGACGGAGCTTACAGAGGTGGCTATGTGCTTCGGGAGCCGGCGACAGCGGCGGCGGGTAGTTCTACCGTCACGCTACTTGCAACCGGATCCGAAGTGCAGGTGGCGGTTGCGGCTGCCGAAAAGCTCGAGGCAGAGGGGACGGGCGCGCGAGTCGTGAGCATGCCATGCTGGGAGCGGTTCGAGGAGCAGGATCCCGCGTATCGGAAGTCGGTGCTCGGGCCGGAGGACGGCGTTCGGGTGTCGATCGAGGCCGGCTCGACCTTCGGCTGGTGCCGATACCTCGGCAAGCGCGGGATCGCGGTCGGAATCGACCACTTCGGCGCTTCCGCTCCTGGCGATACGAACATGCAGAAGTTCGGTTTCACGGCGGAACACGTGGTGCAAACGGTGAAGGAGCTACTGTGATGACCGACGCGAAGGAGCCCCTCGAGTCAGTGGCCGAGTCGAAGGATTTGGCCGACTCGATTCTCGCCTCGCAGGGACGGATCGATCCGGACCGGCCCGTCAGCATCGTGATCTTCGGCGCGACGGGCGACCTCGCAAAGCGGAAGCTGTTGCCGGCGCTCTATGCACTTCGTTGCGAGGGATTCCTTCCCGAGCGGTTCTCCCTGATCGGGAACTCGAGGAGCGAGCGGAGCGACGACGTGTTCCGTGACGAGATGAAGAACGCGGTGGGGGAACACAGCCGTCTGGGGAAACTCGATGAGGAGCTGTGGTCTGGATTCGCCCAGAACATGCACTACGTTCAAGGAGCGCTCGAGGACCCCGAGACGTTTCAGCGAATCCGCGAGAAGCTCGAGGCCGTCGAGGCGGATGCAAAGGACAACTCGATCCGTCTCTACTACCTGGCGATCCCCCCGACGTCGTTTCCCGAAGCTCTCCGCAACATCGCATCGTCCGGACTCTCGCAAAGAGAGACGCCGGAGCGAGTCCGGATCATCGTGGAGAAGCCGTTCGGCGAGGACTTGGAGTCTGCTCGCGTACTGAACCAGCAGGTCCACAGTGCATTCACCGAGACGCAGATCTACCGCATCGATCACTACCTCGGGAAGGAGACGGTCCAGAACATCTTGGTCTTCCGTCTCGCGAACGGGATCTTCGAGCCGCTCTGGAATCGTCGGTATGTGGACCACGTGCAGATCACGGTCGCGGAGACTCTGGGAGTGGGTCGTCGAGGCGAGTACTTCGACAAGGCCGGGGTGCTCCGAGACATCGTCCAGAACCACATGCTGCAGCTGCTCTGCCTCGTGGGAATGGAGGTGCCGATCCGGTTCCGCGCCGAGCACGTCAGGAACGAGAAGGTGAAGGTGCTGATGGCCCTGAACCGTCTGACGGAGGAAGACATCCGGAAGTCGGTCGTGCGCGGTCAGTACGCGGAAGGTGACGTCGACGGAGAGCGCGTGAATGCGTATCGCTACGAGTCCGACGTCGATCCTCATTCCAAGACGGAGACGTTTGCAGCCTTCAAGTGCTTCGTCGACAACTGGCGCTGGGCGGGTGTGCCGTTCTACCTCAGGGCTGGAAAGAGACTGAAGACTAGGTCGACCGAGATCACGATCACGTTCAAGCAGCCGCCCCTCGCACTGTTCCGTGCCGCACACGAACGGTTGCCGGATCCGAACGTCCTCATCTTGCAGATCCAGCCCGAGGAAGGGATCTTGCTCCGAGTCGGATCCAAGAAGCCGGGCACCAAGTTCTCCATCGATCCCGTCGAGCTCGCATTCCACTACCAGACGTCGTTCGATTCGGCACCGCCCGAAGCCTATGAGCGACTTCTCCTCGATGCGATCCACGGCGACAGCACTCTGTTCGCACGTGAAGACGAAGTCGACTACGCCTGGCGTTTCGTCGATCCGATCCTGGATGCGTGGCGTACGACCGAGCACTGTCCCGTCCACCCGTACTGGTCTGGGAGTTGGGGGCCGGACGCTTCGGATCGGATCATGGAACGCGACGGCCGCGCTTGGCGGAACGAAGTTCCGGGAACGCCTCGTTGCTGATGAGGGACGCCGAGGGCTCCATCCAATCTACGGAGCGTCTGTCGACGCGAGTCATCATCGCCCAAGACGATGAGCAGTGGACGGCGTGGGCCGCAGAAGAGTTCGTCTGGACCGCGGCTGCGTCGGTGATGGCACGCGGTGCCTTCCACGTGGTCGTGCCCGGAGGGAGTACGCCGCGCGCGGTGTTGGGCCGAGTGTCGATTCGGAGGGATGTGATCGTCGACCCCAGTGTGGACAGGGCCGCCGGCGCTGGTTCCTGGAAGAATGCGGGGTCCTTGTCTCGAGTTGGGAGGACGATCGCGCTCGACGATGTCTGGCCGCACACACATGTGTACTTTGGCGACGAACGAGGGGTTGGGCCGGATCACCCGGATAGCAACTTCCGAATGGTGCGTGACACCTGGCTCGCCAAAGTTCCGATCCCAGAGCATCAAGTGCATCGGATCCCTGGCGAACGTCCCCTCGAAGAGGCGGCACGCGACTATGCGGACCTGCTTTCGGCGACGTTCGACCGGATCCGGGGCTTCGACCTCGTCGTCTTGGGACTCGGGCCCGACGGACACACCGCGTCTCTCATTCCCGGGACGCCCTTGGACTACGTTGCCCAGTCGTCGGTGGGGGTTGGACCGGCTCCGCTTTCGCCGGCAAAGGTGCGCAGAGTCACGATGACCGCCGCTGCCTTACGGAGAACCTCGCGAACGGTCTTTTGGACGAAGGGAGCGGAGAAGGCGGATGTCGTCCACTCGGCTCTCGGCGGTGATGGGATCCAGACCATCGTTCCTGAGGTCCTTCCAAACAGCGGAACCGTGACGTGGATGCTCGATTCCGAGTCTGCGGCAGGACTTCGGTAGTTCCTACTACGCGCTCTTCTTCAGTTCCTCGAGGATGTCGCCCAGGAGTTGGTTCGTGTGACGACTCTCTGCGATGGCTTCCTTCGTGAGCGCGATCGCTTCTGCCTGCCGCTCGAGCGAAACCTTGTGGTCTTCCATGACCTTGTCTTGAGCCGACATCGTTCGGTCGATCTGCTTGTTCGCCTTCCGTGACATGGTGACGACCATGAGAATCAGGAGAAGCGCGATGCCGATCCACACCCAGCTGCTCCACGAGAAGCACGAGTACCAGAACGGTGACGAATAGGTTTCGGTCAGGGCCTTTTGCCACTCCAGAGCCGAGAGCCAGGTGTCGGTGTCGTTCTGATAGTAGAGCGTGTTGTTCCGCTCCCAGAGACCGAGGCTCTGGAAGTGTCGCTGACGTACCTCGTCGGGCATGTCCACGAAGTCGACTTCGATGATCGCGATCCGGTTGTCCAACGGGTCGTCGCCGATGATTCCGAGGTCGTCGATTGCGACGTTGACCACGTCGAGCTCGCCGTCGTAGGGAAACCGTTCCGTGGAGAAGTGATACCGCTTCTCGCCGATCTTCTCGAACACGAGTGTCTGAGGATCGTTTTGCTGGATCTCCACCCACGCGTCGAGAGCGCTCTCGCGCGTCAGTGCCGCTGTCGGCACCGTCGGAATGGCGAGAGTGAGGAGTCCCGCCACAACGAGGCCGAAGGCGAGCGGAATGGATAGCGACAGCCAACGAAGCACGGGGAGTCTCCTGAGGACACGAGTATGGAAGTTGGAACGAATGCCCCAGATCGGGAAGAAGGGTCCCCCCCCCGGGGTACCCGCTCCCTATCGTCCGCGACTTCCCATATCTTGATCGGTTTCTGGTGGACCGAACCGGGGCCTCGGACCCTGCGTCTGGTGGCGAGTCAACCGATTGCATGGTTTGCACTTAGCGGGGAGTTTCGAGGCCAAGGAGAGAATGTCCATTTGCCGGACTTGGCCTATTGCTAGACTGGCGAGAGCGATTCTGGCTCGGCATCGAGCCAGTGTCCTGCCGGGGTTGGACCGGGAGCTCTTCAGAGTTCCCGGTCCTGGCTTTTTTTGGAGCGAACGAGGGCGCAAGCGAGGGCGGGCCGCAAAGCGAGGCCGGGCTGCGAACGAGGCGTTCGAGCCCGGGTCATCGCCGCGGCGGATGACCCGGGATGGCTCCTGGATCGGCTACGGGAAGATTCCGAGAGAGCGGTAGCTCGCGGCGACCTTCTGGATCGCGCAGACGAAGGCGGCCGTTCTCATGTCGGTGACCTTCTTCCTCTTGAAGAAGATGTCCCTGATCTCTTGATAGGCCGTGACCATGGTGTCCTCGAGGCCGGAGCGAACGAGTTCGAGCTCACTCATCTGGTGGGAGAGCTGCTCCCGAAGACGCGCCTCGAACTTCCGGTCGATCATGTGCTCGATTCCATCGAGGAGCAGGCGCTGATCGAGTTCGCGCATCCGCTTCTCCATCCGTCCGAATCGCATGTGGGTCAGATTCTTCGTCCACTCGAAGTAGGAGACGACGACACCGCCGGCGTTGAGGAAGATGTCCGGTAGGATGTAGATGTCTTTCTTCAGCAGGATCGCCTCACCACCCGGAGTCGTCGGACCGTTTGCGGCCTCGGCCAGGAGTCGACACTTGACCTTGTCGGCGTTGGCCATGGTGATCTGATTCTCGAGTGCGGCAGGAACTAGGATGTCGCACTCGACTTCGAGAACGGCCAACGGATTCTTGATCGACTTGGCACCTGGGAAGCCAAGGATCGTTCCGTGCTCAGTCCGCCACTCCGCTACCTTGTGCGGGTTGAGACCCTTGGGGTTCACGATCGTTCCGTCCCACTCACTGAGGCCGACGATCGTGCATCCGTCTTCGTCGTGGAGCAATGTCGCGGCGTGGTATCCGACGTTACCGAATCCTTGCACCGCGACCGTCTTGCCTGCGAGACCGGCGGTCAGCCCCATCTGCTTGAGCGCCTTCTTGTCCTGCATCGCTTCACGGATGCCGTACTGCACTCCGCGTCCCGTAGCCTCGCGACGGCCTTGGATTCCGCCCTGGCTGATCGGCTTTCCGGTAACACATGCTAGGTTGTCGATTCCCGTCGGAGTGAGCGCGCTGAAAGCGTCCGCGATCCACGACATCTCACGTTCACCGGTTCCCATGTCGGGAGCGGGAACGTTGATTCCCGGGCCGATGAAGTTCTTGCTCGCGAGCTCGAACGTGAAACGTCGGGTGATCCGCTCCATCGTGTCTTCACTATGGGCGCGCGGATTGATCTGGATGCCGCCCTTGGAACCGCCGAACGGGACGTTGACGATCGCACACTTGTAGGTCATCAATGCGGCGAGTGCCATCACCTCGTCCGCGTTGACGTGCTCGTCGTACCGAATGCCACCCTTGAGTGGCTTCTTGTGATGGCTGTGCTCCGCGCGCCAACCCTTGACGACCATGAGGCCATTCTTCGTCTTGACCGGAAACTGCACGCTGAAGAGGTTGTTGCAGACCTTGATCTGCGTGAGGAGCGCCTTGGGCGACTCGAGGGCCTCGGCCGCGCGATCGAACTGCTGCGACACGATGTGATTGAAGTTGAGATCCTCTTGTTGGGCCGCTCCTGCCTTCTTCGGCTTCACCGCCATACCGTCCACTCCTTTTCCCGAATCCACCCCTCGCAGTCACACTTCCACCGAGGCGGCACGTTCCGCTCCCGAGTGCGACGTGGTCGAGCCGGACCGGCAGGTACCTGGTCTCGACGCGTCCCCGGCCCATAGGGACCCGAAGGATCGGTGGATCCGTCGGGTGGCTCAGGGGCTGGGGAACGTATGGCATTCTAGCGCGACGCCGGAATCCGAAGGAACCTTCTCCGGACTGCGTTTGTTCCGTCGCGTCGGCGGAGGTCCAGGGTAGAGTTCCAGATCGATGGGCCACGTTCACCATGGAGGCTACGGGTGTTCTTCCTGATCGGCGGGATCCGGCCGAGGACACGCACAACCGGGGATACGCGAGTCGGCCCGTGCCTTCGGTGCCAGCATGGCCGTCTCTTCCGTCGCGTCGAGATGCGGCAGTATCTGGAGCTGTTCTTCCTGCCCGTCCTCCCTTTGGGGGGCTCTGAGTCGGCATGGCGGTGTGAAGAGTGCGGCGCGCTCCGTGCCGATGCGGGCTCCCAGGGCGGTCGCCCGAGCGACGATGCGGGGATCGGTGCCCGTCCGGAGGCGACCGCCCCAGACGCTGGTACCAGAGCTCGGCCCGAGTCTCCCAGTAGAGCTGACAGCGGGGTTCCGGCCCGGTTCCGGTACTGCCACTTCTGTGGCCAGGAGATCGAGAACGCGCCAAAGGAAGGGCGTCTCGCTGGCGCTCGCCGGTTCCAGTGCGACCGATGTGGCAGAGAATTCGAGGTGATGGGGTGAGGAGGTACGAGTGACGATGACCGGGAGTCCGATCGCGATCGACAACACGCTCCCAGACCGAGTGAGGTTGGCGGCGTTCGAAGTGCGCGGCATCGAGGTCCGAGAGCGCTCGGATGAGCTGCTGTCCGCCGTGGAGACCGAGATGGATCGGCTACGGGGTCTCTACCCGGATCCACCGTCCGCCGCCGAATGGACGGAACCTGCGAGGCGTCTCTATCGCGCACTCGGCATCGACCCATCGAGGCGCCGCCCATCCTCGGAGGCGCTGCTGCGGAGAGTGCTGCAGGGCAAGGGGCTGTACACGGTGAACACGGCGGTGGACGCAGCAAACCTGGCGTCACTACGCATTGCGTTGCCAGTAGGTCTCTACGATCGGGAAGCGATCGTGGCAAATGAGTCGGGTGTCGTTCTGAGATTGGGACGGACTGGGGAGTCCTACGACGGGATCCGCAAAGACCCGATCCATGTCGAGGACCGTCCTACCCTCGCAGACGAAACCGGTGCGTTCGGGAACCCGTCTTCCGACTCGGCACGAACTCAGGTTGGGCTGGAGACGAAGACGATCCTGTTCGTCGTGTATGCCCCCGCAGATACGACCGAAGACGCACTCAGGGAGCGCGGTCTCATCGCAAGCGACACGATGGTCCGCTTCGTCGGTGGATCGGGTACGCAGGTATGCCTCGCTTGACGAACCGCCAGTGTTCGGCGAGGTATGAGTGTGAGCTGACGTATCGCGCTTTCGGAGCACGATCGTCCAAGCGGACGTTCGGCCGAGGCCGCGCCTCAGGCCAGAGACAGCTCTCCGTCGCGTGCGCGGACCTTCTCGAGCAGACGGTTCAGCGCAACCAACTCGTCACCGTCCAGATGTCCGACCTGCGTGCGATGAAGGCGCATGATCGGGTCCAGAAGCTGGTCGACGAGATCGAGTCCCGTGCTCGTGATATGGATTCTCACGACGCGTCGATCCTCGTCCGAACGCTGGCGGGATACGAGTCCGCTCCGTTCCATGCGATCGACGAGTCGCGTCACATCGGGGACGCGCGTCACCATCCGCGCGCCGATCTCGAGACACGGAAGTCCGGCTTCACCAGCGCCACGAAGTATGCGGAGCACGTTGTACTGTTGCTGCGTGATTCCGTGAGGCCTGAGGAGTTGTGTCACCTCGAACGCTACCTGGTCTGCCGTTCTGACGATGTTCAGGAACGCGGCGACTTCGGGTGCGATCGGTTTGGATTGGATCTCATCGGCGAGTGTCTTTTGATGCATCGGGTCACTCCAGGAAAGGTCCTCCGTCGAAACCAAGGGTACCGCTTGTCGGGCAGACGTGCACCCTTTCCACGACTTTCTATCGCGTAGTTCTACGTTCGGGAGGAGGAAGATCCTTGGGACCACTTGTCGAGGGACCTGACCACGTGAGTCGCCGCTACCGGTCCCCGGTGGATCTTCGGAGTCGAATCCTGACCACGGTGGTGGTCGTGACCGTGATCCTCGCGTCTCTTCTCTTCGGCTTCATGTCGAGGCCGTATCAATTGGTTTCAGCGCTCTTCCTGGCGTTTGCCGGAATCGTGCTCGCGCTCGCGTATACATTCAAGCCGATTGCCTACGGAATGGCGCCCGATGGTCTTACGAT
This sequence comes from Candidatus Eiseniibacteriota bacterium, assembly GCA_020633975.1. Taxonomy (GTDB): domain Bacteria; phylum Eisenbacteria; class RBG-16-71-46; order CAIMUX01; family CAIMUX01; genus JACKCR01. Next base: position 129,313 of record JACKCR010000009.1, on the reverse strand, counting down.
CTTCTTCCCATGGCGTCGCATGCGTATTCCCTGGAGCTCGATCACGGCGGTTCGACTCGAGCCGAGAAACAAAGCGTTTCAATCCGTGCGCGTCATGGGCAGTGGAGGAGTCTTCGGCCAGATCGGCCGGTATTGGAGCGCTGCGCTCGGCATGCACCTCCGTCTCGTCACAGACCGGAGTCGCGTGGTCGTGCTGGATCGGAAGGTGCCCTACTGCCTCAGCCCTGACGACCCGGACCGCTTCGTGAGGGAGGCTCAGGAGTACCTCGGGAACGTGGAACAGGGGGCGAGGCCCCGGGCCATTCGCTTCGAGTAGCGGACGGGGGTGGGTATCAGGTTCGGCCACCAGCGCTTCGTACGCACGAGAAGGCTGTGGTTCGCGGCACAACCAAGGCGCCAACGAGAGCTACCTCAGGCGAAGTGGTTCCAGCCTCCGCCAGGTCCGTCGGGAGTCCAGACCGCGTCCGGTCGGCCGACTCGAGAACCGTCGACCAGAATGCGTGGCGGGCCGGGAACGATCGCCCCGATCTCGTGGATCGGAACTCCGCACGACTCACCGGCGGCGAAGATGTCGTCACGTAGACTCGGGTCGGCAGTGAAGAGCAGCTCGTAGTCGTCACTCGATCCCAACATCCACGACCAGGCAGTTGCGGATGCTTCGATGCCGATGGCCTCCTTCGTCTGCGTGTCGAAGCCCGACTCGAGTTCAGTGTGGGGAAGCGCGTGGAGATCGATCGCGGCAGCGACGCGGCTCGCCGAGCAGATGTGGAAGAGATCGCCGAGAAGTCCGTCGCTCACATCGAGTGCAGCGTGTAGGAGCCGAGCGGACTCGAGTCGACGACTGAGAGAAATCCGTGCACGAGGACATAGGTACTTCTCGATCCAAGGAATGAGCGATGGGTGCGCTGCCTCGAGCGCTGCGCGTTCGTCCTTCGCCGTCCCTACTCGCATGTCGATCGACTTCGCACCGAGTGAGGACAGGATGGTGAGTCCGGCAGCGGATCCTCCCGGAACTCCGGAGACGAACACGGCGTCGCCCACTCGTGCCGTGGATCGCAGGAATGCGGAGCCGGCGTCGCACTCTCCAACCACCGTGAGGTCGAGAAACCACGACTCTGACGGTGTCGACGTCATGTTGCCGCCGATCACTGTGCCGGTGCCCCCCTCCGAGAGCCCGGTCAAGATGCCGCGATAGATCCCTTCGAGGTCTACGATCGGAAACTCCGCCGGGAGACCGAGTGAGACGAGGACCCAAAGAACCGAACCACCTTTGGCGGCGATGTCGCTCGCGTTGACTTCGAACGCTCTCCGGCCGATCTCGAATCCCGACATCCAGGAAGGCACGAAGTGACGTCCGGCGACTTGTACGTCGCAGGTCACGAGGAGTTCTTTGCCGGCGCGTGGCCGCACCACGGCAACATCGTCCCCGATGCCGACCTGAACAGTCGGGTCTGTGGCTCCGAACTGCTCGACCCATCGCCCAACCCGTTCGATCGCTCCGAACTCACCGACGTCCCGAAGCGTGAGCGAAGGATCGGTCGAATCGCCCAGCGGAGCAGTCGGCGACACGCTCGGTAGGTCGTCCGCGGGGCCGTCGGTCATCGTGCGCCTCCCACGGCGGATCTCCACAGCCCGTTCGCCTCTCGTGTCGCGGCTTCTGGAGAGTCTGCAGCGCAGATCGCGCTGACGATGGCGACAGCTGCCACACCGGTGCGCGCGACATCTGCGATCCGGTCGAGCGTGATGCCTCCGATGGCGACGAGTGGGATCGGAGATGCCGCGACCACAGCAGCTAGGCCATCGAGTCCCAGAACAGGGCCCGTGTCCGTCTTGGTCGACGTCGGGAAGACGGGGCCGATTCCGCAGTAGTCTGCACCTTCTCTTGCTCGGGCGAGAACGTCGTCGATCGAGTCCGCGGAGGCTCCGAGGATTCTATGCGGGCCGAGCAGATGACGGGCCGATTGCAGCGGGAGATCGTCGTCGCCCAAGTGCACGCCATCCGCGTCGGCGGCCCAAGCCACGTCGACTCGGTCGTTGACGAGAAACGGGACACGAGCACGGCGACAGAGAGCCGCGCACACACGCGCGGTGTCGACGAGTTCTCTCGTCGCGGGCGCTCCAGCCGTCGCGGTCGTTGCAGGTGGTGCAGCCGTTGCGGATGTTGCCGGCGTCGCGGACATCGCGGGCGCGACTCCTACGGCGGGCTTCATCCGAAGCTGAACGACGCCTGCTCCTCCGGCGAGCACGGCTGCCGTCAGCTCAGCGTGTGTGAACCGGTTCTGAACGGTCGTGTCGGTGATGACGTAGATCGGGCCGTGCTTCATCTGTCCCCGCCTTCCGTTTCTCGATACCAGGGCCTGAGGTAGTAGAAGTGGTCGGTTGGACCATGGCCATGTCCGATCTCGAGGCCGTATCGGATCGCGTTGCTGACGTACTCTTTGGCCTTTCGAATCGCCGCTTCGAGATCGAGGCCGAAAGCCAGGTGGGCGCAGATCGCCGCCGAGAAGGTGCAGCCCGTTCCATGAGTTGCGCGGGTCTCCCAGCGAGGGGAGGTGAACCGGCCGACGAGTTGGGCTGCGGCCCCGGATCCGCTCCGAAAGAGGTAGTCCGCAGCGTCGGCTTCGTCGAGGTGCCCCCCTTTGATGAGTACGGATGTCGGACCGAGTTCGAGGATCCTCGCGGCCGCCTCCGAGAGAGTTTCGGGCCCAGAGATCGAGGTAGAGGACAGAAGCTCGGCTTCGTGGCGGTTCGGGGTCACGACTGTGGCCAGTGGAAGCAGCCGAGTCTTGACCGCCGCGACGGCTTCGTCGCGAAGCAACGAGTAGCCGCTCTTCGAGATCATGACCGGGTCGACGACGAGAGGGGGGAGTTTCGGCACTTTCGCGAGGAACTCCGAAACGGCGACCACGATGTCGACCGACGAGAGCATTCCCGTCTTGATCGCACCGATCTCGAAGTCGTCCATTACGGCCCGCAGCTGTGACCGGATGATGTCGACCGACAGGTCTTCGGCCGTGACGACTTCCTTCGTGTTCTGTGCCGTGATCGACGTCAGAACCGAGAGGCCGAAGGCGCCGTTCGCCTGGATCGACTTGAGGTCTGCCTGGATGCCGGCCCCGCCGCCGGAGTCCGACCCCGCGATCGTGAGGCACTGCGGGATCCAGTGACGTGTCGTCTCATGCGTCGAAGGATCGGGACGGCCTTCGTGCGGCGGCCGCTGAGATGCGTTTCGTTCACTCATGCGTGGGAGCGTATCGCCGTTCGGGAGATCAGCCAAGCGGCTCCGAAAGGGACAGCTACTCGTCTGGAACAGGCGCCCGACGCGCTAGGCGGCCTTCTGGAGCTGGGAGTGGAAGCAGACTCGGTTGCGCCCCTCTCGCTTCGCGAGGTACATCGCTTGATCTGCCGCCACGATCAAGTCCTCGGCGTCCGTCGCGGCGGTTCCCCAAGTCGCGACTCCGAAGCTAGCGGTGATCTTGCTGTAGGGGGTCTCGATCGATTCGATGCGTGCGCGCAGTCGATCGCAGAGCTGGACGGCACTCTCCTCGTCGACTCCGCGGAAGAGGATGGCGAACTCCTCGCCGCCGTACCTTGCGACGAAGTCGGATCCACGGAGGTTCCCGATGAGGCACTCTGCCGTCTTCCTGAGCACCTCGTCCCCGGCTTGGTGCCCGTAGGTGTCATTGAAGTGCTTGAAGTGATCGACGTCGACCATGGCGAGGGAGAACCCGAGTCCGACGTTCGCCTGCTCAGTCAGTCCATGGAGACGCTCCTGGAACGCACGGTGGTTCGGAATCCCGGTGAGACCGTCCGTCACGGCGAGGGCCTGGAGCTTTCCGTTCAGCTCGACCAAGTCCTGCTTCTGTCGCTCGATCAGCAGTTCCGCTCTTCGCTGTTGCGTCACGTCGACCGCGGTGCTGACCGCGCCAACGACGATCCCGTCGCGGTTCTTGATGCAGTGACTGCTCACGAGGAAGAAGTTCGAACCATCGGACCACGGTGAGTCCTCGAACGAGCCTCCTTCGAACACTCTGCGGATCTGTCCCTGCTCACGCTTCCCCACGAGCTTGGCGCCGAGTACGTCCCAGACCTCACGTCCCATCACCTCGTGGGCGTTGATCCCGAAGACCGACTCCGCACGGCGGTTCCATTCGAAGATGCAGCCGCTCGTGTCGTAGGTGAAGCCGGCAACAGGAAGCTCCTCGAACAGCTGAAGCGACCGATTCCGCGCGTACTCGGCGATCTCCGTGGCTTCCGTCAAATGCAGGTTCGCCTGGAGTAGCTCTTCTTGGCTTCGGACCAACTTCACGTTCTGATTGTGAAGCCGCTCCTGCATCTCGAGGACGCGACGCGCGACACCGAGCCGAGCCCGCAGTTCGCCCTGGTCGTAGGGCTTCACGAGGAAGTCGTCGATTCGCGCCGTCATCGCATTCTCTCGGTCCTTGGGACTGGAACGCGAGCTGATCATGATGACGTAGTGGTAACGGGACTTGTCTGGGTGTTCCCTCAATGCGCGGCAGAGCTCGAGCCCGTCCATCTCAGGCATGATCCAGTCCGTGAGGACGAGACTCAGATTCTCGCGTTCGGCGAGTTCGAGCGCTTCACGTCCGTTGCTCGCGACGAATACTCGATACCCCTGTGACTCGAGTTCACGGGTGAGGAGTCGGGCCGCGGTCGGCTCGTCTTCTGCGATTAGGACGCGCATTGTGTTCCTGATGTCATGAGGGACGACGTACGGGGATCGGCCTCGGTGGGACGCTGGGCTCTGACGTCATCCCCGTCCTTACGCCGCGCGAACGCCCCAAGTCTTCGTGATGTAATCGGTAAGCACATCGAAGTACGCCTGGATGTTTTGGACGACCTCGTTCGCGCCTGTCGTCTCTCCAGCCCGCGCCATCTTCTCCAACGTCTCGCAAGGATCGGACATCGGGCGTGCCCCGAGTGAGCGACAACTGCCCTTCAGAGTGTGAGCCGCACGTTCTACCGTCGGGAGATCACCTGTCGCGAGTGCGTTCTCCACCTGTTCGATCAGCGGAGGCGTGACGCGCAGGAACTCCTGCATGAGTTCCGTCTCGAACTCCGTGTCGCCGGCGGACATGTCGGTCAGGTGCTCGTGATCGATTGGACAGCGACTATCGTTCATCGGGGTCTCGTTCATCGTTCGCATCTCCTAAGCCTGGGTCCCATCCGCGATCCCTGGGCAAATCGTTCCCACGTTTTCGGTTATCGGGAGGCCCGCTGGGGAACTTGAGGGTCCCGGGACAGGATATGGCTGAACTGAGTCGACTCGAGCGCAGACGTGTCGGGTACTCGGCCAGCGGTTGGTCGGACGGGTCGGGCGAGCGTCCCGCAAGTCCGACGTCCGTCTGGACTGGTCGGAGGCCGCACCCGTTGCTGGCGAGACACCCGGGCGGGCCGTTGCCCCGGGGATACGGTTCGGGAGGGGGCGATACGTGGTAAACTACTGGATTACTATGAGTTAACCTCGATTGGCCGGGCAAGGAAGCGGGCCGAGGTCAGAACATCCCGAGTTCGAGCTTGGCGGATTCGCTCATCCGATCCGGGGTCCACGGCGGATCCCAGACCAGCTCGACCTTTCCCTCCCGGACTCCTTCGACCTCGTTGACCTTCTCTTCGACTTCACCCGGAAGGGTGCCGGCGACAGGGCAGGCCGGCGAAGTGAGGGTCATGGTGACGAGAACCTTGGACGCTCCCTGAACCTCGATCTCGTAGACCATGCCGAGGTCATAGATGTTCACTGGGATTTCCGGGTCGTAGACCGTCTTCATCGCCTGAACGATCCGTTCGCGGAGAGCCAGGTCCTCCCGGGTGGGTTCGTAGCTTTCGGGAGACGACGTGTTCGAGTTCGGCGTCGTTGGGTCGTCCGACTGGGCCGACCGGACCGGCTCAGCCGGGGAGCTCGGGGGAACGGATTCCTCCCGAACGCCGAAAGGGCCGTGTCGGTCCGGGGAGGTGTTTCCCGATTCGGTCTTGTCGCTATCCATGAGGCTCCCCTACTCCGTCGTGACCGGTTCGTCCTGACCATGGAGAGCCGCCTCGAGGGTGCGCCAGGCGAGAGTGGCGCATTTGACCCTCACAGGGAACTCGCGCACACCCTGGAAGACCACGAGCTTGCCGAGATGCTCGACGTCGTCGTCGGGCGATCCTTCGGTGAGCATATGGATGAACTCACGGATGACCTGATCGACCTCCGCACGGGTCCGACCCTTGAGAGTCTCCGTGAGCAGAGAGGCCGATGCCGTGGAGATGGCACACCCAGCGCCCTGAAAGCTCACGTCCTTCACCGTGTCTCCCTCGAGCTTGAGGTAGAGCGTGAGCTTGTCGCCGCAGAGCGGGTTGTAGCCGACGGACTGGCGATCCGCGTCTTCCATGCCATGGAAGTTTCGTGGGTGCTTTCCGTGGTCCAGGACCAGCTCCTGGTAGAGCTCGCGTAGTTCGGACATGTCTTCTGAGTCTCACTCCTCTTGCCCACCGGGACGGGGACTATCCGAAAATCTCCATCACTTTGTCCAGTCCGCGTGCGAGTGCGTCGACCTCTTCGCGCGTGTTGTAGACGGCAAACGACGCACGGATCGTTGCAGGCACGCCGAATCTGTCCATCACGGGCTGGGCGCAGTGGTGTCCGGCCCGGATCGCGATCCCCTCGCCATCGAGGATCGTCCCGATGTCGTGAGGATGCACGCCGTCGATGAGGAACGAGAGGATGCTCGCCTTTTCGCGCGCAGTCCCGACGATCCGAACCTCAGGGCGGCCACCGATCACCTCGGTCGCGTATGCGAGTAGATCGTGCTCGTGCTCCGCCATTCTATCGAGGCCGAGACTAGTGATGAAGTCGATCGCACTTCCGAGGCCGACCACGCCTTCGACGTTCGGGGTGCCGGCCTCGAACTTGTGAGGCACGCTGCTGTAGAGAGTCTTCTCGAAGGAGACCATCCGGATCATGTCGCCGCCACCCTGGTAGGGTGGCATCGCATCCAGGAGTTCCTTCCGGCCGTAGAGCGCTCCGATCCCCATTGGTCCGTACATCTTGTGTGCGGACACGGTATAGAAGTCGCAACCGATCTTTCGGACGTCGACCTTCGTATGCGCAGTGGCTTGCGCGCCGTCCACCAGGACGACTGCCCCGCGTGACTTCGCGATCTCCGTCATCCGCTCGACAGGATTGATCGTTCCGAGAGCGTTCGAGATGTGCGAAAAGGCGACGATCTTGGTCTTGGGACCGATGAGGCGTTCGAACTCGTCCAGGATCACTTCGCCGTCGTCGTTGATCGGAGCGGCGACGAGCTTCGCGCCGCGGGACTCACAGATGAGCTGCCACGGGACGATGTTCGAGTGATGTTCGAGCTGCGTTACGAGGACCTCGTCACCCTCGTTGAGATGGCGGCCGCCGTAAGAAGCCGCGACGAGGTTGATCGCTTCGGTCGTACCGCGGACGTAGACGATCTCCTCGGTCTTCTCCGCCCCGACGAAGTCTCGGACTTTCTCGCGGACGCCTTCGTAGTGAGCCGTTGCGGTCTGGCTCAGCTCGTGAACGCCCCGGTGCACATTGGCGTTGTCGCGGAAGGAGTACCGAGCGATCCCTTCGACGACGTCGTGCGGACGCTGCGTCGTCGCCGCGTTGTCCAGGTAGACCAAGGGCTTGCCATGGACCTTCCGGCGGAGGATCGGGAACTCTCTGCGGATTCGTGCGATGTCGAGTGGTGTCGTCTCCACTCCGTGATCCATCGTCGGTTGATCGGCCTGCACTTGGACCTCACCTTCCGAGCGTTTCGTCGAGTATGGAGCCAGCGAGAACGCGCATCGGCTCCCATGCCATCCGGTCCACCACGTCCGACGCGAATGCGTGTACGAGCATGCGACGAGCGGCTTCCGCGTCGATGCCGCGGGAGCGGAGGTAGAAAAGGGAATCGGGATCGAGCTGTCCGATCGTCGCGCCGTGCGTGCACTTGACGTCGTCCGCGTAGATCTCCAGCTGCGGCTTCGTGTTCATCAGTGCCTTGGGAGACAGCACCAGTGCGTTGTTCGACTGGATCCCGTCCGTCTTCTGCGCGTCGGGCCGGACGAACACCTTGCCGTTGAAGACGCCCTGAGACTCGTCGCTCAGCACGGATCGGTAGTACTCGCGGCTCGCGCAGTGCGCCACGGCGTGGACGATCTCGGTGTGGTCGTCCATCAGCTGGCGGCCGTTGGCGACGTTGAGTCCATTGAGGACGCAGCCGCCTCCAGATCCAACGAGCTCCACCCGAAGGTCGTTGCGCACGAGCCGTCCCCCTTGGGAGACGTTGTGTGCATCGAGATGTCCGTCACGGTCGATGCGCGCGAACGTGCCCGCGACATGGAAGACTTGGCTGGACTCCCGCGCGACCTTGTAGAGCTCGAGTCGTGCGTTCGGGCCGATCACGGCCTCGGTCACAGGGTTCGTCAGGAAGATCCGGTCACTCGGAGACCCCTCATCGTGTGACGAGTACTCCTCGATCACGCGCACCTCGGCGCTCTCGCCGAGGACGTAGAGATTCCGGGGGTGCGAAACATTGGCACGTCCGCCGGAGCTGTCGCTCGCGCCAGCGATGTGGACGACGTGGACGGTGACCCGCTCCTTGCATCCAGCCGGAACGAAGATGTGGACCCCGTCCTGGAAGAACGCGGTGTTGAGGGCTACGAAAGGGTGATCCTCGATCGTTGCGACCGAACCGAGGTGCGATTCGAGCTCGGCACGGCCTTCCCGGAGTACGACCGAGAGTGGCTCGACTCGGACGCCAGCCGGGGCAGACGAGAGGTCTGAGAGTGTCGGAGCGAACCGGCCGTCCAAGAGCACGACGCGGAGGATCGTTTCGTCCGAGCCCGCCTGGAGTGGCGAGACGGAACCCGGGCCGGCGTCGAGCACAGATGTTTCATCAGCGTGGACCAGGGTCATCCGGTCCAGTTCACGGACGTCCGTGTACTTCCACTCTTCGTGCTTCGGGGTCGGAATGCCGACTTCCGAGAACGCAGCCATCGCCGCGCGACGGAGACGGCGCGTCCACTCGGGGCCGTCCGCGCTCCGATTCGCCTCCAACTCCTCGAACCGAAGAGCAAAGGGATGCAGGGTGTCCTGAACGTGCGTCATCGACCCCTCACTTGCTCTCGGCCGCCAGGGCCTGCTCTTCGACCCAGGAATAGCCCTTCGCTTCGAGTTCGAGTGCCAGCTCCTTGCCACCAGACTTTACGATCTGTCCCTTGTAGAGGACGTGGACGAAGTCCGGGACGATGTAGTCGAGTAGGCGCTGATAGTGCGTGACGACGAGGAAGCCGCGATCCGGTGACCGGAGTGCGTTGACGCCCGCGGCGACGTCCTTGAGCGCGTCGATGTCGAGCCCGGAGTCCGTCTCGTCGAGGATGGCGAGCTTCGGTTCGAGCACGGCCATCTGGAAGACCTCGTTCCGCTTCTTCTCGCCCCCGGAGAACCCTTCGTTGACGGGCCGGCTGAGCAGCGATTCCTCCATGTGGAGAACCTTGAGCTTCTCGCGGACGAGCTTCAGGAAGTCGACAGCGTCGAGTTCGCTCTCGCCCCGCTCCTTCCGCATCGAGTTGAGCGCGGCCTTGAGGAAGTAGGTGTTGTTCACCCCAGGGATCTCCACCGGGTACTGGAAGGCCAGGAAGACGCCGAGGTGCGCCCTCTCCTCCGGCTCCAGCTCCAAGAGGTCCTTGCCGAGGAACTCGACGGAACCGTCGGTCACCTCGTACTCCTCGCGTCCTGCGAGAACGTTTGCGAGCGTGCTCTTTCCGGAGCCGTTCGGCCCCATGATCGCGTGCACCTCGCCCGCCCCCACATGAAGGCTCAGTCCTTTGAGGATCTCATTGCCGTCTGCCTGCACATGGAGGTTCTTGATCTCCAGCATCTCTCTCTCCTACTCCGATTCTGTTCGTCTCGCCTCACCGGCCGGGTTCTGTGGTCCAGGGGGCTATCGTTGATCTCAGCCGACGCTGTTCTCGAGGCTGATCTCGAGCAGCTTCTGTGCCTCTACCGCGAACTCCATCGGTAGCTCGCGGAACACTTCCTTGCAGAAACCGTTGACGATGAGGTTGACCGCGTCTTCTTCCGACAGCCCACGCTGCTTGCAGTAGAAGATCTGGTCCTCTCCGATCTTGGACGTCGTCGCTTCGTGCTCGAGCTGTGCAGTCGGGTTCTTCACCTCGATGTACGGGAAGGTGTGGGCCCCGCACTTGTCGCCCATGAGCATCGAGTCACACTGCGAGTAGTTCCGGGCGTTCTCCGCGCCAGGCATGATCTTGACGAGGCCGCGGTAGCTGTTCTGGCTGAGCCCCGCCGAGATCCCCTTCGAGATGATCGTCGACTTCGTGTTCTTCCCGATGTGGATCATCTTCGTACCGGTGTCCGCCTTCTGGTGGTTGTTCGTCACCGCGACGGAATAGAACTCACCAACGGAGTTGTCGCCCTGGAGGATGCAGCTCGGATACTTCCAGGTGAGCGCCGAACCGGTTTCGACCTGAGTCCAGCTGATCTTCGAGTTGCGACCGCGGCAAGCGCCACGCTTCGTGACGAAGTTGTAGATACCGCCCTTGCCGTTCTTGTCGCCTGGGTACCAGTTCTGGACGGTGGAGTACTTCACCTGGGCGTCGTCCAGCGCCACGATCTCGACGACGGCGGCGTGGAGCTGATTCTCGTCCCGCTGCGGCGCGGTGCATCCCTCGAGGTAGCTCACGTACGCACCTTCCTCGGCGATGATCAGCGTGCGCTCGAACTGGCCCGTCTGTGCGGCGTTGATCCGGAAGTAGGTGGAGAGCTCCATCGGGCAGCGGACGCCCTTCGGGATGAAGACGAACGATCCGTCGCTGAAGACCGCGGAGTTGAGCGCGGCGAAGAAGTTGTCGGTGGAGGGTACGACGGAGCCCAAGTACTTCTTCACGATCTCCGGATGCTCGCGCACCGCCTCGGAGAAGGAACAGAACACGATCCCGAGTGCACCGAGCGTCTTCTTGTAGGTGGTCGCGACCGAGACGCTATCGAACACTGCGTCGACGGCGACACCGGAGATCCGCTTCTGTTCCTCGAGCGAGATGCCGAGCTTGTTGAACGTCTCGAGCAGCTCGGGATCGACTTCGTCGAGAGACTGGAGCTCCGGCTTCTTCTTGGGCGCGGCATAGTAGTAGAGGTCCTGGTAGTCGATCGGGCCGTAGTCGAAGTTCGGCCACTTCGGTTCCACCATCTTCTTCCAGTGGGCGAGCGCCTTGAGCCGCCACTCGAGCAGCCACTCCGGCTCTTCCTTCTTTGCCGAGATGATCCGAACGATGTCCTCGTTCAGTCCCTTGGGGATCGTCTCGGTCTCGATCTCGGTGGTGAAGCCGTACTTGTACTCGGACTGGGTCAGCTTCTCCAGGTGATCCTGCGGTGTCGACATGGGCGGTATGGCCTCTTCGTTCTCAGGAGTTTCCGGCGTGCTCGCCGTGGTTGCCGCGAGCTCCGTGGGAGAGGGTGATCGATTCTCTGTCTTCTTCGTCTGCGCCATCGGCCTCGGTTGCGCGGTCGTTCGAGGTCGACTCGCAGCTTGCCCCGACGGAGCTGGGTGCGGCCGGCGCGAACCAGTTGCCCTCGTTGGCGGACTGGACCAGTGCCGAGACGTGGTGCTGGACCCACTGGGCCATTCCCGCTTCGCTTCGCTCCACCATGTCGCGAAGGGAGGTTCGGGTGAGAACTTGATCGAGGACGAACTGCAGCCCCGACCAAACCGAGCGGATGGTGCAGGCGTCGGAGTGGATACAGGAGTTGCGGTCGCCCCGGAACCGCTCGCAGGTGTCGCCGTCGAACAGCTTCCCACCGAGTGCGGCCATCGACTCCGCCAGGCTGATCTCGGAAGAGGGCCGGGCGAGACGGTAGCCACCGTTCCGGCCGCGGATGCTCTCGACGAGCCCCGCACGGGCGAGGACACCCATCAGCTTTCCCGCGTACTCGGTCGAGAGGCCTTCGTCCTCGGATATCCGGTTGACCGGTAGGGTGCTCGGATCGGCTCCGTTCTCCTCCCCCAGCTCCTCTCTGGCGAGCCGCAGGAGGCAGCGGAGGCCGAATTCCTGTTGGGATGTCAGTTTCATCTCGAGTCCCTCGCGTGCAAAGTCGTGCGGAACCGAGTATCTATACTGAAATGTCTGGAATTGGTCCAGGAAAAAGATGAAGTGAAAGTCTGGATTTCTGAGACTAGGTCTCGATAAGCGGTGGCCGGATGATCGTGAATCCAAGTACCGTGCAACAGGGCAAGGACTTAGGAGATGTCATGGCAAGTCATGTCGCGAGTATCGAGTGGGTCAGACGGGGAGAGCCGTTCGTGGACAACCGATACAGCCGGAGCCATGTCTGGAGGTTCGACGGTGGGACCGAGGTTCCGGCCTCGTCTTCGCCCCACGTCGTTCCCTTGCCGTTCTCGGTGGAGCGGGCGGTGGATCCGGAGGAAGCGTTCGTGGCATCCCTGTCCAGCTGTCACATGCTCTGGTTCCTGTCCCTCGCGGCCGGCCGCGGGTTCGTGGTCGACAGCTATATAGACGAGGCCGAGGGACGGATGGGGCGTGCCGAGGACGGAAAGCTCGCGTTCGAGCGGGTCGAGCTTCGCCCGAGGGTCCTCTTCGCGGCCGGCGCAGGGCCGACCGCCGAAGAGCTCGAACTGCTGCACCACCTGGCGCACGAGGAGTGCTTCCTCGCCAGGTCGGTACGGTGCGTGGTCGAGTGTCGACCCCGGGATTGATCCTGGCAGTTCGCGAGAAACAGGCTCCATCCGAACCAGCGCCGAGCGGGAATAAACTCCACAGGTGTGTAGTTTGGGCGTCGTGAGAACCGCCCAGTGTCTGCTCGACACGACAGGACGCGCAGGAATCGGTCGGAGCGGCTCGCTCTGTCAGCTGCATTCGGCCGCTACCCCAAACGGCTGTCCCCCAACCCGCTCAGGGATCCTCACCACTCCCGAGTTTCGACTACGCAAGCGCGCCGGGATCCGGTACGAACCTTGTATCATCCCAAGCAACTCCAGGAGGGACCCATGAAGACTACCCGACCGAACGGCCGGTGGGGATCTTTGGCGCGCGAGGTCAGACCGATGGCTGTCCTCTCGTCGCTCACCCTGCTCCTCGCCTCATCCGTGTCCTCTTCCTTCGCGGAAACCGAGTCAGCTGACAACCAACGACGCGATCGCGCGCTCATCTTCAAACAGACGTATGAAGAGAGAGTCGCCGCGTGGCAGGCGGATCGCGCAGACGATGTATTCCGTCTCGGGCCAGAGCAGATGACTCGGGCGGAACTGGAACAGCGTCTCGAAGAGCAAGCTCTTCACGCGAACCGCGTCCAACCGAATGAAGCGGACGTAGACCACGGAGGGTCGTCGCCTGTGACGACCACGACGTGGGCTCCTTACACCGGCACCTTTGGGACGGAGGAAGCGGCACATCTCCTTCGCCGTACGGTCGTGGGTGCGACCTATCAGGAGATCGAGGATGCCGCTGCGCAAGGACTCGCGGCGACCGTAGCCCAGCTACTCGCGCCACAGTTCCCTCCGGCCGCGCCGGGAGCGTGGGCTACGGAGCCGATCCCGGACATGACGGGGTGGACGCAGGAGGAGATGGACGCGTACTACCAAGCGCTCGGAGAACACATCGATGTCCTGATGGGATGGTGGCCGGACGTCATCGTCGACTCCGGTCCCAACATCACCGAGAGCATGACGCACTTCTGGCATGACCACTTCGCCACGAGCATCGAGAAGGTCTACTACCCTCAGTCCATGTACACCCAGAATGCGCTGCTCCGGCAATACGCGCTCGGGAACGTCAAGGACATGGCCCTCGCCGTCTCCTTGGATCCCGCGATGTTGCTTTGGCTCGACAACCAGTGGAACTGGGTGGGCCAGATCAACGAGAACTTCGCACGTGAGCTGCTCGAGCTCTTCACTCTCGGCGTCGGCAACTACACGCAGGAAGACATCGTCGAGACCGCTCGCGCGTTCACCGGGTACCTCACGTACGACGGAGTGACGTCGCAGCTCGAGCCGTGGGCACACGACTACGGAACGAAGACGATTCTCGGGCAGACCGGAGAATGGTTCGCTGAGGACGTGATCGACATCGTATTCGCAGAAGATCAGTGTGCGCGGTTCCTCTGCACCAAGCTCTACAAGTGGTACGTCGACGAGTATCCCGATCCGCAGCGGGTCGAAGAGCTGGCCACGATTCTTCGCAACAACAACTACGAGATCCTTCCGGTCCTCCAGACGATCTTCACGAGCGAGCACTTCTTCGATCCGGAGTTCCGAGGTTCCGTGATCAGCGATGGCGTCGACCACTATCTCGGTCGAGTTCGCGCGTTCGAGCTCGGGGCCGATGCGAACTTCGCTACCTACGGCGCCTTCCAGCGGGACTGGATGGACTGGTCGACATGGATCTACGGCCACCGTCTCTTCGAGCCACCGAACGTCGCGGGTTGGCCTGGGTACCGCACCTGGATCAACAGCTACACGCTTCCGTGGCGGAAGGAGCTGGACGTCTCCCTGGTCGACGGAGAGATCTACGGGAACCCGCTCGACATGCAGCTCGATGTGATGGCGATCGCGAATCAGTTCCCGAATCCGAACAACCCCTACAACATCGTCGACGGTTTCGCCCTCGTGCTCTTCGGCATGCCACCGACGGAGCTGGTCTGGAACCGGATGCTCGACGAGCTTCTCCAAGGTGGAGAGCCGTGGGAATGGGACATGAACGATCCGAGCGCGGAGGCCCGTATGCAGGGCCTGGTGCGTCTGGCGCTGCGTCTTCCTGACGCGCAGGCGAAGTAAGGGAGGTTCGAGATGAAGAGAAGAAGCTTCCTCAGGCGCACGCTCGAGCTCTCTGCAGCAGGACTGATCGTTCCCGCGTCGCTCCGTCGCGGTGACTTCCTCGATCCGGCCCGTGCCTATGCGCTGGGCCCGAATGATCCGTTCGCTGGTCAGATTCTCGTACTGATCAACCTGAATGGCGGTAACGACGGCCTCAACACCGTCGTGCCCTACAACGATCCGACCTATCACGCGGTGCGTCCGACCCTCGCCATGGATCCCGGCCAGGTCATTCAGATCGAGCCGGGTTTGGGCACAGGGCTCCATCCGCAGCTCCAGCCGCTCGAGTCTCTCTATAACCAAGGCAAGATGGCGATCGTGCAGGGGGTCGGCTACCCGAACATGAACCTCTCACACTTCCGTGGTACCGACATCTGGTTCAGCGGATCGTCCGAGGACCAGGTGGTGCAGACGGGATGGCTCGCCCGCTTCCTGGAGCACTCGTTCCCGGAGTTCCCGACCCAACTGCCGACGTCGCCGTTCGGGCTCCAGCAGTCTCTCGCCCACCGCATTCCACTTCAGGGAGAGCGCGGCGTGACGGGTGTGGTCGTCGACAACCCGTCGTCGTTCTACTATCTCGTGAACGAGAACTACATCGGGGATTACGACGACAATCCGCCGGCCACGAGGGGAGGAGAGGAGCTGTCGTTCCTGCGCGAGATCGACTCCGCGAGCTTCGAGTATGCGGAGGCGATCCAGAACGCAGCGGACACGGGCACGAACACGGTCGCCTATCCTCAGACGAATCTCGGCTACCAACTCGAGATCGTCGCCAAGCTCATCAGCGGTGGCCTCGCGACGCCGATCTACCTCACCGCGGAGTACGGCTTCGATACGCACGCGAACCAGTCGACGGACCATGCGAATCTCATGGCTTCGCTAGCCGGTTCCGTTCAGGCCTTCCTCACCGACCTGGCGAACCAAGGTCTCGCGGAGAAGGTGTTGATCCTCACTCAGTCGGAGTTCGGTCGACGGGTGGAGGAGAACGGTGGACTGGGCACGGATCACGGGACGGCGGCTCCGATGTTCCTGCTCGGCGAGCACGTCCAGGGTGGGGTCTACGGTGTCAATCCAGACCTCATCAACCTCGACCAGGACGAGAACCTGCTCATCCAGCACGACTATCGAACCATCTACTCCTCGATCCTGAGACAGCACTTCGGTGCGTCTTCGACGGTGGCCCAGGACGTCTTGTTCGGTGACTTCGGGACGATGTCGTTGCTCGATCAGGTGTCGGCGGTCGAATCGAACGGACTTCCCGTGGCGAACCGGCTTCACCGAATCACTCCGAACCCGATGCCGATGGCGACGGGGGACGCGGTGCATGTCCAGTTCGATCTCGCGCGCGACGAGTACGTGCAGATGGACGTGTTCGATGTCCGTGGGAGACGCGTGCGCGAACTTTCGCGTCGTACCTACGCAGCGGGTTCGCATAGGATCGACTGGCAGCCGAACGACGTCGCTAGCGGAACCTATGTGATCCGCATGTCGACGCGGGGATGGCAGCAGTCGGTCAAGGCTGTGCTCGTCCCCTGATTCGATCTCATGCTCTGATCCGGTTTCGGCCCGGACGTTCCCGAGGGCTCTGCTGGTGGTGACCCTCGATCGCCTCGGCGATCGTCATCGCAGACTCCCTCGAACCGTCCGGGCCGGAAGTCCCTCGCTGGGCCGGCGAGGCCACAAAGGCAATGTCCCACTGGTCCGGGCGATTTGGGGGGAGTCTCTGTCGCGCCCGCCGGAGACGGTCGGCGAATCTCCCGGCCGGTGGGACCCTTCTCTACGCGCTGGCGTGAACGGCTGCGATCCGCGGCCTTGTCGAACGACCCTGTAGGTGACGATGTGCTGGTCAGCGTCCTCGCCTATGTGATGACGTAGGTCGCTACGAACTGGATCCAGCGATAGATCCAGTGCCCGATCACCAGTCCTCCAGCAAAGGCGAGCGACGTCAGAACGCTTCGGGGCCATCCAAAGCCGTAGACACGTCGCGAGGCGCGCGTCCAGTAGATCAAGGCCAGGACGAGCACCAGTAGTGAGATCGTGCGTAGCACCTGCTGTCCGTCCCAGGCGATGGTTACCCAATGCCCGGCGAGTAACAGTAATGGACGCAGCACCCACTGCATGATGAGCGCCAAAGTGAGCACGAACGAGAAGCCGTGGATCGCAACGACGAAGTGCTCAGCGTAGTAGTAGCGCCGGCCTCCCACGATGGCGAGTGCTGCGGCGATCCAGGGCACGTGCAAGAGGATCAGTGACTTCGCGACGTGAGCGGACTCGCTCGCGTACTTCCGGGCGTACGCCTCCATCGTGACCCCGCGAGCTTGGTTCCTGGCCTCGACCCAGGACAGCGCGGTTCCACCCCAGGGCTGGTACCGGATCTGCTCTTCGAGCGAGAGGTTGAAGTCCGAGATGGGCGGGGAGATGAAGTAGCCCACGTTGATCAGCAGGAAGAGCGAGATCGGACCGATCCATCGTCGTCGTCGCCCGGCCAGATACTCCTCGGAGAGACGTCCGGGATGGAAGAGAAGGCTTCGCAGCGTTCGCCAGAGTCGGCCGTCCAGATCCGTCGTGGCGGTGAAGGCCTCACGGAGGAGGGAGCGGAGTCCACGGGACTCCCTGTCTAGGCTCCGTTCGCCGCACTCGTGGCACCAAGGCCCGACGAATTTCGTGCCGCAGCTCGGGCAGTTCTCTTCGTGTTCGTCGCTCATGGAGTGGAACGATCGCATCGTTTGAGCGGGACGTCGAGGCGGAACAGGTGGATCGCATCGTTGGGCAGCACGCCCCGGGAGAGTCGCATCGGAAGTCCGACGTGCGAACCGTGGGGCAGCGGTGCGAGAGCCGCCGCCCCAACGTCACCTATCGGATGACGACCGTTCTCGTGGAGGAAGTCTCTCCCTGGACCCGCACGAAGTAGACGCCGGCCGGAACCAATGCGCCGAGCTCGTCGCGGGTATCCCACGTCAGGTTCGCGCCCGAGACGGGGCCGAGGCTTCGCACGGCACGCCCATTGGCAGCGATGATTTCCACGTCACGTCCTTCCGGGATGGCGTTCCGGAACTGGATCTGCGCTTCGCTCGAGACCGGGTTGGGCGACACGGTAGGAGCAGTCGCAAGCAAGGCCGGAGTCTCGACGGATGCAGGGCTCAGGGGCGCGAAGGCAATCTCGAACTCTCCCGTCCCCGGACTCTCACGGTCTTCGAATGCCTGTCCGAATCCGTTGGTGTCGATCGTCATCTGGTATCCGCCGGGGTTGAGAACGAACGTCTCGTCGACGTCGAAACGTTCGTTCTCCACGAACCGATAGTAGGTCTCGAATCCACCTGAGCCGACGATCGTGATCGATGCGCGTCCGAGACCGGTCGCCTCCAGAAACCCGACGAGCCGGGCGTGAGTCTCCTGGTCCACGGAGAACTGGTAGCGGAAGTTCGTTGCCCCGAGCGCCTCCGAGAACTGTGCGCTCGTACCCACTCCGGCCGATGCATCGAAACCCCCGGTGGCGAAGATGCTTCCGCCGTCGTTGTGGAATGAGGTCTGGAACGCCGTCGTCTGGGCGAACGAGTCTCCGTACTCCACGAGCACGTCGAGCTGATTGTCGTAGGGGCCCGTGTGCGAGACGTTGTCGTTGTCACTGTCGAACTGGCCCTCGCCCTCCAGCGGCGCGATCGAACCGAACACCGTGATGCTGCGCTGCAGAGACGCGAGTTCGATTGCAGCGGAGGATGCCGTTGGCGAGACCACGACAACGGCCATGGCTGCCAGACAAGGTACGAGAGACAGGGTCAGCGACCGGGTGAGTGTGCGAGTCATGGGGGTCCTCCAGGTTCGGTGGAGCGTCTCCCGAGGCTCGAAGACGCGGACAGAGCAAAGCGACCAGGCGCGGGGTGCTGGCAAGATGGAGAGTATTGGGATGAGCGCACCATGCGAGGTTGCACGGATGGAGTCGCGCCATCCAGTCCGGTGATACAGAAGGGGGGCTAGGGCCGAGGGGCAACGACGGTGGGGGGATCCCGCCTGTGCCCCTCGGTGGCCTGAGGCGTCGACCGACTAGGAGGCGAGCGCCTCCGTGATCCGCGCGCGCAGTTCCGGGTCTTCAGGGGTCGTGCGGGGGTCGAACCGCTCCAGCACGGTACCGTCCTTCGAGATCAGGTACTTCGTGAAGTTCCAGGTGGGCTCCTCGTAGCCCTGGGTGAGGAACTGGTAGATCGCGCTCTTCTCGGGGCCCTTCACCGGCATCTTCTCGAACATCGGGAACGTGACCCCGTACGTCGCCGAGCAGAACTGCCGGATCTCTTCCGCAGACCCCGGTTCCTGGGCACCGAAGTCGTTGCTGGGGAAGCCGAGTACCGTGAAGCCCTGCCCCGCGAGCTCCTCGTGGAGCTTCTCCAGCCCCTCGTACTGCGGGGTGAGTCCGCACTTGCTGGCGACGTTGACGACGAGGGCCACTTTGCCCCGGTACTGGGACAGGTCGACCGGCTTCCCTTCGAGCGTCGAGGTGCTGAGGCCGTAGAACCCCTGGGCCTCCTGGCCGGACGAGCCCATCGCAGAAGCGCTGGGGGACGCCCCGGTGGCGCCGGAAGAGCCGGCTCCAGGCGAAGATTGGGCCGCGTTCGAGACGGCGTCGGCAGCGTTCTTTGGATCACTCATGGCGTTTCCTACCTCCAGACTGACCAGGGTCGTAGCGGCGATGGCGATGGCGACTAGAGTCCGAGGTGACATGTCTCTCCTCACTGCGGTTCTGGTTCCGAGATCAGAGACGGGGGCCATCGGGCCCTCTCGTCCTCTCCACGGCGGATTCGCCGGCGAACTCGGTTTGGATGCCGGAGCGGGCGGGAAGGTACTGCTTTCACCTCTCGGGGCCTTGGAGTACCCTACTCGTTTCGTGGATCGAGACGGTACTCCCGCCGACTCCCTGGAAGGCGGAGGGTTGCCGACGAGGCCGAGCCGATACGCAGTCGCGTGGCTGGCGGGAAATGTCAATTACGACCGATCACATCTCAGACGGAAGGTCCAAGCTGGGAATCGGGTAGAAAGGGAGTCGCTATGTCGGCCAACTACGCTGACGGCTATCACATGTTCACGAGTGAGGCAGTATCGCCCGGGCATCCCGACAAAGTCGCGGACCAGGTCTCGGACGCGATCCTCGACAGTTTGCTCGCAGTCGAGCCGGACGCCCGCTGTGCTTGTGAGACGCTGGTCACGACCGGACTCGTCGTGATCGCTGGTGAGGTGAGAGTGTCCCGCCCGGCGGCGGTGAGAGCGCTCGAGAACGTCGAGGACACGGTGCGGAACACGCTCCGCGGAATCGGCTACACCGATCCGACCATGCGTTTCGACGCAGACTCCTGCGCCGTCATCCGGACCCTCCACAGTCAGTCGGCCGACATCGCCAAGGGTGTCGACAAGGAAGGGGCGGGAGATCAGGGCCTGATGTTCGGGTTCGCCTGCAAGGAGACGCCGAACCTGATGCCGCTCACGATCGAGCTGAGCCACGCGCTCATGAAGCGCCACGTCCAGGTTCGCGAGAAGGGGATCATCAAGGGGCTCCGTCCCGACGCGAAGAGCCAGGTTACGATCGAGTACGATGCGGATCGTCCCAAGCGGGTGCACACTGTCGTGCTCTCGACCCAGCACGAGCCGCAGTGGACGGGCAAGAAGCAGCAGGCGAAGCTCAAGGACCTCATCCTCAAGCACGTGATCAAGCCAGTCATGCCGGCCCGTCTCTTCAACGCGAAGGACTGCATCATCCACATGAACCCGACGGGCGCGTTCGAGATCGGCGGTCCGCACGGCGACGCCGGCCTCACGGGCCGGAAGATCATCGTCGACACCTACGGTGGACGTGGATGCCACGGTGGCGGCGCGTTCTCCGGCAAGGACGCGACGAAGGTGGATCGCTCCGCGTCCTACATGGCGCGCTACGTGGCGAAGAACATCGTTGCTGCCGGTCTCGCGACTCGTTGCGAAGTCCAACTCTCCTACGCGATCGGCGTGAAGGATCCTCTCTCCGTTCTCGTCACCACCGAAGGTACCGGCGTGATCCCGGACGAAGAGTTCGAAGCGATCGTCCGCGACATCTTCCCGCTCACGCCTCGTGGCATCATCGAGCACCTCAAGCTGCGTCGCCCGATCTACGAGCGGACGGCGCGTCACGGCCACTTCGGCCACCGGGCGAGCAAGGACGGCGGGTTCTCCTGGGAGAACACGAACATGGTTCGGAAGCTGAGGAAGGCCGCGGGTCTCTAGGCAGATCCCGCACCTACACACGCGCGTTCAAGACGACGAAGCGGGGCAGCCTCATCGGCGCCCCGCTTCTCTTTGTCCGTCTTCCGGGTCGTCCCGTCTTCAGTCTGACCCGCGTCGAGAACTCATTGCACTTGCGATCAGTGGCTCGCGGAGGCTCCGAGGAATCTCGACACCGCTTCGTTCACTTCCTCCGGCTTCTCGAACTGTGCGAAGTGCCCGCACGCGGGAATCAGAAGGAGCTCCGCGTGAGGGAGCGCCTCCACTCCCTGCCGCGCGACGTCGGCCGAGTACCCGCCATGCAAGTACGGATTCGGGATGAGACCGTCGTTCTCACCGAAGATGACGAGAGTTGGCTGCTCGATCTTTCCGAGCCGCTTTGCGACCGGTTGGTCGACCATGGCCGCGACATTGCGAGTGACGGCGTAGCAATAGTCGTCGAACCCGTCGGCGCCACGGATCTGGATCCGGTCCGTGATCATGAACTCCGCTTCGGGCGGCGTCTGGTAGAAGTTCGAGTGTAGGTTCTCCGCGATCCCCTGAATCGTGGTCTCCTTGACCAGATCGACCGTCATCACGCTCTTGAACCACTGTCCTTCGCCCCGGGTGAACGTCTCGAATCCGGCGGGGGCGACGAGGATGAGGTTCTCGACGCGATCCGGGTGTTCGAGAGCGGTCACCATGGCGATCTGGCCGCCAAGCGAGTGCCCGCCGATGTTCGCCTTCTCGATGCCGAGCTCGTCCATGAACTCTGAGAGAACCTGAGCATAGAAGCTCAAGGAGTACGGGAAGTCTCCCTTGCTCGAGAGTCCGTATCCAGGCAGGTCGATCGCGATGACCCGACGCGTCTTCGACCATTCGGGGATGTTGCGGAGCCAGGCCTTCGCGTTCGACCCGAGTCCGTGGATGAGCAAGAGTGGGGTCGATCCGATAGTCGGTGTGGAGTTCGCTCCGGATCCTGAGCCCGACCCGGGACCTTCGTCGATGTACCCGATCTGGAGGTTGCGAACCTCGGCAGTATGAACGGGATACCCGTAGTCCACCTGGTCGAACTGAAGCGTCGGAAGATGATAGTAGCGAGACGTCGCGCACCCCGATAGGGAAACCATCCCGATGGCGAGGGCAGAGAGGGCGAGAAGAGTAGTCGCCGAGCGCAGCATGTTGCCTCCGGATTCCAACATCAGAACATGATCCACTTGAGGGTGACGAATGCAGTCCAGGGATCGCGCGGGCGGCTCTCGGAATCGCCGTTCACGATCGGCGAGTCGTAGAAGTCGCCGAGCCAGAGGTGTGCGGCGTGGAGCTCCAGGTCCATGAAGACACGCATTCGGTACCGGATGTTGAGGTTCGCTTCGACTCCGATGTTCGGATCGATCGCCGCGAAGTTCGGATTGTTTCCGTCTGGCGGGTTCGTCGCGCGTCCTGCGCCAAAGCCTGTCTTGACCAGCCACTTGTTCGGGACGAGTTCTTTCGACGCGGTGAGAGAGACCGCTTCGAGTCCGTAGCCGAGATTCTGGATGTCGATGACGGCGGCATTGAACCGGTTGACGACGTTCCCGTGCGGCAAGAGCAGGTAGAGGCCGTGGCTGAAGAACACCGCGCCGGGAGCGGTCCAGTTGTTCCCGGTGAGGACGCCGCTGTACGTGCCGTCGCTGACGTTGTCGTCGTCGCCGCTCGTGTACGTCATGTCGAGAGCGACCTGGTCCATCTTGAACGGACCGTACCGGTGCGCCACGCGCAGGTTCGAGGCGAAGCCGTTGATGTCGATGTCCCGGCTTGCTGTGGCTACCCGGCCCGTGTTCCAGAACGCGAAGCCGGACCACCCCGTCCGGCCCTGTGCGAGGAGTGGGTCTCCATGCCAGTGCGTACCGAGCCAGAGAATGTCGCCGTCGTACGGCTGGCCGCTGAGGTCGAAGTTGAAGACTCCGTTGTAGTCGCTGAGCCCCGAGTTGAGCCCTTGACCGAGGATGGAGACACCACCTTCGCCATTGGCGTGGTCCCGGAGGTAGTGGACGGAGAGTCCGCCAGACGTCTCGATGTCGAGGTCCCGCTCGTAGTCCACCTCGAACATCACGACGTCGTCGTCTTCCTCGGTGTTGTTCTCGTAGAGCTGGTACGCGCCGGCCTTGATCCGCTGGTTCGGGGCGAAGAACCAGTGTGTGCCGACACCGGTGGCGTCCGAGCCGAAGAGAGCGAGACGATAGCCCTTGTAGATGAGGTGGTCGGTGAAGGTGTAGTAGGGGACACGAACGTTGTCGTAGAGACGAAGGAGTCCCGCGTTGATGAACAGGTTCTTCTTGGGACGCAGTTCGAGGAAGAGGTTCTGCGTCTGCATGTTCACGAAGTCACCCGCGAACGCGCCGCCGAAGTTGCCGCCCGCGCCGTAGTTCGCATCTCCCCAGGTCCAGTCGAACTCGAAGGACATCCGCATCTTCGCCCAACCGTCGAACAGCTTCGGCGAATAGGTGATCATCGGGAGGAAGCGCTGCTCCGAGAATCGGGACGTACTGGTCGAGGTTCGCGTCGTGTTTCCTCCGAAGAGGCGACCGACCACCTGACCCTTGAGAAACTGGTTCGTCGGGGCGACGTTCGACATCTCCGAACGCATGAAGTAGTACCCGATGAACTGGAACTCTTTGATCTCGCGTTCTTCCCGCTCTTCGGGGAACGGCTGCTTGGACGTCTCGCCGCCGTCACCCTCCGAGTCCGACGAGAGTGCAGGGACCGTGACGAAGAGCGTGAGGAGCGACAGGGAGAGGAGGACGAGAGAGATCCTCTTCATGGGAGCCTCCGTAGGACGGCGATTGAGAGGTAGAAGGAGTTCGAGACCCGAGCGCCGACGCGAGCCACCGAATCGATGGCGCAACTGACGGCATCGTGAGCGGTGCTCCGACGGTTCGTTCCGTTCCGGACCTCGAACCCCTTCTGGTTTCCGATCAGTCGATACGAACGTAGTTCTGGATGTTGATCGTCCCCAGGGTCGGATCTGCTCCGAAGCCTTGGGCTGGAGTCAACGGGGTGGCTCCGATGTCCGGAACGGTCTGCACGACTTCCAGCTTCATCATGTCCGGCGTGCCGTCCGTGACCTCGATGATCCCCTCCTGATCGAAGCTCGGCGTACCGGTGTAGCTGATCACGATGCTATGGATGGTTCCGGACGCAGACTCCGTCACCGCATAGGTTCCGCTGTTGTTCGTCCAGGTCATGGTCGTCGTGTCGTGCTGAGCGAGCGCCACGGTCTGGTTCTCGTTGAAGGTCACGCGCACGCTGTCGATCGCAAAGAACTGAGAAAGGAGCGGGGCGACGTTTGCGCCCGCGCTGAGCCACGTACCTTCCCACGCCGGGGTCTCCGCGGGCGGGTTGATCGGGTTGTTGTCTTTGTCGTCGTCACTGCAGCCGATGACCGCGAGCAGGCTCGCGGCCGCGAAGGTCATGACGAGTAGAAAGGGTCGCTTCACGGTTCATCCTCCTGGTTGTTCACTTCGAGCACTAGAGACATCCGGTCCACCTTCCCTGCGTCGTTGCGGGGGAGGCTGTCGAGAAAACGAAAGCTCTTCGGGATCTTGTAGCGTGCGAGACGCTCGTTGCAGTGGCTGCGGAGTTCCTCCTCACTCGGAGGGTTTCCGCTCGCGACGATGAAGGCGAGCCCGACCTCGCCCCAGCGATCGTCGGCGACGCCGATGACCGCTGCTTCTGCCACGTTGGGATGCGTGGCGAGAGCCGCTTCTACTTCCGCTGGGTAGACGTTCTCGCCCCCGCTGATGAACATGTTCTTCTTCCGGTCGACCACGTAGAAGAACCCATCGGCGTCTTGCCGCACGATGTCGCCGGTATGGAACCAGCCGTCCGTGCAGGCAGCGGCCGTCTCCTCGGGCTTATTCCAATACCCTGGCGTTACGACCGGTGAGCGGAGCCAGAGCTCTCCAGGTTCGTCGTGGCCGAGCGTGGCTCCGTCTTCGCCAACGACTCTGGCGTCGATGTAGAAGTTCGGGAAGCCGATCGATCCAGCCTTCCGCTTCGCGTCGTCTTCGTGCAGCGAGAAGCAGTTCGGGCCGACTTCGGTGAGACCGTAGCCCTGCCGGATCGGTACGCCCCGGTCGTGCCAGACATCGATGAGGTCCAGCGGCATCGGAGCGCCTCCGACGATCGCGTAGCGAAGCGAGGAGAGGTCGGTCCGGCCGAACCGTTCGGATTCGGTCATCATCTTGAGCATGGTGGGGACGCCGAAGAGAAGCGTCGATCGCTCCTCCTCGATCAGCTGGAGGAGGAAGTCGGCGTCGAAACCATCGAGCACCGTGTGAGACGCGCCGTGGTGGAGGAACGGAGTGAAGAGAACGTTCCAGCCACCCGTATGGAAGAGCGGTGCGTAGCTCTGCGTGTGGTCTCTCGAGCTGAGGTCGAGCCGTAAGCCGGTGTTGACCGAATTCCAGAAGAGCATCCGATGCGTGATCATCGCTCCCTTCGGGACGCCGGTGGTCCCGGAGGTGTAGAGAATCATGACGAGGTCGTTCTCGTTCGCGGGCGCTTCATCGGGCCGGTTGCGCGTTTGCAGATCCGAACTGGAAGCCGGGCTGCCGATCGGTCCAATGAGGAACTCGGTCAGAGTGTCGATTGCAACCCAGGTCGCACTCGAGTCCTCGAGAGAGTCGTTCTGCTCCGCCGCTCCAGAGTTCTCGTCCGAGTGCGTGACTCCACGGTCGTCCTCCACGAACACGAGCGACGGGTCCGCGTCCGCGATCAACGGATCGAGTTCCGCACGAGTCAGGCGGAAGTTGAGAGGCACGAGCACGGCGCCGAGCTTGATGCACGCGAAGAAGAGGAAGAACAGCTCGGAGCGGTTGCGCGAGATCGTTGCGATCCGGTCGCCACGGCGGATGCCGTGTTTGGACCGAAGGAAGTGAGCGAGTTCGTTTGCGCGGAGGTGCGCGTCTCGGTACGTCCATTCGACCCCACGCCCGTGGTCGCGGAGCACGAGGCGGGACGGAGTGTAGTGCGCCCATCGTGCGAGCCAGTCGGTCTCAGGACGGAACATCGTCCCTCCTTCCGAAGGCGACGATCGCGCCCCCGACGACGACGGACACGAGGATGGCGACGGCCGCGGCCACACCCGGATTCTCGCCGGTGGCCAGCGTGCCGGGGACGGCGATCTTCCCGTAGTACATCGAGAAGTGGACGGCGACGGCGATCGGTGCGGCGACCAGTGCGGCGAGACGGGGCGCCTTCGGGAAGAACATGCCGAGCAGGATCGGGACGAAGGCAGCCGAGAAGTACGCGTAGACCCCGTTCTGCGCAAAGATGGCGACGCTCAGTTTGGGGTTCTGCAGCTGGTCCCAGGAGAGGAACGCAGCGATCACCGCGAGCACGACGATACAGGCGCGGTTCGCGAGCAGCAGACGCCGCTCTGCGTCGGCTCCTTCCGAACGTCCCCGGAATGCGACCGGAACGAGCAGATCAGTCGTCAGAGTCGTGGAGAGCGCCTGGATCAGCCCTTCCAGCGTCGAGAGTCCCGCCGAGATCAGCCCCATCACGACGACGATTCCGGCGTAGACGGGAAGTTCGTGGAGGACATAGGCCGGGACGATACCGTCCATCCGCATCGGCGCGCCGCCCTGGGTGAGGTCCGGGAACGTGAGCCGCGCCCAGAGACCGACGACCACGACGGAGAAGAAGATCAGCTC
This sequence comes from Candidatus Eiseniibacteriota bacterium, assembly GCA_020633975.1. Taxonomy (GTDB): domain Bacteria; phylum Eisenbacteria; class RBG-16-71-46; order CAIMUX01; family CAIMUX01; genus JACKCR01. Next base: position 102,531 of record JACKCR010000009.1, on the reverse strand, counting down.
CGTGATCACACCGACGACGAGGTACCGGTTGACGTCGGACTCGGTCCGAAGCAGGAGCGACTTCGTGATGATGTGAGGCTGGCAGACGATCGCCACGCCCACGACGATCTGGGCGAGCCCGATCTCCCACCAGTCGCGGAAGAGGAAGCTCTTCGGGTTCGTGGTCGTAGCCAGCGCGGGATCGATCGAACGGAGCTGGTCCAGAACCCCGTGGACGCCTTGAGAGAAGTGCTCGTAGCCCGATCCGAGCAGGATGAACGCAACCACGAGCATCAGGAGGGCCTGGACCGTGTTCGTATAGACCATCGAGTTCGCGCCACCGAACATCATGTATCCGAAGACGAATGCGACGATTCCGATGAGGACGGACAGCTCGGAGAGCGCGAGGGTCGCCGCGACCACCTTGGTCAACCCGACCACGATCAGCACGATGAAGGTGAGGAGGAGAAGGGAGAGCACGGCGAAGAAGAGCGCGAAGGCCGGGCTCTTGTAGCGCGTCCCCATCCACTGCGCGAGCGTCAGGGCGCGAACGGTGCTGCCGTGTCGCCGGAAACCCTTCGTGAGCACGACGAGCGAAACCATGGCCGCGATCGGAAGGACGACCGCGTACGAGATCACGGCGCTGACTCCGTAGAGCGCGATGAATCCAGGGTTGATGATGAACGTCGCGGCGCTGGTCATCGATGCAGCGAGAGCGAGTCCAACCGCGACCGGGGAGAACGAGACGTTGCCGAGCGCATAGTCGGCCATGCTCCGGTTCTTCCGTGCGCCCCGCACGACGAAGAACAGAATCGTGGCCATGTAGCAGAGAACGACCACCCAACCGGCGACGATCATGTGTGAGCTCTCGTTCACGTCATCCGCCTCTCGATCACCAACGGAACGCGGCGCAAGCGAAGGCCAGTCCGCCCCCGGATCCCATGAAGACGACGAGGTCTCCCCTCGTCAGCAGTCCCTTCTCGTCGGCGTCGGCAAGCGCCATCGGGATGCAGGCCGATCCGGTGTATCCGTATCGGTCCATGATCGTGTGGGCCCGCTCGGAGGGCGCTCCGAGCGCCTCCATCGTCTCGTGGATGCTGTTGATGTTGATCTGCGTGAAGAAGAACCGCGAAACGTCCAGCGGGGATGCCCCGACGTCGTCCAGCACTTCCCGGATCAGCCGCTCCCACGTGGTCGGGTTGATCTCTTTGGGGAACTTGCGAACGAACTTGAGGAGGTGGTCTTTCCGCTCGAGCACCGCGGGGTCGACCGGCATGCGGGTGCCGCCGGCGTAGATGCCCATCCAATCGTGGTACTGCCCGGCGGCGCTCAGTCTCGATGCCAGCCAGCCGGAGCCGTCGGCTTCTACGCGATCGGCCGCACCCGCCCCTCCTGATGAGCCCGCTCCGGTCTCACCTCCCCCGTCCGCGCCTTCCGGATCTTCCTCGAGGACGACCGCTCCCGCGCCGTCGGCGAAGAGAGTCACGGTCTTCTTGTCCGACATGTCGAGGTACTTGCTCATGGCGTACGCGCCGATGACGAGGACCCGCCGCGTCCTTCTGTCCGCGCGGATCGCCTTTGCGCCCATGTCGAGCGCCGCGACGAACCCGGAGCAAGCCGCGTTGAGGTCGAAGCAGCCAGCGTTCGTGGCTTCCAGACGGTACTGAACCACGGCAGACGTGGCGGGGGAGATGTACTCCGGCGTGTCGGTGGCGACGATGACGAGGTCGAGCTGGTCCGCCGAGACGCCGGCGTTCTCCAGTGCCGCGCGTCCGGCATTCGTCGCGAGGTCCGCCGTGCTCTCGTTCTCCGAGCACCAGCGTCTCTCCTGAATGGTCAGGTTCACTTCCAGCCAATCACTGACGTTCTCGCCGAGTCGCTGGTCGAACCAGGAGTTCGGGACGACACGCTCCGGTGCCCACATGCCCACTCCGATGATGCGTGCGTTGCGCGTCATGTCAGCTGATCAGCCCTCCATCGACGCTCAGCACGGCTCCGTTGACGAACGACGCTTCGTCAGACGCAAGGAAGAGGTAGGCGGCGGCGATCTCGCTCGGCTGTCCCAGCCGCCCAAGCGGAGCCTTCTCGCTCATGGCGGTCCGGACTTTCTCCGGCATCGCCTCGACCATCTCGGTCGCGATGAATCCGGGAGCCACGGCGTTGACGCGGACTCCCTTCCGGCCCAGCTCTCTCGCCCAGACCTTCGTCATTCCGATCACTCCGGCCTTGGACGCGACGTAGTTGGTCTGACCGAAGTTTCCATAGAGTGCGACGACGGAGCTGGTGTTGACGATGGCTCCGGAGCCCTGGGCGACCATGACCTTGCCGACAGCGCGTCCGCAGTGGAAGACGCCACGGAGGTTCACGTCGATCACGGCGTCGAACTGGGCGCTCTCCATCTTGAGCAGTGTGGAGTCGCGAGTGATGCCCGCGTTGTTGATGAGGACGTCGATCCTCCCGAACTCCTCGACGACCGCCGCGACCGCTTCGTCCACCGAGGCCTCGTCGGCAACGTCGACAGAGCGGAACTGGACCTTTGCACCTTCGGCACCGAGCTTCGCACCGTCGGTACCGACGTTCGCACCTTCGGAACCGAGCTTCGCGGCGAGTTCGCCTCCACGCACCTCGTCGCGATCCCAGAGCGAGAGACTTGCGCCTTCGGCCGCGAACCTCTCCGCTGCCGCGCGTCCGAGTCCTGCTGCTGCGCCCGTGATGATGACGACCTTCCCGTCCATCTTCTTCATGACTTGCTCCTCATGACCGGCACTCACGATGAACGTGTCTCGCGCCATTCCACGAGGAAGGCGTTGAGATGCCGGCTCATCATTCCGTAGAAGCGTTCCATCTCCGCGAGTCGACTGCGGAAGTGGGGCGACGTCGCGTCCGGATTCTCGGTCGTGCGTGCGACGAATCGACGCGCGAGGACGAGGTTGCTTTCGAGCTTCTTGGTGTGGGTAGTGAAGGCGCGGCCGAAGATGTCGTCGGTTGCCTCGTAGAAGTGCCGGCGGTCCCCGGGGACCCAGACCTTTTCTACGAGTCCGCGATCGTGGAGCCGTCGGACGACCTGGCTCACGGGGCCCTTGCTCACTCTGAGACGGGACGCGATGTCGTCGAGACTGACGGGCCCATCTTCTTGAAGAAGGAGTCCCACGATCCGGCCCATCAGGCGCGGCAGTCCGAAGTGCTGATAGGCCTCGCCGAAGTCCTGGATGAACTCCCTCTCCAGCGCCCGCCCCGTCGAGTCCGTCTTCGCCGCCATACGTCCCCGCTCAACGTTTGAATCGTTTCAAACGTTAGAAAATCACGAGGTAACCCCCTGAAGCAAGAGCATTTTCGGGTTCGGGCGGGATCAGCCCGAGATCGAGAGGCGGGTCTCCTGGATGTCGCGATCGAACTCGTGGATCCGGCGGTCGCGGGCGGCAGTCTCGGCGCGGTCGATGGCCAGGGTGGCCTCCTGCCTGTTCCCGATTCGCAGCCAAGTTCTGGCGAGGAGGAGTTCCACGGCGGGGTTCCCTCCACCCGAGGCTTCGGAGGCTCGCTGCAACAGAGCAACGGCCTCGCTGGAGGAGAGCACCTGCTCCAGTGCCCGCGCCAGGTTCCGGTATCCGTCCCGGAAGCTCGGGTCGACCACGATGGCTTCGGTCCAGTATTGGGCCGCGATCTGGGGACGTCCCGTCTCAGCCAGGGCGACACCCATCCCGTTGAGTGCCTGCGGGTACTCCCGGTTCTTGCCGAGGGCGGACTCGTAGGCTTGCATCGCCTCTCTGGCACGACCGGCGCGGACCAGCGCGTTGCCGAGGTTGTAGAGGGGCACCGGGTCCTCGGGTTCGAGCTCGGCGGCCTTGCGATACTCGGCGATCGCCCCATCGGCGTCGCCTGTGACCTCGAGCGCAAAGCCCAGGTTCAGGTGAGGCTCGGCTCGCCGGTCGTCGACCGCGATCGCACGGCGGTGCAGCTCGACCGCCTCCGCGTCGCGGCCCTGTCCGGAGCGATGGACGCCGAGGTTCGTCAGCGCCATCCACGCCCGCGGGCTCTTCTCGATCGTTCGGGTCCAGAGGGTCTCGAGGTCCCGGAAGTCTGCCTGGTGGTTCCAAGTGACCCACGAGAATGCAGCGGCCACGAGGACGCCGGCGATGGGCGCAATCCGGGCAACAGGCGTCGGCCGTGTCGCCGCTGCCACCATCCCGACCGTTCCAGGTACGAGAACGAGTAGCGCGAAGTAGGCGAAGTGGTCCTGAACGTAGGAGTACCGCATGAAGTAGACGCGGAAGAACCCGAGCACCGGAGCGAGCCAGACGACGAAGGAGAGCGCAACGAACGTCAGGGAACGGAACGGGCCACCCCGGGCTTTCGTCAGCATGAGCAGAACTAGACAGCCCACGACCCAAGCGATGATCGGGATCCACGCGGTCGGGCGAGACGCATCGACAGTCCAGGGGTCGTAGATGAAGGCGAGTCCGCTCGGCCAAATCGCGTGCGTGAGGTAGAAGGTCAGGATCTTGCCCGCGACGACCAGCCGCTCGGGCAAGGTGGCAGCCCATTCCCACTCGGCGCCGTCCCGCACGACATGCCGGGTCTCGAACATCACGGTGAGGACCGCGGCCCCCAGCGAGGCCAACGCGAACGGCACCAGCCCGAGCAACGACCGGAGCGGGGACTTCCGGCGTCGCCAGACGTCGAGAAGGAGTAGGAAGGCGGGGAGCACCACCACGTGCGTCTTCGCCAGGACGGCGAGGGCGAACAGGGCTAGCGAGGCCAGGTAGCGCCGACGGCCCGTTCCGAGGTACGCGAGGGTCGCTCCGAGCGCCAGCGCCGCCGCGAGGAGGTTCTTCCGCTCCGTCACCCACGCCACCGTCTCCGTCGCCATCGGGTGGACGCCGAAGAGCAGCGCCCCCCAGAACGCTCCCGGAACCTGGAGCCGACGGAGGAGGGCGAAGAGGAGAACGACCACGAGTCCGTGCAGGACCAGGTTCACGGCATGGCACGCCGCCGGGGACAGCCCGACGAGCCGGTCCTGGAGCCAGTAGCTCGTGAAGGTGAGGGGGTAGAACTGATAGATGTCCTTCCCCGTCCAGATCCGAGCGAGTTGGTCCGGACCCGAGAGAAGGGCGTTGGCCGTGACGTTTGCGTCGTCGTCCCAAATGAAGCCGAACCCGGTGGTCCGCAGGTAGAGCAGGGCCGTGACGAGGAACAGGACCCCGGCCAGGGCCAGGTCGCGTTGGCGTGGATTCAAGGCTGCGTGATCCTCCGGATCGGGACGGGGCCGAGTGCGGACCGAATCTGGTGAACCCGGGTGTCGACGGGTTCCCGGATACCCTAGCGCCGCTCAGCCGGATCGAGAAGGGTTCGGTGCAGGCGACGGGAGCAGGCGACGTGAGCAAGAGGAGGGCCGTCGGAGAGCGGGTCGGATCCGCGTCGGTCCCACGTCGAAGCCGGGTCGACCACCGGTAGGGAATCTCGCGGATGGTGGGCACGGGAAGTCCTGACTGGTTCGCGTGGGCTCCACAAGTAGCCTGTCCAGGAGCGACACGGATGTCCCCGACATTGTTTGCAGGACCCGGGGTGGGCAACAGCCTCCGTACCGCCCGGGGCGATCGGGGCGCGTGGAATTCGCGGCTTCGCTGAAGGAAGGCTTCGGGACACGGTCTCCCTCGCATGCCGTGGTCGAGCTGGACGGATGCGAGCCGCTCCACGCGCCCATGAACGCAGCATTCCGGTGGGCTCTTGGCTGCCCGCACTCCCCATCTCTGGCTCTTTGAGTGCAGGATTCTCGTATCAGCTCCGGTGGTGACATATTGATCTGAGGCCGTCCTGCTGCCTGCCGAGAATAACGTCAGCAATGCTGCCAAATTGCATGTCGAGCCTTGAAGATAGATGCTGGCAACTAGTTCTGACTGGTGATATAAGTGCTGCACGAGTTTTGCGTTGTGGTTAGGACTGGTGCCGCCGCTTCGAGGAGGGCTTCCGTGTCCCGAAGTGATCAGTTGGGATTCTCCCTGGTCGAACTCGCCGATGCGACGGATCTGTCGCCCCGGACGATCCACTACTACAGCTCCCAAGGACTGCTCCCGCCGGCCGACCGAAGGGGTGCGGGGGCGCGCTACCCGCGGGTGACCCTCGATCGGTTGCGGGCGATCCTCCGGTTCAAGAACGAGGCCAGGCTCACCCTTCAGGAGATCCGTCGCATCCTGGCGGGGCTGTCCGAGGGACAGCTCGCACGGGTGGCGAGTGGAGATTCGTCCCCGTTCGAGGTCATGGACGAAGGCGCGGGAGAGGCTCCGAACGGGGCCGGTTCCGAGGTCGCGTCCGCACACAAGCGTCCGGCTCAGCTCCCCTCGACTCCTCCGCCGTCCCGCCCGGCGGCTCTCCATGAGAGGCGCCATGAGAACGTGAGGTCCCAAGAGATGCCCGCCGAGGGGGCGGCCTTGGCTCCGCGGGATGAGGGGCTCGACCTCCCGGTTCGGGATGCCCCGCGAGTGGGAGGCGAGGCGACCGAGCAGCTCGGCTCGCTCCTTCGAACGCTCGAGCTGGGGGCGGGTCGGTCCGTGCCGAGGGCAGGGTCGCGGGACCACTGGGTCTCGATTCCGATCACGGCAGACCTCCAGATCTCGGCGCACCGGGTCTCGGGAGAGGACATCGAAAAGCTACGGCGGATCGCGGACCACATCCGGGCGCTCCTCGTGGCTGGGTTCGCCGGCCCGCGGGACGAGGCTCGTCGCCGTCCCGAAGGTCGTCCCGAGGGTCGTCCTGAAGACGGACCGGGAGGTCCATCCGGCCAGGTCAGCACCGGGGCGTGATCCCGCCCCCCGACGAGACGCCACAACGGACCCCAATACCGACCCCTACAACCAACCGCGCTCGCGGGCCGGAGCCGCGAATCTGGAGAGACCGTGCAACCCCACCGCTCGTCCCATGCCGTCCACTGGACGCTCGATCCCGAGGTCGTGTTCCTCAATCACGGTTCGTTCGGTGCCTGTCCCCGGCCCGTACTCGCATACCAGCAGTCGCTTCGTGACGAGCTGGAACTGGAGCCACTCCGGTTCCTGGACGAACGGGCGATGAGCCTGTGGGCTCAGGTCCGGGCGGAGGTGTCGGAGTTCGTCGGGGCGGATCCCGAGGGGTTGGTCTTCGTCCGGAACGCCACGGTCGGAGTCAACACCGGCCTCGCGGCGTTCGCGAACTTCGAGATGCGCGAAGGCGACGAGATCCTGGTCACCGACCACGAGTACCGGGCGAGCCGGAACGCCGCCGACTGGTTCGCCGAGAGGTGCGGTGCCAGGGTCGTTCCGTTCCACGTCCCGTTCCCGCTCGAGAGCGAGGATGAGGTAGTGGACGCCGTCTTCTCCGCCGTGACCCCCCGCACGCGCTTCGCACTGCTCGACCACATCACGAGCCAGACCGGCCTGGTCTTCCCGATCGAGCGCCTGGTGCGAGGCCTGAGGGAGCGGGGAATCGAGACGGTGGTCGACGGCGCCCACGGGCCCGGGATGGTGCCGCTGCGGTTGGACGAGATCGGCGCCGCCTTCTACACGGGCAACTGCCACAAGTGGCTCTGCACTCCGAAGGGGGCGGGCATCCTCTACGTTCGGGAGGACTGGCGGGAGCGGACCCGTCCTCTCGTGATCAGTCACGGCGCGACGGCACCGAGGGGGGACCGGTCCCGTCTCCATGCGGAGTTCGACTGGATCGGGACGGACGACCCGACGGCCGTGCTCTCGATCGGCGAGAGTATCCGGTTCCTCGGCGGGCTTCTCCCAGGCGGATGGGACGAACTGATGTCTCGGAATCGGGAGCTCGCGCTCGAGAGTCGCCGGATCATTTGTGACGCGCTGGGCGTGTCGATCCCGGCGCCGGAGTCGATGATCGGAACGCTCGCGGCCATCCCTCTCCCGGCCTTCGACGGGCCCCCGCCCGGACCGCCCACGTACGTCGACCCGGTTCAGAAGGAGCTCTTCGACCAGCACCGGATCGAGGTCCCGATCATTCCCTGGCCGGAGTGGCCGAGCCGGATCGTCCGGACGTCGTCTCAGCTCTACAATCATCCGAGCGAGTCGGAGTACCTGGCCGAGACCCTGCGCCGCCGAATTGGCTAGATGCGTAGGGGTGATCTGGTCGACTCGCCGGCCGCCGAGCCACTTCGCACTGTCTGGTCGGTCGATCGGACGGCGCGACTCTCGGAACGTTTCCTAGACCTGCATCCGAATCGCGATGCGCACCGAAACTCCTCCCGTAGGAGTTGTTGCAGCTCGGTGCCGTGGTTGCGCGAGGGTTGATGCGGACGGCCCGGACGTAACCTGTGCCGAGCTGCCAACACCCCGATCCCGAGCGAGCGGAGGGCGAGAACCTCACTTGAAGAGCCAGGTCTCGAAGGGTGAATTCCGGGTCCCGTATCTCCTGCCTCGCGCTGCCGAAGGAGAATGATGTCCGAAGCTCCGAGTATCGTCTGGTTTCGACAGGATCTGAGACTGGGCGACAATCCGGCTCTTCGGGCCGCGATCGACCTCGGCGCTCCGATCATCTGCCTCTACATCCTCGACGACGGCGGCGAAGGTGACTGGCCTGCCGGTGGCGCGAGTCGTTGGTGGCTCCACCACTCTCTCTCCGTGCTCCAGGAAGAGCTCGACAAGTTGGACCAAACTCTCGTGGTCCGGGAGGGACGTTCCGAGGACGTGCTCCGCGACCTCGTCGAACAGCACGAGGTAAGTGCGGTCTTCTGGAACCGGCGCTACGAGCCCGCGGTCATCGCCCGAGACACCGCGATCAAGACGTCCCTTCGGGAACAGGGTGTGCACGCGGAGAGCTTCCGGGGCGCAATGCTGTTCGAGCCGAATACGTACTCGACGCAGTCCGGCGATCCTTACAAGGTCTTCACCCCGTTTTGGAATCAGATCGTCAAACGGGACGATCCGTCACCTCCACTCGCCCGCCCGCGGAAGATGCCTCCGCCTGTACGGGGTGTGGAGTCGCTCCAGCTGGGCGACCTAGAGCTGCTCCCGTCGATCTCCTGGGACGAAGGCTTCTACGAGACCTGGCAGCCCGGCGAGCGGGGCGCGCGCGACATGCTCAGGCAGTTCGCAAACGATTCAGTCGGGGGATACGTTTCCAATCGCGACTTCCCTGCAGTCGAAGCCACGTCCCGGCTCTCTCCGTACCTGCACTTCGGCGACGTGAGTCCGGCGCAGGTGTGGCACGCAATCCGAGAGAAGCAGCAGGAGCTGAGGGGAAAGCAGAGCGACAGCGCGACGGGCTTCCTCCGGCAGATCGTCTGGCGCGAGTTCGCTCACCAGCTCCTCTACTACTACCCGAAGACGCCGAAGGAACCGCTCCGGGATGCCTTCACGCAGTTCCCATGGCGCCGAGACGATGCGGCCCTCGAAGCGTGGAAGAGAGGAAAGACCGGGTACCCGATCGTAGACGCGGGCATGCGTGAGCTCTGGCACACCGGCTGGATGCACAATCGCGTCCGCATGATCGTAGGATCGTTCCTGGTCAAACACCTTCTCCTTCATTGGCATCACGGCGCGGAGTGGTTCTGGGATACCTTGGTCGACGCGGACCTTGCAAACAACACCCTCGGCTGGCAGTGGATCTCTGGGTGTGGAGCGGACGCTGCCCCCTACTTCCGTGTCTTCAACCCGATCCTCCAAGGTGCGAAGTTCGACTCAGACGGCGAGTACGTTCGGAAGTGGGTCCCGGAGATCGCCAAGCTTCCGGACGACGTGCTGCATGAACCCTGGAACGCATCGGCCGAAGTCTTGGCGGGCGCCGACGTCGTTCTGGGCGAGACGTACCCCAAGCCGATCGTCGACCACAAGACGGGCAGGGAGCGGGCGCTCGACGCCTACGCGAAGCTCAAAGCCAAGGCCGAGTCGTTCGAGATTCCGGATCCGGAATGCGCACCTTCGAGCTGAAACGGCACCAAACCTTCGATCGTCCACTCGACGAAGTGTTTGCTTTCTTCGCGGCGGCGGAGAACCTGGAACGGATCACCCCGCCCTGGCTGCGATTCCAGATCGTGAGCCCCCTGCCGATCGAGATGAAGGTCGGCGCACGAATCGAGTATCGACTTCGGCTCCACGGTATCCCGGTTCACTGGCAGAGCGAGATCACCGCGTGGGAGCCACCCTACCGATTCATCGACGAGCAGAGACGTGGCCCCTATCGGCTTTGGGTGCACGAGCATCGCTTCCGTGCCGAGGGAAACCGGACGCATGTCGAGGATACCGTCGTCTATGCGGTTCCCGGAGGTGCACTCGTACGCAATCTGTTCGTGAGCCGCGAACTCGACAAGATCTTCACCTACCGATACGACGTCCTCGAACGGAACGTTTTTCCCGCCACTGCCACGGTGTAGCCGTCGGATACCTTCTCCTCCGGATGGATGGCCGGGGTGGGCGGATTCTGCCGCCGAGTAGCCAATGACTCGAGCGACGTTCGTCGCCCTTCGGTCGTTTTCGTGCATCCGGTCGCCCTCCCTCTCCCGAAGATCCAATGTCATCCAGTTGCCGTGGGGAAAACGTCGACGGGTGACTCCGGTTCGCACGAGCTCGAACTCGATTTCGACCCCGATCTCGAGAGACGAGAAGTGCGAAGCACCATGTGCAAAGCCGGAGTGAGTTGCACAAACCACTCGAAGTAGCTCAAGGACTGAGACACGAGACATCGGGAGAGGTTCGTCGCCTCCGCATTCCTCGATGCGGGTTAGGGATTGGTGACGATCATCACGGTCATGTCTCGTCGTCTAGTGAGGAGAATGCCGATGAACACCCCGTCCAAAGCACCCTGGCTCTCCCTGGCTCTACTAGGACTCGCGACAACCGGCGCACAAGCGGCCGGGGAGTCCGCGCGGCTTCAAGTCATTCACAACGCGGCCGATCCCGGGGCGTCCGTCGTCGACGTGTACTTCGGAGACGACCTTGCGATCGACGATTTCGCGTTCCGTGACGCGACTCCGTATCTCACCGTTCCCGCTGGCGTCGAGATTCCGGTCGGGATCGCTCCAGGCACTTCCACAGGGTCCGGGGACGCGATTGCGACATTCCCCGTCCAGTTCGAAGCAGGCAAGACTTACGTCGCACTTGCGAACGGAGTGCTCGACGATGCGATGTTCGAGATGAATCCCGACGGCCGGTCGATCGGATTCACGCTCTTTGCAACCGACGACGCCCGCGAGTCAGCGATGGACGGTTCGATGGTGGACTTCTTCGGAGTCCACGGTGCGACCGATGCGCCGACCGTCGACATCATCGCGCGAGGTGTGGGGACACTCCTGAACGATGTAGCGTACGGCGACATCAGCGGCTATCTCTCCGTGCCCCCGGCCGAGTACCTGCTCGATGTCACTCCCGGTGGCGACAACGACGTCGTCGTTGCGACGTTCTCCGCGGATCTCTCCGGACTGGCCGGTGGCGCCGCGGTGGTGTTCGCGTCGGGTTTCCTTACTCCAGAGAACGATCAGAACGGCCCTGCGTTCGGGCTGTTTGCGGCGCTTCCTGACGGAACGGTCGCCGAGTTCCCACTCGTGTCCACCGCTCGCGTGCAGGTGATCCACAATGCAGCTGACCCGGCTGCTTCGGCGGTCGACGTGTACCTCGGTGACGTACGCGCAATCGACGACTTTGCGTTCCGTACGGCGACACCGTTCATCGATCTGCCCGCCAACCAGATGATCGAGATCGGGGTGGCCCCGGGGAGTTCCATGGACTCGGGTGACGTGATCGCTTCCTTCGCGGTGAACCTGCTCGCTGCGGAAACCTACGTCGTCGTGGCGAACGGGGTCCTCGATCCCGGTGCGTTCGCGCCCAACCCCGATGGCCGTGACACCGGATTCCAGCTTCTCGTGAAGCCGATGGCTCGCGAGTCGGCGATGAGTCCGAAGGATGTGGACATCCTCGCTCTGCACGGCGCGACCGATGCGCCGGCCGTACAGGTGCGCGCTGTGCCTGGCGGGCTGCTCATTCCGGAAGCGGGCTACGGTGACTTCACCGACTACCTGTCCGTAGCCCCGGACAACTACTCGCTCTACCTCCGCCGGGCCGACTCTCAGCCGGGCTTCCTCAAGGGATACCTCGCAGATCTCTCCGGCCTGTCCGGGCAGGCGATCACGGTGTTCGCTTCCGGGTTCCTGGATCCGGCTGCGAACCAGGACGGTGCCAGGTTCGGTCTCTTCGCGGCGACGGCCTCCGGCGCGGTCGTCGAGCTTCCGAACCGTGACCCGTTCGTCACCGTTCGCAACTTCGACCCCGCCGGTCGTGGCAAGGGTGTTGCGGGTGCATCGAACGCGTGGGATCCGTTCGCCGGCGTGACGGGGATCGCCCTCGCTCAGAACTCGCCCAACCCGGTCCGTGGCACTACGGACATCGCGTTCCAGATTCCGACGACGGGGCCGGTGCAGCTCAAGGTGTATGACCCGCGCGGACGGGTGGTCTCGACGTTGGTCGATCAGGATATGTCGGCCGGCATCCATTCGGTGCCTTACGATGCGGACCTTCCTTCCGGTGTCTACTACTACGAACTTCGCACGCAAGACGGACGCGAGGTTCGGACCATGAACGTGGTGCGTTGACGTCACAGGCCCCGGACCGATCAGGTGAGCCTCCGCGTCTCCCCCGGCAGCGGAGGCTCGCACGACCTCGACACAGAAGCCGGTCCGGGGCCTGCGTTCTCGCAGTCCTAGGCGCACGTTCCGTCGGAAGGCCCCCAAACAGAGTTTGTCGACCGATGCTCTCCCACTCTCGGTCGAAACACGCCCCCCGGTCAGTCCGTCGATTGGCCGGGGGGCGTTGTCGTGTGGTACTGTTTCGGGACACTGCCGAATCCCACTAGGTTCCGGCGAGACCGGACACCACGATCCTGACGAGGTTTCTTCCCTTCCAATGCATAGATCCCAATGTTCGCCGGTGTCGGCCCAGCTTGGCGCCGTCGTGCTGTTCTTGTTCCTTCCTGCTCTTGCCAAACCTTCCTCGACCGGAGGGACCCAAGCCATGGTCGAGCGACTGGCGGAGATCTACGAACATGTAGATCCCGCACTTTGCTACAACATGAACGAAGCGCGCGCGGAGGCGATCGCGGAGCGGATCGCCGCGGCGCCGCCAGAGCAGATGGGGCCGCTCCGCTTTCAGTACGCGAACGAGCTCCTCAACGCTGGTCGCACCGAGGATGCGATTGCCGAACTCGAGTCGCTGCTCTCCGACATCGGAGTCGCGAATACGGGGCCAATTCCGGATCAGGTGCGTGCCATCTACGAGATTCTCGCGGTTGCGTACATGCGGCTCGGGGAGCAGGAGAACTGCGTCCTGAACCACTCTTCCGACTCGTGTCTCTTCCCGATCCAAGGAAGCGGCGTCCACCAGCTGCCCCGAGGATCTCGTGGGGCCATCCAGATCTACGATCGGCTCCTCGCAACGCGGCCCGATGATCTCCAGTCCCGATATCTCCTCAACCTCGCGCACATGACGCTCGGCCAGTATCCGGACTCTGTCCCGGGCGAGTACCTGATTCCTCTCCATGAAATGGAGGGCCACGCGGGTGCCGCCTTCCCCAGGTTCCTCGATGTCGCAACGTCGGCCGGCGTGGATGTGCGGGGACTCTCGGGTGGGTGTTGTGTCGACGACTTCGATGGCGATGGAATGATCGACATCTTCGCCACGGCCTATGGGGTGGGCGAGCAAGCGCACTTCTTCCACAACGCGGGAGACGGGAGCTTCGAGGATCGTACCGAGGCTGCGGGTCTCCTCGGAATCGTCGGTGGACTCAATGCGCTCCATGCAGACTTCGACAACGACGGCCGCCCCGACATTCTCATCCTCCGAGGTGGATGGCTTGGGATGGGAGGGGAACGTCCCTGCTCGCTCCTACGCAACCTCGGTAACGGAGCGTTCGAGGACGTGACGTTTGCGGCGGGGATACTCAGTGAGAGACCGACTCAGACGGCGAGCTGGGCGGACTTCGACGGTGACGGCTGGCTCGATCTATTCATCGGCAACGAGTCGCGTCGGGACCGCAACGGAGTGCTCGCTCAGGACTACCCGTGCGAACTCTACCGGAACAACGGAGACGGGACGTTCACCGACGTGGCACCCTCGCTCGGACTCGACCTGCGTGAGTTCGTGAAGGGCGTCGTTTGGGGGGACGTGGACGGAGACGGCTGGCCGGACCTCTATGTTTCGGTGTTGGGAGGAGAGAATCGTCTCTTCCGGAATCTCCCGGCTGACAATGGCGCTACCGGTGGTGTCGAGTCGAATGCCGAGTCCGGCGCTGCCGGTTCGAACGCCGAGTCCGGCGCTGCGAGTGGTGCCGCGGGTTCGGCACTGTCCGCGTTCGGTCGTCGGTTCGAGGAGGTTGGAAAGCTGGCAGGCGTGACGGAGCCGTTCTTCAGCTTTCCGACCTGGTTCTTCGACTACGACAACGACAGCGACCTCGATCTCTTCGTTTCGGGCTACGACCTGAGACGCCTCGGGAGAGTGGGAGAGGATTACGGTGCGGAGCTCCTAGGGCTGGAGAGCCCCGGCGAGCGGCCGCGGCTCTACCGGAACCGCGGAGACGGCACGTTCGAGGACGTCAGCGAGTCGGTTGGTCTCGACGATGTCGTCTACTCGATGGGAAGCAACTTCGGAGACATCGACACGGACGGCTATCTGGACATCTACGTCGGCACGGGAGCGCCGGACTTCCGTTCCATCGTGCCGAACAAGATGTACCGGAACGAAGGCGGAAAGTTCTTCGCGGACGTGACGCTTCCCGGTGGCTTCGGCCACGTGCAGAAGGGACACGGCATCGCATTCGCCGACGTCGACAATGACGGCGACCAGGACGTCTACGCCGTGATGGGGGGTGCGTATCAAGGGGACGTCTTCCAGAACGCCCTCTTCCAGAATCCGGGGTTCGATCACGCCTGGGTCACGCTCGTGCTCGAGGGCACGAAGTCGAACCGGTCTGCCATCGGGGCTAGCGTATCGGTGCATACTCGGGACGCAGATGGAGCGGAGCACATGTTCCACCGTATCGTCTGCACGGGAGGGAGCTTCGGATCGTCGAGCCTACAGCTCGAAGTCGGTCTCGGCGATTCCAGTCAGATCGAGTCGGTCGACGTCGTCTGGCCCTATCCGTCGCACGCGAGGGAAACGTTTGGCAAGCTGGAGATCGGAAACCGCTATCGCCTCCGAGAGGGAAGCGGACAGGCGACTCGGATGGCGTATGAACCGATTCCGCTCGGCAGCCAAACAGGCGGGGGCCACGAGCACCATCACAGTGACTGAGGCTTGTCGCTCGAAGCAGCCCGACCCTCGGGCCGGTTCACTCGACGCAGCTCAACCTTCGGACCGGTTCTCGCGCAGCCTCCTCCGCTCGAGGATCCTCTGGATGCGGCGATGGGTTCCGTCGGTGAGCGGGAAGCACGCAAACACGATGGCGGCCAAGGCGAAGAAGACACCGACCGCCGGCCCGAAGAGTAGCGCGAGTCTCCAGCCGACTTCAGGGTCCTGAGTCATCCGTCCTTCGTCGAAGCCGATGAGCTGGAGGACGACGCCCGCGAACGCGAGTCCCAGGGCTCTCGAGATCTTGGTGCCGAGCTTCCAGACTCCGAAGTAGAGGCCCTCGCGATCCCGGCCGGTGCGGAGCTCGTCGTAGTCGATGGCGTCTGGAATCAGGGAGTCGAGGATCACGACGGAACCGGCGCAGAAGCCTCCGACGATCGCGATGCAGACGGGTCCTACGATGGATCCCGGCGGGAAGAACGGATACGTGAAGACGGTGAGAAGCGCGAGCCCGAGCACTCCCCAGAACGCCGGCCACTTCTTCCCCTTGTGGCGTGAGATCCACACCCAGAGTGGAATCGAAGCGAGGAGGCAGAGGAAGAACGGTAGCAGCACGGCGAGGACGACGATGTCCTCGGGCAGCTCGAGACGGAACTGGTAGTAATAGAGCGCGATCGATCCGTTCAGCGTCCGTGCCGCTCCAGCGATGATGGCGGAGAGTAGGAGCGGGAAGAACACCTTGTTCGTCCAGACGTCTTTCTGGGACAGGAAGAGTCGCCCTAGGTTTCGAACGATGTCGGCGAAGCGGGCACCGGACTCGTGAGAGGGCTCGTCGCGGCCGCGGGTCGCGGCAAACGCCCAGAACGCGGTCAGGAGGATCGGCGCGCAGAGCAGCAATGCGGTGGTGCTCCGAGATCGCGCGACGTTCTCTGCGGTCTCCTCTCCACCCAACGACCGAAGAATGAGCGCAGGGAGTACGGTTCCGAGCACGAGTCCCAACGTGGCGAAGAGTCGTCGGTATCCGAAGAGGGCAGTCCGTTGATCGCGGTCGAACGCCATCTCCCCGGCGAGGGACACGTGAGGGACGGATACCACGGTGAGCGACGTATTGAGAGATACGAAGCCGATGAGCAGATAGAAGAACGCGAACGTGTTGCTCTTGAAGACGGGCGGATGAAACAGCGCGACGAAGAACACGCAGGCCGCGAGTGCACCCGGCACGAAGTAAGGACGGCGCTTTCCCCACGGGGTACGCGTTCGGTCCGAGATTCCGCCCATCACGGGATCCGTGACCGCGTCCCAGAGAATCGCTACGGAGAGTGCGAGCCCCGCAAGGGCGGATGGGAGTCCGACCACGACGTTGTAGAACTTGAGCAGGTAGACCTGGACGAGAACTTCGACCGCGACGAGACCGAGCTCTGCCGATCCGTAGCCGGCCTTGGTCGTCCAGGGGAGAGAACGCTTAGGAGCCATGGACGATCCGATGGAGTTGGGTGGTCTGCTCGGGAACGATGATCGAAGCGGTTACCTGGGGGCGAAGAGATAGTGGGAGACGATCCACTCCGTGCCGTCTCGATAGCCCCAAAGCTCGGCGCAGGCGAGGAAGAAGAGCCTCCAGTTCACCCACCACGTACGAGACCGCTCCGGGCCGTACACGCGTTCCAAGATCGGTTCGATCTCGGCACGGGCCGCATCCATCCGGGCAAGCCAGGCGTTGGCGGTCTTCTCGTAGTGTCGGCCGTCCACCCACCAGTGGCCGAGGATGGAGAGTCGCTCCTGGAAGTGCAGGAGCAGGTCGTCCGACGGCATGATCCCGCCGGTGAAGAAGTTCCGTGCCATCCACTCGTCGTCGCCTTCGGTCTCGAACAGGTACGGGGTGTCCCGGTGCGTGAAGATATGGACGAACAGCCTACCGTCCGGACGGAGCCACGTCGAGATCCGAGCGAGGAGCTCCTGGTAGTTTCGCATGTGCTCGAACATCTCCACCGAGACGATCCGGTCGAAAGTCCGGTCCGGCTTGAACAGGTTCACGTTCGCGGTGATCACTTCGAGGTTCCGGATCCCCCGCTTCGCGACCTGGGCCTCGATGAACTCGCGCTGGCTGTGTGAGTTGCTCACCGCCTGGAAGTCGGAGTCGGGATACCGCTCGGCCGCGAAGAGGGAGAACGAACCCCAACCACACCCCAAGTCCAGCACGGACTGCCCGTTGTCGATGCCGGCCCGTTCGCAGTACGTCTCGAGCATGAGACGTTCTGCCCGCTCGAGACCGGCCGTCCCGGCTCGATCGGCTTCCTCGTCCCAGAGAGCACAGCTGTACTTCAGGTGGGGGCCGAGAACGTGCACGAAGAACTCTGCCGGTACCTCGTAGTGCTGCTCGTTGGCTGCGTCGGTTTCGATCGCAATCCGGCTCTGACGAAGGCGTTCGATCAGTTCGTGACGACGACGACTCCTCTCCTCGACCGTGCCGCGCCGCTCCTTCTCCAAGCGTCGCTGGAGTCGTTGTCTGATTCCGAACCGCACTACGGGATCCGGGAGAAGGCCGCGGGCCATCCAATCGATGTATCTGGCTTCGGTCATGTCGTCACCTGTGTACCTCGCCTCGAGGCGGAGGGCGGAAGAGGGATGAAGGGGCTGGTGCGCTCCATGTAGGCACGATACGCGTCGCCACGGGACCTCAACGCCTGTCGTTCCGACGGCGGAATGCCCGTGACGAAGACGAGCAGGACGCCGATCAGTACCGGTCCGATCCACGCGAGCCAGGTGTCGCTTCCCCCCGTCCCAACGAAGCCGTAGCCGATCCAGAGGACCCACTCGAAGAAGTAGTTCGGGTGGCGCGAGTAGCGCCAAAGCCCTACGTCGCACACCTTGCCTCGGTTCTTCGGGTCCGACTTGAACCGCGCGAGCTGTCGATCGGCTGCGGACTCCCCAACGAAGCCGACGATCCATAGAAGGACGCCGACCCAAACCGTCAGAGCACTGCCGGGATTCGGGGACGTGGCGGCGGCGTGGAACGTGATTGCGAGGATGAGAGCGAGCAAGGTCTGCGCCTGAAACATCAGAAACATCTTCGGTTCGGTGTTGGTGGACCAACGTGCCCGGAGACGAGCGTACCGAGGCTCCTCCTCCGTCGCTCCGATGAGTCTCGGCAGAAGGTGGACGGTGAGCCGAAGGCCCCAGAGGCCCGAGAGAACACCGACGGCCACGCGAGGCAAGAGGTCGCCGTCGCCCAGGAACGCATAGAGAACGCCGAGGCCACCCGTCCCGATGGTCCAGCCGATGTCGACCCAACCGGCGTTCGTCTTCCGGTAAGAGACGAACCAGAGGACGCTCATCAACGCGAAAAGGCTGGCGGCACCGATCCAGATCATGAGGACGCTCCCGCGGACGGCGCTGCCGGCTGCCGTCGGTTCACCGCTACCCGCTGCCGCTGGTTCGCTGCGTCGTCGTGAAGGGAATCCCCGCTTCTATCGGCGTCTCGGCGTTCGAGCACGAACTGGTAGTCCTGGATCCGCCTTTCGAGAAACCCACCTTCGCAGTAGGCGAAGTAGAAGTCCCACATGGCGAGGAAGCGGTCGTCGAAGCCGAGCGCGCGGACTTCGTTCGCCCGTTCTGCGAGGTTGTGACGCCAGGCTCGGAGCGTGTGCGCGTATCCCTCGGTGAGGTCGAAGGTGTCGACGATCGCGAAGTCGGTGGCCCGAGCTACGGACGTCGAGATCGAGCGGACGGAAGGGATGTCGGATCCAGGGAAGATGTACCGCTTGATGAAGTCGAGGCTCCTCCGGGCCTGGTCGTGGAGGTCGTCCCGGATGGTGATGGCCTGGAGACACATCCGGCCGCCGGGGGAGAGTCGTTCGCAGCAGGTGCGGAAGTACGTGTCGAGGAAATCGTGACCAACCGCTTCGATCATCTCGATGGAGACGAGCTTGTCGAACGTGCCTTCCAGGTCACGGTAGTCCTTCAGGATTACGGTCACTCTGTCTTCGAGTCCGGCGTCGTGGACCCGCGCGGTGGCGAGTGCGTGTTGCTCCTTCGAGATCGTCGTCGTCGTCACGCGGCAGCCGTAGTTTCTGGCTGCGTGGATGGCGAAGCTTCCCCAGCCAGTGCCGATCTCGAGCACGTGGTCGCTCGCTTCGAGTTCGAGCACGCGGCAGATCCGGTCCAGCTTCTCCACCGAGGCTTCGCGTAGCGACGTCTCGGGCTGGGAGAAGATCCCAGCGGAGTAGGTCATCGTCTCGTCGAGGAAGAGCGAGAAGAAGTCGTTGCTGAGGTCGTAGTGCGCCTCGATGTTGCGCCGACTTCCCGTGCGCGTGTTCCGACGGAGGAGATGGAACACCCTCTGTGCGGGCGTGAGCACACGCCCGATGCCGCTCGACCAACGCTTCAGTGCTGCGTCATTCCTGGCGAGGATACGGACGACGGACACGAGATCGTCAGACGTCCACTTCCCCTCGAACCAAGCGCGGCCCGCGCCAACGCTTCCGTGGAGCGCCACCTCGCGGTAGAAGTCCGGGTCGAGCACCGAGATCTCCGCGCGGAGGCCAGAACCCGGAGTTCCAAATGCGCGAGTTGTCGCGCCTTCGTGGACGATGAGTTCGCCGTACTCGATGGCCGAGAGGGTGTGAAAGAACGCGCTGCGTAGGAACCGCTCGCTCAGAGTGGCAGTGGCCTGCGCATCTCGTCGACTCGATGAGATGGAAGATGGGCTCGCCGGCGACGGATCGACCCTTTTCCCCTCGGCTTCCGTGCCTGTCTTGGCCGCGGCTCCTACCCCGCAAACTCTGCGCGAGAGGACGGCGCTTTCCGAAGTAGTCATGAGGAGAGGGCCTCCTTCTCTCTCGTTCGACGAGCAGGGTGCGGGTAGAAGCGGAATCCCTTGATCCGGAGCCGAAGTGCCTGCCAGTAGATCGCCGCCAGTACGCCAACGGTGAGGAATGGGTAACGGAGGAGGAACCGGACGGCGTTTGCCTTCGTCATCGGATGGCGCTTTGCCGAGAACGTGGCGTCGAACGTTCGCTTTCCGCCCGACCGGCTCACCATGTGGACGGCGACCCTGTCTTCTGGCTCGAGGAATCTCCAGTCGTATTCGAGGTCCATGTCTTGGAACGGTGATACGTGGAAGCTCTTGTCCAAGAGGAAGCGGTGCTTGCGTCCGTGATGAGCACGGTCCGTGAGGACGTATGCGTGTCGTTCCCCCCAGGGTGTGTTCTCGATCTCGGCCACGATCGTCTCGACGAAGGTGTCGTCTGGGTCGAAGCAGTAGTAGAACGAGACCGGGTTGAAGCAGTGCCCGAAGTACCGGAGGTGCGAGAGCATACGAATCGGTCCCACAGGACGGTGTCCGGTCTCCGCCTCGACCAGGTTTCTGACTGCATCGGCCAGCGGTACGTTCGGATCACCGAAGTAGTCGTCTCGTCGGAACTGCGCCAATGCAGGGCGTCGAGCAGACCAGAGTGGAAGTCGATCGAGGATCGACGGCAACTCGTCCAGGTCCAGGTAGACGAGGAACATGCGGAAGGAGAACGCGTGGTGGCGTGGCTCCATCCGACGGTGGCGTACGGTGCCTTCGTAGAACGCGCTCTTCATGAGAGAACTCCGGCGGTTCCTCGGGCGCTGCCATCGGGGTCGACGGCGGAAACCTCGACATGACTCGCATCTTCGCCAATCAGTGCGAACGCCGATCCGACATCCTGCCCACGGAAAGTCTTTGCTTCAGCCGCTGCCCGCACTTCCTCCACCGCCGCTTCCGCGCTCGCCACGCCGTCTTCGTGGAAGCCGAATCCCCAGTACGCGCCGCAGTAGGTGGTGTGGAGTCCGCGTCCGAGCTCGAGCTGCCTGGATTGGCGCGACACACCTGCTCGCGTTAGAACGGGATGGTGGTAGACGAACTCTGCGAGGACCGCACGACGGTCGATCCGGTCGCTCGCGTTGAGTGTGACGAGATACTCGTTCGAGGCAGAGAACCCTTGGAGAAGGTTCATCCAGTAGGTGACTGCAACTTCCTGCTGGCCGGTGTCGAGGATGTGGTGGTTCCACGCGGCCCACGCCTTCCTCGATCGAGGAAGGATCGAGGTGTCGGTGTGGAGGACGACCTCGTTCCTCTGGTACGGGATCGAGCCCAGAACTTCGCGCTCGAGCGACGTCGGTGCGGCGACCATGCGAAGCGCTTGATCGCTGTGCACGGAGATGATCACGTGATCGAATCGTTCGCTGCGATCGTCCGAGTGTACGAGTGTGACTCCCATGTCGTCGCGTTCGATCGCAGTGACGGGAGTGCGAAGTCGGATCCGGTGCCGGAACGGTGCGGTGATCGCGTCGACGTACTGGGACGAGCCTCCCGATACGACACGCCAAGTCGGTCGCCCGGAGCGCGCGAGCATCCCGTGGTTGTCGAGGAACTGGACGAAGAAGCGGGCGGGGAACTCGCGGATGTCATCCCGGGTGGCGGACCAGAGTGCCGCGCCCATCGGCAGGATGTGCTTCTCGACGAATACCTCGGAGTAGCCGCCTCGTTCGAGGTACTCGCCCAAGGTGACGTCTTCTGCACCAGCTTCGAGCAGTGCTGGAGCGTGCCGGAAGAAGCGGAAGATGTCGCGGATCATCGTGTAGATCGGCGGGCGGACGAGGTTCCGTTTCTGCGCGAAGAGCGTGCCGAGGGAGCTGGCTCGGTACTCGAGTCCGGAACGTTCGCAGTTCACCCCGAAGCTCATGTTGCTCTCGTGCGAGCTGACGCCGAGTTCGCTGAGCAGGCGTGAGAATCGAGGGTAGTTGCGCTCGTTGAAGACGATGAAGCCGGTGTCGACTTGCAGAGGACGTCCGTTGTCCTGCACCGTGACGGTGTGCGTGTGGCCGCCGATGTAGTCGTTCGCTTCGAAGACAGTGATGTCGTGCTCTCGGTGGAGATGATGAGCTGCTACCAAACCCGAGATGCCGCTTCCAACGATCGCTATTCTCATGCCGACGTCCTCGAGGTGCGTCGCGTCGCGATGCGACGCGCAGAGGTGCGCCGCGCCGGGTTGCGTCGCGCCGCGTTGCGGCTCGCCGTGGACTGCCCGGCGAAGCTCGACGGTGACGGCCCTCGAGTTGCTCGCGGGGCGCGTTCCTGTAGTTCGCCAGACCTCTGTTCCTCGTTGCGGATGCGGGCGGGAACAGGACGAAGTCCCCAGACGATTCCGAGCTTCGAGAGCACCCAGAGTCCGTAGTAGGTGAGGTCGATCTCCCACCAGAAGAAGCCTTGCCGGGTGGCGACCGGATACCGGTGGTGGTTGTTGTGCCACCCCTCGCCCAAGGTGATCAGCGCGAGGAACCAGTTGTTCCGGCTGTCATCGCGTGTGTCGTAGCGCCGAGATCCCCAGGAGTGCGCGAGGGAGTTGATCGTGTAGGTCGCGTGATAGAGGACGACCGTACTGATGCAGAAACCCCACACCACCATCTGTCCGCCGGAGGTGCCGAGCGCCGGAGCCAACTGCGCGAGGAGCGCGCCGACGCCGTAGAGTGAGACGGCGAGTCCGACGGGGACCCAAAGGGCGTTTCGGTCCAACCACCGGAGCTCCGGGTAGCGCGAGAGGTCACGCACGGAGTGCAGCTCCGTGTCGTAGTTGCTCCGGGCCCAGATCCACCCGACGTGACTCCAGAGGAATCCGTGACGAGACGGCGAGTGGAGGTCGTGCTCGAGGTCGGCGTGCTGGTGATGGTACCTATGGTGAGCGGCCCACCATAGGGGACCCTTCTGCGCCGCCGACGCCCCGAGCACGCCGAAGAGGAACTGCATCGGTCTCGAAGTGCGGAACGTCCGGTGGGAGAAGTACCGGTGGTAGAAACCGGTGATGGCGAACATCCGGATGGCGTAGAGGAACACCGCAGTCCAGACGGCAACCGGGCTCCACCCCACCCAGAGGACGAAGAAGCAGCTCAGGTGGAGCAGGGTGTACGGGACGAGGCGGCTCCACATGATCTCAGACCGCGAAGGGCTCGCGGCACGGGGGGAAGGAGCCCGATCGCTGGGACTTACCGATACGTTTCGTGCCGCCGTCTCTTCGGACCCGAGTTCTGCGAAACCAGCCACCGCCTTGCTCCCGTCGGATTCATCGCAACTGTCTTTCCTAGAAGACAGTTCGCGGGAAGCAGCGGATTGGATTCATCGGAAGACGACGGGGTCCGGCGTGCCCGGCGGCCAGGTCAGTTGGGGCTGGGCGGGTAGAGGAACCGGGCGACCTCGTCGAACCGGGCGAGGAACGCGTCGCGGGTGTGGACTCCGCCCTCGACTTCGAGGTACGAGAGGTCTTCTCCCACTTCCCAACCCCGTTCTTGGAGGGCATCGCGAAGCCGTCGCGCCCCACCAATGGCCCTGTCGTTCCCTTCGTTGGTTCCCATGTCGAGCCAGACCTTCGTGTTCGACTTCTCTGCCGTTCGGGTCCATTGGGTCATGGTTTCGTCGGCCCACCAGACGGACGGGGACATCGCCGCGACCCGGCCGAACTCGCCGTCAGGCTGAAGGCCGAAATGGAGAGACACGAGACCTCCGAGTGACGCACCAGCGATGCCGGTGTGTTCTCTATCCGGCAAGGTTCGATAGTGCTGGTCGATGAACGGCTTCAGTTCCTCCGCGAGGAACCGGTGATACCCGTCCGCGTTGGTGCGTGTCCCCTCGAAGTGCTGTACCCACGTGTAGTCCATCATCCGCGCGTTCGGAGGAGCCGCGACACCTACCACGATGAGCGGTTCCACCTCGCCTCGACGGATCAGGTCGTCGAGCATCGCGCCGAGCAGCGGCTGAACGGAGGCGTCTCCGTCGACACCGGCGAACATCGACCAGCCGTCGTTGAGGTAGAGCACCGGGAAACGTGCGTGGGTGTCGTCGTGATAGGTCGGCGGCAAGTAGACCAGTACGTCTCTCGACCAGACGTACTGGCTCTGGACTGCAGAGTAGACTCGAATGTCCGAGGAAAGCGGCTCGAATGTGGAGGGTTCGTCCGCGAACGCGACGTCGCACCACTGCTCGACGACGACGTTTGCGGTGTCGGCTCGCGTGACGTGGAACGCGTGCTTCGGCATCGCCTGTCCCTTCCAACGACACTCGACCTCGTCCCAGGATCCCCGGGTGACGCTGAAGGAGAGGATCTCTCCGATCGGCCACTCGATCGTCGCTTGATAGGTGTAGGGACCGACCGGTGAGGCGAGTAGGCCCCGTCCGTTCCAGGAGCCGAGTTGCTCGCCGTCACCGGTGATCCAGAGTTTTGTGTACATCTCCGTCGATGCCGGAGCCTCGATGGTGATGACGACGGGGACGAGTTCGGAGGCGCCGTCCGGTGGGACATGCGCCTCCTCGGTTTGGGCACTTACGCTCGAGCCTACGAGGCTCCCCAGAGCTACTGCTAGCCAGAGCGCGCGTAGTGACCTCTGGCGACGTCGCGGGCGATGCATGGACGGGTTCATCTCTCTCCCTCCCTGCGAGCTCGCCGGACCGTCCATGGATTCCAGGCCCGATGTTCATCGAGACTCGCTTCGGCGGCACCGATTCTGACGGAACCGCCCATCCGCGAGCCGGATGTCAGCGGAACCGTCGCTTGACCTCTCCCCAGCTGGACGGCTCTACCGCGGGGTCCGGGCTTTCTTCATCACCGATTCCGGTGACGTCGCAATCGCCGCCCGATCCCTGGTTGGATGAGCCGAGAGAACAGAGGCCAGGGAACCAGGTGTCCCCTCCTCCCGAGGTCAGGTAGTTGTAGCCGTTCGACGGCGGTGCGCCGTCCGGACAGAGTCCGTAGCAGTCTGCGGGAGGTGCCCCGTCGATCCCCTTCTGGTCGAGCCGCGAAATGAGGGGGTTGAACAGATCGACCCGGCGCGTGACCGAGAGATCGAGACCAGGAACGGCGAAGGCCGCAAAACCAAGAGGCGGCACGACACCTTCGAGGAACCAGATGTTGTGCCCGGACGACGCGAACCAATCGCCCAGGTTCACCGGTGATGGAAGCGGGTTGAAGACTTCGATCCAGTCCGTGCCCGTCCCATGGGCGACTCGGATCTCGTTGACCACCGGTCCCGCGCCGAGGTTCGAGGACTGTGCATCGTTCGGTCCTCCGATCGTCGGGGTCGGGTCGATCGTCCACCAGTTCTCGTCGTCTGCCGGGATGAGTGGTGGGTTGGCGGATGCATCGGGGACTCTGGCGAGAGACGCACCGGTTGCACGCGGCGGAGCGGGGGCTCCACCGGCGATCCCGAATCGAACTCGATCGATGACGAGTTCGTTCCCGGGGCGGTTTCCCGACTCATCGGATCCGGTGAAGGAGTCGAGGTCGTCGATCAGGATCATCTGGCCGCCGATCGGGTCGATTTGGTCACCGATGTCCACGGCGAGGTAGTCGCCATCGAGCAGGATCGTGCCGCTTGGGAACACATAGTCCGTCCCGCCCAACGTTCGGATGATCCAGCCGCCGAGGTCTACGTCACCGGGGCCGGAGTTGTGCACTTCGATGATGTCGCTGTCGAGCGCGAGGTTGTGTCGGTACTCGTTCAGGTACACCGAGGCTTCGACTCGAGCGGCAGACAGCGCCGCGAAGCAAAGGGAGAGTACGGTCGTCATGGCGAAGCCTGACAGGATGCGTGTGCTCATCGGGTCCTCCCACGATTCGGTCGCTTGATGCCGAACTTCTTGTTCTTGTCTCTTAGCGTAGACTCCTTGATTCCGAGTCGACGTGCCGCTTGGGACTGGTTCCAGCCTTCCTCCTCCAATACTCGACGGAGAAGGGTTCCTTCGATCTCCATGAGGCGCGTCGTGAGTGTCTCTCCCGGACGGAGAGGGTCGACTTCGAGTGCCCCGGATCCAGGTGAAGTCTTGGCAGGGCGGTTCGCGCCGGCCGCGAGGCTCGTGGCTTCCGAGGGCGAAGCGCCGCCGTGGTCTTGGCGGTACTCCTCCGGTATCGCGCGCACGGTGAAGACGTCGTCGTTCGAGAGCGCGAAGATCCGGTGGACGACATTGCGCAGTTCACGCACGTTGCCCTTCCAAGGCTGCCTGGAAAGCATGGCCACCGCTTCGGGTGCGAAGACGCGCTCGCGCCCCTCGCGGTTCGACCGCTCCTCGGCAAAGTGACGAACCAGGCAGGCGACATCACCTCGTCGATCCCGTAAGGGCGGAACGAAGATCGGGACGACCATGATCCGATGGAGGAGATCCGCGCGGAACGTACCGGCTTCCACCATGGCATCCAGGTCGCGACTGGTTGCGGCGACGAGTCGGACGTCGACCGAGATGGTCTCCCGTCCGCCGACTCGCATCAGCTCGCGTTCTTCGAGGAAACGGAGAAGCTTCGTCTGGACGGACATCTCCATGTCGCCGACTTCGTCGAGGAAGAGCGTGCCTTGATCCGCCAACTCGATCTGTCCGACTCGGGTGCGGTCCGCGCCGGTGAACGCGCCCTTCTCGGAGCCGAAGAGCTCTGCTTCGATCAGGTCCTTCGGAACGGATGGACAGTTGATCGCAATGAAGCGCCCGGCTCGTCCGCTCCGTTCATGGACGGCTCGGGCGATCAGCTCCTTTCCTGTGCCGCTCTCGCCCCGGATCAGAACGCCGGCGTCCGACCCTGAGACCTGGTCCACCACGGAAACGATCCGAGCCATGGCCGAGCTGGCGTAGAGGATGCCCTCGAACTCCTGCTTCTCGATCGGGGTGTCGGGCAGCGTCTCACGATGTAGCTCGGCGGCGCAGAAGCAGAGCGCGACCGCCTCCGCTACGGCGTGGACGGCACTCAGTGTGGGATCAGAGTCCCAGGTGCGCACGACGCTGCCGCCGGCTATCCACTGCACCCCGTAGAACGGAGCGGGCATGTCGACGATTGCGAACCGACGTCCGTCGATCGTTCGTACCTGAACCGGGCCGTGCTCTGCGTCACGCGACGTCATCTTGGCGTCGCTTCCGAGTTCCAGAGGATCCGCACTTCGACCAGTCCATCCGAGTCGTTCCTCGGCGTGACGCTTCCAGTTGGCTTCCCAGTTCGCGTCTCCAGCGGACAAGCCCCCGAGCGCGGGATCACTTTCGGTAGTGTCGTCGAACGCCGTCCACACGAGTCCGAGTTCACGAACGAGTAGGTCCGGGACCTCCGCCGGATCTGATCGACCCGCCGCGCTCGCCCGTGCCATCGAGTCTTTGGCCCAACGACTCAGCAGTGCGAGAACGCGGATCCACCGCGGGCCCGACTCGACTTCGCCGGCCTCGGGCCGGGCAAGCCTCGCCCGAACTCTCTCGACCTGGGCGATCCAATCCGGTTGATCCGCGAGGCGCGCGACCTCGGTCGCGTCTTCGAACCGAGCTTCCGCCTCGGATGGGTTGAATGCGTACTCGGCTTCCGCGAGGCCGAGCAGCGTCTCGAACCGTTTCGTTTCGTTGCCCAGCTTTGCGAAGAGCTCCACCGCCTCGCGAAGTCGCGTCGCGGCAGCCTCGAAGCCACGCGCGCCCAGGAAGACACGTCCAAGATCGGCACCGCAGAGTGCACGGTGATACGGATCCGCGAGTCTGCTGTACAGAGCTTCACTCTCGAGAAGCAGATCGCGCGCGAGTTCGTCTTCGTCTCGACGAGATCGGATTCTCGCTTCGAGTCGTAGTGCCTCCGCGCGTTGCCGGGGAAGCTCCTCTCCCGCGAACTGAGCGGCTTCGGTAGTGTGGGTGAGTGCCGCTTCGAGATCGCTCTGGGCGAGCCCCAAAGCAGCAAGACAAAGTGCGGCCTCCGCGCGGTCCTCCGTCGAACCAGTCTTCTCTGCGGTCCGTTCGGCGCGTCGCGCCGATTCCTCCGCGTCCTCGAACCTGGAGAGGGAAAGAAGCGCCCGGGCTCGGTTGATGAGAGGCTTGGCGAGCCCTTCCTGAGTTTCCGACTCTGCGCACGCTTCGAGTGATGCGTCCGCGAGGTGCAGTGCCTCTTCGTACCGTCCCGACGTATAGGCAACGAGGGAGAGGTTGTTGAGGACGACCGCGCGTCGTCTCCATTCGCCTAGTGATTCGAGGATCGCCAGGCTCTCTTCGAGATGGGCGCGGGCACGTATGTTCTCGCCCCTCAGGGAACGGAGCAGACCGAGGTTGCTGAGTGTGGCGGCAACCTGAAGCCGTTCGTTCAGTGCTCGAAACAGTTCGTGTGCTGTCTCGGAGTGTTCGATTGCACCTTCATGATCACCGACGGAGTGCCGGATCACTCCGAGGTTGTTGTGCAGGATCGCGAGCCGTCCCGGATCCTGGTGTTCGGTCAGGATGTCGATGGCGCGCAGGTAGTCGGCTTCCGCTTCGCCAAGTCGACCGAGCCGTTGCTTCACGTTGGCGAGCTTCTCGAGTGCACGGACGACGTCTTGCGGAGACGAGAGCGCTTCCCAGATGCGGAGGGCTTCCTCGAGATGTCGCAATGAGTCGGTGGACTCTCCGAGATGACGCTCCACGACGCCCAGCTCTTCGAGAGTTCGCGCGCGTTCTCCACCCGGAACCGTAGAGGCAGAGCAGCGGAGCGACTCGGAGAAGGCATCGCGTGCGTCGTGCAGACGGTCGTCCCGCTTGCGGAGAAGACCGATCTCTCTCCAGACGCGGGCCATACCCATCGCATCTCCGGCGCGCTCGCGAAGCGTTCGCACTTCGGACCACGCTGTCTCTGCGGCGGTCGCTTCTCCGAGTGAATCGAGAGAACGCGCCAAGAGTGCGAACGCGGGCTCCCTTTCCTCATCGTCCAGTTGTAGGGCAAGGATCTGGTTCGCGGCGTCACGCGCACGCTCCCACTCCTTCCGTTCGAGGAAGGCGCGGCCGGCCTCGAGGAGGAGGCCAGAGAGTCCCGACCCATCCGGCACGGGAAAGGCCGGCTCTTCCGAACCGGGCAGCGTGGTCATCGGCAATCTCCAGGGAGGCTCGTAGCCTCCCCAGTATAGAGGAGCACCCCCCTCCCGCGCTTCTTCGCGGACTCGCGCGAACTCGGTTTCCACGGATTCCCGCGAGTCTCTCAACGTATTGCTTCGCAACGAATTGCTTTGATTCGCGGAAACTCGCGAGTGGGGCAGGGGCTCAGGCGGCTCCGTGCGCGGATTCCCGACAGCTCTCAACTCACAACCCTTCATGTACTTACGGCTCCTTTCCCGATTGGCACGCCACTTCACTTACTGCAACTCGAAGGCCAATCGAACGAACCATGGCCACGCGGACCCGGGGGAGGCCCGGTCCCAAGTCCCGAATCAGATCGAAGCCGAAGGAAGGTACCCATGCCCCACACGTCTCTGCCCCAAGGCCCTTGCGGACTTGCTCCCTGGGCGCGCGCACTCGCCGCCGGGCTGACGCTCACCGCCACTCTCGTTTCCACCGGTGCGGCCAGCACCACGTTGTCTCTCGATCTCGACGGTCTCGTCCGCTATGCGGACTGCGTCGTCGAAGGCACGGTCGTCTCGGTGCGGAGTGACTGGAACGCGGAAGGAACGCAGATCTATACGGACGTCGTCCTCGACGTGAGCCGGAGTGAAGGCGACTGCGCCGACGCGGGCGCGATCACGCGCACGATCCGGATGCTCGGCGGGACTGTCGACGACACCGCAATGGTGGTCGACGGAGCGCCGACGATGAACGAAGGCGAGCAGGTCGTCCTCTTCCTGCACGAGGACCCCGAACTGTTCGTCCCGATCGTCGCACTCGAACGCGGCAAGTTCACCGTCGCCGCGGACGCGATCGGAACTCAGATCACGAACGACCTGGTCGGAAGCTTCGACCGGGACACGTTCTGGAACACCGTCACCGAGATCCAGGAGGGCCGCTGATCATGAAGCGCACGAACACGATCTCCCGCGCCGTCCTGGCGACGGCACTGACCGGCCTGCTCCTCTCGACGGGAGGAACGCTCGAGTCCGCGTACGCCTTCCGTCTCACCGGAGGAGCGGCCGCCGGTGCCCCTCCTCACGTCTGGCCGGGAATGGCCGTCCACCTCTTCGCTCACTGGGACCTGCGTGAACTTCCGGGCTGCGAAGTGCCATGGTCACGCGGCGCCGGGACGACGGACATCGGCGGGGCCGGAGAGTTCGTCGAGATAAAGCAGGCGTTTTCCACTTGGGGCGCCGTTGCGCCTTCGCATCTCGGATTCAATGAAGTCGCGACACCCGCTGGCGCGCTGCCGGCCGGCAACCTCGACGGCAACAACATCGTCGACTTCGGTGGCGGACTCGGAGCCGCAACGCTCGCCGTGACGACGACCTGGTTCAACGTCGCGAACGGACGGATCGGAGAGTCCGACATCCGGTTCAACGACACGAACTACAACTGGAAGGTCGTTGGTCACAACGTCGCGATGGGTGGTGACCCGGACGTCCAGACCGTCGCGCTGCACGAGATCGGTCACTTCTTCGGACTCGACCATGCGACGGCCGGAGGCACCTCGAACCCTCCAGGCCCGATCATGAACCCGTTCCTCGACCTCACGCTGAACAGCAACCACCGCACGTCGCCGGACGACGAGGACGGAATCAACTTCCTCTACAACCACGACCTCGGGGACGCGCCGGATCCCGATCCGATCTGTGGCGTGATCGGCCAGTACCCGACGCTCGTCCACGACGTCGGCGCAGGCCGGACTCTGAACGGTGTCACGCTCGACGGACGTCTCCAGGGAGCGGAGCACATCTTCGGAATCCGCGAACGCCAGCCGGGACGGAACTACACGTACGAGTGGCTCGGCTTCGACATGGACAGCGAGTGCGAGGCCGACGTGGTCGACCGCGATCGCTTCGACGACGGAATCCGCTTCTTCCCGAACCCGCCGCTCTGGGGTAAGCCGGCTTTTGTGGCGGCTCGCGTGGTGCAGGCCACGGACGCGGTCGGTAACCAGCACGACTACTCCGCCGCAACCGGGCTGCCGATGTTCCTCAACATGTGGCTCGACGGAAACCAGAACTGCAACTGGGAGCATCCGGGCGAGCGGATCGTGACCGACTCGTTCAACTTCGGTCCGCTTGCGGGGCCGAACGCGACCCAGCCGCACTGGTTCGTCTACCCACTCCCGCTCCCGGGAGCCCTTCCGAATCCGCGGCAGCCGATCTGGCTGCGGGCGCGACTCGACTGGGGAGAGAACTCCGGTGGCGTCAACAACGTCGACGGAACGCTCTCGGCCACGCGCGGTGCGGCGCAGTTCGGGGAAGTCGAGGACTATCCGCTCGGGTGCCCCGAGCCGATCTACTGGAACATCCTGATTCCCACGCCGCAGATTCCGATTCCTCGCGACGGCATGCAGCTGCGCGTCTTCGGAGATGCGACGGTGGACAACGGGACGCAGTGGTTCATCGCCGACAGCAACGCAGAGGACTGCTACGACCTCATCCTACCGTCGGACTTCGTGCAGACGACGTTCGTTCCGTCCGCGAACGAGACGATCGTCGAAGTGACGGGTGGCGGTCCCGTTCCCGTCGGCGAATACCTCCACATCGGCTACTGCCCGCCGATCACGCCGATCCCGACTCCGCTCGTGATCGAGCGCGCTACCTGGCAGAGCGAAGGTCTGGTCACACAGGAAGACTGGATCCCCACGCCGAACGTCCAACGCTTCTCCTTCCCGTTCGACGGGCGCGATCACATCGTGGTCGGTGCACTGGATCAGGAATCGGGTGGCTTCCTCGGTGGCCGGATGGACGATGGCGAGTGGCAGGATCACATGCAGGTCGAGGTGAGCTACTGGATCTCGCCACAGAAGCTCGAGCTTCCGCAGCTCTCGCCCTGCGATCCGGCGCTGCTCTCGCTGACCAAGCGTACGGCCGGTGTGATGACGATCGATCCCGAGCACCCGCTCGAGTTCGACA
Source organism: Candidatus Eiseniibacteriota bacterium (assembly GCA_020633975.1). GTDB lineage: Bacteria > Eisenbacteria > RBG-16-71-46 > CAIMUX01 > CAIMUX01 > JACKCR01. The sequence continues at coordinate 70,510 of JACKCR010000009.1, read as the reverse complement.
TCCCGCACGATGCGGACTACGATCCCGCGACCGATTACGTCGTCCTCGAGATGAAGTGCCGCTGGGATCTCAGCACCATCGAAACGACCGCACTCTGTCAGTTCCTGGGCGTCGAAGAGACATCGAACACGCCGGAGCAGATCTCGACGAACGCGACACGGCTCGAACTCGCCGCCTCGCCGAACCCGACTCGTGGCGCATCGACGCTCCACTTCCGTCTGCCGGAGACGTCGAAGGTGTCGCTCGCGGTGTTCGACACGCAGGGTCGTCTCGTCCGGAGTGTCCTGACCGCCGCGACCATGAATGCTGGCGAGCACCAGGTCCGCTGGGACGGGCGTGACTCGAACGGGATCACGGTGCCGTCGGGCGTCTACTACACCAGGCTCCAAGCGGGGGATGCGAGCGTCAGCCGCAGCGTACTCGTGACTCGCTAGTCAGAAGTCTCCGCGCGAAGGACATATCACCTAGGCGCTAGAACCGGGGGGTTCATGTTCTAGGTGACGTGCCGAGTGCGGGATCCCCACCACCACGGGGGAATCGAGGAGGAGATGGGCGAGCGCCCGTCTCCTCCTTGTCGTTGACCGGGGCCAAGCTAGTCTCCCGGACGCTGCCCTTCGGCGAGCCAGAAGTCTCGCGGGTAGATCCGTTGGAGCTGCGCGCCAGGCTCGACGCTCTCGAGGTATCCCTCCCACGAGTCGAGTTGCTTCGATGGTCCGATGACGAAGGAGTTCGCCTCGTACTTCTCTACCGCTTCCGCCGTGGTGGGGCCGTAGCCGGGAAGGACGGTGCCGTACACGTCTTCCATCCGTTCGTGAAGCTGGTCGTACAGGTTCTTCCTCTTGCGAAGGGCGAGGATGTTCGTGCGGAACGCTTTGACCACCTCGGGGGGCAGGGCGTCCGCGAGATCAGCGGCCATCGCCTCGCCGCGCTCTTCGTAGCGTGAACCGCTCCGGATTCCCGCGAAGGCTTGGGCGACCGCGTAGTCGGCCAGAGATGGGTCGTGTGGAGCGTTCTTCAGCTCCTCGACCACGAACTGGAGCGTCTGGGCGAGGTCGGGACAGCGCTCTGCGTAGTAGAGGAGACGGCCGTGGTCTTCGTTGCTCCGAAGTCCGTTCGAGTAGGCGAGTCCGGCCGACCAGGTCTTCATGAACATCGAGTGCGCTCCGCCGCCGCCATAGAGCCGGGCGGCGAGAAAGCGGAGCAGTGTCTCCTCGTCCGTGTCGACGTAGCTCGCACAGTTCGACGTGTGGACGTGGACGCCGCTTCGGGTGCTCTCGTTGACGAGTCCAACGTGGATTGGGTCCTCGTCCGTTCCGAGGCGGGACTTCACGCGTTGGGCGATGCGCGGAGTATCCAGGTACTTCTGATGCTCCGATACGTCCGTGCCGAGATCGCCCACGATTCCGCGGACTCCTTCGCCGATCCGGCCGCCGTCTTCCGTGTTCCCGATGACGAACGCGCGGGCGATGTCCTGATGCCGAAGACGATCGAGCACTCCGTTCGCGGTGCGTAGCGCGTCGGCCGGGTCCACGGCCAAGTCGGCCGACATCTCCGCGGTGAGGTACTTCACGTCTTCGCGGAACTCGTCGGGGGAGAGGTCGGCGAGCGACTTCTCGAGATCGCGTGCCGCCTTGCGGACGAGATCCTGTGCGCCCTCCGGGAGTCGCGAGAGAGCGACCCGCCACATCTCTACCTTCGCCGTCGTCTCATCGATCTGAGTCACGGGCGTGTCATTGTCCGACGGATCCTCGGGCTTCGTCTCTGTAGCGAGCACTGCGAGGACGGGCTCGAGTGCCGCTCGGCTCGCGCATGCCTCGCTCGAGGTGAGATCGGTGAAGAAGCCCGTGAAGGCGCCCAGGTCCTCGGGGCTTCCGGACTCGAGCATCCATCGGACTCGATGTAGGGCATGGGTCTGAGTGAGGAAGGAGGCCGCGGAGAGGTAGAGTGGATCGTCCTGCTTCCAGTATGCGATGGCGGGATCCTGGACCCAGCTTTCCTCGGAGCCTCGCATCCGATTGCGCGACCAACCGAGCGTCTGATCGATCACGTCCCGGATGCGCGGGAGGTTCTCGGGGCGGAGGTCCGGCGAGAGGAGGATGAGACGCATGGCGTCGAGGGCTCGCTCGCTCTCCTCGACGTCGCTGCCCGCGCCCCTCACGACGAGTTCAGCGCGACCGGTCCGCGGATGGGTGGAGAAGTAGGCGCTGAGCTCCAGGATCTCCTGCTGGAGCCGCTTCTCGTAGTCCTCGAACTTCACAGGAACGCCGTTCTCGATCACGCCGGCCATCCGGATGAGGTTCGGCAGCGCGGGCACCCAGACGAGATCCGCCTCCGGGACCACGTGCAGGTCCAGCGCGATGCCGGCGGTGGCAGCCGTCATGTTGTCGAAGCGGGACGTGACCAGGTCGCCGCCTCCCGGTAGTTCCGTGACGACGTAGTCGAGGCCGTCATCCAACGTCAACGGCGGGGCCTTGATCAAACTCGGCATGTCGATCTTGGCCGCCGCCTCGTCGATCACTCGGGTGGACTCCGCGTAGACCCCTTCGTACCGCACGATCGCGGCGGGGTCCGAGGACACCTCGAACTCGGTACGCAGCTTCTGCGTGAAGTCGGCGATCCGTTCGTCACGCTCCGATTCGCTCCGCGCAATCGCTTCCGGGTCCGCGGTCGTGACCGCGACGAACGGCTCCGTGAGAAGCCCCCACGACTCGACGAGCGCAGTCCAAGGATTCCCACCAGACCCGAGAACCGAGTCCGCGTATGCGAACTCTTCGCGAAGCCCGAGGTCCCGCCGGAAGCCGCCCTTCTCATGGAGCGACTGCAGACGATCGACCCATTCCGAGCCGGTGCCGCGGTACCCGAACCGCGGCGGTGAGTTGAGGAACGTTCGGAGGCTGCGCCGATTCTGGAGGAGAAGACTCCGCGCGCGGTCGTTGAACTCCGCCAAGTCCTCCGAATCTACGGGTTCGGATGCAATCCGCTCGATCTCGTCGAGGACAGTCTTCCGGATCTGTTGCAACTTCTGTGGCGCCGCCACCGCTGGATCGACGTTGCTGAAGCCGAGGTAGATCGGCTGTCCCAAGTCGTCGTCTACCCAAGAGAAGACAGAGGTGGCTCCGATGTCCATCACCCTCGTTTGTGAGTCGATGAAGAGACGGTGGAGGTTCGAGGTCTGACCGCTCGCGAGCACCTGGAAGAACAGCCCGAGCAGGTTCAGCTCGTCGAGTTCGAGTTCACGCGACGGAGGCCACGCCATGACGAGCAGCCCGGGTTCGTTCGGGTTCTCGTGAGGGAAGCGTGCATGGAAGATCGACCCATCGGGAGACGGCTGCGCGGCCGGAAGTCGATCGCGCGCCGTGGCCGGGTCGGTACCGGCGCGGGAGTCCGGTTCGACACGGCTCAGGACTGAGGAGAGCTCGTCCAGGCAATCGGCGAGAGTCACCTCGTCTCCGATCGAGACCACGGCCCCCATGTTGTTGAGGTGATGCGTGCTTCCATGGAACGTACGGATCTCGGCGGGCGTGAGGTCGCGGATCCCTTCGGGAGTGCCGCCGGAGCTATAGGACAGAGGATGGCCGGCGCCGTACACCATCCGTCCGAGCTCGTGATAGAGGTTCCCCCAGGGGCGCTCGAACGAGCTCACCATCTCGTTGTAGACCGTCCCTTTCTCCTCCAGACGGACCGCACCATCCGGTTGGGACGCGACTCCGATGTTGCAGACCTCACGACGGATCTCTTCGTCCGAGTAGTTCGGGTGGAGCATCGCGTCGAGCTTCGCTTCGAAGAGGTCGAAGAAGACGCCTGAGCCGGCCGCCGTGTGGAAGTGGTAGCAAGTGCGTCGCTGCTGGGTGAAGGCGGAGCTGTTCCCCAGTGACATCTCTTCCAGCGACGCGACTCGGCGCCCGACCGTCCCCTTGCCGAGGAGAAGGTGCTCCAACGTGTGCGGCTCGCCTTGGTCAGATGGTGCGAACGTGTTCACCCAGACGAAGGCCTGGGGCAGCGACTGGATCCGGAGGATGTCGAGCACGAATCGACTCGGCACGTGGCGGAACCTCGCTCCGATCGCGACACCCGCTTCGTTCTCGTAGACCGCTTCGGTTCGGAAGTCGGCGATCCGCTGCTCGGGTGTGAGTTCGTCGAACTCACCGGCGTAGCAACGGCCCGCGATGAGAAGAAGGGCGGCAAGGAGGGCTCTACGAAGGAACGTGTCGTACCGGAACATCTCGGATCTCCTGGATCATCGTCTCGTTGACGTGTCCTCTCGTCGGCTGTCGTCGTCGTGTCGTCTCGTTGACGTGTCCTCTCGCTGACGTGTCGTCTCGTCGGCGCGACATCTCGTCGGCGTGTCCTCGCCGCGGGTTCAATACTGGAAGTGCTTGATCTGTTCGCCCTGCTCCCCGATCTCGGTCATTGCCTCGATGCCGATATCCAGGTGGACGTGCGACCAGTTGGCCGTGACCTCTTTGTCCGAGGCCTCGGTCTTCACGCCTTCGGGTGTGATCGGAACGTCGGACACGAGGAGGAGTGCTCCGCGTGCAATCTCGTTGTGATGGCCGACGATGAAGACCGTTGCCGTCTCCATGTCGATGCCGATCGCGGTCACCTTCTGGAGCTTCCGACGAAATGCGTCGTCGTGCTCCCAGACCCGGCGGTTCGTGGTGTAGACGACCCCGGTCCTGTACTCCAAGCCCCGCCCGACGATCTTCTCGGATACGAACTTGTGGAGCTTGAACGACGGCAGCGCCGGGACTTCCGGCGGGAAGTAGTCGTCGCTCGTTCCTTCACCTCGGATCGCGGCGATCGGGAGGATGAAGTGGCCGAGTTCGGTCGACTCCTTGAGCCCGCCGCACTTGCCGAGGAAGAGGACGCCCCGTGGGTGACGTGCGACGAGGAGATCCATGATCGTAGCTGCGTTTGGGGAGCCGATGCCGAAGTTGATGAGGGTGACCCCATCCGTGTTCGTCACCGCCTGCATCGGGCGTCCCTCTCCGTAGAAGTCGCAGCCGAAACGCGAGCAGAAGTCCGTGACATAGCTGCTGAAGTTCGTGAGCAGGACGTAGTCACCGAACTTGTCGAGCGGCATTCCGGTGTATCGAGGGAGCCAGCTCCTCGCGAGGGCCAGTCGATCGGCAACCTTCGGGAGGAAATGGTCAGGTCGAGAGTCCATGGATGCTCCTCTGCGGATGCGCCTCTGGGTGCTTCACTCGTCGTGCGGAGGGTTCCGAGCCGTGGGCGATACGTCTCGCGCGCCACGAGCCCGTGCGGCGGGAAAGCACTCCTTCTGGGTCCGCGAAACAGAGGATACCATGTCCCGGAGACGAAGATGGTTCGAGTGCGATCGGAGGACTCGTGGGATTCGTGCTGTTTGGCGCCGGGCTCTTGCCGGCGCTCGCAGTCCTCGTCTACTTCTACCGGAGCGACCGGTTCCCGGAGCCGAAGAACACCATCGCAGCCGTTGCGGTCGCGGGCGCCCTCAGCATCCTTGCCGTCCTCCCACTCGACTTCGTCCTCGCGGGATTCGGCCGGCTCTTCGCATTCCCCTATGGATTGGAGCTGTTCCAGGCGTTCGTCCTGGCCGCCTTCGTCGAAGAGCTGACGCGCTATCTCATCGTGTACTCGGTGGTCCACACGGCCGAGTTCGACGAGCCGATGGACGGGCCGGTCTATGCCGTGGCGGCAGCCATGGGGTTCGCGGGGGTGGAGAATCTCGTCTACGTGTTCCAGGGAGGAGTGCCCGCGGCGGTCTTTCGCGCATTCACCGCGGTTCCATCGCACGCCGCGAACGCGGTCGTGATGGGCTATCTCTTCTCGTTGGGACGCTTCCTTCCGGACCGACGCCGAGAGTTCTACTCGCTCGCACTCGTCGTCCCGATCCTCATGCATGGGGCGTACGATGCGTGTCTCCTCGTCAGCGCCAAGGCCGGGCCGGAGTCGCTCCTCATCTTCCCACTGCAGCTGACCTGGCTGATCGGGCTCTGGTGGGAGTTCGACGTCGCTCTTCGTCTTCACCGGCATCTCGCGTTCATGCAGTTCGGCGACGCGCTTCCCTGGTGGATCGGCAGGTTGCCGTTCGGACGCCCGAACGAGCGGATCGATCACCTCTTCCGGAGGACCACGGGACTCTCACAGCTCGTATCGCAGGATCTCGCCGTCCTCCGGTCTGCGGTGGGCCGGAAGGGATCTCCGCCCCCAGATTGACAGATCAGCGCTAGAACGTGACCTTCCACCGTACGAGTACGGACGGAGAGCTCTCGCGGAAGCGGACACGACACGAGACTTCGCTCGGACCGACTCCCGGAACCCCGAAACAGAGCCTCATCGAGGGCATGCGGAAGGACCGGAGCGCGGCGTAGAGAGCCAGTCCGCGCTCGACAGCGTTCCGCTTCTTCGCCCGAGGGCGGGAGGTGAACGCGAGACTCGGCGCGGAGGCGAGCGCGAGTTCGTCGAGCCAAGGCGATGCCGGCCAGAACGGCCCGTCGCTGGATCCGAGATGCCGGTACCGGGGCCCCGCCGGGGTCGGGCGTCCCATCCTTATAGAAGGGGGCGTAGAGGGAGGCGAATCACTCTGCCCGGCCGAGAGTTCGGCGGCCCCATGTCCGGTCCGGGCCCGCGCCATCGCCGAGCGAACCCCAAGCGAGGTAACATGCTGCCGTGAGGTGATATACGGGCCAGCGTCGCCAGATATCGCTCGTTCCGGATGCGCTAGCGACAGCGCCGCAGCCATTGCCAGGATGGCCAACCCGCGTCCGAGGAATCCCGAGATCTGCCGATACAGGCTCATGTTCTGTCGACAGATGGCCGGACGCCCTGGTCACATCGGCCCACCCGGATAGGGCCTGCCGTGTCGGCGAACGTCATCCTCGCCTGCTGATGACGGGTCCCCCTCAAGAAGTGGCCCCGGGCCGTCGATCGTTCCTCTGAAACCGGGGCATCGACCCACTCGGCCTGCCCCGACCCGCTTTCTCACGCGAGCTGCGGCCCGCGCCCATTCGATCGGAGGACGCCTTGAAGAAGTTCCTGTCTCTCGCCGTCGCGAGCCTCGCCGTGACCGCGATCGCTAGTTCCGTGTTCGCCTCGGGAGATGGCCCAGGTGTCACCTCCGACGAGGCCTATGACAAGATGAAGGAAGGTAACGAGCGGTTCGTGTCGGGCAAGATGCTCTACCCGAACTACGACCGCCAGCGTCGGTTCGAGACGGCGAAGGGGCAGCACCCGTTCGTCACGGTGATCGGATGTTCGGACTCTCGCGTTCCGATCGAGGCCATCTTCGATCAGGGAATCGGGGACACCTTCATCATCCGCGTGGCCGGAAACGTCTGTGACACGGACGAGATCGGTTCGATCGAGTACGGCGTGGACCATCTCGGAACTCCTCTGCTCGTCGTCCTCGGTCACGAGTCGTGTGGCGCGGTCACTGCCGTAGTGAAGGAGGCGGACGTCCACGGGTCCATTCCTGCTCTCGTCGACAACATCGAGCCCGCGGTCGAACACGCAAAGAAGCTGCATCCGCGTCTCTCCCCGGACGACCTCGTTCCGTTTGCCGTGCGTGCGAACGTGATGCAGTCGATCGAGGATCTCCTGACCCACAGCGATTCGGTTCGCGAGCGTGCGAAGGACCATCGGGTCCGCATCGTCGGAGCGGTGTATGACCTCGAGACCGGCAAGGTGAGCTGGTTGGGTGAGCACCCGCGTATGGGCTCGCTCCTCAAGGCGCCGACCGTGGACGCTCATGGCGGTGACCATGGCCATGACGACGACCACGCAGGTGGGCCGACCCACTAGCGCGACTCTCAGAACCCGCAAAGACTTCCGTCGACGCCGATCTCTAGCGAGGTCGGCGTCGACTTTATTCTGTGGTTTCGACATCCGATTCCGACGGACGTGCGTAGAGAGGGCGAGCACCCGATCGAACACTCGCACGGAGTCCCAGTGGAATCCTGATCCAAGCCTCGGCCAAGGCCTGCTGGCAGGTTGCGGAAGAGCCCCTACGGGTCTGCTTCCGCACCCTACCAGGCTTGTCTTAGGTGCAGATCTGCTGAAGAACTCCTCCCTCCTCGTCCGCTGCGCGGCCGACGAGGGGTTCTTCATCAGCCTGCTGGGGCTCCGTGCGCCCTCTCCCTACACCTGAATCCGGTTTGGAGGCAGCGCATGAGTTTCAAGTCGACTCTGTTCGGCCGCGGATCGTCCAAGTCTCTCGCACTCGGCGAGAAGGCGATGGCGATCCTGGCCGTGACAGCCATCGGTCTCGGTTCCGTCACGTGTCACGATGTGTTGGCATCGAGTCACCGCGAGGCACCGAGCATTTCCAACGACCCCTCGGTCGACAACACCGACACGTACGTGTTCGTGAGTCCGAATCGTCCGGACCACCTCGTCTTCGTCGGATGCTGGTGGCCGTTCGAGGATCCAGCGGGCGGACCGAACTGGTTCCACTTCGATCCGACTGCAGACTACGTCTTCCACGTCGACAACGACGGCGACGCGAGAGAGGAACTCACCTTCGTGTTCCGGTTCCGTACGGAAGTGTCGAATCCGGGGACGTTCCTCTACGCTACGAACACGATCGACTCGCTCGACGATCCCGATTGGAACTATCGCCAGTACTACGATCTCCTTCGCGTCGAAGGCGTGCTCGGGCAATCGACGACGCTGGCGGAAGACTTGGTCGTCCCGCCGGTGAACATCGGTCCTCGCACGACCCCGAACTACGAGTCGCTCGCGATGGATTCCTTCTACGAGCTCGACAACGGGATTCGAGTCTTTGCCGGGCAGCGGGACGATCCGTTCTTCGTCGATCTCGGCGCCGTCTTCGATCTCCTCGGGTTTCGGGCCGTTCCGGGCAACATGGGCCAGGGACGAGACGATCTCGCCGGCACGAACGTCCAGGCGATCGTGCTGGAAGTGCCGATCGAAATGTTGACGCGTGACGGTTCTCTGCCCACCGATCCGTCCGACGCGGCAGCGGTGATCGGTACGTGGGCGACGACGCGTCGGTCCTCACCTCCAGGTAGTCCGTTCGCCGGATTCCAGCAGGTTTCCCGTCTCGGGATGCCGCTGGTCAACGAAGTCGTGATTCCGCTCGGAGACAAGGATCGATTCAACGCCTCGATTCCTGCGAACGATGGCCAGTTCCTGGACTACGTACAGGATCCGGAGCTTCCTGGGATCATCGAGGCGCTCTACGGTGTCACCGCACCGCCCGCACCTCGCTGCGACATCATCGCTGCGTTCCTCACCGGCGTGCCCGGACTCAATCAGCCGCCGGACGTCGTGCCCGGTGAGATGCTCCGCGTCAACGTCGCGATCCAGCCGGACGAGTCGAACAGCCGCTTTGGTGTGCTCGCCGGCGACTTGGACGGATTCCCCAACGGGCGTCGCCTCTTCGACGACGTGGTCGACATCGAGGAGCGCGTCGTCGCAGGAGTGCTCTACCCGGCATTCTGCGATCCGAACTTCGAACCGCATCCGCTCGCGTCGCAGCTCGGGGATGGCGTCGATCAGAACGACGTTCCGTTCCTGGACGACTTCCCATACCTCGCGACGCCGCACCAAGGTTGGGAGCACGAACACCATCGGATCGAGCCGGCGCACGGTCCGGAACTCCTCCGTTCCGTCGGACGGAAGACTCTGACCGCTCGCTCCAGCGTCGAGGAAGAAGGCGCATCTCTCTCGGTGGAACCGACGTCCCCCGTGCTCGGAAGTGACGCATCGATCTCGTTCGAGCTTCCTTCCGCGGGTGAAGCCCGTCTCTCGCTCTACGACGTGAGCGGTCGCCACGTCCGGGACCTGGTGAACGGACCGATGGCCATGGGTTCCCACGTCGTGAGTTGGGACGGTCGTGACGGCCGCGGAGTCACGGTGGCGAACGGTATCTACTTCTCCCGTCTGGAAGCCGGCGGGAAGTCCGTCGAGACGAAGCTGGTCTTGGTCCGGCAGTAGATCGATCTAGCGGCGTTGGGCGCATCGAGCGTGCGCCCAACGCTCGGTCATGGAGCAGAAGGACGAGCGAGAAAGGACGAGCGAGTGAGGACGACGAACCAGATCAAGGTGACGATGCTGCTGCTCCTCGCGAGCCTTGCCGGGCCCGAGTTCGCGGCCGCGCACGAGTTCTACCTCACTCCGATGGTGTCGGGTGGATCGGAAGGAACGACGAGGATCTGCGCATTCGTGGGCGAAGGACTGGAGGGCGAGCCAATTCGGTACTCCGTGCCCTACACCGAGTCCTTTCGGAAGTACGAAGCGGCCGAAGTTGGATCCTCTGAGCAACGATCGCCGTCGTTCGTCGATCTATCCAAGGCCGCTTCCCACGGGCAGTGGACCTTCGCTGAGTTGCCCTCCGGAACAGCGGGAATCGTCTCGTTCGTCTCGCGGTTCGTCGACCACGAGATGGAAGGCGACGCGTTCAACGCCTATCTCGCGGAAGACGGCCTCGACGACGTTCTGCGGCAACGGGAGCAAACGGAATCTGTCGGTGTCGTCCGGGAGCGGTTTCGGCGCAGCGCGAAGCTCTACCTCCCGGCTTCACAACAAACTGATGTCTCGTGGAGACGGGGCGGATCCGAGGGGAAGGTCCGTACGGCGCAAGGGCTCGAGTTCGCAAGCTCGCCGCGGGTCGATCCGTGCGTGCCGCTCGGCCTTCCTCTCGAGATCGTTCCTCTCACCGATCCCGAACAGTCATCGGCCCACGTCTCGTTCCAGATTCTCTGGGAAGGACGACCACTCGAAGGCGCGCTCGTGCGCACGTGGCATCGGCCCGCACGAACTGAAGAGACAGATCCCCCGCGCCAACCGGACGGATCGTCGCACGCAAGGACAACATCCGCGCCCACGGACCTAGGTTCCAAGGACGATGCCGGAACTCCACGAGCGGCGGCGAGAACGACCGCCGAAGGCACGGTCGAGTTCGATGTCTCGATGAGTGGCGAGTGGTTGGTCTCCGTCGTCCACATGGTCCCGAGTGAGACGGCCAGTTCGGACTGGGAAAGCACCTGGGCTTCCTTTACCTTCCTCCAGAGTTGATCCGTCTTCCCTTTCACATCCTCTCCGCCCCCCAAGCCGGCGCATGGCGCACTCCGTGAACCTGAGTGTGGCGGACCCGCGGATTCCTCGCTTCCAAGGGGGCGACGAGACCGTTCTCGGCGAGCTCTACGATGAGCACGCGGATCACGTATTCAGCCTCGCGCTCCGGATCCTCGGAGATCGGTCCGAGGCAGAGGATGTCCTCCAGGAGACGTGGATCCAAGCCTGGGCCAAGCGAAGCGAGTATCGGCCGGAGCAGGCGTCGTTCGCCGGTTGGATCACCATGTTGGCCAGGTCGAGGGCGCTCGATCGGGTCCGTCGTCGTTCCGCGCGAGTGAAGAAGGAAGCGGAAGTGGGTTTGGAGGAGCCGACGCGGTCATCACCGCCCCTCGCGGAGTGGGGACTCCTCGCGGACAAACTCCGGGCGGAGGTCGCGTCGCTCGAACCACAACAGAGAACAGCCCTCGAGCTGGCCTATTGGGGAGGACTCTCACACAGTAAGATCTCGGAGGAGATGGGACAGCCGTTGGGAACCGTGAAGACGTGGGTGCGGAGTGGAATTCTCCGTCTGCGTGATCGGGTCGTGAAGGAGAGGACGTCATGAACGGTCCACACGATCTCCTTCGCGAGTCTCTCGTCGACTTCGTGCTCGGCAATCTCGATGACGCCGAAGCGCGGAAGGTCGAGGCTCATCTCGCCGAAGGCTGCGCTGAGTGCAACGCGGAAGTGCGCGAGCTCCACGACACTTTGGCTCTCGTCGCCGCGCTTTCCGATCGGGAGCCGGCGCCTTCCGCCGCGCGTGGACGCATCCTCGTAGCGATCACGCAGTCCGCGAGTGAAGAGCGGCGTCAGCAAGGTGGGCTCGCAGGGCACCACCAGAGTGGCGACCGCCAGGAACGCCACGATCGCGATGGACGCGACGAACACGACGTACGCCGACGCCGCGACCGGGGAGATGCGACCCCGATCTTCCGGATGCCGATGTGGGGACGAGCGGCCCTCGTCGGTCTCGCCGCGGCCTGTCTGCTCCTCGCAGTCGATGGCGTCCAGCTCCGGAAGGAGCGGATCCTGCTCCGGAACGAAGTCGTGCTGTCCAAAGCCCGGATCGTGCAACTGGAGAGCCAGGTAGACGAGTCGCAGCAGTGGGCGGACCTGGTCACCGCGGGGAACGCGCAGTTCGCCCAGCTGGCTCCAACCCCGGATGCGGACCCGGCGATGACCGCGTGGGCGATCTACGATCCGAGCAGCCGTCGTGCCGCGATCGTGGTCGATAGCGTAGAGCCGAACGACGACCGGGACTTCGAGCTCTGGGCCATTGCGGGTGGCGCACCCAAGAGCCTCGGTGTGATTACGCCGGACGCGAACGGTCGAGGGATCGTACGGATCGACGCCGTGAGCGGTGACGAACCGGTTGCCGCCTTCGCCGTGTCGCGCGAGCCCAAGGGCGGTTCCCCGGACAAGACGGCCCCGTCCGGCCCGGTCGTTCTCGTGGGAGCGCTCGGAGACTGACGCCCCGCCCGTTTCCCTTGACCCGACTTCCCGTTGTCCTGGAAACTCACGACTTCGGTCGCTCGACTCCGCCAAGCGGAGACACCGACCACCGGTTCGCGCCGCATCGGGCCGGCTCCCCAAACGAAAGTCCAGGAGTCCTCATGACTGCAACGATAGAGCTCACGCCGATCGTCCGTTCTTTCCTCCCCACCGATCTGGCGGTGAGTGCCGAGTCGATCGAGCCGTACTACCGGCAGCTGGCCGAGGACCCGATCGACACCTGGGAGGCGATGCAGGACTGGCTCCGCCGCTGGAACGAACTCCGTCGGATCGTCGACCAGGAGCGCGCGAAGCGTCAGGTAGCGGCGAGCTGCGACACCCAGTCGAAGGCTGTGAGTGAGAGCTACCTGGACTACGCGCGAAACATCGCGCCGAAGGTCTCCGAGTGGGACTTCCGACTCGCCAAGAGGTACTACGAGTCCTCGTTCCGGGAGCGCGTCCGCAAGGAAGGGATGGCGCAGCTGGATCGCAACTTCGCGGTGCAGGTCGAGCTGTTCCGGGAAGAGAACGTCCCGCTGGAGACGCGGGTGCGGGAACTCGTCCACGAGTATGACGAGACGGTGGGAGCGGCAACCGTCCAGTTCGACGGCAAGGAGCACACGCTCCCGGAGATGGCGAAGTACTACGTCGAGACGGATCGGGATCTCCGGAAGCGCGCGTTCCTGGCCGTGACCGAGGCCCGAACCGATCTGGTCGACCTCCTCGACGACCAGTTCGACCGACTCTTCACGGTGCGGGGGCAGATCGCGGAGAACCTCGGGCTGCCGGACTATCGGGAAGTCGCGTTCCGCTCCAAGCTGCGGGACTACACGCCCGAGGATTGCCTTCGCTTCCACGATGCAATCGAGCAGACCGCCGTCCCGCTCCTTCGTAAGATCTACGAGAAGCGACGGGCCACCCTCGGGCTCGCGACTCTCGCTCCTTACGATCTCAACGTCGATGCGGAAGGACGCGACCCGCTTCGTCCCTTCGACACCATTTCTACGCTCGTCACGAAGACCTCCGAGCTGTTCCACGAGATCGACCCACGGTTCGGCGTGCGCTTCGACGCATTCGCACACAGCATGGACATCGAGAGTCGTCGCGGAAAGGCCCCGGGTGCGTACCAGGCTACGTTCCGCGAGGATCGTCGTCCCTTCATCTTCGCGAACTTCGTCGGGCTCCAGCGTGATCTGTCGACCATGGTCCACGAAGCGGGGCACGCGATCCACGCCGTGCAGGCGCGCGAGCAAGAGCTGATCTGGATGGACCACGCGGCGATGGAGTTCTGCGAAGTATCGAGCATGTCGCAGGAGCTCATGATGCTGCCGGGGCTCTCCCGGTTCTACTCGGATCCGGAAGACAGGCGACGCGCCGCAATCGAGCAGTGGGAGAGCACCGTTTGGATCTTCTGCTGGGTGGGAGTCATCGACGGCTTCCAGCACTGGCTCTACACGCACCCCAATCACACGCGCGACGAGCGGAATGCGAAGTTCGTCGAGCTCTACCAGCGGTTCATGCCGCCTCTCGACTGGTCGGACGTGCCGGCGGGCACGCTGCAGACGAACTGGCAACGACAGCTCCATCTCTTCCACGTTCCCTTCTACTACATCGAATACGCGATCGCGCAGCTCGGCGCGCTCCAGGTCTATGCGAACTACAAGCGAGACCCGCGTGCCGCAGTCACCATGCTCCTGGAAGCACAGACTCTCGGAGGAAGTGCAACGGCCCCGAGGTTGTTCGAGGTCGCTGGGTGCCGCTTCGATCTCGGTCCGGAACTGCTCGGCGAGCTCATGGGCATGGTCGAATCCGAGATCGAGGCTCTGGAGCACTGAGCGGGTTCGAGTCGTCTCGAGTCGAGGCCGAAGGGGTCGGAGGAGTCTCAGCGTTGGCGAAGTGGTCAGTCGAAGCGGGAGCCGATCCCACGGTCGCCAAGTCTCATGCCTCCGTGTGGACGGCGCTTCTCCTCCTCTTCGTCGGATCCGTCTGTCTTGCACCCATCGCTCGGGCGGCCACGCTCACGGGGCAGGTGACGGATTCAGAGTCGGGTGACGCGCTCGACTTCGTGAACGTCGTAGCCATCCTCATCGCGGACGACAACCAGCGGAAGGGTGCGTCGAGCGAACCGGATGGGGTCTACCGTCTCGAGAGCCTGAGGGTCGGAACGTATCGTCTGCTCTCCAGTCGCATCGGCTATGTGGCCCGCGAAGACACGGTACGGGTCGTCGACCCCGTCACTCGATTCGACGTTCGGATGATCGAGGACGCGATCCAGGTGGGAGGGGTCGACGTCACGGCGGACCGACTCGCGAAAGAGAAGGAAGTCCAGCCGAGCGTCGTCGAGATCGGCCGGGAGCAGATCAAGTCGCTTCCCTCGATCGGAGAGACGGACCCCCTCAAGGGCATCCAGTTCCTCCCCGGTGTCCAGGCCGCATCCGACATCTCCACCGGTCTCTACATTCGCGGCGGCGGACCGGACCAGACCCTCGTCCTGGTGGACGAAGTGCCGATCTACAATCCGACCCACGCGTTCGGGTTCTTCTCCACGTTCAACGGAGACCTCGTCGACGGCGTCAAGCTCTACAAGGGAGCGTACCCGGCCGAGTATGGCGGAAGGCTCGGCGCGGTCGTCGATGTGAGTATGCGAGAGCCCGAGTCGGACGAGGTCACTGGGACTGCGGGTATCAGCACGATCACGAGCCGTCTAGCGCTCGAAGGCCGGGCGGGGGACCGCGGCAACTGGATCGTGGGCGTCCGCCGGACGTTCCTCGAACCGTTCCTCAGCGCAATCCGCACCGAAGACAACGACATCCCGTCCTACTACTTCTACGACCTCAACGCGGGCTACAAGTGGTCCGGACGAGGTGGGGACAAGGTCAAGGCGACGGCCTACACCGGACGCGACAACCTTCGCTTCGATCTCGACGAAGACAGCTACCTCAAGCTCCGTTGGGGGAACACCGTTCTCTCGACCTCGTACAGCCACATCTTCGCGACCGCGTTCCTCACCGAGATGAGCCTCTCGGTGAGCGAGTACGAGAGCAAGAACGAGGTGCAGATCTTCACCACCCCGATCCAATTCTCCAACCGGATCCTCGACATCTCCCTCCGGGGTGACGTGACCTACGAGTGGAGTTCGGATCGTCGGCTGACCGCGGGAGTGCTCGGCTCCACCTACGAGTTCGAGTTCTACCAGGAGTTCAACGAGAAGGCGCAGGTCGACTATCGGAAGAAGCCGCACGATGTCTCGGCGTTCCTCCAGGACGACTGGAGAATTTCCGAAGGCCTTCGGATGCAGACGGGTCTCCGCGGTCGATACTTCAGCGACGGATCGCGCTACTTGCTCGAACCCCGCATCTCTCTCGGGCAGAAGGTCGGCGACAACTGGCGCATCAAGGCCGCGGGCGGGGTCTACCATCAGTACCTTCAGCTCGTCTCGACCGAAGGATTCTCCGCGGGCGACTTCTACCTTCCGATCGACGACACCGCGAACCCCTCGCGCGCGATCCAAGGTGTGCTCGGAGTGGAGTACGAACCGAGCGATGACTACCAAGTTGCCGTCGAGACGTACTACACGGACCTCTCCGACATCGTCGCATTCGACAACCGCGCGACCGGAGACTCGAGCGAGTTCGATGCTGAGTCGATCTTCGTCACGGGCGGAACGGGCTGGGCCAGTGGTCTCGAGCTGTTCGCCGAGAAGCGGACCGGAGACGTCACCGGATGGATCGGCTACACGCTCGGCTACACCCGGCGGACGTTCGACGAGCTGAACGGCGGGCGGGAGTTCCCGCCGAAGTACGACCGACGACACGACATCAACGCGATCGCGAGCTGGAAGCGTGGGAAGTGGACCTACGGAATGGCGTTCGTCTACGGAACGGGACAGGCGTTCACCCCGGCGTCCGCGCTCTACACCGTTCGAAATCCAGCCGACGGTCAGTACGAAGTACTCATCCTTCCCGGAGAACGGAACTCGGCACGCCTTCTCCCGTACCACCGGGTCGACCTCAGCGTGTCGCGCGGCTTCTCGTTCTTCGGCTCGGACGCCAAGTGGATGTTCCAGCTCTTCAACGCCTACAGCCGCCGGAACGAGTGGTTCGTCCAGTACGATACGGAAGACCTCACGACGTCACCGCAGGTCTTCAAGATGTTGCCGCTGATCCCGAGCATCGGGATGGAGGTGGAGTTCTGATGAACGCCCAGAGACATCTGACGTATCTGTCGTTCGGCTTCCTCGCCACCGCTTTGCTCGGCCTGGCCGGCTGCTCGACAGACCGTGACCCGAATGAACTCCTGGTCCCGGAAGACGTGGGCGTACTCACGGTCGATGCGGTGCTCACCGTGTCGAAGCAGTTCCCCGCGATCCGGATCAGTCGCACCGGCGCACCGGGAGATCCGTTCAACGTCGCCGACGTCCTCGTGCAGAGAGACATCGCAGACATGCGGATCCGGAACGACGATAGCAGCGTGATCGTGAAGTACACCTACGATAGCCAGAGCAACTCCGGGTTCTGGGTCCCGATCGCGTCCGACTCCCGCTATCGCGTGGATCCGGAGACGCGCTACGAACTCGTCGTCAAGACAGAGGCCGCGGAGGTGCTCAGTGCGACGACCATCACTCCCCCTCTTCTCGACGTCGATGACTGGGTGATCCTCGACGATGCTGGTGAGGAGGTCATCCGGCGGTTCGCGTCGTACGACGACGTGAACCATCCGGACGAGATCTACCTTGCGAACGAGATCGTCTACTCCACCGGACTCCTCGAAGCGCAGTTCCAACGTCCCGACGTTCCCGCCTTCGAGGTCGGCATCTTCAGCCTGGACCTCGGCTCGGACTATGTCATCGATCCGGACTTCTTCGACGAGGAAGACTTCGACAGCCTCGACCGCGAAACGTCGTCCCCGCCGATCGAAAGCGAAGACGGAACGCTTCGGCTCCCCTGGTTCGCGATCTTCTTCGAGGGCCGCTACTCCATCAAGATCTACGCCATGGACCAGAACTGGTACGACCTGGCGCGCTCCGCTCCGGGATTCGGGGATGGCGGGGTCGGGTTCGGCGGCCAGGCGGGCGACGACTTCGAACGTCCGATCTTCCACGTGGAAGGTGGAATCGGCCTCTTCGGCTCGACCTCAGTGGATTCGATCGGCTTCTACGTCCAGCCCCGTCCGTAGTACGCGCGGATCGTGCCCCAAAGGGTACGCGGACGGCGTCGACGCTGGGCGCGCTTCTCTGCAACGAACCGCGCGACGCCTTCCGGCACGTCCAAAGTCGCGCGCGGCGGAAGCCCCGCCTTCCTCATGAGCGCCTTCCACTCCCGCCCGTGCGGTTGAACCCGGTTGCCGTAGAGCCGCCGAATCGCCGCGTGCGCTGCCTCGTGCCCCAGCACTTCGAGGAAGAACTCGCGTCCGCCCGTTTCGAGGAGGTGCGCCGCGATCCGGATCTCGTCCCGCTTCGGGCTGTAGTTCCCAAGGGACCGGTACATCCGCGTCGACGGACGCACCTTGACCTCCTCGGCCAGGCCGGGCGTTCCCCAGAGCTGTTCGAGCGACTCGAGGTGTCGGTGGATCTCGTCGGACGTCATGGCGGGAACGTAGCCGAGCGGGAACGTACGAAACAGGCTTGATCGAAGGCGGACCCTTGGTCTTGGGCCAACCGAGTCCGGGCCGCGCGTCTCGACTTGGACACGACGTGACCAGCCCTTCTGGGCCGCACCGAGCCCGAACCGCGCGTCTCGACTTGACCGAGTCCCTTCCGCCCCGAAGAATCCCTCCATGACCGATCGCAACGAATACAGGGAGCTCTGGTGGCCCTCCCCCTCCGTCCAGCTCGCGGAGACCCTCGATCTCGCATTGCCGAACGGGTTCGAGACCGTGCACGGCGGCCACTTCACGCGGATCCAGGTCGCGTACGAGAGTTGGGGGAAGCTGTCTCCGGACGGAGACAACGCGATTCTCCTGGTCCACCCGCTCGCGAGCGATCCCCACGCCGCGGGAATCCACTGGGAGCAGCCGGACGGCTGGTGGGACGCACTCGTCGGTCCCGGCCGCGTCATCGACACCGATCGGTACTTCGTCGTCTGCCCCAACCTGATCGGTGGATGTTACGGGACGACGGGGCCGCGGTTTCCGAGGGACGTTGCGGACAGCTCGGACAGTGTGGGTGTCGCTGACGCCGCCACGGCCGCTGACGCCGTGCGCGCCGCCGAGGGCGCCGCACCGTACCTCGATGACTTCCCGCTCCTCACCACGCGCGACATGATGCGGGTGCAGCGGCTCTTCGTCGGGCAACTCGGCATCCGTCGACTGCACCGGGTGATCGGGCCGTCC
Organism: Candidatus Eiseniibacteriota bacterium; assembly: GCA_020633975.1. Taxonomy (GTDB): domain Bacteria; phylum Eisenbacteria; class RBG-16-71-46; order CAIMUX01; family CAIMUX01; genus JACKCR01. The sequence continues at coordinate 51,631 of JACKCR010000009.1, read as the reverse complement.
ATGGGTGCGATGGTGGCGTGGGAGTGGGCCGTCGAAGGAGGCGACTTCCTCGAGCAGTCCGTCGCCATCGCCGCTCCGCTCCGGACGACCGCGTACCAGATCGGGCTCAACTGGCTCCAGCGACGCGGCATCGAACTCGACCTCTCCGGGGACGCGCTCGCTGCGACTGCGGGACAGATGATCGCGCGCGGTGTCGGGATGCTGAGCTACCGGTCACCGGTCGGGATGGAAGAGAAGTTCGGTCGCGAGTGGTTCCAGAAGCCGGGGAGTACGCTCGGCAAGCGCGGGATGTACAACGTCGAGTCCTGGCTCCGTCACCATGGGAAGCGGATCGTCAAACGGTTCGATCCCTACACCTACATCCTCTTCAGTCGCGCCATGGATCTCCATGACGTCGGCGAAGGACGCGGCGGACTCCTCACCGCGATGGACGAAGTGTCGTGCGACGTCCTCGCCGTCGGAATCAGCAGCGACCAGCTCTACACCCCGGCCGAAGTGCGCCTCGGCGTCGACATGCTCGGCCACCTCGGGAAGAGCGCGCGCTACGCAGAGATCCGCTCGCCTCACGGGCACGACGCGTTCCTTCTCGAAACAGAGCAGCTCACCGAGATCCTCGGAACGGAACGGGCCCGCACGACGCAGTTCCTTCCCGCCGCGCTGCCCGATCTGCGCACGGTGCGGATCGGCATCCTCGGTGCCGGACAGGTGGCGACCCGTCTCCTCCGCCTCCTCGAGACGGATCGCGAGCGGCTCGCACGGGAGTCGGGCCTTCGTGTCGAAGCGACCGCGTTCGCGGAGAAGGACGAGACAAAGGAGCTTCCGACGGAGTTCGAAGGGCTCGAGCGCGTCCCGGCCGAGACGCTCGCGTCGTCGAGTGACATCGACGTGCTCGTCGACCTCACGAGAGGGCCGGGATCGAGAGACGTCGTCGCAAGCGCGCTGGGACGTGGAGTCTCGGCCGTCACTCCGAACAAGGCGCTCGTCTATGCCCACGGTTCCGAGCTCGAGCGGATGGCGCTGGAACGCGGAGCGCGGCTCGCCTACCACAACGCGATCGCGGCCGGATGGCCACTGCTCTACTCGGTGGAGCGTCCGCTCGGACGCGAGCGCGTGCTCGGCATGCAGGCGTGTCTCTCCATCGCGAGCAACGGGATCCTCACCGAGATCGAGGCGGGGAAGAGCTACGAGGAAGCCGTGGACGCGGTGACCGCACGCGGATGGACGGAGCCCGATCCCACACTCGACGTGACCGGTTGGGACGCCGCGCAGAAGCTCGCCATCTTGGTCGCGAGTGCGCGCCACGAGCGGATCCAGCCCGGACTCCTCGAGGTGAGAGGCGTCGACGGCGTCGATCCGGAACTCGTGCGGCGCGCACCGGAGTTCGGCTACCGGATCCGTCTCGTCGCGCTCTATGCGGATGACGCTACCGATGGTGTGGGCACAGGTGCAGAGGCGGACCGACGCCGTGCATGGTGTGCGGGCGTCCTGCCCGTCGCCGTTCCCAAGGACGGACACCTTGGCGGTACCGCAGCCGACGGCCACGTCCTCGTCATCGAAGGAGACCGCAGCGGAGAACTCGTCTTCCTCGGGCGCGGAGCGGGCGATATGCCGGTCGCGAGCGCGGTGCTCGGAGACCTCGTCGGCCTCTGCGATCCCGAGAAGAGCTGGACCGGTCGCTATCCGTACTCGGCAGCCGCTCTCCACGCGCCGCGGTTCCTTCGGTACCTCGGGCGCGAGGGTGACGACGTTCGGGTCGTCGATGCGGTGTCGACCGGAGCCATCCCACTCCTCGACTCGTGGGTCTTTTCCTCACGGCGGGATCGATGACTCGATCGATGACACGAGCAGAACTCGAATCGATCACGCGCCGCTGGATCGAGATCGTGCAGATCGAAGACGGCCGGATCGTTCGGCGTTGGGGAGAGTGGGATGCCAGCGGCCACGAGTGACGGCGACACGCGGACCATGGTGAAGGTGCTCTTCCTCTGCACCGGCAACTCCTGTCGCAGCCAGATGGCAGAGGGGTGGGCACGGCATCTCTGGGGTGCCCACGAGGGCGGCGCGATCGATGCCTACTCCGCCGGGATCGAGACGCACGGACTGAATCCATACGCCGTCCGTGTCATGCAGGAAGCCGGTGTCGACATCTCCGGGCAGAGGTCGAAGCACGTCGACGAACTCGCGGACGTCCCGTTCGATCTGGTGGTGACGGTCTGTGCCCATGCTCACGAATCCTGCCCGCTGTTCCCGGGGCGCGCAAAGGTGATCCATCACGGGTTCGACGATCCTCCGACGCTCGCTCGGGGAGCGACGAACGAGGAAGAGATTCTCGAACCCTATCGGCGGGTGCGGGACGAGATTCGGAGATTCGTCGAGACGTTGCCGGAGCGGGTTCTGGGAAAGGGCCAGAGCTAGAGCAGAGCACCCGGAACCCGCGGCAACACCCTGCCTATCGGCTCGAGCCAACGGAGATCTGAGGTATCGTGGTCACCCAGAGATCCCGGATCCCATTCTCGCGGATCACATAGACGAGTTCGTTTCCGTCCGGGGACCAGTTTGGATAGTTCTCGATGTCAGGCGCTGTGGTGACCCGGATCCGGTTGGCCCCGGTGGCATCCATGATCCAGATGTCGATGGTCCCGGCTTCATCGGACGCAAACGCGATCCGTCGGCCATCCGGAGACCAAGCTGGGAACACTTCGTTGATCGATGGAGTGTCCGTGACGCGCTCTTCCACGCCAGAGCCCAGGTCCAGAGTCCAGAGGTCCTGTGCCGACCCGTCGGATGCCGAGTAGATCAGGCGATCACTCTCAGGCGACCAACTCGCGAATATCGGGTTCCGCGTCGCCTCCACGACTCGCCGCCGTTCCGCAGTAGCCACATCGAGTACCCAGAGCTCCGCGCTGCGGGGGAAGCGATCGATCAGTACTTCGTATGCGATCTCGCGTCCGTCCGGGGACCACACGACATCCCCAATGTGGTACGGGTCATGGTTCACTACGACCCGCGGCGTGGCCGCTGGATAGGCATCGACCACGGAGAGCTCTCGGATCCTGCCAATCGGACCTCCGTCGGCTTCGGATGTGAACGCAATTTCATCGCTCAGGGAAGACCACGATGGAGACAATGCGAACGGTACCGACGTGAACCGGACCGGCTCTCCTCCACCAGACGGAACCGTGAATATGGTTGGGAATCCTCCCTCCGAGGTGTGGAAGTCGGCCTCCATCACGATTCGCGTTCCATCTGGAGACCACTCCGGGTTGTTTGCGCCGATCCGGTGTGTACTCGTCGTGAGGCGCCTGACCTCGAGGAGCGTCACACCCACCGTGTTCGAGAGGTCGGACGACCCTTCGGATCCGCTTGCGACTTTCATTCCGAAGTAGTAGTCGCTTCCGGAATCCAAGTCGTTGATGACGAAACGCTCCTCCGAACCAGGAGTCGCCGGGGTCGGCAGACCGTCAACAGGCTCCGCCGCGGTCCAGGTTTCCTCAGTGAGAGGAGCCGACGAGTACCGAAGGTCATAGGTTCCGTGCTGTCCAATGATCTCCGGCGCAGTCCAAGCCAGCTCCACGATGGACTCGGTGACCGTGGCGATCCGTAGGTCCGCTACAGGCAACGGCACGGGTGGCTCTTCGATGAGGGCGGAGACTTGATTCGAGAGTGGCGACCAGTTCGGGACCTCATCCGCGACACGGAGTCGAAAGAACGATTCCCCCACGTTGAGGCCTCCGATGACCACCGTGTCTCGCTGACCGGGAGCCTTAGGCAGGCCGGTCCGGACGAGAGTCGCGGCTTCCCAGGTCGAGTCATCGATCGGCGAGCCCGATCTGCGAAGCTCGAAGTAAGATGCCCGCCCATCCAGGCCGTTGTCACCGGGTGCGGACCACGACAATGCGGCGGAGTCCGGCTCGATCACCGTGGCGACGAGATCGGCCACGCGATCCGGTGGGGTCACGTCACCCGCGTCGACCGACTTGTCGTCGCTGCAGCCCATCGTCGCCATGACCCCGAAGCTCAGTACCCAGAAGACGCTCCGGGCGAGCAGCGATTGGTTACCCCGAACAGGACTGTCGTGACTCACCACTTCCCTCCATTGGATGATGGGGCAGGACGAGCGGGCGAGGTCGCCACCCCGCCCCTCGCTCAGCGGTGGTTGGCTACTCGAGCCACCATCCACACTCTGGAAGTCAACATGGTTGGACACAAGAACATGTACAACACAAAGGGAGTCACCGTGTGTATCGTAGCCTTGCCGTGACCCTCGCGGCATTGTACCTCTTGTACGCATTCCGAAGGGAGGTGTGTCCATGCAGAGGACACTACCAGGAGTTTGGGCCTTGCTCTTTCTATTTGCACTCGCTGGAGCGAGCATGGCTGTGCCCAACTGCTCTGAAATCGAGTGTTTCAGTGACGGCGATTGCCACGGTGGGCACGTTGTGTGGGTCACCCTCTGTGGGAGTGGAATCGCGACCTTCTACTGCGCTTGGAGCGATTGTGCCCCGTCGGAGACCATGGCCTGCGATTGCAGCCTCGGTGGAGGTCACAGCTGCTTCCTCGCGGGCACTCAGATTCAGATGGCCGACGGGTCGACCAAGGCGATCGAGGACATTGCCGTCGGTGACGTGCTCGAGGGGTATGATGCCTCGACGTCCGCCGCGGTACCCTCGAGAGTTGAAGTGGTCGTCGCCCCTCGAGAGGTGGACTCATACTTCGTGATCAACCGCAAGATATATGCCACAGGAACCCAGCCCGTACTCAGCAAGGGTGATTGGGTGGACGTCGCGAGCCTGCAGGCTGGCGACACCTTGACGGACTCGGATGGCAATGCGGTCCCAATTCGCTCGATCGAGGAGGTCTTCCAGAAGGTTACGGTTTACAATATGAACGTCTCCTCGAGTACGTACATCGCCGACGGTATCGTCGCACACAACAAGAACTTCTATACGATCTACTCCCCGGACGAGGGGCAAGGGCCGTAAAGGGGTGAAGGTGTCGGTGGCAACGGAAAGGGACTGACCGTTTACGGAGGGATGGAGGCCGGATGCGAACCCCTTGGATTGCATTGTTCGTTGGCACGATCGCGTTTGCTGGATGTTCTTCGCCCAGCACGACGACACCGGCCCCTGACCCACCCGCCCGAGTTGCGGACCTGCGTGCCAGCCAAGTATCTGGGGAGTCGTCCGTGTCGCTCACATGGACCGCGCCTGGCCTTCACGACAACGGCGGCGCTGCGGTCCTCTATGATGTTCGTCGATCGGCCGACCCTCCTGAGGAGTCCACATGGGACGAAGCCACTCAGGTGGTTCCTGTACCAAGTCCAGGTGCTCCTGGTACCCGCGAGACAGTGACTGCACACGATCTCCCGGAGCAGAAGTGGTTCTTCGCCCTCCGATCATCGAATGAGGTCGGCGACTGGTCTGCGGTCTCCAATGTCGTCTCGACCACCCTTGATGCTACCGGGCCTGAGCCGGTCGATGACCTGGCCGTGGCGGGCCGCGCCGAACACAGCATCGTGCTCACCTGGACAGCCCCTCAGGACGCGGGGCAGGTTAGTGACGTGGTTTCCTACGATATCCGGCTGAGTACCGAACCAATCACGATCGACACGTGGCCAAGCGCAACCGCAGTGGTTGACGCCCCAACTCCCGGAGAACCGGGGATGGAGCAATCACTCGTGGTAGGCGAACTGGATGCGGGGGCGACTTACTACTTCGCCCTGACCTCTGCAGATGAGCTCTCAAACGCCTCGCCGCTGTCAAACGTAGCAAGTGCCATGACACCGGCCGAGCCCACGGTATTCAGACTTACGAACAGCGCGCGTCCATTCGGCGCGGGCTGGCCGAAGTGGTCGCCCGATGGCAGCCATCTCGTTCTCGTCGCAGACTGGGCTGAAATGGGCCACGAACAAGTGTATCTCCTTTCGGCAGACGGAAGCGAGGTGGAGCAGGTGACGGACCTTCCTGGGAGGTCCGCTGGTCCTGCATTCGCCCCGGACGGCGAGCGGGTTGCATTCTATTATCGAGCAAGTACCGACGATCCGTATGGCGTTTGGATCAAGGAGCTAACTTCCAATACAGAACCGATGGAACTCGTCCAACTCATCGGAGCCCCATTCCACGAAGTCGCTTGGTCACCCGATGGCGAACGGATTGCGTACACTGACAAGCTCGCTGGTTCCCGGCAGATCTTCCTTGTTGATCCCGCAACAGGATCGTCCACTTGGCTTGCAGGAGGAAGTGGAAGCGAGGCATCCTCACCGGCATGGTCTCCAGACGGCAGCAAGATCGCATACGTTGGCTTTGACTCCAACGGGTACCACATCTGGACGATGAACGCAGATGGAACAGAGTCGGTACAGCTGACGACCTCCGGAGACAACAGCAACCCCTGTTGGTCACCTGACGGGATGCACATCGTCTACTCAGCGTACGACACGGTCGGTCAACTTTGGACCATACCCGCGACCGGCGGTGCGCCAGTTCAGGTCACCACGTCGAACGAGTTCGCCTTCGCACCAGCATGGTCTCCCGATGGAAACTGGATCGCATACACCGTCACCAGGAACGACATAAAGGATGTGTGGATCCGAAGCTACGAGTAGCGGTACGGCGGACGCGTAGCCCGATCATGCGCCCGCCCGTGCTTCCTTCCCCGCGGGCGGGCGTCGTCAAGTCCCCACGGTCCGAACCCCTCCTGAGACTCCGAACTGGAATTCCCCCGACGTATCCGCCAACCTTCTCGACGATCCCGATCCAACTCGGCAGTTCGGCGGGTGCTCGAGTGCCGAGTGGAGAAGACGTCCAGCACAGCGGCCCGGCAATGGGATGAAAGGAACCGGATGGCAACCGAAGCCTGTGTGACCAAGGAACCGAAAGGGCTCGGGTTCTTCGAGCGGTACCTCACGGTGTGGGTGCTTCTCTGCATCGGCGGAGGGATCCTCCTCGGAAAGGTCGCTCCGGGATTCGCGCGAAGCCTGGACGGAATGTCCGTCGTCGTGGACGGTGCGCCGGTCGTCTCCATCCCGATCGCGGTCTGTCTCTTCCTCATGATGTATCCGATCATGGTGAAGATCGACTTCGGCGAAGTGATCCAGGCCGGGAAGACGGTGAAGCCGGTCGGACTGACCCTCTTCGTCAACTGGGCGGTCAAGCCGTTCACGATGTATGCGATCAGCGTTCTCTTCCTCGGCGTGCTCTTCCGCGGATTCATCGGAGCGGATGCGGTGGACCTGGTGAAGATGCCGCTCGGGTTAAACCTCCCCGTTGGCGCGACGTACGGAGCGGGCACGGTCGTCCTGTCGGACGGCATCCCGATGCTCCAGGTGCCGCTCTGGCGGAGCTACCTCGCGGGCTGCATCCTCCTCGGTATCGCTCCCTGCACGGCGATGGTGCTCGTGTGGGGATACCTCGCCCGTGGCAACGACGGACACACGCTCGTGATGGTCGCGATCAACTCGCTCACCATGCTCGTACTCTACGGCGTGCTCGGCGGATTCCTCCTCGGCGTCGGGCGACTTCCCGTCCCCTGGCAGGCCCTCGTCCTCTCGATCGCCGTCTACGTCGCGCTCCCCCTCGTGGCTGGGTACGTGTCGCGTCGACTCATCGTGTCGACGAAAGGCGAACCCTGGTTCCGTGAGCGATTCCTCCACGTCCTCACCCCGGTGACGATCGTCGCCTTGCTCCTCACCCTCGTCCTGCTCTTCTCGTTCAAGGGCGAGGTGATTCTTGCGAATCCGCTCACGATCCTCTGGATCGCGGTTCCGCTCTTCGTACAGACGGTGTTGATCTTCGCGCTCACCTACGGACTCGCCCGGTGGTTCGGCCTCTCCTATCGCGACGCTGCTCCCACCGCGATGATCGGAGCGTCGAACCACTTCGAGGTCGCGATCGCGACCGCGGTGATGCTGTTCGGGCTCTCGTCCGGCGCGGCGCTCGCGACCGTGGTGGGAGTGCTGATCGAGGTGCCGGTGATGCTCATGCTCGTCCGGATCTGTCTACGGACGCAGGGGTGGTTCCGGGGGGAACGCGTTTCAGCGTAGGTATCGCGGAGGCGGCTCGGGAGGAAGATCCGAGTGCGAGGAGAGGATGCGACGAAGCGAAGAACTCGTGGAACGAAGGGCTCGATCACGGTAGTGGCCCTCGCACTGTAGATGCCCCTGGCGCTCGGTGTGGCGGTCGCCGAGGCGCCAGTGCCGGACGCGACGGATTCGGACAGGCACCGCCGGACCCCGCGCGGAGTATGGTGGTCGTTGTCCGAGCCTAGCTCGAGTTGATAGCATACACACGTAGGCAGGTACGTCGCCTCCGGCGTCTACTTTGCGCGAGTCAGATCGGGCCGTTACCAAGCCGTCGTCCGTATTCTGGTCGTGCGATAGGGAGGCACCATGCGAACCGTGATTGCATTGTTCCTCATCGGCGTCAGCGTCCTGGCATTGAGAGATGCGCCCGCGGCGGTGCTGGGGGTTCCTGGCGACTTCCTCACGATTCAGGAGGCGCTAGATGCCTCCGACGACGGGGATGTCGTGCTCGTCGAACCGGGCCTCCACGTTGCTCCGTACCCGTCTTTCGACTTCGGTGGCCGTAGGGTCACGCTGAGGTCGGTCGCAGGTCCCGAGGTGACCATTCTGGAGCCGAACGAGAACGGGATTCTGTTCTGGCTGCGCTCGGGCGAGACTCTCGATACGAGGATCGAGGGCTTCACCATGCGGGCCGTGTCCCAGCTGTTCGACGGACCCTACGGTCTCGCGATTCTAGTCGACGGGGCCGCTTGCACCGCCCAGGACTGTGTCATCGTTGGGAACGAGTCAGGCGGACTTGTCCGTAGCGGTGCTGGGGTGGGGGTCATTGGAGGTGCTTTCCGTATGCGGGGTTCCACCATCGCTGCCAACGACTCCCACTCCGATGGTGCGGACTACGGAGGGCTCTACGTCTTAGGCGGCGCCGACGTCGTCCTTGAACGCTGCATCGTCGACGCGAACTGCCAAAAGAACATCCTAGTAGGGTCTGGCTCCCTCACCCTCGACTGCTGCATCGTGGGTGGCCAGATCGACGTCAACGAGCAGATGGGCACGATCACCTACGTGAATCCGGTCGAAGGCGATCCTCTGTTCTGTGACCCGCCCCCGTGTGGAGACCTGGACGCCGACCCGGTGGGGCTGCGGGTGGACGCAGATTCCCCGGCGCTACCAGGGAACAACGAGTGCGGGGTGCTCATAGGAGCGCTCGGTGTGGGATGTCCGACGACGAACGCGCCCTACGACGTTGGCGACGCTTCTGTGCTACGTCTGACCGGCCCGTGGCCGAACCCTTCGGCATCAGGATTCGAGTTCGAGGTCGGAGTCGAGAGGGAAGCGGAGGTCCGAGTCGCACTGTTCGACTCCCAGGGCCGTCTTGTCGACACGGTGTTCAACGGGGTCCTGGCAGCCGGAACACACCACTTGGGCCATGAATGGGAGGGGCGGTCGGCAGAGGCTCCGCGGACCCTGTGGCTTCGGGTGTGGGTGGATGGCGCTTCCACGGGCAGCACCACTGCACGTAGGGTCGTTCGACTGAACTGAGCTTTGTCGGTCCGCGTGCGAATCCGGACGTGCGGCTCGACCGGAGCAGCGAATCGGAACAGGCGGTGACGGACCGATGAAGAACAGATCCCTCAGCATCACGGCACTGCTCCTGGCCGCATACGCCACCTCTGGACTCGCCCAGTCCCCGACGGCCCAACTGCCTTACGATGATGGACTGTCGTTGGACTATCCGTCTGCCAGTTGTGGGGTGGTGGTTCTGGCCTCCAATGGCGCTCCGGCCTAACGGAACAGTCTCTTCACCTCTCCCCAGCTCTTCTTCACGACAGGCACGGCGAAGCAGGGGTTGGGCTCACAGGCGGTTCCTTCGCCAAGGAATCCACCACCGGCGTCTTCGCAGTCGTTGGCAGGTAGCAGCGTGCAGATGTCCTGGACGCAGCACGCGCCGAGTGAGTCCCCACATCCCACCTCATACACCCCAATTGTGTCGCCGCACGGGCTGAGCAAGGCACTGCAGGGAGAGGCAATGTCGAGTTCGTACCTGGAAGCTCTGCCGTCGTTTCCAAGGCCACAGACCTCCGGGTCGCAGAACATGGGATCCTCCCACACTTGCGGCCCGTCGAACACGATGTGCTCCCAACCTGAGATGCCCGAGCTGTCCACCGCGCAGCATGTGACAAACAGCGGTCCGTATGCCATGATGTCTGCAACGCCCGAGTTCGCACAGTTCCCCCGGACAATGCACCGATCGAGCGTGACGGGACCCGACAGGATCTGGAGCACTCCACCGGGACCGTCGATCAACGACATGTGGTTCCGCGTGAACGTGCAGTTGCGAACCGAAGCCGATTGCAACGAGATCCCCGAATTCGAGACAAACAGGCTGCGTTCGATGCTCACGTCGTTTCCGGGTTCGGTGACCAACGCGCCTTTGCCACCGTGGTTGTTGAACTGGGATCCGAGGACCGAAACAGAGGAGGACCGACCCAGCCAGAGTCCACCGCCTGAGTTCGCTCGGAACGTACACTCATCTATCGTGACCGGGGCTGAGGTTTGGATGCTCAGACCTCCGCCGCGGGTCGCGATGTTGCGCAAGAAGCGACAGCCAAGGAAGGCTGCGTCCACCTCTCCATCGACGAGAACGGCACCGCCGGATTCCGACCCGTTCGTGGCCGGAGACTCGCAGTCCATGAAGTCGCAGTTCTGAACCCGGATGACGCCCTGACCAGAAGCGCTGATCGCTGCGCCAAACCTGCCGGCCAAGAACTCAAACCCGATGCCGGAGATGGTCACTGCGTTCCCAGTTCCGAGAACAACGCGAAAGGCCCAGGTCTCCGAATCTGAAGGGGGCGCCGCTATGCGGGTTGCCCGCGGTCCAGATTCAGACCGAAGGACAAGATCGATCCCAATGATCTCTATCCGCGTGTTTCCTGGACCGGAGTACTCACCGGACGCAAGAAGGATCTCGTCGCCCGACGCCGCTGCATCCACCGCTTCCTGTATGGTCGAGTACTCGCTCGGCACCCGTAAAGTCGAAGCAGTTGCCGGCCCAGACAGACCAACGACAAGAAGCGCCCACGCGATATACTTCACGGACAACTCCTATCTCAGAACGATGAGTTCTTGGCGGCACGATGGGCTACGCGACCTCCAAGCCTTGCCCAGTATACCCCACTCGATACGCTATTCCCGCTCTTGTCCGCTGGCCAAACCACACAACCAAAAGGTCCCCCGGCCATCGATCAAAGCTGGGGGGCGATCCGGGCGCGGTTCCGTTAGGAGCAGCAAGCTGCATGGGTGAGGGGCTGCGCGCGAGCGCGTAGAAGGTTCATCGGGGTCCCCGCTGAACGACCGGACGCGCTAGTCTTCGCGGAGAATGCGGTCTGTGTCCCGCAAGACGCTCTCCAAGGTACGTCCTGCGCCTTTCGCGATGTCTCGCTCGCCGCGGGCGAGAAGGCGGAGCAGCTCCAGCTCATTTCGGGTTTTCTCGTACGACTCCATGCTCAAAAGGACGGCCGCGGCCCTTCCGCGCTGCGTGATCACCATTGGCTCTCTGGAACCCTGAAGCCGGCGAATGACCGCGGCGGCATCCTGGCGTAGGTCCGTGACGGGAACGATCTCTGGTACCTTGCCCATGCTACCTCCAATCGGCGGGACACGCGGATCTCTGGGCAGCTTATGGATCGGCCCCTTCCACGCCTCGAGCCCCGTTTCGTCTGTGGCGATCATTGCGTATGCTCCCTCTGGACGTAGGGTCAGGAGTAGACGGATGACAGCAACCCAAGACGCCACGCGGGATCCAGTCCTTCCTACCGAAGAGGAAGCCAACAAGGCGAAGGAGTGGTACCGGATCCTCGAATCCATGGCCGCGCGGAAGAGCCTCCGTGTCATGGTCGAGGGTGCCCCTGAGCCCGAAGTCGAACTACCAGAGGTAGCGGTGGCACTCCTGCTCCGCATTCTCGAGGAGACGGCGAAGGGGAACGCGGTCACGGTCATGCCGTACCATGCGGAGCTCACGACGCAGCAGGCTGCAGACATACTGAACGTGTCCCACCCGTTCTTCGTGAAGCTGCTGGAGGATGGCGTCCTCCCGCTTCACCGAGTGGGAACGGATCGGCGGGTTCGGTTCCAAGACGTCATGGCCTACCGGAACGAACAGCGTTCCGCGGCGCGCCGAGCACTCGATGAACTCGCGAGCGAAGCACAGGACCTTGGCATAGGGTACGAGTGACGAGCTTCACGGTCCTGCTCGATGCGCGGTAGACTTCGAGTTGCTTGTTGGTTGCGCCGACGTCGCTTCTCTCGCCATGATACCCGGGACGGTTTCGGGATAGATCGAGCCAGGAGGTCGACGCATGTCCTCACACCGCATCCTGTTCGTACACGGCTATCCCCTCGACCAACACCTCTGGGACGGCCAGTCAGCACTCGCGACCCCGGATGTCGCGGACTCCCCTGGTCCCAACAGCACGGCATCTATGGCATCGAATCCAGAGCGGGCGTCCGGTCGACCTCGCGCAATCTCCACCCGCACGATAAACCTCCCCGGCTTCGGCGGACGCCCACCGTTCGAGGTCCAGGCCGAGACGGTGACCCTGACCCACTACGCGAGCGCCGTCCGTGACGAGATCCGCGCGTGGGGCGACGAACCTGTCGTCCTCGCCGCACTCTCGATGGGTGGCTACATCGCGTTCGAGTGCTGGCGACAGTTCCCCGAGAAGATCGCCGCGCTCATCCTCTGCGATACACGAGCCGGAGCCGACAGCCCCGAAGGCAAGGAGGGACGTCTCGCCGCGATCGAGAAGGTCCGCACGGGACAGGCGGACGCGATGTTCGACGCGATGTCGAAGGACCTGATCGCTCCATCCCGCCGAACGGACGACGCGTTCCGCGGCCGTGTTCTCGCGATGATGCACGGGGCCGATCCGATCGGAGTGCAGCAGGCGCTCTTCGCGATGCGAAGCCGGGACGACTACGGCGACGAACTCGCCGGCATCACGGTGCCGACGTTGATCGTCGTCGGGGAACACGACGCGCTCACGCCACCGTCGGGTGCGAAGGCGATGGCCGACGCGATTCCGAATGCGAAGCTGGTCGTGATCCCGGACGCCGGGCACCTCTCACCGATGGAACGTCCGGAGCCGGTGAACGACGCGATCCGCGGGTTCCTCGCGGGGTAGGCGGGACGACGATCCCGCCGTATCGCTCGGGTCTACTGCACGACGACGATCTTCCCGGTCTCCAGCACCGTCCCACCGCGTGCTCTCCAGAAGTACGTCCCCGATGTGCGCGGCTCGAACTGGTACGCAGAGTCCTCGCGTCCCGAGAAGACACGACGGCCGAGCGTGTCGAACACGTCCAACGAGACGTCGTCGCTCTGTACGTCGAACTGCACGACCCCGTTCGAGAGTGCGACGCGTGTCGTCCGTGATGTGCCCAGACCGCCAGCGCCGTCGGCAGAACCCGAGCCTGGCTCCGTGTCCGGGTCGACAGATGCGACATCGCCGAACTGCCCCACCTGGATGCCGGTGAGTCCGTCCACGACGAATACGTTCGCGCCGGAGAGCGCGGATCCGAACGCGTTGCCTGGCGAGTCGAAGTATCCGATCTCGACGGGTGACGCGGGATTGGATACGTCGATCTGGTAGACGCCTTCCCCCGCGTCCGCGACGTAGGCGATGTCGCCCGACACGGTGACGCCTCCGGCGAGAAGTCCAGTCTGGTTCCAGATGCCGAGCGTGCTCGGATGAAGTGGATCGGAGAGGTCCAGGATTCGCATGCCGCCGTCGAAGTCTGCGACATAGAGGCGGTCGCCCTGGATGTCGATGCCGGTCGCGTAGTCGGAGAGAGTGAGTGTCGTGACGACGGACGGAGCAGTCGGATCCGAAACGTCGACGACGCTGAGTCCGGACGAGCCTCTCGTGACGTAGGCGACCCCGGACTGGACGACCAGATGTGCGGCATCGGCGAGAGCAACCGATCCGACCTCGGATGGGGCCGATGGGTTCGAGACGTCGATCACCCGCAGCCCACCGGTCAGGTCTGCGACGTAGGCATGGTCGCCATCGACGAACACACCGCGCGCGTAGTACGGGGTTGGAAGGTTCGCCACCTGGGTTGGGGCGGTTGGAGTCTGTACGTCGTAGATCGTGAGTCCTTCGAACTGGGTCGCGGCGTACGCGAATCCATCCACGACGCGAAGGTCGAGCATCGAGCCCGGGGCATCGGCGTGCCCGATCTCGTTGAGTGCTGTCGGATCACTGGCGTCCAACACATAGAGGCCACGACTCGCGTCCGCGACATAGGCGTGGTTCGCAACCACATCGAGGTCATAGGCAGAGCTCGGGCTTTGCACGGACCCGATCTCCACCGGTGCGTTCGGAGTCGTGATGTCGAGTGCACGGAAGAACGTCGAGCCGGTGGCGAAAAGGTGGCCTTCATGCAGTGCGACGCGCCCGCTGCCGTAGGTTGGATCGATCCCCACCTGGACGGGGTTCGCGGGGTTCGTGACGTCGATGGCGCGAACTCCGCCGGTGACGTCTGCGACGTAGGCGATGTTGCCGGTCACCACGACGTCCCTCGGATTCGGGAGGTCCAGGAACCCGAGCGGGAGCAGGTCCGGAGTCGAGAGGTCGAAGGTCTGGAAGTAGCCATTCCACGTTCCATAGAGGACGTTCCCAACTACGTACGGCGTGCCCGTGGTCGTGAAGAAGTCGATCCCGGTGAGCGTGACGTGTCCGTTCGCCTGGATCGCGTAGCGAGTGAGGCTCTGGCCCCCACCCACGTAGAGCGTGTTGCCGCTGATGAAGACTCCGCTCGAGTCGCCTCCCTGTCCGTCGAAGCCGATGTCGACCGGGTTCGAGGGATCGGAGAAGTCCACGATGTGCATGTAGCCGAACCCCGCCGCGACATACGCGAAGTGGGACCAGAGCGCGATGTCGGAAGCATCGGCCCGCGCGCCGGCGCGCATGATCACGACGGAGCCCAGCCGGACCGGTGAAGCGGCGTTCGAAACGTCCCAGAACTCGACACCCGCTTCCCCGTCGGCGATCGCGAGCAGGTTCGTAGCCGCGTCGAATGCGACATCGCCGACCAGTCCGCGCGTACGGATCCCGTCCGATAGCACGGTCGGCGAGGCGAGATCCGAGATGTCGACGACCACGACGCCCCCACCCTCTCCGACGAAGGCCAGGTCCCGCGAAGCATCGAACGCCATCGCGTTGGCATTGCCATACGGCCACGCGCCGACGTAGTTGGCGTCGTCCGCGGAAGCGACAGTGCTGGTTAGGGATAGGGCGAGGAGAAGTGCGGCCGTGAGTGAAGTGAGCTTGGTGGACGAGGGAGCGCGCATGGCGACGCGCGGGAGTAGCGAAGACGGCATGGATACCTCCCGGCTGTCAGTGAGGACGAATGGGGCCGTGACGTGTACCTAGGGAACCTCCGACTGTGACACAGCGGATCGTTCCCACGAAAGACACGGCGCTGGGACACGCAAGCGGAACTCAATCCTCACACGGGTCCCACTTCCCCACGACGCTCCGGAACGGCCCCGTCACGTGAACCCCCGGTCGCTCGTAGGCGAGCGTGAGGATGCTGTCCGCGACGAAGGTGCGCACGAGCTCGTTCGGATCGACCCCAAGCCGTGCCGCACGATCCTCGATGATCCGGATCTCCCCGCCGGTGAGACTCGGCGAGACGACAACGGAATCCGGCGCCGGGCGAGTGACATCGAGACGGATCGAGTTCGTCAGAAGCACGCCCTCGAACTCCGGAGGCCCGTTGATGATCTCGAGGCCGAAGCCGTTCGTCCAATCGAAGTAGTCTGTCTGCGCGCGGTATCCACGCACCGTGAAGTAGAAGAGCGGCGTCGCTTGGTGAGTCGGTTGAGCAAGTCTGCTCGCCGTCCCGAATGAAGTGACGAGATCACGGTTCGCCACGGGCGACGGCGACGAGGACGGCGACGACTCGTCTACCGACTCGCTCCCCGACTCGTCCACCGACTCGCCCCCCATCGACACCATCCACGGAACGTGCCTGTCCGCCGTCCAATCGAAAGACGACGAAGCGCAGGGGAACGCAAACGATCCTTCGGGTTCTCCTTCGATGCAGAACGCTGCGTACGTGACCCCGAACACACCGCCGACCATCGTTCTGAGCGAGCTACTGCTGATGATGGAGCCGCTGTACCAGACCGCAGATGGATTCTGATCGTCACCCTCGACGACGTGGAAGTCGTGGATGTGGCCGGCATGATCGAATCGATAGACTTCGTCGAGATGTCCGAGTTCGTCGACGTCGAAGAACCGGACGATGGAGGGATAGTAGTGGCACACTTCGCGAGACGCGATCCGAGGGTGCTTCGTTCCGACTACACGGAAGTCCATGAAGTGACCCTGGGTGTACTGCGGATTGAACTGCGCGTCACCCAGATCGATCGCACTCGTGCGGCACGAGCGCACTTGATCGGTGAGCGTGCCGAACTGGTCCCAGACGAATGCGAGCGTGAGTTCCACCGTGCTCGTGGCGGACTCGGTGGCGTTGGCCATGATGAAGAGCCGGTCGTCCAGTTGTAGGAGCGTGGCCGTTTCGATCCGTCCGTTCCAACCTTCGGGCGGACTGAGGAAGCGCGAGGTTCCATCCGCGAGTACGACTTCCACCATCCGTTCTCGTGCGGTCACGGACACGATGTTCTCCGCGGCCATTGGGATAGGCTGCCTGTCTCGAAGCCAAAGAACGCCGACCCAGACGAAGGCAATCGCGAGCGCAACGATCGAGGCGATGACTAGAGCCGTGCGCTGTCTGCGAGGCGGGTCTTGCAACCGACGAAGCACAAGGAGGACGTCGTCCATGGAACTCGGCCTTTTCTCCCGATCGTGCTGTAGGCAGCTTTGGATCAGCTCGCGCAGTCGACGAGGGATCGTGCGCGGTAGAGCCGGCCACTTCGGTCCGACTCCTTCCCGTGCACTCTCCACCCTCCAGTGCGCGGTACCCATGAGACATTCCGCCATGACACAACCGAATGCCCAAATGTCCGTCCGGTGGTCCACCGGCTGACCGGCCCGTTGCTCGGGACTCGAGTAGCCGTCCGTTCCGCGAGCGGTGGAGTGAGTTACCGTTGGGTCGCCCCCGGCCGACGAGGAATGGGTCAGACTCTCTTTCTGTCGGGACGTCGCGATCCCGAAGTCCACGACCTTCGCTCGACCTTCACCGTCGATCAGAATGTTCTGCGGTTTGAGGTCGCGGTGGACGATTCCCTGGGCGTGCGCGGCGCGGACACCCTCCGCGATGTGGACGAAGAGATCCAACGCTTGCGGAAGCTGGAGCGGGGAGTCCCCCGCCAGTTCTGCAAGCGTTGGACCTTCGATCAGTTCCATCGCGACGTAGTGGTGGCCGTCCGCCTCGTCGAAGTCGTACACCTGCACAATGTTCGGGTGCTTGACCTTGGCGAGGAGCTGCGCCTCCCGTCGGAACCGGTCCACCGTCTTCTTGTCGTGCACGAGAAGTGGGGAGAGGACCTTGACCGCATCCTTGCGCTCGAGCCGATCGTGCTTCCCTTGATACACGATGCCCCAGCCGCCCTTCCCGATCCGGCGCAGAATGCGATAGGGTCCGATCCTCTCCGGGTCCACGGCAATGATCCCCTTGTCCAGCGGCCCGTCCTTGCACGCGTGGAACCGCAACATGGCCACCACGAGATCGGCCGTGTCCGGGTGCGAGGCAAAGGACTTTCGGACGAACGGTTCGCGTTCTTCCGGCGGAAGCTGGAGCGCCGCGAAGAATACCTCGTCGATATCAGGCGGTGGCGTGGTCATCGCGGTCTGGATCGTTCGTCCTGTAGCCCGCGAGATGGCTCATGAGAAACGCACGGGCGAAGTCCCAGTCCTCCTCCACCTGGTCGACCGAGACTCCCAGTAGATCGGCGATCTGCTGGGGCTCGAGTGCGACCACAAATCGGAAGAGCGCGATGTACTTCCGCCGACGGCCCTTGGCGCCGCTTTGCTCGAGGGACATGAGCGCCTTGTCCAAGTCGACGAAGTCGATGTTCTGGACCGGTAGGACGTCGACGTCGGTTTTGAAGGTGACCTTCTGCCAGCCTCCGCCACGCTTCAGAGTCGTCTTCTGCCTGTGGTGATCCTGAAGTACGCGGATGATGATGAGACTGATCTTGGCCAGAGTCTCTGACCGTGTGGTCCCCGGAGTGCAGCCTTTGTTCATGAACCTGAGGAAGGCTTCGTTTGCCACTTCCGTCGGGCGCCAGGTATGCCCGGGCCTCTCGTGACGGAAGTACATGCGCGCGACCGCGCGAACCTCCTCGTAGAGGATCTCGAAGGCCTGGCTCTTGGAAAGGTTTCCCCAGTCGTAATCGTCGATGCTGCCCATCAGATTGCCCCCTCGAGGAAAAAGTTCGAGTTCAGCGCGTGGAAAGCGCGCTATCCAGATGGAGGGATGCAGCAATGTCTCGGCAGAGATGCCTGAAGGCTGTACGAACGAGGACCTAACTCGTTGCAGGGAACGGTCCTTGTTCGACCCTCCGATTAAACAGCGGCGGACAGGTTGGGTCAAGGTTCGGGTTTTACAGTGCCCTGGTGGCCGCTGATCCGCCGGATCATGGCCCGCCCCCGCTTGGGGTTCGCCCTCCTCTGGCGTTCGCGAATCCTCGGGCGCGGCCCCTTGCCCTTAGCGGTTCGGTTGCCGTACGCTTCCGTTGACTCCTCTCCCAGTGTTTCGATCCAGTTCCTCTCCCACAGTTCCCATGGGCACGGGGCCGTCCTCAGCGTCGCTCGTTCCTACCTGCTCCGTTCCGTGCACGCGATTTGGTGGTTCCTTCTCTGCCGGGTGCGAAAGGAACTCATATGCGCACGATCTCGAGGTCACTGACTCTCCTCGCTCCCGTACTCGCTCTGCTCGTGGTCGCCGGCTCAGCACGTTCGGCGAACGAAGGGGGTGTGCTCCTTCTCCACACCGACGACACCGTGTCCTATACGGAAGCCGACGCGGTCGGCTTCTACGCCGAGTCCGGGCTGGCCTGTCCGGGGGTCTATGAATACAACCCTCAGGTCGCCATCTGTTCGGACTGTGAAGGCCACATGCTCGCGCTGAACCCGACGTCGGGCCGAGGCTCCGCGCCGGTCGTCTGGTGGGCCCTTCTCGCCTTTCCCAGAGACGGCACGCGTGACGTGCGAGCGGTTTCCCTGGGACACCAATGGACGGGGGACCTCGTAGTGCTCGACTGGGGCATCAACGCGGGCATGCTCGACGTCCCCGACCCGAGCTGGCCCTATGAATCGGGGGCAGGGCTTGGACTTGCGTGGCGGGGATCTCAGACCTCGCGACTCACGGAGCTCTACTGGATGGCCGGCTATGTCGACGAGGGCGAGGCGACCCTCGAACTGATTCCACATCCCGGACAAGGGGGTGGAATCGCGGACAGCCGCGGCCGGATCACGCCGATCCAAGACTACGGTCGCCTGGGGTTCGGCGGAGAGGAGGGATGGAATCCGACTCCTTTCAGTGAGACGTTCGGGAGCTGCTGCCTCGGCTCCGGAGAGTGTGTTCTCGTCACTGCGGAGCAATGCGGTGAGCTGGCCGGAGACTTCACCGTCAGCGCGTGCGATCCCGATCCCTGCACTCCGTCCGCGGCCGTGTTCGCGGTGGAAGAGATGTCCCCGGTCATGGACATCGACCTCAAGGCAGAGACCGAGCATCTCATCCGGATCCGCAATGATGGAACAGCGCCGCTCCAGGTTCGGTTCTCTCTCGACCCAGGCCCTCTTCCATCGATCGACGCCGACTTCCGCGGCCGGGTTCGGTACGACCTCGAGGTTCCCTATCTTCGTAGCCTCATGGGGGCCGACGTCCTCATGCCGCGCAGGTGGTGGGTTCCGCAGTCGTCGTTCGACGACCATCCCAACTGCGACACCATGGAGGAGCGGATCATGCCGTGGCTGCGGAACGGCAACGGAATCGTCCTCACCGTCGACCAATCCTTGGACCAGGCGCTCCTCGGCAGCCTGGGGATCGACGGGCTCGAGATCCTCTCGACGTTCGGCGGGTCCGAACACACGACGGATGTGGCAGACCATCCGGCCATGCGTGGTGTGCACGGCCTCGATCTA
Source organism: Candidatus Eiseniibacteriota bacterium (assembly GCA_020633975.1). Taxonomy (GTDB): domain Bacteria; phylum Eisenbacteria; class RBG-16-71-46; order CAIMUX01; family CAIMUX01; genus JACKCR01. Next base: position 31,495 of record JACKCR010000009.1, on the reverse strand, counting down.
CCCGAGCGTGCGGTGACGATCGGCGGCGTCGGAGAAGGAACGACCTGGGAGCCGCTCGTACGCGACAGCGCGGGCAACGTCGTCCTTGCTGCAACTCGGTTCGGACTGGGCAGAGTCATCCTGACCACATTCCGATTCGAGGATGCGCTCGTGAACCCTCTCGTGCGCTGGCTCTCGGGGACCGACCGTGGAGTCTTCACCCACGCGCAGCTCGTGATCCCACCGGGCGAGATCGGCGAGACGCAACTCGTGCTCACTCCGTACCTCCTCTTCGACGGCATCTTCGACCTCGCGGTCGAAGTGGCGACGAACGACCCGTCGCAACCGACCGTGCGCATTCCGCTCCAACTGGACGTGCACATGGGAGACGACGGACTCCTCATCAGTGACGGCGTGGTCGCGATGGGCGAGGTGACGCGACTCCGCGCGCGGGAGGCGTCTCTCGAGATCGTGAACCAGTCGATCGACGACCGATCCCTCGTTTCCGTCGAGTCCTCCGATCCACGGATCTCACTGACCTGGTCCGACGAAGTCCTTCGGCCAGGAGACAGCACCTCGCTCGACCTCCGGTTCTACTCCGAGGAGGTGGGGTTCTTCGACGCGCAGATCGTCACGACGAGCAACATTGGATTCGAGCGTCACATCCTGGTTCGAGGCGAGGTCGTCGAAGAGCCGAAGCTGGAACTCTCCGAGTCCGCCGTCGTTCTCCACGGGGTTCCCGGACGAGACGTCTACTCTGGGTCGTTGAGCATCCGAAACGCCGCAACCGATCCGCGAGCCGTTCTGCGGTACCACATCGACTCCAGTCCAGAGGAGTCGGAGGCCGACGCCACGTCGCCAGGACCCTGTGGCCTTCACCGCGTCGTGCAACCCAGCGATGGCTCTCTCGCCGCGGGAGAGACCGTGTCGATCAGGGTCTTCGCGTCTGTCGATGCGGGATCGCGGGGAACCGACTGCAGCATCCGTCTCAGGACGAACGACCCATCGAACGAAGTGGTCGACATCCCGCTGGTGTTCTCGGGCGGAGCGGGGCGGAACGACGGTGCCGAAGCCGGTACAGACGGAGATGGCTCGATCGGAAGCTCGCCCGTGACCGAAACAGCGATCCGGATTCGGAACGGCTCACCCAGTCGAGGTACCGTCTCGTTCGCGCTCGACATTCCAGACGTATCGGGAACGGCCCGGCTCGACGTACACGACGCAAGCGGTCGTCGGGTTTGGTCGTCCAGCGCACTCACGGGTAGAGGAACGCACTTCGCGGAGTGGACCGGTCAATCCGTCGACGGCTCTGCAGCCGCCGGCGTCTATTGGGCGGTGCTTCGGACCCCGTCCGGAACGGCCCGCCAGCGGATCGTGCTCGTGCGCTAGTACGAGTCATCTCCGGGTGGGAGCGGCAACGGATACAGTGCCCACCCGGGACGCGTGATAAGCGCGGCGCGGCCCCGATCCCCTCGGGGCCGCGCGAGACCGCGCGACGAGCCGAGCGAGGGGGCCGCGCGACATTGCCTGTGCCGACGCGCTCCTGCTACGCTCTTCGGGCTCCAACAAGCTCCACCTTCGCTTCCCTCTGGAGGTCCCCATGCGGCTCACGTCCTACTTCGGTGCACTTCTCGCGTTCGCGTCCCTCGTGCTCCTCACGTCACCGGCGGCCGCGGAGCTTCTCCTCAACGACGGCTGGAGCGACGGCCAGAACGCCGCATTCCAGGGCGGCTTCGTCGCAGGAGAGATCGGAGCCGTGCGTCTCGTGCCGACCGAAGTGCCAGCCGACCTCCAGACCGTCGACCTGCTCTTCGGAGGCTCGACCGGGCAGCGGACCGTCACCCTCAAGATCTGGGACGACTCCGCAGGAACGACCAACCCCGGCGCTCTCCTCTACAGTGGCGACTACACCCTGACCGGAGCCGACAACGCGATCAACCAGATCGACGTTTCCGGCGAAGCGCTCACGATCACCGGCCCGATCCGGGTCGGCATCGAGTTCCAACACTCCGGCTATCCCTCGATCGCACGAGACGACGACGGCACCATCGACATCAACCGGAACTTCATCTACACGTCCGGCGTCTGGTTCCGCTCGAACCTCTTCGGACTGACAGGTGACTGGATCATCCGTGCGACGACGACTTCCGGCGGAGGCGGAGGATTCACGGTGGGCGGAACGGTCACCGGATTCGCCGGCACCTTGGTTCTCCAGAACAACGGTGGAGACGATCTCGTCATCACCGGCAACGGACCGTTCACGTTCCCGACCTCGCTTTCCGACGGCGCTTCCTACGACGTCACGGTCCTCTCCCAGCCGAACGGAGTGAACACCGTCGTGCTCAATGGCTCCGGAGTCATCAACGGGGCCGACGTTACCGACGTGTACGTCGACAGCGGCGCCGGCACGGTGCTCCAGAACGACGGCTGGAGTGACGGCCAGAACGCTGCGTTCCAAGGAGGCTTCGTCGCAGGCGAGATCGGCGCCGTTCGGCTCGTGCCCGGGCAGCCCGGAGACATCGAACAGATCGAACTGCTCTTCGGCGGATCCACCGCGCAGCAAACGGTGACGCTCCACATCTGGGACGACTCCGCCGAGCAGATCAACCCCGGCGCGTTGCTCTTCTCCGGTGACTACCTGCTCACCGGCGCCGACGATGCGATCAACGTGATCGACATCTCCGCCGAGCAGATCCAGGTTCCAGGCCCGTTCCGCGTCGGGATCGAGTTCCAACACACCGGGTATCCGTCGATCGCGCGCGACGACGACGGCACGATCAACATCGATCGCAACTTCATCTTCACCTCGAACACCTGGTTCCGCTCGAACCTCTTCGGAGTGACCGGCGACTGGATCATCCGCGCCCGGATGGCCGGCCAGCCCGCCGCCGTCGAGTCGGTCCCGATCGTGAGCGAGCACGTGTACCTCGCCCCGACCCCGCTCCAGAGCGGAGCACTGACCGTGTCGTTCCGGAGTGGCGGCGACGGAGCGATGCCCCACAGCGTGTCGATCTTCGACGTCACTGGACGGCTGGTCTGGAGTGCGGCGGGAAGCGAGTTCGCTGACGTGACAGGGTCGACGGGTGACTCCTGGACATGGGACGGTCTCGACGCGCACGGACGCGAGGTCGCGTCCGGGGTGTATCTGGTGCGCATCGAGACGGCGACCCAGGACTACGTGAAGCGGTTCGCTGTCGTGAGGTAACGCGAGAGCGAAGGGGTTTCTCGTCCGTCGTTCGGATTCGGCGTCGACGGACATTCTCCGAGCGTGGGTGATTCCGGGGCGGAAGCGATCCGCCCCGACGTCGCACGTCCCCGCAACGAGGAGAACCCCGAGATGGGCAAGCACCTTCTATTCGCGCTATTGGCCATCATTCCCGGCATCGCACAGGCTCAGAACTGGACCGTGATCCCGATGGCCACCGATCAGAGCCTCAACGCAATCAACTCGTCGTTCACCAACCGCTATATCGTTGGAGACGGCGGCTTCGTGGCCGAGTCCGACGGCGGTCTCGTCAACTGGACCGTCGTGGACGTTGGAACCAGCGGTGATCTGATTGCCACCCATCGTCCCTCCGGCGGGCAGATCTGGGTCTCGGGAGATTCGGGAGTCTGCCGGGTGTTCTACTCCGGAGTCTGGCACGACGGCTCCATTCCGAACTCGGCCGAGGACTTCATCGTCTGCAGTAGAAGTAGCGGATGGTCGTTTGCGGCCGGCACCGGCGGTTCGATCTATCGATCCACGAACCTCGGTGTGTCCTGGCAGCTGCAGCAGAGCGGCACGACGAACGCGCTTCACGACGGCAACGGATCCGTCTCGAGCCTGGCTTTCGTCGTGGGAGACAATGGCACCATCCTCAAGACGACCAACGGCGGGGTGGACTGGGTGCAGAAGCCGACCGGGACGACTGCGAACCTCTACGCCTATCTCGAAGTCGTCACCGGGGTGCTGGCTGCTGCGGGGGAAGACGGGACGATCCTGCGAAGCACCGATGACGGTGAGAGCTGGACGGCTGTCGATTCTGGTACGAACGCCACGATCCACGATCTGACGACGAGTTGGGTCTCCGGCTTCCAGGTCCTCGCCGTCGGCGAAGGCGGTCTCGTACTGCAAAGCACCGATGCCGGCGCGAGCTGGTGTCGCCTCAACAGCGAGACCGACGTGGACCTCTACGCGTGCGAGTGGTCCGCCGGACAGACGCTGCTCGTCATGGGCGCGGGCGGATACATGGCGATGTCCTCCAACGGAGCGGGCGGATGTTTCGACCCGGCAACAGTGGAGGAGCCCTTCACGCTAGCGGGAATCCAGATCGATGGCCCCTGGCCGCAGCCGCTCTCCGGCGAGGGACGAATCGAGTTCGAGGCGGAAAGCGCTCGGCATCTCCGCGCGGACGTCTTCGACGCGATGGGTCGTAAGGTCGAGTCGCTCTGTGATCAGACGTTGAACGCCGGCCAACGTCACGCGTTCGACTTCGACGCATCGTCTTGGAGCTCGGGCGCCTACTTCGTTCGAGTCACGACCGACGAAGGCGTCGTCAGTCGGAGGGTGCTCGTCGTGCGGTGACGGTCGTGGCACAGCCGTCTCGATCCCACCAGCCGAACGTCCGTTCCCTGTTCGGCGGACGTTCGCGAACGTCCGCCGGACACTGGTTTCGGGGATCCACACCCTCGTGATCGCCCTTGAATCGCTCCTCGGAACAAAAAATCGCGGCATCTCCGTCGTCTGAAGACGCTGGCTGACAATCCACTAGTGGACCTGCCCCAGTGCTCCGCCCCGTGCGGGTCAGATTCGTGCGCCAGGCGGCACGTTGGTTGTCCCGTGCGCCACCATGAGCGCACACGAGCCCCAACGAAACCCCGGACGCAGCCAGAGCGGCGGACCCGGGCCCGAACGAACCCGCGGTCCGTTTCAGACCGGTGGGCATCCCGGCAAAGAACCTCGCCGCACCCGGCGACACGGCCCACCTGCCGGGCTCGAGAGTCCCGGACGTCCCGGGAGCGGCCCACCTGCTCCCGGCGAGCGTCTGCCTCAGAGCCCGAATCGGCATAACTCCCGGCAAATCAATTCTCTAGAGCCCTTGGAATCGCTGCATGGGCCTCAAAAACTCTCTCTGTCGACATCGCAGCCGCTCGACGACGGCTTCGCGAACTCGAACTCCCGGCTGCGCCGCTACACAGGCGCCCTCTCCGATTCCCGCTCCAGCCGGAGCCGTTGTGCCAGTGGTCTCCCGAACGTCCGTAAGTGTTCGAACGGTTTCGGACCGGACAGTCAAACTCTCTCGCGCCAGGTGAGCGGTTGCGGCCGTCCCGGTGAATCGGTACCTGCCCGAGCGGGCGATTGCGACACGGCACTGTCACGCTCGCCGCGGGATCTGCACGGTTGCGAACAGGAAGTCGACGAGCGGAGTCAGGAGGCGCACCGCTGGAGTTCGGTCCGCCGTTTGAACACCCTGCAGCTGCGCCACTTGCGCCCGGATGGGTGGCCGCTACTCGCTCTCTCGAGTGGTGGCAGCAACGACGGGGAGCAGCAACAGCCCCAGTCGCGTGGTGGATTCACAGACCTCGAAAGTCGTCAGGCGCAGGTGCAGCGCTGCAAGCAGCGACAGCGACGGTTTCCATGGCCTGTGGAGCCGCACGAGGGGTCGCAGAGACAGTTTCCATGGCCTGGGCAGCCGTTGTCCTGCCCGTCCAGACTCTCAATTCCTTTCATAGATGCAGTTTGCACGGTTCGGGCACCACCGCTGTGGGGAAACGGGCCGGCGCGATCGCCACCACGAACCGTCGGCGCCCCAGGCGGAATGACCCTGGACGCACTTCGGGAAGGTGGATCCGTGCCCCGGAACCAACGTTCCGGAGTGCGTCCCACCGACGATCGGGCGAGACGCCGAGTTTGCTGAGCCCGATCCGAGCGAGTGGGCCCCCGAACGACTCGGGAAGCCCAACCCAAACAGGAGGTTTCGATAATGCGTATGCCGTCGATGAACATGGGCGCGGTCCGGATGCTCCGGAACCACGCGGAGTATCTCATGGTCCGTCTCGAGGCCGTCCCGGAGGTGGCGTGGATCCTCGAAGCGTTCAGACAGATGACCACCCCCTACGAGGCCGCGCTCAAGGCGCACGAGGATGCCTCCCGGGCCCGGCGCGCAGCCATGGCGCGGCGGGACGTCGAGAACGACCGGCTGGACCAGGAAACCCGGATGCTCGCGTTCACCGTTCTCGGCCGGGTGAACAACAACCGGAACGCGCCCCTCTTCCGTCACTACTTCGGGAGCGGATTCACCGAGCTCCTCCGGACGTCGGCGACAGACCAAAGGCGCCGGTCCATCGTGCTCCGTGAGCACCTCGAATCCGAGACGGACGAGTACATCAAGACACGGCTCGAGCCGTTCAAGGCCCGCCTCGAAGCGTTCGAGATCGCGCTCAACGACTACGAACTCGCCCTCGACATGGAAGCGCGCACCCGCGCGAACCTGGTCGCCGAGAAGATCAAGTGGCTGGAAGGCTATCGCCGTGTGTATGCGGATCTCCGCACCCACTACCACACCGACCCGAGAGAAGCCGAGAACTTCTTCCGCGATGTGCGGCCGTCGTCGTCCTCGACGTCAGAAGACGAGGATGTCGTGGATGACTCCGACGACCTTCTGGACGAAGGCGACGAGACGGACGGTGACGCCGATCTGGACGGTGGATCGATCGAAGAGCCGTCGTTGGACGAAGACGTCGACTCGGACCTCCCGATCCTCTACAGCGGCCCCGAAGGAATCGCCGGCACGTCCACCCGGACGTCGGTGCCGAAGATCGCCGAAGGGCCCTCTGCGTAGTTCTCACTAGCAGCTTCCAAGACGTGCGTGCCGGTGGGGCGATCCGTTCGCGGACCCCGCCCCGCCGGCACGGCGCGTCCACACGCCGCCGTCCGTTCGCTCCAGTTCACGGTCGTTTGCGAACTGGTGCGCCCGAGCGAGAGACACCGCGGCTTACATCCTTCGACTCCGGCCCAGACGGCCGAGAGGAGCCAGTCATGACCATACTACGTCGAGAACCGCCTACAACGAGTCCCAGCGCTGGGACTCGGAACCATGCCGAACCGTATGCACCGAGTCTCAGCGCTGGGACTCCGTACTACGCAGAACCGATTCCCGAAACGCAGGAGTTCCAGTTCCGCGCCTCGCTCGGCGAGGTCTCGGACTTCCTGACCCATCGGATCCAGAAGGAGGTGGAGCGGCGATTGCTGCGGAAGGGAATCGCGATGACGAGTGCGATCTTCCTGCTCTTGAGCGGAGGAGGGTACTTCGTGGTCGATCGAATGGGAGCGTCACAGAACGCAGACGTTGCGGGAACGAATGGGGCGCTCCTTCCTCAGGCGGCGAACGGCAGCGCGGACGATGCGTCCCAGCCTGGGCGGGCGATCTCGTCACGGCTGGACGCGGCGGAGGAGGGAGTGCAGAGGCTGGCGGTGGACCTCGCGGTTCTCCGGCTGCTCCTCTCGCTGCAGACAGACTCCGGTGTCGACGCGTCCGCGCAGGCGGGGCCGAGTTCCGAAGCCCCTCCGCTCTGGGAGCAGGACGGAGGTGTCCAATGATCCTGGACTCGGATGTCAATCTGGTTGGACTTCATCCCGCAATGGCATTGATCGCACTCTGCGTGGACAGCGCATTCCACGAACATGGACACGAGGCGCGCGTCTCGAATGGGGGTGCGGTGCGGAAGAGTGATCGTCCGGGACGGAAGACACGGAGCCTTCATCCGCTGGGCTGCGCCCTCGACTTCGGGCTCGCGCATGTTCCGCGGGTGGAGTGGGACGGGATCGCGAACCTGGTGAAGGAGAGGGTGCGGGCGGTGATGGTGGATGTGGTGTATGAGCCGGATGCGGCGGGTGGGGGGCATTTGCATGTGGAGTTGGATCCGTAGCGGGAGCGGACCTGAGGAGCGGGAGCGGATGGGCGCCGTTAACTAGATCCCTTAGCTATCCCGTTAACTAACTAAGTGCCGGGTTCGGGCGCGGATCTAGCTAGTTGTGGCGCGATGGAGGCTCGCACCGCGCTCACAGCTCCGAGGTAAGTTCGTCCAGGTCCTGCGGTATCGCGCCGAGGCCACCGATCGACGCACGATCGGACCCCGTGAGTTCTGGAGCGATGGCGACGAGTTCCCTTCTCCAGTTTCGGTAGCGACGGTGGGCGTTCAGGAAGCGTTCGACGTCCAGTCGCAGCTTCGAGAGGCTCTGGGGCAAACGCTCAGGGCTACGCTTGCAGGTCCCGAACCGGACGACCTGGTCGCTGGCGTTCAAGGCAACGAGGTCGATTTCCGTGTCCTTCCGGTCCCAGTAGCCTTCGATTCGTTCCGTCAGAGCGAAGTCGCCTACGCCAAGGCGGCTGCGCTCCTCGTAGAGCTGCGCCACCAGTCGCTCCAAGCCGTGCCCCTCGAGTTCGATCAGTCGGTCATCCGATTGTTCGATGAGGACGCTCTCAGGACGGAAGTGGATCGCGGACACGGAGCCATGGAGTGCAGCGAGCCAACAGCGTAGGAAGTTGTCGTGAATGTAGTAGCGGCCGTTCCGGCTCGTGGGCTTGGAGAAGATCGGTTGTCGTCGTTCGAGCATCTGGTAGCGATCGATCAGGATCTTGAGGTATCCGCCCACCTGCTCGGCTGTGCCCGGGCTCACCTCTCGGACGTAGGCGTCGATGTCGCCATTCGAGCAGCCTGGGTTTCTGGCAACGAACTTCAGCACGACGTCGTACCGGCCGCGTAGTTCGCTGAGGAACCAGTTGTCGGCTTCGGTCCGAAGGGGAGACGACGAACGAAAGAACATCCGGTCGAGCAGTGTTCGACGGTCCTCATCGAGGACGCCCTGCTCATACGCGTCGCGGTAGAACTTCGGCACTCCCTCGAAGAGGTTCCAAAGGAAGAGCAGACGGGACGGGTTGCGACTCGAGTGAGCGTCGAGAATGTCGAGGACGGACGCGATGTCGAGGTGCTTCAGTTCGAGTTGGTCCGTGGTGCGGTTGTAGAGTGGGGCGGTCCGATCCTCGAGCAGAGCAACGAGCTCGGCATGCAGCGATCCGAGGACGATGAGCCCTCCCGGAACGGATCCCGCATCGGCGGACAGTTGGTCCACGACGGCCTGCAGGTGAGACGTGAACTCCCAGAGGTGCTTGCGGCTGAAGTACTGGAACTCGTCGAGCGCGACGAAGTATCCGGCCCTCACCAGCTGCTCCACCGTCCGGGCCAGGGCCAGCAGGCTGTCCGGCCGAGCGAACTCCTCCTTCGAGAGCTCGAACGTGTCCATTGCGTCGCGAAAGGTGGAGAGCACGCCCGCGGGAGCGGAGTCGGGGATCTGGACATAGACCATCTGTCCGTGTCCCGTTCGGGCCAGCGCCTGCTGGACGAGCGCGGTCTTGCCGATGCGCCGGCGCCCCGTGATCCGCACGAAGAACCATCGGCGCCTGGCGAGGATGTCTTGGAGTTCCTGCAACTCCTTGGAACGGCCGTAGAAGCCCCAGGCCATGCGCGCATCCCTCGCTAAGTTAAAAGTTTTTTCCTTACGGGGGCAAGCTACGTAACCTGTTGGCGGATGTCAAGATCGGACTATCGGAACGAAAGTACAGGCAGGACGGGAGAAGCATGGGGTGCGTAAGGAAAAAGTTTTTTCCTTAGGTTGATCCGGGGCGTAACACGCTGCCGTTCTGTGGCTTACCGGGTACTAGTCCGCACGTCGACATGGCGTAGGGCGGGTGGGGGGATTGGATGTGGAGTTGGATCCGTAGATCCGGCTCCCCTCTGCTCAGATCTCCCACATCCCAGGTTCCGCCTTGCCGACGCCCCCATGCTACACTGACCCCGTTCCTCGACCCGTACCCGCACCCTGAAGGCGAGCGTCCCCCGGACCTCTTCCGGCGTGGTCGTGTCGCTGCACCCCCTGCTGCGACCGATACCAGGCACCGGACCGGGACGCGCGCGGCGTGCCGGGCCGCTCTGCTGCAAGGAGCGCTTCATGGCCGCCTACTACATCTATATGGATCAGGGGATCGCCGCGAACCTCGCCCACCACACTCTCTGCTCGGGCCAGTTCTCGAACTGCGCTCCGATCGTGATGCTCAACAGCGGAACCGACATGGCCGGTCTCTACCACTTTGCGGGCGGGCCGATAAAGAGCCATCAACAACGCGATCTCAGGGTCCTCAAGGAGATCGTACGCCCGACCGTCGTTTGGCTCCTGTGCGGTTCGGAAGGAGACATGGGCGCGACTCTCCATCTGGCCGGCGTGCGCCCGATCTTCGACGACTGCACCGTCCATGAGTCGTTCGTCCACTTCGAAGAGGATGAGCACGAACGACGACGCGCCGTCATCACGCGGTCGTGGAGTTCGATCATGATCGGGCGGATCGGCGGCCGCCGTCGTATGCAGAAGATGCTCCCGTTCGGCCGCATCGAGCTTCGCACCAAGCGCGCGTTCGAACGGCTTCCGCCCGACGTCACGCTGATCGGGGAGCGGGACGAGGAGGCGCTGAGCATGTGGATGTAGCGTTCGCTACCGCCAGGTCACTTCATCGACCTAGCCGCTCAGAACATCGTGTTGTCGTTCTTCGAGGTGTCCGGGATCACCTGCAGCACGTCCCAGTGCTCGACCACTCTGCCGTCTTCATCGAAGCGGAAGATGTCGATCCCGGCCCAGTCTCTGTCGCCTGGCCATTCCTGGTAGCAGTGCAGCACGACGTAGTCGCCTTCGGCGATCGCCCGCTTGAAGGTGACGCGCTTCCCTGGGTACTCCTTGGCCATGCGCTCGAAGTACTCGATGAATGCGCGCTTCCCATCTCCGACTTCGGGATTGTGCTGGATGTAGACGTCACCGGCGTACCGTTCGATCGCTTCGGCGGGTTTGCACTCGTTGAACATCAGTTCGTAGAACGCCATGGCCGTTCGCTTGTTCTTCTCGAGGCGATCACTCATGGGATCTGCTCCAGTTCGGTGTGGACGCTACCGCCGGATGATCGTCGGGTCTGAGAATCCCTGCCTCAGCCCGGGTCTCGTCTCCTGCGACATGTCGAACCCCTTCGACGCTTTGCCCCAGTTCTTGATGTAGCGTTCAAGGTCGGCGAGTGGCACGGAGTACTGGATTCCGTTGAGGAGTCCGAGGATCCGCATCTGCACCGGGATCAGCCTCAGGTTCTCCGCGACGAGAACGAGAAGAGTGCGAAGTGCTGGCTTCCACTGGCTACGGCTCCCGAGGTCAGCGAGTTTGGCGACACCGGCGATGGAGTCGAGGCTGAGCGATCCGGAGAGTCCACCCAGCGTGTCGTACTGTCCGTCGTGACCGAGACTCGTCGCATCCGGTGTCAGCGGCCAGTCGGCATCGCTGAACTTCCACCACGACGAGCCCGCCTGGAAGCCGAGAACGTAGAGGTCCTCGCGACGCATGATGACGGGGATCCGCGCGTCGGGAACGAGGACGTCGATCCTCAGAAAGCCGGTGCGGTCGGAATCCAGTTCCTGTTGCGCGAGTTTGTATCCGGTATTGAGCTGGGGTCCGTTGCCAGTGAAATCCATCGAAGCGATCGCGAGCGAGTCGATGCGCGTCGGCATGGGAAGCCTCCTGTCTGGGGATGACGGGACTCTACCCTGGGACGCGCGGCCGGAGTACTGCGTTTCGTTCGGCCGGATGAACCTCCCAGGGCCCGGCACGGATCCCGCACCTCTCGTCGATGAGCTGGCGATGACTCGACCGCTAGCGGCATGGTGTCAAGCATGTGATCAGCGGTACACTGGCTGGACCCAATGGCATGATCGCGGAGGTTACGACTATCTGGATCGTCCGGCGGGGAGACACGGTCCTACGTTTGGTTACGGCGTATCCAGGAGCAGAAGGATGAAGTTCAAGGAGCTCGATACGATCGTTCTGAGTCGAGACCTGGTGGAGCATGGCCTCGAGCGCGGTGACCTGGGTGCGGTAGTTGCCGTCCTCGAGCCTGACGAGCTCGAAGTGGAGTTCGTGATGGCATCGGGTCGCACCGTCGCCGTCTTGACTGTGCGCGAAGAGGATGTGCGGCGGGTTGACGACACCGATCTCGTCACCGTGAGGTCGTTCACCGCGGTGAAGTAGCGGGGTTGTCCCTCGTCTTCGGCGCCCCCGCCCGACTCACCGATCCTTCCCGAAGATCGCCTCCCGGATCGCCGCCTGCTCCGTTCCCGCATTCGGTGCGTCGCTGACGTAGAACTCGTCGGCGAAGCTGTCGAGTTGGAGTCCGGCGGACTCGAAGTAGGGAGCCGCATCGAGGAACCCGGTTCCATCCACGAACTCGCTGAGGAATGCGGACTGATCGGTTCCACTCACTTCGGAGGCGACTCGGACGATGTCCGCGAACTCATAGGTGCGTCCGGCGAGAGCGAACTGCTCGTAGAGCTGCTTCATGACGTCGTCGAGGCCGTGCCGATTCTCCGTCGCTTCGCGGATCCTCACGTCGAGAGTGAAGGCGACCAGGGTTCCGCCGCCGTAGACGAACATCCGGTTCCGGTGCTTGTCCCGTCCTGCTTCGCGAAGGGAGCCTTCGATTCCGAGCAGCATCTTCGAGAGGACGTAGCGACGGAGACATCCTTCCATCTTCCGGAACGTCGTCTCGCGGGGTTCCATGCCGAGACGGCTGCGGAGCAGGATCGTGTAGTAGTCGGTGAATCCTTCCTTGAACCACTCCTCGTCCGTTGGAGTCGCCGGGACGAGCGTGTGGCCGTTCCAGAAGTGTAGGAGTTCGTGCGCGATTCCGTGGGCCCAGACGACCGAGCTTGCTTGGTTGACGGTTCCCTGGAGGAGCATCGAGTAGCTGTTCGCGAACGCGCCGCCATCCGTGCGCTCACTCGGACTGAGGACGACGAGGTACCGGTTCGCCTTGGGCATTCCGCCGAAGATGTTCTTCGCTTCGGGCAGGATCGGACGCATCGCGTCGACGAAGAGGGCCTTCTTGTCCTTCAGCCCCTCGGTCATGACGAGGACGAAGGCGAAGTCTCCGAGAGTCACTTCCTCCACGCGCGGAGTTCCGAGGAAGAAGCAGTTCCGCAGAAGTCCGTTTCCGTCGGGAACGATGGCGTCGCCATTGGAGGGATCGATCGCCCAGGGAAGGGTCTCGGTCCATCCCGCCGGCACGTCGAAGTGGACGCGGGCTCCACTGGGGAGTGCGGCATCTGGCAAGACGAACAGCGAACCTCCGGTGAAGAAGAGCCCGTCGTCGTTCCGATAGGCGACCTCATCGATGCCTGGCCCCCAAGAGTAGCGATCGTGTTCGAGACGGATCCGGTAGCTCAGCTGGACCGCCATCCCTTGCGATCCGTTCGTCACTCGCCAGTCCCCATAGCCGAGCGACTCGACTTCGAGCGCCTGCCCTCTCTCGTCGCGCACTTCGAGCTGCTCCAAGAGATCCGCCTCGCCATTCGGAAGCTCCGCGGATGAATGAACGACCATCCCGATCACATCCGACTCGAGGACAAAGGTGGCTTGGACCTCGACGACGTCCGAGTCGGGGCCGGGAACCCGGACTTCGTACCGCGCCGGGGAGCGCGAGTCTGTCGTTCGATCGGCGGCCCCGGCTGTTTCGAGTGATGTCGTAAGGACAAGGGTGGACACCGATAGCGCCGACAGCGAGAAGGTGGCGATCAGGCGGGGGAGCCGGTGGGCGCGCTCGCGACGTCGGACTTGGGGTACGCGATGGTGGATCAAGGCAGGCTCCGTTCTCTCGGTTCGGTTGAGGGTTCATCCGAAACTACGAGTGAGAAGCCGTAGGGTTGCCGACTTTTTCGCGGGGTTCGTTGCCGGGCGGCCAGTCTCGATGTCGGGAGCCGGCCTGGCTAGGCAGCGCGTCGATCCGATCGATCGACCCACCGTTCCAGAGCGCGCTTCAGGTCGTCGCGACGCGTCGGCTTGGCGAGATGGTCGTCCATGCCCGCGGCGAGGCACTCCTCGCGATACGTGACGCTGGCGTTGGCGGTGAGAGCGATGATGGGAATGCGCCTACGGCCACTTGCTGCCTCGTCGGCACGGATGACTCGCGTCGCGTCGAGCCCGCTCATCACCGGCATCTGGCAGTCCATCAGGACGACGTCGAACCTCCTCGCGGCCAGTGCGTCGACAGCTTCCTGGCCACTGGCGACCAGCTCTACTTCGCATCCGAGCCGCTCGAGCATCGCCTTGGCGATCTTCTGATTGACCGGGTGATCCTCGGCGACGAGTACTTGGAGGGACGACAGGACACCAGCCGGTGCGGCGTCACGAATCGCCGGTTGGCTTCGTGCGCCGTTGTCGGGTTCCGTGCCGTTCGGCACGAGGCTGACCGCCGTCGAGGGGAGCTCCTCTCCGTTGTTCGTGCGTTCGTCGGTTTGAGATCGGCCGTTCGCCCGTTCGAGGCGGTGGAGGGTGAGCACACCTTCCGTTTCGTCGTCGATGGCATGACGAACGAGTCGGGCGATCGACTTCGCCGGATTCGCTCGGAGCAGATGTGCGCGGTAGGCGTGACGTGCAGCGTGCGCGACGCTGCCGGGTGTGGGAAGCGTCGAGACGAGGATACGTGGAACAGTGCGGAGGAGGGGTTCCTCGATCGCCGCTGCTGGGAAGTCCACGCAGAGCGTACTTCCCGGCCTATCGCTGACGAGCACGGCGTCCACTGGATCACGACGGATGCTCTCGATCGACTCCTCGACCGTCCTGGCGATCGAGACGACCGCTCCGTACGATGCGAGCTGTTCCCGCAGGATGGATCCGCTCTCGACAGCTGGATCGAGCACGAGCAGACGACGGTTCTCGAGGAGGTGAGGCTTCGAGGAAGGATCCGGCCCTGGGGTTCGTCGTGTCGGCGCCTGCGCGAGCGGGTCTGAGTCGCTCCGTTCGGCGGTGGAGAGATCGGTTCCGTCTTCGTGGGCCGCGGAATCGAGGTGGAAGGGGAGGTCGAGAGTGAACGTCGATCCCTCTCCTTCACGGCTCTCCAGCGTGAGGTCTCCGCCCATCGCTTTCGCGAGCCGCTTCGAGATGGTGAGGCCGAGGCCGGTGCCGCCAAAGCGACGTGAGGTCGACTGCTCGGCCTGGGTGAATGGATCGAACAACGCCGCCTGTTTGCCTTCGGGGATGCCGATGCCTGTGTCCTTCACGGCGATCGTCAAGTGCTCGTCGTCCCCATCGACGTCTACGAGAACATGCCCCGAGAGAGTGAACTTGAGCGCGTTGCCGACGAGGTTGCTGATGATCTGCCGGAGTCGACCCGGGTCACCGACCCGTCGTACCTCCAGGTTGGGCGCGATGCGAACCAGGAGTTCGGCGCCGCTCTGGTTCGGTCGTCCGAGGAAGAGCTGGACGATTTCGTAGACATCGCGCTCGACGTCGAACCCGACTTCCTCCAGTTCGATGCGTCCCGCTTCGATCTTCGAGAAGTCGAGGATGTCGTTGAGGACACGGAGCAGTGACTGAGCCGATCGGAGGATCGTGCGGATCCCGTCTTCCTGGTCCGGGTTCAGGTCCAGATCGAGCATGAGCTCCGCCATCCCGAGCACGCCGTTCATCGGCGTCCGGATCTCGTGGCTCATGTTCGCGAGGAAGGAGGACTTTGCTTCGTTGGCTGCTTCCGCCCGCCGGGCCAGGTCCCGAGCCAGCGCGGAGCTCCGTTGGAGCTGCGCGTTCAGCTCTCGCAGTTCACGTTTCTGTCTCGCGAGCTCCTCGATCTGCCGCACGTGTTCCGTCACGTCCTGGTTCACGCCTACGACGCGAATGATCTCGCCCTGCTCATTGCGCAGTGTTCGGATCGCTACCTGGATGTGTCCTTCCGTTCCGTCCGCGAACACGACCGGGTGGTCGACGACATGGCGATGCTCCTGCTCCGGCGAAGCCAAGGTCTTCCCGATCTCGGCCCCGACCCGCTCCCGATGGTCTTCCGGGATGAATCGCTCGACGTACTGGTCGGCTGCCATGCGTGGGCCGCCTTCGGCCTCGGTCGTGGTGCGGAAGACGCGGTAGAACTCCTCGCTGAAGTGGAAGCATCCCTCTTGGATGTCGAAGTACCAGGTCCCCATTCGGCCGGTCAGCAGCGCTTCGGAGAGGAGGGCCTGTTTCGCGGGGAGATCCTGCTGGGCTGCCTCGAGCTGCCGGATGCGTTCCTCGAGACGGGCGTTCGTGGCCGCGAGTTCGATCTCTCGGGGAGTACGCTCAGAAGCGTTTGAGGACTGCTCGCAGAGACTCTTCCGCGAGCCAGCGGGTCCTGCGTCTGGAGGCACAGGGTGGTCTGACATCGATCATTCCTCGAAATGCCCGAAGGCGGCGGCCGGCCGTCTCGAGGGGGGAAACCCTTACAGAGGGACTATCGACCCCCATGCCCGGCATCTTGACGATGACGGCGGGACCCGATCTCGAGGCAGTGGGAGACCCAGTCCGAGAGCTGTTCGAGGTCGAACGGCTTGCTCAGGGCGGTCACGGCACCCATGTGGCAGGCCAGCTCGAGCAGGGGGCCGCCGGGCAGCACCTCGCCGCCCCCGGACATTGCGATCACTTTCGTGCTCAGCCGTTCCTTGCGCATCGCCCGCAGGAGATCGATCCCATCTACTTCGGGCATGAAGATGTCTACGACGGCGACGTCGATCTCTCCGCGGCTGAGGATTCGGATCGCCTCCGCTCCGTCCCCCGCTTCGCGAACACGGTAGCCGTCGGCCTCGAGCTGTTCGCGGAGGACGCTTCGGAAGGCCGGCTGGTCGTCGACGACGAGGATCGTCGGGACCGACTCCCGGGCATGTTGGAGGTTCGATGGCAGGGGCGGCACTCCATCGGAAACGTGTGTCTGCTTCCAACTTCGGACAGGAGCGGGGAGAGGTTGAGGACGAATCTGCCTGATGCGTTCAACGGAATTGGACACAAGCCATTCGACACATGATGGTATCCGCCCCGGACTCTTGCATAGCGATCCACCGGTGTCGTCTCGCCGGGAACCCCTGCAAACGCGTCTAGAGGGTGATCCCTCCGTCCACGACGATCTCCTGCCCTTGTACGAAAGACGACTCGTCGCTCGCGAGGAAAAGCGCCGCATTCGCCACCTCTTCCGCACGCCCGAACCGACCCAACGCCACCTGGCTCTTGATCCCCTCAGCCATCTGCAGCGCTGCCTCCTCCGGCATTCCCATCTTCGCGAAGATCGGAGTCTCGATCGGGCCGGGGCTCACCGCGTTCACACGGATTCCCTTCGGTGACAGCTCTGCCGCCGCGACCCGCACGAGCTGCTGCACCGCAGCCTTCGTCGCCGAATATGCGCTCGACGCCGGCATCCCCAGTTGGTTCACCGCCGACGTCGTCGCGATGATCGACGCACCTTCCTTCAGATGAGGGGCCGAATGCTTGATCGCGAGCCACGGCCCCTTCACGTTGATCGCGAACTGCTCGTCGAAGTCCTCCACCGAGTGCGCCTCCCATGGGGCGAACCGTGCGATTCCCGCGTTCAGGAACACGACGTCGACCTTCCCGTGGGTCTTCGCGACCTGCTCGAAGAGTGCCTTCACATCCGGTTCCGACGACGCGTCCGACGCGATCACCTCTGCGCGACCGCCCAGTTCGGAACGCGCCAACTCCAGTGTCTCCGGGTTCCGACCCGTGAGGACGACCTTCGCGCCCTCGTCCAGGAACCGCTTGGCCGTCGCGAAGCCGATACCCGTCGTTCCGCCCGTGATCACCGCCACCTTGCCGTTCAGTCTTCCGCTCATGGTGCCTTCGTCCTTTCAGTAGCCATGGATAATTGTTTGCAAATCACCAACATTTTTAACTGTGGAGACCCCTGTGTCTCGACGTTCGACCGTTCATTCTGAGAGCGACGAGGCCAACTGCGTCGTCACGACGAACCGAGGGTCTAGCCTTGGCGCCGAGTCGGGCACGTTCCTATGCGAACGAAGCGGATGCCCCGTCGACGACGATTCAGTGCTCGGTGAGGGAGTCCAGCAGTGAGGCGATCGTCACCTTCCCCAGCTCCGCGTCGACCGCGGTCTCGAGACGATCGTTGATCCCCGACAGCACGTCCTCCATGCCTCGCGCCACGACGCACTTCGACTTGCGGTCGCACACGTGCGTCTTGACCGGCGGCTTCGACTCCGTGGCCCGGTAGACGTCCCGAAGCGTCAGCTCCGTCGCCGGCCGGGCGAGGGCCGTGCCTCCACCCTTCCCCAACTGCGTCTCGACGAGCCCCGCGTCCCGTAGCTGTCCGATGAGGCCGCGGAGGAAGGAAGCGTTCGTCCCCACCGTCGCCGCGAGCTCTTCGGACCCGACATGCCGCCCCTCGTTGTAGGCGAGGGAGCAGAGGACGTGGACTCCGATCGAGAAGTGTGTGTTGGACAACATCGTCGAATCCTCGGTCGGTCGGTTCGAGGGTGAAAGTGTTGGTGACGTTACAACATTTAGGTAGTGGCCGGGAGATTGCGGATGACCAGGCCGGATGGTACGCGGCAGGGGCTCGTCCAGTCGAGCCGCCCATCTCCCGGGCGTAAGACCCGGCCGCCCCTTGCCCGTAGGTTGCAAACGATGTCGGCCCGGTTGCATGACACCCACGCCAAGCAACTAGAAACGTGGCGGTTACCAGGGCGTCGTCTCCTGCCCGTACTTTGAGCCTCGACCCCGGCAGCCACGGGCGAGGCGGATCGACCGCCGACCCACCATGGCTCGCAATCGGGGCCCCGGACGCCCCGGAGGCCCCGGGATGCAGACGGCGATCCACTCGAGCAAGAGGTGACACCGATGAACCGTTCCCTATCCGGACCCGCGGCCATCCTGGCCCACCGCGTCTCCCGCGTGGCGATCGTGACGACGATCTGCCTGATCGCCCATTCGGCGGCTTTCGCCGAGGATGCCCGCGTCGACCCCGAGATCCAGTGGCTGGGCGCCATGGCCCAGCATTTCGAGAGCCACCCCGAGCTGGTCGGCAAGTCCGGCACCGGCTACAACCCCTACGCCCGGCTCCGCTGGTTCCTCGACCCCCGCGTTGTCGACGGGAAGTACCCGCCGACCGACGTCCGCCTCGAAGTCTGGCGCGAGCAGCAAGGACGGCCCGCCACCGGGTCCGATCCGTGGTTCTCGCTCGGGCCGAGCAACGAGGGCGGTCGCGTGCTCAGCATGACCTTCGACCCCTCGAACTCGACGACCCTCTACGCGGGAGCGGCCGGCGGCGGGCTCTGGCGCACGACGAATGCCGGCAACAGTTGGGCACCGCTCACCGACGACTACCCGTTCATCGCGATCGGTGGGGTGGCCGTGAACCCGCTCGATCCCGCCGAGATCCTCATCGCGACCGGGCAGGGACAGGGCGGGAGCGTCCGGATCGACGGAGTCGGCGTCTGGAAGTCGACCGACGCGGGAAGCAGTTGGTACGAGACGTCGATCACATACGACCGCTCCATTACGAACGGCTACTACTTCGTCAAGGCCCGACCCGAGGACGGCGTCGTCTACGCGGGATCGCGGGACTCGCTCTCCATGTCGACCGACTTCGGAGAGACGTGGACCACGCTGCTCACGGAGGAGATCACCGACGTCGCATTCGATCCCGGCACGCAGCGGATGTATGCGATCCAGAGAAACGGATCCAACCGTGGGATCCTCGTCTCGACCGACGGTGGCGCGACCTGGGTGAACAAGTTCAACGATGGGAGCAACACGTCACGGGGACGGATCGTCGTCAGTCGCTCGAACCGGAACATCCTCTACGCACTGCTCGGCTCGTCCGACGACAACGGTTGGTACGGCGTGTTGCGGTCGAACGACCGAGGCGAAACGTGGACCGTGACGAACTCGGACCACGACCTCACGAACGGAAAGCAGAGCTTCATCCACCAGGCTCTCGCGATCCGTCCGAACGATCCCAATACGGTGATCGTCGGCGGCGTCCAGCTGATGCGATCGACGGACGGTGGCGTGACGTTCACGCGGATCGACAGCGGCAATGTGCCCCACGCGGACAACCTTGGTGCGATCTGGGATCCTGTCGCGCCCGGTCGGCTCTGGGTCTGGGGAGACGGAGGCGTCTGGCGTTCGCCCGACAACGGCGACAACTGGATCGCGCTCAGCAACGACTTCCGGAACTTCCAGATCTACGACATCGGAACCAGTGCATCTTCCGCGTCGGTCGACGTCCTCTTCGGCGGAGCCCAGGACAACGGAATCCAGCGTCGGATCAGTGGAGGCACGGAATGGGAGAACGTCAACAGCGGTGACGGCATGGTCTGCCTCGTCCACGCGACCGATCCCAACTACGTCTTCGCAACGATCCAAAACGGGACCCACTTCCGGAGCACGGACGGTGGTGCGACCTTCGAGACCATGGAGACCGGGCTGAGCGACGAAGACGGCATCCGGGTCACCCCAAAGGTCGCCGACCCGAACGATCCCGAGACGATGTTCACGAGCACGAAGACGCAGATCTTCCGAGCGACGAACGCCAGCACCTGCACCACCTGCTGGAGCTCCGTCGACAACACCGGGCAGAGCGCCGTCTCCCTCGCGGTCAGTCCCGTCGACGGCAACATCGTCTGGGCCGTGATGGAGGATGGCACCGTTCGCAGGTCCAGCGATGGCGGCTCGAGCTTCAGTCAGGTCGCGGATCTCTCCAGTTCCGGAACCCCGACACAGATCGCCGCCCACCCAGCGGACAGCGCGCGCGCGTTCGTCACCCTCTCCGGCTACGGAACCGGTGTCCACGTCCTCACCACCGGGAACGACGGCGCGACCTGGTTCGATCGAACCACGAACCTTCCCGACGTTCCCGTCAACGCGATCGCGATTCCTCAGGATCACCACGCGGTCTATGTCGCGACCGATGTCGGGGTCTACTCGACGACGAACCAAGGCGATTCCTGGGAACCCTACGGAACGGATCTGCCGTTCGCGATCGTGACCGACCTCGAGATCCACGAAGCCTCCGGCGTGCTCGTTGCGTCGACCTTCGGCCGCGGCGCGTGGGTGGTGAACCTGCCCGCGACATCCAACGTGGATGACGAAGGAACACCGGTCGCGTCGAACCTTCTGCTCGCGGCGCCGGTGCCGAACCCGGTGGCTGACGTCTGCACGTTCCGGTTTGCGGCGCACTCGGAAGTGCCGGTGAATCTGGATGTGTTCGATGTGGGCGGGAGGTTGGTCGAGCACGTTGCGTCGGCGGGGAGTGGAGATGGTGCGGTGCGTGAGGTGGTTTGGGACGCTTCCCAGGTCGCGCCGGGGGTTTACTTTGCGGCGCTCCGGGCGGGGGAGGCGCGGGTGGTGCGGAAGGTTACGGTGGCGGGGAGGTGAGGCTGGAGGGCGATCGATGAGGCGAAGTGGGATCGCGGCCCGCAGCCCTCAGAGCTTCATCGGCATTCCGCCGTCGACGTGGATGAACTCGCCCGTGATGAATCGGGATTCCTGAGAAGCGAGAAAGAGCGCCGCGTTGGCGACGTCGATCGGATGTCCCGTCCCTTCCAACATCTGTACTCGATCGAAGAGCGGCTTGTAGCGGTGTTCTCCATCGACGTCGACGAGTGGAGTGAGGATCTGGCCGGGGCGGACGCAGTTGACCCGGATGCCGTGTCGGGCTCCGGCGCCAGCGGTGAATCGCGTGAACGCCTCCACGCCTGCTTTCGCGGCGAAGTAGGAGGCCGATGGCACCGCCTGGATCGCATCGAAGAGCGCGGGGCTGAATCCCATCACCGCGGACGTCGAAGACATGTTGATGATGGCGCCACCTCCCGCGGCGACGAGATGACCCCAGGCCGCCCGACACATGTAGAACGTACCGGTCAGGTTCGACCGAATCACTCGGTCCCAGGACTCATCGCTCTCATCGGGAAAGATCTCTCTCACCCCGCCGCCGGCGTTGTTGAATAGGATGTCGAGCCTTCCGTAGGCCTCTACTGCTTTGGCGACGGCGGCATCGACCGAGAGTCTGTCCGAAACGTCGCACGGGACGAACGTGGCGTCACCGCCCTCGGCGCGGATGGCGTCCTGGACCGCGATGCCCTTCTCTTCGCCTCTTGCCATGAGGACGACCTGCGCGCCCTCCTCGGCAAACAGATGGGAGGTCGCTTCACCGATCCCGCTGCTTCCCCCCGTGATGATCGCTACCTTTCCATCCAGTCTGTTGGCCACTTTCGTCCTCCTTGTTGGTCTGGATGAGCTTTGCGATTTCGACGGCGCCGGGCAATGAACGGAAGGTGTCTGACCTGTGCCGTTCGTGAATCCGTCACTTGGAGCATGCCCCCCGAGGTCTGTCGAGCGCAAGTACATGACAATCGATGACATAGAGCCCTCTTTCCCTGGATCGGTGCAGCCTGGGGACGCGCTCCATCGAAGACCTACGCGGAATGAACTCCGAAAAAGTCATACTTTCTCGGAGTGTCCTCCGATATGGTCAAACAGGAGGGCACGCGGATGTCGCACCTGAAACGAGTCATCGAGCTGAACTTGCCGCCGAATCGGTCCACATTCTTCTGGGGACCGCGTCAGACCGGGAAGTCGACGTTGCTGCGGGAACGGTTCCCGGACAGCCTCTCGTTCGATCTGCTGCGGACCGACCTGGCCTTCGACCTGCTGCGGGACCCGGCTCTCTTTCGACAGCGGGTCCTCGCCGCGAGCGAGGATCGGCTTCGGTTGCCGATCGTCGTCGACGAGGTCCAGAAAGTGCCGGGGCTCCTGGACGAGGTGCACTGGCTGATCGAGAACCGTGGACTCAGTTTTATCCTCAGCGGTTCGAGCGCTCGAAGCCTCCGGAGAGGGAACGTCAATCTCCTCGGCGGACGGGCGTGGCGCGCGGAGCTCTTTCCGTTGGTCAGTGAGGAACTCCCAGACTGGGATCTCCTCCGGATGCTCAATCGGGGCCTTCTCCCTGCTCACTACCTCACCGCCGGCTACAGGAAGTCGCTCCTCGCCTATGTTCGCGACTACCTGCGCGAGGAGGTGTTCGCAGAAGGACTCGTGCGCAGCGTTCCCGCGTTCTCCCGCTTCTTCGACGCTCTTGCGTACTCCCATGGGGAGCTGACGAACTACTCGAACATCGCGCGCGATGCGGGAGTCGACTCGAAGACGGTGAAGGAGTACTTCCAGATCCTGGTCGACACGCTTCTGGGCCGGTTCGTCGAACCATACAAGCGGAGGACGGATCGTCGCGCTCTGTCTCGGACTCCCAAGTTCTACCTCTTCGACGTCGGAGTCGCGGGAGCACTCACCAAGCGGAAGATCGAGGAGCCGCGGGGCGAGCAGTTCGGTCGCGCACTCGAGCATCTCGTCTTCATGGAGCTCGTAGCGCACAGCTCGTACAGCGAGCAGGAGTATCCAGTCCGCTACTGGAGGACGAAGTCGGGGCAGGAAGTGGACTTCGTGCTCGGCGAGGGAGACGTTGCGGTCGAAGTGAAAGGAACCGATCGACTCTCGACCCGTGATCTCCGCGGGACCACGTCGTTCGTCTCGGAGTATCGCCCGAAGCACGCGCTTGTCGTCTGCCTGGAAACGGAGGAGCGGGTGCACGAGGGGATTCGAGTCGTTCCCGTACGGCAGTTTCTGGAGAAGCTGTGGCAAGGGGAATGGACCAGCGGGCTGTGACGCCCGCGCAGGTCTCTCGTCACGGCCTGAACGGCTCGAATGTCGTCCCGTCGAGCCTGAACACTCCGTCCTCCTGAGTACCGAGCCAGAGCACACCTTGGTTGTCTTCATAGATGGAGAAGAGAGTGATGGCCTTGTCGCCATCTCTAACAGGGTAGTGGGTGATGCTCTCCCCGTCGTATCGCCAAACTCCGTCCCCATAGGTGGCCATCCACAGTGCACCGGTCCTATCGACGATGCTCGACATGATGCCGCCGAAGAGTTCCTTGCTCGGATCGTTTGGGTCGCGGAGTCCATCCACTTTCAGGAACTTGGGTCCGGCCGTGTCACTCAGTTCGACTTCATATCGATGCAGCGAGTTGCAGAACCAGAACCGCCCTTCTCGATCCTCGATGATCGAACGAGTCCCAAACGAACCGTTGCGCAGTTTGTTCTCAGATAGCCAGGCAAAGGTCTCCCCGTCGAAGCGGCAGGCGCCAAGGATGGCGGTGCCGAACCAGACATTCCCCTCGCGGTCTTTGAAGATGCTGTAGACGTCATACGGGCTGTAGTTCGCATTGGGGAATCTGTCGCGTGGCGTCTGCCGGTAGTGCTCGTCGCCCTCTTCGGTCTTGGGGAACTCCAGACGGTGCAACACTTCGCCATCGTACCGATAGAGCGCGCCCGCATCCTGTGCGCCCTGGAACCACAAGTCATCCGGTTGCAGCTTCCAATCGCCCGTGGTGGAGCCGTTCGTGGCGGAGTCGCTTCCGTTTGGGGATAGTGTGGTGAAGGACGTTCCGTCGAACCTGCTGATGCCCTTCGCGGTATTGAAGTAGATGTTTCCCGACTCGTCTTCCTGAATCCTGCCGAGTCCAAGGCTGTTGTCGCAGAGTCCGTCTTCCGTCGTGAAGTTGACAAGCGTTTCCCCGTCGTAGCGGTACACGCCTCGATCATGGCTTCCGAACCAATAGTCGCCGCTCTTGGCTCGGAAGACGTGCCAGATCGCGTTGTCGAGCTCTGCGACGATCTCGCCTTTGGCAACGGTTGCCCTCTGATCAGTGTCGCCCACTTTCGAGGCGGACTCGATCGGCGGGCTGTCGTCCTGGCCGGCGGCGCAGGCGGACAACGCGACGACCAGGGAGAGAACTACCCAGCCGAGTTGGCGATGTATGGTCCCGTGCGGTACACGAGGTGACATGACCGGACTCCTCTTGCGATACACGAATCGACATGGCCGGACTTCTCTCGTGGTGACCCTCACTGAACTGACTACGCTCCCAACAGCGCCGCAGGAATCACCGCCACCCCATCCTTTCGGCGATACGCTTCCGGCCCTGTGTGGATCACGGCCATGTCGATCAACGCGTCACCGAGTTCGCCCTCGAGCCACTTCAGGTGCCGGACGTCGTCGTCCGTGACCATCGCTGAGAGTTTGACTTCCACCGCGAGCACACGATGGTCCGCCCGTTCGATGATGAGGTCGATCTCCTGACGTCCTTCTTTCGTCCGCAAGTGGAACACGCGCGCTTCCGTGGCTTGTGCGAACACACGGACGGAGAGCGTGACGAGGGACTCGAAGAGTTGCCCGAGCAACGTTCCGTCTTTGGGACCGATGTGCGGGTCCGAAGCTCTTCCCTCGAGCAGCGAGTCTGCGGTGGCTCCGAGGAGACGCGAGGCGAGTGCAGGGTCGGCGAGCTGGTGCTTCGGAGCGAGTGCCAGTCGAGAGAGCGGACTTCGCGTGGGGGCCCACCCAGGAACCGGGTCGAGGATCCATAGACGTTCGAGTACGTCACGGTACGGGCGCGTCACCGTCCGACTCGGCTTCTCGTCCTCACCCGCGGTTGCGGCGCGACGCAAGGTCTCCCAGGTGGCTACGGTCGAGGTCGCAGCCGCATAGGCCGCGAGCCACCGTGTCAGAGTCTGTGGCTTCCGAACGACGTACCCCGCGTCTTCGAAGTCTCGCTGCACGATCCGTTCGAGGTAGCCGTCGAGTTGCGCTCTCAGTGCACGTCCGGTCACGCCTCTGAGACCAGGGAACCCGGACGCGAGGATCTCCTCCGTGTAGTCTTCCAGCCCGATCGATGTCCTTCCCTCGATCTCGGGCCTGTTCCCTTCGAGCAGGGTTCGTAGGTTGACGGTCGGAGTTTCGACTCCACGCTCCATCAGTGTCATCGGGCGGATCCGGACCGTGACGATCCGACCCGCTCCGGAATGCGCGGGGTACTCTGCCGGCGCGGCAGAGCCCGTAAGGAGGAACCGTCCGGGAGTCCCATCACGGTCGACCTCACGGCGGACCAGATCCCAGGACTGGGGGAGCCGTTGCCACTCGTCCACGAGGATCGGAGGGGAGCCCTCGACCAGCCGTTGTGGGGCCGCCTCCAGGATCGCTCGCTCTCCCGGATCGTCGAGGCGCCGGACCGTCTTGGCCCTCTGCAGCGCTGTCTCCGTCTTGCCGACGGCCTTCGGCCCCTCGATGGAGATTGCTCCGACGGAAGGGACCAACTCGTCGAGCTCCGAGTCGACGATTCGACGGACGTAAGTACCTGATTTCATGACAGTTGCCGGTCGTCTGCGGTTGTTGCCCAGGTTCTGTTTGCGCATCGTACCATGCATTTGGACCATTTCCAACCGGTCGATAGGACCGGGATGGGTGATACAACTGGACCAAGGTCGACGACTGAGCAGGACAGCGTGGGGACAGCAAAACCGGTCAACCAGCGGAATCATCCAGATGCGGGGCGACGATCTCCCGGGTTCGGGCACTGGGCACCACGGGAAAGAACTCGAACGTCACTCCAGCGCCCCGCCACTGCACAGACGGGTTGGTCGTCACGGACGCAGAGCTTCCTCGGCGGCCGCACGAGCATGAATGGCTGTCGTATCGAACAGCGGAACCACCGAGTCCTCCTGACTCACCAGGAGCGAGATCTCCGTGCACCCGAGGATGACGGCCTGTGCCCCTTCGGATGCGAGCTTGCCCATGATTCGTCTGAACTCGCTGCGAGACTCCGGCTGGATGACTCCCAGGCAGAGCTCGTCAAAGATGACGCGATGGACGATGTCGCGATCCTCGGAGTCGGGAACGATGACTCGAAGACCGTGGCGCTCACTCAATCGCCCCCGGTAGAAGGTCTGTTCCATGGTGAATCGCGTGCCGAGCAGACCAACGATGGAATGACCCGCCCGCTTGATCTCGGAGCCGGTCGCATCGGCGATGTGATACAGCGGGATCGTGACGGCGGCTTCGATGCTCGCCGCTACTTTGTGCATCGTGTTCGTGCACAAGACCACGAAGTCCGCACCTGCTGCTTCGAGTGAGCGAGCAGCCTCGGCCAGGATCGCACCAGCGGTTTCCCAGTCCCCGCCGTGCTGCAGTTGCTCGATCTCGTGAAAGTCGACGCTGTAGAGCACGATCTTCGCCGAATGCAGACCACCCAGACGTTCCTTGACGGTCTCGTTGATCTGGCGGTAGTACGGAATCGTCGATTCCCAACTCATGCCGCCGATGAGGCCAATGGTTCTCACAAACACTCCCGTGTGCGGACTCGAGAGGCCCACTTCCCGAACTGACCGAATCACTGCCTGATCCAGGTCCGGGGCCACGATCTCGGGTGCCTTCCGCGTAGCGGCCCTCGCCGTCGACCTTCCGTAGTGAATGCAGCTTCCATCAAACTCGGGGTCGACGTACAGCAGGATTGTGGATCGGGGTCGCCAGGGGCAGGTCGTGCCGGTTCCGTGCCTCTCTTGCCACCTCGGTCCAGACGCGAGTACGATCCTACGCACTCGAGCAGAACCCAGACCCCGCACGATCCCAGGCCCCCACGATCCAGCAGGAGATGCCGCCGTGTCCCAATCTCTGTTCGCCCGTCTCGCCCGCCGTTTCGAGACCGAAGAACGTCGCGTCTCGCGTCGTGAGTTTCTCCGTGCGTCCCTGCTCGCTTCGAGCGGGATGCTCCTCTCGTCCTGTGGCGCGCCCGGCTGGGGACGGCGACCGCGGATGCGGGTCGTCGTCATCGGCGGAGGCTTCTCCGGGCTCGCCTGCGCGTTCGAGCTCCGGCAGGCAGGGTTCGAGGTGACCGTCCTCGAGTCTCGCAATCGAGTCGGAGGACGCGTCCTCAGCTTTGGCGACTTCGTCCCCGGCCGGAACGCGGAAGGCGGTGCCGAACTGATCGGCTCTAACCATCCAACCTGGATGACGTACGCAGACCGGTTCGGTCTCGAGATGCTGGACGTCTCGGAGGACGAGGATTACGCGACTCCCGTGCGTCTTCGCGGCCAACTGCTCTCGGACGCCGACACCGAAGCACTCTATGAAGAGATGGATGCGGCCTACTCGCTCATGACCGTCGACGCCGCGCCCATCGACCTCGAGGAACCCTGGTCGATGCCCAACGCGGCCCACCTCGACCAGATGTCCACGGCAGAGTGGCTCGTAGGCGTCTCGATCTCGGACCTCGGACGCTACGCGGTCGACACGGAGACCACGTTCAACAACGGCGTTCCCCTTGCGGCCCAGAGCTATCTCGGCAATCTCCTCCAAGTGAAGGGCGGCGGACTCGATGCCTACTGGACGGAGAGTGAGGTCTACCGGTGTGCCGGTGGGAACCAACAGCTCGCGTTTCGTCTCGCGGAAGCGATCGGTGCGGAGAGGATTCACCTCGAGGAGCCTGTGCAGAGCATCGAAGTCCACGGGAGTTCCGGCTTCGGCGGCTCCCATGCTACCCAAGGCTCGCACTGCACGGTGCGTAGCTCGCGCGGCAGCTATGAAGCGGACGTCGTCGTCCTCGCAGTGCCTCCGAGCGTCTGGTCCCGCATCGCGATCACGCCGAGCCTACCGGCAACGCTCCGGCCGCAGATGGGCACGAACACGAAGTACCTTACCGAGGTGCGGTCCCGTTTCTGGTACGAGAACGGCCTCTCCCAATACGCACTCTCGGATGACATCGCTGGACTCACCTGGGAAGCGACCGACGCGCAGAGGGGCGCCGGCCACTACGTCCTCACTTCCTTTGCGGGCGCTGGGGCATCTAGACACCTCCTCGATCTCGACACGGCGACGCGCGACGCAGAGATGGCGAAGGCGCTCGAAGGAGTCTTCCCTGGATTCACGGAACAGCGGGTTCGGAGCCGGTTCATGGACTGGCCGAACGACCCGTGGGTGCGCGCGGCGTATTCCTTCCCTGCACCCGGCCAGGTCACGACGATGGGGCCACTGCTTCGCGCCGGAATGGGTCCGCTCCAGTTCGCCGGAGAGCACACGTGCTACCGGTTCGTCGGCTACATGGAAGGCGCGCTGTTCAGTGGTGCGGAGACGGCGTGGAGGATTGCGAACGGGTGAGGCGTGGATGACTCGGCGCGAATGGCGTAGGGATGGTGCGGCGAGGAACCCAACCGCTCCATACGGGCGCTGGAGCGCGTCGCCACGAGCCGTCCGCTACCGTCCCAGAACCTCGGCAACGCGTTTCCGAAGCGGCGGAAGTAGGTCACGCTCGAACCATGGGTTTCGGCGTAACCACAGATTGTTCCGCGGACTGGGGTGGGGGAGCGGAACCGCGCTAGGCCAGTACGTCCGCCATGACTTCACAAGATCGGTCAGAGACGAACCGGCATCACCGAAGTGGTAGGCCTGAGCGTGTTGGCCGAGCACGACGGTGAGTTCTATGGCGCGAAGCTTTGCAAGCAGCTGTCCTCGCCAAGCGGGCGCACATTCTGATCTAGGCGGAAGGTCTCCCGAGCTGCCAGTCCCTGGGTAGCAGAAGCCCATCGGAAGGATGGCGATCCGCTCGGGATCGTAGAACTCCTCGCGCGTCACGCCCAACCAATCACGTAGGCGGTTCCCGCTGGGATCGTCGAACGGCACTCCCGAATCGTGGACCTTTCGTCCAGGTGCCTGCCCCGCGATCAGGATCCGCGCCTTCGGATGGAGCTGGAACACCGGCCGTGGACCGTGCGGCAAGTGAGCGGCGCAGATCGTGCAGGCGCGAACCTCGGCCAGCAAAGATGCGTACGAAGCCATCGGCCCTCGGCCCGCTTGGTGACTGAATGGACGCACTTCTGAGCGGGCACGTGAAGTGCAGAAGATCCGTTCTGTTGGAGGCTCGTCGACGGTCGGCCATTGGTCGCGACTGCTGCCCGATACGGTCGACGCGCTGGTGTTTGGCGACAACGCCGAGAATCGCGAACGAGAACTCACTCCACCACACACCCAGATGTCGAGGCTTCGTCGGGGTTTCTGGTACCGAGGAATCCTTGTAGGGGAGACGGCTTGCTCATCAATGGCAAATGTGCCATAGTCACCTGGATTGTGGGGGCGCGGCCATGAAGCGACTCTTCTTCATGGGCTCGTCTTTGGCCGATCTGCGCGAGTTTCCGATCGAGGCAAGACGAGTGATTGGTTTTGCCCTACATCTGGCGCAGACGGGGAGGAAGCATGTGGACGCCAAACCACTCAAGGGGTTCGGGGGCGCGTCGGTGCTGGAAGTGGTGGCGTCCCACGACGGGAACACGTTCCGGTCCATCTACACTGTCCGCTTCGCAGATGCTGTGTACGTCCTCCACGCATTCCAGAAGAAGTCGAAGCGTGGAGCGGCCACACCGAAACAGGAGATCGAACTCGTGAGCAGGCGCCTGAAGCAAGCCGAGGAGCACTATGCGGAGTGGAACCGGTAGACGGAAGACAACCCCCAAGTCGGCAGATAGCGTCCCGGCTCAGGAGAGTTCCGGAAACGTCTTCCAGGATCTTGGAATCGCTGACAGTGAACAGGCTCTCGCGCGAGCGGATCTGGCCGGACGTATTGTGGCGCTCATCTCGGAGCGGGGGATCACACAGACGGCGGCCGCAAAGCTGCTCGGTATCGACCAACCTGGTGTGTCCGATCTCGTGAGGGGAAAGCTCAAGAGATACTCGACGGACAGACTCCTTCGCTTCCTTGGTGCCCTCGGGCAGGACGTAGAGATCCGCGTGCGGTCCGCGAGAAGTGAGAACCCATCGTTTCGCGTCGTCACGGAGAGGCGAAGGACATCGCCTTCGGCGGTGAAGAGGACAAAGGCGGGGGCGACACGGCCAAGGAAGGCGTCCTAGTCCGGCCGATTGCGTGGACCCATTGGTAGCCGTCCATAGCGGCACTCAGCCTGACTCGCTTAGATCACTCCGCCGGCAATTCGTACTCGACCAGGAACGGCCACGACGACTCGTCCAGACACAGCTCGATCCGCCTCCGAAACGTCCGGTAGGTCACGAGGTCCAGTGCATCCGGCAGTGGATGCCACCCGACTTCGGGGCTCTCGTCGCTCGTTCGCAGGCATCCGCCCACGGGTCGGCCGAGGAAGAGGAAGTTGCAGACGCTCCGCGTCACTGTCTGGAACACACCGCAGAAGGCGATGACCTCGATCTCGATGCCCGACTCCTCGAGAGTCTCGCGGATGGCGGCCTTTCGGAGCGACTCGCCTTGTTCGACCTGACCACCCGGCATCTCCCAGCCACGACGTGGCGATCGGACGAGCAGGAGTTCGTTCGCGGAGTTCACGACGACGGCAGCGGCGCTGAGGACGTGCTTGGGGGCGCGTTCCCATCGCTCGCGTTCCCAACTTTCGCGATGCCAACTGTCGCGCTGCTCGGTCGGATCGTCACTCATGCGTGGTGGTTCCCTTGCCGCCAAAGCGGTGCAACTTCCCAGATCCCACCGACACTCCTAGCGCGACACGTCCGTCTTCACCGTGTCTACGAAACAGAATGAAATGGAGTAGTCGAACGACGATCCTTCCGCGGCATAGACGGAATCTTCCTGTTCTGGCGTGAACTCTCCGAGGCCGAAGCAAGGACCCCACGACTCGTGGAGCACGCAGGCCCATCGATCCCAGACCCAGACGCTGAGCGACGAGCAAGGGCCTTCGCTACCGTCTCGTTGCTCCCAGCCTCGTGCCTGCAGCCAGGTCCAAATCGGCTCTCCTGCGTTCTCGTCGAAACTGAGGACTCCCGCCCAT
>JACKCR010000008.1 GCA_020633975.1 Candidatus Eiseniibacteriota bacterium | reverse complement strand
GGCCCGGACCGTTCCTATTCCGGACTCGGTCCCCAGGTGATCGTTCCATTCAGAGTGATCGGTGAGAGAGTGTCCTGCTCTTCGAAGAAGTCTGGGTACAGCGTTACGTTCTCGAAAACGGCAACGTGTGAGTCGAGATCGACCTCGGGACGCCGGCCGGGTTCGCCTTGCATCGGCGTCGCGTACGCCCCGCCCCTGCCGGACCGGACGATCTCCAATACCGCACCAGCATCCCGTACACCGGGGACGCTGTCTCCGACATAGAGGCGGAACCTGTTGTCCGGATAAAGCGAAAGGGTGTGGACCCCTACCCTGGTGAGGGTATCACCCTCGATTCGCGAGTAGCGGTCGACGAAAACGAGGGCCGTGGGTCCGTCGCCCGAATCGAGGTACGCCATGTCACCGACGTGGATCTTGGTGCCGAGGTTGGCTGTGTCGTTTCCACTCATCGTGAGTGTTCCACTCCCGGCGAGGCCGAGGTCGCTCGGTGGTTCAGGGCCGTTGCCGTCGCTGCAACCGACGGCGAGAAGTAGGGTGAGGGCGGTTGAGGCTACTACACATCGGTTCAAGGGAACCTCCTCTGGATGGCGGCCTCGGTCAGTGTACTACATACGAGGCATGGAGGATGGGCAAGCGTCGGATTGAGGGGCCTCTCGAGAAGCGGGCCGGGAGGCTCGGCTGCCCCTTCCCGCTTGTGCAGCCGAGCCTTCGGCGTCGCTCCTCTCGAGGCCCCTCTTGTTAGATCGTGCTCTGGAGTGAGGTGATTTGTCGTGAGAGTTCGACCAGTCGCGTTTGGTCCGCTTCGAGCTCGCCTTGAGCGACGCGTACGCTCCGTGTGAGGTGGGCGATCTCTGCTTCGAGTCCGCTGATCGCTGTGTCTGCCTGGTTCAACGCGTCGACTACCATAGCGACTTCGTCCATATGGAAGAGTGCCCAGGCGAGGGCTGCCACTCCCATCCATCCGGCCAGGTCTTGCGCGTCCTTGGAGAATCGATTGCTCGAATCGAAATAGATTCGTCCGCCCTCCACGAGGCCCGCGATCGCGGCGACCGCCATCTTGTGGTCGGATACGAACCGCTCGGCTTCACGGTTCCAGTCGTTCAGGCTGCGGCGCGCAGAAGCGAGGTCGCGTTCCATCGACTCGAGATTCGCCCGCTTCGTAGTCACGGATCGGTCGAGCCTTGCTCTAACACTCCGCACGTCTTCGATCTGGGCCGTGATCGCCGCGACTCGTGCCGCTTCGCGCTCTGCCTTGGCGTCGGTGCAGGCCTGAAGGGAGAGTGACGTGCCCAGAAGGCAGCCGATGGCCAGGGCGGTCTTGAGGGCACTGAAGGCACGGTGTGGCATCGGCCGGATCGTGGGGCAAGTGCTCGAGTTCGACATGGTCCGTCTCCTGATCTGGGTAGCTACTCTATTGCACGCCTGTCACTTGTGGGGGAATCCCGGTGCCTGATTGTCGGCACCTGCCCGCCGTTCGGAAGGACTTGGGGGTTGCGGGGACGTTCTCGCGGCCCAAAGGACAAAACCGTCATCGGCGGTTTGGACGATGGACACCTCAACGATAGCGCGGTCTCGGTGACCGCAGACGAGAACGCCCCGCTTCGGGGAGACCGAAGCGGGGCGTTGAATTGTCGTCGCGGATGAGGATTCTACCCAGATGTTCGCGCCAGCGGGCCTTCGATGAGCGGGGTGCCGGTGGTGTAGTCGGTTCCCGAGTCGAAGAGTCGGTAGTTGACCTGACCAACGCTCAGGAGATCGAGCACCACGATTGCGCGGTCCAAACACGGACCCGACCCTAGGTGTACCTTCATTGCCAACATTGTCGCCTTTGATGCCACGGCCTCGAGAGTTCCGGTGCAATCTACGGTCAGGTTCTCGGCTGTGGAGTTCCCTTGGGAGGCGATTCGGAAGCGAAAGTCCTCTCCGCTGACTCGTCCTTCCCAAGTGCCTTCGAAGGCGGCTGGGATTTCCGGGCTACCAAAACCGGTAGGTTGGGGCGACTCGTCCCCACCACCACATCCAACGATTGCCAAAGTCGCCGCAAGAAAGATGAAGGTCATCAGCCAAAGTCCGCGCATTCGGACTCCCTTCTTGTGCTTGCCCAGACGGGTGTGATGGAGGCTCGGGAAACGGTCGGCGAGGCACGGCAATCCTCGCCGACCACCCAAGGGGCTATCTCGCCTCGATCACTTCTGCACGATCTTCGTCGACGAGGGTACCGAGACCCCGACACTCCCCGCTCCCTTCCTCGAGTTCAGTCGAGCGAGTTGCTTCCCACCGGTCACCGAGTTCGTACTCGCTGACGACCGGTGGACTCGGTGGTTCCGGTACGGAAGGAGCCGTCGGGTTGGGTGTCGAGTCCTTGTCTCCACCACAGCCGATCCCGGAGAGGGAGAGGATCGCGACACACAGCAGCAAAGGGAATCTCCAGTTCGTCATGATCCACCTCCTCACTTGATGATCAGGATCTTGGTGTGAATGGCCTCGGAATCGACGAACCCACGGAGGAAGTAGACCCCCGATCCGGAAGCCCCCGGCTCCCAGTCGAAGATGTGCTCACCTCCGTCGAGTGCGCCCTCGTGGATCACGGAGACGGTACGTCCGGAGACGTCGACGATGCGGAGAGAGACCTTCTTTGCATGGTCGAGCTGCAGGAAGAGCTGACTCGCGTCGCGCACCGGGTTGGGCTGCACACGGAGCGCCATCCCTGGTGTCGGCGCGTCGAGCTCGATGGGCGTCGCGCGTAGTACGAGCTCCCTCGAACCACCCAGCACCACCCGGTAGCTTCCCTCGCCAGAGACTTCGGCGAGGAGACGGTCGTTTTCGTCGAACAAGTAGAGCTGGAGACCATCGGGGAGATCCCGAATCTCCGACCAGTGCAGGTCGACGAACTCCGTGTCTCCTTCGGCCCGAAGCGTCCATTCGAGTTCGGCGTCGGTCGCGGCCTGGAAGGACACGAGGTACGGATCCGCGCTACCGAGTACGGAGGTTGTGAGCGAAAGAGCCTGCTGGAAGACTGGAGGCTTCGGCACGTCCGTACGATCCGCCCCAGGAAGTGCGCCTTTCCGTGTTCCGATGAGAATGCCGCCATCTCCCTGTACGCCCGACGAAGCACGAAGCTCGACGGTCCATTCGGATGCCGACGTGGCAGGAGCCCAGTCGGTGCTGACATCGCCCCGTGTTGCGAACCCGGCCGGTCGAGGTCCCACTTCCTCAGCGAAGAGCAGCTCACATGCCTCGTCCGCGTGGATCCAGTAGCCGCCGTACGCGTTGGAGTTCAGTCGGGTCGCCGTGGTGTAGCCACCGTTGTTGACGAAGTCACTCGTCGGGTCGGAGTAGTAGACCGGCGCGCTGACGGGGCTGTCTGGCCAGAGCGGTTCGACACCGGTGGCAGTGATGACGAGCACGTCGTTCCAGTTCATCGTCTGTCCGAGCTTCGGAACGCCGATCAGGTTCCAGCCGGCGTCGAGCGGGATTCGCATCGCATCACCATGCGGGACGCCGTCGAGGGAGAGTGCACCCCCATCGAACACGTCGGAAGTTCCGGCGATCCAGAACCCATCTCCCGGGCCGACGTCAGGGTCCTCCTCGTACGCGGACCCGTTCCATCCGAACGCGCGCCAGGTCGATTCGCCCGTCGGGCCGAGCTCGGACAACAACTCGGACGGTTTGCCCGTCGCATAGACCGGAACCGTCATGAGCATGTAGCGGCCACTCACTGGGGCCTGGATGAAGGCGACGTTCTCCGGCTGACAAGCCACGTCGAACTGCCACGAGCGCGACTCCGCGACGTTGCCCGATGCGTCCGTCACTCCACCCGTCAGCTCCACGGCAACTTCATCGCACGGCGTGAACGGATCGAGCGGAGTGAACACCGCGCGATTGTCGGCGACCTTGCTGAGCCCCGTCACGATGTTCCCATTCGCCCTGACCGTCCAGGTGGGCGAACCCTGAACCGGCTCGTCGAAGACGACGACGATCGGAGCCGAAGGCGCCGACACTCCCGTCGGGTCAGGAAGCACGCCGAGAACACGCGGTGGGCATGGGTCGGGATCACAGTCTGTGCCGTTCCCACGGTAGATGCCGCCGGCGTTCGAGCACTCGGCCTCCGCGACGACCTGACACTCCGTTCCGCTGGTGCAGCAGGCACCGGTCGCCGGTGGGCAGGGGTTGGGGTCGCAGTCGGTGCCGTCGCCTTGGTAGGAGGCTTGGCAGTTCGCCTGCGTTGTTACCGAGCAGGAGCCGTCGTTTGCGCAGCAGGCACCGGTGGGCTGGGCGCAGGGGTTGGGATCGCAGTCGGTACCGTCGCCTTGGTAGGAGGTTTGGCAGTTCGTCTGCGTCGTCACCGTGCAGGACCCGTCGTTTGCGCAGCACGCACCGGTTGGTTGGTTGCATGGGTTGGGATCGCAGTCGGTGCCGTTGCCTTGGTAGGAGGCTTGGCAGGTTGACTGCGTCGTCACCGAGCACGAGCCGTCAGTAGCGCAGCATGCACCTGTCGGCTGAGGACACGGGTTGGGGTCGCAGTCGGTGCCGTCTCCTTGATAGGAGGCCTGACAGTCCGCCTGCGTGGTCACCGAGCACGAGCCGTCGGTAGCGCAGCATGCGCCGGTTGGTTGGCTGCATGGGTTGGGATCGCAGTCAGTGCCGTTGCCTTGGTAGGAGGCCTGGCAGTTCGCCTGCGTCGTGACGGTGCAGGAACCATCGGTCGCGCAGCATGCACCTGTCGGCTGCGGGCACGGGTTGGGGTCGCAGTCGGTGCCGTTGCCTTGGTAGGAGGCTTGGCAGTTCGCCTGCGTCGTGACCGAGCACGAGCCGTTGGTAGCGCAGCATGCACCCGTCGGCTGAGCACATGGGTTGGGGTCGCAGTCGGTTCCGTTGCCTTGGTAGGAGGCCTGGCAGTTCGCCTGCGTCGTCACCGAGCACGAGCCGTCGGTAGCGCAGCATGCACCCGTCGGCTGCGGGCACGGGTTGGGGTCGCAGTCGGTGCCGTCGCCTTGATAGGAGGCCTGGCAGTTCGCCTGCGTTGTTACCGAGCACGAGCCGTCGGTAGCGCAGCAAGCGCCCGTCGGCTGACTGCATGGGTTG
Source organism: Candidatus Eiseniibacteriota bacterium (assembly GCA_020633975.1). Taxonomy (GTDB): domain Bacteria; phylum Eisenbacteria; class RBG-16-71-46; order CAIMUX01; family CAIMUX01; genus JACKCR01. Next base: position 322,021 of record JACKCR010000008.1, on the reverse strand, counting down.
GGGTCGCAGTCGGTGCCGTCGCCTTGGTAGTCGGCTTGGCAGTTCGCCTGCGTGGTTACGGCGCACGAGCCGTCCGTCGCGCAGCATGCCCCGTTGGTTGGGGTGCACGGGTTGGGGTCGCAGTCGGTGCCATTGCCTTGGTAGTCGGCCAGGCAGTTCGCCTGCGTGGTTACGGTGCAGGAACCGTCGGTGGCGCAGCAAGCCCCAGTGGTTGATGTGGCCTCTCCGACGAACATCTCGGATACGAACCACACCTGGTTCGTGTGCGATATGCCAACAAGACGTAGCAACTCGCCGAGAGGTGCGTCTGTTCTGACCGTAGTGCTGATTTGGATCTCGGAAGTGTCACCCGGTCCGAGAGAGCCGATGGTCCAGGTGGCCCACTCCAAGGCGTTGCAGTTTCCGAAGGGACAGGACAGCCCGGGTATTTGATCAAACGCGGTGATCCAGTCGGGAAAGTGGAGCGAGGCAGAGATGTCGTCTAGCTGCTCGAAGGTGCTCGTGTTCGAGGCGACGATAGTGATGACGAGAGGAGTTCCCGGTTCGAACGCGGTCTGACTGACCGAGTAGTTCAGTCTGAGCGGGACGTCTTGCCTGACCGGTGTAGCCGCGGATGATCGGACGTTGAACTCACCGTTGAGGTTGGAGTCGAGTTCGGCTTCCGCCTCGAGGAGGGTTCCATCGTCGAGGAGATCATCGACGAGGACTTCGACTCGGAGCTGATCTCCCTGTCCAGGCTGGACGAGTCCGAGGTTCCAGGTGACGACGCCGCCGGACTCAGTACCCCCCCCGGTAGCGGAGACGAAGTCCACGCCAACAGGGAGATCCATGGTGAGGGTGGTGTTCTGGGGGTTCTGAGTGCCGACGTTGGAGTAGGTGAGAGTGTACCCGAAAGGTCGTCCGGGCTGGGCTGGCCCTGGGTCCGGAGCGAGACTGGCGCGGAGAAGCGGCGTCTCGTCGACGAGGACATCTCGCTGAATCTGGAACTGCTCGCTGCTGGCCGTCTTTGCGATGAGCAAAGACCGAAGAAGCTCACCCCTCGGAGCAGTGCCACTGAGACTGGTCGAGAGGATGATTGTTCTGGAGTCACCGGGCCCGAGAGAGCCTATGGTCCAAGTGGCCCACTCCAAGGCGTTGCAGTTTCCGAAGGGACAGGACAGTCCAGACACCTGGTCGAACGTGGTGATCCAGTCGGGGATGAGGAGTGATGCGGAGACATCGTCGAGCTGCTCGAAGGTGCTCGTGTTCGAGGCGGTGAGAGTGAAGATGAGCCGTCCGCCAGGCCCGTTGGCGGTCTGACTGACCGAGTAGTTCAGTCTGAGCGGGACGTCTTGCCTGACCGGTGTAGCCGCGGATGATCGGACGTTGAACTCACCGTTGAGGTTGGAGTCGAGTTCGGCTTCCGCCTCGAGGAGGGTTCCATCGTCGAGGAGATCATCGACGAGGACTTCGACTCGGAGCTGATCTCCCTGTCCAGGCTGGACGAGTCCGAGGTTCCAGGTGACGACGCCGCCGGACTCAGTACCCCCCCCGGTAGCGGAGACGAAGTCCACGCCAACAGGGAGATCCATGGTGAGGGTGGTGTTCTGGGGGTTCTGAGTGCCGACATTGGAGTAGGTGAGAGTGTACCCGAAAGGTCGTCCGGGCTGGGCTGGCCCTGGGTCCGGAGCGAGACTGGCGCGGAGAAGCGGCGTCTCGTCGACGAGGACATCTCGCTGAATCTGGAACTGCTCGCTGCTGGCCGTCTTTGCGATGAGCAAAGACCGAAGAAGCTCACCCCTCGGAGCAGTGCCACTGAGACTGGTCGAGAGGATGATTGTTCTGGAGTCACCGGGCCCGAGAGAGCCTATGGTCCAAGTGGCCCACTCCAAGGCGTTGCAGTTTCCGAAGGGACAGGACAGTCCAGACACCTGGTCGAACGTGGTGATCCAGTCGGGGATGAGGAGTGATGCGGAGACATCGTCGAGCTGCTCGAAGGTGCTCGTGTTCGAGGCGGTGAGAGTGAAGATGAGCCGTCCGCCAGGCCCGTTGGCGGTCTGACTGACCGAGTAGTTCAGTCTGAGCGGGACGTCTTGCCTGACCGGTGTAGCCGCGGATGATCGGACGTTGAACTCACCGTTGAGGTTGGAGTCGAGTTCGGCTTCCGCCTCGAGGAGGGTTCCATCGTCGAGGAGATCATCGACGAGGACTTCGACTCGGAGCTGATCTCCCTGTCCAGGCTGGACGAGTCCGAGGTTCCAGGTGACGACGCCGCCGGACTCAGTACCCCCCCCGGTAGCGGAGACGAAGTCCACGCCAACAGGGAGATCCATGGTGAGGGTGGTGTTCTGGGGGTTCTGAGTGCCGACATTGGAGTAGGTGAGAGTGTACCCGAAAGGTCGTCCGGGCTGGGCTGGCCCTGGGTCCGGAGCGAGACTGGCGCGGAGAAGCGGCGTCTCGTCGACGAGGACATCTCGCTGAATCTGGAACTGCTCGCTGCTGGCCGTCTTTGCGATGAGCAAAGACCGAAGAAGCTCACCCCTCGGAGCAGTGCCACTGAGACTGGTCGAGAGGATGATTGTTCTGGAGTCACCGGGCCCGAGAGAGCCTATGGTCCAAGTGGCCCACTCCAAGGCGTTGCAGTTTCCGAAGGGACAGGACAGTCCAGACACCTGGTCGAACGTGGTGATCCAGTCGGGGATGAGGAGTGATGCGGAGACATCGTCGAGCTGCTCGAAGGTGCTCGTGTTCGAGGCGGTGAGAGTGAAGATGAGCCGTCCGCCAGGCCCGTTGGCGGTCTGACTGACCGAGTAGTTCAGTCTGAGCGGGACGTCTTGCCTGACCGGTGTAGCCGCGGATGATCGGACGTTGAACTCACCGTTGAGGTTGGAGTCGAGTTCGGCTTCCGCCTCGAGGAGGGTTCCATCGTCGAGGAGATCATCGACGAGGACTTCGACTCGGAGCTGATCTCCCTGTCCAGGTTGGACGAGTCCGAGGTTCCAGGTGACGACGCCGCCGGACTCAGTACCCCCCCCGGTAGCGGAGACGAAGTCCACGCCAACAGGGAGATCCATGGTGAGGGTGGTGTTCTGGGGGTTCTGAGTGCCGACATTGGAGTAGGTGAGAGTGTACCCGAAAGGTCGTCCGGGCTGGGCTGGCCCTGGGTCCGGAGCGAGGCTCAGGCGAAGCAACGGTTCGTCGATCACGTCGAAGTTCACGGACGAGATGGCCTCAAGTCCGCCGTCTGCGGACACGACAAGCTCCGAGTTCGTCGCTCCGGGACCACCGGTGAACTGCATGCTGAAGTAGGCAGTCGTCGATTGTCCTGGCTCCAGATCTCCGATGATCCACAGTGCAACCTCGCCGGGGTCACAGGAGAAACTGCAGTCGAGGTTCGTGCTCTCCGGAACGGGCACGATGTAGTCGGGCATCTGGAGCGTTGCACTGACGCCCGTGAGCGTTGTCGTTCCGGAGTTGGAGACGACCCGTTCGACCGTGATCCAGTCGCCACTTCCAACCGTGCTGCTCGAGACGGTGACGCTCGCCTCGAGAGCTGCAGAGGCTTGCCCAGCGGCTATGGTGCAAAGAGCGATCACCGAAGCCATGACCACAGGAACTCTTCGCGCGACTTCATTTCGTAGTAACGCCCGAATCACATCGACCTCCTGATCTTCCCGCCGGTTCTCGAAGACCAAGCGGAAGATGCTTCAATCTATGGATGGCGGATCCGCTCTGTGTCGGACCGACGCAACGTTCGACACGCAGACCTCGGGCGCACAGAGATGAGCGCCGAGGGGCTGAGAGCCGAGCGGTATTGATGCGGACTGCTCTCTTCTCGCGACCTATGAGGAGTTTTGGAGGATGGGATCGAACCATGCCCCGGATCGAAGACTGAGGCGAGCAGAGTAGCCGACTGGCGCGTGCGTGGTGTGTCTAAATATGTGGAATCGACAAAGGCGGGATTTGCAGGAAATCCACCTCCCCTCGCGAGAATCCCACGGCTCCCTTCAAGTCCCCTCGTCATTCGCACCAAACGTTCACGAGCGGGAGCGACCGAAAGGTCGGGAAGGGTACTCAAGATGAAGCGTTTCATGGGACTTACGGCTGCGGTTCTGGGACTGGTCTCGGTGGTATCTGGCGCACAGGCGGCAGACATCGGGTTCAAAGGAATCGGCGGTCATCTCGCGATCAGCGACACGGGTGGGGCGGGGTCTGCGATCGCTTTCGGCGCGAACGCGGACATGGGTGAGTTCATTCCCCACCTCGCGTTCCATCCGAGTGTTACCTACTGGTCCAAGACCTACCACAGCGATTGGAAGATCACACAGGTCCGACTGAATGGGGACGTACGGTACGAGTTCTCTGTCAACTCGCGGATTACACCGTACGCGGGCGGCGGGCTCGCCTTGGTACACCTCTCATGGGGCGGTCCTGCCTATTACTACTCTGCGTCCGGTACGGGTGCCGAGATCAATCTGCTCGGTGGTGCCTCAGTTCCGCTGTCTGGAAAGGTGGATGGATTCAGCGAGCTCCGGATCGAGGGCGGCGGGTTCAACATCTCCGTCGGCGCGACCATGCCTCTCGGATCCTAGCCCGGGAGGGTACTTCTAGGGGAATCCCCCCGGTTTTGTCCCACTGGCCGAGGTTGCATCACGAGAAACTCGAGGAATTACCGCGAGTCGACCGTGACATGGAACTGGGCTGTCTGGTAGCTTCCCTTCGCCGCTATTCCAGCATCCAGTTGACTCGCAGTTCCAGGAGACACCATGTGCATGGTCGGGACGTCTCTGTGCTCGTTTTTGCGTCCCAGTTTCAGTTGAAGTCTACATTTCGATTCAAATCGAATCAGCGCTCACCGGCGCTCGATGAAAGTCCGAGGAGGTTGGTATGAAGGCCAGGTGCCTGATCGCGTGGGCCGCCCTTTCGATGGTGATTTCCTTCGGCGGCATGGTCGGATGCAACGCAAAGACGCTGCAAGACATGGGAACTTCGCTCGTCCAGAGTGAGGTGAAGCCCGCTGGGCAGACGGTCGAGTATCAAGGGAGTGCGACCACGCTTGCGAGCCAGGCCGAGCGTGTCATCACGGAATCCGGCGGGACCGTCGAGAAGCGGACCCAAGAGCCGACTGCCCTGACTGTGGACGGAACGATGTCTGACGGGGACCCTGTGCGCGTCGAACTATCTCCTGGCGAAGCTGGGGGCACCCTCATGAAGGTCTGGGTGAACATGGGCGCAGACGTCATGGCCCAGAACTCCTTCCACGAGTCGATGTCCCAGTATGCACTCAAGGCGAACACTGGGAGGCGCTGATAAGTACGCGTGGGATTGGAGCCAGTCGCGAGAATCGTCCTCCCCTCGCCAAGAACTCCTGGTGACCCGAATGGGGCCACTCGATGCGGGAATCAGCACCGCTCCGACGGAGTTACAGACAGAGGGCGAGATACAGACACGAGGGGGATTCCAATGGCGACTTGCCTCACTTGCTCGGGAAGAGGTGGTAGGGACGGCGACTTCGAGTCTTGTTACCGGTGCGGAGGAAGCGGGCACGGCTCAGACACTCGGATCGCCTGTGCCTCCTGCCATGGGTCTGGGCGGGGAACGACGCGGCGCTGGGAAACGTGCTGGAACTGTCACGGCTCTGGTACCGTTTCAGACCCGCCGCAGCAGAAGGCGGCCGCACCGAAGAGTCGGCAGCAGTCGGAGTCCAAGCCACAACGCCAAGCTACCAAAGGGAGGGCTTCTGCCCAGCCATCGGGACAGAAGTCCTCAAAGGCCAATGCCCCTTGGACCAGATGGAATACCCTGTTCTTCGTGCTCGGTACGCTCACGGCGTTCGGATACTTGAAACAGCACACGGACATGGAAGGCGGGTTACTGCTCTTGGTCGCGTGCGTCCCCGGGGCCATCATCGGGAGGTTCTGGAAGCCATTGCTCGGCCTGGGCGTGGCTGGAACGGCGGTGTATCTCTTCTTCTCTCGCTGAGTGGCAGGAGGGGACCCTGGTCGAAAGACCAATCGGCCGGAACACTCACTCTCCGGCGATCAGCTGGACCTCGAAAGGGCCATCGGAAAGTTCGAAGTCTGCGATCGCGCCTTGGATCCCTTGGCGAGTCTCGAGCACGTGGGACTCCCAACCTCGTGTCGAGTGGAGCAAGACGATCCATGGGCCTGGAGTCATCACACGCACGACGGCCAGCCGATCGGCGGGATGCACCTTGAGCTCTCCGATCGTCGTCCCGTTCCACTCGAGGTCCCAGCTGATCTCGTCCGCGAGTTCCGGAGCGCGTTCGATCAGGGGCGCCATCGAGTCGAGGCCGGATGCGAGGTCGTCCGTCTTGGCGGTCGACTTCCGAATCTCGGACTCGGCATCACGGATCACGGCGTAGGAATCTGGACTCGCAACGCCGGCTCCGGAGAGCGAGAGAGCGGGACCGAGGAGTGGCGCTGACGCGTGCCGACTCTCCCCGGTGGTGTCGCTCGACGACGCGGGACGTACGAACGCGATGACGACGTTGCGCGCGGCGTCGATGGCGCCCTGGATCCCGATGCGGACGCTGTCCGGGCGCGCGGACCATCGTGGGTCGATCAGCCTCCAGGCTTCGTCGAAGTCCGCGGTGGTCCGCTGGATCGCGAAGAGCCGATCTCGGAGTTCGTCCGACGCGCTGATGGCGCGGTAGACCGCCAGCGCTTCGTCAGGGTCCGACTGTCCTGCGGAGTAGCGGAGAAGGCGAACCGTCCATTCGAGCTGCTCTAGCGGTTTCATGCTCTGAGGTCTCCGACGGCTCTGTAGAGGACTTCGCTGTGTTCGAGAGCCGAGGGTAGTCGGGTCGTGCGGAGAGCCTTCTCTGGATCGAGGAAGCACCGACGGACACGGTCTCGGAGTTTGTTGTTCCAGTCCGCGATCGACTTGGCTCCTCCATCCTTTCCGAAGTACTCGACGAGCTGCGTATCGAGGACGGGGCGGCTGGCGAGGTGAGGGTAGTCCTTTCCGAACAGTGCGGATCCGACCGTCGCCATTCTCGAGCGGATGACATCCGAGTAGAACTCCACGACGTCATCAGGAACCCATTCGGCCGTTCGAAGCTCGTCTGCGACTTCCGCGAGAAGCTGTGGAAGTAGCCCTGGGCCATACTGCTGTTCTACGAGCTGCGCTGCATTTGCAGCGGGTACCACATACGTCGTGAGCCCGAACGCAATCTGCTGATGGGGGTACCCACCGATGATCGCGATGATGAACAGGAACGCTTGCCGCTGGAGCGTGGCCGCCTCGACCTCATTGGAATCCGGCGCAGGAACGCGTTCGTGGTAGGCCGGGGTGTCGTCGTCCTCAGTCCCCATCTGGGACTCGAGAACGATCGCCTTCCGGTCACGGCGTCTCTTGGAATAGCTCTCGCGCACGGCGTTCCGGGCGATCGAGTAGACGAACCCGAACAGAAGACCCTTCTCCGGTGCGTACGAGTCGAGACCCGACGCGAGGCGTTCTCCAAAGACGGAGTGCGCCTCGGTCATGTCGCAATCGTTTGCTCGGGCGAGCTTCGTCACCTGAGTGAGGCCCCACGGATAGAGTTCCGCGAGGGCACGGTCTCTCGCCTCCGCCTCGCCTGTTTCGCAATACCGTATCCACAGTTTTGTCAGCTCGCGCTCGCTCGTCACCGGAGACGACCTCTTCCTTCTGGGCGTGGTGCGTGTTGGACAATGTCCAAGTTTACCCGGAAAGGGTGGGGTATGGCCAGGAGCTCAGCGGCCACCCTTACTCCCAGTGAGTGTGGGCGGGTGGGGGCACGAGCTTCGCGAGAGCACGCTGGACGCGATCGATGCCGAGCCCCCAGTTCTCCAGGAACTCCCAGGTAGTACGACTTCGGCTCTGGACGAGCGCCCAGACGAGGTCCCGTTCCCGGACAGAACTCGCCCCAGCCTCGCGCGACAATGTGGTCGCGAGTTCGAGGCAGACGGCGTAGCTGCGGGTCATCGGAAGGGCGGTGCCGGTCCGTTCCGCCAGCGGAGACATGTCTGCGGGAGGATCGACTGCGGGGCCGCTTAGCCACCCGACGTGGACACCGGCGTCGACCAACGCATCCCGGAGGAGCCCTCCATCGGAGCGCAGGACGCCAAGGAGGAGGTCCTTGGTCTCGAGCCGGCCTTTGGATCTGCCGAGGGCGTTGGCCCAAACGATTGCCTGGTTCACGGGCGGTTCCCGTGTAAGCCGCAGGGGGGCGATCTTCCCGACTTCGGGCCGAGTGGCGCGGACGTCCACTGCGTACTCCACGTCTTCCGCCCTCGCCGAGCCGATTCCGGAGGGCGTCCAGGGGTCGAGCAGAACGAGGCTGTCTTCGCCGACCGCCCGTGCCACGTCTCCCGGGTTCCAAAGGGGACGGTAGGACGGCCGTCGACGCAGCATCCAACCGGCGACCATGCCGTATCGCGTGTGTACGAGGAGCGGGGCCTCGCCTAACGACTCGAGAGCGGAGGCGAGCAGGATAGCGATCTCTTGCCGATTGGCGAGGTGACGGGCCTCCTCGAATGCGGAGATGACGGCCCATGGTGGGCGGGCCCGTGAGGCGTCCGGATCCTCGATGACTTCCTCGCGCGAGTCCGGCATGGCGGGGTCGTGGGGCAGCGTTACATACTGGGCTTGGAGTGGGAGGATCATTGCGCGTGATGCTGAGAGCACGGAGGAGATACCGCGGACGGTCTCTTCCTTTGCCGACGGCCCGCAGATCTCCAGCAGTGAAGCCGGTCTGACGGACGCCGCGTCGCTCTCCGGATCTAGCAACGGGGACGGTAATCCATCGCTATCCCGGCCATCACCCGCATCCGGGCGTAGACCTCGAGCTTGGTCTTGTCCGTGATCCACATCCCAAACCTGATCCACCTGCTCCATCCACGTTCGAAGCCTTCGGTCATTCGGGTCGACCCGGGAAGCCCACGCGATCCTGACCGCTGGCTCGTTCGACATCGTATATGGGCCGCCCAGATCGACCGTGTAGGTGCCGCCCTTGTTCGGAGTGATGCGAAGGGTGGTCGTTTCAGTCATGGACCGCAACCAACTGTCGAAGATGGCGACTGCTGACGAGGGCGAGGGGGTGGACGGACCTAATGAGGTCGACTCATGGATCAGGGCATCGAGTGTATCAGCCCGCCACACAAACAAAGGTACGTGAGGGAATCCCCTCGATGGGTGGACGAACTCGAATTCGACCGAGGTTGCGTCGGGTGGAATCGGAAGATCACACCCTGACCAGAGAGCGGCGAGGTTGTAAAATGGCAAGCGCTTCCACCCTTTGAAACTTCGCCTCGGTTTCCCCGAATTCGCCGTGAGTCCGCGAGCGATCCGGGGATGGGTCGGCCCCCTCGAAGAGGTGGGCTGGACCGCGGGAAACGTAGCACGTTTCGGAAGCAGGCTGCGTATCTCGGGGGCGGCCTGCGGTGTGGAGGAGATGGTTCTAGGGACAGCACCGAAGCGATCGCGCAACATCGAACGGCCGAGTGACCCCTCGAGGACAGCTGACGTGCAGCGAAACGATGAACCGGGAAACCCGACCTCTGGGCGAGAGTTCGATACGGAGGACTTCGCTGGTACCTCTGAGGAACGAGGCGAGCCGGATCCACTGTTCGCTCTTCGCTATCGTCTCGAGTCGGAACTCGGTTGTGGCGGTATGGGGACCGTCTTCAGAGCGTGGGATACGTTTCTCGACGTCCCGGTTGCCCTCAAGTCTCTTCATTGGGACAAGCAGCACCACGAGGCCGCGAACCACGTTCTGAGACGGGAACTCCTCAGCGCGAGGTTGGTCACGCACCGAAACGTCTGCCGAGTGTACGACAGCGGGTGCGATCAGACGAAAGGCACTGACCGTTGGTTTCTGACCATGGAGTTCCTGCCCGGACAGACCCTTCGTCAACGACTTGCCGCGTTGGGGCCCATGACGGCGAGAGAGGCGCTTCCGATCGTGACCCAACTGGTCGACGGTCTGGCGGCTGCACACGGCGCCGGAGTTGCCCATCTCGACCTCAAGACCGCCAATGTCATGCTGAGTCCCGAACCCCACGGAGCCGAGCGCGTCGTGATCATGGACTTCGGGATCGCGAAGCTATCGGCCAACCTCGTCCCGATGGTCCGAGACCGGCACGAAGAGCGTTCTCGGCCCGAACCACGCCGATCGTTCGGGGGCACACCGGGCTACATGGCACCGGAGCAGAGCCGCGGATCGCATGTAGGTCCCCACTCAGACATCTATGCGCTAGGAGTCGTTCTCCACGAGCTGCGGACCGGGCGCTTGCCCGGTGACACGAGCGAGGCGTCCCTCGAGCCGGAGTGGAAGGTGGTGATCGATCGGTGTCTTTCCGAGGATCCGAAGGACAGATTTGGCCGGGTCCAGGATGTTGCGCACGCCTTGGGGTGCGGGAGTGTTCCACCGTCCTTCACTGCGGTTACTCCGACCCGCTCCATTCCCTCCGAGCTGGACCCGTTCGTGGGTCGGAGCCAGGAACTCGTGACGATCGACGGTTGGCTCTCCAGTGGGAACCGCCTCGTGACGATCCTCGGCCCTGCCGGCATCGGAAAGACGCGTCTTGCCATCCACTACTCGAACTCGCGGAAATCAGCGTGGGAAGGCGGTGTCTGGTTCGTCGACCTGAGCGCGGCCGACGAATCGACCCTCGCGGTCACGATTGCTCACGGGATTGGGATCGAGCCGAAGTCTGGTGACCCCGTGGCGGCCGTAGGTCGTGCGCTCGCAACTCGAGGTCGGGCACTCGTCGTCCTCGACAACGTGGATGCGCTAGTCATCCCATGTGGTGCATTGCTCAGAGGTTGGTTCGACTCGACCGACGCCTCCTTTCTCGCCACGTCGCGGGAAGTGCTGGCGCTGAGGGGCGAGCAGGTTCTCTCGGTCGACCCCCTGGATACGGACCAGGCGATCGAGCTCTTCGTCGATCGAGCCCGTCGGTCCTACCCTGGTTTCTCGCCTTCGGAAGAGGACACCTCGATCGTCCGCCGTATCGTCCAACTCGTGGACCACCTGCCGTTGGCGATCGAACTGGCCGCGTCACGCGTACGGGTCGTGGGTTTGCTGGGCCTCGAGTCACGACTCGAGGATCGCCTCAAGGTTCTCACTTCGAGAGGAGGCGATCGCCATTCGAGTCTGCGCGGTGCCATCGACGCGTCCTGGGATCTGCTCGATGCCTCGGAGCGAATGGCGTGGACACAGTGCGCTGTCTTCGAGGGCGGGTTCCAACTCGAGGACGCGGAAGCGGTGCTGGACTTGGGCGACGACGGGCCGTGGGTCGTCGATGCGATTCAATCTCTCGTCGACAAGAGTCTCATCCGGGCCGGCATTCCTCGCCTTCAGTCGGAGCCGTCCGCCTATCGGGCGGTTCGGTTCGGGATGTTTCCAAGTCTTCGCCAGTACGCGTTGGAGAAGCTGGCAGCACTTGGTGACGACGCCGTTTGCTCCGCAAAGGCAGCCCATATGCGACACTTCGCTCGGCTGTCCGCGTTGCCGACGGAGCCTGACACGGTTATGGAGATGCTCCAGCGACAAGTAGACGACGTCGAGAACTACACGAGTGCATTCCGTACCGCACTGGAGCTGGCAGACGACCAGTGCGCAGCTGAGTTGACCTTTGCAATGACGGGCTTGTTGATGAGGCGGGGGGATCGGTGGGGTGATCTCTTCGAGCGTGCTCTATCGATCTGCACGAGCCCCGTCACTCGAGGGCGCGTGCTTGCGATCCTAGGGCGGCAAGAGTGGCGGACCGGAAGGTTGGTCCAGGCTCGCGCCCACTTGATCGAAGCGAAGGATGTGCTCGGAGACATCGATGATCCGTACGAAGCTCACGTCGCGGCGAGCCTCGGGGCGGTCCTCGTAGGCCTGGGCGAGATCGAGGAGGCCGAGCGTGTCTATCGAAGAGTCCTCGAACTCGCGGCAGGTCGTGACCTAGGAGACGCGCTCGCCATAGCCCACAACGGAATCGGAAGCCTCCGCTACTTGTCGTCCGGTCCGGAGTTGGCGCGCGAGTCGTTCGAGACCGCCGCAAGACTCGCTCAGGAGAGGGGACAGCCGGTGACGGAGGCGATTGCTGTCGGCAATCTTGCGGCTGTCCACTTCTTGGCGGGCCGAACCGATGACGCACTCCGAGCGTCGCACTTGGCGGCCTCGATGCAGCGCGCGGTCGGCGATCTCTATTCGTCCGGAGGAGCCACGTTCAACGTGGCGATCATCCACGTCGACAGAGGTGAGATCGACTTGGCGAGAGACAGCCTCGCGCAGGCTCAGGCCATCGCTCGCCATGTCGGAGACCGTCGCATCATTGCTCGTGTGCTCCTCCAGATGGGGGACCTACACTTCCACGAAGACGACGCGGAAGCGGCACTCGGGAAGCTCGAGGCCGCTGCTACGGAGGCTGCTCACGCGGGCGACTCATGGTGCCGTGCGATTGCCAGCGGTCTGGTCGGCGAGGCGCGTAGGCTCCTGGGTGACCTATCGGAGGCTCGTCGTCTTCTCGATGAATCTATCGAAGCGCTTCGTGCCTTGAACGACACCATGGGCCTTCCGCTCATTTCGAGTTCGTTCGCCCTCCTCTGTGTACAGGAAGGCGACCGCCGCACGGCGCGGTCCTTCTTCGACGAGTCGGAGGCAATGGCCCGGACGCAGGGGAACGTGGTGCAACTCTGTCGGATTCTCGGCCGACGAGGGATTGGTGCGGTGGAGTGCGGTGACTTGGAGGATGCTCGTCGATGCCTAGAGGAGCTGGAAGGGATCGTCGCGTCCGCGGGCTTCCTTCCCGGCTCCCCGATCGGGAAGCTCGCGGCGGAACTCCGAGAAAGAACCCGTGGCAATTCCGAGTCCGCTCACCACTCCTGACCGACGGTCGTTGTCGTTCGGCACTTCTCGACCCGAACGCCCGAACCCTGTAGAATCTCGGTTCGCCGCCATCCCCATCTTCGTCGAACGTGCAATCCGATCCGCTCTGCCGCTGGGGTCTGCTCGAACCATGAGAAGAACCTACAACCTGTCTCTCCTCCGTCTCGGCACTACCCTATGGGGGCGTGATACGAGTACGGGAACCCGGAGGCTTCGCATTCGAGTTCCCGAGTTCGGGGCGAAGCTCACCTGGCCCGAGGACGGATTGGCGTTCGAGACGCTCTTGCAGGATCTGGAGCGGCCCACGATGGCGTGGGTTCACGAGGATGAGTTCTCCTCGTCCGAAGGCGAGGTCACGGCGCTGTTGCCGAGGGGATTCTGGCCCCACGACGCCGATGCCCGCACCTCCATCGTTTCCCATGTAGACCCCACCGATCCCGTGCTCGGGACGTTTTGGTGGGGACCGTCGGGAGTGCCGGAGTTGCGGGCGGTTTTTGAGCGCTGCGCGGCGGCATTCGAACCTCGCTACCGCACGCCATCGAAGATACGTACACAGAACGGGGCCACGGCACAGCGGGTTCCGGATCCCACCGAGATCGTCGCGAATCAGGAGGGGACGTGCCTGGACCTGTCTCTCCTCATGGCGGCACTATACGAAGCGAATGGGGGAGCTCCGCTCCTCGTCTTCAGTGGCGGACCGGAGGAGAGTCCGGACCACGCTTTGATCGCCGAGTGGGTTGGGATCCCGCCGTCGCTGCACCCTGGCAGTTCCACTCCGCCGCCGGGTGACGAGTCGAGCGGGGAGTCTACGGCGGAGTCCGTTGGGCTCATCGGGTCAGACCGCCTCCGAGCCTGGGTTCGGGATGGTCGCCTTCGAGTTTTGGAGTCTACCGAGCTTGCGGCTGGCAAGAGCCGGGCTGCGGAGCGGGCGGAGGAGCTGGGTCGGTCATTCGTAGAGCGCGTCGCGTGCCATGCCGTTGATGTGAACGCGGTGCGCCGCGCCACCGCGGGGCGGGCCGTTCCAGGCGGCCTTCTCTACGCGCCGCTCGTCGCTCGGGTCGACCTCTTGGCCACGCGGATGGCGGTCGAGGAGCGGATCGGTCAACGCGAGTCCCGGCACATCTTGCAGGCGCTGGCGGAGCTCGGGAGTCCGGTGCTCGGGACGCTCCTTGGAGAGAGTGGGCTTCAAGCGCTGAAGCGCCGGGGGGCACCGGCTCGTCCGGGTGAGCCGGTGTCACGGCTCAGTGTGCGGACGACGCAGGGGTATCACACGGTCTTCATCGAAGCCCGAGTGCTTGCCTCGGCACGTCCGGACCGCAAAGTGACCGAAGAGGATCTCTTGTGCGCCCTGCTACGGCGCCCGCGACCTGCGATCAGGTCCCTCCTCGAGTCTGCCGGCACCAATCCCGGCAGCCTGGCCAACACGCTCTCTCCGTACACACCGCGGCCTCTCCGTGGCGGAGGCGGAGGATGGGATACCACGCATGGGTAGAACGGATCGGATTTCGTTCCGTGTGTCGCGAGGATGCCGTGGCGAGTCACAAGTCGTTTGGGGGCAACACGCGATCGGAGGACTCCAGCAGTGCGACCCGAACATTACTTCGCCCTGGCACGGTCGTGGACCGGCCGAATGAGCGACTCCGAGCAGGCGGTGACGGAATCGTGGGTCGGCGAGGATCCCAGAGCGCAACGCTTTCTCGGCACCCTCACAACGATGGCCGAGAACTTCGACCGGGCTTGGGCGGAGTTCGCCAACGGGCCTCGATCGGATCGTCGAGTTCAACTCGGAGACGGCCGCGGGCGGCAGTTTCTGCGCATCCCGGGTGGGTTCCGACTCTGGCTCGACGGGAGTCTCTCGCTGGGGCCGTTGCGGGTGCTCCCCGACTTCGTCGGCACCGCCCGTTCCGACACCGACGAGGGCCCGTGGAAGGCGTTCTCGAGGCATTGGCTGATCCTCGACCAAAGGACCGTGGCGGCCGTGGATGTGGATACCGATGGGAACGCGACTGTTGTCCTGTGGGATAGGGATCTCGCCACCCAGTCCACCATCCAGGTGCGAACGAGGAGTGGAGAGGAGAGAGTGTTGGAGTTCGAGCCGATCGAAGCGACCGAGTATGCGATAGCAGAGCTTGGACGGGATGTGGTCGAGGTCGTCCTCAGGCCGCGAACGGGTGGAAGTGAGGAAGCATGAAGTTTCGGGCCGTCCTTCAGACGATCGCGCTCTCGGTACCCGTGGTCATCGCTTCCGGCTTGCTCCTTTCCGGGTGTTCGGCATCGAGTCCCGGATTGTCGTTGGTGGAGACAGAGCAGTACGACGCTGCGATCCCGCTACTTCGCAAGGAAGCCGCCGCGGGTTCGATCGAGTCGAAGATCGGACTCGCGACCGCCCTGTCTGCAACCGGGGAGTCAGACGAAGCGGAGGTGCTGCTCACGTCCGTTGTCGAGCTCGACCCGAGGCGCGCCGAGGCATGGTTCCGACTCGGTCTGATCCGAGAGGAGCGCGAAGATTGGTCTGCGGCGATCGAGGCGTACGGCCACTTCACCGAGGTCACACCCTTCTCGAAGCTCCGATCGGAGATGAAATCTCGCATCGCGGAGTTGGAGCGGCGAGAGAGCACAGCGTGGGCGGAGAATGTCGTGATGCGGGAGCACAGCGTCGACGGACTGCCGCCGTCTCCCGGAACCGTGACCGTCTTCGCACTGGAGGACGAGCGATGTCCGAGCCTGAATGGCTTGGGAGACGCCGTCGCCAGTCAGCTCAGTCGAGACCTCGAAGCGATCGGTGGGTTCACCCTGCTCGAGCGCCGCAGGATCGACGCGATCCTTCGCGAGGTCTCACTGGCCGAAGGCGGGCGAGTCGATGACGCAACGGCCGTCCGTCCCGCGCGGCTTCTAAGGAGCGAAGCGTTCGTCCTCGGATCGATCAGCGAACTCGGCGGCGATCAGATCCGGGTCGAGATGTCTTGGAACCGGATCGACGGAACCACTCCGATCGTGGTTGCCGCAGAAGGTGCGTCAGAGCAGTTCTGGGAGGTTCAGAAGGATCTGACCGTCGAACTGCTCGCACGCCTTGGAAGAGACGTTACCCCGGGCGAGTGGGCTCTGGTCTCTCGCTCCGGATGCAGAAACCTCCGCGCGTTCCTGGCCTTCGGGCAGGGTCTCGAGTTCGAACGTGAAGCTCGGTATGCGGAAGCACGCGATGCTTACGTGCGCGCGATCGAGGAGGACGAGGAGTTCGTTCTCGCTCGCCGCGCGTGGGAACGAGTTGCGACCGATCCGAGAACGACGAAGGAACTCGCGCGGACCTATGGAGACGAAGAGCCGGGTTCCCGCGAGGGGGACGACCTCGAGTGGGATGTCGCCGGGTCGGGCGGGATGGAGTTTATCTTGCCGTCGACTCGCATTTCCGGGCCGGACGGATCAGGCGGCTCTAGTGACCAGGTTGGCGATCTTCTCCACGATGTGTTGGACGATCTCATCGACGACCCAGTTGTGGTTCCCGATGATGGCCAGCTACAGCCGGGAGTACCGGGCCCGCCCGGCCCACCCAGATGAACCGGAGGACCAACGACATGCGAGCTTCTCGCTGGCGGGATTCTCAGCCGGGGCGACCGGAATCCGGGAAGAAGATGGCAGGGACGCTCAGGGCAGTTGGCGCGGGTGCGCTCGTCGCACTGAGTCTCTTCGCGCAGTCAGGGGATACGGAGGCTGCACCGCCTGGTGCCGCGACGTACGAGTTCACACAGGAGCACGTGGAGCTGGACACGGAGTCGGTCGAACTTCAGACCCACCAGCTCCATCTCACGCGCGCGATCACTCCTGACGTTCGCCTCTCTGTGAGCGGAGGGTTCGTCGCGGCGGATGCCGGTGGGGACCGCTCCGTGTCCGACCTCGCCGACAGCAAGATCGCCGTGAGCTGGAGGCCGGACACGAATCTTCTCATCCGGCTCGCCGCGAACCTCCCGACCGGAATCACCGAGCTCGACAGCGACGCGTTCGATCTGGCGATCTGGCTCCAGGACGAGCTACTGCAGTTCGCGGTTCCGAGCCTCGGATCCGGGACCATGCTCTCGGGCGGAGCGAGCTATACCTACTCACCGGCGCCCCGATGGTCCGTTGGAGTTGGATCCGCGGTCGGGTACCACTCAGACATTCGGCCGCTCGATGCGGGGGAGAGTGTCGAGCGAGGGACACGAGTTTCCATGACTGGAGCCCTCGATTACTCTGCGGCCAGGTGGGGGTGGCGTTCTCAGCTCGCGTGGGCGCGTCGCGGCGACGGTGCGATCGGAGAGTCGGTTGTGGGCGTGGATCCTTCGTGGGGCGTCGAGACCGCACTGGTTGGACGGGGGCGGAAGTCGAACCTCTTCGTTCGCTTCGGCTACTCCGTTCCGAGTCGATATAGTGTGTCGAGCGACGACGGACTTCTCTACTCCACGACCCGTGGGGCGCGAACCCGGGTCGGCCTCGGGGGCGGTTGGCGAGCCGCACCGAAGGTCGATCTCGACGCTTCCATCGAGATGGCCCGACACGCGGGCTGGACAGACAATGGTGTGGACGGAATCGGTGCGGCGACCCGATTGGAACTCCGTGTCGGCTCCAGTATCCGGTTGGCGCCGCAGACTTCACTGATGGCGCGAGTGGGTGCGCTGAGCGGTCAGGTTGATGGGAACGATGCCGTTGACGAGGTGGGCCGCGCGGACTTGAGCGGCTATCGTCTCCGTCTGGCGCTGGAGCAGAGATTCTGATGATCGAGACCTCCGGCGCACCTTCTCCGGAGATCCTCGCCGAGGTCGAGCGGGAGCTAGTGTCTCTCTTGGCTCAGCGTCCCTACTCGGAACTGGAACTGGTCGGCACTGGAGGGATGGGGTGGGTCTTTCGGGCTCACCACGCAACGCTCGGGCTCCATGCGATCAAGGTAGTGCGGCGTGGGATCCAGGATGCACATGCCGCGTTGGCGAGGTTCGAGCAAGAGGCTCGACTCCTCCATCAGGAGATCCACTCCAACGTCCCGCGTGTCTACGATCACGTGGTGGTGAGCAACCCGAACTCGGCCATCCTCTCCTACTTGGTGATGGACTTCGTATCCGGTTCGACTCTCCATGAGTGGTCGGGGCAGCACCGTTCGCTCGAAGAGAAGATCGACATCGCGATTCAGATCGTCGACGCTCTTCGTGCAGTGCACGATCGAGGGATTCTGCACCGCGACGTCAAGGACACCAACGTCCTGGTCGATGGCGAGGGGCGCGCGTGGCTCTGTGACTTCGGTGTCGCGCTCGATTCTCGCTCTGCCGAACGAGTCACCCAGGTTGGTGGGTACGTCGGTACTCGGCGCTATGCGGCGCCCGAACTTCTTACGGGTAAGGGTGTGGCGAGTGAGGCGTCCGAAATCTACAGCCTCGGCGCCGTGCTCTGGGAGGTCGTTCACGAGTGCACCTTCCTGCCTGCAGCCCTCTCACGAACTGACCTCGTCTCTTCCGAAGTGGTCTCGTATCCACCTCTGCTGGATGAGTTGGTGCGACGGATGATGGCGGCGGATCCGGCACTCAGGCCCAGTCTGGATACGATACGTGGGGAACTGACCATGATCGGTGGGGGCGATGCCGCTCCCTCCTACCGTCCCCGACCGACGATGCCGGAGGTCCCGAAACCTCAGAGCTTGGGGAGTTCTCGCACGCGAGTCTCGCGCGCTCGATGGCCATTCGTATCGGCGGCTGCTGCGGCAGTCGTTCTCGTGGCCTGGCTTGCTTTCGGGCGGGGAGGTGACGCGCCGCTTGCAGAATCGTCCTCGTCAATGCCATCAGGCGAGGCTGTCACGGATGCGGATCGGGCGCACGACGAGGCTGAGAGTCCGGAGGGGCCTAGCTTAATCGTGCCACCCGCAAGCGAGGAGAGCTCTCTCGACCGCGAGTCCGCGTCACGACCGCGGGAGGACGGAGCCTCCCAGGGCAGCCCTTCTCGAACTCTGGTCGGCGACGCTTCGCCCTCTTCCTCGAGCAATGGAACACGCCGGGAAGGTCAAAGAGTCTCGGGCGGAAGAGAAAGCCAGTTGGATCTGACAGCAGATGCGAATGCAAAGCCCAAGTTCGCGCCATACACCTTTCGAGTTCGCTTCGAGGACCCAAACGACCCGACGAACTCGCCGGAACCGAACATCCGGATCCTGGTCGACGGGCGCAATGTCTGGAGTGGACCTTGGTCCCCTACTGTTTCGGTCTCGGCACCGTTGGGCGCCGAGTATCGCCTGATTCCGAACAGTCCGTTCTGGAGTTTCGATCCGGAGGTCTGTACTGGGGAACTCGGCGAGACACTCGCAATCGATGCATGCACGTTCGAGGTAACACGACTATGAGCGCAACGGTGTGGACCATGAACCGGGCCTGGCTTGACCGCACTCTGACGATGTCGGTCATTCTCCTCTCGCTATGCGGTCTGGTTGGCCTCGCATGGGCTTTCGATCCGGAGATCAGAAGGGTCTATCAAACGGACCCTCGGGCGTGCGTCGAGCTGTGCGAGACCTACCTCGAGACTCCGGGCCTCTCCGATTCGTCGAGAATCGACGTGCTTCTGTTCCAAGCGCGGGCCTACCACTTGCTGGGAGAGCGGGATCGTGTGGTCGAGACGCTCCGAAAGGTCGCTGCCATCGATCCCGACTACGAACTCGATGGCCCCGCGCACGGGTCGATCTGGCGCGAGTACCTCGAAGTGTTTGGCCCCGCACTCAAACGCCGACCCGGAATCTCGACAGTCGCCGTCTTCGATTTCAAGAACTGCGTCACGGGGGAGGACCGCGAGGAGTGGGACGGCGCTGCCGTCGTCTTTACTAGGAAGCTCCAGGGGACACTCGAATCCAGTACGACGCTCGATCTCGTGGAGCGCGAGCGGATCGAGCATGTCCTCGAGGAACTTCAGCTGGCGGATCTCCAGGACGAAGCGACCCGGGTTCGTGCCGGCGCGATGTTGGGTGCGCAGAGTATGGTGTTCGCTGAACTCGCGAAGCTCGACAAGGATGTCGTGATCGTAGCGAGAGTGGTCGAGACTGAGACGAGTAAGATACTTGGAACCGAAGAAGTCGTCTTCCGCGGTAGCTCGAGCAAGGGGCTGCCCGAGATCGAGAAGCTGGGACAGGCGCTCGCAGAGGTGCTTCGAGCGAAGTTGGACGAAGCAGCCCTCGGCGCCAACCAGTATGACGCGTGGGTAGAGTACGGACGGGCGATGGACAGCCTGCGCTCCGGATCCGAGGCTCGAGCGCTCCGTCATGTTTCCGCGGCGCTCGAGCATGACCCGAAGTTCAGCCAGGCTCGAACGCTCTTCGAGAACCTCGAGGGATCTGCCTGGATGGCAGGGGGAGTGGCGCCTCGCTGAGTTGCTGCCCTGCTTGGGTGACGGTCAACGCCTAGGGCGTCGACGAGAAGAGTCCGCCCCACCCAGCGGTAGGGCGGCACCGCTTCGTTGTCGTCAGATCCCCTTCTCCCGCTTCTCCGCCTGACGACGCCGGTTCGGATCACGCTCACGCTTGCGAACCCGCATGGCACCTGGCGTCACCTCGAGAAGTTCGTCGTCGTTGATCCACTCGATCCCGCTCTCGATCGTGAGGTCGCGGGGAGGGGTCAGTCTTTCTTCCACGTCCGCGGTCGAGGACCGCATGTTCGTGAGGTGCTTCTTCCGGCAGATCTGAACGACGAGGTCGTCGTCCTTGCAGTGCTCGCCCACGACCTGTCCTTCGTAGACGGGATCGCCGGGCCGGACGAAGAAGATGCCGCGATCACTGAGCTGCTCGAGCGCGTAGGCGGTGACGTCTCCGCCTTCCTTCGCGATCATGGCGCCGCGCTTCCGAGAGGGTAGAGGGCCCTTGTGCGGGCCGTACTCGTCGAACATGTGGTTGAGCATGCCGGTACCGCGCGTCAGGGTGAGGAACTCGGTTCGGAAGCCGAGAAGTCCGCGTGAGGGGATCGAGAACTCGATCCTCGCCCGGTCGCCGTGCTTTCCGAGGTGCCTGAGTTCGCCGCGACGTTCTCCTACGGCGGCGATGACGGTGCCGGTGTACTCCTCGGCGCAGTCGATGACGAGTTCTTCGTACGGTTCGAGGAGCTTGCCGTCCTCGTCGCGGTGATAGATCACCTGGGGACGACCGAGCGCGAGTTCGTACATCTCACGGCGCATCGTCTCGGCGAGGATGGAGAGCGAGAGCTCTCCGCGTCCGAGCACCTGGAACGAGTCGGGCTGATCGGTCTTCTCGAGACGGAGGCCGACGTTTCGCTCGAGCTCCTTCACGAGTCGATCGAGAAGGTGCCGGCTCGTCACGTACTTGCCCGACTTGCCGGCGAACGGTGAGTCGTTGACTCGGAACTCCATCGAGAGCGTCGGCTCTTCCACGCGGATGCCGGTGAGCGGCGTGGGATCATCCGGATGGAGAATGGTCTGTCCGATCTCGACGCCGGGGAAACCGGACATGACGACGATGTCACCGGCAGACGCTTCCTTCACCTCGACGCGCTGGAGCCCTTCGAAGAGGTAGAGCTTGCCGGGCTTGCTCGTCTCGACGATGTGTCCGTCCGGGTGGACGTTGGCGAGCGTCTCACCGAGGCGGACGACACCGGAGTGAATGCGGCCGATCGCCATCCGGCCGAGGTAGTCGGAGTACTCGATGTTCGCGACGATCATCTTGAACCGTTGGTCGGTGACCACGGGCGCCGGAATCTTCTCGAGGATGAGGTCGAGAAGGGGATGGAGATCGCCCGACGTCGCGGTGGGGTCCGTACCAGCGAATCCGAGCTTGCCCGAGCCATATAGAACAGGGAACTCGAGGTGCTCGTCCTTGGTCGCGAGAGAGAGGAAGAGGTCCTGGATCTCTTCCTCGACTTCTTCGACGCGGGCGTCGTGGCGGTCGATCTTGTTGATGAGGACGATCGGCTGCTTGTCGCCCTCCAAAGCCTTCTTGAGGACGAAGCGGGTTTGCGGGAGCGGGCCCTCTGCCGCGTCGACCAAGAGGAGGACACCTTCCACCATCGAGAGGATCCGCTCGACCTCGCTGCCGAAGTCACGGTGCCCAGGGGTGTCGACGATGTTGATCACTGTGTCGCCATAGCGGATCGCGGTGTTCTTCGAGAGGATCGTGATCCCCCGCTCGCGCTCGAGGTCGCCCGAGTCCATCACGCAGTCGGCGACGTGCTGGTTGGCGCGAAAGGTCCCGGACTGACGGAGGAGCGCGTCGACCAGCGTCGTCTTTCCGTGATCGACGTGGGCGACGATGGCCAGAGCCCTACGATCGCCGCGACGCTGCGTCGTGGGCGTGGAGGCCGTTGTCTCGGAAGTCGTGGCGTTCATCTCGTCTCTCTCCAGCAACCGCTGACGGCGGGGCCTGATCTCGCCCTCGCCTCCACTCGAACGGGACGGCGTCACCTGCGCCTACTACCCGATCGGGGACGCGTTTTGCGTCCCAAGCGAACGGGGCCCGAGTGGACTCGGTCCCCGCGTGAATCCGAGAAGTATACAGAATCCCGACAGAGAAGGGGCATTTTCATTCGGTTTTGCGGGTTCGGTCGGTCGGCACTCGGTCGCGCCCACGGCGCTCGGTCGCACTGACGCCGCTCGGTCACACCTCCTATGCCCCAGGGTACCCGGTGTGTGCGGCCCCGAGTGGACGGGAGGCGGATTGGTTCCCCGGCCCCCGACCTTTCGTCCTCGGGGCCGCATTCTTTCGAGCCGGGGCAAAGAGGAGATCAAATCGATGTTTCGCATGAATCCGCAACGGGGACGTTCCGCCCTTACCACTCTATCCCTCGGCCTCTGTGCGGCCGTGGCGCTCACTGCCTGTAATGACGACGATGATCCGATGGATCCGGCGAACGAGCCTACCTCGTTCACGTTGACCATCCGCAACATTTCGGACGGTGCTTCGCTCGCGACACCGTTCGCGCCGGGTGTCTGGGCACTCACCGAGAGCAGCGCGGCACTCTTCGACGCCGGCATGATGGACCGAGGCGAGGGGCTCGAAGGCGTGGCCGAAGACGGCGCGACCGCCACCCTCCTTGGCAACGTCATGGCGAAGAGCACGACGCTCGCAAGCGGCATGATCGGTTCTGCTCCGCTCATGCCGGGGTCTTCGATCGATATCGACTTCGAGGCCGAGCCCGGTGCGCGACTCTTCTTCGGCACCATGTTCGGTCAGTCCAACGACCTCTTCTACGCGCCGGGCGAGTCCGGAATCGCTCTCTTCAGTGGCGATGATCCGGTGAGTGGCGACATCACCTCACAGGTTTCGCTCTGGGACGCAGGCACCGAGATCAATGAAGAGCCAGGCATGGGCGCGAACCAGGCGCCGCGTCAGTCCGGTCCCAACACCGGGGCGACGGAAGGGCTCGTCCAGCGAGTGAGTGATGGGTTCTCGTATCCGGATACGGACGCGATGATCCGCGTCAGCATTGCATCGACCCCGATGGGGAACGGTGCCGACTTCCAGGTGACGATCGACAACCTGGAGGGGTCGCCGACTCCGTTGGCACCGGGTGCATGGGTGACCCACACGGGGAACGGTGTGCTCTTCGAGAGTGGCATGCCGGACATGGGGCACGGCCTCGAAGCGTTGGCCGAGGACGGCGACAACAGCGCGCTCGGCACGTACCTGGCAGGCAGGAACGACGTCGAGGCATCGGGCGTCTTCGGAAGTGGGCCCGCTATGCCAGGAAGCAGCCACTCCTTCATGTTCTCCGCCGAGCCTGGGGATCGTCTCTCGTTCGCGACCATGTACGGCCAGTCGAACGACCTCTTCTTCGCGCCCAACGACGACGGAATCGACCTCTTCCCGAACGGTAGCCCTCTGGGCGAGGGCGGAGCCGACGACGTGACCAGCCAGGTGGGACTCTGGGACGCGGGAACCGAGATCAACGAAGAGCCCGGCGTGGGTATGTACCAGGCTCCTCGTCAGTCCGGCCCGAACACCGGCCCTACCGAAGGGATCGTGCAGCAGGTCATGGACGGGTTCAGCTACCCAGCCACAAGTGACGTGATCGAAGTGATCCTCACCGTCAACTGAGTTTGGGGTCCCCTCGGCGCGCGGGTGCGATCACCTTGGCGACCGTGCCCAACCGCCGAGGGTGGCTACTGCCTCGTCATGGCGCTACTCCGACAGGATCCGGAACACGACCCGACGGTTGAGGGCATAGGCTTCGATCGTGTGGCGCGGGTCGAACGGCTCCGACTCTCCAAAGCCGACCGCTTCGATCCGGCCTCCGTCCACACCACTCGACACCAACCGGGCTCGAATCGCTTCCGCCCGGTCCTCGCTCAGCCGCTGGTTGTATGCCTCACTCCCGCGAATGTCCGTGTGTCCTTCGACGCGAAGCCTGAGCTCCGGCTCGCTTCGGAGTAGTTCTGCGAGCGTGTCGAGGATCGGCTCGGCACCCGGCAACACATCGGCTCGTCCCGTCTCGAAGAGGATCGCTTGGGTCTGCACGACCCGTCGCTCGAGAAGAGCAACTCGCAAGGTCTCTGGGCTCGCAGAGGTGACGAGTGGCAGGGCTCCGCCGACACGCTCAGCAGTACCTGCTCCACCGACAGAAACGTCTCTGCCGCTCCCTGCCGCGGGCTCTCCGAAAGGGCGGTCCGTGACAGCACCGGCTGTGCCGAGGTCGTCCCTCGACAGGTCTGTTCCGCTCGCTCCGTTCGCTGCTCCGGATCCCGCGAGCCGGTCGCCTGGTCTTCCGAGTTCCGGCATGACTCGAAGCGCGTCTGCGACCCGTCGTTCCTCGGCGAGTTGACGTTCCGTATCGGCAAGACGACGTTCCGCTTCCGCCAGGCGTCGCTCCGTCTCTTTGAGACGACGCTGGTCAGCAGTGCTCAGCCCGTCTCTGGCGAGTGACTCCGCGGTGGGCGGGAGCGTGCGCTCCTCCGGCGGACCGCCGAACGCGTCCAGTACCGCGATCCACTCGTTCGACGAGTCACGCGCGACCGGCGTAGGTGTCGACTCGAGGCCGAGCGAGTCGACCGCGGTCCGGACCACCGTGCGCCACTCCCCGAGGTTCCCTCGACGAAGACGCACGCCCCCCGGTTCGCCATACCGGACGTAGAAGATGCCGACGTCCGGCAACGTCACGCTCGCTGCGGAATCGAGCGCTGACGAATCGGCCGCCGCATCCTCGGCGGCAATCGAGCCCTTGGCGTCTGATACGGGCGCCGCCGCTGGCGCGTCTGCTGACGATCGTGCCGGCGCGCAGGTCGCCCAGCCGAGCAGGATCAGGGCAGCGATCGAGGCCCTTCCGGGCCCCAACCCATGCAGCGGTGTCATCGCCGATATCCCGAGACGCCGAAGACGATCCGGTTGTAGTCGAACATGTCGACGCCCTGGTGTTCGGCGAAGACTCGGAATCGCCCGAGGTCGTGCTCGATGCCGTACCCGACATCGAAGACGATGTTCGTGCGGTCGTACCCAGGAACGGATGCGTCGAACCCGAGGAGAGCCGGACCGGCGTGCACATAGGGGCGCCACGCCTGGGACGATCCCCGGCCGAGCACGAGCCACCTTGCGTTCACGCCGAGTAGCCAAGTGGTGTCATCGGCGAGGCTGACGCTGATCTCCGGGACGAGGTCGAGCGGCGCGCTTCCGAAAATCGGCCCGAGATCGACTCTGGCTCCGAGGGAGAACTGCTTTGGCTCGTCGATCGAGATGGCTCCGTAGGGAGAGACACCGCGCAGTGACCGCCCCTGCGATTCGCTGGAGGTCGCCGTCTCGATCTCGATCGGGATCTCGACCGGGACGACCTCGCCTGTCTCGGTGACCCCGTCACGTGGCGTTTCGTCGGAAGCGGCGTTCGCTTTGGTGTCTACGTTTCCCGCCTTCTCCGATGTCGCCACCTTGTTCGACTTCGCTACGTTGTCCGATGTCGTTGCCCTCTCTGACTTCGGCGCCGAAGCGGCTGCATTCTCCGACGTCGCCACCTTCGCGTCGACTCGTTCGTCGATACGCTGTGCGAGCCTCGCCTCGAGGTCGACGAGAGCGCTTCTGAGATCGGCTGGAGTCAGCGGGTCTCCTGTCGCCGAGGCGTTGGCTGCGCCATTCGATGCGCCGTCCGCGTTTGTTGCGCCCGAGCGGGATCCCACGTTCGAGTCCGATCCTGCGCCGGCTGGAAGACCAGAACCGTTCAGGCTGGGTGAAGCTTGCGAAGAATTGGTCGCTCCCGAAGTCCGAGCGTTCATCTCCTCACGGATGAGTCGACGCAGACGCGCTTCCCAGGCTTCCTCCGGCGAGGCGGCTCCCTCCGGACGGTCGCCGTCGCCACCCCCGTACCAGCTCTCGATCGAGACTCCTCCGGGATTGCCGTACCGGACGTAGATCTCGCCCTCCCTCGGGATCGGCAGGACGATGGTTCGGTCGGACCGATGGTCGACGCTCGGGATGCTGACCAACGCGCTGTCTACCGAGGTCGCCTGAGCGGTGCCGTCAGCCGTGCCTCGGCCAAGTGCTGTGTCCGTGCCGAACTCCAGTTCCTTGCCAGGACTCGCACCTGCCACTCCTGTAGCGCCGGACTTCGCCGACGCTGCGTCGGTCGCGCCCGTCGTCACGTTCGCCGCGCCCGTCCCGTCCTTCTTCGCCGTCGCCGTGTCGCCCGTGTCCGCTCCGGCCTTCGTCGCACCTGCGGCAGTCGAGGCGTCCGCGGTCTTCGAGGTTCCACTCGAAGGGGCGGGAACGTCGTCTCCTCGGCCCAAGGTGGGTACGTCGCCGCCGCCTCCGATCTGGAACGTGAGTCCACCGGAGTAGAGCCAGCTGTCGTTGAGGTCGCTCGCCTTCCGTACTTCGACGAAGTCGCTTCGCGAGGACGTGATGTAGTCGCGAGCCGAGAGGTCGACGTGGAAGTGCTGGCCGAGGTCGAAGCGGAGGCCGCCTCCGGCGAGGAGTGCGGTTTCGTCGTCCGGTGTCACGCCTTCCGCGGTACGGAACGAGTCGAGATAATCGAGGTATCCGACGCCGCCGATCAGGTAGGGACGAACGCCAGGGCCGGGGCTCAGTAGGAACTGGAGTTCCGCGCCGTAGGTCTGGAACGGATCGGTGTCGTCGAAACCGTCCTCCATGCCGCGAGCGTAGTAGGCGCGGAGTCCGAGGTAGGTGCCGAAGTCGATACCGCTCCGAACTCCGAGGACGTTCTGGTCAGCTAGCCCGAACGATCCATCGTAGCGGAGCGTTCCCACGAACGGCTCGATCGGCCACGCCGCGCCGCGGATTCCCGCCTGGTAGCGAGCGCGGAGGGCACGGTCGATCTCCGTCTCGGCGTTGGTGTCGTATCCGCCGAGCTGAACGTCGACTCCCAGGGAGACCGCTAGGTGATTCCGAAAGCTGTCCCGTTCGGGATCGACGGGGATCTCACCCTGCGATTCGCTTGCAGGCACCGGCGCGAGTTGGAATCGGTCCGTCCGGAAGCGCGAGTTCTGCAGAGCGAGTCGAGCCTGCATGCGCGGCGTGATGAGGTAGCGCACGCCTCCACCGAACTGGAGTCCGATCTCGTCGAAGCTGGGGCCGAGCTTCGGATCGAAGCGATGGATGCTGCCGCCGACGTCGAGGTAGGGGACCCAGCGTCCCCTTGCCAGGTTCAGCACGAGGTCCGCTCCGTACCTCTTTGCACCGACCGTCTGGTTGCGGAACGGCGTTGGATCGAAGCCCGGGAAGTCACCAGCGGTGAGTTCGGTTTGGATCTCGTCATTTTGGAGGTAGAAGCCCTCGAGCGCCATTGTCCTGCCGAAGCGCATCCCGAGCCGGGCGCCGTAGAGCGTGGCGTCCTCGAGGCCGAGTTCCGACTCCCAGCGAACCCAGTCGACTTCCGGGGTGATCGAGTAGCTGAGCCCTTCGATCTGAGCCTGCGCGGGGCTCGAAAGGGCAAGCGCCAATAGGGCCGACGCAAGGAGCGCCGAGCCCAGCGGTTGAAGCGGTTCTGCGGGAGCTCCGGAGAGCTTGGAACGCATGCGAGTACCTCCTGTGATGTCGGGTCGAACCAACGACATTCGACCCCGTCGGGCAGCTGGATGTCACTTCCGGCCCAAAGGCAACAGATGTACGAAGGATCCGTGCGAGCGACGGTCGGACTGGAAGTCCTTCCACACTCGCCGCTTCGCCCCGCTCGATGGAGCGGCGCGACCCGAAGGGATGGGCTGGATTGGTGTTTAAGTTGTTCGATATGAGCCAGTTAGGGGCGTATCCCCGCAGATTCACTCGCTGCGATGTCGTTCACCGGCGGGGTGCGAACACATCGCAACGCAGCTTTCCGACGTCCGGCTCGGCCCGTATGATTCGCCCGTGTCTAGCCCAGCCCACGGAACGCATCCAGAGCTGACCGTCGCGATTGCACTCGCGGTCGGCGTCTTCATGCAAATGTTTGCCCGGCATCTTCGGATCCCGGGCATCGTTCTGTTGCTCCTCGCGGGCGTAGTCCTTGGCCCCGACGTACTTGGCGTGATCGACCCCGGAAATGCCCAAGGGGTCGTCCACGGTCTCGTGAGCTTCGCCGTCGCCGTGATCCTGTTCGAAGGCGGGCTCAATATGAACCTAGGACGCCTTCGAAGGGAAGCACGTGTCATACGGCTTCTCGTCACGACCGGCGCGCTCGTTACGGGAATTGGCGGGACGCTCGTCGCAAAGGCGATCCTCGGTTGGGGATGGCAACTCTCCATCCTCTTCGGAACGTTGGTCATCGTGACCGGGCCGACCGTGATCACGCCGCTTCTTCGCAGGATCAAGGTACGGCACAACGTCGAGACGATCCTCGAAGCAGAGGGCGTCTTCATCGACGCAGTCGGCGCCATCATCGCGGTCGTGACCCTTCAGATCGCGCTCCAGCCGAGCGAGACGTCGTTCATGGACGGGCTGTTTGGGGTCCTCGGTCGCCTCGCGATCGGCGTCGGGTTCGGACTCGTGGGCGGAGGGATTCTCGCTCTGCTCCTCCGGCCGCGACGGCTCGTGCCTGAAGGGCTCGAGAACATTCTCGTCCTCGGCGTGGTGCTCTTTCTCTTCCAGGCGAGCCACGCACTGATGCCGGAGAGCGGCATCGGTACGGTCACCGTTGCGGGCGTCGTGATGGGCAACGTGCGGTCGCGTGTTTCCAAAGACCTACTCGAGTTCAAGGAACAGCTCACGATTCTCTTCATCGGGCTGCTCTTCGTCCTCCTCGCCGCGGACGTGCGGATCGCCGACGTCCAAGGGCTCGGCGTGCGCGGCATCTTTGCCGTTCTCGGGCTGATGTTCCTCGTGCGGCCGGCGAACATTCTCGCGTCCACGTGGCGTTCGAACCTGGGCTGGCGGGAGAAGTTCTTCCTCAGTTGGCTGGCGCCGCGGGGGATCGTGGCCGCGGCGGTAGCGTCGCTCTTCGCCCAGGCGCTCCACGACGAGGGGCTGGAGGGTGGCGAGCAGCTCCGAGCCATGGTCTTCCTCGTGATTGCGGGAACGGTGTTGGTGCAGGGACTGACGGGCGGCCTGGTCGCCCGGATCCTCGGACTCAAGCGCCCGAGCGGCCAGGGATACGCGATTCTGGGCGGAAACGATGTCGGACGGGCCCTCGGATGCGCTTTGGCGGGAGAAGATCGGTCCCAAGTCGTGTTCCTGGACGCGAACGTCGACGCGGCCAAGGCTGCGGAGGAAGCTGGGTTCAAGGTCGTATTCGGAAACGCGCTCGAAGAGAGTTCGATGACTCGGGCGCAGATGGACACACGCTACGCATGCATCGCAGCCACGACGAACGAAGAGATCAACATGCTCTTCGCCCGGATTGCGATGGAAGAGTTCCGCCTCCAGCGCGTCTTCGTCGGGCTCCAGAAGGGGCACGGGAGTGTCACCGAGGAGATGGTCCGGGAGATGGGCGCGAACGTCCTCTTCGGACGGGAGCGGGACCTCGAGCTCTGGGACGTTCGCTTCCGTCGGGGTACCGCGACGATCGAAGAGTGGCGACTCGGAAAGGCTCCGAAGAAGGACGACATCGATCTGGAGGAAGCACACACCGAGACGAGCGAGCCGAAGCTTCCCGCAGACTCCAAGGCTCCGCACGGCGACAAAGCTCCGGGGAACGGCGCTGGCGAATCGGAGACTCCGTCTTCGGGGCTCGCCGCGTATCCGGATTCTCTCCTGCCCCTCGCCCTGAAGAGAGGATCGCGCCGCATTCCGGTTGCGGTTGGGGTCGACCCAAAGCGCGGAGAGACCGCAACCTTCGCGGTCTGGGAGGACATGCGGGCCGAGGCCGAGGCTTTCCTGAAGGGACGAGGTTGGGAACCAGCGGCCGAAGAGAACGAGGCGTCCCGCCGAGCCGACGCGTGAAGCCACGCTTACGTACCTGGCTGCTTGCGGCGTGGCTCGTGCTCGCGATCGCAGCTGAAGCGCACACGTCTTTCGCCCAGGACTCGCCCGATGCGAACTCCGCTCCGGGCGCGGCCACGGGCGACAGCAGCTCGACCTTCGAGGACGTTTCTGGCTCGAACGTCGTTGCTGCCTCCGGTTCGGACGACCGTTCGACGTCTACGGCTCCAGACTCCCTCGAGTCACCGCGCCTTCGCACTGCGTCGTCCTTTCGACTTCGTCGCGAAGAGATGCAGCGATACCGCGGTCTCGAAGTCCGCAAAGTAGAGATCGAGGGGATCGACGGCGGCCTTGCAGGCGAGCTGAAGAAAGGGCTGGAGCTCTCCGGGGTGAAGAACCTGATCGGGGCAGACCGCGCCCGCTTCTACTCGCAGATCCTCCGGCAAGATCTGGAACGTGCGCGTCTCTTCCTTGCGCGGGAGGGCTACCCGCGCGCGGTGCTCGATGCGTCGGTAGCTCCCCACGGCGAGGATCAGGTCGACGTTTCGATCCAGGTGCAACCCGGACCGCCGGTGCGGGTGGCCCGTGTCGATCTCTTCGGGTTCCCTCGCGATCGTCGCCAATCGATCAAAGAACGGATCACCGTGGAGAGGGGGCAGCGGCTCCGGGATGCGGACGTCGACGCGTCCGTTGCGGCGGCCAAGCTGGACCTGCAGAACGCCGGCTACGCGCGTAGTGAAGTCGAGGGAAGGATCGAGCTACTCGATTCGCTTCGGGTGGTGGTGACGATCGACGCGGAGTCGGGCCCGCTCTGTCGGTATCGCGACATCCAGGTCGAGGGAACGAAGCCGGACCTGGTGAAGCTCGTGCGACGTAGCGTCGGCATCGATCGCGGCACCCTCTACTCGGTGAGCGATCTCGAACGCGCGCGGGATCGTCTTCGTCTTCTCGGCCTCTTCCGCCAGGTACGACTCGAACTGCTCGATGCGCCCGGATTCGATCGAGACGCAGAGACCGCCGAAGTCGACCTCGTCCTCCATCTCTCGGACCGTCCTCCCCGATCGCTCGAAGCGGGAGTTGGATACTGGTCGGAGGACGGTGTTCGTCTGCAGGGACGCTGGCAGCATCGCAATCTGCTGCAAGGAGGACGTGGGTTCGAGCTCAGCAGCCTCTTCTCCGAACCGCGGCGCGAGATCGACTCCTCGCTCTGGTGGCCCGCTCTCTTCCGCGCCGACGTGCGGGGCGAACTGGGTGGGCATATTGCTTGGCAGTACGAGGAAGCGTTCGATGCGAGACGCCGAGGTGGCGACCTCTCGTTCGTCTACCGCCCCAACCTCCGCTCCACGATCCGCACTGGTCTCGAGATCGAGCGGGTCACGATCACGCGCGCCGATCCCGAACCGGATGAAGCGCGGATCACTCGCGAAACGCAGATTAGACTCGCTGCGGCGTGGTCGTTCGATACGACTGACGATCGCCTCGACCCAACCCGTGGACAGCTCGTCTCACTGCAAGCGACGAAGGTAATCCCGACCGGGCTTACGAAGAACGACTTCGTCGTCTACGACGTCGGCGTGTCTCAGTACCTCAAGGTGCTGCCGAAGACGGTGCTGGCCTCGCGTGTCGACCTCGGATGGGCGCGCGCGCTCGAGGGAGACCTGCCGGAGATCTACCGGTTCTTTGCGGGCGGGGCGACGTCGATGCGCGGATACCGGAGAAACCGGCTCGGCCCGGTCGATGCGAACGATGCGCCGATCGGCGGTGAGGCGAAGTTGGAGATGGGGACGGAGCTGCGCATTCCGATCTGGAAGGGGTTCAAGGCGGACGTGTTTCTCGACGCAGCCCAAGTCTGGTCCAACCGGAAGTCGGTGCGGATCGCTGATCTCGCCACCGCGACCGGCGGCGGACTCATCTACTCTTCGCCGGTCGGGCCGGTGCGGGTCGATGTCGGGTTCCCTCTCCAGAATCCGCCGGCCGGGGACCCGGACTACGTGATCCACGTTCTCGTGGGGCACCCGTTCTAATCGGGAGGATCCAAGGAATCGAATGAGCGAGACGACGGGACAGACGAACCAGCCACAAGGCGGACGCAAGCGACGTCCGCTCTGGGCGCGTGTGTCGTTCGGGCTCGCCGCCCTCTGTCTGCTCGTGCTCGCGCTCGTGATCGTAGCGGCGATCGGTTTCTACACGCTCCCCTCGCTTCGTCTGCCCGTCCTTCGCTACGTGCTCTCCGCGCTCGACGAGAGCCTGCCCGGCCGGCTCGAACATGGAAGTGCGAGCTGGGCGAGTCCGGGCACGATCGAAGTGCGAGATGTCCGCTGGACGACCGACACGGACACCTTGGCGGCGTCGGATCGCTTGTACCTCCAGGTCGACGTCTCCTCTCTTCTCCATCGCCGGATTCGCGTTGCCGAACTCTCGGCCGAAGCGGTCGATCTCGACGTGCCCGCTCTCCAAGGGACGTTGGCCGAACTGTCGAAAGGTAAACAAGACACGACGGGTACCGGCCCCACTTCGATTCCCTACTTCCGCACCGGCATCGTTCCGTCCGTGCCGGCCGCGGAGATCGACGAGGTGTCTTTGGGGTTGGCGCGCGTCCGTCTGCCGGGCGGACGAACTCTGCAAGGAACGGCCCGCTTCCAAGCGGATGTGACCAAGGAGTCCGGCGGAACCTTCGTGCTAGGTCCGCTCGACCTGTCGGTGCGTGGAGAGGAGACGACGAGTCTCGGCGGATCCCTATCGCTCGATCTCGGTACAGGAACGGCGGACGGCCGTCTCGATCTCCAGTGGGAACCCGACTGGTCCGCAGCTCTGGTTTTGGAATCGACCGGTCCCGACCAGTTCCATCTGCGGCTCGTGGATCAGGTGAGAGGCCCGACCGAGGCTGACGTCGCGAACACTCCAGACGGATCGATCGGGCTCGATCTCGACGTGACACTCTTGCGAGAAGGCCTCGAACTGCGTCGCGTCGACGTCAACGGTAGCCTGCAGGTACCTCCTCCGGAGCTTCTCGCCGAGAGACCGTTCGTTCCCGCCCTCGAGTCGTTCCCGGAGACGGGTGCCATCGTCGCGAATCTCGAGACGCGCATCGAGATGTCTCCGTTTGCTGCGAACGGGACGGTCACTCTCGAGCCCAACCGGCTCATCGAGACGGCGCACGTCGAAGGCGGGTTTGCGGACGGCGCCTGGAAGGTGGAGTCGTTCGAGCTCGTGAGCCGTGACGCCACATTGCGCGGTACTGGGAGCGGCCATGGCGAGGCGCTCCTCGCCGATCTCCGCGTGCGGCTCGACGGTCCGGCGTTTCTGGAACCATGGGTGCCGGAACCGCCGGACATCGGAGTGCTCGAAGCCGACCTCACCGCGCGTCTGGAAGGGATCCCCAAGACTCCGCGCTTCCGTCTCGACGCAACGGCAAAGGGCTCCGTCGCCGAGACGTCGTTCGAGGACCTGACCATTCGCGCGGAGACTCCGGCCCTGGGCGAACAGCCGATGGACTTCGCAGCGTCCGCCTTCACGAGCGACGTCACGGTCGACCTCCGCGGTCGTCTCGATGCGGACTTCTCGGCCGCGACCGTGGCGCCTGTCCGTGTCCGCGAAGGTCGGAAGACGCATCCCACTGGAACGAAGGGGCCGTTGGGAGACATTGCGAGCGCCGGCACCGGACGGGTCGACTGGAGCAACGGAGTGACGCTACGTGACGTCCGCGTCGCGAGTGACTTCGGCAGTGCGCGGGTCGACGCGACGATCGATACGACCTCGCGGGCCTCCGGTCGCGCCCGCGTCGAGTGGTCCGAACTGCCGACGTTCCTCACGACGCGGATGGATCTCCGGGCCGGGCTCATCGATACGTTGCGGCGGGGCATCCGACGCGATGGTCCGTTCCGCATCGATGCCGAGTTCGACTCCGACCCCGCGCGCGAACGCGTCCGAGTCTCCGCGGACCTGCTCCTCCCCGGTCTTGCGACCTTCGAGGCGTTCCTGCCCGAGAGTACGTCGACGGAGGGATGGGGACCGATCCGCGGCAACGTGTCGGCCCACGGCGCCGACTGGACCGCTCTCGAATGGAGCGTCGGCGCGTCCGCAGACGGATGGCTGGACGGGCTCGCTGGTTCCGGTGCGTTGAAGGAGAATGACGTTCGCGTCGACTCGCTCACGATCGATACGTTTGGCGCGCACCTTCGCGCGTCGGGCTCGATCGGCGATCAGTACGACTTGGAAGTGCGGGCGGATGTGCCATCGCTCGGGCCGATCCGCGATCACTTCCCCGTCGTACCCGACAGCTCCGACGCTGCGCTCGCTCTCGTGCTCCAAATGACGGGGCCGCGGGAGCGTCCGGAGCTGACGGCACATGGAGAGGGCGCATTCGGGATGCCGGGGCTGTTCGTCCCGCGCCTCGTGCTCGATCTGGCCAGAGACGGCGGTCCGCTCCAAGGATCGATCCGTCTTCCCGAAGGGCTCGTGACCCCGGGCGCCGAACTCGACCGTGTGGCACTCGTCGCGTCCTCCCGTTCCGACTCGCTCCTTCCGCTGGACCTAGCGCTGAGTGCGAACTCCGATGACATCGACGCGCGCACCCGTCTCGTACTCCATCGTCTCGAGGACGGCTGGCGCGCGGACGTGGACACTCTCAGGATCCGTGCGATCGAGCAAACGCTGGAGAACCAGGTTCCGTTCCAACTCGTCGCTCACCCGGAGTCGGAGCGGTACGAGATCGGTGGGCTCGAAATGCGGGGTTCGATCGGCGAGCTTCGTGCCGACGGATTCGTGGAGCCCGGCGACGCGAAGCTCTCTCTCGTCGCCAAACTCGAACTGCCGCCGCGTCCACGTCGTCTCTCCGTGCCTCGTGAGGCCTGGCCGCGAGAGGTGGAAGCCGAGATTCACGCAGACGGACCGCGGGAGCTCTCCGCTCTGGTCGAGGCTCGCGGCTTCCGACTTCGCTCCGAAACCGTCGCGGATCTCGAAGTCCGTGCGGTGTCCGCGCCGGAAGGGATCGAACTCGCCGCGTTCGTCGTCGCTGATTCCGACAGCCTTCTCCGCGCGACCGGCCTCGTTCCGGGGAGCGTGCAGATCTATCCGCCGGAACTGAGCGTGGATCGAGGAGACCTCCAGTTCGATCTCCAGGCGAACGGCTTCCCGGTGCCGGTTCCGTCGCCTCGTGAGGAAGTCCGGCAGGAACGGCTCTACCTCGACGGCACCCTTCGCGTGCGTGGCACGACCACGGATCCCGAGCTGTCCGCCGACCTTCGCGGCACCTTCCCCGAGTGGCCGGCGATGTCGTCCATTGCGCTGCTCGCTCGCTCCACGTTTGGCTCCGTCGCCACGACGAGCGGTTCGTCGCCGGATGCGTCGACGAATCTGGCTCGCTTGGAGACGAATGCTGCGGTCGTCCGTGTTTCGTCTCTTCCCGAGAGCAAACGAGGGTCCGTGACGCGCGGGATCGAAGGAGACTCTCTCCTCGTCGCGAACTTGGGCATCCCCGTTCGCGTGAACTGGCAGCCGTTCGCCGTCGAGTTCCCCCAGGACGAGACCGTCGAGGGCAAGATCAGCTCGACGAACTTTCCGCTCAGCGAACTCACGCCGCTCCTTCCGTCCAACGCGGCGGCGTCGGGGAAGGTGAACCTCCGGGTCGCGGTGGACGGCAAGCTCGGCGACCCGGGTCTCGACGGAAGTCTGACGGCCCGGGACGTCGTCGTGGAGCTCGCGGACGGTTCGCGGGCAGCGGCGAGCGGTGACCTGAAGGTCTCCGGCACCGGACTCCGTCCCGTCGTGCGAGGCTCGGTGGACGTCAAGAGCGGAGTCCTCGTCGTACCCGAGTCGACGAAGTCACTGCTGCCCGTCGAAGGACAGTCACGCCTTTGGGAAGCCGCGTCCGCGGATTCGAGCGATGGGGCGAGCGCGAGCGGCTCGGAGAGCGCGGGCACTGCCTCGTCGTCTGAGCCACTCGTAGAGAAGCAACAGGCCGAGGAGGTCGCGAAGGGAGACGCGAACGCGCGCGAGGCAGCGAGGAGTAGCGCCGCGTCGAACGGTTCGGTCTCCAGCGCTACAGCATCGAACACGTCTAATGACGGATCGTCCATGAAGACTCGGTCCAACCGCACTGCCTCGGGACGCGCTTCGTCGCGAGGTGGAAGGGCGTCCGCCACGCCGAGCGGACTTCCCGAGATCGTGCCGGACCTCGACGTGACGGTCGACATCCCGGGTGCGGTCTGGATCCGGGGCCGCGGACTGGAGGTCGAGCTGGAAGGGAACGTTCGCGTGACGTACGAGGAGCTGCCGATTCTCACCGGCACGCTCCAGGCGCGATCGGGTCACCTGCGTCTTCTCGGACGCTACTTCGAGGTCGACAGCGGGATCGTCGGCTTCTATGGCGACGACGACATCGATCCCAACCTCGACCTCAGTCTTTCCACGCGCGTGGACGAGACGACGGTACGGGTGGACGTGACCGGTACGGCGAAGCAACCGGACCTCCATCTCAGTTCGGACCCCGAGATGGAGGAAGGGGACATCCTCTCGCTCCTACTCCTCGGGCGTCCACTCGATCAACTCGACGAGAACCAGACGAACCTGCTCGAGTCTCGAGCGAGGGACGTCGCGGTGAGCTACGGCGCGTCGCAGATCGGCTCCACCCTGAGCGGAGAACTCGGCGTCGACCTCGTCTCCGTCCAGCCGACCAGCCAAGGGACGGGAAACGCGCTCGTCATCGGCAAGTACCTGTCTCCGCGCATCCTCCTGAAGTACGAGCAAGCCATCCAGTCCAGCGCGGACTTCCTCGTAAACCTCGAGTACCTCTTGACGCGCCGGCTCCGGGTCGAGACCTTCTATGGTCGTCAGAGCCAGTCCGGGGCCGAGATCAACTGGATCTCGGAGTACTGATGCGCCTGTGTCGAGAGTCGCGTCGTGCGGCACTCGGCCGGCGGCACCCCCGTGCAGAAGGCG
Organism: Candidatus Eiseniibacteriota bacterium; assembly: GCA_020633975.1. GTDB lineage: Bacteria > Eisenbacteria > RBG-16-71-46 > CAIMUX01 > CAIMUX01 > JACKCR01. The sequence goes on along the minus strand of JACKCR010000008.1, from coordinate 284,975 downwards.
CGCGGATCCGTTAGGATGCGCGCTTGGCCGTGTGACCCGTGGAGACCCCGATGGGTCCAACCAAGGAACCAGGACACCCTGGCGGGGCAATCAGGGATCTTAGAAGGAGTAACGCCATGAGCAGCATGCAGATGCGTGGATTCTTCGGCGTGGCCTCGGCTCTCGCCATGGCCACGGCCGTATTCGTCTCCGGGTGCGGTGATGACGACACCGTCCAGCCGCCGGACCAGTTTGCCGCGCCGTCGTCCCTCGTTTTCAACAACCGCGCCGACGGGGTGCGTCTCGACTGGAACCTGTCGTCGGACGAGAGTTTCGATGAGATGGTCGGCTACAACGTCTATCGGGACACGGCCCCGATGAGCGGCCTGAGCGCGGGTGAACTCGTTGACAAGAAGCTCAACGCGAACACGTTGGCCAAGGGGACAGCTTTCTACATCGACAACACCGCGGTGCTGGGCACGAAGTACTACTACGGTGTGCGTTCCGTCCGGGACAACGGGAATCTCTCCGTCTCCTCGAACGAGATCGACACCGCGATCTACCAGGACGGGGGGCTTGCCACGGTTTCCGAGTTCGCGTCGCCTTCCGCGAGCGGCTTCAGCGCGTCACTCGGACGGGTGTTCTCGTTCGTCGCCGCCAACGCGGACTCGATCGAGTTCTATCTTGGCACCGCAGACGACACCGGAACGGGAGCGCTTCTCCTCAAGTCGCCGAGTACATACAGCGATCAGCAGCCCTGGAACGGACGGGTAGCGGAGTTCAAGCTCGTCGAATCCGACGATTCCTCCACCTCGACGACCTCGGGTTGGAGCAGCACGATCGAACTCGGCACGACGGCGGGCCAGATCGAGGACAAGTACATCGCCGTGAAGCTGCCCCGGGACTTCGCTGGCGAGACCCACTACGGCCGACTCCGGATAGTCGAGTTCCAGCGGACGCAGCCGGGAGATCGCGCGGTCCAGATCAACTGGCGCTACCAGCCGATCCCCGCGTACGCACGGTTCTAGTCGACCCTCGTGGACGGGGTTCCCGGGCTACGAGCAAGTTGACTTCGAACGAAGGCGGTCCCGAGAATCCTCGGGACCGTTTCGCATACGCCACACCATGAGGTATCTCAGTGCCGTTCATCGTTACCGACGACTCTCACGACGCGGATCGCCAGGGCGAGCTGGTGAGGCCGCACGAGCCCGGCCGGACCAAGAAGCTCCGTCTCGACCAGTACCTCAAGCTCAAGGGGCTCGTCTTCACTGGGGGCGAAGCCAAAGTGCGGATTCAGTCCGGAGAAGTAGAGGTGAACGGGGAGCTGGAGACACGCCGCGGTCGCGGACTTCGTCCGGGGGACGTGATTGCGATCGATGACGTCGAGTGCGTGGTCGAGGACGAGCTGTTCGACGACGACGGACCTACCTATCCCGATGAGGATTGAGCTCGCGTCGGTGCAGCGCCTACGACGATCCCAACGCGAGCACCAACTCCTCGGCTTCCTTGCGCTCTTTGTGCCCCGGATCCGCGTCCTTCCAGATCGAGAGCGCGGCTTCCAAGTGGGCGAGAGCCTTCGTACGGTCCTGGAGGAGCAGATACGTCTTGCCTAGCTCGAGCTGGGTCTCGGGATGGTACGGATGGAGCGCGAGTGCGGCCTCGAGTGGCGGAAGCGCTTCCCCGATCGCGCCCGCTTCCCGGAGGCAGTGCCCGAGTCCGCGGAGGATCGAGGGCGTTCCTGGCCGAATTCGGTCGAGTTCCCGATAGAACTCGACACCCTTCGCCAAGTCCCCCGTCTTCATTGCCATCTCTCCCCGTAGGACGAGCGCCTGCTGACGGTAACCATCGAGACTCATCTCCGCCGCCAGGGACTCCATCTCGTCGCACCGTGAGGAGACGCCGTCCCAGTCCTCCTCGCCCAGCAGGAGCACGGACTCTCCCATGGCGACGAGCGGCCGACTCGTCGGGTCGAGCGTGCTCGCCACACTCTTCATCATCGTCCAGCCGTCGGCGGAGCGGTTCGCATCCACGTACACGTTGAGCATGCGGATACGGTGCGCGGCGAGTTCGAGCGGGTTGTAGGTCCGGGCCGCCACGGCGTCCCAACGTTGGTGGAGCCGATAGGCGTCCTCGTACTTTCCGAGCAGCCGATCCGTGGACACGAGATCGCTGTAGACGGAGAGAGTGTCTTCGGCCGTGCGAGCGCTCGTCAGGGCCCGCTCCCGCGTCGCCCGGGCCTGGCCAAAGTCGCCGAGACGCTCTTCCACGGAGGCGATCCGAAGGCGCAATCCAACGTCGCGTTGTTCGAGCGCGAGAGCCTCCTCGAGCTCCTTCTTTGCGAGTTCGAACCGTCCCTGACGTACGTAGAGATCGCCGATCTGGAGACGAGAGCGCCAGTCCTTGGGGTTGAGCTCTGCGTACCGACGAAACGCGCTCTCCGCGCCTTCCCAGTTTCCGCGCGCCATCTCTGCGTTTCCGAGGCTCCCCAGCGCGTCGGCATTGCCTGGGTCGACTTCGAGCATCCGTTCGTAGTCGTGGACGAGCTTGTCTCGTTCTCCACGCAGCGAGTGCAGCTGAGAGAGCACGCGTAGTGCGTCGAGGTCGTTCGGGTAGAGTTCGGACCACATCTCTGCGACGGCGAGACCCCGCTCCGCGTCACGTTCGAGGTTGAGGTACTGGGAAGTCCGAAGCGAGAACTGGACTCGCTCGGGCAAGCGATACTCGTGGTCGACCGCTGCCTGGAGCGCTTCGTAGGAGATGTCCACGTTCTGGAGGAAGGCGTGGACGGTGAATCGAAGTACGTTGGCGAGGGCAAAGGTGGGATCGCGTTCGACGGCGGCGTCGAGTTCCTGCGCCGCGCTTGGATAGTCCCGGTCGATGGCGAAGCGGAGAGTACCAAGGAAGTACCGCCGCAGCGCGGCTTCGTCGTCCGTGTGGGTTTCTCTCGAGGGTAGGTCGACCATCTCGTCGATCGCCCAGTCGGGAACTCCGATTCCCCTCAAGAGCTGCGGAGTCGTCTCGTCAGTCGGACCGTAGAGATCCGGTCCCGACGCTTCGATCGTGCTCACCGTCGCGCCCGTCTTCGGGGAGATCAGTTCCGTCACGAACCGATACCCGGACGCCGTCCGCTCCACGGTTCCCGTCGCGAGCCAATCGCAGTGCTGGTCCTCTGCCAGCTGGAGCAGCCTGGCTCTGGGAATCGCGCGTCCTACCGCGAAGTGATCCTCGCGGTAGAGGTCGGTGAGAAAGATCGGCTGACGGATCTCTACGAAGAGCGACTGGTAGAGGTCCATGACGAGAAGATCTGCCGCTGCCCAACCGACCCAGGGCTCGAGCTCGTTTGCGGGCAGGACTTGATACGGCACGATCGCGATGCGCTGGATCGACTGGGCCTTGGGCACCGATCGCTCGATCCGTTGGCCGTTCTCGTCCACGACTTCCACCGTTCGTGTCACCGCTCCGATCTCTTCGCCGCGGAAGAGTGCGAACAGCACGAGACCGGCCAGCCCCACATTGACGAGAACGGAGACCAAGTGGCGTACAGACCAGGGGTCTTTGCCCGGCCTTCCTTGCGACCAGGCCAGGATGACGATGGTCGGAAGGAGCAGGAGGAGGAGCCCGGCGACCATTTCTACGAGCGGCCCGGAGAGCCGGTAGCGCTCTTCTATGAAGGAGACGAACTGGACGACGCCCCACACCACTAGAAGGTACGCACCGACATACTGAGGGACCCGCCGTGAGAGGCACTCTTTGAGGAAGCTCGCCATAGAAGAAGAGGATAGCAGAGGGGGAGGGTGCTTGCTTCGACGAGCCAGTCACCGCTTCACCGGCACGCCCTTCGACCCGTTGTTCCTGTAGACTCCGGGGATGGAACTTCCAGGCTTCGACCCCATTTCCCCGTTCCGACTGCTTTCCCTGCGCGAGCAAGCCGCGCTTCGGGACTCTTGGCTCGAACGACGTCTCCAGACCGTTCTTCCGGGTCTAATGGACCGCGCGGGGATCGACCTCTGGGTCTTGGTTGCACGCGAGTACGACGAGGACCCGGTCCTCCGGACCATGTTACCGGCCGAGTGGCTCTCTGCCCGGCGGCGGACCCTGCTCCTTCTTCACCGCACGCCGGCCGGAGTCGACGCGATCGCCGTGTCTCGGTACGCGGTCGGGCGGTCGTTCCGTTCGGTGTGGACGCCGGAAGCGGAGCCGGACCAGTGGGCGCGTTTCGCGGAGTGCGTCGAGGAGTGCGATCCGCGTCGGATCGGGATCGACATGTCCCCGAGGTTCGCACACGCGGACGGAATCTCTGCGACCGAGCGGGATCGGCTGCTCGCCGCACTGCCCGATCGGTATCGGGGCCGGGTCGTCTCCGCGGAGGCGCTTGCGGTCGGGTGGCTCGAGACACGGATTCCGGAGGAGATGGAGACCTACCCGGGGCTCGTCCGCCTGGGACGCGAGATCATCCACGCGGGCTTCGGTCCGGATGCGCTCCAACCCGGAGTCACGACGACCGACGATCTGGTCTGGTGGTATCGCGAGCGGATCCAGTCGCTCGGACTGGTCGCGTGGTTCCAGCCGACGGTGGAAGTTCAGCGGGGGCCTCTGGATGCCTCGACGCAGCGTGGACCCACCGCGTCGGCAGAGACCGGCGCGACGCAGCGTGGACCCGCCGCGTCGTCAGAAACCGGCGCGACGCAGCGTGGACTCATGGCGTCCGCAGAGACCGGCACGGCAAAGGTCGGTGCTGCGGCGACTGGACCGGCGGGAGTGCCCACCAACGTCATCCTCCCCGGAGACTTGCTTCACGTCGATCTCGGCGTCGTCTATCTAGGGCTGCACAGCGACACGCAGCAGCACGCGTACGTCCTCCGGGAAGGGGAGACGTCGGCTCCCGCTGGACTCGAAGGCGCGATGCGGCAGTGCAACCAGGTGCAGGATCTGCTCATGGCCGAGCTCCGTCCGGGACGGTCCGGGAATGAGGTTCTCTCCGCAGCTCGGTCCGCATGCGAGTCCCACGGGCTGGACGCCACCTTGTACAGCCATCCGCTCGGAGTTCACGGGCATGCTGCGGGCGCGACGATAGGTCTTTGGGACCAGCAACACGGTGTCCCCGGACCTGGCGACTATCTCGTCTACCCGAACACGGTGTGGTCGATCGAGCTGAATGTCCAAGCCAACATCCCCGAGTGGGGCGGGCAACGTGTCCGTATCATGCTCGAGGAAGACGCGTATCTCGATGCGGACGGCATCCGGTTTCTCGACGGAAGACAGCAGGTTCTCGCACTCGTGTAGACAGTCGAGAGCCGCTCCTTTTGTGAGTGCCGCCCGTCCGCAGTTGCGCGTCCCGTATCCACCCGCTCCACGCTCTGCACTCCCCGGACGCCCCGCGCGGGATTAGGCCCCAACTAGCCGAACGATCGCTCCAAAACCGAGGGGATCCCCCCGGTTTGGGGTTCCGTCTCCTCATGAGCGCGTTGATTTCATGTCAAACGACATGGGTTGGACCATCAATTCCTGGACTCGGATTCTACAGATCATGAATCGTTATACACGTATCCGCGGCGCGAAGTCGGGCGAGCCGCGCCATCGCCCGGGTTCGCCTCGATGGGGGAGGCGCGTGACTTTGGTCCAGGTAATGAACATCTACATCGGAAACTTGCCCTACAGCACTGATGACGTGCAGCTGAAAGAGATCTTCGAGTCCTTCGGGGCTGTTACCACCGCGAGAGTCATCTTCGATCGGGACACCGGCCGGTCGAAGGGGTACGGCTTCGTGGAGATGAGCGATCCGGAGGATGCGAAGAAGGCTCTCTCGGAACTCGACGGAAGCATCGTCGGCGGGCGGACGCTCCGCGTGAACGAGGCCCTTCCCCGAAACGGGAACGGGGCCGCGGCGATGCGGCACTAGATTCGGAAGGGCCCGCACCCCCCTCCGGGCCCTGTCGACTCACCCCTTCGTCTATACTCCCGGCTTGGCCGCAACCTCGCGGGTGGACTCTGAGTCCACCTGTGGCGGTGGCGTACACCCTGGAGGTAGCTTGCGGGAACCGCCCCCAAAGAGCCGGTCCCAACTGCGGCGAGAAGAAGACGAGCGCCAGGAGATCGCCTCCCGCTTCGTCTCCCTCGGCCCGAACCAGATCGACCAACTCCCGTTGGACGAGGAGGTCCGTCGCGCCATCGGTTCCGCCGCCACGGATCTCACCCACGTCCCGAAGCGGCGCGCGAAGCTGAGAGTCGCCGGCCTCCTCCGGGACATCCCGCTGGAAGAGCTGCGGGAGATCGTGGCGAGGATCGAACGTGGGGAGACGATCCGGTCCAGCGGACGCGAACGGCTCATCGACCGATGGGTCGAGTCCCTGCTCTCGAACGAGGCCGCAGCGATCGACGAGCTACTCGAGGTAGTGCCTGGAGTCGACGTGAGCCGACTCCGCCAGCTCCTCAGAAACGCTCGGAAGGAGCAGACAGAGGCATCGGACGCACCGGCCTCCGGCCGTGCTCTTCGCGAGTACTTGACAGAATTGACGCCATCCTTCGAAGTTCGGCCTGGGCCCGTGTCCGACGCCCCTGCGGAGGAGTCACGGTGACGATCGCAGCGGCGTCACGATGCCCAGACCCGAAGACATCGCCCCTCGCGGCGACGGAACCGATGAGTAGGAGGTTGCATCGATGTACACGCTCGTTCTGCTGAGGCACGGCCAGAGCCTTTGGAATCAGGAGAACCGGTTCACCGGTTGGGTGGACGTCGATCTCTCCGACCAAGGACTGGCCGAAGCGAAGATGGCAGGCGAGCTTCTTCGTGCCGAAGGGTTCAGCTTCGATCTGGCCTACACCTCCCTACTCAAACGGGCGATCCGCACTCTCTGGATCACACTCGACGAGATGGATCTGATGTGGATTCCGGTGACGCGAAACTGGCGCCTCAACGAGCGGCACTACGGAGCGCTCGCCGGGCTCAACAAGGCCGAGACCGCGGCGAAGTACGGAGACGATCAGGTCCACATCTGGCGCCGCTCCTACGACACGCCCCCTCCGCCGCTCGAGCCGCGTGACGAGCGTCATCCCCGACTCGACCCGCGGTATGCGCACCTGGGGCCGGAGGCACAACCTTCCACCGAGTGCCTCAAAGATGTCGTCGCGCGCTTCCTGCCGCTCTGGAACGATGAACTCACGCCGATCATCAAGACGGGGAAGAAGCTCCTGATCACGGCGCACGGCAACAGCCTCCGTGCTTTGGTCAAGCACCTCGACAAGATCAGCGACGACGACATCGCCGGGCTCAACATCCCGACCGGTGTCCCCTTGGTCTACGAACTCGACGAGAATCTCGAGCCGATCAGCCATCGGTACTTGGGAGACCAAGAGGCGATCCAGAAAGCGATCCAGTCGGTCGCCAACCAGGGGAAGGCGAAGTAGCGGCGGTTTCGTCCGTCTGCGCGGGCGGTCCAACAGCGGCCACCGGCGGTGCTACCGCTGCGCCAACGCAGGGCAAGCACAACCGCGGCCCATGGCAACCGGACTCAGCATTCCGCAACGACGGACGGCAGATTCCTGCCATCGCCCGCTCTTCCTACATCCCGGACGTCCCAACTCGCGTATACTCACCGCGTTGAATCAGCCGCGTGCTGAGGAGTGCCTCGCGTGCCCTCAGCCGTAGGTTTGCTTCGTATGCAGACCTGCGCAACAGCTCCTCCCTCTTCGCCTGCCACGAAGTCGACGAGGTGTTCACCGCAGCCTGCCGGTCCCGCCAATACCCACTCGAGCCTCATTGGAGGTACTCATGCGTCCGTTGCTGCTAGCAGCATTCGCCGTCGCCGCCGGATCCACGATCTGGCTCGCGACTGATCACAGCACAAACGGAGCTACGGTGGATGCGTCTTCCGTTTCTTCCGGGAGCGCGTCCGAGTCCGTCGCCGATGCGGGATCCCTGGTTGGACAGGGTTCCATGTCGGACCAAGAACAGCCCATCGACTTGGGTGTGCCGGAAGGGCCGTTCGACCCTGTCTTGGCAGTTCCCGCTGGTGGTGACTTCCGCATGCCTCCGCCGCAGAACGCGTTGGTCAACAACCGCGCGGGCGAGGGTTCCGGAATCACGCAGTCGGAAGTCAGCATCGCCGTCTCGGGCGACAAGATCGTCGTCGGTTGGAACGACGGTCAGGGATTCGTCGACGGATCGAACCTGACCGGAGTTTCCTACTCCAACGATCGCGGTGTGACCTGGACCGATCAGGGGGACCTCGACGGTGTGAGCGGTGTCCGCGTCTTCGGTGACCCGACGATCGCAGCACTACCGAATGACCGTTGGCTCACCGTCTCCCTCAACCGCGGAAACCAGAGCGGCATCGCCGTCAACATCGGAGACTTCTCCGGTTCGGTGCCCGTCTGGCAGAACGCCTACGCCTACAACGACTCCAACTGGTCGCTCGACAAGGAGTACCTCGAGTACGACGAAGCGACTGGCCGTCTCTACATGAGCTACGTCGGATTCCCGAGCGGCACGACGCGCGGTCGGCTCACCAGTTCGACCGACGGCGGACAGACCTGGGCGACGCCTCTCACCGTCAACGAGGGCAGCTCGACGAACGGCTACTATCCGGCAGTCGCCCCCGACGGCGGCATCTACGTCTCCTGGGTCCAGCCGCTCTTCTCCGGCAACGCGGACATGTACTGCCGCTACTCCGCGGATGGCGGCGCGACTTGGGAAGCGCCTCGTAGTCTGATCGCGACGAATGCGCCGACGGCGGGACAGGCTCCGCAGTGCTTCAACCGAGGTTCCAACATCACCTGGCCGTCCTTGGCGGTCGATCGGAGTGATGGCCCGAACCGTGGACGCGTCTACGCCACCTACAGCGATGGTGGAGCCAACAACTACGACTGCTACCTCAAGTACTCCGACGACCACGGCCAGACCTGGTCGAGCGCGGTCAAGATCAACGACAACGGCAATACCTCCGAGCAGTTCTGGCCGCAGATCACGACCGGCCCGGACGGTCGCGTCACCGTCGGCTGGTACGACCGTCGGAATGCGTCCGGTGGCAACAGCCTCTGCGACTTCTACGTCACGCAGTCGGTCGATGGCGGAATCACGTGGGGGCCGAACCGGCGGATGAGCGACACGTCCGTGGCCTGGTGCGGCGTCCCGTCCAACATCGCGCCGAACTTCGGTGACTACATCGAGTGCATCAGCGACGACCGTTCGGTCTTCGCCGTCTGGTCGGACGCGCGTGCCGGGGATCCGGACGTCATCTTCGGACGGATGGACGACTACCAGACGCTCGCGACGAACGGAAACTTCGGCGGAGCCGCTCCGTTCTCGGCGAACGCGGTGGCCTACCTGATTCCGAACGAAGCGGAGATCGAGGTTTCGCCCTCGCCGGTCAACTCGTCGGCCGAGGCCGCCTTCGTCTCGACGCTCTTCGGCCTTCTCGCGACGCCGCAGGAGACGCAGGGGATCTATCACGTCGGTGGGAAGGCGCTGTCCGGACAGCTCCAGCTGTCGTCCTCGATCGGCACGATGACGGGGAACTTCTCGCTCGTCAGTACGAGCGACAACGACATCGCGTTCGACTTCGACCTCACGAGCGACGTCCAGGCCACGACGGTTCTGCCGAACTACAACATGGACGTGACGCTCGTGGACTTCAGCCCTGGCCGCGTTGGCATCGCGGGTAGCGTGACGATGAACCGGTTCGGCCTCCCGGCCATCGTTTTCACCGTCACCGGTACGGTCGAACTCGATGGCGCTCCGGCGGCGAACCTGGGGAACCCGCACCGACTCGTCCAGGAGGCGTCGGTCACGAACGGAGCTGCTCTGATCGTGCACACGCGGACGATGGTGGACGACGGTGTGGTCATCGCCGTGCCGGACGTGGCGCTCGGAACGAATCCGCCGCCGCTCGCGATCGTCAAGCAGTCGCCGAACCCGTGGGCGCCTGGCGCGCAGATCAAGTTCAACCTCACGCACGACGCATCCAACGTCAACGTGAGCATCTTCACGCCAGAAGGCCGGATGGTCCGGGAGATCACGAACGAGGCTTTCCGGGCGGGTGACCATTCGATCCCGTTCGACGGGAAGGACCAGAACGGAAACGACCTCGCGAACGGTGGATACTTCCTCAAGCTCCGTGCGAACAACGTGAACGCGGCGGCGAAGCTGTTCGTCGTTCGCTAGTAGGGCAAAGCCGGCGCTGGCAAGCCCAGCACAACAATGAAAGGACGGTCGGGGCGCTCGCTCCGACCGTCCTTTCTGCGTTCCCGAACTAGCTGCTACCGGTCCGAGAGCATTGCTAGTTGATTGAGCGACGACGGGATGTCCACGCCCTCGAGGCCGAGCAGGAACTGCTTCGCCGGGATGCCTCCACCAAACCCCGCGAGCGTTCCGTCACTTGCGATGACACGGTGACACGGGATCACGATCGGGAGCGGGTTCCTTCCGTTTGCACTTCCGACCGCGCGAACCGCGTCCGGCTTTCCGATCCGGAGAGCGAGATCGCGGTAGGAGATCGCGATGCCGTAGGGAATCCGCGAGAGTTCGTCCCAGACACGTCGCTGGAACTCCGTGCCGATCGGTTCGAGCGGCAAGTCGAACTCGCGCCGTGTCCCTCGGAAGTACTCGTCGAGTTGGCGAGCGGCGTCTTCGAGCGACGACTCGTCGAGGTTCGCGTCGGACGGCGCAGGGTATGGCTTGGCATTCGGCCGAAGCGTTCGGTCCTGCTTCGAAGACGAAAACCAGATGGACTGGAGGACGGCCTGCGCTCGGCGGCTCGTTCCCGAGTCCTTCGCGTCGCCGTCCAGAATCCCAACGAGAGTGAGAGGGCCGATCGGTGACTCTACGATCCGGTACACGCGGTTCATCTTGTCCTCCGGCTTTGGGGCTCGCATCAGAGCGACCTCCAGAGCAGCATCACTGCGTACGATCTCCAGGGGCGCCACGCCTCCGCCCATCGCTCTGCGTCCTTCGCTGAACACGGGGCGCCGTTCTTTCCGAGAGCCTTGCGAATGCCGAGGTCCGACGCGGGAAACGCATCGGGGTCACGGAGTGCTCGCATCGCGATGTACTCCACTGTCCAAGGGCCGATGCCCGGGATGGAGAGGAGCTCTTCGCGCGCGGACTGCGCGTCACTCCAAGGGTCCAGGTTCAGCTTTCCGTCCAGCACTCGTCGAGCGAGCGTCTGCAGGGTGTCTGCGCGCTTGGACGGTACACCGAATGCGGTGAGATCGGCTCCCACGATCGCCTCGGGGCGGAGCACGCCGGCACGCTCTATCAGCCGTCCCGCGAGTGTTCGCGCCCCTGCGACGGTCACTTGCTGACCGAGGACGGCGCGCATCGCGAGTTCGAATCCGTCCCACGCACCCGGAACACGGACCGGGCCGTGCGCCCGGAGGAGTGGAGCAAGTCGGCTGTCTTTGCCGAGGACATCCGCAATGAGGGCGGTGTCGGTGTCCAAGTCGAACACGTCTCGTGCTCTCTCTGCCAACCGGAGGAGTTCTCGAGAGACGGGGTGATTCGTCCGAAGCTCGAGGATCCCGTTGGTCGGATCCGTAGGCTCTACCTCGATCCAACCCTCCGTGCCGTCGACGACGGTTTGGCGACGAAATGCTCGGCCCGCGACGTCCTCCACGGTTGGGAGGCAGCGTGGCGCGAGGAACGCGAGGAGTGCGTCCCACTCGAAGGGCAGACGGGGACGAAGCGTGAGACGGATTCCCGACGAGTCATGATTCGGGTTGGTGCGGGGCCGACGTCGCATCTCTTTCGGCGAGACGCCGAAGGTGCGGCGGAAGACGGTGTGGAACCGACGCACACTGGAAAAGCCTGCGGCGAAAGCGATGTCGGTCGACGTGCCGTCGGTCTCCTCGAGGAGGTGCCGCGCGAGATGCGCGCGGTGCGTCTGCGCGACCGCGACCGGAGTGGCCCCCAGGTGCCGGACGAAGAGCCGGTGTAGGTGGCGCTCGCCGACTCCGAGGCGGGACGCCAGGTCCTCGACGGAACCCTCGTCGAGAGTTCCCTCGGCGATGAGACGGAGTCCCCGTGCCACCGTGGATGATGTCCCTCGCCACTCGGGCGAGCCCGGGGCCGCGTCTGGACGACAACGGAGACAGGGCCGGAACCCCGCTGACTCCGCGGCTGCGGCACAGGAGAAGAACTCGACGTTTCTCCGGAGCGGTGTGCGTGCAGGGCAGACCGGGCGGCAGTAGATACCGGTCGTCTTGACTCCGGTGAAGAACCGTCCGTCGAAGCGCGCGTCCCGGGAGCGGATCGCCGCGTAGAACAGGTCGCCCTCGCTCGGCGCGGAATGAGTGGGACGGTTGGCAGGCTTCGCTCTCTTCGTGGCGCGTGTCGTCATGGGGACCATGATGCCACGACGCCCGAACTCGAGTTGGCCGTTTTCGGACCTGGATGGAGCGGGTCCTCTATACTGCCCCAGGGCAGTTCGGGGAGTTCGAGTCCATTGGAGAGTTCGTGACCATCCAGCACCCAACCCGTCTCGAGGATCGGGATCGAATCCGCGAGTTTCTCGGAGCCGATCCGTATCTCCACCTCTATGAGCTGGGAGACCTGGACCCGTTCTTCTGGCCGTCCACGCAGTGGTTCGCAAACGGCGCGGCTCTCGCGATGCTGTACTCGGCTCCCGAGATCGCCGTACTTCTCTGCTTCAACCGCGAGCCCGAACCTGCGATCGCTCTTCTCACCGAGATCCGAGACGTTCTGCCGAGCGAGATGTACTCACATCTCAGCCCTGGCCTGTTCGGGGCACTCGCTCCGCGCTACGAGGCGAAGTCTTCCGGCGAGTATCAGAAGATGTCGCTCAGGCACCCGGCATCGCACCGTGTGCAGGGAGGGGACGCCGAGTTTCTGCTGCCGTCGCAACTCGCGGAGGTCCAGGACTTCTTCACTCGAGCCTATCCCGGCAACTGGTTCGACCCGCGGATGCTGGAAACCGAGCGGTACACGGGGGTTCGGGATGACGATGGTGCTCTCGTCTCCGTCGCGGGCATTCACGTCTACGCGCCCTCCGAACGGATTGCCGTTCTCGGCAATGTCGCGACCCTTCCGGAGGCGCGCGGACGGGGCTATGGGACTCGCGCCTGTCGTGCGCTCTGCGAAGTGCTCGTAGGCGAGGGGCTCCGCATCGGGCTCAACGTAGCGCGGAGCAACGAGCCCGCGATCCGGTGCTACCGTTCACTCGGATTCGAGTATGAGGCGCCGTACGAGGAGCGGATGCTCGTGTCACGGTAGGTCCGCAGGCGGCCTCAGCCGGCAATGACCAGCTCTGCTAGGGCGTTGCGTCTTTCCGTTTCGCTTGGAGCCGATCGAGCGCCTTCCTAGCCTGAGCACGTGTCAGGGAGAAGATCCGCTCGCCGCGATGCCAGCGCTCTGTGGCGACGAAGCCGAACCCCTCGTAGAGCTGTCGCGCTGGATCGTTCCCTTCCCGCACGGTGAGCAGGATGGAGTCACACTTCGCCTGACTCCGGAACGTATCTGCGACGACGAGCGCGAGCGCTGCCTTGCCGTACCCTTTCCCTTGATGATCTCGATCGACGAGGAAGCCGCCGATACTCGATGTGGCTCCGCCGTGAGTGACCGCGCAGAATCCGACGGCGACATCACCCACCCAGAACAGCCACGGATCTGCGTTGTCGTGTCGATCGACCAGGGCGAGTGAATCCGCCACATCAGGAACCCAATCGAGCTGGTGCGGATGGAGCCGGAGCGCGAGCGCGACGTCTCGCTGCTCGGGTTCGAGAAGACGGATCTCGAGGGCACTGTCGCCCGTCGGACTCATGCGTTCCCCGCTTCGTTCCCAGTCTCGGGGAAGAGTCCCGTTGGAAGGCCGTCGATGCTAGTGACGTTGTTCTCCCGTTGGTAGGCGAGCATCTTCTCCGGCCCGACTGACTCGGCTGTACGCACGAGTGTGTCCCTTGCAGACAGGAACTCGTAGAAGGGAACGACCCGTCCATCCCTGGGTGCAGTCGCGACGAAGAACATCTTCTGGGCTTCGATGAACTCGATGTGGGAGTCGGTGAGCTGATCGGAGAACTTCGCCATACCGTCCTTCCGGGTCTTGAGTCCGCTGAAGAGGACTCTACCCGGCCGGTAGGTGTGCCAGCAACCACCTAGGAAATCGAGAGTTCCGGCGAGGCCCCGTCAGCTACTGCTTCACCGCCGTATCGAGGAAGAGGTGGTTCGGCACGGAGACGATCTCGTCACCGACCTCGACGATCGTCTGGGTCGGAGCGATCGAGACCAGGGTACCTTTCACGCCTCCCATTTCGATCGTCTCACCGGAGTCGAAGATCTTCCGCGCGTAGAAGCCGGCCACGATGTTGCGGGTGATGTCTCGTGTACCGAGTCCGAAGGAGAGAGCGAGTCCGAGCGACACGCCTCCCAGGAGCACGATCGCCACGGACTTGATGATGTCCGTCTCGATCTGGAGCTGCGTAACCGCCATGACCAGCACGACGAAGAAGACGAGGGCGGAGACGATCCGACCCAAGGTCTCGGCGTAATCGATCCCAGACTCTTCGGCGGAACGGGTCACGGCCTTGGATGCGTACTCGGCGACGACGCTGCCGAGCAGGATCACGATGAGCGCGGCGATCACGTTCGGGAGGTAGCCGAAGAACGCCTGGATTGCGCCGGAAATCGCCGTCAGCCCGACCGATTCGGTTGCGCTCTGGACGAAGAGCACGACGAGGAGGTAGTAGACGATCCGGGCCAGCGCTTGCGAGGGGGAGCCATGAAGGCCCACCCGCTTGAGCGCCGCGGTGATTCCGATCTTCTCGAGAAGCGCGTCGAACCGGATCTTGGTCAGGGCTCCGCGCAGTGCCTTCTCCGTCACCTTGGCAGCGAGGTACCCGATGAGGATCACCACTACCGCGGTGAGGATCCGCGGTGCCAGTGCGCTCACTGCGGAGCTGAGACTGTGCAGTACATCCGCGATCGTCGACTGAAGGGAGAACGACTCGTCCATCAGGAATCCTTCCTGTCACGCGGTCCATGGGGTGGGCCGCCGGGAGCACCGTTCTTGGAGAAGAGCGTCTCCAGGAACATCTCCAGGTAGCTCCAGATCACCTGTCCGGCGTTGACCAGAGAAAGGTCCAGGGCGGTTGCGGCCATCTCACGACGGTCGATCCGTCTCCGGACTCCGGTCAGGAACTCATCACCGGTCTCGATCTCGAAGTCGAAGAGTTCGGACAGGGGCGTGCCGAGATCCTCGTCGCCCATCTCTTCCGAATCGTCGACACCGTTCGACGGCGGCTTGCTGTGGTCGTCACTCATGTCTGTCTTTCCGCCGACCCGCTTTCCTTCTTACTCCACTCCTGCCAACTCTGCGTTGCGTTCTTCGAATCGCCGCCGAAACTCCTCGCGGCCTCGCTTGATCCTCATCTTCGTCGCCGAGAGCCCGATCCCGAGCGAGTCCGCGATCTCTTGGTACGAATGGCCGTCCATGTCGCACATCGTGAGCGGCACCCGGAGTGTGTCGGGCAGGGTCTCGAGGATCTCCTGGACGAGCTCCTGCGTTCCGAGCGCCTCAGTCGCCTTGGTAGCGGATTCGTGCACGCGGAGGTCGGGCTCGGTTTGCGTCACCGGATCGTCGATGTCGAGAAACGACTTCCCCTTCTTCTTGCGGAGGAAGTTGAGGCAATGGTTGATCTTGATCCGCTGAACCCAGGTCTTGAACTTGGAACGGCCCTCGAAGCGGCGGAGGGCGAAGTACGTCTTGACGAAGACTTCCTGGGCCAAGTCCTCTGCGTCGGACTCTGATCCGGAGAGCGACCTGCAGTTCGCCTTCACGTGACCTTTGTGTCGACGGACCAGAGTCTCGAATGCCCGGGAGTCTCCCGGCACGGCGTTCTTTGCCTGCTCCACCAAGACCTCGTCTGGGTCGTTCGGATCGACTTTTGGGAAGCGGCGATTCATACACCCTCGTCAGAGGCGGTGACTGCACCTGGTCCATCGAGTCGGAACGACGTCTGACTCTCGGCCGAGTCGACGACCCGGATAGTTAGGCCCGGCCGGCCGATCGGGTCCAGTGCTTTCTCCGCCCGAGACATGCGGAACGGGCCCGCAATACAGAAGCTGCTCGACGAGTTGCGAAATCGGCTACGGGCCCGTTCCTCTGAATCCAATGAGGGCGTTGCCCAAGAGACCCAGAACGTTGCGGTACGGTCACATTTCGGGCGGGCGAGTCGGAGTTTCTGGATCGGATCGACCTTGTGTAGACTCCCTCCTCTGTGAGGCGGGTCCCGATCTACTGGGTCGGGAGACGCAGATGCGGTTGTCCCCCAGTGGTTTACAGGATGGGTCCGATGCCACCTAAGTCGACGAAAGCAGCGAAGAAGGCTGCAGGGTCCGTGACGTCGTCCAAGAAGACGCCAAAGACTTCCAAGGCGTCCGCGGGGTCCAAGACCTCCAAGAAGGTCTCGAAGCGCGCCTCGACCAAGACGGCCCGCAAGACTCCAGCCGCGCGTCGGGCGAGTAGCGCGAAGCGGCTGACCCCGAGCAAGGAGAAGCGGGGTCTCGATGCCTCGCAGATCCGGCTCGGTCTGGACGACGCGGGAGTCGCTCCGCTCGTCGCGGAGGTTGATGCGGCGGGTGGGGCCGCGCTGGGCGCGTACCGCGAGCCGCTTTCGGGGCGGCCGATCCTGCTCGCGTCTCTCCCGCTTTCTGCCGTCGAGCCGACCCCGTTCCAGCGGGATCTCTCTCCGACGCATACCAAGCGGTTGGCGCAGAAGATCGAAGAGAGTGGTTCGTTCCTCGATCCGCTGATCGTCGTCCGGGGAGTGGACGGACGGCTCTGGACTCCGAACGGACGTCATCGTCTGGCGGCAGCCAAGGTGCTCGGACTCAGGCAGATCACGGCGCTCGTCTCTCCCGACGAGGATCTGGCGTTCAAGATCCTCGCTCTCAACACGGAGAAGGCGCACAATCTCAAGGACCGAAGCCTCGAGGTCATCCGGATGGCCGAAGAGCTCGCGGTGCGGAAGCCGCGCGCGAAGGAATCGCAGTTCGCCGTCGAGTTCGAAGCTCCGGAGCTCCTCACTTTGGGGTGCGTCTACAAGGAGAACGGCCGGTTCGCGGGAGGGGCGTACAGTCCTCTCCTCAAGAAGGTGGATCGCTTTTCGGACCGAGCGCTTCCGGTCAGCTTGAGGGATCGAGCGGGATACGCGTCTCGACTGGTCGAGATCGACGGTTTGGTCAAAGGGATCGTCGATGGTCTCCAGGACCGGGGGTTCAAGTCGCCGTACCTGAGGAACCTCGTCGTGGCCCGGATCAATCCGGTGCGCTTCCATCGCGCGAAGAAGGGAGAGGCCGCGCCGCCGATGGCCCTAGGGGCCGCGCTGACGAGGATGGTGGCGTCGGCAAAGAAGTTCGATCTCGGTTCCGTACGTCCGGGAGACCTGGCGCTGGTAGCGGCCGTTGCTTCGGACGACGAGTAGCGGCGACGACCAGCAGCGTAGACATCGACCTCTGCGCCCCACCAGGACGGGCTCGCGCAGGAGATCATGGCTCATCAAGGGAATGACAGCATGGAAACCAATACGCCGGATCACGCAATCGACTATGTGGAGTTCGTTGCTATCGACTTGGGTCGGGCGCGCCAGTTCTACGAGCGCGCACTCGGATGGACGTTCGAGGCTTGGGGCGACTCGTACCTGAGCTTCTCGGACGGACGACTCAATGGCGGCTTCGCGAAGACCGAGGTGGCAGAGCGAAAGCCCGAGCCGTTCGCGCCTCTCGTGATCCTGTTTTCGAGGGATCTCGAGGGCACGCGTCAGCGAGTCCGTGACGAAGGGGGACGTGTGGTTCGGGACATCTTCCCGTTCCCAGGCGGACGCCGGTTCCACTTCCAGGATCCGGAAGGGAACGTACTCGCTGTGTGGTCCGATCGTGAACCGTTGGACCGAGTCTGATTGGATGAGCATGACGAGACCGGCCGGGCTCCTACTCGTACTGTGTCTGTTCCTCTTCGGCGTGGCGAGCGAAGCCCTGGCGGAGGGCGCATGCTGCATTACGGGTGGCTGCGTCCAGACGACGTCGTCGGGTTGCCTTCTCATCGGCGGCGAGTATCTGGGCGATGGGATTCCCTGCGACCCGAACCCGTGTGTACCGATCTGCAGCTTGGAGCCGACCGTACTCGACTTCGGTCGGATCACGGTGAACACGTCACGGAACCTCGAGTTCGTCGTTCGGAACGACGGCTACGTGCGCGCAACGGGCAGCTTCAGTGAGTCGTGTGAAGGGTTCCAGCTGGTCAGCGGAACGACGTACGACTTGGAGCCAGGTGAGAGTGCCCCGTTCACGGTTCGCTTCCGTCCGATCACGACCGGCGGGTACGAGTGCCAAGTCGACGGCACGGTGTGTGACGGTCCCCACCTGATCGGAGAAGGGAGTGCCGCGGAACCGGTCTGTCTCGTATCTCCCACGCATCTCGACTTCGGTTCGATCGGCTTGGGTCAGTTCCGGGACCGCTCGTTCGCGGTACGGAACGCGGGGGATGGGCTCCTCGTCGGCAGCGCCGCGGACTGTGGGGCGTTTACCGTCGTCTCTGGTGGGAGTTGGGAGCTGGAGGCCGGCGAGGAGCAGCTGGTCACGGTTCGTTTCCGTCCGTCGGCCCTCGGCACGTCTGCTTGCGTCATCGACACAGGCTCGGAGTGCGACAACGTCACGGTGACAGGCGTGGGTGAGCAGACTCCGGAGTGTCTCGTCACTCCCGCCGACCTCCAGTTCGGGGACGTCGTGCTCGGGACGCCGGAAGACCGCACGTTCACCATCGAGAACACTGGGAGCGGCACGCTGTCCGGTACGGTGAGGCTGAGCTGTGCCGAGTTCGTCCTCGTAGGAACCGGCGGCTACAACATCCAAGGCGGCGAGTCGCAGACCTTCACGGTGCGGTACATCCCGGAGACGGAGGACGAGTCCGAGTGTGTGATCGATCTCGGCACCGCCTGCGAGGATCTCCTCGCCCAAGGCACGGGTGTTCGCGCGCCGGTCTGCCTGATCACTCCCACCTTTCTCGACTTCGGCAACGTTGCCCTCGGCTCGAGTCTCGTCGAATCGTTCCGCGTTACGAACTATGGCGGCTCGGATCTCCTCGGAACCTTCCTTTTCGACTGTGACGACTTCGAACTCCTGGGCGATCCAACCTATGCGATCCCACCCGGCGGCTTCCGCGACTTCGACGTTCGATACACGCCGAGCGGTTTGGGCGGCGTAATCTGCCGCCTGCGGGGGGACGGCTGCTCCGAATACACCCTGCGTGGCTTTGGGGTCGAGGGTCCGGTCTGCCGGATCGAGCCGACTGAACTCGATCTCGGCCTCGTTCCGCTCGGGTCGACGGCCGAGACTCACTTCACTTTGGCCAATGATGGTGGTGACGTACTCGCCGGGCTCGCGACGATCGTGCCCATGGACTCCACTGCGTCCCTGTACCGTTTCGTCGCCACCGGCGGGACCACACTCTCCTACTCATTGGCCGGTGGGCAGGAGCTCGAGATCGCGCTCGAGCTGGTGGCGGATCGTCTGGGATCAGTCGATGCCGAGATCGAGATGGGTGCGTCCGGAGACGACTGCCCGCCGGTCTCGATTCACGCGACTGTGGACGACCCGCCGGAGTGCGCGCTCTCGTTTGACGAATGGAACTTCGGGACGGTTCCGCTAGGCGAGACATCCGTCACCACACTGCGCCTCGAGAATGCGGGGGGATCGCGACTCGCTGGAGAGGTGTCGCTGGACTGCGAGTCGTTTGCGCTCGTTGCCGGACTGCTCGCTCCGCTCGACGAGACGAGCTCTGCTCCGGTTGCTCAGGAACGTCTGCGGACGACGGTGCCCTACGATCTCGGTGCTGGTGAAGTCTTGCTACTCGGTCTCGTGTTCCAACCGACGGAAGAGGGCAGCTTCGAGTGTGAGGTTTCCTTCACGGAAGGCTGTCCGCCCGTCGGGCTCTCCGGTGTCGGGCAAAGGGCTCCGGCCTGTCAGCTCAGCACCTCGGAGATCGACTTCGGAGTCGTAGACCTGGGGCAGTTCGCCGATGCCTCGTTCTTCATCGAGAACGTAGGGGGAGGGCACCTCGTCGGAGAGGTGAGCAGCTCGTGTGCGTCGTTCTTCTTCGTTGGGGACCCGCACTACAACCTCGGTCCCGGCCAGTCGCGGGAAGTCTTCGTGCGATTCGTTCCGGACCGTTCCGGAGTCGTTACTTGCACTCTCGATGCGGGAGTCTCCTGCGCTCCGATCACCGTGCACGGCATTGGCAACGGACCGATCTGTGGCGTTTCGCCCTCCGTACTGCGGTTTGGAACGGTACTCCCCGGGACGAGTCGCGACTTGGAGTTCGTCGTCAGCAACGCGGGTGGCGGAACCTTGCAAGGAAACGCGAGCGAGAGCTGTGACGCGTACGAAATCATCGGCGATGCGTCGTACGAGCTTCGCGCAGGGGAGTCGAAGAGCATCATGGTTCGGTTCGCGCCGCGTGCCTTCGGGAGTACGGACTGCGAGATCTCGCTTTCCGGAGGCTGTGATGGGATCGATGCCGTCGGTTCCGGGGGAGATCCTCCCCTCTGCGACGTCGATGTGGAGGCACTCGACTTCGGAGAAGTCGCCCTTCACGCGGTGGTGCAGAGGAGTTTCCGGATCACGAACCGCGGTGAGGGACGCCTCCACGGACAGGTCTCCGCCAATTGCTCCGGATTCCGGTTCATCGGTGCGCGCAGCTACGACTTGGGATCGGGCGAATCGCAACAGTTCGAGGTGGAACTGACGGCCTACGAGGAGGGGTTCCTTTTGTGTGCGCTCGACCTCGGTGCGGATTGCCAGCGACTCGATGCGTTCGCCGATGTGAGGCTACCGGTGGGAGCCTGTTGCTATGCCGATGGTTCGTGTGAGCTCGTCGGTGAGTCCGGATGCTTCGGGTCCGGCGGTTTCTCTTGGACCGAGGGCGTCGAGTGTGGCGATGCGGCTTGCCTTCCCTTGGGCGCGTGCTGTGCCGTTGATGGGAGCTGCTCTCTCTCCACGGAGGCGAACTGCTTCGGCTCCGGCGGCGTGGAGTGGGAAGAGGGCGCGGGATGCGCGCCGGGACAGTGCCCAGCCGTCGGTGCGTGCTGTCTCTCCAATGGTGACTGCGTCCTCTCGGTGGAATCTGTCTGTGCCGGTGACTATGAGGGCGACGGTACCCACTGCGTACCCTCGCCCTGTCCTCGACCGGGGGCCTGCTGTTTTCCGGACGGGACCTGCCAGATCACCGAAGAGGACGAGTGCACGCCGTCGGGCGGATTGTCTTGGGGGGAGGGCGCGACTTGCGACGCCGTCTCCTGTGACCCTGTCGGCGCCTGCTGTTCGGAGGTCGGCACGTGTTCGATCTCGACCGAGTCGGCATGTTCCGGTACGTACCACGGAGATGCCTCGACGTGTGAACCTACGACCTGCATTCCGATCGGCGCTTGCTGCACTTCGAGTCACGAATGCCAGGTCACGCGTGAAGACTTGTGTGAGGGAACGTTCCTCGGAGAGGACTCTGCGTGCGAGCCGAACATCTGCGACCCGAAGGTCGAGGATGTCCGTCTCGTGAGTGGCGACGGCGTCGCGGAGATCGAAGTCGTGACTGCTGCCGGGACGGTATCGGAGCTCGAAGGTTGGTATCGCGTTCCTGGGACGTTCGGGTACCTGCAAGTCCCGAGCTTCGAGCGGCGAGGCGATGTGTGGACGTCTACCTTCGATGCCTCGGCATCCACCGTGCGCGGCGTCGAGTACTACCTCACCTACTTCGATGAAGCGCTTCAGATGCGGGTGTCTCACGGAACGGAGGACCTTCCGAATCGCCTCCGGATCTCGGGCCACTTGCCCGTCCCCTTCCCGCCTCGGGACGAGTTCCGCATGCTCGCGGCGCCGTTCGAGCTAGACCGGAGCACGTCTCTCTACGCGCTCTTGTCCGCGGAACTCGGCGAGTCGGGGCCGCGCACCTGGAAGATGGGGACGTGGGACTCGGTCCTCGGCCGGTACGTTCTCGTCGACGCCTCGAGCCCGTACGGTTTCGAGCCCGGCCGCGCGTACTGGTTCATCACGGCGGACGACGCAGGTCCCGTCGATCTGCCGGGGCGCACCCAGTTCCCGCCGGACGGGAGTTACGCCTACTCGCTTCGGCTCCTTCCAGGATGGAACATGATCGGGAACCCTGCCGCCTATCCGATCGTCTCTGAGCCCGGGCGTGTCTTCATCGCGGATCGGGGGGAGATCCTGACGCTGAGAGATGCGTCGTCCGGGAGCAATCCACGGGTGAGTCCGCTCTACTCGTATGATCCCGACGGGCAAGGGGTGTTTGCGCCCTACGACGTGGCGCCGGCGTCGCTGGAACTCTGGCAAGGCGGTTGGATCGAGAACCGGACCGGACACAACGTCACGCTGCTCTTGCCTGCGGTCGATGCAACCTACGCAGAAGGTGGAGAACCGGTCGCACTAGGTGGAGAGCCATTCGCACTAGATGGCCTCCCTAGCGGATCAGCGGATGCAGTTGCTTCAGCACCGCCGAGTCTGTCCTCGAGTCTCGCCCAGGGTGATGAAACGTCGCTCGCTGTGTCGATCACCCTTCGGTCCGGTGACCAGCTTCGACGACTGGAGCTCGGCACGGCCCTCGGTGCGGATCGACAGGACGACGGATTCGACTTGAGTGACCCCCCGGCCGCCCCTGGGGCCACGTTCTTCGCCGCGTTCGTGGACTCTGCTGAGGGTGGAGTTCAGCGGAGGATTCGCGACGTGCGTCCTCACGGCGAGACTTCGGCGTGGCGATTGGACATCGCGGCCGACGCGGCCGTCGAAGTCGACTTCGGGATGGTCATTCGGCAGGAAGACTTCGCGTCGATCTCGGATTGGTCCGGGATTCGCAGAGCCGACCATGCGACGGGCAACTCCGCGGCGGAGTCAGGTCGAGAGTCAGGTCCCGAGTCGGGCGTGCTGTGGGCACGCTTGGGCGATGAGACCGCGTGGAGATCGCTCGGCGAGGTCCGCAGCTGGGTGCTACCGAAGGGAGAGCACCGCGTTCACTTGCGCCTCGTTCCGACACCGAACCCGGACGACGACGGCGGGAACTCTCCCGGCTCGGAAGGCCCGGACGGTTCCGCTGGAAAGGTCGGACTGTGGCTGCGCGCCGAGCCTCATCCAGTCCACGGCGACGCGACGTTCCTGTTCGGCCAGGCCACCGAAGGCCGGACCACTCTCAGTTGTTTCGATGTTCGAGGAGCGGAAGTACTCGCGCAGGACTTCGGATATCTCGGAGCGGGAACCCATCTCTTCCGTTGGGACGGGTGCCGCTCGGATGGAAGGCGCCTCGAAGCAGGAACCTACTTCGCCCGATTGTCCGTCGGAGGACGATCCGTTGGCCAGAAGATCGTGGTGCTTCCGTAGAGGGCGGAGGAGGAGTAGCCTCCTCTTCGGCGCGACACGAGCGGAACGGGGTGGGTCCGCGGCGTTCGCGTGGGGCGGGACGGAATCATGGTCAAGGTTCGGAACGTTCATGAACGGCGCCTTTCGACGAGCCGATCGCAGGTGGGCGTCCTGATCGACTCGCTTGCGACGGATGGGGACCTGCTCTGGCCGAAGGAGCGCTGGCCGAGCATGCGATTCGACCGTCCCTTGGGAAGGGGTGCATCCGGCGGCCACGGACCGATCCGCTACTTCATCGAGTCGTACGAACCAGGAGTTCGCGTCCGATTTCGTTTCACCGGACCGCGAGGCTTCGACGGCACGCACGGCTTCGAGTCGCTCCCTCTGTCTGATGGCTCCAACCTGCTTCGCCACACCTTGGAGATGAAGGCTCGCGGCCCCGCTGCCGTGACGTGGCCTCTCGTCTACCGTCCTCTCCACAATGCGCTGATCGAGGATTCGCTGACCAAGGCGGAGAAGTCCTTGGGTCAGGAGTCGAAGACCCGTCACTGGTCGCTCTGGGTCCGGGTGCTGCGTCGTGTCTTGAGGGGCGGCCGTTCCTGATCCATCGCGTCGTGCGCAAGCGGACATCGTGTGGACAGAGTCGGACTGAGGCAGGTACGCTCGCTGGTTCGCCCAAGTTCACCTGCTCGTTGCGCAGCGCCGCAGCCGTTCAGTTCGCGTCGACGCTTCTTTCGAGACGGTCGACGGTAGACCTCCAGGACGGAGATCACGCGGATCTGCACGGACGCCGTCGGGGTTCGCGCTGGATCGAGTCTCACTCGAGCGGCTGCTGCGAGTGAGTACCGTGCCACTGAATAGGAGTCCCGATGAAGGCCGTGATTCACGAGAAGTACGGTCCGCCGAGCGTACTTCGGCTGGATGACGTCCCGATCCCCGAGATCGGGGACGACGAAGTCAGGGTCCGGATCCGTGCAGCCTCGGCCAACGCTGGGGACTGGCACCTCATGAGAGCGGATCCGTTCGTGATCCGATTCATGTTCGGGTTTCTGAAGCCGAAGCATCGGATTCTCGGGTCGGACTTCGCGGGAACGATCGAAGCTGTCGGCAGCGGCGTCAGCGAGTTCCAGATCGGGGATGACGTGATGGGCGAACTCTCCGAGTCGGGCTTCGGAGCGTTTGCAGAGTTTGCTCGAGTGCCCGCAGCGAGCCTCGTTAGAAAGCCGACGCGACTCTCGTTCGGGGAGGCCGCGGCGGTTCCAGTTGCGGCGAAGACGGCCCTTCACGGGCTCCGCGACAAGGGCAGGATCGCACCGGGGATGCGTGTCCTCGTGAACGGTGCGTCTGGGGGCGTCGGTACCTACGCTGTCCAGATTGCGAAACACTTTAGCGCCCACGTGATCGGTGTCTGCAGCACGCGGAACGTCGAACTGGTTCGTTCACTCGGGGCAGATGAGGTCATCGACTACACACGCGAGGACTTCCTTGCGCGCGGTGCGGCCTACGATCTCTTGCTCGATATCGCCGCCGTTCGCCCGTTGCTAGCGTGTCGCCGCGCCCTCACGTCTCGCGGAACCTACGTCATGGTCGGCGGCGGTCCGAACCGGCGTTTCTTCCAGACCCTGCTGATGGCGCCGGCCCTCTCCCGAAAGGACGGAAGACGTGTGGAGTTGCTGCTTCCGCAACCCGGACGCGAGGACCTCGAGTTTCTCGCCGGACTTCTCGAGAACGGAGACATCCGGGTCTCGATCGACCAGACGTTCCCGCTCGATCGAGTGCCGGAGGCGATCCAATACATGGAGACAGGCCGTGCCCGCGGCAAGGTCGTGATCGATGTATAGATCCGACACATCACCTAGCGTCTCGCTGGACACAATCGCGCGCACCGCTGGTGTCTCCTATCTCCTCATCATCGTTGGCGGCCTCTTCGCGGAGTTCTTCGTGAGGCAGCGATTGCTCGTCGACGGAGACGCGGCGGCCACCGCGGCGAATCTAGTGGCATCGCCGCTTCTCTTCCGTTTCGGCATGGCGGTCGACTTGGTCGTCTTCTCATGTGACGTCGTCGTTGCGGTGATGCTCTACCTCTTGCTCCGCTCCGTATCTCCGTCACTCGCTCTCCTCGCGACGGCGTTTCGGTTGGTCGAGGCCGCGATCCTCGGGATGAACATGCTGAACCACTTCGCAGCCTTGGTCTTCTCGAGTGGTGGCGGGTTGGAGAGTGCATTTACGGAGGCTCAGCTCCAGGCGTTGACGATGATGGCACTCGATGCTCACGCGGTCGGCTACAGCATCGGACTCGTGTTCTTCGGTTTCGGTACCGTGCTGTTGGGTCGTCTCTTCGGCCGGACCCGTCTGGTTCCGAGGTGGGTGAGTGGCTTGCTCGCTGCAGCGGGCGCTGTGTACGTGTTCGGCTCCTTCGTTCACGTACTCGTGCCGACCCTGGAGAAGGCGATCATGCCGATCTACGCGATTCCGCTGGTCTCCGAGCTGGCCGTCGCACTGTGGCTCACCGTTCGCGGCGCAGGTGGCAAGGGTGGTGCGAGCGGTCCGGGCTTCGGCTCATCGGCTCCACTCCTCGGCGATGCGGAACACCTCCGTTAGGTCCTTTCCGGCCAGCCGATTTCGTGCTTCGAGCCTTGCCGCGTCGCTCAGTCTGGTCAGCAGTGCTGCTTTCCACTCCTCGGAGGTCATGACCTGGCCGGGGTAGGTCATGATGTTCCTGCCCCCGAGTCCGTCGACGACGCAGGCGAGCGCCGCTGCCTCCTCGATGCGCCCCCGCCGCTCCGTGACCCGACAGAGGGAGAAGATCGAGGTCGCGAGTCCGACCTGATCTCCGATCTCGATCCGGAGCCTACCGGATTCCAGAAGCTCCTTCCGCGCGCCGTCGAGGTCACCGGCGGAGAGCAGGATCTCGCCGAGGTTGGCGCGAGCCATGACGAGGTTCGGCAGGTTGTCCGACGCAGAGAAGAGTGCAACGACCTCTCGCATCGACGCCATGGCGAGTTCGAGACGTCCGAGCGCCCAGTTGGCCCAGGCGATGTTGCCGAGCGCTGCCGCGACAGCGCCGTGGTCTCCCATCTTCCGACTCTCCGCCAGGTGCTGCTCGTAGTACTCGAGGGACCTCTCGTTGTTACCCGCAGCGCTCTCGATCACCCCGAGATTGCCGTATGCAGCCACCACCGCACCTCGGTCGTCTGCCATCTTTGCGTGGTGCAGGCTCTGCAGGATGTGCGTGCGAGCGTTGTCCAGTTCCATCCGCTTCCAGCACGTGATCCCGGCGATCTGCTGGACGAACGCGATTGCGGAGTGGTCTTCGATGTCGGCACAGATCTCGATGGCTGCTTCGAGCTCCTCACTCGACGTGGTGCCTCGACCGAGGACGGAGTCGAGGAATCCGGATTGCGCGAGGAACCGTGCCTCCGCTGCTCGATGACCGTTCGCGCGCTCGGCGTCCACGGCGTCTATGGCGGAGGCGGTGGGAACTTCGCCCAGCTGCGAGCCTTCGCGGCGTTCTGCTTCCTGGTGGCGGCTCCGAGCCTCGAGGATCCGGTCCAACCAACGCCGACCCACTGTCCATTGCCCGGACTGGAACCAGTAGTACGTGAGGAGGTCGCCGCACTGGTAGGCGATGTCGAGCCGACCTCGATCCAACGCGGTGTCGAGCGCGTGAAGGACGTTCGGATAGTCGGGGCCGATTCGCGTCAACCACACCGTCCGCGTCGGCCCATCCTCTTCGGGGCGGACGACGATGAGTCGGCTCACGAACTCGAGATATGCCGTTTCGAGTTGGAGCGCGAGCTCTCGGGAGTCCGGCCGACGCGTCAGCTCCTCGGCGCAGAACATCCGGATCGTTTCGAGAAGGCGGTAACGCGTCTCGCCACGGTCTGTGTCCGCCAGGTTGAGGTCGACCGGCTCCACGAGGGAGGCTTCGACGAGGCGAGCGACGAGGTCACATACCTCCCATCGTTCGATACCTCCCCAATCTCCGCACACCGCCTCGATCGCAGCGAGCGTGCATCCGCCGCGGAACACGGTCATCCTCTCGAGAAGAGCTTGCTCCTTCGGCCGCAGCAGCCTGTGGCTCCAAGCGACGAGATCCTTGAGGGACTGATGCCGCTGCGGCGCGGTGGTCGGCGCGCCGAGGGACCGACCTTCTCGCACGCGGCGCAGCGTCTCTCCGAGGGGGAGGGAGCGTGCCTGACTCGCGGCGAGTTCGATCGCGAGCGGGAGTCCGTCCAGCCGCAGACAGATCTCGCGGATCGTGGCGAGTCCGTCCTCGTCGATCTCGAAACTCGGCGCGCGACTTCGCGCGCGTTGGAGATACAGCTCGATCGCTTCGCTCTCGAGCTCGCGGCGCGACTCACTCGCCGGTTCGCCTTCCCGCGCTTGCGACAAGCCGGCGGTCGAGAGGGGAGGAAGAATGACGACTTCCTCTCCAGGGACGCCGATCGGGGTGCGGCTCGTGGTGAGCACTGTGAGCTTCGATTCTCGCGTGAGGAGGTCTTCGAGAAAGCGCGCGATTCCGTCGACGACGTGCTCGCAATTGTCGACCAGGAGAAGTCCGGCATTCTCCGAGAACATCGCCGCAACGCCTTGGGCGGGTGTTCTCGGCTGGCCGGTGCCCGAGAGTTCGGAGATTCCCAGCGCGCGAAGGACTGCGGCAGGTGCATCGATCCCCCGACCGACGCTCGCGAGGTCGACTATCCATACTCCGCCGGGGAACGACGGTCGTACGCGATGTGCGAGTTCGATCGACGTCCTCGTCTTTCCAACACCGCCAGGGCCTGTCACGGTGACGAGCGTGTGGCCATGGACTCGCTTTGTCGTCTGCTCCAGCCAGTCAGCGCGTCCGATGAACGACGAGAGCGGACGCGGCAAGTTGCCTTGGGCGACGGAAGACTCCACGTCCTTCCCGGGACGCGGTGCTTCTGCAGGGACGTGCATGCCTTCGGCCAGAACGAAGGACAGGGCGCGGAGTCGAAGGAGTTCCTCTTCGAGAACCTGACGAGCGGTCGTTGCCGAGTCCAGGCGTGTCGAGGGGTTGGGGTCGAGCGCGCGCTCGAGAAGGTGCACGGTGCGCGAAGGTACGGAACGGGGCAGTCGGGTGAGATCCACATGACCCGCCCGGTTTGCTGCGAAGACCTCGTGGATTTCCGAGCCTTCGATTGCGGGCTCGCCGGTGAGGCATTCGAACAGCACCGCTCCAAACGACCAGAGGTCCGACCTTGGGTCGAGAGCCTCCCGACGGCACTGCTCTGGGCTCATGTACCCGGGCGTGCCACCGCTCGGAACGGAGCCTTCCGACGTCTGCCTCATGCCGAAGGCGAGTCCGAAGTCGAGAACCTTGACCCATCCATCGGGTGTGACGCGGATGTTGTAGGGCTTGAGGTCGCGATGGATCAGGCCCCGGAGGTGGGCCGCCTCGAGCGCGCTTGCGATCTGACGGCCGTGGTCGAGAGCGACCTCGACCGGAAGTGCGCCGAATCGCACACGTTCCCCAAGGGCCGCCCCCGGGACGAACTCCATCGTGAGAAAGGCCACTCGCTCTTTCGTCCCCGTCGTCTCGACCGAGTAGACCTGAGCGACGTTGGGGTGGACGATGGCGGCGAGGGCACGCGCTTCGCGCCGGAGTTCCTCTTCGAGCGCGGGAGACGGGGCATGCACCAGCACTTTGAGTGCAACGTCTCGGCCGAGGTCGGGGTCCCGCGCTAGATAGACGACACCAGCCGCGCCCCGGCCGAGCTCGCCCGAGACCGCGTACTTACCGAGCGTCTCGGGTGGGGTCGTGTCGGCGGACGTTTGCGGACGGAGGAAGTCACGAGAGCTCTCCGCTGCTCCGAGAAGCTCTAAGAGTTCGCGGTGGAGTTCGGGTCTCGTCCGCCGCAGTTCTTCCAGACGGGCCTCTCGCTCCACATCGGAAAGGGCGAGCAGATCGTGGAAGAGCGTTTCGATCTCGATGGGCATGAGCAATCGTAGCATGGCCCGTTCCGTGTCTCGCAGCACGACTCCGCCAGGACCACTGGGCTGGTTCCCGAGTAAGTGTCTGTCGTAAAGAATGTTACGACGCATTCGGTGAGCCCCGTGGCGGAGGGCGTCATGGGGCCCCAATGGGCCGCACAAGAGGGTCGAAATCCAAGTTCTGCCGGCCGATAGGTGAGGTGGTGCTCTAGAGCGGGTCCAAACGCCCCGCTCGGACTGGCCCCGCTCGGACTGGTCCGGCTCGTCCAGGCCCGCGATGGGAAGGTGGTGATCGTTCTGCTCAGACTGGTCCTTTGTCTCGTATTCTGGCCGGTTGGCATTCCGTACCTGCTCTACCGACGGGGACGGACGCGATGGGCGTTTGGTCTCGCCGTATTGTTCCTCTCAGGCTCGATCCTCTCCTTGTCCGCGATTCCGTGGAGGAACCACGATGGTGGTCCCTTCGTTCCCTCTTCCGAAGAGCCTGGACACAAGGCGCCCCGCGCCTCGTACAAGATCATCAAGGACGAACGGCTTTCTGGTACGAAGCGTAATGTCCAGGTCCGACTGGCGGAGAAGGTGAGTGCAGCCGTCTTGCTCAGCCTCGCCTACGAGATCCGCGACCTCGATCCGGACAGATATCCACGGATCTTCATCGAGTACTACCTTCCCGAGATGTCGACCGAAAGGTCCGCCTGGGCGACGACGCACTTCACTCCCGAACTCGAGGTCGCGATCCGCGGCTCCACGAAGGAGCAGGATCAGCAAGTGACGACGAGGTAGTCGCCCCCCCCGACCAGCGGGCGATCGATCGAGGCATCGCCGTCTACCTCGAGTGGTACCTGTTACCCGCTCCGACTGTATTGCCATCTGGCGCGAGTGTCCAACCAGCTGGACACGTCACTTTATGCATGTCCGGGTCGCGCCCATGTGTATAACTCATCGGTTCTCCCTGGGCCGCCTCTTGCCGACTGATCGGCGGGGAAAGGGGGAGAACGAACGAGGATTGGAGGTCCGTGTGGCTCGGATCCTGGTCGTCGACGATGATCGACTCACCCGCGAGCTGGTCTCTAGGATGCTCCGTAAGCACGGGCACGAGACCATCAAGGCATCGGACGGCGAGGTTGCGTTCGGAATCCTGGAGGCGAACGAAGACATCCAGCTCGTCATCACCGATGTCCTCATGCCGAAAATGGATGGGGTTCGCCTCGTCCAACTCATTCGTGGTCAACAGGTTCACAAGTTCTTGCCGATCCTGATCGTGTCGAGTGTCGCCACGAGCGGTTCGATCGCACATCTGCTCGATCTCGGCGCGTCCCGGTTCCTATCCAAGCCAATCGCCGAAGAGGAACTCTCGAACAACGTGACAGAGCTGCTCAGGGCCTCTTGAGCGGATCGCATCGTTGTTGGAACAAGTAGCTGTCTCTCAACACTTTCCCGCCTGATTCCGATATCTCACAACCTATCGGATCGTGCCGCATTCGTGGTATCCTCAAGGGGTCCATTTCCCGTCCGCAATGAAGGAGACCCTGAATGTCTGACTCCCTTAAGCCTCAGGGAGACAACTCACTACCCTGTTCTCTACCCGCCGGGCGGACCTCGCCCGGCGCTCCATCCAGCCTCCTCCCCCGGCGACGAGCTGCTCGAGTTCTCACCTCGACCTGCCTAGTCGGTCTTGGCTTGGCGACCGCGGGGACTGCAACCGCGGTTCCGCCCACCATCGATCTCCTGTCCCCAGTAGGTGGCGAAGTCTGGACCGGGGGGACGGACGCCATGGTGGAGTGGTCGGCCACGGACACGGATGGGACGGTCACCGAGATCCAGATCGAGTACCGGGATGCCGAGTCGGCGGACTGGAAGATGGTCGTTCGGGGGCTTCCCAACACTGGGCAGTGGCTCTGGCCAGTTCACAACACGCCGACCTCCGAAGCGCGGATTCGGGTCGTGGCGATCGACAACACCGCGATGAGCTCTGACGACATCAGCGATGCCACTTTCTCGATCCTGCAGACTCCGGGCGGGTTCGTTCCCACCACGCTTCGTGACTTCGAGCTGCCGGGATCGCAGCCGTTCGCGATTTCTCGGAGCCTCGACTCCTCGAGTCTCTGTCAGATCTGTCACGGTGGCTACGAGCCGGAAGTGGAGCCTGCGGCCACGTACTTCGGCAGCATGATGCACCATGCCGCTCGTGATCCTCTCTTCCACGCCTGCCTTGCGATCGCGGAACAGGACGCGCCGAGTTCGGGAGATATGTGCATCCGGTGTCACACCCCCGGCGGCTGGCTGGACGGACGGAGCCAGCCCACCGATGGCTCCCGCCTCACGCAGGCGGATCGCGACGGCGTCGCGTGTGACTTTTGCCACAAGATGGTGGACCCGATCTACGAGGACGGCATCTCGCCGGTCGAAGATGCGTACGTCCTTCAGCAGCTCGACGCCGTGCCGACCTCGTTCGAGACCGGGCAGTACGTCGTCGACCCGTCGTCCTGGCGGCGCGGTCCGTTCGACGCGCCAGACGCCATGCATCCTTGGCTCCAGTCGCCGTTCCATCAGGACGGGGACATGTGCGGTACGTGTCACTCCGTCTCGAATCCCGCGTTCACGCGCGTTTCGGGTCAGGACTACGCTCCGAACGCTCTCGATACGCCGATTGCCAATCTGAACGACGCACTACCCCTCGAGCGGACGTACCACGAGTGGAAGTTCTCCGACTACAACACGCCGACGGGTGTGTACGCGCCCGAGTTCGCCGGGAACAAGCCGGGCGGCTACGTGGCGACGTGTGAGGATTGCCACATGAGGGACGCTTCCGGGCATGGCTGCAACTCGGAGTTCGCGCCGCTCCGTCCGGACGTCCCGATCCACGACCTCACCGGCGGGAACACCTTTGTCCCGCTACTGGTGCTCGACCTCTATCCGGGCGAGGTGGACGAGACGGCGATCATGGCCGGGATCGACCGAGCCCGCTACATGCTGCAGAACGCTGCCGAGCTCGAGGTCGTGGTCACTGCGGACGCGGATAGCTTCCTCGCAGCCGTCACGGTGACGAACCAGACCGGTCACAAGCTGCCCACGGGCTATCCCGAAGGCCGTCGGATGTGGATCAACGTGCAGGCCTTCGATCAGGGAGGCGCGAAGATCTACGAGTCGGCCGCCTACGACAGTTCGACCGCAGTGCTGACGGAAGACGAACACGCGACGGTCTACGAAGCGAAGATGGGAATCTCGCCCGGCCTCGCCGCGGCGATCGGGCAGACCGCGGGGGAGAGCTTCCACTTCGTGCTCAACGACTCGACCTACAAGGACAACCGGATTCCGCCTCGGGGCTTCACGAACGCGAACTACGATACGTTCGGTGGGCTGCCCGTGGAAGATGGGGTCGCGCAGCGCTACCCGGACGGTCAGTACTGGGACACGCGTGGCTATCCGCTTCCCGCCGAGACCGACCACGTCATCGCGACGCTCTACTATCAGACGATGTCCAAGGAGTACGCCGACTTCCTCCGCGACGAGAACACGACGAACGATGCGGGTGACATCCTGCACGCGTTGTGGTCCACATACGGGAAGTCCCGGCCCGAGGCCATGGTGTCCGATACGGTGAGCGTGAACGTCACCGGCATCGAGGACATCTCGACCGATGAAGGCCCAGCAGGAGCCGCGCTTCTCGCGTTCTCGACCGGGCCGCTTCCGTTCCAGGACGAGCTCTCGATCCGGTTCCGGCTCGATCGGCCGACACCGGTGCGGCTCGAGGTCTTCGACCTCCAGGGACGGCGGATCTACGCCGAGGACCAAGTCCACTTGTCGGTTGGACCCCATACGCTCCGCTGGGCCGGAATCGATCAAGGCGGAAACGACGCAGGCTCCGGGGTCTTCTGGCTCCGGGTGAAGGCAGGAGACGTTTCCGAGACGGCGCGGGTGGTTCGGGTTCGGTAGCAGCGTGCCCCGTGCGTGAGATGTGAGAATGGGCGGGGGCGCTTGACGCACCCGCCCGTTTCGCGTGAGGCTCCCGGTGGATCGGCACGCGACCGCGGGCAAATGGAGTGTCACCGGACGCGGCTGCACTACCGGTGCGAGGATGTCGACGAAGAGGCGGGAGACCCAGTGGAGGTCGTCTCGACGATGAGGGCAGGGACGCTCTCGAGCGGCGCGCACCGAAGGAGGAGACTCAGATGAGCGACGATGTCGAGTTCGAGGTCGCGGACGTATCCGCCGACTACACCACGCTGGAGTTGGAGGTCGTCCTGCCAGGGCCTGCGGACGAGGTGTTCTCCTACTTCACGGAGGCATCGAAGCTCGAGAAGTGGTGGCCCGACGAGGCCGTGACCAGCCCGAAGGTAGGCGGGAAGTATGAGCTCTCCTGGCCGATGATGGGTTGGACGCTCAGCGGCGAGTACACGGAGGTCACCCCCGTTCCCGGTGGTTCCGAGACCCAAGGCCCGGTCGTCGGCTCGGAAGGACGTCTCGGGTTCACTTGGGCGTGGCGCCACGCGCCTGACCTTCCGTCGCGGAACGTGATGATCCGGATCGTCGCGGCGCCGGCCGGGGACTACGGGCCGATGACCCACATGCTTCTCACCCAGGGGCCGTACGACGACTCCGATCAAGACCAAGACGATCGTGAGAACCACTTCGAAGGTTGGGAGCACTTCCTCGGAAAGCTCGCGAAGGTCCTGATCGACCCCGAGGGAGCAGAGTCCGAAGAAGACATCTGGGACTTCTGAGCACGAACCTCTCGGAGGCCACACGATGCCTGATCGCCCGCGGATCGCGTTTCTCACGATCCACGACATGGACGGCTACGTCTCCGACGACGAGCTCGTTCGGGAGCCACTCGCTCGCCTAGGCTACGAACTCGACGCCGTCCCCTGGGATGCCGATGTCGACTGGAGCCGCTTTCGCGCCGTCGTACTCCGGACCACGTGGGACTATCACGATCGCCTGAGCGAGTTCCTCGAAGTGCTGGAGCGGATCGAAGCTGCCGGGTGCGAACTGTGGAATCCGAGCGAGGTCGTGCGCTGGAACGCGGACAAACGGTACCTCGGAGAGCTCGGGGATCGAGGCGTTCCGGTGGTGCCGACCCTCTACCGAGAGGCAGACGCGAACCTCGATCTCGAAGCTCTGTTCAGTCACTTCCAGACGCACGACCTCATCGTCAAGCCGACGGTGGGTGCGTGCGCATTCGATACCTTTCGGGTACGGAACGAACGCTCGAAGCTGGCAACGGCGGGCGCGGACTCGTTTGCTGAAGACTCGGCAAGAGGTGACTCGACGAAGAGCGATTCGGCCAAGAACGATTCGGCCAAGAACGAATCGACTCGGAGCGGCCCAACCAGGAACGACTCTCTCCCGAGTGCCGCGGCTAGGCGCGAAGAGGCATGCAGTGGCGCGGAGGGAAACGACTCCTCCCGTCGAGAGTGGTTCACGGGCGACGTTCCCTACTTGGCGTACACCCTGGAGAACGAGGAGCGAATCGAGGCGGCGCTTCGCGGTCGCGCGTACATGGCCCAGCCGTTCGTTCCCGAGATCCTCACGTCTGGGGAGACATCGCTCTTCTACTTCAACGGTCGATACAGCCACGCCGTACTCAAGATGCCGAAGACGGGCGACTTCCGAGTGCAGGAGGAGTACGGCGGGATGATCACTCCGGCCGACCCGCCTCGTGATCTCGTCGAGACGTGTGGGGCGATCGCGCAGCTCTTCGATCCTCCTCTCCTCTATGCTCGAGTCGATATCGTCCGCACGGGAGAGCTGTTCCTCTTGATGGAGCTAGAACTGATCGAACCCGCGCTCTACTTCCGTATCGTGCCCGGCTCAGCCGAGTCGTTTGCGGACGCCATCGTGGGTCGGCTGGACCGTGAGTAGAGCCTCGTGAGTAGAGGCTCGTGAGTAGGTCGCCCGTTCGATCTCGCTTCGGTAGTCCTGCCATCGGGGACCTCTCCTTCCGCCTGGCGCGGGCCTCCGATGCCGAGGCGATGGCACGGGTCGCCTGGGCAGCGAAGGCGAGCCGCGGCTATCCGATCGAGTGGCTCTTGCTCTGGCGAGATGATCTGGAGCCGACACCGGCCTCGATCGAGACAAACTGGTATTCGGTGTGCGAGTCCGCTGCAGGTGTGGCGGGATTCGTATCTGCCCAGCCGCTCGCGGATGGCAAGTGGGACCTGTCCCACCTGTGGGTCCGGCCCGAGTGGCAAGGGCGCGGAGTCGGCGCGGCCCTTCTCCTGCAAGCGGTGTCTCACTGCCGTGAGTTGGGAGGACGGACGCTGGTCATAGTGTCCGATCCTGGTGCGGAACCGTTCTATCGGTCGATGGGCGCACAGCGAGTAGGCGCCGAACCGTCGCGACCTGCCGGCCGTGAACTCCCGGTCTTGGAGCTGGATCTCGGATTGTCCGAGCTATCCCCCGTCTCGAAGTTGAAGACGATCCACTCGCTCGAAGCACCCGACCGATCCACGGGTCGATCGTTGGATCCTTCGACGGATCGATCAAGGGTCCGGTCGTCGGTCCGGGAGTTCTTGCTCCGCGAAGCTGGAAGTACGCGCGTCTTGTCACGCGGAAGTCTGCATCAGGTCGATGAGTTGCCCTGCTTCCTCGGTCGTCTCGGAGGTCGACTGGTCGCGCTCTTGGCCTACGCGGTCGACGATCGAGGGCTCGAAGTGGTCGCCCTACACTCGTCCGAGCGCGCTCTCGGCTTCGGGACACTGTTACTCGATGCGGCGTACGCCATCGCACAGCGCCGTGCTTGTCGACGGCTTTGGCTCACCACGACGATCGAGAACGAGCCGGCCATCCGTTTCTGCATTCGGCGCGGCCTCTCGCTCGTCGCCGTCCACACCGACCCGATCGCTCGTTCTCGACGGGTCCACGAGATGGCTTCCGTGGGGGAGAGCGGACAACCGGCCTACGGTGAGGTAGAGTTCGAACACTGGCTCTAGCCCCTAGCGAGGAGACGGACGCATGAGCGCGATCAGTGTCTACGCAATCTTGACGGGACTGGGCGCGATCCTTCCGCTCACGCAGTTCCTCCCCTGGATCGCGGAACACGGATTCGACCTCGGCGGGTTCGCTCGGGAGCTATTCTCCACTCGTGTTGGCGCGTTCTTCGGTCTCGATGTCATCGTTGCGGCGATCGTGACGATTGCGTTCGTGCTCATCGATGGTCGAAGGAAGCGAGTGCCAGTGCGGTGGGTTCCCATTGCCGCGACCTGTCTCGTGGGAGTCTCCTGCGGGCTTCCTCTCTATCTCTGGATCCGAGAGCACGCACGTCGCCGAGCTCTGGCCCACCCGCCTCGGCACTACGGGCCGCGATAGCGCACGGCGCACGTTTCGGGACTTCCAGACCTCACTGTGTTTCGGCCGGTACGTGAATTCGCGTATTGGAAAGCCGTTGCCTGGGCTTCCGCCTCGGCGTCTCCTCGGCATGGATTCGTCCCTGGTTGGTCGAGAGGAGGCTTGGATGTTCGAGAAGGAGAGGATGCGCCGGGCGCTGGGGCTGGGTGTCGTTGCCGTATCTCTAGGTGTGGCCGTATCGGCCCTCGCGGGCGGGCACCAATGGGGCCGTAGCGATGGAGGCGACGCGGAGCTTCGAGGGAACGCACCGCTCGTCCTCACGACCGGAGAGCGGACCGAGCTCGTGCGGATGCGTGAGGAAGAGAAGATGGCGCGCGACGTCTACCGTACGCTCGGCGACCAGTGGGGGCTGACACCGTTCCTCCACATCCAGAACTCCGAAGAACACCATCTCGCGATCGTCGGAGACCTGCTGGTTCGCTCCGGAACCAAGGACCCGATTCAGAACGACGCGACGGGTGTCTTCCAGAGCAACGAGATGAGAAACCTCTATACGGATCTCACTCGGATGGGGCGGACCTCTCCCGAAGCTGCCCTGCGCGCGGGGGCGAAGATCGAGGAGCTGGACATCGCAGACCTCACACGCGCGATCCAGCAAGCGAGGAACCCCGAGATTCGCGGGGTCTACGAGGGGCTACGCAGAGCCTCCGGGAACCATCTGCGGGCCTTCAACCGGAACCTCGACGCACGGGGCGTCTCCTACGTCCCGCAACACCTCTCACAGGCCGAGTTCCGGGCGATCGTCGACGGTCAGCACGAGTCCTGCGGCCTCTGTGGTGGCGCCGGGGGAGCAGGTTGTGGCAACTGCTCTGGAGCCGGGAACGGCTGGGGTGCACAGATGGGGAATGGAAAGCACGGACATCGAGGCATGGGCAAAGGCGCGAACCAGGCTGCGAACCAGGCTGGTGGTTGCGGCGGTGCGTGCGGAGGCGGCGGAATGGGCTGTGGCGGAGGGCGAAGCTCGGCTCGGTGATCCCGTAGATGATCGCAGTGCTCACCTTCGCTCGATCAAGCGAGACGGTTCGTGGAAAGCACGAGCCGTCTCGCGCTTTCTGCGCTATCCTATTCGTTGGAACCGCGAACCTGGAGATCCGACATGATCGCGACCACCACGAACGGAAGAAAGAGAGACGAACTTCAGAGGATTCCGGGTGTGGGGCCAAGCTTGGCTGATGATCTCCACGAGCTAGGCATCCACACGATTCGAGCATTGGCGAAGAAGGATCCCGAACGCCTATTCGCGCAGCTCGAACGGAAGAGATCTGCAAAGCAAGATCCCTGCGTCCTTTACGTCTTCCGCTGTGCCGTCTACTTCGCAAGGACACCTGACCCCGACCTGGCGCTGCTTCGCTGGTGGCGGTGGAAAGATCTTCGGTTGGAGGATCTCGAGACCCCGTCGACCGAAAGCGTCGCCAACTGATTCCGGGGCAGCCGCATTGCCTAGGCAAGACCAGCGAGGTTTCCTTGTTTGCACGTTGATGTCGGCGGCAAGGAATCCAGCGTTCACGTGATCCACTCCCTCGAGAAGTTGTACGCAGCGGTAGAGCGGGTGACCCGTCGACTCGACCGGGTCCACTCGGGTCGTCTCCAATGTCGACGGGGTTGCATCAGCTGTTGTGTCGACGGCATCACCGTGTTTCAAGTGGAAGCCGATCAGATCGTTAGGCACCATCGCGAACTGTTGGAAAGCGCCACCCCCGCGCCCGTCGGTCGATGTGCCTTCCTGGATGACGAAGGCGCGTGCCGGATCTATGACCAGCGTCCCTACGTGTGCCGGACTCAGGGGTATCCGCTCCGGTGGGTGGAGGAGTCCGAGTCCGGAGAGGATGCTTGGGAGATGCGCGATATCTGTCCGCTGAACGACCAGTCGACTCCGATCGTGGAGCTCGAGGCCAAAGATTGTTGGACGCTCGGCCCGGCGGAATCTCGACTTCGTCGTCTCCAGGCCGAGTACAGTCGGATTCGAAACCGCGAGAACGCCACGGGATCGAGTCCTTCGCAAGG
Source organism: Candidatus Eiseniibacteriota bacterium (assembly GCA_020633975.1). Lineage (GTDB taxonomy): Bacteria > Eisenbacteria > RBG-16-71-46 > CAIMUX01 > CAIMUX01 > JACKCR01. The sequence goes on along the minus strand of JACKCR010000008.1, from coordinate 246,322 downwards.
GGAGAGCGGCGACGCGGACTTCGGGCGAACGTCACTGCGTAGCCTCTTCCGCAGCTCTGGAGGCGGAACTCGATGACGACGGATTGGGAAAGCTCTGCCGTCCGGGTCTTCGGCAAGTCGTACCCCGGCGTCGAGTATCGCCCGCGCCCGGCTGCCTATGCGCTGATCGACCGGGGCGATGGGAAGATCGCCGTCATGCGCGTGAACGACCAAGCCTTCCTGCCCGGTGGAGGGGCAGAACCGGGAGAGACGTGGGGAGATACGGTTCGGCGCGAGGTGCGGGAGGAGATGGGCTGGGCGGTCCACTCCCTCGAGCTACTGGCCCGTACTACCGAGTTCCTACAGCCGACGTCCGTTCGGTCCGCCACCCGCATCGAGGCGATCTTCGTTCGGGCGGAGCTCGCGGAGCTGGTCGCAGACCCGGTGGAGGAGGATCACTTCCTCGACTGGCTGGAGCCGGCAGACGCAGCGGAGGTTCTCACGCACCGGAGCCACGCCTGGATCGCCAGCGAGTTGGCGGCCCGGCAATAGGGGGCCCGAGTGTGATCGAGATCGCGGCGCCCTTGTGGCAGAATCCAGGGGAGAGGTCTTTGCGAGCGTTCCCGGCCGGGGAGGAATGATGGCGTTCGAGGTGCATGTCGATGAAGAGAACGATGTGATCGTTCTCCACCTGCACGGTGCCCTCGATCACGAGGCCACCGAGTTCCCGTCGGAAGTGCGGCGCGCGGTCCTGACCGGAAAGCCGTTGGTCGTGGATCTCAGCGCGATCGCGTCGGTGCAGTCGATGGGGATCGGAATGCTCGTCGAAGGGTTCAAGGCCGCGAAGGAAAGCGGCCGTCGTATGGTCTTCGTCGGGGCACGTCCTCAGGTTCGGGCCGTGCTGAACCACACGAAGCTCGACACCATCTTCGAGTTGATCGACTCCATCGATGAAGCCTTCGATCTGCTCAGGCGCTGAAACTCGTCGACGCAGACGCCCCGACACCGACCTCCCGATGGGCTTCTCGACTGACCTCCCAGGGTCAGGCGGCGTCCTCCAGAAGGATCTGCTCGCGAACTACCGGCTCCAATCGATCGAACCAGGTGCGGATTGATTCCAGTCCCTCTGCGCAGCGGTCCATGTCTTGCCGTCTGGCCGCGTGTTCCAGGTCGAGAGCCAAGGCACCCATCCTCACCGCTCCGACCAGCGCAGCGGTGGACTTGAGGCTGTGTGCCTCTCGCTCCAGCCCCTCGAAGTCACGACCGGTGAGTGCCGCGCGCATCCGCTCGAGAGAAGGGGGCGTGTTCCGGAGGAAGCTCTTGAGGAACCGCGAGACGGCTCCGCGTCGTCCGAGGTTCTCCAGCTTTCGTAGGTTGTCCAACGCCCCGATCTCCAGCGTCGGGGTGCTGAGTTTCGGCGAGAGGCTCGAGGGGGCCGAAGCGCTCTTCCGGTCCGGTCGGCACCAAGTCGAGATCGTGCGGCGCAATTCCGCGAGTGTGTAGGGCTTGCTGAGAAAGCCGTCCATCCCAGCAGAGATGCTTCGGTCGCGATCCTCGCGCATTGCGTTCGCGGTCACAGCCACGACGGGCGTGCGTCCGCGTTGGTCTGACTCCTCGATCCGCCTCATCTCGGCGACGGCTCCGAAGCCGTCGAGCACAGGCATTTGACAGTCGAGCAGCACGACGTCGAACCTCCGCTGGGAGAACACGTCGACGGCTTGTCGCCCGTTCGCCGCCATCACGCACTCACACCCGAGTAGCTCGAGCATTTCTCGAGCGACCTCGCGGTTGATCTCGTTGTCCTCGGCAACCAAAACACGGAATCCGAGCGGCGCGATCTTACCGGTGTTCCGCTTCGTCGAGGTGACGAGCGAAGTCTCTTCTTCCGCCATCGCGCGTGGGAGTGGTAGCTCGAACCAGAACCGGGATCCGCGTCCGAGCTGACTTTCGACGCTGATCCGTCCCCCCATCTGCTCCACGATCTGACGGGCGATTGCGAGTCCTAGTCCTGTGCCCCCGAATTCCCGAGTCGTGGATGAGTCCGCCTGCGCGAAGGACTCGAACACTCGATCCATCTTGTCGGGTGCCAGACCGATTCCGGTGTCTGAAACCGAGAAGGTGACAGTCTCGGTCGCACCCTCCAGGGCCGGTGCCGCGGACGGTGCCTCGACGTTCACCTCGACCCGTCCTTGAGCCGTGAACTTGATACCGTTGCCGATCAGATTCATCAACACCTGCCGGATCCGGAGCGGGTCTCCGATCCAACCATCGACCCAGGGTGCGGAGTAGGTCACGTCGAGTTCGATGCCCTTCGAGGCCGCGCGCTCGTGAAGGAGGTCGACCGTACTCTGCACCGTATCTCTGAGCGTGAACGGTACGGACTCGAGTGTGAGCTTTCCGGCCTCGATTTTCGAGAAGTCGAGGATGTCATCGATGATCGTGAGTAGCGATCGCGCGGACTTCCGGACGGTGTCGATGAGACGCGCTTGTCTCGGGGCCAGCTCGGTACGCGCCAGGAGCTCGACCATGCCGAGGATCCCGTTCATCGGGGTCCTGATCTCGTGACTCATGTTCGCAAGGAACGCGCTCTTGGCGGAGTTCGCAGCGTCGGCACGGTCGCGAGCATCGGTCAGTTCGGCGTTGGATCGCTCGAGATCCGAGAGCGCGCGTTCCAGCGCCGCTGTCCGCTCATGGACCTTGTGCTCGAGATCGACTGCAGTCTGAAAGATCGCGAACGACGTCCCCTGGACGTTCGTACTCTGCTCGACGCGGTCCATCAAGGCCTCGTTGACCTTCCGCAGTCGCGCGATCTCGGACTGGAGTCGCTCTATGTCCGGCCGATCGTTCACGGAACCTATGCAGCCTTCCTGGAGCCGATGGCGACTCCGGTGAGCGTTTGATTTACGTGCACGGCGTTGTACTGCTCTCCGTAGGATGTGAACCCAACCACGTGGTTCTCGCGCAGGATCTCGTTGAGCGCGTCACGCACGTCTGTAGCTTCGGCCTCGACCCTTCGAAAGAGGCAGTCGCACCCGATGATGAGGTCTGGCTCACCAACGCGTTCCCGAAGCCCATGCAAGGACTCCTGGAGATTCGCAACCATGTCCACTCCCTTGGCCAACCGGAGGACGACGCCTTGGTCGATGGCGCACGCGAACTCGATCGATCCATCGGGGTGGTGCTGCATGATCGAACGGACGAAGTACTCCCCACCCATCTGCACGACCACGGGATGGCAGGCGAATACGGTGGCCCCGAGAGACTCCTCCGGGATCCCCAGGTGACGGGCATAGGCCGTGGCGGCGGGTTCGCCGTCGATCTCGTAGACGATCCTCCGGCTCGGATCGGATTCGGTGACGACGAGTCGATCTCCACTGGAGACGAAGTGCTGAGTCCGGAAGACCGTGAACTTCCGGTTCGTATGCACGAGTGTGAGCGTCGCGCGCTTGGTCGCGAAGGTACCTTCGTGGTAGACCCAGCTCTTCTGGAACTCGCCACCATCACCGGCGGACCCGCCGAAGAGCTGAATATCTCCCAGCGATGGGTGGATGGCGGCGACGACCTGCTCTTCCTTGCGACTCATTCCGTCGACGAGCAGGAATGCGAATGTGTTGATGCCGCTGGATTCGGGGATCCGTGCCGCGAGGCGATGTCGAACGTCCGAGGCTGCACCCACTCCATCGCGGTACTCGAACTCGTCGATGCTGTCGATGCAACCGACTTCTACGTCGAAGTCCTCCGTCGGGAGGGCGAAGCCGGAGATTCCGCCACGTTGGTATCCATCGGGCGCGATCTCACCAGCCGTCGTGCAGCCGATCACGGGAGTAGATCCGAAGCACTCGACGATCGCCGCTGCTGCCTCGTCCTTGTCGTAGTTCGGCGCCAAGAACAAGGCGACGAGGGCGACGTCCGAGAACGGGATCCGCTCTGCGATCTCCGCAATGGCCGCGCGTGACGAGGGCGCGTCGGATGAGAAGCGAGCGATCTTCGGCGAGGTATCGTTCATCTAGAACCCCCAAGTGAATCGGCCGTAGATGTTTCTCTGCACTTCTTGCGCGAGTTCCCAGTTCCACGAGGCGAACTCCTCGTGTCGGTCCTCGAGTAGATTCTGGACTCCGATGCTTGCCTGGATGTTGGACACGGGCCGCCAGCCGAGTCGCAGGTCGAGTCGCGCGTAGGCATCGACCTGGAGAGTCTCGATGTCGTCCACGTAGTAGAGCGCGGAGTCGAGCTGCCATTGCGAGCTGAGGTCGTAGAGGGCGCGTAGGTTGAGCTTGAACGGAACGACATGGTACTCGGATTGGGTCACCAAACTGGTGCCGTTCGTTTCCTTGGCGTCCACGGGGTTGTCGTACCGCGCGTAGCTCGCTCCACTGACCAGGCGCAGCCGGTCGGTCGGATCCCAGCGTAGCTCGGCCTCGGCCCCCCGGACGGTGATCTCCACGTTGTTCACCAGCTGGAGTTCGGTCTCGATCCGGATCGGATCGGTCTTGAACGAGGGTTCGCCGACTTCACTGCCGCGAAGATCGCTGTACTCGTTGACGAAGGCGGCGAGGTCGACGCTCAGGTCGGGTCGAGGCTGGGAGCGGTAACCGAGTTCGAATGCCACGAGGTCCTCTGACCGGAAGCCCTCGCTTCCGGTCGCCCAGACCTCCACCGGAAGGCCTTCAGCTTCCGTCGAGTAGACGAGGAAGCGGCCGTCGTTGTCGATGAGTGAGGGCGTACGGATGGCGCGGGCGGCCGATGCCCAGACACGATGATGCTCCGTCGCCTTCCAGAGAAGCCGGGCGTTCGGCTGCCACTCGACCCCTGCCGACGAGTACGAGTTGTCCTCGAACTTCACGCCAGCGGTCGCGGTGAGCTTGGGGGAGAAGAGCGGGAACTGATCCTGTGCGAACCCACTGAAGATGTCGTGGTCAGCCGCCCCAGTATCGAAGACGAGCCAAGGAGTGCTCTCCACGTGGTCCGTGATCCAGCGTTGTCCGAGTCCGACGATGAATTCGTGGGAGTGCAGCGTCCATCCTGACTCGACTTCCAGGTCCTTGGTGGAGGAGGAGTAGTCGATGACGCCGTAGTTTCGCGAATCCTCCGTCCAGTAGCCCGCGAACGAGACGTGCGCAGTATCGCCGAACCTGTGTACGGCCCGTGTATGCAGCGATCCGTTGTGCGTCTGGTAGTCCACGTCGAGTGTCTGAAGGGGAATGGTCCCGGTGGCGAAACGGAGTTGGGACGTGCCGGCATCGCCGTTCCCGTACCGCGCCTGGACGGAGAGGTCGGTTTGCGGATCGACAGCGTAGTCCCACCGGGCCTGGGCTTGGACCGTTTCCGCTGCGTCGGAGAGGATGAACTCGCCGAAGGCCGGAGATGAAGATCGGTCTCGATAGAGCGAGGTCACCCGCAGGTCCATGCCGGGCGTGAGCTGCGTGCTGAACCTGGCTTCGGCGACTCCGCCGTTCGAGCCGGTGGCGGCACTGAGCGTCATTCCATCGTCGGCCGTGGCTCGGCGCGTGATGATGTTGACGACGCCGTTGACAGCATTCGACCCCCAGAGACTGGCGCCGGGACCCCGAATGACCTCGATCCGTTCGATGTCGTCGAGGGAGAGATCGACCATGTCCCACTCCACGCCGCCGAAGAACGGCGTGTAGATGCTTCGGCCGTCCATCAACACCAGGAGTTTGTTCGAGAAGCGTCCGAGGAATCCGCGCGCGGATACGGCCCACTTGTTCGCGTCGATCTGGGCGACATCGATTCCGGGCGCCATCCGAAGCGCCTCCGGTACGGAGAGAACGCCTGCTCTCCTCATGTCATCCGCTGTGATGACGGTCACCGCGGCTGCGGCATCGAGCCAATGCTCTTCTTGGCGGGACACGGAAGTGACCTCGACCCGCATGAGCTCCTCGATGCTGAGATTGGACAGATCGTCGACCTCGGCTCCGGCGCTGGCACTCCAGCAGGAAACGGTTCCGATGACCCATCCGACGAGCGCGTGACTCGTTCTCATGTTCCTTCCCCCACGATCCGCGCGAGATCCAGAAGCTGCGAGCTGATACGCAGCCCTCGTGCATCCGCGTTCTTCCGATTGATCTCAAACCGAACGTTGTTGCCGGATATATAGAATCCGACAATGCCGTTGAGTGCGGCATGCCCCGGAGTTTCGCTAGTGACGAGGATCGGTCCGGGTCCGAGTTCCTCGGTCCATGCGGCGGCGGACTCTTTGTCCCGCGCCGCCAGGAATACGATGTCGACGTCATCCCCTTCGCCGATCGATGCGACATCAGGGGATCTGTGGATCGAGAACGACCGCCCCGTCACTTCCTTGCCGGAAAAGGCTCGGTCGAGGAGGGGGCCGAACGGATCGTCTCCGATCACCCAGACGTCGAAGACGGGGTCCGGAGGCTCGGTGCTAGGCCAGTCGATGAACTGGGGCAGGTTGACGAGATAGGCCGCCTTGACCGCGTACTCGCGGTCGTGGTCGGAGGCGGGATCTCCGGCGACCGGTTTGCCTACGGGGATGACGGAGAGTAGAGCCCCGATCACTAGCCCGGCGGCGACTACGCCCGTTGCGCCCGGTCGTTGTCCCTCACGACCATGCGGCATCAGGCGACCTGCTTCGCATCCTCTTCCGAAGGAAGGACGACGAGACAAGAGAGTCCGCCTTCCTCCGGGATGGTGGCGCGGATGGAACCGCCATGGCGACGCACGATCGACGCGCAGATCGGGCGGTCGAGGTCGAGCGCGTCCGAGTGGTGCGCGATGTCGCTGACGTGGAAGATCTCGAAGTAGTGTGCGAGAGACTCCGCTTCCGGGGACACTCCCGCATCGGAGACGGTGATGGCCGCACCCTGCTCCTGGGACTCGACGCGAACTCGAACCGGTGCGTTGCTCGGGCTCCGGCGAGCAGCCTGCTCGAGGAGAATGCCGAGAGCTTGTCTCAGGAGCGGCTCCTGGCCCTCGATGGCGATTTCCTCGCTACCCTCGTACTCGAGAGTCACTCCACTGACTCGGGTACGTACGCGGTCGATCTCGGATCGAACGACGGCCCCTAGCTCGAGTCGAGTCCGCTCGAGGGCGATGGTGCCGGACTGCTGCTGGAAGAGGAACATCGACTTCTCGAAGATCGTCTGCAATCTCTGCGCTCCGCTCAGGATGATTCCGAGCAGGTCATTGCGCTCCTCCCTGGATTCGAACGTGCGCTCGTCCTCCAGGAGCTGGGCAGAAGAAAGGATGTGGGCAAGGGGCGTTCGCGTTTCGTGGGCGAGGAGTGTGATGAGGGTGGACTTCATCTGCCCGACTTCCTCAGCGAAGCTCAGCCGGAGGAACACACGGATCTTTGCCAGGAACTCGTAGGGGTCGAACGGCTTCGTCACGTAGTCGTCGGCCCCTACTTGATAGCCGCGTAGGCGCTCGGAAGGCAGAGCCTTTGCCGAAACGAGGAGGACTTTCAGATACGGGTCCCGAGCCTTCAGTCGCTCACAGGTCTCGTATCCGTCCAGTTCCGGCATCATGATGTCGAGCACCACGAGATCGGGCTTCGACTCCGCGGCCCGATCCAGCGCTTCGCGACCGTTGCACGCGAAGTGTACGTCGAACTCGTCGCCGAGGATCTCGGCGATGATCTCCCGGTTCATCGGGTCGTCGTCGACTGCAAGGATGCGTTTCTTCAAGGTGGCTCTCCCTTGCCTCAGGCGATGCGTTCGGTCTCGTCGCTGGACTGCTCGGGTTCGGGGTACGGAATCGTGAAATAGAAAACGGCGCCACGCGGCTGGCGGTTGACGGCCCAGATGTGGCCACCATGTGCCTGGACGATCTCGCGGGTGATGGCCAGTCCGAGTCCGGTGCCGCCGGCCCCTGTCTTCGTGAGGGAAGACTGGAAGAACTTCTCGAAGACCGACGAGAGCTGGTCCTCGGGAATGCCCACGCCTTCGTCCGAGATCGAGACGGTCCAGCCTTCTTCCGCGTGTGATGTCCGGACTTCGATCACTGAGCCATCAGGCGAGAACTTGATCGCGTTTCCGATGATGTTGCGCAGGACTTGCATCAGTCGGTTCCGGTCGACATAGACTTGTTCTTCGGACGTGGAGGCGATGGCGACGGAGACGTTCTGTTCCGAGAGAAGGCTCTGGAACTCGTCAGCCACGCATCGGACGATGGTTCCGAGTGGGTACCATTCTCGATCGAGTTCGACCTTTCTGGCCTCCAACTTGGAGAGGTCGAGCAGCTCGTCCACGAGAACGAGGAGTCGCTCACCGGACTCACGGATCCGACTGAAGTAGCGGATGATGGTGGAGGAGTCGGCCGTGTCGACTCGTTCCTCGCCGAAGAGCGCGAAGCTCAGGATGCCGTGAAGAGGCGTGCGGAGTTCGTGCGAAACGTTGGCTAGGAATTCCGACTTGGCCCGCGCGGCTTCCTCCGCTGCTTCCTTCGCGACTAGGAGCTCCGACGTGCGCTCCTCCACTCGTCGTTCGAGGCCGGACTGCGCGTCACGCAGTCTCCGGTCCGTTTCCTCGATCCGCGCAAGCATCGAGTTGAAACCAAGCACGAGAAGCCCGATCTCGGGGTCCGGCACCTGCCTGGCGCGGATCGAGTAGTCCATGTCACGGCTGATCCGCTCCACCGTCCCCGAGAGTTCATCGATCGGATCGGAGACGGTGTTCCGAAGGCGATAGGCCAACGGCAGGGTTGCGATGAGTGCAACCAACAGAATGATGGCGACGGCGGCGAGGAAGTGCGCGATGCGTGAGCGCACTTCCGAGGTGCTCGCGACGACGTAGACGGACCCGAGATCCGATCCGTTCCGCTGGATACTGTACGCGAGATGAAGGTTCTCACCCTCGAAGACGTGTCCCTTGCTGAGCGGAAGGATCTCTAGGTCGTCCCTGGGATGAAACTGAACGGAAGCGATGACATGCCCGTGAGTGTCCGAGAGGCGTGCGGCCAGCACTGACGGCTCCGCTCGGAAGGAAGAGAGGATCTTTGTCGCGGACTCCTCGTCTCCGAAGGTGAGGGCGGCTCCCGAGCCTTCCCCGACGGCGTGGACGAGGACTTCCAGGTCTCGCACCATGCCGGCACGGAGAGCTTGCCACTCGTAGACGGCGAGCCCTCCGGCGAGAAGGAGAACGGACACTCCTGCCGAGATGAGTGCTACGAGCAAGATTCGGACGCGTATGGAGAAGCAGCCGATCGCTTTGCACGGGCATACTGCTCCCGCGCGCTGTCTCCAGCCTCGTTCCATACATCTATAGATCGTTTCGGGGCGCGGTCTCCTTGAGAAACTCCTAGGTGGGGACGGTGATGCTATCCGCTCCAAGGATCAGCACCCCAGTATCTTCAGCGATCGCCGCGACTGGTTGTGGGACCCCAAATCGGGTAGTTTGGCGTCTCCATGAACGGTGATTGGCTGACGACAGCTAGGCAAACTCTGCCGCGTCTACTTCGGTTGTTGGACGAGCTGGAACCGACCTACCGGATCCAGGATGCCCGGGACGTCTCCCCGGATTTCGTGGCCCGCGAAGGGATCGAAGCTGTCGTGTGGGACGTCGACGGAACGCTGATGTCGTACCACGCACCGGCGATCGAACCCCTCTTCGCTCCCTGTCTGGAAGCTCTTCGGTCCGTGGGGGTTCGGCAGGCGATCCTCTCCAACTGTGGAGAGGCTAGGTTTGTCGAACTCGGCCAGATGTTTCCGGACTTCCCGATCGTGCGTGCCTACTCCATGGGCGAGGAGAGGGTCTATCGGGTGCTCCACGGCGGCGAGGACAGCCTCGGAAGCGAGAAGGCGAAGGACCTTCTGGCGCGAGGCGCCCGGCAGGTCCGGAAGCCGGATGGCCCCCTACTTCTCGCAACGCTCGAAGCTCTCGGGACCACGGACCCCTCCGCTGCTCTCATGGTGGGCGACCAGTTCCTGACCGACGTCGCCAGCGGCAACCTCGCGGGGACGCGCTCGGCGAAGCTCCCGGCGTGGGCCAAGCAGACCTTTCCCGTGACCCTCCGCGTCAGCCAGGGACTCGAGCGCTTCCTCTACCGGATCAGCCGGTTGCGTGGCCCCAGGCGATCTTCGTGACGAGGACGAGGTGGTACAGAACGATCGATCCGTAGGCCACGTAGAGGACCGCACCGATGAGCCGCATGACGCGGACATGGCGGTGCACCGAGAGTAGGACGAGCGCCGACACGGCCGACAGCACCTTGACGACGAGGAAGGCGACCCAGCTCCGATCGATGATCCAGGCCATCACTGGATTCACCTCCGTTCCTCCATGGCTGAGGATGTGGAGCGTGGAAAGCGCGTCGATGACGATGAAGATGCAGAGCGCGATCACCGCGGAACGGTAGTGCCCGTCGACCCAATCCACGAAGTACCCGTCCTGCTTGCTCCCCGGCAAAGCGTTCCGCCTGCGTCGGCCGGCGAACGTATAGCGGGAGAATCGCGGAGTCGGACGCTTCCGCCTGTCGACGAACGGATACTGATCTTCGGCCATGGGTCCTCTCGGTGACGTCGGGGTGTTCCTACTATCGCTCTTCGTCTCGTGGAGCTTGACCCGTTAGTACCCCGCACGTACCGTCCGGGCGAACCCCAACGGAGCGTGGTCCTTGCGGAAGAGATCTCTCATCGCCCTCGTCGCCGGCGCCTACCTCGTGCTTTCCGGGACAGGAAACGCGAGCGAAGCCGCCAACGCGTCCCAGAGCGATGGCCAAGCTGAGACCGCCGCCTCAACCCAGTCCGATCCGGCCGCGACGCCCCAGACGGAAGGTGCCACCGCGACCCAGCCAGAGGACGCGGCTGCGTCCACTGGGCCGTCCGAAGATGCCCAGCAGGAAGTCCATCACGTGCGTTGGTTCCCTCCCAGGCTCTACGCGGGAGGCGTGTTCTACCTGCCCAAGGTCACCTACTCCGACAGTCGCGGGCTCGGGTTGGGCGGGGACGCGATCTTCCCGTTCCGTTGGCCCGGATCTCAGGCCGAGTTGCCGGCGTCCGAGTTGCGCCTCAAGGGACGCATCACGATGAAGGGACAAACGCAGGCGGACGTCCAGGCGGTCGTCTATCCGAACGATGACTTCGGTCTCAAGGTGCGGGTCGCACACGAGACGTTGAGCGAGCGCTTCTACGGCTTCGGTCCGAACGCTCCGGAGGACGCGGAGGAGGAGTATCGCCCGTCCCACCTCGATGCATACGTCGAAGTCTTCCGAGACGTTTGGAAGGACATCCGTCTCGGTGCGAGATTCGAGCTCGAACGAGTAGATCTTCTCGAGACGGAGCCGGGTGGCGCCCTCGCTGTGGGGGACATACGAGGAAGCGAGGACGGCGAGAACGCGATCGGAACGGGCTTGGTGCTCGATTGGGACAGACGAGACTCGCGCTACTTTCCTCGGCGAGGGTTCTATCTCCAGTCGTTCGCCCTCTTCTTCGACGAGGACATCGGAAGCAACTACGACTTCAACAACTACCACCTCGATGCGAGGGGGTACCTCTCTCCGACGCCCACGCATGTACTTGCGCTGCAGTTCTTCACGTTCGTAGCGAAAGGCGAGCCTCCGTTCTGGCACTTCGCGGAACTCGGAGGACGCGCTCACTCGAGAGGATTCCGTCGCGGCCGCTACCGCGATCGGATGCTCGTCGCGGCGCAGGCGGAGTATCGAGTGCGGTTCCTCTGGCGGATCGGCGCGGCGGGGTTTTTCGGCGTCGCGGACGTCGCCTCCACTGCGGAGAAGATGCAGCTGGAGTACATGAAGGCGAACTTCGGCGGCGGTCCGCGCCTCTTCCTCGGAGATCCGGGACGCGAGATCACCGTGCGTTTCGACGTCGGCTTCGGCGGGAACGTCCCCCGCTACTACTTCTCGCTCGGAGAAGCGTTCTGATATCCCCAGAACTGGGGATTCCCTCGCGCCGCCCGTGCGTTGTTTCCTTCTGAGAGCACACGGCTCACACAGAGGAGGCACTGCATGATCCCTCGACTCGAGGTCCTATGGCTGGTCGCGTTCCTGGTCGCCCTCGCGTGGGATACCTCTCACTCGCAAGAGCAACCTCCCGCACCTTGCTCCGATCCGCGTGCCCGCGAGTTCGATTTCTGGATCGGCGAGTGGGACCTCACTTGGGGAGAAGACGGGACGGGAACGAACATCGTGACGAGAGAGTACGGAGGGTGCGTCATACGCGAGAACTTCTCTGCGCCCGGGATGGGCTTCCAGGGAATGTCCGTGAGTGTGTTCGACCCCAACGCAGGCGTCTGGCGTCAGACATGGGTCGACGATGCCGGTGGTTACCTCGACTTCGTCGGAAAGTACGAAGAGGGGGTGATGCGGCTGTCGCGATCAGGTGAGCGAGGAGGGACGCGGGTCCTCCAACGAATGACGTTCCATGACATCACCCACGATGCATTCGTGTGGGACTGGGAAGTCTCGAAGGACGACGGCGCAAACTGGGAGATGCGCTGGCAGATCCACTACGCGAGGAGAGGCTGAGCCACATCGCACCCCGGTGGCGATGTGACTCGTTGCCCGAGACGGGTCAGTCGAGCGCGAACTTGATCGGGAGGACGACTTCGGTCGCGACTGCTTCTCCATCCTCGGTGGCAGGCTCGAAGACCCATTGCGTCACGGCGTCGATCGCGGACTCCGTGAATGCCGGGTGTCCACTGACTCCCTGCTTCTCCTCGGCCGATGTGACGATGCCGCGGTCGGAGATCTTCACGCTCAGGAGCACGAGACCGGTAGCGCCCTCGCTCCGATACTCCTCGGGATAGGTCGGGAAGACCATCTTGTCGGCGATCGGCTTGGGCGGGACGAAGTTCGATTCCTCGATTGCGGACGACGTAGCCTTCCCCGGTCCGGTCGACGCGATCGCTGTATCGATCGGTGACGTGCGCGGAACGAGAGTGAGGCCGGTCAGTGCCGCTGCTGCGAGGACGAGGACGGCGCGATGATAGTACATGGGGCGATACCTCCTATCGGACTGGAGTCGTCGTAGCCGTTCCGTGAGGAGCGGCCGGTGAGGGGAGCCGAGCGCAGAAACCGGAGAGGGAGCGCTGAGTCCCATTCGAACGGAGCGTGCGATGGCGCGCCCGAGGTCTGCCGCGCGTGCACCGCGGCCAACGGCGTCTTCGTCGCATGCGAGCTCTGCCGTGCGGTGCAGTTGGCTCAGCACGAGCCAGATCGGCGGATAGTAGAAGTACAGCGCGAACGCGACCCGCTGGAGGAGAAGCCGGAGCGGATCCCGGCGCCTCATGTGCGCGTACTCGTGAAGTGCGACCGCGAGGAGCTCGGGCCAGGGCCGGGAGAGCGCTTCTGTAGGCAGGTTGATCTTCGGACGAAGTACTCCGGCTACGCACGGAATCGAAACTTCCTCCGAGACGCGAATCTGCTCTTTCGCTACGCCGAGTCTGTCCGCAAGGGCTGCGAGGAGTTCCCGCTGCTCTGGAGTCACGTTGCGTGCCTCTACGGGTCGGGATGATCGGCTCGCTCGAACCGTCCGCACGATGAGGCTGGTCGCGACGAGAGCCCACGCGAAGCTGGCAATCCAGAGGACGGCCGACGTGTCGGGGCTAACTCCGTTCGAAGACGCGGCTCCCCAAACCGGTTCCAACCACGAAACGGGCCGAGGTCCAAGGTCGAAGGCCAGGCGCGCGCCGCCGAACCACCGTTCCCAAACCCAACCGAGTGCGGACACGGGCAGGAAGAGCTTGAGGAGGGCGAGAGACCAGAGTTGGTTTCGGAGCCTTCCGGGCGCTCTCACCAAGCAAAGCGAGAGAGCCGCGATGAACGCCAGGAAGAGCGTCGACTCCCAAAGATGCGTAGCCACTCCCGACCAGAAAGACGCCGCGAGTTCGTACGATGTGTTTCGGACCACGGCGAGATTCCCGTCCGGCCCGATGAGCGAGGAGAAGATGCTCATGATGCCGTCTCCCGATCCGGCGCCTCGACCGACTCATCGGGTCGATCGTTCGTCGCGAGCTGTTCTTCCACCAGGCGCAGCTCTTCCAAGCTGACTGCGTCCATCTCGGCGAGGTGCGCGACCAGGGGAGCAGCCGCTCCGTCGAACATCACGTCGAGGAACTGCCGGATCTCCTTCCGGATCATTTGCGCTGCGGAGACTTTCGCCCGATAGACCCATGCTTTGCCGTCGAGTCGGACGCGCTCGACTGCGTCCTTCTCCTCGAGCCGCTCGACGATCTTCCGCACCGTTGAGTAGCTGGGCCCGTCGGGTAGGCTGTCGTGCACATCCCGAACGGTGGCATCGCCGAGCTTGCAGAGCAGTCGGAGACACTGGAGCTCGAAGCGAGAGAGATCGGGAAGCGCCATGACTACCTCCTAGGCCCCTCCGCCCTTGACCGAGTCGCTGGGTCCGAACCACGAGATCTCGTCGAGGGCATTCGAAACATGTGCGCCCGTTCGACACGCACCTGAATATGTGCGACGACTGTCGCACTCACATATATGCGACATCTGTCGCACTCATTTCAACAGGAATCTGACTATGCCCATCGATCCACCGCTATCCACCGAGTTGTCCACATTGCGTGTCAAGCTCGTGTGTGGATTTCGACATGGCTTAACTGGCTATGAAATCGAACGTTACCGGCCTCCGGCACCATTGGCTGTGCCCACCGTACGAAGGAACGCCAGGGAATGCCGACAGCAGGAAATCACAGGTCAACGAGTTGTTTCGCGGATCCTCCCGCCAGTTCGGCTATCGTTCGCCGGGCCCAACGCCAAAGGAGGGAGGCATGGGGAATCCGAGTGCTGGAGACTGGACGAACTCGCTCGAGTCGCAACTGGACTACTATCGCGCCCGCGCCGCGGAGTATGACGAATGGTTCGAGCGGAAGGGGAGATACGACCGCGGACCTGAGGCGAATGCCGCTTGGTTCCGCGAGGCCGAAGTCGTCCGAGGCGAGCTTCGGTCTCTACAGCCGTTTGGCGAGGTCGTCGAACTGGCCGCAGGCACCGGCATTTGGAGTCGCGAGCTCCTTCCGGGCGCCGACAGCCTGACGGTGGTCGATGGGGCGGAGGAGATGCTGGCCGTCCACACACTCAACGTTCCGGACCCCTCGATCCAGCGGATCCACGCAGACCTCTTCCGCTGGTCTCCGGACCGGCAGTACGACTTGGTGGCGTTCGGCTTTTGGCTCTCTCACGTGCCCAAGGAGCTGTTCGCCGGGTTCTTTCGCCTGGTTTCCGACTGCCTGCGGCCCGGCGGTCGGTTCTTCTTCGTCGATTCCCTCTACACGGAGACTTCGACTGCCTCAGACCACGAACTTGCCCCTGTAGAGAGCCAGTTCCAGCGCCGACGACTGAATGACGGCCGGGAGTTCGAGATCGTGAAGCGATTTCCTCCTCCCGAGACACTGCGGAACGATCTCCGTGAACTCGGTTGGGACGTCGACATCCGCACTACGGATACCTACTTCATCTACGGTTGGGGAACTCGCAAAGGGTAGTGCGGGTGAGCAGGGAGTCTGGCGGTGCGCCAGTTCGCCGACCCGGTCCGACTGAGCGAGGCTTGTCGTCGTAAGTAGGATCCCAGGTTGACACCCCTCCGTAGGAGCGGGATACGTTTTCCAGTTCGAAGCGCCGGAACGCTCGAGAAGGAGGCTGGCAAGTGTGCCAAGACTCCGAGCCAGGGAAGAGGAAGAAGGAGCGAGTGCCATGATTCGAGTCGCCATCAACGGGTTTGGTCGTATCGGCCGGTGCGTCTTCAAGATCCTGAAGGAACGGGAGGACGTCGAGATCGTAGGAGTGAACGATCTGGCGGACCTGGGAGACCTCGCGTATCTCCTCAAGTACGACTCGGTGCACGGCTGGTACCGTCCCAAGGTCGACGAGGGTGATCGGGAGCTGATCGTCGACGACAAGAAGATCGCGTTCTTCTCCGAGCCGGATCCGACCAAGCTTCCGTGGGGAGATCTCGGTGTCGACGTCGTCCTCGAGTCGACCGGCGCACTCCGCAAGCGGCAGGATGCGGGCAAGCACATCGAAGGCGGTGCGAAGAAGGTGATCATCTCCGCTCCGTCCACCGACGCCGACGGCATGTTCGTGATGGGGGTCAACTCGGATCTATATGATCCCAAGAGCCACCATGTGGTCTCGATGGCGTCCTGTACGACGAACTGTCTCGCTCCGGTCGCCCGAGTGCTCCACGACAACTTCGGAATCGAGCACCTGATGTTCGTGACCGTCCATGCGTACACCTCGAGCCAGTCACTGATGGACATCCCAACGAGGAAGCGTCGCCGCGGCCGTGCCGCAGCGCTGTCCATCGTCCCGACGACGACGGGCGCGGCCAGCGCGGCCGAAGTCGTCATTCCCGAGCTCAAGGGAAAGATGAGCGGATCCGCCCTCCGTGTTCCGGTTCCGGATGGATCCGTTACCGATATCACGGTCAAGCTCGCGCGCCACGTCTCGATCGAGGACATCAACGAAGCTCTCCAGGCCGCGGCCGAGAGCCCGAGATTCCGCGGGATCCTGCGTGTCACGGACGAAGCTCTCGTCTCTTCGGACATCCTGGGGGACCCGCATTCGTCCATCGTGGCAGCGGATCTCACCATGACGCTCGACGGCGGCATCGCGAAAGTCGTTTCCTGGTATGACAACGAGTGGGGCTACTCTGCTCGTCTGGCCGACTTCACGAAGCTCGTGGCCGGATGATCCTCGGAGGCTGACGGGCTCCGCCCGGATTGCGCTGGTCGACACACGCTGATGGCTCTGATCGTCGGCGGACGCAGAGACACTGACCAACGTCGGCCCCTTCCCAGGGTGCCGCCGACGAACGGGGGGCGATCGCTCCCCGTTTCGCTTTTTTCCGAGATTCCATGCAACCCTAGGGGGACCTCATTCGTCTGCTTCCCGGGAGGCCATCCTCCGGTCTCCGTTGGGGAGGTTCAAAATGAACTCGTTGTTCTGTCGTATCTCGTCTCTGTCGTTCGCCACGGCGCTGACATGCCTCGTCGCTCTAGTCAGCCCCGATGCGGCCGCCGCCGCTGCGGTTGGGCTCACCTATCAGGACGTTGGTATCGGGATCGGGAACTCGCGGGAGTTGCGCGGGATCCGTCTCAACTGGTCCGACTCCCGAGTGCGTAGGGTGGACGGGATCAATCTCACGGCCTGGCGTCCCGGCTCCAACGACCGCTTCGAGATGAACGGTGTCGCTCTCGGCATCGTGGGGCCGTCGGTAGGCCGGCTTCACGGACTCGGCATCGGATTGATCGGCTCGAGTGCGGACGAGTCGCACGGCATCGTCATCGGTGGTTTGGGTGTCGCTGGCGGTCGGATGAGCGGGATCCAGCTCGCAGGCCTCGGGCTCGCTGCGGACTCGCACGTGCGCGGGATCCAGGCCGCTGGTCTCGGGCTGGCGGTCGACGGCGATCTGGAAGGCATCTCCGTCGCGGGGCTCGGACTCGCGGCCGATGGAGGCGCGAAGGGGATTCTGCTCGCTGGCCTCGGGATGGGCATCGACGGAGACGTCACCGGAATCTCCGCGGCTGGATTGGGCATGGGCCTGGACGGGGACCTGAAGGGGATCTCCGTTGCCGGGCTCGGGCTCGGCGTCGATGGGGACCTGACCGGTGTCGTCGTCTCCGGAATCGGCGCGGGGATCGGTGGGGACGTGCGCGGTGTCACGATCTCCGGGATCGGCGCCGGAGTGGACGGGGACGCGTACGGCATCCATGCAGCGGGCGTCGGACTCGGAATCGACGGAACGAGCCGTGGCCTCTCGGTCGCCGGAATCGGGATGGGCGCCGACGAGGAGATGATCGGAATTCAGCTCGCCGGCCTCGGAATGGGTGCCGGTGCGGGGATCCGCGGGCTTTCCTTTGCGGGCGGTGTCATCGGGTCACCGAAGCTCACCGGCATACAGGTGGGCGGAATTGGACTCGTTGCGACGGACGAAGCGCGCGGCCTTCAGGTTGGTGGGGTAGGCGTGCTCGGAAAGAGTCTCGTCGGCTGGAATGCTGGCGGGCTCGTCGTCGGCGCTCTCGACCTCCGAGGCGTCGCGACATCCATCGGTCACGTGCGGGTCGAGCGGATGCACGGCTTTGCCGCCTCTGCCTACAACCGGATCGACATAGCCGACGGACTGATGATCGGTTTGGTCAACTGGACCGAGTCGCTCCGCGGCGTACAGATCGGACTAGTCAACTACGTCGGTGACAATCCCACCGGCGCGAAGCTCCTGCCGATCGTGAACGCACGCTTCTAGCGGGCTGCGGGTTCCGCGCTCCGGCTCGTCAGAGCGTGAGCATCGGAACCCGTCCACACGGAGCGCCTAGGCGCGCTCCATGTACTTGCCGGTCGCGGTATCGATCCGGATCTTCTCGCCCTGCTTGATGAAGGGCGGAACCTGGATCTGGATTCCGGTTTCGACCGTGACTTCCTTGGTCACCGATCCAGCCGTGTCACCGCGTGCGGCGTCGTACGCCTCGGTCACTTCGAGCACGACGGTGGCAGGGAAGTCGAGGTCTACCGGCGTCTCGTCCTCTTCCTTGACGAGCACCTGCATCTCCATGTTCTCGAGAAGGTACGGCAGATACGGCTCGATCATCTCCTTCGGGAGTTCGAGCTGTTCGTACGTCTCGTTGTCCATGAAGTGATAGTCCTCACCCGTGGAGTAGAGGTACTGGATCTGCTTGTGACGCATCCGGACCGGGTTGATGGTCGACCCTGCGTTCCACGTGTTGTCGATGACGCGTCCGGTGCGGATGTTCTTCAGCTTCGCACGGACGAACGCGCCGCCCTTGCCGGGCTTCACGTGCTGGAAGTCGACGATCTTGTAGAGGTCGTCTTTGAAGTCGATGACGAGTCCGTTGCGGATGTCCGCTGTCGTGGCCACTCTGGCATCCTCCGAATCGAGCGAGTGCGCTCGTTGCTCCCCGGTCGGTTGGGGAGGCCTCATGGTCGAGGTCCGGCTCCCGACATCCCGGACGTGAGTTCTCATCGGAGACAACGACGAACGGGACCGGATCGACCGGACGGAATGACGGCATCGCCGCACCTGGATCGGATTGACGTGCCGAAGACAAAGAAAGAGGATCCCATCTCCGAATCGCAATTGTCAACGTTCTCGGCCGTGGGGAACCGTTCTTGCCAACGCTGGCCCTCCTCCTCGTCGCCCTGATCTGGGGGACCACGTTCGTCGCCGTGAAGACGGCGCTAGCGGAAATCGAGCCGTTTCACTTCCTCTCGCTCAGGTTCACGATCGCCGCCCTAGCCTCTCTTCCTCTGGTCCGAGCTGAGGCCGGATTCCGGCGGGCCCTACTCCTCGGCGTTCCCCTCGGACTCGCGTTGGCCGGCGGCTTCGGTGCCCAGACGCTGGGGCTCACGACGACGACCCCGGCGCGCTCCGGCTTCATAACCGGACTGAACGTTCTGTTGATTCCCCTGTGGGGGGCGTGGATCCTGAGACGACGGCCCGGCTGGATCCCGACCGGGGGGCTGTTCGTCGCAACTGCGGGAATGTGGTGCCTCGCCCAGCCGGGAGCGGGCGGCTGGGCTGCGGGGGATTCCTGGACGGTCCTATGTGCCGTTTTCTTCGGACTCCACGTGGTCCTTCTGTCGAAGTACGGGACGATCAGCAGCTCTGGGGCATTCCTCTTTTCTCAGCTCGCGACGACGGCGGTGGTCGGCTGGATCGGGCACTGGGTGTTCGAGGTGAGTGGTGCTCCCTCTCCAGCCGAATCCTCCATCGGACATACTGCCAACCTGTGGACTTCCGTAGCCGTCTGGAGAGCCCTCCTCCTCACGGGAGTTCTCGCTTCCCTCGTTACTACCTGGCTCCAAATGCGTTATCAGCCGAGGACGACGCCCGTGAGGGTGGCGATCATCTTCGCTACGGAGCCTCTCTTCGCGGCGCTCTTCTCGGTGCTCCTTTGGAGTGAACGACTCGGAATGATCGGTTGGATCGGTGGGGGGCTGATCCTGGCGGGGATGGCGATCGCCGAACTGGACTCGACCAGGACGCCCGCGGCCAGCTCCTAGCGATCGGTGTGTAGCTCCCGGCACCCATTGAGCGTGCCGCCCGAATTCGACATCCAAACTGCGGCCGTTCATGCCGATGACAGGGCAGGTAGGCGGAAATCCCGACTCGCAAAAGCGGACCGAAACGGTCAAGATACGAGGGTGAGATCCCGCGTGTCGAGGACCTAGCGACGTTCCCAAGATTGGGAGGCGATTCAGGCCCCAAGCGCTACCCACCGTCGGGATCACGCCAACCGACGACGAGACCGCTGTTGCGGCGTAACCGAGTCTCGCGGACGAGCTTCTGAGTGACATATCCACGAACGGGACGGGAGTCGATCGGAATCCCAGACCCCTCCCGGCTCTACGTGTCCCTTCGATCGACCGCGGCGCCCGACAACCCGATCTGAGTTCCAAATGAGGTGTGGCTCAGGCTACTCTCAGGATCGAACTTGGTCTCGACGTGTCCAGGTCAACATCGTCCCTGGGGACGCCATCCAAGGAAAGGGGTACGAGCGCATGGAAATCGCCGTTCAAACCCGGCCGGAAAGATCCGCCGCCGCCGAGAAGGCCCTCCAGCAGAAACTAGGATTCGGCAACGTTCTCGCCGACGAGATGTTCATGATGCAGTACACGGAGGGTCGCGGCTGGCATGACGCTGCGATCAAGCCGTACGCACCGATCTCTCTCGATCCGTCGGCGATGGTGTTCCACTACGGTCAAGAGATCTTCGAAGGACACAAGGCGTACCGATGGGACGACGGTCGCGTCGCGATGTTCCGTCCGGATCAAAACGCCGCACGACTCAACCGCTCTGCCGAGCGAATGATGATGCCGTCGATTCCCGAGTCCTTCCAAGTCGAGGTTGCGACTCGACTCGTACAGCGACTCCAGGACTGGGTGCCGACCGAAGAGGGCGCGTCTCTCTACTTGCGCCCGACCATGATCGCTACCGAGACAGGGCTCGGAGTCCGGCCGTCGAAGGAGTTCCTCTACTTCGTCATCTGTTCACCGGTCGGTCCCTACTACCCCACCGGCTTCAAGCCGGTGAAGGTTCGTGCCGAGGACAAGCACGTTCGCGCGGTCATCGGCGGTACCGGTGCGGCCAAGACCGGAGGCAACTATGCGGCCGGACTCTACGTGCAGCGGCAAGCGTTCGAGGCGGGCTATGCCGGCGTGCTCTGGCTCGACGGCCAGGAACACAAGTACGTCGAAGAGATCGGCGCGATGAACTTCATGGTGGTGATGGACGGGAAGCTCGTGACGGCGCCGCTTCTGGGTTCGATCCTCCCGGGAATCACGAGAGCATCCGTCCTGCACATGGCACCCGACATGGGAGTCGAAGCGGAAGAGCGACGGATCTCGATCGACGAAGTTCTCGAGGGGATCAAGTCCGGTCGCGTGACGGAGGCGTTCGGTGTCGGCACCGCCGCAGTCGTCACCCCGATCGGAACGATCGCGTACAAGGAAGAGGACTACGTCATCACCGGAGACGAAGTGGGGCCGATGGCCCTCAAGATCCACAAGACGCTCACGGACATCCAGTGGGGACGTCAACGGGATCCGTACGGATGGATGAAGATCGTGATCGAGTGATCGCGTAGCCTCGGCGACATAGCGTTCTTCGACAACGCAGCCTTTCTTCGGAAGCGGTCACGCTGAGTGGCCGCTTTCGGTATTCTACGGCGTCACGTTTGGCGGCCTTGGTATGCCGGAGACCTTCGGAGAGGAGCGCGAGCAGAATGAGCTTCGTAGGGCGGTATACGCACTGGCTGCACACTCGCTGGCCAGCAGGTGGTGTCGAGCCGCTTCCCGAGGTGGGGGAGGACGGCGCGACGTCCGTGTCGGGGCTGCGGATCGTCGGAGACTTGTCCGGAGTCCCTCTCCTCAAGTTCTCGCTCGACACCGGAACGCGAGCGGTCGTTGCGTTCGTAGAGGTCGAGGGGCTCACTCCGGGCGCCCAACACGCCGGAGTCGTCGACATCGCAATCGTGGGCGCTGGCGTTTCCGGAATTGCGGCGGCAGTGGAAGCGGGCCGACGCGGCCTCTCTTATCAAGTCTACGAGTCGGCCGAGCCTTTCTCGACGGTCGTCAACTTTCCCAAGGGAAAGCCGATCTACACCTATCCGACGGAGATGACGCCTGCGGGGCAGCTGTCGGTCTCCGCCGACGTCAAAGAGTCGCTGCTCGAGGAGTTGGAGGAACAGCGATCTCGATTCGGCGTCGAGGTGACCTCCGCTCGCGTCGAGTCGGTGCGAAAGGACGGAGACTCGTTCGAGATCCGCCTGGGAGACGGAACGGCACAGCGGGCGCGCAAGGTCATCCTGGCGATCGGCCGGACCGGGAACTACCGAAAGCTCCAAGTGCCTGGCGAGAGCCTGGACAAGGTCTCGAACCGGATGTACGACCCGAGCGATTCCAGCGGCCGAGATGTGCTCGTCGTGGGAGGCGGAGACTCCGCTCTCGAAAGTGCGATCGCATTGGCGGGAGCGGGTGCGCGGGTGACGCTGAGCTACCGAAAACCGTCGTTTTCGCGCCCGAAACCGGAGAACGTGGAGCACCTCGAGGAGCTGCGTGATCGGGTCCGTTTGATGCTCCCTTCCGAAGTGAAAGAGATCCGCGAGCGCACCGTCGTCCTCTCCACATCCGAGGGCGACACGGAAGAGATTCCGAACGACCAGGTCTTCACGATGATCGGAAGGGAAGCTCCGCTCGACTTCCTTCGTCGAAGCGGCGTGCGCGTGATCGGCGAGATGTCCCCACGAAGGTGGGCGATGCTCGGGTTGTTCACTGCGCTCGTGTTCTACGTCTACCTATGGAAGGGCTGGCTGATCGGTCACACGGACGTCTTCGCGATCGGCCGGGATTGGGGGCTCGGGCCTGAATCGCTACTGGGCGCGTTCACGAAAGCGACAGCGGCGCCGAGCTTCTGGTTCACGTCTCTCTACACCGCGTGCATCGTGTTCTTCGGAATCGCTCGTATACGGAGACGCCCGACCCCCTACGTGCGTCGACAGACTGTGGCGCTCATGGCGATCCAAGTCGTGCCTCTCTTCATCCTGCCCGAGATCGTGCTCCCCTGGATGGGTGCGAACGGTTGGATTCCGGATGTCATTCAGCAGAACCTCTTCCCGAACGGGGAGTACTGGCGTGCGCTCGGCTTCGTCCTCGCGTGGCCGCTCTTCCTCGTCAACCTGGCCTCGCCGCATCCGATGCTCTGGTGGATCGTGATCGGTCTCGTCCAGACCTTCGTGATCATTCCGCTGCTGGTGTGGCGCTGGGGGAAGGGAGCCTACTGCGGCTGGATCTGCTCGTGTGGCGCCCTCGCCGAGACGATGGGAGACACGCACCGTCACAAGATGTGGCACGGTCCGGTTGCGAACCGTTGGAACATGCTGGGACAGGTGGTTCTCGTGCTGTCCGTGCTCGTCACCCTCCTCTTCGTGGCGAGTTGGCATCCTTCCTTGGCGCCGACCTTGACCCCGTTGACCAAGTCCGTCCTCTCGAACTACAAGTTCGTCGTCGACATCGTGATCGGCGGAGCGATCGGAGTGGGGTTCTACTTCTGGTTTTCGGGCCGAGTCTGGTGCCGGTTCGCCTGTCCCCTCGCCGCGCTCATGCACGTCTACGCGCGGTTCTCGCGCTTCCGCATCTTCGCCGAGAAGAAGAAGTGCATCTCCTGCAACGTCTGCACGACGGTCTGTCATCAAGGGATCGACGTGATGAGCTTCGCGAACAAGGGCCTCCCGATGGAGGATCCGGAGTGCGTCCGCTGCTCGGCCTGCGTGCAGAGCTGTCCCACCGGTGTGCTTCGGTTCGGGCACCTGGCCTCGGATGGAACCCCACGATACGATTCCCTGCCTGCGTCGGCCGTCCAGATGAGAGAGACGGCCGGAGCGCAGCCGATCGAGGTGTGACCGAGCCGTCTCACGGCCGTGTTGCGTTGGGGAGGCTGGTGAAGGCGTCCCGTTCGGGAGCCTGGCGACGGCGTCGAAACCTCGAGCTGCCTCGCGTCGTCTGATTGAAGTTGCGACCCGGTCGCCGGCGGAACGGTTTGCGGAACGACGGGCGCGGGCACGCGGGCACGATAGAAACAAGGATTTGGAGGATCTTTCCAATGGGCTATCCCACCGAGTTGACCGATCCGATGCGTCTGGAACTGGTCCGCATGGGAGTGACAGAGCTGCGGACGCCGGATGACGTCGACCGGGAGCTCCAGGACCAGACCGGGACGACCCTGGTCTTCGTGAACTCTGTTTGCGGTTGTGCGGCCGGGATGGCGCGCCCCGGACTGGCGTTGTCCCTCACGAACGATGTTCGTCCCGACAAGGTCGTCACGGTGTTCGCAGGCGTGGACAAAGAGGCGACGGCGCAGGTCCGATCGTACTTCTCCGAGTATCCCCCGAGCTCGCCCCAGGTGGCGTTGTTCAAGGACGGCCAGATGGTGCACCTGGTTCAGAGGCACCAGATCGAGGGGACGTCGGCTCCCGAGGTGGCGTCGAAGCTCGTGACCGCCTACGAGGAGCATTGCGCCAACAAGGCCGTCTGATCCCTAGAACCGTCTGACAGTTCGGGATGGCGGGCGAACCAAGCGGCATACCTGCGGATCGTTCCGGCTACCTGTCATTCGTTCCGATATCGACGGAAAGAAGCACGACGGCTGAGCTGCTGTCGTGTATCGGGGAGAGAGTAGGACGCCGAGTCGGGGAACTCGGCGAGAGCTGAGCCGAACGGCTCCGGCTTCAGGAGCCGGAGCTGTCCTTCTTGGCCGCCGCGATCGCCTCGCGGATCCTCTCCTTGAGGCGCTTCTTGCGCCGGGCCCGCCGGCGGCGGAGTTCGCGCTGACGCTCACCCATTTGTGACATTGCTCCTTTTCTCGGGTCTCATCTCGGGAACCGGTTCGGTTCTGAACCGTCCGGGCATTATAGGGAAAGCCGACCAGTCCGTCCAACGATTGGAGTCGAGCGCCGATCGAGACTGGAAGGGGCGGCCGGCTCGACACAGGGTGGGCGCTGGGAGGGGATCCGGGGCCTAGAGATCAACCGTGGGGCGGTGCGTCGCAGCTACGAAATCTGGGATGAGTGTTCCATCTGTCGGACTACGCTACCTAGGTCCGAAATCGGGAATCGATCGTAAACTTGGGTTGACTGGGGTGGAGCAGGAGAGTGACAATCCCAGGTTCTATCACCAACGGAACGCCGCACTCCGTTTTCGTTTCAATTCGGGGCACAACAACATTTGCAGTGCATGCAAGGTAGCCAGGAGGCCTCTGTGAGACTCCAAGCGATTCTGTTTTTCTGTGCGGGGCTCTGCCTCGCGAGTGTGGCATCGGCGGGTCCGTTGTACCTGAGCTCTGAGCCGGGGATGCCGGTTCCTTCGGAGCCGTCTCTCGACCCGTTGGTCCCGACGGCACCGGCTGAGCAGCCGACGGACGCAACGACGTTCGATCTCGGTCAAACCGCGAGCCGTGGGTTCGAGCCGGTGCGTCATCACAACGACGCCTTGGCGTCGCCTGTTCCGGAGCCCGCGACCCTGCTGCTTTTGGGCGGTGGCTTGGCAGGCTTGGCAGCCGCTCGTCGTCGTCGTCGCGTCTGATCCAGGCACCGGCAGCGCTCGGGCCGATTCTGTCGGACGCTGGCGCTTGGTGCATGGTTCGTCCACACTGAAGGCATGGCGGAGACACTAGCTCGGGTTTCGACCCACCTGCTGATCCCCATCCTCTTTGCGGTCTGGTTGGCCCACTCCACCCCGAAGAACCGGGTGGAGTGGGCCATCGACCTTTCGCTCTTTTGGTCCTACTGCATTCTGATCTTCCTCGTCGGGTTCTGGGCCGAACTCTCCTATCCGCTCCGGTACGTTCCTCCCATACTTCTCCTGGCCGCTACGGTGTGGAGTTCGCGTCGCCTTCGGGACGCTCCGTCGCAACCGCTCCGCGTCGGCCGTACCCTCGTGCTTTCGCTGCTCGCAGGCGTTCTAGGGTTCGCCGCGCTCCAGGCGGTACTCGCCCAGACTCCAGGAGGAGAACCTGCGGCCTCGCTCGCCTTTCCTCTTCGTGATGGGACGTACTACACCGTGAATGGCGGGAGGCATGTCTCGGTGAACCGGTTCGCGTCGGTGGATTCGCTCCGCACGGCGCTCGAAGTGGCGAGGATGGGCCGTGGCGGTCGCCTCGACACATCGACGATCCCAACGGTGTGGAGTCCCTGCGACGGCGTCGTCGATGCCATCCGGGAGGACGGGATCTACCTGCGCACGCGTGAGGGAGACAGCCCGCTCGAGGTGCAGCTCTGGCCGCTCGAGTCGTTGCGTGTCGGCGTAGGTGACTCCGTGCGCGTAGGGACCGAGCTAGGGATCCTTGCAGCGCCCGCCGGTGGGGCGACGCTCCGCATCGCCGCATCGAGGTCGGGGACGCCCGCCCCGATCCGTTTCGGCCGGTTCTACCTGGCGCGGAACGCGCTCTTTCGTGCCCCCGGTCAGTGAGACGCGAGTTCGACGGCGAGTAGGCGCGCCTTCCGGGCCAGACCGGACGCGGCATCCAAGTCCTGCTTCGACATCGCGTCCTCTGCCTGGGTGATGAAGCCTCGTACGATCCGGAGTTTGTCCTGTCCGGCTGCGTCGAGTTTGCTCGGGTCGACCGCGGCGACGAGACGCTTCGCTTCGTTCAGCGATGCGATGGTCTCGGTCTCGAACTCCTCCAGCTTCTTCCGTGGTTGCGTCACCGTGACGGCCGGTGCCACCACCGCTATCGAATCCGCACTGGCGCCGACCTCGGCCGGCGGCGTATCCGGCGCCGCGGCAGGAGGCGTCGTCTTCACCTTGGGTTTCGTGGGCGCCTTCTCGGTCACCTTCACGGGTTCAGCGGGCGTATCGGTCGCCGTGGGCCAGAGGTCGGGATCGGGGACTTGTGCACGCGTCGTGTCGGGTGCCGCAGCGGTCGGATTCGTTGCTGGGGGCTCACCGAACTGCGGCAGAAGCGCGCAGCCCGGCAGTGCCAGCGAAATCGTCGAGTACATGCAGATCACTGCGAGTCGTGACAATCGCCGCCTACGGCGGGTTCGTGCCACGGTGCAGGTCGCGCTCGAGGGCCTCCCTTGGGGAGAGCAGGGCGAGCTCGAGGCGAAAACCGTCATCTACGGCCTCCAGGTTCGACCAATGTCGTTGAGGGCTCCGAGTGCGCGTTCGTGCGTTCGGAGGTAGTGCTGATCAACTCCGCGTCTTCCGGACTGCTCTTGCTCCGCTTCTTTCCGGAGCGCAACGCAGCGGCCCGTTGCGGGATTCGAATCGTCATCGTCGTGCCGCGGCCGATCTCCGAGTCGATTTCGATCGTGCCGCCATGGATCTCGGCGGCCTGGCGCACGAGTGCGAGCCCGACTCCGGTTCCGTTGCGCTTCGTCGTGAAGTAGAAGTTGAAGACCTTGGGCCTGACTTCGTCGGGGATTCCGGGGCCGGTGTCTTCCACGATGAGAAGGATCGACTCGTCTTCGGTGCGGCTACGGATGATGACTCGTCCTTCACGTGACGGTGCGGCTTGCACGGCGTTCTTGACCAGGTTCTCTACGGCCTGGCGCAGAACCTGAGCATCAGCGTACGTCTCGGGAAGGTCTGCGTCGAGATCAAGGTCGAGTTCGAGTCCCGCCAGGTTCGCTTCCGTCTCCAGGTCCTGCTGGACTTGCTCTAGTACGCTGTTCAGCGAGATCGACTCCACAGCCATTGGCTTGATCCGGACGACCCGGAGGAAACCGTCGACCGACTTCCGCATCCGTTCGACTGCGGTCCGCGCGGAGCCGACGTGGGAGTCGATGTCGTCGGGGCTGAGGCTCCGCGGATCTTCGAGCTCGCGAAGTGCGAACTGGATGGCCTGGATTGGTTGGCTCATCTCGTGAGCCATTCCTGCGGCGAGCTGCCCGACGTTGGCGAGAATCCGCGGCTCCATCTGGACTCGGTCCCGGAGGATGTTGAGCTCCCGGGCGAGGTCCCCGAACATGTCGGACCGGCTCTCGGGGATCGGCTCGGAGTGGCCGGTGAGCATGCCGGCAACTCCTTCTTCCAGGATGCGCAGCCGCCCCTTCGTGACCTGTCCGAGCAACACGCCGAGACCGAGGGCGAGGAAGAGCAGCACGAGACCCGTGATGAGCCCTCGTTGCAGCACGCGCCGGACTTCGTCCCAGAGTAGGGTTCCCGAGATACTCGCGTGAATGGTGGCGAACGGCTGGTCGCCCTGACGGAGTTCGGACCTCATCTCGTAGTTCTGACGATCATGGAGGGCGCTGAGGAGCTTCATCGCCTCCACGAACCCCTCGGGCCTTCCGAGTTCAGGCAGGTTTGCGATCGGCTGACCGATCATCTGTGGCGCGCCGTGTGCGACCGCAATCCCGTTGGGATCCATCACCGCGACGCCGAGGAGAGACGGAGTGTGGGCGACTCCCCCGACGAGGAGTTCCTTCATCAACGGGTCGGCGACCAGCGTGGAGAGATCGGCCTGCGGGTTCCGCTGGTTGAGGAGGAGGATCGTCCGCTCCACCGTATCCGTGACATATCCCGCTTCGGTCAGGGCTCGATCGGTCGCGAGCCGCAGCACGTTGTGGATCTCGAAGAGAACCGAAGTGATCGCGAGGACGACGGCTAGCGCGGAGAGCGAGAGGATCTGTCTAGATCCCCAGCCCAGTTTCAACGAAGTACCTCCGTGGCCTGAAGCCTTCCATAGCGACGCAGTTTCGCGTACAGCGTCTTCGTCGTGATACCGAGGACAGAAGCCGCCCGCGTCTTGTTGCCGGCGCAGGCTTCGAGCGTCTCGAGGATCACGGCCTTCTCCACTTCTTCGAGCGGCGTTCCGACCTTCACGCTGAGCGCATCCCGACTCCCTGGATCACGCCGCACGATCGGCCGCACCGACGGGGGGAGATGATGAGGCTGAACCTCGTCGTTGTCACACAAGATCGCAGCTCTCTGCATCACGTTCCGCAGCTCGCGGACGTTTCCCGGCCAATCGTAGCGGGTCATCTGCTCCATGGCTTCCTGCGAGATGCCGAGGAGCTTCTTCCCATTCTCCTCCGCGAAGTTGTGGAGGAAGTGAGAGGCGAGGACCGGCACGTCCTGGGCACGCTCCCTCAGCGGAGGAAGGTGGAGCGTGAATACGTTGAGGCGGAAGTAGAGATCCTCGCGCAGCCGACCGGAGGCGAGTCTCTCGTCGATCTCGACGTTGGTCGCCGCGAGGACGCGCACGTCCACGGGGATCTCCCGCTGTCCGCCCACGCGCCTGACCTTGCCGTCCTCCAGCACCCGTAGGAGCTTCGTCTGGAGTCCGGCCGGCATGTCACCGATCTCGTCGAGGAACAGCGTTCCTTCGTGGGCGTGCTCGAAGCATCCCGGACGAGACGCGGTCGCGCCGGTGAACGAGCCCTTCTCGTGGCCGAAGATCTCACTCTCGAGCAGGTTCTCCGGGATGGCGGCGCAGTTGATCGCGACGAACCGTCCCGAGCGCCGGGGGCTGAGTCCATGAATGGTTCGGGCGACGACTTCCTTGCCCGTCCCGCTTTCCCCGGTGATGAGCACGGAAGCGTTGGTCGGGGCGATCTGGTCGATCATCCTATAGAGCTGCTGCATGCTCGGGGAGTCGCCGACGAGTTCCTGGAACCTGCCCTGTCGCTGGAGCTCCCTCCGAAGGTGGAGCACTTCCTGGCGCATCGCGGTGTGTTCGAGTGCCTTGATGAGCGCGCTCTCGACGACCGCGGGCTCGATCGGCTTTTGCAGGTAGTCGTACACGCCCTTCTTCGTGGCCTGGATCGCGCTGTCGATCGACGCGTGTGCGGTGAGAACGAGGACGGTCGCCTCGATACCGCTGTCGCGGAGGTCCTCGATCAGCTCGAGGCCGGTGCGGCCCGGCATGTTGAGGTCGGTGATGACGAGATCCGGCGCGTGGGCGAGGGCGAGCTGTAGTGCTTCCTCTGCGTCCGCGGCGACATCCACTTCATGACCGAGACCAGTGACGGTTCGGGATAGGCCTCGACGGATCGGCTCCTCGTCGTCGACAACCAAGATGCGGTGCACTCGATCCATGAAACTCCTGCCTCTCGGGCTTTCCGGCTTGGGCCGCACCCCTGTTTCCCCCAGCAGCATCCTGCTTCCAATCGGGGAGAATCTCCACGGACTAGAGCGCGAAATGGTCCGTCCTATGGAAAAAGGTAACACTAGATACATCCTCCACGCTCCCTACGACTGTGCGAAGGGCTGAAATCTCCAGCGTTCCGAGGGGGCGATCCTGTAAGTGATTGAAAAACCTTGGCTCGCAGTCCGGGGAGGCTGTGGAGTCACTAGATGGCACGCCAATTCCTATACCAATATCGCTAGCGACGATGGGTCGTCGCGGGAAAGCCGATCGACGGGTGGAGGTCTCTTGAAGTCGACCTGGAAGAAGATGGCAATGCTGGCGGTACTGACCGGATTCGTCGGTTCCAGTGGTTGCGCATCCAAGGGTTTCGTCCGAGACGAGCTGGATTCGCTCCGGCACGAGATGAGGGCGGAAGACGGACGTCTCGCTTCAGAGATCGAGATCCTCGGCAATTCGACCGCGGAAGCCATGGCCCGTGCCGAGCTCGCGCTCGAGTACGCGGGAGAGGCGAAGAATCTGGCCCTTGGTCGCGTCGGTTACGAGGAAGTCGCGTCCTACACCGTTCACTTCTCGAGCGACAGCTTTGATCTCGGTGGGGATGGGCTCCCGGCCCTGGAAGACGCAGCGATGCTGATTCAGGGCCACCCGGAGTATGTGGTTGACATCTATGGCTTTACTGACTCCTCCGGGTCAGTTTCTTACAACCGCCTCCTGGGCCAGAAGCGGGCCGAATCGGTGCTCCGCTATCTCCTGGAGCGGTCGCAGACGTCCCTACAGCGGTTCGCTGCAGTGAGCTACGGCGAGGAGAAGCCGCTGGGTGGGAAGGCGAGCGAGAATCGCCGGGTAGTTGTGAGCGTCATCTCGAAGAAGGCGCTCGAGAACGCCGGCGAGGAAGAGAAGAAGGACTCGAACGAGGATTCGAGCGAAGAGATCACGATGCTTCGCCGGTAGGGCGAAGTCGATACGAGACTTGGATTTGAGAGGCGAAGGCCTCTGAGGAGGGAGTCGGTAGGGGAGCTCGGTTGGGTGTGGACGACTGCGTCGACCCCAGGTGGACCGGACCTTGCGAGCTTTTCATCGGGCGGCAGTCTCCACCCCCCACTCAGCTCCTCACCGGCCTTCTCCAACACAAGACTTCGGAGCTTTGCTCCGGATGAGACAGACCTCTCCCGGGAAGGGCGCAAAGATACCATGCCCCGTCTGCGCCTTGACCCGTGGAGAGGTCTTCTTTTTTTGACGGTTGGGGATTTCGCTTGGTGACTTCTGGAGCACCCCCTACTGTCCTACCTGTTGACTCGGAGCTGGAGACCTTGCTCCCTGGCGGGAGAAGGGTCTTGCTGTTTTCGAGTCATCGATGTGCTCCGCGACTGCGGAGACGTCCCCCGGCGATCGCGTCTGGGGTGTCCTGAGTGGAGAGATAGATCCGGATATCCGGGAGTTCGAACCACTCGTCATGTGAAGCGGCCGTAAGGTCGTGTTTTTGGAGAACGATTTGAAGAAGCTTTATGTGGGCAACCTGCCCTTCAGTGCCACCGAAGACGAAATCAACCAGGTCTTCTCTCAGCATGGAACCGTTCACTCGGTGAAGCTCATCAACGACCGGGAGACCGGCCGTCCCCGTGGATTTGGCTTCGTCGAGATGGATGACGAGGCTGCTCTCGCAGCCATCGACGCCATGGACGGTGCTCAGATGAATGGCCGCGCTCTGCGCGTCAACGAAGCAGAGGATCGCCGCGGTGGTGGCGGCGGCGGTGGTGGTGGCGGCGGATTCCGCCGCAACGATCGCTGGTAGTCCCACGCCCTCGAATCTTCGAGGATGCGCCCCACGTTCGTAGGAACGTGGGGCGCTCTGCATTTTGTCGCCGCTGTTCCGCTGGTCCTTCGACTCGTCTTCCTTTGGGCCTGCCTTCCGTGGGTTTGCATTCCTTGCGGCCCCTGCGCCCGCGCCACTAGGTGGTGATCCCCGGAGTCGGTGAGAGTAGGATTCCTCCGCTTGGCAATCAGGAGGTGCCCATGCCCGCTCCGTCCACGCGTTCCATTCTGCCCGTCCTCGCGCCGCTGCCCGTCCTCGCGCCGCTGCGCGTCTTCGCGCCGCTGCTCGGTCTACTCGCCGCGTCCCTTCTCGCATCGGTCCCGGTGGCGAATGCCCAGGATGTCCAGCCTCCAGCTGGCTCGTCTTTGGAGGGGCATTGGACGGGTGTCATCCGTCTTCCAGGGCAGGAACTGGCGTTCGACCTCGACTTCGAGGGGACGGATGGCGCGTGGTCCGGCGACATCTCGATCCCACTGCAGGGAGCGAAAGACCTACCTCTCGAGAACGTGCAGCTGGACGGAGATCGAGCGACGTTCGTGATCACGGGGATTCCAGGGACACCAACGTTCCAAGGCACGATCGCTGCGGGTCCCGACGCTGCCCGTGATGCGGCGGCGGTTGTGGAGATGTCCGGGGAGTTCACGCAAGGTGGGCAGTCGTTCCCCTTCGAGGCTCGCAACGGGGAGGACCCGATCGACGCGGCCAAGGCTGCACTCGAGGGCATCGGTGAGGTGATCGATGCCGCGCTCGCCGATTGGCAGACACCGGGCGTAGGCGTTGCCGTCGTCATGGGGGACGAGGTGATCCACCTCGCGGGCTACGGACTCAGGGACGTCGAGCAGAGCCTCCCGGTTACGCCGCGCACGCTCTTCGCGGTCGGGTCGACGACCAAGGCGTTCACCACCTTCACGCTCGCGACCTTGGTCGACGAAGGTCAACTCGACTGGGACATTCCCGTCATCGAGTACATCCCGGAGTTCAAGTTGGTCGACGAGTACGCGACCCTCCATCTCACACCGCGGGACATGGTGACGCATCGCTCCGGTCTTCCGAGGCACGACCTCGTCTGGTACAACGACGAGTCGGTCACGCGGAAGGAGCTGGTCCGGAGGCTTCGCTATCTGGAGCCGAACAAGGAGCTCCGCGAAGCCTGGCAGTACAACAACCTGATGTTCCTCACCGCGGGGTATCTCACCGAAGTCCTGACCGGAGGCAGTTGGGAAGACGCGCTTCGGGAGCGAGTGCTGACTCCTCTCGGGATGACACGCACGAACTTCTCTGTTCTCGAGTCGCAGGGCTCGGACGACTTCGCACAGCCATACGTCCTGGACGACGACATCGTGCGAAAGGTCGATTTCCGACCGCTCACCGTGATGGGACCGGCTGGTTCGCTCAATTCTTCGGCCGAAGAAATGGCAGCCTGGGTGCGGGTCCATCTCTCCGGGGGAACGTACGAAGGACAGACGCTTCTCTCCGCCGGCACCCTGAGAGAGCTGCACACTCCACAGATGGCGATCCCAGGTCTACCTACCGAACCCGAACTCTCTCCGATGAGCTACGCATTCGGTTGGTTCGTCGAGGGGTGGAACGGGCATCTCGTCGTGCAGCACGGAGGGAACATCGACGGCTTCTCGGCACGCGTCACCCTGTTTCCGAACGACGATCTCGGTGTGGTCGTCCTGAGCAATCGGAACGGTGATGCGTTGCCCGGCCTTCTCACCTACGAGATCGCGAATCGGATCTTCCAGGAAGACGAGAAGGACCGTCTGGCGGATGCCGCGAAGGACCGAAACGAGTTCCGGGCGTTCGCAAAGGAAGGCGAAGAGCAGCAGGACATGTTCCGAGTCCGGGGGACGAAGCCGAGCCGTCCGCTCGCGCAGTTCGCCGGAGAGTACTTCCATCCTGGGTACGGTACGGCCGAGGTGCAGTTCGAGAAGAAGTCCCTCGTCCTCATGCACAACGGAATGAGGATGCCGCTCGAACATTGGCACTACGACGTCTTCACCGTACCCGAGCAGAAGGACGAGATGATCCCCGCTCACCTTCGAGTCGTGTTCGAGGAGAACGCGGAGGGCCGGATCTCCGGGTTCACCGTGCCCTTCGAACCGGCAGTCGAACCGATCTTCTTCGAGAAGCAGCCTGATCGGAAGCTTCACGATCCTGCTTTCCTGGCCCACCTCGTTGGTGAGTACGAACTCCCGGGGGATCAGGTGTTCTCCGTCCACCTGCAAGGCGATACACTCGTGGGCCAGGTGAGCGATCAGCCCGCCGTCGAGCTGATCCCGCAGGCGCTCGATCCCGATGGCGCGGAGTTCACGATCGAAGAAGTCAAAGGAGTGTCGTTCCGATTCGTACTCGAGAAGAACGAAGACGTGAGCAAGATCTTCCTCGTGCAGCCGGGAGGAGTCTTCGAGCTGCCACGCCACGAGTCGGAGTGAGCCGCGATCGCGGTGCTGCCGACGCACTGGACCGTGAAGTCTCGCGGTCACACGGGGCGGCACTGTCATGACACAGACGACAGCTCTCCTTCGGGCGGCATCCTTTGCGGCCACCAAACACCGTCGACAGCGTCGGAAGGATCCGGAGGCGTCTCCCTACATCAACCACCCGCTCGCCGTGGCGCAGCTGCTCGCGACCGTCGGCGGAGTGACCGACGTCGTGCTGCTTCAGGCCGCGCTTCTCCACGATACGATCGAGGACACCGAGACGACGGCCGAAGAGCTCGAGCGCGAGTTCGGGGCCGAGGTGCGCGTGCTGGTCGAAGAAGTCACGGACGACATGTCCTTGCCGCGGGCGGAACGGAAGCGTCGTCAGATCGAGCGCGCGCCCCACGTGTCACCTCGCGCGCAGCAGCTCAAGATCGCCGATCACGCGAGCAACCTCGATGACCTGGGGCTGGATGCGCCGGTGACATGGTCGATGGAGAAACGGAACTCGTACGTCGCGTGGAGCCTGCAGGTGATCGCCGGTTGCCGTGGGGTCAACGCCGCGCTCGAAGCCCACTACGACGAAGCCGTGAAGCGGGCGAAGTCGCGGCTCGCGCGGCAGGTCTGAGCATGAGTGCGTCTGACACGAGTTCACCTGATTCGCCTGGTCAGGGTTCGTCTGGTGTGAACTCGTCCGACCAGGGCTCGTCTGATCGGGACCCGTCCGATCGGGGTTCGTCCGGTACGGGCTCGCCTCATCCGCGCTCGTCCGGCATCGGGGCATCCGATGTGTCGATCCGCTACGTGGAGAGTGTCGAGGGTGTTCGACCGGACCAGCTGTCCGGGTTCTTCGAGGGCTGGCCGAATCCGCCGACGCCGGAACGTCATCTAGCGATCCTTGCCGGTAGTGACCATTTCGTGCTCGCTATCGACGACAATGTCGAGCGCGTCGTGGGATTCGTCAACGCGATCAGCGATGGAGTGCTCTCCGCGTACCTACCGCTGCTCGAGGTGTTGCCTGAGTACCGAGGTCGAGGGATTGGGCGCGAACTCGCCCGCCGGATCGTGGTGCGTCTCGATCACCTCTACATGATCGATCTCTGCTGTGACGACTCGCTCGTGCCGTTCTACCGGTCGCTCGGGTTCCATCGGTTCGTAGGTATGGGACGGCGTAACTACGATCGTCAGTCCGGCGGGAGCTCGCCCAGGCAGTAGCGGCTGGGCGCCCGGCTTCGACTCATCGCGGCGAGGTCAGCCCCGACGAGGTCAGTCGCCGAAGCCGAGTTTCCCGAGCAGGGTCTGGACGATGGAGCGCTTCTCCTTCTTGCCGTTCCGATCGCGGTCGGACGGATTCGGGCGATCGTTCCGCGTCTCCTGATCCCGCTGTGTGCGTGCGCCACGCGCTGGTTCGCCAGGGCCTCCGCTCCGGGGCTTCCGGCGACGCCGCTTCTTCGGGCCCCCGGGAGCGGCGCCGTTTCGGGTCTCACCCGTGGCTCGTGACTCACCGAAGCTCGCTCCGGCCGCGACGCCTTCATCCTGGCGTGAGTGTCGGTCGCCACCACCGCTTCGGCCGCCACGAGACGCACCACGACGGCCTGCGCCACCGCGTTCGCGGCGCCCGCCTCCGCTGCGTCGGGATGCGGAACGTCGGCTCGGTTCACTGCCGCGTTCGCCGGCGGAAAGCGGGACGAGCTCGCCACCCTCTTCGGGCAGACTGAATCCGATGAGCCGTTCGATGGAGCGAACGCCTCGCATCTCTTCCTTCGTCACGAGCATGATCGCCATACCGGTCCGTCCGGCGCGGGCGGTCCGCCCGATCCGGTGGACGTAGTCCTCGGCGGCGTAGGGCACGTCGTAGTTGACGACGTGGGTGATCTCGTCGACGTCGATCCCGCGGGCCGCGATGTCCGTTGCGACGAGAACGTGGATCGTGCCGCCACGGAACGCTTCGAGCGTCCGCACGCGTTCTTCTTGGCTCCGGTTGCTGTGGATCGCCTCCGCCTGGATTCCGCGACGACGGAGATGGCTCGCCAGCCGCGACGCTCCTACCTTCGTCTTCGTGAAGACGATCGAGCGACGCATATCATGTTGGCGGATGAGGTCTTCGAGGACGCCTGCCTTTTCGTCCCGGTTCACTCGGATGATGAACTGTTCGACCTTGTCCACCGTCGATGCCGGGGGAGCGACTTCGATTCGCACCGGCTCCTTCAGCAGCTGCTTCGAGAGCCGCGTGATGTCGGGGCCGAGGGTGGCGGAGAAGAGCATCGACTGCCGATCGGTCGGGATCTCTCGGACGATCTCGAGCACGTCCTTGATGAAACCCATGTCGAGCATCCGGTCGGCTTCATCGAGGACGAGGACTTCCGTGTGGCGGTAGTCGATGTTGCCGCGCCACATGTGGTCGATGAGCCGGCCGGGCGTGGCGACCAGGATGTCGACCCCGTGACGGAGCATCATTTCTTGTGGCTCGATCGGGACTCCGCCGTAGGCGCAGGTCGTGGTGATCCCGGCGTGGGCGGCGTAGGCGTTGATGTTCTTCGCCACCTGGATTGCGAGCTCGCGGGTCGGGACGAGGATCAGTGCGCGGAGGTGATTCTTCTCGCCTTCCAAGAGGCGATGGAGGATCGGCAAGGCAAAGGCGGCCGTCTTGCCTGTGCCGGTTTGGGCACAGGCCATGACATCGTTGCCTTCGAGGAGTAGTGGGATCGCCTTCGATTGGATAGGCGTAGGTTCGCGGTACTCGATCTCTTCGAGAGCACGCGCGATCTCGGGCCGGAGCCCGAGGTCTTGGAACGACATTCTCTTCCTTCCTGAGCGACCGGCCAGGTGCCCAGGTCAGGCTCCGGATGGGGGGTCGCTCGTGCGCACGTGCCAGGGCCGCGAGGGTGTTCCGTGAGCGGCGATTCGAGCTGGGGCTGGCGCACCTTCCATGTTCTATAGACGTAACGCTCGATCGCCGTTCAGTATCCGACAACCGAGAACGGCAAGCCAGCACGGATTGGGTGAGGCACATCACGAACGAACGATCGGGCCCTTCGGTGGAATGCGCGTACTTGACATGGCCCGAAGACGTTCCTAGCATCAATCAACTCAAGGCTTTACCGCAGTAGAGGCTTCCGATGAACTCTTCGCGCCGCACCGAGTTGCCGACCCAGGCGAAGGCCCCTGACCTCTTCGACAAATGCCGCGGATTCACGAGAGCCCGCGAAGCGAAGGCGGCGGGGCTCTATCCCTACTTCATTCCGATCTCCGGATCGGAAGGGAGCGAGGTGGTCATCGATGGCCACCGCAAGATCATGCTCGGGTCGAACAACTATCTCGGACTCACACACGACCCGCGCGTCATGGCAGCCGCCGCCGACGCGGCCGCAAAGTACGGCACGGGGTGTACGGGCAGTCGTTTCCTCAATGGAACGCTGGACCTTCATCTCGGACTCGAGGCGGAGCTCGCGGACTTCCTCGGCAAGGAAGCCGCGCTGGTCTTCTCCACCGGATTCCAGACGAACTTGGGTGCGATCGCCACGCTCGCACAGCGAAACGACGCGATCATCACGGACAAGCTCGACCATGCGAGCATCATCGATGGTGCGCGCCTCTCCACGGCCACGCGCTTCCGCTTCAACCACGCCGACGTCGATCATCTCGACCAGGTGCTGGAGAAGGCGGGGCACGAGTGCCCGGATGGCGGAAAGCTCGTCATCGTGGACGGCATCTTCAGTATGGAAGGCGACGTGGCGGACCTTCCGGCCATCGTGCCGGTGTGCCGGAAGCACAATGCGCGGCTCATGGTCGACGAAGCGCACTCCGTGGGAGTGATGGGGGACACGGGCGCGGGCGTCCACGAGTACTTCCATCTCACGAACGAGACCGACGTCATCGTCGGAACGTTCAGCAAGTCGTTCGCCTCGATCGGCGGATTCGTGGCGGGGGATGAACCGGTCATCGACTACATCCAGCACCACGCGCGTTCGCTCATCTTCTCTGCGTCGATGGCTCCCTACTCCGTGGCAACCGTTCGCGAGTGCCTCCGGATCATCCGGACGGAGCCGGAGTTGCGTGCGCGTCTCTGGAGAAACAAGGACCGTCTGCACCAGGGTCTCGCCAGTCTAGGCTTCGATCTCGGCACTACGACGACTCCGATCATCCCCGTGATCGTGGGCCAACTCGAAGACACGTTCCGATTCTGGCGCGCGCTCCTCGACTTCGGAGTCTTCACCAAT
Source organism: Candidatus Eiseniibacteriota bacterium (assembly GCA_020633975.1). GTDB lineage: Bacteria > Eisenbacteria > RBG-16-71-46 > CAIMUX01 > CAIMUX01 > JACKCR01. The sequence continues at coordinate 207,826 of JACKCR010000008.1, read as the reverse complement.
CCGGTCATTCCGCCGGCGGTTCCCGAGGGAACCTGTCGGATCCGGACGAGCCTCATGGCTTCTCACACGGACGAGCTGATCGACGAAGCACTCGAGAAGTTCCAGAAGGCAGGGAAGCTCGTCGGGTTGATCTAGCGGTGTGTGGTAGGGTTCCTCTCCCCGCGGGCAGTTGCGCGCGGGTAGGGCGGACGTTCTGCGCAGGGCGATCTATATAGAGGGCCAATGCCGTTTCCCGACATCCAGATCAGCGTGGTCAGGGAAGAGCGCGATCTCGATGCATTCATTCGCTTTCCCTGGACTCTCTATCGGAACGACCCGCACTGGGTGCCTCCGCTCATCTCCGACGTGAAGAAGCTGCTGGACCGGAAACATCATCCGTTCCACCAGCACGCCGAAGTCGAGTACTTCCTGGCGCGACGGCGTGGTGCGCGCGGCGGACACGAGGGGGAAGTGGTCGGCCGGATCGCCGCGATCGTGAACCACGCGCACAACGAGTTCCACGAGGAGAAGACCGGATTCTTCGGCTTCTTCGAGACGATCGACGACGAGTCCGTGGCCGCGCTGCTTCTTCAGGCTGCAGCCGACTGGCTGTCTGCGCGAGAAATGGAACGGATGCGCGGCCCGGCGAGCTTCTCGAGCAACGAGGAGTTCGGTCTCCTCGTCGACGGCTTCGATTCTGGGCCGATGGTCATGATGACCTACAACCCCGAGTACTACATCCGTCTGCTCGAGCGACACGGTCTCACTCCGGCGAAGGACCTCGTCGCCTACTACATGACGGACGAGACGATCCCCGAGCGCCTGCTCAAGCTACTCCAGCGTGTTGAGGATCGCGCCCAGATCACCGTGCGGCCGCTCGACAAGAAGCGATTCGACCAAGAGGTTGAGCTGATTCGCGACATCTACAACTCCGCGTGGGAGCGAAACTGGGGCTTCGTCCCGATGACGAACGCGGAGATCGACCACATGGCGAAAGAGCTGAAGCCGGTGGTCGACCCCGACCTCGTCGCGTTTGCGGAGAAGGACGGGAAGACGATCGGCTTTGCCCTCGCCCTTCCCGACCTCAATCAGGCTCTCCGTCGCGCGAACGGCAAGCTCTGGCCGTTCGGGCTGGTCAAGATGCTGCTCGAGATGAAGGTGCGGAAGATCCGGCGGATACGGGTGCTCACACTCGGCGTGCTCGCGGAGTACCGCAAGCTCGGCGCGGATGTGCTCCTCTACAGCCACCTCTACCGACGCGGGACGGCCAAGGGCTACCGCGCGGGCGAGTTCTCCTGGATCCTGGAGGACAACATGCCCATGCGGCGGGCGCTGGAGCAGATCGGTGCGAGCGTCTACAAGACGTACCGGATCTATGAACAGCCGTTGGGAGCGGGCGCCGGTGCGGAGAATGGCCGCGGTGCGGCTAGCGGCGGTGCGGATGCGGGCCTTGATGCGGCGGCGACCGACGACGGTACGCACGCCGGTGAAGGTGCGGAGAATGGCCGCGGTGCGGCGGCAACCGACGGCATACGTGCGAACGAAGGCGCGAGCTCGAGTGATGCGCGGACCAGCCGGGGGACGGAGTGACGCCTGAAGGCCTCTGTCTCGTCACCGGAGCGAGTGGGTTCGTCGGTTCGCATTTGGTCGAGCGGTTGGTCGACCGCGGGTACCGCGTGCGTCTTCTCCTTCGCAAGACGTCCAAGCTGCGCTGGGTACGGGGTCTGCCTGTCGAACTGACCTACGGCGACGTGCGTGACAAAGCGTCGATCGCCGGTGCGTGTCACGGGGTGCAGAACGCGTTCCACTTCGGTGCGCTCACCACGGCGCGGAACGAAGCGGAGTTCCTTGCGGCGAACGAAGAGGGTACGAAGAACCTGGCCGAGGCGATGGCGGAGCATGGAGAGTCCGGCGGGTTCGTCGTCTACTGCAGTTCGCTTGCGGCGGGAGGGCCGGGGATCGCGACCGCGAGTCACACGCAGCCGGTGAGGATCGAGACCGATCCGGACCTTCCGATCACTCCCTACGGTCGGAGCAAGCTGGCGGGCGAACGCGCGTTGTTCGAGACGGCGAAGAATACGGAACGCTTTCGGGCCGTCGCCCTTCGGCCTTCCGTGGTCTATGGCCCTAGGGACGAAGCGTCCCTCCAGTTCTTCAAGCTCGTGAAGATGGGTCTCCTTCCCTTGGGAGGTCCGGAAGGCGCGAGGATCGCCATGATCTACGTCCTCGACCTCGTCGACGCGGCCGTTGCGGCGGCAGAGCACGCGGTGGACGGTGTCTACTACCTGAGCGACGGCGAAGCGCACACCTGGGAAGAAGTCGGTAGACTGGCGGGGGAGCTGATGGATGCGAACCTCCGGGAGATCCGCGTCCCCGCCGCGATGTCGAACACGATCGCGTGGGCGGCAGAGAGTGCGGGCCGCGTGACCGGTCGCGCGCCGATGCTGACGAGGTGGAAAGTCCGCGAGATGCAGCAGCCGCATTGGGTCTGCTCTCCGGACAAAGCGCGTCGCGATCTCGAGTTCCAGGCCAAGATACCGATCGACCTCGGACTCGAGACGACGCTGACGTGGTATCGAGAGAACGGGTGGTTGTGAGACGTCTTCCGAGCTACGGCTACCAGCCGATCGACCTGATCGGCATGTCCTTCGCGGCCTTCTGCGTCCTCTGCCTTCTCATCTCCCTTCTCATCGGAGTCCACCGCGTGCCGAATGGCCCCGCTTGGCTCGCCGGATGCTCCGCGTTCCTGCTCCTCACGTACTTTGCCCGCTTCGTCCCACCTCGCGGACCACGCGTGCTGCGCTTCCTCCGAGACAGCTACGTACTCTGGGCACTCCCCGGCGCGTACACCGCGGCCGGCATCGTCAACCGGTCGTTCACGTCCCGCTACTTCGACGACATCGTCCTCGGATGGGAGCGTGCGCTCTTCGGCGGACATCCGCACGCAGAGTTCGCGGCGCACTTGCCCTACGCCGCGCTCAGCGAGTTCCTCCACTTCTGCTACTACACCTATCTCTGGCTCATGCCGATCCTCGGCTTCTACCTCGTCTTCCGCGGGCGCCACGAACAGTTCCGGATGACCGCCACGACCGTCGGGCTGACGTTCTACTCGTGCTTCGCGTTCTTCATCGTGTTCCCCGTGCTCGGCCCCTGGTACACGTTCCCACACGTCGACGCCCCCGGATCGCTCTTCATCGGTCTCGTCCACCGGACCTTGGAGCACGGCGCAGCGATCGGTACAGCGTTTCCTTCATCGCATTGTGCGGTTGCAACTGCAGTCGCCGGATCCGCGTGGCGTTTCACGGAGACACCGTTCGCGGTCGCCATCACGATCGTCGCAGCGGGCATCGTGCTCGGGACGATGTACGGCGGCTTTCATTACGCGATCGACTCAGTGGTGGGAGTGGTCGTTGGGCTGGGATTCGTCGCGGTTGGGCCGCGGGCGCATCGGGGGATGATGCGGGTGGGTGGATGGCGGGATGGCGAGTAGAGGTGGTTCCGGGACTAATGCTGCGACTGCCTTCCCGGGCCCGCTGCCGTCCGTCCGAGATGATCCGAGTGCTTCCCGACGGCCCGCCGCCCTCCAGGTTCGAGGTTCGCAAGCACGGCCAGACGCGCGACACCAAGACCCATTGCCTGCTTACCTGCTCTCACCAGATCAACGGGCCGGACCTTCGTGCCCACCCGAGCGTAGATTGCGCGGGTGTTTCTCGACGACCTCTGACATGTCGGGGGGGGGCGGGGCCAGTCCGGCACGAGTCCAGGCGCAGATCGGCCCGAGCCGTAGCGGCATAGGCGGCCCGGCTTGCCCATGGCCCATGTGGCAGGCCGTCAGAGCCCAGACCGAAGGCTCAGAACCGAAGGCCCGAGGCCCAGGGCTCAACCCCCAGACTCAAGGGTCCGCGAAGAGTTCTGGCGACGGAGTCTCAGCGCCGAGACTCCGCTGCCGAGGACCACCGACTTCCCCGAGCAGTCTCTTCGCTTCCGAGCGGTTGTGGCGTCCGCACAGAAGCCTCAGGTTGTCGGGTTCGTGGGTTCCGCCACGACAGAACGGAATGACGTGATCGACCTGTAGGTGTCGAGTCGAGTCGCACCGTCGGCCCTCGGGACCGACGAATGCACACCGGCCGCCGTCGCGCTCGAACACGAGGTCACGCACGTTGGCCGGGACGTGGCGTGAGCGACGGCTTTGCGAGCCGCGGCCTTGCGGTCCCTGGGGCCGCGATCGGCGGCGTCGCGAGTGATGGTCCTGCGACGGGCGGCTTCGTACTCGGTGGTCCTGGGAGCCCTCACTTGGTCTCGGATCGTCGGCTTCGGAGCCCTCGCGACGTTCCGGACTGTCGGCTTCGGCATTCTCGCTTCGTTCCGGACCGTCAGCTTCGGCCCTCTCGGGTACCACCACTCCGCAATCGTCCGACCCCGTCTGCTCCTGCTTCTGCTGGCGCTGCACCTTTCGCTGATCCCTGCGCTCCGAGCGTCGCTTTGGATCGTGTCGCTCGAGATAGTCGTCGAGCAACAGTTCCATTAGCTCTTCCAGAGTCGTGTTGTTGGAGCGGATGGCCTGTACCCGACGCAGCTTCTGTACTGCGGATCGGCCGAGCGAGAAGCGGACCTCGTACCGAGTCTCAGGCTGGGAGTCGGAGGACGAAGCGGAAGCGTCCGTCGCACCGCAGCAGTCCGCCGCCCGGCGGCCGGTCGATTCGGCGCGGCCGTTCTGCGCCGCACGCGTCGGATTCGTGTCGGCGCCGAGCTGGACCGAAGGCGTTCCACTAGCGAGACCGCCTCTCAGCTCGCTCGAACTGCTGCACGTCGCGCGCAAGGATCCCGCAACGCGCTCCGTGTCGGACCCGCCGCACTCGACTGCACCGGGTGATTGGTTGCGATTGCCCGACAAGTCAGGAGACTCACCCGACCCTTCCGACGACATGCCCGATACGGTCAGTGCTCCAGTTCCATTGATGCACGACTCGGTCGGCGTGCAAAGCGTCCCGGCCGCGCCCGACCCTCCCAGCGTGTCCGACGCCTCCAACACTTTCGACAACTTGCCCGACAACGTGCCGAGCACGGCCTGTTCGCTGGGTCTCGTCTTCTTTCCCCCGCCAACCCCGATCGGCCGCAGAACCTCGCGGACACTCTTCGCGTCGCGGTACTCGGCTGCTATCTCTTCGATCTCCCGATAAGTACAGCCGGACACTCGTCCCAGGATTGCCGACGCGTTCTCGCAGCTGAGGATACCGACGATCTGGGCCGCGTTCCCGATCGTGAGTCGACGCTCGTTCAGAACCGACCTCAGCTCGGGAAACTTCAGCGTTCCCCGCGCGACTGCGATGTACCGACCTGCCTTGGCCCGTGAGAAGAGCCAACGCCGCGCGCAGAAGTCGAACAGCGACGAGTAGCCCAGTGACAGATAGATCGAACGGCGATCCATCTCGAGGAGCAGATCGATCAGCGAGAGGCTGGTGTCGTGCTCGGCTCGTGCGACGTCATCCGCCTGGACGATCAGCTCGTCGTCGGAGAGCTCGGATACTCTTGCGCAGAGACCGTCCCGCGATGGGGCGGAGGTGTCGACCATTCCGCCGAGGAGCGACCCGCTGACTCGGATCGAACTGGCATGCGTAGTTGGAGTCTGATTCCCTTCGGACTGCGTGGTGAGCATGTTGCTTTCCCCAGTTCCCCCCGGGGCGTCACCATTGACAGTCCCAATCTACCATGGCGAAACGAGGGCCTCCGGGTCCGCGCGAGAGGCGCTGTCTGTGACGGTTTGAGCTTTGAAGTGTCGTAGGCCGTCGTTCGTTCGGCAGAGAGCGACAGGGGCCTTCATAGAGAGTGCTGACGGTTGGTGCGTCCGGACTCGCAGTGGCGGGGATCCAAAGGTGTCAAGAAGTATATTGTACACGGGTGAGGTTTCTGTCTCGTGTACCGGACTGGTTCTTGTCCGACCCGTATCCGTTCGATGCTCGCCCTCGTTCTGGCCTAGCAAAGACCGGACTTCGAATGTTGTACCGCATCGAGCGTCGCGTCTCCGTCGGCCTGCGAGTCGGGTTGTGCGTAGCTTCTTCGGTGTGGGGACGCCTCGAACTCTCCGTCCTCTTGAAGTCCCAGAGCGGGCCCGGCTCCGGCAGTACGCAGTAGAGTACAGTCTCAGTGCGGGGACCGACTCCCGCGGTGAGCGGTCGCGCGGAGCCTCAGCACTAAGAGTGGCTCTGGTATCCGACGACTCCGCGTTGCGCGGAGTCTCGGCGCTGAGACTCTCTTGGTCGCTCAGTTTCGGGCGAAGAGATCAGTCGGGCTAGCGATGGAAGCCGAACGCAGCCACACCGCGGTGAGGTCGTTGCGCACGTCTCCGCGGGTCGTTGCGCACGTCTCCGAGGCGAGGTCGGTGCGCACGTCTCCGAGGTGATTTCGGTGCAGCGTCTCCGCGAACGCCCCCGCTACCGGCCCGTCTGGATCGCATCCTCCGGCCGAACGCCCTGCTCGATCTTCGAGTAGTCGAGCTCGCTTCCGCGCGTCGAGTGCGGGATGAGGTAGACGCTGGTCATGACCAGCGCGGCGATCGCGACGGCGACCCGTGCGATGGCGCGTTCGGGACGAGGTCCTCTGCCGATCGCGATTGCGGCGACCACCCAGACCAGCCACATGACGAGCGTCTTGTTGTCGGTCCAGTCACCGCCGAACGGGAATCCGGTCCAGTACGCGCCGAAGGCGTGCTTCTGCACGATCGGTCCCAAGATCATTCCGCCGATCGTCATTCCGACCAGGGCGACCCATGCTTGCCGTTTCATCCCGGTGGGGCCGAAGAGGGCGCCGAGTCCGGCGCGCATGCCGAAGAGGACGGCGAAGAACATCATCGCTACATGGGGGATGAGGATCCAGAGGGGGACGTGGTCCTTGTAGCGGATGACGACGACTTCGCCCGACTCGGGCAGCCGGTGCTCTTCGTTCTCGTGGGTGAGGGTGACGAAGTACTCGAGCTTTCCGGCTGACGGCTGCGGTGGCAGCGTCGCGACGATCCGCGGCTCGTCTTCGTCGGTGGCCCGCCCTGTCGAGTTGCTCACTGCCGCTTCGACCCCGGCCCGCTCGTTGACTTGGCGCTCGCTCCCGGCCCGCTCACCCAACAACTCCTCGTTCACGAGCGGCACGCTGGTGAACGGTTCGTCCGAGCGGAACCTGCGGTAGTGGATCTCTCCGGCCAGGTCCGCGCGTCCCTTTCCGCGGAATGGGTCGCGGAAGTAGAGGTGGGTCGCTTCGTTCGTCCGGTAGGACCAGTCCGAGCGGAGGAGCTTGTAGGAGATCGATTCGCCGGACACCACTACCGACCCGCGGACCGGCCGCGTCGGTCCGGTCATCCGCTGATAAGTTGCGGAGCCGAGCATGAAGACGACGGCCAACACCCACAGAAGAATGCGCACTGCGCGAGAGGTTCGGTGTCCTGCGGTAGGGGCGTTAGGGGTGTGGCTGCCGTGGCCCTTCTGACTCCCCTTGCTCTTCTGGCCGCTCGGGTTCTTCTGCTTCGCACCGGTCATGACGATCCTCTCCACGCTGGATCCAAGACAACGCGCGCGAGTCTACGGGGCACAGAGCACAACCCCAACACGGGATTCCCGAAACGGACCGAACTGTGGATGCGTGAGCTGCGTCGAGGTCCGTTACGCCTCCGAACGACATGGAGCGAACCGGGACATCACAAAAAAGACAACGGCGACACGCATCTCTGCGAGTCGCCGTCGGTGTAGCTGGTCGAGCGAACCGAAGTCCGATCCCAACACCGGATCCTGACGTCGTCCGATCCTGACGTCGTCCGATCCTGACGTCGCCGTTCCCGACGCCGGAGGGGCTGTCGCCCGATCTCCCGCCGGATCAGCTCTTCGGAAGCTTCTTTGGCTTGAGCTTCGGACGGTTCTTGAACGCCGGCATCTTGGGTGGTGACTTTCGGATCATCTTCGTGAGTTCCGTGATCGCGCGGTCGAGCTGCGGGTCCTCTCCCGCGGCGTAGTCCTGCGGACGGATCTCGACTTCGATGTCGGGGTCGGTGCCGTAGTTCTCGATGCCCCACTCCACGTCCTGGAACCAGAACGCGAACTCGGGCTGGGTGGTGACGGTTCCGTCGACGAGGAAGTGGCGTGGCCAGATTCCGACGACGCCGCCCCAGGTGCGCTTTCCGATCAGCGGTCCGATGCCGTTGAGCTTGAAGGCGTGGCTGAACATGTCGCCGTCGGAGCCCGCGAACTCGTTCGTCAGGGCGACGATCGGTCCGCGTGGTGCGTCGGACGGATAGGACTCGGGCTCGCCCCAGCGGTTGACGTCGTAGCCGATCCGCTTGCGTAGGAGCTTCTCGAGGAGGATCTGGGAGACGTGACCGCCGCCGTTGAAGCGGACGTCGATCAGGAGTCCGTCGTTCTCCACTTCGGTCTTGAAGTAGCGATGGAACTCGGAGTATCCCCACGGGCCCATGTTCGGGACGTGGACGTAGCCGATCTTTCCCTTGCTCGCTTCGTGCACGTAGCGACGGTTCGACTCGACCCAGTCCCGGTAGCGGAGCATCGACTCGCTGCGGAGAGTTTGCACCGTGACGCTCACCGGCTTCTTGTCACCGCGCCGCCGGACGGTCAGTTCGATCGCCTGGCCGGCCTGGTGGAGGAGTCGTTCGTACGGTGTGGCTTCCGCGTCGATCGCCTCGCCACCGATGGCGAGGATCTCGTCGCCTTCCTGGAGATGGATGCCGGGCGCGGCGATCGGAGACGACTGGGACGGATCCCAGGAGTCGCCGGTCGGGATCCGGCGGACCTTCCAGCTCTTGCTCCGTCGGTCGTATTCGAGATCGGCGCCGAGGAATCCCTGGAAGAAGCTCGGCTGCGGCTGGTAGTCGCCGCCCATCTCGTAGCAGTGCGACGTGCCGAGTTCGCCCTGGAGTTCCCAGATGAGGTCCGAGAACTCGGCACGCGTGCTCACGCGCTCGACGAGCGGACGGTAGGTCGCGTGGATCTGGTTCCAGTCGTGACCCGACATCGTCTCGGTCCAGAACTGATCGCGCTGGAGCCGCCAGGCTTCGTCGAACATCTGTCCCCACTCGAGCCGTGGCTCGACCGCGACGCGGATCCGGTCGAGGTCCACCCAGCCGGTTTCGCGGCTCGGAGCCGAGTCGCCGTTGCGAAGGCTCGGCTCCTTGCTCACTGCGGACACGGCGCGGAGCCTCTTTCCGACGCGGATTCCCATGGTCTGACGATCCATCGAGAGCGCGAAGTCCGACATGCCCGCGTGGACCTTCTCGCACTTGTTCGACTCGAAGTCCCAGACCTCGAGGAGTCCCTTGCTTCCGCTGCCATCGTCTTCCCAGTCACTCCCGAGACTGCCTTCGGGGGCGAGGCTCGAAAAGAAGACGCGGCCGGGCGCGCCGAGGACCTTCGTGTAGCGGCTCTCGGGAACGGGGAAGGAGAGGACTCGGTCGCCAATTCCCTCGAGGTCGATCTTCACTTCCTGCGCGCGCCTCGCCATCCGGCTCCGGCGATCACTTCCGTTCCACTCCGCAGACGGCGCCCGGAGCGCACGGTTCGCTGCGGAGAATGGAGACGTGGTGTCGTTCGCGAGCGGGACGAGGTAGGGACGCGAACCCTTCGGGAAGCCGAGGTCGAAGTAGTGCGCGTCGTAGATCGGATCGAAGACGCGGTGCGAGATGAAGTAGAGATAGCGTCCACCGGGGTCGAAGCTCGGGGCGCCGTCGATGAAGTCCGTGCCTGTGACTTGCGTCGTCTTGCCCGTGGCGAGCTGGTAGAGGTAGATGCTGCTCGACCGGGGCCCGCTCGGCATTCCGTACGCGATCCACTTGCCGTCCGGAGACCAGGCGACTCCGTTCACGCCTTGGCCATGGCGGGTGTGTGCGATGACCTTGGAACGTCCGGTCGAGAGGTTGACGAGAATGACCTCATGCCTCTGGTTCGCGAGCACCACGTGGACGGGCCCCGTCGGCTTCGTCGCCTTCTTGGCCGTCTTCTTCGCGGGCTTGCTCTTCGCGTCCTTCCCGTTCTCGTCGCCGTTCGAGTCGGCGAGGAGCGGCTGGACCAGGAGCTCTGTTGCACGACCGAAGTCTCCGCGGATCACTCTCGGTTCGCCGTCGCTCTTCGGGTCGAAGACGACGAGGCTCTCCTCACCACCCGCGTCGTGGATCGCGACCATCTTCTCGCCGTCGGGCAGCCAGGCGCCGAGACGATAGCGGACTTCGGAGACCTTGCCCTTGCGCGTGACCGCACCTTCCCAGAGTCCCATCGTGAAGAGTCCACCGCGGCTCACGATCGCAAGCGAGTGGCCCTTCGGATGGAGTTCGAACGACTCGAAGTTGCGCGAACCGTTCGCGAACTTCCGGCGGGTGAGGCTGCGCGAGCTCGGGACCGTGATGTCGAGCTTCTGCGTTTCGTCCGTCGCGGGGTCGAAGACGTAGAGGTCTGCGCCCGCGTGGTAGACGATCCGGTTCCCGTCTGTGGAGGGGAAACGCGCGTAGAAGTCCTCGTGGTGGGTGTGGCGCTTGAGACCTCGTCCCGTCGGCGTGCAGGAGTAGAGGTTGCCAAAGCCTTCGTGATCGGCGAGGAAGAAGATCCGGTCGCCGATCCACATCGGGTTGGCCAGGTTGCCCTCGAGCTTGATCAGCGGCTCGAACTTGCCGTCGCCGTTGCGATCGATCCAGAGAACTCCGGCCGTGCCGCCCTTGTAGCGCTTCCAGCGCGCCGGGTCTCCCGAGTTACGGCCGACGACCATTGCGCCGTTCGGTGCCCAGGAGAAGGCCCGGGCCGGGCCGACGGGGATCGGGCTCGGCTCGTGTCCGCCCGAGAGCGGAACCGACACGAGGTGGAGCGTCTTGGCGAACGGCTGCCGCCAGTCCGTTGCGATGACGACGGAGTTTCCGTCCTGGGACCAACCCGCGACCATCGCCATCGAGCCGAACCAGCTGAGGCGTGTCGGCGTGCCACCCTCGGCAGGGATGACGTACGTCTCGTTCGGGCCGTCGTCACGGCCGGTGAACGCGATCGACGCACCGTCGGGTGAGAACTTCGGGAACGACACCATCCCGGGGCTCGCCGTCAGTCGACGTGCGGCGCCGCCTTGGTCGGAGACGATCCAGAGGTCGTCTTCGCAGACGAACGCGATCTGATCGCCGTGGATGGTGGGGTATCGGTAGTAGCCGGATTGGGACATGGATTCGGCTCCTCTGGGCGGGCCCTTCAGCCCGTCGCGTCCAGACGCGCACTGTCGGGGGAGTGGGGCGACGTCTGGTTCCTGGAAGACTGCACAAGAGCAAGAGAATAGCCGCACTGCGTCGTGCGGGGAAGTCCGTATAGCTCCAACCGGCTAGGGCCTCAACAATCGGCATCTGTTGGAACTCTCCGCGCGGGCCGACCTGCGTTGTTGGATGGGGATGTGACGTCAGATGTCCGGGCTCGAGCGGCCCGACACGTGGGGTGGTTGGGAACGGTCGGCCCAGCGGCGGAGAGGGTCAACGGGACGCCTTGGTGTCCACACCCAGCGGTCGGCGGCTAGATCGCGCCTCGATCGGCCGGCTGGGTGGCCAGGAGTCCTACGAACCGGCGGCCCTGCCATGAGCGGCGGGGCGCCAGAGTGCCAAAGGCCACGGGGACGAGCTCTCCCGAGCGGCCTCTGGAAACGCGGTCCCGAAGGCGCGGTCGCCTGGGGATCCGTCTCCACTCATCATCGATACTCAATGATCGGGAGGTAGGAATGCGACGCAAGATCGTCATCGTCGGTGCGGGCGGGAGAGACTTCCACAACTTCAACACGACGTTCCGCAATGACGACAGCGTCCGCGTGGTCGCGTTCACCGCGGCCCAGATCCCGGGGATCGAGGACCGTCGCTACCCGGTCGAGCTGGCCGGGCCGCTCTATCCCGAGGGCATTCCGATCGTGCCCCAGTCTCAGCTCGAAGAGCTCGTCCGCGAGGAGCAGATCGACGAGATCGTCTTCTCCTACAGCGACGTCCCGCACGAGTCCGTCATGCACATCGCCTCCCAGGCCAACGCGTGGGGCGCGGACTTCCGCGTGCTTGGAACGCGTTCGACCTGCGTGAAGAGCACGAAGCCGGTGATTGCGGTCGTTGCGACCCGCACCGGTTGTGGCAAGAGTCAGACGACGCGCCGGGTCGCGGAGATCCTCCAGGCCATGGGCAAGAAGGTCGTCTCGATCCGTCACCCGATGCCGTACGGCGACTTGCGTCGGCAGGGCGTACAGCGGTTCGCCACTCTCGAAGACATGGATACGCACGAGTGCACGATCGAGGAGCGGGAGGAGTACGAACCGCACGTCGTGGCCGGGAACGTGATCTACGCCGGCGTCGACTACGAAGCGATCGTGCGCGAAGCGGAGAAGGAAGCGGACGTCATCCTCTGGGACGGTGGCAACAACGACTTCTCGTTCTATCAGGCGGACCTCACCATCACCGTGTTCGACCCGCATCGTCCGGGGCACGAACTCTCGTACTACCCCGGTGAAGTGAACCTCCACCTCGCCGACGTCGCCGTGATCAACAAGATGGAGACGGCGCCGCCCGACGGGATCGAAACCGTCCGGGCAAACGTTCGTCGCTATCGTCCCGATGCGATCATCGTCGAGGGCGCGAGCCCGGTCACCGTTTCCGATCCGAGTGTGATCCGTGGAAAGCGCGTCCTGGTCGTCGAAGACGGGCCTACGCTCACCCACGGTGGGATGAAGTACGGCGCAGGAATCGTCGCGGCGCAGAAGCACGGTGCAGCCGAGCTGGTCGATCCTCGTCCGTACCTGGTCGGCGAGCTCAAGGACACGTTCGCGACCTACCCAGGCATCGGTTCGCTCCTTCCTGCCATGGGCTACGGCGCGCAGCAGGTGAAGGATCTCGAGGCAACGATCAACGGGACGGACTGCGATGCGGTCGTCGTGGCAACACCGATCGACTTGGGACGTCTCGTGAAGATCCAGAAGCCGTCCGTTCGCGTCGAGTACTCGCTCGTCGAGATCGGCCGTCCGAACCTCACCGACGTTCTGGAGACGTTCTTCCAGAAGCGTTGAACGGACCGAAGAGTGGAGCGGGGGTAGAACGGGGCCCTGGCGCTACTGCGCCGGGGCCTTCGTCATATGAGGTTTGCGTGTCTACCGGACGGTGCGCCGGCCCTACCTCGTCGTGTCGCCACTCGAGTGCTAGATCGAGCCGATGGCCGTCCTCCTGGCGACGAAGTGGGATCGTCTCCCGATTCCTCCGAACTCCCGTGGCCAGCGTGTGTATACGCGTCATGGCCGAAACGCCGACGACCCGGAAGGCACCGCCCGCAGCGTCTCCCCGGAAGGCGACGACCGAGAAGGCGACGACCGAGAAGGCGGAGCGGAAGAACAAAGCCCTCCTCGCCGAGCCGGAGAAGAGAGTTCTCCGCTGGGTCGCTGCTCGGCTCCCCCAATCCATCACTCCCGATCACCTCACCCTGCTCGCTCTCTTCGGCGCTGCACTCACCGCGGCGGGCTATACGCTGGCGAATCACGCGGAAGGGTATCTGTGGCTCGCGAGCGCCGGCCTCGTCGTCCATTGGTTTGGGGACAGCCTCGACGGGACATTGGCGCGAGTGCGGAAGATCGAACGTCCGAAGTATGGCTTCTATGTCGATCATCTCGCGGACGGAGTCGCGACGGCGATGATCGGTCTCGGGCTAGGGTTCTCTCCCTACATGTTGCTCGCGGTCGGTCTTGCTATCGTGGTCGGGTATCTCATTCTCTCGATCAACATCTACCTGGAGACGATCACGCAGGCGACGTTCCGGTTCGACTACGGAGTCGTCGGCCCGACCGAGGCGAGGATCCTTCTCATCCTCCTCAACACCGCAGCGCTTCTCATCGGGCCGAACGAGTTCTCGGTACCGTCGATTACGGGTCGCCCGCTCGTCATGACGCCGTTCGACATCGTTGGGATCGCCGGTTCGCTCGGAATGGTGGCACTACTCGGGCGGAGACTGCGTCGCAATCTACGCGTACTCGGAGAACTCGAACCCGCGGGCGGACGGAAGAACGACTGACGTCGCCGTCCCTTCGGTGCCAGGTCAGTTCCTTCGATGTCGCTCGACCACCGCGACGAGACGACGACCGACGACGTCGTTCCCTTCAACGTTCCAATGCGTGTTGTTCGGGATGTAGAGCGGCCCGTACTCCGGCGCAGCGTCGCGCAGCGCAGGGAGGAGATCGACGTACTCGATGCCGGACCGTACGCAGAACTCCGAGAGCCTCGCTTGCGGAGCGCCGAAGTCGTAGTCGTCTTTGCTCCTTCCGAGGGCCGCGAGCGTCGCCTTGCGAACTCCCACATCCAGTTGGATCTCCGAAGGAATCGCGACCAGCACCCACGGGACATCGTGGTCGCGACACACGCGGTCGATTTCGAGGAGATACTGCTCGGCTTCCTCCCAGAGCGCGAGGACGTCCTTCTGCGGCGGGTCGGCGTAGATCGGGAGACGCTTCCGCTGGAAGACGAGGTAGGGCCAGGATGGTTCCGGGGATGCCGCAACCGATCCCAGGGCGGAGTCCTCGGGCGTGAGTGTCGAGGATGTTCCCCGGGCGGCTTCTGTTCCGACCGAGGCTTCAACTCCCGGGGAGGTTTCCGCCGCAGAGGTCTCCGCTCCCGACGACACCTCCTCCCCCGTGTCGTGCATCTTCTTCAAGGTGCGAAGGAGTGCCGTCTCTGCGAGCATGAGGAATCGGGACCGTCGGGCGAGGCTCAGCCAACGTGACGAGGAGCCGACGTAGTAGAGCTCTCCGCGGTAGACGCGACCGTGCACGGGAAGTCCGGTGACGTCGTTCCCGACGAAGAAGAAGACGAGCACTAGATCTGGGTCGAGCGAGAGACCGACGGACTTCAGGATGCCAAGGTAGTGTGGTGGGTTGTAGCCGGGCACGCCCAGAGGAATGACCTCGAGTGTGTCGCCGGACGCGAACCCATCGGTGTTCGACTCCCGTTCGAGCACGCGGAGGAAGTTGTCGCGCATCGGAACGGAACCGAAGACGAACGAGTCGCCGATACCGAGAACGCGGAAGGTGTGCGGTGGTTTCTCCACCGCGTGCTCCCGGCCGCGCACACCGAGTTGGTTGAAGTGATCCTCCGGATCCTCCACCTCCTCGGGGCGGTCGGGCCGGATCCGAAACTCCGCGAGAGGATCGGGGACGAAGTTCGCGGTGTCCGGGTCCGCAGGTAGGGCCAGGTAGATCCGCGATCCGATCTCTGCGACGACGAAGCCGAGGAGTAGACCGAGAAGAACGCGGCCGAGTGCACCCAAGATGCGTCGACTCCGTCCGATCGAAGCAGTGTGTCCATCGTCACGTTTCATGCTACGAGGAGTTTCGGAACACCGCGACGTCTACACCGATCCGGTGTCCAGTGCCGGACTGCCGGAAGACGCCGACCGATCGCAACTCTCGATATCCGATCCGTTCCTGCCCGGACCGGAGCGCTTCATGGAAAGTCCGGTTCACTTCGGTGAGGTCGACCAACACGAAGACGCGTACGTCTTCCCTCCCACGGACGATGCGTTGCACCTCGCCCCAAACGGAGTCCGCTTCGGCCGCGAGACGTGGAGGGTTGGATAGGAGTTCGCGGTCGTTCTGGTTGCCGAGGTGCCGAGCCGTGTCTCGCGGAAACGAGAGGATCGTGAGTCCGTGCGCGTCGTCGTCGCTCCGATCGGGGAGCCCTTGGGTCAGGTAGTACTCGATGGGAGCGCGAGTGAGGGAGGTGCAGATCACGATGTCGCCCGCACGAGAGTTCTGATCGATCACCTGGGCGATCTCTCGTTCGGAGCGGTCCGATTCGTTGTCGTAGTAGTGAGTCGAGCTGAGTCCGGCAATGGCGAGAACGCCTGCGACGCTCGTCCAGCGCAGCCAAGCCGGGCGGATCACGGAAAGACCGAGCGAGACGAGCAGTGCAAACGCCGGAAGCGCGATCTGATCGCTCCGTCCGGGGACGTAGCTCGGCTGCAAGAGAACCGACGCAAGGATCCCCGAGCCGAGAGGTAGGACGCACATGAGGACGGCCCAGATCGTGTTGGGCCGGATGCTCGCCTCCGTCATCCCGACGCCCGACGCGCCGGAACCGCCGGCTCCCACCACGCCGCCGGCCCTCACGACTCCCGCCACCGTTCCCACGAGTGCGAGGATCGAAGCCGCGACAGCGGCAAGAACGTACACGGGCACTGGCTCCGCGAACTGGAACGGCAGTTCGGGGAAGCTCGGGGAGAACGCGACGACCGACCTTCCCAATGCGCCCAACGGTCCCATCTTCTCCCAGTGCTGCTGGAACCAGGCGTAGTGAGTCTCGTTCCGCACTTGCTCGAGCAGTGTAGGCATCCAGGGTAGATAGAGCGCGAGGACCACGATCGTCGCGGCCACCCACCAACGGAGGTTGCGCTTCCAGAACCGTTGCCATACGAGGATCACGAGGTGGCCCGGGAGGAGATAGAACGCGACGTTGTGGAGGTAGAGAGCCGCGAGCGTTGCGAGAGCATAGCCGACGATGAACCGCGGTCGTCCGCTCCGGACCGCGCGCCAGAGGAAGAAGCCACTGAGAATCGAGAGCGCGGTGAGCCAGGAGTACATCCGGCACTGCTGCGAGTAGAAGATCTGGACGGGGGAAACTGCGAGGTAGCACGCCGCGATGGCTCCCACGCGAACACTGAAGAGGGACGATCCGATCCAGAACGTGAGACCGACCAGGAGAACGCCACCGACGACACTCAGAGCACGTACGGCAGCCTCGCCTCCGCCGAGCCCGTCCATCCATCCTCGAAGTGCGAAGTAGTAGAGCGGAGGGCTGGAGTCGAGACGAAGGGTGGCGAGCCGTTCTGGCACCGGTTCCGACGCGATCGAAACGCTGTTGGCTTCGTCGATCCAGAGGCACTTTCCGGTCAGGTCGTAGGCACGAAGACTCACCGCAACGGCGAGTATGGCGAGGAGCAAGAGCCATACGCGGAGCGTTCGCGAACTGCCTGGGATCGGAGTGGCGGGCATGGGACCGCGCTCTCACGCACCCTTGTCGCGGGTGGCATGAACCGCGATGAACAGCGCGGCAGCCATGAACCCGGCGCCGAGGAAGAACGGTGCCCCAGGCAACTGGATCGGGGCGGCCTCACTCGTGAAGTACCGGAACAGCTGGGTCGAGAGGAGCGGAGCCAGAATTGCAGAGAGGCTGGTGAGTGAAGTGAGAGCGCCTTGAACCGCTCCTTGCTGTGATGGATCGACCGCTCCCGTCACGAGTCCTTGGATGGCGGGGCCGGCGATCCCGCCGATCGCGCCTACCACGATGATCGGAATGACGGAGGCCCCGGTCGGCGCGAGCCCGTAGCAGACGAACGCGATCGCGGAGACGAGGAGTCCGATGCGGACGCTCCGCTTCTCTCCCCACTTCGGGACGACACGCCGGATCAGTCCTCCCTGCACGATCGCCGCCATCACGCCCACGAGAGCGAGCGACATCCCGTTCTGCAGTTCGTTCCAACCATATCGATGCTGCGTGTAGAGAACCCACACCGTCTCGAGTCCGCGTTGCGCGAGCGCGACGAAGACGAACGCCATGGCGAGTTCCTGAACCGACGGGAAGCGCTTGAGCCGAAGAACGCCACCAAGAGGGTTGCCTTCCCGGAGGGAGAACTTCCGCCGCCGATCTTTCGGAAGGGACTCGGGGAGGACGAACAGTCCGTAGAGCCAGTTGAGCAGCACGACGCAGGCAGAGACGTAGAACGGGACGCGCGGCCCGATGTTTCCCAGGACGCCGCCGAGTGCCGGTCCGAAGATGAACCCGAGCCCGAACGCCGCGCCGACGAGTCCGAAGTTCTGGGAGCGGTTCTCGGGCGTCGAGATGTCTGCGATGTAGGCGTTCACGGTCGTAAAGCTCGCGCCCATGATTCCCGAGAAGATCCGTGCGACGAACAGCCAGTAGACGTTCGGCGCCAGTGCTGTGAGCAAGTAGTTCACGCCGAACCCGAAGAGCGAGATGAGGAGGACGGGTCGTCTGCCGAATCGGTCCGAGAGCGCGCCGAGCACCGGAGCGAAGAGGAACTGCATGAGCGCATACGAACCGGCGATTGCGCCGTAGTACGACGCGGCCAGGCTTTCGTTGCCTCCGAGCATGTCCGTGACGAGGTGGGGCAGCACCGGGATCACGATGCCGATCCCGAGGATGTCGAGGAACAGGGTGACGAGGATGAACGCCATACTGGCGCGCCGGTGCGACATGGTCTGGGGAGCCTCCTGCCGGTCGGGGCCGCCGACCGCATTCGCGGGAGTCTACACGCGCCGAGGGCTCGGTTCGACCATCGGCACCGCCCGATGATGGTTAGCGAACATTCGTTCGCGTAGGGTCTGCCGCCTCAGGGCGACCGGTTTTGCTCAGGTTCCCTCGCCCCGCCTCCGATTTCCTCACTGGGAGGATCTATAAAATGCGCTTCGGACTAGCCAGCAAGTTGTATCTGCTCACGGCGTCGCTCCTCGCCTCCACCTTTGTCATCATTGGGGTGGGAGCCTTCTTCGAGCACGACCTCGCCCAATCCACGGCGAAGATCTCCAACGAGTACGTCCCCTTCGCCGGGACGGCCCGTCAGATGAAGCTGGATGCGGTCCAAGTGCAGCAGTGGCTCACCGATATCTCCGCCACGCGCGGGCTCGACGGGCTGAACGACGGGTTCGACATGGCGGCGGAGCACCACCAGTCGTTCCTCGACGGAGTCGGGCAGTTCCGGCAGCTCTATGAGGCGCAGGGAAACTCCCAAGGGCTCGAACGTCTCGACCGTCTCGAGTCAGGGTTCGAGAACTACTATTCCGTCGGTAAAGACATGGCAGCGGCCTACGTGGCCGACGGCCCGACCAGTGGAAACCTGATGATGGGTCGCTTCGATGAAGCGGCCTCCGCCATGACTGAGGCGCTCGATCCCTTCATCGCGGAGCAGCTGGAAGCTTTGGACGCTGCGATGGAGCACACGGACGGCTTGATGAAGCGGTTTGGCTCCGTCGCGATTGTCCTCGTTCTCATCGTTTGCGGGGCCGGGGCTGGGTTCGCCGTCTATCTGGTTCGCTCGATCACGGGGCCGATCTCCCGGGTGATCGAAGGGTTGACGGAAGGTGGAGAGGATCTCGACCTCGCCTCGAAGAATCTCGAGCGCTCCAGCCGCTCGATCGCCGAAGGGGCAACGGGTCAGGCGGCGAACATCGAAGAGACGTCCGCCGCACTCGAACAGCTCGGCGCAATGATGCATCACAACGCCGAGGCCGCGGACGAGGCGAATCGGGTCGGCGCAGGGATGAAGAACTCGGCCTCAGAAGGTCGGGGTGCGATGACGCACATGTCCGAGACCATGCACAAGATCAAGCAGTCTTCGGACGAAACGGCCCGGATCATCAAGACGATCGACGAGATCGCCTTCCAGACCAACCTGCTCGCACTCAACGCCGCAGTCGAAGCGGCCCGAGCCGGCGATGCGGGAAGAGGATTCGCCGTGGTCGCGGACGAGGTTCGGAACCTCGCCACGCGCTCGGCCGACGCGGCCCGGTCCACCTCGGAGATGATCTCCGAGGCCCAGGACATCTCGAAGGAGGGCGTCGTCGCCGCGGGTCAGATGAACGACCTTCTGGGCCGCATTCACTCGGACATCGAGAAGGTCGACGAGCTCTTCTCCGGTGTCGCGAGGGCGAATCAGGAGCAGGCCAAGGGGATCGACCAGATCCGGACGGCCGTAAACCGGATGGAGCAGGTCACCCAGTCGAACGCCGCGAGCGCGGAGGAAACCTCGTCTTCGAGCACCGATCTCACCTCGAATGCTGCGGATCTCCAGGCCATGCTGGCCACTCTCCGGGCCGTGGTTTATGGCGATAACGGCAATGGAGCGGGTGCCGGCAGCTCGCGGGGGCCGCGACTTGGCGGGTTCGGTGGCGGCTCTAAGACTGGGCAGTCTCGAACGGGGAACTCCTCCGGATCGGACCGGATGGCTGCTTGAACTCTCGTGCCTGACAGGGTTTCCCGCACTAGCCGGCCGGCCCGGACCATGACCGGGTCGACCTAGTGCGGCCGATTCGGTTACGGAGCGCCTTCTAGACGAGGCCCGCCCACCTCCCAGCAGGGGTCCGGCGGGCCTTTCTGCGTCTTTGTTTCCCTCCGAGCATCTCTTCGTTGAAGCCTCCGGTCCCTCTCGCGTAATGTCCATTTCCCGAGACTGCGTTCTACTGCGGACCTCGGGTCAAGCCTTCCAGCGCCTCCCCCGAACCGCCATTCACGCAAGGAGGGAGGCGTCGATGGACGCACTGCTCGCCCTAGAAGATGGGACCCTGTTTCGAGGCCAGGCGTTTGCCGGCCTCGAACCGTGTGGTGGAGAAGTCGTCTTCAATACAGCGATGACCGGCTACCAGGAAGTGCTGACCGATCCCTCGTACCACGGTCAGATCGTGGTCTTCACCGCACCCCAGATCGGGAACTACGGGATCCACGCCGAGGAGTCCGAGTCGAGGAAGTTCCGGGCGGCGGGAGTCATCACGCGCGCGGTGAGCCAGCGTCCGAGCCACGCGGCGGCCGTCGCCTCGCTGCCCGAGTACCTCCAGGAGAACGGAGCGTTCGGGATCACCGACATCGATACCCGCGCCCTCACCCTGCACATCCGGGAGCACGGAAACCTCCGGGCCTGGATGACGACGGAGGTCTCGGATCCTGACGCGGCGGTAGAGAGGGCACGAACGCTGCCTCGCATGGCGGAGGTGAAGGCGGTCGAAGCGGTCACGGCGCCCGAACCCTACGTGTTCGCGGAAGGGGAGGGCGGCGCGCCCCGCATCGTAGTCCTCGATTTCGGGACCAAGACGAACATCCTCCGGTCCCTCGCGACCCGAGGTTGCCGCGTCGAGGTGGTTCCGGCCACGACGTCCTTCGAGGAGTTGGTCGCCAGGAAGCCGGACGGAGTCGTCCTCTCGAACGGACCTGGGGATCCCGAGAGCCTGGAAGAGCTGGTGCCGACCGTACGGAAGATCCTGGAAGGGTTCCCGACGCTCGCGATCTGTCTCGGCCACCAGCTCACGGGAATGGCGCTCGGCTGCCGGATCACGCGACTTCCTTTCGGGCATCACGGCGCGAACCATCCCGTCCGTAGGGTCTCGGGCGATTCGGTTTCGATCACGTCGCAGAATCACAACTATGCGATCGACGCCTCGGCTTTGCCGCCTGGGGTGGAAGTCAGCCATGTGAATCTCAACGACGGCACAGTTCAAGGGATCCGATGTGCGGACCTCAGGGTGATGAGCGTCCAGTTCCATCCGGAGGCGTCACCGGGTCCGCACGAGGCGGAGTCGCTCTTCGACGAGTTCGTGAAGAGTCTTCGCACCCACTAGCAGCCTGCTCGCAGGCTGCACATTCGAGAATCCTGTCGTCGCGCGGTTCTCGCGCCGTTGCAAAGGTGCATGCGGTAAGAGATGGCGAAGACGGGCGAGGGGTCGGGCTCCGAGAGGGCTCGAGGGACAACGGGGTACCGAGATACCCGAGTGAAGGGAAGGGGCATGCCCAAAGATACGTCGCTACGATCGATCCTGGTGTTGGGCTCGGGACCGATCGTGATCGGTCAGGCCTGCGAGTTCGACTACTCCGGGACGCAGGCAGTGAAGGCGCTCTCCCAGGAAGGCTACCGTGTCATCCTGGTGAACTCGAACCCGGCGACGATCATGACGGACCCGGATCTCCTCACGGAGGCCGACGCGACCTACATCGAGCCTCTCACGCTCGAGTCGCTCCGCCGAGTGATCGACCGAGAGCGTCCGGATGCGATCCTTCCCACCGTCGGCGGCCAGACTGCGATCAACCTCGCGCTCGAACTCGCGGACGCAGGCGTGCTGGAGCGGTACGGAGTCCGGCTGCTCGGTGCGAATCCCGATGCGCTCCGTCTCGCAGAAGATCGGCTCCAGTTCAAAGACGCGATGATCGAAATCGGGCTCGATGTACCTCGGAGCCGGCTCGTCTCCAGCAAGGCCGAAGCGTTGGAGGCGGCCGAGGAGTTCGGATTCCCGCTCGTGGTGCGTGCTTCGTTCACGCTTGGAGGCATGGGGAGCGGGGCCGCGCGCGACCACGACGAGTTCCTCCGTGTGGTGGAGCGAGGGCTCGAACTCTCACCGGTCCACCAGGTGCTGGTCGAGGAGTCCGTGCACGGCTGGTACGAGTACGAGCTCGAGGTCATGCGGGACCAGGCGGATCAGGCCGTTGTCATCTGCTCGATCGAGAACTTCGATCCGATGGGCGTCCACACCGGAGACTCGATCACGGTTGCGCCCGCGATGACTCTGACCGATCGCGAACTCCAGACGATGCGGGACCAGGCGTTCCAGGTCATTCGGCGGGTCGGAGTCGAGACTGGCGGTTCGAACATCCAGTTCGCCCTTCATCCGACCACGCGTCGGATCACGGTGATCGAGATGAACCCACGCGTTTCCCGTTCTTCGGCTCTCGCCTCCAAGGCGACCGGCTTCCCGATCGCCAAGATCGCGGCGCGCCTCGCGGTGGGGTACCGGCTCGACGAGATCGCGAACGACATCACCCAGAAGACGCCGGCTTGCTTCGAGCCCGCCCTCGACTATGTCGTCGTGAAGATCCCGCGGTGGAACTTCGAGAAGTTCCCGGGAGCGGTGAACGAGCTCGGGACACAGATGCGTTCGGTCGGCGAAGTGATGGCGATCGGACGGACGTTCCAGGAGGCCCTTCAGAAGGGGATGCGATCGCTCGAACTCTCCACGAGTCGTGGAGCCCGGGAAGTTCAGGAGCGTCTCGCGAGTCTCGATGGGAATGCGCTCGAGCAGAAGCTCCGGATTCCGGATCCGGAGCGGATGTACTCGCTACGGGAAGCGTTCCGGCGCGGATACTCCGTGGACACGGTTTCCGAAATCTCGTCGATCGGACCTTGGTTCCTCCAGGAGCTCGCGGAGATCGTCCATGCGGAGCGCGCGATCGATGACGCGAAGCCGGACGTGGAGACGATCCCTGCGGCCGAGTGGCGTCGCCTCAAGCGGATGGGCTTCTCCGACGCGCGTCTCGCGAAGCTGCTGTCGTGCGATCCGGTCGAAGTCAGGCGGGCCCGCCGGGCCCAGGGTGTGGCTCCGGTCTTCCATCGTGTCGACACATGCGCCGGAGAGTTCCAGTCGTTCACGCCCTATCTCTACTCGACCTACGAGTCGCGTTGCGAAGCCGAGCCGACCGATCAGCGCAAGGTGCTGGTGTTGGGTGGTGGGCCGATCCGGATCGGACAGGGGATCGAGTTCGACTACTGCGCGTGTCATGCGGCCTTCGCTCTCCACGAAATGGGGCTCGAGTCGATCCTGCTCAACTGCAATCCGGAGACGGTGTCGACCGACTATGACACCGCCGATCGCCTCTACTTCGAGCCCGTGACGTTCGAGGACGTGATGAACGTGGTGGAGAAGGAGTGGCCCGAGGGTGTGATCGTCCAGTTCGGCGGGCAGACTCCGCTCAACCTCGCTCACGCACTCGAGAAGGCGGGCGTGCGGATCCTGGGAACGTCGGTCCGCTCGATCGATCTCGCTGAGGACCGGTACCGGTTCGCCGCCCTGCTCGAGTCGCTGGACATTCCGCGGCCGGCCATGGGGACGGCGCTCTCGGTCGAAGAGGCGTGCGTTCGTGCCAAGGAGATCGGGTATCCGGTGATGGTGCGTCCGTCCTATGTGCTGGGCGGACGGGCGATGCAGGTCGTCTACGACGAGGCCTCTCTCGAGGGGTTTGCGCAGACCGCGCTGGAACTGTCGCAGGGCCATCCGCTCTTCCTCGATCGGTTCCTCGAGGATGCGTTCGAGCTCGACGTCGATGCGGTCTCGGACGGAGAGGACGTCTTCGTCGCGGGGATCCAGCAACACATCGAAGAGGCCGGAATCCACTCGGGAGACTCGGCCTGCGTTCTCCCTCCGTACAAGGTTTCCCGAGCCGACCAACAGACCCTCGCCGACTACACGGTGCGGCTCGCTCGCGCGCTCGAGGTCGTCGGACTGCTCAACGTGCAGTTCGCGATCAAGGACGGAACGATCTATGTGATCGAGGCGAATCCACGTGCATCGCGGACCATTCCATACGTGAGCAAGGCGATCGGCCTACCGCTCGCGCGGATCGCGACGCGGGTGATTCTCGGCGGAAAGCTGGACGAGATCCTGCCGCGTGAGGTGCTCGCGCCGAGAGAAGACAAGCGGCCAGCACCCCAGGGGACCGCGGTAGTTGCGGAGCACGCACCTGGAGCGGGTCAGCCGGGAACGCTCCCACTGCTTGCGTACGAACGGTATCTACCCAACCGAGTGATCGTGAAGATGCCGGTCTTCTCCTCGAACCGGTTCCCGGAGGTCGACACGCTTCTGGGCCCGGAAATGCGGTCCACCGGAGAAGTGCTCGGGATCGGGCGGACCTTCGGCGAGGCGTATCTCAAGGCAGCGCTCGGGGCCGGGATCCGCGTTCCTCACGAGGGCAACGCGTTCCTCAGTGTGCACGACAACGACAAGGAAGAGCTCTTCCCGATCGCGAGGGACCTCGCACGACTCGGTTTCCATCTGCTCGCGACGAGCGGTACGGCCCACTTCCTGGCCGAGCGCGGTCTCGACGTGGAGACTGTGTTCAAGGTGAACGAAGGCAGCCCCCATGTGGCGGACCTCATCGCCGACGGGCAGGTCGACCTCGTGATCAACACTCCGCTCGGGCGGGAGTCTCACTTCGACGAGGCCGCGATCCGGCGGGCGGCCCTCGCCTTCGGGGTTCCGTGCGTGACCACGCTCTCCGGGAGCCGGGCCGTCGTCGACGCGATCCGGACGCTACGAGAAGGAAGCTGGATCGTCGAGAGCGTGCAGAGCCTGACATCCCGGCGCTCGCGTCCGGATGCGCCGAGCGCGCGTGCGTGGGTTTGAGAACGGTTACGAACTCCCGTTCCCGTTGTCAGAGGCGTACCGGCCTGCGATGATATCGCCCCGGCCCAGGGCCACTCGGCCGGCGACCTTCGCGGGGCTTCGACCGAAACCCTCGGCCGAGGCCCGCGATCGTGGTGCCCGCACGGATCCGGTGCGGGAAGTCCGAGGGGCGCCGCTACCCTCTACGTATCCGAGGAAAGGGAACGTACGATGTCTATGATCATGGATCTCTTGCAGCAGCAGCTCGGCGGCGACGCGGTCAAGGAAATGAGTCGGCAGGTCGGTGCGGACGAGCGCGCCACCCAGAATGTTCTCGGCGCCGCACTTCCGATGCTCATGGGGGCGCTCGCTCGCAACGCGCAGTCTGGAGGGGCGCAGTCGCTTCTCGGCGCCCTCCAGCGCGACCACGACGGAAGCGTGCTCGACGACGTGATGGGATACCTCGGCAAGAGCGATGGCGCCGACGGATCGGCCATTCTGGGCCACGTGCTCGGTGCGAAGCAGGGACGAGTCGAGCAGGGATTGGCGAAGACGTCCGGGCTCGACATGGGACAGGTCAGCAAGTTGCTCGCGATGGCGGCGCCCTTGGTGCTCGGTGCGCTCGGCAAGCAGCAACAGCAGCGCGGCATGGATGCAGACGGCCTCTCTGCCCTCCTGGGCGGGGAGCGCCAGACTCTCGAGCAGAAGGCACCGGCCGAGATGGGCCTTCTCGGCAGTCTGCTCGACTCGGATGGAGACGGTGATGTCGACATGCAGGATATCGCGAAGAAGGGTCTGGGGATGCTCGGAGGACTCTTCGGCAACAAGTAGACGTCGCTGGAATCTTCGCGCGGCCGTACCTCTTGCGGCCGCGCTCCTCGCCTTGGGGCTCGGGACTGCCGAGTCCCGTGCCACTTCGAGCGAGTTCCGCTCGGTCATTCCGGATCTCGATCCCCTCGTCTCCGTTCCGGGAGTTTCGGACAGCCCATTGGCGGGTTTGTACAACCCTGCCGCATGGCCGATCTCGGGCCGTGGGGGCGTCTACCTGGGATGGGACGACTACCAGACGGACTGGGATGGCGCCGAAGGCTTGGCACTCGGGCCGTTCGCCAAGCGGCGGTTCCGTGGCGTTCTCTCCACCCAGTTTCTCGGGTTCGGTCTGACCCACACCGAGACCGATCGCTCGGATGACGATCGCTACGACTACGTCGCCGGGCTCGGCTTCGGGAATCGAAGCATGGCCTCCGGCGTTTCGTACGCGTGGAGCCGTGGTGGCAGTGACTACTTCGGTGAGACGAAGCTGCTCACGATGGGTAGCGTTCATCGATGCCGTTACGGTTCGCTCGGTCTCGTGCGCGCCTGGGACGATGGCCCTGGCTCCGACTACTGGCAGGCGGACTTGGGCGTTCGGCCGATCGGGCCGAGAGTCACGTTGTTCGCGGACGTCTGGAAGTCCGATGATCAGGACTGGCAGAAGCTTCCCTGGGGTCTCGGCGCAGAGGTCGACGTCGTTCCCGGTGTGACGGCCGGATTCCGTTACCAGCCCGAACGGGACGGGGACGCTTGGCGGAGCGGAGTCGACACGGTTTTGCCGGGGAGGTACACGCGTCCCGAGCAGTGGTCGTTCCGGATCGAGTTGGCTCCGTCTCCTGGCGTTCGCGGCTCCTATCGGACTAGTGTTTCCGGCGGCTCCGAACTCGCCCGCACCTTCGCGCTCGAGTTCGTGGAAGGTCCAAACCTCGCGCAGTGGCTCTACCCTCCGCGCGCCTATCCGACGCTCGACCTGAGTGGACCGGTCGTCTATCAGAACTACCGCTTCTTCGACGATCGGACTCGGCTCCTGGGACTGCTCGGCCGTATCGCTCGCTACGCCGAGAACCCGCAAGTCGACGGTGTCGTCGTCGAGATGTCCGGCCTTCGGATGTCGTTCGAAGGGCTCTGGGAAGTCCGCTCGCAGCTCGCCGCGCTCCACGATCGTGGGAAGAAGGTGATCGTCCACTTCGATCGGCTCGGGCTCGGACAGTATGTGCTCGCCACGGTTGCGGACCAGATCTGGATGGACCCGCAGGGGGATTTGGAAGTGACCGGGGTGCACCTGGGTCGGACGTACTACCAACGCGCGCTCGAGAAGGCCGGCGTCGGGTTCGACGAACTTCGCTTCTTCACCTACAAGTCTGCGGTCGAGACGTTCTCTCGCACCTCTCTCTCCGACGCGGATCGGGAGCAGCTCTCGGCACTCCTCGATGACTTCTACGAGGAAGCCGTTGCCGAAGTGATCACGGCGCGGGGAATCTCTCGCGACGCATGGGATCGGATCGTCGACGAGCGAGGCATGGTCTTCCCGAGGGAGGCGATGGAGCTCGGGCTCGTCGATAGCGTCGGGACGTTCGACGACGCGAGGAAGGCCGCACCAAGGGCGGCGCGCAGGAACGATGTCGGTGGAATGTCCGCGACCCTCGGCGCGCTCCACGGTGACCCGATCTGGGCGAACGAAGAGTGGGGCGAGCCACCGCGGATCGCGCTTCTCTACGCCATCGGCCCTTGTGAAATGGACAGCGGGATCCGCGGCCGCACGCTCTCGAAGGCAGTGAAGAAGGCAGCGAGCGATCGCTCCATCCGTGCGATCGTCTTGCGCGTCGATTCGCCAGGCGGCGACCCGCTACCGAGCGACCTCGTCGCGCGCGAGCTCCGGGAGGCGTCGAAGAAGAAGCCGGTCATCATCTCGCAAGGTCAGGTGGCTGCTTCGGGAGGCTACTGGCTTTCGATGTACGGAGACGAGATCCTCGTCTCTCCTTTCACGGTGACAGGTTCGATCGGTGTCATCTTGGCGCACGTCTGGGACGACAGTCTCGGGACGAAGATCGGCTGGGACTACGACGGCATCTCGCGTGGAAAGTCGGCGGATCTCCGGCGAGGCCCGGCCGTGCCGTTCGTCGGTGCGTCCATTCCGCATCGGCCGATGCGCCCCGAAGAGCGCGCACGTGCCGAGTACTTGATCAAGCAGCTCTACGGCGACTTCGTTTCCGCAGTCGCGGAGGGGCGCGACATGGAAGAGTCGGCGGTCGATGCCGTCGGACAAGGACGCGTGTGGAGTGGACGCGCGGGCATTGCGAACGGACTCGCCGACCAGATAGGAGGCCTTTGGGACAGCCTCGCGCTCGCCAAGGAACGGGCCGGCATCCGGGCGGATCAGGAGGTCACCTTGATTGAGGGGCCGACGGTGGGGCTCTTCCGACCGGACTTCCTCGCACCCAAGCTGCTCGGTCTCGGCGTGCAGGAGAAGGCGCTCTCACGGCTCGAAGCGCGCCTCGGCGCCGCGCTCTGGTCCACGCTGCCTGGTTCCGAGCAGTTGCACCTGAATCTCGTCGACCGAAATCTAGGCAAGCCGCTGGTCCTCTCGCCGCCCATCAGCCTCTTCGATGACGTGGGCGACGAACTCGCCCCCTGAGCCGAAGGCGGGGCCTGGCCTGGTCGGTCTGGGCCCCCGATTCGCAGCGAGACTCCTAAAAAGCTACTCTTCAGCGCTTTAGAGCGTCATCTCCCGAGGTCCCGCCCGGGCTCGTGTCGGATCACCCACGCCCGGGATCGGGTTGTCCCTCATTCCTCCAGAAGCCTGGCCCGGGGACCGATCTAACCGAAGAGACCCTCCGTTTCCGGTGGGAAGACGACCCCTTGGAGCCGTTGGGAGCGATGACGACGAAGCCAGGCGACAAACAGGGGATGGATCCTCACGGAGGCCCGCGCGCGTCATTTCCACGCGAAGCGGGCGACGGCGGACATCCGTGCGATCTCGCCGCTGCGATCTTCGAGGCGCAGTCCCGGTTTCTGGATGCGTCCGAGCCTGATGAGTCCCTTCGTGGTCTCCTGACGTCGGTCGTACGAGCAACGGGGAGTTCCGGCGGCCTCCTCGTGCACATTCGAGAGACGGACAGCGGAGCAGAGCTCGAGTCGATCCGCGCCGGGAACGAGGATGCACCCGACGGATCGCCTCAACCACCCACAGGCCATTCGGAGTTGCAGTTCGCCGACCTGCAGACACTCGTAGGCGGATGGGTCGGGGCCGGAGATCCTTTCGTGGTGGACCCGGACTCCGAAGGCTTCTTCGTCGAACGTGTGCGCGAGCTCCTCGGTTTCCGTGACGAGTACGTGGGGATTCCACTCCACACCGGTGGGCGTCTCTTCGGTGCCCTCACGCTCTGGGATCGATCCGGTGGGTATTCTCCGGTGGTGCTTCGGGCGCTGGTGCCCGCACTCGATACGGTCACACTGCTCCTGCGTTTGGTTGCTGCGGAGGAGTCCTGTCATCAGGCACAGGTGCGACTCCGTGACGTCACGACCGAGACGCGCTCCGGCACGACGAACGACGATGGCCCGGCCGAGATCCGGACGGACACGATCGGGACTTCCGGAAGCGGATCGGCCACTCCGGCAACATCCGCGGCCGGAGAGGCGGTCAATGCAACCGATGCATACGGCATCCTCCAGCAGATCGTGGATGCGCTCCCTCAACGTGTCTTCTGGAAGGACGAGGAAGGGCACTACCTCGGCACCAACGAGGCGTTCCGCAAGGACTGCGGCCTCGATCCGCTCGGACTCACCGACTACGACATGCCCTGGACCACCGAGCAGGCAGACTTCTTCCGCTCCTGTGATCGTCGTGTCATGGCTTCGGGTGAGGCCGAAGTGGACATCATCGAGCCGATCCTGACCGACGACGGTCAGACGCGGATCCTCTCCACCGGCAAGATTCCTCTCCACGACGCGGAGGGGCGGATCTACGGAGTGCTAGGGACCTACCTCGACATCACGGCGATCAAGGAGAACGAGGTCGAACTCGAGCGCGCAAGAGATGCCGCGGAGGCAGCGACACGCGCCAAGAGCGAGTTCCTCGCTACGATGAGTCACGAGATCCGGACGCCACTCAACGGAGTGCTCGGGTACCTAGACCTCGTGCTCGACTCCGTCCTCGAAGGAGAACAGCGCGAGATGGTGGAGACCGCGCGGAGCAGTGGCATCGCGCTTCTCCACATCATCAACGACATCCTCGATTTCTCGAAGCTCGAGGCTGGGAAGTTCGTCCTCGAGAACGTCCCGTTCGACGTCCGCGCCGTTTCCGCTGACGTAGTCGAACTGCTTGCTCTGAATGCGCAGGGGCAGGGCGTCGAGCTCTTCTTGGTCTGGGAGGACGATGCTCCGCGAGTGCTCGAGGGAGACGCCAACCGGCTGCGGCAGATCCTCGTCAACCTGATCGGGAACGCAGTCAAGTTCTCGAGCGACTCGCCCGTCACCATCGCAGTGGACGTGCCTGAACCTGGGTTCATGCGGTTCCGGATCGTCGACGCGGGCGTGGGAATCCCGAGGGAGAAGCAGGCCTCCATCTTCGAACGCTTCACGCAGGTGGATGCCTCCCCGGCCCGAAGGTTCGGTGGTACCGGGCTCGGCCTCGCGATCAGCAAGCGTCTGGTCGAGGCGATGGGTGGTGAGATCGGGGTCGAGAGCGAGCCGGGACAGGGGACGACATTCTGGTTCCGTCTTCCGATCAACGGGGATTGGGAGCCCGAAGCGACTCCCGACATCACCGCGCGAGGGCTCGTCGTCACTCCTTCGCCTTCCCTCGGCAGGTCGCTCTGCATCGAGGCTCTGCATGTCGGGATGGAGTGCTCGGTCGTCTCCTCCCTTTCCGGCGTGCAACCCGCGATCACGAGCAAGGACGGTGACGCACCGGCTCTCCCGCTCGAACTCGTCCTCGTCGACTCTCTTCTCATCCGGGGGAGTGGAAGAGACGAGATGGCGCTTCTGCGCTCCGCCGTCGGAACGGAGCCTCGCTGCATCCTCCTCACGCCACGGCGCGCGAGACGGGATCTCGTTCGTCATCAGGAAGCGGGCTGGGACGACTTCCTCATCAAGCCGTTCCTGCGCCAGCAGCAGCTGGCTGTGGTGTTGGGAATGGAGCGCTCCGAATGCGCCGGTTGCCCCGACGGCAGTTCGCAGCAACCGCCGGCTGCGATGCGTCGCCGTTCTGTCCACGCTCTCTTGGTCGAGGACAACGCTGTGAACCGGCGGCTCGCCCAGCATATCCTGCAGCGTTCGAACTGCACCGTGGAGGTTGCGGAGAACGGTCGTGAGGCGGTCGACCTGTTCCGTTCGTCGACCTACGACGTCATCTTCATGGACTGCCAGATGCCGGAGATGGACGGGTTTGCGGCGAGCGAAGAGATCCGCGCCGTCGAAATGCGTCGGAAGACGCTTCGCCGCACGCCGATCGTCGCTCTCACGGCGAATGCACTGACGGGAGACCGGGAGCGCTGCTTCCTCTCCGGGATGAACGACTACATCTCGAAACCGTTCGTCCGGAGCGACATCGAGCGCGTACTCGATCGGTTCTTCCTGACCGCCGACGGATCGGGCGGCGACGAACCGACCGAGGCCGCGTCGGGCGAGTCCTGATCTCCGGCTCGCTACGCTCCGAGCCTTCCCAGCGTGTATCCACCCGCTACGACGACGAGTCCCACGCCGACCTGGAAGAGCACGTAGAGGGCGGCCCATCCGTAGCTTCCTTCGCGTAGTAGGAGCAGCGTCTCGAGGCCGAAGCTCGAGAAGGTCGTGAATCCGCCGAGGAGCCCGACGAAGAGGAACGAACGAGCCTCGGGGGAAAGCGCCAGTCGCGATTCGGCCAGTCCGGCGAGCACGCCGATCAAGAGGCACCCGAGGATGTTCGCGCCGAGTGTTCCGATCGGGAGGCTCTGTTCGGGCCAGATGCGGGACGCGAGAAGTGTGACGGCGTACCGGCCGCACGCGCCGATCGCTCCTCCCAGCGCGATGAAGACGAAGACTGCCGGGCTCATCCCCACGCCTTCGAGCGCTCCACCACCTCGGTCACGCGCGGGTAAGACGTGAGTGCGAGTGCGAGTGCGACGCCAGCGAACGCAAACGCGGCGGACGGATCCTGCGTGAGGATCGCATCGACCAGACCGATCACGCTGATTCCGTCGAGGATCGCCAAGATCACGATCTGGTGACGGAGGGCGAGCTGCGCCAACGTGAGCTGTCGCCGTTCGCGGGACGCGGCGTCGGTGGGCGGAGCCGAGCCCGGCGTCATCCCGACTGCCCGCCGGAGTGCGTCGTCGGAGAACGCCCATCGCCGGTAGCCCAGGGCTCCGAGTGCGAGCAGCCCGGCGGCGGACCAGAAGACGAGGTCGAGACCAGCCATCGGCTCGCCTTCCAGTGGGATGAAGCGTGGGACCACGCCGTGGATGACCATGCTGATCATGAACGCGATCCAGAGGATCCGCGCTACTCTCGCGATCGAGCCCACGCTCGTCAGCCCGGTCGAGCCGTTCATCTCGTTCTCCTCGTGTCCCTCTGTGACCGCACCTCGGCTGTCTGGAGCGTCGTCCGCCCCTTCCGTGGTCTCTTCCAGTCTTCGGACAAGATCGCCCACCGCTCGTGGTCTTTCCACCGTCCCCCGATCTTGAGGTAACGCGGGGAGTAGCCCTCCTTCCGGAAGCCGAGACTCCGTACGAGCCGGATCGAGGCCTCGTTCTCCGGTTGGATATTCGCCTCGGCACGGTGGAGACGGAGGTCCCGGAAGCCGATATGGAGGGCGAGGCCCAAGGCTTCCCGCATCCAGCCGCGTCCCGCGTGATCCCGGCTCCCGAAGTAGCCGAGGTAGCAGCTCTGGAAGAGCCCGCGGACGATCTCGTTGAAGTGGATGGCGCCGACCACGGACTCGTCTTCCCGTGAGAGGACGAGCAGGCCGACGTTTCGCGGATCCCGGAACCGGGATAGGTACTGCGTGAAGTGGGTCTCGGTGAGTGGCGGGTGGACCCACGGCCGATGAAACCGCTGGCTCCGCCGTGTCATGCGAAGGAACGGGCCTTCGTCTCGCGGAGTCGGGCGGCGAACGAATACGTGGGTTCCGTGACGTTCCAAGACGTCTCGAGACATGCGAACCTCCTCCGTGAGATCCGTTCCGCGTCAGGGACGACGCAGGGTACCACGCACACGACGTATGTCGACCCTGGAGGAGGGCGAGCACGGGAGGGTAGATAGCGGGCCGGCGCGAGGCGCCCAATCAGAGCCGACCGGTCTCCAGGGTGGTTGACGTCATCCCGCTGGTATGGTTCACTTTCTGCGTCGGTCCCGGATGTTGATCAATGGGAGACCGACCTTCCGATCCCCAGCCCGCGTCGGGCCGGGATCGAAGGGGGCGCCGGAACGAACTCGCGCCCCGAAATGCTCCGCCACCCGATGGACACGTGCCCCCGAGAACGGATGTCGTTTCCGGTGGTGGAGTGATCGACTCTAACGGATGGATGAGTCGTGCGACGGCCGAGGGATCGGTCGAGCAGACCACGCCGTGATGGTGACGCGCGAGAAAGCCGTCGACCGAGGTCCACACGAACGCAGTTCCCAAAAAACCGGGGCGAGCCGTACCGCTCCCCACTTCCAATCGATAGAACGCGGTCCTGGAGGGATTCCCACGCCCATGTCGAAGAATGACCTGAGCTCCCTGACGAAGAAGGAGCTACTCGATCTCGCCCGAGATCGCGACCTCCCCGGTCGAAGCAAGATGGACAAGGACGAACTCGTGGCAGCTCTCGATTCGTCCGGGAAGCCGCGACGCGCCCGTGCTGCGGCGAAGACGGAAGTGCCGCCCCGCGCCGCCAAGTCCGGGTCGCCGCGCACGACGAAGCCCGCGACGCCCAAGGCCGCGGCTCCGAAGGCTGCGGCGGAGAAGACCGAGGCTCCGAAAGCTGCGGCTCCGAAAGCTGCGGCGAAGGGCGCGGCCCCCAAGGCTGCCGCGGAGAAGGCTGCGGCGGAGAAGACCGTGGCTCCGAAGGCCGCGGCCCCGAATGCCGCGGCGGAGAGAACTCCTCCGCCGAAGGTGGCCGACGCCGAGAGTTCTCGGGGTGCGGAGAGCGAGGCCCCACGTGCGGCGAACGGCGGTGGTGGACGAGTGCCGATGTCCGCTCCGAAGGCGGATCCCACTCCGCCGAGCGTGGACGGCGCTACCGCCAGTGCATCGGCCGATCAACCGCAAGGCGACCGTCCTCGAGGCGACCGCTCCCAAGGGGACCGCGACCAAGGTCGCGATGGCCGTGGACGGCGTGGACGGAGACGAGGCCGAGGTCGTGATGAGCGAGGCCCAGGCCCGGTGGTTGTCCACGGAGACGATGACTCTGATCCCTGGAACCGGATCGACGGCGCGGATCCGAACTACGGCCGCTTCCTCAACCCGCAGACCGCAGACTTCCGACGCGGTGGTGCCCGGCACGGACGAAGCGCGAACGGCGCGAACCGTCCGGCCCAGGATCGGAAGCCCGGCGGACGGAACCAGGACCGCGCACAGCAAGCGCGAGACACGATGCGTCGTTCCGGCGAAGCCAGGAGCGGCGTCAGCTACACGCCGATGTTCGAACGCTCCAATGCGGGGGACGACAGTCGTGGAGGCTCCAACCGCTCGCGTCGCTCGCGTCGTCGCGAGGAGCGTCGTCGTCGGAATGCCGAAGGCCGGACCGAGAACGTCCAGCAGAATCCGCGCAGGCAGGACGGCGCTGGAGGCGCGAACCGCCCGAGTGTGGATCTCCCTCGCGTCTGGAAGGAAGACGTCGCGAGGCGCGAAGACTACCACCGTGCCCGCGAGGGAAGGGGTGGCCGCGACGGACGGCCGGATGCGCAGCAAGATGGGGCCGGCCGGAGTCGCCGTGAGAGCGCACGCGATCTCACTGATGGGAGACAGACCGCGCGCGGTGAGCACGGAGCCCAGGATGAAGCATCGCTCGACGCGATCGGAGTGATCGGTCCGGTCGATCCGAACCACGTGCAGGGCGAGATCCGCTCGATGCGTCAGCGTGGAGATGGTCGCCAAGGATCGGCCGAACCGTCACGAAGCAAGTGCCGGGTGCTCCCGCGGGATCCATATCACATCCACGTGTTCTGGGAGCTCGACGAGGACCACGTCTACAAGACGGCGTCGGCGCTGGAGGTCCCATTCGAAGACCTCCGGTGGGTACTGCGCGTGCATAGCCTTCCGCCCGAGGTCCAGGAACAAGGGAGCCAGCCTCCCGGCTTCTTCGACGTCGAGATCGAAGGCGGCGAACAGAGCACCTACGTCCATGTTGGCCTTGCGGACCGCGACTACCGTGTCGACATCGGGCTTCTGACCGATCGCGGACTCTTCTGTCCGCTTGCGTCGAGCAACCGTGTGCGGACACCGAGAGACTCCGCGGAGCGCGCCGAAGATCCCGCCACGGCGGAAGTCGCGGCGAAGTTCTACGAGGAGTCGGGAGGAAGTCCGGCCCCGCGCATCGAGCACACGGAGCCGCCGGTGTTGCAGCGGAACCTCGAGGCGTCGCGGCGTCCGTCGGGCGGTGACGTCCGTGGGGGACGAGATGGAGACGTGCGAGGCAGCGTGGACGGTGCGCACGGTGGAGGCGCGACCGCTCTCGCGACCGAGCCCGGGATGATGACGGCTTCGACAGCCACGTCGCCCGGTGCCGCGCCTTCGGGCGGCGCCGTCTCGCAGCCGGTGTCCGCTGGTCTCGCCCACCCCACAGTGACGAGCCCCGGAGCGAAGCCAGCGGACGCGGACCTCGAGGCACGTCCGACGAGTCCGAGTGCGCGCCCGACAAGCCCCGGAGCACGGCCGACCAGTCCAGGAGCGCAGCCCGGCTGGGTGACGAGTCCCGGCGCCCGGCCGTCCAGCCCGACCGGCCCGATCAGCTCGCCTCATGCCCGGCCCACCGTGCAGGGGCCGCAGCCGAACGCAGATCGAGGCTTCTGGCTCGCGGTGCAGACGGAACTCGTCGTCTCCGGAATCACCGAGCCCGATGCGAAGGTGACGATCCAGGGTATCTCGATCCCCGTTCGTCCCGATGGGACGTTCACGGTGCGGTTCGAACTCCCGGACGGCGAGCAGATCGTCCCCGTGATCGCGGTGTCCAGGGATGGGATGTTCGAGAAGGAGATCACCCCGCGCGTGACCCGTTCGACGACCAAGTCCGAGCGGATTCTGGACGAAGTGGAGCCGGGAGCGGGGGATGACGAGCCCGAAGCAAGTGCGCAGGACGAGGACGGCGAGGACGAGCCGAAGCCGCGTGGACGTGGAGCAAAGGGTCGTGCACCGAGAAGAGGGACGGGCCGCGGACGTAGCGCCAAGTCCTAGGGAGGTACGTCTCAGAACGGCCGGGCGAGTTCCGGCGGTGTCCGAATCGTTTCCGAAGGTGTAGCGTCCCCCGTGGACGGCCCCGCAAGGCGGCACGTCGACAGGGGCCCGGGAGTACAGGAGGCAGAGCGCGGATCGCGAGATCCCGAGTGACTATGGCGGCACGTGGCTTCCTCCTGATGGTCCTCCACGCACACCTTCCCTTCGTGCGGCACCCCGATCACGATCGTTGGTTGGAAGAAGACTGGCTCTACGAAGCGATCATCGAGACGTACCTGCCGCTCCTCCGCACTTTCGACTCGTTGCTTCAGAGTGGCGTACGGTTCCGTCTCACCCTCACGATGTCGCCGACGCTCACGGCGATGCTCGAGGATCCCGTCCTCCAGGAGAGGTTCCTCGCGCATCTCGATCGGTTGATCGAACTCGCGACGCGGGAAGTGGAGCGGACTAGGTGGATGCCGGAGTTCTGTCATCTCGCCGAGCGCTACCTCGATCTCTTCCGTCGCACTCGGCACGAGTTCGAGCACGTCCATGGGCGTCGTCTCGTGCCGGCCTTTGCGCGATTCGAAGAGGCCGGGTGTCTCGAGATCCTGACCTGCGGCGCGACGCATGGATTCCTTCCGCTCATGCTCGACGACGTCCAGCTCTGGCGGGGGCAGATCCTCACCGCGGCGGACGACCACGAGCGTCTCTTCGGGCGTCGACCGCGGGGCATCTGGCTGCCGGAATGCGGCTATGCGCCGGGCGTCGATACCGTACTTGCAGAGGCCGGGATCCGGCACTTCTTCGTCGACTCGCACGGAGTGACGCACGCGGCACCGCGTCCGCGCTTCGGCGTGTATGCCCCGATCCGGACGCCGGGCGGTCCGCTCGCGTTCGGTCGCGACCCACAGTCGTCGCGTCAGGTTTGGTCGGCGGAGGCCGGGTATCCGGGTGATCCGGACTACCGCGAGTTCTACCGCGACGTCGGATTCGATCTCGACTACGACTACGTGCGTCCCTATCTCCACAGCGACGGCAACCGGACGCATCTCGGGATCAAGTACTACCGCGTGACGAAGCAGGGCGATCACAAAGAGCCCTACGACTTCTCGCGCGCGAAGGAGCGCGCGGCACGGCACGCCGAGGACTTCATCGCCCGCCGGATCCGGCAGGTCGAAGACATGGCGCCGCGGATGGATCGTCCACCCGTAGTTGTCTCGCCGTATGACGCGGAGCTGTTCGGTCACTGGTGGTTCGAAGGCCCGCAGTGGCTCGAGTATCTCCTGCTCAAACTCCATCACGATCAGTCGACGCTCGAGACGGTCACCGCCTCGGACTACGAGGAACGGATCTCGAACATCGAGGAGGCGACTCCGTCGATGTCGTCCTGGGGTCACAACGGGTACTGCGAGTACTGGCTCGATCCGACGAACGACTGGATCTATCCGCCCCTTCTCGATGCCGGTGAGCGTCTCGAATCCCTAGCGGACCAGTTCTTCCGCCTCGGGAACGGAACCGATCACGCGCAAGGGAACGCCCTCGCTGAACGCGCGCTCGCGCAGGCCGCGCGCGAGTACCTCCTCGCGCAAGGATCCGACTGGGCGTTCATCCTCAGGACCGGCACCGTCACCGAGTATGCGAAGTGGCGAGTCGACGGACACCTCTCGAACTTCACGAGACTCGTCGACGACATCCTCGCCGCGCAGATCGACGAAGCGTGGCTCGCGGAGCTCGAGGCGCAGAACATCGTCGCTCCGGGTGTCGACTTCCGCGTTTGGTCTCACGAGTACGGAAAGCCCGACGACGAGCCGACCACGGGCGACGACGCCGACGCGGATTCCGGCCACGACCGTGATGGCGACTACGGCGCGGACGGGGGTGCCGACGCGGATTCCGGCCGGCGTGCCCAGAGTGACGCGAACACGTTGCCTTCCTCGTCGTCTCCCTCCTCGTAGCGGAGGATCTCCAAGGAGCGGAACGCCGTCTCCAGTTCGCGTGGCTTCAGCAGGTGGTTGTCGCTCCGCGGGCTCCCCTTCCGTTCTCGCTGTGCGACGAGGAACGTCTGGTAGACGAGATGTCCGCCGGGCCGAAGCGAGGCTTCGATCCGCGGGAGCAGTGCGCGGTCGAGATAGCGAAACACGAGCACGACGTTCCAGCGCGACGGCGCGAGCCAGCGGGCTGTCCCGCCCGAGCTCGTGAGGTCGGCTTGATGGAAGCGGACGTTCGTGAGATGGGGGGCTCGTTCGCGATTCACACCTTCAGGTGGTCCGTCAGAACCTACGCTACGGGCCGCGAGAACGGCGCGGGCGTCTGCCCGAAGCGCTCGGGCGCGAAGGAGTGCGTCCGGGAGGATGTCGACTCCGTAGACCATCCCTCTCCGTAGCGACGCGAGCCAGACGGCGTCCCGACCGGAGCCACATGCGAGGTCGAGTGCGTCGCCGTCCTTTGGAAGCTGACCAGCGATCTCGGCGAGCCATGGAGCCGGTTCCCAGAGCACCGTGCGGGGCGCCCCGGTCCGGAGGGGGGAGTCGGCAAGCTCGCTCGCGGGGCTCAGGTCCGTTCTGCCGGTTCGGAGGTTCGAGCCCGAAGGTGCGTTCCGCGTCCCGCCCGATTCCGGAACGACGGCGTGGCAGACGTGGGCCCAGCCCGATTGCCCGAGTGCGTTCGCGACCGCTCGGGCCTGGTCCTCGGTGCCGGCGAGGACACAGATCCTTCGTCGACGCGGTGGGAGCAGGTATGGGCACCGCCGCCACGTGTCTCCGGGGAGGTGGATCGAGTCGTCGTAGTGACCATTTCGGAACGAATGTGCAGGGCGGATGTCGATGATCCGCCATGAAGCGGACCGAAGAATCCGATTCAGTTCCGCCGGATGGCTCTCCGAGGTCTCGCGGGCCTGGGCCAAGCTCGGCATAGCGGATGCCATTCGCTCGGGCGGCCCATCCAAGTCCTTGTCATTCATTCGACAACCGAACACCTCAACGGATCCCTCCCGATTCCCGATAGTTGTATCAGGAAGGCATCCAATCGGGATCCTCCCGCGTGGGAGAGGGTACCCAACGTGGTACTATCCAGCTCTCGCACACCTACGTGAAGGGGCAGTATGACGTCACAGGCTTTCGAAGCCCACCCGTTCCTCGACCCCGAGATCTCGGTCAATCGACCGGACATACTTCGCTACCTCTACAATCAGTACCTCGACGTCATCCGCTCGCGGGACAAGTACAACGGCTTCCTCAACACCCTCCTGCACCCGGCAGGTGAGGAGCGTCTCCTCGAGGCCAACCTCGCGACCTCGGCCTACTACATGAACGAGGCCATGCACTACATCCAGAGCCTTCTGGACATGGTGCCGGTCGGGCCGCGCGAGACCGTCGAGCCGATGTCTCAAGTGCTGGACTGCTCCGACTTCCAGGAGCTGCTCACTCTCATCTTCAATGCGACCGACCCCCGGCTCGCCTACGAGGCCCGCCGGAAGCTCTACCTCACCAAGCTGTTCTTCGACGTCGACCACAGCTGGGAAGTCCAGCGCGGCGCCGAGCACAAGGACCACGTCGAGGCGGTCTTGGAGCAGGACCTCTTTGCCCACGTCTCGGAGAGGCGGACGGTCGAGATGTGCTACGCGCTCGGCAACGACGGCGAGACGATCGTGCTCGGGGCCGACCAGATCCAGCCGGGCCAGGAGTGCTGGGCGTTCGACCTCCAACAGGTCGAGATGCTGAGGGACGGAAGGCCCGTTCGGCTCAACGTCTACTACTACTCCTGCCGGTTCAAGCGCGAGGTCGTGCCCTACCAGTATCGAAAGGGCCGGGAACTCTATCACTTCGCAGAGTCCGAGCTGTTTCCCGCGATGGAACGACGCCGTAGCGCGTCGATCGTGAGCAAGATGCTCCGGAAGGGAGAGAGCGATCCTCGTTGGATCCGCGATCTCATCGGCGTGATGTTCATCGTCGAGAACCTCTCCGAGCTGGAAGACCTGAAGGAGCTGCTCTTCGACCGCTTCGGCGGACACTTCCGCGTGAAGAACGTGGTCGATACGCAGCTGAATCCAGAAGACCGGTTGCGGCTCAATCCGCAGTCCGGGATCGGATACAAGGTCTACAAGGCCGAGATGGACATCCTCTACAACTCGCGCCGTCATCCCCAGCCGCAGCCATACCTCTTCACTGCGGAGATCCAGCTCTACACGCTCGAGAACTACCTACGGACGCTGCACAGCGCGCACTACGCGAACCACCAAGCGCTCAAGCGTCGACAGTTTCTCGAAGGCCTCGTCCCCGTGCTCTTCCCCGCGCAGATCTACGGAGACGAAGCGGTGCGTCGCTTGGTCGAAGCCGCAGCCCCCGTCCCAACGGTCGGGCGGAACGGCAACGGCGGCGGCAATGGAAACGGCGGTGTCGGCGGGAACGGCAGCAATGCCCGTGGTGGGAGTGCAGGCGTAGGGAACGGGCGGGGCGCTGGCGGAAGCGGACACGGCGCGAGCGACAACGGGCACAGCGAGAGCGAAAGCGGTACGCACTCCTCTCCGGAACCGACGGACGCGAAGGGCTCCCACTGATGCCTCGTTCTGATTCCGACTCACCCGAGCCTCGGGGGCGCGCGAATCGGCTCACTGGTTCGGGTTCGCCTGAGACAGACGACGCAGCCGTTGCTCCGAGCGACGAAGTCGAGAGCCTAGCCGGTCGGTCCTCCGACGTACGGCCGTTTCCCGGGCGAGAAGTCTATAGTCGCGAAGAACTCCAGGTTCTCGAGGACACCACTCCGTTCCGAGTACGCGACAAGGTGATGGCGAGCATGGAACGCTCGTTCTCGGATCTTCGGACTCGGCTCACGAGTCACCTTCGCAAAGGTCACTACCTCGCGCCGGCCGGAGTCGACTATCGGCGAGGGAAGGTCGGCCAGGGTGAGCACCTCGACGGACTCCCGTACTCGTTCGTCGACCTCCCGCGCTACATCACCGAAGACGAGTGCTTCACCTACCGTGCCCTCTTCTGGTGGGGAGACGGCGTGTCCTTCTCACTCATCCTCGGCGGTGACCATCTCGGCATCTACCGCCGCCGCCTTCTCGAGAACCTCGAGATCCTCTCTGCGCTCGGCGTCTATGTGTCGCTGGCGGACAATCCCTGGGACTGGCAGCGCGGAAAGGGACTCACCGTCCGCGCACAACCCGGGAAGGAACCGGACCTCCTCCGCGCCTTCCGCAAGCAGAGCTTCCTCAAGTGCTCCCGCTTCCTCGAGTTCTCCGACTCGGAATTCCGTGAGAACCGGATCGACGAAGCGGGGCTCTACACGTTCCAGGTGCTGGAGCCGCTCGTCCTCAGCTAGCACTTGCTCGTCTACGCCCCTACGGACGCACTTGCTCGTCTACGCCCCCACGGGTGCACTTGCTTCGGTCAACGGGCCCACGGATCGCACTTGCTCGTCTACGCCCCTACGGATCGCACTTGCTCGTCTACGCCCCTACGGGGTCCTTCCGGTTTCGAGGGACGAAACCTCCAGGACCCCGCAGGGGCTCAGGGGGCGGCGTGCTGAGGGTTGGGGGAAGAGCGACGAGACCTTTGGGACCCTGCGGGGTGTGTTGAGGAGTCGGAAGTCGTGAGCGGATTCGTCCGTGGGGTGTAGGGGGCGGCGTGCTGAGGGGGGGAGGAGCGACGAGACCTTTGGGGTACGCGGGGGCTCAGGGAGCGGCGTGCTGAGGGTTGGGGGGGGGCGGTGGAGTCGTGGGTCTGGTGGTTCAGTTGTGGTGGTCTCCAGCATCGGGAACGTGAATCGGTTTTTTGGGGGGAAGGGGTGTATCCATGGGGTGGGGAGGGGAGGTGGGTAACACGGGGTTTGGTGGGGCATCTGAAGGGGTTGGATAGTTCGTTGCGCTACTAGGGGTGGGGGCGTCTGGGGTTTGTGCGTGCGAGGGGGACTGTCTGGAGTCGTGAGACGATAGGGGCGCGAGACTCGCTGGAATGGTGAGGAGCCGCAGCGCCAGGAGGAGAGCATCAGATGAGCAACAC
Source organism: Candidatus Eiseniibacteriota bacterium (assembly GCA_020633975.1). Lineage (GTDB taxonomy): Bacteria > Eisenbacteria > RBG-16-71-46 > CAIMUX01 > CAIMUX01 > JACKCR01. The sequence goes on along the minus strand of JACKCR010000008.1, from coordinate 165,808 downwards.
GAAGACGGCGGTGACGGAGTCGCTCGAGAAGCTGTTGGCGACGAGTTACACCACGTACCTCAAGACACACAACTACCACTGGAACGTGACGGGGCCGATGTTCACGACGCTTCATACGCTGTTCGAGACGCAGTACACCGAGCTGGCGCTGGCAGTGGACGAGGTGGCGGAGCGGATCCGGTCGCTGGGGGCGTTTGCGCCGGCTAGCTACACGGACTTCATGAAGTTGAGCGAGGTGAAGGAAGAAACTGGTCGTCCGAACGCGAAGGAGATGATCCAGCGCTTGGTCGAGGACCAGGAGACGATCGTGCGCGTGGCGAAGGACGTGATCGAGGCGGCGGAAGGCGCGAAGGACCAGGCGACGGCGGACCTCGCGACTCGGAGGCTGGACGTCCACGAGAAGAACGCGTGGATGCTGCGGAGCCACCTCGAGTAGTCGTCGCTGGCTACGGCGCAGTCGCTCCGAATCGTTGTCGCTGGCTACGGCGCAGTCGCCTCGAATCGTTGTCGCTGGCCGCGGCGCAGTCGCTTCGAATCGTTGTTGCTGACCGCGGCGGTGCCACCTCGAGTCGTTGTCGCGGGCTGGTGCGGCGTAGGGTTCGTTGCCGTATGCTATGGGAGACAAGGAGGTCTCCATGAACTGGCATCTGTCTCCCCTGGATCTCGCCGCGAACCTCTCGGAGGATGCTCCGTTTGCGGAGCTCTTTCGGCACGGGTCCCTCACGGTAGAGCTCTACGCTCCCGTTGGAGAGGATCTGCAAACTCCGCATACTCGAGACGAGGCCTATGTGGTGGTACGGGGCAGCGGAGTGTTCCTTCGGGGAGACGAGCGCGTGCCATTCGCCGCTGGTGACTTCCTCTTCGTTCCTGCCGGTGTTCCGCACCGGTTCGAGGACTTCGCGGACGACTTCCTCGTCTGGGTGTTGTTCTACGGACCTGAAGGTGGGGAGCGGGCGTGACCGTTCGGTTCCTCGTCGGCCCGGCAGGGTCGGGGAAGACCCACCGTTGTCTCGAACGACTCCGCGCTTGTGAGCACGACGGACGCTCCGCGATCTACCTCGTCCCGGAGCAGTTCACGTATTCGGCCGACCGCGAATTGATCGCGGTGCCGGATCTCTTCGGGCTCCGGCACGTGCGCGTGCTTTCGTTCAGCAGGCTTGCGTGGTGGCTCCACGAACGCGCGGGTATCGCCCCGCCCCCGGCGATCGACGCGGCCGTCCGCCCGATGTACCTCCGCGCCGTGCTGGAACGCCTCACACCGGAAACGTTGGGTCCGCTCGCCAGCCTCCGGACTCGCCACGGACTTCTCGAGCAGCTCGGCCGGTTCATCGGCGAGGTGCGGAACCACGGAGCGACGAACTTCCTCTCCGGGCTCGAGGGCATCGCCTTGGCGAGCGACGTGAGCCCGCGGGTGAAGGAGAAGCTGCTCGCGCTGGGCGAAGTGTTCCAGGAGTACGACGGGCGCCTGCGGGACAGCGGCAAGCGCGACCCGGAAGAGCACCTGCACGGCGTACTGCCTCTGATCGCGGCCGAGGCCGAACTGTTCGGGCGCACCGAAGTGTATGTCGACGGTTTCCTTTCTTGGACGCGACGGGAGAGCGAAGTGCTGAGTGCGCTCGCGCTCGCCGGAGCGACGCTCGAGATCGCGTTCTGCATGGATGCGGAGCAGCCCGCGGAGCGGCGTCGTCTTCCGTTTCATCCGGTTGCGCGGAGCCTGGAGCGACTCGAGGCGCGGCTCCTGCGTTCGGGCGTCGTCGTCGACGGGATCATCGGCCTTCCGGACGGGAACCCGATCCGGTTCCGCACCCCGGAACTCGTACGCGTGGAAAGAGCGCTCTACGACCTCGATGCGAGTCATGGACCGACCGCCGGCAAGGACGTACCGGCCGGGTCCGCGATCGAGCTACGACCCGCGCGCGATCCGTACCACGAAGTCCACACTTGGGCCCGCGCGATCGATCGCTGGCAACGGCTCTCCGAGGATCCGATCCGTCCCGAGCAGATCGGCGTGTTCGTTCGAGACGTCGAGCGGTACCGCGACGCGTTGGGGAGGATCTTTCCTCGATTCGGCATCGACTACTTCCTCGACGAGCGACGGTCCGTACTCGCGCATCCCCGAGTGCGTCTGCTTCTCGGGGCACTCGACGTCCTTCTCTCCAGTTGGAGGCGATCCTCGGTGGTGTCGCTCCTCCGGAATCCGCTGCTGGGGATCGCACCGGCTCACGTCGATCTCCTCGAGAACTTGTCGCTCGAGTTGGGACGTGACTTCGAGCGCTGGTACGACAGTTCGGACTGGGAGATCTACGCACTCCCGGACCGTAGTCGGTTCACAGGTGTGGCTGGCGAAGTCGTTCAGGATCCGATCGAACTGCTCGACCCGGATAGACCTCGAGACGAAGCGGCGTCGAGTGACGGGGACGAAGACGACGGACCCGAAGTGGACGAGCCGATGCGCGAACGTCGGCCACGCTCGGCCGCGGATGCGAACGAGCGGCAACGTCTCGACGAGATCCGTCGTCGCGTGCTGCTTCCGCTCCGCCGACTCGAACGTACTTGGCTGAGCGAGTCCTGGACCGGACGCCTAGCCGCGGACTCACTCGAAGCTCTCCTCCGGGAGTGGGTACCGGAACTCTCTGCCGCCGCGTACGAGGGTGTTGGCGGGTCGGGATGGGATCCCGCTTGGGATGCGCGTGTAGACGAGGCGATGGGGACCCTGCTCCACGAACTCGGCGATCTCTGGAGCGACGTTCCGACCCAACCGGAGGAAGTCGCCCGGTCGCTTCGCGAGGGGCTCCTCGTCCTTCGGCTCGGAGTGACTCCGATGCGGCAGGGGCAGGTGCTGGTCGCGGACGTCCAGCGATCTCGTGTCACCGGGATCCGCGCGGCGATCATCGGTGGCGTGAACGACGGAGTGTTCCCGCGCACCGTGTCGGACGACCCGATCCTCGGTGATCACGACCGCGAAGCGCTCGGGTCGATCGGCCTCCGTCTCGGACCGAACGCGACCGAGCGACAGGAAGAGGAGGCGTATCTCTTCTACATTGCGATGACACGCGCCTCCGACCGCGTGCTCGTGACCTGGCTCGGTGCCGATGGAGATGGAGGGGAGGCGACCCCGTCGTTCCTCGTCCCGGAACTCCAGCGCCTCTTTCCGAATACGTCGATCCTGACCGAGCCGGAGGAGGAAGAGGACGAGATCCCGTACGCGGAACTCCAGAACAGCGGGGAGCTGGCTCCTGCTGTTCTCGCGCGCCTCGCGCGCAAGGCCCGCGAGATCGCGGGCTCGAGGAAGATCACCGAGGAGGATCACGAGCGAGCCGTCACGAACGACCACTTCCTGATTGGCATCCACGACGATCCGACGCTCGCCAGCGTGGTGTGGGAAGTCGGCCTCGGCTTGCCCGGTCTCGATTCTGCTATCGACGACATCCTCCCGGAGGAACTACTGGGCCTCGTGTACCCGACACCTATTCCGTCGAGTGTGTCGAGGCTGCAGGAGTTCGCGAGCTGTCCGTTCCGGAACTTCGCTGGGAGTACGCTGAGACTGGAGCCGCGGCCCGTCGCGAAGGTGACGCCGCTCGAGACCGGAACGCTCGCGCACCACGCGCTCGAGCTGTTTCTGAGCGGGGCGTCGAACGCGGAGTTGGCTCAGGGCGAGAATCCGTCCCGTACGGATCCGCCTGCCGTGCTGTCGGTCGATGCGATTCGGGAACGACTCGCCGTGATCTTCGGTCGTCTCGAACACGACAAGGACTACCGCGCGTTCCAGGTCGATGAAGCGAGCAAGTACCGGTGGACGTCGACACGGCGGTCTCTGGAGCGCTACTTGGCTCTCGAGCTGACACGGCTGTCCAATAGCGGCTATCACGTGATGAGAAGAGAGCTTCCGTTCGGACTCGAAGGAGAGCCCGGGCTCTCGATGCCGCTGCCGGAAGGGCGAACCCTGCTCCTGCGCGGAAAGATCGACCGGCTCGACGTGCGTGAGGAGGACGGTCACACCTACGCGCTCGTGGTCGACTACAAACGGTCGTCGCGAACCGGGCTGCCTGCGTCGCTCGAGAAGGGGATCGACCTCCAGCTCGCGGCCTATCTCCTCTACGCACAGCGCGAACTCGGTCTCGAGCCGGCAGGCGGACTCTACGTGCCGGTTCTTCCGTCGCCACCTCGCGAGGAGAAGGCGGATCCGGGCGCAGTGAACGCTCTCCAAGTGCGCGCGCACGGACTCTTCCTCGCGGAAGAGCGGACGGAGATCGACGGCGACACGGGCATCCTCGTGAGCCGTGGATCCGAACAGATCCTTCCGACCAAGGCGCGACGGGACGAGCTTCTCGATACGGCGGAGCGGTTCCTCCGCAGCTACGCACACAACCAGCGTCGCGGTTGGGTCGAACCACGCCCGCTCCAGACCGAACCCTCCCGCCTTCCCTGCGATCGCTGTGACTTTCCTACCGTGTGCCGGTTCCGTCGGGATCGAGATCCGAAACGCCGGAGCGCGCTCGAAGGGATGGAGGTGGTGCAGTGACGAGCGGCTTCCAGTGGACGCCGGCTCAGGAGCTGGCCATCCGGACCGAGGGACACGACGTCCTCGTCGCTGCGGGTGCGGGTGCAGGGAAGACCACCGTCCTGGTCGAACGGATCCTGCGAAAGCTTCGCGACGGATCGATCGACGATCTGGAGCAGATCCTCGTCGTCACCTTTACGGAGAAGGCAGCGCGCCAGATGAAGTCGCGCCTCCATGAGGCACTGACGAAGGATCCGGAGCTGAGGCATCACCTCCCTCAGCTCTCACGTGCGCGGATTTCGACCATTCATGCGTTCTGCGCGCGACTCCTGCGCGAGAACTTCCTCCTGGCCGGCGTCGAACCCGGATTCCACGTGCTCGACGAACACGGACGGACCGAGGCGCTGGAAGAAGCTCTACGCCAGACCTTCCACCACTGGTACGTCCGGGACGACGAACTCGGCGCGGAGTTCGGTCGGCTCGTGGAGCTGGCAGGCTTCGACGAACAAGGTGAGAGTCTTCGCGTCCTCGTGAGACGACTGCACGAGTTCGCGCGCACGACGATCGATCCAGAGGCCTACTTGGACCGGCTCGCCGACACGTCGCCTATCGAATCGCTCACGGAGATCCCGTGGGTGGAGGAGCTCGAGGCGCGGCTCTACGAGAAGTGGTCGACGGGACGTGCGCTCTACGAAGAGATGGTGCGCGAGCTCGATGCCGCGTCGCTCAAGACGAAGGTGCAGTACGACGTCCTCGAGGCGCTGCATGGGTATCCCGAGCAACCGTTGCTCGGAGGGCTGAGTGGGGCTAGAAGTGCGGCGAACGGATCAGGCGACCATTCTGCCGATGAGACTCTGGAGAGCGGTTCGGGAGTTCGCTACCTCGAGGAGCTCGAACGACGAGGTCGCCTGAACCGGAAGGGAAAGGGCGGACAACGGGGCGGTGAGCGCAAGGGGACTCCCGCCTTCGACTGGGGACGACTTCCTTCGGGCGGCGCGAAGATCCCGGGAGTGTCGGCGCTCCACGAGACGGCGAAGAAGCTCATCGACTCCGTCGTCAAGATGCTCGATGTGGACGCGGCGGATCTCGTGGCCGAGGAATCACGTCGGCGGCGCTCTCTCCACGTCCTCGTCCGACTCGTGCGAGAGATGGACTCGATCTACGAGGCGTACAAGCGTCGCGGTGGTTGGCTCGACTACTCCGACCTCGAAGTGCACGCGGCTCGGATTCTCTCGCCGGCCACTCTGCTCGACGTGCGGTTTCGCGAAGTGCTGGTCGACGAGTATCAGGACGTGAACGCGCTCCAGGAGCGGATCCTCTCCGCCGTTGCGAGTCCCTCCGGCAGCTTCCGCGTGGGTGACGTCAAGCAGTCCATCTACGGGTTCCGGCTCGCGGATCCGTCGATCTTCCTCTCCGTGATGCGAGGCAGCACTCCGCTCCGCACGAAGGAGGACCAGGTTCCCGAGACTTCGCCGGTGGCGATCTTCATGAACGAGAACTACCGGAGCCGTCCGGGAGTGCTTCGGGTCGTGAACGAACTGTTCGGCCGTCTTTTCGATGCACGGACGATCGGATCCGCCTACGCCGAGCAGGCGCTTCTGCCGGGACGGGGAGAGGCAGCGTGCGCAGAGTCTGGTGCTGAGGGCGACCTGGCAACAGAAGATACCGAAGGCGTCGACACGACCTCGAGAGACACTGCCGAGGCGGGTCCGATGTCGACGGCACCGGCCACAACGGCGTCACCGGTCGAACTCCACTTCATCGACATCCAGGCGGGGAAGGACAGAGCGGCCGGACTCAGCATGAAGCAGTTGGCCGTGTCGGATGCGTGGATCGATCCGACCGAACTGGAACCTCGCTATGTCGCGCGACGACTTCGCGCTCTCGCACTCGATCCGGTTCTGCGAAGCAGCGACACCGGAGAGGGTGGAGACGGACCCGACTGGAGTCGCGTTGCCATTCTGCTCCGCAGCTCCACGCGCGCGCCTCTCTTCGCGGACGCGCTCCGCCGCGAGGGAATCCCGGTCGAACTCACCGGAGGAGGGTCGCTCTTCGAGGAGCCGATCGTTCGCGATCTCCGTTCCGTGCTCCGCGTGATCGACAACCCTCGGGACGACGTCGCGCTAGCGGCGACACTCCGCATTCCCGCGCTCAGGTTCGGGAACGCCGACCTTCTTCGCATCCGTCTCGCATTCCCCGGTGCACGCAGCTTCCTCGACGCCGTCCTCGGAGTGGCGTATGGAGACGACGAGATCCCTACCGCGCTCGCTCCGCCCGGGGAGCCCGAACGGTTCGGGCAGCCTGATGCGGAGTGGCTGGAGCTGGTGTCCAGGCACTTGCGGAGGGGTTGCCGGAGCGTCCTCGAGATGATCGCGAAATGGCGGAAGGAAGAGCCGTGGAGCGAGCTCCCTCGGTTCGTGGCCCGCGTCGCCGACTGGCTCCATCTCGTGCCGATCGGATTTGCATCAGGGGAAGGATCTCGCCAGCGGGCCTGTCTGGAACGGTTCCTCGGGCTCGCACGCGCATACGAGTCCGAGCGAGGGCCGTCCTTGCATGGGTTCCTCGGACGGATCGACCTCCTGGACGAAGCCGACGCAGTGGAAACGGTGCCGGCGACACGAGGCGAGAGTCGCGGCGTACGGATCCTCACGGTGCACAAGTCGAAAGGGCTCGAGTTTCCCGTCGTCGTCGTTCCACAGCTCGACTGGCGGGTCTCGACGAAGGATCGTCTCGCCAGCCGGATCCGGATCGACCGCGACTGGGTTGGCCTGCGCTGGTTCGACGAGACGACGTACACCCGCCGCGAGAGCGTCGTCCGTCAGCTCTTGGAGTGGCGACAGGAGGAGGCGCTCCGGGAAGAGGAAGCGCGGATCCTCTACGTCGCGATGACTCGCGCCGAAGAGAAACTCCTGCTCTTCGGAATGCACCGCGGACTCCCGGAATCCAAGGCTCTTCCAGAAGGCGTATGGGACCACGAACGTCGACACGCGAGCACCATGCTCACCTGGATCGTCGGCGCGCTTCCATGGAGCGAGATGCGCCCCGTGGAACCGGACCTACTCTCAGCGCTGAGACTCGCCCCCGCGGAAACGCTCACGCTCGCGGAGTACCACTCTCGGTACGGAACTGGCGATCCGCCCCTTCCGGCGGAAGAGATGGCTGCGAGTCCGCAGCGAAGCGCCGAGTACCAACTCGGGGACATCCGTGTCTCGCTCGTCTCCAAAGTGGTGCTCGCGGCTTCCCTCGCGGAGGCGGCGTTGGACTCGGCGGCGGCCGCGGACTCTGCGAGCCGCGCGGAGACGGCAAGCGCCGCGGTGGCCTGCGAGGCCGCTTCCGACCGCGAACCCGCCGTCGGGCAGACGTACGACATGTTTGCGTCCTTGACCGGTGCTGCAGACGATCCCGGTCCAACACCGCCCTCGACGTCCGAATCCAGGCCGGACTCGCCTCCGGCTCCGGTGTCGGCAGCCGCATCCGCATCCGCGAAGTCGCCGAACGTCGTCTCCGCAACGACCGACTCGCACACGCTCGATGATTCGGATCTCGAGGACGACGCCGACGCGACCGACGCCGACGCGATCGACGCAGCCTTGGCGCGTGCGGCGCGGCGCCGGCCGATTCCTCCCGTCGCACGGCTCACTCTGCTCCGAGGGAAGTACTGGGTGACGGAGTTCAAGTCCGAGACGGACTTCGAACGGATGGACGCGCTCCGCGACGAGGCGACGGCATTCTGGCTCGCGGCCGACGATCCCACGGCCGGTGATCCCACCGCCGATGGCACCGCGGCCAGTGATGGTTCTGCCTCCATCCCGGTGGCCACCGACTCCCGAGCGGCGCGCGCGAGTCTGGGAACGCTCTACCACGGCTGGCTTGCGCGCGTTCCGTTCGCGAGTCTCAGCGCGGAGGGGATTCGCGCCGCACTCGACGCCGAGGTCCGTTCGTCTTCCGGCACGGAGACTCGGCGAGGCGCAGAGACTCGAAGGGACGACGAGGTTCCACGAGGCGAGGAGATTCCGCGAGACGAGGAGACTCTGCGAGACGAGGAGATCGAAGCAGGGCTCGAGGCGTTCTTCCGGTCAGAGTGGGGAGCGCGTCTCCAGGCCGCGGGGGAGAGGATCGAGCGAGAGGTTCCGTTCTCGCTCAAGTGGACGGTGGATGAACTCTGTCACGCCCTTCCTGCGCTTCGCCAGGAGATCGAGGCGCTGGACGACTGGTCCGAAGCGGAGTGGGCGGCCGAGCTCGCGCGTCACTGGGCCCTGCTTCAAGGACGACTCGACTGTGTGTTCCCGTACGAGGACGGTTGGGTCGTCCTCGACTGGAAGACGGATCGGGTGAACGCATCCACGATCGACGCCCGGGCCGAGACCTATGCGAACCAGATGCGGTTCTACCGCGACGCCGTGCGGAAACTCTGGGGAGGCCCCGTGACTTCCGTGCTCGTCTTCGTCCGCACGGGTGACGTTCGCGTGACCGGCGGTCGATAGAGCCAGGCCTCGTCGCGCGGACCGGTCCCTCCTCCGTATCCGCCGCTCACCAGCACGGCACCTCCCTCGAGTAGTGCGGACGCGGAGAACTGGCCCGACAGGTGTGCGGCTCCGTCTACGACGCGGAAGGTCCCGTGAACGACGTCGAACAGCTCGGCGCTCTCGGCTCCACCAGATACGAGTACGTTTCCGTTCGGCAGCACCCAGCTCGTTCCGGCGTGCTTGTAGTGTCCCAGCTGCATCGCGGGCCCGAGTGTGAAGATCTCCGCGTCTGGATCGAAGAGCTCGGTCGAGTCGTACACGCCCTGACTGTCTCGTTCGTCTGCTCCTCCGGTGACGAGGATGCGGCCGTCCGGCAAGAGGACGGCGTCGTGCTTGTGCCGAGGGATCTTCATGCTTGCCGCAGGTCGGAAGCGCTTCGTCGACGGGTCGTAGATCTCGGAGGAACGGAAGATCTCGATGTCCGATCGCCTTCCGCGATGTCCGCCAGTGACCAGTACACGTCCGTCCTCGAGACGCACGGCGACGTGACTCTCCCGCGCCGTCTCCATTCCGCCCGTGACCGAGAAGCGGCCGGTTGCCGGGTCGTAGATCTCTGCGCTCGAGAGGAAGCTCCAGTTCGGGCCCACACCTCCCACGAGCAAGACGCGGCCGTCGTCCAACTGCACGGCAACGTGCCCCGCACGTGCGTGAAGCATCGATCCAACTGGAGCAAACGTGTCGGACTTGGGATCGAAGATCTCGGCCGATGGCGTCACTTCGCCCGACTCGTCATAGCCTCCGGCGAGGAGAACCGTTCCGTTCGTCAGTAGGGTTGCAGTGTGGCTCTGCCGCGACATGACCATCCGGGGGAGAGACGCGAACCGCTTCTCGTTCGGAAGGAAGATCTCCGCGTCGTTGGATTGGTGAGCCTGACTCGAGGTCGCCATCGCGACGAACCCTCCAGCGACGAGCACACGGCCGTCCGGCAAGGACGACGCCGTGTGCGCCGCGCGTCGCGCGGACATCGGCGGCAGGGGCTCGAGAGTTCCGGAGAGCGAAGAAGCACTCGCAGGATCGCCGTCTCCGCGCACCGATGGCAGGCCCTGGCTCGTGGCGTCCACCACCGCGACGCGGTCGCTTCCCACGCTGAGCGCAGCTACGGCCGCGATCCCCAGCACGCACCAAACTCGTCTCATTGAACTCCCAACCGCCTCGTGCACCGGAACTTGCCGCAGATCATCCGCCAAGGGGTAGTGTTCGCTCCGGCCACGCCTGTTTCGCCGCTCGGGGTCCGCCTCGTATTTTCCGGCCTGCTGGCGCGACTTCCGGCCACAATCAGTTCCCAAGGGATTCTCCGAAGGAGGCGTCATGTCCGACCGCAGCACGACCTTGGCCTGCGCTCTTCTCGCGTTGGCTCTCGCTCCGAGTGTGTCCCTGGCAGGTGACTGCATCGACTATCGAGACTACCAGCACTGGGTCGTCGGCCTCGACACCCCAGGAAGTTCCGTCGATGTCGCGTTCACGGATGACCTCGCCTATCTCGCAGACAGCGCGGGAGGCCTTCGGATCGTGGATGTGAGCGATCCGGAACATCCGGCGGAGATCGGCTCGGCAACTCTCACGGGGTCGGCTCTCGGCGTCTCCGTGACGGGATCCCTCGCCGCACTCGCCACTGGCACCGGAGTCTCCATCGTCGACGTCACCGTTCCGTCGTCTCCGGCGGTCCTCTCTGAAACGACGACCGCGGCGGCGTCGCGAGGCGTTGCTGCAGAGGGGGACCTCGTTGCCGTCGCCATCGGGACGGCCGGGGTCGAGATCTACGATGTGTCGCTGCCCGCGTCGCCCGTTCTCCTTTCCACGTACGCCACTCCATCGCGCGCGGACGATCTCGTCTTCTCGGGAAGCCTCCTCTTCGTTGCGGACGACGCGAGCGGGCTCCAGATCGTCGATGTCTCCGACCCGAGCGCGCCCGTACTTGCTGGTGAGTTCCCACTGGCCGCAGCACGAACGGTAGCGGTCCAAGATCAGATCGCGTACGTGACGGTGTTCGATACCGGGCTCTACTTGATCGACGTGTCGATTCCGGCGGTTCCGACGCAGATCGGATTCGTCGGAATGGAAGGCGAGAGTGAACTTCCCGGCGTCGCACTACACGGAACGTTCGCGTACGTGGCGACGAACACGAGCCGGCTCCACACGATCGACGTGTCCGATCCGATGGATCCCTTCATCACGGCGAGCATCGGCACTCCTGGGGGAACGCGAAACGTAGCGGTCTCCGCGACGCACGCCTTCGTCGCCGACGGATCGAAAGGACTCGGGGTCGTGTCGGTTTCGGCGCCGGTGCTCGCGGAGGTCGTGGGTGGGGTCGACACACCGAGCTGGGCGACCGACGTCAAGGTGTCGGGAACTCTCGCGTTCGTCGCCGATCATCATGCCGGCCTTCAGGTGATCGACGTGAGCACGCCTTCCGTACCAGCGATCGTCGGCTCCCTCGCGCTTCCCGGCGAGACGCGCGGAGTCGCGTTGGGCGACGGACTCGTCTACCTCGCCAACACGTCCGTTGGACTCCGGATCGTCGACGTATCCACACCGAGTACCCCGACCGTCGTCGCGACTCTGGCCATTCCCGGACTCGCGCGTCGCGTCGAGCTCGTCGGGGACTATGCAATCGTTGCGGCCGAGTGGGGAGGGGTGCAGGTGGTGGACGTCTCCACACCATCCGCGCCTGTCCTCGTCGGCGATGTCGCCACCCCGGGGACGGCCGTCGGCATCACGCTGGCGCCGGACGGTCTCCACGCCTATGTCGCCGATCGACAGTCGGGGATCCAGGTGCTCGACATATCGGACCCGGTGACGCCGGTCGTCGTCGGTAGTCTCGATACACCCGGCGAAGCCTGGGACGTGGCGCTCCTCGGATCCCTTCTCGCCGTTGCAGACGACGGCAGCGGGGTCGAACTCATCGACGTTTCGGACCCGACCTCGCCGACCTTCATCGCCAACGTCGACACGCGCGGACAGTGCTTCGGGGTCGGCCTCAGCGAGAACACCGTCTACGCGAGTGACGCCGTTGGTGGCCTCTTCGTAGCGGACATAACCGATCCCGCAGTCCCCATCGGCATCGGGACCCTCGACGTCGGGAACAGCTCCGCCGGAATCGAGGTGTCGTCGTCCGGTGTGTTCCTGGCGGTCGGACCCCTCGGACTCTACATCGCGCTGCGCCAGTGTTTCGACGCCGCCGACGTCCAGGATCTGGAGGGCCAGACGGGTTCGGCGAACGACTCGGCTCTCCGTCTCTCGGCGTTCCCCAATCCGGCCCGAGGTGACGTGTCGATCCGGTTCTCCTTGGACACGGCCAGTCCCGTGATCGTCTCGGTGCACGACGTGGCCGGCAGGTCCGTGCGTACGGTCACACAGGGTACTTTGCCAGCCGGTGCCCACGACAGCCGCTGGGACGGCCGCAATGGCGAGGGGCAGGACGTCGGGTCGGGGATCTACTTCCTTCGCGTCGCTACCCCCGAGGGAGAGTCGACGGTACGAGTGGTGAGGGTCGGGTAGAGCCGATTCGCTGAGCGGATCCGAAGCTGCCAGCGGCCCGCCGCTACCGATGCGGAGTGCGACTCCGCGCGCCGAAGCCCGATTGCAGGTCGGGCTTCGGCCGTGTCAGACTCGTCTTCGGACGCAGGCACCTACGATGACATCCACACAGATACGGGCAGGCCGCTTCGAACCCGGGGAGTTCCGTCCTCGCGTTCGGCTCGCCGAGCGGCAGGATCTCGACGAACTCGTTCGTCTCGAACGAACGTGCTACCGAGGCGTGTACGCCGAACACCGTTGGGAACGAGAGCAGTTCGCGTACTACGTGCGGAATCCGAAGGCACGGATCGCCGTCTGCCGTCGCGGCTCTCAGTACTGTGGATATGTCACGGGGGTCTTCTCGCATCGCGCCCGAAGTACTACTGCCGCGCTCCTCAGCCTAGCCGTCGCGCCGCCATGCAGACACCGAGGGATCGGTGCGGCGCTCCTTCGCTGGTTCGAGGCACGGTCTCGTGAGGAAGGTTGCGTCTCGATCGACCTCGAGGTAGCGGTCGTGCGTCGCTCCGCGCGACGGCTGTACGAACGCTGCGGGTTCGAGCCGATCGCGATCCGGGCAGACTACTACGGCCCCGGTGACGACGCGGTCCGAATGCGGAAGACGCTCTAACCTCGACACGAGTCCCGTCTTCTTAGTTCGTCATCCGAGCTTCCCTCGACTAGTCCTCGGGAAGCTCCCGAACCTCCACTGTCCCCCCGGCCTCGTACACCGGGTTCCCCGCGACCAGCTCACGGGCCGCGTCGAGACTCGCGGCACGGACCTTGATGTACCCGCCGAGGTATCGGGTGATCTCTGGGGCTGGTCCGTCCTTCTTCATGCACACCCCGTCCCCGATCGAGCTTCCGCCTTGGAGTGCGCCCGCCTCGCGAAGGGCGGACAGGTAGACGCCCCAGGCTTCGTCCGGAAGGTGACGGTTCTCTGCGACGTCGTTGTGCATGAGCAGGATGTAGTCGTTCGCCATCGTTGGTCTCCCTGTTGTCGAGTGTTGATCCGTCGATCCTGTCGTCGATGACGGAGAGGTAGAAGTCGAGCTCGCCAGCGCAGTCTGCCGGACGAGGGATCGCCTGCTGAGATCGCCGAGAGATCCGCCGGCTGAAAGTCGCCGGCCGAGATCGCCCGTGGCTCGCGCCATGGCACGCGCCTCGGGCCGGACGTATGATCTCCCCGTCGCCAACCGATTTGCATTCGCCGAAGGAGATCGGAATGGATTCGTCGTTTGCTGGAGTCTACGAAGCCGCGGAGTGGTACGCGATCGCTTTCGGGTACCGGGACGTCCCCAAGGAGTGCGATTTCCTTACGGGGTTGGCGGACGAGTTCGGTTGCGGCGCCGGGTCCTTTCTCGAACTCGCTTGTGGCCCAGGGTTTCACGCGCTCGAAATGGCGAGACGAGGGGTCCCGTCCGCCGGGCTCGACCTCGAGCCGTCCATGGTGCGTCTCCTTGAAGGTGAGGCGGCGCGCGAGAACTTGACGGTGACCGCACTCCAAGCGGACATGCGCTCGTTCGAAGTGGAGACGCCGTTCCACCTCGTCACGACCCTCCTCGACTCCTGTGCTCACCTCCTCACGAACGAAGACATGCTCGCCCACTTGAACCGCGTAGCCGCTGCGCTCGTCCCCGGTGGAATCTACGTCCTCGAGTTCTCCCATCCGGCGGACTGCTTCGGCGTGCGGAAGACTGCAGGAACGGACTGGACGATGAAGTCGAACGGAACAGAGGTTCACATGCAGTGGGGAAAAGACGACGATCCGTTCGACCCGATCACGGAGATCAGTGACGTCACCGTGACCCTCGACGTGACCGAGGAGGGGCGAGAGACGCGAACACTGAGGGAGGTCGTGCGCACGCGAAGCTGGACGTATCAAACGCTCCGGGCGCTGCTCGACCAGACGGAGCCGTTCACGCCGGTGGCGTGGTACGGCGCCCTCGATCGCACCGTGCCGTTCGACAATGCGGAGTCCGCGTGGAGGATGGTGGCCGTCCTCCGTAGGACTGACGGCCGAAGAGACTGCGGTAGGACGTAGGTAGGGTTGCGAGATGTCCTCGCTGATCCAGAGCGCGAGCAAGCTTCCGTGATCGACGCGGGGCGTCTCGTCGAGCGGCCCGGAGTCGCTTCAGCGCGCGGTTCCCGCCACCGCTTCCACACCGGCCAACCCTGCCAGCTCCCCCTCCGGCGGACGCTTCTTCATCAGCGGCAGTAGCGCGAGCGAGACGAGACCGACCAGCGAGTCGATGAGCAGAGTCTTGGGGTATCCCCAGCGCTCGATCGCGTGTCCCTGCCAGGTGGCGGTGTAGCTGATCGCGAAGTTGAGCATCGCCATGTAGGCGGTGAACTGTGTCGCGGCGACGCGCGGGATCGTCACGTCCATGAAGAGTGCCGTGCGCACTCCGTACCCCAGCCCCGAGATTGCGTTGTACGCGAGGACCGCGATCCAGAACACGGTGACGAGACCGGCCGCGGGAAGGGGGCGACCCGCCATCTGTGTATCGACCGCCCAGATCCATCCGTCCTGCTGCATCACCCAGGCGAGCCAGAGTGTCGGCACCGCCGTGAGCGCGAGGAAGATACCGAGACTCAAGCGGCGCCCCAGCCGGTCCGAGATCCAACCGCCTCCCACGCAGAAGACCGCAAAGATGATCGTCGACCAGAGGTTCATCGACGCGACCTGAGGATCGGTGAGCCCCAGCTCGACCGCGAGGTTGGCCTGGAGTGCGAGACCGAGCGCATAGGCTCCGGCCGGTAGGATCGCGAAGAGCAGCCCCACGAATCCGCCCCGCGTCCGGAAGAAGGCGTAGAGCGACTCCTTGACGAAAGACGAGAGCTCGCCGCCGATCGCCTGGAGCGCGCTTCGGTGCGCCTCCCCCTCCGGGCGTGGCGGCCGCTTCGGTTCGCGCAGCCCGAGCCCAACGAACAGCGTGATGAAGAGCACCGAACCTGCGACGAAGTAGTACGTGTTCTGGAACGGCATCGTCGCGGCGAGGTAGAGCACCGCGGATCCACCGATCGCCTGTCCGATCGACGCGCCTGCGAACATGAAGCCGTTCGCGATTCCGCGCTCGTCTTCCTTCAGGGTCTGCGTGGCGAGCGCATCGATCGCGACGTCCTGTACCGCGCCGAACGAGTTGAGAATGAGGATCAGGGTGGTGAAGTACGAGAGGTTCTCTACGAAGTCGACCGGTGTGGCGAGGAGGAGAACGGCGACGATGCCGAGCTGCATCCCCACGATCCACATCCGACGACGTCCCAGTCGATCCGAGGCCAGCGTGTCGACGAACGGACCCGCGACCCACTTCCAGGCCCACGGTACGTAGAGCGATCCGATGAACACTCCGATCTCGGCCGGGCCCAATCCCTGGCGACGCATCTGCGTTGCGATCGCGGTCGCGGTGAAGCCGAGCGGGATCCCCTCCGTGACATAGAGGAGGAAGAAGGCAACGATGCGGCCCCAGCGGGTCGCGAGCCAATCGGGATGTGGGAGTCGCATGAGGACGGAGAGTATCTCCCCGGGACCGTGCGGCACAAGACGGCCCGCCGCCGGCCTTGGCGCGCCACGGCCGGTCCGGCTACTTCGTAGGCACCGCCGGAACGGTCTGGAGGTACGTCCAGATCGCCCGGGTCTCCTCCGGAGCCATCTGTGCGTACGCCTGCCACGGCATCGTGGTCGGATCGATCTTGCTTCCGTCCAGCTTCTCGCCCGTACGGAGGACGTGTTCGAACGACGTCTCGTTGTACCGGCCCAACGCCGTTGGATCCGGCGTGAGGTTCGCGGCCGGCGGCCAGCTCGGATCGGCTCCCGGTACCTTCCCGCCCGAGAGATCCGCGCCGTGACACGCGCGACACCCGCTCACTTCGACCAGGTGCGCCCCTCTCTCCGCGGACGCTCCCTGCGGCGCACGCTTCGGCCGTGCCTGGTCGTGATCGATGTGCGCCGCGGACTGGATCGGCTGTCCCGTCGCGAGCAGCATCCGGGTCACCGGGCCGAGCTTCGGTGAGTCGAACTCTCGATCGACCGGCGGAAGGGAGCCCAGGTACGCGACGATGTCCTCCACCTCTTCATCGGCCAGATGTGTGTACGCCTCCGAGGGCATGAAGAGAAGCCCCCGACCACCCGGCTCGATGCCGTGACGGATCGCGAGATCCCAGTCCCGTCCCGAGTACGTTCCGCTCACACCACCCCGGCCCGTCGTGAGGTTCGGTGCGGCGATCTTCCCCATCGGCCCCGCGTCCATGAAGTACGTGCCGCCGAGATCCTCGCCGTGACAGTCGCGACACGCGACGACGGCATTGACCAGATACTCCCCACGCGCGACGGACGCGGAGTCCGTTCGAACGGACAGATCGACGGCCGAAGCCGGGTACGTCTTCGTCAACTTGCCGTTGCTGAGGAAGAAGACACCGGCGAGCAGGACTCCGACGAGGAAGAGAAGTCCCACCACTCCAATGCCGACGTTACGAGCTGCGGACATTGCGGCCTCCCGAGGTTCCGAGTCGAATGGCGACCGAAGAGTGTAGCTCCACCATCAGTTCGCGGCAACCGCCGCGCCGTGGCGACCACTTGATCGACGTGCACGCGTGCCTGGCCAGACGATGGGTGGTGCCAAGGTGGCCTTTGCTCACACCGGATGCGAACGGAGGAGCACTCGCCGCACAGAAAGGAACCCTACTCGGAGGCTGGTTCCGTCGTCTTCATCAACGAAGAGAGCCGCAGGATCGAAGCGATCCCTGCGACCGGTCCGAGTGCGAGAACGAGGAAGGCCCAACGCCAGCCGAAGGAGTCCGCGAGCCACGGCACTCCCTGCACCGTCACCATGGTGAGGAGGAATCCGATCGAGGTCTGGAGTGTGAGCGCGGTTCCGACCGCGTGCGGGGGCGCGACCTCCGTGACGATTGCACTGAACTGCGCGGAGTCCGCTACCACGAAGAATCCCCAGACGAGAAGGAGCGGCCAGACGATCCACGGCGACATTCCGTAGACCAGCCCCACCGCGAGAGAACAGAGTCCGCTCACCGCCATTGCGAGGTTGACGATCTTCGTCCGTCCCCATCGATCCGAAACCCAGCCCGCCCACACGCAGCCGAGCCCACCGATCGAGATCGCTCCGAAGGCGAGAAGGCTCACCTGCGACTCCGCCATCGTATGTCCCGTCGCAGACGACCACGCTTCCGTCGACGAGAGAAGGAACACCGGGATCCACGTCCACATCGCGTAGAGCTCCCACATGTGGCCGAGATATCCGCCCGTGGCGAGTTGCGTCTTCTGATGCCGAAGGATCAGGCTGACGAGCGACCAGGAGAACGGCCGGCGCGGGAACGCGAACGGGCCGTCGTGATAGGTGAAGCGGATGAGCGCTGCGCCGATCAACGCGCCCAACGATGCCACCCAGACGACCTGCTCCCAGCTTCCGAACGCGCGGATGACGTACGGGGTCGACTTGCCCAGCGCGAGCGATCCGACCAGCGTACCGATCGCGAACCCTCGACCCGTGCGGAACCAGGTCGCGGCCATCTTCATCGCGGGCGGGTAGACACCCGCGAGGAACATCCCTGTCGCGAAGCGGCAGACGAGGCCGAGTGCGAAGCTAGGTGCGAACACGAGGCCGAGGTTCGAGAGCGACGCCGCGATCGCACACACGCTGACATACGTGCGTGCCGAGAGGATGTCGGCGAGGTTGAGGACGGAGGCGACCGCAGTACCGGCTACGAACCCGATCTGCACCGCCGACGTCAGCCATGCTTTCTCGGAAGAGGTGAGCCCCCACTGCAGCGCGAGCTCCTTCGCGATGGCACTGCCCGTGAACCAGAGCGCCATGCCGAGAAGCCCGGTTGCGCAGAGGACCGCGAGCATCCGGTAGCGACCAGGAGGGTCGGGTGCGTCTCGAGGCGGCGTAGTGGCTGGTGTAGAGGCCGGCGTTCTTCCTGCATCCGTTGGAGGGTCTCCCGGCGAACTCACGCTCCGCATTCTTTCTCTTCGAGGGTGATGGCGCCGTCGATCTCGAGCGCGAACCGTCCGCGCCGCACTGGAACGAGCCGAACTCCCGGACAGCGCGCGACGAGCCGCTTCCTCAGGAGGATGAGACGGGCCTCGAGGTTGTCCTTCACCGGGGGCAGGCCGAGGGATTCGTCGAGCCGAAGCTCCCGGTTCGTGAACTCCGTGCGGCCACTCTCGTCGAACTCCCGAAGCAGCTTCCAGAGGATCTTTCCCGGTACGTTGCGGATGAGATACTCCCCGTCGACGAAGACACAATCGTCGTTCGGATAGTAGACGAAGGCGTGGTGGGTTTCGAGGGAACGATCCGGAGCGGTGACCGGCGTGGCGGCTGTGGGCGTGGATGTGCTCTGAGACTTCGTCTCTACCTCCGTCTCTGCCTTCGTCCCCGCATCCTCTCCGTCTCCCGAGTCCTGCTCCTCCTCGTCCTGCATCCGGTCGATGCCGAGTGCGATCTGGTTGGCGAGGATCTGGAGGAAGGCTTCGTCCCACTCGTCGAAGGCGAGAGGGTCCTCGCTCTCGACCGCGATCACCCCGACCAATCGGTCCCGGGCGAGAAGCGGAAGTGCGAGCTGGGCCTGTGCGTCCGGCAGTCCGGGAAGCGGGATCTCGGCGCTGAGACCCTCCGCGTCTCCGCACTCCTCGATCCGGTCGCGGATCGCGCGGCCGTAGCGAAGTTCCGATCCCATTCCCGTCACCTTGATCATGTGACGATGTTCCGCCGCCGTTCCGATCGTGCCGTCTCCTACTTGGACCTCGGCGCCGATACCGCCACCCACCGTGACCTCGGCGCCGATACCGCCACCCAGGGTGACTTCAGCACCCGTGCCGCCTCTCGAGTGGGTGTCCGCTCCGAGCACGTCACTCTCCCTCGTGTCCGCATCGGCACGACCCATCGCCTCCGCCGTCGTGCCGACGGTGCCGTAGCCGCGGGTCGCGATCGTGACGAGACGGTCGCCCCGATCGTCCGGCACGAGGATCATGGAGTGGGAGAAGCCGAGCGTCTCGTCGAGTGCCTCCAACGCGCCGCGCAGCAGACTGTCGAGATCGGGCGCGCGTGCAATCCGTCCGGAGACGAGCTGAACGCCACGGAGTTCGGTGAGAGGCCCTGAGGAAACCGGCGGTGCGAGGTCCAGCTCCGACTCGGCCGGAGCTAGGAATCCTTCCATTCGCTCGACCGAAAGCACTTCGTAGACGTCCGAGGAGAGAAGGCGGAACACGCCCGACATCCCCGTGTGGGACGCGATCACCTGGATCCGCATCGACATCCGCTCGAACAGCTCGCCTTCCGTCTCGCAATGCTGGAAGCGAAGACGAAGCCGCCACAGTTCGAAGTCGACCGGATGGTGGACGAGCACGGTCGCGTACGGATTCTCATCGACGTTCCGCCTCGTCTTGTTGAAGAACTGACACGAGAGCGCGACGTGTCGACTGTCCACGTAGTAGACCTGGGAGAGATACGTGACGTTTGGTTCGCCGTCCGCGCTACAGGTGGCGATGATCGCCGGGATGATGCCCTGGAAGCAGGCAGAGAGATCCTCTAGCCTCGCGCTCGCTCCGCTCACTTCGGGCTCTCCTGGCCAAGCGGCGCTCCGGCTCCTGGCCCTGGGGTCTGGAGGAAAATGCCTTCCACCCGAACGAACGCAGACCAGGCGGGCCAATGCGCTGCTCGTTCGGTGAACCGCGACGGAACTCCCACCATCGACCAACTCTCGTCGAGGTTGACCCGGTAACGGTCGATGCATTCCCGGTCCCGGTCGTCCGCCAGGTGGAGACGGGTCACCGCGCCTTTGATCTGGATGGTGCGATGATCGGCAGGACGGGAGAATCCGATCGCGATGCGTCGGTTGTCTTCCAGGTTTGCGCGAACTCCGGCCGACGTGGCGTCCGGAAGGAAAACAGTCAGTCCTGCGCCGTTGTCCTCCACGCGAGCACCGATCGCGCGACAGCCGTCGGGGAACAGACGCGCATCTCGCGTCCCGACGAGGACGGAGACACCCGATTCGATGAACTCGAACAGCTCCGGGGGGATCATGGATTGCGGCTTCCGTGTGTGCGAAGAGTCTAGGGCCGTCCGGCCGACGTTGGATACTGGAAACTCCGTTCAGGCCCTAGACAGGAGTGCCGGGTGGAAGTCGAACTCCCACCCGGCGGCCCACCCCTTGGGGCGCGTTGGAGATGCCTAGTTCCCGACTGCGACCACGGCGGCACCCGGGGCGATCGGCACCGGTACGTGGTTCTCGATCGGCGGGACGGTCATGAGGTAGGCGTAGATCGCGGTGAGGTCTTCGTCCGTCAGGTTCTGTATGGCCGGGACCGGCATCGGAGGAAGGATCTGTCGACCCCGTCCGAGGTGACGTCCCGAACGGATGGTGTAGATGAAGTCGTCCGCCGACCACTTGCCGATGCCCGTCTCCATGTCCGGCGTGATGTTTGCGACGAAGCTGGTACCCCACGGCCCGGCCCAAGCCGTGTTCGTCGCCGACGACACCACCATCCACGGCCCTTCCGGCAGGGCCGGGGCCGCCGGCATCTGCAGATACTCCGGGTGACCGGAGAGCATCCGTGACATGTCCGGTTCCGGTCCCCGCTCTCCCATCTTGAGCGGCGTGTGGCAGTCGCCGCATCCGCCAGCGGTCGTGAGATACCGACCCCGTTCGATGACGATCGCGTCCTTCGTGTCCACCGGTGCGGCTTCCGCGACAGAGACGCCCACCATCCAGAGAGCAGCGACGTAGAGCAGTGCGATTCGATTGCGGTTCATGATTCGTTCTCCTTCGATTCGTTCTTCGTGGTTCGTTCTCGTGGGTTCGTTCTTCGTGGTCGTTGAGGTCATCGGTTTCGTCATGGGCAAGGCTTCGCCGAACCCGTGGCTCCCAAGAGGTCTCGGACTCCACAGGCGTGTCAGATCGTTGGTGTGTTCGTGTTGGATCGAGTCCGCGCTCCGATGGACAGACTTCGATCAGGCCTTCTTGTCGCGCGACTCAAAGGCAAAGGTCACGGGCCGGCGGGGTGCGCCTCCGCGTGATCCATGTCGACCCCGATCAAGTGCGCCTCGGGCGGCGACTCGTCCGGGGACTCGAGCGGCAACTCGTCTGGGGACCCGCGCGGCAACACCTTCGGGGACTCGGGCGGCGACTCGATCGGCGAGACGAGGTCATCACGGATCCATCGCGCAATCCGTTCGATCGCGACCGAGTCCGGCTCGTGCGTTCCGAGCGGAGGCATTTGGAGACTCTGACTCCTCGAGGCCATTCGTGTGAGCAGCCAGCTCGCTCCCGCGTCGCCGGGGGAGATGCGCAGACTTCCGCTCGTTCCGCCTATCGTTTGTGTCCCCACCACCGTCCGGATCGCCGCCGGGACATCACTTCCAATCGACGGAACATCGAATGACATCTGCAGTTCGGCGAGTGGTCCGGTCTCGTTGTGACACATGGAGCAGTTGCCGTAGAGATAGCCGAGCGTCGCCCGTTCGTTCGCCGAACGCGCCTCGATCCGCGGCATCCGATGTGGCCATCCGCTCGGGGCGCTAGTCAGCAGTCCCAGCTCGAGCAAACCCGCCAAGTCGATGGATCCCGATTCAGGCGATGCCGCGTGCGGCGCGAACGGATCCCGATCCGTCGAGAGCTGAAGCGCCGTGAACCCGAGCACACGCTCCGGGCGACCCTCGTGACACGCGAGACAGTCGCAGAACGAGGGCACGTCCCAGGACGACGACGGCGTCGTCGACGAGCCCGACGCAGGCGCGAGATCGCCCGCCGTCGCGTACACCTGCAGTACCGTGCCTCGCGACGGCACGAGCACCGCGTCCGTCCCGTCGGCATTCCACGCGTAGGCCGCGAACACCCAACCGTCTTCCCGACGCTCCAGGTAGCGCGTCTCCAGCGCGTTCCCGATCGCGAACTCCTTCCAGAACTTCGTTCCCACCGGGAACTCCCAGGCGTCCGGGTTCGACGCGTCGATCGTGGCGCCTTCCGGAAGATGCACCCAACGACGCTTCGTCGCGCCGTCCGACCAGAGCGGATACTGCGGCGTGTAGGGACGGTTCGACGGGGCGATTGCTCGAGACGCTACATCCGAGTAGAGGCCCGTCTCGGAGAGGCGTTCCGGCGCGACGCCATCCGGTCCGATGCTCCGAACCTGCGTTCCGGGCTCGTTCGCACGTGCGTCCAGGACGAGAGGTCCGAGGACGAACGCTCCCACGACGAACGCGATCAGGATCAGAACGACGAGCGGATCCGGTCTGTGGGAACCGGCAGTCGTGTGGGCAGAGGCCTCGCTCTGCATGCGGCTACGCAGATTCATGAGCGGGCGCCCCGGTTCTCGAGCCCGAGCTCGCGCACGATCTCCGACCGGTCCGCGGAACTCACGGCCGACAAAACCAACGTGATCCACGCCTCGAGACAAGGTTCCGCGAGCGATGAGATCATCTCCGTCCGGATGGCACGCAGTTCGTCGTCGGTCCTGTGTGCCCAGAGAGCGCGGTTGACAGTCGTCTCCTCGCGCTCCATGTGGAGGAGGTGCTCCGCGGTCAGACGCCGCAGTTGTGCGTGGATCCGGTATCCGTACGAACGCATCTCCCGCTCCGGGGCACCTTCGGCGCGTGCGACCAGGGCGTCGATCGTCTGCTCCAGTCCGCGGAGACGGACATGATCGGAGCGGATGTCGGACGCGATGACAGGGGAGATCCGGTCGAGCTCGGGAAGGAGGAACGTCGTCTGGGCATCGACCTGTTCCCGGAGGAGGCTGAGAAGCCCACGGATCCGTACGAGAGTTCGGGCTGCGGCATCGGTGTCGGAGAAGTCCGTCCGCGCGGCGAGCGCAGTCACCTCGAACAGTTCGGCGACCAGCCCCTTGTGCACGACCCCGTAGAGATCCACTCGCGTCATTCGTCACCCTTCCTTTCGTCGCGGCGTTCTGCCTGCGACTCATGGAACAGTACGAATTCGAATGGCCCAAGGTTGCTAAGTACGTCTTCCCAGAATCCTAAATGAACCCTAAGAACGTCCGGGTCTGGCTAGGGGCGAGAACCCAGGCCCTGCTACGGGGCCAGGATCGAGGCAACTCTCTCCCAGAACGTAGCCGTATCGCGAAGGATCACATCCGGGTCGGTGCCCGGTGCCTCTGTCGACGACTCGTCCAGAGGCGCAGCCATCGAGACTCCCGGACTGCCTGTGGCGCCCGGGACGAGTTCGCCCATCTCTCCGCTGGCGGCCGGCCCCACACCGGCGATCTGCCGGAAGGTATCGCGCGAGACTCGCCAGGCCTTGTTCCCGGCCCGAGTCGCCGCCTTCGCGATTCCGCCGACCACCGCCGTGCCCGCGTCCACCGCACCCTTCGCCGCCGTCTGCGGCGCGTGGACCGTCGACTTGACCACCAACTTCCGGGTCGCGGCCGCGATCCGGTTTGCACCCGCTGCGACGACTCCCCCGAGCATGACCGCAGCTTCGGCCGACGCACTCCGAGCGAGAACGTTCTTCGGTTCGTCCACCCGAACCGCACAGTGCTTCCTCGCGATGATCCCCACCCGCAGCGTGAGGAGAGCGTTCGCCGAACCATCGAGAAGCGCCGAGACGAGAAGCGAGATGAGCGGCGCCGTCCCGCGCACCGGTACGAACCCAGAAAGCGCCGCCGACACCGGTGCCCCGAGGACCGCGAGCACCTCACTGTCCTGGATCTCTCCGGCGAGGAACGCCGAGCCGCCCACGTTCGAGTAGAGTGACCACAGTTCGCGAGGGCCCGGACGCTGGTAGTAGATCTCCGCGATCTCCTTGATCATCCGGATCTGCGTCGACAGGACGATCCCGATGTCGAGACGTCCACTCTGGGACGCCCCCGTCGCGACGAACACCGCCGCCGCATGCCGCTTGATCGCCTCGTTCGCGAGCTTGTCCAGCTGCCGGATCGCCGCGTTCATGGCAGGTTCCAGACCCACCCCATCGTTCGTCGACCGAGCGACCCGCAGATCGTTGAGATCCGGCCAGTCCGCCAGCTTCGGGTTCCGGAGGAGACGGTCCGCGTAACGCTCGAGGTACCTCGTCCACTCCGGACCCACCGACTCGGTCGGCCGACGGATCGCCTTGGGAAGCGCCAGGATCCGGAGCGTCGGTGCGAGGATGAGGAAGTAGAGCGCGACCAGCAGGATGGCAACCACCGCCCACCCCAGCACCGGGTGGACTTCGGAAGCCTCGCGGAAGAGGAACAGCGTGGAACCGAGGACCCCCAGCAGGGCCAGAAGCCCGAGGCCGATCCCGACCGGCAGGAGTATGTTCCGCAGGGTATTCATATAGATAGGACCTCTCGTATTGGGCCGATCAGTCGGATGTGTGGCCCCTATTCCATTGGTACTATCGAGTCTCCGCCTGTTGGCTCCAGAGTCTGGCCGGGAGGTGGTCGACCGCAACCTATTGTTGGACACCTGGGCCCCTGGGTAGGTCACGAGGGCGGTGTGGGGCCCGGGGGTTGTGGCGCGGAAAATGTTCCGCTCCTCCCAAGTCATTACGGCGCAGAAAGTTGCCAAAGAGTCCGATTGAGGCGTTCGAGCGACCCTAAGTTGCCTGTCAGCTTGAGGTTAGGGCGCGGGACCGGGAGTTCTGGAACATTTTCCGATCCACAACCTACGGATAACCGCTATGGCCCCAAGGCACCCAAAACGCGGATGATAGATGCTGTGACTATCCGCCACGTCCTGAGCGGACGGAGCGCCGGTACCTCCGGAGAGCGGCCATGCGCCGCGACAGACCCGGCCCGGACCCTATCCGTCTTCCTCCTCACCCTCTCGGTGGCACTCGCGTGTGCCTCGGAGAGAGCCTTCGCCTTCCATGAAGGCGGCGTCGGCCACTGTTCCGGGTGTCACACCACCCACAACAGCCAGGACGGAATCCCAAACAACGCGGACACTCCTTTCGGTATCGAAGCTCTCCTCCTCTACGAGAATCCGACCGACCTCTGTCTCTCGTGTCACGCCGAGTCCTTCGGTGCCGTTCTCAGCCCCAACCCACTCTTGCCGCTTCCGGAGATCGGAGGCGGTGACTTCACGTTCCTCCTCGAGGACAACCTGAACGACACCGTCGGTGCGCTCGCTCCGATCGACGGAAGCCACGGCGGGCACAACGTCGTCAGCCAACTCTGGGGCATCCCCGTCGATGCCGAGAACGGCGCGGCCCCAGGTGGGACGTACGCGTCCGCGAACCTCGGCTGTATCAGCTGCCACGACCCGCACGGCAACGAGAACTTCCGCATGCTTCGTGGACGCGGATCGGTCGACCCGAGCGGATTCGTGTTCTCTGAACCCGCGCCGACGGCCCAAGGGATCCCCCTCGACGCGGTGGGCGAGTCTCGGGACCTCCACACCGCGTACAACTTCGGTTGGGCGGACTGGTGCGCGAACTGCCACGGAAGATTCCACGAAGGGTTCAACCAGACGTTCGAGCATCCCATCGACCGCGGACTTTCGGGGGAAGCACGCGCGAACTACAACGACTACGACGGCCCCGATCGCCTCTTCGATGGAAGCTACGAGACCGCATACATTCCTGAGGTTCCGTTCGAAGATGTCAACGGAACCCCCACTTCGACCACCGGAGCCTTCGGCCCCAGTCGAGTGATGTGCATGTCCTGTCACCGCGCGCACGCGACCAGCGCGCCCTATGCGCTGAGGTGGGATCCCAACGTCGAGTTCCTCGTCGACGACGGATTCGAGTCCGGCTCCTATCCGATCCCCAGTCCGTATCCCGATCCCAACCAACGCTCGCTCTGCGTGAAGTGTCACTACACGGAGGCGTACGAGCACGGATTCGGTCGGCCCTGCATGGAGTGCCACCGAAACCTCAACGACTGAGGCCAGGGAGGACTCATGAATCTCGCCGGACACCGTGCCGTCTGTCTCGCCGCCAGCCAAGGACTCGGCCTCGGCATCGCCACCGAACTCGCGCTCGCGGGAGCACGCACACTCCTCGTCAGCCGTAGCGTGAAGAAGCTCGAAGCCGCGCGTGACCACATCGCCGCCATCGCGAACGACGAAGGCGCGAGCTTCCCCGGCAACAACGTGCCCCTGCCCGAGATCCACGCCGCCGATCTCGAGTCCGACTCCGCGCCCACGGAGATCATCGAGGAGGCCGTGAAACGACTCGGTGGGGTCGATATCCTCGTCTCGAACATCGGCGGCCCACCCCCGGGTCGGTTCGAGAACATGGACGACGCCGCCTGGCAGAACGGATACGACCAGCTCGTCCGTGCGTACGTGCGGATGTTCCGCGCCGCGCTCCCCGAACTCGAGAAGAGCGACTGCGCGCGCGTACTCGCAGTGACGTCCGTCTCCTCCCGCCAGCCGATTGACGGACTCGTCCTCTCCAACACCTTCCGCGCTGGACTCGTCGGACTCACGAAGACGCTCGCGCAGGAGTACGCGGCCAAAGGAATCCTCGTCAACAACCTCGCGCCCGGAATGTTCGACACCGATCGACTCATCGAGCTCGACCAGGCGACCGCGCAGAGGCAAGGCATCCCGATCGACGAGGTTCGTGCCCAACGGAAGGCCCAGATCCCGATCGGGCGGTACGGAGATCCACGAGAGTTGGGAAAGGTCGCAGCGTTCCTCGCGTCTCCCTCCAACACGATGATCACCGGCCAGACGATCCTCGTCGACGGGGGTCTCTACAAGGGTCTGTAGGAAGTCGAACGTCGCCGGCGACAGTTGTGCGGCCCGTTGGTCGGTGGCGAACGTCGTTGGAGCCGGGCGCGCCCTTTGGCCTTCCGCGGCGATTGTCGCTACCCGCGGCTGTGCGGCCACTCGGTCGGTGGCGAATGTCACCGAGGCTCGCTGCGTCCATGAACTGGTCGCCGCGAACGTCGTAGACGGCCGTTGCTGGGGCGAACAGCCGGCGGTGAATGTCCTCGGCGGCGATCCTGCCGTTCGGCTTCCCGCAACAAGCGTCGCTGCCTATCGTTGCGCGGGTGCACCTCCCGCGGCGAATGTCCTCGGCGCCGAGAGTGTGGCGCACCCAGCGCCGACAAATGGCCCCCCTCGCCTTCGGAGCGGGTGTCCAGGCCGCGGAAACTGTTTCTGTCGTCGTTTGCGCCGCTCCACTGGCGCCTCGCGGAATCACGGGATCAGGTGTGCCGTTGCGACTCTGTCCGCCAAATCGATCCACCGCGATCACGCGGCTGCAGACGACGCCGCGAATGTTCGCCGAATCCTGGGAGCGGCTGACGTAGAGGCCGCAATCCTCGCCAGGATCGATCGAGCGAGTGCAAACACCGTGGGGAACCGAAGCGGCGTCCCTCGCGCCGGTGCACACGTCGGCTCTCGTTCGCGCCGGCCCAGTTGTGCCGCGCATTCGCCGCCGAGATAACAGGACGCGCCGGGCCCGCCGGTGCGAAGAGTGCCGCGAATCGGAGAGGTTCCGGCTGTGCCAGTGATCAGGGTTCCGTTCGGAGGATCGTCCAGAGGCGCACCGACGCGAACGAGGCCAGAAACCTTCGCCATGGCATTCGAGCGGTTACAGACGTAGACAGCAACATTCGCCACGGCCAGAGGAGCCGCAGCAACGGCGATAAACACATTTTCCATGACCTTTGAGGCCATCGAGCCCCGCGAGGCAGGTTTCGGGGAGGGGAGCGGTAGGCGGAAGAAGCGTGAACGCCGGACCCACGACGAGCGGTCCGTGTGCGCAACCCCAGGACACCCAGAAGGTTGGCACGCCAGAGGCACCAACTCTTCCAAGTGATGGAATCTCGTCAGCCACCCGACTCGTCGTCGCCCAAACTGCTCGAACGGGTCAAACGCAGGATCCGGGCGAAGCACATGAGCCGCCGGACGCAGACCGCGTACGTTCTCTGGATCCGCAGGTTCATCCGATTTCACGGTCTGCGGCACCCCGACGCGATGGGCGAACCCGAGGTGACCGAGTTCCTCACCCACCTCGCCAATGACCGGAACCTCGGTGCGTCCAGCCAGAACCAGGCGGCCAGCGCCCTCATCTTTCTATATAGAGAGGTCCTCGGCCGTCCCGAGATCGCCTGGGCGGATCAGGTGGTCCGGGCCCGGCGCGGAACCCGGATCCCCGTCGTGATGACGCGCGACGAAGTGCGGAAGGTGCTCGGCCATCTCGACGGCGAAAAGAGACTCATCGCCGAGATCCTCTACGGCTCCGGGCTCCGGCTCATGGAGTCTCTCCAGCTCCGGATCAAGGACGTCGACCTCGGCCGCCGCGAACTCGTCATCCGCGCCGGCAAGGGCGACAAAGACCGCCGGACCATGCTCCCGCAAGGTATCGCACAGAAGATCGCGCGTCAGATCGAGCGAGTCGCCGACCTCCACGAGCAGGACCTGAGGAAAGGGCGCGGCTGGGTAGAGATGCCCGAGAGCCTCGGAACGAAACTCCCCAACGCCGGACGCGAACTCCCCTGGCAGTGGCTCTTCCCCGCCGTCCGCACGTACGTAGACAAGGAGACCGGGCAAGTACGTCGCCACCACCTCCACGAGTCCGCCGTCCAACGCTCCGTGCGCGACGCCGTCCGTCGCTCCGGTGTAACGAAGCGCGCGACCTGTCACACCTTTCGCCATTCGTTCGCCACCCACCTCCTCGAGTCCGGCTACGACATCCGCACCGTGCAGACCCTCCTCGGTCATCGCGACGTCCGCACGACGATGATCTACACGCACGTGCTGAACCGGGGCGGGTTCGGCGTGCGGAGTCCGCTCGACATGCTCGATGGGGAGTAAGCCCTACCTCCACGAGAACGGAGTCGATTCGCCTACTTGTGGAGGGCCGCATTCCCGCTATCAACCGACGTTCCTGGGCTAAGATAGAAGGAGACTGACCGTGGCCGTTGAGGAGGCACCGATGCAAGCCGATGTTCAGGAACTGATTGATGCTGCTCTCGAGCTCCCTCCCGAGGCTCGTGGCGCGATCGCGAGTCGGCTTCTCGACAGCCTGCAGGACGAAGAGGTGGACGCCGACGTCGAGGCCGCCTGGGACGCCGAGATCGCCCGCCGTGTGAGCGAACTGGACTCGGGTCAGGTCAAGACAATCCCGTGGTCGGAGGCCCGGCAACAAATCCTGCGAGACGAGTAGCAAACCTCGATTCGGCGGCGTGAGGGAGAGCAGAGGATGATGAAGACTACGGCCACGACCCCCGACGAATACGTCGAGTGTCTCGGTGGATGGCAGCGGGATACGGTGGAGCGGCTCCGGAAGGCCGTGCGGACCGATCGCCGGCTGGAAGAGGCGCTCAAGTGGGGCCACCTCGTCTATCTGTTCGAGGGTCCCGTGCTGCTGATCCGGGCGGAGGAGACGAGAGTCCTCTTCGGGTTCTGGCGCGGGAAGCGTCTCCTCGAGATCGAGAGTCGCCTCGTCCCAAGCGGCAAGTACGAGATGGCAACGGTCGAACTGCGCGAAGGCGACTCGGTGACCACCACGACAGCGAAGAAGCTCGCCAAAGCGGCGGCAGATCTCAATGGAGAACTCGGGGATCCAAGGGACGCGGCAAAGCCTGTGAAGAAGGCGAAGACGGCGAAGACGGCGAAGAAGACGAAGTTGGCGAAGAAGGCGAAGACGACAACGAAAGCGCAGTCTGCCAAGAAGGTGACGGCGACGAAGAAGGCCAACCGTTAGTCGCGACTTCGTCGATTGCGATCTCAGTCATCGTCAAGCGACCACTCGTGGGTCATCGTGCTACGGAACAGTCGACGGGATGGCCTGCGCTACAGGTGATTGCCGTCGTCGAGGTGGGCAGTCCTCAGGTTGATCTCGGACGCCGGAGAGTGGGACAATCTAGCCATGCTACCAAACACCCTGACAGAACTGCTGAAGCTGCCCAAAGTCGAGAGGCTCGAGCTGGCGATGGCTCTTTGGGAGAGCCTCGATGATTCGGAGCGGGAGGCCGAGTTCTCGCTTACCTCCGAACAGGAAGCAGAACTGGATCGTCGTATGGCGGACCACGTGTCGGATTCCACGTCGTCGATTCCGTGGGAGCAGGTCCGGCGAAAGCTCGCAGGCGGAGCTTGACCCGCAAGGTCGTGTTCCGGCCCGAGGCGGAGGCGGAGATCCTCGAGGCTCGCACCTTCCGGCGCGCGGTCGTTCGCAACTTTCCCTACGCCATCTTCTATCGGGTGCTCGACGCCGAGATCGTGATCCTGGCCGTCATGCGTGGTCGCCGGGACCCGTCCCGCTGGCAAGGCAGGAACGGCTAAGAGATGCTTGCAGCTGCCGAGCCCTTTGTTGCGCCAGGGAACTGGTTTCCCACCTCGCGGACGATGAACTCGTCGGCGTACATGCCGAGCGCGGGGCAGAGTCGATCCGGGATATCGCCATGTACTACGCCGGACACGACCTGAATCACTTCGCGCAGATCGAGGCGATTCGGTCCGGCGTTCTGGGTCGGTGAGGCGGATCCCACATCGCATTCCTCCGCGTTCGCAGCGATCCGCCGATTGCGACCTCCCTCTCACCGCACGACCACTCCCGAGCTTCCCACCATTCAAACCGAGGGGATCCCCTCGGTTTTTTGCCTTCCTATCGATGCCGTCGGATAGTCACAGGCCTGTTCGGGACGTCCGTTCTGTCCAAGCAAGACTTCACTGTGCAGCGCGGCTTATCGAAGGGGCGTTTGAAACAGATGATACGGGTGATTACGTAGCACGCCTGCGAGATATGAGCACCCTGAGTCGCCGAAAGGTGACTAGAATGGTGGTGGTTGCGGCATCCGCCCGTGTGGCTACGCGGCATGGGGGTGGGGAGGGCCGCAGTTGCAGAAGGGAGTTAGGCGGCCGGGGAACGAAGTTTTGGGGTTATAGCGTCGTGCTGATACGCGGCGTCGCGTAGAGATCGGCCGCGGAGTGTTACGCGGCTTGCTGGAACATCCACGTTGGATGTCGCGGCACGCAGGACGAAGAGGTTGCTCTCCTTCAATGAGTCGGAAGTCCGCCGGCCCGATGGAGAGTCGAGTTGGATCGAGGTCGCGCTTCGTAGTCCCCGAAGGGAGGCCGGTCGCACGCATCGTAGCTCTTTGAGCGAAGGCTGTGTGGGGCTCCCGGTGAAGCGGTCGTCTCGATCTTGAAGAGGAGCTCCGAATGACCGAAGGCGAGCGTGTCGCTCGGGCCTTGAGTCGCGGAGTTCGAGAAGTAGGACGTGGGAGTAGGCTGGGAGAACTCGGGGTTGCCTGGCTAACATTGGCTTGCAGCCGACGAGCCTTTGTCACGGCGCTTGTTCCAAGCGCCGCGCCAACCCTTCGGGACCGGGCTCGCAGCTGAACCCTGAGGAGTTAGGCGGTGCGGATCCACGCTCGTCGGCGCGAGGGGCCTCAATGACGATCCGCGGCCGAGAATGAGTTACGATCGCTCGTCCCCGAGGGAGGGGTGAATGACTGAAGCGTGGGGCCCGTGCGCGTCTCGCTGGCCCGCGACGGTCCGCTCGCGGAGTTCGGAGAAGAGGACGGGGTAGGCTGGACCGGTGCTCAATATTAGAGCTCCCTCTCGAAGTACTTGATTGATTGTTTGCGTCGGCGTCGTATTCGAGCTTGGTGCCGGTGCGGTTGGCGGAGTTATCGAGCGAGCGGTGATATGTGGCGCTGGTGGAGTTTGGAACGAAGAGTTGCCATCACGCTATGAAGGCGAAGGCATCTTCGGCCCGTGGAGCGGCGGTTCTTTCTGAACCTCGCTCATGGCATCGCGAGAAGCGTGTCGCTCGGCTGGAGTCGATGAGGTCGGTGATTCGAAGTTCGGTTGCGATCTCGATCTCGAGGCGAGTTCAGGAACGGTCGGCCTGGTGGTGCGGCGCGCTCGTGTTCGGCGCTGCCGGTCCGGGCCCCGGTGATGAAGTTGGGGAGCGCCGGTTGGTCCGTGTAGGTCCGGTCCTGGGATTAGGCGTCGTGGTTGCTGTCCGCCCGTGGATCAGCGTTGGGTGGAAGGTGATCGCGAAGTCGAACGAAGGGTGATCGATCGCTCGGCCTCGGGTGGAAGAAGTTGGAATCGCAGCTGTCGTCGGCGAAGGAGTCGAGGGATCTGGGTCGAGCCCTAACTTTGGCTTGCAGCCGACGAGCCTTTGTCACGCTGCTTGTTCCAGCGGCGCGCCAACCCTTCGGGACCGGGCTCGCAGCTGAACCCTGAGGAGTTAGGCGGCCGGGGAACGAAGTTTTGGCGACGTCGTGCTGATATGCGGCGTCGCGTAGAGATCGGCGTGGAGTGTTACGCGGCTTGCTGAAAACTTCCAGGTGAGATGTCGCGGCACGCAGCACTAAGAGGTTGCTCTCCTTCAATCAGTCGGAAGTCCGCCGGCCCGATGGAGAGTTGAGTTGGATCGAGGTCGCGCTTCGTAGTCCCCGAAGGGAGGCCGGTCGCACGCATCGCAGCTCTTTGAGCGAAGGCCGTGGTGGGCTCCCCGGTGAAGCGATCGTCTCGGTCTTGAAGAGGAGCTCCGAGTCACCGAAGTCGAGCGTGTCGCTCGGGCCTGGAGTCGCGGAGTTCGTGAAGTAGGACGTGGGAGTAGGCTGGGAGCACTCGGGGTTGCCTGGCCTAACATTGGCTTCAGGCCGACGAGCCTTTGTCACGCCGCTTGAAGCAAGCGGCGCGCCAACCTTCGGGATCGGGCTCGCAGCTGAACCCTGAGGAGTTAGCTGCAGTTCAGGATGGTGGAGTTGAGACCAACATCAGAGCGGGGGTCCGGTTGCTTCCGCCAGTCTCAGGAGCTGCCCGAGGATCTCTGCGTTGCTCTGCGTGATGTCGGCGTCGGAGGGCGGGGACACCGATGCAATTGACGATGTTCGCGCTGATTCTCGCAGAACTCGATGTTCGTGACGTCGATCCGGCACCTCGGCTCCTGACCCTCTCGAGGGAGACTGGCTGGCTGATGATCGACTTGCCAGGAGCAGGTCGTGCGTGGTGGACACCAGCGTCCTCGTTCGTGCCGCAGATGGGTGCGCGTCGCGCTACGGTGTCCCCATTGCGGTGCCGCTGAGTACCCAGAAGACGATTCTGTGCTCTGCGCATGTACTGAAAGTTGTCTGAATCGCATCCTGTCTTCGTTCGATACTTGCGAACCGCTTCCGACTACCGTCCTGTACCGAACGTGGAACCGTACCTGGTGGTGCGAGCACGCGGATGGCGACAGTCTTCTGGTTGGTCTCGAGTGGGACGATTGCACGATGTCAGGTCCCGGGATGTGTCGGAAGTGCGTCGAGGATGCTCTTGAGAGTAGACTTGGCGCTGGAGAGGGCAGCTAACAGAGGCTTGCAGCTGACAAGCCCTTTGTCACGGCGCTTGTTCCAAGCGCCGCGCCAACCCTTCGGGACCGGGCTCGCAGCTGAACCCTTGGGGAGTTAGGCGGCCGGGGAACGAATTTTTGGGGTTATAGCGTCGTGCTGATATGCGGCGTCGCGTAGAGATCGGCCGCGGAGTGTTACGCGGCTTGCTGGGACATCCACGTTGGATGTCGCGGCACGCGGAACGAAGAGGTTGCTCTCCTTCAATGAGTCGGAAGTCCGCCGGCCCGATGGCGAGTCGAGTTGGATCGAGGCATCGCTTCGTAGTCCCCGAAGGGAGGCCGGTCGCACGCATCGCAGCTCTTTGACGAAGGCTGTGGTGGGCTCCCGGTGAAGCGATCGTCTCGAACTCGAAGAGGAGCTCCGAATGACCGAAGGCGAGCGCGTCGCTCGGGCCTGGAGTCGCGGGGTTCGGGAAGTAGGACGTGGGAGTAGGCTGGGAGAACTCGGGGTTGCCTGGCCTAACATTGGCTTGCAGCCGACGAGCCCTTTGTCACGGCGCTTGTTCCAAGCGCCGCGCCAACCCTTCGGGACCGGGCTCGCAGCTGAACCCCAGAGGCGTTGGCCGAGGAGACCTAGTTGCAGTCGAGTTGGACTCTCATGCTCCTGGCGACGGCGGGTCTCAGCTTGGGATCCTGTCGGCCCGACGAGAAGCAAGTGCCACCGGGGCCTGCGGCGAGAAACCTACCCGGAACGCACCGTGCCATCGCCGACAGCGTGGTAGCTGCCGGAGCTATCGCAGCCGAAACAGGATTGTTGCCCCCCTTTCGCATCGTAGAACTCGCGAGGTACAAGGACGGTGGGTCAGTCGGGGCCTCGATTGTCGACGTCGCGGGAGACACTCTTGAGTTCTTCCTCGCAACCGGCAGGTACGCCAGACCGCCAGGGATTCTGTACGTAGGTGGCCGAAGTCCAGACGACGCTGGCGCCCGAGCTGTGCCTCCGGGCTCGTTGGTGGAGCAAGCTGTCGGAGCAGCAATGCTACTGTATGGCCATGGAGACCCTTTGGTCCGGAGTGTGGCGGCAGAGCTCATGGGTGACTGCGAAGATACTGGTCCGATCGGAACAGCGATTGGGCGGTAGTTGGGGAACGAGTGCCGGGCTCTCGGCTAACTTTGGCTTGCAGCTGACGAGCCCTTTGTCACGCCGCTTGAAGCAAGCGGCGCGCCAACCCTTCGGGACCGGGCTCGCAGCTGAACCCTTAGGAGTTAGCTGTCGGCGAGGGACCTGCGTAGGAGTAGAATAGAGTTATGAACGAAGCCGCCCGACACATCATCGACGAGGCCCTCAAGCTGAAGCTTGCTGAGCGGGCCGAAGTCGCCGCGGAACTCCTCGCTAGCCTAGACGGTGAGCCGGAGGCGGATATCGAGGAAGCTTGGGCCGAGGAGATCGAGCGCCGGATCGAACGAATCAGGAGCGGCATGGCGAAGGGGCGGCCGTGGTCCGAGGTTCGTGATGATCTGGAGCGTCGGCGAGGATGACTTTCGAACTGATCGTCCTCGACGCGGCCGAGGAAGAGCTTGCGGAGGCCGAAGCGAGGTACGAACTGCAACGTCCCGGTCTCGGCGCCGTCTTCCTCTCAGCAGTCTCAGCCGCCATCGACAGGCTTCTTGCCTTTCCGCTCAGCGGAGGTGCTGTTCCAGGAATTCTCGAGGATCTCGGTGCGAGAGCCGTGCACGTCTCCAAGTTTCCATACTCGGTGATCGTCGTCCAGGAGGGTAGCGTTCTGTGGATTGTTGCGTTCGCACATCAGCGGCGCCGACCAGGCTACTGGCGGGATCGGCTTGAGGGTCACAGCTAACAGAGGCTTGCAGCTGACGTGCCCTTCGGGACCGGGCTCGCAGCTGAACCCTTGGGGCGTTAGCTGGGTTGGAACGAATTGAGCGAATGACTTCGAGAGCATGAGCGGAGGAGGCTGCTTTGCCGATACCTGATTATCAGTCCCTCATGCGTCCACTGCTCGAGGCGCACAGAGACGGCCAGGAGCACCTGAACCGGGATCTTGTGGACCGTCTCGCAGAACAGTTCGGACTCACCGATGCGGAGCGTCGCGAGATGCTCCCAAGCGGACGTGCCAAGCTGTTCGACAACCGCGTGGGATGGGCGAAGACCCACATCAGTCGTGCCGGGCTCATCACCTCACCGCGGCGGGCGGTCTCCGTCATCACTGAACGTGGTCTCGAGGTCTTAAAGAAGTACCCAAACCGGGTCGACGTTCATGTGCTCAGCGAGTTCGAGGACTATCGAGACTCGGCGAATCGTCGGCGCACTGATGAACCCCAAGAGGAGACCCGCTCCGAGCCTGAGGACGGCCAGACTCCCGAAGAGACCTTCGAGAACGCATATGCGGAGTTGCGGAGACAGACTGAGACGGAACTCCTGAAGCTCATCATGGCCAATCCTCCCGACTTTCTGGAGCGCGTTGTCGTCGATCTCGTCGTCAAGATGGGGTATGGCGGGAGCCGGAAGGACGCGGGCGAAGCGCTAGGACGCTCGGGCGACGAAGGAATCGACGGCAGTATCAAGGAGGATCCTCTAGGCCTGGACGTCATCTACCTCCAAGCGAAGCGGTGGGACGGCACAGTGGGAAGACCGGAGATCCAGAAGTTCGCCGGCGCGCTGCAGGGGCAGCGTGCTCGAAAGGGCATCTTCATCTCTACCTCCACGTTCTCAGCCGAAGCGATGGAGTACGTATCCCGGCTCGACAGCAAGATCATCCTGATAGATGGGCCAAGACTCGCTCGACTAATGTTCGATCACGGTGTCGGTGTGGCTTCGGAGTCTACGTATGAGGTGAAGCGCATTGATTCTGACTACTTCGCGGAAGCCTAGGTCATGGGAGCAGTGGAGTGAGCCGGTTCCCAGCTAACAGAGGCTTGCAGCTGACGTGCCCTTTGTCACGCTGCTTGTTCCAAGCAGCGCGCCAACCCTTCGGGACAGGGCTCGCAGCTGAACCCCTGGGGAGATGGACAGTTGTTCGTTGTCTTGTCAACAAGGAGGAGCCGTGGGGGCACATACTGTCGACTTGGACGAACTGATAGGAGATCTTCGCCCTCGGCTGCAGGAGTGGACCGACGCCGGTTTGGTTGTGGGGCAGATCACATGGAGCAGCGAGTCTCAGCCTGGGCTAACCTTGGATCGCGGGTCCGTGCAGGAACCCTGGGCATTCGGCTTTCAGTGCTTCCGCTTCGTCGATGCGTGGGATCTCTTCGCGTGGGCGAGGGTCGTCGTATTCCACTATGGCTATGCGGATTTCGATTGGTTTGCAGGTGGGAGTGACTACACGAGCGAGGCTCCAATGGTCGAGGATTCGATGATGTTCAGGAAACTCCTGGATCGCGTTCAAGAGAAGTTGCTGCCCATTGAAGGCAAGACCTCTGCTGAGCACTAAGGCTACCCAAACGTGAGCAAAGGTGTCCAACTAGCCGGCGCAGCCGACGAGCCCTTTGTCACGCTGCTTGTTCCAAGCAGCGCGCCAACCCTTCGGGACCGGGCTCGCAGCTGAGCAGGTAGGAGTTAGGTGCACATGACACGACTTACCCTAGATTGGGACAGTGACGTTGAGAGCGAGATCATCCTGCGTCCTCTCCACAGATTCCGAAGATCGGAAACGGAAACGTGGCAACGGTTCGATCTTCCTCGTTACGTGGAGACAGACGCCGGTGCTTCCTCGAACTCGATCCCACTCGACGACATCTGTCTACGCCTTTCGCGTCATTTGCCAGAGATTGAAAGTGTCGTAGAGTTCGATGTGACCGGGAACCAGCAGCGTGAGTACGAGTTCCACCGTGCCTTTGGGTTCAGTCGGGACTTCGCTGTGGTCGTGCACTCGATTCGCGGATCTACAGAAGATGTTGGTGTGCTGGAGCGCGTCGACATCTGGGCTCTTCCCCGAAACGGAGAGGAAGACCGCCTACCATCGCTCCTCACCGAGCTCGCAGATCTGCCACTACTGCTGGATTCCGAGTTTGTCGAGGGGCAATGCCTTATCGGTGACGAGGAGAACGTGAGGCGGATCTGGGAAGCGTTGATCGCGGATCTGGGTGACTACTGGCAGGGAAGAGATGGCACCTAACACGG
Organism: Candidatus Eiseniibacteriota bacterium; assembly: GCA_020633975.1. Taxonomy (GTDB): domain Bacteria; phylum Eisenbacteria; class RBG-16-71-46; order CAIMUX01; family CAIMUX01; genus JACKCR01. The sequence goes on along the minus strand of JACKCR010000008.1, from coordinate 127,920 downwards.
CGATGCAGCTGACAGTCCCTCTTGTCACGCCACTTGTTCCAAGCGTCGCGCCAAGCCGCTTCGCGGCCGGGCCTGCAGCTGATCGCCCGAGCCGTTAGGCATCGTCAAGGTCGTGGAGAGATAGAAGGTGAAGATCGTCCTCTTGCTGTGGTCTGCAGTATTGGGACTCACCGTGACACCGAGCCGCGGAACGGTCGAAGGGCCTGAATCGCCACTCGATCCCGTGCTGGCGGCCACGATTGACTCTCTCGTGTCGTACTGTGACTCCCTCGGAGTAGCCGTGACATCGACGCGCAGTCGATCCGCTCTTTCGTGCTCTACGTCCGTACAGATTCACGGGTCGGAGCTTTGGCGGCTCGGTCAGGATGTCGAGTCGTGGTTGGCGTCGCGAGGATGGAGCAGATCGCTGCTGAGCAACTGGGTTGGTCCGGGTGGCGTCGTCTTCACGTGGTCCCGAGGCGACTACTCGTGCGAAACCAACAGCGTCACGCTTCCACTCGTCGCCGGGCCGCCTCCTCCGTTGTGGAATGGACCGTGCTACCATGCTTTCAGCGTGAGCTTCTGCGTAGATTCTGCGCGGGAACAGAGGGAGTGATACCTAACAGAGGCTTGCAGCTGCCGAGCCCTTTGTCACGCCGCTTGTTCCAAGCAGCGCGCCAACCTTCGGGACCGGGCTCGCAGCGGAACCCCTGGGGAGTGAGCTGCATGAGGACAATCGTGAGGGGAAGCCTGATCGCGATCGTTGCGCTTGCCGCGATCGTCGCCCGCTATGCGGATTGTCGCGCAGATTGGACTCTGGACGCGATGGGTGGCCTTGGGGTGTCCGACCAAGTCTGGCATGCCCGGGGAGACATATCCTTTGATTTCGAGTTCGAGTCACTTCTTGCGTGGCGGGCTTCCTCTTCGGTCGGCTATCGCTTCACGAACGGTACGGAAGTCGGAGTTGGTCTCGGTTGGTTCGAAAGGGGAGGGGCGATCGAGACGGAGCCATCCGTGTTCCGGCCAACCGACCTCCGGACTGAGTTCCAACGCACCTACTTGGATGCATCGATACGCGTCGGTCAGGTATTCGATCTCGGACCGATGGAGTTCGTTCCCGGAGTCAGTTTCCGGATGGGGCGGCTGCAGTCCCAGGACGAAGAGTTCACCACCGGTTTCGAGGACTGGGTACTGGGACTGGACCCGGAGATTCGATTGGCCTACGGCCCGGGTTTCCTCTGGGGACAGTATCCACTCGATCTTGAGCCATCGCTCACGCGCCGGCGGAGTGAGATGGGAGAGAGAGCCGCGTACTTCGGCCTCGGGTGGCGGATTCTCTAGTCGTGGTTCTGGATGGCAGCTAACAGAGGCTCGCAGCTGAACCCTTGGGGAGTTAGATGGCATGAACCGGAATGTTGCGAACACGTTTCTGACCATTCTGGCCTTCGCCCTCTCGTTCGTGTCGGTGGTGCATGCGAGCACGGCCCGGATCTGGCTCGACTTCGACGATGACGGCCGGACCTCGACGATCAACTCTGTCTCCACGGCCCTGGTGGATACAGCCACGGTGCTGTACCAACCGGGATCCGAACCGCTAAGCGGAGATGTGATGTTCCTTGTCATCACACCGTGTGGCGCTCGTGGAGTAGACGAGTACGATCCGGAATGGCAAATCACCGACGCTGTCGATTTGCGTCTGATCGATGGGTCCTGTGAGGAACTCTTGGTCGAGGAGAGCGGCTACGTGTTCGCTGATTGCAACAATAGCTGTGGGACTTGCCGACCTGAGGGATTCTGGATTCGATTCAAGGACCACTCCGGGCTCCCTGGTTCGCTGAGGTATCCGATTGCGAAGGTTGTGACGAGTCGTGGGGCCGAGAACCTGGACCCGTGGGCCTATCTCGAGCTGGCCGTGTACTGGGAGCGACTTGGAATCGTGTCGAACGAGATTGAAGTACAATGGGAGACGCCGATTCGCGCAACGAGCTGGGGAGAACTCAAACGTCATTTTAGGTCGGAGTAGCGGGGGGAGAGGTCCAACACTCTGGGATCCATCCAACAGAGGCGTGCAGCTGCCGAGCCCTTGGGGAGTTAGCCACTGATCCGGCCAACGAGGACTGCGAAGATGGGGTTGACTGGACGAGCCCTCTGCCTTGCCTTCGGAGGGCTTGTGGTGCTGAGCTTCGCGGAATCGGACAGAGCGTCCGCTTGGCTGCCCAATCCGTACTCTCCGCCCTCCGAGCGTGCGAATGCGATGGCATGGGCCATGGAGCGGTGTGCCGAAGTGGTTGAGGCGACCATCGTACGAACTCCCTCGGCGACTGATAGGGGATGTCGGCTCGTTGTCGAAAAGAGCTATATCGGTCGCTTGCAACCAGGCGACTCCATTTCCGTCGATATCAAGTACCCTTACAAGCACATCTTCGATCTCACGACCGCCATGCCCGGGGACACGGTCATCACGTTTCTCGACGAGTGCGACGGACATGTCTCCGATACAGAGCCGGATCTCTGGTGGTTCGTCGACGGAGACTCCGCGACGGTCACAAACCCCAGAGGACGCCGCGTCTACTTGCCTAGTTCGCGCGACTCGCTTGAGAGCCTTGCCCGGAAGAGAAAGGACGCGGCTCTGCTCCTGGGGGCTCAGGTGATTATCGACGGAATCCTGCTCGAAGGGCGCGACTACTCATATCAACGGTCAGACAGGCGTAACCGCGGAGGGTCGATTCTGTTCGAGGTGGAGAAGGTCATGAAGAGCGACGGACGATCAATCGTCCGTGGAGACACCATTCGGGTCCATGTCCCAAGTCCAACAGGTAGAGAGCCTGATTGTGCCTATCCCCATCTGAGGAAGGGAAGCCGGTCTCGCCTCCTGCTCAGCGCGCTATCCGATGGAGAGTACGGGTTTGGATTTGGCATTCGCTCCGCCTGGCAGATCGAGGGCGAGATGGCTGTGGTACGGTTGGATCCCTGCCCCGATGTGCTCTACTCTTTGCCTGTCGCCGCGGTTGGTGGCACGGGTGAGGACAGTCGATGAGTGGCTAACAGAGGCTTGCAGCTGCCGAGCCCTTTGTCACGCTGCTTGTGCCAAGCAGCGCGCCAACCCTTCGGGACCGGGCTCGGAGCTGAACCCTGAGGAGTTATGCGCATGTCGACGGTGCTAGCTAGACTACCCATCGGGTTCCACCGGCGTTTGCAGTGTCCTGCGGTCGTGGCGGCACTCCTCGTCCTCGTTCTTCTCGTGAACGGATGCGCTGTTTCCCGACCCGTTGTGTCAGGATCGGACGAGATGGGGCTCAACGAGTTCCTACGAAGCGAGTCGGCAAGTGGAAGAATTCGAATCGAAACGAGCACGGCGATCTACAATGGTCGAATAGCCGAGGTCGATTCCGTCCAGCTGACTCTCGAGCTCGCGTCGAAATCTCGCAGATATCGTGTACCGACGGTCGTGCGCCTCGATGAGATTGAAACAGTGGCGGTTTGGGAGTTCCCGTGGCGGAACTTGGGAACGGTCGGCGCGGTCGGGCTCTCTACCCTCGCAGTGTATGCGCTATTGCGATGGCTAGGTCCGGACCCAGAGTTCAATCCAGACGTCGCGCATAACTGAGGCCTGCAGCAGTGGGGAGTTGGAGCACCTGGAGGTGAGCACGCTGTGGCTGTGCGTGTTTGGATCGTGACTCTCTGCTCCGTCGCCCTCATGGGGTGTGCGACGAGTTCTCGCGTACCCGCGAACATGTGCCGATTCGAGTGGCCGGGCGCCTGGAGCCCATGGAGAGAGCTGCTCGGTGCCTCCGTGTCCTTCGAGCTAGACGATGGGAAGTTGGCTAGAGGCGAGGTGACTCGCGTCGAGTTCTTTCCGAGCACCGAGATTGAGATTCGAACGTCGAACGTCAAGGGTGGCGTTTCGATGAGTTTCGAACAGGCTCGAACGCGACTGGAGAAGACCAGGTACTCTCAGGAGTACGAGTGGTCCCGGCTCCTTGGGAAGTTCGTAGTCATCGATGGAGCCGAAGTCCTGGTGACCGCTGTTTCTCTCGATCCGGCTCAGATGATCGTCGTGATGGAGGAGACCGGACCCAAGAGAGAGTACCGGAGTGTTCCCGTTGCCGAGTTGCTCGCTTCGATCGACGCGGCATCAGACAGTGACGTGCATTGATGCGTGGTGTTTGGAGGTCGGGTGCTCCAACTACGGCCCGCAGCCGACGAGCCCTTTGTCACGGCACTTGTTCCAAGCAGCGCGCCAACCCTTCGGGACAGGGCTCCCAGCTGAACCCCTGCGGAGTTAGCGTGCACAGGACGAGCCATGTTTTAACTGATCGGTAGGTACTTCTGGGTGCTGGGCATTGTTCTCAATGCTCTGTTTGCATGCGGCATTGGTTCACGAGTTGCGTCGGTGGAGGCAAGGGACGCTGTGGGCGGTGCAGCGAAGCTTCAGAGTGCACGGTCTCGAGTCTACGGTGTCATGACTGTTCCTTGGGCCGTGATGGGCGTCGGGCAGGTCGTAGGAGGCGTTCCGAACATCTGGAGCTTCTTCCGTCCCCAAGAACTGAACCCGTACGTTTGGTCCTGGTACGCGACGAGCTTCCTCTTTTCGTGCGGATTCGCATATTGGGTTCTTGCTCGCGATGGGTCCAAGTACGTCCTCGCGCTGAATCTAGTGCGTGTGTCGGGCTTCAATGGCGAGGTACAGGTCTCCGAGAATGGGGTAAGGATCATCGCCGTACTGGCGCCTCTGTTCACTGTCGTGTGGGTGCTACTGTTGTGGCTGATGGATATCCCCGCCGTTGCCCTGCAGTAGCCTCGATGGGAGCGTGAGAAATGGCGTGGGTTTGGGCAATCCTGGCAATCCTGATCCTGATGACTCCATGTGACGCGTCCCAGATCGCCGGCTGGAGGTTCTTCGATGGTTCCATGCCAGAGGTCCAGATTCTCCCCGACTCGATTCCCCCTGCAGCACCGGTACTGTCGGTTTCGAGAATCTGGCGAACCCGAGGGTGGGGGCGGAAGCCTGATCCCGCTCCCCAGAATGAGGAGCCGACCCGCATCAAAGGGAGACGGAAGAAGAAGCAGACGGACCGCTACTCCCCAACGGGGTACGACATCACTCTCGAGGTCATCGAGGTCTCCGACGACGCATCCCCCGGGAATCGGATCTGGTTCTCGACCGGTGAGCCCGGTTGTATGTGGGCAAACATCCGACCCTACAGAACCGAGAAGGACGGAACGAGATGGACACGCTTGTTCCTGGCGGAGGAAGCGGATTCGATCGACAGGTTGATTGAGATCTATGCGGTGGATGAAGGAGCGAACTGGAGCCCGCCCTGCAGCCTTCGAGTTGTCTGGTCGCAATGAGGGATTGCGGAGCAAACAGAAGATTGCAGCTGCCGTGCCCTTTGTCACGCTGCTTGTTCCAAGCAGCGCGCCAACCCTTCGGGACCGGGCTCGCAGCTGAACCCCTGGGGAGTTAGGCGAGGGCCGTTGCCATGGAGATACTTGGACTCATAGTCGCGTTCGCAAGCTTGGGCGTTGTGGTCGGGCTGTACTGGCGCTGGCGTCTGAGGCGCTTGCTTGCGGTGTGCGTCGCAGTCGGCCTTCTCGCCGGGCTGGTCGCTGCCTTGTCCGACCCAGGCGGAACACTCAGCGAGATCCTCGCAGATGCGCGTTCTGGTGGATCAGCGTGGGAGTCGTACTGCACTTGGGGAGGTGTCTTCTTCGTCTACACTGGCGTTCCCATGGCGATTGGCGGAACACTGGGCAACCGTCGTCGGGCGAGTGGAGTTCGGCCGTGCCAGCGGTAGGTTCGCCTACCAGAGGCTTGCAGCCGACGAGCCCTTTGTCACGGCGCTCGTTCCAAGCGGCGCGCCAACCCTTCGGGACCGGGCTCGCGGCTGAACCCTTGGGGAGTTAGGAACACTCTTGGCGGCGTTTCTTCGATACGTGATGTGCTGCGTTTCGGCCGGGACTCTCCTCGGCGTGGCGGGGTGCGCGTCTGAACCGGAGGTCGCGACATCTGAGCAATCCGTCGGGGCGGGGCCAATCGTCCGAATTGTCGATTTCGACGCGACCGCTGACTCGTCGCTAGTAGTCGAGATGACGAACCCACACTCGGGGTCGCTTTGGATCCGAGGATACTCAGTGGAGAAGCCGCTCTATACCTACGAAACGCTCGACGGCGACGAGTGGAGGCGCATGGGGGCCTGGTGCGCGACGATGGCGGACCTGCGCGAGTTGAAGGCGGGCGAGTCGGTGAAGTTCTTGGTCCGTTGTCGAGAGATCGATCGTCATCAGCGAGTTGGTGTGAGTTGGTGGCCTACTCGGGAAGATGTACGCCGGGTTGATCTAGAACTCGCGACTAGCGAAGAGTGGGTTCCAAACTGAGGCTTGCAGCAGACGAGCCCTTTGTCACGCCGCTTGTTCCAAGCGGCGCGCCAACCCTTCGGGACCGGGCTCGCAGCTGAACCGACCGGGCTCGCTCCTGAGCCCTTGGGGAGTTAGGCAATACAGGAGTGTCCTCGTTGGCGAGTTGGCTCATCTACCCCATGCTTCTTGCTTCCGCTCTCGCTGTGGAGGCCCCCGGCTCAACTCCTGCAGATGACCGGGGGGCGATCGTGCGAGAGCTGGGCTCGCTCGCGGACTCGCTCAAGGTACTTTGCGACTCCCTGGGCGTCTTGGCGGATGCCGAGGTCGGGTATCTTCTGTCAGGTTGGTCGGCGCATCCACAGGCCATTGTTGTTGCTGGGGAGGGCCCCGACTCGGCATCCAGGGCAATCCCGGAGTGGCTAGAGGAACGAGGTTGGGCGCGTGGAAACGCCGGAGCGAGCGGTCTGTGTGAGGAAGTCTCGTGGTGGGTCCGCGGTGCCATTGGTTGCGAGATCACCGAGACGTGGGGGCCTTGCTTCGCGCCCGGTGAGATGGAACCGTCGGCCGAAGACTCAGTAGCTGCGGCACAAGGACGGTGGTACACGTACAGGATCGCGGTCTGCAAGACAGGTGGCGTGCCGAGGTGATGCCAAACAGAGGCACCTGAACCCCAGGGGAGTTAGGGGGCACGATGCGTCGAAGTGCAGTCCTGTTGAGCGGAGCGGTCCTGTGGGGACTCGGTTGTGGCGACCAGGCCGACAAAGCTACGGCCCCCGACGCTCCCGTAGTTTGGCAGCTGCTGGGAAACCGCACGGCCGAGGTAGCGACGAAGCTTGCCGTACGTCACGACGGGATCGTGATGGCAACCGAATCCGGTCTCGAATTGCCAGACGAGGACGCTGTCCGGATCTATGAGTTGCGCGATGCCGTGTGGACTCAGCTCGGATCGACACTCCGCGGGCACGTGAGAGGGATGGTCGAGTTCGAGGAGTCAGTCTGGGTCGGTGGCTATCTCTATGAATCGGAGAACACAGTACTCAACGGCCTCGCGAGGTGGGACGGCGAGCGTTGGCAGCCGGAAGGTCCGACTCGCCCGGTGTGGTCCGGATCTATCGTCCTGACCGGATACCGCCTTCCGGGAGACGACGTATCGTCGGTCCACACTTGGGATGGCGTGTCGTGGGGCAACCTGGGAGGCCGAATCCCCGGCGAGAAGGTGCGTGCCTTTGGAGAGCGTCTGCTTTGCTGGTCGAGCAGCGCGATCCTCGAGTGGGATGGTACTGACTGGCAGGAGGTGCGTAAGAACGCGCCCGGCACCATCGAGGATGTTGCGATGTTGGATGGTGCGGTTGTGATCTGCGGCAGGCACGAGCTAGGTGGGGGCTATGTCGCCATCGCGGCCCCCTAACATAGGCTTGCAGCTGAACCCCTGGGGAGTTAGGCGACGTGGCGCACCGTTGGGCGAGACACTGGAGGGCAGCTACAGTCGTTGTAGTGGCGGTGGCTGCCACGGTCTTTACCGTCGTTGGATGCTGGCAGGGAGTGCATTTGATCGAACCGGGCGTTCTCATTGTGCTGAGCTTCATCGTGGTGACTGGCTATGGCTGCATTGCTCTCACGGTCGCTTTGTGGCCAAATCGGCTCTGGCGGTTTCTTGCTCCGGCACTACTCTTGGTGGTCACTCTCGCACCTCAGCGTCTGGCTGGCGAGATCGGGATGCGCAAGGTGTATGCGCACCTCGATCGGCTGCTCGAAAACCCCGAACTCGCGGGAGATAGCGAGGATGACTTTCGTCGATTCGCTGTGGCAGGAGTGACGTTCAAGCTGACTGACGTAGAATGGGGCGGTCAGATGGCGATGGGAGTGTATTGTGATGGTAGGCGCATCGGCGTCGTGAGCATACTACCGCAACATGATGGTAGCTTCGTAGTTGGGTCCCGTAGACATGACGAGTCGCCTAACTGAGGCTTGCAGGTGACCAGCTCTTTGTCACGCTGCTTGTACCAAGCGGCGCGCCAACCCTTCGGGACCGGGCTCGCAGCTGAACCCCTGGGGAGTTAGGCCGTGGGTAGAGTAATCACGGTATGTTTTGCGGCAGTTGCTGTTCTACTGGCGATGACGCCTCATATCTCCGATGGCGAGGAGGTAGGCGATTGTCCTTCCCCCGGATTGCAGGACGTCAATCTCCGGCATCAGCTGGAGTCTCTCGATGAGGCGACCATCGTTCTCCTAGATGGACTGCCCATCTACAACAATCCAGCGTGGCGGGATTCGTTCCCTCTCGGACAGGTAGGTGGGTTCGGAGTCCGGACGGAGGCAGAGCCGATTAGCAATGAGGATTTGGAACGCCTCAAGGAGCTGCTCCTGTGGGTGGCTCCATTCGACGGGCTGACCAAGGGTTGCATTCGAAGCTACGACACGGCGATCAGGGGGAAGGGACCGACGGGGGAGGTGGTAGTAGCCATCGAGCTCTGGTGTGGGAGGATGAGTGTCCGATCGGAAACGGCCTGGTCGTCCGTGGAGAGCTGCAATATCGATGCGATCGTGGATGAGTTGTCGGCGCTTGTCGCGCGCTACTTTCCGGAAGATTCGATTGAAGGACGGGAACGTAGGTGAACCAGCCGAACTGAGGCTCGTAGCTGAGCCCTGAGGAGTTGGGCAACGGGAGGGCGAAGTGCCTAACGGAGGCGCTGACAACTGCGGGACATGCTGGTTCAACGCTCGAAATGGAGGTCAGTCGGGCCACAAAGTCCGAAAGATCGGCGAGACAGACTACTGCACCATCCGGAATCAGCCCGTCGATTGGGCCTACTTCATGTATTGCGCGAATCACCCCTATCACTCCCCTGACCGCGACCAGGTGCCTGTTGGGCCAATGATGGTAGTTGTGACCGCCGGATATGGGCGCGGAGTCCACGTTCCTTCACCAGACACGGAGGAGGTGCGGGTTCACCTTCTGGACATTATCCGCTCCGTAGCGGAGCTCCCCCACAAGCTCTACCCAGGGGGCAGATCTAGAGAAGAGGCGGCCGCCTGGCAGCTAGGAGAGTTCGGAGAACAGAGGGCAATCCCGGATCTTCGACGAATCGCTGAAATGACGCCCGCAGTAGTTCCACCTCCAACCCGTGTTCTACAATCGAAGCTGGTTGCCGAGGCCCGAGATGCACTGGCGAAGATAGAAGGTCACGGCCTGCAGCCCGCTGAGGACCGGTAACATGCCAGGGCAGGTTCGTTGCCTTACTGGGCTTGCAGCTGACGAACCCTGTGTCACGGCGCTTGTTCCAAGCCGCGCCAGCCCTTCGGGACCGGGTTCGTAACTGAGCCCTGAGGAGTTGGATCCCATGTGGAAACTTCTGGTCCTTCCGGTGCTCTTGGTCGCTACATCTGCCCGCTCATCGAGTGTTGAGGACGCGATGCAGCAGATGGCGGCGATAGAGCTCAGTGGCACCGATGGTTCCCTCGATCTTGCGAAGCGGGCTCTTCTCTCGGTTCGAGCGTGGGACGAAGCCTTCTGGCTCGTCCGACTCCGTGCACTCGATAGCGCGGCAGCGCCCGAGGCGAGGCGAGAACTCGCGTACGTGTATCTCAAGACGGGGCGATGGGGAGAGGCGATCTCCTACTACCGTGATCTACTGACGAGCGGTACCGGCGCGGAGGGGGATTGGCAGATGTTGGCGTACGCTTGTGGTGAGGCGGGAGACTACCAGCAAGCGACCACAGCGTACTTGGAGCTTCTCGAGTCGGCAGACAGATACTTGGAAGTGGAGCGGATGCCGACGAGTGATCCCCTGCCATTCGCGCTCAACCTGATCGTTGAGGCTCGGGCTGCGGGGCGCATGGCTGAGGTCGAGCCGTTGGTTCGAAGGGTTCACGAGCTTCTCCACCAAGCGTCGGAGTCACCGACGTCGCGGCTTTGGGCAATGCGCGCTCTCGAAGATCTTGATGGGCACGGTCTCGAGTGATGGGATCTAGCAATGGCTTGCAGCTGACGAGCCCTTTGTCACGCCGCTCGTGCCAAACGGGCGCCAACCCTTCGGGCCGGGCTCGCAGCTGAACCCTTGGGGAATTGGATTCGCACCGTGGCCCGAGCGAGAGAGACAAGAGGTGGCGAGCAGAAGGGGGCACGCGTTGCGATGTGCGTGAGCCTCGGCCTCCTCCTGTTGGTTCCCCTCGCAGCCTGTTCCAGCAGCCAAACGTCTCGGTCCAATGAGAGTATGGCAACCGAGTTGTCGGAATGCGCAATCCCAGGTTCTGCCAAATTCGTCGACCCGGAGAGCCTTGGGGCGTCGCTCGCCGGCGCGGATTCGGATCAAGAGTCGAGCTCACAGACTGCCGAAGCGATCACGCCTTGTTCCGAGGCCGATCTGTCTGGACCGTATGGCTCGTTTGATACGCCACCAGAGATCATCCGTGAGGTAGCTCCGACGGCTCTCGAACGAGCTAAAGCGCTCGGGGAAGAAGGCGTCGTCCAGGTCTTACTGGAGATCGGGCGGTCGGGGCACGTTTGCAACGTTCGGACCATGCGAACTACGGTCACGGATGAGTTGACCGAGTCTGCACTCGAGGCAGCGCTGCAGTGGAGGTTCACGCCGGCGTTCCGAGACGGCGAGCCTGTACGTAGCCGTGTAGTGGTTCCGTTCCGCTACGGACCAGCTTCCGAGGAGCCTGATTCGGTCGGCGCGCCGGCCGGAGTGGACTACGACGTCTTCCGCGGCAAGCCCGGTCCGAAGCTGCGATGACGCCGGCGATGGGTGTGGAATCTAACATTGGCTTGCAGCTAAATCCCTGGGGAGTTAGCCGACCGAAGGGGCGAGATTGAGTGGTTTCCGGTGGCACACGTTGGCTCGCTGGACCGTCCGGATGCTGACGATCCCAAGCATCTGCCTCATCGGATTCGTCTCCGCCTTGATTTGGTCGTGGGGGTTCAGGGGCGAGGATGGAGAACGGATATACTTCGACTTCTGGGTGACAACACTCGGATCGGTCGCAGGTCTACTGCTCGGCTGGAAGAAGCCCCTTGCAGGAGGCCTGTTGGTGTTGCTGAGTTTCGGCATCGGGGCCACCGTAGAAGTGGCAAGGGAAGGCGTAGGAGAAGCAGCATGGCTTCGGCCGGGTTCATGGATCGTGTTCGTTCCGGGACCGATTCTCGTACTCTTCGGCATTGCAGAGCGATTGATAACAGGCTGGAGCAACGCAAGAGCCAAGTCGCGGGCGTTGGAGTGAATGGAGTCCGTCACGCTGCTTGCTCCACCCAGCCCGCCAACCGTTCGGGACCGGGTTCGCAGCTGACCCTTGGGGAGTTACGCTACAAAGATGAGAACGACCTACGTGTTACGGGCCGTGGCCATCCTGGCAATGGCGACTCTGGGTGTCCTGCCGGCGGCCGGTTACATCGGCGACATGAGCCACATCGTCGACGCGCAGGAGGCAGCGCTCGACTCGATTCCTCCCGCGGCCCCAACGATCCTGTTGGAGAAGGTCGTTCGCGCGTGCGATAGGGGTGTAAGCGCCGAGGATCTCGGCACTGGGAAGTTGTACTTCAAGGTCAGACCACCCCGCGACAACCGGTCGGGTCCGCTCGACTTCGGCTACATCTTCCGAGACGTGGGTGGTGATGTACCGCCTGGTTTTGACTGGCCCGACAAGCCACAGAGAGCGATGTCTCGAAAGGGATACCGAGCCTTGGCTGCCGGTGAGCCGCCTGAGTCACTACTCACCGTCGTGATCCGGTGGCCCGAAGACATGCCGCTGCATGCGGGGACCTGTCCCCCGTTCCGATTCGCCGTCGTTGTCTCGGCTGTGGACAAAGGAGGAAACGAAAGTGCGCAATCGGATACGATCTGGGTTAGCGACGATGGCTATCCACTACCGGCTGGACCGAGACTTCCTAGGTCGTCAGCAATCAAGTGACAGCGATCTGGGCATGATGTGGTCATCCCCCGACTGGTAACGGCTCGCAGCCGGAGCCCTGGGGAGTTAGCGAGCTGGAGGGTATCAGTACGAGGCACCAGATGCGGATAGTCCTCCGGCGCACCTTGGTCCGTACGTCATTGACGCTTCTAGTCACGTCACTGATCTGGGTCGTGGGTACGCGCGTGCTTGCGAGCGCGATGACGCCCGAAGGTGCCGAATGGACCCTGGTTGCCATCTTGGCCATCGTCTTGGGAGTCGGGGCGTGCCATCTGATCCTCTCGGGCGTTCAGGCGCGTCTGCCGTGGTGGCCCACGCTCCTCGAGTACGTCTCGTCCGCAGCGATATCAGGCTCGGCGCTCGAGCTGGCTGTGTTCGGGACAGAGGGAAGTGGCTTCCTCGTGTTGCTATCGGTTGTGGTCGGAGTACCGAGCGCCCTCGTGGGTCGCTTCATCCGTGTTTGGCGCGACAAGTTCGAGGCGTACAATGGAGTCGAGCGATCGGCTCGTTAACAGAGGCCTCGCAGCTGAACCCCTGAGGAGTTGGGCCGCAACACCGCGAGGTGGAACCGTGGAGACTAGAACTCGCAGCTGGCGAACCTCAGTTCGATGCCATGTCGGAGCAATCGGATTCGCTTCCATCCTGTTGATGTCGGCATTCGGTTGCGATGACAGTACACAGCCGCCTGTCGAGGCCGGGGAGACACCCTTGGAGCTACGTCACTTGGCTGTTCACTCCATAAGGGTCCAGTATGCGCAATCTCATGTGGTGGAGTCCGAACACGAATGGCGAGAACTCTGGGAGTCGCACTCGCGAGATGGCGTTCCCGAGGTAGACTTCTCGCGGCACGAACTCGTCGCCGTGTTCTGGGGTGACCGCCCCGCAGGGTGTTCCGACCGGGTCGAGGCAATCGAGCGCGCTGTCGTGCGATCGGGACGAGTCGAAGTAGAGGTAGGACCCTTGCCAGAGCTCGGCGAATGCTCGGCTATCGTGTCTCCGTACGACATCGTCGAGATACCGCGGACGGATCTTCCCGTCGTCTTGGTCGGGGAAGTCCCTTGGTAGTTTTGGGGAGGTGAGCGGCCCGACAGAGGCTGTAGAGATCTACGGGTCGGAGCTTTGGCGGTTCGGTCAGGATGTCGAGTCGTGGTTGGTGTCGCGCGGATGGAGTAGTTCGTTGCTGAGCAACTGGGTTGGTCCGGATGGTGTCGGCTTCACGTGGTCTCGAGGAAACTGCTCGTGCGAAACCAGCAGCATCGCGCGTCCACTCGTCGCCGGGCTGCCTCCTCTGTTGGGGAATGGCCCGTACCACCATGTCTTCAGCGTGAGGTTTGCGTAGGTCCTGCGCGGACCCTCCAGGACCGGGCTCGCGGCTGAACCCTGAGGAGCTAGAAGGCACGGAGGAATCGCGTGTTCCAACGTCTGTTCCTGGCAATCGCGCTGATCTGCGTCGGCGGATGCACATCTAGTACCGCGAAGTACGCGTCGTGCCATCTGTTCTCCTGGGGACGGTATCTCGGCTCCACCGTCGCCTTCGAGAGATTCGACGGTACGGAGGCTCTGGGTGAGGTCGTGCGCGTCGCCTACGAACCGGACGTGATGTTCACGGTTCGTGAGCAGAGTTCCATGCATGCTCCGATCGTCGAACATCCACGTGAGCATGTGGTCAGCCTGGAGAAGGTGACCCTTCCCGACGCGAGTGAACTGAACTCGACATACCGAGCCTGGAGCGGATGGCTGGGTGCCAACCTGAGAAATGGTGGAACCGTGACGGCAGTCACGCTCGAACCAGACTCCGCTGTGGTCGTGAGGCAGAAAGGTGACGGAGCGGAGGCAAGCTACGTCACGGTTCCAGTCGAGGAGTTCCTGGCGCAGATGGAGACCGCGAAGTAGGTCGATGTCTCTGTGGGTGATTCGGTGGAATGGCCTTCTATCAGAGGCTTGCAACCGAAACAGATCGTGGTCGGTTGGAGTCATGGGTGGGACGATAGAGTACTGGGACTCCTTGGCCGTCGTCGGGACAGCTCGATCGAGTTTCGAAGTCGAGTTCGAGAACCCGTCCCGGCTTTGTGGCTCTTGACTACTTCGAGAACTCCGATGAGTACGGGCTGAAGCGCATCGTAGTTGGGCTTGATGCTCGCACGGCCGGCGTCCGGGACACGATCGTGCGGATAGCGGCGGATCTGGTAGAGTTCGAAGCGAAGTACGAGGGTCTCATGGTTCCCGAGAGCCTGGAACGGCGTCTCGACGAGGCTCTGCCGAAGGTGTTCGACGACTAGCAGAGGCTCGCAGCTGAACCCTTGGGGTACTCCCGCACGAATCTCGCTCAGGAGTTTGCAATCGTGTCGAAACCAACGCTCTTTGAGGCCGTCGGTGGGCCGACTGGCGTGCTCGAGTTGGCTCGTGCCTGGCATAAGCGCGTACTGGCCGACGAGGTTGTCGCCCACGCGTTCAGTCATGGCTTCCATCCGCAGCACACAGAGCGGCTTGCAGCCTATTGGGCAGAGGCCTGGGGTGGCCCTCCGGCCTACAGCACGAAACATGGAACCGAATCAGCGGTCGTTCGAATGCACAGCGGGAATGGCCCGCACGATGAAATGGACCGTCGTGCCATCCGGTGCTTCGACCTTGCATTGGAGGATGTCGGCGTCCCAGAAGGCGAGCTTCGCACCGTGCTCCGGCAGTACTTCGCATGGGCCACCACAACGACAATGGCCGCCTACCCAGATAGCAAGACCCAAGTACCGGAAGGCCTTTCCATTCCTCGCTGGACTTGGCAAGGCCTGCAGTACTGACCGGGGGGCACCAGAACGTGGACTACCCTGCGCCAGTTGGGTTGTGCCTCTAGCAATGGCCTTGCGGCCGACCGCGGAGAAACGCAGATGAATGAAGACGGAGACGTCGAATCCGGACCGTTCTACCACGGGACAAAGGCTGACCTAGAAACAGGGGACTTCATCGAGCCAGGGCGTAGCTCGAACTACGGGTACGGCAAGCGAAAGAGTGCCTGGGTCTACATGAGCGCAGTCTTGCCAACGTGGGGGGCGGAACTCGCCCAAGGAGAGGGTCCTGGTCGAATCTACATTGTCGAACCAACCGGGCCGTTCGAGGACGACCCCGACCTCACGGACAAGAAGTTCGCGGGCAACCCGACCAGGTCGTACCGATCCCGTCATCCACTCGAGATTGTCGGCGAGGTCAAAGATTGGGAAGGGCACACTCCCGAAGAGATTCAGGCGATGAAAGACGGGCGTGACCGCCGGCTCGCGGCCCAAGCTGCACAGATCGCCTGCATCCCCAGCTGTGATGATCTCGACCGTCGTCACGCTGCCGCGGAAGTGGAAGCGCGCGCGTGGCGAGCCGACGCTGAGTTCGGAGGCTGTGTCCTACGGATGGTCATCAGGGGAGCAGAGATCGAAGTGCTTGATTCGCGAAGATTCCGATCTGGTGAAGAAGCGATCTGGGTCGACGATCCTCGAACCTCCCAATCGCAGCCAAGATGGCCCGGGAGCGCGCCGACTTTGTCCGGACGAATCTCGGAGGTCTCCGCCTGGCAAGATGGCTGGGCGGGCACCCTCGAATCCTGCGTGACGGAGATCGGGCTGAGTACAGAGGCGACGATTTGGATGGCCGTCGATGCTGAGAGCGATACGATCACATTCAGAGTGGATGCGTTGGGTAGAGAGCGGTCTTGGCAGCGCAATCTGCGCCTCCACAAGGGCGTGTTGGTCGACGACAAGTTCGGTGAACTCTGGGACTACGGTACGACGGCTCTTTGAAGGGCCGAAAACCGAAAGAATAGCTCGATGGGGCCGCGTCTTGCGAAGTTCCTAGTCGTTCTTATCGCGATCGCCGCTGGGCTGCTTACGCTCGGTGCAGTCGTCTACTACCTTCCGGCGGGAGCGTTTGCGATCGGCGGACACTGGATGGAGGGAGAACGCTTCGGGTTCGTCGACTGGCTCCTTCTGAACTTTGTCCCGTCGGTGGCCTTCATCGGCTTGTTGATTGCGTGGAAGTGGCCAAGGCTGGGTGGGGCTGTGTCCTTGGCCCTCGCGCCGCTGCTCTTGATCGAAGCGCCCGTGATGTACGGGTCGCCTCCGCCTAGTGGCTGCCTGCTTGTAGGCGCGGCAGCCATCGCACATCTGCTGCGAGGAGCGGTGTACGGGGTACTACGACGGCGCACAAGTGATACACTGGAAGTCTGACAGAGGCTTGCGACGGAGCCGTTGAGGAGACAGGCCTCTCAACCCCACGCGGACGGAACATGCAAGTCATTGGACTGCCTGGCCGACATCCTGACACCGAGTTGTGGTTGCGCGCCGTCCTGATTGCGGCAGAGTTGCCTGTTCACGGCATTGCCCACTATCGGCACTGGGATGAAGCGGTCGACCCAGACGTGGAGTGGGAGTCTCAGCTCCTGTGCGAACAAACGCCCGATCTGCTGATTGCGAAGTCTCTCGGCACCGCTATCGCTGCGAGGGCGTTCGTCTACCACCAGTTCCGCCCGAAGGGCGCCATCCTGATCGGAACGCCGTATCGAGTGTTGGATCCCGCGGAGGTGGCCCTCCTTCGGCAGTTTGCCGAAGGCGTGGAGACTCTATTCATTCAGCAGGCCGAAGATCCCGGTGGGGCTGCGTCCGAGCTTGCTGCCACGCTACAGCTCTGCCGAGGCGAGGTCGTAGCCGTTCCAGGCAGCGATCATCTATACAAGGACACAGCGTCACTGGCTGATATCGTTCAGCGGTGGACGGAGTCGACAGAGTGAACTCCGTCAGACAGAGAGCGGGACCTTTCGCGGGGACTCGACGAGCTTGGCAACTAGCTATGATCGGCCAGACAATGGATCGTAGCTGAACCCTCGGGGCTGGGAGAGGTCACCGCATTGGCAAAACTCGTAGACATCACGGAAGAGTCCGACTTCTGCCTCGACTTCCTGGCAAGTGATGCTGAGAACGCGGCCGTGCGCCGTCTCCCTTGGAATCATGTGGCCGGATTGGCCTTTCCGATCATTCTGAGCGCAGTGTGTGCGCTGGTGGGCGCATCCCGAGCCTCAGCCATGTGGATTCGTGACGACCGTAGGCTCGAGATCGACCCGCAGGAGGCCGTCGCCGATTCCCTCCCTCCTGGCGTACCTCGAGCGTCCGTGCGGGTGGTCATTCGAGGAAAGCAAACGCCCGAGGCAGAACGGTCGAACGCGTGCGGCGACCCCAGCGGGCAGAGCGGCTTCGTTGTCTTCGACGTGGCGCCTCCGGTCGATGATCGAACGCGGGACCTCGATCTTGGCTATGTGTTCGAGCTGGTGTCGGGAGCTCTGCCGGCCGGAATGGAGTTCCCACCCTTTCCCGTTCGGTCGAGCTGGGATGCTTGGCCCGTGATGTACGAGATGAACTTCGTCGCGCCCGTGTTGCTTCACTGGGAAGATGGCAATGAGGAGCCCCAGGACGCCTTCCAGTTCGAGGTGCGGATCGCTGCGGTGGATCGCGGCGGCAATGTCGGTGCCTACTCCGCGCCAATTGTCGTCAGCGACAGCGGCCGGGGGAGTTGATCATCATGGGGTTGGTACCCAACAGAGCCTTGCAGTTGGCGGGCCTTCGGTCACGCTGCTTGGAGCAAACGACGCGTCAATCCTTCAGGGCCGGGCTCGCAGCGGAACCCCTGAGTAGTGGGAACGAAGTGCGATGGTGCAAGACACCGTGCCGGCACGTCCACCGCATGCGGTTCTTCAGCTCCGTCCTGGCGTTGGTCGCCGTTGTCAGCACTCAGGTAGGGTGTAGTGCCATAGGACACACTGTTGGAAACGCCTTCGATCGGCCCGAGCGCTTCGCGTACGAAGGCGAACCACTGGAAGCCAGGCCGGGAGCTCGACTCACAGTCCTCGTCCGGAACGGTCCAACCGTGATGGGAGTCTTCGATGGATACGACACGAAGGCTGACTCCGCGATCATCGTGATATCTCGTGCTGAGGGGATACTGGGTTCGGGGAAGACGAGTCGCATTCCACGGGCCAACGTGGATGCAGTCGTCGTGGAGTCCGGTAAGTGGGGGAACGCAGGGTTCGTCTTTGGCCTAGCGATCGACTGCGTTGTGATCCCCTTGATCGCGAAACACTACTTTCTTGCCGTTCCGTAGTAGGAGTCTAGCAGGGTGGTCGAACAACCGAGGCTTGTCAGCTGAGCCTTGGGATTTGGTTTGAGACGGGAGTCGGATACATCCATGGCCGTTCGCCCTCTACACCGATGTCTCCTCGTCGTGGCGGTCACATGCTTCGCGACCGCGGGTTGCGGAACTCGCTATCTCAACGGGTGTGGACCTTCGGGACGGATCGTCCATGCTGCCGTGCGTCCCCCTGGAAGCGGGGCCGTGGTTGTCGACTTCGGCGATCGCCAAGGAGTGGCTGGCGACTCGCTCGAGATTCAGTGGCCAGGCGGGGAGCTTCCTGTCGAGGCGATCCCAGAAGTGGGATGGGTGTTCGACAGGTGGGAGGGAGGCGTCACCACGCCGACTTCGAGACGCACGAAGCTGAACGGGCGTCGCAACGGGCACGTGATCTGTGTCTTTCGCGCAGAAACGAGTGAGAAGTAAAGTGGAGAGGATGGATGTCCGCGTTCATCTCGTGGACTAGGAAGAGGTTTGGCATTCGTAGCTCTGAGGTGAACATGATCGGGTTCGTGATCGCTGCATTGCTCCTGGCAACCACCGCCTCCGGGAGCGAGGTTACGATGTCCGTGACGGCAGGTGCGATGTCCTCAGGGTTCGCCAGAACCGACTATCCGGAAACCGAAACCATGACTGGTCCCCAGATTGGGGTGTGTGTCACGACCCATCGAGATGAGTGGGGGGTTCGAACCGGTCTCGAGTTGGAGCGGCGTGGCGGATCGTGGATGGACGATGGGCACGGAGATGTCTGGGAACTCACGTCCATTTCGGTCCCAGTGCTTCTCACGTACCGGTGGCACGTTGGCGGTTTCGCGCCCGAGCTGGGCGTCGGGGTAAGCGGGTCGTGGCTCGCCGCGACGAGCTATGAGCGGGTAGGCAATGGCAGCGAAGTCCCGGACTTCCTCCACGAATTCGACCCACGCGCCGTCGCTGTCTTTGGAGCCTCCATGGGTGAAGCCAAGGTGCGGCCGAGAGTCGAGGTTCGGGCGGACCACGGGTTGCGGTCGCTCCGAGCTGCAGAGGTAGTCCTACCCGATCGCAGGTATCCTGAGGAGGTCTACGAGTGGTCCGTCGGCCTGGCTGGCGGAGTCGAGTTGGGATTCTGATGACGAGCCCTTGGGAGAGAGATCATGACCAGCGATCCCGGTACGGTTGACGAGTACATCGCAGCAGCTCCGCAGCACGCCCGCACGATCCTGCAGGAGATTCGGCAGGTCGTTCGGGCGGCGGCGCCCGACGCGGAAGAGGTCATCAGCTATAAGATGCCCACGCTCAAGCAGCACGGGGTCCTGATCCACTACGGCGCATTCAAGCACCACATCGGAGTGTTCCCACCGGTCGCGGGTGACGCGACACTCGAGAGGGCGCTCGAGCCGTATGCTGGTCCCAAGGGGAACCTTCGGTTTCCAATGGATCGCCCCATTCCCCTCTCCCTTGTCCGGAGAATCGTGAAGCTGAGACTCGAGCAGAACATCGCTCGGGCCTCGGAGAAATCTTCACGCAGCAAGCGGAAGACGTCCGGCCGAGGGATCCTGTGAGCACGCGTTCCAGGACCAGAGAGCTACGTAGATACACGGGCCTTCCGTTCCTTATCGACTTTCTGAGGACTCGCGAGCTCGTGTTGCCGAGTCCGGTGACATGGGACGATAGAAACGACTCCTACTACCTCGAGCAATACGCGAAGCAGGCGGGCCTCTCGGCAACGTTCGCCTTGTGCCTGACCGAGGCACCGGAGACCTACCACCACTGGCGCGTCTTCTCGTCCGGCGCGTCCGGCGTGTGCATATCATTCAAAACGGAGCCATTCATGGCCGCCGTCGGAGGCGTGAGTGGATTGCGTGCCGAGTCGGTTGAGTACCGAACGATAGACGACCTACGGCGGCGCAAGCCGACACTGTCAGAACTCCCATTCCTGAAGAGGCACCCGTATCGTGACGAGAAGGAGTTCAGGCTGTTCATGGCTCCGAAAGCCGCACCGCCAGCCGGTGTCGTACGCATCCCAATGCCACTGAAGACCGTGGATAGAGTCACCCTCAGCCCATGGCTACCGGCATCCGTTGCGAAGCAGACGACGGCCTTGCTGAAGTCCATGCCGGGGTGCGGACGCCTCAAGATCTATCGCTCGACACTCATCGACAATCAGACTTGGAAGAAGTACGGGGATTCTCCTGCCTGAGAAACAGACCGCACGTGGACTCAACCGGAGACTAGCCGTATGGGAATCTTGACCTTCAGCATCAACGTCACTCTCGACGGCTGCGTCGATCACCAAGAGGGGATCGCCGACGACGAGACCCACGCGTACTTCACCCGTCTCATGGACGAGAGCGGAGCGATGCTGTGGGGTCGTGTCACCTACGAGATGATGGAGAGCTACTGGCCAGCGGTGGCGCGCGGCGATGTCGAGGCGCCGGCCGCGATCCGCGAGTGGGCGGTCAAGCTGGAGGAGAAGCCGAAGTACGTGGTGTCGTCGACACGGGACGACTTCCCCTGGACCAACAGTCACCATGTTGCCGGCGACCTTCGTGCGAGTGTGCGTAAGCTCAAGGATGAGACTCCAGCCGGTGTGCTTCTCGGCAGCGGCAAGCTCGCGACAGAGCTCGATCGGCTGGACCTGGTCGACGAGTACAAACTCCTCGTCCATCCTAGGATCGTCGGGCACGGTCCAACCCTGTACCAGAGCGGACTGCCCGCGACACGACGGCTCGAGCTGGTCTCTGCTGAGCCGCTTCGTAACGGTGCGGTCGCGATGCACTATCGGCGTGACCGAGAGTGATCCATGACGAAGCGGGACGCCACCTGATGATGGCTGTCCAACCGGGAGGAACTCCACTGCATGAGGGCCGCATGGTACGAATCTCAGGGTGACGCTCGTGACGTCCTCGTCGTCGGAGAGATGAAGGATCCAGTGCCGGGCCCAGGCGAGGTCCGGATCCAGGTCCACCGGTCCGGCATCAATCCCGGCGATGTCAAGAAGCGCAGCGACGCCTTTGGCATCGGGATGCCGTTCCCAAAGGTCATCCCTCACAGTGACGGTTCCGGATTCGTCGACGCTGTTGGCGAGGGTGTGTCGAGGATTGCGGTGGGGGAACGGGTGTGGTGCTTCGGGGCGCAGAGCTATCGGCCGTTCGGTACGGCCGCGCAGTTCGTCGTCGTACCGGCTCAACTGGTGACGCAACTGCCACCGAACGCCTCCTGGGAGCAGGGCGCGTGCCTCGGCATCCCCGGCATCACGGCGCATCGCGCTGTTCACGTTGGAGGAGACGTCGAGGGCCAAACCGTGCTCGTACAAGGTGGCGCGGGCGCGGTTGGAATGGCAGCCGTAGCCATCGCCAAGCACGCGGGGGCTCGGGTGATAGCTACGGTGCGCAGCGAAGTGGATTCGGAAATCGCTTCCGCCGCTGGGGCGGACGAAGTACTCAGAACGGACGGACTGACCGCGGAGGAAATCGTTGAACGGGTGCTCGCCCTGGCGCCCAACGGTGTCGACCACTTCGTCGAGGTGGCCTTCCAGGCAAATGTGTCTGTAGATGAGCGCGTGTTGAAGTTGGGCGGCTCGATCGCGAGCTATGCGACGAACCAGCCGAATCCCGAGATCCCCTTCTGGAACCTGGCGTTCAAGAACGCGCGCCTGTACTTCCTCGGTAGTGACGACTTCCCAGCCGATGCAAAGCGACAGGCCGCAGACGATCTCTCGGAGATGCTCGCCACCGGCTGGGGTGGCTATCCGGTTGGGCGGGTTCTTCCCCTCGATGAGATTGCGGACGCACACGCGCTGGTCGAGCGGGGCGGCCAAGCCGGTAGGGTGGTGCTCGACTTGACGGCGTGAGCCATCGAGACACCATCCCTTGTGGGCGTGGCAGGGAACTGCGGCAGCAGTGTTTGGAGAGTTGGTTGTCAATCAACATCGGCATTCTCGTGGTGACGTTTCTGGTCTCGGGCTTCGCGACGGTCAGCGCCGCGACGGAGCTGCGACTCGCTGGAGGCGTCGCGTTGGGTTTCTCCGACTACGACGCCGGCACGACCGGTGGAACTACGAACAACGGCGAAATCACGAGCAGGTACGGCGGCATCCAGATCGTTCTGCGTGGGGACGAGAGTCTGGGTTTCGAGACGGGCATTCAGTACGGAGGAACCGGAGGGGAGGCGTCCTACGCCCCGCTAAGTGGGTCTCTCGATGCGCAGAGCGTGGAGTGGACCTTTCACTACGTAGGTGTTCCACTCCGAGTGCGTCTGCAAAGGCCGGGCTCATCTCCCTTCCTCAAGGTCGGTGTCTGCTTGGACCTATTGACGCGCACCGATTTCATCATCGGGGGACGAGAGAACGGCTGGAACGCCGAGAACCCCGACTTATCCCTCTTGGCAGGAGGAGGGCTCGACATCCCCACGTCGCCAGTTCCGATGTTCATCGAACTGGAGGGGGCGTGGGGGCTTCGAAATGCCTTCGGAATCTCGGTCTCGACCCTTCGGAACCGTACTCTACGGTTGGGTGTCGGCCTGGTTTGGCCAAGAGGCAACGACATCTGACGTGTGGCGCCCTCGCGGACTTGGCTGGACGACACCTAGGGAGGTCCATGGTGACAGGAGAGATGGACGGGCAGCAGATTCAGGACGCGGTGCGCGAGAAGTACGCGAGGGTCGCGGAGTCCGCGGAAGGCCTCTTCCAGTATGCCACGGGACGAGAGGGCGCACGGGCCCTCGGCTATGAGGAGCAGACGATTGCAAAGGCGCCGCCAGAACTGATGACTTCGTTCTGTGGAGTCGGCAATCCCTTGTCGCTAGGCCACCTTCGCAAGGGCGAAGTGGTCTTGGACGTAGGATGTGGAGCCGGCTTTGATCTCTATGTCGCCAGCCGCATCCTGGGTGAGCACGGGCTGGCGCTTGGTGTCGATCTGACGCCTGAGATGGTCTCGGTCGCGAAGCAGAACCTCGAGCGTGCCGGCGTGCGGAACGCGGAGGTGCGGCAAGCGACGTGCGAGGCGCTCCCACACGAGAGTGCCACCGTCGACGTCGTCATCTCGAACGGCGTCTTCAACCTCTTCCCGAACAAGCCTCGATCTTTCGCCGAAGTGTTCCGCGTCCTGAAGCCAGGCGGCAGACTGCAGTTCGCGGACATCGTTCTGGACGAAGACCTGCCACGCGAGATCGTGGGCAGCCTCGAAGCGTGGTCGAACTGAATTGGTGGCGCGATCCCCGTGCGGGATCTGATCGAAACACTGGAGAGAGTCGGGTTTGCCGACGTCGAGCGCGTGGCTTGGACTGGCATGTCGACATCGAAGTTCACGAAGGGGGCGACGTTTCGCGCGCGGAAACTGGGGGACTTGAAATCGCCGCATCCTTGATCGGCTTGGTTCTTTGCAGGAAACCGCGAGTGGTGATTCTGGGAGGTGTAAGCAGATGATTTTCGGTGTGCACGTAGTCCTCTACAGCAAGGACGCTGAAGCGGACAGAGCATTCCTGGCAGATGTGATGGGTCTCAGGTCGGTTGATGCGGGACACGGCTGGCTGATCTTTGCACTGCCGCCCGCGGAGGCCGCATTCCACCCCTCCGATGACAATGATGTTCACGAACTCTACTTCATGTGCGAGGACTTGCAGGCAGAGATGCTGTCTCTCGCTGCCAAGAGCGTGGAGTGTTCCGAAGTTCAGGAAGCACGGTGGGGCTCCATCACCAAGGTCCGACTCCCCGGAGGCGGTTCGGTCGGGCTCTATCAGCCGAAGCATCCAACGGCTCTCGACCAGGCCTGACAGCAGGCCACAGCAGAGATCCAAGGAGTTGGGCGAAACAATGTACTTCCTGCGCCCTGGAATCAAAGAGGATCCGGAAAGACGTTGGGCGCTTCCCGATCGGATCTTCTTTGGCCACGGCGCCTGCCACATCTTGGCGGGCGTCCACCTCTCCACTTTCGAGGGATCGGAGTTTCGAGCGCTCTGGGTTCGCCCGACGTCTGGCCATCCAGGGAACCACATCCTTCTCAGACGAGGGGATCGGGCTTTCGACTTTCACGGGTACTCGAGCTACGAACACCTCTGGGAGCACTACTCGCGGGGCTGGCTTGGCGCTGTCTGACCCTGGTGATGCTGTGGGTGCGTACATCGACCGCGAGTCGAAGTGAGAAGGCCACGAGCCTGGTACGACGCCGAACGGGCGTCGAGTGAAGTCGTGGTTTTCTTCCGACCTCCTCTGCTACATACTGAAGGTGGCACCAAGCCCGTGCCACCTCCCTCCGCTGGGGAAGTACTCGACGTGCAGGGCTCGTCAATCGATCCAAACCTTGGATTCGGCCGATCGCATACGGAGGGACTGCGTCAACGGCTCGGAATCGGAGGTTTGCAATGAGACTGTCTGCGCCGATCTACATCTTGAAGCAGCAGGCCAAAGCCCTGGCCCGCTCCGAACGGATCCCGCTCCACCTCGCTCTGGATCGGATCGCGAATCGCGAAGGGTTTCGCGTCTGGAGCCATCTCGCCGCCCGGTGCCGTGAGGACGACCCGAGTTCCGTACTGTTCACTCAACTGAACCCAGGAAGCCTCGTACTCCTTGCGGGTCGGCCCGGTCAGGGAAAGACGCTCCTCGGCATCGGGCTGATCATCGAAGCTCTCTCGCGGGGGCAGCGTGCCGCGTTCTTCACGTTGGAGCTCACAGTCGCGGATGTGGCGCGGCGCCTTCGTAGTTTCGATAGAGAGTGGGACGAGTTCGGTGACGAGTTGGTCGTCGACGCATCGGATCGGATCGACGCAGGCTACATCGTCTCCCAGTTGACGTCCGCGCCACCGAACACACTCGTCGTGATCGACTATCTTCAGCTCCTGGACCAGAGGCGTGAGAGTCCGGCCCTTGCCGAGCAAGTCGCGATCCTGAAGCGATTCGCCGAGGACCGAAGGCTCATCATCGTCTGTCTCTCTCAGGTCGATCGTCACTATGATCTCGCAGGGAAGCCGTATCCGGACCTGTCCGACGTACGCATGCCAAACCCTCTGGATCTCACGCTCTTCGACAAGGCCTGCTTTCTCAATCAGGGCCGAATGCAAGTCGCGTCCGTGGGGTGAGCCGATGTGTCTGTTGGGGTGGTTCGATATCGAAGGGCTGGAGCAGGTCGGCACGAGGTCCCACAATCCGGACCGGAGATACGAAGGGGACGGGACCCTGGGGAGCTAGGCTATGAGGATGGCGGCAGGATTGCGCTCTTTCCACTACGGGATCCTGATGGGTTCGGCCGCAGTTGTACTGACAGCGGTTTCCATGGGTTGCACCGTGGGAGGGATGGCCATCGGCTCGGCGATAGACCGAGCATCCTCCGAGTCCGTGGATCCGCGCGGTCCGATCGGAGATGAGAACAGCAGACCATCGGTCCAGCTCACGACGGACGACGGACGGCAGCTCGAGGGGAAGTGCGAGGTGGTTACGGCGGCCGATGGCGCTAGGTGGCTCTTGGTCGACCGTGACGCACATGGCTCCGTGTTCACATCCGTAGCAGAACGAGACTCCGTCCGCGCGGATCGAGTTGCGTCCTTGGAGATTCGTGGAGAGCCTGGGCGATACCGCGATGGCCTCACCTTTGCCGGGGCCGTGGTCGACGCGGTCATTCTTGGGGTGATCGTCGGGGGGCTGCACGGCATCGGTGATTGACGACGTTGGGGAGAGTCATTCGTTGCGAAACGGGATAGGGATGTGTGCGGCCCTGGCCGTTTGTCTCGTCGTCGGCTCGTCGACTACTGGCTGTACTGTGGTCGGCGGTGCCATCGGTTCCGGCTTCGACTCTGATCGTGTCCTGGTCGACGCTGCGAACGTGGACGGCGTCTTGGGTGAATGGGTGACCTGCACAGACGCAGATGGAGTCCGACACGAAGGGACGATTTCCCTGGTGTCGGAGGAGTACATCGTCGTTGGACGCGACGGCACTGGATTCCAATCCGCCCAGTCCGACACGGTGGCGCGGGGCGAGATCGTAACCCTAGAGACGGGCGGCGGGCATACCGGCACGGCGGTAGGGACGGCGATCGGTGGGGCTGTGGACGTGGCGCTGGCGCTCACCATTCTCTACGCGAACTCCGCCTTGGGCAGAGCAGGCATGCGGTGACAAGCGGCGCCCACCCGTCGGAGTCGGCAGTGGAGTCCATTTTGGGAGTCCCAAAGGGAAGGAAGAGGGGAACGTGATTGCACCTCCTGAGGAGTTCGAGACGGAGAGACTTCGGCTTCGTCGCCTGCGACTCACAGATGCAGAAGCGGTCTACACCGAGTGGGCCCGAGATCCAGAGACGACGAAGTACCTGATCTTCCGGCCGCACACCTCCGTCGCCGAAGCCGTCGCGTTCGCGAGACGGTGCGAAGCGGAGTGGGACGAGCGGGCCGACTTCACCTGGATCATCGAACGGAAGCCAGAGGGGCGCATCATCGGGTGCATCGCGGCTCACCCGGCTGACGACAAGGTCGCGATCGGCTACGTCCTCAACCGTGCGTACTGGGGAAAGGGCTTGATGACCGAGGCGGTTCGGTCCCTCACGTCTTGGCTCATCGATCAGCCAGATGTGTTCCGAGTCTGGGCCGTGTGCGATTGCGAGAACCCCGGATCGGCGCGTGTACTGGAGAAGGCCGGATTCGAGCTCGAAGGAACGTTGCGTCGATGGATAGTGCACCCGAACGTCAGCGCCGCTCCCAGAGATGTCCTCTGCTACAGTGTCGTGAGCTGACCCCGTGGACTCGCCGGATGGACTCCACTGCACAGGACCGACAGAACATTGCCGATCTCGGCGAGGAGAACTCATGAGGGCAAGGAACCAGGCAGTCGTACTCATCCTCGGACTCTTTCTCAGCGCTGGCACGGCGCTAACGGAGGACGTCGACGCCGATATCACGAGCCAAGTCGTGAAGACCGATGCGCAAGAGCTGATCCTGGTGCAGGAAGTCGACGTCGACGCTCCGATCGCCGAGGTGTGGAACGCCTATACGACGAGTGATGGCTGGATGGCCTGGGCAGCGCCGCTGGCCGAAGTCGACTTGCGCGCGGGAGGAACCATCAAGACTCACTACGGTGCGGACGCGAAGATCGGCGATCCCGGCACCAACACGCTCCATATCGTGAACTATGTTCCCGAGCGGGTTCTGACGCTTCGTGCCGAGATCTCGGAGCGCTGGCCAGAGGTGATGAAAGAAGACGAAGGCCGGTTGATGAACGTCATCCTCTTCGAGTCCCAGGACGAATCGAGGACGCGCATTCAGTCATTCGGAGTTGGATACCGTGACGTGCCGGCATACGACGAACTCATGGGGTTCTTCATCCCTGCCAATGAGGGTCTCTTTCGGAAGCTGAAAGAGCACCTGGAGAACTGAGCAGTGGGCCGTCGACGGCATTCTCGTGGACGACGAGTACATGGGACACGGAGGAGACTAGTAGGCACATGCTAGCCAACGTGACAAAGGTCAACGTGATTCTCGAGTCCGATCCGAAGGTCAAGGCCACCGTATCCATCCAGATGGATGGCGTGTTCCTGGTCCGAGGGATCGAGGTCATCGGCCCGGACGGCGATCTTCGAGTGAAGTTTCCGGATACGGCCAGTTCGACCTTCGAGGATCCTTCGAGAAAGGTGCACGAGCACCTGACGGAACTCATCCTGGCGGAGTACCACAAGAAGGTGGCCGAGGAGTCCGGCCAAGACAGATCCCCCGATCGCTCGGAAGGGGATAGAGCGGAGCCCTGAGAAGGTGTCGTGAGCAAAGCGACCAGGATCGGACGGCGAGTACTCTCCATTGCGCTTCTCACGATGGCCGTGAGCGCTCTGCTCCTCGCTGCCACCGCGTCGTTGCTCTACCAAGCCGATCGAAAGGCCGAACGCGTTTCGATGGAGATCCAATCCCACCTCGACGCAGCTCACGAGTTCGTGAATGACTGGCACGAAGAGCATGGCGCACTTCCAGACGCTTCAGAGTTCTCCAGTTGGCGCAGTCGTCAACCAAGCCCCAAACCGCCGAACGGCGCGGTGGCTTTCTACACAGACTGGTATCCAGACGAGGTCGTGCAGCGCGTCGGAGAGCCACGAGATGGCGAGTATGCCCTGGCGGTTTCACGGGGTGACCGGCTCGTCGTAGAGGGTTCCTCGAATCGGATGGCCCGGTCTGGCCCTCGAGAGGGACGGACTCGCAGCTTCGTTGGCGCGATGGGTGTCTACGTGTTGGTCTGCGTGGGATCGATGGTGTTGGCCTCATGGGTGTGGCCGAAGAGTGGCGTCGAATGAGAATGAACTCGACACGACAGGGGATACTCAGTCTTCTGGCGGTGACCCTCGGTCTTGCTGGATGCGGTAGAGACTCCCATCCTCCTGCCCAGCTTCCCGTGCGCGACCTTGGAGACTTGGAGACGGTGGCCCGAGAGGACAGCGCAGGAACGGCGGCGCGGATCGGGCAGCTGCTCGACCTCGAGCCGCCGTTGCGATTGGATGAGATCGATCGCTACTGGGACGGTGGATCCGTTGGAGGCCGTTTCGTCGATGCGCGTGGGGAGACACTGCGGTTCTCGTACTCCGCGTGGATGAGCGACGAGGCGGCGCCAGAACGGCTGTACCTAGGTGCGGAACACTTCCGGCGGCCAGAGGCACGGCTCGTCCCGGCGGGGGCCGAGGAGGAAGCTGCTCTGGCTGCGGCACTGTTTCTCTACGGACCGTCATCCGGCATCGGATGGGAGTTGGCGAAGGCTCTGTGTGGAGACCCGGTTCCGCGATACCAGAACAGCGGTCCGGCTCAGGGGCGCTAGATGCCGAGCGGCCTTTTCAATGGTGAGGTGACTTTGGATCGTGTGACCCGCGCGCAGCGATACCTCCGAGCGGTCTACGGTGGTGACCCGGAGGCATTGGATGATCTGGCAGCACCGGACGTCGTCATCAGCTACCCGCTGTTTCAGGAGGTGCTTGGCGTTCCAGCAATCCGAGGCCGCGAGGCCGCGAAGGCGTTCGTAGTCCGGTTCGCAGGAAGATGGGCTGATCCGAGGATCGAGTTCCACGACTCTGTCGCAGAGGGTGACAAGGTCGTACTCGTCTGGAGCTTTGCGGCGCGGATGGCAACGCCACCCGAATCCAGTGACGAATCGGGTGGAGGAGATCGCGCTTGGGGCGGCATCACTCTGATCCGCTTCGACCCGAGCGGACGAGTCGTCTCGGAGGTTGGAGAGGAAAGCACGCCCGGTCCTTCGGGGCGCTTACGCGGACTCGAAGGGCATTCGAACGGGGAGGCAGAGTGACGATGAAGCGGTGGCTGGGTCTCTTGTCGGTCGGCGTCACGTACTGGTTCCGAGGTGCAACCACGTAGGTGGGGCTGATGGGTTGGGATGCACTGGATCAGTGGGGCGACGACGTCGCTCGGATCGAGCGACTCGCTGGCGGAGTTGCCAACGACGTGTGGAGCGTGCGCCTCGATGGTCGTCTCGTCGTAGGTCGCCTCGGACGTAGGAGTGACGCCGATCTCGCATGGGAGACGGACCTCCTCCAACACTTGGATCGAGGGGGACTGACCGTGCCCGTTCCGATTCCGACGGTGGACGGACGGTGGTTCGTCGACGGTTTGGTCGTCATGACCTACGTGCCAGGTCGTCCTCCGGAGACGGAGGCGGACTGGCGCCGCGTGGCCGAGACCCTTCGTCGATTGCATCGATCGACTCGAGGATGGTCGCAGCGTCCCGGGTGGCTTTCCTCGGTCGATCTCCTGACTGAAGCGAAGGGAACGAAGATAGATCTCACGGCGATGCCCTCCGAAGGCGTGGCCAGATGCCGGGCTGCGTGGGCTCGGCTCGATGGACGCCCCGCATGTGTCGTCCACGGAGATCCGGGCAATGCCGGAAACGTTCGTATCACCGAGGATCGGGTCGGGTTGATCGACTGGGATGAGGCCCACGTGGACGTTCCCGCCCTCGACCTGGTGCTTCCCTACAATGGTGGGGAGTTGAGCGGAGCGGAGTATGACATCGCCGCCCAGGCGTCGGCTGCTTGGGAGGCTGCGGTCTGTTGGAAGGACGAGTACGCGGTCAAGCGACTCGCCGAAGTGCGCGAGCTCTAGGCGGCATCGCGTCACACGGAAGCGATCTGGGAGACTTCGTCATGGCAGCCAAATCGAACAAGAGTATCGACGTCGACGCGTTCATGAGCGACCTGAAGCACGCCCGCAAGGCCGAGATCCTGGCTCTTCGCGACATCGTCCGGTCCGCGGACGAGAAGCTCGTCGAGGGGATCAAGTGGAACGCACCGAGCTACGGCTACGACGACGACCGGATCACGTTCCGTCTGCATCCCAAGGACATTGTCCAGGTCATCTTCCACCGGGGCGCGAAGAAACGGACGGATGCATTCGTCTTCGAGGATGAGACCGGCCTGCTCGAGTGGCTCGCCGAGGACCGCGCGGTCGTTGCGTTCGCGGACGAGGCCGACATGCGGAAGAAGAAGGCGAAGCTGGTGAAGCTAGTTCGCCATTGGATGGAGGCAACATGCTGATCTCGTGGGTGCCCCTCGTGCGGCCCGTTTCGATCCCTCCGGCGCTACCCACGGCGACGCGCTTCGGACCAGGGCGATCGAAGCGAGTGCTGGGTCTACGGACTGTGGTCGTGACGACGCTGGCTCTGGCCATCGCGAGTTCCGGTTGTGCGAGAACCGCAACCGTGACTCCAGGCCCGCAGGCCCAAGATGAGATCCTGAACCCGAAGCTACATCGGCGTACCGTCCGCGTGCAAACGGCGGACTCCACCTATGTCGGAAGGTTGGTCAGGGCGGATCGAGAGGGTGGAGTGGTCCTCGAGGTTCCCGAATCGGAGTTGTGGCGCGTGGGGTCCGAAGCGGTGATTCCGATCGATGCGGTCGAAGACGTAGAACTGGTTGCCGGCTGGCGGAATGGCAGGCTCGCGGCCTATACGCTCCTCGGCGTTGTGGGAATCTTTGGGCTCGTGAGGCTCATTCACCCGGACCCGATCTTCAACCCGGACACGGCCCGTCCCTCGAGGTGAGCGACTCCGCATCGCGCTGCATTCTACTGCCGCGATGGCGACCTGTCGGGTGGAGTGACGATGATCGACTCCTACGCGGTTCTCCTGCGGGAGGGATTCGCCTAGAGTTCCAACTTCTCGATCCGACCAAAGGAGACAGCTTGCTCTACATGATCGGCGAGTGGCTGCAGGAGTACTTCGGGCCCGCCAGACTCCTGACCTCTCGCCTCCTTCTCGGTGGGCTCGGCCTGCTGGTCAGCTGGCTCGTCGCCTTCGTCCTCCTTCCCCGCCTCATGAATCGGTTGCCGCGGGATCGGGGACGCGAGCATGCGTTCGAGAGTTCCGTGGCGCGGGGGAAGCCCACCGGTGCGGGGATCATCTTCGTTTCGAGCTTCGTCGCGGTCCAGTTGCTCGTTCAGCCGGTGAACTGGCAAGTACTGGCTATCCTCGCGCTCACCCTCCTTGTGATGCTGTCGGGTTGGCTGGACGACAAGAGTGCGGTCTCCTGGGGCGAGTACAGGAAGGGGTTGATCGATCTCAGCATTGCGCTCGTGACCGGCGCGGTGCTGTGCTCGATGGGAGACGCGACGATCTGGCTTCCGCTCACGAAGACGACGGTCGCTGTCCCACCGTGGGTTTTCATCCCGGCGAGCGCGGTCCTCATCTGGGCGGCCATCAACTCGACGAACTGCACGGACGGTGTCGATGGACTCTCCGGCACCCTCTCGGCCATTGCGCTGACGTATCTGGGTGGGATGCTCTACTTCGTCCTCGGGCACAGAGAGATCGCGGACTATCTACTCTTGCCGCACTACGCCGACGGCGCTTCGTGGGGGATCATGGCGTTCTCCATGGTGGGCACTTTGGCATCCTATCTGTGGTACAACGCCCATCCGAGTGTCCTCTTGATGGGAGACGCGGGTTCACGTTCCCTCGGATTCCTGCTCGGAGTCCTCGTGATCAAGACCGGAAACCCGTTCATCATCTTCATCGTCTCGGGAGTCCTCCTCATCAATGGAGGCACGGGGTTGGTGAAAGTTGCATTGCTGCGGTTCGCCCGGATCGCGATCTTTCGCACGGTGCGGTTTCCCCTCCACGACCATGTGCGTCACAACAAGGGCTGGTCGAATCCACAGGTGCTGGTGCGGTTCACGGTCCTCCAAGTCGTGATCAGCCTGGTCATGATGATCCTGCTCATCAAGGTTCGATAATGAACACGGATTCTCTTCGCAAGATCGAGCTGCGGGACGTCGTCGACTCGGATCTCGACGTCTTCTTCGAGTTCGGCCGAAATCCCGAGGCCGTGCGCATGGCCGCGTTCACCGCCAAAGACCCGGATGACTACGAGGCGTTCCGGGCCCATTGGAAGCGGATCTTGGCACTGCCAGGTGTGGTCAATCGGACGATCATTCGCGGAAACGAAGTGCTCGGCAGCGTGGCGAGCTTCGAGATGGACGGACAGCGGGAGGTGACGTACTGGATCGGAAAGCCGTACTGGGGACAGGGAGTTGCCACGGAAGCGCTCCGGCTGCTTCTTGCGACGGTGGATCCCACCCGCCCGATGCAGGCCCGTGCGGCCAAGGACAACGTGGGATCCATTCGAGTGCTCGAGAAGTGTGGGTTCCGCGTGATCGACGAGGAACGCGGCTTCGCCAACGCTCGTGGGATGGAGATCGACGAAGTCGTGTTGGAGCTCTCGGCCGACCCCGAGATCTAGGGACGGCCGAACAGGCTATGTTCAGCCTGAGCCCCCTGCGGGGTCTGATGGAGAGCCATGCGCGAACCTATGCAGCCTAGCGACGAAGAGCGGATTCGCAGACGAGCCAGCTTCGACGGCGTCGCGGACGTCTACGACTGGGCTAGGCCGAACTACCCCGATGCACTCCTTGCGGACCTCCTCGCCGAGTCTCGGCTCGACTCGTCCAGCCGCGTGCTGGAGATCGGGTGTGGACCGGGTCTCCTCACCCGCCCCCTGGCAGAGACGGGAGCGAGCCTGACAGCGGTCGAGCTCGGTCCCAACTTGGCCGCACTTGCACGGGCGCGACTGTCCGGGTTTCCCGAGGTTCATGTGGTCGAGGCCGACTTCGACCGCTGGGACGCACCGGAGGGTGCGTTCGATCTCGTCGTGGCTGCGACTGCGTTCCACTGGCTGGATCCGGAGCGCCGGGTCGATGCGTGTGCGAGAGCGCTCGTTCCGGGCGGTCGTCTAGCAATCGTCGATACACATTGGGGTGTGGGCGCGGAAGCTGGGAGATTCCAGTTCGACGTTCAAGAGTGCTATGCCCGTTGGAACCCTGGCTATGACCCGAGCTTCGTTCCGAGGACGTTGCAGGATCTCCCGATTCGACGCCCAGAACTCGAACGACCCGACCTGTTCGAGCCACCCCGATTGCGTCGATACTCGGTGATGCGACGGTACTTCGCAGAGGAGTATTGTGGGCTGGTCCAAACGTTCTCGGACATTCTACGGATCGAGAGCGAACGGCGAGCGCAGTTCGTCAATTGCGTGGCGCGACTCATCGAGACGCGCTTCGGCGGCGCCATCGAGAGAACGGACACGTACGACCTCTGGGTAGTTCGCAAGCGAAACGTCGGGAGACGCCATGAGTGATGCGATTCGAGATCTACTGCGAGAGCTGGAGGAGTTCGGCGAACGCAACGACCGCGAGCATGGAGACCGGTCGCGTCGGATGCTCAACCTCACGCGTGAGGCCGGCGAGTTCCTCTCGGTTGCCGTGAGGGCATCGCGAGCCTCGAAGGTTCTCGAGATTGGAACGTCGAACGGCTACTCGACTCTATGGATCGCCCTTGGGCTGGGTCTCGATGGCGGTAGCATCGTCACGGTCGAACGCTCGGACCATAAAGTAGGTTTGGCCGCGAAGAACCGGGAACGAGCGGGTATCGAAGGAATGGTGTCCCAGTACCATGGAGAGGCTGGGACGTTCCTCGAAGAGTGCGCGGATCACAGCTTCGATCTCGTGTTCCTCGACTCGGATCGTACGGAGTACGTCGCGTGGTGGCCGAACCTGCGGCGTGTGCTTCGCCCCGGCGGCGCGCTCATTGCAGACAACGCGCTCTCTCATCCCGATGAATTCGCGCCGTTCCAGAGAGTGGTCGAATCGGACCCCGAGTTCATCTCGTGCGTGGTCCCGGTTGGCAAGGGGGAGTTCTTCGCCAGTCGTGTCGGAAACTCTGGAGAGTGATCGGTGCGAAGCCCCTGGCTCGACATCCCGCTCGGTGACTACGAAGGACATATGCTCCTTCCCTCTGTCGGCCAGGCGGAGATGTTGTCGGACCAGCTCGGGCGAATTGTAATCGAGTTGGATCCCGACTCAGTGGCAGTGCTCGGCTGTGCGGGTGGAAACGGCTTTCATCGGATCCCACCGGATCGACGGATCGTCGGCGTCGACATCAATCCTCATTACATCGCGGCCGCAGCCGAGCGATACGCGGCGATCTGTCCTCGGCTCGAACTGCACACCGCCGATATCGGATCTGAGGCTCCGTCGATCGAGCCCGTCTCGCTCGTCTTTGCGGGGCTGTTGTTCGAGTACGTTCCTTCGCAATCAGCGCTCCGTTTCGTGAAGTCGATCTGTAGGGACGGCGGGACCCTGGCAGCGGTTCTACAGCTTCCACTCGAGGGGGCAGGTGTCGTGAGTCGGTCGCCGTTCAAGAGTCTCGAGAGCTTGGAGAGCGTCATCCACCTCGTCTCTCCGGAGGAGCTCGAGGCCGCGGCCGCACGAGCGGGCTTCCAGCTGCGGAGCCGGGACCAAGTCTGTCTGCCGAGCGGAAAGAGCTTCGCGATCCGGACGTTTCGAAGCACGTAGACTTGGTCGGCATCGAGCACGATCAGACGAACGCACGAGGCCGGCAGCCTGGGCCCGACTTCTTGCTCGTCGTACAGGCGGCGGATCGGCTAACGTCCTTCCAAAGCCGTTCTGGTCTGTTCTACCTGACAGCGCGCCGTAGAGCGTGTCGTGAATCGATGGCGACCAACAGAGCCCCAGGAGGTCCGTGATGGTCAGCTCCGAACGAAGCGTTTCCGACCTCTTTCACCTGTACGCGTCCGCCGTCAGGAATCGGGACGCCGGTGCGCTGATGTCCCTCTATCACGGGACCGTACGCGTGTTCGATGCCTGGGGTGTTTGGTCGTACGAGGGTGGGCCGGCTTGGCGCAAGGTGGTGGAGCAGTGGTTCGAGTCGTTGGGTGACGAGACGCTCGTCGTTCGCTTCGACGACTCCCAGGTCGTTTCCGGCGAGGAGTTGGCTTCCGCGACCGCAATCGTCACCTACGCGGCGATGACGGCGGAGGGGGCTCCGCTCCGATCGATGCAGAATCGACTGACCTGGCTGCTCGCCCGAGAGAACGGTGCGTGGAAGATCGTCCACGAGCACACGTCCGCACCGATCGGCTTCGATGATATGAAGGCGATCCTGGAACGCAAGTAGCGGCTCTGCCCAAGACGGCACCGTGGTCACGGCCGTTGCAGCAGCTACGGCAGCGGTCCCTCCGCCATCCAGACGTCCGAGATCAGTTCGTCCG
Source organism: Candidatus Eiseniibacteriota bacterium (assembly GCA_020633975.1). Taxonomy (GTDB): domain Bacteria; phylum Eisenbacteria; class RBG-16-71-46; order CAIMUX01; family CAIMUX01; genus JACKCR01. The sequence continues at coordinate 92,013 of JACKCR010000008.1, read as the reverse complement.
CGTCGTAGATGATCCAGCGTTCGTCGTGCGAGACGTCGACTGCGCTCCACATCCCTCCCCGTCGGGATAGAGTCGCGACCGGTCTCACTTCGCCGTCCTCGGTGCTCACGCGGATCACGCCGATCTGGCCCTCGGGGCCGACGGCGACAGGCGCGGTTGGAGTAGACTCCGCATCCGCACCGACGCGGGCCACCAAGTAGACCCACGTGCCGTCCGCTGACCATCCGCACGGCGTTGCCAGACCGTAGAACAAGGCGTGAAACTCTCGCGTATCGAGATCGACGAGTAGCACCCGGGGTCCGGACATGCCTTCTGATTCCGTTTCGAGCACCGCGGCGCGTCGCCCGTCCGGTGACACTTCCAACTGCCATAGGTAGTGACGCCGAGACTCGGGAAGGAGGGGGGCGATCTCGCCCTTCGCTCGCGAGTACTCGAAGTACGAGTCCGAGTCTGCCGATTGAATCAAGATCTCCTCGCGCGGTGCCCACGCGATCATCCCTCCCGCGGGAGGGACCGGCAGCGTATCGGCGAGGCCCGTTTCGAGTTCGATCGTAACGAGTCGCCAGACTCCATCCGTGACGGAGACGATCGCCACCTCGCTTCCATCCGGAGACCAAGCGGGGACCTCGAACCCGTCAGCACGGTAGAGAGACCTCGAGATTCGGCCGTCGAGCGATTCGATGCGGAGTTCAGACGGGAGATTCTGTGCCTTGCGTGTGAAGGCCAGAAGCTCGCCGTCGGGAGAGAAGCGGGCGACGCCATGGGAGAACGTGCCTGTCGTAAACGCCCGGTCTCTCGGCGGATTGGTCGAGAGATCGAGAAGCCGAAGGTTCGATTGGGCCGGCCCGCTCGAGTAGACGATCCGTTCGGACGAGATCCCGAAGTCCCCGGATACACTTCGAAGGACGACGATAGGTTCGGGAGCACGACTTCCGCCGTCGAGGTCGACTTCCAAGCCGCAGAGGTTGGGTCCCTCTACGAAGTAGACGAAGCGCCCCGTCGCTCCCCAGCGTAGCGACGCGATGTCTCGGCCGTGTCGCACCGCCACTGGGTCCTCGCCGTCAGCTCCCATGATCCAGATCGCGCGCCCGTCTCCTCCGGACGTCGTGACCATGCCGAGATGTCGTCCATCCGGGGACCAGTCGAAGGCCGTGATGGCCGACCCGTCGGGAGACGGTATGGTGTGTACGCTCACAGAGGTCGCGGATCGTTCGAGCTCGTTTCCGTCCGGTGCATCGATGGACGTGATCGACTGGACCAGAATCGCGTTCCTCGTTCCGTGAGTTTCCATGGCGCCGAACGCACTTCCGTCCGGGGACCAAGCGATCGGAGCCATCCGGTTGAAGGACCGCGTGACGTCTTCCGCGAACGCCTCCTCCGAGATCGGGATCAAGTAGGTTCGACGAGACGCTTCGGTGCCTGCATGTCCTGAGATGAGAAGACTGGTTCCGTCTGGAGACCACCGGATCGCCGGAATGGACGCCGTCTCGAAGACGACACGCGACGAGTGATCGCGAAGGTCCATCACCACGATTTCGTTCCGTGTCGGGAAGATCTCGTTCACGTAAGCGAGGCGACTCCCGTCGGCTGAGATCTCCGGGTGGCTGGCTACTCCGGTAAAGGAGAGCTGCGTCTGACTGAGCGGACCCACTACCGGAGTCTCCGGGCTGGAACGGAGCGAAGTCCAAAGTCCGACCGCGCCGATCAGGAAGATCAGGAGAGCAGCTCCCGCCCAAACCCGAGTTCGACTCGAGCCGAGGGGCGCCTGCTTCGGCGTGCGCGACGAGGTCGCGTCGAGAGACGTGCGAACGGCCGCGGCATCGTGACCTGCGATGTATCCGAGCGCTTCGGATCCCAGTGCTGCCTCGATCGGCTCTCGGACGGTGCGGATGGATGCGGGTCGCCGAGACACGTCCGGGTTCGTGCACGCAGCGAGCAGTTGTGCGAGGTCTCCCGGGATCTTGTGGGCGATCCGCTGGATCCTCTCCGCATCGTCTCCGCCCTCGATCGGCTCGTCGACATCCGGCGGTTCTCCGCTCAGACATTCGAGGAGGATCCGGCCGAAAGCGAAGATGTCCGCACGTAGATCGACGGCTTCGCCTCTTCGTTGTTCGGGACTCATGTATCCCGGAGTACCTGCAAGCAGGCTGCTTCCGACCGGATGGTGTTCGATTCCGTCGGTGTGTGCTTCCTCGATGCCGAGGTCGGCCAATGACTTCGCGATGCCGAAGTCCAGCAGCTTGACGGTGCCGCTCGGTGTGATCTTGATGTTGTGCGGCTTGAGATCACGGTGGACGACCCCCTGCCCATGCGCTGCCTCGAGCCCGATTGCGATCTCGCGTGCGACGGCCAGAACCGCCTTCGTAGAGAGGGGTGTTCCACTCCGTCGCGCTTCCGACAGTCGTTCTCCGAGAGTGGGACCGTCGACGAGTTCCATGGTGAGAAACCGGAACCCTGCCGACTGCTCCAGCGAGTAGATCGTCGCGATGTTCGGATGGTTGAGCGAGGCGAGGATCCTCGCTTCCCGCTCGAAGCGAGAGGTCCAGCCCGAGACGGCAGCGAGGTTCGCGGGAAGCACCTTGAGAGCGAGCTCCCGCCCGAGCTGTTCGTCTCGTGCCCGGTAGACGATACCCATGCTGCCTCTGCCCAGTTCGCCCAGGACAGGGTAGGGGCCGATCTGCTCGGGCACCGGATCATGAGTCGCAGCGGGGGTGAGTGCCAGATCCTCCGACTCCTCGTAGAGACGAAGTAGTGACTCGACTTCCTCGCGTAGCGCGTCGTTTCCGGCGCACCGTTGGTCGAGCAGCCGACGCCGCTCTTCACCCTGGAGCTCGAGGGCATCGTTGAAGATGTCTTCGGTCCGATCGGTCATGGGTGAGACGGATGGAGCTTCTTGAGAAGCCAGGCGCGGGCGAACCGCCAGTCGCGCTCGACAGTCCGACGAGACACGCCGAGCACGTCAGCGGCCTCCGTCGTCGTCAGCCCACCGAAGTAGAGCATCTCGACGATGCCCAGCTTCCGTTCGTCCTCCTGGCCCAACTCTTCGAGTGCACTGTCCAGCTCCAAGAGGTCCAGGGTAGGGAGGGAGTTCGAGTCTTGCATCGCGGCGGTCTCGAGTGCGATGCCACCGCCTCCACGCTTCTGTGCCCGCCGGGCCCGGGCGTGGTCGACGAGTGCATGCCGCATCGCTCTCGCTGCGATTGCGATGAGGTGCGCGCGACTCTTCCACGTGACGTCTTGGGAATCACGAAGCCGTAGGTACGCCTCGTGAGTGAGCGCCGTCGGCTGGAGTGTGTGCCCAGGACGCTCCTGTCGGACGTAGTTCGCCGCGATCGCCCGCAACTCCTGATAGACGACCGGGAGAACCTTGTCGAGATCTACGGAGCTGCCGACAGTCGCGTGCTCGAACAGAGAAGAGAGTCCATCGCGAGTGGGGCGCGGCGCCGAGTCACTGGAGGCGCGACTCGGCGAGGAGTCCTCGGGAAAGGGGCGCGACGCGGAGTCCTCGGTATCGGGATGCGACGCGGAGTCGCGAGGAGTGGATTCGGCATCGTCAGGACGGGTCACAGCGCCCCCAAACGGAGCCCAGGACCTCGACCCAGGCGGCCGTCGACGAACTTCCGGCGGCCGATGAAGAAACCGTGTCGCAATCCACACTCCGTTTTCGCTACCTGGACGATCGAGGGTCGGCTCGGTTGGTGCCGTAACCTACCGACTCCTCGGCGCCGTTGCATCTTCCAGTATACCAGAGTCTTCCGAGACGGGTCCCCCGGGCAGCCGCAGCCCGAGGATCCGTCGTCGCGTTCCCGGGGGAGGTCCCATGCTTGCAACTTGGATCCGTCGCACACTCTTCGCCGCAGCGGCCGTGGCTCTGCTCGGCGGAATCACATCCAGCTCGACTCGCGCCGCAGACGGACCTCCAGGATACGTCCTCCAGTGGGGGACCCCCGGCGCGCTGGACGGCGAGTTCGACTCACCGCACGGGATCGCCGTGGACTCGAACTGCGACGTCTACGTGGTCGACACGAACAACGACCGAGTGCAGAAGTTCGACTCTGCAGGCAACTTCCTCCTCTCCTGGGGTGGGACCGGTCAGGCGGAAGGAGAGTTCCGGCATCCGATCGGAATCGCCGTCGCATCGAACGGTGACGTCTACGTCGTCGACACGGGAAACAATCGAGTCCAAGTCTTCGACCCGTTCGGGGTCTACATCAACAGATTCGGAGTTCCCGGAACGAACACAGGTGAGTTCGACTCTCCTTCGCACATCCACTACGACGGCTCGACCGTTTGGGTGACCGACACCGGCAACGCACGGGTTCAGCGCTTCCAGACCTTTGCTCCCTACGCGTTCATCAGCTCCTTCGGCACGTTCGGTTCGGGTCCCGGTCAGTTCCAGCAGCCATATGGCATCACCGGCTCGCCTACCACGGCGCAGATCCTCGTCACGGACCTCGTCAACACCTCGTGGACGCAAGTCTTCAACCTCGCGGGTGGTTTCCTCGGGACCATCGGTACGGCTGGAACCGGCAACGGTCAGTTCTCCGGACCCCGTGGCCTCGATTCGGACTCCGACTCCAAGATCTACGTGACGGACGCAGGCGCGAGCATCGACCGCGTGCAGAAGTTCTCCCCGTTCAATGGCAGCAGCACGTACCTCACGCAATGGGGCACGACCGGCTCCGGCGCCGGCGAGTTCATGGTCCCAGAAGACATCGCCATCTGCGGTTGTTACGTGTTCGTGACCGATCGGGACAACAATCGGGTCCAACGCTTCGACAACATCTGCATTTCCGGAATGAAGTGGGACGACGCCGACCAGGACGGGATCAAGGACATCTCCGAGAACGGCATCGCCGGTTGGACGATCGAACTCCGGGACGGCACCGGTACGGCGGTAGAGACACGCGTCACGAATCTCGCGGGTGAGTACTCGATCATGGGCGTCGCCTCCGGAAACTACGTTCTCGCGGAAGTGGCTCAAGCCGCTTGGTACCAGACTGCCCCTCTCACGACCGGATACTCCCTGTTCCTTCCTCCGGGTCACCAGCAGACCGGATTGGACTTCGGGAACGCTGAGGAGGACTGCTTCGAGCCGCAGACTACGGTCTGCTTTGGTGGATCCCAGGACCAGTACGACCCGACGAACAACGAACCCTCGAATCCGAGTCCGACTTTCCTCGCCGCCATCTCTGGATTCTGCGGCACGCTTCCTGTGCTCACGGACTACGACACCTTCCCAGCGCAGGGACGTTGCTTCGCAGAGACGCATAGCTGTTGGTCGGATAGCTGCCTCGTCCTCGGAGCAGAGATGACGTTCGGGCTCCTGGCTTCGGACGAGTCCCCAACCGACGACACGATCTCCTTCTGGCAGGGAGCGTCGATGATCTGGTCGCTACCGATCGCGTCACTCCCCGGGGCGGGAGGTTGGAGCCCCGGCCAGAGCGGCGTCTTCACGCTCGACCTCTCGATGCTTCCGCCGGACCTCTTCGGTACGACGAACATCATCGCGGCCCTCCAGGATGGGGACCTCGACATCCTGATCGAGAATGGCACGATCGTGGACTTCATCGACCTCGCCGTCGAAACCTGCTGTCCCGATCCCGCCAAGGTCTGCGGGCAGAAGTTCCACGATCAGAACTGCAACGGTGTCTGGGACGCAGGCGAGCCTCCGCTCGCGAACTGGGAGATCGTGCTCTCGAACTCCACCGGCGTCTTGGCGTCTCAGCTCACGGACGCCAACGGCGAGTACTGCTTCACCGATCTTCCGCCGGACCGCTACGTCATCCATGAAGAGGTGGAAGCCGGATGGACGCAGACGACGCCCGCCAGTGTGTCCTACGTGCAGACGCTACAGTTTGGGCAACTCGTGACTGGACTCGACTTCGGGAACGTCGAGGCGTGTCCCGATACGAGCGTCTTCTCAGGCACATTCGGAAACATCGACTCGTTCAACTACCCGCCCGAACCAACCAATCCAGGTGCGGATCTCCTCCCCGCGATGAACAACTGCTCGAACGGAGCGCTCCCGTTCTACGACGCGATCGCCGACCAGCAGTGCTTCGGGGAAACGATGACGGGATGGCCGACGACCTGCACCGTGACCGGCGCGATCGTCTGCATGCGGATCCGCGCGAGTAGTAACTCCCAGAACAACGACCCCGACACGGACTCGTTCTACTTCTACGAGAACGGCGCCCCCGTTTGGTCGATCAGCCTCAACAACCTCGATCCGGACGGTCTCTGGGAAGCCGGTGAGGATCTCACGTTCTGCCTCGACCTCGCGAACCTTCCGGCGAGCATCTTCGGCGTCACGAACATCCTCGCCGCGCTCCAGGATGGGGACCTCGACGTCCTGATCCAGGACGACACCGGAGTCGACTACATGACGATCGACGTGACGTACTGCTGTAGCTGTGCGCCGCCTGTCTGCTGCACGCCGCCTCCGCCTGGACTCTGCGCTTGGTACCCAGGTGACGTCTCGACGTCCGTCGTCGACCTCGTCTCGGCACCGGCGAACGGAGCGCTGATCGGCAACGCGACCTACACCCCGGGTCACGTCGGCGATGCGTTCTACTTCGACGGAGACGGTGACCGCGTCGACGTGCCGAACAACTCCAAGCTCAACCCGAACGGGACGTTCTCTGTCGATGCCTGGGTTCGGGCCGACGACCTCGACGCCGCCGGTCGGGAGGTGTTCGTCGAGAAGTTCGGATCCGCGAACCGCGGGTACTCTCTCTTCGCACAGGACGGCTTCCTCGGCTACGACATCGTCGGCACCGGGAACGCCAGCTCGGCCGTGACCGGATACCTCGTCTCCGACGCGAGCTGGCATCTCGTTGTGCTCACGGTGTCCTCCGGCGACGTCCGTCTCTATGTGGATGGCGCACAGATCTTCCAGGACACGACCCCGGGCGCGTACGGAAGCTTCTCGAACAACCAGCCGTTCCATATCGGCGGAACGCCCACGGCCGAGGACTTCCACGGATGGATCGACGAAGTGGAGTTCTTCCACCGCGTGCTCACGCCGACTGAGGTCGATGATCTCTACATGGCGGGAACGTCCGGGAAGTGTCGCGACACCATCTCGACCACCGAGGTCGTCCGCTGCACGCCAGGCATCGCGCAGGTGAACATCACCGCGGAGATCTGCAACTACGGTGCGAGCCCGGTGACCTACAACTGGGAGCTAGCCGGACTCCCGACCGGCACCGGTTGCGACGTGGACGGCCCGACCAACTTCTTCCCAGCGTCGTCCGGAATGGTGACGGTCAATCCGGGCACCTGCATCCAGGTGTCTCCGATCCTGGTCGACTGCCCGAGCGGAATGTCCCCAGGCGATCGCGCGTGCTGGGAGTTCCGCGCCTGGCGAGAAGGCGATGAGTCCGGTCCATGCGATCTCGTGGCGACAGGACACATCCTCTCTGTCGGCGACGACGACGGCTGGGAGATCCAGGCCCTCACGCCGGTCCTGCAGGCCGAGTTCTCCGATTCGACGTCGACCGAAGCGACCCTCGAGTTCCGGATCGTGAACCACTCGGACCCCGAAGGTGTGTTCGACTACCGGATCGAGGAAGGGCTCCTCTCGCCTGACGACTGGCCTGTGCTTTCGCTGGACGATCTCCCCACCGGAGAAGCCGTGGAAGGTCGGCTCGGTCTCGAGATCGGTCAGTCTCGTGTGATCCAGGTGAAGGGTCGGTTCCTCCGCTGCGTCCGAAGGATCGTGCGTCCGGTCATCCTGTCGCAGGACCTTCCGCTGCTCCATCGCGACGGTTCGGTAGATCCGGGCGGAGCTTTGGCACGCGGTACGGCGTGGGTACCCGTCGCCGCGGCCGGCATCACGCCAGCGGAGATCGTGTACGAGTCGTCCACCGTGGACGGACTCCCCGCCATCGCCGGTCACCTGCTTTCACTGCGCGCGCTGCCGACACCGTTCACGACCAGCACGCAGCTGAAGTTCCAACTCGACCGTCCGACCGACGTGAGGGTCGAAGTGTTCGATGCGACCGGCCGACGGATCCGTCTCCTCCAGGAGGGGACTCTGAAGGCCGGTGAGCACACGGTCACGTGGAACGGTAGGAACGATCTCGGTCGCGACTCCGTGAGCGGCACCTACTTCGTCAAGCTCTGGACACCGGACCGGACGCTCTCGCAGAAGGTGTTGCTGATGAGGTGACGTAGACGAGTCGTCCGCTGTGCTCGATTCAGTCCAGTTCCGAGCCCCCGAGTGCAGCGGCGAAAGTGGAGACGGAGTCGCGTTGCCGCCGACTCCGTCTCCGCGCTTCTTTAGAAGCGGAAGACGGTGAAGCCCTGCATCTCCAGTTCCTCGATGGGCCGGAGAAGCCTCAGGTTCTCTCGGTACGCGTCGTAGAGCGGACGGCCGAAAGCCGACTCCGGGAAGAGCGATCCCAGCGCCCACTCGTGGTACACACGGTCCGAAGGGACGATGATCCAGCGGATCTCGAACTGCTCGAGATAGGCCCGCAAGTCTGCGGCGGCCCGCGCGATGCCGTCAGAGCCGAGGGCCGCGAGTGCACCCGGCTGCCCCAGTTCGCGGACGAAGATCGCGTACCGGGGATCCGTCAGCGCAACCAACTCCGCATCGTGGAGCGGAACCGCCGGACTCACGTCTTCGATCATCCGTTGTCCGTGGATGGTTTGATAGAGCATCGCTTCCCGCGGCAACATGCCCGGGAGGTGGAGCAAGGTCGCACGACCAAGCCCTCCCTTGTTGGAGACGTCACCGACGTAGTGGTAGACCTCCGGGATCGGCTCCTCCGTGAACTGCATCGGAGCCGCGAGCATCGTCACGAGAAGGAAGACGAACACGCCAACCGCGGCAAGATCGAAGTCCCGACGCAACGGCCCCCGCAGCGCCGCCCACCCCCACGCAATCGACATTCCGATGCAGAGCGAGGCCGGGGCCATCCAACGGATCGGGGTTCGGGACTGTCCCAGGATCGGGACGATCGCGGAGAGGATCTTCTGAGGCATCGGGAGCCCTACGGATTTCCCGGCGACGTGCAGGGTCGGGCCGAGCGCAAGGAGAAGACACGCCAGTCCCCCGAGCCACCAACGACGACCTCGCCCGGTGCGAAACGCCTGGATCCCCGCGCCCACGAAGAGAAGCAACACGACGATGCCGACGCTCTGCCCGAAGCCGTCGTCTCCGAGATGGAGCCCCGCGGTCTTGCGCGCGAAGTCGTGTCCCCAGATCGGATGGCGCGGGTTGGGGATGATGAAGTCGAGAAGGTCCGCGGAGAAGTGCTCGGCCAGTCGCGGCTCGAATGCCGGGCGATCACCCAGTCGGGGAAGGAGGCGGACCAGGAGAGGCGTCAGCCCGAGCACGCTGATGACCGCCGCCACGATCGGTCCCCACGCGCCCTTGCCGATTGCGGACATGAGAGGCGAGTTCGCGCGGGGGTGCGCCACGGTTTCCTTTGCGGTCGTCGCGTTGGCGCCCTTCGGACGCACGGACGCACTGGGATCCTTCGAGCCATTCGTACCGCCGGGCCTGTTCGAGCCATTCGCACCGCCGGGCCTCTTCGAACCATGCGTACCGCCGGGCTCCTTCGAACCATGCGTACCGCTGGGCTTCTTCGAACCATCTGCGCCGCCGGGTTCCTTTGCATTGCGTTTCGGTAGGAAGCGACTCCCCAACTCGACGAGAGTCCAGACGCTCAAGAGCACAGCGGCGTACGCAGTCAGCTCGAGCGACGCGTTCGCCAGGAGCACGCCGGCAATTGCGACACCCACCCACCGTTCCGGACGAGGCGATCGCCAAAGGAGCACCCACGTCCACATGAGGAGCACGAGCCACTCCATCGACAGCACGTGGAGACGAACGGTGTTCGCGAATCGGAAGTTCGAGAAGCCCACGACGAGGCCGGCGAGGATCGATCCATCCCGACTCGCCGTGAGAGTGAGCGCGAGTCGATAAGCGAAGTACGCGGTGAGTAGAAAGGAGAGCAGGACGATGCAGTTGTAGACGCCGAAGATCCCTGGAGGTCCGTCCATCCCAAACACCGCGAGGACAGGAAGGAACAGCACTCCTTCGGTGACGGCGTGGGTGTGGAGCGACAGGTCCGTGCCTTCGGGGGCGAAGAGCATGTCCGTGAAGTACGGGTTCTGCCCGGACCCGATCGCCTGTGCCGTCCACCAGAGATCCCACGTCCCGATGAATGCGTCGGTCTCGGCGCCCGACTCCAGCATCATCTGCTCCGGGCGAAGAACGAGCGGTGCGGTCAGTCCGATCGTGAGGAGAGCGAACCCGAGAAGGGTCGATCCGTGGAACGAGCGGGGCAGTCCGAGTAGCTTCGGACGAAAGAGGACCAAGACTCCAAGCACCGTACCGGCGAAGACGACGGCCCAGTCCAGCATCGACGACTGACTCCTAGTAGGTTCGAGGCCTCATCTTCGGCTCAGACGCCCAGTGCAACGCCTTCTCCACGAGGATCCGTCGCGCCCACATGGAGGCACGTCTTGCGCTCGTCGGCGCCACCCGACCCAACTTCGTCCTCCGAGAGAGTGAGCAGGAGCTGTGCGAGGCCACTGCCTTCCCACGGTCCGATCCGAACGACGTCATGTCCCCAGGACACGAGCTTCTTCCGAATCTGACTCGGGATCCGCGATTCGATGCGTAGCTGCCCGTTCGGATCGAGTCGCCATCTGGGAGCTTCGAGCGCGACAGCGAGGAGGTCGAAGAACGGGGGACGAGCTCGTTCACTTCGGGAGCGGCGGGCCTGCGTCCAGTTTCCGTTCATCTGCGGCGTGGGTCCGGACCAGAGATCCGTGCCCGCGAGAAGATGACGCAGGATCTGGAGGTTCGTCTGCACCTGGTTGTCGCCGCCCGGAGTTCCGCCCACGAGCCACGGCGACCCATCCGCACGGCGGACCATGTAGGAGTTCAGCGTATGAAGACTCCGCTTGCCCGGCTTCAGGTAGTTGATGTGAGTGGGCGAAAGGGAGAACCCACATGCGCGGTTGTTGAGCAGCACACCCGTCGACGGCTCCTGGAACCCGGAGCCGTACGGATGGAAGACCGACTGGATCAGTCCGACTTGGTTTCCCTCACGATCGGCTGCACAGAGATAGGTCGTGTCCGTCGCACCATCACCCGATCGGGGCGGGTTGGCAGGATCGAATCCCGCAGACTCGTACGCCTCGATCAGGTCGCGTCCGGCCCGCGTCTCGCGAAGCGCTTCCATCGTCACCGCGGACACGAGACCCAGCGGAGTCGGCTCCTGGTCGACCAAGTTGGAGAGCCGTGTGAGCACGTCTGCGGAGAGTAGCGTCGACACCAGCTGCTCTTCCGGAACCGGCAGGTGCTTCGGGTCGGTGAGGAACGCGTGCTTCAGCGCGAATGCGATCTTCTTTGCTTCCGCCTGGCGATGAAGCTCGTCCGCCGGCCGTTCGATCGCTCGCGCCAGAGAGTGTCCCGCCACCAGGCCCGACATGATCGAGAGGACGAGTCCCTGACTCGGGAGCGGCTGCTCGAGGAGAACGTGATCCCCGATCTCGGAGCGGTACGGCGTCGTGAACACCGACTCGTGCTCGGCGAGGTCCTGCAGGGCCAACGCCCCGCCGGCCGCCTGGGTACCACGGCAGAGCGACTCGGCAATCCTTCCTTCATAGAAGGCGCGTCCACCCTGCGATGCGATCGCCTCCAGCGTCTCCGCCTGCGCTCCCGGCCGACAGGTCTGCCCCGTGGTGAGGGCTCGGCCGTCGCGGGTGTAGGCAGCGCGAAGCCCCGGGTCCGCGAGGAGCACCGACTCCGTCCGCGCATGGACCCGTCCCATCCGCCACGAGATCGGAAACCCTTCTCGCGCGTGGCGCACTGCGGGGGCGAGGACTTCCGCCCAGGGCAGTCGACCCCACCGTGACCAGCTGTCCCACCACGCGAGCACACAACCCGGCGTGGTGCAGGACGACGCGGACCGAAGAGGGACCGACGCCGCCCCCTGAAACCGCTCGGCCGTGAGCGCGTGCGGCGCAGCTCCGCTGCCGTTGACGGCGACGACTTCGGGATCGGCTCTGTGGTCGACGAGGAAGAAAGCGTCGCCGCCGAGCCCGGATGCCGACGGTTCGACGACGGCGAGTACGGCGCCCGCGGCAACGACGGCGTCGACGGCATGTCCGCCGTTCCGGAGCATCTGCGCCCCTGCCTCTGCCGCGAGTGGGTGGGAGCAGACGATCATTCCGCCGTGGGCGATTGTCGGTGGTCTTCGAATCACCCCGAGATCAAACCAGAAGGTTGTGGATCTGTAAATGTCCCGGTGCGGAGACTCTGAGGCAGCACAAGGGCTTACGGCGACGCACCAAACCGGTCGTGAATGGAGTAGATGTCTGCTGGACAGCAGCTTCGTGACATCGGGGTTCCGCGTGGCACACTTTCCGATCCACCCCACTTAAAACAAACGTTTGACTGTTTGGGGATCAGGTGGATACCGTCCACACCCATGGATCCCCAGGACACCCAGAGACGCATCCTCGAGGCCGCCGAGAAGCTCTTCGCCGAGCGAGGTTTTGCGGCGACGTCTCTCAGGTCGATCGTGGCCGAGGCTCAGGTCAATCTCGCCGCCGTCCACTACCACTTCGGGTCCAAGGAAGGCCTCATTCGCGAGGTCCTCGCCCGGTTCATCCGCCCGGTGACGGAAGAGCGACACCGGCGACTCGACGAGCTGGAAGCCCGGGACTCTGAGCCGACGCTCGAGGAACTGCTCGATGCGTGGCTCGGTCCGACGCTCGAATTCGGGTCGAACTCGGAGATCGGACCGACGCTGGTCCGGCTCATGGGACGGATCCATCTCGACCCGCTGCCCAAGATCGAGGAGATCCTGCTGCCTCAGTTCGAGACGTTCGGTCGGCGGTACGTGGGCCTACTTCGTCGCGTCCTGCCGGACCTGTCGGTCGAAGAGATCAGCTGGAGGATGCACTTCGCGATCGGGACGATGACCTACACGCTCGGGTTCGCCCATCGCGCCCAGATGCAGTCGCCGGCCGCGAGCCGGGGACGAGTGGGTGGCGAGAAGGCCAGCTCCCGCGGCGCTGACAGGGCTGCTGCCACTGCCGGCGACGGGATGGGGGCCGCTGAGGTGGGCGCTCCCGATGGTGCTGAGGCTGGTGCTGCCGGGCCGAACGAGGTGACGCCTTGCCATCCGATGAAGTGGGCCGTGATGGCGGATCGGGAGCGGACCCGGGCTAGGCTGGTCGCCTTCTTGGCGGCGGCGTTCCGGGCTCCGGCACTTTCAGCAGAGATACCAACAGCAGAGGTGTGATGTATCAACATACTTTGCGACAGGGCTTTGAGAGACATGTTGGCATAGTTGTCCTCACAGCTGCTGTCATGTTCTCGCAGACCGTCGGATGCGCGTCGCCGCCTCCTCCGGGGAGCCTGGAGCCGCCGACCGACCTCCCGGAGACGTTCCGGGAGCCGCTTCCGGAGGCGGCGTCTGCTCGGGGTTCGGAGGCGTCGCGTGACGGGGCGGTCGAAGCCGAGTTCACCCGGTCGCTAGACGGCGACCCTGACCGTGCCCGGGCTGCCGACGGCGACCTGGACCTCGCCTGGTTCGCCGATGGTGACGCCGACCTCGCCGCACTCCTGGACGAGGCGGCTCAGCACAACTGGGATCTCGAGGCTGCGGCCGCCAGGGTGGAGGCGGCGGACGCCCAGGCGACGATCGCCGGCGCTGGGCGGTACCCGAGCCTCGACGCGAGCCTCACCCGGTCCCGGAGTAAGCAGAACTTCATCGGGCTCCCGATCGGCGGAGCCACGGGTGGGGTGCTCACGAACACGTCGACCAGCTACTCCGCCAGCCTGTCCTCGTCCTGGGAGTTCGACCTCTGGGGACGGGTCCGCCACGGTGCGGTCGCCGCGAACGCGGATCGGGAGGCGGCCTACGCGGACTATGCCGGCGCTCGTCTCTCCATCGCGGGACAAGTCGCGAAGTCGTGGTACGGGGTGACCGAGGCGCGGCTTCAGGCCGAGCTGGCGGAGCGGACGGTGGCGAGCTACGAGGCCTCGACGTCCCAGGTGCGGGCGCGGTTCGAGGAGGGGACGCGGACGTCGCTCGACCTGCGGCTGGCGTCGAGTCAGCTTGCGTCGGCCCGGGCGCTGCTCGAGCAGCGACAGACCGCGTTGGGTGCCCAGGTCCGGCAGTTGGAGATCCTGGTCGGCCGGTATCCGGACCGCGAGCTCGCGGGGGCGGACACCCTGCGGACGCCGACTGCGGATGTTCCGTCGCTCGTACCGGCGGACCTCCTTCTTCGTAGACCCGACCTGCTCGCAGCGGAGCGGCGGTGGGTGGCTGCGGATCACCGCACCTCCCAGGCTCGTCGTGACCTGCTGCCGAAGATCTCCCTCACGGCTTCGGGTGGGAGGAGCTCGAGAGAGCTGTCCGACCTCCTGGACGGCGACTTCACGGTTTGGTCCTTCGTCACGAACCTCTTCCAGCCGCTCTTCCAGGGCGGACGGCTCAGGGCCAACGTGAAGCTGAACGACTCCGCCCGCGATCAGCTCGGGGCGGCGTTCGCGAACGCGACACTTCGGGCTTTCGCGGAAGTGGAGACCCTGCTCGAGTCCGGCTACCGGCTGGAGCGGCAGGAGGAGCACCTCGAGGAAGCGGTGCTCCAAGCGACGGCCGCGCGCGAGCTGACGGAGTCTCGCTATCGCTCCGGTCTCGTCGACTACATCAACGTGCTCGATGCGCAGCGCTCCGAGCTCGACGCCCGGAGCCGATTGCTCGGCGTCCAAGCGGACCGCTTGCGCAACCGAGTCGACCTCTACATCGCACTCGGGGGCGGCTTCGAGTCGCCCAACGAGATTCTCAGTGCACCCGATCAGAGCCTGAACTCGCCCGGCCAGATCCCGAGTGCACCCGATCAGAGCTTGAACTCGCCCAATCAGATCCTGAGTTCGTCCGAACGTTCGGAGAGTCGTTCATGAGAAAGTTCGTCCTCATCGCCGCCCCGTTCCTCATCGTCCTGCTCTCCGGAGCTGCGGCTGTCACGCTGGTCAAGTCGCGGCCCGAGATAGAGAAGACGCGGCCGGTTCCTCCTCCGCCGCTCGTTCGCACGATGGTGGCGACGCCGGAAGACGTGCAGGTGTTCGTCGAGTCCCAGGGGACGGTCGAGCCGCGCACGGAAACGGTGTTGGTGTCGGAAGTGGCGGGACGCGTCGTCGACGTGTCATCGAGTTTTGCGGCGGGCGGGATCTTCCAGAAGGGAGACGTACTTCTTCGACTCGACTCGGGCGACTACGAGCTCGCGGTCGTTCAGGCGAAGAGTCAGGTTGCGCAGGCGGAACTGCGGCTGGCTCAGGAAGAGGCGGAGGCTGCGATCGCGCGGAAGGAGTGGACCGAGCTTCAAGGAGGTGACGCGCCCCCGCTCGCGAACCGTGATCTCCAGGTAGCTCAGGCTCGTGCTGCGTTCGAGGCGGCGAAGGCGTCGCAGCGTCAGGCGGAACGGAACCTCGAGCGGACGCGGATCCGCGCTCCCTATTCGGGCAGGCTTCGCGCGACGCGGGTGGATGTCGGGCAGTACGTCGGTCCGGGGACTCCCGTCGCGGAAGTCTTCGCGACCGACTACGCGGAGATCCGTCTTCCGGTGCGGGACTCCGAGTTCGCTTTCCTCGACGTCCCGCTCGATGGAAACGGCGACGGACACGGTCCGAGCGTCGTCCTTCGTGGTGACTTCGCCGGCCAGGAACAGACGTGGGAGGGCCGGATCGTTCGCACGGAAGGCGAGATCGATCCGAAGACTCGGATGATCCACCTCGTCGCCCGGGTCGACGACCCGTACGCGGGGCGGTCGGGGATGCTGTCTGCCGATCGGTCGGTTGGGCAGGCTGCTCGCGGGTCTACTGACGAGTCCGATCGAATGCATGCAGGTCGGTCCGCTGACGGGTCAGCGCGCAGGTCCGCCGGTCAGTCGGCGGTGCCGCTCTCAGTGGGCCTCTTCGTGAGCGCAGACGTCGCCGGAACGGTGCTCGACGACGTCTTCGTGATTCCGCGCAGCGCGATCCGCCAGGGCGGCGAGCTACTCATCGTCGATGGCGAGGACAGGCTCCGGATCCGTGAAGTCGACATCGTGCGGGCGGAACGGGAGCGGGTGATCGTGGCAGGCGGACTCGAGGAAGGGGAGCGGATCTGCCTCTCGCCGCTCGAGGTCGTCTCGGACGGAATGAAGGTCCGCACCGGACAGGGCTCTCCCAAGGAGATGTCGTTCCTGATCGACGGCGGGTCGATTGCCACTGACCTCCCGGGAGGTGACGCGTGAATCGTCTCGTCGAATGGTTCGCACAGAACCCGGTCGCGGCGAACATCCTCATGTTCGTCATCATGGGCGGCGGGCTCTTCGCGATCATGAACGTGCGCCAGGAAGTCTTCCCCGAGTTCTCTCTCGACATGATCCAGGTCTCGGTGGTCTATCCGGGGGCAGCGCCGGCTGAGGTGGAAGAGGCGGTCTGCGTTCGGATCGAAGAAGAGGTCGACGGGATCGACGGGGTGAAGCAGATCAGCTCCGTTGCGTCCGAGAACATCGGCATCGTGACGATCGAGGTGGAGACCTCGGCCGACGTCACGGAAGTGCTCGACGATGTGAAGTCGCGGATCGACGCGATCGATACGTTCCCGGAGGAAGTGGAAGAGCCGGTGGTCGAGGAGATGTCGAACCGGCGGCAGGTGATCTCGGTGTCGATCGCGGGCGACATCGACGAAGGGTCGCTCAAGGAGCTGGGCGAGAGAGTCCGGGACGAAATCACGTCGATCGACGGCATCTCGGTGGCGGAGCTGGTCAACGTGCGTCCCTACGAGATCTCGATCGAGGTCTCCGAAGACGCGATGCGTCGCTACGGGATCATGTTCCAGGACGTGGTCACGGCGGTGCGTCGGTCGTCGCTCGATCTGCCTGGCGGTTCGATCAAGACGGACGGCGGCGAGATCCTCCTCCGCGCGGAAGGACAGGCTTACGAGGGGCATCAGTTCGAGCAGCTCGTGCTCCGGTCCCGCGAAGACGGTTCGCGCGTGATCGTGGGCGACGTGGCGACGGTGGTCGATGGGTTCGCGGACACGGACGAGAGTGCCTCGTTCGATGGGAAGCGTTCGGTGCTCGTCAACGTCTTCCGAGTGGGAGAGCAGAACGCGATCGGGGTCGCGAACTCGGTCAACGACTACGTGGAACAGGCACAGGCCCGGATGCCGGAAGGCGTCACGCTCACGACTTGGTCGGACAACTCGAAGGTCCTCCGGAGCCGGATGTCCGTGCTCATGCGAAATGGCATCGGCGGGTTCTTCCTCGTGCTCGCGTCGCTCGCGCTCTTCCTTCGCTTCAAGCTGGCGTTCTGGGTGAGCCTCGGAATCCCCGTTTCGTTCCTCGGCGCGGCGTTCATGATGCCGGGGCTCGACGTCTCCATCAATCTCATCTCGCTCTTCGCGTTCATCGTCGTGCTCGGAATCGTGGTCGACGACGCGATCGTGGTGGGTGAGAACGTCTATACCCACCAGAGACGGCACGGACACGGGATGCGTGGGGCGATCGAAGGAACGCAAGAAGTCGCCGTTCCCGTTCTCTTCGCGGTTCTCACTACGATCGCGGCCTTCGGCCCGCTTCTCAACGTTCCCGGAGCGACGGGGAAGATCATGCGGGTGATTCCGATGATCGTGATTCCCACCTTGGTCTTCTCGCTCATCGAGTCGCTCTTCATCCTTCCGTCGCACCTCTCCCACATGCGGTACGACAACGCCAAGCTCACGGGGCCGGGTGCGGCGTGGAGACGGTTCCAGGATCGGTTCGCGACGGGACTCGAGCGGTTCGTCGACCGGGTCTATCGGCCGAGTCTCGAGCTGGGCCTCAAGCATCGCTACATCACATTCGCGGTCGGGCTCGGGACGCTCATCTTCACGCTCGGCATGGTCGGTGGTGGATGGATCAAGTTCAGCTTCTTCCCGCCGGTCGAAGCCGACTACGTGACTGCGTCTCTCACCATGCCGCTCGGCACGCCGTCTCACATCACGGCGGAAGGGATCCGGCAGCTCGAAGCGACAGCGCTCGAGCTTCGCGGCAAGCTCGAGGAAGACAACCCCGGGGAGCGTCCGTTCCAGCACGTCTCTGCGATCGTCGGGTCCACTCCGTTCGGATCTGCGCGACAAGGTCCCGGGCACAGTGACGCCGGTGGCGTGTCTTCCGGGCACATCGGGGAAGTGACGATCGAGCTCGCGTCCGCGGAGAACCGCACCGTGAGAAGTCAGCAGGTGCTGAACCGCTGGCGTGAGATGACTGGATCCATCCCAGACGCGGTGGAGCTGCGGTTCAACTCGTCGCTCTTCAGTGCGGGGGATGCACTCAACATCCAGCTCTCCGGACTCGACCTGGATCAGCTTCGCGCGGCAGCCGATGCGGTGAAGGCAAAGCTCGCCGAGTACCCGGGAGTCTCGGACATCTCCGACTCGTTCCGCGAGGGGAAGAAGGAGATCGAACTCGACATCCGTCCCGAAGCTGAAGCACTCGGGATCACTCTCCAAGACCTGGCTCTCCAAGTGAGGCAGGGGTTTTACGGCGCGGAAGTCCAGAGCATCCAGCGCGGTCGAGACGAAGTGAAGGTCTACGTCCGCTACCCACGCTCCGAACGCGCCTCTCTCGGCGACCTCGAGAACATGCGGATCCGGACTCCGGCCGGACTCGAAGTGCCGTTTCACACGGTCGCGAACGCGTCGCTCACGCGCGGGTTTGCGTCGATCAAACGAGTCGACCGGATGCGGACGGTCAACGTGACCGCCGATGTCGACGACGATCAGGCCACCGCGGGCGAGATCCTCGGCGACCTACGGTCCGGGTTCCTTCCCAAAGTGAGTGCCGACCACGGCGGGATCAAGTTCAGCTTCGAGGGTGAGCAGAAGGAGCAGCGCGAGACGTTCGGCGGGCTCCTCCGCGGGTTCCTCCTCGCGCTCCTCCTCATCTATGCGCTCATGGCGATTCCGTTCAAGTCGTACATCCAGCCGATCATCGTGATGAGCGCGATCCCGTTCGGAATCGTCGGTGCGATCTGGGGACACGCCATCATGCGGATGAACCTGACCATGCTCTCGATGTTCGGGATCGTCGCGCTCACCGGGGTCGTGGTGAACGACAGCCTCGTCTTGGTCGACCGTGTGAACAATCTCCGGCGTCAGGGAATGCCGCTCTACAAAGCGGTGCGGGAAGCCGGAGTCTCGCGCTTCCGTCCGATCCTACTGACGTCGCTCACGACGTTCCTTGGACTCACGCCGCTCCTCCTCGAACGGAGCATGCAGGCGAAGTTCCTCGTCCCGATGGCCGTGTCGCTCGCGTTCGGAGTGGTGTTCGCGACGTTCATCACGCTGATGATCGTGCCGGCGGGGTATGTGATCCTCGAGGACCTGCAGAAGCTCGGGTCGAAGATCTGGCACTGGGTTCGGGGGAAGGAGCACGGGGGAGAGACGAACGTGCATCCATCCGAGCCTGCGTGGGCTCCGGATCGGGGGTAGGGGGAGCGCTCATCCTCCCGATCCCACGCTGACTCCTGGTCAGGGCCGTCCATGATACGATCCACGGGAGGTTTGGGCCGGGATTCGAGCCCAAAGTCCGTCGCCTGACCACGATCGGAAAGAGACAGAATGAACGTCGTCGAGAAGGAATACCGGGCTCGCCTCGGTCGGCTCTCCGGCAAGGAACGCGTTGCCCTTGCCACTGACCTTCACGCAGAACTCTGCCTCATGATCCGGAGACGAATCCTCGCCGCGCAACCCGACATATCAGAGCGCGTGCTGCAGCTTCGAGTCGCGCAGGCGGTGTACCGGACGGATCCAGGCGCCCTCCGGCTACTGAGCCTCATCGACGAATCCGACTCCCATGAGTGATCTCGACCTCCGGCAAACGGTGGAACGCGTCGTATCTGCCCTCGAGGCCCTGGGAGTCCGCTTCCATATCACGGGCGGACTTGCTTCGTCGTACTACGGAGAACCGAGAACGACACGCGACGCGGACTTCGTCGTGCGGCTTGGTCACTCCGAGGGAACGAAGCTCGTTACAGCCCTCTCTCGGGAGTTCCTCATCGAGGCAGAAGCGGTCCGTCAGGCCATCGCCTCACGCGGTCTGTTCCAAGCGCTCGATCAGGACACTCTCATGAAGGCCGACTTCCACGTCGGTGAGCGGATCGAAGGTGAACTCGATCGAAGCGTGGTCCACGAGCTGTTCGAGGGGTTCTCGGCTCCGCTCGTCTCCAAAGAGGACGCGATTCTCTCGAAGCTGATCTGGGTTCAGGAGGGAAGTGATCGTAGCCGGACCGATATTCTCGGGATGCTCCTCGATCCCACACCATTCGATCTCGGGTGGGTTCGGACTCAGGCCAGGGTGGTTGGATGCGGAGCGATCCTCAGTGAGCTGGAAAATCAGGCCGGCCTCGAGGGTGATGGGTAGCTCGCGGCGTACGCAGACCCTGTCTCTCATCTACACAGACCAGTCTGGTGTTCGACACCCTGTGTACCCGCCAACTTGCGTGTGGAAGGGTCTGGGTCTGCTTGATGTCGACTCTCCTACTTGACCCTACTCAGCCTCCAGGCGCATCCTGTCGTGGGGTTGGCAAGATCGGAGGTGTTGCTCGTGAGCCACCCTCTTTTGCCTCCGTGCCGTCCTCTCGTGTGTGTCCTCTTCCGTCGTCTCGAGTGGGTGCGTCGCGCCTCCATCTGCTCCGGTGTACTCGTCCTTCTGCTGTTCCTCTCCCTATCGTGCTCCGATGATCCCGCGACTGCGCCCGGAGACCATCGTCCACCTGCGGCGGTGACCGATCTCGAGGCGGTGGCCGACAGTCTTGCGACCGTCCGGCTTGGCTGGACCGCGGTGGGCGACGATGGAAGGGAGGGGCGCGCCGAGGGGTTTGAGCTGCGTGGCTCCCGAGCACCGATCGATGCCGAGAACTGGAGCTCGGCGGAGCTACTGCGCGCGGGCAGGCCGCCGGAACCGGGAGGAGCGCAATCCACCGTCGTCGGCGGACGCGCGCTCGGTGTCTGGTACTTCGCCGTTCGTACCGTTGACGATGCGCGGAACTGGTCCCCGGTGTCGAATGTCGTGTCCGTCGAAGTGGATGGAATCGAGGCTCCCGAACCCGTCACGGATCTGGCGATTGCCGAGGTCGGGGACCGGAGCGCACGCCTGGTTTGGACCGCACCGCGGGCGTCCGAGGGGGCGGCGGCCGAGCGCTATGACCTTCGGTACTCGACGGAGGCTCTATCACCCGCCACCTGGGACAGTGCGGCTGTGGTTCCAGACCTGCCGCTGCCCGGTGCACCTGGCGAGGCGCAGTCCGTCGTGGTGACGGGTCTCTCCTCCGGAACTCAGTATGAGTTTGCGTTGCGATCGGTTGTCCAGACTCCGAACTGGTCGGATCTGTCGAACATCGTATCGGTCACGACCACGAGCCTGGTGCGGCTCACGCGGAGCCAGGCGAACGAGGGCGCGTTCGACCCGGACTGGAGTCCGACCGGAGACAGGATCGCGTACACGTACTTCCTGCGCGGGGACCCCACCCGCGTCGCGGTCATGTCCGCCAACGGAGGAGGAGTTCAGATCTTCGACGATGTCCGTGGCCGGAGTCCCGCGTGGTCCCCGGACGGAAGCCTCATTGCCTACGTCTCCGATCGTTTCATTCCAGACAATCCGCGTGGTGAGTATGTGATCGAAGTGAGATCGCCCACGCCGGGGAGTTCTCGCACGCAGATCGTCTCGACTGGCGGAACGGCCATCCGCAACGTCTCGTGGTCACCGAGTGGCCAGGAAGTCGTGTTCACGGTATCGGTCTTCGAGGACCCGGAGCTGCGAGGAGAGGTGTATACCGCCTCGGTTGA
The DNA here is from genome assembly GCA_020633975.1 of Candidatus Eiseniibacteriota bacterium. Taxonomy (GTDB): domain Bacteria; phylum Eisenbacteria; class RBG-16-71-46; order CAIMUX01; family CAIMUX01; genus JACKCR01. Next base: position 70,159 of record JACKCR010000008.1, on the reverse strand, counting down.
AGATGGGATCCCGCGCCTCCTGCTGGACCGAACGGTCGGAGTCTACGGGAGGCCGCGCTGGTCTCCTGACGGCGCAGAGGTTCTGTTTGGTGCAAACGGCAAGTCGTGGGTCGTTCCTGCTGGTGGCGGAGACCCCCGGGTGTTCGGACCGGAAGCAGGCGTCCCGCTCGACTGGTCGCCAGATGGAACGCGGATTGTCTACTACCGATCCAGTGACCTCTGGTTGTGGGATCAAGCCACCGGAGTCTCGACCCAGCTGACCTCGGGGCCAGACAACGAAGGTGGTGCGGCGTGGTCACGGGATGGCGGTCGGATCGTGTTCCATCGAGGGCAAAGGCCGGACGAGATGGACATCTGGGTCCTCGAGCTGCGATCGGATCGGTGAAGCGCGAACCGCGATGTCGAACGGGATGCGACGCGGGCCTCACCTACTTCGCGGTGCGTCTCCGAGTTCATCTTCAAGCGAGAGCTTCATCGCGAGCCCATGAACGAAGAAGCCGCCGGATCCATGGAATCCGGCGGCTTCAGACTTTCATCTCCCGTCATCCCCGCAGATGACGAGATCGAAATGTCTTGGTCTTACTTGTAGAGGCTCTTGATTCCGCCCCAGGTCTTCTCTTCGACCGGAACCACGTCGCCCGTCAGGCAGGCACGGATACCGTCATCGAGATCGAAGTCAGCGGTATCGTTGTACCAAATGCCATACCAGTTCGACCAGGAGTAGCCCGGGTTACCGTCGGAAGACGCGTAGAAGACGGAGATTCCGTCACCCGGAAGGAGGTGCGTACCGACACCGAAGAGGTCTCCACCGTTCAGCATGATGCCGTAGCTGGAGATGTCGACGGACTCGAAGCCAACCGCGCCGAAGGACGGGGTCCAGCTGATCGAGTTGTGGGTCGGGACGGTCGGCTCGTTGCTGAGGCCGGTCGTGTTCGTGTAGGCGTCAGCCGTACGAGAACCCGCGCCGCCACCATAGAGGTAGTACTGGGCCTCGGAGAGGGTCCAGGTACCAGCCGGAGCTTCGAAGTGCACGACGGTGTTCTGCGACCAACCGTAGTAGCTACCGAAGCCACCGAAGAACGCGGAACCGCCGTCGTACTCGAGGCAGACGTCGGAGCCGGACTCCGGCTCGGGCGCCGGCGTTCCGGAGAACGGAGTGAACTCACGCGCGCTGACGGAACCGGCGACGATCGCCGTCAGGGCGAGTGCGGTAACAATCTTCTTCATGTTGTAGTCATCCTCAGGATGGAACGTTCAATGCCGAATGGGAGAGTGTGCGGCAGCTCGGCAGGACCGAGTGTCGTACACCGCCCACGATCGAGCACTTCCGAGTATACTCTGGCGGTTCGTGTAAGATCAACACGCCGATATTCGGACAAATCGGAAGTGGGTGGATCGAAGAGTGTTACGGAACGGGGTGGCGGCTTGCCAAGTCGTTGCCGGTAGCTAGGTTGGTGCCAGTGTTGACTCTTTTGAGACTGTCGCTGTAACTGGCTGCCATGTATGCTCTTAATTGGATCGCCCCATTTGTCGATCCACTCGTGCCCGGTCCGAAACGAAGGAGCGCACGCTTGCGAGACGATCTGCTCTCGGCCGAGGGCACGCCTGCCAGATCCACAAACCTGCTGGGACGCGGCGCCGCATGGTGCTGTGCCATCGTAACGGCCTCTCTCCTAATGGTTTCCGGCCCCGTCGGTTGCGGCGACGATACCGGACCGAACGTTCTTGCCAAATCAAAGGACGGCTGGGAGTTGACCGAGCGGGATCTTGCGGCCCGGTTCAACGAGGTCTACCCAGACTATCCGTATGAGACAGCCTCTCTCGACGAACGGAAGCTCTTCCTCCGCAATGTCGTGAACAACGACGTCTTGGTGGAGGTGGCCAAGTCCGAGATTCCGGAACTGGCTTGGCCTGCGAGTCGGCGTATCCGAGTCGAGACCGAGGAGTTCCTGGTGAACCAGATGTTCCAGGAGCTGATGGGCGGGAAGAAGGTGTCCGACGAGGACCTCGCAAAGGTGCGGGCGCAACTCGGCAAGGAGATGCGGCTCCACCGGATCGTTCCCACGAACGAAGAGGTCGCACAGATCTGCTACGAGGCACTCCTCGATGGGATGCCGTTCGACGAGGCCTACCAGCAGTACGGTCTCCACACGGACGAGATCCGGACGAACTTCGATACGGGTTGGGTCACTGCAGACAAAGTTCCGTTCGAGATGGTGACCGAGCTGTTTCTGTCGGGCCGGCAGCCGGGGGACATCATCCCGCCGACTCGAACCACCAAGGGTGTGTGGATCGTTCAGATCATGGACGAGCGGGACATCGAGCTGGACCCGAAGCAAACCCGACGAGTCGACACGGTGATCCGCTTCCTCTGTTACGGAGACTCCGTGGAGGCGAGCCGCGACAGGCTCTCGGCCGATTCCGGGTTCGACACGTTTCCGCAGAACTTCCCGGTCATCAACCAGTGCTTCAACGCGTACTGGGATTCGATGAGCAAAGAGCAGCCGCGGGCCAACGCGAACGTCTACATGAGTTGGAAGTCTCCCGCCTGGTTGCTTCCACCCGAGGCGCGGGACCTTCCGATCTACACCTTCTATGGAGATACGGGTACGGCTTACGACTTCATGGAAGAGCTCAACGCGACGAACACCCTCAACTGGCCGTCGGGCTCGGATCGGGAGTCGCGTTCGAACGAGATCCGGATGCGGGTCCGTCAGTACTTCCTTCGCAAGGAAGCGGAGCGTCGCGGCATCGACAAGCGTCCTGAGTACCAGAGGTTCGTGGAGAAGTCCACGGACGAGGCGTATCTGGACGACTACTTCGACCGTGTCGCATCGAAGGGCGTGGTCGTCACACCGGACGAAGCTCTCGCAGAGCTGGAGGCGCGTCCGGAAGTCTACCGGAGTGGTGAGAGGGTAGCGTTCGGTTACGTCGCCTTTGCTCCCGGAGACCGGGAGAAGGCCGAGTCCTTCGCCGAGCGCACCAAGGGCATGAACTACTTCGACTGGAAGAACGAGGCGCGTGACCTATCGGAGCAGGACTCGACCGTCGTGTATCGGCGCGACACCGGGATGATCGAGCTGGAGATGCCACTCCGGAACGAGTTCCTCGCGCCGCTGGTGGAGATCGCGAAGGGGCTCGAGACGGGGGATCTGACCGACGTGCTGCCGATCGATGACGAGGGGTTCGCGATCGTGCGATGCAACTACCGTCGGCACACGAAGCCGTACCCGAAGGAGGTGGGTCTCCCGATGGCGGAGGCACGCGTGCGGGAGCAGAAGGTCGACGAGAAGATCGGGGCGATCCTCGAGGACGCGATGAAGCGGCGCGGAATCGAGGTCTTCCCAGAGCGCCTCACCGTGCTCTCTCCGGCCGACGCGAAGTCCGCATCGAGCCCTTCATGAGCGGGCGAGGTGGTGTGGTACGTAGGCCTTCCCGGTCGAGCGAGATGGCGATGGCGTGGCGATGGTTCGCGCGTCATGGTCGCGGATCCGCTGTGGGGACCGGCACTGGAGCCGGAGCGGCGGTCTTGCTTGGGTCACTCCTGCTGTACGCAGTCGGCTGTGGTTCCCCTGCCCCCGAGGCGCCCCGCAACGTCATCCTCGTGACGCTGGACACGACCCGCGCCGACCACCTCGGTTGCTATGGGCACGAACTCGCCGTCACGCCCACGCTCGATAGTCTCTCCACGGCGGGAGCGACGTTCGAGTGGGCGATCTGTACGACTCCCGTGACCCTCCCGTCGCACTCCACCATCCTCACGGGGCTCTCGCCCTTGAAGCATGGAGTGCGCGACAACGGGATCTTCAAACTCGGACCGGAGTTCGAGACCGTCGCGGAGCGTCTTCTCGCCGCGAACTACCAGACGGGTGCGTTCGTGAGCGCCTACGTGTTGGAACACGAGTACGGAACCGCCCAAGGGTTCACCACCTACGATGACCAGGTAGTGGTCGAGCGCTCTGCCCCGATCACGACGCGTCACGCGATGGCGTGGATGGAGAGTCTCGACCGGTCGCGTCCCTACTTCCTCTGGCTCCACCTTTACGATCCGCACCTGCCGTGGATTCCGCCGGAGCCGTTCGCGAGCATGGACCACCTCGATCCGTACGACCAGGAGGTCGCCGGGATGGACAAGTCTCTCGGTGACTTCTTCCGTCGGGCGCGGTCCGAAGGGCTGCTCGAGAACACGTCGGTCTTGTTGGTGGGTGACCATGGAGAAGGCTTGGGCGGGCATGGCGAGCCGCAGCACGGCGTCTTCCTCTATGACGACACGATCCACGTTCCGTTCATCGTGGTCGACGACAAGGGGCGAGGTCGTGGGCAGCGGTTCTCTCCGGTCGTCTCGACCGAAGACGTCATGCCGACCTTGCTCGCGCTCGCGGGGCAGCCGGTTCCGGATGGACTCGACGGGCACGACCTCATGCCGTTCGTGGAAGGGAAGGAAGAGGCGCCCCGTAGCTACGCCTACGCCGAGACCTACTTCCCGGCCTACAACTTCCACCACAGCCAGATCTTCGCTCTGAGGTCCGATCGTTGGAAGTACATCCACGCACCTGAGTCCGAGCTGTACCACGTACGCAGGGATCCTGCGGAGGCGACGAATCTCATCGCGTCCTATCCGGACACGGCCGTGGCCTACAACGATCGGATCCGCGATCTGCGGGGCGAAGCGGGGATGACGGAGTCGGAAGTCCAGGCGATCTCCGGAGAAGAGCTCGAACGTCTCCAGAGTCTGGGATACCTGGGCGGTGCTGGCGTCGAGGTCGAGTTGGCCAAGGATGGGGAGTTCAACCTTCCCGATCCCAAGGAGATGATCCCGTTCATCGACGACTTCGATCAGGGGATCATCGCGCTCACGGAGCAGAAGTACGAGGAGTCGGTGGAGCGGCTCGGACGCGTGATCGAGCAGCATCCGGAGAACCTGATCGCGCGGATGAACCTGGGGAAGGCGCTCACCCGACTCGGCCGGCTGGAAGAGGCGAGGGATCAGTACGTGGAAGCGACGCTGCTCGCTCCGAACAGCGCGACCTGCCGAAACCTCCTGGCCGAGGGGCTGGACGCGCTCGGCCGGTACGAAGAGGCGATCGCCGAGTACGAGAAGATCGGGGACGATCCCACCTACGGCAACGATGCGAGGCAGGGCATCGCTCTCTCCCTTCTCCACATGGGACGGGCGGAAGATGCGCTCCTCACGCTTCGCAAGCTCGCAGACGACGTCGGAGGGGACGCGAACAACTTCTCGAACCTGTCCGACAAGGTCAGTAGCTACATCGAAGCGCGGGATGCGGTCGCGGCCGATCCTTCGGACGAACGGCGTCGGCTCCGTCTGGCCGAGGTTGCGATCGATCTGCGTCTCTTGGGCGAGGCGGATCGGGCGCTCCGCTTCCGAGGCTCCACGCCCACGATGGAGGCGATGCGGCGTCGCGCGGCGGGATCCGTCGCCGGGGCGAGGGGTGACGTCGCGGGAGCGCGCCGAGAGTTCGAGGCTGCGCTCGGAACACTGCGGCAGGATGTCTACGTCCGCAGCCATCTGATCGGGATCTACCTGGATGCGAACGAGCTCGACCGGGCCCTCGAGTTGGCGGAAGAGCTGATCCGAACCGGGCAGGCAGATGCCGTCGTCTACTACAACAAGGCCTGCGCTCTATCCCGCCAGGGGAGGGTGGACGAGGCTCTCGACGAGCTCCAACGCGCGGTTCGCCGCGGGTACACCGACGCGGTCCAGATCAGCCGCGACCCGGATCTCGCTCCGGTGCGGAAGAGCCCCCGCTTCCCCGCGTTGCTCGAGGTGTTGGCGGACAGCAGCAACTGAGTCGGCTAGACTCGGTGGCATGTACGAACATCTATATAGAAGCGGAATCGAGCGCAGACGCAATCCCGACGGAAGCCAGCGGCGTCTTGGCCTGAGGCCCGCCCGAGCGAGAGGTGGAGCCGCGGGAGCCAGTCCTCGTGGACGGCGATGTCAGCCGGTTCGCATTGGCCGCGTGCGCCTCGTGCTGGGTCTTTGCGCGCTGTTCCTATGCGCGATGTTCCTGTGCAGCGGCCGGACGCCTGCCGACGCGGCGCCGATCTCCTACTACCTTTCCGACGTCCCTCGCATCTCCGCGGTGCCCGATCCGGAGAGCTTCCTCGGCGCCGAGATCGGGGAGTGGCACCTTCGCCCCGACCAGATCGTCGCCTACGTCGACGCGGTCGATGCCGCGAGTGATCGTGTGCAGGTGGTTCGGACGGGTCGGACCTACGAAGGGCGTCCTCTTCTCGCTGCGTACGTGTCGACGCCGGAGAACCTGGCCCGGCTCGAGGAGATTCGGACGGCGCATGCGTCGATGAGCGAGCCTGGTGTGTTTCGCGAGCCGGAGTCCAACGATCCTGTCGTCGTGTATCTCGGATACAGCATTCACGGGAACGAGTCGTCGGGAAGCAACGCGGCGCCACTCGTCCTCTATCAGCTGGCGTCTGCGGAAGACGAGGAGACGGAGCGCTGGCTCGAGAACGCGATCATCATCTTGGATCCGATGATGAATCCGGATGGTCTGGCTAGATTCGCTCATTGGACGAACACGAACCGGAGCCTGCATCCGAACCCAGACCCGAAGGATCGTGAGCACGACGAAGACTGGCCGGGCGGGCGTACGAACCACTATCACTTCGACCTCAACCGCGACTGGCTTCCCGCCATGCATCCGGAGTCACGGGCCCGTCTCTCCGTGTTCCAGTCGTGGCGTCCGAACGTCCTCGCCGACTTCCATGAGATGGGATCCAACGGGACCTACTTCTTCCAGCCCGGGGTGCCGAGTCGTCGAAACCCCCGGACTCCGGAAGAGAACGTCCGGCTGACGGATCGGATCGCGGACTATCACCGAGAGGCTCTCGACGAGATCGGCTCCCTCTACTACAGCCAGGAGAGTTTCGACGACTTCTACTACGGCAAGGGCTCGACCTACCCGGACGTCCAGGGCGCCGTGGGTATCCTGTTCGAGCAAGCGAGTTCGAGAGGGAATCGTCAGTCCACCGTCAACGGAGAGCTCGAGTTCTCGTTCACGATCCGAAACCAAGTGACGACTTCCTTCTCTACCGTGGCGGCGAGTGTCGATCTGCGCGACGAACTCCTGGACTACCAGAAGCGGTTCTACGAGGACGCGTGGAAGGAGTCGAAGGGAAGCGGTGGGTGGCTCATCGGAGATCGATTCGATCCGCAGCGAGCGGGGCAGCTCGTCGAACTCCTGCGCATCCATGGCGTCGAGGCGAAGGGGCTGACTGAGCGGATGGAACGGGGTGGGCGAGTCTTCGAACCAGGGAGTGCGTTCTTCGTCCCCTACGCCCAACGGCAATCACGTCTCATTCATGGAATGATGGATCGGAACACCACGTTCACGGACAGCCTCTTCTACGACGTGTCGGCGTGGAGCCTTCCACTTGCGTTCGGCCTCGACTCCATCGAACTCGGATCCACACCGGGGAAGGGGCTTGGGCCTGTGATCGAGTCGCTCGGGGCTTCGAGTGGGAGCCTCGCAGACCTGCAACATCCGGACGCGGTGGCCTACGCGTTCTCGTGGGATCGGTACTGGGCTCCGCGTGCGCTTTCGCGACTCTTGGATGCGGGAGCACGAGTGCGAATCGTAACGCGACCTACGTCGGTGTCGACAACCCAAGGCGACGTCGTCTTGGGTCGGGGATCGGTGCTGGTGCCGTTGGGAATCCAACGCGGTTCGTCGGGATCGCCAGGGATGCAGCGAGGCTCGTCTCTCGAGCCGACCCTCCGGAAGGTGGCGACGGAGGACGGGATCGACGTACACGTCATCACGTCGGGACATGCGAATGTCGGACTGGATCTCGGTAGTCCGAGTCTTCGCTCGATCGAGCGTCCGAAGGTCCTTCTCGCCGCGGGACCGGGGACGTCGTCCTACGAGACAGGCGCGATCTGGCATCTCCTCGATGCACGCTATGGCATCCGTGTGACGCGCGCCAACCTCACGGCTATTCCGGGAGCTCTCTCCGGCTACACGCATCTGATCCTGACGAGCGGAGACTACAGTCGGTGGTCCGAGGACGACGTCGCGACCATTCGGAAGTGGGTCGAGGGTGGCGGTGTGCTCGTCGCCGTGGAGTCGGCGGTCAAGTGGATCCAGGGAATCCAGGCGGCGGAGTGGGCCAAGCTCGAAGCGCGATCCGAACTCGAGTCGACGGCCGACCGCCTGCCATATGAGAGTGCAGGGCCACGGCGAGGAGCGCGCGCGCTGGGTGGGGCGATCTTCAGTGCGGAGGTGGACCCGACGCATCCCCTCGCGTATGGCTACCACGACACCGACCTCGCGGTGTTCCGTGGTTCGAAGCAGTTCTACTCACCGAGTCCGAACCCGTACGAAACGGTGGTACGGCTACAGAAGGAGCCTCTCGTGGCGGGGTATCTCCACCCGTCGCAGCGAGGCGCTGTTTCTGGGTCGGCTTCGTTGGTGGCGCGAAAGATGGGCCGAGGGAGCGTCGTGCTCTTCGTGGATGATCCGACCTTCCGAGCGTTCTGGCTAGGGACGCAGCGACTGCTGCTGAACACGGTGTTCTTCGGCACTACGATCGAGGGGACTCAGCGGTAGGCACAGAACAGCGCCAGGATCGTCTAGGATCCCAGCGCTGCTTGCAATCGATCGGATACGTTCCGTCAGGCTGCTTCGGTCAGGCCGCTTTGTCCGGTCGCTCTCGTCCGGCGCTACCCACGAAGCTGCCTCTTGTCAGGCTGCCTTCTTCTCCAGCGTCTCGGCGATCCGAGTCTGGAGGACGTCGGGCGTGAACGGCTTGATCACGTAGTTGTTCACTCCGGCCTTGATCGCCTCGATCACGCGGCTCTTCTCCGCCTCCGTCGTGACCATGATGATCGGAGTGGTCTTGTCCTTGAGACGGTAGTTCTTGAGGAACGTGAGTCCGTCCATCTTCGGCATGTTCCAGTCGAGCAGGATGAGTTCCGGACTCTCGGCCTCGGCGACCTTGAGCGCCTCTTCGCCGTCTGCCGCTTCCACGATCTCCTTGTGGCCGAGCTGGGCGAGGACGTTCTTCTGGATGTTGCGCATCGTCCGCGAGTCGTCGACGAGCATGATCTTCATTTCTGGGTTCCTCCGCTCTCGTAAGCTCAGGCAGCGACCTGGGCTTCGCCCGTCGTCCGCTTCAAACTGACTTCGATGAAGAAGCTTCCGTGGGCGCACTGACAAGGCACCTTCACCGCCGGAATCTCCCGCTGAGACCGCACTTTGTGATTGAGGCCCACGACCACCGACGGACACGTGAGACTGACGTGCAGTCCGTCGTACATGGCCTTCGCAGAGCCCGCGACCATGTTGGCCAGCTCGCCGATCGCGTCGGAGAAGTCTTCGCTTCCGGGATCCATTGCCATCCCGACGAACGACTCCACGATCTTCGAGGCGGTCTCCGTCTTGAAGCAAAGAGCCGCGTTCCCCGTGACGTCGCCCGACAGCCCAATGATCCCCGAGACGTCGTGATCCTCGCTCTCGCCGACCGGTTCGATGTCACCGACGGAAACGTCCAGCGCCAACATGGTCGAGAAGACCGACTGGACTGATTCCGCGAAGGGCAGAAACAGCTGCGTATCCATTCGTAACTCCCTCATGCAGCCGCAGCGAGGCTGCGACTGGCCCACTTCGTCAGTGTGGCGACGTCCACGATGAGGCTGACACCTCCGTCCTCGCGAACGGTTGCGCCGCTCAAGAACGACGATTCTTCACCCTCGAAGAGATCGTCCAGCGGCTTGATCACGACCTCCTGCTGCCCAACCAATCCCTGGACCATGAGCGCGAAGCTCTGATCCGCAACGTTGACGACGACGGCGAACGGCGCCTTCTCGGCGCTTCGCCCCGTGAACGCTTCGTGCAGGTCGATCACCGGTAGCACGACGTCACGATTCCGGAGCACGGGCTGTCCGTTTACCGTGGCCAGCCGCGCCGTTCCGAGCCTCACGATCTCCTGGACGCTCGAGAGCGGGACGGCGTACGTCTCGCTTCCGACCATGACCATCATCGCAGGCATGATCGCAACCGTTAGCGGGATCCGCATCGAGACGGTTGCGCCACGCCCCACTTCAGAATCCACATCGACCGTGCCGTTGAGCTTCTGAATGTTGGTTCGTACAACATCCATTCCGACGCCTCGACCGGAGATGTTGGAGATCTCCTTGGCCGTGCTGAAGCCCGGCGCGAAGATGAGGCGGAGGATCGCGTTCCGGGACATTGCCGCGAGCTCGTCCTCGCTGACCAGGCCCCGCTCGACGGCTAGCTTTCCGATTTTGTCGGGGTCGATTCCCTTTCCGTCGTCTTGGATCCGGATGAGGACGTGGTTGCCGAGGTGCTCCGCTGAGAGTTGAATCTGGCCCATTTCGGCCTTCCCGGCCGCGACCCGGTCCTGGGGTGTCTCGATCGCGTGGTCTGCGGAGTTCCGGAGGATGTGAACGAGCGGATCACCGATCGCTTCGATCACGGACTTGTCGACCTCCGTGTCTCCGCCGATGATGTCGAGTTCGATCTGCTTCCCGGTTGCCTGTGCCAGGTCACGAATGACTCGAGGGAAGCGGCTGAATACCTTGTTCAATGGCTGGAGACGGGTCTTCATCACGCCTAGTTGGAGTTCGCCGGTCACTCGGTCGAGATCTGACGCGACCTGCCCGATCTCTTCTACCGCCTCGTTGTCCGAGCCATCGGACACCCGACGCGCGAGAGCCAGAACGCGGTTCTTCTGGAGTACGAGTTCACCCACGAGGTTGAGAAGACTCTCCAGCCTGGATACGTCCACGCGGATCGTCGGGTCGACTCGGCTCTGTCGCTTCGCGTCTCGCTCGGCTGCGGCTCCCAGTGCGTCGGCACCAGGGGTTGGGGCCCCCGGGCCCTTGACCTCGCGGAGCTTCTGAGCGGTGCGTACGGCGGCCTGCGGCTGGGTGGTCTCACCCGGCTTGTGCACTTCGTCCACTCGGAAGACGTCTTCGACCTCGGCATCCGGTGCCAGTCGAGCATCGTCCGGAATGGACTCGCCGGCGAGAAGCGCTCTCATGCGCTTCAGAAGGACCTCGGTGTCGTACGGAACGCGTCGAAGTTCACGTAGTCCGACCGTGCGTTCGTTGAGAACCGTGAGCAAGGCAAGGGTCCGCGGCCCAATGGCGACGAGTGTCTCGTCCGCCATGTTGGGAAGGGCGCCACCGAGGTTCACGAAGACGTCGACCTCGTCCGTGATCTCGTCGATCCCGAAGAAGCCGATGGCTCGATGGAGTTCCTCAGCGACCGACGCTATCTGCGCCCCGCACTCGGTACGGTCGTCACCTTGGCAGGTGGCGCGGAAGATGTCCTCGAGTTCCTGGAGGGACTTTGCGAGGTCGTCGGCCATGAACGGAACCAGGGTCTGCTTGGACGAGGTCAGCTCGATCCAGCCGTCTTCCGGCTCGGGAGTGGTTCCCGGTGCGCCTTCGGACGTTGCACCGCCCACGATCAATCCTTGGGGCCCTGTCGCTGGCGCGGAAGTCGTCCCGGTGCTTCCGGCCGCGGTGTCGTGCTTGGGAGCTTGCGCTCCTCCGCCAGACCCGACTGCGCGGAGGCCACTGACCAACTCGGGGTCGCCCATGGCGCACATCTCACCGCCCTCGATCTCGCCGATCTGGTCGCGGATCGTGTCCACGGCTTGGAGTAGCAGAGTCATGATGCCGGCGGTGAGTGAGATCTCGCCCTTGCGGAGGCAGTTGAGCGCGTCTTCCGCGGCATGTGCGACTTCGGTCAATGGATCGAGGGCGAGGAAGCCAGCCGACCCTTTGATCGTGTGGAGCGCACGGAACACGTTGTTCAGGAGCTCGAGATCCCCCGGAACCGATTCGAGGCGCACGAGGTCCTGGTCGACCGACTCGATGAGCTCGTTGGACTCCGTGACGAAGTCGACGAGGAGGTCGGGATCCAAATGATCAAGCGGCATTACGTAGTACCCCTCCTGATCCCTGGACGCGGGCGTACGCGAATCCTTGGGGCTCCGAGCGCGCGACGAAGTGCGCGTTGTTCCGGAAGGACTCGCTGTGACCCACGAGGAGGGCTCCGTCCGGAGCCAGGACGGACGCGAACAGCTCGAGGCTCTGGTCCTTCATGTCCTGGTCGAAGTAGATCATCACGTTCCGGCAGAAGATGACGTCCCAGACGCCATACCGGCGCGCGGCGAGACGGTCTTTGAGGTTGAGCCGTCCGAAAGTGACCATGGCCTGGATTTCCGGATCGATCTGATTGAACCCGTTTGCTTCGTGGAAGTACTTCTGAACGATCGCGGGGGGGACGGACCGAAGCGAAAGGCTCGGATAGCGTCCTGCTCTCGCGATGCGGATCGCCCGCTCCGAGATGTCGCTACCGAAGATCTGCACCGTCCACTCCTTGGCCCGGAAGCCGAGGACGCGCGATGCGATGATGCCGAGCGTGTAGGGCTCTTCTCCGGTCGAACAAGCCGCGGACCAGATGCGGAGCTGGCGCATGTTCTTCCGCTTCTCCACGATCTCCGGGAGGATCTTCTTCTCGAAGACGTCGAGCTGCGGACCGTTGCGGAAGAAGCTGGTCTCGTTGATAGTGATCCGCGAGAACATCTCGTTGAACTCGTCGTCCCGGTACGGGCCCATCGTCATGAAGGAGACGTACTGATCGAAGTCGTCGATCTCTAGTTCGAGGAGTCGACGACCGAGACGCGCCTCCAAGAGGTACTTCTTGTTGTCCGCGAACCAGATCCCCGACTTCTCGTAGATCAGCTTGCGGAGCCTCTCGAACTGGGCGATCGACATCGTTGGCGAGCTCAAGGTTCTCTCTCCTCTTGCTAGGCGGCCGCTTGCAAGGTCCGATCGATACCTCGAAGCTCGTCCACGGAGAGGAGCTTGTCGAGATCGAGGAGGATGACGAGTCTGTCTTCTAGCTTTCCGATCCCAGCAATGAACTGGGAGTCGACCTTCGTGACCACCCCAGGGGCGGCGTCGACGATGCTGCTCGAGATACGGAGCACCTCGTTGACCCGGTCGACGGTGAAGCCGATGGTTCGCCCGCTGACCTCGACGACGACGATGCGGCTCATCGAGCCGTACTCCGTCGTGGGGAGGCCGAGTCGTTGCCTGAGGTCCACTACCGGGATGATCTGACCACGTAGGTTGATCACGCCCTCGACGCAGGTCGGGCTCTGAGGGACTTCCGTGATCCTCATCATCCGATTGATTTCCTGGACGACGAGGATGTTCACGGCGAACTCCTCCGGTCCTACTTCGAAGGTTACGAGTTGGAGCTCGTCCCCATCCGTGAAGGCCTTCGTCTGCTCGTTGCTCACGACCGGTCCTCCTCTAGAATCCATTCGTCATGCTGCGTCGCGGCTCGTGCCGGCCTTTGGGACCGGACGGGAGACTGCTGCGGCCAACTGAACCAACGTCTGTGCGAGTTCCACGGGCGTGAGCGCAGCGTCGACCAGCCCAGCTTCGACCACGGCGCGCGGCATTCCGTAGACCACCGATGTCTCTGCGTTCTGAGCCAGCATCTTTGCGCCTTTGGCCCGCAGTGCCCGTCCACCTACCAAACCGTCTTGTCCCATTCCGGTCAGCACCACTGCCAGTGCGCGTCCGCCCACCGCCTCGGCTGTCGTCGCGAACAGTTCGTCGACCGACGGGCGATACGGCGCTTCGCGAGGCGTGTCCCCCATCTCGGCGCCAAGCACTCCACCCGGCCGCTTGCGGACCTTGACGTGCTTCCCGCCTTCGGCGAGATAGAGGTGTCCCTTCTCCAAGACCATCGGTTGATCGATGTGGTGTGCGGGCACCTGACAGGTTCGATCGAGACGCTCCGCCATCGACTTCGTGAAGAGTGGCGGCATATGTTGCGCGATCACGATCGGTAGAGGAAATGGGTGTGGAATCGCCGTGAAGATCGTCTCGAGGACCGCGGGTCCGCCCGTGCTCGAGCCCACCACGACGATGTCGAACTGATCCGCGCGGAAGATAGGTGCTCGACGTGGGGTATCGGGGCTCATCCGGATCGCGGGTTGCACCCGTCGAGCGCCTCCGAGGGCGCGGATCTTCTCGATCAGGCCCGGAAGTTCTGGGCCCGTGTCTTTCGCAATGAAATCGTCCGCTCCGAGGCGAAGCGCCTCGAGCGTTTCTTGGGTGCCTTCCGCGGTGTGGCTCGACACCATGATCACTTTGGCTTTGCATGCCTTCCGAACTTCCGGCAGCGCTGCCAAGCCGTCCATCTCCGGCATGGTGACGTCGAGTGTGATGACATCCGGATCGAGTGAGCGCGCTTGTTCGATCGCTTCGCGCCCGTTGCGGGCTGCTCCGACGACATCGATGTCCGGGGCGGAACGAAGCACACTTCGAATCGCCCGTCTCAGGAACGCCGAGTCATCTACGATGAGGACACGGATCTTCGACATGACACTCCCTGGACGTACGGCCGCCGGCTGCATCCGGTGGGACGTCCTTACGGGCCATCGATCGGAGGAGTTGCGTCGCTTCTTGAGGGTTGGTCGTCAGGGCCTGAGGGAGATAGGACGGATTTCGGGACGTGGGCGGTTCCGGGAGCTGTGCGGCAGGCGGGGGGCCTCCCGATCCTTTGGCAGCCTCCCCGTCGGGCGGCACCCGACCCGAGGAGGCGCTCGGTTGCCGTGTCCGCTATAGCGGAAGATCCTGGTGATTCGATCGATTCGCCCGCCACGGGGGAGGGGGCTCACGGCGCCGGTGTCGGGATGGCGCCTACGAGACCCTCGGTCACGTGAGTGAGGGTGGTGGGGCGTGGAAAGCTATGTTTGGTAGTGAGTTACAGCGCCGCCAGCTCGCGCACGGCAACGTCGATCTGCTCCTCGGACGGTAGGACGAGGTTCGCGGCCGGCCCGAGCGGGATGTAGGTGTCCTCGCCGACGACCCTGCGGATCGGCAGTCCTCCGAGTCCCTGCTCGACCAGGGCCGTGATCATGGCCTCGCTCACGCCTCCCGATCGTCGACCTTCGTCGACGATCAGGACCCTGCCGCACTCCCGCGCGTGGCGGGCCATGCCCTCCACGTCCAGCGGGGCGAGCCATCTGAGATCGAAGACCCGACAGCGGATCCCCTCACTCTCCAGGAGCCGTCGGGCTACGCGAAGGGAGAAGTAGACCCCATTGCCGTAGGTGAGGATCGCGATGTCACTGTGGCTTTCGTCATAGACCCGTCCCGATCCAGGAGCGACGTACTCCGAGAGCGGCGGCATCTGGAAACTCCACTCGCCGTCTTTGTCGGTGTGGAGATCCTTCGTCATGTAGAGCGCGATCGGTTCGAGAAAGACGACGACGCGTCCGTCGACCTTTGCCAGCGCGGTGCAGGTGCGGAGCATGACGGCAGCGTCGTCTCCGCGCGATGGACAAGCGATGACGAGCCCGGGGATGTCGCGGAGGGCGGTCGTGCTGTTGTCGTTGTGGAAGTGTCCGCCAAACCCCTTCTGATACCCGAGCGAGGCGATGCGAAGGACCATCGGGTTCTGGTACTGAGCCTTCGAGAAGAACTGGAGGCTACATGCCTCGCCGCGGATCTGGTCGCACGCGTTGTGGAAGTAGGCGAGGTACTGGATTTCCGGAAGCGGGAGCAGGTTCATGTACCCCGCTCCTTGCGCCAGCCCGAGGATCGACGTCTCGTCGAGCGGGCTGTTGAAGACGCGTCCGGACCGGAACGCCTTCGTCAGATCCTTCGTGACGTTGTAGACCCCGCCCTTCTTGGCGACGTCCTGACCGAAGATCAGTGCCTCCTGGTACTTGGTCATGATCTCGAAGAGACCTTGGTTGATCAGCGCGGCCATGTGCCTGGGAGGGCCGTTCTCCGGGAACTTGTCCTGCGGACCGTACTTCTCGAGCCTCCGCTCGAGGTAGTTGTCGCGAGTCGCTTCTTTGCGCACTTCGTCGGGAGTGTACGGTGCGAGAGGGGCGACGACTTCCGCTGCGCTCATGAGTCGGGGACGAGTCACGACGTGCTCTGCGCTTGCACGGCACCGCTGCCGGATCCGCTCGTATCGATCGAGGAGTTCGTTCTTCCCGATCACTCCGGTCTCGAGACACAGGCGCGCGCTCGCGAGTACGGGATCCTGCGCCTCGGTCGCTTCGATCTCGTCGATGGAGCGGTACTCCAGCTCGAAGTCGGACCCGGCATGTCCCAGGAGCCGCACGACCTTGAGGTGGAGGAAGACGGGCACCCGCTTCTCGCGGCAGTAGTTCACTGCGTCGGAGATGTCCCGATAGGCCTCGCGCATGTGGAGGCCGTCGGCTCGGAAGTACTTGATCCCAGGATGACTGAGGTACTCCCGCTCCAGGTAGCCGCTCGGCGAACGGGTCGAGATGCCGATTCCGTTGTCCTCGCACACGAAGAGGATCGGTACGGGGAGGTTCTGGTACGCCGTCCACGCGGCAACGTTGAATGCGCCGAGCGCGGTCGAGTGGTTCGTGCTCGCGTCCCCGAAGGAACAGACGACGATCGCGTCGCGAGGCACGGGAAGCTCGCGTCCGATCCGCTTGGCGCGCGCGATTGCGATGGCGCAACCGACGGCCTTGGGAAGATGACTCGCGATCGTGCTGGTCTGCGGCAGGATCCAGTGCTTCTTGCTTCCCCAGACCTTGTGACGACCACCTGAGACAGGATCTTCCGAACTCGCAGCCTTGGAGAGGATCGTGTCGTAGATCGGATCCGCGTTCGGTTCCCGCCGGAGCCTGTGCACCACGAATCCGCCGGAGCGGTAGTGAAGGAAGGCAGGGTCCGTGTCCCGAAGGAAGTGCGAAACGACGGCGTTGCCCTCGTGTCCCGAGCTTCCGATCGTGTAGAACGACGAGCCGGTCGTCCGCATCTCGCGTGCGATGAGGTCCAGGTGTCGCGAGATCATCTGCGACTGGAGGAGATCGAGCATCTCCCGCCCCGTCATCTCGAGGGGCGGGTAGATCGGCTGGTCGAGATCCCTCGGCAGATGGTCCGGCCCGGACCAATTCTTCACGGACTCGACGAAGTTCTCGTCGACGACGGCTGCGCGGTTGAAGCGGAGACTCATGGTGTTAGAACGCGTTCACTCCATCACAGACCTGGCGGCCGACAGAGAGTTCGTGGATCGTCTCCGTACCCTCGTACGTGATGACGCTCTCCAAGTTCATCATGTGCCGGATCGGGCTGTACTCGATGCTGATTCCGCCCGCGCCGAGGATGTCCCGCGCTTCCCGACAGATGTCGAGTCCCATGCGGACGTTGTTCCACTTCGCGAGGGACACCTGCGTCGGGTGGAGCTCGCCGCGGTCCTTGATCCGTCCGAGCTGGAGGACGAGGAGCTGCGCCGTCGTGATCCGACGGGTCATCTCCGCGAACCGGCGCTGGATGGTCTGCGTGTGCGTGAGCGGACGTCCAAAGAGGACTCGGCTCTTTGCGAAGTCGAGTGCTTCGGCCATGGAGCCGATGGCCGGCCCGATGGCTCCCCAAGCGATGCCGTAGCGCGCCTGGGTGAGACAGGTGAGCGGAGCCTTGAGGCCCATCGCCTCGGGAAGACGGTTCGACTCGGGTACGCGGACGTCGTCGAAGAAGAGCTCCGAGGTGATGGACGCCCGGAGCGAGTACTTCTTGAGCGTGTCGCGCGTGGTGTAGCCCTTCATCCCCTTGTCGACGAGGAAGCCGCGGACACCGTCGTCCGTCATCGCCCAAACGATCGCGACATCGGCGATCCCGCCGTTCGTGATCCACATCTTTGCGCCGTTGAGGATCCAGTCGTCCCCGTCGCGCTTCGCGTGCGTCTTCATCGTGCCCGGGTCCGAGCCGCCGTCCGGTTCGGTGAGACCGAAGCAGCCGATCAGCTCACCCTTTGCCATCTTCGGGAGGTACCTCTGCTTCTGCTCCTCCGAACCCCAGGCATGGATCGGGAACATACAGAGGCTGCCCTGGACGGAGACAAAGCTCCGGAGACCGCTGTCTCCTCGCTCGAGCTCCTGGCAGATGAGTCCGTAGGAGACGTTGTTGAGTCCGGCGCACTCGTAACCTTCGAGGTTGCAGCCCAGGAGCCCCATCTCCGCCATCTCCGGGACGAGCTCCGCCGGGAAGCGGTGCTCGTCGAACGCGTCTGCGATGATCGGCGCAACACGTTCATCGACCCAACGGCCCACGAGCTGCTGGATCTGGCGTTCGTCCTCGTCGAGGAGAGACTTGAAGTCCATGAAATCGAAGGGAGTTGGCTGACTCATCGAGAGATCCTCCAGGCGCACCGCGGACGGCCGATCTTGCTTCAAACCGCCGAGTATAGTGGATCGGACTGGCCGGAGGACAGAGTTCGGGACGGGAAGGGCTAGATTGTCGAGCGGGGAAGGCCGCGGTCTCGGTCGAGGTCACTTAGGTTGTTGAAGGGAGAGCAGATACCGGATCCTGCGGCACCTGGCCGACCGTTGAGCCAGGCCGGGACGACGGGTTCCGCCTTGCCGACCGTTGAGCCAGGCCGGGGCGACGGGTGCCGCCCGGCCGACTGTTGAGCCCGGCCGGGGCGACGGTTGCCGCCCGGCCCGGTCATCGTCGAGCTACGCCTCAGTGGGCGCGCTTGTACTCCATGTGCATCGCTTCGGCGTAGGTCTTCCCGCCGTCCATGGACTGTTCCATCTTCCACTTGAAGCCGTCCGCACCCATGTCGTACGTCGTTGCGCGGGTGTGGAACTCCATGCCCATCATGTGGTCGATGCCCGACACCGTGAGAGCGCCGTTCTCCATCGTCCCCGTGTAGTAGGACATCGAGCCCATCATGTTGTCGATCCAGGTGGTCTGCCACTCCTTGGTCTCGCGGTTGTAGACGAGGTAGGAGATGCCGGAGAACGGCATGCCCATCATCTCGCCCTGGAACGACATCTTCTGCGCGCAGCCGTCGAGGACCATCTCGACCGTCGCCTTCGCCTGGGACTCGGTCCAGGGGGCGTCGGGCGCCATCTTCATCTTGACGGTGACGTCATAGGTACCGTCCATTCCCGCCAACGCCTTGATCTCGGCCGGGGCACCGATGGCCGGCATCCCGTCCTGGGCCGTCGCCGAGCCAGAGAACCCACCTACGGTTGCCAACGACATGCACACCGCGGCGCACAGAGTCAGAATCCTTCCACGCATCGATCACGTCCTCCTCGCAAGTTCGCGAACGTTTCCTTGGATACAGTCTGAGAATCGAGGCGGAGAGCATGGCTGATGGCGGTTGCCGACGCAAGATGCCGACCCGGACCGGATGAGAGATGCCGGTTCGGCCTGGATGCTAGGCGCCGTCTCGGGAGGAGCCCGGAACGGCGGGTTCAGTGTGGATGCGAGTGGCGGAGAATGTGCGGCCGCTCCAGTCCGTGCGCGAGCATCAGCGGCTCGTCGTTCAGGATCTCAGTCGTGGGGCCGTCGGCTACGATCTTCCCACGGTCGAGTACGAGAACTCGCGAACAGAGCTCGACGACGAGTTCGAGGTCGTGGCTCGCGATGATCTTCGTGATCGGTAGCCTGCGGAGGAGTGCGATCAGTTCACGTCGCCCGCGAGGATCGAGATCGGAGGACGGTTCGTCCAGCACCAGGATCGCCGGGTCGCAGGCGAGGACTCCCGCGAGACAGGCGCGCCGCTTCTCGCCGTGACTCATCCGCGACGGCGATCGCGATTCGAACCCGACGAGGCCGACTTCCGCGAGGACACGAGGCACGATCTCGGCAGGGTCGAGTCCGAGCTGCTTCGGTCCGAAGGCGACATCCTCATACACGGTCGGGCAGAACAGCTGATCGTCCGGGTCTTGGAAGAGCAGCCCGACTTGGCGACGGATCGATCGCAGGTTCGCTTCCACGAGTGGCTCTCCAAAGACGGAGAGCGTTGCCGTACGTGCGAGCGTCTCTGGCAAGACGCCGTTCAGATGGAGCAACAGGGTGGACTTCCCGGCCCCGTTTGGTCCGATCAGCCCCACGCACTCGGATTCCTGGACTTGGAAGTGCAGATCGTCGAGTGCAGCCGTCCCGTCCGAGTACCGGTACGACAGGCCGTTCACGTCGAGCGCTGTCCTCATCGCCATCCTCGCGACAGCATCGCGGAGTAGATCCGTTCGGCGCGGGCCGTCGACCTGAGGAAGAGCTGACCCGCCACCGATGCGAGAAGCCGCCAGTCGAAGCGTCGGTTTGGCGCGAACGATCGTGCCGCTCTCGCGCGCCGCATCCGGAGCGCTTCGTCCAAGAGAACGTAGAGGTATCGATACATGAGCGCGACGGTCGTGACGAAGATCGACGGAACGCGAGCCTGCCGCAGTGCGTCGATCCACGCCGTGAACGGAGTCGTGCAAGAGAGAAGGACCATCGTATAGATGCACACCGTGCTCTTCGCGAGTAGCGCGAGGAAGATCGATACGCCGTTCTCCTGGAACAGAGAGAGAATGGCGACACCCAAGACGAACGGCTCGACGATGAGGAGCCGTCCCACCAGGACACGTGCCGGGACGCGGCTGAGACCGGAGACGAGTGCGAGGAAGAGAGCCGCTCCCCAGGGGACGAACCACCAAGCCTTGGGTGCGAGCGCAACGAGCACGACCATTGCGACTGCGATCCACAGTTTCATCGCGGCGGGTAGTCGATGGACAGGACTGTCGAGATCCGCGGAGCTCGCGAACAGTTCGCCAGCCTTCACCGGGTGCGCCCTCGCGTCTTCGGAACGAGCGCGCGTCCGAGCACGAACGACAAGAGGAAGACGATGACCGCGCCGACAAGCCCCGCGGCGATCGTCGCAAACGCAGGAGAGGTGACTCCGGGCAGGGCGTAGTCGGTAAGAGGAGACTGGAGGAACGGGCCTGCAGCCGCCGTCCCGAATCCGAGGCGATCGGCCACGTGCTCGAGTCCGTCCGGCCACGGGCTCGCGAATGGGGCTACGAAGACTGCCAATGCGACCGCGATCACGGCAGCGAAGCCAGCGGTCCCCGAGGGAGCGGGTGACGTTGCTCGGTCCGGACCGGCGAGAAGCTCAGGACGGGCGTGAGCGATCGAACTGAGGACGAGAGCTGTGATCACGGCCTCACCAACTCCGATCAGCATGTGCGTTCCGGCCATCGCGGGGAAGACCGCACTCCATGAAGCCGTTCCCGAGAACGCCAACTCCCCCGCGCAGAGGATCGATGCCACGACGATCGAGAGCCAGGCGGCCACGCCGATCGAGATTGCGCGTCCCCGCTCACCCGGCAACAGTCGCCCGAGCATCCGGTAGGGAAGGTATCCGACGAGAGGAGCGACGACGGCCATGTTGAGCACGTTCGCTCCGAGTGCGGTCACTCCGCCGTCGCCGAAGAGAAGGCATTGGACCACCACCACCGTCGTCATGACGATGACTGCCGCCGCCGGGCCGAGCAGCGCAACGGCCAAGACACCCCCGACGAGGTGGCCCGACGTTCCCGCCGCGACGGGGAAGTTCAGCATCTGTGCGGCGAAGAGGAACGCAGCCGAAACGCCGAGAAGCGGCATCCGGCTGGGCGGAAGACTCCGGCGCACCTCACGCAAGGCGACGCCTACCCCCGCGCCAGCGATGAGCCCCGTCGCGACTGCAGTGCGTGCGTCGACGAATCCATCGGGGATGTGCATCGCGGTCTCCTCGTCGAGTCGGCTCGGTGCGTTCGGTCGGGGCCACTGGATCGCCAACCCATCACTATACCCCTGCGGCCTCGGCACGGACATCCGGGCTTCCTGCTACCGGGTGACTTCCGCGCGGCCGTGTCCAGGAGTGCGTGGTCCCGCGCTCTCTACATGGGGCGGGATCTGAGCGCGGAGATCGCGATGCAGATCCAACCGACGTGGAACAGGACGCCACCGATCGGTGTCACGGCACCCCACATCGGAGTATCCGTGAGGACGAGCAGGTAGAGACTTCCGGAAAACACGAGGATGCCACCAAAGAGGGCGAGCACGCCGATGTCGGTGGCGCGGCCCGGCAGCTTCCCGCCCGCCAGTCCGACCGCGACGAGAAGAACCGCGTGGATGAGCTGGTAGTGGGCTGCTGTCTTGAAGACTTCGAGGCGTTCGGGTGTCACCTGCGCCCTGAGCGCATGCGCGCCAAACGCTCCCGCGCTCACCGCGAGCATTCCGAGTATCGCTCCGATCGCAACCGTCCTCCGTCTCACGTCGTCCTCCGTTTCACGTGGTCCTCCGTCTCACGTCGTCCTCCTTGGTAGCTCGCCTAGCCGCGGCTCCGTCCTGCGCGCAGGGTACCACCTGGTCTCTGCAACACGCCCACCGCGAGTCCGAAGAGCACGAGCGCTCCACCGAGTCCTTCCAAGGGTGTGACGCGGAACGCGAACGTCGCTGGAAGCGCCGCGGCGAGCACGACCTTGGATACGGTCGTGAGCGGTGGATTGAGGAACACGGTGAGCCCGACCGTCGATGCCGGGAGGTGACGTAGGAGCCAGGTCCAGAGTGCGAACCCGATCACGGTGGCGAGGATCGCGAGGTAGAGGAGCCAGCTCCATCCGACTGCATCGAGATGCACCAGCTCCGGTCCGCCGATCCAGGGGGAGACGAGGACGAGCGGCAACGAGCCCGCGGCGATCGCGAGGTAGGTCCAATGTACCGAGTCGACTTCACGCATCATCGGCTTCGTGATCACGGAGAAGACCGACCAGCAGGCGGGGGCGAGTGCGGTGACGGCGACGACGATCGGGTAGGTCGACTGCGATCCCATCGGACGCGCCAAGCTGATGAGCGCCATCCCTCCGATGCAGAGAAGGAAGCCGAGCCCTCGACGAATCGTCAGCCGCTCTCCGAGGAACCAGATCGAGAGGATGAGGATGAAGATCGGAGCAAGCGTGGTGGTGACCGACGCAATTGGCGCCGGCACCCCGTGCTGCTGCCCGAAGTAGAGCGCGGCGTTGTACCCGGGGACGGCGAGGAGCCCGGCGACCACGACACGTCGCCACCTCCGCGCGAGAACCGTCCGCGTCGCTTGGATCCGGCTCGGCGCGAGGCAGTACGCCACACAGATCGGGAACACGGGGAGGAACCGCGCGACGGTGAGCGCCTTCCAGTCGAACCGCGCGCCGTCGTGCTCTGCGCCCAGTAGGTAGCCGATGCCGATGAAGGTGTTCGACCAGATCAGGAAGAGGAGCAGAGCGATCAGGAGGAACCACCTGGACTCCTGAGGACGCGGAGTCGCGGGTGAGATTCCCGGCGAGCTGGATAGTGCGTCAGACGGAGCGTCCGAGTGAGCGTCCGAAGCGTTGACCGACATCGGGGGAGAATAGAGGCGTCGATGCCGTGCGCGGAAGACGGATCGTGGGAAGTCGGTCCGCAACCCAATGTCCCGTTTGGGGTCGCTCGGCCGGCGGACGCGACGAAGGCCAGCCCGTACCCTGAGGCGGGTCCGGGCCGGCCCGTCACGTCAGGCCTACTTCCTCGGCTCTTCCCAGTAGCGAAGAGTCGCCGGGACGTCCGGGTAGCTGCCGGGCGCGAGTTCGCCATCCGGGTCGGCGCCACCGTCCGGGCTCGGGGCGTCTGCGTCGTTCGTTTCGAGCTCCTGGATGCGGAGCTCGAGGTCCTCCAGCTGGCGCTCCAAGTTCCGCTTCTGGGAGCGCAACTGCTGGGCTAGGACCCTCAGCTGGTCGGACCGGAGTTCGTCCGTGCGGGCACGAGACTCCCAGAGCCCGCTCTGGAACCGCTGCTGTTCCGTGCGTAGCTGGGCCTCCAGTTCGGTGGCTCTCTTCGCTTCGGCGATCGCCCGTTCCCGGTCGACTCGGAACCGCTCCCGATCCTCCTGGCTCAGTGCGTGATCGCGGCTGCGCTCGGAGAGAGCCCGTGCTTCTTCGCGGGCCCTGAGATACGCATCGCGCGCCTCCTGGATCGCCTGGCGCCGCTCCTCTCGGTCTCGAGCGGACGTCTCCTTTCTCTGCTCGAGTGCGCGGAGCCGCTCCCGGAACTCAGGAAGGCTTTCTCTCAGCTCCGGCAGCCGAGATGTGCGCAGTTCGAGCAGCTCGGGTCCGAGCCCACGCAGCCTCTCCACCGGGACCCGAGTGGTGTACATCTCCGATTCGAGGTCCTCGTCCAGGATGGTCAGGGTCTCACCGTCGAATTCGCATCGATCGAGCGGGATCTCCTCGCCGTCCAGTTCCACCTCGATGAGGTCGTCGTTCTCGATCCGGGCCGTCAGGTCGTGATCGTCTCCGGCAACACGGACGGTCATCGTCCCGTGCTGCAGATCACGCAGATCGCCGTCGGGCAGGATCAGCACTTCGCCAAAGTCTGGATCTATCGCGGTGAGGTCCAGGGTCCGGGCGGCGTCGGACAGATCCAAGATCATCTGGCCTGGAAACTCGGCGATGTCGAGCGCCGCGAGCTCTTCCAGAGCGACTTCGTCGAGGACCATTGGAGCGTGCGGGGAGGACGGGATGAGTTCGACCAAGAGCGGCGAGTCCTCGTCCAAGAGGTCGAGCACGAGCGGCCCTCCGGACGGGGCGGGTACCACAGCTACCGGCGCGGAAGGCGCCAGTTCGACCACCCTTGCAGATGGTGCCAGCTCCACGAGCTTCGCGGATGGTGCCAGCTCCACGACCTTCGCAGATGGCGCCCGGACACCGCTTCGCGAACTCCGGACGACGTACTCTTCGCCGTAGTCCTCTCCTTCCACGGCTGCGACCGCCGTCCCGCCGGACGTGAACCGTGGACCGAAGACGGGCCCCGCGATGGCGACCGCCACGACGGCTGCAATGAGGCCCGGCCGACCGGCACGGGGTGTCGGGCGTTCAGGTTCGAGTAGTCGCTTCACCCGAGCAAGCAGGGGCGAGACTCCGGCCATAGACGCCGCGGGAACCGGGGCAGGATCGTGACGCCACTCCGCCACCTTCGCCAAGCACCGGGCCAGATCGAGCCGGCTCCCGGTGAGGACCGTTGCCCAGTCATCACATAGGAACTCTGCCGATCGCTGGATCTCCCGGCGAGCCAGCCGGTGAAGTGGGAGGAAGAAGAACACGGACTCGAGAACGTGTAGTGCTGTGAACCACAATGGGTCCCGGCGCACGAGGTGGGCCAGCTCATGCGCCAGTGCCGAGCGGCGCTCACCTGGAGGAAGGCTCGAGAACGAGTGTTCTGGGATGCAGATCTCTCGCACGCCCAAGGCCAGGGGAGACGAGCCAGATCCCATGTCCGTGAGGCGGATCGACTGGCGCAGACCGGCGAGACGACAGAGCTCCCGAAGCTCCTCGAAGGCGGGGCCGTCCGCGATCGGAGACCGCCGACCCAAGTAGCGTCGGATCCGGATCCAAGATAGTGATGCTCGGTAGGTGCCGATCGTTCCGCCGAGCACGAGGAGCAAGACGAGAAGTCTTGAAGTCCATGTAGACAAGGGGATTGTCACCTTCTCGAGGCCGAGGCTAGCCAGAGTTGGCACGCTCGCCGAGGTCGAGGAATCTGCGCACTCTGCCAGAGAAGGATCAAGCGTTCCGGTTTCGGCCGCGGCGCTTGCCCGTACGGCCGTCTCCTGCGCACATGCTCTACCCCCACAAGTCGCTTCCGCACAGGTAGTTTCCAAACCAGCGCTCTCGATCTCAACCTCAGCGACGCCAGGCGACGCAGTGCCAGACTCGGTGTCGGCTGCCTGGCGCGTCTCGCGATGAATCGGCGTCCAGGCGAGAGGGCCGATCGTGGTGACTGCGGCGGGACGAGGAGTGGCGGGACGGTCGTCCGCGAGCAGTTGGGAGTCGATGTCCGGGGCGCATCCGGGCATTGCCGATGCGCCGACCGTTCCGAATCTACCCACAGAATCGAGGACACCGAGGCTTCCGAGCGTCGCGGACACGAACGCCATGACAATTGCGGACTTCCAGACTGCCTCCCGCACCGCGTGCCAGTGATCCGGTACGAGACGGGAGCAGATCCAAGCCAGCCCGAGGAGAATGGAGCTGTACAGGGCGTAGGTCAGTACCCAGTTTGCGATCATGGCCGGTCCTCCAGCTCGCGCTCCCTCTGGAGAACGAGTTCCTTCACCCGAGCGAGCTCATCCGCGTCCAGGTCGTCGCTTCCCAGCAAGTGTCCCACCACTGCGGACACCTCCCCGCCGAAGATACGGTCGGCGAGATCCTGAACCATCGAACGTCGAACGTCCCGCTGGGAGACTGCGGCTCGGTAGACGTAGAGCCGCCCCCGAGAACGGTGCTCGACCAAGTCCCGCCGGGCGAGACGACTGAGGAGCGTGGCCACGGTGGTGAGAGCGAGGTCGCGTCCACCCAGCCGGAGGTCCTCCTGTACCTGGGCGACGGTCGCCTCTTCCCGGTCCCAGAGCACCTGAAGGATCGCGTGCTGTAACTCACTGATTTGATCGGGTTTCATCCGTCCTCCCAGGTTGGGCAATCAGTAACGACAGGCGTAATACTACTGCTGTAGTTTCTAGGTTCCAACCCTAAAGACAGAAAATGTAGGCTGGTGAGGTTGGGGTGCTGACGGATCGAAGAGGGGCGTCCCCACGCCGATAGGAGGTAGCTCGAGCGGTCCTCCTCCGGTACCCCGCTGACTTCCTCGCGCCGAGAGCTAGGACGGATCCGGTGGAGAATCCGTTCGAATCGAAGCGAGAAAGGTCGAACCGGGCACACCGCCGGAAGCTGGCGGTTGGTGCCTGCCTATCGAGCCTGGGGCTTTCCCCGTCGTGCGGCTGACCGGAGGAACATCGCGACGCTCCCGGCAATCAGGAGGAGCCCGGCTCTTCCCACCGTTCGATCTGGTGACTCCTCGGTTTGCTCGATCCGGGCAACGAGTCTCAGCAAGGTGAGGCGTGCTTCGGTCGAGTCGACTCGGCCGATGTCATCCATCAAGGCCACTACCGTTCGTTCCACATCCAGTTTGGACTCCGGCGACAGCCCCGATTGCGCTGCCCGCACGTTCTCGACCAGCCGACCCAGCTCATATCGGAAGGCTCCAGGATCCCCGGCTGCCGATGCGGCCCGGCTGATCGAGCCTTGCACGAGTTCGTGTCTCTCGTTCTGATACACGACCTGTCGGCCGTACCCCACCCAAACGACTCCGGCACCCAACAACAGCACGAGCAGGCCGAACACGAGCCACGCTCGCGAGGTCATGACGACGGTCCCATCGGTGGTCCGACCGGCGGGTTGGGCTCGGGAAGGTCAGCTGCCTGGACGATGCCTCGCTTCTGGAAGAACGCGGCCAGCAGCAGGGAGAGCAGGATCCCTGCTCCGAGCATGGCAATGGTCTCGGGAACGATCAGCTTCTCCATCCACCCGCGGCTCGTCGCCAGCTGCTCGAGCAAGTTCTTCGTCCGCTCCCCGATCGTCTCGAGGGCATCCTCATCGAGGAACTGCAGCGCTCCCCGCACGATTCCCAGGTGGAGTGCGGCCGCAGTGGCGGAGTAGAAGAGACCGACGATCCATCCGTCGCCGAACCGTACGGAACTCGCCACCGACCGATAGATCGCGAGGGCCAGGATGAGTCCTAGCGCAAAGACGGGCATCGCGAGATCGGAGGGCCACTCGCCCTGGAAGCTGCCGGTGATCTGACGCCAAGCCTCGAACGCACCGATGGCGATCCCGAAGGCCGAACCCACGCGAACCCCATACATGACCCGCGCGTCCCAACCGAGCCTGACGAAGAGCGTGTACAGCACCGGGACCATGAGCAGGATCAGGACGAGCGAGGACGCGAGCCCGCCCGTCGACGAGAGTGCGAGGTTCACCCAGATGTCGCGTCCCTCGGTGTCGTCTCGGAACAGGAGCAGCGGCAAGAGCCCGACGAGCGTGGTTCCGGTGGTGAGGAGGATGGAGCGCAGCTTGATCCGCGTCCCCCGAGCGACGGCCCGTCTGAGGAGATCGACCCGCTCGGCGGGCGGGAAGATCCCGAGGTCCGATCCCCCCAGCTGCTTGGTGAGCCCGGGCAGTAGAGAGCGGGACTTCGCGGGTTCGCCACCGAGCTTGAGCCGCAAGATCGACTCGGCCTCGTGCCGGAACCGGCTGACGAGAAGGATCGCGTTGTTGACCACGATCCCGAACAAGAGGACCAGCCCGATCCGTGCCGAAGAATCGAAGTCCGACGAGGTGAGCCAGAAGAGGACGACGACTCCGACGAGCGCCATGGGCAACGAGAGCATCACCAAGATCGGGAGCGAGATGCTCTCGAAGAGCGCGGCCAGGATCATGAAGATGAAGACCGCGGCGAGGACGACCATCAAGGTCAGTTCCTCCTCCTCTTCCGGAGTGAAGAACTGCCGCTCGGACTCCTCGGCGGTGTAGCCGTAGGGCAGCTCGATGCCGGCAAGGATGTCCTTGAGGTACGAACTCCGCATCCGCTCCGTGCCGACGTACTCCCAGTTCACCTGCACGGAGTAGCGTTGGTTGTCCCGCGTGATGTCTCCTGGGGATCGCTCGAGGTCTATGGAGACCAGATCACCGATCCGAACCTTCTCTCCGCTAGGACTCAGGATCACCCGGTCCGCGAGGTCTCCATACTGGATCGACTCGGAGTCCTCGTAGATCAGCTGGATCTGCTCGCGTTCGCCGTCCACGAACATCCGCCACGGAGTGTCGACGCCGAGCATCCTCCGGATGTGTCCGACCACTTGGACGACGCCGAGATCGTGCTCGGCCAGCTTGTCCCGCCGGAGCCGGATCACGGCTTCCTCTTGGTCACTCGACCGGAACCCCGAACTGGTCGTGATCCGGGCGTTGCGCACGCGACGGTTCCGTTCCGTGCGCGCGAGGGTGTCGTTCGCGAGCTCCATCAGCGTCTTGGAGTTGTACCCGGTGATCTTGATGAGGGAGTTGAGACCGGCGCCGCCGAACGTTCCCTTCATGTAGGGCTGGGAAGAGAACCCGCGGATGAAGATCCCGGACCCGCCTGTCTTGTCGGCCTGCTCCGTGAGCAGCTCTCTATATAGAAGCGGGTAGTGGGACGCGAGCAGCTCGTCGTCGAACTCGATCCGGATGAAACCTTGGTAGCCGAACGCCTGGGTCTGCATCCGGGCGCCCTCGGGGATCGGGAGGAGCGGTTCCTCGAAGAGTGCGAGGGTCTCGGACGTGACCTCGACGTCGGTGCCTTCTGGGAGGCGCATATAGAGGAAGAGTTCCTCCTGGCTCGGAATCTGCCAGAAGCCGCCCTTGATGACCTTCTTGTCGTAGAGATATCCGCTCCAGACGAGCAGTCCGAGAAGGGCCGGCACCAGTACCCACCACGCGCGCTGGAGTCCATAGAAGAACCGCTCGAGACCTCGAGGTGGAGTCCCGAGATCAGGCATCTCGTCTACCAGATGAGCCACCTCGTCCGGGGCGATCTCTCTATCCCCATCTTCCTCCCGCTTCGCAAGGGACGCCGCCCACCTCTGGTTGAGCACGACCGGGAGCCAGCCGAACGCGACGAACAGGGAGGCGGCCATCGCCATCGTCACCGAGATCGCGAGTGGCACGTAGTAGAGCGAGAGCCTGCCGGAGAGGAAGATGAAGCTGACGAAGGCGACGACGGTGGTGAGCGTCGTCGCCATGATCGGGAAGGTCACTTCCCGCGTTCCCCCGACGACGGCCTCTGCAGCGACTTGGAGTTTGGCGGCGCGACTGAGACCGTGGCTCCCCGTCCGCTTCCAAGTGTCGACTCGTCGCGAGATCGCGTCGAGGACGAGGATCGAGTTGTCGAGGATGAGACCGAAGCAGACGGTGAGGCCGCTGATCGTGATGAAGTTCACCGAGATCTTGAAGAAGTAGAAGAGCGAGAGCGAGATCACGATCGCGAAGAGGATCGAAGCGACCACGATCGCGGTGAGCCGAAGCTCACGGAGCGACAGCGCGAGCAGCACGAAGAGCAGACCGAGGATGGCGAGCGAGCGGTAGATCAGCTCCTCGAGCTTCTCCTCCAGGTCACGTCCCTCGTCCGTGTCGACGTAGAAGGAGACATCGAAGGGGAGATCCGCCTCGATCCTCGGGAGCTCGCGTCGGAGCGACTGGCTGACCGAAACGGAGTTCGCGCCGCTCCGCTTCTCCACCGCCACCTGGACGACGTTCTTCCCGTTCGCCCGGACGAAGTACTGCGGATCCTCGAAGCTCGACGTGACTTCGGCGAGCTCGTCCAGCCGGAACGTACGTCCTCCGGACCGAGCGACCACGGCTCTCTCCAGCCCGAGCCGATCCACCGGAGACCGGAGAGATACGGTGAACTCGAGGCCCGACCGGGCGATGACACCGGCTCCGGACAAGTCGTCCAGCTGCTCGAGAGCCTGGAAGATCTGGTCCGCCTCGATGCCGTAGAGGTCGAGCAACCTGCGGTCGAGTTCCACCTTGAGCAAGGGACGCGCGCCGCCTTGGATCCTTGCGTCCGCGACGCCCTCGACCGCGAGGATCCGAGGCAGCACCCAGATCTCGGCCCGCTCGCGGAGTTCGTTCGTCGAGAGTGGAGACTCCAGGTTCACGGTGAAGAACTGCTCGGTCTGGAACTCTTCCGGTACGAACGCCTGCACCTGAGGCTGTCCCGCGCCCTGGGGGAGATCTCTCCGGACCGCTCCGAGCTGTTCGTTCATCTCTAGCCGAGCGAAGTCGATGTCCACGTTCCGTCGGAACTCGACCTCGACCACCGACTGCCCAGACCGGCTCCGCGAGACGACCGACTCGACCCCGTGCACTTGGCGAGCCGCTTCCTCGATCGGGAGCGTGATCGAGCGCTGGATGGCTTGGGGAGACGCGCCGTTCCAGCTCGTGACGATGCTGAGACGTGGGAGGGAGACGTCCGGAATCGCTTCCACGCTGAGGTGGGAATACGAGTAGATCCCGAGGACGACGAATGCCGCAAAGAGCATCCAGGTCGAAACGGGGTGCCGAACGAAGAATCGAGTCATGGGTCCGTTCTCCGGCCCCTCGGCCTACCAGTCGACGAGGGGCTCTTCCACACCTGCTACGCTCGGTCGCCTTCTCGGTGACTCAGCTCATAGAGCAAGGGGGTGTAGATCAGCGTCAGCGCCGTCGTCAGGAGGAGCCCTCCCATGATGGTGATCGCGAGTGGACGTTGCAGCTGTTCTCCACTTCCGAGACCGATGGCCATCGGGGCCATGGCCAGTACCGTCGTCAATGTCGTCATCAAGATCGGGCGGACTCGTAGTCGACTCGCTTCGAAGATCGCGTCGCGGATCAGGAGACCTTCGGTGCGGAGTCTCCGGATGGTATCGATCTTCACGATTGCATCGTTGACCGCGATGCCGAGGAGAGCGATGAGTCCGATCAGGGACATGATGTTGACCGTGCTTCCGCTGATCACGAGCGCGAGTGCTGCTCCGGCGACCCCGATCGGAAGCACCGCGGCCACGAGAAGCGGGTCGAGGAACGATTCGAACTGCGCAGCGAGAATCATGTAGACCAGGACCACGGCGAGGAGGAGCGCCCAGGCGAGGTCCTTGAAGCTCTGAGCCATCTCGACGTCTTCCCCGGCGCGGACGGTCGTCACGTCCGGCGGCAGCTCCATCTCGTCGACTGCGGCTTCGGCTTCCTTCCAGATCGAACCGAGGGAGCGTCCCTCGACGTTGGCAGAGATGGTCACCATCCGCCTTTGATCCTTCCGAATCAGCTCGCGGACCGGCTGTTCCTCTCTGAGGTCGACGAAGGTCCGGAGGGGGAGCGTGCGGCCCTCCGCCACCTCGACCGGAGTCGCGAGCGCGGAGGAGAGATCTCGTCGCGTCTCTTCCGGCAGTCGGACTGCGATGTCGATCCGCTGTTCGATCTCGTTGAACGTGGTCGCGAGAGATCCCGCGATCCGGCCTCTCAGCTCGCGCCCGATCTGATCCGGATCGAGACCGCTCCGCAGGATCTCCTCCCGATCGAGACGGACGACGACGTTCGGAGTGCCGAGCACTCGGTCCACTTGGATGTCGCGGAGCCCGTCGACGTGGCCGAGGCGTTCTGCGATCGCTTCTGCCGCGGGAACCGCATCGCTCGCTCTCTCGGCGATCACTCCGAGCGAGAAGGGCGCGCCCCCAGCGGAGAGGATCTCGGTCAGTCCGACCCCTTCTTCGCGGAAGGCAAAGGTGATTCCGGGGATCTCCTCGAGGCGATCGGTCAACTCCGCTCGAATCCGCTGTCCGTCCCGATAGGCATGGCGTCCCGGCTCGATGAAGATCCGTAGCCTCGATGTATGAGGTGCCGTGTAGTCCTGGATCGCGGCGAGGGTCCGTTCGGTTCTACCCACCTGCGAGAAGACTCTACGAACCGCAGGGTCTCCTTCGAGCCACGACGCGATCTCTTCGGTGACGACGGTCGTCTCTTCGAGCGGCGTTCCGGCCGCGAGTTCCAACTCCACCCGAAGATCGCCGGACGTCCGCTCCGGCATGAAGCTTCTCGGGAGGAGTGCGCCTGCGAGTCCGGAACCGAGCAAGAGGAGGAGGAGAAGGCCGAGCATTACCGCCTTGTGGTCCAGCGACGCACGAAGGACGCCGTGGTAGACGTGACGGAACGCCGTGAACCCCTTGTCGAAGCCGGCGAGGAGAGGGTGAACGAGTCCGCTCGACATGCGAACGAGGAGGGACGGCCGCTCTCCCGCTGGTCGGATCGTCGGACGCAGGATGCGGGCTGACAAGACGGGCTGGAGGAGCAGTGCCGTCGCAATCGAGACGAGCAGCGAAAACGTGACGGTGAGCGCCTGATCGCGGAAGAATGCGCCTGCGATTCCGGGCACGTAGACGACGGGGAAGAAGACCGCGACGGTGGTCAGAGTAGCGGCGACCACGGCCCGCGCCACCTCTTCGGTGCCGGTCGCCGACTGCAGCGCGATCCGCTGGTTCTGGAGGAACTGGAGCGCACTTGCGTCGCGTTCGGGCGCGGGATCGGCTTCCGGGTCTTCCGCGATGTGCCTCGTGATGTTCTCGAGGACGACGATCGCGTTGTCGACGAGCATACCGACGGCGAGGGAGAGGCCACCGAGCGACATCAGGTTGAGCTTCACCTTGGCGAAGTAGAGAAGAGCGAACGTCACGAGTACCGAGATCGGGATGGAGAGACCGACGACGATCGTGCTCCGGATGTCCGCGAGGAAGAAGAACAGCACGAAGAACGCGAGCACGGCACCGTAGAGCAGCGACTGGGTCAGACCCTGGAACGAAGCGCGGACGAACTCTGCGTCCCGGTAGACGAACTCGTACTGGAAGTCCTTGTAGTCGTCTCCGAGAACACCGAGAGCGACGTCGACTTGCTCCGAGACGGAGATGGTGTTCGCTTCCGGTTCCTTGTAGAGAAGGATCGAGACGACGGGGCGTTCGCCCAGGAGGGTGACTCCTTCGAGCTCCTTCGTCGTGTCTCGGACGTCCGCGACGTCACCGACCCGGATGCCGGAGAGGCCGGCTCGTTGGATCTCGGTCTCCCGGATCTGCTCCAGGTCCTCGAACTCGCCGTTGATCCGCAGGGAGAGGTGGAGAGGACCCTGCCGGATCTGTCCGCCTGGGAAGGAGACGTTGCTCGAGGCGAGGGTTTGCCGCAGCTGCTCGACCGTTACGCCGTAGACGGAGAGCTTGTCCAGCTTCGGCTCGACCAGAATCTCGCGGTCCGCTCCGCCTACGACCTCGGCCTGACTGACGCCGTCGACCTGCTCGAGCGCGGGTTTCACCACCTCGGTCGCGAACTCGGTCAGCTGCTGGATCGGTCCGTCGCCTTCGAGGACGAGGATGCTGATCGGTCGGGACGTCGGATCCCAGCGCAGGATGAGCGGACGCTCCGCATCTTCGGGGAAGTCGTCCCGGAAGGAGACGCGGTCGATCGCTTCGCGGAGGTGGAGGTTCGCGAAGTCCATCTGCGTGCCCCACTCGTACTCCACGGTCACCATGGAGACGCCCTCGCGAGTGCGCGAGGAGACGGAGCGGACGCCGGTGAGTGCGGTCGCGACTTCCTCGATCGGTTGGGTCACCATCCGCTCGAGGTCTTCGGCGGGGATCTCCTCGTAGGTCGTCACCACGGTGAGGCGCGGATAGACGATCGATGGGAGGAGGTCCACCGGGAGCTTCTTGTAGCTGATTGCGCCGATGAGGACGAGCGCCAGGAAGAGCATGGCGACCGCGATCGGCCGTTGGATCGCTCCACGGAGCATCTAGCTCTCCGTTCCTGAACGGCTCCACGGATCCGAGATGGGCCGCGTCTTTCGGATCTTGATCTTCGCCTCGTCGGTCAGCGTGAGGTGATCGGAGACGACCACCTTCGTGCCCGGGTTCAGCGGACCGCCCTGGAGCACGCTCTTGATCTCGACGACGTAGTCGTTCTGCTCGCCCAGAGTCACGTAGACCCAGCGGGAGCGGTCCCCGTCGACGCGGAAGAGGAGCGGCCGGCCGTCACGCGTGAGGATCGCTTCTCGGGGGACGAGGAGTCGGTCTTTCAGAGTCTGTCCGGCGATCGAAGCACGGACGAACATTCCCGGGCGGACGCGGCCGTCTTCGCTCGTGTAGCGGATCAGCACTTCGCAAGTGCGCGTGGTCGAGTCGATGCGCGGACTGATCACGTCTACCTTCGCGTCGAGCGTTTCCGCCAAGGCGGGGACGATGAGGAGTGCGCGGTCGCCGACTTCCAGTCCGCGGAGGTCCGATTCCAGCACGCCGACCTCGGCCTCGACCTCGACGTTGTCCACGATCGAGCAGAGCGCCTCGCCGGCCGACACTCGCTGGCCGCTCACCCAAGTGAGACCAGTGACGACGCCGCTGAACGGTGCCCGGATCTCTGTCCGTTCCAGGTTGAGACGGGCTCGTTCCTCGTCCGCCTTGGCTGCGGAGAGGCCGGTGCGTGCTTCGACCAGGTCTCGCCGGAAGCTGCCTTCTTTCAGGGCTTCCACCTCGATCTCACGCTGCTTCGCGGTCCGCTCGTCGCGGGAGATCCGTCCGACCCGCTCCTCCGACCAGAGCTTCTCGAGCTGTTCCTCGATCGTCGCCTGCGGTGTGGTGTCGTCGACCTTCTCTTCCTCGATCACGATCTGCCCGAGCGCCTTGAGATAGCGAGAACGCGCCTCGTCGATGGCGACCTGGTACTCCCGTCCGTCGATCCGGGCCAGCAGCTGGCCACGCTTCACCGACTGGCCTTCGTCGACGAACACGCGGTCGAGTCGACCGCCGATCTCGGCACGGATCTCCGCTTCGCGACGGGCTCGGATCCTACCTTCCGCCACCACCGGGACGATCAAGTCACCCTTGACGCATGCGGTGGCGTCGACCGACGTCGTCTTCTCGCGAGCCTTGCGATCGTTGGCGCCGTCGTCGGATCCGTCGCCGGACTCGTCGTTCGAGGAGTCGTCGTCAGATCCGCCACTGCCGGCTTTGCCTGAGTCGTCCTTGTCCGACTTGCTCTCCTCCGCCTTGGAGTCGTTTCCGCCTTTCGCGTCGTCGGATCCGTTTCCTGCTCCACTGGTCACGGCTGTGCTGTCCGATCCCGCGCCGTCGGCACCACCGCCACCGGAACAGCCGCCCACCCCGAAGGAGCCGATCACGACGGCCGCGATGAAGGCGAGCGTGGCGAGCGTTCGGGTGGCCGTGGCGAGGGAGGGGCGACGACCGACTCTGTGTGGTTCCGGGATACGGAATGTGGCCCAGTCGTCCGACGATCGATCCGCTCGAACCATGCCGGGCAGGATCGGGGTTTCGGAGTCGTCAGCGGAAGGGGGGAGGGAGAGAGTGACCATGCCGGGGCCTCCTGGACGGGACTCGGAGCGGAGAAACGCGTTGGGAGAGTAGCCTGCTCCCCTGTCGGTGCAAACAGGGGAGCAGGCGCGTGAGGCCGGGACTAGTTGAGCGCGATCTGGCCCTGGTCGAGCTGGTAGCAGATCACGGACATCGGCTCCGCTTCCTCGTCGCCCTCGACATCCGATCCACCGCCCTGCATCGCAAGGACTGCTCCGAGGAACTCAGTCACGACGTAGAGTCGGTCGCCCACGAAGAAGTAGCCGTCCTGACGAGGCGTCCCCTCGCCCTCGATCGACACCTTCTTCACGAACCGTCCGTTTCGGTCGAAGACGTCGAACGTACCCAAGGTGCCGTCGTCCGGGTGGCTACCCTCGCTGTTCATCACCCAGAGAGAGCCGTCGTCTCGCGTGTAGATGGCCGCCACCGGATTGTCGTAGTCCTCGATCTGGACAGAGGCGCCCGGAGCCTGTCGCGTGAAGACCGACCAGATGCCCTCGAGGTACTCCCGCTCTTCGGCCGTACGCTTGTGCGGGGAGTGCTCCGCATGGACGACGCGGTCCACGGAACCGTCCGGCTTCCAGATCGTGACGGCGTACGAGCCATGCTCGGCGCACCCAAAGACTCGTCCGTCAGGACTCGTCGCCCATCGATTCTGGATCGTGTCCCAGTCCTTCTCGTGGAAGACGGGGCTCGCGAAGTCCAAGACGCGAGGCTCGTCGTAGTAGGACGCGACGACCGTTCCATTCGAGTCGATTCCGCGGAGCATGATCGTCTGAATGAACGTGCCCTTTTCCTGAATGAAGTTGTTCCCCATCGCCAAACAAACGAGCTGGTCGCCTGCAGGTCGCGCCCCGGCGACAGTGACGAACCCTTCGCCTTCGATTTTTGGCGTCGGGTACTCACCGGCCGGCTCACCCGTCTTCGTCAGAAGCACGATCTTGAGCGGATTGGCCTGAAGGACTCCCACTTCCCCCGACGGAACGAAGAACAACCCGGTCGGGGCGCGGAACTCCCCAGGTCCTTCACCTTCGCGTCCGATCGTGCGGATGTAGGTACCGTCCGGGGAGAAGATCTTGATCTCGTTGAGCTGCAGGTCGAGCAGGTAGATGTTCCCATCGGAGTCTGTCGTGACCTGGTTGATGACTCCGAAGAACTCGCCCTCGGCGTCCGTGTCTCCGCCGATCCGCCAGAGCTCTTGTGGCTTGAGCGTGACCTCAGGGAGCATCGGCTGTGCTGGGTTCATGACGTGGAGCACACCGTCCCTGGTCTCTTCTGAGCCTTTCCAGTCCGCGGCGTTCGCGGTGGTGACACCAGCAAGAACAGCAAGGGGCAGCGTGGCAAGCGATAGCATCCTGAGTGGGGTTCTCATTCCTTCCTCCTGAGGATGGCCGTCCGGATCATCCCGGGCCGGCCGCTCATGGTACCGGGTACCAAGGGGGCGATTCACGATAGAACGCAGACCGGCCCGCAAGCTCCGTGGCGTGGGGAGAGGGGCATGCCGAAGGAACCTGCGGACCGGTCATCTCTGGAAGCCGTGGATTGGGCGTCGCGCACTCTTTCCCCCGGGAGTTGGACGCGCCGGAATCCCGGAACGTTCAAGGGCCGGCGGCCCCGTACCCGTGTTCTGCGTGACGCCGCCCCGACTCCTGGCAATCCGAGCGTGTCTCTCCCCACCTAACTTACGAATCCGGAGGCCGAAGGTTGCATGCTGGAACGAAGATTGTCGATTTTGTGCCGTGGGGGCAGTAAGCGACGTATCCACAACGAGGTACAACGGTAAACGGTCGAACGAGAACCGCTTCTGTCTCCCTGGCCCGCAATCTTCCCGCCACAATCCTCGGGTTGGGAGGAGCTCTTCGGATCCGCTACCATGCTCAGGTTGCCCCGAACCCCCCGACGGAGGTGGAACTACCGACATGGCCCGACAGATCGACACCTACCTAGAGCCCCTCCTGGACGAGGAACGGTTCGCCTTCTATCAGGCGGTCTGTGACTTCAGCGACGCGGAGATCGCTCCCCGCCTGCTCTCCTGGGAGCGTGAGCACCAGCTCACTCCGGACGACGTCCTGCGCAAGATGGGCGAGCTCGGTCTCTTTGGTCTCACCGTCCGGGAGGAGTTCGGCGGACAGGGCGGAACCCACCTCGACCTGATCCTCATGGGGCTGGCGCTCGGTTATCACTCTCAGAGCGTCGCGATCACCCCAGGGGCTGCGTCCAGCCTCGGCACGAAGCCGCTCCAGCTCTTTGGACGAGACGAACAGAAGAAGGCGCACCTGCCCGACCTCGCGGCCGGGAAGCGGATGTTCGTCTTCGGACTCTCCGAGCCCGGCCGTGGTTCCGATGCGACGAATCCCGAGGTCGTGGCCGTCCGGAAGGGCGACAGCTGGGTCATCAAGGGGGAGAAGTGCTGGTCGACCAACGCACGTTGGGCCAGCCATGTCGTCGTCCATGCGCTCACGGATCCGAACGGGCGCCCTGGCTATCGGTCCACCTGCTTCATCGTTCCGATGGATGCAAAGGGGGTCCACTACCAGGAGATGGAAGGGAAGCAGGTGTGGCTCCAGTCGTCCACCGGCTCGATCGCGTTCGACGAGGTCGAGGTGCCGGCCGACGCGATCCTCGGCGAGGAGAACGAAGGCTTCAAGGTAATGGCGACGACTCTGAACGGCGGGCGGCTCTTCATCGCCGGGCTTTCCCTCGCGTCACTCGCGTTCATGCTCGACAAGTGCCGGACCTACGTCCAGGAGCGGATCCAGTTCGACGACAAGCCGATCGGCCGGTTCCAGCGCGTGCAAGACGTGCTCCTCGACATGGACATCGCACTGCATCAGGGAGTGACCTGGCTCCTCCATCTGGTCAAGGAATACGACGCCGGGACGATGCGTCGCGAGTCGGCGGCCAAGGTGAAGATCGAGTGTTCGCGTCGCGCATCTGAGTTGGCGATCCTCGCGATGGACATCTGCGGCGGAGTGTCGTGCCTCGACGAGTTCGGTCTCATCCGTCACAACCGAGACCTCTTCGTCTGCCGAGTGGGTGAGGGAAGCAACTTCGCGCTCAAGTCTCTCTCGACACGTCCTCTCGTTCCGGAGATCGCGAATATCCTCGAGTAGTGACAGGCGGAGTTCGGAGACGATCGCGGGAATCCCGGTCGCGTTCCGGACTGAACACGAGGTCGTCTTGGTCAAGCCGGCGGGAATGGCGTCGGAGCTGACGAGCGACCCGAAGCGCGTATCCCTCCTCTCGAGAGTCGTCGACGCGGGCTTTCAGGAAGCGCGGCTTCCCCATCGACTGGACCGAGGCACTCGTGGATTCCTTCTCGTCGCGTTGTCTGCCGACGCGATCCGTTTTCACAATGAACGTGTGCGCGAGCGGCGATGGCGAAAGGTCTACCTCGCCCGTGTGGGAGGTTCCGCGTCGCAGCACGAGTCGTTGCTCGGGGAGCACAAAGCCTACCTCAAGCGACGCGGGAATCGGATGGAAGTGGTACGAAGCGGGGGGCAGCCGTCGTTCCTGCGCGTCGTGGGCCTGGACGTTGCACCGTTGGATACGCGGGGAGACACGAGGGGCAACTCCGGAGGTGATTCGACGAGCGCACGGACGAAGGCCCGCGACTGTTCCCACGTCGTGATCGAACTCGGTACCGGCCGGTATCATCAGATCCGCGCCATGCTCTCCGCGCTCGGCGCTCCGCTCGTCGGTGATCACGTCTATGGAGGCGGGAACGGCCCGTTCTATCTGGAACACGTCGTCTTTTCGTTCGAGCCGATGGACGGTTCTGGTGTGGTGACTCTCTTCGATCCCAGCGATTCCGATCGCGAGGAGATCACGGAGAAGACGAGGGCGACTCTGGTCCGCTGCGCGCGCGCAGAGGGGATCGGGCTGGCGTAGGTGAGGGGAGAGATGGACGAGCCGTGGAAGACATGGTTGGCGGAGCCGCTGCCCAGGGTCGTGTCCGACAGCGACGCGATCGGCGGACGGATTCGCGTACACGACGAAGACTTCGTGGTGGAGGAGATCCCCGCGTACGAACCGAGCGGCGAGGGGGAGCACCTCTTCCTCTGGATCGAGAAGACGGGGAAGAACACGCACGACGTGGTTCGCGCCCTTGCGCGGACTCTCGGTGTCTCTGACCAAGAAGTCGGCACCGCGGGGATGAAGGACCGTCACGCGGTGACGCGGCAGTACGTTTCCGTGCCGTGGAAGGCCGCACGAGCCGCACTCGCGAAGGACGGCGGTCTGGCTGATGCGACTGGTGCGTCTGCGACGGCAGCTCCGTCTGTGACGGATGTCCCGTCCGGCACGGCCGGTCCCTCCGGCACGGCCGGTCCCTCCGGCACGAATGATCTTCCTCTCGGCGAGGGCATCCGAGTGTTGTCGGCGGCGCTTCACGGGAATCGACTCCGGACCGGACACCTTCGAGGCAATCGATTCGAGATCCGTATCCGCGACGTCCATCCGGAAGCCGCCGAGAGGATCGAACGGGCCGTCGCCCGAATCGAAGACCACGGGATCCCGAACTTCTACGGTGAGCAGCGCTTCGGCTGGGACGGTCAGACGGTGCAGCTCGGCCTGGAACTCCTCCTGAAGCAGAACGATGGACGGCGGGTTCGCCGGAACCTCCTTCGGCTCGCGCTTTCTGCCGTTCAGTCCGTGCTCTTCAACCGCGTTCTCATGGAGCGCTACGTCGATGGACTTCTCCATCAGGCAGTCGACGGGGACCTGATGCAGGTGGCGCCGGCGGGCGGCTTCTTCAACGTTGAAGACGTGCCTCGAGAGCAAGCCCGGCTCGAGAGTGGAGAGATCCTCCTCACGGGTCCGATGTTCGGTCGGAAGATGCGAGCCCCGGGGGGCGTGGCGGCCGATCGTGAGGGTCGTGTGCTGAGCCAGGCGGGGCTGTCCCCCGACGCGTTCCACGGCCACGGAAAGCTCCTCGAAGGAGCCCGGCGTCCGCTGCTCGTGCGTCCCCGGAACCTGGAGGCCGTCGTGGATTCCGATGGCGTCGTCGTCCGGTTCGAGCTTCCCGCTGGGGCCTACGCGACGATCGTCCTGCGCGAGATCATGGGTGCCACGCCACCTGACGATCGAAGCACCTCCAGGTGATCGCATCCCTTCCCGCTGCGTGAGGCGCGCCGTGTGTGGCGCGCCTCGAGCGGCGTGCGCCGAGTGTGACGTGCGCCGAGTATGGGCGTGCGTCGAGTGCGACGTGCCTCGAAGTAGCTCACCGAGTTCCCCAATTGGGGAACTCTCGCGCTTCGTGGCCTCTCCATTTGGCCGATCCGTCCGTCCATCCGCGTTCAGATGACCGACCCGTGTTACGGGCGTCGACTCACATCCGCGTGGGCCGTGCCGTCTCGACCTCTGTGACGATCCCGTCGCTCATGCCCCGCCCCTCCAACGAACGGAGGTGGCATCCGCCGGTAGGTCAAGCATCTAGGGAGGTTGTGGCCCGAGATCGAGCGCCGAGTTGACCTCCTCGTTAGGACCGCGATGCTCGTCCTCCGCGGGCTTCCTCCGTACGTTTCGCTCCCGTGATGGCAGTTTGGTGCAGAACTTGAGTTGGCGAATGGGAATCGGTTTTCCGAGTTCGGGTGGCGGGGAACGCCAGGCGAGTTCGCGGATCCGCTTCGCAGCACCGGCGCACCGAGTCGAGGACGGAAGGAGTCGAGGGAGTGGAGATCATGGACGGCAATGAATCGATAGAGCGTGCGGCGAACGATGCGGGCCGGATCGTCGACGAGTGTGACGTCCCTTCGCGTTCGGTGCGGGAGTCCTTCGCGCTCTACGTTCGGTCCCACTATCCACTGATCGCGTTCGAACTCCTCTTCGTGCTCCTCGTCCTCTTCGCCTTGCTGCTGCCGACTCGGATCCTCGCGGCGGAGGCGGGCACTGGCCTGAGCCAGATTGCGATCCCGTTCGCGATTCGCGAGAACCTCCTCACGATCGACGTGGAGGTTGGTGGGCGGAGCTACCCACTCATGTTCGACCTCGGTGACTACCGCGCTCTCTCCTTGAGCTCGGCGGTGCTCGACAGTGTCGAGGTCGACTTCACGGGTGGCGTCGATCATTTCACGAACTACGCGGGGACCGCCATGCAGGCGCGGCGCTTCCGTGTGCAGTCCGTGGGAATCGGAGACAACGTCTGGCAGGACGTGAACGGAAGCGAGGATGTCTACGACCCGGAGAACCCGTCTCCCAATCC
The DNA here is from genome assembly GCA_020633975.1 of Candidatus Eiseniibacteriota bacterium. Classification (GTDB taxonomy): domain Bacteria; phylum Eisenbacteria; class RBG-16-71-46; order CAIMUX01; family CAIMUX01; genus JACKCR01. The sequence continues at coordinate 28,351 of JACKCR010000008.1, read as the reverse complement.
GTACGGCGCGGTCGGCAGAGGGTTCTTCGAAGGCGCTCTCATCACGCTCGACTATCCGAACCATCGAATCCTCGTCGATGATCCGGGCCACGGACCGCCCCAGCTCCGGTCGAGCGGCCGCTCGAGAGGCGAGACGGACAGCCGACTCGCGGACTGCGTCGCGTTCGATCCTACGGGGCCGATTCTCGTCGATGCCGAGATCGACGGAGGAAGGCATCGGTTGCTCATCGATACGGGCGCGACCCACTCGATTCTCGACGCGAGTCGTTTCGAGGAGACGGAGCTGTTCGCGGGTCATTCAGCGCACGCCGCTGCTCAACTCAGTTTGGGGACGCATTCGCTCGGTCCGCAGGTGTTCTTGAGGTTGGACCTTGGCCAGCCGGACTTCAGCGGAATCCTCGGCTACGACTTCCTCGCACGGACGTCCCCGACCTTGGATCTATCGCGCGGGTGTATGTACCTTCACGAGTGACCGCGGGAACCGCCTTGCCTTCCCGGCTATCTCACGCGTCGACGCCGGTTCTCCATGAAGTCGACGAGGACATAGCTCCCCAGCTGGTCCGCGGAGGTGAAGTAGGCTCGCCCCCGGTTCCGTTCCGTGAGCTGCTGCACGAACCGCTGCAGGTAAGGGTCCTCCGCCACCATGAACGTCGTGATCGGGATCCGTCGCCGGCGGCACATGACCGCTTCGTCCAAGGTTCGGTTCACGATGATCGGATCCAGGCCTCCGACGTTCCGGTAGAGACGCCCATCTCCCAGTCGGATCACGGTCGGCTTCCCGTCCGTCACGAGGAAGATCTGCTTGTTGGCTTGGTGGCGGCGTTCGAGGATCCGCCGCGCGAACCGGAGTCCTTCCTGCGTATTCGTGTGGAAGGGGCCGGCGCCGACGTACGGGAGATCCTTCACCTCCACGCGCATCGCTTCATCACCGAAGAGCACCACGTCCAGCGAGTCCTTCTGGAAGCGAGTGAGGATGAGCTCGGATAGCGCCATCGCCACCATCTTCGCGGGCGTGATCCGATCCTCACCGTAGAGGATCATGGAGTGCGACACGTCGATGAGGATGACGGTGGCGCACGAGGTGTGGTGGTCGGTCTCGAGGACGGTGAGGTCCTGTTCGCCGAGGTCGAACTCGCCGAGGCCGGTGCGCCGGATCGAGTTCATGATCGAGTCGGAGAAGTCGATGTTCCGGAGCTCGTCGCCGAACTGGTATGGGCGACGTTCCGGTTGCGACTCCGTTCCGCCCATCCCTTCGTGTGGCGTGGGGTGCCCACCGACAGCGCCCATCCGTAGGTTGCCGAAGATCTGCTCGAGACTCGAGGAGCGGATCGTTCGCTCTGCCTTCTTCGTCAGCACCCGGCCCTCGGGAGTCCGGCGGACGAACTCCTCGTTCTCGAGCCGTCGTTCGAACTCGTCCAGATCCCAGTCTTCTGGGATGTACCCCTGTGCTTGCATGGACCGAAGAAACTCGAGGGCACGCTCGACATCGCCGTTCGTACGGAGCACGAGGCTCTGGAAGAGCTCCATCAACGTCTTGAAGTTCTGGAGCGCTTCCTTCAGTGACTCGTCGAACTTCTCGAAACGGTATCTCATCGCTTCTCAGTCCTCGTCGCCGCCGAGCATGTTCGCGAGCATGTCGGCGAACCGGATGGTGCCGTCCTTCGACTGCTTCGCGATCAGGCTGACTTGGTGGAGACACTCGAGGACCCACTCCATCGCGAGTGCCTTCACGGCGGAGTAGTTGTCGCCGGAGAGGGACGGGTGTCCCTTCGTGATCGCGTCCTTGTGCGCGTCGACGAGCTTGCCGAGTCCCGGAACGGTGCCGAGCGTCGCTTGGTAGGTCTTCCAGTCCATGTCGTCGGAGAGCTCGACCCGTCCACCTTGGGAGAAGAACGAAAGCACTTCGCGATAGTCGGACGGCACTTCGGCCCGTGATTCTGCGGCGCGCGGTTCGTCCTCGAATCCGAACGTCTCCCGGCGAGACTTCTTGCGGCTCGATGTGTAGACCTTGGGGAACGTTCGCTCGAACACCTTGAGCATGGCGCGACCGACGAGCTTGTGGGCGACGATCTGCGGGCCCTCTTGCTCGCCTTCGTAGACGAGCTCGACGCGTCCCGTGATCGCCGGCACGACCGCGGCCAGATCTGCGAGTCTTGGTACAGGCGGTTCGCCTGCGTTCCTGATGATCCGTCTCTCCACGGCGCTGTGGAGTAGTTCGTGGGCGCGGATGGGGAGACGCTGTGAAACGCCGGAACTCTGGTCGACGTAGTCACTCTCCCGCGCGGTGAATGCGATCTGTTCGAGAATCTCGTCGACGAAGCGCGGGACGGCGATCTCGACGTGGCGGTCCGTCCATGCCTCCGCCTTCGTGATCTCGATGGCCTGGTCCACCGTGCGCGGATAGTGCGTCAGGATCTGACTGTCGATCCGGTCCTTGAGCGGAGTGATGATGTTGCCGCGGTTCGTGTAGTCCTCCGGGTTCGCGGTGAACGAGAGGAGGATGTCGAGCGGGATCCGGATCGGGAAGCCGCGCACCTGGACGTCTTTCTCCTCGAGGATGTTGAGGAGACCGACCTGGATGCGGGGCTGGAGGTCGGGAAGCTCGTTCATGACGAAGACGCCTCGGTTCGACCGAGGGATGATACCGAAGTGGAGGGCGCCCTCGTCCGAGAGGTCGATCTTCTCCCGCGCGGCCTTGATCGGGTCCACGTCTCCGATGATGTCCGCGATCGTGACGTCCGGCGTGGCGAGCTTCTCGTGGTACCGCTCCTGTCGCGAGATCCACTCGATCGGTGCGTCGTCTCCCTGTTCGGCAATGCGCCGCTTCGCCTGCGGGCTAACCGGGTGATAGGGGTCGCTGCGCAGCGGGCAGCCCATGACCGCGGGCATCCACTCGTCGAGGAGGCCGATCAGCTGCCGGACGATCCTCGTCTTCGCCTGTCCTCTCAGCCCGAGGAGGATGAAGTTGTGCTGCGAGAGGATCGCGTTCTCGAGCTGCGGCAGCACCGTTTCTTCGTAGCCGACGATTCCGGAGAGCCAAGGCTGGCCGGTAGAGAGACGGGCGAGGAGGTTCTCACGTAGCTCCTCCTTGACCGTGCGCGAACGCCACCCGCTCTCGCGGAGCGCGCCGAGGGTCTGGATCTGTCTAGGGTCGGGTTGAGAGGACATGGTGCGATCGGTCTCCCCGTGGCAAGCGGACGACAAGGGTGGATTCTCAATGGTCGGATGCGCGGAGGGCGGATTGGTGTCGACTCGCGCAGTGGGTGGCAAACGAAGGCCCCCGGACCGAGGTCCAGGGGCCGTTCGCGAGAGGGGGAGGGCGTTTGCCGATCAGATCAGCTCGCGCCCGCTCGTTCGTTTCGATCTATCCGCGCCCTACTGGGGACGATAGCCGTTCTTGATCTGGCCCCAGGAGCGCTCCTCGATCGGAGTGATCACGCAGGGGTTGGGTTCGCACGCGACATCGTCGCCGAGATACTGACCGCCCGCGCTCTCGCAGTCGACGAGAGACAGGACCTCGCACGTTCCGTCCTCCGAACAGCAGGCTCCGGTTGGGGGAGGCGGACAAGGGTTCGGATCGCAGCTCGTGTCGTCACCCTGATAGGTGCCCTGGGACAGGTCGCAATCGGCCTCGTTGAGGAAACGGCACGATCCGTCGGGATAGCAGCAGGCGCCGGTTGGTGCCGAGCACGGGTTCGGATCGCAGGAACTCTCGGAACCTTGCGGAACGCCTCCCTCGTCTTCGCAGTCGAACTGACCCATGAAGACGCAGTCCTCTCCGAAGCAGCAGGCACCTGGCTTCGGGCACGGATCCGGAGAGCAGGGCGCTCCGTCTCCCAGGTAGTGGCTGCTGGCGTCTTCGCAGTCTTCCTGGGTCTGGAAGGAACAGGATCCGCCGTCGGAACAGCACGCACCGGTCGGAGGATCGCCCTCGCACGGGTTCGGGTCGCAGGGAACGTTGTTGCCCTGATACGTCCCACCCTCGGCGTTGCACTCGTCCTCGGTCAGCATCGAGCAGAAGAGGTCCGGGAAGCAGCACGCGCCTGTGGTCGGGAACTCGGTCGGGCAGGGGAGATACCCAGGGTTCGCGCCAAAGCCGAGGCTTCCGAGCTCCTCGATCGGATCGAGAGTCGACGGCACGTCGTCGTCCGCGAAGTACGCGCCCTGGCTCGGGTTCGGGGCGAGGTCGAAGCTGACGTCGGTGCCGTATCCGGAGTAGTTGTATCCGGCGAACCAGTAGAGATCCACGAGCCAAGCTGTCTGCGTGTTCTGGAAGGTCACGGCAGTTCCGGATTGGGGCTCCGGCCAGTTGGGATCCGCGAGTTCGAAGTCACCGGAAGCTCCGTAGCCTTCGAGGACGATGGCGGCGGCGTCGTAGTCGACTCCGAACGTCACGCCGAGCAGGCGCGGGGAGGTGGACTCGGGGAAGACGGCCTTGACCCACCAGACGAAGTGTTCGTCCGCCGGGTAGTTCGTCTCTGCGGTGGAGCAACCTCCAGGCAGGGGGGACGCGCCGGTGTAGTCGTCGATGTCGTTGGTGTACACGACGCCCGCGTCACCATGGACGATCAGGGTCCCGCCAGCGTTCGGACCCGCGGACGCGTGGTCACAGGCCATGGCGAGGGCGGCGAATGCGCAAACGGAGAGCAGTAGGTGTCGCTTCATGCGGACGACCCTCCTCGAGACGTGTCTCTATGTAGAGAACTGTCCCACTAGGTTCCCGGGAGCCGGCGGAGTCGGTTCCGCTCGGCCGAGCTGGAAGGGGGGACCTCAGCTCAATCCAGGTCTCGTCACGCTCTGGGAAGAACTTGCGTGCATTCCGAGCATATCAAAGCGAATGTCTATCTCGCACGAATTCTCTTACAGCGGACGATTAGGAAATGATCTGGAGGTCGCTTCGACATGGCGGATTGTCGCCCCGTCGTCACGCCCGACGACTCCCGGCGGGAATCGTGCCAACGCTCCTCCGTGCGTGGGGGCGTCGGGCAGTAGGGGAGAAGAAAACTCGCTGGTCGCAGAATGTTGCGAATCCACATATCAAGCCATGTGGCAATGCTATGTGAGCCCTCAGGAATCTGCGACGTAAGCCATTCTGCGAATGTGCGTTGTGGGCTTGGAAGGCCGTGCTACGCTCCACTCACCGGGACTCGTACCGACCCCCATCTTTATGGAAGCGAGTGACGATGGCGACCTCCGATTCCCAAAGTCCAATCTCCGGCGACTCCTCCGGTTGGGTCCGCCTTCTCCTCGACGCTGCTGGATCGCATCTCCGTTCCGGCGAGCCCGAGGCGGCGTGCGAGTGTGCGGAACGAGCGGTCGGGATTGCCTCCGGAGGGGGAGACGGGCATGCGGCCGTCCGGGCGCTCTCCGTTCTGGCAGAGGCTCACGAGGCTGCGGGGCGGCGGGGCAAGGCGCGGGAGATCCTCGAGGATTGTGTCGCCAGGTGTCTCGAGGAGGGCGACGAGCTCGAGGCCGCCGGATTCGAAGGGTGGATCGGGCGGATCCATCGCCAGGAGTCACGATTCGCGGAAGCGCGAGACCACCTCCTTCGCAGTCTTCGCCTCTCCGCACGATCGGAGCCCGGCGCAGTGCGGGCTCTTGCGCTCGAGGAGTTGGGGCCGGTCGAACGTCGTCTCGGAATGCCGAGGGAAGCGCTCGATCATCTGACCGAGGCGTTGCGGATCCGCGAGGCACTGGACGACCGGAAGAGAGTCGCCGCAGGTCACGACCGGATCGGGAACATCCACGTTCACCTGGGCGAACTCGACGACGCGGAGCGTCACTACACGCGAAGCCTCCGGATCTACCAGGACCTCGACGACCGCAACGGCACGGCGATCGTGTCGAACAATCTCGGAACCCTGCAGGTGCAACGTGGAGACTATGGCGCTGCGCTGGTCCACTTCCAACTCGCGCGCGACTTGGCAGACCAAGTTGGGGACCAGCGGGCGCTCGCTTGGGCGACCGGTAACCTCGGACTCGCCCACGCCTACCTCGGGAACACGAGCGAGGCCGAGCCCGCACTTCTCGCGAGCATCGATGCGCTGGCCAAGCAGGGAGACAAGGCCGGACAGGCGATCTACGCGAACAACTTGGCGCTCGTCTATCTGACGTCCGCGCGCTACGAGGAGTCGATCGCGTGGGGAGAGCGGTCCGCTGCGCAGATGAAGGAGTTGGGCAACGTAGAGGGCGCGACCAAACCCTGGCTCAACGTTGCGCGAGCGAACTTGGAGTTGGGGAGAACCGAGGAAGCGGAACGGGCTGCCCTCGAAGTGAAGCGTCTCAGCCAGTCGATCGAGAGCGGAGAGATCCGGAGTGAGGAGTTGATTCTCCAGGCGAGTCTCTCGCTCGCCCGCGGAGATGCGGAGGTTGCCAGAGATCTCGCCACGGAAGCGGCCGAGATGGCTACGTCCGGAAACGCGCTTCGCCAGCGTGCGGAGTCTCTGCGGATCCTTGGAGGTTCGCAGTTCTTGGTCGGGGATCTCGATGCCGCGCGCGATGCCTTTACCGAGTCGGAGTCGCTCTTCGTCCAGCTCGGTGACGTCTATGACTTGGCGCGTGTACGAGTGGAGCTGGGTGCGCTCTTCCTCAGGATCGAAGCCCACGATGCGGCACAGCGTAGGCTTCGGCAGGCGCAGGAAGTGTTTCAGCGCCTAGGTCATGCTCCGCTTCTCTGCCGAAGTTGGATCCTCATGGCTGAGGTCGAAGCGGCGCGGGGTGGCGGTGAAGTCGAAGTCTATCTGGAGAACGCTCGCGAAGCGGCGGAGAGTGCCGAGCGGACGGAACTCGTAGCGGACGTGGACGCGGCCCGTGTCCGAATCGTCGAGCGCTCGTGGTGGGCGGATGAAAGTGCGGGCGCGACTGCCGAGCTCGGCGGAGTGGAGCGTGCGTGCCTTCTCGAGCTGGTGGGCGGTCTGAGAGAGCTCGGCGTCGGGGAGACTTGGCTGGCCCTTCTCGGCGCGAGGCTGCGGTTGGACGGCGCCGTCCTTCTTCTCGAGGACGGACGAACTTCCACCTGGGGATGGGGCCGGAGCGCAGAGCTTCTGGAACGCGCTCGACAGCGGCAATCTTCAGGACTGACCTTGGGACGGCCGCACCTCGAGCCGCTCGATCGATCCGTCGCCGAGGGGCAGGAGTCGGTCTTCGTCGCAATCGCCCGGCCGGCGGCTGCTCCGCATGGGTCTGCGGACGGGCGAGAGAGAGTTTCGGCATCCGGAGTCTACGAACCCACGGCCCGTGGAGTCTTGGGCGTCATTCGGTCGGCAGGTGGAAGCGGGAACACGTCGCCGCAATCACCCGGGTTAGAGCACCTCCTCCCCGTGCTCGCGGAGATCCTGAGCCTCGTCGCGCCGCAGCGCGAGATCGCGAACGTCGTCCTTCCCGAGACGGCACCGTTCGAGGGCATCGTCGGAGAGAGCTCCGAGATGCGGGCGATCTTCCGCGCGATCGAGCGGGTGGCGACGAGTGACGCGAGCGTACTCGTCCTCGGTGAGAGTGGAACGGGGAAGGAACTCGTGGCGCGAGCGATCCACGAGCGGAGTGAGCGGAAGGGCAGGCCGTTCGTCGCGATCAGCTGTCCCTCGATTCCGAGAGAGCTGATAGAAGCGGAGCTCTTCGGCCACGAGAAGGGTGCGTTCACCGGGGCGGCGATGGAGCGACGAGGGCAAGTAGAGGCGGCGGATGGAGGCACCCTGTTCCTCGACGAGATCGGGGACATGGATCTCGCAACCCAAACGAAACTCCTTCGCTTCCTCCAAGAGCGCGAGTTCTTGAGAGTCGGCGGACGGGAACCGATCCGCGTAGACATCCGCGTTCTCGCCGCGACGAGTCGCGATCTGGAAGAGGAGATTGCGGCCGGTCGGTTCCGTCTCGACCTCTACTACCGGATCGGCGTCGTCCCGCTCAAGATTCCGCCGCTTCGGGAACGGATCCAGGACGTGCCGTCGCTCGTAGCTCACTTCCTCCACTCGATCGCATCCGGTGACGTGCCGCCGATCGACCGTGCCGTCTTCGATGCGCTGTCCAGCTACTCCTGGCCCGGGAACGTGAGAGAGCTGAGGAACGTCGTCGAGTACGTGCTCGCGATGCGTGGGGCAGAAGGACCGGTGACGACCGCAGATCTTCCCGCGCGAGTTCGGGAAGCTCTCGAGCACAGTGATGGCGCGGTCTCTCTCTCGCTCCGAAGGGGAGAGACGCTCGAGGCCCGACTCCTCAGCGTGGAGGGAGCGATCCTGCGCCGAACGCTCGAAGCGTGCGGATGGAATCAGACGCGGGCGGCCCGTCGACTCGGTCTCAAGGAGTCGACCATGCGGTACAAGATGCGTCGATTCGATCTCCGAAAGCCGGGAGACGCGGGGAACGAGAAGACGCGGAGTTCGGCAGCGAGTCGCGCCCGAACTCGTCGCAACGATCCGAGAGCCAAGGCCCGACGATCGACTGCTTCGCGCGGTCGACCGGCCGATTGGGCTCAGTGATTTCGAATGGTCCGATGGATGAGGCTGGCCGCAGCAACTGAGGAGGGGGAAACATCATGGGGAGCCGAAGTGCGTGCATTCGGGCCGTGGCTCTGGCCGGCGTCCTTGCCCTGTGCCTGTCCACGGAGAGGGCGGCCGCGCAGATCTACTTGAATGAGATCCAGATCAGTCCAGCCAAGGTGGAACTCTACAACCGCGGAACAACGACCGTAGACTTGACCAACTGGAAGATCCAGGGAGGGCTCGGGGAGTACGTGATCCCATCGGGCACGATGATCAATCCTGGTGAGCACAAGGTGTTCACCTCACTCGGAGACATCTTCGAGCCGATCGGTGGGCTGATCGGAGTCCTCGACGACGTGGGCTCCGGGACGATGCAGGATCGCGTCCGGTACGGAGTTTTCGGTGGAGCGCCGTCTGCGCCTCCCGCGGCCAGCTTCGCGGTGTCCATGTCCCGGTCACCTGACGGATCGAACAACCCAGCGCCTCCCCTGATTCCAAACGCAGACGAGCTCTTCTGGACGCTGGATTTCACGTCCACGTTCGGGTCCCAGAACGACGTACCGAACCCGAACTTGGGGTCGAGCCTCTGCATCAACGAGATGCTCGCCGACCCGAACTTGACGTTGGCGGCAGCGATCGAGCTCTGCAATCCACCTGTCGCCTTCACCGGCGGAGGTGACGTGGACCTCTCCGATGGCTATCTGCTTTCGACCGCGTTCGAAGTGCAGGAACTCACCGGGACCGTACCCGCGGGTGGCTATCTCGGGATCGAACTCGACGACGCTCTCAACCTCGAGGCCGCGTTCCGGGTCGATCTCTTTGCGCCCGACGGCACGCGGATCTACCAGAAGAGTACCTATGGAGCGCCGGAGCCACGCGAGACATGCTATGGAGATTGTCCGAACGGAAGCGCGCCCGCGGACGGGTACGACTTCTTCACGAGCGGTGGATACGACACGTTCTTCCCTCTGGTGTGCTCGATCGGATTCCCCAACTACACAGATGGTGAAGGAAGCGAGTGCGTTCCTGCCGGTGTGCCGGGGGATGACGCACCGGATCCCGAGGTTCTGGAGCGCAGTTGGGGCGAGATCAAACGTGCCTACGAGCGACTGCTGCGAAAGTAGATGCGTGGCTCGGCCAGCGCTCAGTTCATGCGCGTTTGCTTCGAGCGGTAGAGCGCTCGGTCTGCGCGGAGAATGACTCGGTTCAGCTCGTAGCTCGTGGTCGCCGCCGCGATTCCGAAGCTCACTCGGATCGGGATCGCCGGGAACTCGGGGACACGCACGTCGGCGAAGGCCGCTTCGATCCTCTCTACGAGGCGATGCGCGTCGGCGCGTCCGGCGGACGGAAGGAGGCAGCAGAACTCGTCTCCACCCCAACGCCCGACACAGTCCGTCGCTCGGAGTGAAGACGCGATGGTACGTGCGGCGGTTGCGATGACCGCGTCTCCCGCCGGGTGACCGAACTGATCGTTGACCATCTTGAGATGGTCTACATCTGCCATCACGACTGCGTAGCCTTGGTGGAGCCGATGCAGCAGCTGGAGCTGCATCTCGGCGAGCTGCTCGAACGCCGTGCGCGTGTAGAGGTGGGTGAGCGAGTCGCGGAGTAGGGTGTCCTCGATCGGCAGATGCACGACGAGGATGCCGTCTGCCTTCACCGGAAGTGGGGCGACGAGGTAGAAGCGCGGGCCCGTCCCGGTCCGATGGATGTGACGGAGCGTGGGACAGAGCCCCGGCGCTGGATCCACCATGGGACATCGGTCGCCGTGTTCAGGACAGGGTGCGTCGAAACCGTGGATGGCTCGGAAGCAGGGCTCCGAACCGTCTCCATACGCGTCGGACGCGGCCTTGTTGCGCCAGCGGATCCTACGCGACGGATCGATCCAGAGTGCGGGGTAAGGAAGCTCCTTCAAGAACTGCTTGGCAGCCTCGAGGGTGAGTTCGTGCGGGGCCCGGCGAGCGCGAGATCTCGATCGGGCGTGCGTGTCGAGGAACCCGTCCATGGTCACTCCTTCGACCGCATTAGCCTCCTCCTGGTGTGGTTGGGAGTCAAGAACGTTCGATCGCCGGACGACGTAGGGAGTCGCTCGAACCGGATCGAGCGGTCGATCGAGCAGTCGTTTGGACTCATCGCGCCGCGATGAACCGCAACGCCGGGGTTCATGATTCCTTCGCCGGACGGCGATGTCGTTGTAGTCTCTCCATTCCGCGCGATTGCTCGTCGAAACGAGCGAATCGATCGGGGGCTTCGGCACGCTCCACGCAACATCGACAGGACAGATGGCGAGAGATCCACGGATGGACGGGTACATCGACACGAGTACGGACCACTCGCTCGCGAGCGCATCCTCGATCGACCTGGACCGCGGTCTCGAGCGCTTCGGATTCGCGAGCTTCCGGCCGGGACAGCGCGAGGCGATCGAAACGCTCCTCGCGATCGGGCGGCTTCTGCTCGTCGCGCCGACCGGTGGCGGCAAGAGTCTCATCTACCAGCTGCCCGCGAGTCTCCTTCCCGGAACCACGCTCGTCGTCTCGCCGCTCGTGTCGCTGATGAACGACCAGGTGCTCGCCCTCGAGCGGCTAGGTATCTCTGCGACGTTCCTCGCGGCGACGATCGATGGGATGGAGATGCGGCAGCGGATGCGCGATGTGGCTCGGGGACGATACGACCTTCTCTACGTCGCGCCTGAGCGGCTCGCGTTCGAGGGGTTCCGATCCCTCGTGCTCGATCTGAACGTTCCATTGGTCGCGGTCGATGAAGCGCACTGCATCAGCGAGTGGGGGCACGACTTCCGTCCCGACTATCTACAGATCGGCGACCTGATCTCGCGGCTGCCCCAGGCGCGCATCCTTGCTTGCACGGCCACCGCGACACCGATCGTGCGCGACGAGATCCTGGTTCGTCTCGGGCTGGGGCCGAAGACTCCCCAACTCGTCCGCGGCTTCGCGAGGCCGAACCTCTCGCTTCGTGCCCGAGAGGTGCGTGGGAAGAAGGATCGCGAGCTGCTCGTCGACGTCACGCTCCAGGAGGTGATCGGCGAGCCGCGCAGCGGCCGGGGTGTCGCGATCGTCTATGCGCCGACGCGGAAGACGACCGAAGCGGAGTCGGACCGTCTGGAGAGCAAGGGGTGGCGATCTCGTGCGTACCATGCCGGACTCGCTGCCGAGACACGCGACGACGTTCATGGCGCGTTTGCGGCGGGCGATCTCGACGTCGTCGTCGCGACGAACGCATTCGGGATGGGGATCGACCGACCGGACGTTCGGGCTGTCGTCCACCTCGCGCCGCCGAGTTCGGTCGAGTCGTACTACCAGGAGGTCGGACGGGCCGGTCGCGACGGAGAGGACGCGGTCGGGCTTCTGCTCGTTTCGCCGGGGGACATGGCACTCCGTCGTCGCCTGATCGAGGGAGACGGGTTCGAGTTCGCGCCCGATGCGGAGACGGTACGTCACAAGTGGAACCTGTTCCTCGAGCTGATGCGCTGGGCAGAGGGAGGGAGCTGTCGACACGACGCGATCCTTCGATACTTCGGAGACGAGGAAGAAACGCTGGCCGGATGCGGACGGTGTGACGTCTGTCTCGACCTCGCGAGCGACGACGGGCGGGATCCGGAAGAGACGAGCGTCATCGTCCGGAAGGCGCTCAGTGCCGTCGCGCGGATTCGGGGGCGGTTCGGGATCCAGCTCGCGGGGAAGTTCCTTCGCGGAGTGCACGACGAGCGACTCCAGCTCTCCGGGCTCGACGAGACGAAGACGTTCGGCTCACTGAGCGAGCACTCGGAAGAATGGATCATGAGGCTACTCAGACGTTGCGTGACCGCCGGTTGGGTCGACTTCACCGGTGGCGATCGACCGGTCGTCGTCCTGACCCAAGAGGGACGAGACGTCGTGATGGGTGACGCTCCCGTGCGGCTGCTCCTTCCGTCCAAGGACCTTCGGCCGATCAGTCGCGGCGCGCGCTCGGGCTCGAAGCGAGGGGAGAGCGGCCGGGCCGGCGGACTGGGTACCGGTGGTGCCGGTGCGGGCGGTTCTGGCCCGTCCGGTGCGCGCTCGACGAGCGGAGCTGGCAGCGCAGGGGGAGACGTCCTCGATCCGGCGGCGCAAGAGCTGTTCGAGTCGCTTCGTCACCATCGTCTCGAGGTGGCGAAGTCGAAGTCGGTGCCACCGTACGTGGTCGCGAGCGACCGAACGCTTCGCGAGATCGCGTCGATCCGTCCTCGCACGCTCTCTGAACTCGCGCTGGTTCACGGGATCGGCCCTGCGAAGGTCGAGAAGTACGGAGACGGGCTCCTTCAGGTCGTGCGCGAACACGAGTGATGATGCGCTATGAACTCAAACGGATCGAGATCCGCACGGTAGCCAGGATCTCGTTCTTCCTCTCCTGGATCGGTGGGCTCCTCCTCGGGGTCGTCCTCTGGGGACTCTTCCGGTTCGCGTCCGGATTCGATCCCGCCGGCTTCGAGGCGCAGCTCCAATCCGAAGGCGCAGAAGTCGGGCCATGGGTCGTCTGGGTGGGCGCGTTCTTCGTGTCGATCCTCTGCGCGTTTCTCGGAATGCTCGTGTCCTGCTTGCTCGCGCTCGCCTACAACGTGCTGGCGGGTGTCATCGGAGGCGTGCGGGTGCAGCTCGAACTCGAGACCCCGCCCTCAGCTCCGGACGTAGGTGAGCTGTACGTACAACGGCCGGAAGCCGGCCCGGAGGACGTTCCGCTCTGAGGCGCTCTCCGGATCTGTCGACGTGACGACGAGGTCGGATCCGGAAGAGAGCGCGTGAGCGATCCGGTGCCGGAGAAGCGCGGCCTGGAACCCACGCCGACGGTAGGCCGGTCGGGTCGCCATCCCACCGAGCCATGCGACGCCGTCGAATGTGACGAGAGAAGCGACCGCGACAGGCACATCTCCGAGAAGCGCGACGAAGTCCTCGGCTTCCGGAACGGCGTGCGCGACTTCGCAGAAGAGGTCGTTGGTCTGCTTCGCTGCCGAGCCGCTCGTGAAGCCTTCCGAGTGTACGTCGCGCCAGTTCGGGAAGAGTGCCTCGTCGACGGCTTCGATCCGGAAGTCACGCGGATCCATCGGATCGTCTCGCAGTGGCTGGCCAAGGTCTGAGGGCTCGTCATCCACATCCAATGTGGAGGTGCTCGCTTCCGTATCCGGTACGTAGAGGTGGACGTTCCTTCGGGACTGAAGCGTGTATCCGCGCGCAGTGAGCACCGCGACGAGATGCTCGCTGCCGCGGTCGCAGATCTGGATCTCTGGGGCGAGGTTCCGTTCGGCACAAAACGCTTCGATCCTCTCGATCTGAGACTCGAAGGACTCCGCCGGCACGTCTGTCGGCTCGTCGTCCGACATCTGATTCGAGGGGTCTCCGATATCGAAGGACTCCGTCGGATCGCGTTTTGCCACCTGATTCGACGGACTTACTCCGACATCGAAGTGCTCCAAGCCGAGCCCAATCGCGCGGTTCACGTACATGCCCGGCCCCATGTAGACCACGGCTCCCGTTCCCACCGCCATCGTTCCAGCTTGCGAGTCGGGCCACTTGGATGCGGCACACTTACCGAACGCGATGCACTCGTCCCGGTGGGCGAGTTCCGCACGAAGAATCCGCGTAGTGAAGTGGGGCATGAGCACCTTCCTGCTGCCGGGGAGCGTACCGATGGGGAAGATACACGGATCGGTTCGCCGTCACGAACTGATTGGTTCACCGCGGCAGACCTCGCTATGATCCGTCCGTACTCGACGTCCCGATCCTGCGCAACGGACGGGGTCGGAGCCATGGAAACCGGACGCCCTGAGGCACGGTCCGCGAAACGGAGCGTAGATTCACGGGATGACGGAACGAGACTTCTTCGCGCACCTGGAGTACCGCCTCTCCCGTGAGCTGCGCGCACTACGAATCGGGGAGGCGCCGGACCTTGCGTGTTCCGGCGTCTCCCCGCGTTCGTTCGAATGGGCCGATGCGATGCCCGTCTTCCACGGCGTGGTCTGGATGAACGGTTTGCCGGACCGGCATCCGACAAACTACGAGGAAGAGTGGCGATTCACGCTGCGTATCCACCGCGCCGTTTCGGCGCGCGCGGACATCGAGTGGAAGCCGCTACTTCCCGACGATGAACGCCACGGCTGGCTCGGGGTCGACACAGAGGCGCAACGCGTCCAGATCGACCTACCGGCCGGGTGGCGAACTGCTGCGAGCTAGTCCCCCGTCGACTACCCAAGCAGGCGACGGGGGAGAGGCTCTTCGCAGATCTGCAGTCTACTAGGCGCGGTCGCGAGGATGCTTCTTCGCGCGGTTGACCATCGCGGCGAGCATCATCCCGAATCCGAGTAAGCCGACGGTACCCGGTTCGGGGACGGGGTCCGGCATGGCTCCATACTCGACTAGGTAGCCGGAAACCGCAGCGATGTCCGTGTTGACGGGGTCATCGTTCCAGTATCCGGGCGCGATCGAGTTGGAACCCCACATCTGAACGTGCCCGCCTTGACTCGCTCCGCCGGGACCGTTCGGTTCGCCTGGAGCCCAGTTCGTGTAGTCCCACTCTTCATCCGTGATCCAGCGCCAGCTGTCCGGTGGGTTGGCGTCTTCGTCCTGAAATCCACCGAGCCAGGCTTCCCAGAAGTGATGGCCGAACACGCAGTAGATGAAGTCGTTCTCTTCCTGACTCGTGATCGTGGCGAGACATCCCATCTCACCTTCGTAGGACATCGCGAGTGCCGCAGAGTTCGCAGCCGACCACGAGATCTGGCTCTGTTGGACGAAGTCGTAGTAGTGCCCCGTTTCGTCGAAGTAGATCGGTACCGATGACGAAGTCGCAGGTGTGAGAGCGAGGAGGAAGAGCGCGACGGCAAAGATCCAGATCGTGCTGGGGCGACAGTTTTGCCGCTCGAGCCGGGGACCGGACGTCCCGACCGAGGGCTGGCCGAAATGCATGAGCGCCTCCTTGATTGTGCACACTCAGGCGCGATGGCGGTTGGCCCAACCGTCAAGAGCTGAACGTAGCTAGCGTATCGCTTCGTCGATCCACGGATCAGTGAACTGTTTCGCAACATCAGAGAAGCTGGACTACTCGGGGAAACAGCGTACGGGGGGCCGACTACTCGTGTGCCCCAAGAGCGGAGACGACGCGATCCAGCTCCGCGCACCAGGCGGAGAGTCGGCCGCCGTAGGTGGCTCCCGTATCGACCTGCACCATCTTGAGCCGCCTCCGCCGCCGGACCGCCTTCTGCGGACTGTGCCCGGACACGTGGATCCGCGACGGATCGACAGGGGACTGCGGAACGCGTCGGCCCCATAAGATGGACGTGATCGCTGCGCGACGGATGTCCGCGTCCGTGGAGTACTGACTCTCGAGC
The DNA here is from genome assembly GCA_020633975.1 of Candidatus Eiseniibacteriota bacterium. Lineage (GTDB taxonomy): Bacteria > Eisenbacteria > RBG-16-71-46 > CAIMUX01 > CAIMUX01 > JACKCR01. Next base: position 12,520 of record JACKCR010000008.1, on the reverse strand, counting down.
GCACCCGGATCTGGAATCGCGTGGGTGACGATCAGGTCGTCCGACTTCCAGAGAAGCGGAAGGCTGCAGAGGAACCGCAGGTGTTCCGGCGGAACGTGCCACGACGTCAGATCGGTCGGCTCGGAGCTGCCGTAGCTCTTCATCGTGGCGTAGCCACCCTGTGCGAGCCAGTCGAGCACTCGGTAGATCCCGAACACCTCGGGTGGGAAGAGCCTCGATGAGCTCCTGGCGTAGTTCTGGGAGACCTCGTAGGACTGAAAGATCGGCGGCAGCGCGGTGCCTGCCTCGATGAGAAGCTCCGGCGCGTGGGCGTCGATCGCGGCGAGCATCGCCTCCTCGTGGTTTCCCAGAATCACCGAGTGCGTTCCCGCTGCGACGCCCTTCCTCGCGTGCTCGACCACACCGGCCGAGTTGGGTCCTCGGTCGACCAAGTCTCCCACCAGGACGAAGTGCGTCGCTGCGAATCCGTGCTGCTCGGCGAACGAGTGAACACGTTCCTCGAGGGAGAGGAGTGAGTCCAGTTCGCCATGGACGTCCCCGACGATCGCGTGGAGCGTTTGGGAGTTTGCTGTGTGCGGTCTCGGCGCGTCGTCCGTCATCATCACTCCGCCAATAGTTCGTCGATGAAGATCCAGCACGGGTTTCCCGCGCCCTTGTGCCAGTCCGGACAAACCTGCAGCGAGTGCGCGTGTACGCGAACGAATCGGGCTGGCACTTCATCGAGCAGCACCGCGACTTCGCGAAGGATCCCGCCCTGGTCCTTCGGGTCGACTCCGCTCGACGACGATCCCGCTGCGGTGAACGCCTTGCCGTCGACTGACACCTCGAAGTCCACGGAGCTCGGCATGAAGATCCACGAGTTCTCGTCCTGGAGACAGCCGAGTGCGAGCCGATGGAGCGGCATCACTTCGCCCAAGTCGAACGTCGCGACGAGGTCCTTGCCCTCGAACCCCTGCCATGCGCCGAGACGGAAGTCCGGACCGCCGCGGATGCCGTCGATCAACGCCTCCGGACTTCCGCCCGGATAGGTCGGCGACGGCTCCGTTGTTTCCACTACCTGGCGGTTGCCGGTGATCCGCCGGAACGTTGCCTCCTGGACGAGACCGTCCGGGAAGGTGGCGAAACGTAGGTGTGTCGTCTCTGTGATGTGAAGCGGAGTCGAGTAGACCGGAGACGACGCCGAGGGATCGGTTCCGTCGAGGGTGTACCGGATCTGCGGCTCCATCGACCCCATCGCGAGCGACGGCACAGCCAGGGTCACCTCCGTTGATCCGCGGAACGAGATGCCACCGGACGCGACGTAGGGGATCGGGAGCGCTGGGTTCGTGACCTCGATCCGTGACACCGGCGCGTTGCCCGGGCCGACGCCCCAGCCATGATTGGGTGATGCGCCCATTTCGAAGTGTAGTTCGCCGCCGCGCGTGATCTCGTCGTGGGAGAGGAAGCAGCGGGTGAGCGGGGTCGGGGTCACACGTGTCGCGGCGTGAGAGGCCTGTGGACTGCCCGATCCGGATATCGAAGCAGCCAACGTCGCCGACTGAACATACGGCGCGTTCGCACCTCCGCTCCGCGAGACGACGAACGTGTTGCCGTTCTCTAGATGAATCGTCGCGCGATCGAACAGCGGCGTCCCGATCACGTACTGGTCCTGTCCCGGCGTTACCGCGTAGAAGCCGAGCGCGGAGAGCACGTACCACGCGCTCATCTGTCCGCAGTCCTCGTTCCCAGCGAGCCCGTCGGGTGCGGCGGCGTAGAGCGTGTCCAGGATCTCGCGCACGCGCGACTGCGTCTTCCAGGGTGCGCCTGCGTACGCGTAGAGATAGGCCATGTGGTGGCTCGGCTCGTTTCCGTGTGCGTACTGCCCGATCAGTCCCGTGATGTCGGCCTGATCGCGGCCCGTCGTCTCGGTCGGCGCGGTGAAGAGCGCGTCCAGCTTTGCGACGAACGCGTCGTTCCCTCCCTGCGCGTCGATGAGGCTGTTCACGTCCTGCGGGACGAAGAAGCTGTACTGCCAGCTGTTCGCTTCGGTGAAGTGGAAGTCGACGTCGGTGGGAAGGAACGGCGTCTTCCAGCGCGAGTCCGACTTCGGGCGCATGAACCCCGTCTCCGGATCGAGGATGTTCTGCCAGTTGCGGGCGCGGCGGTAGAACTCGTCCGCGACGTCAGCTCGTCCCAGTGCCGTCGCCATCTCCGCGATGCACCAGTCGTCGTATGCGTACTCCAGTGTCTTCGAGACGGACTCGCTCTCACGGTCGCCCGGGATGTAGCCAAAGCGGCGATACTCGGCGAGCCCGAGATGGTCCCGGTTCGCGCTCGATACCATGGCGTCCAACGCGTGGCCCGCATCGAACCCGCGGATTCCCTTCGCGTGTGCGTCGGCGATCGCCGAGATCGAGTGGTAGCCGATCATGCACATCGTCTCGTTGCCGGCGAGCTCCCAGACCGGGAGGAGGCCGCCCTGGTCGTAGATCCGCAGCATCGAGTGGATGAAGTCGACCGTTCGCGTCGGCTCGAGGATGGTGTAGAGCGGGTGCGCGGCACGGAAAGTGTCCCAGAGGGAGAAGACGGTGTACTGGAGTGGGCCGGTCCGTCCCAGTGCCGTCGCCATCTCTGCGTTGTGGGTCTCCCCATCGTGGCCCCGGTACTCACCGTTCACATCCGTGAACAGGTTCGGTTGGAGCAGCGTGTGGTAGAGCGCCGTATAGAAGATCGTCCGCTGTTCCGCCCTACCGCCTTCGATCACGATGCGGGAGAGTTCGTCGTTCCACGTCTGCTTCGCGTGCTCGCGGATGGCTTCGAAGTCCCAGTCCGGGAGTTCCGCGTCGAGGTTCTCACGCGCGTTCTCGATCGAGACCGGGCTGATGCCAACCTTGACGAGAAGCGGTTCGTTTGCGGACTCGAAGTGGAGGGCGCGGACGATGTGGAGTGGCGGGAACGTTCCGTCTGTCGGCTGCGCGATCTCGCGGATCGGCTGGGAGAAGCGAGCGACGAAGTAGACGCGTTGGTCCTGCGCCCAGGCTTTGGAGATGCGGAAGCCGGCGACCTCGCGATCGGAGACCTGCTCGAACGCGGCGTCCAAGACTTGGTCGCGGTGGGCGAGGTCGATGAGGAGAGACGGTGTGTCGTTGTTGCCGTCGGACCCCGCCCCGCCCGCTACCGGGAACGTGTACCGATGCATTCCCACTCGCGCCGTCGCGGTGAGTTCGACGCGGACGCCCGTGTCGCCCAACGTGACCGCGTAGTACCCGGGCGACGCTGACTCGGTCGACTTCTCGAAGTGCGAGCCGTAGCCGGTCTCCGGTTCGTACCAGCCGGACGTCCACTTCGTCTCGCCGACGTAGGGGTAGAGGAGGATGTCGCCGTAGTCCGGGATGCCGGTGCCGGAGAGGTGGGTGTGGGAGAAGCCGAAGATCCGGTCGTCACTGTAGTGGTAGCCGGAGCAGCCGTCCCAGCCTTCGAGCCTCGTGTCCGGGGAGAGTTGGACCATTCCGAACGGGAGCGTTGCGCCAGGGAAGGTGTGGCCGTGGCCTCCGGTGCCGATGATGGGGTCGACCATGTCGACAGGTGCGGCGGCAGTTGGCGTGGCGGTGGCGACGGCAAGAGCGGCGAGGCAGAGCCCGACGGACACCCCAAGGGACACCCCGACGGAGGCCCCGAGGACGGAACACGCCGCAGCCGGGCGTCTTGCGACTGACCACGCCGCGATGAAGCCGACGACGGTGGATACGGATCGCTCCATGAAACTCGTACCTCACTGGCGGGTCCGGTGATCGAACGTGCCTACGGACCCACCCGGGATCCGTCGTCGGCTCGTCATCGCATCCCGCTACGGTTCGGCGCCGGAAGGGCGCCTGAGCTGATAGCCCGGTGAGGATAGCGGTTTCAAGTCTCGATGGCGTTGCCTATCGACCTTTGGCGCGCTTGTAGAAAACGCCGTCGATCTCGACTTCGCGAACTGGCCCTTCGTCGATGTTCTCGGGGAAGAAGCGGACGATGTAGCCCTGTCCCGGGATCAGCTCGACGCGCATGGTCTCCGGCTTCTCGAATGCGGTTGCGATGCAGTGGAGGTTGCCGGCCCGGACTTCGAGGTCTCCGTCCTGTTCTTCGATGACGACGGTGCCCCAGATCGGGTCTTCGTATACGCCAGCGTAGTCGGCGCGGGGCCTTCCGAGCGCCCACTGTCTTACTGCGCGTTCGGACCGGCTGGCCTCGAAGCGCTTCCGGACCTCGTCGCGCCTTTCCAGGAGAGGAGCGATGGAGTCCTCGGTGTTTGGGGCGCTGAGCCACCAGTCGTAGATCCAAGTGGCGAAGACGTCGACGAGCGAAGATCCGACGATGCTCTCGTTGGCGACGATCGCGACTCCCATGTCCAGATCTGGGCTGAACGACACGAAGGACCGGAAGCCCGGGTAACCACCGGAGTGATGCAGGAGGGTGCGTCCGTGCACGTCGCCGTGTCCCCATCCGAGGCCGTAGTGGTGCCAAGCGAACGGTGGTCTGCCCGAAGCTTCGACCAGAGGCTCGTGAGTGTGCTTCACGACATCGGCGCCAATGACCTGGACGCCGTCGATCCGCCCGTTTCCGAGTTGGAAGCGAATCCAGCGCCCGAGATCCTGCGCGGTCGTGACGATTCCTCCGGCGGACTGCATCGTCGCGTCGGTCTTGTCGAGTCCGACCGGTTCCACGCCGGAAGCACCGAGACCGTTGTACGGAACCGCGACCGGCCAGCCTCTGTCCTTCGGTAGCGAGGTGTAGGCGCTCGTCCGTTCCATCCCGGTCGGTCCGAAGACTTCGCGCGCGAGGAGGTCTTGCCAGCGGACGCCCAACTCGCGATCGGTGAACATCGTGTAGAGGTTGTATCCGAAGTTCGTGTAGTCGAACGTTCCGAGCGGCGCGTCCTCGTTCGGAGTCGACTCACCGAGAAGTCGCCACAACGTTTCTGGGTCGTGTTCCCCGGTGTAGGCGAGACGGATCGGAATCGGATCGTTGTCGATGCCCGATGTGTGGGTGAGAAGGTCGCGAAGTCGTACTTCCTCTGCGTGCATCTCCGGATCGAGAGTGACACCGTTCAGGTGGGACGCGACGGAGGAGTCCAAGTCGACGCGTCCGTCGGCGTCCAGGATCGCACCGGCGAGCGCGGTGAACGACTTGGTGGCCGACGCGATGTAGAAGACCGTCTCTTCCGTTGCGGGGATGCCCGCTTCGAGGTCGGCCATCCCCCAGCCGTCTGCGAGCACGACGGTGTCGTCCACCACGACGGCGACCGCGAGTCCCGGCACGACCTCGAGTCGCGCGAGCGCGTCCGAGATCCATGCGTCTGCTTCACGCGCGAACTCGGGACCTGCGCTCACGGGGCGACGCGACACGTCTTCGCCCTTCGGAGACTCGTTCCCATTCGGCGTGGACGCCCCGGCGATCTGGGCGAAGGCAACATCTCGACCGAGAGGCGGCACGGCCAAACTGCTCGCGGTGACGATGAGGATCGCGAGGACCCGCACGGTCCCGATGAACTCGATCATCGGGCCAGACCGGGCGAGGGGCCGAGCCAGGATGGGTGCCTCCGCCTGCGTGAAACCTCGTCGCCGAGGGGCGGCAGAGGACGCGTGTTCGTTGACGCGAGCCTGATGATCGAAGGCCATGATGTCTCCTTCCGGCGGAGCGAGAATCGAGTGCGCGGAAGAGGAGACGCTACAGCGGGACCGACCACTCCGTCTTGAACGATTCCAACATCGGGGACGGCTCGGCCGAACGCCGGTTGAGGAGGGCACGGAACCGCCCCGGCGGCAGCCCGAGTTCGCGGGTGAAGACGCGGCTCATGTGGCTGAGGTCCGAGAATCCGTGGTCGAGTGCGACGGCGACGAGGTCGTCGTCTCCCCCCAGGAGTTCTCGGGCCACGGAGAGTGCGCGCCAACGCTGACGGTACCGCGTGGGAGAGCAGCCGAAGCGCTGGCGGAAGAGTCGGGCGAGCGTGACGGGATGGACGCCTTCCACGCGTGCGAGCGCGTCCATGTCGGGAGGCGGGCCTGGAGTTTCGAGGGCTCGACGGACCCGATGCCAGCGGGAGGCGGACGGAGCTCTGAGAGAGTCTCGGTAGGAACTCGCCTTGTCGGCTCCGTCCCGCCCCAAGGTCTCGCACCCAGGCGGATGTGGGTGTGCTGCCTCCCTCTGGAACCAGCGACAGATGGCGATGAGCTCCGCTTCCACAGACGCGCCGGCCTCCAGACGAAGCGCGCATGCGAGACGCAGACCAAGGAGCGAACTCGTCCCATCGTGTCGCCAGCGCCAGTCGACCAGCCGATCCGGACCGACGCCGATCCTGCGGAGGGCCACGTCCGGGAGGATGACGGAGAGGATCGTCGCTCCGTCGGGGCCGAACTGGTTCCGGTGGACGAGTTGCGGTGACTTGAGCGCGACGCTTCCCGGTGCAGAGTCCTCGCAGTGTCCCTCGCTGGCTTCGCGGAGGGCTCCCGAGACGAGGATGCTGAGGCGGCGACAGCCGTCGATGTGGGACGGCATTCGGAGGCCGCGGCGGTAGCGGATGAAGTTGGCTTGGAGATGCAAGTCACACTCTTTGCATTGCGTGTGGTGGAAGTCGCCCAACCGTAGAGTAGACGAAGCTCCGGGCCCAAGTGTTCGGTCCTTTCGACGACGAAGCGGTCACCGACCAGCCAACAGTAGGACTCGCGGCAGCTCGACGACGCATCCGGCCACCGGTTCGCCCCGGAGGAAGGACTGGACGATTGTCCGATACTCGGTCGACATGAGCTCGCGGGATTCGTGTCCGGCCTGGGTCACGGTGACGTGGATTCCGTTCGGGAACCCAGGCAGCAAGGTCTCGACGTTCTCGGGTGGGGTGCGTGCGTCGAGTACTCCCGATGTGAAGAGCACCGGGACGTCGCACTGGAACGCTTGCCGGAATCCGTCCCCGAGGTCGAGAAGCCCGGGAGTGCGGAGGATCTCCAGGTGGAGCGGGGCGGAGAGTGCGTCCCCGAGCAGGTTCGAGGGATCCTGTGTTTCCCGCTCGATCTCGATGCGCCGCTCTTCGGTCACTCCGGACGCACAGTCCATGAGGACGGCGAGCAGCGGCACTTCGAACCACCGGTCCGGATAGGAAGCATCCGCCAGATCGGTCCAGTCTCCGTCCTCCATGTCGAGGAGTGTCTGCGGAAGCTCTCTTCGTTCCGGAGTCTCCGCGAGACGCCTCGCGACGTAGACTTGGAGGTCGTAGGCACCGAGAACGATGCTGTCTCCGCTCGAGGTCTGGGCAGTGACGGGAGCTTCGCCGAGTCGTTCGAGGAGCGACCGCACCAACGCGAGGAGATCCGGGATGCGGCTCGCCACCCGCGGATCGTCTCGCACTTCCTCAGCGAGTCGTTCGAGCATCGACTGAGTCACGGCGGGACGTTTGAACGTGTCGTTCGGCCCTTCCACCTTCTGCAGTAGTGCGCGCTCGACCGACTCGGGATGGCGGCGGAGGTAAGCGAGACCGAGGTGCGATCCGTAGCTCGTTCCCCACAGCACGACCTTGGGTGCGCCGAGCGCGATGCGGAGCGACTCGAGATCTTCCGCGCTCTGCCTCGTGTCATAGGCCCGGCGATCGTACCCACGGGCCTCGAGGGTCCCCAGGCTCTTCGCGACCGCAGCACGAAGCCCTTGGATCACCGTTGCGCGGTCGAGAGGGCGATCGTAGGGAAACGCGCAGATCGAACTCGAGTCCGCAACGAACGACGGCACGCTCCGTCCCGTTCCGCGCTGGTCCAGGCCGATGACGTCCGCGTGTTCGAGGAGACGGATCTGCGGATGCGTGGCCTCGAGCGACGCAAGTTCCACCCCGGAACCACCCGGTCCTCCGGCAAGGTAGAAGATCGGTGGTCCCGGGTCTGGATGCGACGTCCGGTATCGAACGAACGACAGCTCGATCCAGCGACCCTCTGGCACGTCGTGATTCTCGGGGACGCGTATCTTCCCGAGTTCGCCGTCGAGTGGACTGCCATCGAACGCGCGTCCGACGAACGGTTCCCACTCGATCTGTGTCTCAGCGATCCGTCCATCCGCGTGCGTTGCTCTCCGCGAGACGAGGGCTTCCGTGACGGTAGCCGTGCGTTCGTACCCGTCCCGCTCGTGGTTGAGCCCGTCACGCGCACCGTCGTGACTCAGTCCGCCAGCGTTTCCCGGCAGCGCACCGAGCCACAGAGCGATGGCAAGAGCAGCGGTGACACCAGGGAGCCGAGTCGTCGGGGCCATCCCTTCCGCGAGGATCCACGCCCCACCATAGGTGAGGGCCGGAAGACCGAAGACCGTCACCAACACCCAGGGCCACGGCACCATCACGAACCCGAGCGGTAGGTTCGCGGCGCGAAAGAGCGCGAGCGCCGGGAGCAGTCCGGCCGGAACGGCGAGGACGCAGCCGAGCAGCGCGAGGTAGGCCGCCCGGGACGCGACATGGCTCCGGAGGAAGCGGGGAGACGCACCGACCGACCGAAGAGTGCGCACGTCCCCCGCCGATTCCGCGAGGGAGAGCGCGTTCGCGAGTGACACCACGACGATGCCGGTCACGAGCGAGACGCCGAGGATCCAGCGGTAGAAGCGCCGCGCCGGCCGTTCGTAGAGGATGCGCGCGTCGATCGTCGTCCCGGGGATCGTCGCCGCGATCGACTCGGCCTCACGTAGACGGTCTCTCGTCAGGGGGTATTCGAGCCTGGCGATCCACGGGACGAGCGCGCTTCGGATCGGTGGGCCGGACTCGAGGCCGAGGTTCGCGAGTGCGTCTTCGTGAAGGAAGTAGCGCGGCTCGCGCACGTTCTCGTCGACCTCGACCGTTCTCACTGGAACCTTCGCGAGTATCTCATCACCCAGCCACATCCGGAGTCCGGCGTATGCGAGTGATTCATCGCCTTCGCGCTGCCACAGCGATCCGCGCGAGGCTCGCGAGGATCCCGACGTCGGTCCGGTTGTCACCACAGCCGTCGTCTCGACGTCTGCTCCCCGCCCACCTCTCGCCGGGCCCCCTCCTGCTCCCGCCTTGTTCTGAAGGCGCAAGACGACACCTGACGCAGCGAGAGACGCAGCGACCGAGTCCTGCACGCCGAGACAATGGAGAAGTGATGCGTCGCCCACGGCGATCCACTCCTTGGACGAACTGTCGGCCCAATCGACGTAGAGCGGCTGCCCGTGGTCATAGGCCGCACGCAAGGGCGCAGCCTCCGCGACTCCGATTTCGGACGACCGAAGCCTGCGCACGGCTTCGTCCGCGCCTGGTCCTTCGATGCGGAGTTGGTCGCTCCGTAGCGTCGTCGGAATCCGATCGAGCGCGACTTCCAGGCTCGAGACGAGCACGGCGACGGTCACGCTCATCGACATTCCCGCGACGATGGCGGTGAGGACAGGGCCGTTCCGTCCCCGGAACCTGCCGCCGTCCCGAACTGCGAGACGCCAGGTCAGTCCCAGCCGGGATGCGCGCCCCGCGAGAAACGCCAGAAGCCACGGGCTCATCGCACCGAATCCGAGGATGCCGAGGAGTGGGCCGCCAATCGTGGCGATCGCGCCGAGCGCTGCATTCCCGCGCGGGACGAAGACGAGGAGCGCGAGGCTTGCGCCGACGAGCGCGAGTCCCAACCCGAGCCAGCGATGCGCGGGAGTCTCGCGAGGACGCGCACCGCCGAGTGCTTCGCGGACGGGCACGCGAACAGCGAAGAGCACGGGAATAAGCGCTCCCAACACGGCGGTCACCGTGCCCAGGAGCGCGGCGATGAGGGCGTCGCCCACCCTCGCCTCGAACGGTCCGTTGAGGCGACCGTTCCATCCGTCGAGATGCGGATGGACGCCCGCGGCTCCCAGGACACCGAGTCCGACGCCGACGAGCGAACCGAGGAGTGCGAGCGCCGCAGCCGACGCAACCATGCAGACCGCGAGCGAACCTACCGGCGCACCGTTCGCACCGAGTAGTCCGATCTCGTGACGTCGCCGTCCCAGTCCGATCGAGAGTGCGGACGCGATCACGAGTGCCGCTTCGAGGAAGCCGATCAGGCCGAGTACGAACACCACCTTCGCAAGACTGTCGTCTCCCGCCTGCGCATCAGAACGAGTCGTCACTTTCGCCACGCCGTCGAGTGCTCGCAACGTACGGGCCACGCCGGCAATGTCCGTGGGCTCGGTCGCATCGGCTCGGAGGGTCCGGTCGCCCACTTCGGGCCGAGTTGTGCCGTTCCTCACGTCGGGCGGCACACTGGATCCGCTCGTCGTCACCGTCTCGACGAGAAGCAGATTCGTCCCGCGATGCTCCACCGCCGCCGGTGTCCTGAGGATGACAGCCGCGTCTCGGTCTTCGGGATCCACGACGACGCCCGCCACGACGCGAAACGGGCCGAACTCGAGCGCCACCGTGTCTCCGAGTGAGACGGCGAGACCGCGGAGGAGGATCGGCGAGAGTGCGACTTCGCCCGAGTGGGTGGGAGCGCGTCCTGCTTCGAGATGGAGCATGTCACGACCGTCGCTCCGGAAACTCGACGGCGCGGCGGCGAGGAGACGTGCGCGCAGGGTCTTCCCGTTCGCCCGCACGGCGTCGACCCCGAGAAACGCCCGCTCCGTGTGTGCGTCCTCCGGCAGAACTTCGAGGACGCGTTCGAGCGCTTCGTGGTCCGCATACTCGATGCGCAGATCGGCGCGTCCCATCGTTCGTGTCGCCTGTTCTTCCGGAGTCGGAGTCACGATGCGCGCCAGAGTTGCACCGCCCATGACAGCGGCGACACTGATTGCGATGAGACCAGCGACGAGCGACGACCGTCCCGGGTGCCGGGTCAGTTCGCGGTACTCGACCCTCCAGAGCGCGCGGAGTTCGGATCGCGTCACGGTCGTGGCCCGAGTACCCGCGGGAGGAACGGTCGCGACGACCGGGTCTCGCGTAGGATCTGTCCGTCCCGGAGGAACACCACGCGATCGGCCCACGCCGCATGGGACGAGTCGTGCGTGACGAGTACGACCGTGCGTCCACGGTCCACATGTTCCCGCAGGCAACGCATGACCACTTCGCCCGTCACCGAATCGAGCGCGCCGGTCGGTTCGTCGGCGAGAAGGAGACGACGTTCGCCCACCATGGCGCGTGCGATCGCGACCCGTTGTTGTTCGCCGCCGGACAGATCGTCGGGGAAGCGATGGCTCAGTCGTTCCATCTGCACCCGCGCGAGCGCTTCCACGGACTGACTCCGCGCTTCGCTCGACGACACGCCGTCCAGCTCGAGAGGAAGGGCGACGTTTTCGAGCGCCGTCAGTCCGGGCAGGAGGTTCAGTTCCTGGAAGACGAAGCCGATCGCACGACGACGGAGAGTAGCCGACTGAGACGTCCCGAGTTCGTCGAGGTCCGTCCCGAGTATGGAGACGCGTCCCTCGGTCGGAAGGTCCAACGCACCGGCCAGCCCGAGGAACGTCGACTTTCCCGAGCCCGACGGCCCCATCACGGCGACGAACTCACCGTCCGCGACGTCGAGGTCGATCGGGCCGAGAGCCCGCACCGCGGTCGGCCCGGTGCCGTGCACGCGAACGACGGAGCGGAAGCAGAGTGCGGAGCCGGTCGACGCTCGTTCCTTCGTGGCTTGGCGCATGGTTTCGTCCCCGCCGCTCATCGTCTCGCCCTCGTCGTTCACGACCGCGCCCTCTTCGTCAACAAACTCGTCCCCGTCTCTCATGGCCGCGTTCTCTTCGCGACACGGAGACGTTCCTCACAGCGATCGATCCAGGCAAGTTCGGCCTGCGCTTTCAGGATGAGCGAGTCGAGGATGAGCACCCAGGGCAGTTCGTCTTCCGGATCCGCATCGCGCAGGTAGCCGGTGTAGCCCTGCAGTCGTTCCATCGTGGCGGTCCGCTGCGCCTGGAGGATCGCGTCGACATCGACGATGTCCGCGGCGACGGCGAGGAGGACCTTGAGCGCCAGCTCGTCCCGCGACGGCGGATCGAGATCGACCGGCGTGGCGAACCACGCGGCGAGCGCCTCCTTCCCCTCGGGCGTGATCTCCCAAGTCTGTCGATCCGGCTCGCCCGTCCCGGCCGTCCGGACAAGTCCATCACGCTCCAGTCGTGCGAGGGTCGTATAGACCTGCCCCATGTTGAGTGGCCACGTCCCCGCCGTGCTCTCCTCGAACGCGGTCTTGAGGCCGTAGCCATGGGTCGGGACCTCTGCCAGCAGGGCGAGGATGCTGTGACGGACGGACATTGGAGCCCCCGATGGGTGTGGGGAGGGGAGGTGCTTTCGGTGAGGTCGTGTATACTGAGTATATAGAGTGGGGGTAGGGTTCGCAAGGGGCAGTCGAGGCGTGTTCGTGGAGGGGAGCGTCGCTACGAAGTGACCGTACACCCCGAAGTCGCGCGCTGTACTCGTGGGGCGGACATTGCCGGTGGTGTTGGTCGCGTTCTCCCGTCTACGCGTGCTCTAGAGAGTGGTCGTCTTCAGGTACGAACCGGACTTCGACGCGCTGGCCCAAAGCGGCAGCGATCCGTCGCAGCATGGCCAGGGAATGCCCTTGGTACT
>JACKCR010000007.1 GCA_020633975.1 Candidatus Eiseniibacteriota bacterium | reverse complement strand
ATGCTGCTCGCCAGGACCCGCACGGATGCTCTTGCGTCGTTCTCGTTGACGGTTGCAAAGAGTGAGGAGCTGAACGCCATGTAGAACGGATGGATCTCGTCCTCGGACAGCTGGGCCGCTGCGGAAGAGAGGCCGAACACCGGGACGATGGCGAGGCCGAAGATGACGAGCGTGACGAACGAGACGGGCGTGACGAGCGAGACGAAGTGGCGCGTTCGATCGATCCCGACCGGCTTCTTGGCGACGAGAGCTCGATCTTGTACCCGCCTGCCTAGATTCCTCTGCTCGCCGACCCGCATCTACGGGGTCTCCATTCCGGCCACAGCAGTCCCGACCACCAAGTGGAGGCGGGACCGCTGCATCATGTGGTCGTACCGGATCTTGAAGTGCTGGACCTGCATGAGAGCTTCGACGAGCTGGGCCTGGATCACATCACCGGTCTCGACGAGCTCTGCCTGGTAGGCGCGCGTGTTGAGGTCTCGGTTCTCCGTGGCCGACTCCATGGCGATCCGCGTCGCGTCGAACTGCTGCTGACCGGCCTCGAGAGAGAGGAGCGCGTCCTTCACCCAGAGACCGATTCCCTCGCGGAGGAGTTCGCCTTCCTCGCGGGTCTTGGAGAGGTGGGCACTCGCTTCGCGGACCTGGTTGTAGGTGAGAAAGCCGTCGAAGATCGGGAGCTCGAACATCAGACCGACGATCCAGCCGTCCTTGTTCGTATCGGTCGCGAGGCCGGAGCCGAGGTCGTTCCACCACTTGTGGACTTCGCCGGTGGCGGCGATCTTCGGGAAGAAGCCGCTCTTGGCAGTGCGGAGCGCTCCCTCCAGTGCGCGGATGCCGCCTTCGAGCTGTCCCCAGTCCGGACTGTTTGCGTACGCCAGGTCCACGAGTTCCGGAAGGTCCATCTCGACCGGGTCGAACGGGATCTCCGTGTCAGCGGGTTCGAGGCTGTTCCGCCAGGAGAGCCCTGCGGCGTTGGCAAGGGCCGCTTGCGCCATCCGCTCGTTCTTCTCGAGGGACGCCACCAGGGAACGGATCGACTCGACCATGATCTTGTTGTCGAGGTAGTCGGTCTTGTTGACCCTTCCGGATCCTTCTCGGTACATCGTCTCGGTGAGACCGAGTGTCGCCTCCATCCGTTCCAGCGTGATCCTTCCGACCTCATGGATCTGGCCCGCTAGGATGGCGCCGTAGTAGTACCTGTATACGGAGTCGACGATCTCGAGATCGGTCCGGCGAGCCTGATGCCGCCTCATGTCGACCTGCCCGTTGGCCTGCTCGCGGTATCCCTTGCGCATCCCTCCATCCCAGAGGAGCCAGACGAGATCGATCGAACCGAGGAAAGACGTGGGGTCCGTGAGTTGGACGTTCTGCTCGGGAACCGGAACGTAGAGGCCGGTGTCGTCGCCCGACGGATTCGGGGACGTTTGGGCATCGGTCAACGAGAGGAGTCCGGCTGCCGTCGCCGAGGCGTCTCCAGCCGATACGGCTCCCGGAAGCGCGATCGGGATCTTGCTCGCGGGAAAGAGGAAGTTCGGCGACTCGTCCAGCCTCTGGATGCCTCCCTTGAGGTGGATCTGAGGCCAGTATCCGGAGAGCGCCTGCCGATGCTGAGCTTCCGCCATCGCGACCGCGAATTCGGACGCGGCGCGTCGACGATTGTGTTCGAGCGCGGACTCGATGCACTGGTTCAGAGTCCAACGCTCCGTCGTCTGATCTGCAGCGTTCGAACTCACGGTGAGAAGGAGCGAGAGAAGGAGCGAGAGAAGGAACGCGGATAGCACAGAGCGAGAGACGACTGGCCCTACGCGCCGTTTCGTCTCTCCCGAGCGGGACCGATTCATTGTGAAACCTCGACCTACCAATCAAGCTTCCTGTGGCTCGCGTGGGGGCATGACGGATCGGCCATGCCTCTCGGATTCCGGACGGTTGCGATCGGAGTTGCGGCCAAGGCGTCGAGCTAAGTCCCGGTCCTCTCCCGTCTTAAGTGCCTATCGGCAGCCTGTTCTGACGTCTTTAAGAGGTTCGGCGGTTCCGGCGAGGGGCGTCCCTCGGAACAGGCGTTCTCTACCTGCGCACCACGCCTGAACTCCGCAGCCGGACTTCCCAAGCAGGCGGATCCCCCAGATGAAGCGTGGCCGAGCTTCCGGGGGCAGCACACGGGTCGCGTCATTCTGGAGTGCGGTAGGCAATGTCTACCTAGCCACCATCGACAGGCGACGGCTGCGCGCGACCAGAGAGGGGTTTGCGTGGGAGTGGGACGGGGCGGTACATTCTTCCTGCTCCCCTCGACGCCACATGGCGTGTGTCTCCCTTTACGGACGCTTCGGTGCGTCCCCACTCCTTGGGAGGTGATTCATGTCCTCGGTCGGTTTGCCTTCTGCCACGACTGCAGCACTTCTCGGCACCGTCACGCTCTGCCTCGGCACGCTCTGCCTCGCGACGGCGAGTCCGAGCTTCGCGGAATGGTCCGGTGCGGCCCAAGACGATCAGATCAGCTTCGATGACAACGAGTACGCCCGCGGTGTCCAGGTGATAACGGACGAGCAGTACCTCTATGCGTTCTGGATGGAGGACAGTCCGACCACGCGCGAAGTGTTGTTCGCGCGGTCGACCGATGCGGGGCTCACTTGGTCCAGCACTGGCGCGGACCGCGAGATCAGTTTCCCGGACGGAAACGCCGCTTACGAGGAACCCGCCGTCGCCGTCGACCCGCTTCAGGAACGCGTCATCGTCGTTTGGAGTGAGGACCTCGACGGCACCCGGGAGGTCCACTTCGGAATCTCCAACGACCTCGGTGTCTCGTTCACATCGGAAACCGGCGACGCGACCCTCAGCGATCCGACGAGCGCGGTGGACACGTTCGTCCCATCCGTCGTCATCGACCTCAGCGGGACCATCCACGTCGTCTGGCACCAGTCGATCGATGGGACTGCAGAGATCTGCTACTCACGGTCCACGGATGGCGGTGCGACCTGGAGCGGCACGTCCGGGGACCGCGTCATCAGCTTCCCGGACGGCAATGGTGGGGCGGAACCCAAGATCATGCTGGGAAGCGACGGGCGGCTCATCGTGGTCTGGAAGGAGGCATCCGATCTAGGAGGTCGCGTTCTTCAGGTCGGGATTTCGGATGATGGCGGCGACACCTGGTCGAGTGAGACGGCCGACCGCGAGATCTCGCAGCCGGTGAATCTCATGACGGGAACGGATGCCGCCTCTGGTCTCGGTGGGACGGACGAGCTGTTCGCGATCTACGCCGGAAGCTTCGACGTCTCGAGCCCCTTCCACTACGAGACCTACGTCACCATGTCGACCGACAACGGGGACACGTGGAGCGGCGAGAGCTCGACGGTTCCCGTCTCCTGGGACGACGATCACACGCGGAGCACGAGCAACCCCGACGTCTTCTACTCCCGCTGTGGCGGGGCGATCGTCGCATGGGACGAGGCGGACGATACCGCCGGATCCAACGAGATCCACATCTCCGAACTCGACGGCGGTGTCTGGAGTGGTGCGACAGAGGACTACATCGTGAGCTTCCCTGACGGCGAGAACGGCTATCGTCCTTCGATCGCTGGAATCTTCGACACGGCCATCGTCCCCGCGACGGGCGGAACCCCGGATGCGGATACCTGGATTCTGTGGACGGAGTTCGAGGGGGGTGCGACCGACAACTACGAAGTCCATCAGTCGTCGACCGCGCGTTGCGCAGCTTCCGCAGTGCCCGACGTGGCTCATGTCTCGCCGCTCAGGCTCGACGTACGCCCGAATCCGGCGCAGGGCCCGCTTCGGATCACGGTGGAGTGGACGCAAGATGTCGATGCGGCGATTCCGGGTGAGACGTGCGACTTTGCGGTGTTCGATGCGGCAGGCCGGCAGCTCTTCACACGCAGCTCCGAGCTCGTCGGAGGACGCGCAGAGTTCGTCTGGGATCCATCTGAGGCCCTGGCGCCTTCGGGTGTCTTCTTCGTGCGTGCGCGACTCGGATCCGAGGTGCAGCGTCGTACAGTGGTCGTGAAGTAGTCGTAGAGTAGTCGTTGAACTAGTCGGCCTCGGGGCCGCGGAAGACGGGCCGGATGAACTTCCGGCCCATCTTCATTCCTCCGTGGATGGTACGGAGAACCGTTTCCGCACCGAATCCCCGACGACAGTCGGCCGGAACGTGGCTCGATCGAGCGGGCACCACAAGGTGCGGGCACGGGCAACGGTCTTGCCATCGATTCTGCGGATGATCTCTGTGTAGCGCTCGAAGTCCCGCTCGAGTGCCTTGCCCACCCAGGTTCGGGCGAACACGGAATCGTCTCGCATGACCGGTCGCTTGTAGTCGATCTCGTGCCGAGAGACGACCCAGACCAAGGCCGCCTGGTCTTCTGGCCGTGCGGCAGACGTCCAGTGTGCGATCGCCGCTTCCTGCACCCACCTCAGGTAGACCACGTTGTTGACGTGTCCGAGCTGGTCGACATCGTCGTCCCGGATGTCGATCGTGAGTTCGTAGCTGGGCGCGTCTGGTCCTGGCCGTCCGTCCATCGAGTCACCCGCCTCCGTCACCTTCCCTCACCGAGTTGCGTCCGTTGGAGGGAAGAGAATGCCATCGAGTGAAGGAGAGGGCCAGGATCAGTTCGTATAGATGAACCAACAGAACGACGGCCCTTGGACCTTTGCCGTTGCGGAGAGCTGCGCCACTCGAGAGATCAAGTCCGGCTGGCCAACGACCATGGGTCCAACGAAGGTCTGTCCTTGCGCGTCTGCTACGACCCACATGTACCGGACGTCCTGATACTCGAAGTCGAAGTCTGTTGGAAGGTGATCCATCATGTCCGGTGGGACGACGCCGAGCGCTCCAGTTGGCGGGAACTCACCCGTCTCGACCATATGGTCGAATCCGGCGAGCCGGATCGCATTGAGGTCCGACATGACGCTCGAAGCGTCGGCGCCCGTGCGCACGTTCCGGATGTAGGGGAATGCCAAGTTCGCGATGAGCCCGATGATCACGACCACGAACGCCATCTCGATGAACGTGAAGCCATCCTGCGGCTGCCGGCTCCCTCTTCGACCTGTCATTTGAGGAGCTCCTCCGCGACGGGAACCACGATTGCGTCCATGCCGGGACGGGGGCCGTTCGATCGATAGGTGACACGCTTGCTGCCGGTGCCCGCCGACAGGGTGTAGATGCCGTTCGAGAGTTGCTTGAACTCGACGTTGAGCGGGAAGGGGAATGCGTCGCCCAGACTTGCTGGCAGCTTGCCCGTCGAGTCGCGGTACGCTTCTACGGCCTCGATGGCGATCTCGAGCCCGAGTGCCGTGGTGGCCTGCCGTTCCGTCACCGTGAGCTTCGGTGGTTCCGGCTCGCGTCGGCCCGGGTTCCAGATCGAAAGCGCGACGCACGCCGCGGTGAGAGGGATGAGCACGGGCAGCCAGCTTCGCTGCTTGCGCGGAGCATTGGCTGCCTTCTGGCGCGCCTTGCTCTCCTCGTTGCGCGCTACGATTTCATCGACCCAGTTCTCCGCGGAGCTGGGATCACTCGGCTTCTTGGCGGCGTCTGCCATCCGTCCTCCGTGAAGGATCTCGAACCAAGCGGGCAGTCTGACGGGTGCCCGTCCCGACCTCAGGGGTCACCGCCCAATATCGGCGGCTCTCCCCGGTCTACTTGAGGGATTTGGCGCAACCGCGGCGGGTGAGAGTGGCTCTCCAACCGATTTTCCTCGGACGAACCCTCTGCTACCTTTCCCAGGTGCCGAACTCTCGACCGTCATCCGTCCAGCTGGTGCGACACGTGAAGGAGCTTCACGCCTGTCGACTCTGCCCCAAGATGCACGCTCCCCCAGTGAGCGGCGGGCCGGTGATGAGCCCTGTGATGCTGGTGGGGCAGGCCCCGGGGGACAAGGAACCCAAACTCGGGCGTCCCTTTGCGTGGACGGCCGGGAAGACGCTCTTCCGTTGGTTCGAAGAGGCAGCGGGTCTGGACGAAGCCGGCTTCCGCGAACAGATCTACATGGCGGCGGTTTGTCGCTGCTTTCCCGGGAAACGACCCGCAGGCGGCGACCGCGTACCAGATCGAGACGAGATCGCGACCTGCGCCCGGTGGCTCGACCGGGAGATCGAACTCCTGCGCCCTCGACTCGTTCTGCCGGTGGGAAAGCTCGCGATCGAGCAGTTCACCGAGTACACGCGACTCGAGGAGCTCGTCGGGCAGAAGCTGAAGGCCACCAGGTGCGGCCACGAGTTCGACCTGATTCCGCTTCCGCATCCCTCGGGTGCGTCTCCGTGGCCCCGAGTGGAGCCGGGAAAGACGCTGTTGGCGAAGGCGCTCCGTCTCGTTGCGAGACACGAAGCGTTCCGCGAAGCGTCGCACGGGACGCCCACAAGACAGCCCCGCAGTAGGAAGCCCTGACGTGCCGCCCTCCATCGTCACCGGCATCGTGATGACCTTGCTCATGGCCGCGCACAGTGCGTTCTGGCTCGCGATCCTCTACGTCTTTGCACTCATCCGCTTCTTGCTCCCGTTTCGTCCCGTTCGGCGGGAGTGCGCGAAGATCCTCGTCCGGATCGCGCAGGGCTGGGTCACTTCCGACCGGTTTGTCATGGACCACGTCATCCGCACGAAGCGGTTCGCTTCGATCCCAGAAGGACTGGACCCGGAGAAGTCGTACCTACTCTGCTCCAACCACAGATCATGGATCGATCCGCTGTTCATCGCCGTGAGTCTCCAGAAGCATGTTCCGTTCTTCCGGTTCTTCGCAAAGCGCGGCCTCATCTGGCTTCCATTCTTTGGCGTCGCCTTCTGGGCGCTCGACTTCCCGTTCATGCGGCGCTACTCGAGGGAACATCTGGAGCGGAATCCGGAGGACCGGGGGAAGGACCTCGAGACCGCACGCCAACTCAGTGAGAAGTTCCGCCGCATGCCTACGACTGTCGTGAACTTCTCGGAAGGCACGCGCTTCACCAGACGGAAGCACGAGGCACAGGACTCTCCTTACCGGCATCTGCTCAAGCCTCGGGCCGGAGGTAGTGCGTACGTGATCAGTGCGATGGGCGATCGACTCGCGGGCGTCGTCGACTGCACGATCGTCTATCCGACCGAGACGACGAACTTCGGCGACTTCCTCTGTGGACGAATTCCTTGGATGGCCCTCGACGTGAAGCTCCGCGAACTGCCGCCTCGCTTCCTCGAAGGCAACTACTTGGACGATCCCGTACACCGAGACGAGGTCCAAGCGTGGATGCGCGACCTCTGGGACGAGAAGGACGAGACGATCGCCCGGATCTTGCGGGAGCATGGAGAGGCGTCCAGGGAATGAATCTACGATGCCCTCTCCACCGTGAGGAGAGGGCATCGGCCTTCGGACCGAGCCTCGGGAGGTCCAGGGGAGTCGGGAAGCGTTGGTTAGAAGTCGCCGTCCTTGACATACGGGTGGCTCCACAGAGTCACCTGCAGCAGGCACGACTTCAGCCACGCCGAGTACATCCCCTCGACCTCGTCGGAACTACGGTCGGAGTCTGCGAGGAATGGCTTCAACGTCGCCGTGATCGGGAAGACCAGCGCGAAGAGGTCTCGGAAGGGGACGATCGGAGTCGAGTTTGCGCCGTCCGTCACATTCTTCCTCTCGCGATGGTGCCGGAGCCCGATCTCGTGTTGGTAGTGGAGCCAGTCCTGATCGTAGTTCGCTCGCGCCGTATCCACGATCCACCTTCCGAACCGCTTGCGTACGCGCTCCAAGTACTCTGGGATCGGATTCCCCTGTGGATCCGTGAACGAGGCCAGCAGGTGCGGATTCGCGCCAACGAATCCGTACCAAACGTCGAGAATCTCTTCGATCCGATGTTCGACGAGTGGCAGTGACGACCTGAGGAGCCGAATGTCGTCCTCTCCGAAGAGGACGCTCTGTTTCATCGTCTCGAACTCCGCCGACGTGATGGGCCCGTTGGCGACGTCGCCAAAGGTGTATCCTGGGATGGCCTGGGTCATCTGTTCTCCTTTCGCCAGTGTTGTGGTGAACGAGGATCACGGTAGGGGGAGCGCCGAGAGCTGTCAGGAATGCACCTTTTGGTTAGGGGGTTACCCGTTGCGTAAGCCGGAGGGAGGAGACGAGACGACCGGGACGACCGTCGGCCGGCCCGACGTGGCGGAAATGGTGGAGTCCGTCGTCGGCTGCAAGTGGTCGATGCGAGTCCTCTCGCTCTGTTCGACCGGGACGACCCGACCGAGTGCGATTCAGCGGGCGTGCCCCGGTCTCTCGGCCAAAGTGATGAACGAACGGTTCCGAAAGCTCATCCGCTTTGGGATATTGAGTCGGTCCGTTCGAGGAGAGAAGCCGCCCATCGAAGTCGACTATCAGCTCACTCCGTTTGGGCGCCGTTTCGTGCGCATCCTGGACGAGGTGGAGCGTCTCCAGGACAGCGTGAACCTGGGCGAAGTATCCGGGGCCGTAGACGAAGACTGAAGCGGCGGGCCTTCCGCGCCGTGTGATCGCGAAACGCGGAGAGGGATCGACCGTCCGGCGGTTCCGGACGAACCGCTCCTCCGGGCGTCTGCAGTGCCGCGCAGACCCGGCCCCACCTGTGGTAGACTTCCAACTTCGTCCAAGGGGCAGGTCGCCCCGCACGTGACTGGGAGGAAGAGGGAACATGGAACTCTGGAGCGCACTTCGAACGACAGGACTCACCCCCACGCGCCTCTGGCTCAGGCTCGATCCAGAGACGCGGCTCGATGCAGCGACCGCGCTGTATGAGCATGACTGGGAAGGAGATCCCGTCCAGCACGAAGCGAATCTCCACATCGCCCAGGCGCTCAAGTTCCGCCCCCAGGCCGTCCGGAAGATCTCGCAGGCGGACCGGATCAAGTACCTCGCGAAGGCGGTCCGACCGGACCGGTCGCTCGTCTCGTCGCTGCTCCTGGCCCTACACCTCGAGAAGCGGAAGGGCCTCATGGCGACCTTCCTCGACGCCGTCGGGATCCCTCACGAGGACGGTCTGATCGACGAGGAGTTCGAGTTCCCGGAGTTCGAGACGGAGAAGCTCACCCAGGGTGTCGACGCGCTCCTGGCCAAGCACACGGAGCCGCAGGTCGACCTGTACATGGTGACGCTGTACATGATGGACCCACGCACCTGGCAGGGGCTGATCGAGGCGATGCGGAGCCACGTCCAGGAAGAGACCACCCCGGCTCAGGACTGAGGGTTGCGGGCGTCAGTGCGCCATGCTCAAGATCCACGGAATGAGGAACAGGGCGACCACGGTCGTGCCCAGGATCGCGCTCGCCACCGCTGCCGCATCCCGATCCGCACGTTGGGTCAGGACCACATTGACCACCGCAGACGGCAGCAAGGCGTAGAGCGTCAGGACGGAGCGGAGCATTCCCTCCGGGCGGAGTAGCGTCAGCGTCAACCAGAGCGCGAGCGCTCCAGAGGCGTACCTCAGCAGAACCGCCCCTGCCGTCACCGCCGGACGGGTCATCCGGGTCCGCGCCAGGGCGTCTCCGAACAGCACCAGCATGAGAGGGACGGCGGCCTGCCCGGCGAGCTTGGGGATGCCCAAGACTTCGGGCGGGAGATGGACGCCCGCAAACCGGAGGGCGAATGCGCAGAAGGTCACGGCGAGAACCGGCTCCTTGAACGCGTTCTTCCACTTCCGTCCTCCCTGGAGGAGCGTGGTGCCCACCGTGAACACCATGAAGTTCGTGACCAGGAAGCAGACCACGGCGTAGGACAGCCCCTCGGTTCCGAAGTTGGCCACGACGATCGGGAACGGAAGGTTCGCCGAGTTCACGAACGCGATCGGGAGGAGCAGCTCCCGCTTGTCGCGCCAGGTGGCGAATCTCTTCGAGAGGAGCCAGACGCCGAGCCCGCCGACCGTGAGGCCGCATCCGATCTGGGTGAGGGTGGCGAGGACCGCGTCGCGCACCTTGTCGGCTTCGACCTCGGCTTGGAGGACGGAGCTGAAGATGAGGCAGGGGATGAACAGCTGCGCTGTCATGCGGAGCATCGTCGACAGGTCGGGTCGGAACCGTCGGGAGAAGGCAAAGGAGAGCGCGATCAGTCCGAATGCGGGGACGACCGATCCGAGAACCATCCTCGAGGTTGGATCCACGATTCCGTCTTCCCTCCCTGGCCGGTCAGAGTAGGAGACGCTATCCTCGACCTCCAGTGCTTTCGAGGAACGTCATCCGAGTACGCTCGGTCAAGGAGGTCCCGAAGTGAGCCTGCGTGGCACCCCAGCCCTATCTGTTCCGTTGCCTGATCGTCGGACTTTCCTTTCCCGAACCGTCGTCTCGATCCTCCTCGCGATCGCGCTTGGCGGCCTTCCTGCCTGTGGACGTTCCGGGGATGGTTCGGGTGACGGTAGCGAAACCGCTGCTGCGGATTCGTCGTCGGCGGAGAAAACGGGCACGGTTTCGGCCGCGAACTCCGGAGACAAGGGGAACGGCGCCGAGACGTCGGAGCGAGCCCGTGATCGAAAGTCCAAGTCGAAAGGGAGCGAGGAGGCTGCCGAGGACGAAGCGCTTCCGATCGAAGTGACTCTCGTCGGACGGGGACGGATCGAGTCGGTCGTTCGGTCTGCGACGAACCTCGAGGCTGAGGCCCAGGTGATCGTGATCGCCGAGGCCGCCCGGCAGGTGCGTCAGCTCTTCGTCGAGGAGGGCGACGTCGTCCAGAAGGGGAAGGTGCTTCTCCGCCTCGAGAATGACGAGCAACGGAGCAACTTGGCCAAGGCCCAAGTGAGCTACGACCAAGCGGAACGGGAGCTCGACCGACAGAAGCGCTTGTTCGAGCAGAATCTCGCTGCGGAGCGGGCGCTGAACGACGCGCAGCACGAGTACGACCGGGCTCGGATCACTCTGGACGACGCGCGGAGAGAGCTGGGGTACACCGAAGTGCGTGCTCCGATCGGCGGGACGATCACACAGCGGTTCGTGAAGATCGGCGATCAGATCGGATTGGGGCAACAGCTCTTCGAGATCGTCGACTTCGAGTCGCTGGTGGCGCGCGTCTACGTCCCGGAAGGGCAGGTCGCAGGGATACGTCCCGGCCAAACGGCACGTGTCTCCGCCGAAGCCGCCGGGGACAGGGAGTTCCAGGCGAAGGTGGACCGTGTCGCCCCGATCGTGGATCCGAAGAGCGGGACGGTGAAGGTCACAGTGGCGGTCGGTGAGCAGCCGGGGCTGCTCCCCGGAATGTTCGTCGACGTCGACATCGTCACCTCGGTCCACGAGGACGTCGTTCTCCTCCCGAAGCGGGCCCTCGTCTACGACGAAGATCGGGCCTACGCGTTCACGGCAGCCGGAGGGAAGGCCACTCGCATCCTCGTCGCCCCGATTCTGGCGGATCGAGACTGGGTGGAGCCGGCGGAGGGCTTTGCGCCAGGAGACACCTTGGTCGTTGCCGGCCAGGCTGGTCTCAAGGACGGCTCGAAGGTGGAGATCCTGGCGGGAGGCGACTCAGCGTCCTGAGATCCTTCGCGGCGCCGATCCGGCACCCACCATCCATGCGCTCAGGGCTTACGGCCAATCCACAGGCCGAGGCCGGTCGGTCCGCGCGAATCGTGTTCGACCTCTAGGCCGGCCCTCTCCATAGCGGTGGCGATCTGGTGTCCGGAGAAGAGACGGATCGTCTGGTTGTCCACGATTTCGGTGGGCGCGACGTCGGCGGAAGAGGGCTCGTCTCCCACGACGCGGTAGGTGAAGCGGATGTGGAGGAGCTCGCCTTCGGTCCGTGCGCTGGCTTCGCGCTCCCACTGGGCGCTTCCGTGCCGGAACCTGAGGCTGATCGTCTCGGGAGGATCGAGGCGTTCTGGTGGGATAGGCGGCTCGATCAGCAAGACGCCGTCTTCGGCGAGGTGGGACGACATCCTCTCCACGGCTCGTTCGAGCATCGATACGCTCCGGAGGTACCCGATCGAGGAGAAGAGGCAAGTGACCACGCTAAAGGTGCGGCCGAGCTCGAAGCTCGTCATGTCCGAGAGAAAGAGACTCGCACCCGGGAGCTTGTGACGCGCGACCGAGAGCATCTCCGGGCTCGAGTCGACCCCGAAGAGCTGGAACTCTCTGCTGAGTTGGGCGAGGTGTTCTCCCGTTCCGCAAGCGACGTCGAGCAACGCGGGAAGATCGGGTTCTGCGACACCCGGGATGAGGTGGGTGTGTCCCCATCCGCGCTCGCGCTGGCCCACGGTGACATCGCCGAGAGCTCTTCGGGCCGTCGGGAGCTCGCCTCGAGCGCGATCTGACGTAGTCTGGGCACTCACGTGAACCGACGGCGTCGGCGCCATCCAACGCTGGAGGTACTCGGCCTCGGCTGCGTAGTCCTTGCCCTTGGCGGCGTACACCGAGTCGTAGAGGCTGGCCCACTCCTCGAACATGGCTGGGAGTCTAGCGAACCGTGAGCCGCGGGTCAGGTTAGAATGTCGGGATTCGAGCCGTCGTTCGAGCACCACGCGCCAAGCTCATCTGGAGGACCGCTTCTTGTCGACCCGTCAGCCATCGTCCCCTCACGGATCGCTTCCTTCTCGCGCTTCCTCGCGTCGCGCGAAGCGTCGCGTTGCCGTGATCACGTCGTCGCGTGCGGACTACAGCCACCTCTACTGGCCGTTGCGCGAGATGGAGTCTCGGGAGGATCTCGAAGTCCTCCTCATCGCGATCGGTCCGCACCTCTCGCCGGAGTTCGGGACGACTGTGGATGCCATCGAAGGCGATGGATTCCGGGTCGACTACCGGGTGGAGAGCTTGCTCAGCTCGGATTCGGATGTCGGGATGGCCAAGTCGATCGGAGTCGCCACGCAGAGCCTTGCCGACATCCTCGGTCGGGAGCGGCCGGACCTCGTGCTGGTCATCGCCGATCGGTACGAGATGCTGGCTCCTGCCTCCGTCGCACTCGCCCTTCGGATCCCGCTCGTCCACATCGAGGGGGGAGAGGCGAGTGAGGGCGCGATCGATCATGCGGTGCGAAACGCGCTCACCATGATGAGCCATCTCCACCTGACGCCGACGGAGTTGGCGCGCCGACGGGTGATCGCCATGGGAGAGGAGCCGTGGCGAGTCCATCGAGTCGGTGCCCCGTCGCTCGATCATCTCGTTCGGTCCGACCTCCTGGAGAAGGGGCCACTCGAGGAGCGCTTGGGACACGTCGTCGAGCCCGGAACGATCGTCGTGGGGTACCACCCGGTGACGTTGCAGAGGGACACGACGACCGGGGTGGACGAACTCTTCGCAGCCCTGTCCGAAGTCGATCGGCCGCTCGTGTTCTGCTTTCCCAACGCAGATGCGGGTAGCCGCATCATCATCGAACGGACGCGCGCATTCGAGCAGTCGCGGCGCGGCGTGTCGGGGCGTGGGACGGACGGACGGAACGTGCATGTCCACGTGAACCTCGAGCCGATTCCTTACTGGAGTTTGCTCCGTCTCGTCGATCTCCACGTCGGCAACTCGAGCAGCGGACTCATGGAGACTCCCTCACTTCGGCTTCCGGCCGTCAACATTGGAGACCGACAGAAGGGGCGGGAGCGCGCGGCAAACGTGATCGATGTGCCGGCGGAGACCGAGGCGATTCGGTCCGCGATCGACCGCGCCCTGACTCCATCGTTCCGCGAAGGGCTGATCGGCTTGGAGAATCCGTACGGCGATGGACACGCGTCCGCGAGGATCGCGGAGCTGATTGCCACGGTTTCTCTCGGCGAAGAGCTTCTTCGGAAGCCTGCTCTCCGACTCGAGGGATGAGCCGCTCCGGCGGGGAGGGGCTCAGGCACCGGCCACGCGCCCCCTCGCCCCGAAAGGGATGGAGCGGTGCCGAGTCGCCGAACGATCACTCGAATGACGCGATGCAACGCGGAACGGTTTCGATTTACTCGAAGAGAGAGCGGAGCAGCTTGTCCCGGAAGCGTGACTTCTCGCCGAACCAGGACGCGCGGAGAGCTCGTCCGAGAATGGCGTCGTCGCGTGACCGGTCCAAGAGGATCGTCCCATCGGGCTCGAGGTAGATAGTTCGCACCGTGTCGTCCGAGATGTAGTGCGCGAGGATGCCGCCTTTGGCGACGCCCGACTCTTCGAGTGGAGCGCTTTCTTCCGTCAGCTGCGCGGTGAGCTTCTCGGCCTCGTCTTCGGTGATCGCTCCGGACGCTGCAGCTTGCTCCATGCTGATCCGAAGACCCTTCTGGAACCTGCCGTAGTCCGCATCCCTCAGGTACTCCATGGTGAGGAGTATCGGTGCCGAGGGATCCATCAGCCATCCGGCGATCTGAGCCTTCGCCGCGTCATCCCGCTGCCCGTTGCGCACGAGTGGTTCGATGAGTGCGGAAACGGTGGGAGCCACTCGTGCTTCGAGCTGCGCGACGTCGATCTTCATGAACGTCACTTCGAACTTCATCTCGAGGCGTGAGGCGGGCTCGTTTCCCAGAGTCGGTGCGAGGCCCGCGAGGAACACTTCGGAAGACATCTTGGTCAACGCAGGTGTCATCGATGTCTCGCTTCCGGACGTTTGCGCAACGCCGATAGCCGGAAGTACGAGTAGCTGGGCGGCGGCGAGCGTAGCGAGTACGGCCGTTCGAGACTTCACCATGCTGGACACCTCTGCGGGACCGTTTCGAACCCAAGAAAGAGGGGGTGACCCCGTCGGGCACCCCCTCTAGGCGTGCGGAGTACGAGCCCCGTACCCCGAACGTGCGGGCCAGACTGGCCGGCCCGAGCCACTCGAAGCCAGAGTTCTGCCTGGAAGGTCGCGCCCACTCATCGCATCCTTCCTCTCCGTCTTCAAGTGGTTGAGAAGTCTAGTGTCTCATCTTCACCTTGGCTAGGGAAACCGTTGTTCCGCAGGGCCGGATGTTTCCCGGTCGACGCTGATCGGCTCGATCGAGCCGAATCGGGGGGATTCCCCTACATTTGCGCTGCGTGAGGTTCTGTTCGTCATGCCCCATTGCGTCCGACATATCAGTATCTGTGTCATTCTCGGCGGGTTGCCAACCTCGGGGTTGTCAGACGCAAGCTCGGCTTGGCGGCGGCCGACTCGAACCGTCGAGCCGGCCGCGAACGCAAACGCCTACTTGCGACGGAGTAGCTCCCGGAACGTCTCCTTGACCCTGCCCCAGGACGACTCGATCGTCGGCACCGGGTAGCACGGATTCGGATCGCAGTCCGTCCCGTCTCCCACGTAGAACCCGTCGCTGGCCTCGCAATCGATCTCCGTCAGGATCGTGCACGTGAACTCGTGGCAGCATGCGCCCACCGGTTGTGGACATGGGTTCGGATCGCAGATGGTGTCGTCACCCTGATAATCGCCGCCGAACGCCACGCAATCGTCCCATATCAGCACGAGGCAGCTGCCGTCCTGGAGGCAGCATGCGCCGGAGCCGACCCCACCCGAGCACGGATTCGGATCGCACACCGTTCCGTCGCCTTGGTAGGACCCGCCGCTCGCATTGCAGTCCTCTGGGAACAACACCTCGCACGATCCATCAGCGAGGCAGCACGCTCCGGGCGATCCGTCGTACGGACACGGAAGCAGGCCGGACTCGCCGAACCCGAAGCGGCCGAGGGCGGCGATCGGGTCGAGGTTCGGCGGAACGTCGTCATCCGCGAAGAACGCACCCTGCGTCGGGTGGGGGATCAGGTCGAACGTCGTCGAGTCGAAGGAGTAGACATACCCGGCGAACCAGTAGACCTCGACCGTCTCGCCCGACTGTGCGCTACCCCAGGTCACCGCGGTTCCCTCGCCGGCCGCCGGCCAATCCGCATTGGCGAGCTCGAAATCGCCACACGATCCCCATCCTTGGAGCACGAAGCACTCGGCGTAGGACACACCGAACGTGACTCCAGCGACTCGCGGGGAGGCGACCCTAGGGAAGGCCGCGAAGACGTGCATCACGACCGACTCGAAGTTGCGATCGGTGGAGACCTGTGCGTCCCCGCACGTGAGCAGGGTCGTCGCGCCGCAGTACGAATCCTGGTCGAAGGTGTACTCCACGCCCGGATCCGAGTGCAGGACCAGTGCGCCGTTCGCATTGGGACCCCGCGTTCCCTGTTCCGGCGAGTACGGAGGCGTGAGCGGCGGGGTGCACGGGAGGCCACAGAGTGCGCCGTCACATACGCTGCCGTCGCCCAGGAAGGCGCCGTCGACATCCTCGCACTCGTAGTCGGCGAGTACCTCGCATCCTCCATCGGGCAGGCAGCACGCTCCGATCTCTGGCTGTGGACACGGGTTCGGGTCACACGGAATGTCGTTGCCCAGGTAGTTGCCGTCCAGGTCGTCGCACTCGAACGCGTCGACGAAGAGGCAGGTGCCGTCGATGAAGCAGCAGGCGCCGTCCGGCGGCTGCGGACACGGGTTCGTGTCGCACGCGATTCCGTCACCGAAGTACGTGCCTCCGAGAGCGTCGCACTCGAACATGTTGACGAACTGGCACGAACCGTTGGGGAAGCAACATGCACCATCTGCCGGTTGCGGACACGGATTCGGCTCGCAGGTCGTTTCCGGACCCTGGAAGGTGCCGCCTGCGTCCTCGCACGACGACGGAACGTCGATAGTGCAGAGCCCAATCGGGAAGCAGCATGCACCCGGAAGGGGGCAGAGTCCCGGTTCGCAGTCCACGCCATCGCCCTGGAACTCGCCACCCAAGCTCGTGCAGTAGGACTGGAAGATGAATGCGCAGGTACCGCTGTCGAGGCAGCATGCGCCTGCGGGTGGACACGGATCCGGATCACATGGCGTGCCGTCCCCGACGTAGAGACCGTCGGCATCGACACAATCGAGACGAGGAACCACGTGACAGGAACCATCACCGAAGCAACACGCACCCGATGTGTTCTCCGGGCACGGGTTGGGTTCACACTCCGATCCGTCCCCGAGGTAGGTTCCGCCTCCAGCAGCGCAGCCATACGCGTTCAGTTGGAGGCACTGGCCGGTCGACGGGAAGCAACATGCCCCGGAAACTCCATCCGGACATGGGGTCGGGTGACACGGTACGTCGACGCCGATGAACACGCCTCCCGCTTCCTCGCAGCTCGCGAACGTCAGAACCTCGCAGATTCCGTCGCTGAAGCAACACGCGCCGGTTGGCGTCTGGGCGGTCGGACACGGGGTCACGCCGTCGCGGAAGAAGCCGAAGCTGCCGAGTCCCGCGATGTCGTCGAGGATCGAAGGCACGGAGTCGTCCGCGAAGAGAGCTCCCTGCGTCGGGTGCGGGATGAGGCCGAACTCGCCCGGTTCCGCTGAGAAGCCCTGGACTTCGAATGCATAGACGGGCACGACGAGGTCGGTTTGCGCCGATGACCACGCGAGAGCCGTTCCCGAACCTGGCGCTGGCCAAGAGCCCTCGGCGATCTCGAAGTCGGCACAAGTCTGCCAGTCCAGCAGTTCGACGCAGACGGGGAAGTCGACTCCGAACGCGATGCCGACCAGCCGTGGTGAAGCCGCTTCCGGGAACATGGCAAGGGCGTGGATCACGATCGGCGTCTCGACATCCGCTCTCGCGACGACGTCGTCGCACTGGGGAACCGTGCCGAGATTGCAGGTCGCCGCGCCGGGATCCTCGGAGAGTACGAGGACGGACTCGGCGTGGAGCACCAACGTTCCCCCTCGGTTGGGACCATCTCCATCCCTCGACGCGTTCGATCCGAACGGATCCGACGACGGCGGTGGAGCCGTTGCGCTCGCCCGTCCATTCAACGCGAACGGCACGCAAGGCTCTGGACACGGGTTGGGCTCGCAGCTGGACTCTGCACCCTGGAAGACGCCGCCCAGTGCTCCACACGTGACGTCGTCAGAGAACTCGCAAGTTCCGAGCGCTAGGCAGCATGCTCCTGGAACCGGAGTGGGGCAGGGGTTGGGCTCGCATGCGGTGCCTTCGCCCTGGAACGTCCCTTCGGCCACGGCGCAACTGGTCTGATCGGAGGAGACGCAGCTTCCGTCGTCCAGGCAGCATGCGCCTGCGACCGGTTGCACGCATGGATTCGGGTCGCAGACCTCGTCCGTGAAGAACTGTCCGCTTTCGATCACACACTCGAACTCGGCGAGCTGTTGGCATGTGCCATCACGGAAGCAGCACGCGCCCTGAACGAGGGGTGGACACGGGTTCGGATCGCAGGACGTGCCGTCGCCCAGGTAGTCGCCCGTACAGTCTTCTTCCGCTCGCAACACACAGCCGCTGTCGGTGTAGCAGCACGCCCCGAACGTGCCCTCTACGCAGGGATTCGGTTCACAAGCCGTCCCGTCGCCCTGATACACGCCTCCCTCGCATCCGAACACGGTGACGAGGGCGCAGTACCCGCCCGGGTAGCAGCAGGCGCCGGGTTCGGGCTCCGGGCACGGATTCGGCGCGCAGGAGTCTCCTTCGAACCACTGGCCGGCCATGCTGTCGCAGACGTCGTCGTACTCGAGGATGCAGCTTCCATCGGGAAGACAGCAAATCCCAGCCTGCGGGCACGGATTTGGGTCGCACGTGGTGTCTGTCCCGATGAACGAACCGTCACACTCCGTGAAGCTCAGCACGAGACAGCTTCCGTCGGGGTAGCAACAGGCCCCTTGGATCGAACCGTCCCCGAACATGGCACCGATTCCGATCGATTGCGTCGGTCCCCATACCACGGACACGTTCTGCCAACCGGTCGGGTAACCGATTCCCGGCGCGATGTTCGACCTCGGGCACCCGCCGTATCCGTCCAGGTCCGCGCCGATCCACCAACCGTTGATTTCGTCGACCCACGTACCCCAATACCCAACCCAGACCCTCGAGCCCGCGCCGCAGTTGGGGACCTCGATCACATGGCGGCTGAGAGACGGCCAGAACGCGACCGGACCCGGGTCGACGTTCGTGATCACGCACGAAACCGCACCTGGGCTTTCGTTGTCGTCGTCCCAGACATACACGTCCATCAAGTGGCCGAACTGGGTTCCCGTCTGGGTCAGGTCGAGTACGACAGCACAGACTGGAGCGACGGCTGGGTAGCACTCGGCGAAGGCGCCGAAGTACGGCGGCACGACGCCGCCGTACTGCCACGTGTACCCGTTCTCGTACGTTCCGTCGCCGTTCATCATCAGGTCGCCGCATCCGCCTTCGCCCTGATAGGAACCGACGGTTCCGTGCCCGAGCCCAACGGAAGAGGCAGGGTTCGCTGCGTGGGCCGAGGGCGTCACGAGTCCGAGCAAGCCGAGTCCGAGCAAACCGAGCGCGAACGCGCCGAGTACGGGCGTCACGAGCCCCAGCACATCGAGCCTGAGCGTGCCGACAACTGCGCCCCGTTCGATTCTCGCGCACCGCGATCTGGCCGATGTAGACGTCGTCGCTGTTGTCGCGGGCTCCATCTCGGTGGACGAGTTCGTGCGAGGGGAGGTGTTCGTTCGGGGAAGGCGAAGCATCGTGAGCCTCCTCTGCCACCGCGCGGACGACGCGGCATTGGATCCATCGATTCATTCGGGACGGTCGACGGTCCCGGAACTCGTTGGCTGGGGCACGGCGACCCGCAGGTTGGGCCGCCTTGAACGGTGCACGAGAGGGGGAAGCGTGCGCGGGAAGTGTAGCACGGACGGTCCGTCCCAGTGGACGACTTCCGACATGGTCTATGGCAGTTCGGGCCGAGGTTCAGGTCCGTCGTGTAACCAACCAAATCAGCGTGGGGGCACCGAGAGCCGCCGTGAACACGCCGACGGGGATCTCTCGTCCGGGAACGAGCGTTCGGCTCAGTGTGTCGCACAGTGCGAGGAAGACGGCGCCCAGAATGAGCGAGGCGGGGAGTAGCACGCGCCGGCTGGTCCCGAAGAGCTTGCGAGTCAGGTGCGGCACGAGTAGCCCGACGAACGCGATCGGGCCGCACCAGGCGACCACGGCCGAGACCCCAAGCGCGCCGGCTCCGAGTGTGAGAGTCCGCACCCGAGTCACGTTCACGCCCTGCGCGTGGGCCAAGTCCTCCCCTCCCACGAGCGCTTCGAGCGCGCGTGTCTGTGAAAGGAGGAGCCCCGCACTCACGATGGTGAATGGGGCGATGAGGAGAACCCCTCGATACCCGACCTGAGGGAGGTGGCCGAGTGTCCACCGGACCGCCTTGGCGAGCCCGATCTGATCGGACGTGAACTGGAGCCCGGCCGAGATCGCACCCGCGGCGAGTGCGATGGCGACGCCCATGAGTAGGACGTCGTCGACGCGCGCCCGGTCGTTCGCCGCGAGCGCGGTGAGGAGGAACGTCACGGCGAGTGCTCCTACGAACGCGGCGACCGCGACGATCGGGAGTCCGCCTACGGACGCACTGAGTCCAAAGACGATGGCGACCAACGCGCCGAGTGCCGCGCCTGCCGTCGTCCCGACCGTGCTGGGAGCTGCGAGCGGGTTTCCGAGCACGGTTTGGTACACCGCACCGACGAGTGACAAGGTCGCGCCGACCAGAGCCGCCATCAGGGTACGGGGAACACGGAGTTGCCAGAGGATGAAGTCGCCGGCTTCCCCGGGTGGTCGGGATCCGATCCATGGACAGGCTACGAGAAGGACGAGGGCCAGGAAGATCCAGAGAGCTCGCCTCATGGTCGAACCTCGGAGCCTCGAGTTTGGGAGCTTCGGTTGCCGTCGTTTCGCGTGTCGTCACTTCGAGCGCCGGCGCGTCTGCTGCCGGTGCTTCGAGCGCCGTCGTGGCTAGTGCCGGCACCCGAGACGAGAAGACGCCGTACGCCGCCGACGTCCACCGGCTCGAAGTCGACCGCGAAGAGTTCGCTCAGCGCCGCGACGATGTCGTCGCTCTCCCACGGCAGTTGGAAGCGGATCCGTCCGTCCGAGATGCCCACGATGCGCACCGAGGAGCCGCTCGGTGCGAGCCACCCGATGAGGTCGACATCGTGGGTGACGCAGAGGATGCCGTGTTCGGCGCCCCCGCCACGGACGACCTCGCCGATCCAGCGGTACGTGTCGATCTGGTGTGCAGGGTCGAGGTGGTTCGCCGGTTCGTCCAGGAGGAGAAGCGGTGCCTCCTGGGTCCAGAGCGTGGCCAGTGCGATCCGCTGGCGCTCGCCGCCCGAAAGCCCGTACCAGCGGCGCTCCGCGAGTTCGCCGATCCCGAACGTTTCCAAAGCCGTTCGTGCCGCCGTCTCCGATCTGACCTGGCTCTCCCGGAACCGGAAGCGTCCCGCCGCGACCAGGTCGAGTACGCGGATCGGCTCCCGTACGTCGGCGATCTGCGGGAGCCACGAGACCTTGCCGGCTCGCTCGACGCCGCTCATCTCCGAGACATCACGTCCTCCGATCGTCGCGCGCCCCTGTGTGGGCCGGATCCGTCCCACCAGAGTGCGGAGCACCGTCGACTTGCCGGCGCCGTTTGGCCCCACGAGCACCGCGAGGTCTCCTCGCTCGAGTGACAGGTCGACGCCCCGGAGGATCTCGTGTCCGCCCGCCACGACGTGGACGTTCGACAACACCGCCGCGTCGGTCCCCGAACGGGCGCGGCCGGGAGTCGGGTTCTGGTCCACCGTTCCCGTCATCGCTTCGGCTCCTCGTTCAGAGTTCCGATGCGGACGAGGGCAGCGCGAATTGCGTCGACGAGTTCAACCACCCGCGGTCCTGTCACGTAGAGCCGGTCTCCGGTGACGACGGCGAGCTTTTCTTCGCGAACTGCGCGCATCGTCGAAAGGGCGCGCCAGTCCTGGAGGAGAGACTCGGCGTAGCCGGGATCGGCAGAGTCCTGGGTGGAGAGGATCAGGATCGCATCGGGATCCAAGACGACCACGCGTTCGAGGGAGAGGCGGGGCGCTCCCGTTTCGCCGGGTGGTATCACGTTGCGTGCCCCCGCCGCACGGAGAGCGTCGCCGTGGATCGTGTCGTCCTTCACGTACCAAGCTTCCGAGAGCTGACCGGGCGAGTGTTCGAGGACGAACAGGACCGTGGGAGACGTGTCGTCCGGCTGGGGGCCGAAGAGGACCGACTCCACCTTGCGTGCGAGCTCCGAGCCGCGCGGCTCCTCGTTCAGCAGTCTTCCGACTTCGTGGATGCTCTCGACCAAGTCGCGGCTCGTGTGCCACTGCAAGGAGACGACGGGAGCGAGTTGGCGGAGTTCGTCCAGCGGAGTGTCGTGGGCTGCCTGCGTCAGGATGAGATCGGGCGCTGCGGAGAGGATGGCCTCGTAGTTCGGAGTCAACGCCGTCCCGAGGCGCGGCAGGTCGGTTCGGCCGGCGACGGGCGCACAGAAGTCCGAGATCCCGACGAGTTGCTCGCTCCGGCCGATCTCTTCGATCACCTCCGTGATCCCAGGCGAGAGGGACACGACACGGGCGGGGATGGAGCTGGCCGAACCGCTGGAGGATCCTGCGCCGTCCGGTCTCGCCTTGGCTGGGTCGGAACCGCGTTCGAGGCCGACGAGCCCCCATGCAACGAGCGACGCGAGAAGCGCGGCCCCGAGGATGATGACGATCGATCGTGGGGACGCGTTCATGGCGCTGTCTCCACACATGTGACTCGAACGGCCAGGCCTCGGTCTCCTCTGAAGAGCTCAGACTGAAGAGCTCACAAAAACCGCCCACTTCGGGCGACCCACGTGGGAAGGTGTCTGCGCCCGATCGGTACGGGCATTCCGGATGGTGAGGATACACGGTGGCGGGGCCACCGTGTTGTGAGAGGAGGAGAGATCGATGGAACCCGACACCCTAGAGAGGATTTGGGCGAGCGTCGTCCCGTTCGTAGCGCAGTATGGACTGCAAGTGATTGGAGCCGTGGTCATTCTCGTCATCGGGCGGATCGGCTCCAACATCGTCGGTGGCGTGGTAGAGAGGGGATTGCGGAAGGCGAATGCCGATCCGTCGCTCCGGGGCTTCCTCGTCAACATGACGAAGATCGCGATCCTCGCGTTCGCCGTGATTGCCGCGCTCTCCAAGTTCGGCGTCCAGACGACGTCGTTCGTGGCCGTCCTCGGCGCCGCCGGATTCGCGGTCGGTTTGGCGCTCCAGGGCTCACTATCCAACTTCGCGGCCGGGGTCATGATCCTCATCTTCCGTCCGATTCAGGTGGGAGACCTCATCGAATCGAATGGCCACCTCGGTTTCGTCAAGGAAGTCGGCCTCTTCGTGACGACCTTGGCGACGCTCGACAATCAGAAGGTGATCATTCCGAACGCGACGCTCACGGGTGGGATCATCAACAACGTGAACGGATACGGCGTCCGGCGCGTGGATCTCACGGCGGGAATCAGTTACGGCGACGAGATGTCCAAGGCCAAGGACATCTTGCTCGGAATCCTCCGCGACCATCCCAAGGTTCTGGCCGAGCCGGCTCCGTCGGTTGCGGTCTCGGAACTCGGCGACTCCTCCGTCAACTTCGTCGTTCGCCCCTGGTGCAATGCGGCAGACTACTGGGACGTCTACTTCGACGTGACGCAGAGCATCAAGGAGAGGTTCGACGCGCAGGGTGTCAAGATTCCGTTCCCGCAGCGCGACGTGCATCTGTTCCAGGCTGCGAAGTAGCCGGTACGGGCAACTCACCGCCGCTACGGCAATCGTATGTTCGTAGGTCCAGACCCACGGCTCGTGGGTCTGGACGGAACCAGTGGATACGGTCCGATCTAGCAATCCACGGCTCGAATCCCTACACTGCCAGGCTGATCTCGCCGACCGGCGACGTCGTCCCATGCACAAGGAGGATCCGTGGCGCAGCAGTTCATCTATACGATGCAGGGTTTGGGCAAGGTGCATCCGCCGGACAAGGTGGTCCTGCGGGACATCTGGCTCTCCTTCTACTACGGCGCCAAGATCGGAGTGCTCGGCCTCAACGGCGCGGGAAAGTCGTCGCTCCTCAAGATCATGGCGGGTGTCGACCCCGACTTCGTCGGTGAGGCGCGTCCGGCGGACGGGATCAAGATCGGCTACCTCGCACAGGAGCCCGAGCTCGACCCGGACAAGACGGTGCGCGAGAACATCGAGGAGGGGCTGGCCGAGATCCGCGATGCGCTCAAGGAGTTCGAGGAGATCAGCGCCAAGTTCGCCGAGCCGATGGAGCCCGAGGAGATGGACAAGCTCCTCGAGAAGCAGGGTGCGGTCCAAGAGATCATCGAGCACGCGGACGGTTGGGAGATCGACCGCAAGATCGAGATCGCGATGGACGCTCTGCGCTGTCCTCCCGCGGATTGGCCGGTGACGAATCTCTCGGGTGGTGAACGTCGTCGTGTCGCTCTCTGCAGGATCCTCCTCTCGCAGCCGGACATGCTCATCCTCGACGAGCCCACGAACCATCTCGACGCCGAGTCCGTTGCGTGGCTCGAGCGGCACCTCGCGGACTTCCCCGGGACGATCGTCGCGGTGACGCACGACCGCTACTTCCTCGACAACGTTGCCGGCTGGATCCTCGAGCTCGATCGCGGGCACGGGATTCCATGGGAAGGCAACTACTCCTCCTGGCTCGAGCAGAAAGAGGAGCGTCTCCGTCAGGAAGAGAAGTCCGAGTCCAAGCGGCAGCGGACGCTGAAGCGCGAGCTCGAGTGGATCCGGATGTCTCCCAAGGCACGGCACGCCAAGGGTAAGGCGCGTATCACGCAGTACGAGCAGCTGCTGAGCCAGGAAGCGGAGAAGCGTCAGGAGACGGCGGAGATCGTCCTCCCGCCGGCGCCGCGTCTCGGCGACCTCGTCGTCGAGGCCAAGCACGTGAAGAAGGGCTTCGACGACAAGCTTCTCGTCGAGGATCTGAACTTCCAGCTGCCGAAGGGTGGAATCGTCGGAGTCATCGGCCCCAACGGTGCGGGAAAGACCACGCTCTTCCGGATGATCATGGGGCAGGAAACGCCCGACGCCGGGGAGCTCGTGATCGGCGAAACCGTCCAGATCTCCTACGTGGATCAGGTTCGCGATGCACTCGATGCCGACGCGACAGTATGGGAGGAGATCTCCGAAGGACGCGACGTGATCGACGTAGGCAAGCGTGAGATCAACTCTCGGAGCTACGTCGGCAGCTTCGGTTTCAAGGGATCGGATCAGCAGAAGCGGGTCGGGATGCTCTCCGGAGGCGAACGGAACCGCGTCCACCTCGCCAAGCTGCTCAAGTCCGGCGGAAACCTGCTCATGCTCGACGAACCTACGAACGATCTCGACGTCGACACGCTTCGCGCGTTGGAGGACGCGCTCGAGAGCTTCTCGGGGTGTGCGGTCGTGATCAGCCACGATCGCTGGTTCCTCGACCGGCTCGCGACCCACATCCTCGCCTTCGAGGGCGACAGCCAGGTCTACTGGTTCGAGGGCAACTACCAGGACTACGAGAAGAACCGGAAACAACGCCTCGGAGTCGACGCGGATCAACCGCACCGGATCCAGTACAAGAAGCTCGTTCGGAGCTGAGACGTCTGGATCGACGCGTACGGCTCAAGCCGGACGCGCAGTCGATTCAGGCCGATAGGAAGCGAGACGGGGCACGCGATCGTACGCGGCCCCGTCTTTTTGTGTCCCCGAGTTGCTCTTCGAGGCGGGACGTTCCATGGAGACATGGGACTGGACTGCCGACCTCTCCCGGAGCTACAACCGTCGTGCGAAGGCTCCCCTCCGAGAACTGGATGGGCCGCCTTCGTTGGCGGGGCTCGCGTACGGCGTAAGGTCGCGGAAGGACGGTGACTCCATGAAGTCCAAGATCTCGGCTGCTGCCACTCTGCTCTTTCTGACTGGCTCGTTGGGTGCCGCGCAGGCGGACGTCGGTCTGGTCAACCTAGGATCAGGCATCACTCCTTATGCTGCGAGCGCCGACGGAAGTGTGGTCGCGGGATACGACACCTCACAGTACTTCTACTGGACGGCGGACGGCGGCATGGTCGGGATCGGTGGAACGATTCCGGGCGGCGGCGCTGGGGGGACCCCGTCGATCTCGGACGACGGCACGATCCTCGTCGGAACGGCCCTCAACTCCGTGAGCGGCGCGAACGAGATCTCCTACTTCGTCATCGCGGATGGCGAGTGGACCCACCTCGGCGGCATCGGCGGCCAGTCCGGTTCAGAGATCAGCTCTGGATACGGGATCTCCGGGGATGGCGAGACCGTCGTTGGTCTGGGTTGGATCGATGCCGGCGGTGCCCATGCGGTGAAATGGCGTGAGTCGACCGGACTCGAGGATCTCGGCTCCACGGTCGCGGGACGTAGCTCCCGTGCGAACGCCGCGAACGGAGACGGTTCGTTCATCGGCGGCTGGCAGGACAGCGACACCGGCTTCCGGCAGGGCGCGATCTGGATCCACGGAACGCAGGTGCTCATCTGGAACGACCCCGCCGAGACGGTCCGCCTCGGCGAAGTCGCGGACGTTTCGGGCGACGGATACTGGGCCGTCGGGTCGGGAGTGAGTGCCAACGGTTGGCAGCCTTGGCGGTGGAACGGTCTGGACGGAGCGGAGTCGCTCGGCCATCTGGACCCCGCTTGGAGGGGCGCCGCGACGGCGTTGAGTTTCGGCGGAGAAGTGATCGTCGGTTTCGATCGCCCCTTCCCAGGCCCGGCCACTTTCGGTCAGGGATTCATCTACACCGATGATCTCGGCCTGGTGAATCTCAATACCTACGCGGCGGACCAGGGAATCGATACGCAAGGCGTCACGCTCGCTCTCCCGCTCGGCATCTCGGCCGACGGACTCACGGTAGTCGGGGTCGGACGGACCGCCACCGCGACGGTCGGGTGGGTGCTCACACTGCCAACCCCGTCGAGCGATGTCGAGGACGGGATCCATGCCAACGGGTTTCACTGGAACTCGTCTCCCAACCCGTTCCGCAGTGAGACGGTGGTCTCCTTCTCGATGGAGTTGCCCGGAAGGGCGCGCATCGACATCTACGACGCCGCGGGGCGGAGTGTGCGAAGCCCACTCTTCGAGGGCCGGGGCGAAGGGGAAGTGGTCGCCCACTGGGATGGAAGGGACGGGGCAGGCCGGCTGGTTCCGGCCGGGACGTACTTCGCCCGACTCGTGCTCCCAACGTCGACTTCCGTGCGAAAGCTGATTCGGGTCGACTAGCGAGGCGGGTCGGTACCCTGCGGTCCGGTCCCGATTCTCGGTGCGAGGGAAACCCAGTACTTCAGCACTGTCTCGATGTTGCTCCGGAAGTCCGCGGTCGCGACCGGCTTCGTCACGTAGCCGTTCGCCCCGCGGGCGTAGCAATCCGCGATGTCGGATTCCCGCGCGGAACTCGTCATGATGACTGCGGCGATTCCCCGCGTCGACGGATGGGACTTGATCGCGGAGAGGAGTGTCCGGCCGTCGCAAGTGGGTAGGCTCAGATCGATCAAGACGAGGTCGACCCTGGTGTGTGTCCGGACGGCGCTGGCGAGGTAGGCTTCGGCCTCCTCGCAGGTTGCGAACCGCCTGAAGTCGATGTCCCAAGCGCTGGCGCGGATCGACCGCTCCACGACTTCTGCGTCGACGTCGTTGTCGTCGACCATGACGAGGTTGAAAGCTCCGGTGCGCACTAACTTCCTCCTACTCTAGGGTGAAGAAGAAGGTACTGCCAGCGGCCGGCTTCGAGTAGAGCCAGATCGTTCCTCCGTGAAGTTCGACGATCCGCTTTGCGATCGAAAGGCCAGCACCGGTTCCGCCGCCGTATGCATCTCTCGGGTGGAGCCTCCGGAACATCTGGAAAATGGCCTCCGCGTGACGCGCGTCGATTCCGATGCCGTTGTCGCGAACGTAGAAAACGGAGGTTCCCGGTCGGATGCCGGGGCTCCCTGGCGGCAACTCCTCGTTCGAGTCGACGATGCCGACCTCGACCTCCGGAGCCTCGCTCTCGTTGTACTTCAGACCGTTCGAGATCAGGTTGCGGAACACTTCTCCCACCCGGACACTGTCGCACACGATGTCCGGCAACGGTTTCACCGTCACCTTTGCGTTTTCCGACGAGAGCCGGATCGTATCTGAGATCTCTCCGACCAGCCTCGACAATGGGACCTCTTCCGTGTTCGCTTCGACGCGGCCGAGCTTGGAGTAGTGGAGGAGACCGTCGATCAGCCCTTCGAGTCGTGTCGTGAGAACCTGCAAGCGCTCGAGGCGGCCGAGACCGTCCTCGTTGAGGTTTGCTCCGTGATCCTCTATGAGGATCTGCGACAGGCTGTTGATACCTCGTAGGGGCTCTTTCAAGTCGTGGGATGCGATGTAGGTCAGGTCGTCGAGTTCTTGATTGGACTTCGTGACGCTTTCGTACGCGGAGCGGAGCTGCGCTTCACCTGCCTTGATCACGCTGATGTCTGTGGTCGTCCCGCAGACTCTGGTCGCCCGGCCCGTCTCGTCCCGAATGCACTTGCCTCGGTTCCGGACCCACCGAGTGGACCCATCTGAGTGGAGAACCCGATACTCGTGGTCGTAGGTCGCGTCGCTTTCGAGATGTGCGGCCAGGCGCTGCTCCATGATCCCTCGATCGTCGGGGTGGATACAGCTCGCCCAGTCTTCCCGGCTGACCGCGTTTCCTGCGGGATCGAGTCCGTGAATCTCCAGCCACCGCTTGGAGACGAAGGCCGAGTCCGAGATGGGATTCCAGTCCCAGATTCCGTCCTGGGACCCTTCGATGACGAGCCCGAAGCGCTCCTCGCTGTCCCGCAGCGCGTCTTCGCTCTCCTTCATACGAGTGATGTCGATGAATGTGAGGACGATCCCGTTCTCTCCGAAACCGGACACGTCGTAGGGGTGGGACCGCATGAGGAACCACCTTCCGTCCAGGGTTTGGACCTCGTTCTGCCTGGGAATGCGGTCCTGTCGTGTCGTGGTGAGATGGCCGAAGAGGTCGAAGGACGCGAGTTCGTTCGAGAGTTGGCGGATCGGGCGGCCGACGTCACTCGGGCGCAGGGCCACGATATCGGTGGCGGAGTCGGTGAATTTGCGGACGCAGAGGTCGTCGTCCAAGAAGATCGTTCCGATGCGCGAACTCTCCAGTAGTGAGTCCAGATCGTGGGTGAGGGCGCTGAGTTCCTGGATCTTCTTCTGATACTCCGCGTTGACCGTGTGGAGCTCCTCGTTCACGGACTGGAGTTCCTCGTTCGTGCTCTGCAACTCCTCGTTCGCAGCAAGCAGCTCTTCGTTCGTCGTCTGTTGCTCTTCATTCGACGCAGACAGCTCCTCGACAGCCGAGGTGAGGAGCACCCGGGTCTCCTTCAGCTCCTCTTCCAGCTCGGTCATGTGGTCCTCGACCGATGCGGGAACCTTGAGAGCTGGAGCGCTTGCGCGGCTTGCCCCATCGACTCGGAAGAGGACCAGGAA
Source organism: Candidatus Eiseniibacteriota bacterium (assembly GCA_020633975.1). Classification (GTDB taxonomy): domain Bacteria; phylum Eisenbacteria; class RBG-16-71-46; order CAIMUX01; family CAIMUX01; genus JACKCR01. Next base: position 313,260 of record JACKCR010000007.1, on the reverse strand, counting down.
GCGTTGGACGCCCTTTCTGTCCTGTCGGTGCCGTACGGATACGCGAACGGCTTCGTCTTTGGACTGTTCCCCATCCGAGATCCGGATCGGAGGGAGGTCCACGGTCTCCGGCGTCGTGCTGCTTCGTCTCAATGCGACCTTGAGCGGAATGCTGAACTCTTCGCGCACGAGGCGCGTCACGTGTGTATCGAGATCACCCGATGGGAACCGCAAGAAGCGGGAGCCGTCGCCGTGAATGGAGAGCACGTGTCCCAGCTCGTCGGTGAGAAGTGCCGCGTGTCCGAAGTTCGGAAGGATCAGGTCGATCAGCTCACGCATGACCTGGGCGTCGGCATCTCGTCCCCGTGAAGGTAGAGGTGGTGCGACCGCATGGGAACCGCGGACAGAAAGCTTGAAGTAGTCCCCGAGCTTGACGTCCCGTCGCTTCTTGAAGATCCGTCCCGATGAATCGAGAGTGTCGAACTCGGAGCGAAGGTCACCCAAGCTCTCCGAGGGTCCGAGGAAGAGCACTCCCCCCTTCTGGAGCGCGGCGTGGAGCCCGGATAGTGCCTTCTTCTGCACGACCGGTTTGAGGTAGATGAGAATGTTGCGGCACGTGACCAGGTTCATTCTCGTGAGCGGCGGGTCGGCCGCCAAGTTGTGCTCGAAGAAGATGATCTGATCGCGGACGGATCGACGGATGCGGTAGGAATCACCCTCCTGCACGAAGTACTTCTCTAGGTACTCCGTGGGAATCGCCTCCGCCGCCTTTGCGCTGAAGAGGCCCTTGGACGCGATCGCGAGGCTCGTCGCATCGACGTCGGAAGCGAACACCTTGAGTCGGATCGTGCGGCCCAGCTTCTCGCTCTCTTCGAGCAGCGAGATCACGATCGAGTACGCCTCTTCACCCGTTGCGCAAGCCGTGGTCCAAACCCGGATCTCCTCGTCCGTGGGCTTCTCTTCGAGGAGCGGCTGGATCGCGGTCTCCCGGAGGCGTACCCAGTAGTGAGGGTCGCGGAAGAAGGCAGTCACCGCGATCATCATGTCCTGCCGGACGGCCTGACGTTCCTCCTCCGAGGCGTTCAGCAGCTCGAGATACCCCGCCGGATCGTTCTGCCCGGTCACTCTCATCCGGCGGAACAGTCGGCGCGACAGCGTGGCGGGTCTGTACTGCGCCAGGTCCAGCTCTTCCCGATCGAGGGCGAGAAGCTCGATGCAGCGATCGAGGAAGTCGTCCGGGAGTTCCACCGCCGTGCCTTCGAGGATCTGGATGGACCCCCCGGTCACGAGTTGGTATACGGTGCTGGCGAGACGGTCCGGCGGAAGGACGAGGTCGACACAGTTGGTCGAGATCGCCTGGATCGGCATGCCATCGAACTGCGCGCTCTTCGGGTCTTGCACGAGGATCGTGCCCCCATCCTGATGGACAGCTTCGATTCCACGGTTTCCGTCCGTTCCGGTTCCGGACAGGACGATCGCGATCGATTTCGCTCCCCATTCACGGGCGAGGCTTTGGAAGAACCGGTCGATCGGGTAGATCGGGAAGGAATCGGTTGGCGGGTCGATCGCCCGCAGCATGCCGTCTTGGATCAGGATGTTCTTGCCTTGGGCAAGGAGGTAGATCGTGTTGGCCTCGATCGGGAGGACGTCTTCCACCTTGCGGATCGCCATCCCGGTACGTCTGGCCAGGATCTCGTCCATCAGGCTGTCGAAATGGGCTGCGAGGTGCTGAACGATGACGAACGCGGCTCCGGAATCGTCCGGCATTCCAGAGAAGAACGTTTCCAAGGGCTCGATGCCGCCAGCCGAGGCGCCGATTCCGACAACGAACGTCGGGTGGGGACGGTTGCCCAGGCCCTTGGCGTTGGAGTCGCGAGCGGGAAAGTGCGTTGCGGCCACGACGGTTCGCTCCTTTGGGAAGCAGATGACAGGCTGCACCTAGGCAAGCAACGGGTGACATGGACTGGTGGATGTGACGAGAGCATAGGGGGGCTCGGGACCGTCTGCTAGTGTCGATTCTCGAGCGCGGTGTCGCCCAGGTCGTCGAGTTTCAAAGCGAGCGACCTGGCGCGCCGTCTATCGAGGGAGCTGACTCGCCTTGGCCGCGTAGATGAAGTCTGCCTCCACCAGGCCGTCGATCTTGTGAGTCCAGATTTGGACCGTGACCGATCCCCAGGCGAGATGGATGTCAGGATGGTGGGCCTGTTCCTCTGCCAGAGCCCCCAACTGATTGGTGAACTCCAGGGCCGTCTTGAAGTCTGGGAAGCGAAACTCCCGCTCGAGATGATGGTCGTCTACCACGGCCCACCCGCTTTGTGTTCCACCGAGTTCGTCGTAGAGCCTAGCCAGGTCGGCTCCCTCGAGCTTCGGGACGCCGCCACGACAGGGGATACACTCCCTGGAAGCCAGATCGGACACGAACCACTCTCCTTTCCCTCTCGAGTTTCGGTCTCCGTTCTTTCCGGGACCGATGACACTTCCCAACGTTGCCTGACCAAGGCGCCTGGGTCGGCGCGATCCGACCTCGACGCGTTGGGGTGGCCGGCCCTCCAGCAGATCCCGACCCTCGTGGATGCCACTGGAACGCAGCCGTTTCGCTTGGGTTGCTACGCGCGGCTGGGAGTAGCACACTCTGCCCGGCGTGAATTCCGGAGCCACGCCCGGGTAATGGCGACAGGAGGTCGTTCTATGGATTTCCTCGGCTTCAGTGGGATGAACCGCTTGGAACTCGTCTTCTCCCTCTGCGCGCTCATCGGTGGTGCCCTCTTCGTCCTTCGCATGGTTCTCTTCATGCTCGGTGTGGGCGACGGAGATGGGGACTTCGATGGAGACGCGGACCTAGACGGGGATGGAGACGGCGGCACCTCTGCCATCTCCATCCAAGGGATCACGGCCTTCTTCATGATGTTCGGTCTCGTCGGATTGGCCCTTCTGAAGACCTCTGGCGCTGGGCCGACGATCGCGATCTTGGGGGGCGCCGCCGCGGGGTTCTTGGCGCTCTGGACGAGCTCGCAGCTGTATCGCTTCTTCCGACGCCTCCAGTCGAGTGGAAACGTCCGTCTCGAAGGAGCCGTGGGCGAGGAAGCGACGGTCTATCTCACCATTCCGGAGAGGGAGATAGGGAAGATCCAAGTGGTGGTTGGGGGGAGGCTCCGGACTTTCGACGCGAGGGCGGAGGGGCCAAGCTCCTTCACGACCGGCGAAAGGGTGCGAGTCACGAAGGTCGTCGACGGAAACGTGTTCGTCGTGACCGGTCTGGAGTAGCTCATGCTCGAGAGAATCTTGGAGTCGTTCCGCCCGGAAGGGGGTGCAGGTATGGATCTGTGGGTCGTAGTCATCGTTGCCGCGGTCTTCCTCTTCGGGTTCACCGCAATGGTGCTCGCGTCTCGCTACAAGAGGTGTCCGTCGGACGCGATCTTGGTCATCTTCGGAAAGGTCGGAAAGGAACAGTCCGCGCGCTGTATCCACGGTGGTGGCGCCATGGTCTGGCCCCTCATCCAGGACTACAAGTTCCTCTCCCTCATCCCGATGACCATCGGAATCCCTCTAAAGAATGCACTCTCCCTCCAGAACATCCGGATCCACGTTCCGAGCACGTTCACCGTGGGAGTCAGTACCGACGACAAGATCATGTACAACGCGGCAGAGCGTCTTCTCGGTCTCCAGCCAGCCCAGATCGAAGACATGGCGCGAGAGATCATCTTCGGACAGCTCCGACTCACAGTCGCGTCGCTCACGATCGAGCAGATCAACCAGGATCGCGAGTCGTTCCTCACCGCCATTCGGAAGAACGTCGAGCCGGAGCTCAACAAGATCGGGCTCAACCTGATCAACGTGAACATAACGGACATCACAGACGAGTCGAACTATATCGACAGCATCGGAAAGAAGGCGGCGTCCGAGGCGATCAACAAGGCGATGGTCGATGTCGCGGAGCAGGACAAGCTAGGAGCGATCGGTCAGGCTGAGGCCAACCGCGAACGGACGATCCGCGTCGCCGAGAACGAAGCGCAGGCGGTGAAGGGAACGAAGCAGGCGGAAGCGGACCAGCGCGTGTTCGTGCAGCAGCAGGAGACCGTCGCATCGATCGGTGAAGCCGAAGCGCACCGAGATCGCGACATCCAGGTGGCGACGAACAGCGCCGAAGCTCACAAGGGCAAGAAGACGGCGGAAGCGGACCAGCGCGTGTTCGTGCAGCAGCGGGAAGCCGAAGCGATCCACGGCGAGAACGAGGCGAAGGCGAAGATCGCCGATACGAACGCCCGACTGGCCGAGAAGCAGGCCGAGGCGCACCGGGCCTCCGAGGTGGCACGTCGAAGCGCCGAGATCGAGATCCAGAAGACTCAGTACCGTCTCGAGCAGGAGCGGCTCCGGGCCGAAGAGATCGTCCGCAAGGAAACCGAGAAGACCGAGATCGAGATCGAGGCGTCGGCCGAGGCCGAGCGGAAGCGGCTCATCGCCCGTGGTGAAGCCGACGCAGTCCTCGCCCGCTATGAGGCGGAAGCGCGCGGTGTCCAGCAGGTGCTCGAGGCGAAGGCAGAAGGCTATCGTCGCCTCATCGAGAGCTGCGACGGTGACGCGAAGTCCGCTGCCACGATGCTCATGATCGAGAAGCTCGAAGAGATCGTCGGCCGCCAGGTCGAAGCCATCTCCGGACTCAAGATCGACAAGATCACGGTTTGGGACAGCGGTACTTCGCAGAACGGATCCACGTCGACGGCCAACTTCCTCTCCGGGTTCATCCGGTCGCTGCCGCCGCTCCAGGACCTCGCCGCGATGGCAGGAGTCGAACTCCCGGGTTATCTCGGGAAGGTGACGCCAGAAGCGAATGACCAGGTTGGAGCGTTGTCCCCGAAGTCCGTCGGTTCGAACCAGCCGGACGGGGACGGAGACACGGGTGCGGGGACGAAGACGAAGGCCTGACAGTGGGGCTGACGGCGAATGCCTCTAGGTAGGGAAGGGAGTCGTGGTGCAGGTGGACGATTCGGTGGTGGGGGAAGTACTCGCCGTCTGCAAGGACTCGGAGCACCGGATGACCAAGCCTTCGGTGTCCGAGATCCGGCTCGTGACAGGAGCCGGCGTCGAAGGCGACGCACACTTCGGCGACAGGGTGCAGCACCTATCGCGTGTGGCGCGAGATCCGAACCAGCCCAACCTGCGCCAAGTCCATCTGATCCACGCAGAACTCCACGACGAACTCCGGGAGAGAGGTTTCGACCTCGCTCCCGGCGACATGGGCGAAAACATCACGACGCGAGCCGTGCCGTTGCTCGACCTTCCACGAGGGACACGCCTACGCATCGGTGCCAGCGCGATCGTCGAACTCACCGGACTCCGTAACCCCTGTCACCAGCTCGATAGGATCCAGTCCGGCCTGATGAAGAGTGTGCTCGATCGAGACGATGAGGGTGCGCTCATCCGCAAAGCCGGCGTGATGGGTATCGTGCTCCAGGACGGGTTGGTTCGTCCTGGAGACGCCATCTCGATCGACCTTCCAGAAGAGCCCGCGGAACCGCTCGCACCGGTCTGAAAAGCGAGGTGAGCCTAGCGGCCCGGACCTTGCTTCAGTCTCATATTGATCCTTCCAACCTTCGAGCGCTGCTTCCACTTCGCCCTTTCCTCGAGCAGCGCCCGGACGTCTCGACGACGCTCCAAGTGCGCTAGCTCTCGTTGCAGCTTCTTCCACGCGGCGAACCGAGACGCTTCGAGTCGCCCAGTTTCCAGCGCGTTCTGGATCGCGCATCCTGGTTCCGACTCGTGGGTGCAGTCGCGGAAGCGACACTCGGCCGCGAACGCGAGGATCTCGGGGAAGGTCTGGTCCAGCGTGGCCTCCTCGCCCCACAGCTGCAGCTCCCGCATCCCCGGTGTATCGATCAAGAGCGCTCCGGAGGAGAGTGCGAGCAACTGACGTCGCGTCGTGGTGTGTCGTCCGCGAGAGTCACCCTCCCTCACCGCTCCTGTCTCCTGGAGAACTTCGCCCGCAAGTGCATTGGCGAGCGTGCTCTTTCCAACGCCCGACGACCCGAGCAGCGCAACGGTGCGACCCAGAGTCAGCCACGGTGCCAATGCCTCCCTCGCCTGAGGAAGGGCTTCGCCCGAGGCTGGTGAGGCGCTGGTAGATCCGTCTTCTCGTGACGCGAGTGCAGAGACGGGAATCACGGGGACTCCCATGCCGACGGCGTTCGTCTCCTCGACGCGTGCCTCGAGGTCGTCCGCGAGGTCTGCCTTGTTCAACACGATGACCGGTGACGCGCCGCTTTCCCACGCTGCGGTGAGGTAGCGTTCGATCCGCCGGGGGTTGAAGTCCCCATCGAGACCCGAGACGAGGAAGACCGTGTCCACGTTTGCGGCAACGATCTGCTCTTCCGTCGTCATCCCCGGCACTTTGCGCACGAAGGCTGTTCTCCGAGGTAGTACGTGCCGTACGACGGACGGACCATCGGTATGTCGGGAGAGGGCGACCCAGTCACCGACCGCAGGAAGCAGGGCTCCCTCCGCCGCTTCGTGGCGGAGTCGGCCCGAACACTCGGCGATCCCTTCTCCGAGGGCGTCGAGGAACCAATACCGCTCGCGTTCCTCACGAACGACTCGAGCGGGGGTGAGGCTCGGATCTCCGAGCGCGACCAGGGCGGTCTCCCATGCGGGATCCCAGCCCAAACGAGATAGCTCTGGACGAGAAAGCTCTGACTGCATTGTTGGCATTGCCTTTCTGGTCGTACCCAGCTGGTGGCGATTCCAATTCATGGGTGCGCGCGGGCACCGAGGCCGACGCACACGTTGATTCGTGTTGGTCGATGCGGTGCGTGGGGCTGGGGTGCGACGACGCCAGAACGGGATACACCATCCCGAACCCGGCCTCCCAAGAGATACGGAGCACCGAGCGGACGACGTCGCGGGCGCGTCAGCTAGGTCTGGGCGAGTGGGGCAAGGAAGGCGCGAAACGCCTCAGCAGTGACGGACCCCGGTTCCCTCAGACACCACGCGGGAAAGCGTTCTCACATCGGCCATGGTGTCCCTCCTCTGGGATGATCGGTCCGCGCGACGACGGGGTGTCGTCGCTTCGGTCCAAAGTGTACGCGGGACCGGGATGAGAATCCAAGCTCGTTGTCGTCGCGACCACAGGGGGTACGTGGATCCCGTGCCTCTCCGGATTCCGCTTGTTCGCCTCCATCCCGGGGGCCAGACTCGGCCGGCTGAGGCAGTACGGTCGGCCCTTTCTCGTGGAGTGCAGGCTGCACCCCACGGGTGGTGGCGTCCGTGCGATGTCGAACAGAACTGGAAGGACGTTCCGAGCAGGAGGGATTGACCGTGAGCGACTACCGGATCGAATACGACACCATGGGCGAAGTGAAGGTGCCCGCCGACCGCTATTGGGGAGCGCAGACACAACGCTCGCTCCAGAACTTCGAGGTCGGTCAGATCCATTTCTCCCGTGAAATGATCCGTGCCCTCGGCGTACTCAAGCTCGCCGCGGCCAGGGCGAACGGAGAGCTCGGTCTCCTCCCGAAGAAGAAGCTCGGCCTCATCGAGAAGGCGGCGAAGGAGGTGATCGCGGGGAAGCTCGACGATCAGTTCCCGCTCGTCATCTTCCAGACCGGTTCCGGCACGCAGACGAACATGAACACGAACGAGGTGATCGCGAACCGGGCGATCGAGCTCGCCGGTGGCGTCCTCGGCTCCAAGGATCCGATCCACCCGAACGACGACGTCAACAAGAGCCAGTCCTCGAACGACACCTTCCCGACCGCGATGCACATCGCGGCGGCGGAGCAGATCAATCATCACCTTCTGCCCCGGGTCCAGCACCTGCGCGACGTCCTGGACGGGAAGGCGAAGAAGTACAAGAAAGTCGTGAAGTGTGGACGGACCCACCTCCAGGACGCGACCCCGCTCACGCTCGGTCAGGAGATCAGCGGCTGGGTTGCGCAGCTCGACGCGGCCATGAAGGCGATCCGGAACACGCTGCCCCATCTCTACGAGCTCGCACTCGGCGGGACCGCCGTCGGCACCGGGCTGAATACCCATCCTCAGTATGCGAAGGTCTCGGCCAAGCATATTGCGGACTTCACCGGCCTTCCGTTCGTCACGGCGAAGAACAAGTTCGCGGCCCTCGCGGCCCACGATGCGATCGTCGAGGCGTCGGGAGCCCTCAAGGTGCTGGCTGTTGCGTGCATGAAGATCGCGAACGACGTCCGCTGGCTCGCGAGCGGACCTCGCTGCGGGATCGGAGAGCTCTGCATTCCGGAAAACGAGCCGGGAAGCTCGATCATGCCCGGCAAGGTCAACCCGACGCAGTCCGAGTCGATGACCATGGTGTGCTGCCAAGTGTTCGGGAATGACGCAGCGATCGGCTTCGCGGGATCGCAGGGCAACTTCGAGCTCAACGTCTTCAAGCCGGTGATGATCCACAACCTGCTCGAGTCGATCGGGCTCCTGGGCGACTCCTGCAAGTCGTTCGCCGATCACTGTGCTGTCGGCATCGAGCCGGATGACGCGAAGATCTCCCAGCATCTCCAGAACTCGCTCATGCTGGTCACCGCGCTCAACACCCACATCGGGTACGAGAACGCGGCCAAGATCGCAAAGACCGCTCACAAGAAGGGGATGACACTGAAGGAGGCCGCCGTCGAGCTCGGCCTGGTCGACCCCAAGGACTTCGACGCCTGGGTCGACCCGTCCAAGATGATCGGTCCTCGCTAGAACCGCTGGTTGGGGGGAATCGCCCCCAGCTACCGGACACCGAAAGGGGTCACGCCAAGAAGCGTGGCCCTTTCAGTTTGCTCCATAGCGCGGATTTTGTCGGTCGGGTGCATCTAAATGATTGTTGCGACGACCTATATCTGGCCTCAGGGTGGCGGACACGCGAAACCGTCTTCCCTGTGGTATACTTGGTTTTCATGTGGGGCCAAGCCTGCTCAGATTCCCACGGATGGTGTCCCCGAAACCCGACCGATTCCCCTATCTCTTTGTAGGAGAAGTGAATGAAGGCTCGATGGATCGTCCTAGCGTCGCTCTCGATCCTGATTCCGGCTCTGGTCTCCGCCGCGGACTCCTCGGTTCGACTTCGGTCCAGAACGTTCGTTCCTAGTCCTTCCGTGGCCGTCCTGGAGGAAACCCAAGCCCCCGTAGCGGACCGGGGCCTCCACTTCTTGGTCCAGCTCGACCCGGCGGTCGGAGCGGACCGAGTCGCGCTCGAGGGGAACGGGATCCGCCTTCTACAATATGTCCCGGACAACACGTGGATCGCGCGGCTCGACGCGCGCGTCTGGAATCAGACCGACGCCCGTTCGGCCCTACGATGGGTCGGGCGTCTCGAGGTCTTGGACAAAGTTCCGAGTCGGATCGCGGAAGGAAGGGTTGGGGATTGGGCGTTCGAGCCGGACGGTCACGCCCGGTTCCGGGTCCGCCCATTCAGCGACGTGACGGGCGAAGCGCTCAGGGCCGCTCTCGAAAACGTAGGTGCCGAGCCGATCCGAGCACTCGCCGGTGGGGCTGGGTGGCTCGTGCGGGCCTATCCGGAGGACGTTCTCGACATCGCGGCGCTCGAGGAGGTCCTCTGGATCTCCGAAGACCTTCCTGCCCCCGGCCCGGACAACGACGGCACGCGCGCTCGTGTCGGTGCGGACGAGGTGCAGTCTCCGCCCTACAACCTGACCGGGTTCGGCGTGCGTGTCGGTCTCATGGACGGCGGACCGTTGTCCGCACACCCCGACTTCGCCGGTCGAGTCACCACGATCGACGGTACGACGCCGGCGTCCCATGCGACGCATGTGGCCGGGACGCTGGGCGGCACCGGTCTCAACAGCGAGACCCAGGGTGGTTCGTCGCTCCAGTGGCGCGGCATTGCTCCGGACGTCTCGTTCATCACGTGGGACTACAACGGCGATGTCCTCCAGGACTACCGGGACGCGATCGCGGACTGGGACATCGACGTTCACCACAACTCGTGGGGCTTCACCGTCAGCAGCCAGAACTGCGAGATCTACGGTGACTACGACTTCATCGTGCCGGACCTGGATTCTCTGGTCGTCGGTTCCGCCGGCAGGAGAGTTCCGATCGTCTACTCCGCGGGGAACGAGCGCGACGATGGCGATTGCCCTCTCGTAGAAGGCGGATACGGGTGCCTCAACCCGCCCAAGGCCGCGAAGAACCTCCTCATCGTGGGCGCGACCAACTCCGACAACGACACGATGACCGACTTCTCCTCCTGGGGGCCGACGGACGACGGACGTCTCAAGCCGGACGTCGTCGCACCGGGCTGTGAAGACGGGGGCGAGGGGTACATCAAGTCGACGCTTCCGGTCGACGTCTATGGCGGGACCGGGTGGTGCGGTACCTCGATGGCCGCTCCGGTCGTGTCGGGAGCCATCGCCCTCCTCGCCCAGGCATGGGACTCGACCTTCGTCGGAACGGACCCGGAGCCATCGTTCTTCAAGGCCATCCTCGCCGCGACGGCGACCGATCTCGGCAATCCGGGGCCGGACTATGCGTTCGGTCATGGTCGCGTGGACCTCGAGAAGGCGGCGAAGAGTCTCCTCGGAGACAACCCGATCACAGACGTGGTGGCGCAGGATGACGTCTTCGAACACACGTTCTGGGTGGCCGCCGGCACCCAGCAGCTGAGTGTGGTGCTCGCGTGGGACGATCCGCCCGCCGTTCCGAATGCGGACCCCGCTTTGATCAACGACCTCGACCTGGTGCTGATCAGCCCCTCCATGACGACGTACGACCCGTGGGTGCTGGATCCGGAGTTCCCGAGCCAGGACGCCGTTCGTGGCGTGGACACGGTGAACAACATCGAGCACGTCACCGTGAACATTCCCCAGCCGGGGCAGTGGACGGCGCGGGTGACGGGCAGCAACGTGCCACAAGGCCCCCAGATCGCGAGTCTCGTTGGGCTCGATACCGCCGGCCCGGACGCGGTCTCGAACGTGCAGGTGACGCAGGTCACCGGCAATCTCCTGTCCTTTACGTGGGACGAGGACCGAGTCTTCGACTTCTCCGGAACGATGATCCTCCGCTCGCTGAACCCGATCTCGTTCGTCCCGAACAACGGGTTCAACTATCTGGAGGGACAGGAGGTCGCGGCGGGAGTGCGGGTCGCCTATCTCCGAAACATCGACCACAGCGTCGTGCCCTGGGACGACGGCAACCTCATTCCCGAGACCGATTACTATTACGCCTTCTACTCGTTCGACGATGCCCGCATCTACTCGACGGTGACGGAACTCATGATTCGGACGGGAGACACCAGTGCGGTGGATCCGCACGCCTTGGTGGCGGAGCTCATGCTCGCGCCACCAACGCCGAATCCTGCCTCGGTCGAGTCGACGATCCGGTTCGGCATACCCCGTGACGACCGCGTGCAGCTGCGCGTGTTCGATCCCGCGGGGCGGAGAGTTGCCACCCTCGTCGATGGCGCTCTCGAGGCAGGGAACCACGAGCTCCGCTGGAGCGGCCGCGACGATGCCGGGAACACGGTAGGCTCTGGGGTCTACCTGCTCGAGCTTCGGATGGGTGATGAGCGCCGTTCGAGGCGACTCACCTGGAGGCGGTGAATCGACTGCGAACGTTAGTTCGTTCTTTCGGCCTTTAGCGAACGCTTCGTGCTGGCGCTGCGTCTTCCGATGTGACGGTTGGTCATCGAGCCGAGCTACGGACCACACTTCCTGAAACAGTAGCCACCGATATGGGCACTCATCTTGGGCGGTTGCTACCTTGGCCTCGGTGGGATACCTCGGGTAAGCTCCGCTCCGGTTGGGTGGGGTGGATGCGAAGGTGCCTTCGTCCTCCCGTTTCCGATCCGTCGTGAAGGCAGCTCAAGAACCCTTCCAGCGGTGAGGTCTCGTTCCAGAGACGATCCGTTGGCAGAGGGCATGTTCGCAGAGGACCGATGGCAAAATCACGCGCGGGCGCGCTTCGTACGTACGTCCTTCGCAGGCTTCTCCTCATGATCCCGACACTCTTGGGGATCACATTCATCGTCTTCGTGCTGTGTCAGTTCGTGCCCGGTGGGCCGATCGACCAGGTGCGACTCCAGATGGCGGGTGCAGGGGGCGGTGGAGAAGTGGCGGGAGCGGGCGGCTCCGATATCGCCCGAACTGCGATTCCTCCCAAACAGCTCGAGATCCTTCGCCAGTACTACGGGTTCGACAAGCCGATCCTCGTGAGGTACGGGCTCTACCTGAAGAACCTCGCGACGCTCAATCTCGGGGAGTCACAGAGGTATCTCGTTCCGGTGTGGGACCTGATCGTGCAGAGGATGCCGATCTCTCTCTACTACGGTCTCATCACGACATTGCTCACATACCTGGTTTGTATCCCGCTGGGTATCGCGAAGGCTCTCAGGCATCGTTCCCTCTTCGACAACCTCACGTCTGCCGTCATCTTCATCGGCTACGCGATCCCTGGATACGCGCTCGGGGCCGTTCTCCTCGTGCTCCTATCGGTGAAGTACCCGATCTTTCCTCTTTCCGGATTCGTTGGGCAAAACTTCGACGAGTTGAGCACCCTCGGCAAACTCAAGGACTTGAGCGCCCACACGGTGCTCCCGCTCATCGCGCTCTCCATCGGTAGCTTCGCGTTCATGACCATGCTGATGAAGAACGGACTGATGGAGAACATGGGAGCGGACTACGTCAAGACCGCCTTGGCGAAGGGAATGAGCTGGCAACGGGCAGTCTTCGTCCACGCCCTACGCAACTCCCTCATCCCCCTGGCCACGAGCTTTGGGAACATCATCTCGCTCTTGGTCGTCGGTTTCCTACTCATCGAGAGAGTCTTCGGCATTCACGGGATGGGGCTCCTCTTCTTCGACGCCATGGTGGCGAGGGACTACCCCCTCGTCATGGGCGTGACCGTCATCAGCTCGGTGCTCCTCCTGGTGGGGAACCTCCTCTCCGACCTGGCGGTCGCCTTCGTCGATCCCCGTGTGAGGTTTGGTTGATGCAGCTGTTCCGGATCGACCCGCTAACGAAGAAGAGGCTCCAACGGTTCCGGCGGATCAAGCGGGGGTACTACTCCTTTCTGATCTTGGTCGTCCTCTTCGTGCTCTCCCTCTTTTCGGAGTTCATCGCGAACGATCGTGCTCTCGCCGTCAAGTACGACGGCAAGCTCTACTTTCCGACGCTCAAGTTCTATCCGATGTCGACGTTCGACCAGAAGGACGAGTACGGATTCGATGACGTCGAAGCCAACTATCTCGGCCTCAAGACCGAGCTGAGGGAGCTGCGCGCGGAGTTCAAGCAGCGGATGGAGAGCTACAGCGGCACCGAGGCGGAGTTGATTGCGGCGGAACCGAAGTACGCCCGCAAAGACGCCTGGGTGCTCATGCCGATGGTGCCCTTCGATCCCTACGAACCGGACTTCACCTACGACGTCCCGCCGCCGAACGCACCGGATGGGCGCCATTGGTTCGGTACGGATGGGCAGGGGCGAGACGTCTTCGCCCGACTGCTCTATGGGTTCCGGATCTCCATGGTGTTCGCCCTCCTCCTGGTGGTCCTGGGACAGACGGTTGGGACCATCATCGGATCCCTGCAGGGGTACATCGCGGGGCGGTTCGATCTCTACGGACAGCGGTTCATCGAGATCTGGGGAACGCTTCCATTCCTCTATGTCGTCATCATCATTTCTGCGTTCTTCATCATCAACATGTGGAAGCTCATCATCATCTTCGCCATCTTCCAGTGGATACGGATCACGTACTACATGCGGACGGAGATGTACCGAGAGAAGACGCGGGAGTACTGTCTCGCCGCCAGGAGCTACGGGGCCTCCTCTTGGAGGATCATGTTCCGGCATCTCCTGCCCAACTGCCTCACCCCCCTCGTGACCTTTACGCCGTTCTTCATCGTGGGCGCGATCGGATCCCTCACCGCACTCGACTACCTCGGGTTCGGTTTGCCGGCGCCCACGCCGAGCTGGGGAGAGCTCATCGACCAAGCGCTGCAGAGCGACAACCGGGACAAGATCTGGCTGAGCATCGCGCCGTTCGGTGCGATCTCGATCACACTGGTTCTGGTGACGTTCGTCGGCGAATCCGTGCGCGAAGCCTTCGATCCGAAGCAGTTCGCGCGCTACAAGTGACAAGGAGTGGAGTCATGCTGAAGAAGCTCCCCGTGGCCGGGCGTCTGCTCGTCGCCAGCTGCCTCATCGCCGGTGGGTTCGTCGTCGGTTGCTCATCCGAGAAGAAGCCGGAAGCAACGAAGGATTCGGTGGAGAGTTCGGAGGCCGGCGGCGAGGAAGCTGCCGAGGCCGCCCCCGTCCATCAGAAGGTACCGAAGGGCTCGACCGGGATCGTCGTCGATCCCGCGTCGATCGATTGGGATACCAACGAAGATGCGCCGATCATCGGCAATCCCGATGCTCCTCAGGGCGGCACCTGGCACGACTGGATGGGCTCCTATCCACTCACCTTCCGGCTCCAGGGACCGGACTCCAACGATTCGTTCGCCGGCTGGAACCGGTCGTTCACCATGGACTTCTCGCTCGTCCGTCTCCATCCGGTCACCGATGAGTTCATCCCCTGTCTCGCTACGCATTGGAAGGTGATGGACGACAATCAGACCATCTACTACAAGCTCGATCCCGACGCTCGTTGGTCGGATGGCGAGAAGATCACCGCCCACGACTTCGAGTTCTGCTACGACATGATGCTGTCGCCGCACATCGTCGACCCGTTCTACAACACGCACTTCGACGAGTACTACTCGGCAGTCGAGGCGGTGGACGACTACACGCTCCGGATCGTCGGCAAGCGGGAGAGCTGGCGTCCTCTCTACGACTACGGACTCTGGCCGATGCCGAGGCACATCTTCGAAGGGAAGCTCGACGAGAACTGGGTCAGGAACTTCAACCTCCAGTTCCAGGTTGCCGCCGGTCCCTACGTGATCAAGGAGACCGAGAACGGGCAGCGGGTCGTGTTCGAGCGGATCCGTCCCTGGTGGGGAGACGAGAAGCGCTACTTCAAGGGGCTCTACAACGTCGACAAGATCGACCTGATGGTCGTCCTGGATTCCGACCGCGCCCTCGACCATTTCAAGAAGGGTGAACTCAGCCACTTCCGCGTGACCACCGCCAAGACGTGGGCCCAGGACATGGAGTTCGAGTCCATCCAGAAGGGGTGGGTGCACAAGAAGCGCGTCTTCATCGACTATCCGCAGGGTCTCTACGGGTTCGCCATGAACCTCCAGAAGCCGATCTTCCAGAACAAGGACTTCCGGAAGGCGGTCCAGTACGGTTTCGACTTCGACGAGATCAACAAGAACCTGATGTTCAACGCGTACTTCCGGGCCGTGTCGGCCTTCGAGGGCACCGAGTACGAGAATCCGAACCTCAAGCCTTACGGGTTCGATCCCGCCAAGGTTCGCGAGCATCTCGCCGCCGCCGGCTACAAGACGCGAGGCAAGGACGGCATCTTCCAGAAGGCGGACGGCAGCCGCGCCGCGTTCACGCTGATGTACGGCCAGCCGGGTCTCGAGCGGCACTTCACCGTCGTGAAGCAGAAGTACGCCGGCCTCGGTATCGACGTCCAACTTCAGCAGCTGGAACCAGGAACTGCTTTCCAGCGTGGTCTCGAGCGCGAGTACGAGATGACGATCATGAGCCGGACGACGAACCTCTTCCCGAGTCCGCACCAGTACTTCGCGAGCGAGTACATCAAGACGACGAACAACAACAACATCTGGGCGTTCGGTACGCCGCACACGGATGAGCTCATCGACGTCTATCGCTTCGACATGGACAAGCAGAAGCGGATCGATGCGATGTGGGAGCTCGACTCGATCATCCAGGATGAAGCCTTCTACGCACCGTTCTGGCAGGCCCCGTTCGTCCGGCTCCTTTTCTGGGACTACGTGGTTTGGCCGGACGGGTTCTTCCCGCGCCGATTCGAGCAGATCACGGACTGGCAGGTCATGGCCATCGACACGGAGAAGGAGAAGGCGCTGGCCGAGGCGATGAAGTCCGGCAAGGCCCTCGTTCGTGACGAGATCGTCGACGTGGATCGTTGGGGCGTGAAGGCGGCGATGGTCCAGGCGGGTGGGAACTAGAGCGTGCCGATCCTGGAAGTCAAGGAGCTCCGCACCGAGTTCCGAATCGAAGAGGGCGTCGTGCACGCCGTGGACGGCGTCTCCTTCTCCGTCGAGAATGGAGAGACGCTCGGCATCGTAGGTGAGTCCGGGTGTGGGAAGAGCGTGACCGCCATGTCGATCATGAGGCTCATTCCCGATCCGCCCGGACACATCGCTTCCGGCCAGATCCTCTGGAAGGGAAAGGACATCCTCTCCCTTCCCGACGAGGCCCTCCCGGACTTCCGGGGTGCCGAGATCGCGATGATCTTCCAGGACCCGATGACCTCGCTGAACCCGGTCTTCACCGTCGAACGGCAGCTCGGCGAAGTTCTCGAGAAGCGGTTCAAGCTCGTCGGCGAACCGGCACGGAAGAAGATGGTCGAGGCCTTGGAGATGGTGGGTATCGCCGATCCGGCCGATCGCCTTCGTTCCTATCCGCACGAGCTGTCCGGCGGCATGAAGCAGCGCATCATGATCGCGATGGCGCTCATGTGCGAGCCGGACCTGCTCATCGCGGACGAACCGACCACGGCTCTCGACGTGACGGTGCAGGCCCAGATCCTGCACCTCATGAAGAGCCTTCAGGAGCGGGTCGGTGCAGCGATCATCCTCATCACGCACGACATGGCCGTGGTCGCGGAGACCTGCGATCGCGTAGCGGTGATGTACGCCGGCCGAGTCGTCGAGTTCTGTGACGTCTACAAGCTGTTCGAGAGCAATCGGCATCCCTATACGTTCGGGCTCCTCCGAAGCATTCCGAAGGAAGGGCTCACCAAGGACGACCTGCTCCCCACGATCGAAGGCATCGTTCCGTCTCTCATCCATCCACCACAGGGCTGCCGGTTTGCCGACAGATGCTTCAAGGCACAGGACCGTTGCAAGACCGACGACCCGAAGCTACGTGACGTGGGCGAAGGACATCTCGTCGCCTGTCACTTCCCGATCGAGGAGGGGGATCGGTGATCGATCCGAAGAGCCCAATGGCAGACGGTGCGGCGGTCGGCGGTGTCGGCACGGAACTCGCGAAGGACACGATCCTCCGCGTGCAAGACCTCAAGAAGCACTACCCGATCCGAGGAGGTGTCTTCTCCCGGGTACAGGCGGCTGTCAAGGCAGTCGACGGTGTCTCCTTCGATCTGATGAAGGGAGAGACCCTCGGGTTGGTCGGTGAGTCCGGCTGTGGGAAGTCGACCTTGGGGCGCACCCTCATGCGTCTCGAGGAACCGACCGAGGGCCGGGTTCTCTTCGAGGGTGCGGACCTCGCGCATGCGAACAAGAAGCAGCTGTTCGTGCTCCGTCGCGAGATCCAGATGATCTTCCAGGATCCCTACTCGTCACTCAATCCGCGCCTCCCCGTCGGCGACATCGTTCGTGAGCCGTTGGACGTCCATACAATCGGAACGCGCGAGGAACGGCAGCGGAAGGTCGAGGAACTCTGCCTCCAGGTGGGTCTCAAGACGGAAGTGATCAACCGGTACCCGCACGAGTTCTCTGGTGGGCAGAGGCAGCGCGTCGGAATCGCGCGCGCGCTCGCGCTCGAGCCAAAGGTCATCGTCGCGGACGAGCCGGTCTCCGCCCTCGACGTCTCGGTCCAGGCCCAGGTGATCAACCTGATGGTCCAGCTGCAGAAGAAGCTCGGCCTCACCTACATGTTCATCTCCCACGATCTCTCCGTGGTCGAATACATCTCCGACTCCATTGCGATCATGTACCTCGGTCGGATCGTCGAGATGGGGAAGAAGGAGACGATCTTCGACGCGCCGACCCATCCCTACACTCGCGCTCTCATCGCATCGGTGCCGAACCCGGACCCGCGCAAGCGGAGGAAGCAGGCGCCGATCGAGGGGGAGACGCCGAGCCCGGTCAATCCGCCCCGCGGCTGTGCCTTCCACCCCCGGTGCCCCTTCGCGCAGCCGAAGTGCAAGGAGGCCCGGCCCGAGCTCGAACCGTTCAGCGGGAGCGGGGATCCGAGGCACGTCGTCGCCTGCGTCCGGAAGGACGAGATCTAGCAGGTTGCCTCGGCGCAGAATCCGAGCCCAATCGGAACATCCCCGGTAGCCAGGGCTCCGATATGGGGTAAACTGCCCCGATCCGACGGGAGACCGATCCCTCCTCAACATGCCAGTGGGCCTGAGCCGATGGTTGAGAAGGGGCAGAGGGCGACATCCAAGGCACGACAGCGACGGGGAAGCGGCCCCGAATCTCGGAATCCGTGTCGCGGGAGCACTAGAGAGCCCATGGAGCAAGACAGGAAGGCGGAGCGGTCAGGACGGCCGGTCGCGCCAGCGCATGATCTCGGGATGAACGCAGGGATCGTCGAGATCCTGCGGGAGCGCTTCGCGCTCAATCCGAACTCGGTGCCACCCGAGTGGGCGGATTTCTTCCGAAGTAGCGAAAACGGTCAGTCGACTCCTTCGGCCCCCGGTTCGGGAAGTGGCCATGGGGCCTCCACTTCCCCTCCATCGCGGCCCGCTCCGTCCGCATCGGCTTCGTCTTCGTCGGCTTCGTCTTCGTTGGCTGCGCCTGCGTCGGCCGCGCCCGCGTCGGCTACGCCTCCGGTTCCGCCGGCCACGCCGCCAGCAGCTGCTACTTCGGCCGTCACGTCTCCTGGGGCGGGGCACCCGAGTATGACACCGCCGCCCGGCTACATTCTGGTCGAGGCGAGCACGGCTCGTGCTCTAGACCAGACGCTCACGCTCAAGAACTCCCGTGTCCTTCGGATGATCCACGCCTTCCGTGCGCGGGGCCACCGGATTGCCGAGACGGATCCCCTCGGAATGCGTCCGAGCTACTTCCCCGAGGTGGACCCGGCGTACTGGGGCTTCGACGAGTCCGACATGGAGCGCGAGTTCGTCACGGGAGATCTCTACGGCGGGCCACTCCAGCCGCTCGGGCAGATCCTCGAACATCTGCGTGAGACCTACACGCGCAGCGTCGGTGTGGAGTTCACTCACATCCAGGATCCGGAGCGGAAGAACTGGTTGATCGACCAGATGGAGTCGACCCGGAACCGGACGCAGTTCAGCAACGAGGAGCGGCTCCGCATCCTGCGGGATCTCGCCGAGGCGGAGCTCTTCGAGAACTTCGTCCACACGCGCTTCGTTGGACAGAAGCGCTTCTCGCTCGAGGGCGGAGAGTCGCTGATCCCGCTCTTGGAGGAGCTGGTCGAGGAGTCGGGAGCCTACGGAATCCGCGAGTACGTGCTCGGGATGGCACATCGCGGACGCCTCAACGTCCTCTGCAACATCCTCGACAAGTCGAAAGAGATGATCTTCTCCGAGTTCGAGGACATCGCGCTCGAAATGCCGTTCGGTTCGGGAGACGTCAAGTACCACAAGGGCTACTCGAGCAATCGGAAGACGCGCACCGGCTATCAGGTCCATCTCTCCCTGACGTCCAACCCCTCCCATCTCGAGGCGGTGAACCCGGTCGTCGAGGGGCGGGCGCGCGCCAAGCAGACACGGGATGGAGACGAAGCCGGTGCCAGGACCGTGCCGGTGCTCATCCATGGTGACGCCGCGTTTGCGGGCCAGGGGATCGTGGCCGAAACCCTGAACCTCTCTCAGCTTCAGGGCTACACGACGGGCGGAACCGTCCACATCGTCGTGGACAATCAGATCGGTTTCACGACGACGCCGGCCGAGGCTCGCTCCAGTCTCTACGCGACCGACGTCGCGAAGATGATCCAAGTCCCGATCTTCCACGTGAACGGCGACCATCCCGAGGCCGTGGTCCACGTCACTCGGCTTGCGCTGGCCTACCGGCAGAAGTTCCGGAGCGATGTCGTCATCGCTCTCGTCTGCTACCGGAAGCACGGTCACAACGAAGGCGACGAGCCGATGTTCACCCAGCCGCTCCTCTACGGTGTGATCAAGGAGAAGCGGCCGGTCCGCCAGATGTATCGCGATCGCCTCATCGCCATGAACGTCCTTTCCAAGGACGAGGCCGAAGCGATGGAGAACGAGTTCAAGGAGCGACTGGACAAGGGGCTCGAGTCGATCAAGACCAAGGTTCCGAAGCCGGAAGAGCCTTACGAACCTCGTGGCGTCTGGGACGGCTTCTCTCGGATGACTCCCGAGGACGAGACTCCGACCCATCTTTCCCGCGAGACGTTGGTCGATTTGATGGCGCGGCTCACCGAGCTGCCGGACAGCCTCCACGTACATCCCAAGCTCAAGAAGCTGTTCGAGAAGCGCCAGGATGCGGTCCGAAAGGGTGTTGGGCTCGACTGGTCGTTCGGCGAGACGATGGCCTACGCTTCTCTGCTCGAAGACGGGTACAACGTTCGCCTTTCCGGACAAGACAGCTCGCGCGGTACGTTCAGTCACCGGCACGCGGTCATCGTGGACCAGCTCACCGGTGCGGAGTACACGCCGCTCGCGCACCTCACGCCCAAGGCTCGTTTCGAGGTGTACGACAGCCTCCTGTCGGAGGCGGCGGTGCTCGGATACGAGTACGGATACAGCCTCGCTGATCCGATGACGCTCGTGATCTGGGAAGCGCAGTTCGGTGACTTCGTCAACGGCGCGCAGGTCATCATCGATCAGTTCATCGCGTCCGCCCACGTGAAGTGGGGCCGGATGAGCGGCCTCACGATGATGTTGCCTCACGGCTACGAAGGGCAGGGCCCGGAGCACTCGAGTGCGCGCATCGAACGTTTCCTTCAGCTCTGTGCGGAGGACAACCTCCAGGTCGCGAACTGCACGACTCCAGCGCAGATCTTCCATCTGCTTCGCCGTCAGATGGTGCGCAACTATCGCGCTCCGCTCATCGTCTTCACGCCGAAGAGTCTTCTCAGGCATCCCAGGGCGGTCTCGACGATCGAAGAGTTCACGGAGGGACGGTTCCAGCGAGTGGTCGACGATCCGGCCATCCGGGATCCGCAGAAGGTCCAGCGAGTCCTCCTCTGCTCGGGGAAGGTCTACTACGACCTCAGCGCCGAGAGGAAGAAGCGCGGCTCCGAAGGTGCCCTGGATCCGGACACGGTTGCGATCGTGCGGGTCGAGCAGGTCTATCCCTGGCCTGCACCGGAACTCGAGCGGATCTTCGATTACTACGCGAGCGCCGAGGAGATCTGCTGGGTCCAAGAGGAACCGCAGAACGATGGAGCGTGGTTCTTCGCTCAGCCGCGCCTACAGGACATGCTGGCAGAGCGCTGCCAAGTGCGTTACGTTGGTCGCCCGGAAGGAGCCAGTCCGGCCGTTGGTTCGGCTCGGCTCCATCACCAACGTCAGGCCAAGGTGCTGTCCGATGCCTTGGGTGGATTGCCGGAACGCAAGGTGCCGCCGGACGCGAAGAGCCCGTCTTCCAAGGTCGGGTCCGCCGCGCGGTGACGCAGCGCACTAGCGTCCGCACTCCGGAATGGCCACGGGGGACCTCGGGTGCTCGCTGAATGAACTATCGTGTCATCGTTCGAGTTCTCGGGTTCATCCTCGCGGCGGTTGGCGCGGCGATGGTGCCTTCCGCGATCCTCTCCTGGTTCGACCACACGATCGACCGATTCGCATTCCTCGTTTCTGCGCTGATTCCTCTGCTCGCCGGAGGCGTGACGCTCGCTCTGACGCGCGGGGAGAGAGTCGACCTACGGATCCGCGAGGGGTTTGCCATCACCACGTTCGCGTGGCTCGCGGCGGCGATCTTCGGCGCTCTTCCGTACGTGATGTGCGGAGTCTGCGGTCCGGTGGATGCGTTCTTCGAGACCATGAGCGGCTTCACGACGACCGGGGCGACCATCTTCGACAACATCGAGTCGTTGCCGCACGGAATCCTGCTCTGGAGAAGTCTGACTCAATGGCTCGGCGGCATGGGAATCGTCGTCCTGTCCGTGGCCATTCTGCCGATGCTCGGGGTCGGAGGGATGCAGCTCTTCCGTGCCGAAGTTCCTGGACCCACGGCGGACCGGTTGTCGCCCCGGATCCAGGATACGGCGAAGATCCTCTGGAGCGTCTACGTCGGGCTCACTGCGATCCAGACCGTGCTCCTCATGTTCGGTGGCATGAACCTCTTCGAGGCCGTTTGCCACGCATTCACCACTCTGTCCACCGGTGGATTCTCGACCCGTGACAAGAGCGTCGGCGCGTTCGACAGTACCTACATCGATCTCGTGATCACGGCGTTCATGTTCATCGCGGGGGCGAACTTCTCGCTCCACTTCTGGCTCGTGCGCGGGCGGTGGAAGCGGTACTGGAAGAACGAGGAGTTTCGGTACTACACGTACCTGACGATCGCTGGATCGATCCTCCTCACGATCGCCGCCGTTGTCCATGGAGACGCCTCGATCGGCAAGGGAATCCGTCTCGGGCTGTTCCAGATGGTCTCGATCGTGACGTCGACGGGATACGGAACGGCTGACTATCTCCTTTGGGGCTTTGGGGCGCATGCGCTCATCTTCACGATCATGTTCTGCGGAGGCTGTGCTGGATCGACTGCGGGCGGAGTCAAGGTGATGCGAGTCGTCCTCCTCGCCAAGCACGCGAATCGAGTCGTGAAGAAGACCCTCCACCCCCATGCCGTCTTCAACGTCCGCCACTCCGGCAAAGTCGTGGACGACGAAGTAATGATGACGGTCCTCGGCTTCTTCTTGCTCTACTTCGTGCTCTTCCTGATCTCCTCGCTGCTCGTCGCCCACCTCGGAGCCGATTTCTCGACTGCCGTTGGGGCCACCGTCTCAGCGCTTGGAAACGTGGGTCCCGGCCTCGGCGTCGTGGGTCCGGCGAGCACCTACTCGACGCTTCCCGCCGCCAGCAAACTGATCCTCGCGGTCGCCATGCTGTTCGGCCGTCTCGAACTCTTCACCGTGTTCGTGATGCTGACGCCGATGTTCTGGCGCAAGGTCGGGTAGCAGGGCCGGGCCGGAGTTCCCTTCCCTGCCGTCGAGCGCCGGACGTGCCGAGCCGTGCTGATTCGCGCGGGTTGGCGCTAGAAGCGACCGATGAGCTGTACGGCCACGACGTTCGCGTCGGGATCGAACCCTTCGGCTCCCGCATGGTTCATCTGGAGCCCCGTCCGGATCGTGAAGCTACGAGAGACATCGTAGGACGAGCCCAGCTCAAGTCGCTTGTGCGACTCGCTCCACCGTGAACTGTCGCCCGAATCGCTTGCGATCTCACTGAAACGGATCTCGTCCCAACGGGCGCCGACCGTCCAGCCCGCAGCTACGCGGTAGAGGGCTTCGACGTAGTACGACACCTGGTCCAGGTCGTCGTCGATGAACGGAGATTCGTAGCGGCTCCATGCGACCTCGGAGAAGAGCGCGCCGTGGCCTCGTGACGCTTCGATGTCGAAGACCAGGGCTGTTTGCGCGTAGTCTCCGGGTTCATCGCTGCCAGACAGCGACAACCCATCCGGCAGTCCCACGTCGTCCGGGAGATAGGCTCCCCAAGCTCCCGATGCTCCGACTCGAAGGAACGGGCCGGGCGACCAACCTAGCCGTCCCGCGAGGGTTCGGCTGTCGTTTGCGTCGTTGCCTGCGGCTGGATTGCCGGGCGTGCCGGCGAGGAGCCCCGCACGGTACTCCCAAGAACCGGCGGAGCCGATTGCGACGGCGCCGTAGTCGTAACAGGCAGCGTAGAGCAGCGCGAGTCCCCGACGGCTCGAAGCGGCGTCCGGGTAGACGGGCGGAGCGGTCTGTCCGGTGCCGCTCGCTGCGAGGAGCGCGTCGGCGCTCCGAGGGACGATGTCCCGTGCAAGGCTGCTGTGCCAATGCCAGGCGAGCGGGATTCCGATGATCGGGCTGCGGTCTGCGGCGAATCGGTCCAGGTAGTTCCCCAGCGGGACGGGGATCTTCCCCGCCTGGAGGTAGAGCCGTCCACCGTCTACGACTTCGTAGAGCAGAATGGCTGCGGCCAGGCTCATCGTGTGAGGGTAGACGTCATTGAACACGAGCCATGTTCGAAGCTGTAGATCATCGGTCGGAGCCGCATCGAGGAAGAGGTCCACGTCGAGGAAGTCGAACGGCGTCTCTCCTCGGTTGCTCTCGTTCAAGGCGACGCCGTCCGACTCCGGCCGCAGCGTCGAGGTCATCCTTCCGTGGACGGTGACCGCCTGCGCATGGGCCGTTGTCGCGCTGAACAACGCCAGAGTCGTGGCCGCCGCGCCGAGAAGCGCCAGATTCGCGGCCGTCGCGCCGAGACGCGCCAGAGCCGTTGCCGACGCGCCGAGACACGCCAGAGCCGTTGCCGATGGGCCAAGACGTGCCTGGTGCTCTCGCTTCGCACCAAGAAGTGGCGCGGTCACTGCCGTCGAGATTCGCCTGAGGCTTTTCATGCCGCGATCTCTCCTGTTTCGAGCACTGATTCTCCTGTGTTCGCCAACGGGATCTCGATGACGAAGCGACTTCCTCCCGCCGGCACGGGCTCGTACGCGATCGTTCCGTCGTGGGCGTGCGCGATACTTCGAGACAAGGCGAGACCGAGGCCCAGACCGGCCGAACCGAACTCGGTGTCTCCGGAACGATGCCCGAGCACGTCCCTCGCTTCGTAGAATGCCTCGAAGATCGACTCGCGGTGTTCGGATGGAACGCCGATGCCGTCGTCTTCGACGACGAAGCGCCCAATCTTTCCGTGGACCTCGAGCGAGAGGCGGACGGTCCCACCATCTGGTGTGAATCGGAACGTGTTGTGGAGTAGGTTCTGGATCGCCTGGCGAAGCCGGCCGGCGTCGGCGTGGAGTGGCACGGGATCGGCTGGCGCGTGGACGGTGAAGTCGAGCGCACGCTCCTGCTTCGAGCGGTTCCACCAGGTGGACAGCTCGGGGAGGAGTTCCCGACCATCGAATCGGCGCATGGAGAGCCGCATCTTCTCGCTGTCGAGCAACGCCATGTCTCCGATTCGCTCCAAGACGCTGTGTAGTCGGGCGACGCCGCGGCGAAGTCCGTCGATCACCTCGGGAAACTGCTCGTCATCCGGCTGGGGGAGGTACTCGAGGAGCTCGACGTTCCCCTGAATGATGGTCGCGGGGGTCCGTAGCTCGTGTGATGCGATCGTGAGGAAAGTAGACTTCATCCGGTCCAGTTCGCGTAGCGATTCGATCTGGTTTCTCAAGGTCGAGCGCATCTCGCCAAACCGCCGCCCCAGGTACTCCAGCTCGTCTCCGGTGCGAATGTCGATCTCGCTGTCCGGCTCTCCCCGCTCCAGTCGGATGGCCGCGCGGACGAGGGTGTGGACAGGTCCGGTGAGCCTACGGACGACGGCGCGAGCGCCGAGAAGGCTGATCACGATGACGCCAAGCCCGATGATCGCGAGTTTGGTCCTGAGCGAGGCGAGAAACTTCTCTTCCGGCACGATCGAACGGTAGAGGCTCACCGAGACAGAGTCGCCTTGTAGTGTGGCCAACTGCTCGGTGACGTCGATGTGCGATGTGCCCGGGTCGAGCAGTGTGCTCGCCGCGATGTCGTCTCCGCATCGAAACGCAATCTCGCACCGTGTCAGCGAACGGATCTTGCCGAGCAGTTCCGTGTCGATGCGTCGACCGTGGCGGAGCACTCCAACGATGCGATCTCCTACCCAGACCGGGACCGTTGCGGTCTGGATCAAGGTACCCGCTTCCGCCCAAGTCAGTCCCACCGTAGGGCTCCCCTGGAGGGCAGACACGATGTCGACTTCCGTGGACGCGTTTCTCGGCACGACAGGTAGCCCGTACGCAGAACGGCGTGGTTCGAACTGCGCCTGGACGACTCCCGAGTCGTCCAGGATCTCCAGCCGGTCGCTGTCCAAGGTCGCAGCGAACTGGATCGCGATGTCTTCCAGCGTTCTCCGGTAGCTGGCGTCGCGCTCGATCCCGATCGACGCGAGCATGGCGAAGAACTTCGGATCCCGCGCGACGATCCAGCCCTGGGTGAGGAGCTCCTGCTCGCGGGAGCTGAGAAGATCGAGTGCTAGGGTCCGTGCTACCCAGAGTTGCTCCTGAATCTCCGCCTCTGTGAGAGTTCGTACCTGACGATCGACCAGGGCGACGGAAACCCCGATCGCGAGGAGGATCGGGACCAACGTGAGTGCGAGGATGCGGCGAGCCAGACGCGGCTTCACCTCCCCCGATAGAGTGGTTACGGACGGGGCGCCGCTCGACCGGAGTGGAGTGTGCCCGTCTCGCTTGGGTTCCTTCTCGAGTCGCGGCCTTGGATCCATCACTCGCCCACCTCAGAAGCCCAACGTCAGGCCGTCGAGGCCAGACACGGGGACGTCCACGGTCCTTGCCTGCTCGGGACGATCCGGATGCCACAGAACGAGTTCATACCGACCCGGAGGGACGTCCGAAATCTGGAAGTGGCCGGACTCGTCAGGCTGCGTGAAGAACCGATTCCCCATCACCAGGATGACCGCGTTCATCTCGGAGTGGATGTCGCAGAAGATTCGAACTTCGCCGGGATCCGGGAACATGATCGAACTCGACTGACCCTCCGCATACTTGCCCAAGTCGAAGCGCTTCACTGGCGAGTAGGAGAAGACGTTGTGATAGAACGGATCGAAGTTCGGAAACTCGACTCTGTCCCCGACCTCGATCGGGAGTACGTGCGGCACGAACGCTTTGCCCCGCTGAGCGAGTTCGTGAGCCTTCCCTTTCGTGGCGCGCGTCGGTAGATCGTCACCGCGGAGGAAGACGACGACGTCCTTCCACGCACCGGTAGGACGAGCCTCCTCCGCATGCGCGGTGGACGTATGCGCCCGGCCTGGGTATGGATTGACGACGACGGCTTTCTGACGAGGCGGGAGTGGAAGGACCTCGCCCTCGATGCTGGCGCTGTGCGCGACCATCGGCATCGAGACGTAGAGCATTGCGCAGGCGATGGTCCGGCGCGCTATCCGTAGCTTCCGCACTCGAGTGGAGTCCTTCCGTCAGTGCATTGGACGCTCTGGGCGTTCGTGTCTTTTGGCTGATGGATCACGGGTGTGGTCCACATCTATAGATCGACCGCCACCCGTTGGTTGTGGTGCACAAACGTTGTGGATCGACAAATGTCCCTCCTACCCAATCCATTGGTAGTTGGTCACTTACGATGCCCGTCCAAATGTGTCAGTATGGAGCTAAACTGAAGCGTAGGAGTGAGTTGGTCCACAAGAGGATCGGCCAGGCACACTTTCCGATCCACAAGGGAGAGGGCATGAAAGGGAATGCGTTCGATAGGGTGGGAACCAGGATCGTGGCGACCATCGGGCCCGCGACCCAATCCGAGGGCCAGATCCGGGAGATGATCCGGGCCGGCGTGGATGTGTTCCGCTTCAACATGTCCCACGGCACGCATGAAGAGCACCACGCGCGCGCGGAACGGGTTCGCGAGGTGGCCCATGAACTCGATCGGCCAGTTGCGATCCTGGTGGACCTCCGTGGACCCAAGATCCGGACCGGCACCACGGTCACGGGTGAGCTGGTGCATCTCGCCGTGGGGTCGACAGTGAAGATCGTCGGCGGGAGCAAGGGTGTCGACGAGACGACGGTCTCGATCGATCCGAAGCGGTTGGTCGATCAGTTGGGGCCAGGAGATCGACTTTTGCTGGACGATGGAAAGCTCGAGATCGAGGTCATCGGTTCCGCAGCGGATCGAGCTGGGCAGGGGCGGCGCGCGGCCAAGAGCGGCAACACGGGGGACCATGCGAAGGCGGGCCGGGCGTCGACACAAAGCGCGCGGGCTCGCTCCGCGAGTCCTGCGCCAGGGTTGTTCGGCAAGGTAGTTCGTGGCGGGATGCTCAAAAGCCGGGCTGGGGTGAACCTTCCGGGCCGGAAGATCGACCTCGCCGTGCCGACACCGAAGGATCTAGAAGACCTCGATTTCGCACTCGTCGCGCGGGCCGACTTCGTGGCGCTGTCGTTCGTCCAGACGGCAGACGAGTTGCGACGTGTCCGGAAACGGATCCGGAAGTACGTCTCAGAGACGGGGTGGCGTGACGGGGGGTGGGCGGCCGAGGGTGTGCTTGCGGACCGCTCTGCGTCTTCCCTTCGTGAGGGGCCGGCTTTGATCGCGAAGATCGAGAGGCCGACGGCACTCGAGTATCTCGATGCGATCTTGGAGGAGTCGGACGGGGTCATGGTGGCGCGTGGCGACCTGGGTGTGGAGATCTCACTGGAGAAGGTGCCGATCTGGCAGAAGGAGATTCTGCGCCGCGCTCGTGCGAAGGGCGTCTTCTCGATCACGGCGACCCAGATGCTCGAATCGATGATTCAGTCCGCCACGCCGACTCGGGCGGAGGTGTCGGACGTGGCAAACGCGATCCTCGACGGTACGGATGCAGTGATGCTCTCTGCAGAGTCTGCGGTCGGCTCCTATCCGGTGGAGTCGGTTCAGACTCTCTCGCGCATCGCGCGCGAGACGGAGCGCGCGCTAAGGGACGACCTCGCCGGGGGGGATCTCCTCGAGTACGATCCGGTCGCGGAAGAGTGGGGGGATCCGGTGCAGGCGATGGCGAGGGCGACCGTCGAGTTGGCCGAGGTTTCCGAAGCGAAGGCGATCGTCGTGTTCACGGTGAGTGGCCGTACTGGGTATCGAGTGTCTCGCTACCGTCCGCATGTTCCGATCGTCTGTCTCACTCCAACAGAAGCGACTCGGCGCAAGCTTTCGCTCGCGTGGAACACCGACGCCCTGGTGGTCGGTAGGGCTCGGACGGTGGACGAGCTCCTGCGGAGGGGAGTCGAGATGCTGAAGAGCGTGGGAAGGGTGAAGAAGGGAGACACCGTCGTGCTCTTGGGTGGAGCTGCGGACCTCGCTGAAGCGAGCAACTTACTTCGATGGGTACGAGTGTGAGTCGGAGGGCAGGCGTCACTCGAGTGGGAGACGGACTCGGAGACTTGGGGGCTGGGTCATGAGTAGTACATTGGTTTTTCCCGACGGGATCCGCTTCCCGGCTCGCGAGGAACTGACCGGACCACGGGCCGAGCGGGATCGGCTCTGGGCTCGAATCGGGAGGGCGAACCTCAGGCCCGGCTTCGTGGTGCGGGCGTCCGAAGAACCGGAGTTCCAAGTGTTCGCGGAGGCGAACGTAGACGCGCCCGGACTCTGGTCCGCGTTCTCCACGCTCGTTCGCGCGTTGCTTCCGGCGGGCGCGGAGTCCTGCCAGCTGCTTCTGGGGGATCCGGACTCGGAGCTCGAACCGATTGCGAGGGACAGCGCGGGGCGCTGGCTCGAGGTTCTGGAACCGTACGCGCATCGACTGGTTCATGACGCGTGGGTGCAGTTCGGGCTAGTCGACGATGCGGGTGGAAAGGTCAGCGGTGTCCTCGTGACGCCGACCAAGCATCTTCAAGTCTGGGCACAATCTCGAGATCTGCTCGTGGACATCTTGGGCGGCCTTGGGTTGGAGGAACTATCAGAACTGGAGTTGTTGGCAGGCTATCCCGTGGTTCTCGAGCCGCTCACATCGAGCATCGAAGAAGCTCCGGACCTCGAGGCTCTGTTCTCCAAGCTGAGAGAAGACAGCTCCGAAGCTGCCGAGGAGTGACCTTCGGGGTTGGACTCCTGATCGCGCTTTCGGCCAACTTGTTGCTGTCCGGCTGTGCCTCGACCCATAACTACACCGCGCCCAACTCTCCGAGGTACTCCGGTACCGCAACCAATCTGCTCCCCGATCCGGATTCCGAGATCCGCGTCGTCTCGTTCAACGTGGAGCACGCAAGGCGGATCTCGGAGGCGATCGAGCTCCTGCGGACGGCGCCTGGCCTCCAAGGTGCGGACGTCGTCCTTCTCCAGGAGATGGACGCCAAGGGTGTCGAGGCGATCGCCGACTCGCTGGGGATGTACTGGATCTACTATCCGGCCATGGTGTCGGCCAGCACCGGCCGTGACTTTGGAAACGCGATCCTCTCCCGTTGGCCACTTCGAGACGACGAGAAGATCCTCCTTCCGCACACGGAGTTCTGGAAGAACTCGCGACGGATCGCCGTGTCTGCCACCGTCGACATCGAGGGGCGGCCGGTTCGCCTCTACAGTGTGCATCTCGCTCTC
Source organism: Candidatus Eiseniibacteriota bacterium (assembly GCA_020633975.1). GTDB lineage: Bacteria > Eisenbacteria > RBG-16-71-46 > CAIMUX01 > CAIMUX01 > JACKCR01. The sequence goes on along the minus strand of JACKCR010000007.1, from coordinate 283,278 downwards.
CCCTTCCTGGTCAGTCGATCGGGTAGACGTGACCAGGTCGAAGCGATTCTACGTGACGTCGCATGGCATCCTGGACCCGTCATCATCGGCGGAGACTTCAACGCACAGGGTGTGGGGGAGCCGATCGAAGACGCCGGATTCAGTTGGCCCACGCGCGGACTGGGACACACAACCAAGGTGTTTGCCGTGGATCACATCTTCGCCCGTGGATTCGACTATGCGGGCGATCCACCGTCCGGCGTCGGCCTGGACGAAGAGGACGCGAGCGATCACAGTCCGGTCTGGGCTGTCTTTCGGCCGGTCGAGAGAGAGCCGATCGCTTCGGTTCCGTGGCGGTTCGCTCGGAAGGACCGAACGCTACCGATGGACAATGCTGCGTACATCGAACCGGACTTGGTTCGATGTGATTGGCCGGGCGATCGAGGGCTCGAGGAACTTCGGCGTCGGGGGTTTCGGACCATCGTCAACTTGACGGGAGACGGCGGTGAACGGGACAAGGCCAAGGAGTTGGGATTCGAGTACTTCGAGATCCCACTCACGGCGACCCTCTGGTCGAGCCCACCCAAGGCGTCGCAGGTCGAGCAGTTCCTCGAGCTTCTCACCGATCCTGCGCGACGGCCGCTGGCGTTCCATTGCAAGCAAGGCAAGGATCGAACAGGGACGATGGCGGCGCTCTACAGGATCGAGGCCGGCCGGTGGACGAACGGCGAGGCGATCGAAGAAATGCAGGCGTTTGGCTACCATGACTGGTTCAAGGACTTGATCCAGTACGTTCGGAGTTACGTCCCCCGCCGGTCCTGAGCCGAGCTTCCCTGAGCGATCTCCGGGAACCGCCGGAACCCTGTCGAGGTACACCTGCCATCGCTTCCGCACGAGGGCTCCGGAAGATGCCAAGACGACACGAGCGCGCGTGCATCCCTCGCCACCACGAGCGTGGTCCGGTGCGGCCGAATCTGTCCGGCTTCGGCCACCGGTTGGGGGGATCATGTCCGAGTCGCACACTCCACGGGACCCAGGCTCCCGCATCCAGAACAACTCCACAAACACTGCACCCACCGAAACTTCTCGGGCGAAGGCGCCTAGTCAGGGGTGGGCGGGGTTGCTTTGGTTCTTCATTCCGTTGATTGGCGTGGTTGCGATGGAGTACCTGAGGCGCCATCACTGAGGGGTAGGCTTCGCTGGTACCAATGGTTCTGCATACCACCGAGCCTTCGGTGCCGTGCGTCCATCGGTGGGGCAGCCACTAGCGGTCGACTCGGACTCGAAGGCGTTCATCGGCGCGGAGAGCAGGGGCTCCAGGCTTGGGGCGATGGTCGCGAAGATCTGCACGGGCAATGCGCTCGTGAACTTGTATCTCTCCGCCGCGGATCCTGGGACGTACGCGACGATGGTGCCGTAGAACCGATCGCCGATCAGGAATACGAAAGTGGCAGTGCGGCTCATGGCTCTGGACTCGAGGAGTTGTCCGCCAGCGCCGTACACCTTGATCCGGTTGTCACCCGTCCCGGTCTTGCCGCCGACCGGGATGATCGTGCCGTCGCCGAGCTCGACTGCCTGATAGGCACGGCGCGCCGTTCCGTGTTCGACCACGCCCACGAGCTCCTTCTTCAGAAGACGGGCGACGGCAGGGTCCATCACCTGCTCGTTGCGGTCGGGTTTGCGGGCGAGGTGGACCTCATACGGCGTCTTCTCGGCGAAGGACAGGTCGAGGATTCTCATGTTCGTCTGCCGGACCCCGTCGTTCGCGATGATCCCCATCAGGTCCGAGAGGGCTGATGCGCGGTCGCCGGAACTGCCGATCGAGGTCGCGTACGACGGCACCAGGTTCGCGAACGGATACCCGAACCGAGCCCAGGCGCGCTGGATCTCGACGAATGCTTCGACTTCCAGAAGCGCACGGATACGAGCGTCCTGAGCGTTCTTCCTTTTCGTCTTGTAGAGCCAGTTGTAGACCTCGCGCCTCTCTTCGCGACTAGCGTCCAGCACCTCCGAAAGTGTGGCTTCAGGGCGCGCGACGAGATACGCGACGAGCCAGAGCTCGAGAGGGTGGGTTCGTGCGGTGTACGCCTGGTCTTCGAGTGACTCCCTTCCCGGGGCGAACTCCGCGAACAGGCTTTGGACCTCGGCTGGTTTCGTGTCCGCGTTGGGGAGAGTGACTCTCAGGAATTCCTGCAGCTCAGCGAGCTCTCTGTCCGGGAAGATCCTTCGGTAGGCTGCTGCCAGTCCGCGTGGAGACTTCCGCACGCTCTCGAGGAACGCGACGCTCCGCTCCGCCTCGCTCATCGGCTCGTAGTTTCGGTAGAAACGACGGAGGAACTCCGACCCTTCCCGGTCCGCGAACTTCTCCAAGTACACCCTGCGGAGGGTGTCCCCAGAAGCCTCCAGGAACTTTCCGGCGGGTCCACTTCCGCGGTACGTGTAGTAGTGGACGACGTCCCGCATGAGGCGGATGAAGACGAGGTTCACGGAGTTCTGGAAGCCTTCGCGGAGGGGAACCGATCGAGCGTCGAACTTGTGATCGAAGTTTGCGAACCGGTGGACACCTCCGCCCGTGTAGAACTCTTCGCTGGGGTTCCCCGAGTACGTGCGCTGCATCGCTGACTCGAGGATCTCCTCGATGGTCGCGTCGGGATGAGAGGTCAAGTAGCGGATCGTCCAGTTCGTGAGCGGGTCCTTTGGATGAGCCTCCACCGCCCTGAGTTCGGCCTCCGATTTGCCCGCGTGGTCGTGGTAGAGGTCCGCGATGATCTGGAGGTAGTTGGCGAGCGTCCGTAGTTTCGCAGTGGAGCCGAGTTCGAGACGCGCGCTCTCGTTGAGGTTGAGCGCACCCGGATAGTTGTCGGCTTGAACTCGTAGGAAGTTCCCGCCGGGCACCCGTTCGTACAGGGTGAAGCTATAGACGACCGACTCCAGGTCGTCGGGCGGAAGCATACGGGGCTCGAGCAGCTTGGCATCACGCGCGAACTCGGGATCCTTGAGGCGTGCCAGCACCTGGACGACACGGCGCTGCGCCATGGAGTCGAGAGTTGCGACGGCACGCATGTCGAGTCGGTCCAGGTCGTAGAGGTTGCGGCGATCGAGAAGCGTGGCGAGCTTCGAGCGGATGGAGACGGCAGCCTTCGTATCGGCTGGCGAAGACGTCGATGATGCCGCCTTCGTTCGGGTCGGCGTCGAGGGCGTCTCCAGGGATCGTGCGGCTAGGGCCCGATCCCGGAAAGTGGGGCTGAGCGTTCCATTCGAGGCGAGGAGCCGGATGTAGCTGTCGGTCAAGTTCGCCAGGTCGACACGATCCTGGAGCAAGTAGTACGTGGGGCGCCGTTGTGCGATGAGTAGAGACAGCACCTGACGGTACGAGAGGGCAGAAAGGTCTGCTTCACCAACCGGACTGGGCTGCGTCAATCGCTCCTCATGCAGTCTCTTCGTGACGTCGTGGAGATCTGCTCCATACCAAGCCCAGAGGCCGTCACCGAGACCGTTGACCTCTCCGTATCCGGGCGCGGCCGCAAGCGGGATCGAGTTGAGGTAGTCCAACAGGATCTCGCGGCGAGCTTCGCCCGTTTCTCTACCCAGTCGGTAGGTGCGGAGCGATGCGGCGACCATTTGCCGCACCTTGTCTCGCGGTGTCGCCGTGATCCCCCCGGGAGAATGCCGAAACTTCTCGATCTGCGTGGCCAGAGTGCTTCCGCCCGCGACGTTCCGATCCGGCTGGAAGCGGCGCATCGCTTCCTCGATCGCCGCCTTCGCGAGTCGATCCCACTCCACGGACGGGTTCCGGTAGGGGTGTTGGTCTTGGAGGAGTTCGCGGTTCTCGATGAACAGCAGTGATTGAACGACGACAGCCGGAATGGAATCGAACGCCGAGTAGACTCGGTTCGGGTAGTGTGACTCGTACAGTCGCCGTCCGCTTGGGTCGACCACCTTCAGTCCTGCACGGGCCTTCTCGGGGTAGATCGGGCCAATGCCGCGCTCGGACCACGCGATCATCTCCGCGCTGCTGCGAGCTTGCGATGTGACCCGATATCCCTGCGACTCCAGAGTATCCACGAGAGCCGACAGGTCGACGTAGCCGAGTCGCTCATCCCAGGGCCCTCGGGACGGTCGTGGCGATTCCGAGCCACGGCCCGGTTCCACCTGATAGGTCATCTCCGCCGCGACCTCGGTGAAGTATCGGGACTGGAAGTAGGAAGTTCTCGCTTCGTAGAACAGGACGACGGAGATCCCGAGGAGTCCGAGGAAGGCGATTCCGAGGGTGATCCGGACGGCTCGGTACCAAGCGCGGCCGCGCCGGGTCTGGGGTGCTCCGGAATCTGGATCGTGCATAGCCAGTGATTGTATCGGATCTATCGATGGTGCGAACCGTCCAAAGGGAGAACGCCTCGGGATGGAGCCTGCCTACCCTTCACGGGAAATCGAGGGCAACATCGACGGTGAAGGACCGGTTGGACCCGGCTGCGGCGCTGCTGCGGATTCATTGGCAGGGATGGTTGCGGAAGACACGGTTCCCGGCGATCCTCCTCGGAGTCGTCTTACCTATTGCGGGTGGGTCTCCGCTGACGCCACGTCCGGGAGGTTGCCGTGGACCTCATGGGGTTCGCTTTGTTCTCACTGTCCTCACTCTTTGCGGTGATCGATCCGCTCGGGTGCATCCCCTTCTTCTCCGGACAGACGGCCGGGATGGATGGAAAGACGAAGGCGCGCGTGCTCTTTCGCGCGCTCTTCGTCTCGCTCCTCTTGCTTCTTCTCTTCACCTACGCCGGTACAGCCGTCCTCCACACCTTCGGAATCACGATCGATGCGTTTCGGATCGCCGGGGGAGTCATCTTCTTCGGGATTGGGCTGGACATGCTGCAATCGAAGCCCCGGCGGTGGCGGACGGGTATCGATCGAGCATTCCAGACAGACCACCCGGACGCGTCGGGTGAAACCGCAGGCGACGTCGAAGCGCTTCCAGTCGAACCACGTCGGCTCGAGCCGCTCCACGAACCGGGGCACGATCCGTCGGTGACGCCGCTCGCGATTCCGATGATCGCGGGGCCGGGGTCGATCACTACGGTGATGGTGTTGCGCGCGGAGGCGGGGACCTCCGAGAAGCTCCTGGTCGTGGCAGGGGCTGTGGTGGCGATCTTGCTGCTCACCGGGATCATTCTATGGGCGGCGGATCAGGTGCTGACGCGACTTGGGGAAACGGGGATGAAGATCGTCGAGAAGCTGATGGGGCTCCTCGTCACCGTGATCGCGGTTCAGCTGATCCTCAACGGCTTCGCGCCCTACTTCCGGTCGCTGCTCAGCGAAGGGATGTGATCGATATCGCCAATCGTGTGACCGCGATTCCCGGTGCTGAGACTCCGTAGGGAGTTCCCAGGACGGGAGGACCGGATGCAGCGGCCCTCCCACACGGCGCGAGAACCTAGGCGATCGCCGGTTCCTTCTTTGGCTTCCATTCCTTCCACACCTTCCCGACGAGATCCGGACCAGGTGTGAGCACGTGCTGTCCCGGCGTCCAGCCTGCCGGGGTCGCCTTCGTTCCTCCCGATTCGCGGACGAGCTGGAAGGCCATGATCTGACGAAGCAGCTCGCGTACGTTGCGACCGACCGGCGGGGTCATGACTTCCATAGCCTGGATCACACCGTCGGGGTCGATGAGGAAGCGACCGCGGATGTCGACACCGGCGGCCTCTTCGTACACTCCGTAGACGTTGCCGACGCGCCCTCCGCTGTCGGAGAGCATCGGGAAAGGCACCCCTCCGTCGACCATGTGCGAGAGTTCCTCTTCCTGCCAGATCTTGTGGGTGAACTGACTGTCGGTGCTCATCGCAAGAATCTGTACGCCTAGCTTCTCGAACTCGTCGTAGTGGGCGGCGACCGCCGCCAGTTCCGTCGGTCAGACGAACGTGAAATCGCCGGGGTAGAAGCAGAGTACGACCCACTTCCCGGCGTAGTCCGACAGCTTCACGTTCTTGAAACCGCCCTCGTGGAAGGCCGTGACTTCGAAATCCGGCGCCGGATGGCCCACTCGCGCGTGCATCTTCGTTCCTCCTGTTCGTTCCGATCCGTGGTTGCCGCCGTCGGTGATGGCACTGAGTCCATCGGTCTCGCTGTTGGAGACGATGGGTCCCCTCGCGGGCGGCGCACAGCCCTTCTTGGGTTCGGTCATTTCTTCAGGTCCTCCGTGCTTCGTGGTGCCCGGTGGCTCCGCGAGCGGCTTGGACGGGTCCGTGAGCGGGATCGATCCCGGCTCGTGTCCTGGAGGTCGAGGGACGCGACACCTGCGCCCCAAGTGATTGGGGAGTAGGGGACCGGAGGAGGCAATACGAGCTTCCCGACCGATGGACGTCGCGGATCTACCGCCTGGATCAACACCGAGAGACGCCGGGAAGCGGCGCGCGGAAACGCGTTGTTCACCCCGGGGGAGGTCGGTTCCCGCTACGCCCCCTCTGCCCCTCACCCCTTGCCAGGATGACTGCCGACCCCGTCTCCCGCCGGGCCGGCTCGACCGCGGCCGCGGCATGGATCGATCCGCCCTTCTCAGACAATCTAATGATCAAAAAAAATTGAGCATGGGGTACCATGACTTTGCGGCCGTTCCTCGTGCCTGCCTGGGACGCGCCGCGACATTCGGATTCGTCTCGGGATCTCGCACGGCTGCCGACCCTGCCCAGGCGGCGCATCTCGAACATCGCGACGGGATTGACCGAACTTCCGCGTCTTTAGGCGAGGACCCCAGGAGGGGGAGACACAATGCAATCTTCGAGACTCCCGATCGGTGCAATGATGCCGCTTACGTTGGCGGCAGTCGTTTGGACCGTCGCGCCCCAGGCGTCGGTCGCCGGGCCGCCCTTGTTCGACACGTTCCGGGCCTTCGATGCCACGGACTTCCGCATCAACAGCTACCCGCAGAGTGGGGCGGTGGCGGACTTCAACGGTGACGGCCTCGATGACGTCGCCGTGGTTCGCTGGTGGAACGCGCCCAAACTCGATGTCCTGATCAGTGACGGCCAGGGTGGGTACGCCCCACCGGTCGAGTACCCGGCGGACTGTTCCTATCACGTCGAGGCTGGGGACTTCGACGGCGACGGTTGGGACGACATCGTCGTATCCGATCACGGGATGCACGGCGCATCCACCTCGGTCTCGTTCTACTTCAACGACGGGACCGGTGCGCTTGGTGCCCGGCAGATCAAGCAGATCGGCCCAGGTCCGCGCGGAATGGCGGTGTCCGACCTCGACGGGGACGGGGACCTCGACCTCGCCGTTTGCCTGAACGGCGGGTACATCACCGCGGAAACAGAGGTCTCCATTCTGCTGAACGAGGGCGGTCGGACATTCTCGGGGCCGTTCCGGTACCCGGCGGCAGATCCAAACTCCACGGTCGGGGTGGAAGTCCCGTTCCGGGTCCGAGCTGGCGACATGGACGGTGACGGAACGAACGATCTCGTGATCACCACCTCGAGCGGCCCTCTTCTCAGCGTACTCTTCAACGCCGGGGACGGCTCGTTCGCCTTCCCCGTGACGTACAACGTGACCGGCCTGGGAGAGGGGAAAGGCGGCGTCCAGCTCTCGGATGTCGACCACGATGGGCTTCTCGACGTGGTCTACTCAGACCCTGCCCTCTTCGCTAGCTTGGATGTCGGCGGCTTCGCGATCATGAAGGGGCTCGGAGGCGGAGCCCTCGGTTCTCCAGCCACCTACCCTCTGACGAGCTTCACGCTTGGGACCTCGATCTTCACGGTGGGAGATGTGACGGGAGATGGTTGGGACGATGTCTTCGTCTCCTACGGGGGACAGTCCGGAATCGCGCTGGCCCAGAACGATGGATCAGGAGGCTTCCTGCCAGCGATTCGCTACCCCGCTGCCAACCCGAGCGACATCCGATTGGGCGATGTGGACGGGGATTCCGACCTCGACGCCATCGTTACGAATCAGAGCGCGTGTGTCTCGGTCCATCTGAACCGCGGGGGCGGTGACTTCTCCATTCCGCCGGTCCATCCGGCCGGATACCTCGGGAACCGCAACATGGATGCCGGCGACATCGATGGGGACGGAGACGACGACATCGTCGTGATCGGCGGACTGGGTGGCTATGGTGGGTGGATCGAAGTCGTTCGCAATAATGGAGATGGGACCCTTGCACCTCCAGTGACATATCCCACTGGGCAGGTCGGACGACGTGTCAGATTGGTCGATCTGAATGGGGACAAGTCTCTCGATCTCGTGTGGGCCGATGATCCGGATGCCCCGCCCTACAACTTCAAGACGATGCTGAACGACAACCAGGGAAACTTCGGGACGGTGAACGACTGGGCGGTGGGGACGGGTGGAACCTGGGACTTGGCCGCGCTGGATATCGACAACGACAACGACGTGGACATCTTGCTGGCTGAGCTCCTCTACGGCGGGAACTTCGAGAAGTTCGTCTACATTCGGAAGAACAACCACGACGGGACGTTTGCCGCGCCCTACCTCGTCGAAGGCGATGGGACCGGAATCCGGGGGATCACCGGGGCCGACTTCGATGGGAACGGAACGTTGGATCTAGCTCTCACGACAGCCCTGGGCATCGACATACTGCGAGGAAACGGGAACGGAACCTACCAGCCTGCGGAGTTGATCACGGGTGTTCCCGAGGGGCTGGACAACATTCGGGCGGCGGATCTGGACGGAGACGGTGTGTTCGATCTCGCCGCTCAGGGAGGTTCCGGAGGTCCCCTTCGGGTCCTGCTGGGTCGGGGAGACGGGACGTTCGAGCCCGCCCGTGAGTACGGAACGCAGGCGCTCCAGGGCGGGATGGGAATCGACGTCCAGGATATGGATGATGACGGAGACTTGGACATAGCGATTGCCCACTACGATCCCGGACAGGTTTCCGTGTTCCTCAACGATGGTAGTGGGACCTTCGGTCCACAGAATCGATACGGCGCCCACGGTACCGGCATCGACGTTAGGGCGCGCGACTACGACGGCGATGGATTCGTCGACCTCGCCGTACTCACCAGCGTAAGTCACATTCCTGCCGATGGTTATGGTGTTCAGATCCTGCCCGGTACGGGATTGATTCCGGCGGCGGCTCCGATCGTCTCCAGCCCAGGTTCTGGGAAGGGCTCGTCAGTGTGGCTCGGTACAGCCGTTCCGAATCCGTTCCACGCCTCGAGCGCCGTCTCCTTCTCACTCGAGACCGTGGGGGATGTGGAGATCTCGGTGGTCGATGCGGTGGGGCGCTTGGTCCGGACGCTTGCGCACGAACGGATGGATCCTGGTCCCCATGTGATTTCGTGGGACGGGAATGACGACGGGCGAAACCCTCTACCCTCGGGGGTCTACTTCGTCAGGGTGGCGGTCGGCGGTGAATCGGGAGCTGCGAGTGTGGTGAAGCTGCAGCGATAGAAGTCGCCGCCACACCGTTCGCTTGGAGAGTCGCCGCGCTCGTGCTCCCTCGGCAGTGTGGCCCCACGTGGCCCGCCCGCTGCGGAGGATTGCGTGCCAGCCCGACAAGACGAGTAACTACGAGTGTAGTTACTCGTCTCTGGCCCGGTGCGAGAGGTCATCATGTCCCGCGTGAGACTCGATAACCTATTCGTGTTAGGTCACCTTCTGTTGCACTACATGTGTAGTCTATGGTCAGCGGCGTGGTTTTGTTTGGTCGTCGAGCCTCGCTCACTACCGCCGCAATCTATATAAAATAACACTGATGTGACCGCGTGGTTGGCCGGTCCCTCTCACCGCCGCGAGCACACCGAATCCGTTGCCGAAATGCAAGGATCGTGAGAAGTCGGTGTCCCGGCCTCCTTTGATTGGAATCCCGAGACTGCCCCTGTATTCCTCCTCTGTTCCCATCGGAAACAGACATGACGCAATGCCACACGCCGGGCTACCCGTCAGGGGACGGGGCGGCTGCAGGGCGGGGTAGGGCTCTCCAAGGAGGACCATCAGATGAAGTTCGATTTCCGCAGCCGTGTCTCCTCGACCTGGATGGCGCCTGCCGTTCTCGCCGCCACGGTTCAGGGGATGCACGCGGTTCCTGCGCTGGCCGACGTCGTCGGGCTCGAGTATCTCACCCGGTTCGAGACCGGCATCTTCGACGACGGAGGTGCCGAGATCGTGACCTACGACACCCAAACCGAGCGGTTGTTTTTCGTCAACGCGAGCGCGAATGAGATCGTCGCTCTCGACGTGATCGGATCCGGGGATCTGAGCGAAGCGTTCCGAATCGATATCACGACGACAGCCGGCGGTGGAGGTGCGAACAGCGTCGACGCGAAGGATGGGCTCATCGTGGTCGCAGTCGAGGCCGAGACGAAGCAGGATCCGGGACTGGTCGCGTTCTACTCGGCCCTCGATGGTAGCTTCCTCGCGAGCTATCCCGCGGGTGCCCTGCCGGACATGGTGACGTTCACCCCAGACGGAACGAAGGTTCTGACTGCCAATGAGGGCGAGCCGAGCGACGATTACACCAACGACCCCGAAGGCACGGTCACCATGGTCGACATCTCGGCCGGCGTCGAGAATGGAGTCGTCACCCAGATCGACCTGCGTCTCTCCTTCCCCGAGGTGCTCGACGGCACTATCAGGGTGTTCGGGCCGGGAGCCACTCCGGTCCAGGACATGGAGCCCGAGTACATCGCGGTTTCGGGCGACTCCGAGACGGCGTGGGTGACGCTCCAGGAGAACAACGGGATGGCCCGCATCGACCTCACGCGCGGCATCGTGACGGACATCCAGCCGTTCGGGTACAAGGACCACAGCGTTCCAGGGAACGGGATCGACGCCTCCGACCGGGACGGTGCGATCCACATCGCGAACTGGCCGGTCTTCGGCATGTACATGCCGGACGCCATCGCCTCCTACGAGGTCGGCGGCGTGACCTACCTCGTCACAGCGAACGAGGGAGACGCTCGCGACTACGGCGGCTTTGCGGAAGAGGAGCGAGTGAAGGACCTGGTTCTCGATCCGGCCGCCTTCCCGAACGCGGCCGCCCTCCAAGCGGACGAAGAGATCGGCCGCCTCACTGTGACGACGACGCAGGGCGACGTCGACAACGATGGAGACTACGACGCCCTCTACGCGTTCGGTGCCCGTTCCTTCTCCATCTGGAGTGGCGATGGCGAACTCGTCTGGGACAGCGGCGAGCAGATCGAGCAGATCACGGCGGCGGCGTACCCTGACGACTTCAACTCGACCAACGACGAGAACGACAGCTTCGACAACCGGAGCGACAACAAGGGTCCGGAGCCCGAAGGCGTGACGGTAGGTATGGTCGACGGACGCTACTACGCATTCGTCGGACTCGAGCGGATCGGCGGCGTGGTGGTGTACGACATCACCGATCCCAACGCCCCGGAGTTCATCGCCTATGAGAACTCGCGGGACTTCTCAGGTAGCGCTTCGACCTCGACGGATCTCGGCCCGGAAGGAATCGCGTTCATCTCCGCGGACGACAGCCCGACGGGAACGGATCTTCTCGCCGTCGGCAACGAAGTCAGCGGTACCGTTTCGCTCTACTCCGTGGAGACTGCGGTTGGAGATCCGGCGGAAGTCGGCACTCCGACCAACGCCGTTGGCGGTCGGTTTTCGGTGACCGGCCCGAACCCGTTCGCGACCTCCGTCGGTCTCACCTTCTCGCTCTCTGCCGACAGCCCGGTCGAGCTCGGAGTGTTCGATGCAGCCGGCCGTCTCGTTCGCAGTCTCGTGTCGGATACGTTTGCGGCGGGTGCTCATGCAGTTCAGTGGGACGGCGTGGATGAAGCCGGCAATGCTGTTCCTGCTGGTGTGTACTACGCTCGCTTCGCGACTGACTCGTCGCTCTCGGTGAAGCGGATCGTCAGCGTTCGCTGATCTCGTTTCCGAAGTGTGAAGCTCGGTAACGTCCGATCGGCCGTTACCTGACAGTGTTTGCAAGGCGATGTTCCTTTCGGATTGGGTTCGGCTCACAGTGGCCGAACCCAATCTACCCCTCACGCCATCCTCTTGGCCCGCTCGCTGGACTTGTTCCCGCCCATGCCGAACGATGAATCGGGAGTCCGCAAACCGATCGGAGGGTATGAGCGTGTCGAGATCCGACATCCGGACCGTCGTCCACGAGGCTCGGGCCGACCTTCACGTGCACTCACGCTACTCGACGCAGCCTGCGTCTCTGGGAATCGAACGATTCCTCTCGCCCACCTCTAGAACCGAACCCGAAGAAGTCTATCGACGGGCCAAGCGCCGAGGGATGGACTTCGTCACGCTGACCGATCGTGACACGCTCGAAGGGGCGCTTCGTCTCGTCGAAGCCCACCCATCGGACTGCTTCACCGGCTTGGAGACGTCCGCCGTCTTTCCGGAGGACGGCTGCAAAGTGAACTTGCTCGTTTGGGGGCTCGACTCCCGCCAATTCGGAGAGATCCAGCGACTTCGCAAGGACATCTACGAACTCGCCGCCTATCTACGGAGTGCGGATCTCGCTCACGCCGTGGCCCACGCGTCTCGCTCCGTGAATGGCCGACTCAACCTCAGCAAGCTGGAGCGACTCGTGCTCCTCTTCGACGTCTTCGAGGGCGCGAACGGAACTCAGGGGCGGATGCACAACCGAACCTTGGTGCAGTGTCTGCGAGAGCTGACCCCGGAGAAGATCGACGAGTACCAGCGAAAGCACGGCCTCCAGTCGCTCAGTGCCGAGCCGTGGAAGAAGTCGTTCATTGGCGGATCGGATGACCTGTCCGGCCTCATGATCGGGACCTCGCGCACCACAGTGGCCGCGCGAACCAAGGACGAGTTCCTCCTCGGAGTGAGAACGGGTCGCTCTCTCGCCTCCGGCCGCGACGCGGACTTCCGGTCGGCGGCGTTCACCGCGTACAAGCTCGCGTACGACCAGCTCAGGGAGACCAAGGCGTGGGATCCCGCGACGCTCTTCCTGTCACAGATCGGTCAGTGGACGTTCGAGAGTGAGTCGCTCGGCCTGCTCGACCGGATCAAGATGCGGACCATGAATGCGGGAACGAAGCTGCGGAGCGACCGAACGGCCTCGCTCGTCCTGGAGCTGGCAGAGTCTTGTGGCTCGCTACCCAGCGACGACGTGGACGGACGGATCGACGCAGCGTTTTCGTCCCTCTGCCGACTCGTGGACGAAGTCTCCGGACAGCTCGTCCGCGGTTTCACCGATGCCGTCGAAAGGGGCGAAGTCATCCGTCAGATCAAGGATGCGTCGGCGTCGGTTTCCGCGATTCTGCTCGTAGCACCTCTCTTCGGGGCACTGCGAAACCTCTACCGGGATCGCGAGGTGTTGAGGGATCTGAAGGAGTCGCTCGGTCGTCCGCGCTCACGCCGGGGCAAGCGAATCCTCTGGTTCTCGGACACACTCGGTGAGGTGAATGGGCCGTCGGTCACCCTGCGTCAGATCGCGAACCTCTCCCACGAGCGCGGAAACGCGATAGGGATCGTCGGGACCGTAGATGGCGAGGGCGGCGAGCTGCCTCCGAACGTCATCCGGCTTCCGTGGGTGGGGGGCTTCCGAGTTCCCTACTACGACGTGTACGAAATGCGAGTACCTTCGCTTCTTCGGTCGCTCGAGACCTTGGCGGACTACGCGCCGGACGAGATCTACGTCTCCACGCCAGGTCCTGTGGGGTGCGTCGGTCTCGCGCTCGGCAAGCTCCTCGGCGTGCGAACGACTGGGGTGTACCACACCGACTTCCTGCAACAGGCCGCGGACATCGTTCCGGATGACGCGGTGTTGCGAGGTCTCGAGGACTTCATCCAGCTGTTCTACTCGGCCTTCGACGAGATCGCGGTCCCCACTTCCGAGTACATCGGGATCCTCTCCGCCCGAGGCTACGATCCAACCAAGATGCGTCTCTTCCAGCGCGGCATCGACACGAACCACTTCGCACCTCGCGAGGTGACGGTGGATCACCTCGAGCGGTCCTTCGGCGTCCCTCCGGGAAAGCGACTCCTCTACGTCGGTCGGATCTCGAAGGACAAACGTCTCGGCTTCCTCCTCGATGTGTTTGCGCGCTTGAGGGAGCACCACCCCGATCTGAGCCTAGTGCTGACCGGATCGGGACCCTATCGCGAGGAGCTCGAGCGCCGGAACGAGCCAGGGGTGTTCTTTCTCGGTCGCCAGGACGTGTTGTCTCTGCCTGCGATCTACTCCGCCTCGGACCTCTTCGTCTTCCCAAGTCTCACCGACACGTTTGGGATGGCGGTCCTGGAGTCGATGGCCTGTGGGCTCCCCGTACTCGTGTCCGATGTCGGTGGTCCGAAGGAACTCGTTCGAGATGGAGAGACGGGGTGGATCGTCGGAGAGTCGACTGTCGAGTCGTGGATGCATGAGATCGAGGCCGTGCTCGACATGATGGAGAGACGACCCGCGGTGTACGCAGCGTTCAGGGAACGATCACGGCAGCACGTTCTGGAGAGGTTCGACTGGCATGCCGTGCTCGATTCGTATGTCGAGGGAGCATCCCTCGCTACGGACGAGGACGCCCCGGACGACCTCGGTGGCCCGGTTGAATCACCCTTCCATGGCGGGGCCGCGCGAGGCCGAGATCTCTCTCGAGGACCTGGCGATGGGTACTCAGATATCGATCCGGGGCCAGACGGAAGTGAGAGTGCTGTTCCTGTTCTCTCTGGAGCTCACCCTCTGTGATGCGCACTCCCACGGTCCTGTGTGACATCGTTCAGGCCTATGGCCCCACGAGCGGTGGCATCCGTACGTACATCGATGCGAAGCGCCAGTACTTCTCTCGTCAGGGGGACCGGTTCCGGCATGTGCTCGTCGTTCCGGGCGCTGAGGATGCCGTGGAGAGAGCGGGAAGCCTGATCACGTACTCGATTCGCGCGCCCCGGGTGCCGGGAACCGGCGGCTATCGGTTCACTCCACGTATGGACCGCGTCCTTTCTGTCCTTTCGATGGAAACACCCGACATCATCGAGGTCGGGTCACCGTATCTCATGCCATGGGTCGCGATGGCGCACAGGCGACGCTCCGGGTGTCTCGTGATCGGACACTACCACACCGACTTCCCGGACGCGTATGTCGCCTCTGGCGTCGAACGGCTACTAGGTCGGAGCTTCGTCGGAAGACTAGCTCGCGACGCAGCTGTCGGCGTGGCGTCTTCCTACGCGAGATCCGTGTACTCCAAGTGCGACGTCGTCATCACGGGTTCCCGTGCGCTCCGTGACAAGCTCGGGGCCATGGGGATCAGGCGTGTTTGCCTCAATCCGTTGGGTGTGGACCTCGAACTGTTTCACCCCAAACGACGTGACCACGAGCTCCGCCGCAGACTAGGAGCAAGCGACCTCTCCCGGATCCTGATCTACGCGGGACGTTTGGACTGCGAGAAGCGGCCGGATTGGGTATTGGATGCGTTTCTCCAGACGCCAGACTACTACGATGCTCACCTCGTCATCGTCGGGGAGGGGCCGCTCCGTCAACAGCTGGCACGAGAGGCCAGCAGCCGCGCCAACGTTCACGTCCTTCCCTACCTCGAGGACAAGGCCGAGCTAGCGCGCTACTTGGCCAGTTCCGACGTGTACGTGACGGCCGGAGCTCACGAGACGTTCGGTCTCTCCGTTCTCGAAGCCCAGGCTGCCGGACTGCCCGTGGTGGGAGTACGTGCAGGAGCCCTCGTCGATCGAGTCGGTGGAGACGAAGGACTACTCGCCGAACCCAACTCGAGAGATCACCTCGCTTCCTGCCTTCAGCGTGCGTTGCGGTCCGATCTCCAGGCGATGGGAAGTCGGGCGAGAGCCCGCGTCGAACGTGAGTTCGGTTGGGGGCGCTGCTTCGAGCGATGGATCGACGTGTGCGAGTCCGTCCGATCCCTCGGCGCTTCCGTCGAGGGGCATCCGGTGAAGCGGAGAGTCGCGGCGGAACTGGCTGCTCAGTTCTCCGATTCGTGACAGCAAGGACGTGAAACCCTCGATCCGATCCGCAGCAGCGCGCCTACCGGTACCTTGCGCGGAACCCGAGTCTGCTCAACGGTCCCGCACCGGGCTCGACTACGCCCGCGCGCTGATCCGTCGCGCACCGCTCTGGGTGGGGGTCGGTGCGCTGCTCGATCTCGTCCTGCTCGAGTTTGGACGAGGACATCTCGGCGTCGATCGACTCTTCCAGCTCCGGCCGGAAGCGATTCTGCTTGGTGTTGGGCTCTCACTCCTCCCTTGGGTAACTCGAACGATCCGCGTCGGGATCTGGTCCAAGGCGGTCGGAAAGCGTTTGAGCCCACTCTCCTGTCTTCGTGTCGTGGTGAGTAGTGATGTTCTGGCGGGAGTGACTCCCACCGCGGTTGGCGGAGCGCCGGCCAAGGCGGCGTTTCTCTGTCGCGAGGGGCTCGACCCGGCAAACGCTCTCGTCCTCACGGCACTGGGATCGCTCGAGGATGGCGTCTTCTTCATCGTCTCCGTCCCGATCGCGGTTTGGTTGTCTCCGTCCCTTGGCTTCACCGATCTGTCGTGTCATGTGCGGACGACGGTGGCTGCGCTCGCGAATGCGATACGGATCTGGACGGGACGGATCGGGGGGACGCTTCATCCGGACTCGTCGTCTTGGATCCCGGCGCTGTTCGCCGGACTCGCCTTGACTCTGATTGCCGTGGCCGCCGGTTGGGTGCTCCGTGTCTGGCGCCGACGCCGGGTTTCGCGGGGACGAGTGGCGAAGACGGGGATGCGGGCGCAAGTGCGAGACGCCGCTAGTCTCCTCTGGCAAAGCCGGCGCAGGCTCGCTCTCACTCTGCCTCTGACGGCGATTCAGTGGAGTGCAAGGTACTCCATCGTCTCCTGTCTCGCCTTCGGCCTCGGGCTACACGTCGATCCGTTTGCACTCTACGTGTTGCAGTGTTTCGTCTTCACCGCAATGGTCTTCATCCCGACACCGGGGGCAACCGGCGGCGCAGAGGGCGCGTTCTACCTCGTCCACGAAGGGCTGGCTGGCCGTGAGACGACCGCGCTGCTCGCCGGTTGGCGCCTCCTGACGTTCCTCCTGCCTGTGGGTACGGGTGCGCTCCTGCTCCTGTGGATGGAGCGTAGAGAGGCGAGGAGGACACGTCCCTGAAACACTTCGGCCGACGGGCTCGAAGCACCATCGGCCGAAGGCGGGTATCTGACGTCGAAACGTCAGGTGACAACGAGGCACGCTTCAGAAGCGTGCCTCGAAGCATCGCTGTTCTCTCAGCGAACGACCAGTGTCTTCCCGAGGGCGACGGCTTCGGAGGTCGAGAGACGGCCGAAGTACATGCCGGAAGCGACCAAGCTCCCGGAGTCACTCCGACCGTTCCAGACGACCTCGTGGTTGCCTGCAGCCTGAACGCCATCGAAGAGCGTGGCGATCCGGCGGCCGTTCAGGTCATGAACCGTCAGGGTGACAGGACCCGTGGCCGGAAGCGCAAAGGCGAACCGGGTCGAACCGAGGCCTACCGTCGCGACCTCGAGGCCGAGAGCTTCGGTCGTGGCCAAGGCGGGCGAACCGTTCGTGTTCTGGGTCTGGAACGGAGCCGGGAGTTCCGTGATCCGTCCCTCGCCGCCGACCGGGTAGTCCAGAGCGGTGACGACTCCGCCGAGTCCATCCACGAGGTAGTTGCGAAGCGCGAGCTGATACGTCACGCCGAGCGTGGTGAACGGGTGATCCCGGTACGGGTACTGGTCACCGCCCCGTGCGAGGAAGTCGATCGTGGCGATGTCGATGGACGGAGCACCCGAGACGACCACGCCGTTCTCGACGATCACCGTTCCGTCCGTCAGCGACAGCTCGCGGACTCGGGTGCCTTCCTGCGTGACGTTGCTGTTCTCGTCGAGCAGCTGCGGCGTGCCGGCCGGATCGAACACGAACTCGAGACCGGCGACCTGCGCGAAGCGACCGTCGACGAACTCGACCCGCGACACGCAGTTCTCGAGGATCTCCTTCACCTGCGTCGCCGGAACGTCTTCCAGAATGGAGACGAAGTTCGCGAACGGGAGGATGTCGTAGGTCGTGCGCTCGGTGAGGTCGCCGACCGGGAGGAGTGTGTTGTTCCGGATGCCGCCACCGTTCTGGAACGCGATCTGCGGAGTGTCGAGTCCGAACGACGGTGCGAGCTGCGTCGCCTGCCAGAGAAGGGCGTCGGCGCAGAGGTTGCCCTCGTTCGTCTCCATCGTCCGAACGTTGTTGCGGATTCCGTCGAGTTCGACCTCGGAGGTCGCGACGACGTTCTGGTCGAGCTCGGCCACGAACGCGGCGACCGGGTCGACGACGCGGCCCTGCGTGAACGGATCCGGCTCGACGGCGTCGGGCTGGGTTCCGCCAGCGACGCGAACCGGACCGCTGCCCGGATCGACCTCGACGATCTCACCGTTCTCGTCGAAGCCGACCACGAGACGACCGATGTAGCGATAGTCGCCGGACGTGGTCACGACTGGGATGTTCCGACCGTCGCCGTCCTCGGCGATGAGCGGGTACGTTCCGTAGATCTGGTCCTCGTCACCTGGGACGAGCAGGTCGCCTTCGTTCGCGAGGAGTTCGCTGCCACCGCCAGCGACGGCAATGTCGACTCCGTGGAGCTGCGGGAGAAGGAGGAGGTCCTCTTCGACGCTCTGGAGATGGCTGATGAAGATGATCTTGGTAACGCCTTCTTCGGCGACCAAGCGATCGATCTCGGCCTGGACGGTGCCGACGACATCGTCATCGACCTCGACGAAGCGAGGGCTGGAGATGTAGCGCAGGCGGGGCGTCGTCGCGCCCACGATGCCGACCCGGGTGCCGCCGACCTCGACGACCCGGCTCTTCCGGATGACACCAGCGTCGACGAGGGCCTGGAGGGTGGGTTCGCCACTGAAGTCGAGGTTCGCGGAGACGAAGGTCGGCCTTCCGGAGAGGTCGCTCGACTCGAGCATCCGGAAGCCACGGATGAAGTCGGCCGTCGTCTCGGGACCGAAGTCGAACTCGTGGTTCCCGATCGCCTTCGCGTCGTAGCGAACGCGGTTGAGACCGATCGTGTCGTAGAACGGAGCGCCCTTCTCCAAGCTGGCGGCGAACTCGGCGCCGGCGAGGAAGTTGTCTCCGGAGGAAACGGTCACGACTCCGGTGGAGATCATCGGGTCGCCGGCGGGCTGGGCCTGGACGAGGTGTCCGGCCATCTGGAGCTGCTTCATCTTCGTGACGAAGCGCGCGATCCCACCGAACTCCTCGAGCCCGGGGCCGGCGTCGATGAGCTGCGATTCGCCGTCGTTCGAGTGGAGAAGAGTCAGGCGGAACGCGACCTCGGATCCTGCCGCGTGCGCGGTGCCGAGCGTGAGCAGGTGGAAGGCGCCGATCAGCATCAAGAGAACGACGATGCTGACGTCGATGCGCGTAGTGGCGGCACGGTCGGTGTGGCGACCGCTACGGAACGGTGAGCGATTCATTGGTGGACGAGCCTCCTCGGTTGAATGCGTAAAGGAGACGGATCCTCCGCCTCCTTTCAACCGGGGCACGATATGTTGTGATTCCTACGGAGCGGTTACTGCGGGCTTCGGAGTCGGCTAGGAGGTTGCTACGGAATGGCTATGCAAGCGCTGGACGGGGCAGTTCCTCACCGCGCGCGAAGCACTGCCTGGCCACCCAGACGTAGAAGATCCCCACGGGGAGCGCGTAGAACGAATGGTGGATGGCTACTTGGAGAAGGCTCCACTCCGACATCGGAACCGACTTCCAGAAGTCGACGGCCAAGATGTTCGCAGAGGGAAGTGCCAGCCAGACGAGGAGGATCCACGGCACCTTGGAGCGCACCGTCAGGATGCAGACGAACAGCGCTGGGAGGAGCATCACGTGGTGGTACTCCCAGATGTCCTTGTAGATCGAGAAGAAGGCGAGGAGCCAGAGGATGAGAAGCCGTTCCGTGGGCGCGGTCCGGTACGTTCGGAGTGTGATCCCTGCCGTGACCAGCCCTACGAACGCAATCCACGAATAGACCGGAAGCTCGCTCGCGGTGATGGTCTTCACGCCGACGTCCACGGCCAGTGCGTCCGCAGGGATGAACCTTTGTCCGAGGAACTGTGCGACCGCGACGAGCCCGTACCGCACCGGGCCGAGCTTGGGCGGCATCGGTTTGAGGTTGAGGCGCAAGAACTCGACTAGGTCCTCGGGCCGGCTCAGGTAGTACGGCACGATCATGGCAACCACGATCAGCCCGGCGAGCAGGACCTGCTTCCACCTACCCCGCAGGATGTAGACGATGGCGAAGAGCGCGGTGTAGCTCTTGACGGAGAGGGACGCCACCCAGGCCCAGAACCCACTGTCCGTCACGATAGCGCGCCAGGTTCGATCCGGAGCCGCACCTTGGATTTCGCCCGGAGCGGATCGTTCCGCTCGGCCCGGATCGGATGGCCGTGCAGAGCCCGGATGAGAGCCGTCTGCCCGTGATTCCCCTCGTCGGATCTCACTGACGAAGATGAGCCAGAGGCAGCATGCCATCAGGAGCGAGTACTGTCCCATCCACTGCTCGAGGTAGAAGGGGAAGAAGCCGAGAGTGATCCCGGCGAGCGCGTGTCGCGTCGTGCGCGGGATACCGGGCCAACGCCAGACCGAGCCGATGAGGCCGAGCAACAACAGCTCGTTGATCAGGATCCAGAGCCAGTACCCCTGCCACGGTGACAGGACCGATGCGCCGATCGCTGCGACGTAAGCCGTGGGCGGGAGGTAGCGGTAGAAGTAGAGATAGGGGACGACCGGTGTCGCCTCCTGACGGTAGTTCTGGCAGTCGTAGATCGAGTATCCGTCGATGAGGTTTCGCCCGGCCTGGTGGATGCCGAAGTAGTCTCCAGCTTGTCCGTACGCCGTTTGCGCCTCGAGGAACACCGGATCGAGCCAGTGCGTCTTGCTGAGGCTCAGGAGGAAGATCAGGTGTATGATGATGCCGAGAACTAGGACGACGTTTGCGGCGGTCCAACTCCGGCCAGGACTCGAGGGCATGGAAACCGGGACTCCGATCTGCGTCAGTGGTTCGCTTGGCGTCGTCTCCGAAGTGGGAGTCGTGCCGAACGAGCGTACCAACCCGGCGAAGCACTCGACAAGAAGGGAGTCCTCGTTGGGTGCAGCTGGGTCACTTGCCCTCGAAGGCGGCACGGAGTTCCGCGACATCCAACCGCCGCATCTTCAGCATCGCTTGCATGGCGCGGCCGGCAGCGTCTCGATCGGACGAAGAGAGCATCTGCATCAGCGGTTCGGGGACGAGCTGCCAGGAAACGCCGAACTTGTCCTTCAGCCAGCCGCACATGCTCTCTTCACCACCGTCACGGGTAAGGGCGTCCCACAGTCGATCTGTCTCTTCCTGGTCCTGGGTCGTCACGGAGATGGATGCGGCCTCCGTGTGCTTGAAGTGCGGCCCGCCGTTCAGCGCCTGGTAGGGAGTCCCGGCCAGGGTGAAGTCGATGACGAGCGGAGGAGCCTCCGGACTGGGCCGAAACATCGAAACGATCTCCGAGTTTGGTAGGAGCGACACGTAGAACTTGGCGGCATCTTCGCCCTGTCCATCGAACCAGAGACAAGTCCTGACCTTCGCGAGCATGGTGATCTCCCTCTCGAATCCTCGGTGTGTGTCCCTTTGGGACGTGTGCGTGACGGGCATGTTTGGATCGCGACGCGGAGTGCGCGAACCTCGGACTACGGGGGCGTTGGCCGCGGATCGCTTCGACCGAAGAGCAACCGCAGATATCGTTGCAGATGGTCGAGCATCTGCACGGCGACATGGTGGCTGCCCTTCGCCTTTGCGAGGACGAATGCGCCTTGGATGACCGCCTGCGTATAGAGCGCCAAACTCTCGGGCGTCCAGTCGGCTTCGGATGCGTGGACTTCGCGTGCCTCGACGATGTCTCGCTGTAGCTCCTGGGCGTGAGCGCTGATGTTCCGGTCGCAGGCCTCTCGGATCGCGGGATGCGTGTCATATGCCTCCTGCACCATGGTGCCGAGGAGGCAGGTGAACTCCGGAACGGGTCGATCCAGGATGGATTGGCGGAACTCGACGTATCCGAGCAGGCGATCCACCGGGTCCGGCAACTGTCGATATGGCGCGGCCGA
Source organism: Candidatus Eiseniibacteriota bacterium (assembly GCA_020633975.1). GTDB lineage: Bacteria > Eisenbacteria > RBG-16-71-46 > CAIMUX01 > CAIMUX01 > JACKCR01. The sequence goes on along the minus strand of JACKCR010000007.1, from coordinate 261,278 downwards.
GAAGATCCGTTCGGCCATCGCTCCGAAGTGGTCGGCTGCCGCGACCGCGAGGTCCTCCTTCCCCCTGAAGTGGTGGAAGAAGCTCCCCTTCGTGAGCCCGGCCTCGGCACACACGTCCTCGATCCGGGTCGCCGAGTAGCCTCGGGCACGGATCACCTGCAGCGAAGCATCGAGAATCTTGGTCCGGGACGGATGGGGCTCACTACTGGTGTCGGTCATCATGGATAGTAGCGTACCAACTAGTGGGTATGCTACGCAAGAAGGATCATCGTGGGGCTCATTGTGGTCGATAAATGGTTACTTATCAGATATTTATGCGACTGGACGAGTCGGCGCGCCGATGGCCGGGGGGTACGCGGCGGCACTTGTCCCGTCGGTGTCCGTCCGGGAGCCTGCCTCGCGCATCTGCCCTTCGCGCAGTACGGCTCTGACGAGCTGTCCGTAGTCCTGCGCACCGTGGCTCTTGGGGGCGAAGAGCTGAATCGGCTGCTTCGCTTTGGGCGCTTCGGCCAGCCGCACGTTCTCGCGGATGATGTGTGCCGGGGGAAGATGGGGGAACGAGGCGTTGGTCGTATCGAACGCCATCTGGCTGAGCTTTCTCCGGGACTGCACGCGGCAGAAGACGATGCGCGCGAGGTGGAGATCACAGTTCAAGTCGGCACGGATCCGTCCACCGACCCGGATGATTCCCCGAATGCCGGCGAGGGCGAGCGGGGTCGGTTCCGAGGTGACGAAAATCTCGTGCGCCGCGGTCAAGGCCATGGTGAGGAGCGCGCCGGAACCAGGAGGACAGTCGAAGACGATCGTGTCGTACGGAGTCGTCAGTGCTTCCAATCCGCGGCGGAGACGTTCGAGCTGAGGGGTGGAGGTCCTACCTGCGTCCTCGAGGTGGGGGGAGGCTGGAATGAGATCCAGGTTGGGGACGACGGACGGGTGGATGACCCGGTTCCATTCGTGCCTGCCCTGAAGTGCATCGGAGAGATCGGGACGCACGATGTTTCCGATCCACCGCGTTGCGCTCCCCTGAGGATCGACGTCGACCAAGAGGACGCGCTGTCCCTGGAGGGCCAAGCCGGCGGCCAGACTCACCGCAGTGGTGGTCTTCCCAACGCCGCCCTTCTCACTCGCGATTGCGATCCGCCTCATCCTTGCGGCTCTCCTTCGTGGCGTCCTGCCACTCGTCGAAGATTCTCTCCACTCACCTCGTCCTCCGAATCGGCGGATCCAAGCCACGAGTTGACGGCTTCCCCTCATGAATCGCACAATACGTTGCCAGTCATCCGGTTGTGGCACACCGGATCCAGGAGACAAGCGGCTCGACCTTCCGAGCGACGGGAGACAGGGTGGGTACCAAGACCAGGTCGATTGCGAGCGGGGGCCGAGAGACGAGTCCCAAGGCGACGGCACGGCGGGGCGCGAAGACGGGTCCAAAGGCGAAAGCGAGAGCCCGGATCGAGGAGCTCGAGTCCATTCGCTACGACTTCTCTCCCCAGGCGACGGCCAGGAGGATCGAGCTGTTCCGATCGTTCCAGAGGGATCGTGTACCTCGGTCCGGTGATCTACTGAGGCTCCACGAAAGGCTCTGTTTTTCGCTCGCCTTTCCCGAGAACGAAGACGTGCGGGCCGTGGCGTTGGAACTCTTGGCCGACTTTGCGACGCGACCGGACCTCAAACGCCACCGGAAGGAACTCGTGGATTCCGGAGTGGCGGGGACGTCGATCGAGTTCCGGTTCTACTGGCTGACCGCGATCTGGCTGGTCCGTCAGGGATGGGGCAAGCACCTGTCGATCGTTTGGAAGGAGTTCGAGAACGCGGAGAAGCTGAACGGACTTTGGCATCTTCTCCTTCCTTTCAGCGAGACGCCGGGGCTCGATTCCTTCGCCTACAGCGCCAAGGAATGGGTCGAGCGACTCAAGAATCCAGAGGAGAGCGACGCGGAGTTCGTCATTCGGCGCTTCGACGCGCTTCGGGTTCCCGTTCCGGTGAAGGAGAAGCTCTACGAGGAACTCGACATTCCGATGATCCTCTCGTCGGGAGAAGGCACTCCGTCTCGAACGCGGGATGGCTGGGCCTCGCCGGTCGTCTATCGGAAGTCGCCGCCCGATGCGACTCGGCCGAGGCTCCACTCGGTCGTGCGAAGCACGAAGTTGGACGTACGTCCGGTCACGCCGTCGGAAGGACGACGACTCATCGACCTTGCGAACTCGTGCATGGTGCCTCGCCACCGTGACCTCCTCATCTTCCTGGGAGCCGACGAGAACGACGTCCGGATGGTCGACGCGGGAGATGGGCTGCAGTTCGCTTGTATGGGTGCCGTGCCTGAACGTCGACTTCTTCTCGAGTCTGTCTACGGATTCCTGACCCTGATGAACGGAGTGCCGATCGGATACGTGCTCAACAGCGCGCTCTACGAGTCTGCGGAAGTCGCCTACAACGTGTTCGAGACATTTCGAGGACGGGGCGCGGCGTTCGTCTACTCGAAGATCCTCGCCATGGTGCACCAGCTCTTCGGCGCGACGAGCTTTGCGGTGGACCCATACCAGTTGGGACATGGCAACGAGGAGGGACAGCTCTCGGGCGCGTGGTGGTTCTACTACAAACTCGGGTTCCGTCCGCACGATCCCGAGATCAAGGCTCTGGTTCGCGAGGAGTTGGCGAAGATTCGGAAGAGCCCCGGCTACCGTACGCCACCGGCTCGGATCGACGAACTCGCCGCAGACTACATGTACCTTCAGCTCCAGCCGTCCAGGTCGCGTACCGCGGTCGGTTCGCGCGTCGTGCGAGAGGACGTCCTCGGGCACCTGCCGCTCGGCGAGATCGGCCTCGAGGCGACGGACTACTTGGCATCCCGCTTCGGCGCCGACCGCGAGCGCGGCGTGCGCACGTGTGCGCGAGAGGCCGCGGCCCTGCTCGGCCTTCGGCGGGGAGTCTCCTCGCTCCCCGTTGGCGAACGGACTGCGTGGGAACGCTGGGCGCCTCTCGTCCTCGCCCTTCCGGGCGTCGAGTCCTGGTCGCGCGCAGACCGAGCCCTACTCGCGAAGATCATGCGGGCGAAGGGAGGTAGACGGGAGTCGGACTTCGTCCAGCTCTTCGACCGCCACAAGAAGTTGCGGAAGGCGCTGCTCGCCTAGACTCGATCGCGGCCCCCGCTCACCTGGCGATCGAGAATCGGATCGGGGATGGGGCCTGCACCGTTCCCGTGCCGACCTTTTCGGTAGACGAGCTCTGGGGTGAGGTTGGCAGTACGCGCTCCCAGATCGGGGCGAGGAAGCCTCCTTCATCCGCGTAGACGTCGGCAACGGTGCGCCGGTTCGCCCGGATGGTCTGGAACACTCCCTCCGGCGTGATGATGTTGGAGTTTCCTTCCACCGTTGCGAAGGAGCTCTGCTTGTTCGAGGGCGCTTCCATCACGATGAAGAAGTGGTTGGCGGACTTCACCCGGCCGATGTCTCCGGGACGCGGGAGTTCGCTCGCGCTCAGCACGCGGTAGTCGTCCGCGCCGTCCTTGGACCAGAACCGGAGTGGCCACTCACGGACTTTGAGTCCGGCCCATTTGTGGACGTAGAGCGCGAAGATCCCGCACCACGACGGAATGTCGTAGGTGTTCCGCCAGTTGTCGGGAAGTCCGGGGGTTCGGTACATGTTCCAAGCGAGGCCGTTGATCTCGAGGCACTTCTGGGCCGTCGACACTCCGGCCGTCGTGAAGATGGCGGCGAGGGCGGTGCCTCCCTGTCTCGGCGCCCGTTCCACCGGACTGTTCTTCATGGTCGTGAGCGTCGCCGAGTGGCTCGCCGCGATCCTCTGGTTGGCCAGTCCGAACTGATCCTGGCCAGGACGCCAGCCCAACGTCTGCTGGCTTTGTGTGGCGACCTGGAGGATCCGGTCTCGGGCCTTGGCCTCGTCAGCCGGGCTCACGATGGATGGGACGATCAGGTCCAGCCACTCCTTGAGCGCGGCGTAGGTGTTGGGTCCGACGAGGCCGTCCGCCACGAGTCCGGACTTCCCTTGGAACTCACAGACTCGACCGTGCGTCTTCCCGCCGAAGTCACCATCTTCGGTCAGTCGAGGCAGGATGGTGGGGGCCAGGTTGAGCGCCTTCTGCAGGATCCGGACGGGCTCCCCCTTGGAGCCGATCTTCAGGAATGGTTGGGCCGGCATCGATTCCCTCTCGAGTTCGTTTCCAAGGTCTAGTCGTCCAAGGGCGCTGGGTCGACGAGGCACAGCACAGCTGCATGTCTCGTGGGCGTCCATCAGGGAAACACCGAAGATGCCCGAAAGCGGTCAAGTCTCGGGGAGAAAAGTTGGGTCGGCGGACCGGGCGGCTCGCCGGACATGCGCATCGGATGCGGACCTGCTAAACTCCCGGCTTCATTCGATCGTGGGGGAAGGCATCCCAATCGCCTCCTGCGGCCGACTGATCGATGTGCATGTGTTCATACTCTTTACGGGCTTCACCCGGCCGGTCCGGCTGGATCCCGAAAGCCCGCTATCCACGACTCTGCGTGCGCGACGGCCGAGTGACGGGCCGCGCAGAACAAGGAAAGACCGATGCGAGAGATTCCGCAGAAGTACGCCGCCGGCGAAGCAGAGGCCCGCTGGCAGAAGCAATGGGACGAGTGGGGGATCTACCGGTGGGACCCGTCCCGGTCTCGCAAGGAGACGTTCGTCGTCGATACTCCCCCCCCGACCGTCTCGGGATCACTCCACGTCGGACACGTGTTCAGCTACACGCATCAGGACCTCCTCGTCCGCTTCCAGCGGATGTGCGGGAAGAACATCCACTACGGGATGGGTTGGGACGACAACGGCCTTCCCACCGAGCGCCGTGTGCAGAACGTCTTCGGAATCCGCTGCGATCCGAAGCTCCCTTACGTCGCGGACTGGAAGCCCCGACGGGACAAGGGCAAGAAGGATCCGATCGAGGAGGTCTCGCGGCAGAACTTCATCGAAGCCTGTGCCCAGGTCACGGTGGAGGACGAGCAGGTCTACGAGCATCTCTGGCGTCGTCTCGGCCTCTCCATCGATTGGAAGGAGACCTACGCGACGATCGATGAACACTGTCGTCGTGTCTCCCAGCTCTCGTTCCTCGATCTGGTCGAGAAGAACCAGGTCTACCAGAACGAAGCGCCGACCATGTGGGACATCGACTTCAAGACCGCAGTGGCGCAGGCCGAGGTCGAAGACCGCGAACAGCAGGGCGCGATGCACGACATCCGCTTCGGGCTGGACGAAGGCGGTGAGTTCGTCATCGCGACGACGCGTCCCGAACTCCTCGCCGCCTGCATCGCCGTGGTCGCCCATCCGGAGGACGAACGGTACAAGCACCTCTTCGGAACGAATGCGATCACGCCGCTCTACGGAGTGGAGGTGCCGATCCTCGCCGCCGAGCACGCCGACCCGGAGAAGGGGACGGGCATCCTCATGGTCTGCACCTTCGGCGACGTGATGGACGTCGAGTTCTGGAAGGGCTCGGACCTTCCGTTGCGACAGGTGATCGGCCGGGACGGACGGATGCGCCCGGTGCAGTGGGACGAAGCGCCGTTCACCTGTTCGGACCCTCAGGCCGCGCAGGACTACTACGACCAGATCGCCGGCCTCACCGCGAAGCAGGCGAAGGCCAAGATGGTCGAGCTGCTCGCGGCAGACGGAACGGGTCCCGGAGGCAAAGGCGCGGCGCTCGTCGGAGAGCCGAAGTCCGTCACTCAGGCCGTGAAGTTCTACGAAAAGGGAGATCGACCGCTCGAGTTCGTGCCGACCCGACAGTGGTTCGTGAAGATCCTCTCCCACAAGGAAGAGCTCCTCAAGCAAGGCCACAAGATCCAGTGGCACCCGTCGTTCATGAAGACGCGGTACGACCACTGGGTGCTCGGGCTCGGCCACGACTGGTGCATCAGTCGCCAGCGCTACTTCGGCGTGCCGTTCCCGGTCTGGTATCCAGTGGAAGGAGACGGATCCCTCGACTACGACAACCCGATCTTCGCGGATGCAAAGACGCTTCCGATCGACCCGATGTCGTCGGTGCCGCCCGGATTCTCCGAGGACCAGCGGGACAAGCCGGGCGGTTTCTCGGGAGACCCCGACGTCATGGACACCTGGGCCACATCGTCGCTCACGCCGCAGATCCAGAGCCGTTGGGCGCTCGACGAGGGCCGGCACGAGAAGCTGTTCCCGATGGACATCCGTCCACAGTCGCACGAGATCATCCGGACTTGGGCGTTCTACACGATCGTCAAGGCGTGGATGCACGAGAACGAGATCCCGTGGAAGCACGTCGTGATCAGCGGTTGGATCTTGGATCCGGACCGGAAGAAGATGTCCAAGTCCAAGGGGAACGCACTGACCCCCGAAAGCATGCTCGACGACAACTCGGTCGACGCCGTGCGCTATTGGGCGGGAAGAGCGCGTCTCGGCACGGACACGGCGTTCGACGAGTCCGTCTTCAAGGTGGGGAAGAAGCTCGCGACGAAGGTCTTCAACGCGAGTCGGTTCGTCTTCATGCAGATCGACCGTGTGGTGGGAGAGGCCGAGGCTCCCGGTGTCGGTCAGGTGGAGGAGCCTCTCGATCGGGCGCTGCTCGCACGTCTCGATGCGGTGGTCGAGCAGTCGACCGAAGCGTTCGAGCGTTTCGACTACGCCGCGGCGCTCCAGGGTGCGGAAGACGCGTTCTGGGACTTCTGCGACAACTACCTCGAGCTCGTGAAGACACGTTCCTATTCAGAGGAAGACTCTGCCGGCAGACGCTCTGCGGTCGCGACCCTAAGGATCGCGATGAGCGTATTCCTTCGTCTCCTGGCGCCGTTCCTTCCCTACGTCACCGAAGAGGTCTGGTCCTGGCGTCTCGCCGGAGACGGGCGGCTTCGGTCGATCCACACTTCACCCTGGCCCACCGCGAGCGAGTTCCCCAAGCGCGGAGGTGCGGGGGCGGAAGTGTTCACGGCCGCTTCCGAGGTTCTCGGCAAGATCCGGGGCGCAAAGTCCGAGGCGAAGAAGAGTCTCAAGTGGCCCGTCGCGTCCCTCAACCTTTCCGCCTCGAGCGAGGATCTCGCGGCACTCGAAGTCGTCCTCGCAGACGTGCTGCGCGCGGGAGTGGCGGAAGGTGCGGAAGTGAAGACCCAGGAACGTGAGGGAGACGGCGAGCGCTTCATCGTGACTGTCGTGCTGGGAGAGTCCGAGGAGGCCGGCGAGTAACGCGGTAGGCGAGGCCCGCTGCGCCCGATCGAAGGTCGTACCGACAGCCAGGACATGGAGGTCCGCGTAGACAATGGGATTCTTTCTCGAACCGTCGTTCTGGCTCGCTTTGCTTTCGGTGACGCTCATTCAGATCGCACTCGGCGCCGACAATCTGATCATCATCACGATCATTGCCAACAAGCTCCCGGTCTCTGAGCGCGGGAAGGCGGTGCGCTGGGGGCTCATCCTCGCGATGCTCTTCCGGATCATTCTTCTCGGCCTCGTGAGCTGGGTGCTGAGCTATGCGACTGCAGTGTTCCACACGCTCGATTCCCACGTGATGGGCAAGGCTGTTCATGGAGAAGTGAACGGGAAGTCGGTCGTACTCCTGGTCGGTGGGCTGTTCCTGATCTGGAAGGGCGTGAAGGAACTCCGGATCAAGGCGAAGGGCGTCGAGCACGAGGTGAAGTCGGCGAGCCGGTTCGGCCAGGTCGTTGCGCTCATCGTCGGTCTCAACCTGCTCTTCTCCGTCGACTCGATCCTCACCGTCGTCGGCATGACGGATCAGTTTCCAGTCATGGTCGGCTCGGTCGTGATCTCCGTCGGTCTCATGCTCGCGTTTGCGGACTTCATCAGCCGCTACATCAGCGCGAACCCCGATTTCGAGATCCTCGGGCTCTTCGTCCTATTGCTGATCGGATTCGTTCTCGTCTTGGAGGCGGGTCACGTTGCGCATCTGACCGTGGGGACGAGCGAGTTCCCCTACATTCCGCAGTGGATCGTGATCTTCATGTTGCTCTTGATGTTCGCGGTCGATCTCTACCAGAACTTCCTCGACCGGAAGACCTCGCACGCGCCGGTCCACCTCAACCGACGGAAGAAGTGACAGACACTCCTCGAGTGCGCGAAGGGACCGGACCCCGAACCACGAGAAGAGTTCCCCGTCCACGATCGCCGCTGGGAGCCCCAGACCGCGTACGCGTTCGGGCTTCCGGCCGAATGGGAACGGCTCGGAGGAGCAGAGGAGCACGGTCCGTTCAGGATCGAGCCGTCCCGGTTCCACCGTCGGGTAGAGGGATACCGACTCGACCAGGCCGAGCGCCGCGAGCCCGTTCTCGAGCATCGGTCCCAGCCCAAGCTTTGTCAGGACAGAGCCGATGAACGTCGGCGGGCGGACGCACATCCACGGATCCTGCCAAATGAGATAGACGACAGCCTTCTCCGCGGACGGTGCGTCGGTGGGCTCACGGATCCAGCGGATCAGGCCCGGCAGGTCGTCCCATTGCTCGAGCTGTAAGGGGGAACGTCCTTCGACCTCGCGCCACCGCGCGGCCATCCGTTCGAGCGCTTCGGCCGTCGCCGCATCTCGCCCGACGGCGTCTCGGAGAAGAAGCAGGGCGCTCGCGCAGTCTTCGACACTACGGACGTGAGTGGCTATGTACGGTACCGGAGACTGCTCGGCGATCTCGCGCGTGTTCTCCTCCTTGTCCAGGATGAGGAGATCCGGCGCGACTTGCTCGACTTTGTGCCAGTCCACATCCTTCGTCCCGCCAACCTTCGGGATGGACGCGACGGCGCTGGCCGGGTGGATGCAGAAGCGCGAACGCCCGACGACGTTCGCGCCACACTCGATCAACGTCTCGGTCCAGGATGGGACGAGGGAGACGAGCCTAGGCCGTCTGTCCAACGGAACGGACTGGCTCATCGCGGCGCGGCGTCACTGTCCGAGGACGTACGCGAAGATGAGCGGTGCCACGATCGTGGCGTCCGACTCGATGATGAACTTCGGTGTGTCCACGCCGAGCTTTCCCCACGTGATCTTCTCGTTCGGTACCGCGCCCGAGTAGGAGCCGTAACTCGTCGTCGAGTCGCTGATCTGGCAGAAGTAGCCCCACAACGGCACGTCCGGCATCTGCATGTCTTGATGGAGCATCGGGACCACGCAGATTGGAAAGTCCCCCGCGATTCCTCCGCCGATCTGGAAGAACCCGACGGAACGCTTGGGAGCTTCCTCGATGTACCACTTCGAGAGCATCGTCATGTACTCGATGCCGGACCGCACGGTGTGAACGTTCCGAATCTCTTCGCGGAGACACGCTGCCGCGTACATGTTGCCGAGTGTCGAGTCTTCCCATCCTGGAACGATGATCGGCAGGTTCTTCTCGGCGGCGGCGAGGAGCCAGGAGTCCTTCGGGTCGATCTGGTATTCGGACTCGAGGTCTCCCGAGAGCAGAATCTGGTAGAGGAACTCGTGTGGGAAGAAGTGATCTCCCGCTTCGTCCGCCTTCCTCCACCTCTCGAGGACCGCGCGCTCGATCCGGCGCATCGCCTCTTCCTCCGGGATGCACGTATCCGTGACCCGATTGAGGTGACGATCGAGGAGAGCCTGCTCGTCCTGCGGAGTGAGATCGCGGTAGTGGGGAATGCGTTCGTAGTAGTCGTGCGCGACGAGGTTGAACACGTCCTCTTCGAGATTCGCCCCGGTGCAGGTGATGATCTGTACCTTGTCCTGCCGGATCATCTCAGCGAGGGAAAGGCCGAGCTCTCCCGTGCTCATTGCGCCAGCCAGGGTGACCATCATCTGGCCGCCGTCGTCGAGATGTCGGATGTAGGCGCGAGCTGCGTCTCTCAGGGTGGCGGCGTTGAAGTGGCGGTAGTGATGATCGATGAACGAGGATATGGGTCGCTGTTTCATGAGGCCGAGACTAGCAGTCGCTTCCGCGTGGAGAAACCCCTCGTCGGCTCGGCACGCACTAGGCTGGGCAGACGAGGCTATGGGCGCCCAGAGGCAGCGTGCTGGCAGCTAGCGGTTCCGAACGGCGAAGAGTGCTCGCCCCGGGTCGGACAACACCGCAAACGTCCCGAGTTCTTCGACTTCCGTTGGCTCGAGCCAAACCTGCCCGCCGGCTTCCGTGGCCTGCTCGACGGTTTCCACCACATCGGCGACTCGGATGTAGGGAAGCCAGAGTGCCGCGTGGTCCTCGGTACGGGTAGCAAGGAGACCGGCCATGTCGATGCCCTCGCTCCGGAGGAGTCGGTGGACGTCGGCGGTATCGGGGCTGTGCGATCTCGAAACGACTCCCCAGCACCGCTGGTAGAAGCGGGACGACTCCTCGAGGTTGGGAGTGAGAAGGTCGTGCCAGACGAACGTCCCCTCCGCCGGTTCGCCCGCCGCCGCTGCGGTATCCGGCACAGAGGACTGCGTCGCCGCGAAGACCCCGCCTTCGGGGTCCATCAATAGAGACGCCAGACCGAGACCCGGGAGGTTCTGCTCCCGGATCAGCACATCACCGGACGCCGCCTCTACCCGGGCGCGCATCGCCTCGAGATCGGGGACAGCGAGGAAGACGTTCCACCGGTCCGGAGTCTCTCCGTCCTCCATCGGAACGATCCGGGCGAGTTCGGCACCGGCGTGACGAATGCGGAGGAACTCGCCGTCCGTCCTCGTCTCCCGGACGATCTCCCAGCCAAAAAGAGCCCGATAGAAGTCGACGCGGCCGTCCGGGTCGGAGGTCCAAAGCTCGTGGTAGATGAATGAGAGCGGGGATGCGGAAGATCCGGTCACGGGACGAAGCTCCTTCTCCTGACCCGAGGGTGTCGAGCAACGGCCTCCTTGGCCCGTATCTGCGGCTAGGCTCCTGGCCCCGTCCGCCTCGGCACGTCGGGTTCGCGGACGCGCCGGTCGAGATCGACCGGGGGGACCATACAGGTCTCGCTTCGGCCGAACCACCGATACCGTCTCTTCGCGACGAAGTCGTACGTCGCATTTCGGATCGGCGGCGGGATCAGGAGACAGACCCGGAGGAGACTCCACGGGAAACCGAGCATGGAAACGATGCGGATCGCGGCACCGCTCCGCTCGTGCAGACGCCCGTGTTCGAGGAGGAGGACGCTGCCGGGGCCGTCTTCCACTCCATTCAGCGCCCCGCCCTCGACACTTCCCATAGTCTGCAGTGGACTCCCGTCCGCTCGACTCCCGTTCGCTCCCACGAGTGGCACGGAGCTGGGGTCGATTCCGGCGTCCCTGAGGGCACGCGCCGCGTACTCCGACTGGAGTGGCGCGAAAATCATGCGCGCTCGACGGTCTCGTGGCAGGAGGAACTTCACCCACGCCTGGCAGAGCAGGCAGTGGCCATCCACCAGCACGAGCGCTTGGGGCTTGGGGGACGACATGGCTGCCACCGCGGTCGCGTCGGCCCAGCTAGTCCAGGTCGTCCCGGATCAAGGGCTGCGTCAGGCAGTGCGGACCACCTCGAGCCCGGGACAGCTCGTGTGACGGCACGAGAATGCACGTGCGCTTGGGAGCGTCCAGGTTGAGGTCGATTCCGTTGTCGTCGTCGATCAGGTCTTCTGCATCGATCACGCGGAAGCCGCGTCGCGACAGCTCCTCGGCCGTCCGGACGTTGCGGTCGTAGAGTGCGATGACCCCGGGAGCGAGGGCGAAGGCGTTGGCCCCGTCCGTCCACTGCTCGCGCTGCTGGTCGAGCGGATCCGGCCCGCCGCAAGGGATCGGCTCGTACTCGATCCCGCGAAGGGCGAGTGCTTCGAGGATGCTAGGCCTCGGGGTCGGGTGGATGTCGGCTTCGCAGAGGTCGATCTCGTGTACGTGGAGCTCGAGCGCGGGCGGGAAGACGAGACATGCGTCCCGGTCCACGGCCGTCATCAGTGTGTCGAGGTGCATGTAGGCCCGCGTCTGGGGCAGATGGACGACGAGGAGGTACCGCGGCCCTTCGCCGCGGCGCGCCTTCGCGGCCAGAGACCGTGCAACGGAGCGGATTCCGGTGCTGTTGGTGCGCTCCGAGTACCCAACCGCCACCACATCCTTCGATAGGACCAGGAAATCGCCGCCTTCGAAGCTGGGGCGACGCAGTCCCAGGAGGATCGGTCGATCGGCGCTCGGGGTGATCGGATCGTAGTGGACCGGAGTGTCCCGGTACTCCGGGTGGAACCTGAAGATGGTGCGCGAGAGCAGCACCTCTCGCCATCGGGCGGGGGTGGCCATGGCCGAGAAGACGATGCCGTCCCCGACGACGAAGTTTGGATCCCGCTGGAAACACCAGTTCGGGACGGGCGGGATCTGGAAGAGCTCGGAATGGTCGAGGTCCGGGTTGTCCGGATCCGTCCGAAGACCACCGATCAGGACCTCCGCCATCTGGGCCGCGGTCGCCTGGACCATGGCCGCGCGGACATGGGTCGAGGTGTTCTCGAAGAGGCCTGAGTAGAGCCACTCGCGGGCGGCGTCGTTCTCCAAGGTCTCGATGAGGAGCTGTTTCGTGTCGAGCCAGCCGATCCCGAGCCGGTCGAGGACGGCGGTGAAGACGCCGTGCTCCTCCTTGGCCTGGGCCCCGTAGAGGATGTCGTCGAAGAGCAACTCCTCCATCATGGCGGGAGTCATCCGTTCGACCTCGGGGCCAGGTGCGTGGACCAGGACCTTCCGGAGCCGGCCGATTTCCGATGTGACGTGAACCATACGCTCCTCGTTGGGCTCCTGATTCGGACCAGAACGGTGAAGTCTTGAGTCTAGCCGGGATTTCCGACGCCTGTTCGGAACTTTCACCTTCCCGGCTGGTGAAACGGTCGGGCCTGGACTCGGGCGATTCCGTTTGATTGAATCCCGAACGAATGTTGGACGGTGCCGGCCGTCCTGTCGTTTCGGAGCCTGGGTCCGACGCGTTCCACCGGGGCGCGGGTGGGGGCCCGCCCGATGAGCCGGCCCGAAGTTTCCATGATCGCCGGTCCGCGGGGCGCCAGGGAGAGGTCCAGCGGGGCGGCGTCTTCGTCGTTTCTAGAGGATCCAAGTCGAACGCGGCCCGGCCCGCTTCCCGTCTCTGGGAACGGATGCAAGTCGCTACGGGGCTGGGGACGGCCCACAGGACGGCCAGTCGGCCTTCGAAATCGGGGAATCATCCATGAGCGAGATCTCGACCCAGGAAGCCCAACAGACCATCGCCCAGCTCACCGGTGCCCGGGAGCGGATCATCGGAGAGATCCGAAAGGTCATCGTCGGGCAGGACCACGTGGTGGAGGAGCTCCTGACCGCGCTCTTCTCGGACGGTCACGTGCTCCTCGTCGGCGTCCCGGGGCTGGCCAAGACCCTCCTCATCAGCACGCTAGCCCGGGTCCTCAATCTGGACTTCAACCGCGTGCAGTTCACTCCGGACCTCATGCCGAGCGACATCACCGGCACGGAGATCCTCGAAGAGGACCGCGCCACCGGAAAGCGGGAGTTCAAGTTCGTGAAGGGACCGATCTTCGCGAACCTCCTTCTGGCAGACGAGATCAACCGTACGCCCCCCAAGACCCAGGCGGCGCTTCTCCAGGCGATGCAGGAGAAGGCGGTCACTGCGGCGGGTCGGACCATTCCACTGAAGCCTCCGTTCTTCGTGCTCGCGACGCAAAACCCGATCGAGCAGGAAGGGACCTACCCGCTTCCGGAAGCGCAGCTCGACCGGTTCATGTTCAACATCTTCGTGGACTATCCGACCGAGGCCGAAGAGCGGGAGATCGTGACCAGCACCACCTCCGGCTCGGACGCCACGCTCGAGCAGGTCTTCAGCGGCGAGGAGATCGTGCAGGTGCAGAAGCTCGTCCGCCGGGTGCCCGTTTCCGACCACGTCGTCAACTACGCGGTCTCGCTCGCGCGCAATACGCGGCCGAAGAACTCGACGCTCGGGTTCGTAAAGGAGTTCGTCTCCTGGGGCGCCGGCCCTCGTGCATCGCAATACCTCGTGCTCGCCGCGAAGACGCGCGCGATCCTTCACGGACGTCCGACTCCGTCGGCCGACGATGTCCGCTCCGTGGCCCCGTCCGTGCTGCGTCACCGGGTGATTCCGAACTTCAACGCCGAAGCGGAGAACATCCAGGTGGAGGATCTGATCGCGCGCCTCACGAAGGAACTGCCCGAGCCGGGCCAGAAGTAGTCGATGGCATCTTCCAGCACGAAAGAGCGGTTCCTCGATCCGGGACTGGTCGGAAAGCTCCAGCGGCTCGACCTCGTGGCGCGTCGCGTCGTCGAGGGGTTCCTGACCGGTCTGCACAAGAGTCCGTTCCACGGGTTCAGTGTCGAGTTCGCCGAACACCGGCAGTACATGCCTGGCGACGAGCTCCGGTACCTCGATTGGAAGGTGCTGGCCAAGAGCGACCGCTACTACATCAAGCAGTTCGAGGAGGAGACGAACCTCAGGGCTCACCTTCTCGTCGATACGTCCACTTCCATGCTCTTCCAGAGCGAACCGGACGGCGTGAGCAAGCTGCGCTACGCGGTCCAGCTCGCAGCATCGATCGCGTACCTCATGAACCGACAGAATGACGCCGTCGGTCTCATGACGTTCAGCGACAAGATCCACAGCCATCTCCAGCCACGAAGCTCGGGAGCCCACTTGCGGCACCTGTTCCAGGAGCTCGAGGTGGAAGCGAGACGCTCTGCGATCCGGAAGAACAAGGGTGACGAGGCACCACGGACGACCGCGATCGGGAAGTGCCTCGAGTACCTCGCGGACCGAGTGCAGCGCCGCGGGCTCGTCGTTCTCTTGACGGACTTCTGGGATCACAACGAGCACGACGTCGCGCGTGCGCTCAAGCACTTCCGTCACCGCCGCCACGAGGTGGTCGTCTTCCAGATCCAGGACCCTGCGGAGGCGGAGTTCCCTTACCGAGAGGAGTCCGTCTTCCATGACATGGAGACGGGCGAGAAGCTGAACGTGCTACCTTGGGAGGCAGCCAAGGAGTTCAAGCGACGGGTCGACGAGCGGACCCAGTTCTATCAGCGCCACTGCGGAGCCAACGGAATCACGTTCGAACGGCTCCTCACGCGGACACCGTATGACCTCGCCCTGTTGCGCTACTTGGAGAAGCGGCAGCGGCTCAACTGATCGGCGGACCCGAGACCTTGTTCGATTTCTTCAACATCGCGTTCTTGGGTGGGCTCGCCGCGGCCGCCCTGCCGATCCTCATCCACCTCTTCAGCAAGAAGAAGGCGCAGGACGTTCCCTTCTCCAGCATCGAGTATCTCCGGGAGATCTCGATCAAGAAGGTCAGGCGGATGCGGCTCCGTCAGTTCCTCCTCTTGGCGCTACGGGTCCTCATCATCGCGAGCTTCGCATTGGCTATGAGCCGTCCGATCATGAAGGGCTCGGCCGGATCGGTGACCCGTGGGACATCGACCGTTGCGATCCTTCTCGACAACAGCTACTCCATGGGGGCGTTCGACCCCGCAGTGTCCGGCGGCTCGGTGCCCGAATCGGGAGTTGCCGGCGGCGGCGACGGGACTCTGTTCGCCGAGGCCAAGTCCAGGGCACTCGAAGTGCTCGACTTGATGAAGGATGGTGACCAGGGGATCCTCGCGTTCACCTCTCGTCCCGTCGAAATGCCGTTCCAGACTCCGGTCGCGAACCTCGGGCTCCTCAGGCAGGAAGTCGAGCGGTCCCGTTTGGCCTACACGCCTTCGGACATGCGGTCCGGGCTCGAACAGGTGCTCGCGATGCTCGAGGACGCGCGGACCCTCAACAAGGAGCTGTTCGTCGTTTCGGATTTCCAGCAAGCGGACCTCGAAGAGTGGGCTGCGATTTGGAACGAGTCCGAGAGCGGCCCGGATCTGGGCGTGCTGCTGGACATTCTGGCCCGCCCCGCGCGCGCACAGAGTAGTGATGGCCCGTCCGAGACGCCTCCGTCCGGTGGGGCGGGTTCCGGCAATGCCGGGGCTGCCGATGGCGTCGGGAGCGGAGGCGGTACGGATGCCACTGGGAGCGGCGGTAGCTCTGGTGCCGTCCGGAACCAAGGAGACCTGAAACTTCCGGAAGGTCTCTCGGTCTACCTGGTCCCCGTTCGGGATGTTCGGCAAGAAAACCTCTCGATCGCATCGCTCCACTTCGACCCGAGTGGTGGGTTCGCCGGCAAGGGGCGCGTCACCGTCTCGATCAAGAACCAGGGCGCGGACGCGGTGAGCGGCCGGGTCGTGCGGCTTCTCGAGGCCGGAGACATCCCGACTCCCCTCGCCGACCGCGAGTTCGATGTTGCTCCCTTGGCCGAGACCGAGGTCGAGCTGGACCTTCCCGAAGCGTCCGAGTCCGGGGTCCTCGAGGTGCGGCTGGGTGCAGACTTCCTCGAAGAGGACAATCGCGCCTACCTGGTGACCGCAAACCCGGGGACTAAGGAAGTGCTTCTCGTTCGTGGCTCGATCGGAAGCCGAGGCAACGAGGCCTCTGCCTTCGCCTCGACCACCGGCCTCGTCCAGGACGACGGACTCTATATAGAACACGCGCTCGACCCAACCGGCGACGGCCGATACCACAAGGTCGTCGAGGTTGGTCCGGATGCGCTGGTCGATCCGGCCAACCTGACCGTCGACGTCGTCGTGCTCTCGGACGTCGGCCGCTTGTCGCCTGCTGCCGTCGAGAATCTGGAGCGTTTCCGTCAGCGAGGCGGCGGGATCTTCATCGCCCTCGGGGATCGCGTCGATCTGCGCTACTACAACTCGCAGATCCTGGGCCGGATCGCGCCGTCGATCGAACTGCTCAACGTGATGACGGAGCCTGGCGAAGGTACCTATCGGAGCCTGCGTCCCGCCGCCGCAGGGCACCCCGCTTTCCGCGGCTTCCCGGTTTCGCCTGGAGACGACCTCAGCTCCGCCAAGTTCCAGCGGATCGTCGAGAGTCAGGCGAGAGAGGGCGCGCGAGTCGTCGCCCACTTCGGCAGCGAAGTCCCCGCACTCGTCGAAGACGATGGAGTCATCCTGTTCTCCAGCAGCCTCGATGGCACCTGGAACGACTTCGTGACGAGCGCGAGCTTCCTCCCAATGATGCATCTCACCCTGGATTACCTCGCCTCACGCGCCGAAGGAGAGCGGGGTCCGCGCACCGTCGGCGACCCGCTCGAAGCGATGGTCGAGTCCGGCTCCTATCAGGTGCCGGTTCAGTTGGTCGATCCCGAGGGTGGTCGTTTGCCTCTCGACCCGGTTCAACAAGGTGCCGTGGACAGGTTCCGCACCGAGACGACGACACTTCCCGGGGTCTATCAGCTCGTGGATGCCGGCGGCGAGGTGCTGAGCCGTTTCGCCGTCAACGTCGATCCCGAGGAAGGCGACCTCTCCGTCGCTCCAACCGACCGCCTCCAGCGTCTGTTCGGCCGGGGGGCTCAGGTCCTGGGGGTGGGACAGCCGATCTCCCGCGAGTTGCTGGAGGGCCGGTATGGGCGCGAGCTGTGGCGTCCGCTTCTCATGATGGTCCTGCTCCTTCTCGCCGTTGAGACCTTCCTGGCCCGAGGCCGCTTCCTGTCCTGATGGTTGTGGCGCGGAAAATGTTCCGGATCGCCTAACTTACTACGGCACAGAAAGTTACAAGAGAGCCTGCTTCGGGCCGTCTTGCAGCGCTAAGTCGCGGGGCGGCTGGGCCTTACGCCGTCCGGGATCGAGCCCCGGCACATTTTGCGATCCACAACCCTCCCGCCAAACGACCGACGGCAGTCCGGCCCATGGGCTGATCCCTACCCCACACCTCCCGCCCAGCGTAACTCCCCATTGGAATTCAGCCGCCACTCGCACTTGATCGCCTCAGTTAAATAAAATCAAGTTCGATCTTGAAATAATCAATCTACAGGTCGATAATATCGATGTCACAGGAGGCGAGTATGGATGTTTCCGACGTCAAGTGCAGCGGCTGTGGTCACGCGATGAAGATCGAGCGGATGCGGTGCGACGAGTGTGGCGTTCAAGTCGAAGGGGCCTTCGAGGTCTCCGCTCTGGGGCGCTTGTCGCTCGCGGATCAGGTGTTTGCCGTGGCGTTCCTTCGGAGTCACGGCTCGATCAAGCAGATGGAGAAGCTGTTCGGCATCAGCTACCCGACCGTCAAGAACCGGCTCAACGCGATCGTTCGGGAGCTGGACCGGGCGTTCGAGGTTCGCGGTCCGAACACGTTGGTCTTGGAGCAACTGGCCCGGGGGGAGATCTCGGTCGAGCAGGCGTTGGAGCGGCTGACATGATGCCGCCAGCTCTGCTCGTCGCCTGGATCGGGCCCGTTCCTATCCCGATCCCTCTGTTTCTCCTCTGGCCGATCGCCTTTCTCGTGTGGCTTGCGGTCTGGATCGCGGCCTGGGTCTCGGGGCGACCGAGTCCGCACCGTGTTCCGTGGCTCGAGCGGGTTCTCGTGGTGTTGCGTTTGATGGGTGCCTTGCGCGGTCTCGTGGTGAATCTGAACGCCCACGATGGCCCGCGGATCGCGCTTCGGTTCTTTTAGTCAGCAAAGTAAACGGTCAGCAATTGGTCGACGATCGTCGGCAAGGCTGATGTTTCCCGGCGGCGGTCGTGCCGGGCGACGCAAGGAGGTTCCGATGACGTTCCCGAAAGAGTACCGACAGATCCTCGACATGCTCGGCGAGGGGAAGATCACGGCGGAGGAGGCCCAGCGACTGATGGAGAAGCTCGGCGGCTCCACACAGCGAGGTTCAGACGCGGGTAGGTCCGACGCAGGGGCCTTCGCCAGTTCCGAGGAAGCCGCAGCCGATGCGGGTGTCCGAACCGCCGTGCTGGTTCAGCCGGGCGGGGGGACGGGCAGCTCAGGAGGAAAGGGGACGATGCCCAAGTACCTCCGAATTCTCGTCAACAGCTCTGACGGGGACGAGGTGAACATTCGCGTTCCGCTCCAGCTCGTGCGGGCCGGACTCAAGCTCTCGACGGTTCTGCCGAACGACGCGAAAGAGAAAATCACCGAGAAGGGTATCGACTTGTCCAAGCTCGGAGAGCTCGAGGGCGAGGCGCTCATCGAGGCGCTGCGTGAGTTGTCCGTGGACGTCGATTCCTCGGATGGGGACGTCGTTCGGATCTTCTGCGAGTGATCTCGTCCAAGTACAGTAACCAGATGGGGCCTGGTCGCGTCTCTTCCGCGACATGCGAGGGAAGACACCGACCGGGTCTCAGACCGTCCCCATGCACCATCGACTAGGTGAGGACGGCGGCCGACCGGGGTCCGGTCGGACTTCTTCACTGAGGAGAGCAGCCAAATGCCGTTCTACGAGTATCACTGCCCCAGCTGCAACACGGGCTTCACGCTGATGCGGACCATGGCCGAGCGGGACGAGCCGGCCACTTGCCCGGACTGCGGCGAGTTCACGGCGCTCCGGGAGGTGTCCGCCTTTTCGACCGGCAGTGGTGGGGGGGGATTCGACGGCGGTGGCGGCTGTGGTTCCGGTGGGTTCACCTGAGGCCCACCGCGGTAGCCCCGCGCGCTGGGCTGTCAGCCCGCTTCGACCCAATCTCGGCACTTGCGACCACGGGCACCTGCGACCGCGGCACCTGCGATCCAGGTGCCGTTTTCGTTTCCTGTACGGGATCGCCCGTATTGGCCGAGGAATCTCGTATCAGGATACTTGCTTCCATCCACGGATGCAGAGGGGGCGGGACTCCAAGGGTTTGCTCATGGTTCCCGGCGACGTCTTCCGGCTCGAGTGCGTCCGTTCCGTAGATGCCCATCCCCCGGTACGCCGACTCCGTTCCGGGTCTCATAGCTAGCTACGTCCGCACGGACGCAGCGCAGATCGAGGCCGAGCGGACGCACGAGTCCGATCCGCGCAACATTCGCCCTGTCGAGGTCTGCGGTCACGGTGGTGTCCCCACCAGCCATTCGGCCTCTCCAGGGAAGGGGGAAGTGATACATGAGAGACATCCGAATCGACCGTTCGCGAGGAGTCGGGTTCCGGCGGGGTGTCGCCGGAGCTACGGTCGTGGCCGTTTGTGGAGTGCTCGCGCTCGCAGGCTCCGCACTTGCGGCGCCCGACAGCTATTCCTGGAAGTACTACACAACCGGCAACACGGGCGTGCAGGGCGACTACAGCGACGGGCTTTGGATCGACCCGAGCGGCATGCTCTATCTGGGCGGGTACGTCCCCTCTTTCGAGGAGGGAGGGTTCGCGAACTTCATCGAGGCGGAGAACCGCTGGGTCAATGTCTCGAACGTGGACTATCCGGTGATCGGGGATCCTGCGCTCACTGGATCGGCCCGCATCAGTGACTTCGTGCCGGACGGAAACGGCGGTCTCTGGATGGGAACCTGGCGTGGTGCGCTCCATTACGAACCCGACGTGGGGCCGGAGTCCATCGTACGGTACGACGCTGGCAACTCTCCGCTTCCAGGCGGGCGGACGTACGACGTCGGGGTCGCACCCGATGGGTCTGTTTGGTTCGCTTGCCGCAGCGTCTCGTGGGGCGGAGGCGGACTCGTGCGCTATCGGCCAGGAACCAACGAGTGGAAGGCGTGGAGCTACGACGTCGAAGCCGACGGTTGGCCCGGGTGGGTACTCTGCGAGACCGTCGCCATTCAGCCCAAGCCCGGTGGCGGATACGAGATCTGGATCGACGACACCTTTGGGATCGTGAGCTACGACAGCGATACCGAGACCTTTACCGAGCACCCGCGCACGAGTTCTGCGGGCACGATCATGGAGATCCAGGGCGAGAACGCCGTCGACGATGCTGGAAACATGTGGGTCACGCGCTACACGACCCCTGGTCAGCCGTACGCGCTCGACTACCTCCGTCCCGACGGCACGTTCGGGAATCCCGCAACGCCCCCGTGGGGTGGAGGAAACGACTACCTTGCCTTCCGTGCCATGGGGAACGGCGCGTGTCTTCTCATCGGCCCGAACAACGACGCGTTCCACTACGACGGAACCACCTGGAGCAATCTCGGCCGTTGGCGTGATGGTGCCTTCACGTACGGCATCGACATGGACGAGTCTGGGAACGTTTGGGTTTCTGGAAACGGTGGTGCGGCGCGCCGGGATGCGGAGACCGGACAGTGGCAGCGCTACCGTGTCTCCAACACCTCTCAGATGGACTACTGGGTGGAAGACCTCACGATCGCTCCGAACGGCGATGTTTGGATGGCGAACAACGGCGCGCCGGGAATCGGCGGGATCGTGCAGTTCGATGGGGAGCGCTGGCACGGGCACAATGTCGAGACCTACGGTCTGGGAGAGGACTGGCCGTTCCCCTGCGACAACGCAGCGGCGATCGCGTGGAACGATGCCGTTGGACGGGTCTCCTTCAACCCCACGAACAATGGCATCCGGGAGTGGGATGGCTCGTCATACATCACGTATGAGACGGGTTCCTCCTCCGAGGGGATCGCACTCGGCTCCGATGGGAAGCTCTGGACCGTGGGTACGTACTTCAGCCTTCGCTACCACGACGAGACCGGGTTCCACTCAGTCCCGATCGCGGGCTGGGGCGCGAACATCAAGCCCGATCCTTCCCGTGCCGGCACGGTCTGGGCGTGTGCGAATCTAGAGGTGGTGCGGACCGATGGGGACTATCGGTACTCGATGGAGAATGCTGACTTCCCGGAGCTCAACCCGCAGCACGACGTTCTCACCGAAGTCGCGGTCGGGCCGGACGGCGTCGCGTGGGTGGGAAGCACGGAAGGTCTCTTCCGTGTGGACGCGGAGAGCGGAACCCACCAGTGGTGGCATTCGAGCAACTCGGATATGCCCGCCGATCAAGTGACGCCGCTTGCGGTCGCACCCGATGGTACGGTCTGGTTCACGAACTTCAACAGCCAGGGGTTCGAGCGCGCACTCGTCTGGTTCGACGGAACCGAGTTCGGAACGATCACCCGCGCGGAGGGGCTGCCGCACGAGCAGATCTGGGACGCGGAGGTTCGGGAAGTCCCCGGTGGCTACGAGCTGTGGTTGGCCTGTGCCAGCCGTGGGATCGCCGTGCTCACGGTTCCGCTGAACGATCCTGCCGGAATCGCAGATCAGGATGGCCCGGCTCCGATCCGGCTCGAGCAGAACTGGCCGAATCCGTTTACCAACCAGACGGACATCTCCTACTCGCTCGAAGGCGCAGATCAGGTGCGGATCGACGTGTTCGACGTTTCCGGTCGACTCGTGCGCGAGCTGTGGAACGGTAGCTCGACTCCCGGAAGCCACAGCGTCGCATGGGACGGTCGTGACCGAGATCTCCGCCCGATGCCGGCGGGTGTGTACTACTACCGTCTCGAGACGTCGCGTGGTGCGGTGCGCCGGAGCATGACGTTGATCCGTTGACCGCCATCGGCTCCACCCTGATCGGGGCCGATGCGCGTACGAACGAAGGCGAGTCACCATTTTCGCCGACCGAACCCACGGGCGCTTCCCTCCGAGAGGGGGGAAGCGCCCGTTGTGCGTGTGTCCGTTTCAACAAGTGACTTGACGACCTATGTCTAAAGAGCGGGTACGCGTGTCGTCGATAAGAACTCCGACGACCGACACGCCGCTCCGGCTCGTCTCGTGGCTACGGCGTTCTCGTCGGTTCGGGAGAGGTTCTCGACTTCCGGAAGGAGCGTGCTCATGACGAAACGCCACGTGCTCACATTGGCGCTTGGTGCCTTCGCAGCCTTGGGTCTCATGCAGATCGGCTGTTCCAGCGACAAGTCCTCCAATCCAGGGGACACTGCGGGCGTCGGCCAAGGCTACCTCATCCTAGGCTCGTTCCAGAGCCTCTACTCGGACCAAGCGTCACTCGAGGTGGTCGTCACGCGTTGGGACTCGGGAGACCCCGCAGCGAATGCGGCGACGGTGAGCTTCGACGGACAGAACGTTCCGATGCGATCGCTCTTCAGCAACGCCGAGTCCGCGGTGTACGTGCTCGAAGGGTTCGACTACACCGTCGGAAAGACGTACTCGCTATCGGTTTCGCTGAGCGGTGAGTCTGCCAACTGCTCGTTCGTCGCTCCTGTCTTCGACTATCCGGTGATCTCGCAGCCGGTCGATGACGGCCTCTTCACCCCGGGGAGTCCGCTCCAGATCGTGTGGGACTACGACGGCGATGGAGGGACTCCCGATCAGGTGTTCCTCGCCGCGAGTCCCGTCTCGTCTCAGGATGAGAACGTGTACTACGAGAAGACACTCAGCGGGTCTTCGATGTCGGCCGAGATTCCGGGAACGGAAACGGACACGTGGAGCGATGACGAAGTGCTGATCACCGTGGATCTCGGTGAGAAGTCGTGGTCCTTCCAAGGAAGTCTCGCCAGTTCTGGGAGCGCGGTCGCTGCCGTGCTGCCTGGAGACGCCGTCGTCGTGCGGAACTCCCATGGAAACTCGGGCGCCGACTACTCGATGAGTGCGGCGATCTACCCGTCCTCGATCGCGGCGGATGGAGTGAGTACCGCGGATCTGTCTGTGGCCATTTTCGATCAGGACACCGGCGCACCCTGCCCGGATGGCACTACGGTCGTCGTCACCGCCTCTCCTGTCGATCGGGTGAGCGTAGGCTCGGGGACCGCCACTACGTCTGGTGGCGCGGCTACGATTCCGGTGACTGCTGGTTCGACGACGGGATCCGTTACCTTCGTCGTCACCGCGCCTGGCCTCGACTCGGGGCTCGATGCTTCGGCCGTTCTCGATCTCACGGAACCGGACGGATCGGATGGCTATCTCATCACGGTCGGAACCGGGGCCCATCCCTCGATCGACTGGGTGCCGGCCGACGGAATGGCTTCCGTGCTCATCACTCCTGCCTCGCTCGACATGGACCAGGCTCTCTGGTCGATCGGACGTCGAGTCGTTGGCGGGTCGTGGATCACGCCTGCCGTGACGTTCGGAACCGTACCGTCGGGTGCGAGTCAGCTCGTTCCGCTCCAGGGCGATCCAGAGGGTCTCGTTCCTGGGACGTCCTACAAGGTATGGATCGTTACGCAGCTCGGCATCGTGCACTCCGAGACGTTCGTGCCGTAGTCACGCGGATGCTCTTCGGCCTCCGTGCCGTGGTCGTGCGGATGCTCTGCACACGAGTGCCGTAGTCACTCGTGTGCTCTGGATAATCGGATCGTGGTCAGGCGGTCTCTCGAGGGTCGCACCGCGACCACGTGCATCCTCTATCGGATCCGGACGAGCCGGTCTACGCGTTGGCTGTGACCGTCATCCAATCGGAGGTAGTAGATCCCGGACGGTAGTGGTCGCCCTCGGGCGTCCGCTCCGCGGAAGAGTACGTCGTGGACTCCGGCCGCCATTGTCGCTCCGGGTACCTCGACCACGAGACGACCGCTCGCATCGTAGAGACCGAGGTTCGCGTCACTCGTTCCTTCCGGTAGGTAGTACTGGATGGCGAGTTCCTCCCGGAACGGATTCGGTTTGCAACTCATGATGGCCAGCGACGTGAGTGAGGGTCCGTTCGGATCCGGAGTGACCTCGCTAGAGTCCTCGAAGAACGCGCGCACTTGCAGGTCGTCGATTGCGGCTTCGACGATCGATCCGGGGTCATCGTCCACGGCGATGAAGCGGAACCGCATCTGTTCGGTGAGCGGAAGCATGGAAGATAGCTCGATGTCGATCTGGCTCCAGTTTCGGAGGCTGGACCTGACGGTTTCGAGACGGACCCACGTGTCTCCGTCGTCGTACGACGCGTCTACGATCCAGTCATCCGTTTCCGGCCCTCCGCCGGTGTCGTTCGTGTACCACCGGTAGTACCGGAGCCACGCGAACGTCGCATCGGTGAGGTCCATCCGTGGACTCGTCAGGGTCGTTCGGCCGCCGTCCACGTCTTGGTCGCCCTGCGCGCCCCCGATGGCACCGTTGCCCGTGACGTAGCAGCGAACACCTGGATCTGCGGTGTGGTCGTCCTCCGGCTGTACCGGGAACTCTCCGTTCCAGGTGCCGACGGGATCGGCCCGCACCCACACTCCTGTCGTCGCGTCGTCATCGGGTGAGCCGATGGTCCAGCCGAGATCGGTCTCGAAGTCGTCCGCGAACACGAGCTCGGTCGTGCCGACGAAGAAGCGATACATCGACGCGGGCGCTTCCGGTGGATCCGTGAGGTAGTGCCCTTCGAGGTCGGACGCTTCGATGTAGTACTCGACCATGGTCCCGGCTGGTTGTGGCGGGATGAGTGCTTCGTAGACGTCCGCCGTTCCCGTCGGCAGGAAGGGTTCGCTGAACGTGCCATCGCTTGCCACGCCTTGGAGCCAAAGACCAGTTGGGTCGAGCTCGTAAGCGCCGCGGATCGTCGCCTCCACCCGGTACGGTGACGATGTGTCTTCGGTGTCGGTCAGAGGCTCGTGGTCGATTGCGAGATCGAACGGACCCGCAAGAGTGGTGGTCACCGCGGTGAGTATCCGGGTCGAATCGAGTGCGAGTTCGGGCGCGTTGTAGCTGACTCCGACCACGTCGTTCGACGTGTGGATGTATGGGCTGTAGTTCCCGGAGTCCTCGAAGAAGAGGACTGCGTCGTACCCGCTCTGCCAGTACGGATAGTGATCGCTGCTCGCCCCGCCCGGGATCTCGCCGGGGACGGACGGCGTGTCCGGGACGTAGAGCGCTGCCGTCTCGATGACGAGGGTGCGAAGCCACTCGGAGCTCGAGTTCGCGATGATGTCCAGATCGCGCCCGTCGCCGGACGCAATGTAGCCGATCATATCGACAGCGATCGACGCGATGATGTCGTCTCCCCGCATCGCGGCTTCCGCTGCGTAGGCGTAGCTTCCGAGAAGCCCCAGCTCTTCGCCTCCGTACGCGATGATGACGATCGTGCGGTTGAACTCGCCTTGGGCGAGAACGCGCGCACACTCGAGGATCCCTGCGGTGCCGGACGCATTGTCGTCCGCTCCGGGCGCCACGGAGTGGTTCGAGGTGGTGGAGTCGTAGTGGCCACCGATCACGATCTGCTCGTCCGGCGTTCCGACTCCCGGGATGACGGCGACTACGTTGGGTCCGTACCGACTGTCGAAAGAGTGGAACGACACGTCCTCGATTCCGTAGGACCGGAGCTGATCCGCGATCCACTCGGCCGCGGCGAAGCAGCTGTCCGAGCTTGCGTACCGTGTGACGAAGTCCTGGAGGCGTTGAACCGTGGCGTTGATCCGATCTCCTTCGACGAGCGCGACCTGGCTCTCGACCCAAGGGTCGACCCCGTCGCGATGCGCGAACGCGCGCGTGGGCTCGTCGAACTCCGTCCGAGGAACGCGCACCCGGACCGGTCGAAGGAGGATCCTCGCCACTTCTGCGCCAGCGGCGGAGAGCGCGTCGATCGCGGCCTCGTCCGCCTCGACGATCGCGTAGCCTTGGCCGTCGTCCATGGTTTGATGGAGGACATGTGCCGAGGAGAGAGCACGCCAAGCCCCAGCGCTGCGCGGGATCACGGTGTAGTAGCTCTTCCCATCGGTGGAGGTGTCGAGGACGTAGGCCGGCTGACCGATCGCGCGAATCGTGGATAGCGCCTCGCGGTCATCGGCGAGAGCGAGGATGTGATCCGTGGCGACTTCGACGACGGTGACGTCCGCGTCCTGCAGCTGTCGCACGATCTCCACTGACGACGAAGGCACGAGCAAGAGCGCGGCGTCCGTGGAAGACGCGGCCGCGGGAGAGATGCCGGCGGAAGACAGCGTGAATGCGACACCGCATGCAACTGCGAGCCGGGAGAGAGTCGTGACGGGGGAGCGCATGGAGAGAACCTCCCGAGTGGGTTGGTCCATGGGGGACCGGGGCATTTGGACGAACCTCGTCGATCGAAACGTAGCTCCGGTCGGCGGGCGCCGCGATCGTGGAAGCCACGTACGAGTGGGTGCTTGGTGGAACAGGGAGTTGTACTCTCTTCGGGGCGATCGCTGATGAGAGCTCGATCTGCGACGAGGTGAGTGAGGGATGCGCTCGGGAGACAGAAGGAGTTTCATTCGTGGTTCATTGCGACGATTCTGCCCCTATGAGCGTTCGTGATCCCGGTAGCGGCGTCGATCGGGAGGGCGCTTCCGGCAGCGGAATCCGTGCGTACGGCATGTTGATCCTGATGCTTGTCGTCGCCTCGGTGGTGCCGGCTCGGGCGAATGGCGGACTCGACACTCAGCTCGCGCTCGCTGGGGCCAACCGGAGCGAGATCGCACGCGCGCTGGAACTCGTCCCGAAGTCTCAACGGACGGGGATGGAGTTCCTCGTGCGCAACATGCCGGAGGTAGACCTTCGCTCGGTTACGGCGGAGTTCTTGTTGGACGAGGTTCAGGTCGGCTATCGCGCTTGGTATGAGAGCCCGTGGCATGACCAGGTACCGGAGTCGGTCTTCTTCAACGACATTCTCCCGTACGCCGTCGTCAGTGAGGAGAGGACTCCTTCGCGACGCTACCTGCGGGCCAGAGCGCTTCCTCTCATCGGAGATGCGAAGACGGCAACGGAAGCTGCGGTGCGGCTCAACCAGACCTTGTTTCCGGAGTTCGGCGTGCGCTACTCGACGGAACGGTCTCGTACCGACCAGAACGCGATGCAAGTGCTCGAAGAGCAGAAGGCCACGTGTACGGGGCTTTCGACCTTGCTCATCTCTGCGTGTCGCTCGGTCGGCGTTCCGGCGAGACTGGTGGGGATTCCGCTCTGGGCGGATAGTAGCGGCAATCACTCCTGGGTCGAGATCTGGGACCACGGTTGGCACTTCACCGGAGCCGCCGAGCCAAGCGGTGATCATCTCGACGATGGGTGGTTCGTCGAACGGGCGAGCCAGGCGCAGCCGGGCGTGCCGATCCACTCCATCTATGCGACGAGTTGGGAGAAGACCGGACTGTCCTTTCCCTTGGCTTGGGACGAGGACGGGTCGCTCGGCTATGTACAGGCGATCGACGTGACGGGGCGCTATGCCGGGGCCGCACCTACTCCCGCAGGGATGGCGCGTGTGGAGTTCGTGGTGCGTGACGAAGACGGGAGGCGGGTGCCCACTGAAGTCGTGGTCCGGCGGGAGTCGGGCCACGTGGCAGGCGAAGCGATCGTATTCCGAGGAGTCACGAGGGATGATGGTGCAGATGGGAACGACCATCTCGCTGCCTTGCTACCGCTGCAGGGCTCGTACGTCGTCGAATGGGGGAGTGCTGAGCCGCGTCCGAGTCGTGTGATCGTGCCGGTGGACGGAATGTTGGCGGATCTCGACTCAGCGAGCGGGAACACACCTCCGAGTGAGACAGCGAAGGCTGATGATCTCCGCGGGGCGGGTGAAAGACGGAACGATGCGGTGCTTCGGTGGGGCCGTCCGGCAGGCCGATAGTCGACCGCAGAGCTGGGGCGCCATTCATTCGCACGAGCGAACGGTTCTCTGTTCGCTGGCTCGAGGCCTCGGGTGTCACTCGTCACCCTGGGAGGGTTCAGACTCGATCCGCCCAGGCGGGCATCGCGCGCATGAAGTGTCGTACTCGTTCGTCGATGTTCGACTCATTCGCTCCGTCCTGCCAACGGAGCATCCAACGTCGGATGTCGGCTTGCACCTCGTCCACCGTGCGCAGCACGCCGTTCTCGTCGGAGCAGTACCGGCAGTAGTGGCTCGAAACGCCCCCGTAATCCAGGAGCGAAACGGAACAGGACTGGCACTGCGGGGGAGCGAACGGTTTGGGAGGTGGGTCGTTCTCGTGAAGTGGTGTCGTCTTGGGCCGCGGCGGAAGGAGCGCGCGTGCCGCCTCATCGCCGACGCGAGCACGAAGTGCGTCATCGAGGTAGTCGAGGAACCGGTCCGCATCGACGTCGCTCCCGCCGTCGTCCGGCAAGGACAGTGCGGTCGCCTTGGCCAACGATGCCAAGAGCGGGGGACTGGTATGGGATTCGTCGCCTGTTTCGCTGAGTTCGGACGGACCGGCCAGCTGTGTGAGATCGCTTGCGGGCACTTCGAGAAGCTCCGCATAGAGCGAGGCGGTACGGGCCGGATTCGAGGCGATCCAAACGGCTTTGAGCGTGTGC
This sequence comes from Candidatus Eiseniibacteriota bacterium, assembly GCA_020633975.1. Taxonomy (GTDB): domain Bacteria; phylum Eisenbacteria; class RBG-16-71-46; order CAIMUX01; family CAIMUX01; genus JACKCR01. The sequence goes on along the minus strand of JACKCR010000007.1, from coordinate 232,445 downwards.
TCGACTATGGGCATGATCGACGACGCTGAGGGCGGGAGTGCGACGCAAAGCGTGGCCAGGGCTCCCTCCTTCGTCACTTCCTCCACCTCACGCCAATCCATTTCCTCTACCGATCGAACCAGCCACCAGGCCGTTCGTGCATCGAGAACGAGAACGCAGCCTTCTTGACGTGTTCGATCCATGAGTGCAACGGGGTCGAGGGACTCTCCCTCCAACTCTTCGACCCGTGTCGGATCGACCTCGCATTGAACGAGAAGGTACTCGAGTGCCGCCGAACCGGCCGGACAGAGGAATCTCGTGGATGCGGAGCTCCAGATCTCGCTACCCGATCTCCGGTCGGATCGATGGGTCAGCATACGGATCGGGAGGGTGAGGCCGGGAATCGGGATCAGGCAGATCCCGACGCGGCGAGCATCCACGCTGTCCCAGACTCCGACCGCCAGGTCGAGTTGATTGCTCTCGAGTCGTTCGCGGATCGATTCAGGCGCGAGGGAGCGGATTGCGACGTTGCCACCCGAGAAGAGGTTGCTCACGAGGCGGTGGCCGAAGTGATGAAGGAATCCAGGTGTGGTCCAAGTGGTGCCGCTCTCGAATGCGGCGAGTCTCGCCACTCCGACGCGCAGGGAACGGGTCTGTCCACGCGGAGAGAGTCCGGGCCAGGCGCTCGCGGCCCTGGGTTGGGTCGATTCGGAGCTCGCCGTCGCTTCGGCGACGAGGGAAGCGATCGTCTCCGTCCAAGGGATGCCCACAGCGTCGATCCACGAGCGCGGAGGAAACCCGAGCCGGTGGGCCACGCGGGAGAGAGTGCGGGTCCATGCCCGCTGCTCACGGACCGAAGCTCGCCTGAGGTCTGGGACGTCGCCGGTGACGAGGACGCGGTGCAGCGTGACGGAAGATACCTGAAGTTCCCGCGCCAGCTCGCGGCGCGACACGGCGGACTCGTCCGCCTGGCTGAGCGCCTCCCAGATCGGGAGGAAGGTTGCGGGAAGTGACTTGGGTGGCTCTCTCATCCGAAATCTCCAACCCGCAGTATAGTTGCTTTCCAAAGCATCGACAAGATGTCGACCTGAAGCAGCTCGAAAGAATGGGGCCAGTCAGGCCGCATATAAGTCATTCATCAACAATATTATGGCGAGGTATCACCTGTGCAGGAAGTGCACCAAGGACCTTGCGGAGATCGCGGTTCATTTGCTTTTGGAAACGCTTTTAGAAGCGAAGTGTCCGTGCTAGTGTCGCCTGGTCGGAGTCACTGTCGGGGTCAGGACTTCGCGCGTTCCGTTGCCCGGAGCCACAGGACTGGTCCAAGGGGGCGCGCTCACCACCGGAGGTCTTCATCATGCGACCCACTCATGGCTCGCTCGTCAGCCGCGCCTTCCATTCGAGCCGCTGCACCCACGCGGTCTTCCTGACCGTCCTCATGACATGCACTCCCAGGATGGACGCGGCTGCCGCGACGTTCACGGAAACGCCCGAATTCGGCACTGCAAACACGATCTGCGTCGTGTGGGCGGATCTCGATTCGGACGCCGATCTCGATCTGATCGTGGGCAACTACTTCAACCAAGCCAATCCGATCTACTGGAACCAAGGCGACGGGACCTTCGCGCTCGGACCGAACCTCGGCGCAGGATCGAGCTTCGCCGTCGCAGCGTTCGACTTCGACAACGATGGCGATCTCGACGTCGCCGTGGGCAACGGCTCCAACCAGCAGAACTGGCTCTTCGAGAACGATGGGACCGGAGTCTTCTCGCAGCGGAACGAGTTCGGGCTGCGTAGCACCGTGGCGTTGGCTGCGGCGGACTTCGACCTGGATGGGGACCTGGACCTCGCGATCGGGAACGGGATCCTCGGCGCGAATCAGCCGAACGCGCTCTTCGTCAACCAGGGGGACGGGACGTTCGTCGAGGAGGCACAGTTCGGTGAAATGCAATCGTGCACGCTTGCGTGGGGGGATTGCGACGGAGACGGCGACCCAGACCTCGCCGTCGGGAACGGCGGATTCGGGACGGTTCAGCAGAACTATCTCTACCGCAACAACGGTGACGGAACGTTCACCGCGGAGGAAGAGTTCGGGATCGGGGATACGTCCTCGCTGGCCTGGGGGGACGCGGACAACGACGGAGATCTGGATCTCGCGGTCGCGAACTGGAACGCCGGGCAGAACTACCTCTACGTCAACGACGGGGCCGGGACCTTCACGGAACTCCCTCGCTTTGGTCTTCGCGATCCGAACACACTCTCCTGGGGCGATGTGGACAATGACGGAGATCTGGACCTCGCAGTGGGGAACGGCGACTTCGGTTCGGCGGATCAGAACTACCTCTACGTGAACGACGGTGCGCTCGGGTTCACGGAAGAAGCTCAGTTCGGTGTCGGCAGCACGGACGGAGTGAGCTGGGCCGATGTCGATGGCGACGGGGACTTGGACCTCGCCTCCGGCAACGAGCACACGCCCACCACGAACTACCTCTACCTGAACGACGGGGCCGTCGGGCATTGGCTCGAGGTCGAGTTGGTCGGCCGGTTCCATGAGCTCGGCACGGGGTACTCGAACCGGAATGCGGTCGGTGCGAAGGTGTCGGTCTATGAAGCCGGTTCCCTCGGTGACCCCGGTGCGCTCATCGGGTTTCGAGAGGTGACAGTGACGGGTGGGTTCACCTCCCAACTACCGCTCGCCTCGCACTTCGGGATTCCGCAAGACGGGCCAGTCGACATACGAATCGAGTGGCCAGGATCGGCCGGGACCCACCAGGTCCAGGAGCTATTGGGCGTCGCGATCGACCAGACGTTGGTCGTGATCGAGGGGCTCGAGACGAGCAGCGTTCCAGTTACGGAGCCGGATGGAAGCCACGGCCCAGGCCGATCCGATTCCGGGATGGGTGGCGACGGATCGCCGTGGCTTGGCGCCCCGTGGCCGAATCCGACGCGCGGTGACGTCTCGGTCGAGTATTCGCTCAGGGGCCTCGGTTCCGCCCGGATCGGCCTCTACGATGCTTCCGGGCGATGTCTGCAGTCCCTTCACGAAACTCGAGGCTCACTCGAGGAGACCGGGACGAAGACAGGTGTCGCGACGTTCGATCTGAGCGACATGGCTCTCGCCTCGGGAACGTACTTCCTCGAGCTGGAGGTTTCCGGCCAAAAGGTGGAGCGGCAGTTCATCGTGGTGCGGTGACTCCACAGGTGGGATCCTCCCGGCGCGTTCCGCTACCGTGGAGGATCTTCCCTTGTCGTCTTCGCCTAGTTCGCCTTTCGAGTCGTCTTCAGATCCGCATTCCGGCTCGTCTTCCGGCTCCGCTGCCGGACGTCCTGGTGACGGCGCACCCAAGGGCCGCAAGTATGCTTGCCGTCGCGTTACCGCATCACCGCAGATCGACGGGACCCTCGGCGATGCCGCGTGGACCTCGCTCCCCTGGAGCGAGGAGTTCGTCGACATCACCGGAGATCCCGGCCGAGCGCCGCGATTCCGGACTCGCTTCAAGATGGGATGGGACGACGAGTGTCTCTACGTGGGGGCGGATCTAGAGGAGCCCCACGTGTGGGGCACGCTGCGCGAGATGCACTCGCGACTCTACGAGGACAACGACTTCGAGCTCTTCCTCGACCCGGACGGTGACGGCCGCGATTACTACGAGCTCGAAGTGAACGCGCTCGAGACGAGGTGGGAGTTGTTCCTGCCGAGGCCGTATCGAGAAGGAGGCCGTGCCGTCTCGCCGTTCGAGATTCCGGGCCTCCGGGTCGCAGTGTCGGTGCGCGGGACGGTGAACGATCCGCGGGACGTCGACGAGGGGTGGAGCGTCGCGATCGCACTTCCGTGGTCCGGCCTCGCACGGATCCGGAACGGAGTCTCGACTCCGCCACGTTCCGGAGAGGTGTGGCGTGCGAACTTCTCGAGGGTCCAGTGGCGGCATGAGATCGTGGACGACGCCTATCGTCGCATCCCACCGCATGGGACCCCGTGGCCTACGGGTCAGGCCCACGAGTACGAACATCAGGAAGACAACTGGGTCTGGAGCCCACAAGGCGTGGTGAACATGCACATCCCCGACCGTTGGGGCGAGATCGTGTTCTCCTGACCTGGAATCGACCGCGGCCGATCTCCGACCCGGTTGGCGTGATCGCCGGGACCCGCGAAGGAGCTGTCCGCATGAATGGCTGCGCACCGGTTCGGCGCGGCTCGCGCTCGGGGACACGGTTGTCGTATGGTCTCCCCGTTCGCAATCTGGAGCGGCGATGGGCTAGTCACATCACCGCGCCGTGACGGTTCGTCGCGTAGCTTGGGGAGGGGAACGTCGGTGTCGGGGCTTCGTCGTCACTCCAGGAATCCGGTTCTGACTCGCGCGGACATCCCGAAGATCACTCCCTTTCTCGACGACGTGAGCTCCGTCTTCAACCCCGGAGCCGTGCGCTGGAACGGTTGGGAAGAGGTGGGGCGTCGTCCAACGACCGGGGCCGGATCGTCTTCGGTCGATCGCCTTCTCCTTCGAGTGCAGACGCGCGGACGCGAGACCGTACTCATGGTCGCGGAGAGCCGTGACGGGGAGTCGTTCACGGTCTTGCCAGAGCTCGTCGCGATCGAAGGTGTGGACTCACTCCAACCGGAGCCTATCCACGTCTATGACCCACGCGTCACGGTTGTAGATGGCCGCGTCGTCGTCGTACTCAGCGTGGACACTCGGGACGGTTGCTTCCTTCTCACGACGACTTGGGAGTCCGACTTCAGACTTCGTGTGGTCGGTTGGAGTCCAGAGCGCGCTTCGCGGAATGGAGTGCTCTTCCCGGAACGGATCGCCGAAAGGTACTGCCGTCTCGAGCGCCCCAACGAGAAGAGTCTCGGCTCTGGAGTTCGTACCGGCGACGAGATCTGGTTTGCGACTTCGGACGATCTCGTGGGTTGGACGCTGGAGCGCCCTGTGCTCGCGGGCCGGTGGCACTACTGGGACGAGCTGATCGGCTCCGGGCCGCCGCCGATCAAGACGCACGACGGATGGCTCCACGTCTATCACGGAGTGGCGACTCACCTCGGGAGCGGCATCTACCAGGCTGGCGTCGTGCTGCTCGATCTGGAGGATCCCTCGCGAGTTCTTGCCAGGGGGCGGAACAACATCCTGGAGCCGCGAGAGCTCTACGAGATGGTGGGACAGGTGCCGAACGTCGTCTTTCCTTCGGGCGCGATCGTGGAGACGACGGACGAGGACGGCTTCGCTCTCCCGGACTCGCCGGTCCGGATCTACTACGGAGCGGCAGACACCTGTGTCGGGCTCGCGGAGACGACGATCCGTGAACTGCTCGAGGCGAGTCGTCTCCAATGAACCTGACTGCGCTGGACTGGGGGATCGTGCTCGCCCTGCTCGCGACTCTGTTCGGGGCGGCGTTCTACACGAACCGGTACGCGAAGAGCGTGAGCACGTTCTTGGCCGCAGGACGGTGTGGCGGTCGGTATCTCATCGCGATGGCGTTTGCCGCGGCGGGGACGGGAGTGATCTCTCTCGTCTACTGGTTCGAGATCTACTACGAAGCGGGGTACACCGCGTACTGGTGGAGTTCGCTGACGGAGCCCGCGCTCATCGTGATCGCGCTTTCCGGGTGGATCGTCTACCGGTTCCGGCAAACGCGCGCCCTCACGCTGGCGCAGTTCTTCGAGACGCGCTACAGCCGGAACTTCCGCGTGTTTGCGGGGCTCGTTGCCTTCATCTCCGGTCTCGTCAACTTCGGTATCTACCCGGCAGTGGGTGCGCGGTTCTTCATCGCGCTTTGTGGCCTGCCGACGTCCGTCCACTGGTTCGGTCTCGACATCCAGACCTACATCCTGCTCATGGTTGGGCTTCTCACCATCTCGCTGATCTTCACGTTCCAGGGCGGACAGGTGACGGTCATGGTGACCGACTTCATCCAGGGTGCGTTCGCGAACATCGTCTTCGTTCTCCTCATCGGGTACCTACTCGGTTCGGTATTTCGATGGGACCAGATTGCGGAGGTCCTGCTCCAAGCTCCGGAGGGGCACTCGCTCGTCCACCCGCTCAAAATGGGAGGGCAGAACGACTTCAACCTCAGCTACTTCCTCATCGCGGTCGCAATCGTGTTCTATACGTTCAACTCCTGGCAGGGGACGTCGGGTTACAACGCAAGTGCCCGTAGTGCCCACGAAGCGAAGATGGCGGGGATCCTCTACGGTTGGCGGTTCCGCGTTCTCCTCACCGTCACCATCATCATTCCGCTCGCGGTGTTGACTCTGGAGCGGCACCCAGACTTCGCCGTCCAGGCAGCGCAGCTCCGGAGCGCTCTCGACGGGATCGACGCGCCGACCGAAGAACAGCGGACCACGCTCCAGGGGCAGCTTCGTGTCCCCTACGCACTCGCGCTCCTCCTCCCGCCTGGCCTTCTCGGACTCGTCGTCGCCTCGATGCTCGCCCTCTTCATCAGCACGCACGACACTTACCTCCATTCCTGGGGATCGATCTTTCTCCAGGACGTCGTCCTGCCTTTCCGGAAGGAGCCGTTCGAGCCCAAAACACACCTTCGCGTGTTGCGTCTCTCCATCTTCGGCGTGGCTCTCTTCATCTTCTTCTTCAGCATCCTGGTGAAGCCGACCCAGTTCATCGCGATGTTCTTCGCGATCACCGGTGCGATCTTCGTGAGCGGCGCAGGGGCCGTCATCATCGGTGGGCTCTACTGGAACCGGGGTACGACTCGCGGCGCGTGGGCCGCGCTCCTCACCGGAATGGTCATCTCCACGACGGGAGTGTTCGTGAAACAACTCGACGCGACGGCACTCCAGGCGCTGTCGTCGTCGGTTCCGTTCCTCGGGAGGATCGCGTTCTTCCTCAAGGATGGGCTGACCGGGCAAGAGCTGACCGGAATCGCGATGGCGAGCTCGGTTCTGGCGTACGTGCTCGGCTCACTGCTCGGCCCCAAGCGGGCGTTCGACATGGACCGCCTGCTCCACCGGGGCGTCTACGCAGTCGAAGTACCGGAGTCCGGTCGCGAATCAGGTGCCGAGTCTGTCGACGAGCTCGGTACGGGAGCCAGGGGCGAAACCGGTGTTGGATCCGGAACGTTGGGCCGGCGCGGCGGCGGGTCGCCCAAGGGGTGGCTCGAACGCCTCGGAATCGACCGCGAGTTCAGTCGTGGAGATCGATGGGTCGCGTACGTGTCCATTGCTTGGCCCCTTCTCTGGACTGCCGTCTTCTTCGTGGTCACGATCTGGAATCTGACCACGGAGGTGCCCGACTCCTGGTGGATCCGGTTCTGGCGGATCTGGACCTGGGTGTTCTCGGCCGGGGCGCTGGCGGTCACGCTCTGGTTCACGATCGGCGGCGCGAAGGACCTGCGCTATCTGCTGCGTCACCTGTCGAGCTTCGTTCCGGATCCGACAGACGACGGCCGGGTCGTACGGGATCCGGCTGACACAGAGGCCCCAGCGCCTGATCGGAACGAGCGGATCTAGCTGCCGCGGACGGGCCCCTCGTCGACTGCGCGGCAGGCACCTCACGGCGGCGAATCGGTCGTCTCGGCATCGGCGGCCCTGCGCCCCTTGGTAGTACCGTCGGCTGGCTCGCCGACTCGAACGGGAGCCACACACTCTTCCCCCTGGGATCGTCCCGATCCGATGCGATATGGTCTCTCCTTTGGGAGCGTCCGGGAGACTACTGAACCCTCGTCGGCCAGGAAGCGGACGAGCACAGGGATGGGATGAGCACCGACACCGAAACCGAGCAGAAGACCGTGCAGGACGGGCCGCCGCCGCGGCCTCCCGTCGCAGCGGTACTCGTCGATCGTTTCCGCCGGACGACCGCGTTCCAGCGTGTCGAGTCCCGGCTGGAAGACGACGACTCGACACGGAAGCCGATCTGGCTGCGCGGGCTCGCTGGTTCCTCCAAGGCGCTGTTCGTCGCGGGTCTGACCAAGGACCGGACGCGCGAGACGGTTGTCGTCGTGCCCGATCTCGCGACAGCCGAAGATCTGAAAGAGGACGTGCAGTTCCTGCTCGGGCGCGGAAGCGTCGCGATCCTCCCTGAGCCCGGGCTCGATCCGTACCACGCACGGCATCCGAAACTGTCGCTCCGCGCGAACCGGATCGAGCTGCTCGCCGCGCTCTCCGAACCCGGTCGACGAAACGCGCTACCCGCGTGTGCCGATCTTCGGGTGATCATCGTCACCGCCATCTCGCTGATCACGCCTGTGCCGGACAAGAGCGTGTTCGCTCGCGCCATCCACCGGATCAAGGTCGGCGAGTCGGTCGACCTCGATTTCGTGATGGAGCTCCTGGTCGGGGACGGATTCCAGCCGGTGCACATGGTGTCCGAGTACGGCGAGGTGAGCCGTCGTGGCGGCATCCTCGACGTGTTCAGTTTCGGCCGAAACAACCCGATCCGGATCGAGTTCGACGGCGACGAAGTCCTCTCCATTCGAGAGTTCGACGCCTACAGCCAGCGTTCGGTCGAAACCCTGGACGAGGTCGTCCTCCTCCCGATCTGGGAGTGGCTTCCGGGCGCGGACGTGATCCGGAACGTGCGAGAGAATCCGCCGGAGGGAACCGACCCCGAGCGTTGGGATGGGATCGTCGATTCCCTGGAGACCGATGGGACGCTCGAGGGGATCGAGTGGACGCTCCCGTCCCTCGGTGTTCACCTCTCCATGCTCCGGGACTATCTCGGCGCGGACACGATCACCATCGTCGATGGTCCGACCTACGTTCGCACGCGCCAGTCGAGCTGGCAGGCCGAACTCGAGCAGGCCTACTCGATGCTCACCGTCGACCATGCGGAAGACCCTCTCGGCGGACACCTCGGACTTCCTCCGGGTGCACCCGAGGATCTCTTCTTCTTCGAGCGCGACGTCGTGGACCTCCTTCCGACCGGGAAGCGGATCTATGTCGGCAGCGGGATCGGACCGAGCGTCGGACTCCTTCCGGACGAAGGTGCCGGGGAAGACGGCGACGGAGGAGATGGATCCAACGGCGCGGACAGATCGAGCGGCGCAGACGGATCGGCCGGTGCGGGCGGATCGGCCGGCGCGCGCGGATCGGTCGGCGAAGACGGATCGGTCAGCGAAGGCGGATCGGCCGGCGGACGCGGGCCGGCCGGCGCTCCGTCGAGGAACATCGTTCACGCGGACTTCAAGGCGCACGCGCGTGGGGGACCTGCGACGGCGGATCGGTCGACGAAGGAAGGTCGGATCGAGGCGCGGATCGACGAGTCGGATGGTAGCGACGCGGGCAAGTTCTCGTTCGGGACGGTCCCACCCGAGACCTTCGGCCGTGAGCTAGATCGTACGCGCGGGTATCTCCGCTCTCTCTTCGAGCGGACCCCGGAGATGTACATCCTCTGCGACACCGAGGCGCACCGGGATCGGCTCGTCGAGCTACTCCACAAGCTTCCCGCGGAGTTCCACGTCGGCAACCTCGCGGGCGGGTTCCTCATGCCGGACGAGGGGCTCGCTATCCTCACGGATCACGAGATCTTCTCGCGCACTCGTCGCCGCACTCCTCCGCGCCGGTTCGCTCGCGGCCTCTCGATCAAGGAACTGCTGGCTCTCTCGACAGGTGACTTCGTGGTCCATGTCGAGCATGGGATCGGGAAGTACATCGGGATGAACCGTCTCGTCGTGGACGGCCAGGAGACGGACTGTCTCTCGCTCGAGTACTCGGGTGGCGACATCCTCTACGTTCCCGTCGACCAGCTGATGAAGGTGCAGAAGTACGCGGGTGGAGACTCCGCGCACCCGCAGCTCTCCAAGATGGGCGGGAAGTCCTGGGCCAAGACGAAGGCCAAGGTCAAGAAGTCGATCAAGGACATGGCCGAAGAGCTCATCAAGACGTACTCGATCCGCAAGTCGCGTCCGGGTTTCACGTACAGCTCGGACACCGAGTACCAGAAGCAGCTCGAAGCGTCCTTTCCCTACGACGAGACCCCCGATCAGCTGAGGGCGATCGAAGACGTGAAGACGGACATGGAGACGGACCATCCGATGGACCGTCTCATCTGTGGAGACGTCGGATACGGCAAGACGGAGGTGGCGATCCGAGCGGCGTTCAAGGCCGCGCAGGACGGAAAGCAGGTGGCGATTCTCGTCCCGACGACGCTCCTAGCTCGTCAGCACTACGAGAGCTTCCGGAAGCGCCTCGAAGGGATGCCGGTCGTCGTCGACTATGTGAGCCGGTTCCGGACCGCGAAGGAAACGAAGGAAGTGCTCGAGAAGCTCGAGCTCGGGCAGATCGACGTCCTGATCGGAACACACAAGATCCTCGGGAAGGGCGTCGTCTTCAAGGATCTGGGACTCCTCATCATCGACGAGGAGCAGCTCTTCGGTGTGAAGGCCAAGGAGAAGCTGAAGAAGTACCGAGAGACGATCGACTGCCTCACGCTCACGGCGACTCCGATTCCGCGAACGATGCACTTCTCCCTCATGGGCGGACGCGACATGAGCCTCATCCTCACGCCGCCCCGGGATCGCCTGCCGATCCAGACGGAGGTCCTCGAGTTCCGTGACGACGTCATTGCGCATGCACTGATGCAGGAGGCGGACCGCGGGGGACAGTCGTTCTTCGTCCACAATAGAGTCGCCACGATCGACTCCATGGCGAACCACATCTCGAACCTGGTTCCGCATCTACGCATCGCGGTTGCTCACGGCCAGATGCCGGAGCGCACGCTAGAAGGCGTGATGCGGGCGTTTCTCGACAACGAGTACGACGTTCTCGTCTCTACGATGATCATCGAGTCCGGACTCGACCTGCCGAACGTCAACACGATCGTGATCAACCGCGGCGACACGTTCGGTCTCTCTCAGCTCTACCAGCTGCGCGGACGGGTCGGTAGGTCCTCTCGGAAGGCCTATGCCTATCTCCTCCTGCCGCCGCACCGAGTCGTGACGGAACAAGCGCAGAAGCGGCTCAAGGCGATGGAAGAGTTCGAGGATCTCGGGAGCGGATACCAGCTAGCGCTCCGGGACTTGGAGATCCGCGGCGCCGGCGACCTCCTCGGCTCCCAGCAGAGTGGGTTCATCATCTCCGTCGGGTTCGAGCTCTACTGCTCGCTCCTCGAGGAGGCCGTCCGCGAACTCAAAGGGATCCAGACCGAGGAAGTCCGAGAGCCGAAGATGGTCACGGACATCGAGGCGTTCCTGCCCGACGACTACGTTCCCGATCCGCGCGAGAAGATCAACCTCTACAAGTCGATCGCGGACGCGAAGTCGGTCGAGTCGCTTGAGAAGATCGCGGCCGATCTGTCGGATCGCTTCGGCAAGCATCCGGAACCCGTTCGGCATCTGCTCGCGCTCCGTCGGATTCGAGTTCTCTCCGCTGACCTCGGCGTCGACCGCGCGATCGTCAAGCAGGGGATGGCGCAGCTCGAGCTCGCGCGCGATCTCGAGAAGTCGGAAGTCCAAGCGCTCGTACGGACCGTGCCGGGACAGGTGGAGTTCGACATGCATGGCCGGCACAAGATCCGGATGAAGAGCCCGGGCCCGGGGGAGGCGATTTCCAAGGCGCTCATCCTACTCAACGCGATGGAGAAGGCGAGATGACCTCGAGTCGGATCCTGGCCTTGGTTCCCGGCTACAACGAGGAGCGCGGCATCGCGGCTGTCGTTCGCGGAGTGCTCCCTCATCTGCCCCTTCTCGTCGTCGACGACGGCTCCAAGGATGCGACCGCGTCGAGAGCCGAAGAAGCTGGGGCGCGCGTCCACCGCCAGGTCCCGAACCAAGGAAAGGGTGCGGCGCTCCGTGCCGGCTTCCGGATCGCGCTGGACGAAGGGTATGACGCGGTGCTCACGCTCGACGCTGACGGTCAGCACGACCCGGAGGAGATCCCGAGGTTCGTCGACTGCTTCGATCGAACTGGGGCCGAACTCATCATCGGTGCGCGCGACTTCTCTCGGATGCCGTTCATCCGGCGCGCTTCGAACACCTTTGCCCGAGCTACGTTCTCGTGGGCGGTCGGGCAGCACGTGGAGGACAACCAGTCCGGGTATCGCCTCATCGCCGCGCCACTCCTCCGTCTCCTCGAAGGAAGCGACGAAGGCGGATTCGAGTTCGAGGTCGAGATGATCGCTACCTGTATTCGAGAGGGCATGCGCCTCGAGTCCGTTCCCATTTCCACCATCTACGCCGACGAGACGAGCCATATCCAGCCGATCGCGCACACGAAGAACTTCCTCCGGATCCTACGCAAGGCCCGCGCCATCGTGAAGCAGGAGGCGGTGAGTCAGGCGTCGAGCTAGCAAGGCGTCTAGCTTGGTGCGGCGGAGCGACGGACCCCGATCAGTCGGCCTCGACGCCGGGCGGCGTCAACTCTTCGACGAGGTTACGCGGGAGGAGCAGAGCGCCGGAGTCGCGAAGTGCTCTGAACAGGTCCACTCCCATCCGAGACTCCAAGCTCTGCGTGATCTCCTCGACCTTGCCGGCGATGCCGTCGTGGATGGGGATATCGTTCGCCGCGAGCGCTGCCATCGTCCCGCCGAGGATCCTTGCGGCCAAGTCGTCCCGTCTCTCGTCGGATTCGAGCGCGGCGAAGTCCAGGAGTACCGAGCAAACAGAGCTCTTCTGCCCAGCGCGGTGACGGATTCGCAGCGACTCATGCCATAGGATTCGCGCCTTGTCCGCGTCTCCTTCGACCTTCCACGCGAGTTCGCCGAGGTTGTGAAGGCAGATCGCAGTCCCGGGAAGGTCGTTGGCTGCACGGTGGGTTTCGAGGGCGCGAGTGATGAGCTTCGTGGCCTCCTCGGCGCGGCCCTCCATCTGCGCAGTCCGCCCGAGGTTCGCGAGGACGCGCGCCGCGGCCAGCCGATCACCGATCTCTCCGTTCAGTCGTAGCGACTCTTCGTAGAAGGGCTTCGCTTCCTCGTGCTTCCCACTGACGCTTCGGATTCGCGCTCGATCGGCGAGGCACCGCGCCAGTGCGTGTTTGTCGTTCGCGGCACGGCTTGCTTCTTCGGCCTTCGCCATCAGCTTGTCGGACTCGATGAGCTTGACTCGATAGAACGCGACGATCCCCGAGGCAGCGAACATTCGCCCGAGTGCCGCAGTGCCAGGAACGGACTCCGCGAGCGGCATGCCTTGGGCGACGAACGACTCAGCGAGCGGATGGTCGTCGAGGAACGCAGCCATCTCGGCCGCTCGTGCGAGGACGAGCGCGCGGATCCGTCTGCCCTCGATCGCCATCGGTTCGCGTTCTGTCGCAGTGCTGTCACCCGCCAACGTGTCGCCGTCCACGATCCCGCCGGCGCTCGCCATCACTTCGTTGCCCGCGTTCGGGCCGGGGAGTTCTGAAGTATCGACGCAGACGTTCAAGACCCGGCTCGAGAACTCCACTCCTGTTCGCCAACGACCCTCTTGCATCCAGTAGCTGGAGAGATGGTACACGAGTGAGAGCGCCGCGATCTCCGCACGGATCCGGTCGGCGAGGAGAGGTTCGAGCTGACCAGCTGCAAGGGCGCGTCGAGCTGTACCGAGTGCGGTCCTTCGGTTGAGTGCGAGTTCCAGGACTTCGGTCAGGTTCGGCTCTTCTACGCGGATGCGGGCGGGCCAGTCGGGATCGACCATTCCGGCAGCGTCGTGCTCGCTGTGTGCCAGGTCCACGTAGTAGGTGATCTGTCGGTCGGTGAGTCGACGTGCGGCGTCGGCGTCGCGTTCCTTGTTCCTCCGGAGGCGTTCCAGTGCGAAGTGACGGACCGTTTCCAGGAAGCGGTACCGCATGGTGTTCGACGAAACCTCGACCTCGACGAGAGACTTCTCGACCAGCTGCCCGAGAGCTCCGTAGATCTTCCACTCTGGAAGGAGTTCGTCCGCACAGATCGCTTCGGCTGAGGCCAACGTCCAGGTTCCGCGGAACGAGGCGAGCCGATCGAAGAGGAGTCTCTCGTCGTCATCCAAGAGTTGGTAACTCCAGTCGACGAGCCCCCGAAGGGAGCGGTGCCTTGGTGCTCGGCGTGCGCTCGTGTCCTCCAGGAAGCGAAGATCCTGCTGGATCCGGGCCGCAATCTCAGTCAGCGGTAGAGTGCGAACATGTCCCGCCGCGAGTTCGATCGCGAGGGGGAGTCCGTCCAGGGCCCGGCAGATGGACGCAATGGCGAGTGCGCCGGCTTCGTCCGGCTCGAACTCTGGCGCACGAGCTTTCGCGCGTGCCTCGAAGAGCGCCACGGAGTCGGACTTTCTGGCTGACGCGGCCGTGCTTCGTCCACCTGGAACCTCGAGCGGCCCGAGCGGGAACGATTGCTCGCCCTCGACGCCGAGAGGTCCACGACTCGTTGCGACGACGTTCAGTCGAGGGCAATGGACGAGCAGGTCGCGAACGAATCCGGCGGCGTGATCGGATACATGCTCGCAGTTGTCCATGACCAGGAGCATCTCCCGATCGGAGAGCGCCTCGAAGATGGGACGCAAGATGTCTACGTCCGTGCCGACACGCAGGCCCAACGATCGGATGACGTGCGCCGGGATTCCCTCGCCCTCGTCGATGTCCGCGAGCTCCACGAACCAAGCCCCGTCGACATACCGAGTCTCGAGCCTGCGCGCGAGCTCGAGTGCGGTGCGCGTCTTCCCTGCGCCGCCCATTCCCACCAATGTGATCAGGCGAGTCGACTCCGTGAGTCCAACCAGCCTCGATAGAAGCTCCCGCCTTCCCACGAAGCTACCGAGGTTGCTCGGGAGGTTTCCCCGTGGCTCCGGTTTGGCCGCAGACGGGTCCCTCTCGAGGAGCGGGGCGGACCGCAGCCGGAGCAGCTCGTCTTCGAGCACACGGCGTACATGAGTCGCACTCTCCGGTCGCTTCGAAGCCTCTGGATCGAGGCACTGGCGGAGGAGGCCGATGATCGACTTTGGAACTAGGGGGGAGAGGTCGCTCCAATCGAAGCCACCCGATCGCGTCGCGTCGACTAGGTCCTGTGCGTTGCCGGGCAGGGCTCTTCGTCGGGTGATGCACTCGAACAGGATGACGCCCAAGGACCAGAGGTCTGCCTGGGCTTCCACCGTTCCGCCTTCGAGCTGCTCCGGACTCATGTAGCCGAGAGTTCCCCGCATCGGCTCGGCTTCACCGGACGAGCCGGCCAGCCCGAAGTCCAACACCTTCACCCACCCATCTGGCGTGATCCGGATGTTCAACGGCTTGAGGTCCCGATGGATGATTCCGCGGGCGTGCGCGGCTTCGAGCGCCGACGCGATCTGTCGTGCGTAGTCGAGAGCCGCTTCCAACGTGAGAGAGGGAGACCGCATCCGTCCAGCGAGGCTAGCGCCGGGGACGTACTCCATGGTGATGAACGACTCTGGCTCCGTGCCCGGATCCGCGAGGTGGGTTTCGAGAGTGTAGATCTGGGCGATGTTCGGGTGCGTGGTGGAGGCGAGCGCCAGAGCCTCCTGCCGGATCCGCTCGCGTTGCCGGACCGACCGATGGGCGCCCAGAGTCTTGATCGCGATCTGCCGTTCCAACTCCGGATCTTCCGCGAGGTAGACCACGCCCATCGCACCCCGTCCCACCTCACGGATGACCGAATACTTACCGATCGTTCCGCGCGTTCCGTCCTCGGTGCCGGGTGGCTCTAGGAAGCCGGTCGGGGTACGCGTGGCCTGGATCATCGCGAGGGCTCGCTTCCGGAGCACTGGATCACCGGAGCACGCGGTGTCTAGGTACCGTTCGCGCTCGGGCTCCGGGAGGTCGAAGTACGCCTCGAAGATCTCGCTGAGGCGGGGGATGTACCCCGGTTGTGGATCGTAAAGTGGCACGCGAACCTATGCTGTTGCTAGACAACTGGTTACGATGCGTCGCCAAAATCATCGACATTGACGTAACTGGTTGTATCCGATTGAGTTATAGCGGCCGTTCGTGCGGCCGGTCCATTTTCCGCGCCACAACGATCGTACCACGTGATGACGTGGGGCCGACCGGTTGGGTCGAATCACTCTCCAGGAGCGCCCCCAGCCCATTCCCGGTGCCCCGAGCGGCGTTCAGCCCTTCCGACCATCCAGCCAGGCAAACGTGTCGCGGATCGCGAGGTCGAGCGGTGTCTGGGGCAGGCCCAGTTCCTGGCGAGCCCGACTCGTGTCCAGCGGCTGTGCGTGGCGGAGCATCCGGACCGAGCTGAGAGGAAGGAGCGGCCAGGGGCGTCGAGCGATCAGGTTCCAGACTTCGGTGGCCCAACCGACCATCTCCAGAAGTGCGAGCGGGAGCTCTCCGCGCGGAGTGGGTGCGCCTGCTGCCTTGGCGATCCGGGTGATGAGTTCGGTGGTTGGCAGGCTCTCCCCGCCGAGGATGTACCGCTCTCCCGGGATCCCAACGGCGAGGGCACGCGCGATCCCCACGGCGACGTCTCGTGTCGCGACCGCATCGACGACGCCAGGCAAGCCGAACCTGAGGGTGCCGTCCCTCACTCCTTCGAGGAGTTGAGCGGTGGTCGGGGTGACGTCGAGCGTATCGATGCAGAGAGAGGGGTTCACCACCACGACTGGGAGTCCCGCCTCGGCTTCTGCCAGAACGGCCGCTTCCATCGCCGCCTTCATCCGGAAGTACGGAGAGCGATCGACCTTTGGGGACCACTGGTCGATCTCCCGGGCGACGGGCTTTCCGAACCGCATCTCCCGACCCAACGGGGCTGGTCCGATCGTCGTGAGGCTGCTCACATAGACGATGCGGAGAAGGGTCGAGGACGCACTCGGCTGAACGCGGGGCCGCAGCTGGAGCAGGGATGTCGGCGGCGCGGGTGGCAGTAATGCCGACGAGCCGGGACCATGCTCCGAGGTTGTCGCCACCGCTGGATGCAGTCGAGACCGGGCCGCTTTCAGTACGCCTTCGACCGACCGAACCGCGGCTGCCGTTTGACGGTCGGCGTGGAAGTGGCTCCGGGGGTAGGGTGCTGCGGCGTGAACCAAGAGGTGACACCCCTCGAGGGCGCTGTGGATGCTCTCGGGGCGTTCGATATCGCCTTCGGCACGTTCCACTTCGATGCCATCGAGGTTTTCGGCTCGGCTCGACGGACGGACGAGCGCGCGTACGGAGACGTTGCGGGCTAGGAGTGCGCGGGTGGTGTGCGCACCTATCATCCCGGTGGCTCCCAGCACGAGAGCGCGGAGGCCTGAGATCGGGGCATCGTAGTCCGGCGGTCGACTCATGGCTGCGGGATTCCTCGAACTTGGCGACTCTGGCCATCCTTCGTGACTCGGCGTTCGAGTCTGCGTGGAGGGCCGAGGCCGACTGTCGTAGCATCGCTCTGTGCGCACCCGAAGGGAAGCCGGACCGTTCGGCTCCTTTCGCCGAGGTGCGAGACCCGGAGGCTGCATTGGACGAAGACACACGATTCGGGACGGAAGGGAAGTCGTCTTGCGGCCCGGATGCGCCGCGCTGTCGGTACTTCGAACACCGGCTCTGTCGGTCGTGCAGCGAGATCACTCTGCCCTACGACGAGCAGTGTCTCCGGAAGGACGAACACGCGCGTCTCTCCCTGATCGCGCTGGGGGCACGGGCATCGTCGTGTGTTTGGGAGCCTTTGGTCCGGAGCGCGAGCAGAGGCTTTCGGAATCGGGCCAAGATGGTGGTGAGTGGGTCGCTCGACGAGCCGTTGCTCGGGATCCTCGCTGAGGATCTCACTGGGATCGACCTATCCGAGTGCTTGATCTGTGCGGACGGGATCCGCGCGAGCCTCCCCGTGCTGCGGGAGTTCATCGTTCGGGCCAGAATCCCGCCGTACGATGTCCGGACTCGTCGAGGCGAATTGAAGTATGTACTCGTCACCATCGGTGCCGAAGGGGCGCTCATGGTGCGGTTCGTACTTCGCAGCACCGAAGCCGAGGTCCGGATTCGCAAGCACATGGGGTGGCTGGGCGGCGAACTCCCGACCCTCTCGGTACTCTCGATCAATCTCCAGCCGAATCATGTGGCGATCATCGAAGGGGAGGAGGAGATCCCCGTGTTGGGCGAGTCGTTACCGATGCCGATGTCACCACCTGGTGCGCTCGGCCCGATCCTCTTGCCTCCTGGCGGTTTCTTCCAGACCAACACCGAGATCGCCCAGCGTCTATATGAGACGGCCGCAGAGTGGGGCAGGGTGTCCGGTGCCGAGACAGCGACTGACCTCTTCTGCGGCGTCGGTGGATTCGCGCTCTATTTGGGAGCGGCGGGGATACCTTTGGTGCGAGGTGTCGAGCTGCATCCCGGGGCGGTCGCGGCTGCTCGTAGGAGTGCAGCGCTCTGGGGACTCGAGTCTGTGTCCTTCGAGGCGGGCGATGCGACGGCACGCAGGCTGGGTGACCTCGTCGTGGTCAATCCTCCGCGTCGCGGGCTGGGTGCAGCCCTCGCCGCCTCCATCGAGGTGTCTCCGGCTACGCACTTGATCTACTCGAGCTGCAACGTGGAGACCCTCGTGCGCGACCTCCATCAGCTCCCGTCGTTTCGGCTCGAACGCGCTCGGGTGTTCGACATGTTTCCGCACACGCGGCACTACGAGCTGCTGGCCGCGCTCCGTCGCGACTGACGCCGGGGATAGTGGAGGCGCTAGCCCTGTCGATTCGTCACCGAGACGAAGGCGAGTGAGGTTCGGCCAAGGCTTCGCGAAGTTCCGAAACGCGCTGCTGGAGCTGCGTGTTTGGAAGTGACCGGACCTTCGAGAGTTCGTCTCGCGCCTCGTCGGAACGTCCGGCCTCGAAGAGCACGAACGCGAGGTCGAACCGCGCGACATCGTCTGCAGGGCTCTGGTCGAGCACGGCCCGGAGCTCCCGCTCGGCGCCTGCGAGATCGTTCTGACGGTAGCGGGCAATGGCCGAAAGCGTTTGGAGCCTGGGCTCGTCGGGATGATGACGAAGCGCGGCGTCCAACTGGATTCGGGCCACCCGGTTTCGGCCCGCCGAGAGCTCCCCGGCGATGATCCAGACCGTCGCCTCGACCGACGCCGCGTCCCTTGCGGACCCGGGATCGGCAGAGACCGATTCCGAGGAGCTGTCGGACGTGTTTGCGGAGTCCAGGAGATCCCGAAGTGCGGGCGTGATGGCTCCACCCGAGCGGTACTGTGAGTCCCCGGCTGGGCCGCTACCTCCTCCGGGGAGAACTAGCCCTGTCCCGGAGGCGTCGATGACTGCGGCACGTAGGATCTCGGGGGGAAGGTAGGCCTGCTCCTCGATTCCGGTGGTCGGACGGAGCAGGATCCACAAACCCACTGCGGCCAGGGCAGCTCCGGGGAGAGCGAACACCCGGAGGAAACGCGAGAACGCGAGCGAAGGCCGCTCCAACGGCCGCCGCGCGGGCTGATGTGGAGTGCGCTGC
Source organism: Candidatus Eiseniibacteriota bacterium (assembly GCA_020633975.1). Taxonomy (GTDB): domain Bacteria; phylum Eisenbacteria; class RBG-16-71-46; order CAIMUX01; family CAIMUX01; genus JACKCR01. The sequence continues at coordinate 213,205 of JACKCR010000007.1, read as the reverse complement.
GAAGAGTGCTGCGAAGTGTGCTGGGAATACGTCTGTGAGGCCGGGGCGTGCGCGTCGCCGGCCAGTGCGGCGCGGCGGTCCCTTGCCCAAGTTTCCCCCTGCCGTAGGGCGAGTTCGCGGAGTTCGCCTTCGATCGGTTCACTCATCGTTCCGGTGAGCCAGCTCGCCCTCACTCGGACAGCCTCCTCGAACGCGGCGGTGCAATCGTCGCACTCGGTGAGGTGTTGGGACGCGCCTTCGGGGATCCGCGACTCGTCGACGGGATCGCCTGGCCCAGGGAGCACAGCCTCACACAGAGTCGCGAGGTCTTCCAAAGACAGATGAGATTCTGGACCCAGGGGGTGCTTCCCGTTGCGGTCGGGATTCGGATTGGAGTTGGATTTGGAACTGGGGATCGTCATGTCAGACCTTCTTTGCCTTCGTCGCTGCCTCTTTTTTGGTCGACTCTCGATTCCCGATTCCCGATTCCGTCTTCGCTTGTTCCGACTCTGTCCAACGTCGGAGTCGCGCCAAAGCCCGATCGGCGATCGAGTAGACCTTTCGGGGCCCGTCGAGACCGAGCCGGGTTGCGGTCTCCTTTGCCGTCTTGTTCTCCATATACCTGAGCCTCAGCACCTCCCTCTCTTCGCGAGACAACCGATCCATCAGTGCGGAGAGATCCGGGCGCGGTTCGCTCTCTGAGGGGAGGTCGTCCTGTTGGGCGGCGTGCGCCTCCTCGGTCCGGAATGCTTCGAGATCGGCGAACTCGAGCAGTCGGCCGTTCGTTCCACCGTGGCTGGCGGCGCGGCGTCCGTATGCAAGTCGCCTCCTCACATGGGGATCTAGGTGTAGCTCAACCTGCTCGACGCTCCCGAGTAGCTCCTCGAAGGTGGTGTGATGCCCTTCGCTCGCGAGTCTCGAGGAAACCGCTTCGAGGGGAAGCCCTTCCACGAAGTGGTACTGGAACACACCCTGATCGACGGGGCCGAGCTGTTCGATGGCGGCGGGGGCGCGCTTCCTGCCGAGCTTGGCGCGGACGTAGTCGAGTGTCTTGCCCCTCGCTACGAGGGCTGTCCAAGTGGAGAGGGACGCCCTGCCCTCGTAGGTGGCGAACGATTGCTTGTATAGCGTCTCGAGCACCTGGACGAAGACGGTTCGAATCTCGTCTTCGTCGCCGAACAGGTGCCTGCGCACGACGGACTGGATCAGCGTTCCGTACTCATGGACGAACTGGTGCCATGCGTCGACCGATCCCGAGAGGATCGACTGAACGAGCTGCTGATCGCGTTCGTGCATCTTTCTTCACTTCCACGTGGGAATCCGGAGCCGAAGTCCGACTCCTCTACGGGACGTCGTGGATGAAGGGGGTTCTCGCCCCACGATTCTATGAAACGTCGTCTCGACTTGTCCATGCCACGTGTGGCGGGACAGCGGAGAATCGGAGCCCGGTGGGTAGGTATGCGGCCACGAGGGGGGATGCTGCCTGCCCATCGGACTTCCTATGCTCTGTGGTAGATTCTACCGATCGTGAATCATCTCACCGCGCTTCGGATCGGTACGGCTGTTTTCGCTCTCCTCGTTCTCTCCGCCTGCTCGAGGTCGGGAAGCGAGCAGGATCTGCTGACCGCGGTTCCATCTCTCCAGCCGGACGTCGCCCGCCACTTGGTCCAGGACGATGAGTCACGTTTCGAGACCTACGCTCGGGACGAAGGCGCTCGCAGTCTGGAACTCCTCGAAAGAGAGATATGGCGAGCATCTCTCGAGCCACACACGACCAAGTCCTTTCAACTGGTCTGCCGGAGTTTGGAGCGGGTCACCGAGAGTCGGAGGCGGATCTTCGGGATCGACGGCGCAACGGAGTCGGTTTCCTGGACAAGAGCGGCCACTCCCGAGGAGCGGGTAGGTGTCGCCTTGTTGGTGGCGGAACGGGACTCGCTGATTCTGGACAACGATCGGGTCGCCGAGGTCGGCGCGCGGCTGGATTCGATCGCCAGTCGGTTCGATGCGTTGGGACTCACCGGCGAGGCGGCGTACACCGCGGTGAAGCGAGCCGAGATGATGCGGGAGTCGCCTGCGAAAGCAAGGTCCCTCGCCCTCCGCGCCCTCGGTCTAGCGCGCAAGTCGCGGAGACCGGAACTGATCTGTGACGCTCTCCTCCATCTATCCAATGGCTGTCGAGTACACGGGCCGATCGACTCCCTCCATGTCTGCATGCGAGAGGCGACGGATCTGGCGCTGGAACATCGGCTACCTGTGCGCCTAGGTCTGCTGGCCTACACGTACTCACAGCACTTCCAGTCGCAAGGCCGGGTGGGTCTCGCTGCGGAGCTGCGCGAGCAGGGAGTTCAAGGCGGGTACGACTTCCACGGTGGGATCGAGCAGATTCCCACGCTCGAACGTGCGATGTCGATTCACGCCGACTTCGGGGAGCTGGCCTTGGTCGCCAGAGATCTGGAGCGAGCCGACGAAGTTCTGAAGGATGCGCCCGAAGGCTGCGATATGTCCGCTGTGGAAGACGTCCTGCCTTCGATCGAACTCCACCGGGCCACGATCCTCGTATCCGAAGGGCGACTGGACGAGTCGGATGCGATCTACAAGACGTTTCCGCCGTCGCCTCTCGTCAGTCGCTGGTCCCGTCAGCTCCTGCAATCGCGCCATCCCGAACGCGCTCTCGAGGTGTTGAAGTCCGTCTCCCCGTCGGACGAGAGCGTCAAGCCCGTCGCTGGGCGACTGTTCGCGCAGGAAGCCGATGCCTATCTCCAGTTGGGTCGCATCGCGGAAGCGGAGTCCACACTCGTCCGTCTCCAAGGGGCGCTCACGTTTCCTCGCGATCCGTGGCTCCCGTTCGAGGCGTACCTGCTCGAAGCTCGTCTTGCGTGTGCAAAGGGGAACTGGGGCGAGGTCGATCGACGCCTCGATCTCGCTGAGGATCTGCTCGTGGCGCTGACCGCGAGCGATCTGACCGGAGCGCAGCTGTACGTCACCAGGAGGAGGACGGCCGCCCTCAGACGTCACCGGCGTCTCTTGGCGCGTCCCGGACTCGAGCCGGCCTATCACGCGGCGTTCGATGACTCCACAGTGGTGGCGGCTCTTCGCGCATGGATTCGTGACACGGACGGCACGCACCTTCTGTACGAAGAGCTGGACGACTTGGTCCTCAGGTGGACGGCTGATCGGAGCGGCCTCACGTGCGATACGCTGTCGGTGACTCCCTCCGAGCTGCGGAGTCGAGTACGAGATGCACAGTCTCTCCTCGCGTCGGATCCTGGAACCGTGGATGCGGCAGTTCCGGATCCGTTGAAGGACCGCTTGAGTGCGCTCGCAGAGCTCCTCCTTCCGGATGCCTTGGCGAGGTCCTCGGGGCCGCTACTCGTGAGCGTGACGGGAGCTCTCCGTCTGCTTCCGTTCGAAGCACTCCCGATCCGCTCGTCCGACTACGTGCCGATTCTGATGCGTCATGAGATCGGATACCTTCGCCTGGAGCGGGACGTGGCGTATCCGAACGCCGTGAGGTCAGCGTCGTCGCGGTGGGAAAGTGACGATCCGCCGCCGGGCGTCATCATCGCCCGCCCGCAGTTTCCCCCAGAGATGCGTCGAAGGTATGGAGGACTCGCGGACCTCGACGGTGGAGAACGAGAGGCGCAGCACCTTCGAGAGTTGTCGCCGGACGCGGACGTCTTGGAGGGAGAGGACGCCTGTTTGGGCCGTATCTTCGCGTCGTGGGAGGGGCCGCCATTCCTCTACTTCGCCACGCACGTCGTCCGGGATCCGGAGAATCCCTTCTGGACCTTCCTGCCGGTCGCAGCTTCGCCGGAGGCACGTCCGTCCGAGTCGCGGCTCGAAGTGATCGACATTCTTCGGGCGCGGTTGAGATCTACGCGCGTGGTCGTGCTCTCCGGTTGCGCGAGTGGGGCCCCTCACGTCGCTGCCGGAACCGTCTCCCCTGGCCTCGCCGACGCGTTCCTCGATGCTGGGGCGGCCAAGGTCGTGCAAACCTTCTGGGACGTGCACGACCAAGAGTCGACCGAGTTGATGATCCGATTCCAGGATGCCTGGCTCCGCGACGGTCTCGACCCAGTCGGCGCACTGGCGAAGGCTCGGCGGGAGCGGTTCGAGTCGGGCGTCGAGCATCCGTTCTATTGGTCAGCCTACGCGGTGCAGATGACAGCGCCCTAAAGGATGACGCCTAGAATCTAGAGACGTCGCCCTGAGGATGGCGGCGAGTCAGTTCGTCGTGATCGCGGTGCCGACCACGGGGGCCCCTCGGAGACGAGCCTCCAACCGTCCGGGGTGGAGTCCCGACACGATGAAGGTGCTGCGTTTTCCGTCGACGATGCTCCGAATCTCGTCGAGCTTCCCCTCCATACCTCCGGTTACGTCCACCCACTCGGAACGTCCCTCTGCGGAAGTGAGATCTCCGCGGTGCGGAGTTTCGGCTGGCCGTTCGATCGCGAGGCGCTCTTCCGCGGGGCGTTTTTCCGCGGGGTGTTCGTCCGACACGGAAAGGCAGAGCTGACTGAGGAGGCGCGCCTCTGGGTCCGCTGGGTTCCGGTCGTAGACTCCGTCCACATCGGTGACGAACGTGACGCGTTCCGGTTCCGACTGTCGGCAGATCTCCGTCATGACGCGATCCCCCGACACGACGTGAGGGCCACGCGAGGCGTCCAAGATCACATCTCCGCACGTCACCGGTACGAGCCCTTGAGAGGTTGCGCGCAGGAACTCCGTTAGGTCAGGGCGCTCTAGTCGACCGTTCTGCATGCGCAGGAAGCCGGCTCCAGGAAGCGACACCGCTGGCACCCCCGCGTCGACGAGCGCTTCGAGAAGTGCGAGGTGAAGACGCCGCACTTCCGCCTGCACGTGGACGACGGTCTGGCGGAGCGATGGGAGCGGGGTCGACGAAGATTGCGTTGCGGGTGGGCTCTGAGGCACGGGCGAGATCGACGGCGAGGGAGGGTTCTGCAACGTTGGAGTCGGCGCGGTCCTGCCGAGGACAGGGATCGACGAGGCTGCGGCTCGTGGATGGCCGAAGGAACCGGCTCCATGCACGATGACGAGGCCTGCCCCGGACTGCCAACGCTCCTCGGCGATTCCGTCGGCGACCTCCCTGGCCAGTCGTGAGAGCACGTCGTCCCGCAACCGGTACGGAGTTCCCTTGTCGGTGAGTACGGATCCGCCCAACTTGATCAGATCGAAGATCACGGGTTTCCGGGGTCTCCCTGTACGGTGATCGCGGAAGCACCGGCGCCCCGCCACCGTTCGGCTCGTCTCGACGGTAGCCGAATCGATTGCGGAGCGCATCCGGGAGTGCGGAGGCGGATCAGAAGTTGAAGTCGAACCGGGCTCCCCAAGTGTGGCTCGTGGCGCTGCCGTCGAGCTCCACCTCACCGAGCGGGAGATCGATGTCCTTTCGCTCGAAGCTGGTCACTCCGTAGCGGTAGTCGAAGCCAAGCGTCCAGCGACGGCTCACCTCGAAGTCGAGTCCACCTCCGAACGATGCGACGGAGCCTTCGAGCTCGTGCAGGTCGTCGTCGTCCGGACCGATTCCAAGGAACGCTCCGCCGACGGATCCCGCGACGTAGGGCCTCACGGCCCCTTCCGAACGGAACTGGGAGAGGACTTCTAGCCTTGCTTCCCCGTAGGCTGCCGCGACATCCGGATCGCCGGTTTCGAGATCGAGTCCCGAGAAGACGAGGTCTAGCTGCAGCTGTGGGTTGAAGGTGTAGCCCGCGCGGAGATAGCCCCCTCCTGCGTCCGGGTCGAGCGTGACACCGCCAGCGGCGAGGCCGGATTCCAACTGATCCGAGAGGTCGAGGTGTCCTGCGCCGAATCCGAGCCCGACATGAAAGCCGCTCGAGGCCGCAGATGCGGTTCCGGCAACGAGCGAGAGCAAGCCGAGCGCGAGTGCGCCGATCGTGGCGTGCGGGCTTGGGCGGTGAATGGAATCGAGAGGGCTCGTACGGGGCGTCATGTTCAACCTCCAGGTTCATCCGTCTTGGTCATCGCGTTCGTGGAGGAAGCGCGGCTTCTTCCGTTGCGTTCGATGGATGAGAAGCAGCCGTCGTGCCGAGCCGCCAAACTCTGCGCTGTAGGTGTGATTTCGGGTACGCCGCGAAGGCGCCGTGGTCCGATCAAGTCTATGGCATGTAGTCGGTTATCGGTTGCGTTGATGAGGGGCAGAAAAACTCGCGCGCTCCGGAGATCGTCGGCCGTAGGGGGCTCTCGGGGCCGTTGCTGAGGTGGCACACGTGTGACGGCGCCGCACGGTCGGGGTACGCCGAACCGTTGGTGACACGATGGTCCCGTGGGCATGGACTGACTCGAACGTTGGGTCCGGCGGTCCCTACGACTCTCTTTCGGTTAGCTCCCCGGCGCCTCGACGAAGACCGCGGCCGACCACTTTGGGATGCGGAATGCGCCGCGCTTGGGGTCGAACGTAGCTTCCGTGGCGAGAAGGCGGTCGGCTCCGTTCGCGAGGAGCGGGTGGAGCTGGAGGGTCCGGCCGACGAGAGACGGATGTGCGAGCTTCCGTGTGCTTCCGTGCGAGTGGAACAGCACCCAGTGTGCCGCGCTGGATTCGGTGGCGAGTGAGTACGCGATCCAGCCGGGATCGGCCCCCTGATCGAAGAACGTCGTAGCCGACTGGATCTGCGCGAGGTCCGGGAGTCGGAAGAGGGGAGTGCTCTTCCGAATCCTCAGGAGCGTCTCGATCTGATCCCTCGTGTTGAGGATCTGCTCACGAGTGGGGACGAGGTCAGCGCGGGACAGAAGCGGTCTCAGGATGTCCCAGCGGTCGGCGTTCTTCTTCGCTGGAGGGAGCCCTCGGCCGAAGCCGTGGGTGTCTCCGGTGAAGTCGAGCTGGTTGAACCAGTCTCCCGAGCGGTAGCTGTCCGCGTCGAACGACTTGGAGCGGAGGAGTTCCGAGCCGGCGTGGAGGAACGGAATTCCCTGCGCGAGGAGGATGATCGCGAGGGACAGGACGTGCATCCGGATCCGGTCTTCGAGTGGCATGTCCTCTGGGGTGGAGAAGAGCACCTTGTCGAAGAGCGTCTCGTTGTCGTGGGCGGAGACGTACTGGATCGACTCGGTCGGTGTGGCGGCGTATCCACCGAGGTAGACGTCCCCCGCCACTACATGTTTCCCCTCCCTGTCGACGAACCGGAACTCGCGGAGGTTGCCGGAGAGTGCGATCCGGAGCCGATCCGACAGTTCGCGCAATCGCTCCTTCTCGTCCTCGCCTTTGCCGTCGAAGGCGGGTGCGTGATAGAGCCCGGTGCCGAATCCCTGCGCGCGCCGGTCCGAGAAGGGAGAGCCGCCGCGGACGGCGTCACGGATCCGATCGTTGAACGTTCCGACTCCCGTTCCCGCCATCCGGAGTTGGCTCGCGTTCTCGCCGCGCTTGCCGTTCACTACCTCGCCGAAATCCCAGCCTTCTCCGTAGAGGTAGATCCGAGGGCCGTCGATTCCGTCCGCATCGAGGCGCAGGGAGCGGAGTCGATCGCGCCACGCAACCACGTTCCGCTTCATGTGGTGGCCCATGAGGTCGAAGCGAAATCCGTCGATCCGGTACTGCGTGGCCCACCGGACGAGGTCGTCTCCGATGAGGCGCTCCATCATCCGGTTCTCGCTCGCGGTGTTCGCGCAGCACGTGCTGGTCGTCACCTTGCCGTTCTCGTCCAGACGGTGGTAGTAGCCGGGAACGATCCGGTCGAGGATGGAGCGTGGGCTCTGCCCGCACTTGAAAGTGTGGTTGTAGACGACGTCCATGACTACGCGAAGGCCGAGCCTGGCGAGAGCTTGGACCATGCGCCGCACCTCGAAGATGCGGGCGGGCCCGTCGGGTGCGGTGCTGTAGCTGCCTTCGGGAACTCCGAAGTGTTGCGGATCGTATCCCCAGTTGTAGCCGAGCCGTCCGCGGAGTTCGTGGATCCGCGCTTGCTGCTCTTCTGAGTCCGGCGGAAGACCCTCGAGTCCGACGGGGAACTCCCAGCTCGAGCGATCCTCGTCTACGGTGGCGAAGTCCTGGATGGGGAGAAGGTGCACGTGCGTCACTCCCGCCTCGGCCAGGCGCCGTAGATGACGTGTTGGCGTCGAGTCGAGAGTGAACGCCAGGTACGTTCCGCGGAGGTGAGGCGGGGTTTCCGGGTCGAGCGCGGAGAAGTCCCGGACGTGAAGCTCGTAGAGGACGATGTCCTCGAACCGATCGAGTCTCGGCTTGGGGAGAACGTCCCAACCGGTCGGTGCGAGTGCGGGGTCGTCCAGGTCCAGGACCTGACTCCGGCGTCCGTCGCAGGAGAGTCCGACCGAGTAGGGGTCGGTCACTCGGTTCGTGACCACATCACCCTTGCTGGGTGCGTAGACCTCGACCTCGTACAGGTAATAGGCGAGCTTCCAGCCTGCGTCCCCTCGTACGCTGAACACACCTCGGTCGTTGGGAAGAGGGCTGGCTCCACCTGGGCGCATTCCGCCGCGAGTCATCTCGACGACCTGCCGGGGCCTTCTCGAGGTCGACGTCTCGAAGAGGTGCAGACGAACCCGATGCGCGGTGGGGGCCCAGAGGTGGAAACTGGGGACGCCGCGCTCCCAAACGATGCCGAGCGGGTGGTCCGTGGCGTAGAGATCGTCGAGCACGCCGGCGACCTGAACCCCGGTCGAGCGCTCCCACTGCTGCGTCCCGCCGGAGGTGCGGACGGTCAGCCGATGTCGCAACCACGTTTCGAGCCGGTCGACGTTCCGGACGAACTCCTCGGGCACTGTGAACGCGGGAAGATCCGCTAGATGGGGATGTCGCTCGCACACCGCTCTGCCGGGCCCGGAGTGCTTGGGAACGAGAGCGATCGCCTCGTTCCCTTCCGGACCTCCGACGAGGTGGACTCGATCGTTCGGGCCAGCGTCCGGCCAAAGCATCGTGCGAGCATCGATCCAATGGGCGCGACGATTCCTGGGCCGGTCGGGCGATTCGGGATGTTCAGGATGAGTCGACACCCGGTCAGCCTACTCTCAAACGCGGCAACGCTGCCTCGGAAAAGGGAGCCGATTGCCCCGCGCGCATTCTCGGGGCACACTGTCCCTCCGACGCTAGCGTCCGCCGACTCCGGTGAGACGTTGCGGACGGTATCGCTTGTTCGGCGCTGCCGCTTTCGGTGCGATCGAGTCCTTGCTCGGGGACGAGAAGGAAAGGCACGGACGATGAAACACGACCGATCCAAACCGCGACTCGTCGCTGGCTGGCGCGAGTGGGTGGCCTTGCCGCACCTCGGCATCGAATCGGTGAAGGCGAAGCTGGACGTCGGCGCCCGCACGTCTGCCCTCCACGCGTACGATATCGAGCCGTTCGACGAGGAGGGCCAGGAGCGGGTACGTTTCAAGGTCCATCCGGTGCAGGGGCGAGACGATATCGAAGTCGCCTGTGTCGCGCCGCTGGTCGGAAGGCGTTCGGTCAAGAACTCCGGCGGCATCGTGGAGGCGCGTTGGGTCGTTCGGACCTCGCTCCGGGTTGGAGACCAGGAGTGGCCGATCGACATCACGCTCACGAACCGAAAGCGGATGCGCTTCCGGATGTTGTTAGGTCGCGCGGCCATGCGGGGGCACCTGCTCGTGAACCCGGGGCGCTCGTTTCTCATTCCATTGGAGAACTCATGAAGATCGCTATCCTGTCCCGGAAGGAATCGCTCTACTCGACTCGCAGGCTGGTCGAGGCGGGCCAATCACGTGGACACGAGATGCAAGTCATCGATCCGCTTCGCTGCTACATGAACATCACCCCCCACAACCCATCGATGCACTATCGCGGAGAAGTGTTGGAGGGGGTCGACGCGGTCATCCCGCGGATCGGAGCGTCGATCACGTTCTACGGTACCGCCGTCGTCCGCCAGTTCGAGATGATGGGGACCTACTCGGTGAATGAATCGGTCGCCATCACCAGGTCGCGGGACAAGCTCCGGAGCCTCCAGCTGCTGGCTCGCAAGGGCATCGGGCTCGCTGTAACCGGCTACGCGCACTCGACGAAGTACACGAGCGACCTGATTCAGATGGTGGGCGGCGCACCCCTGGTCGTGAAGCTTCTCGAGGGAACGCAAGGGATCGGAGTGGTGCTGGCGGAAACGAACAAGGCGGCAGAGAGCGTGATCGAGGCGTTTCGAGGGCTCGACGCCGAGATTTTGGTTCAGGAGTTCATCCGCGAGGCGAACGGCAGCGATATCCGGTGTTTCGTCGTAGGAGGCAAAGTCGTTGCCTCGATGATGAGAAAGGGCAAGGAAGGGGAGTTCCGCTCGAACCTCCATCGTGGCGGAACGGGCACCTCGATCAAGATCACTCCTGAGGAACGCTCCACCGCCGTGCGCGCGGCGCAGATCATGGGGCTCAACGTGGCCGGTGTGGACATGCTCCGGTCGAACCACGGCCCGGTGGTCATGGAGGTGAACTCGTCGCCGGGGCTCGAGGGGATCGAAACCTATACCGGCAAGGATGTGGCTGGCACGGTCATCGAGTTCATCGAGAAGAGCGCGAAGCCGAACCAGACGCGGACTCGTGGGCGTGGCTGATTCCGGGAGACAGGGGGCGATCACGGTTGGTGGAGTCGAGATCCAGCCGGGACAGCGCGTCACCGTCGATCTCGACATCGCCCGACTCTATACGAGGACGGCTCTGTCGCTTCCGGTGCACGTCATCCATGGAAGGGCGCCAGGCCCACGGGTCTTCGTATGCGCGGCGATCCACGGTGACGAGATCAACGGCACCGAGATCATCCGACGACTCCTCCGGTCGCGTTCCCTCGGGAAACTGCGGGGAACGCTCATCGCCGTTCCGGTCGTCAACGTCTACGGGTTCGTGCAGCAGTCGCGATACTCGCCGGATCGACGGGACCTGAACCGATTCTTCCCCGGTTCGGACAGCGGGTCGATGACGTCCAGGCTCGCCCATCAGTTCATGGAGAACGTCGTACGTGGGTGCGAGTACGGGATCGATCTCCACACCGGTTCCAACCATCGGTCGAACCTGCCGCAGATCCGTGCCTACCTGGACGACGAGGAGACGCGTCGTCTGGCCGTGGCTTTCGGAGCTCCGGTCGTCCTCGATGCCGACTTGCTCGAGGGTTCGCTTCGGCAGGCCGCTCACGATGAAGGGGTCCGCATCCTCCTCTACGAAGCGGGAGAGACCCTTCGCTTCGACGAGCGTGCGATCCGGACGGGACTCCAGGGCGTCTATGCGGTGCTCCGAGCCATTGGGATGCTCTCCGAGGCATCCAAGGGGTCCGGACGTCCGGTCGTCGCGCGACCGGCGATCTCTCGTGCGAGCACGTGGGTGCGTGCGCCCCTCAGCGGCATCCTCATTACTCGCGCCAAGCTCGGTGACTCCGTGGCGGAAGGGGATCGAATCGGAGAGATCGTCGATCCGTTCGAGAACTGGGAGGAGCCGGTGTTCGCGAAGACGGACGGCATCGTCATCGGGCGCACTCATCTTCCCCTCGTCCACAAGGGGGACGCACTGTTCCATCTCGCGCAGGTCGAGAATCCGGAGCGAGCGGAGGCCGCGCTGGATACGTTCCGTCAGGAGTTCGAGCCCGACGCGGGTGTCTGACGGCCCGCAACTGACGCGTTCACGATCCAGACCTTACAGAGCTCCGATTCCGTTCTTACAAGACGCGCTCACTCCCGGCGGCTCGTTACGGAACTGTCGGAGCTGTTCATGATTCCGTAAGAATCTATTCGACAACGATTTGCCCGCTTTCTTCTGGGTGTTGTGGCGTTTCGGCATGTCGCTTGCGTTTCCCCCTTTGAACACGGCTCCCCGAAGGAGCCAACAAGGGAGGAAACATGAACCTGCAGCCGAACAAGACGAATCACGATACTAGCTCCGCGCCCGCCCCATCGAACAATCTCGGTTCCGCGCGCGGACGCGCGCTCCGGTCTCCCTCGACCCGGGAAGTGCTGGCTGGAGTTCTCGGTTCGTTCCTCGTCGGCGGGCTCGTCGCGTCGATTCCCGCGCAGGCTGGAACCTCACATCTCGAGAGCGCTGGCGTTGCCACGGGCACGGATGACCGGCCGATGATGCACGCCGCGTTCTACCAGGACTACGCGGCGTCCGATGCGCCGACCGTCATCATCTCGGACCTCGAGACGTGGACGGAGTACCGCAAGAAGACGGACCGCACCTACGTCGACGAGAAGGGCGAGACGCAGCCTCTCTACAAGCTTCTCAAGCCTGCCGAAGGCCACGTCTATCTGCGAGTCGTTGCCGATGTTTCGACAGACGTGCCGCGTAGCTACGAGACAGACCAGCTACTCCTCGTGAGCGGCCCCTCGGACACGGAGCGCTGGGAGTCAGCGCCTCTCGCGACGTTCGACGCGCAGGGCTTGCCCCAGGTCGGGGTCGTGACCGCTCCGGCAGAGAAGGTCGAGCTAGACCTGCTGTACGAGGTCCCGGCCGGCACGTGGCATGACTACTACATCGAGATCGGCGATCGCTGGTATGGCCCCCTCGATCGCTACCTCGATCCGGTCCCGGCGAATGAGGACGCAGCGGACGCCGGTCCCATGATGGAGCAGATGCGTCGCAACGAAGTCACGAACCGATAAACGAATCTCACAACCAGGAGGTCGATCATGCTGAGCTGGGCTCTCACGTTCTTCATCGTCGCGCTCGTTGCGGCACTCTTCGGATTCACAGGCATCGCGGCCGGTGCCGCGGCAGTTGCCAAGTTCCTCTTCTTCCTCTTCGTCGTGCTCTTCCTCGTCTCGTTGGTGATGGGGCTTGCGCGGCGAGCGGTCTAGCCGAGGTCGAATGGACGTAGTTTCGGTCCTCGCGACGCGGCCTCCCGGACCGCCAGCGAGGGAGTCAAAGGAATCGGACGAAAAGCCAAAGGTATCGAAGGAACGACTCAAACAGGTGGGCAAGCGCGCAAACGCGGTGCTGCCCAGTCGAAAGGAGATAGGAAATGAAGAAGCACACGGTTCTCGGTTTTGCACTTGGCGCGGCAGTTGGTGGAGCGGTTGCTCTGCTTCGGGCTCCGAGTTCGGGTGTCGAGACTCGCCGGAGAGTTCGGGAGAAGACGGGTGAGCTGAGTGGTCAGGCCAAGGAGAAGATCTCCGGGACCGCCAGCACGGTGAAGGATCAGGCAGTGGCGACCAAGGATACGGTCAAGCATGGGGTCGAGGCCTCTGTCGACGTCGTGAAGCGGAACGCCCACGCTCTCAGCGACGCAGCGTCGGAAGGCTACCGTGTGTATCGCGAGCAGCTCGAAGTCGCCGGCACCAACGGCCACGTGAAGTAGTCGTGGGGGTAGCCCTGCGAGAGCGCACCTCGCCCAGCGCCGAGCCCCGCTCGGACCGGGCTCCCATCTCTCCAGTAGATGCGGACATCAGGGGCAACAGCCGTACCCTCGACCGGCCAACTCAGCCGGTCGAGGGTACGGCTGTTGCGTCCTCCGTGCCCTCCGGTAGACAATCCCGGATCACTGACCGAGGGCTGGAACACGGAGGTCACTCCTCCGGGCCGGCCTTTCGAGAGTCTTCCGCGAGGAGGGATGATTTGGCTTCGATACTGTTGGTCGACGACGATGCTGATTTCACTACGGCGACCGCCGGACTCCTGGACCGACTCGGTCACCGTGTGACGACGGCGAACGACCTTTCGGGGGCACGCGAGATCCTCACCTCCGAGTCGTTCGACATCCTTCTGCTCGATCTCATGCTTCCGGACGGAAACGGCTTCGATCTCCTGACGGAGATGCCCGCTGGCAAGGAGATCCCGCACGTCGCGATCATCACCGGAAACACGGCGGTGACCTCCCTCGTCAAGAGCGTGATGGGGCCGAATGTCAGCTACCTCATCAAGCCGATCTCCATGACCGACCTCCAGTCGGTGTTGGAGAAAGTCACGGAGCCCGTTGCGTCGCAGGATTCTCCCGATGCCCACTTTGGGATCCTGGTCGGAGAGTCGCCGGTGATGCACGGTGTCTACAAGATGATCGAGCGGGTCGCTGCGACCGGGGCGAACGTCCTATTGCAAGGCGAGAGCGGAGTTGGGAAGGAGTTGGTTGCCCAATCCATTCATCGGGCGAGCAGCGCCAAGGGACGGTTCGTCGCCGCAAACTGCGGGGCGATCTCGCGGGAGTTGATCGGCAGCGAGCTCTTCGGGCACGAGAAGGGTGCGTTCACCGGCGCGGTCGGCCGGCGGCAGGGAGTCTTCGAGCAGGCGGTCGGTGGAACCTTGTTCTTGGACGAGATCACCGAGATGCCGATCGACCTCCAACCGAACTTGCTTCGGGTGCTGGAGACCAATCGCGTGACGCGCCTCGGGGCGACCGAGGAGATCCCGGTCGATTGCCGTGTGATCTCTGCAACCAACCGAACGGCACAGCAGCTGGCCGCCGAGCAGTGCCTACGTGAGGATCTGTACTTCCGTCTCGCTGTCTTTCCGATCTCCATTCCGCCGCTCCGGGAGCGAGAAGGTGACGTTCGGCTTCTGGCGAACTCGTTCCTCGCCCAGCTCAACGATCAGAATGGGACCGAGGTGGCGCTCGACGATGCCGGGATGGTCCGTCTCGAGTCCTATTCCTGGCCAGGCAATGTGAGAGAGCTCCGCCACGCCATCCACCGGGCCTACATCATGAGCGATCCAGACGACGGGGCCCTGCGTCTTCCCGATCGACTGGCGTCACCGTTTGCCAAGGAGCCCGAGCCAACCGGTGGATTGGTGCCGGGCAAGACGATCAGCGAGGTCGAGCGCGAGCTCATCCAGCTCACACTCGAGAAGACGGATGGAGACAAGCCGGAGGCCGCGCAGATGCTCGGGATCAGTCTCAAGACTCTCTACAACCGTCTCAATGCGTACAAGGAGGAGGACGAAGCCTAGTATGGCAGAGCCGATCGACGTCCCGAAGCTGGTGCACGACTTGAGGAACCCGCTCAACTCCATATCCATGACTGCGGAGCTGGCGAAGCTCCAGCTGATGCAGGGAGAAGCCGCGGAGGCGGTGGCCGGGAATCTAGACGCCATCATCCGAATCTGCCGGAGCTGCAGCACGCAGCTCGATGAGGTCTCTCGAGCCGCCAAGGCGAGTGGATCGTCGCAGGATCAGGGCAAGTGAACCGATCCTTGGGCGGCTCTCCAGGTTCCAGAACCACCCACGGGTCGTGGTCCAGGGGCCCGTACGGAACCCCGACACTCTACCGGATCAACTTCGGCGTGCTCGTCGTTCTTCTCCTCATCAACGGTGCCTACTCCTACCAAGCGAATCGCGAGCTCATCCGCAACGAGTCCCGCGTGCAGAACACGCAGAACGTCCTCGCGGCGATCAAAGACACGTTCTCGGCTCTGCAAGACGCGGAGACGGGCCAGCGAGGGTACGTCATCACCGGAGGGGATCCCGAGTACTTGGAGCCTTATGATTCAGCGCTCCAGGAGATTCGATCACGCCGTGAAGAACTACGCACGCTGGACTCCGAACTCGACGATCAACGAGCGAGTATCGAAGAGTTCGGAGACCTCATCGACCAGAAGATGGAGGAACTCGCCGAGATAGTAGAGCTCGTGGACCAGAACCACGACGATGCCGCGGTCCGCCTGATCGAAACTGATCGGGGCAACCGGCTGATGGCTCGGATCCGAGACCTCGTCGGGACGATGGAGACCCGTGAGTACGCGCTGATGGCGGAGCAGCGACAGCAGTCGCGACGTAGTCGTGAACAGGTGCGGCGGTCGATCCACATCGCGACGCTCGCCGGGTTGCTCTTTCTGACCGCAGCCTACTATCTCGTGCAACGCACCATCCGGACGGAGCGAGAGAACGTCGAGAAGCTGGTCGTGACCAACGAAGAGCTCGAAGCGATGATCGACGAGCGGACGATGGTTCTGGAGCGGTACTCGAAGGAACTCCAACGCAGCAACAGAGAGCTACAGGACTTTGCATTCGTTGCTTCCCACGACCTCCAGGAGCCGCTTCGGAAGATTCGGGCGTTCGGAGATCGCCTCAAGACCAAGTACTCCGAGCAGCTGGGAGATGGCGCCGACTACGTCAACCGGATGCAGGCAGCGGCCGAGAGGATGTCTCGTCTGATCAACGATCTGCTTGCGTTCTCGCGCGTGACGACGAGGGCGCAGCCGTTCGAGGACACGTCACTCCAGGAAGCGTTGGAGGAGGTCCTCGAGGATCTGGGGCAGCGGATCGAGGAGACCGGCGCGAGGATCCGAGCGGCCACGCTTCCGCGGATCGAAGCGGATCCGACGCAGATGCGACAGCTCCTGCAGAACCTCATCGGAAACGCGCTCAAGTTCGTGGCGCCAGGGACGACGCCCGAAGTCGAGATCACCAGTACGATGACGAAGAGAGATGACGACACTTCGGGGCGTGATTGGTACACGATCGCGATCAAAGACAACGGAATCGGGCTCGACGAACAGTTCGTGGAGAAGATATTCATCCCCTTCCAACGTCTCCATAGCCGGGACAGCTACTCCGGCACCGGGATCGGCCTGGCGGTCTGTCGACGGGTCGTGGAGCGTCACGGGGGCAACATCGAGGTTTCCAGCCAGCCGGGGGTGGGAACGACGTTCCTCGTGCATCTCCCGAGCACACAACACCCTGTCTCCTTGGAGGTGAACTGACAATCATGAAGAGCAAACGCCCCATCGTGATTCTGATGGCCGAGGACGACGCGGACGATCGGCTCCTCACGAGTGATGCACTGGAGGAGAGTCGGGTCGTCAACGACCTCAAGTTCGTCGTCGACGGCGTGGATCTGCTCGAGTACCTGAGGCGGGAGGGAAGGTACTCGGATCCAGAGAGCTCCCCGCGGCCGGACCTCATCCTGCTCGACCTCAACATGCCGCGGATGGACGGCCGGGAGGCTCTGGCTGCGATCAAGGGCGATCCGGATCTCCGTCGGATCCCTGTCGTCATCCTGACGACGTCCGAGACCGAAGAGGACATGGTCAAGGGATACGATCTGGGTGCGGCATCCTATTGCACGAAGCCCGTCACTTTCGAACGGCTCGTCGAACTGATGAAGGCGATCGGCAAGTACTGGGTCGAGTTCGTCGAGTTTCCGTAGCGGAGGCGATGTGTTCCTTTCGAGTAGTCTGCCCCACCTACGCCTCCTTCTCGTAGAGGACGACGAGGACGACTACATCATTACGCGAGACCTCCTCGACGAGATCGCTCCGGACCAGTACGACCTGGATTGGGTGCGGTCCGCAAGCGAAGCACGGCCCGCACTCGCAAGCGATGCGCATCACGTCTGCCTCCTCGACTACCGGCTCGGCCCAGACGATGGACTCACCCTCCTCGAAGAGGCTCGCTCTCTCGGGTTCAGCGCTCCGATCATCATGTTGACGGGGCAAGACGATCGAGAGGTCGACCATCGCGCTCTTCGTGCCGGCGCCGCCGACTACCTCGTCAAGTCTCAGCTCACGAGCGCGGGCTTGGCCCGAGCGGTGAGGTATGCCGTGGCGCGACACGAGACGGAGAGAGAGCGATCGGAGCGCCACCGGGCGGAAGCCGAGAACCGGTCCAAGAGCGAGTTTCTGGCCCACCTGAGCCACGAGCTTCGGACACCTCTCACCGCGATCCTGGGCTACACCGACTTGATGCTCAGTAGCGATCCCACCACGGAGTCTCGGGCGCGGCTCGAGATCGTAAAGCGAAATGGAAGCCACCTTCTCGGCTTGCTCAACGATGTGCTGGACCTCTCGAAGATCGAGGCCGGGCGGCTCGAGATCGAGTCGCAGGAGGTCGACCTCCAGCGACTCGTCGCGGATGTCCACTCACTGCTCGTTGGGTCTGCCGTGGACAAGAACCTCGAACTGAACATGACGCAGAAGGGCGACCTGCCGACTGTCATCCGAACCGATCCGCTTCGCTACCGACAGATCCTCATCAACCTGATCTCCAACGCGATCAAGTTCACGGATGTGGGCAAGGTGGAGGTCGAACTCTCGGTAGCCGAAGCGGAGGGGGGGCGAGTCTTGCTTCAGGCCGCAGTACGCGACACAGGTATCGGAATCTCGCCTCGCGACCTGCGGAAACTCTTTGCCCCCTTCACGCAGCTCAAGGCGAAGGATGGGCCGATGCGTGGAGGAACGGGGCTCGGCCTCGCGATCAGCAAGCGGTTGTCCGAACGGCTCGGAGGCGACATCGTAGCCCAGAGTGATCCCGGCCGCGGCAGTACGTTCATCGTGACGATCGACCCAGGCGATCTCGATGGGGTTCCGTTCGGGACCCTGGCTCCTCAGTCGGAGATCGATCCCGGTCACGAAATGCGACGGCCCTCGGTCTCGGGGCGGGTCCTCGTTGCCGATGACCTTCCGGATATTCGCGAACTCGTCGGCTACATGGTCCGACGCGCTGGAGCAGACGTCGACTACGCGTCCGACGGCGAAGATGCCGTGGCCAAGATCGAGGAGGCTGCCGCTTCGGATCGTCCGTACGACCTAGTGCTCATGGACGTGCAAATGCCACGGATGAGTGGGCTCGAGGCAACGGCACATCTCCGCTCGCTCGGCTTCGAGATGCCGATTCTGGCGCTCACTGCGGCGACGATGAGTGGAGAGCGCGAGCGTTGTCTCGATGCGGGGTATGACGAGCATCTCAGCAAACCGATCGACGAACGACTCCTTCTACGTTTCATCCGCCGTCACCTCCGGCGTCGACCCGCGGAGGCCAGCGGGGGAGAGACGCCTGCTCGATCGTCTGGGAAGCGCCTCTCCGTGCTCTTGGTGGAAGACGATCCGGACGCGAGGAACGCGACGGCAGAGATCCTTCGGTTGCTCGGGTGTGACGTGGCGACCGCGGGGAGTGCGTCCGAGGCACGTGCCTGTGCGCAGCGAGGTTCGCCCGCGCCCGACGTCGCGCTGGTCGATCTCACACTACCCGACGACGATGGGTACGAGCTCGTTCGCGCCCTGAAGACCGCGGGGATGGATGAAACGAGGTTCATCACGCTGAGCGGTCGCGAGGCCGACACGCGACAGGCTACCGAGGTGGGAGTGGAACGTCATCTGGAGAAGCCGGTTGGTCTGGCTGCGCTCAAGACGTTGCTGGAACAGGTAGGCGGATAGACCGAAACAGGTAACCGGTTAGTCGTGGCAAGCCGTTCGTGCGCTACGTGGGCCGACCGTTCGTACGTCACGTTGGCCGACGGTAGGGAATCTGGGAACTCGTCAGGTGGGTGAATTCAGAGGGCCACGGGGAGCGATTTCCGTGGCCCTCTCTCCTCTACTCGGTCCGGGAAGCTGACCGGTCTTCCCAAGGCTGAGTCGAAGGGTTTCGGGCTAAGATCGAACTAGCGGACCGGCGGGGCTAGCTGCGAATGTCGTCCCAGGTGCGATCGAGGCTCCGTTCGAGGTCGTCGAGGTTCTCTGCCATCTCGTCCTGGACCTCGTTCCACCCATCCTTCGTGTACTGGGCGGCATCTTCGAGTTCGTCACCGACGGATGCGAGACGGAGCTGCAGTTCGTTGAGTGTCCGCTGCATGTCCTCGCTCACTTCACCTCCCTGCGCTTCGATGTCCTCCCTCATGTTGTCGAAGCGCACCTCGAGCTCTTCGTACCTGTGGTTTGCGGAGTCGAGTGTGAACTCCACCTGCTTCGAGTCTCTGTCGGAGTCGCCACAACCGGCGAGGACCGTGCCAGAGGCGAAGATAGCGGCAGCAGCGATGGTCTTGTACTTCATGGTCAATCCTCCTGTTTACCCGAATCGCGCTCGCCACCGATTGTGACTGAACCGATTGTGACTGAGCGGATCGGGCATTCTCTTTGAACGTGGCTTACTAGAACTCGAGGCTGAGACCGGCGATGATGTTGCTCCTGTCGTAGTCGAGCTCACCGATCTCTTGCTGGACGTCATCGCCCAGCTTCTTGTCCGGGTCTAGGAACGTGTAGCGACCTTCTCCGTAGATGGAGACTCGATCTGCCATCCGCCACTTCCCTCCCAGTCCGAGGTGCCAACCGAAGGTGCTGACGGTTTCATCGTCGAACCCCAGGGCCTCGAACTGCTGTGGGAAGTCGTAGACCACGTTGTACCAACCGCCACCAGCCGCCAGGAAGGGCGAGAACCCCGAGACGACGGGTAGGTAGAGGCGAGCACTTAGAGTGACAGGGATCGTTCGTACTTCGACGGCCGGGCTGTCGACCGAAGCCAGCGGGTATGTCTCGCTTCCGTTGTAGTCGACGGCAGCCTGGATGCCGAGTGCGGGAGCGAGGCGAGCTTCGATGTGGCCTCCGATGAGCACATCGCCGTCCTCTGCTTCGGCGGCCTTCATGTACCCGACGTGGATTCCGTAGTCGCCGCCTCCTGTCGCACCGGCAGCGTGTGCGGCGACGGGAAGGCTCGCCATGGCCAGGCCGGTGCCCGCGGCGAGGAACCAACGCTTCGCGATCCCTTGCTGCTGCCCCTTTCTACTCGAATGTGTCTTCTCGGTGTTCATCGTTTGTCTCCTTTGTCGTTGCGGTCGACGAAGCTGCTTACAGCTTCGGGCTGCGTACGAGGCCCGAGACCAGCGAAATCAGGAACACGATCAGGAACACGAAGAAGAGAAGCTTCGCGATTCCAGCAGCGCCCGCTGCGAGTCCACCGAATCCGAAGAGAGCCGCGACCAGTGCGAAGACCAAGAATGCCAGTGCCCAACTCAACATGATCAACCTCCTGTCATTGTGTCTCGATGTTCAGCGGCCGTTCGTCGGCCGCCGATGGGTTCGTGCAGTCGTGGGATCCGTTACGCCGTCTGGCGGCGTCCCGTGAAGAGGAGAACCGAGCCGGCGATCAAGGCGATCGCGCTCGCGATCGGCGGAATCGGTACGGAGTCATGCTCCGTGACGGTCACTTCGGCCAGTCCGAGGTCGACCGTATCCCGGTCCTTCACGTAGGTGATCCCTCCCCAGACGATTCCGATGACTCCCACTGCGATGAGCGCAATTCCGACCATCCGCTTCATGACTCGATCCCCCTTGTTCAATGTCCTGTGTCGATTCGGGCCGCCCGCTTCGTTCGATCCGTGCTGCCCGCTGTGTCCTTCGAGTGGGGATGGAGCAACGCCCGCGCCAAATCGAGGAGTGGCGAGGAGAGGACTCGAATGCGAGAGGGGAGATGTCCGCCCAATTCGTTGTTTCCGAACACGATGCCCGCCCCCCCCAAAAAAGTGCGCGTGCTGGCGAGGTCGGCAGAGACGTGGTCTTGGGGGCGGTAGGTGGGAGCGCCAGGGGGAGAGGGCGAGGAACTCGTTACACGCCAGGGAAGCAGTTCCTACAAACCTGGCTCCTGTCCGCAGGCGCTTTCGCTGGTCCTGCGAACACGGCGAGATAGGTGCCGGAAGTCCACGGGTCGCGGTTGCAACGATATAGGAATGTGCGGGCGCGGCAGACGTCGGATGGCACGGAACCTGCGCTGTCCGTCACGAACGGTAACCAAGCCAAACAATCAGACCGAGGGAGGGTGACATGAAGAAGGCGATCTGTTCGATGGCGGCTGTTGGAGCGGCGTTGGTCCTGTCGGGTGCTGCGGCTCCCAATGCGCAGGCAGAAGGAAACCTCGGACTCGGCGTGATCGCCGGCGAACCCACGGGATTCTCGATGAAGCTCTGGACGAGCAATCGGACGGCGTTCGACGGCGCGATCGCCTGGTCGTTCGACGAAGCCATGCATGTTCACGGTGACTACCTCTGGCACTTCTATGATCGCGTCTCGGTAGACGAAGGGTACCTCCCGCTCTACGTGGGAGTCGGAGCGCGCGCTCAGATTCACGACGCAGGTGATGACGAGATCGGTCTTCGCATTCCCGTCGGAATGTCGTACCTCTTCGAAGACGCGCCGATCGACCTCTTTGCCGAAGTCGCTCCGGTCATGAACTTCGCTCCGGATACGAACCTCGAGGCGGAAGGCGGAATCGGACTGCGTTACTTCTTCGGCAGCACGCGCTAGAAGGCTGCAGAAGTGGTGTCGCCGGCTGCGTAGCGCGCGAGTCGGCGTGACGAACCCAATCGCTTGACTTCTCCCCTCGGACCCACAACCTTTCCACGGGCTGGAACACGCGGCTCCACATCGATGGCTCGATCGGTGGGGCTGCGGCCGATTCCGTCCAAGGCAGGTGGGCGGTCGTGGGCCGCGGGAGGAAGCCAGGTTGGACGGTCTGAGCGTTGCGACGAACGCCTGGGCGCACGCCAGGATTGCGCTCCAGCGCCAGCTGGTCTACCGGTTCTCCAACTGGTCAGGGCTGTTTACCAACTGCTTCTTCCTCTACTTCCGTGCCTATGCGCTCAGGGCGTGTTTCGAGCACCGCATCGCGATCGGTGGTCTCGATGCCGACCAAACGGTGACCTACGTCACCGTGTCGCAGGCGTTTCTCATGGTCATCCCGGCTTGGGGCAAGGTCGGTGTAGGGGATGCGGTGCGAAGCGGCCAGATCGTCATCGACCTGGCGCGGCCAGTCGATTTCGTATCCTGCCACCTCGGTGGTCGGTTCGGAGTGAGCGCGTACTACGTCGTAGCGCGCGCGCTTCCCTTGCTGGCCGTCGGCGCTCTCGCCGGATTCCTCGTGCTCCCGCCCCTCGGTGAGCTTCCGGTCTTCGTCATCTCCGTCGTGTTGGCGGCGTGGATCGCGCACGTCATCCTCCTACTCATCGAGCTGAGTAGCTTCTGGCTCGGTTCCGAGCAAGGTGTGCGTTGGTTGGTGCTCGGTTTCTCGGGTCTATTCTCCGGGCTGATTCTGCCGATCGACTTCTTTCCCCAGTGGGCCCGGACGATCTCTCGCTTCCTTCCGTTCGAGCAGACGCTCTACACACCGACGCGGATCTGGATCGGAGCGGGGGAGAGTCTCTGGCTACTCCTCGGGGTCCAACTTCTCTGGGCCGTCTTCCTCACCTTGCTGGCTCAGGTCCTCTTCCATGCCGGGCGCAGGGAGGTGCTGGTTCATGGCGGGTGATCTGAGGGTCTGGACACGAGTGTACGGCGCGATGCTCGCGGCTTCCGTGCGTGAGCAGATGAGCTACCGAGGATCGTTCGTCTTCGAACTCGTCGGACGGCTCACCGTGACCGGGCTCGAGTTGGTGGCGCTCTTCTTCCTCTTCCAGCACATCGAATCGATCGCGGGATGGACCAAGTGGGAGGTGGTCTATCTCTACGGGATGGCGAGCATCTGTCTCGGAATGGGAGAAGCGCTCACCACCGGATTCGACGACATGCCCGAGCTCATCCGAAGTGGGAGCTTCGACTACGTTCTCGTGCGGCCGCTCCCCGCCCTGCTCTTCGTGCTCGGACGCGACGTGAAGCTGAGGATCCTGGGCCGCTCCCTCCAGGGGGCATTTGCGGTTTGCATTTCCGTCATGCACCTCCAACTCGATTGGGACGTATCTCACCTCGCCCTCTTGGCAACGAGTGTGATCTGCGGGGTGACCGTCTACGCGGGCCTCTTCGTAGCGAGTGCGGCGCAGTGCTTCTGGACCGTCGAGAGCACGGAGATGTTCAATGCGTTCACCTACGGGGGTGCGCAGATGACGGAGTATCCGGTCAGCCTCTATCCTGGCTGGCTCCGTTCGATCTTTCTCTACGTCGTTCCAGTCGGATTCGTGAGCTACGTGCCCGCGGTCGCCCTGCTCGGCAAGACGGATCCTCTCGGCCTGTCACCGTGGGGTGTTTGGGCCACACCGCTCGTTGCGGGAACGTTTCTCGGAGCGTGCCTCTTTTTCTGGCGACTCGGAATGCGCAGGTACGAAGGAGCCGGGGGATGACCGAGCCCGTCGAGATCGTCCGGGTCCAGGGCCTCCGCAAGGAGTTCCGTGTGCTGCGACACCGTGGCGGGGTCGTGGGCGCCGTTCGTGGTCTCTTCTCCCGCTCGGGACGGACCGTCCGAGCCGTCGACGATGTCTCCTTCGCGATCCGTCCCGGCGAGCTCGTCGGCTACGTAGGCGCGAACGGAGCTGGCAAGTCGACCACGATCAAGATCCTCGTCGGGATCCTCCGCGCGACGTCCGGTTCGGTGCGAGTGTTTGGACGGGATCCCCATCGCTTCCGGCGACAGAATGCGCTCCGGATCGGTGTCGTGTTCGGACAGCGGACCCAACTCTGGTGGGATCTTCCTCCGAGCGAGTCGTTCCAGCTGCTCGGCACGCTCTATCGCATTCCCGCTCGCGAACTCCGCGCCCGTCGAGACGAACTCGTGGATCGACTGGGACTCGGTGCCGTACTCGACGTGCCGGTGCGGAAGCTGAGCCTCGGACAACGGATGCGGTGTGAGCTCACCGCCTCGCTTCTCCACGCACCGGACCTGGTCATTCTGGACGAGCCGACGATCGGGCTCGACGTCGTCGCGAAGGAAGAGGTGCGGACGTTCCTCCGGAAGCTGCATGCGGACCGCGGGACCACCCTCGTTCTCACTTCCCACGACTTGGGCGACATCGAGCGACTGTGTTCGCGTGTCCTCGTCATCGACGAGGGGCGTCTGCTCCACGACGGAGATGTAGAGTCACTCCGGCGCCTCTTCGGCCACCGCCGAATCCTGCAGATCGACCTCCGGGACGATGCCGCCCAAGGGAGGGCGCTCGAGCTGCCTCGAGGCTGCGAGGTACTGGAGCAGTCGGGCCACCGGATCCAGCTGGAGTTCGACCCGGACCAGATTCCTGCCCCTGAGCTCATCCGCCAGGTGCTCGTCCAACGCGAGATCCTCGACCTCAAGCTGCAGGAGCGGCCGATCGAGGATGTCGTCCGGCGGATCTACCGTGGCGACCGGAGAGAGGGGGACTGAGGGTCTCGTCGCCTATCGGACGACGCGCATTTGGGTGTTCTGCCCCAACGCCTACGGTTTCCACCTTCGAGTCGGCTGCCAGGTCCGCTGCTTCGGCCCGGACTCGACCGCAGGGAAGGGTCCGCTTCGAACGAGACCCGATTGCTGTGTCCGCTATCTCGTTGGGATTCCGTTCGGGTTGCGTCGAACGAAGGGCCTTTGCGGATCGTTGCCAGTAGTTCCCGCTGCGCGTCTTTCCGGCGGAAAATCCTCTATCCTCCGCTATACTCACCCTCTAGCCCACGTACACCATAGATCGAGATGGGGAACATGAGCAGACTGAGCATTCTGGGAGAAATCTGGGCCTTCATGCGGGTGAGGAAGAAGTGGTGGCTGCTTCCGATCATTCTGTTCATGGTCTTCTTCGGGGCGGTTCTCTTCCTGACTCAGAACGCGGCCCTGGCCCCATTCATCTACGCGCTGTTCTAAGCGGACCCGACTGGTCGGCCGATCTCTATACCTACCTAGGGTTGGTGCGCGTACCGATCCGTGGACCGGAACATGACCACACAGGCACCAGAACGGAATTGGCCGACGAGTGACGTCGCCAGGGTGGCGGAGCCCCCTGGCGAGGGACCCCGTGTGTCCGTCGTGCTCTTCTGTTCCCAGAGTGTCGAGCACACGCCGCGCATCCTCGAAGAGCTTCTCGCCTTCCTCGGTCCGAGATCCGCCGACCACGAGCTCATTCTCTCGCTCGATGGCCACTTGGGTGGTCTCCACGCACGCTTCGCGGAGAGAGTCGCCGGTCTTGGCTGGGTGCGGATCGTTCGCCTGCACGCGCCGATGGGGCAGATCGCGACGATCCGAGCGGGGGCCGCGATTGCGACCGGCCGGTACATCGTCACGTATCCCGCCTATCCGCAGGTACGTCCTGACGCGATCGATGCGATCGTCTCGAGACTCTCCGGCGACGAGTATGTCGTCGGGTATCGCCTGAGCCGAAAGGGCTCGGAGTTCAATCGAGTGGCGAGCCGGCTCTTCAACCAGCTCATCGCCTGGACCACCGGTGTGACGTTCCATGATCTCGCCTGCGGACTCCACGGAATGCGCGACTACGTCGCTACGGCGATCTCCGGGTACGGACAGAATCAGCTCTTCCTGCCGATTCTGCTCGCGCGGGAAGGGTTCCGGATCGGTGAGGTCGGGGTGCCTTCGGACACATCGGGAGCGACGCTTCGGCTCTTTGGCCCGGCGACTTTCGGACGACGTGCACTCGATCTACTCACCTTGGCTTACCTCGTGCGGTTCACGCAGAAGCCACTTCGTCCCTTCGGCGCACTCGGTCTCGTCTTGCTCCTAGTGGGTCTCGTCCTTGGGGGCGTTCTCGTCTACCAGCGACTCTTTCTCGGCAGTGCACTGGCCGAGCGTCCGCTCCTCCTGCTCTCTCTCCTGCTCGTGACGGCGGGCATCCAGGTCGTGATCCTGGGATTCTTGGGCGAGCTCCTGCTCTATCTCCACTTCCGCGACCAGGCTCACTACCGAGTGGCGGAGTGGTTCCACGGCGAAGAAGGCGACGTCTGGGTCGAAGGCTGGGACGAAGGCGGCGCAGCGGGCGCCGTGGCGGATCCAGAGGACGGCGTCGGTAGAGATCACACTAGCGACGGCGAACCGGCACGTGGTGGACGGAGCCGCGCGGCAACGTCTCCCGCCGACACGAACCCACGGACATGAGCCCGAGGAGCGACGCGGCTCGTCGATCGGTTCGGCGTTCCCTCCAGGGAGACGACGCGGTCGACATTTCGGTGGTCGTGCCCGTCTACAACGAAGTCGATTCGATTCCCAGGCTCGTCGAGCAGGTCGAAGCGGCCCTCGATCCCCTCGACAAGAGCTATGAACTCATCCTCGTCGATGATGGGTCGAGTGATGGGAGTTGGGGAGCGTTGGCAGCGCTTCGAGAGGCGCATCCCCATCTCGTCGCGATCCGGCTCGCGGTCAATCGCGGACAGACTCCGGCCCTCATGGCTGGCTTCGATGCGAGCCGCGGCCATGTGGTCGTGACCTTGGACGGCGATCTCCAGAACGACCCGGCGGACATCCCGAAGCTACTCGACGAACTCGATCGCGGGTTCGAGATCGTTTCCGGCTGGCGGAAGAAGCGACAAGACGGCTTCCTTCTCCGGCGAGCGCCGTCGATCGCCGCAAACTGGATCTCGCGTCAGCTCACCGGCCTTTCCATCCGTGACAACGGCTGCGCCCTCAAAGCCTATCGGGGCGAGGTGCTCCGCTCGGTGTCGCTCTACTCGGAGTTCCATCGGTTCATCGTTCCGCTCGCACAGATGGGTGGGGCGCGGGTCAGCGAGGTGGAGACGAACCACCGGGCGAGAGTCTTCGGACACTCGAAGTACGGGATCGGTCGGGTCTTCCGCGTGGTTGCGGACCTCGCGACCTTGTTCATGGTGACGCGATACTCGCAGAGGCTGTTCGTCTGGTTCCTGCTCTTCGCCGTCCCTCTGATCGGCCTCGCGGCGCTCTTCGCCGTTTGGGTCGGGCACATCCTCGTCGGGAACACGGATGGGCCGCTCTTGGTGCCGATCGCCGGAACCATCGTGATGATCCAAGCCGCGCTCGCTGCCGTGGGCTATGGGCTCTTTGCGGAACGGATCCGGTTTCTCGCTCCGACTCGAGGCCGGGTCGGATCGCGTCTCGTCGCCTCGGTGAGTGGCGCGGGTGGCGAGGAGACCGTGCTCCTACGCGGGACCGAGTCGCGTTCGCTCACGAAGACGCGTCCAGACACGACACCGCGTCCAGACACGGCACCGCGTCCAGAGACGACGCTACGTCCAGACACGACGCTACGTCCAGAGACGACACCGAGTTCGCAAACGACACTGGGTTTGCTCGCGGGGTCGCAAGGGGATCGGGACGCCAAGTCCCCAGGGAGCGGATCGTCGCCGGTCGGGGAGACGGAGCGGTGAGTCCCCCGAGCCTCCTTCCTGTCCCGGGGACTCCCGTCGACGGCCACGTCCACTTCTACTCCATCCACGATCTCCGGACGTCGCTCGACGCAGCGGTCGGTTCGATGAAGGACGTTCGTATCAACGCGGCGAAGGGGAGTGGTCTCTCTGCGGTCGGAGTCCTCTGTTTGACGGAAGATGCCCGGCACGACGCGTTCTCCGGTCTGGCCGAGGGACGGATCCAGGTTCCGGAGTGGTCGATCGTGTCGACCGGAGAGGCGGAAGCTCTCTGGGCGACGCGCTCGGATGGCACTCGTCTCCTCATCCTCGCGGGGTACCAAGTAGTGACCGCCGAGGGTCTCGAAGTGCTCGCGCTTCGGACGTCCGTCCGTCCGAAAGACGGCGCGGTCCTCGACTCTACGACGCGGTCGATCGCCCAACACGGTGGGCTTGCCGTCTTGCCGTGGGCGTTCGGGAAGTGGTGGTTCGGACGCGGACGCGTTCTGATCGGTCATCTGGCTTCCCCGGACCGCGTAGACCTCTATCTCGGAGACAACGGAGGACGCCCCTCGCTCCTCCCGGGAGCCGAACCGTACGCACTCGCCGGCAAGCACGGGCTGGTCGTGCTGCCCGGGAGCGATCCTCTTCCGATCCCTGGACACGAAGTGCGCACCGGAAGCTACGGCTTCGTACTCGAGGGCGAGGTCCCGGAGGAACGGCCGGCCCGGTGGTTTGGCGATGCAGTAGCCTCCCTCTCGGTGAGCCCACCCACGTTTGGAGCTCGCGTCTCCCTCGGGCAGTTCGTTCGTGACCAAGCCGCACTCCGCAAGGGGAGCGCCGGACCTGTGGGGAGCTCCAAAGGCGATAGCGATTTGCGGGGCGTGTCGTGAGTCCCGTCGTGAGCCCCGCCGATCCGGGATTCGTTCGCAACCTGAGTGACCTGGGCGGCCGCAGCTTCGATTGCGTCGTCGTCGGTGGAGGGATCCACGGAGCGTCGCTACTCTTCGAACTCTCCCGTCGCGGCTATCGGTCCCTTCTCGTCGAGCGACGAGACTTCGGTCGGGGCGCGAGTGCGCGAAGCCTACGGATCCTCCATGGAGGCTTGCGCTATCTCCAGAGCTTCGATCTCTCCAGATTCGGGGAGTCGGTGGAAGCTCGACGTTGGTTCCTGCGCTCGTTTCCGGAGTTCACCTCGCCCCGGTCGTTCCTCCTTCCGCTCGACGGAAAGGGCGTGCGTCATCCGATCCCGTTCTCCGTCGCGTTCGCAATCGATGCCTGGCTCTCGAGGGGCCGGAACGACGGGGTCCTGCCAGCGCATCGTCTTCCGAGAGGACGCGTCGTATTGGCGAATGCGCTCGAGGACGTTCCCCGTTCGGTCGGTTCTGAGCGGGCGTTCGCGTTCTGGTCCGACGGTTGGATCGCCGACCCGCAGCGTCTCCTCATCGAGTACCTCCGTTGGTCGGTCAGTCTCGGCGCGACGATCGTGAACCATGCGGACGCGACGCCGATCGTTCGAGACGGAGCTGTCGTAGGGCTCGGACTGTCCCGAGCCACGAACTCCGACTCCACCCGTTTGGGAGAGTCGAGCGGACGAGTCGAAGTCGAAACGCCGCTGGTCGTGCTCTCGGCCGGCGCGTGGACGGAGACGACACTCGACCGTTGGGGATGGCCGCTCGCGAACTCGATCCCGACCGCGAAGGTGTTCAACCTCGTCCTGGAGGGCTCGACAGACTTCGGTCGTGTGGGCAGCGACGGCGTGTCCGGCATGGGCGTCCGCGCGCGCGACGGACGAAACGCATTCCTCTGGAGCGACGGACGGTTCACGCACGTGGGCACGGTTCACCGGATCGAAGGGTCCGGCCCGGAAGACGTGCGTGTGACGACGGAGGAGGCGGAGGCTCTCATCCGCTCCGTCGACGAGCACGTCCCGTCTCTCGAACTCTCGGGGCGCCGAGTCGTCTCCGCGCAAGTCGGCCGACTGCCGTCCCGTTCCGTCGACGATCCCGAGATGCCGCACCGAGACCACGTCCTGTCGCCCGCTGCGTTCGGCGGGCCCGAGGGGCTCTTCGTCACGATGGGGCTCAAGTACACGACGGCTCCCGTGGTTGCGTCCCGGGTCGTGAGTCTGCTTCCGCCGTCTCTACTTCAGCCGTCTCCGCATCCGCTGGGTGCGAACCAGGTCGACGAGCCCGACGCTCTGCCGCCTCGTCCTCCTTGCCGAGGGACGATCCGGATCCACGATCTGCTCCGTTCCTGGGAGAGCGACGAGGAGAGCATCCTTCGCTTGCTTCGCACGCTCCGGGAGGAAGAGGCCGCGGGAACCCTGGCAGATCTCGTTCTCGGTCGCATGGATGGGAGCGAGGATCCGGAGGCGGCGCGTGAGCTCGCGTCTCGCCTCACTTCCACTTTCTGCGCAGACGAGAAGGCAGGGGCAGCGCAGCTAGAGGAACTCGAGCGCGCGTTGGAAGCGCAGGCGCTTCGAGTGAGCTAGCGGGGATGACGAGCGATCCGACCGTCTCCGTTCTCTTGCCGGTGCGGAATGCAGCGTCGACACTCCCTCGAGCGTTGGATTCCCTCCTGGCCCAGACGTTCTCGGATTTCGAGTGCGTTGTCGTCGACGATGGTTCCGATGACGGAACACCGGACGTTCTCTCCGCCTACGTCCGTCGAGATGACCGGATTCGGACGCGACGGATCGAGCCTTCGGGAATCGTCGCGGCGCTCGACTTGGCGGCTCGATCGGCTCGGGGAACTCTCCTTGCGCGGCAGGATGCGGACGACGTGTCTCTTCCTGAACGCTTCGATGCGCAAGTGGAGTTCCTTCGGAGGAGGCCGGAGATCGGGCTCGTCGCGACCCAAGTCGCCCACGTCGGAACACCGCTCACCGATGGTGGGAAGCGCTACCTCGACTGGGTGAGATCTTGCCGCGAACCGGAGGAGATCGCGAACGGGCTCTGGATCGAGTCACCCCTCCCGCATCCGACCGTTCTCATGAGGCGCGTGCTGTTCGAAAGGGTCGGAGGGTACCGGGACCAAGGCTGGCCCGAAGACTACGACCTCTGGCTCCGCATGCTCCGGGCCGGAACTCTCTTCGGCAAGGTCGACCGGGATCTCTACGAGTGGACCGACGCGCCCGAGCGGGCGTCTCGGACCCAACCGCAGTACGCGCCGGACCGGTTCCTCGCCTGTCGTGCTCATCACCTCGCAGGCTTTCTCGGAGAGCGCGACACGATCGTCTGGGGAGCCGGCCGTGATGGGCGCCGGTTCGCGCGCGCGTTCCTCTCGGAAGGGGGACGTGTCTCCTCGTTCCTCGATATCGACCCCCGCAAGATCGGTCGGAAGGCATACGGAAGACCGATCGAGGAAGCTCAGGAAGGGCTAGCGAAGCGCGGAAGCCGGATGATCCTCGTGGCGGTGGGCGCGAAGGGCGCGCGCGAGCTCATTCGCGCCGCTCTCGGAGAAGCCAGCTGTGCGGAGGGTCGTGACTATGTCTGCGTTGCCTGACCGAGCCTGCGTTGCCTGACCAGGTCTGCGTTACCTGACCGAGTTTGCGTGCTCGACCGCGTTTGCGTTGCCTGACCGACGAGCAAAGAGAAACCCGAGGATCCAGGGATCCTCGGGCTCGTGAAGCGAGAGCTTCTAGCAGTATCGACTACTTGTAGATGCTCTTGATCTCTCCCCACGACTTCTCGATGGTCGGAACCACTCCGCCGCAGAACTCAACGCCGGTGAGGGCGATGAAGTAGTCACCGGAGGAGCTACCGGCACCGTTCCAGGAAGCGATGACCGGGTCACCGGCGCCCGCGCCGTCCGGCTGACGCTCGGTCGCGAACGGAGAGTCGGCCCAGATCTCGTCGCCAGCAGCGTTCAGGGCGTCGTTGCTGTAGGTCGAGATCGCGAGCAGGTAGTTGCCCGGACCGAGCAGGAAGGCACCAGTCACCGTGGACTGGAGACCGCAGCCAGCGGGATCGTCGTCGTCGAACGAGATGCCAACGCCGTTCTCGTCGAAGATCCACATCTGGGTGTCGATCGTAGCGCCACCGCAGGTGGTGGCGACGAGCATGCCGGCATCCGGAACCGTGATGCAGTACATGTCAGCGTCATTGTTGGCACCAATCGTTCCCTGGATTCCATCGAGCGGGCCAGATCCTTCCGGAACCTGGGCCGTGCCCGGCAGGTCACCAGCGTCGTCCACTTCCACCCAGGTAGCAGCCATGGCCGCGCTGGAC
This sequence comes from Candidatus Eiseniibacteriota bacterium, assembly GCA_020633975.1. Taxonomy (GTDB): domain Bacteria; phylum Eisenbacteria; class RBG-16-71-46; order CAIMUX01; family CAIMUX01; genus JACKCR01. The sequence continues at coordinate 181,331 of JACKCR010000007.1, read as the reverse complement.
ACACAGAGGAGTCCGATTGCTACCGCTATCACTTTCTTCATTTGGGGTCCTCCAACGAACTGACGTCAGATGTCGTGGCGATTGAAGTTCTCCGGAAAGCCCTGCCCGAAATAATCAGGCCTGACTTGCGGTGTATCCACTTTGGCGCAAGTCGATCGATTTTCTTAGTTAGTATGTCGAATAATCCAGATAAGTCGTTGTCCCAATTAATGGTAACGGGTTGGAGATGCCACGACAGGCGGACGCTAAGGCACCAGGAGGGGGCCCACGGGGCCACCGCGGGGCCGCCAAGAGACCAGCTCGAGGACCAGCGCGAGGCGACCACGCGGGAGCGCCGAAGCGGGCGTCCAAGTTCATGCCGTGCCGGCTTTACACTCTCCCGTGGATCACCTAAGGTACTGTGCGACAGGCGAATCGGCGCTTCGGACAAGAAATGGAGGCCCGCTCTGGGCGGGGATCGAACGACGCGATACAGACCCAACCCTCCCCGGGAAGGACGCGCCTGGCCGGCCGCCCTCCTTTCGGGCCTGCTCGCTTTGGGGTTCCTTGCCGGCGGGTGCGGCGGACAAACCGAGACGCAGGAGGAGGTAGCGCCAGCTCCAGAGTTGCCGAACCCGTTTTCCGAGCTGCGTCCTCGCGCAGGAGACGTCCTCGTCCCGCCCCAGATCGGCTTCCGGTGGGTGCTCACGGGGGCAGAGGACGCGAGCGACGATCCGGCGGCCCTCCGGAGCGGCGAGTTCTCCGTCGACTCGGGGGCTGTCGTTGCGAACGGCGATGACAGTGAGACAACCGAGGACCCGGACGAGGACGTAGCAGAGGCCTCCGATGCGTCCGATATGGCCGATGATCAGAGCGGAGGCTCTGCGGATCCGGGCGGGCGCGACTCCGTCGACCAAGACGACGATCCTCCTGAGCTCCCGGAAGGGGACACACCATCGGAGCTCGAGCGCGTGGATGCCTACCCGAACGGAGATCCACCCCCTCGATCGGTCGAGATTCCGAAGGAGAGGCTCTTTCGTGTCGTGATGGTCGACTCCATCGGCGCGATCTACGCGAACGTGGTCACGGCGGCCAACTCGATCCGGGTTCCCCTTCCGCCCCATACCGAACCCGGCCGATACGAGTGGCACGTCGAGCTCCTGACCGCCTCGGACTCCACCGTGGTCGCCCAGAGCGAGCGGGAGACTTTCGAGATCCGCTGAGATCCTGGGAGCCTGTCCTGGGTATACTCGTCGGATACCTCTGGAGCCGGTGAGCCTCGGTCTCTGCCGAGCCCTCCCACGGGCCCTTGCTTCCCGCGGGGCCCCGGGGCCGACTACGAGTACGGCGGCTCCGCTCCAGACGTCCGGTTTGATTCGGAAGTCCTTGTCGCAGAAGGGAGTGGCATCTTGATTAGTCGTATTGCTAGGCGGTGCATGCGCCTCGGGGTCTGGGGCCTGGTTGGTCTCTGGATGCTCGGAGGAATCGCCCAGGTGGCCAGCGCCGAGACCTGGCTCTGTCCGAACTGCGAGAACCGGGTCGAGCGCGCACCGGATGCCCCGACGCTGGACTGTGGCGAGTGCGGCAGCTTCACCGCAGAGGATCTCTCCTGGATCGTCGGCTACCTGAATTACAAGACCCGTTCCGCAGAGACGTCGTTCCTGGTCTCCCCCGAAGAGTGCGATCGGTTCCGACAGGATGGTCTCCAGGCGTTCGGGGAGAGCCGCGAACTGATCTGGATCCCGTGGACCGCGGTCGACTACTTCATTCCTCGCCAGCGGATCGTGCGACTGATCGACGGCCGAGAGTTCACGACGGACTATGCGCGGACACGGGGAGCGCCCTGTCCGGCGCCACCGAAGTTCCTTTTCCAGATCGCAGACACCATTCGCATCGAGGGACAGAAGGACCGGGTCGTGACTCAGGACCTGGAGGATGACATCTCGACGCTCTTCGTCATCTCAGGGTCGGAGAAGGGGCTGCATGCGGGAATCACCCGGTTCATCGAGGAGGTCGAAGCCGGCAATCATCCGCGACTCCCGCGCACCGACAACAAGGTGACCCGGCCGACGGTAGCGCAGATGCCTACTTCGCTGAGGGGCAAGAACCTCGACAAGACTGTGACGGTGAAGGTGCGGGGTGAGCGGTCCGGCCAGCTCTTGGAGCTCGCGCTGGTGAAGAGCTCCGGACTCGACGACCTGGATCAAGCTGCGATCCGGGCTGCCCGCTCCACCGGGCTCTCGACTGCGGGCGAGATGGGAGTGGGTGTGCCTTCGACGGTGCTCCTCCACTACCACTTCAAAGGAGACGCGTGCACGGTCGAGGCTGAAATCCCCAAGAACTCGATCTGGCAGAACTAGCCGATCGCGACGGCGCGGGTAGCGAGACACGTTGCCGGTGTATGTCCAGGTCGGGCGTATTCGAGAGGCTGCCGGCCGCCCAGGGCGGCTGTCGGCACAGTGCCGGCCGAGTGGCGGATCAGACTAGCGGCGACGACGGGGCTGCCGGAAACCCGGACGCGGCGGCCCTTGCTGCATCTGACGGAGCGCGTTCGGAACCTTCTCGAGCTGGAGTCCGTACCACGTCATTCCGAAGCTCTTCATCGACATCTTCTTGCCGTTCTGAAGACGGATCAGGTTGTCCTTCGTTGCCGAATCGTCCTTCAGGGACTTGAGAGCCTCCTGCAGCGCAGCAATCGCTTCGTCGGTGCGGTCGGATTGGCTCAGCATCCAAGCGAGGGTGTTGTGGAGGAGTGCATTCTTCTGGTTGTACTTCACGGAGCCCCGAAGCGCCTTGGTCGCTCCGTCGACATCGTTCTTGCGGTAGAGGAGAGCGGCTCGGAACAACTGCGCTTCGGCGACTCGAGCGTGCGATTTGGAGAGTGACTCCATCGCTTTGGCTTCTTCGCCCTGCGCGTAGTGGATCGTTCCGATCTGCGCGTGGAGCTGCCCGCCGAGCAGAACCTGCCACTTCGCCATCGGGAGGAGAGACTCGAGCGTTTGCAGCGCGAGGCGAGTCTGTCCTGCTTGGATCTGCCTCTGGACCGATTGCATCGCGGGTTCGATCCGCTTCCCGATCCGCCGTGCGACCAGCGCAGAGATCCCGACCATGACGAGGATGCCGAGAATCGTTCCCAGCCAGATGCCACCCCAGAGCCCGAGTGCGATCCATAGGACCGTGATGAGGAGACCGACCGTCACCGCGATGATCAACGTGTACACGAGCTGCGTCCTTCCCTGACCCGCCGACTTCTCGGCGTCACCTTCGAGTCCCGTAGGGTACCCGATTGACGTACGTTCGTCGAACTCCCGCCGAACGACAGTTGCGTTGGTTGTTGCGCCGTGCTATCGTGCTTTCTGGCAAGGGTTTAGGGGTTCTGTGCGAGTGCGGCTGCGGCCGCCCGCTCTGGGCCCCACCGGGCGGGGCAGCACCCGAGTCGTCTGGGACGCTCGCGAGGACGCGGAGCGCCCTCATTTGGAAGGATCCATCCCGAGAGGCGAGGAGCCGCTCGGTGAGGCTGCTAGGAGAGCTATGCGACCCCATCTGTCCCGTCTGCCCATGAAACTTCGCTCGTCCCTGCACCGTACCCTTCGGCGTCCCACTCGCCCAGGTGTGGCGTTCGCGCTGTCCGCTCCCGTCCTCACGAGTCGACCAGGGTCGCGTACCGGGTTCGTCGTGTTGGCGATCGCCATCGTCGGTTTCGGTCTCGTTGGTCTTACTGGCTGTGGCGGTGGCGACACCGAAGCCGTTCCGCCTATGCCCGAGCTTCCGGATGCGCCCGTGTTGCGGTTCTCGGGACGCCCGCTCGAATGGGCGGGGGAGGCCTGCGAGTCGGCGATCCTGATCGAAGCGGAGACAGGCACGATTCTCTACGAGAAGAACTCTCACGACAGGCGACCGCCGGCCAGCATCGCGAAGATGATGCTCGAGCTCGTCGTCATGCGAGAGGTCGACGCGGGGCGTCTCTCTCTCAACGATTCGATCCGAGTTTCGGGGAGTGCGAGTAAGCTGGGTGGGTCTCAGGTCTACCTCAAGCAAGGCGAAGTGTTCAGCCTGGAGCAGATGCTCGAAGCGATCGCGATCGGATCTGCCAACGACGCCTGTGTTGCCGTGGCGGAACACATTGCGGGGACCCCGGGAGGGTTCGTCCAGCTCATGAACCGAGAGGCGGATCTGCTTCGCCTCGAAGCGACCGAGTACAAGAACGTCCACGGACTCGATGACGATCCGAACGCAATCAACCTGACGACTGCGTTCGACATCGCCCAGATCGCTCGTCAGCTCGTCCAGTACCCGGATGTACTGCGGATGGCGTCGACGGCAGAGGCGCCGTTCCGCGACGGACAGTTCATCCTCCGCAACACGAACGAACTCGTCGGACGGTTCCCCGGACTCGACGGGCTCAAGACCGGCTATACCTCGAAGGCGGGCTTCTGCCTGTGCGCCACCGCGAAGCGCGGTGACCTCCGCCTCATCTCCGTCGTCCTCGGCTGTCCCACGAATCGAGACCGGTTCGGAGTGAGCCGGGAACTCCTCGGCCTTGGGTTCGGAAGCTTCCTTCCGATGGAAATCGCGAAGCGGGGCGACGTAATCGAGACCGAGGTGCCGGTGGCCGGGGGGACGGTGGCGTCGATCCACCCCGTAGTCGCGCACGACCTCACCGTCATCGTCTCGCGTCCGGACGATCGACTGCTCGAAACACGGTTCGTGCCGGTAGAGGACCTTCAGGCCCCGCTCGATCCATGGGATCCGGTAGGCGAGATCGAAGTCGTGGTCGACGACCATGTGCTGGCGACCGTTCCGGTCTGGACGCCGGTAGCCGTCCCGAAGAGCGGACTCGGCGGCTGGCTCAAGTCGCGCTTCTCATGAGTCGTCCCGGGCGCGGAGGTGGCCGTCTCGCGTCTCGACTCCACGGATTCGAGACGACCATCTTCGCGGAGATGACACGGCTCGCGGAGCTTCACGGCGCGGTCAACCTCTCTCAGGGCTTTCCGGACTTCGCTGGCCCGGAGTTTCTGAAGGACGCAGCGGTTCGCGCCATCGAGTCCGATCACAACCAATACGCACGCTCCGCCGGGTTGCCGGCACTGACCGAGGCGATTGCGACGAGCTACCGCGAGCGTTTCGGACTGGGCTACGAACCGTCCACGGAAGTCTGTGTCTTCAGCGGCGCCACCGAGGGGATCGCCTGTGCGTTTCTCGGACTCGTCGAGCCGGGAGACGAGGTCGTTCTCTTCGAGCCGTACTACGATTCGTACCGAGCCTGTACGAGCCTAGCGGGCGCGACTCCCCGGTTCGTCACGTTACGCGCTCCGTCATTCCGCTGGAACGAGGACGAACTCCGTGCCGCGTTCAGCGACCGGACGAAGCTCGTAGTGCTGAACACTCCGCACAATCCGACCGGACGAGTCTTCAGCCGCGAGGAGCTCTCTCTGCTCGCGGAGTTGTGCGTGCGCCACGATGTACTCTGCCTCGCGGACGAGGTGTACGACCGGCTCGTCTACGAAGGGCATCACCTGCCGATCGCCTCGTTGCCGGGAATGAGAGAGCGGACGGTGACGCTGGGGTCGACGGGGAAGACCTTCTCACTCACGGGGTGGAAGATCGGGTACGCGACCGGTCCGGAACCGCTGGTCGCCGCCCTTCGATCGGCGCATCAGTACCTCACCTTTGCCGTCGCCACCCCGTTCCAGCACGCGATGGTGCTCGCTCTCGGCGCGCCCGACGCATACTTCTCCGAGCTACGCACCGCCTACATGGAGAGACGGACGCTCCTGGTCGAGGCACTTCGGTCGGCTGGTTTCGGCGTCTCGTCGCCGGAAGGAACGTACTTCGTACTCGCTGATCTCACGCCGCTCGGTTGGGATGACGACGTTGCGTTCTGTCGTCACCTGGTCGAGGAAGTGGGGATCGCTGCCGTGCCGCCCAGCGTGTTCTACGAGCACTCCGAAGAGGGACGCCGGCTCGTTCGTTTCGCGTTCTGCAAGCGGCGAGACACGCTCGAGGAAGCGGCTCGTCGGCTTGCGGCCGCGTCACTCGCGCGGGGCTGAGCCGTTCGAGCGAAGCACGTGATGGTGTCAGCGGAGCACGGAACGAGCAGGCGAGTCATCTCTTGCGGGACCGGTGCAGAGCGCGTCACGCTGCGGGATGTGTCGCTGCGAGGGCACGCTGCTGGGTGTGTCAGGCTGCGGGAGGCGTCACGCTGCGGGAGGCGTCAGGCTGCGCGGTGTGTCAGGCTGCGGAACGGAGAAGTCGCTCTAGTTCGACTTTCGTCTTCGCGTGCGCCAGCCGGAGTGCGTCGATCGTCTGCGGAGAGACGCGCGGCGTGTCAGGGATCGGCTCTTCGTGCTCGCTGACGACGGACTCCGAGCCACCCACTCGTTGCGCGTCGGCTTCGATTCGTTCGCAGAGCTCACTCAGGTCGAAGGCACCCAGGTTTCCCGCGGACGCTTTCATGGAGTGGGCCAGGCGTGCGAGTTCGGACCAGTTTCGAGACTCCGCGGCCACCGCGATTGCATCGATCTGCTCGTCGGTGTGAGCAAGGAAGAGCTCGGCTGACCGTTCGAGGAGGCTCTTCTGTCCCGGCCTTTGGAACGACCTGAGTGCTTCCAGCCGCTCGGGATCGAGCACCGGGCGCGTTGGGTCGGGCCCGTCCTCTTCATGGAGAGGCCGTTCGCCAGCAACGGACGGGCGCGCGTCCAGGTCTAGAGTTGCGGTCCGAGTAGCAGACGTCTCGTGACGTGATTCCAGCCAACGTTCGAGAATGTGTCTCAGGTCCGACTCATCGTACGGCTTTGCGAGGTGGTCGTTCATCCCTGCTTCCAGGCAGCGCTCGCGATCTCCTGACATCGCGTTTGCCGTCAGCGCGATGATCGGGATCGAAGGAGTCGAGGAGGACAGCTCCTGTTCGCGGATCTGCCTCGTCGCCGCGAACCCGTCCATCTCGGGCATCTGACAGTCCATGAGGACGAGGTCGAAGTGGGAGCCTTGGTAGGCAGAGACGGCTTGGAGGCCGTTGTCCACGAGCTCAACGGTGATCCCCATGTGTTCGAGCATCGCGGAGACGACTTCCTGGTTGACCGGATTGTCCTCCGCGACGAGGACACGAAGGTCTGGCCAGCGAGCGGGGGTGTCGGCCTGGGTAGGGTTCGTGTGCGACTCAGTGGATACTTCCTCGATCGCAAGCCGGAAGTCGAGGTCGAACCAGAACGTCGAGCCCTTTCCCACGGTGCTGATGACTTGGAGGTGCCCCCCCATCCGAGCCACGATCCGGCTCGAAATCGCGAGCCCGAGCCCCGTACCTCCGTACTTCCGTGTCGTGGAGCCGTCTGCCTGACGGAACGACTCGAAGATCTGATTCTGTGCTTCGAGAGGGATTCCGATCCCGGTGTCTTGGACTTCGAACCGCACACGCACGTGATCGGCAGGCGCGTTCGAGGCGAGCAGTGTCGCGTAGACGGATACAGTTCCGTGTTCGGTGAAGCGGATCGCGTTTCCGATCAGGTTCACGAGAATCTGACGGAGCCGCCCCGGGTCGGTGCGCACGAGCACGGAGACACCGGGATCCGACTGCTCACGGAGTTCGATCTCTCGTGCGGCGGCCTGTGTTTGGAGTTCTGCGCAGATCGAAGCGAGGAGTGAGTCGATCCGGACCGGTTCGTTCGCGAGCTCCATGCGGCCCGCTTCCATCTTCGAGAAGTCGAGCACGTCATCGATGATGCGGAGGAGCGCCTTTCCGGACATGCGCGCGGTTGCAAGGTAGCTCGCCTCCCGGTCCTCCAGGGGGATACGTCCCAGGAGTTCGAGCATTCCGAGGACTCCGTGCATCGGTGTTCGGATCTCGTGGCTCATCGTGGCGAGGAACTCGCTCTTTGCGCGGCTGGCCGCTTCCGCGGCCTCGGTTGCGGCGATCAACCGCTCCGTCTGTTGGCGGGTCAGCTCTTTCGAACGGACGAGGTTCCGGTGCATCTCGTCGAAGGCGCGGGCCAGATCCCCGATCTCGTCCCTCAGACCGAGTCCGAGGACCGGAGGTTCTTCTCCGACGCCGATCGCCTGGGCCGCGGATCTCAGCCTCAGAATCGGAAGCAGCACCGTCCTACGCAGGAGGAAGAGAACGAGGGCCGCCGAGATCAGCGTGGCCCAGAACGTGACGTGGAGGATGGAACGGGTGACGGCGCTTCCCGCTTCCATGAGTTGTGACTCAGGGAGGGCGGCAACGAGGCGCAGGTCCGGATGGACGGCGCGCGTCCAGATGAGCACCGGCTCTCCGCCGGACTCCGGCACGTACCGGCTACCCGGCATGAGCACACGCGTCTGTTCCAGAAGGGAAGGGCTGACGCTGGTCCCGACTCTCGCGCTGTCTGGGTGGCTGAGGATCATTCCCGCGCCGTCGATGAAGAAGACCTGTCCGCGATTCCCGAGCGTTCCTTTGCTCGAGATGGCATCGAGGAAGGAAAGGTCGAAGGTGATTGCGAGGTATCCGCGAAGCCGGACCCGATCCGTCTCCGGCGCGACCGACAGGTCGTCATAGCGGAGAGGGGTACCGGCGACGAAGGCGGGCTGCCCGTCGTCCGGGTTGATCTGGACCGTGGAGTAGAGCCCTTCGGACGACCGGAGGCCGTTGAAGAACGGCGTGCCCACTTCCTCCTCGGTCTCGTTGCGGATCGCGCGAGAGACCATCCGAGCGTCCTCGAACCCGTCGTCGAGGAGGACTCGAATCTCGTAGTACTCGGGGAAGATCCGTTGGTAGCTGGAGAACTCCCTCAGGAGCGCGCGGAGCATGACGTCGTACCGGTCCGCCTCGTCTTCCGTGGACATGTACCGCCGGAGGAGGTCGCTGGCCGCGAACAGTTCGAGGTCGGCTTCCGCCGTCGAGAGGCGGTTCGAGATCAAGGCCACGGTACGATCGACCGACGAGGCCATCTCAGTGCGAGTCTGCTCCATCGTGACGTTTCGGAGTCGATCGCTCACGACGACTCCGAGCAGCAAGATGGCACCGACCACGAGAAGTAGGACGGTGAAGAGCAGCTTCGCCTGAAGCCTCATTGCGCCGCGATGTTCCCCACTACGTTCTGGTAGATCGAACTCCGCTTGCGGATGGTGCGGGGCGCCATCGCCTCGTACCGGAACGCATGGGCAAGCGCGTCACTCGACGGGTAGACGTTCTCGTCGGTGAGCAACTCTTCCGGGAGCAGCTTCGTCGCCGCCTCGTTGGGTGACGGGTAGTAGAGGTACTCCGAAGTCCGAGCCGCGTTCTTTGGAACCTGAAGGAAGTCGATGAAGGCCAGCGCCAGTTTCGGATCGGACGACGCAGTCGCTACCGTGAGGTAGTCGCACCAGAGGAACGTGCCCTCTTCTGGAACGACGTACGTGATCCGCGGGTCGACGTCCTTGAGGGCGAGCGCGTCTCCGCTGTACATCGTTGCAGCGACTGTCTCCCCACTGACGAGACTGCTCTCCTCGCTGAGGTTGGGGTATCCGTACCGGGAGACGAACCCTCGCTGACTGAGCAGCAGATTTCCCGCGGCATCCAACTGCGTGGGGTCTTCCGAGTTGAAGTCGTATCCCAGGGCGAGGAGTGCGATTCCTACGAGCTCCCACGAATCCGCGACCATGAGGATCTTGCCCTGGATCGAAGGTTGGGGACGAAGGAGGTCGATCCAACCTGTAATCGGTTCCGAGACGAGGTCGGAACGATAGGCGATCCCGCTCGTTCCCCACGCGTAGGGAATCCCGTAGTCCTTGCCATCGGCGGCCGTCTCGCGCCACCGCTTCTCCATGAACTTCAGGTTGGGTACGGACGACTCGTTCATCCCGACGAGCCAACCTCTTCCTTGGTAGCGCCCCAGTGCATCGTCGCTCACCAAGATGACGTCGTATCCGCGACCTTGGGACTGCACCAAGACTTCGTCCCGCTCCTCGTCCGTCTCGTAGTAGAAGAGTTCGATGTCGACGTCGTGAGCCGCTTCGAACTCCGCGATGAGATCGGGGTCCGTGTACTCGTCCCAGGTGAGGAAGCGGAGTGATTTCGAGGCCGCGTCCGCAGGGGCTGCACCCACGGACGCGAGAAAGAACCAGGAAGCCAGAAGTCCGCCCCAAAGCGCGGCACGCCGAAAAGCACGCGAATCCACGCGTGCGTGCGAGTCTAGATGCCCGTGCACGAAAACCTCCTCTGCCGCCGGCCCGGATGGTCGGCTTTCTCCAAGTTGTATCGGCAGTTGCGGTGCGTTGACTTAGGCAGGCACACCTTCGGTCGGAGGCACGTCCGCGAGCTGTTGGTGCTCGCGAATCGAGGAGGATCCGGTTCTCGGTGTGTGGGTAGGCCTCGGCAGGTCTCGCCCGAGTCGGCAGCTTTTGCCTGGCTGGCCAGTGGTATCCTGGGCCACGCTGGTTTCCGGACGCCCTTGGGAGGTAAGCACATGAGTCGGAGGATGGACGCGGCGGTGGAGCGGGCCCTGGCGGACCGGATGCGGTTCGCGCTGGATGTCGCCGAGAAGTCAGCGCAGCTCGTCTTGCGCTACTTCCGCACCGAGGATCTCTCGGTGGAGACGAAGTCCGACGCCTCCCCCGTGACGATCGCAGATCGCGAAGCGGAGCAGTTCCTTCGCGATCAGATCGGGCTCGTCTTCCCTGGAGACGGCATTCTGGGCGAAGAGCACGGAGAGGCCGAGGGCGGCGCGTTCCGCTGGATCCTGGATCCGATCGACGGCACGGAGTCGTTCATTCGTGGCGTGCCGCTCTTTGGAACCCTGATCGGGTTGGAGTGGAATGGAGACCCGGTCGGCGGGATCTTGGGGCTTCCTGCCCTTCACGAGACGATCTACGCCTGGCGCGGACACGGCGCTTGGCTGGTGCGAGAGGGGCGCCGCCCCAAGCCTGCCCGCGTTTCGTCGGTGGACTCCCCGGACCGATCGCTCCTCTGCATGACCTCGCCGAGCGCGTTCCACCAAACCGGGATCGGAGCGACCTTCGATCGACTGGCCCGCGAGTTCGGAAAGACGCGTGGCTGGGGAGACTGCTACGCCTACGCGCTCGTGGCGACGGGGCGTGCCGAGGCCGCGATCGATCACCGGATGCACATCTGGGACTCGGCGCCGCTCCTCCCGATCCTGGAGGAGGCCGGTGGCCGCTTCACCGATTGGTCCGGAGTGGCCACCATCGACGGGGGAAACGCGCTCGCGACGAATGGGCAGTTCCACGACGACGTCCTGCGTTGGATCGCTCCCGACGCCGAGTAGCGTCGACGCATCCGCTGCGCTCCGTCTGCGGCGACTACTTGATCAACTTGAGCCAGGCCTTGAACTCGTCCGTTGCGCATACGTGGAGCATCTCGAAGATGGCCATCTCGACGGACGCATGGCGCACTCCTTCTTGAGACATCCGGGATAGCGCGATCTCTACGTTCCGCGGGCTCCGGGAAGACACTGCGTCCGCGAGCACGAAGGTCTCGAACTCCCGCTCCACGAGCTGGAGCGCCGTCTGCAGGACACATACGTGCGCTTCGATTCCGACGAGCACGATCTGCCGCCTTCCCAGCTGCTCGATGTGGCCCAGGAAGGTAGGGTCTGCGGCGCAGGAAAACGTCATCTTCTCCAGCACCTCGAAGCCGGGAGTGACGGCGAACGCATCGTGGGGCGGAGCGAGGTCCGTCGGGAGCGAACCATCCTTGGGTGGGGGAGTGAGGACGGCTTCCTGGATCGCTGGGTGCGTCGCGCCCAGTCCGCGTCGGTACTGCTCCGTGACGATCACGGGCGCTCCGAGGAGCTGGAATCCGCGGATGGAGCGGACGATCTGCCGCAGTGTCGTCTCGGAATCGTGGATCGTGGGAAGTAGCCGGGACTGAACGTCCACGACGACGAGCGCTGCGCGGTCGCGATGGAGCATCGGTTCCTCCTGTCTCCTCCGCACGCACATCCGGCGCGGAGCTCCTGCCGAACGGGAGGATAGCAGCTGCCCGCACTCTCCCGCTTCGGGTATCGTTCCCTCGATGCGTCCGAAGGGAATCGTCCTTGCGTCTACCTCACCCTACCGGAGAGATCTCCTCTCTCGGCTCGGTTTCCCTTTCCGGTGTGTGTCGCCCCCATACGAGGAACGTCGGTTCGATACGCGTGACGACATGACGCCGGCCGCAGCGGCCGCGATCGCGCTCGAGCACGCTCTCGGGAAGGCGCAGTCTCTCGGTCCTTCCAGCCGAGACGAACTCGTGATCGCGTCTGATCAGGTGTGCGAGTGCGAAGGGCGGATCCTCGAGAAAGCTGGGACGGAGGAGCGGGCAGTTCGACAGCTGCTCTACCTTTCGGGGAAGGAGCACCGGCTCCACACGGCGGTGGCCGTGCTCCGTGTTCCAGATGGCGGTCCGGATGGGACGGGGCATGGAGTCGTCACCACACGGGTCCAGATGCGGCGGCTCACAGAAGCCCAGATCCGGTTCTACGTCTCCAAGGAGCGTCCGCTGGACTCGGCCGGCAGCTACTACTCGGAGACCCTCGGGATCGCGCTATTCGAACGGTTCGAGACACCGGATCCGACCGCTATCATCGGACTGCCGCTGACCCTGGTTTGCTCGCTCCTCGAAGAGGCCGGGGTCGACGTGTTGAACCCCGAGACGTGGCCGGAAGGAGGCTCCTGATGAGCGATCGAGTCGCTCGCGTTCGAATGGACCGGACGCGCTGCCGAGAACTCCTCCCGATGGTCTCCCGTACCTTCGCGCTCACGATCCGGGTTCTCCCCGGAAGCCTTCGCGACACGGTGACGGTGGCGTACTTGCTCTGTCGTCTCGCGGACGTGGTGGAAGACGCGACGGGTCTCGATCCCGATCTTCGCGTGGCGACGCTCGAGACGTTCGCCGACGCTCTCCATGCCCCGCCGTGCGAAACTGCATCGAGAGAACGTGCCGCGGAGCTGTCGCTCGCGCTTCGTCCTGCCGAATCTCTGGCGCTCGAAGAGGAACACGCGCGCACGCTTCTTCGCGAACGGGAGACCGTCTTTCGTGCGTACTGCTCGCTCGAGGTGGAGGAGCGCCGCATCGTGGCCCGCTGGGTGGAAGACATGTCGCGCGGGATGGCGGGTTTCGTTGCGCGGGAGCGGGTCGGGCGCGAGGACGCACCCGCCTACAGGCTCGAGACGGCAGCCGAACTGCGTGACTACGCGTACTACGTGGCCGGAACGGTGGGGCATCTGCTCACCGATCTCTTCCAGCACCACATCGGAAGTCACCGGCTCGACGGTGCCGCGCTCCGGGCGCGCGCCGTTCCGTTCGGGTTGGGGCTCCAGTTCACGAACATCCTCCAGGATCTGGCAGAGGATCGGAGACGAGGGTGGAGCTACGTGCCGGAGGAGCTTGCGTCGAAGCATGGCACGACCATCACCGGACTGCTTCGGGACACTGACCGAACGCAGGCCCTTCGCGTGGTCGGAGATCTGGCTCGCGAAGCGGCGAGAAACCTCGACCAAGCGATGGAGTTCACCTTGCTCCTGCCTCGGTCCGCGCCCCGGATCAGGCTCTTCTGCGTGTGGCCGATCTTCTTCGCGATGCGCACGCTCCAAGGCATCTGTAGCGATGAACGAGTCCTGGTGGGAGGCGAGAAAGTGAAGATCACGCGGGGCGAGGTGAGGCGGCTCATCGGCGTCACCATGCTCGCATGCCTCTCGGACGGTTCGCTCCGCCGTCTCTACCAGACCGAGCGCGATCGGTTTGCTGCGTGCCTCGACTCCGTTCCGGTCTGAGGTTGCGTCTCGTGTCCACTCAGGCGTCGGCGGAGCCTGCTCGATCCGCCGTGGCCCTAGCCTTCCAGCTCCTCGATCGTCCGGGGCCAGTCTCCCTTGAGGAGTCGAGAGAGCGACCGGTCTGCGAGGACGCGTCCGCCCGTCTGGCACCGAGCGCAGTAGTTCGTCTCGTTGCTCGCGTACTGGATCCTTTGGACCGGTGCGCCACAGTCCGGGCACGGCTTTCCGAACTTGCCGTGAACCGCCATCTTCGGGTGGAACGCAGTGACCTTCTCGGGGAATCCGTCTCCTACCTCGGTGCGGAGTCGCTCGATCCAGGTGCGGAGCACGTCTTGGGTCGACTGATGGAGCCGTTCGATCTCCTCGTCCGTCATCTTGGAGGTGAGGAGGATCGGGGAGAGGCGGGCGTGGTGGAGGATCTCGTCGGAGTAGGCGTTTCCGATCCCGCTGAAGATCCGGGGATCCGTGAGTGTGCGCTTGAGGGTGTGGTTTTCGCGGCGGAGCGCGCGGGCGAAGTCCTCCAGAGCGATGCCGAGCACTTCGGCTCCTCCTCGATCGAGTGCGAGCGCGGACTCGCGATCGGCGAAGACGTGGAGTGCCGCCCGCTTCTGCGTACCCGCTTCCGTCAGGAGGAGGGTCCCGACCGGGAAGTCGAACGCCGCGACGGCGAGCTTCTTCTGGAGCGGAGCGCCTCTCTCGCGCCAGCGGAACCTCCCTGCGATCATGAGATGCACGACCAGCCAGAGTCCGCCTTCGAGTTCCCAGAGGATCCGCTTGCCGGAACGGTGAAACGCGCGCACCGTCTTGCCCTCGACCTCGTCGATCGGCGGGTCGAACGTCCGGAGGAGGAACGGATTTCCGATCCGGACTCGCTCGAGCGTCTGCCCGGCGGCAACCCGGGTGAGAGACTCGATGTAGACGGTGACGTCAGGAAGTTCAGGCACCTCCGGATGTTGGCAAACAGAGGTAGGGGGCGACAAGTCCGGGGAACGCGATCTTCGGGGAGACCTACTCGGTGATCGTTCTCACTCGGAAGCGCGTGGGCGTCGTCCTGGGCCTGGCTCTTCTCTTGGTCGGCGGTATCGTCGGGGTTCGGGCGTATCAGTACTGCGTCGGCTACTACCGGCAGGAGTACCTTCCCGAGTCCAAGGGAAACGCGCTCTCGTATTACTACGTCGATTGGCGCCGCGACTGGACCGACGACGCGGAACTCGCCAGGGCGACGCCGGAAGGACCGGTCCGCTTTCCGCGCGCCGTCGAGGTCTCCTCGGAAACCTGGCGGTACGACCCGATCAGCGTCGTCCAGACCGGGCTCACCCTCCACGATCAGATTCTGGACGAGTTGGGGGATGGGCGACGTTCGCTCTCTTCTCGAGGCGTTCCCACGGAGCGCAGCCCCGGCGAGGCAGGAACCCTCGACCGATTCGAGATCCTCGTCGCGCAGGTAGACTGGCTCCATGAGAACGCGGAGTGGCGTCCTGACTCCGTGGCGGTCTGGCCGATTCCATGGTACGCCGGGCGCTACGGTCTCGCCCCGCCGTGGTATTCGGCGCTCTCCCAGGGACAAGGAATCTCACTCTTGGTGCGGACAGCTGCGTGGGGGCGTCCGGACGATCTGGTCCTGGCCAAGGCGGCCGTCCGTTCCCTGCTCGAGAGCGACCTGCCGATCGTGGTCCGGGACGCGCGCGGCGTGCGTTTCCTCGAGGAGTTTCCGGTCGAACCCGGCCCGGAAGTGCTGAATGGATGTCTCCTCGCCTGGCTCGGTCTCTGGGATTTCGTTCGTGCGACGGATGACGAGCGGCTCCGTGCACAGTGTCTCGAGCTGCTCACTAGGATCGAGGCGCAGGTGCCGGAGTACGAGCTGTCCCGGTGGGGACTCAGCGGCTGGACGCGATACGACCGGGAGACGAGCCTGCCGACCAGTCCGACGTATCAGGAGCTCCACGCTGCGGTGGCCTTGGCCATCGCGGAGGAGACGGGGCGGGAGTTCTGGTACGAGCGCGCGGAGAGATGGAGAAGAGCCGCCTCGTCACTGACGCGGCGGCTCTATGTATTCGGTCTCGTCGCTTGGGACAAGGCTTGGGACAAGGTCTGGAACTAGCTGTGAGCTCCCGTGCGAACCTCGGCCTGTGCGAGGAGCGCGTCCTTCATGTCTTCGAGCGTCGGGCCTAGATAGGTGTTGAGAGCCTGAGCCATCGGGTCGCCACTTCCCGGTTCCGCTTCACTCAGCACGCGGCGCGCGCTTTCGAGCAGGACCTGGAGCTCCCGCAGCTTCGAGCGACTCTGGTTGAGGTGCTCTTCCATCCGCTGCCGGCCGTTCGTGTCCCAGTCCTGACTGAGAAGGCTCTGGGCAGCGAGATACTGCGACAGCGAAGGCAGAAGCCCCTCCAAAGCTGTGACGGCAGACGTGAGCGCGGAGTGCGGGCTGGAGCCGGAGCCAGGGTGCAAGAGCCCCTGGATCTGCTCGATCCGGGTCACGAACCGCTGGTGGCTGTCCTGATAGAGACGCGTGTCCGGGCGGTTGTAGGTGGCGTTCATGGCTCTCCTCCTTGCTACTCAGGTCGGCGACTGACCATTGGATGCTTACCCATCGCTTGTCGTCTGTCCCGAGTTGCTCGCTTTTCCGGCCCGCGCCTTCTACCCCACAGGGGGAATTCTCTTCCACGAAACGCGAGGATTCTCACTCCAGTGCGCTCTGCGATGTCATGAGCATAGCGTGTGTTTCGGCCACGGAGCCAGGTGCGGACTCACGACATCGGCCTGAGCGAGCATCGGCGCGACTGAGAGGGTTGCGTAAGATATTGATTGGTATGTATTTGTGGGGTTGCTTCGCGCGCGCCGGGTCCTGCCGCATGGAGGGGTCTCGCCCGTCCGTGCGCGGTCGTCGAGCTGTCCTCCGGCTGTCCGCGGCGCCTCGCCCGTCCGTCGGCGTCCGGGCTCGCGTTCCCGGCGGCCACGGGCTACTCTGCCGCTTTCGTGGCTGGAGGCGTCTTCAGGAGGTGAGCGGTTGGCGAAGTCGAATCGATCCGGGAAGAAGGCAACCAAGAGGAAGAAGCCGGCCGTCCCGAGGGACAAGCACGTCCTCTACGAGCGGTCGGTCCAGTGTCCAGAGGCCGACGTGCGCTTCTTCGATCGGATCTTCCGTAAGGTCAACGGAAAGCCGGCGACGCTCCTCCGGGAGGATTTCTGTGGGACGGCGGCGCTCGCGGCCGAGTGGGTTCGGGCTCGGCCTGACAATCGGGCGATCGGAGTCGACCTCCATCGACCGACTCTCGATTGGGGACGGAAGCACAACATCGCTCCCCTCGGGGACGCCGCCAGCCGCGTCGAGCTGCTCGAGCAGAACGTCCTCGATGTCATCCGTCCCAAGGTGGACATGGTGGCAGCGCTCAACTTCTCGTACTTCATCTTCAAGCGGCGCGACCAGCTCAAGGAGTACTTCCAGACGGTGAAGAAGTCGCTCCGCCCGGGCGGAATGTTCGTGCTCGACATCTTCGGCGGCACCGAGTGCCAGGACCTCGACACGGAGGTCAAGCATCTCGACGGGTTCAAGTACCACTGGGACCAAGTCAGCTACAACCCAGTCGACAACGAGACCCTCTACCACATCCACTTCTCTTTCCCGGACGGAACGTGGATGCGCAAAGCGTTCACCTACGACTGGCGGATGTGGACTCCCCGCGACGTGACCGAGCTCCTCGAGGAGGTCGGCTTCGAGGATGCGACCGTCTACTGGGAGGGAGCGGACGAGGACGGAGATGGGAACGGCGTCTTCCGGCCTGCCAAGCGCCGGACCCCGGAACGGGGGTGGATCGCCTACATCTCGGGGGTTCGCCGCTAGGGCCGAGGCTTCGCCCGGTGCGGGTGGGTCGCAACGGCCGGTTGCCCAAGGGGCACCGGATTGGGGTAGGATTCGGGGGTGGCTCGCTGTCTGCCGGGGGCAGAGCCCAGGACAGGACGATGCCGATCTCCATTCCCAACTGGCTACGCAACCTCCATGCGGTTCTCGCGTTGCTCTTGCTCATCGCTTGCGGCAGCGACGAGAAGAAGACCTTCGAGCTCGAGGACGACTTCGTCCCGCCGGCGGCGGTGGAGGATCTTCGGATCGGGACGCGGACCGACTCCACACTCACCCTGCTCTGGACCTCGCCCGGAGACGACGGGGAGGAGGGGATCGCCTGGCTCTACGACGTGCGCAGATCCCCGGAGCCGATCGATTCCGACAGCTGGGATCAGGCGACTCCGATCCACGGCGAGCCCGGCCCTTCGCCCGCCGGACGCACCCAACTCTTCATCCTCCGAGAGCTGGACGGCGGGGAGCGTGTGTTCTTCGCCCTCCGTACCGAGGACGAGTGGGGAAACGTCTCGGAGCTCTCGAACGTGGTCGAGGCCGAGCCGCTCGACCGAACGTCTCCGGGTAGAGTGACTGACCTCGCGGCGGCTGCGGTAGGGCCGCTCACCGTGAGGCTGACCTGGACCGCGACGGGGGACGATGGAGAAACCGGCACCGCGTCCGGCTATGTTCTCCGGTACGCGGAGTACGAACTCGATGCGTCGAATTTCTCCTCGGGAACCCTGGTCGACGCTGCGCCGATCCCGGCAGAGTCTGGGTCGCCAGAATCGTTCGAGGTGGAGGTGGAGGACGGTGGTGGACCGCGGACCGTCTGGTTTGCGCTTCAGGTGTGGGACGAAGTGAGTCACAAGGGGCCCGTCTCGAACGCGGCTCAGGTCGAGTTGACGGGCACGGACTCGGCTCGTGGCCTAGAGAGAGGGAGGTAGGGTTGCGGTTTCACATGACGAGTCTCAGAACCGTTTCAGCGTGGAAGGTTCTCGCTGGAGCGTCACTCGTGGCCGCCGGATCGATCGGAGTCGGATGCGGCGACGACTCCTCGCCCACTCCTCCCCCGGTTCCCGATACGACCCCTCCCGCGGCGATCATCGACCTCGGAAGCAGCTTCCTCCGGCCGACCTCGCTCCGGCTCGATTGGACGGCGCCGGGAGACGACGGCGAGGAAGGGAGAGCCACCGAATACGACATCCGCTTCTCTCCGCTTCCGATCACCGAAGAGAACTGGCAGGACGCCCAGAAGGTCATCTACGACACGCGGCCCCTTCCCGCCTATTCGATCGAGCACGTTCCGGTGAGTGGCCTTCAGCCCGAGACGGTCTACTACTTCGTCGTCGCCACCGTGGACGAGGCGGACAATTGGTCGGACATCTCGAACATCCACGCCGTCTCCACCATCCCTCTGACCGACGTGACTCCACCCGAAGCCGTCATGGACCTCGCGCTCGTGTCGGTGACGGACTCGTCCGCAGTACTCACCTGGACCGCGACCGGAGACGACGGGGACGTCGGCACCGCGTTCGCGTACGACATCCGCTTCTCCCGCCAAGTGATCACGGAAGAGAACTACTTCGACATCGTGGACGAGGGCATCCCGCGGTTCCCACCGGTTCCGCAGCCAGCAGGCACGACGATGCAGTACGAGCTGCCGGAGCTCCAGCCGGGCACGCACTACTACGTCGCCATGCAGGTGCTCGACGACGGGCTCAACCGGTCGCGGTTGTCGAACAACGTCGAACTCACGACCTCGCCGCCGCGCTAGACGTTCGTAACTCCGCTTTCGGCGATCGGATCCGCCTCGTGTCCGCGAACCAGCCGTGTAGGGTTGCGTGGAGCCGAAGGTCTGCTACGCGGAGTCAGAGGCCGCTGCCTCGTCGCGACTGCGGAGTGCCTCGACGAGCGTCTTCGCCTTGTGCTCCGTTTCGGCCCACTCGTGAGCCGGGACGGAGTCAGCGACGATCCCGCCCCCGACGCCGAAGCGCAGCTCTCGTTCGCGTCCAGGTGTGATCGAGAGCGTCCGGATGGTGAGGGACAGCGTCATGTCTCCGCTGTCGTCCAGATAGCCAAGGGCACCTGTGTAGATCCCGCGCGGACTCGACTCGAGTTCTGCGATCAACTCCATCGCACGGATCTTCGGCGCACCAGTGACCGAGCCGCCGGGGAAGGTTGCGGCGAGAATCTCCTTCAGCGAAACGCTTGGACGCAGCTTTCCTTCCACGTCGGCGACGAGATGGTGGACCCCGCGGTAGGACTCAACGCGTGGGAACGCGTGCGTTCGAACCGACCCATACTCGCAGACACGTCCGAGGTCGTTCCGTTCCAGATCCACGATCATGGTGAGTTCGGCCCGATCCTTCTCGCTGAGGAAGAGTTCTCGAGCGAGCGCAGCGTCGCGTTCCGGGTTGGAAAGGGCACGTGGACGTGTGCCCTTGATCGGTCGCGTTCGGATCGTCGTTCCGCGGGTGGAGAGGTAGAGCTCAGGGCTCGCCGCGAGGATCTCGAGCGGAGCGTCAGTGGCCCCTTCTGGGTGGTCGGGTGCCGGGTGGTCGATCCTGAGATACGCCCCGAACGGAACCGGACTCGTTCGCCTCAGCTCCGGATAGAGGTCCAATCCGCGCCCTTCGAACGCGGCGCGCATCTGGTAGGTGAGGTTCGCCTGATAGATGTGCCCCCGTGCGATCCACTCTTGGATCGCTTCGACCTTCCGCACGTAGGAATCGAGGGAGACTTCCGGCTCGGGCGACCCGACGTCGTATGCGCGGCTCAGAGAAGCGCGTCCGCTCGAGGCCGCGTTCGCGAGGCAACGCCGAAGCTCCTGCCCCTGTAGCATCGCGCTCTCGTCGTTCGCCCAGGATAACCACCAGGTTCGATCCGAGTGGCGATAGGCGATCGAGGCGCGGTACTGGCTCCAGTGCATGCGCGGAACACATCCGTCCCTTGGGCGAGTGGTGAGGTCCGGGTTCAGGGCGGGCCCGGATTCGTACGACAGGAATCCGATCCATCCTGTACGGAAGGGCGGCATGTCCTCTGGGAGGGGGGGGCGAGGGTCTCGTTCGGCGGAAAGCGTGCTAGCTGTCGATGACGGTCCGGGCCGCCACGGTGGGAGCTCGTCGTCGATCTCTCGAGATGGCTCCGCGGTCAGGATCGTCCACGCATCCTCACCGTGGAGCGTCGAGTCGAGGAGCACCGGAGAACGAAGGGACTTGGCTACCTGGAAGAGAACGTCGATCGGTTCGGCTGTACCGGACATCGAGTACGTGCTGACCGTCAACGGGGGTGTTTCCAGATCGGTACGTCTTGCTTCAACTCGTCGATGATCTCGGCGCACGCGGTGAGCGCTTCCTGCCTATGCGGGCTGAGGATTCGAACGAGAAGCGACGCCTCACCTACCGGGACCAGGCCGATTCGATGGACGAGCACGACCCTCGAGATCGGATGGCGACTTCCCACACGATCCAGGATGAGATGGAGCTGGTGCTCGGCCATCGTCTCGTGTGCTTCGTAGTCGATTCCGTGGAGCGGAGTCCCGTCGGGCTCCGTGTCGCGGACGATACCGTAGAAATCCAGCCACGCGCCGTCGCGTCCGTCGGCCTGGATGCGGTTAGAGCCGAGGACGGCGTCGATCGGTTCACGCGTGATCACGATCTCGCGCTCCATCCGGGTCAACCTCCTTGAACCGGGGGGATGATACTGAGTTCGTCCCCATCCTGGATCGGCTGATCGAGCTTCGCGTAGTCCATTCCCACCGCGATTCGCGACGACGCGACGTGAGGCTCGATCTCCGGGTGCTGACGTAGGAGGGCGTGCAGTGCGTCACGCACCGTCTGGACGTTCGTGCGCTCGACAGACAGTTCGACTCGATCGACACCTGCGGCGAGTCGGACTTGAGCGAAGAGAAGGAAGGTGACCCGGATGGTTGCGGAGTGCGAGGAGGACATACCTCAGCCTCCGATTCCCGTCATGCTGCGGTTCGGGGTGTAGTCCTCACGGAACTCGTGCTCCTTCGGCTTCAGGCCGAGCGTCTTTCCGAAGAGCTGGATGACGTCTTCGTCCGTTCCGCCGCTGCGGAGGATCTCCCGCAGATCGAACTCGAGATGGCTTCCGAGACAGGGACGGATCTTGCCGTCCGAGGTGAGCCGGATTTTGTTGCAGCTCTCGCAGAAGTGGAGGTCGGTCATCGCGCCGATGAACCCGATCCGTTGTCCGGATGGAGTGCGGTAGTAGACGGCCGGGCCGTGGCCGAGCTTCGCTTCCGGATCCCGCTCCAGCGGCACGGTCTTCTCGATCAGCTTGCGTGCCTCTCCGATGGAGAGAAACGTCTCCGGCCGGAGCAGAGTGCGGGTCGTGACCGGCATGAGTTCGATGAACCGGAGGATGGCGCCCCGTTCCTCGGCGAAGCGGAGGAGCGGGAGGAGCTGGTCTTCGCTCTGCCCGCGCATGAGTACCGCGTTGAGCTTGAGCCGGGGAAACTCGAGCCGACGAACGGCTTCGATCCCTTCGAGAGCCTGGGCGAGGGGGCGGAGCGTGACGCGCTCGTAGGTCGCCGGATCGAGTGTGTCGAGGCTGATGTTGACGGAGTCGATTCCCGCGGCGCGCAGTCGTTCCGCCACCGGCGCGAGCAAAGTCGCGTTCGTACTGAGCCCGAACGAGTCGACGCCGTCGAGCTTGCCCAGCTCCTCGAGAAACGAGACGACGTCCTTCCGGACCAACGGTTCCCCGCCCGTGACGCGGAACTTGCGGAAGCCGAGCCGGATCGCCACGCGGACGACGCGCAGGGTTTCCTCGTAGGTGAGGATCTCCGAATGCTCCTTCCAGTCCTTGAGACCTTGGGGCATGCAGTAGAGACACCGCTCGTTGCATCGATCGGTGACCGAGATCCGGAGATAGTCGATCCGTCGCTTCGACCAGTCGAGAAGCGCGGGAATCTGGGGTTCGTTCGGGTTCACGAGGCCGAGTATAGCGGTTTCCGTGGGGAAGCGTAGTGATTGGAACGAGCCGGTGGGCCTGAACCGCCCCTCTCTAGTAGACTCGGGATTCCTGGGAAACACGAGGAGACGACTCGATGGCGGACATGCGCGATGCCCTGCGCAAGGCAGGTCTGGTCTCGGAGAAGCAGGCTCGGCAGTCGAAGCACCAGAAGCGGCTGCATCGCAAGGAAGTCGGCGATGACGGGCTGGCCGAAGAGAAGCGCCGGAAGGACGAAGAGTTCCGCACGGAGCAAGACGCGAAGCGGGCCAAGGACCGAGCCCTCGAAGAGAAGAAGGCCGAAGAGGCGAGGGAGGTATCCGGAAAGGTCGACTTGGTCGGGCTCATCCGGAGCGGCCTCGTGTCCGGTGCCACGCCTGGCCCGAAGCAGTACTTCTTCACGCTCCCGGGCGGCCGGATCACCTATCTGGAGGTGAACGACGGCGGGGGCAGGCGGATCGCTTCGGGGTCCGCCGCGATCGTGCGAAGCGAAGGAGCGGTGCGGGGTGAGTACTGTGTCGTCGACGTGAGGACCGCCGAACTCCTCTCGAAGGAGGCGCCTGAACTCGTCCTGGAGTGGTCCCGCGGCTGAGAGGTCCCGCGGCTGAGACATCCATCGTCTTCGCCGCCTCGCGGCGCGCTGCGTCTCAGGCTCGGGAGTGAGTGTCGACGCAGGGTGAACCGCGTCGGTGGTCCGCTATCGTCCGCTGAACCTCAGCCCCTCGCTCCGCGCCACGTCGCGCATCCACGACTCCGCCGTTCGCGACTCCGTCGCACAGAGTGCGGCCCGAGTGCCGGGTCTGTCCGGAGACGACGGAAGCCAGCCGGGAGTCGGGCTCTGGCGGCGTTCGAAGTCCGCCGAACACGAGTAGTCTGCGAACGGTCCCGACGGATGGGGTTCGTATGCACCACCGATTCCACCGTGCGAGGTTCGGAAGTGGCGCTCGACGTAGCGGCCGGTCGATCGACGCCCCGTGTTGCCGAAACTGGGCCGCGATCCGATCGACGAATCGCGGAGCGCGTGATACGTGGTGCGGACGTTCCGGATCTCCGACCCATCCGGCCCGTAGACCCTATCGACTGCATCGTAGAGGCCGAGGTAGTCCACGGGGGGCTGGAGCCCTGCAGCCGCCACGATGGCGATGAGACCGCCGCGGCTGTGCCCCACCAGCACGATCTTCGCCACCCGGTCGTGGATGGTTTGGAAGATCTGGCGCGCAGCGCGCGTGCGTTCGGCGAACGGAAGGTCGGGTGGCCCTTCCCAGGGAAGGCGGACGTTGGTTGCCGTGTAGTACGACGCGTAGATGAAGTTCATCACGTCGCTCAGGATGGACGACGAGTCGGAGCCAGTCGCCTGGTTGTCCGGGCCGGGGAAGTACCGCTTGGCCCCGCCCTGCGGGTCGAAATCCGAGACGAAGCGCCGTACGGCCGAACCGCCACTCTGCTGAATCCACTCTCGGGACCCGGTCCCGTCGATTCCGGCGAGGATGTACTTCATGGTTTCTCGCTACTTCTTCGCCAGCTCGTCCAGGAGCGCGAGGTGGGTCTTGATCCCGCGTTCGAGACAGACGAGCGTGAACTTCTCGTTCGGACTATGGACACGGTCGTCGTCGAGGCCGAACCCGAGAAGCACGGAATCGATTCCGAGGATCTCGCGGATGGAAGCCGCCACCGGGATCGAACCACCGCTTCCGATGAGTGCGGCGGGACGAGGGAACGCGTGCGTCGTCGCACGCCGCGTCGCTTCGATGAACGGACTCTCGGCCGGCACGCGGATCGGATCACCCTTGCCGAGATCCTTCAGCTCGATACGGCAGCCAGGAGGGCAGTTCTTCTCGAAGTACGTCTTCAGACTGCGAAGGACGGCGTCGGCACGCTGATCGGGTACGAGGCGACAGCTGAGCTTGGCCGAGGCCTGGGAAGGGATGACCGTCTTCGCGCCCTTACCGATGTATCCGCCCCAAATGCCGTTCACGTCGAGTGTGGGGCGGCTCCAGATCCGTTCGAGCACCGTGCGACCGGATTCGCCGACCGACTGGCTCAGGCCGGCCGTACCGAGGAAGGTGGCGTCGTCGAACCCGAGCGACTTCCACTCCTCGGATTGCGCCGGGGTCAACTCGAGGACGGAGTCGTAGAACCCGTCCAACGTGACCCGCCCGTTCTCGTCGTGAAGCGCAGCGAGGAGGCTCGATAGCGCGTTGAGCGGATTCACGACCGCACCGCCGTACATCCCGGAGTGGAGATCGTGGGTTGGCCCGGTGAGGGTCACTTCCACGTACACGATCCCGCGCAGCATCGTGGTGATCGCGGGACGGTCCACGTCGAGCATTCCCGTATCCGAGATGATGCAGACGTCGGATCGGAGCTCCTCGGCGTTGGCCTTCAGGAACGGCTCGAGGTTCACGCTCGAACTCTCTTCCTCGCCTTCGACCAGCACTGTGATCGAGAAGGGGAGGTTGCCACGTACAGCCTTGTAGGCGCGGAACGCTTCGAGCCACGTCATCACCTGGCCTTTGTCGTCGACAGCGCCACGCGCGACGATCTGTGGACCCTTCGGCCCCTCCATGACGCGGGGCTCGAACGGCGGACTCTCCCAGAGCTCGAGTGGGTCGGCCGGTTGGACGTCGTAGTGACCGTAGTAGAGCAGGTGCGGCCCCGTGGCATCGGGATTCGGCCAGTGTCCGACGACGATCGGCTGCCCCGGCGTATCGCGCACGGATGCGTCGAAGCCGATCCCGGTGAGTTCGGACGCCAGCCACTCTGCGCAACGCCGCGTCTCTGGATCGTACTCTGGATCCGTTCCCACGCTCGGAATCCGAAGGAACTGGCTCAGCCTCTCCACGGAAGCCTGGAACCCTTCGTCGACGTATCGGAACAGCTCGTCCATCAATCCCTCCGTGGCATTGGACACGTTCCCTTGGCAAGTCAGCTTCGACCGCCGGTCCGGTCGCTCGAAAGTGACCGCACATGGTGGGCGCTCGTATGGACCGCTGCACCGGGAGCGTAGGTCGTTGTCGAGACCGGAGTGTCCCCTGTTTGAGGGACTGCGGGCAAGGGGGGACCGAAGATGCCTGCGCAACGCCGAAAGTGGCGAGGGAGTCCTTGTCTCGAAGGCCGCACTCGAAGGAAACTGGAGGCCATTGGCTCGAGGACGGACCCGGGGGCTCGGACCACACTCGCGCCGCAATCCACCACTCATGGACCGAAACCCCGGAGGTACGCGTGCGTATCTTGCTTGCCCTCACCCTGGCCGTGGTTCCCGTGTCGTCTGCATTGGCGCTCGATGTCGGGACGCGAGCTGTCAGCCCTGTGATGTCCTGGACCGAATCCAGCCTCGAACGATTCGATCCCTCCTGGATCCACGTGAAGTTCCGCGAGGGCACGGATGTCGAGCTCCGCGAAGGACGCTTCGTGAAGTTCGACGTCAGCGGTGCCGAAACGCCGATAGGCCTGATCGACGATGCTCTCGCCGGAGCGCTCGAAATGCGGCGCACGTTTGCGGGCGAGAAGACGCAGCTTCGTGAATGGAAGCGGCTCGGCGAGCGGAAGAGCGGCCAAGTCGGCCCGGATCTCTCGCTCTGGTACGACGTTCGTCTCCCCGAGGGACGTCAACGTCTAGCCGACGTTCTCAACGAGTTGAACTCGCTTCCCGAAGTGGAGATCGCGCACCCCGCACCGATCTGCGAAACCGCGGGGATCGTCGATGCGCCGGCCGATCTTCCACTCCTTCGAGGTACGACCCCTGACTACTCCAGCCAGCAGGGGTACCTCGGAGTCGCTCCTATTGGTCTCGACGCTGCCGCGGCCTGGTCCGAGGTCGGTGGACGCGGGGAGTCGATGCGGTTCCTCGACGTCGAGTTGGGATGGACCGTCACCCACGAAGACTTCGACGGCAGCGCGCTGTTCTATCAGAGCGGGACGAACGACCCGAGTTATGTCCCGCACGGCACGGCGGTGTTGGGAGAGGTCATTGGCGTGGACAATGGCTACGGAGTGACCGGTTTCGCCAACGAAGCCGAGTGGGGTGTCGTGGCCATCACGATCGGCGACTGGCCGACCGTGCCGCAGTACTTCCAGGACGCGGTCGACAACCTCGACGCTGGCGACGTCTGGTTGATCGAGCTCCAGATGTACCCGCCGGGACGGAGCGCGACCCCGATGGAGTGGCTGCAGGTGAACTACGACGTCATCTGGACCAGCTGTTGGGCGCTGGACATCGTTTGCGTCGAAGCCGGGGCGAACGGCTCCCAGAACCTAGACGATCCTGTTTGGGAAGGAGTCTTCGATCGCTCCATCCGTGACTCCGGCGCCATCCTCGTTGCGGCAGGAACTCCCACGGGACGGGTTGCCGAAGGGTTCTCGAACTACGGGAGCCGGATGGACGTCAACGCGTGGGGTTCGCAGATCGTCACGACCGGCTACGGCGACCTGTACAACGGGGGGTCGAACAACCAGCTCTACACGGCCACGTTCGGCGGAACCTCGGGAGCGTCTCCGATGGTGACGGGAGCCGCCCTCTGCGTCCAAGGAGCCGCGAAGGAGCGGTTTGGCGCTCCTCTTTCGCCGATCGTGCTCCGCGCTCTACTGGCCGAGACAGGGTCCCCACATCTCGATCCGACCCGGGAGATCGGCCCGAGACCGGATCTCGCGGCTGCGATGGAAGCACTCGTCGATCCCGCGGCGGTTCCTGAGTTCGGCGGCTCGAGCGATTCGCGATTCGGCGCGCTCGACATCGAGAGCCCGTTCGCCAACGGAGCGAACATCCGCTTCGAACAGCGCGTTGCGAGCGAGGCACACCTCGACGTGCTCGACGTGTCCGGTCGCCTCGTCCGGTCTCTGGACCTGGGCATGGTTCCTGCGGGTTCGGCCGAGGTCCACTGGGACGGACGTGACTCACGCGGCAGAGGCGTTGGGAGCGGCGTCTACTGGATGCGTCTACACAGCGAGAGTGGACTCGCCGTGGGGCGCGCGGTGAAGGTGAACTAAGCAGAGGTCTCAGCGGTCCCCGGTGATGAGCTTCTCGACGTTCCTCTTCAGATCGTCGAACGCGCCGTTGTCCTGGTTGCAGAAGAGGACGAACGTGATGTCTTCGGCCGGGAAGTAACGGAGCTCGAAGTTCACACCGGGGGCAAAGCCGCCATGTCCCCAGGAGAGAACACCCGTCTGGCTTCGCTCGAGTAGGAAGCCGAGACCGTACGCGTAGCCCCCGCCCAATGGATCGGCGGTTGAGGACGAGGGCGGCTGCGGACTCGTCATCTCCTCGAGCGTTTCCTTGCGCACGAGCTTCCCCTCGACGAGTGCGCGCACGAACCGCAGCATGTCCGGCGGTGTCGAAAAGCCCCCACCGGCGGACGTCCCGCGAAGGCCGGACTCTCCCGTGACCCAGATTGCGCTCGTCTCCGCATCTTCGGCGGTCGGTCGGATGAGCGGAGGGGCGAGGTCTTCCTGACTCCCATCCGTCAGGTAGGAGTCCGTCTGCGCCATGGTGAGTGGTTCGTAGATCCTCTCGCGGACGAAGTCGAAGTAGTCCTGGCCCGTCGCCTCCTCGATGATCCGGCCGAGGAGTAGGAAGCCCGAGTTGCTGTACCTGTGCTCCGCACCGGGCTCGAAGTGGATGCCGTTGGTCTGTAGCTCGGCGTAGACCCAAGGCTCGACGTCCCGGAGCGTTGTCGCCGTTCTCCCGTCGCGTTCGAACTCGTCGGTCCAGTAGTCCCCGAGGCCGGAGGAGTGAGAGAGCAGCTGACGCACTGTGATCCGTTTGCCTAGGTTGGCGTCCGGAAAGGTAGGGAGGAGAGAGCCGATCGGGTCGTCGAGGCCGAACTTCCCCTCCTCCACGAGGAGCATCGTTGCGACTGCCGTGAACATCTTGTTGCCGGACCCGAGGTTGAACCGGGTCTTGGGCGTGACCGCAATGGAACGCTTGGCGTCGAGATACCCGATCGAACGCTGGAACAGAGTGAGGTTGCCGCGGGCGAGGAGGATCTTGCCGCCGAGCTCGTCCTCGTGCATCAGCTTCTCGACGTAGCCGTGTATCCAATCGATCGTCTCGGCGCTGCGGAGCCCTCCGTTCGGCAGGTACACGGGCTCCGTCACATCTGCCAAGAACACGAGCTGCAGAATGCGGTACGGAGGCGTCGTCTCCACCCGGAACTGGAGATCCTTCCATCCGGATCCGCTCTTCACGAACGCATGGAGCGATCGGAAGACGACCTCGGAGTGATGTAGCTCCAGTGGTCCCAGATCGTCTCGGAGTCGACCGAAGAGGGCGACGAGGTCTGCTTCGGGAACCTCGTCGAGCGTCGATTGGGCGTAGATCCGCTTCACGGCCGTGCGGCGAGCGGCCTCGTCAGCTACGTTCACTGCGTCGATGAACTCTCGCCCCAGCTCGAGGAGTCCCGGGACGGCCTCGGTCGGGACGCGCCCGGCACTGGCTCCCGCCGGCGTCGCAGGGCTCGCCGTTGCCCCGATGGTGGCAAGGGCCACGCAGGCGACTGTGCCCAGGAGTATGCCGAGGAACAGCGAGAGAGCGGCTCCGCCGGTGGGACGGAGTCGAAGCCGTGCTCGCGTTGCAGTCGTGTCGATGGTGCCCATGAAGCCCCCAGGCGGCTGCCCTTCTGGTCCCATTTGCTCTCGTCTCCCCGTTTCGGGCCCGATTTCGTCCGTGACGTCCGTTCGGACGGGACGAGGTGGGGAGTTCCGACGGCGGAGACGTGTTCGTGAGTGTATGCGAGCAAGCATCGTTCCCGCATCGGATCCGCGACGCGGAATGAGATCCTGCCGATGGAAATCGACGCCGGTGGGGGCGCAGCGGTAGAGTTTCCCTCCCGGGCTCGCGACTCTTGGGACTAGCCCGGCGCGCCCCAGGTAGAAGGAGGACGTTCCATGAAGGTGCAGCTTCGGACCTATAGGATCCGGCCTGGATCGCTCGATCTCTTCGCCGACGAGTGGCGCCAGAAGATCCTGCCTCTCAGGGCCAAGTTGGGGTTCGAGATCGTCGGCGCTTGGAAGGTCGCCGAGACGAGCGAGTTCGTCTGGATTCTCCGCCACGATGGGCCCGAAGAGTGGACTGTACTCGACCGGGCATACCACGAGTCCGACGAGCGCCGGCGGATGGACCCCAATCCGGCCCGCCTCATCCAAGGAAGCAAGGAGCACTGGATCGAGGACGCGTGAGGCGACTCACCGCCGACCCTGCATTCGCGGCCAGACCGCGACCCCGATCTGCGCGCTAGCCTGGTGATCGAGCCGTTTCGCGGCACAAACGAAGGAGGCGGGTCCGAAGACCCGCCTCCTTCTCGTATCGAGACCTCGTCTCGACTTCGATTCGATCTGCCTACCAGGTCGTGTAGAAGCCGATGACGCCGGTGAGGGCGGAGTCTTCGTTGCCGTCCGTGCCGTCCGAGGCCGACAGGATCGGGTTGTCCGAAGTCAGGATTTCGACGCCGACCTTGATGTTCGCGTTCTGACCGGCGAAGTACCGGGTACCACCGATACGGATCATCGAGTAGTTGCCCGCGTCATTGTCGTCATCACTGGAGAACATCTCGTACGCGACCCAGGGCTGCCAGACCTTCTGGATCAGCAGACCGGCCTGCCCGTAGAAGCCCATTCCCGTGGCATTCTGGAAGTAGTCACCGAAATCAGGCATCACGATTCCGACTTCGGCAGTCACGGTGTGCTCGCCCGCGGGCATTTCCATGAACCCGTCGACGGACAGACACGTGAAGTCCGCCGTGGTCGCTTCGCCGTTCTTGTCCACGACGGCAGCCACGTTCGGCATCATGTCGATCGAGGCGCCGATGCCGGCCGTCTTCTTCTTTCCGAGGTAGGTCGAGCTGTTGTAGTAGCCGTCCTCGGCATCGAAGAAGTTGAGCTGAGCACGGGCGGTGATCCGCTCGCTGTTTTCCGACGCGGCGTGCACGCCGTTGTAGGTACCGACGTAGTACTTGAGGTTGGCGTTTTCGCCGACCTTGCCAGCGCCGAACAGGGTGATACCGACGTCACGGACCGGAGCGTCACCCGAGCCGACGCCAGAGGCCGATCCCGGAAGCGTCGCGGTTCCGTACCGGTAGACCGAACGGTTCCCCCAGTTGAGGGAGTGATAGGCGATGCCAGGACGATCGATCGCCATGAGCGCGCCCGAGCTCGTCAGGTTCTGGCGGTTCGTCGGAGCCATGTTCTCACCGACGAAGACCTGTGCCCACGGATCGAGGTTCATCTGGATGAACGCATCGATGACCCGCATGTCGACACCGCTCCCACCGTCGGCCGCGACTTCGGTCTGGATGAACGCCGAGAACCAGTCGTTCGTCGCCGCCTTGACGCGCAGACGACCACGACGGACCCGGTGGTTGATCATGTTGTCCCACTGCCCGTCCCCGTCGATGTCGTTCTGGGTGAGCATGGTGAGAACCTGGAGACGGAATCCGAGGTCGAGGTACGCGTCGTCCTTGATCGGTACCTTCACCCCAGCATGAACTTCCGGAGCGGCGATCCCCGCGAGCATCAGCCCGGCGGCTCCCAGCCCCACGAAGGATCCCCAGTTACGCTTGGTCATCGCGACCCTCCCTTTCCTTGGTCAGTGTGCCATTACGAATCGATCGTGAGATCCTGATGCCCCTCCGGCACCTGGACTGTGATGACGGGAACCGGGCAGGACCTAATGACCTTCTGCGCGGTGTTGCCCGTCAAGCGCTCGAGCAAGGACGAGTCTGCCGAAGCTCCGATCACGACCAGGTCGGCCTGGGTGGCCTCCACCTGCTCGAGGATCGTCTCCGCGGCGTGCCCATGGACGACGACGACATCCTTCACGACGTCGTGCCAGTCGCCCTCGACGTTTTCCTTGCTGCAAAACTCCTCGATCCGCTTCGGAATCCTGACGTGGGCCTCTTCTGTGGCTCTGGCCAGGATGTCCTCGAGCGTTCCTTGCCCGGAGTACCCCTCCACGAAGGCCTTCTGCGTCCGCGTCAGTCGTTCCAGAACATGGAGGACGACGATCTTCGCGGGGAGGTCCTTCGCCAGGGAGTAGGCATGTCGAAACACGTAGGAGCTGTTCGGCCCCATCTGCGTGCAGTAGAGAATGGTCTCCACTTTTGGAAGCATGGCTTCTTCCTCGTATCCTTACGATGCCCGGGCCGATTCGGGGAAGGTCCCGAATCGAACCGGGGAGAATCCTACGCCGGGACGGCCGTCAGTGCGTCCTTTTTGTTTTTGTTCCGCTGGAGGAACCAGACGAGGACCACCAGCAGGATTCCCAGGCCGTCGGTCACGAAACCGGGCCAGTAGAGGAGCACCGTCGCCACCGCCAGGAGCAACCACTCGATCAAGTTCGTCTTCCGGATCAGGTAGAGCATGGTGAGCGCCGAGAAGGCGATCGTTCCCAAGACGGCGGAGAACATGGACGAGAAGATCCGGTGGGGGAGAGCGGAAGTCTCCGCCACGTGAGTTCCGCCGGAGACGAACGTCCCCGGATCCACCAGGATCTCCTTGATCTTGCCGTCGCGGGCCGCAGTGATGGTCTTGGGGGTCTCCCCGTCCATCACCGTCATGATCTCGGTGCCCTTCTGGATCTCGTCGCCTGGGGCGACGTGGACCTTGGTCACCATCCCGCCCATGATCGCGTCCTCCATCTCGGGGGCGAGGATGGCCTTGCCCTCGAAGAGGATGGACGGCGTGAAGGCGAAGAGGACCGGCATCACGTAGAGCAGCTTCGCGAACTTGAACGAGGTCCACCCGGTTTTCCATGGGTCGGAGCCGGCGATGGCTGCTCCGGCGTATGCCGCGACGCAGACCGGCGGCGTGATGTTCGAGTCCTGGCTGAACCAGTAGACGATCATGTGTGCCGCGATCAGGACGACGCCCATCTCGGTGAGCGGGGGTACCGCGAGCACCGCCGTGATGAGGTAAGCGGCCGTCACGGGCACGCCCATGCCGAGGACGAGCGAGGCCAATCCGACGAGGAGTAGGGCGGCCAGGAGATTGCCGTTCGCGAGCGAGATGATGATGTCGGAGAACTTCAGGCCGATTCCCGTCAGCGAGATGGTGCCGACGATGATGCCGATCACTCCGAGGGTTGCCCCGATGATGAGGGTATTGCGGGCGCCGGTCAGGATGGCGTCCCAGATCTCGGGAATCCCCATCCGGGTCTCTTTGCGGATCCAGCTGATCACGATGCAGGAGATCGTGGCCCAGAACGCGGAGTAGCCGGGCGAGCGTCCGATGATCATGAGCACGGTGATCACGATGAGCGGAAGGGAGTAGTACCACTCGCGCTTCAGCACGATCGTCCAGTGCGGCAGGTCGTCCGGGACGTGGCCCTCGATCTTGTGCTTTTTCGCCTCGAAATGGATCATGCAGAAGACGGAGAAGAAGTAGAGGATGGCCGGGAAGATCGCGATCGCCATGATGTGGTGATAGGGCGTCTCCGTGAGCTCGGCCATGAGGAACCCGCCCGCACCCATGATCGGTGGCATGAACATGCCGCCGATCGAGGCCGCCGGCTCGATCGCTCCAGCGACGTGCGGCTTGAACCCGGCCCGCTTCATGAGCGGAATGGTGAACGCGCCCGTCGAAACCGTGTTCGCGATCGCGCTTCCGGAAACGGAGCCGAAGAGGGCCGACGCCATCACCGCGACCTTGGCCGGGCCGCCCGTGCTGCGTCCCGCGAGCGCCATGGGGAGGTCGATGAAGAACCTTCCCGCGCCAGACTTCTGGAGGAACGCTCCGAAGAAGATGAAGAGGATCACGTATGTGGCGAGAACGCTCGCCATGACCCCGAAGACTCCGTTCACGGTGAGGAAGAGCGACGTGCAGAGTCGCTCGAAGCCGAATCCACGGTGGGCGATGACGTCCGGAAGGTAGGGACCGTAGTAGGCGTATCCGAGCATGGAGAGCCCGATGAGGGTCATGGCCCAGCCGAGCACGCGCCGACAGACTTCGATCGAGAGGATGATACCGATGATGCTGATCATCCCGTCGAAGTGCGTTTCCGCGCCGGCCCGGTAGTTCAGGTCCTCGAACTGCAGGATCCAGTAGAGGACGACGGACGCCGCCGTGAGGGCGAGGAGCACGTCCGTGAGCACGGGGTTCCGAGGGAACCGTCTCTCCAGCCACCGGTCGATGAAGAAGAGGGCCGTGCCGATGACGATTCCGCCGAGGAAGAGCGGCCAGAGGCTTCCGAGGGCCGCGATGCCGGCTCCGAACCCTTCGGACGAGCGAGCGACGTTGGGTGCGTCGAACCAGGCGTGGAACGCGTTGAAGTCCTGAACCTTCAGTCCTTCTTCCGTCACGCGGGTGAAGAACCGGCTCGCGACCGCCGCGGTCGCTCCGAATCCGACGAGGAAGGAGAGTATGTAGCGAACCCAGCTCCGTCCGGCCGGATACACGAGGAAAACGAGGACGTACGTGATGAAGACGTAGACCCCGAGGTGGAACTGCGTCGCTACAGAGGCAACGCCCGCCGTATAGAAGTAGAACCCGACCATGAAGGCACCGAGAGCTGCGATGATCCAATGCCAGAGACCGGTTGGCGTCCTCCCTGTCTTGGCGTCCTTCTCGAGGAGCTCTTTGAGCTTTTCGTCCTCGGGTAGGGCTCCCGGTTCGTCTCCGGGGAGGTCGTCGCGATCATCAGGCGGGGTGTCGGACATCTGGCCTCCGATCGGGAAACGGTCTCTAGACGAGGTCGGCGGTCCGGCTCGACGGACCTGCAAAGCGAAAGATCCGGGTACGAAAAAGGGGACGGGCTGGTGGACCGAACGGCCCGTCCCCTGGGATACGACTTTCGTCTTCTGCTTACTTCACCATCTGCGCGTCATTCAGGGACAGGCCGTGCTCCTTCCAGAACATCGCCGCGCCCGGATGGACCGGAGTGACGATTCCGGAGAGCGCGCCCGCGACCGACATCTCCTTAGCCGTGCTCTTCACCTTTACCATGTAGGCGAGTCCTTCGGTCGAGAAGATGTCCCCAAGTGCTGCACTGACCAGTTCCGGCTTCACGTGCTTGCCGGCGACCCAGAGTGCGGAATCCTGGAACGACGAGATGTCATAGTCGACACCCTGGTAGGTGCCCTTCGGGATCGTGAGCTCGGTGTAGAACGGATAGGCATCGAAGAAGCCCGCTTCCTTCGCCGGCTCGACCAGGTTCAGCATCACGATCTTGTTGCTCGCGGCTGCCTGGATGACGGAGGAGTTCGGGTATCCAGCGAAGACCCACATTGCGTCGATGAGCTTGTCACCGAGTGCAGAAGCGGCCTGGCTGTAGCCGAGGTACTCGACCTTCATCTCGTCCCAGAGGCCGAGCTGCGTGAAGTACCGCTGAGCGGCCGAGGCCGCACCGGAGCCAGCACCACCGACAGCAACCCGCTTGCCCTTGAGGTCCGCTACCTTGGTAATGCCGGTGCCCTCGACCGTGAGGAGGTGGGCAGGCGCGCCGTAGAGATAGGCCAATGCGTAGCAGTTCTCGTACTTGTTCTCGTCCTTCGTCAGCTTGCCATTCTTGCCGAGGTAGACGTCGCCCGAGTAGACGATGCCGAAGTCGGCGTCGCCCGAGTTCACACGACGCAGGTTCTCGAGAGAGCCTGCCGACGCCATGTTCGAGACCTCTACGTCCGAGAGATCCTTGGAGAGCCGCGTGGCGATACCGTTCGAGAAGTACTGGAACGTACCTCCGTCG
This sequence comes from Candidatus Eiseniibacteriota bacterium, assembly GCA_020633975.1. Classification (GTDB taxonomy): domain Bacteria; phylum Eisenbacteria; class RBG-16-71-46; order CAIMUX01; family CAIMUX01; genus JACKCR01. The sequence goes on along the minus strand of JACKCR010000007.1, from coordinate 146,145 downwards.
GGACCGCCCGAGAATGCAAGACGATCCTTGGCCAGCGCCGGGCCTGCAGCCATGAGTCCTAGGGTGAGGAGTGATACGACCAGCTTGGGTGAACGGATCATGAGGGAGGGTCCTCCTTCCACATGGGGTTCGACTCTGTGCGTCCGTATCGACCGCGGTAGGAGTCCAGACTGCGGCTATGCGTCAACGCGAGCGTTCGGACACGGTGGAGAAACCAAATAGAGATGGAATGTCCGCCTCGCATTGTACGTCGGAACGAACAAAGCACCACCATTGGGGAATTCCCGTACGGCTTCTTTCCGCACCAATGTGGCGCTAGGCCTCGCTTGCGGTTCTCGAGGGAACGTGGCTGGTGTCCCGATCGAGCTGGGGAGCGCGGAAGCTTCTCTACCGCTGCGGGCTCAGTCCGACAATCGCAGGCTATAAGTTCGCGATATCGGACTCATCCACGCCCTTCGCGGCCTTGAGCGACAGTTGGATCCGCCCACGTTCCGTTCCGAGCACCTTCACCGTCACCACTTGTCCTTCGGAAAGTACAGAGTCGACGTTCGCGACACGTTCGTCGCTCAGCTCACTCACGTGGATCATCCCTTCGATCCCCTCGAAGAGGCGGACGAACGCGCCGAAGTTCGCGATGCCGGTGACCGGCCCGCGGTAGTACTGGCCGACTTCGGGCTCTCCGGTCAGCTCTTTGATCCGCTTTTCCGCCGCGCGGAGAGCGTCCACGTCCGGTGCGAACACGCGGACGGTGCCATCGTCGGACACGTCGACGCTCGTGCCGGTGTCGGCCTGGAGTTCTCGGATCGTCTTGCCGCCGGCACCGATGAGCGTGCGGATCCGGTGCGTTCCGATGGTGAGGCTCTGGATGCGAGGGGCGTTCGCGGAGATCTGGGGACGTGGTTCGGCGAGCGCTTCGGCCATCTGGCCGAGGATGAAGAGTCGACCTTCCTTCGCCTGTGCGAGCGCACGGGAGAGGAGGTCCGCCGGGAGCGACCCGAGCTTGTTGTCGAGCTGGATCGCGGTGATTCCTCGGGTCGTACCCGCCACCTTGAAGTCCATTTCGCCGAGATGATCCTCGTTCCCGAGGATGTCGGACAGGATGACGGTCTCGTCTCCGTCCGAGATGAGCCCCATTGCGATGCCCGCCACCGGCCGGGTGATCGGAACGCCGGCGTCCATCAGGGCCAGACATCCACCACAGACCGTGGCCATGGACGACGAGCCGTTCGACTCGGTGATCTCCGACTCCACCTTGATCGTGTAGGGGAAGTCCTTCGGGTCGGGAAGCACCTGCGCGAGCGCACGGAGCGCGAGGTTTCCGTGCCCGATCTCGCGCCGTCCTGGCCCGCGCAGTGGACGCGTTTCGCCGACGGAGTAGGGCGGGAACGAGTAGTAGAGCTGGAACCGTTGCCGTTCGACCCCATGGAGGCGCTCCACTTCCTGTTCGTCCCTCGCGGATCCCAGCGTGGTGACGACCAGCGCCTGCGTCTCACCGCGTGTGAAGAGAGCCGAGCCGTGGACGCGAGGAAGCACCGTCGTCTCGATCGAGATCGGGCGGATCTGGGTGGAGTTTCGCCCGTCGATACGGAGCCCCTCCTCGGAAGCGAGCCGCCGGAGCAGTTTCTTCTCCACGGCGTGGAACGCGTCGTCGATCTCGCGGCCTCTCTCCGGATACGTCTCGGCGAGCGCAGCGTGGACCCGGTTCCTCACCGCCTTCACCGCGGCCGACTTCTCGTGCTTTCCCGTAGTGAGGACGGCGTCGCGCAGGGAGACGGTTGCCTCGTCGCCCGAGGAGGGCGCGTCCGGTCCAGCCGTGTTCCCCGGTGGCGTCGTCGCCGCACGCTGAACGTCGCCCAGGACGGCGGCATCCATTTCATCGGCTTGGAACTCGCGCGGGACGATTCCGAGAGCCTGCCTTGCTTCGGCCAGCAGATCGAAGAACGGTTTCGCTGCGTCCGTTGCCACCTGGATCGCCTTGGCGACGGTGTCTTCGGAGACTTCCTTCGCTTCGCCTTCGGCCATGACGAGGCCGTTCGGCCCGATGGTCAGGACCAGGTCCATCTTTCGGTCGGTCTGCGGGCTTCCTTCCGGGAAGGCGACGACGGAATCGTCCATTTCCTGGACGACTCTGTAGCCCGCGACGGGTCCGTCGAACGGAACGGGGGAGAGATGGAGTGCTGCGGCCGCCCCCAGGATGGCGAGCGATTCGGGATCGCCGTCCGGCTCCCACGCGAGCACGTTCGCGATGACCTGGACTTCGCAGCGGTAGCCGTCCGGAAAGAGCGGACGGATGGAGCGGTCGATGAGTCGACAAGTCAGGATCTCGAAGTCGTTGGCGCGTCCTTCACGCTTCCGGTACCCGCCAGGAAAGCCGCCCGCCGAGGAGAAGCGCTCTTTGTACTCGACGGTGAGGGGAAAGAAGTCCGTCCCCTCGCGTGGTGCGCTCGCTGCCACGACGGTTACGAGCAGAGCCGTTCCTCCCGACCGGATCAAGACGGCTCCATCCGCCTGCCGCGCGATCCTCCCGGTTTCGAGGACGACGTCGCGCTGCCCAATCCGTGCAGTGCCCTTCCAGGTCGGTTCGATGACGTTCAACGGCTACCTCCGAGGCGAGTCGGTGACGGAGAGGAAGCGCGAATGTAGCGTCCGGGGAGGGGGTGCGTCCGCAAAAAGCGGCAACCCCGCTGGGGGGGAACAACAGCGGGGCGCCGAGACCGACCTCGAGCGGTCGGCCATCTGTTCCGTCCGCCTACCCGGCGAACGGGAGTCTCGGAACGCTCCCAGAACTTCGAACCACGGTATCGTCGACCATCAGCACCCCAAGAGGGGCGGGAGCGTTCGGGTCTCTTGTGACAAGCCTCGTGCCATGGCGCGGCCGAGCTCTCGAGCTACCGCGCGGAAGCCTTGGCGGGCTTTCTGACCCATTCGGAGCTTGGTTCGCCACACGATGTTCCGCGAGTTGGGGCGGTTCCCGCCGTCTGCCTGAGGCCGCCGGGCCGAAACGGGAGTGGGCAGAAGCCGCGGGTGTGGCGCTGCATCTTGCACCGCCGTGTCAGTGCTTTGCAGTTTCGTAGTCGGAGACGTCCCGCATCCGGCGACGGTACTGGTGGGGAGGTTCGAACGGAACGGGCCCTGCTGTCTTGGCCGCCGCCATGACCTCGGCTGCGGGCTCCGGGAGACCGTTGTCCCCGTAGAACGAGACGGACTCGACCGCGAGCCGGGCAGCCACGATCGCGGCGGAGTAGTTCTTACCGTTGAGGTAGAGGTAGCCGAGCGTCCGGCCGTACGGGTCCATCATGTCGGCGCGAAGGATTTCGCAGCTCGTGGCCAGGGCGAACGCGCCCTTCGCGAAGCCAGCTGCTTCCCGGCCGAACGGCTGATCGTAGGGGATCCGATGCTCGACGTGCTGCGTCTCCGGAGTGTCGATCCCGAGCACCCGGATGATCTCCTCGTCTCCCTCACCCCAAACGATCACGACGGTGTCTCCGTCGTCTACGCGCACCTTCTCCAGCGGGACGGCGATCCGGGTCTTGGACTCGCGCGGCTGTGGAGTAGGCTTCGCACCGTCCTGAGCGAACGCGGAGCCGACGAGTGAGCCAGCAGTCGCGAGTGCGACCGTACAGGCCAGGGCCGTTCCGACAGCCGGTCCCGAAAGACGCAGACGCGAGAGGAGCGGCCTCGCGTCGCGAGTGCCGAGTGACAGGGAGCGGAGCCGAGCGACCAGGCCGCCGCTGTGCGTTGAGAGCCGAACGCAGACGTTCATCGAAGCCTCCTAGCAGACCGAGCGAAAAGGGGAACAGTGCGGCCCGCTCGGGGCACGAGTCAATCGAGGAGAGCACTCGCAGGCTGCGGAAACACCTCTAGGTCGCGAAGGGAGAAGGTGAATGCGTGCAGTTACGGTCGGAACGGGCCACGAACTCGGTTGGGAGGAGGTGCCGGACCCGGTCCGAGGAGACGGGGAGGTGCTCGTCGACATCCATGCGACGGCGGTCAACCGAGCGGATCTACTCCAGCGACGCGGCAAGTACCCGCCGCCTCCCGGGGCGCCGCCCTACATGGGGCTCGAGATGTCCGGTCGCGTTGCGGAGGTCGGACCCGGATCCCGTTGGCAGGTGGGAGACCCCGTCTGCGCTCTGCTCGCCGGGGGCGGCTACGCAGAGCGGGTGTCGGTTCACGAGGACCTGCTCCTCCCCGTTCCGGGCGGGTTGTCTCTCGCCGAGGCGGCCTCGCTTCCGGAGGTGTTCGCGACCGCCTATCTCAACCTCTTCCTGGAGGCGGAACTCGCAGAGGGCGAGACGCTCTTCGTCCACGCCGGAGCGAGTGGGGTCGGGATTGCGGCCACGCAACTTGGACGCTTCGCCGGTGCGCACGTCATCACCACCGTCGGCAGCCGGGCGAAGGCAGACGCCATTCGGGATCTCGGCGCCGACTGGATCCTCGACCGAACGAAGGACGACGTTGGAGCGGCGTTCGACCGGGCCGTCGAGGAGTGCGGTGGGGTGGACGTCGTCCTCGATTGTGTCGGCGGTGCCGATCTCGGAGACCAGTTCGGTCGACTCGCCCGCGGTGGACGGTGGGTCGTGATCGCGACGCTCGGAGGGCCCAAGTGCGAGGTCGATCTACGGAGCCTTCTCGTCCGTGGACTCCGGCTGATCGGGAGCACGCTTCGCGGCCGCCCACTCGATATCAAGGCCCGGATCATCCGAGGCTTACGGGAGCGGGTTTGGCCCGAGATCGAAGCTGGACGGATTCGCCCCGTCGTCTACCGTGAGCTCCCGATGGCTCGGGTTGCAGAGGCGCATGAGATCCTGGAGCGGCGCGAGAACGTCGGGAAGGTCGTCCTGACCGTGCGTTGAGACGCGTGCGTATGTGCTACCTTGGAACGAGTGACCCGTCACGGTTTTCGTGACGGTCGTGTCGTACCGGAGCAGGGGCGTCCAGAGGAATCGTGTGAACGGCCATCTTCAGACCGGCGGGAGACGTAGGGCTTGGCTCGAGTACCCTTATTCAAGCTGTAAGTCCATATGTAGTAGTGGTTTGTGGGCGGTTTGTGCCTGCCTCGTCGCCTGCGGCTTCTTGTTCGGCTGGGTCCCTTTCCTACCCTGGAGCGCGTCGATCGCGCACGCAAAGGAGACCGTCTTGAATCCGGATTCCGTTCCTTCGATCTCGTCGCTCTGGAACTGGTCGGACATCGCCGCCAGTGAACAGAACTTCCGCAAGGAAGCCGCGCGTGCCGAGTCGAAGGGAGACATCGCGCGCGCGCTGGCTCTCGAGACGCAAGTCGCCCGCACACTCGGTCTCCAGCGGAAGTTCGAGGCGGCGCACGCCATTCTGGACGAGGTCGAGACGAAGCTCGTCCCAGGGATCTCGTCTGTGTCGACGACCGCGTCCGAAGTCGAGGTGCGGCTTCGGCTCGAACGCGGGCGCGTATGGAACTCGTCCGGAAAGCCCGAGGCGGCGAGAGGCCCCTTCGCGGATGCGTTCGAGATCGCGGTCTCCGAGAAGCTCGAATACCTGGCGATCGACGCGGCGCACATGATGGCGATTGTCGAGTCCGGTGACGCGGCTCGCGTCTGGTTCGAACGAGGCGTCGAGATGGCGGAGTCGAGTCTCGATCCCGAGGCCCGGAGTTGGCTCGGGCCGCTCTACAACAACTACGGATGGACCCTACACGATCAAGGCCGCTTCGAAGACGCCCTCGCGGTGTTCCAGAAGGGACTGGCCTGGCGTCAAGAGAACAGCGGGCCGAAGCAGATCCGGATCGCGAAGTACACCGTGGCGCGCGCGCTCCGGTCTCTGGAGCGGTGTCCGGAAGCTCTCATGGTGCTGCACGAAGTCGCTTCCGAACTCGAAGCCGCGGGCGAGGACGACGGTTACGTCGAAGAAGAACTCGGCGAGTGCCTGCTCGCGACCGGACAGAAGACCGAAGCCGCGACCCATTTCCAGAAGGCGTACGACCTGCTCTCGCAGGATCCCTGGATGAAGCAGAACGAAGCCGAGCGACTCGGCCGAATGGAGACGCTCGCGAAGCCGTAGCGCGCTGCAATCCTTGTCTGGACCCCGACGTCGGCTGCGGGGATACTTCCGTCCCATGTCCAATCCCGCACTCGTCTTGCGTGGCATCAGAAAGTCCTACTACGGGAACGTGGTGCTCCAAGGCGTGGACCTCGAGGTTCGCGCGGGGGAGATCCATGCTCTCGTGGGGGAGAACGGCGCCGGCAAGTCGACGCTCATGAACATCCTCTTCGGGATGCCGGTGATCCACGAGACGGGCGGGTTCGAGGGCACGATCGAACTAGGCGGCACTCCGGTCGTTCCGGCGACGCCTTCCGATGCAATGGCCCACGGCGTCGGCATGGTGCACCAAGAGTTCATGCTCCTTCCCGGCTTCACCGTGGCCGAGAACATCAAGCTCGCACGCGAACCATCCAAGCCGAACGTAGCGAGTCGAGTGCTCGGTCCATGGGGACGGGGACTCGAGTCCCTCGACCTCAAGCGGATGAAGCAAGAGTCGCGCGCAGCGCTCGACCGGATCGGAATGTCCCTCGACGAATGGCGTCCGGTCGCCGGCCTTCCGGTCGGACACATGCAGTTCGTGGAGATCGCGCGCGAAGTCGACAAGGAGAACGCTCGGCTTCTCGTCTTCGACGAGCCGACGGCGGTGCTCACCGAGAGCGAAGCGGAAGAACTGCTCGCCACGATGAAGGCTCTCGCTGGGCAAGGTATCGCGATCCTGTTCATCACGCACCGGCTCGACGAGGTGCTCGCGGTGGCGGACCGGATCACCGTGCTCCGTGACGGAGCGGTGGCGGGTCGCGTGGATCGCGCGGATGCGACGGTCGAGAAGATCGCAGAGCTCATGATCGGGCGTGCCCTTCCCGAACGGAATCTTCCCCCTCGGCCCGAGGGTCGGACTCCCGGCGTCGCGCTCCACCTCCAGAACCTCGTGGTCGAGATGCCCGGGGAGGAGGTGCGCGGGGTGGACCTCGACGTTCAGGAAGGAGAAATCCTCGGCGTCGCGGGTCTGGCAGGTCAGGGAAAGCTCGGGATCGCGAACGGAGTGCTCGGTCTCTTTCCGGCGACAGGAACGGTGGAGACGAGCGGTTCGCCGCTTCCGCTCGGCGACACACTCGGCGTGCTGAAACGAAGCGTCGCGTTCGTGAGCGAAGACCGGAGACAGGTGGGGCTTCTTCTCGACGAATCGATCGAGACGAACATCGCCGGGACGGCCGCACACGTGCAGGGCAGGTTTCTCAAAGGAAGCGGACCGTTCGCTCTCCTGGACAAGTCCGCCATCCGGGCTCATGCAGAGCGGATGATCGAGGAGTTCGACATCCGTTGTCAGGGGCCGACCCAGGCCGTTCGCAGGCTCTCCGGCGGGAACCAGCAAAAGGTGTGTCTCGCCCGCGCGTTCACACTCGAACCATCGCTTCTCTTCGTCTCCGAACCGACGCGTGGAGTCGATGTCGGCGCGAAGGATCGTGTGCTTCAGCTCTTGGTCCAAGTGAACCGCGAGCGTGGCACCACGATCGTGCTCACGTCGAGTGAGCTGGCCGAACTCCGTCAGGTCTCTGACCGGATCGCGGTCGTGAGCGAGGGTCGGATCCAGGGCATCCTTCCGCCGGATGCTCCCGATGTCGAGTTCGGGCTGCTCTTCGCGGGCGGAACGGCCGCGGGGCGAGGTGGCGACGCCGTGCCGCAAGATTCCGTGTCGGCAAGGCTCGATGGCGACGCGGTTGGTCGCCGCGATCCCGGGGAGGGTTCGTGAACGCACTCGCACTCCTCAAGCGGCTCGGCCTCACGCGTACCGTCCTCGCAGCGTTCCTCCTCGGGCTCTGGGTGCTGAGCGCAACCGCTAGCTCTCTCGACATGACCATCCTCATTTCGGACTGTCTCGTCCGCACCGGGATGAACGGAATCCTCGTGCTCGCTCTCGTGCCGGCGGTGCGTGCCGGCGTCGGGCTCAACTTCGGCCTACCGCTCGGAATGGTCTGCGGCCTGATCGGGATGGTCACCGTGATGGACCTCGCCGGCAGGACCATGCCACTCGAACTCGGGCAGGCCTACGGGATGGGGCTCCAGTTCGGTCTTCTCGTGTCGGCCATGGTGTTGGGCGCGCTGCTCGGAATGATCGCCGGTTGGCTCTACTCGCGGCTCCTCGAGGCGGTGAAGGGACAGGAGATGATGGTCGGGATCTACGTGGGCTTCGGCTCCGTAGCCGGTGCGTCGATCCTCTGGTTGCTCTTCCCGGCCAAGAACCCGGAGCTGATCTGGCCGCTCGGTGGAGTGGGGCTGAGGAACACCTTGGTCTTGGATGGCTACTTCCAGCATCTACTCGACCGCTTCGGCTCCTTCACGTTCGGGAACGGGTTCTTCCCAACCGGTGTGCTCGTGCTCTGGGTCCTCGCCTGTGCAGTGCTCTGGCTCTTCTTCCGGACGCGGATCGGTGCCGCCCTCGCTGCTGCGGGAGCGAACCCGCGCTTCGCCGCCGCCAGCGGTATCGATGTCCGGAGCATGCGTTCGCTCGGAGTCGTCCTCTCCACGGCGCTCGCCGCGATCGGGATCGTCGTCTTCAGTCAGTCCTACGGTTTCGTCCAGCTCTACAAGGCGCCGCTCCTCATGGCCTTTCCCACCGTGGCGGCGCTCCTCATCGGTGGGGCGTCGGTTCGGAACGCGAAGATCTCGCACGTCCTGATCGGAACGTTCCTCTTCCAGAGCGTGCTCACGACCTCGCTGCCTCTGGTCAACGACCTCATCGCCCAGCACGGCGGTGCGAAGGCTCTCGCCAACGTTCCCGAGATCGCCCGGCTCATCATCTCGAACGGGATCATCCTGTACGCACTCACCCGGAAGGAGTCCTGATCGTGCGACGCGCACCATCGGCACGTGGACTTCTCGGGCAGAACCTGGTCCCGCTTCTGTTCGCAGCGCTCTGTATCGCAGGCATCGTGGCCGCGCGCGACGCAATCGCACTCGAGATCCTCGCGGGCGACATCGTCACCCGTCTCGGACGGAACCTCTTCCTCGTCCTCTCGCTCATCGTCCCGGTCGTGGCTGGAATGGGGCTCAACTTCGGGATCGTGATCGGTGCGATGTGCGGTCAGGTCGGGTTGATCCTGGTCGAGAACGCAGGGTGGAGCGGCCTCGGTGCGCTCGGAGCGGCCATGCTCTTCTCCATCCCGCTCAGCCTCGTCTTCGGTGGACTCACCGGGAGGCTGCTCAACCGTGCGAAGGGGAAGGAGATGATCACCGGCATGATCCTCGCCTTCTTTGCGAACGGCGTGTACCAGATGATCTTCCTCCTCCTCACGGGACCCGTCATCCCGCTCCACAACCAGAAGATCCTTCTCGACGACGGTATCGGCCTCGCAAACACGATCGACTTGGCCGGTACGGCGGGAAAGCTCGACCACCTGCTTCGCATCTCTTTCCTCGGAGGACGGATCCAATTCCCGCTTGCGACCTTCCTTCTCATCGCGCTCCTCTGTCTCGGCCTCCGTTGGTATCTCCGCACACGGTCCGGCCAGCAGCTCCGTACGGTCGGGCAAGACATGCACGTCGCCGAAATCTCGGGGATCGGCGTCGACCGGGTCCGGATGCGCGCGATCCTCATCTCGACGGTGCTGGGCGGGATCGGCCAGATCCTCTGGCTCACGTCCACCGGAATGGGGACGATGAACACCTACTCCAGCCACGAGCAGGTGGGCCCGTACGCGATCGCGGCCATCCTCGTGGGCGGCGCGACCGTGACCCACGCCACGATCTGGCACGCCATCCTCGGGACCTTGCTCTTCCACACACTCTTCGTGGTCGCTCCGCTCGCGGGACAAGCGGTGTTCGGCGCGGTCCAGATCGGCGAGTACTTCCGCGAGTTCGTGGCCTACGCCGTCATCGGGGTGACGCTCGCTCTGCACGCCTGGAAGTCGCGCCGAGGCTAGTCGAGGCTCCAGGACCGCCCGCATCGGCGCAGTGCGACGCGACCGACGCATGGTTCCCGCCAGCGCTCTCTCGCCTGCCCGGGCTCCGCCGAGAGTCCCGCGCGACGTCAGTGCTCCGATCGGTGTAGGATCTGGGCCGATAGCGGGGCCAGATCCCATCGCCAACGGAGGAAGAAGATGAAGCCGTTCACACACGGAGTCGGGAGATCGACGGGTCGGTCCGGCGCGTCCCTGGTAAGCGCGCTGAAGGCGGCCGCTCTCGCTGCGGTCGTTGCCGTTTCCCTCACCGCCTGTTCGGGTTCGGGGGACAGTGACTCCGGCGGAGCGGCCGGGGGTGCCGAAGGCACGTCCGCCGCGGACTTCGGTACGTCAGGCAAGGATCTCGGCTTCAAGGTCGGCATCATGACGGGCACGGTCTCCCAGGGAGAAGACGAGTACCGCGGCGCCGAGGCGGTGATCCGCCGATACGGCAGCAAGCAGATCCGTCACGTCACCTACCCGGACAACTTCATGACGGAGCAGGAGGCGATGATCTCGCAGATCCTGAACCTCGCGGGTGACAAGAACGTCAAGGCGATCGTCGTCGCGCAGGGCGTTCCGGGAACCATGGCCGCGATCAAGCGCGTGCGCGAGTTCCGGCCGGACGTGAAGTTCCTCGTCTACGAGCCGCACGAAGATCCGCATCAGATCGCGGAGTACGCGGACCTCTGCATCATGCCGGACCAGCTCAAGCGTGGGGAGACGATCGTCCGCCTCGCCCACGACATGGGCGCGAAGACGTTCGTGCACTACTCGTTTCCTCGCCACATGAGCCAGGAGATGATCTCGCGTCGGGCCAAGATCATGGAAGACGAGTGCACGAAGCTCGGAATGCAGTTCGTCTTCGCGAACGCACCGGACCCGACCGGGGATCAGGGTCTTCCGGGTGCGCAGAAGTTCATCCTGGAAGACGTGCCGCGCGAGATCGAGAAGTATGGCAACGACACCGCGTTCTTCTCCACGAACTGCGGGATGCAGGAGCCGCTCATCCGGTCCACGGTCGACAACCACGCGATCATGCCGGAGCAGTGCTGCCCGTCTCCCACTCACGGCTATCCGGGAGCGCTCGGAATTGCGATCTCGGACGAGGACGCCGGAGACATGGGGAAGATCCGTGAGGCGATCCACGCCAAGGTCGACGCGGCAGGGAATTCGGGTCGGATGGGCGCGTGGCCCGTCTCCGTCGGCATGGTGGCGATCGATGCGCTTACCGAACACGCGATCGCCGTCGTGAACGGCACTGCTGGGATCACGGACCAGGCGACCGTACAGGCAGAACTGCAAAAGGCTGCAGACGCGTCAGTTACCGTCCTCCCCTTTGAAGGCAAACCGAATTACTATATGTTCCTCATCGACAGCGTGATCTTCTAGATCCCGCGACACAGTTTTCGGCGCGAGCCGAACCCGTAGTGCGCGTCAGAGGATGTGGCCCGGCTGACAATCAGGCAGCTTCTACCACATCTTCTGACGTCGCTGTTTTTTGCCCGCTGTTCCTCTTCGCCCGCAACCTTCCGCCGTCCCCGTGCCCTTCCTTCTCGAGAAGGAGATGCCGTGGCGCGACGCATCGAAGATCTCGCGGATGGGATCCGTTCCCGCGACCCAGAGTCCATTCGCGCGCTGTTCCGCGCCCACCACGGGATGGTCTTCCGTTTCATCCGAAGCGTGTGCCGTTCTCGTGACGAGGCGGAAGAACTCACGGCGCGCGCCTTCTTCCGTTTGGTCGACACGGCTCCGCAGTTTCGAGGGACGTCCGCGAGTCTTCCGGCATACCTCCTCGGGATCGCGCGAAACGTGGTCCGAGAGAACCGGCGAGACGTTGCACGTTGGATCCAACTGGACGACGAAACCGTCGGCTCTTCGGACCGAGGCCGGAGCACGATTTCATTCCGCGGTTCGGATTCCTCCGGCGCGCGCCACTCTGCTCGAGCCCCATCCTTCGCGATGCGACCGGCGCCGGATGAGCTCCTGCAGTGGGACGAAGAGCTGGGGCGACTGCGAGACGCGATCGAGCAGCTGCGTCCGGTCGAGCAGCAGGTTTTCCATCTTCGATTCGTCGAAGGGTGGTCCCTGGGCGACGTCGCGGGAGCGATGGCGTTGCCGGAGGGAACGGTGAAGAGTCACGTCCATCGACTCCGCGAGAAGCTCAGGGCGGCGTTCGACCAGGTGGAGGAGCGGCTGCCCTCCGAGGCAGAGAGAGGCAAGAGATGAGAGATCGAGGTGATGACCATCCCGACGCGCGGGACGAGCTTTCTTGGGCGGCGGGGAGAGGAGGCGAGCTCGACCGCGCGGCTGACGGTTTCGCCGGCCGTGTGGCTGACCGCCTAGCTGACCGTGCGGCCGACCGCCTCGCCGACCGCCTGGCCGGGGAGCAGCCGTCTCCGGAGTGGGTCGATCGGACGGAGACGGCGCTGCTCGCACATGCGGAAAGGCTGCGTGCCCAACCGCACGCGGGCGCTCGGAAGCTGCCTTGGGTGGCGGGAGCCGTGTTGGCAGTTGCGTCCCTCGTCTTGGCCGTGGTGCTCGTGCGCGAGGACAGGCTCAGCCAGGCGGTTGGTGTCGTCGACCGCCCGGACCTGGATCTCGCTGCCGTGGAAGAGGGGTACTTGCCGGGATTCGGCACCCTGCCCGGTGCCCAAGGCTACGTGCGACTCGAAAGGAGATAGCTGTGAGGTGGAGTAGAGAAGGAAGACTCTCTTCATTCGGAAGGTCCGTATGTGCGCGGTTCTCTCACGCGGGGTTGGCGCTCGTGGTCGTCCTCGCGACTTCCACGTCCTTGGCCTCGGATGCGAAGACGATTGCCGGGCCGAGCGGTGCAGAAGACGCAGAACTCGGCGTCGAACTCATGAAGGTGGACCCCGGCGGGGCGTCGAGCTCTCTCGGGAGCGGCACCGTTGGCCGAGCCGGAAGCCTCGGCTTCGTCTACCGATCCGAAGAGCAACCGATGCGGGTGCGGGCCACGATGCAGGCGCGAGAGGACAAGACGATACTCTCGGTGCGCGTGGAGGGACCGACCGGGCTCTTGTTCGAGGATGAACACGACCTTTCGGACTGGCGGGCGGTCTCGTTCGACCTGCCCGCGGATGGGGACGACTCGATTCTCCTCAACGCGGTCCCTCGCCATCTTCCCGGGAGCCCGGGCCCGATCGAACTCACCGACGGCGTTCGGGACGTTCTCGGGCATTGGTCGTTCCATGAGAGCCCGATCGTTCTCGACGACGAACACTATGTCGGGCGGATCATCCAACTGGGCGGCGGCCGCTCCGTGTGGGTCGAGATTCCCGGTGAGGTTCGGCTCGCGCTCGACCTGTTCCCATCCGAAGGGAACTCGCCGATCGGTACCCTTCGTGGCGGCAAGTTGGACGTGGAGGGTCCGGACGGACGCTCGATCCAAGTGTTCCAGGTTTCGCTCGGCGATCCGGCCGTTCCACTGGGGGACCGCGCAGTTCAGGTCTACGGTCGCTGGGAAGCGCCGCACCGAAACCGCGAAGAGGCCGCCCAGCGCCACGCCGAGGGGCTCGCGAAGTGGCGTCCAGATCTTTCCCCGGAGGAGGTCGACGCCAGCGTGAAGCGGATTCGCTCGGGGTACTCCGTGACCTACGGTACTCCCTGACATACGCTACTCCCTGACGTACGCTACTCCGTGAATTGCTCGCGGCCGACGACGGCCCCATCGATGCGGATTCGGGAGGCTTCGAGATGAGATCGCACCGCAAGGAACTCTGGTTCGAAACGCCGAACCGGATGGACTTCGTCAACATCACCCAGCAGGTCGAGTCCGAGGTGCGTGCGAGCGGCGTGCAGGAAGGGCTCTGTCTCGTCAATGCGATGCACATCACCGCGTCGGTCTTCATCAACGACGATGAATCCGGCCTCCATCGGGACTACAAGCGGTGGCTCGAGGAACTCGCCCCACACGCGCCGATCGACCGCTACGACCACAACCGAACCGGTGAAGACAACGGCGATGCTCATCATAAGCGCCAGATCATGGGCCGGGAGGTGGTCGTCGCCATCACAGAGGGCCGGTTGGACTTCGGCCCGTGGGAGCAGATCTTCTACGGTGAGTTCGATGGCCGTCGACGTAAGCGTGTGCTGGTCAAGATCATCGGCGATTGAGGCTGCGCCCGCATCATCCTGATCGGGCGTGAGGGGTACCCGTCATGGCACGGGGGTTCCTACTCACGCACAGTCGCCTATCCCCTAAAGATCGCCGGGCCTCGTCCCGATCCCCTCGATATGGGCAGTACCCGGGTGTGACGTCACCTTCCCAGTTTCCACTCCGGTTCGGGACGCCTCAGAACGCATTCGAACGGTTTGTGTGAACGTTCGGCCGCCGGCGGCCTAGGAGGCTCGTCCGTGTTCAATAGGCTTCAGTCCCTCAGTCTGACCTCGCGGATCCTATTCCTGACGGGTCTAGCGATCGCCATCGTGGTGGTCGCCAACTATGTTGTGTTCAACAAGGCAATCCGTACCACTTCCGTCGATGCGATGGTGGAGAAGGCGGCCGCCTTCACTGCGGTTGCCGACGAAGCGAAGAATCACGTCGCTTCCATGCACACGCGCCAGTCGTTCGACATTCCCGCGCTGAGTGCTCAATTGGAAGAGGCGAAGGCCCAGAACAAGGTCAAGGATTCCGCGTTCTTCGACGTCATCCCGGTCGTGGCCGGATGGAAGTCGGCCCAGAGCGCGGCGGAGCGGGAGAACATCAACTTCCGAATCTCGGCCTTCGACGCACGAAACAAGGACAACGAGCCGGAGAAGGGATCGTTCTCGGAGTCGTTGCTCCGCGACCTCACGTCCCAGACCAAGTCCGGCGAGAGCGAGACGATCTACGCAATCGACAAGGACGCCAACGTCCTGCACTACATGCGCGCAATTCGTCTCGGGGAAGATTGCTTGATGTGCCACGGTGACCGAGGCAATCGCTGGGACAAGGATGGAGATGGCAAGGACATCCTCGGAATCACCATGGAGGGCTGGAAAGTCGGCGACATGCATGGGGCCTATCACGTCCTCATGCCACTCGAGCCGGTCGATGCCGCAGTTGCCGGCTTCATGCGGACAGGGCTGGCCTGGACACTCCCCCTCGTTGCGCTCTGTCTCGCCGGATTCTTCTTCGCACTTCGGGCTGTCTTCACTCGTCCGGTGATGGCTCTGGTGCTCAGGCTCCAGGACATCGCACAGGGAGAGGGCGATCTCACGCGGCGGATTCCGGTAAACGGAACGGATGAGCTTGGACAGCTCGGAACGTGGTTCAACCGGTTCGTCGGCCGGATTCACGACATGGTCGTCGAACTCGGAGGTGTGAGTCACGAGGTTGCCTCGGCGGCGACCGAGATCGCGGCCTCCGCCGAGGAGATGGCGACGGGGCTCGACCTCCAGAATCAAAGGGTCTACGAGATCACCGAAGCGATGGAGCAGGTAGCGACTGCCGCGCACGAAGTGGCCGAGCGAGGAGGACTGGCTACGGAGTCTGCGACGCAGTCTCGCAGGAGCGCGGAAGAGGGCGGTGCCGTTGTCGCCGAGACCATTCAGGAGATGCATGCCATCAGCGACTCGGTCGGTGCGAGTTCACAGGCGGTGAGCGAGCTCGGAAAGCGCGGGGAGGAGATCGGCAAGATCATCGAAGTGATCAACGACATTGCCGACCAGACGAATCTACTCGCGCTCAACGCCGCGATCGAAGCGGCGCGGGCTGGAGAGCACGGTCGAGGCTTCGCCGTAGTGGCGGATGAGGTCCGGTCCCTCGCGGATCGAACAACGAAAGCAACGCAGGAGATCGAGACCTCGATTACCGAAATCCAGAAGGGGACGAGCGACGCGGTCGTTCGGATGGAACAGAGTCGCAGTCAGATCGCCAAGGGGACGGAGAGCGCGGCGCGGGCCGAAGATAGTCTGCGCGGAATCGTCTCGAGCGCGATCAGCGTGACCGAAATGGTACAGGCGATCGCCGCGGCAGCGAACCAGCAGTCGCGTGCGAGCGAGCAAGTCAGTCAGAACTCCGAGACGGTCAGTGCGGCGACCCGTGAGACGAACGAAGGCGCTCGTCAGGCGGCGATTGCTGCGGCTCAACTCTCGGAGAAGGCCGAGCAGCTTCAGGTGCTCGTGGGCTCATTCAAGGTAGATAGTCGCATGTCGGGGACGGGAGGGCAGGCAACTGCCCATCCACGTCCGGGAACCACGCGCCCGGCGATCAGACGGAGAGCTGCCTGATCGCGGGACGCCCTAGGCCGCTGGGGACCTCGCGAAGAGCCGCGTGACACCAGCCTCTTTGACTTGGGGGCAACGATGATGGGTCGCCTTCGATCCACGAGCTTGACCGTCCGCATCCTGGCGCTGACGGTCATCACCGCTACTGCCGTTCTGGGCGCCAACTTCTATTCCTTCTCGCGCGCGATCCGTTCGACGGCGGAGGAGAGTTTGATCGAGAAGGCAGCAGCCTTCACGATGTTTGCCGATCAGGGAGTCGCCGTAGCGCTCGAGAACGGAGAGGACTCGTTCGAAGCGCTCCATCAGTGGCAGATCGCCGAACGGGCCGCGAAAGAAGAACACCTGGAGTTCGGCGTTCCCGCCTTCCATGCGGAAGGCAGCGAGAACGAGCCCGAGAAGGGAAGCTTCAGCGCCGAGATGCTCGCCGACCTCGAGGAACAGATCGAGAGTGGAGGCGTGGGCACTCTCTCTCGGGTCGATTCCGAAGCCAACGCCGTCCACTACATGCGAGCGGTGCGGCTCGGTGAGGCCTGTGTCGACTGCCACGACGGCTCGACCGCGGGCACGTCGTGGAAGGTCGGCGACGTTCACGGGGCCTACCACGTGACATTGCCCCTCACCCCGGTCGATCACGCGGTAACGCGGTACCTCTCTCAGGGAAGTGTCGTGGCCGCAGTGTTGCTCGTGATCGCCCTCGCGGGGTTCTTCCTCGCATTGCGGACCGTCTTCTCGCGTCCGATGGCGACACTCATCGATCGTCTCGGCGACATCGCGGAGGGTGAGGCCGATCTCTCGAAGCGGCTCGAGGTGACCGCGGACGACGAGGTGGGGCAGTTGAGTCTCCGCTTCAACAAGTTCGTCGAACGGATGGAGCGGATGATCCTGGAACTCGCGGGCGTGAGTCGAGACGTCGCGTCCGCGGCGACCGAGATCGCCGCCTCGAGTGAGGAAATGGCGGCGGGACTCGAGACCCAGCGCCAACAGGTGCTGGAGATCTCGTCGGCCATGGAAGAGGTCGCGGTATCGGCGAACGAGGTGGCGGAGCGGAGCGGACTTGCGTCCCAGTCGGCCACGGAGTCGCGAGCCAGCGCAGAGCAAGGTGGGGTCGTCGTGAGCGAGACGATCGAGCGGATGCTCGCGATCTCGGAGTCGGTGGGCGCGGGTTCGGACGCCGTCGCGGACCTCGGACGCAAGGGCGAGGCGATCGGAAAGATCATCGAAGTCATCAACGACATCGCCGACCAGACGAATCTCCTCGCACTCAACGCCGCGATCGAAGCGGCTCGGGCCGGCGAGCACGGCCGAGGGTTCGCCGTCGTGGCGGACGAAGTGCGTTCTCTCGCGGACCGCACGACGAAGGCGACCCAGGAGATCCGCGGCTCGATCGTCGAGATCCAGGAGGGGACCGCGGCCGCCGTCAAGAAGATGGGCGAGAGCCGTGTCGAGATCGAGAGTGGTACGTCGGCCGCGGCGCAGGCCGAAAACAGCCTCGGGCAGATCGTGGGCAGTGCGCAGCACGTCACGGAAATGGTCTCCGCGATCGCTGCCGCAGCCCAGCAGCAGTCCGTGGCCAGCGTTCAGGTCAGTCGGAATGCCGAAACCGTCCGGGCCGCCACCGAAGAGTCGTCCGAGGGTGCACGGCAGGCGTCGATGGCAGCAGCTCAGCTCTCCCAGCGGGCGGAGCAGCTCCAAGCGCTCGTCGACAGCTTCCGCGTGGGCGACGGTCGCGAGGGCGCGGGTGCGGGTCGATCGAGAGCCGGGGCGCAGCGCCGGTCCAATCCCGGACAGCGCCGCGGCGTCGCGTAGTCCAGCCTCCCAGCGAGGCGGGGGAAGACGCCCCAGCAGGGGGCGCCGTTCGTTCGTGGCTCCAGCCCCGACTCGTGGTACGATCGCGTCCTGCCGGTGACCAGGTTCCTTGCCCTAGCTTCAGCTCTCACCCGATCCAGGAGGAGCCCGATGTTTCCTACCCTATGGACGCGATCCACACTCGCTGCGCTCACCTGCCTCGCGACAGCCCTGACGCCGGCGGCCGCGCTCGAGGTCGTGTCGACGAATCCGAGTCAGTACGAACTCGGAGTCTCGCCCTCGATTCCGTCGATCGACATCGTGTTCGATGAGGACATCGTGGTTCCGAGCACGTCGATCCGAGTCGCGGGTGTGATGTCCGGAATCGAGCCTGGAACCGTGACCGTCACCGGCAACACCCTGAGCTTCCAGCCCGGCGCCACGTTCCTACCCGGCGAGAAGGTGAGGGTCCATCTCCACCGGGACATCGAGGGGATGACTTCCGGAACGAAACTCACGGGTGGGTACTACTTCTCCTTCACGGTCGCCTCGGGGTTCGGCGGGATCGACTTCTCCGAGTTCTCGGTGTTCGACGCCTCGATCATCCCGTACTTCATCTACGGCGGCGACGTCGACGAGGACGGAAGGCCCGACATCTGCGTCCCGAACGAGGGCACGAGCGACGTCTCCGTCTTCCTCAACGACAGCGGCATCGGAGAGTTCGACGCGCGGACGGACTACGGCGTCGGGCAGAAGCCGAGTTCGATCTACGGGGACGACTTCGACAACGACGGTTGGCAGGACTTGGCGACGGCGGACATCCAGGGCAGCACGATGACCGTCCTCATGAACAACGGAGACGGTACCTTCTCGCCGGCCGGTTTCTATCCGACCGATTCCGATGACTGCCGACAAGTCCACGGCGCGGACTTGGACGGAGACCTCGACATCGATCTCGTTGCGACATCGCACGTCCCTGCGGCCGGGCAGGGAGAAGTGTGGGTGTTCTACAACCGTGGGAGCGGCACGTTCTTCCCGGGCTTCCCCTACACCGGGATCGCAGATGGCTCGTTCACCGTCGAAGTCGAGGACTACGATGGAGACGGTCACCCTGACATCGCTGTCGGATGCCGCGAGGCCGATCTCGTCACGATCCTGCTCAACGACGGTACCGGCGGCAGCTTCTCGATCCGTGGTCACTACCCGGCTGGCAATGGTCCGTGGGACACGGATGCGAACGATCTCGACGGGGATGGAGATGTCGACCTCGTCATGGCCGACTCGTTCGGCAACCGGATGGGTGTTCTGCTCAACGACGGTACGGGCGCCTTCACCGCGACCTCTGTTGCCACCTCCGCATTTCCGCTCGGCGTCCACCTCGCGGACCTCGACGGCAACGGGACGATCGATGCGATCACCTCGAACTTCTCCGGTGCGAACGCCCAGGTCTTCTTGAATGACGGGACCGGTTCGTTCACCTGGCACGAGAACCTGCTCGTGCAGTTGACCGGGTCGTATCCATGGGCGAGCGATCTCGACGGCGATGGAGACATGGACATCTCGGTCGTCGACGAGAACTCGGATCTCCTCTTCGTCTTCTACAACGGTCTCACCGCGTCCTCGGGACCGAGCGAGAACGGTCGCGCACTCCCGGCGCTGCTCGCCCTGCCGAACCCGATGCGGTCCGACACCGGTGCCCGGATCTTGCTGCGAGGCAAGTCGCGGCTCGCTCGACTCGACGTGGTGTCACCTGCCGGTCGACTCGTGCGTTCGCTCGATGGCCCGTCCCAGCCGTTGGGTCTCCCCTACGTGGACTGGGATGGTCTCGACGGGACGGGACGGAGGGTCGCGCCAGGCCGGTACTTCCTCCGCGGGCAAACCGCGGAAGGCCGGGTCCTGACGGGCGAAGTGCAGGTACTGAACTGAGCGTCGATGCCCGGCTTCAGGATGGGCGGCTCTGGGGCGCCGGACGTTCCTCCGTCGCGTTCCAGACGTCTCCCACCCGAAGCGTGCCGCTTGCGTGGAGACGTCCCCAGACTCCGGCGCGCGCCTCTGGCTCGAGTGCGTCCTTGAGACCCTGGTGGAACTCGTCCATCACGCCGCAGGGGGCGGTCACGCCTTTGACCTCGAAGAGCGACGGTCCGAGCCGGACCCACTGTTTGATCCAGCCTTGACCCCCGCCTCCCGACAGGAGGACGTTCGCTCGTCGACCCACGGGGTCGAGGTCTGCGTCCCCCGCTTCCTCGGCGGCTCGTCGCCAGTCGTCTTCGAAGACGATGGTGACATGCCGCATCGACCCTCTCGTATGGTCGAGGTCGACGCCTTGACCGGCGACGAGATCGAGGCTCTGGACTTCGATCGGGGTCGCACCCGGTGCGGGGCGGTACCAGAGTCTGAGCACGTGATGTTCCATC
Source organism: Candidatus Eiseniibacteriota bacterium (assembly GCA_020633975.1). GTDB lineage: Bacteria > Eisenbacteria > RBG-16-71-46 > CAIMUX01 > CAIMUX01 > JACKCR01. The sequence continues at coordinate 125,759 of JACKCR010000007.1, read as the reverse complement.
CAGAAGCTCCTTCTGATCCCAGGACGACTGCGAAGCACTAAGGTAAGGACATCGCTCGGCGACGAGCAAGCCAAAGGAGACTCGAACGCGATGGGTGAGATTCGGATCGAATGCCATGAGAAGTGGGACTGGGTTCATCTCGAACTCGGGCGAGCGAACGCGGTCGGACCCGACTTCCTCACCGCGATGGACGAAACACTCGGCACCTTGTCTGCGCTGGGCGACCCTCCTGGCTTCGAACTCGATCGGGCATCCCGCCCGGTTCTCCTCACGGGGCAGGGAGCGGCGTTCTCCGCCGGACTCGATCTCACGACTCTCCTCCAATTCGATCGGGAGGAGATGGAGGCGTTCGTGCGGCAGTTCGATCACGTCTTCCGTCGGATCGCGACGTTGCCCCGACCGACGATAGCGGTCGTGAATGGGCATGCGGTTGCAGGGGGCACCGTGCTGGCATTGGCGTGCGACGTCCGGATCGGAGCGGATGCCACACCCAAGGGGACGTCCTACGTACTCGGGCTGAAGGAGTCCGCGATCGGTCTTCCCGTCCCCTCGATCGTGGCGGAGATCGTAGACGTGTCGCTTCCGCCGGGAGCGCGACGAAACGAGATCGTACTCACCGGGAGCCTCTACGCTCCCCAGGATGCACTCGCCGTCGGCCTTCTCGACCAGGTCGTCCCGGCGTCCGAACTCACGTCTCTGGCCGAGTCGGTGGCTCAGACCTTTACACAATCGACGGGCCGCGCGACGCGTCGTCTGAAGGAGCAGCTTCGGCCCGCGCTCCACGAAGGGCTCACGACGGCGCGGGACGACGAAGCGTTCCTCGACGCCTGGTTCTCGCCCGAGACGCAGCGCCGGATCACTGCCGTCGTGGAGAGCCTCGCCAAGCGAGGGTAGTCCTACTTCGGATCGTCCGATCCGTCCGGGCCGAAGACGCAAAGCAACGTAACGTCGTCGGGGAATAGGTAGGACTGCGCGGCCAGCCCCGCGATTCCGGTCCGACGTGTTTGGTCACGAAGTACGCCGAGCGGAACGCTTCGAGGCGCTGCTCCCGATGCGTAGGATGCGATGGCGCTCTCGAGTTCCGACTGCTCGGTCCCACTCGACTTGGACGCGAGAAGCTCCGCCACGTGAGACATCACGTGTGCGTGTTTCCGCCGTGTCATCGGCTTTGCGATGGCCGAGAGGAAGAGGTCCGTGATCTCTCGCGCCAAGGCGTCGCGTGGGTGGTCCTTGGCCTTGGCAACCAAGCGGCCGATGAGCGTGTGCTTCTTCGGGTCATGGCCGATCACCCGATAGCGATTCCGTACGTTGAACGCGACGAGATCGGCCGTCGTCCACTCCTTGCGGAAGAGGGCCAGTACTTCCCTATACGCAACGGCCTCGTCGATGAACTGCTCCAACGCTTCGCCGCTCGCGAGTTCCTCGATCCGGCGGACAGGCGGAGCAGGTGGTTGGGGCGATTCCGCGGCGACGGGCGATCCTGATGTCTCGGCCCGCTGTGAAGCCGGGTCGTCGCCACTAGACAGCACGACGACACCGGAGACTTCCGGCGTAGAAGCCGTCGTTCCTCGGGCGAACTGAGCAAGGTCCTGCCAGCGCACGAGGTCAGCGAGAACCCCGAACACGGCGTCGAGGGCACCCTCGTCCCGAGCTCCCACGTAGCCGAGATCGATCGCATTGTGCATCTTTGGATCCGCCGGCGCTTCGGTGCCAGTTCCGGTCGCGATCGGGGTGGCCCCTTCCGGTCGGTCGTCGGAAGCGTTGTCGTCGTTTGTGTTAGTCATGACCCGGAATCAAAGCACAGACGGTGCTTGCACCCAACTGGTCTGTGCTGGTATCCCTCGTGCTTCGGGGAGCGGCGGTTCGGTCTTCCTGCGATTCCTGACCGAGAGCACCTCAACTTAGAATTCGCCACCAAGACGCCGTTCCCCACCTTCTCCCTGCATAGAGCCTCCCTGCAGCACGAAGTCGGCGCGAGGGCGAGACTAGTCTTCCAGTGCTCGCCTCAGCATCACGGTGGTTCCCCCGAAGAGCAGAAGTCCCGCAACGAGGAGAATGAGGATTCCGAGGGGCGGTGACGAGTCGAACCGCACGGCTACGTCCCGGGTCGTCACGGCAGTTCCATCTCCGCCGAGGGCGGAGAGCCGCGAGAGACCGGCGATAGCCGGTGTCCACGCGACCGAACCGTCCGCACCGAAACGGCCGACCGGTATCACATCCTCTGTCGCACTCCCCGGACGGTAGGCGGCGCTCAATTCGACCTGTGTGGGATCGTCCACTCCGGAGATACGAACGTGCACCGTTTCCCCGCGAGTCGGATGATCGACGTCGACAGTGAGCTCGGCTGCGCGGACTCCCGTGATGCACGAACTCAGCAGGACGAGCCCAAGAGAGAATTGAAGACAGAACCGCAAACAGAACCGAGGAGACAACCGCGGAAGCAGCCGGTCCAAGATGTTCCCGCGATTACGCATCGGATCCTCCTTGGCTCGATCCGTTCCGCCGGAACCCGCCTGCGGCGGTCAGTGCCATCGATCCGAGAATCGTGAAGACGAGCCAACCGGCGAGTACGAGCACGTGGAGGTTCTGCATCGTTCCGGTCTCTACCGTCGATCCGTAGAGACCACCTTTCGACATCTCTGAAGCGATCGAGAAACCGAGGATGACGAGGATCACGGCCGGGATCACGAGCTTGATCATCCAGTCGAAGAGTGGACCGAGCTTGATCCTCGAGTGTGGGTTGATCGACTCTCGGAGCTTCTCTGGTCCCAGGACCCATCCGATGAGCAGGCACTCGAGGAGACCACAGATGAGGAGGCCGTACGAGAACGCCCAGTGATCGAAGAAGTCGAGCAGGGTGAGACCCAACGTCCCGTTGCCATCGAGTGAGGGGTCGATGACCATCGGGAGCGCGAACATCACGGACCCGACCGTTCCGATCGCAGAGACGATCAGCACCACCTTCTTCCGGTCCATCCCGAACTTGTCGATGACCCCGGCCCCCAGCGCCTCGACCAGCGACACGGACGAGGTCAGCCCCGCGGTGAGGAGAAGCGTGAAGAACATGACGCCGAACAGCTGGACGCCGACCGGGAAGGAGCCGATCCCTTCAGGCAGGACGAAGAACGTCATGCTCAGAGTCGAGGCCCGTGGGACGATCGCGAAGGCGAAGAGGACCGCAAAGACCGCGAGGCCCGCGATGTACTCGAACGCGCAGTTCATGAACGAGATGGTGAGGGCGTTCGAGGTCTGATCCGACTTCTTCGGGAGGTAGGAGGCGTAGGTCGCCATGATCCCGAACCCCAGGGAGAGCGTGAAGAAGATCTGGGAGAACGCGCCCTGCCAGACCTCGAAGTCCTTCATCACCTCGAAGTCCGGAGTGAAGAGGAGCAGGATCCCCTGCGGACCGTCTGGTAGCGTGATTCCGCGGAAGATCAGGATGATCATGAAGAGCCACATGACGGGGACGAATATCTTGACCGCCCGCTCGATCGATTTGGTTCCCGACCAGACGATCACTGCGTTCATGATCCAGACGATGACGACGTAAGCCACCGTTTCGTACTTCGAGATCATTCCGAAGAAGTACGACATCGAGTTCGAGAGTGCGCCCTCCGGAAGCCCGAACGCCGGAACTGCTTGCGACTCCCACAAGGAACCGAACGCCCCGATCCACATCCCGAGCACCCACCCCAGGATCGTGATGTAGTACATCGTGATCACACTGGCGTTGAGGAGCCCGAACCATCCGATCCACTCGCCCTTGATCCCGCCGAGCTGGTACATCGCCTCGGGATAGGCTCGCTGAGTGCGGTGCCCGATCCCCAGCTCCATGATCATGACGGGGATGCCGAGCAGGAACAGCGCCACGAGGTAGGGCACGTAGAACGCCCCGGCCCCGAACTTGTAGGCGTTCGCTGCGAAGAAGACGATGTTGCCTAGCCCGATGGCGGACCCGGAGGCAGCCAGGATGAACCCGAGCTTGGACTTCCACTGATCACGGGGAGTGTCCGCCATGTTCGCTCCAGATAAGCAGTTGGGGTCGTCGTGGGCGGAGCCTACGGTCTCTTCACTGGTGCTGTCAACCGGGCGACGAATGAAGAGGCTAGGGCTCCCTCTCGCTGTTCCGGTCCGGTACCCTTCTCCGTGAGCGAAATCCGACCGTCGCGAACCTAGAGCGCGCGAGTTGGGACGAAGGACGGACCACGCAGGGAGGCGATCGCATGGCCAGCGACTTCGGAATCATCGGGCTCGGCGTCATGGGGAGCAATCTCGCCCGCAACGTAGAGCGAAACGGCTTCTCGGTCGCCGTCTACAATCGCGAGCCCGAGATGCTCGAGGCGTTCCTCGGGGAGTTCGGGCACGGTCATTCATTCACCCCGGCGCCGACCTACGAAGCGCTCGTCGCGGAGCTCGAGCGCCCTCGCCGCATCTTGATGATGATTCCCGCCGGTGCGCCGGTGGACTCGGTGAGCGCGACCCTTCGTCCGCTGCTGGAGCCTGGCGACATACTCATCGACGGCGGCAACTCGAACTTCCAGGACACCGACCGTCGCCTGGAGGACCTCGCTCCATCCGGGATCCGCTACTTCGGCATGGGCGTGAGTGGTGGGGAGGAAGGAGCGCTCTGGGGCCCGAGCCTCATGCCAGGCGGAGACGAGGAGACGTTCGCCCACCTGGAGCCGATCCTGACGAAGATCGCGGCCAAGGTCGACTCCGGGCCGTGCGTCACCTGGTGTGGCCGCCGAAGCGCGGGTCACTTCGTCAAGATGGTCCACAACGGGATCGAGTACGGAGACATGCAGCTCATCGCGGAGGCGTACGACCTCATGCGGAACGCGCTCGACATGTCCCCGGACGAAATCGCTGCCACGTTCTCGGAGTGGAACGGCGGCGAACTCGAGTCCTTCCTCATCGAGATCACCTCGAAGATCGCGGACTTCCCGGATGACCAGGGAGGCGACGGGATCCTCCTCGATTCGATCGTCGATGCAGCCGGTCAGAAGGGGACCGGAAAGTGGACGACGATCACGGCCCTCCAGGTGGGTGTGCCGATCCCCACGATCACCGCGGCCGTCGACGCCCGCATCGCCTCCTCGTTCCGGGAACTCCGGCAGCGGGTGGCCGTGGCCCACCCCGGGTCAGGTCCGTCTCCCAAGGAACGGCTGGCCTCCCTGGACGCAGAGCCCTCCCAGGTGGTCGATTGGATCCGAGAGGCGCTCTACGCGTCCAAGATCTGCTCCTACGCCCAGGGATTCGACCTGATCCACCAGGCCTCCAAGGAGTTCGACTACGGCACTCGCCTCGACGAACTCGCCAGGATCTGGAAGGGGGGATGCATCATCCGTGCACGCTTCCTGGACCGGATCCGCGAGGCCTTCCAGAGGGACCCCGGGCTCGATAACCTTCTCTTGGACAATCGCTTTGGCGAGGAAGTCCGGTCTCGGGAGTCCTCCTGGCGGAATGTCGTGCGGCTGAGCCTCGATCTGGGGATGACCGCCCCGGCCATGGCCGCTTCCCTCTCCTACTACGATCAGCTACGCCGTAAGAGACTGCCGGCGAATATGATACAGGCTCAGCGGGACTTCTTCGGCGCCCATACCTACAAGCGTCTGGATCGCGACGGGACGTTCCACACCGAGTGGCCGAAGCTCCACAAAACTTCGTAACGAGATCCGAAATTTCCACCGAACCTTGGCTCCTGGGATTCGTACCTTTGGGTGTGAAGGAGAGGGGACAGCGGTGAAGACCGATGCGGAACTCGTGAAGCTCTGCCAGAGACGCGACGCGCACGCCTGGCAGACGCTGATCGAACGACACCAGCGATGGACGTTCAATCTCGCCTACCAATTCGCGGGCGAGTACGAAGCCGCGCGGGATTTGGCGCAGGACATCTTCGTGAGGGTGTACGAGTCGCTCGATTCCTACGACGGGAGCAAGACGTTCAAGACTTGGTTCGTCTCGATCGCTCGGAACCTCTGCATCGACGACTACCGCAAACGGAAGCGGCGGCAGGCGTTGGAACCGATCACGAAGGCGGACCTGCCGGGTCCCTATGCGACGGAGGAGCCGGCTGACGTCCGGATCGAGAAGGAAGAGCGGAGCGAGGTGCTCCTGGCGGCACTCGAACAGCTCGGGTCGATCAGTCGGGACACCATCGTCCTACGGGACTTCCAGGGCATGAGCCACGAGGAGATGGCCGCGCTGGACGGAGTTGCGATCGGAACGGTGAAGTCACGCATCTCGAGGGCACGAACCGACCTCGCCCGCGCGGTGCTCAAACTGGAACGAGGGGAGAAACGGCAGGTACGACATGGAATGTCATGAGTTCCAAAGCCGACTCCGTGAATACCTCCTCGGGGAGGTCCGGGAACCGCACTTCGGCGCACTAGTCGATCACGAAGCGAACTGTGCGGACTGCCGAGCGCTCGCGTTGGAGCGCTCCATGGATCTCGAGCCCTCGTTCGACCTGGACACGAGCGAGCGTGAGTTCGATCGGGAGCGGATCCGTGCCCGTACCGAAGGAAGAGATTGCCGGTGGGTCGAGATCCGCATGGCGGAGGCGCTCGAAGATCCGCTCGCGAGAGGGGACGACGTCCTCGTCCGTGAGCACGTGGCGGATTGTCCGAGCTGCCAGCGGATGCGGGACGCGCTTCAGGCCCTGCCCGAGTACTACGCGGCCATTCCAGAGCTCAAGCCGGACCGCGCGTTCACCCAGGCCGTCCTCGAGAGGACGATCGGGCCGCGGCCGGGGATCCTCGAAGTCTTCCGTGCTCTCTGGAGACGCCCGGAAGCGGTCTGGGAGGCGGCCATGGCTTGTGCACTCGTGGGTGCCGTGCTTTTCGGGAGCCGGGTGCCGACCTACGACTCCGTCTCGGATCGGATCCAGGAAGTCGCACAGGTCCAAGTTCCCGGAATCGGCGACACGGCCGCGGGCGAGAACCGGTTTGGGACGCTGAAGCGTGCAACGCAACGTGTCGGGTGGATGTGGGGGCAGGTAGAGGGCCGAGCCGAGCAGATGTCGGAGTGGGGTGGACGTGCCCGGACACACTTCGAGGAAGGCAACTACCCCGCGCTCTTGGAAGATCTTCGGTTCGTTCTCGACCCGATCGGACTGTATCCGGAAACAGAGGCTTCGGACGGAGATACCTCAGATGAAGGCTAGTATCATGACCGCGTCGACGAGTTCCAGGGAGGCGATGATGAACCAGAGTGATGGTCCCCAGATCCGGAAGTCCCCGGTCCTGGCCGGCTTCCTCTCCTTGTTGCCCGGTGCGGGACAGACGTACGTCGGGCACTACGTCGCTGGCTTCACGAACATCCTCGTAGTCGGAAGTCTGATGACGCTCCTCGACTCAGGTCAGGCGCGTCCGGCGGAGCCGTTCTTCGGGATGCTGCTCGCGTTCTTCTGGATCTTCAACGTCGTCGACGCGGTGCGCCGTGCACGCATCTACAACCTGCACGCGGTGGGAATCGAGGAGCCGATGCCGACTGACAGTCCGCTGGTTGGTGGTGTCCTGCTCGCCTTCTTGGGGCTCGTGCTCACGCTCACGGTCACCTTCGACGTCGACCTCGATTGGCTCGGCAACGTGTGGCCGCTCGGGGTGCTCGGAGCGGGCATCTACTTGATCCTCCGGTACCGGAAGGCCAAGGAACAGCTGGAGCGAGAGGCGATGTCGCGAATGGCCCATGAGCGCGTTGCGACGACTCCCAGTCCCACTCCACCGCCTCCGCCGCCCTTCGTGCCGCCGACGTTCGCTCCGGCCGCCGCCCCAGTCGCGAGCATGACTGCGTCGGGTGGAGACGACGAGTACGTCGAGGACACTGCCGAAGCTGACGGCGGAGACGACGCTCCGCCCGCGCGATCGTAGTCTGGAGAGAGTCGTCAGCCTGGCGGAGCCTGGGCGAAGGCCGAAGATTCGGTCCCGGTGGGGCCGCGGCCTATGCCTCGGCCAAGCCGGCCTCGAGGCCCGGGTCTGCGAGCGCCGCTTCCAGCTCTTCGAGCCGCTTGTGCATCTGCCGTTGCTCCCAGATGAAGGCCGACGCCGGCGCATACGCGATGATGCCAAGTGCTCGTCTCGCGATCTGTTGGAGCAGTCCGGACTTCATCACCCGGTCGCTCTCCAGCGCTAGCTGCGCGACCCTACGGAGGCGGGGGTACTTCCGAAGGAAGGTCCGCTTGATCGGCAGCGCCTGCTGAAGGCTGAAGACCAGGTCGAGTGTGCCGTGGACTTCGTCGAGGAAGTCACCGAGCGAGGTACAGCGCGGAACGACGATGGAGTTGCCGGAGGTGACGTTCGCGAGGAACTCCTCCGCCGTCCTTCCTGGAGCCGTCGTGTAGGCACGGCCGACTCTGCCGGTGTGCGAGTCCGAACAGGCGACCAGGCTCTTCCCGTGCTGTTCGGCGAGGGCGATGGTGCGGTGGTTGAGTGGAAGGATCCTACCCGCATTGAGCTCCACCACCGGGAACCTCTCGACCAACTCCGAGATCGTCTCCAGTGTCGCGCGCTCTCCCGGCTCGAACCAGAAAGGGTGGTTGTACGCGTGGTAGAGATGCTCGCGTTCGCAGAAGGACAGGAATGCGTCCAGGTCACGTCGCCGCTTGGCCAGCGCGTTCGCCTGCTTCTGATCGAGACCGAGTACGTTGACGTGGATCACGTGGCCCACGCGTGGGTCCCGGACGTAGATCTCGATGCCGGTGACCGCAGGAATCGGCGGCGTGTCCCCGAACTCCTCGCGGAGCTCACTCTGGAGGGACAGGATTCCGCGCATCGTCTCGTGGTCGGTTAGGGTGAAAAGCCCCATTCCCCGTTCTCTCGCCCGCTCGTACAGAGCCCGAGGCGCGAGCGCCGGATGGTTGATCACGTCGTAGGAAAAGCTCGAGTGGAGGTGCAGATCAGCGCGAACGTGCGGGATTCCAGGCACGAACGCCCGGCCCGGCAGCGGCCGCCCGAAGATATGAGGTATCCGTTGTGGCGTTTCTGAGGGCATGAAGTCCCGCCCAGAGCGAAAGGTTTCCGTTGCCATCGGCCCGCCTTCGAGGGTTGTTGAGTCCGTGATCACTCTTAGTCTGGTCGAGTCTCGATCCGAGTCCCGACGCATCGAAGGGTAGCGAGGACGGAGCCGTGGATGGGGTTCGGCCTCGGCGAGCGTTCGGTTGTGACGGGGTGAGCGCTAGCTCTCGCGGGGCGGTGGTGCGACTTGGAAGCCCGCGTTCGCGAGTTCCGCCCGTACGGCGTCGATTCCGGCCGTGCACCGGGCGTCGATGCCGTGCGACCGTGCGGCGTCCACGTTCCTGGGGTGATCGTCGAGGAAGAGGATCCGCTCAGACGCCCCCTCGGTCCACGGAGAGAGCTGCTCGGTCAGATGCGTGAAGATGTCGTCGTCCGGCTTGAGGAGTCCGCTCCGGAACGAAAGGTACCGGTGGTCGAGGAGGGCGTAGAGGTCGATCTCGCGGAGCATCCGATCCCAGTGGAGCTGGTTCGTGTTCGAGAGACACGCCAGCCGCACTTGTGGACGGAGCGCAGTGAGGAGCTCTTCCACGCCCGAATAGAACCCACAGATCCACGACTCGATCTCGAGTTCGATCTCGCGAGGAGTCGGTTCCAGCTCGAATTCGGCCCGTAGGGCACGAGCGAACTCCGGGGCACTGGTGTTGCCGCACTCGAAGGCACGGACGGACGGGGAGGAGAGCCACCTCGCCCAGAGCTCCTCCTTGGAGAGTCGCGGTGTCCACGCGAGAAACTGTTCGATGCCCGCGTTGTCGACCAAGACTCCGCCGAGGTCGAACACCACTACCGAGTGCCGACGGGGGCCGTCGTGCTCGGCACGCAACTGTCCCTCCCGCACCTCGATTGGATCCTCATCCGGAGTCCAGCTGAGGACCGGATGCGCCGGATCTTCTCGGAGACAGCGGAATCCTCGTGCCGAGAACGCCCGCTCCGTTCCTGTCCACACATCGTCCGCGGCCAGATCCTCTCCAACCTTGGGGAACGCGAGCACACGCAGGGGCCGGTCGATCCGCCGGGTTCGAGCGTTCGTTTCGACGGTGGCGAGCACGAGGTCGAGGAACCGGTGCAAATACCCGCGTCCGCGGAACTCGGGGAGCAGGGTGGCGCAGGAGATCGCGAGGTCACTCGGAGTGACACTGAGTTCGTCGAGCCGGTAGGAGTTCCACAACTTCGGGAGCCTTCCCACCGGCCCCACCTGCATCCACCCGATCGGAGTGCGGCCTTCGTAGAGGAGGTAGCCGTCGTACTCCCCTCGGGCGAACAGCTGGTCTCTCAGTTCCCGGTTCTCCGCGGCCGTCCGGTCCCCCCAGCCGGCCCAGGTCGGCACCCACCAGGCGACGCACTGGCACCAGCCGTCCGCTCCGCAACGGGAATGGAGCGTCCGGAAGTCGGGAACCCGGCCTGCGTCGAGAGGGTGGACGGCGAGACCGGCGGCTTCGCCGGTTCTCTCAGCTGCGCCGAAACCGTCTCGTGCGGGCTTCATCGGAGTTCGTGCCTTCGCGTTGGAGAGAGGAGTCCTGCCGGATGGGTCGGCTGCGGGCTCGTTTTCTCGCGTGCCAGTAGAAACATTCGTAGCCGCGAGCTTAGCATCGGGGTCCCATGCCTGCACCGAAGTCGAAGATCTCAGCGTCCTGGATGCGCACCCTCGCCTGGCTGCTCCTGTTCGGGGCACTTTCCGTGTCCCGCGGAGTGGCGGCCGCCCTCGCTGACGCATCCACGCAAGGGACCCCGGCTGCGGCGGATGAGCCTTCGAACGAGAATCCGTTCGGAGCCGACGACCCGTTCGCCGCGGAGGATCCGTTCGGCGCTGGCAGCCCCTTCGGAGACGACGACCCGTTCGGAATGGAGACGACGGACTGGGACTCCGTCTTCGCCGCGGTCGACGACGACTTCGACCGCGCAAGTGGGCGGCTCAGCCCGATCATCGACCTCACGTACGACAAAGTCGCCGGGTTCCACATCGCCGGGGGCGTCACGGTCGGTCCGGTCTGGGAGCGACGGATCCGGACGGAATCTCGATTCGGTTACGACTTCGGCCGCTCCAAGCCGACGGGCCAAGGAAGCGTTCGGCTGGGAGAACTCGACAAGGAGCGATACTGGGTCCAGATCGAGGCCCACAGCGGAATCGCCTCGTTCGGGAGCCACCAGCCCTACGGGAATCCGATCTTCGCGATCGTGGGCGGCTACGACGCACGGTCCTATCTGCGGGAAGAGGGCGGAGAGCTCCGGTTCAGTTGGAAGCCGTACCGAACCTGGACGCTCCAGACCGCGCTTCTGAGGACGCATCAAGCACCATCTCCTCTCACGTCTTCGGAACACATCTTCGGTTCCGACCGGTGGATGGAGCAGAACGCCTTGGCGAAGCGGTGGACCGGCACCGGAATCGAACTGAGCGCCTCGCACCGTCCGCGATACTCGGAAGACGTCGTCCTCCCCGGCACCTACATCACCGCGAACGTCAGGACACATGGCGGCGCGCTCTCCTCCGGCCCAGAGTTCACGCACGCCAGCGTGAGCGGAAAGCAGATCTGGTTGCCGCGCGGGAAGGACGAGCTGTACGTCATCGCGGATCTGGGGTTCACAGGGGGAGACGCACCCCCTCAGTTCGCCCAGGACCTCGGAGGACATGGTGGTCTCCGTGGATTCGAGCCCCGGTTCGTCACGGGAACGCATCGCGCCTTTCTACGTGCGCAGTTCGCCTGGGCGAACGACAAGGTCGGGAAGATCAAGACACCGATCTTCGGCAAGACGAAGCTGCGGTTCGTGCCGTTCGCCGAAGTCGGTTCGGTGTGGGGCACGGACCCGATTCACGACGCGGGAGATCTCGCCGATCTGCCCGATCGGAACCAGGTCCACTGGGACCTCGGCGTCGGTCTTCGCCGCAACGTCGACTCGAGCGGCCTCCTCTCGTACCTCCAAGTCGACTTCGCCTGGCCGATGGGCGCGGACACGGGGCCGGCTCGGATCACACTCACCCTCTCTGCCCGCGGGTTCGATTGATGGACGACGAGAAGACTCCCTGGGAAGAACAGAACGAACTCGGCACGAAAGCGTTCGAGGAAGGGGACTTCGAAGTCGCAGAGGTCGCCTGGTCCCGGGCCGTTGACGAAGCGCGTCGGTTCGGTTCTGACGACGTCCGTCTCGCGACCACGCTGAACCAGCTGGGGATGCTCTACTACGCGTCGGGCCGTCTCCCCGAGGCAGAGCGGGCGCTCCGGGAAGCGCTCGAGATCCGTGCCCAGAACTTCGGCGGTGAGCACGTTTCGGTGGCGGCTAGCCTCAACAATCTCGGTCAGGTTCACGACGAGCTGGGACAGTGGACGGAAGCGGAGCAACTCTACCGTCGCGCCCTCGAGCTGCGTGAGTCGGTCCTTGGGAACGAGCATCCTTCCGTTGCGGCGTCGCTCAACAACCTCGCCGTCCTGCTGCGGAAGCAAGGCCAGTACGAGGAGGCGGAGTACCTCTACCGACGCGCACTCGACGTATGGGAGCGGGCACTCGGGAAGGAGCACCCCGTACGCGCGAAGGCGCTCGGGAACCTCGCGTCCCTACTCTGGACCCGCGGGAACTCCGAGGAAGCGGAGCGGACGTTTCAGCGCGCGCTCCGGATGGGGCGGAAGTTGCTCGGTGAGGATCACCTCGACGTTGCCCAGATCCGGTGGTCGTTGGCCGGTCTCTACGAGTCGTCGGGTCGATACGGCGAGGCGGAGCCGCTCTACCATCGCGCCCTCGTCTCGCGAGTGAAGGGATACGGGCCCGACAGCGCACAGGTCGCGCGGGATCTCTCCGTCCTCGCCGCGTTCTACGCTCGCCAAGGCCGGCTGAGCGAGGCGGAGCCGATGCAGCGGAAGTCGTTCGAGCTGTTCGAAGGAGCGATGGGGGCGTCTCACACCGAGACTCTCCTCGCCCTCGCTGATCTCGCCCTTCTCCTAGAGGGACGAGGCAAAGTGGAAGGGGCGGAGGAGCTCTTGCTCCGAACCGTCGAACTGTGGGAGGCGGGGGACCGGACCCCGGCCGTGAAGCAGGGGATCGACGCGTACCTCGGCCTCCTCCGCCGGCAGGGCCGTTCGCGCGAAGCGGACGAGCTGGAGACTCGGCTCGGGGAGTAACGACAGGAGACCTCGTCCACTCCGGCGAGCCGAGGTTCTGCGGGCATTCCCACACCATCCGTCGGCCCTCATCCCTGGCCGCCTTCTCGTTCCTGTCCGACCGATCCGTAACGCGGGCCTCGACCCGGCATCGGACGCCGACTGTTGGGAAACGCCGATTTCGATGCCGAGATCGTGAGGGAGCGGTGCCAAGTCGCCGGTATCCGAGACGATTCTCTCTGGCGCCCTAATGCGTTGCGGTTCCACCTGCTTAACATCGGTTTGACCCCGCCTCGCCGCATGTGCCTCGCTCCGAGCCACTTGACAGTGGGGGGTCAAGTCCACCACGTTTCGGGCCGATCCTCCTGCCGGAGCGCGACAGGAGGGGACGCGCAGCACAAGGGGGGGAGGCCCCACAATGGCGAAACAGGACGTCGAAACGACGAAGAAGGTGGCGAAGAAGACCACCAAGAAGGCCGCGAAGAAGACGACATCTCGGAAGTCGTCCTCGAAGGCGAAGAGTGCGGCCGTGACCAGCGCGGACGGTCGCCAGCTCGTCATCGTCGAGAGCCCGACCAAGGCGAAGACGATCAACAAGTACTTGGGACGAGACTTCGTCGTCATGGCCAGCGTCGGTCACGTGCGGGATCTGCCGAGCCGTGCGCCCAAGGGCGTGAAGCAAGAGGTGCCCGGAGTGGACCTCGAGAACGACTTTACGCCGACCTACGAGATCCTCCCTCAGAAGAAGAAGACCCTCACGGACCTCAAGAAGGTTGCGAAGTCGGCGAGTGCGATCTGGTTCGCGACGGACTTGGACCGCGAGGGAGAGGCGATCGCTTGGCATCTCGCGCAGGCGCTCGGTGTGGAGCCGGAAGGCGCGAAGCGGGTCGTCTTCAACGCGATCACGAAGCAACAGATCGACGACGCGTTCCGTCAGCCCCGCCCGATCGACGTGAGCAAGGTCAACGCGCAGCAGGCGCGACGGATCCTCGACCGGATCGTCGGCTATCAGGTTTCGCCGCTGCTCTGGAAGAAGGTTGCGGGCGGGCTCTCGGCCGGTCGTGTGCAGTCGGTCGCCGTCCGGCTCGTCGTGGAGCGCGAACGTGAGATCGAAGCGTTCGTTCCGGACGAGTACTGGAAGGTGAGCGGCTACTTCACGACCGATCTCGTGGAGCGCGAACGTCTCATGGACCGTTGGGACGCCTTCCTCGGGACGGCGCCCGACGGCAAGCCGCGTACGATCAAGGACCGCCTCGGTTGGCTCTCCGAACACGATTCCTTCAAGGCCGAGCTGATCGAAGTCGACGGCGCTCCCGCCGACATCGAAGACACGGACCACGCGCTCGCCGTCGCGCGGAAGGTCGGCTTCAAAGAGACCGACGTCATCCGGACCGAGGATCCCAAGGCCAAGGGCCCGGCGAAGCATCGGGTCGAGGTCCGGGGCCGGTTGACCGGGCAGCGACTGGGTGGAGACGGGACGGGTCTCGTCTACCGGATCGACGACGTCCAGACCAAGCGGACGAAGACGCGTCCTTCGGCCCCGTTCATCACGAGCACGATGCAGCAGGCCGCGGCCAACGTCCTCGGTTTCCCGCTCAAGCGCGCGATGCGCGTCGCCCAATCCCTCTATGAAGGTGTCGACCTCAAGGGCCAGGGCCAGACCGGTCTCATCACCTACATGCGTACCGACTCGACGTTCGTCTCGCCCGAAGCGATCGAGGCCGCCCGTGCCTACGTCGACGATGTCGTAGGCGATAAGTACATTCCCGAGAAGCCCAACTTCTATACGACGAAGGCGAAGTCGGCGCAGGAAGCGCACGAAGCGATCCGTCCGACCGACGTCCGTCTCACCCCGGAATCGGTCCGCGCGTCGCTCACCGACGAGCAGTTCAAGCTCTACGACCTCATCTGGAAGCGGTTCGTCGCGTCGCAGATGGTGCCGGCGGAGTGGGACTCCACCTCTGTGTTCGTCGGCGTGTACGGTGACTCCGGTGGCGCCGGATTCTCCGGATCCGACAACAAGGGCGCCGAGGCGGGAGCGAACGGGACGTCTGGCTCAGGTGCCGGTGGCCAGGCCGGCAAGCCAGGCGCAGTCTTCAAGGCCAACGGCCGCACGCTCGCCTTCGACGGGTTCTACCGGATCACCGGCGTGCCCAAGGGCGGAGACGACGCCATCCTGCCGCCGCTATCGGTGAGCCAGGAGGTCGGGCCGCTCCAGATCGAGCCGACCCAGCACTTCACCTCGGCGCCGCCGCGCTACACCGAGGCGTCGCTCCAGAAGAAGCTGGAGGAAGAAGGGATCGGACGGCCGTCGACCTACGCGGCGATCATCTCGACGATCCAAGACCGCAAGTACGTCGAACCGGTGCTTCCGAGAGACCGTCGCCTCCGCGCGACCGACCTCGGCAAGGTCGTGACGGACAAGCTGGTCGAGGGGTTCCCCAAGATCATGGACGTCGCGTACACGCGGTACATGGAAGAGGAGCTGGACCTCATCGAGGAGGAGCGGCACGACTGGGTGCAGATGCTCCACGACTTCTATGGTCCGTTCCGGAAGAATCTCGAGAAGGCGCACACGGAGATGGTCCACGCGAAGGCGGAGACCGAGCCCGCGCCGCATCCGTGTCCCAAGTGCGGGGCCGGTACGATGTACCGCTTCGGTCGGAACGGCCGCTTCCTTTCCTGCGCCACCTATCCGGACTGTGACTACGCCGCGCCGATCGACGCCGAAGGCAACCCGATGGAGCCCGAGCTGACGAACATCGCCTGTCCGGAGTGCAACTCCGGTATGACGCTCCGTTCCGGCCGGTTCGGGAAGTTCCTCGGCTGCGTGAACTACCCCCAGTGCAAAGGGATCCTCAACCTCGATCCCAAGAAGGGGACGATCAAGCTTCCCAAGACGCCGCCGTTCCTCACGGACCTTCCCTGTCCGAAGTGCGACGCGCCGCTCAACATGAGGGACTCCAAGCGGGGCTTCTGGCTCTCTTGCTCCAAGTTCCCGAAGTGCCGCGGGCGTGGCACCTGGGCTCCGCTCCCGGACGAGAAGAAGAAGGAACTCGAGGACGCGTGGAACGCGCACGTGGCTGCGAATCCTCTCCCGATCGTCAAGACGCGAGACGGAGATGTGGTCGGCGAGGACTACGTGCCGCTCATGGCCGGCCAATCGGAGGACGAGTACGCGGAGGTCTCGTAGATTCCCGGGGCCCGCTCGGAGATCTCCTTTGACCTTTGCGGGAATCGATACGTCGAGGTTTCCTAGATGACTCCCACGGTGCTCGTGATCGAAGACGACGCCCGGATCTCCGAGCTCGTTGCGAAGAACCTGGACGCATCGGGCTTCCGCGCCCTACGCGCCGCCGATGGGGATCGCGGTCTCTCCCTCTTCAAGGAGCACGATCCCGATCTCGTCATCCTCGACCTCATGATCCCCGGAGTGGAAGGGCTCGAGGTCTGTCGCCGGATTCGGGCTGGATCGCAGGTACCCGTGCTCATGCTCACCGCTCGCGGCGACGAGACCGACAAGCTCCTCGGCTTCGAGGTGGGCGCCGATGACTACCTGACCAAACCGTTCAGCACGCGGGAGCTCATCGCACGAGTCCGCGCACTCCTTCGTCGTGCGGGTTCCGAGGGCACTTCCGATCCGGTTCTCCGTCGGGGCGATCTCGTGATCGACCCGGCTCGGCGCGTGGTCGAGCGGTCGGGAGCTCCGATCGAACTCACTTCCCTCGAGTTCGACCTCCTTCGCTTCCTCGCGCAGCGCCCCGGTTTCGTCTACACGCGCGACCAGCTTCTCCACCGAGTCTGGGGAGACGACCGCGTGGTCGACGACCGTTCGATCGACAGCCTCGTGAGCCGACTTCGGCGCAAGGTCGAGGCCGACCCAGCGCGTCCCCGATACGTCCAAACGGTCTGGGGCACCGGGTACCGGTTTGCCGAGGGCGCTTCCGGCGACGAGCGATGACCATGGTTCGGCCACGGAGTCTCTTCTGGACCTTCGGTGGCGCCTTCCTCGCCGTTCTGGCGCTCTGGCTCGTCCTCCAAGTCGTCCTTCTGCTCACCGTGGTCGATCCGCTCGTCTCGCAGCAGCACAAGTCCCAGATGACTTCGCTCGCCGAGTCCTGCGCAAACGCGATCGCGAACCTCGAGACGAAAGAAGAGGGCTCTGTGCCCGGCGCAGGACTCACGCCCGGTTCAGGTGCCACGCCCGGCGCAGGACCCACGCCCGGTTCAGGTGCCACGCCCGGCACAGGACTCACGCCCGGTTCCGCGCCCACGCCTGGTGTGCTTCTGGACCCGTCCGATCCTCGGGCTCTGCTCAGCAATCCGCCGCCGTTCGGCGCGGCGCCCCTGCCCCAGGGAGGACTCGTCCCGGAGACTCTCCGCGACGCTCACGAGATCCTGCTCACCTTCCAGGGGCGGGCCCGCGACCACTTCTTCCTCTTCGAGTCACCGGAAGGCTGGACGAGTGGGATCCCTACTGGGGTGATTCCGGGACGGGTCGCGGAGTTCCTGTCCCGCGAGATCGGCCGAGACGTTCCCGAGATCGAACCACCGCTCCCGACGCGACAAGGTCGAGGCGATTTTTGGCGGGGGAGGCCGCCGCGTGCGGAGTCGACACGAGAGACGGACTTCCCACGAGGGGCGGACTCGTCGGCGAGCCGTGCGGCGTCGACACTGCCGGGCGCAGAGCCGTCACCACCGGGTAGACGACAGCGGTTCCGTACGTCGTCCGCAGAAGTGGAGGGCCGACCCGGCGAGTTCGTGCACGTGGTGTACCTCGAAAGACGGCTCGACCTGCCTCGGGAGATCCCTCGTCCCGGCTTCGTCTTCATCCCACTCGCGACGTTGCTCTCCGCTCTCGCCGGCCTCTGGCTCTTCCGGGGAATCGCGGGACGGCTCCGCGAGCTCGATGCGCATACTGCGCGCGTGGCGTCGGGAGAACTCGATGCTCGCGTCCGAGACCTCGGCGGCGACGAGATCGGAGCTCTCGGCCGTGCACTCAACGAGATGACGTCCAGGCTCGAGGAGTCGAGACGGAAGCTCGAGGACACGGAGCGGCAACGGAAGCAGTTCCTCGCTGACGTCACCCACGACCTCTCGACTCCGCTCACCTCCATCCGTGGTTTCGCCGAGACCTTGCTCGACCCGGAAGTGCCCGTCTCGGAGGCCGAACGGAAGACATACGTGGGATACATCCTCGATGAAGGCCGCCGGATGGACCGCTTGGTGAGAGATCTGCTCGACCTCGCCAAGCTCGAAGCCGGTGCGGTGAACTTCGAGCCCACCGAGCTGGACCTCGGGGATCTCGTTCGGCGGCTCGTGGAGCGACGGAAGGTGGACTTGGAGCGGCAAGGGATCGTTCTCACTTCGGATGTTCCGTCCGCGCCGCTTCTCGTGCGTGCGGATGGTGGGCGTCTCGAGCAGGCGATCGGGAATCTGGTCGACAACGCTGTCCGCTACTCCGGAAGCGAAGGACGGATCTCCGTTCGGGTGATCGCGGACGGAGTTCGAGTTCTGATCCAGGTAGACGACGACGGCCCGGGATTCCCCGAGGCGGAGCTGCCGCACGTCTTCGACCGCTTCTATCGAGGAGAACGCTCGCGTCCGACGGGCGGGAGTGGGCTCGGGTTGTCGATCGTCCGGGAGATCGTGCGCGTCCACCGAGGCGAGGTCCGTGCCGAGAACCGTCCGGAAGGCGGCGCCCGAGTCATCATCGGTCTGCCTATGCACGCATAGCCTGCGCGAACCTACCGACTTCTAGCGATATTCCAACTTTTGGGCTCCTCGATTCTGAACGACGTGCTACATTCCCGCGCAGCCGCATCACCCGACGTCGTGATCATGGAGGATTAACTAGATGCGTCTGGCGCTTGCGATCGTCTCGCTCGCCTTCATCTTCGTCACTCTCGCCGCTGCAACTTTCGATACCGAAGCTGGAAACTCCACGGGGCCGCGAACGGCGGACTCTTCGTCTTCGCGTGTCTGGGTTTCGGGCCAGCTCGGGCAGGATGCCTCCGGCTGGGGAGAGAATGCGGCTCAGCAGGCGCGGCTCGCGCTCCGGAATCTCGACGCCGAGCTCCAGAAGTCCGGAGGTTCCCTCGACGACGTGGTCGAGATCACCACCTACCACCGCGAGCTGAGCGACCTCGGTCAGTTCCGTACGGTGCTCGCCGAGTTCTTCGGCGACGCCATTCCGACGTGGACGTCCGTGGAAGTCACGGACCTCGTCGAGCCGGAAGCGCTGATCGAAGTGAAAGCGACCGCCGTCCTGAACAGCGGTCGCTAGGTTCTGCTGCCGCAAACTCCGCGGCTCGCGAACTCAGCGGGCTACGATCGCGCCAGAGGACTCCTCCACAGGAACCCGCCCTTGGGCCACCTCGAGCGCGGCTCGTGAGGCGACGCTCGAGGCTCCACCCCCACGCGCGGCCGAGCGAGACCGAGGCTGCGTGATCAGTCGACGATGACCAGTCTGCGCGCCGATTCCGTTCCGTCCGCCAGCTTCAGCCGGTAGTAGTAGACACCGCTCGGTGTCTGGTTGCCGCGCGCGTCCTTCCGGTCCCACACCGCGAGGTGTTCCCCAGCTCGGCGATCGCCGTCGACGAGGTTCCGGACGAGCCGGCCGTCGGCCGTGAACACTTCGAGGGTCACTTGCTGGTCGGCCTCGATGCGGAAGCGGATCGCCGTGCCGTCCGAGAACGGGTTCGGCGCATTCTGGGCGAGCAGCGAGTCGGACGTCGGAACCACCGGATCCACTGCGGTCGTGCCGATCCCCTGGCCTTCGACGAATAAGACTTCTGCGTCGACCGTGGCCAACCCTTCCACGACGTCGATCGTCCCGCTCGGCCAGGTGACGACGAGCGAATCGATGACGGTTGCCGCGGCGAGACCGAACTGCGCGATCGTCTCGTCCTGGGCGCGGTGGCCGTTGCCTGCCGTGATCTCGCGAATCTGCGAGAGTCCGCCGGCCACGACGCGTACCCGCGCTCCGATCCCGCGGTCGTTGGAGGCGTTCCCGGAGAGCTTCACCCGGATCCAGTGACGGGTCGCCGGGCTGTCGTTTCGGATGAACACGTTCGCTCCGTCCGCGTTCGCGACGAACCAATCGATGTCGCCGTCGCGGTCGAAGTCGGCCCATGCCGTGCCGCGTCCATCGCTCGCGTCGGCGATCGGTCCCAGCCCGGCAACGCTCGTGAACCACTGTCCGCTCTCGTTCCTCCAGAGTTGGTTCATGCCGTCTGCGTTGGTCGTGAAGAGATCGACCCACCCGTCGTTGTCGAAGTCCGCGAAGAACGAGCCGCGAGTGTCTCGAGCGTCGGCGAGCGCGGTCCCGACCGCGATGTCGGTGAAGGACGTCCCGTCGCCGTCGTTGATCCAGAGGCGGTTCTCACCTTCGAAGTTCGCGACGAAGAGGTCCATGTCGCCGTCGTTGTCGACATCGCCCCAGCTCGTGCCCCGGCCCGTGACCGCGTCACCCAGACCACCGGTGACGTTCGTGAAGACGCCGCTGCCGTCGTTCCGGAGAAGCCGGTTCTGGCCGGTGTTCGCGATATAGAGGTCCATGAAGCCGTCGGCGTTGAAGTCGCCCCACGCGAACCCGCCGTTGGGACGCGTGTTCCCCAGCGGCAGCGCGGTGACGTCGGTGAACACGCCGCTGTCGTTGCGCAGGATGATGTTCGCGCTGCCGTCGTTCCCGGCGTAGAGGTCCAGATCGCCGTCGTTGTCGTAGTCGATCCAGGAAGTCGTCGTGCCGATGTCGGCGTTGTCGAGCGGAGCGACGGTCGCGTCCACGAAGGTGCCGCCGTCGTTGCGGAGGAAGGTGTTGGCCCCGTCGCGGGCCAGGTAGAGGTCCAGGTCACCGTCGTCGTCCGCGTCGCCGAAGGCGGCCGAGGCGCCCGCGCCGGAGTCACCGAGGAGGCCGCTCGTCGCATCCACGAACGTGCCGTCGTCGTTCCGGTAGTACTTGTTTGCGGCTCCGTCGTTGACGACGTAGAGGTCCGCGTCGCCGTCGTCGTCGACGTCGCTCCAGGCGACGCCGATGGACGCCGCGGACCCCGCCAGGCCGCCGGTGCCGTCGACGAGGTAGTAGGCCTGCACCGCGCTCGCCGGGTTGATGTGGCCGTAGCCGGTCTCGTTGTCCCATCCTGGCGTGTACATGTCCGTCGCCGAAAGACGGAGGAGGTCCCGCAGTTCGGCATTGGTCAGGGTGGGAAGGTAGGACCAAACGAGCGCGGCAGAGCCCGCGGCGAACGGGCAAGCGGAAGACGTCCCGTTGAAGTGCTCGTAGTAGTCGATCACGAAGTAGCCGCCCGCGCCGGAGATGTCGGTCGTGTAGATCTCGACGCCCGGAGCGAGGAAGTCGAGCCCCGTGCCGTAGTTCGATCCCCACCAACTCTCACCGTCACAGCTCCCGGGGTTCTTCCGCTCGAGGCAGGGAGACATCGCGCCGACTGCCATCACGTTCGAGAATCCGGCGGGGTACCCAACCGTCGCCACGTTGTCGTTTCCGGAAGAGGCGAGGAGGATGAGGCCGTTCGACCAGGCGTAGTTGGCCGCGTTCATGATCGTGGTCGACGGCGTATCGCTGCCCAGGCTCATGCTGATCACGTTCGCGCCGTGGTCTGTCGCGTAGGTGATTCCATTCGCGATCCACGTCGAGGCGCCGTGCCCAGTTTCGTCGAGCACCTTGACCGGCATGATGCTGCAGTTCCAGACGACGCCGGCGATTCCGATCCCGTTGTCGCCGGATGCAGCCGCGATTCCGGCGCAGGCGGTTCCGTGACCTTCATCGTCGAATGGATCGGAGTCGTTGTTCACGTAGTCCCAACCCGCGACGATCCGATCGGTCAGGTCCTCGTGGTCGTAGTCGACGCCCGTGTCCAGGATCGCGATCGTGACGTTCGGGTCCCCGGTCTCGTAGTCCCAAGCGACATCCGAATCCCCGTCCGAGTCCTGCGTCCAGGAGAGCGGGAAGTCGGGAACGTGGTGTCCCCACTGCTGGCCGACGTCGGGGTCGTTCGGCCAGGTTGCGGTCGCGGAGTGAATGATGTCCGGCTCCGCGTAGACCACGTGCGGGTCCTCTGCCATCTCGGCGGCCAACTGGGGCGACGTCGCTGCGTCGTACTCCAGGACGTAGATCCGGTCCAGTCCAGCCGCGGACTTGGCGGCCGATGTCGCGACGTCAGCGAAGACGGGCTGGATGGATGCCGGGCGAAGTGCGGAGAGACGCGCATCGAGGCTGGTCAGCCCGGTCCGTCCTTGGCTTGCCAAATCGACCTGGAGTGCGCCCTGGGCCTCCTCGGTGAGTTGGAAGACGATCCGCTGCGCGGGAGCCGGGGTCGTCCGCGGGGTCTCGGGGGCGTCGGCGCTCGCCAGGTTGGGGATGGCGACGAGAGCTGCCGGCAGGAGAACGAGGGACGCGATGTCTCCCAGACGGCGGAGCCCTTGGCTCTGGGCGCCGGTGCGGCGCGAAAGCGGCTCTCGAGTGGAGTGGGTACGGAGCATGGAGATTCCCTTCTGGTCGTTCAAGGCCGTCGGAACTTCCCTCAATTGTACCGACCTCGCTCCGTGGAGGGCAACTCTGGTCGTCAATCCGACATAAAGCCGTATTTGAAAACGATTTATATGTTGACAATCCAGTCAGTCAGATACGTTCGCGATGATGCTCGCGGCCTCGCAAGCGTGAGCCGGGGCTTCCGTCTGGCCGAGACTGTCGTGCAATCGCCCGAGGTCTGTCACATCTCTGACATGGCGGGTGCGTACTGTTCCATGCGTGGATGAGGCGGGAGGGGCGTCTCGAGCACAGCGGAACACGACGGAACGGAGCCCACACGGGCGAAGACAAGGGAGACACCACCATGAAGCGGATCTCGAAGACCACGATCGGCCGGAACCTCGGCGCCATTCTGGGGGCGGCGACCTTGGGGAGCGCCATTCTCCTCTCCGGATGCAGCGACTCCGAAACCTCGGACCTCCTCGGCAGCTCGACCACCGATACGGCGCTCGCCGCGGAAGTCTCGGGACTGACGACCTTCACGATCGAGGATCTACCTGCTGAGCTCGAGCTGACCAGCGAACAGCAGACAGCGCTCGAAGCAGCGATCGTGGAGCTGGAGTCGGCCCGTGCGGAAATGAAGGCACAGTTCGAAGCCAATCACCCCGGCGGACGGAGAGGGCGAGGAGGACCGGGGCAAGGTGGTCCCGGCGCCGGCGGACATCGTGGTGGCGCTCCGGGGGGCATGATCCCGGATGAAGGATTCGTCCCGCCGATGATGACGTTCCTTTCGACCGCCGCGGACATCTTGAGCCGTGACCAGTTCGTGATCCTGGCCGAGTACCTCGCCGAGAATCGTCCCGAACGCCCCGAACGCGGTGATCGGCCCGACGGTGGCAAGATCGGCGAGCGGTTCGGTCGTCACCTGGCCGACGAACTCGGTCTCAGCGACGAGCAGATCGAGGCTTTCCAGACTGTCGTGAGCAGCTATCGGGAGCAGTTCCGGGACCTCCGCGAGGCCGTCCGCGACGACGAGATGTCTGCGTCGGAAGCGCTGTCGCAGGCTCTCACTCTCGCCGGGTCGATGAAGACCGAACTCGCTGCGATCCTCACTGCCGAGCAGCTCGCCACGTTCCAGGAGCTCAAGGCGACTCGCATGGCCGAAGGGATCGAGCGTCGGCTGGAGAACTTGGACGAGCGGATGACACAGCGGGCGGAGTTCGTCGCCGCTGTCCTCGACATGGACGATGCGCAGTCGGCCCAGACGCTCTCGATCTTCCAGAACACCGTCTCACAGCGGACCGAGATCCTGACGGGACTTCAGGACGGATCGATCGACCCCGAAGTCGCCGCCTTCCGTCTCCTCGTGATCGAGAAGGATGCGTGGGAGTCCGTCTACGCGATTCTCACTTCGGAGCAGCAGGAGAGCTGGGACGCACTGAAGGAACTCCTTCCCGTGCCGCACGGTCGCTTCTAGCAGAGCGCTGGTCCGGCGTGAGCCTCCTCGTGGTCTGCGGTGCAGTCGACGAGGGACTCTCTCCGGAGGCTACTAGCGATCCCCGAGCCACTCGGGAGCGGGAAGACGAAAGCCCTCGGTGAAAACCGGGGGCTTTCGGCGTTTGACGTGAGTCGTGCGTTCCCGAGCGGCGTTCCGGTCCCGCGACCCGAGGCGTCTGCCCATGCCTACAACAAGTCTGCTGACCCTACGCCGAGTCGGCGATTCTAGTTACGTCCAGGTTCCATGATCGGGAAGAGCGCGACGGGGAATCGAGAGACCGAGCTGCGTCGTGGTCGGGCGACTCGGCACTCTGGGGGGCGCGAGTTCGAACCAACGATCCGCGAACGTTCGCTCGAACCAGCGGAGATAGGTGCGGCAGCCGTTGTCTCGCTCCTGTACGGCCTCTCGCGCCGTGCGATGGAGCAGCCGCTCGATCTCCTCTCTGCGCTCCGGCCAGGCCGCACGGACCGGCCGCGGCACCTTGAGATAGCAGGGGATCTCGTCGACCAAGGTGCGGTGTCGGGCGAGCGCGAACAGATCTGCGCTCTTTTCTCCCTTCGGGACGTGTCCGAGGTTCTGGAGGAGATGGGTGAGTTCGTGCGCAATCGTGTGCAGCGTGAGGCCGCTCGGATTCATCCAGACCATGAACTCTTCGCGGGCCGCAAACCCCGCGGCAGCGCGCGTCAGTCCCACCCGGATCGAAATGCCGTCGAGCTCGGGGAAGAAGAGGCGGACGCGCCGGATCCGGTCGAGCACTCGCGGACAGGACGGGTGTCTGGCCAGCGGAGGAGTAGGCGCGAGATCGGGACGACGATCCTCGTCCCGCCCTCGCAGGAGATCTAGCTGCGGAGCAGACTTCACGACTCCGTACCGACCATCGATTCGATCATGCCGTACATCGCTCGGAGCCCCATCGCCTCGCCGCCCACGGGCCTTCCCGGCTTCGCCCTGAGGTTCCAGGCCATGAGATCGACGTGCACCCACGGAGTCGTGCTCCGCACGAACTCGCCGAGGAAGAGTGCCGCCGTGATCGCGCCTCCGTATCCACCTTCGGGAGCGTTGTTGAGGTCCGCGATCGGGCTATCCAAGAGTTCGCGATACGGCGTATGCATCGGCATCCGCCACACCGGGTCGGCCACCTGGTTCGACGCGACGTTCAAAGCATCCGCGAGTGAATCCTGTCGCGAGAAGAATGCAGGCAGGTCGGATCCGAGTGCGATCCGGGCGGCGCCCGTGAGTGTCGCGAAGTCGACGATCAGGTCTGGGTCCTCGCTGTCCGCTTCCGTCAACGCATCCGCGAGGACGAGTCGACCTTCGGCGTCGGTGTTTCCGACCTCTACGGTGATTCCCTTGCGCGTACGGATGACGTCTTGGGGGCGGAACGCATTCCCCGAGATCGCGTTCTCGACTGCCGGAACCAGCACGCGGAGCTGCACCGGCAGTTTCGCACTGATGATCATCGACGCGAGGCCAAGGACGTGGGCAGAGCCGCCCATGTCCTTCTTCATGAGCCGCATTCCCGCCGCACTCTTGATGTCGAGACCGCCCGAGTCGAAGACGACGCCTTTGCCGACGAGTGTGACCTTCTTGCCTCGCGGCGACCCGGACCAACGCAGGTCGATGAGTCGAGGCTCTCGCGTCGCGGCGCGTCCGACGGTGTGGATCGACGGGTAGTTCTTTCTCAGCAGCTCTTCACCCTTGATCACGGTGCACTTCGCACCGAGTTCCTTCGCTAGGACCTGTGCGTAGCTGGCGAGTTCGGCCGGTCCGAGATCTTCGGCGGGAGTGTTGATGAGATCTCTCACGTGGTAGACCGCAGTGGCCGAACGTTCCACCGACGCGCGGTCGACACCCTTCGGCCAGACCAGTTGGGCAAAGCTCTGCGTGCTCTTCTTGTAGGTCTCGAACGTGTAGGTGGCGAGTGCCCAGGCGAGCGCGACCCGTTCGGCGTCTTCAGTGCTCGGGAGCGGATCGAGCTGGTAGGCACCGGCCGGCAGCGTTGCCGGTAGTCCAGCGGCGTCCCACAAGCCGAGCGGGGACGACACGCCGGCCAACACCCGGTCGACGCCGCCGCTCCGGTCCGGGAGGAGGCAGACTTGTCCTGGCTTTGCCTCGAACCCCGTCGCCCGAGCCCAGTTGAGGTGGGTCTTGGAGGCGGTGCGCTTCCAGGAGCTCCACTCCGCATTCGAGAGGAGAGTCAGAGGAACGACAGACTTCTTACTCCGGACGAGATATCTGGTTGGCCGCACGAACTCCTCCTGCGTTTCGCACCCCGAGACGACGTCCGAGGCTAGCACGCCGTACTCGAGCCGGAAAGTCGAGTCCACCTTTCGAGCTAGGGATGTCACACGCTGGCGGCATTCGGGTATTCCTGGCGAGCGCTGCGTTCGGTGCGGCGCTCCGAGGTCGTGTCGTTGGTGGAAGCCCGGCCCCCCCGAGACCATCGCTCGGCGCGACCTCGAAAACGCAGAACGCTACGGCAGTCACTGCCGTAGCGTTCTTTGCGTTCGGTGCCGTCCGTTTGGGACTCGTTAGTGCAGGGTCGGCTCAGCGAGTCTTCACGATCCGCGCCGTCGCCTGCCACTCACCAGAATGAACTCGAGCCAGGTAGACCCCCGCGGGAAGCGGCGCGCCCGAGGCCCCATTGCCGTTCCATTGGATCGACGAAGCTCCGGCTGGAGCTTCTGTTCGAGCGACTTCGCGTCCGGTCGCATCGAGCACCTGCACGATGAGGGACCGTCCGGCCGGGCCGGGCTGTTGCCACTCGAACCGGAACCGATCCGGGCTCGGGTTGGGCGAGACCGTGAGTTTCGGCGCACCGACCACGGGCGTCTCCAGTTCCGGCGCCGCCGCCGGGAAGGACACCGCCCTCATCACGTCGATCAGTCCCCAGCCGCGATCGTTGTCTGGAGTCTTCGTCGAATCTCCCGAGTAGCGGAGCGCGTCTCGGACGGAAATGGCTGACCAGGTCGGCTGCGCTTCGAAGACGAGCGCCGCGGCGCCGGCCACGAGCGGACACGAGAGCGAAGTGCCCGAGATCCAGTAGAAATCCTCGCCGAACGAAGGCGGGATCGCACAGTAGGTGTCCACACCGAGTGCGACCACGTCCGGCTTGGTTCGCCCGTCGAAGGAAGGACCCCGTGAGGACCAATAGGCGACTTCGTTGTCGAGGTCGACGGCTCCAACCGTTAGCACGGAGTCTCCGTCCGCGGGAGCGCCGACGTAGTACCACTCCGCACCACCTAGATTGCCCGCCGAAGCGACCGTCAGGAACCCGCGGCTCGGTCCGAGATCCGCTGCGATCGTGATCGGCGCCGTGTCTCCGTCCATGTCCTCATACTCGTACCACGACGTGTAAGTGAGGGAGGAGGAGATCAACTCTGCGCCGAGGCCACTTGCCCACTCCGCGGCCGCAATCCAGTTGTCTTCTTCGATCGGAGTCTCGGTTTCGATGTCCTCGGTCTTTGCGAGGATGAACGACGCGCCGTAGGCGGGGCCGACCAGCTCGCCCGAGTAGAACCCGCCGAGCGCAGACCACGTGTACGTACCGTGGCTGTGCTGGCTGTCCGGGTCACCCTCCTCGTTCTGAGTCTCCTCGTCGTCTTTGACGAAGTCGTACTGAGCGAGGAGGCGACCTTCCGAAATCGCCTGCTGGAAGGCGGGGTGGTCGTGATAGAACCCGGTGTCGAACACCGCAACGGTGACGCCAGCGCCGCTGAGCCCGTTCGCGTGTGCCTCGATCACGTTGATCTGTTCGAGCTGCGCGCGCGAGAGGCCGTACTCGAGCGGATCTCCGAGTCCGCGGAAGGGCGGTTGTGGATCGTGACCCGTGGGTGCCGCGTCCGACACCCAGCCATGTGACGAGGCCGCGGAGCGGACGGGGACGAGTTTCGCCACGAACGGGAGTTCTGCGATCCGTCGCGCGTCTTCTACGGTCACGACCATGCTGACGGCGTTGAGCCAACGACTAGTTCGATGAACGGTACCGAATCCTGCGAGTGCGGACATGTACTCGTCGGGGATCGGTAGATCGTAGTAGTCGAGCGGAGCGTTCCGTCTTTGGCGTCGGTCGGCTTCGCGTGGGTTGAGATCGGCTTCGACGGCGTGGAGAGCTCGGACGAGGTCTTCAGAGGAATCGATCTCCTTGTCCCGGAAGTAGACCCACACCCGCGGCAGCGCTTCGTTGCGCCGCGCGTGTTCTTCGAGCTCTCGTATCGTCGTCTGGATCTCTCCTTCGTCACGCGCCGCCGAGCGGAAGGCCATCGATCCGGCATCGATCAATGTCGCGGGACGAACGAGTTCTGCGGATAGAGCGGGAGCGGCCACGACGCAGACGAGCGCCGCGAAAGCCGCGAACCTGAGTGGGGAGGGATGTGCAGCCATGAATCGAGTGTCGCACTCTCGAGCCTCCGCGGACAACGATGCAGATGCCCGCCTCGCGGTAGAGCGGCTGCGCCGTTTCGCGCAGTATCGTTGGGCGCCAGATCGGATCCAAACATTTGATCGCTAGAAGCGTCCGATCTCCCCGCCGGGTCGCACCGGTGTACCTGGCGACTCGACCGTAGACGACTCCACCGTATAGGTCCGCCCGCCTCGAACCGATCGGAACGGTATCGGAGGTGTCGTTGCTGCCCCCTGTGTTCTTCGTCTGTTCCGTGTGTGGCTCAGTGGTGACGGTCGATGCGTCGCCTGGGTACCGGTGTCCCCAAGGCGCGAGCGATGGGGATGGTGCCATCCACCGGTTGGTGAGGGAGATCGAGCCGCGGCGGCTCCAGTGGCCCGAAGTCGGGCCCGACAATCCGCTCCTCCGCTATCGTCACTTCTCCTCCCCCTACCTTCGCTTCCGAGTGGGCGGCGGAACCGACGCCGACTACGTGGAGAAGGTCATCGAGCTCGAGACCATCGTGTCCGGGGCAACCAAAGCGAGGTTTCGGGCTTCACCGCTCACTCGTTCCGACGCTCTCGAGATCGCAACCGGGCGAGAAGGCCGCGGCTCCGTGTTCCTCCAAGACCGAACGTCGTTCGCTGGCGGACCAGGCACATGGCTCGGGTTGGCGCACGCTCTGCTGCCGGAGTGGCTCGGAATCGAAGGGCGGCCGATCGTCACGATGTCGCTGGCAGAGGACTCATCGGACGCGAGCACCCTCGCCGGGATCCTGGGTCGACCGATGGAGACCTTGCCGGCTCCGTCATCGAGCGCGGCGGACTACTTTCCCTGGACCGGCTGGCGAGACCTCAACGCCTGGGTGCTCGAAGGGGAGAGCCATTGGGCTTACATGGCCGTCGACCGCTTACGGCGGATGGGCGAAACCGTCGACCGAGTCTTCCTTCCTCCGGACGGACGAGGGAGCGCCGGTTGGGCGCTCGGCCTCAGGGAGGCCTTCCGTCTCGGGGCGACCTCGTCCCTTCCGCGGATCCACATCGTGGAGGAAGAGGGGACGCACCGAGTCGGGCACAGGTACGATGCGACGCTGCGCGAGATCCTCGGCCGGGTCGATGAGACGCTCCTCGATCCGAACCTGGAGGACATGTCGCGGAGGTTCCTACGCGTCCGGCGAGTCTTTGCGGACCAGATTCTCCGGGGACTGCGCAGCGAGGAGGCCGATCATCCCGTCCGCGCCGCCGTGGAGAGCGGGTTGCGCTCCGTTCTCGAATCGCTGGGGCCTGGTATCGGGTACGAGGAGATCCTGGTACGGGCCATGATCGAGTCGGGTGGCTTCCCCGTGGAAGTGAACGACGACGATCTGGTTCGTGGGCGCATGCTCAGCCGCCGCGAACCTCCGCCCGACACGTCGGGTGGAACAGCGCATCCTGCGGGGGACGCCACACTGTCTCCGCGTGCGGACGAGGCAATGGACTCCGCCAAGCGTGTTCCCGGCACGGCCGGGCACCGCTACGGGCTTTCTTCCGCCGGGATGTTGAGACTGTTCGCTGGCGAGGACCTCGGTCCGGCAGAGGTGCTACTCGCGGTAGACCCATAGCCAGGCGACTCATCACGAGCCGCGCGACGCTTCGATCCGTGCCACCATCGCCCGGGCCTCCCCCGCGTGCGGGCCTTCGTCTCGGATCACGCGTTCCAGCTCGGGCCGGGCGACATCGACCTCGTCCTCACGGAGCAGGGTGAGTACCAACTGCCATCGGGCTTCGTGCGCGATCCGTGCATCGCTGCTCCCGGCGGCGAGACGGAAAGCGAGCGTCGCGCTGTTCGGACGCTGTGCGAGCGCGTAGCTGGAACCGAGGAGGAGCTGAGCGAGCTCCGGTTCGTCGTTTCCCTTTGCGAGTGCATCGAACTGCTCTGCGGCTCGGGAGTAGCGCTCGCTCTCGTACGCGCCGATCGCAACCGTCCAGCTGCTGTCCGACGGCGCTTCGCGGAGCCAACTTTCGTCTAGTGCGGTTATGGAAGGCAAGAAGAGGTCCGCGAGCGGGGACGGTTCTTCGGGCGTCCGCAGATAGACCAACAATGCGACGACACCGATCAGTAGGAGCGCGCCGACCACCCTGTCCCGGAGCGAGAGCTGACGGGAGACAGGAGATCCGCTGGGTTGGTGCGTACCTCGATCCGATTGGGAACCGGTCAACTGAACTCCTCCCTCCTCCCGAGGTGTCAGAGCACCTCGTCGTAGACGTCGGCCATCCGCTCGACCTGGCGCGAGATGTCGAACTCCGACTCGACGTGGCCCCGGCCCGCGCGGCCCATTTCCGGCCATCGTTCCGGATGCGAGAGCAGCTCGTCGATCCGATCCGCCAGGGCCCGGACGTCTCGTTCCGGCGCGAGCAGTGCGGAACGGTCCGGTATCGTGACTTCGGGAATGTCGCAGTGGGTCGAAGCGACGATCGGGAGCCCGGAAGCCTGTGCGTCGAGCAGACAGACCGGTGCGCCCCCCTCGGAGTCCCCGTCACTGGAGACGACACTCGGGGCGAGCAGGAAGTGGGCGCGGCCCAACTCTTCGCGGAACACCGGGTACGGTTGGTACCCGAGCAATTCGACTCGGTCACCGATACCGGTTGCGGCGATCTGTCCTTCGATCTCTCCTCGCAGCGGGCCGTCCCCGATGATCCGCAGGCGCAATCGAGGGTGTCCATCCTCTAGGAGCGCGAGAGCCTCCAGGGCGTAGCGGATCCCTTTCTTCTCCCGGAACGAAGCCGCGATCAGCCCCACGATCGGCTCGTTGCCCTCGGGAAGGGTGCGCTCCCGGAACGTGAACGTGTTCGGATCGACGCCGAGGTGGACGACTCGAATGCGGTCCCGAGGAGCGCCGATCTTCTCGAGTGTTCCCGCCATGAAGTGCCCCTCGGCGATGATGCGGTCCGCGCGCGAGAAAAGCCCGCGATAGAGCCAACGCCAGTAGGGGTTCTTCGGGAGCAAGGTCGCGTCCCTTCCATAGAAGGAGACGATCACTGGCAGACCGCTGGCCGGCCCCAGATGGGAGAGACGAGCGCCCTCCCAACCCTGATGGGCGTGAAGGAGGGAAACGCCCTCCTCCCGGAGGGTGCGAAGGTAGGGACCGGACGGAAACCGGCCGCGCAGGTACTTCGAAGCCTTCGAGGCGAGCCGTCCAATGCTCGAGCCCGCGGAGAGATCGTGCACCGGCGAGAACGGGAACACATCGAGGTTCTCCGCAGCCTGCGTGAGTACGACCGGCCGGTAGCGACGGGAATGGACCAGCTGGGAATGGATCCAGCTGCCCGTGAGGAAGAGGTACGGAGTCACACAATGCGCGACCGTCGGTCGTCGCGGTCCGTTCACGCCGGCCTCAGCTGCCCATCTTCCAACCGGTAGCCGAGGCCGCAGGAGCAAGTCGACGACTCCGGCAGACGACGCCCGCAGCGACACGCCCACCCGATCCGGCGTGCGGGGTTGCCGGCGACCATGGAGTAGGGCGCGACATCGCGGGTCACGACGCTGCCCGCGGCGATGAAGGACCACTCACCCAAGGTCACGCCACAGACGATCGTCGCGTTGGCGCCGATCGTCGTACCTTCCTTGACGAGAGTCGGATCCCAACCGTCGGGCCCGGTCCGGTAGTCCGGATGGCTGCGCGGGATCCGGTCGTTCGTGAATACGCAGTAGGGACCGAGGAAGACATGGTCTTCGACCGTGACGAGGTCCCAGACGGCCACGCCGTTCTTCACGGTCACCCGATTTCCCAGCTTGGCCCCACCCTCGATGAATGCGCCCTCTCCGATGTTGCAGTTCTCGCCGATGTGGGCGCCCTTCATGACGTGCGCGAAGGCCCAGACGCGGGAGCCGGCGCCGACATCGTCGGATTCGCAGATACCGGAAGGGTGGACGAAGATATCGGACACGGTGACACCTCTCATCGGTTCCAGGGGCAGGCCAATGGAGCCTCTCAGTTCAGCGGTGATCGCGACGCGGTTTCGATGTGAGTCGCGACGCTTCGCGCAACGAGCCTGCGGAGTGTACGTCCGACGCTCCACGGTCGGCAAGGAACCGGTCGCGGGTTCATGCCATCGCCCTCGCGGCCGGAGCCGGGCGGCGGGCACGAGGCTCCGTTTGCCACGGCGACCCGTTCGTTCTACCATCCCCGGCGCAGTCACCTTTCCGCAGCCTGCTGGCAGGCCGTTGAAGAATCCCTCGTCGACTGCGCCAGCAGGCGCGGAGGGACGCGTTCTTCGGCGGATCTGCACTCAAGACAAGTGTGGCGGCGCGTCGAGATAGGCCCGCAAGGGGTTCTTTCGACGGGCTGCTAGCCGAAAGCGAGGGATCGTGTACACCATCGACCTG
Organism: Candidatus Eiseniibacteriota bacterium; assembly: GCA_020633975.1. Lineage (GTDB taxonomy): Bacteria > Eisenbacteria > RBG-16-71-46 > CAIMUX01 > CAIMUX01 > JACKCR01. The sequence goes on along the minus strand of JACKCR010000007.1, from coordinate 92,926 downwards.
TCCGAGAAGACCGCCCTGGTCACCGGTGTGGCCAACAAGCGCAGTCTGGCGTGGGCGATCGCGTTGGAGCTGGCGGAAGCCGGCGCCCGGATCATCCTCACCTACGCCGGAGAGCGGGTGCGGGAGGGCGTCGAGGAGCTTGCGGCGGAGATTCCGGGCACCGAGATCTTCGAGTGTGACGTGTCCCGCGACGAGAGTATCGATCAAGCCTTCGAGAAGATCGGAAAGACAGCCCCTCAACTCGACTACTTCGTCCACTCGATCGCGTTCGCGCAGCGAGACGACCTCGAAGGGAAGTTCATCGATACGAGTCGGGACGGCTTCCGGCTCGCTCTCGACATCAGCTCGTACTCGATGGTGGCTCTCGCTCGGCGAGTCGTCCCGATGATGCCCGCAGGCGGCAGCATGGTCTCGCTCAGCTACATCGCGGCCCAGCGCGCGGTCCCGAACTACAACGTCATGGGGACGGCGAAGGCGGCCCTGGAGCAGATGACCCGTCAGCTCGCATTCGAGCTCGGGCCAGAGAACATCCGGGTCAACTGCATCTCCGCGGGGCCGCTCAACACGCTCTCCGCGCGTGGCATCGCGGGCTTCACCGGCATTCTGAAGCACTACGAAGGACGCGCGCCCCTCGGCCGCAACATCTCGCACAAGGAAGTCGGCACAGTGGGGCTCTTCCTACTCAGCGACCTCGCGAGCGGAATCACAGGCGAGACGCTGTTCGTCGACGCGGGGTACCACACCGTTCTCTGATTGTCGCCGTCGCCTTGGGCTAGGACGACGTCCTCACGCCTCGACGGTCTTCCCGACCTGTCTGCGATCTCGCCAGAAGATCCAGGTGAGGATCGTGGCGGCGAGATAGAGCACGATCGTCATGAGCATCGGCGGACTGAATCCGTGGCGCTCTATCACGTAGCCACCGATCTGCGTCGAGACCATCCACGAGAGGTTCCAGGCGAGCATTCGGAGCGAGTTCGTCACCGACTGCTGGTCTGGGCCCACGATCTCCATCGCGAAGTTCGTCATGAGCGGATGGTTCATGTTCATGAGCGAACCACGCATCCAGAACGAGAGCACGGCGAGGTGAAGTGACTGCGTGAAGGCGAGGGTGAGAAAGAATGGGATCGAGAGCAGCTGGGTCAGGCAGACCGTGGCGACGATCCCGAACCGTTTCGCGACGACGGGGCCGCTGAGGAATCCGAGGACGGTGAAGAATTGACTCACGGCGAAGAATCCGCCGATCTCGAACGGGTTCTGTCCGAACCGGTCTCGGAAGTAGAGATTGAGGAACGGAATGATGAGCCCCGCGCCGAGCCCGACCAGGGCAGACGGAATGGTGATCCGGATGATCAGCCGCCAGTCTTTCGGCTTGAGGTACGAGAGAAGGCCGCGCGATCGCTCAGACGGCGGGGGGCTGTCGATACGGAGGAACGCGAAGAGAGCGGAGAAGGACGCTGCCGCCACGATGAGTAGCGCCCACCGAAGTCCGAGTACTTCGCTTCCTAGATGCGCCGCCACCGCACGCGAGAGCCAGCCGACACCGACAGCAGCGAGAATCGTCGCAGTCGTCTCGATGGCGTGGGAGAAGCCGAAGAGGTAGATCCGCTCCTGAGACGTGGAGTTGCGCATGAAGAACGGTGCCGCTGCCGCCCAGTGCACCGTGAACGACATTCCGGCGAGTACGGCGAGCGCGCTCAGCGTCCACGGGTTCGGGGCAAACAGCTGGAGTCCGATCGCGGTCGCGTATCCAAGGGCAGCGCCTGCGAATACGAACTGGGCCGGAACCCGGTCCACGAGCAGCGCCGCCGGAATCGCCATGAGAACGGTTCCGAGCGAGCTCGAGGCGAGGAGCCTACCGATCGTCTCCTCTCCGAGGCCGATTGCGCGGTAGTACAGGTTGAGATGCACCCACACCGCTCCATGCCCGAGCCCCATGAGGAACGTGCCTACCAAGTAGGCGCGCGCGTTCCGCTGGAAGCTCGCGACGCGGCCGAAGTAGCGTGCGGCGCTACGGAGACCGGGGGTCAGCGATGGACCGATGTTGCGCATGGCGCCCATGAGCCGACGAGGCTAGTGGAGCGAGGGACGATAGGCGATAGGGATTCGGCGCTGGGCCGATGTGACGGTTTCGAGCGTAGTAGCCGTTGGTGGAGCTGCGCGCGGCCTGAGGAGAGTCGCGTGCTACGCGGCTCGCTCGAGCCCTTCGTGGGAGTCTGCTGTGAACTCAGCCGACTCGTCCGGGTAGAGGAGCTCCTCGCGAAGCGCGGTGCGAAGCCCGAGGAGGGTCGGTCCGCCAAGCGAGTCGGGGAGGTCGAGCCAACGGATGGCCACTTCCTCGCCCGGATCGAAGAGTCGCGCGATCTTCGCGACATCCGACTCGTCCAGCCGGAAGTAGAGGCCCTCGCGTTCCCGTCCCTCGTCCAGCTCCGACCAGATCGGAGCCTGCGTGAGGGCGAGGTGGAGGTCCCACTCCTCGCCGCACTGGATCAGTCGACAAGGGCCCGCACTCTCGAGTACGGCGAACGCCCCGGCCTTCTGTCCGAGAAGCGCCCACCCGCGCTGGATCTGCTCCGACGCGAGGACCACACCGTGCAACGCATGGATTCCGCCGAGCGCGAGCAGGACCCACCGGATCCCTGTTGGGAGGGGGGATGCGCTGACCCAAGTCGGGGCCGTCCCGCTCCAGCCGACGGCGGCGAGTGCCGCTGCGGCCAACGCGTAGCAGATCAAGAGTCCGGCCGAGGCGAAGCGAGGTCCCGCGCTTGGGATCTCCAAGTCGTACGCGTGGGATCGGTGTACGAAGCAAGCGCCTTCCATGCCCTGACTATCGGTCCTCCAGGCGCGTTGCTTGAGATAGGTGGATGTCCGTAACTCGACGGATTTTCGGCGGATACCCTAGCGGATCCTGACGAGCCTCCGGGTCGCAGTGGGGTGGGTCGCTATCCCATCGGCATCAGCCGGACGGAGCTGGGCCCAGTAAACGCCGCTCGGGACGCTGTTTCCGTGACCGTCGAAACCATCCCACTGGGCGCGAAAGCCCGTCACCGGCATCCGGCGGACGGTCCGCCCGCCGCTGTCGACGATGGTGAGGATCCCCCCCGGTGAGGTCGTGCCTTCCGCTCCTGTGCCCTCCGCTCCCGCGACCTTCGCTCCGGCGCGTTTCGCTCCCGCGACCTTCGCGCCCGCGCCGAAGGAGGTGGAGGTCACCGGAAGTGTCCCCGTCCCTTGCGGGAGCCACGAGAAGTCGACGGCGTCCCGGAACGGATTGGGCTGGGCGAGGAGGGGGCTCTGTCCGGCCGGGAAGCCCGTGTTGGCGGGGGAGTTCGGCGCCGATGACGCCTCGAGGTCGTACCCGACGCACGCGACATCGTCGATCTGCCAGCCGTCCCCCGAGACGGACTCGTCGGACGCGGCGCGGAAGCGGACGCGGATGGTCTCGCCGGCGTAGTCGCTCAGGTCGACTCGGCCGACTCGCCACCCATCGGAGCGGCCACTGTAGCCTGCACTCCACCCGAGGGCCTCGACGTTCGGGACGTCGTACCCCATCGCAGGTTCGACCGGGCGCCAGGCACCGCCTTGCTCCACCTCGATGAGACCGCCGTCGTATCCCAGCTCGAAGTCGTACTTGTGGTGGAAGGTCAGCCACCCGTCTTCCGGAACGAGAATCTCGGGGGAGACGAGCGACACATCGATCTGATTCCCGTATCCGGCTTCCGGGGCAGTTCCGATGCTCCAACCGTGCGTTCCTGAAAGCGCGCCGTACCCAGCCAGACTCCAATCTCCGAACGTCGATCCTCGCGACTCGGAGACCCATCCGGAGGCTCCTTGCTCGAACGACTCGGCGTCGTGGATGAGAAGTGGCGGGACCTCGATCCGGTCGGGGGCGTTTGCGGGGAGGAAAACCCGGCCGAACGCAGCCGACCGGCCAGGAACGGGAGATGCCTGGATCCAGAACGACTCGTCTCTCTGCAGACCTTCGAGTTCGAAAGCCAGGTCGCTTCCGAGGGACGCAGACGCTGCAATCCGGAACGACTCGTCGCCGACGGCGATCGCTTCGATCGTGACCGGGGCTCCGCCGAGGTCGAGTGGCTCTCCGGTGGCGGATTCGACCCGTCCGCTGCAAGCGGAACGGGGGAGCGGCTCCAACACGAAGTCCCGTCTGAGGTAGCCGCCTGGCTCGGGACGAACCTGGAGGATCGAGCTGACGAAGCCGGGCGCGGATACGTGGAGCGTGACGGTCGAGCGATGAGGCGTTCCGAGAGGCTCCGTCCGCACGGTGAGCCGGTACCGACCTTCGGCGTCGCTCCGAGCTTCCCAAACGCTCGGTGCGTCGCCGTCGCGCGAGCCGTCCCCAACTTCTGCCCCCCCAACGCCCCCCTCTGAAGCGCCACGTTCCTCGAAGCCCGTCTCCCCGATCACGATCCTTGCGCCAGGGACAGGTGCGCCGCCCGGGTCCCGCACGTAACCGCGAACGTCGGCAACTCCTTGGACGAGAAGCTCCCGTGCCTGTACGAGGTCCGGCCTGGCTCCGATTGCCTCTCCGGGGCCGGGCGGGGTTCCGGTCGCGACGAGGGTGTCACGAAGCAGTCGAGGGTCGAGTGAGACTCCCCAGAGCGATCGGCTCATCGACTGGAGAATCGCCGCGGATCCGGCCACGATCGGCGCGGCGCCCGAGGTGCCACCGAATCCCGCCGTGTACCAGTCTTGCTCCCGCTCACCGCCCCAGAGGGTGCCGTAGCCGGTCGAGACGATCGCGGATCCCCAGCCGTGCAGATCGATCCGGGATCCTCGGTTCGTGAACCACTCCGCCTCGAATCCCCAGGGAGTCCCGGCGCCGACGAGGATTGCCCCCGAGTCCCGGACCGATCGGTCGAAGAGTCCGAGGTAACGGGGATCGTCGAGGTTCTGGGATCCGTTGCCGGCAGCCTCGACCACGATCCTTCCGTTCGCCGTGGCGACTTCGATCGCATCGAAGCAGTCCTGCCAAAACTCCATCGGCAGGTACCCGAACTGGCCGGGCCCTTCGGGTGCCGCTGGCCCCGGGGCGTGGAGTTCGATGAGAACGATGTCGCCTTCCCGGACCGAGCTGGCGGCGAGATCGATCGCCGCGGCGACGCCGAGGTCCAGGAATGAGACGGAGCCGACTTCTGCGTCCGGACAAACTCCCACGATGCCGTGGCCGTCGTCACGCCCGACGAGCTGTCCCAGGACGGCCGTCCCGTGGTTTCGCCAGGCGGGGATCGAAGTTCCGTATGTGAAGAGTGGGGACGGGAGGTCGCGATGTTGCCAGTTCCAGTCCCCCTCGACGTCCACGATCCGGACGGACGCACCCCGTCCTCCGGGGTAGCTCCACACCTCTGTCGCCCCCACACCTTCCGGGGCAGCGCGAAGGTAGCCCTGACCATGCCTGAAGTCAGGAGCGCGCCCCTCTCCACCAGCCCCATGACCGTCGGTGTCGATCGCTACCTGGTCGAGTTCGAGCGAAGCCGGTTGTGCGGTCGGCTCGGGGTACGCGGCTTCGAGCCACTCGGGATGCCCCAGCGTTCGCACCACAGTGGCTCGGACGTCTACGGTTGTAGTACTCGAGAGAGACAGACGCGCGTATAGGGTCAGGTCGGGAAGAGTCCGACCCGTCCTCGCTTCTCCGCGTCGCCGGTCTGCCTCGAGCGCGGCCTTCGGCCTGCTGAACAGACGGCCTACGCGAGCATCTGGGAGGTGTGTCGTGAGTTCCGACCAGCCCGGAACGATCGTTCCATCGCGTAGAAGGGTTCCATCGTCGGCCAGTTCGAGTCCGAAGCCCGGGGCGAGCTTGAGGATCCAGGTGGATCGCTCCCCAGGGCCGACCCCGGAGCCGTCGGGTCTCTGACGGGGCACGGCCGAGAGAAGCAGGCCGAGCAGCACGCTTCCCAAGGCGATGCCGATTGCGATGAAACGAACGCGCATGTTGTTCCTGCAGATGGTGTTGACTCAGCGCATCACTCTGATCGACGAGTCCCCGCAGCTGCAGCCACCGATGCGGATCGTACAGTCTGTTTGCCTTCGGGGCGGCGGGCCATCACGGCCAGCCCTTCGAGGCTGCGAGTCTCGACTCTGGAGTGTCGTCATGAGTTTACACCACACGGGCCCGGAACCGGGAAGGATCTCGTGCGGGATGGCGGGCGGGAGGGACGGGGATCCGTGACCGAGACTAGAAGCCGTCTCGGTAGGCCTTCTTGAGCTCACCCCAGGTGACGTCTTCATTGAGGCATACGGTGTTGCTGGTGCACGGGATCCCGATGCCTCGGAACCATCCCCCGATCCGCTCGCACTCGAGCGGCAGCTCCTGAGTACAGTCGCCTTCGTAGCAGCAAGCGCCGACGCAGGCGTAGGGTGCGCAGGGTTCGTTGTCGCCGAGGTAGACCCCGTCTTCGTCGTCGCACGCGACCTCTGCGTTGATGAGACACACGCCGGTCTCATAGCAGCAGGCGCCGGTCTCGACGTTTGCGAGGCAGGGATTGTATCCAGGGACTCCAAAACCGATCATGCCGCGATCGTCTCGCCGGACGTCGTCCAATTGGGCGGGGATCGCGTCATCCGCGAAGCTCGGGCCCCCCAGGTTCGGGTGCTCGACGATCTCGAAGGTCGAACCTTGGTAGGCGTACGCCAGGAACCAGTAGATGGTGCTGAGGCGGTCTTCCATGGGCTCTATTCCGCCACCGTTGCTCTCGAACGTCACCCCCGTCCCCGATCCGGAACTCGGCCAGTCGGTGGTCGCGAGTTCGAACTCCACGTCGGGTCCTCGGCCGTGAGCGGCTACCTCCGTCGTGTAGCTGATTCCGAACACGACCCCCGTCAAGCGTGGAGACACCCAGTCCGGAAAAGCAGCCAGGACGAAGATGAGGACCGGGCTGTCGTCGCCCGGGAGGCTGCTCACGGCGGACTCGCAGCTCCGGAGGTCGCGGTCTTCACCGTCGCGGGACATGGATATGTCGGGTACGGCGTGTAGGACGAGGCGGCCGTCTCGGTGGGGGCCGGATTCGGCCGGTGCAGCCGACAGAACACACCAGGCCAGGACGCAAGCGGCCAGGAGTCGAGAGAGAGAAGATTGCCGATCGGATCGTTTGTGCATCGATGGGTAGTCCCGATGGAGACGAGGACTGCTGTCTGCCGTTCTCTTCGATCCTCGCCGCATTAGGGCGACCGACGCAAGATCATCCGAGATGAGAACACGACGAAGCGGGGCCAAGGCGACTTACCCCGGGCCCCGTGGGTTTCTCCATCAGACTTGAGATTCGTTCGGCGCTTTCCCGATCCGGGGAGCCGCTCCGTCATGACTCGGACGGCTCCGTCCGTTCGATCAGGCGAGCTCGCGCTCCATCACCTCGTTGAGCTTCTCGAACTGCTTGAGGCTGATGTTCGGGTAGTACTCGAGCAGTAGGGTGCGGAAGGCGGACGCGAACCCGGCGCCGTTGACGCTTGCAGAGACTGTCTTCCTCGGACGACCTGGCTTCCTTCCCGGACGACCGGCCTTCTTGACCGCCTTCCGGACCGTGCGGCTCGCAGTCTTCCCGGTCTTCTTGGACGACCGACGGATCGCTGGGACCAGGATCTTCGCACCTGGTCGGCGACCACGGCTGATTCCGAACTTCCGGGCCTTGTTGTTCACTGTGGGTAGGGACACACCGTGCTTCTGCGCGATCTGCCGGTAGCTGAGTTCGCCCGACTTGAGGTCGGCCACAATGGCCTTCTCGCGAGCTTCGCGAGCGGCCGCGGACAACACCTTCGTACGTGGCTTAGAACGCTTCTTCTTAGTTGCAGCCATGGGCTGCCTCCTTTCCATCAGGGGGGATTTGCGGCCACCCGTCAGAGCGCAACCTATCCTTGTGTCGACGTTCCAGCGGGTACAAGACTTCACCGCCCCTCGTGAGAGGGTCGGTGAAGTTTTGACCGAGTCAATTTCACAGCAGTATGACAACGGCTATGGGTGTGTCAATCTTTTTGTATTCGTCTAACCGCATGTGTCAATCTGGTTGGAGCGCCTAGTGTCGAGCCAAAGCGGAAAGGGGCTTGGGCTGCGGCCGATTTCTGGTCAGAATGGGGCTCCGACGGATGGAACCGTCGGAACAGCTCGATGGAATCGGAGGGAGACGATGAGCGCCAAGGAACGCGACCCGGACGACCAGATCCGGCTGGACTTCGCGTCTGGGGTGATGGCCTCCGCGGCCCCCGGGGCAGACGTTGTCCCCGCCCCTGGTGCGGTAGACGCCGTTCTCGCCAGCGCCCGGAGTGGTTCGGGGCAGCGGGGCAAGAAGGTGGTGCGGAAGGACGGGGCGGTCTCCAAGTCGCCCAAGGCCCCGCGCGGTGTGAAGGCCGCTGCAGGTGGGGAGCGTCGGCGGGTAACGGCCGCCGAGATGGCGACCAAGCACCGGGAGATCTCCGTCTCCGAGTTCTTCTCCAAGAACCGGCACCTACTCGGGTTCGACAACCCCTCCAAGGCGTTGCTCACTACCGTCAAGGAGGGAGTGGACAACTCGCTGGACGCCTGTGAAGAGGCCGGCATCCTTCCCGAGGTCCGGGTCGAGATCCATCCCGAAGGGGACGAGCGCTTCCGGGTCGTGATCGAGGACAACGGGCCCGGGATCGTTCGGAAGCAAGTTCCGAAGATCTTCGGAAGCCTCCTCTACGGTTCCAAGTTCCACGTGCTCAAGCAGAGCCGGGGACAGCAGGGCATCGGAATCAGTGCCGCCGGTATGTATGGGCTCATGACCACGGGCAAGTCCATCCGGATCATCTCGAAGACCGGTCCCAAGAAGCCCGGGCATCTCTTCGAGCTCGCGATGGACACGAGGAACAACCAGCCCCAGATCCATCGCGAAGAAGACTTCGACTGGGAAAAGAACCACGGAACCCGCGTCGAGATCACTCTTCAGGGGACTTACAAGAAGGGGCGCCACTCGGTCGACGGCTATCTCAAGCAGGTCGCGATCGCAAATCCGCACGCCCGGATCCTCTACCTTCCTCCGGACGGTGCGGCCGCAGGCTCGAGTCCCGAAGAGGTCACACAGACGGGAATCGACGGAGCGGGCGGAGACGTCGTCGTCGATGGGTTGATCGTACACGAACGGGTCACGAAGGAACTGCCCCCGGAACCGATCGCGATCCAGCCTCACCCTCATGGAGTCGAACTCGGCTACTTCCTCAAGATGCTCCAGGAGACGCAGGCGCGGCAGGTCACGAGCTTCCTTCAAAACGAATTCTCGCGCGTGAGTGCACGCGTGGCCGCCGGGATGCTCGAGTCGGCGGGGCTTAGGCCGACCACGCGTCCGTCGAAGCTCTCCACTCCCGAAGCCGAGCGACTGCACAAGGCGATGGGCGAGGCCAAGATCATGGCTCCGCCGACGAACTGCATCTCGCCGATCGGCGAGGGCCTCCTGTTCAAGGCGATCGAAGAAGAGGTGCAGGCGGACTTCCATGCTGCCGTGACCCGTCCACCCGCCGTGTATCGGGGAAACCCGTTCCAGGTGGAAGTGGGGCTAGCGTACGGAGGCAACCTTCCGTCCGATGAGCTCGTCACGCTCTACCGGTTCGCGAACCGGGTGCCGCTCCAGTATCAGCAGAGTGCCTGCGCCATCACAAAGGCGGTGCTCTCGATCGACTGGAAGAAGTACCAGCTCTCGCAGTCGAGGGGCGCCCTACCCTCGGGCCCGATGGTGCTCATCATCCATATCGCGTCGGTCTGGGTGCCGTTCACTTCGGAGTCCAAGGAAGCCGTGGCGCACTACCCCGAGATCGTGAAGGAGATCCGCCTCGCCCTCATGGAAGCGGGGCGGAAGCTCGGGGTGCACATCCGCCGCGTGCGGCGGGAAGTGGATGAGCACAAGAAGCGCTCGTACATCCAGAAGTACATTCCTCACATCGGTATTGCCCTCCAGGAAATCCTGGCTCTCACCGACCCCGAGCGGGAGCAGACGGTCGATACGTTGACGGACGTTCTCGAGAAGAGTCGCAAGGTTTGAGCGCGGCAGTCGTCTGCCCAGTACGCTGCTAGGAGGAACGCTCGATGGCCGAGATGAGCAAGGCCAAGCTCAAAGAGATCCAGGCCCGCAACAAGAAGCTGGATCAGGAGGCGCTACGCCTCATCGAGACGACGGCGAGTGACGTCTACAAGAAGATCAACAAGCGGAAGAAGCCAGAGGTGGAGCTTCCGATCCGATCGCTCAGCAACGTCAGCTATTCCCGCAAGAACGGGTACCTGGAGATCGGCAAGCAGCGGAAGGTGCGGACTCTCACCGTCAACACGGTGAAGACCTTTGCGCAAACTCTCCGCATGATGTCGCTCTCCAAGGAACTCATCCAGACGAACGACTTCGCGACGAAACGAGACGCTTACTACCAGTCGAAGAACTGGGGCGAAGCGATGTTCACCGATCAGACCGAGTCGGATGCGGTGATGGACGACATCGAGGCGCTCTTCTCGGTCGACCACCTCAACCGCGAGCAGCTCCGGTTCGTCCCAGACGAACACGGTGGAGCTGTCGCCGGCGATCTGATCGTGCTCGATCCGGACATCGAGACGGGCGAGATGGAACGGATCGACTGCACGCGCTTCGGCTCCGGTGCCTACTCGATCCCGAGTTCCGTCGAGCACCTCTCCTTCCAGACGACGGCGAAGTTCATCCTCGTCATCGAAACTGGAGGTATGTTCCAACGGCTCCAGAGCCACAAGTTCTGGCGGACGGCCGGCTGCATCCTCATCTCGATGGGAGGGGTTCCGACGCGGGCGACCCGACGTTTCGTCCGCCGCTTGGCGGACGACCAGAAACTGCCGGTCTATGCGTTCGTCGATTGCGATCCCTACGGGATCTCGAACATCTACCGCACCCTCAAGGTGGGGTCCGGCAATGCGGCCCACATCAACCAGTTCTTCTGCGTGCCGCAGGCTCGGTTCCTGGGAGTGACGCCGGAAGACATCACGGCGTACGATCTCCCGACGCACCCGCTCAAGGACGTCGACATCAAGCGGGCGAAGGACGCGATCAAGAACGATCCGTTCTTCCAGGAGCACAAGTCGTGGACGAAGGCTATGAACCAGCTCCTGAAGATGGGGGTTCGTGCCGAGCAGCAGGCCCTCGCGAAGTGGGGGCTGAACTACGTGATCGAGGAGTATCTGCCACGGAAGCTCGCGGAGCCCGACAAGTTCCTCCCGTGATTCCAGGGACCGACAGGTTCAACGGACCGGCGGGGGATTCCCCCGCCTCCAAACCGCCGCCCCGCGATCCGGGTGCGTACGAGCCACGGGGACCGCTTCCGCCAGATCCGCCTCCGGAGAACCCACCTCCCCAGCGCAATGAGGTGGGGCATCCGCTGTTCCGAGTCTGTTTCTATCTCGGGACGATCTATGTCCTCATGAATCTCGTCGGCTTGCTTGCGCTGGGCGTGTATTCAGCAGTGAAGCACCCGGATCAAGGGGTCGAAGGGTTCGCGGCCTTGGCCGAGAATCTCGGTACGCTCGGACTTCTCCTCGTGTTCGCCCTCTCGGCTCCCGTCGCATTCGTCTGGACTCTCTTCTTTCGCCGCACCCTCCAACAGCGGACGTTCTCCAGCCTCGGCTTCCGCCGACGGCGCTGGCTGAGCCGGAGTGCGGTCGGTTGGGTCGCCGGAGTCGTCCTCTCGGGGGCCGTGCTACTCGCAGGCATCGTCGCCGGCGTGTATGAGCCGCACCTTCCCACGGAGCCGGTCCGTTGGAGTCTCCTCCTCGCGCTGTGTCTCGGGTTCGTGGTCCAGGGCGCGACCGAGGAGATCATCGTTCGAGGGTATGCACAGAAGAACATGGTGGAGTGGAGGGGCGCCACCCGGTCGTTCGGCTGGATCCTCGTCTTTCCGTCGGCCGTCTTCTCGTTCGCACACATATCGAATCCCGAAGTCGGGCCGGTGCCGGTGGCGAACACGTTCCTGATCGGTCTCGCCCTCGGGGCGCTCGTCCTCGCGCAGGGAGACCTCTGGGCGGCGATCGGCTTTCACGCGGGCTGGAACTTCGGGCTCGCCGGGGTCTGGTCGCTTCCCGTATCCGGGATCGCTCCCGAGGGTTGGCTCGTGGTCGAGACGAATGAGGGGCTTCCGGACTGGGCTCGACTCGCGTTCGGTGGAGCCTATGGACCCGAGGGGGGGCTGGTCGTGACGGTCCTCGTCGTGCTCGCCATCTCGATCCTGCTACCCGCCGCTATGGACCGCTGGCCGAGAGATCGGTGGGGCGCCGGCGAATAGTCCAAACCGGCGACCTCGCTAAGGGTCGCCGCTGCAACTCGTCCTGTTGCCGATTCCGGCCTCGTGCCGTCTGTAACTCCAGAGTCGCTGCGGGCCGGGTCAGGAGCAGGCCGCCCACTTCGTTTGCACCGTGGGCACCGCGTGATGGGAGGGACTGTGAGTCGAGTCGTTGTCCTCGGAGCCGGTGTATCGGGCCATACAGCTGCAAGCTTCGCACGCAAATGGCTCGGTAGGGACCACGAGGTCGTGGTCGTTTCGCCGAAGCCCACCTACAACTGGATCCCGTCGAACATTTGGGTAGGAGTCGGCCTCCTTCCGAAGCGGAAGGTAGTGTTCGAACTCGCGCCGACCTATCGGCGCGCCGGAATCACGTTCCACCAAGCAAAGGCCAAGACACTCCGTCCGGACGGGACGAACGGTGATCCGCGTCCGTTCGTCACGATCGAGCACACCGGTGGGGCCAAGGCCGGGCAGTCCGAGGATCTCCACTACGACTACCTGATCAACGCAACTGGCCCGCGCCTCAACTTCGACGCGACCGACGGCCTCGGCCCCACGAAGGGGAACAGTCTCTCCGTGTGCACGGAGGATCACGCAGAGGAGGCCGCGAAGCACTTCCAAGAGAAGATCGAGCGGATGAAGCGCGGGGAACGACAACGCTTCGTGGTTGGAACGGGTCACGGGACGTGTACATGTCAGGGTGCTGCGTTCGAGTACATCGTCAACCTCGAGTTCGAGCTTCGCCACCACAAGGTTCGGGACCTCGCCGACATCGTCTGGATCAGCAACGAGTACGAGCTCGGCGACTTCGGAATGGGTGGGATGCACATTCGGCGCGGTGGCTACATCACGCCGAGCAAGATCTTCACGGAGTCTCTCTTCGCCGAGCGCGGTCTCGATTGGATCACACGCGCGCACGTGGCGAAGGTAGAGAAGGGGCGCGTGCACTATCGCAACCTGGAGGGAGAAGAGCACGAGACGCCGTTCGATTTCGCGATGCTCCTGCCGCCTTTCTCAGGTGTTGGACTCGCGGCTCAGGATGCGAATGGGGACGACATCACCTCGAAGGTGTTCGCCCCGAACGGCTTCATGAAGGTCGACGCGAACTACGAGGCCAAGCCGTACGAGGAGTGGCTCGCGGCGGATTGGCCACGCACGTATCAGAATCCAGACTACCGCAACCTGTTCGCAGTCGGGATCGCGTTCGCACCCCCGCATCCGATCTCGCGCCCCCGCAAGGCACCCGATGGAACGCCGATCTTCCCCACGCCGCCGCGGACGGGCATGCCTTCGGCGATGATCGGGAAGGCAGTCGCGAGGAACGTAGTCGGAATGATTCGCGGCGCGGACGGCCCGCATCACACCGCGTCGATGGCGGAGATGGGCGCTGCGTGCGTTGCGTCGGCAGGCGCGAACCCGTTTGCGGGAACGGCGGCGTCCATGACCGTGTTCCCGATCGTGCCGGACTTCGAGACCTATCCGGAGTACGGTCGAGACATCGATAACACCTTCGGTGAGATCGGACTGGCTGGTCACTGGATCAAGATCCTGCTCCACCATCTCTTCCTCTACAAGGCGCGCATGAACCCACTCTGGCACCTCATTCCGGAGTGAGAAGGAGCAGATCATGGAGAGTCGCTCTGAGTACCGTCCGGAGACCCAGGGAGTCCCGTCGACCGCTCAGACTCGCGCACACCTGAGCAAGTCGTTCTACGCAACGAAGCCAACCGGTGGGACGACGTTCTTTCGCACGTTCCTGCCGTACCAGATCTGGCGGTTCATCTGGATCAACCTCAAGATGATCCGGATCATCGGGAAGAGCCACAGGTAGCGCGGCTTGCCTCGTTCCCCTTGCCGTCCTTGGCGCCAGCGTCGCCCGGGCCGCTGGGCTGTGAGCGGTCACTCCTTGGGAGTGTTCTCCGGCCAGCTGGCGTCCTCGTCGAACTCGGTACGTTCGGCCGACTGATCGCGTTTCACGCGTCCGGATTCCACCTTTGCACGGGAGTAGTTCTCGGGGCGGACGCGCAGACCGGACATTCCTCGAAGGAGTGCGATCTGTCCGACGTGGGTGAGCGCATCCGCGATCGGGGCTTGGAACACGACCTCGAGCGGGCGGTTGGTCTCCTTGTCGTCCTGGGACAACGCTCGGTCGACCCGCTCGAGTTCCTCGAAGAATCTGGCTACCGCCTCATCCCAGTCGTCTGATTGGAGAGCCTCCCACCGAGGCTTTTCCTCTGTGAACGTGACCGCCCAGGCCATGAGGTCGCCGAGGTGAGAGAGGATCTCGAGCGGGGTCCGGGTGTCCGGTCCCGCTCGGAACGAGGCGAATCCGTCCGGTACGTCTCGAAGCACCTTCTCGGCCCGGTACGCCAACGTCGCGAGTGTGTGCCGGACGAAGTCGCGGCGTATCCGTTCTTCCGAGGTCCGCGCGCGCTCATCGGTCATGGCACAACCCTCCAGTGATGGTGAGCGCGCGTTCACTTGGTCCGCGAGCGCGCCGTCCGATGCACTTCCTACAAAGTGAACGACTGGTCGAGGTGCGGGACCTCGATCTTCGCCGACGTCTTTGCTTCCATGGTGGCTGCGAGCGCCGTCGACTGATCTTCGTCCCCGTGCACGAGGAAGACCTGCTGCGGTGTTCCCTCGTTCTTCTCGTACCAGTCCATGAGTTCGCCCCGATCGGCGTGGGCGGAGAGTTCGTTCATGACGAATACCTCTGCACGGACCGGGAACGGCTCGCCGTAGATGCTCACCTCCTCGTCTCCGCGGAGGATCTTCCGCCCGAGCGTGTGCTCCGCCTGGTAGCCGACGATGAGAATCGCGTTCTCGGGGTTCGAGATGCTGTTGCGAAGGTGATGGAGGACGCGGCCTCCTTCCATCATGCCCGACGCGGAGATGACGGTGAACGGCCCCTTACGGTCATTCAGCGCCTTCGATTCCTCGACCGACTTGATGTAGGTGATGTCTTCCATCCCGAACGGGTCGCCTTGCTCGCGCATGATCTTCCGGATCTCTGCGTCGTAGCACTCCGGGTGACGGTCGAACACGTCGGTCGCCTTCACGGCGAGCGGGCTGTCGACGAAGATCGGGCAGGAGCTGATCTTTCCTGCCCTTCGGAGCTGGGTCAGCTTGTACACGATCTCCTGCGTCCGCCCCACGGAGAAGGCCGGGATGATCAGCTTTCCGCGACGGCCGCAGATCTTGTTCATGATCGCGGCAAGGTGGTCCTCTGCCTGGTCGTTCGGGACGTGGTCCCTTCCACCGTACGTCGACTCCATGATGAGGACGTCCGGAGTCGCTGTGTGCTTGGGATCCCGGATGATCGGCATGTGCGGACGTCCGATGTCGCCGCTGAAGACGACCGAGCGCTCGGAACCGCGGTCATCGATCCGTAGCGACACGATGGCCGAACCGAGCATGTGGCCTGCATCGACGAAGGTGCACTCGACGCCCGGTACGACCGGGAAGGGGATCCGGTACCGCATGCCGGAGAAGTGCTCGAGCGCTTCCTCGGCGTCTTCGACGGTGTAGAGCGGTTCGATGATCTCGGCGTTCCGGCCGTGCCGCTTCTTGTTCCGCTTGTTGATGAACTCGACGTCCTTCTCCTGGATGAAGCCGGAGTCGCGGAGCATGTGGTTGGCGAGGTCCGCCGTGGCCAGGGTCGAGAAGATCGTCCCCTTGAATCCACGGCGCACGAGCGCAGGGAGGGCCCCCGAGTGATCGATGTGGGCATGACTCAGGACGACGGCGTCGATCTCCGCGGGATCGAAAGGGAACTTCCGATTCCGGGCATCCGCTTCCGAACGTCGGCCCTGGACGAGTCCACAGTCGAGGAGGATCTTCTTCCCGTTCACCTCGAGGAGGTGACGAGAGCCGGTTACCGTGCGCGCTGCGCCGTGGAATGTGATCTTCATCCGCGGTTCCACCCCCAGATTCCGCTGTCGGGCAGAGACCGCGCGTGGCGGCGCGTGATCGTGCCCTGGCTGACGAACTGGAGAAGGTACCACGCTCCGCCCGCCTTGTAGTTCGTTCCGCTCGCACCGTCGCCACCGAACGGCTGCTGGTCGACGATTGCGCCGGTCGTCTTCCGGTTCACGTAGAAGTTGCCCGCGTACTGGCTGAACACTGGGACGTTCTTCGCGAGCCAGCTCTCGTCGTGCGACCAGATCGCGCCGGTGAGACGGTACGGGTGGTTGTCCAGGATCCGGCGAGCGTGGTCCGCGTCCTTGACCGGGCGGAATGCGGTGACCGGGCCGAAGATCTCGACGGCGAGGAGTTCGTGCTC
Source organism: Candidatus Eiseniibacteriota bacterium (assembly GCA_020633975.1). Lineage (GTDB taxonomy): Bacteria > Eisenbacteria > RBG-16-71-46 > CAIMUX01 > CAIMUX01 > JACKCR01. The sequence goes on along the minus strand of JACKCR010000007.1, from coordinate 76,398 downwards.
GTCACCCTTCACCTCGAAGAAGGTCGGCTGGATCCAGTAGCCCTTGTCCGAAGAGTGCTCGCCGCCATGGATGAGCGCGACGTTCGGGTCCTTCTTCCCGCGATCGACGAAGCCGGAGATCTTGTCGTAGGAGCCCTTGTTGATGACCGGGCCCATGTCGGAGTCCCGCTCGAGTGGATTCTTCACCTTCCAGGCCTTCATCTGCTCGACGACCGCTGCCTTGAGGTCCGGCCAGATCTTCTCGTGCGGGAGGACGAGGCTGTTCGCGGAGCACTTCTGTCCGCTCCGGCCGAACGCGCCCGCGATGATGCAGGAGGCGACGTCCCAGACGTCACAGTCCTTGTCGATGACGAGGAAGTCCTTGCCACCGGTTTCCGCGATGAAGCGCGGGAAGTGAGGACGCGGCGCCTTCTTGTCGAAGAGGTCGCCGGCGATCGACTTCGCCGTGTCGAAGCTGCCGGTGAAGTTGACCGCGGTGAGCTCCGGATTCCGGAGAACGGGCGGCATCATGGCAGAGCCGGGGCCGGTGATCATGTTGATGACGCCCGGAGGGAATCCGGCGTCGCGGATCGCCCGCATCAGCATCCAGGAAGTCATCGGCGCGTCGCTCGACGGCTTCCAGACGACGGTGTTGCCGCAGAGTGCCATCACCGTCGGGAGGTTGTAGCCGATCGCGATCGGGAAGTTGAACGGGGTGATTGCGCAGGTCACGCCCTTGAGGGGGCGGAGCTGCATCTGGTTCGTCTCCCAGTTGCCGTCACCGAGCTTGAGATCCGCGAGCTCCATGTAGAAGTACGGGTTGAACCGGACGAAGTCGATCATCTCGGCCCAGCCACCACTCACCTCGGGTGCGTTGTAGCCGCACTCGTGCGCGGTGACCGCGCAGATTTCGTGACGGCGCTGATGGAGGAGCCACTCGAGGTCGCGGAACTTCTGTACGCGAGCCTCGATCGAGAGAGCGGCCCAAGCTTCCTTCGCGGCCATCGCGGCTTTGATCGCCTGGTCGGCGTGCTCGGCCGTTCCTTTCTGTCCCGTGCAGAACACCTCACCGGTCGACGGATCGATCGACTCGATCTTGTCGGACGAGAAGACTTCCTCGCCTCCGATGATCATCGGAACGTCCATCCCCTTCGGGATGCCTTTGAGTCCGTCCTGGAACGCACCCCAGTCCGTGTCGTTTCCCCGATAGTCGATGAGCGCTTGGTTCTGTGGCTTGGGGATCGAGAGTGTCATCGAGAGAGCTCCTCTGTTCGGCGTGTGGCCCCGAGTCGTCGTCTGGACGGTCGGCGCGATAGCGGGGTCCGGGGAGGCCCCGAATGAAGTGGAGGGCGACGGGGATCTTCCCGTCTGGGCTCGGCCGAGCCCGTCCGCCGGACCAGCCTTGGATTCTAGGCGGGACGTTCCGGATCGGCAACGCCCCGCGGTCGAGAGCACTGTCCGTGTGACCATGGGGGAGGTCGCCGGGGAATGGGCGTATTGCAGTTGCGACGACCATGTGTCGCGCGAAGACGACAGCTAGGGCCGAATTCGTTGATGTCGCCCGCTCGAGCGTCGCATGGATGCGGCGACTCGCCGAACCATAGACTGCCTAAAGCCTTGACATGAATGGGGATGATGCGTATTGGGCCATCCCTGCGCAATAGGACACAACTTGTCCTATATTCTAGAATTCATTTGATTTCCGGGTGTGCTCTCGATAGTCTCATAGCAACCACTTCAAACAGCGGGGCGCTCTTTCAGGACGCACCCCGGAACAGGGAGCACAAACGGCATGAAGAGAATGATAGGAGTCGGCCTGCTGTTGGGCGGGGTCGTTGCTTTGGGCGGTCTCCCGGTGAGCGCGCAGGCCTCCCTTTTCTTGGATTCTTGGGGCGTGGACTACGACAGCTGGGCTCCGTCCGTCCCCGGACCGATGCAAGTTTCGTACACGGTCGAAGATTGGAAGGTCGGCGATAACTCCGACGGGTATCTCGGACCCGGTTGGGGTGGGCAGGCCTACGACGCCGAGGCGTCCTACATGGCCACCGACGGTGACTACCTCTACGTCGCGATCGTCACTGGATTTCCGCTGAGCGGCCGGAACCACGGCAACGATCACTACGATGCGGGCGACATCGCCCTCGACATCGACAACGACGGCAACTACGACTTCGCAGTCGACAGCGACCAGAGCGGAAAGCTGCGCGGTGGTTCTCTCGTCTGGCAGAACCCGGCGATCAACAACGCTCCGACCTGGGGTGGCGCAAGTGATCCGCTCCGCGTGACGAGCTGGACGACCACGGCCAACACCCAGTTCAGCTATGCGTCTTGGGAAGGCCGGTACGCCATCGAAGCGGTTATCGATCTCGACGACATGGGTGGCCCGAGCTCGAGCTACGGCCTCCACTGGACCATGGGATGCGGAAACGACGTCCTCGAGGACCAGATGATGGTGAGCAACCCGGTCCCTGAGCCGGCTAGCCTCCTCCTCCTCGGTGGTGGGCTCGGCCTCGCCGGAATCCTCCGTCGCCGTCGGAACCAAGTCTCGGCCTGATCCTGATTCTGTCTTCCCCCGATTCCTGGAGGCGAGCCCTGCACCGGGCTCGCCTCTTTTCGTTCACGCCGATTGCGTGCACGTCTCCTGCGTCCTCGTCTCGGACCCGTGCCGGGGATCCCCCCTGGGGTAGGGGATAACCCTCAAGATGTCCTCCCGAACTATCGATGGTTACGACGATAGGAAGACGGTCTGCGCAGTTGCAGGAGGGTGCGAAGGTGACTCAGCTCTTGACGTTCCGCTGCCGGAGCAAGACGTTCGGCATAGAAGTCGGCGTGGTCGAGGAGATCGTGCCCGTGACTCGTCTCTCGGACATCCCGTCGAGCGAGGCTCACTTGCGTGGTGGGATCACGGTCCGGGGGCAGATCATCTCCCTCTACAACTTTCGCGGAATGGTCGGGGATCCCAGTCTGCTGTCCGACCGGCGGGAGTTGGACGCTCTATTCGCTGAGCGGGAGCGCGAGCACGTGGAGTGGGTGGACGCACTGAGGAAGAGCGTGATGGAGGGAACACCCTTCCGCGAGGCTCTCGACCCTACTCGGTGCGCACTTGGTCGATGGCTCGTTGCGTACGAGACGAACGACTACAACGTCATGAGACTATTCGAGAAGATCGAGAAGCCACATCGAGAGCTGCACGAACTCGCCCCGGTCGTCCTTGATCCGGCTATGCATGGCAAGACTGAGGCAGCGCTCGAGATCGTCGAGCGCGGAAGGTCTTCGATTCTCGAGTTCTTCGCGGACTTCAGGAAGACCCTCGTCACCGATCTGCGAGAGCTCGCACTCGTGCTCCGGTCCGCGTCAGGTCAGTCCTATGCGATCTCCGTCGACTCCGTCGACAACATCAGGGAGCTGGAGTCGGAGGGGCTGTCGGTTGCGACTGGGGAGTTCCATTCGCTTCCGGTAGTTTCGCGCGTTTGGTCTTCGGAGAACGCGACGGTTCTGGAAGTCGATCGGGACTACCTGCACATGGTCGCAGACCGACACGCGAAGGCGCAGAACTTCCAGGGCGAAACCTCGGCGGCCTAGGGCTTGCGCCGCGATTGGCCGATCGGGGCCCGCCCTGGGGCGCTGTCCGGCCCGTCCTTCAAGTGCCCGGACTGTGCTGTACTAGGAGAGCCGAACCGGCTCTGGTAGGTCATCCGTCGCCGCTGCCGAGCGGATAGGCTCCCCGTCCTCGCGCAGTAGAGCGATCCGCCGAATGCGGACGCGAGCCTGTTCCTCCGGGCCCAGATGGAAGTAACGCTCGAGCACGACCTTCGGATTGCAGACCTGCCCGTCGTCCCTCGCGATGAACATTTCGACGTCGAGCTGTGTTTCGCCGGCCCGCGACATCGATTCGATCGCCTTGCGGAGGTCGACCGTACGTCGACTCGTGTCGGCCTCATCCCCTTCGTGCACTCCGGCGGGCGCCATCGGGGTTTCCCAGTCGGTTGCTTCGCGGGAGGTCTTCGGATTCCAGTGCGACCGCTCGACGAGGCACTCGTCCATGGACTCGAGTTCGTCCGCGAGATGGAAGATCGCCTCCTGCCGAGGCGCCTCCAAGGCGCCGAGTTCGATCCGGTAGCGCGCGCGACGCACCAGGGATGCAAGGCTCGGTCGGCGCCGCCCAGGGATCACCGGGATGGTCGCTCCGTCCAGGATCTGAATGCCGCGTGGGAGCACTTTGCTCAGCTCTGCGGCGTAGGACGCGATCCAGGGACGGAGGAGTTCCACGTCGAAGTACTCGTCCACCGTCTCGATCCCTACGGAGAGGGACGGGCCGAACGCGATCTTCGGACGGGGCTTGTGTCCCTGCGAATGCGCGACCGGAATGCGTGCCATGCGGAACGCCCTCGCCAGGACCGCACCCATCTCGAGATGGGAGAGGAACCGCGCGTCGTCCACCTTTTGGAAGCGAACGCGGACGGGCCAGGTGGTTCCTGCTTCCGCCCTGCGGGGCGCTGCCTGCCGTGCCTTCTCTTTGAGCGCGCCCAACTCGTCGCGGTCGATCGGTGGCGTCAGCTGGGTGTCGAACGGGAGGCCGGGGATTCCGCACGCGGTGCAGTCTCCATGACGACAATCCGTGACGAGTGATTCGCCGATCTCGAGGACAGCGTCCTCGGTCTTCTTCCGTTCGCGCTGGAGCCACTTCTTCGAGACGCGGATGTCGATGTGATCCCACGGAAGCGCGTCCGTGAACTCACGCCGCCCTGTGTGGTGGGCGACGTCGACTCCGGTCTCTTCGAACGCGCGCATCCAACGGTCATAGTCGAAGTGCTCGGTCCACCCATCGAAACGCGCGCCATGGCGGTACGCCCACTCGATGGCGGGGCCGAGTCGACGATCCCCCTTCGAGAAGATCGCTTCGAGGTGCGACGTCTCCACGTCGTGCCACTTCACCCGACTCGACGGGCTGTGGCAGCGGCTGCGGATGTAGCGGATCTTCTCCTTGAGCAGGTCGACCGGCTCGAACGCGTCCCACTGGAACGGGGTGTGGCTCTTCGGGACGAAGGAGCCGATGGACGCGTTGACCGAGTTCTTTCTCCCGTGACGCCGCCCGATCTCCCGAACCCGATCGATGAAGTGGACCACGCCGTCGACGTCTTCCCATTGCTCGGTGGGGAGACCGATCATGAAGTACATCTTGATCAGTCGCCATCCTCGGGAGAAGGCGATCTCCGCAGCGTCGAAGAACTCCTGGTCGCGGATCAGTTTGTTGACCGCGAGCCGGAGCCGTTCACTGCCGACTTCGGGAGCGAAGGTGAATCCTGTCTTCTTCGTCTCCTTCACCTTATCGGCGATCTCGACGCCGAATGAGTCGGCGCGGAGGGAGGGGAGGGAGAGCGCGACCCGGTCGCTCGAGAACCGTTCGTTGAGCACGTCCGCGAGAGGGCCGAGCTGGGTGTAGTCCGCGGTGGAGAGCGAGGTGAGGCCGATCTCGTCCCAGCCGGACTCCCGGATTCCCGCGTCCGCGATCTCGAGGATCTTCTCCACGCTGCGTTCGCGGATCGGACGGTAGAGATAGCCCGCCTGGCAGAAGCGACAGCCCTGCGTGCACCCACGTAGCACTTCGATGGAGAGACGGTTCTGGACGATGTCCTGAAGGGGGACGATCGGCTTCTCCGGAACCGGAGCGTTTTCCAGGTCGATGACGAACTGCCGGAGCACGCGCTTCGGAACGTCGTCGTAGATCGGGAACGTGCCGAGCAGCTTGCCGTCGTCCGAGTACTTCGCCTCGTACATCGACGGGACGTAGATGCCGGGCAGTTTCGAGAAGGCACGGAGCCGCTCGTGACGAGAGAGGTCCCGCGTCTCCTTGTAGAGGTCCGTGATCCGGTGGATCATCTCCTCGCCGTCGCCGATGAGGAACATGTCGATGAAGCTCGACAGCGGTTCGGGATTGCTCACGACCGGGCCGCCAGCGATGACGATCGGATCCGACTCGCGGCGATCCGCAGAGCGGAGCGGAAGGCCGGCGAGGTCCAGGCACTGGAGGATGTTCGTGTAGGTCAGCTCGTACTGGAGCGAGAACCCGACGAAGTCGAACTCCGCGAGCGGGCGCTTGGACTCGAGTGCATAGAGCGGGATCTCGTGCCGACGAAGCTGCGCCTCCATGTCGAACCAGGGCGAGTACGCACGCTCGGCGAGACTGTCCGGCCGTCGGTTCAGGACTTCATAGAGGATCTTGAGCCCCCAGTGGCTCATCCCGATCTCGTAGACCTCGGGGAGGAGGAGGCACCACTGCACCATGCCCGGCTCCGGCTGTTTCCGGATGACGTGGAACTCGTTGCCCAGATAGCGGCTCGGCTTGGCAACGAGGGGCAGAATGGTGTCGAGCTGCTGCTCGAGGTCGGGCATGGGGCCTCCGGAGTCTGGGTTCGGCACGGACCCGAGCGCTAGTGGACGGCGACACTCGGGCGGCGTCGCCTGAGTCGACCTCTGCGTTCGGTCTGCGGATGAACCGGGGAGTATAGCGTCTCTGGGGTTTCGATCGAGGTCGATTCCGGCGAGGCAACTCGACGGGCGAGGCGATCGGCGGGGTGGGCCGGCGGGGGCGATCGTCTCGCCCCCCCGCCGTTCGTGGATCAGGCGGCGTCGACCATCTGGTTCTTCGCGCCGTCCAGGGCGGCGCAGGCACACCAGTAGACTCTGGTCACCTTGCCGTCGCGACTGAAGGTCCGCACCCGTGCCCAGAGCTCCGACAGCGGCGTCGCCTTCTCGACCCCCAGCATGTGCGGGACCCCCGGCCTCAGGGCCAAGCCTCTCGGTGCATGCAGGACGTAGTTCGGGCAGCTCTTCCCGGCCGCGTAGACGACCGGCTGGAACTCGACCATCCCGCCCGTGCCCGTTGCCAGCTTGAGCTTGGATACCGACTTACCGGACTCTATCATCCCTCCGAGTCGATCCGAGATCGACGCACCGGGAGGAGCCAACACGACGAGTTCGAACCCGCCAGGTACGCTCGTTTCGCCCGATCCGAGCTCCACCGAGCCGTGACCACTCAGAACCACGTCGTCTTTCGTCGCCTGGATGCCCATGTGTTCGTGCTCCTTCCGTGCGAGAGGGTTTGGCGAGAGTAACGGTCGTTCGAGCGGGGTTCTGAAGCCGCTGGTTTGCTCGTGCGGGGCGATCCGCTTGACTCGCCGGGGGCGGGTGGGTGTTGGCCAGGTCGACAAACCTGAGCGGGCATTCGGCTCCGGAGACGTGGACAAGGGTGCCTGCCCGCCGTGGGCTAAGTGTCCTTTGGACTGTTGGTTGGGGCGGTCTGGAGCCGGACGAAGGTGGCGCCCCAGTGCCCACGGTGGGCTGGGGCGTCCCAGTAGGAGTCGACCAGAGGGTGCCCGGCCAGAAAGGTCTGCACTCGGTCCCGTTGGAACCCAATCCCCTTGCCGTGGACGATCCTCACTTCACGGAAGCCGGATGCGGCCGCCTCTTCCAGGTAGGCGTCCACGACATCGAGGATCTCCTTCGGCCGGAAGGTGTGGAGATCCAACTCGTCCTCGATGGGGAGATGGACGATGTCGTCGTCATCGTCATCGTCATCGTCATTCTTCGACATGACGGGAGTGTAGCCCGCCCAGGGGAGACCTCGTCGCTTTCTTGCGGAGGTGGTCAACGCGAGAGCCGTGTCGTTCGTTTTCCATTCGTGCCCACCTTCACTTGGAAAAGGGAAGCTGGGCGCGCGACTCGGGTGCCTGCCGGCCTCGGTGCTGGAGCGCCTGGCCGACGAGGGATGGCAAGTGACGAACGGAGGAGGGTGCACGATGCTCCGCGTGGAGAAGGTCGTTGTGTCCGTCTATCGCGGTTTCTTGCTCTGGGGTGCGTCGATCCTTTTCGCGAGCGCGTCGATCGCCCAGACACCTTCCATGACGAACGACATGCCGCCCGAGATCAAATCCTGGCGAGATGAGTTTCTACCCCAGGACCGCTATGCGGAACTCGCTGACGAGTGGCGTGCGTACAGCACGACGCATCCCGAGTCGGCAGTTGCTCGTGTCCAGCTCGCGAGGGCGCTCCGCTATGCGCGCACAGCGTCGCCGGAGGAGATCGATGCTCTGATCGATACCGCCTACGAGATCGATCCGCGCTGTCCAGAAGCCCTTGCCGAACTGAGCTATCGGGCCTACGTGATGGGTTGGGGAGAGGAGTTCCTGGATCAGTTGGAAGTGGGGAGGCGGCAAAGTCTGGAAGCGATCGAGATCGCACCGAACTGGGCCTATCCATACTTCGGACTCTGGAACATGTGCGTATTGCTCGGGAGGCACGACGAAGCGAAACGTCATCTCGAGGCGATCCTGGACAAGGGCGCCTATCCGGCCACCATCGTGGACTTCGGCTACAACCTGCTCGTGAGCGCCCGTCCGAACGCGATCGTGTTCACGAACGGAGACAACGACACGTACCCACCGCTCGCCGTGCAGGCGAAGCACGGGATCTGCCGCGACGTTGCGATCGTCAACCTCTCGCTCCTCAACCGCCTGGAGTACGCAACCCAGGTCTGGAAAGCGCGAGATGGTAGTGCGCCGATGTCGGACGACGAGATCCGGACCCTCTACTCTCGGTGGGAAGCGGATCCAGGCGAGATGTCGTTCGCTAAAGTTCTCATGCTGGCAATCCTCGATCAGTCCAAGAAGGACGGCTGGGAGACGCCGATCTACTTCGCATCCACCGTGTCTCCGCAGTATCTCGAGGTCTGCCCGTACGCGCTCCGGATCGAAGGGTTGCTCCTACGCGTGACTCGAGATCCCAAGCCCGACGAGGACGACGCCGAGACCGCGATCGATTCGGACCGAACCCTCACGCTCTACCGGACCGCCTTCCGTATGGACAGCGCAACGGATCTTTCCTCGAACTGGGGGCCTCGTTCGCCGGCCCGACGCCTCATGCAGAACTACGCGGCGATTCTTCGTTCCGTTGCGAGTGAGGCGGCCCGAAAGGGTAACCTGGAAGAAGTCCGGTACGCTCTCGGGGAAGCCATCCGACTCCTCGACTTCTCTGGCGAGTCGGAGATGGCGTCGAGCCTTGCCAAGTACTGGAAAGAGGTCGACCCCGACGCGCCTCCGGTCGACCGTCGATCGACGAAGTTTCGCTAGCGGACGGGAAGCCATCGCATGGACGACTCTTCCGACCGGGACGACGCTCTACTTGCCCGCAGCCGCGAGGGCGATTCTCGGGCTCTGGCCATGCTCTACCGTCGTCACGCGTCCTCCCTGCTCGAGTATCTGACACGCCTGGTCGGCGAGCCGTCGGATGCCGAGGATCTCCTTCAGGAGACCTTTCTCACGATCATGGAAAGACGCGGGTCGTACTCCGCGCGGGGCCGGTTCCGGCCCTGGCTCTTCACGGTGGCACGCCATCTAGCGGTCGACCGGCTCCGAAGGAGGAGGCGGGGACTCGATCTAGCCGAGGATGACCTGGACTTCCTCGTTTCGCCGCGTTCGATCGATCCGACGGAGACGATTTCGTTCCAGGAGCTCACGGGCCAGATCGACTCGGCGTTGCTCGATCTGCCGCCTTCCTACGCTCTCGCGTTCCATCTCCGCGTCCGTGAGTCGTTCAGTTATCGAGAGATCGCGATGATTCACGGTGAACCCGAGGGCACCCTGCGGTCTCGAGTCCATCACGCGCTACGGAAGGTGAGAGAGTTCCTCGACTCGGACCGAACCTTCACCGAGTCTTCTGGCCCCGGCTGCTCGGGCGTCACACAGGAGAAACAACGATGAGCCCTCCTCATGTGTCCGATGATCGGTTGCTCGAGTACGTCCTCGGTGATCTTTCGGAGGGGGACCGTGCAGAGGTGGACGTGCATGTGAGGAACTGTTCCTCCTGTCGCGTGCGTCTTCTCCCTGCTCTCCAGCTCGTAGAGACGTACCGTGGAGCTCCGGGCCCGGAGGCGCCGATGGGAGTCTTGGTGGAGCTACTCAACCGACAGAGCGAGGCACGAAGGTCTGCGCGGCCGAGCCGGCGTCCGCTTGCTGACAGCCAGATGCTCCGTACGCCGTCCGTGGGGAGCGCGGCGGCGACACTCGCGGCCGCCGCGCTCGTCTTCGCTTCCGGACTCTGGATCGGACGCCAATCTGTTCCGAGTGGTGGTGCTGCACGAACATCGCCCGACGTCCGGATGAGTCTGGAGACGACAAGTCACCTCTCCATGCCTCTCCCGCCGCAGATTCCTTTCGAAGCGGCTCCACCGCTCGAACCGGTGCTTCATGTTGGGTCAGGTCACGCAGAGGAAGCGGGCCGTTCGGACGTGTCGATGTAGCGACCACCGGCATCAGCGCGTACGGCATCAGCGAACGACGACCAGTGGTTTCGATCTCGACTCTCCAGTGCGGGCGCGGAGCCGGAGGAAGTACCTGCCCGGGTGGAGCGGTTCCTCGTCGGCGCTAGACCATGCGATCTCGCGGAAGTGTGGGTCGAGCCCTCCCTGGGCGACTCTTCGTCCCGCGGAATCGTGGAGAGTCCAGGACGTCCATGGATGCGGAGCGGCTCCGAGGTCGACGTGGAACCCGTAGCGGGACGGGTTGCCGAGGATCCGGATGGATGCCGCGGCCTGAGCAACGGTGGGCAACTGCCTGAGGTGATCCAGCGCGTCCGGGCCCGTGCCTGGGCCGTCCGTGTCGTCGATGCCGGCGGGATCTGGGCACTGGCCCGGGACGACATCGAAACGCACGTCGATTGCGAGGGGAAGACCGCTTTGCGTCTCGACGTCGACACGGCCCTCTCCTGTTCCCGTCAGATGTGGGAGCTCCAGTCGATAGACCGAGTCCTCTGGGAGGCCGAGCGGGAGCTCGCCGTATGGGTTTGCATCGAGGATTTCTAGATCACCGGAGATCACGGTGAAGCGCGCCGTGGCGGGTACGTCCCCATAGATCGCGGGGATCGGTAGGTCCACTCCTTCGCCCCATCCTTCCGCGCAGGTTGCGAATCGTCCCAGGTAGTCGCCGAGCAGGTACTGTGTCTCCCACGAGATCGCCCCGTACGCTTCGCTCGGGTTTCCCCAGCGCCCCGACTCCATTCGGAAGTCATCCCAGAGGTGGACGTCCGCGTCCAGCAGCGGGCTCATCGGCGGCCGGTAGGTGTAGCCGAGTCCGTCGATCCCACAGAAATCGATACAGTCGGGAACGTCGACGCACTTCGCCTCGCCGAACCAACCGACGAACTTCAAGTACTCGAGAGGCCCGCCGGACCAATGCCACAGGTAAGACTCGCCGTGGTCCTCGCTGATACGTTCGAACTCGCCAGCGTTTTCCAGGCGATCGTACGGGAAGAATTCGTGATCACCGTACGGGTGGTTCCCGCGATTGTAGTCGGTCCAGTCCGCGTAGATGACCTGACAGAGCACGGGTACGTCGACTTCCACGGTGAACACAGGATCGAACCGGTTGTAGAGCGCGTGCGAGTTCGCAGCCACCCAGACGTGTAGGTGCGACCGCTCTGGATCGAACCCTTGTGTCATTCCCAAGTAGGTCGGATCGTTCGTTGCAGACCACCAACACTGCTCCGAAGGGAGAGACTGCCCGCCGAGATGTTGGGAGAGGTTGACTTGCTTGGCAATCCAGTCTCCGAACTCGTCCAGTTCGACGTAGATCGCCAGGTGTTCCCAATCTCCCTCGTGATAGCCGATGTGGCCAGGCAGTTGCCTCAGATCGTTCCCCTGGAACCAGAGCCAGTATTGGAGGACGACTCCGTTCTCGTAGGGAAACGCGTGTGCATACAAGGGCCGTTCCCCGGGCGGGGCGCCGTCGTGCAGGACGGAATCGTCGAAGTCGAGCCGGAAGAACGGTTGCTGTGTTCCGGAGCCGTAGGAGTCCCAGTAGTGATCGTCCCAGACGTGGACGGGCGGCGGGTTGGAATCCAGGATCCGTCGGCCGGTGACGTCGAACGCCTGTAGCCTCGCGTGATCGTCGACGGACCTAACTAGGTCTGCGAGGTCGGCTTGGAGTTCGCGGCCCCGGTGTCGGTGCAACACGGGAGCGAACGTCTCGATCAAGTCACTCTCCCGGATGAGGTGGACACGATGCACGATGTCTTCCCCATTCGTCCGCTCCACCCGGCCGACGATCCACCGATCCGCCTCCGTCTGGCCCGGCTCCCAAAGCCCGGGATCCTCCCAGCTCCGGTGGATCCGCTTCTCCCAGAGCGGCGGGTCGTCGCTGATCGGCTCGCAGTACGGTAGCTGGAACACGACGTGCACGCGTCCATTCGCGTCCGATCTTCCATGAAGCGACTGCACCTGATCCTGCCCGTAGCAGTTCGAGCACGTTCCGTTCGCGTACTCGGCGCAGTTGATCCAGTCGATCAGTTCGTTCGCTTCGATCCACACGCCCTCGACGGGCAATCCGGTATCGAGATCGACGACCTCGCACTCGTAGTCCTTCTCCGTGGGCGGGACGAGCTCATCGTCCGCCAACGCCGGTTGCCCCGTCCCGTAGGTCGAGATAGCAACGCACAGTCCGAGCAGGAGGGCCGCTCTGCGACCGCCCCCCACCGTTCCCAGGAATCCGAACTCCATGATCCACCTCCCTGCGCGGCCTTCCCGTACCGCGGCGTTGAACGACTCCGTCGTCGCTTCGTCGACAGGGTGGAGGGGTGCGTGTCGCGTGCCCGAATCGGAGCCCGATCAGCCTCGCAGAGGTCGACCGGCCTCGCGGAGCCCGACTACGTGCTGGAAGGAAGAGCCGTGAGGAGATTCGTCAGTGCGACCTTGCGATCTTCGGCGGCCCAAACTGCGCGGATGAGCGCGACGCCGTGCGCGCCGGCGCCGAGGCAGAGCGGAATCTCGTCCCGTCCGATTCCGCCGATGGCGAGGATCGGAATCCGGAGAGATCGCGTTGCCTCCCCAAGTGCTTGCAAGCCGACCGGAGCGCCGTAGGAGCGTTTCGAGGGCGTATCGAAGATGGGGCCGAAGACGACGTAGTCGGCACCCTCGGCCTCGGCCCGGACAGCGGCGTCCAGCGAGTGGGTGGAGCGCCCGATCCATGCGCCCTCGGGAAGGAGAGAGCGGACGACACGAGTGGGTAGCGATGCCTCGGTGAGGTGCACGCCGCACTGCACCGCGAGGGCGACGTCCACGCGATCGTTGACCACGATCGGTACTGGCGCGCGCCCGAGCGCGAGGAGTCGGGCGTAGGTCTCCCGCACCGGCGTGGCCTTGTCGCGCCATTGGAGCATCCAGGAGGGCGCAACGCTGGCGTTCAGCAGGTCGCGGACGGCTCCCACGGGATCGTCTCCCATGAGAGCCGGGTCCGTGACGACGAGGAGCCTCGGGACCAAGGCTCTAGACTCCGGAGCCGACCACGCCCTCGAGCGGGCTCGACGCGTTCGCGTACAGCTTCTGCGGAATCCGCCCGGACTCGTAGGCGAGTCGACCTGCTTCACACGCGAGCTTCATCGCCCGGGCCATGGCGATCGGGTCGTCCGCGCCGGCGATCGCCGTGTTGAGGAGGACGCCGTCGCATCCGAGCTCCATGGCGACGGCGACATCCGATGCCGTGCCGACGCCCGCATCGACGATGACCGGCACGTCGATCGTCTCGAGGATGATCCGAAGGTTGTATGGGTTCCGGATGCCGAGGCCGGAGCCGATCGGAGCGCCGAGCGGCATCACCGCAGGGCAGCCGATCTCGACGAGCTGCTTGCAGACGATCGGGTCGTCCATGCAGTAGGGGAGGACGAAGAACCCGTCGTCGACCAGGATCTTGGCGGCTTCGAGCAGCCCGCGCGTGTCCGGGAACAATGTCTGCGTGTCGCCCAGCACCTCGAGCTTGACGATGTCCGTGCCGAGAGCTTCCCGAGCGAGACGAGCGGTCAAGACGGCGTCATCCACGCTGAAGCAACCCGCGGTGTTCGGGAGAAGCGTGTACTTCTCCGGGTCGATGTAGCGGAGAAGGCTGTCTTCGCTGTTCCTGTCGAGATTGATCCGACGGATGGCGACGGTGATGATCTCCGCGCCGCTCTCGTCCAGCGCCTTCGCAGTCTCCTCGAAGCTCTTGTACTTGCCCGTCCCGACCATGAGACGGCTCGAGAACACGCGGTCCCCGATCCGGAGTTCCGGGCCCTTCGCGCCTCGAATCTTTCGTGACATCTCTCTCATCCTCCCTGGACCGCGTGGACGATCTCGATCCGGTCCCCATCTGCCACCGGGGCTTCGGCGATCCTTGCCCGGGTGACGACTTGGTTGTTCACGGCGACGGCGACCCCGCCCTTCGATGCATCGATCTGCATCCTCTCGAGCAGGTCCGCTACGGTGTGGACGTCCGCGAACTCCTTCTCCTCACCGTTGACTCGTAGCTTCATCACGTCCTTTCCCTCGTTCGAGAACTCGAAACCGTACCGTCTGGTCCGTCCCTTCCAGGTGCGCGCGTTCCTGGAGTTGGTCGGCGAGGACTCCCGGGAAGCCCAATGTACTCGGCGGCGAGCCGGGAGAGCTGCGCCCCGATCACCGGCGCGAGCAGGATTCCGTTCCGGTAGAGCCCGAGGCCGTGAAACAGCCCCAGGCGCGTGTCCGTCAGCACGGTCGGTTCGCCGCTTCCCACGAGGGGACGGACTCCGCTCCAGGCCTCGACCCACTCCCAGTCCGACACGTCGGGAAGGAGTCGGCTGCTGTTTTCCAGGAGTTCGGCGATGCCTCGTGCCGTGAGGCGTCTCGTGCCGTCCCCTTCGTACGAGGTGGCGCCGACGATCACCGTTCCGTCGTCTTGAGGGATCAGGTAGGCGAAGCCGGGGCTCTGGATGACGTGCCGGATCCGTTCTCCGCGATGTGGCGGACGGAGGCGGATCAACTCGCCGCGGACCGGTCGCGGCTCGAGCCGTGCGCGATCCTCGGGGAGGAGGAAGCGATCCGCCTGCGCGCCCGCAGTATTGAGGACCACGCCGGCAGAGAGGTCTCCACTGCTGGTCTGGACGCCGACGACGCGACCTTCTACCTCGCGTACTGCGTACACTTCGTCCCGGATCCAATGCCCGCCGAGCTCCTCGAACGACGCTCGAAGCGCGGAATGGAGCCCTCGTGGGTCGACGTAGCCTTCGTCCTCGAGAAGGATGGCCGAGTCCACGGCCAGTCCTGGTTCGACGCGGGTGAGATCTTCGGAATCGAGGAAGGTGGCGTGCGCGCCTTGCTCCCGGAACGTGAAGGTGAGGTCGGAGAGGTCGAATTCCGGGTTGGGCGAGACGAGGAGCGTCCCGGGGAACCGGCACTCGACGCGGCAGCCCGAAGTCTCCTCCGCGTTCCGAACGAACTCCGGGTAGGCGTTCCGGGCCTGGACGAGAAGGGTGTGCCACGGTACGGGAGCGGAGAACTCCGCCCACGGGGAGAGCATGCCTCCCGCGGCACGAGTGGCGCTGTTCGAAGCGTCGCGTTCGGCGATCGAGACGGTGTAACCGCGCGAGAGCAGCTCGCAGGACGTGGCGAGGCCGAGGATCCCGCCGCCGACGACGAGGATGTCCGGTGCGATCCGGTCCGATTGGCGCTCCACAGTCCCTCCGCTGCCATCCGGGGATCCGATCGCTTGGGGAGGGCCGGGATCGACGAGGGCGCGCTGCGCTTCGGTCTCACTCGGTCGTTTCCCTACGCTGGCATCACCCAGATCAGGTTCCGGGGTCTCTCTCAGTCCCGCTACCGGGACACCCCCAACGACCCGTTCGCTATGTCGGATCCAAGGCCGACGGCGCGAACTCGGCAGAGCCTACGGATCCGGCCGAATCGTTGTCAACTCGTGGACCCACCTACCGACGTTTGAACGTGGACAGATCCCGGCTGAGGCCCGCGGCGACGCTGTCGCAGACCGTGGCGCAAAGGTCCAGGACGGAGGGGTCGGCGATCTCGTAGTAGACGTGGAGACCGTCCTTCCGACGCGCTAGGATCCGGGCTCGGAGGAGGATTTGTAGGTGCCGTGAGACGTTGGCCTGGGTGGCCCCCGTCGCCTCGACGATCTCCCCGACCGAACGTTCCCCCGGCTGCAACTCTTGCAGGATCCTGAGCCGAAGCGGGTCCCCGAGGACCTTGAACCGCTCCGCAACCAGTCCCAGCGAGCCTTCCGACATCGGCTTCGGTGATTTCTTGGCCAGCTTCCTGCCCTCCTCTCGCGATATTCTATCGGATGACTATATGAGTGATCAAGAATATATGTTGATAAATGAGCAGTAAGACGTTAGAACGGTTCTGGGGCCGGGATCCGGGTGCGGAGAGAGGGAAAGTTGTTGCCACCTCCGTCCTTCCCGCGTCCATGGCGGTGTAGCGAGAAGACGCGACCTTAGGAACCAATCGGACGAAACCGCGGCTCGGCCCAGCCTTACGGGGCGGTGAGCCGAGACCAAGAGGACTAGAAGGCCGATGAGAAGAATCTTCCCGGGATTCCCGATCCAGCACCCCCGACTCGTCATGGTCGGGATCCTCGTGCTCACCGTGCTCGCGGGGATCCAGCTGCCCAAGATCAAGATCGACACCGATCCGGAGAACATGCTCCCGGAGAGTGAGCCCGTCCGGGTCATGCACCGGGAGGTGAAGGAAGCGTTCAACCTGCGGGACTTCCTGGTCCTGGGAGTGGTGGACGACGAGACGGTCTTCACGCCCGAGATCCTCGAGCGCGTCCAGAACATCACGGACGCCCTCTACGATATGGAAGGCGTGATCACGGACGACATCCTCGCACCGAGTGAGGTCGACGACATCATGCCCGAGCCAGGTGGTGGGATCCGGGTCCAGACGCTGATGGAAGAGATTCCCGCGTCGACCGAGGATGCCCAACAGATCGTGGCTCAGATCCGGGACAACCCGATCCTCCGCGGCAAGCTCGCCTCGGACGACGGGAAGGCTCTCGCGATCTTCATTCCGCTCGAGAACAAGAACTACGCGATGGAGGTCGGCGACCAGATCCAGGCCCTCATCGACAAGGATCACGGCGACGAGCAGTACTACCTCGCGGGTCAGCCGGTCGCGCAAGACACCTTCGGCGCTGCGATGTTCCAGCAGATGGCGTTCTCTGCGCCGGCCGCGTTCCTCCTCATCTTCCTGCTCATGCTGTTCTTCTTCCGGAACTGGCGGGTGGTTGCCGCTCCCATGATCCTCGCGGTCATCGCGGTGATCTGGACGATGGGGCTTCTGGTCGGGATGGGGTACACCGTCCACATCATGAGCTCGATGATCCCGATCTTCCTCATCCCGATCGCCGTGCTGAACTCGATCCACATCCTGAGTTCGATCCACGCGAACTACCACGAGAAGGGCTCGATGGAGGAGACGCTCTACCACACGATGCGCGAGCTCTTCCTCCCGATGGCGTTCACTTCCCTAACCACCGTGGTCGGGTTCGCGTCCCTCGTCGCCACGCCGATCCCTCCGGTCCAGGTCTTTGGAGCGTTTGTCGCATTCGGCGTGTTCGTCGCCTGGCTGCTCTCGCTCCTCTTCATCCCGGCCTACGCGATGCTCATGCCCTCGTCCACGCTCGACAACTTCGGACATGCGCACGAAGGCCCGGCCGCGCCGGAGAGCCACCTCCAGAAGATCTACCGGTTCAGCGTCAAGTACCGGGTCGCCGTCCTCAGCGGCCTCGCCATCATCATGGTCGTCGCCGGCTACGGTGTGACGAAGATCGTGGTCAACGACAACCCGGTGAACTGGTTCAAGCCTGGAAGCCCGCTCCGTGTCGCCGACAAGGTGATGAACGAGCACCTCGCGGGAACGTACCTCGCCTACCTCGAGCTCTCAGGGCCGGAAGACCAGGCTTTCCTCGAGCCCGAGTGGATGGGATACGCAGATCGCCTTCAGAACGTCATCGCGGAGCAGGAGAACGTCGGTGCGGTCAGCTCCGTAGTCGACGTAGTGAAGAAGGTGCAGTACGAACTCCTCTCGCGGGCCGAGGGCAGCAACACCCTGGCCGATGATCGCGAGAAGATCGCCCAGTACCTCTTCCTCTACGAGATGAGCGGTGGTAGCCCGGACGATCTCTTCAAGTTCATCACGCCGGGCCAGGATCGGATCAACATCTGGATCCAGATGCGGAAGGGCGACAACCAGCGGGTCAAGGAAGCCGTCACCGCGATCGAGGACTGGATCGCCCAGAACCCACCTCCGTCCGGGATGGAAGTGCAGTGGGCCGGGCTCAGCTACATCAACATGAAGTGGCAGCAGCTCATGGTCTCGGGCATGGGCAAGGCCCTGGCCGGATCGTGGGTGACCGTCCTCATCATGATGGGGCTCCTCTTCCGGAGCGTCCGGCTCGGACTCCTCGCCATGATTCCGCTCACGGCGACCATTCTCATCACCTACGGATACGTCGGGCTCACGGGCCGGAACTACGACATGCCGATCGCCGTGCTCTCGAGCCTCGCGCTCGGACTCAGCGTGGACTTCGCGATCCACTTCATCCAGAGGACGCGAGATCTCCACATCCATCACAACCGAGACTTCCAGAAGACGATGCAGGCATTCTTCCACGAACCGGCTCAGGCTCTGGCACGAAACATCGTCGTCATCGCTCTCGGGTTCGTGCCGATGTTCTTCGCGACGCTCGTGCCCTACGTCACGGTGGGAGCGTTCTTCTTCGCAATCATGATGATCAGCGGCGCGGCGACTTTCCTCATCATGCCCGCCATGCTCAGCTATTTCCCTGCCCACGTGATCTCCGGACGTCCGAAGGGACACGGTGGGCAGGTTCACGGTGTAAAAGACGCTAGTCCAGCACTTGGGAGGTAACTCGAATCATGCGGAAGATCCTTGCGACCACGTTGACTGCGTTCGCCCTCGGCGCGCTCCTCCAGACGGCTCCGGCCCAGGCCCAGCCCGATCCGGAGGCACTGATGAAGGACGCACACCTGAAGATGTACTACGCCGGCGATGACGGCACCGCTCGCGTCCAGATGACGATCACGGACAAGAAGGGCAAGACCCGCGAGCGCGACTTCGTGATCATCCGGAAGGATTTCGTCGAAGGCGGAGAGCAGAAGTACTTCGTCTACTTCTTCGAGCCGAACGACGTCCGTCGGACCACGTTCATGGCCTGGAAGAACCCGGACGGTGACGACTCCCGGTGGATCTACGTTCCGGCGCTCGACCTCGTGAAGCCGCTTTCGGCCAACGACAAGAAGAGCAGCTTCGTCGGTAGCGACTTCGCCTATGAGGACGTCTCCGGTCGTCACTGGAGCGAGGACTCCCACACCTTCGTCCGCGAGGAAGAGAAGGATGGGCACCAGACCTATGTGATCGAGAGCACGCCGAAGGAGAAGGACTACTTCGCCAAGAAGACCACCTGGATCGACAAGGCGAGCGGCCTCATCCTCCGTGAGGAGTATGTGGACGACAAGGGTGCCGAGCTCAAGGTGTTCGAGAGCCTCGAGATCAAGGACGCCGCCGGATACCCGACCGCGACCAAGCGCCGGATGACGACGCCGCGGAAGGACAACAACACGCTCATCGTGTTCGACCAGATCACCTACGACCAGGGCATCCCCGAGGAGATCTTCTCCGAGCGCTACCTCAAGAGCCCGCCGCGCGAGTACATCGGCCAGTAAGAGCGGGAAGGACGAGGAAGACCGTGAACAAGCCCAATCATTCGAGTTCGAGTTGGGAGGGAGGGAGCGCCGTCCGCGGCGCCCTGTCCCTCGGGGTGGCCGGAATCGCATTCGCCGCATTGGCCACGTCGTTCACTGCAGATGTCGCAACAGCGCAGGTCGAGATCCATGGGTTCGTCGAAGGGGGCACCGGTGTGCGTCTCGTCGACCAACCGGACGTCCCAGGGGGCGCGGACCGGAGTTACCTGCCCGCTGCCTGGAGCGGCACCAAGGACTTCACGCTTCGCGAGACGCGGGTGCAGCTGAAGGGCGACCTCTACGGGGACGTCGGGGAAGCACACTTCGTGACCGACCTGCTCGCCGATCAGGCAGCGGGTAGCGGCTCCGAGATCGTGATCCGTGAAGGCTACGTCAAGTTCAACGCATTCCAGGACAAGCTCGAGGCCCGAGTCGGTCGCCAGCCGACCACTTGGGGGACGGGCGACCTCCTCTTCATCAACGATCTCTTTCCGAAGGACTACGTCAGCTTCTTTACGGGGCGGGACGATCAGTACCTGAAGGGACCATCCGATGCAATCCGGCTCGGGGTCTTCGGACTGCCGGTCGCAGTCGATGTCGTCTACACGCCCGAGTTCACGCCGGACAACCTTCCGACCGGTGAGCGGCTCGTCTTCTGGGCTCCTGCCTTGGTGCCGGTGAGCCGACCGAGCCAAGACCTCGAGAATGGAGAGCTCGCCGTACGGGTCAGTCGGTACCTCGGCGGGTTCAACCTGGCCGGCTACGTGTACCGTGGGTTCTGGAAGCAGCCGAATGCGATGATGGTGACGGTCGAAGGAGTCCCTACCGGTTTCTATCATCCGGAGCTGCGTGTCTACGGCGCGAGCGCGCGAGGTGGATTCCAGGGTGGCGTCGCCTGGGTCGAAGGTGGGTACTACGACTCGAGCGAAGACCCCGATGGCATCCTCCCGACCGTGCCGAACTCGGAACTCCGGGCGATGGCTGGGTACGAGCGCCAGTGGTGGAGCGACTTCACCGGTGGAGCCCAGGTCTACTGGGAAGGCGTCCAGGACTTCGTAGAGAATCCGATGGACCCCAAGGAGGAGAACCGCGTTCTTCTCACCTTGCGGCTCATGCAGATGCTCAAGTACCAGACCGTCAAGCTCAACGCGTTCACGTTCTACTCACCGACAGACGAGGACGCTTACGTCCGGCTCGGCGTGACGTATGACTACACCGATCAGCTCCAGCTGAACGTAGGCGCGAACCTGTTCTCCGGGAGCGACAACCGTACCCTCTTCGGCATGAACGAGGACAATAGCAACGTCTTCGGGCGGGTTCGCTTCAGCTTCTGAGAACGTGCCCGCTGTTGCGGAAGTCACGACGGGTTCCTGCGATTCGTCCGACTGAATAGACGTGAAGCCACGGAGACGATCGATGGGAAATGCCCCGCGCCGGTTGCCATGACCGGTGCGGGGCTTCGCGTATCTGTCCGTGCGTTGACAGCTGTGCAAACAGTGTTTGCGCCCGCCCAGCCCAAGACGCTACGCTTTACGAGTCCCTCCTCCTGTATCCGTTGGAATCCACTCATCCTACGATGTTGCCCTCCTGGGCAATGGAGGTGACCCATGCAGACCTACGTCTCCAGAAGCGTCTTGTCATTGGGCCTACTCCTCGTCGCAATCGCGTTCGTACCCGGCAGAAGCTGGGCGGGACCGCTTGCAACGGGGGCTCTACTCCTACCTGCAGGAACGGTCGCGATGACCGTGCCGGACCCACCTAACATCACGGTGACGCCGTGTGACGCGCTGCTCGGGGTCTTTCTGTCACCGAACCAGCCGGATGCGCACCCGGCCAGCGAAGTAGAGATCGTCGTTCGCGACTCGGGAAACAACCCGCTCCCGAACGTGACGGTGAGTTTCGAGATGGGCTCGAGCAATGTGCTCTGTCCGGACGCGGTGTTAGGCACCACGACGGACGGCATGGGCGTGGCTCGACTCACACTGTCCGGTGGCGGGTGCGCGCATCAGACCCCCTTGTCGGGAGTGTTCAAGGCGAACGGGGTCACCTTCCGTGCTTACCAGGATGTCAAGAGCCCGGACTTCGACGGTGCCGGGGGAGACCTTCAGGTAAACCTTGCGGATCTCATTGCGTTCAGTGGCGAGTTCCTCGGCAGCGATCCTCCGAAGTGTCACGACTATGACAACAACGCCGCGACGAACCTCGGAGACTTGGTGATGTTCAGCCCTGCCTTCGTCGCAGGGAGCCACTGTCCGTAGCGTTGGTTCTACGGAGCCTGTTCGAGACGTCGGAGTTCGGTTCGGATCGTCTCGAGTCGCTCCGAGGATAGAAACGTAGAGACACCTTCGGGGTCGGCGTCGGCGCTCTTCAGGAGCAACTCGCCGACCCCGATTTGATCCTCCCTGTTCCCTGTCTCCCGATACACGTCGTAGAGAATGTCCAGCGCCGGGAGATACCCCCGCACGATCCCGTACGACTCCATGGCTAGAGCCTCGGCGTCGTCCCACCTGCCTTCCGCCGCAGCGGTCCGTGCCAGACCGAGGGGAAAGCGTGGGTCATCGGGGTGCAGAGTGCGGCCCCGCTCGAGCTGTGCGTTGGCTTCGTCTTCGAGTCCGTTCGTGCGGAAGAGGAAGGCGAGATGGAGCGGAGCCGGATGCGTTTGGTAGTAGTCCGCCCGGTCGTGCTCTATCAGGCGGGAGGCCCAATCCAAGGACGCACTGGAGTTGAGCAGAAGAAACCACGCTG
This sequence comes from Candidatus Eiseniibacteriota bacterium, assembly GCA_020633975.1. Lineage (GTDB taxonomy): Bacteria > Eisenbacteria > RBG-16-71-46 > CAIMUX01 > CAIMUX01 > JACKCR01. Next base: position 54,111 of record JACKCR010000007.1, on the reverse strand, counting down.
GCGCGACCAGCACAGCGCTCGCGGCGGCGATTGGGAACACTCGACTCGTACGCAGCCGGTGCGTGACGGTGTCGCCCTGGGATCCAAGCGCGGCGAGTGCGAAGGCGAGCGCGAAAGGCGCGGACAAGGAGAGCACGTCCCAGTCCGCAGCGCCGAGTACGGGGTTGAAGACGAATAGGCCGATCGCGGGGAGAATCCAGCCCCAAAGCGTCAGCCACGACTCGGTGGATACGCAACCGTCCGCGCCCGTGCTCACGTCTCTTCGATCAGCTCGTTCTACGGAATCGCTTCTCCAAAGCGCGATCAACCCCGCTACGCCGAGGAGCAGGCCGGGCGCGCTCCCCAGCCATTGTGCGTTCGCGTAGTCGGAGAGATGGGCGGGTGAGAGAAGCGAGTAGGGTTTCGCGTCGGTAGGTGCGATGCGAAGAAACAGGCTGTGGCCCCGCGATAGGAATAGGGCGACGGCGATTCCGAGAGTTGCGGCCGCTCCGGTCGCCACGAGCACTCTCACCCGCGTGGGCGCGAAGACTCGCGAGAGCAGGGGGACCATCGCCATCGGCAGCCAGAGGAGCGCGGCGAGGTGAAAGGCGGCGGCGCCGACGGCGAGAAGGGGCGCGATCGGAGCGAGTCTCGGGTTCCGAACCGCGCGGAGCGAGATCGCGAGCAGGAGGACGAGGATCGCGAGCAGGGGCGCGTAGATCTCGAGATATCCGCAGAACAGAGCGAATGCGCCCGAGAAGATCGCGAACGTCGTGATTCCGCTTCGCTCACCCACGTTCCCACGCAGCGCGCCCGTGATGGCGATCCAACACATCGCATAGACGAGTCCGGAGATCCGGCCCACGTTCCGGAAGACTTCGGCAGCGCCCTCGAGGGTTCCGTCACTGAATCGACTGACCAGGGCGGAATAGAACGCGATCGCTCCGCGCTCGTTGCCGTTTCCGTGGCCGGCCACGGCCTCGGTTACCCGTAGCCAGTTGTCGCCGAGAAGTCCGTAGCGGACCGTGAACGTCGTCACGAGACCGACAGCGGTGGCGAGGGTTGTGATCCGCAGCACCTTCTCCGGTTGGAGACGACTCCACCGACGGCGTCCCGACTCCTCTGGCAACGTCGACGGGGTGCTGTCTCGTCCCGTCGGAGTGCCGGATCGAACGGATCCGCTGGTTCGATACGCGGCAACAGCAGCGCAGAGTATCGTGATCCATGTGATGTACGGAGGCAGTTCGGACAACGGAGTGATCGACCAGAGACGAATCCCGAGGAGCCCTTCGTCCGGCCAGAAGAAGGCGAGGGTTACGTAGACGACGAGGAAGATCCCCGCGAGCGCGAACGCACGCAGTCGGCCGGTCCCTCCACGATCGGCCTTGGTGACCGAGGTGGCGGCGGAAGGATCCCGCTTGGAGTTTCGAGACGACCGTTTGGACACCGCGGGAGCTTGTCACACCAGAGCTGCTGGAGCATCCAGGATCGACAGCGACGGAGGAGTGGTCGAGATGCGCGCCCGGGCCCCACAGGGTAGCGGACATGCGACCGCCTCGTGACCGTAGGGGAAGCCACGCAAGACCGGGATGCCGAGACCACTGGCCCACTCCCAGATGAGCTGGAGGCCCTCCTCTTCCGTCAGCTTCTCGTTGCGTGGCACGCAGTGTGTGAACTGACCCAGGACGAGTCCCGCGAGCCGTTGGTCGAGGCCGGAGAGCCTCATCTGCGAGACCATCCGGTCGAGCCCCTCCGGTCGCTCGTCGATGTCTTCGAGCACGAGGATGGCACCGTCGAGGTCCGGCATGAACCGGGTGCCGATCAGGCTAGAGAAGACCGCGAAGTTCGCGGGCACGAGCGGTCCTTCCGCACTGCCGGGCACCAGTACGTCGAGTGTTCGGTCCTCTGGAAGCGGAATGGGTCCTGTCGGCCAAGGCCCTCGGACGAAGCTCCACCATCGCTCCTGCGTGTAGGCCGGAGTGTCTTCATGGAGTTGGACGACCATCTGTCCGGAGAGCGAGACCAAACCGGTTTGGGACAGGAGTCCCAGGAGCAAAGCCGTCGGGTCGGAGAGTCCGACCACGAGCTTCGGGTGGGCGCGGATGAGATCGAAGTCGAGTTCGAGTAGGAGTGGTGCGCATCCGCTTCCGCCGCGCACGAAGAGGATTCCGTCGATCGTGGGGTCTCGGAAGAACGACTCGAGTTCTCGGGCGCGTTCCTCGACCGTACCGGCGTGGATGCCGCCGCGGACGGATGCGCTCGGAGCCAGTACCGTCTCGAAGCCGTTCGAGTGGAGCCAGGCGAGACCTCGCTCGACGCGCACGTCGTCCGCCGGGCTGCTCGGTGACATCAGTCCGAGCTTCGCGCCCGGTGCCCAGAGTGTGGGTTGGATGATCGTCTCCTCGATCGTCAGGACGACGTGATTGGAAGGACGGTACCACCACGACCCGGCTAGAACACTGCCACGCTCATCGCGATCCGTGCCGTGATTCCTTCCGTGTAGTTGAGTGGTGACTCGATCGCCTTCTCGTACGTCGAGCGATACGAGTCGCCGCTTTGCTCGATCTCGAGCTGACCGGCCGGGCTGTCGAGCCAGCCGTCGTTGTCGGCCTCTCCCGTGGCCGGGTAGACGTACTGCGGGTTCTGGTGATCGGTCAGGTTCCGAATGTCCAGCCGGAGGTCGACACTTCGCGAGAGAATGGTGAACGGCTGGGCGTAGACGAAGTCGATCTGCCAGGTCTCGGGCATCCGCTCCGAGTTGATCTCCCCGGTGAACCGGGACGGGTCGGTGGTTGCATCGACGTCGGTCGAGATCTCGAGGTCTCCTTCCTTCCGCACGAAGGTCGGCGTGTAGGGCGCCCCGGACGCGAGACGGAATCCGACGCCGATCCGCGCGGACCGCTTGTCGATGCCCCTGCCGAACCCGCCGATCTCGTGTGACCAGTGCACCGCGAGTCGGTGGGTCCGGTCGAAGATCGACGGGAAGAACCCACGGTCGACGCCGTCGTCGATCCACTGGGTGCTGCGGAGACGCGTCTGTGGAACGGCGACGTTTCCGATCGGCAGTCCCTCGCTCGTGAGCTGCTCGTAGAGCGGGTACGGCTCGATCACGTCCGTCTCGGTTCGCGATAGGTCGTACTGGATGCGGAGGTCCGTGCCCAGTCCGAGGCCGACGTGAAGGCCGACTTCGCGCCGTTCTCCGGCATTGTCGTAGAAGGCGACCTGGTCGAGTCCTCGATCGAAGGAGTGGATGACCCACGTGTCCTTCGTGTTCGTTGCGTAGCCGGAGAGGCGAAGGCGGATGCCGGACATCGGCTCGTGGTAGAGGCCGATCTGGCCGTTCCACTCGTCTCCGGGGGAGAGGTTCGGGTTCCCGTGGATCACCGAGCTGCCGAAGATTCCGGGAATCTGGTCCCCTTGTCCCGCGAGTCGCTCGAGAAGCTCCGGGTCGTAGTAGACGGCTTCGTACGGGGGCAGAACCTGACGGCGTCCTCCATCGATCCAGAGATGACCGGACTCGCCGAACGGCGTGTAGAGCCCGAGCCGCGGGCTGACCTGGTCGTGAGTTGGTTGCGCGGTGAGATCGGTCGGGTCGAGGGCCGAGGAGTTTCCCGTGGATCGATCGACACCGATCGGGTCCGAGAGGTCGAGGAGTGGATTCTGCCCGGGGGAGAAGCTCTCGAAGCGAAGTCCGGCTTCGAGCGCAGACGTGCCGAGCTCGAGCTTCTGGCTCGCGAAGAGCGACACCGTACGCGGAGAGCGTGGCGCGTGTCCGGGATCGTCGCTCTGCGAATCACCGTCGAAGGTGTATCCGAAGTTGCGGGTCAGCCCTGCGTACCCGGCCTCTCCACCGTTCGCGACGACGCGACTCGGCCGGAGGTGTTCGAAGGTGCGCCACTTGTTCCACTGGATCTCCGCGCCCGCACGGAGGCCGCGGTGGCCGAGCAAGTCCTGCGCGAGTTCGGTGCGGAGCCGGAAGCCCTGGACGAGGGATCGCTGGTAGTAGTCGTAGAGCTTTCCTTCGTCGATCGGAGTGCCGGGATCGTCGCCGTACCAGAAGAGGCCGTCCGCAGTGGTTTCGGGGAGGTTCGCGGACCGGACGTAGGCGCTGAACTCGTCGAACGCGTCACCGTCACCCGTCTCCGTGAACTCACGGGCGAAGCCGAGTTCCAAGGAGATGTCTCGGGACTTCATCGGTCGGTCGTAGGCGAAGCTGGTGGAGAGAGAGCCCCGATCCTCCTTGGGCGCATGGTCGATCGCGTCGTGGAACTCGTTCAGGTAGTAGTTCCGCTCGGCGCCGTAGGCGTAGAAGTCGAGACGGTATCGCTCGCGTGGCGTATCGAACGATCCGCGTAGGTTCACCTCGAGCGCAGTCTGGTCGTCGTGTTCGAGTGTCGCATTCAGCGCTTCGAGAGGTCCCGCCACGTTGAGGGACGACACCTGGACCTGTCCGCTGAGGTCGAGCGCACTCCCATTCTTGGTGGTGTAGCGGTCACTCAGCACGGTGTGGCCGAGGTAGCGGCCGCCGTTTCCGACGGACCCGCCGATGAACACGTGACGGCCCGGGAGCGGACGAGTGACGAGCCGAAGTCCGCGCGCACCGCTCCGAGTGGCGGCGGAGCTTCCGAGCGGTCTTTGCGCTTCCAGGATCGACTGGTCGAGGTCGACGGATCGAGGGCGAAGTCGATCGAAGCGGCCCCAGGCGAGTCCCGGGAGGACGGGATCTTCGGAGTAGAGAGCGCGCGTGTCGAAATCTCGGAGTTCGGCGGTGCCGGGCCCGGGCATCGAACGGATGGTCTCCGCGTCCCAGAACTCCCAGTTCCCGAACGGCTCCGGAGCGACGGCGGAGATGCGGATCTCACCGCTCGCGAGGTCGACTTCGATCGGGGTGACTACCTCGGTGCGGACCACGGCTTCCCAGACAGCGAGTACGCCCATTCCGTGGCGGAGTTCGAGTCGCGTCTTCCCGGGCTCCACTCCCTCAACGCGTGCGGGCATTCCTGCGCCGATGGCGACGACCCGTTCGCGCCCCGCTCCGGTGATGACGAAGGTGAGCTGCTCCGGAGGGATCGCCGTCTGGACGATGGCGCTCGTTCCGGAGCGGACGGCCTCCTCGTGCGTCCACGTGAGCCGCAGAACTCCGTCGCTTTCTCGCGCCAGAGATGCCTGCGGGAGGGCGAGGGCGAGTGCGACGAGTACGAACGCGACCAGGCGAGGCTGAAGGTGAACTGTAGAAGGCAGGGGGGATGGACGGCTGCGAAACAGACTCAACGGTTCCTCCTCGCGAATCACCCCGGCCGCCACGCTCTCAGAATAGCTGCCGGCGGCCAGGTCGCCAAGGGTTGGGCGGGGGACAATCATGGCGAACAAACGATCGCGTGCAATCGACGAGAAGCGGTAGACTCGCCCCGATGACGACGTCAGAGGAGAAAGCCGGCCCATCGGCCGGCGGGCCCACCAGGACGGACGCAGCCGCCGGATCCGGCGGTGAGCCCCCGGGGCCGGGCGAAGTGGGCAACGCATGGGGGCGTGTCATTGCGCACGTCGACATGGATGCGTTCTATGCCTCGATCGAGATCCGTGACGATCCCTCGCTCGAAGGGAAGCCGGTAGTGGTTGGCGGAGAGGCGGGGAGCCGGGGCGTCGTCTCGGCCGCGTCCTACGCCGCGCGCGAGTACGGAGTCCATTCCGCCATGCCGATGGCGGAGGCGCTTCGGAAGTGTCCGCATCTGATCCGACTGCCCGGAGACATGCGGAAGTACCAGTCGGTCTCCAGGCAGATCATGGAGGTGCTGTCGCACTACTCGCCTACTGTCGAGCCCTTGTCGCTGGACGAGGCGTTTCTCGATCTCTCCGGGATGTCGAAGGCGCTCGGGACGCCCGAGGAGATCGCCGTCCGGATCCAGGAGGAGATCTGGGACGTGACCCACCTCACGGCGTCGGTTGGAGTCGCACCGGTCAAGTTCGTCGCGAAGATCGCATCCGACTTCGTGAAGCCGCGCGGACGGACGATCGTGCGACCCGGCGAGGTGGAGGCGTTCCTCCACCCGCTGCCGCTCTCGCGCCTTTGGGGTGTCGGCCCTCGCACGCTCGCGGTGCTCGAGGGGCTCGGCCTCGCTACCGTCGGGGATCTGACCCGCTGGGGAGAGAAGCGGCTGGCGCAGAAGCTCGGGCAACACGGCGAACACCTCTATCGGCTCGCGATGGGCGACGACTCCCGTTCCGTCGTGTCCGACTGGGACGCGAAGTCGTACAGCCACGAGGAGACCTTCGCGCGCGATCAAGGGGACGTAGAACGTCTCGAGGGGGTGCTGCTCGATCAGGCGCTCCGGGTCGCGAGACGGCTCCGCAAGGACGGGGTCGCGGGTCGGATCGTCCAGCTGAAGCTCCGCTTCCCACCTTTCGTCACGCTCACACGACGGGTCACGATCGACGAACCGACGAACGACCCGGATCGGATCTTCGAGGCTGTGCGGACTCTCTTCCGGGCAGTGTGGGACGGGTCTCCCGTACGACTGCTCGGCGTTGGAGTGAGTGGGGTGCGGGGCGAAGGAGAGGGAAGCCTCGACCTGTTCGACCGAGAGGAAGAACGAGTGCGGAGACGACGTCTGGCCGACGTGGTCGACCAGATCGAGTCGAAGTTCGGGCGAGGCAAGGTGACGCGAGCCGGGACCTTGGAGAAGAGAAAGGTCCGGAGCACGGGGACGATGAACGATCGACCCGTCGACTAGCGCCGCAGCCTGAGCACGGGGCCCTGGTCGCCGATGAGAGTCGCGCCGAAGTACGTCGAACGAAGCCGGCGGGACGTGAGGCCTCGGGCGGTCCACCGTCAGTGCCCGGTCGCGAGGTCTCCCCAGAGGTCATGGAGTCGCGCGTCCCGTCCGCAGCCTCTTCGGTAGCTCTTGTAGGTGCCGGGATCCTTCTTCCAGAAGTCCTGATGGTACTCCTCGGCGGGCCAGAAGTCCGTGACTCCCGTGATCTCCGTCACGATCTCGCCCTTTCGCTGCAAGTGTGCACGCGCCCACTCCACGGAGGCTTCTGCTGCCGCGTGTTGGGTTTCGTCGAGATAGAAGATCGCAGGGCGGTACTGCCGTCCTCGGTCGCAGAACTGACCGTTCGCGGAAAGCGGGTCGTGATTCGTCCAGAAGATGTGCAAGAGCTGGTCGTAGTCGATCTGGGTGGGATCGTAGGTAACGAGTACCGACTCCGCGTGGTGTGTCGATCCCGAAGAGACCTGCTCGTACGTCGGGTGGGGTTCGCTTCCGCCCGCGAAGCCGGAGATAGCCGCGTGTACTCCAGGGACGCCTTCGAACGCGGTTTCGAGACACCAGAAGCAGCCTCCCGCGAAGATCGCCTTCGCTAGCCCGGTCGTGTCGGCCGCGGTCAGCTGGTATGCCATCTTGCCGTGGCCGGAGGACTCTCCGCCCATCTCATCGCCGGTGCCGCTTCCGGAATCCTGACGCTCTGCGCCGGAACAAGCGAAGAGCACGAGTAGGGCGAGAACACTCATGGCGCCCAGGACTGAGAACGACCGGCCCTCCGCTCCCCGAAGGGCCACTCGGTTACGTGGACTATTGCTCCGTGAGGCCCCGCCGGGCCACGTTCCGCCTCGCGATGCTCCAACTGAACTCATTCCGATCTCCTCTCCGTTCCCTGCGCTGTCGGACCAAGGTACCCTAGGGGCACTACCTTTGTGACTCCGGCAGAACGTGAGGGAGGTTGTCGTGTCCACGTATGTCCTCTATGTGCTGCTCTTTCTGGCCGGGATCGTGGTCGGCCGGATGACGAAGCGCTCCGACGATTCCCGGCCCAAGATGCCGAGGACGCCGAGTTCCCCGCCATCGCCTCCGCCTGCCGACGTCGAAGCACGCGTGCGCGAGCTCCTGGCGCAGAAGAAGAAGATCGAAGCGATCAAACTCTATCGGGAGGCGACCGGTTGCGGACTCAAGGAAGCGAAGGAGGCGGTCGAGTCCCTCTAGTCCCGTTGGGTTGCTAGTGCCGACCGGCGGGTTGGCTCGATGTGGCCACGGAACTCGACGCGGCCTCGAAGGCACCCTTCGCTTGGCTCGGGAGGGACGCTCCGATCCGGTGGATCACTTCCGTCCTTTCCGATGCGCCGAGCGTGGTGAGGGAGAGTTCGCGTCCCAGGGCGAGGCCCACCCCGGCCCAGAACTCCGGGTCGCCGTCAGGCACATCGGGCAGACTCTCGGAGCGGTTCGGGTAGAGACGGATCTGGTCGTTCCGCACTCCGGCGAAGCTCGCGGTTCCCATTGCGCGTCTCACGAGTTCTGGTGGAATGCCGTTCCACGCGATCGGCGAGACCTCGGCGCCGTGCACGGAGAGAGTCGCGATGGAGCGGGCACGACTTTCCGTGAGCGAGAGTTGCGAAGACCCCGCCATCTGGAGTTCGGCGCGGCCGAGGTCGATGTCCGCACGGTGGATCGCGATCGGAGAGAACGCGACCTCCGCGTAGCGTGCCATCCCGCGAACGACTGCGGCCCGCGACTCGGGCGTCATCGATGCGATGTACTGCCCGTACTCGAAGGCCGCACCTTGCTCGACGATCGAGATGCCGATTCCCTCCCATACCGCGCCTCGGTGCTCTTCGGGCGCGAGGTCGACGCCGTCCTGCCACTGGGCGTCGTCGACGAGGCCGTAGACCTTCTTCCCGAACCCGACCCAGAAGTATCGCTGTACGTCGTCGGGAAGGGCGCGGATCTTCTCCGGCGTCAGCTTCTGTCCGACCACCTCGCCGAGCAGCGGCCAATCCGTTCCGGCCAAGGGAAGACGTGACGCCGTCCACGCACTCTGGGTGAGCACGAGGCCGAGCGCAGTGATCCCGAAGAGCAAGGTGAGCCCGGGGAGAACGCGAGCCGCCACTCGACCTCGGACGAGGCATGCGACTGCGAGGAGGAGGAGCGGGTAGACCGGCAAGAGGTACCGCGACGACGCGTCCGGGGCCGCCAGCACGAAGGCACCGAGATGCGCTGCGGTCCCCGCCAGCGCGAGCCACGCCCAGGTCGACGAGTTGCGCGGTGTACCGAGGAACGACGGTCCATCTGACGTCGCATCCGACGTCGCATCCGATGTCCTGTCTACCGCAGCTGCCCGGTCGCCCCGAAGTCCACGGATACCGTCGCGTGTCCACACGACCCATCCGACCAGCACTGCGACGAGGAAGACGAAGCCTGCGAGTTGACGGAGCGGAACGGCTCCGACGAGGTCGTACTGCGCGAAGAAGCCGGACTCGAAGAGGCTCGTGACTCGCTCGCCAATCGCGGATGCAGTCGTTCCCACCGTGCGGCCGTACACCTGGAGCGCCGTTCCGCGCGAGGAGACGAGCGCGACGATCCACGGGAGAAGCCCTACGCCGAGGCCGGCGAGTCCGATCGCCCATGTCCGGATCGGACGGAAGCGGGAGAGGAGGAGGCCTGCGCCGAATACACCGAGGAGCACGGGTACGGTGGAGTACGTGATGAAGACGCCGAGGCCCGCGAGAAGGCCCGCAACGAACGCCCAGACGCTTCGCCGCGTTCCGCGATCCGCTGCGTACGTCGCGGCCCAGAGGACAGCGCCGATCCAGGTCATCGCTTCCGGATGGTCGCCCTTCGCGATCAGGGCCGTGCGGACGAACGTGCTTGGCGCGAATGTGTAGAGGGCGGCGAATGCGTAGCCGACCCGTCGTCCGAAGACTCGGTGGATTGCTGCGAACCAGAAGAAGCCACCTGCGAGCGTTACCAGGAGCGGGAGGATCTTGAACGCGAGATAGCCTGGACCGAAGAGCGTGTAGACCACTCGGGCTGCGAGCGCCGTGAGGAGCGAACCTCCACCGTAGGTCATGAACTGGAACGTGGTCGCGTCGATCGGGACGCCGAGCCGCATCGCTTCGGCGGCGGTTCCTGTGTAGAGCTCCTCGCGGTCGAAGATCGGCCGTTCTGGGCCGTACTCCCAGGCGATGCGCGCCGGGTCGAAGATCTCCACTACCCGTTCTTCCGCTGGTTCCAACGCGGCGAGTACGAGCATGACCCGCAGTGCCAGGAGAACCGCGACGAAGACGAGCGCACTCCGCCAGTAGCTGCCGTCGCTTCCAATGGGACGGAAGCTCGGGGAGGTTGGTTCGAGTTCGCTCACGCCCGGTTCCGCTCCATCCAGCTCACGGCGAAGTCGACGAGCTCGGTCTGCGCGAAGAGCCGCGCCTCCGCTTCGCCGACCTTGCCGCGCCGGAGGGTCTTCGGCGGCGTCGATTCGAACGCCTCGCCGATCTGGACGAAGTCCGAGTCGTCCCAGTCCACCTCTTGGAACTCGACCCACTCGCGACGATCTTCGATCTGGATCGGAGCGCCTTGCTGCGCGGCCTTCTTTCCCGGCCACTCGGCTCGGAACTCCGCGAGATGGAGAGACGTGTTCGACTCGTGTCCGACCCCGAGGAGGAGGACGTCGGCTTCGAGTTCGTAGAGTCGTCCGAGCGGCGTGTCGTCTCCCAGTCCGTAGTCGAGAGAGTGAGACGCCGTGAGTGTCGAGGCGTGGATGCCGCGCGCCGCGAACGACACCTGCGGGTGGACGGAACGCAGGGATCCTGGCAGCGTGCGGAAGAGTTCCGGGATCCGTCCCATGCCCCGGGTCGGCGTGACCTTGGGATCGAAGGCCGGCATCTCGTCGCGGATCAGTTTCCACCAGCTCTCCGGGACGGGCGGAGCTACCCACACGGACGGTTCACTCCAGTCCGAGGAGTGTGTAGGGAAGACGATCGTCCCGCTCTCCCCGACAGCTGCCGTGAGCGCCTCGATCACGGTGACGGCGCCGCCGCAGACCCAGCCGAGGCTACTCAGCGAGGCATGGACGAGGAGCGTGCTCCCTGGACGTACGCCGAGAGTCCGAAGCTGATGTGCAGCGGTCCGGACGGTGAGTGGCATTCCCTTCGTGCGCTCGATCGGAGACTGTTCGCTCACCGGGGAAGCCCCCGGTTCAGGCGGAAGACAGGCCGCACTTCTCCGACCGCCTCCCCGCGCAGCGTCTGCACGAGCTGACGGTGGTATCCCGCGAGCGGCCCCCGTGCCTCGTCGGGCAAGATGCCGAGCTGGAGTAGACACTCGACGACGGCGGCGTCCCGCGCCCGCTGCCCCCCGTCTTCGACCTTCACCGTGATACCGATGCCTTCGTCTTCGTGGAACGCCGCGATCGCGTAGGTTCCTTCCGCGCCCGACTTGGCGAGGAGCGGGACTCCGAACTGTTCGGCGACGCGCATCAGGTCCGTGCAGATGCGGGCCGAGCTACCCGCGATGACGAACGGATGGCGGATCATCGCGCGCCACACCCGGCTGAGCCCTTCCTGGATCGAGACGGGGAATCCGTCTGAGAGCTCCATCGTCTCTTCTTCGGGTTCTTCGTGCAGCTCGTCGATGTCGAGGTCTTGGTCGTCGTCCACGCGGGGATGGCGGAGCCAAGCGTCCGAACCTTCTCCCTGCTCGGCCAGACGCGCGAGTGCGAGCGAGAACGAACGGAGCGGAACGTAGAAGACGGGAGCCGAGCAACCGTCGATCGACACGCCGATCTCGTCCGGTTCGAGACCGGCAAGAGAGGCGAGCAGGCCGAGGATCGCGAGCTGCACCGGATGCTCTGGGTCGATGTAGTCCTCGAACGGAAGATCGAGGTGCTTTGCGGTCGCGATCATGCCGACGTGCTTGCCGGAACAGTTGTTGTGGAGCGCGTTCGCACTCTTCCCCTCCGCGTTCAGGCGATCGCGAACGTTCTTGTCGAACGGGGGATGGATCCCGCAGAGCAGGTCTTCCTGCGTGACTCCCGTCTTCCGCATCAGGCTCTCGACGAGCGCGACGTGTCCTGGCTCCCCGCTATGGGACGCACAGACGACTGCGAGCTCCTCCTCGGTCGCTCCGTAGGCATCGGCTGCCCCGGAACAGACGAAGGCGAGCGCTTGGAACGGCTTCGCGCACGAACGCAAGTACGCGGGCTGGGTCGGCTGCCCGATCGACGCGAGAAGATGCCCAGACGAGTCGACGACGGCGATCGCACCCGCGTGTTCGGACTCGATCTCGTAGCCACGAGTGACTTCGACGAGAGGTGCGAAGGGCTGGGATTGGGACACGGGTCTAGGAGTCCTTTCCGCCGGATCCTTCCGGCCGAGCGCTTCGGTTTAGGACGTCATCTTCGCCCGCTTCGACTCGAGTGCCGCGAGGAGGTCGTCGTACGGCTTGTCGAACTTCGCGATTCCTTCGTCGAGCAGCTCGGTGGTTGCTTGGTCGAACGAGATTCCTGTCGCCTCGAGGGTCTCGAAGAACTTCCGGGCCTCTTCGACTTCTCGAAGGACCGTTTCCTTCTCGATCTTCCCGTGGTCGAGAGTCGCTTCGAGAGTCTGCACGGGCATCGTGTTCACCGTGTGCCTCCCGACCAGCGTCTCGACGTAGAGGACGTCCGGATAGGACGGGTTCTTCGTGCTCGTACTCGCCCAGAGAGGCCGCTGGACGCGAGCTCCCTGACCTTCGAGACGCTTCCAGTCTTCGGAGCCGAAGATGCGGAGGTACGACTGGTAGGCCAGCTTCGCGTTGTACACCGCCGCCTTCCCACGTAGTCCGAGAATTGCGTCGCGTGCGGATCCGTCTGCCTTCTCCGCGGCGGCTTCCAGCTTCGAGTCGACCAACGAATCGATCCGGCTGACGAAGAAGCTCGCGACAGAGCCGACGTCGAGGGAAAGTCCCTTCTCGGCACGAGCGGCGATCGCCTCGACGTACGCCTTCGCGACGGCTTCGTATGCGTCGATCGAGAAGAGCAGCGTGACATTGATCGGTACGCCGTCTTCGAGACAGCGGCGGATGGCCGGAAGTCCCTCGTCCGTCCCCGGGATCTTGATCATGAGGTTGGGGCGATCGACCCACGCGTGAAGCCGCTTGGCCGCGGCGTAGGTTCCTTCGGTGTCCCGGGCCAGATGCGGGGAGACCTCGAGGCTGACGAATCCGTCGGCGCCTCCGGTGCGGTCGTAGACTGGGCGCAGCACGTCGCACGCCATCTGGATGTCCCGGACGGCCAGCTCTTCGTAGAGCTGCTCGGTGTTCCGGGAGGATCCCGCCAGCTCCTCGAGCTGGGCGTCGTAGGCGGTGCCCGAGGTCATGGCCGAGTGGAAGATGGCGGGGTTCGAGGTGACGCCGGACATCGCGGCGTCCTCGATGTAGGCGGCCAGCTGGCCACTCTCGATGATCTCCCGGCTCAGCTGGTCGAGCCAGACGGCGGTTCCTGCCTCCTGGAGCGCAAACGCTGGATTCTTCGCCATCGGATCGGGTCTCCCTTCTCGTCCCTGGGACGAATGCCTGTTCGGACTCGGTCAGCGAGTCCGGGATACGATACTCTGGAGTCCGCGCAGAGGACAGACCTAGCCGCCCGAGAGGCCGCTGGGTACCCGTCTCGATGCGGACGGCCCGCCCGGTCCACCGGGGCGGGGCGGAACAGGCCCGGAGGAGTTCATGAGTCGGTTCGGCATCTTTGGTGAGATCTTTCTCTTCCTCAAGACGGGGAAGAAGTGGTGGCTCGGGCCGATCATCATCGTCCTGGTCGTTCTGGGGCTCGCGTTGTTCCTCGCGCAGGGATCGGCGCTCGCTCCCTTCATCTACGCGTTGTTCTAGGGCGCAGGGAGGCTTTCTTTGGCGGACGAACCCAAGGCGTACGAGATCGGGCACTCCCGGATCGAGTTGGTCCAGGGCGACATCGTCGAGCAGAAGGTGGACGCGATCGTCACTGCGGCGAACTCCGCCCTCGCCGGGGGCGGGGGAGTGGACGGCGCGGTGCACTGGGCCGCCGGGCCCGAGCTGCTCGACGCGTGCGAGCGGATCGGTGGGTGTCCCACCGGCTCGGCCGTCCTCACCCCGGGCTTCGACTTGCCGTCCAAACACGTCGTCCACGCGGTCGGCCCGATCTGGGAAGGAGGAGACGCGAACGAGGAAGCACTGCTCGCCTCTGCCTATCGACGCTCTCTCCAGGTGGCCGCGGAGCACGACGTGCGGTCGATCGCGTTCCCCGCGATCTCGGCCGGCGTCTATGGCTATCCGATGGACGAAGCGGCGCGAGTCGCGCTGAGAGCGTCTGAACACTACCTTCGCACGAACCCCGGCTCTTCCCTGCGCCTGGTGCGGTTCGTGCTCTTCGACGCGCGGTCGTTCGTGGTGTTCGCGCGGGCGGCGGAGGCTGAGCTGGGGAAGGCCTGATCAGCTCCCCGTCCGGCCCAGGTCGAGCTTGAACGCCGAGACCAACCTCTGCAGCTCTTCGGCCTTCTCCGAAAGGAGCCCCGCGGCTTCGGCCGCCTGGTGGGATCCTTGGTACGCTTCCATCGAGCTCGCACTCATCGTCTCGGTGCTGCTCATGATGTTGGAACTGCTCGCAGCCTGTTGTTCGATCATCGAGGCGATCTCGGTGACGACATGCTCCACCTCGCTCGCCTTACTCACGATCTGAGTGAGGCTCTCGCCCGCCCTCGAAGACTGCTCCATGCCGCGTGCGACCTGTTCGGTGCCGAGGTTCATCCGCTCGACGGCCCGCTTGGTCTCCGTCTGGATGGCGGAGATCGACTCCGCGATCTCCCGCGTCGCAGTGGTCGTACGGTCCGCGAGCTGCCGGACTTCGTCTGCGACGACGGCAAACCCTCGCCCGTGTTCTCCCGCCCTTGCCGCTTCGATCGCGGCGTTGAGCGCGAGGAGGTTCGTCTGGTCGGCGATGTCTTGGATCACGCCGGTGATCCGTCCGATCTCCGCGCTGCGGTCGCCGAGTTCCTTCACCGATTGCGCGCTCGAGGTGACGGCGTCCTCGATCGCCTGCATCTCCGTGATCGTCTCGCGGACGATGCCTCCGCCCTGCTGCGCGACAGCACCGGCGTCGGTCGCTTCACTTCGTGCCACCTGGACCTTGCTCGCCGCTAGGCCCGCCGACTGGTTCATCTGCTCGACGGCTCGGTTGATCGAGGTGACCTGCTGCGATTGGAGCTCGAGGCTGTTCGCCATCTCTTCGCTCGACGCCGCGATCTCCGTCGCCGCGCTCGCGACTTCCACCGACGAGCGGTACACGTCTCGGACGATGTCGTGGATCTTTCCGACGAACGTATTGAACCAACGGCCGAGCTCGCCGAGTTCGTCGCCCCGGCTCTCGTCGACCCGCAACGTCAGGTCGCCGTCGCCTTCCGCGATGTCCTGCATCCGTTCCACGAGGTTCCGGATCGGGTTGCGGATCGAGCGGATGAGGAGGAGGGACAAGGGGACGACGAACAAGAGAAGGTAGGCGGCCAGGGTGAGACCACCGAAGAACCCATACTTGCGCACCGCCGCGGCGACGCGCCCTTCCGCGTCGGCCTTCTGGACCTCGATGTCGTCGATGTAGATGCCGGTTCCGATCCAGTAGTCGGAGCCGGGGATCATCCGTGCGTATCCGAGCTTCAGCTGTACGTCGTTCGCGGGCGGCTTCTCCCAGTAGTACTCGAGGAAGCCTCCGCCGGCCTGGGCCAGCGATGAGAGTTCGCGGATCAGGTACGTGCCCTTCTGGTCCTGCACGTTCCAGAGGCTCTGTCCTTGCTTCTGCGGCGCAGGCGGAAGCGCGACGTTGACGCCGTCCTTCGTGTAGCAGAAGAAGTAGCCGGACTTCTTCTCCTCGTCCTCGGTTGCCTGGTACCAGGCGTCCTTGCACATGGCTCGGATGTACTCGATCCGCTCCTGCTCGTCCTCGATCGACGCGAGACCCGTAGCGATCGTCAGCGCCTGTGTGTCGGAGAGAGCCTTGAGCTTCACACGGTGACCGTCGAGCATGACGGCTTCGAGCTTGGCGACCGAGTCGTCGCTGATCCGTCCGATGGCCAGCCAACCCACGGGAATGGCGAGGAGGCCGAAGCCGATCACGACGAGGACGAGAAGTAGGACCTTGCTCGATACACTGATGCGGCTCAGCACGGGGACCCCCTCGTGGCGAGTTCGGCGGGAGTCCGTCTGGTGCCTTGGGAACGGTGGATCCGGCCCCTCTTGGTGCTCACCGGTGGCACTCCGCTCGATATCGTTGGATCGTCTCGACTTGGGAATGATCGGGCTCCCCGAGACGGAACCTTAGGGGATCCCCCCGAACCCCGAGGGCTGACCGTCCGCAGGCCCTGGATTCCTCGTATTGTGCCCCGTGCAGGGAGACGGTAGAGGATCTATACGGCGAACTTCGGCCATTTGTACGGGGGGCGAGTCGATGAACCGGATGCTCCAGGTTTCGTGTGGTCTTGTTGGTGCGGTCGTCTTTGGGCTGGTCTTCACTCTCCCTGCGCTTGGAGGTGTGGGCCACGAGTCGTACAAGAAGTGGCTACCTCTTCCCGAGGGCGCCTGGGACGACGGGAGTTGGGCGGAAGAGGACCATGCCGTCGTCCTCTATGCCGGCCACATACTCGACGACAGCTCGACCAAGGGAAACGGCAAGCACCACGTCTACACCCGGATCCTCGTCCGCGATGCGACGGGCGTGGAAGCGCACTCTACCGTGGAGATCTCCTACCCGAAGGGGACCGACCTCGACGACCTCGAAGCTCGGTCGGTGAAGCCGGACGGTACCGTCCTCGAACTCGAGAAGGAGGACTTTCACGAAAAGACCCTGATCGAGTACGGGAAGGACAAGCTCCACGCGAAGTCCTTCGCCTTCAAAGGCGTCGATCCCGGCGACATCGTCGAATACCGGTACGTGTTCAAGTCCAAGATGGACGCCCCGCCACTCGTCTTCCTCAGCAGCCGGGAACCGACCCGTCTCGCCGAAGTGACCTGGTTTCCGCAGATCCTGCCGGAGCTGGATGCGCGCTCGAAGTGGGAGTACGCGCAGTATCTCTGGGTGCCGGTCTACACGGTGGGGAACGGTCGTCCGTATGTGACGCACGAGGAAGCGTTCCCGGATCCGGAGAAGCCAGAGGGTCTCTTCCTCCAGCTGGAGAATCTCCCGGCGATCGCCAGGGAGAGCTATGCGCCCTACTTCGGTGAGCGCGCGACCACTTTCGTCGCCCACTACCGCTACCCGAATCGGGACGAGGAGGCGGACTTCTGGAACCGAGTGGCGGTGAGCCTCGGGGAGGAACAGAACGAGTTCGCGAAGAAGAGTTCCGCTCTGGACGCTTGGGCGGAGGAGATGGCGGGAAAGCCACGGGACCTCGAGGCAGACCTGAATCTCTGCTTCCAATACATCGACGCACATGTCCGCTGTGACCAGTTCCTGCCGGTCCGCGAGCGTGACCAGGACCTGGAGTACCAGCGTTCGGTCAACGACCTCCTGAAGCAGAAGACGGCCGTGTCGTTCGACATCGATCGGCTTCTGGTATCGATGCTGGATCGCCTCGGGCATCAGGCAACCGTGTTCTGGTTGCGTGACCGGACGGAAGGGCCGTTCGTTCGTGAGTGGAAGAGTCCGAAGCAGCTCACCTACACCGGAGTCGCCGTGAAGGACGGAGACGCGATCCGCTGGTGCTATCCCGCGGCGGGGCGAGGGACGCCGTCTGCGCTTCCCTGGGAGTTCCTCGGGTGTCCGGCCGTCCTCGGCCGCCGCGCGCCGGAGGGCGAGCCCGATCCGTTCCCGACGTTCGCAGTCATCCCGATTCCAGAGGCGAAGGCAAACCAGCTGGATCTGACTCTGACGCTCAGGCCCGACGATGACCTCGTCGCGCGCGGGCGGGTGCGTCACGAGTGGAACTGCGTGAACGAGGTCCACTGGGTGACCGAGCTCGCCACCCTGGACGAGGACGAACGGGTCGAGCGACTCCGTTCCCTCATTCTCCCGGAAGGCGTGAAGTGGAAGGGACACGACGAGGTGTGTGAACTGAAGGGGATGACCGTCGCCTTCGCCTGCAGCCTCGAAGTGGAGGGGATCGTCGACGAGGCGGGCGATCTCCGGCTCCTCGACCTCTCCAAGCTTCGGGCCGATGACTTCGACGTCGACAGCGAGGATCGTCAGAGCGACCTCGAATTCCGCTTCCCGATGCACTGCCGGACACAGGTCGACGTCGCCTATCCGCCGGAACTCGCGCTCGATACCTCACCTCCGTCCGAACGGATGGAAGAGTCGTACGCGAAGGCGGCGACGCAGTCGATGCGAGGGGAGTCCCAGTTCCGCCTGGTCCGCGACTTCGAGATCCCGCACTGCCTCTTCGTCAAGGAGGCGGCGCAACCGATGCACGACTTCATCGAGCGGAGCTACGTCGCGACGAAGGATCCGCTGGTTCTCGCGCCGCGTCCGGCGGAGGCTCCGTGAAGTCAGGCGGGAAGGCATTCTTGGCCCTGCATCGCGAGACGACCATTCGCCTGGCCATCAGCGGAGTTCTCCTCCTGCTCGTCGGTGCGTCCATCTCTGCTGCTGCCGGGCTCCCCGATTGGTACGACGCGGCGTGGGCCGACAGCGTCACCCAGAGGCTCCTGAACGTTCCGGACGAGAAGGGAAAGCTCCCCGATGTCGTGCGTGTACTCGACGATTACCGACTCGACGTACGGGATGGGCGGGAGGAAACCTTGCGGAAACGCCGGGTCGTTCACGTGCGAAAGGGTTCGGGTGCGGGGGAGAGCGGCACTCACTGCTACGAGAACTTCTGGCGGAACGTGAAAGGGATGACGCTTTGGCAGATCGCTGCGGACGGAGCGGTCTCGAAGGCGGACGACGTGGTCAAGTCGCAGCTCGGCAGCGAACTCTACGATGACGGCGTTCTCCACTCACTCATGGCGCGCGAGTTCAGCGACGGCGCGACGCTCCTCTTCGAGACGGAGGAGGCCTCGCGATTGACCGACGAATCGTGTCGCTACTTCCCCGTGCCGGAGGACGTCCCGGTCGGCCGTTGGACCTGCTCCGTACTCCACGAACCCGGGGTTCGCGCCACGGCCGCGTGGCTGCTCGATCCGGAGTCGGCTCCCGTCTCGGTGCCGCCGACCACGAGCGAGGAGAAGGTGACGGGCTGGCAGCTGAGCGAGATTCCCGAGGACGCGGAGGTCTTCGTGGTCCGGCTCGAAACCGATGACGAGGTGCGGTTCGGGATCCGGTCCTGGGAGGACATTGCGCTCTGGTACCGCAGTCTCGCCGGCCAGTCGCTGGCAGGGGCTCCGGATGTCGAAGCGAAGGCGGCCGAGCTCGTCGCCGGTTGCGCTACGCCGGACGATCGGGTGCGCACGCTCGCGGAGTACGTGCAGCAGTCGGTTGCGTACGTGCAGGTCTACCTGGACGACGGCGGCTGGCGTCCCCATCCGGTCGACGAAACGCTCGCGAACCGGTTCGGCGACTGCAAGGACATGTCCATGCTCGTCGTCGGGCTCCTCACGGACGCCGGGATCGAGTCCTATCCTGCGCTCACCAACGTGGAAGACGATGTCCGCGTACCCTTCCCGGCGCGGAGGTTCGACCATTGCATCGTTGCGTACCGTGACTCAGACGGGCCGCTCGGGTGGGGATTCTTCGACCCGACGAGCAAGAGCACGCCGTTCGGGTCGCTGCCGGCGCAGATCGAAGGGAAATCGGTGCTCGTCGCCGGCGTCACGCCTCCGATCGGTCTGCTGGAACTTCCCGAGAGCTCGTCCGGCGACAACACTGCGTCGTACGACGCACTCGTTCGGGTGCGGGAAGACGGAGGCATGGAGGCGGAGGTCGTCGAAAGGCGAACGGGACATTCCGCCTTCGGGCTGAAGGCTCACCTGAAGGAGCTCTCGGAAGCCAAGCGGACCGAGTGGCTCGAGGATCGGCTCTCAGGACGGAAGCTGGACGCAAAGGTCGACTCACTCGCACTCGTCGGGCTCGAGGCCGATTCCGATACGCTCGAGTTGCGCTACTTCCTGTCGGCCGAGCGTTGGGCCAAGCGAGCCGGATCGCGCCTCATCGCTGGGCCTGACTTCCTCTCTTCGCGAACCGCCAAGCGCCTGGACGAAGACGACGACCATCCCGAGTTCTCGTTCCCGTTCCGGGTGGACACGCACATCGCGGTCGAGTACCCGGAAGGTTGGACGGTCGAGTCGTTGCCCGACGACGTCGAACTGGGTTCCGAGTCTGCGTCCTACATGCGTCGATCGATTCGCGGGGACGGGCGGATCGAAGTCGTCAGGTCCGAAGTGCTGAACGCCGTGCGCCCGAGAGATGACGAACTCGCCGCGATCCGGGAGTGGGACGACGCTGCCTACCAGGCGGACCGGAAGCAGGTGATCCTGACGAGATAGGCGCGCCTGCCCTCCGTCTAGCGGAGCAGGATGACCGGTCGTCCTTCTTCGGAGTTCCCGCTACGGAGACGAACGTAGTAGTTCCCACTCGGGAGATCGCCGTCTGCCGTCCAATGGAAGGAGTGCCGTCCGGGATCGAGAGGGCCGGCGAACACCTCGCGCACGAGACGCCCACTCGAATCGATCACTTCGACTCTCACACGTTGTCCGATGGAGACCTCGACCGCGAAGCTCGCCGAGGCCGATGTGGGATTGGGGTACGGTCGACCGAGCCGGACCGTCGACTTCGGGGCGGCGCCGCTCTCCACAGAGGCGGGATCGTCCACGCCTAGATAGAGTGCGCGCACTTCTTCCCCGGAGAGAGCTCGGGAGTAGAGACGCGCGTCGTCCACATCACCGTCGAAGAAGAAGGACTCGCTTCCTGCCGTTCCGGTCGTGCGGATCGCACCGAACATGAGGTCATCCGTGTTGCCGGTTTCGAGTGCGCCCTGGACTGAGTCCGCCAGAACTCCGTTCACGTAGAGACGACCCGCTCCTACCGTGTCCCGAGTCATGGCGAGATGGACCCAGTCGGAGCCGAACTCGCTCCAGAAACCGTCGTACTGGAGGCTCGCGTCTGTTCCCGAGGGAGATTCCCAACCCGAGTAGAGAGTGTTCTGGTAGAGGCGCAGGTCGAAGTGCTTGTTGGGCGAGGCATCGCCGTTCTGACGGTCGTGTACGAACGGATAGGCCTGCTCGCTCGGGAACGACGCGACGCGGATCCAGGCGGCGATGGAGAACGTCTCGAGCGGAGTGAGCCACCCCGTGGCCGGAACGCTCACATAGCTAGATCCATCGAACGAGACCCCCATGCCGATGTACCCCGGCACGTAGCTCACGCCATGCTCCACGCCGTGGTGTCCGCCCGCGGAGTCGCTCGCATCCCCGTCGAACTCGTAGTGGGCGATCAGTCCGTCGGTCAGGTCGGCTTGGCAGGGAGTGGAGACGCCGGCTACTGCGACCAGGGCCCAGATGATGACCAAGACGTGGGCGTGAACCGATCGGTCGAAACTCGCGCAGGTGGGGTTGTGGGGTGTCGACTCGGGGCCGGTGCTGCAGACCTTCATGTTCGCTTCCTTCCGTTTCGCTCGGGTTGCGGCGGCTCGGAGGGGGAATGCCCAGGATCGAGGAATGCGAACGGGGTGAAGTGGCTTCTTTCTGCGCCCCGATCGCTGTGGAGGTCACCGATCCCGACGTGGGAAGGGCTGAGGGAGTCGATTCCGGACAAAGGTAGTAGATACTCGTATGGTGTGTTTCGGCGTTGCGATGCCACCGATCGCGTCACTACCCTGGGTTGCTGCGTGTAACCGGCCCCTCTCGCGAACACAGAACCTCAGAGGACGACATGCGCCATCTACGTTTCTCCCGGAGGACGCCAGCGAGCTCTCGAGCACGCCTTTCGCACGGACTCACTCCGACCGCCTGCGTGTTCCTCTCGATCTCGCTCCTGCTGTGCGTACCGAGTAGCTCCCAAGCCGAGGACGAGTTCGACTGGAACGCTCGTGTCCGCGCCTACGGTTCGGTGGGTGGGAACGTCGCCCTCTATCGGGCGCTCGGAGCGAACTGGGAACTCGGCCTCCAGACCCAGATCGGATTGGACTCGACCGACGACGAGCGGACGGGGGCGTACTCGGCGGACTCCGAACGGAACTCTGTCGACATTTCCCTCTATCCGGAACTCAGACGGCAGAGTCAGCGTGGGGAACCGATCAGCACGTTTTGGGGCGGACAGGGGATCTACAAGCACCGTCACATCCAGTACATCACGGACCGCGAGGAGCAAGACTACTACGCAAAGGAGGATCTGTACTCCACCACGGTGGGCCTTGCTGCCACGTTCGGGGCCACCGCGCGTGTGCATCCGCACATCGCGATCTCCGCCGATCTCGTTCCTCTCTCCTTTGCGTACACCTGGTCGGAACGTAAGTACCGCACGGAGGACGAAGGCGAAGTGTCGTCGGACAAGCGTACGGGTACGGACCGCGAGTTCGAAGTCACCGTCTCCCCAGCGCTCTATGTCGTGGTCTACTTCTGATCCGTTCTCGGCGCCGGACCCTCGTGCGCCGGGGACAGTGCCGACTCGGCCCAAGTGGCCCGCCCGCGGGTGCGCGGCGTCGTTTCGCGTTCTCCTGTCGGTGGTCCTAGGGCTTGCGTCCTTTGCAGCCTCGTCTCGAGTGCTGGGCGCGGAAGATGTCGAGGAGGCCGGCGCCTCGCAGAAGTGGTCCTTCACGGTCAGGCTGTTCGACGCCTACACAACGGGCGCGTCCCTGGGCCGCGCTCTTTCGGACCGTACGGAGATCCAGCTGGGATTGGACGCCCAAGGAACGAGCTCGGAAAACTGGGCCTACGACGCGGACGTCAAGGGGGGTGGAGGGCGGTTGGACCTGGCGTTCCTTTGGAAGTGGACGCCATCGGATCCACTGCGCTTCTGGATCGGCCCCGCCGGGGTTCTCGAGTACTCCGAGTATCGAGCGACGGTTGCTCCGGGGTCGGAAACGCCGCCTGGTGTCCTCGAACGAAGATCGGGCAGCCTCCACGTGGCAGCGTCGGCAGAACTCGACCTCGTTCCGCACGTGTCGAGTGTGGTCTCGGTTCGAACGCCCGGAGTCACCTGGTCCAGGGAGAAACAAACCGGTGTGTTTTCGTGGATCGCCGAAGAGCTGCCAGGGATCGAACGGAGGTGGACTGCGACCCAGAGCCTCCAGCCGCGCATCGCACTCCGCATCCGGTTCTGAGGACGAAGCGTCGCTCTGCCTCTACTCTCCCCTCGCTCCTTCGCTCGGGTCCCGCCTCGCTCCTTCGCTCGGGTCCACCCACGCTCCGTGCTCCATCAATAGTGAGACGAGTCGATCTTCCGCTTCCTCTTCCGGGATGTTCTTCGCGACTCGTTCCTTCCCGACGTAGAGGTCGATCCGTCCCGCGCCACTTCCGACGTAGCCGAAGTCTGCGTCCGCCATCTCGCCCGGACCGTTCACGATGCAGCCCATGATCGCGAGCTTCAGTCCTTTGAGATGGCCGGTGCGCGCGCGGATCTTGGCCGTCGTCGTTTGGAGGTCGAACTGCGTGCGTCCACACGACGGGCAGGCGATGAACTCCGTTCGCGTGAGCCGGATCCGGCAGGCTTGGAGAATGTGGTAGGCGCTCTCGACCGGGTCTTCGGTCCACATGACTCCACCCGGCGGCCAGGGCTTGGAATGGTGACGGTCTCCGTCGGGCCGTTCCGCGCCCGGGTCGACGAGACAGATCGCGTCGCCGATCCCGTCGAGGAGCACGCTGCCTGCAAGGGTCGGCGCGGACGCACCGTGCGCCGGTACCTCTACGAAGATCGGATCCCCGGGGAGCGCGTCGGCGAGCGCGCGGGTGCGTGCGATCCACTCCCGTCCCGGTTCGCAAACGAAGGCGGCGACCGGAAGATCGCGTTCCCGGGCGACGTCCGATGCTGCGAGTGCAGCGTCCGCGGGCGCGGATTCCGGGAGTCTCCAACGGATCCTGCACCGAGCACGATGGCCCCATTCCGCGATCCGGAGGGCGGCTCCAACGTCGAGGTGTCCTGTTGACGTCAGGGGCAGTGTGAGTGAGATGCCGTCGACTTTGCCGCGGATCCGCTCGAGGCAGGCGTCCTCCGGAATCGGACCCCGATGTTCGTAGATCAGTGGAACGATGCCGAGCCGCTTCCTCAGATCCTCGACGTGTTCGATCCAGCTCTCTTCGTGGGACGAGCCGAGCGAAGCGTCCTGCTCCGTCCCTCCATCCTGCTCTGTTCCGCGATGAGGTTGTCCCATCCGGCATCCGCCCACGGGAAGCACGGAAACGATCTCCGGTCCGTGCTCCGTTCCCACGCGCCCGAGTCGCGCTTCCCACTCCGGAGACGGGGTTCCGTCGAGGGGAAGAGGGAGGCGCAGTTCGACCGCGATCCGGTGTTCGCCACCGAGCGGCCAACGTCCCAGTTTCCAATCGGTCGACTCGCGCCGCTCGGCAGACGTCGTGAGGGGAAGGCTCTGCCAGACGGGAGAGGTGGTTGCGATCGCCGTGAGTTCGTCGGCCGTCGCCGCGCTTCTGTCCTGCTCTACCTTCCCGCCGCTTGGTGCCGTTCTTCCGCTCCGCTCCGCCGTCCCGCTGTGCGTCGCTTTCCCGTTCTGCGCGGCTCTTCCGCCCCGTTCGGCCTCGACGGCTGCGAGCAGGTTCTTGCAGGCGCCCAGTTCGTGGATCGAGTCTTCGGTGAGCGAAACCCGGATCGTGTCTCCGATTCCCGAGGCGAGCAGAGACCCGATCCCGATTGCGCTCTTCACTCGCCCTTCGATCCCGTCGCCGGCTTCCGTCACGCCGATGTGGAGCGGGTAGTCCATTCCCTCGTCCACCATCCTTCGGACGAGCAGTCGATAGGCGGCGATCATCACGCTCGGGATCGACGACTTCATCGAGAGCACGATGTCGTGGAAGTTCTCGTCGCGACAGATCCGCACGAACTCGAGCGCGGACTCGACCATTCCTTCCGGCGTATCGCCGAACCGGTTGAGGATCCGGTCGGAGAGCGAGCCGTGGTTCGTCCCGATCCGAAGCGCGCGCCCCTCTTCTTTCAATACCTGGACGAGGGGAAGGAAGCGCTCGCGGACCTTCTCCATACCCTCCTGGTATGCGGCATCCGTCACCTCGAAGACCTGGAATTTCTTCCGGTCCGCGTAGTTGCCCGGGTTCACGCGGACCTTCTCGACGTGCCGGGCCGCTTCGATCGCCGCGTTGGGAGTGAAGTGGATGTCCGCGACGAGCGGGATGTCGATGTGATCCGCGCGGAGCCGCTTCTTGATCTCCGCCAGGTTCTCCGCGTCCTTGATGCTCGGCGCGGTCACACGCACGAGTGGGCACCCTGCCTCGTGGAGTTGCCGGATCTCGGAGACGACGGCGTCCGTGTCGCAGGTGTCGGCGATGGTCATGGACTGGATGAGGATCGGATGTTGGGCGCCGATCCGGAGTGGGCCGATACGAACCTCTCGGGTCGGGTGGCGCTCGGCGATCCGGGTCGGGAACTGGGGACGGTGCGATTCATCGTTCATGGGGAGAGAGTACTCCAACCACGCGGTGGGAGCGATGTGAGGGGGAAGCGTCTTGGCGGCAGCGACGCGGCCGGCCCCGGAGTCCCGAAACCGGCCGCGGTCGGTAGGTCATGTTGCCCTGGCACCCAACCCGCGCGGGTGCGGCGGAGGCGACCGATCGCCTGGCTCTCGCTACTCGGTCTTGACCAGCTTCACGCTGCGCCGGACGGCGCCGGCTTCGAGCCGAGCGAAGTAGATCCCCGGAGCGGTCGACCGTCCGAGGTCATCGCGGCCGTCCCATGGAACGACCGTCGTACCCGCGTCGGACGCTCCACCCACCAGCGCCCGGATCCTTCGCCCCTGGACGTCGTAGACCGCGAGGTCGATTGGCCCGGACTCCCGTAGGGAGTATGCGAGTTCCGCTCCGGTTCCGAAGGGATGGTTCGACGCCACCCAGAGCGCGTTCCTCGTCGCCTCGACTGCCGCGGCGACGTCGGCGGTGGAGCCGTCCGACATCGAGATGGAGTAGACGCCCGCGCCGTCCGCCTGGTTGAAGACGACCAGCCCGTACCAGTCTGCGTCGGTCACGGTGAATTCCACGGTCTCCGGAGCACCCACGCCCGCGTTGTCTGCATAGGCGATGGCTCCGCCGGATGCGGCGTACCCCTCTCCACCGTAGGATGCGAATACAGCCACTCCGAGATCGAGTCCGCCGCTATCGTCCGTGACGGTGATCCGACAGGTCTGTCCGTCGGGCCCGGGGCTCGCGCCATCGATGTAGAGGTCGAAGACCTTCGCGACGTTGTCCGTCTCCCACGGAAGATCCGGTGCGTTGGTGCCGGAGGGTTCGAACACCAGCGCTTCCGTCCCGCCTTCCCAGGAGAAGTCCTGCGGACCGTATCCGACCTGTCTCTGCGCGAGCGTGTAGTACGCGATCGGTCCGCTGTGGTTGTAGTCGGCTACGACGAATCGGACGCCCAGGCCCGCGTCGTACGCGCGGTACCCGGCGTCTGCGAAGGTGTAGTCCTCGTACATCCAGATCCCGGACTGTTCGCCGGGCGAAGGACGGACCGCCGCGACCTGCCAAGAAGCTCCTGTCGTTGGAGCACTGGCCCAGACGACAGGCTCGTCGCGAGTCACCGGTACGTCGTCGGTCGGGAAGAGCCACGGACCGAACCACATGCTGTACCACCCTTGGGTGTAGCCGTGGGACGTGGCGACGAACCCGTACCAGTCCGATGCGGCAGCCGTGTGCCAGAACAACTCACCGCCGAACGAAGCAGGTAGGTAGTCGGACCCGTTCGCGTATTCGCTCCGGTGCCGGTAGCTGTCACCGCTCGAAGAGTCGAAGAGGTAGATGCCTCCGTCCAGGGTGCCGGCGCCGCTGAACTGACGGAAGAAGTAGAACTCGTCGGCATTCATCCAGACGTCCCACACTTTGACGACGTCTTCCGGATACCAATACGGGGGGTACTCTTCGCCGTTCAGGATCTCGGGATCCTCCTCCCACTGCGTGAAGTAGATGTTCGAGGCGCCGGGAGCAGTGACTCTCGGGTACTCCGCGCCGTACGGAGCGTGGTTGTAGTCGATCGCGATGAATTCCGGTTCCCACGGGCCGTAGTTCTGCGACGCGTCGAGCTGGATCTGGTAGTTCGGATCGTCGAAGAGCCGGAGGTTCACGTCTTGACCGGTGTCGGAACGCGTTCCGACTACGGCCCAATAGGGCACTGCGTTCGGAACGAAACTCCAGAGACTCGGATTGCCCGCGCTCCAGTAGGCGACCTCTTCGTTCATGGGCGTCGGGGTCGGACCGACTTGGATCGTGAACGAACCGTCGGCGCTGTTGTTGCTCCAGATGACGAGCCCGTAGACGTCGTCGCTCGGTACCGTGTAGGTGAAGGACTCATCGCCTGCCAGGGTGTAGGAGTCTGCGTAGGCGACGTGGCCCGCTCCGCGACCCGCGAAGAACGTACTCGAGTTCGACTTGTAGAGCGCCATGCCCATGTCGAGGTTGCCCGGGACGTCGAGCGTGAACGTGAGTGTCTCCCCGGCCGTCAGAGGCACGTCCCAGACCATGGCGGTGTTGTACCAGCCCCAGGATCCCGGGCGCACGATCCCGTCGGGGTAGAGCACCTCTCCGCCACTCTCGAACGTCAGGTTGTAGCTCTCCGTGCTTCCTCCGTAGTGGATGAGCTGGATGTGCTCGTTGCCGACGACGTTGTGGTTGTAGTCCCCGACCACGAAGTCGACTTGGCCCGTGCCCCACGCGGAGCTTCCCAACGGTACGTTGTGCGTGTTGTCGGTGAAGACCTGGAGGTCATAGTCGGCGGTGGCTGGGCTCCTGAGGCCGATGACGGCCCACGCGTTCCAGCGCTGAGAGACGACCTCCGACTGGGTGACGTCGTTCCAGACGAACCAGCCGTTGTGGTAGAGCTCATAGATGTTAGCGTACTGCTGGTTCCCGCCCGATATGACGGTCGGGCGCCGCACCGTGTTTCCCAGTCCGTCGTTGTCGTCGTCGACCCAAGCCCACTCGCGCGGCGTGTCGTCGCAGAGTGCGTTCGTCGTGTTGTACTTCATGAGGCAGTCGACGGTGCTGCCGCACATCGCGAGTTCGCAGTTCCCGTTGCTTACCGTTTCCGTCAGGTACCAGCTCTGGCAGGTGCCGCAGTTCATGCCGCTGTTGCAGGTGCCACCCTCGGCGTACTCGTCGCAACCGCCGAAGAGATGTCCCCACTCGTGGGCGAAGACCCACCACTCGCTGTTGTTGTAGAGCGCGGCCTTGGCCTGGCCGTAGCTGGCCCAGGCCCGTCCCGATTGATCGGGCTCGAACAAGAGGATCACGTTGTCCCACCCGCCTCCCCATCCCTGGAGGTAGTGAGTCATGTCGTCGACACGACTCCCGTCGCCATCGGCGTCGCCGAATCCGATGGCGGCGACGACCGACTCCATTACCGAGTCGGTCATTCCGCTGTCCGAGATGAGGAAGTTCACCGTCGGGTTGTAGAAGACGTATCCACCGATCGGATCGAAACGCTGGTTCGAGGCGTAGGGGGCATAGGTCAGGTAGTTGATCTTCGCGGCGTCGGCCTTCGCGACCGCATCCGTGATCTCTGCTCCGCTCCACGTTCCGCCCGTGTGGTTCACGAAGATGTGTACGACGAGCGTGACACCGCGGGCGTAGTGGCAGGTGTCGTTGTCGTCGGAGGAACCACGGGCCTCCGCATCACGGACGGACGCGAAGTAGTTCTCGGCATCGCGCTCTCGTG
Organism: Candidatus Eiseniibacteriota bacterium; assembly: GCA_020633975.1. GTDB lineage: Bacteria > Eisenbacteria > RBG-16-71-46 > CAIMUX01 > CAIMUX01 > JACKCR01. Next base: position 25,608 of record JACKCR010000007.1, on the reverse strand, counting down.
CCTCGTTGTCCTCCCACTCCGATGGCGGTTGGTTGGCCGGCGCCGACTGTAGGAGGAGTTGCTCGGCGAGTCCCGGCGGGATCGTCCCGCGGGATGGGGGCACCTGAGCCCGGACGATGGAGGCGCATCCCAACATCGCGGCGAGGAGCACGAAGGACGTCTGGAAACGGGCATTCACGAGTCCCACGTCTAGTTCTCCTTCTTCTCGGTGGCGACGTCCGGCGACTTCGGCGTGTCCGGTTGGTCGACGCTGTCGTCGTGGGCCTGAACTCTCTGAACCGTCTGAACTGGCTCGCCCAGGTGCGGCGCTCCTGCCGCTTCTGTGGGGGGGGGCGTGTCCTGCGGAAGGTTCTGGAGGCCGCTTCCTTGGCTGGCCGCGGCGAGCTTCTCGAGTTCCGCTTCGGTGAGACGTGTGGGAGATCCGGCCTGCGATCCGGGAACGGCCTGTGCGGCTCGACCCATCGGCGCGGCGTGATCCGTCGGTGCGCCGATGCCTTTCATGGTCTCGCCCGCGGCCGGATGGCTCCGGAGTCGCTCCTTCTGCGCCAACGCATCCCGGGCGTCGGAAGCGGTGACGTCACGAACCACCGGCGACACGAACAGAGTTCCGGCGGATCGGGAGACCTCCACCGCCGCGCGCGCCTGAGCGAGGAGCTCTCGCTCCCGGTCGGTCAGCGTGTCCGAGCCAGCCCCACCCATCGCTGTGTAGCTTCCGCCCTTGTCGTCCTCACCGAACGGCGTCGCGTGGAGCAGCACGAGAGGAATGCCAGGGTCCGTCCAGACCCACTCCAGGGCGGGAGCGTCTGGAATCACGGTAGGGTCGATTGGCGACGGGGATGGCCCACTCACCGGCTCATCCGATGAGACAGCCAGCGAGGGAACGAGGAGACAAATGAACGAGAGGCCGGAGAGAAGACGGCGTCTAGAGCCGTTTCGGCCCATGCCGGAGCGCAGGACATTCCGCATAGAAGCCCTCCTTTGGGTTTGCCTGGATCGAGTCGCGGATCTGGTATCCTCCAAGGGAGGAACGCAGCCTCCCTACCGACCGAACAGAGAACTTTCGTAGAACACTCGCGGGAACCAGGACCGACCGGTGACAGAGGTCGTCGGAACAGCACCACCAGGGTGGCCAGCGCGGGAGAACACCGCGACCTTGCTCGGACTTGCCCGCGGGGGAGATCTATCCGCCCGTGAGCGGTTGTTCGGCCGGTACCTGCCCATCCTCAGCAGGTGGGCCCATCACAGAAGTTCGGGTGGAGCGAGGGAGCTGGGGGAGACGGACGATCTCGTCCAGGACACGCTCATCCGGGCGCTCGCACGGTTGGATTCGTTCGTCTACCAGCGGGAAGGTGCGTTCTTGGCGTACCTTCGCGGCATCCTCATGAATGCGATTCGGGACCGCGCGCGACGGGCCGCCGTGAGGCCCCGGCCGGTCACCCTCGAAGACGCCGAATGCGACCCTGCGCCGTCTCCGCTAGAGGTCGCGATCGGGTGGGACTGCGCCGAACGGATCGAGCGCGCGCTTTCGCAACTGGACGCCGAGTCTCAGCAAGCCATCATCCTTCGGATCGAGTTCGGACTCACTCACGAAGAGATCGCGATGGCGATGGACAAGCCCAGCCCCGATTCCGCTCGGATGGCCGTCGCGCGCGCGTTGGTTGCCCTGGCCAAAGCCATGCACCGTGCGTGAGGAGCCGAACGACCCGGAACCGGAGCACCGGGAGGGAGCGGGGCCTCACGGTGACAGCGACGACGCTGGGGGAGGCTTGGAGGCTTTCGGGAATGGCACCGAAGCTGCCGGAGAGGGTGACGAAGCTTCCAGAGGAGTCGACGCTTCAGAGGAAGACGCCACTCTCTTGCGTTTCGCGCAGGCGATCACGGACGGCGTCGACGTCGATTGGGAAGCGGAACACACCGCGGACGAAGTGTCGCACGGAGCGAACGTCGACCCGAAGTGGATCGAGAGCTTCCAGACGATCGAAGCATACGCGGCCGCGTTGCGGCGCGATCCGCCTCCCCTCGAAACCTCACCGGAACTCGAAGCCGGGCGTTCCCTGGGTCGCTTCCAGATCGTGAGGCGGGCCGGTCGTGGCGGGATGGGGGACGTTTACCTGGCACGTGATCGGGTACTCGATCGGCCGGTCGCGTTGAAGCTGCTTCCCGCCGATGTGGTGCACTCACCGGAACGATTGGAACGCCTGACCCACGAGGCTCGGGTCCTCGCGTCGCTCAATCATCCGAACATCGCGACGATCCATGGCATGGAGGATCTCGACGGGGTCCGCTTTCTCGTGCTCGAGTGGGTTCCCGGTGGGTCCCTCGCGGATCGTTTGAGGGACGGCCCTCTGCCCACCCGAGCGGGCCTTGCGCTCGCCGCACAGATCGCGCGCGGCGTCGCTTCCGCCCACGCCGAAGGCGTTACCCATCGCGACATCAAACCGTCCAACGTCATGCTGACAGCAGACGGTCGTCCCAAGGTCGTCGACTTCGGGATCGCGCAGAAGGGCACGATGCAGGGGGGAGGGCCGGGAGTCGGATCGGTAGCCGGTACCCTGCGCTACACGAGCCCCGAGCGCTTCGAGGGGCGTGACGATGGACGAGGGGACGTCTTTTCGTTTGGGTGTGTCCTCTACGAGATGCTCACGGGTCATCCAGCATTCGACGGAGCCACCCCCGGAGCGGTGTACCACGCTCTCCTCGATGCGCATCCCGACCTGGCTCGCCTCCCGGGCAACTGTCCTCCCGCCATTCGACGACTCCTTCTCGAGTGCTTCGAGAGAGATCCCGACCGGCGCCTGCCTTCTCTATCCGACGCGGCCAGAACGATCGAGGAGACGCTCGGTCGCATACAGTCCACGTCCCCGACCGCAGGAGCCAAGGTCGTGTCCGGCGACGCACCGCGAGAGGGACATTCCACTGCCACAGCCGCGGTGCAGTTGCCCGTCTTCGCGACGAGCTTCGTGGGACGCAGCCACGAGCTCGGTACCTGCCGGAGCCTTCTCGGGCCCGGCCGGATCCTCACGCTCACCGGTGCCGGAGGTTCGGGCAAGACCCGGCTAGCGGTCGCCCTCGCCCGGTCGCTGGAAGCCGAGGTCCCGGGTGGAACCTGGTTCGTGGATGTGAGTGTCATCTCTGCGGGTGCGCGCCTGCTCGAGACCCTCGCCGCGGCGATGGAAGTTCGTCAGGTGCCGGACCGCCCCCTTCTTCAGCAAGTGCGGGAGCGCCTGGAGCGGTCTCCTTCCCTCGTCGTGTTCGACAACTGCGAACACCTCGTTCCGGACATTGGAACACTCGTCAGGCAGCTGGTGGCGGTCCCAACTCACCGCGAAGGGACGCTCCCACGCGTGCTCACGACGAGTCGCACCCCGCTCGGGGTGCCCGGTGAGTCGCGCGTTTCGGTAGAGCCGCTCGCCGTGGCTGGTGTCGACGCGGATCCCTCCGAACTCGACCGCTGTGACTCGGTCGCTCTCTTCCTGGAGCGGGCGACGGAGTCCGACCCCAACTTCGTTCCAGACGTCGACGATCTCAGGGCGATTGCGGCGATCTGTCGCGGCGTCGAAGGGCTCCCGCTCGCGATCGAGCTGGCCGCGGCTCGGGCTAGGGTACTCAGCATGCGGGAGATCGCCGAGCGACTCGATCGACAGCTCGCCCTGCTGCGGGACCCCACCGGGCGGATGCCGGCCAAGCATCGCGCGCTCCAAGCCGCGATCGAGTGGAGCTATGACCAGCTGCGCCCGGATGCTGCCGCGACGTTCCGTCTCTTGTCCGTGTTCGCAGGCGGCGCGACGCTCCCTGCCATTGCCTTCGTTGCGGGGGAGGGCGACGAATTCACATCGCTCGACTCCATCTCCACCCTCCTCGACCACTCCCTCCTCATCGTCGAGCCGTGGGCGAGCGGGGCCTCCCGGTACCGCCTTCTCGAACCGATCCGTCAGTTCGCTGCCGCCGCACTTGGGAGTGCGGACGAGGCCCGTCGAGTTCGTGAGCGGCACTGCCAACACTTCCTCGCGCTCGCGGAAGAGTCCGAGCCGAAGCTCACGGGCGCGGACCAGGGCGAATGGCTCGATCGTCTCGGCGCGGAACACGCGAATCTCAACGTCGCGCTCGACGCATGCCATGAGGATCCGGACGGAGCCGCAGACGGACTCCGACTGGTGGCCGCGCTCGGACGGTACTGGCACGTCCGCGGATACTCGGGGCTTGCCGAGACACAGCTCGCGCGGGCCCTCGAGCGGCCGGGTGCCGAGGCCGTGTCGCCGGTGCGTGCTCGCGCACTCGTTCTGGCTGGAGCCATCGCGTCCTGGCGTCGGGACTCCCACCGGGCGATCCGCTTGCTCGAGGAGGCGCTCCAACAGTTCCGCATGCTCGAGACCTCGCCCGGAGCCCGAGTCTACTTGGCACTCGGCGCGGCGTACCGGAGTCTCGGCGACCGCGAACGAGCGCGTGCTGCGTGCGAAGAGGGGCTCGCCATTTCCCGGTCTACGGGCGACGTCGCCGGTGAGGCGACCCTTCTCCTCAACCTGGGTGTGCTCGTCTCCGAGCTCGGGGATCCCGCGGCGGCACGGGAACTCATCGGCGCAGCGGTGGCACTTCACCGAGCAACCGGGGACCGTGTGACACTGGCCTTGGCGTTGGGCAATCGTGCCGGTCTCTCGATCCAGCTCGGGCACTTCGCGGACGGGGCGGACGAGCTGGCCGAGGCGCTAGGGCATGCTCGGGCTCTCGGTGCGGTCTGGGCTGGCGCATCCGCGATCGCCGCAGCGGCCACCCTCGCGCTTTCCAAGGATGATGCCTCGAACTCGGCTTGGATGTTCGGGGCGGCACGTACCTGCCTCGACAAGGGGGGAGTGAGCCTCGCGTCCAAGGAGCAAGACGAAATGGAAGAGGTGATCGGTCGCGTCAAGGGACGGCTCTCCAGGGAAGCGTTCGAGGCCGAGTGGCGACGCGGGCGTGGGCTCGCGTTCGACGAAGCGGCGGGCCGCGTTCTCGACTGGATCGCGGCCGAGGAAGGATCCGTGGATGAGAAGCCGTGAACGGAAAAGGACCCTGAAGAAAGCGATCGGGCGATCGTTTACACGCGATATCGGTGGGAGTATCGTCCCGCCGCCCGGACCCAGGGGAGCCACGTCGACTTCCGCGCTGCCGTCCGGCCGGTCCTTCCGAGGCGGTGTCCACCGCCGCACATAGAGGTGCTCCATGCGCCGAGCCGTCTCCCTGTTTCCCCTGCTTCGCACGATCTCTCTCGTCTTCGTGCTGACCCTGCTCTCCCTCGCAGTCCTCCCAGTCTCCGGGGCATTCGGCGGTGACCCGAACGACGTTCCGGGGAGCAGCGACCCGGGGTTTTTGACCCGCATGCCGGGGTTCCACATCTACAACTGGGAGGAGCAGGAGTTTGCGGAGGAGACGTTCGCGACGGGGTCCGACGTCGCGGAAACGGTCGAGGGTGGCTGGACCTACGTGGACTACTACGCGAACGACGGCATCAAGCTGCCGAGTGCGATCCAGATCGTCCGGAACTACGAGAACGCGGTGAAGAGTGCAGGCGGTCGGCTCGTCCACCGCTGGGAAGACGGCGGAATGGAGTACGCCACACTCCGGCTCGACAAGGGAAACACCGAAAGCTGGGTTCGAGTGGAGGCGGGGGGCAACGGAGCGTACAAAATCTGGACCGTGCGCCGTGAGACTATGCGTCAGGACGTAGTGGCCGACGCCGACAAGCTGGCCGGCAGCCTCCGGACCACGGGCAAGGTGGCGATCTACGGGATCCTCTTCGATACGGGGAAGTCGGTGATCAAGCCCGAGTCCAACGCCGCCATCTCGGAGGTGGCCAAACTACTCTTGGCCGATCCGTCGCTCCAGGTCTACGTAGTGGGCCATACAGATGGTGTGGGTGGTTTCGAGAGCAACCTCAAACTCTCGCAAGAGCGAGCCGCCGCAGTGGTGAAGGCGCTCGCGGAAACGCACGGTATCGCGGCGTCGCGACTCCTGCCGTTCGGCGCCGGCCCTACCTGCCCGGTGGCCTCGAACGCGGACGACGCGGGCCGCGCGCTGAATCGGCGCGTCGAACTCGTCGCGCGTTGATGAATGCGCTTCCGAGAGCCGCCGGAGCCGCGCCTGACCACGCCGTCCCCTCGAAGTCCGGCGCCGGGCCTTCTCCGGCGCCCGACCTGGAAGGCGCGCGACACCTTTAGGACGCGACGCCTCTAGGAGTGTGTCTCGTCGTCGACCCGCTTCCGTTCCCGACGCCGCCCGAAGGCGAGCTCCTTCTCCAGACGTCCACGTTGTGCCGCATAGAACGCAGTGAGGAACTCGCGCGAGTGATACCTCTCCGCCGAATTCCAACCGATCTTCCTCTGGATCGTCCTGGCGAGTCGATCGAGCAGGCGATAGTCGACATCGCCGATCGGGCGACGAAGCACGTCCTCCAGCACCTGGAGTTCGTGGATTCCGTAGACGTCGAGCTGTTCGCGGGTGAAGACGGGGCCGTCGGAATGGAGCGACGCGTCGGATGAGGCGGTTCCGGTTGGCGCCGCCGACGCGGTCGACTCTGCCGATCCTTCTGATTCTGTCGATCCTGCCGATCCTGCCGAGGTTGCAGGTCGTGCGACTTCGCGGTCTGTGAGATCGGACAACAAGACGGGACGGGGAACCTGCACGACGATCGTGCCGGCGATCAGGTCACCGAGACGGGCATGGGAACGAGTGCGGAGCGGGATGCCTAGCATCACCACGATCCAGAGGACGGCCGCGAGTTCGACCACCCACGTTGCCACCCCGCTCACCGCTGTTCCGGAGACTGCGAGGGCCATGGGGATGATGAACTCCAACTCTCTCGTGAGATTCCGTGCGAAGACGAGCCCCGCGCCGAGTGCGCCACCGTCTCGCGCAACGACGCGGATCCCCACGAGCCGCTTTCCCAGCGTCTGGCCCGAGAATCGTAGCTCCATGTAGATGAAGTAGAAGTTCCGAAGTGCGAAGAGGAGAAGGACCTCGATCGGCGCAAACCACCCTCCGTGGTTCTCGACGAGGTAGGAGAAGAGGAACACGATCCCGAGAGCCGCGACTACGAGGATGCTGGCGTCGATGAGAAGGGCGGAGGCCCGCGCACCGATCGAGGCGAGATCGAACCGGAGCAGCACCTGCTCGGGGGTGACGAGGTACCCCGCGCGAAGCGCATCGGTTCGGGCGAAGATCTGCCTCATCGATCGCCCTCTCCGCCTTCCGCGGACGCACTATCATCCATCCGACCAACCCGTGTGATGTAGAGCACGAGCAGTACGAGGGAGAGGCTGGCGACGGAGAACCGCACGGGGAGCGAAGTCACGAGCTGGCGAAAGAAGCCTTCGAGAGCTGCCGCAACGACGAAGAGAGCAACCGCACCGACGACGATGGTTGCGGCGTTCCGGCCCGCGTGAGCCAGCGATTCCCATCGACGGAACGCACCGGGGAAGAGCAGGGTCTGTCCGACCGAGAGGCCCGCGGCAGCGCAGAGGCACATGGCAAACAGCTCGGTGACTCCGTGGGGAAGCACCCAGGCCCAGAACTCGGTGGCGATTCCCGTTCGTTCGTGAATCGCGACGAACGCGCCCAACCCGAGGCCGTTGGTGAGAACCAGGACCAAAGCGGGGATTCCTCCGAGGAAACCGAGGCCGAAGCTGAGGAGTCCGATCTGTGCGTTGTGACTCAGCAAGACGGACGCAAAGAGTGAGAGGTCGTCGGAAGGGTCTGTCTTCCGTTCGAGGATCTCGAGGAGTTCCGCGGGCTCCGAGTGGGGTCCCCGTCCTTGTGCCATCTCCTCGGAGACGAACGAGTAGAACCGGTCGGGGTCGGAGTGTACGACCCGTTCGCCCATCCACACCGACGCGACGAGTACGGCGATCGTGATCGCCAGGTGGACCCGCAGCCCACGGATTCGGCGGGGGAAGTCGCGAGCGAAGAAGTTCGCAATCGCCCCGAGGAAACGCCGTCGCGGGGCGTAGACCACGATGTAGGCGCGTTGCGTCAACCGCTCCAGATACTCGAGGACGTTCCGGTCGAGGGAGATCGCCCGCGCGACGGAGAGAGAGGAGCCTGTCGCTCGATAGAGTTCGACCAGACGGACGAGTTCGTCGCTTCCGAGGCGCGCGAGTCCCGCGCTCTCTGCCCGCGCGAGGAGCGCTTCGAGTTCCTTCCACGACGCCTCCCGCTCCCTGCGGAACTGAACCGACCTCAGAGTAGGTGTCGTCATGCAATCCGCTCCCGTCGCTTCACGTCGAGGTACCGGTTGAGGAGCTGCGTTCTAACGGCGAGCGGCTCTGCATCGATGCAGACGATGCCCGAGCGACGAAGCCGCCGAAGGACCTTTTCCCGTTCCTGCACCATTCCCTGGAGGACGGCGGCCCGGTGGACGTCTCCGGCAGTGCGTGGGCTTCGGCGCGTTACTTCTCCGAAGAGTGGATCCCGCAGTGCGACGAAGATGACGAGGTGTCGCCTCGCGAGTCGATCGAGGTTCTCGACCATGAGTTCGGCGGTGACAGCGTCGACGAAGTCCGAGAGAACGACGACGAGGGAGCGACGGTCGAGCCGGCCCGCGAGGTCGGTGAGCCCCAGGGTGAAGTTCGTTTCGTCGTGTCCGTACTCGAGCGACGCGACCTGTGCCCGCAAGGCGGGGAATGCGTGTACTCCCGACCGCGGAGGGAAGTAGCCGCGGAACTGACTGTCGAATGCGTAGGAGCCGACTCGGTCTCCCGTCCGGAGGCCAACGTACCCGAGAAGGAGCGCGGCGTGGACGGCGTGGTCGAGCTTCGGAATGCCGGCCAGGGGTTCGCCCATCAGCCGTCCTACATCGAGGCCGAGGAGGATCTGGTGGTTTCGTTCGGCCCGGAACTGACGGACGAAGAGCCGCTTGTGGCGAGCCGACGCTTTCCAGTCGATGACGCGTGGGTCGTGGCCGGGAAGGTACTCGCGCAGCGACTCGAACTCGGAGCCTTCGCCCAAGATCCGCTCGATCTTGAGCCCGGACCTGAAGTCACTCGACCCGAAGAAGCGGATGGCGGCTTCCTGGACGGGGGCGATGTCGGGAACTCCGACGCTCTCTGCATCGAGTGCGAGGACGACGGTGCACTGGACGAGGCCGAACGGTCCACGGTAGCGGAGGTGTACGGAGTGCACCCGCACCCGTCCCCGTCGCTGCACACGCATCGGAAGCAGCAAGTCCGCGCGACCTTCGGCGATCTCCACACGGGTTTGTGGGATCGGATCGAGATCGGCGGAGAGCGAAATCGCGACATCGGTGAGATGTGTCTTGCCCCGCGTTTCCTCGATCCGGAGTGGCACGGCGCACTCGCGGCCGACCGGAAGAGTTGGGGGGAGGCTGAGGCTGGCGCGAAAGTGGCGTCCGGATCCGATCCGCAGGAAGTCCACCGCTAGCGCCAAGGCGAAGACGATCCAGAACACCACCCAGAGTGGGGCCAGCTGGCTCGAGACGACCACGGAGAGGACCGCGAGTACGAGTCCAAGGGATGCGAGCACGAGGGCTCGTCCGGTCGGATGGAAGCGAGGTCTCATCGCGGCGCTCGGACCGAGTCCAGAATCCCCTCGAGGATCGTGTCGACCGACAACCCCTCCACCTCCGCGGCGGGGGAGAGGACGACCCGGTGCCGCATGGCGGGCAGGAACAGCTCCTTCACGTCGTCGGGTAGGACGAAGTCGCGCCCACGGATCGCGGCGAGGGCGCGGGAGCCGGTAGCGATCATGTTCGCGGCGCGGGGAGACCCACCGTGGAGAATCGAAGGATGCTCGCGGGTCGTGCGGACCAGGTCGACGATGTAGGCGACCACTTCGTCCGCGATACGAAGGGCACGGACGCACTCTCTCGCCGAGGCGATCCCGCTACGATTCGTGACCGGCGCGAGGCCGAACTCCTCGGGCCTGGGAGTCGCGCTTCGATGGCCGTGGAGCCGGACGATGTCGATCTCTTCCTCCCGCGATGGGAAGGGCACGATGGTCTTGAAGAGGAATCGGTCCAGTTGCGCTTCGGGAAGCGGATAGGTGCCCTCGTGCTCGATCGGATTCTGCGTGGCGACGACGAGGAACTCGTCCCTCAGCGGATGCGTTTCTCCGTCGATGGTCACGCTCCGTTCGGCCATGGCCTGGAGGAGCGCGGCTTGCGTCTTGGGCGGGGTGCGGTTGATCTCGTCCGCGAGCAGGAAGTCGGTGAAGATCGGGCCACGCGTGAGCTGGAAGTCGCCGGTCTTGAAGTCGAAGATGTTCGTTCCGAGAACGTCCCCTGGCATGAGATCCGGCGTGAACTGTATCCGCGTGAACTCGAGCTCCAGGCAGGTCGCGAAGGTTCTCGCGAGGAGCGTCTTTCCCGAACCGGGCGCGCCCTCCAGTAGAACGTGCCCCTCGGAGAAGAGCGCCGTGAGGAGCAGCTCGACCGCACGTTCCTGGCCCACGACCACGCGCGCGATCGCTTCTTCGAGCCGCCCTGCCAGATCCTGAACCTCAGCGAGCTCCATCGCTCCTCCTTCCGTAGAGGGTACCTCGTCTCCAAGCATCGATCCTCTCGGCCATCTGGAGAAGCACGGCTGGAGGCACTTCGGTTCCGGTCAGTTCGTTCACCTCGCGTTCGAGGGTCGAGAGGTCGTCCCGTCGTTCCTTCTGCAGTCCGTCTTCGCCCACCGACTGTCCCAGGGCGAGCAATCTTCGTCGTCTTTCCGTTCGGGGGAGTTCGCCCCAACCGAGGGACGCGGAGACGTCAGACTCTATGAGCGCGAGATAGCGGGCGAGGCTATACCCACCATGACCCGCGAGCTGGAGCAGTTCCGCCGTATGCTCGACGAGGTGCTCCTTTCCGACATGGAATCGCGGGCCGAAACCTCTGGTCGGTCCGAAGCGCTGCGTTCCCGCCCACGCCGCGAGCGCGAAGAACGCGAGGACGTGCACGGTGATGAGTACGAGCGGAAACCGCACGAGCTCGGCCCAGAGACTTCCGCCGCCCGAAGCGAAGTGAACCGACTCGTCGATCCAGATCGCTCCGTGTTCGCCGATCCGGCTGAGGAGCGTGAGGACGTGGCGTCCGTTTGCGCCCTGGCCGATTCCCGCGTTCGAGATCAGGTCGGGATCGACCAGCACGAAGAAGTCCGGCGCGAGTTCCGCCGCGACGATGCCATCTGGCCCGTCCACGACGGGTCGCCACTGCGTTCCGTCCGTGGAGAGCGTCTGGAGCTGCGGGATGCCGAAGGCGGACTCGTCGTACCGTGCGATCTTCGGCACGTAGGTCTCGTCTGGGGCGGGCGCGGTATCCACGTTCGCGTCGGTTGCGTCACCGTCGTGCGTCGGCTGCGTGTGGGGCCTCGACCTATCGCCCGGTGTCAGGTCGTCTGCAGTGCGATCGTCCGTCATCAGGTCTGGAATCGTCTCCTCGACCGACGTCTCGTCGAGGATCGCGTCGTCGTGGAGCTGCTCGTCTCCTAGCCAAACGAAGGTCTGTCCCTCCCAACGGCCGTGCATCGCGATGAGGATGAGGGCGAGGTCGAGTGTCGACTCTGGCACTTGGACGTTCTCGAGTACGGCGGACTCGATCCAACCGGGATGGCTCCGGTCCGGGATCCCGACCCACTTCGGGAGGACGAGCACGACGATTCCGTTCATCCACGCGTCGAAGAGTCGCGCTTCCACCCACATGACGTTGCTCTCGGTCACCCGGGGCTCGAGGAAGAACACGAGGTCTCCCTCGTCCAGCTTGTCACTCGTCCGCACCCGGGAGGTCCGCACGTCCTCGCCTCGTGCTCGGAGCCACTCCACGAATGCGCCGGGTGCGGATGCCGACCGTCCCTTCGGTCCGGCCATACCCCGATCCGTTTGCGGAGGAGGTCCGTCCCAGACCATCAGCACGACGAGGGCGGCGACCGAGATCGCTGCGGCCAAGAAGAGCAGTCCAGAACGGCCTTGGAACTCCGGTCCGCTCACGGCCGCGCTTCCTCACTGGCCGAGCCGCTCTTCAGCGTGTCGACGAGCGTGTGGTACGCGCCAAGGCAACGCCGATAGTCCGCTTCGTCCACGTCCTCCCCGCCGAAGAGCGAGTGTTCGACCGTCGTTGCGAGATCGGTGAGTGCGCCGCGCCCGTCGTCGGACAGTTGAAGGCGGCGGACCACCTCGCGAGACGTGAATGCGTCGCGTAGGACCAGCCGTTGGTGGGAGGCGAGGGACTCGAACGTTCGGCGGAGGAGTTCTCGGACTGCCGCAGCGAAACGGCCATCGCGAACGAGTTCGTCGATGCCATCCCACGGAATCGCGAGTTGGACCGCCGAAGGTCCCGTTGTCGTCGCCGTGTTTCCGGCTGCGAGCATTCGGCGATCCTGGACCTCACGCACGATCTGCGTGGCGAGGAAGAAGAGAAGCAGCAGTCCGACACCGATGAGGAACGCTTGGGGAACGGCACCGGTCTGCGGCGCGAGCTTGGGGCGACGGTAGTCGGCGGGCTCTCGCTCGACCTGCGTGGGATAGGAGGTTTGATACTCCCCGTCTTCCAGAATCCGGTGGAGTTCGTCGAGCCCGCCGGTTCCGCCTTCCGCCGTGGCGTTCGTGGCGACGCCGACGAGTGACCCGATGACGCAGAGGAGCACGACGAGCACGCTGAGGAACTCGGCGGGCCCGCAGTGTCTAGTTCTGCCGCCAAAGCTAGCCACGTAGGAAGTCCAAGGTTCCGCTTTCCCTCACTCGAAGACCGACAGGAGTTCCGACTGGTCGAACTCCCCCTTTGCGGCGCGGAGCTCGCGGTAGAGGGCGGTGGCTCCGACTGCGGACGTGACCTCCACGATCACCGAGATGGCCGAGATCACCACGGACTGCGCGATCGATCCCACGCCCGATTCCTCCGTGAAGGCCGAAAAGACCAGAACGAGCGGAATGACGATGATCAATCCGACCAGCAGGAGATACGCACATTGGTATCCCAGGACGCGCCACCGAAACCCGGTCGCAAGTTCGGAGCTCCGACTCATGCTGTCGCCGATCCCCTTGTCTTCTACGATGCAGCTTGGCCCGACGACCGCGAATGCAATTGCCGCGAAGATCCCAGGAACGAAGAGAAGGAGGAACCCGAGGGAGATCAAGATGGTGACGAGGATGTTGATCACTACGAGGGGTAGCCAACGACGCAGCGCAGTCTGCACGACCACTCCCCAGTCGCGCTTCTTTCCTTGGAGGCGTTCGTAGGTAGCGGCGATGATCGCTGCCGTCGTGAGTGGCGACATCAGATTCGATACGAGCTGTCCGACGGTCTCGATTCCGAAGTCGGTGCCATCACTGGCGAGTCCCCCCGTGAGGAAGACCGGCAGGAGCGACACCAGCGAGATCAGTCCGTAGGGGATGGCACCGGCCAGCGACTCTCGGAACATGACGGATAGGACCCTGGAAACGGAGAACTGTGGGGCCTGATGCCACCCGCTGGTAGCCGGGTCCCCGTATTGGTCTGGGATCGGCGGTGGACCTGCTTGTGATCCGTCCGCGTACCCGAGCCAAGATGTGGTCTCGGACACGCCGCCGGCCCCGGCCGGGAGGTCTTGCGCCGCCTCGGACGATGGGACTGGCGGTAGGTCGACGACGTCCGGGTCGCTCTCGGCCGGTGCTGGTGCGCTCTGTCCACAGTTTCGGCACAGAGCGGGCTCCCCGGGGGAGAGGTACTGTGTGCGGATCACAGACCCGCAATGGGGGCAACGGAAGGCGAGGTCCATTCAGGCCTCCACATCTCGGGGAGTTGACCTTCCCGGGGACCATACCCAATTGCGCGCACAGACGCGAAGACGTCAGTTTGTACACGACTCCTGGGTGGCGATTCGTTGAACCGCAAAGGTCCGGTCGCAGCTGATCTGCCCGAGACGTATCGAATCGGAAACACGCGCATCGGCCCGTGGGGACCCCGTCCCGTTCGGCTCGTTGGTCGCCGACGAACGGGGGGTGCCCGGATGGATTTCGGTCGAACGAGGAGGCGAGGTACCGTGCGCAAGACGAATCGGGTCAGGAAGTTTGGAACACGGGTCGTGACGGATCTGGGGTCCCTCCGGGTTGTCGCTCTGTGCGCCACCGCGGGGGTCGTCCTCGGAGCATTGGCGCATCCCGTGGCGGCCCAGGACCTCGTTGCGAATGACGACCGCTACGGCATCCCGTTCGGCGCGGCCCTCGATGTCGAGCCGTTCGGCGTCCTCGAGAACGACCGGCTGGATGGAGAGAGCGCGGGTGAGAACGGTGTGATCGCGGTCCTCGTCTCGAACGTCGCGTTCGGGACGCTCGACCTCGCCGAGGATGGGAGCTTCACCTACGTTCCGGGCGCCGGCTTTCCGGGCATCGACAGTTTCGTCTACCGGGCCGAGTTTGGCAGTGTGTCGGCCGAAGCGACGGTGACGCTCAGCGCCTGTGAGGGAGGGCCGGACCTCTTCACCTGCTGGCACGAGGCGGCGTTCCAGGCCGAGATCGCGGCGCTCGGGCATTCCACCATCTTCGAAGGCTTCGAGAGCGGTCCCTGGGAGGCAGTGCGAACTCCGAACCACCTCCCCGAAGTCGTGAACCAGGGGATCCGCTGGACCTCGAACCATCCGGATCCACCGGCCGAGAACCCGATCAGCACGACGTCCGGCCCACCACACACGGGACAGTGGGCGGTCTACGATCCGGACCACGGATATGCGACCGGCACGATCTCCGAGTGTGATGTGGATGTTCCGCCGGAGCATTGCCTCTATCACGACGGCGTGACCGGTACGAGCGAGGGCGGGCTTCTCTACGGAGTCGGAGGCTTCATCAGTGGGATGTGGTACTCCAACGTGTCGATCGTGCTGGACGACGGACTCCCGCTAGGTGGAGGGAAGATCGGCCCCGCCCATCAGTTCTTCGGCGTGATCTATACGCCCGGCTTCACGAAGTTCCAGGTGCGAGAGCTCGACGGCAAGGTCGGCCAGGCTCTCTACGTCTGGGCCGACGACTTCACGATCGTCACCGATGCCACGAGCTCGGTACCCGAAGCGGAGACGACCTCGTTCGACCTCAGCACGGGTCCCAACCCGACGCGCGGACACTCCCTCGTTCGATTCCAGCTCGAGTCACCGCAGGCGGTGGACCTTTCGGTCCACTCCGCCGACGGCCGGCGCGTGACGTCGCTCTTCCACGGCGTGGCCGGTGCGGGCGTCCACCATGTGACGTGGAGCGGGAGTGACGATCAGGGACGCCGAGTGCCCTCCGGGGTCTACTTCGTCCGTCTCGTCGCCGCCGACGCGCTCCAATCGAATCCCGCGAGCGCGAGGATCGTGATCCTCGACTAGCCACCCCGAGGACGCACGCCGACGGAGGCCTCGTGTGGTCTCCGTTGGCTGTTCGCCCGACTCCGACGGAGGCTCGCCCGGTCTCTCTGGTCTGAGCGCCTCACTCCCTCGTCTGTTCGCTTCACTCCCTCGTCTGTTCCTCACCGCCCTCCCCGGCTACAATGGCCCCACGCGTAGTGACACTTGCCTACCGACGAATCCGGGAGCTTCCTATGTCCACGCCTGCCCGTGTCGTCATCCCCGAGGGGATCCAAACCAAGTACGCGGACATCTTCGGTGACCGAGCGGTCGACCTCATCCATCAGCTCGCGCCGTTCGACCTCGAGCGGAAGGCGTTGATGGAGAAGAGAACGCGACGCCGGGCCGAGCGGTTTGCCAACAAGGAGAGGATCGAGTTCCTTTCCGAGGACGAGGTCATCCCACGGACGAACCTCCGCGTTGCCGACGCGCGCGCGGGGCGGTTCGCCGGTGGAGAGATTCCGCCCGACCTCCAGCGGCAATGGATCCAGGGGACAGGTCCGGGCGCGAAGCCGAACGCGTCGCTCGAGTCGAGTCTTCGGAACGTCGCCTATGCGCTCCTCTCGGGTGCCGACGGCTGGATGTTCGACGGAGAAGATGCGCTCGGTCAGGTGTCGACCATGTCTCTCGACAACCACCGGAACCTGAAGCTCGCGTTCGCACGGGACGCGCGGTTCCTCCAGGTCGCGGAGACGGTGGCGGGGGAGATGAACACCTGGGCCCGCGGCTTCTTCGGACGGGAGATCGTCGGGGACTGGCGAGCGCAGCTGGACTTCACGACCCGGATCTACCGCGCGCGCGGCCTCCATCTCGACGACCGTCACATCGCGTGGTCAGACGGCGAAGGATTCTCCGCATCGATCGTCGATGCCGCCCTCTACGTGGCGAACAACGCGGAGACCCTTCGGGGCGAGGGTCGGTCGATCGTGCTCTACCTGCCGAAGATCCAGACGGCGGAAGAAGCGGCACTCTGGAACGAGATGCTGACCGCGCTCGAGAACGCACTCGGCCTCCCCGTCGGGGTCGTCCGCACCTACGTCCTCGTCGAGCAGCTCGAGGCGTCGTTCCAGCTCATGGAGCTCCGCGCGGCCCTCGCACCCCGGTTCGTCGGCTACAACACCGGCCGCTGGGACTACATCAACAGCGTTTCCGACGCACTGGCCTGGGACGGCGGCTTCCACAACCCGAACATCGACGCGATCGGGATGACCTACGGCTACATGCGGAACTACGAGGACCGGGTCCGGCGGGCGGTCAACACCCCGGACGAGAACGGCCGGTTCGCCCTCTGGCAGGGCGGGATGGAGCCGAACATCCCCGTCGGGTCCGAGCAGGGGGTGGCGACGAGCATGGCCAAGGCCGTCGCCGGCGCAGAGCGGGAGCAGACGGCCGGGGCGAGCGGCAAATGGGTGGCGCACTGGAAGATGGTCCACATCGTCCGCCCGGTTTGGGAGTCGGTGGGAGACGCCAATCAGCTCGGTCGCAAGTTCCCGCCCCTCACCTACACGCAGGCGGACGCGGATGGGCTGATGCTACTGGAACCCGCTCCGAGGACCGTCCGGGGCGCCCGGGATCTCCTCAGCGTCGCCCTCCAGTACGGCAACGCCTTCGGGCAGGGCCTCCAGGCCGCGGCCTTGAAGCCCGCCGATTTCTTCGGGAACGACGACGTCCTCTACCTCATGGAGGACATGGCGACGGGCGAGATCCGGCTCAGCATCCTCTGGGAGTGGCTCCACAAGGGAGCCGAACTCACCGAGCCCGACCCAATTCGCCCCAATGGGGGCCGGTTCGACGAGGCCCTCTTCCTCCAACTCCTCTCGGAGGAGTACGAGAAGCTCCTAAAGGCCGGCAACCGGGACGTTTTCGACGTTTCCAAGACGACGACGCTACCGATCGCCCGGGAGATCGTCGAAACCTATGTCAGGGAGCCGGTCAAAGCCCCGTGGTACATCGACCTACTGAATCTGAACCTGAACAACCACGACCTGGAAGAAGCCAGACGGAGGATCGCCCTCTACCTGGACGCCTTCCGCCGAGACGGCACCCGCGTGACACGAAACCTGGACCTGGACGGCCGCTGAAGTGAGCTGCCGGCCGGGCCGCCGAGAGTTTTTCGATCGGCCGCGAGACGGACGAAACGAGCGACGAAACGACGAGCGAAGGGACCTTCCGCGGACACATCGCGGAAGCACTTCGTCGGCCCCAGTGGAGTGATTGCGACATGACCGCCCTTTCCGAACTGCCCCAGATCGACCAGTGGATGAAGAGCCCACGCTTCGAGGGGATCGAGCGGCTCCACACGGCCCGCGAGGTCTCGATGCAGCGGGGGACGATCGCGCAGGACTACACGGTGGCGCGGGAAGCCGCGGCCGCTTTCCACGCGCGTCTCCGCGAACTCTTCGGAGAGAAGCGGTCGATCACCACGTTCGGCCCCTACTCGCCCGGGCAGGCGGTGACGATGAAGCGGCTCGGGATCGAGGGGATCTACCTCGGTGGTTGGGCGACGTCGGCCAAGGGTTCGATGAGCGAGGACCCGGGTGCTGACCTCGCGAGTTATCCCTTGAGCGGAGTCCCGGACGAAGCGGCGCCGATCATCCGCGCGCTTCTCGCTGCGGACAAGAACCAGCACTTCAATCGGTCGCGGATGACTGAAGAACAGCGCGCGCGTACGCCCGAGGTCGACTACCGGCCGTTCCTCATCGCCGATGCGGACACCGGACACGGCGGCGACGCGCACGTTCGGAACCTGGTTCGCCGGTTCGTCGAGGTCGGTGTGCCGGGCTATCACATCGAAGATCAGAAGCCGGGCGTGAAGAAGTGCGGGCACCAGGGCGGAAAGGTGCTCGTCCCGATCGACGAGCAGATCAAGCGCCTCAACGCCGCCCGCTTCCAGCTCGACTGCATGGGAGTCCCCGGCATCATCGTCGCGCGCACGGACGCCGAATCCGCGACGTTCCTCGACGGCCGCGGGGACGAGCGCGACCAACCGTTCATCCTCGGCGCCACCAACATCAACCTGCCGAGCTACAAAGTCGGGTTCGTCGCCATCCTCCGGAAGCTGCACTCGCTCGGTATCGACGAAGTGAGAGGCCACCTCCTCTTCGCGATCGCGGACGAAGAGCTCGCCGCCGCCGACGCCTGGCTCGACCGCACCGGTCTCGTCAACGCGGTCGAAGCCGCTGCGAAGCGGTTCCTCGGGTCGCGCCCCGCGACGGTCGACTCGCTCCTCGACGATCTCGGCAGCCGGTACGTCGAACTCTGGCAGGCCGAGGCCGGGCTCAAGACCTACGCCGACGCCGTCGCCGACGTGATCGCGTTCCGTTCCTCCGAAGGCGAGAGCTTCGACATGTCCGTGGAGGACTGGAAGAAGTTCGCCACCTGCGCCTCCTTCTACGCCGCGCGCGAGAAGGCGCGCGCGATGGGCATCCAGATCATCTGGGACTGTGAACTCCCGAAGACGCCCGAGGGCTACTATCAGATCCGCGCCGGAATCGACTACGCGATCGCGAAGTCACTCGGTGTCGCCAAGTTCGCCGACCTCCTCTGGATGGAGACCAAGACCGCGGACCTGGAAGACGCTCGCCGCTTCGCCGAAGCGATCCACGCCGTCTATCCCGACAAGATGCTCGCCTACAACCTGTCGCCGTCCTTCAACTGGGACACGACCGGAATGTCGGACCAGGAGATGACGCGCTTCCCCGAGGAGCTCGGCAAGCTCGGGTTCGTGTTCAACTTCATCACCTACGGCGGACACCAGATCGACGGCCTCGCCGCCGAAGAGTTCGGCACCGCGCTCCTCCACGACGGAATGCTCGCGCTCGCCCGTCTCCAGCGGAAGCTCCGCCTCCGCGAGTCACCGTACAGAACTCCGCAGACTCTCGTCGGCGGACCACGCCTCGACGGCGCACTCATGGCGTCGACCGGCCGCACTGCGACGACGAAGGCGATGGGCAAGGGCTCGACCCAGTTCCAGCACTTGGTCCAGACGGAAGTCCCGCCGAAGGTGCTCGAGGAGTGGCTCGGCCTCTGGAGCCAGCACTACGACGCCGGCCCGCTCAAGGTCGCGCTCCGTCCGCACACGTCCGGTCTCGAACTCGTCGAGCTGAACGTGACCGGCGATGGCGGCAAGTCCGTCGCGAACGTCGTCTTCGCGAACATCCAGGACCGCCGCGGACACAGCATCCTCTCGGTGCGCGATCAGAACACGGTGGAGGAGTACTTCCGGAAGAAGCGGCTCATGACCGTCGTCCACCTCTTCCTCATCCACCGGTACAAGGTCCGGTTCGTCCACTACGTGAGCCCGACCGAGGACAACACGTACCAGACGTCCAAGATGAAGCATCACGGACTGTTCAAGGACGTGCACAACGAAGTCGGTCACATCATCGTGGCGGAAGTCGACGAGGCGCGGATCGGCGAACTCGTCGCGCCGGATCACGAGGCGCTGCGGAAGCTGATCGACAAGACGGAGCCGGCGCCGGCGGCGTAGGCCTCCAGGTGGACGGCCTTGGGCTCGCCGCTGAGGCTACCGCGTCGATTGCACCCGAACCCCGCGTTCGGCCCGGTGCCGATCGTGCAGCTCGCTATGTGTGTGTCGCTCCCTCACCTTCAGCTATCGACCCGCCGTCCCGAGGAGGCGGTGCTCCATACCGTCGTCCGGGAAGGAGCGGGACGGATCGCGTATCCTCCGCGGGTCACGAGGCGAAAGGAGACTTCTCTTGAGCTCCTATGCGTTTGAAGAAGAGAACCGCAAATAGGACACGCGATGACCGAAGCTCTGCCCCCCTCTCCAGAAACCGCACGGCTGCTTCTCGACCAGGAAGTGCGGCGTCTGACCGTAGGCGGGCGCAAGGTCGCCCTGGTTCTGATGGTTCTGTTCGCCGTCAGCAAGATCGTCTTTGCATTGCGCCACCTCGCGGTTGCCAGGACCATGGACATTGTCACCGGCCTCTCTGCCGATGTGATCGAGGTGTCACTAGGCTACTTGGCCTTCCATGCGCTGCTTCCCCTTGTGCTGCGCCGGGTCGTCTATCGCCCGCTGCTGGAGCAGGGAACGGTCGTGCGAGCGGAGATTCTCAGCGGACCGCGACCTCTCCATCAGGGGTTTGGTGGAATCGCAACCCAGCCGTTCATGATACGAGGCGCAGCCTCCGGACTCGAGAGCCTGTTCGGCAGCTGGCTGCCGACGCTGACGGTCAATTATCGGGTGGCCGGACCGCAGAAATCCGTCTTCACCGGAGCGCTGTACGCCGACGAAATGCCGCTCCGCGACGATGGCGCCTATGCCCTGATCAATCCTCGTCGACCCTTGAATGCCTGGTTGATCCGCGCACGCACAGGAACGCGATCATGAAATGGACCATCGTCTTCTGCGGGAAACGTGGCGCACTCTACAAAGCTCGCTGCCTGCTTGAACAGCAGGGGATCCGCTGCCGCGCAACCCGTCCACGCCGCGACGAAGGCCATTTGCGGGTTGCGGGCGATGTTGCCGAACGAGCCCGCAGTCTGCTCGCGAGCCTTGCCGATGGCCGGGTGGTTTCCGCCAGCGAGGCCGCCTGTTTCCTCTGCCCGGCCTGCGGGGCCACCCTGTCCGGCGGTGAGATGTACTGCCCCGATTGCCAGACCTGTATTGGAGACCCGCATGGCAAATGAGGAATGCGCCCCGCCGCGTTTCCCCTCGGATCCCGGATCCGTTCCAGGATCCGATCCCGTCACGGACACGGCGAGTGGATCCCCGACCCGGCTCGCCAGACGTCCAAGATGAAGCATCACGGACTGTTCAGGGACGTGCACAACGAGGTCGGCCACATCATCGTGGCGGAAGACGACGAGGCGCGGACCCTAGAGCTCGTCGCGCCGGATCACGAGGCGTTGAAGAAGCTGATCGACAAGACGGAGCCGGCGCCGGCGGCGTAGATCGAAGCTACTCCCTCGGCGAGACGCGGACCTCGTCGGGCCGGGGTCCGGGAGCATTCGGTTCCACGACGACGATCTTCGACTCGACGGATCCTCGGTTCGTCGTGGCGCGGAGGAAGTAGACGCCGACCGCGCGGATGGCTGGCCGAGTCATAGGGGTCTTCAGCTTGGATCGATGGTCTTGGTGACGACCCAGCGGTGCTTGCCGATCATGCGGTCTCGCGCGAAGCCGAGCTGTTCGAAGGTCGACAGGGCACCGTGGAACAAGAAGCCGGCTGGGACTGCTCCGGCGGGCTCGGGGTAGCCCTCGACCCGTCCGCCTCCCTGCGCGGCGATCATATCGAGCGCACCCGCCAGCGCGTCGCTCGCGACTCGTTGTCGCCGGTAGCCGGCGCGCACGTAGTTGCACCCGATGCGCCACCGCGGAAGTGCGCCCGTTCGAGACTTCTCGTAGTCGCGTCGACTCTTGATCCGAACGACTTCCTCGGGTGAGCCGAACTGGCACCAGCCGACACATAGGTCGCCGTCGAACACCAGCGCAGCATGGGTGGTGCCGGCAAGGACTCGTTCGTGCTTCCGTTCGCGATTGATCGCAGCTCCGTGCTTCACCGGTCCTTCTTCGTGGAAACCGATGCAGTAGCAGCCGCTCGGGAAGCCGTCGCTGTTCGCGCACAGCTCGTCGAAGGCAGCCCAAGTCGTCTCGTCGAGTGGGCGAACGCTTCGACCCTGAGTGCCGCTGCGTGGTTCGAGGATTGTCATCGTTGGCCCTCCCGCCGAATTCGGTCGATGTTCGGGGACGTGCGCCCCGAAAGTTGGACCGGATTTGACCCTCGATGTTGTGACGACTCTTCTTCGTCCAGCCGCCGCGGTAGGTACTTCCTCGGCGACGTGTTCTCCAGTCTAGAGTGTCTCCGTCTCGCAGTGCAGTAGCGGATCTTCGCAGCGATCAGAACACGGTGGAGGAGTACTTCTGGAAGAAGCGGCACATGGCCGTCGTCCACCTCTTCCTCATCCACCGGCACAAGGTCCAGTTCGTCCACTACGTGAGTCCGACCGAAGTCGCCTCGGGGCGATTTCCCCCGACCGGTTTTGCGTCCTTCTGCGTTTCTGCGCATAGAGCAGGAACCCCAGCGGAAGGACGAACATGCCGAGTCGACCAGACTTGACCGTACGCCATACCCACGCGACACGGGCCACATGCTGGGCCGTCGTCAGCATCGCGATCGTGTCCATCGCCACCGTCACCACGACCACGCCCGGCCGTGCGGACGGGGACTACGTCATGGCCTGGTCCAGCCTCGGCGCCGGAGGTGTCGTCGGCTCCGCGGGTGGAGAGTACGAGCTCTCCGGTGCCGTCGGGCAGCCGACGACTTCCGGCCCGATCGCGTTCGGCGAGTACGAACTGCGCGCCGGCTTCTGGGTGCTGCCACAGTCCGGAACATCGTCGCTGCCCTCGCCGGGAAGTGCGATTCCGGACCGATTCGATCTCTCCTCACCGAGCCCGAATCCATTCCACGACACCACATCCTTCGCCATCGACGTTCCGCGGACGGAGCGACTGTCGCTTCGGATCTTCTCCGTCGACGGACGCGAAGTGCGGCGGCTCTTCGACATGCCCGCCGCTGCGGGACAGGTTCGCGCCTCCTGGAACGGAACGGATGAGACCGGCACGCCGGTACCGGTGGGGGTCTACTTCGCACGCGCCACGCTCGGTTCGGAGGAGCGGACGACCCGGATCGTCCGTCTCACCCGATGAGCGAGTCCGCTGAAACCGCCGATCGCGACCGACTGGAATCGAATCCATCACGCAAACCTGGAGTCACCATGAAGCTCGTCTCGCTCCTTTCACTTCTCTTCTTCGCGACAGTCGTTGCGGCGCAGACGCCTCAGGGAACGGGGCTGACCTATCAGGGACGCCTCGACAAGTCCGGATCCCCGTTCGACGGCACCGCGCATCTTCGGTTCCGGCTCTTCGAGGACGATCTCGCCACGACCCAGGTCGGTGGAGACGTGGTGCTCTTCGATGTCCCGTTGGCTGCCGGGCTCTTCAGCGTCGATCTCGACTTCGGCGCTGTCTTCGACGGCTACGCCAGGTGGATCGAGGTGGCCGTGATTACGGACGGGGACGCCGACTGGAATCCGCTTCCCCTCCAACCGCTCCAGTCCGCTCCCTACGCGGCATACGCGCTCTCCGGCCCTGGAGGCGGCACGTCGCCCTGGAACCAGGGAACGTTCGGAGTCGACTATCCGGGCAACGTCGGCGTCGGAGTCCCGGCGCAGCCGGATCAGGGACTCGCGGTCTCCACGGGCAACACCGATGGAAACACGGCCGTCTTCACGAACGACAACCCCAACTACGCGACACTTGCAACCGGAAACAGTGCGTTCGACGGCATCGGGTTCTACGACAACATCAGTGGACGCCACTACATCGGGGGGCGCCTCGGTGTCGGGAACGTCGCGCCTTTCGACCACTCGAAGATCGACGTCGTTGGATCGGGACAGGGAGTCCGATCTGTGACGGCGGGCTCGATCTTCAACTCACAGTTCAATGCGGCCATGCTGGCGATCGGACAGACCGGTCCCTCCCCGTTCTTCGTACCCGCCATGGGACTCTACGCGTCTTCGACCGACGATCGCGCGGTTTGGGGTGTGAGCACGAACTCCTGGGGCGTGACCGGAGAGAACAGCGCCGCAGGAACGTACGGCATCCTGGGCACGCAGCTCGAAGCCGTGTTCGGCTTCTCGCCCAACGCCGCTGTTCCCGCCGCTCGGTTCACCAACGGCGGCCCCAACGGCGTCGCGATCGAAGCGAATGGAATGGTCAAGGTGCGCACACTCCAGATCACGGGAGGCGCCGATCTCGCAGAGCGGTTCCCGGTTAGCGGGCCGATCGAACCTGGAAACGTCGTGTCCATCGATCCGTCGTCGCCGGGACGACTTCGCTTGACGACCGAGGCATACGATCCCCGCGTGGCCGGTGTCGCGAGTGGTGCGAACGATCTCGCAGCGGGGATCGTACTCTCGGACGGCGACGACCCAACCAACTCCGCGGCCATCGCGATGAGTGGACGGGTCTGGGTGCGTGCGGACGCGCGCACGACTCCGATCGTCGTCGGAGATCTCCTCACGAGTTCCGATCTGGCGGGACATGCGCAGGTCGCCTCGGACGACGCGCTCCGGGACGGTGCCATTCTCGGCAAGGCGATGAGTGCGCTGGAGACGGGAACCGGCCTCGTGCTGGTGCTCGTGACCCTTCGATGATCGGCGGACGCACATTGGGCGCGCCGTCCGCGACTGCCGCGGCGTTCGCGACTGCCGCTGCGCTCGTGCTGCTCGGCGGACTCTCACAGGCGCGGGCCGAGGACCAGGATGGCGGGGGCTCGATCGTTCGGACGTGTCCCACCGAGCCTGGACCATCGGTACGGATCTATCGTGCCCCCTGGCTGAGGGGAGGTGGAATCGCCGGAGACGGCTGGGACGGCCCGGGGCTGGGGAGCGCCACGCTCTTCTGGCACGTGGAAGGGGCGAGCCCGGACTTCTCGGCCGGACAGCGTACGGCCCTCATCGCCGGTCTCCAGGCATGGGCGTCGGTCGTGGACGTCGACTTCGTGGAGCTGCCGGTGCCGAACCAGGAACGGGCCGTCGACTTCGATTTCCTGGTGGGGGACCACAGCGTCGTGGAACCGGCAGAGGCCGGCGATCCAGACTGTCCGTTCGATGGGGCGAACGGCACTCTCGCACACGCAGGCTTTCCGCCCGGGGTATCGTCCGCCTGCGTGAATCCGATGCCCGAGACGTTCGCGGGCAACGTTCACTTCGACGAAGCCGAGACCTGGGAACAGGACACCGGATCCGGCGCCGCGTTCAGCCTCACGCTGATCGCCTGCCATGAGATCGGGCACGCGATCGGACTCGTCCACGACAGCTCCGGCGGTGGGGACGTGATGCGACCCACCTTCGGCCCGGGGGACGGTTTCGTTGGCCTCTCGGAAGACGACATCGCGAACGCCCAGAGCGGGTACGCGGTCGGTCCTGGAGCGGTCGTCACGTTGGAGACAACCGGAGTATGGGTCGACAGTGACGCCGCGGGACCCGAGCTCGGAACGTCCACACAACCCTTCAATACGGTCGTCGAAGGGACGGCGGGCGTTCCTCCCCTCAGCACCGGCATCGTGGTCCACATCGATGCGGGCAACTATCCCGGCGGACTCGTGGTGACTCAGAACATGGTTCTGCGTGCCGAGAACGGCGTGGTCACGATCGGGAACTGAACGTACCCGGCTCCGCGGAATCGATCAGGGTCGAGGAGTGGCGACAGCACGAAGTGCCTGGGCGGTGGTGACACTCCGCCCCGCTTCGTACTCCCTGTCGA
>JACKCR010000006.1 GCA_020633975.1 Candidatus Eiseniibacteriota bacterium | reverse complement strand
TTCGCCGGCATCACCACGAAGTCCGAGTGCCGCTCGAGGAAGGCGGCAACGACGTCGTCGTTCTCCTGCCGGAGTACGCTGCAGGTCGCGTAGACGAGCCGGCCGCCGGGCTTCACGAAGGGTGCGAACCGTTCGAGAATCTCGAGCTGGATGGTGGAGAGCCGCTCGACCGTGTCTTCCGTGACCCGGTCTCGTGCTTCCGGATTCCGGCGGAGAACGCCGATGCCGGAGCAGGGTGCGTCGATGAGCACGCGGTCGGCTTTGCCGCGGAGCTTCTCGAGGGGCGGAGGAAACGTATCGGCGGCCGCCACCGTATCGTCCGCGACTTCGATCGACTGCACGTTGTGGAGACCCGCCCGCTTCGCACGTCGCGCGAGTTCCTCGAGCTGCTTCGCTCCGGACTCCCCCACGCCGACCGCGACGACGCGTCCCTTTCCGCGGAGGAGTGTCGCGAGGTGGAGCGTCTTTCCACCCGTGCCGGCGCATGCGTCGAGCACCATGCCCCCGGGCGGAGGAGCGACGAGTTCCGAGACGAGTTGGCTGCCTTCGTCCTGCACCTCGAAGAGCCCGTCGTGAAACTCGGGAGAGCGGAAGACGTTCCGCTTCGAAACGAGCTCGAGGCCATCCTGCGCATATTCCGTTGGCCGCACGTCCAGTCCGACTGAACGAAACTGCTCCTCGAGTTCGTCGCGTGAGATCTGGAGCGTGTTCACGCGGAGCGTCTGCGGTGGAGACTCCTGCCAGGCCGCGGCGAGTGCGAAGGCGTGGGATTCTCCGAGTTCTTCGACGAGACGGGCCGCGAGCCAGTCGGGCAAGGACCCGGTGACCCCGAGTCGTGTCACGGGATCCGGAATCCGCGCGATCCGCTTCGGAGTGTCGAGCACGCGGGTCCAGTCGAGCTTGGGGAGTTGTGCACCCGCTTGGCTCGGCGTCAGCCGACGATCCAGGACCTCGCGCGCGAACCAACGGGCCCGAATGCGGGCACCGCCCGTGTCGGGCACCGGACCCGCCCCGTCGAGGGCGTAGTCGAGGAAGCGGCGAGACCGGAGGATCCCGTAGATCCGTTCCACGACCTCGGCCTTCTCCGCGTCGAGAAGCTCACGCCCGCGCTGGAACGCACGCGCGATCTCCTCGCTCGCGTGAGCTGGCTTCTCCTCGAGCCGGGCGAGTACGTCGAGCGTAGTCTTCTGGATCAGGTCCACCGTTCCTCCGAGTCGCCCGGTGTGGGCGCCACTGCGGGACCTTGCCACCGTTGCCCCTCGGGCGCCATCCCGGAACTCGCCCGCGGAGCCACTGAGAACGCTATACTCCTGGGTCACCCGATCCCTGACCCAGGAGACGCCTTGATCTCGTTCGATCCCAAGTACTCCAGCGCACCCGCCGTCCCGCTCGTCATGACTCGGGCCGAGATGGACGCGCGCGGTTGGCAGGAAGTCGACATCGTCTTCGTGACCGGAGACGCCTATGTCGACCACCCGAGCTTCGCCATGGCGATCTTGGGACGACTACTCGAAGCCGCAGGCTACCGGGTCGCGCTCCTCTCCCAGCCGGACTGGAAGACGGCGGACCCGTGGCGCACGTTCGGGCGCCCACGACTCTTCTTCGGGGTATCCGCGGGCAACATGGACTCGATGATCAACCACTACACCGCGAACCGGAAGGTGCGGAACGACGACGCCTACTCCCCGCACGGCGAGATCGGGCGTCGTCCGGACCGCGCGACTCTGGCCTACTGCCAGCGCGCGAGAGAGGCGTATCCGGGTGTGCCGGTGGTGGCGGGCGGCGTCGAAGCGAGCCTCCGCCGGATCGCGCACTACGACTACTGGAGCGACAAGGTGCGTCGCTCGATCCTCATGGACTCGAAGGCCGACCTCGTCTGCTTCGGCATGGGCGAGCGGACGATCCTGGACATCGCCGAAGGGCTCGACAAGGGACGACCGGCCCAAGAGCTACGCGGCCTGCGTGGCGTGGCGTATCGCTTAGGCGCGAAGGAGCCGGTCCCGACGGAGACGCCGTGGGTGCTGAAGTCGACCCGCGCGGGGGATCCGTCCGAGTGGCGGGACTCGGCGACGGGCGGAAGCCCCACCTTCGCGGGCGAACCGATCCCGGAGGACCTCGTCCTCCTCCCGAGCTTCGAATCCGTCTCGCAGGATCCGGTCGAGTTCGCGCACCTGACGCGGATGGCGCACCACGAGACGAATCCGTTCAACGCACGTCGTCTCGCGCAGCGGCACGCGGACCAGATGGTCGTCGTCAATCCGCCCGCGCTGCCGCTGAGCCGCGAGGAGATGGATCAGGTCTACGGGCTGCCGTTCACGCGTCGCTCCCACCCGTCCTATGGCGACGCGAAGATCCCAGCGTTCGAGGTGGTGCGGACGTCGGTGCAGATCATGCGCGGCTGCTTCGGTGGCTGCACGTTCTGTTCGATCACGGCGCACGAAGGACGGATCATCCAGAGCCGGAGCCGGGAGTCGGTGCTCGCGGAAGTCCAGGCCATGACGAAGGACGACGGCTTCCGCGGTACGGTGAGCGACATCGGCGGGCCGACCGCGAACATGTACGAGATGCGCTGCACGAAGCCCGAGGTCGAAGCCGTCTGCCGTCGGCAGAGCTGCGTCCATCCGAAGATCTGTAAGCTCCTCGGCACGGATCACGGTCCGCTGAAGACGCTGATGCGGGACACGCGGAACGTGCCCGGAGTGAAGAAGGTGTTCGTCGCTTCCGGAATCCGGATGGACCTCGCGCGGCGCGACCGCGAGTACATGAAGGAACTCGTGACCCACCACGTCGGCGGCTACCTCAAGGTGGCGCCGGAGCACAGTGATCCCACCGTCTTGGAAGCGATGAAGAAGCCGGGGCCGGAGGACTTCGTCGAGTTCGGTCGCGAGTTCCACAAGGCGTCGCGCGCCGCGGGGAAGGATCAGTACCTCATCCCCTACTACATCGCGAGCCACCCCGGAAGCGACCTCCACGCGATGATCGACCTCGCACTCTTCCTCAAGCGGAACGGCTACAAGCCCGATCAGGTGCAGGACTTCATCCCGAGCCCGTTCGACATCGCCGCGTGCATGTACCACACCGGTCTCGACCCGATGACGATGAAGCCGATCCACGTCGCGCGGAAGATGCGCGACCGGAAGTTCCAGCGCGCGCTGCTCCAGTTCTTCAAGCCGGAGAACTATCTCGAGGTGCGGGAGGCGCTGCTCCAAGCGGGTCGCGGGGACCTGATCGGGGATGGATGCGACTGTCTCATCCCATCGCGTCCGCCGAAGGCTGCGCTCGACTCGCGGCGGCGACGGGCGCAGCAGGAGTGGTCGGAGCAGGCGGAGGGGGACCACATCCGAGGAGGCCCCGACGGTGAGTCACGCCGTGGGGGTAGCTCTGCACGAGGCGACGGCTCCGCCAGAAGTGACAGCCAGACCGGAAACGACGGCGCGGTGCGACGCGGCGGCGCTGAGAAGGGCCACGGCGTCGGGTACCGGCCGCACCGGAAGAGCCAGGCCGGACGCGGGGCGCGGCGGTCGTCCCGACCTCAACGGAAGGATCGGTGAGGTCGACGAGCACGCGGGAACCACGAACGAAGAAAGCGGCTGGAGAAAGCACTGAAGAAAGCATACACGGCCCCCGCAAGAGCGAGTAGACTCGCTGGGTGAACAAGCGGTCGTGCAACCCGCTGAAGTGACTCTTGGTGCGCAATCTCCCCAGACCGCGACGCCGCCACTGCCCTCCACCCTCAAGGGAGGATGACCATGCCTCGCCGCCTGTCTCCTCGGTCGACATCGCCCCTTCGCCTCGACACTCTCCCATCGCGTCAAACTAGATCCTGTCTGCTTCCGCTCGTAGCGGCGGCCCTCTGCGTTGTACAACTCTCCGCCGACCCGGCTCTCGCGGAGTACCAGGGCGTCACCTGGGGGGCGACGACGACCCTCGACCTCGGGATCAGCGCATCGTCGGACCCGCAACCTGCCGTTGTCTATGGGGCAGGGCTGTGGCATGTGGTCTACGAGAGGAATGGAGGGATCGAGTACATCTCCGGTGTCGACGGTTCCTGGTCGTCGCCCTATCCGTTGGTTCCCGCTGGTAGCGGAGCGTCCCACCCGGACATCGGACGCGCCGGCCCGTCGTTGCTCACGATCGTCTGGGAAGCTCCGGGAAGGGGAGGACGGACCGAAGTGCAAGCGTCCTTCGGAGACGGAACCTCCTGGAGTGAGCCCGAGCGCATCTCTGGCATCGGTACATCGTCGCAGCGTCCATCCGTAGCTGGGAGGAGCAGTCTCTACGCGGTGGTCGCCTGGGAGGACAGCACGCCAGAGGGATGGCGGACCCGGGCACGCGTCTACAGGAACGGTTGGAGCGACACAGAGGCCCTCGGGACGGGTACCGCCGAAGCCAGAGACCCAGTGGTGTCGGCCACCTTGGACGCC
Organism: Candidatus Eiseniibacteriota bacterium; assembly: GCA_020633975.1. Lineage (GTDB taxonomy): Bacteria > Eisenbacteria > RBG-16-71-46 > CAIMUX01 > CAIMUX01 > JACKCR01. Next base: position 357,875 of record JACKCR010000006.1, on the reverse strand, counting down.
GAGGTGTTCGTGGCCTGGTCGGACTTCCGTGACGGTGATGCGGATATCTACGTCCGTCCCTGGTGGCCCAGTGGAGGCTGGCAGGATGAGATCCCCTACATCCTGACAAGCTTCGACTGTCGGCACCCGGAGATGACATCGAGTTGGAACTACGACTACTACAACAGATTCCTCCTCGTCCTCTGTGAAGCGACGGGAGTCAATGGCGCACCAGAGGTGTACCATCGGTCCTGGTGTAGCGACCCCAACGGAGATTGGCTCTCCCCGGATGACGGAATCCCATCCTACGGGGCATCAGTGTCCAGCTTCAACAGTCCGATCTCGACCTGCAACTCCTTGGGGAGTTCCTTCGCGGTCCTTCTCTACGGCTGGGTGGAGGGAGAGGGCGGAACGGGTGTGACCCTCTCCCGTCGCTCTGACTGTCGGCTCGACGCTGTGCACGATCTTCCGGTGAGCAATCCGCTCGCTACCGCGATCGGTGCTGAATCGGGGGACGTCGTCCAGCTGTGGACGGAGAACTCCGACGGAACGATACAGTTGCGGGCCAGAGAGGGGTCGACACCACCGTGCTCCATCCAAAGGGTCGATGCACTCACACCCGCGCTCGTCGGGCCGGCCGGCTGGCCGCCCACCAGGTTCCGGGCCTACAACAACTGCACGGGGGTCGGAATCCCCGACCTGCCTATCGAGTTCATCTTGTTCGACGATCCCGCCATCGTTCTGGCCGCGGACCAAAGCCCCTGGGTCTCCGGCGAAACCGACGACGATGGCTACGCAGAGTTCCACATCCGGGGCGGGGGCTGTCTCTGGCAGACGGTACCCGTCGGTCCCTGGGAGTGGTGTTGGGCGGACCTAGAGGGGATCCGCTCTCCGGACATCGACGCAGACTGTGTCGTTACCGAGTCCGATCGCCTCTACATCGAGCAGAGGCTCGGCTCGTATGACTTCTGCGCGGACCTCGACGGTTCTGGTCTTGTGGACGCCGGAGACCTCGCGGTCGTGGACGCAACGATGGGAGACAGCTGCGAGGACACTTCCGGCATCGATGCTCCCGTCGGTTCGGGACCGCGTCTGCAACTCACCGTTGCCCCGAACCCGGCGCAGGACCAAACGATCCTCCGGATCGTCCAGCCGAACGACGGTACGGGCATCACCGCGGTGCGCGTTCTCGACGCAGGGGGACGCCAGGTCAAGACGATCCGAGTCTCCTCTGCCGGTGGCGAAGGTCGCATCCTCTGGGACCTGAGTGACGACCACGGGCAGCGCCTCCCGAGTGGACTGTACTTCGCGGTCGGAACGACTCGAAGCGGGGAGTGCCGGACGCCGTTCCTCATCGTACGATGATCGGGACTCCAGGTCCCGTCGTCGCGTTCCGTTCCGGTGGACCCGAGACTCGCTCGGGCACCGCCGGAACCGTCCGCGAACGGCACATCACCCGAGGACGCTCGTGATCGATCAAACCGCCAAGTGCCGTGCACTCGAAGCCCTTCACCAGGGAGCGGAGACCTTCGTGATTCCGAACCCGTGGGATGCCGGATCCGCTCGGCTCCTGCAGGGGCTGGGATTCAAAGCCCTCGCGACGACCAGCTCGGGGTTTGCATTTACTCACGGTCTCACGGACGGTGCGGTGTCTCTAGAGGACAAGCTGGATCATTGCGCTGGGATGGCGCGCGCCACCGACATTCCGATCAGCGTCGACTTCGAGGACGGCTTCGCCACCTCGACGAAGGAGATGATCGAGAACCTGTCGCGTCTCGTCGAGACCGGTGTGGCGGGCTGCTCGATCGAAGACTACTGCCGCGAAACGAAGACGCTCTACGACGCCCAAGAAGCGGCGGATCGAGTGCAGGCGGCTGCCGAGTACGTGCGTTCCTTGGACATGCCGTTCCAGTTGGTTGCCCGGGCCGAAGTCATGCTCCGTTCGGATACTCCCTTGGAGACTGCGATCGAGAGATTGGTCGCCTACGAGAAGGCCGGCGCGCACGTCTTGTTCGCGCCCGGCCTCACGCGGCTGGACGAGATCCGCACGCTCAGGAGCGCGGTCGAGCTTCCGCTCAACGTGTTGGCTTCGTTCTTCCGGGGCGTGACCGTGGCGGAGTTCGCGGAGGTGGGTGCGTGCCGAGTGAGCCTGGGCGGTATGTTGACGTGGGCCATCGCTCGTCCCCTTGTGGAGGCCAGCAAGGAAATGCTGGAGCAAGGCACGTTCGATTGGATGCAGGCGGCCCTGTCCGGCGCCGAGGTGCGAGCGCTCCTGTCGAAGTGAGGCGGAGCGCCGGGCGCGACTTCATCCACGCCCGTCCGGGTCACTCCGTTTCGTCTCGGCATCCCGCACGACCGACTCGGGACGGGATCTCGGGCGCCGCGCCGGCGTGCCTTGGAGCATTCCGTCGACGCTGATGTCTTCGTCGACGTCCGGCCAGTGGACTCGCCGCAGTGCTCACGCCAGGCCTCCAGGATCGTCGTGTCTCCATCCTTGCACCGCGGCCTGTCCGGTCGCCCCAGTCACTCAGTCACCATCCCGCTCGTCGTCATCGTCCTCATCGTGGGAGCCCTCGCTCCACCGCCCCTCTTTCCCACCGGCTTCGCCACCGAGAGTGGCGGCCAAGCCCCGCGCCAGTTCGGCCCGCTCCGCCTGGGTCAGCCGAGCCTCGGGGTGCGCGAGCAGGTAGTCCTTCGGCGGCATCTCCCCGGACGAGACGGCTTCCGCGGCTTCGTGGGCTTCCTCCTGAGGACGATCCATCCGCGACAGGTTGAGCGTCGCTCTCCCCTCGTCGACGTGGTTCTGGATCCGCCAGGAAACCGGCGCGACGTTGGAGTACCACGGCCACTTCGTCTCGTTGCTGTGGCAATCGAGGCAAGCACGAGCAGCGAGTTCCTGGGTCCGGGGGCTGTCCCAATTGGGCTCCTGGGTGACCGGTGGATTTGCGTGACTACGCCCGTACGGCACGAGCTGGACGAGAAGGACCGCGACCCCGAGTGCGAGAACGGCGAAGCGGATTGCGCGCTGGAAACTCATCTGACAACCTCCATACCTCGGCGCTGAGCCGCTCCATGCGGCCCGCCTACGGGAGAAGATCGCTCGGAACGTCTCGTTTGCATATCCGACAGGTGACGGACCCGGATGTGGCAACTCGTTGCCGCACAACGCATCGTACAAATGACGGAGGCGGCTACGAACCTCGAAACGCGCACCGGGCGGGTCCTCACCGTCTTTCTCGCCACCGTCTCGATTCTCGGCTTGATCGACCTGCTCACCGATACCCCGGGCGATCGGCGGGGCCTACACCTCACAGTCGAAGTGGCGCTGATCGCCGTCTCGCTCGGAGCGACGCTCTTTCTCGCCCGCGGCTGGTCGGACAGCGAGCGCTCCCTCACGGAGGCCCGAAGTTCGTCGGATCGACTCCGGCTCGAGCGCGACGCCTGGCGATCCCGGGCTGAGACCACGCTCCGCGGACTCGGGGAGGCGATCGACGAGCAGCTCTCGAGTTGGGGACTCACGCCGACGGAACGGGAGACGGCCGTCTTCCTTCTCAAGGGATACAGCCACAAGGAAATCGCGCGGCTGACGAAGCGCAGCGAGCGGACGGTGCGGCAGCACTCGGTCGCGGTCTACCGGAAGTCGGGACTCGCGGGACGATCCGAGTTGGCGGCGTTCTTCCTCGAGGATCTGCTTCCGCCGGCCGGCGAGGAGTCCGGAGGCAAGTAGGTGCGTGCACCACCCCGCGGTTTCCGCCGCGTTGGATTCTGCGTGCGTCCCGGCAGCGACCCCGCGGTATGCGAGCGATTGACCGCCCGCCGATCGGGCCCTACCGTTGCGGGTCGGGAGAGACCACGATGCGTCGACTCAATCAGACCCCTCTAGATGTGATGCTCGACGAGCACTCCCGTCCGTACTTCCTATGGGACAGCGACCTGACGCTAGATTCCTTTCGCGACCGACTTCGGTCACCCGATCCCAAGATCCGGGGCTACTACTTGGCGAAACTGCTCCGTCAAGCAAAGCCGGACGACGCTTTCCTCTTCGTTTCTCTGAGGGACATCGAGCGTGACTGGGATCACGCCCGCGGGTTCCTGGGCGAGACTGCGGAATTCTGGTCATGGCTGATCGCGAGATGCTCTGGAGCCGCACCAGATGAGTAGGTTGAGTCCCCTGCAGGTCCGGATCCTGCGAGTTCTCTCCGCCATGAGCCCCCCGTGGCGGTTGACAGGAGGCGGTGCTCTCGTTGGCGTTCACACGAAGCACCGCACTACACGAGATCTCGACCTCTTCCTGTCTGAAGTAGAAAGCCTTGCGGATACCGCCCGTCAAACCGAGGCGCTCCTCATCGCAGACGGACTCGAGGTAACCCACTTGGCGACGTCCCCGCTTCACGTCCGGTTGCTCGTGTCGGCGGACGGCGAGAGGATCGTAGTGGACCTGGTGGCCGACCCGGTTCCCGCAATCGATCCACCCGTCGAGGTCGAGGTAAGTGGGATCACGATGGTCGTCGACACTCCGCGAGAGATCCTGGTGAACAAGTTGTGCGCGCTCCTCAGCCGTTCGGAGCTCCGAGACATCGAAGACGTGCTTGCGCTCCAAGACCTAGGCGTCGACCTCGCGGACGCCATCGAGTCGTCTCCGCGAAAGGACGCTGGGTTCTCGCCGTTGACGCTGGCATGGACCCTGCGTGGCGTGGACGTTCACACGCTAGGAAGAGTCGAGGGGTGGACCGAACGCCGCATCGAGGAAGTCGATGCCGCCCGGCACCGGCTGATCGACAGTATTCTTGCCGCAGTCAACGACCCCGACACCGAACAATCCTGAGCCGGGCTGGCTCACGATTTCCGGATGCCGCCGCCCCTCGGTCCAGTCCGATGCCGTAGCTCGGCAACAGCCCGGCGACTGAGCGACAACGATTCGCGAACCGCGATGCGCGTCCGCCTGTGGGCCGGCCCGTCCTGGCGGACGGGATCGCTCCGTGTCGGTGTCGCCAACGGGCGTTTCGGCTCCGACGAGCAGTCTCTCGACTATGTCACGTTCCCCGTCGAGTTCCTTCTCAAAGGCCGCCGTACCTACTTCGCTGCGGGATTCGAGTTTCGCAACTTGGTCGGCATCTCGATACTACCGGACCCGGATCACCACTCCTGACGCCGCGGCCACACCAGCGCTGCGCAAACCAGCCCAGTACACCCCTGACGGGACACGGAATCCGTTGCCGTCGGCTCCGTCCCACTCGGCGATGACCTCACCCTCTGCCGTAGCGTCGGCCGTCAGAGTTCGCACCGATCTCCCATTCGCGTCGTAGATCGAGAGCAATGTCGAGCCATCCTTCGCGAACTCGGATCCGGGAGCGATACGGAACCGGATCTGCTGCGTCGTGCTGGCGGGATTCGGCCACGCGGTGAACGTCGGCCGAACCGCCACGTGAGGCTCGGGGCCGGCGACATCGCTCGGATCGGTGCACGGGAGGTCGAGCACGGTCGTCTCGTAGACGAAGCTCGGACCTCCTCCGGTCGTATAGACGACGGACCGGACGAGCCTCCCGTTGGATACGTCGAACGTGCGTGTATCGTGATCGATCCGCACTCCCGGAAGCGGCATCGGCATTGCGGGATCCGTGAGGCCGAAGTAGTCCCCCCCTGCGATCACGAGCAGGTCGCCGTCGACGACCATCCGCCCGGTGCGCGGAACGAACTGCGCATCCACGACTCCTGGAGCGACTGGGTTGGTGCAGTCGATCGTGAGCAGGTAGGCATGGCCGGCGTTCGTCGCGGTCACATAAGCAAAGTCGTCACGCGCAGAGATCTGATGAGCGACATACGGCGCGATGTCCAGAGTCGCTTCGAAGACCGGCAGCATCGGATCGGCGAGCGAGAAGCTCGAAAGGCGGCTTCCGTCCACAGTCAGGAGATGTGCATTCACGACGGCACCAGCGACCGCACCGTCGGGAGCAGCCACCGCGGCGCCGAGCACCGGTGCCGCAGGAATCGAGAAGTCGATCGGACGGATCTCGTCGACGTCGCCGATCGGATTCCATCCGATCGAGTATCCAAAGGCATCATCCACGACGACATCGGTGGTCTCGATCGGATCGAACACGACCCCGGGCAGCAACACTGGGCTCATCGGCTCCGCGACGTCGATCACGTTGATCTCGTTCTCGAAAGTGGAATCGTCGAGACGATTGAGCACGATGTGATCCTGGTCCAAGGCCCGCGCATCGAGCGAGGTCACGCCAGCGGAACCGAAGAAGCCTCCGACGAACGACGGGTTCATCGGGTCGCTGAGGTCTACTACTTGTAGAAGCGGGTCCGGCGACACGAATCCGGTGCTGAAGAGGTAGGCATGGTCGCCCAGCCAGAGCACCCGGTCACTCGTTCCGGCGTCCACGCTGCCGACGATCGCCTCGCCGCCAAGCGGACCGGGGCCGAATAGGTGCACGGCGCCACCGGCAAAGGTGTAGAGCACTCCATCCCTGAATTCGAGTTCGGTGGCGGGAACGCTCCACGAACCCGTATCGGTCCAGCTACCAGAGACGTCCAAAACCGCCACACCTCCCCAGTTCGCGTAGATCTCGTCGTTCCCTACGGCGAACCGGAGACCGTTCGTGCCATGGTCTCGCGCCAGACCTGAGATCAGCACCGGCGAACTGGGAGTCGTCACATCGTACGCCTCGGCCACCCGGACCTCGAAGACCTCGGTGCCGATCACCTCCTTGTGGTAGAGGCAGAAGAGCACGCTGCCGTCCACGACCACCTGGCCTTCGTGGAGCGGATCGTCGTCCGGTAGGAAGTCGGCCACGACGACGGCAGGAGAGCCTGGATCGCTGACGTCGAGAATCCGCAGCTCAGGCATGAGGTAGGCATGCCCTGCCGCCACGGCGAGGCCGGTCCCTCCGTAGCCAACATTGCCGAGCTCGGAAGGAGAGGACGGATCACTCACGTCGATCGTGAAGAAGCTGTCGTCGGTGAGGAGGTACGCGGTCGTGCCCTCGACCTCGACGTCCTGTCCATCGGCCGAAGACCAGCCTGCAAGGACCGACGGCGACATGGGATCGGTGACGTCGACGGTCAGGAGTCCGGAGTCGCCTTCGGCGAGATAGGCCACGTTTCCCACCACGACGAGGTCGCGGACCGAACCCGACGTCGCCAGCGTTCCAAGGTGGACGGGGTGCAACGGGTCGGCCATGTCGAAGATCTCGAGCGATCCGGAGCAGGTGGAATTCCAGAGACACCCGGTGCCGAGGTAGAGCAAGTCACCCACGAACACCGCCCGGTTCACGTCTTGCACGAGGGGAGACCCGCCGATCCAGTGGAGGTTCTCACTGTAGTCGGCGCACTCCGAGAACGACACCCTGGGAAGCAGCAGCCCGAGTGTGATCGCACCGAAGAAAAGCGATCGACGCGGGACAGTCATTCGTTCCTCCTCGAGAGTGGCTCAGGGGGAGGGGGATGACCTGAGCGTTGGGGAGAAGGTTACCAAAGCCCTCTGGCCCGGCCAAGCATCGCGGCGCGCACAAGGGCCGCTGACTGGCTGGATGAGGTCGGCGAGCAGACGCGAACGAGACCGATCCGACCATTCCGAGTCAGGGGCAAAGTCACCCGAGGAACCAGGGCCTCACCGCAACTTTCCTGCGGAAATCCGCTTCCAAGCCGCCGTAGACGAGAACTCCGCTCTCGTTCTCGTTTCCAGCAAGTGAGGTCCACCACTCGAGTCCGGCAATGAAATCGGACGCGATCGTCTCGCCAGACTTCACCTCCACCGGAACCTGTCGATCGCCCAGGTCGATGATTAGATCGATCTCGTGGCCGGTCGCGTCTCTCCAGTGATAGAGACGAGGCTCGCGACGACGGTTCCAGAAGTTCTTCGTCAGCTCACTCGCGACGAAGCTCTCGAAGAGGTGGCCTCTCAACGGATGCCGGGCCAGTGTCTCGGGATCACGGATTCCGAGCAAGTAGCAGGCGAGACCCGTGTCGAGAAAGTGGATCTTGCCGTTCTTGCGAAGCCGCTTTCGATAGCTTTTGTAAAACGGCGGAAGGATGGCAACGAGAAAGGACACCTCGAGGGCGGTGAGCCAGCTCTTCGCGGTCGGTTGACTGATGCCGGCATCTGATGCGAGTGAGGTGTAGTTCAGCTCCTGCCCTGTGCGTGCAGCCACGAGCTGGACGAATCGCTCGAACGCCGTGAGATCGGCCACCCGGAGTACGCTGCGGAGGTCTCGCTCCACGTACGTTCGGAAATAGTCCGGGTACCAGTGGTTGGGATCGAGACTCTGGTCGTGGATGCGGGGATAGAGACCCTTCCAGACGATTTCCCACCTTCCAAAGTCGAATGCTGCCTCCACTCGTCCCGGTGCAGCATCGAGCGACTCGAGATCGGGAGGCTCCCGGCCCGCGAGTTCGTGGATGGAGAGCGGGAGAAGATAGAGTAGGGCAGTACGGCCCGCGAGGGTCTGAGACACGGACTCCATGAGGAGGAGGTTGTGGGAACCGGTGAGGATGAATCGACCGGGGCGATCGTCTTCATCCACGACTCCCTGGATGTAGGAGAGCAGATCCGGCGCGCGCTGCACTTCATCCAGGATGGCCCCCTCGGACAGACGGCCCAGAAAGGACAGGGGGTCCTCGAGTGCGCGGGCCCGCACATCGGGACGCTCCAGGGAGACGTACTGATGCGTAGAGCCGAACACGCCCCGGACGAGGGTCGTCTTCCCGGACTGACGCGGGCCCATGAGCGTGACCACGGGCATCTTGCGGGCCGCCGCGATCAACTCGGGCTCCAGGTGCCGCCGTAACATACTGGGATACAAGCCAAAACAGCGTGTTGTGTCAAATTAAAAATCGCATTTTCAATGAAGCACGCGCCCGCGATCCCGTGTCCGGAAAGCCGGGCCGAGAGACGGTCGCCGGTCCCAGCAAAGCAAAAACCGAAGCGCTGACAAGAGCGCTTCGGTTTCCGTATGCGAGTCATCCTGAGGAGGAAGCTTCGCCCCCTCCCTTTAGGTCACCGAACGACGATCTTCCCGGTCATCCTCTCCCCCGCGTCGAGCGCGAAGGTGTAGGTGCCGCGGGGTGCCGTGTTTCCCCGATCGTCTCGGCCGTCCCAGGTGAGCGTGTTCTCGCCCGCTGGCCGTGCCCCCAGCACCAGCGTGCGTACGTTTCGCCCGGACGCATCGTAGACCCGCATCGTCACGTCCTGGGGCGAACCGAGGACGAAGTGCAGCGTGGTCGAGTCGGTCATCGGATTCGGGCGAGCGCCGAGGAGCTGCGTCGCCTGGTCCGGAATGTCACCCGGCAGGTTGGTCGTGTCGCAGTCGGGGATGTCGCCAGGAGTGCCGGCCTCGGTCCAGACTTCGCGGAAGTACTTCCAGTCGTCGCAGTCGACGTCGTCGTCGCGATCGAAGTCTCCCGCGACACAACCAGAGTCGAGCGGCCCGCCTCCTTCACCGGTGAAGCAGCCGGCGAAGGCGAGACGATCGGACTCGTCGACTGTGCCGTTGCCGTCGAAGTCGCCGAGATCTCCGCGCGATTCGACGACGTCGATCTGCGCGAGGTCGTTCGTCACGGGGTAGCCGGCGTCCAGCAGTTGGTTCATCGAGTTGTCGAGGTAGGTCCGGAAGCTGCTCGACGGATCGTCCGGGTCCGCACTCGGGCTCGGCCAAGGTGGCGAGTATCCGTTGCTCTCGAAGCCCGGGATCAGGATGTTCTTCACCGCCCAGATGTCGAGGGCCACCGGATCCAAGGCGGCGACGAGTTCGTTCCTCCGGGTCGCGCCGGCGTAGCTGGTGCCGGGGCCGGTGTACGGATCGGCGTTGATCCAGATCGCGTCGAGGATGTTGAGGTCCGCGAGACCGATCTCGCTCAGCACCCGGCCGAGGATCCCGTAGCGGATCGCGCTGTGCGAGTTCGTGCTCAGCTCACGCGTGACGAGACCCATGTAGTGCTTGACGCTCACCGTAGCGCCGTAGACGGCGTGATGGGACTTCAGCACCGGCAGGTTGATGAAGCGGAAGTTCTCCTTGGAGTAGGTCTCCGAACCCGGATCCCAGACTCCGTTCTTGAGGCTGATGTAGGTGCCGGCATCCGTCTGGAACTTCGGATAGGAAGGACGTCCGTTCACGTCCGTTTCCACCGGATAGACGACATACCCGTCGTTCATGTTGCCGTCAGAGTACTCCCCAACGGATGTGAAGCGGATCGCGGTCCAGTCGTAGTGGGAGATGTTGACGCCCTGCTGCTGGAACTCCAGGACGATGTCGTGCGGCGAGAGCCCCTGGTCCTGAGCGTTGTTGGCGGAACGGTTGAATCCGTCGATCGAGACGAACTGCGCGTTCTCGACGATGACGATCTCACCCACGAATCCATCGGGATGATCGACGATCCGGCGGACGAGTCCGCGGAGCACGTCCATGTTCGTGCCGCCACGCTCCGTCCACTGGTAGTTGATCTTGATGAGGACGACGTCGTCGCTCCCGATGATCCCACCCGGACCGGCGAACGGAGTGACGCTGTCGGCATCGAGTAGCTTCGTACCCTGCTGCCCGAGCGTGAGGAGAAGGTTGTCGATGCCGAGGAAGCGATCGCCTGCAGGATCTTCCGGACAGTTCGTCACGTGGACGAGTTCGGCGCGATAGTCGCGAGGAGGATCGAGAACCGGGCCTGTGTACTCCTTGGCTTCGGAGAAGTACGCCTGGGCCGCGATGAAGACGACGACTCCGGCGATCAAACCGGTGAGTGCGATCGGCGACCGGAACCAACTCACGGCCCGGCGACGAGTCGCGAGGATGCCGGCGACGAGCGCCGTGCCGAACGCGAGGTTCGCCGTCGAGATCGCCGCCTGCTGACAGGGATAGACCACCCGACTCGGCTTGGTTCCGGTGCGGAAGACCAGCCACGCGAGCGCGAGCAGTCCGGCGATCACGGTGTTGCGCGTGATCCAACGCTCCCAGAACGGCGTGTTGTGGTGTTGCGACGTAGGTTCCGCCGGCGGATCGATCCTTCGACCCGAACGCGGGCAGACACGGCCGGACGTAGCAGAATCAGCGTATGCGTGACGGCGCTCCGTAGCGCGGGGCGCGTCGTGGGGACTGTGCATCTCGTCCTCCTTCTGTTGCACACGAGAGGACGCCGCCTAAAGGACTGGCGGGAGCAAGGCAGAGGCACGGCACCTACACCTGGCATTGAAGAGGGCACGGCTCCCTCGGTGCGTGACGAGTCTACCAAGTGAAGTTTCGTCACGGAGGGAGCAAGGGACGATTCGGCGTAGTGGATTCCCCGTATGTGGAGAAATGCGACGGGGAGAAACGCGACGGGGGCGCCGCGTACGTACTCGAGCGGCGCAAGGGCGAGGGAAGGGATGTCACCGAGGTGGCGACGAGCCGGACCGCCATGTGCGGTCCAGCTCGATGACTCCACATTCAATGTGGACGTAACCTCAACGTCGCGATTGGCTGAGAACGTCGCCGCCTTGGAAGCATTGGCGTCAGCCAACCCGTCCCCCCGCTCTCCTACTCGAGCACGATCTCCTTCCGGATCGTCCCCGCGCGGTCGCTTCTCGCTTCGAGCGACACCTTCGTCCCGTCCGCCGCGCGCACTACCCACTCGGCCTGTCCCCGGTTGTCGGTGGGCGAGTAGCTGAACGTGACGTCCATCTTGGTCGAGCGACCCTCGAGGTGTCCGATCTCCTTGCGCGGTTTGCCGCGTTCGAGCGTGGCGCCGTCTCCGAGTCCGAGGACCATCGTGACCGGACGCGCTCGCTTCACCTTGCGCGCATGCATGGAGCCGCTGGTCGAGAAGAAGCCAATGTTCTCCACGACGGCGTGTACGTTGAAACGGCCGTCGCCGAGGTTCGTGACGCGGGTGTCGACCCAACGTAGACGGGGTGCGGCGGACGCGAAGTCGAGTACGAACGTGGCGTGCGGCTGGACCTCGGCCTCGAGGAGCGCGTGCGGTGGGTTCCGCCAGCTGTACATCCAGTCCCATCCGCCGATCTCGATCTTGCCGAGCTGCGGATGATCGAACTCGCGCCAAGGTACGAGAGCCTTGGGTGCGTTCTCGTTCACGAAGTCGAGGATCTTGTAGTCGTCCTCGACCGGATGGATCCGGAACCACTCGATGAACTTCTTCTTCTCCGCCTTCTCCGTGATCCCGGACGCGGTGGCGAGATCCCAGAGTTCGATCGTGAACGCGAAGACGCCGAGGTGCTCGTAGGCCCAGTCGTCGAATGCTCCGCCAATCACCTGCTTCGGGTGGTAGCGGAAGTCGTGGTTGACGGAACAACACGGGTACTTCGTGAGCTCGGTCCCGCGCTCGCCGATCGCCTGGTAGACCCAGAGGTCGGTCGTGTCCATCTCGTCGTCCGGCTTGCTCGAGAAGGGACGGAGGATGACGCGGCTGAAGGTGTGGAAGGTGATCGCGCCAAAGATGTTCGGATGGGCGGAGACGAACTCGAGGACGGCGCGGATCTCCGGCTCCGATCCGGGGAAGTCACCCGCTCCCAGCTGCTCTCCTTCCGGCTTCCATCCCGAAGGGAAGTTGCGGTTGAAGTCGAGCCCTTCTAGGTCCGGGGCGAGCTGGATGTCGAAGCCGTCGAAGTTTTCGACGTTCCCTTCCGGCAGGAGCCGATAGTATGTCCCGCCTTCTTCGTACATCGCGCGCTTCACGAGGAGACGCGGGTCGCGGTCCGAGACCTTCCAGTCACCGGCCGGATCCTCGATGCGCATCTGGAGGACGCGACCGTCGCCGTCGACGTCCTCCTCGTGGAGACCGTCGGCTCGTTCGTTCTCTGGGTAGGGACGGGTGCCGGAGCGGATCATGCGCGGCTTGTCGCAGAGCGCGAGCGCAGCACCGTCGGGGTTGAGACGCGGTGCGACGTAGATCACCTGCTCGTCGACGATCCGAGTGATCTTGGGGTCCTTCCCGTAGCCGTCCGCGATCGTGACGAGAAGGTGGACCGCCGCCATCGTGCCGGCGACCTCGGTCGCATGGATGTTCGCGTCTACCCAGAACCCGGGCTTGTCCCGGTCCTTGCCGGACTCCCGGTTCGTCACGACGACGAGCGGGATCTCCCGTCCTTCATGCGAAGTCCCGAGAGTTCGCAGCTCGAAGATCGCGGGCTGCGTCTCCGCGAGATGACGGAGAGCGGCGGCGAGGTCGTCGTTGTCGTAGTAGGTATCGAAACGGATCTCCACGAGTGCCTCCTGTGGCCAACTGGGGCCGGAGCACGGCGGGCCCCGCTCGGGGGAAGGGGGCCCGCAGTGTTCGTGGAGTCTACATGCAGCGGCGTCTGCGTCGGTGACGAATCACGCAACGCCGGCCGCGCGGCATCACGTCACTCCGCTTCCTGCGCCTCGGCGCCGAGCACCTTGAGGCTGAAGTGGAGAGCCTTGCCCGCGAGCGGATGGTTGAAATCCAGGACGACGTGTTCGTCGTGAACTTCCGAGACGATCGGATGGAGCACGTGGCCGTCCGGAGTCTGCGTCTGGAGCTGCGTGCCGACGGACCGCGCACCTTCGGGGATCTTGTCGATCGGGATCTGCTGGAAGGCATCCGGGTTGACGGCGCCGTAGCCGTCCTCGGGAGCAACGTCGATCTCACAGCTCTCGCCAACCGACATCCCCGACACCGCCTGCTCCACCGCCGGGATCAGCTGCTTCGAACCCTGCGTGTAGACGAGCGGATCGCCGCCCTCGTTCGAGTCGAGCACCTGCCCCTCTCCATCCCGGAGCGTGTACTCCAGCGAAACCTTCATCCCATCGGCAACCGTCATGTCGTCTCCCTTCGTTGTCGCCAGGTGCAGAGCGCGGAGGGCCCGTCTCGGCCTTCGGTCGGCCGACCCACGGCCTCGTGATTCCCGCCCGTCCCGGCGATTGCGGCCCCGTGCGGCCCGACGCCCCGGGTTCCCGCCCAGCTGAGTCTTCCAGGGAGAACACCATCTATGGGCGCCGGAAGCAAGGGAAGTAGGCCCGTTGGCTCCGATGGGCACTCATCGTCGGTCGGCACGATCAGCCCCCAGAGCCATGCAGCGCGTCCGCCCGACAGCTGGCGCGGACGACACCTACCCGAAGGCAGGAAAGTGCGTATGCTTTTGTCCTTGTGCACCTACGGTCCGAAGCCCGATCGTTGCAGCGTTTAGTCGATCAGGCAGTGAGACGCCCTCGACGGCTCGAGTGGCCGGAATCGATCCGTTGACCGGCCGGAGGTTTCGGGCGGTCGTGAGGCGTCTCGGAGCGGCGAAGCTGCTCCACGAACCAAGGGAAAGGTCTGCACATGCTCTCCTCCCACAAGACGTTGCTCGTTTCGATGACCATGGTCCTCTCGGCCGCGATGTTCGGCTGCTCCGGCGGCTCGGACGGCGGGCAGAGCCAGGGCGGGACCGCCCAACCGATGAACGGGGCAGTCTCAGACGGAATGGCTTCCGGGGGCATGGGGTCCGGCTCGATGGGCGGGGGCGGCACCTTCGTCGGCACCGTCGCCGAGACGTTCGATGCGAGTGACTACACGTACGTCCGCCTCGAGAAGGGCGGTGAGACGGTTTGGGCGGCCGGCCCGAAGAACAAGGTCGACGTCGGCGAAGAGCTGGGTGTCACGCTCGCCATGCCGATGAAGGACTTCAAGAGCACGTCTCTCGATCGGACCTTCGACACCCTCTACTTCGTCCAGGCGTTCGACCGCGGCGCGAGCGGGATGGCCGGCGGCGACCCCCACGGAATGGGTGGCGGTTCGGGCGATCCGCACAGTGGGATGGACATGGGCGGCATGATGGGTGGCGAGCAGGACCCGGATGCCAAGGCCCGCACGATGGCTCCCACGACGGACCTCTCCCTCGAGGGAATCCAGAAGGCCACTGGCGGCCAAACCATCGGCGAGGTGTGGGCAGAGAAGGCGTCGCTCGCCGGGAAGCCGGTTGTCGTCCGCGGAAAGGTCGTCAAGTACAACGGCGGCATCATGGGCAAGAACTGGCTCCACATCCAGGACGGCACCGGCGACAAAGCGAAGTCCACGCACGATCTCACCGTGACCAGCGACGCCGCCGCAAAGGTCGGCGATGTCGTCGTCGTGAGTGGAATGCTCGTGACGGACAAGGACTTCGGCGCCGGATACGCATACGACGCGATCATCGAAGACGCGAACGTGACTGTGGAGACGGCTCACTAGTCTCGACACGCTCCGAACGCACCGATCAGCATTGCGCCAGTCCAGCCATCGGTTGGGCTGGCGTCACTGTTTTTCGCGCCGAATCCGTTGGATCAGCTGATCGAGCTGCTGGAGAAAACGGGACCGATCCGCTTTCTGGAGCGGCGCCGGTCCGCCCGTGTTCATGCCGAGATCCCGAAGCTGGGACATGAGCTCGCGGGACGCGAGCGCATCTCCGATGTTGTCCTCGGTGAAGGGCCGTCCCGTCGGGCCGAGAACGGCAGCGCCCTTCGCGAGGCAACGAGACGCGAGCGGGATGTCCGCGGAGATGACGATGTCGCCATCGCCTGCGTGTTCGGCGATCCAGTCGTCCGCGATGTCCGCTCCACTCCCCACGACGACACCGGTGACCCGCCCCTTGCTCGGCGTCCGCATGTAGGAGTTGCTCACCACGATCACCTCGATATCGAACCGCTCAGCGACCCGGTAGACCTCGTCCTTGACCGGACAGGCGTCGGCATCGATGAAGATCCGGAGTGACTCCATCCGCTCCCCCATCCTCAGCGCCCTCCCCCGAACACCTTCTCTCCGTCGAACCTTCCATTCTCGATGAAGACGTCGGAGAGGGCGAAGCCGCGCGTGATGCTCCCGACCATGTGGACTCCGGGAACGTTCGTCTCGAACGTGTCCGGGTCGAGCGTCGGGACGCCGGTCTCGGGGTGGAGCTCGATTCCGATCCGGCGGTAGAGATCCTGGTCCGGCAGGAAGCCGATGAGGACGAAGACACGGTCGGCGTGGAGTTCGACAGGGTTACCGTCAGCGTTGTCACTCGTTCTCAACACGAGGCCTTCCGGGACGAACCGTTCGACGGTCGTGTCCATGTAGGCGTCGATCTCGCCAGCTTTGCGATCCAGTTCGCGAGTCAGGCGCACCAGTACTTCACAGTCCGCTACCTCAGGGCGCGCGGTGCACCAACGTCTATGGCGCCGGCATGAAAGGAAGAGTTCGAGCGCGGCTTCTGCCGCAGGTTCCCCCACCCGACCACGACCGACCGGCTGGCGGCGATGAGCTTCGTCGGTAGTGCCAGGCGTGAGGGAGACTCTCCACCGTCCACGCCGAGGCGACGGGGACGTTCAGAAGTAGCCAGTGGCGGGGACGACTCGGTCGCAGGGGATCTCGTACTCGGATCGTTCGTCCTGGACGACGGCGACAGGACCGTGCGCCGTCGACTGCACGGAGAGGAGCTTCGTGGCAGGTGAGGACGCAGAGTTCCTCCACTGGCCCGCAGTAGTACCCAGGCCTTCCTCCGGCTCAGCTTCTGACCGACACCGACGAGTGGATAGCCGCCGACTTCGAGGTTCCGGAGTCGTGAAAGACCATCCCGATCAGATAGCCGACGATCGACTGCGCGATCGCACCCGCGTCGATGACGAGCGGGTCGATCACATCGCTTTGCGGAGATGGCACAGGCGAGCCGATCGGGCCCGCGCCTGATAGTGTTCACGCGTGTCATGCGATCCTAAGGTCGTCGTCCCCAAAGTGGAACCGTGGAGGTTTCCTGCCTGGCGAACACGTGCCCAGATTCATTCGTATGGCGCGTATCACTGAGCCGAAGCGCGTCATCTGCTCCATTCCGAGGCAGACTCCATCAGCTTCAAATAGCCCGTCGTCGACGACTCAGGATCTCCAGAGTCGGGCATCGGCACACCAGTGGATGGCGGGGTTCAAGAAGGCGAAACACTGCAAACACTCTCCGCGAAGGAGGTCAGTGGCTGCCTCTTTCGTACCGGGAGTCTGGATCGCCTAATTGTCCCTCGTACTCGTCGCCGCGGACTCCAGGGCTGGCGTATCACGGCTGAACTGGAAGAGCGTCCTCTTGGACACTGGCGTCAGATGCTCGGAACTTCACCTGGACCTATAGTCGGGCGGCTTCGAAACGGCGTCGGCGCGGCCACCTTCCTGGAGATCCCCATGGCACGACCACACAGACCTCGATGTCGTCATGGATCCCGGCAGCTCGATCGAGATCGCTGGCTGGAAGCGTGCACGATGACGAAGGTCGACATCACGCTCTTCCTGTTGGAACCGCTGACGCCTACGACGGTTCACCGATGGAAGCCTGTCCCGAAGCGCCTACGAGATCGGCGGAAACGGGTTCCATACCGGTGCCTTCCTCAGTGGCGACGTCATCCCGTCGCGCAGTGGGCGTCAGAGACCTCCGAGTTGCCTCCGCTCTGACCCTTCGTGCCCTATCCGAATCCGTTCCGGGAGCAGCTTCCAGCTGACCTACGGTCGCACGATCAGGGGTGGAGTACATCTTGGCATCTACGATGCGAGCGGTAAAGTGGTTTGCCCGCTCGTAGACCGGTGGAGTGGAAGGCAGGCGCACAGTGAACCGTTCCACGGCGACGACCTGGGCGCGGGCTCTGCTTTCGTGCAGCTCAGTCGGGCGTGGGACGACCCTCCGCAAGAGTCGTCCTACTTCCGGCGGATTGAGCTCCGCAGGACCAGGCCGCTCGGCGGAAGTCACGGCCCGTCGCCGAACCACCGGACTGCAAGCCCGGTAGTCAAGACCGATCAGCGGAGCCGCGCGCACCATCTGCCGAGGTGCCCAGCAGGACCGCCCCGGGGCGGCAGGCCGTCGACCAACCAGTCCGCGTTTCGGCACGCTTCCGAGACGCCGTCCGACTCAGCTACCACGGCTGGAAGTCAGGCACGACCGTGCACGCCCCTGATGGCGCCAGTCACCCAGCCCGAAGGGCGACTCGTACCGATGCGCAATCATCGCGTCCTCGTAACGGCGTGGCGCTACTGGGCCCCACTGGCAGAAAGTGAAGAGTCGAGCAGTGCCGGGCGCGTAGAGCAACTCGAAGCCTTCGACCGGATATGGAGCGGCTCTTTGGCAGCACGCCTTCTGATGCCGGATCACCGCGATACCATCACCATCTTCCACCATCGGAATTCCACTTGGACTCGTCGGCGAGCACGAGAGACGGGTATCCGGTCGAAGGCGACGTGCAGCCGATGATCGGATGCCTCCTGCAGCATTGAACTGCCGAGTCGGAACACCGACGATGGTTTCTTCGTAGTGGAACCGGTCCCGAACCGGTGCGCGCCAGTCGTGCACTCGAAGCTGAAACTCCGGGTAGGAGAGTCATCAAGCTGAGCCTGGGCGGCCTCCGATGAGGAACACGCCACCCGCACTCATGTACGCACCAGGTGCGTTCTGGGTTTAGTTCAGGCCCTCCTCAGGTTGAGGTTGCGGTTCGTATACTTGAGGACCACCTGGTAGTGAGAAGCTCGGTGGGATGGGATGCGGGTAGCCTTCAGGTCTCCGTAGACGTGGTAGTCGACGGGCCGATCTCGCGGGAGCCTGGCGGCGAGGACTTCGTCCACGTAGGCATGCGTGCTCGTACTTCCGTCCGGCGCTCGCGTATCGTCCACGATGAGTGCAACCGGTCGAACGTGATCGGAGCAACCTGGATCCGGATCGTGGCGAGGATCTCGAACTCAGGTCCTCGAATCCGTCCGATGCCCTCACGTAGAGCACATACTCGGTCAGCATCCTCCGGCCCGAAGCGGATCGGGAATCGGTCCGTCGACAGGCAATCCGTCCAGCCACCATTACCGTTCCGAATACGAGATGCTGTGATCCTCGGGGTTCGCGATGTCGAATGCATACTGGGTTAGCCCAGGAGGCGCCCCGTAGTGCAGGCGTCGACGACCCAGGACAGGTCAGTCGAGCCCAGGACGACGCTCGTATTACTACGTCTCCAGGCTCCTCGAACCGGTAGTGGTAGCCACTGGGAAGCAGACCCCCAGCTCCGGATTGGGGAACTCGGACGTGACGAGAAACGACTCGTAGTTCCGGTCGCGCTTTCGACTCTTCCTCACCCCTGCCCCATCGTGGCCCACGGCGCGCGAGCAGCAAAGGCAAAATGCCGACGCGCGGGAACTCCACCGTGGAGCGCGAACGTCTGGTCCCAGCGGAATCCAGGCGGTGGGGTCATTCTCCCTCCTCAGTGGGAGGTTGTCGCGTAGAAGAGTTCGTGCGCCGACGTCTTCGTCCGTGTAGGTGGGAAGCGTCTCGACGAGCATGCTCTCCAGGCCGCAGGGGCCTGGGGTGCGTCCCGAGATTGCCCAGCAGTCAGACGCGTCCCAGCGGCAGTACATCCGAGGCCCGACCGTGGGGAGCGGTCCCGTCGAGAAGGACGGAAGGAGGAGGCGCGCGCGCGGAACTCCGTCGTCGATCTGCGAGGCTGCGGCTTCCAGAGGTTGGCTCGCAGTGGGTCCGGCTGTCTCGTCTGCGGGTAGGCCGCAGCCGATCCCGAGCAGAAGGAGCGAGAGCGCCCCCAGGAAGACTCTCTCGGAGGTCCCGTCGGGCAAGTAGGTCCGGCTTGAAGAAAGAAGATTCATGGCATGCGTCTCCTTGGCGTTGAACCCGTGGAAACGCGATGGCCAGAGAGGTGACTCCGGAGGGGGCGGCGGAGGGGCCGTCGCGAGTAGCTATAGCAGGAACGGTAGGTTCGCCCGCCCTCGGTGTCAACATCGAGGATGGACTTCCATCCGCCGATGGGACACGCATGAACGGCAACCCAGCTCGGGTATGCCCGACGGCGTTCTAGGAGGAGTGCGGCACTCCGTTCCGCGCCGTGGATCGCGCTGCGGATCGGTAGAAGAGGTAGACGTTCGGTTCTGCCCCGAGCAGCAGCGCCGTATTGGTGAACACCTTCCGGGTCCACGGGCGGGTACGGAACGTCTGCATCAGGCGCCCACCATAAATGTGATAGGAATCCTCGACGGAGTGTCGGATGAACTCGCCGAACGCGTTGTCGACTTCGCAGCCCAGCCGCCTCAGCTCGCGGACGACCTTGGCGCGGGGCCAGTAGTGTGTCACCTGGAGCTCGCCGCGGATCGACTCCATCGTCCGCCCGGTCCGGCGGAGCTTGTGATAGGCGAGAGCGACGTACGCCGCAGGCTCCTTCGGCAACCAGGTCACGAAAGGTGCGGCGACGTGCACGTCGTAGATGAACCTGCCGTTCGGGTTGTAGCAGAGGAGCCCCTCTCGGGAGACACGGGACATTTCAGCGACACCGGCTTTCCACTCCGGGATGTGCTCGAGCGTGGCCTGCGTGTGAGGAAGTCGAAGCCCTCGTCTCGAAACGGCATGTGCGTGGCGTCACCGCGAATGACTTCCGTCTCTGGATCCCGGAGCCACGCGAGTTCGACCCATTCGTCGTCGATGTCGAGGAGGACGGAGCGCTCTGCGGCAAATGCTTTACGGAAGGCTGTGACGGCGCCTCCCTGTCCCCCACCGACGTCGAGGATGGAGCGAGGAGCCCCTTCGAGGTAGGACTCTGCCGTCTTTACGAACTTGTCCTTCTGGTCCGTGCGCTCGATCCGGTACTCGATGTCGCGCTCGGCACGCTCGCGCATCTTCGGCGAGAACTCGGTGTAGAGGATCTTCGAACGGACCAACGATTCGATCCGGGCCCGGTAGTCCTGACCGCTGATCCAATCCTCGTCGACCACCTGAGTGGGTGATGCCTCCGCGGCACCGCCTCGCGCGACCTCGCCCCGAAGTTCGGCCGCCAATGCCCGCTCCTGTTCGGTCAGGCCGGGCTCGATCATCATGCGCGGCACCCATCCGAGAATCGGATAGGTCGCCTGGCAGGACGCGCAGCCGAGCAGGCCTTCCCGGACCCGACCACTCGAGCTGACGGCACGACGGGTCGCGACTTCGAGCGAGCCGCGACAGGACGGACACCGAAGTATCTCCAGAGTTTCGAGACGCACGCGTGTGGAATCCCCTGAGGTTGGCGCCGAAAGCCAGCAGTTCGGGGAAGACTACCACACGCGAGGCGCGCACGAGGGGCCACGCCCCTGATCGAGTCTAGATCCGGAAGTTCCCGACAGCGGCCTGGAGCTCTCCGACGAGCTCGTTCAGCTCAGTGGCGGCGTTCGAGATCTGCTCCGCGCCGGAGGTGGACTGGCTCGCGATCTCGGCAATCGTGACTAGGTTCTCGTTGAGATGCACGGTGGTCGTGCTCTGTTCCCTAACCACGCTGGCGATGACACCCGCCCGCTCCTGACCTGAGCAGGGCTTTCTCCGCAATCTGACTCGAGGCGACTCCCGCTGAGCGCGCGTTCTCGACGCCGACCTCTGCCCTTTACCGCGAAGCCCTGCTGCGCATGGCTTCCCACACTGACCCTGGCACCCTCCTGGGTTCTGGATCATCGACTCGATCTGCCGGGTCGAATCCTGGGTGCTCTTCGCGAGCGTTCGCACCTCGTCAGCTACCACGGCAAACCCGCGTCGCTGGTCACACCCCGCCCGAGCGGCCTCGATGGCCGCGTTGAGGGGCGAAAGATTCGTTGCTCGGCAATCGCTTGAGATCACGTCGAGCACACCGCCGGTAAAGCGAGTCGTGGGGAGACACGATCGATGGTTTCCGTCGCCCTGCAGCCCAGCGAGCAGAGATTACGGACTCGATGGTCTCGGTCGACTTCGCCCCTGTCAGGTCAGAAGCGTCCCGCACTCTCGGCTGCTGACGCGCGGCGTCCGAGCATTGTCAGCCACCTGGTGGGCCGTGGCCGCCATCTCCGCCACAGCACTGCCGGCGACCTGGTCCGTCTGCGTCTGCTGCCAGTGCGCATTCGTCGATCACCTCAATTTACGCGGCGGTGCATCTGAGCCGGATGTCTGACCGAGTCGGTCCGGAATCGCACGAAGGTCGCTCGACATGGTCGTGGAGTTGATGCGCCACCGGGCGATCGTTCGGATCCAGGTCCGCGAGCTCATCCCCCTCCGTTTGCCGTCGGCGTCGTTGTGAGATCTCCTCCGGCCAGCGATCGAGGAACCCCACAGGCGCGGCGTGGCGGCACGATGACCAGCCTGCGTAGCATCACGATGAGGGTGGCGCCGAGCACGAGCGGCTACGCCCGAGAGAGCACGATGGACCGGATCGCGGACTACGAGCCGCGCTTCAGGAGCCGGATGATCCCGACGGACGACGCCAAGCGGATCGCCCACCTTGGCAGATGAGCCACGAACTCCCGCATCTCGCCTCGGTTTCCTCGGACTTCACAGAGACGTCCGTCCGCGCCGTGTTCTCGCACGTCGCGTGAAACCGCGTCGTCCTTCACGACCTCCGCCGCGCGCGACTGGAAGTCATCAGGTCGTAGTTGAGGATCAGCTGGACTGCTGCTGAGATCGCAAGGGAGATCAGCAAGAGTCCTGCCCTTTGGCAGCAATCGCCGTTCCATGTCTCTCGTGCGGCTTCGTCTGGAAACCCACGAGCTTTGGCGAGGATAGGAGCAACACGAGGCGCAGGGGCTGAACTTGACGCTCAGCCCCATGCGCGATCGGTCAATGCGCATAGGCGAATCCTCGAAACCGGAACGCTCACGCTTCAGTCGCGCCACGCAGATCGCCGGCAACCTGGTACCCTTGCTACCCAACGCCGGCTTGATATCCGAGTTCGCCCTTTGGCTCTCCGTGGCAGCTGGGGCAGGCTTCCTTGATGTAGATCGGTCGCAGAAAGTATCAGTGAAAGTACCCTGCGGACACCTCGCCGTACCCGTCCGTCGCCAGCGGTCTGGAACTCAGCAGGACCTTCGGCTCGAACGCATCCGGTTCGTTATGAAGCGTGCGGAACTTGAATGCGGTCTCGCTCGGTTCGGTACCGGTCTTCCTTTGAGGATGTTCCCCGTGATACGCCCGTAGACGGTAGGATGAACCGCTGAACACGCAACACCTGGGCGTTGATTCTGTCCTGGTTGTTGCGAACGGCTTTGCTTGCGACGCGTCGAGGAGGCGAAGTAGGTTCGTGCGGACCTCAACAGGCTCGACAGGTCTATCAGGGTGCCATGGGGATTCCTCGAAGGCCTTCGAATGAGTCCGTCGACGTACTCAGGCGTGAAGCCCTTGTCGCCCACGTTGGGATCATTGATCTTTGCTTGATGCTGCGCGACGACGCCTCGTCCGGCAACGAAGTGCCGAGATGAGCTCCGCCGATTCCTTGGCGTTATCACGTATCAAGGCGGCTGGCTGGGACGGCAAGCAAGCCAGACCGGCAAGTGTCGCGCGGCGCTGAGAACGACGGTCGTGACCTTCATGAGTTCACCTCGCGAGTAGGCTTCCAACTGGTTAAGGCCGTCCAAGGCAGAGGGCGGCGAGTGTCTTCGGGGAGTCAATGCGGGTTTCGACTGGCTGGGGCCTTCTTGAAGAAATGACGGAGATCCCTGAGCAGGTGGGGGTTTCCCCCCAGTCGAGGTCCGTGGCTTGCACAGTTGGCGACACGGCCAGGGTGTCAGGGAAGGTATCAGTGGGCGGTCCGGAGCGACTACACGTCGGCGGCTTCTCCGAATGCACTGGCGCGCGCCCAGTTCATTCGCAGCGTGGCGGATTGCCTCGTGAGCATGCCGTTCGTCGAGCATCCGGTCGTCGTGTATCGATTGCGATCAGATGAGTCAGCTGGCCGCGTTCACCCAAGAGCCTCATCCGGGGGAGGTTTGACCGTGCGTTCCATCCGCATGTTCGGGATTGCAGTAGCCACTTTCGGGGTGCTGATGATGCACCCCAGTTCGGCCAAGAGTGACAACACGACTCTATTGGACCGCTGGGCCATCGGCCCAGCCTCGACCGTCGCCCTCGACGGATTCCTCGCCTACTCTGGCGCCGGCGCCATCCTCCGGATCGCCGACGTAACGGATGCGTCCTCCCCGACGATCCTGGCCGAGTACGAGTTCCCGTCCGCGGTCTTCGACGTCGTGGTCGACGGCGATGTCGCCTACGTCGCCACGGCCTACTCCGGCCTCTTCATCCTCGACGTTGGCGACCCTTCCGCGCCGTTCGCCCTGAGCTCTCTTCCGAACGCCAACGTCATCGTCGACCTGGCAAAGAGTGGGAGCATCGTCTTCATCGTCGACGGCGTGGGCGTACGCCTCATCGACGTCACCGATCCAGGGAACCCTTCCGAGCTGAGTCGATTCGACACGCCGAACTCCGCTCAACACGTGACGGCACAGGACAACCTGGCCTACGTCTCGGACTTGTTCGGTGGACTTCGGATCTACGACGTATCCAATCCGACATCGCCGTTCCTGACTGGCGAGCTTCTGTTCTTCCCGCTCGGACTACCCGAAGCCACCGTAGTTCGGGACGGAATAGCATATGTCGGCGACTGGCAAGGGCTGTTCATCGTGGACGTCTCTGACCCATCCAACCCGACCCAGCTGAGTTTTCTCACGGCCGGCATCTCCTTCGACCTCGCGCTCGAAGGGAACCTGCTCTACTCCGCCGACGGCTACGGAGTCGCGATCTTCGACGTTTCTGATCCGGCGCATCCAACCCAGGTCGGAGGCGTCTCCGGCATCCACTTCGGAGACATCTACTACAACGTGAAGATCGAAGGCGATCGCCTCTACCTCGCCGACAGCATCGAGGGATTGCGGATCTTCGATCTCTCGACGCCTTCCATGCCGGCGGAGATCGGCTTGATCGACGCACGTGGCTTCTCCTACGGAGTTGAGGTGCAGGACAACCACGCTTTCATCGCCAACGGGAACCGGGGAGTGCGAATCGTCGACTGGGGGGCCCCGGGAGGTCCTACTGAGATCGGAAGCGTCGACACACCGTGGGTCTCCTTCGCCGTAGACATGGACGAAACCCACGCCTTCGTCGCCGATGGCCTGTCCGGACTGCGCGTCATCGACATCACCAACCCATCTGCCCCTTTCGAGACGGGCCATCTCACGAACGCGGACTGGATGTACGACGTCGCAGTCGAAGGAAACATCGCCGTCGTCGCGAACGGAAACATCGGCACCGGAGTCATCGACGTCAGCGACCCAGCTGCACCGGTCCTGCGGGCCCAGTTCGACTCCAACCTGCCGTGCGGCGCCTCGACAGAGCCCGCCTACGTGCAGGGAGTCGACATCCAGGGCAGCCTCGTGTTCGCCGCCGAAGAAGACTGCGGTCTCCGGATCCTCGACATCTCGGACCCGGGCAACCCCGTGACCGTCGGAACGCTGGACACTCCGGGAGGTGCGATCAAGGTGGTCGTGGAGGGAGGCATCGCGTACCTCGCTGACAACCCGGGGCTCAAGATCATCGACGTGTCGAACCCATCGAACCCGTTTCTCCGGAGCGCCGTAGGGGGAGTTTGCCTCGACGTCGCCGTCGCCGACGGCTATGCGTACATGGCCGGCGACGCTCAGGGCATCAAGGTGGTCGACGTACACGATCCGGACGCTCCGGTCGTGGTCGGCTCCTACGACACCGGCTACTTCGCTCGAGGGATGGACGCCGTGGGTCCGGTGGCCTACGTGGCAGACGGGATGGACGGCGTCTATCTCATCCGCAACGACCTCGCCCCTTCGGACGTATTGGACGATGGAACCGACGGACTTGGCGACGCAGTCACGTCCAATCGGATGCTTCTCGGCAACTCGCCGAACCCGTTCACGGAGAGCACCCAGGTCCGCTTCAGGCTGCAGGAAGCTTCGGATGTTCGCCTCGCCGTCATCGACGTCGCGGGTCGGCGGGTCGCACTCCGGCAGTTCGCCTCGATGCCACCCGGTATGCACGAGATCACGCTGGACGGATCGGGACTCCCGAGCGGAGCGTACCGCTACGTGCTCCAAGCCGGAACGCACGTCGAGAGTGGACGGATGCTCCGTGTCCGCTGATCCGACCCGCGTGTCATGACGACGTGCTATGCTCCTCCCTGCGAGTTTCAGCCCCCTGTCGACCTGACTCCGGGGGCAGCGCCGCATGGAGGCCAGGATGCGCGGATTCATCGCAGGCTTCGTTCTCGTACTCCCTCTGATCCTGGGTGCCTTCTCGGACGACACTGCTGCGGAGCGATACCTTCCTCTCGACTCCTATGAAGATCTCTACGACGCACTCGATCGCGTCGAGATCGACTCAGAACGTGTCGCCGACGTCGAGTACCTCTCGTTGCAGCGAGAAGCGGCGATCCTCACCTTGGGCCCGGGGACGCTCGCACTGCTCGCACCGGTCGAAGGACGCGTGGCAGGGGCCGTGTTCGTCGGTGAGGCCCACCTTTCCCTGACGCCGCCCACCCGTATCGAGTCCGAGCATCTCGCCCGCGTGATGAAGGAGTCTCCCTTCGAGGTCGATCTCGAATCGATTGTGTTCTTCTTCGCGGACGGCACGGAACGGGAACTCGAGTCGCGTCTCCAATTCGGTCCGGGGAAGGTCGACAACGCGACCAAGCGGACTCTCGAGGGGGCCAAGGAGTATCTGCTCCGGAAGGAAACGAAGGAGATCCGTGCCGGGTTCGCACGCTCGCTCCTCGATGGGGTGGTCCACCCCTACTTTTTCTCCGTCATGGAGCGCCAGTACGAGGACCCAGTCTTCTTCGAGATCGATCCGTACGAAGAGGAGGAGGTTCGCTTCCTCCGCAAGGCCAAGGTCTACTACGACAAGCTCACGGAGGTCGTCACCCAGTTCGACTACATGTCCGACCTGGCGCGCAAGGCACAGGGCGGATCCGAGGATCCTCCGCGCATTCGTGTCCCTCACTACGGGATAGACCTGACGCTGGAGGGCGGCATGAACGCCCAGGCGGCGGTCGAGATGACGGTCGAGTCGACGGTGGACTCTCTGAGCTGGCTCCCGCTCCGGTTGGCCTCGATGCTGGAGGTCACCTCGGTGCGCTGGATCGAGCCGTCGTCAGACTCGCCCGGTACGCGCGACGAGGACGAAGCGGAGTGGTTCTTCCGGGCCGAGGACAGCTCCCATCTCTGGCTCCGAGCCGATCCGACCTTGTCGGCGGGCGAATCCCGAACAGTCGTCGTCGAGTACCAAGGTCCCTTGGTCGAGAAGCGGGAAGGATGGTACGCACTTCGTTCGTCGAACCGTTGGTACCCACGGATCGAGGGTCGCGAGTACTCCACGTACGACCTCACCTACAGGGTCCCTGAGCACCTCACTCTCTCGTCCGTGGGGCGCCTCGCGTCGGAAGAGGTTCGAGATCGCACGCACACCTCGGTCTGGCGCGTCGAGGAGCCGATCCGAAACGCGTCGTTCAACATCGGTATCTTCGAGGAACTCGATCTCGCGGAGGACGACGCCCCGATCGTAACGGTCCACATGAACATGAGCGGCCACCGTCGAAGCATCGCCAACACCGTCCAGAGCTGGAGACCCTATGCAGGGGCAACGAACATGGACGAGATCGTCGGGCGCGACGTCCTGGAAGCGCTCCGCTTCTACCAGCACGTCTACGGTCCCTGCCCGGTGCAGCACCTCTACGTCACGGAGATACTCGGGCGCCACGGGGAGGCCTTCCCGGGCCTGGTCCACCTGTCCGCCCTGACGTTCCACGACTTCGATCAAGTCGGAACCCCCGAGCAGTTCCGCGCGCACGAGGTCGCCCATCAATGGTGGGGTATCGGTGTCGACTTCGAGACCTACCACGATCAGTGGCTCTCCGAAGGATTCGCAGACTACTCCGGATTGTGGTTCACCCAAGTGATCCTGGAGGACAACGACACCTTCTTCGAGATCCTCAGCGACTGGCGCAAGCGTATCCTCGACAATCGGAAGTCTGTCTTCGGCAAAGGTCAAGAAGCTGGTCCCATCGTACTCGGTTACCGTACGACCAGCAGCACCACCCGAGGCGACTACGATCTCATCATCTACCGCAAGGGGGGCTGGGTCCTCCACATGCTGAGAAACTTGCTGGTCGACCTGGACACGATGAGCGAGGACGCGTTCGTCGCGATGATGCAGGATTTCTACTCGACCTACCGTGGCCGACAGGCGAGCACAGCGGACTTCCAGCGCATCGTAGAAGCCCATACGGGGATGGAGATGGGTTGGTTCTTCGATCAGTGGGTTCGAGGCAGTGCGATTCCGAAGTACGAGTACGCATTCCGGATCACCGAGTCGGAAGACGGGCCGCGCCTCGGTGTCCAGGTCCATCAGAAGAACGTGCCGGAACAGTTCCGGATGTACGTTCCGATCCGAATCGAGTTCGACGAGGGTCGCTATGCGCGGGTGAGACTCCACGTCCAAGGCGCCGACTCGAGCTTCGATCTCGCGCTCCCCCTCGAACCGACGGGAGTCCGATTCAACGATCTGGACTCCGTCCTCTGTGAAGCGCAGGAGGTCGACTGGAGAGAGTGACTCGTAGACCGAGTCCTGGACCGAGTCGCCATCCGCATTGGCTCTTCATTGACCACACGACCGCGCTCCAGAAACGCACCTAGCGCCTAACGATGGGACAACACTGACCCATCGTTAGGCGCCTCTTCGCCAGAGGATCCGGCGCCTTGGGTCATCCATGTCTCACTCTCCCCTCCTGGAGCCGGCACGCGAATTGCTCCATCAACCTCGAGGAAAGGAGATCCCCATGACCCAAAACGACCACGAACCCCGGCCCCAAGTCCGCGTCTCCTCGCGGTCGGGTCCGGTCGCACTCCTCGGATACAGCGTCCAGGCATTCGAAGCAGCGGAGGCTCTAGGCCTCGACTCCATCGCCGTCGTCCCTCCTGGATTCGAAACAGGGCTAGAAGCCGACGGGATCCGCACCGTCACCTGGCGCTTCGACAAGAGGAATGAGAACTCCACGGACCTCTTCACACAGCTCCAAGGAATGGGCGCTCGTCTAGCCATTCCTCTCTACGAGGAGTGCGTCGAGTGGGCAGGGGCACTCAACTC
Organism: Candidatus Eiseniibacteriota bacterium; assembly: GCA_020633975.1. GTDB lineage: Bacteria > Eisenbacteria > RBG-16-71-46 > CAIMUX01 > CAIMUX01 > JACKCR01. The sequence goes on along the minus strand of JACKCR010000006.1, from coordinate 329,068 downwards.
CCGCTTCTCGGGCGACCCCCGCGCCTTCAACCGCTCGCTTCTCTTCCGAGACAAGGCGATGATGAAGCGCAAGGCCCAGCTGAGCGGCATCCGCGTCGGCGTGTTCGAGGAAGTCGACTCGAGAGAAGCCGTGCAGCGATTCTTTCAACGCGTCAACGATGCGGAACTTCGGATCGAAGGAGACGACCCCGTCCCCGGCGACGAACTCGTCCTGGTCGGCAAGCAGAAGAACAACACGATCAGCATCCGATCGTTCTCGGAGTTCACGAACGTACTCAACAACGAGTTCGTGAGCCGACTTCCCCCGGCCATTCCACGGGTCGTCGTTCGGTAGAGGCGCGGGGTGGAATCCGGACGAGCGCTATCCGGCGCCGTCCGAGGGGGGCGATCAGCGGCTGACGACGAATCGCCCGGCGACCTGGGCATCCCCGAGCGAGACGAGCACGTAGTAGACACCGGCCGGCACAGGCGAACCCGAATCGTTCCCGACGGGAGTCGTGATCTCCTGTACCCCCGGTCCAGCGTCAACCGTGCACGACCAGGCGATCCGCCCAGAGGTGTCGACGAGCCGCAACCGTCCCCGCCGCGAACTCTGAGACGAGATCATGAAGGTCACTTCCGAGCTGGCCGGGTTGGGGAAGATAGAGAGTGTCGGGGCGACGCGCGCGGAGGGTTCATGCACGTCTGCCGACGCACAAGACTCCGGTCCGCAGTCGGTGAGGATGCCCTCGAACGCACCGCCAGCCGCGTCACAATCCGCCTCGAAGAGCTCGAGACACGTGCCGTCAGCGAGACAACAGGCGCCCCGGCACCACTGACAAGCACCCTCTACTCCCAAGGGCTCGCCGTCCACGTCTCGGCACGCATCGTAGGTGAGCCACCAGCACCCCTCTGGGACGCAGCACAGGCCACCCTCGGGGCAAAGCTCCGGAACGCAATCCTCCAAGTACCCGGAGAACTCGCCTTCCTGAGAGAAGCACTCCAACTCGGAGTACATCTCACATCCGCCGGTGGGGACACAGCACGCTCCGAAGCAGGGTGTCGGATCGCAGGTCGTCCCCTCTCCGGCAAACTCACCTCCCTGAGCGTCGCACTCGAAGTCTCCCAAGAGGAGGCAGGTGTCGCCTGGAAGGCAGCAAGCGCCGGTCGCAGGTGGGGAGGCAGACCGAGCGGGTGCAGAGGCGATGAGAACCAGCAAGACACCGGTGAGCATCAGAAGCGAGGTGTGCACCAGGATCGATGGCTCCACTGGTCGCGAGGAACGGTCGGCGACGAAAGGAAGCGAACCGAGGGAGAACGACTGAGAACGAAAGGAACGGTCCCGAATCTTGGATTCCATGGTCCCCACTCCCATCTGTCGGATCCTGTACACACCTCCCGGTCGGCGCAACCGAGCATAGCATATGGGCTGGTCAGACGATCGCCCCCCGCACTACCGGGACTTGCGATCGCCAGACCGGGGTCACTCGAGCTCAGCGAGTACGCTGTATGCCTCCCGATGCAATCGGGGCCAGTCATCGGGATGCACCGACTCGAGCACTTCCCTAATCCGGATCCGGGCTTCAACGCCGGCCGCAGCGCGCGACGTGGGATCCGTGGGGCAGCTGGCGAGCATTGCAAGTGTCTTAGCCTCTTCGAATGCGACCCGCGCAGACGCGAGAGAGAGCCCAGCCGACCGAAGTGGAGTCTGCGCCCCGCTAAGCAGATCGGCCGCGAGCTCCAACTCTGAACACGAACTCCATGTCACTCGTACGAGCTTGGCGCGAACGACAGCCACTTCCGAGAGGCCGACACTGTCGGCATCGGCGGCGACGATCTGGCCGGCCTTCTCGACCCACCGGCCCACTTCGACCGGTTCCACCAGTGCGGCGTTCAACGTCTCTGCTCGGTCGAGACGACCTTCCGCTGCGGCGAGACACCGCCAACCGTGCAAGACTCGACTTCGACTCTCCGGAGCCAGGCCCAGTACTTCGATCCGGCGAACCTCTGCGGAGTCGAAGTCGGCTGCACTCTGGGTCAGCCGACCACGGAGCGCATACGCATCTCCGATCGATGCGAGAATCGAGCCCCGAGGAGACGGGGCGTCGCCAACCGTGATCGCGGCCTTGCGAAGGTAGAGCAGAGCTTCGTCTACGAAGGACGCATCCCCCGTCAGGTCCGCCTCCATGAGCAGATTCCGCGCCTGGCTGTGCAGGAGCAGGAACTGGAGTCCCCGTCCCGGCAGTGAGAGCGGGTCACGAAAGGTCCATCCGTTGAACTCCGCCAAGGCATGGAAGCCGAGCAGATCGAGTTCCTTTGCGCGTGACAGGTACGCTCGCGGGGTCCGGTACCGGGCCAGATCTCGGTACACGCCCGATGCCGTCGCGAAGAGAGGAATGGGAGACTCATCGATCGCAGCTTGGCGCCAGGTGTGCGTCGAGTCCAGCGCCGCAACGGCCGCGAATCCCTCGGGAGACGGAGCTACGGCCAGGCACCACTCGAGTGCTTGCGACGCGGCGAGCAGATCGTCATAGGAGTGGTTCCGACCGGCGCGCACCATGTGGGTGGTACCGAGACGGAAGAACACGAGACGGAAGAGCACCTGACGCTCCGGGCGTTCCGGCAGGAATCGGAGCAGGTCCTTCGCTTCCTCGAACTTCGCGATCGCCGCCGTGACACGGTCCTCTGACCGGCCCCCCTCTGCGAAGAGCTGTTCAGCTTCATCGACCACTTGGTAGAGCGCCTCGTAGCGAGCATCGATGTCCCGTACTTCGGCTCTGGACCGTTGCAGCATCCCCACGCCCTGGACGACGGCCACCACGATGAGAGCGAGAGCCACGCCGACGAGAGCGAGGCGGGTGCGGGACCGCCGCAGCCTTCGTAGCGCACGCGAGGCCCTCCCTCGGCCTGCGATCTCCGGTGCCATCCCGACCTGCGCGAGCTTCAGGTCGTAGAGGAAGTCGGACATGGAGGCATAGCGATCCTCCCGGGCCGGCTCCAGCGCACGGCGCAAGACTCGCTCGATCGGCGTCCCTCGATACTGAGCCGCCACGTCTCCCAGAAGAGACGGGCGCGCAGACAAGACGGCGGCGAATGCATCCCCCATCGATGTCGCCGGCACATCGAAGGGCGGCGCTTCCGCCAGGAGTTCGAACCCTATCTTTGCGAGGGCCCAGACGTCGGTCCGCCCATCGACGGCCGACGCCTTTCCCGCGGCCTGTTCCGGGCTCATGTAGGAGACGGTCCCCATGACTTGGCCCGTGGACGTGAGCCTGGTCGTATCGACCCCGAGATCGGACGCGATCCCGAAGTCGAGCACACGTGGCTGTCCGGAGGAGTCGATCAGGATGTTCGCGGGTTTGAGGTCTCGGTGAACGAAGCCGCGTGAATGGGCGAACGTCATCGCTTCGGCCACTTCGACGAGGAGGGTGAGCCGCAGTGCTGCCGTGAGCCTCGTGCTGGCGGCATGCGCGAGAATCGACATGCCATCGACCCACTCCATCGCGAGGTACGGAACGTCCATGTCTCCCGACGCGTAGGTGCCGACCTCTATGTGCCGTACGATTCCGGAATGCTCGAGCTGGGAGAGTGCCGCAGCTTCCCGCTCGAACCGGCGGAGCGTCGTGTCGGACACGAGCTCCGGACGGAGAAGTTTGACCGCTACCTCCTCGCCACGTGCAGGATCCTCGGCTCGGAACACGACGCCCATACCGCCGCGCCCGATCTCCGCGCCGAGTTCGAATCGGCCCACGCGTTTGGGGAGCGGAAAGGACCGGAACTCGGGCTCGAGGGCGCGGGCGAGAAGCCCACCCTCGATACTGTCGCCACCAGCCTCATGGCCCGCGAGCAGCGAAAGTACGAGGGCTTGGAGAGCCGGCTCGCCCGCGCACTGGACGCGGATCCGCTCGACTCGATCGTCGGGCACTAGATCGAGGACTTCCAGGAACAGCTCGCGCGCGCGGTGGTAGAGACCGGGATCCAAACCATCACTCCGGATTCTGGAGCTGCTCGCGTAGCACCGCTCGTGCCCACTCCCACTCCCGTCGGGCGTCCCGTTCGGAGATCCCGAACTCCCGCGCCAACTCGACGACACGGAATCCGCCGAAGAATCGGAGTTCGATCATCCGAGCGACCCGAGAATCGATCGCCGCGACCTTCTCGATGGCTGTGTCCAGGGCGATGAGGTCGAGGGTCAGCTCCGGCTCTACGGCCCCGTCCACCACACCGAGGGTCAGCTTCAAGTGCCCACGCTTCGCCGTCTTTCGGGCCCGAGCGCGGTCGACGAGAACCTGTCGCATGACGCGCGCGACAATCGCACGGAAGTGGGTCTCATCCGACCACGGCGTGCCCCCCGACCTGGACAAGCGGAGAAATGCCTCATGAAGGAGTTCCGTGGCCTGGAGCGTCTGCGGATCGCCTTCTCGCCGCATGTACTCGGTCGCGATCCGGCGAAGCGTCTCGTAGTGGTCGCTGAACGACTCCTTCGGACCGGGCTGTTGCGTCTGCTCTTCGCTCATGAGGTTGGCGCCGCCGTAACCGCTGGCTGGGCTTCTCCTTCGGAGTCCTCGGATCTTCTGCCACCACCACAGCGGTTCGCAGTCGTACTCGAATTTTGCCTTCACAGTCTAGCGGAAACACGAGGAGGACAGAAGATTCGCCCGCGAACCTACTACGGCAAGCTATTGCAATATGTACCATTGCGCCCGAGCTCCAAACATTGGGGTTCCCGTGTTGCCGGATTCACTCATCTCATACGCATTCTCCATGAGGGGAGCGGCTTCCAAAGGGGCATTGGGTCTCGGTCGTCCCGGCTTCGACCCGTTTCTCATTCCCGGGCACGGCGGATCCGATGTGTGAGGGTTCGGCGCTACACGGTAAACTCGAATCAACCGCCAATCGCCGGAAGTCCGGTTCGCAACGAACCGGCCGCGCTTTCAAGGGGCCCTGATAATGACATCTCACGTTTCGGCTTCGCTGGGTCGTCGTTCCACGCATGGAGCTCAGCCCCCCGCGATCCGCCTACTCACCACGGCAGCCGCTATCGGAACGGTGCTGTTCATCCGTTGCGCCCCCGCCTCCGCCAACCCAGGGACTCCAGGTGTAACCATCGGAACCGCAGCCACGCTTTCCGGCGCTACTCAGGTTGGCTCGCTCGGCGCAGGCGCCGGTATCGGCGGAGCCGGACTCTTCGATTCGCCGGAGTGGACCGTCGAGGGGGGCACAGCGAACGCCTACCTCGGCATCAGCGTCGCCTCGGTTGGGGACGTAAACGGTGATGGCTTCGACGATGTCCTGATCGGCGCCAACGGGTACAGCTTCAACGAGACGTCTGAGGGGGCCGCATTCCTCTATCTCGGGACGGCCGGGGGACTCGGAGCCACCCCCGACTGGACCCTTCTGGGAGGACAAGCCGGCGCGCGGGCCGGAATCGTCGCGGCCGCGGGCGATGTCAACAACGACGGCTACGACGACGTCATCATCGGAACGCCGCAACTCGACACCGTCGGCGTCGATGCGGGGCGAGTGCAGGTGTTCCATGGGTCTCCGGCCGGTCTCTCCTCGACCCCCGACTGGGTTTTGGAAGCGTCCCAGACGGGAGAGTGGTTCGGCTGGGCCGTAGACGGCGCGGGGGACCTCAACGGAGACGGATTCGACGACATCATCGTCGGCTCCCGTTTCGTTGACTACCCGGAGCTCAACGAGGGACGGGCCCTCGTCTGGTACGGAAGCGCCAGCGGCGTCACCGGCAGCCCGACGGTCCTCCAGGCGGACCAGGCAGGAGCCCAGATGGGCTTCGCCGTTTCGTCTGCGGGAGACGTGAACGGCGACGGCTACGACGACGTTCTCGTCGGCGCGCCCCTGTTCGATGACACGAGCGCGGACAGCGGTCGTGTCTTCTGCTACTACGGAGGTCCCTCCGGTGTGTCGACGAGCTGGGACTGGTACTGGTGGATCAACAACGGGGGCGGAAACTGCGGCTACTCAGTCGCGCCCGCGGGTGATGTCGACGGGGACGGGTACGACGACATCATCATCGGAATGCCGGGGGTCGGCCTTCCGACTGTAGGCGAGGGAATCGCCATCGTCGTCTCGGGATCAAGCACTGGACTGCCATACCAGGTGTTCTCCTGGGTTGGACAGGGGTACCAGGAAGGCGCCGCATATGGCCGCTTTGTCGCCGGAGTCGGAGACGTAACGGGGAACGGATACGACGACATCGCCGTCGACGCAATGAGCTATGACGGCACCTATGTCGACGGCGGGAAGGTCTTCGTCTACGAGGGCGGACCCGATGGCGTCTCAGGTACTCCGTTTGCAACGGCAGAGGGCGAGCAAGTAGACGCAAGATTCGGTGCGTCCGTGGGTCCGTCAGGCGACGTCCTAGGCCTCGGCGCCTCCGGAATCCTTCTCGGCTCGCACGGGTTCTCGAACCCCAACTACCAGGAAGGCAAAGCGTACTACTTCTCGAGCGTCGACCCGGACCTCTCCTCGAGCATCATGTGGAACGGACTAGGTGACGCCGTGTCGTGGCACGACCCGGACAATTGGAACCTGGCACGGACCCCCGTCCTCGGTGACACGGTGCTCATTGCCGACGTAGAGGAGACCTCGGAGGTCGTCTTCAGCTCCGGAACCACGTCGATCTACAGCCTCAACGGGTTCGAGAATCTCCGGCTGACCGGCGGCACGCTCGAGATCGACATGGATAGCTCGCTCTCCGACTCTCTCATCCTCGAAGCGGGCGCCGAGCTCACCTGCGCGGGAGCGCTGCAGGTCTCGGGGCCGATGCTCTGGACGGGCGGCACCTTGCAGGGCCCGGGAACGACCACGGCGGGGGGCGGCCTCAGTATCGACGGCAGCGACCCCAAGGAGCTGCGGATCGGGCACGCTCTCGAGAACGCCGGACCCGCGACATGGGATGGCGACGGACCGATCCGCATGGAGGCGGGAACGAGGCTCTCCAACGACAATGGCGGGCTTTTGGACATCATCGGTAGTGGGGACATCGAGTGGGTCACCGGCGGCGTCGGTGGCGCGCCGCTGCTCGACAACGACGGGATTCTGTCCAAGACGTCTGCCGCATCGACGACGATCGAGGTCGATTTCGGGTCGCACGGAACTCTGGAAGTCCTGGGAGGGAGGCTGAACATAGCGGGCGACCTCAACAACTTCACGCCCGGTGCCCACAGCCTCGACTTTGGTACCTTCATCATCGCCGACACGCTGGAGTTCTCGGGCGCGGATATCCAGAAGAACTTCGCGGACGTGACGCTGGACGGATCCACGGCTGCCATCGTGGCCCCGGGCGGCGGCACCGCCCTCACCAGCTTCGAGGAGAACACCGGCTCGTTCGTCGCGAACGATGTCGAACTCGTCACTCCCGACTTCGACAACTACGGCACCATCTCCGTTGGATCCGGAACGACCTGGACGGTCGACGGCGCTACCGACCTCTTCCGGCAGTTCGGAGGCACGACCCGAATCGAAGGCGGCGGACTCCTGAACGCCGTGACCATCGACATCGACGGTGGAGACCTCAACGGAAACGGCGCGGCCGGAGGGGGCTTCGGATCGACGCTCACGAACGCTGGAGAGCTGCGTCCCGGATCGTCACCCGGGACGCTCGACATTCTCGGGATCTACATCCAGAACGACGAGAGCGCTTCCTACGTCTGCGAAGTCGGCGGGTACGGCAGGGGCACCGGCTACGATTTCGTGAACGTGAGCGAGGGCGCAGAACTCGGAGGCCGTCTCGACTTCCGGCTCATCGACCCGTCCGGGTTCATTCCGGCGGTGGGCGACACGTTTACCGTGCTCAAGGCCGCGACGATCACGGGTGCGTTCGACGTCGTCGACTCCTTTGGGCTACAGCTTCGCCAGGAGACGATCGGCGACTCCTGCAACCTCATCGTGGAGGACGTCCACCTCAAGCGGTTCGTCGGAGGCGGCTCGACGAGCTGGTTCACTCCGGAGAGCTGGGACCCACCCGGTATCCCTGATCAGGATAGTGACATCCTACTCAGCGGCCTCGTAACGATCGACCAAGCGGGCGCAGAAGCCGACGAGATCGTGGTGCGCGCCCCCAACGCCGGCTCTGCCGTGCTGGCGATCACCGGAGGCTCCCTCACCGCACGGTCACTCCGGACCGAGAGCGGCGACCTCTTTCTGCAAGGCGCGAGCGCCGCCCTTCGAACGGAAACCCTCGAGGTTCTCTCGGGCGCAACCTTCTTCTGGGGCAGCGGTACGATCGAGCTGTTGGGGCCCTCGGGGCACTTCCTCTACGCCAACTCTCCGAACTCCTACCTCAGCGTCGGCTCAGGCTCCCACCTCGTGGGAAGCGGGATGGTCACAGCTGGAACGGTCGAGAATGGCGGCTCGATCCGACCGGGCGACGCGGGTCAGCCCGGGACCTTGACGATCGACGGAGACTTCGTCCAGAACGCCATGGGCTCTCTCGAGGTCGAGATGGGGGGAACGTCGCCCGAACAGTATGACCGGGTTGTCGTCACCGGAGGCGCTTCGCTGGGTGGATCGCTCGTATCGTCCCTCGTGGGTGGATTCGTTCCCCAACCGACGGATCAGTTCCAGGTGATGACGTTTGCGAACCGTTCCGGGGAGTTCGATCTGGTCGAGGGCGCGACCGCCCTCTACAGCGCGACGGACGTCGTCCTGGAGCAGGTCGAATCGAGCGATGTCGGCGACCCCTCGGACATTCCGCTCCTGTTCGCACTGCACCCTGTGCGTCCCAACCCCTCCCCGGTCGGGACGGCGATCCGGTACGACCTGGCTCAATCCACCGACGTGAACCTCGTCGTCTACGACGTGAGTGGCCGAGCCGTGAGAACGCTCTTGGACGGGACGAACCAGGCGGCCGGTCGGTACACGGCGGACTGGGATGGCCTGAGCGACACCGGATTTGCGATGCCTTCCGGCGTATACTTCTACGCTCTCGAAACGCCGCAGTTCTCCGGAACGAGACGGTTCGTGCTACTCAAGTAGCCGGCCTTCACGACCCGTCTTCCATGTGCCTCGATAGACTCCGGGGTCAGCTGGTCCAGCTCCAGTGCTAGACTCGCCCTATGTCGACGGAACTCACGAGGCAATCGCTGGACATCCTGGACGAACTCGTCCGACTCTCCGATGCGGAACAGGCAGAGTTCCTCGAGGCGTCCTGTGCCGGCAACGAGGAACTGCGACGCGTCGTTGAGAGCCAGCTCGACCACCTCCGGATCGTGACGAGTTTCGAGGAGACATCTGCAGACGATCCCCCACATCGCGAGGGTGGAGCCGAGTTCCTTCCCGGTGACGTCATCGCCGGAAGGTACCGAGTGGAGCGGATTCTCGGGGTCGGGGGGATGGGCCGGGTCTACGAGGCCGAGGACTTGGACCTCTCGATCCGCGTCGCCCTCAAGACCATCCGTCCGACAGGAGCCGATCAACGCAAGCTGGTCGGTCGCCTGAAGCAAGAGGTGCTGCTTGCCAGAACGGTCACCAGCCCCTGCGTCTGCCGGGTCTACGATGTCGGTCGACACGAACTGAACGGCTCCGACGCCTGGTTCATCACGATGGAACTGCTCAAAGGCGACACCCTCGTCGACAGGATCCGAACCCGCGGTCCACTTGGGATCGAGGAAGCCACCCCCTACGTAGCCGACATGGCGACCGGACTCGGAGCGGCTCACAGATGCGGAGTCGTTCATCGGGACTTCAAGTGCGGGAACGTCATGCTCGTCCCTCAGGGCGGAAGAGAACGGGCCGTCATCACGGACTTCGGGATCGCCCAGTTCACGGGTCGCGAGGTGCCGCAGCCGCATGGAGACTCGGCAACGACCGGCGGTATCGTCGGCACCCCGGCCTATATGGCCCCGGAACAGGTGCTGGGACAGCACGTCGGCCCCGCCGCGGACATCTACGCGTTCGGGATCGTTCTCTACGAAATCGTGACCGGACGGCTCCCGTTCACCGGGAAGACACCGATGGAGGCCGCTTGGCGAAGAGTCTCCGAGGATCCGAGGCCGGCCCGCTCGCTCGCGCCTGCGATCGGAGAACGCTGGGATGCGGTCATCGCGAAGTGCCTCCGCAAGGAACCGACCGAGAGGTTCGCGAGGGTCGAACAGCTGCTCGACGCCCTCATGGGCCGCGGGCTCGAGTTCACCACCGAACCGACCCTGGCCGACACGTCGACCATCGATGAGACCTTGTCTGGGGCCGACATCACCCGGACGAACATTCCGCTGCCGATCACGAAGTTCGTCGGTCGATCAGAGTCGAAAGCGAAACTCGCGCGGCTTCTCGAAGGAAGCCGTTTCGTAACGATCACGGGCTTCGGCGGAACTGGAAAGACCCGACTGGCACTCGAGGTCGCTCGAGACTCGCTCGGTACCTTCACGGGCGGTGCTTGGCTCGTCGACCTGGCAGCAATCGCGGATCCCGATCTGGTCGCACAAACGGTGGCGAGTACGCTCGGCCTCAAAGAAGCGCCCGGCCGAGAGTGGGTAGACCTCCTCTCCGAGCACGTAGCGAGCCGGCCCTGCCTCCTCGTCCTCGACAACGCGGACCGGCTGCTCGAGCCTTGCGCTCGTCTTTCCGAGCGGCTCCTCGGCGCCAGTCCCGAGCTGAGGATCCTCGTGACCAGTCGAGAGGCCCTTTCCATCTCGGGCGAGTCCGTGTTTCCGCTCTCGAACCTCGGACTCCCACCGGAAGGGATGGCCGATCCGCGGGCGCTGGCGGAGACAGAAGCCGTCGAGCTGTTCGTGGACCGCGCGCGGGCCGCGCACCCTGGCTTCGTGCTGAGCGCGCAGAACGCCGGAGACGTGGCGGAGATCTGCCGCCGACTCGACGGCATTCCTCTCGCCGTCGAACTCGCGGCGGTACGCGTGCGAACCATGACGGTCGCCCGGATCGCGAGTCGACTCGACCAGCGATTCCGGCTGCTCGGAGGCGGAAGCAGAGCGGGTGTCCCCCACCATCAGACACTTCGGTCCCTCATCGACTGGAGCTACGAGCAGCTCCCCCCCGAAGACCGAACCGTGCTTCGCCACGTAGGCGCCTTCTCCGGCGGGTTCTCGGTCGAAGCGGCGGAGCGGGTGTGCGCAGCGGGCGGCGTCGACGAGTGGGACGTACTCGATCACCTCGCGCGCCTGGCCGACAAGTCGCTCCTCGAAGTCCATTCCTCGGACCAGAACCCCGGCGTGCTTCGGTACGGGACGCTGGAGACTGTTCGCGACTACGCCTCCCAGCTACTCATGGACTCGGGCGAGTGGAAGAACGCCGCGCTCGCACACTGCGAGTTCTTCGCCGATCTTGCGAAAGAGGCGCAGAGCTTCCTCCTCGGCCCGGAGCAAGAGAGTTGGCTCGTCCAGCTCGAACTCGAGCTCCCGAACTTCCGCCGGGCGCTCGCCACGAGCCGCTCCGAACCTTCGATCCACGAACTCGGACTCCAGATCGCCGGCTCCCTCCAGGTGTTCTGGCACCTCCGGGGCTACTGGACCGAGGGCCGATCCCTCTGTGAAGAGTTCCTCCGTCTCTGCGAGGACTCACCGACTCCAACGCGAGCGGAAGCCCTCAAGTGCGCCAGCCTCCTCGCCGCAGAGCAGGGGCACTACCAGGAAGCACGCGAGCTTCTCGAAGCATGTCTCGCCATCTACAAGGCAACGGGCGACCGCGCGGGAGTGGCGCGTGCAGGAGTCGGACTCGGAGACCTCGCGATTCGTCAACACGACTTGGCGGGCGCGAAGACGCTGATCGAGGAGAATCTCACGGTCTTCCGGGAGCTCGGAGACAAGCGCGGCGAAGCACGGACCCTCATGCTCCTCGGGTCGGTGGCACTGCGCCAAGGTGACAAGGCGCGCGCAAACTCGTGGTACGAAGAGAGCCTGGTCGTCCATCGAGACGCGGGAGACCAGATCGGGGTCGCGAACGTCCTCAACGGTCTCGGCAACCTCGCTCGTGATCTCGGGGACCTCGAAACCGCGGTCCGCCGGCATTCCGAGAGCCTCGACATGCAAAGAGAACTCGGCAACCGACACGGACAGGGGGTCGTCCTCAACAACCTCGGCGTGAACTTCGCGCTGCTCGGGAAGCCCCTCGAAGCACGATCGCACTACGAGGAGAGTCTCGACATTCTTCGCCAGCTCGGGCAGCAGGCGGCGGTGGCGCAGGTGCTCAACAACCTCGCCGACGTGGCGCGAGAACTTGCGGAGGCGGAACGAGCACGAGAGCTGTACCGGGAGAGTCTCGGGATTCGGCACGGTCTCGCGGACCGCGCGGGGTCCGCGAACACGATCGTGGGGCTCACGCTGCTCGCATCGCTCGAGGAGGACTGGAGCCGGACCGCGATATTGCTCGTCGCCAACGAAGCCCACCGGACGGAGAGCGGTGTCCGCCTTACGCCCGAGGACGAGGCGCAGTTGGCCGAGGCGGAGTCTCGATTGCGGAGCCAGGTCAGTAGAGGCGAGTGGGACCGGCTCCAGGCAGCCGGAAAGGAACTCGGCTTCGAGCAGTTGGTGGCGTACGCGTTGGGGGCGGGCCCGGAGCCACTACCCCGCTAGAGCCGGGGACCCACGTTCGAATCGCTCCAGGCACCTCACCAAATCGAAGACATCGGGATCAACGCCCGCGATAACCGCTCCCTCCCGAGCCAAAGGCTGTCAGGTTCAAGCACTGACAACCCTCACCCGGGAGGAAATCATGGGTACTCGCAATCTTCTCATCCTCGGCACCTTGGCCGCTCTGGCCTGCATCGCCGCTCCGGCTCGGGTGGACGCAACCTCGATCGCATTCGGTTCATCGCCAGGGGTGGAACTCCGAAGCCAGGTGGGAGGCATCCAGGCCATCTACGGTGTCGACTTCGGAGTCTCGTACCGTCAGTACGTGCTCAAGGAGACCACGTGGACCCTCTTCCCCTTCGTCGGGATCCAGTCGGCTATCGGAACGTCGGGCGAAACGAAGACCTTCTTCCGGGGGACTATCGGCAAGACGTTCGCGCTTGTGACGGGTTCTACCGACGACGATCTCATTGCCGATACCAGAAACGGCTACTACGCGACGCTCGGCGTCGGCGTCTCCCATCCCATCAGCGACAGGTTCTCGGTAGAAGGAAGGATCGGAATCTCGGCCAGCTACAACTCGTACGAGACGCCGCAAGAAAGATACGATCCGGACCGCGGGCTCGTCGTCGACACCGTTACGAACCGCTACTTCTCGACGGGCAGCTTCAGCGGACTCTCACTCGTTCTGGACCTATAGCACGCTATCTGAGGCCCACACACGGATGCTTGCGCTCACGATTGCGTCAAGCATCCGCGCCTGAACACATCACCTAACGAGCGTCATCTTCCGCACACACTTCCCGCCGCCCGAGTCCTCGAGTACCGCGAAGCAGACGCCCGGGGAGACGACATTCGTGCGCGCGGAGCGGTTGGAGCGGGGGCGTCTAGTTGGTTGCGGGGTCGGACGGGCGGGAAATGGCGTTCCCGGATGGCGTCGAGCTGTTCGCCGGCCGTAAAAGGGCACTGCAGCATGTGTGTTGTGGGTGTCGCCGCTCGGCGGACGGCATTCCGCGAGGCTGTTGCGGGTGTCGACGGTCGGCGGACGGCATTCCGCGAGGCTGTTGTGGGTGTCGACGGTCGGCGGACAGCATTCCGCGAGGCTGTTGCGGGTGTCGACGGTCGGCGGACGGCGTTCCGCGAGGCTGTTGTGGGTATCGACGGTCGGCGGCGCGGCATTCCGCGAGGCTGTTGTGGGTGTCGACGGTCGGCGGACAGCGTTCCGCGAGGGTGTTGTGGGTGTCGACGGTCGGCGGACGGCGTTCCGCGAGGGTGTTGTGGGTGTTGACGGTCGTCGACGCGCGGTACGCGAGGTTGTGGTGGGGTTTCCCGGACGGAAGCGGAGGATGGTTGACGTTGGTCGAGGGGTGAAAGCGGGGTGTCCAGCGAGTTGGACAGGAGGGACCATGTGCGGGATCTGGTGGTCGCGCGCCAGTCGTCGCGCGCGAAGCCAGGTGGCGAAGTCGTCGAGGGGTCCGACGGTGTCGGGCCGGTCGCAGACGCCAAACCGGCCGCGAAGACGAGCAACTGCAACGACGTGGACAGCCGCTCCTGGCCGAGTTGGTGCATCTCTCCCCGCCCCGGAGAGGGCGGTTGGAACGCCAAGCAATGCGCGAACGGGTCGCAGAACCGGCGGAATCGAGAGCTTCAAATCGTTGGGAACGGCGAGGAGGGTCGGCCGCAGCCCGCCGGGCCGTACGGCCGAAGGACCACGTGGCCGCCCCCCGGGGATCAACGCATCATCGAACCAGGACCACTCGCGCGGCCACATCCCCGCGAGGCGACTTCACCCGGACGTAGTAGGTACCCGCGGGCACTCGTCGGCCACCATCGTCCCGTCCATCCCACCCGAAGCTGAACCCACCACTCCGCGCGCGCGGAGCTTCCAGCGAACGAACCTCTCGGCCTCGTACGTCGAAGACTGCGGCCTCCGAATGGTCGGCACTGTCGGGCGACAGCGTGAAGAGGAACGTCGAGGAACTCGGGGACGGAGACATCGATCACCAGCAGGTCCCCATCATCGATCAGGTAGAGCAGATTCCCTTCGATAGCCAGGCTTTCCGCGGAGTTCGTGGGCAGTGTCGTCAGAAGTGATGGAGCGGAAGGTGTCGAGATATCCAGAACTCGTAATCCGTTGGTACGGTGAGCGACGTAGGCGAAGTCTCCGGAAGCGACGACGTCGTTGGCCGACGCACCGATGTCCACGCTCCCCGCGACTACCGGATTGGCGGGATCCGAAACGTCGATGGCTTTGAACCCTGCGGTAGTGTTCCTGTCGACCACGTAGGCGTAGTCGCCGACCACATCGATATCCGTGGGACTCGCCAGCGCGATCGATCCAATGACTGAAGGGGCGTACGGATCGGCCAAGTCCACGACACGAAAGCTCCCATAGGACCCAACGTAGGCGAACTGTCCCACTGCAACCACATCCTCGACACCCTCGCGGTTGCGATCACGCAACTGGCCCACCCCGGTGCATCTGCGGTCGCCAGCAGGACCGGATCGAAGGGATCCGACACGTCCACGATCCACACTCCCGCGCTCCCTCCGGTGAGGAAGGCGTGATCGTTCGCAACAGCCAAGCCGATTGGCTGTCCTGGAGTCGCTACGGCCCCGAGCGTCTGAGGATTCGTGGGGTCTCCGACATCCACCACTACAAGCCCTGAGGATTGGACCGCGACGAAGAGCAGTGAGCCAGAGACTTCGGCCCCAACAACCCATCCCGACGCCGCGAACATCCCGACTTCCGCCGGCGAATCTGGATCGGCGACATCGAAGATCCGAACGGTCGAGCCCTCGACGAGATAGAGATGTTCGTTTGCGAGCGCAAGGTCGCGGCCAGTACCGGAGAGTTCGATCTCTCCGGTCCCCGTCAACAGATCCGCGGCAACGGATCATCCTCCAGCTCGTCCAGGATCCGACTCCCGCCGATCGACGTCTCGAGCACGACCCGCGCCGGACCTTCGTCTACGCGACCGATGAGCCTCGCGTCTGCTCCGCCGTCAGCGTTCCTCCACCGTTCCAACACGACGTCCGCCTCGTCCGGAGCGACGACCGCGACGACCCGCCCTTCACACGCGAGGTAGTACGGATCATATCCGAGCATCTCACACACTCCGCGGACCGGGTCGCGCACGGGGATCTCCGCCTCGCGTAGCCGCACTGTGGCCCGCGCCGCGCGCGACAGCTCGTGCGCAACGGTCGCGATTCCCCCACGCGTGGGGTCTCGGAGGAAGCGAAGTCCGGGGACATCCCACACCGTCTTGCAGAGCGGCAACACCGAAGCACAGTCGGACCGCACGTCACCTCGTAGGTCGAAGCTCTCGCGCGCGAGCATCACGGCAATGCCGTGGTCTCCCACCGGTCCGCTGACGAGGATCACGTCTCCCGGTCGCACTGACTTCGCAGAGAGATCGCCGCGAACGATCCGCCCGAGACCGGTGGTCGTGAAGTACGCCCCTCCTCCGTGTCCTCGCGGGACGACCTTCGTGTCGCCCGCTACGACTGTCACCCCAGCTTCCTTCGCGGCTCGCGCGAAGCTGTCTACGAGCCGGACGAGGACCTCGAACTCGAGCCCTTCCTCGAGGAACGCCGATACCGACAGATGGACGGGCTCGGCTCCCGAGACGGAGAGGTCGTTGACCGTGCCGTGGACGGCGAGTGCACCGATGTCCCCACCGGGGAACTCGATCGGCTCGACCGTGAAGCCGTCGACCGTGACGGCCCAGTCGTCACCGGGGAGACGCAGCCGCGCGGCATCGACCTCGGTGTCGAGATCCGGTCCACCGAGTCGGGTCGCGAAGATCTCGTCGATCAGTTCCCGAGTGCGACGTCCACCGTTGCCGTGTGCGAGCGTGATCCGTTCCGCGTCGTGCATCCGCTTTAGCCCTCCGTCGCTACGGCCTCGACGAGCTGTCCATAGGCGAGCCCGCCGTCGTTCATCGGAACCTGTCGCGCGATCCGTACGTCGAGACCGGAGGAAGCGCACCGCGACCACACCTCCCGGGTCAACCTCCGATTCTGGAAGACACCGCCGGAGAGTCCGAGTGCGTCGAACGGCGTTTCCTCGTACACGCGGAGCGCGAGACGTACGGCGGCGTCGGCCAGCGCGGCGTGGAACCCAGCGGCCGCTATCCTCGGGTCGAGTGTGGATGCACTCCTGAAGAGGGAGATGAACGGCCGCCAGTTGACACGCAGCAGCCCCTCGTCGTCTTTGTGCAGTGGAAGACGCAGACCCCGCGAGGAACCAATCGGTACTGCCTCCTGGGGGCAGGCGTCGGCCAGAGCTTCCAGCTCCATCGGGCCCTGAGCCTCGAAGTCGTAGTGTGTCCGCCCTGTGAGAACTGCCGCGGCCGCATCGAACAGCCGCCCTACCGCGGTGGTTTCCGCACAACCGAGGTTTCGCTTCCAAGCGGCGTGCGCGATCGGATCAGTCTTCAGGACGGATTCCCAGCCGCTCTCCCAGAACAGCCCATCGGCCGACCTCTTCGGTTCGCGACCGGCACGACCTGCTCCGAGAATCCGGAAGGGGCGGAACGATCCGACGCGCCGCCACTTCCCGGGAGCACCATGGAACGCCTCTCCTCCCCAGAGAGTCCCATCCTCGCCGAGTCCGACGCCATCCCAGGTGAGGACGAGCCAGCGCTTCACGTCGGAGTGCTCGGCCGCGAGCGCGGAGGCGTGGGCCCGGTGGTGAGGGACGGTGAGAAGCGAACGGCCAGGACGCGCCTGAACGAACTCCCGCGCCCACCGCGTGCTCGCATAGTCCGGATGCGTGTCGGCAACGACCTCTTCCGGCGCAACCCGGTAGAGCACCTGGAGGCTCTCCGCGGTCTGGACGAATGCGTCGATCGCGCGTGGCCGTTCCAGATCGCCGAGATGTCCGGATAGGATGGCTCGATCTCCCCAGCCGAGCGCGACGCTGTTCTTCATGTGACCGCCCACCGCAAGTCGCGCTCGCTTGGACGCACGTGGTAGCGGGAGTTCGAGCGGTGCCACTCCCCGTCCCAGACGGATCGGCACGACGACGTCTCCAAGGTCACGATAGACGGAGTCGTCGATCGGACGAAGGATCGGACGATCGTTGTGGAGGTACGCGTCCGCAAGACCGTCGAGATAGCTCACGGCATCCGCGCGGGTGAAGACGAGAGGCTCGCCGCTCGAGTTGCCGGACGTGGCGACGAGCGGCCCGCCGAACATGCGCGCCACGAGTTCGTGGAGCGGGGAGTACGGCAGGAGAAGGCCGAGATCCGTCAATCCGGGCGCGACCGCGTCCGAGATGAGCCGTGGCTCTGGCGAGCGTTCGTGGCTCTGCTCTTCGTGGCTCGGCTCTGCGTGGCTCTGTTCTGCGTGGGTCTCCCCCGAGTGCCTCGCGGATGCGCGCGCGCCATCACGCCGCGGGACGAGCACGATCGGATGTGCCGGAGAGAGGAGCGCTTCCGCCGCAGCGGGCGACACGTGGGCGACCTCCCGCGCAACGTCCAACCCATCTTCGCCGGTTCGGGGGACGAGCACGGCGAGCGGCTTCCCCGGTCGGGCCTTCCTCGCTCGTAGCGTCGACACCGCACTTTCGGAAGACGCGTCGCACAGCAGGTGATATCCGCCGACACCTTTCATCGCGAGGATGCCACCGTCCCGGAGGAGCTGGACGGCGTCCTCCAAAGGTGACCCCACCGACACGAAAGGGGGCGACGGATGCGTTGGCGAGCCGTGTAACGGATGCGTTGATGAGTCGTGCGACTGATCCGGCGGCGAACCAGCGGCGAGTTCCAAACCCGGCCCGCACGTCGGACACGCAATCGGCTCCGCGTGGTATCGACGATCCGTGATGTCACGGTACTCGCGGCCGCACTCGGGGCAGAGGGGGAACCGATCCATGCTCGTCCGCGCTCGATCGTACGGAAGCGACGCGATGATCGTGTAGCGCGGGCCGCACTGGGTGCAGTTGAGGAACGGGTAGTGATGGCGGCGGTCTTTCGTGTCCCAGAGTTCGCGCCGGCAGTCGTCGCACATCGCCATGTCGGGGGGAACGGTGACATCCGGCGGCACGTAGGTTCCAGAGCCCGCACTCGACCTCGAGTCGGGGGTCGAGTCCAGGGCTGAGTCCGCAGTCGAGTCCGAACTCGTTCCCGCTTCGAAACCCGACCGAACCCCGGACCCAACACTCTCCTCGATGAAGAAGCCCTCGATGCCGGTAGCGACGACGGACGAGACCTCCGTCAGCTCGGGCCTGGCCAGCGGTGGTGCGTCGGAGAGAAGGGCGGCTTGGAACTCGTCGAGCCGATCGCCGCGGCCCTCTATGTAGATGATGACCTGCCCGGAGAGATTCCGCACCCAACCGGAGAGTCCCAGTCGGCTCGCGAGCCGGTGAACGAACGGTCGGAACCCGACGCCTTGGACGCGGCCGCGGAGGAGAATTCTGCGAGCTGTTGCCGAGCCTTGGGGCATCCCGGAGTCCCGAGGAGAGACAGGCGTCGAGCCTCGGCTCGTAGCGCTCGGCGAGTCGGAACTCCGCGAGTCGGGACTCCCCGCTCCGGGACCGCCCGTACCGGAACCTCGCGCACCGGCACCTCCCGCACCGTCACGCATGGAGCGTTCTGAGATCCTCGGGCGAACGGATCCCTCCCGCCCACCAGATCCGGCACGCTCCCTCGTCGGATACCATGCAAGGTCCGACCGGGCTCCGCGGAACGCAGGTCGTGCCGTAGAGCGCACACTCGGTCGGATAGATCCGCCCCAGGACGACGTCGGCGCATCCACAACCGGCCGGCATCTCTCCCATCCGCTTCCGACTTTCGTCCGCGAGATCCGCATGGAGCACGCGTGCGTCGCGAGCAGCGTAGGCCGGACGAAGCCCGTACCCGGACTCCGGAAGCGTACCGATCCCGCGCCACGGTGCGTCGACGATCTCGAAGACGGTATCGAGGAGCCGTCGCGCCTGCGCGTTCCCGCCCGCCGGAACGGCGTGCGCATAGCAGTTCTCGAGGACGGGCGTCTTCTCGACGAGCTGGCGAAGTACCGAGTAGAGCGCCGAGAGAAGTTGATCGGGACGGAAGCCGGACACCGCGGACGGAATGCCATGCGTCTCCGGAACGAAGAGCCACTCCTCCGGGCCCATCACCGCAGCAACGTGTCCGGGTGCGATGAGACCGTCGAACGCGGCGCGATCCCCGGCGAGAAGCGTCGCAACCGCAGGCCAGGTACGTCGCCCTGAGATGAGAAGGTCGACGTTCTCCGGAAGTCCCTCCGCGATCCGTGCCGCCACGGGCGCCATCGTCGTCTCGAATCCCGCGGCGAAGAAGACGAACCGCTCGGACGGGTTCGCCATCGCTGCGTCCCACACTTCACTCGGGGACGCGATCGGGACAACACGCGCACCGGCCGCTCGGGCCTGCTCGAGAGTTCGCACCTCACGCTTGGGGACGTTCGTGGGAACCCGCAGCATGTCGCCGAAGGTCATCACGGTGGCGTCCCGGTGGAGTGCGATCTGAATCGCGAGGTAGAGGTCTTCCTCCGGACACACGCAGACGGGACAGCCGGGGCCGGGGATGATCTCGACATTCTTCGGCAACACGGAGCGAATGCCGGCCATCGACAGCGTCCGCTCATGGCCTCCGCACACGTTCATCACCCGGACGCGACTCGGAAGGTCGAGTTGGTGGATCGCCTCGATCCACTCCCTCGCCTTCGCATCACTCACGGCGAGCGGCCCCTTCTGGGTCTGCTTCTTCGAGCTCGTTCGACTCGAACAGCTCATCCAGCACCTGCCAGGTAGCGGCAGCCTCCTCCGGCTCCAGCTTCTGGATCGCGTAGCCGACATGGACGAGCACATAGTCACCCGGCTTCACGTCCACGTCCTGGATCATGAAGAGGCTGACGTCGCGCTCGATCCCTTTCGCCTCACAGTGGGCTTGGAACCCTTCGATCGACTGGACCAGCATCGGAACACCGAGACACATGGATCACCTCAGCGGGTGGGATGGACGTGTGGTGTGGAATGGTCGCTATGGTCGTGGTCGTGATCGTGGTGGCCATGGCTCCCGTCATCGTGCGAGTGATCGTGATGAGAGTGCGCGTGGCCATGTTCGTGGTCATGTTCGTGACCGTGACCATGCCCATACTCCTGCGCATCCGCAACCGACTCGAGAAGCCTTGCCCGTTGCTGGAGCAGCCACGCCTTCCAGCCCTCCATCCCTTCGCCGGTCACCGCCGAGACGAAGAGGACGCGCGGATCCGGCATCACCTGCGCGAGCCCGTCCTTGAGCGCATCGAGCGAGAACCCCGGAAGGTACGGAAGGAGGTCCACCTTCGTGACGACCACGAGGTCGGCCCGGTCGAACATCACGGGGTACTTGATGGGCTTGTCTTCCCCCTCGGTCACGGACAGCGCGACGACGTTCGCGGCCTGTCCGAGATCGTAGATGGCCGGACAAACGAGGTTGCCCACATTCTCGATGAAGAAGAACTCACTCGCGGCCACTGCCTTCGCGAGTTCCTCGTCGTGCAGTGAGTGATGAAGCAGAGACGCATCGAGGTGACATGCCGAGCCGGTCGTGATCGAACGGGCGACGATGCCCTTCCGCACGAGCCGGTCTGCATCGCGGTCGGTCGCTAGGTCACCGCTCACCGCAGAAATGGACCCGATCCCTAGGCCGACCGACGCTTCGAGTAGCGCGGTCTTTCCCGAGCCCGGAGATCCCATCAGATTGATCGCGAGAACGCCTTGCTCCGCAAAATGCTCACGGTTGTGTGACGCTACGCGGTCGTTCTCGGAAAGGATCCGGTGTTGGACCTCCACGGGGACGAGTTCGGAGTCGCCACAGCCGCAGTCCTCACACATGAGAGACCTCCATTTCGAGGCGTTCGAGGACGAGATCCCGTCCTCCATCCGGACGCAGAGGCACATCGCATGCCTCGCATCGAAGCGTAGCACCAAGAGGATGGCGACGTCCGCAGAGGGGACAAGCCCAACCGGCGGGTTCGGAGTGAAGGACGAGCTCGGCCTCGGCGCAGATCGTGTGCGGCTGGATCATCTCGAAGGCGGTGCGGAAGAGGTCAGCGTCCACCCCAGCCATCTCTCCGAGGCGAACGTGCACCTTCTGGACCGAGGTGGCCCGGTGCGCACCGGCCTGACGATCGATCTCGTCCATCAGGCTAGAAACTAGTGAGTATTCGTGCATGCCGTCCCCACTGTTCGGCGCACGGTAGCGCGACCGAAGCACGAACTCCAGCTCAGGGCAGTCTCGGCTCCGATCGGATCATTCCGCATTGTACCAGATACTGGAGCGACGACGAACGGCGAGCAATTGGTGGTTCTGCGTACGGACTCTGAGGCGGGGGCTCGTTGAGTACAGCAGCAGCGGCACTTCGGCCGAACGGTCACACGATCGCGATTAGCGAGCGCCATGAGTGAACCAAGAAGTTCTACTTTGAATCGCGTGTTGTAACTGGCACATACTGGCTCAACCTTCTACTGGTAGGCAGTTCAGCCTACTAATTCCCCATCGTCCCGAACGGGAGGCTTCTCATGGCCCTTGATCCCGACCTCGGCGCACCCGTATCCCGCCGTGACTTCATCCGAATCATTTCCATGGCCGCAGCGTCCGTTGGCCTTTCTTCGTCCGCTGCACTGCGCATGGCCGAGGCGGCATCCAAGGGGCTGAAACCCTCGGTGATATGGCTCCACTTCCAGGAATGCACCGGATGTACCGAGTCGCTCCTGCGCTCGGCACATCCGGACATCGCCACTCTGATCCTCGACCTCATCTCGCTCGACTACCACGAGACCCTATCCGCAGCGGCCGGACACCAAGCCGAGGCGTCTCTCCATGAGGCGATGGAGGCGAATAAGGGCAAGTACGTATGCATCGTCGAGGGTGCGATTCCCACGAAGGACAACGGGATCTACTGTCAGGTCGGTGGCCGCACCGCCGTCGACATCCTGAATGACGTCGCGGCGAGCGCAGGGGCAATCATCGCGATCGGGTCGTGTGCAAGCTTCGGCGGCATTCCCGCCGCGGACCCGAACCCGACCGGCGCGACCGGCGCCCCGATGATCCTCGAAGGCAAGACGGTGGTGACGCTTCCAGGCTGCCCTGCGAATCCGTACAACCTTCTCGGAACCGTCCTCCAGTTCGTGACGATGGGAACGCTTCCCGCGCTCGACGAGAAGGGACGGCCGAAGTTCGCCTACGGTCGGGTCATCCACGAGGACTGCCCGCGTCGTCCGCACTTCGATGCAGGACGCTTCGCGCTCCAGTTCGGCGACGAGGGGCATCGGCAGGGCTACTGCCTCTACCGTCTTGGTTGCAAGGGACCGCAGACACACGCGAACTGCTCGATCCAGCATTTCGGCGAAGTGCCCGGCGCGTGGCCGATCGGCATCGGACACCCCTGCGTCGGCTGTACCGAGCAGTCTCTCGCCTTCCGCGCCCCGATCCATTCGACCGCGCAGATCGAACGCCCGACTCCACCTGACACCTATCCGCCGATCGCAGCCGACCATGGCGGCGTGAGTCCGGTCGTCACCGGCGTAGGTGGTCTCATCGGCGGCGCGCTCGTCGGGGCCGGCTACATGGCTTCCCGCAAGCTCGACGCCGAGTCGACGCCCGAGAAGGAGGCATAGGCCATGGCAGACAGACGGTCCTTCCTCAAGTCGATCGCAGCCGCCGGCACCGCAATGGCCGGAGCCGCGGCGGCGGGAGTGACAGGCGAGGCCAAGGCCGGGGAGCGGCGCGAGGCTCCGCCCGACGCGGTGGGAATGCTCTACGATACGACCCTCTGCATCGGCTGCAAGACCTGCGTCGTCGCCTGCCACAAGGCCAACGACCTCGAGCCGGACACCCGCACCGACGACCTCCACGACGCCCCCCTCTCGCTCAACGATCAAACCAAGAACATCATCAAGCTCTACAAGGAAGGCGATCGCGTCTCCTACATGAAGCAGCAGTGCATGCACTGCGTCGATCCCGCCTGTGTGGGTGCTTGCATGATCGGAGCGCTTCAGAAGCGCGAGTACGGAATCGTCACTTGGGACAGCAACCGGTGCATCGGTTGCCGCTACTGCCAGGTCGCCTGTCCTTACAACATACCGAAGTTCCAGTGGGCGAGCGCGGCTCCCAAGATCGTGAAGTGCGAGCTCTGCAACCACCGGCTGGCCGAAGGCAAGATCCCTGCGTGCTGCGAGGTCTGTCCTCGCCAGGCCGTGATCTACGGAAAGCGCGACGAGCTTC
Organism: Candidatus Eiseniibacteriota bacterium; assembly: GCA_020633975.1. Classification (GTDB taxonomy): domain Bacteria; phylum Eisenbacteria; class RBG-16-71-46; order CAIMUX01; family CAIMUX01; genus JACKCR01. The sequence goes on along the minus strand of JACKCR010000006.1, from coordinate 305,307 downwards.
TGGCCGAAGCGAAGCGCCGGATCGCGGAGAATCCGGGTCGTTACGTCGACAAGGTCTACGGCGAAGAAGACGGCGGCGGAACCCAGGTGCTCTACATCTCGCATGTTCCGTTCGACAAGCTAGGCCTTCCGGAACTCGGCGCGGAATCGGTGCCCGCTCTCAACCGCGAGATCCAGCACGGGATCTACAAGGGATTCGTCGCACCCGCGGCGCTCTACGCGGCTCTCGGGGCAGTGATGCTACGGAATCGTCGGAGCGGGAAGGGGGCGGACCATGAGTGAAATCGCCGTCCCCGTCGGAGGAAAGGCTCTCAACGGACCCGGCAAGGTCCTCTTTGGCCTCACTCTTCTCGGCATCGTCCTCATGATCTGGCGGTTCGCGGTCGGACTCGGTCCTTCCACGGGCCTCAGTGACGGGTATCCCTGGGGGATCTGGATCGCATTCGACGTCGTCACCGGCACCGCGCTCGCGTGCGGTGGGTACGCGATGGCACTCCTCGTCTACGTGATGAACCGCGGGAAGTACCACCCGCTCGTTCGTCCCGCCATTCTGACGAGTGCGCTCGGGTACTCGATCGCAGCACTCGCGATCGTCGTCGACGTCGGTCGTCCTTGGTTCATCTGGCGGATTCCGCTCTCGGTCGACAAGTGGAACCATGCTTCGGCACTCCTCGAGGTGGCGCTCTGCGTCATGGCGTACGTCGTCGTCCTCTGGATCGAGATGTCGCCGGCTTTCATCGAGAAGTGGAAGACGCAGGACACGAGTCTCGGGAACGCGGCGCGCAACGTCTCGGGTGCTCTGGACAAGGCGCTGCTCTGGATCATCGCTCTTGGGATCCTTCTTCCGACGATGCACCAGTCATCGCTCGGAACGGTGATCATGCTGGCGGGACCGCGGCTCCATCCGCTCTGGCACACGGCGTGGTTGCCGCTTCTCTTCCTCCTTTCCTGCATCGCCATGGGGTACGCGGTCGTAGTCATGGAGTCGACGCTCGCGAGCCGCGGCTTCGGCCGGGCCAAGGAAGACAAGATGCTCGCCTCCCTCGGTGGAGTGATCGCGTACGTCCTCCTGGCTTACGTCGTGCTTCGCATCGTCGACATCGTCATCCACGGAAAGCTCGGGCTGGTGTTCCAGTTCGACCTCTACTCGTGGATGTTCCTCCTCGAGATGGTGCTCTTCCTCGCCCCCGCTTTCTATCTCCTCGCGGGACGTGGAAAGACCCGGATCGGCGGAATGTTCCGCGCGGCTCTCGCCATCATTCTGGCTGGGAGCCTCTACCGCTTCGACGCCTACCTGGTCGCCTTCAACCCGGGAAAGGGATGGTCCTACTTCCCTTCCATCCCGGAGATGTTCATCACGATCGGATTGGTCGCAGCGGAGATCCTGCTCTACATCGTCCTGGTCCGGCGTTTCCCGATCCTTGGCGGGGCTCCAAAGCCTCTGACCGCAACGCGGAGGAAGTAGCATGAGTCAGAGAATCGTGGTCGATCCCGTCACCCGGATCGAAGGGCATCTCCGGATCGATTGTGAGGTCGATGGTGGCCGCGTAAAGAAGGCGTGGTCGTCCGGACAGATGTGGCGCGGAATCGAAGTCATCCTCCAAGGCCGGGATCCGCGCGAAGCGTGGCTCTTCACGCAGCGGTTCTGCGGCGTCTGCACCACGGTGCACGCGATCGCTTCCGTCCGCGCGGTGGAGAACGCGGTCGGGATCCAAGTTCCGCTCAACGCCCAGTACATCCGGAACATCATCCTCGCCGCACACGCGATGCACGATCACATCGTGCACTTCTACCACCTCTCCGCCCTCGATTGGGTGGACGTGGTCTCGGCCCTTCAGGCCGATCCGGCCGCGACAGCCAACCTGGCGCAGTCGCTCTCGGATTGGCCGATGAACAGCGTCAAGGAGATGACGGCGGTGAAGGCGAGGCTGGCCGGTTTCGTCGAGGCGGGACAGCTCGGTCCCTTCGCGAACGGCTATTGGGGCCATCCTGCGATGAAGCTGCCACCCGAGGTGAACCTACTCGCGGTGTCGCACTATCTCCAGGCACTCGACTATCAGAGGAAAGCCAACCAGGTCGTGACGATCCTGGGATCGAAGACTCCAAACATCCAGAACCTCGCCGTGGGTGGCGTCGCCAATGCGATCAACCTCGACAACGAGTCGACGCTCAACATGACGAAGCTCTACACGATCAAGTCGCTCCTCGACGAGATGGTCGCGTTCATCCAGCAGGTCTACCTGCCGGACGTATGCGCCATCGGCGCGCTCTACGCGGACTGGCTCGGCTACGGCTCGGGTGTGACGAACTACCTCGCAGTACCGGATCTTCCGCTCGACAGCGCCGGTACGAAGTTCGACCTCCCCGGCGGGACGATCATGAACGGCGATCTCGCGACCGCGAAGCCGATCACGTCGTTCACGGATCCGTACTTCAGCGAGAACGTGACCGAGTCGATCGCCCACGCCTGGTACGACGGCGACTGGACACGTCATCCCTACGAGGAAGACACCGTTCCGAAGTACACTGGCTTCGAGGACGACGGCGCCTACTCCTGGATCAAGGCCCCGCGCTTCGGCGACAAGCCGATGCAGGTCGGTCCGCTGGCCCAGGTGCTGGTCGGTGCCGCGACCGGTCACGAGCCCACGCAGCGCTGGCTCAACTTCGCACTCGACACGGCCGGTGCCGTTGCCAAGACGAAGCTGACGCCCGCCATGCTCCACTCGACCCTCGGCCGGCACCTGGCGCGTGCGGTCCGGACGGCGGTGATCTGCGAGATGGCCCAGAAGCACTGGCAGCTCCTCGTCGAGAACATCGCGTCGGGTGACACGGCGATCTTCGAACCGCCGGTCTTCCAGGGAGAGCAGGTCGGCTTCGGGTTCCACGAAGCGCCGCGCGGAACGCTCTCTCACTTCGTCGTGATCCGGGACGGGAAGATTGCGAACTACCAGGCGGTGGTTCCGTCGACCTGGAACGCCGGACCGCGCGACGAGCAGAACCGCCCGGGCCCGTACGAGGCTTCCCTCGTCGGCAACCCGATCGCGGATCCGGAGAGGCCACTCGAAGTGCTTCGGACGATCCACTCCTTCGACCCGTGTATCGCCTGTGCGGTCCACACGCTCGACGTCGAAGGAAACGAGATCGCCCGGGTCAAGGCGCTCTGAGGCGGACGGGAGTGGAAGGAAACGTCGCGATCTTGGGCCTCGGGAACGTCCTCATGGGTGACGATGCCGCGGGCCCATACGCGATCGAGTACCTCTGCTCCCAATTCGACCTTCCCGACACTGTCGCAATCGAGGACTTGGGCACGCCCGGGCTCGACATCCTGCCGCACATCGCCGGACGAGAGAGGATCATCCTCCTCGACACGGTCCGATCGGACGGACCGGCCGGAGAGATCCGTCTCTATCGCAAGGACCAGATCCTTGCTCACGCACCGAGCGCGCGCATCGGTCCTCACGACCCTGGAGTCAAGGAGACGCTCCTTTCGCTCGAGTTCGCCGGCAAAGGGCCAGCCGACGTGCTCCTCGTGGGAGTGATCCCGGAACGAACCGACTCCACGATCGGCCTCAGTGGGCCGGTGCGCGCTTCCATTCCGCTCATGATCCAGCATGTCGTGGATGAGCTCGAGACGCTTGGATACCACATCGCGCGAAGAACGGACGCACGCGAGCCGAGCCCGTGGTGGGAGCGCGAAGCGTGATCGGGCGGGAAGGGCCGAGCACGTCGAGCAATGCACGTGCCCAAGTGAGAGAGACATGACCGGACGGGAGCAGTGGAGACGACTCGAACGCCTCGCTGTCGTGCTCGTCGCACTCCACAGCTACGTCATCGGACTCGTGCTGCTCCTCTTCCCCGCATGGAGCATCGAGTTCTCGGGCTGGGAACCTACGAGCACCCTCTTCTTCACCCGGCAGGCCGGCATTCTCCACCTCGTCGTCGCCACCGGGTACCTCGCCGAGCACTCACGCTACGGTGGAGTCTTCCTCCTCGTCTCCGCGAAGACAGCGGCGACGATCTTCCTCGCATCCGTCCCCTTCTGGGACCACCCCTCGTGGTTGGTGCCGGCATGCGCGGTCGTAGATGGCCTGATGGGAGCCGTGGTTTGGATGCTCCATCGAAAGGCGGGGAGACGCCGGTAAGCGGACTGGCCCGGTCAGTGCGGAGCCGCCTCACTGATCGGACGCGAAGCCTCGAGCGTCTCGAACGTCTCGAAGACTTCGTCGCAACCGAACAGCACGGTCGACATGATCTGGCCGTGAAGGAGTCCGACCAGCTCTCTCCCTTCCTCGTCTTCGCCCAGGATGCGGAGGCAGACCCAACCGAGCTCCTGCACCGCGCTCGCGAGTTCGTGTGCTTTGTATCCTTGGTCGAACCGCCTCTCCGCCAGGTCCCGGCAGTAGGAGATGAAAACTCCGCGCTCCTGAGTCAGGACGGCGTTCATGAGGTGGCGCAGGATCAGCTTGTGGTTCCACTCGTGCTCGCGGTGCGTGACGTGCCCGTAGCTCGGCAAATCCCCACGGTGAGCTCGTTCCTCCAGGGCGCGAGTGTACTCGGCGGAGATCTCTTCGGCGTGAGCGCCGAGTAGCGAGTGGATCTGGAGGTTGGGACGCACCCGATACTGCTTCATGGCAGCGTGGTTGCGGCGGATCCATTCGACCGGTTCTACTTTCCGGTTCTCGAGGAGGAACGGAAGGCGCCGGATGATCTCGCGCCGCTCCTTGGGCTCCCAACCCAGCCACTCGCGGGTGTTGGTCGCATCGATGTCGAGTCGCTCGTCGATGTACTCGACCATCCAGGGCCGCTCGAACGGCATCTCCCCGCTCATCCGTCCGATCAGACAGCGCACATGAACACCGGGCTTGACGAGCGGACGGGGCATGAAGATCGCCTTGATGTACTCCCCAAAGTGGTAGTGGGTCGCTGCGACGAAGAGCTCCAGGTGAGTCGTCGACCCGTCCCCGCTGCACACCACGATCTGCCCCGGCTTCGTCTCGTCCAGCCGCTTCAGCAGCCTCTGGAGGAAGTCGATTCCGTCGAGCACGTGCAGGTAGGGAATGGCCGACTGCCCCTTCCCCGCGAGAATCCGCTGGTTCCACTTCGAGGAGAGCCAGGTCTCGAGGAACTTGAAGAGCGGTGGGTACTCGCACCAGTCCGAGAAGAGCGCCGCGAATCTCACGATCACCGAGGAGAAGTGCGCCTCGTACTCCTTGACCATCTCCTCGCCGATCGCCTTCGTCTTCGCGTAGATGTGATCGCCCGTGGGCGGGCTCGTCTCATCCACCGTCCGCCCCGGTGAAGGGAACTGGCACGCCGCAACCGAGCTCGAGAAGATGAGATGTTTGATCCCGAGCTCGCGCGAGCACTCGAGGACGTTGCGGAGTCCATCGACGTTGGTTCTCTGGTACTCGGGGACCTCGATGCCGGTGAAGTCGTAGTGAGCGGCGAGGTGAACGACGGTATCGGCGCCGCCTTCCTCACCGATTCTGCGGAACGCGTGCTCGAGGGACGCCCGGTCGGCGATGTCGACCTGGAACCAAGTGACGTTCGGGTGGATGGGGGCGCCGCTTCGGCGCTGCGAGCGCCGCGCAATCCCGTAGATCCGGTAGCGCTCTTTCAGTCGATCGAGGAGGTGTCGACCAATGAACCCCGAGGCGCCCGTGACGATGAGAGCGGGAAGGGTCATCCGCGGCTCGTGCCTTCACCAGGAGAGTGTCCGTTCGAGGCGTTGGCGTCGGTAGCCGGGTCGTCCGTGAACACGCGCAGGGCGGCGCCACGCTCCTCGGTTTCGTATTCGTGGAGCGGTCGCTGGGCGGGGCCGAACACGGGCCGCCCTTCCGCATCGAAGCGGGCCTCATGGCAGGGGCAGAGATAGTGCGACTCGTCGGCCTGCCACTCGACCACGCAGCCTTGATGAGTGCAGAGTAGCGACCGCGCAACATATCCAGAGGAGGTTCGCACGATCTCGATCGGGAGCGTCTCGTGCTCGACGACCATCCTCTCGCCGAGCGCGAGATTCGAGACGTCGATGTCGACTCCCGGCCTCGCGTCTTCCTTCGTGCCGCAACCGAACGTAGGAAGCAGCACCGTTCCGCCGAGGAGAGCGGAGATCCTGAGGAAGCGACGACGTTCGGGATCGGGAACCGTGCACTCTGGTTTCGGCATGTCCTGAACCCTCGAGACGACCGGTTCGGGAGTGCGCCCGGCTCCGAGGCGTGAGAATCCTCGAAAGGCCAAGCGATTGGATCCGGGAGAAGATACTCCGCTCCCGACCGAGGGGCAACGAAGCGGCCGCTGAGGAAGGCCAGTCTTCGGAAAATGCGTACACGAGCTTGGCCGCCGCGGTAGCGATTGGGGTTGGGGGCTCGGCCGTTCTCCTTCGGACGAGGACGACCTACCTACGCTTGCGCCGGCTCTCCTCGAGCAGGTCCTTGGCTCGTGAGAACCGCCCCGTGCTCCACTTGTTCCGGTTGTGTTGCCACTTCGCGATGTCATACGCAGTCTTGCCTGCGTCGATCCGGAGGACGGGATCGAACTCCGGTGCGAGGACGCCTTCCCGGAAGTCGTAGGGGGCAGAGGTTCGGATTCGCGGATCTGCCCCGTGTGCGAGCAGCCACTCGATCCGATCGGCGTCGCCTTCGAGCGCCGCACGGTGGAGAGCCGTCATCCCGGCCGCATCCGTCACATTGACGCCCGGTTCCAGCAAGGGTTCGGTCGGGCGACGGTTCACGTGAAGTGGGATGGCACCCGACCGATCCCGGGCCGCGACCTCCGCACCCGCCGCAATCAGCGCCAGCTGGGCATCCGGTCCCGCGTGGAACAGGGGCGTTTGGCCATCGTGTCTGCGTGCGTCGACGTTGGCTCCCAGTTCGAGAAGACGGGCCACGCACGGGACGCAGTCGTTGGAGGCCGCCGTATGGAGCGGTGTGATTCCATGGAGGTCCGGGACAGACACCGGGATTCCGGAGTCGACGAGGTGCGCAAGGAGAGCGGTATTCCCGTCGCCGGACCCGTAACGGGAAGCGAGGTGGAGAAGCGTCTGCCCGTGCACATCCACCGGGAACTGCCCGTTTGCCTCCACTAGGAGCGAATCCAATGCGACCAGATCGCCCTCTACCATCGCCGTGATCCACTCGGAAGGAATCTCGGCGCCCCCCGGTGCCACGCCCCATCCGAGCAGCAGCAGAAACGCCAGGAACGCGAGGAGGAACGCTCCCTTCACGCCTGTCCGCCCCTTGCGATCTCCAGGCGGACGATCCGCCGATGATCGAACTGACCCGGAACGTCCTCGAAGTAGTGGATACGGATCCGCATCCCATCGTGGAGGTCGATCGGGGTCTTGCCTCCGTTGAGGAACCCCACGGGTGTGCGTCCCCGGTAGAAGCCGAACGCGACGTCGGCGACGTAGAACGCTTCCCAAGTCGACGTGTTGTACCCACCCGAGCGGACGTTCTTGCTCTTCACTCTTTCTACGGAGTGGCTGCCCACTTCGCCTTCCACCACGAGGCACCGCCCCGCGCGGAGATGCTCGACGAGACGATGATGGTCCCAGAGCGGGACCCCTCCCCCGCCGAGCCCGGCGACCAGCCCCATGACGAGCAGGAACCAGGCGAGAATGGAGCGTCGGCCTCGACGCTTCTGCCAGAGGATGCCTCCGATCGCGAGTGCGACAACGATTCCACCGATGAGGAACCAATAGCCGTCGCGGTATCCGTACTCAGCGAGGTCGAACACGGTCTCGTACTGCATGGACAGCACTCCTGGTCCTTGGATCGGTAGCGCGAGTGGCGGGAGACTACCGCGCCTACCCCCTCTCGGAGAATCCATCGAGTTCAGATACTCTAGGCGGGGTCGGGCCAGCGGCCGGTGCTTTCGCGGTTCGAGCCGGGCCGGCCAGGTGCGTCGGGGAACCGAGCGGGGATGGCGAGGCGACCGTCGGGCCGCGTTGGGATCCGGTGGGAAGCGGCCGAACGAAATGGCGGGAAGACGCCTGGACCGGAAGGAGCACGTCCTTGCAGAGACAGTGGTCGACGGCACTCGCCGCCACCGGACTCGTCGTCTTGGCACTCGGGTGCGGCGGCGACCAACGGCCCCAGCAGGAAGCAGCGAGACCCCGCACCCCGATCGAGACGCGAGGACTCCCTGCGGGGGGCGCGGGCAGCTTCTTCATCGCGACGGACGCCGGCATCGTCACGCTCGAGAGCGACGCGCGCGAGACCAGCGAGACGTACCATGTCTACGAGTACGAGGGGATCCTCCGCGGCACGCCCTTCCACGGCGTTCACGTGAGCTACGTCGAGAGCTCCGAGTACCTGCTCCTCCACCGGAAGACGGGCCAGTCGTGGAACGTCGACGCCAGGCCGCTCGTCTCTCCTGACGGGCGTCATCTCGCCGTCGGTGCCCTCGATCTCGAAGCGATGATGTCTCCGAACTCGCTCACCATCTACGACATCGATTCCGACACGCTCAGCGTCGTCTTCCGGGAAGAGCCCCTCGACTGGGGCCCTGACTCGCTGCGCTGGGCCGGCCCGTCGACACTCAGCCTCACCCGCGTGCTCGCCACGGACCGCGGACCGGGTGAGTACGACCGGATACCGGCCGAACTCGTCCGGTCCAAGACTGGCTGGGCCTGGGCACCCTGACGGGACGATGAACGCGCGGCATCCGACGATGCCCGTTTCCACCACTTATCTGATCTGGGATCGAGAACCGGATCGGGGCCTAGAATCGGCGGGCTAGTCGGCGGCCACCCACGACAGCGACACGGCCCAGCGCCCGTCCCTCAGTCCACGTGCGAGGTCCAGGCGCACCGGCTCTGACCCACCGAGGTCACCAACTCGCAGTTCGACTCCGGCATCGGTCTGCCAACGCGCATCGTCGGCGGTCTCTTCGCCCACAGCGCCGGCCGCATCGAGAAACAGCGCGACTTCCGTCGAGAGGAGACCGCCGTTCCAACCAGCCACGCGTCGCTCGACCCCGGAGTTCCATACCGTCGTGCCGAACACCGGGCCAGTGACGACGTCGTCACGGAGGAGCGGGTGCGCACGGAGGAGCCCTGCTCTCGATCGTCCCACTCCTGCGCCCGGCCAGAGTGCGTGTGGAGCGTTTGCCGACACTGCTTCGATCCCAGCGCGAGACGACCACGTTCCGCGGGCCCCGCTTCGCCATTCGACGAGGAGTCTCCCGACTCGCACGGCACCATCGTCGCCACCTGTGCGTGGTAGGTAGAGCGCCCCACCCGCGGTGACGGCGAGACGGTCCTGGGCGGCGCGAACCAAGAACTCTGGCTCGACTCCGACGCGACGTTCTCCGCCATCCCATCGTTCGACCGCCGCACCGAGCGACGCGCGTAGGTTCGGCGAGATCCAGTCGGAGTAGGAGAGTGCGGTGCGGCGCCGCGTTTCCCGAATGATGGCATCCGAGCCTCCGAGGAGATCGTCTGACGCGTAGGCTTGGCGTTCCCACAACCCTTCGACCCGCCACACGCCGGTCCAACGAGGCGACGGCATCACAAGTGTCAGCTCTACGAGCGGTCGCTCCTCGGTCCACCGGCCACGTGCGGTCCAGAGTTCGCCGTTCCCTGTCGGACTCGCGATCGGCACGGCCACTTCGTGGCGAAGCGCGGCCCTCGTCCCCACACGAAGGAGGTCCACGGTGCGCAGAGGAATCACCGGTTTCTCCGCCACGACCACGTCGACCTGCGCCATACCGCCGTCGAACGGACGGAGTGAGACACGGGAACGGCCGAGCGCGGGGATCTCTCCTACGCGACGACGAGCAAGCTGGAAGGAGCGACTCGACATGACGTGTCCATGATCCAGTCCGACCCGATCCGCAATCGGTCGGTATCGGACATCGTGACTTCCTTCGACCTGCACGAGGTCCAATCGCGGCTCCCCGAGTCGGTTCCATGCCGCGAGCGCCCCGTCCACGTCGCGAGCGAGATACCGACTTCCGCCGAGGAGCCGGAGGCAGAGACTGTCGCCCGGATCGCGATGGAGCGCGTCTCGAGCGAAGGTCGCTGCTTCCGTCCAATCGTTCTCGAGGAATGCAAGGCCCGCCAGTTCCCTTAGAGGAGCCACTTCGTCCGGGCATCGTCCGTGAGCCAGCTCGAGAAGTTCGCGCGCCTCGTCGCGCTGCCCTGCACCGGCTAGGCTGACGGCACGGCGTACGAGGTCGGCACACGACGCATCGATGGAGGAGTCGTCCGATGAATGCGCCTGGGTGGAGAGTTCGTCGGTGGAGAGTCCGCGAGTAGAGCGTTCATCGGTGGAGAGTTGCTCCGAAGGCGGGATGTCGGTGGAGAACTCACACGATGACGGCTCATCCGGCGAGCCCGACGGCAGGAGGAGAACGGCCCAACACTGGCTCGCCTCCCACGCGTCTACGAAGTCTTGGGTCGGGCGTGCCCGCGCGGGCCCGACGGCGGGATCGTGAAAGGTCACAGCACTCGAGTTCCAGCTCGTCACGACGACGTAGTGGAGCGTGGACGCGCCCGCATCGATGAGAAGGATCACGGGGCGACCGAGCGAGAGGTGGTGCTGGATCTGGTCCGAAGTCGCGTACCACGGCCACGCGTCGAAACCCTGCGCCCGGGCTGCCAACGTGAGAGACCTCGCCGTCATCCCCTTCTCCCCCGCGTCCAATGCGGCATCGAAGGTTTCGGCAGTGACGCCAGTCTCTCCCCAATACCGCATCACCATCGCAAGGCACGCGCCTCCGCACAGCCTCGCGCTCTGCGCGACGTAGGGAACGACGAAACCGCGAGACGAGATGTTCGCCTCGCGGTCTTCAGCCGACGCGCTACTGACTGCAGTCGTGATGAACGCCAGGACCAGCAGGCAGCGGAGCCAGGTGACCGGCGTCAGAGTCCTCACTCCGATCAGTCCGTCAGAAGGATGAGGAGGAGAAGAACGATGATGACGGCGGTGGCGGAGATGACGATGGTGTCGCCACCCGCGAGTTCGGCATCGAGCCCCGCCGACTGGTGGGTCACCTGCTGAAGCTCTTCACCGGAGAGCGTCGCGACACGTTCCCGCGCGGTCTCCATGTCGATCCCGGCGCGCTCGGCCACCCGTTCCACCTGCGGAGCCGCGAGGATCTTCTGGAGCCGCTCCCGCTGCGCGTCCTCGGCGGCGACCTGGGCGTTGATCGCGTTCTGAACGCTCGCTGCATTGACGACGTGCGTCGGGTTTGGCATGTCGGCCGGAGCCGCGGTAGCGATGGCAGACGCGAAGGTCAAGTACGAGAGGGCCACAGGGACAGAGAGACGTCGAGTGCGAGACATGTTTCCTCCTGGAAAGCGGTGATGAGCGATTCAGTTCCGAAAGGAGGAAACGCAAGGCGCGTGCCACGAGGCAGCGGGACGGCATCACGAGGGCGAACGCGGGCCTGGTAAGCCACTGGAAAGATGATACTTGGAGTTTCCGTCAGGAATTGGACCGAGGTCCAATGGTGTCGAGCGGCGCTTCGTGGGGCCACGCGGAGTCCGCTCGAACCTTGTAACGGCTGCACTGGATTGTAAGGCGGAAGCGTCCAGGAGACCTCGTCGATCAAGGCTTCTCGGGCTCTCTGAGTTCCTGAATTCGTTCCAATAGTGGCTGCCACCGTTGCGTGGTGCGTGAGAACTCTCTTGCTTGACCGTACATGTAGAGTGACCCGATGACCCATGAGCAGATCAGGACGAGTGCGACAGCACGACGGGCGGGAGCGGCTCCAAACAAGCGCTGCCACTCAGCGACGTGCGGCACCGCTAGCGCGATCCCAGGCAGCGCAAAGGCAGCCATCGGATACAAGTATCTGGGCTCGACCCATCCGGCCGAGAAGCTCGCCGCGGCGGTAGGCGCAAGCACCAAGGCGGCCACGAGAAGTTGATCTCTGGAGCGGACACTCGACATTGCGGATCTGATGATCAAGGCGACGACGATCGCAACGGAGACGACTATCCCGGCAACAATCAGCGAGCCAGGCAGACCGACGGAACGGAGCTGCCCTACACTGGTGATCGGAAACAGCAGCGCCCCCAAGCCTTGAAGCGGAGTCAGGACACTGTGAAGGCCGACGCCTGCTTGTCCGTCCAACTCACTACGCGCGGACATCGTGGTCACGAGGAAAGCAATCGAGCTCACCGCTGGAATCACTCGCGCCCTCCCGGGCACTCCGGTTCGGAACAGGAAAGCGAACCCGAACAACCCGAACAAGTCGTGGATCCACGGGACTGCGGCCGCCAGACCGGCCCAAAGCAGTGCTTGCTTGCCAGCGATCTTGCGCCAACTGAGTAGGGCCAGGAGCGTCCCCCACAGAATCGGCTGACTGCAGGCCCAGGCAACGGGCTTGGAGTAGTGGCCCGACCCGAGGCCGAAGGCAATTCCGGCCGCCCAGGAACGTCCGAGTCGCCTGACTTGATCTGCCACTACAAGATGAACGACGGCGCTCACCATGTTGTATGGCCAGGGCGTCAGCCCGAAGACCAAGTACTGAACGAAGAACACAAGCTGACCGAGCGGTCTCCTGAAGCCAGGGAGACTTGCGTCGAAGAGCATGGCAGGGTGCTGTTTCCATACCTCTGCTGCCTCGAGCCATCGGAAGTCGTCTTGGTAGAACCCGTGAAACAACCCACATGTCGAGAGCGCCACCACGAGAAGAATCGCCCATCCGGGGGGGGGGGGGGGCGGGACTTGCCATCTGGGAGCGATTCACTTGCAGCACCCTCTTCGTCCAGAACTCGATGGCCCCAGATGGGTCTGTGATAGTACCACCACTAGGGGCCGTTGAATCACCTGAGCGTCCGGAGGAATCTACCGGAGTGGCCCAGGAACAAGTCCGCCGGACACCGATGAGTTCCTTGCGCCGCGACAGTCCAACGGGTAGTTGGTGGGCCCCGGCCCACATTCCACCATCAGCTACTCAGGAGGACCTGTGTCGAGCGTCAGCACGTACTTGAACTTCAACGGCAACACCGCCGAGGCATTCGAATTCTACAAGTCGGTCTTCGGGACGGACTTCGCCGGCCCCGTAATGCGCATGTCGGACATTCCCCCGACGGAAGGCATGCCCCCGGTGGCCGAGGCCGACAAGAACATGGTCATGCACGTGGCGCTCCCGATCCTGGGCGGCCACATGCTGATGGGAACCGACACCAGTGAGAGCTGCGGCGGACGCGTGGCCACCTTCGGCAACAACGTCCACATCAGCCTCCTGCCGGACACCCGCAAGGAGACCGACCAGCTCTTCTCGGCTCTCAGCGAGGGCGGAACGGTCACCATGCCGCTCGCGGACATGTTCTGGGGCGACTACTTCGGTTCCTTGACCGACAAGTTCGGTGTCCACTGGATGTTCAACTGCTCCGAGAAGAAGTGATCGAGTAGAAACGGGAGAGCCGCGACGGACCGATCCGTCGCGGACTCTTGGAGCGCGCTGGAGCGCGCCTGGGGGACGCCCGCATCGTCCGGCCACGGTCGCGAGAGCGCTACTGTGGCCAGTCGAGCCTAGGTCACTTGAACGCACACACCAGCACGGTCACGTCATCCTCGACCATGTCACGCGCGTTGTCCGTCGCGAGACTCATCAACTCCTCGAGAACCAGCGACGGATCGGAACTCCGTGCGTCGTGTACGCATCGCGCGATCGCATCGGTCGACAGCCCGTCGCTCTCCTGGTCCATCGCGACATCCTGCAGGCCATCGCTGTAGAGGACGAGTCGATCCCCGGCGTTCCAGGGCACGACTCGAGCCTCGTACGGCGCGCCGTCGAGCATTCCTACCGGGAGGCCCGAGGACGTGAGTTCCTCATAGGAACCGTCCGGGCGGACGAGAAGTCCGGCAGGATGGCCCGCATTGACCGCGACGAGGCTCCGGGCGTCCGTATCGACGGAGACGAGGAGCAAAGTCGCGAAGTCACCAGGGCCGCTGTCGGCCACGAGCACGCGGTTGAGTTCACCGACGATCTGCGCCGGCTCCAGCCTTTGCCGCGCGAGAAGGTGGAACTGCGAGCGGAGCCCGGCCATGAGGAGCGCGGCGGGCACTCCCTTCCCCGCAACGTCGATCACGAGGAGGAGGGGACGACCGCTTCCGTCGAGGGTGACGTCCCAGTAGTCGCCTCCGATCACACGCGCGGGGCGAGTGAGCCCGGCACACGCATACCTCTCGCCCCTCGGCACCGACGTCGGGAAGAGTCCTTCCTGGATGCGAGACGCAACGGCCAGCTCTCCTTCGCGGTCCCGTCGCTCGAGGAGCAGATAGCTGACGACGAAGTCGTAGAGCACGAACAGAACGAGGAGGTTCGCCACCATGAAGAGGGCGGTCTTCGGCTCGAGACCGATCGCCCCGCCGAACAAGCCGATCAGGAGGCCCCAGACGGCCCACCCGAACAGGAACGCCCATCGAACCCGCGGACGGAGCCATTGGGTCGCCCCGAGCCCAGTGAGGCTCGCCTTGGCTGCCGCCTTCACATACGTGCGATTGAGGCTCAACACGGATTCCCCCTTGTCCGGCCGTCGATCTTCGCGAAGGTGGGCCCCTGCCACAACGAGTAGTTTCGCGGAAGCTGGACATTCGAGAAGAGCGTAACCTGAGCATCTCCTCGTCGTAGGCAGACACGAACCGCGGTGCTAGGTTGGAAGATGCTACCGACTGCGTGCTCGTCCTCAACTCTCGAGGAGGGATCGGTCATGAGGCTCCACGCGCGCTCCTTCGCCCACCACCGCGTCCATTCGTTCATCCAAGTCGTTCGTCGTCCTCTCACACGCGTCCCCGCATTCCTCGGTGCATCCGTGTTGCGCGGGGCGTCCGTAGTCCTCAGCGTGTCCGCATTCCTCAGCGCGTCCGCATTCCTCAGCGCGTCCGTGCTCCTCGTCGTGCCGACGGCTGCGGCATTCGCGTTCACCCTTGGCGTAGTCCCTGACACGCCAGCCGCAAACGACGGCGGCACCTTGCTCGTCCACGCCGAGACCGTGCTCGAGTACACGTCGGACAATGACTACTGCACCCTCGGCGGACTCACCGAATGCGGTAACGCCGCGACGCGAGTCGACGAGAACGGCCCGGTCGTCGCACACATCCTGGCGGCGTTCTACCCGGACTCCGGCTCTCACCTCAAGGGCATCGTCTTCGGCATCGACTACGGCCCAACGCTCGCCGTGGACGCCTGGCGGATGTGCGGAGACTTCGAGCTCGCGGAGGACGACTGGCCGTCACCGGGAAGTGGCAACGCAGTCGTCTGGTTCGAGACGCAGACAGACCCGCTCGTCGAGGTCGGCTGGCTCGCTCCCTACTCCGCGGACGGATCGCCTGGCCGGATCGAGCTCATTCCTCACCCGACCCAGGGAGCGTACTTCGCCGACGACTCCACACCTGCGCTCCTCGATCCGATCGCCGGTCTCGGATCGCTCGGTTTCTACACCGAGGGGTCCCTGGCTTGCCCCGAACCGCCGGGTCTCTGCTGCTTCGAGGACGGTTCTTGCCAACTGCTCCGGCAAGGTCCGTGTGAGGACGCGAACGGCGCGTGGCAGGAAGGTATCTCCTGTGACCCGAACCCCTGCCCACAGCCGCCCGTCGGAGCCTGTTGCTTCGACGACGGCTCCTGCACGGTCTCGACCCAATCCCAGTGCGACCACGCCTTCGGCATGTACCAAGGCGACGAGACCATCTGCGAACCCAATCCCTGTCCACAGCCTCACGGTGCGTGCTGTTTCACCACCGGAGTGTGCGAAGACCTTGGCCCGAACGAGTGCGACTCCGCGGGCGGAAACTACCAAGGAAACGACACGCTCTGCGAGCCGAACCCCTGTCCACAGCCGACGGAAGGTGCGTGCTGTCTATCTCTCGGCTCGTGCGAGTATATCCCCGAGTCGACGTGCGAGATCCAGGGCGGCGAGTTCCTCGGTCTCGGCATCCTCTGCGCTCCGAACCCGTGCGTACAGCCGTGCGAACCGTTCGCTCTTGCAGGACGACCGAGCACGACCCGTCCGACTCCACCCGTCGATCCGTTCACAGGAACGGCCAGGAGCAAAGCCGCAACGCGGTCGGCCGGGAGTCGAGTCGATCCGAGCGAGCCAACGAGCCTCGAGGCGAGCGCAAACACCGAGAACCGGCTCGGACCGAACGGGGGCGGCACGCTCGTCCTCCACCTCGGCCCCGACGTCGCCTACTCACAGGATGGCCTTCGCGCAGACTGTGATCTCGGCGGCGAAGTCCAGGACTGCCAGGACATCGTGGCACGAACCGACCAGGAGTCTCCGGTTCTCATCTTCGCGATCGCGCTCTTCCCCTCGGAGTCCGCGCCCCGTCTTCTCGGGCTCACCTTCGGGATCGACTTTCCGGACTGCGTGCAGCTCGAAGACTGGGAGTCCTGTGGCGACTTCGAAATCGCGGACGCGAACTGGCCCTCGCCAGGCACGGGTACGGCCATGACTTGGTCCACCGCGCAGACAGACCAGGCCGTGGCCGTCTATCAGTTCTTCGCGTCCGGACTCGCGGCGGAACCAGGAGAACTCGCACTCGCTCCGCATCCAACGCAGGGCGCAGTCTTCGCCGACGACAGTATTCCCTCGCTCCTCGATGAGATTGCAGGCCTCGGAAGCTTCGGTTTCTTCCGGGACGGGATCACGCCATGCCCGCAGGCGCAGGAACCGATCGGCGCGTGTTGCTTCGAGAACGGAACCTGCCGGGTCCTGACCATCCCAGAGTGCGACTCAGCGGGTGGCGAGTTCCTCGGCGCTTATGTCTACTGCGCTCCGAACCCGTGTCCGCAGCCGATCGTCGGAGCGTGCTGCTTCACGGACGGAACCTGCCTGGTCCGCACGGAGTCACAGTGCGCGAGCAACGGAGGGAACTACCAAGGCGACGACACCAGTTGTTCGCCAAACCCGTGTCCCCAGCCGACCGGAGCGTGCTGCATCGGGGAGACGTGCGTCGTCCTGACTCGAGCGGAGTGCACCGCCTCCGGTGGCACTTACCGAGGCGACTACCGACCGTGCGACCCGAACCCGTGCGTCGAGCAACCCGGCGCCTGCTGCTTGGCGTATGGTAACTGCATCTTCGTCACGCGGTCGGAATGTGCGGCACAGGGTGGCTTCTTTCTGCACGAAGGAACGCCCTGCTACCCGAACCCGTGTCCGACCGGTGGCGGAGGATGTCCCAGCCTACTCTCGATCGAGGAACGGGTCGCCCGACGCAGCCAAGTACTCGAAGCCGCGGAGCACGCCAGCGTCCCGTGTGCCGCGGAGACGGGACGCGGATCGGGGACGGTAACGACTCGCGAAGGCGATGCCACCACGCAATGCGGCGAACTCGCCTTCAGCGCAGACGGTACGTACGAGAACGGCTACGCTTGGCAGTATGGGGGCGTCGTGGCTCCCTACTATGGAGCCTTCGCCGAGGGGTACGAGAACGCCCTGCGTCTCGTTTGCGCGATCATTCTCGACCTGACGCAGGTCGGGAACGACGCGGGCCAGACGATGGACCTCTACGTCTGGGAAAGCGCCGGTGGGCAGCCTGGGGCGGTGCTCGGTGTCCGTACGGGCGCAGACCCCAGCACGATCGCGTTCTGGCCCTCGCTCAGCCGTCACGAGTTCGGGATCAACGCCAACTGCGCAGACGGCGGCCTCTTCGCCGGATACTGGGGCAACTGGCCGAACGCGGTGATGGGATGGTTCGTCGGCGCCGACCTCGACGGCTACGGTGGATGTCCGCTCACGAACATCGCGCCGGGGATCGGCTACCCGACCGGCTGGAACAACGTCTCCATCGTGTGGGGACCGACCCAGGCGATCGGAATCGGCGTCGAGCTGAACCCTTGTGGAGCGGTGCCGATCCAGGAGACGAGTTGGGGAAAGGTGAAGGCGCTGTTCCGGTAGTCGCGTACACGGAGGTCATTCACATCGACTCTCGAACGGGAACCAAGACTCGTCTTCGTTCAAAGGGACGCTTCTACAGCTCTTGCCCCGGCTCGCACGCCGCCACGTGTGGCAGCGTGGTCGCGGGCGTCGTCAGCAGCTTGGTCGGCTTGATCGCGGGCTTGGTTGCGGGTTGGCAGACCGCGTGCGCCGACGGCTCGGCCGTCCACGTGTCGAACTCGGTCGGGGAGCCCCAGCTCCAGGGACTCCCTCCCGACGCCTCTCTCCCCTTCCCAACCGAAGGGGACTCGGTCCAGGTCTACCTACTCGGCCCCGGATCGGCACCCTGCTTCAGTCCGGACGGAACCGCGATCACGTTCGGTGACAGCGGCCAGATCTACGTCCTCGATCTCGCGAGCGGGACACGGACACGAGTGTCGAACCCTGGTCACAGCTTCGCTCCAGCGTGGAGTCCAGACGGGCGGCGTGTCGTCTACGGAAGCCACGGCTCTGGCGGTCGCTCTTCGATCTGGACGGCGCCCGTCGACGGCGGCTCCATGGACCCGTTCGTCGAGCGTGCTCCGGAAGGAGATCAGTATCCGGGCTGGTCACCAGACGGCGCGGAGGTCGTCTGGTCCCACGGACATCAGCTGTGGATCGCCTCCAGCGACGGCGCCCAGGCCCGGCCTCTCACGAATCCACCGGCGAAGCACTACGAGTTCTTCGGAGACTGGTCGGCAACCGCCGGCAGGATCGCGTACATCGCCGCAGAAACGTACAACGCACGCTCCAAGGAGTACTACCGGCTCTGGACGATCCGGCCCGACGGGACGGACCAAGCCCTCTTCGGGTCCGGGGTCCTCGCGGACGACGTCAAGTGGTCGCGGGACGGACACGCCCTCTACTACAGCGCAACACGCGCCCTCATGAAGGTCGACTTTGCACTCGAAACAGCTCCGACAAAGGTCTACGACTGGCCGCAGCCGTGGACTCTCACGAAGTTCGACATCTCCCCGGACGAGACATGGCTCGTCTACGAAGTCCTGATCGAGCCCGAGCGGGACGACGGGGAAAGAGGAAGCGAGACGAGTGAGTTGACGGACTTGGGGGATCAGCACCTGAGACTCGTGCGACTGCCGTAGGTGCCATAGACATGAGCGGTCGCCGCTCCGGGCAACGCCTCTGGGCGGCGCCTCCGAGTCGCCGCCTCCTCGCAGCGGTTCGGCGCAGCACCACCGAGTCGCCCTCCGCGAACCCCTCGAGGCAGGCTGGCCGGAAGACCGCCGCTCAGACCACGCCCCCCAGCGCAGTTCCCCCTTTCCCCGCGGCGCGTTCTCTGGTTTCGTCTTGTGCACTGGTTCCAGCACCACGATCAAGGGGGATCGATGTCGACCCAGAGTCCCGGGGCCGCGGGAATGGGAGACCTGTTCCGTGTCCTCGTCGAGTCGGCGGAAGCGTTCCTCGAACGGGGCGCGGACGCCGACGCGCTCCGCTGTTCCGAGCAGGTGCTCCAGCTGGACGTGACAGGGAACGCACGCGGTCGCGCGCTGCGCGTAAAGGGACGGGTCGCGATGCGAGCCGGTCGCTGGACCGACGCACTCCCCGTCCTTCGGGATGCGATCGAGATCCACGCGGCTTCCGGCGACTTCCCGCGTGCGGCAGAGTGCTCGAACGACCTCGGCGAATCGTTGAGGCGGGCGGGAGATCTCGAGGGGGCACGAGATGCACTCTCGGAGAGTCTTCAGTACTCCGCATCTTTGCAGCCCCGGATCCATACGCGCGACGGCGCTCGAAGAGCTGGGCACGGTGCTTCGTGTGCTCGGCGACACCGCGCGTGCTCTCGATACACTCGCTGAGGCGAAGCGGATCCGGGAGGCGCAGCAAGACCCGGCGGCGCTCGCCCGAACGTCTCGGTCTTTCGGGAACGCGCTCTACCAGGCGGGCCGCTTCGATGAATCGCTCGAAGAACACAGGACCTCGCTCGCCATCGCCGAACGGCTCGGCGACCAGCTCGAGATCGCGATGGCCCTCAACAACGTCGGGCTCGTCCAGATCCAGCTAGGAGCAAACGACGACGCGGACCGCAGCCTTCGTCGTGCACACGGGATCTTCCACACCTTGCACCAGCCGAAGATGGTCGCCTTCGCCGCGACCAACCTCGCCCTCCTCGCGAGCTACCGGGGCGATACGGCGGATGCGAAGCGGCGTCTGGAGGAAGTCCTGGAAATCCAGTCCCGCACGCAAACCAAGGTGCTCGCCTCGAAGACGCTCAACAACCTCGCAAACGTGGCGATCATGGCGGGAGACCCGCGCGACGCGATCCACTATGCCGGCCAAGCGATCACGTTCTTGGTCGAGGCGGGGAGAACCGAAGGTCTTTCGGCTGCTTGGTTCTCGAGAGGACGCGCCTGCCTCGAACTCGGGCAATGGGTGGAGACCGAAGAGGCGATCACCTGCCTGCAAGAGCTCGTGAACCGATCCTCGAATCGGGAGACCGAGTGCGAGGCGCTCCTTCTCTCCGCGGAGCTGTCGTTGGCCCGGGAGAACGCGCCCTCGGCACTCGAGACGGCGCTCCTCTCACGAGAACTCGCCGAAGCCGCGGACCTCCCACGTCACGAAGCGGAGGCAGCGCGACTCTGCGGGGAAGCTCGCATGCGGACGGGCGACGAGTCCCAAGCCCGCGAGGACCTGCTCGTGGCGGAGCGCGCGTTCAAGGAGTTGCAGTCGCAGTACTATCTCGCACTCTCTCGCCTCACCCTGGGCCGTCTCTTCATCCGCGCTGGTGCCTTCGAGGCTGCGGCGAACCGACTCCGCGCCGCGGTCGAGTCGTCGCAACGGATGGGACACGACCAACTCCACTGGCGCTCCCTCCTCGCTCTCGCGGAAGCGCAGTGGCCGATCTCGCGCCGTCTCTCTCGCACGACACTCGGGGAAGCCGAGTCGCTGGCCCGGACCGAATGCCGAACCGACCGCGAAGTCGAGGTTCGGGCACTCCGAGAAGATCTCTCTGCTGCCCAGAGCGGGACGGGAGACGGCGCGTCCACACAAACGATCGTCCAACTCGCAAAGATCCTACGGGGGGCCGCGAGCGGAGACGACGCGATTCGCGGGTTCCTGCGGACCATTCACGAGATCCTCGAACTCGAGTCGGCGGCGTTCTTTCCCGCGAAAGGACTGGAAGGTCTGGGACGAACCGCGCCCGCCACGGTCCACCCTCCGGCGGCCATGAGCCGGATCGACGGCCTCGCCGAGGGAGTGGATCTCGACGCGTGGCTCGCGCTCACCACGGTCCCGCCTCAGGTAGTTCCGGTGCTCGGGAGCCACGACCTGGAATGGGGGGTGTTGGTCCTATCCCACGCGGAGCCGGGATCTTCGGGAACGGATGCAGCGGCCCAAGGGCGTGCTTCGGTGCTTCAAGCCGCCGCCGACATTCTCGGCCTCGCGCTCGATTCCTTGGTGTCACCGCCAGGCTCTCGTTCCGCCCAAGACGTGAATCGACTGGGCGGAGCGAACGCCCCAAAGTCGTCGGATCCGAAGTCGTCGAATCCGAATGCGCGAACGGACTCGGGGATCATCGGCGAAAGCCCCCGCATCCTCGCGATTCTCGACACCGTCGAGAAGGTCGCGACGTCGGACTCGTCCGTACTCGTCCTCGGGGAGAGTGGAACCGGGAAGGAGCTCATCGCGCGGGAGCTCCATCGGCGCAGCGGGCGCGCGTCGTCGCCGTTCGAGGCGATCGCGTGTCCATCGATTCCGCGGGAGCTGATCGAAGCCGAACTCTTCGGTCACGAGAAGGGCGCGTTCACCGGCGCAGACCGGCAGCGTGCGGGAAGGATCGAACTCGCGAACGGAGGCACGCTCTTCCTCGACGAGATCGGCGACATCGATCTCGCCACGCAGTCGAAGCTCCTACGTTTCCTCCAGGAGCGCGAGTTCTCCCGCGTCGGTGGACGGGAGACCGTGCGAGTGGACGTCCGCATCGTCGCGGCCACCAGCCGAAAGCTGGAGCAGGAGATCGAAGAGGGTCGGTTCCGCGAGGACCTCTACTACCGCCTCGGCGTCGTCCCGATCGTCGTGCCTCCGCTCCGCGAACGCGGGGACGACGTCGTGCGAATCGCGGTGCAGCTGCTCGAGGAACTCTCTCACCGCGCCGGAAAGGAGCTGGCCTTCGCTCCGGCGACGCTGGACCTGCTCCGCCGCTACCCCTGGCCGGGAAACGTCCGCGAACTCAGAAACCTGGTGGAGTATCTCGTTGCCGTTTCCTCGTCAGGTCGGCTGTCTCCAGCGATGCTGCCCGAACGGATCCGCGAGTCTCAGTCCAGACGGGACACGGACTCCGCGTCCGGTGGAATCCTCCGTTCCGGGGAAACGTTGGACGCGCGGCTCATGACGCTCGAAGGCGAGCTCATCCGGCGAGCACTCGAAGCAGCGAGCGGGAATCAGTCGGAAGCGGCCAGGCTCCTCGGGATCACGGAGACCAAGCTCCGTCATCGGATGAGACGGTACGGGCTCGCGACTCCTCGAACTCGAACCCGACGAGCTGGACGAGCCGGAAGAGCCGAACGAGCTGGAAGGGGCAGAACGCCCTCCGCGAAAGCGGAGCCAAGAACGAAGTCGACGAAGAGGAGGACGTCATGATGCTGCAGCCGACGACGACTCGCCCCCGAACCGCGATCCGAGGAGGAACCCACCGACGGCTCGGATCGACCGTCCACCCGCTCACGCTGGCCACTCGACCGCTGGCGTCGCTGGCCGTGTTCGTGGGCGCGACCGTGCTCTCGATCCCGGAGAGTGCTTACGCGGAGGTCTACCTCAACGAGCTCGTCATCCGGGGAACCGAGCGCGCGGAACTCTACAACTCCGGCCCTGCGCCCGTGCTTCTCACCGGATGGAAACTGGCGGGAGATCTGGGTGACTTTCTCATCCCGGACGACACTACGATCGCCGTCGGTGAGTACCTGGCATTCGATGATCTCGGAGACATCTTCCATGACATCGGCGGAGAAGGGGCACTCATCGACGACCTCAAGCTGACTCGCGACGTCGTCGCCTACGGACAGGTGGGCGGGGCTCCGTTGCCGCACGATTCGGGAGGCGTCTCCCTCTGCCGCGCACCGGACGCAGCGCTCGGGCCGCCTCTCGGGCCGACCGACAACGCTCTCTACTGGACTCTCGACCTCACTTCGACGTTCGGGGCGAGCAACGACGCACCGAACCCGGATCTCGGTTCGAGCGTCCTCATCAACGAACTCGGGACGACCACGCCGTCCGTCCGGTTCGTGAACGACAGTATCGAGCTCTACAACCCGACCGGAGCCGCGATCATCCTCGGCGGCTGGTACGCCACGTTCGGTGCGGGGCCGACCTACTTCCTGACCTCGACCTTCATCCCGCCGTCGGGAGTAGTCGTCGAGAAGCTGCCGCCTTCGATCGACCTCGACACGACCCAGCTCGCGTACCTCTTCACCGACCTCCACGTCCGGGTCGACCAGCTCGGTTGGTCCGGGAGTTTCGCGTCGGAAGGCGAGAGCTGCATCGGACGGTGTCCGGACGGAGCCGGGCCGAACGACGGGTTCAACGGCAACTCGAGCGGTGGCGGGACGAGCCTTTTCTTCACCCTCTGCACACTGGGCCAACTCAACGGCGGCTGCAATCCTACGCCGGTCGACCGAGTGTCGTGGGGTCAGGTGAAGGGCGCATATCGGTAGGACGTACGTGCAGAAAACCCCTCGGTGTCCGCGAAGCGCACGCCGAGGGGCTTTCTGCTAGTGGTGCCGTCACCACCGGTAGTCCCCGCTCGAGCTCACCCCTGGGCGTCCCGATCACGGGGCGTAGCCTTACGGAATCACGACGATCCGCTTCGAGAGACTCGCCTCGCCCGATGTGGCGCGGAGGAAGTACGTGCCGGCCGGAAGCGACCGCCCCGCTCCCGCGCCGATGTCCAGGGAGAGATCGGTCCGACCCGCATCGAGAGTCCACGGTCCCAGGGCTCGGCGTCCGTCCGGTGCGATCAGCTCCACGTAGGCGGAGGTGGGCAGAGGACGCGAGAACGCCACGTCGATCCGTCCATCCGCCGACGACACCGGATTCGGGAGCACGAAGAGGCGAGCACCGAACGCGGCCTCGGCAGCGCTGATCCCGGCTTCGTCGTCGATACCATCCTCGCCGACTGAGGAAGACAACGGGTCGTTGATGTAGAAGTGCGTCAGGCCACCATCGAGGTAGACCACCTGGCGAGGGAAGGTCGGATGATCGTGCCAGACCCAGAGCCCGGCGTCGACGAAGAGTCGATCCGGATCGGAGGCGATGGTGATTTCGGTCTCGCCCGTGCTCTCCGCGAGGGTCACGAACTGGAACGAGCTGAGGCGCCCGGGACCGTCGATCGAGACACCGTTGCAGAGGATCACGTGGGAGTAGGTAATGGTCGAATCCGTGAACGAGACGTTCTGGAAACGAGTGCCGCACGCATTCGTCATGAGCGGACCCTCGGCGATGTCGACGAAGTCGATGAGATTCGGATCGTACTGCAGAGTGAGCTCATATCCATTGAACTGAACTGCAGTCGAGTCCACCTCGAAGTGAACCTCTATCGTGTCGCCGATGAAGACATCGCACAGCTCGTTCGGGCTGAGGAAGCAGTGGAACTCCGGAACCCCTCCCTCCGTGTCCTGCGCGCGCGCAGACCCAGGGAGGGCGACACCGATCCAGGCCAGAGTGAGTAGGAACGCGATCAACGTTCCGATGTGAACTTGGGGAAGCGAGAATCTCGCCGGCATGCGCTTCCGTCCTTCCTCGGCGGAGGGCGATGCCCTCCGCGCACAGAGTAGATGTTAGCGGGTGAAGAACACTCTTCCCCGCGCGGCCTGGGATCCTGACAGCAGTTCGAAGAAGTAGGGACCGGACGAGACCGTCCTCCCCCCTGCGTCGGTGCCGTCCCACGTGAAGCTGTGCTCGCCGGGCGACGCCGGTTCGAGCACGGTATCCCGTACCAGTCGCCCACGAACGTCGACGACGCGCAGATGGACCGGTGCGGAGTTGGCGGTTCGATAGTGAATCGTCGTCGTGCCCTGGAACGGGTTCGGCTCGGGCGGGCCGACGAGGGCCAAACCTTGCACCTGCGAAGCCGCTCTCTCGCCTGCATCAGAGGACGCGTCATACGACGCTCCCGAGTTGGTGCCACGCGCCACCGCCGCAGTTTCCTCACCAAGGGCAGGAGATCCCTTCTCCCCTTCGCTCAGTTCCCCATTGCCGGTGTCCCGGAGCGAAGTCGTCGCGAGATACGGACGCAGCGGGGTGACCGAGTCGTGAGAAGAGCGGAGCCCGCCGGTTGGACGGATCCACGCGACCACGCCCGATGACGGGAACGTCCCTCCTTGTCCGAGAACCACGGCGTCGAGCACCAGCTGGCCCGAGGCGTCCCAGTAGGAAGCGAAGAACACGTCTCCTGCCTCCGCGAGCTCACCCGGCAGCACCTCGAACCTGCGTTGGGCGCGGAGGGGAATCGTACCGTCGGTCCCGATGTCGTCACCGTCTCCGATGTCGCCAGTCCGACCAACCGTGAACCCGAGCGCAGCGTGCGCACCCTGGACCAAGGCAGCGTCACCAGAAAGGCGAAGCGCGTAGGTCCCCGCGCTGCTGGCGAGGTCCACCTCGTTCGCACCAACACCGTCGACGTCGAGGCCGGACACGAGTTCGAGCTTGGGCCGTCCCGGGGCCGCATCCGTTCCAGGAAGCACGAACGCCCCGGGAGACGGCGCCGCGTCAGCAGACCCTGGCGCGCCCTCGGACACGAGCGTACCGGAGCCGGACGTGCCTCCGGACACGAGCGTTCCCGTGGGCGGCGGCTCGGTCAGGCTCACCTGACCGAAGTTGATGGCAAAGAGGATGATGTCGTCGAAGTTCACCAGGTCGTCGGTCAAAGGGAGCCCGTTGACCGATCCGTTGTCGGTCGGACCGACGTCGAGGTAGTTCACCGGATCGTTCAGGACGAGCACCTTGCCGTAGTTCGCCCCGATGAGCGAGATGTCCGGGCTGAAGACGAGGTTGTCGCCTTGTCCAGCCACGACTCCGTCGGAGACGTCACCGAGATGGTAGTTGAGCCGGCCGCGCGGGATGTTCGACACGGCCGACGCATTGCCGCACTCGTCCTTCGCAAAGACGGCGTAGTACCAGAACCCTCGCACCGGCGGCTCGTCGAGATCACCTGAAGTGGTGACCGAGGTCAGTGTCCACGGGGCGGTGGGAGGATACGTCGGGGTCACCGGCGGCGCCCCTCCGATGTCGTCATACTCTGGATAGGCGCTCCCGGAAGCGTCCCCGAACGGAGCACGGTACACCTCGTACTCGGCCGCTCCGATGTCGGTGAAGGTAACTTGAATCGAAGTCAGTCCATCGGAACCGTTTCCGTTCTTGATCCGAAGGGTGTTGAGGTCCGAGACGGGCGGTGGCGGGTCCGTGTCGATGTCGAGAGTCGCGACGTCCCCAGCCAAACCTGGCACGGGCATGTTCACGCAGTCTCGAACGATCACCTGCGTGATCTCGATCGTTCCCGTTCCGGATGGCACGGCCGCGCCGACCTCGATCTGGAAGAGCGTTCCACTCGAGTCGGGACCACAACCGGTGCCGAGGATGGCGCAGTCGACGGTATAGGAGCCATCCATGTTGTCGATCACGTGGAACGACGTGCACGATCCCCCGCAGTGACCGCTGAGATACGGTCCCTCGGAGATACTGCTGACTCCGGCGCAGAGCACGAGATCGGTGAGTTCGAACGTGACGCTCACGCCCCGAACGGCGCTGACATCGGCACGCTCGAAGTCGACGTCGACGGTACGACACGGCTCCGTCGCATTGATGCACCCCGGCTCGGGATCGAGATGAACGAGGTCGGCGGATCCGCCGCCGACGATCTGGAGTCCGAAGTCCAGGTCCTCGAAGCACGGCGCAAGCGTGGGATACGGCGCCCAACCGGAGGTCGTTCCGTTGATCGGATTGAAGTAGTCCTCGAAGTCGATGTACGGATCCGGGTCGGCACAAGTCAGCCAGAGGAGGGTGGCGCCGTAGGCGGATTCGGTCGTCTCCCCGCGGAGCGAAACGTAGTAGTCGGTGCCGGTGAACACGTAGGGCGAGTCGAGGAAGAACTCCTTGTAGTACGTGCCCGCATCGAGCGTAGTCCAGGTTCCGGTGAGATTGGCGAGAAGCGCGCCGGGTGCTCCACCGGGTCCGGACGCATCGTAGAGATCGAGCGTGATACTGGAGAAATCACCAGGACCGCCGCCCATGTTGGTGGAGTTCGGGTGCGGGCCTTCCTCGCCGTACGCCCACCAGAGTCGGAAGGCGCTCGCGAAAGAACCAGCGGGAACGCTGAACCGCCGGCCCGTCAGATCGTAGTCGGTGCCGGTATGGAAGTACGTGCTACTCCACGCGAAGCATCCGCCGCACGTGAAGTTTGGATTCGTCACCGGGATCCCCGAGTCGAAGAGGAGCCCGAGCGGGATGGAACCGGGATCGACGTCGAGGTCGGTCCACGAGTCCGCCGGTTGGTTCATACCCTCGGTGGTCGCTTGTGTCGCGGAATGCGACATCGTATTCGCGCCGAGGCAGAGAACCAGGAACGGAACGCAAGTCAACAGGACGCGTTTCATCGTTTCTCCTTGGTGCCGAGCTTCCGACCGGCATTCGCCGGTCGGAAGTCGACGCAGGTCCCGTGCGGCTGGGATCCGACCAGTTTGGCTCTTCGTGCGCATAGGAGGACGGACACTTCCTCACGAGACCGGGAAGCGCGCGCCCCGAACCCAGGCAGATTCGGCACGCGCGTCCCTCGTCAGGAGACGGCGAGGATGAGCTCCAGAACCGGCGAGCTCAAAGGAGATCACCTCACCGCCTCCAAACGACCTTGCTAACGACGGTCCAGAACCAGTTTCGCGGTCCAGATCTTGGACCCGGTCTGGAGACGATAGAGATAGACACCGGACTCCGCGCGCGCGCCGACCGACGTCCGACCGTCCCACGTCACTTCTTGCGATCCGGCCGCCATGCTGCCGGAGTAGAGCGAACGCACGAGACGACCGCTGATGCTGTAGACATCGACCCGTACGTCGGTCTGCTCCGCAAGCTGGAAGCGGATCGCCGTCGAGCCCCGGAACGGGTTCGGAGTCGCTCCGAGCAACGTCGTCGCCAGCGGCTCCGTCCGAGCATCGAGCGACGGCTGCTCGTTCGCAGCGCCGTTGTGCGCGGCATCGGAACCCGTACGCGTATCCACCTCGGGCGCGAGCAGGTTGCGGTTCGCGGTGTCACGCAGCATCACCTCGGCAAGAGCCGGAGTCGCGCCACGGTTCGTCTGACGGAAGGTGACGGTCGCGTAGAGCCCGGAGCCGTGGAACGTGTTCCCGGTACCGAGCGCGGCTCCGTCGATCGCGACGCTGCCGTCCGACTCGATCGTTCCGAAGAACGCGCCCTGGCCCGTGACGAGGTCGCCAGGCTGTACGGAGACGAGCTCCATCTCCGCCGGGTCGTAGTCGATCCGGGCATGGACGCCCTGGACCACGTCCGACTGCGACAAGACCAGGTTCGCCTGGAGGATTCCATCCGCGCGGACCGCGGCCGGGTGGAGAACGAGTGACGGCACCGCACCACCCTTCGGCGCGAGCGCAATCGAGTTCTCCTGCGGCTCCGTCAGGCTCACCACCCCGAAGTTGATGGCGAACATGATCAGGTCCTCGAACTGGAGCAGGTCGTCCGTCGCCGGCAGGCCGTCGACGCTGAAATCGCTGGTCGGTCCGACGTCGAGGTAGTTGAAGGGGTCTCCGGTCGGCACCGATGCGCCGTAGTGGAACCCGAGAAGACTGACGTCGTCCGTGCCGACGAGGTTGTCACCATCGCCAAGGTTCGTCACGTCTCCGAGGTGGTAGTTGAGGACTCCATCCGTCATCGGTGACGCAGCGGACCAGTTCCCGCAGGCATCCTGCGTATAGACCACGTAGTACCAGTAGCCACGCGTGGTGGCCTCATCCATGCCTCCGCCCATCGGTAGCATGGTCGCTACCCACGGCGCCGCCGGAGGGTAGACTCCCGGCGCCGCTGGCGGGGCACCGCCAGGCGCATCGTCGTACTCGGGGTACGCATTCATGTTGCCGCCATCGACGTACGGCGCACGGTACACGACCGAGTTCACGGCATCCATCGGCGGCGTGAAGCTGACATCCACCTTCGTGGTGCCGTCACCGTCGTTTCCTGTCTTCACCTGCGCCGACAGAAGGTCGGCCACCGGGGCCGGGCCGCTCGTATCGATGTCGATCGAGAGCGCAGCGCCCGGGCTTCCCGCGATCGGAACGTTGGAGCAGTCACGGAAGGTGACATCCGTCACCTGGATCGTGCCCGTTCCATCCGTCCCCGAGGTCGTCACGTCAACCGTGAAGAGCGTGCCGGTGGCCGCGGTCTGGCCGCACGGCGTGCCCAGGATCGCGCAGTCGACGGTGTAGGAACCGCCGCCATTGTCGAGCACCTGGTAGATCGTGCTGCCGGTCGTACCACTGCTGAGGTAGGTGCCCTGGAGGATCGAGGCACCGGGTGTAGAACACAGGTCGAGATCCATGAGTTGGATGTCGACGCTGAATCCGCGCATGTTCGACGACTCGACCCGGTTGATGTTCACGTCCACAGTCAGGCACGGGGACGACGCGTTGATGCAGTCCCCGGATGTGTTGACCGGCGTCACCTCGTTCGTGCCGCCGCTCGGAGTGAAGGTGCAGGACGTCGAGGAGATGCCGGTCGCGAGGAACGGGGTGAAGTCGACTCCCCCTCCCGAGACCGCGTCACCGGAGCCCGCCCCGTCACCACTCGGTCCGGAGACGTCTCCCCACCAGTTGTCGGTCGCGTCCTGGGCGACTCCATTCACGTTGAGGTAGCCCGCGGTGAGGTTACCAGTGATCGAGCAGTCGTTCGCTGTGAGTGTGGCCGTTCCTTCGGCGACGAGTCCGTAGTCGAAGTTCGTCACGCTCGTGTTGGCGACACTGACGTTCAGCGACTGACCGCCGGTGGAGTTGGCCCAGATCCCGTAGAATCCGGCCGCTCCCGTACCGGTTAGGCATCCGCCCGAGACCGACGCTACGAGCGGTCCCGCTAGCGGGCTTCCACCGACGTATCCCTCTGTATCCACGGAAGCACGTGCGCGATCAGTGAACGGCGCCGACGTGGTCTCGTTCCAGAAGTTGATCCCGTCGTAGCTGCCCCCGGAGATGGCGAAGTTCGACACCGAACCGCCAGCATTGTAGTAATAGACCGAGGCCTGAACGTCGGTCGTCGTCCAGCCGTTGATGTCGACGTCGCCGCCCGCGTCGAACGGCAGGACTCCGGTCGAGACGGTTCCGCTCGGGGTGTACTCGATCGCAGCGGCATCGCAGTTCATGACGCTGCCCGCGCCCCCGAAGCCGACGACATAGCCGTTCTGCGCAATCGTTGCCGTAGGACCGGCACCCGTGGCGCTGCAGCCGACGAGCGAGAAGTCGAGACCCGCGCCCCGGAGGTCGAAACCATTCTTCTGGAACCCGTCCGCGGTGCAGTTCGTGATGGAAAGCGTGTGCGGCCCCCCGTCGCCGTTGCGGGCCACGACACCGTATCCATGCTGGACGCCCGAGAACGGAGTATCCTGGACGTTCGTGAACCTGCAGTCCTCGAGCGCTCCACCGCAGTTCCAGAAGCCGACTCCGGAGAACCGGTTGTTCGCGTTTCCGCGCCCGAGGCCGTCGACTGTGAGATCCGAGATCGAAACACCAGGGACACCGTCGACGAAGACGATCGGCCTGAAGTCCGCGCCCCCCGAACTAAAGAAGTCCGTCAGGGCCACGGGGGACTGGATCACGCTCACATCCACACCCGAGCCTTGAAGCACCAGGTCGGGGGTGGTGATGTGGACCTGTTCTTCGTAGGTCCCGGGCGCGATGTTGACCGTGCTGCCGCTGACGAGCGCGACGGCCTGGGAAATCCGGCCGGCCGGATCGGACTCGGGGCTGTCGTCATCGACACTCAGCACCGAGAAATCACCCTGGAAGCCAGCAGTCCCCAGATCCTGGTCGATTCCACTCTCGAGCCACGGGCTGTAGTCGACGTTCAGATCGACCCCGGCACCTACGGTCCCCGCGTCCGCAGAGCCGTGCCAGTTCCCCGACGCGTCCTGGATCGTGGCCAGGTTCGTACCAACCGAGAACGTGTTCCCCGAGAGGTCGTTCTCGAAGATGTGCGCATCGATCGACGTGGTGCTGAAGTCGTAGGTGACGACTCCGTAGTCCCAGTTGTT
Organism: Candidatus Eiseniibacteriota bacterium; assembly: GCA_020633975.1. Taxonomy (GTDB): domain Bacteria; phylum Eisenbacteria; class RBG-16-71-46; order CAIMUX01; family CAIMUX01; genus JACKCR01. Next base: position 274,181 of record JACKCR010000006.1, on the reverse strand, counting down.
GATGAAGCAGTTCTCGACATTGAACGTGATGGTTCCACCGTCGCCATAGGCGCTGATTCCCCAGCTATCGGTTAGCCCGGTCCCGGTCGCGGTGCATCCCCGAACGGTGACGTCCATGACCGCGGTTTCCGGCGTGGGGTCGCTGGACTGGTCGTCCATCGGCTGTGCCTGAGGCCTTGTGTTCGAAGAGGCAAGGAGCGCAGACGAAGACGAGTACGCGTAGAACCCATCACCAACCGGATTCGTGATCGTGGAGTTCTCGAACGTCCCGCCCGCATCGATGTAGTAGACGCTCGTCTGGCAGGCGTCGAGCGCGATGCCCGTAGCGTCGGTCGGACCAAACGCGAGGAATCCGGTCGCAGTCCAGGTGCCTCCGGTGTAGGTGATCCCGTTGATGGCGCAGTCGTTGACCGTAGCCGTGACACCTTCCCCGATCTGGATGCCGTTCTGGGCCGTGATCGAGGTCGGACCTACGCCGTTGGCCGTGCAGTCATGGACGTTCGCGTTGATGTCGGGCCCGTTGATCGTGATTCCGTTCTTCTGGAACGTATCGACTTCGACATTACCGACTTCGATCGAGAGCGTGTTGCCACTTGGATTCCATGTATATATGCCATTTCCATGCTGGTTTCCCGTGAACGGGGTCTCTTGGATTCCCGTGATGTAACAGTCGAGAACGGCGCCGCCCGCCCGGTAGAAACCAACACCAACGAAACGGTAGTTTCCGTTCCCGTTTCCGGCTCCGTCGATCGTGAAACCCTGGATGACGACATCATCCGTGTCGTGGACGTAGAGAATCGGATAGTTCGGGTTCGGTCCCGGCGTCTCGAAGGACTCGGTGAGTGACACCGGGGACTGGAGAGTCGACACACCGACTCCAGCTCCCGTGATCGTCAAGTTCTTACCGTCCACGACGACCTGTTCGACAAACGTGCCCGCCGGAACGACTACGTCGTCCCCGGTGCTGGCGGCATCCACAGCCGACTGGATCGTCGGATAGGTGCCCATGGGATCCACGGTGTAGGTGGCTGCGAGGGAAGTCGAGCCCCAGCAGATAGCACCTACTACAGAAGCGACTACCAAAGTATGTCTCATGGAAAGGGAACCTCCTCGGATGACGTGCCTGCCCCATGGGAGCGCATGCGGCCACCGTACATACGCGACGCGCCAGTTCGACCTGGCCGAACGCGAGGACTCTCGGGGTTCAGGTCCGGGCGAGGGGGTAGCTAAGGTGCCGGACCTCTGTCTGTCGGAATGAGTTCGAACCGTTGCGCGGAAGATCTGGGATGCGGATGGGCTACCGCGCTGCCCCTGTTGCCTCGGCTGCAGGACGCCGAACCGTCGAACTCTCAGATGAAGAAGGTAGCACAACCAAAGGAGTTGGCAATTGGGGGATCCCCCCGGTTTCGGGCTTTTGTTGCAGATTTCTGCGTGTTGGTCGTCTGTCTGTTGGCCGATCCAACGCCACCTGTGTCAACGCCTTGCAGCTCACAAGCGAATGGCGACCGGCCCGCGCCGCCAGATCGCGACGAGCGGACCGGCCCGCGTCGCTTCCGCCCAGAGGTTAGAGCCACCCGCCGCATCGGCTACACTGATCCCTACGTGTCGGTAGCGGGCGCGGGCCAGTCGCCCGACGGTGCCGTCCGACCGGTCGCGACGAAACGTCGATGGCACCAGATGCGGAAACGAAGGAACGGGGAGACATCGCTCGCTTGGCACGGATTCTGAAGCTGATCCTGGGACAGCTGCTCCTACTGGTGCTCGTACTGATCGCCGTCGTGTTCGCAGGCGAATGGTACGCGCGGAAGAAGTTCCCGGACCTCGCGTACGTGGCGGAGCGGCAACAGCGGCCGGAGGACCTCTTCGTCCAGTTCGACGCCCGCTACGGTTGGGCCAACCGGCCGGGCGCGGATACGAGATTCCGCCGGAGAGACTTCGACACCCACGTCGAGATCAACGAACGCGGCTTTCGCGGGCCGGTGTTCGCACCGCCCGACTCCGTCTTCTCCGTCGCGGTCCTGGGGGACTCCTACGTCTTCGGCCACGGTGTGGAAGAGAACGAGACTTTCAGCGCACTTCTGCGTGAGAAGTGGCCGTTCGCCGCCGTTGGCAACTTCGGCGTCATCGGCTACTCGACCGATCAGGAGCTCCTGCTCCTGGACGACGTGGTCCTCCCGAGCGAACCGGACGTCGTCCTTCTCTGCCTCTACCGGAACGACATCCTCGACAACGGCCAGCCGACCGCGTGGGGGATCTACCAGAAGCCGTACTTCACGCGAGAGGCCAATGGCGAGCTGAAACTCCGGGCCGCGGTCGAGCCGTCCGTTCCCCTCTCCATGCGGATCCGTCGCGAGATCCAGCGACGGTTCGTCCTCTACGATGTCCTCGCCTTCCGCCTGGCCGGACTCCGGGCCGAGTCTCACGGAGAAGATCCGGCGGCGGCTTCCGGCGAGTCCGGCCCGAGCGAATCGGAGCGGCTGACGGCGGACCTGATCGACACCATGGCGTCCAAGTGCGAGGCACGTGGCGTTCGGTTCCTGCTCGTGGTCCTACCTGGCCTCTCCGACACGGCGTTCCTGGCCAACGTCCCCCCGCCTGGCGTCGGGAGCCAACTGGATCTCGCCCCAGCCTTCGAGGAGTACGAGCGACTCCACCCCGACTCTGCCCTCGGCTTCACCTACGACTCCCACTGGAACCCACGTGGGCACCGCCTGGTCGCAGACACGATCGCAGCCAAGGTGGAAGCGCTCGGCTGGCTGCCGGGATCAGGTCCCCCGAGTTCGGCCCCATCGACATCCAGCAAGTAGGAATCCGACCGGCCGGGACCTCAGCCGAGCCGGCCGCGCTGGGCGGCTGACTTTCCTCTCGCGCGCTGCTAACGTGAGCGGCCGGTGCCGACTGGCAGGGTCCAGCCCCCGGCCGTCGAGCAGGGGATCGGGAACGGGGAGACGGGATTGCGCGAGACCGAGCGTGGGAATGACAAGGCGGCTCCGCTCGGCATTGCCGCCTTCCTCTATGCCGCCTTCGTCTTCCTGAGCGGTCTCGGTGCCTGGCCCTTGGTCGACCCGGACGAAGGCCGGAACGCCGAAGTCGCCCGCGAGCTGCTCGGGGTTCCGTTGGGGTGGGTCCCGACGTTCAACGGGCTCGCCTATCTCGACAAGCCGATCGCCTACTTCCACGCCGTCGCGCTTTCGTATTCCGCGTTCGGCGTGTCGGAGGCGGCTGCCCGAGTTCCCACCGCACTCGCCGCTCTGCTTCTCTGTGGCCTCATCTACCAGTTCTGCCGGCGTCACTACTCTGCGCTCGTGGCAGCGCTCGCCGTCTTCGTCCTCGCTTCGACTCCGCTCCTCCTCGCCTTTGCCCGGATCGTGATCTTCGACCTCCCGCTCTCACTCTTCGTCGCCACGGCGATCCTCCTCGGCTTCGAGGCGGAGCGGAGTCACGGACGCGCACGCAGTATCTTCAGCGTCCTGGGGGCCGCGGCTGCAGGCATCGCGACGATCATCAAGGGACCGGTCGGTTTCCTGCTGCCCGGCCTCGTCCTCGGAGTCCACGGCTGGCTGACTCCGAAGTTGCTCGGGCGACCCCGACGTCCCTCGGCGTTCTCCCCTCTCGGCGTGCTCGTCTTCTTCGCGGTGACGCTGCCCTGGTTCATCGGACTCAGTCTGGCCCGCCCAGACTTCCCGCAATACGGACTCATCGAGGAGACGTTCCGGCGCTACTCCACCACGGCATTCCACCGGACGGCGCCCTTCTGGTACTACGGCCCCGTCTTGCTCGGCGTCTTCTTCCCGTGGAGTGCGCTCCTCCCGGAGGGTGTGTTCCGCGCATGGCAGCTTCGGCGTCGTCTGAAGGAGAGCGACCTCCTCTTCGCCATCTGGGCACTCGTCGTCGTAGTCTTCTTCTCGACCTCCCGCTCCAAGCTCCCGGGATACATCCTCCCGGGCGTCGTCGCGCTCGCTCCCTTGGCGGCACGGGTGTTCGTGGCCGCGATCCAGAACCCGTCAGGTGCGGCTGCACGTCTCGTGCGCCGCGGCACCCTGGTCCTCAGCTTTCTCACACTGATCGGAGGGAGTTTCCTCCTCGCGAACGCACTCGCGCCCGAAGCGATGCGGAGCGCGTTCCGGATCCACGGATCGGAGTTCCACAGGCTTCAGCCGATCTTCCTTCCAGTCTCGGTCGTCTTTCTAACGGCCACGCTCGTCACCGCATTCGCACTCCGCGTTCGTCGGCCAGCGATCCTCTTCGGCGTCTTCACGCTCCTCCCTGTTCTCGCCGTGATCGCCGGATGGCCTGGGCTGAAGGAAGCCGCGACCGTCGGCTCCACCTTCTCGCTCGTCCGGCAGATGCCGGAGCTCAGCGACGACACACGCGTCGCTTGTCTCGAGTGCTTCCCTCCCGGACTCCCGTTCTATCTGCGTGAGCCGGTCACGCTCTTCTCCCGTGACGGCCGCGAGATGACGAGCAACTACGTGATGTTCGCCCTCAGAGAGCAAGGAGGGATCTCGAACCTGGACCGCGTCTCAGAGAGCAACGACGAGCCGTTCGCAGCGGGCCGCGTCGTACACGTGTCGGAAGTCGGCGCATGGCTCCAGTCCTCGCCGCACCCGGCCTATCTCATCTCGAAGCGAAAGGGACAAGCGCGGCTCGACTCGCTCGCGACCGTCTACGGATCGACCGTGGTCGAACTCAGACGAGGTTGGTGGGGCGTCGAGCTCCCAGCGTCGTCTGACTCAGCTCCAACTACGGCCACGCAGGACTAACCGAGATGTGCGGACTCTGCGGCGTTCTCTCTCTCGATGGCGTCGGTCAAGTGGACCGCGATCAGGTAGACGTCGCCCGGATGAACCTCGCACTCGCGCATCGTGGACCGGATGATGAAGGACTCGCCACCGTCTCCGCAGGCGCACTCGGAGCAACGCGTCTCGCGATCCGCGGGCTCGGAGGGGGGCACCAACCGCTCGAAGATCCGGAGTCAGGTGTGGTCGCAGCCTGTAATGGCGAGATCGACAACGCCGAGAGCCTGAGGGAATGGCTCGCCGAACGCGGACGCCAAGTCAACCAGAGCACCGATGTCGCCGTCATCCCGGGGCTCTATCTCGAACTCGGAGAGTCGTTCGTCGAACGGCTGGAAGGCGTGTTCGCGGTCGCTGTTTGGGATCCACGGAACAACCGACTCCTCCTCGCCCGGGACCGGATCGGCGAACGTCCGCTCTTCTACTCCTACGACGGTTCGACCGTTCGGTTCGCCACCGAGGTCGCCGCGCTCACCACGCACCCATCGGTTGGACTCACACCGGACCGGGCCGCGCTCCAGAGCTTCCTCCGCTTCGGTTCGTTCGTAGCTCCCTACTCGCCGTACGCCGACATCCGCAAGGTCGGCCCCGCCGAGATCCTCTGCTTCGAGAACGGACGGATGCACAAGCGACGCTACTGGCGTTGGAGTGTTTCTCAGGCCAAGAAGCAGCCGGCCTCGATCGACGCGTTCGACCAGATCCTCCGCCATGCCGTGCGGAGCCAGAGCGAAGTGGAGGTACCCGCGGGCGTCTTCCTCAGCGGCGGCATCGACTCGTCCCTCGTCGCCGCGATCGCACGTCGCGAACGCCCCGACCAGACGCTGCGCTCTTACACTCTGCGCTTCGGAGAGGACAGCTACGACGAAGGCGCGTTCGCCGAGCGAGTCGCCCGTCACCTCGGCTGCGAACCCGAGTCCGTCTGGGTGACCGCGGAGTCCTTCCCGGAGGGAATTGCCGAACTCATCTCGCTCGTCGGGGAGCCGTTGGCCGATCCTGCCTGGGTGCCGACCGCCATGCTCGCACGCCGGGCCGCCCAGGACGTCAAGCTCGTGCTGGTCGGCGAGGGAGCCGACGAGATCTTCGGCGGGTATCCCACCTACCTCGGGGCACTCTACTCCTCGAAGTTCGCAGCCTGGCCCTCTCCCCTTCGCAGCCTGACGCGGAAGCTCGTCCACAGCTGGCCGCAGAGCGACAAGAAGGTCACGATCGGCGCACTACTCAAGCGGTTCGTCGACGGCGCAGAGATCGAGGGCCTCACGCGACATCTGCTCTGGACGTCGAACCTGACTCCCGAGCTGCTTCGCCGACTCGGAGTCACCGACATCCCGACGCTGAACATCGGGTCGACGTCTCCGGTCCCGTCGGAAGCAGACCGCAACAACGTGCCATCCCACTCGACGGGAACCAGGCCAGGCGCGACGGCTCAGCACGCGACATCACCGTTCTCGATCGGCGGCGATCCAAGCGCCAACGACGCCACCGGCACACTGCTCGACCGGATCCAACGTCACGACCTCGAAACCTCCCTCGCCGAAGGACTGCTCACGAAGTCGGATCGCGCCGGGATGCGGTCGGCGCTCGAACTGCGCGCTCCTTTCCTCGCGCATGCGGTGCTCGAATTCGCCGCAACGCTCCCGGACCAGGAACGCGTGCGCGGCTTCCGCACAAAGGCGTTCCTCAAAGAGTACGCACTCCGCTATCTCCCTCGGGACATCGTCCACCGCCGCAAGCGCGGACTCTCGATCCCCCTCAGCCAGTGGCTCCGCGGCCCGCTTCGCGACTGGGCCGCATCCCGAGTGGGAGATGCGCGTCTCGCAGACGTCGGACTCGATCCGGACGCCGCGAAGGAGCTGCTGGAGGAGCACGAAGCACGGCGGGCCGACCACGCCCGCGCACTCTGGAGCCTCATCGTGCTCGACGAGTGGCTCCGTTGGCGGGAAACTCAGGAGCGGGAGCGCGCGGCACGAGCATCGAGGTGAGGAGTTGTCTGGGACCGAGCTGCTCTAGTCGTTCGGAGGAACGGACACCGAAGGATATCGGCATCGCAGCGCCGACACGGCCGGCGGGTAGCCCGGTTCGGCGCCAAAACCGAAATCTCGATCGTGCAAAGCGTCCTGCTCGTGGGAAAAGCTGAAATCCCGATCGTACAGGGCCACTGCCTTTCCCGCCTCGGCCTGACGTCGTTGACATCTGTGCTACGCTTGTCGGCGTGTGTCCCCGCTCCCTCACTGAGCAACGGAACCCCGGAAGCCGTCTGGCGGCCATCTAGCCGGAACTCCCGCGAGATTCCCTGCGAACGAGGCGGTTCATGGCCCCGCGTGTCCAACACAACGCCGACTTCCCACTGGCTCCGGCCCTCGCTCGTGCGTGCCGGCCCCGGAAGCGTCCCCCTTGGCTCGCGGGATCTGCTCGAGGTTCAACGGTTCACCTGACGAAGTGCTCGGCCGCGCTCTCGGCCCTGCTCTGCCTCCTAAGCTCGACGACCCCAACCTGCGCCACCGGATCGACCTTCGAGTCCGCATCCGTGCACTCCGTAGAACTCTCGCCCTCCGGCGACGTTCTGTTCCTCGCAGTCCCAGACGATCACCGGATTCATGTCCTCGACCTCACGGCGGAAGACGCGCCCGTCTCGGCGGCAAGGATCCCCGTCGGTCTCGATCCGGTATCCATCCGTGCACGTAGCGACGACGAAGTCTGGGTCGTGAACCACCTCTCCGACTCGATCTCGATCTTGATCTTGGATCTCTCGACGGAGACGCCCCCTTCCACGTTGGGCACTCGATCTGGAAGCGTCGTCCACACGCTCCAGGTCGGAGACGAGCCCACGGACGTCGTCTTCGCGGGATCACCAGAACGCGCCTTCGTCTGTCTCTCGCAAGAAGACCTCGTGCGGATCTACGACCCTGCCGATCTTTCCGCGCCCCCGATCGAGGTGCCGCTCCCGATGAGCGACCCGCGGAGTCTCGCCGTCTCCCCCGATGGAACGACCGTCTACGTTTCCGCGCTCCAAAGCGGAAACCGGACGACCGTAGTGCCGCTCGATCAAGTAGTACAGGGTGGTGGTCCGCCCGCTCCCGATCCGCCCATGGATCCCGACCTACCCTCCCCTCCGGACGTCGCGCTCATCGTTCGCCATGACGGGTCACATTGGGTGGACGAGAGCGGAACGAGCTGGGACGCGTTCCTCCCGTATGAACTGACCGATTGCGACGTCGTCGCTATCTCCACTGGGACAGGAGGCATCGCGGACACATACCGCGGCGTCGGAACGCATCTGTTCGCGACCGAGACCAGCCCCACCACGGGCGACCTCCTCATCGCGCATCAAGATGCATTCAACGAGATCCGGTTCGCTCCGAACCTCGCCGGGCAGTTCGCCCAGACCCGGATCTCGATCCTCTCGCCGACCTCTCACATCCTCACCACGCGCCACCTGAACGATCACATCGACTATGGCGTCCCGTCCGGGAGTCCTGCTGAGCGTGCGCAGAGTCTCTCGCTGCCTCTGGACATCGAGATGAATGCTGCAGGCGATCGTGTCTACCTGGCGGCGTTCGGTTCGTCCAAGGTGGCCGTTCTCGATGGCTCGGGTGCACTGCTGAGGCAGATCGAGGTCGGTGCCGGCCCTGCCGGACTCGAGCTCGACGAACTCCGAAACAAGCTCTACGTCTACGCACGGATCGATCATGCACTCACCGTCGTCGACCTCTCGAACGACAGCACGATCCAGATCGACCTCCCCTTGGACCCGTTCTCATCGACGGAGCGCGAAGGTCAGCGTCTCTTCTACGACGCGGAAGGGAGTTCGGCTCACGGTGACCTCTCCTGCGCGACGTGCCACCTCTTCGCGGACATGGACGGCCTCGCCTGGGATCTGGGCGATCCCCAAGGCGAATGGGTCCCGAACCAGTTCTCCGGGTTCCATCCGATGAAGGGGCCGATGGTGACACAAAGCCTCCGCGGACTCGCTGATACGGAGCCGTTTCACTGGCGAGGCGACCGCCCGGTCCTTTCAGACTTCCGGTCCACCTTCGTCGAGATCTTGGGGCGAGACGCTGCCCTCCCGGAAAGCGACTTCGCGAATCTCGAGTCGTTCCTGCTCTCGGTCGAGTACCCGCCCAACCCGAACCGTGAACTCAGCGGCGCACTCCCGAATCCCGCATCCGGGCCGAACGCGACGCACGGCGAACAGCTCTTCCTCTCGGGCGGCCTCCTCGGAGCGACCGAATGCGTGACCTGTCACACGCTTCCCACGGGAGGCGACGACCTCCTCATTCCCGCGCCGCTCATCCAGGGCACGCAAGACATGTTCCCGCCCCAGCTCCGGAACCTCTACGAGCGCGTCGGCTTCGACCGGAGCCAGAGCGAGACCGTTCGCGGTTTCGGGTTCGATCACGACGGCGCCAAGGACACACTCTTCGGTTTCCTCTTCTTTCCCTTCTTCCGCTTCGAGAACGACGACGATCGGCGCGACGTGGAGCAGTACCTCCTCGCCTTCGATACGGGCACGCACGCGTCCGTCGGAGCCCAGGTGACACTGGGTGGGGCCCAGGGTGGAGGGTCGCGAGGTCGCGCGACACAGGCACGCGCGTGGAAAGACGGAGAGCCGCAAGATGCCGGGACGCGAGGTAGCGAAACGCAGGGTGGCGACCCGCTCGACCGCCTGGACACGCTCCTCGCCGCCGCGACCGCGGGGAACGTCGGACTCTTCGCGAAAGGACGAGACGCGCAGGGCGAACTTCGCGGCTGGGCCTATGTCCCCGGAGTCGGGTGGAATCCCGATCGCTCGGGCGAAGAACCGTTGTCGACCGAGGCGCTCGTCATGGAGTCCGGCCCCGGCCGAGAGACGACGTTCACGGCCGTACGTGTAGGAGAGGAGACACAACTCGGGATCGACCGCGATGGAGACTCCTACCTGGACGGCGACGAACGAGACGCAGGCTCGGATCCGGATGATCCGGACTCCGTGCCGTCGTCTGCAGGCTTGCCCGGTCACGGAAACGAAGGCGACGTGCTCGGTGTCGCGGGTAGAGGCGACGCCCTCGCGCTCGCGCGCCCCTCGCCCCATCCCGTCGGAGAACGTGCGGTACTGAGGTACACCATCCCTGAGCAGGGGAGGGTTCAGCTGGGCGTGTTCGATGTGAGCGGTCGCGAAGTGGTCCGCCTTGTAGATGAACCCACGCACGGAGCGGGAGAGTTCGAGGTGTTGTGGATGGCGAGGCAGGTGGGCCTCGACCGGGGAGTCTACTTCCTCAGGCTCGAGACACTAGCGGGCGTCGCCTCTCGACGGGTGGTGGTCGATCGATCCGGTCGGCCATGACAGGGTACCGAGGAGTCTCGTCCTCGTCCTCTCGATGAGGACGTGCAACGGAGCGAGCAACGGAACCAGCATCGGTCGCTCACTCGAGCGACGAACTAGCGAGATCGGGCAACGGCCCAAGAGGAGAACGGTCATGAAGTCACGCATCCAGATCCACATCCTGACTCTGGCGGCATGCCTCTCGGCGTCGACCGCGACCTTCGCCGCCGATGTCGTGGGTCAAGCCGGTCCGCTCGGAGGGCAGACACCCCAGTCCCCCGCGGAGGGCGGCTGCGGCGAGCTCCTCATCAACGCCGACGGTACCTATGAGATGCCCTACGCCTGGCAGTACAGCGGAGTCGTACCTCCGGACTGGGGTTCGTTTGCGGAGTGCTACGAGGGAGAGTTCGCCGTCTGCGCGGTCACGATCGACCTCGTGCAGACAGGCGACCAGAACGGCCAGACGATGGACGTCTACGTCTGGGACGACGAAGGGGGCGAACCCGGCGCCGTGCTCTGCGTCGAGCCGGGCGTCGACCCTGGCCCCGTCGCGTTCTGGCCCAGCGTCAGTAGGCACGAGATCACACTCGGCGAGCCCTGCTGCACCGGAGAAGCATGGTGGGTCGGCTATTGGCCCGATTGGCCTGGAGACCGCTCTGCGTGGTTCCTCGCGGGAGACCTGGACGGATTCGACGGATGTCCCTTGACGAAAGTCGCGCCCGGCATCGGCTTCCCGACCGGCTGGCAGAACGTTTCCGTCATCTGGGGTCCGACTCAGGCGATGGGGCTCGGCGCGCTCGTTCAACCCTGCGAACCAACCCCGACGCTCCAGTCGGGCTGGGGGGCGATCAAGACGCTGTATCGGTAGGGCCGTGGACCGAGGTTCGACTCAGCTCGATCCCGAGGGCAATGGACAGTGATAGTCATCGAGCCAGCGAGGCACATCCACGTTGGATGTGCCCCGCCACTCATCACATCGACTTGTGCTTCTCCGTGAGCTGCTCGACGATCGCCGGATCGGCCAACGTCGAGATGTCACCCAGTCCTTCGTACTCCGCCGCGGCGATCTTGCGCAGGATACGGCGCATGATCTTTCCGCTTCGGGTCTTGGGTAGACCCGGAGTGATGAGGATCTGGTCCGGAGTCGCGACCGGCCCGATGACGTGACGGACCTGCTCCTTGAGTGCACCGATGATTTCGCCTTCGGGCTGTCCCATCCCCTCTGCAGTGAGGATGACGTAGGCGAAGATGCCCTGGCCCTTGATGTCGTGCGGGAATCCGACGACCGCGGCCTCGGCCACCATCTCGTGCTCGACGAGTGCGGACTCGACCTCGGCGGTTCCCATCCGGTGACCGCTGACGTTGAGAACGTCGTCGACTCGTCCTGTGATCCAGTAGTAGCCGTCCTCGTCCCTTCGGCAACCATCTCCCGTGAAGTAGTAGCCGGGATAGGTGGTGAAGTAGGTCTCGCCGAATCGCTGGTGATCGCCGTAGATCGAGCGGGCCTGACCGGGCCAGGACTGCGCGAGGCAGAGGTTCCCTCGGACGTTGTTCCCCTCCAGCACCTGACCTTCCGCATCCATCAGGATCGGCTTGACGCCAAAGAAGGGCAGAGTCGCGGAACCGGGCTTGCAATCCGTCACGCCGGGAAGGGGGCTAATGAGGATTCCGCCGGTCTCCGTCTGCCACCAGGTATCGACGACGGCGCAGCGTCCGTCCCCGACGACGTCGTGGTACCAGCGCCAGACTTCGGGATTGATCGGCTCTCCCACCGTTCCGAGGATCCGGAGCGAGCGACGCGAGTACTGCTTCACCCACTGATCGCCCTCGCGAGCAATGGCACGGATCGCGGTCGGCGCGGTGTAGAAGATGTTGATGCCGAGGTCGTCGACGAGACGCCAGTAGCGACCTGCGTCCGGATAGGTCGGGATGGACTCGAACATCACCGTGGTCGCGCCGTTGCAGAGCGGCCCGTAGAGGATGTAGCTGTGTCCGGTGATCCATCCGATGTCGGCCACGCAGGCGTAGATGTCTCCGTCGTGGTAGTCGAAGACGATCCGGTGGGTGAACGACGCGTAGAGTAGATATCCCGCGGTCGTATGGAGCACGCCCTTGGGCTTTCCGGTCGAACCGGACGTGTAGAGGATGAAGAGCGGATCTTCGGAGTGCATCCACTCCGCCGGACAGGTCGCACGCTGGCGCTTCATCTCTTCGTCGAGCCAGTAGTCACGCCCCGGCTTCATCTTGACGTCGGTAGACGTGCGGCGCGCCACGAGCACGGTGGAGACACGGTCGATACCCTCGACGGCGTCGTCGACGATGTGCTTGAGACGGAGCGGCTTTCCGCCGCGGAGTCCCTCGTTCGCGGTGATCACGACCTTGGAGCCGGCGTCGAGGATCCGGTCCCGCAAGGACTCGGAGCTGAAGCCGCCGAACACGACGGAGTGGATCGCACCGATCCGCGCGCACGCGAGCATGACGTACGCGAGCTCCGGAATCATCGGCATGTAGATGCAGACGGTGTCCCCGCGACGCACGCCGTGGTACTTGAGCACGTTCGCGACCCGTCCGACGTGACGATGGAGTTCGCGGTACGTGATGTACTCGTACTCGCCCGGCTCGTCCTTCGCCCAGATGATCGCAGTCTTGTTCGCCTTCTCTTCGAGGTGTCGGTCGACACAGTTGAAGCAGGCGTTGAGGCGTCCGCCGTCGAACCAGCTGAACTCGACCTCGTGATAGTCCATCTCGACGACGGAGTCCCAAACCTCGAACCAATCGAGGCTGTCGGCCTGATCGCCCCAGAACCACTCGGGATGGTCGAGCGACAGTCGGTAGAGACGCTCGTATTCCTCCTTGCTCGAGATGTGCGCACGGGTTCTCAGGTGTTCTTTGGGCGGATAGAGGTCGGACATGAGGTCCTCCATCGGTCAGGCCGGCTTGTGACGGGGAGCTGACCGCCGGTAGGACGGTCTGCAAAACGTTGCGTCACGGAGTCTGCCAGCTCAAGCCCCGTTCTGCAATCCGCGGGGCATGCGGGATTCCCGCTACATGGGCCACACCCAGGACCACCCCGATGCGATGATCTCGGCAGTGACTCCGGCCGGGGCGACGACTTCGGCTGGGCGGCCGGGCGATGACTCCAGGGGTCCGTTCGGTCCCCGTTTGTGGCAGATTCTTGGTAACTCTCCTCTGGCCGGAACTGTCGTCCGTTCCACCGGTTCCAAGGTACCGGCGCCTGGCCCGAGCGAGCCCTGGCAGTGAGCCGGGATGGGCCGCGGTCGCCCAACCCAAACGAGAGGACTCTGTTGAGCCCCAAGCCCCATGAGCGAGCCCTGGGCCGGTGGACGCCGGCGTTGCTCCTCACGCTCCTGCTCCATCTCGGGGCGGCTTGGGGATTCCTACGTTTCGACCTCTTCGGAGCGGACGACACCCCGTCCAAGGCGCCGGAGTTCGTCGAAGTCGTCTTTGCGGCGCCGGATCAACCTCGACCCGATCCTATGAACACGTTCACCGAGCTACCGGACGATCGTGCCGACGAACCGGCAGAGCGGCCGGACTTTCTCAGCAACGTCGACAGCCGTGCGCGGGACCTCGTCCCCGGCGGTGAGGACCGGATCTCCCACCAGGAAGGTCGGGCGCAGTTCCCGCAGGTGGCCATGGACGCCGGCGAGCCTTCAGCACCGTCAGACCCCACGCCACCCTCCCCGCAGACCGACCAATCCGAGTTCGCAGAGTCGGACGAGTCCCAGAAGAACGAGGCGACCGAAGCCGAGGATGCGGAGGTTCGCGACCGGGAGGCTCCGGAGGACGCTGTCTTCGAGCAGGACACTCCACCGCCCCTCGAAGAGGACGTCGTGCTTCGGGCCCGGGAACCGGACCCGTGGGCCGCATTCCGCCGGGCCTCCGCCGCGCCACCGCCGAGTCCGAACTCGCCGGCGTCGACGCCTCAGCCCGGAGGGCCCAGCGATCTCGCCCAGGATGCGATGTCGTCTCCGGAAGCGAACGCCGAGCTTCTGGGAGACATCTCGCTCAACACGAAAGAGTGGGAGTGGGCGCCGTGGCTCCAGGCGTTCCGCCGTGAGCTGATGGAGAAGTGGACGGCTCCGCTCGGCTACCACCTGGGCCTGATCCATGGCTGGACCCTACTCGAAGTCGTGATCGCGCCGAGCGGGCAGGTGCTTTCCAACCGCGTCCTCGACGAGGAAGGGAACGTCGCGTTTCGCGAGGCGAGCCTCGCCGCCGTCGACCGCTCCCAACCTTACTTGCCGCTCCCCGACGACTTCCCGGAGGAGGCCTTGGTGATCACACTCCGCCTCGACTACCCAGAGTGGGAGAAGGTGGTCGCACCACCACCGGAGCCCGCGCAACAGCGGCGAGGCAGAAGACGATGACGAACGACGCACGACCTCATGAGCGCGACGGACGCTCGAACACGATGACGTGACCGAGACCAGCGCAAAGACTGGACAGTCGACTCGGACACTGACCCATTGGAAAGGACCGCTTCATGCTGGAGTTCTTGGACAGAGCCGGACCCCTCATCTATCCGCTCCTGCTCTGTAGTCTCCTCGCTTCGACCATCGCGATCGAGAGGATCCTCGCGCTCCGTCGCGGCAAGGTGCTGCCGAAGGAGATCATCGAGATCGTGGAAGCGGTACGCCCCCATCACGACCTCTCGATGGCCATCGACGTCTGTCGCCGGAACCCGGGGGTCTTCGCGGACATCATCCGGATCGGACTCGAGCGCGCGAACGAACCGTGGGAGATCGTGCGCGACGCACTCCAGGACGCGGGTAAGCAGAAGACCGCGGTGCTCGAGCGCCACCTGGTCTGGCTCCAGACGATCGCGCAGGCGGCCCCGCTTCTCGGTCTCCTCGGGACCGTCCTCGGCATGATCAAGATGTTCGGCTCGATCTCCATCGCCGGCTTGGGAGATCCGCAGGCGCTCTCCGAAGGAATCAGCGAAGCAATGCTCACGACCGCGGTCGGCCTCGCCATCGGCATCCCGACGTTGGTCGCCTACAACCTGCTCGCGTCCAAAGCGGAAGACATGATCGCCGAGATCGAAGCGTACGCAACGCAACTGCTCACCACGTTCCGTCACGCGGAGCGCGCGCGGAATGCGGGGACGGGTGACATGGTGAGGGGCGCGACCGCGAGCCCTGCACAATTCTCGCCCTCGGGTTCGGTCGACGCGCATCGCACCTCCTTTGAAGGAGGGACGGCGTGAGCACGCTCGGGTTCCGCGAGAGCCGGAAGAACAAGGACGTCACGCTCAACGT
The DNA here is from genome assembly GCA_020633975.1 of Candidatus Eiseniibacteriota bacterium. Lineage (GTDB taxonomy): Bacteria > Eisenbacteria > RBG-16-71-46 > CAIMUX01 > CAIMUX01 > JACKCR01. The sequence goes on along the minus strand of JACKCR010000006.1, from coordinate 258,804 downwards.
GACGTCGCTCATCGACGTGCTCTTCCTTCTCATCATCTTCTTCATGCTCACAGGCACGTTCAAGCGAGTCGGAGAGCTGAAGCTCGAACTACCGAGTTCTTCGACCTCCGAGCTGATGAAGTCAGACGATCCGAAGAGCGATCTGGAACTCGTCGCTACGGTCGACGGACGGATCGTGGTCGACGGCGCCGTCGTCGCACCTGAAGAGCTGGACGCCAAGCTCTCGGAGATCCGGTCGGCGGAACCGGAACGGCGTGTCGTTCTCAAGGCGGAGACGGACGTCGTGCACGGCCGGGTGGTTGCGCTTCTCGATGCCGTACGGAAGGCGGGGTTCCCTGGTGTGTCGATCGGTACGGAAGTGCAGCCGTTCGCGCCTAGCGGACCGAAGGGCGACGGCGGACAATAGGTACCGTTGCGACCGAGCCCGACGGTATCACTCGACGTCGCCGAGACGCAGAACGTGGTCGGACGCTCCAACGAGCGCCTGCCGATGGTCCGCAATCACGACGAGATTCCCTCGTTGGCATAGTTCGCGAAGAGCCAGAGCCAACCGCTCGAGATCGGCAGGGTGCTGCCCGGCGCCGGGCTCGTCGAACAGGTGGAGCGCCGGCGAAGTCTGGTCCATGAGGCTCTGTGCGAGACCGAGACGCTGCACCTCACCACCAGAGAGTGATCGAACGTCTCGTCCGAGAGCAAGGTGACCGAGACCGGCACGACGGAGTGCACCGATTCCCGCCCGGAGAGCCGTCGACGACTCGGGAAGACTCGGTTCGAGCAGTGATGCGGGCTGCTCCAAGAACTCCGAGGGATCGAGCCCATTCCACCGCACAGTCAACACCTCGGGTCGGTACCGCTTTCCATCGCAGACCGGACACGGTAGATCCAGGTCTGACATGAAGTCCATCGCGACGCGTTCTCTCCCGGACCCTCCGCAGGCCGGACACCGGCCCTTCGGGCTGTGGAAGCTGAACGCCGGGAGTGGAAGTTCCCCCCCATCGTCTGCGGAGTGATAGAGGCGCTGGAACGGTGTCATGAGGCCAAGCGCCGTGAGCACCGAGCCCGCGCGAACCGCCGGCCGTCGCCCGTGGACGGATTGGAACCGGGACAGGATACCGGCCGGCTCGATCCGATCGCATCCTTTCGGCATTCGTTGGTCGAACGACGCCTCGATTACGTCGTAGAGAAGCGTGCTCTTTCCTGATCCCGATGGTCCGACGATCGTGACGAGGCCGCTGGTGGGCAGCTCGAGGTCGAGGTTGGATAGCGGCCCCGCATCGACACCACGGAGACGGAAGGTTTCTGCAAGGCCGCTCGCCGCAAGCGAGCTGGCAACGCCCGAGCGTATCGCGGGTGACCCATCGATCGAGAGGACCTCGTCCGGAGATCCCTCCGCCACGATCCGCCCGCCGTCAGGCCCCGCACCGGGACCAAGCTCGATGAGGTGATCTGCCGCACGAAGCACACTCCGGTCGTGTTCGACGACAACCACAGTGTTCCCCGCTTCGCACAGTCCGCGGAGAGACGAGATCAGCACGGCGATCTCTCCAGCCTGGAGCCCCGCACTCGGTTCGTCGAGGACGACCGTCGCCCCAGACAGTTCCGCGCGAAGCACGGCCGCGAGACGCACTCGTTGCCGCTCCCCCGACGAGAGCGAATCGATCTGCCTACCGAGCGGCAGATGCCCCAGACCGAGGTTTTCGAGGTCGAGAAGTCGAGAGGTGATCTCCGGAGCGAGGCTTTCGATCGCCGCAAGCGCCAATGCGTCCTCGGACGTAGTCCGACGAAGGAACTCGGACGCTTGGCCGAGCGGAAGCGACAACAGCTCGGGGAGCGTCCGCGCTTCCATGGGAACGCCCCCTATCGTGACGCCGCGAGCATCGGGGCCGAGTCCCGATCCGTCACATTCTCCACATGGCGCGTCCACGAGAGGGGCAGTCCACGCATCGGCGTTCTTGTGCGTCGCGCGTCTCTGGGCCTCGGATTCCACGAGGCGGAGAAACCCGTCCCAGGTCGAACGGAACTGGTGCGCGCCGTCTCCTTCTCTCTTGTCCTCGCCGAACTCCCACGAGACGTCGAACACCCGGTCACCTGCACCTTCGAGTGCAACCCGCCGGACCCACTCAGGCAGGTCTTGCCATGGCGTCGTGAGGTCGACCACGGGGACGATGTCTTCGTGCGTGAGATCTGCGACTTCGCCACGTGCGGCATCAGCGACGTCGGACGCGAGATCTGCGGCTGTTCCATGACGCTCGCTTGCCAACTCGTTCAGCGCAGCCCGCAGCGTCGCCACGTAGCGCCCCTCGGGCTCGGAAAGGAACGCACCGGGCTTGGTCCCGTCGAGCGCACCCGACAGCAGCGAGCGTTCCGGAGCAGTGACGAGGCGATCGGGATCACAGCGCCGAAGTAGGCCACGCCCGTGACACGTCGGACACGCACCGAGCACTCGATCTGGACTGAAGTGCTCGGCGGTGAGCCCGCAAGGCGCACCGTCCTTCGTCCCCGCCCGAGAGAAGAGAAGCCGGAGAAGCGGACCGATGCCACTCTGCGTCGCGACGGTCGAACGTGCACCGCCCCCTGCTTCCCTCTGCCGAAGACTGAGCGTCGGACCGAGACCGCGGGCGGATTCGAGACGTGGTCGCGGCATCCGGCGGATCTGTCTGCGCACCTCGAACGGGAGGCTCTCCGCGAACCGCTGCCAAGCCTCCGCTGCGAGCGTACCAAAGGCGAGCGAACTCTTCCCGCTGCCCGAGACCCCACAGATACCCGTCAGCTTTCCCCGCGGGATCCGAACGTCGATCCCCTGCAGGTTGTTCGTGCGCACCCCTTCGAGCTGGATTTCGAGAGGGGGCGACGCGACGGCCACCGGCGACGCGGCCACAGCCGACGACGCGGCCACAGCCGACGACGCGCTTGCAGCCAGCGAAGTGACGGCAACCGATGAAGCGGCCGCATCGGAGGAGCCAGCTTCAGGTAGAGTCGCGATCGCTCGCTCGCTAGATCCGACCCGATCCCAGTCGAGTGCGGGATTCGAGTGGATAGCGCCGTCCTGCAGCTCGAACAGGACGTCCGCCGCAGCCCAGATGTGCCGGTGATGCGAGATCGCGACTATGGTGTGCCCGGCTTCGATCAGCTTCTCGAGTGCAGCGACGAGGAGCTCGAGATCGGTTGGATGGAGCCCGCGATCCGGTTCGTCGAGAAGAAGCAGGGTGGGTGCGGAGTCGGTCGTTCCGAGAAGAGTCGCCAGTTTGACGCGCTGGGACTCGCCGCGACTGAGCTGGTTCGAGGGTTGCCCGAGGGATACGTAGCCGAGGCCGAGTTCGTCCATCGCGCGGCAGAGGCTTTCGATCGGCGGATCGTCCGCGAAGAACAACACGGCTTCGCGAACGGTGAGCGCGAGTACGTCCGCGATCGTCTTGCCATGGAGACGAGGTTCCAAGACGTGCGGCGCGTAGCGTCCCCCCCGACACTCGGAACATGGCACCTCCGCGTCTTCGAGAAGGTGGAGTCCGATCCGGATCACTCCTAGGCCTTCGCAGCCCGGACAGCGTCCTTCCTTGTTGTTGAAGGAGAAGTGACCGGGACCGAACCCGAGCCGCTTCGCGTCGTCTGTGTCTGCGAACCGCTTTCGCACCAGGTCGAACAGGCCGGACCAGGTCGCGGGCGTGCTGCGCGAGGTGCGTCCGATCGGCCGGGCGTCGAGCGCTCGCACGGATGCGGTGTCGATGAGCCCGGAAGTGGTCTGGGGACCGCGGAGAGCGCGCAAGCCCTCCGTGTCGCGCGCTTCTGGGATGCTCTCGACGCCCAGCGAAGCGAACGGCCCGCCCGGCCCACCGCTGAGTGCGGGCAGGAGTGTCCCGAACACGAGCGAACTCTTCCCGGCGCCGGACGCGCCGGTGACTACGTTGAGCACACCGAGTCCGATCGCGAAGTCGTCCCCTCGAAGATTGTGAAGCGTCGCTCCACGAAGGACCAACTGCCGCGCGGGACTGCGGCGTATCGCCTTCGGAGTCGGGGGTGGACCGAGGGGATCCATCGACGGCTCGCCCACCGAGAGGACCCGTCCCCCTTCCGGACCAGCCCCCGGGCCTAGCCGAACGATCCGGTCCGCGTGACGAACCATGTCGGGATCGTGTTCGACCACGACGAGTGTGTTGCCCAGCCCCTTGAGCTCGCTGAGGACGGCACGCATCCCGTGCTGAGCGCTCGGATGGAGCCCGAGCGTGGGTTCATCGAAAGCGAAAAGCGTTCCCGAGAGTCCGGCCGTGAGCTGCGCGGCGAGCCCGATCCGCTGGGCTTCGCCGCCCGAAAGCGTGGTGCTCTCCCGATCGAGGGATAGATGACCGAGACCGAGCCGCACCATCCGGACGATCCGGTCATCGATCTCGGGGCGGAGCGCGCTCACGACGTCGAGGGGCGGGAGCTCGTCGAGGGCGGCTCCGAGGCTAGCAGTCGGAATCGCGAGTAGCTCGGGGAGCCGGGTCGCTCCGATGCTCGCCTCGCGGCCGGCCCGCGAGAGCCGCGACCCTTCGCAGACACTGCACCGCACGGAACGAACGAACCTCAGGATGTTGGGGTTCCGGTTCCTCTTCAGCGTCTCCTCGATCACGGGGACGAGGCCGCGGTAGTAGCCCTCTTCACGTGGACGCGCGGTGATCCCTTCCCACTTCATCCGCGACTCGATCGGGTGCTTTCCGAACGGCACCTTGAGTGCCGTCGTGCCGAAGAGAATGACGCCTCTCTGCTCATCGGTCAGATCGCGCCATGGCGTGTGGACATCGAAGCCGTGCGCCCGACAGATCGTCTCCATGACATCCAGGGTTACCTGGCTGTAGACCGTGTATCCGTTCTTCAGCGTCGGCACGAGAGCGCCGTCCCGAAGACTCTTGCTCGCGTCCGCGACCAGGAGGTGTGGATCGACGCGATCCTCGACACCGAGTCCTGCACACGATTCACAGGCGCCGAGCGGATGATTGAAGCTGAAGTGACTGCGGGAGAGAGTCGCACCTTCCGGATCGACGGCGCTCCGTGCGAACGCGAGCCTCAGCAGGTCGAGCAGACCTGTCATGGTTCCGACCGTCGAACGAGCGCTGGCGGTGAAGGAACGTTCGCCGAGCGCGATGGCGGCGGGAAGCCCGGTGAGTTCGCGGACAGAGGCTCGACCGAGCTTGCCGAAGTACTGCCGCGCCCGCGGAGAGAGAGACCCGAGGAACCGGTGCTGCCCCTCCCGAACGAGGGTGTCGAAGACCAGCGATGTCTTTCCGGATCCGGACGGCCCCACCACCGCGATCCACTCGCCGTGAGGCAGGTCGAGATCGACCTGCTGAAGGTTGTGCTCCGTCGCGCCGCGGAGCCTCAAGATGCCGGACATGCGGGAGACTCTACTCGCTCGGCCGACGACTATCTCCAGCCATTTGGTTGACCCTCCCGTCTGGACTCTCATTCTGGGGTACGATTGGTGGCGTAGCTCCCTACTATGATCCACGGATTCGCCACGTATCAAAAGAGAACCAGGAGGTTCGATGGAACTCGGAGCATTCTCGGTCAGCCTTGCCGTTCAAGACATCGAGGCGTCGCGTACGTTCTACGAAGCCCTCGGCTTCGAATTCGCGGGCGGAGACGCCGCCCAGAACTGGCTCATCCTTCGGAACGGCACCACCACGATCGGCCTCTTCCAAGGCATGTTCGAGAAGAACATGATGACGTTCAATCCAGGCTGGAACGCGAAGGCCGAACCCCTCGACACCTTTGTCGACGTACGGGAGATCGCCAAGGATCTCGAGGCCAAGGGACAGACCCTCCTCCACAAGAACCTCGAAGGGACAGGCCCCGGGAGCTTCGCCCTGGTCGATCCGGATGGGAATCCGGTCTTGTTCGACCAGCACGTCTAGAGACGGAGGATGGGCGACTAGGTGAATGGGTCGCCGAGATCGGGAGAGGGCAGCGAACCGGAGTGATTGCTTCCTGGCCCACAGTGCTGGCCACGGAGCCAGATGGATCCATCCGTTCCTGGACGGGCACCTGTGTGATACCCTAGGAGCGGTAGTCCCCCCTCTCCTGGAAGTCACACAGTGTCTTAATCTCCAGCCAGGAGGCACTCATGAACCGTTCACCTTCCTTTGCTTTTGCATCCCGGATCCTTGCCTCAGCCTTACTTGGTCTCCTTTTCCTCGGAACGGGCTCTCTGGCCCGAGCGGGCAACCTCGCCGACGGCGTGAGTATCGTTCCGGCGGGGTCTCCCGTCCTGACGACCAACATCCCAGACCCGTCAGCCTGCACCGTCACACCCTGTGACCAGATGGTGGGTGTCGTCGTATCGCCCAACGTCCCCAACCCGATTCCTGCCACGGAGGTCGAAGTCGTGGTACGGAACCAGACCGGAAGTCCGATCGCTGATGCGGCCGTCGTCTTCCAGAATCTGGACAATGATCTCGTGTGCCCGTCCGCGGTGCTGTCGGGAACGACAGACGCAGCCGGTCGGGTTCGCTTCACGCTTGCGGGAGGCGGATGCAAGTCAGATGTTCCACTCGCCGCGGTGATCAAAGCGAACGGGGTAAGCATCCGCAACTACCGGAACGTGAAGAGCCCGGACTTCGACGGAGCTGGTGGAGACCTCAAGGTCGACATTTCGGACCTCGTCGCCTTCTCGGCCGAGTTCGTCGGCACGTCGGCTCCGGATTGCCATGACTACGACAACTCCGGCACGACGAACCTCGCCGACTTGATCATCTTCGCACCCGCCTTCGGGGATGCGAGCCACTGCCCATAGACCCATTCTGCAGCGCGTGGGTCCGGGTGCAGCCGGACCCACGAGGAGGACGTATGGATACCCACTCTTTCGTGCCTTCGTTCCGTCTGCCGACATCCTCGACATTCGGCCTTTCCGGTTGGCTCCCCCCGGGGGCCGTTCGCAAGGGAGTCGTCATCGGTGGGCTCGTCCTCGGTGGCGGGTACCTCCTGCTGAGTGCCCCCGACGCAAGCGCCGACGTCACCGTGCCTGATCCCGCGCACTGTTCGGTGACTCCGTGTGACGGACTCGGCGGCGTCGTACTCGTCCCGGACCTTCTCACGATCGCCCCAGCCGCGGACATCCACGTCAACGTGCGAAACGAGTCCAACGCGCCGATCATGGGATGGAGAGTCGACTGCGTGTTCGCGGCAGGCACGCCGTGCCCGAGCGCGGTACTCTCCGGCGTCACCGACAGCAACGGCGACGTTTCCTTCAGGTTCACTGGAGGCGGCTGTATCGATCAGACATCCGTAGTGCGGATCGACGTATCGAGCACCGAGCACGTCTACCCGATCCGTTCCTTCGACGTCGTCAAGAGTCCGGACTTCGACGGAGCCAGTGGGGATGGAATCGTGAACGTGGCAGACCTCGTCACGTTCTCCTCCGAGTTCTTGGGGACGTCCCCTGCGGGTTGTCATGACTACGACAACACCGGCGAGACGGACCTGGGAGATCTCGTGATCTTCTCCCCCGCATTCGCAGCGGCGGCGCATTGTAGGTAGCGCAGAGAGGGTCGCCTCGGCCTACGGAAAGGACCGGGACCGTCGAGGTCTAGTTCAGGAACACCCGCCAGAGGATCAGGGCCACACCGATCACGAAGGCGGTTCCACAGACCGGGAAGATCTGATCCGCCATCCACCGCGGCAAGAAGATATCCGTGACAGCACCGTGTTCCGCCCCTTGACGTTCCGCCAGGATCGTCAAGGGGCAGGTACCCCGAAACGCGGCCAGGACCAGACTCTCGACGACCAGCGCACCGGCCGCGATCCAGGTCCAGGATGTGACCCTGTTCGAGACTCCGCTGAAGAGCAGGAAGAGCACGCAGAAACTGAGAGCGAAGCAGATCACCGTGTGGAGGAACTTGATCTGGAAGATCGTGATCCTCATATCCAGTCCTCTATCGAAAGCGCACGCTGCGCCGTGCCCCGCTCCAAAACGGCCCATTGACCGAGATCAGGAGTCCTGACTCAGGATCGCCGCGGTCTTCTCCAGCTCATCGAGTAGGGCTAGTGCACCTCTCCCGGACATCGAGAACGGATCCAGCTTCGGCTTCTCGGAAAAGCGGAGCACGGTGCTGAGGTTCACTTTGGACAGGTCCACGCGCCCCATCCGCCAGCACGAGAACCGGCGTTCCTCGATCTCTTCGTAGTTGAGCAGCGTGCACTGCTCGTGGCGCGTGTCCTGAACGATCTTGTTGTAGAGCGCGTTCACTTCCTCGCGCCCACCTTCCAAGAGCTGGAGAAACACACCGTCCCCGCTCGTACAGAGGACGCCCGTGATCCCGAGCCGTTCGTTCTTCTCCCGGGACTTCGTGAGGATCGACGTGATGAACTCGGCCTCGACGGGTCCCTTTGCACGACTGGCATAGAGCAGACTCACCAACACGGCTTCCCCTCCCTGGTTAGCGGCTCTCGCCCGAAAGGAGCGAGAGGAACTCTCTACGTAGGTGCGTATTCTTGAGGAACGCGCCCCGCATGATGCTGTTCGTCATCTTGGAATCCATGTCTTTGACGCCGCGCCACTGCATGCAGTAGTGATCGGCCTTCATCACGATCGCGAGCCCGTCGGGTTGCATCTTCTCCTGAAGGAGCTTGGCGAGCTGCGCCATCGCTTCCTCCTGGATCTGAGGACGCGTCATGATCCACTCGACGAGGCGCGCGTACTTGGAGAGTCCGATGAGCGCAGAGTGCTCGTTGGGCAAGACGCCGATCCACACCTGCCCGATGATCGGGCAGAAGTGATGGGAGCACGCGCTCCGCACCGTGACCGGCCCCACGATCATCAGCTCGTTGAGTCGGGAGACGTTGGGGAACTCCGTGACCGGGGGCGCGGGCAGATACCTTCCGCGGAAGACTTCCTTGACGAACATCTTCGCCACGCGGCGAGCGGTGTCACGCGTGTTGTGATCACTGTCCGTATCGATGACGAGAGCCCGGAGGACGTCCTGCATCCTCGCTTCGACCTCGGCCTGGATCTCGTCCACCTCCCCTTCCTCGAGGAGGGAACTGATGTTGTCGTTCGCATGGAATCGGCGTCCTGCGCGAAGGAGTCGATTCCGGATCCGGTCCGCCACCGGAGTGGCGGACGCGGAAGGATCGAGGACGTCTGCGCCGTCTTCCCCTGCCTGCGGAGCCGAGTTGGTTTCGGCCCGAGGGCCGGGGCCATTGCCGTCGTTCATGAACGCTTCCTTCCCTTCCTGCGGACTGACCCCGGCATTCTAGCAGGTCGCCAGGGACATGTACCGACTTGGAGGGGACGCCGACGACGGGCTGCGCGTCCAACGGCGCGGGAAGGCGACGCCTCACGGAACTGGAGCACCACCGCTTCGTAGCCAGCCGAAGCGGCGGTGCTCAGCGAGCCCGAGGGGCCCACCCTCAGCGACGGACGAGCTTCCAGACTTCAGAAGCGTCTCCGAACCGGACGCGGGCGAAGTAGACCCCGGGGGCGAGATCGCGACCCGCCGAGTCCATACCGTTCCAGGCGAGCTCGAACCTCCCGGCCGCGAAGGTCTCGCGCGGCATCGAGTAGACGACACGGCCGGTGACGTCGTGCACGGAGAGATCGACGGGGCGAGCCTCCGGAAGCTCCACGGACCACCGAACCTCACCCTCGAACGGGTTCGCAGTGAGGACCTCGGTCGAGGGAACCGCTGGGAGGGCCGGGCCGTCGTCCACTCCTGGCCCAGGCGCATCCGCCGTCGCGGGATCGTAGATCCGGATCTCGTAGGTCCCGGCCCCCGAAGTCGTGTTGGACCAGACCACGAGGCCGTACTGGTCGTCATTCGTGCTGGTGTACTGGAGTACCTCCGCCTCCCCGACACCACCGTCGTCGGCCAAGACAACCGCATCCTGGCGGGACGCCTTGTACGGCCCCTCCGGCGACCGGAACAATGCGACACCGAGGTCCAAGGAGCCACTCGTCGGGACGACTTCGATCACGACGTCCTGCGGAATCGGACGTGAGCCGGGGATCTGCAGATCGAACGCTTCGACCACGCGATCCAACACCCAACCCCGCTCTTCCACCAGGCCGCCTCCCACGGGGAAGACGAAGGAGTCCTGTCCGCCATCGAACTCGACGACCATGAGGCCGCCGGTGATGTTCCGGGCTCGCAAGAACTGGGAGTCGATCGTCTCGTGGTTGTAGTCCATGACGACGAAGGAAACGGGTGAGCCGCTGTCGGAAGCCTCGAGTTGCCCGTAGGAGTCGTCTCCGAAGAGAGACAACGAAGAGGCACCGGTGGTCGAGCGGCAGGCCGCGACGGCCCACGTCCCGGTGTCCCAAGTCAGGTGCGTCCCCCACACGACTTCGTTGTGGTGCACTTGCGGCTCGTCATGCACCCAGCTCGTCTGTGGGCCATACCAGAGCTGGTAGTTCGACGAGACGGCGGAGTTGGACGACATGACGAGTCCGAACCAGTCGTCCAGCCAAACGAACTCCGAGAACCACTCGCCGTTGGCCGACGGCGGTTGGGAGACGGACGAGGCGATCGCGTCGTCCTGGGTGTGGTAGAGGTCGCCGGTCCCGGAGTAGAAGAGGTGTAGGCCACGGGGACCGCCGGGTTCGTAGGTGCGGAAGAAGTAGGTGTTCCCGCCCTCCAGGAACACGTCCCAGGCCTTTCCGAGATCGTCCGCTCCCCAGCTACCGGTGGTGAATCCGCCGATCAGGTCGTTGTCGTGCTCCCACTCGACCTGCTGGGTGCCGCCTCCGACCAGGTTCACCCGTGCATACTCGGGATCAGCGGGAGCGTGGTTGTAGTCCGCAACGATGAACTCCAATCCAGTGTGTCCGCTCGACTCTTCGAGCGGCGTCGTGAAGGAGGCATCGTCGAACAGCCTGAGAGAGACGTCGCCCCCCGCGGTTCCGGGCCGCGCTCCGATGAACGACCATGAGGAGGCGTTGGGGGTGTAGCGGTAGAGCCCGAGCGATGCGTTCGTTTCGAACGTCTGCTCCTCGGCGAGTGGCACCGTGGTGGGGCCGATCTTGAGCGTAGCCGTACCGGTGTCAGGACCGTTCGACCAGAGGACGAGCCCGTAGACGTCATCCTCGGGGACGAGGTAGTTGATCACTTCTACATCCCCCGCACCCGCCACATCCCGCGTCCATTGAGCGGCGCTCCGGCCCGCACGGTAGACCCCGCCGTCCGAGCGGAAGAGGGCCATGCCGAGATCGAGAGACGAGGTGGGATCGAGCACGAAGGTGATCGCGTCGCCACCGAAGAGCGGCAGATCGAACACTCGGACGACGTCCCCATCGATCCACGACGACGTCCGTTCGACCCCGTCGGAGTACACCTCTTCCGTCCCGACCTCGAACTCCATCCGATAGTTGCCGGAACCGACCACGCGGTCGACCATGATGAAGTCGTTCTCGGGGGGCATGTGGCCATAGTCTGCCGCAACGAACTCCACCTGATTGCCCGAGAAGGACGACGCGAAGAGATGGTTGAGGTTGTTGTCCCCGTAGACCAGGACTTCGTGGGCGGCACCGCTAGGGTTCCGTAGGCCGATGACGGACCACACAGGCTCTCGTTGGGCCACGACCCAGTTCGCCGTCGTCTCGCTCGATAGGACGGACTCACCGATCTCGAGTTCGACGCTCTCTACGTAGAGTTCACCGATCAGACGCCGCCGTGTCGGATCGAGAACGGTGTCGAGGTCGACGTCTCGCCACGACACATGATGCCGAGAATAGATGCAGAGTTCCGGGTGGTTCGCCTTCATCAGGCAGATGTCCTCGAATCCACAGCTCAAGAGGTCGCAGTTCCAGTTCCCGTTCGGATTCGTGGTGTACCAACCTTGGCACTGACCGCAGTTGAGACCGTTGTTGCAGGTGCCCTCCTCCACGTACTCGTCACACGCTCCGAACAGGTGTCCCCACTCGTGCGCAAAGACCATTGCCGAGGAGTTCGAATAGAGCGCCGTACGCGCGAATGAGTAGGAAGCCCAGGCCCGGCCATCGATGTCTGCGGGTTGGAAGACGAGGATGACGTTGTCCCATCCACCAAGAGCGTTCTGGAGCGCGATCGTGTAGTCGTCGACGCGCCAATCGTCGCCGTCGAGATCCGCGATCCCTAGGGCAGCGAGTGCCACCTCCATCATGTCCGATCCCATTCCGCTCTCGGGAATGGTCGAACCTACTGTAGCCGTGACGGACCAGTAGGCATCCAAGCCCTCGTGGTCGAAATGGAGGTTCGCTAGGTTCGGGAACTGTCCGCTCATCGGAACTTCGGAGAGCCAATACTCCTTCGCGAGCGTGGCCTTCGCCCCAGCCTCGTCCATCTCCGAAGTGCTCCAAGTTCCGCCCATGTGGTTGACGAAGACGTGCATCACGAGCGTGCTTCCGCGCGCGTAGTGTGCGGAGTCATCGTCACCGTTTGCGATTCCGCCCGTCCCCGCACGCCGCGCCGCGATCTCCCTGAGCTCCTCCTGCACGTGACGTCGATCCTCCTCGGGTCGCTCGGGCGCAATGGACTCTGCTGCGAAGACGGCACGGGCCGCCTCCATCGTCGCGGCCGGGATCGCGCGTGACTCGGGCCGAGGGCCGAGCCCTGCCGGCCAATCGGCGAGCGTGTACGGTGTCGTGACCGTTCGCCGAGTCGACGACAGCAGATTGGATATCCCGCTTGCTGCCGGGGCCGCCACGTTGCCTGTGTCTGTCGACTCGCGTGTGCCTGACGACTCGTGGGTGCCCGGCGCCCCCGCCTGATCCGCGGCCGCCGCGAGCCGCTCCAACTCAGGGTCGGTGCGTTCGTAGACGCCGGATGCCGTCGCCGCGGCCCGCGCCCGCGCCAGCTTGTCCGCTTCGACACTCCTCGCCGGATTCTCCGCTCCGGTGCTCCTCGCCGGCTCCTTCTCCTCGGCACTCGGAGACAGCTCGTCTGCCACGGCACTCTGTGCCGGTGTCGACGCCTGAGCCTGCCCAGACTGCGTCGAGAGGAGAGTAGCGGTGACCGAGAGCGCGACGAGAACGAGTAGGTTCCTGAATCCATGGCCCATCTGAGAGATCCCCCATTTGCTAGGTCTGGGTGCGGTTTCCTGACATGTCTCTGGGTGTCATCTCGTCGACACCAACCCGCCAGAAACCGCACGGGCGGATTCGGAGATTCTCGGAGTGCGATTTCGTGGGGAGGTGGGGTCTCATAGAATGGAGGGGCACACGCCGCCTTCAATCGCTTGAACGACGTCGTCCCCCAAATCAACCGGATCACGAGAAGAGGGGTCCCTGCCCAAGATGACCGAGTCATCCGAGAGCCCACGGGCAGAAGAGGTCGCGAGTGACCTGACGGATGGGCGCGCGCTGGACTGGGAGGCGGTGCGGAAGAACGCCCCGGAACTCGGTCCGATGCTCGAGATGGCCGAGCAGATGGGAAGTAGCCCCACCAGTTGATGAGACTCCCGATTCGGGTGACACCTGGCGCACGGAAACCGCGCGTCTTCCCATGAGCCCCGACGACCAGAACTCTCCGCCGACCTCGGCGCACACCAGCTCGCTGCCGTTGCGTCCCCCTCCGGCAGAGGGTCGGTCGTGTTTGCCGATCGGAGGCGAATCATGCTCCACGATCCCACCGGATTCCTGGCCGCTTCGAATTCATCCGTACTGCGAGCCTCAGGCTCATACGAACCACGAGCCTCAGCCTCACTAGGTAGACGCTCACGGTCCTGGCTCACGATGGCAGCGATGGCCGTGGCCTGGGTCGGCGCCCCTCACTGCGCAAGCGGGGCTGAAGCCTCACCTCGTACCGCGGTCTCGCCTGCTGCCGCGGCCTCTGTCCCTACCGCAGCCTCGCTCCCTGCCGCGGCCTTGCCCCCCGCCGTGACCGCCCTCCCCGCGTCGGCAGAGGGAACAGGGAGTCTCCATTTCCATCTCGACCGGTTGTCCATGCTCGATCTCAGTCTGACCGATGTCCGAGAGAGCGGAGAACCTGACGAGCGGCTCTACCCGATGGAAGGTCCACTGTGGACGTTCTCCCTGACAGGGAGAAACGGCGCGTCCTGGGTCCACGACGGGGGATTCTCCATCCGAGACCTCGCGTTGGGAGACGAACTTCGTTTCCGACCGTTCCACCTCGAACAGGACGCTCTGACAGGCGAACTCGAGTTGGTCGGAGAAGACGATCGCGCTCGGCTCCAACTCGATCACGCTCGCGTGCTCCAAGGCGCAGCGTCGGTCGATCCCCATACGGTACGCATTCTCGGCTTCGACCTCCGGATCTCCCGGGCCTCCGCCCTGCTGCTTCAACGTCCGGAACTCGAGGACGCACTCATCGGCACCGGGCAGTGGGTCGCGCAATCGATCGGAGAGGCAAACTCCCCCACGCTCGGGAGCCCGCACCCCGATCGGAACGACACGGCCCCACTCGAAGACGAGCAGGCTTCCGGGTGTATCACGGACGCCAAACTCGCCGAGCTCTATCAGCTCGAATCGTTCGGCAGGATCGGATCGTTCCCCACGGGAGAGATCGGACTCTCCATGACGACGACGATCTGCAACATCGGCGACTGTTCACTTCCGTGGTTCGCCCCGATGAACGAGGCGCATCCGGGCGTAGTCATGCATCTCTATCGGCTCGCCGACGGGAGGTTCGAGCAGATCGGACTCAGCGGCGTCAAACACGGCTACTTCCCTCTCGGAGTCGACGGCTGCGGAAACCACTGCACGGATCTTCCGAACGACCTCGGCATCGGATGTCAGGACACCTATGGCGCTTCCAGCAACGCGGACCGCACCTGGCTCGCCCCGAGAGACGAGTGGTCAGGCTACTACGGAACGTGGGAATGCACGGGAAGCCACTTCGCGGACGGAGAGCCGGACTGCACGCGGCGTCACGGCGGAGCCGGCCACGATCCCGTCGAGCATCGACTGCGGGTCCGAGACGCCGATCTCGCGGATGCGTCCGCCGACTACTACGTCGAAGCGATGTACATCGTCGCCGAGGACGTCGATCGGTTCGACAACTACGGCTACCGCCCGACTACCTTTGTGCGGACAGGTGACGACTACGTCTTCAGCTTGGGCGGCGGTTTCTCGGCCCTGGAGGGTCCGGCACTTGGGGCTTGGGACGCCGAGATCCGCACAGGGACTTTCCCTGGCGAAGGACGTCTCCTCCTCGGCTACACGGTGACCGATATCGGGGGCGGCGCGTACGCCTACGAGTACGCGCTCCTCAACCTGGACTCCGATCTCGCGGTGAAGAGCTTCCGCGTTCCTGTCGGTAGTGGACCGATCGACGACATCGGCTTCCATGACCCGAACGGTGATGAACTCGACGACTGGAACGCGACACTCGTCGGAAACGAGCTCGTATGGGAGACCGCATCGAACCCGGTCCGGTGGGGACACCTCTACAACTTCCGCTTCGTCTCCACGGAACCCGGCGCCCCGGGCACCATCTCGTGCGGATCCTTCGTCGGCAACTCGACTGCGACGATCGATGCGCTGGTTCCGGGCGGCGTCTCCTCGGTCAGCTCCCCATCCGCTGAGTTCAGCTTCCAACTACGCCCCAACCCCATGTCGACGGAGAGCCGGATCGGGTTCACGCTGCAGGAGACGAACCAGGTCGATCTGGAGATCTACGACAGTGCGGGACGTCAGGTACGGCGTCTACTCATCGGCTCCCGTCCCCCAGGAACCCACGAAGTGGAATGGGACGGCACCGATGACAGGGGCGTCGCTCTCGGCTCTGGCGTCTACTACTGCCGTCTCAAAGCAGGCAGTGAGACCGCTGTGCGGACGATCCGGCGCGTCCGCTAGACCTCTCGCGTCCCCCCTTCCCAGATCCCGCTCCTTGGCCGACAATGATCGCGCCAAGGAGAACCCATCTATGCAAACCACCGTGCAGTACGTTCATGAGCCGATGGCGCATATCGACATCGGCCCCCATGTGTTTCCGACCGAGAAGTACGACCTGCTTGCCGACGCAATTCGCCGCGAACTCGGGGTCGACGAGGCCCGATTTCACGGTTGGGAGGCGCTCACATCAAACGACCTCGCGCGGGTCCACACGCCTCAGTACCTCTCCGACCTCTCCCACGCGCGCATCTCACCCGCAACGGAGTCGAGTGAACTCCCGGTCACGGCCTCTGTCATCGGAGGCTTCCAACGGATGGCAGGCGGAAGCCTGACCGCCGCACGTCTCGCGCGTCGTCACGGCATCGGCTTCCATATCGGGGGCGGGTTCCATCACGCGTTTGCAGATCACGCCGAGGGATTCTGCTACATCAACGACATGGCGATCGCGATCGAACGCCTCCGTGCCAAGGACGGCCTCGGCCGTGTCCTCTTCGTCGACGTGGACGTCCACCAAGGAAACGGGACGGCGGCCATCTACGTCGAGGATCCGGAGACGTTCACATACTCGATCCACCAGGAGAACAACTACCCGGTCAAGGAACGGAGTGACCTGGACCGGGGTCTGGAGGACGGCGTCGGCGACGACGAGTACCTGGCCTGTCTTCGCGAGGACCTCGAAGCGATCGATCGGACTTTCGAGCCGGAGTTGGTCTGCTACGTGGCGGGCGTGGATCCTCACCGGGATGACATGCTCGGCGGACTCGCGCTCACGGACGACGGCATCCTGGAGCGGGACCGGATGGTGCTCTCGCGCTACGTAGCTAGAGGGATCCCGGTCGCGATCTTCCTGGCCGGTGGATACTCGCCCGACCCGGCGCAGACGGCGAAGCTCCACCTGGGTACGGCGCGAGCGGCCGAGGAAGCCTGTCGCGTCGACTGAGCCCCGGCTTCCGGAACTCCGTCGATGCGGCGGCCCCTCGGCCCTGACTCGTCAGCAGCTACTCCACGATGACGACGCGAGACGACGCGCTACCCGCTTCGCTCCGAACACGAACGAGGTAGACGCCAGCAGGGAGCGAGAGACCGCGGTCGCTCCGTCCGTCCCACCCGATCGCGCTCGTACCTGCTGGCATGATGCCGTCGACGAGACTGCGCTGGAGGCGGCCGTCTGACGAGTAGACGTCCACCGAAACGTGCCCGGCGACAGGAACCGCGTACTCCAAGTTGATCTGCTGTCCGTCTCGGAGCACGCTCGGCACCGCGCGAACGGAACCTCGATCCACACTCGCCGCGAGATCCTCGACCGACGAAGGCGCAATCGGCACCGTGACACGGAAGAGTCCCTCCAAGACGACGGTCCCGGTGGCCGGTCCGCCTCCGTCCGCGGGTGATGCCGTATCCTCCACCCCGAAAGTGGCCTCGAGACCGAGAGCATCGCTCACCTCCACGGAAAGCGGATCGTCCGAACCGGACCGGTCCGGCATCGCTTCGGCGGCCGAACGCCATCCGGTCTGACGCGCGAGCACGATCGGCACCTCGATGTCTGCGGTGAAGTAGGCATCGACTTCGTCACCGAAGCGATCGCCCAGAGTGAGCGTGCTGATCCCGGTGAAGTCAGTGAGGCGTGTCCCCGCATCGACCAGACCATCGCCATCCCAGTCGACCTCGTCATTCTCGACGAGCACGACCTGATCGTTGACGATCAACGCCTCGAGTGCGGCCGACTCTCCGACGATGTCCCAGACGAGCGCATAGTCTCCGTCGGCGTTGAGATAACCGCCCTCGATCGCGCCAGTCAGGGTCTGGCCGTCCACGACGTCGCCCTCGCGGAAGACGAACACACCGTTGCGGGCGTAGAACTCATCGGTCGAAGAAGACCCTCCCGACGTGTTCCCGGTGAGCATCCAATCCCCGTCCTCGGTGATTCCGACGTAGTCGAAGCCGGACCAGGTTTCGGTGCCATCACCTCCTGCGGCCACAGGAACGACCACACCCTCGCGAATCGGCTGACCATCGACCTCCGCCACGGCGCCGTCGATTCCAATCGCAGTGTCTACCGAGGAGGACGCATTGAGCGTCACTTCGGCGACGTAGTGTGTTCCCATAGGCGAGAACCGGTAGTCGAAGGAGAAGTTCGTGATCGGAACGGGAAGCCCGCTGAGCATGTCGCCGCTGAAGAGCAGCGGCGTAGCGCCCAGGCCGTAGAAGAGACCGCGATCGACCGTCGACCCACCAGGAGTATCGGTCACTCCACCGACCCAGTACGGGACTCCGTCGGCCGTCACTCCGGGACGACTACCGAAGGACCAGAACCGGTTCGTGTCGTTCGGATAGACGCCCTCCTCCACGGCGACGGGGGTCGCATCGAGCCAGACTCCGTCGAGCCCGGTGGAACCGCTCACCGTATCCGTGCAGCTCGGACTGTACGAGACCTCACCTGCGTTGGAGATTCCGAAGAAGCTCTCGAACGACGTCTGGATGTACTGTCCGTAGGCGCCCTCCATGAAGAGAGCGCCTCCCGCACCGCCGTCCGCGGAACCCCAAACGTAGCTCGTCGCGGTTCCTGCCAGATCCGTGTTGAGAGTGACTGCATAGCCGTCCGCATGATTGACGGCCGAGTTGCTGAGCGAGGAGATCGTCTCACCTCCACCACCGAACGGATCGCCTTCGTGGATCAACGCACTGGCGACTTGCGCTTGGGTGGAAGAAGGGACGAGAGCACAGAGGCAAGCGACGCTCGTCGCGACAGACGCGACAGCACCGCACACTGGACGCAACCTCGGCATGGGGGACCTCCTAGGTTGGGAACTAGATGTGCTTCAAGGCCCCGGGAGCTTAGTCCCCCACCCGCATCCCGGACAACTCGATCGAGGTCGAACGTGCCTCGAACGGGACGTCCAGAACCTCGATCTGAACGGTCGCGAGCGTCTGATGGGTATGGAGGTCGTCCCGCACCCAGAGGTAGAGCGTATGAACTGACCCGGCGTCCTCCGGGCCGAAGAAGTACGGAGCTTCGAGCGCGTTTCGACGTTCCCAGCCGATCCAACCACCGATGCCGTTCGGGTCGGACGGAGTCAGGTCCTCAGGGTCGGGAACGTCCAACGCGTAGTTCGTGTCTCCCACGTAGTAGCCGTAGCCGCTGGCATCGGCAACCCAGTCCATCATGAACGGTACGCCCGGCACTACCTGCACTTCCCAAGTTTCGCCATAGGGAAAGAACGTGAACGAGCCGTGCTCTACCGAATGCGCTTCGACGACCGGACCGACGTTCTCGTCACTGGTCGCAACGAACGTCACGTAGTTCCGGTCATACTCGAGCTCTGGCTCCGGGGCTCCCTTCGCGTCCACCGCTCGCACGGCAAACGCCAGCTGCGAGCCATGTGCGAGAGAGCGCTCGAGACGACGCACACTCGGCGGAACCCGGGTCCACGCGATCGGATCTCCTCCCTGCTCCCCGAAGACGTTCTCTCCGCTTTCCAGCTTCTCCAGGATCTGACTCGGAGTGTCGGTGACGATATTGACCCTCGCCGCCTTGTACTCGAACGCCGCTGGCCGCGGCGGCCCACTGACATCGACGCCGGAATCGAAGGCATCCCACTCGGCAACAAACTCGGCCACGGTCTGACGGATCGGGATGTCCGGGTTGAAGTTCGGCCGAGTCAGCCGAGCCCGCGGTCCTGCGTCCCGAAACGCTTCCGCTTGGGGTCCGAACGTGGGCAACGGCTCCTCGGAGGTGAGAAGGCACCCGGTGGGCCCGGCGAACGCAAAAACGACGGCAAGGCTCAGAAGCAGACACAACGGTGTGACGCGGAAAGCGTCGGAACGGAAGCGGTACATCATGGTCCATTCCTTCCAACCCGGCAGAGAGGAAAGGACACGAGGTCACCGTTCGCAGCGGAACGACTCCGTTCGAGCGAGAAGGGGAGAGACGGCGCCGGAGGAACTACCAAGACCGTACGGAACTCTCGTCAGGTTGGCAACCTCGCGTTTTACAGACCGCGGATAGCTTGGGGCTCCTCGCTCCGCCCCAATACCAGGACGCCTTCCCGGGCCTCCCTTCCACCCGCCTCCCCCCGAGCGCGGAATGCTAGACTCCCAGGTCCACAGGAGTCCGGACCGCGGCCGCCGAGGACACCGACCCGACTCCCGGGTGCTCGGAGAGAACTCGTTCCGCAGAGAGAGGACAGACAGCTTGAAGAAGAGCGCTCCGGCCTGCCGGATCGAAGGCGCGCGCACGCACAATCTCAAAGCAGTCCATTGCGAGATTCCGTTCGGGAAGCTCACCGCTGTCACAGGAGTCTCTGGATCGGGCAAGTCGACGCTCGCGTTCGACGTCCTCTACGCAGAGGGACAGCGTCGCTTCGTGGACTGCCTCTCCACGTACGCGCGGCAGTTCCTCCAGAGACTCGACCGCCCCGATGTCGACAGGATCGGAGAGATCCAGCCACCCATCGCACTCAAGCAGCAGGTCTCGATCCGAAACGCCCGCTCCACCGTCGGCTCGATCACCGAGCTGTCCGACCTCCTCCATCTCCTCTTCGCACATGGCGGCACACCACACTGCCCGAAGGACGGGACCGAGCTGGTCCTCCACACAGCAGAAAGCGCCGCGGCCGAGTTACGTACGCTCGGCGCGTCACGGAAGTTCGTGCTCACCGCAAGTGTGCAGCTCCCGTCTCAGCGAAGTCCCCGGGCTCGAAACGCAAAGGGAGTCGCAAAGGGAGAGGGAAAGGGAGAAGTGAAGGGGGACGCGAAGCGAGAGGGAAAGGGAAAGGTACCCACTACCGGTGGGCTGGCTGCGGCCGTCGCACTCGGCTATCAGGAACAGGGCTACTCCCGGGTGTATCGCGACGGAGAGGTGCAGGAGTGGCAGGAGCCCTACCGGGGTGGAGAGAACCAACTCGTCGTCGACCGGTTCACGTCCCGATCCCTCAGTCGCTCGCGAGCACTGGAAGCGATCGAGTCCGCATGGAAGCTCGCCAGCGGTCGGGCAGATGTCTGGGAACTCGGCGACACGAAGCCGCTCACGACCCTGACCGAAGGACTCTCCTGCCCGAACTGTCACGAACGGACCCGGCCGCTCCGTCCGCAGCTCTTCTCCCCCAACTCTCCGCTCGGGGCTTGTCCCGAGTGCAACGGATTCGGGCGGATCGTCATCCTCGACAGAGACAAGGTCGTTCCCGACGGGAGCCTCAGCCTCGACAACGGCGCCGTCGTTCCTTTCGAGACGAAGACAGGACGACTCTTCCGAAGAGCGATGCTCGCGGAGGCCAAGGCTCGTGGGATCCCGACCGACGTGCCGTTCCGCGAACTCTCCGAAGCCGAGAAGGACTGGGTGTTCGAAGGCACTCCTTTGGAGAAGAAGAGCCGGTCCCGGTCGAAGTCGGGAACGAGTTCGGGAGAAGATCCGAGAACGAACCTGGGAACTAAGTCAGAAGCGAAGTTAGGAACCAAGTCAGACTACACGAGCGCAGCGGCCAAAACCCGCGCGACCGGACGTCGCTATCGCGGCGTGGAGGGACTGTTCAAGAAGCTCGAACGGAAGCGGTACCGTCCCCACGTGCGCATCTTCCTCGCGAGGTTCCGCGGGTATGAGACCTGTCCGAGGTGCCGAGGTTCGCGCCTCCATCCTGTCGCACTCTCCGTCACGGTCGGAGGACTCGACCTCGCCCAGATGGAGCAGATGCCGGTCGCTGGTTTGCTATCGTTCCTGGACGAACTCGACCTCGGCATGGAAAGGACCGCGCGGGTCCGACTGGTCTTGGACGAAGTCAGGGAGCGCCTCCGCTATCTGGACGAAGTCGGACTCGGCTACCTCATGCTCGCTCGAACGGCGCGAACTCTCTCCGGTGGAGAGACGCAACGAATCCGGCTCGCATCCGGCCTCGGCACCTCCCTCACGGAGACGCTCTACGTCCTCGACGAACCGACCGTCGGACTCCACGCCGCGGACACCGCACGCATGCTCGAGATCCTCCGCCACCTCTGCGCGAGCGGGAACACCGCCGTCGTCGTCGAGCACGACCCGGGCATCGTCCTCCACGCGGATCACCTCATCGTGCTCGGGCCGAGTGGTGGAGAAGGTGGTGGCGAGATCGTCTACGAGGGATCGACGAAGGAGTTCGTGCGTCGCCATCCGGACTTCTTCCGAGTGGGTGGCGCCGTCAACGCGACGAAAGCGGGAACGACGGGGTCGATCACGACGGCAAGGTCGACCACGGAGACAACGGCAACGGCAACAGCCACGACCTCAACGTCGGCGGCAGCGACGACCGCGCCGATCCGATTCCGCGGCATCCAGCAGCACAACCTCGTGATCGACGCGCTCGACCTGCCCACGGACAGACTCGTCGTCGTCACCGGTGTCTCCGGATCCGGAAAGTCCACGCTGATCGAAGACGTGCTCTATCGGAACGCACTCCGCCAGTTCGGAAAGCCGGTCGAGGATATCGGACGAGTGCGCGAGCTCACGGGGCTCGAACCGTTCGCGGAAGTCCTCCTCGTTTCGCAGAATCCACTCGGTCGATCGAGCCGTTCGACACTCATCAGCTACACCGGACTCCTCGCATCCGTCCGAAAGCGACTCGCGGCAACGCCTCGTGCGACGGAGCTCGGACTCCGTCCCGGGGACTTCTCCTTCAACGTCCCCGGCGGGCGATGCGAGACGTGCAAGGGGATGGGATCGATCCTTCTCGAGATGCACTTCATGGCCGACGTCGAGGTGACCTGCGAAGTCTGCAAAGGAAAGCGCTTCCGCGAAGACGTCCTCGAGGTGACGCACGGTGGGCGTTCGATCCTCCAGTTCCTGGACCTCACGGTGACCGAGGCATTGGACGTCTTCCACGACGATCGCGACGCCGTGCGCCGACTCACTCCACTCGTCGACGTAGGACTGGGGTATCTCCGATTGGGCCAGAGCACTTCGACCCTCTCGGGCGGCGAAGCGCAGCGACTCAAGCTCGCGAGTCTCCTCGCGGAAGGACAACCGAAGGAGACGCGCAGCATGGACCCGACGGGCGGCCGTCGCGTCTTCCTGTTCGACGAGCCGACCTCCGGCCTCCATCCCCAGGACATCCAGAAGCTGCTCGTCGCTCTACGTGGGCTGCTCGCGATCGGACACGCGGTGGTCGTCGTCGAGCATCAGCTCGACTTCATCGCGTCGTGCGACTGGATCGTGGACTTGGGGCCGGGCGGCGGCGCCGAGGGTGGGCGGCTGCTCTACTCTGGATTGCTGGAAGGGATCGTCGACGTGCCGGAGTCGATTACCGGGAGGCTCCTAGACAGCACACTTTCCGATTCACAACCTACTTCTTCTTGCCCTTCGCCTCGAGGAAGTCCTTCGCACGGCGTTTGAGCCAGTCTTCCGGCTCTTCCATCATCCAGACTTCCGGCTCAACGCCCAGAGCGTTCGCCACGCGGCTCGTGTAGTTGATGTAGGAGATGACCTGGGTGGCGACGACGATCGTCTCGTCGTTGTTTCCACCGGTGCGGGCGGCGTCGATGTCGTCGGCGGTCATCTCACCGGGCTGAAGCGTGAGCTTGACAGCGTAGTCGCAGAGCGATCGGTCCCCTTCTTCCAGCGCTGCCTTCCGGTAGTCGAGCGTCACCTGCTCGGCGAGCTTCTTGTTCCCGGTCGCCTCGACGTACTCCTTGAAGTACTGGAAGGTCGTGTAGTAGCAGATGTTCGCATTCCCGACGACCATGCCGAGAAGGGCGCGCCGTTCCGGGGTGAGCGCGTTCTTCGTCTTCATCAGGTTCGTGTCGAGGTTGTGTGCAGCCTGGGTGGACTTGGCATCCAGACTCGTCGCGCGAATCAGCTCGGAGATCTCTCCGTCCCGGGCCATCGACGCATCGAACACCCGCCGGATCGCTCCAGATGCATTGTCCTCGTTCACCTGCTTGACGTAGCTCATCCGCTCACCTCCATAGGCCCGCTATTGTCACCCCCCCGCGGTCGGGCCGCAACCTTGGATCCCGAGCGGACGGTCTCTGGTGGTCGCTAGGTCCCGGAACCGGCCGGTTGGAGGAGGAGTCGCGTGTTCCAGACGCTTCCCAGGGGGAGCCATGGGGTGCCGTCGAACCCTTGCACACGGGACCTGAGCAGATCGATCCGGCGACGGCGGACGAGGTACGTCACGGCCTGGTCGCGCCTCACCTGGAGTTCCAGGAGGCGCGCGAGCCGGACGACGTCGTCCCCCTCGGTTCCGAAGGACTCCCGAACCAAGGAGTCGGCGACCGTACTCGAATAGCCCATCCCGTTCCAGCTCCCCCACGATGCATAGAGCCCCGAGAGATCGAGCGACACGGGCGGCTGGAATCCGAGGAGCGCGACCTCGAAGTCGCCGTCCAAGTAGCGCCGCCAGACTTCGGGCCCTTCGAGTGGGATCGGACGGAGGGCGACGCCGATCCGTGCGAGGTCCTCTTCCAGGTAGGTCGCGATCTGCTCGCGCACCTGATTGTTCCGGTCGTAGATCATGGTGAGGAACCGGCGTGGGGGTGCCCCCGGCGGCAGGGGCGTCGGATAGCCGAGGGCAAGCGATGCCGCTGCGATGTCCGGGCCGGTGGTCGAGTCGGGATCAGTGAAGAACCCTCCCCCAGGAGACGCGTAGGTCTCGTCACCGATGGTGAAGAGCCTCCCGATCCGGCTCCGGTCGATCGCGAGGTCCGCCGCGCTCCGCAGCTCGAACGGGAGCTCTGGGCGCACGACGTTCCAGCAGAGCATCTCGATCGAGCCGACCGCACCAGCGAAGAGCTCGACCGACCCATCGTCCCGTGCCCGCCGTGCGATGCCGTCGGCCGACACGTCGAGCGCGATGTCCGCTTCGCCTCGAAGAACGCGTTCGATACGCCCGGGATCTCCAGGCAGGACTTCCGTGACGATCCCTTCGATCCTCGGCTCGTCGGCTCCTCCCGCATCTTTCCTCGCGACGAGACGAAGCTGATCGGATTGGGTCACCGGGTCGAGGCGGAACGGCGCAGCACGTGGAGGGATCGGAGTCGGAACGCCGGGTTCCGGTTTGAGCGCGCCCGTGGTTAGGTCGATCTTCACTTTGGAGAGCACGGGAACAGTCGCGACTTCTCGCGCGAGCCACTCGGGAACTCCGGGCACGAATCGAAGGACGACGAGGCTGTCCCCCACCGCGTCGACCGCGCGCAGGATCCGGTCGCGACCGCGAGGGTCTCGACGGCTCTCGTCCGCCGGAATGCGCGCAGCGGAGCCTTGGCCGCTCCCCCGCGGCCCGGGCCGGGTGGGGAGCAGACCTCGCTCCTCGAGGAACCGGTACGAGCGGACGACGTCGGCCGCGGTGATCCGGTCCCCGTTGCTCCAGTAGCGACGCGGGTCGAGTGAGAGAAGGAGCGAACGCGCTTCGGGATCCCAGCTCCAAGCGTGGGCGAGGTCGGAACGCGGGATCGGCAGCGCCCGTATCGGGCCGCCCGAACCGCCGATCGAGGCCGAAGATTCGGGTTCGAGACGGATCAACGACGGATAGAGATAGCGCCAGAGTTCGAGGCGGAACGGGCGCCGTCCCTCTAGAGGATCGACAGCAGGAGGTACGGGAACGACGACACGAAGCCAGGGGGTCGTGATCGCTTCGGAGGCTGGACTCTCTTGGTCCGCCTGAGAGTCGCCGCCTTCCTTTCCGCAAGCAAACAACAGGACTGTGAGTGCGAGAACGAGAAGGAGCCCGGCTCCGTTCCGCTCCACACTGCGCCGAATCCCACTGGACGAACTAGGGCGGCACCTCATTTCGGCCCGTCCCGACTCCGTCCGCTTCACTTGCGCCCGCCACGAGTTCGATCAGCTGGCGCGCGATCGCTCCGGTTCCGCCCGCTCGTGGGCCTTCGCGCTTCGGACGAAGAGCGCTGCATCCGCTCGACGGCCGACGTCATCGAGAGCTGCCGAAGCCAGTGGTCGACGAGCACGAGTGCGGTCATCGCCTCGACCACTGGAACCGCGCGCGGCAGCACACACGGGTCGTGCCTACCGCGTGCTTCGAGCGTGCGGCGTCGTCCTTCCGTGTCGACCGTCCGCTGTGGCTTCCGGATCGTGGCGGTCGGCTTGAACGCGACCCGGAAGACGATCGGCTCACCGTTCGAGATGCCGCCTTGGACTCCACCGGAGCGGTTCGTGGTCGTTCCGATCCGCGTCTCGCCGGTCTTGCGATCGACGCGGGGAACGAACGGGTCGTTGTGCTCGGAACCGCGGAGGAACGTTCCGTCGAACCCCGAGCCGATCTCGAACCCCTTGCTCGCGGGGAGGCTGAGCATGGCCTTGGCGAGGTCTGCCTCGAGTCGGTCGAAGACGGGGATGCCGAGACCGGCCGGCGTTCCCGTGACGATAGTCTCGACGATCCCGCCGAGCGAATCACCATCGCGACGGGCGGCATCGATCGCCGCCGCCATCTTCTCCGCGGCCTCCCCGTCCGGACAGCGGACGTCGTTTGCGTCGACCTTCTTCCGCGTGAGCCGCTTCGGGTCGGCAGCCTCGATCGATCCGACCCGACGGACGTAGGAGATGATCGAGACCCCTTCGGCGAGCGCGAGGATCTTCTCCGCGATCGCTCCGGCGGCCACTCGTCCCACCGTCTCTCGGGCGCTCGACCGTCCACCCCCCTGCCAGTTCCGGATGCCGTACTTGGCGTCGTAGGTGAAATCGGCGTGGGACGGTCTATATAGATCCCGGAATCCTTCGTAGGCCGAGGGGCGGGCGTCTTCGTTCTCCACCATGAGAAGGATCGGCGTCCCGAGGGTCTTCCCCTCGAAGACCCCGGAGAGGATCCGAACCGTGTCGGACTCTCGGCGCGGCGTGGTGAGGCGGCTCTGGCCGGGGCGCCTTCGATCCAGCTGGGGCTGGATGTCGTCCTCGGAAAGTTCGAGCAGGGGCGGACATCCGTCGACGACCACGCCGACGCCTCCCCCGTGGGATTCCCCCCAGGTCGAGATTCTGAACAGAGTGCCGAAAGAAGAACCCATAGCGGCGCGATGCTATCCCGACCCGCCGGGAAGATCCACCGAGATGAGTCGTCTCGGAAGACCCGAGCATCCAGCATCGCCTCCGGGTTAGGATCGTCCCCTCCCGGGAGACCAACCCCGGCTGGCGCTACGGAGGCACCCAGTGGAAGCAAAGGAACGGGCGCTCGCCCGCACCCAGGGACTTCTCCGCCTGGATCGAGAGCTGGAGAGCATCTCGATCCAGACGTCCGACTCCCGGTTCGTCAGGTCCGCACTCCGCACGATCGCCGAATGCCTGGACGCCGACCTCGCGATGCAGGTCGATTACTCCCGGAGCGACATCGCGATCGACGGGAGTTTCCAGGTCGTCCTCACTGCGTCGGGCCAAGCGCTCCTCGACGAGGCCCGCGGCCAAGCCAACTGCGCGATCGGACTCCGCCCGCATCGCTACACCCGCGCCTTCGAGGCGGCGGCTGAACGGATCGCGCTCGGCCGACCGGTCGGTGACGTCCCCCAGTCCCTACTCGTCGCAGCCATCAACACCGCGAGCCGGCGCACCGGCACGCTCGGATTCGTCCGCCACGGACGCGACTTCTCCCGCGACGAACTCCGTTGGCTGCTCGAAGCCGCGGAACGCGTCGAGCATCAACTCACGGCCCGGGAACGCGAGCGGGCGCGTCGGCTGAGAGAGCGGATCTCGGCGAAGATCTTCTCTGAACTCCGTCCCAAGGACGTGCTCTACCAAACGCTCCACGGCCTCAAGAAGCTGTTCCGCTACGACCACTCGGGCGCCGTCCTCCTCATCTCACCCGGTGGCAACTCGTGGACGGTGCAGGCGGAGATCGTGACCTGGACCAAGGGGAAGTCGGACCGGATCGGTCTCGAACGTTCGCTCGATCCGGGCGTCCGTGACTGGCTGGCCCAACGTCGTCACCCGCTCCTCATCTCGGACGGCACCGTTCACTTGAGCAGCGGGCACGGCAGCGACGGACGGAACCTCCCCGTCCCCGACGAGTTCCTTCGTTCCATCCTGGAGCCCCACCCGGAGGCTCCAGCTGCGCGGTCCTGCCTGCTCGGCGTGCTGCGCAGGAAGGACCAGCTCCTCGGAGTGATCCAGCTCTTCGCTCGAGGTGCACGTGCCTTTACGGCTGAAGACGAGCGGACCCTCCTCAAGTTCCTACCTCTCGCGGCGGCGACGGTGTACAACTCAGAACTCTACGCCGCACAGCACGAACGGATGGTCTCTGCCGAACGGAAGGTCGGCCTGGGCGAGCTCGCCCGCGCGATCTCACACGACCTCAACAACGCCTTCGGCGTGTTCCTTCCGCTACTCCAGACCATGCGGCGAGACATCGAACGCGCGATCGACTCAGAGACCCCGCTCAACGTGGGCCGGCTGAAGGAAGATGTCGACGTCGCGCTCCACTACGCCAGCTACAGCGCCCGGATCTTCGAGGGACTTCTCTCCATGGGACGCGGACCGACGGAGGCGTTCTCCTGGATCGACCCAAACCCACTCGTCGAGTTGACGCTCGCAATGGTCGCGCCGAACTTCGAGACGCGCATGATCCGGATCGAGACGACGCTCGACCCCGTGTCGCGGATCTGCGCCCGTCGCGGTGAGCTCGAACAGCTCTTCCTGAACCTGCTCTACAACGCCCGCGACGCGATGCCGAACGGCGGCACCCTGCGCTGCAAGACCTATCCGGCCGATGGCGGCGTCACCATCGAGTTCGCCGACACCGGAACCGGAATCTCGGACGAGATCCGCGAGAAGATCTTCGAACCGTTCTTCACGACGAAACGCGAAGGGACCGGTCTCGGACTCGACATCTGCCGCTCGATCGTGTGGGAGTACGGCGGACGGATCGAACTCGCCCCCCACCCGGAGGGCGGCACGATCGCGAGGGTCTGGCTTCCGCCGTGCACCGAGCGGATCCCGGAGGAGCTGAGACGAGCCCACGGTGCCCTCATCCCCGCCGCAGCCGAGTCCAGAAGGGAGCCGACCGTGGGCTTCCGCACGAAGGAGACCTCTCCGAAATGACGAAGGGCGATGGAGCCGCTCCCCGTCGACGTGTGTTGATCGTCGATGACGAACCCGGAATGCGCTACATGGCGCGCCGCGTCTTCCAAGATCGCTTCGACGTCGTCGAAGCAGAGCACGGAGAGGCCGCGCTTCGGATCCTGGAAGAGCAGTCGTTCCATTTCGCCGTCGTCGACGTGCGGCTTCCGGGCCTGTCCGGGCTCGAGCTGCTCACGCGGATCAAACTCCTTCGCCCGGAAATCGACGTCATCGTCATGACCGGCAGCTCCGCCGATCCGGACGAAGTGCTGGAAGACTCGATCCGTAGGAAGGCGTTCTTCTTCCTCCGGAAGCCGTTCCCCGTTTCCGTGCTCGAGACGTTGGCAGACAGGATCGTCGAGATCCAGGCAGCAAGGGAAGCGCTCGACCGCCAGATGCGTCGTCTGGAGCGAGACCTCGAAGCCGCGAGGAAGTTCCAGAGACGGCTGCTTCCTGCGCCGACGTTCGAGGAGTCCGGAGTCCGCATCGTCTCCCATCACATCGCATCGGAACGCCTCTCCGGAGACTTCTACGACTACTGGCGACTCCCGGGAGGAGAGATCGCCGTCCTCATCGCCGACGTGATGGGCCACGGCCCCACCGCCGCGATGGCGACCGGCATCATCAAGTCTCAGCTCCAGCGATCCCTGGCGGAGAGCCCCGATCCCGCAGAGGCGTTGATCCAGCTCGAACAGGAACTCATGCGCTCCCAGATCAACGGGTTCGTCACCGCATTCCTCCTCGTCTTCGGTAAGGATGACGTGCGCTACTGCGGCGCTGGCCACCCGGCTGTCTTGGGGTTCACGAAGACAGGAGCTGCATTCGAACTCACCTCGAACGGGATCCCTGTCAACACAGGCTTCGCGCAGCCCGAGCGGTTCACGCAAAGCCATGCGCGCGCCGAAGGCGACCGGTTCTTCCTCTTCACCGACGGCTACACCGAAGGCGCGAACGGATCGGATGCGATGTTCGGCGAGGCACCCGAAGAAGGCGGCCCGAGTCCTCTCTTGGCATGCGTCTCGGGCGAGATTCCCAAGGGGGCCGCACTCGAAGCCGTCCTCACCGAAGTCGAACGCGCCTGGGTGGCCCACACCGGAAGTCGCCAAAGCGACGACGACCGGGCGGTGATCGGCATCGAGGTGTCCTGAACGTCTAGGCAGCACGCGGTGCCCCCAGTGGTTCAGGCGCGGCGTCGATCCGGAACCGTACGGTACACACCTAGCAGGGTTCACCGGCCCCGACGCTAGCGCCGGACAGGTTCAAATGCCCAGAAACTGGCCCCTTAGCTCGACGCCGTCCAGGACGGCACGCGCATTGCTGCTCTCCATACGAAGAACGGCGCACGGGGGATCTAGGGTGTGCCGAGGAACGACCAATGATGGGGTTCTACCCCCAGGGAAAGGAATGCACTGTGCGACGCCTACTGACACTCCCCCGTTCGGCTCGAGTCCTGCCTGCCCTCGTCCTCTTCGGAACGAGCGCACTGCTGTTCGCGTCGGGCTGCTCCGACTCGAACGACGCCACCACGAGCCCTGATCCGACGAACCAGGAAGAAGAAGCGATCCCGACGATCTCGGACGTCCAGAACGAAGTCGCACTCACGGCCGAGCAGGCTGCCGAAGTGGAGCGTGCGCTCAATCAGTGGCGGATCGAATCCCGTCGCTCCGAGAACATGGAAGACGTCCTCCTCGAAGACGCTCCCGCCGTCGCCTTCCTCGCCCGCGCCTCCGAGACTCTGAACGAGGCTCAGATGACAGCGCTGCGGGAAATGGCCGGACGCGCGGTCGGCGCCCGCGCCGATGAGTTCCGTCCCGAGCCAGGCGAACGCGCTGCCGGTCTGATCCCCGGAATCCGCGGGCTCTTCCACGGACTCGACCTCTCCCGCGAGCAGGTCGTCGCCATCCGTGACGCGCTCGCCGCCGCGCGGGAAGACGTCTATGACCTCTGCGAGCAGTACCGCGACGGCGTCCTCTCGGAAGAGGAACTGATCGCCGCACGTGAAGACGTACGGGAAGCCCTCCAGGCGGCAATCGCGGACATCCTGACCGAGGAGCAGAACGCCGCCCTCGAGCAGAACAAGCTGACCATCCTCGCCCGCCGTCTCGACCACCTCCTCCAGCGCTTCGACCAGCGGACGGAGATGCGCGTCGGTCACCTCGATGCACTCCTGGACCTCACGGACGAGCAGGAACTCGCGATCACCGCGGTGATCGAGGCTGCCAAGCCGGACCTGACCGCTCTCCTCGAGTCGATCGAGGCCGAAAGCCTGACCTCGGCTGAGGCATGGGAAGCGTTCCGCACGATCCAGGAAGAGACGGCCGCTGACGTCCGTCTCGAGCTGACCGAAGAACAGATTGGGATCCTCGACGAGCTTCGTGGCATGCACGAGCCTTGTCGCGGAAACGTCGAGCTCTAGTCAACTGACTCTGGAGCTCTGACTGTCGGAAGGATCCGACGCGCTAGAGATCCGCGCTTCGTGAACACCGGGTACTTCGCGGCCCCCGGTCGATCGAAGCGCGGATCTCTGCATTTCTGGCGCGATCGCCGGCTTTCCGATGCCGCCTAGTGCAGGAACACCTTCTTCACCGTCGCGCCCGACTGCGTCTGCGCGCGGAGGAAGTAGATGCCGTGCGCCAAGTCCGGCATCGCCACGTTGAGTTCGTGCGTTCCCGCGGCGAGCTCGCGATCCAACAGGCGCTCGATCCGGCGTCCGGTGACGTCGAAGAGTCCGACGTCGACTCGTCCTGCAACCGGGATGTCGAGCCTCAGAACCGACCCATCCTGCGCGTCGGTCCTGGAGAGACTCGCCTTCGGCAGCGCCGAGAAGTCCGGCGCGCCCGTCTCTTGCTCGTCGAGGAACGCCATCTCGAGCGTGTAGTTTTCCGACCCCTCGACACTGAAGTAGTCCTCGATGTAGAAGCCCCACGTGCCGCCGGCAGGGTTCTCGATGATGGCCAACTCCGGACTGTCGATCGACGCGGCGGGCACGAACTCACCGTTCGGTCCGAAGATGAACATGTCGAGGTCGTAGGTCGGGAACTGACTCCAGTCGTGATCCCAAGAGAGGCGAACCCCGAGGATGCCGAACCCTTCCGGCACGTCGACTTCGTAGAACGCAGACTCACCGAAGCCGAGCGAACCTGTCGCGGTGTAGTCGGCGGTGATGTCGAGTGACTCCCCTTGCATGCTGAAGCCGAGACTTGCCGGGCTGAAGTTGGAGAACGGCGCGAGCACGGTGACACGCGCCCTGCCCGGCTCCGGGAACTCGTAGACGAACTGGTCTCCCGGCGTGGCCGGAGACGACACGTAGTGGTAGTCCCCGCTCGCCCCGCGCTTCGCCGAGTGGACGAGGAAGACGAGCCCGTCGCCCGTGAGTGGATTCTGGTTCATGCCGAGCTCGACGTCGTCGATCGTGAACTCGATGATCCCGGTGTTCTCCGGCACGTCGATGAAGAAATCGTACGACTCACCTGCGTTCAGCGATGCCGTCCGGAACGACTGCACACCATTCGTGACAGCCACCTGCCGGGTGAGGATGTGGCGCGGATCGGCCGGATCCGGAGACATCGCTCCCGCCTCTAGTTCCTCGAGCGCGGCAGGCAAGTTGATGAACCCGTAGCCTTGGTCCCGCATGCTGAACGACCGGAGGTGCGAGATCGGGATGGCGCCGTTGCGAAGTGCGTTCGCGACGTATGGGGCCTGGTCTCCCAATCCGTTGAGCTTCCCGTAGGCGGTGACGAGTGCCGCCGCGCCCGCAACGGTGGGCGATGCGAGCGACGTCCCAACTCCGAAGCCGTAGGTCGGCGTGTCCCGTAGGCCGTCGCCGTCGAAGTCCTCGTTCGTCGCCGAGAAGGTGAGGAACCCGGTGGCGACGACGTCCGGCTTGAGCCGCCGGTCGGCGGTGAGCCCACGTGCGCTGAAGTCCCCGACCATCATTGCGTCGTGTGGATAGAAGACCTGACCGATTCCGACCTGACCGAACAAGTAGTCGATACCCACGCGCGCATGGAGCGGATCGCTCACCGCACCCACTGCGAGCCCCGTGTGCGCACTGGCTGGGCTTCCCACGCTCATGAGAACCGGACCTTCGTTCGACGCCGCCGAGACGACGGTGATGCCGGCGGCCGTTGCCGCATCCACGAGTAGGTCGAGCGGGTTTCCACCGTCGTTCATCACCGGACCACTGAGGCTCATGTTGATCACGTCCGTGTCGAGCTCACCGGTCTTCTTCATCGAGATGACGAGGTCGATCGCCTCCGCGACGCGCGCGTCCGGCGCACTCCCGATGCCGTACGGGAACACCTTGACCGCATAGAGCGACGCACCAGGCGCCGTACCCGTGAGCGAGATGATCGCGGTTCCGTCTCCGGGGAACTCGACCGAGCCCGGGCTGTTCGCCGCCACCGCGAGCACGAACGGGTCGTCCTCTGGAAGCACGAGCTCGACATGACCCGCGACCAGGCTCGAAACCCCGGTCCCATGGTTCCCGTTCTCGATCGCGTCCCAGTCGAAGGAGAGACCATCCGGGATGTTGTCTCCGTTGTAGTCCCACGCCTCCTCTTCCGCAGCCGGCACGAGGTTCGTTCCTCCGATCACGTTCCCATCCAGCATCGGATGTCCGGGATAGATGCCGCTATCGATGACGGTGACGATCACGCCCTCTCCGTAGTTCGTCTCCTCCCAGACTTCGCTCGCGCCAGTCATGTCGTTGTACTCGGAGAAGGCGCGCTTCGCGAGGCCGCGACCGGCGGACATGGCGCCGGATGAGACGGCCTCGAGCGACTTCCGGTCGAGTGGCGTGCTCCGGAGTGGCTTTGAGTGAAGAGGAACGATGCAGTCCTCGGGAACGTCGGCCGGATCGAATCGCCCGTCCGTTCCGAGCGGGAAGGACGGCGGGAGGATTGCGGTGTGGACCATGGTCTGCCGACCGACGTAGTCGAGCCCGGAGACACGTCCCAGAGCAGCCAACGCCTCCGGCGGCACCGTCGCTGAGAGGGCCGGCAGGTTCTCGAACCGGTAGGTCACGGAGCCTCCAGCAGCCTCGATCGCGCGAGCCGCTGCCTCCAAGTTCCGCCCCATGATCATCACCGGAAGCTGTCCGTCCGCGGTCGGCGGTGCGAACTGATCCGGCGACGCCGCGAGTCGCGCGTCCAATCCTGTGCCCTTCGACGTGTCCGCCGAAGCCACGGCCGAAGACGCGGCCGAAGTGAGGAGGGCTAGGCCCAGAGCGAGCAGAGTCGACTTCAGTATGCGCATTCCTCGAACTCCTCCTTTGAGATGCGTTGGTAGCAACCGGCCGTGCTGCCAGCTCCAAGAACGGGCGGCGGAATCCGCGGGGAGAGAGGGCGGATTCCCGGCGAACGACCGGCGGTAGTCCTCCTGACGAGACGAATCTAGCAGCCGGGGTGTTCACGGGCACGAGAAGTCAGCGTGAAGGAGGCGTGATGCTCGGGCTCGCGGCACGGGTCGGCTGTGGTTCGGCACGAGGGGGAGTACCAGGGTGGGACGTGAACATTCACTCGGAACGGAAACCCATTCCCCCGCGCTCGACGTTCCGCCCTACCCCGGCGGACGAAGCTCCCAGATCGTCCCGAAACCGCCCGTCTCGCGAAGCGGCATCGCAGTCCATCCGGCCGGGATCTCTCGCGCGAGGTTCGTCGTCCACGACGGAAAGTCCGTGACCACGTAGAACCTCTCGACTGCACCGAACCGCTGTGCGGCTTCGAGGATCGGAGTGAGCGCATCGTCGGCGGCGAGCGAGGGAAGGGACAGCTGCACGCCATAGAACGCATGCTCTTCGCCGGGCTTCGTGACCTGCAGCTGAGCCAAGTGGGTCATCCCGGCGGCCCGGGCCTCGGGTTCTGCGGGGATCAGTCGCACCATACCGAGCGACGGAACACCTTCGCGAGCGAGGTAGCTACTCCAGGCGACACGGTCCGCTTCATGAACGAAGAGAACCGGACCGGGAGCTGCGGCGACCTTCGGACCTAGCCAAGCGGCTCCCTCGGACGGCCGAAACGACCGCGACTGGTAGCTGTTCCCGAGAAGGTTCTGCTCCCCGGCCAGGGTCTCGCGAAACTCACGGTCGAGGCGACCCTGTACGTGGAGATAGCCCCAAGTGGCCGTCCCGAGAGCATAGAAGGCGACCGCGAGCATCGAGAGGGCGTGCCCACGACTTCCGGGTGACGAGAAGATCCGAGCCGCCGAGGCCGTACCACCACCGAGAAGCAATGCGAACGCTGGCGTGACGACGAGGAAAGTCCGCTCGAACGGCCAGTCGTTCCGAAGGAAGGAGAGGACGAACGGGATCAGGACGACTGCGAGCAGCAACATCACCTCGCGGCTCGCCGCGACCCCGAGCGGACCGGGAGCCGTGAGCGGGCCAGGAGCCGTGCCCGAGACTTCGCCCCCCCCGGAAACACGGACGAGCGGCCAAAGGAGTCCTAGGACGGTCGCGACGACAAGCGGGTAGCGGAAGCTCGAGAGGTGGTCCAGAACATGGGGAAGCCGTGTCGTCAGGACGAAGAAACGATCCGGCGGGTGCGCCGACACGAACCGATTGTGCAGAACCTCTTGGAGGATCGGCAGGTAGGCCAGCAAGGCCAGAGCGGTGCCGACAAGAAGCCCCAGGAGCATCCAGCGCTCCCCATTGCACTCGACTGTCTGTGCAGAGGCGACGGCTCGTCGATGATGGATCCGGGAAGCGAACAGTGTCACCCCGGTCCACGAAGCGACCGATGCGACGAAATACACATTGGACGGTACCGAGTAGAGCAGTCCAAAGGTAGAGAGAGTGACCACCGTGGTCGCCAGGAGAGGTCTCGTCGGTCCTCCCGAGAGGCGAAAGCACGAGTCGAGCAGTGCAGCAGCGAAGAGAACGCCAAGCCCGTATCCCCGGAGTTGCATCGCGAAGTTTAGAAAGGGAAGCGAGCTGACCAGGAAAACCGCAGAGAGTGCACCCCCAATAGGTCCGAAAATCCGGCTTCCCGACCGCGCGACGAAGGCAACCGAACTGGCTGCCACCATCCACTGGCCCCAGCGCAGGGCCTCGACGTGATCCATCGCCGCCGTGAGATCACGAACTCCGAGGAGTCGGAGCAGTACACGATCGACCAGGTTGAAGAGAACATGGTTGTTCGGCTGGTCGTATGTCGAGACGATCGCGCGGAAGCCCAAGAGCGCGTAGCCCTCGAGCGACGTGATCTCGTCCCACCAGAAATCGGTGGAGTCGTAGACGAATCCCCACGCAAGGAGCGCTCCGAGCGCGAGCAACAGCAAGAGTCGCGGGACGAGCGCTCCCAGGGACAACTGGCGGGGAAGCGGTGTAGCTCGACGCAACCCCGGCACCTCCGAAGGGGCAACAAGTACCTTTCCCGAGGGTTTGAGGTCCCATTCGACCCCAGCGGGAGACGATTCTCTCTCGCAGACGGTTCCGGACGAGAGCCGTTGACGAGGATAGCACTCATCGGCAGGCGCCAGGAGGCTACTTGGCTCGAATCCGGCCGGGAAACCAGGGTTTCGTGGAGTCCATGGGGATCGAGGTCCAGTCGGGCGGCTCGCCTGGCGACTTTGGCACGCCCCACGATCAACCATCCGAACGGCACCAGATTACGGCTTGAGAAACGGGATCGCCCTGGTCCCGCCTGCCCGCCGGAGAAGCATCTGAAGTCCCGGACCGCCCCTCGTCTCGCGCGTGGGCAGGAAACCCTCGGCCCATGCCACCGACCCGAAGTCGATGATCGGCAGATCGTCGGTACAAACCGCCGCCTTGGCCAGGAACTCGAGGGCTGTCTCCCGATCACACAGGTAGGTGGAGATCAGCTCAGACGAGCCACCCACTCCGTACCGGTACCACTCGGCCGCCACCCGAGGCTGAGAACAAGCAGCATCGATGGAGCTGCGCCGGAAGTCCAACGGCTCTCGTGAGCCGATGAGAAACGTGCGGTTGTAGGCCGATCGATCGTCGACGACGAACACCGCAACGTACGGAAAGACCTCGGCGAATGTGCGTGCCACCGTTTGATCCGTGTCGCGTAGCGCGCCGCCACCGACGCTCATGATTCCGCCCGGTGCCAGGCGGCTGAGACACAACTCAAAGTACTCGCGACTGTACAAAGCGGACGTTCCCGTGACCGCGGAGATGAACACATCGGTGATGAGGACGTCGTAGCGGTCTTCGGTGGTCCCGAGATAGGCGCGGGCATCGTCTGCCAATACGCTGACTTTGGGATCGTCCATGACGTCGAAGTTGTAGTAGGAGAACAGGTCCGCAGCCCGGATGACCTCCGGTGAAATCTCCACGCAAGTGACCGACTCCGTTCGCGCGTCGAGCGCGGCGGCGCCGGCCGTCACACCCGAGGCGAGACCCGCGACGAAGACCTTCGTGGGACTCGGATGGAGAGCGGCCGGGTAGAGCGCTATCAACGTGTAGTACTGCTGATGGTGGTACTCTGCGTCGGTCACGCTTGCCCCGAGCAGATTGATCCAGAGGAAGCGATCCTTGCCACTATCGCTCGGTCTCTCGGTGACGGCCACGGTCGCGGTGTGCCCCTCCTCGTGGTAGAGGATCTCTACGTCGTCACCACGACCAAGGGTCGTGTAGCGGATGAACGGGACTGGCCGTATTGTGATCGCCACAACCACGAGCACGAGCATGAGCACGAGTCCGACGGGAAGGGCGATGCGACGGGCACTCGCACTTTCCGCACGCCGAAGGAAGAGCCCCCCCATCAGTGCATTGATCGCTGCAACCAGGATGATGCCCCGACTCAACCCGACCGAGGGAAGCAGTACGAATCCGGCCGTCACAGACCCGAGGATTCCGCCCAGAGTGTTGATCGCATAGAACGTACCGACCCTGCGCCCGAGCCACTCGATCCGGTCCGTAACGACTTTCAGAATCAAAGGGAAGGTCAGCCCGATTATGAGAGCGGGAACGAACAGTGCCACCCCCGCGGGGAGTACCTTGGTCAGGATGTCGGTCCCGAGCGTTCCCGCCCCGAGTTTGGAGAAGAGGTAGACGCTCAGCCCAGGTAGTTTCCCCGCCTGCGAGAAAAGGAGGAGAACCGACGCTGAGGTGAGGAGCTGAACGATGGCGAGAGCCCGGAAGGGGCTCCTTGTCCGGTCGGCCAGACGCCCCGCGAGGAAGGCGCCCGGGACTAGGCCTGCGAGGAAAACCACGAGGATTGTCGTGAACGCGTAGACGCTGTTGCCGATCGCGAAGTTGAGAGCTCGTGTCCACAGCACCTCGTAGGCGATCGACGTGAACCCAGAGATAAAGAAGCCAAGCGAACAGAGGCGAAGCAATCCAGGATCGTTCGCACCAAGCCCGGAGTCCGATCTGGTCGCTCTACCCGTCTCCTTGGTCCTCCCTCCCGAGACTGCGGCGTCGCCCGGACCCGCTGCCTCAGTGTCACCCTCCACGAGTCCGTGCCCTCGACTGAGGAGGAGCGCAGTGAACGCAGCGAGGACGTTGGCCGCGACGGCCAGATAAAAGGAGTTCCGCACTCCGAACTCGAGTATCGACACATAGCCAACGATCCCGGCCCCTATCATCCCGCCCAGCGTATTGACGCCGTAGAGGAGGCCCAGCCCGCGGCCGAGGCGATCGACACGCCTGACGTAGAACCGGGAGATCAGCGGCAGTGTCGCTCCCATCATGGTCGTCGGCACGATGAGAATGACCGTTGTGGCGAGCACACGCCCGAAGAGCACGAGCCCAGGGGCGTCACCGAGTGCGCGGTAAAGGCCAAGGTAGACGGCACCAGATGCCGAGAGTAGGAAAGGCGTCGCGAGGGCCGCGGCGGCAATCGTCAGTTCCGCCACTCCGTAGGCGGCAAGGGGATTGTGGAGACGATCGGCGATCCGCCCGCCCAGGAAGCTCCCCAAACCGAGCCCGGCGAAGAACACGGCGAGTACGGTGCTGACCGCGACCGCAGACCCGCCCAACACGAAGCCGAGCTGGCGCGTCCAGAGGACTTGATACGCGAGAGCAGACGCTCCGGAGAGAGTGAATACGACGACGAGAGCGGGATGCATCCACCGCGGCAGCTCACCCCGACCGAAGACAACCCCCTTCACCACACCCTCCTCTGCCTCGGTCCGCCACGTCGAGGGCAGCTGTCACTCCTGGATGACCAGTGTCGCGACGGTGCCCGCACTCTTGATGTTCGAGAGAATCCCTATCCTTTGATTCTACCCGAGAAGGAGGATGAAGTCGGGTGATTCGTCGAGAATCTGGGGTGGGGTTGCTAGACGTGCGCAAAACCCACCAAGGCCTTGCGCAGCCCCAGCGTCAGGAGAACCCTAGTACTTCCGGAAGGCCCTACGCTACACTCTCGGCACGAACTTGTACCCGTAGCAGAGAACGCCTGACTCCCCGTCCTGCTGCACCCGCCTGAACTCGAGTCGCACCGGCGTGCCAACTTCGAGTTCCTCCGGCTCGCAGTCCACGATCTGCGCCGTGATCTTGACGCCGTCGTCGAGCTTCACGATCCCGACCGCATAGGGTGCTTCGTCTCCGAAGCCGCTCGGCGCGACCCGGATCACGGTGAACGTCTCGACGGTTCCGGTCTTGGCTAGGACCGTCTGCGCGAACTCCCGTCCTTGGCACTTGCTGCACACGAGCCGTGGCGGAAAGAACACCTTCCCGCAGGACGTGCACTTGGAGGCCTCGTAGCGATACCGCTGGGGAATCTCACGCCAGTATCTCGCTGAACCGATCATCGTAAGCTCCTTCCCAGTTCGCTACGCCCGTTCCAAGATGTGGACAACGGAGCTCGCTCCGGTCCCGCCCATGTTCTGCGTCAGTCCACGGTGCGCGTTCTTGACCTGTCGATCGCCGCAATCGCCACGGAGCTGCATCACCGTCTCCCGGATCTGTGCGATTCCGGTCGCACCGACGGGGTGACCCTTCGACTTGAGCCCACCGGACGGGTTGATCGGTATCCGGCCTCCGAGTGCGGTTGCACCCGATGCGGCTCCCTTGCCGCCCTGGCCGCGGTCGAAGAGCCCGAGCGCTTCGATCACCATCACCTCGGCGATGGTGAAGCAATCGTGCACCTCGCAGAACGAGAGCCCATCGGGGCCGCACCCGGCTTGCCTGTACGCCTCCTCTGCCGCACGAGCGGTCGACCCGATCCAACAGAGGTCTTCCCGGTCGTGGAGCGCGATCGTGTCAGTCGCGGTCGCGGACGCCGCGACTCTCACGAGCGGCCCGCCCATCTTCTTCGCCATATCGAGCGGGACGACGACGACGGCAGCCGCGCCATCGGTGATCGGAGAGCAGTCGAGGATCCGGAGCGGATCCGCCACCTTGACCGATTCCATCACCTGCTTCGCCGTCACCTTCATCGGGAACTGCGCAAGCGGGTTGAGCGAGCCGTGGGCGTGGTTCTTCGCTGCCACCTCGGCCAGCTCCTCTCGCGTCGTCCCGTAGCGGTGCATGTGGGCGGTCGCCATCATCGCGTAGAGACCGGGGAAGGTGATCCCGTGGTAGCACTCGTACTCTTGGTCGGCCGCAGTCGAGAGTGCGTACGTCGCGGCACCGCCGTCGACGTCCGTCATCTTCTCGAGTCCGGTCGCGAGGACGATGTCGTGTGCTCCGGAAGCGACCGCGAGATACGCCTGCCGGAAGGCGAGTCCTCCAGACGCACAGGCGGACTCGACTCGAGTCGCGGGGATCGGGCCCATTCCGAGCTGCTCGGCGAGCAGCGGCCCCAGGTGCTCCTGGCCCATGAAGAGCCCGCCGCTCATGCATCCGACGTACATCGCGTCGACATGGTCGACGCCGGAGTCATCGATCGCCTCGAGTGCAGCTTCCGTCCAGATGGTGCGGTGGGATTTCTCCCATAGCTCTCCCCACCGGTTCATGCCTACGCCAATCACTGCAACATCACGCATGATCGCCTCCTCAGTCCGCGAGCTTGCGGATCTTGCCGCGGAACTTCGCGTAGGTACCGTAGTCGATGTAGATCGGACGGTCTTCGAGCTGGGCGCGAGTGTGCGGCGCCATGGCCCGAACGGCTTCGATCCGATCCGTGACCCGCCAGATGAACCCGTCGCTCCCCGAACCAGAGCCATAGCTGACCATGAAGATCCGGTCGCCAGGCTTCGCGACGTCGAGGATCGCGGTGAGACCCATGGGCGACGAACCCGAGTACGTGTTCCCGAGCGTGGGTGCGAGCCAGCCTTGCTCCACCTTCTCCTTCGGGAATCCCAACTCCTTCGCTGCACGCATCGGGAACTTGCCGTTCGGCTGATGGAAGACCGCCCACTGGAAGTCCTCGGGTTCCATGTTCGCCCGCTCCATGAGACCGCGCCCGCAGGAGAGGACGTGCTTGAAGTAGGCAGGCTCGCCCGTGAACCGTCCCGCGTGGCGCGGATAGAACTGGTACTCCCGACGCCAGAAGTCCGGCGTGTCGGTCATGAACGCATAGGTGTGCTCACAGACCGCGACGATGTCCTTCGTACCGAAGACGAAGGCGGCAGCACCAGCCGAAGCGGAGTACTCGAGCGCATCGCCCGGTGCTCCCTGCGACGTGTCGGCTCCGATGCCGAGGGCGTAGTCCATCTGCCCTGCCTTGACCAGCGAGAGCGCGACGAACATCCCTTCGCTTCCCGCCTTGCAGGCGAACTCGAAGTCCGCGCAGTGGATCTCCGGCGTGGCTCCGAGCGCTTCGGCGACCACCGTTCCGCTCGGTTTGACTGCGTACGGATGGGACTCCGAACCGATGTAGATCGCGCCGACCCGGCTTCCGTCGATGCCCGCACGTTCCAGCGCGTGGCGGGCGGCTTCCACCGACATCGTGATCGTGTCCTGGTCGGGTGTCGGAACGGACTTCTCTCTGAGCATCAGCCCCTTCTCGTAGGCGGGGGCGTCTGCACCCCAGACCTTGGCGATCTCCCCGACTTTGATCCGATGGCGCGGCACGTACGCGCCATACCCGACGATTCCTACGTCCATGGTCTCCTCCTTCTCGGGGTGCGGTGTCGATGGCTCAGAGCATGTGGTCGGTCAACAGGACTGTGTCGTCAGAAGGTGGGCCCTCGGCTCTTCCCCACGCGGACGTCTGACTCGGCGCACGCGATTCTTCGAATGAGCTCGCGGGCGGCGAAAACGACGTGAGGGCACACTTGGAACGTGATCGAAACGGTCTCGAAGGGTGCGTCGAGTAGGAACGGGATGCCGAGGGGATGTCGCTTCGCCGCTTCGATCAGCTCTTCCGGGCCGCGTCTCGAGGTTGGCAGCTTGGAATGAGGGACAGGACCTTCCAGCCCGGAACGATCCAACCCGGAACGTTCCAAGCGGGGACCATCCGACTGCGGACCATCCCACTTCGGGCCATGCTTGACAGTCGCTCCCTGACCGGAAGCATCCACGGCACCGGCCATCGCCCCCATAGTTGGCTGCGCGCAGGGCGAACTCGAAGGGTCGCGCGAGCGCAGCGGGCCTCGCGCCGCGATCCGTGTCCGGGCCCGGCGATACTCCGCGATGATCGCGACACGTCCGCGCTCCGTTGCGAGCAGATCCCTCGCTTCGATGACGTAGCGTGGATGAACCTCGAGCGTGACGGAGATGCACTCCAGCTCCCCGAGGTGGAGGAAGCCAAGTCCGTGAGGGTGACTCGCGAGGCGAGCAAGCAGCTCACGGAGTTGCGGCGAGAGAGGCATGGACGCCATGTTCGGGAACTCCCGGGTCCGGCGTTTGGAGTCGATTCATCGGCCGAGGACGGATCCTTCGATATCCAGCGATCGTTCCAACTCCCCACACTACGCCTCGTACACGAAGAGACACAACGACGAACTCCGTCGGAACGACTTGCAGCACCGTTACTTGTCGCTGTGCAAACAACGTCCTGTTAGACGAACGTCCAGGTCGGGAATCGATTCGCAGCTCCACTTCGCCACGGCGACTGGGTATGGACCGAGATTAGCTGCCACGGTCCTCTATGATACGCTCATCCTGTTCCTCGACGATGTCGACAGCTCTCGATGGAATGGGGCCGAGACCATTTCCACCACCCGCGGGAGGATCCCATGACGACACGCTTCTTCGCTGCGTTTCCGCTCCTCGCCCTTCTCGCTCTCCTACCGGCCCAAGACGTCCACGCGCAGACCTACCATCCACTCGGCGAAGGTCTCCAATGGGAGTACTCGAGTACGGTCGACGGCATGATGCTCATGACCATGATGGGCGACCGAAGCGTCTTCGGAACCGAGACACGCATCCGGCTGCAGGAAGAAGAGACGCAAACCTACGAGAACTACTGGACGTCGGACGCCTCGGGGAATCTCTTCCTCCACGGCGCATTCAACTACGACGGATTCGGACTGCTCTACGATCCTCCGATCCAGATGGTCTCGGCGCCACTCGTCCTCGGCAAGACCTGGACTACGGAAGGGATCGACCTCTACGACATGGATGGCAATCCGTGGGGATCGGGGCCGATCGACTATCCAGTCCGCGTGTACACGGAAGGAACGGTGTCCGTTCCTGCAGGCGACTTCTACGCCTATGGCGTGGGATTCGACGCCGGAGCCGGTGCGGGCTTCGTCTCGAATGGGAACACGTACGACATGTTCGGACGCAGAGTCGACGACACCGAGTCCAGAGGAGACAACGCGACCGTCTGGTACACGGAAGACGTGGGTGAGGTGATCGAAAGCAGCATCCAGGATGAGAGTCTCGGATTCCGACTCGTCTCTTACGACGCGCCGGTGCCGGTTCTACCGATGAGCTGGGGAGTGATCCGCTCGCTGTTCCGCTAAGGGCTCGGCCAATTCCGTCTCCGCGACGCCGAGGAGATCCGAGGCATCCGCTCACCGGATGCGCATCAGTGTCCCCGTAGACTCGGCGTCTCCCGAGCGTGCTCGGAACAGGTAGGCGCCGCTTGGCAGTGGCTCCCCTCGCTCGTCCAAGCCATCCCAGAGGACCGTTCCTGCGCGATCGACGCTCTCGAGCGTTCGGACCGAGCGTCCCGAGGCGTCGTAGATGTTGACGGCGACGGGACCGCGGGCGGCACGGAACTCGAGTCGTGTCCAGGCTCCGAAGGGATTCGGGCTCGCACTCACATCGAGGTTCGAGAGGACGGGTCCCACGTCGTGTGTTTCGGGTGCGTCGGGGGTCTCGGGGGCGCCAGCTGGATCCGGTGAGTACGAGATGAGGTGTCGCGGCCGTCCGCTTCCGCTCGAGAGAAGCACTTGGAAGTCGCTGCCATCGAGGTTGGCGCTCCAGATGATGCCGGAGAGATCGCTCGCGTAGATCCGTCCCGCATTTGGATCGACGGCGAGCCCGGATGCGCTCGCCGGTGTGACGAGTTCGAACCCCGAACCGGACAGGTTCGATCGGTAGACCCCTTCCGATGTCGCGACGTACACCTTCCCCGCTTCGAGGTCGAGGGCGACGTCGACCGGAGCGGGCAGTCCGTCCATGACCAGCTCGCGGTTCCCGCCGTCGTAGTCCATCCGCTCGAGCCGCGTGTTCTCGCCGCCACTGACGTACACCTTCGCATCGATCGGATCGATGGCCACGCCACGCGAGTGACCACCCAAGCTCGCCAACTCCACGACGCCCGTGCCATCGGCGTTCGCACGCCAGAGCGCTCCGAAGGCGACATTCGTCCAGAAGAACAACTCGGCCTCGCGATCGAAGGCCAAGCCAGCGGGACTGCTGAGCCCGGACAACAGCGGAACGGCGTCGGTTCCGTCCAAGCGGGCGCTGTAGAGGCTAGAACTTCCCGCATCGACCCAGTAGATCCGGTCCGCGTCCACGTCGACGACGAGACCTTCGGGGTAGTCGAGATCCGAGAGAAGCGTCTGACGATCCGACCCGTCGGGTGCCACTCGTTCGATCGTCCCGATCGTGGTGTCTGACCAGAAGAGGGAAGGAGGCTGCCCTGCGAGGGCCACAGTAGCGTCGAACGAAACAAAGAACGCGCAGCTGGTCGCAACCAGTACCCGGAGGTCGAGCATCGATTCCTCCCCTGCAGAAGTCGGTCTGCCGTGGAGTCCAAACGGTCCCTACCGATAGGGAGTCGCGGCCGGCGGTGACTTGATACGCAGCACCACGCCGGTACACGTCCGCAAGGCCGCCCTTGTCCGCGTGCCGGGGCGAAGAGTCCTCTCAGCCTCG
The DNA here is from genome assembly GCA_020633975.1 of Candidatus Eiseniibacteriota bacterium. Classification (GTDB taxonomy): domain Bacteria; phylum Eisenbacteria; class RBG-16-71-46; order CAIMUX01; family CAIMUX01; genus JACKCR01. Next base: position 213,858 of record JACKCR010000006.1, on the reverse strand, counting down.
ACGGAAGTCGATGAAGCCGTGTTCCACGTCCGTGCGAACCAGTCGAACCCGCACTCGGTCCCCGACGTCGAGTCCGTGCGCCCCGCCGACTACCATCCCTTCGACGGGCGGGTCGAAGATGCGCACCCAAGTGCCCTTCTCGGATGCACCGGTGATGACGCCCTCGAACTGCTCGCCGATCGACTCCTCGAGGAGTAGGGCGGCTGCGGACTTGCTGACCTGTCGCTCGACCTTCTTCGCCGCGTCTTCCTGCGCGGTGCAGTGCCGTGAGAGCTTGTCGAGTTCGGCCACCGAGTACATCGGCGGTTCCCCGGCGAGCGCGGCCTTCAGGAGCCGCTGCGTGATGAGATCCGGGTAGCGTCGATTGGGCGCAGTGGAGTGCGCGTAGTCCTTCACCGCGAGCCCGAAGTGTCCCCCGGCATCTTGCCCGGGCGCTTCCGCGACGTACTCTCCCGCTCCGAGCAGCTTGATGACGCTGAGCGAGAGATCCGGAAACCGGATCGGATCGTCCGCCTCTGCTTCCACCAAGAACGCCTCGAGCGCACGCGGATCGGGGACCTCCGGGAGCTGGTAGCGCAGATCCGCGGCGAGCTGGACGATCCGGTCCCAACGGCGCGGAGTCCGCACGACGCGACGAACCGACGGGAACCCACGCTTCTCCAGGAACCGTGCCGTCACCCCGTTCGCCGCAATCATGAAGTCCTCGATCAAGGTACGCGCCCGGTTCCGATCGCTGACCTCGAGACCGCTCAGTGTCTCGCCTTCGAAGACTGCCTTGGGCTGCACCGTGTCGAGGCTGAGCGCGCCGCGCTCGTGTCTCCGCTCCTTCATCTGCTGCGCGACCCGATCCTGGAGACGAAGGCTCGCAGCCAGGTCCGGCATGTTGTCGAGCCCCGCAGGAGCTGCCTGTGCACCCTCGAGCCAGGCACCGACGCTCGGATACGCCAGCTTTGCGCGGTTCCGGACGCGCGCCCGGTACACGTCGGACTTGATGACCGCACCGAGCCCGTCCACGACCATCTCCACGACGATCGCGAGACGATCCAAGTCGAGGTTGAGGCTCGTCCGGTCCGTCGAGAGCTCTTCCGGCAGCATCGGGAAGATCTGCGCCGCCGTGTAGACGGACGTCGTGTTCCGCTGAGCATGACCGTCGATGGCAGACCCTTTGGCAACGAGCACGTCGACGTCCGCAATCGCGACGTAGATGCGGGCACCACCCCCGGCCACGCTCTCCGCTGCGGTGAGCTGATCGATGTCGCGGGAGTCGTCGTTGTCGATCGAACACCACAGGAGCGCGGTCAGATCGCGCACGCCGTTCGGAGACGGCGCAGGAAGCGCGCCGAGCTCCTTCGCCGCCGCGGGCGGAAAGTCGGGTTCGAGTCCGCGCTCGAGCATGGCGCGGTGTGCGATCTCCTGAAGGATCGATCGGTGCTGGCGGTTCGGCTCGTGCTCGCTCACCGTGGGCTCTCCATGAGGTTGCGGTTTCGACGACGCGACGCGGGATCGTACCACACGCATCGGGAGTGCACCTCAGCGCCCCGGCACCGAGAGGAGGTGGCGTTACTCGGTGCAGGAACGTGTCCAGCTGGCCGTCACAAACACACCATCGACTCATGACCTTTCCGCGTTGCAGACCGCCGCCGGCGGGGACGTAGGCGTGCGAGCCCCATCGGCCGCCGCTTGACGCGGGACGCTTCTGCAGCCATTCCCTTCCAGGATCGACCGTCCGAGCTGGTAGTAGGCGACGTTGTCACCGTTCAGTCGCCCGCGCCCCCGATCAGACCTCGCCGCAGCCCCTTGGCCTCGCACCCAAGCAATCGTGTATACTACACGAGTCCTCTGCACTCGCTGCGACCCGCACTCCAGACCAGGAGGCATCGCTTGTCGACACCGTGCCGCCTTCCAATCGCAAACCTCCCCTCCTCGCACGGATGCATTCCTCCGCAGAGCCAGTCCCGGCTACCGCGCGAGCGACCGTGTGGACTTTTGTCCGGTCTACGGTTCGGCCTTCTGCTCTTGCTTCTGCTCGCCATGACTACGAGTCCCGTCTGGGCTCTTGGGGAGCGCGGATGGATTCCGAACCACGGACAGTTCGATGACGCTGTCGAGTACATGGCCCGTGGAAACGGAGTCGACGTCTACCTCACGGAAGACGCCCTCGTCCTCGACGTATGGGATGAATCGACCGCGCTCCGACTTCCGCTGTCAGTAGAGGTCGCGGGAGGGACCGCGGAGCCTCAGGGAGTGTCGACGACCCACCTCAACTACTTCCTCGGCGACGATCCGTCGAAATGGGCCGCCAACGTTCCCGTATACACGGACGTCGTCCTGCGCGACGATCGCACGGGCGACGAACTTCGGCTCCGCGCCGAACGTGGCGCGCTCCTCTATCGCCTCACGTCCGCGGCCGGGGCCAGCGCCGCCTCCACTCCCCTTCTCCTCGAGGCGTGTGAGGGTTGCGAAGTCGTCTCCACCGCAACCGACGGCGGCATCCTCATTCGCATCGGTGACACCGTCCTCGAAGATCGGCCGCTCTCGGACGGCAAGCTCGGCAGCGACGGGCTAGCAGCCGGTCCGGGCGGTGCGGCCGGTCTGGGCGGTGCGACCGGTCCGAGCGGTGCGACCGATCCGGGCGGCGCCGCCGGTCTGGGCGGGGCGGCCGGTCCGGGCGGAGCCGCCGCGCGCGGTCCTCTCGAGTACGAACGCTTCATCTCGTGGCACCCCGATGGCGGCGGCACGGTCCCACCCCATGACGACGGATCGGGCGACGACAGCGACGGAGACGGCGACAACGACGACGATCCCGACGGCGGAGGGGGGCCGGACGACCAGAGAGGCGATGTGAGTCGCCTCCTCTACAGCACCTACATCGGCGGTTGGGACCACGACCGTGCACACGCTCTGGTCATCGACTCGGAAGAGCTTCCGATCCTCGCCGGCTACACTCGCTCTTCCAACTTCCCCGTCACTTCAGGCGGCTACGACACCTCGCACAACGGCGACTACGACTGTCACGTCTGCAAGTTCAACAGTGACGGTACGGAGCTCCTCTGGGCAACCTTCATCGGCGGTTCTCTAGAGGATCGCGTCTTCGCAATCCACCAAGATGCGGCCGGCGATCTCGTGATCTCAGGGCATACCTACTCTGCAAACTTCCCTACGACTGCGGGCGCGCACGACCGAACTCTCGGTGGAGCGCGCGACGCGTACGTCGCGAAGCTCAACTCGACTGGTAGCGTCCTCCGCTGGAGCACCTACCTGGGTGGAAGCAACGTAGACCGCGCCTGGGACATGAACCTGGACTCACAGGGACGTCCCGTGCTGTCCGGTGACACCTCGTCGCAGGACTTCCCGACCACGCCCGGGTCGTTCCAGCCGTTCTACTCACCGGAGACCACCTTCAGCGAAGGTTTCTCGACCAAGCTGACGGCCAACGGATCGGGGATCGTCTGGAGCACATTCCTCGGAGGAGCCGCGTCCGACTGGGTGAAGTTCATGGACATGGCAGAAGACGACTCGCCCGTCCTCTTCGGGACGACCTTCTCTTCGAACTTCCCGACGACTCCCGGCGCGTACAACGAAACCTGGAGCACTCTCTACGACGCGTTCGTCACGAAGCTGTCCCCTGACGGCCGGCACCTCGTCTTCTCCACGTACATCGGCGGGTCCGGCTCCGACTGGGGTGAGGTGATCGTCGTCCTTCCGTCCGGAGACGCCATGTTGACAGGAGCGACCCAGTCCACGGACTTCCCGACGACCGATCACGCATTCGACCGGACCCACAACGGAGGCAAGGACGGATGGGTCGCCCGACTCAACGCAGCCGGTGACTCGCTCATGTTCTCCACCTACGTCGGTGGCAACGGCGACGACGAGCCATGGGCCCTCACCGTCAACGCCGACGGATCGCCCATCTTCTCCGGATACGTCCAGTCCACCAACTTCCCCGTCACGAGTGATGCCTTCGACCTCACACACAACGGACTCCAGGACGCGAATCTCACAGCACTCGACCCCAGCGGGTCGTCACTCATCTACAGCACCTACTTCGGCGGCTCCGACCTGGACGGCGGATGGGAACTGGTGATGCACCCGAACGGTCACCCCATTCTCACCGGCCCCACCGGCTCACCCGACTTCCCCACCACCCCCGGCGCCTACGACGAGACACACAACGGCGGCCGAGACGTATTCCTCGCCGAATTCGAACTGCGCGAGCCATCCGGACTCCCCGACATCATCGACGGCGAGTCCGGATCACCCTGGACGCCGGACGGAACGGACTCTCCCGGCACTCCATCCGCATCGGGCATGGGCAACCGCATCGCGCTACGCGCGCAGCCCAATCCGTTCTTCGAGAGCGTCGACGTGCGGATCTGGCTTTCGAACGCCCGTAGCGTCGACGTTGGCAGCGTCGACGTAGGTACTGTCGACGTAGGTACTCCCGACGTAGGTACTCCCGACGTAGGTACTCCCGACGTAGGTACTCCCGACGCTCGCGCGACCGACGCGCGCAACGCGGGCGCGCGCGCACTCGACAAGAAGGTCGTCGACGTACAAGTCGTCGACGCCACGGGGCGCAGGATCGCGGGGCTGTTCCACGGACAGCTGTCGGCGGGTCCTCACACACTCCGCTGGAACGGTCGGGATCAAAGAGACCGGCCGGCACCTGCCGGTGTCTACTGGGTCCGCGTGCGCCTGTTCGACGGCGAAGCGAGCCCGCAGACAGCGGAAGAGCGCGTCGTACTCCTACGGTAGGGCACGGGTGCTTGGGGGGCGCAGCCAACGACGGCGTGCCTGGCACATCCACGTTGGATGTGATTCGCAGCGTAGCGCCGAAGTCGGCGTGGTTATGCGCCGCCTTCATCCCACGTTGGATGCGATTCGCAGCGTAGCGCCGCAGTCGAAGTGGTTATGCGCCGTCTTCATCCCACGTTGGATGTGATTCGCAGCGTAGCACCGCAGTCGAAGTGGTTATCCGGTGCCGACGTCGGCGTCGGATGTGCCGCCAGAGCGCCCGAACCTGTCCGGATACCGCGCTTCCCATTCCGTGCGTAGCACGCCGAAGCCGAGGCCGTCGTGGTAGTCGCCGTCGACGATCCTCGCCATCCGGAACCGGGCTTCCTCCCGGAATCCCAGCCGCCTTCCGATCGCCTGCATCCCGTGGTTGCCGGACCAAGTGCGGAAGTCGAGTCGGACGAGCCGGGGCATCGCTCTCCACAGGTACTCGCACCAAAGCCCGAACGCTTCGGTTCCGAGTCCCCGTCCCCCCACGATCGTTCGTCGTAGAGTGCGATCCCGAGCGCGAGCCAGTCGGTCTCTTCCGAGATCCAGTAGCGGTTCACCCGCCCGATGAGACGGTCGTCGATCGCGTCCGCGATGACCAGGTCGACCCGAGGACTCGGGAAGGAGCCCGTCTCTATCAGCCGCCGACGCAACTCGACTGATGCGTTGGTCTGCTCGGGCGTCCCGAGTGCGTAGTAAGGGCCGTCGAATCGGTGCCACGCGTGCCCCGGCCCGAGCCAGTGCCGGAACGGTTCGAGATCCTCGTTGCGCCAATCGCGAAGGATCACGTGAGTGCCGCGGATCGGCAGGTCCCCCTGCGTTACGTCGATCGATCTGGTCATGTTCCCAAGTCTGCGGGACAGCGGGAGCCCGGTCCAGGGTCCAGGGTCCAGGGTCCCGAACGTTGGCTGTGACCGACACGGCGTTTCCAGGTATGCTTTCACAGGTCGGTGCCGCGCCCGGCGACCCTCGGCGACTCTTGGGGACCCTCGGCGATGACCTTTGTCGACCCTGAGCGGCGACCGTTGTCGACACTGAGCGGCAACCTTTGGCGACCCTCGGCGACTCTTGGGGACCCTGGGCGATGACCTTTGTCGACCCTGAGCGGCAACCGTTGTCGACCTTTGGCGACCCTCGGCAGCCCTCGATGGGAGGTGCTCCATGTCCCAAGCCTTCCGCCTCCTCCAGTCTCTTGCCCGTCCCTGGCCCGGCTGTACTTCGCGTCCGCGTTCACCCCGCGTCGTGTGGCAGCGTTCTTCTCCGTCGATCGCATGGTCGACGACTTCGATCCGGTACCGTTTCAGTGCGGCAGCGTGTCTCGCGATCGGTGTGGGTTTGCTAGGACTCAGTTCGCTGGCCATCGCCGATGACTTCTGGATCGGTGACCCGATCGTGGTCGACTCCGGGATCCGTACCTACGATCCCTATGGCTTTCGTACGCGGCTCGACCTCTGCTCGTCGGGAGGACAGCTCTCGGCTACGTGGGCCGAATCCGAGGGGTCCGCGAGTCGGAACACGCAGGTGCTCCACTTGAACGCAGACGGAGAGGGCGACGGCTCCTTCCACTACGTCCGTGCAGACGAAAACGCGAGGATCCTTCAAGCGTGGCCGATCGAATCCGGGGAGTACGTCGTCCTCGAGACCCACGACGGCGGCGATCTCTTCCTGGTGCGACGGCGGCCTCTCGGCGACGAGCCACTGACGTCCGTTTCCCTCGATACCGAGCCGATCGATACGGCGCGGGTCTGGATGGAATGCTCCGACGACGGATGGTTCGTCGTCTGGGCGTCTGCCACCGGTGAGGTGAAGCTCGCCGAGATCTCCGCGAGCGAATGGGAGAGCAGCGAGACGGAGCTTCTCGGAGCCCATGAGGGTGGTCTCGACGTCGAGTTCCAGCATGGGCAGGACGGCGGCGTGGCGGCATGGGCGAACGACGACGGGATCAGCTACGTTCTCTTCCGCCCGGACGGAAGTCGCGAAGGAAACGTCCGCCGTGTCCAGAACGTGTCGGTAGGCCGTGGGTTCTCCGCCGCACGGATGTCGGACAATGTCTGCTTCGTCCTCGGTGAGGTCCACAACCAGCGGTACATCGAGATTCTCTCCGTGGACTCGTGGAGCGGAACCCCGCGGAACCTCCAACAAGTCGAGTTCTATCTGTCGGACGAATCGCGGATCGCTTCCGGCCCGGAGGGCGCGCTCGTCGTCTCCGACCTCGGGTTCTGCTTCCCGATCGACCTCTGGGGCGATCGAACTACCGATGAGTTCGCCACGGTTGCGTACAACTTGATGCCCGGTGAGTACGAGCGCTCCTTCGATGCCGTGTGGACGGGATCGAAGTACCTCGTCGTCTTCAGCGAACTCTTGATCGAGGTAGCGTCGGTCGGAAGCGAAGAGGCCGCCGCATCGCGCGCGGGTGCGACCCCACCCGTGTCTCCACTCGCCGGATACTGCTATGTCCAGAACGACGTCACGGGCCGCACCGTGACGCAGGAAGGTGAACTCGGCCCGGAACTCACTCCGAACGCGGGCTTCCTACCGGCACTGTCGGCTCCTTGGTTCGTTGGGACAGACCTCCACGTATTCCTGGAGGACGACACCTCGCACGATGGCACCGTACTGACCGTCGATGGTCACGGCGAATCCAGCCCGGTTCACTCGATTCGCGGTCCAGGGTTCGGCTGCGATAAATCGATCCGAACCGGAGGCAGTTCTGCCGACGGAAGCAACCTGGTCCTGGTCCACTGGTCCGAAACTTACAACGACTGGTATGACTGGTACGACGAGCACACGTCTTTGATCCGGGTCCTCGACGACGGAACCCACACGGCACGCGGCATGCCCCACGTCGGAAGCTACTGGGACACGGAACTGGTCGGCGGGTCCGCGTGGATCGTGAGCAACTACACGGCCGACTCCCTCGCCACCCGATTCTGGTCCGAGACCAACGCCACGCCACGAGAACTCGAACCCGCCGGCACCGGCAACGTACAAGTCGTCCGGATCGGAGGATCCCCCTACGCCATCTGGACCAATGGCCAAGAGATCTACGGCCGGTTCCTACCACAAACCGGGACTGGGCCGTTCACCGGAACCTTGCTCCACACGACGACCGGTACCGGCATCTTCCTGGGAGCCGCGGGCGGCAGCGCGCTCGGAGCGATCGTGACGTTCCAGTACACCGTCGCCCCCGGCGACCGAGAGACCCAGGTGCTCGCACTCGGACAGGACGGGCTTCCCGTCGCCGAGCCAGCGGTCCTGTCCGAGACCGGTGTCTCTCCAACCGACGCCCTTTGGATCGGCACCCGCTATCTCGTCGTCTGGGGCGGCCCAGATCACACACTGCTCGCCGCCCGCGTCAGCTCCCGCGGCATCGTGCACGATCCCGGCGGAATCCTGATCGACGATGAGGTCACGAGCGCTCCCAAACTCGCGTTCGACGGTGAGGGACAGATCGCCGTCGCCACCGGAATCCGGATCCGATTCCTCGGAGACGTCACCCCCATCGTCGCCACCGGCCCGTTCCCGAGAAACGTCGACGCCGGAATCGAACTATCCTGGCGACTCGGCGAAGGCGAAGTACTGCAAGCAGACATCGAGCGCGCGGACGGCGGAAAGTGGGCGGATGGCGGAGGGTCCACGGCGAGCCGGCCGGACGGCAGCCTGTCGGGTGGCGGCCTGTCGGGTGGCAGCCTGTCGGGAGGCAGCCTGTCGGGTGGCACTGGGCTCGGGTCGGAGTTCGTGACGGTCGCGTCGCTCGCGGGATCGACCTTGCCGGACTCCTGGGTCGACACCGGCACTGTCGTCGGGCAGAGCTACGTGTATCAGTTGCGGCTCATCCTCCCCGGAGGCGAGGAACAGGTCCTCGGCCCGGTGGAAGCGACGCGAGCGGCGATCGCAACAACGACGAACGACTTCCAGCTGCTACCCAACCCGTCACGCGGAACACTTGCCCTCCGGGTCGCGGGCGGAGAGTCCTTCGACCGCCTCGAAATCATCGACGTCACCGGACGCATCCGCGCCCGAGTTTCGGGAGAGTCTGTCTCCGCGATGGCTTCGGTCAGCGAAGGAAGGGGCGCCGACGGGCGGCTGACTGACGATCACGCTGCGGACGGACGTGCTGCCGGACGCGCTGCCGACGGAACTGATGCTGACGGACGTGCTGTTGACGGACGTGCTGCGGACGAACGTGTTGCCGCCGGATACGCTGCCGCCGGATACGCTGCCGACGCGGGTACTGCCAATGAATGGAACCTCTCGCCACACATCAGTGGCTTGCCTTCGGGGACCTACTGGGTGCGGTTGAGCCGTAACGGGACCACAGAGAGCCGTCGGGTGCAGATTCTTCGCTAGAACGTGGGGCGACGTGGCGCGGCGCGCAGCGTTCGCGTCGCCGCATCCATATCTGGACTCCTCCCGTCAACGCGCAAGTCATCCCAGTCCCGGATCAGATTCTCCGGGTTTGTGGGTTGCAGTTCGATGAGACCGTTGATTGCAGTCGAGCAGATCCTGGTGGGGTCCGACTGCATCCATATCTTCGGCCATTTGGGTCGAGACTACGCTCGCAGGTGGAATTCGCGCGCGGGTGACCACCCTGACGGCCGCGTTCGGCCACGATGCGACACGGTTCACCCACGCCGGTCTGGGCCGGTATCCACCGGTTGCTCTTGCGCAATCAGGTCTCGATCGCGTATGTCAGCGCCTCTCTGGCGTTGGCGCCCCAGTTCGTCGAAGGTCTTGCCGGTTCTCAGGCTGCCCACCAGCTTGCGTTCTGTTTGCGAGCGCGACGGTTGCCACTCGGTATCCTCGACGCTCTGCGATCTGGCTCCGATGTCGATCGACGGACATCGCCTGATCGCAAACCTAGGCGGCTCGAGCTCCGTGAGTGAGGCGTTCGATACGTGTTGCCTTGCGTTGATGCGTCCCAACCGGCGGTGTTCTCCCGAGATCTCTGGCGTCAGGCCAAGTAGGAGGCGAGCCGACGGCCCGACGGAAGCGCGGATGTCTCCAACTGTGGCGACGAGTGCTGGGCCCAGGATGCATACCGGATGGTGATCCGCTTCCGGCAGGGTCCTGAGGAGTCGTGCGGATCAACTCGTCCCGTCTGCGATCGAGGACCAGGACTCAAGTTCATCAGAACGAACGAGCAGCGATCGAAGGCGTCGGCATTCCTGGTGGCTCTCGGCCTCCATCTTCAGACGGATCTGCCGTGCTCCAACGGGACAGATGCCGTACTGCGCAGAAGCCTCGGGTCATGTTGAGCAGTCCTGTTCGCCGCTGCATCCACCTGGCGAGCTCGGTGCAGAGCAAGGATCGACTGAGCCTCACGCTTCACCGGCACCGGCAGGATGCCTGTGGGTGGGCTTAGGGCAGCGGCACCACCGGTGGTCTTGTTGCGAGTGACAGGGACGGACCTGGTGGCGGCAGCGGATCACCTCATGTCCCATCTTCTCGAACTCGCGACCCAGTGTGAGCAGAACCCAAGCCTCCATCACCACAATCGCGGGCTTCTGCTCTGCGAAGAACGCACCAAACCTGGCCCGCTTGAGTCTCCTCCGCATAGCAATCGTGCCTGGGGTGTGAGAGATCGCAACCTCATGGTTATCCGAGCGGCATCCACGTTGGATGTTTTCGCAGCGTATCGCGGCCAGGCGCGTGGTTATCCGAAACGGCATCCACGTTGGATGTGATTCGCAGCATATCGCCGCCAGGCGCGGGCTATCCAAAACGGCATCCAGGTTGGATGTGATTCGCAGCGTATCGCGGCCAGGCGCGGGTTGTCCGACACGTACATCCACGTTGGATGTGATTCGCAGCATATCGCCGCCAGTCGCGTGATTATCCGACACGGGCACCGCGCTGGCTGTGGCTGACGGCGGCGCGAGGCAGGCGACGCTGCATCCTGGACGCACCAACGGAGTCTCGAGATCACTCTACGCAACCTTCGAGAAGCGTATCGGACATCGCATGTCCTCTGCCTGCGTGAGGCATGCCAGGTTCGATACATTTAGTTGCCCTCCGCACAACTATAGTTCTTGACGGTTTGTCGACGCTGGCACGGACGACACCCACAGCGTGTCCGACACGTGCCATACAAGGCCCCACGAGCTCCGATGCGCCACGTTCGTCACGAGTTCCTCCACTCGCGACGAACCGCCCCGCGATCATGCTGTATGCAGCATCACAGAGAGCCCAAAGACGGGATGGTATGTTCGATCCTCAGGGGTGCTGGAGGTGATTCATGGTGGGAATCGTGGAAGCAGTCGAGAGAGTCACTGAGGAACGCGACGTGGGACGCACGGTGAAGCGCACGGTGAGGTGCGACGGGAAACTCACGGTGGAACGAACCGTTGGATGCGACGTGGAGCACACGGTGGAACGAACTTTTGGATGCGACGTGGAGCACATGGTGGGATACGCCGCGAGACGCACAGCTGGACACCTCGGAGAATGCGTCCGGGAACAAGCGGATGACTCGAGCATCGTCCGCCGGCTGTCAGACACGCAGCTGCTCGAACACGCAGACGTCGCCGTGCGTCGCCATCGTCGATCCGGGCTCGCAGTGGTCACAGTACTCGCCGAGATCGATCGGCGGTCACTCTACCTAGACCAGGGTTACTCCTCGCTCTACGACTACTGCACGCGACGATGGCACTACTCCGTCGCCACGGCCGCTCGGTTCATTGCGGCGGCTCGTGCCGTGGTCAGGTTTCCATCGATCCGTCGCCTGCTCGAGGAGCGCCAGCTCACGATCTGTGCGGTCGCGCGACTCGCGAAGTCGTTGACGCCGGACAACTGCGACGACCTTCTGTCGCGGGCGGCCGGTCGGACCTACGCGGAAGTAGAGGCGCTGGTCGCGGAACGCCGCGAAGCACCGCGCGTCCCGGACCGAGTTCGAGTGCTCGGTCGGACGCCGCGGACGGTTCATGGGGCCGCGACTGCGCAAACGACGCTGGTGACGCAAACGGCGGGGACGGCAGGGACGGCGGGGACGGCCGGGACGACGCAGACGGCGGCGCCCTCACAGTCGGCTGGAGCGCCCGAGGCCCTTTCCACGTCAGCGAGTGCGCCGACCAGCCCAGCTCAGCGGGACATCCACGGTACGCCCGCGCCCTCGAACATCCAATCCGGATGCAGTTCGGCTCCAGCGACCGGTGCTGCAACCGTTGTCGGCGGCGCACCTTCCGAACTCGAACTCCGCTACGAGGTCCGGTTCGCTGCACGTCGCCAGTTCGTCGAGAAGCTGGAGCGGGCGAAGTCCGTATGTTCCAACAAGGCCGACCTCGAGTCGGTGCTGGAACGGGCACTGGACGACCTGCTCGACCGCCGCGACCCCGAACGGCGTGCAGCCCGGAGGAAGAAGCAGTCGGCGGCGCGGAGGAGCAAGAACGATCCCGCGAATGAGGCTATGCGCGACGGGAATGTGCGCGACGAGGCTATGGGCGAAGAGGCTATGCGCGACGAGGCTCTGCGCGACGAGGCTGTGGGCGACGCGGCTATCGGCGACGCCGCTGTGGGCGACGGTGATATGCGGGATTGGAATGTGCGCGACAAGCCCATGCGCGACGGGGATGTCCACGACGGGGACGTGGGCGGCGCTACAGGAGATGGCCCGGGCACCTCGACAAACCCTGGCCCCAACCCCCGGCCAAGCCTGGACGCGCGTGCCGCGGTCGACTCGAGCAACGATTCACGCCGGCAAGCCGAGCGGTCCCGTCACATCCCGATCGACGTTCGAGACTCCGTCTTCCGACGGGACGGTGGGCAGTGCACGCACGTCGGGCCGTCCGGGGTTCGGTGCGCCGCCCGCGTGTTCCTTCAGTACGACCACGTCGAACCGTTCGCGATGGGCGGTGCGCACACCGAGGAGAACGTGCGACTGCTCTGCGGGAAGCACAACCGACGTCGGGAACGGTTCACAAGACGGCGACATCCAGACTGAATGTACCCGCGAGACCGGATCCGACGGTGTGACGCGATGTAGGCCGCGAAACCGGCTCCCACCCGTCCGTGGTGAGGAAACGCCACTGGTCCTCTCCGTCGAACACGCACGTAGTGGGATCGTCGCTCTCCGAGAGGATCGACAACGCCTTGCCGAAGATCTCGAGCTGGCGGTTGCCCGCCCCGCGATAGGTCCCGTCCCCGAGGAAGATCGAGTCACCGTCGGCAGCAGCGACGATCGCCGCCTGAATCGTCGGGTAGTCCCCACTTCCATCCGCAGCCACATGAATGGCGGCAAACGCACTGGAGACAGAGAGCGCCATCGCGAAGGCGCAGGAGCTGAGCGAGACCGGCAGACGACGCATACTCCCTCCGTCGCGGAGAGGATCGTGTGGTGACTAGAGGCGGTTCGCAGGTCGTGGGCCGGAGCCGTAGGCCGGGGTCGTAGGCCCACCGTTTGGGTCGACCGCGCGCCCGAAGCTACCCTCGCCCCAACACCCGCTTCATGAACGGCAGCCCCGCGAGCGCGGGCAGCCAGTAGCCGTAGAGCGAGTATAGCAGCCCGACCCCGAGCGAAACCTCAGCCGCGACTCCGAGCGTGCCGAACAGCGCGATGAACGCCGAGTCTCTCGTCCCCATCCCGCTGAGCGTCAGCGGCAGCAATCCGACGAAGATCGCGAGCGGAACGGCGCCGGTGGTAAACGTGAGCGGGACGACCACGCCGAGCGCCTTGTAGCAGACGACGACCTGGACGACGCTGGCCATCCAGTTGATCACGGTCAGCAAAAGCACCTCGCTGAGCAGTCGCGGCGAACGCCCGACGACGCGCAGTGCCTCGAGGACGCCGTCGACCTTGTCTTGCAGCTTCGCCGGTAGGGGGAGGCGAACGGTCAGCAAGACCGTGATGCCGACGAGACCGGCGAGCAGTCCGCCGCCGGCAAGCAGCGCGAGGTCCCAGCGCTGGAACAACACGCAACCGAACAGTGCGAGCGCGAGAAGCACGAGGACATCGAGCGCGCGTTCGGCGAGGACGGAACCGAGCGTCGTTCGGATCGGGATCCGGTTCCGAAGATAGTAGGCTTTGACGACGTCACCGGCCTTGGACGGCGTGAGTGTCCCCATCGGCCAAGCGGCCATGATGAGCTCGAACGCTTCGCCGAACGCGAGCTGATGGCCGAGCCCGTTCATCACGCGCTGCCAGCGGAGCGCGGAGAAGACGGGGAACGTCGCGGTGATCAGTAGGCCGACGAAGAGGAGGAACGGATCCGCCGCGCCGAGCACCGACCCGACCTTCGCGTAGTCGAGCTTCGTCCCGAGCAGCACGAAGACGACGAGCGTGACCAGGAGCAGCAGCGCCCACCGTCCCCAGCTCCGCTTCTTGATCTTCGCTTCGAGCTGCGCGGAGTCCGCACGCTCCTCGTCGTGTCCGCTCACACTTCTTCCACTACGACGCGAAGCACTTCACCGTCGTGATAGTCGATGACACGCTCGATCGTGATTGCTCCGCGTTGCTTCAGCCTCGCGAGCTCTTCACTGCTGAGGTCCGTACCCTTCATCCCGAGCTCCTGCCGCTGGAAGTAGCGGCTCTGCGGAACGTACCGCACGTGGAACTCGTCCCCGATCGTCGCACGCGCGAAGGCAGGTGCGCCGTTCAGGCGGATCTGGTCGCGGATCGTGAACGACGTCTCTCCGAACACGACGCTGCGCTTCCAGCCGATCGGGGTCGCGCCGCTTCGGGTCATGAGCAGCTTCCGGATCCAGCCTTTGATCTCGTAGGCGAGTCGTGTCTGCCAGCCGAAGGCGAGCATGAAGACGCGGAAGCCGATCATCGTGATCGGGTTGAACAGCTTCATCACCATATAGTGAGCGGGCGTCTCCACAGCGACGCGTTCGCCGACTGCGACCGGGAAGGTCTGTCCCTTCGGTGTGGAGGCGCCGGGCACGAGAGCCGCCGCGGTATTCGCCGGCCCGGCCGACACGGCGGTCACCTCCGCGGCCGTCGTCCCGTTCGCAGCGCGATGCCCGTCGAGCGGCGCGTCTCCGTCGGCCGGTCCCCACGCACGGTTCCCTTCGCTGATCCACTGCGACGTCACGACCTTGCCGTTCTCGAGCTTCGCGATGAGACCGCAGTCGTTCTCGACCGACTGGTTCGAGTCGAGACGGAAGTGCTTCACTACACCGCCCTTCGCGAGGTTGACGAGCGTGTAGGACTCGCGACCTTTCTTGTCGCGCGTCTTCCGGGCTTGGATTTTTGCGCCCGGCCAATAGCGGCTGAACGGTTCACCCTCGTCCGGTAGCGGCGGCAACGGATCGGGACGCTCGGAGTAGTCGATGAAGGATTCGAGCAGCTCGGGGATCCGGTAGAGGAAGTAGCGATCCTCCTGGATCTCCGGCGGGACGAGCGCATTCCGTTCGAGTCCGCGCAGCATCCGCTCGGCCACGGCCGACGCGAGCGCATTTCCTTCGCCGCCGTAGATCTCGAAGCCGTGCGGATAGAAGTGGAGCGTCTGTCGGCTTCCCATCGAACCGGCGTAGTGGAGGTTCGGATAGGCGAAGTAGGAGGCGAACTCGATCGCCTTCTGACAGACGGCTTCCGTCCGCTCGTCGCGGTAGAGACGATGGAGCTTGGATAGGAAGCTGACGGTCGCGGAGAGGTAGCCGAGGTCCGTTCCGTCGTACTCGAGACACCACCCTTCGTCGCGGGTCTGGTCGAGGAAGTCGTCGAGACGGACATGGAAGCCGTCCAGGATCTTCTTGTCCTGGAGGAGATGGTACGCCTCGTAGATCGGAAGGATGGCCATGGCGTGGTGGTTCGCGAGCACGCCGGGTTCGTCGTACTTCGCGAGGAAGTGACCGGCCTTGGAGACCGCTTCCATGAACCGGCTGCGCATCGACTCGGGGAAGTCGTCGCCGAGGATCCGGTAGCTGTGGCACATCACGTAGAGGAGGAACCCGGTCGGGCCGGCCCAGCCGCGCTCGTTCGGATAGAACTCGTCGAACGAACCGTCGCTCTTCTGGATCTGCATCCAGTAGTCGATGCCCGCGAGCGTCCAGTTCAGCATCTTCGGCTGACGGTAGTACGGGTTGTCCGGCATCGGCGTGGTGTAGGCGAGCGCGAGCGAGTGAACGCCGAACTGCGCAATGGCGGACGGGAAGTCGAGCGTGCGGCAAAGCCAGTACTCGCGGTTGAAGCAGCCGTACGTCTTGCTGTACTCGTTCCGGTCCTGGAGCGAGAGAAGCCGCGGGATCTGGGAGAGACCGCGCCGTGCGTAGACGTCACGCGACGTGAGTCCGCGAGCGACGGCGGGATCGGTACTGCCCATGGTGCTCACGACTCCCGCTCCGTTTTCATTCATGGGACGCGTTCCCTCCATCTCCAAGTCCACCCCCATCCTCTCTCTCCGTTCGTGACGAACGGGAGCTTCTCACTTCGTCGGTGTTCGCTTCAGCCGGTCGCTTCGTTGGCCGGTCGCGGTCTGCTTCCCGCTCTCGTCGCTCTTCTTCTTCGATCCGCCCACGCGAGATCTCGATCGCCCGCTCGGACTCGTCCCCCGCGATCCAACGCCGGCCGAGCCTGATCGCGGCGACCGCGGTCGTCCCCGACCCACAGAAGAAATCGGCGACCAGGTCACCGGGCTCCGTGCAGGCTTCCAGGATCCGCGTGAGGAGGGCGACCGGCTTCTGCGTCGGAAAGCCGGTGCGCTCCTTCGAGTCCTGTGTCAGCCAGGGAATCTGCCAGACGTCGTCGAGGAAGCGGTAACGGTACCATCCCCGCTCGTCCCGGTATTCGGGAACTCCCTTTCGGCTCATCTTATGGGCCAGGTACTTCTTCTCCTGGAGGCGGTGGAACGTGTGCCCGGGGCCGCTGACGTAGTAGAGGATGCTGTCGTGCTTGCGGGAGAACCACCGGGTCGGCACTCCACCCGTCGCGTAGTGCCAGATGATCTCGTTGAGGAAGTTATCGGCCCCGAAGATGCCGTCCAGAAGCACCTTAGACGCATGGACGGTCCGCCAGTCGAGGTGGAGGAAGAACGCACCTCCGGGGCGGAGGATACGCCGAACCTCTTGCCATAGTTCCACTTGGGATGACGGGTCGAGGAGCGGGTCGGCGTAGGCGATGTCGCGGATCGTCTGGCTCGGCCCAACGTCGCCAGCACCTCCGGCCGTCTTCGCCCGCCCCTTCAGCATGGCCCGGGACGCGCCGGTCCCGAAGGGCGGGTCCAGATACACCAGGTCGACCTCTCCGGTCGGGAGGCTTCTTGCGAGGGCCAAAGCATCGGACCGGACGAGCCGGCCGTTGGCCGTGGTGAGCCCCGAACTACTGTCTTCGCCATGCGGTGTCACAGACGACGGAGTGTAGCGCAGGTGCCCCCGGCCCGCCCGGGATGTCGTCGCCCGCGCGAGCAAGGCCGTCCGTTGGGCCGGCCGACGGCCCGGGTGCCCCTGGTGTGCCCCGGCTCGCCCCGGGCGAACCCTGCCGTCGCTTCGTCCCATTCCCTCACCTCATCTGCAACATTTCTGCCACATGTCGCGCGTATCCTCCGACCACTTTCGATTTCAGTGGCAGGCCGCGAGTACCAGAAGGAGGTGCCCATGCGAACGACGACGACCCTGGTCCTGATACTCGCATCCACGGCTGCGGCGGCGACTCTCGCGGGGGCGCAGCCTCTCCCGCCGGTCCCGGTCCCGAATCAGAATCCGATCACGGAGGAGAAGCGGGTGCTGGGGAAGATCCTCTTCTGGGAGCAGGGACTCTCGTCGGACAGCTCCGTCGCGTGCGGGTCGTGTCACCAGCCCGGAGTCGGAGGAGCCGACGGCCGTGTCGGGATCCATCCGGGCAGTGACTTGGCGTTCGGAACCGAGGACGACATCTTCGGCTCCCCCGGCGTCGTCCGCGCGGATGCAAACGGCACTCCAATCCCTGACCCGATCTTCGGGAACGACGTTCAGGTGAGCATGCGCACCGCACCCAACTTTTTTGGAGCGCTCTGGTCGCCTCTGCAGTTCTGGGACGGCCGCGCGACCGGCGAGTTCCGGGATCCACTTACAGACGCCGTCGTCATTCCGGTCGGCGGAGCGCTCGAGAGCCAGTCGTTGGCACCGATCCTGAACGATATCGAAATGGCGTACGAAGCTCGGACATGGACGGACGTCACCTCGAAGCTAGAAACCCTGTCGCCACTCGTGCAAGCGACCGACATTCCGGCGGACATGCTCGACGCACTCGCGACGAGCCCCAGCTATCCGGAACTCTTCGCTGCCGCCTTCGGTGACCCGGAGATCACGCCCACCCGGATCGCATTCTCGATCGCGACGTACGAGCGCACACTCGTCCCGGACCAAACTCCGTGGGACGAGTTCATCGCCGGAAACCAGCAGGCGCTGACGCCTCGCCAAGCGAACGGAGCGCAGTTCGTGCAGGGCGGCCCGTGCGGTGTCTGTCACGGCGGACCGATGTTCACGAACAACACCTTCCGCAACATCGGACTGCGTCCGCCGGCGGAAGACACCGGTCGCCAAGCGATCACGGGGGTTCCCGCCGACCGCGGACGGTTCAAGGTACCGTCCCTTCGGAACGTCGGACTGCGCGACAGGCTCATGCACAACGGCCAGATCACCGACGTCGCCGACGCGATCCGCTTCTATGCTCGGATCGGTCACGTCCACTTCCCCGAGAACCAGGATCCGGCTGTGCGCGGCGGCATCCCGATCCCAGCCAACCTCGCGGCCGACGTCGAGGACTTCCTCGTCAACGGTCTGACCGACCCACGCGTCGCGAACGAGACGTTCCCGTTCGATCGTCCCACGCTGGGAGAGCCAGAGCCGGCCGGTCTGGGAGACGATGACGCGCAGGACACGGCGCCGGTCGCGGACATGTCCACGATCGCCGCGCAGGCGTTCCCGAATCCGTTCCGCGATGACGTCACCATCCGATTCCAGCTGGAGTCTGCGTCAGAGGTCGACATCGACGTCTACTCGGCGTCCGGGCAGTTGGTGACGCGGAGCCGCGTGTCGGCCGTCGCCGGCACGAACAGCTGGAACTGGGACGGACGGACCGCACACGGTACGCCAGCGCCCGCAGGCGTGTACTTCACGACGCTGGCCTCCGGAACCGCACGATCGACGGGACGACTGGTTCGGATCGACTGACACGCGAGACGTCTCGAAGCGAAGGCGAGTCCCGAAGCAAGCGCGAGCATGGGAACAAGGGCGAGCCCCGGAACGAGCGTAGGCCCCGCGAGCGAGCGCGGGCACCGGCTCCGGAGCGAGCACGGGCCCGCAGCCAACGTGCTAGCGGGGCATGCGCCTCAGGAAGTCGAGGACGGCCGGAATGACGAGGTCCGGCCGTTCGACATGCGGATAGTGACCTGTTCCCTCGACCATCTTGAACTCGCCACGAAGGCGCTTCGCGACGTGCGCGGCTTCCTTGGCCGGGTCCGGAAAGTGGTCGTCCGCCGCTCCGAAGATCACGAGCGCCGGACAGGTGCAGGCGTCGATCTTCGCCGACAGCCCGCGGCGATGCGCAGTGAGCGTCTCGCGGACGGCGCGACGCGCTTCGGAACGCTTCAGCATCGCGCCCATCTTCCCTAGCTCAGCATCGAAGTCGGCTGGGACTCCGCTCTTGTACCACGAGCGGTACATCCGGCCCCAGATCGGAGCAGCCCACGGACCGCGGAGCATTCCGGACACCGTCGCTCCGAGCATCCGACTACTGAACGTTTCCTCCGCTTCCATGTGAGCACTGATCGCGACGATCGAGCGGACCGCGCCCGGCTCGGTTCCCGCCGCCCAGGCGGCCGCGGCAGGAGCGAATGAAGTTCCAACGACGTGAGCGGGACCGGCGTCGAGCTGACGAATGAGAGAGAGAAGTGCGTCGGCCGCCGCCGCGACTCCGTAAGACCTCTGCGGCGGCGACTCCCCGTGCCCCGGCAGGTCCGCATTGATCACGCGATATCCCGCCTCCGCAAGGGCCGGCACGAGAAACCGGTTCTCGGACCGGACGTCACCGGCGCCGGGGAGAAGGACGACCAGTTCCCCGGCGCCTCCGTGGTCATCGAACGCCAATCCACTTTCAGACATGCGGCACCTCGCTCTCCGGCATCTTTCCAATCCGTGATCGATACGAGTCGCCAACCTCGATCGCCAACCTCGATCGCGAACCTCCTAGGAACAAGGCAGTGACGCGAGAGGTTCCACGGGGGCTCAGGGCTCACGGCTCACGGCTCGCGGCTCGGGGTTCGCGGCTCGGGGTTCACGGCTCCGGGCTCACGGCTCGAACCGGTACCGACGGGCGATCACGGAGAGATCGAACGACCCGTCGTCGAGCCGAATCGTATCTCCATCGACGTGCGACGCAACCAGGTGGAAGACTCCGCGCATCGTCTCGACGACCTTCTCTTCATCGACCCGCTTCGGCGGCGATCCGACCCGCGCGAACTCCGTGACCTCCAGGGTTCCCGACAGCGTCCACTCGTCGGACCGTATCCCCGTCGTCAAGTCCTCGTCGCCAGGCACTGGACCCCAAACGATCGCATGCCCGCCGATCACGTCATGGACGCCGATGTCGCAAAGCGATCCGTCGAGCCGCGCCTCGAACTCGGCCACCGTACCGTGGTCGCTCGGCGAGAAGTACATCTGCAGACCGATCCACGTCTCGCCACAGAGTCGGATCCGATCGTTTCGACTCGGGCTGGGTACGATGCTGGCACTCCGGGAAACGGCCCGCGTCGTGCCGTCGATCGCGGTCTCCGTCGCACGGTAGGATCCGTCCGTGGTCCAGGATGTGCGATCGAGCGAACAGCCGATCAGACCGAGCGCGACGAAACTCGAGAGCAGAAGGATCGCCGGGCCACAGCGGGGTTGCCGAGGCGTTGGGGGCGTCGGCGTTGTCACCGGGGCCGCTGGGGCTTCTGACGTTGCTGGTGTCGCCGGCGTTGCTGGTGTCGCCGGCGTTGCTGTTGTCGACGGCGTCGCCGGTGTGGCTGGCGTTGGCGGTGTTACTGGGACAGCCGGCGTTGCTGGCACGGCCGGTGCTGACGGCGTCTTCGGCTCGCCGACCCGGGTCTCCTCGATCTCCTCCTCCTGCTGGTACTCGACCGCAGCTTTGACGTCGGAGTCGAAGGCGCCGTGGAGCTGTTCCAACGCGGGGCCGAGACCGCCCGCACCACTTCCCTTCCGGTAGTAGATCCAGCCGCGAGCCTCCATGCGGCGCAGGAGGAAATCGAGAAGGACGAGCCCGGCTAGGGCGAGGAGCGCGATCCCTATCTTGGACATCTTGCCTCCTTCCACTGGCCACGGTACAGGAACCAGGTGGGAATCGTCGAGCAGGCGAGGTTTCGGCGGGCGGGGACTTGGTTCGGTCGGCGAAGGCCGGTGCAGGAAGGAAGCGTCGCCGAAAGGCGGATCCGCCGCAAACACCGAGGCCGACCTCGTCGGCCGGCCTCGCTCCATCGTGGGAGTGACGGGCTCCCAGTTGCTGAGGTCTCGCGTCCTTCCGGCTACTTGTAGCCGAAGAGCACCGAGTAGATGATGAGCGCAATCAGGGTCACGCCGATTCCGAGGAAGGTGTATCCGAAGAATCGGATCGTGATCTCCCGCCGCTTCGATACCGTCTTCGAGACGACGCGCTTCCGGAGTTCACCGGAGGCCCGCAGCTCTTCGTACTCTCTCGGCCGGTCGTGCTTGAACTCTTCGAGCGGAGTGAGTCCGGTGAACACCACGGTGTCCATCGGGAACGCCTCCGGGCGAAGGTGCGTATTGAAGAAGTGCACCGTGAAGATGAATCCGACGGCGAGGAGCGCTTCGTCGCTGTGGATGATGGTGGCGACGTTGAGCAGCCAGCCGGGGATGAACTTCGTGAAGAACTCGGGGAACCAGAGCATGAGTCCGGTCGCACCGATCACCGCGACACCCCAGAACACTGCGAGGTAGTCGAACTTCTCCCAGTAGGTGAACCGGCCGTAGTTCGGACGCGGCCCTGCTCCGAAGAACCACTTCATCGTCGCCCAGAAGTCGAAGATGTCCTTCTTGTTGAACATCATCGAGTTGGGTCCGAAGATGAGCTGGAGTAGGGTGAGCCGCCTCTTGTGCTTGAAGACCGCGAGCCACGTGAGGTGGAACGCGAAGTAGAAGAACGTCAACACCGCGGCCGCGCGGTGGATATTCCCCGCGTTCCGAACGCCACCGAGGGCATTCGCGAGCCAGTTCGCCCATGGCATCGTCGAGAACTTGAGCAGCATTCCGGTTGCTGCGAGCGAGAGGAAGCTCACGATGACGAAGAGATGCGTGAGCCTCTGGGCTGCGGTGAACCGGCGGATGAAGTACCGCGGGGTCGTCTCACTCTTCTTCCGCTCCTTGGCCCGATCCACCATCGCGCGGAACGACTTCGGCAGCCAGAGCAGCGTGTGGAGCCCGAAGAACGAGAACACGCCGAGGAGAAGGAAGGTCATCGCCCAGTACGTGTAGTAGAGGATCGGGTACTTTTCTTCGTCGTGGTGGGTCGCGTGCGTCAGGTAGCCGGCGAACCGCTGGTTCGCGTCCTCGTGACACTTCTTGCACGTGTCGACGATGTTCCGGAACCCGACAGACGACTCCGGATCGTTGATCGCGAGGATCTCGTGCGCCCCGTGACAGTCGGAGCACTTCGCGGCCTCGATGTATCCGAGCGCGTAGGCCTTTCCGTGCATCGTCTCGAGGTAGGTCTCGGCCAGGTGCTCGTGGCAGGAACCGCACTGGTGAGTCACCTCGGTCATGAACGCGTCGCCTTGGACGTGCTTGATCGTGTGCGAGGAGTGACAGTCGGCACAGGTGGGAAGGTGCGGCTTCCCATGCTCATCCTTCTGCATGGCGTGATGGAGGGGTACGGAAGACGAGTCAGAGCCGGCTGCGGCCCGTTCACGCTCCGCGAGGACTTCCTCCACGTTCGAGGTGTTCGCTTCGACCTCGACCGCGCTCTCCACCTTGTCGGTCACGGAGCTGTCGCCCTCTTCGACCGCGGACGTGGCGATCAGAGCATTCTCGTCGTAGTGAACGCTCTTGATGTACTGCTTGAAGATCCCCTGGTGACAGTTGCCGCAGGTCGAGGGGAGGTTCTTGGCGTTGACGAGCGAGCGGTCGTCGTCCTTCTCCAAGATCATGTGCGAACCGTGGCAGTCGATACAGATGGCGCTCGGCAGGAGCCCCTTCTCGACGAGGCCGCGGCCGTGAACGCTCGTCGCGTAGTTCGTCCCCGCGTTCATCTGCTCGTGGTCGCTCACCTCCGTCGCCTTGCCGCCGTCCTTGTGGCACTCGCCGCAGAGCGTCGGCACCTGGGCGCGGAAGGTCGGGGACGCGTCGTTGCTGTGGGCGAGGACGTTGTGATCCCCGTGACAGTCCGTACAGTACGGCGCCTGCGTGATCCCCTCGAGATGGGCACGACCGTGGCCGCTCGCGAAGTACTCGTCGGAGATCTTGGCGTGGCACGCCGCGCAGTCGACCTTGTTCGCCGGCTCACAGGGGCGGGCGAGCTGTGGATCGATGTCGCTGTGACACTTCACGCACGGAATGTTCGTGTGGGTCGACCGGTCGAGTGTGTTGTGGTCGACCGCGGCGAGTGCGACCGAGTCGCCGTCCGCAACCTGGTAGACGACCTGGTCGTGGCACTTCATGCACGCCATGTCGGAGATGGTGAGGGCGACCGTCTCCTTGCGCGCCTTGTGCGGGAGGTGGCAGTCCGTACATGCCGGAATCGCGCCCGGCTTCTTCTCCCAGAGCTCACCGCGGATGACCTTGTCGTGCACTTCCTCGATCCGGGAGTGGCACTGCATACAGGTGCGCGCGATGTTGCGCGGGGAGATCGAGGCGTTCGGATCGGTGTGCGGAAGGATCCGGTGGCTGCGGTGACAGCTGTTGCAGGTCGCCGTGACGGTCAGTCCCTTCTTGAAGAGACCCTCACCGTGGATCGACTGCGAGTAGTTCTCGATGATGTTGTGCTCGCCGATGTTGCGCGTCCGCGCGACCTCGGCTCCTTCCCGGTGGCACTCGCCACAGAGATACGGCACGTTCATCTTGTAGGTCTTGGACGACGGATTCGACGGCGGCATGATGTCGTGCATGCCGTGACAGCTCGAGCACTTCGGGGCGAGACGATCGCCGCGCTTGAGCGCTTGTCCGTGGGAGCTCGAGTCGTAGTCCAGCTGCGCGTCATCGTGACAGTTTCCGCAGTAGACCGGACTCATGTCCTCTTCGTGCGGCAGCTCCTCGACGTCTGCGTCCTCGTGGCAGTCGATGCAGTCCAGATCCCGGTGGATCGACTTCGAGAACTTCGTGACCGGGAAGTCGTCGTGACAGTCGAAGCAATCCTCGTTCGTCACTGCGAAGGCGGGGGCCGCGAGGAGGGTCAGAGACAGGAAGAAGGCCACGAGGCCCGAAATCGCCAACGATCCATTCCGGGGTTCCAGGGGGAGCGCTCTGTCACAGATGGACTTGGGAGCCGGGATTCCACTTCTTGGCGTGGGGCCCTGGGTACCCGGGATCGCCGTCCCGTTCCCGGCCAGTCGCTCCGCCGTCCTCCCAACCTCAACCCGTTCCCGGCTACGAAAAGCCATCTGCTTCCTCCGCGTTGGCGGACACCCGAGCGCTCGCCCTGAAGCCCCAAGAATGGTCGTTGGAACATCGTTGAATTCTGGCTAATTCTTCGGAACGGATGGGCAGGGGCCAAGTGAGGGATTCCCCGCACCGGGGGTGGGGACGGTGATGCCTAGAGCGGGAACTCGCGGCGGCACACGCTGCGCCGCTCGTCCCCCTACTCGCTCAGCTCGACGTTCCAGTACTCGTTCGAGATGAACTGCTCCCACGACGTCCGTCGCTGCGCCACCGGAATGGTGACGAACGGCGACCACCGCGGTTCACGGGGGGCGCGGGTGAGACGGAGACCGCTCTCGCGGAGCGTCCGGTTCGCCTTCTTCCGGTTGCAGCGGAGGCAGGCGAGGACGCAGTTCTCCCAGGTCGACGTTCCCCCTCGCGACCTCGGGACGACGTGGTCGACCGAGAGGTCGTGGAGTGCGGGCTTCGCGCCGCAGTACTGGCAAGTGTAGAGGTCGCGTCTATAGAGATTCTTCCGGGAGAAGGTGACGCGACGCCGGGGGAAGGCGCCGTACTGGGTGAGCAGGAGCACTTCCGGCACCTTGATCCGGAGCTTGACCGTGGAGATCGCGGGTTCGTTGTCTTCGGGACGAAGGCTGGCCCAGGAGTCGAAGTCGTGGAGGCTGTAGTCCTGGGGCAGGATGGCCCGGGCGGCTTCCCGATAGAGCAAACAGAGAGCGCTTCGGACCGAGACGGTACCGATCGGGACCCAGTGTCGATTCAACACCAATGTCGGCTGTTCGAGCATGTGGTCGTGCTCCCAGGGACCGAACCTCAGTGAGCAGCAGAATATCACCCAAAAACCGGACAGGTCAAACTGACGAACAGAGTCCTAGCACGGTGCGGAGCCGGTGGTTCGCCCTCTCCGGTATCGTCCCGACGCGGACAGCCGGTGAACGCGGAGGGACACTAGGCCCGGTACCGACCTGACACCGCATCACGCCGAGTCTCGTCGTCCCTTCTTTCTATCGGCTTCCTGACCCTATTTTTTGCGGGGTTCCTGCACGCTCCGGCAGTGTACCGAGGAAGCCCCGGCCGTTGGCACGACGCTTTCTCTGTACCTGGAAACAACCCGAGAGGGCGGGTGAATCGGAACCAGAAACGAAGGAGCACACCATGCGCACCACCTCGAAAGCTCTGTTCCTCAGCGCCCTCTTCCTGGGAGCCGCCGTTCTCTCCGCCAGCGTCGCGGAGGCGAAGAAGGTCGTCGTCGTCAAAGGGAAGGCCCATCGGACTCACGTCACAGTCGTGACTCCCGCAGTCGTGGCTCCCGCAGTCGGCACCCCGGTAGTCGTAGCTCCCGCGGTGGCCCTGACCAGGGCGACCGTCCATGTTGCGATCCCGGCCGCGCCGCCCGTGAAGGTGGTGGTGGCAGATCCCGCCCCGCGGAAGGACTGGATCTGGGTGAGCGGACACTGGGACTGGCGTCCCGTCCAGCATCGATGGGTTTGGGTAGAAGGTCACTGGGTGAAGAAGTAGTCGTCACCCACAAGGACGCAAGGCGGTCCGGCGTAGGCCGGGCCGGTCCACCCGGGCCGAGAGGCCCGAACGGAAGCCCCCTCGGTATCCCCCCCAAGCCGAGGGGGCGACCGTTTTTTGCCGGGCGGCCCCAAGGAAGCCGCCCTCTTCCGGACCCGTGCCCTCGGCGCGGGCCCACTCTTCCCCCCACCGGTACGGATCGCGAGCTACCTCGCCTGCGCTACGCAGCTCACACCGACTGGCGGATCCGCTTGCGTACCCATCCCGAGACGACGTCTCCAAACACGATGAGCACGCTTCCGAGCAGGATGAAGTGGAACATCTCGTCGTAGCGGACGCCGGCGCGCGCGTCTTGGATGAACCAGCCGAGCGAGACGAAGCCGAGAAGACCGAGCACGGTCGCCTCGCGAACGCAGGTCTCCCAGCGGTAGAAGAAGTAGAGCAGGTACCGACCGAGGGCTCCCGGTAGCAGCGACGCGAAGTAGATCTGCGCACGCGACGCACCGGTGGCGCGGAAGTGGACGCTGGATGCGCCAGGGGAGTTCTCGATCGACTCGGCGTAGAGACGCCCCAGGATCCCCATGTTGTGCGTCGCGAGCGCGAGCACCGCGGGCCAGGGCCCGACGCCGAGCGTCGAGAGGAAGAGGAAGGCCCAGACGTACTCCGGCACCGACCTCGTGAAGACGAAGAGTGCTCGCGAGACGATGACGGCTCCACGCCAGAAGAGTCGGGTCGCAGCTCGGGGCGCTTGTCCGGCCGAGAGATACGGCGACGGAGTCGCGAGCGTGCGGGCAGCGAACGGCGCGAGCGCCGCTCCCAGGAATGCGGCCACGAAGATCGCGGCGACGGAGAGGGCGA
Organism: Candidatus Eiseniibacteriota bacterium; assembly: GCA_020633975.1. Lineage (GTDB taxonomy): Bacteria > Eisenbacteria > RBG-16-71-46 > CAIMUX01 > CAIMUX01 > JACKCR01. The sequence continues at coordinate 187,176 of JACKCR010000006.1, read as the reverse complement.
GTGTCGCGAGGAGCGCGACGCCAGTGTGCGGGAGGATGACGTCGCGAAACCAGGTCACATAGACGCTGAAGTCCCAGGGAACTCCTTGGAGCGGATAGGGACGGATTTCCTCGAGGAACCTCGTCAGGTTCCGCTGCGCACGCTCGGTTCCGAGATCGACGAACGTGAACGCGCCCGAAGCCCACGCGTAGGCGAAGAGCGCACCGAGGAGGAAGAGCGAGAAACGCAGGAAACGCCGCTGCGGCCGGGCCCGGCGGAGTGCGTCCACGCGCGCGGCGCGATCTGCAGGCGAAGCTGCCGCACGGATTCCGGCAACCTCGCCTCTGGGAGTTTCGTCTCCCTTGCGGGTTTCGGGGCTCGCGCCTTCGTCTCGGCGCGTCATGCGAACTCCTGTCGACGACGGAGCCATCCGCTCCAGAGTTCGACCACGCCGACCAACAGGATGAGCGCGTAGAGGTAGCTCCACACCTCGCGGTAGTAGAGGTTCTCGAAGGACGCGGAGATGTAGTACCCGAGCGTCGGGAAGCCGAAGAACCCGAGCACGGCGGAGGAGCGGAGCGCGCACTCGAACCGGTAGAACGAATACGTCGCGATGTCGGGAAGCGCACGAGGCATGAGCCCGACGAGGAGAACCGTCCCCGATCCACCCCCGGCGGCACGAAGGAGCGAGGCGGCGTCGCGCGGCGCCTCGTCCAGCATCTCGCTGAAGATCTTGGCGAGCACACCACCATACGGAAGAGCGATCGCGAGCACCGCGGCCGCATTGGAGATCCCGAACGCGCTGAGGAAGAGCATGGCCCAGAGGAGTTCGTGGATCGACCGGAGGAACGCGATGATCACGCGGACCGTGCCGGTCACGACCGGTCCGATCGCTCGAACGGCACGGTCGGTCCATCCGCTCGACGCGTCGACCAGCTCCCCTTCCCACCAAGCGCTCGAGGCAAGGAAGCCAAACACGGTGCCGATCACGAGTGCGAGCCCCATGCCGGCAACGGCGAACACGACCGTCGCGTGGAGCCCTTCCCAGATCTGCGGAAGGAGGAAGTAGCCGGAACCGCTCTCGCTGGTCAGGGTCGGCGCGAGAGCAGCGCCAAAGAACTCCCGCACCACCTTCCACGAACGAACGTGGGAGAAGAACTCCGTCGGATCGAGCCCTAGGTAGACGGCGGCGAGGATGGCGGCGAGAACGATCCCGACGACGACACGGAGCCGCTCGCTCGGCGTGCGTCCTCGCGAGCGCACCGCACTCACCTCGTAGCACCCTCTTCCAGCAGCTCATCCGCCTCGAGCGAGTAGAGCCGCTCGATCGCGCCCTCGTCCACGTCCTCACTCCGCACGTCGAACTCGATCCGGCCGCGGCGTACGCCGACGAGGCGGGGGAAGAACTCCCGCGCGAGGTCGATGTGGTGGAGGCTCGTGACGAAGGTGAGGTGGTGCTCGGCCGCAACCTTGCAGAGGAGTTCGAGCGCATCGCGTGCTCGAGCGGGGTCGACGCTGCTGACCGGTTCGTCCGCGAGCAGGAGCTCCGGCTCTTGGTAGAGCGCGCGGGCCACGGCGACGCGCTGACGCTGTCCTCCGGAGAGTTGGTCGACTCGGTGGTAGAGCTTCTCTTCGATTCCGACGCGGTCCAGCAGGGTGTGGATCTCGGTCAGAGTTGCCTGCGCCGGAAAGAGAAGATCGCGGGTCAGTCCGAGAAACGATCGCCGTCCGACTCTCCCCGCCGCGACGTTCTGGTAGACGCGGAGTTCGGGGACGAGACGTAGATCCTGTGGAACTGTACCGATCCGGGAGCGGAGCGCGCGAAGGTCCCTCGGGCTCCGCTGCGCGACGTCCGTTCCGTCGATCCGTACCGATCCCGCGGTCGGCGAGAGCACAGCTCCGAGGAGACGGAGAAGCGTCGTCTTGCCGGAGCCGCTCGGGCCGACGAGTGCGACCGACTCGCCGGCCTTGATCGCCAAGTCCACACCGTCGAGCGCTACGGTAGTCCCGAAGCGTACCGACGCATTCCGGACGGAGAGGTCCCAGGTCAAGGGAGTGCTCTCCGGCCGGAAAGAACGAAGCGGCCCGTCATCCGACTACCGAGCCATTCCGAGTTCGCGCGCTACCGCGAGGATGTTGTCGAACTCCGCGTTGGTGGCCGGAATGAGCGCAGAGCGCTGGAACGCGGCGAGGAGCTTCGGATCGTGGATCGCGGTGCACGCCTTCTGGATCTTGTCGATCGTGCCCGGGCCGAAGGTCTCGTCGATGTCGGGGCGAGCGGTGAAGTTGTAGTCCGCGTACGTCGGCGTCTTCCAGATGATCTTGCAGACGGCCGGGTCGACCTTTCCGTCGGCGACCATCTTGTCGTACGTGCCGTAGTTGCAGGCGCCGACCTCATACGTTCCGTTCGCTACCTGTTCCACGGTCTTGTCGTGCGAGCCGCTGAAACCGAACTCGTGCGTGAAGAACTCCGTGGGGGACTTCCCGGAGTGCTGACGGATGTAGTACTCGGGCATGAGCCGTCCCGAAGTCGAGGACTGGGAACCGAAGGTGAACTTGTACTTCGCGATGTCCATCGGGAAGTCGTCCGACGGAGCGAGTCCGGTCGAGGCGTTCGCGATGAAATAGGAGTAGTACTCCGGATCTTCCTTCCCCTGGACGATGGCGCGTGCACCGGGCACCGCCTGCCGTGCCTGGACGCCGGTGAGTCCACCGAACCACGCGAGCTGGACGTCACCGTTCTTGAACATCTCGACAGACGCGCCGTAGTCCGCGCTCGGAACGTACTCGACCGGGAACCCGAGGACGGAGCTGAGGTGCGCGGCTACCGGATCGTACTTCGCGCGGAGCTCCGTCGTGTTGTGGTCCGGGATCGCGGTAAAGCGGAGCGTCTGACCGGTCGCCTTGGCCGGCGTGGATCCCGTCTTCGAGGCCTCACCACTGGAGCTTCCCCCGCCGCTGTCCCCACCGCCGCAACCGAGCATCGCGACGAGGCCGGTGAGGGCGAGGGTCGAAAGGAATCGGCGACGAGCTCTCTTGGGGCCGGCTTGGCAGCGGTCCGAAGGAGCGGTCGAGTTCGAATTCGGTAGAAGACGGATCATCGGGCCCTCCACGCACCGAAGTGCGACGGACGGAGCCGGCCAGGGATCCTGGAAAGGGAACCACATCTGCAACGCCCGAGTGGCCCGGATCGATCGGATGCGGAGGGGCGTGCTGAGGATCAGTCCGAGGGTCGCAAACCTGCGGCCCGGGGAGCCGATCAATATCTATAGTGCTTCCCGGTCACAGTTTCCTCGGACGACTTCGTGTGGATTTCGTGCGGCTACGCCCTGTAGCCACGCCGGGGCATTGTCGGCTTTCGCGTAGGGCTCGGTCAATGTGCGGTTTACGGGTGGTACCCGTCGGACGGAGGGGCGGCAGCACGGTTTTTGGGGCGGGCCACCCAGGACGGGCCGTCCAGAGCCACGGAGGCTCGATTCAGATGCCAACCGTTTGTGACCCAGGTGTTTAGCAATTCTGATATCACCGCTGTCCCGTCCCGGATCCGGGAACAACCTACGTGAGATCACGCATACAAAATGAGATCCTGGATCGGCGACAATCTAGGAGATCCCAACCTACGCCTGTCACGTCCACTCACCTGAGGAGCGACATCGCATGGAGACCGACATCCGCTACAACCCCGGACTTCTCAAGCTCGAGCTCTACTGCAAGGGCATCCGCTTGGACGACTCGTTCTTCAAGGAGTCGAAGCGTGGCCGGCAGATCATGAGAACACGGGCGGGGTTGGGCAGCGGGCTCGAGTTGGTACTCGAAGACGGCCTCTGGACGAACGTCCCGGTCGTGGAGCCGTTTGCCGCCAACTCCCCTTACCTCCTTTTCCGGGAGGGTGACGACGGCGAGACGCTCGTGATCCGCCGTGACGGGGACCGCGAGAAGATCGCGGAGGTCGAACTCTCCCCCAAGCCGAGCTGGTACGAGCGGAACACCGAGGTCTCGGGCAAGCCGATGACCCGGGTCGGATCACTCCAGGGCACGTACCTCGGCGTCTACCCCTCCAAGGTCTGTGAGTACTGGCTCGACAAGCCGGAGAAGACGAACTGCAAGTTCTGCTCGGTCGGCCTCAACCTCGGCGCGGACGACGCGGACGAGAAGTCGGTCGAAGAAGTGCTCGAAGTGGCGATCGCGGCCCGCGACGAGAGCAAGATCACCTACGTCGACTTCAACACCGGCCACTACACCGGCGAGACCTACCTCGACATCCTGGAGCCCTACATCCGTCGTCTGAAGGAAGAGACGGGGCTCCTCATCGGTGTCCAGACACCGCCCCACGCCGATCTCTCCCGCTACGACCGGCTCAAGGAGATGGGCGTCAACCGCGTCTCGTTCTGCTTCGAGATCTGGGACGAAGAGCGGTTCATCGACGTCTGCCCGGGAAAGCACCGGGAGTACGGCCTCAAGCGCTACCTCGATGCGGTGAAGTACTGTGCCGAGATCGGAAAGCGCCGCGGACCGTTCGACTTCGACGCCTGGGTCTCGAACGGCGAAATCATCGCGGGCCTCGAGAAGCCCGAGGACTCGATGGCAGCGATCGACTGGATCACGGAGAACGGCGCCATCCCGACGGTGTGCGTCTTCCGTCCGCTCAAGGCGACGGACTACGCCGACGTCCCGCCGCCCAAGACCGAGGACATGATTCCCGTCTTCGCCCGCCTCTACGAAGCGTGCATGGACCACGACCTCCCGATCGGGGTCGCGCCGAACGTCCACGTCAGCCTCGTGCTCCTTCCGGAAGAAGGGCGCTACTTCACGAGCAAGCCGCAGAAGTACCGTTGGAAGGAGATGAAGCTCAAGGCGCAGAAGACGGTCTATCGGAAGAAGTTCCTCCACGATCTGGAGACGTTCGACCGGCGTCGGGCGGAGAATGGTGGCCGGATCGTCAAGGAGCCGGCGCGCGCCTAGCCGCTACTCCGGCTCCTGCTCCAACGCCTCTTCGATCGCTTCCTGATCCTCGATCGTGAAGCAGACGAGACGGACTTCGCGGATCGCGGGGAACTCGTCGAGCGCCTCTCGGAGTGCGCGGACGGCGACCTTCGCGGCTTCGTCAGGAGGGAATCCGTAGTCCCCGGTCGAGATGGCGGGGAACGCGATGGTCCGGAGTCCCTCTTCCGACGCGAGCCGGAGTGACTCTCGGTAGCAGGAGCCGAGCACCTCGGCCTCTTCCCCGTCGATCCCACCAGAGTAGACCGGGCCGACGGTGTGGATGACCCGGCGTGCGGGCAGGTCGTAGGCCTTCGTCATCACCGCTTCACCAGCCGCACACCCACCGATCCGGCGGCAGGCCCGTTCGAGCTTCGGCCCCGCCGCAGCATGGATCGCCCCACACACACCGCTCCCAGGCTCCAGGTCCTCGTTCGCCGCGTTGACGATGGCGTCGCAATCCTGCTCGGTGATGTCGTCCAGGAGGACGATCACCTTCTGCTTCCAGTTCTTGGCCATGCACCCCCCAGGTCGGATCCGAGACGGTCAGGAGAATACGGACGGTTGGGCATCATGCAACCGGCGAGGTTTTGATTCCCGAAGAAACAGTCCAAACCCGTCGATCCAACAGGGGATATGCGTCCGCTTCCGCTCCTACTCGCGGCCGCCTTGGCCAGCGGCTTCGTCCCCGTCATGGGGCAGGTTTTGCCTACCCCAACGGGCGACCTGCTCTTCGAGCGCCTGGACTCCACTCAGGGCCTCTCCCACAGCATGTGCTACACGCTGGTCCAGGACGGAAGCGGGTTCGTCTGGCTCGGTTCCCAGGTCGGCCTCAACCGGTTCGACGGCACGCACTATGTCGTGCACCTGGCCGATCCGGGCACGACGGGCCGACTGCAGAACGACTTCATCCTGGGGCTGAGAGAGGCGAAGGACGGCGGGCTCTGGGTCGGACACCGGCGCGGAGTCGAACGGTTCGACCCGACCACGGGATCGTTCCAGAGTTGGACCTACGACCCGGCCGACTCGAGCAGCGTTCCACCGCAGGTCGACGAGTTCGAGTTCGCACCGGACGGATCGGTCTGGATGGTCGGTTCTCCCGATTGGGACGAGTCGGTCGTCGTCTTCCGATACGATCCGGCCACGGGCAGCAGAACGCACTTCACCCACGCATCCGTCATCGACGATCCAACCGTGTTCTACTCGACGTCCCTCCTCTTCGAGGAAGGCGGCACTCCTTGGCTCTGCTACGACTCGTTCCTCTGGACCCTCGACCCGGCGAACGAAACCGAGTGGCGCCAGATCGAGGTCTCGGTGGCGGGCGCAACCGGCGCCGATTCATCCGCTGCCCACGACTCGGCATCCCTCGCGGCGGGTGTACCGGCAGTTGCCGGCGTCTCGGACGCCAACCGGACCCGCACTCAGAATGGAAGGCTCGACGGAGTCAACGTCCTCGCGCCACGGACTCCCGACACCTTCTGGATCGGCGGCCATGAGGGGCTCCACGTCCTGGACCTCGCCACGCAGAGCGCTCGGCCAGTGAAGGTCCCCGCGCTCGAGGGCTCAGTCGACCCGATCACCGGCATCTGGCCACGCGACGACGGATCCCTCTGGATCGCAACGGAGAACGACGGACTCGTCTGGTTCGATCCCGCGACGACTAGGTCGGTCTTCTACCCAGTAGCGGCGAAGACACAAGGTGGACTTCCCGGCGAGATCTACTCGGTCCTAGAGGATCGGAGCGGCCAACTGTGGGTCGCCACCGGCGGCGGGGTCGCACGCGCCGATCTCCACCGCAAGGCTTTCGACGTGCACCTTCCCGAACCGGACCACCCAGGCGGACTCGCGGGAACGCATGTGCTCTCGTTCGCGGAGGAAGGTGATCGACTCTGGATCGCCTCAGTCCAAGGGTTGGAGGTTCTCGATCCGGATGGGACGTATCGCCCTGTGACGTGGGCAGATCTCGGAGTTCCCGAGATCGAGGACACGGAAGCGTGGCACCTCTGCTGCGACCGCACCGGCACGTTGTGGATCGGAACGATCGGAGAGGGACTCGTCGCGTTCGACCCGAAGACGTCGCGAGGTACGCGCGTCCAAGGGGGAGTCGACCCCGAGGTAGAGCCGTCGCGGGACATCTACACGTCGCTGCAGGATCGAGCAGGGACGCTCTGGTTCGGAACGGGCGAAGGCATCGAGCGATACGATCGAGAGGCCGGCGCACTCGAGGTCTGGAAGACCGTGAAGGCGGATGGCGTCGCCGTCAACGTGCGGGCCATCGCCGAAGACGGCGACTACCTCTGGCTCGGCACCGAAGGCGGCGGACTCCAACGACTCGACCGGGCCTCCGGCGTCATCGAGCGAGTCGTCCTTCCGGACAGAGACGCCGAGGCTGTCTACACGCTCCACGTCGACACCTACGGCAGACTCTGGATCGGTACGGACCGTGGACTCCGCTGCCGCTGGTTCGACGAATCCTCGCAGCGGATCTGCGTGGAGACTTACACGAAGGAGGACGGCCTCAGCTTCGACTCCATCGCGGGTCTCCTCCCCGACTCCAGCGGCGCGATCTGGGCGTCGACGAGCTCAGGACTCAACCGGATCCGCGCCTCCAAACCGGACGGATGCGTTCGTCCCACCTTGGACGTCCATCGCTATGGAAGGGACGACGGTCTCGCCACCGAGCTCTTCTACGTCGCACCCAAGTACGTGGCATTGGATGGCAGAATCTTCCTGGGCGGTGACCAGGGATACGTCTCGTTCGATCCCCTCGCCATCCACGACAATCCGATCCCGCCGGAAGTCGCGCTCACGAACTTCCAACTCTTCAACGCGCCGCTGGGAGTCGGGCAGGAAACAGAAGACGGTCGGGTGTTGCTGCCGAGGACGATCGAATCTCTCGATGCACTCGATCTCACCTACAGGGACCGTGTCTTCACCCTCGAACTCGCAGCCCTCCATTTCGCGGCTCCGGAAGCGAACCAGATCGCCTACATGCTCGAAGGGTTCGACCCGGACTGGAGCTACATCGGCGGACGTCGCTACGTGACCTACACGAATCTCCCGGCCGGCTCCTACGTCTTCCGGGCGAAGGCCGCCAACCCCGACGGCGTTTGGTCCGAACCCGAGTCCCTCCTCTCGATCGAGGTCACGCCCCCCTTCTGGCAGACCATGTGGTTCCGGGCGCTCGCGATCCTCGGCGTTCTCCTCGCCACGAGCCTCACCTTCCGGCTCCGCACGGAAGCGATGCGCCGGCGAAATCACGAGCTCGAAGAGCGCGTTCGAGAGCGAACGGCCGAGCTCGAGGAGTCGAACGGCGCCCTACGTGTCGCCAAGGAGGCAGCGGAAGCCGCGGCCAGGGCGAAGAGCGAGTTCCTCGCGAACATGAGCCACGAGATCCGCACGCCGATGAACGGTATCCTCGGCATGGCATCCCTCCTCGAGGACACCCATCTCGACGCATCGCAAAGGGAGTCCCTCGGCATCATCCGCAGCAGCGCCGAGAACCTTCTCACCATCCTCAACGACATCCTCGACTACTCGAAGATGGAGGCCGGCCGTCTCGACCTCGAATCGATCCCGTTCGAGCTCGACACCGCACTCTACGACGTCGGAGACGTGATCGCATTCTCCGCGCACCGGAAGGGGCTCGACCTGATCATCGAGATCGAGGAGGACGTCCCCCTCCATCTCGAGGGCGATGCGGGCCGGCTGCGCCAGGTGCTCATCAACCTCGCCAACAACGCGGTGAAGTTCACCGAATCCGGCGAGGTGACGATCCACGCACGCGCGATCGATGTTCAGGACGGACACGCGGCTCTTCGATTCGAAGTACGTGACACCGGCATCGGGATCCCAGAAGGCACGCTCGAGAAGCTGTTCCGGAGCTTCAGCCAGGCGGACAGTTCCGTGACCCGACGGTTCGGCGGAACAGGACTGGGGCTCGCGATCAGTAGGCAGATCGTGAGCCTCATGAACGGCGAGATCGGCGTCCAGAGCGTGGCCGGACATGGCTCCACCTTCTGGTTCACGGTCTCGTTCCCCATCCTCGAGGAGTCCGACCGCGTCCAACTCGCGCCGAACGTCCTCGCAACGGAGAGGATCCTCTGTGCCGATGACAACGCGACCCACCGTACGATCCTCTGCGAGTGGTTCCGCCGCCTCGGCGCCGAACTCGAGGTTGCGGTGGACGGGCCGAGTGCGCTTCGGATGCTCGAAGCCGCGGCTTCCGAAGGGAAGCCGTACACACTCCTCATCCTGGACATGATGATGCCGGACATGGATGGCCTCGAGGTCGCATCCCGCGTCTCTGCACATCCAGAGTGGGGTGATCCTCAGAAGATCCTGCTCAGCTCGGTGAGCGAACATGTGGACTCGGTCCAGATGCGGGAGCTCGGGTTCGTGGCCACCGTTCCCAAGCCGGTCCGATTCCCGGTCCTGGAGAGAGCGCTCGCTCGCAGCGTGGCGTCCAGGCGGACGGATCCCTCGGCTCTCCGCCCGCCGCGCGCGGAGGTTCAGGCGATGGTCGCCTCAGCTGAAAGGCCCGACTCCGACGGACTTCGCATCCTCCTCGCCGAAGACAACCGGGTGAACCAGATCGTCGCCGTGCGGCTCCTGAAACGGATGGGACACGTCACCACCACCGCAAACAACGGACGCGAGGCCGTCGCAGCCCTTGCTTCGGGAGACTTCGACCTCGTCCTCATGGACGTGCACATGCCGGAAATGGATGGCATCGAGGCCACACGCGCCATCCGCGCGGGTCGAGATGGTGTCCGGAACCCGGACATTCCGATCCTCGCAATGACCGCAGCCGTTCTACCCGAAGACCGGGAGCGGTGTAGCCGTTCGGGCATGAACGGGTTCATTCCGAAGCCGGTGCAATCGGAAGTGCTGGGCCAAGCGCTCGCGACATACCTTCCTTCGTCGTCCGGCCCCGGCCACGGAGCCGACGAAAGCGCCGCCTAGGAGAGCCCCAACTCTAGACTCGATTCGGCGCTGCCAACGAGACCACCGTCCCCACCAGCAGCACGACGACCGTCCCTAGGGTGTTGAGGTAGAGGAACGCCAGTCCAGTCTGCGCGGCGGCCACGACCACGACCATCCCGACCAGGATTCCTACGAACGCCCCCGTCCCGTTCGCACGCTTCACGAGAAAGGCGAGAAGGAACGCGCCGAGAAGCGATCCGTAGATGTAGGAGCCGAACTTGTTCACCACTTCGACGAGAGAGCCCACGACGTCGACGTAGAGCGCAAAGGCGGTCGCGAAGGCGCCGATCAGGACGGTCGCGACGCGCGAACTCGTCAGGAGGTCTCGCCCTTCGAGGATCGACTCGCCTCTCTCCGTCGCCCTCCGGATCCGGTTGCGTGCGAAGAGGTCGACCACCGCGACGGTCGCCATCGAGTTGATCTCCGAGTCGATGCTGGAAAGGGCCGCGGCGAAGATCGCAGCGAGGAGCAGTCCGACGATCCCCATCGGAAGCTGGGTGAGGATGAAGTCGAGGAAGACGTAGTTCGTATCCTTCGGCCCACCACGAAGACGTCGCGCCTCTTCCCGAAGGGACTCGGACTCCTTCAGCGTCTCGAGAAACTCCGCCTGAAGGGCGTCGACATCCCCGGCACTCGCGGTGCCAGTGTCTGCGAGACGGTGCGCGCGAGTAGCGAGCCGCTCCTGCACGGACGCGTACTCCTGCTCGATCTGCGCGTACTCCGTCTTCGCCTGCGCCGGAACGCTGTTCGGGTCCTGCGCACTCGGCTCGAACCCGATCGGTGCTCCCTGGACGGAATAGAAGACGAAGAGGAGCACGCCCAGGGAGAGAACGAGAAACTGGAACGGGACCTTGAACACCGCGTTGAGGAGAAGCGCGCCACGCGCGTCTCGGACGGAACGTGAGGCGAGGAGCCGTTGCGCCTGACTTTGGTCCGTCCCGAAGTACGAGAGGAAGAGGAAGAGGCCGCCGATGAGACTGCTCCAGACCGTGTACTTCTCGGTCGGGTTCCAGCTCCAGTCGACAGCGTGAAGCCGTCCAGCGGACTCCGCAATGTGGTACGCGCCCTCCCACCCGACCAGGCCTGACACCTCTCTCCCCGCGACGAAGACGGCGACGATCAGTCCGAGCGTCATCACCGTCATCTGCTTCACGTCCGTCGAAATGACTGCGCTGAGCCCACCGAGGCTCGTATAGACGACTGCGACTCCACCCATGGCGAGGATGGTGAGCGAGATCGGAAGGTGGAAGACGCGCGAAAGCACCAGCGACGGTGTGTAGATCACGAACCCCACCGAGGCGCAGCGAAGGACGAGGAAGAGGAGAGCGGAGAGAACGCGGGTCTTCTCGTCGAACCGGTGCCCGAGATACTCGTAGGGCGTGTGAACGCGGAGCCGGTGGTAGACGGGAACGACCCAGATCGCGATCAGGATCATGGCGATCGGCAGAGCGAAGTAGAACTGGACGAAACGGAGTCCGTCCGACCAACCCTGCCCCGTCGTCCCGATCATGGTGATGGCGGAGGCTTGGGTCGCCATGATGGAGAGGCCCGCCGCCCACCACGGGACGGACCGACCCGCCATGAAGTAGTCCTCGGACCCGTGCTGAGAACCGGACTTGCGGATCCCGTCCCAGACGATGTAGGCGAGGAAACCGACGAAGAGGATCCAGTCGAGCCAGTGCAACTTGTCGCGCCTCTCCTCTTCGGTGTCGTCGGTCTCGCCGCTCGATCGTTCTCGTAGGGCTCGTAGGCATCGTCCGCCTCGTCGGCCTCGAGGAACTACTTGATCGTTCTGGTCGGTCGCGCCAGCTCGCACGTTGCACGGGCAGCGGCAATGAGACCGATCGGTTTCTTTCCTCGAAGGTGGATCGCAACGGACGTGAAGGGGACAATACCAGGCTAGGAGGTCCCTCACGACATGTTCTACCTCGTCTCCCTCTTCCATTCGGAACTGAACATACGAGAACTCGCAAGCGTCCTCGTCTCCGGGTTTCGTCCTGCGGCGCGGACGGCAGGACGAAACGTCGCCGTGGCCGTCTTCGCCACGCTCGCGTTGTCGGCGGCGAGCTTCGGTCTGATCCAGCCCGCCTGCTCGACGGCGCACGCCCAGCCTCTCGGTCCACCCGTCGATCCAGGAAGACAGCTCGAACTCGCGCTCCGGAACCTCGAGTCCAGCACGCGCATTCTGTACGTGACCGCCCATCCCGACGACGAGGATTCTGGACTCCTTGCTCGTCTCCATTACGGCGAAGGAATCGACGTCCGGCTGCTCACTTTGACGAGGGGAGAAGGCGGACAGAACGAGATCGGCACCGAGCTCTTCGACGCACTCGGCGTGCTCCGTTCTCGTGAGCTGGAGGGAAGCGCGGAATGGCTCGGCAACGAGCAACGATTCAGTCGCGCCTTCGAGTTCGGTTACTCCTTCTCGCCCGAAGAGACCTTCGCGCTCTGGAACGAGGACGCGATCTTGCGCGACATCGTGAAGGAGATCCGCGACTACCGCCCGGACGTCATCCTGACGATGCAGTCCTTTGGGGACGGCGGCGGGCAGCATCACCAGGCGAGTGCCAGGCTCGCCGCCCGCGCGCGCGAGATCGCAGCGACCACGGAGTGGAGGGAGCTCGGCACGCCCCACGTCACGGAGCACCTCTACCAGCAGCTCTGGGTCGACGACGGCGGCCCGGTCGACGTCGACGTCGATCTCGGCATCTACGATGCGGTGCTGGGTGCAACCTACGAGGAGTTCGGGCTCCGCGCGCGGCAGTCTCACCAGTGCCAGGGGATGGCGCAGCTCCACGCGCCGCTCGCGGAGGATCGGTCCAAGTGGAGAGAGGTGCCGGCGGGAACGACGCTCGGCGGCGCCACCGATGCATCCTTGACGGGCCGGCAGCAGCGCGAGACGCGAGTGATGTTCCTGGGTTCCGAAGCGACAGACTCAGGACAGAGCGGGGACATCGAGGGATCCCTTCCTGCGCTCGCGTCCCGCATCCGGGCAGCGTTCGCTCGCGGCGATGACGACGCCGGGATCGACGAACTGCTCGCACTCTACCGCATCCTCGACGCCGGCAGTCTCGGTGAGACCGCGGTCGACACGCACTCCCCCGAGACGTCCCGATCGTCCTCCGATGCCGACGCGCGACGCGATCGCGAGAACTTGCGAGAGCGGGTCGCCTCCGCCATCGCCGCCGCGCACGGACTCACGATTCACGCGCGGGGCGACCGCCGCTACCTCGCGGCGGGCGACAGCGTCACGTTCCAGGTGAGATCCGCCGGAACTCGTCCCGCCCACCTCGAATTCCTCCCCACGGCGTGGAACATCGCTCCTCACACCGTCGACCTGCGTCCGGACGTGCCTTCCGAAGTGGAGTTCGCGCTCCAGATCCCGTCGATGGCGGCATCGACGCTTCCCACTCCCGTTCCTCGTCCAGGACAGGGAATCGACGATCCGGTGGGCAGCTTCGGGTCGCCCCACTGGTCCGCGTTCTTCGTAGAGCCCGCTCTCGTCCTGGACTCGACTCGAGTCGAACTCGCACCGCTTCGTGTCCTCCACCAAGAGGTCGACCCGGATCACCCTCGCCTCGTCTTCGCCGACATGCACATCGTGCCGGAGCCGAGCGTGCGCGCGTTCACGGAGCGGGTTCCGGTGCTCGGCGGCCAAGCAACCGAATGCACCTGGCTCGTCTCCTCTCTCCACGGCGGCAAGGTGGACGTGCGCCTCGAGCTGCCGGACGGTTGGACTGCGAACCCTGATCACGAGACGGTCGATCTGCGACCGGAGATCGAGGTTCCGGTCACGTTCCTGCTCACCTCCTTCGCGCCGGCCACCGGTCGGACTTCTGATGGCAAGGGCTCGAGGAATCCAACGGCGGGCGGCGAGGCAGACGGTGAGCGGGGGGCCCTCACGGTTCGGGCCAGCGCACGGCATCTGGACTCCGGCGCGGTGAGTTCGGAAGGGTATCAGCGAGTCGAGTACGACCACGTGCGCCCGACGGCACTCATGACGCCCGCCACCGCGAAGCTCGTCCCGGTGGACCTGCAGGTCGTGCCCGGGCTCCGGATCGGGTTCGTCGACGGATCGGGTGACCAGACGGCGTCCGCCATCGAAGCGCTCGGGTACGAAGTCACGCGCCTCGACGAGTCTGCGCTTCTTCAAGGCGACCTCGATCAGTTCGACGTCATCGTCACCGGGGTCCGCGCGTACAAGGTGCGTGACGACCTCGCCGCCGCCCAACCCAGACTGATGCGCTGGGTGGAGGAGGGTGGCGTGTTGCTCACCCAATACAACAAGTTCGAGTTCAACGCCGGCGAAACCGAGTCGAGCCCCTTCGCCCCCTACCCCGGGACGCTGGTCGGTCGCCGCCGTGTCACCGTGGAGGACTCCCCGGTGAAGGTGAACTACCCGAAGCACCCCGTCTTCCACCATCCGAACGAGATCGGAGCGGAAGACTGGGACGGATGGGTTCAGGAACGTGGGTTGTATTTCCTCGACTTCGCCGACGACCGCTATCTCGACCTGCTGACTCTGGAAGACCCATGGCCCTACAACGCCGGACCGAAAGGCGGAGCCCTCGTCGACGCAAAGGTGGGCAAGGGACACTGGGTCTACATCGGAGTCGGCCTGTTCAGGCAGCTCCCGGCCGCGGTTCCGGGCGCTTACCGGCTCTTGAGCAATCTCATCGCCCTGGGAGACCACTGACAGGCCGCGCCTTGGTTGGGAGGCGGCCCGTTCGCGGCCCTCGAACCCGGTTGAATGACGTGGAGGACCACCCGATGACGAACAAGATTCCATTCGACCCGCCCGGTCTCGAGTCGTCCCCATTTTCCGAACGGGAGACGAGATGTCGCGCCGACCGGAACGGGTCTCGCGCCTCGATGGTGATGCTGCTCGTGCTCCTCGCGATGTGCGTGGCTCCTGTCGCTCGCGCAGCCGAACGGCACGACGTGATCGGAACGACGTTCGAGTTCATCCCGCGCGACATCACGATCGCGCCGGGAGACACCGTGCAATGGATCTGGGACTTCGGGACCCACACGGTGACAGAGGGAGAAGACTGTACGGTCGATGACCCGCTCTTCCACGCGTTCCTCGACGGCACACATCCGACGTTCCGGTACGTCTTCGACGATCCGGGGCTGATCGAGTACTTCTGCGTCCCTCATTGCGAGTTCCAGGACATGAGAGGCACCGTCCTCGTGACCGGCGGACTCGAGCCACGCGTCTTCGAAGCAGACGCGGACGGAACGCAGATGGTTCCTCCCGTCGAGTCCGACGCCACGGCGAAGATGCGGGCCTACCTCACTTCCGGAGAGGACCAGCTCCACGTCCAAGTGAAGGTGGAGAACCTGGTCAACGAGATGATCGGGTGTCACCTCCATCTCGGGGCACCCGGATCGAACGGACCGATGCTCGCGAACCTCGGGATCTTCGAGGACTCACTCGCAGTCGACATTCCCGTCCAACCGACCCTGATCGGGCCGATGCGGGACGGGAACATCTACCTCGCCATCCACACCACGCCCTATCCCGTCGGTGAGATCCGCGGACAGGTGTCGGTAGTCGACGCGGGTGTGTTCGAGGCCCCGCTCGACCCATCGCAGTGCGTGAACCCGGTCGAGTCGGACGGTGTCGGATTCGCACAGGTCTATGCTTGGCCGGATGGTTCCCGCATCCACGTGGACCTCGAAACGCACGGACTCACCTCGCCCGTCATCGGCTGTCACATCCACGAAGCGCCGCCGGGCGTCGACGGTCCGATCCGCTTCGACCTCGGAGCGTTCGACGGACGTGTCGTCCGTGACTTCGCCACGACCCCGGCCCAGATCGCGACGATGGAGAACGGGGACTACTACCTGAACGTACACACCGAGCAGTACCTGTTCGGAGAGATTCGCGGACAGATCGGCTTCCAGAGTGTGAGTGGGATCCCCGACGACTCGGGCGGCGGCAGCTCTCCCGTCGGCCATGGATCTCCCGGAGACGACAGCTCCCCCGGTGGCGACACGCCCCCTGGCGTCGATCCCCTCGAGTTCCACGCCTATCCGACGGTGTCGGACGGACACCTCGTCTTGGAGTTCCAACTTCCGCGCCCGGGAACGGTCGTGATCGACGGCTTCACTCCGGCCGGTCGACGGATCGGCCAATTGGCGCTCAGCGGCAGGTCGGGACAGAACCGAGTCCCGCTCGATCTCGAGGAAGCGTTCGGAACCCGACTGCCGAGTGGACGGATCTTCCTCCGTCTCCAATCGGACATCGCCACTTCGACCCACGCGGTGACGGTTCGCTGACATGCGGCGAGTGCGACGCACGGCGAGTGAGACGGGCGTAGCAACGCGAACTCGCTAGGGAGGCGTGTTCTCGCTTGTGCTGCGGGCTGAGCGGCTAACGGTCGGCCTCTTGGGCGGAGACGACGCGGTCTACGACGAGGACGCGGTCGACGGACGCGCCGTCTGCGCGGGTCCGGGTACCGTCAGGCCAGACGACGACGACGCTATCGAGGGTCGCGTCAGCACCGAGTCCGAACGTGAGCACCGGCTCGCTCGCGGATAGATACGATCGACCCGAGACCAACGCCTTTCGCGACGCCTCTCCGCCCGCCGTCACCTCCACCGTGGCCCCGTACGTGGCCACAGGTGCGGCGGTGTCGGAGCTGACGAGGCCGACGCGCAGCCAGTGATGCGGAGGCGAATCGTTCCGGTAGAGCCGAACCCCGCGGCCGTTCTGCGTAAAGAGGACGTCGAGATCTCCGTCCGCGTCGATGTCCGCCGCGGCGAGTCCTCGTCCGACCAGTGGCTCTGGGAACGTGTCTGTTCCTTCGTCCGGGGTGAGGTGTCCGTCTCCGTCGCCATAGAAGAGCTGTGGCTTCTGCGCGTAGCTCTGCCCACGTTGGATCTCGGCGATGTCGGGTTCGATGTGACCGTTCGCGATCAGGACGTCGAGTGCACCGTCCAGATCGAAGTCCTCGACGAGCACTCCGAAGCCGAGGGTGAGAAGCGTCGGGAAACCCAGTCCGAGATGAGGCGCGTCGTCCAGGTACCGTCCGGTGCTGCTTCCGCGGAAGAGCGCGACCATTTCGTGCGTGAAGTTCGTCACGACGACGTCGGTGTAGCCGTCCTCGTCGAGATCCCCCGCATCGATTCCCATGCCACCCCGAGGAGCGCCGCTCTCGCTGTACGCGATCCCGACAATCGCACCGATCTCCTCGAACGTGCCGTCTCCTCGGTTGCGGAAGAGGAAGTTCCGCACCGTGTCGTTCGCCACGACGAGATCCGCCCAGCCGTCTCCGTCATGATCGATCGGGACGACGCCGAGTGCCTTTCCGAGTGCGGAGTCGATGCCGGATCGGTGACTCACGTCTTCGAATCCGTCTCCCGTGTTCCGGAAGAGGAGATTCGAGGTGGCAGGATACGCTTCGGGCGTGCAGTAGATCCGGTGGATCCCGTCCGGACGGCACTCGATGTCACTCTCCGGGCTCCACTCGACATAGCGACAGAGGAAGAGGTCGAGACGGCCGTCGCGATCGTAGTCGACGAACGCAGCACTGGTCGTGAATCCGGTGTCGGGGAGTCCCCACTTCGCGGACACGTCTTCGAATGTGCCGTCGCCGCGATTGCGGTAGAGGTGATCCTTCCCGAGTGCGGTGACGATGAGGTCGAGCCAGCCGTCCCCGTCGATGTCGCCGACCGCGGCGCCCATTCCATAGAAGGAGTGTGCGAGGCCGCTCGCCTGGGTGACGTCTTCGAAACGCCCCCCACCGAGGTTTCGGTAGAGCGCACCGGTGGACCGTTCGTTGCGTCGTGCCGATTCCTGAGCGCCGGCCCCCGAGTCAGAGCCCGATGCATCTCCGCGCGGCGAGGCGCCAGGGATCACCCCACCGCCGACGAGGTAGAGATCCGGGAGGCCGTCCCGGTCGTAGTCGAAGAACGCAGCGCCTGCCCCCATCGTTTCCGGCAAGAGCCGTTCCGGAGACGCGGAGTTCATATGGACGTAGTCGATCCCGGACCCAGTCGTGATGTCGACGAACGAACAGTGGAGGCGAGCTTCCTCCGCAGGCGACTCCGGCACTTCGTCGTCGCGAGCTTCGCATCCGGCCAGCGCCGCTACGAGGAACGGCACGAAGACGACGGCGGCGACTGCCTCGCGCACCGAGGCTCGCGCTTGCGCCGCGAGGCGACCGTTCGCGAACGAGGGTCGCGCGCAGTTTGCGAGGTTTCCTGCCGCAATCCAACGTCTGAGCGCATCCGAGTTCAAGAGCCTTCCCCCTCGCCCCAGTCGTGCTTCTTGAGGAAGTACGAGAGGTTCCGCTCGTCGATTCCGAGGAGCCGCGCTGCTTCGCGCCGCACGCCACCGGCACGCTCCAACGCGGCTTCCAGAAGCTGACGTTCCCTCCGCTTGAGGCCGTCACGCAGATTGAGGTCTTCTTGCTCGATGACGATCTCTCGCCCTGTCTCGACCAGGTTCGTAGGCAGACTCTTCGGACTGATCACATTCCCGGTTTCCAGGATGACCGCTCTCTCCATCACGTTCCTCAGCTCGCGAACGTTACCGGGCCAAGGATAGGCGCGGAGGAGATTCAATGCCGACGGATCGATCCCGCGGAACGCCTTGCCGAACTTGGCTGCGAACCGCTCGAGAAACCGGCTCGCGAGGAGATCGACATCCTCCACCCGTTCGCGGAGCGGAGGGACTTCGATCACGAGCACCGCGATCCGGTAGTAGAGGTCCTTCCGAAACCGGCCTGCCTTCACCTCGGACTCGAGGTCAGAGTTGGTCGCCGCGACGAGACGCACGTCGACGACCGTCGGGCGCGTCTCCCCCATCCGTTCGAAGACACCGTCCTGGAGTACACGAAGCACCTTCGCCTGCGACGGTTCGGGGAGGCAGCACACTTCGTCGAGGAAGAGCGTGCCTTCGTGGGCGACACGGAACCTTCCATCGCGATCCTCGGTCGCCCCCGGAAAGGAGCCCCGCTTGTGCCCGAAGAACTCGCTCTCGAAGAGTTCATCCGGAATGGCGCCACAGTTGACGGGAACGAACGGCCGCTTCGCGCGAGTCGATCGCCGATGGATCAGCTTGGCCAGCTCTTCCTTCCCGGTGCCGGATTCACCGACGAGGAGGACGCTCGTATCTGCGGGCGCGACCCGCGTCGCCATCTCGACGACGCGCTTCCAAGCCGCACTCGCTCCGACCGGCTCGTCCACCTCGCCGCCTGCGGGCGTGCGCGCCTGTAGCGACCGATGGTAGGCCAGCTCCCGCCTCATCGCGGACTCCGCGACGGCTCGCTCCGCAAGGAGAGCAAGAGCCCCGGGCTCCATCGGCTTCTGCACGAAGTCGAAGGCGCCCGCCTTGAGACACTCGACCGCCGAGACGACGCTGCCGTGCCCGGTGATGATGATCACGGGTGTGTTGGGAGCGCGCGTGGTGAGCTCCTCGAGGAGTTCGAGCCCGTCCATCCCCGGCATCTTGAGATCGGTAATGACGACGTCGACCCCGTCGAGTGCGTGATCCGCCAGTGCATCCTCGGCCGATGCGCCCGTCCGCACGACGAAGTCGCGACGTTCGAGCACCGCGGCCAGTGCGTCGCGGACGTAGGCTTCGTCGTCTACGAGGAGAATCGTCCCTTTCACGCGGGCTCCTTTTGTCCCTCTGCGTTCGTCACACTTTGGCCCTCTCCATCGGCAGCCGCACAGTAAAGACCGCGCCTCCGTCTTCGTGATTCCGCGCCGTGATCTCTCCACCGTGGTCGCGCACGATTCCGTAGCAGACGGAGAGACCGAGCCCTGTCGACCCCTTGCCGGAGAAGAACGGCTCGAACAACTTGTCCAAGTGCGCCGGGTCGATCCCAGGTCCAGGGTCCCGCACGGCCACGACTGCGTCGTCACGGTCCCCTTCGAGCGTCACTCGGATCGGTTCCCACCTCCCATCCCCGGCGTTCTCGCGTGAGGCGGTCGCCTCGACCGCGTTGAGGAGGAGGTTGAGGAAAAGCTGCCCAAGCGTGACCGCGTTCCCTTGCACCTCGAGCGGCGTGTCGGGTTGTTCGACCTGGATGTTGCTCGCCCCCGGCAGTGGACGGGCTTCGAGGAAGCGGATCGTCTCCTCCATCGATGCACGGAGGTCCACGGTCTGGAGCGGGGCGTGACCCGGGTCGGAGTAGGTGAGCACTTGTCGCGTCACGGAGGCGACGCGCCCGAGCCCTTCTCGAGAGCGGGCGAGGAACTGCTTCGCACGTTCGGGATCGCCGCCGTCGAGTTCGTCTCCCAGGAGCGATAGATAGCTCGAGATCCCTTCCAGCGGGTTGTTGATCTCATGCGCCATTCCCGCCGCCAACCGCCCCACGCTCGCAAGTCGCTCGTTGTGGAAGACCTGTCGCTCGAGATCGTGGATCCGTGCCTCGTGTCGCCGGTGCGCTTCCAGCACGGCTCCCCGCCTTGCTTCGCGGAACGCGAGGAAGCCGAAGACGAGCGAGAGCGCAGCGAGCATGAGGAGAAGGGCATAGGTGGTCCGGAAACGGCCGATGATCCGGAAGAGTCGATCGAAGCGCGTCGCGTTGGGGTCCCCGTAGTAGAGCCGGAATGCGAGGGGCGGAGTCCAGTTGGCTGCGCTCACGTCGGCACTGTACTCGGACGGCACGGATTGCTTTGGACCACCTTCGGGAGGGGACGCAGTCTCGACCGCCTGGACACGGACGGCCTCATCGCCACGGTCGCCGGTCGTGGTGCCCTCGACCGTCGTCTGCGTTCCAACGCCAGTGCGGTGCTCGTCCGCTCGCAACGCTTCCAATCGGAGCGCTCCCGACGCAGACGGAACGGCGAGGTGAAGGAGCCCGGCCACCGAGACGTCGGTGACGAGCGTGGTCGTCTCGTCGATCGGCCAGGTTCCATGGATCCGCTCGCGATCCGAGGTCTCGTACGGCTCTGTCCGGGACGGCGACATGAGGGTCGGAACACCGTCCCGCCTCCCGACCACGAGCTCTGCGGAGTCTCCTCTCGCTACCGTCAACCGCTCGACCTCGGGATGTGCCTCGAGGAAGAGGAGGAGCGAGGCCTCGTTGTCGATCCGGGACCAACGACGCTTCTGCGGATCGGGATCGCGCGCCAACACTGCGAAGTCCCGGAGCGGTGGGGCCTGGGTGAGAAAGAGGAAGTCCCCTCGAAGCGAGGCCAAGGTAGCCTCTACCGCCCGGGCCCGCGCCTCGGTCTCCAGCTGGAACTCGCGGCCGAGTTCCCTCCGCGCTTCCGACCGCGCTCCGAGGATGCCCCACGCCCCGATCCCCACCATAGCGAGGACCAGGGCCGCCAGCACGGCCGTCGCCCGCCGTCCTGTCCCGGAGAGCGGCCCGTTCTTCGAGGAAGCCAACACCATAGACTCTATGATCGGTGCTCCGCTCCCCAACCTGCAACCCGCGTCCGCGAAATCTCCGTGGCTGCTACACTCCCCGGCATGCTCCGAATCGACACCAGCTTGCCGTCGCCCCGCCGCCGACTCACCGGCGCTCCGCGGCTCCTCCTCACGCTTGCCGGGCTCGCCATCGGCGCCGCTGCCCTGATCGGCTCGGCCGGGTGCGGGAAGAAGTCTCCGCCCAACGTCGTCCTCGTGATCCTCGACACCACCCGGGCCGACGTCATGAGTCCCTACGGCGGACGAGCCGTCATGCCCACCGTGGATGAACTCGCCGGGCGCGGGGTCGTGTTCGAGTCCGTGACGGCCCACAACCCGTTCACGCTCGGCTCGATCGCCACGATCCTCACCTCGCTCGGGCCGGATCTCCACGGCATCAAGGGACACTCCGGCTTCGCGCTCTCTCCCGACGCCGTCACGCTGGCCGAGGTCCTGGCAGAAGCGGGCTACGAGAGCGCTGGGTTCGTCTCCGCCGTGCCGCTCCGCGCGGACACCGGAATCGGCCAGGGCTACGGGCACTTCGACGACGACCTCTCCGGCACCTATCCCGTCTACCAGGCGCAGTTCCAGGCGGTGCAGTCCGGGCTGCAGGGCATCCAGCGCCGAGGCGCCGAAACCAGCCGGGCCGCCATCGCATGGCTCGAGGAGACGCGGGACAAGTCGAAGCCGTTCTTCGTCACGCTGCACCTCTACGATCCTCACGAGCCGTACGACCCGGTGCCGAAGCTGCTCGAGATGTATCCGGACAACCCGTACGTCGCCGAGGTCGCGTCGACCGACGTCATGATCCGGGAGCTGCTTTCCGCGGTGCGCGAGCAAGGGCAGCTCGAGAACACCATCATCTCGATCGTGGCCGACCACGGCGAAGCGTTCCAGGAACACGACGAAGTCGGACACGGCGTCTTCCTCTACGAGACGACGATGCGGGTACCTTGGATCCTGAATGGACCCGGCGTCCCCCACTGTCGCGCCGAGGGACTCGCTCGGCTGGTCGACGTCGGGCCCACACTCCTCTCGCTCTGCGGTGTCCCCGCTCCCCCTTCCTTCGAAGGAGTGGACCTGATGGCCGAGATCACAGCGGGACTGAAGGACGCCGGTGGCGACACGAACCTGAAGACCGTCGGCCAGGGAGGCGAGAACGCAACCCGCGTTCGCCTGGGCGACCGGCCCGCGTACCTCGAGACGTATTACATGCGGTTCGCGCACCGGTGGAGCGAGGAGATCGGCTGGCGCGACGGAAGCTGGAAGTACGTCAAGGCGCCCCGCTCCGAGCTCTACGACCTGTCGGTCGACCCAGGGGAGACGAGAAACCTGGTCGGCCAGGCGCCGGATCAGGAAGCGAGGATGGAGCGCGCCCTGCAGTTGCACCTAGCGCGCGAGTCCGCTTACCGACTCGATGCACGCGTCGACGCGCCCGACGCGGCGACATTGGAACGCTTGGCCAGCCTGGGCTACGTTGGCAGCCCGACGAGTGACGACCGGACGCTCGCTCCGGGATGGGAGATCGGGCTCCCGGACCCCAAAGACGCGGTAAAGGATTGGAACCACCTACAGCAGGCGCAGGCCGCGGTCCGAATCTCTCTTTCCAGTCTCCAGACTGGAGACCCAGCCAAAGCGCTCGAGTGGGCGGAACGTGCACTGTCCCTCGATCCCGAGAAGATCGAGGCTCACGCGGCGAGGGCTCGTGCCCTCTCGGCGCTGGGTCGTCTCCCCGAAGCTTCGGCCGAACTCCAGGCGGTGCTCCACACTCTCGAAGACGACGCCGACCTCTGGCAGACCTACGGCGTGACGCAGGACCAACTCGGCAACACTGCGGAAGCGGAGCGAGCCTACGAACGCGCACTCGCCATCGACCCGCAACACGGGCGCGCGAACTTCTTTCGAGGCCTGCAGCTCGTCCGTGCTGGGCGGCTCCGGGAGGCATTGCCCTTCTACCAACTCGCAGTGCTCGCCGACACGAACAACATCCCGACCTTGATGGAGCTCGCGCGCGTCTATTTCCAGCTGGACGAGTTCATGAACGCGCGGCGCGTGCTCGAACAGATTCTCGTGGTGGACGACCAGAACCCGGAGGCGCTCCTGATGCTCGGTCAGGTTTGCCAGCGGATGGGCGACAACGCCTCGACGAAAGCCGTACTGGAGGCGTTCGTCCGGATGCACCCGACCCACCCGAGTACCGAGCGGATCAAGAACATCCTGGCCGGTTTGTAGAAGCGGGACGAGACACAAGACTACGGAGGATTCCACGTGTCATCGCAAGAGCACCCGAACGACAAGCGAGTATCCTGGCACGAGTACTTCATGAACATCGCGCGCCAGGTCGCGACCCGCGCTACCTGCGACCGGAAGCACGTCGGCGCCGTCATCGTCCGGGACAAGACGATCCTCTCGACCGGCTACAACGGTTCGATCCGCGGACTCGC
Organism: Candidatus Eiseniibacteriota bacterium; assembly: GCA_020633975.1. Lineage (GTDB taxonomy): Bacteria > Eisenbacteria > RBG-16-71-46 > CAIMUX01 > CAIMUX01 > JACKCR01. Next base: position 163,413 of record JACKCR010000006.1, on the reverse strand, counting down.
CCACTGCACGGAGGCGGGGCACCTCATCGAGGATGGCCACTGCGTGCGCACGGTGCACGCCGAGGCGAACGCGATCTGTCAGGCCGCGCGGAACGGAGTCCGGATCGAGAACGCGGACATCTACACCACCGCCAGTCCGTGCTGGAACTGCTTCCGGCTCATCGCGAATTCGTCGATCAAGCGGATCTACTACGGGGAGTTCTACCGGGACACGCGCTCGCTCGAGGTGGCGAAGGAGCTCGGCATGGAGCTGATCGATCTCAGCGAACTCATGAACGACCCGAGCATTCCGATCGTCGGGGAGCCGAAGCACGACGACTCATGTGGCTGCGGGGAGTAGCCAGCCCCGGCCGTCAGCCCAGGTAGCGCTCTCTCAGGACCCGGAGATGATGCGCCTCGTGTCCCGCCATGATGAACGCCAGGGCACGTACCGACACCTCGGAACCGTTCGCCGTCCCGCGACCCATCCACTCCTTGGCACCGAAGCTCCGGAAGAGCGCAAGGCTCGCTCTGCGTGCCGACTCGTACTCATCGAGCAGGGACGGCAGGGTCCGTTGGTCGGAGTTCGCAGCAGCGACGTAGTCGTCCTCCTCGAATCCGGGCAGTTCCTGCGACTCTCCGCGTGCGAACGAGAAGGCACGGAACGCAAACACCCTCTCCCCGTCCACGATGTGGCCCAGGACCTCCTTCATGCTCCACTTGCCAGCTGCGTAGCGGTGGAGTGCCTGGGTCTCATCGATACCCCGGAAGAGCGCCAGAGTCTCTCCCATCTGCGTCTCGAGTAGAGTCACGACATCGTCGTCCGTCGCTTCGGCGACGTAGCCGGCGTAGAAGGACTGGTACTCGTCCGCGGCCGGACGTCCTGGAAGTGTAGACATCGATGCTCCTTTCGGTCCCCCATCGCCCCCAGGTTCGGGCGGGCTGCTTGGAACGGGCGTCAGCCGGCCGCCCGTCGGAGGTTCCGAGGACGGACGCGCGGCGTTCGGAACCGGCAGCCTAGCACGTCCACCCGACGATCGCTCCGGGCCCTCGCACCGGTCGGGAGTGCCGAACTGCCGCGCCGGACGTTGCGGGGACTACCCTTCCCGTCGAGTTCGGAAGTAAGCTGAGCCCCGCCCGACCAAGGAGGGGGCATCCGTGGAATCGTCCTCGGGGTTCTCGATCAGACCTTATGACGCGGCGACCGATCGAGCGTCCGTTCGTCGCGCGTTCGTCGAACTACAGGAAGCGGAGCGCGCTCTCGACCCTCACATGCCGCCCGGCGAACTGGTGGTCGATGCCTACCTGGAAGACCTGTTCGATCAGTGCGAGAGGATGAAAGGCACGTTCTACGTCGCCGTCGAAGACGACACGGGCCGGATCGCTGGCTACGTCGCGGTACTCGGCGAGGTGCCGAGCGAAGAGCCGGACGATGATCCGACACCGTACGCCTACCTCTCCGACTTGATCGTGCTCTCCGACTTCCGTGGACGTGGAGTGGCGACACAGCTCGCCAGAGTCGCGGAGTCACATGCGCGGAGCCACGGCATGTCGAGGATCCGGCTCCAGGCGTTGGCCCGGAATGCGGACGCACGTCGTCTCTACGAGCGTGTAGGATACTCGGACCACATCGTTCAGATGGAGAAGCGGTTCGAGACCGAGTAGCGGAAGACCCGCACGGCAGAGAGACCGCGGAAAGGCAAGCCGACACATGCCCCAGGGCCAGCTATCTGCGACCTATGAAGCCACGATCCGGACGATCCTCCGCTACTCGATCGTCCTCTCGTTCGTCGCGTTGCTCACGGGGATCTCGTTCCAGGAGTCCGCGAAGAAGCTGCCGTTCAGCGTCGCCCCGGCCGGTATCCACCTCGAGTCCGTGATCCAACTGGCCCTCGTCCATGGACACGTCTTCATGCTCGGCGTGCTCCTTCCGCTCGGGATGGCGGGCGCACTGCTGATGGCCAAGAAGATCGGCGGAGCGGACGTCGGCAAGATCGGACTCGCGGCACTCACCAAGGGATACCTGACGTTCGCGGCAGGAAGCCTCGCCCTCCAGCTCTACAAGGGGTATCACTTCCTCCTCATGGCGCGGGCCGGCGAGCGCGACTTCGCCGTCATCGACGCGGCGTTCCTGGGCGGTTCCCACGCCATCCGCTATGGAGTCTACGGACTCATCCACACCGGTATGGGCGTAACGCTCGGGATCTTCCTCGTCGCGCTCTGGCGGAGCCTCGGTCGGAAGTAGCCCGTGCCGACTGCCGCGCCGTCACTGCTTACCATTTCCTACGACTCCACGTCGCGGAGCGTCCACGCGAGTACGCCTCCCGCGATCCCGAGTAGCGCGAACACCAGGATGACGCCGCGTTCGCCGATCCACGGAGCGAGTGCGCCGAACGACCCGCTCACGAGCAGCACACCACCGATCAGCGTGTTTCCCACCGCGACATAGAGCGATCGCGTGTCGGCAGTCGCCAGGTCGACGACGTACGTCTTCCGCCCGAGACGGATCCCCGTGTGCGCCAGTCCGACGAGGAAGAAGAGCGCGCCGTAGGTCCAGAGACTCGCCGTCGGACCGAGCCCGAGCCCGGCGACGACGAACGTGACGCACCCGATCGCCCCCGCCGCAATCCCCGCGATCGAAAGAGTGAGCCGGCTCGAATGGTCGGCCAGTCGTCCCCACGCGAATCCGCTCAGGGCCGTGGCCGAGTTCGTCGCAACGAGCATAATGCCGAGACTCGCGACACGCCCGCTCGTCGCCTCCTTGGCCAAGACGACGTAGAACGGAAAGGAGAGGATCGTGCTCGCGAGGAGCGCTCGCGCGATGCAGAAGCGGCGGAAGTCGCGATCCGTGGCCAAGACCTTGAAGTCCCGCAGCGTCTCTCCGAACCCGCCGGACTTGGGATCCACGTCGCTCGACAGCTCGCGGAGCCCCCCCATGAGTAGAGCAGAGACGAGCCACGATCCCGCGGCGACCCAGAGGAAGATCGAGAGCTGGCTGAGGGAGAGAGACTCCTTCCCGCGGAGGGCGATCGCGAGTCCGACGAACAGAGTGATCCCTCCGGCTGCCGAAGACGCGAGACCGCCCAGCCTGCCCCGACGCGTCTTGGGTACCGTCTTCCCGAGGAGATCCTTGCTCGAGACGGAGCAGACGGACCGTCCCACCGCGAAGAGAGCGATCAAGCCGACGACGATCCAACCCGTACTCGGCTCCGGACGTAGGCGGGCCAAGAGAGCGACCGCACCGACAGAGCCTCCTTGCACCAAGCAACCGAGGAGCCAGAACCCCTTCCGGATCCTGGCCCGCCGGAGATAGCCACTGATCGCGACCTGCGGTACGAGAGAGCCGGCTTCCCGAATCGGCACCAGGGCAGAGATCGCCCCCGCGGGCGCGCCGATCATCGTGAGGAGCCAGGTGAGGACGAGCTTCGTGTCGCTGAGCGTGTCGGCGAGTTTGCTCGCAAAGCTCGTGGCGAGCTGGAGGAAGAAGTTCCAAGGAACATCCCGGCACGCGTCCTCCGGGATGTCCTTACAGACTCTCTCCCCGCGCTCACCCGTCACCCGGGCGTAGGCAGCATCCAAAGGCCCCGCGTGCGCCACGTTCCCCACCTCCGCCTCGGTGTCCGACTCCGAAGCGACTCTCAGCCGACTCCGTGGAGACTACCCGACGCCGCACGATCACGCGGCGCCGATTCGGACGACCAACTACTCCAGCCGATGAGGAGAGATGGAGCAAGGGGAAACGTCGACGAAGCCTAGGCCGAGTTGCTAGCGAACTCGCACCACCCGCCCGGTGGCCCGGCCCGAGGGAGAGGTCACCGAGTAGAAGTACGTGCCCGTCGGGACGGAACGACCGAAGTCGTCACGCCCATCCCATGGCGTTCGGTGCGTGCCTTCCGTCACGTACTCCGCGTCTTGGAGCCTCCGCACGCTTCGTCCCGCACCATCGAACACCTCCACGGAGACGGAACCGGCGGCCAGCGATCGATACGCGATCTCCGTTTGGTCTCGGAAGACGGACGGCGCAGTCCAGGTCTCGAGTCCGGCATCGCCACCGGCTCCGGATGGATCCACGGAGGTCGTGATCCGCGCGTACCCGAGCGTGAACACGTCGATGGAACCGCCGTGATTCGAGTCCCCATCCCAACAGGTGTAGAAGTTGTCACCGAACGTGAAGCTCATGTCGAGCCAGTAGATCTCTCCTCCGGTCAGGTACTGAAATGACGCACCCACGGGAAGCCCATTCTCGTCCAGCGGACGGACACTGATGTCTGCATCCTTCCACGCCACGACGTACGTTCCGTCCGGCGCGCGATCGATGCACGGATTCTCACAAGGACCGGTGATGTCGTCGACCTGCGCCCAGGTTCCGATCGGCTGTGCGTCCAGGCCCACTTCCTGCACGTAGCAGTGAAACTGGCTCCACACCAGAAGGAAGCTGCTGTCCTCGGTGTAGACCAGGTCGGGTTCCGACTGGCCGCCGTTCGGGCCGAAGCCGGATGCGTCGAGGACGCTCACAGTGAGGTCCGGCTCGAGCACGGTCATGTGGATGCGGAAGATCATGCTCTCTTCCCGCTCGCTCCAACAGATGAGGATCTTGCCGTTGGGCGCGATCTGCATGGCCATCGTCTGCTTGAGGTTCGTCGTGTCCAAGGACACGGAGACGACATCCGATCCGGGAGCGCCGTTGGGAAGGAAGCCGCGCGCGTGGATCACGCTCGTTCCGTCGTCTCGGTTCTCCTGCCAGGCGACGACGATCTTGCCGGTCGGGGTGTGGCGGACGGTTGGCCGCACGAGAACGCTGTGATCGCCCGTCGCGAGCACGACGTCCCCAGTGAGCGGATTCCCAGAAACATCGAACTGACGGAGCACGATCCGCCCCGAGTCGTCGTGCCAGACCACGACCACCCACTGCCCGTTCGGCGACCAGTCCGCCGATGGTCTGCGCTGCGCCCCCGCGGTGTCTTCGTTGATCCGGAACTCGGTCCAGTCTGACGTGAGACGACCGAAGATCCCCTGCGAATCCGTGGCCCCCTGACCGTCCCAGACCCAGAGGTTCTGGTTCTGGCCATTCGCAGCCAGGGTGACGAAGCGGTGCGGATTCGGGGAGAAGTCGTTGAGCTGGGTCTCCGGCCCGGAAGGAGCGTAGAGCGGGTATCCAGCGGACGAAGACGACGGAGCGCCCACGAGGAGCAAGGTCGCGGCCGCCAAGGTCAAACCTGTGACGAGCGCGAAGCGCGGCAGCCCGGCCCAGAGGTCACGGCGGCCAAGGCCTCGGCCGACAGCTCCACTTCGTTCGACCGGGCGGGAGACGTATGTCGGATTGGATTGCATCGGTGATCTCTCCTGTCCATGTGGTTTTCCGGGCAGTTCTGCTCCACCGCCCTCCAATGGACAGAGCGGAAACTCGGGCGGCTCACCCTCACGGCAGCGCACGATTTTCTCCAACCGACGATAGGGCGGGTGCTTTGCGGAGAACCGTGTCGGCTGCTGGATGGTGCGGGAGAAGCGGCCGGGCGTCCGCCGGGCCACGAATGGACGGGAGCCGGAGGAGGCTTACCGAGAGGACGCCAGCGCCCGGTAGCGGTCAGCCAGGTCGGCGCGTCCCGACGCAGTGTAGAGGTCGACGAGGTCTTCCGCGGCCGCGGCCGCTCGCGCGCTCTCCGGGCCTTCCGTAGAGTCGGCCACGGCGAAAACGCCGAGAAGCAGGGGCTCCGCTTGGTCGAACCTTCCCTCCGCCAGTAGCCAGAGCGCGAGACCTCGCTCCGCGGCCTGGCGCACGGCGTTGTCGAACGGAAGCGTGGCGCGAGCCCGCTCGGTCGCGTCGTCCAGCATCCGTTTGGACTCGGCGCGCGAGCCGGCTTCCCTCGTGACGTCACCGAGCAAGGTGAGGGAACGGATGACGTCGGGGTGATCGGACGGCAGCGCCGCCTCGCGTCGGCTCAGGGCGTCCCGGCAGATCGACTCGGCGGTGCCCAGGTTTCCGGCCCGGTACTCGACCTGTGCCAGGTTGTGCACCATCGAGAGCGTGACACCGTGGTTCGGGCCGAGGGACTCTTCGCAGATGGACAGGCCCTCTCCGAAGCCGGTCCGCGCCCGGTCGTACTCCTCGCGCTTGAGAAACCCCATCGCGCGATTCGCGATCGCGATTCCGGTCCGCGGATGACGGTCCCCATACGCAGCGCGGAAAGCCTCGACGACCTGATCGTGGAGTGGCTCTGCCTCTTCTGCCAACCCCTGGGCGACCATGCCGTCTGCGAGACCGAGTCGGGCAACGGCAACCGAGGGATGGTCCTCTCCTAGAACCGTCTCGTTGATCTCGAGCGCGCGCCGGGAGCAGTCGAGGGCTTCGGTTTGTCGTCCCTGTTCCCTCAGCACGGATGCCAGGTTCGACCATCGCTCACCGACCATCGAGTGCTGCGGTCCGAAAGCGGCCTCTCCCTCCGAAATGGAAAGGCGCAACATCTGTTCCGCTTCCGCGAGTGCCCCGACTCGTGCGAGCGTATTGCCGAGATCGTTCGCCACGCTCGACCGGATCTCCAGCACCCGTCGTTCGCTTCCCTCGATTCCGTCATACAGCGGCTGGAGGATCTCGAGAGCCGCGGGGTAGTCACCACGCGTCTTGTGCACCTGGGCGAGAGAACGACGCACTAGCCAGTAGGCCTCGGGATCTTCCACGCCTTCGGCGATCGAAGACGCCTCGACGAGCAGGGAATCTGCCCCGTCCAGGTTTCCTTCCGCGAGCAGCGTCTGCCCGAGGTAGACCAGGGTCTCGAGTCCGGAACGCTCCTTCGAGATGCCCCGCGCGCGATGCTCGTCCAGTGCCTTCCGATGGAGCGCCTCGGACTCTTCGAGAAGCCCGAGTTCGAAGTAGCGCCGTCCGAGCTCGTTTCGAATGGTGGCCGCGATACGGGGCTGTCCTTCCAGGCTCCGGTCGATGCGCTCTGCCGCCGCATCGAGGATCTGCCGCGCCGTGACTTCGTCGCGCGACTGCGTCTGCTCCGGACTCGCGGCTTCGAAGATGCCTGCCATGAACCGGTTGACTTCCGAGAGCGCGTCTCTCTGCGTCTCGGCCTCCACCCGCAGACGATCCGCGCGCAGATAGGCACGTGTGCTGAACACAGCCGCGCCCACGACCGTGAGAAGGAACGCAGACACCACTCCAACGGCAACCGCGTTTCGTCGGACGAACTTCGACGCGCGATACGAGAAGGTCCAGGGTCGAGCCTCGACCGGCTGGCCGGTGAGATAGCGTTCGAGGTCGTCCGAGAGCTCCGCCGCAGAGGAATAACGTTTCAGCGGCTCCCGCTCCAGCGACCGCAGAAGGACAGAATCGAGTTCGACCCCGAGTCCCGGCACCTTCGGATCACGATTCAGGATCGCCTCCTCCACGGCTCGACGGGAGGACTCGTCCTCCAGGAACGGGTGACGCCCGACCAGCAGCTCGTAGAGGAGCACACCGAGTGAATGAACGTCGGACGCCGTTCCGATCGGCTCGCCCTGGATCTGCTCCGGGCTTGCATACCGTGTCGTCATCGGACGCGACTCCGTCTGAGTGAGACGGGTCGCGTCACTTCGGTCGAGGAGTTTCGCGATTCCGAAGTCGAGGAGCTTGGAAGTGCCGTCTTCCGTCACGAGTACGTTGTCGGGCTTGAGATCTCGATGGACGACGAGCTGGCGGTGAGCATGATCGACCGCACGGCAAACGGGCAGGAACAGCTCGAGCCGTTCGCCCACCGAAAGACTCCGAGATTCGGCATAGCGATCGATCGGAACGCCGTCCACGTACTCCATGACGAGGTAGAGCAGACCTTCAGGTGTGGATCCACCGTCGATCACCCGCGCAATGTTGGGATGATCGAGCGACGCGAGGATCCGTCGCTCCTCCTGGAACCGGTCCAAGAGTCCTGGATGCGCGAGCCCACCCGAAACGACCTTGATCGCCACCTGGAGCTGGAACGCATCGTCGGACCGTTCGGCGAGGTAGACGGCACCCATCCCCCCCGTCCCGAGAAGGCGTACGACTCGATACGGTCCGATCCGCGCACCATCGGCGACCGACGCAACCGGTCCAACGACGGATGCGGCTCCACTCTCGACCACCCGCCGCACGGGTTCATCCGAGATATCCGTCGACTCGAGGGTTTGAAGTGAACTGAGCAGCTCCATGACTTCGGCACGCACGGCGTCCGAGTCGTTTGCACAGGACGCGGCGAGGAAGGACTCACGCTCGTCCGCAGGGAGATCCGCAATCCTGTCGAAGAGTTCGCGGATACGGCCCCAATCCGAAGGTCCAAGACTCACGCGAGGAGAGCCCGGTGGAGCCAGACGCGGGCGAATCGGAGATCGCGATGAACCGTCGCGGCGGACACGTCGAGTACCTTGGCCGTGTCTTCGTAGCTCAGTCCCCCGAAGTAGTGGAGTTCTGAAGCCCGCGCCACTCGTGCGTCCTGGGCTTCTAGTTCGGCCAACGCCGCGTCCAGTTTGAGCAGCTCGAGTGCCGGAACGGCGCCGATCTCGATACCCTCTTCGAGTGTGGTCCGTACCCACCCGGCACCCCGCTTCACAGCCGCCTTCTCCCTAGCACGATCCACCAGCACCCGGCGCATCGTACGTGCGGCCACGGAGAAGAAATGCGAGCGGTCGACCCAGGGGACATCGGCTCCTACGAGACGTAGATAGGCTTCGTGAACGAGTGCGGTGGGCTGGAGGGTCTGCCCGGGGCTCTCTCTCCGCAAGTAACGCCGGGCGAGCTCCCGAAGCTCGTCATAGACCAGTCCGAGCAGGGCATCATCGGCGCGCGTGTCTCCATCGCGCCAGGCCCTCAGGAGCTGGGTCACCGTGGATTGCGAATCGTTCGTCACATCGGCCCCGGATGAGGTGGGTCATCGAAAACGACGGAATGAGTTGGGAGTCCAGAACGAGTATAGCAGCAACTGCGAATCGAAAGGGGACCCAGCCTCACGCCCGGATCGCGCCGCGTCCGCCTGATGAAGGCCGGACCGCTCGTGCTGGACGCTCTGTGAAATCCCCGCTGGCAGTGTGCTAGGCGTCGGCGGCGGCCTTGCCTCCGGTGACCTCGAGTAGGGTAACCTCGGGCCTACAGTTCACTCGGACGCCGAGAATGTTCCCCACCCCTCGAGTCGTGTAGATCCAGCGATCGCGCCACGAGTGAAGGCCCGCGATGAAGCGACGATCCTCGACCGGGACGAACGGCGGCCCGATCCATGGAAGGACGACCTGTCCGCCATGTGTGTGTCCACTCAACATCGCATCCCATGCGAACGGCCAGGCGACGTCCTTCGTATCGGGATTGTGGGCGAGGAGTAGGGTCGGGACTTCATCGCCCTCGTCGGCCTCGTCTGCCTCGTCGCCCTCGCTCGGCGGCACGAGGCCTTCCCGGATCGGGTCCGTCCTCACTCGATCGGAAAGGAACGCCTTCGCAGGGAGGCACTCTTCGCCCCAGAGGTCACCGACACCCACGAGTCGCAATCGGCCTCCCGGGACGCCGACGATCCGCTCCCGATTGTGCAGCAGGTCCACACCCGAGGCTTCGAGGAGCGCACGAACGCGGTCCGTCGAGTCGTCTCCGCCCTTCGATGCGCACCATGGACCGCCGTCGTGGTTGCCGAGAACGGCTACGGTTGGCGCTTGATCCGAAAGCCGACGTAGCAGGTCGACGTATCCCTCTAGTGAGGTCGAATCCGCCGCTGTCACGAAGTCGCCCGTGAGACAGACCAGGTCCGGCGAGCTGTCGAGCCCTAGCTCGATCGCTTCCTCCAAGAACGAGAGCGAAACGAATCGAGATCGGTGAAGATCCGAGAGGTGGAGCACCCGCGCCTTCCCGGACCACGCCCGCGACAACGAGAGGTGCACTTCGGTTCTCTCCAGCCAGCGAGGTTCGGCCCCGCAGCCGTAGCCCACGCCTCCGGCCGCGAGGGCCGCGGTGCCGCCGAGAAGGAAGTGACGTCTGCTGATCGATCGCGCCATGGCTTGGGGAACTCTAGTCGAAAGCGTGATGGTTGTCGCGAATGCTGAGGTGCCGTTCTCCAGGCACCGCGTTCGCTCCCGCAGAGGCGAAACGATCTGCTTGCGGGGTTGGAACGGCGGCGTCACTGTAGCATCGGTGTCCGGCGGTGTGCCTTCCTGGGTACCAGGCACACGCCGCCTACATGAGGAATCGTCACGATCTGGTGGAGGTGGGTTCTTGATTCTCGACACGGCCCGACAGCTGGTGAGTGCGGTGGCCAGAGGTGTTGCCTCCATGGCAACTAGCGGGACGACCGGCGCGGTGACCTGTGCGCTGGCCTCCCTCTTGGTTCTCCCATGCTCGGCCCGTGCGGACCTCGTGTTACGTGCGAAGAACCCCACAGCTCTCACCCGCTTCTACCGAGAGGTCGTCGGCCTCGAACTCCGCGCCGAAGACTCCACTCTCACTGCCTTCGACCTCGGAAGTGAGACTCTCGTCGTGCTCGGCGGCGGCCAAACAGACGCGCAGTCCAACCTCCGGCTTCTCGTGCGTACTCACGATCTCGACTCCGCCCGCGCAACGCTCCTTCGCGCAGACGTCTCCGTCGACCAAGCACGGGATCCGGAAGGACGACTCGTCGCGCTGCTCTTCGACGACCCGGAGGGCAACCCAGTCGGCATCCTCCGTCAAGACGCGCCGCCCACTTGGGCCCTGGACGTGGCCTCAGGGCACGACGTGCTGTCGAGCCTCGACGCATCCTCCGGCCGCACCGTGCACAGCGGAAAGACCGAGTTCGCGATCTGGAGCGGACTCCACGGAGTCGGCCTCGGATTCGCTGTTCCTTACAGTTTGGGCTCGGACTCGCCGACCGCGATCGGGCTCACCATGATGGCGTCCGGGCCCGCCGCAGCGGTCGCGGCCTATCAGTACGGAAAACGCACCGCGCTCACCCGCGGCACCGCGCGCGCACTCGAGTTCGGTGGGGACTTCGCGATGTGGCAGGCCTTCGGATGGGCTGGCGTCGGCGACCTCGAGTCTGAAGACGTCCTTCTCAGCGGCACGGGAGGACTCCTCACCGGCGTCGCCGCAGCCGCACTTCTCACCCGAGGACGCGAGGTATCGCCTGGCCAAGCCGGACTGTTCTTCTCGGCGGCGAACTGGGGTGCGTGGTTCGGACTCGTCGGTGCACGGATCGCAGACGCGAACCGCTACGTCGACGGCGACGAAACGCTCGGCGCAATGCTCGTCACTTCGGCGGTCGGAGCGACGGCGGGCGGACTCACTGCTCTCCGGGTCGACATGCCGGAATCCCGTCTCGCCTGGATCAACCTCGGCGGCATCCTCGGCACCGCCTTCGGCTTCGGCCTCGACTTGGTCCTCCAAGTCGACGACGACGCCGCGGTCTGGGCGATCCCTGGTGCGACCGGAGTGGGCGCGCTCGCGTTCACCACTTGGTTCACGGGCCGAAACGAACCCGCGCCGAACAGCGGTCAGCTACTCGGCGCGGAGGGTCCTGAGTCGTTTGCGTTTCTCGCCCCGTCGATCACGCCGAGCAGGACGGGCTGGAGAGCGGAGTTCCTGAGAGCGCGCTTCTAGCTCGACCCCTGTGGCGAGGTCCCCGCGCCGACTCGATTCGACTCAGCACGACGGGCGTTCGTCATCTCCGGGACTCTGACTCGAAGATCATGCCCACTCCCACCCGAATCGTCCGATTGCGGATGTCGATCTCGGCCACACCGTCCATAGCGTTCGCGTCGACGAAACCCCAGGTCCCTTCGAGCTCGACGAACACCGGCACCTCCCCCAGCCGTCCATCGACTCCAATCGCTCCGGCCAACGCCACGTCCTGTCCTGCCGCGTCGAAGTCGGAGGACAGCACTGCGGACTCATATGCGGACCGCATGAGCAGGTCGAGGACGGCCCCCGCCTTCAGGTACATCGCGGCAGGTTGCCATCTCGCGAGCGCCGGGATCGATACGTAGTCGAGCTGCCAGGTGTACTCGTCCCCCAAGATGATCGGAGCATCGAACGAGGTCTTGCCACCGCGGGTGCCGTAGACCACGCCTGTTTCGATCGAGACAGGGTGGACGACCGGCACGACGACTTGAAAGCCCCCGTACAAACCGATTCTCGCGGAGTTTCCTGTCTCGAGACTCCGGCCACCCGAGTCGTAGTCAGCGAAGCCAAAGGAAGGCCCGACCACCGCTCGAACCTCCATTCCCGCGTGAGCGCTGGCCGGTGGCACGGCCAAGCAGACGGCGAGCCACATCGCGGTTCGGAGACACAGGTTCCGACGTCCCACTCGAGTCATGGTCACTGCCCTCACCCTTCCCGGGGTCCAGCACTGCGCTCGGGCCGCGCGACGGTTCACGCGAGATCGACCGGCCCCGGCTGGGTGGCGGTCCCTTGGCTAGTGGCGAGCGCGCAACTCCGCTGCCATCTCCTTGATCTCCGCGAGGTCCCGAGTCATCTCGCTCCATCCGTACCAGAGAGCGTAGTCCGGGTTCGCATGGAACGCACCCTGGAACGCGCGCATCCGGTGCTTGAGGTGCATTTCGAACAGAGTCTGCTCGATCACAGTCGGAGCATCATGGAACGTGAGTAGATCGGGGAACGCGTACGCATAGCCTTCCGGCTTGGGGAGGACGCCGTCCTGGTAGAGGCCCGCGATCTCGCGAATCGCTTCGGCGAGGAGATGGTCGATCTCGCGGATCATGTCGTCACCCTTGGCCAGCTCTTCTCTCGCGAAGTTCTCGCTGTGACACTCGGAGCAGACCGCGAGCATCTTGTTCCGCTCGACATCGAACGACTCCTGATCGAGACGCGCGACATCGGCCGCTTTGACCACGTCGAGCCGTCCGGTCGCGTTCCCGTCCGGGTCGAGCACGCCGAGCGCTTGGAGGATCGTGACCTGATCCGCCTTCCAGGTCGGATCCTCGGGAAGCGGAAGACGTACGGCGAGGAAGCCCCAGGCCGTGCGCACTTCGTGGTTTCCGTTCGGCATGTGGCAGGTCTGGCAGGTCGGCGCGGAGACCTCTTCGGAGATCGTCCCGTTCTGTTGCAGCAAGTAGCGCACGCCGTGCTTGGACGACGAGTACATCTCCCACTGCGGGTGGTCGAATCCCATGTGACACGTCTGACAGGCCTGCGGCTGACGGGCTTCCTCCACCGAGAACGTGTGCCGCGTATGGCAGGCATCGCAGGCTGCGTGCCCGAACGTCGAGCCCTTCGCCTTGAGTGCCTGGATTTCCTCTTCCGACTTCGTCCCGATCTTGTGACAACCACCGCAGCCCTTCTGGCCGTCGACCAAGGCCATCGGAAGGTTGTGGGTCGTCGGCATCGCCTTGTAGGACGCCCAGCCGAGGGCGTGCTTTCCTTTGCTGTACTGGCCCACCTGCTCCTCGTGGCACCCCGCGCACACCTCAGGTGTCGGAAGGCTCACCTTGGAGACGTCAGAGGCCGAGGTGTGGCCCTCACCGTGGCAGTCCGAGCAGGTCACGCCCTCGCCGAAGTGCTTCGAGAGCTTCCAGTCGTTCACCGCACCGGGCGTGACGTCCGTGTGGCACTCCACGCACGTACTCGCAAGAGTCACCGCAGGTACGAGAAGCAGCGCCACCCACCCGACGGCTGTCGCCATCGTTCGCCCCGTGCGCCGTAGGTTCGTGAACTGCAAGACACTCTGGGGCATGGGTTTCATCGCTTCTCTCCCTTCGGTTCCCGGTCGGCGAGCGCTCCGAAGCCGACCGGCAAGGTGCTCGTTCCGTTCGAAGGGAAGAAGACGATAAACAGGGCGCCGGACTCCTTGACGAAAGTCAAGGGCCCGGACGAGATGTCGTGGGGCCGCGTGCTGGCCAGCATGCCGACCCCACGACTGCACACGACCGCGATGTTCGCCCAGCATCCCGGACTGCAGCATTGCATCCACCCGGATGCAAACCCAACCGCCGGCATGACGACAGTGTGTCCGCATGAAGTACGGCCAGCATGTCGGGGCGCACACATATCGCGATTGGCGATGCTGGACATACATCCACCCTGCAGACAGTGTGCGCACTCGATGTACGAGCAACATCCCCGAATCCCACACCCGGAACGGCCGCTGTAGGGTCGTGCAGGTGGTGTGACACGCCGTGGACAGGCGGAGGGTCGACCAGACATCGGGGTGGCCGACATGGTGTCAGGTGCATGTCTTCCCAGCATTCACGACGCAGACATTGCGAATGGACGATGTAGAGCCAGCATCACGCACCGCACACACTCGGTAGCGGGCAAAGCCGAACAGATTCCCGCTCCGCGCCTCTCTGCAACGGGTTCTGCCACGCAGGGCGAGCCCCATTTCCCGATCACGCACTCCCCCCGGGTACGATCTCTGCAAAAAGGCCCCGAACGCCGTCGGGGCCTCCTCGCTATCCGGTCTGGAGCACTGACAGCTCACCGATCATCCTGAGATCGAACTCCAGCTGCAGGCAAAGAGTTGAACCGTCGAGACTGCTCTGAACGCACTAACGCATGAGCATCATCGGACGGGAGGTCGACTTCGATCCCACCCGCACCTCATAGAAGTACAGTCCGCTCGCTACGCTGTTTCCCGCGTTGTTGCTTCCATCCCAGGTCACAGCGTACTCACGCGCCGACTGCGTCTGGTCATCCACGAGGGTTCTGACGAGCTGCCCCGAAGCGTTGTAGATCCGGATCGACACCGGTGCAGGAACTGCGACGGAGTAGTGGATCGTGGTGTGCGACCCGAAGGGGTTCGGGAAGTTGCTCGGCTCCACTCCGACGAGCTCTGGATCGTCGGGAATGGCCTCGCGGAGCGCGGTGCCGCCACCCACGTAGGTGAGTTTGAGTTGGGGCAGTAGCGTGGCTCCACAACCCAGCGGGTACAGCGATACACCGTCATCGCCGGCATTGTTCTCACCCTGGATCTTGAGCGCCAACGAGAACGTCCCGGTCGAGAGAGCGGCTTCGATGTCAGATGTGATCGAGCCACCCAGTGGAATCGACTTGAGACCAACCTGATTCCACCCGGAAGTGTTCGCATAGGACGTCCCTGCGATACCGTCGAACGCGTCGGCACAGTCGCACAGGTCCCCGAGCGGGTCGCAGGAGCCGCCGCAAGCGGGGCTGTACGGCTTCACAGCGATGGCCGTGGTCGGGGATCCAGCCGGGTCCATGATTTCCACCTCGAGGGTGGCCGATGCGATGGACTGGTTCGCTTCGAGCACGAGCGGTCTCAGGTCGAACTCGAGGACGGCGCGATCGATAACCTTGGCCAGGGGACTGACGGGGTGATCGACTCTCACCGTGATCTCGCTGTCGGTGCACTCCGTCGGGTCACACCCCTCCATCGGAGCGCTGTTGGATCGCGTGGCCGTAAGGGCCGCGGTCGACACGACGAGTCCCTCGACCGGGAGGGCTGGATAGTGATCCGCCAGCTCACAGGTCAGGTCCTCGAACGCCGCGATGTCCTCGCTCGTCCAGTTCGGTTCGTCCAGGAGGTTCATGGTCTCGAATGCGCTCGAGAGATTGAATCCGGTGTCGGGATCGTCGAGCACCGCCGGATCCTGCGGCGCCGGACCTCCGACCACGTCATCGTAGAGTCGGTAGAACTCGCGAACGATGCCCGTACCCGTGCGCTTCTCGATGAGCTTGTGCGTGGCGTTGCGAAGAGCCCGGAAGTGGTAGGTAGCGACATACTCCGCCGGGACACCACCGTCGGGACTGACCGGCGCGAAGTTCGGGTTGAACCGCTCCGCGTAGACGTACTCGCGATCGATCGGTACGCACGGGTGACAGTACGCACCGTCGGTGTAGCGGGCCAAGGAGTAAGAGTCCCGCTGAGGATTCGCAGGGGGATTCACCTGCAGGAACTGCGCTACGGTGGCGAATAGGTCCGAGGCACTCACCAACTGGTTGCAGACCCCGCTGTTTCCGGTCGCCAAGGGAGATTTGATGATGAGAGGAACGTTGATCCCACCCTGATACAAGGTGCCCTTAGCATGGCTGACGCCGCCCGTACCCGGGAAGGGATCGAATGCGTCTTTGGACGCATCGCGCGGAGTCCCGTTGTCTCCAATGATGATGATCGCGGTGTTCTCCGGCGCACCATCGATCAGCTGACCGATCGCTGCATCCATCGTCTGCGTCATCGCTCGCGTCTGTTGGACCTTCAGTCCCCATTGGCTGGGCGACTCGCCGCAGATCTCGCACCAGTTCGTTTCGGACGTGCAGGCATCCGGACAGTCGCCCGATGCCGGACAATGGAACTGCGCGTGCGAAGCGTTGAATGCGACGTAGAGGAGCCATGGTTGATCGCCCGACTCGTCCTCCAGCGTGGTGAACATCTGCAACGCATCGGTCGTAGTCTGGGTCGTTGCGTACGTGTCGTGGTTGAGATCCTCGATCACGGTCCCACCCAGTATCTGCGTGTAGGTCCAATCGTAGTAGTCACCGATGTTGGCGAACGAACCCTGGAAGTACGTAAACCCGAGTCCGTCATCTGGGTCGTTCTCGCTGGGGTCTGGTACCGGGTGATACGGCCACTGAGGGTCTGGGCCGTTAGGGTCTGCGGTGTCAGGGTCTTGCGCGAGGTGCCACTTCCCGATCGCGGCAGATTCGCCCGAGAGGCCTCGTACCATGTCCGCGATCGAGTACATGTCCGGGTCCAACCCAGGACTATCGGGGTGATTCTCTCCCGTCACGATTCCTATCCCACTTCGGCACGCAGGAACGCCGGTCATGATGAGGCTCCGCGTGGGTGAACAAATCGGATTGGACCACGCATTCGTGAACCGCATCGCGCCCTGAGCAAACGAATCGAGCTCGGGGGTGCAGGGATCCGGGTGGTTTGTCAGATCATAGGCTTCCTCGTAGACGCCGACCTGATCCACCCCGATGTCGTCCATCACGATCAACAGCACGTTCGCTGGCGCGGTGTTGGTCGCGGCTGCGACCGTTGCTGCGAAGCCGACGGACAAGGTAGAGAGAACGGTAAAGAGGAGGGTCGGAAGGCCGATCCGACTCCCGGCCAGAAAGTCGTTGGCCGTGATGCGAACACCGCGGGTGCTCGAACGAGGACGAGGTTTCACGTGCACTCTCCTGGTGAGTTCGTAGAGGTTCGGGGGCGAACTGGCGTCATGCCTAGATGCGCAGAGTCCCGCTGGATCGGCTAAGTGTTTCTCAGGGGAGAGTGGAACTCCCGCCAACGCCATGCGTTCCGAGGGGCCCAGATCACTGACATGGCGTGGATTGGGGCGCTGGGAGCAGCAGCAGAGGGGCACCGAACGAAACGTGAGCTCCGAACCGTCATTCCTCGCAGCGTAGCGCCGCCCGTAGCCCTAAGCGCCGACCGCCCGCCGCACCGCTGCTTCAGCCAGGAGTCGTCCCGGATCGATCAGGTCCGGCGCGTCGGCCTCCGCCCCCAAAAGAAGCGGAATCTCGGTGCAGCCGAGAACGATCGCCGGACACCCCTGACCGCGTAGCCAACGTACCGCCTCCCAGGCGGCATCTCGATGCACGTCGGTCGTCGATAGCTCGAGGGTTCTGAGAATCGCGTCATCCAGAGCGGCCCGGAGTAGGTCCGGGACGCCGATCCATTGGATCGACTCCTGAGCGAACCGGCGGACGTACGCCTCGGGGACTCCCAGGCCCAATAGCCCGATCGGACGTTCGTCCGCGGCCTGACGCGCGGCCTCGCCACCGCCGGTGTCTCGCGGAGACGGAACGTCAGATGGAGACGGAACGCCACCCTCACCCTGAACGTCTCGCAAAGCCACGACCCCTCGCGCTGACAGGTCGGCGACTACCTCCTCGACCATACTGAGAACGTCCCGGCCTGCAGCCTCCGAGATCTCGTCGAGGAAGAGATGCGGCGTGTTCGCCACGACGACGAGGAAGTCCGCCCACTCGCCGAGCTTCTTCGCGGCATCCAGCACCCGTGGGTCGATCCGGAGCGGCCCTGTCGGCGGGGCGCCCTTCTCGAGCAGAACCGGAGCGTGACGGAGATGCACCGTGACCATCGGCGGATAGCCTTGGTTGAAGCGTGGCGGCAGGAGGCGACGAGCCTCCTCGTGCACCAGATCCTCGAACACCGTGGTCGCCTGCGGGCCGAACCCTCCGAGTACTCCGATCGTTTCCATGGCCAGGACTCTACCCGATCGGGGACATAGGACACATCGCGGGAACCGGCAGATCGCTAGCGTACGACCCCATCGCACGAACCCTTACTTCGTGACACAATCGGAGAAGGCTGGAAGCGAGAGAGCAGGAGGATCGGATGCGCGTCTTTGGATTGGGACTCATCGCGGCGGCGCTCGCCGTCTGGCTGCTCGCGGATCCGTGCGAGGCACGCCGAGACCCTTGGCAGGTCGGCCCCCACCTTCTGATCGCCGTCCCCATGGACGACTTCCAGAACGTCTCCGGAGTTGGCGGGGGACTGGGGATCCGCGGAAACTACGAACTCTCGGACGTGTTCTCGATCCGAGGAGACGCCGCCTATCTCTCCTACGGCCGGAAGTTCGAGACGCTCTACTTCGGCCCGAGCATCGGGTTCTTGCAGGCCGAGACCACGAGCCAGAACTACCGCCTCTCTCTCGGTCCGCAGCTTTCCTTCTACGGAACCAAGTTCATCGTCTACACCTCCGGACAAGCGGGCGCGTATCTCTTCCGGACCGCGATCACGGTCCCCGGAACCACCTACTCCGACTCGCGCGACACCCACTGGGCGCTGGGATGGAACGGTGCACTCGGGGTGCAGTTCGACGTCGGCCTTGGGCCTTGGTTGGACGTCGGCGTCGCGTACCAGACGATGTACGATCTCCCCGGCCCGACTCGGGAGAACCCAGACGATCCGGACGCCGCCCCGATCCAAGGTGACGACATCACAGCGCAAGAACTCACCATCGAACTCGGCATCCAGTTCTTCCTGAAGAAGTGAACGGGCGCCGGACCGCCCCGCTATACTCGGAATCCAACTCTAGTAGAGTCGAGGAGGCGCTTCCCTTGAGTATCCACGCCCGTTTGCTACGCCGGCCCAAGCGGATACACCGACCCACGCAGGTGCGCCGGTCCACGGAGATACGCCGGTTCACGCAGACCGCCTCCAGGAGCGCCTTCCTCCCGGTCTTGGGGATGGCTCTTCTCCTCGCGTCCTGTGCGAAGTCTCCCGCACCTCAGGGGCCGTCGTTGGCCGACCAGTTGGCAGGAGACAACCGGACCGTCACCCAGGAAGCCCGCGGACTCATCGTGAGCCTCCCGGGCATCCTCTTCGACTTCGACAAGGCGACCTTGCGAGCGGAAACGATCTCGACCTTGGAACAAGTGGCCGCGGTGCTCCGGGAGTACCCCACACTCGAAATCCGAGTCGAAGGCCACACGGACGACGTCGGGAGCGAGAGCTACAACCAAGACCTCTCCGAACGCCGCGCCCTCGCCGTCCGGGACTTCCTCGTCGACAGCGGGATGGCACCTTCCCAGGTCCAGAGCGCAGGATTCGGCGAGAGCCTCCCCGTAGCGCCGAACAGTTCGCCCGAAGGAAGGCAGAGGAACCGACGCGTCGACCTCGTCATCCCCGACCCTCCGCAGTAGCGGAGGGCGAGACCGCGACCAGGACCAAGCCGACGCGTCCGGCGAGAGATGTAGGACTCGCGGCCCAACCGGCTCGCGTAGCCCCGCGGGGCGGCTCCTTGACCCCTCCCCTACCCCATGCGATCCTCCTCAGCGATCGAGGCACTCCTGTGGCCAATCCTCGAGGATCGCCTCTCCGATCCGTCGTCCGAACGGATCGTTCTCAGTCGTCCCGCCAGAGAAAGGACCATCCGTGGAGAGTCAGAGCATGGGCCGAGCGACAGAGATCGAGAACGAGAACGAGAAGCACTTCGCACATTGGGAGAAGACCAAGGACATCGTCGACCAGTTCATCGACATGACCTTGAACTACCGCCAGAGCGGGCACCCGGGCGGATCGCGCTCCAAAGTCCACGGACTCCTCGCCACCCTCCTCGGGGACGTGATGCGCTGGGACATCCGGAACCCCGAGAAGCGTTTCAACGACCGGTTCGTCCTCGTGGCCGGACACTGTACGCCGCTCCTCTACTCCACGCTTGCGGCCCTGAACGAAGCGATGCGTCGTCGCCATGACCAGACGGGCGACAGCCGCTACCTCATCCACGACTTCTCCGAGCGCGCGCTGCTCTGGGAGGACCTGCTGACCTTCCGGCGTCGGGGCGGACTGCCGGGCCACGCGGAGATGGAAGGGAAGACGCTCTTCGTCAAGTTCAACACCGGTCCCTCGGGACACGGATCGCCGCCCGCCGCCGGGGCAGCCATGGCACTGAAGCGCGCCGGCGCGAACGACGTCCGCGTATTCGCATTCGAAGGCGAAGGTGGACTCACGACCGGTGCGACGCACGAGACGCGCAACTCCGCCTGGGGCCTCGGCCTCGACAACATGGTCTACGTGATCGACTGGAACGACTTCGGCATCGACGAGCGCTCCGCGTCGTCTGTCGTCCCGGGAACTCCGAACGACTGGTTCGCCCCGTACGGGTGGCGCGTCGTCGGAACCGAGCAGGGTTCGAGCTGGGAGCACGTCAACCGCGCGCTCGTCGAGTGCATCCACGGTGACAATCCGCAGAGCCGTCCGCGCGTCTGCTGGCTCAAGACACGGAAGGGACGCGGCTATCTCAAGTACGACTATGCGAGCCACGGGGCACCGCACAAGTCGAACAGCGAGATCTATTGGCAGACCAAAGCCGAGTTCATGGAGAAGTACGGCATCGAGTTCGAAGGCTACGGAAAGCCGCGCCCGGAAGACCCGGACGCGTTCCGGAAGCAAGCCGAGGCGAACTTCCGTAAGGTCGCCGAGGTGATGCACCAGGATCAGGCGCTCGTCGACTACCTCTCCGACCGCCTCGCATCGATCGGCGACTCCGTGCCGACGGATCATCCGAAGGTGCGGATCGACTTGGGCAGGAACCCGTGGAAGGATCCCGAACTCACCGACTTCGAGAACTATCCGGCGGACATGTGGTTGGCGCCCGGTTCGCAGGCACCCAACCGTCAGGCTCTCGGTACGTGGGGTGCGTGGTGCAACACGTGGGGCAAGAAGAAGTACGGACGTCCGCTCTTCCTCGCGCTCTCGGCAGACCTCGCAGACTCCACGAACATCTCGGGCTTCGCGAAGGGGTTCGGTGACGCCGAAGGCTGGGGTTGGTTCGACCGGAACCAGAACGTCGACGGCGCTCTCCTGCCTCAGGAGATCACCGAGTTCGCGAACGCAGGGATGTCGGTTGGAATCGCGACCGTCAACCTGTCGGACCGCCCGCTCGAAGAGTTCGACGGCTTCGGCGCCGCCTGCTCCACCTACGGCTCGTTCTCCTACCTCAAGTACGGTCCGATGCGTCTCTTCAGTCAGATGGCGCAGGACTCGCCGATCCAGCTCGGAAAGGTGATCTGGGTAGCGGGACACTCCGGCCCCGAGACGGCCGACGACAGCCGCACCCACTTCGGCGTCTTCGCTACGGGCGTGACGCAGCTGTTCCCGGACGGTCACGTGATCGACGTCCATCCGTGGGAGTACAACGAAGTCCCGGTCGTGATCGCGGCCGCGCTTCGTACGAAGTCACCGATCGTTGCGCTTCACCTCACCCGCCCGCCCGTCGAGATTCCGGACCGGAAGGCGCTCGGCATGGACTCGCACTTCGCCGCGGCCAAGGGTGCCTACCTCATCCGCGACTACGAAGCGGGACGTCCCAAGGCGGGAACGCTTCTCGTCACCGGAACGTCGACCACCGCGAACGTCGTGAAGCTGCTGCCGCAACTCGCGAAGGACGGCCCGAACGTCAAGATCGTCGCCATCATCTCGCCCCAGCTCTTCCAGATGCAGGACGCGGCCTACCGCGAGCGGATCCTCCCCGAGGAGGACTGGGTGGACTCGACGGTCATCTCGAACCGTTCACGTCGCGTCTGCTACGACTGGTTCCCACACCAGATCGCCCAGGAGTACGCGATGACGAGTGACTTCGACAACCGCTGGCGCACGGGCGGGAACATCGACGAGGTCATCGAGGAAGCGCATCTCTCGCCCGAATTCCTGATGGAAGGGATCGAGAGGTTTGCCAGGGACCGCGCCACGCGACTCGCTCGTTTGAGGACAGCGCTGGAGAAGGCCGGGGCCTAGTTCACCGGCTGAGGCTGCCAGGGCCGTGGAGCGGCAGGGGCAGAGGCGCATCGCCCTCGAGCTGTGCGCGCCGCGCCTGCCAGGCGGCCAGCCGTTCTTCCTCGATGATCGCTCGCATTCGGAAGACGAGCGCGGCGAGGATCGAGAGTGCACCCGATGAGTAGAAGGTGAAGAGCCGCCCCCCGAAGACGTTCGCGATGACGAGTGCAAGCATGTAGTAGAAGAAGGCGTTGCCGAGGATTCGAGCGAACCCTTCCTCCCTTCGCAGTGCGAGCGCCTCTCGGATTCCGATCCCGAACAGGACGAGGACGAGGACGAGCCCAGGGATCCCTGCTTCAGCCCAGATCTCCAGGTAGAGGTTGTGCGCGACTCGGCCGTCTCCATAGGCGGTCTGCTCCATCGCGGTTGGTAGCTGTCCCCACCCCACGCCGATGAGCGGACTCATCGCGATCACGTCGACCGTCGCCTTCCAGATCTCGGTTCGGCCGCTGGACCCCTTCTCTACGTCTCCGGAGGCGACCTCTTCCTGTGTCTCGGTGAAGCGCTGCTTCACGTGATCTGGCATCGCGAAGAAGATTCCGATCGCAGTGATGGCGACGAGAAGGATCCGGACCGGTCCCCCGCGAAGCGCTTGGAGACCTCCGCTGAATCCACACGCGAGAATCGCTCCGCGCGACGCCGGGAGGATGAGTCCGACACCACTACCGATCAGGGCCCCGACGAGGAGAACACGGTGCCACCCTCGCTTCGCCTTGGCCGCAAGGACCTCCAACGTCACCACGATCGCGCCCGCGAAGTACGCACCGGCCCCGTTGATATCCCCCATCCCACCACCGACGCGCTTCCCATAGGAGTATCCCCGGTACTCGCTCAAGACACCGAGGGCACCGAACCCCGCGCCGACGCAGTAGAGGTACGCGAGCCGCTGAACCTGCTCTCGCGTTCGTACCGTGTTGAAGGTCACGAAGAAGAGGACGAACCCCATCAAGTGGTTCCATAGGCTTTGGAGCATCGGATAGATGTCCGAGGCTCCGTCTCCCATGTTGAACACTCCAAAGATGGTGGTGAGGACGGCCCAGCCGAAGAAGAGCAGCAGCGGACGGTTCCACGGGGATCGCTCCATGATCCGCTCTCCCCGCAGCACCCCATGCCCGATCCAGGCGAGCAGCAGTGCCGCCATGAGGATGTTCTTCGAGTTCGCCATCGGAAGCGGCGATACGGGCAGCCGTTCGCTGAAGGGAAGCGCGAAGGGCAAGACGAGCAACGTGTGCTCCGGCCGCACGAAGAGCAGCACGAGGAAAATGACGCCGGCCAGGATCTTGAACATCCGATGCGGAGCCTGATCGAGGTTGTAGTGCGCCCAGGTGGAGAAGAGGACGAAGAAGAGCGCCACGCAGATCGCGAGGATGATGAACGCCGGAGTCTTGAGCCTGTCGAGGAAGGAGATGTCGGGCTCGAGGTGGCGGAGATAGCGCCGTGAATCCTCCTCCTCGGCGAAGAAGTTGGGAATGTTCGCGTGACCCACACTGGAACGGCCGCCCCCTTCGCTTGGGGTCGTGCGACGCGAAACACTCGGGCCGGCGATTGGAGACGCGGTCCCCGAAACACTCGGGCCGGCGATCGGACCGTTGGTCGGATCAGCACTGGCCGTATCGCCGTTGGACGAATCGAGCGGAACTCCGAACGGAGGGGGCACCGGTCGTGCCTTCCGATCCGTGGCCGAGGGCGGGGCCGAGGGAAACGGCAACGGCGAGGACGACACGGGCGCAGCCTCGGGTCCACCCGTTCGGCCGATGCTCGCTTCAGGTCCTGAAGGCTCCGGCGAACCGTTCGGTTCCCGCTTGCCCTCGTCGTCCAATGGCGTATTCAAGTAGATACGGTTCCTAGGTCGGAGTCGCGACCTGCGTCCAGAGCCACTTCGCGACCAGGCGCCACTTCTCCCAGCGGGAGATGACCTCTGGTTCCGCGAAGATCGAGTCGTTGGTCCATTCCACTTCTACGTCGACTCGTTCGAGCCAGTCCTGGAGCGACAACCGGCTAGGCAGAGTTTTCCCATCGACTCCACGCACGGTCCCGAGCTCCTGGGGCTGCACTGAGACCAGCGCAAACTCGCTCCGGAGCGCCACGGGAACCCGGATCCGGTCCGCCCCCTGGTCGAGCTGCGTCCGCACCCGCTGGATCAACCGCAACCGATCGAGGAGCTCGCCTGCCGGAACGAACTCGACATCGGCGTCTCCGGCGCAACGCGCCATCGCGGACATCGCTTCCGGCGTATCGAAGCCGGTCGCGAGGTGAACGTAGATGATGGAAACGCCGTGAGCCTCCTTCAGCCGGTCGAGGTTGGCGGGAGTCGCAAGACGGACGAAGTCCTGTCCCCAGCGTCCGTTGCTGCTCGCGAACCAGAGCGGCGCTTCCGGAGTCGACGGGTCCTCGTACGGCATCGACGGGTTGACCGCCCACGTATCGATGTCGTTGAAGGTGTAGGTCCGTACGTACCGGATCAAGCTCCGCGCACGATCGACCCAGTAGTACTCGCTCTCCGGCTTGTTTCCCTCGAACCGACCAGACATACGCGCTTCGTAGAGACGACGCAGCACTCCAGACGGCAGTCGTTCCGCGCCCCAATAGAACGCTTCCTTGTTCGCCTTGTGGAAGATCTCTAGGCGCGGAAGCTCGCCCAACATCGCTTCGAGTGAATCGTAGGCCGCAAGCGTCCGGTCCCGCGGATCATCGCCCGAGGCCGCGCTGTGGAGCGTGATCTCGTGACCATACCGTTTCTGCTCCAGCACCCAGTCTTTGTAGGTGCGGTTCGTCAGCGACAGCCCTTCCTTCTCCGGCGTGCTCTTGGGGTCGTCGAAGACCCACACCGTCTTCGTCACGCGCGCACCGAAACGGTTGAGGAGATCGTAGACAGGCTTGGTCGTCGCGAACTGGAAGTAGTCGGTGTCGTCCGTGATCGAGAGCACACACTGCTTGCCGGGAGGGAACGGCAAGTACGGACGCGGCGGTGTCGGCACCCTGAGCACGAACCACAGAGCGATCGCCCCGAGGCTGGCCAAGGCGAGAACGAAGACGATCAGGTTTCTAAGGACGCGACGCAGTGGGGGTCATCCTTCCCGGCTCTCGACCGACCGCGGCTCCAACTCTGGCTTCACCGTTCTGCCGATGTGAACGCACCGGTCCACTCGGACGCCGCACGGACCAAGCCGTACGCATAGCGGGCCCGTCGCTCGAACGAGCCCCAGTCGACCTCGGATTCGGTATCGAGCGGAGTGCCGATCACCCTGGCCGCCCCGCCGAACAGAGTCAGCACAGGTACTCCCGCGCGGTACCACGGGATGTGATCGCCAGCAGAGGAAACCGTGCGGTCCGTGCGCAGACTGACCGGCGCCCGCACCTGCTTGTTGACGTCCCCGAGGAGAGCTTCGAGTCCGCTTCCACTCGCCGTCCCCATGACCTCGAGCGAGCTGAAGTTCTTGGACCCGAGCGCGAACGCGTTGATGAACAAGTCGACCGACTCGGGATCGATGACCCTGTCCCGGAGGAGAGCCTCGGAGCCGGCAGACGTCAGTCGACGGCCGGACGTCACGACGAAGTAGACCGTACGCTCCGCCTCGGGCATCTGCTCGACGACACGCGCGATCTCGAGCAGCGCTGCCACGCCCGTGGCGTTGTCGTTCGCGCTCGGATAGACGACCGGATTCGAGTTGTCCGGCCCCATCCCGTATCCGTCGAGATTCGCGACGAACACGACCGCTCGGTCGGACTTCCCGGGAATCTTGCCGACGACGTTCGCCATCTGCGTCTCGACCCGGCGGAGACGGACCCGCATCTCGCAGCGGTTCGCGAGGTCCTTGGAGGCCGGCTCATGACTCTCGTCGATCTTCTTCTGCAGCTCGTCGAGAGTCAGTCCGGCCGGTTCGACCAGACTCTTCGCCGCGTTGTTCGTCATCTGGCAGACCATGATGCCGCTGTTCCGGAACGCGACCTCGGTCGAGATCTTCCAGACGCGGTCGATGTCCTTCGCGTAGAGCGGGCCAGGCGTCAGGATGAGCCCCTTCGCTCCGTGCTCGAGCGCCACTTGCGCTTTCCGGTAGAGGTCACTGTGGATCGTGGGCGAGGTGCCGTCGAACGGGCTTCCCGCATCACGCATCCCGGGCTCTCCGAGGAATGCGAGGACGATCTTGTCGCGGACGTCGATCCCGGCGTAGTCGTCATAGCCCAGTTCCGGAGCGGACACTCCGTATCCCACGAAGACGAGGTCGCCGGTGTGCTGACCGTCTTCGGAGAAACCGAGTGGGGTGTAGTCATCGTTGAACGCGTAGCCGCGGTTGTTGTCGCGCAGCCCGATCACACCCTCGACGCGCACACCGGTGTACCCAACGTAGGGATGGAAGTACGCCCCCCCGCTCTTCGACTTCTTGCCACCGGACGCCAGAGTCCCATCCGGCGTCTCACTCGTCCCAGCCGGCTCGAGCCCAGACGCCCGGAACCGCTGCGCGACGTAGTCCGCGGCCCGCCTCGCCCCCTCGGTACCGTTGCCACGTCCTTCCATGTCCGGAGTCGAGAGTTGATGGACATGTTCCTCGATCGCACGGCGGGTGATCTGGGAGCCGCCGACAGCGAGACTCGGGGACTCGGCCCGCGCGGTGCCCACTCCAAGGCCGGTGAGCCCGAGCACGAGGGCTCCCAACGATGCGTACCGAAACCGGTTTGCTCGGCTCACGCCGACGTCCTCCATGATCCGTCCCATCCTCTCCCTAGGCGCCATCGATCTGCTCTGCCTCCTGACGCCGAACCGGCGCGCGGTCTAGTCACGCTCGAATTCCGTTCGCAAGGTCTACTCCGAGCCGAAGCTCCCGGCCATGACGATGACGAGACGATCCGGATTCGCGAACTTCGCCGACACCGCTTCCACGGCGGGCTCGTCCTGAGCGCGAAGCACGTTCCCTCGGGTCTCGATGTAGTCGACTCCGTATCCCGCCGCCTCCGCGTCGAGAAGCGCTTCCGCCACATCGGACTTCGTCGCCAAGCCGATCGGGAACGAGCCCGCCGCGTACTCCTTGGCCCGGCCCAGCTCCTCGTCATCGACCCCGCCCCGTACGAACTCGCGTAGCTCCCGTAAGGTCCCGTCGAGTGCCGCCTGCACATTCTCCGGGTTGACCCCGAGCGTCGCAACCCAATGGCTGCCGCGTCCGAGATCGGCGAAGTACGACCCCGCCCAGTAGGTGAGTCCCTCGTCGTCCCGGAGGGTCCGATTGAGCCGGGACGTAAAGGCCCCACCGAGGACCACGTTCGCTACGTCGGCTGCCGCTCGGCCCGGGGCGCTCGGCGCGACTCCAGGCCCCAAGAAGACCAGGTCGACCTGGGACCGGTCCTCCATCGGGACCCGGATGATGTCGACGCCGGCCTCGGGCGTCTCGAGCGTCGGCTCCACTCCCGCGAGTGGTGCGCCTACGGGTAGGTCAGCGAGCACGGACTCGAACCGGCTCCTCGCCTCCCCCGCAGTCAGATCCCCGACCGCCGCGATCGTCCAGCGAGAGCCGGAGAGCAGCGTCTCGTGATACTGGACCAGGTCGTCTCGTCCCAGCGACTCGAGCGACGACACACTCCCCTCCACGAACCGCGCGAACGGGGAACCCACGCCGTAGAGCTCTTCCAGCCCGCGGTGGTAGGCCACCTGGAACGTGTCTTCCTGATGCTCCCGAAGACGAGCGACCAGACGCTGCTTCGCCCGTTCCACCGGCTCCTCGTCGAACCGGGGATGGAGGAGCACCTCTCCAAGGATGTCTGTCGCAGCCGCGAAGTCCTCCGCCAGGCAGCGGAGTTCGAACTCGATCGCATCCGGGCGCACATCGAACTCCAAGGTCGCGCCCAGGGACTCGAGTCGTTCCACCACGGCCGCCGCGTCCCATTCCCCTGCACCCAGCGGCATGGTCTCGGCCACCACCCCAGCGACCCCTTCCTTGCCGATCGCTTCCGTCAAGAGACCGCCCTGGCAGCGTCCGCGAACGGCGATCGTGGGGTTGTCGTGACTCTCCCGCGTCAAGAGGACGACCCCGTTCGAGAGGACGGCCCGATCCGTTCGCGTTTCGACGGGAGACGTGGTCGGACCGTCGATCGGCGCGGCTGTGGCGACCGCGGACTGGGCGTCGCGTGCAACCTCGCCCTCCATCGCAGCACGGTCGTCGGCGATCTGGGTCGGTCCACCCTCGGGTGTGGACATCGACTCCCCAGCGGCCTCGGTGTCCGAGTCTGCGCTGTCTTCCCGGCGTGCGAACGAGCGTCCACCTTCGCTGTCGTGCGGAAGATAAAAACCTACGGTCCGCGCATCGGCGACGAAGTACTCGGCCGCGACACGCTGCACATCTTCGGCCGAGACGGCATCCAGCGAACCCAGGTAGTCGTCGTAGAGTCCGTACGTGCCGAGCGCTTCTGCTTCTCCGATCCCGAACATGACCGACTCGACGTCGTCCCGCGAGAAGAGCGTCTCGACCTTCGCCTGCTTCTTCACGCGCGCGAGCTCGGCGTCGTCCGGAGGAGTCTCGATCACCCGCTCGATCTCTGCGTAGATGGTCGACTCCACCTGGTCCGCATCCGCGTCCTCGGTGAGCATCGCGTAGACGAAGAAGAGGAACGGATCCTCGAACGCCACTGGATACGCCGCGACCCACACCGCTTGCCCCGTATCGACCAGCGCGCGGTGGAGCCGACTCGCCTTGCCACCGGTGAGCACGCGTCCGAGCACCTCGAGCGGGCGTGTGTCCGGGTGCATTCCCTCGGGCGTACGGTAGGCGATGCCCAGAAGCCGGGTGCTACCGGTCTCGCGGAGGAGGAAGCGACGCTCCCCTTTCTGCGGAGGCTCGACCGTCACGATCGGATCCGGCTCCGGTCCGGCGGGAATGTCCTCGAAGTAGTGCACCGCCTTCTCGAGCAAGACAGCGGGCGGGAGATCCCCCACGAGAACGAGGTAGGCGTTGTTCGGCTGGTAGAAGCGGTCGTAGTAGTCGTGGATCTGCTCCGCCGTGATCGACTCGACGTCGGATTTCCACCCGATCGTCGGCCAATGGTACGGATGCTCCAGGATCGCGACGCTGGCGATCCGTTCGTCGAGCTCGGTGTATGGATCGTCCTCGCCCTTCTCCATCTCGTTCCGGACGACCGGCATCTCGTCCTCGAGATCCTGCTCCGTGAAGAGGGCGCCCCGCATCCGGTCCGCCTCGAGTTCGAGCGCGAGGTCCACCTTCTCCTTCGCGATCGTCGCGTAGTAGTTCGTGCGGTCGTTCCAGGTCGTTGCGTTGTTGACCCCGCCGTTCGCTTCGAGAAGGTTGTCGTAGACGCCCTTTCCGTACTGCGCCGTGCCCTTGTACATCATGTGCTCGAGCAGATGTGCGAGACCGGTCGTGCCGTTCGACTCGTTGCGCGTCCCCGCTCGGTACCAGACGGATACGCAGACGACCGGAGAGGTTTGGACTTCCTTGATCAGGATTCCGAGTCCGTTCTCCAGCCTCGCTTCGTAGATCCCCTCGGGCGACGGCCCCTGCAGTTCGGGCAGTGCCCTCTCCGCCCGTGCGAACGCGGAGGAAGCCGCGGCGACGAGGAGGAGCAGGAGAAAGGCCGTCCTAGCGGCGCCGCATCGCCAGAGCTCGGCGCGACCAGACGGTTTCGAGAGTGTCCGCGGCCCGTCGCCGTGGACGGAAGCCCGCTGGGCCCCCTCCGGACGACTTGGCTGCCCTTCATTCCAGAAGGAGTGGTTCATGGGTAGGTCGGCCTCCATACCTTCGACTGGCTCCGTTTCGTCTCCAAACGGCTGAGGGTACCGCTCTCCGCCCACAAGAGGAAGCGTCCGCAAGGACTCACGCCAATCTCATTGGGCGCCTTATCGGTTCGGTCTACAATCTCACCCATGCAGACCATCGACCTGATCGGATCCATCGCGGGAGCGCTCACCACTTTCGCGTTCCTCCCCCAAGTCATCCAGACCTGGAGGACCCGCTCCGCCGGGGACCTCTCGATCGCCTGGCTCGCGACGTTTTCCGCCGGCGTGCTCCTCTGGGCCGCCTACGGCTTCGTCCTCCGGTCGTGGCCGATCATTGCTACCAACGTCCTGACGCTCATGCTGGTATCCTCCCTCACGGTCATCAAGGTGAGGGAGATGGAGACATGGCGCACCGGACGACGTCGCTGAAGACCTGGATCGGGCGGTTCTCGGCCCCGATGAGACTCGGAACTCCGTTCGTCGCACTCGCGGCGATCTTCGTACTCGCTCCCATCGGTCCGTCGGTCCCGACGGCCCTTGCGCTCGACACCCAGACAGAAGCGGTGATCCTCTCGTACGAGGACGCCCGCGATCCCGCCCCCGCCCTCCTGGAGTTCCTCTCCGCACCGGACGCAGACACTCGTGGTCGCGCCGCGCTCGCCCTGGGGCGGATCGGTCGTGCTGCCGACGTCGCTCCGCTCGCAGCGCTTCTCCAGGATCCCGACACCGACGTCCGGAGGAACGCAGCGTTCGCGCTCGGCGAGATCGAGGACTCCACCGCGAGCTTCCCACTCCAGGAGCTGCTGCTCTCCGGATTCGAGACCGACGCCGAAGTGCGAGAACTCGCGGTCTACGGAATCGGAAAGCTCGGCCGCGGGGCCGAAGCATGTCTCGCCGCACTCCACGACGGCGACGAATCGGTCCAAGCCCGCGCGCTCCTGTCTGCCTGGCGTATCCCCGGGGCCACACCCGTCGAGGAGATCCTCCAGTTCTCCCGACACAAGAAGGACGAGGTCCGCTGGTGCGCCGTCTACTGTCTCATGCGGATGATGGGTGCTCCCCCGTCGGGACGGACTCCGGTTCCGTCGAATGAAGCCATCACGGACGCGCAACGAGACGAGATCGCGGAACGGTTGCTCGTCCTGACCGACGCGTCCGATCCCCGCGTCGTCCTCCAAGCGATCCGCGGCCTGCGCACCCGCCCCGAGCCGGAAGTCACCGAGCGGATGAAGTCACTCCTCGGTCATGACGACTGGCGCGTCCGCGTCGAGGCGATCCGAACCCTCGGCGCACAGCTGCCGGACACGACCCGTCGCGACGTTTCGATCGCGACCCTCGAGCCACTCCTCCACGACCCGAATCCCAACGTCACTGCGACACTGCTCGAAGCGCTCGCCGACATCGGCGGCCCCGAAGGCACAGAGCAGCTCTACTCGCAGCTCGAGAACCCCGCCCCCCGCCTGAGGGAGCTCGCGCTCCGATCCCTCGCCGCCCGCGAACGTACGGCGGACGGCAACAGAGACGCGAGCGGCAACAGCGACACGGACGGCAACAGCGACACGGACGGCAACAGCGACACGAGCGGCGGCAAGGGTGATCGCGCCCGGTTCCTCCGTGCGCTCCACAAGCTCGCGACCGATCCCGTGTGGTTCGTTCGAGCCGCCACCGTCGACTGCGCCGACCTCGTCCCGGAAGACCTTCGCGGCCCTCTTCTCCTCGAGCTCGCTGGCCAGGAAGGACGAGTCGCGAAGCTCGCGGTCGGTCCGTACCTCGCCTGGCGGGACGCACAGGCGGACGGATGGCCCCGCCGCGCCGAGTTCGAGCCGGAGCTCACGAAGTTCTTGGACGCAGACGACCCGATGGTCGTCCTCATGTCGCTCGGAGCGATCGACGAGGCGTTCACCCGAGCCGACGAGGCTGCGACCGCCGGCGCGAACAGCGATGCCGAATCCGGCGCCGGCACCAGCACTGGCGGCAGTTCCGAATCCGACGCTGGCTCCAGCTCTGGCGCCGACTCCGGCTCCGACGCGGCGCGCGCCAACGACGAAGCGACGCCGGAGGAAGCGGCCGCCCTCGCGGAGTTCGCCGAGCTGCTGGAGTCGATCCGCGCCCGGTCGATCGAGGATCCACTCGCGACCGACGTGCGTCAGGCCATCGTCGGCACTGCAGCGTCCCGCGCGGACATCCCCGGATTCGAGGAGATCCTCGTCCGCTCGGCGAACGACCCGAACTACCTCGTGAGGCGCGACGCCGTCGCGGCACTCGAGGCGGCCGGGAAGACCGCCCCTCGCGAAGCTGGCCCGGTAGAGACCCGCTTCGACCTCGCGCAGCTCACCGAGATTCTGGAGTGGTCGAAGGACGATCACCGCGTGGTCTTCGAGACCGCCGCCGGTTCGTTCGAGGCGCGCCTCTTCACGCGCGACGCTCCCCTCACCTGTTGGAACTTCACCCAGCTCGCGAACGACGGCTTCTACGACAACGGCGCGTGGCACCGTGTCGTCCCCGACTTCGTCCTCCAGGACGGATGCCCACGAGGCGACGGTTGGGGAGGCCCGCCCCACCAGATCCGCTGCGAAGTGAACCGTCATCGCTACGAACGCGGCGCTATGGGAATGGCTCTCTCCGGGAAGGACACCGGTGGCAGCCAGTTCTTCTTCACCCACTCCGAACAACCCCACTTGGACGGCGGGTACACGGTCTTCGGCGAAATCGTGCGGAACCGACAGGTCGCCGATCTCGTAGCTCAAGGAGACGCAATCCAGAGCATCCGCGTCGTCGAGGACTGACGCCCCCGCGGTTCGGTTCGTCCAGAGATCCATCGGCCTTGGGTTTCCGCCACGGCGTTTGCCGGCCCATCGAAACTCGCGAGCAGACGACCGGGCGCGCCGTCCGGAAAGTTTTTCCCTCAGGGTTTCGCGTCCGGCACCCGATCTCATCCCGAAGAAGTGGTGAGACCCGAAGCAGCCGCGACGTGGCCGCGACGTGGTATATAGTTGCGGTAAGGGAATGCCGGGGCAGGTGCGGAGACCGAATCACTGGAGCCATCCACCTCCAGTCGGGACTCCTCAGGAAGGAAGGGATGCGATATGGCGGATCGATCCGCTGGACTCCCCCGTGTGTGCAATCGCTTGGTCCTATGGGGACTCGTTCCGGTCTTCGGCTTGACCTGTCTCGCCTCACTGTCACCAGCCCAGAGCAACATCGAGCGGATCCAGGAGATCGCAGGGAGCAGGGACTTCGAGCACAACCGTGAGCTGTGTCGCGAGGTCCTGGCAAACAGCCCCAAGGCGTACGCCGAGAAGTTCTGCGACGGCTACGAGGCCATCTTCCTCGGGATGCACAACGACGCCCGAGATCTCCTCGAAGACGCCCTCCGAGCGCAATCGGACTTCGGGCTCGCCGCCCTGCTCTACGGACGTGCCTACGAACGGCTCGGCGACGACCGTCGCGCGGAGCGCTACTACGAGCGCGCCATCGAAGTGCAGCCCAAGCGGACCGACTCCAGAAATGCGCTGGGGCGACTCTACCTCCGGCAAGCGCGAGGAGGTGACGAGGCCGCGTATCCCAAGGCTCTCGAGGCGTTCCGGCAGATGGCAGAAACGGACCCGACCTCTCCCGACGGATTCACGAACATGGCGGTGGTCCTGACGGAAATGGACCGGATGGACGACGCCCAGTCACTCATGGAACGTGCGCTCTCCAAGAACCCGGACTCGGCCGCGCTCTACTCGAACCTCGCAGCTCTCCATCTTCGGAAGGGCGAGGAAGAGACGGCAGTGAACTACTGGAGGCAATCGAACGCAGTCGAACCCGGCTACGGACCAGCCTTCATGGAACTCGCCTCGTACTACGGCCGCTCCGGTCGACTCGAAGATGCGCTCCGGACCCTGCAGGGCGGGGCCCGAACGGTCCGTACCGCTCCGTGGAACGCAGAAGTGAAGCGCAACCTCGGTTTCGCACTCCTCGGTGCCGGCGCGGCCGCGCAAGCACGTGACGCTTTCATCGGCGCCACGACCTCGGGCGCCGACGACGCCCTCTCCTACCTCGGCCTCGCCCACATCCGGATGCTCGAGGGACTGACGCCCGAAGCCGTGAATCTCTTCCGTCGCGGCGCGGCCCTCGACCCCACGGTGGCGAAGCCGTTCGTCCTCGCCTGGCGCTCCACGCTCAAGTACGCGGTGGAGGGAGAGGTTGGTCCGCTCGCTGACGTCTTGGCCAACGTCGACGACGATCCGTCGGCCAAGGAAGTCCTGAACGGAGCGAGCGGCCCCGACGCCACCACCCCGCTCATCCGCTCCGTGCTCGGTGACTGGGACTTCAGCAGTGCCGCCACCGCCCTGGAGGACATCTCCAAGCAGCCCGGCCCCGTGGGCGCCCTCCCAGACTTCGACCTCGCCCCCGAACCGATCCAGACTGTGGAAGCCGCCTACCCGCGGGCAGCGAAGGAGCGGGGACTGGAAGGGGACGTCCGGATCCGAGTCCTCGTGAGTACGGACGGCGATGTGCTCGAAGCAGAGGTGGAGTCATCGACAGCGGATCCGTCGCTCGCAGATGCGGCCATGGACGCTGTCATGAAGTGGAAATTCTCTCCTGCCCAACGGGCTGGAGCCCCTGTCGAAGCCAGCGTGGTCATCCCCTTCCGCTTCCGCAAACAGTAGCTTGTGGATCGACAAATGGCACAGACCCGCCAAGCAGCTGAGAGGGTGCCGCTTACGGTATCCCGCATTTGTAAGTCGCAATCGGCGCAAGCCTCTTCCCACCGGTCGCTTAGCCGCTTGGCCCGGCCTCTCCGTACCATTCTTCGATCCACGGCTTAATGCCCCCAGGAGATTGCCCGAAAACCTACCAGGGACCCTTTTCGTCCGGGCTGGGGGCTCGTGACACCCAGAGGCAGCAGCTAGAGGACTCGCTCAGGAGCCCTCACGGAAAGGCGTGCTTCGGGAATGCGGCTGGGTCTACAGGCCAATCTCGGAACCGTGTCGACGGTTGATGGGCACGAGAGAGGACGACATGCGCGACCGGATCCTGCACCTAGCGGACCTTCATCTCGGCGATCCGCACGATTACTTGGGGGAACGAGCGTCGGAGCGCCGGCGAGAGGCCGACGGCCTTCTCGGACGGATCGTCGACAAAGTTCTCATGAGCAAGTCCCGGGTCGGCGGCGTGGTCATCGCCGGAGACCTGTTCGAGCACTACGCACCGAGCCCGTCGCTCGTCGAGAAGGTGCTCGCTTCGCTCGGAAAGCTCGTCGGGAACGGGGTCGAGCTCCTCACCGTTCCAGGCAACCACGACGAGTACAGCTATCCCACCTGCGTCTACCGCACCTTCCGCGACCGCTGGCCAGGCACACTCGTGACCTGTCCTCAGCCGGAGCAGGTTGCCACCTGGACGCTCGGGGATACGGTGATCGACCTCTACGCGATGGCCTACGTGGCCGGCGCGAGCCGGCCGCCGTTCGACCAGTTCACCGTGGCCAAGAACGATCACTTCAAGGTCGCAGTGCTCCACGGCTCCCTCGACCTCCAGTCGAACGACCGGTCGATCCCGCTCTCGAGTCAGAGCCTCCAGAAGCGTGGGCTCGACTACGTAGCGCTGGGACACCTCCACTCGCCTTCCGAGCGATCGCTCGGCAAGAAGGGGCAGGCGGTCTACCCGGGCCGGATCGAAGGCGCGGGGTTCCGGGACCCTGGCGGTGCGCCCCTTCTCGAGGTCGAGTTCACGAACCGTGGGCCGATTCTCCATCGGGAGCCGATCTCGTCACGCGCGATCGAGACGCACGAGGTTCCGCTCTCCGCCTGCGCAACACTCCAGGATCTGGACGCCCGGATCGAACGGATCTCCGAAGGTCGCGCGGACGCGATCGTGAGACTGGCCCTTCGCGGCATCCCTGGATTCGCACTCGATCCGGATGCGTTCCGCGCCCGATGGTCCGATCGTTTCTACCACCTCGACGTCTCGCTACCGGGAGACGACGACGGGCAGCTGCCCCAGCTGGACGTGCTTCGTGACGAGCCGACGGTGCGTGGACGGTTCGTACGGATCGCACTCGAACGGATCGAGCAACTCGACAACGAGCGAGAGAGACGCGTCGCCGAGATGGCGCTTCGCGAAGGGCTGGCCGCATTCGGGAGCGGACGCTCCGAACGCTCACGCTGAAGACGAGGAGAATCGCCGTGCTACGCATCCGAGAGCTCACCCTCGCAGGCTTCGGGGTCTACGAACACCCGACTCGCTTCCTCATTCCGGAGGGACCGGCCGTCTTCTGGGGAGCAAACGAGACGGGCAAGAGCACGTTCCTCTGGGGCGTCGCCGCGGTCTGGTTTGGCCTTCCGCAGAACTCGGACCCGTCGAAGATCGGAACTGCACGGTTCCGTTCCTTCTCGCGCCCGGAGGAGTTCTGGGGCGAACTCGTGTGGGAGCGCGACGACAAGGTCTATCGCCTTCGCCGTGACTTCGATCGCCACAAGGTGTGTCTCACCGAAGAGTCGACCGACGGCGGCGTGAAGGAACTCTTCCACGGCGAGCACAACCCGAGTGGTCGTTCCTCCGCGGGCACGGTCTTCCCAATGCGACTCAAGGAGACGATCGGCGTCGGAACGCTCGAGACCTTCCTTCAGACATTCTGTCTCACCCAGCCGTTCGTGGGCGAGGCGCAGATCGAATCAGAGCTCCAGCATCTCATCTCCGGAAGTCGATTCGTCAAGACGGACGACGTCCTCTCTCACCTCTTCGGTGAGATCAAGACGCTGACCAAGAACACCGGAGAACTCGGGCTCGTGCGCCCGGGAAACTCGCGTCCGACGAACCAGCGAGAGGACGGAAAGCTCGAGGCGCTCCAGACGGAGCTCGCCCGCGCACGGCTCGACCTGGAACTGGGGCGGAAGCACCTCGAGCGGATCCACTCCGAGGGTGAGGGCGTCCGGGAGATCGAAGAAGAGGCTGCGGAGTTGCGTGCGCAGATCGAGGAACGCACACGTCGCCTGGATGCGCTCTCCCGCTGGACGGAGCTCCAGAACGAGCGGACGAAGCGGACCGAAACGGTCCGGCGCCTCGAAGGCTCTGTTGCCGAACTCGACGCACTTGCTCGGGATCGGGACGAGCTGTCCGGACGCGACGACGCCCTCAGCAAGATCTACGAGACAGCGCCGGAGGACGCAGCAGAGCGGCTCGAAGCTCTCGAGCGCGCGGACCGGGACCAGGCGGCAGCTGCGGCCAAGGAAGACGCGCACCAGCAGAAGCGGAAGGCGCTCGACGAACGGATCTCCGAGCTCGAGGGCCGGCTCTCGAACGAGTTCTCGGACTTCCGAGGACGACGTGATTGGATCGACGTGCGCAACCGCCTTCGGGAAGCCGTCGCACGCGCGGACCGTGCAGAGACCGCACTGAAGAAGCTGCAGGGTGAAGTCCTCCGCCGCGAACGGGATCTCGAAGCCACGTCGTCGCTCGACAACGTGTCCGTCGCCACCGCTCAGAGCCACGCCGACGGCATTCTGGAAGCGTATGACCGCGTGACGAAGATCGAGACGAAGCTCACGGGGCTACGGAAGCAGACGGCGGAGCGCGAATACCTCGAGGACCAGGGCCGGATGGCGCTGCTCCAAGAGAGCCTCGACCTCGAGACGGAGCGGAAGGAATCGGAGACCGGCGTTCGAGAGAAGCGCGCCGCGGTCGTACTAGCCAAGGACCTCCTCGACCAAGCCGAAGAGCGTCTCCAGGGACGGACTGCAGATGGGAGTTCCCCAGACGACGCCTCGGGCAGCACCCGCGAAGCTGGTACCGACTCCGAACCCGGAGCCGCGGGGAGTGCGGGCGGCCCGAGCGCAGCGACGAAGTCCGCCCGAAGCGCCGGAAGTGGCGACTTCGACGTCCACGCCCTGGGTGGTTCCGAGTCCGACGCTGACGTGGATCCGCACTCTAGTTCCGCGAACAACGATCTCGGAGACGACTTCGACGACCACGACGATCACGACGACTCAGAGAACCTAGAGGACGAGCCAGCGTTCGAATCGGCCTCCGCCCAGACTCCGAGCGGCCCTCCGGCGCCTCCCGGAGCGATCCCAGCGCTCTCCCTCGCGCTCGGCGCCGCCGTCGCGATGGTGCTCCTCTACGGGCTCGGTTGGGCAATCCAGAACGCAGTCGGCCTCGGTCTCGCCGTCGCGGGCGTCGCATTCCTCGTGTTGGCACGGTTCGGCGGAGTAAGCACGTCGAAGTCACGGAAAGCGAAGGCATCGGGGTCGAAGTCATCTCGATCGAAGGCATCGGGATCGAAGAAGACGGAATCGAAGGGCACAGCGCGAAAGACCGGGACGCACGGAACTCAGAGGAAGTCGTCCGGCCCGGAGAGTGGGGCTTTGGCCGATGAGGCGATCGCACCCGGAGCCAGACTGCGCCGGCATCTCGAAGAAACCCGGTCCGAGCTGGTCAATGCGCCGACCGAGGAGGAGCTGGACGCACCGCGGCAGCTTCGGATCGCACTGGAAGAGGCCGAGACGCAGCTCGCACTCGCGCTCAAGCGTCAGGCGGACCTCGAGGCCAGACTCGCGGAGCTGCGGGAAGAACTCGGCGAGTTCGCGGACACGACCGCTAACGAACTGGCCCGGATGGACGAGCGATGGAAGTTGCTCGACGAACAGATCGAAGCACTGGAAGAAGAGCGCGCGGAGATCCTGGAAGATCGACTCGGCACGAGCGACGACGACGATTGGCTGACCACGCCGGTCTCCGAAACGAACGAGATCCTCGAGTCGCTGCTCCTTCTGCCGGGAGGTCCGTCCCCGGAAGACAACCCTTCGCTCGACGACCTTCTGTCTTGGCTCACTCGTCTGGACGACGTGGACTGGGAAGCGTTCCAAGACGCAGAGACCGCACGCTCCGATGCGCAGCGTGAGCTGAGAGAAGCGCGGGTCCGACTGGAGCAGGCAGGGACGCTTCCGAACGACCGCGAAGAGATCGAGGAGCTGAGCGAGCGGTTCCGTCCGTTCACTCTCGAGACGGACCCGAAGTGGCTTCTCGCGCAGCAAGAGGAATGCGAGGAACTCGAACGCCAGCTGGCCAAGGCGCAGACCCAACTAGAGGCGATGGGGCCGGAGAAGACAGCGACGAAGGATCGCGACGTCGCGACCGAGCTCTGGAACGCCCTCACGATCGACTGGCCCGCACTCGGCGGACCGGAGCTGGATCGGGCCCTCGACGAACCGCTGCACGAGTGGGCGGCGAGAGCGCGAAAGGAACTGCGGACCTTCCGCGACCTCAGCGTTCGAACCTCGACTCTCGACGAATCGTCTCCACGGATCCTCCGCTCCGCAGGAGTTTCCTCTCGTGAGGAGCTGGAGTCGCGGCTGGCCGAAGAGCGTTCGGCGCTCGGGCAAGCGGTCCGGGAGCTCGAGTCTCTCGAGAAGTCCGAAATCGCGCTGGCGGACTCGAACGCCGTGACGCAGTCATCCCGTGCGGAGACGCTCGGAGCAAGACGAACCGCAGAGCTCGCCTCCCTCGAACGCGACCGGGAGGCACTGGACCGCGTGGACTTGGCTCTGCGCGAGAAGCTGCGCGAACGCGGCACGCTAGAAGGCAAGGAAATCCCGAACCTCGCCGCCCTCGAGCTCGAGACGGAGCAACTCGAAGAGGAAGTCGAGCAGACCCAGCTGCGCTGCGATGCTCTGGCGCTGGCCTTCCGCTGGGCCGAGGAAGCGACGGGTGAGTTCCGATCCACTTACCAGGAAAGCCTGGGCGAGCGGATCGACCATCACTTCTCCCGACTCACCCGTACGACGGGCCGTCGGATCGAGCTGGGCGACACGTTCGCGATCCGTGTTCGCGATGCAAACGGCCGTATCCTCGAACCCGAACAGCTTTCACAGGGCGCGCGCGACCAGCTCCTCCTCGCCATCCGTCTCGGGGTGGCGGACCTTCTCAGCGACGCGGTTCCCCTGCCGTTCCTCTTCGACGATCCGTTCGTCCACTTCGACGACGCCCGACTCGCCCAGCTGCGGGTCAGTCTGGAATCGATGTCACCGGATCGGCAATGGATCCTGCTCACCCACCGCAAGGAGATGAACGCCTGGGCGGATCCGATCTTCACGGATACGCTCGAGGACGTGGGAGCGCCCGTCGGAGTCGAGGTCGGGGCCCCGGCCCACTCGTTCGAGAACGTCTCGGCAGAAGTCCCCGCCACCATCCGGTTGGTCGACGTCTCCCCGGATGCGGCCGAGGGGCAAAGTGAGCCGTCACCGGAACGGCCGCAGGGCCGCCAAGGGAGGCGCCGGAAGCGTCGCCGTGGCGGAAAGGACGGAGGAGAGAAGCCGGGTGGCGGAGGCAAGCTCTTCGACATATGGGGCCGCTCCTGAGGCTCTGGTCCGTCGCCGAATCGGGTTTGACAGCGGGAGTCGATTCTTCCGGCCGGGTCCTCTACTATCGACCGAGCTTCAGGGCTCGGCCCAAACCGCCGATCCCTAAGTGTATGAAATCGGCCAGATCTCACGGTTGAGGCCAGGGCCGAGAAGGGAACCCGGAACAGGGAGGGTGCCGGGATGAT
This sequence comes from Candidatus Eiseniibacteriota bacterium, assembly GCA_020633975.1. Lineage (GTDB taxonomy): Bacteria > Eisenbacteria > RBG-16-71-46 > CAIMUX01 > CAIMUX01 > JACKCR01. The sequence goes on along the minus strand of JACKCR010000006.1, from coordinate 122,999 downwards.
GTGGAGATTCAGGGTCGGGCCTAGCATGTCGAATCGGAACCAAGCGCTGGCAGCGCTTGCGTTCGCCGTGTGCCTCACCTCCTCCGTCTTCGTCGACCCTGTCCGTTCCGAAGACGAGATGCCGACGGGCGTAGTCGCCGACGCCGGAGGCCGCTCCCGCCTCACCGTCCGCGGCGAGTACGTGGTCGAAACCTTCTCTCAGAAGAACTTCCATCTGGGAGACGGCCCGATCGGAGAGACGTCCTCGGACTACGATGCGTTCTGGGCCCAGAACCTCCTCCTGAGGCCGAGGTTCATCGTCTCCGACAACCTCAACGTCAACCTGAGTGTGGATGTCGCGCAGGGCGTCTGGGGGTTCGACGGAGAGTCGGACGCCGGCGTCTATCCCGTGAACCCGTCGCTCAGCGGAACTCGAGTGGACTGGGCCTACCTGGCCTATCGGCATGCAGGAACGGCCACGCGTTGGTATGTCGGACGCCAGCCGTTCACCCTTGGCCATGGTCTCGTCCTCGAAACAGACGCCGCAGGTGTGCAGGTCTACCGCGACCTGTCTCGCATCGGATCGTTGGGTCTGGGCGTCGCGAGGATCTACGAGTCGGGCGGGTTCAGCGACCGGATCAACGAGACACCCGACAGTACCCGCGTCGGTCGTGATGGACGGGACGCCGATCTCTTCTTCGCAGAGCTTGCGATGGGCGACGAGAGCCTCTCCCTTCGTCCCTTCTTCGTGTACTACGTGGACCGCTCCGGTGGCGACGGCGATCTCGTCTACCCCGATCAGCTCCCGTACCTCGAAGCGCGGTTCCAGCCGGGCATTACCCGCGCCACGGCGTTCGGCCTCTCATTCGCGCTCCGTCGAGGACTGATCTCGGTCGAAGGCGAGTACGACAACCTCCGCGGTGTCGATCGGCTCGGGGACGCGAACTTCGGCCCGGACGAGATCCACGACGTCAACAACGGCGACCTGACCGGAGCGAACCTCTATCTTCGTGGCGCACTCGGCGGCGCCCGCGGAGAGCTCGGAGTCATCCTCGCCCAAGGGTCCGGCGACGAGGATCCTCGCACCGGCGAAGGCAACATCACGCGGATCGCGACCGACGGCGGTTTCTTCATCACCGAGGTGTGGGAAGACTCGGTCATGCCAGACCGAGGCTACTACCCCGGTGGGCTCGGTTCTCCGCTCGTCCGCGGCTACCGCGAACTCGAGAACACGAAGATCGTGCAAGGCTTCGCTTCCTTCCGCCCAACGCCGAATCTCCGCCTCTTCGCGAGCGTCTCCATGATCCGCGCGAGCGAAGCGCTGCGCGAGTGGAGCGACGCGAACGGCAACGGCGTCCTCGAAGTGGACGAGTTCGGGCCGGGCACGAGTACGGAACTCGGCAGCGAGCTCGACGTACGGATAGAGTGGGCGGTCGACCGACGGCTGCAACTGGAACTCGCCGCGGGCAGGTTCCTTCCGCGCGTCGCATCCAGCTACCTGCTCTACGGTCACGATCAGGCCCAGGAAGCGGCAAACGAGATTCGGGCCACGATCACCGTCCCGATCCCGGAGTTCTCGCTCGGCGGCTGAGCCGAGCGAGCCCCCCCCCTCCACGCGCGAAACGAGTTTCCAACGCCCCGGCTTTTGAACCTATAGTGATGGGTTCGAGTATCTACTCGAGAGAGTGAATCGCGCCGCGGAAAGGAAGCTCCCCCTTGCGACACATGTTCCGAACGACACGATCCGAGCGTTGGGCGCTCGCAGTACTCGCCATCTTGTTCGTGGTCGGGTGCAGCACCGTTCCCGTCACAGGACGCAAGACGTTCAACCTCATCCCGGAGAGCCAGGCCATAGCTCTCGGTGCCGACGCGTACCAGCAAGCACTGTCGGGTGAGCGGCTCATCCGTACGGGGCCGGACTACGAGATGGTGAACCGCGCTGGCCGCCGGATCGCCGCGATATCAGGCCGCGACGACTATGATTGGGAGTTCTCTCTCATCGACGACGACCAGACGGTGAATGCATTCGCGCTCCCCGGCGGCAAGGTGGCGGTGTACACAGGTATCCTTCCGGTCGCACAGGGTGAAGCGGGACTCGCGACCGTGATGTCCCACGAAGTCGCGCACGCGATCGCACAACACGGAAGCGAACGGATGACCGACCAACTCGCACTCCAGCTCGGCGGGATGGGACTCGAAGCTCTCCTTGGACAGAAGTCTGAAGCGACACGGAGCTTGGTCCTGGCCGCGTACGGCGTCGGCGCCCAGGTGGGAGTACTCCTTCCGTTCGGCCGCGCGCAAGAGAGCGAAGCGGACCACATCGGCCTCGTCTTCATGGCCCGCGCCGGATACGACCCGCGAGCGGCCGTCGACTTCTGGGAGCGGATGGGACAGCTCGGTGGCGGCGCGCGACCACCGGAGTTCCTCAGCACGCACCCCAACCCGGAAACCCGGGTGCGTGACCTGCAGGGCTGGATGCCGGAAGCACTCGCGGAGTACCAGAAGACGAAGTAGACGGAGACCGGTCGATCCCGTGGACGAACCTTCGAGGACCAGTTCGGATACAAAGCGCGACGGGATCCGTCTCGTCGCAGCGATGTGCCTCCTCGTCTTGGGCATCTTGCTCCCGTGGATCGTGGAGCGAACGCCTGAAGTACTGGAACGAGTCTACGATCCCTCCGTCTTCCGCCCGATCGCTCGCGTCCTCGCCCGGATCGGAGATGCAGTTCCGTTCAGCATTGCCCAATTCTGGGTCTTGGCCTTCCTCGTCATCGTCGTCGTGCTCCTCGTCCGAAGCGTGGGCCGTGTCCGCCGGACCGGCCGGAGCGCGTGGCTACCTGTGCTCGGTACGTGGGTGGTGCTCGCAACGGTCGTCATCTGGTCGTTCCATCTCGTCTGGGGACTGCAGTACGGACGTACTCCCTTCCGGGAGCGCACTGGCCTGCCTGACGTCGAGGTCACGACCGATCGTCTGGCCCATCTCACCCGTGTTCTCGCGGAGGAGACGAACCACTCCTACCGGATGGCCGTGGAGATGGGAGAGATCGCGGATCCGGACGCAGCTCCTCGTGCGATGTCCGACGGCGATCGCGATACCCGGGAGGCAGGTGCCCGGGAGGCAGGTGCCCGCGAACCTGGCTCGCTCGGTATCGATCGGCAGCGGATCCTGGCCGCGCTCGAAGCGGGCTATCCGAAGGTGCTTCCCGATACGCGAGACCTGGTGACGTCGCGTCCCAAGTTCCCCGAACCCGCGGGGTGGCTCCTTACACGACTCGGCATCAGCGGCATCTACTTCCCGTTCACCGGCGAAGCTTCCGTCAACGGGCGGATGCCCGATGTCTCGATCCCGTTCGTAGCCGCACACGAGATGGCCCACCAGAAAGGGATCGCGCGCGAGGACGAAGCAAACGCCATCGCCTATCTCGCCTGCCGAAGCGCGGGGCTCTGGGCCACCCGCTACTCGGGTGCGCTTTCCGCCTACCGACGCGCCTGGAGCGCGCTCTACCGCTCCGACCCGGACTCAGCTCGTGCGCTCCAGCCGAGCGTGGTCCTAGATGCCGGCCCCGAAGCCGACCGCCGAGCGATCCAGGCGTTCTGGCAACGTCACGAAGGAGCGGCGACGCATATCGCCACGCAGGCAAACGACACCTACCTCAAAGCGAACGCACAGCGGGCCGGCGTCCAGTCCTACGGCCGGATGATCGACATCCTCGTCGCCCTCGACGACCTCGGGATGATCGGCAACTAAGCCGTTCACCGGTTGTGGTCGCCCCAGCATGCGGCCCGCGCCCCACACCGAGCCCGCCATCGTCCCTCGAATAGTTCTAAACGGCACCGCCCTCGGAGCCGTTCCTTGTACTGAGCCCCCGACAGGGAGTCGTTGGGTCGAATGCCCCAAGGAAGCCGATGGCGCAGCGCATCCTCATCGCCTGGGAAGACGAGCTGGCCCGCCACGAGCTGGCCCGCCAGCTGGAGGTGCGGGAGTACACCGTACTCGGGCTCCATCCCCGTGCGGAGTGGCTGGGAGACCTCCTGCGGAGCTCCGTCGACGTCCTGGTCGTCGCTCCCGGCCCCGACCACGAGCGGATCGCACAGCTCCTGGAGCGGATGGACGAGCCTCGCACGACCGTCGTCGCGCGTAGCCCATCGGATCCGACCGAGGAATCGGCCCAGCCGTCGCTCCTCGAAGAGATCGAGCGGGCTCTGACCGAGCGTCGCCTCCGGCTCGAGATCGAAGCCTTGCGCCATTTGGTCTCGGACCGAGTCTGGAACGGCGTACTCGCGGGCCGCTCCCCGGCCGTCGCCCGACTTCGGGGCGAACTCGAAGCCCTCGAGTCATCCGGCAGTCCCGTGCTCCTCGTGGGGCCGAGTGGCTCGGGCCGAAGATACGTCGCTCAGGCGCTCCATCTTCTCGGCCCGCGCGCAGGCGGACCGTTCCATGAGATCGACTGCGAGATCCAACCCCACGAACGGAGTGCCGCCCTCCTCTTCGGTCGCTTGGACGCACCGGGGAAACGACGACCGGGTTGGGTAGAGCGAACGCACGGCGGAAGTCTCGCGCTCCTCGGTGTCGGACGGCTTTCCTTCTCGACCCAGGTGCTTCTCGCTGACTACTTGCGGACAGGAAAGGTCGCGCCGATCGGAATGCCCGGCAGCGAGACGAGTCCCTCGAGCGACTCGAACCTCTCCGTTCGTGCAGACGTCCGCGTTCTCGCCACCATGATGAGGGATCCCGAGGTCGAGATTGCACAGGGTTGGCTCGCGCCGGCGCTCTTCCACGCGATGCGGGGGATCCTGGTGCGTGTGCCGTCCCTTCGGGAGCGGATCGAAGACCTACCCGAACTCGTGGAGGTGTTGCTCAGGCACCTCGGCGCAGACGGAGTGCTCCTCACCGAAGACGCGTGGGAGTGGCTGAGGGACCGCACGTGGAGAGGGAATCTGGCCGAGCTCGAACTCGTCCTCGGTCGGGCGCTGCTCCGCCGAAGGGTGCGCAATCAGATCGACCGACCCGACCTCGAAACACCTCGCAAGTGATCCGGAAGCATTCGTCGCAGAGGAACGTTCGCGCTGCTCGTCCCAATGAAGGGCTCTAGAACGAGCGAGAGCGGAGCGCCTCAGCAGGTCGGTTCGGCTGTCTCCATCGCAGACACCACTTCGAACAGTACGGGAACGAGGTCCGGATCGAACTGCTCGCCGGCTCGACTCTCGATGATCTGCTTCGCTTCGTCCGTACTGAACGCGGGACGATGCGGGCGGTCGTGGACCAGCGCATCCCATGCGTTCGCGATCGCGACGATCCGTGCAGGCAGCGGAATCTCGAGTCCACGGAGACGATCGGGGAAGCCGCTCCCATCCCAGTGTTCCTGATGGTGACGCAGGATATCTCCGACGCGACCGAGCCTCTGCCCACCCAACAGCACTTCGCCACGCGCTGCAGACTCTTGACGGAGCCGGCGCCGTTCTTCGTCGCTGAGGATCCGCCCGCTCTCCATGAGTTCGCTGTAGCGATCCAGTTCGCCCAGATCGTGGAGCAGCGCGCCGAAGCGGAGTGTTTCCAGCTCTACCTCGGTCTGACCGAGACGACGACCCATCTCGAGTGCGATCTCCGTGACCCGAAGCGAATGCCCTCGCATCTGCGGGTAGAGATCTTCGATGTTCCTGATGAGGTGCGATGTCGTTTCGAGGAACGTCCGCTGTGTCTCCGAGTTCTCAGACGCATTGCGCAGGGCCGTCGCGATCGAGTTGCCGAGAATCTGCAGCATCCGCGTGTCGTAGCGACCGATCGGCTGAGACGAGGCGCGATCCCCGAGCCCCAGAATGCCTCGAAGCTGCGTTCCGGTGTAGGCCGGAACGAGCAAGGTGAGCCCTGCCGCGGAGAGTCGGCCGAGTTCGGAGTGCACTTCGGGATAGTCTTCCAGCTCTTCGATCCGAACCGGACGCGCGATGTTCTGCACCATACGCAGAAGGGGCGCATCCCTTCGGAGACGGAGGTCACGCACCGCCGTCTCGGGCACGCCACGCCAAACGCGCGCTTCGTGCGAGCCATCGATGCCTTCGGTGAGAAGAGCGACCCGCCTGAACTCGAACCCGTCCACGGTCGAGACGACGAACCGCTCCAGCACTTCTTCGAGGGTCGGCGCCTGGTTCATCTCGAGGACGCGAGACATGAGGGAGCCGATCTTCGCGACCCGCTCCGACATCTCCTCCTGCATTTGGAGAAGCGTCTCCCGCCCGCGCCGGAGTTCGGATTCCAAGACTTCGTTCCGCATCCGGAGCAGTTCTCGATCGCGGGAGCGATGGAGCACACGCCGGATCCTGAGGATCAGCTCACGGGGCGAGAACGGCTTCGTCAGGTAGTCGTCCGCACCGAGCTTGAACCCTTGGAGCCGTGACTCCGTGGCGGCGTTGGCAGAGATCAGGATGACGGGGATGTCGGCGAGCTGTGAGTCCTCTCGGATCGACCGGAGGATCTCGAACCCGCTCTTCTTGGGCAGACGGATGTCGAGGACGACCAGGTCCGGCTTCCGTGAACGCACGGAATCGAGGGCCGTCTCCCCGTCGTAGGCGGTGAGAACCTGGTAGCCCCGGCCCCCCAGCGTGATTTGGAGCAGCTCGACGACGCGGACGTCGTCATCGACGATGAGCAGAGTCTCCGACGAACCCGACTCGCGGACCACGAAACCTCCGGAAGCAGCGGCAGATGCAGGGCCGAACATGTCCAAAGGAGGATTCGGCGCTTCCGGGAGGTTTCTGGAGGGGAAGCCGTCAGAGAGACACGACGAGTTCTCGGGCCTCTTCTTCCCCGAACGGGAAGTAGAGCCGAGGCGCCTCCTTCAGCTGCCCAGGAGTCGCATCCGGGACCATTCTGAGTCGGGATCCCACTCCCACCCAGCGCACGTCGGCAAGATCCTCCCGGTGGAGTGCGTTCTGCAGCGAGCGTGGAACAGGCTGTGACACGTCGACGAACACCACGCGAAACTCACGGGGCGAAAGCCTCTCCGCGGCGCGTTCCAAATCCGCCACTTCCTCGACTTCCCACCCCATCTGCCGAAGCACCCGGGACACGGAGATCCGGGCCGGGAGGTACCGGACCGCCACCAATGCGCGACGGCCTGCCGTCGCCTGAGGGGGCGGAGACGTCACGTCGGTCTCGCTGGGAGTCTCGACGTCCCACACTGGTTCGTCCGGATCGCCGTTTGCTTCGCCCTGTTCGTCGTCTTGCTCGACTTGCTCGTCCTGCGTCGCGACCTCTGCGGGCGGCTCCTGAGTCGTAGACCCCGACTCGTCGGCCAGTGCCACCCACTCCGGCGCCGGACCGCGGGTCTCCTCTCCAAGCTGTGGGACCCCCGCCTCGGCTGGCACGTCAGCCTCGTCGGCGACATCCACGTTGGATGTGGACAGCTCTTCCGCTGCACCGTCTTCGGCCTCTGACGGCCGTCCCTCACTCACTCTCGAGGGATCAGCCTCTTCCGAATCCACGTTGGATGTGTCCGCCCCGCTCCAGTCCAGGACGCCAGGACGCCTTCCACCCCATTCGACGCGTTCGACCGACGACCGGTCCATCCGCGCCTCAGGGGGCGTCTCCGGCCGCGGCTCAGGGGACGTTTCCGGCCCGGGTACGGTCTCGAGCGTGGAATCCGTCTCCAGTGCCGATGCCGCTTCCGGTTCGGGTGCGGTCTCCGGAGCCGCTTCCAGTGCCGACGGAGACTCCGCTTCTGGCACTTCTGCGTCGCCCGTCGCGTCCTGGGCGATCTCACCCAGCTCCTCCACCTCGGCACGGTGTGTGTCGTAGCGCTGGGCGACGGGAGCGGCCTCACCAACCGGCGCATCGTCCTCGCCAGGCGTTGCGGCGTCGGCTAACGCGTCCGGCTCGGCCGTATCGATCGGCTGCCATCCAGGAGGCGCAGCCCAGGCGAGATCCGCTGGCCATAGGACACGTTCGACCTCCGGACCCACCGCGCTCATGGGAAGTAGTTCTCCGATCCGCTCGCACGTCAGCACGGCAGTCCCGCCGTCGTGAGCGAAGAGGATGGCGAATCCTTCGTCCGCCTGGGCCTCTACTCCGAGAAGGGTTGCGAGAGAGTATCGGCTCGCAGAGCCGGCCGGGAGCGGCGCGTCTGCCGTCAACGCAACCCGGTCGATTCTGTCCCACGGAAACCCGACCGACTGATTTCCACTTCCGAGAACGAGAAGCAGCTCGTCCGCCGACCGCTCCTTGAGCGTGGTCCGAGCCACCGAGACCGGATGTCCGTTCCGCTTGCCGCTCAGCGGCGGGGCGCTCACGTCTCCATCGTTGGGGGTTGCTCCCGACTGCGGTGCCACAGCCGCAGCGAAAGACGACGCGGCTGCAGACGAAGCGGCTGCAGTCGACGCAGCCTCAGACGGCGCAGCCTCGGTCGAAGCGGCCGCAGTCGACGAGGCCTCAGGCGGCGCAGCATCAGTGGAAGCGGCTTCAGTCGACGAAGCCTCAGACGGCGCAGCCTCGGTCGACATCGTCGCCCGGACCGATGCGTCGATCGCTTCAGACTCGCCGTGCCTCTCCGTCGGTCCATCAGCTCCCGTCGCGTCCGCATCATCCGAACCCGAAGTCGCGACCCGAGCGTTCTCGACCGTTTCGAGCTGTTCGAGGAGTCGGGTCAGGCTCTCGAGCTCGGCACGTCTACTCTCCAGCGTGGCTCGCAGCCAGCCCACCATTTCGGACCGCCACTCCGCAGTCATCGCTCCTCCACCTCTTCCAGCCTCCGCTCCAAGGACCCGAGGTCCTCCCGGAGACGCTGCCAAGCTGCAATGATGTCCGCTTCCGCGGGGCCGTCAGCGACCGTACGCGCATCCCTCGCCGTCGCACCGGTCGTCTCGCGGCTCCCGTCTTCGCCGTCTCCCGCCGCCGTCTCGAACTCCGGATCGTGCTCGACGATCGCGCATCCGGCAGCGATCTCCTCGAGCCTGCCGATGGCGAGACGGAACTCATCGTAGAGGCGTCCCGCGTCCCCCGTGGCACGACGGGCGAGCTCGGCTTCGAGAGAGATCACCGTCCCGAGACGGCGGAGTTCCGTAGCGAGCGACTCGAGCTCTGCTCCCAGGCAGAGTAGCGCCTCTCCGCCAGGGTCGACCAACTCGGAAGGTCCGACGGACTCCGGCATCGCCGCGCGGCCCCCCGCCTCTGCGGCGGAGGAAGCCGCGCTCCCGTTCGGAGACGCCGTCACGGGCTCGGCCACCCGGTATGCCACTTCCAGCGCCTCGAACTGCGTTCGCACGTCCGCAGTCCGCGTGCGGAGTTCGCGGAAGAAGTCGAGCAGACGGGCCCGATGAGACTCGAGCAGATCCGACACATCGAGACATGGACCTTCGATCCGACCGACGGGCGCGAGCACTCCATTCTGCCCGGTCTTCGCGAGGCGGCCACGCAGCTCGTCGAAGGAGCCGCGCAGCTCCTCGAGTTCGGCGAGGGCTTCGGCACCGGATCGGTTCTGTTGGATCAGCGCATGGATCCGGCGATAGAGGAGGAAGATCTCCCAGTCGCGGTGGTGGACGAAGAGTCCGGCTCCGCTCGGAAGCTCGCCCGACTCCGCATAGTGCCTGAGAAGTCGGATCGGCCGCACGATCCGGTCCGCCAGGAGGTACCCGGCGGCAATCGCGAGCACGACGGCGAGCAGGATCAACAGTGCCCCACCGAGCCGCAGCCCCACGAGCGACGTCCCGATCACGAGGTCGTCCGAGTTGACCGCTACGTACTCGACGAGCAGGAAGTAGGAAACCCCGAGCACGAGCACCGGGACGAGCATGAATCCGATGACTCGACTCCGGAACCGAGCACGCGGACCGTCGCGGTCACTTCGCGCCATGTCTGATTGGAACTCCTCGGCGGCGTCTTGTCTCGCGTCTTGCGGCAATCGGCGAACGGCCCATGCAGGTTGCATGGGTGCTCGGGGGAGGCTCGCGATGGAAAAAACGCTCGGGATACCGGAAGACCCAGTACCCTAAGGAGGAAACCAGCCCCAAACCATGCCCAAGACCCGCCCCCCCGGCAGTGGCACACGGCTTGCGCATGCCGATGGGGGCGACAAAAAGTCTACCACAACTCGACGCCGAGACAGCCCGCCCCCTTTAGGGAGACCGGATGCCAGCACGCCAGCACTACATCGAGCTACCGCGGAGCGATCGCAACCTCCGCCCCACCTACCTCTTCATGATGAAGTGCCTGCTCTACAGCCGGATGGAGACCGGTCTCGTCTCGAACAAGGACTACTACGACGAGGACGTGAACGTCTATATCGCCCACCTCCTCAACTCGTTCATCCACCCGGACTTCATCGAGAAGGCCAGGCCGTACCTCTCCAAGTACGACACCGAGGTCTTCCATCGCCTGTCCGACTCGAAGGACGCACGTCTCAAGTACATGCTCTACAAGACGAACGCAGACTTCCTCTTGGTGTCCCTGGGCATCTTCGACGACCCCGATCTCGGCCTGTCCGACGGCGTACCGAACCCCCACGCATCCTCCGACCGGCCCCACCTTCGGCCGTCCGAGGAGGCCCACATCGGCCGGGGACGGACGTACTACCAGTTCGCCTACTCCTACAGCCAGCAGATCCATGGTCAGAATCAGGCGATCTCGGAGGTGCTGGAGAAGCTCAGCACCGGATTCGACAAGTACTTGCGGATCCTCGCCCACATGCGCGGCGAGTACCTGGACCTCCTCAAGCGACTCAGCCGCGGCGAGGTCTACCACCTGGAGCGGGTCGTGAACGAGTCCCAGCGCCAGGAAGTGATCCGCGAGAAGCAGGACCAGATCCTGGACCTCTACCTCGAGTGGAAGCAGAACCGCGACGACGAGGTCAGGCGGCAGATGGACACGGTACTCGCCGAGATCCGAGAGCTGGATCCGGAGTTCAAGTTCGAGGTCCCGGACCTCTAGGCGGTCCGCGGGGGACTCCAGGAGGAATCGGACTCGCCAGGCCGATCCCTCCCCACGATCTCGAGCCGACTGGAGATGCCGCCCATCACTAGCCGGCCCGGGCAGAAGAGACACACCGAGAAGAAGCGACACACCCAATGGGGGGTCCAGTGTCGGTGTCCCGTGAGGCGCCGCAGGACCCCCCACCCCTTTTTTGTCTCTGTCGAACGAGACTTCCAGTCCGGGGTATCTTCCCCGTGATGAAGACCGACCGAACCGAACCGACGTCCCAACGCCCCGGGCGGACCCTCGCCCTGAGGCGGCTTCCCACCGTTCTCGGCCTCCTGGCCATCCTCGCCCTCGTGGGGCTTGGACTGGCCGACGCGGCCCGCTCCCAGATGCGTCCGGAGGGTCCTCCGCCGGTCGAACGGACTCCCGACGCGCCCCCCTGGCCCAAGGACTTCGAGATCGGCCTGGAAGCCGCTCGCGCCTTCGCCTACTACTTCGGGCTCGTCCGGACGGACTCGCTCGTCAGCCGGGTCACGGAAATCGGCTACCAGGTCGCGAGTCAGGCCGGCCACCCCGAGTATCTCTTCACTTTCAACATCCTCGACATGGACGACCCGAACGCGCTCGCGCTCCCGGGCGGGTTCATCTTCATCACGAAGGGGATGCTCGATCAGGGACTCTCCGACCAGGCCCTCGCCCATGTCATCGGGCACGAGATCGCGCACGTCACCTCGCGCCACTTCGCGCGGTCCGAGAAGGTGGAGAGCCTCCTTTCACTGCTCCAGACCGCGGTGACGGTCGCGGCAGTGATCGCGACACCCGAGTCCAACTCGGGCGGCTACGACTACGACGAAACGACCGGGCAGTACCGGCTGAGTGCCTCCGGAAAGATGGCGGCCCTCCAGGGCACGACGATCTTCGGCGGCCTCTTCCGCGAACTCCTCGTGCGCGGATACAGCCGCGGCCTGGAAGTCGAGGCGGACCAGGTCGGACGCAAGTACGCGGGACGCGCGGGCTATCAGATGAGCGGCGGCATCGAGCTCATGACGAAGCTGGAAGAGCGGACTTACGAGAACCGCGAGTACGGCTACTGGACCACCCATCCCCTCTTCGAGGAGCGGATCATCAAAGCGCGGGCCGCCGTCGATGGAAGTGTGATGACTCCCCCGCCCACCCAGGAGGTGCGCAGCTACCGCACCGAGATCCAGGCGCGGATGGCTCGGCTCGCCGAGACGATCAAGAACGACGACCTCGCGCTCTTCCTCTTCGAGACCGCACTTCGCGTCGGGCCCTCCGGCCCACAAACCGTCTCGATCGCGCGCCAGAAACTGGAGCGGCAGGTGGCCTTCGAGCGGAGGAAGCCGGACATCTTCCGGGAGTACACCCCGATCGCCGCCGAGTACGACTCTCTTCTCGACGCCGTCCACGCCGCGCCGCAAGGAATCGCCGAGACGGAGATCCGCCGGATCACCACGTCGAGAGACGAACTCGTGCTGGACCGGAAGAACATTCGCGAGAAGGCGAGAGACCGTGTCCTCGCCCCCACCGCCGGCGTCCAGACCTTGGAGACGTACCTCGTCAACTTCCCCGAGGACTCGCTCGCCACGGACCTCCGCTTCCGCCTCGCAGAGCAGTACCGACTCACCAAGCGGGCAGACCGAGCCGCACTCGAGCTCGACGATCTCCTCGTGGAATCCCTGGGATCCGAACCGCCCGATACGACGCAGGTGACCCGATCACTCGACGCCATCCGGCGCACGATCCCAGACACGAAAGAGCTCGTCACGAATCAGCGGCTCATCCTCACGACCCCCTCGGACTCCGTCCGCTCCTGGGCCACGAGTCATCTCGAGGTTCTCGCAGCCGACCTCGACTCCTTGGAGATCGGAAGCCGGTTCCTCGCCAGCTACCCGCACAGCGAGCAAGCCGACGTCGTCCAGCAGAAGGTCGAAGAATTGGCCAACATCCGCTACCGGAAGGCCCGTCTTCACGAATCGCTCGGCAACTACCAGGAAGCACTCGACGGGTACCACGCCGTCGCGCTCCTCGCGCCGTCCACCGAAGCATCGAAGCAGGCCCGCGCCGGGATCGAGCGGATCAGCGCCCGAGAGTCCTCCTCACGCTGAGGGATCGAAACCTCAACGCCCCGAGCCGCGTCGTCGTGGTGACTACGTAGCCGGTACGCACTTCCCGCAATCACGAAGTCTCCGCGTCTGGGACGATACATCACGTGTTAGTCTGCCGCCTTCGTACCTGGAAACGGGGTACGGAAGCTCAGGTCACCAAGAGAATCAGATGACAGTTAGGGCGCGGCCAGGGTGCTCACGGAAGACCTCGGGCCTGCGTTCCGTTGGGAAGACACCATGACTCCGGCAATCAGCTCCGCCAAGAACCTCTTCGTCTCCGTCATCATGGCGGTCATCGCACTCATGCCCATCCTCTTCGTCATGGCTTTGGTCTGGCAGCTGATGGCCAACTGATCGACTCGATCCCCCTGCGTCACAGTGCGGCTGGACTGGTCTCCGCCGCGGCATCCTCGGACGTGAGGAAGCGAACGAGTCCGCTCCACTGCGGATCGAGCACGAAGTTGCGCTTCTCACAGAACGCGCGCATGAAGAACCCGGTCTGCACCACTTCGACTCCTCTGCTCGCGAGGCGCGAACAGAAGTCGTCGAGGAGTGCAGTCGCGATGCCTCGCCCGTCGAGTGACGGTACGACGACCACTCCGTCCATGTGCGCGACGCTCTCGCTCGTGATCTGGTAGCACACGCCGGCCACCAACCTCCCGCTCTCGTCCAGACAGAGAAGGTGACGATCGAACTCGCCCACCTTCTTCGGGAAGCGACGACGGAAGAAGAGCCGGTAGAGAAGGCCCAGTTCGCCCGGCTCCACCGGGTCGCGCACTTCGTAGGATGCGCCGATCCGGTCTTGGAACCGTGTCAGCATGGTGACGCGCCGGTGCGCAGCGTCGCCGAAGGCGATGACCTCCGGACGGCTCGCAGAAAGCGCACGCGGGAAGGCGAGGCTGCGGAACGCTTCCCGCTCCCGGTCGGACTGGAGTTCGGCCTGGAGGTCCGACAGCTCGACCCGACGAAGAGCCGAAACTCGAGGATCGCGCTGCAGGCTCGCGATGAGGCGGTCGAATGCGTCTTGGACGGACGGGGACGACGCCCGGAAGAGGGTTCCGAGGTAGAGCTGATACCGCGCGCTCTCCCCGTGCCTATCGAGTCGGTAGAGCGACGCCAGCTTCTCCACGTGATCGATCCGTGCCGCATCCGTGGCCGACGGGTTCACCCGCCTCCACGCTTCGAAACGCTCGATCGCGGATTCGACCGCGATCGGTTTCCACGGCTCGGACTCGAGCCGACTCAGATACCGCGGAAGCGACTTCGCGAACTCCTTCGCATCCGCGTCCTCGGGAAGCGCTTCGATCGACCGTCCCAGGGCTCCGAGGAACTCGAGCGCGTCTTCGTGCCCGAGCGCCTCACGACATGCGTCGTAGATCCACTCTACGCGGATCCCGCTCGACACCGCGGGCACCTGCGCCCGCAGCTTGTAGACGAAGTGGACGAGCATCGGCGTGACGAGGGAGAGCGGCCCGCTGTAGTGGTCCCAGCCCGCCAGCGACAGGATGACAGGATCCTCGCGGAAGTCCTGTTCCGGGACGACCACGTTGATCGGCGCGACGAAGCCGGGCACGATCCGCCGCCCACTGTGATCCCAGGCGCGGAAGAATGCGGTGAGCCCAGCTACATAGAGGCGTCGCCAGTCGAACGAACCGGTCATGAGGACGTCTTCGACGCGGCTCGCGGACGCGAGCGCACGGATCCGCTCCTCCGCGTTCAGGTCCCGCACGTACTCGAGCGCGATCGCGCCGAACTCGGGGCGCGAACAGCCGAAACGAGGGATGGTGCGTGAACCGAGGGCGTACCCACCGATCGCAAGCATCCAGTAGTTCGTACGAAGCACGGCTTCGGCGTCGACATCGTCGCGCAGAATGACGAGGACGTCGTAGTGAAGGCCGGCCTTCGTGTTCACGCTGAGCCGAAGGAGTTGGAACGTCTCACGGATCTGGATGCGCGACACCCAGAGTCCACGACGAGCGATCTGATCGAGCGCGAACGTCTCGTCCTCGAAGATCAGAATGACCGCCTGCTCGAGGAACGACGTCCGTGCGACGAGATGGTAGACCCGCTCCTTGAGCCCCGGGCCGATGTCGGAATCGAAGACGACCCGGCGCTCCCACTCCTCTCGCTCGAGCGACCGATGCCGCTCTTCCAATCGAGTCTCGAACCACTCGACGAGATCGAAGAGGATCTCCCCAGCGAAACGCGAGAGCCGGGGATCTTCCTCGAGCAGCGCCCAGCTCGCGAGCTCCACTCGCACCGGCGCGTAGTAGTACGGGTCTCGCCGTACGAACTCGGCGAGCATCCGGAAGACGTGCTCGAGCTGATGCCGCACCACATCGTCCGCCGGCCACGCGAGCCGGCCCCGGTAGTGTGCGAGACGACGACGGAGCGCTTCGAGGCGCCGCGGCCCGAGAGACGCCTTCGCGATCTGGCGCAGGCTCGTCTCGTTGAGGAATGGGAGGCCCGACTCGAGGAACGCAGCGAACCCGGAGTCGTCCCGTTCCCGGGATTCTCCGAGGAGCAGCGTTTCGTAGGCCAAGCAGCGAACGGCTTCGTCCGGATGACGCGACAAAGCCACCAAGCGGGCACGAATCACCCGGGGCAGCGGCTGCTCGAGACGGCGGATCTGCTCCGCCGACTCCCGGAGCGCGTCCAGTGCGTCGCTCCCCCGGCCGAAGAGTGCCCGAGAAAGCACGAGATGGAGGTCTTTGAGTTCGCGACGGGTTTCGGGGACTCCACTCTTCGCGTAGCCGACGTCAGACGCGACGAGAAGTGCCGTCGCATCGATCCGGGAGTGCGGGACGTCCCACCCCTCCTTGCAGGGGAGGAACGCGACGAGCGCGGGATTGCCCATCCAAAGGAGCGGCTGCCGCGCGAAGAGCCCGAGATCGACCGTATCCCCGCGAATGGCGTAGTCGAGATTCCCCACCCGCACCCGTGACCCTACGCGAGCGAGGGGGAGGCGGAGGTTCCGCCGCCGGTCGACGAGAGCGTCGTTTTCCGCGACCAGGTCTTGCTCCAACACCTCGAGGTCGCGCAGCACCCAGGCGGGAACGCGCACTCGAGTTCCACGCACTTCGAGAACGAGTCGAGAGGTGCGATAGAGTTCCGCGATCGTTCCCTCGAAGTTCGCCTCGATCACCTTGCGCCGGTAGGTCTGCTTCGGAGTGAGTTCGCCTTGTTCCGCATCGAAGTCGCGCGAGAGGATGGCGAAGTCGATCGCACGCTCGTAGGGCGCGAGGTTGTGGTTGGCTGCGACGACGATCCTCTGGAAGTACTCGCGCTCTTCTTCGGGCGAACCGAGCGCAGCGAGGACCGGATCCTCCCGGTCCGGGACGAGAAGAAGCACGTTCCAGGATCTTCCATCGCCGACGAGGAACGCACGCTTCACGCCCGCAACCGTCTCGAGCGGACCTTCGACCCGACGCGGCGCGATGGTCTGGCCGCGGTCGTTCTTGTAGATGTCCTTGAGACGGTCGACGATGGTGAGGTGCTCGCGTTCGAGCTCCCGGAAGAGATCGCCCGTTCGAAGCCACTCCCTACCGTCCTGCTCGACACCCGGTTCGGTGACGAGCCCCTCCCCATCCGCGACTAGATAGCGAGCGACGTAGGGCCCCGAAATCCACATCTCGCCCTCTTCGCTCAGATGGACGTCGATGCCGGGAAGGGGGCGACCTACCGTATCTTCGACATAGTCTCCGGGTGGGCTCATGGTGATGCCGCCCGTCGCTTCGGTCATGCCGAAGCCGCTGCCCAGCTCGACTCCGCGCCCTTGGAAGAATCGGAACGTCTTCGGATGGAGGTAGCCAGCAGCGGAGAGCCCCCACCTGAGGCGTGGACCGACGACGTGCCGGAACGCCGCCTCCCTCTCCTCTTCCGAACCTGCCGCGTCCATCTCCTCGAGGATCCGATCGCGGATCTGAGCCCAGCGGAGCGGAATGCTGATCAAACCCGTCGGAGCAACCTCCGGAAGTGCAGCCAGGAGCGCATCGGCAGACGGGTTTCCGACGAAGACGTACGTCCCCCGCCAATAGATCGAGCCGAGCATCTCGAGAAACCGGCCGAAGGTGTGATAGAGCGGGAGGTAACAGAGGAGCACCTCCTCATCCCCCACTTCAGGCAGAGCCGCAGAGCGCATGAACCGCTTCGTGACGAGGTTGCGGCGGGAGAATACGACGCCCTTCGGATGCCCCGTGCTCCCGGACGTGAACATCACCGTGCAAGGCTCGTCGATGTCGAGACGACGTCGCTCCGACAGGATCCTCTCCGACTCCGCGGGGCTCTGTGCCGAGACGACTTCCTCGAGGAGCTTCACCCGCCCATGCTCCACTAGTGGCCCTGTCTCGAGCGCGAACACTTCGAAAGAACGAGGCACGTGGCCGCGAATCTCCATCGCGCGCCGGAGTCTCTCGTCCGTGTCCGCGAGGACGACGTCCACGTCCATCCGCTCGAGGATCCAACTGAGCTGGTCGGAGTCGAAGTGCACACTGAGCGGAGCCACGACGATGTCGTGGAGAAGGCACGCAAGGTCGGCAGACGCGCCCTCTACGCCGTTGTCCGCGATGATCGCGACACGCGGCGTTCGTTCCGGTGCGATCCGGAGTAGAGCCGACGCAATCCGACGAACGCGGCGTTGCACGCGCTCGTAGCTCCAAGTCCTCGGTTCGCCACCCCCGCGTTCGACGAACAGGTTTTTGGTCGGGTGCTCTTCCACACGCGACCGAAGCATGTCCTCGAGGGTGTAGTCGATCTCTTCGATCACGCGAAGGACGGTGGCCGCCCACTCGCCTCGCTGCTCTTCACTCAATGCGGTGAGGAAGGCGGGGCGAGAACTCGCCTCGAGCCACGCGACCCATTCACCACGTGCTTCGGACGCCGACGAAGCCTGGGTTGCCGCCGTGAGGAGGTCTTCCGCCCCGCACGCACCGCTCTGCCAGGCATGGATGCTTTGGCCAAGCTTCATGTGCTGGATACTCCTCCCAACCCAGCCTTCCCACAACCGGGATCGCCCAACGCCCCGGAAACGAGCTTCCGAAGGTCATCGCGCCAACCCATTCCGTCCTGAGCGTCCACAACTTGCAAAACAAACATACCTTAGAGCGAAGCTACGGAATTTGCTGGGTCAGCCCAGTGCCGCGCCAGCTCCTACCGAGGCCCGGCGAAACTAGCGAAACGCTCACGGAACGATCGATCAGTCCGTGCCCCGTTCTCACATATGGGCCATACTGCACCTGCTCGATTCCGGGATGGCGTCGTCTCAGATCCGCCGCAATCCACGGGCCGATGTCTCGAACGGAAGAGAGCGACTCCTTCGCTTACATCTTGGCTGTACATGAATCTGTGGCACCTACCGCTTGCGGCAACCGGAGGATTCATGAAGAAAACCGTACTCATCCTGTCGACGCTCCTTTTTGCGGCAGGCTCGGCGGTGACTGCCTTGGCCGAGGAGCGCACGACGATCCCTGATGGCATCAACCCCGTTGTTCCGTCCGGGGAGGGCACCGTTCCGTGTGACACGCAGCTTCGCTATGACGATGGCAGCGATGACACACCGGGATCCGGTCCCACCTTGGGCTACTACAGCGGCAACTTGCACCAGTTCTTGGGCGTCGTGTTCACGCCACCGAGTGGCGGGGATTATGAAGTCCAGAGCGCGAGCTGGTTCTCGGACTTCTGGGTACTGCCTGGCGTCGTCGACGTAACGGTCAGCGAGATGGGGGACCCCTCCAACTCCGCGACCGCGTCGATCACCGTGAACGATGGCGGAACCTGGGAAGTCGCATTCGACTCCCCGATCTGCGTTCCTGCCGGCAGCGACTATGTCGTCATGGTCTGCCCGCGGGTTGGCTGCTTCGGGGTCGTCGGGGAAGACATCTCCGCGCCTGATGGTCGTTCCTACTGGTCCGCAGCGGACTGCGGCCCGGTGAACCAGTCGACCGGCAACGACTACATGATCTGGTCCTGCGTGACTCCCTGCGGCCCAACTCCCGTCGAGCACGAGAGCTGGGGCGGCGTGAAGTCGATCTACCGCAACTGATCCCCCTGGGGGTCGAAGAATCCTGCCGGATCGGCCGGGCCCTCGGGCTCGGCCGTTCTCGTCCAAGCCCGGCCACCCATTCGCTCGAGGCCGTTCTCGCCCACCCC
The DNA here is from genome assembly GCA_020633975.1 of Candidatus Eiseniibacteriota bacterium. GTDB lineage: Bacteria > Eisenbacteria > RBG-16-71-46 > CAIMUX01 > CAIMUX01 > JACKCR01. The sequence goes on along the minus strand of JACKCR010000006.1, from coordinate 103,844 downwards.
CGCGCGTCTCCGGACTCCCACCAGCCCCCTAAAGTTGGCACCCAGTTCCTGCCGATCCACCCGGAGGAGGGTAGTCGGCCAATCGACGACCATCTCCGGACTCGTAGACCCGATTGGGAGCCAGGAATGTCTCACGCCCGTCCTACACCTCGTGACTCCGAGCGCGAGTTCCACATCGACGAGCTCTTCTTCTCGACCACCGACCTCAAGGGGCACATCGACGCCGGCAACGCGACGTTCGCGAGGATCGCCGGCTACACCCTCGCCGAGCTGGTCGGAGAGCCACACAACATCATTCGGCACCCAGACATGCCCCGAGCCGTCTTCGAGCTCCTCTGGCGGAAGATCCAGGCTGGGGAACCGGTCGCAGCGTACGTGAAGAACATGGCGAAGGACGGCGGCTACTACTGGGTCATGGCCTTGGTCCTGCCGATCGACCGCGGATACCTCTCGGTCCGCCTCAAACCGACCAGCCCCGTGTTCCAGTCGATTCCGTCGGTCTACGCGGGCCTTCTCGCCCACGAGCAGGGTGTGGAGAAACGAACCGGCAAGCGGAAGGACTCGATCGAAGCCGGTCTCTCCAAGTTGACGGACACCCTTTCCGGACTCGGGTTCGCCGAGTACGAAGACTTCATGTGGACGGCCCTCCGAGCCGAGATGGCGAGTCGTGAGGCAGCACTCGTAAACCTCGAGCGTTCCGGCCTCGGATTCACGGGAAGCATGGAAGACCCTCCGTCGACCCTATCCGGCCTCCTCGCGCGGTGTGAGTCGCTACGGTGCGGCCTCAAGGAACTCTTTGCGGACATCGAGGGGCTTTCGTCGCTGGGCGGAAGGTTGGTCGAGGAATCGCAGTTCATTCGCGCTTGGGCGCGCGACATCCGGATGATGGCGCTCAACGCTCAGATCCAGTCGTCTCAACTGAGCGGTAGTGGAGAAGCGCTCGGTGTGGTGGCCGAGTGGATCGGACGGACCTCCGATGAGGCATCGGAGAGCATGGGTCGATTCGATGAGCAGGCAAAGTCCCTCGGACGCCCACTCCGTCACGCCATCTCGAGCATCATCGCCGGCAAACTCGAAGTCGACGTGGTGCGAGAGTTCCTCCTCGAGATCGCTGCGGACACCGAAGATCCGAGAACCGAGTTTCGCCTCGACCGGCCGACCACAGCGACAGAGAAGAGCTGTGCGATTCTCCTGAAGACGTTCCTCCGGAGCACGCACGCGCTCCCCGAAACGCTGCGCAATCTCGAGTCCGAGCTGAAGACACTCGATAACGAGACGGAAGAGATCGCGAAGCACGTCCGCACACTCGAACTCATCCCCCTCACGGGAAAAGTGGAGGCGGCACGGGAAGAAGCCGCCCGTTCTTTCACCTCGATCTTCGAGACCCTAGGCAGTCGCGTCGCCGAAACCCGGACCCGACTCGAGTCGTTCGCCTCGGACGTTCAAGACTACGTGGACCAACAGCGCAGTCTGCAGAGCGTTCTGAGACGACTCGAGCGCCACTCGGTCGAAGTCGAGGGGCTCGGCAAGGCGGCCTGACGGGCGACACCCCGTCGGCAGCTCGTCCTTCACGGCGCGACTCTCGACGAGCACGACGCGATCCCAGGGGCCCTACTGTTCCTTGTAGTTCGGCGCTTCCTTCGTGATCGTCACGTCGTGAGGATGACTCTCGCGGAGACCGGCGCTCGTGATCTGGACGAACTGCGTCTTCGTCCGGAGCTCTTCGATCGTCCGCACCCCGCAGTATCCCATCCCCGCGCGGAGGCCGCCGATGAGCTGGAAGACGACCGCGGAGAGGTTGCCTTTGTACGGCACCCGCCCTTCGATCCCTTCCGCCACGAGTTTGTTCTCGTTCACCGGGCCGTTCTCGTCACCTTGGAAGTAGCGGTCGCCGCTTCCGGCACGCATCGCGTCGATCGACCCCATTCCGCGGTAGAGCTTGTAGGCGCGTCCTTGATAGAGCACGGTTTCGCCTGGGCTCTCTTCGGTACCCGCAAAGAGGCTTCCGATCATGACCGCGCTGGATCCGGCGGCGATCGCCTTGGGGATGTCGCCCGAGTACTTGATTCCACCGTCCGCGACTACGCGAACGCCGTGCCGGTTCGCAGCTGCGGCACAGTCCATCACCGCGGTCACCTGTGGGACGCCGATCCCGGCAACGACCCGCGTCGTACAGATTGCGCCAGGCCCCATGCCCACCTTGATCACGGACGCCCCGCGCTTGCAGAGTTCTTCCGTCGCTTCCGTCGTGGCCACGTTCCCGCAGGAGATGTCGGTGTCGGGGAACGCGGACCTCAGCTGGGAGAGAACGTCCATCACCTTCGTGGAATGACCATGCGCACTGTCGAGGACGAGGAGATCACAACCCTTCCTCACCAGCTCCGCCGCACGCTCCATCACGTCGTCACCGATCCCGAGCGCGGCCCCGACCCGGAGGCGTCCGTGCGAATCGACACATGCGTTCGGATACTTCGCCTTCTTGAGGATGTCCTTCACGGTGATGAGACCGCGAAGGCGCCCCGTCTCGTCGACCACCGGTAGCTTCTCGATCCGGTTCTTGTGGAGGATCGACTTGGCGTCTTCCAGAGTCGTCCCGAGCGGAGCGGTCACGAGCTTGTCGCTCGTCATGATGTCACGGATGAGGAGTGACGGATCCTCGATGAAGCGGAGGTCTCGGTTCGTGAGAATCCCGACGAGCCGTCCGTCCTGCGTGATCGGCACGCCCGAGACGCGGTAGCGCGCCATCACCTCGAGGGCGCGGCCAACCGGTAGATCCGGCGGGAGCGTGACGGGGTCGGTGATCATCCCACTCTCGGAACGCTTCACCTTGTCGACTTCGTCGACTTGCCGTTCGATCGTGAGGTTCTTGTGGATGACGCCGATCCCACCGCTCCGAGCGAGCGCGATCGCGAACCGTCCCTCGGTCACCGTGTCCATCGCAGCCGAGAGAAGCGGGATGTTGAGGCGGAGCTTCGGAGTCAGCTCGACGCTCACGTCGACTTCCGCCGGCACGACTTCGGAACGTGCGGGTACCAGCAGTACGTCGTCGAACGTAAGGGCCATCTGCCGGATCCTGTCCTCCATCATCGAGCCTCCATGTAGAGACGGCGGCCGTGCCGCCGATCGTCGGGTTCCAATGTCCTCAGTAGATACACGAACGGCCGGATTTGCACCCGGCCGTCGAAACTCGTCATGGGCTCAGGACCCTGACTGTCCAGAGTCCAAGGTCAGCCCTTGGTCTTCCTCCTGTTCCCAGAGGATCCCTTCGTATGGAGAGAAGTGGAAGTGGATCCCGAGCCGGAACGCGTACGCTTTCAGATTCTGATCGAAGAGGAAGTCGAACTTGTCGTCACCAGAGAATATGTAGTGGTTCTGCGCGGAACCGGTGAGCGTGACGTGCTGGGTGATCCGCTTCTCCGCTTCGAGTGCGAGGATGACACCGGGAACGAACCCGCGGTAGAAGTGATGCCCGGTACCACCGTCCTGCAAGGTCTTGCCGTTGAACTTGTAGTTCCAACGGTAGAGGCCGAAGCCACCACCCGCGCGCCAGTCCAGCCCTTGGAACCCGCTGAACTGCCGCATTGCGCCCAGCGCACCGAAGTTGACCGTGAGGACCGTGTCTCCGCGCGCCTCGAAGGAGTTCCAACCGAAGCCGAAGTCACCGGTACCGATCCAATCCTCGTTGAAGCGGTATCGATAGTTTCCTTGGAGCAGGAATCGAGTCTTCGCGCCATCGACGGCGTCGCTACCGTAGAAACGGATCGTGCCGAGAGACGCACCGTATCCGGAGAATCCCTGCAGGGACTCGAAGATGTCCCCCTCGTCCCCCGCCTCTTCGCTCACGAAGATGTCGGACGGCGAGGACTGTGCCCCAACCGAGGTCACCGTGAGGAGTGCAAGGAGGCCAAACAACACCACCCGGCCCATCCACCGCACCCTGTTGAACGTCATTCATCCTCCTCGGCGTCCGCCAACCCCGCACCCCGGTCGCGGCGGTCTTGGAAGCAGCCGTGACGCTGCCCCGGTTCGGATGCTCGCGTCCCCGCGACCCTTCCGCACCTCGACGAGACGCGGACCGAACCGGAGATGGCTTCCGGCCACCGTAGGGCGGCAGTATAGGGAGCGTGTGAGCAAGGGGTCAAGGCGGGCCGCAGCCGTCAGTCCCCCCTCTTGACAGTCCGGGCACCCGGAGTCCATGATCCCAAGCCTCGTTGAGCGAGAGCCGGCGTAGCTCAGTTGGTAAGAGCGTAGGATTCATAACCCTAAGGTCGGTGGTTCAATTCCACCCGCCGGCACATTCCTTCTTCTCCCTCCCGGACACGAGCTTCCCATGAACTGGACGAAGGCAGACGTGTCGATCCGGGCCCGTTTCCGTCACGGAATCCGCCTCGCGAGGATCCCCGGTGGAGGACGTTCCGGGGCCGAGTCGTCATCCGGCTCCTCCCCTTCGGTCCGGGACGGGCGTTCGACCGAAGCGACTTCGCTCGACGACGGAGCCACCATCCTCGTGTCCGTTTCCGGTGGAGCCGATTCCGTGGCGCTTTTGGACCTCGCCGTCCGCGAAGCGCGCAGCCGTCGATGGCGACTGCACGTACTCCACGTCGACCACGGATGGCGGCCGGACTCCGGGGACGACGCCAGGTTCGTCCGGGAGCTGGCCCGGAGTCTCGGACTCCCTTCGAGCGGCTACCGAATCCGACAGGACGCGTGGGATCGGAGCGCGCTCGGGTCCCGCGAAGCCACGGCCAGGGCCCTCCGGAGACGCGCCGCCCGGCGCCTCGCCACGAGAATCGGAGCAAGTGCCGTCCTCCTCGGCCACAACCGAGACGATCAGGTAGAGACCATCCTCCTTCAACTCCTCCGCGGGACCGGGCTTCGGGGGCTCGTCGGCATGCCTCCTCGGCGGGGGATCTGGGTCCGCCCCCTGCTCGAGGTCGGCCGCGAGGAACTCCGGGAGTACCTCCGCCGGCGCCAGATCGACTGGCGGGAGGACTCCTCCAACCAAGACCTCCGCTACCTCCGCAACCGCCTCCGGCACCGTCTCTTGCCGCTCATCGAGGCTGAGATTCGGCCCGGCGCTGCGAAGTCCCTCCTCCGGATGGCGGACGCTCTCCGATCCCAAGCCCTCCGCTTCGACCGGGAGGTCCAGGACGCCTGGATCGCGCTCAGCCCGGAGCGGGACGGGGAAGCGATCCGTCTTGATCGCCCCAAGCTGGCGAACTATGATCCCGATCTGGTGGAAGGTATTCTCCAGCGCGCGTTTCGGGCGGTGAGCAAAGGCCCCGCACAGCTTGGTCAGGCTCACCTCAGAGCGCTCGAGCAGGCTCTCAGGAACTCCGTGCCCCGGCAGTTCGACCTTCCCTCCGGGGTTAGGGCTTTCGTGAATGCGCGGGAGGTTCGGCTGGTAGTCACCGCCGGCCAGAAACGAACCGGGCCTCGCCCTCGCCTCACGTGACAAGAGAGGACCCTCCGCTGATCGACCGCCAGTTCTCCGTCGGAGATGAACTCCGACTCGGCACCACCAACGTCCGCGTGCTCGTTACGGAACAGCAAGTCCGTGAACGGGTAAACGACATGGGTGCTCGACTGAGGGACCGTTTCCCGGGCGACGTTCCGATATTCATCGGTCTCCTCACCGGCGGGGTGGTGTTCTTGAGTGACCTGGTGCGTGCCTACGGCGGCGAACATCAGGTCGATTTTCTGAAGGTTTCGCGCTACGACCCGACCCGGAAGGACCCGACGGCGCTCCGAGTGGTGCACGATCTGGGAACGGACATCAGGGGACGTGTCGTGGTGCTGGTAGAGGGTGTGCGCGCGCGGGGAACGAAGATCCAGTACGTGGACCGGTTCCTACGCCTCCACGAACCCAAGTCGATCGAATACTATGCGTTGATCGAACCGGAGGATGCCCAGCGGTCGGTTCCGCTGAACGACGCGGGTTTCCGGATCGATAAAGAGTTTGTAGTGGGGTACGGCCTCGACTTCGAGGAGCACTACCGTAACCTCCCGTTCATTGGTGCTCTCACAGTCGAGGGAATGCCAAGGGTCCCCTAAGCGAGGACTGTAGATGATCAGGATGGATCGCCTTTTCCGCTCGGATCCGAGCGGGTCCGACAAGCACGACGACGACTCCGACGGACCGAAGCGGCCGATGGGTCAGTTCCCGGGACGGCAGTTCCGGGCCTTCACCTTCTGGCTACTCCTCGTCCTCGTCGTCATCTTCGTGCTCAGTTATGTCTCCCAGGGACGCACGAACGACCGGGAAGTCAGCTACTCCGAGTTCTGGAACCAGCTCGACGCGAAGAACGTCTCCGAGCTGACCATCGGCCGGGAGGACATCCGGGGCGAGTTCCTGAAGGAAGTGCAGCTCGACTCTCACCCGGGAAAGACTGCGATCAAGCAGTTCCGGGTCCTCCTCCCCGGCGAGCTTCCGGACCTCGCGGACAAGATCCGCGCGGAGTACCCGGACGTCGTCGTGAGCGGACGTCAGGAGAACACGCCCTGGTTCAATATCTTCTTCTCGTGGTGGATCCCGCTCCTCGCGATCTTCCTGCTCTGGATCTTCTTCATCCGCCAGATGCAGGCGGGAGGATCCGCGGCGCTCAAGTTCGGGAAGTCGAAGGCGAAGATCCTCAACGAGAATTCCGTCAAGGTGACGTTCCGTGACGTCGCCGGTGCGGACGAAGCCAAAGAAGAGCTCCAGGAGATCATCGAGTTCCTCCGGGATCCGAAGAAGTTCCAGATGCTCGGCGGACGGATTCCGAAGGGAGCTCTCCTCCTCGGCCCTCCAGGGACCGGAAAGACGCTGCTGGCCAAGGCCGTCGCGGGCGAAGCCGGAGTTCCCTTCTTCAGCATGAGCGGTTCGGACTTCGTCGAGATGTTCGTCGGAGTCGGTGCCTCTCGTGTCCGTGATCTCTTCGAGCAGGGCAAGAAGAACGCCCCGTGCATCATCTTCATCGACGAGATCGACGCCGTCGGTCGTCACCGTGGCGCCGGCCTCGGTGGTGGACACGATGAGCGTGAGCAGACGCTGAACCAGCTCCTTGTCGAGATGGACGGATTCGAGTCGAACGAGGGAGTCATCCTCATCGCGGCGACGAACCGTCCGGACGTACTCGACCCTGCGCTTCTCCGCCCCGGCCGCTTCGATCGTCAGATCGTGGTCGACCGCCCGGACCAGCGTGGACGTCTCGGCATCCTCAAGGTCCACACTCGCGGGAAGCCTCTGGGTGACGACGTCGACCTCTCCGTACTGGCCAAGGGAACGCCCGGCCTGGCCGGAGCCGAACTCGCGAACCTCGTCAACGAGGCCGCACTCCTCGCAGCGCGCAAGAACAAGAAGAAGATCAACATGCGCGATTTCGAGGAAGCCAAGGACAAGGTGATGATGGGCGCCGAGCGGAAGTCGATGCTCCTCTCCGAGGAGGAGAAGAAGACGACCGCCTATCACGAGGCCGGGCACGCATTGGTCGCCTGGATGCTCCCGCACGCCGACCCGGTGCACAAGGTCACGATCATCCCGCGTGGGCGCGCGCTCGGCGTGACGCACTACCTCCCCGAGGAGGATCACCACACGCGGTCGCGGAGCTACATGCTCGACACCATGGCCCACGCCATGGGCGGACGTGCCGCAGAGCAGATCATCTTCGGACACCTGACGACCGGCGCCTCGAGCGACATCCAGAAGGTGACCGAGATTGCGCGGAAGATGGTTACGGAGTGGGGCATGAGCGACAAGCTCGGCCCGCTCAACTACAGCAACCAGAACGACGCGATCTTCCTAGGCCGCGAGATCCAGCAGCACAAGGACTACAGCGAGCGGACCGCAGAGCTGATCGACACCGAGATCTCGAGACTGGTCAACGACGCGTACGACCGCGCGGTGACCATTCTCAACGAGCATCTCGACAAGCTCCACGCTCTCGCGTTGGCACTGCTCGACCGGGAACTGCTCGACCGCAAGGAGATCGGCGCGGTCATCGACGGAGAGCCGCTCGACCCGATCCCGCCGGACGGTGGGCCGACCGAGACACCTCCTCCGTCTCCCGTGGAGACGCCTGAGCCGCGACCGCCGATCCTCCGGCCGGATCCGCTGCCCGGCCCGTCGGGAGCGTAGGCAGAGAAAGACGAGTTCTAGTATCGAGGGGGCCGTCCCGCAAGGGGCGGCCTTCCTCTTGGGAGCCAGGGCACGGAGGACAACGGCGATGCGTAGGGAGACGGCAGCGCAGGACTACGCCTTCGCACCCAGGCCGAGGTACCACCTCCGGGTTCAGGGCCGCGAAGTCGCCCTCGGCGACAAGACCCAGGTCATGGCGGTCCTGAACGTCACACCGGACTCGTTCTCAGACGGAGGCCGGCACGACACCCCGGACGCCGCCCTCCGGCGTCTCGAGGAAGTCTGGCGGGAGGGTGCGGACTGGGTCGACCTGGGTGGGGAGAGCACCCGCCCTGGGGCCCCGGAGGTCGACACGGAGACGGAGTGGGCCAGGATCGGGACCGTGCTCGTCGCCGCCCAGAGGCGAGGCTTCCCCCTACCTATCTCCATCGATACGACCAAGTCCGAAGTGGCCAGGCGAGCCTTGGGGGCGGGTGCCGCTGCCATCAATGACGTGAGCGGACTCCGCTTCGACCCCGGGATCGCTGACCTGGCCAGGGACTCTCGGGCCGTGCTCTTCCTCATGCACATGCGTGGAAATCCGCGAACGATGCAGCAGGACACACACTACACGGACCTTCTGGGCGAAATCCGGGCCTCTCTCTCGGCATCGATCGATGTAGCGAGGTCGCGGGGAGTAACCTCGGACCAGATCGTCGTGGACCCGGGAATCGGCTTCGGCAAGGAGCTGGACCAGAACCTGGAGCTCCTCGGCGCCGTCCCTGCGCTCGAAAGGCTCGGTCGGCCCGTTCTGATCGGCGCGTCACGAAAGTCGTTCCTCGGCCGGATCCTGGGACTCCCGCCCGAGCTCCGGGGGGCGGGCTCGGTCAGCGCCCATGTCGGAGCGGTCCTCGCGGGGGCCCATTTCGTGCGAGTCCACGACGTAGGGGCCACCGTGGAAGCCGTTCGGGTGGCAGATGAGATGCTTCGGGTGATGAGGGTGCGGCAGACGGCCGATCCGTAGGAGTAGGGAGACGAGCGAGCCGGTTTGCGTCAGCTGTTGGGTCCCGTATGATCTCGGCGGATCCTAGCAAGCCATTGAAGGGCCCTTCGCCGGATGCGTTGCAGACGACGGAGTGATGTCAGGGAGGCACGATGAAGTTCACGGGAGGTTGGATCGTCAACCTTGTCATCGACTTCGTGATCGTCACGTTCCTCATCTATCACCTGTTTCTGCTCGTCCGCGGTACGCGCGCCCTTCAGATGTTCCTCGGCCTCATGGCCATCATCCTGCTCTCCTTGCTCGCGGACGTGTTCCACCTCTCGATGGTGCAGTGGCTCCTCGCTTCGCTCCGAACCGTCTGGGTGGTCGCATTCCTCATCATCTTCCAGCCGGAACTCCGCCGTGGCCTTTCGATGATGGGAAACAGCAAGCTCTTCAAGCGGGTGTTCAAGCTGCAGGAAGCGTCGCACCTCGGAGAGATCGAGGACGCGGTCCAGAATCTCCGGAAGCGCGGACTCGGGGCGATCGTGGTGATGGAGCGGAACTCGCAGCTCCGCGGCTACATCGAGACGGGAACCTTGCTCGAATCGAACCTCACCGCCGAACTCATCGAGACCGTCTTCACACCGCCTTCACCGCTCCATGACGGCGCGATCATCGTCCGCGGAAACCAGATCGTCGCGGCCGGGTGCATCCTGCCACTCAGCACGTCCACGACGCTCGACCGCTCCTACGGAACGCGTCACCGGGCCATCCTCGGCATCTCGGAAGAGACGGACGCCCTCGCGATCGCCGTGTCGGAGGAGACCCGGCAGATCTCCATCGCGGAGAACGGGCGACTCATTCGCAACGTCGACCCGAACGAGCTCAAGGGCGTGCTCGCCCAGTTCCTCACGCCCGCCGACGACCGGGCCGAGAAGGCCGAGGCGGAAGCCGAGCGGGCGGAGAAGAACACGACCCGCCTCGACCGGAAGGAGAAGGCGCCCCGCGCGCCCGAGCGCAAGGAGAAGGCCGAGCGCGCCGATTCCGACGACGCGACCATCGGGTCCAGCTCCGGCGACGAGACTCCACCTCGTCCCGCCAGCGCCACGTCACCGAGCTAGCGCCACGTCACCGAGCGTCACGCGACGGGCAAGCGCCGTGTGACCTGCCGAGCGCCACGCCCCCGGACCGCCGTGCTATCCTATCCAGGGTCGGGGACACGCCGGGACCGTTCCCACGACCAGATCCACCCCCCTCCGTAGTCCTCGCGCGTCTCGTTGCGCGCGATCGAAGTCCCGCTCCCCGTGGGAGGAGTGATGAAACCGTCTCCAGCTCTGCTCATCATCGTCGTGGTCTCGCTCCTCGCCGCCACACACGTGGATGCTCGAGAGTCCGCGACACCTCTCCGCGACCTGAGCACATACGGCGGCATCCGCGCAGCCGAACAGCTACCCGGCGCGACCTTTCGCGAGGAGTTCCACCTCCGCTCTCCGGCTTCCGGCACTTCTGAGGCATCCGGCCTCCACGCCGTCGTCGGCAAAGGTCAGAGGGCCGCTGGAGACACGCTCTGCTTCGGGAACGTCGACGGCGACGGGTTCGCCATCCTGGGAGGCGTGTGGACGTTCGACGGTCTGCAGGGATGGGAGGAGATCGACCTCACGGCGCAGCTCGACGTCTACGGTCGACAGATCACGGCGTCCTCGTGGAACGCAGACCCCTGGAACGACGTGGACGCACCGATCCTCTCTGGAACCGGCTCGGCCTGGATCGGCGTTACCGGAACGGAGGCGAGGGACCTCTGCTGGGACGGAGGGATCGGGTACGGAAACGGCTGGTGCCAACTCCTGTCGAGTCCGATCCAGACCCATACCGGCGGGGACGTCGCCATCAGCTGGAAGCACTTCAACGAGACTGAGCTCGCGTTCGACTACACCAACGTCTACTTGGAGCTGGTGTCCTCCGAGACCCGAATCGGCCTGAGGAACTACACCGGTTTGATCGGAGTCGCGGGCGACCATCCGCTCTCCCCTCCGCCGGGAGTCGTCGACAGTGACGTCCTCACGTCGTCGGACTTCGCCGGTGAGTCCGAGTTCCGGATCGTGTTCGAGGTGACGTCAGACGGTTCCTGGTCCGACGAAGACGGCCTCTTCGACTCCTCCTACGGTCCTGCCGGCTTCGACGACGTCCAGATCGGAGCCAACTCGTACGACTTCGAGTCAGGCCTAGACGGATGGAGTGCGTCGGCCTGCCCGCCGATCGGGTCGTTCCTCGGTGTCGAGCAACTCGGTGACTACGTCATCGAGGAGTCGTGCCAGTGTGATCTCGACGGCGGCGTTCTCAAGCTGCACGAGGGTCCGCCCGCGAGTGCGTCCCACCCGGAAGGCCAACACACCATCGGCGTCTCGCCTGCAGTCGATGTACTGAACGACGTGAACTCGATCACACTTCCCGGCGACGCGCCCGTCCAGGTGTTCGTCGACTGGGACCAGTACTCGCGACTACCCCAAGCCAACGGTGTGTTCTATCGACCGGGAGCACAGTACTTCCCCGACGTGTGCGAGCTGACGGGAGAGTCCGTCTGGTCGGAACGGGTCGGACCGGCGGGATTCTTCTTCGAGGGCTCTGAGCCGGTTTGCTCCGCATACCGCGTGAACCTCTCCACGACGGAGTCACCAATTCCTCCAGACGCAGAGCAGATCCGTTTCGCGTACGAGATCTTCGCTTCGTGCGACGCGTTCGGGATTCCCCCGGAACTCTGCACCGGGATCACGAACGAGACCCCGCTCCTCGACAACGTCCGGATCTGCTTCACCCGCGTGACCGAAGCTCCCCCGATCGCGATCGACAACGGACTTCGCTTCCAGGACGGGTTCGCGCAGGGCACTTCCTACAACGATCCGGGAGAACCGGGACGCGCCGACGTCACGCGGAACGTGGTCGGCTTCGGGAACACGCTGCCATGGGTGCTCGGTGACTCCCTCGCGGTCGGCGGTCCGATCGTCAGCTCACCGGACGGCTCCTGGGAGGCCGAGTTCTGGTTCCGCGTGCCACGCGTCGGCCCGGGCGCAGGCTCCCGTTACGCGGACTGGCTGAGCTCCGTAGCCGCCGCGACGGGTGTGGACATCGAAGCCGGTGACTTCGCGTCTGCATCGATGGACTCCTGCCAGCTGGGAACGAATGCGTTCAAGAACAAGTTCGCCACGTATCTCAAGGAGGAGGACTGGGCGGCATGGGGACGAAGCGGCCCCGAGCTGAGCGACGATGTCGAAATCATTCCGGATGATGTTCTCTTCCCAGGGACTCGGATCGAGTACTTCCTCACCTCGAACTACGTCGCTACGCCGTCCACCAAGTACTTCCTTCCGGACACGTCCGGAGGGTTCTTCTACGAGTTCGAGATCCTGCCGAGCTGGGAGCCGGTCGGTGAGACCTGGCGACACCCGTCCCTGCTCTACATCGATGGCAGCAACCAGAACGAGCAATGGTTCATCGGAGCCGCCTTCGACTCGCTCGGACTCCGCTACGACCGATACGACTACTTCGACGCAACCTCGAACTGGAAGGCACCGTTGACGCGGGGACAGGATGGCCTCTCCAACAACGGCTGCACGCTCTACCAGTTACTCGGGTATCGCGGAGTCTTCATCAACTCCGGCTCCAACAACATCACCCAGTTCATGTGGCCGGAAGACTTCGCATTGATCTCGGATTGGCTCACCTCCGCACAGGACTTTGGAGGTGGTGTTCCCCTTGGTCTGGTCGCAAACGGAGACGGCATTGCGAAGGCGCTCTCGGTCAATGCACCGACGCTGCTAGCAAAGATGGGCGCGACTCACGTGGAAGACGCTTACTCGGACTTCACGGGCAGTCACGACACCTGCGTCGGGATCGAGGCGCGACTCGATCTGGGTAGCGTCTACGAGACGGAGAACTCGAGTGCCGACTACGAGTACGACGCCTACGGCAACTGGTGTCCCCAGCAGTTCCGCTTCGATGTCCTCGGAACCGCCTCCACCGGGATCGGGAACCGGATGTACGTGGACCACGACGACCTCTCCGAGACGGGTTTCGCTCAGGTAGTGAACGAACGGCTCTCGGAAGGCGGCGGAGGCGACGGAAACTACCGCACCGTCCTCGATGGAGTGTCCTGGCATCACCTCGCACTCCACTCGCCCGGAGAGGAACGGTGCGTCAGCAGCGCCCAGAACGTGAGCGGAGCGGCTCGAAACGAGATCGCCGCGGCCGTGGAGTGGATCTACGAGACCGACTACTCGGAGTTTCCGTCCATGTGGATGGACCCGTACGCACCTCCGGCCGGCATCGACCCATACGACCTGGGAGCCGTACCTCACTCCGTCCTGTTCCAGAACAGCCCCAATCCGTTCAACCCGAGGACCACGATCCGCTTCTCCCTCGCGCAGAGTGGGCCAGTGGAACTCGCGGTGTTCGACGTGGGCGGACGTCGGGTGCGGACCTTGACCAACGGCGAGCTCGAAGCCGGCCCACACGCGGTCGTCTGGGATGGCTCGGATGACGCGGGCCATCCCCTGGCGAGCGGCATCTACTGGACCCAGCTCCGAGCGGGAGGCAGAACCTTCAGCAAGAAGGCCACCGTGTTGCGGTAGTCCTCTCGCCACGAGTTCTGCGTGCTCGTCGATTGACATGTCGACGCCGTCGTAGCACATTCCGCCGTCGACCTCATACGCATCGGGGGCGGAGTTGCGGATCCTGATCGTCAATCGGAAGGCGTTCCCTTCCGTGGGTGGCAAGCAGCTGCACACGACGCGGCTCGCGGCCGGTCTCGCCGGGCGGGGCCACGAGGTTTCGGTCGTCGCGACCCATACCGATCCTCCGAGCACTCCAGCGGATCTGGGCTTTCCGATCCACTACCGCCCGAGCTACGGAACGCTCCGCCGACTCGTCGCCGAGGCGGACGTCGTCCACCTGAACATCCACTCCTGGCCGGTTCTCACCTTTGGGCTCCTCCAGCACAAGCCGATGCTCTACGTCTACCACGAGTCGGGAGATCGGCTCTGCGGACGCGCGCTCCACTGGCGCTGGTGGGAGCCGAAGTGTCGGTTCGAGATGCCCTGCCTCTGGTGTGAGCAGACCCACTTCACGAAGAGTCCGCGACATTGGCTTCTCGACCCACTCGCGCAGCGTGCGAGAGACCGGTTCATGACCATCGTGGGAACCTGTCGGTTCTTCCTGCCTCGCCTTCCCGAAGGGTCGCCATATGTCCCCTACGGACTTCCGATGGACGAGCTGGTGCCGGCCGAATCCCCGCGCCGTGACTACCTGCTCTTCGCGGCCCGCCTCACGCCGGAGAAGGGTGGAGTGCATCTGATCCGCGCTGTCGCGGAGTGTCGGCGCCGGGGACACAGCTTTCCCGTCGTCGTGCTCGGCGACGGACCCGAGCGCGGCGATCTGGAGCAGCTGACTCGAGAACTGGAAGTCGACGATCGAGTGGAGTTCCGGGGAGAGGTCTCGATGAGCACCCTCGTCGAGTACTACCAGCATGCGTTCGTCGTCGTGCTGCCCTCCGTGTGGGAGGAGATGTTCGGAACCATCTCGGTCGAGACGATGGCCTGTAGGACTCCCGTCATCGCTTCGGCGATCGGGGGGATGGTGGAGACGGTCGGCCACGCGGGGCTTCTCTTCCCGCCCGGAGATCACATTGCCCTGGCCGAACGGATCCTCGAGGTGATCGGGGATCCTGCCCTCGCGGAGAGCATGGCCCAACGGGGCTTCGACCTCGCCCACTCCCAGTACGAGCTGAGCGTGATGATCCAGAACTACGAGGCTCTCTACGCGCGGCTGATTTCCGGAAGGGCTGGAGATTCAGGGACGTCGGCCTGAGTTCGGAAGAGCCTTCCTAGCGAGGTGGGGTAGCGTCGGATGCCTTCGCAGGCGCCGGAGCGCTCCGAGCCTGATTCAGTCGGTGGAACGCGAATCGGACCGAAACCAGGGGCCCCACAATCCCACCCAGCACCAGGTGGACCCAGCCGATCCCTGCCGCCCCATCGCTCTCGGCCAAGAGTAGGAATCCCGCCAGAGAGGCCAGGTTCAGGACGAGGGCATAGCCGAAGAGAAAGCGGACCTCCCCCATGGCATGGAAGAGCGGCCGCACCCAGCACGTCGCCACCCAGCAAGCCGTCGACCCGAACACGATTCGGGAGACCGGGGCAGCGGGGTCGAACTCAGAGCCCACCACGTAGTGGATGAACGGGCCGACGATGAAGATGGCGAGAAAGATCGCGCCGGCGAGCGGAAGGCTGATTCCGAAGACGAAGCGCCGGAGGGTTCGAGAAAGCCCGCCAAAGTCTGTTTCCGCCCAGTATCTCGCGAGACGGGGGAAGAGCACGGACTGTAGCGGTTCGACGATCGTGCCTGCGAAGCCGGTCAGCCGGCGTGCCAGTCCATAGTATCCCGCTTCGGTGGGGCCGCCGAAGTATCCGAGGATCACGACGTCCGCTTGCTTGGTCACCACCTGCGCGAGCTCGGTCAGCTCGGTGTAGCCGAGGAAGCGGAAGATCTCTCGGCGACGTCCGGCAAGGGAATCGAAGCTGGACCCGAGCCATGAGCCGCCCCACGCTTTCCGGACCGATCCGGCGGCGAGAACTCCGAGAGAAACGCCCAAGGTGGTGATCTCCGCCATCCGTCCGAAGATCACTCCACGGACGCCCCACCCTGCCCAAACCAATACGAGAACGGAGACGAGTCCAACCACCTTGGCCACCAGCTGCGCGATGGCCATGGAACGGTAGTTCCCCGAAACGGTGAGAATCGACTGCGAGCTTCCGGTGAGCGCACGGGGAAGGTACGCGGCCGCAAAGAGAACGATGAGGCCGGCCGTCCCTTCCGAGTGGACGACCCGAGTCTGTGCCCATGGCGCCACTGCCGCGACCGCGAGGAACACCACCGCAGCGATTCCGAAGTCGAGACTGTAGGCCAGCTTGCACATCGCAAGCGCGCGAGCGGGGCTTCCCTCGGCCTTGAACTCGCTCAGGTACTTGACCGCCGCGGCGCTCGTCCGAGCATCGAGGATGCCGAACATCATCGATGGGATGGAGATGATGAGGAGTGCGATCCCGTAGTTGGCCGGCCCGAGCCAGGACGCCACGACGACGCCCTGGACGAAGGCCAGCAGCGTGACGAGGAGCTGCGCGCCGGTGAGAACACTCGCGTCCTTGATGAACTGGGTCTGGACAGCTCGATCCAGTAGTCGGCGGATTCTCGAGATCAACGAGCCCTCTCGATTGCGGCGCGGCGCTGCTGCGCTCTTCCCGGTCCCCGGCACCGTCCGCGAACAGACTCGCAGCTCAGTGTCGGGTCTGGGGAGTATACCCGGACTTGTGCTAGCGTTCGCTCCGCTATGTCACTTCGCAGAACGGGATGGAGGCTTCCGTTGGGACGCCGCGGACTCTTGGGCCAGCCAGTCGGGCTCGTTCCGTCGGGCGTGGTCGTTGGCGCATTTGCCACCCTGCTCGCGATCCACTTCAGTACTGTCGCGGGCACGGCCTGGGCGCAGGACTCCGGACCGCTAGGCCCGGAGTGGACGGACCCGTCCGATCCCACCCACGAGGATCTCCGCACACTCGCGGCGCAAGGCGTGCTCCCTCTCCGCGTGCTCACCAGTTCGGACCTCCTGCGGTCGCGGATCGCCGGATGGCGGGTCGGATCTCCGTCGGGCGCCGAGAACCACGTCGGAGTGGCCGTCCGCCGGATCGAGCGAGAGTTCGCGGAAGAGCTCGCACTCGATACGCCTCTCGATACGACTCTCGTTTCGCCTCTCGATCCGCTCATCGACCGCCCTCTCGGCACGACCCGTCTCCGTCTTCGCCCCTATGTCTGGTTCGAAGGAAGGTGGCGGGGCGGTAGCGACGCCACCTGGGGCGACCATCCGCGTGTGGGAATACGCGGCTCCCTCCACCTCACGCCAAACCTCTCCCTCAACCAGGACATGTTCGCCGGACGCGTGAAGGACGGCCGCGCATTGGGCGACGCGCTCGTCAACCACACGGACTTCCTCCTCTTCGTCGAATCGGTCGACCTCACCTGGACACGCGGCGACCACTACCTCCGAGTCGGTCGATTCCGTCACGACTGGGGTCCGGGACGGAACGGGAACTTGCTCCTCTCCGGAGTCGCGCCTCCGATGGACCAAGTCCACTACGGGCTGACATTCGGGCCGTTCTCGTTCTACTCGTCCTCCGGCCCCGTGAATCGGACTGCCGAGAAGAACGTCGCGATCCATCGCCTCGAGTGGACACCTCATCCCCGATTCGTACTCGGGCTCTCGGAAGGCGCCACATTCCCCGGTTCTCCGTTCGACCCGCTCTACCTCCTCGGCATCGTCCCTTACTCCGTCCTCGACCGGATGCACGCGCAGGACGTCTACCAGGAGGACGACGCGCTCTCCGTGCGGAACAACGTCCTCGCACAGATCGACGCGACGGCGAGAGTCGGGACCGGCCTCCTCTGGGCTGAGCTGCTGCTCGACGACGTCGGAACGGAGGACTCGAGCTATCCATCGCGGCTCGGCTTCTCGGCCGGCGCCGAGTCCGTCCTCGAAACGGACGGCGCGCTGTGGTCCGCAGGCATCGAAGCAGCCAAGGTGTACGACTACGTCTACAGCGTGTCGTACGAAGACAGCGACTGGGCGCATCAAGGGGAACCGATCGGGTGGCCCCTCGGCCCGGATTCGGAGAGCCTGCACGCGTTCGTATCCTGGCAACCCAGCATCGAATGGCGACTGCAGGCTGAGGGCGTCGTCTCGAGGCATGGAGAGGGCCGGATCGGAGATCCTTGGTACCCCTCGGAGGACCCGCGCTCGACCGACAACGATTCCGATCCTTCGTCGCTCCGAGGAGTCGTGGAGCGAAGGACCGTTGGCGCGTTGGCGGTCACCTATGAGCCGACCGGAGAGCTGCGCATCGAAGTCCGCGCGTCTCACATCGCGATCGACAACCAGGGCAACTTGGACGGAGTGGACGAGGACGACGACCGGATCGAGCTGTCCGTTCGTTGGCATCGGTAGAGGACCCACTCCAGGACGACAGGAGAGTTTCACGCGTGGAAGACGTCATTCGGCGAATCCAACAGTCCGCAGACGATCCCGACCTCCTCGCGAAGCTCGTTGCTCTTCCGGGAGCCGATCTCCAGTCGTTGCTGATGGAGGCGTACCGGCGAAGGGCGGAGGCGCTCACTCCCCACGACGCACTCCGTGATTACCAGACGAACCGGTTCACGAAGCCGGCCCCCCTCCCCGCGAGGGGATTCGCGCGTGTCGAACGGATCTCACATCCGATGTTGGATCTCGCCGGGTTCCAGGTCCTCGAACTCGCGCCCCTCGCTCCACTCGGCTGCAGCTCTGCACTCGCCCCGGTCAGTCAGAACAAGATCGTCTCCGCGCTCCGTGGCGAGGTGGTGTCGGACCCAACCAACGTGCTCGCACTCGAGGCCACGCTTCGGCGTCGTGAGCGGCTCTCCGCCGATCCTCGGGACGGGGCTCTGGTGAAGCTCGCGGCGAACCATCGAGTGACCCGCGTCTTCTCAGGAGTCGACGATCGACATTTCGCGCACTTCCGGATCCTCGGTCTCGTCACCGCAGGCAGGGATCCGGGAGACCGCGCATTCGAGAAGCAAGCACTCACCTCCCATCTGGCCTTGCATGTCAGTGTCGTGCTCGAAGCGACGGGGCTACCACCCGAGGCGGTTCAGGTCTCACTCACGCCGCTAGACGAGGGTGCATTCGGAGCACGTCTCGAGGCGTGGGCATCAGAGCTACAGACAGACGGCATCGGCAGTCACGATCGAACTACGGCACTATCACCGCGACACGCCATCCCTCTCGGCGTTCGGATACAGATCGACCGAGAACGGATGTCCGGTCGTGGCTACTACGAGAGCTTCTGCTTCAAGATCCACGCCGACCACCCCGAGCACGGTCGGCTGGAGTTCTCGGACGGCGGCTGCGTCGGCTGGACTCGAGAGCTCCTCGGCTCGAAGAAGGAGCGGTGCTTCATCAGCGGAACCGGTGTCGACCGGCTCGTTCTAACGAGCCCGAGGTGACCCTATGACGTCCGCTTGAACGGTAGTTCACGCGACAAACGAGGCGCCAGCCGACCTAGAACGGCACGGTCTCGCCCGTGGTCAGATAGATCCCCACCTGTCCGGATGTCGAGTCGGTCACGAGTTCGCCGAGAGCAGCCGCGTCTCGCGTGATCGACCCTTCGGCCTGGTAGATCCGGTCGGTATCGCTCGTGTCGACCCACCGGTAGGTGACGTCCTGGAAGATGATGGTGTTGGTACCATCCGTACCGCCCGAACCGATCACGTCCTTCCGCTCGGAGTAGGAGTAGTTGGACTGGTCGAAGTACTCGAAGTCGTAGCTCGCAGCCTGGTACACCTCGATCCGCCGCGCTCCGGAAGTCAGAACGCCTTCGATCGAATAGTCGTCATCGGTGTCGGAGCCGTTGGAGAAGAAGAACGTCTCGGTCCCCTGCACCTGAGCCGTGATGTCCCAGGTGAGGTCATCGAGCGTGGCCGTCCCCTGAATCGTCTGGTTCACGTTGCGCGTGTACTCGTCCTGGCGGATCCGGGAGCTGGTGATCTGGACGTCGAGCGATGGGGCCGAGAACGTGTAGGCGAGAGCGTGCACGTAGAGGAAGTCTTCCCAAGTCCCGTCGGTGTCGCCTTGGAAGTCGGTGACGACGAACTCCAGAGTCTCGCCGCTCGAGAAGACCACGCGAAGCCGGTCGCCAGGGGAATTGCTGTAGTTGAACTCGTCGGTCACTCCGACCTGCGTCAAGGTTCCCGTGAGACTCTCCGCGTAGAATACGGCCTGCGCCAGTAGCTCATTCGCCTCGTTGATCGAGTCCTGGATGGTCCATCCCGCGCGGAAGACTTGGTCGAGGAGCGCGAGCTGACTCTCCGGGAGTGGCGCTGCACCCACAGTGACGGTGACCGACGCACTGGACGACTTCGACGGATCGGCGACGCTCGTCGCGCGTACGGTCACGGTGGCCGGATTCGGGACGCTCGTCGGTGCAGTGTAGGTGCCGGCGGCATCGATGGAGCCGTTGGTTGCGCCGCCGAGCACTTGCCACGTCACGTCCGCGTTCGTCGTACCTGTCACCGTCGCCGCGAACGACTGGCTCTGCCCCGTCTCCAACGTGACACTGGCTGGACTCACGGACACGGAAATCGCGGCCGGTGCGGTCGGGCCGGAGTCGTCCGAACCTCCACACCCCGTGAGGCCAGGGAGCGCGAGGACTCCGGCAAGGAGAAGCAGACAGGATCGGATCCATCGGCGGGGTTGCGTCGTCGCCACGGCGGTACACCTCCGAAACGGGGCGTCGCTACCCTGCGAGAGCATCCCCGTAGCACGAGTTCGGCTGTTCTGTTGGTGAAGTGCCGGGACCCTACCACGGTTGGGGCGTGCGCGCACGTGCTCCGTCCGACCGGAGGCCTCACAGGGCTCGAGACTACGGCCGGTCCTTCACGAGGGCCGCGATGTTCGTGGAAGGAACGCCGTCCCTCGTAGCGTTGGTTGTACGGAGTCTACTTGCGACTCGTCGCAGATCAGTTTCCACGGGAAGGCAAGAGTTGTCGTGCAGCCTGAGTTTGTGTCAGACTCAGGGTCCCCCTCCCCGGCGGAGCGCCACCCCTCGAGCGCTCGACCGGTTCGAGTTGTTTGAACGAGAACCGAAGGCCCCAGTCTCCAGTCAATCCAGAGCACTTTTGTTCGAGCCGCTCTGGAAGTCAGGGGGGAGCATGAACCGCGCCATCCAGCCCCGCGAGACGATGCTGGAAATCGTCTCCATTTCGATCCCGATCCTTGCACTCATCGTCGGCAGTCCTGCACCAGTCGACGGCAGAACGATTGTCCCCGATCTCGAGATCGCCGAGCCGGTCGGACAGACCTGGTTGGACTACGCCCGACCGCCGATCGGAACCCTCGGAGCCGAAGAGGGAGCAACGCAACGTGTGCCAGGCGACACCCTCACGTTCGGTTTCGTCGATGACGATGGATTTGCCGTTCTGAACGGAACGTGGACGTTCGACCACGGAAGCTCCGATCCGCTCGAAGGCTGGGTCCAAGACGACATCACTGAGCAGGAGGATGCGTACTTCCGCCAGATCGACGCCACGATTTGGGAAGCCGACCCTTGGAACACGGTCGACGCACCCGTGCTGCGCGGTCTGGGCTCCGCGTGGGTGGGAGCGTTCGGTTCGGAAGCCCGCGACCTCTGTTGGACGGGAGGGCTCGGCTACGGCAACGACTGGCGTCAACGCCTCGTGAGCCCGGTATTCACCTGGGACGGATCGACCGATGTCGACCTCACCTGGGTCCACTTCTATGACCTCGAGGAGAACTTCGAGTACTCACTCGTCTATCTGCGCACGCTTCCCTCGGGCACTGAGACTGAGCTTCGCAGGTATACGAACTCGGGCGGCCTCGCCCCCGACCATCCCGCGAACCCTCCGGTAGGCCTGGACGATTCTCTCACCCTCACCGCGGCAGACTTCCAGGGAGAGACCGAGTTCCAGATCCTCTTCGTGATGACGTCGGACGGAAGTTGGTCGGACGAAGACGGGCTGTATCCGGTGGAGTATGGGCCTGTCTCCATAGACGACGTCATGCTCGCAGGCGTCGGTCCCACCGGCAGCGACAATGTCTCGTTCGGATTCGAGACCGACTTGGAAGGCTGGACCGCAGAGGCGATTCCCGGAATCGGAGAGTTCGCCGGTGTCGCCCCGCTCTCGGACTACGGGATCGATGTCCCATGCGGCTGTGAGCTCGATGGGAACGTCTTGGAACTCCACGCCGGTATCGGGCCGGATGCGTACCACCCCGTAAGTCAGCGTCAGCTCGCGATCTCCCCACCGGTGGACGTGCTGAGCGACGTCACGCCGTTCCTTCCGGCCGACGAAATCCTGCAGATCGACATGCTGTGGGACCAGTACAGCGACATGCCCAGGGGAAACGGCGTCTTCTATCGGCCGGGCGCGATGTACTACCCGTGGACCTGCCCGGTGACGGGAGACATCGGCTGGTCAGGTCGAGTGGGACAGAACACCTACTTCTTCGCGGAAGGGCCGACGTGTACCGCGCTTCGGGCAGACCTTTCTGTCACCGATGTTCCCGTGCCCCCTGACGCGGAGCTCGTGCGCGTCGTCTACGAGGTGTTCTCCTCGTGCGACGCGTTCGGAATCCCACCGGAACAGTGTACCGGAATGACGAACGCGTCCCCGCTCGTCGACAACGTGCAGATCCGCTTCACTAGTATGCCCGATGCGCCACCCATCACCATCGATGCCGGAACCCGGTATCAGGACGGCTATCCGAAGGGATCCGGTTGGAGCATGACCGATGCCGGGAACTCGAATGTGATTCGGAACGTGGTCGGCTTCGGAAACTCGGCTCCGTTCGTCCTAGGAGACTCGCTTGCCATCACAGGCCCGGTCGTGACCACGGCCAGCACGAGATGGGAATCGAAACTCTGGTTCCGCCTGCCGCGTGTTTCTCCTTTGGCGAACACGCCGTACCGGACATGGCGCGATCGGGTCGCCGACGGGTTCGCGATCGATCCCGAACTCGCGGGGGACGGTCCGATCGAGTTCACCTGGGCCTACATGGATTCGTGCCAGCAAGGCACGAACGCATGGACCCGGAAGGCGTGCAGCTATTTCCGTGAGGACGACGACGACTTCGACATCGGAAGCGGAGAGCTGTCGGACGGTAACGAGATCCTCCCGGACGGAATCCTCCTGGCGGGAACGCAAGTCGAGTACTTCATCACTGCCAGCTATCTCGACCGCCCGCAGTACCGAACCATCCTCCCGGACACGGCAGGTGGCTACTTCCTCGAGTTCGAGATCCTACCGCGAGTGCGGATGGAAGGCTCGCACCCGAGGTGGCCGACCGTCCTCTACGTAGACGCGGACGAGGCCGGAGCCCAGGACTACATCGAGGAAGCTCTCAACCGGCTTGGCATCGATCACGACCGCTACGACTACGGAGACCCTACCTCGAACTGGAAAGCCCCCTTCGCACTCGGCGGGACCGGACTCGACAACAACGGGATCAACCTCGGCCAGCTCCTCCAGTACTCCACTGTGCTCGTCAACACGGGGTCCAGGTCGGGACCGTATCTCATGTGGCCGGAAGACTTCTCGCTCCTCAACTCCTGGCTTCAGTATGAACCGTTCTACCCGCTCCCTGACGTCCAGCATCTCATCCTGAACGGGGACGACATCACGGCACGTGTGGCCCAAGCGTACCCTGCACTGCTCACGAGGCTGGAAGTCTCCGTCACGAACGATTCCTACCGCGATCTCACTGGAGACGACGCCGATTGCGTCGGCGTTACGGCGCCGGACGACGCGTACTTCCCGCTGCTCTTCGAGGACACCCCCTACGAACTAACGGCGTACGGGAATGCCTGTCCCGAGCTGTGGGAGTTCGACGTCCTCGCTCCCGCAGGGCCGGGAGGGCACGGCAACCGGTACTACCGGCGTCTCGGATCAGATGATGAGACCGCTTTCCAGCAGGTGGTTCGGGACGCACTGGGCACCGCGGACAACTTCCGCTCCGTCGTCGACGGTGTCTCCTGGCATCACCTTGCTTCGCCCGGGAGCGGCGGCGATTGCGATCCAACGTTCGAGGAGGTCGTGCAAGCCATCGTCCACGAGCTCGGAGCGGAGTACGATTGGCTCGTGAACGGAGCTCCATCGAGCACACCGCCTGTGGACGGCACCCAGATCACGACCCAGCTGCTCGATTCGCGCCCCAATCCGTTCCGGGACGAGACCAGGATCGCCTTCCGACTCGCCGCCGAGCAAAACGTCGAGATCACGATCTTCGATGCCACGGGGCGACGGATCCGACGACTGCTCGATGAGCCCAGATCGGCAGGAGCGCACCACGTGGTCTGGGACGGAAGGAACGACGCGGGAGGCAACGTTCCGAGCGGCCTCTACTGGTACCGCATCGAGACGGACGGATACGAGCGGGCTTCCCGGATCCTGCGGATTCGCTAGTCCGATTCCGGCTCTAGAACTCCTCGAGGCGGGTGACGACGATCCCCTCGAACCGGTCCACGCGCTCGAGATAGGTCTTGAGCGCGACCCGGACGACACCCGCCTCCTCGTAGATGCCCGGCAGCGGCTTCATCGCCGCGTGGATCAAGTCGACCGAACCCTGCCGGGCGTCGATGAACCCGACGTGGTGGATCCGGGTCTCACGGCCGTCGTCGACTGAATCGGGCGGCCGTTTGGCATCACCGACGAACCAGATCATGTCGCCAGACTTCAGCTCGCGGTACGGAATGTCCTTGGTCGGGATGAACGTGACGTCACCAGACTTCTCGAGGTTCGTCCCGAGGCTGGTCGTGACGTCCTGCCCCCAGATCCCGCTCGTGATCATGTCCTCGGAGTATTCGAGGTGGGCCGGGTCTTCATAGTCGACCTTTCCGTCCGCGGCGACGGCCCGCTCCACCGAGGCTCCGTAGAAGCGGGTGCCGAACGCGAACTGGACCGCTTCCTCGGCCGTGGTCGAGCGCGCGAGCTCGGTGACGCGGTAGAGGAAGAGGATGCAGTCGGTGGCGAAGTCCTGACAGAGCCGACCCTGGGCGACGTAGCCCTGCGCATCGAGCCCGAATACGTAGCGGCTCCGACCGAGCTCCCGGAACCAGTTCGCCCAGGACGCGATCCGCTCCCCAAGCGGCAGGTCCGCGAAGAGCCCCATGGCCGCATCGAGTCGCCCCGAGTCGACGACGTAGGGTTGGTCGAGATTCATGCGAACCATCTTGTCGAACCGCTCGAGCAGCGGGTCGGCTTCCTGGCCGCGTACTGGCGCAATCATGCTCACTCCCACGACGGCCCAGATCAGGCCCCGTACGATGGTCGACCGTGTCCGCATCCTTCTCCCTGGTGAGGTGAGAGACCATCCCGTCCCCCACTCTCCTAGAACTCCACCCGACGGTCCCCCGTTCCCGTCTCTGGAAGTCTAGCGCCCCAGGCCGTCCGTCGCCAGGGAGGCCCGGGAATGAGCCCGCGTCGCTTGCCAGCTGGGCTCACCTCCCCGCGAGGCGTCGCAGTCCGGAACGGGCGCGCCCCGCCCCCGCATCCGCTATGATTCCCCGATGCGACGAAACACGGTCATCGCCCTCGTCTTCTATCTCCTCCTCCGCTGGGTCCTCGCCACCCAGCCGGGGTACGTCTACGACGTCAAGCTCTACAAGAACTGGGCGCTCTACGCGGCGCGGGATGGGGTCGAGGAGATCTACTCCCAGCACTCCGGGATGGACTACCCGCCCCTGTATGCCTACATCCTCTACCCGTTCGGGAAGATCTACCTGGGTGCCGTGCCGGAAGCGGCCAGCGCTCTCGACGAGAACAAGCTCCTCGACTCCCCCACTCTGACCGTGCTGGTCAAGCTGCCCTGCATCCTCTTCGACCTCGCCATCGCTGGACTCCTTGCACTCTGGGTGCGGCGGCGATCGGTGCTGGACGGCCCCGGAGACAGGTGGACGAGGCTCCTCCCCTGGCTCTATCTGCTGAACCCCGTCGTCCTCTTCGACAGCGCGTACTGGGGCCAGCCGGATGCGATCCATAGCGCGTTCACGCTAGCGGCGTTCCTCTGGCTCGGGTGGGGACGGTCCGCGTGGCCGTCTTGGGTGCTGCTCACCCTCGCGACCCTCATGAAGCCGCTTGGCGCCCCGTTCTTCCCGCTCCTCGGCGTAGTGAGCCTCGTGCGGCATGGGTTCAAGTCCACCCTCGTTGGCGGAATCGCAGCGATCGCCACCGGGCTCCTCGTCTTCGCGCCGTACATCGCCACCGGCCGGATGGACGAGACCATCTCCCGGGTCGTGGGGGACGTCGGCGCGATGTCCTACACCTCTACCAACGCCCACAACCTCTGGTGGGCGCTCGGCGGCTGGCAGAACTCCGAAGTTCCGTGGCTCGGACCGTTCACCGCGACACAAGTCGCGCTCGCCATCTTCGGAATCTTCTACCTCGGCGTACTTCTCGTGGGGCACCACCTCCACGGGCGGGGCTGGAGTCTCGCCGCTCTTCTCCCCAAGGCGAACCCGGAAGGCGGGATCTCGCATCCGCAGATGATCGGCCTCGCCTTCGTCGTCGGGTTCGGATTCTTCATGATCTCGACGCACATGCACGAGAACCACATGTTCATCGTGGTTCCGTTGCTCGCTCCGCTGACGATTCTGCCCGGCCCGAAGCAGCGGTGGATCCGCGGGATGTTTCTCGCCGCGAGCATCGGGTGCTTTCTCAACCTCGTCCTTCACGACGTCGACCTCTCGGCCCAGGAAGTGCCCCGACTCGCATTCCTCATGGCCGGCGGAGAGAGCAACGTCGTCAACGAGCACCTCCACCGGCCGTTCTACGTTGCAGAACTCTGGGCGATCCGTTTCTCGCTCTGGTGGAACCTCGCGATCTTCGCGCTCGTGCTCGTGGAGACGTTCCGACCGAAGGGATGGCTGGAGAAACTGCCTCGCTAGGTGCAATCGGGTTTCTGATAGAGTCTTTGGAGACGCCGTATCGATCGTCGGCCGGCACCGCAATCTATCTGCACGGCTTCCTGCTCCAGGAACTCCGCTTCTGAGGCTCTCGAATCGAGGGACAGCGATGTTCGCAAGATCTCTCACTGCGATCGCCCTCGCCGCAACCTTGATTGGCTGCGCCCCCTCGATGCGCGGACACCGTGAGTACTACGGAACCTCGTGGGACGATTGGAGGGGGATTGTCGGGAACTCCGTGGTCCTAGCATCAGGCGACGGAACGGCGATCCACGGTGAGGTGACTCAGGTCACCTTCTTCCGAGTCACGCAAGTTCGGATACGAACGGACGAACGCGATCGTGATGGACGACACCGGATCCGAGATGGTGTACCGCACGGTGTCGATCGAGGAGCTGCGAAGCGCCGGCGGCCACGGTGCGGCAGTGTCGAAATGAACGATACGTCACGACCTCGCCACGGGAGAGTCCTGCCGTGATCGTCCGAGGCTCCAGACCGATCGCCATCCTCATGGCCCTCGTCCTCGGATTCTCCAGCGGATGCGCCGGCACGCGGAACTGGAGAGGCAGCGAAGAGAGCGGCTCCATCGAGGAGTTCCTGACTCCGAAGCTCGTCGGAGAGAACGTGAGGATGGAGACTCCCCAAGGCACGGCGACAGGCCGACTCGCCGCGCTGGACCTACAGTCAGGTGAGCTTCTGCTCGTCTCTCCTCCCAGTGCATTCGACGAGGCAGACTCGGTCTTCTTTACGTTCGGGGAGATCGAGAGCATCTCCGTCTCCAACCATCGAGTGGCGGACCGCAGATTCCTGCTGGTGGTCGCGAGCTACCTGGCCCTCGTGTACGCCCTGTACTACTTCGTCTCCCGGGGCTTCGAGGACCTCGACCACTTGCGGTGACGCGCAGCGTTGACATTCACGCCACCAAGGAGGAATCGTCTCCCCATGCACGCATTGATGAGATCACCAAACCCTGACCGACGAGACCGCGGGTGAACACGAGGCGTCTCACCTTCCGCTCCATCGACCTCGAGTCCCACGCCCAACGGTGCGTCGAGTTCCGAAGGGACTCGTACTTGTGCAGCTTCGAGGTCGACGGATTTCTGGAGGAAGCGGGCCCCAATGGAGAACTCTACTTGCAGAACCTTCCCGCTCGTATCGCGAAGTTCCCAGACGGCTACGTGCACATCTGGGACGGCGGAGAGATCGTCGGCCAGATGGAGATGCAGATCCTGGAGGAGCCACGCCGAGGGTACGTGAACCTGTTCTACCTGATCGAGGAGGTGCGAGGAACTGGAGCCGCAGAGCAGCTCCAGGATTACGCGATGGACTTCTGCCGACGACATGGTGTCACCGAGGTTCAGCTCTCGGTGAGCCCGACCAATGTCAGGGCCATCGCCTACTACACGAAGCACGGATGGCGAGATATCGGCCCCCGCCCGGGCCGAGAGTTCGTACACTTGATGGAGAGAGACGTGCCGGAGGGCGCACCGCAGGAACGTAGCGGCGGAACGTCCTGAAGACCGGCATGGATCACCGACTCGAGAGAGTCGCTGCACCGCGATGGGAAGCCCCCACCGAGGAGAGTTCCTACTCCCGCACTGAGAATTCCGCCGAGCTCGCGAGTTCGATCTTCGCCGCACGCCGAATAGCCCCACGAAGCCACTCGCCAACCTGCTGATCGTTCAGGCAGATCCAGTCACGCACGTCCGAGGACAGCGCAGAGTACGTGAAGGTGACCTCGTAGGTACCGGGAACGAGACACGTACCCTGGAGGGAAAGCGTGTTCGTGAGCGTCTGGCCTACCGACAAGGTGACGAGCCGGACACCGTCGCAGCCATTCGTATCTACCATGCCGGCCCTCACCCCACCTGGAGGGCCGGTGACTTCCAGCTTCTGGACGGGGCAGCGGACGAACGCCGTTCGTCCGCTGAGATCTCCGACGAGAACAGACTCCGTGCTGTGATTCGTCAGGGAGACGTCGAACTCCAGCCGATCTCCGGCTCTGGCGTCGGCAAACGCTGGGACAACCGTCAGCTCGAAGTCCGAACTCGCAACGTTCACGTCTACGCCGACGGACTCGGCGGATGCGTCCTCGAGCGACATCCCACTGTGCGCCAACGCGAGTTCGATCGTCGTCGCGGCGCCGGAAGCAATGTCGACCTGCCGGATGAGGTCCCGATGCCCGATACTCAATGTGCGAAGCGTGTACTCTCCTGGGCTCAGGTCACAGATCTCGAACTGCCCGTGGGCGTCAGTCGAGGATCCGAAGCTGGTGCCGACCAACACGACGTTCACGAACGGGATCGGCTTCCCCGTCTCCTCGAACACGACGACGCCGCGGAGCGCACATGGCGATGCTTCGAGATCCGGAGCGTGAGCCGCAAGGACGGTCGATGCGGCAAGGGCCAGAGTGAGCATCTTCATCGTCGCGTCCCGTGGAGCACCGCTGCTCGAAGAAAGGCGTGTTGAACGTTCGTCTACTCCTCCATCTTAGCGAACCCCGCACACCGAGGCACTCCTTCCACTACCGGCAGCCACTCGATACGCGACACCGGAGCTAGGTCCCCCTCCGCCCGCTGCCAGCCAGGCGGAGGGCCGGACCCGAGGACCTACTCGTTCGTCATCGAGCAACCACGAGCCTCCTCGCGGCCTCGTGGTCGCCCGCACGCAGGCGCAGCACGAAGACACCAGACGGCAGATCGTCGACGAGAATCGGAACCGTATGAGACCCTGCACTTCTCTGCTCGTTCAGGAGCTCACGAATGCGCCGTCCATTCACGTCGAAGATCTCCAGCGTCACCTCCGCCGCGCTCCGAAGGGAGAACGTGACCTCCGTCCTACCACGCGCCGGATGCGGTCTAGGAGCGGAGAGCTGCACAGCAGTGAGGTTCTCGCGAAGCTCTTCGATTCCAGCTGGATCTTCACTCGATACCTCCCTCTTCCAGAGACCTCGTCCGTAGGTTCCCGCGACGATGTAGTACCGCCCGACCGTCTCGAGGCTGTCGATGGTCGCGAAGTCCGTGACGATGTTGGCCTCCGGCATTCCGTCGTTCCACCGAAGCCAGTTCGTCCCGCCGTTCGTCGAACGGAAGCAGCCCATCTCCGTCCCGAGGTAGAGGAGGTTGGAGTTGGTGGGATGTTGGACGATGTCGCCAACCGGCACTGCGGGCAGATCTCCCGTGATGTTGATCCAGGTCGCTCCGAGGTCGAACGTGCGGTAGGCCTGGGCTCCGGACGCGATGCCTTGCATCAGCACGTACGCCGTTTCGGGGGCGAAGTCCACCGTGGTCACGCGACGGATCCTGCGCCCGTTCGGGAGACCGGCCGTGCGATCGATCCAGCTGCTACCGTCCCAGACGTGGAGCTGATGCGACTGTCCGGAGGCGGTTGCAGCCCACACCTTGGAGCCTCCGGGCTGCCAGCGTGTGACGGCAAACGTGTCGACCGTCCAGGAAAACGGTGTCGTGTTGAGCTTCTGCCAGGTGAGTCCATCGTCGAGAGACCGGTACACGTATCCCCCGGCGTACGAGTACAAGTACACCGGATCGACATGGTCGTGCGTGATCTCCGTCCACCATTGCTGATTCGGATCGATTCCGTCGGCGTGCACTTCCCAACTCGCACCTCGGTTCCCGGTTCGAGTCGGTGGGAACAGCCAGTTCCCACCTCTGGGTCCCCAGGTTGCCCAGAGTCGTTCCACCGGATTCCGCACTCCAACGACGAAGCCGGAGCCGTCCTGCGGAATCTCCTGTGACCAGACCGCACCATCGAGGGTCATCGTGATGCCGTTGTCTTGCGTGCCTCCGCCCATGACGTTCGGCTCGTTGTCTCCGACGTCGATGTTGTAGAACTGGACGGTGGGAAGAACGTCGATGTCACTAGCCCAGTTGAGGCCAGCGTCGCCCGAGTAGCAGAAGCCACCATCGTGACCGACCCAGACTTCGGAGCCGTCGCGCCAGAGAATGGCGTGGATGTCGGCATGCATGTCGGGATCGGCGATCCGGGTCCAGCTGAGGCCGCCATCTTGCGTGAGCCAGGCGCTCACGCCACCAATCAGGACGCGTTGCCAGTCTTCCGGGCTCACTGCGAGAACGTTGTCGTAGCCCCCCTGCGGAGTGAGGAAGTCTTCGGGTGGAGAGACGTTCGTCCAGGAGGACCCTCCCAGACTTCGGTAGACGCCGAGCATTCCACCGTCGCTCTGTCGCGCGATGGAGGCGTAGACGATGGCAGGGAACCCCGGATGGACCGTGAGGGCGACGCGCCCGACGTTCGAGGTCGGTAGGCCGGCTCCAACGACGCGTACCCACGTCGCCCCCGCGTCGGTCGACTCATAGACAGCGTCCCCCCAACGTCCGACCCACATCCGGTCCGGGTCGTGCGGCCAGATGGCGAGGTCGGGGATCTCGCCGCCTAACGACACCGTCCACGACAGGCCGTTGTCGGTGGACTTGAACAGGCCCGCAGTGGTTGCTGCAAAGAGATGGGTCGGACGCCCCGGCACGTAGCGAACGCGATAGCAGGCCGAGGGCTGGTCCGGCAGCGGAACGTAGGACCAGGTGACACCGCGATCCCAGGTCTCCCAGAGCCCGGTCCCGGATCGCATCCGTCCTTCCCCTGTCCCGGCGAACATGTGGTCTTCGTTCAATGGATCCGTCGCTACCGTCCCGATCGCTTGGGAAGAGAGGGTTTCAGTCAGCGGAATCGGGATGAAGAGGAAGTACTCCCAGAGTCCGCCGCTCGCGGACGCGAACCGCAGAGTTGGACTGTTGCCGTCGATGTCGAGGAGACGACCGGAGTAGTGATGCCCCCCGGCCACGGACATCCCGAACGGTCCGAGGAATCGCCATGGCTCCGTGCTCTGACTTCCTGCCCCGGCCACTCCGACACGTTGCACACCTTGCCACATGCCAGCCACCAAAGCCGGGTCGAGCACCGCTCCGTGCGGCCAGTGCCATTGGTCGAAGTAGTCGCGCTCCACGGCCGGCCCCTCGAGTGCCGTCGCCGCCTCGGGCGTGGTCCCGCCTAGAGCCGAGCGGCCAGAGGAAGCAAGACAAAGTCCCCCAAGCAACAACATGGCAACGAGATACAGGTCACATACACGAGCGACGGCGGATCGGTACGTCCGAGACGTGGTGGACGCCGGTCGCCACGGTTGCGGAAAGCGGTTCATCAGAATCTCCTCCTTCTGGCGGATCGTCATCGGGGTCTCGGTCCCTACGCGCAAACGACCGAGGAAGGGGGCAATGACGAGCGCACTTTTTCGCACGAAGGGTTCTGCTACCCTCTTCCCGTCCCGATCCATCCGTCACGAGGCACGAGCGTGAATCCACGGCAAGACGTCACGGCTCTCCTTCACGAACTGGGTGAGGAGTCCACTGCTGAGCTGACGAACCAGCTCACCGAGGCTGTATATGTAGAGCTTCGTGGCCTGGCACTCCGGTTCCTCGGAGGAGAGCGGCCGGATCACACGCTCCAGCCCACCGCTTTGGTCCACGAGGCGTACCTTCGTCTCGTGAATCAGGAACGAGTGGTGTGGCAGGAGCGCGCGCACTTCCTTGCGGTCGCGGCCGGAGCGATGAGACGAGTCCTTCTCGATCACGCGCGACGCCACGGAGCGCGCAAGCGAGGGGGTGGCTGGAAGCGCATTCCTCTCACCGGAGTCGAGGGTCCGAGTGATTCGGTGATCGACCTGCTGGACTTCGAGAGAGCTCTCGAGAGCTTGGCTCGCGAAGACGAGCGGGCCGCGAGAGTGGTCGAACTGAAGTTCTTCGGAGGAATGACGGGCGACGATGTCGCTCACGTCCTCGGCGTCTCTCCTCGGACGGTGAAGTCGGATTGGTCGGTGGCCAAACTCTGGCTCTCCAGAGAACTCAAGCGAGGCGCGGAGGACGAACCGACAGACTAGAGGAGGGGTGCGATCTCCACTCGCTTCGACAAAGTGCGCGAGATCTTGGAACAGGCCCTTGGCAAGGCCGAGAGCGAGGTTCGGCCTTTCCTCGACGAGGCCTGCCGAGAGGAGCCCGATCTCCGTCGGGACGTTGAACAGCTCTTGAAGGAACGGGACGCCCTCCCCTCGCTCCTCAGAACTGCTGGATCGGCGAGCTATGTGGAAGCGCTGCCGAGCGGGGTTCCGGAAACGGTGGGCCCCTACCGGCTTCTCTCGCGGTTGGGGGAAGGCGGAATGGGTGCCGTCTATCTCGCCGAGCAGAGTGAGCCGATCGAGAGACGCGTCGCCCTCAAACTGATCAAACCCGGTCTCGACACGGAAGCCGTGATCGCGCGGTTCGAATCCGAACGCCAAACGCTGGCACGTCTCCACCACCCGAACATCGCCCAGGTCTACGACGCGGGATCGACGGATCGCGGTCACCCATTCTTTGCCATGGAGTACGTCCCGGGCGTCGACATCACCAGGTACTGCGATCTCGCGCACCTCGATGTCCGCGCCCGAGTCGAGCTGATGTCGGTCGTATGCGCAGCAATCCAGCACGCACACCAGCGTGGCGTGATCCACCGTGACATCAAACCCTCGAACATCCTCGTCGCGACCTCGGACGATGCCCCACGTCCCATGGTCATCGATTTTGGAATCGCCAAGGCCACGGAACGGAAGATCGACTCCGGAGACACGGTCACGTTGCCAGGGCAGCTCATTGGCACTCCCGAGTACATGAGCCCCGAGCAAGCGGATCCGATGAACACGGACATCGACGTCACCACTGACGTGTACTCCCTGGGAGCCGTGCTCTACGAGCTTCTCACCGGAACACGCGCCCTCGCGGCCGCACGCCCAGAGTCGTCCACGGACGGTCGACCATTCGACGGCCGAGAGAGCCTCCCCTCGCGAGAGAGGAGCCGCTCCGGAGTCTTGCCCTCGCCCCCGAGCCGTCGCGTGGTGGAAAGGCGTTCCGAACTCGCCGCGACAGAGCGTTCGGAGAAGACCCCTGCGGCGCTGGCCCGCGCCCTTCGAGGGGAACTAGACTGGATCACGCTTCGGGCTCTCGACCCAGATCGGAGTCGGCGATACCAGTCCGCAGCCGAACTCGAGGAGGAACTAGCACGCTATCTGCGAGGAGAGCCGGTGGAAGCGGGGCCACCGAGCATGGCCTATCGATTCCGGAAGCTCGTTGCGCGGCACCGAACGGCGTTCGTGGCCGGGGCTTCTGTATTGCTCGTTCTCGCGACCGGACTCGTCGTCTCCACGACGCTCTATGTCCGCTCGGAAGCCGCCCATCAGGAAGCGTCTCGACAAGCCCGAAAGGCCGAGCGCGTGAACCAGTTCCTCCAATCCATGCTCCAGTCGGCCGATCCCGAGGTTGGCGATCGGGACGTCACGGTGAGGGAAGTGCTAGAGAACACCGCGGCATCCCTGGAGGAAGAACTGTCGGACGAACCCGAGGTCCTCGCAGCGGCACAACTGACCTTGGGAAACACGTTCGACGCCTTGGGGCAGTACGACGAGGCCATCTCGCACATGGAGTCCGCCGTCTCCACGCTTCGAGTAGCGCGGCCCGCAGGCCCCGAACTGGCACAAGCGCTCAACGACCTGGGGATCGCACTGGTCCACGCCGGTCGCTACGAGCGTGCCGACTCGATTGCGAGCCAGGCCCTGTCCATGTTCACGGAACAACTGGGAGCCGACGCCCCACAGACGTCGACCGCGCGAACGAACCTGGCAGTCGTCTACAAGAACCTCGGCCGATTCGCAGAGGCTGAACGCCTCTATCGAGAGACGCTCGCGATTCACCGAGCCGCGGGGACGGAAGACCCCGAGGTCGCGACCCTTATCAGCAACCTCGCAGTCGTCCTGCGAAATCAGGAGAACTACGACGAAGCGATCGACCTCTACCGGAACGCGCTCGAGATGCTCGTACGAACCGCCGGAAGCGAGCACCACATGGTGGCAACGGTCCAAGCGAATCTCGCCGCAGCCCTCAGCACCGCCGGGCGGTACGACGAGGCTCTCCCCGTACTCCAAGCCGTGCTGGAGCGGGATCGTGACACGCTCGGCGAGGACCACCCGTACGTCGCGGGAGATCTCGCGAACCTCGCCGTGCTCTACCGAAACCTCGACGAGCTGGAGCTCGCCGAGGAGAGTGCTCGGGCCTCGCTCGAGGTACGTCGGCAATCACTCGGGGCGAACCACCCCTACTGCGCGAAGAGCCTCACCATCTTGGGGTCGATCCTCACCGCGGCCGGTCAGCACGAATCAGCCGAAGACGCGTATCGTGAGGCCCTTCAGATTCGTCGTGAGCACCTCTCACCTTCGCACCCCAGTCTACTGTGGAGTGAGTGTCGACTCGGGCAGTGCCTCCTCGATCAAGGCCGACGGGCCGAGGCGGAGCCGCTGCTCGTTCACGCGTGGGAAGAAGCGAGAGGTTCGGCCGATGTCCCCGACAGCCGACGAGAGCAGATCCAGGAGACTCTTGCTTCCCTGTACGACGATTGGAAGCCCGACTTGGCGAAGTCGATCCGGACGGCCACCAATCGGTAGATCTGGTCTTCACGTGTCCGGTCAGTAATCCTCCGCTCCGCACACCGGGATGTACTGGATCGGGGACTCCGTCCGGAAGCGATCGGCCTTCACCTCCCTATCCGGGATGTTGCGGTAGGACTCGACTAGGAACTGCCGCCACTCCACGGCGAGAGTGTCGAACTCCTCGCCCAGGAGATCCTCGTAGTCTTCGAGCGCTCCAGCTGGTTCCCGACTCGCCATGGCAACGATGACGGAGTCTCCATAGGTCCGGCCCAGATAGTCGAAGAACGAGGACCGCAGCGTGTAGGTCTGGGCGCGGCAGGCCATGTTCGTCTCACGATGACGCTCCCGCATCACCTGCAGCGGGATGTCCTCGCCGCGCTCGATCCACTGACCTGCTACGAGGTCGACCGGATAGTCGAACCACGGGAATCCTGCGAGAGAGTCGTCCACCCGTAGCGCAACCATCTCGGCGAGTCCTTCCTCGAAGAACCAGTCCGCGGTTCGTCGACGCGCGAACCGGAATGCATGCACCATCTCGTGCGCGAGTGCGCTGAAGTACGAGTAGCCCGACGGGTCGTAGGAGTAGAGCAGGATCCGCCCGAACGGATCTACGTGCGGAGCCTTACGTTCACCGTTCGGCTGCTCCGACGGCCCCTGGAGAACGACCGCGATCTTGAACTCGGGCGCCTCTCCCAGGAGCTGTGCGATCGACGCGTAGAACCGCTCGCCCTCACTCGCAGCCGTGTCGACGAGTTCCGGACGGGTTCCCTCGACCCACAGGATCTTCAGGTGCTCGGTCTCACGTTCGAGTTCACTTGGCTGTTGTGCCGACGCCGCGGGGGCCAAGAGACAGCAAACGAGCGCCAGGAGCGTCGGTCGCTTCACGGCTTCCTCCTTCCTCCCAGATCGGTCTCGTCACCGGGAGTGGACGCATACATCGGCGGGCTCGGGAACACCGCGGTTGTAGTTGTTCTCCGCGCTCCCAGGCAAGTCGCGTCGAAACTGCCCGGAGGCGCCTCTGGGACCCAGACCAATCCGGGAGTTCCGTCCGCACGGCATCGCAACGGAGAGAGTGGTCACTCTCAGAGTGACCACTCTCGCTCAAGCTGGTCGAGGGACCGGGAACTCTCGCCCCTTAAGCTCACCGTGTGACGGCGAGCCGCTCCGTCGCTCGGAACTCTCCCGCGGTAAGGCGATAGAAGTAGACCCCGCTTGAACTTCACTATAGCAAACAGGTGCGGTCGGACACATTCCTCGGAGATCCGGAGCCACAATAGACGTGGCCTGCCTCACTGAGGATGAAGCGAGCGCCCGCACCGTCGGACCAGAAGAAGGCTATGGACACCAGGCGGGATTCACGAACGCCTGGGCGAAGACGATGAGATCGCTCAAGCCGACCGTTCCGTTGTTGTCATAGTCATGGCACGGCACGCCAGAACTGAACGACGCGAGATCCGCCAAGTTGACGGCCTTGTCGCCGCCAGCGCCGTCGAAGTCCGGACTCTTGACGACGAAGGTGCGAAGTGGGATTCCGTTTGCGACGATCTTGGCCGCACTCGGATTCTGGTCGCATCCGCCCGCCGCCAGTAGCAGAAACGCTTCTCCGTTCGCGTTCGTCACGCCGCTCAAGATCGCTCCCGGGCAAACGTTGATCGCGCCGGACCCGAACCCGAGGTTGACGGGGACGTTCGGCATCGGGTTGTTGCCGGCATCCCGGACCACCACCGTCACCTTGGTTGCCGGGATCGGGTTCGGCATGTCGGGACAGACGATGACACCTCCCAGTGCGTCGCACGGGATGACCGAGGAGTTCACGACCGACTGTGAAAAGGATGTCGACACAGCTAGCGCCAGAATGGCGAGTGCGGGGAGCAAGGGCTTCATGGATGCCTCCTGAGTTCGGGTTCGTATCCTTGTGGGAACCAACCGGAGTCAGAGCAACGCGGATGCCAGCGGCACAGGTCGACGACGAGTCCGTTGCTCTTGGTGGGTCAGGATTCGTGAACGTCCGCGCAAGTCTTTGGGTCGCAACGTCGGGGAGAACTGACGGAAGGTCACGGCTAGAGCCGGGTTCACGGAGTTCGAGTCGGCCGAGCGTGACAGTCGACCGGTCACTTCGTCTCGACCCACGCGCAAGGATTCGCGAACGGGCGGAGGTCCATTCGAGAGAACGGATTCTGCGGCGCGCAACTCCCCGCGGACGGAGCCAAACTGCGGATCGGCTTTCGCGCCTGCCTCTCGCGGACACGACTGGTACACTCGGCCCTGACCGGCGGAAGAGGACTTGGCAAGGAGGGGCCACATGACGCACACCGTCTCGGCCGTCGCAGCAGCTTTGCTCGGGATTGCTGTCACAGCCACCGTGTGTCACGCGACTCCCGCCCCACTCCTCTTGCCATACCTCCATGTCGACCCAAAGGTGTCCCCCGGGCCCGCACTCGCGGCGATCCACGCCGCTCGAATGTTGCCTACGTGTCCCGAACGGCCAACGAGCTGGCATGTATCGACGGGCCGGGCCTTGCGCCGCGACTTGGAAGGAGAACTTCCTCCACCACCAAGCCCGACGTCGGCGCCCTACTCGGACGCGTGGTGGGAGGAAACTCTCGACAGCCACTACCTCGACTTCATCGTCGTGAGCGTCACGAGCTGGAATCGCGACACAGGCATGGAGTACTGGCTTCTACCGGGTGACTATCGAATGGTGAAGGAACAACGGTGGATCGTCACTCGCTGCAGCGGATAGCGCCACTGCCTGCTTTCATCACCGAGGACGTCGTGATGCCGGAACCGATCGACGTGCCTGCACATCGGTCGGACGGTCCCGTTCCCATGTCGTTCTGGATGCCGGTGAGGATCGAGTAATCATGGAAATCCTGTCGTTGGTTCGTGGATCCACCTCGTGGTGGAGTTCCGCTCTCGTAGTCGTGGTCTCCGTTGTGACCTTGCTCGCGGCATCGGTAGTGGTACCGGTCGCACTAGGCAACGATGGCGCGATCGTCAATGTCGGCGGAGGCGTTCGGCTGATGGACGAACACCCCTCCGTCCACCTCTACTCCGAGTTCGTCCACGCCTGGGTGAGCAACGATGAAGTGAAGGTCGAGTGCGTCTTCTTCCTCTGGAACGACGGCCCTGCCACCACGGTTACGATCGGATTCCCCAACAACTCGTACGGAGCTGACGTCGAGGGAAGCCGTCCATTCCGCTCGTTCCGCTCGTTCGTGAACGGGGACAGCACAGCGGTCGTCCCGATGCCCGACGTCGACTACCAATCGTACGGCGACTACCGCACCTGGATGGTCAAGACCGTCGAGTTCGCGGAGCAGGAGGTGAAGTGCATTCGCAACGAGTACACCTCCAGCCCGGGACACGACGCCAGCACCCCACCCAACTACTTCTTCGAGTACATCCTCCTCACCGGTGGCCACTGGGCGGGCCCGATCGAGGTCGCGGAAATCGTCGTGACCTTGGAGGACATTCCGCCGGACGCAGTTCAGCACATCAGCCCGTCGTGGTACGACCGCTCGGGGAACGAGATCCGGTGGCACTACGGAGGACCGAAGGACGAGACTCGACCGACGATGGAGGACATTCACGTTCGATGGCAGTGAGAGCGCGTCCGGAATGCGGTGACGCGGGCACTCCCGGCTGTGACGAAGACGCAGGGAAGCGGGCGCGCGGGTTCGCTGGTGATAGATGAGCGGCGTCATGAGAGGATGGCGGCACACAGCTCCCAAGGAGACTCCATGCGCATCCGCTCCCCTCTCGACAACGAGATCGACCCACTCGCCGTCATCTGGCATCGCGGCTGGCAGGACGCCCATGCCGACATCCTCCCGCCGGAGCTCGCTCGCTACCGAACTTTGGAGAGCTTCCGTCAGAGGCTGCGTGACGGACTGGCTACGGTTCGCGTCGCTGGAGATCCAGGGGCACCTCTCGGGTTCTGCTTCGTCAAGGACGACGAGATCTACCAGCTCTATGTGTCGGCCGAAGCACGTGGCAAGGGAGTCGCTGCGGCCTTGTTGGCGGATGGCGAGGAGCGCATCGCGGCACTCGGCGCCGAGACTGCCTGGCTCGCGTGCGCCATCGGGAACGATCGAGCCGCGA
The DNA here is from genome assembly GCA_020633975.1 of Candidatus Eiseniibacteriota bacterium. GTDB lineage: Bacteria > Eisenbacteria > RBG-16-71-46 > CAIMUX01 > CAIMUX01 > JACKCR01. Next base: position 64,635 of record JACKCR010000006.1, on the reverse strand, counting down.
GGTTCTACGAGAAGAACGGCTGGGAACGCGTTGGAACCGTGGTGAGTCCCCTCCCGACTCCGGACGGGACCTTCCCACTCGAAGTCTGGCGGTACGAGAAGCGCATCGGGATGGAGTAGGGGCGCCAACACAGCCACTCGGTTTCATACGAGCACCAAGAGCGTCCTGCAACGCGGCTCTCGGCGTCGATCAGGAAGCGGCCAGTTCGTGCCAGTCTCAGCGCCGAGACTCCTCCCGACCGGTCCACACCAATCCCGACCTACTCCCCGTCTTTCGCCCGCTGGAGTAACCCGATCATGTGCCCCTCGGGATCCTGGAAGAACGCCAGCTGCGTCCCGCCCCCCACCTCGAACGGCCCCTGCAGAATCGGCAATCCATTCGCCACGACTCGACGGGTCATCTCCTCGATGTCCTCCACTTCGACGTAGAGGCAACGGTGATAGGGCAGGCGTCCCTTCCCGGTGAAGATGCCTCCGGAGATCGCTCCGGACCGGCCGCCGGTGCTGTCCACCTCCCAGATGCCCGAGCCCTCGTCGAGGGGACAGTCCCACTCGAAGACTTCGCGGTAGAACTCGGTGAGCCGCTCACCGTCCTTCGCGTTGATCTCCCACCAAATGACCGGGTTCCTCGCCATCTCATCCTCCGAACGAAGCACTCCTCAACTCGCCGGGCGACTCGCCGGAATCCCAGCCCGGAACTCCCCGCGGGGAACTCTTCGCCGGACTCGTCGCCGAACTCTTCGCCGAACTCTTCGCCGGACTCTTCGCCGGACTCGTCGCCGGATTCGTGCCCGAGATTCTCACCGAACTCGCTCCCCGCCGATCGAAGTCTCCTCCCTGGCTTTCCGCGTGCCAACCTCGATTCCCTGGGGTAGGCTCGCGCCGCGTCACGACCTCATCCTCGCTCGAATCGCCCCCCAAGTCGTCGACTGGATCGACGAGGAAATGGGGGGCGTGGGTCGAGCCCAAAGGAGCCGCCATGGAACTGATCGCGTTCTTGTTCGGACTCGCGCTCTACTTCTTCTTGAGAGTGCTCGCGAGTGGCTTCTATACCGTTCGACCGGACGAGCGGGCAGTCATTACGAGTTTTGGCCGGGCCGAGCGGATCGCCGTCCAGAACGTGGACCCGAACCTCTCGGACGCGGAGCGGGAGCGGTACCCATACCCGCGCGTTCGCGTGGTGCAACCGGGCGGGCCGTACCTCAAGCTGCCGTGGCAGAAGGTGCACAAGGTGAGTGTCGCGACGCAGGCCGTCGATGTCGTCTGGGATCCGACGAAGGAGCAGACGACGATCGAAGCTGTGACGAAGGACAACCTGACCACGGGCGTGAACGGACAGATTCGCTATCGGGTGAGTGAGAACAACCTCTACGCGTATCTCTTCGGAGTATCGAGTCCGCTCGAACACGTGATGGGGTTCTTCATCTCCGTCCTGCGCGAACGGATCGCGAACTTCGTCGACCCGAAGGGCGCGAGCCTCATAACGGAAGGATTCGAATCGCCACCTCCGTTGTCTGCGGAGGACACTGTGCCGGGCGGGCCGAGGGCTCCCGGAGGCCGGCTCGGCGGAACGGGCGACCCTGACGCCGTTGGCGGTGTGGGCGGCCCGGGCGAGGCCGCGCGTCGGCCCGGCATCGAACTCTCCGAGGGCGTCTCGATCAACGACCTCCGCAAGAACCTCCCGCTCCTCAACCAGTACATGGAAGAGCAGTGCAAGGCGACACAGGGCCGGTACGGGATCGAGCTCGACGCTGCCCTCATCACCGAGATCGATCCACCGCTCGAAGTCGACAGGGCACTGTCCGCGATCAACAGCACGCGGAACCAGGTCGCGGCCGATATCTCGACTGCGCGGGCCGACGCCGAGCAGCAGATCACGATGAGTGAGCGTGCCGTCGAGATCGCGCAGAACAACGCGGAAGCCGAAGTCGCCCCTCTCCGTGTGCTCGCAGAAGCGCTCACGGGGATCAAGCGGGAAGCGGGACAGGACGCGCTCGTGGCCTACGTCCGGAACCAGCGTGTGCCGCTCCTGACGCGCGCGCGCCGTATCGTCATGCAGGCGAAGTGAGGAGGCACCGATGAACCCTACTGTCATCATCGCTGGCGTCGTCGGATTCCTTCTCTTCCCGATCCTCCTCAGGCTCGCGACGTGGTTCGGGCTCTACACGATCGTCCAGGAGAGGGAAGCCCAGGTCTACACGCTGTTCGGCAAGGTCGCAGGGACGATCGACGAACCGGGTCTGCGCTTTCCAGTCGCGAAGTTCGGGCCCAAGGCGCTGCTCCTTCCGTTCTTCGGGAAGCGGTACCGAGTGTCGACCGCGCTGCGCCAACACTACCTACGTGGTCAGATGGTGAACTCGGAAGAGGGAACGCCGATGGGCGTCGGCATCTGGTACGAGATGCAGGTGAGCGACCCCGTCTCCTACCTCTTTACGAACGCCAACCCGGAAGGCTCGCTCCAAGCCAACGTCGCGAGCTCCACGGTCTCGACTCTCAGCAACCTCGAGATGGAGAAGATGCTGGAAGACCGTCACAGCCTCAGCCGGACCGTGCGCGCGGCGGTCTCTCCGCTCTCGGAGAAGTGGGGCTACCGACTCGGCTCGGTCTACATCCGGAAGGTGGCATTCACCGATCGACACATGGTCGACAACATCACCGAGAAGGTCGTGAAGCGACTGGTCCAGGTGACGAGCGCGATGAAGCAGGACGGCGAGAACCGGGTCGGCCTCATCAAGTCCGAGACGGCGAAGAAAGTGTCGCAGAAGCTCGCAGAGGCCGCAGCCGCGCGCCCGGCCGTGGTCGGGAAGACCCTCAACGAGATCGGCCGAAACGATCCCGCGATCTTGGAGACGGTACTGGAGGTGATGGAAACGGACCGTCTTCTCGCGTCCGGCGCGGCCGTCGAGCTCCTGCCGGAACAGGCGACGTTCATCGCGTCGATCGGCGGAGGAGGTGGCTTCGGCGGAGGCGGCGTGGGTGACGCACCGCCCCGACTTCCGCACTCCTGATCCGCGAGCGAGTCGCCAGTCGGCGTCCGGGCGCGCCGAGTTCGAGCCCGTCGGCGAGTCGTGTGCGGGCCAGCTCCGGCGACTGAGCATCGCCGGACCGCTCCGGGCCGAGTCTGAGTCCGAGGCGAGGCGCTGGCGGTGAACCGCCAGCGCCAGCCGCCTACGCCGCTCTACGGTGGATCGACTCCGACTCCAGTCGGAAGTGCGAGAGAAGTTCTTCCAGTTCCGCCGCGAGACCCGAGAGCTCAGACGCGGAGTGCGCGGCCTCTTCGGCTCCAGACGCAGCCTCAGACGTCACGTTCGCCATGCTCTCGACGTTCGTGTTGATCTGGTCGGTCGACGCGGCCTGCTCCGATGTGGCAGCAGCGATCTGGTTGACCATGCTTCCGACCTCGTCGGCCATCTGAATGATCTTTTCGAGCGCTTCTCCCGCCTGCTCCGTTGCAGTCACTCCCTCCGTCGCAAAGCCGGTCCCTTCCTGCATCACCGCAACGGCCTTCTTCGTCTCGCCCTGGATCTCCTCGATCACTTCGGCGATCTCCTGGGTGGCACGTCCGGTCCGTTCCGCGAGCTTCCGGACTTCGTCCGCGACGACCGCGAACCCCCGTCCTTGCTCTCCAGCCCGGGCCGCCTCGATCGCGGCGTTGAGTGCGAGGAGGTTCGTCTGCTCGGCGATCTCGTCGATCACGGCGATGATCTCGCCTACGCGATCGGACTGCCTTCCGAGAGCTTCGACCTGCTCCGCGCTCCGTTCGACAGAGGACGCGAGTCGACGCATCTGGGACACGGCCGTCTCGACGACCGAACCACCACTCCGTGCCGTTTCGGTAGCCAGACGTGAGGCCTCGGACGCAGAGCTAGCGCTCCGCGAGACCTCGCCGACCGTGGCCGACATCTCCTCGATCGCCGCTGCCACCTGCTCCGCTTCACGGCGCTGGGACTGGACACGCTCGCTCTGACCGGCCGAGTTGTCCGCCAATCGACCACTCGCCTCGTTGAGCCGAAGGGTCGTCGCCGAAACCTGCCGCATCACGTTCTGCAGCTTCTCGAGGAACGCGTTGAGTGCCGCCGATATGTCCCCGATTTCGTCTTGCGAGGTCACGGGGAGCCTTTGCGTCAGGTCCCCGTCTCCTTCGGCGACGGCTCGGATCCGCTCGCCGATGGTGCGGAGTGACCGCGACACCGTGCGCACGAGGAACATTCCGGCCGCGGTTAGGATCAAGAGGAACACGCCGACCCCGATCCAAACGGACTTCTCCGCCTTGAGAATCCCCGCGCGCTCTGCCGCGGCGCTCGCCTCTAGAGAAACGAGCCGGTCGTCTTGGAGACTCGCGATCTCATGGAGCAGCCCCTCGAACACAGGGTTCGACTGCTCGATGAAGATCTGGCTCGCTTGTGCGCCTCTTCCAAGCAGGACGGACTCCGTCGCCTTGGAGTTGGCTGCGTCGAGTGCCTCGAGAGACTCGGCGATGTCAGCCGCTTCCGCTCCTTCATCCGCGATCATGTCTCGAAGCGCACTGACCGACGAGGAGTACTCGTCGACCAGGGATTCGAGAACATCCGGATCCTCCTCCCGGATGATCCGGAGCGTCACGCCTTGGAGCTTGGCGAAGCTCTCGATCAGGCCGACCGACGCCTGTGTGTTCTGCTTGGTCGAGTCGTTCAGGACTCGCCAGGAAGTCGAAGTATCGCGTAGGAGATGGGACACGATCCCGACGACACCAATCGTCGCGAGTGTCGACAGTCCAAAGTAGATGCCGAGTTTGGCCCCGATGCCTAGTTTCATGGCTGCCCCGCGCTCAGGAGCCGAGCTTGTCGAGCGCGAGTCCCACGACTACCGAACCGATCGGGGTCTCCCCGTCGAGAACCGGGAAGCCGACTTGGATCTGCTCGACGCCCGTGGAGTCGTCGACTTCTACGTCTCCGAACCAGACCTCGCCTTGCATCGGAAGCTCGTGCTTGTCCTTGCCCTTGTGGGACCAACTGGACGTCTTCGCGAAGAACGCGACCTTGGTTCCGTCAGCTCCCGAAATGAAGAGCTCGGAGACGGCTGGGTCCTGCTTCTCTTTCAGATGCTCGACGACGGCGTTCTTGGAGAAGGAGCGAACGAACTTGTCGAGGATGGTGAGGCCCTTCCAGGTCTCGTTCGTCATCGAACTGGCTTCCGGAGAGAGGTGTGCGTTGTGTTCCTTCACGGCTTCCACGACCACCGGGTCGCTGCCGATCCAGGCCAGGGTCTTCGCCTTCGCCTGAACGTTGGCAGGCACCTCCGCGACGGAGGCCTGGCCGACGCAGAAGCCGAAGACTACGAGACCTGCGATCGCGCACTTGAGAGTCGTCAACATGGTTCTGAGATCTCCCTTGGGTTTCGTCGCGGCCAGGCGCACCGGAACGGAGCGGAATCCGCGAACGTCCAAGTTCGTTTTCGGTGCCGTGCCGACGGTCGCTTACGAGAATCAGGGAATACCCCTAGAGTGTGGCGTGGACCCCTAAAGGTCGTTATGACGCGCACCGAAGGCAACCCGTTGCCGCACAGCGGCTAGGGCTCGCGGTACATCTCGCCGAGGAGAGCCTGCATCTGCTCGGCGTTTCGCGGGGCGGAGCCTCCGTGGCAGTTGTTGAAGAAGACGAAGGTCTGACGGGTGCGGGCCGCGGTGTCGTGGATCTTCGCTGCCCACTCCCGGAGTTCCCCTTCGTCGTACAGGTAGTCATAGCGCGTCGAGTTGTCGCCATCCCACCAACGCTCGGCGTTCCGTCCGTGGAATCGGAAGTACGCAACGTCGTTCGTTTGTCTGACGACCGGTGGAAAGAGACCAGGGAGGCGCGGTTCGTCGACGACACAAAAGCCGACGCCCAGTTCCTCGAGGAATCGATACGTCGACTCTCGTGCCCAGCTTTCGTGACGGAACTCGACGAAGAACGGACGTTCCCCGAGCCTGTGGCGCAACTCCTCCAAATGAGCCCTCTCTTCCGATCCGGCACGGAACCGGTACGGAAACTGGGCGAGGATCCCGTCGAGCTTCCCGGCGTCTTCGAGCGGAGCGATCGCACCGAGGAATGCGCGACACCCTCCGGCCACTCCGTTGGTCACTCCTCCGTCGGCAGCACTCCCATCGGCGGCATCGCCCTCGTCGGAATTGCCCTCGGCAGCGCTGCCATCGGCGGCACTGCCCCACTCGACTCCCGCCTCCGGAGCGGGTTCGCGCAACAAGCTCTGCTGCAGACCAACGCCCGAGTTCGAGCGCTCGACCGCCTCCGTCCCTGCGCCCCGACGACCACCGCGGACGCGGCCTTCGGCCCCATGCGTGAGGGATCCACTCAACTTGACGACGAACCGGAATCCGGGTGGAGTCCCGCGCGCCATACCCTCGAACGTGCGCACGCTCGGCAGACGATAGTAGGTCGCATTGATCTCGACGGCCGGGAACACGCGCGCATAGCGGGTGAGCATGTCCTGATTGCGCGTACCTTCCGGATAGAACGGACCGACCCAGTCACGAAAGCTGTAGCCGGATGTCCCCACGAAGATCACTTCAGAACTTGGCCTTCCGCATGAAGCCGCGTGGAAGCATCCGCACCGCAGTCATCACCCAACGCCAGATCCAAGGGGTGTAGATCTCGGATGATTCGCGGTCGATCGCCTTGACGATGTCTCGAGCGACCGGTTCGACGTCTCCCGCGAAGGGAGGCTCCGGGAGGTTCGCGGTCATCGTCGTGCGGACGAAGCCCGGCTTCACGACGACGACGCGAAGTCCGTCTGCGTAGTGCCGTGCGTCGAGTCCATTCAGGTAGGCCGTCAGCCCGGCCTTGGTTGCCCCGTAGATGACCACCGGCTTCCGCGCCTTCTCCCCCGCAACCGACGAGAGCACGCAGAGCCGCCCCCCGCCGCGCGAGAGGAGGAGGGCCTTCGCTGCTTCGCAGAACTGAATCGTTCCGACGAAGTTCGCTTGGAGGACACGGTCTCTCAGATCCGCGTCGTTCTCGATTTCCTCCTGCGTGCCAAAGAGTCCCGCCGTCACGACGACGGTGTCGAACCCACCGAGTGCGCGATCCGCTTCGTCCAACGCCGGCCCGATCGTGCTGACATCGAGAAGGTCGCAATGAGCCGCCCCTACGGAGAGCGACGAACGCCGTGCTTCCAAGTCCTGCTTCGTTCGCGCGAGCTCGTCGCCGTTTCTTCCGAGGACGAAGAGAGAGTCTCCCCGCTCGGCCAGAATCCGAGCCACGGACCGACCGATCCCCTTGGTCGCCCCGATGATCACTACCTTCACGTTCGACAACCTCCGTCCTCAACGACATCCGAAGCAGCATCCGCACTCTACCCAGGCATCCGCGCCCGAAGCAGCGCCCGGCACCCCACCGAGGCATCCACACCCGAGCCGAAGCACCAGCCTCATCGATCTACTCCGCCGAATCTCCGAAAACACGCACCGACTGCGCACTCTTGATGCGCATCTCCGGGTCCCACTTCCTCCGCACTTCGCGGAACCGCTCCAATCTCGGGTCCATCCGTTCGTAGTCCTCGCGCCGCGTGAGGGAGTCCTTGGTGAGGTAGATCCGCCCTCCCGCGGACACGACGACCGCGTTCAGCGCGTCGACCAACCGCTGGGTCGCGTCGCCCCGCATCGGGATGTCGCAGGCGATCGAGATGCCCGGACGTGGGAACGAAAGAGTGCCCCGCCCCTCCGGGCCACAGTCCTTGACGACGGTGAGGAACGAACCCACTTCGGCACGGGTCAGGACATCGAAGAATCGACGCGCCACCCCCGGATCCTGTGCCACCGGAACGACCGCTTGATACTGGACGAATCCGTCCGGGCCGTAGACCCGGTTCCACTGGCGCACGAAGTCGAGCGGGTAGAAGAAGTCCTGCGGGTGTTCGATCCCGCGATGCACTCCAGCGCCGTGCTTGTGGAAGTACGCGTAGTTGAAGAGCCGCATCGACCACGGCGCAAGCGCCCAGCGCGGGAAGTCGAACGGCACGGCCACGGAACGGCGGATCTCCGGCGCGTGAGACGGCGCTTCGTGCGGCTCGGCCCACCTCCCCTTCATGAGGATGCCTCGCCCCACGTCCCCGTGCGTCCGCACCGAGTCCACCCAGCTCACGGTGTAGGGCCAGTCGTGGCTCGCCTCGCGAAGCCGCTCGATCAACGTCTCGAAGTTCGGAACCTGCTCGCTCTCCCCATAGATCCAAGGGCTCGGGACGCGCTGCAGACGGAACGACACCTCGAGGATGTGTCCGGTGAGCCCCATCCCGCCCAGAGTCGCGCGGAACAGATCCGGCTCCGACTCATCGGTCACCTCGACGATCCGCCCATCCGCGAGCCGCATCTTGAGCGCCGTCACATGCTCCCCGAAGCACCCTTCGACGTGGTGGTTCTTTCCGTGCACATCGGAGGCCACCATCCCACCGACGGTGACGAACTGAGTTCCGGGAGTGACGGGCGTGAACCAGCCCCGCGGAAGGAAGTGGCGGACGAGCTCGAAGAGCGGGAACCCCGCCTCGGCCCGCACGAGCCCGGTCGACTCGTCGAAGGAAATGAGCCGGTCTGCCGCCGTCGAATTCGCGACGGTAGCGCCCTCGCGTGCGGGTAGCGAAGAGTCGCCGTAGGAACGCCCGAGCCCTCTGGAGAGCGACGCCGCCTCCGTGATCCGCTCGAGCGACTCGGACTTGACCTCCTCGGCCCACACCCGTGGATGTCTACCCCAGCCCGACAGCTCGATCACCCTTGGTCTCCGAGGGTTGTGGCGCGGAAAATGTTCCACGCCCGCTAACTAAACGAGGGACAGCAACTTAGCGCGCTGTCGGATTCAAGTGCCCGGATCCTCGCAGATCGACACCCCTCATGAGGTTACGGCGTTTGCTCAGGCCCGGCGTACCATTTTCCGATCCACCAGCTACAGGTCCGGGAAGCGTTGGTCGAGGATCTCGGGGCGCGGGCCACATGTATCCCAGCCATCGAAACGACCCATCGCGTCAGCACCCAACCAGGCCGGGATCTTCCCACTCTCGAACAGCTCCTCGGAGAGAAGCGGAAGCGGGTAGGCGAAGTCGCGAAGGTCGGAGAGACCCAGGTCCGGGAGGAACCAAGGCAGGTCGATGTCGATCTCCGGGAAGTAGGCCGTCGACCCGATCCTCGTGTGCTCCGGGATCTCGTCGCCCTCCACGACGTTCCGCCAGATCGCCATGGCGGAGAGGCGGTGGGTGCCGTGCTTCCGGACGTAGAGCCCTTCGATGTCGTAGAAGGTGACGAGGTCGAGCAGGTCGCCTCGGTCCATGATCCGCTCCCGGTGGACGCGGCCGGTATAGCCAGACTCGTACAGGAGCTCCAAGAGCCCACCGTCACCGGTCGCCCATTCCCGGTCGAGCACGCGTACCTTCTTGCCATCATGGTTCTTCGTGTCGAGGGCGTGGACGCGGATCTTCTGCTCACCGAGTGTGAAGGTCTCGTCGTACTGCGGCGGGATCTTGTACCGCAGGCAGAACGTGCCCTCGCCGACTTGCGCGACATCGACGTGCCGAAGAGGGTACATCGCGGCGTGGTAGTACGACTCGATGAGCGGGAGGAAGTGGCCGGACCCTTCCATCCGGGCGACGCCGCCGCGGAGGTCGGTGAGGTTCGAGATCGTGTACATCGCGCTCCAGGAGCGGATCTGGAAGTACTCGCGCGCCGTCTTGATCGCGTTCTTGCTCTTCGGGTCGCCGAAGTGGCCGTTCTCGAGGAGGGTGGTGGCGCGCGCCATCAGCCGTTCGTTGTGATGAGAGAACGCCCGACCGATCGAGTCGATGCTCGCACGGTCGAGTTCGAGCAGAACCGGCAGTTCGGTTCGGTCGCACATGTCCTCGGGCGGAAAGTCCCGGCGGATCTCGGGGGGACCATGCCACGCCTCGGGGGCAGACCCCGCCGAACGAGGTCCGCCGAGGAAGGCGAGCGCGAAGACGAGCGCGATCGCGGTCGCAAGACCGGAGACGCGGGTCGCTCCGAGCCGGGAGAGGATTGCGGGAGACCGCCTAGACATCAGGGAATCGACATCCACTTCAGCAGAATGAGCGAGAGCTCGGGAACATAGGTGATGACGAGAAGCGCGATGAGGAGCACGACGAGCCATCGGATCGACGCGCGATAGACTTCCACCACGGGCTTCCCGAAGCGATAGGACGAGATGAAGAGATTCAGCCCGACCGGGGGAGTAGAGTATCCGATCTCCAGGTTCGTCAGGAAGATGATTCCGAGATGGACCAGGTTGACGTCGTACTCCTGCGCCAGTGGAACGATGAGCGGCACCACGACGATGAGCGCCGAGAAGATGTCCATGAGGAAACCGACGACTAACAGAAACGCGTTGAGCACGAGCAGGAAGACGAGCCGGTTGTCGATGGTCCCGCGAACCCACTCGAGCAGCTGGAGCGGCACCTCGGCGTCGATCAGGTAGTTCGTCAGCCCGAGAGCCGCGCCCAGGATGACGAGGATGCCGCCGACCAAAGTCATGCTCTCGGCCGCGATCTTGGGGAGACGGGTCAGGCTGACATCCCGGTAGATGAAGACCTGGGAAACGAAGGCATAGAGCGCCGTGACGGAAGCGGCCTCGATCACCGTCAGCTTTCCGCCGTAGATGCCGCCCAATACGATGATCGGGAGCGGAATCTCCCAGAGCGCGCCGCGGAGGGCCGGAAACACCTCCGACCAATGGAACGGCGTTCGCGCGATCTTCCGTTGCCCGCCTTCCCGTACGCAGAGGAACGAGAGCGCGACGATGAGGAAGATTCCAGGAAGGAGCCCGGCGACGAAGAGGCGATCCACGGTAGGCGCGGATGCGGGATCCAGCAGCAGTCCGCCCGCCGCCGAGGACGCCACGTAGCTATAGAGAATGAGCGGAAGACTGGGCGGAAAGAGAAGGCCGAGACTCCCAGAAGTCGTGAGGAGACCGAGCGAGAACCGCTCCGAGTAGCGTTCCTGGAGCAGCGCGGGCATGAGGAGCCCGCCCGCGGCGACGATCGTCACTCCGCTCGCCCCGGTGAAGGCGGTGAGCACCGCGCACGTCACGAGCGACACGATGGCAAGACCGCCCGGGATCCACCCGAATGCGGCGCGGGACAGTCGCACCAGCCTCGCTGCAGTCCCCCCTTCCGCGAACAGATACCCCGCAAACGTGAAGAGCGGGATCGAGACGAGGACAGGAGACGTCGCGAGCCGTGTCATCTCGGAGATCACCGCGGACGACGAGATGTCCTCGCTCCCGAACGCGATGAGAGACCCGAGGCCCATCACCGTGAACAGCGGCATGCCGAGGAGCGCGAGCGCCAGGAGTCCGAGCACGACCAGCAAGATCATCGCGCGGCCCCCCGGACTTCACCCGACGGGATCGCCTCACCCGGCGTCGGTGCGGGTTCGCCGAAGCGGCCTTCTTCGTCTTCTGGCCTCACGCCTAGAACGGCCCCAACGAAGAACCGGTAGGCGAGGAGGACGAACCCGAGAAGGAGGATGCTCTGAACGTGCCAGGTCGCGAGTCCGAGGAATGCATCCGCCTCGAACTCCTTCTCGAGCGAAAGATACTCGTACGCGCCGTTCGCGAGCGCGACGCACACGGCGCCGGCCAGCGCGGAAAGGAGTCGGAAGAGCGCCTTGCGGGGCGTCTCTGGCAACAACCGTCCCACGATGTCGATACCGATGTGCCGCCCCTGCGCGGTCGCAGCGAAGGCGCCCAGGAAGGTGAGCCAGAGGACCAGACTCCGGAGGAACGGATCGATCCAGACGAACCCGGATCCGAAGACGTTCCGGTAAACGATCTGGAAAGCGGAGAGGAGCACCAACGCGAGCAGGAACGCGGTAAGGAGCCAGCGCTCCAAGGGACGGGTCACCGCGACGAACCCTGTCTCGTGACGCCGATGGATCAGGACACGGAGCGCGAGGCACACCGCGAGCACCCCGGCGAGAGCGAAGACGAAGCCTCGCCCGGGGGCGAGGCTCCCAAAGAGGAACGTTCCTTCGTTCACGATCGACTCGGATCCATCGTCACCGCACGAGTGCCCCGGTCGTACCGGCCTTCGCCCTGCACGAACCGAGTTCTGCCTCGACCTGCTGGAGCAACTCCGCGGGGTAGAGCTTGCCGGTCAGGGCGGACGCGACGTCCTTTCCGATGGCACGAAGACTCTCCACCTCGGCGTCCGAAACGTGCACGGTCTTCACTCCGCTCTCTGCGATCACTTGCGCACTCTGAGCGTTCTCCTTCGTGGTCGCGGCCTGGAGCTTCGCGAAGTACTCGTCGGCCAGCTTCCGCACGGTCGCGCGGTGCGCCTCGGGAATCTTCTCCCACGCCGCGTTCGTCACGACGACGGCACCCATCGCGTGCGTGATCGGGACATCGGTCGTATAGCCGACGCGCGTGAACCACTGGAGCGCGATGCACGCGAGCGGAGAGACGTAGACAGACGTGATGAGTCCGGTCTGGAGGGACGTCATGACGTCCGTGATCGAGAGCGGAACGGGCGCGACTCCAGCCTTGGAGAGAAACTCCTCCGCGAGAGGATCCCCTTCCCAGAGCCACAGCTTCTGGCCGTTGAGATCCGCTTTCGTCGCGATCGGATCCTTGCTGTAGAGGTAGACGAATCCGACGTCGGCCCATCCAAGAAGCGTGTAGCCGGCGTCGTAGAGGATCGATTCGAACTTGGGATCCATCCGCTCGTGGATCCAGGCGACTTCGGACTCGTCGCGGAAGAGGAACGGAAGCTCGAGTACGCGCAGCTCGGGCGCGATCGTGCCGAGTCCGACTCCTGTGAGTCCGCCTCCGTGGAGCTGTCCTGTCGCGATCTTGCGGAGGACGATCGGCTCGTCACCCTGGATACCACCGGGGTAGAACTTGAGGCCGACTTCGCCGCCGGTCTCCGCCTGCACGGCGTCGTCGAGCTCGTGCATGAGGTTCATCCACGTCGAACCATCCGGAGCGATCGTCGCGATCTTGAGCTGATACTTCGGCTTCGCATGGACGAGGCTCGGAGCGAACCGCTCTGCCATCGTGAGGATCCCGACAAGAGCGAGACCGGTCAGGAGGAACATCCGACGGATCGAACGCCTCGGGCGGGAGAGCACTGCACTAGAAATAGTCATCCCGGGTCTCCAATAGGTACGCGGCTTTGTCCTTCGCCACTTCGTTCCAAAGCTGGAGTTCCGGCAGGAGATCGTCGGGCGCGGCGATCACCTCTTCGAGGGTCTCGACGAAGCAGTCTTCATCGAACACCCGCTTGCAGTAGAACTCCGCGTACAGAACCTTGAAGTAGAGCATGCGGTTCCCCGAGACGCGGAAAGCCTCCTCGAAGTTGGACTTAGAGGCTTCGGGCTTCCCGCCCAACATCTCGGGCCTGAAGCTCTGGAGCGAAGCCACCATAGCGAGCGGAAGTCCGTAGTAGTAGTCCGGCTGGAGCTCGATGACGCGATCCAGATAGAGCTCGACGCGGGCGAGCTGCGCGACTGCGGCGGGATCGTCGAGGTTGAGGCTCACCCAACGGGTCCAGTTGGCCAAGGTCCAGAAGAGGAGAGGAACGTCGTCCTCCTCGATTTTGTCCAGGACCTCCGCGCTCGGAACTGGCTTTTCGGCCTGTGCGTCGCGGAACCAGTCCCGATGCTCGAGGAGCTCGCGACCGAGCCGCCAGCCCTCGGAGTAGAGGAGTGCCGCTCTGTCCGGCTCGAAGTCCTCTACGAACCCCAGCGCGAAGGAGAAATAGGACTGAGCCGCGAGGATCCGGAGGGTCTCGTCGCCGTCGTATTCCTCCGCGAACCCTCTGAGTAACAGCAAGTTGGCGGGAATACCCTCCCGCACGGTCTCGACGTCGCGCTCCCGGAAGGTGGATTCGACGGTCGACTCGAGCAGAGGCACCATCGTGCCCACCGCAACCTTGTTGGTCACGCCACATCCAAGAACCTGGGTCAGGACGACGCCAGCGGCGAGTCCGCCCAGAACACGGAAGGCGCGTACGCGAGTCGACTCGCCACGCGCCGGGTCTAGTTGGTCGGTATGCATCGGGCGGGATCATAGGAGATCCCCCGACCCGTGTCAAAACAGCCCAACCCGTGGGTTTGCTTGACGATGCACACCGAACAACGTACCCTTCGCAGGATCGTTCGGCATCGGGACCGAACTGGACCTCGGCAGCCCGACTCGTCGTCGGATCCGAGCACGTATTCAGGAGGTGTGTCTAGAGTATGCCACCCAGGAAGCGCCCGACCGGGACGTCCGGAAAGGGCAAAGCACGTAAGCAAGCAGGCAACGACAGGCCGCGTGAGGAAGAACGGCAACAACGTACCGACGCAATCGAAGTGACCGGTACGGTGATCGAGCCTCTCCCCAACGCGATGTTCCGTGTGGAGCTGGAGAACGGACACGTCGTTCTGGCCCACATCTCCGGCAAGATGCGCCGGCACTTCATCCGGATCCTCCGCGGAGACAAGGTCACGGTCGAACTCTCGCCGTATGACCTGAACCGTGGCCGGGTCGTCTACCGGTACAAGTAGCCCCCTCCCCGCTAAGGCAGCATTCGGCTTGGCTCCGCGTCGCGGGACGGGCCCCGACACGGAGGATCGCCCATGTGGTGGGACGACGACGGTCCCCTGGAAGAGGGGTACATCCGCCGCTTGGGATTCCGCGAGATGCTCTCCCGGTTGGCGGAGCGTCTTCGTCCAGAACGCGCGCGACTCGCGCTTGGAGTCGTCCTCCTCCTCACGTCCGTAGCCGCAGAGCTCGTCGGTCCGCTCGTTCTCCGTCACCTGATCGACCGGGCGATCCCCGCAGCGCAGGACGGATCCGACCCGAGTGGGATCCTTCGCACCGCACTCGTCTACCTCGGCGTCTTCCTGATCGGGAGCGCGTCCACCTTCACTCAAGTTCTCATCGTCGCCAAAGTCGGGCTGCGCACGATCGCACGGCTCAAGCAGGACCTGTTCGACCACCTGCTCTCGCTCGGCATGGATCACTTCGATCGTCATCCGACCGGACGACTCATGACGCGGGTCGAGTCCGACACCGAACGTCTCCAGAACCTCTTCGCGGAAGTGACCCTGTCACTCCTCCGCACCGTGATCCTCCTCGTCGGGACGTTCACGGTCATGCTCCGCACGAACGCGGAGATCACGGGTGCGGTGTTCCTGCTCGCCCTGCCGTTCGTGATCGGCGCGCTCCTCTTCCTCCGCTGGATGCGCCCGCTCTATCAGAAGGTCCGGCGCGTCTACGCGAACCTCTCGACATTCGTCACCGAGTACGCACAGGCGGTCCCGATCCTTCAGGTCTATGGGCGCGGCCCCTGGGCGATGGACCGGCTCCGGCGGCGCAACCGCGACCGGTACCATACGGAGATCAAGACCGAGTTCCTCGACTACTGCTTCTGGGGAGTCGTGGGAACGCTCGAAGTGTTCGCCGTCATCTTGATCCTCTTCCTCGGCTTCAGTGACAAGTTCGGCGGCGGGCTCACTCTCGGCACGGCCGTGCTCTTCGTCGAGTACACGAGACGCCTCTTCTGGCCGCTTGCGCTCTTCACCGAGCAGCTCGGATTCATCCAGAAGGCGTTCGCCTCCGCGGACCGCGTCTTCGGCGTGCTCGACACGAAGAGCACCGTCGTCGATCGCCCCGAAGCCCGCACCGAACTGCCCCAGGAATGGAGCGAGATCCGTTTCGAGAACGTTCGCTTCGGCTACGATGCCCGGCCGATTCCTGAGCTCGGGGACGACGACGTCGACCAGATGGAGCACACGGCGAACGGAAGCGGCGACGCACACTCACTCGCGGAGAGCGGCAACGGTGCGGCCGTTTCCGCAGCTGGCCACTCTCCCAGCCCATCCCCTCTCGCGCTCGACGGCGTGAGCTTCTCGCTTCGGCGCGGCGATCGGATCGCGCTCGTCGGCCCGTCGGGCGGCGGCAAGACGACGATCGTCGGACTCCTGCTCCGCTTCTACGAACCGACGTCCGGACGGATCACGATCGACGGAGTCGACATCCGCGAGTTCTCGCTCGCCGCGTGGCGCAACCTTCTCGGCCTCGTCCTCCAGGACATCCACCTCTTCCCCGGAACCGTTGCGGACAACCTACAAGTCTTCCTCCAGGCCGCTTCCGAAGAACGTCTCGAAGGAGCTGTTCGTGCGCTGGGAGCAAGCGATGTCCTATCGCGACTTCCGAAGGGGCTCGACACCGAGCTCTCCGAGGGCGGTCAGAACCTCTCGATGGGCGAGCGGCAGATCGTCTGTTTCGCGCGCGCCATGGTGCGAGAGCCCGGACTCCTGATCCTGGACGAAGCGACCTCGTCCGTCGATCCAGCAACGGAGTCCCGCATCCAATCCTCGCTCGAGAGGATGATGGCTGGACGCACGTCACTCGTCGTCGCGCATCGTCTCAGCACGATCAAGAATGCACACGAGATCCTCGTGCTGGAGAAGGGACGGATCGTACAGCAGGGGCGCCACGACGAGCTGCTACGTGAAGGTGGGCTCTACCGTGCTCTCTATGACCTTCAGTTCGCGGCCGGGGAGGTGGCGTAGTGACCGAGCCCACTTCCCGCGCATGGAACCCGACTCTCAGGGACCGGCTACTCTGGATCTGGTCCTTCTGGCGACCGCATTGGCCGTTCGTGTTCCTGCTGCTCTTCCTGACACTCGTCTCGAGCGCAGTCGCGATCGCCTATCCGCTCGTCTTCCGTCACGTGCTCGACCGGATCGCACAAGGGGTCGGCGCGGACTCACTCGACTCGATCGTCAAGGGAACGGTCCCCCCCGAAGAGCTGCGTCGAATCATCGGGATCCTGCTCCTCATTGCGCTCGGACGGTTCGTCGCGAAGCTCTACCCTGCGTCGCGCGCCTGGGTGAACCTCAAACTCGACATGGGCATCCGCGAGAAGGTCTTCGGATCCGTGCTCGGCAAGGACCACCGGTTCTTCTCCAACTTCCGGACCGGTGACCTCGTGACGAGACTGATGGACGACATCACGGAGTACCCGAAGCTCGCGTGGTTCTGCTGCTCCGGGATCTTCCGCGCCCTCGAGTCCGGTTCCAAGCTCGTCTTCTGCATCGCCGCGATGGTCGTGCTCGACCCGAAGCTCGCGGTTCTCGCCGCCCTGCCGCTCCCGCTCATGCTCGCGCTGATCTACCGGATCCGGATGCGGCTCCGTGAGGCCATCCTCGCCCAACAGCAGTCGATCTCGCGGACGAACGACATGCTCGAATCGACGTTCTCAGGGATCCGGATCGTGAAGGCGTTCGCAGCCGAGGCGGGCCCGTCCCGTCACCTCGACGAGATCCTCACGGACCGGGTCGAAGTGCAGTATCGAGTGCGTCGGCTCTTCGCGATGGTGGACGTGCTCGACACCGTCGCCAGCCGCGTCGGCCAGCTCGTCGTTCTCGCCGTCGGCGGCACGATGGTCGTCCAGGGGCAGCTCTCGCTCGGTACGCTCTACGCCTTCTACATCTACCTCGACATGCTCGTCGAACCGATGGTAGATCTCCCGAACCTACTCGTAACTTCACGCCAAGCGTTCGTCTGTATGGATCGCGAGGAGGAGCTCCTCCGGTTCCCGGTGACCGTGAAGCACTTCGCGACGACCGACGCGGCGACCAACGTGATGTCGGCGATGACATCGACTGGCGCCACATCACCAACTCACGGGTCGCCTGAGCATTCGACGAACGCCCCCACGGATGCTGACCACGCAAGGGAGCCGATTACGCAGGTCACACTGGAGAACGTGACGTTCTCCTACGGCAACGGCCGAAAGCAGCTGGACGGAGTCGACCTCACCCTTGGCAGCGGCGAGACGGTCGCAATCGTGGGTGAAGTCGGGTCCGGGAAGTCGACTCTGCTCTCACTCCTGGCAGGGTTCCTCGAACCCGACCAAGGAACCTTCCGGATCAATGGGCGGTCGTTCGCCCCCGCAGAGTTCGGACAGTACCGGTCGCAGCTCGGATACGTGCCCCAGCAGCCACTTCTCTTCAGCGAGACGATCGCAGAAAACGTAGCCATGGGACGTCCGTCCCCGAATGACACCGAGTCCGAGAAACACTGGACGGACGAGCTCCTCCGCATGGTCCGGATGGAAGACGAACTCGCGCGCATGACGGAAGGCTCCGCCACCATGCTCGGACAGAAGGGGACGCGTATCTCGGGAGGACAACGCCAACGTCTCTCCATCGCGCGTGCTCTCTACAGCCGTCCGAGACTACTGCTCCTCGACGACTGTACGGCGAGCCTCGACGCAGAGAACGAGGACCGTCTCTGGTCGGGACTGCGCGAACTCGTTCCTGGCGCGATCGTCGTTCTCGTGAGCCACCGGCTCGCGACGGTGAGACGCGCGAACCGGATCGTCGTCATGGAAGAAGGCAGGGTCGTAGACGAGGGCCACCATGAGGACCTCGCTCGATCCTCCGCGATCTACCAACGCTTCCTTCAACGCGAGACCGAGCGGGAACAAGTCGCTGGCGCATCCCGCGGGTAGTCGACACGTTCTCGATCAAGCAGACCGGCCACTCGAGCGCTTCGGTAGGGCAGCTAGAGGGTTCCCTAGCCGGGAAGATCCGCGTCCGGAGGCGCGAGTTCTGAAGCCATCGAACTGGAACGCTGGACTCACGGTGCAGCCGACCAGCGTCCACTCCCCAGACTCCTTGCACGTTGCCACGCGCCCTTCGGGACGACGATCTGCGGCCGCTCGCCCCGATCTATCCCCGTCCCCAGAACGGCAGCTGTGATCGGCTGCTGACTCGGACTCGGACTCGGACTCGGACTCGGACTCGGACTCGCTCGTACTCGAGCAGAAGGGGAGCCCCGTCATGGAAGTGCCAGATCTCCGCCGCGTCCACACGGTGCCAACGTGACTGCTCGCCTTTGCGAAGGAGGAAGTAGATCGCCGTCCCTGCACCTCGTGAACCGTCGGCCGGCCGGTCCCGCCAGGTCTCGCGAAACCAGCCGCCTTCCGGATGTGGTTCGAGCTCGAGAGCAGCGATCAGTTCGTCAGCGTCCATCGTCCCTCGATCGTCAGGTCACGCGGCGAAGAAGCCCCGGCCTCGGGGCCCCCAGCCCCGGCGCCAGTCCCGGCGCTCAGTCCCCGGAGCTCAGCCCTCAGCCCTCAGCCCCCGCCCCCGGCGTCCGGCCCGAGAGTCCGAGAACCGCTACGGGAGCAACGTCACTTCGCGCGTCTGCCACTCGGAGCCGACGCGCAGAGTCGCATAGTACATCCCGGACGGGAGACGTCGACCGCGATCGTCACGGCCGTTCCACTCGATCGCATGACGTCCGCTCTCGAGAACGTCCGGACGCTGCAACACTCGCACGGCCCGCCCTTGGACGTCGAAGAGTTCGAGCGACACGGTCGTCTCCTGCCGCAGGTAGAAGGAGAACTCGGTCTCCCCTTGCGCCGGGTTCGGCCGTGCCGAGAAGAGAAGGGCGCTTTCGACCGGAACCACGGGAGCCCCGGCGGACGCTCCGTACCCAAACTCGCGCAGGGCCTGATCGACGACGGACTGCGCATCCGCGGTCTGAATGAAGTAGAGCGGAACGTCGACCACGATCACACGCGGCGATACTACCGGCCACTTGAGGCCAACGGGATAGCCATCATTCGGGCCTGGAGGAGCGGACGAGGATCGATACCCCAGCAGCGGAGCGGCTCCATCTACGAGTCCGCCCAAGAACGCATCCATGAAGTTGAGGTTCCCGCCGAGGAACGGCCACTTCCCCGTGTCGACATCGATTGCGAGATAGGAGCTGTCGAGCGGGTCTGCGCCTTCGAAGTCGCTCTCGCTGTTGGGCGTGGTACGAACGGACTGCACCTTGAGGACGTCATAGAAGAAGTCACCGGGACCAAAGTCTGTGAGATCCCCGGTGGCATCGGTGAGGTTCCCTTTGAGCCCCCAACCACAGAGGAAGAGCTGTCCACCGTTCTCAACGTACTCGCGGAGCTCGGTCGTGACCTGGTCGATCGACCCGTTGTTCCTGAGATCGCAATGGAAGAACACGGTCTCGTACCGGCCCATGTCCGCGTCCGTGAGCGGAATGCCGGAGTTGTCGAACTGCGTCGTCCAATCCCAATGAGCGAGCACGGGGGCGCCGCTCAGTAGGGTCGCGTAGTAAGCGTCGACATCCGCATCGTTCGGGTTGCCGATCCCGCCTGCGCCGTTCCGCGTGCCGTCCACGACGAGGAGCCCCGGCGCGAGTTCCTGGAGCCGGCCCTTCTCGGATTGCGTTTCCGGACTCTCGAGTCCATCGAGGTCGACGGACGAGATCCGGTAGTAGTAGTCGATGCCCGGGAGTGCAGACGCATCCTGATACTCGGTCGTACTCGCCCCCACCGAGTCGATCGCGACGAATCCAACGTCGGGGCTGAGGCTCCGGAACACCCGGAAGTAGTCGAGGTCGAGTTCCTGCGCAGGCGGCCAGGTCAGCTCGACCCAATCCGGCAGCGAGACAGCACTGAACCCCGATGGCGCGTGAGGTACGGTGCCGGGCGTGACGAGCTGCTCCTCCGTGAAGAGCGACTCGTGACCATCCGCATCGTAGGCGGACACGGACACGGCGAGCGAAACATCGTCGACCAGACCAAGCACGTCGAACGTCGTCGCGGCTCCGGCATCGACGACATCGGCCCAGTAGAGCGTGTCTCCCTGATCGACATAGCGGTACGCGATCCGATAGCCCGCGACATCGCCCGCGACGCTTGGCCACTCGACGCGGATCCCACCTCCGGTTCCCAGGTCCCATACCTGCGGGGTGCCCGGTGACTCCGGCGCTTGGGCGAGGTTCGCGATGATGGCGAGGTTGATGAGCACGTTCCGCCGGAAGTAGGAGAACTCCATGTTGCCGATCGTGTCGTTCGCGTTGTGCTGCTGGAGCGTGTACTCCAGCGTCTCCATCAAACGGATCGAAGGAAAGCCGTCTTCATAGAACGGAATGTGGTCGCTTCCCCGCCCGGGGCGATCGATCGCGGGCTGGAGCCGCACCGTCATTTCGTCTACATAGCCCTCGCCGATCATCTTCGTGAGCCGCGCGAGCTGACGCGACGCGCCCGTCGCCGGGTCCCCGGAAAATGCGCGGATGCTGAGCGAGTCCTGATCGGTCGTGGGCCCACCGCCACAGTCGGGCACGCCGGGACACCCATCGATGTTTCCGATGATGTCGTTCGCGATCATCGCTTCGATGTCGAGGTCGTTCGCCCGCGCAAACGCGGAGTAGTAGGTGGACCCGAGGAGCCCCTGCTCCTCCCCGGTGAACGCTTGCAGCACCACCGTGGTCTCGAGATCGAGAGCCGGAAGAAGACGAGCGACTTCCAGGAGACAGGCGGTACCGCTGGCGTCATCGTTCGCCCCGGGCTGGGACGCCGTGGTGTTGCAGAGGTCCACGGTGCGACTGTCGAGGTGCCCGCCCACCATGATGACGCGGTTCGGCTGGCTACCGGGGAACGTGCCGAGGACGTTTCGGAAGGTCTGCGACACGTTGCAGACGTCATCGTCCCAGTCGAAGTAGTTCCCGAACGCTCCATATTGCTCGAACCGTTCCCTCACCCAACGACGAGCCGCACCGACACCGGTCGTCGTCGACAGGGTGTCCGAGGCCGTGTTCCGCGTCTGGAACTCGTAGAGCGTCTGGACCGCGTTGAACAGGCTGTCCTGGGACACCTCGGTGAGCAGATCCACCACGACCGGGTCGAGCGCAACGGGCTCCGGGGCGGCGATCCCCTTTCCGGCGAGCAAGACGACGGCAGCGATTCCCGTGAGCTGGAGCCGGCGGAGCATGGAGACCTCCTATAAGGAGTGGGCAACTCGGAGTGGAACAGTGCGAATGATGATCGCCGGCCTGGGGCCTGCCAGTCAACGGGTCCGGGGCCGGGATGCGACATAGTGCATCTCACTCTTGGAGAAGCGGATAGTGCCCCGCCCGCGCCGTCGCCGCCGCCCTATCCGGCCCGAGTCGGCCCGTCTCGAAAAGCCTCTTGCCCCGCCGCGGCCCCATGCACTATAAGTAACCATATGGTTACTTTTCGAGACGACGACACGGACCTCCTGTTCCATGCGCTCGCGCACCGGAGCCGTCGGCGAATCCTGGACATCCTGAAGGCCAACCCAGGGCAGCGTGTGGTCGACGTGGCTGACCGCTTCCAGGTGTCGCGAATCGCCGTCCAGAAGCACCTCGCGGTGCTCTCGGAGGCGGGACTGGTCGTCTCGAGAAAGGACGGGCGGGAGCGGCGTCTCTATCTCAATCCCGTGCCGATCCAGCGGATCCACCAGAGGTGGACCGACGAGTACGGAGCGCTCTTCGGAGCGGCCGCGCTCGAGCTGAAGCGTCGGATCGAGACGGCTCCGAACCCAGCCGACAACGCCGAGGAGGCCGCGGATGTCCCAGCCAGGAACTGACCGGATCGTCGCCCAAATCTTCATCGCGGGGACACCCGAAGCGGTGTGGCGGGAGATCACGAAGACGGACGAGGCCCAGGGCTGCTTCTTCAACGCGTGGCTCAACGCGAACCGGTTGGCCCCCGGAGAGAAGATGGCCATGCGGGACCGGTCCGGGAACTACACGAGCGTCGTCGGCACGATCCTCGAGTACGACGAGCCTAGACGGTTCTCCCACACCTTCCGCTTCACACGCTACGAAGACGGCGAGTGCGTCGTCACCTACGACCTCGAGCCCACCGAAGGAGGTGTGATGTTCACCCTCACGGTCGACGGGGCTCCTGCGGGTAGCCGCACGGAGAAGGACATGCGGGGCGGCGCGAAGTTCATCACTCAGTCCCTCAAGAGGATCGTCGAACAGGGTAGTATCTCCCCGCTGTGGAAACTCGGGTATCGACTGATGGAGGCCGCCGCGCCCTTCATCACACCGAAGCGCTGCAAGACAGAGAACTGGCCGCTGGACTGAAGAGCCCGTTTCCTACGGCACTCGACAGGAGGATCTGATTCATGCGTGTTGTCGCCGCCATCCTCGTCCCATGGATCGTCTGGGGCCTCCTCGACACCGTGATCTACATGGGCGCACTCCAGGTGAGCCCCGACTCGTTCGGTGTGGACGGTGAACCTCTGACGGTGGCGATGCTCACCGTGTTCCTCGTGCTGCGCGCCGTCTACTCGATCCTCGCGGGCTGGATCGCGGGCCGTCTGAGCGGCGGCCTGGGGCGGGCCCCCCGTGCCGTCACCCTTCTCCTCCTCCTCACCGGGATCGTGGCCCAGCTGGTGAACCGAGGGATGTACCCCCTTTGGTACCACATCGTGTTCCTGGCTTCGATCGTCCCCTGTGTATCGCTCGGGTTGCGCCTCGGAGCGAACTCGAACGCCCCGCTCGACGCCCGGAGTCGGGAGGCGTAGCTCGGAGTCGGAACTTGGGGGAATCCCTCACCTGACGAGGGTCTTCGGCCAATCTTCTCAAGGTGACCTCCGGACCTTCCGAAGCGGGTAGGTAGACCCGCACCCATAGGATGGAGGCTCGGCCGTGCCCCGTATCCTGATGGACATCACGCAGGCCCTTCGCGAACTTGCGCTCCAAGCTCGTGCCCGACAAACCCGCGGGGAACGCGAGCGAACTGTGTAGTTCCGCCGAGAGCGCGACACGATCTGCCGTGCCGTCGGCGCGGGCGAACTCGGTGGCCGTCGTGCCCCGAGTCGGCGCGGACAGCTCCGCCACGCCGAACCGAGCCCGCGCGTCCGGTCCGTCCGTCGCCCAAGATCCTTCGGCTCGATTCGCCCCGATCTTCGAACGCGCCCATCGCGTCCACCAGCTCTTCTCTCTCGCTCAGGATGCCGCGACCTCGAACGCTGCACTCCTCGACCGCATCCACTCCATGACCTCGGCCGCGAGCGGAGGTGGATTCGCAGCGGTGACGCAGAGTCTCGTCGGAACGACAGGGCGTCTCGACGTCCACGCGAACGAAACGGTCACGGCGATCGGAAAGGCGCTGGAGGAGATCCGCAGCCTCGAGACCACGATCCGAGACCTCGAGGCTGCGTTCGGGACACTCGAAGAACGGGTGTCGTCGATCCAGGAAACGGCGACCAAGATCGCGGACGTCGCCGAGATGTCCCACCTCCTCTCGCTCAACGCGCGGATCGAGGCCAACCGAGCCGGACAGCAAGCAGCGGGGTTCAAGGTCGTCGCTCAGGAAGTCGGCGAACTCGCGCGAAAGACACAGTCTCTCAGCGACGAGATCGACAACGAAGTTTCCCAGATCGGCGAGAGCCTCGGCTCCTTCCAGGGACTGTTCGAGACCAACCGCACTTCGCTCAACCACGCCGGCGAGGCCGTCGCAACGCTCGAAGAAACGGCACAGGGGATTTCGTCCGACACCGAGGTACTCGTCGGGGTCACCCGTGACGTCGAGACACTCGCCCACTCGCAGGTAGCGATCCAGGACGGATTCGACTGGTTGAGACGACATGGCGAGTGGGTGGAACAATCGGCCGCCGCCCTCGTCGACGGGCTGTCGAACGAATGTGACGCCGTGGACCACGCCATCCGTCGCTCCGGTGGCGGTCAGATCGCCACGGATGTTCGTCGCTTCCGGGACGACATGGTTCGCGCACTCCGCGACGATCTTCCCGATCTGGGCGAACGAGCCGTCGCGAACGCGATCTCATCCGAACATCCTCCGGCCGTACTCCTCCAGGCCCTGGCCGAGGCATCGATGGACGTCTTCCTCGGACAGACCCGCCGGGACGAACCTCTCGAGACCTACTACCGGAACGGCCGGATCCTGCAGCACGCGGTCACGGCGATCGAACCACTCGTACCCGAGTCGTTCTATGCCCACGCGCCGGTCGTCGTCTTGGGGAACGCTCACGAGGACTACCACGACCTCGGAAGGCGTCTCGTCGCCACTTCGATGCGCGCCGCTGGCTTCCGCGTGATCGACCTCGGTCTCAGCGTCTCGAACGAAACGTTCGTCGAGACCGCGATTCGCGAGAAGGCGGACGTGATCGGCGTGTCGTCTCTACTCCTCCACACGGCGAAAGCGATTCCGGATCTCAAGCAGGCGCTGGTCGAGATGGGCCGCCGGGACATCGGAGTAATCGCGGGTGGCGCGCCGTTCATCGTCGACCCGGACATGAGAAAGCGGTACGGAGCCGACGGCGTCGGCCGGAGTCCGTACGAAGCGATCCGCTTGGTGAGGCACCTCGTCTCCCGTTCAGGGCGAATTGCCACGCTGGCCTCAGGAAGGAGAGCGGCATGAACTCTCTGGAGCGGATCCTCGAAGCCGTCCACATGCGCCCGATCGACCCCGCCCCGGTGGCGCCGGTACTCCTCCAGCAAGGGGCTCGGCTCTTGGGGATGCCTCTGACCGAGTACTTCGGCGACCCGTCGCACGCGTTCGAGGGGCAGTGCCGAGTCGTCGAACGGTTCGACCCGGACGCCGTCTTCGCCATCCCTCATGTCGTTCAGGACGTGCTCGGCTGGGGCTCCACCCTCACGTTCCATCCCGACGGCGCTCCGTCCGTGGGCGGAATGGTCATCAAGCGCTACGAGGAGATCCCGAACCTCCCGATACCGGATCCGACGGCGCACCCGTATCTCGCCAAGACTCTCCGCAACGCAGAACGACTGGCCAAGACGTACGGCGGCGAGAAGCTGGTCGTCGGCGCGGTGATTGGGCCCTTCTCTCTCCACTCCCTCCTCATGGGAATGGGGAAGTCGATCGGGCTCTTGGTGGAGCACGAAGAGGCTCGGCGCCAGTTCTATCCGATCCTGATGGAGCGGATGATGGACTACACCGTGCGTTGGGCTCAGGCGCAGCTCTCCGCGGGATGCCACGTCGTGGTCGTGGCCGAAGGTGTCGCGTCGGCAACCCTCCTCCGCGAGAAGACGTTCGTCCAGGACGCAGTCCCGGTGATCCGGGAGTTCGTCCGCCGTGTCGACGGACTCGTTGCTCTCGAACTCGTCGGGGACGCGAGTCCGTTCCTCAAGCATCTCGCCGATCTCCCTGTCGCAGTGTTCCTTATCGGATCGCAGGATCCACCCGGAGAGGCCAGGCGATCGATCGGCAATCAGGCGCTCATGGGGAACCTGAACAATCTCAAGCTGATCCACTGGGGTCCGGAGCGTGTGGAATTCGAAGCACGACGCGTGCTCGCCGAAGCAGGGCCCGGGTTCATCCTCAGCAACCAAGGCCCCGAGGTTCCCTGGGCGGTCCCGGACGAGAACATCGAAGCGCTCATCCGGGCGGCTCGCAGTCGCGCGCAGACCCGCGCCGCGTAACGCGGACTAGCTCCGAGCCAACGCCCCACGCTACTCTCCGCGGATGCCACATCCCACTGACGAACGCACGAGACCATCGGTGCTCTTTCTCTGCACCGGGAACTACTACCGGAGTCGGTTTGCAGAAGCGTACTTCCGCCACCTCGCGTCGGAGCGGGGACTCGAGTGGGACGCCGACTCCAGCGGGCTGCGACCAGACCCGAGAAACCTCGGCAATCTGTCGGTGCACACGGCGCTAGAGTGTCGACGTCTCTCCGTCGCGGTCGACGCCCGACCGGCCCGCGTAACCTCGGCGAGCGACTTTCGCGCCGCGAGCCACGTCGTCGCAGTGAAGGAGAGTGAGCACCGGCCTCTGATGAGGGAGCTCTTTCCAGACTGGGAAGCGCGGGTCGAGTACTGGGAGGTCCACGACCTCGATATCGCCACGCCGGAACGGACTCTCGCCCACCTCCGGACGGAGGTCGAGCGGCTCGTGGAGCGCCTGGCGTCTGACGGGACATCGACCTCGCATCCGTGACCGAACCCGCTCCGTTCCAGACACAACGCATTCGGATCGTGCACTCCAGCCGAGCACACGATGGGGAAGGCAAGGCAAGTCCGCCGGTAACCCCCTCTCTTGGCACCGACATCCTTGCCTTGCCTCATCTCACGATCGGGATCGCGAGGCCCCGATCAAACCTAGTTGCAGTTCACGCAGTTCGTGATGATGTCGGGCGCAGACTGCGATCCGTTCTTCGAGTAGACGATCTTGAACTTGTAGTCGGTGTTCGCCTTCCCGCAGTAGCTGTACGAGCTCGTGCTGCAGTCGACGACGTCGAGCTGTGCCCAACCACCGTCACATCCTTCATCGACGAAGATCGTGATCTGGTCGCAGCACTGCGCACCGCCGGGGCCTACCCAGGTCACGTCGATATCACGGAGCGAGCTGCTCATGCACATACCGGAGCCGCACGTCGCCGAGCCACCACCGGTGAGACAGATCGCGTTCGAGAAATCGGCCGTGCCGATGAGCGCACACGCGGCCGTACAGAGAACGAGAAGCTTACGCATGGGACTTCCTCCTTCAATGGACTCTAGGGTCGTCTGATTCCTTCGTTAGCCAAGTTGCGCCATGTGAGGAGAGTCAGCAGGCGCATGCCCGCAGTAGGGTCAATGGCAGTGCCAACGTGGATCCGTTTCGACGGTCACTGCGCAAGGCCATCTGAGACAGCGCACTGGAGTTCTCTTTGGCGAGATGCAGTGCGTTTGCACCGCGATGGTTCGGAAGCCGCGGAGGCAGAACTGTTCGGCTTTGGGCGAGGGCCGATGCCCCGGGGCAGATCCGTTCGGGCGATCGAGAGCTACTCGATTTGCCTCGCGAGCTCGCCTATGCTCGACGCGAATGGAGACGATCCTCATCCTATTGGCGGTGCTCGTGCTCCTCACGGGGCCGGTTGCACTCGTCCTCTCGATCCTCTCGTTTCTGAGGATGAAGCGTTTGGAGCGACACCTCCGTTCGCTCACGCGAGAACGGCAGGGCGCCAAGCCACCCGCCCTGGCTACTGCGCAGCCGCAGGAACGACAAGTCGCGCCGGCGTCGACCATGCCATCCACGACCCACCCCCACGCCGACCGGACGCCCCCACCTCTCGTCGCTCCCGCCCGCGCCGCGGCCCAGGCCGCTCGCACTTCCGCGCCCGCGCGTGACCTGGAATCGCGCATCGGCGGCGAGTGGCTGACCTGGATCGGCGTCCTCGCGATCTTCTTCGGAACGGCGTTCTTCCTCGCGGTGAAGCTGGGCGAGCATCCGCTCGCGGGCCAGGGGCAGGTCTGGGTGGGACTCGGCGTGGCCGTAGCGTTCCTGGGAACCGGTCGTCTCGTAGCCGGACGGAGCGGGCTCTTCCTCGGACAGGGACTTCTCGGTGGCGGGACGGCGCTCGTCTTTCTCTCGATCTTCGCGGCATCCGCCTTCCACCACGTCATCGGCTCGACGACGGCATACGCCCTTCTCGCCGGCGCATCTCTGCTCGGAGCCGTACTCGCGCTCGCGGAAGGATCGCGTACGGTCGCGGGGCTCACGCTCACGGGCGCGCTCGTGACACCGCTCCTCCTCGAGCCGACATCTGCACACCCGCTCTACTTCCCCTACATCGCATTCGTCAACTTGGGCGCGGTGCTCGTACGCATCCGGCGGAACTGGCCAGGACTCGTCCTCGGCGCGTTTCTCGGCACGGCGTTCCTCGTGTTGTTCTGGTGGGACGAGTCCTACGGGCCGGATACGCGGACGCAGGCGCTCGCGGGAGTGGGCGTTCTCTGGCTTCTCTATGTCGCTCTTCCCTTCGTCGCCAGATCGACCCACCCCGTGTGGCGCCTCGCGAGCAGCGTGCTCGTCCTAGCCAACGGCGGCGCGGGCGGACTCTTCCTCTGGGCATGGCTCGGGGAAACGCCCTACCTCCGCGGGATCTCGACCGCGCTGCTCGGACTCGTCTACGTCATTCTCGCGCGGCTGGTACCGAAGAAGCTCGACTCGCGGACAGACCGAGCGGACGCAGTCCACCATGTATACGAGCTCACCGGACTCGCGCTCGGTGCGATGGCGCTTCCCATCCACTTCGACCTCGAGACCGTCACGCTCGGCTGGGCGCTGCTCGCATTCGTCCTCGTCCATCTCGGGCTGGTGAGGAGTTCGGTGGGCCATCGCGTGCTCGGCTACCTCGTCCTCGCATTCGCGCTGCTCCACCATGGGCTATTCGACCTCGAGACATCCGGACTCTTCCGCAGGAGCTACGCGGACGATTTCCTCGTCCAGTGGTTAGCTGGGCTCGTGGCCGTAGCGACGATCCTCGGCATCGCATGGCGTCTCCAGAAGGCGCGGAAGGACGGTGTCGTTCTCCTCCCTGCCGAGGCGCGCTCGGGAACCCCACTCGTCCTCCTCGCCTCGGCCTTTCTGCTCTATCTGCTCTCGGTGCAGGTGTGGCGAGGACTGGAAGGGAGCGGCGAACGCCGCGCTCTCCTCGGGCTCTCCTTGGCCTGGGCACTCTACGGTGGCGCACTCATCGGAGTCGGATTCCTCCGGCATTACCGTCCCCTACGTCTCGCTGGCGTCGGTCTCCTCCTTGCGTTGGTCGTGAAGATGTTCACCTTGGACATCAGCGTGCTCGATCGAGGGGAACGGATCACGTCGTTCATCGGAGTCGGTGTCCTCCTCTTGGTCATCTCGCTCCTCTACCAGCGCGGAAGACGAAGACCGTCGACTGAACAGGAAGAAGGATCGTGAGGATGCCTACACGTGGCGAGTCGGTCGGCCGGACATGGACAGTGGCCCTGTCCGCGGCCCTCATCCTCCAGGCCTGGACGGCCAACATGGTTCGAGCAGAGAGCGACCGCGACGCGCGCGCTCAAAGTTACGCACGGACGATCGAACTCCTCGCGGGCCCAGTCCCGTCCGAGGATCGGTGGGCCGAAGTGACGCTCGACGACGAGATCCGGACGCGGGCCGCTCACGACCTCCGGGACGTGCAGATCGTGGACGCCGACGGGAAGGCCCTCCCCCAACGCTTCCGGTCAGCCAGCGCGATGGATGTCCACTGGAACGAGCTGCTGCGGATCGATGTCGACTGGCGTGAGGATCCGGGCCGCGGTTGGTTTGCCGACCTCGAGTCTCCGGAAGTTCCGGCCCGGAGCCTTCTCGTCTTCTCGGAGCCCGGCATCCAGATCGAGGAGCGCCGGCCGGAGGACAGCCCCGGGTCGCCCCGAGGCTTGAGGTCACGCAGGTCTCCCGAACCCGAACAACGGTTCGCGGGGAGTGGGCTCTCGGCTTTCGTACTCGACGAAGGGGTGCCACGCTATCGGGTCTACGCGTCCGTGACCGCGCGGCGTCCGGATCAGGAGGCCATCGTCTACGCCGAAACGCGAGAGTCCACCGATCTGGAAGCGATCGAGTTCCGGCAGACAGAGACTTCGTCGGTGACGAACCGCTCCTCCGTCACCGTGGAGCTGGCGGGTCCCGCGCGTACCGTCGCGCAGCTCCGGGTCCAGGTGGATGGCGAGCTTCGTGGGGGGCTTGGACTCGAGCTCGAAGTGCCAGCGGCAGACGGCTCATTCGAGTGGTTCCGTCCGCCGGACCAGGATCTCCGGGTCGTGGACCGCGATGGGGCTCGGGGAGAGTGGACGATCGACTGCCCGTCCCCGAGACCCGCACGCAGGCTTCGTCTCTCGGGCAGCTCGTGGCCGGGGTCGGACTACGTGCGCGTCCTGTCCATCCTCGCCATCCCGGACCGGATCGAGTTCCTTCCCGATGGCAGAACCCCGTTTCGATTGCTCTACGGAGACCCGCAGGCCCGAGAACGTCGCGCGCCGCTTCTACGCCCTGAAGTGCTGATCGACACCCGGATCCCCGGGCGACTGGGGCCCGAAGAACCGAATCCGTTCTACGAATCGCCCCGCGGGTTCGAGTGGCTTCGCCGTCATCCCGCCGTCCTCTCCGGTGCTCTCTTCGCGGTGCTGGCGGTACTCGCCGGCCTCGCACTCACAGGCCGACGTTCACGCACCCCGGCAGGAGGGAGTCGTTGAGGCACGATCCCGCTACCCTCTGCCCGCCTTGGCCTTGACCCCTTCCAACGTCGTTCCTATACTCCAGGTTTCGTGCCCGCTGGAACGTTCCTCTCCGTGCAGGAAGGTCCCCAATGGAACGGCTGCGGGCACCTGAACCAACCCGACGGATCGCATCAGCTATCGGAATGGACCCTCGAGTGCGGTTCGGGGTTTGACGCCTCCGTGCGGCCGAAAATCAGGCCGCCGACAGATCGACAAGCAGATGGAGAACGAGGAGCCATGATCGAGGTTCAGAATCTGACCAAGACATACGGTCCGACCATCGCCGTCGACGGAATCTCCTTCCAGATCCCGAAGGGCGAAGTCGTCGGATTCCTCGGCCCAAACGGTGCCGGGAAGACGACGACGATGCGGATCCTGACCTGCTATCTCCCCGCAGACTCCGGGGCCGCGCAGGTCGCCGGCTACGACACCTTCACCGAGCCGGTCGAAGTGAGACGGCGGATCGGGTACCTCCCCGAGAGCGCGCCGGTCTATGCAGAACTCGGCATCGTCGAGTATCTGCAGTTCGTCGCGGAGATCCGGGGAATCCCGAAGAGCGAACGTGAGGGGCGGATCGCGAAGGCGATCGAGCGGACCGCACTCGGTCCGATGATCCACAAGGACATCGGACAGCTCTCGAAGGGATACCGCCAGCGTGTCGGCCTCGCCGCAACCCTGATCCACGATCCGGAAGTGCTCGTGCTCGACGAGCCCACCACCGGTCTCGACCCGAATCAGATCATCGAGATCCGGCAGCTGATCCGCGAGATCGGCCGTGAGAAGACGGTCATCCTCTCGACGCACATCCTCCCGGAGGTCGAAGCGACCTGCGACCGGGTCCTCATCATCAACCAGGGCAAGATCGTAGCGAGTGGA
This sequence comes from Candidatus Eiseniibacteriota bacterium, assembly GCA_020633975.1. Classification (GTDB taxonomy): domain Bacteria; phylum Eisenbacteria; class RBG-16-71-46; order CAIMUX01; family CAIMUX01; genus JACKCR01. The sequence continues at coordinate 32,975 of JACKCR010000006.1, read as the reverse complement.
ACACCCGCCGAGCTGACCCGCGCAGCCGAAGGAAAGGTCGTCTGTCGCGTCGGATTCCGAGCCGAGCCGGCGATGGTCGAGCCCGCACTGCGTGCGGCTCCCGGAATCGAGGAGATCCTCCCGCTCGACACCGGCACGAACGGAACCTGTCGCTACGAGATCTCGTCGAAAGAGCAGGACGTCGCGGAGCGTGTGTTCCATCTCGCGGTCGGCAACGGTTGGGTCCTGAACGAACTGCACACCGAGCGCCTCAGCCTCGAGCAGGTCTTCACCCAGCTCACTTTGGGGGACAAGTAGTCATGAGTGCTATCGCAAGCGTCGCGAAGAAGGAGTTCCGGGCGTTCTTCCAATCGCCCATCGCCTACGTCTTCATCACGCTCTTCTTGGTCCTCTCGCTCTGGATCTTCTTCTTCCTGAGCAACTTCTTCCTCGTCGGACAGTCGACGCTCCGCACGCTGTTCGACTGGATCCCGATCACCTTCCTCATCTTCGTCCCTGCCGTGACCATGCGGATGTGGGCGGAGGAGCAGAAGCTCGGTACGGCCGAGATCCTCCTCACCTTTCCGGTGCGGGACTGGGAAGTGGTGCTCGGGAAGTTCCTCGCCGGGCTCGCGTTCCTCGCTGTCGCGATCCTTCTGACCTTGCCACTCGCGGGAACGATCGCCTGGCTAGGCAACCCAGACGACGGGGCTGTCATTGCAGGGTACATAGGGTCTCTCTTCGTCGGAGCGACCTACCTCGCCATCGGCCTCTGGGTCTCCTCCCTGACGCAGAACCAGATCGTGGCGTTCCTCATCTCGATCATCATCTGCTTCGTGCTCTACATCGTGGGAATCCCAGTCATCCTCGCGTCTCTTCCGGATTGGCTCGTTCCGTTCGTGGCCAACCTGAGCTTGGGCTCCCACTACGACTCGATGGGACGTGGCGTGATCGATTCCCGAGACATCCTCTACTACGTATCGATCATCTTCTTCTTCCTCTTCCTCAACGTTCAGACCATCGCGAGCAGGAGGTGGAGCTGATGTCCAAAGTGAAGTACGGAGTCAACTCGACCGTCCTCGTCCTCATCGTCGCCGGAATCTTGATCGCAGTGAACGCGATCGGTTCCCGGGTCTTCACTCGTCTGGACCTCACCGAGGGCAAGGAGTTCACGATCTCCGACGCGACGAAGGGAATCCTCCATCGCCTGGACGACGTCGTGAGCTGCAAGGTCTACATGAGCGGAAAGCTGCCTGACCAGCTGACCACGTTGGAGCAGACGGTCGAAGACATCCTCAAGGAGTACGAGGTCTATTCGGAAGGCAAGCTCCGGGTCCAGTACATCGATCCGACCGACGACGAGGACGCCAAGGGCGCGGCCGAGGCGGCGGGAATCCCCCAGCTCCAGATCAACGTGCTCGAGCAGGATCAGTATCAGATCCAGAACATCTTCCTCGGCGCATCGATCGAGTACGGCGGAAAAACCGAGACGATCCAAGTCCTCGACACGAACACGCTCGAGTACGACATGTCTTCCGCCATCGTCAAGCTGACCATGGATGCCAAGCCGTACATCGGATTCCTCCAGGGACACGGCGAGAAGGTGGTCTATCAGGAGCTCAACACGCTTCCCCAGCTCCTCCAGGATCGCTACTCCGTCCGTCCGGTCGATCTCTCGGGCGGTACGGTGCCTGTTCCGGCCAACATCGACGTCCTCGTCATCGGAGGGTCGGAGGGGATCACGGAACGCGAGGCGTACGAGATCGACCAGTTCGTCATGCGCGGAGGCAGGCTCGTCGTCTTGGACGACCCCGTCGCGTTGATGGAGACGGACGGGCTCTCCGCACGGCCCAAGGACTCGGGCATCCGGGACATGATCAGCTTCTACGGGTGCGCGGTCGAGCCGGCGCTCGTCATGGAGCACCCGCGCTACTCCGGACAGGCTAGGTTCAGCCAGGGCTTCCTCTCCTACATCGTCCCGTACCCGCTCTGGCCAAAGGGTGCGCCGGGTCTCCTCAACCCGAGCAATCCGATCACCGCACAGCTCGAGTCGACATTGATGCCGTTCACGGCGCCGCTGCGCCTCAACGTCCCCGGTGACGAGAACGCGGAGATCGACCGGGAAGAAGCGGCCGAGGATGGAGCCGCACCGGCGACGGATCCGAATCTCGGAAAGGACCAGCCCGACGTAGAGGGCGTCGTCCTCGTACGGACGACGGAGCGGGCCTGGATGCAGTCCGGGAGCTACGACCTCGACCCGCAGTCTCCGGCCATGCAACAGCCACCGGCCACGGGCGAGAGCTACCCGCTCGTCGTCGGACTCACCGGGAAGTTCCGGAGCTACTTCGCGAATCGTCCGGTCCCGGCCGTTCCTGGCACAGACGGTTCCGCCGCTCTGGCTGCTGCCGACTCGACGATCACCGAGAGTTCGGAGACGCAGATGCTGGTCGCGGGAAACTCCAACTTCATCACCGATCAGTTCCTCGGGATGCATCCGGAGAACCGGCTTCTCATCCAGAACGCGCTCGACTGGATGACCTTGGGCAACGATCTCATCGCCATCCGTTCCCGCGGAGCGACGGCGCGTCCGTTCGAGCACGACCTATCGAACGGTCAGAAGGCTGCGATCAAGTACGCGAACACGCTCGGCATCGCAGGGGTCGTCGTCCTACTCGGACTCATCTGGAACGGAGCACGCCGTCGGTCACGCCAGCAGCTGCGTGATCGCTTCACGGCCTGAGAGAGGAGGAAACGACCATGAATCCACGTACGACCGCTCTTCTCGCCGGAGTGCTCCTCGTGCTCGGCGGACTCGCCTTCTTCCTCGACCAGAGGAACGAGGAGTCCAAGGCCCCGTCCACGGACCGCCTCTTCCCCGAAGCAACGGCCGATGCGATCGACGCGATCGACCTGAAGAAGCAGGGGATCGAGACGAAGATGGAGAAGCAGAACGGCACTTGGATCGTTCTCACCGAGGGCGGGCATCCGGCCGAAGCCAAAGCCGTCCAGGACATCCTCGCCGACGTCGACAAACTGACGAACTCGGAACTCGTTTCGACGAACCCGGCGAACCACGAAGTCTACGAAGTCGGCGAGACCGGCGTGACGGTCACTTTTGCCAAAGACGGGAAGGACGTCGGCGAGTTCGTGGTCGGAAAACCGGGCCCGGACTTCAACAGCTGCTACATCCGCCCCACAGACGGCGACGACGTGTATAGAGTGCCGACCTATCTACGGCTCAAGGTCGACCGAGGCTCACGCGGCTGGCGGAACAAGTCAATCCTCGACATACCCAAGGACGACATCGTGTTCTTCAGCGCTGCTGAGGGCGATACCGTGAACCGGTTCGAACGGAGTGCCACCGGCTGGCGCTCGACCGAGCCGTTCCAAGGCAACGTCGTGGATCACAAAGTCATGGATCTGGTGTTGGACACCCTGGCCAAGATCGTCGCGAGCGGATTCGCCGATTCGATCGACGTCGCCACAGCCGGACTGGAATCCACTCAGAAGTTTCTCACGATCGGCACTGCGGACGGGAAGAGCCGCGTCATCAGCATCGGAAACGAAACCCCGGCGCGTCAGACCTACACGCGGATCGAGGGAGACGACCAGATCTACTTGGTGCCCCTCGGACTCTGGAACACGGTCTTCCGGAAGGCCGAAGAGATCGCGCTTCCAGACGAGGAGCCGACCGGTGAGGAGAGCCGCTAGCGAGCGCGCTCAGGTGTTCGCGCTCGCTCACGACTCGCTCAGGTTCCGCGTCTCAGTTCCGCGCGAGGACGACCTTGCGTGTGTCGCCTCCGTTCGCCGACCGAAGAACCATGAAGTAGACGCCAGACGCGGCTTCGTTGCCGTCGGCGTCCATTCCGTCCCACGTGACCTGGTAGGTACCCGCAGCCCTCGCTTCTTGGGTTAGCGCGTTCGCGACGAGGCGCCCCTCCAAGTCGAACACATCGACCGAAGTGAGCTGCTCCCTCTCGAGCACGAACGAGAGTGCCGTGTGGTCTGAGAACGGGTTCGGAGCGCCATCCGAGCTCCAGCGGACCCGTTCGGTTGCACCCGACGCAACCGGAGCCGGAGCGTCGGCAGGAGCCTCATAGCGGATCCGATTGATCGTGCCGTTGAAGATGGCGGCGTAGCAGACGTCCCCGGTGGCCGGGTCGATCTCGAAGTACACCGGATGGTCTCCCACATCGGTGAAGATCGAGTGGTGGAGGAAGGCGTCGGTCTCGTCGAAGTCCATGGTGAGGATCCAGTCGCGGACGAACGCGCCGACGAAGTAGCGGCCCACGTACTCTGCCGGATAGGATCCACCTTCGTAGAAGACGCCGCCCGTCACGCTGAGCGCCGTGAGTCCGGGCGGGTTCGAGGACGACGGGTTGGAATGGTGCCACCACACGACAGGGAACGAGTCAGAGGACGGGTTCTCGCCGCTCAGTCCCGCGTCGCAGAGCACGTCCTCGTTCCCGGCCGCCGTCTCGTCGACGTTCTGGTAGAGAGAGTTGTTGAGTGGTCCCTCCCAGCACGGCCACCCGAAGTTCGTACCGCCCGTCGAGGCTACGTTGACCTCCTCCCAGATATTCCAGCCGACATCCCCGATGTAGAGAGTGCCGGGATCTCCATCCGCAGGATCGGTACTTCCCGTGCCGGGCCTCAGCGAAAAGCGGAACGGATTCCGAAGCCCGTAGGCCCAAACTCGAGACGCATCCGATCCAGGATCCCCGTCCCAGAACGGATTCGACGGAAGACCCAGTCCCGTCTCCTTGTCGAGCCGCAGGATCTTGCCGGCCATGCTCGTGACGACAGCACGTGCGCGGAACGCGCCGATGTCTTCTGCGGGATCCGTCTTTCCTGGACCGAACCCACCCGGATCCTGTCCGCCGGCGTCCACCGCTTCGAAGCGCCCCCCATCGCCATGTCCGATGAGGAGACTCTTGTCCTCCCCGAACCGGATCGAGCAGACCGAGTGGCTGGTGTGCAGCGTGGGAATCCCCTCCGGCCACGTATCGCCGATCAAGACCTGCTTCGTCGATACGTCCGCCACGTTCGGATCGGAGAGACTCGCCTGGTACCGTACAAGGCGCGAGTACCGATCGTCTGCGCCCGTATCGACCGTGTACAGGACGTAGACCCACCTGTTCGTCTCGAAGTCGGGATCGACCGCGAGGCCGAGCAGGCCGAGATCACCGCTGTTGTACGTCGGCGCCGTGAGATCCAGGAACGGAAGCGGAGCTTGCGTTCCATTCGCCAGGACAAGTCGCACATACCCTGACTTCTCGGCAACCAGAGTTCTCCCGTCGGGCAGGAACGCGAACGCAACCGGAACAGCGAAGTTGACGCCGGGGAACGCATTCTCGATGACGAATCCATCGGGGAGCGCGGCCCGCACCTCCCCGGGGAAAGGCGCCGGAAGAGCGAGGATCGGAAGAGCGAAAGTGAGGCAGAGAGCACGGAGACTGGGGGCCGGGAAGCGTTTGGACATGTAGTTCCACCCCTTCTGGTATGGATGCTCATGGCCCGATGCGCAAGATTGCGCTGCGACCGTCTGTGGGCGTCACCTCTCAACGAGCAGAGCCGTCGTCCGTGATGACAGGGCAGGATTGACCGTACAACCGTAGCGAGCCTCGGGACTCCTAGTCAACTCGGGCGGTAGGAGCCAGGTCCGCCTCGAGGCCACGAACGGATCGCAGCACTCGCCCTTGTCCGCCTCCTCGAACCTCCCGCTCTCCCCATCAGACCCGGGCCACCGGTCCTCCCGTGCGTTTCGCCCCGCCGCCCCGCACTTTCTTCGATTCTCCCCGCAACTCGTCCTTCCTGACCCCGGATAAGTGGGCCAGAACAGGTCGGCAGTGCTCCGGCCCCCGACCACGAGACACAGAACGCCAGCCCCTTGGGGCGGCACCGGAGAGGAAAGAGCCACAGGCTCCCTCCCGGACCCTGGAAAGGACGTGACCCCAATGACGACGATCGGCAACCCCGCAGCGAACTACTCCCTCGGCACCCAGATCAACCGCGCTCTCGACTCCCTCGGCTACCCGGACGCCTTCGGCGACGCCCTCGGCGCTCTCGTCGACCTCCGCTCCGGCAACGTCGCCGGCGCCTTCCGGAACCTCGTCGACCTCAACAGCGGACTCTCCACCCGTCAGATGGACTCGATCTTCGGCGGCGCTCGTCGCCCCGGCTTCGCTCGCGCCTTCGCGCCGCGCTGCGGCTGCACCGGTGGACACCTCCACGCCTACAAGCAGACCTACGCGGTCCGTGAGCAGGTCGGCAAGCGTGCCCACGTTGGTGAGCGCTACGGCTTCAACTGGGGACCGTTCAAGCTCCAGGGCCGGATCTCCGGTCAGCAGTACGCCGGCTCCTTCGCCAAGCCGATCAAGCTGGCGGACGGTGACTATCTCTACCGCGGCCGGAAGTACGACAGCATGGGCGACATCTTCCGTGACGCCAAGGACGGCCGGATCGACGGTCAGGCCACGACCTACAAGACGCGGACGAAGTTCGCCTGGCACCCGGGCAACGCCTGCGCCCCGCGTCCGTTCTTCCCGCCGTCGTTCGCCTTCCACCCGGCCATGAACGCGATCGGCGGTGCCGGCGCGGCCCTCGGCAACGCTCTCGGTGGCGGCATCCAGGACATCCTCGGCAAGCTCTTCGGCGGTGCGAACGGCGCCAACGGTAGCAACGGCACGAACGGAAGCAACGGCAGCAACGGTTCCAACGGCACGAACGGTGTCGGTTCGACGGACTCCGTCCTCTCCGATCCGAGCCTGTCGCTCGAGGACAAGCTCGCACTCCTGATGGCGAAGCTGACCGAGCACATGGACAAGCAGATCGAGCAGAAGATGAAGGACATCGAGACGCAGATGACGAACGAGAAGAACGGCGGCGCGAACGGGTCGAACGGCTCGAACGGTGGCGGCGGCATCGGCGGCATCTTCGGCAGCATCGGCAAGACCGTGGGCGGACTGTTCGGCGGCCTCCTCGGTGGCGGCGGAAGCTCCAGCGCGGGTGGCGCGAACGGATCGAGCAGCCAGAACAGCTCGAACCTCCAGCTCCTCCAGACGCAGCTCCAGCAGCTCATGCAGAAGCGTCAGCAGATGTTCCAGACCATGTCGAACATCCTGAAGTCGCTCCACGACACCAGCATGAACACCATCCGTCAGCTCAAGGCGTAAGGTCCGGTCGGGGTTCGGAGCGGGAGGCAACCACCCTCAACGCGCCGAACACTCCGGACCCCGAAGGATCTACGAGCCCGGAACGATCCACAAACCTAGAAGAACCCCAGCAACGAAGAGGCCGGCCCCGGACAATCCCGGAGCCGGCCGTTCTCGTCGTACGACGGACATCCCCGTCCTCTGCGGAAGCGCGACATGTCTGGTATCCTGGCGCCTTGATCAGTGTTGGATTGGAAGGCCATTCGACCCACTGTGAGCCGCGAGAAGGAGATCGTCATGTCCGTCCGGTGGAAGGGAATCCTGGCCGCAACCATGATTGGAGTGTGCTCGGCCGGGCTCCTCGCGGCCCAAGAGCTCGAGCAGAATCGAGCCCCGATCCAGCTTCACTACCAATGGCAGCCCGGCACGACCTACCGCACGTTCATGGACATGGACATGAGCATGAGCTTCCCCATGGGCGATCAGACCTTGGACCAGAAGACGCACATGGAGATGGCGATGTCGATGGCCGCGTCGGACGCTGGCCAGGGCAACATCCGCCTCGACAGCAAGTACGACCGGATGGCGATGACGGTCGACGCCATGGGCCAACAGATGACCTTCGATAGCGACACACCCGACGCGCAGAGCCCGCTTGCAATGGTCGGCCAGATGATTGGCAAGGAGTTCACCATGACCTTCGACGAGGACAATCAGATCGTCGAAATGGACATGCAGAACATCTTCGATGCGATGGGTATGGACCCCAACGCCAAGCAGATCGCAGGCCAGTTCATGAACGAGGAGCAGATGAGTCAGATGCTCCAGACCTGGATCACCCAGTTCTTCCCCGAGAAGCCCGTGAAGGCGGGAGACGTCTGGCCGCTCGATGTCGACTGGAATCTAACCGGCTTCGGATCGATGTCGTTCAAAGGCTCGTTCACCCTGGCAGGTTTCACGAAGTACGAGGGCCACGACTGCGCAGCCATCGACATGAACGCAACCGTCGACATGGACCTCTCCGGCGACGACTCCACTCCGGAGGAGCTCTCCATGCTGAAGCAAATGGGGATGTCGATCAGTGGCGGCACGAGCTCTGGCCGGATCTACTGGGACAACGAACTCGGCTGGATGCGCGGAATGACCATGGACCAGCAGTTCACGATGACGATGAAGAGTCCGCAGGACGGAAGCACGATGGAGATGCCGATGAAGCAGATCTCCAGCATGCGGGTCGAGGTGGAGTAACGCGGAGGGCGGGATGTATCTTGGCTTTCGAGCATTCGCACTAGCCTTCCTGCTACTCACGCTTCTCCACACGACCGTCGGAGCCCTGACTCGAGTCGACGTCGGCGGAGGCATCGGGGTCGACTTCTCTCGGATCTCGTCCGATGACTACCTTGGGCTGGAGTCCAAGCCCGGCGTGCGGATCGACGGCACCCTCGAGCTCGGGCTCAGCGAGAGACTGTCCGTCTCGACCGGCGTCGGGTTCAGCCAGAAGGGTGGAAGGTCGGCTCACTTCTACGAAGAAGTCATCATCCTGCCTCGGGGCACCAGCGGGGTCAGCGAGATCACGTTCGACTTCGACTATCTGACCCTCCCCCTCGCTGCCAAGCTGGGATTTCCGCTGGGCGACGGCGACGCCGACAGACTCAGGCCCTACCTCGAAGCGGGAGCGGAGATCGGCTTCCTGCTCTCAGCAAAACAAACGTTCGAGTACACGTCGCCGGACGGGTCCGTCGAGTACGACGCCAAGGATGGCTCCAAGCTCATCGACCTCTCCGCGCGATTCAGTGCCGGTCTCGAGCTTCCCCTGGGCGCTGCAACGCGCTCCTTCTTGGAACTCGGCTTCGTCACCGGCCTGACCGACGTGAGGGAAGAGTTCCCCGACGACGGATTCGCCCACTCCAACTGGAGGAATGAAACGGTCTACCTCCAACTCGGGCTCCTGAGAACGGTCGGCGGGCAACTCCGCGGTGTCGAGAGCTCGGAGCGTGCCTTTCCACGATGAAGAGGATCCTCTCCAAGAAGTATCTCCTCCTCACGAGCCTGCTCGCTGCGGGTCTCTTCATCCTGGTGTACGCGGCGCTTGGGCCGATCGGAACGACCCGTGACCTGGGAGCATGGGACCTTCAGTTCGACGAGGAACCGCTCCCGATCGAGGAGCGTGGCCTCGGGATCCCCGAGTCGGACCCCGCCCGGTTCACGATCGTGGGTAGCGTACGCGACGAGGATGGGCGACCCGTCGAGCGCGCTCTGGTCGCGTTCGTGGCGGGCGACGCTCCACATGCCGAGGCGGTGGCCCGTACCGACGCTTTGGGCCGCTTTACCGCCCAGGTCAGGAGCGGCACCTTCGGGGTCACCGTGACCTCCGCAACCCTCACCGCTGTGTATGAAGAGCCGAGACTCTTTGGCCCAGGGCTCTACGAAGCGATTGACGTTCTCATGGAAAACGACGTCGACATCGTCGTCCGCGGACACGTACACGACGAACAGGGACGACCGATCCCAGGCACGATGATCGAGCTGCCCAGAGTCGGCCCGGAGGACGCGGACATCTTCTACGTCGAAACGGACCGAGCGGGACGATTCCGCGTCCGCTTGCCGCACGCGGAGGAGTACCACGCCGCCACCAGCGACCCGACGCTGCGCTTGGACTCCCATCAATTCCCGGGAGACCGGGACACCGAGATCGATCTGCTCGCCCACCGGCTGAATCCCGCCGGCGACGACGTCGTGGAGTCCATCCGATCCCATGCCGTGCCACTCACAACCGTTCTCGCCGAACACGGCTTCACGGACCTGGAACCGCTCCGCGACATCGTCGGGGATGCTCGTGTCGTCGCGCTGGGAGAAGCCACCCACGGAACGAGGGAGTTCTTCCAGCTGAAGCACCGACTCGTCGAGTTCCTGGTGGAAGAGATGGGGTTCCGAGTCTTCGCGATCGAGGCCAGCTGGCCCGATTGCCAAGCGGTCAACGACTACGTCCTCCACGGACGAGGGACCGCGGCACGGGCCGTAGCGAACATGAGATTCTGGACGTGGGACACGGAAGAAGTTTGGGAGATGGTCGAGTGGATGCGTCGCTACAATCTCGACCCCTCGCACCAAGAGGAGGTGCAGTTCCTCGGGTTCGACATGCAATTCATCGAGACGCCGGTAACCCACTTGATGGCGTATCTACCGTCCGTCGACGAGGAAGCGGCCGACCGGTTCGGCGACCTCTTCCTGTCCTACGCCAGGGGTGGATCTGCTCTGACCGACCAACCCGAAGCGTCGAAGGATTCGTTGGACGCCCTTCTGCAACGTATCGACGAACGCAGGGAGATGTACGAGAGTCGCTCGAGCGCGAAGGAATGGCGCATCGCGAGGCAGGAGGTAGTCCTACTTCAGCAGTTCACGCGGATGTATCAGGAAGGGGTTTACACGCCGCGAGACGAAGCGATGGCAGAGAACGTAATGTGGATCATGGAGGACCACCCCCCGGATACTCGCGTCGTCCTCTGGGCACACAATGGGCACATCCAACGGACCTCGGAACCAGGCTGGACGACGATGGGAAGCCGTCTCGCGAAAGATCTCGGTTCTCGCTATGTGACCCTCGGATTCAGCTTCGACCATGGCGGATTCCAGGCGGTGGACCATGGCGGAGGCCCTTCGAGCCGACGCGGGCTTCGCGCGTTCTCCGTCGGTCCTGCCCCTCCAGAGAACGTCGAGCACGCGTTCGCGCGAGTCGGTGAGTCCATCTTCGTGCTCGATCTTCGCTCCCTCGCTCCGGACGACCCCGCGAGGCGGTGGCTCGACGTTCCTCGGCCACTGCGTGAGATCGGGAACGGATTCTTCGACGAGACCTCCATGTCCCGACAGTACCGATTGACCGAGCGATTCGACGCCATCGTGTTCATCGCCGAGACCACGTCTGCGCGGTCTCTATGAGGCGGCGCCGCGACGACAGCTCCGTCAGTGTTCGATCTTCACCGACTTCAGTATGTCGTGGATCTCCTTCCGGGTGCCTGTCGCTTCGTCCTGCCGGGTACCCGCTCCGATCATGAAGAAGAACTCGCCCCTTGGCACGATCCAGAGCTCGGAGCAGGTCGGGAAGGTGAGATCGTCACCGGTCCGCAGGGTGTAGTTCATCCTCACGTATGCGGCGGGGAGTCCGGAGACTTCGGTCTCGACCGGCCCCTCAGCCAGTTCGAACTCCTCGAACAACTGCTCGAACTGCGGAAGGAATGCACCGAGCACTTCCGTTGCAGGAAGGGCAGCGAGTTCCCCCAATGGCCTCATGTTGACGCGAAAGCTGGGGTTGAGGTCGTCGAACGGCTCGGGGTGCTTCGTCGTCGCTACGAGCGGGACGGTCGCGTACTTCAGGAGTGCAGCGCGAAGCTCCTCGTCACTCAGCTCGATACGGCTCAGATTCTCCTGGTTCTCCTCGGCCGTGAGGTACTGCCAGTCGGTAGGTTTCGTCACCTCGAATCCGGCCGTCGCACTGCGGAACGTATCGCCGTCCTCCGCGAGAACCGCGGTACCCATCAGCGTCAGTACGAGCACCACCACACCAAGGATCCGCATTGCCTCCCCCTCCCTACTCATACCGCGAACCAACCCGCCTCGACGATGGCCAAGACGACGACAACCCATGCGAGCCGATGCATCCCGGCACTCCGTTCAGTCACACGACGTCCGATGCGCCGGGCCCCTTGATCCGGAGCGGGACACGGCAGTCCGCACAGTACGCGACACCCGAACGATACTCCGTCTCGCAGAGGGGACAGTAGGCACTCCCGACCGCGACGTCCGACGGACCCGACTCGAGATGCTCCGCACGGAGACCGAGCATCACCGCGATCTTTTCCAGAGCGTCGACCCGGCTCTCCCAGTAGACGTTCGCATCGGGACCGGTTTCGAGTGCCGCCAGCTCGCACCTACGGATCTCTCGCCGTAGGAACGTCTCCCTTACCCCTTCCGGCAGGAGGACCGCACCAACCACGGCGATGTCGAATCCGAGGAATGCATGGCGGCCGATCTCGGCACCGGCATGGAGGGCCGTGACCGGAGAGAGGAGCATCGGGAGCAGCTTCCCCCAATCGCGTGGTCCGGAGGAGAGAGACCGTTCCGCCCGGAGACCGAGAACGAGGATCGCCGAGTACGCTATGAAGAGAAGGCATCCCAAGGCCATCCCGGAAACCACTCCCGAACCTCTGCCGAATGCGTAGAGCGGCAGGAGTCCGAACAGCAACGAAAGAGCGACCCAGGCGGCGAAACGCAGCGCGCCAGTGGCCCGGTTCACTTCATCGCGTCGCGCTAGGGCTAGGTCCCAGGACAGCGATCGCTCGACCTCGGCCCGCACTTCTGCATCGCGCGCGTCTTCCTCCAGATTTCGGAGACGGACGAGTCGTTGGTAGGCGTCCGCTGCGAGAACCGGCGCCTCGAACTCGATCACTGTCTCGCCTCGGCACTCGATCGATCGACCAATCAGGGAAAGCTCGGTGAGTTCCTCATACGAGATCCGCCGGTAGAACCGCGGATCCGTGTGATCCGTCTCGTACCGTGGATCGCGTGGAACGAACACTGCCGTACGACCCGGTATGATCCAGTGGAACGGCACGGTGAAGTTGCGGGACGCAGGCGTAACCAACGCGAGCCGTAGTCCGCCGGTTCCCATGCGGAACCGATCGCCCCACCAAGCGGCAAAGAGTCGATGGTGGGGCCGGACCCTCCGCACGCCATCGAGAAGGTAGAACGCCAGAAGATACGGCAGCGCCTCGGCGAAGAAGAGGCGGAAGCTCATTCAGCGAACCCGTCCAATCAAGCCTGAGGCGACTGCGTCGGCGCAGACGGGGTCGAACTCCCGGAACGACCACCAAAGAGCCGGCGGAGGAACGCACCGATCGCAAAGACGGCCGCCACGAGGAGCTTCCAGGCCTTCGCCAGGAACTTGGCCAACACGGCGAACAGCCCGAGCTTCGCAGCGGCGACACCTGCGCCCCCGACAACGAGAGCGCCGAGACCATACTGAGCGAGGCGATCGCCCTCCTTGTACTCCGCGTACTGCTTCCCCGGAACGTAGGCGAAGCTGTTCATGATCGGCTCGACCTCCGACGCGATCGCAGCCGTTTGGTCAGGAGTCGCTACGATCGTCACGGACATGTACCCGGTACGGCCGAGCACCCGGGTGTTGTGGTTCGCGACATTGTGGTTCTCACTCGTGGCGAGAAGAGACCAGACGAGGTTGTGCGACTGGTCGTCATAGTACGGCTCGGTCTGCCAGCCCGTGATCTGGAGCGGGGGAACGCCGTGTTCGCGCCTGTACTCGTTGGCCCCCTCGTTCCCCTTTCGGATCTGCTTGAGGAGCTTCCCCGCATCGATGTCGTCCTTGTCGGTGTCCCGCACGTAACCCGCGTCCGCGAACTCGAAGACGATGAGCCAGTCCGCATCCTCCGAGACCGGGACCAGCGTTCCCAGCTCGGATCCGGAGATCGGGTTCCCCATGTACTCCATGAGCCGCTGGGTATCTTCCGCCCCGCAGAAGAGGTACCCCTCCGGCACATCGATCTCGGCCAGGTCCTTGCCCAACGCGGCACGGAACGGCCCCGGAGTCCACTCGACTCCGAACCCTTCGGTGTCGTCCTCTTCGACCGCCGCGTCCTGCGCGAAGGCAACGAGGGGTAGCATCAGGCCGATGAGAACGATCGACAGGAGTGCCGAGAGCGGCACCAACGACGAGATGGAAGCCGAAGATCGGGAACGGAAGCTCTTCATGGACGGACCTCCTGTGTACGGCTGGCGGATACGGGAGGGAAGCGAAGGAGGCGGGCCAGCACTTGAAATCGCGAGGCGGATCCTACCATCTGGACACGCGGAACGTCCATCGAAGAGCCATTGAGTCTAGGACAGACCGGCTCGTATCGGCAGGATCTCGACCGTGTAGGCATGATACTCCGGCTTGGAGATCGCCTCTGCGTAAGGCACGTTGTAGGGCTGTGTGAAGCGCTCTAGATAGGCTCGGTCGATCGCGCTCATCAAGGGCGACTGGGCCGGTAGCGACTCTCCCGAGATCGGCATCGTCGTCTCGCCGAACCGCACCTCTCCCGTCGCGCCGCGCACGAGCTGACCGAACCAGCCGGACAGGCTTCGGTTCCAGCTGCGCGCGAAGATCCGGCCTGACACTTCTACCATCCAGATCTCGAGGAACGTCTCCCGATCGGGACCGACCCGGATCTCGGCGAGAGTGTTCTCCCTCAGGAACCTGAGAAACTCCTCGGGAAACGCCCTGCTCTCCGACTGCTCGCGGATCCGCTGGAGATGCTCCTCCGGCAAGCCCAACCTACCCGCCAGATCGAGGAGCGAGCGCGCGTACTCCGGATTCGTACCCTGGAGCGCAGACGCTGGCAGGTTGTAACAGGTCGCGGACTCGACGGAACCATCAGCGAGGACTACGGAAACCGTCTCCGGCACGTAGTCGGAGACGCCCTCCCCCGAGTACAGCTCGCCTACATCCGACGCCTCGAGCATCATGAGGACGCCGTACGTGCGGGCGGGCGGCTCCGGGACCAGCGTGGCGCGCTGCCCGATCTGAAGGCCATAGCCGTCGACGTATCCGACTCTCGGTTTCGGGGCGCGGATTCCCTTCGCGCCGAGTAGAGACTCGTCCATGAAGAGTCCGTAGAAGAAGACCGCCGTTCCGTCAGGGTTCATACGCTCCTCACGAGGTCCAATCTCGCGTTGTTACGAATCGGGATCGGCCAAGCGAAGACTGTAGGCCGCCGCGAACTCGCCAGGGTATCTTAGAGCGGAGAGTTCGAGCGGCACACAAACGAAGTGCCTTGGCCGAAATGAAACGGCGAACTATCCTCCGCCCATGGGATCGAAGCTCACACCGGAGTACGTAGCCACCCTCCGCCGGATGTCCGGCGAGGAGAAGATCCGTGCGTCGTTCCGGCTCTACTGGTCCGCCCGTCGGCTCAAGGCGACGGCCCTGCGGCAGCAGCATCCGGATTGGAGCGAAGAAGAGATCCAGGCGCGCGTGAGGGAGATCTTCCTCCATGCCCGAAGCTGAGCCGTTTCTGATCTTCACCCGGCGGCTCCGCGGGCTGGGACTTCGGTTCATGGTGTCGGGAAGCTGCTGCACGAGGCTCACTACGGACCGTTCGTCACCGCCTTCTTCGGAATGAGGAGCCGGATCGCAGCCGCATTCGCCGTCGTGTTCGTGAGCGCGATCGCGATCTCGTGCCGTCCTTCGGGAACGTCGAGGTAGAACGTCTTGCCGACGCCCGGAGTGATGTCGGGAAGGTCTGGGTAGATCGATGTGGCACTCGCCTTGGCCGTCAGTCTCGAGGTTCGGTGGAGAGTGCCGTCGATGGAGATCTGGATCGCGTAGCTCTTCGAGTACCCGCGCTCGTGGTTGAAGTCCAACCGCGTGAGAGCCTTCATCCGGACGGGCCCGTTGATCATGAACGTCACTGGAATCTCGGGAGTGAAGCGGTAGTAGGTCGCCTCGGAGTCGCCGCTGTGGATGAGGATCGGCCGCTCGAAGGAGGCTGGAGCGAAGGGGACGTACTTGACCTTCGACGTGGGTGTACCGCCGTGGAAGAGTCTCAGAGCCACTCTCGTATCCTCTCCCAGGGGATAGATGAGTGCCCGGTGCGTACCTTCTGGGATTCGAACCACCGCCCGTCCAAGGGAGCCGATGGGCTTCCCTCCCTCCTGACGCGCATCCGAACTCCTCGTGGCCGTCCGCTCCACCGTCTGGATCACCACTCCGTCGATCTCCACGCAGACGCGATAGAGAATCGGGTCTTCTGGTGGATCGGAGCCCAGGAGCAATCGACTGAGGATCCGGATCGAAGACGGTCCCTGGATGTCGATGGCAAGAGGCGCAGCACTGGTGGCCACGTGATAGGTGCTGGACTTCTTGCCGATGAGAGCGTGGATCTTCTCCGGGCTCCCCTGCGGAAGGATCCGTTTGGACGCGGACTGGGCGGATGTACCTGCAACCAACAGGAAGAGGAGACCCAACCCGATCGAAATGCCGAAGACTCGTCTCATACCATCTACGTCCTTCTCATGGTGTCGGGGCGGATCGGATCGTCGCCGGGTTCGCCTCGGGGCTGGCGGAAATGATCGGATAGGGAGACGCGCCCGCTCCCTGAGCCGCGGGAGCGAGTCCGAGACCGCTCGTCACGAGCCCCTCACGAGCGGCTCGCTCCGCGCGATTGCGGGAGCGAAGCAGGCCGAAGCAGAGCAGCGCATAGAGCAAGAGGGACGGCACCACCACCTTCAGGTCGTAGACCTCCTGGTGGAAGATCGTCCCCTCTCCCACGGTCGGAATGGTCTCGGGCGCGACGGGGAAGCCGTGCCTCTTCGCGATCGTCTGTAGCCCAAGGACATGAACGATCGGAACCCGTCTCTTGCCGTAGTGCTGGAGCGCCCCGCGTTGCGTCCAGTTGTACTCCGGGAGCTTGACGCTCGGCCCCGACGGGATCAGTCCGCCATCGAGGGACGTGCCGATGCTCGCGGAACCTCCGCCGATGTTCACGTAGGCCCGAATCCCACGCGGTTCCGCTTCTGCATCGAAGATGGCGATGCGAGCCGCGATCGACTCGTCCAGGGTCTGCTCGGCGATGAGAGGGACGCCGTTCCGCTCGATCGCCTCCTCCAGCAAGGAGCGGCCGTTGGGACTGAGCCCGCGGCCGCGGTCGTTGCTGCCACCGAGTGACGCGGCGAGGCTGCGCGTGTGGATCAGACCGCGCTCGTAGAGGAGGGTCTCCATGTCGAGCCAGGTGAAGCTGGGATCGTTGGCCCCCCACATGCTCGCGCCGACCGACGTGATCGGAAGCGGTAGGAGCGAGAGTTCCTCGGCGGCCACGAGCGCGCAGATGTTGAGTGCCGGAAAGGACCCGGTCATGGCGATCGCAACCGGATCTCCCGGTTCCAAGCCCAGATCCTCGAAGTACTCGACGAAGAGCGCTGCGAAGTTCGGATTGACCGATGTGAGCTTGGAATCGAGGATCCCGCGATCGGTCGTGGTCAGAGTGAACTCCTCCCCGATGAGCCCACTTCCCTCCGGGTCGTTGACCAGGTCGACGACCACCGGGGTCCCGAGGCGATGTTCCCGAATCACCTCGAAGCAACGGACCGCTCTCGTCGCGGCCGACATTTTCTCCTGCAGGTAGGGTTCGGGACGCAAGCGTCGTGTCGATTCGCCCAGCACATGGAACAAGACTCCGATCAGGGCCAGAGCGAAGAGAAACACGTCGGCCCGTTGGGACCACGGGACGGAGCTAGAGAAGATGCGTTTCAAGGAGGGAACCCCCGTGTAGGACGATGAGCGAGAGACGAACGAGGACGGCGGCCACGAGCATCGCTGCGAGAGTGCGGAAGATGCCCTGCCGGGACATCCAGTAGGCGAGGAGTCCGGGGATGATGTATCCGATCGCGGCGAACTCGTAGTCGCCCGGGAGGATCCCGAGGTCCGGGATTCGCGATGTCAGGTGCCCGAACGTGAAGCCGAGAAGCACCGCGAGGACGAGGCTCCTACGTCCGTAGATGATGAGGAACCGGCCGACGACCTTGAGGCACGCAAACGCGGCCACGGCGGCAATGACCGTCCCGAGCAGCCGAAGAGGATGATCGAGGAAGAGCGCGATGTAGCCGGGGACGACGAAGCCGCCGGCGGCAAAGCCAACCGCCTCGGTGAAGAGGAGGCTCGCCACGAGGCCGAGACCAATGGCTTCCGCGATCAACATACGAGAACTCCTGCGTTGGAAATGTGTCCGACGATCTCGTGTCCGATGCCCCCGATGTTCCCGATCCCTCCGACGCGGACGTGCACTCGATCCGTCACGTCGACAGTCGTTCGTCCGCCCGTCTCTTCGCCGTGCCCCAGGATCCGGGCCAGTGGAGCGTCCGTGCCGCGGAACTGCGAGACCTGAGAGAGAATGGAGGAGGCAGAGGCCCCACCCGGGGTGAGTAGTCGACCCGCCGGCACCTTGCTCTCGAACCGGCGTACGACGGTGCGCGAGAGATCCCCGACCAAGACGTAGTAGTCGGCCAGCAGATCCTTCTCGATCGCTTCGGCAAACTGGAGGCTCCGATCGATCCGATCCCCGCGAAGATTGAGGAGCGCGATCGACGGGCAGTCCGGCCGATAGCCCAGGCCGAGCCGGTTCCAGATCGTGACCGTCGACTCCAGATCGTTCGCGGCGAAGATGTTGAAGAACTCGACGACGCGATCGTTCACCACGATCCTCCAACGGGTACAAGCCCCGGGATCGGGAGTGACGCGGTGCATGCCACGGAGTGCAACGTCATCGTCGACCCCGATGGTTCGAGTCACTTCGAGAGCGAGCGCGACGTTCTCCTCGTGCTCCAGATACGCGAACCCCTCCATCGCGTGCGGCGGCACGATCTCGTGCCGTGCGGTGGAGAGCCGTGTCCGCCGACGCCGCGCGGCGCTCTGCATCACTTCGAGATGATCGGTTCGGCCGATGAAAGCGACGCCGTCGCGAGGAAGGGTCGCCGACAAAGCGACGGCTGCGTCTTTCACCGTCGGTCCCATGACGTCGAGGTGGTCCGGCCTGACATTCGTGATCACACCGATCGTGGAGTGGAGGATTCTCTCCTCCGTGGTCTTCTGGAGATCGGGACGGATCGCCATGCACTCCATGACGATGGCCTCGGCCCCTTCCTTTCGGGCTCGATCGAGTACGCCGACCTGTTCGCAGATGTTGGGGGAACCGAGCCGGATGATCGGCTCTTCGGTCCCGTCAGAGTGGATGAACCGGGCCTTGGTCCCCGTGGTCTTCGCCACCGTGCGGACCCCCGCTTCTCTCAGCCCCGCCGCGATGAGGCGTGTGACGGACGACTTGCCCCGGCTCCCGTTGACGTGGATCCGGATCGGAACGTGTCTCAGCGCGCGCCGGAGCCGGAGCGCTTCGACCGTCCAGTAGGCCAGGACGAACCCGAGCAGAAGTAGGAACGTCTTCATCGCTTGCTCCCACTTGTCCTACACTCATTCGCGGCGGATGCCCGCGGATGTGAGTACCCGCGCGGGCCGAGGAGGACAGATGCGGAATCCAATCGTGAGGTATGGACGTCGACGTTTCGCGCGGTTCTCGCCGCTCCTGCTGCTCGTTCTCTCACTGACGACGTTCGTTCTCCTGCAGCTGACCTCATCGGGTTGCTCCAGCCGTTCGGAAACTCCCACGCTGACGGCCGATTCGACCTTGATCCGCGCGGCAAAGGAACCTGGAGGCATCGAGGCCAGCATCACGTTCTGCGGCAAGTCCGAGACGAAGTCCGGCCGGAGACGAGCGGTGAGCGACGTATTCACTGCGGACGACGACGCCAAGGTCTACGCCTATGTCGATCTGGAGAACCAGTCCGGGCTCGGCGATCGTCCCCTGGACGTCCATCTCGTCTGGATCGGCCCCGACGAGAGTTCGTTCTTCACGAAGCGGATCGAGTACACGCCGAGTGACTCGGCCTCGACTCTCTCGAGTCGGATCAGCCTCCCCGCGGACCGACGAGATCCGGGCAGCTACAGCCTCCGCGTCTACGTCTTCCGCGAGTTGATCGCAGAGCGAGCGTTCGAAGTACTCCATACGAGCTAGCATCTCAGATCATCCGAATCAGGTAGTTCCGGCTCCGCCGCTTGACCCGGCCGAACCAGAGCGCGAGCGGGAACATGACCACGAGCATGAGCGCGAGCCCTACGAGGGTCGCAGGGACGCCTCCCTCCCGGTAGAACAGATCGAGCCGCTTCGAGAAGACACCGAGAATCCCGATGTGCACGCAGTAGAAGAAGAGCGGCACTCTACCCACGACGCCGAGACTCGCAGTGAGCTTGGGCCAAGCCGCGCCCAGCGCCTGGATCACCGCCATGGCGAGGACGACCGCGCCGAAGAACCAGAGCACGTGGTAGAGGCTCGGTGGATACTTCTGATCGAGGACGAAGGAGTAGCTGCCCAACTCCGAGAAGGGAAAGATGTTGCCGTAGCCCCGGCCCATCCGAACCACGGTGGCGAGGCCGAGCGCGACCAACCCGATCGAACTGCTCCAGAGGATGCGCTCTTTGGTCGTATGCCAACCATGGATCCAGCCGGTGGCCATGACCGACCCCATCGTCGCGAGCCCGAACCAGGGAATGACCGGATACTTGTTGAACTCGCCCGAGTCGACGAAGGTCTGCATGAGAATGCGGGGCCAAGTCTGGTCTGCGTCGTAGGGAATCTGCAGAAGGAACGGATGGACGAGGAAGAGTAGGAGCGCGATCGCTAGACGCACCTGCCACCGCCAGTTCACGATGAGAGTGAGCAGGATCATGGAGATCCCGATGCAGGCGATGATCCCCAAGTGGCCAGGTTTGAACTGGGCGAAGCCACCCCACGATGAGTTGACCCAGGTGATCTGGACCAGGACGAGAAAGAGGCCCCGCTGGATCAGATGCCATCGCGCGGCCCAGTCCGCTTGGCCCGACTCTCTCCGCCGAGTGTAGGAGTACCAGACCATCGCGCCGTTCATCATGAGGAAGCCGGGAGCGCAGAGGTACCCGAGGTAGCGGAGCCAGAACTGACCTGTGCTCGAGAAGAATGGGTCCAGTGGATCGAGGCTCTTCCACACCGAGTTGAAGAAGTACGAACTGTGCCCCATCAGCATGAGGATTCCGACCAGTCCGCGAAACTCGTCGATGAAGAGAAACCGAGGTCGCTGCTTCCGTTCGGTTGTCGTCACTCGATGTCCTTACGGTTGGAAGATGGTCCGCGCCACCCGGAAGCCGACGATGTCGTCTTTGGAACCTGGCCAGTACGGTGCCCGGGAAGCGGACCGGCACTCGCGCGCAAAGTGATACCAAGAGCCTCCCCGAATCGCTCGCTGTGAGCCGCCCGCAGGTCCCTGCGGGTCGACTGCGGCACCGGATCCGAGATCCGAGACGAACCAGTCCCAGCACCACTCCCAGACGTTCCCGTGCATATCGAAGAGACCTTCCCCGTTGGCCCGCTTGGATCCTGCTGGGTGCGTCCTAGCGCCGGCGTCTCCGCAGTACCAGCCGATCTCGGTGAGTACGGGATCGATCCCGCAGGCTTCCTCCGTGAGGTCGCCGTTGGCGAACGGAGTCGTGGTTCCGGCCCGGCAGGAGACCTCCCACTCGGCCTCCGTGGGGAGACGCCAGCCATCCGCGTCCTCGTCCCACGTGACGACGTCCCCCTGCACGTCATAGGCAGGAGTCAGGCCCTGGGAGACGGAAAGTGCGTTGCAGTACTCCACTGCATCGAACCAGCTCACGCGCTCTACCGGGAGGTTCGCACCTTCAAACCGCGAAGGGTTCGTGCCCATGACCGCTTCGTACTCCGCTTGCGTCACCTCATGGCTCGCGATCTCGAACTCCCGAACCATGAGCACCGGATGCGGGGTCTCGTCGGTGTCTCTTCCGGGCTCGTCCGCCGGACTTCCGATCGTGGCGAGCAGCCGTCCCACCGCAGGGCCGGAGAACACGTCGGTGTCGGTCGGCCCATGGTGTCCGTCACCGAAGCGGTAGTAGTGGTCGTGGGCGCCCGCGTTCAAGGTACCTTCGTAGCGGAAGAGGGCTCCGGTCTCGAAAGAGGTCGTGACTGCTGTCATCGCGTACGCAACGTCGTCGACCCACACCTCGGCCACTTCCGGCGCGTCCCCGTCGCCGTCCTGATAGATGACTTCGAAGACGAAGCTCTCGTCATAGAGCCCCGCGTCCGGCGATACCGAACCTCCCGAGAGCACGGGCGGAACATTCCCCACCGGCGTGACGACCTGGGCCACGTTGGAGACACCGGACCAGTTTCCACTTCCGTCGACGGTGCGGAGAGCGAAGGTGTACTCGGTTCCCGGGAGAAGCCCCGTGACGGTGTGGCTCTCGGCGGTCCCACGAACTCCCGGCGCCGGTTCGTCCGCAGTCTCGATCGCGGAGTTCCAAGGGAACGATCCATCGATCGCGGCCTCGACGTACCGGATGTCGTAGCCGGCAGCGCGACCGCTCAGGCGGTCGTCCCCGGGGGCATGCCACTCGAGAACGACCGAAGTGGAGTCGACACCCCGGGCGGAGAGATCGGTCACGTTCGATGGAGCGATCGAGTCGGAGAACGGCCCCGGGCCTTGGAGAACGAGCAGCCCTTCGTCGCGGTCACTGACCACTACGAGGCCGGACTTGGAGAGAGCGATCCCCGTCGCGTAGCTCGTGAGAACCGTACCTGCGAGGACCGGACTCGAGGGCGTGGTCACGTCGACGATGTGGACTCCGCCATCCTGCGCGGCAATGAAGGCCGTGCCGTCCCGCACGACGATGGCCCGACAACGACCGGGAAGGTCCAGGTGTGCCACGTAGCGAGGAACCGGCACGAGCGGGTCTCCCTCCAACTGACACTCCATCACGGCGAGGCCGTTGTGGCCGTCGGCGATGAAGGCATAGTCCCCGACGACATCCACGCCCGTAGCGTCGCCCTCGGTATCGCAAGACGAGACGACGGCGACGGCACCGAGGACCCGGTTCCTCACGTCGAGGACGGCCAGCCCGAGCTCGTCGTCGGCGATGTAGGCGAACCCGTCTTTCATGGCAACGGACATGGCATACCCGCGGGTGGAGGAAAAGACGCCGTTGTAGCGCAGAAGACCCGGAACCGCCGGGTCCGACTCGAAGATCCGCAGCCCTTTCCAGCTCTCTGCCAGGTAGACCACATACGGTTCGCTCGGATCGTCCGGAACGGAGATGAAGAGACCGTTGCCGTCGACTGCGGTCGTGCCTTGCTGGAAGGAGTAGGCGTTCGCCGGATCGGACACGTCGTAGGTCGTGATGCCCTCGGTCCCCTCCACGACGAATGCGATGTCGACTACTTCACCGCCCGCGTAGGTGCTCGCGACACGAACCGACTCCGCATACTTCACCGTGTCCAGCATCTGAACGAGCGAAGGAGTCTTGGGATCGGAGACGTCCACGATGAGGAGACCCGCTTGTCCACCGGCGACGAACGCGGTGTTGCCGAGCACCGCGACGTCCTCGACCTGGCTAGGTAGGCCCAGGCGTCCGGCCACGGAGTACGGGGCAGTCGGTGGAGTGTAGAGGTCCTGAGCGCCGCATCCGGCGAGGAAGCCGATCGCGAGGATCGCAAGGCCGCTGCGGGTCCAAAGCCACGTCCACCTGCCGTTGTCTCTTTGCATGAGCCTTTCCCTCTTCTGCTGCGCAGTCGACGAGACGTTCTCGATCAGTTCACTAGAACGGATACTCCACCCCGAGCCAGACGCGGTTGTCCGTGTAGTCTTTGTCTTCTCCGATACTCGCGTCGCCGGAGTCGAAGGCCGCGGAGGACGTTCGCTCCGTGTAGCGGTATCCGGACTCGAGCCGGACCGGCCCGTAGAGCTTCACCGACCTCGCCGACAACTCCATCCGATACACCTGATCCTTGCGCCCGACGTGATAGGGGTCCTCGAAGTACGGCTTGGCGCTCGTGAAGTAGTACGCCTGGTACTGACCGCTGAGCGAAAGGGAGCTGACTTTGAGCATCCCTCCCTTGGGCGAGAACGTGAGCGAGAGATCGTACGAGTCCCGCTCGTAGGACGCATCGCCGTCGTCGGAGGTCTCCACGGTCTCACCGACCGTATCGAGCGCTCGTGCCTCGACGTCGGAGTAGAAGTACTCGAACTGCGTCTTGAGCCTCGGGTGTGGCTTCCAGGCCACGTAGCCGCCGATCCGCCACTCCCAGTTGTCGTTCTCCATGAACGGCCGGTTGTAGTAGCGGGCCGACCGTCCGAGCGTCAGCTTCGTATCCACCCTGTTCGTCCACTTCTTCCACCACGCCAGGGACGCGGTGTTCGAGGCGTAGGAGAAGCGGGTGTACTGCGACGGTTCGGAACCGGGAGTCATCGGCGGACGATCGAGGAAGTGCCGGAGATAGGACATCGGCGCGTAGTAGAGGGAGAGCTGGAAGTTGTCCCGCGCAAACCCCGAGTGCTTGAGAAGGACCGAGTAGGACTCGTTGTTCTTGATTCCGTTCTCGACGTACCTCCAGCTGGAGTAGCGAAGACGGGCCGAGAACGGCTTCCCCGTGAGTTCCCGGCTCTCGAAGGTGAGGTCGAGCCGCGGCCGAACGATGAAGTCATCCGCAGACTCGATTCGGAACTTCCCGGAGTTCGGCTCGGACGAGAACTGGTCGAGGTCATCGTCCGAGTAGTGGATGATGTTGTCGTCGTAGATGAACTCGAGCGCGAAGGCCCCCGAGACGGTAACGAACGGGCGCTTCTTCTTGGACTTCTTCGCAGTCTTCTTCGGCGGCGCTTCCTTGGGCATCTGCGCACCGCCGGAGGACTGCGCGACGCCGGAGGACTGCGCGACGCCGGAGGACTGCGCAACGCCGGAGGACTGCGCAACGCTGGAGGACTGCGGTACCCCTGACAGCGGCTCGAGTCTCAGAGCAACTTCGCTCGTCGGCGTTGGCGCCGCACCTTCGGTCAGCGGCAGCTGACCCACGCCCGGATCGGACTCCGCCAGTGCGGTCCCGGAGCCAGCCAGCGCAACTCCCGCCACCCCGGCCCCGACGAAGATCGCTGCGACGAACAGCATTGCCACGACGCCGACCAACGTTGCGACCCGTCGCCTGTTCCTCTCCGGACTCATCGAACTCTCGTCAACTTCACGGAGCGCTGCTCGGCACCGGTGGCGATTCGGCCGAAGTAGATACCACTCGGCAGCTCGGATCCGGCGTCATCGCGGCCATCCCAGCTCGCAGACCAGGTCCCCGGCTGTGCCGTACCGTCGAGGAGCGTTCGGACCATCCGCCCCGTGGCGTCATAGATCGCGAGACGCACCGGCGCCGTACGCGGAACGGCGTACGTGAGCGCGAAGTGGGAGTCCGAAGGGTTCGGAGGGCCGACCTCGAGCCGCAACTCCAGCGGGGGCTGCGCCTGTCCGGTGTAGACGAAGGGACCGAGGACGGTCTCGAAGCCGACGGGATCGGTCGACCCGATCCAATAGGAGCAAGCGACGTTCGGATCGACGCCTGCATCCAAGTACGCCGTCGTGGACGGATCGAGCCTTCCTCCGATCGCCACACGGGACGCCTCCCCCGCGTTGGATCGGTAGACCCGGTACGCTCCGCGCGCACGCGCGTCACAAGGCTTCCAGTCGAGCTGGACACCGTCCGCCTGACGTGTGGCCGTGAAGCCGTCGAGGCGGAACGGTTGGTACCGCGGAGGCTTCGTACTGAACTCGATGGCGAGACCGGCCGAGAGAGGAGCCGCAGCACCGGGGTAGGCGTTGGCGTAGGTGTACTGGAGTCCGATGTCTTCGGTGTCGTTCTCGATCCCGACGGTCGAGAACATCCGGTCTACGTCGTTGTTGACGATCTGCTTGTATTGGAACCGGACGATCCCGTCGCCGGTCGGAGTGGGATAGAAGGCCGGATCGAGGAGGACGATCTGGAACGTCTGAAGATCGTCGTAGTCGGGGCGGTCCTCCTCGTCGTGCTGAGACCGGATGTTGCCGATCCGACTCCACTCGATGACGAACCGATGGTTCGCTTCGTCGCTCCAGACGTAGATGCCGTCACCAACCGGAACGCCCTCGTGGCTCTTGTCCGGGTCGAGGTTGTCCCAGAACGGCGCGATCTGCGCACCGTTGCCGTAGGTGTTCGGCATGGTCCAGTTGTAGAAATCCGCGTAGCTCGCGATCTCGAACGAGACCCATCCGTTATCGCAGACGACGATCCGGTCGTAGGTCTTCCCGTAGTAGGTGAAGGAGAAAGGAAGATCCACTTCCGTCGTGGAGTTGTCTCCCAGGTCGAGCCGAGTCCCTTCGCCGCCGTACACCGTCGAACACGGGATCCAGTCGTAGATCGGAGCTGCGTCGGGATAGTCGGTGTCGGAGTTGTCGTAGGCCCAGTAGCCGTAGGCGTCCGGCCCGAGGGGAGCGCGGTGATCCACGGTTCCGATGACGAGGGAGAAGCTCGTCTCCGAAACGTATCCCTCCGCGGTCGTGGACGTGAGCGTGAAGACGGCAGCGCGGCCGACCGCCGCGTCGTCAGCAGCCTGCACCCGGAACGCCGAGAGTGGCTCCGCGGTCCCGTCCACGTCGACGGCCGCGTACTCCGCAGCTTCGCTCAGCACGGTGGCGAGGTCCGGTGTCTCGCTTCGTAGCACGGCGTTCGAGACGGACGCGGTCGCCGTTCCCTCGTTCCGCACCGTCACCCACAGATCCGTCGACTCACCCGGATCGAGCACGCCGTCTGCGCCCAGAAGATGGGACTCGTAGGCGATGCGAGGCGCGACGACCTCGAGTTGGAATCCAGCCAGTGACTCGATGCCGCCGTTGTCGACGACGAGACGGAACTGCGGCCTCAGTCCTGACTCGGCCGTCGCCCCGATGTGAACGAGGAAAGGCGTCTCGGCATCCGACCGTTCGCCCGAGGCGACGACCGGATACTCGGTCTCTCCGGACACGACCGTCGCGCCCCACAGGGCCTCGAGAGACGCGGAAGCAGCGGTCGCCATGTCCGGACCCTGGTTGGTGAGCGCGACGCGCAGCGCCAGTGTTTCGCCGGGATTGGGGACGCCGTCCGCGTTTCCCACACTCCCATCGCTGCCGTCGTCGAGAACCTGCACCTCTTCGAGCGCGAGGAACGGTTCGCCGCTCCCGACCTCGACCGTGGTGCGATAGGGAGCGAGCCCGGTTCCGGTCACGGTGAGGGTGACGGGCGACTCGCCCTCCGTGATCGTCGCGAGGAGGTTGGCCCTACCGTCCGCGTCGGTGAAGATGCACCCGAGCCGCGTCTCTCCCCTGATCAGACCGACCCGCGCATTCTCGATCGGCGTGACGCCGTCCGCTTCCAGAACCCGGACGTCCAGAGCGGTGCTTCCCACCGGTAGCACCGCCGCGTGCTCGACCTGCGTCGCGCGGGGAGCCGCAGTCCAGATCTCCATCGAGGGATCCCCGAGGAGACCGTATATATAGAAGTAGAACTCCGCCGACTCGTCCTGCCACTCCTCGTAGTACATCTGCTCGTGGAACTGGGTGAAGATCTCCACCTTGGACGCCTGGAGGATCGCTCCGAGGCGACGGACTCCCGAGTCGTTCATGGCCCGGAAGGCACCGATTGCGGCAGTGTCGTTGAAGCGCGTGTGCGACCAGTGCTCGCTGTTCCCGATGAAGGAGACGCCACCCTTCGGCTCGGTAGCCGAACCGGCGCGAATCCAGGACTCGCCGAAGCACTCGGGCTCGGTGAAGTCGCCGTTCAGGCAGACGAAGCTGAAGACCGCGGGAAGCATCCAGCCGTTGTCCAGTCGAGGGATGTCGTCGACCGTGAACTCGGGAGGTTGCCAGCCCCGCCAGCCGTAGGCCCATCCCCGGTAGCTGACGATGGACACGCCCTGGTCGATCGCTCTCTTGATGAGCGTCGGACCGGTCGACCAATGCGGCGGGTAGTCGACGAAAGACACGTCCGAGTAGCCCATGTCGGTGAGCTGGGAACCACACCAGTGAGACACCGCAACCGGCGTCGAGGAGCTGTAGTCACCGGCCACGAGGAGCGCCCGGGAGAACCACTCCTCGTCATCCATCGTGGGAGCCTGCTGATAGGAGAGGATCTTCGCGACGATCGTCTCGAGCTGGAACACGTTCTGGGCGGAGAGACGGCCGACCTCCATGTCCGGCAGGAAGTCGTCCCCGTCGACGAGAGCGTAGGGCAGGTCCGAGACGCTCTGGTGGTAGTCGAATCCGGGAATCTGCTCGACGTCACCCGCGATGAGCACGTACTGCGGAGTCCGTTCGGCAGTCCAATAGAGATCTCGAATGTAGGCCTGGATCTCGTCGCTCCGAGTTCCCGCCTCGTCCGTGGTCACCACCGTGACCTCGAATCCCATCTCTCGCTTCCAGTCCACCAGAGGCTGCACCGCCCCGACGAACTCGGGAACCGTGACGACCAGGTACCCACCTTCGCCAACGGATCGCTCCGCGCTCCGGCTTTCGTCGAGCAACAGTTCCGCGCCCCAAGCGTCGAAGAAGCCTCGACTGAACGCGTTCGCTCTGGAAGTCGATCCCTGCTCGGCCCGGGCACTGGAAGACTCGTACTGGACGACGAGGCCCAACGCGCCCACCCAACCTTCGGTACTCGGCGCACCGGGAACACCCGTCACCGAGGTACCGTCGGGCCCCGAGGTACCGGCCGTATCCACGGTACCGGCGGGCGCCACAGTATCGCTGGCAACTGCGACCTCGATCGGAAGCAGCGACACGCCCCGCATGACCATCGGCCGTCCGATGGTCAGCTCGATTCCCTCGACATCGGCGGAGGCAGTCGGAACGACGCGCACGTTCTCCGCACCGAGCGGAAGCTCGACGAGTCGGAACAGTGGTCGATCGATGGAAATCGCGCCCTCGATCCGGAGTCCGATCCGATCGGCCCCACTTCGAGCGCAT
The DNA here is from genome assembly GCA_020633975.1 of Candidatus Eiseniibacteriota bacterium. GTDB lineage: Bacteria > Eisenbacteria > RBG-16-71-46 > CAIMUX01 > CAIMUX01 > JACKCR01. Next base: position 4,406 of record JACKCR010000006.1, on the reverse strand, counting down.
GCAACCGCCACCTCGCTCGCGGCGCGCAGATCCTCTCCGTGCGCTGCTCCTGCGCGAGCCGCTCCGTCAGCAACTCCGTGCGCTGCTCCGGCGGCAATCCCCGACATGACGGCTACGAGCATGACCCAACGCATCGATCGCCTCCCGAGTCGACTCCGCCCACGTCGGCCGCTTCGCGGTCACGGAGGGGCTATGCGTGACGACTCTGCTGAAACTTCCTTCCCGCCTCGTCCGCTCCGCTGCCGACGAGGCGGCTCGTCAACCTGCTACCGCACGAGGACGAGTTGACCGGTAGTGCGCACGCCGTCGACTTCGAGAGCGTAGAGATAGAGTCCGGACTGAACCGCACCCCCGCGCTCATCGCGTGCGTCCCACCTCAGGCTGTTCTCGCCAGCGGGGAAACCTCGGCTCTCCACGGAGCCGACCTGTCTGCCCGCCGCGTCGTAGATGGTCAGACGCACCTGGCTCGGCGACTGGAGCGTGAAGTGGATGTTCGTGCCCGTTCGGAGAGGATTCGGGGAGGCGTAGTGATTGCCGAGGACCGATAGGTCGATCGTCTCGGGCACTCCAACCGGATCGCATGGGCCGAGCGCGCCGATCTGATCGCATTCGTTCCCGTTCGGATGGTTTCCTGGGAGACAAGGCGAACTCGGGGTGAGCGAGTAGTTGCCGATCCCGGCGTCGCAGAAGAGAGGATCGAGCGAGAAGTTGCCGCCGAGATCGTCACCGCAGATCGTGTCGCCCTCGAAGTTCCCGAAGACGTCGGTGCACGACACCTGCGGAACACTGCCTTCGTCCACGCAGTAGAGGCCCTCTCCCGCGAGGTTGAACGCGACGATCGATCGCTCGATCGTCGGTGAGGCGAGGAAGCAGGCGATCCCACCGCCGTGTCCGTTGGGGCCGTTCGTCTCGTTGCCAACGACGGTGCAGGCCTCCAAGGATCCCGTCTCGGTGAAGAAGAAGTAGATGCCTCCGCCGTCGGACCCGGCACCCACCACCCAGTTGTCCGCGATCACGGTGTGGTCCGCTTGCAGTATCGAGCTCTCGCAGTGGATCCCGCCTCCGGGGCCGTAGCTGTCGGTGGTGGAGTTGCGGAGCACGTTGCAGTTGATGAGACGGACGTCGCCTCCGTCGATGGCTGCGATGCCGCCTCCCGGTCCGGTCGCAACGTTGTCGGTCACGTCGCACCCGAAGAGGGTGAGTGTGGCGTTGATGACGCCGACACCGCCACCGGCGCCGTTCGCAGTGCTGAGGAAGTTGTTCGCGATGACGCAGTAGTGGAACGACGGCCCGGAGTCCGCGCGCACGAAGACTCCCCCACCGGCGGGCGCCGAGTTGCCGGTGATCGTGCACTCGCTGACGATGGGAGAGCTGGCGTCCTCCGCGGAGATTCCGCCACCCTGCTTGGCTTCGTTGTTCGTGATCAGGCAGGACTCGAGGTGCGGACTGGATCCGGCCGTGCAGATGACTCCGCCGTCCGTGCCCTCGGTGAACTCGCAGTCGGTCACGTTCGGGGACGAACCGTTCGTGCAGTAGAGACCGGCGCCGAAGAGCTCAGCGTGCGCATGGCGAACGGTGATCCCCTCGATCTGCGAACCCATCACTCCATCGCAGTGAATCCCCCGTCCACCGAAGTCCGGGTCGAGAATCGTCTGTCCGATCCCGGCCCCACGGAGCGTGATTCCCGACTTCATGCTCACCACGCATCGTGTGGTGTCGGTCCCACCAGGCTGCCGGAGATCGTCGTACACGCCGGCGGCGATCTCGACGATGTCTCCCGGTGAGGTCGCGTCGATGGCGTCTTGGATGACCGAGTAGTCCGAGGGGACGTGAATCGTCTCGGCCTGGACGGAATGGAAGGACACGAGGACGAGGAGCATCCCCAGGAGTCGGATTCGCATGTTGTTCCCCCGATGTGGACGGATCGGCGTGGATCCCCGTGGTTGCGACCAGGTCCGCGCGAGAGAGTGGCCTCGTCAAGCGGACCACTACGCATTATACGTGGGACCAACGTTTGACGGGCCTTCGGGACGAGGAACAGTCCCGGATTTCTACTGAAGACTCACAGCAGCGTTTCTAACGTATGCGTTTCCCGAACACGCGCGCTCTTCGGCAGTGAAATGCGTCGTTGCATTCAGATGCGGCCGCACGCGAAGAGACTCCACGCAGCTCGAAATCGGAAAGTCACTGCAAGTCACACGTCCGTACGGACCTCACTCGCCCTTCGTCCACGTCGCGTTTCTTGAGAACCGGACTTCGCACGCCTATTCTGTATTTTGCCGTCGTTTTGTCGACGCCTGCCGCTCTCCGGAGCCTGATCCTGCCTGGAGAGCATTGCCGCTCTAGCCTCGCGATCGGGGGAACCAAATGCGAAGCGCTACTCCACTCGCCCTCCTCTTCTTAGTTGTTTCCACTCTTCCGGCACTCGCCACGGAACTGTCGACGCTCGTTTCAACAGACGGTGCGGCGACAGACATCCAACTGGTCTCTGCAGATGCACACGGGATCAGTTTGGAATACACGTTCCGTGACCTGTCGTTGGAACAGACGACTTTGGGCGGTGAATCGTTCCAATCGATCGAGATCTCAGGAGGAGGACTGATCGGAGACGTCGGAAGTCCGGCCCTCCCCACTTTCGGCCGCTTCGTCGCGGTCCCGGAACATTCCGGCGTCTCCGTCCGAATCACCCGACTCGAAGAGGAAGAGATCCCGAACGTGAGGCTCGCCCCGATGCAGCCCGACGAGCCGGGAGAGTTCGCGATCGATCTCGCGTCGTACTCGAGAGACGAGTTCGACTCCGTCAAAGACGCCGTCGTAGGAGAGCCTGCCCTTCTCCGCGACCTCCGCGTCGTCGGACTCAGCGTGCAGCCGGTTCACTACAACCCTGCGCGCCAGCTGCTCCGCGTCGTACGCAAGATGCGCGTGGACGTCGAGTTCACAGGGGAAGACCTTCGCAACGTACCGAGCCACGAAGGCCGCCCCATTCCACCGAGCTTCGACCAGCTCTACGGCAACCTCGTCCTCAACTACCAAGGCCCCACCGCCGGTGAGTCGGTCACTCCTGGCAGCTACCTCGTCATCTGTCCGAACGACGACGGCGTGATCAGCCGCCTCCAGCCCCTCCTCGAGTGGAGACAGCGGATCGGCTACCCCACCGTACTCGTGACGACGGCCGAGACCGGCACTTCGCGGAACTCGATCAAGAGCTACATCCAGAGCGCGTACGACAACTGGCCGGTTCCACCCGAGTTCGTCGTACTGGCTGGCGATGCCGACGGAAGCTATCCGGTCGCGACCTGGTTCGAAACGCTGAGCGGCTATGGCGGGGAGGGAGATCATCCCTACACCATGCTCGAAGGCGATGACATCCTCGCCGACGTCCACATCGGAAGACTGTCCTATGGCAACTACAGTGATCTCGAACTCATCGTGGAGAAGGTCCTCTCCTACGAGGAGACCCCATCACTCACGGACCCGAGCTGGTTCGGAAGGGCATGCCTCGTAGGCGATCCGAGTTCCTCCGGGCAGAGCACGATCACCGCGAACCAGTGGGTGAAGGAACGGCTCCTGGACCTCAACTACGCTTCGATCGACACCGTGTGGACCGAACCGTTCGTCAGCCAGATGACGGTGGATCTCAACCGCGGCGACAGCATCTTCAGCTATCGCGGCTACTACGGGATGAGCGGCTGGTCCAACGGACTGAGCGAGGCCCTCAACAACGGGTACAAGATGCCGTTCGCGGTGGTCATCACCTGTGACACCGGGTCGTTCTCCGGAGGCACCGCGAGGTCGGAGGGTCTACTCCGCGCAGGTACGGTTGGAGATCCGGGTGGAGCCGTCGCTGCGATCGGCACCTCCACCATCGGAACGCACACGCGCTACAACAACTGCATGCACTACGGGATCTTCCGAGGTCTCCTCGTCGAAGGCATGCACCGCACTGGAGTCGCGCTCACCCGAGGCAAGCTCGAGGTCTACCTCAACTACAACCTCGTCGAGCCGGACAAGGCGGAGATCTGGGCCCACTGGAACAACCTTATGGGGGACCCCGCGATCGACATCTACAACGCCTATCCCGCTCCGCTCACCGTCACCCACCCGACCGAGATCAACTACGGCGCGAACACCATGACCGTGGAGGTGAACGCCGGTCCGTCGCATCTCGAAGGTGCGATGGTCTGCGCCTGGAAGGACGGGCAGACCCATTCCGTGGGGTACACGGACGCCAACGGCAGGGTCGAACTCCCCTTGTCGAACAGCTCCGGCGGCGAACTCCTCCTCACGGTCACGAACCACGACAAGCACGCCTACACCGCCACCATCGGTGTCGTCTCGTCCTCCGTCTACGTCGGATACGTCGAGTCCACCATCGACGACGACTCGAGTGGCACGAGCCTCGGCAA
>JACKCR010000005.1 GCA_020633975.1 Candidatus Eiseniibacteriota bacterium | reverse complement strand
GCCGTCCAGTTGACGACCAACTCCTCGTCCGACGCCGGATCCCAGACACCGACGCTCGCGGGTGCGATGCGCGAGAGGTCGTCGGTGGTCCCACAGGATTCACACAGGTCCGCGACGGTGAACTCCCACGCCTTGGCGAGAAGACCGTCGGGGATGGTGTACGCGCGGATCCCGCCGAGCTCGGGAGTTGGAGTGCGCTGGGTCCACGCGTACATGAGTTCCGGCCCGGTTCCGCCGGGGAGATCCAGGACGCCGGCCCCGACGTTCTCGAGGACGCAGTCGCCGCAGAGCTCCGCCAAGCTCACTTCGTGCGTCCAGATCGGGTCATTGACGGAGACGCTCAGATCGAACACCTCGACTTGCACTCCGGCGCTGGTCTCCGTGAAGGTGGCGATATCCCACACACCGTTGTCGTTCAGATCGAGCCCGCCGACGTAGTTGCCAGTGAGGCGCCCCAGCTCGGAGGGAGATGCCGAAACCACTGAACAAGCAGCAACGAGAGCGACCGAAGCGACGAGAGCGACGAAGAGGAGAGAAAGGCCTGGGGTACGTACAGAGGGGCGAGTGCGGAAGCTGTGCGAACGAAGATACATGCCGACCTCCACGAGTAGGCAAGGCGGTAGCTCGTTGCACGGCGAAGCTGACACGAGAATACGGGTGCCAACCTGCGGAGAACAGTTTGGAAGACGTTAGGGGCTGGGAGCCGCTGGCACAGGCGCGAGCGCGCGGACTCCTTCAGTGGCCGGGGTAGGTAGAAGTCGGGATTTGACCTCGCTCGTCGGCATCTGGTCCACTTCTTCCATGCGCTACTACATCCCACTCACCTCACTCATCCTCTCGTGCTCGACGGTTCTGCTTTGGTCCACCTCGTCCCTGGCCGACGCAACCGCGCGCGATGACGCCATCTCACTCCACAACGAAGTTCCGGACGATTCCTATGTCGCGTCTCCTAGGGAAGACCACGCGAGGTCCACGGCCACGCGGTTCTCTTCCGAGTCGTTCTTCGTCTCTCAAGTGAACGTCGATGCGTCGGGACTGAACATCGTCGGGGATGCGGCCAACGAGCCGTCCATCGCCGTCGATCCGACGAACCCGGACAAGATGGTCATCGGGTGGCGGCAGTTCGATACGATCACGAGCAACTTCCGTCAGGCGGGATACGGGTACACCACTGATGGCGGAGTGACCTGGACCTTTCCGGGCGTGATCGAGCCGGGGATCTTCCGCTCCGATCCAGTGCTCGACTCGGACTCGGACGGGAACTTCTACTACAACAGTTTGACGCTCGATGGTGGCGACTACCTCTGCAGCGTCTACCGGACGGGTGAGCCGGACTCGCCGTGGGATCTCGGAACTCCCGCCCGCGGCGGCGACAAGCAGTGGATGGTGATCGACAAGTCTGCTGGCGCAGGCGACGGCAACATCTACGCCTACTGGAATGGGTTCTTCAGCAGCTGCCCTCCCGGCTTCTTCACGCGCTCGACGAACGGGGGAGACTCCTACGAGAGCTGCACCACGATTCCCGACGACCCGTTCTGGGGCACTCTCAACGTGAGTCCGAACGGGACGCTCTACACCGTGGGAGCGTTCGGCGACGACTTCATCGTGGGTCGGTCGTCCAACGCGCAGTTCGGCGGATCGATCACCTGGGACCAGTCCAACGTGGTCAGCCTAGGTGGGCCGGTCGAGGTCGGCACGGGGCCCAACCCCGAAGGGTTGCTCGGCCAAGCCTGTGTCGCGACCGATCCGAACTCGGGGCCTGGCAGCGAGACCGTCTACGTGCTCTGTTCGGTCAACCCGCCGGGCGGCGATCCACTCGACGTGAAGTTCGCTCGCAGCACCGACGGCGGAGTCACGTGGAGTTCGCCCGTACGGGTGAACGACGATACCGGCAACAACTGGCAGTGGTTCGGCACCATGTCGGTGAGCCCGTCGGGACGGATCGACGTCATCTGGCTCGACACGCGCGACAACTCGGGCACGTTGATGTCGTCGCTCTACTACTCGAATTCGACCGATGGTGGCGTGACGTGGTCTCCGAACGAGCGACTGTCGGATGCCTTCGATCCCCAGCTCGGGTGGCCGCAGCAGGCCAAGATGGGTGACTACTACCACATGGTCTCGGACGACGAAGGATTCCGTCTCGCTTGGACTGCCACGTTCAATGGCGAAGAGGATGTCTACTTCGGTCGGAAGCTCCTTTCGACCGCAGCAGTGGCGGAGGGAACTCCGCGAGCGAGGGTACTGCTCCGGAGTGCCCCGAACCCGTTCCATGACGTCTCGACTCTCCACTACGAAGTTCCGCAGGATGCCTTCGTGACCTTGGGCATCTACGACGCCGCAGGCCGAAACGTCGCGACGCTCGTTTCCGAGTACCGCGAGGCGGGTTCGTATCAGACCGAACTCGACGGGCACGGTCTGGCGGACGGGATCTACATGTGTCGGCTCGAGGCGGGTGCTTATCGGGACGCGCAGAAGCTGCAGTATCTGAAGTAGGGGCTGCCGGAGGCCCCGCGTTCTCGTGTGCGAGTAGGGACGGCCGACGCCGTCCCTGCCGCTGTCCGTTCCCCTGAATCGAGCGGGATTGCATCGGCCCAGAGTGGGGCCAGCTAGAGCCGGTTGCCTACACGCGGCGGCGCATGACGGTGAATCGCTCCTGCTCCTCCACCGGTTCGAATCCCCGCGCCTCGTACATGGACCGTGGCCCACGGAAGTGCCCCGCGTCGCCTTCCTCTGGTTTGGTGTGCGGATACGCCTCGATCCACGTTGCTCCTCGCGACGCAGCGTCCTCGATCACACGATCGAGCAACGCCGACGCGACTCCGTGACCGCGAAACGGCGGAGCGATGACGTAGCAAGAGACGCCGATCACGCTCTTCGGTTCCGGGCCATCCGGATCGACGCCTTGATACTTGGCGTACTCGGAGCGAAGGGAGGCATTGACCCAGCCCACCGGTCTGTCCTCGACATAGGCCAAGTAGCCGAAGGTCGAGCCCTCACGGAATCGGCAGACCATCTTCCCGCGGGTCGTGCGCCATGGGAGCTCCGGCATCTCCGGAGGGGCGGATTCGTGCGGATCGAGACAGTAGCAGGATGCCCAGTCAGGGTTCCCGGCGAGTCCGTCGTGATCGAAGAACCGGAGCCAGTCTTCGACGCGATCGGCCGTCATCGGGTGGATCGTCACTTCGCCGATTTCGGGGCGACGATCGATCTCGGCGCTGAGCCGTTCGGTGGCCTCTGCATAGTTGCGCGCGTAGTTGCGCACGGCCTCTTCGGGATAGGACCAGTCGTGGTTTGCTTTGCCGTGGGCGACGAACACTTCGATCACCGCGTCCGTGTCCGAGGCGGTCATCGATTCACCACAGTCGAAGCACTTCACTTCCATGGATTCTCCTAGATTCTCGTTTGGGTCGTCGTGGATCCCGGGAGTCTCCAGCATCGCTGGGGGAGCAGGCCAGCGCGAATCTCTGACCGACCGGCGGCAGAGTCTTGCGGACGGCTTCGCGGTGCCGGGTTGGACGGCGGCGCGTGACGCCTCTGGCTAGCGGATGGACTGATCGGGGGGACGGATCAAGCGACGGCTTCGGAGTCGCCATTCTCAGAATCGCCGGCCTCGGAGTCGCTGGTGTCGCGGTTGCCGGAGAGCAGGGCGTTGCAGTTCCGGAGAAGTGCTGCCCTATCCACGGGCTTGGAGAGGTATGCGTCACATCCGGACTCGAGGCAACGGGCCCTGTCCTCGGGCATGGCGTGGGCCGTCAATGCGAGGATCGGAATCTGGACGCCTTCGCTCCGAAGAGTGCGTGCGAGTTCGTAGCCATCCATAACGGGCATCTGAATGTCCGTAATGAGGAGGTCGTACGGCTCGGTTGCCGAGTGGATCCGCTTCAATGCCACCTCTCCGTTCTCGGCGAGGTCGACTCGTGCCCCGACCCGCGAGAGGATGCCCGCGATCAACTTCTGGTTGAGCGGTCCGTCCTCCGCGTAGAGGACGCGCGCGGTTAGGGAGTTGGCTTCGAGGTTGCACGAGGATGTCCCACCCTGTGGCGATTGACCGCCGAGATGCTCGGTCATGGAGTCCGAGGCGACGCGGCAGCCGATCTCGATGTGGAAGTGAGAACCCTGGCCCCGTTCCGATGAGACGAGCTGGACGTCACCGCCGAGCAGTCGCGCGAGACGTCGTGCGATCGCCAGTCCGAGACCGGTCCCCCCGAACTGGCGGGTGAGGCTCGCGTCTGCCTGTCCGAACGGCTCGAAGAGCTGCTGCTGTCCCGCCGCGGTCATACCGACACCTGTGTCCTGGACGTCGAAGCAGAGCAGGGTGGTCTCGCCCTTCGACTCTCCATGGATCGTGACGATGACGCTCCCGAGCTCGGTGAACTTGATCGCGTTGCCGACGACGTTGAGCACGATCTGCCGGAGACGGGTTGGGTCCGTGAACACGCGGGTTGGGATCGGCGAGTCGAGATCGAACCGCAGCTCGATCCCCTTGCCTCTTGCCAACGGCTGAAGGAGAGACTCGACGGCACGAAGGAGGTCCGGCAGGTCCGTTTCCAGGGCTGCCACTTCGAGTCTTCCCGCTTCGATCTTCGAGATGTCGAGGACGTCGTTCACGACCGTGAGTAGGTGATGACCGGAGTTGCGGATGGCCGTGATCGACTCCAGGTAGTTCTCGGCCTCCGGGAGTGTGACGAGGTCGTCGTGAAGTAGATCGGCATACCCCAGGATCGCCGCGAGCGGAGTGCGGATCTCGTGACTCATGTTCGCGAGGAAAGACGACTTGGCGTGGCTTGCGGCTTCTGCGGCCTCTCTCAGCCTTTGCGTTTCGAGTTGGCGCATCCGCGTCTCGGTGATGTCGGCAAAGACTCCGAGGACTCCGAAGAGGTTCCCGTCCAGGTCCCGGAGTGCAACTTTGCTCGTGTCGACCCACGAGGTCTCGCCGTCCGAGTTCGTGATCGCCTCTTCCACGTGCATGCGCGCTTCGCCGCTCGACATCACCTTGGCGTCGTCGGCTCGATACGCCTCCGTCTCTTCGACGCTCCACGGCAGGTCGTAGTCGGTGAGCCCGACGATCTCGTCCGGATGCGTGAGGCCCGCACTTTCTGCGAAGGCTTGGTTGCACCCGAGGAAGACGCTGTTCTCGTCCTTCCAGAAGACGTTGTACGGGATCAGCTCCATGATCCGTCCGAGGAGGGCCCGGGCTTCGCGCTCTCGCTCTTCGCGGAGGGCTTGATCGTGGATGTCGATCGTCACACCGACGGTCCGAGCGGCCCGTCCCTCTGCGTCGCGTTCCACGATGCGGCCGCGGGAGATGCACCAGCGATACGAGTCATCAGCCTGGCGGACCCGGAATCGGTACTCGTAGTGGGGCGTGTGATCGCGCTCATGCTCCTGGTGACTGGTCCAGGCACCCTCTCGGTCATCCGGATGCAGACGATCGACGGCTTGATCTACGGGAAAGGCTCCGTCTCTAGGCTCGAATCCGAAGATCTGCGCCCAGCGGGCGTCTCCGAAGAACGCGCCGGTGGCGGGGGCCATCTCCCAAGCGCCGATGTTGCCGATCGCGAGCGTCATCTCGAACCGGGCCCGATCGATTTCTGCGACGCGTCCCGACTCGAGAGCTGCGAACGCGATCCGCTGCTGCGCACGTCGATGGAATCGAGACGCGGACCACCAGAAAATGGGGCCGGCCGCTAGCGTCAGGACGAGGGCGTGGACGAGCGGGGCGACGGAAGAGAGGGAAGTCGAGGGGAGGACGAACGAAGTCACGGACTCGGCGGTGACTGCGGAGAGCAGCATCCAGCCGAACGCGGCCATACGGCTCGGTTTCGTGACCTCTGGAGGAGGTACCCGTGTCTCGGGGCGTTCCGGCCCCTGGTCTTGGAGATGCATCGGCGGCCGTCGTCCATCCGTCATCGGGTTCGGGAGATCCCTCGTACTCACGCCCACGACTTCGTGTCTAGCATCGGCGTATGAGGGTTGGTCCTCAACCGCGGTGTCGCTTGGAGCCAGGGCCCAGCATCGAGTCGGAAGGAATTGCCTACTTCGGGGAACTTCTCTGCGCCAGTGGGGTGGCTCTCTCGTTCCCTGCCAAACCTAGACTCGCTTCGTGCCGGCGGAGCCATCTGGATTCACAATCCGATTGGAGGACTCGTGAACACCCAGTGGAGCGCCCTCGCTGGCATGGCCGGCCTTGCTCTTCTGACTCAGGCCGACATCGTGTCGGCAGCCCCGGTCACCCTCGACGTCGTCTCCCTCGCCCCAAGAGTCCTGCTCGTGAGGCCCGAGACACAGGTCGGCAACCCCACGACCATCGCGCTTCTGGGAGACGAAGAGACGTGGCTGCTCGATGCCAGCATTCCCGTCTCCGCGGCCGCGATCGACTCCATGCTCGTCCACCGCGGAGCCAAGCCGGTCACCAAGGTGATCACGAGCCACGCGCACCGGGACCACACCGACGGGTTGGTCCACTGGCTTGCGCGGGGTGCGTCCGGGGTTGCGACGGTTGAGCAAGTCGCGAGGATGAAGGGGTCCCCGGTGATCGCTCCGGCGCTCGAGAGTGGCGAGATCGCCCTTCTCACCGATACGGTGGCGGACACCCGGACCCTGCAGATCGAGATGGACGGCGTTCCCGTCGACGTGCAGCTCCTCCGCCCGAAGGATCGGAGCGGACACACGGATGGAGACCTCTTTGCCTACCTCCCGAGCGTCTCCGTTCTCTACGTGGGCGACTACTACTTCTTCGATCGGTTCCCGATCATCGGTGTGAACGAAGGCGGTGGCCTCGAGGGGTATCTCGCCGCGATCGACTGGATCACGAACGAGTTTCCCGAGGAAACGAAGGTGATCCCCGGGCACAACACGTTCGCTCCGACAGTGCCCGCCGTGCCGAGCCTCGCAGAATTCAAAGCCTGGCGGGCCGACCTCCAGCGGACGATCGACTGGATCACGTCTCAGCGTTCGGCCGGGCTTACTGCCGATGCGATCGTGGCCAAGGGGCTACCGAGCGAATTCGGACGACTCTCCGAGAAGCCTCGCTACGTTCCCGAGGAGCGGTGGATCCGGTTCGTGCTCGACGCAACAGCTCAGCCGGATCAGGAGTAGTCTAGCGCGCCACCTGGACATCGATCTCGGGGGCGTTCTCCAGGTGCTTCTTGACGGCGCAGAGGGCTGCCGACCGGACGAGCGCTGCTTCGTACTTCTCGGGGAAGCCGACGGGGAGGTGGATCTTCTGGTCGATCTTCGTGATTCGGCGCACGGTCGGATCGAACGTGACGTCCTGAGTGAGCTTGATGCCGTCCGTCGGCAGGTCGCGCGCCTGGCAGAAGTCCAGAACGTAGAAGCCCGCGCAGGTGCCGAGGGATGCGAGGAAGAGATCGAACGGCGCCGGAGCGCTTCCGTCGCCACCCGAGCCCTTCGGTTGGTCGGTGACGATCCGTTGGCCGCGATGTTCCGCGACGACCTTCTTGCCTCCCTCGAACGTGATCTCCATCGAGTGCTCCCATCCATTTGGGGCTGGCCACCCCAGCTGCTGTTCCCCTGCCCTTCCGAGTCCGCAACCGGACGCGGATCCTGCGAGCGAACCCGAACCGTCCGGGTTCCCTGCGCGAACTCCTCGAGAGACGCGAGACCCCGAGATCTCGTCACGGGATCTCTCTGCCGGAGGGTATCCGCCCGATCTGTTGGCCCGGCGCTCTCTTGCGGCGGACCTGACCGGCGGCGATAATCCCGGGCATGTCCCAACCCGCCGGCCAGCCTCTGGGCCTCTGGAAGATCCTGCGCGGCTCTCTCCACCTCTTCACCGGTCACGTCCTGCGCCTCCTGGTGCAGAGCGCGTACTTCGTCGTCATTACGCGTGGGTTGGGAGCGGAGGAGTACGGGCGGTACACGGGCATTCAGGCTCTCCTTCTCGGCCTCGTGGCGTTCTCGAGCCTGGGGTACCAGGTGTTGGCTCTTCGGGCCGTGGCCAGGGACCCGGAGCAGAGGGCCGCACTCTGGAGCGGAGGGCTTCGGGTCATCGTCGTGGTCGGGGGGAGTCTCACGCTTCTCACGACGCTGTTCGCCCCGGCCGTGCTCTCGGTTCCGTTTCCCCGCCTGCCGCTCTTCCTCTTCGCCGTCTCCGAGCTGCTCCTCTACGGCACTCTCATGCTCGTGAGCGGAATCATGCAGGGGATGGAACGGCTCGATCGGATGGCGACCATCGAGGTCTCACTCGCCGTCACGCGGCTCTTGGCCGTGGGTGGCGTCTGGCTGGCTGGGGGGCTGACCCTGGAGCGCTTCGCGACGGCGCACGCTGCCGGCTCGATGGCCTGCCTCGTCGTCGTACTCGCGCTCTTCGGTCGTGGTTGGGCATGGCCGCTTCCCTCCGTGTCTTGGCCCGACATCCGGGGGAACCTTCGCGACGGGTTCTACATTTCGCTCTCCGCTTCCGGCCGCAGCTTTCTCGTCGGAATCGACAAGATGGTGCTTCCCGCCCTGGCTGGTCTCGCCATCGCGGGCCAGTATGCGGCCGGATTTCGGGTGTTCGCGTTCGCGATGTTGCCGATCCAGGCGTTCATGGCGGCGCTCTACCCTCGCTTCTTCCAACAGGGCGAGGACTCGTTGCACGGGAGCATCTCGATCTGGCGACGGACAGCTCCTGTGTCGCTCCTCTACGCGGTGCCGGTCAGCGTGGTGCTCTTTCTCGCAGCGCCCTTGCTCGGGCCGGTGTTGGGTGCGGAGTATCCGGAAGCGCCGACGGTTCTGCGCCACCTCGTCTGGTTGCTCGTCCTGCAAGCACTCTACCTGCCGCTTGGCGATGCCCTCGCTGGAGCGGATCGGTTCGGCTACCGCAGCGTCTCCATTCTGATTTCGGTGGCCGTCACCTGGGGGCTCACACTTCTCCTCATCCCGCGTTTCGGGTGGCGGGGAGCGGTGATGGCGGTCTACGCGTCGCAAGGTCTTCTCCTACTCCTCTATCTCTGGGGGGCGCGAGACGGCCTACGCGGGAGAGCGGGGACCCGCAGCGATGGTTGAGCTTCCGGAGGGACTCGACATCGTCTGCGTCGCTCCTAGCGACTGGAGCAGCGATGCGCCGCTCAACGTCCACCACGTCATGGGAAGGCTCGCGCGCCGTCACAGGATCCTCTACGTGGAGTCTCTGGGGTTGCGGGCGCCTGGGGCCAGCGGTCGCGACCTCGGAAAGATCACGAGACGGCTGCGCGGATGGTTCCGCGGTCTTCGTCCCGGGCCGGACGGTCTACATCTACTGTCTCCACTCGTACTGCCATGGCACGGGAACGGGTTCGCGCGGGCCGTGAACCGAAGACTACTTCTCGGCGCGGTCCGCCGCGCGATGAGCCGGCTCGAGATGAGAGCGCCACTTCTCTGGATCTTCCTACCGACGGGGGAGAGTCTCGTCGGGGCGCTGGGGGAGCGGCTCGTGATCTACCACTGTGTCGACGCCTATGCGGAAAACCCGGGCGTCGATCGTGAAGCGATCCTCGCGCTCGAAGCGAGACTCCTTGCGCGCTGCGATCTCGTGCTGACGACGTCGCGTGCTCTCTATGAAGAGAAGCGTCCTGCACGTGGGGTGTCACACTACTTGCCAAACGTAGCGGACTCCGCTCTGTTCGCCTCCGGAGGACCGGTTCCTCCGGAACTCGCGTCGCTTCCTGGTCCCAAACTCGGTTATGTAGGCAACCTCGCGGCCTACAAAGTGGACTTGCCACTTCTGACTCGAGTCGCGCGCGAACATCCGGAGTGGCAACTCTGCTTGGTCGGACCGGTAGGTGCGGGAGATCCAGGCACGGACGTGCGCCGTCTCGAGAGTCTTTCCAATGTTCATTCCTTTGGTCCGCGTCCTCACTCCGAACTGCCGGGATGGGTGAGCGGTTTCGACGTCTGTTTGATCCCGTTCCAGATCACTTCTTCCACTCGTGCGTCCTTCCCGCTCAAGTTCTACGAGTACATGGCGGCGGGGAAGCCGATCGTGAGCACGCCACTGCCCGCCCTCGTGGACTACTCGACCCGGCCGGAACTCTGCCGAATGGCGACCGACGCCGAGAGCTTCAGCGTCGCCGTGTCGGCGGCGCTTACGGAAGACGCCGATTCGGACTCGATCGCACTGCGTCGAGAGGAAGCACTCCGTCACGGCTGGGACACTCGGATGCCGGAGATCGAGGCGATCGTCGCAGCGGCCCTCGAGGAGACGCGGCGATGAGGATCGCGGCCTTCTCGCGATCGACGCCTGCGCACTTCCTCGCGGGCGGCATGGAGCGGCACCTCGACCAAGTCGTGCGCGGGCTCGCCGCCCGCGGACACGACGTCACCGTGTTCACGACGCGTCTACCAAGTGGAGCGACGCCCGACGCCGAGACGACCGGTCTTCAGTTTCGCTACATACCCAACGCATTCCCCGGCCGCTATGTCGGCGGATGGTGGGGACGCTCACGTCGCGTCTTTCTCGCGGAGCATGGAGCGAGTCCGTTCGACGTCGTCTTCTCGCAGAGCGCAGGGGCATGGGGTGTGATGCGTCTGTCTCCACCGAAGCGGCCCCCTTGCCTCGCTGCGATGCACGGAACCACCGGTGGAGACGTTGCGACGGCGATCCGGTCCCGTCCCCTCCACCCTCGCACCTGGGCCAAGGTCGCGATGGGCCTCTATCACTCCTACGGCTACCATCGCCCTCTCTTGCCACGGTGTGAGGCCGTCGTTGCAGTGTCGGATTCCGTTGCGGCGCGCCTCGAGAGGGAGGTCCCGGGACTGGAGCTTCCGATCCCGGTGATCCGGAACGGGATCGCACTTGGCGACCACGCCACCGCCGATCCGGCGAACAGCAAGGAAGTCCTCTACGCCGGACGAGTCATTCCGGACAAGGGCGTGTTCCCTCTGCTCAGGGCCTTCGCATCCTTGGCCTCCCGGTTCACCGAGTACAGGTTGCGATACGTGGGTGGCGGCAACTGTCTCGATGCTCTGGTGCAGGAAGCGCGGGATCTCGGGATCGCCGATCGAGTCGACTTCGTCGGAGCCGTTCCGCATGCGGAGATGTCTCGCGAGTTCGCGCGGGCTGCGGTGTTCGTCCTGCCTACCCTGGCAGACGAGGGACTCCCGCTCAGTATGCTCGAAGCGATGGCGGCCGGCCTTCCGATCCTTTCGGTCGCTCGCGGTGGTGTCGGGGAAGCCTTGAACGATGGCGTGGAAGGCCGTCTCCTACCCGTGGTGACGGAGGAGTCCGTAGCCGGGGCATTGTCCGAGCTTCTCGAGGACGCTGCGCTCCGTGCGCGCTTTGGCCTCGCCTCCCGGCAACGTGTCGAGACGGACTTCGACGAACGGCGTATGCTCGACGCATACGAGTCGGCGCTGACTCACCTGGCCGAACGAAGGGGCTGAGCCGGCTGGTCGACCGAGGGCACTGAGTCTTCTTGGCGGGGCCCGACGCCGCGTGATTCGGTCGGACGCGGATGCTGAGACCGAGATGCTTGGACTCGAGTTGCACACGCGTCGGAGGAGGCACGATCGTGACGAGTGAACTCACCAGCCGTGACCGATTCCGTGGAGCCCTACTCGGTCTCGCTTGTGGCGATGCCGTGGGGACGACGGTCGAGTTCTGCCCACGCGGTTCGTTCGCCCCGGTCACGGACATGGTGGGCGGCGGACCGTTCCAGTTGGAACCGGGTCAGTGGACAGACGACACTTCCTTGGCGCTCTGTCTCGCCACGAGTCTCGTCGAAACCGGTCGATTCGACCTTCGGGATCAGATGGAGCGATACGTCGCGTGGTGGGAGACGGGGTATCTCTCCAGCAACGGAAGGTGCTTCGACATCGGCAACGCGACCCAATCCTCGCTCCTTCGCTACCAGGAAACGGACGACCCCGAGGCGGGTGACCGCTCTCCCTGGTCTGCGGGGAACGGCTCGATCATGCGGCTCGCTCCCGCGCCTCTCTTCTATGCGACCGACCCGGACAAGGCCGAGCGCGCTGCCGCCCGCAGTTCCAAGACGACGCATGGCGCAAGAGAATGCGTGCACGCCTGTCGGCTCTTCGCACGGATCCTCCTCTCGGCGCTTCGCGGAGAGCCCAAAGAGACCTGCCTCTTCGCGCAGTTCGGCGAGCGTCCCTTCACCGAGAAGATCGAAGCGATCGCGAGGGGCAAGTACAGGGACGCGTCGGCAGACGACATCGTCGGAACGGGCTACGTCGTCCAGAGCCTCGAGGCCGCGCTCTGGTCCTTCTGGACGACATACGACTTCGAGTCGGCGATCCTGACCGCCGTCAACCTGGGAGACGATGCCGACACCACCGCCGCGGTGTGTGGACAGATCGCGGGAGTCTTCTACGGCGCGTCCGGGATCCCGAACCGGTGGCTGCAGCGTCTGGCCATGCGTGAAGAGATCACGGACCTGGCCGATCGGCTTCACGACCGGGCCCTACGCAAAGGAAGCTTGGGCTGAATCGCCCTTGGCCAATCAACTCCGCTCTCCGTCCCGTCCCCGCACCTGTGCTCGCGCCCTGCTCGAGCGGCATCCTCCGGGGACGAACCGGACCGGCTGTGGTAGCGTTCTCTGCGCACCCGTTCGTGACGCCCAGTGGGATGCCATCGATATCGTGATCTCCCCGTCCGGGCCACCTGGCCTGGTCGCCGGATCGAAGAGGAGTCGAACGCGTTGGTCGGTCGGACTCTCGGACACTATGAAGTCGTCTCCCTCCTCGGCGCAGGCGGGATGGGCGAGGTCTATCTCGCCCGGGACACGAAGCTCGGTCGCGAGGTCGCTCTCAAGGTGCTTCCTCCCGCATTGGCGGAGGACACCGAGCGCAGGGCGCGTTTCGAGAGGGAAGCGAAGGCGATCGCCGCACTTCGGCACCCCGGCATCGTGACGATCCACTCCATCGAGGAGTCGGACGGCGTCCACTTCATCACCATGGAGCGGATCGAGGGCCACCCGCTCTCCAAGGAGATCCCACCCGATGGGATGCCCTTCGGCCGCTTCCTCACCCTCGCGATCGATCTGGCCGACGCCGTCGGATCCGCACACGCGCGCGGCATCACTCATCGTGACCTCAAGCCTGCGAACGTGATGATCGAAGCGTCCGGTCGTCTCAAGGTGCTCGACTTCGGCCTCGCGAAGCCGTCCGGACTCTCCACCGGCAGCTCTCCCAAGCACGGGTCCGCAGCGGCGCACGGTGACGGAGAGACCGTCGACATCGCGCACGCGGAAACGGCGTTCTCGGCAGATCTCACCGGCGAGGGCCGAGTGATCGGGACGGTCCACTACATGTCGCCAGAGCAGGCGGAAGGGAAGGCCGTCGGCCCACGGTCCGACGTCTTCGCTCTCGGCATCCTGCTCTACGAGATGGCGACGGGGGAGAGGCCGTTCCGTGGTGACAGCTCGATCTCGATCCTCTCGTCGATCCTTCGTGACGAGCCAGCGCCCGTGTTCGAGAGGAACCCACAGCTGCCACTGGAGGCAGGTGAGATCATCTCTCGATGTCTGAGAAAGAACCCCGCCGAGCGGTTCGAGGATGCGAACGAGCTACGAGGCGCACTCGAGCAGCTGCGGCTCTCGGGAAGTGATCCCTCCTCACTCTCGCCCACGGGTGTTCACTCGCCCACGGGTGTTCACTCGCCTTCGGGTGTTCACTCCGCCCTAGGCCGATCGCTTCTGGATGGTTCCGCAACGTCGCGCTCCTCCCTTTCCTCGGGGACGGACGTTCCATCGGATCCTTCGGTGGTCTCAACGAGACGAAGCAAGCGCTGGCCGCTCGTAGGCGTCGTAGTGGCGGCCGCACTGCTCGGGTCGATTCCTTTCTGGATGCGCCGCGACCGAGCTCCTGAGCCGGAGTCCGCGATCGGAGCGTCCGGGCGTCCCTCGGTCGCGGTCCTTCAGTTCCGAACCTTCGGCGGCGACGAAGAGATCCGCTGGCTGGAGTCCGGCGTGCCGAGTCTGCTTCTGACCGGGCTCGCGCAGACTCCCGGACTCGATGTCGTGAGTAGCGCGCGGGTCGAGGAGATCCTGGAGAAGATCGGCAAGGACAAGGCCGAGGAGATCGATCGCGCGGTTCTCGCCGAGGTCGCGCGCCGTTCGGGTGCAGGCGCCGTCGTGATGGGAAGCATCTATCGATCCGGTGAGGTGATCCGGATCGACGTGCAAGTGGAAGACGCCGGTACGGGCCGGATCCTCTTCGCGCGCGAGGCGACTGGGGCGGATCTCTTTCCTCTCGTCGATCAGCTCGCAGCCGGGATCCGTGAGGGGCTGGAAGTCGGCGACGGCGTGGCCGAACGTAGCGTCACCGAGATGGTCTCCACGTCGCTCGAAGCGTATCGCGCCTACGACGCCGGGCAGAAGGCGCTCGAATCGTTCCGGCTCACCGATGCGGCACGGGAGTTCGAACGGGCGTTGTCGATGGATCCGGACTTCGCGATGGTCGACATGAAGCTCGCCGAGCTGGCCCGCGTCCAAGGACGTCTCGACGACTCGAAGAACTACCTCGAACGTGCCCACGACCTGGCGCACCGACTCCCGGAGCGTGAACGCTACCTCGTCGAGGCGGACTACCAGTACTGGGTGAACCGGGACGAGGTGGCTTCCAAGCGCGCGCTGGAGACCCTGGTGTCGAAGTTCCCGGACGAGGTCGACGCGTACCTTCGCCTCTCAGCCTACGATCGGCAGGATGGCGACGCCAAGACGAGCGTGGCGATCCTCGAGAAGGGGATCGCGGCAGTACCAAAGAGCGGAACCCTCCGGAACCAACTCGCCTACACACTCGTCTCGCTCGGGAGGTACGAGGAGGCGCTCCAGCAGCTCGAGGTTTATGCGCAGCTAGAGCCGGAGGAAGTGAATCCCCTGGATAGCATGGGGGAGCTTCTTCTCACCATGGGACGGGTCGAGGAGGCACGCGACGCCTTTCGTGACGCGCTCGCGCTCGATCCGGGCTTCTCGAGTGCACTTCGCGGCGTCGCTCTGGCCCACGCGATGCTCGGCGACTACGACGAGGCACTCCCCGAGTTCGATCGAGCCATTGCGGTCCTCTACGATTCGGGTGCTCCAACCGGTGGTCTCCACGCGGCGAAGGCATTCCTTCTCCTCCAGATGGGGCGGTACGAGGACGCTCTCCGCGAGGCGAAGAAGGACGACCCGGTCGTTCCCACGGGCGCTCCCGTGCCGCTTCCAAGTCTGCTCGTCGGCGCGATGGGAGCGTTTCAGCGGGGTGACTACGAAACGTGCATAGAATCAGCCGAGTACCTCGGAACCAATCTGCCGGCGGAACAGCCCGAGTTCTACAGGCAGGCGATGAAACGGCTCTTGCTCCAACTGGAGGGGACTGCGGAGGCACGTCGAGACCACATCGAGGCGGCGGAGTCCGTGCTCGGGCGGCTCGAGGAGCTCGGTCCGCATCCACTCGTGCCATGGGGCATGGACTGGCTCCGCGGGGAAACCGAACTCGCGAAGGGGAACGTCGACCTGGCGGAAGCGGCGTTCCGTGCGGGCACACCGGAGCGCCCGGCGTCGTTCACGAACTCCCAGGTCGGTCTCATTGGAGCGCTCTTCGCGAACATGGCCCCTTCGCGGGATTGGGAAGCGCGTGTTCGTGCCGCACGCGGCGATCTCGACGGGGCCGTCGAAGCGTACCGAAGAGCCAACACTCCGGGGCCTGAGGTTCGGTTCCACTCCCTCTTCGAGCCGCGGTACGTCTTCGAAAGCGCTCAGCTTCTCGCGAAGAAGGGGGACTCTGCTGCTGCCGCCGAAGAGTACGAGCGGTTCCTGCGGCTCTGGAAGGACGCGGACCCAGGGCTTCCCGAACTCCTGGAAGCCCGAAGGTATCTCGCCGAGGTCTCCGGCTGAGGCGAACCGTGTGCCTGCACGGAACGGCCGACCTAGGGCGCCTATCTACGTCTCCAGGGAGAACGGTGTGAAGTCGGTCGCCCGGTCGTAGAAGTCCTCGTGCTCCGCCTTCTTGAGCTTCGCAACGATCCAGTAGGTCACCGGAGTGAAGAGAACCTCGACTCCGACCTTCCCGAGGAACTGAGAGAGCATGATCGTCGGGAGCAGCTCGTTGGGAATGAGGCCGGCTCCGTAGAACGCAAGCGGGTAGAAGAGCATGGAGTCCACCGCCTCGCCGAAGATCGTCGACCCTATGGTTCGCATCCAGAGCTGCCGACCTTCCATCTTCACCTTCATCTTCGCGAGGACGAACGAGTTCACGAACTCGCCGCAGAAGAAGGCCAAGAGAGACGCTCCGACGATCCGCCAAGTGTTGCCGAAGGCGATCTCGTACGCACCCTGGTTCTGCCAGGTGGGCGCGGGAGGGAGCGCGACAACCGTGGCCGCCATGATCGACGCAAACGCCATGGCCGCGAAGCCGGTCCAGATCACGCGACGGGCACGCGCGTACCCGTAGACTTCGGTCAGGATGTCGCCGAAGACGTAGCTGATCGGGAAGAAGAGGACGCCGGCTCCGAACGTAACCGGCCCGATTCCTGGGAGGGTGACCTGTGCAGCCTTGGCCGGACCGATGAGGTTCGAGCAGAGGTAGACCGCGACGAATGCGGCCATGACGAGGTCGTAGTATCGATAGGACCGTCGGTGGTCTGGGCGCGTGTCGGTCACGTTACAGGAGGCTCCTCTCGGGGCGGGAAGTGGACCTCGGAGGTCCATTGGGACCGCGTCGGCCACGACTCACGAACGCGAGAGTCTACCTGTTCCGGCTGCCGCGAGGGCAGCCCCCCCCTTTGCTCCGCCCGACGGGCCAATCGATGTAGCCGAGGCACTAGCGTCCACGTCGCAAGGCGTTCAGGCGGCCGAGGCGCCAGTGTCCACATCGCCAGGCGGCCGGGCGGCCAGGCCCTGGTGCCTCAGTGCTCAGGTCCGACCGAGCGCTTCGGACATCAGAACGCGACGCTCTCTCCGGTCCCGAGCAGGATGCCGACCTCGCCGCTCGCACTGTTCGTGACGAGCGTCCCGAGGGATGCGCCGTTTCGAGAAATGGCGCCTTCGGCCTGGTAGATCGGATCGCGATCTTCCGTGTCGGACCAGGAGTAGACCACCTCTCCGAACGCGATCGACGTGGTTCCGTCCGTGCCGCTCGATGCGATGGTGTCACTCTTCTCGATGAAAGTGTTGCCGGAGCCGGAGAAGAAGTCGTTCTTGTAGTCTTGGAACTGGGACACGCTGATCTGGGCGGTGCCCTGGCCGAACGATCCCGCGATGGTGTAGCTGTCGTGCGTGGTCGTCGACGACTCGGAGAAGACGAAGATCTCCGTTCCGGTCACCGTGCCCTGGACGTTCCAGGTCACGCCGTCTTCCAAGACAGTGCCCTGCACGGTCTGGCTCACGTTCTTCTGGAACGAGTCCTGCGGGATCCTCTCACTCGTGATTTGGAGGTTCCAGACAGAGGATGCGATCGTGTATGCCAGCGAGTGGGCGCTGAGAAACGTCTCCCAGTCGGAGTTGACGTCACCCTGGAACGTCGTCGCCACGATCTCGACCGTCTCGCCGTTCGAGAACACGATGCGGAGCCGGTCGTTCGGCTGGTTCTGATACTCGAACTGCTCGGTGTTCCCGACTTGGGTGAGCGTACCGAACAGCTCTCCTGCAATGAACGCGGCCTGGGCGAGGAACTCGTTGGAGTCCCGCACCGCATCCTGGATCGACCAACCCGCGCGAAAGACGTCGCCCAAGAGCG
This sequence comes from Candidatus Eiseniibacteriota bacterium, assembly GCA_020633975.1. Lineage (GTDB taxonomy): Bacteria > Eisenbacteria > RBG-16-71-46 > CAIMUX01 > CAIMUX01 > JACKCR01. The sequence goes on along the minus strand of JACKCR010000005.1, from coordinate 402,623 downwards.
CGACCTGCTCCGCAGGAAGCGCCGACTGTCCGCCGCCGCCACCGCCACCGCCACCCCCACCGCCGGGCTCGGTCACCTTGTCTCGACCACTGCACCCTGCCGCGGCGACACACAGAACGGTCGCACCGATCCAGCCCGCAATCCGGGAGGTTCGGTACAGGTAGGAGGTGCGTCGGTGGATGGTGGCGTATCTGTGTCGGCTCACGCGTAGGTCTCCTTTCGGGGCTCCGCCCCCTCGTGTCGAGAGGCGCCATACCTTATCGCGACGCGACAGCGGAAGTTGCTCCCTGTTCGGAATGCCCTATCCTCCCGCCCATGGGAATGATGTGGGAGGGAGTGGAGTACGGCGCCTTTCGGGATGCGGCCCTCGCGTGTTCCACGCGGGAGGAGTTCGAGCAGTCCGAGTACTTCCGGCGTCACGGCGCGGATCTGCTCGCCCTTCTCCGAACCCCTTCGATCCGCAGCGACTGGCCGATCCGGGCAGTTCCGGGTCCTGGTCCCGGCGCCGGGACCGGGACCGGGACCGATACTGGGCCCGATACCGAGGCGCGTCCTCTCCGGGTCGTCCAGTGGAACATCGAGAAGGGACTCCAGCTCGACAGGATCCGATCCCGCCTTGCCGACGATCCCGAACTCGCTTCCGCCGACCTCTACTGTCTCAACGAAGTGGACGTTGGGATGGCCCGGTCCGGCTCCAACGCCGACGTGGGGGCTGACCTCGCGCGCACGCTCGGCTGCCATCTCGTCTATGTGCCGAGTTATCTCGAGTGCACCAAGGGCCCAGGCCCGGACGCGCTCGTGCCCGGGGAGAACGAACGCGGGCTCCACGGACTCGCTGTCCTCAGTCGGCACCCGGTGATCGCGGCGGACGTCGCGGAGCTCCCGCACTGCTGGGACTACTTCGACTACCCGGTCGAGAAACGCTATGGAACCCGCCAGGTGCTGTCCGCGCGGATCAACTGGCACGGGCGCGAGGTCGTGGCCGCGACCACGCATCTCGAAGTGCGGAACGTCCCGGCCTGTCGCGGCGAGCAGCTGAAGGCGGCGCTTCGTGCCCTCGAGGATGCGCGGGGTTCCGGGACGGCTCCAGGGGAACTCCTCCCAGTCGTCCTCACGGGGGACTTCAATACCAACACCTTCCGTCGGGGCGGGCTGCCCAACACGCTTCGCGAGTTCCTGAGGATCGTTCGGACGCGACCGGAGATCTTGGATCGCCAGCTCTGCGAGCCCTTCGGCTACGAACCCTTGTTCGACGTTCTGGACCGTGCAGGATACGACTACCGCAGCCACACCGATGGGGCGGCGACCGCGGAAACCCTGCTTGGTTCCGCTGAGGACCTCGAGATCCTCCCTCGGCTACTCCGGGACTACATCTCCCGGACCTTTGGGCTTGGCTCGAGGTTCATCCAGATGCGCCTCGATTGGGTCGTGACGAGCGGATTCGGGGCGGCGGGAGCGCCTCGTACGGCCACTGCCGAGGTGGCACCGGGCCAACCGGCATCGGATCACGCAATCGTGTGGACCGATCTTCGTCCGGAACCCCTGGAGATTCCGTCACCCGATGTAGCATGAACGAACCGACGCCAGTAGATATACTTGCCCCTTCGGAACAGCCGCGACGGGGCGTTCCGAACGCCGGGAGCGGATCTCGAGGTTCGTTCCCGTTCCAGGACGTCCGAGAGGCGTTCCGCCTCTGCGAAGCCTTCGATAGGAGACAGGACGAAGATGATCCGACTCGCTGAAGCCCCCGGAATCGTGACCCACGGAAGGCCCCGGGCCCTCGCTCTCTGGCTCGCCTGCCTGGCCCTCCTCGTCGGCGCTGCCACCATGGCCGCTCCAGGGGACGACGCGTTCGTCGGTTTCGGTGGCGACACGCCGACTTCCGTGGATGTCCCGGTCCGCGTTCTGCTCTCCCACGAGGCCCTCGATCCGGGGAAGACCGGCCATCTCGCCGTCGTCTACCAGATCCCGGACCAGTCGCACGTCCAGCTCAACGACTTCTTCTATGTGGAGCTTCCGGAGGGAACTCCGGCCACGTTGGGCGCTCCCTTGCTGCCCAGCACCATCGAGTATGCGGAGGAGCCCGTCTTCCAGGGCAAGACGACCGTGTTCGTTCCGATCACGCTGAACTCCGACGCGCCCAAAGGCCCGCTCTCGATCGACGTGCTGGCTGGATACCAAGCCTGCATGGAGGAACCAGTCTTCGTCTGCTACGCGCCCGACGAGAAGACGGTGAAGGTCGAGTTCGAAGTCGGCGGGACGAGAGTGAACTCCACGAACGAGGCGGTCTTCGCTGCGATGCCGAGTGGCGCGCCCGGCGGAGCAGCATCGGGCGGCGGCGAGTCCGCTTCGGAGGATGGCTCTGACGAGGAGTGGATCCAGCAGGCCGAGGTCCCGGAAGGGACGGATCTCGCGAGCAAGCTCGAGCACGCGCTCGCGACGGGATCGTTCTTCGCCTTCCTCATCGTCTTCATCGGCGGCGTTCTGACCAGCTTCACGCCGTGCGTCTACCCGATGATTCCGATCACGATCAGCTACATCGGCGGCAGCGCGAAGGGGAAGCTCGGCGGGTTCTTCCTCTCCCTCTTCTTCGTCCTCGGCATTGCGCTCATGTACTCGTCGCTGGGACTCATCGCTTCACTCACGGGAGGGTTGTTCGGGAGCGCGATGCAGTCGACACCCGTTCTCGTCGTAGTCGGGCTCGTCTTCTTTGCCATGGGCGCGTCGATGCTCGGCGCGTTCGACCTCGCCGTTCCTTCGGGCGTGCAGTCGAAGCTCCAGTCCGGACCTCGCACGGGCGTGATCGGGGCCATCTTCATGGGCATGGTCACCGGAATCGTGGCGTCGCCCTGCGTGGGTCCGGTCCTGGTCGTGCTCCTCACCGGAGTGGCGAAGTACTGCTCTCCGGTCTACGGATTCTTCCTGCTCTTCACGTTCGCCTGCGGCCTCGGTCTCCTCTTCATCATCATCGGCACCTTTGCCGGTGCTCTCAGCGCGCTGCCCCAGGCCGGCCAGTGGATGGACACGGTGAAGCACGTCTTCGGCGTCATCCTGATCGCGATGGGCATCTACTACGTCCGCACCCTGATCGGGCAGGATCTCACCTGGATGGCGCTCGGCCTTCTCGTGCTCATTGCCGGAACGTTCTATGGAGCATTCCGACCGGTGCCCGAGCACGCGGAACATGGGCTCCTCTTCCGAAAGGGTCTCGGAATCGCCATGGTCATCTGCGGAGGGTTCGCTCTGCTCGCCGGGTTTGCCGGCCTTGCCGGCTTCCAACTCGCGGCAGCGGGTGGCGGGGCAGGCGGGGCGGTGGCGTCCGCGCATCCCGGTCTCGACTGGGTGATCAACGAGGACGAAGCTGCCCTCGCGACCGCAATCGCCGAGGGAAAGCCAGTCGTCATCGACTTCTACGCCGATTGGTGCGGAGCCTGCAAGGAACTCGACCACCAGACTTGGGTCGATCCCACCGTCCAAGCGGAGGCCGATCGGTTCGTCGCGATCAAGATGGACTTCACCGAGAAGAGCGACTGGTCGAAAGCCAAGTACGCGGAGTACGGAATCACCGGTCTTCCCACCGTCGTGTTCATCGACTCGAAGGGAGACGAGCAGGAGCGGTTCTTCGGCTTCCGCAACGCGGAGTCGGTGTTGGCGTCGATGAAAATGGTGAAGTAGCTGGGGCTGGCGATTCGGCCGACGCGTAGCGGATAGTGGCGAAACCTAGCGAGCCGCCTCCAGCCCAATCGAGACCAAAGAGAAGGGCCGGCTCCCCCTCATTGCGTGGGGGAGAGCCGGCCTTGATTCATCTACAGTGCGGGCTCGCTACTCGACCGTGATGTGCCTCACGTTGAACACTTCCCGCGAGCCCTGCTGCCACGCCGTTTCCTGGACGAGGATGACCGCGCCCATCAGGTCCTCGGACCAAGCCGTGTCCCAGGAGATGTCGAACTCGAACTCAACATCAGCGAAGTCGCCTCGATGGAGAAGGCCGAGGTCGGAGCACGTCCCCGCACTCTCGATCTTCCGCACGACGCGATAGAACGTCTCGAGCGCGTTCTGGTGGATGCGGACTCGAGTCTGCAGCTGGTCCTTGTAGACCATTCCGAGAACCTCGGTGATGTCCGGATTCTCGACGTCGTCGGTCACGAAGATCCGAGCGTGGCCCACGACCTTGTCCCCTGGAGTACGCGTGATGTCCCTCCAGTGGATAGAGAAGAGCGCGTCCTCCTCGAGGAACTGGCCGACTTCCGCCTCCATGTCGGTAGCGATCCGATCCTCGTCTCCGTCGCCGGCACCTTGGACGCGGACGATCCCATTCGTGTAGCGGATCGGGTGGCCTGCGCTTCCATCTCCCGCGCCGTAGAACGAGTTCCGATCCCACGTCTCCTGAGTGTGATACGGATCGATTCCTTGCGCCCACGGGTGATGGACCTGCAGGGTGGTTACCCCAGCCTCAACGAGTTCGGGGCTCTCCCACAACGTCTCGGCTGCGAGGTCCACGGGGAGACAGTTCGGACACTCCGTGGCGGTGAGCACCTCCATGAGTGCACCACGCTTCTGCGGCAGGGGCGAAAGCGCAAAGTTCGTCCGCGCCAGTCCCGGGCCGATCTCGACCGTCTGCTCCGCAGCTCCCTCGGTCATCGCCCCGAAGAGGTCGACCCGAACGGTCATCGTCATTGGGTCCAGACACTCGAGTGTCGTCGGCGTCGTCAGTCCCGAATCCTCGCCGTTGATGAAGATATTGGCTCCTGGGATCGACGACGTGATCTCGAGGCCTCCCTGGACGGCGACGTACCAATCGATCGTGACGTCGTCTCCCGCTGCGAGATCGACGACGACCTCGGGCGAAGGCGAGACGTCGGTGCACTCCTTGTCGTATCGGAATGTGTAGACGCCGGGCGCATACCGACGCGTAGACGTCGCCGCGGTGACCGTTTCGAGTGGATCGCCATTGAGGTAGAGGACGCCCTCTTCGAAGGCGCCTGCGGCGTTGCCTGCGAAGTTGATGTTGATCGTCCCCAAGGTGGGAGGATCGATCTCGTCCTTGCACCCCGCGAGGCCGAACACGCCGAGAGCACCGACGACTCCGGTGAGCCCGAGAAGCAGGGAGGTCCGCGTCTTAGAACGTAGTGAGGAACTCAAGTTTCACCCCCTCGAACGGCTGGACGAGCTTGCAGACCCCCCCGGAACAGAGCTGGCCGCCGCGAAGTTTGCCTGCCCCGAGGCTGAGTTGATGACGGCTTCCGACTTGGACGTTCCAATCGGCCCAGAGCCAGGCATCGTCTACTTCCTTGGGGCTGTCCGACCATTCGTAGGTGAGGCCCCACGACATGTTCGGAGCTTTGTTGAGCGTAGCGGAAACGATGTTGTCACGGTACTCCAGCGGGAACTGGTAGGACTGAGTGTCCCGGTTCGACTCCTGGACTCCCTGCGTCTCTACGGTCACGTCGAGGCTCAGGTACTCCGATAGAGGCTGGACGATGGTTCCCGAGTGGGTGATCCGCTCGAAGAAGATGTCCGACGAACCCTCCCGAATGATCTCCTCGGTCTCCGCCATGCGGAAGATGATCTCGGAGTGGCCGAACCACTGTTCGATCTCCCCGTACGCTTCCGTAGCTGGGTAGTAGCCGTGTCTCGCCTCTGTCTTGGTCCAGCTTCCTACCAATCGCGTCTGGTCAGTCAACGACAGAGTCGCCTCGCCAAAACCACCACGCTCGTCGTCGAAGCGAAGGGCCGCGATGTGGCTGCCTCGATTGAGCAACGTCGAGGTGTGGGACCTGAACGCAGTCGGCGGGTTGATGTTCTCGGTGACGTAGCGGAGGAAGTCCTTGTACTCGGTCAGGATCTGAAGGCGGCCGAGGTACAGGGTCACATTCGCGTATGCGCCATGTCCGTCGGCCAGCCCTTCGTCGTCGTCCTGCAGCGGATCGTAGCGGCGGACCACATACTCTCCGTAGGTGTCGACGTAGTCACCCAGAGGGCCACCGAGGAACGCGCCACCCAATCGGTCACTCCCGAGAGGATCACCAGCTCCCGTGTCCAGCGGATCGACGAGGACGCCTTCCAATCCGAACGTGAATCCGCCCGGTATCGCCACCGTTCCCTGAGCGCCTTTCAGCGTCTGGAACGGTTCTCCGATCGAGTTCGAACCTCCGATCACTTCGAGGTCGAACGCGCCGTGCGAAATCGATCCGTAGAATCCGTCCAGGACGTTGTCGAAGTCGACGGTCTGGTCCTCGAAGATCTGCAGCGCGAGCCCTCGGCCGAACGTCGCGTAGACGTCTCCGACGCGGGCGCGCACGTCGCTTCCATCCACCTCGAACCACCGCTTCCGAATGCCTTGGACCTGTGGTCCGAAGCCGTTCTGATCGAGGACGTTCGGATCGGAGGGGGAGTGGCTGAGGAAGGTGACACCGACGGTGAAGGCTCCGCGGGACGCGCTCACGTCGAGACGATCGTCGAGTACGGATTCATCGACGTCTGTGTCGTAGTAGAACTCGAACTGGTTCGCCGCTTGGATCTGCGTAGCATCGCCGAGGCCAAACTGGGCCTCGGCGACGTGGGTGCTGATTGCGAGGAGTGCGGCGCAGGCGGGGAGAGCCAGGCACCGGGTCAATGCGAACCTCCCTCGCTCTCCATAGCGGCCTTGACGGCATCCGCGGGCAGCAACGACAGAAGCTCCTCTTCCAGGACCTTCTCGTCACCGGGGCGATACCCTTGGTGCATCGACACGACCTTGCCATCCTGGCCGATCAGGTAGGACGTGGGGTAGGCGCGGACGCTGAACTTGTTTCCGAGTTCGCGCTTGGAGTCGAGGATCACCGGGAACTTCCAGCCACGGGACTTCACGTGTGGCTTCACCTTCGCGATGGTCTTCTGGTCGTCACTCGCGACGGTGAGAAGAGTGAAGCCGGCCTTCTCGTACTTGCTGTGGAGTTCGTCCAACTTGGGCAGGGCCTGCTGGCAGGGCTTGCACCACGTCGTCCAGAAATCGAGGTAGACCGGACCTTCCTTGAGGAGTTCCGAAAGGGTGTAGGTCTTGCCATCGAGTCCCTCGGCCGTGAAGTCCGGAGCCATCGATGCGCTGCCGTCTCCCTCCGCCATCGCGGGGCGGACGAGGGTGGAGCCGAGAGTCAGCACGATGCCCGCGGCGAGGCCGAAGAGCAGTCGACCACGGCGCGAAAGCGCAGGAAAGGACATGTCGGAGTCTCCTCTCGAAGATGCGGCGATTCCAAGTGGCTGCACGGGACCCGCCCCGCGACGCGCGGTTCGGTCGTCGAACCTCGCCTCGCTCCCATCGAGGGCGATGACGAGGGCGGACCCGAGCCGGGAGTGTACCCGATTTCGGATACGTCGGCTTCCGTTCCAGGCCGGCTTGTGGCAATCGCCCGTTCGGATTCCAGATCGATAGGTCGTCAGAACAGGCGGTCCGTATCGGTCGGCTGACCTTCCCAACGAGTGGTAGCCGATTGGCGAGGGTTTGTGACCGCCGGTGAGGTCTTCCGCCCGGTCGCTCCAGCCTCATCGACACTGGGCTGGCGGGGGCCGCTCGGCGCGGCCAGCTCGGCGCGGCCCCTCCTTCTAGGGCTGTTGGCAGCCGGATCGGCGAGGCTTTGGTCCGGATTCCGGTTCGCCGCACACCTCGATTGTCCCGGGACGCCCTCCGCCGGTATACTCGTAGTCGCAGTTTCGGAGGGCACTCCGCCCCCGTTCCCACTCACCGCACCATGAATCCCAGGGGGAGTTCAGCATGCGTTTCCGCCAACTCGGCATCTTGTTCGCGTTTGCGACCGTCCTCACTGCATCGGCCTTCGGGACGGCCCGCGCCAACTTCTCGGAGTTCCAGTGCCCCGATCCGTGGGCCGAGATCGCGCTCGGCGAGTTCGTCCATGAGTTCCCCACGATGGTCAATTCCTCGAGCGGAGATTCCGTCGACGTCATCGTGAACGCAGTCCTGCCCGCCGGCTGGTTCTGGCAGGTCTGCCAGGTGTCCTCTGGCATTTGCTACTTCGACAACGTGCGGATCTTCGTCGACCAGAGCTTCGATCCCGACGTTCTCCGCATGGACTTCTTCCCCGATACGAACAACCCGGGCGTTGGCTACATCCAGCTCGAACTTCGTCTCGCAGATGATCCGACGGTGCGTCGTTTCTGCACGTACACGCTGTTCAACGGCGTTCCGGAGATCGTCGCGAACCTAGAGGTGGACTGCACGGAGAACACTGCCTTCACGGACCCCGGTACGTCGATCGTCGAGTTCTTCACGCCGGTCACGAACGCGACGGCGTTCGACGATTCCGTTCACATCACGCCCACGCTCGACGTTCCGGGCGGTTGGTTCAGCCAGTTCTGCCAGACCTCGACCGGAATCTGCTACTTCTCCGAGGCGACCGTCCCGATCGCCGCAGGGTTCACGGACACGATCCGGGTCGACTTCTTCCCGGGCAGCGACGGCGCTGGCTCCATCCAGATGGACTACTTCTCCACGAACAACCCGAGCATCTTCCGGAAGTGCGGCTACAGCGTCTTCCAGGGCGAGGACGGATTCCCTTCGAGCACCCCGGAAGGGTTCTCGAACCCGTCGACCGTGGCGAGCTTTGCTCAGCCGAACCCGTTCGACGCCGGAACTTCGATCCGCTTCCGCCTCAGCGAAGCCACTCGCGGCGACATCGGTATCTTCACCGCGGATGGTCGCGAGGTGCGCCGGATGCGTGACGTAGAGCTGTCGGCAGGCGAGTCCGAGATCCGTTGGGATGGGACGGACGGATTCGGGACCTCCGTACCGGCTGGCGTCTACTTCTACCGGCTCGAGTCCGGAGTCGTCAGTGCCAAGGGGCTCATGGTCAAGTCCCGCTAGCCCAGATCTCGAAAAGCGTACACTTGAGGCGCCGCCCCGAGAGATCGAGGCGGCGTCTTCGTTTTCCTGCGAGACGCGCCCCGCGGAAGCCGAGCCCCGCGGAAGCCGAGCCGAGCGGGGACCGAGCCGAGCGAGGATCAAGTCGGCCGAGGATCAAGTCGAGCGAGGATCAAGTCGAGGCGCGGGGCCGAGTCTGGCGAGGTGCCTGAGTCGGCCGAGGTCGGGATGGAACAATCAGGTTCGAATCTCTGGCCAGATTCGGTGTACGGTCACTGTCGGCCTTCAGTCTGGTGACGGGTGGCGCGGAGGGATGCGGCGCCCCACAGAACGTTCATGGAGCTGAGATGATCTTCAGAATCCTAGCCCTCTTCGTCATCGCACTCGCGGCGAACTCGATCCTGAGGCGGTTGCTTCGGCCGTTCCTCGGGGCTCAGAAGAACACGAGTCGGCAGCGGACTCGAAGCGGTTCTGGCGGGCGTCGCCGTCAAGCGGAGCCCGCCGAGTTCGAGATCATCGAGGACGAACGAGGCTCCTGACGCGCCGCGCAGCAAGCCCCAACCCCCACCGGAACGCCGCGAGAATCCCCGAGAACACGAGCACCCACGCGAGCCAGCTCTCGTTCCAACCCGACCGGAAGACCCAGCTGTTCGTGCCACCGCGCCGGAACTCCTCGTCCGACGCCGCCCACTCGATCGAATACTTCCCGCTCATCGGGTCGCCCGCGAAGAACGTCTTGTCGAGGCGAGTGAGGAAGTCTCCTTCCTCGAGGTAGCCCTGGAATCCGGGGTAGAGGTCGTGGATCGCCGTTGCTTCGGACCTGGAGATCCTGTTGGCGTAGGACGTAGAGAAGTCCGCTAGCTTCGAGCGGTGCTCGTCGACGACGAAGAACGTCATCGGCAGCCGGCTCTGTGCGTTGATCTGCAGTACACCGAGTGGCACCTCGACTACGTCTCCCGGCCACTGGAACTCGATTGGATTGACGTTCGCATCCCAGCCACCGAGCGGCATGACGAGCGTCGAGTCGCTCTTCATTGCGGTGAACACCCAGCCGTCGTCGATGAGTGGGCTGAGTCGAGCCGTCTCGGAAGAGTCGATGGCGAACCCTTCGTCGTCGAGCCAACGGAACAGTGCACCGGGATCGTCTGCCCGGATCGTCGTGGCCGTGAACCCTCCCACCGTCTGCTCGGCCAGTATCACCACACCGTTACCATCAGCCTCCGGCGAATAGACGGGGATTGCCTCCTCGCCGGTGCAGCCGAACGTCCCACTCCGGAAGGATTGGTCCGACGGCGCCGTGAGTGCGGACGCGTCGGTCCAGATCCTGCTCGGCGCTTCGAAGAGCGCAGGCACCTTCGGCGTAGGGACGACGAGTGCGATGATCGGGGACTCGCCGACGAACCGGATGTTGGGAACGAGGCGGACCACGCCCGCGTCACGGTCCATCACGACCAGGTTCAACTGACCCGAGTTGAGGACCCAGCACTCGTCGCAGGGGAAGGGGACGCACATCGAGACCGCGCTGTGCGCAGAGAGAAGTAGTGCGGTGAGAGAAGCTGCGAATGCGGCTACCAGGTTGAAGAGGCTCATAGTCGATCTCATCACTCACCTCCCCAGATGTCGTAGCGGATTCCCGCGGAGAGAACGAGCCCGCTTGCGTTCAGCTCCATCGACGAGTCGTCGAACCGGTTGTCCGCCAGAAGCAACAGGCGTTGCCGGAGCAAGAGATGCACACGTTCGCCGATCCGAACTTCAGGCCGGAGCTCGACGTAGCCTCCGAACGTGCTGTTGGTTTCCGGGTCCTTGAAGTGCGTGGACCAACGGGTGCCGGCCCACGTAACGCCCACGCCCGCGTAGATTCGGACAGGCGCCGTCTCCCAGTCGGGAGCTAGGAGTCCGCGGATTCCGATGGAGAACGGGACCACGGTTAGCTCCGAATCGTCGAGTTCGAATGTCGGATCGCGATCGAGCAGCGGGCCCGAACTCTTTTGGTAGCCCAAAGAGACGTCGAGCCAGGGACCACGATCGGCGCGGAGCTTCGCCGCGTAGGCGAACTCGATTGCGATTCCGGTGCCGAGTGCGTCCCTCAGGTCCTGGTCCACCAACGACCATGGGCCCACGGCGAGCTGAACGGCGTGGGGCCCGCTGCGAACGGGTTCCGTGTCGCCGGCTGTCGCAGGTGTTGACGAGGCGAGCACCGAGAGCTGGAGGCAGAGGAGCGAAAGACAGGAGCAGATCTGTTTCTTGGACGGATCGAGGAGGCGCATCGAACTCCCTTCACGGAGACGGACCGGTTGGAGGCGAAACGCACGAGGCCGCAAGAAGACTAGCACGAGCAGCGGAGCGCGCGAAGGGCTGGGTGGGATTGCATGATACGCAGTGCACGAGCGGAGGAGGCCGTCTCGTGCGGGTTCCGGGAGTGGGCCGCTAGATCCGCGCCTGGTAGGTGTAGAGCTGGTGATACCGCCCCTCGGCCGCGATGAGCTCCTCGTGGGTGCCTCGTTCGACGATGCGGCCGTCCTCGAGCACCAGGATCTGATCCGCACGGCGGATAGTGCTGAGCCGGTGAGCGATCACGAAGGTGGTGCGACCTTGGAGGAGTCGGGAGAGGCTGTCCTGGATGAACGCTTCGCTCTCGGTGTCGAGAGACGAGGTCGCTTCATCTAGGATGAGGATCCGAGGATCGGCAATGAGCGCACGCGCGATGGCAACTCTCTGGCGTTGCCCCCCGGAGAGCTTGACGCCCCGCTCACCGATCACGGTGTCGAGTCCCTTCTCGAACCGATCGGTGAACTCGTGGACATGAGCGGCGCGGACGGCGGTCTCGAGTGCTGCCTCGTCTGCATCCGCACGGGCGAACAGGATGTTGTCCCGGATCGTTCCCTCGAAGAGAAACTCGTCCTGGAGGACCACGGCCAAGTATCTCCGGTAGCTGTCGAGCGCGATCGTGGACAGGTCGATGCCGTCGATCGCAACGACGCCATCTCGCGGGGTGATGAAGGACGCCGCGAGCGATGCAAGAGTCGTCTTCCCGGATCCCGAGCTACCGACCAGCGCGGTGACGGTTCCGGCCGGAGCGACGAAGTCGACTTCCCGAAGAACGTCGACGCCCTCCTCGTATCCGAAGGATACGCGGCGAAACTCGACGTCGCCGCGAACGGTCTCCAGCACGTTCGTACGACTAGATTCCTCGCCTTCCCGGTCCATGCCAAGGATCTCGTCCATACGATCGAGCCCTGCGAACGCCTCCGTGATCTGGGTGCCGATGTTGCTCATCTGGACGATTGGAGCCACGAGGAAGCCGAGGTAGAGCGTGAACGCGAAGAAGTCGCCAACGGTCATCCCGCCGGAGAGGATCCGCTGCGCGCCTGCCGCCATGATGATCACGCTCGTGATCCCCATGAGGAGGGTGGCGCTGCTCGTGACCAAGCTCGTGGCGGTGAGTGAACGCTTCACGTTCTGGAAGAGGCGCTCTGCGCCGGACCGGAACGCGTTCCGTTCCGCGTCTTCGGCGTGGAAGCCCCGGACGACGCGGATGCCGCCTAGAGTCTCCGTGAGCCTCCCGGTCACTTCCGCTTGGATCGCGCCGCGCTCCCGAAAGATCGGACGGATGAACCCGAATGCCCGCAAGGAGACCACTCCGAAGACCGCGAGCGGAGCGATTGCGATCAGGGTGAGGAGCGGATCGAGGCGGACGAGTAGAACCCCCGCGACGATCGCCGTGAGGATTCCTCCGATGAGTTGGACAAGTCCAGTGCCGATCAGGTTGCGAACTCCCTCCACGTCGTTCATGACGCGCGAGACGATCGCTCCCGTCTGCGTGTCGTCGAAGTAGCGGAGGGGGAGGCGGATCACCTGCTCTTGCACGCGCACGCGAAGGTCACGGATGAGTCCGTGGGCCTGCACGCTGAGGAGACGGGTGAGGAGAAAGCTCGTAATGGCCTGAAGGGTGACCGCGCCGCCGACCGCGAGAAGGAGGGTTCGGAGCAGCGTACGGTTCTGATGCCCGATGACATCGTCGATCAGGATCTTCGTCGCTCCGGGAAGGACGAGCCCGGCGAGCCTGTTGATCAGAATGAGGAGGAGACCCAGGAAGAGAAGGCCCCGGCGCGGCCAGATCAGGGTGACGAACGCCCGGCGTACGCTGGCCAGCTCGACCTTTCGCTTCTTCTTGTCGTGTCCGGCGATCGCCGACCTCCCGTTCCCGTCCGCCCAGCAGCTTGTCCCGATCCGAGGAAGAGATGCCCGAGGTGGGAGGGAGGTGTCGTGCCTTGGTCAGCGAAGCTTGACCGCGGTGCCGTAGACCAAGATTTCGGCAGCGCTATCCATGACCTCGGAGGTGGTGAACCTCAGTCCGACGACCGCGTCGGCACCCAACTCTCGGGCTTCCTGCACGAGGCGGTCGAGTGCCTGCTCCCGACTCTCGCCCATGAGCTTCGTGTACTCCGAGACTTCTCCGCCGACGATGCCGCGCATCCGTGCCAGGATGTCGCGCCCGATGTGTCGAGCTCGAATCGTGCTTCCGCGGACGAGGCCGAGAACTTCGGTGATCTCCCGCCCCGCCACGTCGTTCGTCGTCACCAGGATCATCGCTCGATCCCCCTGTACGGATCGGTCTTGCGAACGAAGAGGCGTTCGCGCAGCACGGAAACGAAGAGGACGCCCATTCCGAGCGCCGCAGAGCCGGTGGCGGCTCGCAGCCACCACGGACTCGCCCCGTCGAGAACGAGCTCCCGGAGGAGCTCGTAGAGACCGGCGGAGACCAGCACGATGGCACCGAGGGAGAGGAAGATCCAGCCGAGATTCCTTTCCATCCGGTTGTAGGTCTTGGCCCAGTACCGATCCCACTCATGGTCCGGAAACGCTCGCAACTGAACCGATCCCGTCAGTCCTCGCATTGCCTTCATCTCCTCGAACTCCGTCCGTGAAACGTCACCGCTTTCGAGCCTCTGCTCGAACTCCTCCCGTTCCGCGGGATCGAGCTCGCCGTCCAAGTAGGCGCTGATCAGCTCGTTCCAATCCCGAGACATCACTCCTCCTCGGACCCGGCCAGGGGGACGCGCGAGATCTCGTTGATCCGGTCCCGGAGTCGGCGGCGGGCGTTGTGAAGACGGCTCATGACCGTTCCTTTGGGGATGTCGAGGACATCGGCGATTTCCGTATAGCTCAGGTCCTGGAACTCCCGGAGGATCAGGATCTCGCGGTCCTGTTCCGACACGCGTGCGATCCCCTCCCAGACGAGCTTGCGAAGCTCGGACCTCTCCGCGTCCTCTTGCGGCGACGACGTTCCGCTGCGGACAGGGATCGCGTCCTCCAGCGGGATCTCCCGCTTGTAGCGCGAGCGGCCGATATGGTTGATGCAGAGGTTCCGGAGGATCCGGTGGAACCAAGGGTAGAACGGACGATCGGCATCGAAGCGGTGGATCGCCCGATATGCCCGTGCGAACGCCTCCTGCGATAGGTCGAGAGCGTCGTCCCGGTTGCCCACCCATCCCAAGGCAAAGGCGGCAGCACGCCGCATGTACCGGGTCACGATCGGCTCGAAAGCGGCCTTTTCACCACGCTGGCAACGCAGGATGAGGTCGCGTTCCTCACGGTCCAGTTCCGTGACGACGAAGGGGATGTCTTGGGTTCGTCCGTAGCTTGGGTTCATCGGGATCGAGAGTGTCGCGGTCATTTCCTGAGACCTCCGGGAAGTCATACCCAGGCGGTCCCGGCCTATTCAGGAGATTCAGTCGCCAGAGTCGATTCCGGCTACCGTCGGATCCTGGGGAGCATAGGGGAGCCGAGGCATGGGGGAAATGGACGGATCGCACGGCGCAGCGTGTCGGCCGTCCCCGAGATGGCTCAAGCTTGGCCATTTCTCGCCGATAACCCTCTCCAGGGGCCCCAATCCAAGTCCGAGGTCATCAGGAGGATGCTCGCTCATGTTCCGGAACACTAAGGAAACCCCCAAGGTCGAGGCTCCCGCCCCCGCACGCCCGCAGGGCCGGAACACTCCCTCCGGGTCGCAGGAGACCACGCAGGTCGCCACCGGGGCGGGTCTTTCCGGCAAGGTGCATACGACGGGGAACCTCGTCGTCAACGGACGGATCGAAGGCAGCATCCGCGCGGACGGCGACGTCCAAGTCGGCGCCAGCGGGGTGGTCGAAGCCGAGGTCGAAGGACGGAACGTCACCGTAGCCGGGCGGGTCAAGGGCCGCATCTACGCTGAGGGAAAGGTCGTCCTGCTCTCCGGCTCGCACGTCGAGGGAGATATCCACGCGCAGTCGCTCAAGATCGAGGACTCGGTCTTCTTCCAGGGCGGATGCGTGATGGGCGAGAGCGCTCGTCGGGAGAAGGAGGTCGACGCCCCGCTCCCGAAGTCCGTCGAGGACGTCAAGGCCGCTTAGGCTCCGCCGACGATCGCCTCGAGAAGCTCCCGGTTCGTCGGATACCGGTCCATCATCTTGATGAGTCCGAGCATGGCTTCTTCGGGGCGACGATCCGCCAGGAAGCGGCGAAGCGTGTGGAGCGCCCGCACCTCTTCGTAGGCGTAGAGCTTCTCTTCTTTCCGACTGCCGCTCGCGAGGATGTCGATCGCGGGATAGATCCGCTTGTCCGCGAGGTGACGGTTCAACATCACCTCGGTGTTCCCCGTGCCCTTGAACTCTTGGAAGATCACCTCGTCCATTCGCGAACCGGTATCGACTAGCGCCGTGCCGAGGATGGTGAGGCTTCCGCCGTTCTCGATCTTCCGCGCAGCACCGAAGATCCGGCGCGGCCCATACATGGTCGACGCATCGATACCGCCGGACAGCGTCCGCCCCGTACCGTCGCTCACGAGGTTGTAGGCGCGCGCAAGCCGCGTGATCGAGTCGAGTAGCAGGACGACGTCCTTACCGGCACTGACCTCCTCTGCCACACGCACTACCGCTTCCTCTGCCGTCTTGACGTGGTCGTTCGGGTGCATGTCGTTCGAGCTGGCAACGACTTCACAAGCAACGCCGCGACGGAAGTAGGTCACCTCTTCCGGACGTTCGTCGATGAGAAGGCAGATCACCTCGACTTCCGGGTGGTTCTTGATCAAGGCCTCCGCCACCGCCATCAGGAGCATGGTCTTTCCGGCTTTGGGGGGAGACGTGATCAGGCACCGCTGTCCCTTGCCGATCGGCGCGATGAGATCGAAGACCCGGTTGGAGTAGGCATCCGGAGTCGTTTCCAGGACGAGGCGCTCGTAGGGATCGACGCTCACGCCTCGGTGGAGCATCTTCAGGCTGTCGAGGAGGTCCCGACGGCGCTGACCGCGACCACCACCACCGCCGCGTCCTCCGCCCGGTCGTCCTCTTCCGCCGCTGCTCTGTTGGTTGCGGGGCCGCCCGCGGTTGTCACTTCGGTTCGGCCTGGGGCCCCGACTTCCGTGGAGTCCACTCGTTCCGCTGCCAGGGCCACCTTGTCCGCTTCGAGGCCGGTCTCCGCCGTTTCGTCGCCGGGAGCGCCGGCGGTCACCGGAGCCTCTCGTCTGTCCGCCGCCGCCACCGCCTCGTTGTCCCCCCGATCCGCCCGAGCCACCAGACGCCCCCGATCCCCCGGATCCTCCGGCGCCACTCGTTCCCGCGTCCGCGTCTGCGCGATTGCCCTCTTCGGGCTGCGGTCCGTCCGACCGGGCTCCGGAAGGTCTACCGGAACGGCGCGGCCGGCGTCGCCGGGTGCTCTTGTTCGCCGAGGAATCACTGGAATTCGGCGTCACGGGAACTCCTGCTTTCTGGGGAAGGGGGCCTCTCGCGTGGCGGGCCCGTCACCTTGCTCGAATCGAGCTCGAGAATGAGGACGAGCGTTCGGCCCAGTCCTGCCGCGCAGCGTACCACAAACGCGTGTCGTGTCTACTCTCTCTGGAAGTGGGGCGTTGGAGAACGGGACACGTCAGAGGCAGGCGAAAGGGTCAGTCTAGGCTGTCGAGATAGGCCGGCCCGCCAAGCTGAACCATCTGCTCCTGGATCCACGACTGACGCTGCCGCAAGTAGGGGGACGGCGCTGAAACGCGCATCCGGTGTGGGTTTGGCAACACAGCGGCGAGAAGCGCCGCCTCGGAAGCGGTGAGCTGAGCGGCGGGCTTCCCGAAGTACCTGTGACTGGCGGCCCCGACCCCGAAGGTGCCTTCGCCGAACTCGACGACGTTCAGGTATACCTCGATGATCCTCCGCTTCGGCCATACCAGCTCGATACCAACGGTCCAGACGGCCTCGAGTCCCTTCCTCAGGTAGTTCCGTCCGGGCCAAAGGAATAGGTTCTTCGCAAGCTGCTGGCTGATCGTGCTCGCTCCGCGCAGACGCCCTCCATCCTCGTGCTCCTCCAGAGCACTTTCGATCGCTTCCTTGTCGAAGCCGTGGTGTAGCGCGAACTTCTGGTCTTCTCCGGCGACCACCGCCACCACCGCTTGAGGTGAGATCTGGTCGAGATCCACCCACTCATACGTGATCTGGGGCGAGTGTCCGGAGAGCCTTCGTTCGATCATCAGCGCTGAGCTCGGTGGTGGGAGCCAGCGGAGGGAGAGGAGGAGGACCATGGGTAATCCTAGGAAGAACACCGCGGAGGCCAGGAGCAAGCGGCGTACGAGGCGGTGCCGGACAGATAGCTTCCCGGAGCTTCTCTTTCGGTGCGTTGTCATGAATCCCCTCTCCCGCCACTCTGGATTCCGCCGCCCCCGAGCGCTATTCTCACCGGATTGTCGCCAAACGTCGTCCCGACGAGACCGGAGGATAGGGAGATGATGGACTTTCTCAAGGATCTCGGCATTGCCGAGGTGAACTCAGGTGCCTACGCGGACGGATGGATCGAGAACCCCTCCGGCGAAGAGACCGTGAGCGTCAACCCGGCGACTGGAGAGCCGATCGCCCGGATCAAGAATGCGGGGACCGACGACTACGAGGCGGCGGTTCAGGCTGCTCAGAGCGCCTTCGAGAAGTGGCGGATGATCCCAGCTCCCCGCAGGGGCGAGATCGTGCGCCAGGTCGGGAACGAGCTTCGCAAGTACAAGGAGCCGCTGGGTAAGCTGGTCAGCCTGGAGATGGGGAAGATCCTCACCGAGGGCGAGGGCGAAGTGCAGGAGATGATCGATATCGCCGACTTCGCGGTCGGTCTCTCCCGTCAGCTCTATGGCAACACGATGCACAGCGAGCGCCCTGGACACCGGATGTACGAGCAGTGGCATCCGCTCGGTACGATCGGAATCATTTCGGCCTTCAACTTCCCGGTCGCCGTGTGGTCTTGGAACGCGATGATCGCCGCCGTCTGCGGAGACACGATGCTCTGGAAGCCGGCCCGTGACGTCCCGCTCTGCGCCATCGCTGTCCAGAACATCGTCAACCGCGTCATCGAGCCGGAAGGGCTCGGCGGTCTCTTCTGTCTCACGGTCGGTGGCTCGGCTACGGTGGGAGAGAAGATGGTCGCGGACCGTCGTCTTCCGCTCATCTCGGCCACCGGTTCTTGCAAGATGGGACGCAAGATCGGCCAGGTCGTCGCGGAGCGTTTGGGGCGTTCTCTCCTCGAACTCGGCGGCAACAACGCCATCATCGTGATGGACGACGCAGATCTCGACCTCGCGCTCCGCGCCATCCTCTTCGGCGCAGTGGGTACGGCGGGACAGCGCTGCACCTCGACCCGTCGCGTGTTCCTCCACCGGAAGATCGCGGACGAGGTTCGGGACAAGTTGGTCCGCGCCTACGGAACGATCCGGATCGGCGATCCGCTCGACCGCGACACCCTGATGGGACCGCTGATCACTCCGCGTGCGGTGGACGACGTGATGAACGCGATCGCGGAGGTGAAGAAGGAAGGCGGCGAGATCCTCTGTGGAGGCAACCGTCTCGACCGTCCGGGCAACTTCTGCGAGCCGACCATTGCGACCGGACGTCCGGACATGGCGATCGTTCAGGAAGAGACGTTCGGCCCACTTCTCTACGTCTTCACTGTCGACTCTCTGGAGGAAGCCATGGGCCACCACAACGCGGTCACCCAGGGGCTCTCTAGTGCGATCTTCACGCGGAATCTCCAGGCCTCCGAGGAGTTCCTCTCCGCCCGCGGCAGCGACTGCGGGATCGCGAACGTCAACATCGGCACCTCCGGAGCGGAGATCGGTGGCGCGTTCGGCGGAGAGAAGGAGACCGGAGGCGGTCGCGAGGCGGGGAGCGATTCCTGGAAGGCCTACATGCGTCGGCAGACGAACACGATCAACTGGTCGAATGAACTCCCGCTCGCTCAAGGAGTACAGTTCCTCTAGACCCCGTAGTCCAGCGGAGCACGGTACCCGAGCGTGGGTACCGATGCTCGTCCGCGTTACCCGACGATGGTGGGTGGCATCCCACCCACCAGTCCGGTTCCCGAGTCTTCGGGCAAGCAGATCAAACGGTTGGAAGGAGACGTCATGGTCAAGGTGAACGATAAGAACTACGAAGAAGTCGTGGCCCAGTCCGATCTCCCGGTCGTCCTGGACTTCGGAGCCACTTGGTGCGGCCCGTGCAAGAAGCTCGAGCCGATCATCGAGGAGCTCTCTGGCGAGATGGCCGGCAAGGTCGTCATGGCCAAGGTCGACGTGGGGGAGGCCCCGTCCGTCGCGCAGAAGTTCGGAGTGATGGGGGTCCCGACCGTCGTGTTCCTCAAGGGCGGACAGCCCGTTCACCAGTTCTCCGGCCTCCAGTCCAAGGAGAAGATCGCGGGACTGATCAACCAGCATCTCGGCGTCTGATCCAGGCTCGCTCCTTCCAGAGCAGGAATCGAAACGGCCCGCGGTCCTCTCGGATCGCGGGCCGTTCGCTTGGATTGACAGGTCGCTCTAGATTTCGTGGAACAGGAACGGGCGCAGGCAGTCGAGCCGTGTGCCGATGTCGTTCGGGTCCAGATACCAGCACGCGATTGCGACGGACGAGAGCAGCGGGTTCCCGTCCTGCGGCGTGTAGGCGAAGCCAACCACCTCATTCTCCCCGACGATCGAGAGCGACTTCAGCGGAACCACCGTCTGGGACAGGATTCTGCCGTAGTGTCCGTGGTCGCGGCCGAATGAGTAGATCTGGTTGGCCGAAGTCTTCTCCGTCGTTGCGATGCGACGGTTTTCACGAAGACGCTGGATGACGGTCGGTAGGGAGATCTTCTCCTTCAGCTTCATGCTGAACCAGAGGCAGTGCATGAACTGCGTGTTGAGCTTGATCGCCGAGGAGTAGAGCGGGAGGTCGTAGTCGAGCGTCTGGAAGAGGTGCCAGGCGTCTCGTGCGTGGTGCGTTCCGAACCGCGGATCGTCGTGCTTTCCGACCTTCGGTGCGGGGATGAAGTCGCCGTCCTGCGAGGTATCGCTGGAACGACGCATCATCACGAACTTGGCCTCGAGGAGGTTGTCCGGGTTCTCGTTCGTGATCGCGAGCGTCTTGACGAGCACCGAGATGTTGTGAGTGTTGCAACTGACGACGTGGACGAACTTGTCGTTCTCGTGGTCCAGCGCGTCGTCGTTGATTCCGCGGGCGTACATCTTGCCGAAGCCGAACTCGCTTCCCTGCGCGATGAATCCCAGCGTGTTGTGCGTGAAGCGATCGTAGTACCGCTTCTTGTTCTCGTGTCCGACGCCGGACGGGGTGCAGTCGATGACGACGGAGGCACGATTGATCGCTTCCTCTGCGTCCCAGCTCACCTTGAACCCTTGATCCTCGAACTTGGAGATCGCCTCCGGGTCCGTACAGAGGAGAGCGCCTCGGTCCATCAGGCTCTTGACCTTTGCACGCTCCGTGCTCAGCGGCGTTCTCTTGTGGAAGGAGACGGTTTGGATTCCGAGGGGCTCCCGGAAGTCGGCGAGAAGTCCGATGAGGGGCTCACCGATCGTCCCCGTGCCGATCACGTGCACGTGCCTCGCGTCGCTCATGGTTTGGTCACACTCCTGTCATCAAGGCCCAGCGAACTCGACTCAAGGCACCGAGAATACTCGCGTCGCCTTCGAGGTGTCAATTTGACCGGGCCTTTCTGGCGAAGTGGACCAGCGCCCGCACGCCGATTGCGCCCCGAGGCACCGAGTAGGACGGGAGGAGGCGGTTCGCTCCTGCCGGCGGAAGGTCGAGAGAGACCGGGCTGGGCTGGCGACGCGGAGGCCCAGCTGTCGTAGACTCCGTCACGTGCAGCCCTGGCGTAGACAACGAGCCCTCGATGCGGCCTCCGTCGGCCTGCCGCTCCTCCTCCTCTACCTTGCGACGCTGCAACGCGATGTCGGGATCATCGACAGTGGCGAGCTTGCAGGTGTCGCGGCTCGCCTCGGCGTGGCTCATCCAACCGGGTATCCGCTCTACTCGCTTCTCGGCCGAGTCGCGGCCTGGATGGCGCCAGGCGGGCACTTGTTTGCGTGCCTCTCGGGCCTGTCCGCGTTGTCGGTAGCCCTCGCGGCATTCCTCCTCGTGGGGTGGGTCCGGGAGTTGGCGCCCTTGGACACGCTCGGTACGGGACGAGTGGGCCGCCCCGAGAGCGGTCGGCGTTTCGATTGGATTCCCCGAGTGGGTGGGCTTGCCTTGGGGGCGTCGGCGGTCGCATGGAGCCAGGCGGTGACGAACGAGGTCTACGGCCTTCACCTCCTGGTCGTGGTGATCGTTCTGCGTCTCGCGACCTCGCTGCTCGTGGCGGTGCGTCGTGAGGGGACGGGCATCAATCTGGCGGGCCCTGGCCGGGAGCCCCCGGATCGGCAGTGGGCGGGGGGCCGGGGTTCAGGACCGCTTCGGAGGTTCTTGCTCCTGGCCTACGTCGTCGGATTGTCGGCGGGGCATCACCTGTCGATCGTGTTTCTCGGCCCCGCCGTTCTGTTCGCGGTGGTCGTCTGGCTTGGGTCGGTTCCCCCCAGGGTCAGGCTCCCTTGGATCGGACTCGGAACGGGCTTCGGGCTGTTAGGGGCGAGCTGCCTGGCCTACCTGCCGATCCGTTCGCGAGAGCAACCTCTCTTCGACTGGGGGGATCCGGAGTCGCTGCCCAGGTTCTGGCGGCATGTCACCGGGGCGCAGTACCAGGTTTGGCAGTTCCAGTCTTCAGATCGGTTCGCCGAGAACGCTATCGGCTACGTGACTCAGATTCCGGAGCGGATCGGCTGGGCGCTCCTACCACTCTCGCTCTGGGGAGCGGTCGTCCTCTGGAAGCGGGATCGACGCCGTTTCGTTTTCCTCGCCCTCGTCGCTCTCGTCGCGTTCATCTGGGCGTCCGGGTACGAGATCTTCGATCTCGAGCCGTACTACCTGCCTGTCGACGTCACACTGGTCGTCTGGGCGACTCTCGGTGCCATGGACATCGCGAGCCGAGCGTGGACCCGGACGAAGCAGGCCCAATGGACGAGAGCCGCGCGTTGGGGTCTCGGAGTTCTAGCTGCGGCGTGGGCGGTGCAGGTCGCCCTGCGCTACCCGGAGGTCGACCGATCGAACGATCATGTCGTTCGGTACCACGTCGATAGCTTGCTCGCTACGGTGCCCGAGGATGCCGTGCTCCTGTCGTCGTTCTGGGACGCGGTCGTGTCTCCTCTTCTCTACGAGCAAGCAGTGGAGGGCAAGCGGACGGATGTCTCGGTGGTCGACACCGAGCTTCTGCGCCGAAGCTGGTACTACCCGCAGCTGAGCCGTTGGGACCCCGAGTTGCTGACTCCGGTTCGCCCGCTGGTCGACGAGTTCCTAGATGCGGTTGCGCCCTTCGAGTCCGGGGGGACGTTCGACCCCGCGCGATTGGAGCGGGCGTTTCGCGGGATCATCGAGGGGTTGGCGCAGGAGCACCGGCCCGCGAGACCGACCGCATTCACGACCGAGATCAACCCGTTCTTCACTCGCAACTCGGCTCCGATCCCGGAGGGGCTCGTCTTCGTGCTGAGAGACGATCCCGCGTCGTCTCCCGAGATCCCTCCGCCACAGGTCGACGGTTTGCTCGCCGCCGGCTTCCGTCCGTCCGACCGGATCCACGGAGTCGTCGTGTCGGTCTGGGCGAGGATGTTCCGGGCGCGGGTGCTCTACCTGAGGCAGTTCGGGCGGGACGCGGAAGCCGGCGTCTGGGAGCGGGAGCTGGACAAGCTCCGTCCGTACGTCACGGAAGGCGCGCCTTTCTAGGCCGCGGTACAGTACGTCGCACAAACGACGACGAGCCAGGCCCATCGGCCCGGCTCGCAAACTCGTGAAGCAGCAGGTTGAGGGAGGCGACTACGGCCCGAAGAAGTACGTGCTCTCCTTGCGGGTCTCTTCCTCCGCCGGCTTCGGCTCTTCGTAGACGACACGGGACAGGCCCTGCTTGATCCGATCGATGGCCTCGGTCGTTACCTTGCGGTCCGGCTGGATGCCATGGTTCCGGTAATAGTCGTTCAGCCGCTCGGCTTCCCTGGCTGCGGCGATGACGAACTCGTACTTGCTCCGGATCTCGTGGAATTGCGGCTCACTCGAAGTGGGCTCATCGGACACGAACGGGGCACCGTTCTCCTCGCTCATCGCTTCCTCCTAACGGACGAGACAGACTGGGCCCCCGGCGGTATCCCGCCAGGGGCTCCGGGTCGGAATTGCGCAGTATAACGACTAGGGCATCCGCGCTGCTAGGAACAATTCCTGCTTTGCGCGGACCACCAGGAAGAGCACCGGGTCACCGGAATCCTTCTGGTTCAGTACCTTCTCGAGCTGAGACCTACCCTCGATCCAGTCGTCATCCACCTTGATGATCACGTCACCCGAACGGAAGTTCGCCTTTCCGGCAGGGCTCAGCGCCTTCACGTCGGTGACGAGCACTCCTTCGACATCCCGATCGATCTCGTACTCCTCGTAGGCGGCGCGGCTGAGGTCTTCGACCTCGAGACCGAGCTTGTCGAAGTAGGACGACTCCTTGCCCAGCGTGGTCTCGTTGCTCGCCGTCGCATTGGCGTTCTTCTCGCCGAGCTGGACCGAAACGCTCTTGTGTCGCTTGTCCCGCATCACCTCGACGTCGACATCGGTTCCGGGACGGAGTCGGGCCACGCGCATCTTCAAGTCGTCGCTGTCCTTGATCTCGTGACCGTTCACCGAGGTGATGACATCGCCCTGCTCGAGCCCACTGCGGTCAGCCGGGCCGCCCGGCTCGACCCCCTGGACGAGCGAACCTTGAGGCTCGTGGAGTCCGTAGTACTCGGCCATCACCTCGTCGAGGTCCCGGATCGTGACACCGAGGAATCCCCGCGTCACCTTTCCGTCGGAGATCAGGTCCTGCGCGAGGTCCGAAGCCATGTTGATCGGGATCGCAAACCCGATCCCCTGATATCCGCCGGAGCGCGTAGCGATCGCGGTATTGATGCCGATCACCTCGGCGTCCAGATTGACGAGAGCTCCGCCCGAGTTGCCTGGGTTGATCGCGGCGTCGGTCTGGATGAAGTCCTCGTAGTTGGCGAGGCCGATCCGGCTGCGTCCCTTGGCGCTCACGATCCCCGACGTGATGGAGGAGGTGAGCTGGAACGGGTTGCCGGCTGCGAGCACCCACTCACCGACTTCGAGCTTGTCCGAGTCCCCGAACTTGGCCGGAGAGAGATCGTCGAGGTCGATCTTGATGACGGCGACGTCCGACTCCTCGTCCCGGCCGATCAGCTTCGCCGTGGCGGTGCGGCCATCGTAGAGCGTGACGTCCAGCTCGTCGGCGTTCGCGACGACGTGGTTGTTCGTGAGGATGTAACCATCGCTGTTCATGATCACACCGGAACCGCTACCCTGCTGGTTGAACTCCTCCGGCATGTTGTCTTCGAAGAACCGGCGCATCAGGTCGTCGCCGAAGGAGTGGGGATTGCCATCTCCGCTGGCGGGCCGAATGAGCTTGCTCGAGGTGATGCTGACTACAGAGGGTAGGACTCGATTCGCAATCTGGACGAACGCGCGACTCTGCGACTTGAGGTTCGCTACACCATCGTCCGCGGACTGTGCGTGGGCGGGTGTGGTGGCGACCGACGAGATCGAGACTCCCTGATTTCCGGCCACGTAGCCGAGGAGGGCGACTCCGACCAGCGCGGCGGCGCCCGTCCATCCGATCAGGCGTGAATTCATGGTTGAGGTCTCCTTGCTTCCCATGGATGAATTCGGATTGACGTGGGCTCAAACCCCGATCTTTCGTCTCGGTTCCAGGACGGCGTGATGGGCGCTCGTGTTCACGTCTCGGTGGCCATCGTCGTGAGGCCCACCTCCGTTCCTGACCGCGCTCCCTGGATTCTCCTCGGTCGCCGGCATCCCCACGTCCACATGCCGGATGTATGGGAGTTTCCCGGCGGGAAGGTCGAGCCTGACGAGGAGAGTGCCGATTGTGCGGTGCGGGAAGTTTGGGAGGAAACGGGGGTCCGTGTCCAGCACCGAGGACTGTTCCTCCGCACGGATCACGATTATCCGGACCGGCATCTCAGAATCGACTTTCAGCTCTGCTGCTACATCGACGGGGATCCGGAACCAAGGGCCTGCCAGGCGGTGCGTTGGGTCCGCCTGGACCACATGCAGGCCTACCAGTTCCCGGACGGAAGCCGGGACGTGCTCGCCAAGCTGGCGAGCGTCTCCTGGAGCCAGCTACTTCCGGATCAGGCTCCCATCGGGGACTAGCTACAGCCCCCCATTTCGATGAGGGGCGAGAGGCGATCGAGTTCTCGCCGGAGCTCCCTTCGGACTTGGTCCAGGAACTCGGGATCCACGTTCAGTACCCCCAGACTCCGCCCATCGATCCTCGGGTACGAGGGGGCCGTGTACGTGGGAGCGATCTCCATCGCCATCCGATTCCCGACATGGACCACGGCGGAGAGTTCTGGGCTTCTGGGAGCCTCCCACGGCTTGTCGCAGTAGAGCATTGGCTCGAGCACCGGCCTCGGGATCTCCCACTTCTCGCCGAGCCAGACGCCGACCTCTCCGTGGGTGAAGCCGATGATCTCCCGTTCCGCCTGGAGAAGTGACTTCTCCCCGGCCTCCACTTCCGTGAAGACGAACTGGAGCTTATAGGGGAGGACCGTATCGAGCAAAACGAATCCGACCTGATGGAGCAGACCGGCAGAGAAGGCGGTCTTTTTCGCCGACAATCCGCGCAAGGTCGCGGTGACGTGGGCACCGAGTCCAGCAGCGACGAAGTTCTTCCAAAGCGTCTTTCGATCGAAGGAGTTGCAGACGGGCGCCTTCCCGATGAGGCCCGTCTTCACTGCGATCGCGACCGACAGGTTCTTCACCTCGGTGGAGCCGACGTACCGAACCGCTTCCGCCGTGTCGGTCACCTCACGCACCAGCCCGTAGGCGGCGGAGTTCACCAGACGGAGCAGCGAGAGCGAGAGCGGAGCGTCCGCCCGGACGATCTCGCCGATCTCGTCGACGCTGACATCGGGGTCGTCGATCACGCGCAGTAGCGCGATGAGGATCTCAGGCGTAGGCGGCAGGTGCTCGGTCTTGCCTAGTGCGTCCTGGATCTTCTGGAGCGAAGCTTGGTGGCTAGCAGTATCCATCACACTCCTCCTTGCCTGGTTCCATCGGCGGGTTTCCCGCCCTTCTAGAGGAGGGACTCGCAGCGCCGGTCGAATCGACCACGTCTCGCGGGGGGCTACCCCTGGGAAAGAGCTGCCTACCATGCTGGAACTGGGGTTGCCGTACCGCGACGCTACTGGAACCGGGGGGGGAGGCGGGGTGCCCGGACGGACCGATCGACGGCCTGGGAGCCTGCGGCCTGGAGACTAGGGCAGTAGGAAGACGGGCCGACCAGCGCGGCGATTGCGCTCGTAGAACCGCTTGATCTCTCCCCAGGTCACGATCTCCGTGTCCACCGGCTCGGGAAGGAATTCGTCAACGACGGACTGCATCGCCGACGGATTGTAGCTCCCGCCGGAAGCGATCTCGTTCACGTACTGGACCGTTCCGTTCGTGTCGAGGATGACGAAGCTGTGCCACTCCATGTCACACGTGCTGACGAGGCCGCTGCCGTTCAGGAGGAACGGGAAGCGAACGCCGGCTTCGTCTCGGACTCTGGCCAGCTCCTCTGGGAGTCCGTCCCAAGAATCGACCGCGAACACGCTGACTCTTTCACCGCGATAGGCCGTGACGAAGTCACCTTCGATCTGGTCGGCGAGGTTCGCGCACGAGGAGCAGGAAGATCCCAGGAAGTAGATGACCACGACTCTGCCGGAGATGTTCGACAGGTCGTACCGATCCCCATCGAGGTCGGTGAGTGTCATCGAGGGGAACGGGTCCCCAACTTGAAGTGCCTGCGCGGGGGCGTAGACGACCAGCATCAGAACGAGGCTGGAGAGCACTACAAGCGCGAGGCGAAGGTGCGTCATCGAGATGTTGCCCTCCCGAGCGTTTGTGCCCGTAGGACTGAGTATAGACCCCTTGGTTCGGGGGCTTCAAGCGTGGCGAGGCTGTGATAGCGTTCCGGCATGGAACTCGAAGGCTGGGAAGCGGCGATCGTGCGGGGTTTGACCCAGGTCCGGGTCTATTTTTCCGATACCGATCAGATGGGCGTGGTCTACAACGGCAACTACCTGACCTGGTTCGAGATCGGGCGGACTGAGCTCATGCGGGACAGGGGGTTGAGCTACGCGGCGGTGGAGGGGAGGGGGGTGTCCCTACCCGTCACGGAGGCGCGGTTCCGGGTCCGGAGGCCGGCGCTGTACGATGACCTGGTCCAGATCGAGACGAGACTGGGTCGGGTTCGAACGCGGGACCTGACCTTCCTCTACAAACTCCACGCTCGGGACCAGCTCCTGGTCGAGGGCGAGACGACTCACGTAGCCGTCGGCAAGGAAGGCGGGACCGCGATCCGGATCCCGGACTGGCTGCACGAGGGGCTGAAGTAGCGACTCGACCGAGAGCGGCCCCGGGCTGATCACTAGCCCACCCACTCGATCGAGATCCGTACGTCAACCTTCGGGCTGAGCGATTGGGCTACCGGACAGGATCCTGCCGCCGCCTCCAGTAGGCGCTTCTGATCCGGAGTGAACGCGCCCGGGATACGGATCACGCCGTGGAGCCCTCCGACCCGTCGGAAGGGGTCGGCCACCATCTCCTTCGTCACCGTCGCCGTCGCGCCGGGCAGATCGAATCCACGCGCCTTCGCGGCGATCCCCATCGTCGTGAGCATGCAGCTGCCGAGTGCCGTGGCGACGAGATCGGTGGGGGAGAACGATTCGCCCCGGCCCTGGTTGTCGACTGGAGCGTCGGTATGGAGATCCGTTCCCGACGGAGTGTGCGTCGATTCGCAGCGCAGGTCGCCGACGTAGTGGAAGTGGATCTCGACGCCCATGTTCTTGGTCTCCCGGCCCGCCGGCCCAGTGTTTCCGTTGACCGAGTCGGGCAGTTGCGGATCCAAGCCCGTTCGATCGCCGCCGTGGAGGCGACGAGTCGGGAACGCTGTGGGATTTGTCCGTCACGAACAAGGGCAAAAGGGGCGACCCGCCCAGTCGTCCCACGCGAGGGTGAGAGGAGACTCAGAGCCAATGAAGACGGGGAGGATCCGTTCGGATCCTCCCCGCCTCGAAGCCCCGCAGAACGGAGGTTTACTGGACTACGGGGTAATCATTCGTCGCGTCGTGGTAGGCCGTGGTGCAGATCGTGCTGTTGCTGTGGCAGATCGCGTTCACGCCGTAGAGCAGCGAGACCGCATCGTAGCCGAGCGCGTTGAGGTACGCGACGACCTGAGACGACGTCTGACCCGTGTAGCAGTAGACCACGATCGTCTTGTCCGTCGGCAGGTACTTCAGCATCTCGCCCGCCTCGAGTGAACCGCCGGGCGCAAACTGATAGGCACCCGGGATGTGTCCCGCGTCGTATGGGGTATCCGTGAAGTAGTTGACGACGAAGTAGTCGTCTGCATTGCCGTTGGAGACGATCTCGGCGTAGAGGTCGGCGACGGACATCGCCTTGAAGCCCTTGGTGCCGAGGTTGTCGATCGCTGCCTCACGCATGATCTCGAGAGCCGTCGTCTTGCCGGTGTCGAGCATCGGGAAGTCGTACACCTGGGTCGGCGTATTCGTTACCGTTTCGAGCCAGCTGGCGTAGTCGTCGGAAATCGCACCGCCCCACTTGTTGAGGTTCACGGCCTGATCCGACGTCCATCCGCACATGCCGAACTTCAGATTCTGGGCATCGATTCCCAGCATGTTCATGTAGGCGGTGGCATGACTGGCACTCTGACCCGTGTAGCACACGTTGACTACCGTCGCTCCCGCCGGAATCGCGTTCAGAACGTTCTCGAAGTCCGCAAGCGATCCATTGACCGCACCCTCGATGTGTCCCGCCGCATAGTGCGTAGCGGAGCGCCAATCGATGATGTACGGATCGTTGGTCGTGTCACCATCGATGAGGTTCGCATACACGGCATCCGCCGTCGTGTTGACTCCTAGGCCGCTCGGCGTCTTGTAGGTCGTGAAGTACGTATCACCGAGGCTCGTCGCGAGCTCGAACTCGTCGATCACCGGCGGAGTGATCGGGTCCTTGTTGTCATCGTCGTCGCTACAGCCTACGGGGCCGATGGCGAGGATCAGAGCGAATGGGATCAGGGAGAAGGATAGAGCGCGTTTCATGGAACCAGTCCTCCGTTAATTCCAGTAGAGCGGATTGCCGTTGGGAACGATGAGATCGCGGTTGGCCTCCGCCTCGGTGGCGGACATGGCATCGAGATCTGCTTGACGTAGGAAGAAACCGTCGACTCCGTTCTCCGTGAGGTGGCAGGCGCTGCTGCAGCCCGCTCCTTCGGGAACGTCAGTACGTGTCGTCCACCGCTGGATGTTGTGCGGGGCGGCGTACTTCCAGCTCGGTTCGACTTCGTAGTTGGAAAGGAGCGGGACTCCCCAAGCTTCGTAGGTGTCCGGCGCGATCGGGATGTGGCGAAGCAGGACATATTCGAACCGCCGCTTGTCGGGTACGGGGTTCTTTCCGATCTTGTAGCCGATGTACGAAGGTTCCGCGAGGCCTGTGCCAGCGTGACAAGTGTTGCAGGACTTGTAGTCCTGGCTATGGCAAACCTGGCACTGGAGTTCGTCCCAGTGGCGGTCGTGCCACTTGTTGTGGGCGAAGTCTGGCTCGTGACAGTCCTCGCACTGGGGAGCGTTCGGAACGTCCAAACGGTGCGCATACCGTTCCCCTGAACCGTGGAGCTCTTCCGCCCCGTGGCAGAAGGTGCAGCGCTTGCCGCCAGGCAGGTAGTGGATGTCCGCCTGGATCCCCTCGTTCTCGCCTCGATACTCGGCACCGACTCGGCTTCCATGACACGCCGTGCACTGATTGCCCATGTCCGGCGAACCGAAGCGATGCGAGCGGATGAAACCACCACCCACGGACGGCGGACGGGAGATGTGGCAGTCACCGCACGACGTGTGGCAGCCGGCACAGTTCTGCCCGTACCCGTGCTTCACACCTTCGGGTAGGTCGTCGAAGCTGGCGGCACCGTACCGGGCCGCGACCAGGTTCTTCTCGCCCCAGAGGCCGCCGTGCAGGCTGTTCGGCATCGTCGAGGTCTCGAAGTGACATTCCGCGCAAGGGCCGTCAGAGGTCTCGCTCGGACGAACGACGAGGCCGGCGTGCGCTTCGTCTTTGTCAGACGTCGACCCGGAACCTCCGTGGCAGCTGGTGCACGCGATCTGTCCGTGGACGCTCGCAAGGAACGCGTCCCCGTTCGTACCGTCGATCAGAACCTTCTCCCATACCTCCAACGGAGGTACAGAACCGCCTCAGCCTTCCCCCGAGTCTTCGTTCTCGGGAGTGTCGTCCGGTGTCGCAGTGGCCATGAGCCGGGCTTCGTCGGTGTGGCAATCGAGACATCCCGTTCCTCCTGGCACGAGCGGGTGATCATCGTCATCGCTGCACGCGACCATGCCGAGTGCCAGGGAGCCGACCGCGCCCGCCAGGATCCATGCGCACAGGGAGCGTTCAATGGTCCGCTTCATCTCTGTCCTCCATTCGATCGTCGAAGGCGAGAAGAACGTCCCGGAGCCAGGTGGCGTCCGGAGTCTCTTCCATGACGTGTTCCAAGGTGTCCACCGCTGAATCCGGGCTACGGAAGAGCCGGGCCAGAGCCAGAGCGATTGCGCTGCTCTCCTTGCCGAGCAGTTCCCGGCGCGAGCGGATCGACTGCGCGAGTTCCTGCCAAAGCAGCGCTTCCGGCTTCTGTTCCTCGGCACCCGCCTCGAGAGACCGACGGAACCACTTCGCGGCCGCGTCCTTGTGGCCCGCGACTGCGTGGCAGAGAGCCAGCTTCTGGGCCGTTCTCCTATCGCAGGGCTCCTTGCGGAGTCGGGACTCGAAGTGCGGGATCGCCTCTTCGAACCTCAACTCGAGCAGGTATCGATTTCCGAGCATTTCCGACATGGTCAAAGCTCCGATGCACGAACACCGGTGGCATAAGAGCAACTGTTGTGCCGACTCGGGCAAGATTCGATTTGATAATGAGTTGCGTCATGTCGGAACGGGGTGAGGCTGGTTTCTGGGCGCGGTGAACGAAACATGGAGTTGCAGGATGAGGGTGACCGCCGTTCGTGAGGGGGCACAGTGCGTTGTGGGGAATCAGGTTAGGTGGGTGGGCGTTGCGACGTGAAACGCCCTGTTGCTGCTGGAACGGTTTGTTCCGTTACTCCGGTGGGGAGGTCTCGATTCCGAGCTTCCGCATCCGTCTCCAGAGCGTAGTACGCGAAATCCCTAGCTCTTCGGCGGCCTTTCCATGATGCCAACGATGGCGCTCGAGCGCCCCGAGGATGATCTGTGCCTCGGTGTTGTCTGCCGTTGCGCCGGAGACCTTCGGCCCGGCCCCATCCGCGTCCGGTGGGAACAGACTCAGCATGAGTGCGTCGCCCTGGGCACGGGCGAACGCATACTCGATCGCGTTCTCGAGTTGGCGCACGTTGCCCGGCCAGCGGTGGTGCATCAGATGGTGCATCGCCGCGTCGTCGACGTACCGGACTGGCTTCTTCGTCAGGTGAGAGAACTTGCGGACGAAGTGGTCCACCAGGATCGGAATGTCGTCCTGTCGCTCGCGCAGCGGCGGCACGCGGATCGGGATCACATTCAGCCGATAGTAGAGGTCCTCGCGGAACTTCCCCTCCCGGACCCGGCTCTCGAGATTCCGGTTCGTGGCCGCAATGAGTCGGAAGTCGACCGTCATGGTCGACTCGCCTCCGACTCGCTCGAACGTGTGATCCTGGAGAACGCGAAGAAGCTTCACCTGGAGTCGCGGGCTCAGCTCCCCAATCTCGTCGAGGAAGAGCGTCCCCCCATCTGCGAGTTCGAAACGCCCACGGTGATCGCGACGTGCGTCCGTGAAGGACCCCTTCACATGGCCGAACAGCTCGCTTTCGAGGACGCCCTCCGAGAAGACTGCGCAGTTGACCTTGACGAACGGACCGTCACGGCGCGTACTTTCCGCCTGCACCGCATTGGCGACGAGCTCTTTCCCCGTGCCGGATTCGCCCGTGATCAAGACGGTGGACGGGCTGTCCGCCACGTCCTGAATGAGGTGGAACACCTGACGCATCGACGCGGACTTCCCGACCATGCCGTGGAAGCCGCTCCCTTCGAGCTCGGCCGAGAGTTCGTGCCGTTCGGGAAGCTCGCGGAAAGAGAGCACGCCCCCCGCGTCGTCGCCCGCAGTGTCGCGGAGCACGGCGCAGTTGATCGAGACTTGGACTGGCTGGCCGTCGTGCCGCGTCAGCTGCACACGCTCATTCCTTACGGAACTCTTCCGCTCGAGAACTCGCGTGAGTGGGCAGCTGTCCTGACACAGCTCCGATCGCAAGACGTGGCTACAGAGGAGTCCGACGGCAGAGTGCTCCGGGATCCCGAGGATACGTACCGCCGATCGGTTGAGCGCCGTCACCCGCCAGTTCTCGTCGATCGTGACGACACCCTCTTCCAGGCTGTCGAGGATCGACCTTTGGCGTTCGGACGGGGAGAAGACCTCCACTCGGGCCGCCGCCTCGGGGTGCACCGTGTAGAGAGACCAATGCTGGCCCGGCTCTGGCTCGAGATTGGACTTCGAGACCAGGACGTTGTACTGCGCCCCATCCTTGCGGGACAGGATCGTTTCGCCCCTGGGGATCGATCCGTTCTCGTGATCTCCACATCCGCAGAGGTTGTCGGGGAACACCCGGGTGCAGGGCGCACCCAGTAGCTCCTCGAGGGCGTAGCCGGTCAGTAGTCGCGCGGCCTCGTTGACCGCTACGAACCGGCCAAGACCGTCGAGCGCGAAAACAGGCTCATCGATTGCATCGAGCCAACGTCCGAGGTCCATCCGAGTCCTCCAAGGCCAGTATCGGATTGGCCCAACCGAGGCTCCATGCGGGGAGGTTCAGGGACAAGGTCGGGGAAACACGTACCTGGGCGGCCGGGCGGGAATCGTGGGGCTCG
Organism: Candidatus Eiseniibacteriota bacterium; assembly: GCA_020633975.1. GTDB lineage: Bacteria > Eisenbacteria > RBG-16-71-46 > CAIMUX01 > CAIMUX01 > JACKCR01. The sequence goes on along the minus strand of JACKCR010000005.1, from coordinate 369,443 downwards.
CCGGGCAAAGAAGAGAGGCCCGAGCAAACGCCCGGGCCTCTCGCTTCAGCATCCTGCCGAAGAATTGGTAGCGGGGACAGGATTCGAACCTGTGACCTTTGGGTTATGAGCCCAACGAGCTACCACTGCTCCACCCCGCATCAAACTGGAAGGGGAAAGCTAGCGATCCATTTGGATGATGTCAACGGGATTCGGTGGATTCACCAGAATCCCCACGAGAGTCGTCCTCGTACCTGTCGGAACGAGCTGGCGCGCCGGAAGAGCCTTCCCGCGGGAAGTAGTAGACGATCTCTCCCGGTCGCTGCATGTGGAACTTCTCGCGTGCCGGACGCTCGATGGCCATCGAGCCGGTCTCTCCGAGTTCCCACTTCAGGTTTTCCGCGTCCCGTTCGAGCGAGGCCAGCTCCGTCCGGAGTTCCCGCTGCCGCCAGGCCAGCTCCCAGAGCTGTGCGATGCCACGGTTTCCCAGAAGGAGCGACAGGAACGAGAAAGCGACTGCGGCGCCGAGGAGCACGGGCACGACTCGCTGAGTAGCCGAGCGCCATGGCCTCCGTAGGTATTCGCTGCGATCCTCGCCCTCCTGGGACGTCGTGTTCTTCTTCCAGCGAATCACTGGAGTTCCTCCAGGATCGAGCGACCCGGGTACACGGCCTGGTTCCCGAGTTCTTCCTCGATTCGCATCAGTTGGTTGTATTTCGCAACTCGTTCCGAGCGGGCGAGTGACCCGGTCTTGATGAATCCGGCGTTGGTCGCAACCGCGAGTTCGGCGATGAACGTGTCCTCGGTCTCGCCCGAACGGTGAGAAATGATGTTCCAGTACGACGATGTCTTTGCGAGCTCGATTGCGTCGAGCGTTTCGGAGAGTGTCCCAATCTGGTTCAGCTTCACGAGGATCGCGTTCGCCGCGCCCTCGTCGATCCCACGGCGGAGCCGCTTCGGGTTCGTGACGAAGAGGTCGTCTCCGACGATCAGGCAGCGATCCCCGAGGGCGTCGGTCAGCTGGACCCAGCCCTCCCAGTCATCCTCCGAGAGTCCGTCTTCGATCGAGACGATTGGGAATTCCGCGACGAGGTTCCGGTAGAACTCGATCAGTTCCTGGGAGGAGTAGCTCTTGTGATCTTCCGCCGTGAGCATGTAGCTGCCTTCGATGAAGAACTCGGTGGCGGCGCAGTCGAGGGCGAGGGCGATGTCCCGGCGCGGTTCATACCCGGCCTTCTCGATCGCTTCGATGAGGAGTTCGAGGGCTTCTCGGTTCGACTTGAGGTTGGGGGCGAAACCGCCTTCGTCTCCAACCGCGGTGTTGTAGCCGCGACGATCGAGGACCTTCTTGAGAGAATGGAATACTTCCGAGCCCATGCGTACGGCTTCGCGGAACGTCGGGGCGCCGACGGGGACGATCATGAACTCCTGCAGGTCGACGTTGTTGTCTGCGTGGGCACCGCCGTTCAACACGTTCATCATCGGGACAGGAAGCACATGAGCGTGAACGCCACCGAGGTACCGGTAGAGGGGGAGGCCGTTGACCTCCGCTGCAGCGCGCGCAATCGCCATCGAGACGCCAAGGATCGCATTGGCTCCCAGTTCAGACTTCGTCTCCGTACCGTCGAGGTCGCGCATGAGGCGGTCGATTCGGATCTGATCCTGGCAGTCATGTCCGAGGATCTCCGGGGCGATCTTCTCGTGGACGTTGGCGATCGCGTTGAGCACGCCCTTGCCGAGATAGCGAGCAGCGTCTCCATCGCGAAGCTCCAGCGCCTCGTGCTCGCCGGTCGACGCTCCCGAGGGAACGATGGCTCGGGACCGCACTCCGCTCGTGAGCTGGACTTCGACCTCGAGGGTGGGGTTGCCCCGGGAGTCGAGGACTTCGCGGGCCAGGATCTGCTCGATCGTCGTCATGGTTCCTCCTCCGAAAGCACCATCTTCCGGAACACGAACGCTATCTGCTGTCTGGGCAACGGTCAAGCTAGAGCCCGTCACACCTTGACAACGTGCGAGTTCGGTCCCTATTCTTCCGTGTCGCTTGCTAATTGCCTATGGGACAATGGATTGACTGTGGTCAGGCCCGCTCTTCCGCTCAGGCCGGCGTCCCCGGCATCTTCCCTCCGGCGGTAGCCGATGCCTCTTGGTGATGCGGAACTGGTGGAAAGATGCCTCGCCGGTGAGGAAGAGGCGTTCCGGATGCTCGTCGAGCGGTACGACCGTCGCGTCTATGCCACGATCTACCGTCTGGTCGGGTCGGAGCCGGATGCACGGGATCTGACCCAGGAAACCTTTCTCCGCTTCTTCCGTTCGCTCGACCGCTTCGACTCCTCGCGAAGCCTGTCGGCTTGGCTCCTCCGGATCGCGTCGAACCAGACGGTCGACTTCCTCCGAAAGCGCCGGATCGACACCGTGTCCCTCGACGAGGAAGGGAGAGGCGAGGTGTTGGAGTCGCTCCTCCAGACCGATGCGTGGGAGGACTCTTCCTCGGACCCGAACCGAGAACGGCTCGAGCACTTGGTCACCCGGCTCGCGCCGGGGTATCGGATCGTGCTCGAGCTGCGTCACGCGCAGGGCCTCCAGCCGGGCGAAATCGCGGAGATCCTCGATGTCACGCCGGCCACGGTGCGTTCGCGCCTCCACCGAGCGCATCGCCAGCTCGCGGGCTGGCTCCAGGGCAAGGATCTGTCGGACCTCTAGATAGGCGTTTCCGAAGAAACCTGCAACGGACGCGTCGTCGCCTTCGTAGGTAGGAGTGATGGCAGAGTGCGATTGCGATAAGGAGCTCCTGGTAGCTCACGCCCTCGGGGATACGGACCCGGAAGAGGCCGCACGTGCGGACCGGTTCCTCCGCGAGTGTCCGAGCTGCCGCTTGGAGTTCCAAGTGCACCGCAAGGTCGCCGGCGCCCTTTCCTCTCGCAGCTCGTCGACGATGCCATCAGACCTGAGGGAAGTTCTCGTCCGGTCGGCAGTCCAGGCGAGACGGGACGGCGGACCGGCTTGGGCCGCGCCACGAAGTGTCGGCCGCGGTCGGATTTCTTGGGCGCCTGTCTTGGTGGCCGGCGCTGCGCTGGCCGTTCTGGGGATGGTGGTCTTCTTCTTCGTCCCCGGGGCAGGTCCCGGCAGCTCCGTCGACGAGGTGGTTTCCGGCGGAGTGGGACGGGGGGCCACGGCCCTCGACGAGATCATGCAGCTGCTCGCGAACCTTCAGCAGGGCTGGGGATTCGTGCAGGCATTCCTCGAGCGGATCTCTCCCCTCACCCGTGCCGTGCGGACCGCATTCGCTGCCGTTGGTTTGATCCGCTGGGCGGTAGCGTTCTTCTCCGTTACTTCCGTCATCGGTTTGATCTGGCGACTCAATCGGTCGAGTCAGAACAGGAGCGTGAAGCATGCGTAACTCGAAACTCAGATCATCGAAGCGTTCCCTTCGATGGGCGGACGTTCGCTGCGTGCTGAGCTCACTGGCTGCCATGCTCGTCGTGTCGCAGGTGGCGTTCGTCGCGGACGCCTCGGCGCAGCGGATTCGCGAATTGGATTCCGACACTCTCCGTACTTCCGAGAGGCGTGATCGAATCCGAGTGACGATTCAGACCGACGACGACACGACGTCATCCACGATCCGGATCGGTCCCTCGCGTTGGCGTCGCCAGGGGAACGAGGAATCGAGTCTCGTCCGCTTCGGCGAAGACATCGTGATCGAGGCGGACGAAGTGATCGATGGATCCGTCGTGTCGATCGGCGGGAACGTCGTGGTTCGGGGGCACGTGCTCGAGGATGTCGTGTCCCTCGGCGGGCGGGTAACGCTCGAGGAAGGCGCGATCGTGGAAGGTGACGCCGCGGCCATCGGCGGTGGAATCGATCGCGAGTCGGGAGCGGAGGTGCTTGGCGAAGAGGTCAACATCGAACTCGGACCCGCCGTCTTCACGGTCGGCACGCCGGGAGGTGGTCGGTACTTCTGGGCTTTCTTCTCGCTGTCCCTTTTCTTGTTCCTGGGGCTCACCGCGCTCGTGGTCGAGTGGCTGCTTCCCGTTCAGATCCGCCGGATGACGGGCCACGTGCGATCGGCCCTTTGGCCGAGCTTCTTCGTTGGTCTCGCGGCGCAGGTCTTGCTCGGACCGGCCTTCGTGATCCTCTGCATCACCGTGATCGGAATTCCGGCCGCCCTCCTTCTACCGCTGGTCATGACCGTTGCTCAGATCATCGGGTACGTCTTGGTCGCGGCGGTCTTGGGCGCGAAGTTCTCGGGTGGTGGTCTGGACACGCGGGCCGCTTGGGTTCGAGCTTCGTTGGCGGGCCTCGCCGTGTTCGGGCTCTTCACCCTGATTCCCGTACTTCTCACCGCCGTCGGCGGTGGGATCGGGCAGCTCGGCCGGCTCCTCCTTCTCGGGGCAATCGCGGCGAACTGGACGATCGACACCGTGGGGACCGGAGCCGTGCTACTCAGCCGCTTCGGTTCGAGGGAGCCGTCGGCCGGTGCCGGCCCGCGAGCAGAGGATGGGTTCCAGGAGTTTGCGGCCGGATCCTCGAACCCGATCTAGAAATGACGATTGGGTCGATGCACGCAGGCCCGGGCCAAAGCCCCCCATCGTAGTTGCTAGCAGTTGCGACGGTGTTGGGCGAGACCTAGCCGCTTTCGGGTGGTTCTTTCTGGTTCGTAAATAGCTGTAGGAGAGTCGTTTATGGCCCATGCCGTGGTATCCTCTCTCCATGGGACGGCAACGAATCCACACACGGCGAGAGCGAACGAGGCGGCCGGGCACGCCGTCGGCTCCTCTTCTCGCGCTCTTCGTCCTGCTCGTCGCGCTCAGTGCCGCCAGCCCACTTGGTGTGGGGCGAGCCCTGGCGTATCGGGTGGTCGATGCGCCGGGGATCGAGATCATCAGCCCCTCCGAGGTACTCGCCGAGCACACGAGAGCGGCCTCCGATGGCAATCAGTTGTTCGAGTACCCGAACGGTAGCCTCACTCGGTTCGTGACGTCCGTCGATGATCCGGAGATTCGGAACCCGGGTGACGGCACTTTCTTTCCGGCTGCCGTCTCCGTCGTCGAAGCAGCGGTCCGTTCCATTCCGGCCGAGATGCTGAAGGGCCTCGAAGTCCAGATCTTCATCCTCCCGTATCCGAGGTCCGGAATGATCGGATCTTCTGCGGACGCTTCCGCGATCTATCTGACTCCTGGAGTGCGGGAGTACTCCGACGCGGAGGTCCACTTCCTCATCGCTCACGAACTCGGCCACAGTTTTCACAGGAAGCACGTTCCTTACGGGGACGAGCGCTGGGACGAGTATCGACGGATCCGTGGGCTCGAAGACGAAGATCGCTTCCGTTTCGACGGAGCTCACGCCGACCGGCCACAGGAGATCTTTGCCGAGGACTTCCGCGTGCTCTTCGGTGGTTCGCTTGCGGCCGGGAGCGGCAGCGTCGAGAACGACGAGGTCTTGCGTCCGGATGAAGTGCCTGGGCTCGGGGCATTCTTCTTGGGCCTCGCGGCCGACGGACGAGAGCTCGCCGATGAGGTTTCCCCCGGCGGGCGGATCGAGGCGTACCCGAATCCTGTTCCCAGGGGGGCGCAGCTGACCCTCAGGCTCCCGAGCGAGGAAGCGCTGGAGAGTGCTGCGATCTACGGCGTCAATGGGCGACTCGTCGCGCGTCCCACCGCTCAGGCGAGCGGGGCCGAACTCACGGTCGACGTTCCGTCGAGCCTGTCCCCGGGGGCCTACTGGCTCAGGCTTCGCACGCGAAGCGGCGAGCACACCGTTCCGCTCAGAATCGCACTCTGAGCGCGGTACGCCCGAGACACTCCTAGTCGCGCGGTTGTACCCAGACGACGTCTCCCGCCACGAGCGACATCGTGAACTCGTTCGTCTTTCCGGAGAGTCGGCGGTCTCCCAGGCCGGTGAGGTCTCGGATGATCCGGATCAGGCTTCCTGGCACACCGAAAATCGAGCCGGAGCCGCCTCCGATCTCTCCCGTGATCCACTCCTCGACCTCGCCGAGGTCCTGGACCGAGAGCGGTACGGTCACCGCGGTCACCTCGACCCAGTACCGCCCTCCTTTCGAGGCCGTCTTTCGGTCCACGTCGAGCACGATCGGCTCTTCCGAGAGTAGCCGGATGATTGCGCCCATCGAGTCGCCCCCGACAGTGCCGTCCGGCCCCTCGAGCAGATACAAGCCGGACCAAGCGTCCCGGGAGAGCCGATAGTGGCGGATCGTGCGGCTGACCTGCTCGTCGAACCAGGTGGAACGGTGCTTCCAAAGATCTGCCTGAAGACCGATCGTCGTCGGGATGCCGCGGTCCAATCGCTCACGGACGAAACCGGGAAGGACGCCTGGCCCAAGGAGCGGCCTGACGTCGATCGCCAAAGAGTCGCCCTCGACCGCAACCACGAAGTCGGATGCCGAAGCCGCGGTCGGAGAGACCACGAGTAGCGCGAGCAACAGCAGCGCTACGAGGGACGCTACGAGCGCGAGGTCCGGATGTTCACCCGCCCGCCTCATAGCGTGTGAAAGAGCCTCACCGTGACGCGAGCCGGAGCGTCCTCCTGCCGCAAGTCTCTGGCTACGTCGATCCGGAAGCCGTCGGCCCCGAGGAGAATCCCGAGTCCGCCGTCCAGCGCGAGAGGTCCGCTTCCGGCCACACCGCCGCCGCGTTCGTCACTCTCGTTCCATGCTTTCCCTGCATCGAAGAACACGATCGGACGGACTCTCGTTCTGACTTCGACTCCGTACTCGAGGGTTGCGATCAGCAACCGATCACCATGGAACTCGTGGAACCGGTGTCCGCGCAACGTTCCGACACCGCCTGCTTGGAACTGCCATTGCGTCGGCAGGCGCGAGCCGTCGTTCCCCAAGACTCCTTGCGTCGTTGTGCCTCCACCGATTCGGTACGACACCCCCTGGGCGCTTCCGAGCTCTGTGTGTCCACGGTACTCGGCCCAGAGCCGGGTGAATGCGCGGCCTTGGCCGAGATCTCCACCTGCCCAGATCCCCTCGAAGAGCAGCGAGGGCATGATCCTTTGGGACCACACCGACGGCGGGCGGTAGGGAGACCAGGACGCTCTGAGCTGCAAGAGATCCCACGCGCCCTCCTCGATCACCGAATTGGGTCGGAAGATGCGATCCCCGCCGAATGGACCGAGCTTCTGGACGTTTCGCTCCACGGAGGTCTGGCGCTCGTTGTGATAGAGCAAGATGAGACCGCTTCGCCACGAGAGTTGGGGGCGACTGCCGCCCGTTCGAGGGCGGGAACGATCACGTTCCGAGGGCAGGCGAGGGAATGCGTAGCGGATGTAGTACGTCCGTGCGTCGCGCCTGTAGTAGTCGCGCAGATCCTCGCGCGCGAAGAACGCTGCGAGGAGGTTCTCGGTGAAAGTGATCGCGGGCCTCGGCAGCGGGAGGTCGCGAGTCTCCTCCGCCCACCGGAACCCGATCGCCACCGGTCCGTTACCCGGGAAGATGCGGGCTTCTGCCGCGCCGGACCATTCCTCGGACTCTGTGCCGTACGCCTCGTAGAAGGAGAAGGACGGTCCCCAACCGCGCGTCCGGATCTCTTGAGAGACGAGGAGGCCGAATCCGTCCACTCGGTCGAGAGACGGTCCGTATCCGAAGCCGAGCTGGCTGCGAGGCGAGAGACGAAGCCAGCGAAGGATTCCGGGCTTCCGGTCGGGGTCGCGGCCGGTGAAGAAGCTCCTCACTGGATCGCCGAGCGCCTCCCAACGCCGCTCGGCCAAGCTCCGCGTCCCGGCGGCCACCGGGCGCTGGTCGACGGCTTGTGCGGAAGACGAGACTAGTAGGAGGAGAAGGCCGGCGAGTCCGATCCAGATCTCTCGTCGCGGAGTCGGGATGGTTGCGGACGGAGCAGGAAAGCCGCGCGTCATCGATCCTCTCCTTCGCGTGTCTCTGATCCTGGTCTGGCGATGTCCCAGCGCCGCATCTTTCGGTGGAGCGACGCTCGATCGATGCCCAGTCTGCGCGCCGCGCGTGTCACGTTCCAGCCACACTCTTCGAGAGTCTTCAAGACCAGCGTTCGTGCGGCTTCGTTCGATTCGTCGTGTAGAGCCGCGAGGTCTGACGGTCCCGGTGCCGTGGGCAGGGTAGCCTCCCGAGTCGGGGCCGGGGTGCTGATCGGCCGCGGTGGTCGGATGAGTTGTTCGAGGTCGGCGCCATCGAGGCGCGACGTGGGGTGCATGATCGAGACTCTCTCCATGAGATTCCGCAGCTCGCGGACGTTCCCGGGCCACGGGTAGTTTCGAAGCACTGCGCGAGCGGAGTCCGTGAGTTGAGGAGTGCTGCGTCCTTGATTCTGTGAGTAGGTTCCGAGGAAGTGGTCTGCGAGGAGGAGGATGTCTCCTTCACGCTCCCTTAGGGTGGGGACCTGGATCGGAATCACGGCGACGCGATGGTAGAGATCCTCCCGGAACGCTCCCTTGGCGATGAGTGCCGCGAGGTCGTGATTGGTTGCTGTCACGAGGCGAGCCTCGAAGTAGAGCATTCGACTTCCGCCCACGCGCTCGTACTCGCCACTTGCGAGGACGCGGAGTAGCTTCGCTTGCGTGTCGATCGACATGTCGCCGATCTCGTCGAGGAAGAGTGTGCCGGTTCCCGCGAGTTCGAGCTTTCCCGCGCTCGCCTTCTGCGCCCCAGTGAAAGCTCCCGCCTCGTGGCCGAACAGCTCGCTCTCGATCAGCTCTCCCGGAATCGCCGCGCTGTTCATCTTGATGAACGGCCTGTCCCGTCGCTTGCTCTGCTCGTGGATCGCTCTCGCGACCAACTCCTTGCCCGTGCCGTTCTCGCCGAGGATCAGGATCCGCGCGTCGCTTGGCGCCGCACGCGAGATCTCGGACCGCAGCCGCTCCATCTGTGGACTCTCACCCAAGAGCTCGTGATCTGCGCGGCCTTCTCTACGAACGGCTTCGTAGTCGCGTTGGAGGCGTGAGTGCTCGACGGCGCGCTCGAGAGTGTGGAGAAGTCTCTTCTCTTCGACCGGCTTCACGAGGTAGTCGTAGGCGCCGTCTCTCACGGCCTGGATCGCGGTCTCGAGTTCGCCGTGAGCCGAGATCATGACGACGGGAACACCGGGGTGACGCTGCCTGACTTCGGTGAGCAGAGCCATGCCGTCCATCACGGGCATCGTCACATCGGTGAGGACGACGGAGATCGACTCTTTGGTCAGGACTTCGAGTGCAACCTTGCCGTTCTCCGCGGTCGAACTCTCCCATCCGCCGTCTTCGAGGAGCATTGGGATCGCCTCGCGGATCCCACGATCGTCGTCGACGACGAGCACCTTACGCTTCATCCGACTCCCTCTCCGATTCCGAGGCCTCCAACGGGAATCTCAATCGCACTCGAGTTCCGTTGCCGAGTTCGCTCTGCATCTCCAGCTTGCCACCGTACCGGATCATGGAGCGACGTACCAACGCGAGACCTAGTCCGCTTCCGCCTTCCTTGGTGGTGTAGCCCGGTTGGAGAGCCTGACGGAGCGTCTTCTCGTCCATGCCCGGTCCGTGATCGAGTATGTCGATCGTCGCCCACCGATCCTCGACGTTCAAACGGATGTCGATCTCTCCGGCGTTGTCCATGGCCTCTGTGGCGTTCTTGACCAGGTTCCGGAGGAGACGCTCGACTTCGTCCCTGTCCAGGAAGAGCCGGGGAGCGGTTTCGGGAAGCTCCACTCTGACCTCGACGCTCGGGGGAGTCTCCCCAGCGACTCGTCGGATGACATCGCGGAGGTCGATCCACTCCGGTGAGGGCGGTGGGAGGTGGGCGTACTCGCTGAAGCTGGCGGCCAAGGAGGCCATCCGGTCCGCTTCCCGGCGGATCGCGTCGAGCGCCCGTCGGCCTTGGGGGCGGCTCTCTTCTGGGAGGCTCTCGACGCGCCTTTCCAGCACGGCGATTCCCGCGGTGACCGGGGTGAGCGCGTTCCGGATCTCGTGCGCGACGAACCTCGCCGTCTCTTGAGATGCTTGCACACGCTCCGACTCTCGAGCACGTTCCTCGTACTCCGCGAGCCGGGATCTCATGAGCAGGAAGGCATCTTGGATACGGGACACCTCCGGGATCCTGGTCGGCAAGAGCGGTGGCCCCATGCGCTCGCTGCCGACTACGGACAGGGCGGTGACGAGGTCTTCGACTGGAGAGGAGATCCGCCGCGCGACGCTTCGTGCGAGGAGTGCGCTCACTGCTAGGGATGCGGTGAGCGCGAACACCAAGATCACGACCTGCGCGACCGCGAGGAGGTCGCCGAGCTCTCCGAATCGGCGGTAGTTGAATAGTGACGAAGACGTTTCGTCGAGGTCTCGGAAGGTGTCGGTGCCGAGACGGGTACCGAGAAGCACGCATCCGATCGTCTCCGGGGTCGTCCGGACGGGATCGTCGGCGGTGCCGGCCGATTGGATCGACCAGACGTAGGTCGGGACGAGGAGGAGATCTCCCGCGCTATCGGTCCAGCGGAGGGGACGGCTCCGTTGGGGGCCCTCAGCGGAGGCGGATGGTGTCGGGACGAAGGACGCGAGCTTCTCCGGCGGAAGGGGTGGAGTCGCTGAGCGCACTTCCCAGCCGTCCGGGTCTGGAACGAGGAAGCCCGCGAAGTCGACGGCAGGGTCTCCCAAGAGCTGGCTGAGGTTGCTACGAGGGGTCTCCGGATCTGTCGAGACCCAGCTCATCGTGCTGGCGGACACTTGCCCCAAATCCTCCAGGGTTCGGAGCGATCGATCGACCAAGCGTCGGTTCGATCGCAGCGACGCCTCGAGTGCGGATTCCACGGAAGGAAGGCTCCACAGCCCTCTCTGGTAACGAAGCGGCGCCCATCCCGCGACGGTGAGGAGTAGCAACGGCACGACGCCGGAGACGAGGAAGAGCAGGAAGAGCCGGGTCCGAAGCTTCATCCCTTGTCCCATTGCGTCGAGAGCTGGCCACAGGCGGCGAGAATGTCACGCCCACGGGAGTATCTCAGCGTTACCGACGGCGCCAGAGGATAGAGAGTCTTCATGAACGCTTCGATCCGCTCGTGTGGCGAGGGGCGGTAGGGTGCCAGTGGATGCGGGTTGTACACGATCAGGTTCACCTTGCATCGGAGGTCGCGGGCGAACGCTGCCAGCCTCGTGGCATCCTCGAGAGTATCGTTCACTCCGTCCAAGAGAACGTATTCCAAGGTCGCTCGTATTCTCCTCTTGGCCTGGAAGTAGCGGATCGCTTCGAACACGTCACGGAATGGGTACTTCTTGTTGACCGGCATGAGCGCGGTTCTCGTTTCGTCAGTCGTCGCGCTGAGTGAGTAGGCCAGCCGGACTGGAACGTCGGAATCGGCGAGGGCCCGGATCTGGGGCACGAGCCCTACGGTCGAAACGGTGATTCTGCGCCAGCCGAGTCCGATGCCGTCGGGGTCCTGCATGAGCCGGAGCGCGCCGATGACGTTGTCCAGGTTCTGAAGCGGTTCTCCCATGCCCATGAAGACGACGTTGTCGAGTGTTCCCATCGACTCTGCTTCGAGGAAGCTCCGCACGGCGAAGAGCTGGGACAGGATCTCCTTCACGGTCAGATTCCGGCCCGGTCCCATCTTTGCCGTCGCACAGAAGTCGCACCCGTAAGCGCACCCCACTTGGGAGGAGACGCAGATGGTGCGTCGGTTCGGGCTATTGATGAGCACGGTCTCGATGTTCCTGCCGTCCGCGAGCCGGAGGAGGAACTTCACAGCTTCGTCGTCCTGTGCGCGCCTTTGGGTGAGGATCGGGTCCGGTTCGAGGCTGTACGTGGCGTCCAGGGTCCGGCGGAGGTCGAGCGATAGGTCGGACATTTCCGAGAAGCGCGTCTCACCCCTCGAGTAGAGCCAGTGGGCGACTTGCCTGGACCGGAAAGCCGGCAGGCTCGACAGAGGCCCCTGTTCCCTCATCTGGTCCGCGGTCTTGCCGAGAAGGGGGATGCGCTCGTCGATCGAAGCAGGCACAGTACTGTCGGGCACGGGGTCTCCAGGGCGTTTCGTTCCGGCGAACGCGGTCGTGGACTACAAACACGATTGGCACGACTAGCGTATTCTCCGAGGGGCGGTTCGGCCAGTGGGTCGTGAGCCACGGTGCCCCAACGCTTCCACGGAGAGGGAGGTCCGGTGTCCGATCGAAACTCCAGCCTCGACCTTCAAGGGCCGCTCGAGGAACTCCGGCGGGTCGCTTCCGCTCTTTCGGACTCGAACCGGCTGCGGATCATCGTCGCCCTCACCGACGGACCCCAGAACGTCACGGAGCTCACGGAGGCACTCGATCTGCGCCAACCGCTGGTGAGTCATCATCTTGCGGTCTTGGTGGACGCCGGGCTGACGGAAGTCCGGAGGGAAGGGCGTTGTCGCGTCTACGAACTCCGGACCGAGTCGCCGTCCATCCTCCCGGGGTTGGGGGATGCGATTCGGTCGCTGGGGGAGGCGTCTCTGGGAGAGGCAACCAGGTCCGACGCACAGGAGACGTCATCTCCGGAAGAGGAGCCCTCCGTGCGTCGGAGTCCCGAGCCCCGGGCTTTCCCTGAGACGAAAGCGATAACAGAACCGGATCGTGTGACCGCCGGAGTGTCGGTTCGTACCCCACCGGCGATGCTGGCAGAGCGACGGCCGGAGTGGGTTGCCACCGAGTCGGTGCCTTCGTCACCGGTGCCCATGAAGACCACCGCTACGGACACGAAGTCGGCTGACGCGAGATCCTCCGAGGTGGCGTCCACAGAGTCGGCGTCTACAGAAGCGCCAGCTGTCGAGACCGCCGCAGATGAACCTGATATCGAGGATTTCCTTCTCTGATTCTCGGCCTCGCCGCGTCAGCTGCCTCACCGGTGTCAAATGCCGGTTGACGGCGCACGCGACGAGTGGCTATTGTCCTACCACGTGGAATACCCGCTGGTCGTTGCCTGGACAACGATGAAACTACATCCTTTCTTGCGATCAGCGAGGAGGAGGAACGATGCGAGTTCTCTTCCGTTCAGTAGCTGGGATCCTCTTCTCCCTAGCCTTGCTCTCCATGGTTACAACTCGGACGGTCTGGGCATCGCCCGGAACGGATGACCTGACGTCCCAGAAGTCAGATCATGTCGAGCCGTCACCAGGAGACGAAGTTGGAAGCGGAGGGACTGCTGACGACAATGATAACGATGGGGATCCCATCGATATCGAAGTGATCATGGATCACATCCGCAACTTCATTGATCTCTTCGTCTGGTAGTAGCCGAGGCAGGAAGTCAGGGCACAGATGAAGCCAGCCAAGCCCACAGATGTCCGCATCCGCGAGGATCGGATTGCCGCGAAGCCGAGAGACTTCAGGCGGCTGTTGGACATCGGCGATGTCCATCTGGGCGCGGATGACTCCGTCTCGGCTCTTGAGTACTACGAGCGTGCGCTTGTTCTAGCGCGCGATTCCGGAGCCGATCCGGGTGTCGCGTTGGACATCGAACTCCGGATCATCGAGGCGCTACGCCGCCGCGGGCACCAGCTGAAAGCGCTCGAGTTGGCCGAGAGCGTTGTTGCGCGGCAGGACGCCCGGCGAGATCCCATCTCCCACGCGCGTGCGGTTGGGCGGCTTGGCATGGTGCAGTCGGCTCTGCACCGGTACGATGCCGCGAAGGAGAATTGCGCTGCCGCTTACCAGGTGCTGCGCAACTCTGGCGCCAACGAAGACGTGGCCGTTCTCGAACTCACGCTCGGAGTCGTAGCGCACTTTACGGGCCGGATGGCTGACGCTCGAGTTCACTATGAAAGCGCACTCAGTACCTTCCGTCGTGTCGACGACAGCGATGGTATTGCACGGGCACTCAACAACCTCGGCACACTCTTGATCAACACTCCGCGCTGGCGCGAGGCGAAGGAGTATCTCGCTCGTGCGGTCTCGGTGGCCGAAGAAGGTGGAAACTACGCCCGAATTGCCAGCCTGTGCCTAAACCTCGGCATTTTGTGCTACAAGACCGGCGAGTGGGAGCTCGGGTCCAAGTACCTCGGCCGGGCGCTCGCCATCTCCAAGGACACCGCGCCTTTCCGCGTGATCAAGTGCCATGTCGCGTTGGGTCGAATGAAACTCCGAAGGCGGGAGTTCGTTGCTGCCGAGGCTCACTTTCACCAGGCCCTCGATGCTGCTCGGGAACGCGGTCAAACGCGAGAGGAAGCTCTGTCTCTCGAGTTCCTCGGTGAACACGCGCTGCGCGAAGGTGACTACGAACGCGCTCGATCCTATCTGGAGCAAGGGAAGCGGATCGCGGTCGAAGTGGCGCCCGCCAACGATGTCGTAGGCGAGATCGAAAGTCGACTTGCCGAATTGGAGATGGTGACCGGTCACCCCGACCGGGCTCGAGTTGTCGCCGACAACGCGGTGCGCATCACCACGGGGATCAATGACTCCGTCGAAGTCGGCCGCTCACTCCGGATTCGAGGAGAGGCGGAGCTTGCTCTCGGCCTGCGCGTCGAAGCACGCGCATCCTTGGACGAGTCCGTGCGCATTCTCGACGGTACGCCCGACGTGATCGAGCGGGAGCTCGCGCGAGTTGCGCGGGCGAAGCTCTGGGCATGCTCGTCAGGTTCCGGCGACGAAGCGGGACATTCTCGACGCCCTCTCATGTCGCTCGAGCAGTCGGTCCAGCGGTTCCTCGATCTCGAGCTTCCCGAGTTTGCGGTGGAGTGTCTCGAGGAAATCGCGCAGATGACCGTTGCGGAGAGCTCTCCGGACGAAGCGCTGGTCGCCGTCGATCGCGCCCTCGACCTCGTCGAGCGGCATCGGCTGGGGAAGCGGAAGTCCGAACTCCTCAGGCTTCGTTCCGACCTCGAAGAACGCTGCGCCGAGTCCAGTTTGTCCAGGTCGGTAGAGCTTCAGGTCCTGCGGGACATGTCCGCGTTTGGCGTCCAATCCGAAGCGGACTCCGTCGAGACGTTCCTACGGCTCGCGACGGAGCGTTCGCGCGCCGACCGTGTGTTGTTGGCCGTCCGTTCACGGCGAGAAGGCATCCGGATCGTAGCTTCCACTGGGTTCGATGGAGCCCTTCCGAGCAAGGCCGTCCTGGTCGCTTTGTTGGACGGCCTCGACGGTGGAAATCGTGTGCTCGTGGTGGGAGATCCTCGACGGGATCCTCGCTTCAGTCTCTCCGGGGAGTTCGGAGAGACGGTGGGGTCTGCGGTGGCGGTGCCGCTTCCGATTTCCGGTCGGGAGACGGGGTTGCTCTATGCCGACCGTGTCGAGGGAGCGGCCCAAGGGCGTTTCCGGGTGGGCGATCTGAGGCTTCTGTCGTTCTTCGCAGGCATGATCGCCGTCGTCATGGGCACACACGCGAGTGGGCGTAAGCAATCGGACGAGTCGACGAACGAACCCGCGCAAGACGATGCACTCGTGAAGTTCCTCACGTGTAACGCGGACATGCGGAACTCTCTGAAGCTTCTTCGGAGGCTCGATGGCTCCGGTGCTGGTGTGCTCGTTACCGGAGAAACCGGCACGGGCAAGGGGCTTCTGTCTCGATTGATTCACGATGCCAGCCAGCGTCGCCACGCCGCTTTCGTCCCGATCAACTGCGCGGCGCTGCCGGAGTCGCTTCTCGAAAGTGAACTCTTCGGACACGAGCAGGGTGCATTCACGGGAGCTGTCCGGTCCAAGCGAGGACTGTTCGAGGAGGCCGAAGGCGGCACTCTGTTCCTCGACGAAGTCGACAAGGCGCCGATCGGGGTTCAGGCGAAGTTGCTGCACGTTCTCGACAAGCACGAGATCCGGCCCGTCGGGAGCACGCAGTGGAAGCCGGTCGATGTGCGCGTTGTGTGCGCAACGAACGCGGACCTCGCTGCGGCGATCCAGGCCGGACGCTTCCTCGAGGACCTCTACTACCGGCTGAACGACTTCCAGGTGCACATTCCGCCACTTCGGGAGCGTCGTGAGGACATCCCGCTGCTCGTTCGGCACTTCGTCGACGAGTTCCGACGCACGCTCGGCCGCCCCAATGTCACGTTGTCTCGTGAAGTGGTCCGCTTCCTCACGGAGTGTGAGTGGCGGGGTAATGTCCGGGAGCTCGAGAAGGTCATCAAGCGGATGATCGTGCTCGCGGAAGATGGCGACGAGCTGGGAATCGACTCTCTGCCGCGCGAGATTCGAGTCGGGCAACGCGACCTCTCTGTCGTACCTGACGGTCAGACGCTTAGGGCCGCTATCGAGCGGTTGGAAGCGCAGATGATCGGGTCGACGCTCGAAGGGGCGGGCGGAAACAAGTCCGAGGTCGCTCGTCGTCTCCAGATCAGCTATCCGAGTCTTCTCTCGAAGATCCGCAAGTATCGCCTCGAACCGCGCCGCCGCTGATCTCAGTCCCGCTGGGCCATCTCCTCCTAGGCCCTCGCAATCCCGTTCAGAACACCTTTTAATAGATGGATATTCCTAGAGGACAACGGCTTGCGCCATCGGCTGGTGAGTGTTGTCAAATGTCTTAATAGGTGGTACCGACGGGCGCGTGGGTGTCCTATAAGTCGCAAAGGTCGTGATTCTCTATTCCCTTACAAGGCAGGAGGATAGAGGGTTTTTCCCGCATCTGCTGCAGTTGGCACGTCTCTGGCTACAAGGGCAAGTGGAGGGGGGACCTCCATAAGACAGAGGACCAGGCCGCTTGGCCAACCCAATGTCCAGCAGCGGGTAGTTTCAGTCGTCGGACCATTTGAAACGGCTGAGCGGTCTGGTCTCTCCGTCTCCCTGTCTCGAGTGCGGTTCTGAACCGCCACAGATTCAGCAGATCTTCCGGAGAGCGGGGCCCGAAAGGGGCCCGTTTCTCTGAGTGAAGCCTCGGCCGCTCCGCCGTACCGCCCGTACCGTCGCGCCGCAGTACCATCACACCCCTGTACGCCGCGAGGTGCTCCGACCCGACTCATCTGACCTGCTGCGAACCCTGCTCCTCACAGGCCCAGTTCAGGGGTAGGCCCGATCGCCCGCTCCCGATGCCACACCCCGCGACCCGCACACTCCATGTGTGACGAGTGGGTCACACTCCGTGACGGTTCGGCCTGGGTCGGCCGCACTCTCGGATCGGTATCCCGACTGGACGCGTGTCTCTAAGTTGCTGATCAGCAGTGTATTGGACGGTACGCCCGCGGTCCGTCTCGGCTTTGGCATGCCGATTCCTTGTACCTGATCGAATGCCGCAATTCTCGAACGGAGGTGGATCATGGTGGCACGGAGAACACAATCGCTGCTGACGACGGGATGGCTCTGGGGACTCGGACTTTCCCTCGCCGTCTTTGGAGCGGGATGCCACGACTGGGACGACGACTGTGACGATTGCGATCCCGGCTACCAGCCGGACGTCTACGCGCCGGCCGCGCCCCGTGGAGTCACCTCCATCACCGGTGATCGCGAGGTCGAGATCCTCTGGTTCGACAACACCGAGAGTGATCTCGACGGGTACCGGGTCTACCGGAACGACGAGCCCGACGGGTACTTCACGAGGATCGCAACCCTGGGCAGGAGCCGTACCTCCTATGTCGACACGGACGTGGCGAACGGCGAGACCTACTACTACGCCGTCGCTGCATACGACCGGGCGGGGAATGAGAGCGACCTCTCCTACGACTTGGTCTTCGACACGCCGCGACCGGAAGGACGCGGGCTCCGCATCACCAACTCGGTGACGGATGGTCGCGACTCCGGATACGACTTCTCCGCGCGTCGCATCGTGAACGTGTTGGATCAAGACGCAGACATCTACTACTGGCACACCGACGACGACGGCCCCTGGCTCGTCGCGACGGAACGCTCGAACGACGTCTTCACGGACATCCAGGACGCCGGATACGGAAGCCTCGACTCCGTAGGTTGGGCACCGGACGGAGGGTGGGCTCCTACCGGAGACGTTCCGCTGATCGAGGGCCACGTCTACGTGGTTTGGACCTGGGACGACCACTACGCGAAGGTCCGAGTCGTCTCCATCTCCCCGAACTCCGTCGTGCTCGACTGGGCATACCAAACCGATCGGAGCAATCCCGAGCTCCGCGTGCCTGGTCTCTCGAATGACGGTGACGAAGCCAGCATCAAGGCCGCCGGCGGCGGTCAGCGTGCGCACCGGGTCGGTCAGAAAGCGAGGTAGGTCATGTCGATCTTCCAACTCATCTCGAAGCTCAGTCGCTTCCTCGGAGCCAATGTCGGCTGGCGGAACGACACCCGCCTCGTGGCGGCACCAGCACAGGTCTTCGTAGGGCGGAAACACCGTCCTGCAACGAGCGGTCTCGGGTTCGGTCCGGCGTCTGGTCTGGGAACAATCCTGGTCCTTGCTTCACTCGCTCTGGCGTCCGGACCGGCCCGAGCCGATGATTTCCGCGTCAACGGCCAGATTCACATCGATGATCTGGTGGTTGGTGGTGAGTACCAGCGCATCTCTCCGGTGCCACGTGGTCGCGGTGTCGAGATCGACCTCTGGTCGAATCCGGATCCGGGTGACTTCGTTCGGGTCGGTGACCGGGTCGAACTGTTCTTCCGGACCACGGAGGACTGCTACGTGGCGATCGTGTCGATCGACGCGAACGGACAGGCGCAGCGCCTCTTCCCCCGCCGCGGGGATGATGGGTGGGTGCGGGCCGGTCGCGTGCAGGCTCTACCGGGCCGCCGGGACGACTACGATCTCCGGTTCACCGGTCCAGCAGGTGACGAGTACGTCTTCGCCGTCGCGTCGCTCGACCCGATCGCGCCGTACTTCCCGAGATGGCTCGTGTCCGGCGGCCCGCGCGGTTGGGACGATTGTGACTACCGGTACGGTTCGTCCGATCTCTACGACACTGGCTGGTGTGTCGGCGATCCGCTTCCGGAAATCTACGGATTCACCGAGCGCCTCGTTCCCTATCCGCACCGTCGGGACACGTATTCGGCGGCATGGATCCGGTTCGACGTGGGGCGTCGCACTCCCGTGTGGCGGATCTGCAACGATTGCGGCGGTCGGATCGATCACGGTCACGACTGTGGACATGGATACTTCGAGGTCCACATCAGCATCGGTCGCGGGATCTTCGACTTCTACGGTCCTCGACCGAGGCCGCGCTATCGTCACGTCGTGTGCCGAACGGAGGAGCCGAGGGTGTGGAACCGGACCTTCCACGAACCAGTCGGGCGTTGGCGGAATCCCGGCGATGTCGGTCCTGTGGGACGTCACCAAAGCCTGGAAGACGTGATCGGCAAGGATGGGAAGCAGAAGAACGACCGCACTCGTAGTGGATACTCGAACGGGTCGGGGCACGACGACCGAGCGATGACCCCGGAGGAGTACCGGAAGTATCGGGACCGCGAGGCCGGGAGCTCCGATCGTGGCACGGACCACCGCTCGAAGCTCGAGTCTCGGGAACGTGACTCCAGGTCGGATTCGTCGGCGGGGGACTCTCGCTCTGACCGGTCGACCGTGGATCGGTCCCGATCGGACAAGCCCAAGGTGGAGACGTCGAGTTCAGACAAGCCCAAGGTGGAAACGTCCCGTTCAGATCGCTCCTCGGAGGAGGCGACTCGTTCCGACCGCGTGAAGGTAGAGAGGTCCCGGTCCGACCGCTCTTCGTCGGAGAAGTCCTCCTCGAGTAAGGGCGATCCCGGCAAGTCAGACCGGGGCAGCCGTGGGAAGTCGAGTGAGAACAGCCAGCAGAGCCAGAAAAACCAGAAGAGCCGGGAGACGGAACGGTCCAAGCGATGACGCAGCGCGTCTGACCCCGCCTAGCTCGGGGTCGATGCGAACGTAGTTTCGGTTCTGATGTCGGGGCGGCCGGAGAGGCCTCCCCGATCGTCGTTTCCAGGGGGCGGGCCCGCGCGACCCCGGCGGCGTACGGAACCCTCTGCCTCGCTGCGTGGTATGGATCCCCGTGAGGCCAGGACCTCCGTGAGTTCAGGAATGGGACGTTTCCTCCGCCTGCTCCGGCCGGCGGCGTTGACCATTGCTCGGTCGGCCCCTACCATTCCGACGAAGCCCCGGAACTTCGCCCGTCGAGGGCGCTAGGAGACAGATGAAACCCTCCCGTACGTCGCTCGTCCTGACCGCGATGGCCCTCGCTACGCTTTCCGTCTCGTCCCAACCGGTTCACGCCAGCACGGGGTTCAATTGGCTCCGAATCGGCGCCGGCGCTCGCGCGGTCGCCCTGGGCAACGCCGTGGTCTCGAACGTGTCGGATCCATCGGCCAACTACTGGAATCCGGGTGCGATGGCCTTCATTCCGGGCACGAACCTCGAACTGACGCACAACGAGTCGTTCCAGGCCGTGCGGTATGAGTTTGCTGGCCTCACTCACCAGAAGGGGCGGAACACGTGGGGCGTCGCGCTCCACGGTGTCTGGACCGATGACCTGCCGGGAAGGGATGAGCTGGGAAATGAGACTCCCGACTTCTCCTACGCGGACCTGGCGCTCGCCGCGAACTACGCACTCGCGTGGAGCGATCAGATCGGCGTCGGACTTGGCTTCGAGTACCTTCGCGAGGTCATCTCCACCGAGCAGGCGACGGGTGTCGCCGTGAACTTCGGGATCCAGGCTCGGGATGTCCTGCCGGGCACGGACCTCGGCTTCTCTGTTCTCCACCTGGGCTCCAGTCCGAAGTTCGTCGAGGAAGAGTTCGACCTCCCCATGACCGTACAGGGAGGCATTACTCATCGGATCCCGGTCCAAGCTCTGGACGGTTCGTTCCATGTTTCCGCGGAAGTCCGGTCCGAGCGCGACGCCGATGCGCAGGTCGTCTTTGGATCCGAGTATCGGTACCAGGAGTTCACGGCGATCCAGGTCGGCTACCGGACCCAGCACGACACCCAGGACTTCAGCTTCGGGCTGGGTGTTGGATCGAACCGTCTCCGCGGGCAGTATGCCTACGTGCCGTTCGGAGAGAACCTCGGCGATCAACACCGCTTTTCCGTCCAGATCGGTCTCTAGCGCGGAGACTTCGTCCTAGCCGAAGGGTGAGTAGGTCTCATCGAGTTCGGTCGGCCGCTCTCGCGGTCGCTCCGAGCGAGAGCCACGTCACTTGGGCGGTGGGAGCGGCGGGAAGGGCTGGGCTGGGATGACCTCTTCGTCTCCTGACTCCGTCCGACGGTAGAGGCGGAACCGTCCGTCTTCCAACCGTGCGTGCGTGAGCAGCGAAATCCAATCGCCCAGCAGGACGAACTCGGTCCGCGTTCCGTCCGCGTGCTCTTCCGCGTAGTGCACCGCGCGGTGAAGGTGTCCCATTACCATCGCGTCCGCTCCTCCGTTCAGCGCAGGGCGCACCACGTCACGAACGACTCTGGGTAGGAGGACGTCCGGGGGCAGCTCTCCCTTCGATCGAGAGAGATGGGACGCGAAGGATGCGAACGGAATCCCGAAGTCGGGATGGAGCGCGCGGTAGGCCGAGATGGCCCACGGGTGCCTCAGGACCTTCTTCAGCACCTTGTAGCCGCTGTCGCCCGGGCCGAGACCATCCCCGTGAGCCAGGTAGACCTGGCGGCCTTGAAGACGGGCGTGGATCGGGTCGTCGAACGAACGGACCCCGAGCTCGCGCTCGAACCATGGACCGACCCAGAAGTCGTGGTTGCCGCCCATGTAGACAACCGTCACGCCGGCTTCGACGCAGTCGGCCATCGCTCTCGCGACTCGAAACGTCACCTTCGGAATGGCGTGGCGATACTCGAACCAGAAGTCGAAGAGGTCTCCGACGATCACGAGTCCGGCGGCTTCCGATCGGGCACGGGCGATCAAGTCGAGGAGCCAAGACTCTCGTCCGGGGACGCCCTCCGCGGATCCCAGATGCGCATCACTCACGAAGTAGATGGGACTGCCGTCGAGGACGATGGCGGGCTGGATCATGAAGGGCATTGTCGGGGCTGGCTCGGGGGATGTCGAGTGCGGAGATCCGGCGCTTGCCCGAGGTTGACCCCCTCGCCGGACTCCGCGTAGCCTCGTTCCTTCCGTGGGAGGTCGGATGATCGAGGGCAAACGGGTGTGCGTCGTCATGCCTGCATACAATGCGGCGGCGACGTTGGAACAGACGTGTTCAGAGCTGCCGCGGGATGTCGTGGATCGGGTGGTCCTGGTGGACGACCAGAGCGCGGACGAGACGGTAGCGGTGGCGCAGCGTCTGGGTCTCCACACGTTCCTCCACCGAAAGAATCGGGGGTACGGAGGCAACCAGAAGACCTGCTACGCCGAAGCACTCCGGGGCGGTGAAGACATCGTCATCATGGTGCACCCGGACTACCAGTACTCGCCGAAACTCGTCACCGCCATGGCGTCGCTCATCGCGGTCGGTGAGTTCGACGTAGTGCTCGGGTCTCGCATTCTCGGCGTCGGGGCGCGGCGAGGCGGAATGCCGCTCTACAAGTACATCTCGAATCGGTTTCTCACCGCATTCGAGAACCTTCTCGTCGGCTACAAACTGTCGGAGTACCACACGGGTTATCGAGCGTTTTCGCGAGAAGTGCTGGAGACCTTGCCATTGCTCGAGAACTCGGACGACTTCGTGTTCGACAACCAGATGCTGGTGCAGATCATCCGGCGCGGCTTCCGGATCGGAGAAGTGACCTGTCCTACGAAGTACTTTCCGGAAGCGTCGAGCATCAACTTCCGGCGAAGCTGCACGTACGGGTTCGGTGTGCTGGCGGCCTCGGTTGGAGGCTGGCTCGATCGAATGGGGTTCTGGACGCCGCGCTTTCTGCGCCGGGATGGCCGGAGGCTTTCCGAGCTCGGTCCCGCGGAGATGGAACGCGACGAGATCTCGTCCATCTGACCTGGAAACACGACGTGTGTCGTCGCGGCAGGAGGTGCCATGTGGAGTGACTGGGTCGACGGAGTGAAGCTCTTCGTATGGACGGGGTTGGTGCTGGTTCTCGGCGCTACGGTCGGTCTCATCGGTTCCGGCGTCATCGATCTCGGAGACACCTTCTCCTTCCGGAAGGGAGCCGGGGATCGGAGTCCCGGCCTAGTGGGCGGGCGCGATACGTCGCTGAGCCGGGAGGTCGACGGCTCCGGCGGGAATCGCGCTCGTCGAGCTGATGGGGCAGAGAATGGAGACTTCGCCGACGTCGCTCGGGTCGTCGGACCCGCCGTCGTTTCGATCGAAGTGCGTCGGCGGTTCGAGCATCCCGCGATCGACGATAGCGTCGACCTACCCGAAGGTGAGTTCGACATCCCGTCGAGCGGAAGCGGGTTCGTCTACGATCCGGACGGCTACGTGCTGACGAACAACCACGTCGTTGCCGGCGCACGCCGGGTGTGGGTCCACTTCTCCGACGGCCGGACGCTCGATGCGTCGGTGGTCGGCACCGATCCGGAAACCGACGTCGCCGTGCTGGAGGTCCGTGGAGGCGGCGACCTTCCGGTGCTCTCGCTCGGGCGTGCGGCCGACCTGTCCATCGGGGATTGGGTGGCTGCAGTGGGCAACCCGCTCGGCTACTTGGACGGCACGTTCACGGTTGGAGTGGTGAGCGGCAAGGGTCGGAGTGAAGTGGCGATCCGAGGCGGTGCGCCGAGCTACCAGGACTTCATCCAGACGGACGCTGCCATCAACTTCGGCAACAGCGGTGGGCCCCTCGTGGACGCGTGGGGTCGGGTAGTCGGGATCAACACGGCGTTTGGAGGCGAGGGGTCCGGAATCGGGTTCGCCATCCCGATCGAACTCGCGTACGACGTCGCGGAGAAGCTGGTGTCAGCCGGCCGTGTTCCCCGCGCCTACCTCGGCGTGCTCCTTCAGGACATCGACCTGGACTTGGCCCGCGGGCTCGGGTTGCCCTCGTCCAACGGAGTGATCATCCGCGAGGTGTATCCGGATACGCCGGCATCCCGGGCTGGACTCCGCGCCGGCGACGCCATTCTCACGATCGGCGACGAGACGGTTCACGACGTCGCAGGGTTCCGCCTTCAGGTCGCCCGCAGTCAGATCGACGCTCCCACCACGCTTCGCGGTCGCCGGTGGGCGGAACCGCTGGAGCTCCAGGTGGTACTTGCCGAACGAGAGTCTCCCGTCGTTTCCGAGGAGTCGCCCGAGCTCGCCGTTCGTCCGTCCGGCATGGGGCTGGAAGTCGAGGCCGTGCCGGACAGTGCCTCCAACTCGGGAGAGGCCGGCATCCGCGTTCGCGAAGTCGTGCCCGATTCCTGGGCTGCCGATGCGGGAGTGGAAGCCGGGGATCGGATCCGCGAAGCTGACGGGATCGAGATGCGCACCGAGAAGGAGTACCGCGATCAGCGTGACAGGGCGGTCGCAGAGCGAAGGCCCCTGGTCTTGGGGCTCGAGCGAGGCCCGATGCGGTGGTTCGTCGCCATTCCTACGGATCTCGACGGGGGAAACCGATAGGGAGAGGGGGCAGACGGGGTGGGAGCCGGATATCGGGTCGCCTCGAGTTGGCCCATATCCTGCACGGATCCCACCGAACCGACTCCTAGCCGACGATTGACAGGTTTCGAACCGATTGGTAGGCTTCACGAAGTGGCCACAAACACCCACTTGGCCACGCAAGTGTCGATCTGACAACGGTTTCAGTGAGATTTGCTCGGGCCGTGCCAGCCTTGTTGGAGGCGTGGCGGCGCCCTGGAGGTGCTATTGAACCGGCGGTATCGTGTGATGTTGGTGCCGGAGGACGGCGGCGAGATCCGTAGCTTCCACGTGAGGCGGTCTTGGATTCGTTGGGTTGTCGTCGGGCTCTGCTGCTGCATGCTCTCCCTCTTCTCCGGGGCCTGGATGTTCTCCCTCCACCAGAAATCCAGGAGCCAGGTTGCCGCCCTCGAAAGAGAGAACCGTGGTCTTCTCGATCACGTCGCCGAAGTCGCCCAAAGGCTCGATCAGATTGCCACGAAGGTGGCCCAGTCGGAGGAGAAGGAACGTGAGGCGCGTCTCCTCGCCGGTCTGGACCCAATCGACCAAGAATCTCGTCGGCTCGGCGTCGGAGGCCCGCTCTTGGTCGATCCGATCGCGGACGAGATGCACACGCCCGGCCTCGCGTTCGAGGTCGAGGACCAGACCCGTCGACTCGACGAGCTGGAGCGGCGCGTGGCCTTCCAGAGGCGCAGCTTCAAGGAAGCGATCGCCCTCCTCACGACCCGGCGCGACAAACTGGACCGGACCCCAACGATTTCCCCGTTGAAGGATCTCCATGCGCTCTCGAGCGGGTACGGATGGCGCGAGGATCCGTTTACGGGTGAGGAAGCGTTCCACTACGGGATCGACATGCGGGCTCCGGAAGGAACCCCCGTCTACGCGTCCGCCGCGGGCACCGTGGTTGCGGTCGAAGCGAAGCGGGACTACGGGCTGACCGTCGTCGTGGACCACGGGGATGGGGTCGAAACTCGGTACGCGCACCTTTCCGCCAGCGACCTCGAACCGGGTGCTTCGGTCTCGAGGGGCGACGTAATCGGTGAAGTGGGGAACTCCGGCCGTTCCACCGGGCCTCACGTGCACTACGAAGTGCGGATCGACGGGGTTGCGCAGAACCCCACCCACTACATCGTGACTCCTCCTTCAGCGCCCGCTGGGGAGTGATCGGATCGCGATTCCCTCGTCCCTTCGGCCCCGAACCCTGTTAGAGTCTTCCTGACACGGGGCCGCAAGGATGCGAGGAACCTCGAGTGAACGGATTCAGCCTCAAGCGCCTCGCGATACTCGCGGGGCTGACCCTCCTCGTCCAGACGTGCGTATCGGTCGTGTCCGCGGTGGCGGCGATCGAAGTACGCGAGCTGCGCACCGGTGTGACTCCGGAGCGGACCCGGCTGGTCTTGGACTTGGCGTCCGAGGGCGCTACGTGGCGCGTTGCCGAGCAAACGGAGCGCGGCGCTGTCGTCCTGTTTGCCGGCGTCCGCCTAGGTGACTCCGCGACGACCAATCTGGAGAGTGTGGGACGGATCACGACCGCCAAGCTCGAGGCGGAAGGTGACGCGGGGCTGCGGCTCGCAATCCAGATGAGCGCGGCTTCGGACATCAAGATCTTCACGCTCTCGAATCCCCCGCGTTGGGTTCTCGACGTGCTGCCTGCCTCGGCGAAGGGGAGTGCTGGCGGCGAGCCCGTCAAGGCCGCGGAGCCAGCGCCTGATGAGCCATCTTCCAAGTCCGAGGAGTCCCGACCCGGCGTTGCCGACGGCGCGACGGGCCCGGCGGAGAGTACGAAGAGCGTAGAGGAAGTGGCACCACAAGCGCCGTCTCCGTCGGAGACGGTTCCAGAGGCGGTGGCAGACGCTGCCGCCGGGGCAAAGACCGAGATCGCCGCGACCGTAGAGGCAGACGCCACGCCGTCTGAACCTGCCCCGCGCGAGCTGCTGCCCGAGCCGGAGCGACGTGGTCCGAGAGTCGTCGTGATCGACGCCGGACATGGGGGCGAGGATCCCGGCGCGACCGGCCCCGGTCTGCGCGAGAAGGACGTCTGTCTCGACGTGGCCCGTCGGCTCCACCGCGCTCTCTCCGCCATGGAGGGCGTCCATCCTGTGTTGACGAGGTCCAGGGACGTGATCGTTCCTCTGCGGCAGCGGATGAAGCTCGCGGAGGAAGTCGAGGCGGACCTCTTCGTGTCCATCCATGTCAATGCGGCAGAGGCTACCGATGCGCACGGAGTCGAGGTGTTCTTCCTCTCCCTGCGGGGCGCGTCGGACGAGGCGAGCCGTGAGCTCGCCAAGGCCGAGAACGCCGCACTCGCGGTCTCCTCGCCCGAGGCTTCCGACGCTCCTCAGGAGCTTCCGTTCAATCTCAGTCTGCGGCAGAGCGACACGTTGATCCGGAGCAGCCTCGCGGCGGAGGCGGTGCTGAACTCGTTCGTCGAGCGCGACCTCGCGGAGAATCGCGGCGTGCGACAGGCTGCGTTCGTCGTGCTCAAGTCGGTGCAGGTTCCTTCCATCCTCGTCGAGCTCGGATTCGCATCCAACGCGGTCGACCGTGAGAAGCTCAAGAAGGAGGAGCACCGACAGCAGCTTGCGGATGCCCTGGGGCAGGGTGTGAAGGCCTACTTCGATCGATTCGCCCCGGAGCGCAGCGCGAACTAGCAGGCTGCGGAATACGCCCTCTCGTCGAAGGAGAGTTGGCCGCGCAATCTCCTGATCCGTCGGTGCGGAACGAACTGCCCGTCTAGGCAGGAAGTTCTGACCTCTACTTGCTGCACTACGTAGGCTTCACCAGCTGCGAGATGCTTCAAGTTCCCCCTTTTCGACTCCGATACCAGCCTTGACGGGTAACCCATCAGGACAGGGGGATTCCCTCCGGGAACGCGGTGCGATGGACTTCCGTCCCCACCGGGATGGTCGTCTTTCCCTGACCGGGGGAATCGGCATCGGATGCAGAACACGAGGGGAATACGATGACGATCGAGCAGAGACCCGCGGATACTTCGGTCGAGGAGCGGGTTCGCAGGAACGTGAACCGACTTCAGAGCCTTCCTGCGCTCTCCGCGGTCGTCTCGAAAGTGATCGCCCTCGCTGATAGTCCGACGGTATCAGGCCAGCAGGTCGCGGAAGTGGTCGGCAAGGACCAGTCGATGGTCACGGCGATCCTCAAGATCGTGAACTCGCCGTTCTACGGACTCAACCGACGCGTTTCGTCCATCAATCACGCTGTCATCCTGCTCGGCTATCGGACCGTTCGCAACATCGCGCTCTCGACGAGCCTGGTCAACGCATTCTCGGGCGCTGGGCACGATCCGCGCTTCGATCGTCGCCGCTTCTGGGCGCACTCCGTATTCACGGCATCGGCTGCGCGCCTCATCGCGAAGAAGCAGCGAAACCTCGATTCGGAAGAAGCCTTCCTCGCCGGCCTCATCCACGACATGGGGCGAATCGTCTTCGATCACTACTTCCCCGAGGAGTTCGGCCAAGCGTTCGACCTGGCAGAGAAGGACGGGATCGCGCTGCATGCGGCGGAGCACTCCGTGCTCGGGATGGACCACGCGGAGCTCGGCAAGGTCATTGCGCAGAAGTGGAACTTCCCACCCCACATTGCGGAGGGCATCGGAGTCCACCACGATCCGGTTGCCGCGCTCGAAACGTCCGAACTCGCGGTCTGCATCTATCTGGCGAACGAGCTGAGTCATGTCGCCGAAGAGCGAGTTCCCGAGTCGATCGCGCTCACGACCGAAGACGAGTCAGTCGAGGAGACGGACGACGTGCTCCTCGATGCCGAGCCGCAGATGGACAGCAACTACACGCTCAGTGCGATGGAACGGATCGACCCCCGAGTTCTCGAGCACCTCGATCTCGGCGAGAAGGGGATCGGCGAGCTACTCCAGGATCTCGAAGGCGAGATGGAGAAGGCCCAGGCGTTCCTCGGCGCACTGAACCTGCAGTAAGCCGCGGAGGAGGCGAGAGAACCATGCCTATCGGCGTGCGGGACGAGAAGGAGGCGAGCGTCGTGGCCTGGGCCGGCTGGGATGCGTCGATGCTCGACGCGCTGCTCGACAGCGAAACTGGACCCGATGCGATTGGATTCACACTCGCGCGAGTTCTGGCCACGAGACTCCTTCCGTCGCCAGCTGCCCGTTTCCGGTTCCGTCTCTATCGGTACTGCCACGAGACCGGGACCTACGAGTTCGTCGGCGCCTGGAACGAACGGTGTCTCGAGGAAGACGCGCGGCCCGTGCCGCCGGAAGCGCTCGAACGATCGGAGTCTGCGGTCCAACCTCCGGATCCCGAACTGCGCACGGAGCGGTTCTACGAGGACGAGTTCTTCCTTCCACTCGAGACGAAGAACGGTGTACTCGGCTTCGGTGTCCTCCGAGTCGATTCCCGGCACGAACTCACGATGGTGTCGCCCCAGGATCTCCAGTTCCTTGGTCGCCTTGCTGGCGCGGCACTGAGTCGACTCAACGAGTCTGACCGCGCGGTGCGCATGCATCGATCTTTCGAGTCCGCTTCTCGACATCTCGACGCCGTCCTCGATCTGACGAGCGAATCGATTCTGCTCGTCGACGTCAACGGCGTCGTACGAATCGCGAACGAGTCTGCGCTCAGGCTCCTTCGCCGAACCGGCCGCGAACTTCTCGGCCAGCGGATCAGCGCGGCGCTCCGGCTCGAGGCATCGGAGTCACTGCACCGGGCACTCCTCAAGGCGGAAGAGTCCGAAGGACGGATTGCGGCGGAGATCTTGCTCGAGGTGGATGGCGCGCTCCTGCCGTACGAGGTGGCCGTCCAGCAGCTCCAGCCCGACCTCGAGGTCGATCCGACTTTGCTCGTCCGGTTCCGCCGGGCCAAAGGCAACGGATCGCGAAGTGAAGAGGCGTCCAACGGCAACAGCACGAAGGGCGTGGCGTCCACGAAGGGCGGCGGGGACTCGACAGGCGGAGTGTCCGCGACCCGCGCAGAGTCCGCGACCCGCGCAGAGTTTGCGACCCGCGAGGCGCGGTCCCAGGATGTTCCGGTTCCGGTAGGCGAGGAGTACGTCCTTGGCGTGGACGAGGCCGAGACGCTGCGCCGGCATGTCAGGTCGATTCGCGGCCACCTCGGTCTCTTGCGTTCGGAGATCGAACCGATCGGGCGAGTTTCCGATCACTTTCTCCAGCTCGAGGTCCAGATGGAGTGGCTCCAGGCGCAGACGGATGTCCACGCTTTGCTCGAGTCGATCCGTACGGAGCAGGTAACCTGGAGAGACCGTTCCATTCGGGCTGCGAGTCTCGTCGACCGAGCGCTCTCACGGATGAGTGCGCGCCTCTCGATGCGAGGCATCGAGGTGGATCGCCGTGTGGACCTGGAAACGGGAAGAGTCGAGCTCGACCCTGAGAAGTGGTCGATCGTCCTCGGAGTTCTCATCGATCGTGTGACCGACGACCCACATGTGACGGGAGTCGTCGTCACTCTCAAGGAAACGACCGACCTCACGATCCTGCTCCAGCCGATGGTGTCAGGTGACGGGGCCGGCCAACTCGTCCAGAGGCTGGAAGAGGACGACCGGAGCCATGCCATGGCGCTCGTTCAGCATGCGGTCCAGTTCCACCGAGGCTCCTTGCACGTGAACTCGGACGAAGAGGGTGTGCCGACGATCCGGCTCCAACTTCCCAAGTCGCGGAGCGAACGCCAGCGCCACGGTTCGGCAGCTTGATGGTCATTGCAACGTCGTCGGCGGCCGGCATGAGGACGTCTCATCGCCGGTTCTCCGGCCGCTAGGGAGGATCCGTGGATCGCGGGACCGTGGTTGGGCTCGTGCTGGGTGTCGCCTTCGTAGTCCTGGCCATCGCCTTGGGACAATCACCGAAGGCATTTTGGAACCTCCCCTCGTTCCTCATCGTCGTGGGTGGAACGTTTGCCACGACGCTCGTGAAGTTCCCGGTCTCCAACTTCCTCGGGACGGTGCAGGCGCTGAAGCAGGCATTCCGGACTCGGTCCGAAAGACCCGAAGATCTCGTTCCGATTCTGGGGGCTCTGGCCAAGGAAGTGCGGAAGGAGAGCCTGCTCGCCATGGAGAAGACCCGCGTGACGGACCCGTTCCTCAAGCGGGGTGTCTCGCTTGCGGTCGATGGTACGGAGCCGTCCGTCATCGAGTCGATGTTGCGCGCAGAGACCGCCGCGGAGGCGGAACGTCACGATCGAGGAGAGCGCATCTTCCGGTCCCTCGGCCAAGCGGCTCCGGCGTTCGGAATGATCGGAACCCTCGTCGGGCTCGTCCAGATGCTGAGTGAGATGGACGATCCGTCCAAGATCGGCGGCGCCATGGCCGTGGCCATTCTCACCACGTTCTACGGCGCGTTCCTCGCCTACGTCGTGTTCCTTCCGATCGCGGACAAGCTGGCCGAGAGACAGCGCGCGGAGCTGATGGCCCGTGAGATCGCGACTCAGGGCCTGCTTTCGATCCTCGCGGGACACCATCCGCGACTGGTCGAGCGTCGTCTCTACGGACTGCTCGGGTACGGCCGTCAGACGACCGGGAAGCCGCCGGAGAACCGACTCCGTCCGGCGGCGTGAGGGCAGCATGCAGGACTATCCGTTTCGACGCCCCCGAGTCGAGGAGGGCGCCCCCGCGTGGGCGATGACCTACGGCGACCTCATGAGCCTCCTGCTCGTTTTCTTCGTCCTCATCGCTTCCTACTCGACGCTCGACGTCGTGAAGTACCGCTCTTTGGTCGGTTCGGTCCAATCGGCGCTCGGGACTCGTGACCGAACACTCGACAATCCGCAGCTCGACTCATCTCCCACGAGCGGCATCGCGTCTGCGGCCGAGGAACGGGAGCGTCGGTGGGTCGAGAAGGAAGTCGAAGCTCTCGTACAGGAGATCGGCGGGCCTCTCTCTGCGAAGATGACGGACGACGGGCTCAGGGTACGGATCGACGGGCAGCTTCTCTTCGACCCAGGCAAAGCGGACCTACGGGGCGAAGCGCTGGAGGTCATCGCACGTCTCGTGCCCGCGCTCGAGCGTTATCCATACGAGCTCCAGATCGAAGGACACACGGACGACGTCCCGATCTCGAACGCGACGTTCCCGTCGAACTGGGAACTCTCTGCGGCCCGTGCCGCACGCGTCGTTCGGTATCTCCGCGAGAACACGGGACTCGACGGAAAGCAGCTCCTCGCGATCGGCTATGCGGACACGCGGCCACTACGGCCGAATGACACGGACGAGAACCGCTCGATGAACCGTCGCGTCGAGCTCCTCCTCGCGACGCCGAAGGGCTCGCCTCCACCGGCATGGATCGAGGACCCGATCGGGCCGATGCTTCCCTCGATCGAAGCCGCACCGGGGTCGGGGGATGGGTCTGGAGCGGCCCCCGCAGGGGGATCCGGCAACACGCTTGGGACGCCAAGTAGCGACGTACTTGGTGCCGGAGCCGCGGAGCCGCAGAGTGGGGTGTCAGAGAATCCCGAAGTAGGCAGCACACCGACGGGCCCGGAGCGTCCCTAGCTCGAGCTGCATCCGCAGGCGAGTCTCCAGTCGATCGAGATCCTCGGGCATGTCCACATCCCACCACGGGGCCTGGAGAGACGTGGTGAGTCCCAACTCACGAAACCGCCTCACCGTTTGATACAGGGTGTCGTCGGTCGACCACTGGACGCCTTCGAACAAGTCGTGACTCGCCCAGAGCGGGAGTGATGCACGCCTCAGTCCGACGAGCGTGTATCCGCCGTCCATCGCGGGCCCGAGCGTCGTGTCGAAGTCTCTCAGCGCGGCGAAGGCGCTCTCGATCGTTTGGGCAGGCAGATCGGGACTGTCCGTGCCGATCAGCACCACCCGGTCGACGGATCCAGCTGACGCGGCATCGCTAGGCGATCCCTTCGCACATCGGTCGAAGAGTGCCGAAAGCGCGTTCTGCATCCGCTCGCCGAGCGAGGACCCCTGCTGGAACGTGATCTCCTCATCGACTCCGGCCGCGCGCAGCAGATCGAGGTCCGCGTTCTGTTCGGGTGTGCAGAAGACGACGCGCCGATACGGAAGGGACGCCGCCGACTCGATCGTATCGAGGAGTGCAGCGCGGTAGAAATCGAGCGCGCCCTCCTCTCCGAGCCTCGGGATCAGCCGGGTCTTCACCTCTCCCGTTCGCGGAGCGCGGGCGAAGATCGCGAGCACCTCGTTCGGCGTAGCTTCGTCTGCAGTGCCTGCGCCCGCTGCCATCGGGTCTTGGGTTGGTTCGTTCGTCATGGGTTCATTCTCAGCGACTTCGCCCGTCACCACCGTGTCACCGGCTGCTCCACCTGCGAGGCTTCTTCCGCTGCGACCGTCTCTCCCGCCGCCGTACTATCGAAGTGTCGCAGCGTCGCTTGCTCCGTGGCGTCGATTCAACCTAACCGGAGTCCACTAGAGCAGCAAGCGGCCGGTCGCCCAGGAATCGTTTGTCGTGAGCGTTCCGTCGGAAGCCCACTTCCCACGATGACTTGGAGAGTGGCGTGAGCCGCCTGGTGGCCGCGACCAAGGAGTTCCCTGGCGCGTTCCTTTCTCGGCCGATCCTCGCGGTTCTACCTGACGAGGACCAGGCGCGTCGTCGTCGACTTGCCGTTCGACAGAGCGCGGAGCCAGTACACGCCGGAGCCGAGCCGATCACCCGCGTCCGTTCGTCCGTCCCACGTGAAGGCGGACGCTCCTGCGGGGAGCGTGCGGTTCTCGAGTGTCGCCACGCGGCGTCCCGTAACGTCCACGACGTCGAGCATGAGTTCGGATGCAGTGGGAAGCGTTACCGTCCACTGGACCTCGGAAGAGAACGGGCTCGGCCACGGCGGCGAAACGGCCAGGTCTCTTGGCAGCGGGGACTGAGGGACGGTGAATGGACCGAGGACGACGCGGTCGTACTGGACGGCGGTCAGCCAGTAGGTCAGGTCGACGGCGACTGGAGCCTCCGTGTCGATGATCTCGTAGTCTGGGCCCCGTCCGGTCGTCCCGACGAGTTCGCGTTCTGCGTCGCCTTCGGCTGACTCCGCGGCGTTGGCACGCTCTACCTGGAACCTGAGATCGGACATCGACTCGGAGGTCGACCAGCGGAGGTGAACGCCGTCGTCCTCGCGGCTCGAGTCGAATCCGACCAGCAGGACGGGAGTCGGCCCTACGAGAGCGGCGAGCGCGTCTACTTTGCCGGCGCCAAAGGCAGCGTTCGGTAGGGAACCGGTGAACGGATCTCTTCGGGCGGAGGAGGAAAGCGTCGAGACCACCTCGTTCCGGGAGAGGAACCCCTTCGTGTCGAGGAGGAGCGCGACCACTCCGGTAACGTGAGGAGACGCCATGCTCGTGCCTTGCGTGATGAAGTGGACACCGTCGGGGAGGATCCAAGCGCCCGACGTGCGGTGATCGGCAGAAAGCGCAGCAGCGATCCCCATACCTGGCGCGGCGATGTCTGGCTTGATCACGCCATCGCGACGTGGGCCACGGCTACTGAACGGGGCGATGTCTCCGAGCTGGGGCGTCGGGTTGTAGGAGTAGGTGCTTCCGTCGATGCTCTGCCAGGACGTTCTCGTGACGTACGCCGCGACCGCGATGACCGAGTCCGCGCTCGCTGGCGACGCGACGAGCTTTTGCGCGGTCATTCCCCAGGAGGCGTCGAACTGGGGAGGCGCGATCGAGGAGAGCGACTGGTAGTAGATCCAGAAATCCGCCTGCGCGCCTTCACCAGCGCTTACAGGGCTCGTGTTCTCGAGCAGGAAACTCCACGTTCCGGCCTTGGGCCACTCGCCGGTTCGATCGTCCCAGATCTGGACGTGGAGATTCCGGTCGGATGTCGTCGCGTCGTACACGTCGTTCTCGACGCGGACGGCGCCGTCTCCCGTCGCGGTTTCGACCGTCTGACCGGGGACGACAGGGCCGACCGCGTATCCGCTCGGGGTGATCACCGTCAACTGGAGCGAGGACTCGGCGTCGTAGTATCCGTCGATCAACACCAGGTCGTTGCCCAGACCGAGATGCGGATCGTACGAGGGAACCTCGAGCCGAATCTCCTCCGTCGCGCCACGGGCGATGGAACGCTCCGCGTGGATGCCGTCCTCTTGCTCGTTGCCCGCAGCCGCGACCACGATCCGTCCCGGGCCGACGAGCGCGTCGATCGCGAGGTCTGTGGCCTCCGTACCGTCGTGAGGGCCGTAGTGGTGGCCAAGACTGAGATTCACTACCGCCGGAAGGTTCAGCTCCGCGGCCTTGGTGAACACGTAGTCGATCGCGTCCACGATCGAGCTCGTGTAGAAGTCCGTCTTCACGACGACGAGCTTCGCGTCGGGAGCGACCCCGACGAACGTGCCCGCGGGCTCGCCGTTCCCCGTAGCGGATCCCGAGCCGGCGGCCGTGCCGGCTACGTGTGTCCCATGCCCGTCCGAGTCGGTTTCGGTCGCAGAGCCCGCGTCGATCTCCGTGGGCGTCCACTCGCGTCCGTATCCGAACGCGTCCGGTGGATGGACGGATGCGGCCGTTTGATCCCAGAGGCCGACGATCCTCGTCCCGTAATCCGAGAGGAAGTCGGCGTGAGTGACGTCGATTCCCGTATCGACGATCCCGACGACAGCGTCCGTTCCGGTCTTTCCTGTGGAGAGCGGAGGCAGACCTGTGCCGGCATGGACCGCGGTGGCTCCGATCTCCGGAACCGACAGGTCGAGGCTCGGACGCGCTTGGCGAGCGGCTTCGATCGCGACCACACCGTCGAGTCGTACGAGTTGCTCGATTTCGGAGATGCGAAGGCGCGCCGACGCGATCCGGTCCCCGTGGAGTTCGAGAGAGAGTTCGGAGGGCAAGACCGTTCCCGGCTCGATCCGAACCCAACACGCGAGGTAGCGGTCTTCGGACGCGGGGACGTCCGGAACTGCGTCGAGATACATCGGATCGTACAGCGACGGATCGTACAGCGACGGATCGAGCGAAGCCGGACCTCGCGAAGCCGGACCTTGCGAAGCCGCATGTTGCGGTGCCGGAACATACGGTGTCGCCGACAGCGGCGGCGCGAGCAGAGGCTCACGACGCGTCTCCCCAACCGATGCGCCGTTCTCACCGGTATGGGTTCGTTCGAGTTCGTAGCGGAGGAGTGGGTCGAGCCGATCCAGGGCCGGGGAGTCGCTGGAGTTCGAGTCGGTCGACGCAGCGATGGATGCACTGCAAGTCGTGGAGAGTGCGAGCACGACGAGAGCTTGCCGTGACCACGAGATGTGCATGCGCCACCTCCCTCGGGATGGGGTCCTGAGGGAGGTATCGGTTGCGTCCGAACCTTACTGTTCGGATGCCTCCGTTCCTGTGCGCGGCGTGCTTGGAACTACTCTGTCGGGTGTCGATCGGCGTCGGGACTTCCCGGCGCGGAGCGGACCTGCGCGAGGGCATGGGGAAGGATCTTCCCCAGGTGGGCGAGGTATTCCGATACGGCGCGGGGAGACCCGGGCAGATTCACGATGAGGGTGGAATCGCGCAGGACAGCGACACCCCGCGATAGGAACGCAGCCGGAAGGTTCGCCCCGGTCGATGCACGGATCCACTCGTGGATCCCGGGGACGACGCGGTGGGCGACGGCCAACGTCGCCTCGGGAGTTACGTCACGCGCGCCCAGACCGGTCCCTCCGGTCGTCAGGACGAGGTTCACTCCTTCGTCCGTGAGTCGGACGAGCTCCTTGGAGAGGGCACCTGCGTCGTCGGGAACGGAGACCGTTGGGACGGCGGTCCAACCCCGCGTCGCGATCCACTCGGCGATGACGGGCCCGGTCGTGTCTTCCGCTTGCTGACGAGATCTCCGGTCGCTCACGACTACGACAGCGCAGGCGGGCACGGGACGATTGCTTTGGCTCATCGATGGCTCCGCTCTCCGAAGAGGCGACTTCCTACTCGGACGTGCGTCGCTCCTTCTTCGATCGCGATCGCGAAGTCGCCGGACATCCCCATGGAGAGCCAAGGTAGATCCAGGCCGCTGGCTCGTTCGAGCCGGTCTCGGATCTCGCGCAGGGAGACGAAGGACCTGCGGATGTCGTCTTCCGTACCGTCTAGTGGGCCGATCGTCATCAGCCCACGAACGGAAAGCCCGTCGAGTGCGCCCACGGCGTCGAGGAGCGTTTCCGCGTCTTCCGGGGTCGCTCCCGACTTGCTGGCTTCGCTTGTCGTGTTGATCTGGAGGAACACGGGAAGGATGCGGCCGTCGGGGAGGCGGGCGGCGACCTCTTCGGCGAGATGGACGCGATCCACGGAGTGGAGGTGGGAGATGTGAGGGAGCACCGCCTTGACCTTGTTCGTCTGGAGGTGTCCGATCATGTGGAGGTTCAGGGTGAGGTCCGTTAGCTCGGGACCTTTCGCCGTGATCTCCTGGACGCGGTTCTCGCCGAAGTCCCGGAGTCCGGCTGCCCACGCCGTCCTGATGAGAGACGCGGGGAACGTCTTGGTGACGGCGACGAGAGTGACGTCGGCCTCGGACCGCCCGGACCGCTTCGCCGCGGACCGAATCTCGCCACGAACCTCTTCGAGCCTTTCCTCGAGATCATGCAGCTCTACCGACATTCCTCTCCATCTCCATCGCGCGAGCCTCGTCCTCGGAGACTCGTTCTGTCTTGCGCGCTCTGGGGTCCCGCTCTGGTGTTTCGACCTCGAGCCCCGCCGTCACGTCTCGTCCCGAAGTCTCATGTTCGCGGGACGCTTTCAGGGAGCCTACACCCTATCGGGCCGAGGAGAGAGACTCGACCCCGAAGCCGGTTTGGAGAGACATTCCCTGTCATGATCTCCGCCGCACGAGCAGATGTCTTGCGAGTCGTCTTGGACGGGCTTCTCGACCACGGGCCGACGCGGCACCACCTGCCGGATGATCCGGTCGGGATCGTTCGCGAGTACGAACGGAGCGACGACCGTGAACTCGTCGCGCTCTTCGCCGCGCTCCTCGCGTACGGACGGGTGTCTTCCATCCGGTCGAGTCTTCGCGCCCTGTTCGGCGGCCTCGGGCCGTCGCCCGCGGATTCGGTCCGCGAACGGGCCCACTTGTCGGATGCATGGGCCCCGGGATTCCAACACCGCTGGACTCGGCGTGACGATGTCGTCGGGCTCATGGAAGCAGTGCGCCGGATGTGGGCCGAAGAGGGAAGCCTCGGCGAGGCACTGGCGGAACGGGTTCGTGTGGAACGCGGATTCGAGCGCGGCCTCTCCGCATGGGTGCGTGAGCTGCGGGACCGCGCCGCCTCTGCCCAGACGCGCGCTCCCGGTCGGCCCACCCCGCGAATCCTCCGGCGTTCCGGACCTGTGGAGCCGTCACGGGGACTCCGCTTCCTTCTCGCGGACCCGGCCGGACCGTCGGCCTGCAAGCGGCTGCGGCTGTTCCTTCGCTGGATGGCTCGTCCTGACGACGGGATCGACCTGGGGGTCTGGGAAGGGCTGGTCGACCCGGCGGAGCTGATCGTGCCGCTGGACGTGCACTGGGCGCGGATCGGGCCCCGGCTGGGGCTGGCGCGGCGCCGGATCCCGGACGGGCGGATGGCGCGAGAGCTCTCGGAGAACCTGCGCCGTATCCGGCCCGAAGACCCGCTCGTCTACGACTTTCCGGTCTGTCATCTCGGGATCGCGGGTGGATGCCCTGGAACGATCACCGTGGAGCACTGCTTGGGCTGCGCGCTCTCCGAGGGCTGCGCGTCCGGACGGAGACGGATTGCTTCGAGGAGAACATCCACTAGAATGCAAGATCCGCTGAATCGGACCGACGGCCAGAGGAATCAGAATGCGACCTGAATTGATCCAAACCCGTATCGACAAGATCGCGCTGCTGAGGGAGCTCGGTGTCGAGCCGTACCCGTACCGCTTCGACCGAACCCACACCGCGGCTGAGGTGCTGGAGGGGTTCGAAGGACGAGAAGCTTCCGGGGAGACGGTGGCGGTCGCCGGTCGGATCCTCGCGCTTCGTCCGATGGGGAAGGCGGCGTTCGCGCACATCCAGGATTCCGGCCAGAAGATCCAGCTCTACTTCAAGAAGGACGACGTCGGCGAAGACGCCTACAAGGTCTTCAAGCTCCTCGACCTGGGTGACATCATCGGCGTTCGCGGCACGTGCATCCGAACCCGCACCGGTGAGCCGTCGATCGCGGTGCAGTCGTTCGACCTCCTCTCCAAGTCGATCCGGCCGCTGCCGGTGGTGAAGGAGAAGGAGGGACAGGTCTTCGACGCGTGGCAGGACACGGGCGAGCGGTACCGTCGTCGCTACCTGGACCTGGTGCTCAATCCGGAGACACGACGCGTCTTCCAAGCGCGCGCGGACGTGATCCGGACGCTCCGGGAGTCGCTCGATTCGCGCGGATTCCTCGAGGTGGAGACGCCGGTGCTCCAAGCGATCTATGGCGGGGCGATGGCGCGTCCGTTCATGACGCACCACAACGCGCTCGACATGCCGTTCTTCCTCCGGATCGCGCTCGAGCTTCCGCTCAAGAAGCTGCTCGTCGGCGGGTTCGATCGCGTCTATGAACTCTCTCGCGTCTTCCGGAACGAGGGGATGGACCGGTCGCACAATCCCGAGTTCACGATGCTCGAGTTCTACTGGGCCTACGCGGACTACAACGAGGCGATGGACCTCGTCGAAACGATGTTCCGTGAGTCGCTGGCCAAGGCTCGAGGTTCGCTTCAGTTCGAGTGGAACGGCCACGCACTCGACTTCGAGGCGCCGTTCGCTCGGAAGCGGATGGTCGATCTCATCCAGGAACAGACCGGTCTCGACGTGCTGAACGATCCCGAGGACGCGCTTCGGGCGAAGCTGAAGGAGCGAGGCGTAAAGATCCCAGAGTTCGCGGAGCGTGGGCATCTCATCGAGGAGCTGTTCGACGAGTTCGTCGAAGAGACTCTGATCCAGCCGACCTTCGTCACCGACCATCCGCGCGCGATTTCACCGCTCGCCAAGGTCCATCGG
The DNA here is from genome assembly GCA_020633975.1 of Candidatus Eiseniibacteriota bacterium. GTDB lineage: Bacteria > Eisenbacteria > RBG-16-71-46 > CAIMUX01 > CAIMUX01 > JACKCR01. The sequence continues at coordinate 330,301 of JACKCR010000005.1, read as the reverse complement.
AAGGACAAGGAGCAGCTCGTCGAACGGTACGAACTCTTCATCTGCGGGATGGAGTTCGCGAACGCGTTCAGTGAGCTGAACGATCCGATCGACCAGCGTCAGCGGTTCGAGGATCAGGCCGCGCTCCGTGAAAAGGGCGATGACGAGGCGCAGGTGTTGGACGAGGACTTCCTCCAGTCCGTGGAGTACGGCATGCCGCCGGCGGCCGGAGTCGGCATCGGAGTCGACCGCCTGGTCATGATCGCGGCGGACGGATACAGCCTTCGTGACGTCCTACTCTTCCCACATATGCGCCCTGAAGAAGGGCGAGCGGGAGACGACGAGGAAGGCGAAGCGGCCGAAGAGGGCGAATGAGCGAGTCGGACGAGGCCAAGGTCTACACGGACCGAAGCGAGATCACGGACGAGCAGTCCGAGTACATCGTCGGCGCGTCCGACAAGATGAAGCGGGTCCTCCATCTCGCGGAGAAGATCGCGCCCACCGAGACGACCGTCCTCATCACGGGGGAGAGCGGGACCGGCAAAGAGAAGATCGCGCGCTTCATCCACCTGAACAGCGCGCGGGCGGGACGTCCGTTCGTCACGGTGAACGCGGGCGCAATTCCCGAGACTCTCATCGAGAGCGAGCTGTTCGGGCACGTCCGCGGCGCGTTCACCGATGCGCGGGATCGGAAGCGTGGGCTCTTCGAGTTGGCTGACGGCGGCACCCTCTTCCTAGACGAGATCGCGGAGACGTCGCCAGGTGTGCAGATCCGTCTCCTCCGCGCGCTCCAGGAGCGCGAGATCCGTCCTGTCGGTGGCGACACGAATCTCAAGGTGGACGTTCGGATCGTCGCTGCGACGAACAAGGACCTGCGGGAGGCGATGGCGGACGGGACGTTCCGTGAAGACCTCTTCTACCGGCTCAACGTCTTCCGGATCCAACTGCCCCCGCTTCGGGAGCGCCGGGAAGACATCCCGTTCCTGGCGGAGTATTTCCTCCGGCTCTACTGCGAGAAGAATCGGAAGAAGCTCGAGGGCTTCACCGATCGGGCGCTCGCGCTGCTTCTCAACTATGCGTTCCCCGGGAACGTGCGCGAGCTCGAGAACGCAGTGGAGCGGTCCGCGACGCTCGCGGAGGGGACGCATGTCCGGCCCCTCGACCTCCCGCCCGAGATCGCCGAAGGTGGCCTCCCGATGCTCACCGAAGGGAAGGTCGAGACCTTCCCCGACGACCTCACCCTCGAGGAGCTCGAGCGCCGCTACATCCAGCGGGTGCTCGACCGAAAGAGCGGCAACATGACCCACGCCGCCAAGAGCCTCGGGATCTCCAGGTCGACCCTCTGGCGCAAGGTCAGCAAGTACGGTCTCCGCGTCGACTAGTCGCCGGTCCAACTGTTCCAAAGTGGTGCAGACGAACTGTCTCTTTCTGAAACAGCTACAATGGCGGGCTACGTCGCCACGATCTCTTGCCGACACAACTCACTGTTTCGCAAAGAGTTAATCTTGCCCAAGTGCCTCCGGCCCATTCCGGCACGGGATTTGCTCTCTCTCGTGTGAACAAGAACGGGCTCGAGGAACGCAGGTTCGGAACGGAGACGTTTCGGCAACGCAGGAAGGACAGGAGCAATGGGCAAGATCATCGGAATCGACCTTGGCACGACGAACTCGTGCGTCGCGGTCATGGAGGGCGGCGAGCCCACCGTCATCACGAACTCGGAGGGAGCCCGCACCACCCCGTCCGTTGTGGCGTTCAAGAAAGACGGGGAGCGGCTCGTCGGCGCGGTCGCGAAGCGACAGGCGGTGACGAATCCGACCCAGACGGTCTACTCGATCAAGCGGTTCATGGGCCGGAAGCACGACGAAGTCGGGACCGAGATGGGCGAAGTCCCGTACAAGGTCACGCCCGGGACGAACGGTCTCGCGACGGTCATGATCGGCGACAAGTCGTATTCGCCCCAGGAGATCTCCGCGATGGTGCTTCAGAAGATGAAGCAGACGGCGGAAGACTACCTCGGCGAGAAGGTGACCGAAGCGGTCATCACGGTTCCCGCCTACTTCAACGACAGCCAGCGTCAGGCGACCAAGGACGCGGGCAAGATCGCGGGACTCGAAGTCAAGCGGATCATCAACGAGCCGACGGCGGCTGCGCTCGCCTACGGACTCGACAAGAACAAGACGGACGCGAAGATCGCGGTCTATGACCTGGGTGGCGGTACGTTCGACATCTCGATCCTCGAGCTCGGCGAAGGCGTGTTCGAGGTGAAGTCGACGAACGGCGATACGCACCTGGGTGGTGACGACTTCGACCAGAAGGTCATCGACTGGCTCGCGGACGAGTTCAAGAAGACCGAAGGCGTCGATCTCCGGAAGGATCCGATGGCGCTCCAGCGTCTCAAGGAAGCCGCGGAGAAGGCGAAGATGGAACTCTCGACGACGTCGTCGACCGAGATCAGCCTTCCGTACATCACGGCGGATCAGTCCGGCCCGAAGCATCTAAACGTGACGCTCTCGCGTGCCAAGTTCGAGCAGCTGGTCGACGATCTCATCCGCCGGACGGTCGGCCCCTGCAAGCAGGCGCTGGCGGACGCGGGCATGTCGCCGTCCGAGATCGACGAGGTCATCCTCGTCGGTGGCTCGACGCGTATGCCGAAGGTGCAGGAGACGGTGAAGGAGCTGTTCGGCCGGGAGCCGCATCGCGGTGTCAACCCGGACGAAGTCGTCGCAGTCGGCGCGGCCATCCAGGGCGGTGTGCTCGCGGGTGACGTGACGGACGTTCTCCTCCTCGACGTCGTGCCGTTGACGCTCGGCATCGAGACGCTGGGTGGTGTCGCGACTCCGCTCATCGAGCGGAACACGACCATCCCGACCCGGAAGACGCAGATCTTCTCGACCGCAGCGGACAATCAGACGCAGGTCGAGATCAATGTCCTCCAGGGCGAGCGGAAGATGGCGGGCGACAACAAGTCGCTCGGCAAGTTCCAGCTCGTCGGGATTCCGCCGGCGCCTCGAGGCATGCCGCAGGTCGAGGTCGCGTTCGACATCGACGCGAACGGTATCGTCAAGGTGTCCGCGAAGGACAAGTCGACGGGCAAGGAGCAGAGCATCGTCATCGAGGCCGGCTCCGGTATCGACGACAAGGAAATCGAGCGGATGGTCAAGGACGCCGAGATGCACGCGAGCGAGGATGCCAAGCGCCGGGAGGCCGTGGACACGAAGAACCACGCCGACCAGCTGGCCTACTCGATCGAGCGCGCGATCGAGGATGCGGGCGACAAGATCGACGCGGGCGACAAGTCCCAGGTCGAGTCTGCGATCGCCGAGGTCCGGAAGGCCGTCGAGACGGATGACGCCTCCCAGATCAAGGCGGCGCACGAGAAGCTCTCCAAGATCTGGCAGGGCGTGGCGACCAAGCTCCATCAGGCCGGCGCACAGGCTGGCGGCCCGGGCGAAGGCCCGGATCCGGGCGCGGCGTCCCAGGGCTCTGACGGATCCCAGACCGCCGACGGTCCGGTCGATGCCGAGTACGAGGTCGTCGACGAGGACAAGAGCAAGTAGGTTCCGGGACCCCGGGGCATCGACCTGGGGCAAAGGACCCGACATCCGCGCTGCCTCGTCGGGCCGCGCGAAGGAAAACGGACCGCCGCGTTCCCATTGGCCGGGGGCGCGGCGGTCGCGCGAAAGGGCAGGACGATGAAGCGAGACACTTCCGCCAAGGGCGAGCCGGACTTCGGCGCTGAAGCCACGATGGAGCGCGGCGAGCAGGCTGCTCGGGACGCGATGCGGGATTCCTCCGGCACCGCTGGGTCGGGAGACCCCGGATCAGCGAACGAAAGCGCGCCCGGCGGTGCTTCCGAAGGGGCGCCCGACGGGGCCGCCGAAGCCGGTGTCGAGGGGGAGGGCTCCTGGGGCCCTGCCGTAAACGATTTACAGGAATCCCAATACCTGGATCAGCTTCAGAGACTCCGCGCGGAGTTCGATAACTTCAGAAAGAGGACCCTGCGGGACAAGGAGCAGTGGTGGAGGCAGGCCAAGGCCGACCTCCTTGCGGAGCTCCTTCCCGTCCTCGACGATGCGGAGCGGGCACGGGCGTTTGCAGTCTCGGGTCAGCCGGTCGACGCGGACGGACTTCTGCAGATCCTCAGGAAGTTGAACGAGAAGCTGACTCAGCTCGGGCTCGAGGCGATGGAGACCGGGCCGGGGACGCCCTTCGACCCGGAGTTCCACGAGGCGTTCATGACGACGCCATCCGCGGAAGTCGAGGAAGGACAGATCGTGTCCACTCTCGAGTCCGGGTATCGCTTCGAGGGGGAGATCATCCGGCGCAGTAAGGTTTCTGTCTCCGCGGGACGCCCCACGGAAGACCCGTGACCACGAACAAGAAGACGCAGAAGAAAAAGCCGGCCGAGGTATCCGTCCTCGTCTCGGGGAACGACCCCGAACTGTCCGGTTGGGTGGAGAGCGGCCTTTCGGGGCTCGCCCACGCAACGGTGCACTACGAGTACCTGCCGGATGCACAATCGACGACCTTCTCACGAGACTTCGATCCAGACCTCGCCGTGATCGACGAGGAAGTGGCCGCGGACTTCGCGGCCCGACTCGGTCGATTCAAGGAACGCTATCCGAGGTGCCAGGTCTTCCTCCTGGCCAGTGATACGTCCACCCTCACTCCGCAGCAGCTTCGTCCGGTGGCGATTCGTCACTGGTTCTTCCGCCCCTTCGCCGCCGACGAACTCCAGCGCGTTCTCGGAGCAGCAGGGCACTCCCTTCAGGCGCAGTGGCGTGAGCAGCACAGGCACGAGCGCGGCCTCACCGGCTTCGACGCCTTGGTTGGAGACCACCCTCGTCTGCGTGAAGCGCTCGACATGGCGCACAAGGTGGCGGAGAGTCCGCAGACGAGCGTTCTCATCCTCGGTGAGACGGGTACGGGTAAGGGGCTCCTCGCTCGCGCCATCCACGCCGAGAGTCCGCGTGCGGGCGGTCCCTACCAGGAGATCAACTGCGGCGCGATCCCGGGCGAGCTGATGGAGTCCGAGCTCTTCGGACACGTTCAGGGCGCGTTCACGAGCGCGGTGTCCGAGAAGCCGGGTCTACTCGAACTGGCCGACCGCGGCACCGCCTTCCTCGACGAAGTCGGTGAACTCGCGCTCCCGCTCCAGGCGAAGATCCTCAAGTTCCTCGACGACGGATCGTTCCGCAGAGTGCAGGGCACGGAGTCTCTCCGGGTCGACGTCCGCATGATCGCGGCCACGAACCGGAACCTCGAGTCCGAGGTGAAGGAGGGACGGTTCCGGCTCGACCTCTTCCACCGGCTCAACGTCATCACGATCGCGCTGCCTCCGCTGCGCGACCGTGTCGAAGACATCCCTGCCCTCGCCGAGCACTACCTGGACCGGATCTCGTATCGGATCCGCGGCCGGAAGCTCCATTGGTCTTCGGACGCTCTCGCAGCGCTCCTCCAGTACGCCTGGCCGGGCAACGTGCGTGAGCTGATCAACCTGACCGAGCGGATGGTGCTGATCACTCCTGATGCCGACACGATTTCCGCAGACGATCTCCCGCGGGCGTTCTCGGCTCCGCAGTCTCTCTTCCGGCCCGATCCCGAGACGGGGGAGATCCGGGTCGACCTCCCGCCGGACGGGATTCCGCTGAAGGCCGTGGAGAAGGCTCTCCTCGAGGCGGCTCTGGAGAAGACAGACGGCAACGTCACTGAAGCGGCGCGTCTCCTCAAGATGAGCCGCGGAAGCCTTCGCTACCGGCTCGAGAAGCTCGGGCTCCGGGACAAGGCCTCACGCCGCCGCGGTCGTCCGATGCGGAGACGCCGCCGGGCCGCCTGACGATTTTGACAGAGTTGGATCCGCAACGATCCCGGCGCCGTGTTCGCGATGTGGGCCACGCCGGGATCGGTCTTTTTTGCGGGACGCGCCCAGTCTGCAGAGAAGTCTCATCGACGCAGCCAGCCTGATCGGGGATGTTCGCGATCGGAGCCCGCGGGGCGAGCGCGTATCAGTCGCGCGGGAGTTTGATCCGCGTCGGCTCGAGAATCCGTTCCGTGTTCGCTCTCGATTCGTCTGATTCGGTCCCGGGGCCGGCGGCCGGATTGGCCTGACAGGACGGGCAGATACCGAAGATCTCGTGCATGTGGTCGACGAGGACGAATCCGAACTCTTCGCAGACTTCGTTGTGAACGGTTTCGATCCGCTCGTCGTCGAACTCCCGGATCTGTCCGCAGCGGACACAGACGATGTGGTCGTGGTGATGGCGACCGACCACGGACTCGTAGAAGTGTCGGTTGTGGCCGAAGAGAGACTTCTGGAGGACGCCGCACTCCTCGAGGAGCGAGAGAGTCCGGTAGATCGTGGCACGGCTCACTCGCGAGTTCCGCTTGTGCACGGTGCGGATGAGGTCTTCGGCCTCGAAGTGGCGGGGCGCGTCGAGGATCGCCGCGAGTAGCTCCTCCCGTTCGCGCGTGAACCGGAGCCCCTTGGTCGTGAGGAACACGCGGAACCGGTTGATGACGTCCTGGAGGTCTGACGCAGTGGTCAGGGACGAGGCCTTTGCCTTACCGCTCGCGTCCGACCCGGAAGTCTTCTTCGGCGCTTCGCTGGATCCCTTCGGTGACATCCGCTCGCCCTCCGCGCTGGGTTGTGTGATCCCCCGTTCCGGGCCCCACCGATCCAAAGTAGGGGCGTCAGCTTGGGGTGGTCAATCCGCTTATTGAGATATTGAGACTCAACAGTGAGGAGGCGGGAGAGGAGCGACAGGCGGATCCGAGACCTGCCAAATCTATGGTGCGGCAAAGGTTCGCCGATCGGATCGGTGGTTGCGCCTTCCCTTTGGGGCGTGCTAGCGTCCGCCGGACGGTTTCTATGGGAATCAGAGGGACAGGGAGGACCTCATGAGGTTCGCGGTTTCGGTGATCGGTCTTGGTCTCGGCCTCCTCGTCGCGAATCCAGGAAGTGGACTCGCTGCTACGGGCTCCGTCGGGGTTCAAGGAACGGCGTCTGACCTCTTCGACTATGCTGCGGACGACTTCGACGGCGGACCCGGCATCAACTTCTTCGGCACCTATCGCTTGAACGAGACCTTCGATGCTCGTTTCGATGCCGGAGCACGCTTCCTGGAAGGAAACGAGACGCTGAACCGCGCGTTCTTCGCTGCGCCGGACCTGGGTGCGCGGCGCGGGGAGCTGACGGGGAACGCTCGGGTACTTCCGTTCACGCTCGACCTCGTCTATCGCGGAGAGAAGTGGTCCCAGGGACGGTTCTGGCTTCCCTACGTCGCGGTAGGCCTCGGGTTCTACGACATGGAGATCGAGTACATCGGTGCCGATCAGGCCACGCTCGATGAACTGCAAGACGAAGCGGAAGAGTTCGACATGCATCCGGAGAACTATCCGGAAGTCGTGGCGGGGGAAGCGAGGACACAGCACGTCTACGAGTTCGGCTGGAATGCGAAGCTCGGCGTGAACCTCTACCGGACGTCCGGGATGTTCGTGAACCTCGAGTCGGGAGTACACGGCATCCAGACGGACGAGCGTTGGCAACCGATGTGGGACGTGGCGATCGGTATCGGCGCGCTGCTGCCGGTAGACTGATCCCTTGCTGCGTATCCTCTTCATTGCGATCTGGACCACACTTCTCGGTGGTTTCCTCGCGGCATCATCCAACGCCGACGCGTCCGTCGTCCCTACGGTTCGAGTTGGGCTCGACGTAGGCCGCACCGTCGAGATCGGTGCGGACACCGACTGGCTGGTCGGCATTCATCACAGCGGTACGCGCCCCGCCCGCGTTTCTTCGACGAGGTCTTGGAAGCTCCAAGCGATCGATGGCGCGATCGTGCGCGTCTCCGACGACGAGTTCGTCCGGGAGATCGCGGACACGCTCTTCGTCTATACGGATCGGAACGGAAGCGGGAGCGTGCGCGTGGGGGGGCGTCCTTACCGTGGGGAACTCCTCGTCTTCGCTCGGGACAGCCAGCTCTTCGTCGTCAATGTGATCGACCTCGAGTCGTACCTGCTCGGAGTCGTTCCGCTCGAGATCGGCTCGCAGAACGATGCGCGCTTCGAAGCGGTGAAAGCGCAGGCCGTGGCGGCGCGGAGCTACACACTCTCGATGCTCGGCCGCTGGAAGCGTGACGGTTTCGATCTCAAAGACACGGTGGAAGACCAAGCCTACGGCGGACGGGACGTCGAGACGGCACGGTGCACGCGAGCAGTGGAAGAGACCCGCGGCGTGGTCGCGACGTACGACGACAAGCCGATCCTCGCCTACTACTCGTCGACGAGTGGCGGTCACACCGCAGGAGCCTCCGAAGTCTGGGAGCGCTCGGACCGTCCGTATCTCACCGGGGTGCGCGACAAGACGTCGCGGGTGAAGCACTCGTTCTGCGACATATCCCCGTTCTATACGTGGGAAGAGGTCTGGTCGATCACGGACTTCGAACGACTGCTCGACAGCAACCTGGCGGCGCACGCGCCGGAGTGGTCGCGCGCGAAGTATGGTGCGTTCGTGGACATGCAGATCCGTTCGCGAAGCGAGTCGAAGCGTGTCTCGTCGCTGGAACTCCAGTTCCAGCACGGGGTGGTCACTCTCCACGGGGACGAGATCCGTTGGGCGATCCGCCGTCCCGATGGGGGAGGACTTCGGAGTACGCTTCTCGAGCGCGTCGGCGTTCGCCGATCCGGCGGACGACCTGTCGAAGTGAAGGTGTTGGGGCGCGGCTATGGACACGGGGTCGGGCTCTGTCAGTACGGCGCGATGGGGATGTCGCAAGAAGGCTACGACTACACCCAGATCCTGCGCTTCTACTACCGCGGCGCCGAGCTCAGAAAATACTACTGAGGACGACGTGAAAGCACATCAGAGCTATCACTCCAGAAGCGGACCGTCCCCCTGGGTCTTGGGCTTCGAGGGGAGGGAGCTTCCGTCTCCCTTGGCCGCGGCCATCGCGTCCGAACGGATCAGTGGTCTCATGCTGTTCCGGGACAACCTCGGGGACAGCGTCGAAGAGGCGTGGGCGATCCGGGAGCAGATTCTCGAGCACGTGCCGAAGGGGATGCCGTTCCTCTTCTTCTGTGACGAGGAAGGCGGACTCGTCCATCCAACTGCAGGGATGAAGGACCCGTTCGGGAATCCGTGGCCTGCCGTACCGACTCCGCGTGCGCTCGGACGGATCGGACGGACTGCAGACGCACGCTGGGTGGGACAGCTACTCGGAGAGCGACTACGCGTCCTCGGCATCCACGTCTCGTTCGCTCCTTGCCTCGATCTCGACTACGACCCGGACAACCCGGTCATCGCGAGCCGGGCCTTCTCGCCGGATCCCGAAGTGGTCGCGTCGCTCGGTTGGGCGTTCTCGCGCGGGCTCCAGAGCACGAAGACCGGGTCGTGTTGGAAGCACTATCCGGGCCACGGCGCGACCCACGTCGACAGTCATCGGGCCCTTCCGACCACGGCGCCGGAAGATCGGGCACGGCAGGAGGAGCCGTTCCTTCGCTGCATCCACAAGGACGGCGAGGATCGTCCTTGGCTCATGACCGCGCACATCGACTGGGGAGACGGCCTCCCAGCTTCTCTCAGCAGAGCGGTCATCGCGCGGCTCAGTCGACACGCGCCGAAGACGCTCGTCATCACCGACTCCTTGGACATGGGTGCGGTCTCGCTCTCCGACGGGGCGGCCCGTGAGGCACTCGTCGCTCACAACGACGTACTCCTCGTAGCCCGCGACTGGAAAGCAGGCCTCAAGTCCGTGACGACGCTCGAGGAGTTGGTCGGTAGCGATCCGGCCGTCCTCGCCGCACTCGTTCGGGCCCGGAGCCGGATCCGCGACACCTGGGACAGCTTTGCCCGCCGTCGGCGAGGTGCAGGCGCGAGCCCGGCGTCGGCGACCGAGGGCGAGAAGTCGTCTGCCGCGGACCGGAAGGAACGAGACGTCCGTCTCGCTGCACTCCATCTCGCGGCGACGCGGTTCGACCGCGATCCCCGGAATCTCCCGAAGGGCGACTGGGTTTGGGTCGTGCCGGAGCAGCTCGCTCCGTACGTAGATCTGCGCGGATGGCAGGCGCCTTCCGGGAAGCGTCGGAACTGCGCCGAGATCGTCTGGGTGGACGGCAGCAAGAACGGGTGGGACGAGCTCGCGAGCCGACTCGAGAGTGAGACCCGGCCGGTCGCGCTCTTCACGCTCTTCCGCGGCCCAGTCGATGCGCGGCACCGTCGGGGCTGGAACCGGGTGTTCGAGGCAGCACGGCCGGAACTCCTGGTCCACCTGCTCGATCCGGTCTGGCGCGGCCCGGCGCGGACGCATGTGGACCCGCCCACCGAGGTGTTGGCGTCGTGTCCCCACGGAGACGGCCTCACGGCCGTGGCCCACGCGCTCGACCTCGCCGAGAAGCGTTGGGAAGAACGGGATGGAGGACACTTCCCGGTTGACAGCTGACCGGTGGCTCCGCTTAACTACCGGTCTGCTTGCGCTGCAGCAGGAGCGCGCGTAGGACGATTTCGGGTTCGCCCTGGGGTTGTAGTTCAGTTTGGTTAGAACGCCGGCCTGTCAAGCCGGAGGTCGCGGGTTCAAGTCCCGTCAACCCCGCCATTTCGAGAGACCGACTGCCGTGGCGTAGTCGGTCTCTTCGTTTTTTGGAGACGCGGGGATCGACGACTACGTCGGTCAGCTCTTTGGGGACCCGCCGAGGACTTCGTCGCGCAGGATCCCGTAGATCTCCGTATTGTCGATCGTCGCGCGGGAAGTGCGCTCCTTGGCGCGCGGGCCGAAGAGGTAGAGCGGCACGTCTGTCCCGCCGTGCGTCTCCGACCGGAGCGGGACGCCGGCCCGTTCACGGAAGTCGGGATTCCTCAGGACGCTTTCGTCGAGCTCGGTCGGGACCTCTCCACCGGGCCCGTTCGCGTAGAGGATCGTCGAGTAGGGGACGCCGTTCACGTCCGTACCGGCCTGCGAAAACACGCCGCTCTCGGCGGGAGCGTATCCGGCCAGGACCATCGAGTGGTCGTGGTCTGCGGTGACCAGGACGAGCGCGTCCGGTCCCAAGGCGTCCACGGTCCATCCGATCGCCTCGTCGAACTCGAGCATCTCCTCGATGGCGCGACGTCCGTTCGTGTCGTGGTGAGCGTGGTCGATCCGGCCACCCTCGACGAGGAGGAAGAACCCGTTGGGCTTGTTCCGAAGCTGCCCTACGGCGGACTGCACCATCTCGAGGAGCGACGGCTCGTTCGGCGAGGTCGACTCGCGGTCGATCTCGTAGGTCATGTGCGACGGAGCGAACGCGCCGAAGAGCTTCTCGCTGTTCGCTGCGGCCGCCTGTGCGAGTTCACTCCGGGTCCGGACCACCTGGTACCCGGACCGCTCGAGTTCCGCGAGGATGTCCCGGCCATCGGTCCGAGTGCCGGGCCGGGTGGGGCCACTCGGGAGGAACTCACGAAAGCCGCCGCCGAGGATGACGTCGATCCCGCGTCCGAGTCTGGGATTCCCTCCTTCGGGGACGAGCGCAGCCGCGATCTCCGTCTCCCAGCCGCGGTCCGGCACGTGTGCGAACGTGCAGGCGGGCGTCGCGTGGGTGAGGCGTGTGGTCGTGACGACGCCGGTCGCCAGTCCTTGCCGGATCGCGAGTTCGAGTACGGTCTCGAGGCTGTCGACCGCACCATCCGAAGCGCGGCGCCAGGAGACGACGCCGTTCGGCACCTTGCTTCCCGTGAGGAACGCGGTCGCAGATGCTGCGGAGTCGGTGACGAGGCCGTCTTCACTGTGTGTGGTGACGAGCGCGGCCGCGGGAGCTTCGTCGATGTGGAGCCGTGCGGCTGACGGGTGGGGGAGCCCCTCCCTTGTGCCCTTTTCGATCCGGGCCGCGGTCACGGTGGCGAGGCCCATTCCGTCGCCCACGAACAGGACGACCTGCGGGCGGTCGGTACCCGCGCGCTCCGGCGGGGCGCTTCGAGACGTGACGCCGTAGAAGGCGGTGAATGCGCCGGCCACGATGACGACGGCGAGGAATGCGACTGCGATCGGTCTCATCGCGTGGAGGGTAGGGCAGCCATGGGCGAGGAACCAGTTAGGTGACTATCATTGCCGTCTGAGCGGTAGTCCCAGTACCCTCTGTGACACTCAGCCGCGACTGCCGGGACGTGATCCGTCCGGGCAAGGGAGGAATCGATGGGCCTATTCGACGCCGAGCACCTCATTGGTCAGCTCCTCGTCTCCGAACTCGGAGGCGGAGGTGGACGGAAGCGGAAGAAGCGCCTCTCCAAGAACATCCGGAGGGCGGCTCTCTCGCCCCAAGGGCTCACCTTGCTCGGAGGGATCGCGTTTGCAGCGATCGAACACCTCCAAGGCAAGAAGGCGGCTGGTAGCACCGGGCCCAGCGGTTTCGGAGCTGGCGGTACCGGACCGGGAGGACCGTCTCCCGGCGGAACGCCAGGAGCTCTTCCGGCCACCGCGTCCTCCGCAGCGACCACTTCGGTCGGGAAGTCGCATGTGCCTCCCCCTCCACCGCGTCCTGCGAACCTTCCGCCGATTCCGGGTAGCCGCCCACAGGCGGAGGCCTCCGAGGCGCCGCAACCGGAGGCGCCATATGCGGGCGCCGGAGCTGGTGAGGAGTCCTCGTCCGACTCCTCGTCGGACGCGTCCTCGTTGCTCGGCGGCGCCGATCAGCGTGGACGTGTCCTCGTGCGGGCGATGGTCGAAGCGGCCAAGGCCGACGGCGAAGTGGACCCGTCGGAGCGAGCCCGGATCCTGGAGCAGCTCCAGGCCGCGGGTGCCGATTCCGAAGCGCGGACGTTCGTCATCGAGCAGCTGGATCGACCGCTCGACTTGGAAGGTCTCCTCGCCTGGGTCGGGAAGGCGGATCCGGGGCTGGCGGCCGAGGTCTACGTTGCGTCTCGCGTCGTCATCGCGGACGAGACGCCTGCGGAATCCGCATACCTCGCACTCCTGGCCGCGCGGCTAGGGCTCTCCGAGGACTTGGTCCGTGAGCTGCGGTCGCAAGTCGACCGGGCGCTCGAGCCGGCCGAGGACTGAAAGAGGCTCAGCGGCTGCAGCCGACCTCGCGTGCGCCCAGGGTCCCGCACGTCGCCGTGTTCGCGGCGGGAGATTCCTCCGCGAGCCGGTAGTCCAGGATCTCCGGGAAGCAGAAGAGAGGGTCGGCGTCGAGATTGCCCGGCTCTCCCGCCTGGCTCTCGATGCACGGCGCGGACCAGTCGCGCGGCACGTTCCCGTAGATCAGCGAGCACTGGACGTCGACGCCCACTCCGTCCTGGCAGTCGATCGAACCACCCGACGAGTTGAACGCGAGGATGCTTCGGGCCAGGACGAATCCGCTGTCCGCTCCGATGGCGCGGAGACCGCCGCCGAATTGGGCGGCGTTCTCCACGATGGTGCAGCGATCGAGTTCCGGAACGGAACGGCTATAGGACACCGCGGCGCCGCCCTGTTCGGCCGAGTTCGACAGGAAGATCGACTCCGTGAACTCGGGCGAGCTCCGGTCCCATGCATAGACCGCGCCGCCCCACTTGGACGTGACGTTTTCCTGGAACTGACACCGCTCGAAGACCGGGGACGAGCCTTTGTTGCACTCGACGGCTCCGCCGCCCGCGTCCGCCGCCGTACCTGCTTCGTTCGTCAGGAAGACGGTGTCTCGAACCTCGCCGCCCGCGTCCTCGAAAGAGATGGCTCCACCGTGCGTACCGGCTTCGTTGTCCCGGAACACACAACGGTCCTCGAAGACGGGGCTGCCGCCTCGAATGGCGACGGCACCGCCGCGGCGCACGGCGACATTGCCGGTGAACGTCGACCGCTTGATCCGCGGAGATGAGTCTGTTCCGGACCAGAGTGCGCCGCCGTTCGAGGAAGCGTCGTTTCCTTCGAACTGGCAGCTCTCGAACCGTGCTTCGCTCCCGGAGTCGAGTGCGACGGCTCCGCCGCCACCGTCGGCGTGGTTGTTCACGAAGCGGCAGGTGATGAAGGCGGGCCCTCCGCCCGAGCAGACCACGGCGCCGCCGTAGATGTCGCCGAGGCCGGCGAACCCGTTCTCGAACGTGACCCACTGCACGACCGAGCCGTTTTGGCCGCCCCCCGGTTCGCCCAGGAAAGCGAGGGCGCGGCCGCTGCGCTCCAGATCGATTCTGCATTCCGCGTCGTTTCCGGTCGGTCCGCGCAGCGTGATGCTCTTGCCATCGACGACGATGTCTCGGTTCTCGCCGCCGGTGAAGACACCAGCCGAGAGTTCGATCACGTCTCCGTCTTCGGCGTCGTCGATGGCCGTGCGGAGGCTCGGGAACCAGACGGTGTTTGCGCCGCGGAGGAGCCGGATGCTGGGAGTGTCGAGGACGAGCTGGTCTTCGATCAGGGAGAGCACTCGGCTCTCCGCCCGAGTGCGAAGCGCGAGGTAGTAGGTGCGGCTCGCCTCGAGTCCACCGAGACGGAACGACTCCGCGGCCCCCGGGGGACCCGGAACTGGCAGCCCACCGATCGAATCTGCGGCCTCCCAGTTGGCGAGATCGATCGGCTCGAGAGAGCGACGAAGTTGGTACTCCACCGGTGCGCTCGCGGCGCCGGTAGGGGAGGTCCAGGAGAGGTCGATCCAGGAGCTGGTCACGCGGGTTGCGGTGAGGTCGTCGACCGCAGGCGGACGAGGAGGTTCTACCGTGACGAACACGGCGTTCGAGAGGGCGGATCCGTTGCCGGCCTCGTCGAACGTCTGGAGCCGGAACCAGTAGGTCTCCTCCGGAGTCAGTCCCTCCAGGTGGAACTCTTCGGGCGCGCCGGCGGGGGCGGGCGCTGGCGGTGCCTCCACCGCGATCGCGCTCGACTCCCACCAGTCGTCCGTCGAGCTGCTCTCAGTAGACGTACGGATCTCGTAGCGATAGGCGCGGCCGGTGCGGCCATCGTCTCCGGGCGCTGTCCATGTGAGGATGATGGACGAGTCGTCTCGCGCACGGGCAAGGAGGTCCGTAACCGTCCCCGGGGGCTCCCGGTCGTTCGGCCGAGACGGTGTGTCGCTACCACACCCGGCGACTAGGAGTAGCGCACATCCTGCGATCAGTCTGGGGAGACGCACGGAGGCCCGTCTAGATCCGGGCGCGTCGCAACCGGACGCTGAACGTGCCCGACGCCTTGATCGACGGCACGTCGATCTGCCCGCTGATGATGCAGCCCGCCTTGTTTCCCCGACAGTGGATCGGATGGGAAGGCGTGGCCAAGGCCGTGAAGTGGATCCGACCCCCGTAGAAACTCGGTCCCCGGACCGCGACGCGCACGCCGGAGATGAGGACGTCGAGGATCCGTCCCTGGTAAATCGTCATCTGGAGAGGATCATGCAGAAGCTCGCCGTCTTCGGTCTGCGTCAGCATGTCCCCTTCATAGCGGCCCCACCAGCGCGTCACCGTGCGCATGAGAGAGTCTCCTCCGTGAGAACTCCGTATTGAATGGACACCACAGAGATGGGGAGTGACCACGGTTTCCGATCGGCCCGAGTCTACCCGACCCTGAACCCTATCGCAGCCGGAATGATGCGGATGTTCTCGCCCGAGCGGAGCGGGCTCGATACACTCAAAGCTGCCGTTTTCGGACTGGGAGGTGCGCACGCGCACCCTGGAGGCTTCGATGAACCCACTCTCCTCTGCTGACTCCGGAGCCCAGGGATCGTCTCCCTGGACTTCCTCGACTTTCTCCTCGAACTTCTCATTGGCCCGAGTCTTGCTCTCCTCGTCTGGGGATCGTGTCGCTCGCCCAGGTCGCAAGGCGGCGCCCTGGGTGGCTGGTGCTCTCTGCGCGGCGATGCTGCCGTTCGCCGCTTTGGGGACCGCTCTCGCCGCCGATCCAGGCGACTCCGCGGAGACCCCGACCTACCAGCAGATCCGTGTCGCCGGTCCGCTCAGTGACTCTGCGCGGGACCTCATCCGTAGCGAGCGCCTGGAGCTGATGGGCGAGGACGACGGTGGCTTCCGGTTCGTCGTCACGCCAGACCAAGTCGACGCGCTGGAAGCAGCGGGGCTGGACTTCGAGATCCAGGTCGACGACCTCGCGGCGTTCTACGAGTCGCGTCTCGTGGCCGAACGACTCGCGAACGGCGGCCCCACCACGGGGACGGGCAACTTCGGGATCTTCCACACCTACGACGAGACAGTGGACGCACTGAATCTCCTCCACGCCGAGTTCCCCGACATCACGACTGCGCCGTTCTCGATCGGTCAGACGCTCGAAGGCCGCGAGATGTGGGCGATCAAGGTCTCGGACAATCCGGACGTGGACGAGGACGAGGGCGAAGTCCTCTTCGACGGCATGCACCACGCGCGTGAGATCATGACGGTCGAGATGCTCCTCGACTTCTCTCGCTACCTCTGTGAGAACTACGAGACCGATCCGGTCGTGACCCGTCTCGTCGATTCGCGGGAGATCTTCTTCGTTCCGATCGTGAATCCGGACGGATTCGTCTACAACGAGACGACCAACCCGTCGGGGGGCGGGATGTGGCGGAAGAACCGGCGCGTCAACGACGGTTCGAGCTGCCGCGGAGTCGACATCAACCGGAACTACGACTACGAGTGGGTCGGCACGGGATCCTCGACCGATCCGTGCAGCGATACCTTCCGCGGTGCCTCACCCGAGTCGGAGCCGGAGATCCAGAATCACACGGCGTTCATCGACTCGCACGACTTCGTGGTCTGGCAGTCCTATCACAGCGTGGCCGGGATGGTGCTCTTCCCCTGGGGATACACGTCCACTCCCACGTCCGAAGATGCGATCTACGAGACGATGGCTGCGGAGATGGCCAGGGACAGTGGCTACCAGACGGGACAGCCACCGGAGATTCTCTACAACGTGAACGGCGCGGCCTTCGACTGGGGGCACGGCGCGACGAACCGTCACGAGCGGATCTTCTCCTTCACCACCGAGATCAGCGGGAGCGGTTTCTGGCCGCTCGAGAGTGAACGCGACGGACTCATCGCGGAGAACCTCTCGTCGAACCTCTACCTCTGTAAGGTGGCCGGTGCGTGGGTCGACGTTGCGGGGCTCGAGGTGGTCGATGGGGGAGACGGCGAACTGCTTCCCGGCGAGACCGCCGACCTCGTCGTCTCGATCTCGAATCCGAGCGTGATCTACGATGCTTCGGGAGTGGTCGCGACCCTTCGCTGTAACGACCCCTACGTCACCTTGCTCGATGCGACGTCGACTCTCGGCTCGGTCCCGGCCGGCGACGAGGTGCCGGCAACGGGTGATCCGTTCACCGTGAGCGTCGACGCGTCTTGTCCGATCGGCCGGAGCGTGACGTTCGAGATCGACGTCGAGGCCGAGGGCTTCACGAACTCCGGTGCGGTCGAACTCCGCCTCGGTTCGGGGACTGTGCTCGTGCACCAGGACTTCGAAACCGGCGCCGAGGGCTGGGCGACCGACCCGTCCCACTCTGCAACGACAGGTGCGTTCGTCGCAATCGATCCGAACCCGACGGACTTCCAGCCGGGAGACGACACGACTCCGGCTCCGGGAACGATGGCGTGGATCACCGGGCAGAACAGCTCGCTCGGGACGGACGACGTCGACGGTGGCGTCTCGGCGACCCGGTCCGCAGCGATCGATCTGTCAGGCGTCCAGTCGGCACGCCTGGAACTCGACTACTTCTTCGGTCAGCGCGACGCGGGCGGCGATGCGGGCGACTTCTTCCGCATGTCCCTCTCGAACGACGGCGGAGCGACCTTCCCGGTCGACCTCGTCTCGATCGGGGACCAGACCTACTACGCGAACTGGCAGCACCTCTCGGTGGTCGTCGACGATCTCCTCCCGCTCACTTCGCAGATGGTCCTTCGTGTCCAGGCTGCGGACGGGACTGCGAACGGCGACATCGTCGAAGCGGGAATCGACGAGGTGGGTTGGTTCGACAACGGCACGGGCAACGAGCCGCCGTCGGCTCCGAGCCTATCGTCCCCCGGTGAAGGTGACGGAGTGCCCGCTCTGCCGACTCTGGTCGTGAACAACGCGGTCGACCCGGAAGGCGATCCGCTCACGTACGGGTTCCGGATCTGGGCCGATCCGGAAATGACTCAGCTCGTCGCGTCCGTGGATGGTGTGGCGGAAGGTACCGGGACGACGTCGTGGACGAGTGACGTCGCACTCGACCTGGATGCCGTCTACTACTGGCGGGCCTTTGCTGCCGACAGTGAGTCCTTCGGGGCGTACATGGCTCCGGCTTCGTTCTACGTGGGTGACGTCACCGCGGCTCCCGAGGTCGAGGCGGCAGCGCTCACCAGGATGACAGCAGGGCCGAGCCCGGCCTCGGGGGACGTCCGCATCCGGTACTACACGCCGAAGGCCGTCCACGCCGAGCTCGGGATCTACGACGCGTCGGGTCGGAACGTCCGGAGCCTGCCGGGCGCTCGTTGGACCGAAGGCTGGCAGGAAGTGGTCTGGGACGGCCGCGATATGAGCGGTCGCCGCGTCCCCGCCGGTGTGTATTGGGTACGTCTGCGTATGCCGACGGAGGAGCGGACGCTCCGCGTCGTCCGCGTCGACTAGGCGACGACTAGACGGGGTTCCCTCAAGATTCGGCCGGGACCAGCCGATCGTACATAGGACGATCCAAGCCGCAGGGATACGATGCTCGCGCTTCGTTGACTGCGGCAAGAAATGCCTACTCGGCAGGTTGGTCCTGGTCGGCGGGGGATAGGTGCGCGGGCGAACGTTCCAAAAGGTGTGCGAACGCATTCCGGATGCTCTCGTCGTTGCGCATCCCCAGGGACAGCTCGTCTGGTTCAACGATGCGTTCTGCCAGCTGCTGGGCGTCGACCACGACGTGCTCCGTTGGAAGCCGTTCCTCGACTTCGTCCACCCCGACGATCGAGAGAGGACGAAAGACGCGTACCTCTCCCTCTTTGCGAGGAAGCTCCCGATCCGGGCGTTCCCAATCCGGTTGATCCCCCCGGAGGGAGATCTCGTCCACGTTCTCTGGAGTGCTTCGGTCGATCCACGGAACCGGCTCGTCTACTCGATCGTCACGGACGTGACGGGGCGCGTTCTCGAGGCAGAGGAGCGGACCCGGATCCTGAGTGAGGTCCACCGGCGCACTCCCGCGATGATGTTCCAAGTCGGGAACGACGGGCGGATGCTGGAAGTGAGTGATACGCTCCTCGCGCGCACCGGGTACGATCGGGCCCAGCTCATTGGCAGCTACGTCACCCAGTGGCTGCCGCGCCCCGTCTGGCAACGCGCGCACTGGGCGTTCGACCGTCTTCGCAGAGAAGGAGAACTCGTCGACGCGCCGCTCGAGATGATGCGCCGCGACGGAACCGTTCTCGAAGTGCTCGTGTCGGCCAACGCGTGTCGCGACGAACGCGGCGAGTTTGCAGGTGCCTGGGGCGTCGTGGAGGACGTGACCGTCCGGAACGATGCGCTGCGGCAGCTCGATCGGGAGCGGAACGCACTCGAGCAGCGGAACCGGGAGCTCAACGAGTTCGCCCGGGTCATCTCCCACGATCTGCGCGAACCGCTTCGAGCCATTCGATTGCTGTCCAGCTGGATCGAGACCGACTTCGAGGTGTCGAACGTCGAGCAGATGGTGGAGCGGCTCGGCCGCCTCCGCTCGCGGGTCTGCGAACTCGACCGCTACGTGGACGCTCTGTCGACCTACGTCCGCGCGGGCGCAGGAGGGCAGCCTACGGAGCTCGTCGACTTGAGAGAACTGATCGCGAACGTGTCCGAGGTCGTGCCCGTGCCAGACACGATGACGCTCGAGCGATCCGGCTCGGCGCTCCTCGTCCGAACGGATCGCGCGCCGCTCGAACAGGTGCTCGTGAACCTGGTCGGGAACGCCGTGGCGCATCACGACCGCACGAATGGAACGATCGAGATTTCCACCCACGACGACGCCGACGGCATCCGCGTCGTCGTGCGGGACGACGGCCCCGGGATCGCTCCGGAGTTCCACGAGGCGATCTTCGAGATGGGACGAAGGCTCCGGGTATCCGGGACCGGACATACCGGACTTGGCCTGGCGCTCGTCAAGAAGCTCGTCGAGTCTCGCGGGGGAATGATCCGGGTCGATTCGGATTCGGGACGAGGTTCCGTCTTCGAGTTCACTTGGCCAGCGGAGATCGTACTCGCTACCGCCCCCAGCGCCGCCGCGAACGCCTACGCTGCCTGCCCCGATTCCGCGGCAACGGACTCTCTCGCGGAAGGGGGCAACGGTGCCGCCTCCCACTCGAGCCTCGACGACGACGTCAGCTCGGTCCCAGCTTGAGCCAGTCGTAGAACAGGTACTGGAACCTTCCGATCAGCAGCGTGATCCGTCCCATGATCGTGTAGCCGAAAGACGCGCCGAATCCGATCATGAGGAACGTGATCCCCACCTTCGAGATCGCCTGGAGCGGGCCACGGTGCTCGTGCGAGAAGTAGAAGTAGATGAGGATCGAGACCGTACCGATGAGGATGAGCGCCGCGGATAGGTGATCCCACCAGGTGAGCCCCGGTGTGTTCCACGGCATGAGGATCGTGCTCCGGACTTGCGTCAACACCTGCGCCTTGAGGATCGAAGGGATGATGTAGCCGGACCAGGCGGCGACGTAGAACGCGATCGCGAACCGTGAGATCCACTCCGTGCGCCGATGGAAGCGGAACAGCATGAGAGCGCCGAGGATCCCTCCGCCCAGGAGGAGCCACTGTCCGTCATCGACGACCGGTACCCAGAGCTTCTTGTAGAGCGCGGAGAAGCAGTACTGGACGAGGTAGTACCCCGCACTGACGCCGACGAAGAGGTGCTCCGCGAACCGATAGATCGGGTTCTCTTTGTAGAGGAAGCTGAAGATGGCGAGCGTGAGGAGAGCGCCCACCCAGATGCCGAAGCCGTCCATCAGACCGCCCTCCTCTGCCGGAGCTTCTGCGCGAGATAGGCGAGGTTCCCGAGAAGGATGAAGAGGACCATGAGCCCGTGGCCAGTGCTCTGCGAATCCATCCCTCGCGTGGCGTCGCCGGGCAGGTTCGTGAGGGTCTCGAGTTCCGCTGCGCCCTTGAGGCCGCCGAGGAAGCCGAGGATCTGCCCCGCCTGGTAGTAGGGGTAGACGAGAACCGCCTGCACGGCCGTGTTTCCGGTCACGATCTTCTGATCGAACTTGCCCCCCGCCCAGATCGCCCAGTACTCGGCGTAGGAGGACGACGCGATGGAGACGAGGAGCGGCGTGTCCGCATACTTGTCCGCGATCTGGAGGAGCGGAATCTCCGACGTGGCGCGTCCGTACTGCTCGGCCGGGTAGGTGAGCCGGAACGATTCGCCCATCCGGAGCATCGTTCCGGACCAGTCCGCGTTGAACCCGAGGAAGACGTAGTCGACGCCGTACTCCTTGCCGTACTTCTCTGCCGCCTCGTTCATGATGTTCTCGGCGATTCCGACCCCGCCCGGATAGAGCGTGAGCGCGACGATCTTGATCCCGCGCGAGAAACAGTAGTCCCAGACGACTCGACTCATCGGGTCGAGCTCGGCGTTGGTATCCGCTTCGTAGTCGAACGAGAAGAGGATGACGTCGCCTTCGTGGAGTGCTTCGAGCTCTGCGAAGAAGTCTCGCGTCTCGTCCGACACCTTGACCGGAAGTCCGATCGGCTTGAGTACGGGCACCGCGACGGCGATCGCGACTGCGAGGTAGAGCCAACGGCGGTCGATCGACATGAGTCGTTCGAGGAACGCGAGGATGCGGTCCATCATGTGGACCGGTCCGGGGCTGCGGAGATCTGCTCCTTCATGCGCTCTTCCCGAGGTAGGTGCGCTCGATTCCGAGGAGGATCTTGAGCGCCGTGGCCGTGACTCCGAGTCCGACGCCGATGAGGATCCCTCGCTTCGCTGCCATGTTCGGAACGTCGAGGATCCAGCCGGAGAGGGTCGCGAGGGAGAACTCGTGGCCGGCAACGTGGATCGCCATCATCTCTCCGATCGGTACCCGCCCCAGCATCACCGTGATTCCGGCCAGGAGGAGGAGTGCCGCCTGCACCGAACGTGCGCGAAAGGCGCGGTAGGACGCGGACGCTACGTAGAACGCGAGGAGCGCGAACATCGTCGCCTGCATCGGCGCCTGGACATGATCGAACATCCAGCCGTAGACCCCGCCTTCGGTCGTGCGTTGGACGAGCGGGGCGGCGGTCATGACGACGAATCCGAGCAGCACGACGACGGAGTAGCCCCAGTCCTTGCCTCGCCTTTGCACCTTCGTGCCGTGGTGGCGGACGAGGCTCACGATCCCGAGGATGAGCGTCATCCCGAACACCACCTGTTTCCAGTCGAGGACGAGGCTGTATGCGGTGGTGAAGGGTGCCCGTGGGATGAAGTACTGGAGGAACATGATCATACCGACCACGAATCCGAAGACGATGGGGGCGGTTCTCTTCAAGTGCGACTCCTACTCCGGCAACACGGACCGGACGTCCCAGATTCCCGTGATGGAGAGGAGGCTCCCGACGACCAAGATGACGAGGAGGACGACCTTGGCCACGTCCTGGGCGCGGAGCGTCCCCAAGAGGAGAGGCTCGCGCGAAAGGTAGACTGATCCCGCGTAGAGTTCCTCGCCGATCAGGGTGTAGTCACAGGCCGTGATGAAGAACGGGAGCTGCGCGTCGGCGTCGGTGCCCGCGATCTGGATCGCGCCCGTCATGTTTCCGGTCTCGGCCAGGACCAGGGACTCGGCGTAGAACCGCCCGAAGTAGAGATTCGTCGCCGGTCGCTCGCGGATCATCGTGCCGCAGACGTTGGCGGCGTAGCCGAACTGACTGTAGGTCGAGTAGTAGATGTCTTCCGAGCGGTAGAGGTCCGGTCGACCGGCTTCGGTGAAGGCGTCTCGCACGACCTCCTGGGCCACGGTCATCACGATCGGGTCGCGGTTGGGGACCATGATCGGAGTCTCGTACTCCGCCACCTTCTTCGCGACCTGGCCGAGGATGTTCATCGAGGCCACGGTGGCGACTTCGTCCATCGAGTCGAGACCGGGACAGTAGAGGATCGGGCGGCCCATCTCGGTGGCCCGTCCGACCGCTTCGTCGATCGCTTCCAGCCCGGGGATCGGACGGATGAAGAAGCTGCGGCCGCGCCTTGCGTGCGTGACGAACCAGACGACGAGGATTCCGAAGACGAGGGCCGTGACGAACTCCGCGGTGCGCGAAGTGTCGAACCAGGCCGTTTCGCCCACTAGATTTCCGTCCGCTTCCGGCGGTCCACGGTGTCTCCACTCTCTACGTGGGAAACACCGAGCTCGGTGAGGTTCGACTCGGGGAACACGACGACGTTCCGCTCGATCTTGCAGTGGCCCGGAATCCGAGCGCCCTTGCCGATCAGGCTGATTCCCGTGTCGAGATGGCCCGGGAACCGCTCGTTCACCGTGTCCTCTCCACATCCTCCGACCACCGCGCTCGGCCCGATCTCCACTAGCTTGTCGAGGATGGCATGGTCGAGACGTGCACCAGCCGCGATCCGGCAGTCGGCGAGGAGGATCGAGTTCTCCACCGTCGCGCCTTCTTCCACGACGACGCCAGGGGAGAGGATGGAGTTCCGCACCGTGCCGCCGATCCGGCAGCCGCGCGCGACGATCGCGCTCTGGACCGAGCCGGAGGGGCCGATCCACGCGGCCGGCCGGTCTCCGATGCGAGCCTCATCCAGGTTCGTGCGCACGCTCCAGGAACGGATGTCGATCGGATCCGAGGCGACGAGGTCCATGTGCGAGTCGAAGTAGGCGCGGATGGTGCCGACATCCTGCCAGTAGCCTTCGTACCGGTAGGTGGAGAGGTGGTCGCCGCGCGTGAGCATGTCGGGGAAGATGTCGTGCCCGAAGTCGGTCCGCTTCTTCTCGCCGACCACTTCGAGGAGACGGTCCACCAGCACCCGGGTGTCGAACACGTAGATGCCCATCGAGATGAGGTTCGACCGGGGCTTCTGCGGCTTCTCCTCGAACCCGGTGATCCGACCGGAGTCGTCGACGAAGATGGTTCCGAAGCTGGACGCCTCTTCGATCGGGACGGAGCGAACCGCGATCGTCACGTCGGCCTGCTTCTCGATGTGTTGCGCGACCATACCCCGGTAGTCCATCGCGTAGACATGGTCTCCGGAGAGGACGAGCACCTGGTCCGGCGCGTGGCGCTCGATGTAGCTCAAGTTGCGGTAGACCGCGTCCGCCGTCCCCTTGTACCAGTCGCTTCCCTGTGTGCCTTGGTGGGGCGGAAGGATGCGGGCTTCGCGTGAGCGACCGACCAGTCCCCAGGAATGACCGTCGCCGATGTGGTCGGTGAGGGAGTACGGCAGGTACTGGGTGAGGATGCCGACGGTTTCCACACCCGAGTTCATCGCGTTCGAGATCGCGAAGTCGATGATCCGGTAGATGCCGCCGAACGGGACGGCCGGCTTCGCCCGTCGCTGCACGAGGACGTTGAGGCGGCTTCCGACGCCCCCGGCCAGGATGAGCGTGAGCGTGCGGCGGAGGTCCTGGACGTCCCGAGAACGATCGAGGGCGGCTGGGCTCATGAGCGACGCTCCACCCTGGCTCCGGTCGGCACCTTCTGCTCCGGGATGATCGACGTGCCGGGCGAGAGGACGGTTCGGTCCCCGATCTCGCATTTCTTTCCGAGGACCGTGATCCAGCCGTGCGGGTTCAGCGACTGTTCCGTCGGTGCGGCGTCGGGGGCATCTCCGCCGCAGGTGCACTCGGCTCCGAGGACGACGTGCTTGTCCGAGATCGTCCGGGTGACGACGGAGCCGGCTCCAACCACGGTGTTGTGGCAGAGGATGGAGTCGACGACCCGAGCGCCGCGTTCCACCCGCACTCCCGGTGATAGGACCGAACGGATGACTTCACCGTCGATCTGGCAACCGGTACTGACGAGCGAGTCACGCACGACCGCGTTCGCACCGAACCGGGCCGGAGGCTGGTCGGCAACGAGAGTGTCTTGCAGGTTCGTGCGGATCCCCCAAGCGTCGATGTCGATCTTGCCGCTGATGAGATCTTGGTGGGCCTGGTAGTACATCGGGATCGTGCGGGTGTACGCCCAGTAGTCGCCGAAGTCGTAGCCGAAGACGCGATACTTCTCGAGCATGTATGGAATGACGTGACGCCCGAACTCGAGGAACTTCCCGAGACGCCCGTCCTCCGACTCGAAGACCTCACGGAGCGCCTTCACGTCGATCACGTAGATCGTGAGACTCGCGTGGTCCGAGACCGGCTTGCTCGGCTTCTCCCAGTACTCCAAGACGCGCCCGGTCTCGTCCATCCGGCCGTAACCGAAGTGAGGCTCGTGCGGCATCTGCTTGAAGCCGATGGTGAGGTCCGCCTCTCGCTCCAAGTGGAATCGGATGATCTCCTGGTAGTCGAGCGAGTAGATGTGATCCCCGGAGACGACGAGGAGGACGTCCGCTTCGTAGTCCTCGACGTAGTTCCAGTTCTGGTGCACCGCGTCGGCGTTTCCCTGGTACCAGTCGCCCGCGTCTCCACCCCAGAACGGAGGAAGGATCTTCGCGCCACGGTCGAGCCCGACGAAGTCCCAGGACTCTCCAGTGCCGACGTGTTCGATGAGCGAGGCGGGTCGATACTGAGACAGGATACCGACGCGCGTCACGCCTGCGAGCATGAGGTTCGAGAGAGCGAAGTCGATGATCCGGTAGTAGCCCGCGAACGGGAGCGCGGCCTTGGGGCGCTCCATCGTGAGCACGGAGAGTTCGCCGACCCGTCCTCCTGCGAGGATCATGGCCACCGTGCGAATCGGTTGCAGCGATACGTCCTTCATGGAACGTCCATGATAGGCGGAAGCGGGGACGGGCGAAACCCGTGTGTTGGAGCGGTTCGGTCGGTCGGGGTCGCCAGCCCCGTGCGTGACTGATCACGGTCCGTCGTGGCCCTACCTCGCGATGTCCTCCAAGAGCGGACCGACGCTGCCGTCCGGGGCCCTCTCGGTGGATGGCGGGTACCCGCCACGGGACGTCCCTCTCTCTTCCTTCCTCAAGCAACCATCGGGCCATGCCGATGAGGCATAGGTATCGACAGCCTTCAGCCGATAGGGAGATCGGACACCTCATGTCGCAGCCGCAGGCGGCACTCGAGGGGTTTCAGCCCACGAGTCAGTACGTCATCTGCATCGATGATGACCAGGACTTCCTCAGTTCCCTGGAGATATTCCTTCCCGACGCGATCAACGAGGCGAGAGGCCCGGACGTCTGGTACCGATTCCTCTTCTCGTCGGACCCACAGGACGCGCTCGCGTTGCTTCAGGAACTCCAAGACGACGGGGCCGTAGTGGCCATGATCGTCTGCGACCAGAAGATGCCGGGGATGCTCGGAACCGAGCTCCTCGCTCGTGCCAAAGCGGTTTGTGACGCCGTCCGTGTGCTCCTCACGGGTCATGCAGGCATGGAGTCCGCCATCGTCGCGATCAACGAAGGGCTGCTCGATCGCTACCTGACGAAGCCGATCGACAACCAGCACGAGTTCGTCCTCACACTCTCGCATCTCCTCCACCGCTTCGAACTCGATCAGACCGTCGCGTCGCAGAACCAGGCGCTGCAGTCCCTCTACGACTTCTCCGATCGTATCAACGCACTTCGGTCGTACGAGGAGACGGCCCGCTTCTTGGCGGCCTTTGCGAAGGAAGCCATCGGTTGTCACTGCGTGAAGCTGTTTCTGTGGAAGGGGAGCGTCCTCGAGCTCGTGACGAGCCTGGGAGACGGACCTGGCGGGGGAGGTGACGTCCCCGATCCGGCATGTATCGATTCCGCGACGTTCGAAGGGGAGTTCCCGGGCGTCGATCCCGGACGGCGAGCCACTGATGCGTTCCCTTACCGCCCGCACCTGTTCGGGCCGGAGGGGACACGGGATGGCCTCGTCGCGTGTCTGGTCCACTCAGACGGCCCGGTCGGCGTGATCATTGCATTCGGCCGGGAGGACGGGACGTCCTTCGGCCCATCGGACCGCAAGATCCTCGCCTGTATTGCGAACACCGGGGCGATCGCGCTCAGGAACCAGCAGGGCCGCCTCCGGCTCCAGGGGCTGTTGGAGGATGCACAGCATCGTTCCCGCGAACTGGCCGAGGCGAAGCGACGCGCCGAAACCCTCGATCGGCTCAAGAGCGACTTCCTGACCTTCATTTCACACGAACTCCGGACCCCCCTGGCCCAGATCTCCGCGGTCAGTCTCATCGAGCCCTCGGGTGGACCAGAGAATCGGGAGCTCCTCGCTGCGGTCCAAGGCGGGTACGACCGGCTCGAGACACTGGTCCTGCAGGGGTTGGACTACTTCGAGAGCCTGGCCCTGGACGGAATTGCGAAGGCTGGAGCGGTCGACTTGGTGGATGTCGTCCGGTCTACCTCGGACAGGATTGCGGTCGACTCCGCTGCCACCGAATGGGTCCTGCCTGATGGTCCGTGCTTCGTGCGGTTCTTGGAGAGCCGGCTCGCGCAGGTCGTTTCGATCCTCCTCGACAACGCGATCAAGTTCTCGCCCGGCGAGAAGCAGATCCGGACCGAAGTCCAGCGAGGTGACGGAGTCGTGAGTCTCACTGTACGGGACCAAGGGGTCGGGTTTTCCCACGCTGTCGGCGAGCAGCTGCTCCGGCCGTTCACGGTCGGAAACATCCGGAACCACTCTCGCGGTTCCGCCCTCAGCCTGGCCAAGGCGACCGCGCTCGTGGAAGCCTTCGGAGGCACGATAGAAGCGCGGAGTCCCGGAGAAGGGTGCGGTGCCGCATTCTCCATCACGCTCCCGACGCTCGAGGCGGAAGAAGCCGCCTAATGAGGCGATGAGCGAGTCGGCACCCTCCGGCACGCCGCCAACACGGCCATGATTGCGTGAGGCAAAGAGAACGGCCCATCGACGAGTGTCGACGGGCCGTTTCATATCAGGCCAGGAGGGACTCGAACCCCCAACCTGCGGTTTTGGAGACCGCTGCTCTGCCAGTTGAGCTACTGGCCTAACGCAATTCCAGCCCGGAGTTGCTTCCGAACTGGCCCTGGAAGATATCACCGCCGGTCCGCCGGCTGCAAGCGCTCGTCACGGGGCCGAGGGCCTCCCGGGGGACACCCACGGGTTCCCCGCCTCGAAGAACCGGAGCGGGAGCTCGACACCTTTGGAGATCCCGATCCGCGGACTGGTCCTGATTTCGGCAACGGCGGGCCGGATCTCTAGCCGCAGTCCGGGAGCCGCGTCGGGATCGAGGAGGGCCTGGCCATCGTGTCGGGGAGTGATGGAGAGGGCCTGGCACAGCTTGCCGGGGCCGTTGGTGAGGCCGAACCCGCTCGGGGGCCGGCTACCCTGGGTGGCCGCGGCGCGGGCTCGCGCCATCAGATCCTCTCCTTCGAGCGGCTGGACCGCCCGGATCAGCACCGCTTCCCCTTGCCCTCTCGGGCCGGTCACGACGTTGAAGCAGAGCACCTGATGGATCCGGTACACATAGGCTGTTGCCGGGGGGCCGAACATCGCTCGGTTGCGCTCCGTGAGTCCACGGAAGGAGTGGGACGCAGGGTCGTCCGGGAGGTACGCCTCGGTTTCGACGATGCGGCCTCGACGTACTCGGCCGCGCAGGGTCCGGACCAGCTCGCAGCCGATGAGTCTCGGCGCCGCGATGCCTGCGTCGTGCCACCAACGTTCCAAACGACCCTCCACCCAGCGCCGGCTCCGAGTCCTACCGCGGAGATGAGAACTTCGCTATTCTCCGTCGGTTCGCACGAGATACACGGAGTAGGGCGATTCCCGGAGGACCAACGGATGGCTAGCATGACATGGAATGGACCGTCTCGCAGGAGCCTGCTCCGGCAGATCGCGAGCGGAGGAATCCTCGGCGCGATGGTGATTGCTTGGGGCCTCGTTGGCGTTGGATGCAGTGGAGGCTCCGACAGCGGCTCCGGCGGGGCGGCGCAAGGTGGCGATGCGGCTCCCGGGAGCGCGGATGCCGGCCACGAAGCCTCCGACGCGTCCCACGGATCGGGGGATCATCCGAGCGGCGGGGCCGGACAGGAGTTCAAGTCCGGGCAGCGCGTCGACCATCTCATCCGGCCGGAGGAGCGCCACTTCAAAGCCCTCTACCAGCTGACCAATGGTGGGGAGAACGCCGAGGCGTACTTCTCGAGCGACGAGTCCCAGCTCATCCTGCAGATCACCGGCCTCGGTCACGACTGCGACCAGATCTACACGCTTCCCGTCCACGGCGGGACTCCGAAGCTGGTCAGCACAGGGACGGGACGGACCACCTGCGCGTACTTCTTCCCCGGCGACGAGAAGATCCTCTTTTCTTCGACCCACCTGGCGGGATCCGAGTGCCCTCCGGTGCCGGACTACTCTCGCGGCTATGTCTGGCCGCTCTACGACTCCTACGACATCTTCACGGCCAACGCCGACGGTAGCGACCTCAAGCCGCTCACGAACACTCCCGGCTACGATGCCGAGGCGACGATCGCCCCCGATGGCAAGATCGTCTTCACTTCCGACCGCGACGGGGACCTCGACATCTACACGATGGACGCCGACGGTTCGAACGTGAAGCGCCTCACGGACGAGGTTGGATACGACGGGGGGCCGTTCTGGTCCCAGGACGGATCTCGGATCTGCTTCCGTTCGTCCCACCCGACCGACCCCGCCGCCATCGAGGACTACAAGTCGCTCCTTGCGGACGGGCTGATCCGGCCGAGCCAGCTCGACATCTGGATCATGGATCGCGACGGCGGAAACAAGACGCGACTGACGGACAACAAGGCCGCGAACTTCGGTCCGTTCTTCCATCCGTCCGGGGAGAAGATCATCTTCGCTTCGAACCTGGCGGATGAGCGTGGCCGCAACTTCGACCTCTTCATGGTCTCGATCGACAGCAAGGAGATCGAGCAGGTCACGCACGAGAACACCTTCGACGGCTTCCCGATGTTCTCCCGGGACGCGAAATACCTGGTGTTTGCTTCGAACCGTGGGAACGAGAAGGAAGGCGAGACCAACGTGTTCCTCGCGGAGTGGGTCGACTGAGTCGGAGTCGCACTCGCACTCGTACTCGGCGCCCGGCCGATCGAGAGCCGCGGAAGGACCGGGCCTGGCTCTTCTGGTTGGCGGCGGGAGCGGCCGTTCTCGTCGCTCTCGTCACGTTCGATCCTCGGCTCTACGTGAACGGCGACAACGCCGAGTATCTTCGAATGGGGCAGAGAGTGTTGGAAGGGGACCTCTGGCCGTCGCCGAAGTTCCCGCCCCTCTTTCCGTATCTCTTGGCTCCCCTCATCGCCGCGTTCGGGAAGTCCGTGATCCCGCCGAAGGTCCTCGTGCTATGTGCGTACATCGGCGCAGCGATCCTCCTCACGCCCGTCTTTCGTCGTCGGCTTGGTGGACCGAGCGGAGCCGCGCTCCTCTTCTGTGCACTCACCGCGATGCCGGTACTCGAGTTCTCGCACTATGTCATGTCTGAAGTCCCGTTCCTGCTCACGCTGGCTGCGACGCTCTTGTTCGCGGATCGCATCACCGACCAGGAGCCAGCGGCGAGCCTTCGAGCGGCGCTTCGAGACCCCACCGCATGGTTGCTCGCGGTCTCTCTCGCCGCCGGGTTCTACATCAGGACGGCGGGCGTCGCGGTCGGAGCTGGTGTGGCGATGGCGCTTCTTCTTGGCCGAAGACGCCACGAGGTGGTCGCCTTGGTCGTACTGCTCCTCGTGCTCGGGATTCCATGGATCGCGCACTCGGTCACCACTCCGGGCGGGAATCCATATGTAAGGCAGTTTCTGTTGGTGAACCCGTACCTACCCGAGTTCGGAACCATGGATGCCACCGGACTCTTCCTGCGCGTTCGCTACAACGTGATGGAGTACTTCGGGGGGATCCTGCCGCTCTCCATGCTCCCGATTCCCTATCGATCGACGTACTCCCCGAACGAGCTCCAGTTGACTCGGCTGCCCTGGCCGATCGCCGCTCTTCTCATGCTGCTACTTCTCGTCGGTGTCATCCGCGGACTCCGGAATCGGGACTCCGTCGCGTGGGTATTCGGGTCGTCTCTCGCCCTCATCCTTCTCTGGCCGCCGGTCTGGGCCGGGAGCCGGTTCCTCGTTCCACTCGTGCCGCTCTGCTTCCTGCTCGTGGGGCAGGGGTGCGTTGCCCTCACCCGACTCCCCGGAGTGGAACGGTCACTTCGCGCTCCGGTCCGAAAGGCGGTTGGAACCGCGCTCGTTTCGTTCCTCGTCCTGGTGTCGTTCGTGTCGATTGCGAAGTACGAGAGGGAAACGGCGGCCTACCCGGTTCCATGGAAGAACTACTTCGATGCACTCGCTTGGATCCGTCAGAACACTCCGTCCGACGCGCTCGTGATCGACCGGAAGGGTGTCTTCGTCGAATGGGTCGCCGACCGTCATGCGCGTGGCTTCCCGCGCAACACCGACCCGGAGGTGATGCTCGCCTTCTTCCGGGACGCCGGGGCCGACTACATCGTGTATCCGTCGCTACCCTACGACGACATCCAGCGCTACCTCGTCCCCGCCGTGGCCGCGCTCCCACAGTACCTGTCGGTGGAAGCCGTCTTCGGGGGAGATCCCGCAACGGGGGAGTTCCTCACCTTCGTCTTCCGGTTCCATCCCGAGGGTGGACAGAACCAAGGACCCTAGCGGGCAGCCGAACTTGATCTGACTGGCCGCGCCCTAGCGAGCGAATCTCGCCAGTGCGAGATCGACGTGGTCCGATTGGTTTCCGTCGGCGGTTGGATCGACGTGGATCGTCAGTGTCTCTCCGCCGGTCACCATCGCCTTGATCGTGCGGGGCCCGGTTTCTGCGGTGACTTCCGGAGATCGGAACACCGTTCTACCATCGACGTCGATCCGTACGCGGGCACTGCCGTCTCCTTGGCCGGACGCGTCGATCCCGAACACCGCTTCGAACCACTGCGCGTCTTCCGGGATCGAATAGACGAGTCGTGCGGGCGCGTGCGTTCCGATTCCTGCGAGGTAGAACGCGGACCCGATCCGGAGCGGTTCGCCCGTGACGGACGCTCGTTCCCGAAGCTCGCCCCAGCCTTGTTCGGCGGCCTCCGGTTCGAGTTCGGAGAGCCACGTGAGATGGTTGGGCGGAGTGGCTACGTCACGCGAGGCACCAGAGACGTAGAACCAACTCGCCGCGAGGACCGAAAGCACGACGGCCGCAGCGGTTCCCCAGCGTAGGCATCGAAGTAGGAACTGAACCCACGGCGACGGCGAGTCCTCGGCGCGCGAGTCCTCGGACGCCGCGTGGTCGGTTGCCGTGTGGTCGGTCGCCGTGTGATCGCTCTCACGCGCCCCGGTGCTCCTCGTTCGTTCGACCTCCCCGAACTCGCCCTCGTTCGGCGCTGAGACGTTTGGCCCGGACTCGACACCGGTGACCGCACCCCGCGTCCGGCTGACGACGAGCGACGCGAGCAGACCGGCGAAGAGCGCCAAGTTGATCCCGGACAGCTGGGGCGCGAGCGGGTGGATAGGCAGAACGGCGGCTAGGTTGAGGAGCAAGATCGTCGAGATCACCCAGTATGCGCGTTCGTTGAGGCCTCGGGTCGCAGCCCACGGTGCGAGAAGCGCGAGGGCAGGGTACGCATAGCGCTCGTGCATCTCGGTGGGAAAGAGGAAGAACGCGAGCACGAGGAGGCCGGCCGCGAGGTGACGCTCGATGGAACCTGGACGGCGCGAGTAGAGGGAGAGGACGACCCCGACGACGAGGCCAAAGAGCCCCACGGAGAGCTTGCGAAGGCTCAGAGTGAGTAGGAAGGAGTCGCCGAGTGACACCGTGGAAGCGCCCTTGGCCGCGGCGGCGACGAGAGCGTGTGGTGGAGCCCCGTTCGGCATTCCCGGATTCGCCACTACGTACCAGAGGTTGTAGGCGTTGTTCGAAAGACGTGGGTACTGGCCCACGACGTTGATGTAGGCGCGGCTCACGATGTCGTCGAGTGTTCCCGTGAGAACGAAGGGGACGGCGGCGAGGCCAAGACCCACGACCGTGCCGAGCGCCAGGCGGGCCAGCCCGCGGACTCCGGCCATGCGTGTCGCCTCGAGGAGCAAGAGTGGCACGAGGACGATGGTCTGGAACTTCGCTGTCAGGCCGAGGCCTGCCACGAATCCGACCGCGATCCAGTGACGCCGGCGCACCAGCATCAAGCTCCCGAGCATGAATGCCGTGGGAACCGCATCTACTTGCCCCCAATACGCCGACTCGTAGATCGCTGCGGGGTTGAAGAGGAAAAGGGACGCCGCCACGAGGGCGGCGGTCGTTGCCGCGGTTCGAACCACGTCGTGCGATGCTCCGGTTTGGAGGTGTACGCGCCGCGCCTTGAAAATGTGGCGGGTCTCGACGTAGAGCAGGATGCCGATCGCGAGCTCGAAGATTGCGCTCATGCTCTTGATCGCGACACGGAGAGCGTGGACGCTCGGATCCTGGGTCACTGCTGCCGCGATCCAGCCGAACGCTCGGTAGAGGATCATCATGAGCGGGGGATAGTCGCCGAAGAGTCCGCTGCCATAGAACTCCGCGAAGCCGCCCGAGTTGAGCGATCGCATCCAGCCGACGAAGAGCCCGAGGTCGAAGTCATCGCCGAGGCCGGGACGGGTCAGAATCCAGACGCGGAGTGCGCCGGCCAAGCCCACGAGGGCGATGATGGACGCGTGAGCGCGCAGTGCGGTCCAGAGCTTGGTCTGCGTAGCGATTCGACCGCCGGACGACTTCGCTGGGGCGGGCTGCGGGGCTGGCATCTGGACGGATTCCCGCAGAAGCTCTTGGGCAGGCTCGCGGGCGGAGTCCTGGGTAGACTGGAGTGGCGGGATCACGGAACTGCCGTCTCGACCGGACTACGAAGGAACCGGGCGTCGGCCCACGAAACGTGGTCGAAGCGCTGACCATCTTCGGTCGGCTCGGCCCCGAGTTCGATCCGCGTTGCGCCGCCGACCGGGATGCGGAGCTCGACCGGTTCGCCTCTTCCTCTGAGTATCGTCGTCTCGTACATCAACTCGCCATCCAGCGAAACCGAGGCGATCACGCTTCCGCGCCCTTCCGTTTCATCGTCTACGCCGACGACTGCCTCGAAGAACTCCTGACCTTCGGGGATGTCGTACACGAGTGTGCACGGAGCGTGGGTACCGAGCCCCCGAGCGAACTCTTCACCGCCGAGCCGGATGTCGTTCCCGTCCACGGTGCGGTCCACCGCGAGGTCTCCCCAACCTTGGGCGACCGAGACCGCGCGGAGATCGCTCAAGTAGAGCGGGGCCGTGAGATCTCGCTTCGACCCCGCTATCTGTCGCTCCTCCTCTTCGCTCCGGATCCGGAAGATGACGTACTCCGAGCGACGAGCCGCGTCATAGTCCATACCTTCCGGATAGACCAACTCCGCAAACTCGGGTGCGTGCGCGAGGGCATCGGATAGAGCGCTGTGGTCGTCGTCGACGACGACCCAGCGAGCTCCGAACGCCTCCCTGATGTCTTCGAGGTCGACAGTGGCCTGCTCCGAACCGTCGGTGGCTGAGGCCAGCCGGATCGTGCTCGGCACCTTCCCCCGCGAGATCTTCACGTACCGGTTCCAAAGATCCGGTTCTCTCTGATGCGTGAACTTCGGATCGAGGCCGACGATGTAGTGGTTGTGGCGATTGTGGAAGAAGTAGAGAGGGAAGACGTCCCAATCATCGGTGAACACGAGGTCTCCGGCATCGGAGTGGTTCTCGAGGTAGGCCATCATGGACCGCACCTCGTCGAGATCGTAGTAGCAGCGCAGCTGCCCGACTGCAGACGAGAGGCTGCCCGCTCCGATCGCGAGTGTCGCCCCCGGGATGAGGACGGCCGCGAGACCAGCGAATGCGATCCGGCCCGCCGCGGAGGTGCCGAACGGAAGTTCCAATCCGTCGGCTGCGCGGTTGAGGGCGCGAGTGGCACATACTCCCGCCACGACGAGGACGGGTACGGCCCACACAGCCCAGTGCCGGAGTAGGAGCGCCGCATCTTCTTCTGAGGCGACTCGATACCAGGCGAAACCGGATACCGCAACGAGCGCGAGCACCGCGGCGCCGATCACGCCCGCATGGATCGCACCGCCGCCGCTACGGATCGCATCTCCGTCCCCAGGCTGCGCGCCCCTGCGGCGAGCCCAAGCGTTCCGCGCCGCGCCAGCGAGTTCCGACAACGGAGATGCCGCCATATATGCTGCGCTGAGGAGGCAGATGGGGGGCCAGTACTCGATGAACCGACGTGCCTTCACCGTCAGCACGAGGAAGAGGAACTGCAGCACGAGAAGCGTCGTGTCTGTCGCGGAGAGTCTCGGTCCTGTCCGGAAGCGGAGCACGAGTGCGGCGACCCAGACGGCGAGGAGCGGACCTGCCATCCTCACGAGGAACCAAGCGTCGCTGTACGGCTTCCACTCGCGTCCGACCTCGATGTCGGGGCTGAGTCCGGATCCGAACACCTGGAGCTTCAAGAACTCGTACATGCCTCCCGCGTACGGGTAGGTCACGACCCCGAGCGCCCACCCGCCCGCAGTGAGCGCGACCATCTTCCAGGGCCACTCGCGATCTCCCTTCGGCCCCAAGGCGAGCGCAGCTGCGTGGATCGCCACGAGAAGCGGTCCGAACATGACCGCGCCGAGATAGAGATGGACGTAGGCCCCTACGGCGAGTCCCGCCAGCCAGTACCGACGGGCGAAGAGAGCGAGGAGCGTCAGCTGCATGAAGAGGAGCGACGGGCCGATGGCGCGTACGAAGCCGTGCCTTGCGTAGAACTGGTCGGGCAGAAGGAAGAAGAGTCCGATCCAGAGCCAGTGCATCGGAACCCGCTTCAGGCGAAGCAGGAAGTGGAACACGACGAGGTTGAGGCCGAAGAAAGTGCTCGTTGCCCACCGTCCTCCTTCCAGGGCGTCGCCAGTGGTGAGTTCTGCGAGCTTCACGAACGGCATCAGCATGACGTGGAAGCCCCAGTGATGACTCACGAAGGCTGTACCCTGATCCCGGAAGTAGACGTACTCGAGCCAAGGGAACTGCGACATCGCTCCGTACTTGGTGAGGATCGAAGCCATCGCGATGTGGTAGAAGGAGTCGTGTCCCGGAACGCCGATCTCCGCACCCGGTGAACTCACCGTGCCGCCGTAGAAGACGAGCATGAGTCCGAAGCCGAGTGCGAAGAGCGCGAGAGCCTCGATCGTGCCGAAGAGACGTCCCATCCGGGACGGAGCGTGCGTGGAGCTTTGGTTCGTGTGAGACATGCAACCATTCCCGTCCAGGTCGGTGGAGTTCATGGTGCGATGCCTCAGGCAGTCGTCACGCTGCGCGTACGGCCTGGCGAAGCCGTTGCCGGGGTCGCTGCCGCTGCCGCTCTGCCCGGATTGGCCCTGATGACGGAGTGAAGCGTGAACAGCTCGCGGAATGCCCTTACGATCACGCGGAGGTTCGCGCCCGTCTGCTCCCCGGCCGTCCGAGGGTAGTGCGTGACGCCGATCTGACCGATCGAGTAGCCGAGCTTGCGGGCACGGGCCAGCATCTCCGTGTCGATGAGCGCGCCCTCCGAGAAGAGGTCGATCTGCTGGAGGAACCGGCGCGGGTAGATCTTGAAGGCGCAGTCGATGTCCCGCAGCCCCAGTCCGAAGAGCGCGTCGACGAGAATGCCCCAGCACTTCGCGTTCATCCGACGGTGGAGCGGATCCTGGCGGTTCTTCCGGTACGGGCTGATGATGTCGTACGTCTCGAGCATGGGAAGAAGCGTCTCCATCTCCTCGAAGTCGAACTGGCCATCGCCGTCCGTATAGAAGACGAAGTCCTTCGTCGCTTCCGCGAATCCGCGCTGGAGAGCACCACCATACCCACGGTTGGGGTTGTTGTGCACAGCGCGGACGCCCGGGATCTCGGCGGCGAGCCGGTCGGCGATCTCTCCCGTGCGGTCCTTGCTTCCGTCGTTCACGATGATGACTTCCCAGTCGGTGAAGAGGCGCTTGCAGGCCCGGACCGCAGCGAGTGTCGTCCGCTCGACGTTCTCCTCCTCGTTGTAGCAGGGGAAGAAGACGGTCATGCTGGGCTTGGTCGTCGTGGTCATGGTGGTCCTTACCTTTCCGTCACGAGTCCGGCCGCGCGGCCGAGGTCCGAAGTCTGTGCTTGGGTTCGTGGGTTCCTGCGCCACCAGATCGGTCGGGAGGTGTCGATGCCCAGGAACGGGCGGTTCTCGAATGCCAATGCGATTCCAGGGAGCGAGCAGACGAGGTTCACCACACGGATCGCGAACGCAGCGCTGACGATCTGAGACGTGGTCGCCCACTCACGAAAGAAGAGTCCGTAAGCTGCTTCGAGCGTTCCGAAGCCCTGTGGGGGGCCGGGGAGTGCTTTGACGATTTCGCCCGCGGAGAAGAAAGCGTAGAGGTCGAGTCCGTCGGCCGGCGTAAGCCGGAAGCCTAGCGCGACGGCGATGAGTAGGAAGCTCGCCGCGGCGGCGACCTGGATGCCTAGCGTATCGAGGATGGCGAGGCCGACCGCGCGCGGGGACTCGAGGCTCCGGCGGACGGCGTCCGCAGTGCGGCTCACGAGTGCGGAGAACGGGAGCTTCTCGAACCGACGCGCCGTCCGTTCATCGAGTCGTGCGAAGCGAAGCGTCGCGACTCCGGCGAGGATCGTGAGAGAGAGGCCGACGAGCGGGGCCCGAAGCGGAGCGAGAACGCTTCCCGGGCCAGCAGCCAGCGCGATTCCCGTCACCGTGAAGAGCAGTGTGGCGACGCCGATGGCGCGGTCGGTGAACGTGGTGACGACGACCGTCCACGAGTCGTCCATCCGGCGCCCCAGGTACGCGGCCTTGAAGACGTCACCGCTCGTGGAACCCACGGGGACGGCGAAGTTCATGAAGTTGCCTGCGAACGCGAGCCAGATGCTCTCGGACAACGAGATCGCGCTCCCTTGAGCGACGAGGAGGCGGCGGAGGCGGACCCCCTGGAGAACCGGAGTCACCAGGAAGACGGCGATCGCAGCAGCGAGGAGGCCTCGGTCTGCGGCCTTCCAAGTCGCGGCGAGCTCGGACAGGGAGACTCCGCGGGCGACCCACCAGAGCGCGACAACGGCGAGCGCGGCTTTGATTGCGTTGGTGGCGACGGTCCGGATTCCCACTGGCTGCCTCGTCTGTTCGGGTTCGGGTTCTGGGCGGCGCATCGGTTGCGTCCTTCACAACGCAGTGCGGGGGACGGGCTGGCCTGATACGGAAAAGTCGGCTCCGGACAGAAGTTGGCTCGTCTCGGAAACGTTTCGCGTGGAGGGGCCGAAACGAAGACGACCCGGATCCATGGGATCCAGGTCGTCTGGGCTCTCCGCTAGGGAGCGGGGGAATCTAGGTCCGGACTATCCGTTGCAGTTGCTGTTCGAGCAGCTGACCCAGAACGTTCCGGAGACCGGCCCGACGGTGATCTGGTCGCCCTCGGAGACGGAGGGGAATCCAGCCGGAAGGCTTCCCTGGTACCGGAGTTCACCCCGACCGCGATCGTCTGTCTGGAGCGAGCCGACCACGACACCTTCGATCATGACGTCGTAGGTCATGAACGGCGCGAGGTCGCGGACGCGAGCCCGGAAGTGCTCACAGCCGTCGGCGAAGATCTGGTACTTGACGTCGTTGTCGGCGCTGCCACCCATCTCAGTGAAGAGCTGAGTCGAGCCGTCCGGACACGTACCACCGCTGCCGTTGTCGTTGCCATTGGTCCCGTTGTCGTTCCCGTTGGTCCCGTTGTCGTTACCATTGGTTCCGTTGTCGTTCCCGTTGGTTCCGTTGTCGTTACCATTGGTTCCGTTGTCGTTCCCGTTGGTCCCGTTGTCGTTACCATTGGTCCCGTTGTCGTTACCGTTGGTCCCGTTATCGTTGCCGTTGGTCCCGTTGTCGTTCCCGTTGGTTCCGTTGTCGTTCCCGTTGGTCCCGTTATCGTTCCCGTTGGTCCCGTTGTCGTTCCCGTTGGTCCCGTTGTCGTTGCCGTTGGTTCCGTTATCGTTCCCGTTGGAACCATTGTCATTGCCGTTGGATCCGTTGTCGTTGCCGTTTCCGAAGGTCGGAGACTTGACGGCGTCGTGGTGGCGCTGTTCGAGTCCGTGCGAATCCGGCGTCGGGCCGGTGATGGGCTCCTCGGAACATCCCGAGAAGACGTACGCACCGGAAACGAGCAGCAGCAAGATGCTCAAGCGTCGAAAGTTCTGCTTCATCGTGTCCTTCTCCTAAGAGTTGATCCGGTTGCGGTGATCCGGTCCGTTGCCCGCCCACAGGGGCCGGCGGTCCATCACCAGCTTCCATTCCATCGAGTCCTGCGTGACGGGGGCGGCCGTCTGCTTCGGACCCTTCATTTCGGAGTGGGACCCACTATCCGCTCTGATACAAACTTGTGTGGGGAAGCAGTGACTGGGGGTGCCTATAGGCGGAAGTTGCGCCAAAATAATGCGGAACAATGACTTGTGGGATTGCCTGCGTGAAGCGGTGGTCGAGGTGGATCAGAAATCCGCCGAGTCGATGCGTCTCGCCGGGCTGGTCAGGGCCCCGACCGGAGGGCTGCCGGGGGAGCCGGTCGATCGATCCGGCAGCGGGGACGATCCGGGACTCAGTCCTGCGTTCCGCGGTAGGTAGCGAGCCAGATCGTGTGGTCGCCGCAGGAGCTATCGACGGCGACGTGATGCTCGACGGCGAACCCGGCCTCACTCAGCAGCCGCCGATACGTCTCCGGAGCCATGCTCTCGTGGAAGAGCGGCTCGCCGCAGAGTGTGCCGATCGCCTCTCCGGCTTCGTGACCACTGGTGAACAAGACGGGTGCTCCCTGTCGAGCGTAGGTTCCGAACTGCTGGATGACGAGACGCTGATCCGCCGCCCGGAGGTGGAAGAAGCTGTCCCAAGCCAGCACCCCGTCGAACCGGCGGTCCAGGACCAGGCCTCGCATGTCGTGGACGAGCCACTCTTGTTCAGGGAGACGAGAGCGACAGAGGCCGATCATCGAGGGAGCGCCGTCCACGCCGAAGACTCGATAGCCCCGGCCCACGAAGTAGGTGGCGAGCGGCTCGCCAGAACCGCAGCCGAGGTCGAGGATCGTCCCGCCGGCCGGAATGAAGGAACAGAACCGCTCGAGCCACTCGAGTTCCTGGAGCCCGCGGCCGCGAAGCCGGTCGTACTCAGCGCTCTTCCGCTCGTACAGGGAGATGATGTCGTCGTGACACACGGTTTTGGGCTCTTCGGTGTATGACCGACGAACTCGCAGTCGGTGACGATACCTCCGAACAGGTACACTCGACCCGGTCGTCCTCTCGATCCACCAGTCCAGGGCCTGGCGCTCCATCTCCTTGATGAACGCGTCCTTTCCATCCATGTATGCCTCGATATCGAGGTCTTGTCCCGCGAGGCGGATCTTCAGTTCGGAGTACTCCCGAGCTCGCTCCGGGTGGGCTCGCATGAAGTCCCGGAAGGCGAGGTGTCGAATAGCTCCGGAGGATTCCACCTCGAAGGCATGGATCTGGCAGATCCGCGTGCCGGTCTGGTCGTCCATCCGGAAGTAGCGGCGGCCCGGGATGCCGAACTCGCCGAGTGACTCGAATCCCACCGCGACCAACGCGTTCGCCCGAGCGTCCAGGTCGTCCAAGGAAGTCGCTTCCACGAGAACGTCGATGATCGGCTTCGCGTGGATGCCAGGAATCGATGTGCTCCCGATATGGTGGATCGCGACGGCAACCTCTCCCAGCGCATCTCGGATTCCGCCTGCGAAGGCGTCGAAGCGGGCGGGCCAACTCGGATCTGGTGGGACCACGATGACACGCATAGGTAAGGGCCCTCCTCTTCGATCTGTCTTGCGGACTATGCAGACTTGCCCTGCCGCCTAGCGGGCACGAGACGTTATCCTACAGTCGTACGTGAGTCCCGTTTCCTCCGCCACGGTGGCGGCCTCTTCTGAGACGACGACGCTGGAGGTTTCCGTGTCGCATCCGAGTCGCCGCGTCTCTCGTGCCTCAATTCTACTCTGTGTCGCTCTACTCTGTGCGTTGGTCCCGGTCACTGGCCAGGCCGTCGCCTGTTCGTGTGCAGGCATCCCCGGTCCGGACACGGCGGCCATTTTCGCAGACGCCGTCTTCTCCGGAACCGTGCTCGATGAAGGAAGCGTGGGAGAGAGAGGAGGGGGTGGGAGGAAGCAGAGGCTCGGCACCGGGTATCGGGTCTTCGGGGTCCTCGTTGCCGACGTCTGGAAGGGGGCGATCCCGGACACTGTGTTCGTGCGCACGGCGGAGCAGGAGTCGGCCTGCGGGTACCCCGTGCGTGAGGGTGGCAAGTACCTCCTGTTTGCGCGCGGCGAGGGCGACGAGCTTCGTACAGGTCTTTGTTCGGGAAACGCGCGGCTTGGGGAACTACGTGATGCGTGGGCGACGCTCGGTCCTCCTCCACCCGACACCAGCCCGGAAGCCGCAGACACTCACTTCGTGCGATCGATTCTCACCGCGAGCGAGAGCCCCAACCCGTCGAAACTTCGGGTACGGAGTGTGGAAGGGTTGGGGGAGGTCGTTCGGCTCGGGCCGGACGCGATGCGAGCAGAGGTCGCCGAGCGGCTCGTCGAGTTGGCTACGGACTCCGATCCGTCCGTGCGCGAGCGGGCGCTCGGAGCGCTGAGTCGCCCCCTAGGAGAAGGACTCGTGTCCTTCGACGTCGTCGATCGAGCACTGCGGGATCCGGTCGACAGGGTACGAGTCTCGGCGATGAGACTCGTAACCCACCACGACCCGGACACAGAGCGAGTCTTGAACGTGCTCGAGGCTGCACTCGGCGATCCGTCGGTGTCGATACGACGAGGTGCCGTCGGACTTCTGGGATCACCGAGACCGCCGCACGCGATC
The DNA here is from genome assembly GCA_020633975.1 of Candidatus Eiseniibacteriota bacterium. Taxonomy (GTDB): domain Bacteria; phylum Eisenbacteria; class RBG-16-71-46; order CAIMUX01; family CAIMUX01; genus JACKCR01. The sequence goes on along the minus strand of JACKCR010000005.1, from coordinate 288,553 downwards.
GACTTGGAGGTTTGGCTCCCGCGGTCCAGGGATCTGCTACTCCGTGCCCTGCACGACCCAGTGTCGGCTGTCCAGGTGACCGCATTGTCAGCCGTGGCCGAGTGCGAACTTCCCGGTCCCGAGTCGCTCCTCGACAGCGTCATGGCTTTCCTCGACGCGCCGGAGCCGTACGTTCGGCAGACCGCCTTCGGTGCGGCCGCCGAGCTGGCGACGGACTCTAGTGACATCTTCGCCATATTCGGCAGAGCCACGACGGACATCGATCGAGACGTGCGGGTGGCTGCGGTGCGCGGCCTGGGATCGTACGTTCGCCGCACTCCCTCCAGGTCAGAGGAAGTGCTTGGTGTTCTCGAGGACTTCGCTCAGGACAGCGAGCCCCGAGTGGCTCTAGCGGTCGTCCGCACCATAGGGCAACTGCCGCCCTCCCCAGACGTCTGCGCCGCGATCATCCGGCTCCTCGAGACGGATCGCGGCGCGTTCCGGCGAGGCTTCTTCTTTGCGGACCCCGCTTGGCGCGCGGGTGTCCTCGAACTCGGACCGAGGATGTGCGCGCTCGAGTACGTCGAGGAGTTCCTCCTCGGAGTCATCGAGGACGACGACGACTCGCCAGCCGCCGAGTACGCGAGGGACGCGCTAGACCGGTACGAGAGAGAACGCGGGAGCGACTCGGATCGCTGACGGCCGCGATTCGGTCGCGTTACGCGACCGATCTGCTATCCGGACTGGCTGCTACGCGTCCATCTGCTAACGCGTCCATCTGCGAGGCGACCGATCTACCGTCCGGCCTAGCTACCTAGGCCGCGACCTTCGGCTTCGGCTTCGCATTCCACAAACGCAGCGCGAGGATCAAACCGATCAACGCGATCGGCACCATCGCCGTCGGCCACGAACGCCAGTTGGCCGGATCGGTCGCAGGGCCAGTGATGTGGCCAGCCGCGTCGAGCTCGACCCGGGGAAGGATCTGACGGTAGGTGAGTGCCATCACGCCGGTGCCGAGATAGACGAACCCGTCGATGATGCCGACGGCGATGCCGGTGTTCTTCGTCCCACCGAAGTCCATGCTCGCCGTTCCGGAGAGCATTCCGTGGACACCGATCACGGCCATCGACATGAAGATCACGAGCCATCCCACGATCGGGCTGGTGTACGAGAACACGAGGGCGATCGAGCCGATCAGCATGATGCCGTAGAGGAAGCCGGCGACCGGGCCGCGTCGTGACTGGAAGAGATGGTCGCTGATCGTTCCGGCGAACACGCCGCCGACGATGCCGGCGATGCAGAGGAGCAGGCCCCAGTTGTGGTAGACGAAGTCGCCCTTGAGGCCAAGCACTGCGTTCGTCTGCTTCGCGAACGAGGTGTACTGCTGCATGATGGCTTGGCGGAGGAAGCCGCTGCAGAACTCCACGCCGGAGATGGTGAGGATGATCGGGTTCGTCATCATCTTCTTGAAGACTTCGCCCACACCGAGTCGTGGGCCTTCTTCTCCGCTCGTCGCGTCGCCCGTGAGGAAGTCGTCGAAGCCGGCATCGCTCGGTGTGTTTCTGACGACGAACCAGTCGATGATCCAGAAGAGTGCGAGGAGGATCGCCGGGACGAAGAACACCCAGACGAGCCCCATTCCGCCCAGGATCATGTATCCGAGGTCGAACGCGAAGTAGACGCCCAGCGAGATGAGGATGCCGAAGATCGCGCCGAACACTCCGCGTTCACGAACGTGGAACCAGGGCGCATTCACCTTCACGATTGCGACCGCACCGTAGCTCTGGAAGTACATGTTGAGCCCGTAGAGGACGGCCATGGTCGCGATGAAGTGAGCTGCGAAGAACTCGGCACCAGGCCCCTGATGGAGGAGGGACCAGGAGACGAATCCCATGAGCGCGTTCGCGACGAGCGCACCACCCGCGCCCGTCAGGATGGAGAATCTCCCGCCGAGGCGATCCGTGAGCGGCCCGTTGAGAAGGAAGGAGACGCCGTAGACGATCGTTCCGACCATGAAGACCGTGTTGAAACCTGCGTTGCCCATGAGCGGGTGTCCGCCCGGTCCTGCGATCTCCTCGAATGCGTTCTGGCTCACCTTGAGGTTGTAACGCCCCATGTAGAGAAAGGCATAGGTGAGTCCGAGAGGAAGCCAGTTCGTGATCCGGCGGCGCAGGTACGCGCGGCTGTGCCCGACGTGCACCGAGGGAAGGCGCAGGAACACGAGGGTGACGACGACGAGAAGGATGAGGACGGGGGTGAACTCTCGAAGCCAAGCGGGCATAGCTGGTCTCCCGATCGCGGCCGAGGTCCTTCGGCCGTTTCCGAACAAATGTGTCGGCAAACGATACCCTCCGGTCGGCACCAGCGCCATTGGGAATCCGGAAGCCCTCCTCGCAGTCCCGTCCCGGACGTCCGATGATCTGCCTCCGCGTGGTGCGACATGTTCGTACTCTCTCGCCCGTCGAGCCGTCTGCGGAACCTCAGGTGTGGAATGGGGTATCCTCGTTCAACCCCTCGTCGACGCGGATCCCAGAACGCCGAGTCATGGAGGTGGCCTCATGCCTTGTCTCGTAGCTGCAGTAGCGTTTGTGGCCCTCGTCTTCTTCACCGTCAGCCCATCCTTCGCTCAAACCTGGTTTGCCCGTGGCCAGTTCTACGAGGCCTCGGATGAACTGGGGGCCCCTGGTTTTTGGGGCGCAGACTCAGGGAACATGGTTCGGGACGACGGGTCCAACGGCGACGTAGTGGCGGGTGATGGGATCTTCAGCTGCCTCGTGCCGGCGGCCCAAGCCCCTGGTCGCTACGAGTTCAAGATCGCCAGTCTCGACTGGTCCGACGAAGCCCCGGTCGGGTTCAACATCAACTGCGTGGTGGAGACGTTCGAGGCGGACGAGCCGATCCTCGTGACGTTCGATACGAACGTGTACTCGGATGGGTGGATTCCGACGACTCGCGCAGTCTGGAGTGATCATCTGGTCCAGCCACTCCTTGGGTGGTTCGTAGTAGGAGGGGTTCCGGAGCTCGGAAGCTGGGATCCCACCAGCGGCCTCGTGGCCGTGCCGTCGGGAGATCTGTTCCGTGCGGTCGTGTGGATCGACACCGTCGGGCCCACCGAGTACAAATGGACCGCCGACCTCAGCTGGGTCTGGCAAGAGGTCGGGGGGCAGGGCTTCAGTATCCGAGACACGTCGCACAACGTTCCGGTCGACGTGACGACTCCCGGGTACTACGAGTTCCTGATGGATCCGTCGACGGGACGAGTGATCGCTCTTCCGCTGGAGCCGACCCCGGTCGAGACGCTGAGCTGGGGACGGATCAAGTCGCTCCACCGCCGAGACCGATCTCGATGATCCGCCTCAATGTGGGCCCAACGCGTTCGTACTCACCCGACGGGTCCGGCGGGTTGAAGGTGAAGAACGGATCGAGGAGTCGGCGAAGTCCCCAGCGGCCAAAGCCTCCCCACGAGAGCTCCACTAGGAACGAGTGGCTAGGGAGGAATGCGTCGATCTCCGTTCCGTAGGCGCGGAACCACCAGGCATATCGTCCTAGGGATCGATGTCGGTATCCTCTGGCAGGTGCGTCCTGCAGCGCGCGTTCGGCGATCTCTCCGTGTGACTCCACGGTGGCGTCGATCGCTCGTGAATGGGACGGCGGGTAGAAGATCCAGCGACCAAACGAGTGGAGCGAGAGAACGAGTGTCGGGCGGTCGCCCGCCGCCTCGAGCACCGCTCGCGTTTCCGGCTCAGATGCCGGGCCAGGCCCTGGTCGCCACATCGGCCAGAAGTCGATCCACCTGGGACGGGTCCGGAACGCGGTCGGGAAGTTCCGGTTGAGATCCACTCCCCGGGCATTGCCCCGGTTCCAGCTCGGCCGCCCCGCCCGCAGCGCCGCTTCCACTCGGGCCGTTCCATCCGGATTCGCATCGAGAAGTGAGGTGACGATCGTTCCGGGCGGGACCGCGATCCTGCCGCCCAGGAGGTCTCCGAGCAAGGCGAGGTGTATCTCTCTGCCGATCCACTCCATCGGGTGGATGAGGGAGAGGAGGAAGAGGTGCGGACCGGGTTGTGGTTCGGCCGTAGCGCCGGCCTGGGGACGGAGTGAGACGCCCGGCCGCTTCTCGTCGGCCGCACCGAGTCCAGACTCGGCCGGATCACCAAGTCGCCAGCGACAGGCTTCGATCGGACGGTTCAGCGCCGACTCCCCGACGTGGAGCCGGACTCCGTTCCGGCGGACGAGTTCGTCCAGGACGCCGCGCGCCCCGGCATTGGAGTGGTAGCCGAGCCCGAGCCGGGTCCAGGTCGTGTCGTCTCCGCGTGTCATAGGTCAAGAATACGATGGCAGTCTCGGGGCGATAGACCATCGATTCCGACGCCTTGGTGTTCTATCCTCCCGGGTTCCGAGAGGAGGAGGTTGCTAGGTGAAGAAGACGATATCGGCCGTGCCGACCTACGCTCTGGCCGTTGGCCGCCCCCTGAGGTGGCTCCTTGCGTTCGCGCTGTTCCTGGTCGCCGTCGGTTGCAGCCAGAACGTCGAGCGCATCGACAAGAATCAGCCACCACCGCCTCCGCCTAGGCCCCTCCCCGGTCAGACCGGCGCGGCGGCTCCTCCTGGAGGGGCCGGCGGCGAGGAGGCTCCCGTCGCGGGAGCGTCGATCCATGGCGAGGTGAAGATCGCACCTGAGCTCGCGTCGAAGATCGGACCGAATGCTGCCCTGTTCGTCTTCGCGAGACGTCCGGGTGGGGGACCGGTTGCGGCGACTCGGATCGGTAGCCCTGAGTTTCCCGTGCACTACACGCTCACCGGTCAGAACGTGATGTTCTCGGATGAGGGACTGAGCGGTGAGCTCGACATCGTCGCCCGCATCTCCCAGAGCGGGACGGCGGGTCCTGCGAATCCGGGTGACCTATCGGGTGCTGCCCCGGGGAATCCGGTGACCGTGGGCGATGGCCAGCCTCACGACATCCTGATCGACACTGAGCACTGACCGTTGTGGATCGGAAAGTGTGCTGACTACCGCTGGCACACTTCCCCTAGAACGCCATCCGTAGCTCATGGACTTGCTGTCGTTTTCCCAACGCTGCCGTGAACACTTGGCCGGCGTAGTAGCGACACTCGAACTCGGCGAGCCCCGCATGCCCCGGGAACAGGCGACGCCGGAAGACGTCGTCCCAATCGAGTCGCTGTTCCGCCACTCCCGCCACCATCGCCGCCGTTGTGTCGCCCCCGTTCTCCGTCCGCCGCTTCACCCAGTTTCTCCAGACCCGGAAGACCTGTGCCCGCGAGATTGCCGCCATCCGTCGCTTGCTGAATGCGATCGTCTCTCGTCGATGGTTTGCGTGGCTGTGACGGAAGAGAAGGTCAGCCAGGTTGATGGCAAAGAGCGGGTTGTCTCGAGCCCGCGCGGCTCGCGACGAAATCGTGCGGTGGATGATGGCGGAGACCTTCCGCTTCACTTTCTCCGCTTCCCTCACAACTCGACGAATCGCACGGGGATAGGCTGGGTGCTCGTCGCTCTCGAGGACAGCAGGTTGGTCGGTCGGGATCCTCTCCAGCACGGAGCATAGCAAGGTGGTAGTTCCAAGCTCGACCGCCTTTGGGTCAGGACGTCCTAGCTCGGCTTCCAGCTCCGCACGCCGACGTCGCTGTCCGGGTGTCATTCGCCCCTTCCTGCGGAGAGGGCTATCGGTGAGTTCGTAGAGGAACCAGGACTTGCGACCGGCCGCGAGGTTGATGTGGAAGGGGAAGAACTGGGAGTACTCGAAGGTCTCGAAGCCGTCGAAGGCGATCGGCTCGGCGATCTCCAGGTTCTTGGTTTCCTCTTTGTGGAATAGAAGGCAGTGCCGACCGCCTCGCGCGATGAGCCGGGCGACTGTCGAATGAGCGACGCGGTAGTGGCGCGCGATCTGCCTCAGGCCCGCTCCGTTCGATGCGATGTCTGCAACCTTGGGCAGGAGATCTCGCTCTCGTAGCCAGTAGTCGGAGCAGAACGTCCGTGTGGAGAAGGTTCGGAAGCAGTGGAGGCATCGGAAGCGGCGAAATGAGCGCTGATCGGAGCGCCTGGTGTAGACGCCGTGGAACCCCCACTTCCAGTCGGGAACACCAGGTATGTGGAAGGGACAGTTTTGGTTGGGACAGTGGGGAGGAGTGAAGTAGGGATCGGTATCTGGGGTGTGTCGGATGCTCGTCATACCCCAGGACGAATGCGTGTGCCGTGCCTAGCTCCATTCTCCGATCCACAACCAAAAGTGCACCCGAGTCGGATCTCGTCGCAGAAGCCGCATTTCTGCTCAGAGACACGAAGCTCGGGTGCAAAATCACGGTCCTGCGTTTCGGCCGTTCGGGTGGCCGCAACACCATCACTGCCGAAGACGACAGGACCGCAAACTCTCTCGTGGATCCGCCCGCGGATCCTTGACGGGATCCGTTCGGTGGAGCTGTCCGGCTACGGGAGCGAACTCGTAGCCGGACCCCTCTGCTCTCGTTCCGGATCAGTGGGGCTCTCTACCCACCGCTCTTCCAGACCCATCTCCCTGCGGGGAGTCACATCCTGCGCGGCAGCACTTCGACTTTTTTCATTCGGTACCGTGCCGGTGTAAGTGAATGCAATGCCGTCGACTATCGCTTCACACGCGGAGCCGAGAGATTGGATCGGGGAAACGAAGTGCGGAGACCGCCTCGCTTCCTGTGGAACTCAGGCACCCAGATCGCGGGCAAGGCGGGCGAGGTGCGGGTACTCGCGGTCGGCGAGTTTCGCGACATGCGCGAGTGCACGGGGGGCGTGCTCCAGGAAGCCGGGTTTTCCCAGACGACCGCCCAAGTACCCGAACGCTCCGAGCGCTTGTAGGAGCCGGGCGAGTGCGGTCGGCACTAGAAGGTCATCGACTCGGCTCGACTGGCCGGTGCGTTCCGCGAACGTGCGGATCAGCTCATCCCTCAGGCTATCGTCGAGATCTACGTACGGGTCGTACACGAGGGAGACGAGGTCGTAGAACGGTGGACCGAGACGTGCTCCCTGGAAATCGATCGCGGCGAGGCCGCTCGGCAACACCATGAGGTTTCGGGACTGGAAGTCGCGGTGGATGAGCACTAGGTCTGAGCCTTCTGCAGCCCTCTTCGAGATCGACTCGTACTCCGCCGTCAGGTTCTCGTCCGGGACCGGTCCTCTCGAGTGCTGCTCGACGAACTCGCGTTGGAAGTAGCCGCACTCGAAGACCAAAGCAAACTCAGCTGTGTAGGTCGGAGACTGAACCCGGTCGGGATCGAACGGATCTCCCTCAGGGCGTTGCATCTGCACGAGGAGGAGGACAGCTTGGCGATAGAGCTCCCGGATCCGCTCCGGGTCGGCCGTCCGCAAGGAGTCGAAGAGCGTTAGGTCCCCGAGGTCTTCAACGAGGAGAAGTCCGGACTCGGGTTCGTGTACGCGGAGAGCCGGGACGCGGACTCCCCGTTGCGAGAGGATCTTCGAGACGTAGGCAAACGTAGTGGGTTCGTCCGGCACGTCTGGACCGACGCGACGCGGGTAGATCGGAAGCCTCTCTCCGGGTCCGCTTCCTCCACCCACGTCGAAGGTGGCGCGTGTGACTTCGTCACCGGACGCGCTCCGGTGTGACGGCGGTTCCGAGACGGGGGCGGGTGCGACCAGGATGTGGCTGTCCGCGCCAGCGGTGACGCGTACGATCCGTCGGCCGGAGCCGTCTCCGTGGAGCGGGAGGAGCTGCTTCCACACCCGACGAACGTCGCGGGGCCAGATCTGGACGTGACGGGCGAGGAACGATGCGAACTTCGCCTCGACATTCCGGTCGAGCACCGGAAACGGACGCATCTCCCCGCCGGCGTGACACTCTCCGAAGATGTCGCCGCTCACTTCCGTACCCGGGCCGACGATCGCTCTCTGGATGTGACTTCCCGATCGTACCGTCGCGCCAGGCAGGATCACGCTCTCTTCGATCGTGACGCCGCCTTCGATCGTGGCGCGTGTATCGACATATCCGTAGCCTCCGGCTACCGGGAGGACATGCTGCGGGGGCGTACCGGGGAGGAGTTCTGGTGATTCCGCCAACGCTCGGTGCACGCTCAAGTAGCTTCCCAGCGTTCCCACTTCGAGGAACGGCGCGCTTTCGGTGTGGCCACGGAGTCTGCCGGCCGATGCCCAGCTTCTGAGTCTCGGAGGTAGCTCGTCGAACTGGCCGACGGGAAGTTGAGCCAGCGCTTCTTGCGAGAGGAGCATCACACCGGTGTATGCCCAGAGCGAAGAGTTCGACGGATCTGCATCCGGCGCAACCGAGACGATCCTCGTGCCGGACATCTCGATCTTCGCGTGGAGAGGCGAGCGGGTGAGAAAGAGTGTCGCCAGCGGGTGCTCTCGACGGTGGAGCGCCAACGCCTCGGAGATGTCCGGGAGGTAGAGGAGGTCCACGTTCCAGACGAGGATCGGATCGCTCCGGAGTAGCGGAGATGCGTTGCCGAGACCTCCGCCGGTTCCGAGCAAGACGAGCTCACGTACGAGTCGTACTTCGGGCTTGGGCGGGGCCTCGGGATCCGCGAACTCGCGGGCCAGCTCGTGTTCGACATACGCCTCCATCTCCGCGGCGAGGTGGTACGTATTGATGACGACTCGCTTCGCTCCCAGGCGCGCGAGTGCACGCAGGTTCCAGACGAGGAGTGGACGCCCGAGCACGGGTAGCAACGGTTTCGGCGTGTGCTCGGTGAGTGGGCGCATCCGAGTGCCGAGACCCGCCGCGAGGATCATGACGTCGAGCCCCTCGAGCGGCCTCGTCGGCTCTTGTGCTTGGCCCGCGGACGGGTCGGACGACGTGGTCACCTAGACGAGACCTCCGGAGTAGAGAAGGTGCGGCCGCACCGCCTCGCGGTACTGATCGAGCTCCAGAACCCACTCGCGAGCGAGCTCGACCGCGGGGACGTTGTCTTCGATGGCCTGCCGGACCTGCGTACTTCCCGTGATGAGGTCGATCGGCAACTTCTCGGTCTCGTACTCGTACGGAGGCTGTCGCCAGTCGAACAAGCGCCCGTGGTGTGCGCGGATCGCACGAAAGACCTCGACGTATGCGAGCACCGGTCGAAACGACTTCCGGTCGAGGACGTGCATCTGGAATCCGTGCACCGTTTCGCCGAGGAACTTGTGGAAGGTCGGTTCGTAGGAGACCTGCCGGAGGAGCGCCCCCTCGAGTGCATTGCTCCCGGATGCGCGTCGTGCGGATACGATCTCGCCTACCACTCCACGGGGGTCGATCCACGGCGCACCGAAGAGTTCGAACGGACGTGTCGTGCCGCGTCCCTCGGAGAGATTGACGCCCTCGAGCATCACGCCGCCTGGATAGACCACCGCTGTCTCCAGGGTCGGCATGTTGGGCGACGGGAACACCCAGGGAACACCGGTGAGATCGTAGGGGAGGTTCCGTCGCCAGCCGTTCATGGTAACGACCTGGAGGTCGACGTCGATACCGAGGGCAGTCCGGCCGAACGACGCATACTCGCCCGCGGTCAGTCCGTGCTGAAGGGGAACGGGGGAGAGCCCTACGAAGGAGCGGAACTCCGGAGTGAGGATCGGCCCGTCGATCCGAGGTCCGATCGGATTCGGACGATCGAGTACGTACACGGGGACCCCGCAACGCCCCGCTGCGCGCATCACATGGAGCATCGTGATGAGGAAGGTGTACACGCGTGTGCCCACGTCCGGCACATCGAAGACGACGGCGTCGAGGCCGTCCAGCATGGCGTCGGTCGGCTCGCGCACCTCTCCGTAGAGGCTGAAGATCGGAAGTCCGGTGACGGAGTGTGTGCCGTGGTCGGACTCGATCATGTTGTCCTGCTTCTCGCCGCCGTATCCGTGTTGCGGCGAGAAGATCCGGTCGAGGCGTACTCCGTTGATTCCGAGCAGTATCTCTGGAGCGGAGAGAAAGTCCCGCCCTACGCTCGACGCGTTTGCGACGAGTCCGATCCTACCCGCACCAGGGAGACGAAATCCCTCGTCCCTCACCCGATCGAGTCCCAGACGCACGGTCATCGAATCACCCTTTGTCTCTCCCCAATGGGACGAGCGGTCACGGCTCTGCTTCGATCCGACTCGGGCAGCGCGGTCATCGGTTCATTCCCTCTCTGCCCCAGTTCCAGTCTCCCGACGGCGACATCCCGTGCCGGGTGAAGAAGTCACTCTGCGCTGCGGCCGGATAGATCGCGAGCCGTGCGGCGAGGTTCGCGAGCGTCAGCCCCACGGTGGCAGGGTCTCTGTCGCCGCTACCGGGACGCCCCCCGGGCTCACGGTTGTCGAGAAGTAGGTTGTCGCCTATCCGGAACGTCTCTGGTGCCGCGTGAAGCGCGATCGCTGCCTGATAGCAGTAGGGCTCTCCGTCGTCGTACTTCGGATTCTGGCCGGTTCGCGAGAAAACGTTGCCGCGCAGCTCTCCGGGTGCCGGAAGCTCCGCCGACTCCCGAACGATCGAGCACCCGCAAGCGCCGGTGGAGTCGACGACGTTGTGGAGGAAGCGTGCGCTCGGGCGACCCTTGCCAGCGTCCCAGAGCGAGAGTCCCCAGGTTGCGATCCGCTCCACCACGTTGTCCTCTACCGTTGCCTGCGCGTCGACGAAGACGCCGATGCCCTTCCAGTATCGCGCGACTCGGTTTCCGCGTACCGTCGCCTTCGCGTTCCACGTGAGCCCGATGCCGACGCCGCGACCGCCACCTGCGGTGCGCCCCAGAGCGAGGTCGACGCCGTCGATCTCGTTGTCGACGATCTCAGCTTCCGCGCCCCGGTAGAGCGCGATGCCGTCCCAGGAGTTCCGTAGGATCCGGTTCCCCTCGATCCGCATCTTCGCACCCTCTCGACCTGCGATTCCGATGATCCCGACGATCTTGTCTTGGATGATCTCGGGATCTCCGATGTTGTCGCGGATCGTGTTCTCTGCGATCCGGACGGACGAACGGCGGACGACGAGTGCAGCGTCGGTCGCCGATCCAGACGTGTCCCTCACTCCGTCCGTGAAGACGACGTTCGAGATCTCGCAGTCCGTGCAGTCTTCCACGAGGAGTCCGTACCCTGCACGGGTGTGGACGACGGCTTCGCCGCGTTCCGGGCCGACGAGTCTCAGTGCGGACCCGGTCATCACGACACCGACCGAGGCGGGGACGAGCGTGCTCGGGTCCTCACAGTTGCCGCAGCTCGGGTCGAGGTACGCAGAGGGTTCCAGCCAGTGGTGCCCTTCCAGGAGCAGCACCCGGATCGGTTCGGCACCATCCGACCGTCGCGCCGCCCAAGTGAGAGCTTCCTGAAGGCGCCACGTCCATTCGGGCGCCGGCCGATCGGGGAGCCAGAGGTCTCCCGCCCACGGGGCGTCTGTCGGTGCGGTCAGCTCCGATGGTGGGAGCGGCCCCGACTCGGTTCCGTTCGGCCGCACCACGATCGTTTCGGGCGAGACGATCGGATCGGCCGCCGAGACCGACCTCGGTAGAAGGAACGTGAGGAGTGTGGCGATTGCGAGGACGGTCGAGAGTGCGCGGATCGTGTTGAACTCGCGGATCCTGACGAGCGCGCGGATCCTGGCGAGCGCACGGATCCTGGTGAACTCGCGGATCGTGGTGAGCTCGCGGATCGCGGTGAGCGCACGGATCCTGACGAGCGCACCGAGCGTAGCGAACGCACAGACCGTGACGGTGCCCGTCCGAGTCATGCCGCGTTCACCTCGGACTCGCCCTCGCTTTTCGCGATGATCGCTGCGCCGACGGAGTCACTCGTGATGTTCACCATGGTGCGGAGCATGTCCAGAGGGCGGTCCACCGCGAGCATGATCCCGACGATCGTCGCGACCTCTGCCCCCTTCAGGTTGACCGCTTCGGTGACGAGGAAGATCATGACGAGACCGGCGGACGGAATGCCGGCCGCCCCGATCGAAGCGAGGAGCGCGGTGAGGACGACCGTCGCCTGCTGAGCGAACGTGAGTTCGACTCCCAGCACCTGCGCGATGAAGATCGCGCCAACGCATTCGTAGAGAGCCGTGCCATCCATGTTGATCGTCGCGCCCATCGGGAGGACGAAGCTCGTGACCTGATTGCTCACGCCGACGCGTTCCCGCACAGAGCGGATCGTGACGGGGAGGGTCGCCGACGAACTCGACGTGGAGAATGCGGTGATCATTGCCTCCGCCATGTTCCGGTAATGCCGGAGCGGACTCATCCTGCCGAGGAGGAAGAGGAAGAGCGGTAGGGTCACGAGCATGTGGATCGCGAGTCCCGCCACGATGGTGATCGCATACACGCCGACGGCTTGGAGCGTCCCGGCTCCTGACTTTGCGACCGCGGTGCTGATGAGTCCGAGCACTCCGAGTGGGAGGAGACGGATGATCCCGCTCGTGAGCAGCATCATGAGGTCGAAGCCTTGCTCGAACAGATCCCGGAGGGTGCGGTCCCTTCCGGACGGCAGGTGTGCGATGCCGACCCCGAGGAGGATGGCGAAGAAGATGATCGCAAGCATGTCTCCCGAGGCCATGGCGGCGATCGGATTCGTCGGGATCATCTTCTCGAAGATCTCGGAGACGCTACCCATCGTCGTCAGCTCAGGGAGGTCTGCCCCCTGGGTATCCACCAGGTCTGCCCCGACTCCGGGCCGGAGCGCGTTGACCAGGACGAGCCCGGTGAGGATGGCGGCGAGGCTGGTGGCTAGGTAGTAGGCGAGTGTCTTCGCGCCAAGTCGGCCAAGCGTCTTTCCCGTTCCGACCGAGGCCACTCCGGTGACGATGCTCGTGAGGATGAGTGGCACGATCACCATCTTGAGAAGCCGGACGAAGAGCTTGCCCATCCAGCCGAACCACTCGGCGGACTTTCCGTCCGTCGCGATGCCTAGCGCGGCCCCGATCACGATCGAGACCAAGGTCTGGAACCAGAGCTGCTTATAGAAGGGGCCGCCAGTCTGCATGGCCGCGACTATGCGGGCAGATGCCAGGTCACGCAAGGACCTCCGAAACGTCCCGGTCTGGCAATCCTAGTCGGTGACCATTGCCGTGCCCCCTCGCCGATCAGTGTTCGTGCTCCGTACCTTCACTGGAACGGCCCGACCGGAAACCCGTATCCTCTTTCTGCAGCTTGGGTGATTCGACAGCAATGGGGGCTCGAGATGAGTGATGCCTGGATCGGGACGGGGATCTGGATCGGGACGGGGATGATGACTGCCGGGGACCCGGGGCGGACACGGAGCGGTGCCCAGGGCGCGCTCCAAGCGATCGATTCGTCGGCCAGAGCCTGGAGCGGAAGGGGCGCCGTTGCCCAATGGCTCGAACGGAACGGCCGCTGGTGCCTGTTCGCATCCGGCGTCTGCCTCCTCTCGACGTTCTCGGCACTCCCGGCACGAGCGAACGTGCCCAGCTACTCGACCTACCAGCTCGAAGCCCGGAGCAACTTCGGGGATGGATTCAACCTCCCTTCCGGAAGCAGCTTCAACAGCGGGACTCCTGCGATCGCGCCCGACGGCACCGTGACGGTGCGTCTCCTCGTGGTCGGAAGCACCGGCAACGGTGGTCTCTTCTACGGCAAGGACGGAGTCGGTGGTGTCGTCTACGACGCGCCGACGGACCGGTTCGTCAGCGACCCCAGCATCAACTCCGCAGGCGAGGTCGCATTCGAACGCTCCTGGGACTTCGAGTCCGAGGGGGTCTATGTCTACGACCCCGTGACCGGCAACTCCACGCTCCGTGTCCCAGTGGGGGGGAGCTTCGGCATCCAGAACTTCGGGGATCCGCAGATCAACGCGTCCGGCCAGATCGGCTGTCGCGTCGATCTCGGCTCCGCGCAGGCGTTCGTGACGGACGACGCCGGTACACAATCTCTCTACGCCCAAGAAGGAGTCGACGGAGTCGGCTACCTCTTCCTCGCGGAGTTCAACGACGCGGGACAGCTCGCGGGAAAGGTACGGCTCGGGGGTATCGACGAGTCCCGCCCGGACGAGATCCGTCGCTACGAACCTGGAGGTGGGTACACGACGATCGCGGTCGATCAGGACTCCGATTCCGGTTCGGTTTTCACGCGTTTCGGCAACGGCGTGAGCCTTTCCAACAGCGGGTGGGTCGCGTTCGTGGGACGCACTTCGGTGGGAGACGGGATCTACGTTTCCGACGGCGTCACCCTGAGGACCATCGCGACGGTGGCCGATCCGGACATCAACTCGATCGACTTCTTCTACCCGTCCGTCAACGACGACGGTCTCTGCGCATTCCGTGCGTTCGACGGGGCCGGACTACGTGTGATCTTCGCGGGCGATGGAACGTCGCTTGAGCGGGTCGTGACCGAACACGACATCCTTCCGACCGACCTGGGCGATGCACGCGTCGATCAGAATGACAGCTCTCCGGTTTTCGGCGGCAATCCGGCCATCAACAACCGTGGTGACGTTGCCTTCGCTGCGACGCTGACTCCGCCTGACAACAACCAGATCGAATGGGGAACTGGCCTCTTCGTCGCGCGCGGGCTCGATCCCTCGGCCGTGAGCGGATCGGATGGCGCATCGTTCGAGACGCGCTGGAGTGCGCAACCGAATCCCTTCCGTGGACACGTGCGGGTCGATCTCCGCAACGCGCCGGACGCGGCACGAGGCGTCACCATCCACGATGCGCAGGGGCGGATCGTGCGGAGCTTGGCGGGACGCTTCGAAGGAGATGCCTCCCAGGTGTTCGAGTGGGACGGAAGAGACGACCGCGGCGCAGATCTCCCGGCGGGCGTCTACTTTTTCCGCGCGCCAGGAGACTACGAAACGGCGGTACGGATCGTACGCGTGCGGTAGCGCCGCTTCGTTCGTCGGCATTGGGGGGCGACGTTCCGTCTCGAGTGTGAACGTTCGGTCTCGCCGTCCACGCTGCTCGCCGTCGCTACTCGTTCTCGAGGCGCGGCATCTCTAGCCAGAACACGCCGCGAAGATCTCCGGCAGCGAATCCGACCGCCTGATCCTGAGGATAGTTGTTCGAGATCGAAGCCTGGACTTCTGGCTCGATCTCCGGACCGTGGCACTGGAGGCAGAGTCCCATGGTTCCGATCGGCTCGACATAGCCGACGCGGTCCGTCGACAGCTCTACCCACTGAGGGACCGGACTCTGGTCCGCGGTCGCGAGGTACCCTTTCAAGATCGGCTCGACCCAACCTCTCGCCTCATTCTCCGGATTGCGTAGCTTGTGGCTCGTGCGACCGACCTCGACCCCGTTCTGAGACTGCTCGGCCGCGACCTTTGGCGCGAGGGTGCGGCACACTTCGATCGCCTGGGTCGGCCCACCCTCCTTCATCGCGCCGGAGAGGCCGCCCATCAGCGCCTTCTTCAGGGGGCCGATGTGCGCCTGGGCTCGTGCCTGCTCCGCTTCGGTGGCGGGCCGCGCCTTAGTCGCCGTCTCATTCGCAGTCGGTGACGAGGCGATTGCCACATCGACCGCGGGAGCCGAGTTCGGCTGTCCGCTCGAGCAGCCGATTCCGCCGCTCAGCCCGACACCCAGTGCCACCCCGGTGAGTGTTCCGATGACCACCCTGCGGCGCAGAGCTCCGTGAAGCACCGGGAGGAACGGACGTTCCACCAGCGGCTGGCATTCGGGATCCGTACGGTCGACTCCTCGCGGGCGGGCCATCTACACTCCTTCGGCGTACTTCCGGCCGATTCCCCACTTGGTCACCCCGTCCGGGGCGTGTAGGGTCAGGCCGATTCCAAACGGTCACGTTCCAAGAGACGCGTCTCGCCCTCCGGGGTAACGGGATCGTGGCTCTTGCTCCCGTGCGATCCCTTGCCGCGGCACCTCTTGGCTGGCTGACCGATCAGGAGGCACATGCACCTCTTCTTCGACCTGGACGGAACTCTGACCGACCCGTGCGTCGGCATCACCAGGTGCATCGAGCACGCGATGTTCCAGATGGGCCAGGCGCTACCGGTCGGGACGGATCTCCGTCGTTTCATCGGACCGCCACTCCAGGACACCTTCCGGACCCTTCTCGATACCGACGAACCCAAACCCGTGGCCGAGGCTGTGAAGCACTATCGGGACCGGTTCTCCCGGGTCGGTATGTACGAGAACGAGGTCTACCCACCGATCCCCGGTGAGCTGACGATCTTGGCCGACCGCGGGTACACGCTCTGGGTCGTCACCTCGAAGCCGCATGTCTTCGCTGAGAAGATCATCGCGCATTTCGGACTCTTCGCGCGGTTCGCCGGCATCCATGGTTCCGAACTGGACGGCACGAACACCGACAAACGGGACCTCATCGCGCACGTGCTTCGCGCTGAGTCGATCGGGCCTGCGGACGCGTGGATGATCGGCGACCGAGGACATGACGTTCGTGGAGGCGTCGCAAACAGAGTCCGGACTGCCGGCGTCCTCTGGGGCTACGGCTCGAGAGAAGAACTCGTGGAGGCGGGGGCGGACATCGTGCTCCAGGAGCCCGAGGAGTTGTCCGAACAGTTTCGAGGAGAAGGAGCGTAGGCCGATGTCGATCGAAACCGAGTTCGAGTTGGACGCGATGATCCGCGTGGGGAGTGCGGTCGGGGCGGCTCGGGACGCGATGCTCGCCGCGGTTCGTGCGGGAGTCTCGACCGCCGAGCTGGACCGGATCGGTGAGTCGGTGCTCTCAGCCCGAGGCTGTCGTTCCGCACCCCGACTCGCGTACGGCTTTCCCGGAAACACCTGTATCAGCGTCAACGACGCGCTTGCGCATGGGATCCCACGCGAGGATCGTGTCCTTTGTTCGGGTGACGTCGTCAACGTGGACGTTTCGGCTGAACTGGATGGATTCTGGGCCGACACGGGCGCGAGTGTGGCGGTGGGTACCGTTGGCATGCGAACCCAACGCCTCCTCGACGAGACCCGAGCCGCACTCGCCGATGCGATCGCAGTTGCGAGACCTGGTGTGAAGCTCTCCGAGATCGGGCGGGTCGTCGAACGTCGCGCGCGTCGATCGGGGTTTCGAGTGGTGCGTGACCTCTGTGGCCATGGAGTGGGACGTCACATCCATGAAGATCCGATGGTCCCCAATCACTACGATCCGAAAGACGCCACACGTCTCCATGCCGGCCTCGTCATCACGATCGAGCCGTTCTTCACGCTCGGAAGCAGCCGAGTCTTCGAGGACACGGATGGATGGACGCTCCGCACTTCCGATGGGAGCGTCGGCGCTCAGTTCGAGCACACCATCGTGATCACGGACGAAGACGCGTTGATCCTGACGTAACGAGGTTCGGTGCCTGCCGCGCTCACGCTACGGCGTCACTGCTGTTGGCACATGACGCTCGCGCCGAGCGCGGAACCGACGATGCTTCGGCGTTAGCGCCTCACGATCACGCTTCCGCTCGTAGCACCAGTGGCGGTTCCGCTTGCGGCGTCTCCGCCCGTGGCGGTTCCGCTCGTAGCGTCTCCGCCCGTCGAACTCAGCCGCAGCTGGTAGACGCCCGACGGGACGAGGTCGCCGTGCTGGTCTCGTCCATCCCATTGCGTGGATCCGCGTCCGCTTGCGTCCCAACTCACCGGCATCGACCGGATGCGGCGTCCGCTCACCGCGTACACTTCGAGGTCGCCGGAACCCGCCGCGGCCGCACTCCACTCGATCGTGGCCGGACCCGAGGTCGGGTTCGGTCGTGAACCGAGGGCGCCCAGACCTACGAACGCTTGGGGCGTTTCGACCTCCGGCGTGCTCGCAGGCTGCGCCAGCGTGATCTCGAAGAACGACCGCCCGTACGTGGCGGCGAAGAGCCGACGACTCGACGGTTCGTAGGCGAGGTCGGTGACGACGATGTTCGGGAGACCCGACCCGAGCACGCTCCAGTTCGTTCCCCCATCGACGGATTCGTACACCCCGAAGTCCGAGGCGACGACGAGATGGGTGGCTGCTTCCGGATCGACGAAGACGTCGTTGAGCGGAACGTCCGGCAAGTTGCCCGACACCGACGTCCAGCTCGCGCCGAGGTCCGTCGTGCGATGGAGTCGCGGGAGTGGCTCGTCCCATCTGAATCCCGAGAGCGTGACATATGCAGTCTCCCGATCGATCGGGTCCGGCCGGACGGAGGTGATCCAACGGTCGTCGAGAGCGCCGTCCACACGTGACCAGTTGCCCCCGCCGTTGGTCGTCACGTTCACGTATCCGTCGTCGCTGCCCGTCCAGATGACGTCCGAGTCGACGGGGGAGACGCCGATCGTCGTCAACGTTCCCATCACCTGGCCGCTGTTGCCCAGGTGCGGACCTCCGGTGAGGTCTGGACTCGCGGCGGCCCAGCTGGTGTTCCCGGTCGAGCGGTAGAGCCGGTTCGTACCGTAGTAGCGCGTGTTCGGATCGGTCGGGTCCTGCTCGATCGGCGAGTTCCAGTTGCGGCGATCGCTTCCACTGATCCCGCCGGTCGCGCCGGTGAACGAGCTTCCTCCATTGGAGGAGTAGTTGAGGTTTCCGTACTGGTACTGTGCCCAGATCCGGAGGGACGAGGTCGGGTGGACGAGCGGGCCGAAGCCGTCGCCACCGAAGATGGAGACGAAGTCATCGTCGAACCCGCTCCAACTTCCCAAGGTGCCGTTGTCCTGAGCGCCGCCGAGCAATGCGTCGGCGTTGTTCGCATCGAGCGCGATCCGGTAGAACTGCGTGAACGGCTGCGTTCCCGAGAAGCTCCAGACCGAGCCTCCGTTCGTCGACCTGTAGATTCCGCCGTCGTTTCCCGCCCAGATCGTCGTCGCTCCTGGCCCGAACTCGAGCGCGTGGTGATCGACATGCATCGACCCACCAACGTTGCTCCACGACGTTCCACCATTCGTGCTGCGGTAGAACGGGAGTCCGAGTACGAAGATGCGCTGCGGGTCCGTGGGATGCGTGCGGACGTTTCCGAACCACCATCCGTAACTGGAGAACACGTCCGACAACGCGCCGTCGTTCGTCCGCGTCCAGGAGACGCCGCCGTCGGTGCTCCGGTAGAGTCCGTCGAAGTAGCCCGTCCGGTCCGCGTAGACCGCGTGCATCACGTTCGGACTGCCCTTGCAGAGCGAGAGTCCGATCCGGCCGTCGTTGCTGTTCGGAGCGGGAAGTCCACCGCCGACGACGCTCCAGTTGTCACCTCCATCGGTCGATCGGTACACGGCGCAGAGCGGACCGCCGTAGTCGTACACCTCGGGTTGACGGAGGCGCTGCCAGATCGCGGCGAGGAGAACGTTCGGTTGATCCGGGCGTTGGATGAGGTCGACCGCGCCGGCGTCATCCGCGACGAAGAGCACCTGCTCCCAACTCGCGCCGCCGTCCGTGCTCCGGTAGACGCCCCGCTCCGTGCTCCTCGACCAGAGACGACCGGTTGCCGCGACGAAGATCCGGTTCGAGTCCGTCGGGTCGACGAGGATCCGTCCGATCGACCCCGTTTCTTCCAGCCCGATCGATTCCCAGTGGTCCCCTGAGTCCGTGGAACGGAAGACGCCGAGCCCGCCGTACGCGACGCCTCCGCCGCCCGGGTTCACTTCGCCCGTTCCTGCGTAGACGGTGGTCGGCTGGTTTGGATCGATGGCGACAGCGCCGATGGTGAGAGTCGGCTGATCGTCGAAGATCGGCTCCCAGGAAGCGCCGCCGTTGGTCGTCCGAACGACACCGCCCTCTGCCGTTCCCGCGAAGACGATGTTCGCATCGGTCGGGTGCGGCGCAAGATCCGTGATCCTTCCACCGATGTTGGTGGGCCCTCGGAAGGCCCAAGCGGCTCCCCCGCGGTGCTGGACTTCGTCCTTCATCTGCCGTGCCTGAGCCACACCCGCGCGCCAGCGCTCGAGCGGGATCTCTCCGAGCGGGTAGGCCCGTTCCGCGAAGAAGTAGGGGTTCGGGGCCTTGGGAGGCAGCCCGTCGTCGCGGGTCTTCGACGTGTGGCCCGTGTTGGCCTGATGGAACTGAACCGTCGCGTTTCCGGGCTCCTCGGTCGAGGTGCTCCAGAGGAAGACCCCCAGCGCGAGGACCGACGCGAGCCCTCCGAGGCCGATCCGGGCAGTTCGGAACCGGCGTGGAGTCGAGCGGCCGGAGTTGGGGGCGAGCGCGGTCATGGATCCTCCCGGGGACGGGGTGAGTGGGTCGAGTGGGGCGCGAGTTGGCAGCGCGCTCCGGAGAGTATACCGCCCGGCCCCGCCTCCACCGAATCCCCTTGCACCCCCGCACGGACGGGCGGGAAAGTACCCGGACCATGACCAACATCAGAGAGACGCTCGTTCGGCTCGTTTCCACCGAATCGGTGACGGGCCAGGAGACGCGCATCGCCGACGAACTCGAGTCCCGCCTCCGTCCACTCTCCACTGGTTCCCAAAGCCTCATCCGCATCGGAGACTCCCTGATCCTCGGCCCCGTGACGCCCGGAGCTTCCGGCCGTCCGCTCGTCGTCCTAGCTGGCCATCTCGATACCGTCCCGCTCGGCGACGCCTGGCCGCCGCGCGTCGATGGGGAGATCCTCCATGGGCGGGGTGTCGTCGACATGAAGGCCGGCGTCGCGACCATGATCCATCTCGCCGAAGAGCTGGATCCCGACGCGGGATTCTGCGAGCGAGCCTTCGTGTTCTATACCGGGGAAGAAGGGCCAGCGGAGGGGAACAGCCTCGGACCGGTCCTCGAGTCCCTGGCTTGGCTCCGGAAGGCGGAGCTCGCGATTCTGCTCGAGCCGACTTCGGGCGGGCTCGAACTCGGCTGCAAAGGCACGCTCCACTGTCGAGTCGTGTTCACCGGACGAGCCTGTCACAGCGCGCGTCCCTGGACCGGCCTCCATCCGTTCGAAGCCGCGCTTCCTTGGCTCGAAGCCGTGCGCCGCATTCCTGAGAGACCGGTCGAAATCGCCGGCGTCGTCTTCCGCGAGGCGGTCGTCGTGACGAAGATCCACGCCGGTGAGGCTCGCAACGTTTCGCCTGGGAGCCTCGAGGTGAATCTCAACGTGCGCTATGCACCGGACCGCACTCCCGAGGAGGCCGAGCGCTGGGCGCGGAGTCTCTGTCCGACGCCTCGTCCTGCGTCGCCGGAGGGTGCAGCGGTGTCTCCAGAGGACGCCGTCGGCGCCTCCGTCGAGATCGTCGATCACGCCGGGCCCGGCCTCGTCGACCTCAGCGCGCCGCTCTTCCGTTATCTGCTCGACGCGACCGGACTCCCTCGCGAGGCCAAGCAAGGTTGGACGGACGTCGCCCGTTTCGGTGCGTTCGGCGTGCCCGCGGTCAACTGGGGTGCGGGGGACCCACTTCTCTGTCACCGCGCCGACGAACGACTCGACTTGCGTGAGGTAGAGGCGCTTCGCCGTGCCGTCGGCGACTTCCTCATGAGCGCCGGACCCGCCGGGAAGGAATCCACCTAATGACCGACCTACCGCGGAGCGGTCCGATCCGGCGGCGCGTAGCCGAACAGCAGACCTACGCGTTCGTTGCCATTGCCGAGACCCGGGCTCGACTTGCCGCCGAAGGACGAACGGTCCTCGACTTCACCGTCGGCGAGCCGCGCGAAGAGACGCCCGAGTTCATTCGCGACGCCACGGCTCGCTCCATTCCGGTCCGCACGTCCTATCCGCCGACGAACGGAACCCCTGAGCTGCGCCAGTCGATCGCCGGTTGGGCGGAGCGCAGGTTCGGCGTGTCCCTGGATCCCGACCGTGATCTCCTCGCAACGCTCGGATCGAAGGAAGCGATCTACTCGCTCGCATCTGTCGTCGTGGAGCCTGGATCTCGAGATCTCGTGCTCGTTCCCGATCCCGCCTATCCGGTGTATCGGACGGGGGCGGAGATGGCCGGTGCCGAAGTGCGGACGCTTCCGCTCATCGAGGATCGCGCGTTCCTACCGGACCTGGAGAGCCTGGGTGCCGACACTTTGGGCCGCACCGCACTGCTCTGGGTGAACTACCCGAACAACCCCACCGGTGCCTCCGCGCCGGCAGAGTTCTTCGCGCGGGCGGCGGAGCTGGCCCGTGGCCACGGGTTCTGGCTCGCCTCGGACGAGGCGTACATCGATCTCTTCGATCGCGTGCCGTCTCCTTCTGCGCTCGAACACGGTCTGAGCAACGTGATCTCCATCCACAGCCTGAGCAAGCGGAGCGCAATGGCCGGATTCCGTTCCGGCTTCCTGGCTGGCGACCCGCGTCTGGTGGACGCACTTCGCACCATCCGCCCGAGCCAAGGGGTAGCCGCGCCCCACTTCGTCCAATCTGCAGCGGCGCTCGCTTGGGACGACGACGAACACGCGGTCCGGATGAGGCATCTATATAGAAGGAAGCGGGAACTCCTGAGACATGCGCTCGAAGCCCGTGGCGCGCACGTCGCGCCGAGCGATGCCGGCTTCTTTCTCTACTTCCGTCCGCCTGGAGAGGAGCCCGTGGACGAATGTCTTGCGCGGCTCCAGGATCTCGGCATCCTACTCATACCGGGAGACCGGTTCGGGGAGTCGGGACGAGGTTGGATCCGGATGGCGCTCGTACCGACGCTGGAGGAGTGCGAGCAGGCAGCTCGAATCCTGGAACGTGAACTCTGAGGAGACGCGAGATTGAGCGAAGGGCACGTCTACAGCGAAGGGCACGTCGACAAGGAACGGATCGAGGCGGCATGGCGCGATCCTGGTCTCAGGGAGACGGCCGAGACTCGAGCAGCAGTCGATGCAGCTTGGGCTGCGCTCGACCGGGGTGAGATCCGAGTGGCCGAGAAGAGCCCGAGCGGTGACTGGGTGGTCAACGTTTGGGTGAAGGAAGCGATCCTCCTGCGGTTCGCATCGGTGCCCGCGGAGCCGTTCTCCGTCGGGCCGTTCCACTACCGCGACAAGGTTCCGCTCAAGACCGATCCCGCGGCTGCGGGGATCCGCGTCGTTCCGCCAGCGACGATCCGCTACGGCGCCTTTCTAGAAGAAGGCGTCGTCTGCATGCCGTCCTACGTCAACGTGGGGGCATGGGTCGGATCGGGCACGATGATCGACACCTGGGCGACGGTAGGAAGCTGCGCACAGGTCGGCCGGAACGTCCATGTCTCGGGCGGGGTGGGTATCGGAGGCGTGCTGGAACCGATGCAAGCGGCCCCGGTCATCGTCGAAGACCACGCCTTCCTCGGCTCCCGGGTCGTCCTCACCGAGGGCGTGCGCGTGGGCGCGGGCGCAGTGCTCGGCGCAGGAGTCATTCTCACCGGCTCGACTCCGATCGTCGACGTCACCGGATCTGAACCGAGCATCGTCAAAGGGATGGTCCCGCCCCGCGCAGTCGTCATTCCAGGTACCATGCCGAAGCGGTTTCCGGCGGGGGAGTACGGCGTCCCCGCTGCCCTCGTCATCGGAATGCGGAAGCCGTCCACGGACGAGAAGACGTCGCTCAACGAGACGCTTCGCGAGTTCCCGATCGCGACGTGAGGCTTGCTTCGGCCCGGGCGAGCCGTCCGGCCAGGTTTCGCGGCCGCCAACAGCAAGAAAGGACGTTCGATGACCCAGGACGAAAGCAACGGCAGCCCGGCGGACAAGGCGGAGCATGCGGAGAAGGCGGAGCGGGTGGACAAGGTCGGAAGCGGCGAGAAGGGAGACAACGCCGAGAGGGCGGAGACGAGCGAGGGCAACGTCCGTACCGAGACCGTGCCGCCTCCGAAGGAGGATCCCGTCGATCCGCTCGCGCCCGAAGCGCTCCGGTGGCGCTGTGATCCGAACTCCCTGGGTTTCGAGCGCGCTGACGAACTCGAGCGGCGGGACGGCATCATCGGACAGGACCGCGCGATCGCCGCACTCGAACTCGGCATCACGCTCCGGAACAAGGGCTACAACGTCTTCGTCACCGGCCCTTCCGGGTCCGGGCGGACGACCACGGTCAAGCACGTCCTCGAGACCACCGAGACGGACCGCGGAGCACCGTGCGACATCGTCGTCGTGAACAACTTCCGTGATTCGGACCGGCCTCGTCCGATCTACCTCCCGGCCGGCCGGGGCTGTCAGCTCGCGAAGGAGATGCACGAGCTCATCGACTCGCTCCGGCGTTCGCTCCCCCAGCTCTATCAGAGCGACGGCTACAAGGAACGGCGGAAGACCGTCATCGAGTCGTTCCAGGACGAAGAGAAGACTGCGATCACCACGTTCGAGGCGGAGGTCAAGAAGGACAACTTCGCGCTCGTCCAGATCCAGATGGGACCGGTCAACCGGCCCGAGGTGGCTCCGCTCATCGCGGGCGAGCCGGTTCAGATCGAGCGACTCCAGGCGCTGACGGCAGAGGGCAAGTTCTCCGAGGAGGAGCTGACCAAGCTCCAGGAGAAGTACGCCCATCTTCGCGGCCGTCTCGAGGAGACGTTCCGCAAGTCCCGCTCGATCCAGCGTCGTCTCAAGGGCACGCTCGGAGACTTGGAGAAGGAGTTCGCCCGTCCGATCCTGACCGAAGCACTGGAAGACATCCGCGACGACTACGTCAACCCGCAGGTGGAACAGTTCCTAGGCGAGGTGAAGGAAGAGATCCTCGCGCACCTGCGCGTGTTCCTCGAAGAGGAGTCCGACGACGAGCATCCGGAGCTCCCGCTCGACGAGGACGACCGGTTCCGTCCCTACCTCGTCAACGTACTCGTGGACAACACTGGGGTGGAGCGACCTCCGGTCGTGGTGGAGACGTCACCGAACTACCGCGCGCTCTTCGGGACGATCGAGAAGGCGCTGGACCGCTCCGGAGTCTGGAAGAGCGACTTCCACCACATCAAAGCGGGCTCGGTCCTCCGGGCCAACGGTGGGTACCTCGTCCTCCACCTCAACGACATGCTCGCGGAGTCCGGCGTCTGGCAGGCGCTCATCCGTACGCTCAAGAACCGACACATCGACATCCAGAGTTTCGATCCGTTCTTCCTCGTGTCGTCCAGCGCGATCAAGCCCGAGCCGATCGAAGTGGACGTGCGCGTCATCGTGATCGGAAACAACCATACGCACTCCCTTCTCTCCGCCTACGACCCGGACTTCCAGTCGGTGTTCAAAGTCAAAGCCGACTTCGACTCGGTCATCCCGAGGAACGACGAGAATATCGGTCGCTACGCCGCTTTCATCCGGAACGTGTGCGAGGCGGAACATCTCCTCACTCCGGACAAGACCGGCGTTGCGCGGGTCTGCGAGTACGGCGCCCGGCTCGCGGGCCACGGGAAGAAGCTCTCCACGCTCTTCAGCGAGATCGCGGACATCCTTCGTGAGTCGACCTACTGGGCCAAGAAAGCCGGTTCCGATATCGTCCGCGCCGAGCACGTCGGTGAGGCGATCCGTCAGAAGGAGGTGCGCGTCGCCCTCCCGGAGGAGAAGCTCCAAGAGGCGATCATGGAAGGCCTGATCCACGTCGACACGCGGGGCGCGGTGATCGGTCAAGTGAACGGCCTCTCCGTCTACGATCTCGGTGACCACCGGTTCGGCAAGCCCGCGCGGATCACCGCGCAGACGGCGCTCGGTAGCAGCGGGATCGTCAACATCGAGCGGGAGGCCGAGCTCTCCGGGCGCAGCTTCAACAAGGCGATGCTCATCCTGGACGGCTTCTTCCGGGCCCACTTCGGGCAGGACCAACCGGTCTCGATGTTCGCGTCGATCGCCTTCGAGCAGTCCTATGGCGAGGTCGACGGCGATAGCGCATCCATCGCGGAGATCTGCGCGATCCTCTCGTCTCTTGCGGAGGCGCCCGTTCGGCAGGACATCGCGATCACCGGATCCGCGGACCAGTACGGGAATGTCCAGGCCATCGGAGGTGCCAACGAGAAGATCGAAGGGTTCTTCGACCTCTGCAAGGAGAGGGGGCTCACCGGAACGCAGGGTGCGATCTTGCCCGCCTCCAACATTCCGGACCTCATGCTCCGGGAGGACGTGGTCGAGGCCTGCGCGAAGGGCGAGTTCCGGGTCTGGCCGGTGTGGCGCGTCGAAGAAGCGGCCCGAATCCTGATGGACCTCCCGGTCGGGAAGCGAGGGGAAGACGGTGAGTTCCCCGAAGGAACGCTCTACCGCCGAGTCGAGGACAAGTTGTTCGACTTCGCCGAACGGATGAAGGAGTTCGGCAAGGAAGTCGGAGAGGCGGAGGAGCAAAGTCACCCCAAGGGACAGGGCAAGGCGAACGAAGAGGCCGAGGACGAAGGAGATCCTTCCGCCTGAATCTGGCGGACCGATCTACGGCGCGGTGATTTCGTTCGGGATCGAGAGTCCGAGCCGGGCGCAGAGTTCCTGGAGGTCCGCCGGGAGCGGCGCACGAAGCTCGAAGGCCGCTCCCGTGGCAGGATGAGTGAGAGAGAGCGTGTAGGCGTGGAGCGCTTGGCGCGGATGGACCAGGCGCGCCGTGTCCTCCGGGCCGAGTTCCTCGCCCGAGATGAAGCGGAGGAAGATCCCCTCGTCGAGTCCGTACATCTTGTCCCCCACGATCGGGAACCCGGCGTGTTGGACGTGGACACGGATCTGATGGAGCCTACCGGTCAGGGGCCGGGCCAAGAGCAGGGAGTGGTGCTCGCCGCGGGCGAGCACCTGAAACTCCGTCCGGGCGGGCCGTCCTTCTCCCTCGGGGACGACTCCGACTGCCTTCCGGATCCGGGAGTTCCTCCGCGGGCCGAGGGCCCCGTCGACCTCGAACTCTTCCTCGTGTGGCGCGCCGTGGACGACCAGCAAGTACCGCTTCTTCGCCGTTCGCGTCTCGAACTGCTGGCCCAGAGCGCCCGCGACCTCCCGCGTCTTCCCGAACACGATCACTCCGCTCGTTTCTCGATCGAGGCGATGGACTACACGGAGTCCCGGCCGATCCAGAGTCTGACCTCGCTCTTCCAGCAGGTGCGACAGGAGGGTGTTGCGGAAGTAGCGCCCCGAAGGGTGGACCGGTAGGTCACCTGGTTTGTCCACGGCCAGGAGCGAGCTGTCTTCGTGGAGGAGCCCGATCTCGAACGAGACCGACGGCTCGGCGATCGGTTCCGGCTCATAGTCGATCCGGAACCCCGGCCGGAGTGGTTGGCTAGGCCGGACGACCGATCCGTTGACCTGGACCCGTCCGGACTTGATGATCTGAACCCACTGCGTGCGTGTCCGATAGTTGAAGCGAGAGGAGAGATACCGATCGAGCCGCTCTTCCCCAACGGTGTCGGGAACCAGATGGGTTCCGTGTCTCACCCAGCGCGCCTGCGAGTCAGGTGGGCCGGAGAGGTCGTCGAACGACCCCTCCAGGTCCTCTGAGTCGAGCTCGTTCCATGTCGGATCCGAAGGTTGCATCGTCAGAAGGTATCGTCGTTCGGGTCCGTCCGCGCAAGGTCTGGGTGGAGATTGGGGGACGGAGTCACCCCGCCTTCCTCCGAGGTAGCCTCAGCGTCGGTCCGCGCCGAACCACCCACGTCGTTGCGGTAGGCGACCGGGTTCGGGTGAGTCGGGAGCGTGGGCGCTACGCCATCGAAGAGGTGATGCCACGCCGGAACGTGATTTCGCGGGTCGATCCGGGGAGCACCAAGCGCGATATCGAGCACGTGATGGCGGCGAATCTGGACTGGTTCGTCGTCGTGGTCAGTCTCGCCCAACCCGCCCTCAACTACCGCGGCCTGGACCGCTTCCTCGTCCTCGGCGAGATCTCCGACATCCCTTGCGCCATCCTGCTCAACAAGGACGATGTCGCCGAAGAGTACGAGCCGACTCCGGAGGAGATCTACGCTCCCACCGGCTATCCGCTCATCCGAACCAGCGCGAAGTCGGGTACGGGCCTGAGCGAAGTCCGCGCTCTCCTCGAGGACAAGGTGTCGCTTTTGGCCGGCCCCTCCGGAGTCGGGAAGAGCTCTCTCCTCAACGCCATCTTCCCCGGGCTCGAGTTGCCGACTCAGCCGGTCAGCGATGCGACGGGAAAGGGCGTGCACACCACGACCCGAGTGGAGTGGGTTCCGATTCCCGGCGGGGGCGCGCTCCTCGACTCCCCCGGAGTCCGTTCGATCCAGCCGTTCGGGCTCACTGGCGAGAACCTGGACCTCTGCTTTCCGGAGATGGCGCAACTTCACGGCAACTGCCAGTTCAACGACTGCAAGCACAGAGACGAGCCAGGGTGTGCCGTGCGGGCTGCGGTAGAAGTGGGGAAGATCTCGGAGTCCCGGTACGAGGGCTACTGCAGGATTCTCCAGGGCGTGGACAAGCCGGAGTGGTGGCGGAGGTCGATCGGCTCCTGAGCCAGGAGGGCGAGCGGGATCTCGTACGGTGAGATCGGGGTGCGCGGATCCACGATCGCCATGTAGGTCTCGCGTCGACCCCAGGCCAGAGCCTCTTCGGTCGACGGGAACCAGACGTCGACCCGCCGCGTCCACCGCGGGTTCATCGTGTCCTCGATCTGATAGACCCCCACCCCGGAGATCAGGACGCGGTCACCGAAGTCGAACGGTGCGCCAGGGGTGAACGTCCGCAGCATGTCTCGACTGACCGCGAGCACGCCGGGAGCCGTGATCGTGTTGATCGCGGTGATGAACGGGGTGGAGTCGGTCTCTTCCATCCGGCTCGAATAGCCCGTCACCGACACCGAGTGGAACACGAACCCCATCTCCTCTTCGTCGGCTGGGGCCGGCGGCCCGTAGTCCACGAAGGCCAGGCTCGGTAGCCACTCGACCCAGACGGGAGTCTCGTCGTCCACCTGGGGCGGGTATGCGATCGCTCCGATCGCCTCCTCGGTCCACTCGTGATCGATCGGGAGCAACTCGATGCTGCTCGGCTCCCGGGACGCCAGCGAACCCACCGCGGTCACGAACGCCGTCACGGACAGAGCGACGAACCATGGCCGGGCCAGGGTCCCTTCGGTCTTCTGCGCGTGCGCGCGCTCTGTCGGTTTCAGGGTTCTCATGACTCACTCTCGAGATCCAGGGGCCTCGGTTTCCGTAACGGCGATGGAAGAGCGTATCGATCTCGCTCCCTCTCGGTCAACGTTCCAAGACGGGTGCCATCGTTTCGGGGCAACGCCCCCAAGCGTCGATTCCGCCCCGGCGCAGGCCCCTACGGTTGCTATCGGCTGGTTTCCGCCGATTTTCTAGGTTCCTATACGCGCGGTTCGGAATTGCGATTCCCCACCTGGCTGGCGTTACGCAACGGGATATCGTTGCGCTTGGGACTTGTTTGCATTCTCGGAATCGCTTACCTTCCCGTCAGTTAGTCGCATCCGACAGGCCCTTTGGACGCGGGCCTAGGGTGGTCAAGGAAGGCAAGAGACACGGACTCGTAGGCCGTTCGTGTTCGAGTCGGGAATGCGCGAGCGCACCAGAGATCCTCGTTGCAACCGGTAGCGTCAGTCCCGTTCGTCGACTGGAGGAGGGAACCATGCCCACAGCGATCGGAAAGCTACTGGGG
The DNA here is from genome assembly GCA_020633975.1 of Candidatus Eiseniibacteriota bacterium. GTDB lineage: Bacteria > Eisenbacteria > RBG-16-71-46 > CAIMUX01 > CAIMUX01 > JACKCR01. The sequence continues at coordinate 259,333 of JACKCR010000005.1, read as the reverse complement.
AGACGCATTCGCAGGATCCGTCAAGAGAAGAACCTGACCCTCAAGCAGATCGAGAGCAAGGTCGGGGTGAGCGCGACTCACATCTCCGAAATCGAGCGGGGCAAGACGTCTCCGACGATCGGAGCGCTCGAGAAGATCGCCTCCGCTCTCGACGTGCCGCCGTCGCACCTCATCGATGTGCCCCCGGTGGCAAAGCTGGAATCTCGGCACCGCGCCGACCTTCCGTCGCTGCTAATGAGAGAAGGGGCCATCCGGCTCCAGAGCGTGACGAATCGAGACGCGTCGTCGGAGATGTCCATCTTCTTCGCGACCATCGACGGCAGTGGCGTCGTGGATCCCGTTGCAGGGCACCGCGGCGAGGAGTTCTGCTACGTCCTCGAGGGGTTTCTCGAGGTGAGCGTGAGCGGTCAGCCGCACGTCCTTCGTCGAGGAGACAGCATCCATTTCAAGGCCAGTCAGTCCCATCACATTCGTAACCTAAGCCCGGAACCGGTCCGCACCCTTTGGGCGGTCCGTCCCAAGCTCTTCGTATAGGTAGGGAGGGATGGACATGTTGGACAAGGAAAAGGTCGGCCATCGGATTCGTCAGGTCCGTACGGAACAACAGAAGACTCTGCGCGACGTAGAGAGCGCGTCCGGGTTTTCTTCCACTCACATTTCAGAGATCGAGCGGGGCCGGACCTGCCCCACGATCGGCGCTCTGATTCAGATCGCGGACGCGCTGGAGAAGGACCCGAGCTACTTCATCGAAGAACGGGAACTCCAGGAAATCGTCGTGACCAGCCCGGGGCGTCGCGCGAACGTCGATCCCAACTTCTTCGACATCGAAGGAACCGGGATCCTGCTCGAGAGCCTCACGCCCGGGATTCTCGGCGGGCGGCTCATGATCATGGAGATGATCCTCGAGCCCGGTGCGAAGGGAAAGACCCGGCGACTCGCAGCTGGGGCCGACCTCGCGATCGTCACGATCGAAGGCAGCTTCGAGGTGGAGATCGACGGGACGACGGTGGCCTTCGGTCTCGAGGATAGTGGGCACGCGAACATCAATGACGGATTCGCCTTTAGGAATCCGAGCACAGGCCCGGCGAAGGTGCTCTTCATCCTCGATCCTGCGACGACTCACGTCTAGCGGGTAGAGCGATCGCGAGACGAGGTCGCCTCCGCCCTGCTTCGAACGGCGGAGCCTCTTCGGAACGATACGAAATGACCGGCGTCTCCCTCGGGGGACGCCGGTCTTCTTGTGCTGGCGATTCGCTCAGCTACGGCCGCGCTCGCGGGCCTTGGCCCGTTCCCAGTACTGGTCCATCGTCTCGAGGTTGGCATCGGTCGGGTCGATACCATCCGCCTCCATCCCAGAGAGCATCTCGTGGAAACGGCCCCGAAACTTCTCGTTTGCACGCCGGAGTGCCGATTCCGGTTCGACACCGAGGAACCGGGCGAGGTTGACGACCGCGAAGAGCAGGTCCCCCAGCTCCTCCCGAATCTCACCGATACCTTGGCTGCTCTGCGCTTCCTCTAGCTCCGCGAGCTCCTCCCGCACCTTTGCAAACACCGGAGTGACGTCGGGCCAGTCGAACCCCAGGTTCTTCGCCTTCCCCTGGAGTTTCGAGGCTTGGGCCAGCGCGGGAAGGGCGGGATGCGGGGGAGGAAGGCGGTGGAGACGTTCCGCGGTTTCGTCCACTTCGCTCGCCGGTCCCTTGCTCTGCTTCAGCCGTTCCCACTCCAGTTGGAGCGCCCGCGACACCTCCGCTTCGCTCTGTGCGACGTCCGCAAGATCGGTGCGGTCTCGGAACACGTGGGGGTGACGCGCCTCGATCTTTTCGACGGTCCGGTCGAGTGCGTCTTCTACCGCCCCCCGTCCTTCTTGCTCCGCGGTGTGGAGGAGCAGGGATAGCACGAATGCCAAGTCTCCCGCCTCCTCGAGGATGGCCGAATCCTCACCAGATTCCACCGCGTGGAGGACCTCGAAAGACTCCTCGACGAGGTACGGCGCCAACGTGGGCACTGTCTGGGCGCGGTCCCACGGACATCCGTCCGGGCCCCTGAGCGTCCGAACCAGTTCCATGAGCCGTTGCCAACCTGTCTCCGAGCGATGCGTTGTCATGGCGGGAAGGGTACCATGGTGTCATGTCGATTCCATCCGAAGTGAAGAACTTGGCCGAGCGTGCGAGACGGAACGCTCGCCGTGCACATGCGCCGTACTCTCACTACCAAGTCGGTGCCGTCCTTCGTACCGAGTCTGGAGGGATCTTCGACGGTGCGAACATCGAGAACGCCGCGTTCCCTCTCGGCTTCTGCGCCGAGCGTGTAGCGTTTTCTCTTTGGCGACTTCAGTCCGACGACCCGATCGCGGAGGTCGTCGTCTGGACGAAGAGCGAACCACCCGCCCCACCTTGCGGACTCTGTCGAGACGCGATCGCGCGTCTCGCTCCCGCAGCGCGCGTCTGGCTCGCCGGTCCGAGTGAAGTGCGAGGTCCTTTCCTCGTCAGCGACCTGATCCCGACCGTTGGCCCGGATGCCCAAGGGGACACGAAATGACGAGAACGCCGAATGCGAAGTCGATCATCGCGAAGAAGCGCGACGGCGGAGCGCTCACCAAGGAAGAACTGGAAGCGTTCGTCCGGGGCGCGGTCAGCGGTCAGGTTCCGAAGTACCAGGTCACCGCCTGGCTCATGGCGATCTACTTCCAGGGGATGACGCCTGAGGAGACGGCTGAGTTCACACGCACGATGATCGATACGGGGGAGTTCCTTCCGCGCGTTTCCGAACACCCGATCCCCGTCGACAAGCATTCGACGGGGGGAGTGGGAGACAAGATCTCGTTCTTGGTCGCTCCTCTCGTCGCAGCCGCGGGCGGGATCGTGCCGATGATCTCCGGCCGTTCACTTGGTCACACCGGTGGGACCCTGGACAAGCTGGAGACCATCCCCGGTCTTCGCACCGATCTCTCCACCTCCGAGTTCATGAGCTGCGTTCGTGAGACCGGGCTCTGCATCTCCGGCCAGTCGAATCAGATGGTGCCTGCCGATCGGTTGTTCTACTCACTTCGCGACGCCGCTTCCATCGTGGAGTCGGTTCCGCTCATCACCGCGAGCATCCTGAGCAAGAAGGTCGCCGAAGGAGCCGGGGCCCTCGTTCTGGACGTGAAGTACGGCCGAGGCGCGTTCATGCCGGATCGAGACAAAGCTCGTGTGCTCGCTCAGTCGCTCACCCAGACGTCGGCCCTCCTCGGTCAGAGGGTACGCGCGTACCTCACGGACATGGATCGCGTCCTGGGGCGCACGGCCGGCAACGCGATCGAGATCGCGGAGTCCGTGCGGTCTCTACGGGAAGGTCCTGGGTCGACCTCTCCGGACCTCAGGGAGATCACTCTCGAACTCGGAAGCGGGATGCTGGAGCTGTCTGGCGCTTCTCCCGACCTCACGTCGGCGCGACGCGCGCTGATGGAGGCATGGGAGACCGGTGCGGGCCTCGAACGATTCCGCTCCATGGTCCGATGGCTCGGCGGGAACTCCGAGGCACTCGATGATCTCTCGCTCCTCCCGACGTCGGCTCACCAACTGGACGTCGAGAGTCCGGTGCACGGAGTGTTCGCTGGACTTGCCGCTCGTGACGTCGGTGACTGGATCACCGAGTCTGGAGGTGGACGCCTCCGGACCGACGACGAGATCGATCCAACGGTCGGCGTGGAACTCCTGGTCGAGGTCGGAACAGAGATCGTTCAGGGCCAGCCTGTGGTGCGACTACACCTGGGCTCCTCGCCGAGCGACGAGGCCGCACTGATCGATCGAGCCTCGAGCTGGGTCGAGGTCGACCCGGACGGCATCGGATCCTGGATCGGGGAGACGATCGACCCGGAAGCCTAGCGTCGAATCGGGGTCACTCCGGGGTGCCGCCGGTCGCGTCGTCTCGTCGGATCCATGTCGAACGAGAATCCTCGTCCCCGAAGAGCGGAGCCAAGTACTGCGCGTGAATCGGGCAGGTGCGACTCGGTTGGCGGCCTGGCAAGAATAGATCGCGAACTTTCGGACAATCTGGAAGCGCGATGAGTCCGGTGTCCCTGCAGGTCGTGAGCTGAACCAGCCCCTTGGGTATCGGGAACTCCTCCTCTCCGAGCTCTGCGACCGCCGCCTTCATCACGCCGGCCCAGGCCGGAAGAGCCGCGGCGGTTCCGGTCATCCGGGATCCGATCGTCTTCTTCTCGTCGAAGCCGACCCAGACTCCACAAGCGAGGCTCGGAACGAAACCGACGAACCACGCGTCGGAGTAGTCATCCGTCGTCCCCGTCTTCCCTCCCGCCGGGGCACGAAAACCGAACGAGGACCGAGCCGATGCGCCGGTGCCCCCGTCCATCACGGACTGCATGAGACTCACCATGAGCGCGTTCGTGCGCTCGTCGATCACTTCACGCGTCTTCGGGACTCGCAGATCGACGAGAGACCCGTACCTGTCTTCCACGCGTTCGATCATGTACGGCTCGCTGTAGATGCCCTGGTTCGCGAAGATACCGTAGGCGGAGGTGAGTTCGAGCGGGGTCACCTCTCCGGTACCCAGCGCGAGGGAGAGATACGGGGGGAGGTTTCTGTCGATCCCCATCGACTTCGCCATCGCGATCACTCTCCTCGGCGTGGCCTCTTCCATGAGCCGAACGGCGGGGATGTTGAGGCTCTTCATGAGCGCATAGCGCAAGGTGACGGGGCCTCTGAACTCGAGGTCGAAGTTCTTCGGTTCCCATGATTGCACCTGCTTCCCTGGCCCGGGAATCTCGAACTCGAGCGGAGTGTCGTAGATGATGTCGTTGGTGGAGTGGCCGTCCTGGATCGAGACGGTGAACGAGATCGGCTTGAACGCACTTCCCGGTTGCCTCACGGCTTGCGTAGCCCTGTTGAACTTCGACTCTGTGAAGTTGCGTCCGCCGACCATCGCTCTGATCGCACCGGTCTGTGGCTCCACGGCGACGATCGCACCCTGGAGATAGGGCGTTCCTTCCTCGGGATGCGCCAGCGTACCCATGCAGGTCGCCTCGTCCTTCAGGTACTTGTAGCGGTGCGCTTGCTGCTTCTCGATCGACTTGATCTGCTTCTCCAGCGCTTCGACTGCCGCGGTTTGCAGAGTCAAGTCGAGCGTCGTGTGTACGGTGAGACCGCCGGTGTATACGTGCGTGTCGCCGTAGCGGTCGGCTAGTTCTCGACGTACGGCCTCCGTGAAGTACGGCGCCTTGGAGGCGGACTTACCCCGCGGACTCAGCACGACGGCCGTCGTTTCCGCCATCGCGTACTGCGTCGAGTCCACGACGCCCGCCTGGAGCATCCGCCTCAGAACGAGATTCCGACGCCGCCTTGCGTTCTCCGGACGCCGGATCGGATGGAACGCGGACGGATTCGCGAGAATTCCCGCGAGAAGTGCGGTTTCTTGCAGTTCGAGCGCATCCACCGACTTGCCGAAGTAGGCTTGGGCAGCTGCCTCGACACCGTACGCGCCCTCCCCGAAGTAGATCTTGTTGAGATAGAGCTCGAGGATCTCGTCCTTGGAGAAAGAACGTTCGAGCCGGATGGCGAGCACTGCTTCCTTGAGCTTCCGATTCCAGGTTTGGGAATCCGTGAGGAAGAGCTTCCGCGCGAGCTGCTGCGTGATCGTGCTCGCACCTTCTTCGATCGTGCCGTGCGTCACGTTGGTGAACGCAGCACGTAGGATGCCCAGTACGTCGAGTCCCCAGTGATCGTCGAACCGCGTGTCCTCGGTCGAAAGGACGGCCTCTTGCATGAGCGCAGGGATCTCGGTGATCGGCCTCGGCGAGCGGTTCTCCAAGAAGAACTCGTCGATGACCTCACCGTTCTGATCGAGGATGACGGTGTTCATGCTCGGCTCGAGCTCACGGAGGGACTGTGGGCTGGGCAGGTCGTCGCCCCACGCGGAGAAGAGCCCGTAGATGACGGCCGCGCCGACGAGCGGCGTCAGCAATAGGAACGTTATGAAGAGGCGCATGGGCGAGACTCCAGCACAGCCACAGAAATGGGTCAAGGGACGCCAAACCCGGACCGGCGAACCGGATCGCCCCCTGCTCCTCGAGAGGGGAGTGCCTGCGCCGCGAATTCGCCGACCACCCTTGGAGAGAACCCCCGGAAACACCCCCAGATCCAAAGAAAAAGTTGCCGGGGTACCGCCTGGAGAGCGGAGCGGAGTCGGCACGAAACGAACGAAATCGCAGGGCCCGTTCGGAGTCGGGGACGGATCCCGAGCGATCAGTGCCGCGGATCGGGATTCCTAACCCTTTGCAAACACGCCCGTTCCAGCGGCGCCAAAGAAAACGGAGATCGTACGCAAAAAACTCGTTGACGGAACCGAATTGGATCCCTAGTTTCCGCGATCTCGGCGCGACGTCAGGCCAACAGCCGGACGCGCCACCGACCCCCGGACATCCGGACGAAGGGCGGAAATCTCTTGACGAGTTCGAGAGGGCCGAGTACGTTTTGCGTCTGCGCTCGAAGCGCGATCGATGGTCTTTGACAAGAGAATAGAACAGAATTGTGCGAGTTAAGGTCTTGCCTCCTCGCGCCACTCTTTGGAGCGGCAACGAGGAAGCACAATTACTTTGACTCACGTTCCAGCCAGGGACGTGAGACTCCATGTTTTGAATACATGAACACGGAGAGTTTGATCCTGGCTCAGAACGAACGTTGGCGGCGTGGATTAGGCATGCAAGTCGTACGAGAAAGTCACCTTCGGGTGGCGAGTAAAGTGGCGAACGGGTGAGTAACGCGTGGGAAATCTGCCCTGCAGTTGGGGATAACACTCCTAACGGGGTGCTAATACCGAATGAGACCACGAGGTCGCATGGCCTTGAGGTTAAAGGTGGCCTCTCCTTGGAAGCTACCGCTGCTGGAGGATCCCGCGTCCCATTAGCTTGTTGGCGGGGTAATGGCCCACCAAGGCACCGATGGGTAGCTGGTCTGAGAGGATGGTCAGCCACACTGGGACTGAGATACGGCCCAGACTCCTACGGGAGGCAGCAGTCGAGAGGCTTCGGCAATGGGGGAAACCCTGACCGAGCGACGCCGCGTGGGCGATGAAGGTTGTAAGATCGTAAAGCCCTGTCAGGAGGGAAGAAATGCCGGTGGGCAAACAGGCCATCGGTTTGACGGTACCTCCAGAGGAAGCTCCGGCTAACTCCGTGCCAGCAGCCGCGGTAATACGGGGGGAGCAAACGTTGTTCGGAATTACTGGGCGTAAAGGGCGCGCAGGCGGCCAAGTCAGTGGATTGTGAAATGCTCTGGCTCAACCAGAGAACTGCACTCCATACTGCTTGGCTTGGGTACAGCAGAGGATGGGGGAATTCCCGGTGTAGCGGTGGAATGCATTGATATCGGGAGGAACACCAGTGGCGAAGGCGCCCATCTGGGCTGATACCGACGCTCAGGCGCGAAAGCTAGGGGAGCAAACAGGATTAGATACCCTGGTAGTCCTAGCCGTAAACGGTGTGCACTAGGTGTAGGAAGCATCGACCCTTCCTGTGCCGCAGCTAACGCATTAAGTGCACCGCCTGGGGAGTACGACCGCAAGGTTGAAACTCAAAGGAATTGACGGGGCCCCGCACAAGCGGTGGAGCATGTGGTTTAATTCGATGCAACGCGAAGAACCTTACCTAGGTTTGACATGCACCTGCCTGGTGTGGAAACACACCTTCTCTTCGGAGCGGGTGCACAGGTGCTGCATGGCTGTCGTCAGCTCGTGTCGTGAGATGTTGGGTTAAGTCCCGCAACGAGCGCAACCCTTGTCCTTAGTTGCTAACAGGTAACGCTGAGCACTCTAAGGAGACCGCCGTCGACAAGACGGAGGAAGGTGGGGATGACGTCAAGTCCTCATGGTCCTTACGCCTAGGGCTACACACGTGCTACAATGGGCAGTACAAAGGGTCGCAATACCGCGAGGTGGAGCCAATCCCAAAAAGCTGTCCTCAGTTCGGATTGCAGTCTGCAACTCGACTGCATGAAGGTGGAATCGCTAGTAATCGCTGATCAGCAGGCAGCGGTGAATATGTTCCCGGGGCTTGTACACACCGCCCGTCAAGCCACGAAAGTCGGCAGTACCCGAAGTCGCTATCCTAACCCTCGGGAGGGAAGCGCCTAAGGTAAGGCTGGCGATTGGGGCTAAGTCGTAACAAGGTAGCCGTACCGGAAGGTGCGGCTGGATCACCTCCTTTCTATAGAGACCGTCTCAGATGGCTTCGGCCGGAAGAGACTACTCAGGTCGGTGGCCTTTCTTGCTACAATTCTGTTCTTTCTCTTGATCACTTCGATCGAGCGGGCCTGATCGGTAGTGCCGGTTAGGTGGCACCACGAGTCTGGGCCTATAGCTCAGTTGGTTAGAGCGCACGCCTGATAAGCGTGAGGTCGGTAGTTCAAATCTACCTAGGCCCACATGTCTTCGTTAGGGGATATAGCTCAGTTGGGAGAGCGACGGCTTTGCAAGCCGTAGGTCGCCGGTTCGATCCCGGCTATCTCCACCAGTCGAAGTGAATGCTAGATTGCCGACGGCGTACCGCCGTGGGCGATTCCTGGTCTTTGACAGCTGAATAGAGACGAGATTGCTTCAACGATGGACTCATGAAGTCCGTCGTCGAGCGAAACGAGAACGAGCTCTTAGGTAATACGATTTCGATCAAGCTACTAAGGGCGAATGGTGGATGCCTTGGCGTCAGAAGGCGATGAAGGACGTGGTAAGCTGCGATAAGCTTCGGTGAGCTGCTACAAGCGTCGACCCGGAGATTTCCGAATGGGGAAACCCGGCGAGGGTCATGCCTCGTCACTTCCGGCTGAACACATAGGCCGGATAGAGCAAACGGAGGGAACTGAAACATCTAAGTACCTCCAGGAAGAGAAAGCAATCGCGATTTCCTTAGTAGCGGCGAGCGAACGGGAAAGAGCCCAAACCGATGTCATGTCAAGCGTGCAGGCGTTGTGGTGTCGGGGTTGTGGGGTCACTTCTGATCTTTCTGCATTGAGATCGGAGAGTAAGAAATCCATTGGTTAGATGAACAGTCTGGGAAGTCAGACCATAGAGGGTGATAGTCCCGTAATCGAAAATCAATGGACTCTCTCGAAGTGATACCCGAGTAGCACGGGACACGTGAAATCTTGTGTGAATCTGGGAGGACCACCTTCCAAGGCTAAATACTCTCTGACGACCGATAGTGAACCAGTACCGTGAGGGAAAGGTGAAAAGCACCCCTGGCGGGGAGTGAAATAGTACCTGAAACCATTCGCTTACAAGCGGTCGGAGGCACGACTCGACTTCGGTCGAGCACGGCTGACGGCGTGCCTTTTGCATAATGAGCCGGCGAGTTACTCGTATGTGGCAAGGTTAAGTGGTCCAGCCACGGAGCCGTAGCGAAAGCGAGTCTGAAATGGGCGTCATAGTCACATGCGGTAGACCCGAAGCCAGGTGATCTACCCATGGCCAGGATGAAGCATCTGTAAAAGGATGTGGAGGTCCGAACCCACCAGAGTTGAAGATCTGGGGGATGAGCTGTGGGTCGGAGTGAAAGGCTAATCAAACCTGGAGATAGCTGGTTCTCCCCGAAATAGTTTTTGGACTAGCCTCGGTTAAATATGTCACGGAGGTAGAGCACTGATTGGGCTAGGGGCCCCACCAGGTTACCAACCCCATTCAAACTCCGAATGCCGTAGACATGTATTCCGGGAGTCAGGCTGCGGGGGATAAGCTCCGCAACCGAGAGGGAAACAACCCAGACCGTCGGTTAAGGTCCCTAAATCCTGACTAAGTGTACTTAAGGATGTGAAATTGCTTTAACAACTAGGATGTTGGCTTAGAAGCAGCCACCATTTAAAGAGTGCGTAACAGCTCACTGGTCGAGTGATTTTGCGCCGATAATACGCGGGACTCAAGTCAGGTACCGAAGCCACGGACTCGAAAGTAATGATGCTTTCGATTGGTAGGGGAGCGTTCCGTAGTAGGACGAAGGTGTCCCGACAAGGGGTGCTGGACGAGACGGAAGTGATAATGCCGGCATAAGTAGCGATAAAACAGGCGAGAAACCTGTTCACCGAAAGCCTAAGGTTTCCTGAGGAAGGTTAATCCGCTCAGGGTTAGTCGGACCCTTAGCCGAGGCCGAAAGGCGTAGGCGATGGAAATCAGGTTAATATTCCTGAACCACTGTTGTGGCGACAAAGACGCCATGGGGTGACGCAGAAGCAAAGGATGATCCGGGTGTCGGAAGTCCCGGTCCAAGCTGGTAGAGGGTTCTCCTAGGCAAATCCGGGAGAACATTACCTCGAGAAGCGAGTGGGAGGCCTCCGGGCCATAAACTCATCTGGCGCATGCTGCCGAGAAAAACCTCTACGCGAGTCACAGTGGTGCCCGTACCGGAAACGGACACACGTAGGCGGGGTGAGTATCCTAAGGTGCTCGAGTGAGTCCTCCAGAAGGAACTCGGCAAAATGTTCCCGTAACTTCGGAAGAAGGGAAGCCACCAAGTAGGTGATCCTCCTCGCGAGGTGAGCTGAAGGTGGCCGCAGAGAAACGGCCCAAGCGACTGTTTACTAAAAACACAGGACTCTGCCAAGCCGCTGAGGCGATGTATAGGGTCTGACACCTGCCCGGTGCCGGAAGGTTAAAGGGCGCGGTTAGTCTTCGGACGAAGCTGTAAACTGAAGCCCCGGTAAACGGCGGCCGTAACTATAACGGTCCTAAGGTAGCGAAATTCCTTGTCGGGTAAGTTCCGACCTGCACGAATGGTGTAACGATTTGGGCGCTGTCTCCTGGAGAAGCTCGGCGAAATTGAAGCAGCGGTGAAGATACCGCTTACCCGCGACTGGACAGAAAGACCCCGTGCACCTTTACTGCATCCTGATATTGGGTTCTGGCAAGGCATGTGTAGGATAGGTGGGAGGCTTTGAAGTGGGGGCGCCAGCCTTCATGGAGCCAACCTTGAAATACCACCCTTGTGTTGTTGGGATTCTAACCACGGCCCGTGAATCCGGGTTTGGGACAGTGTCAGGTGGGCAGTTTGACTGGGGCGGTCGCCTCCAAAAGAGTAACGGAGGCGCCCAAAGGTTCCCTCAGTGCGGTTGGCAATCGCGCGAAGAGTGTAAAGGCAGAAGGGAGCTTGACTGCGAGACCTACAAGTCGAGCAGGTGGGAAACCAGGGCTTAGTGATCCGGCGGCTCCGAGTGGAAGGGCCGTCGCTTAACGGATAAAAGGTACGCCGGGGATAACAGGCTTATCCTCCCCGAGAGTTCACATCGACGGGAGGGTTTGGCACCTCGATGTCGGCTCATCGCATCCTGGGGCTGGAGAAGGTCCCAAGGGTTTGGCTGTTCGCCAATTAAAGCGGTACGTGAGCTGGGTTTAGAACGTCGTGAGACAGTTCGGTCCCTATCCATCGTGGGCGGAGGAGATTTGAGAGGGGCTGTCCCTAGTACGAGAGGACTGGGATGGACGCACCTCTAGTGTACCAGTTATCACGCCAGTGGTATCGCTGGGTAGCTATGTGCGGAACGGATAAGCGCTGAAAGCATATAAGCGCGAAGCCGGCCTCAAGATGAGATCTCCCGTAGAGTAATCTACCTAAAGGCCCCTTCGAGACTAGGAGGTTGATAGGCCGGAGGTGTAAGCGTGGTGACACGTTCAGCCGACCGGTACTAATAGGCCGTGTGGCTTGATCGTTTATTTAAGCGCCTGTTCTCGTAATCTCGTTCTCTAATCAGCTGTCGAGTTTTCCGCCGCGCGTCCTTGCGTAGTCAGGGACGTCGGCTCGATTTTCCGGTGGCAATGGCGGAGGGGCCACACCCGTTCCCATTTCGAACACGGTCGTTAAGCCCTCCTGCGCCGATGGTACTGCACCTGTGAGGGTGTGGGAGAGTAGGTCGCCGCCGGAGCTTTTCTTGGAAAGGCGGATTCAGTAGTGAGTCCGCCTTTTCTGCGATAGGCAGGTGACCCTTTGTGGGTCTCTTTCAGAAGGTGAATGCAGATGGCGAAGAAGGGAAAGATCGTCAAGAACGAGAAGCGCCGCCAGATGGCCGCTCGTTATCGCGAGGTTCGTGCGGATCTCAAGGCGAAGATCGCCGATCCGCAGACCGATATGGCGACCCGCGAAGAGGCGATGGCCCGGCTCCAGAAGCTGCCGCGTGACGGCAGCCCGACCCGCATCGTCAATCGGTGCGCGGTTTCTGGTCGTCCTCGCGCCTACCATCGTAAGTTCGGTGTGTCTCGTATCGCACTTCGCGAACTCGCCCTCGAAGGCAAGCTGCCGGGCGTCGTGAAGGCGAGTTGGTGAGGAGGAGAGGATCATGAAGGAAGGCGTTCACCCGAGCTACCGGCTGGTCGTGTTCAACGATATTTCGTCGGACTTCAAGCTTCTCACTCGCTCGACCATCAAGACGAAGGACACGATCGAGCACGAGGGCAAAGAGTACCCCTGCGTGAACATCGAAATCTCGAGCGAGTCGCACCCGTTCTACACGGGGAAGCAGAAGCTCGTCGACACTGCGGGTCGTATCGACAAGTTCCGTCGCCGGTATGGACTGGCCGACGGCGAGAAGTCTTGATCCGTTAGTTTCGCTCGCAATCAGTTTCGTCAGTCGAGAAGGCCGCGTCCTGGGAAACCTGGACGCGGCTTTGTCGTTTTGGGGCGCGTCCGGGGTTCCTCGCGTGAAGGGCGTTCCTTCGAACGGATCGAACCGGTCCTAGCGCAAGACCCGGACCGGAGTGGCTGCGGACTGGGAGCCGTCGAGCACGAGCCAGTACGCGCCGGCGGGGACGAGTCGGCCACCTTCGTCCCTTCCATCCCACGTGCGGCTGCTGGCCGTCAGCTCCCGGACCCTTCGACCAGCACTGTCCACCACCCGGATTGGCGCGGCTTTCTCGTGCTCGGAGAGCTGCCAGGTCATGCCATCCCGACTCGGGTTGGGGTGGACTTCCGCGATCGCCGGTGTTTGTGGGAACGGGCCGCCGGAAGTGCCGGGCCGGAGAATGTGGAGTTCTACCGGCGGGAGTCCGACGTAGATCGGACCGCTGGTTTGCGTTCCGGTCTCTAGATCGAACACGCGGACTCCTGGGTCGTCGAAGCTTCGGTCTGCCAGGTACAGCCAACCCTCTGCGGCGTCGACTGTGCAGTCCGCGAGATCGAAACCGCTGGAACAGTAGAGGGTGGAGAGCACGGAGGACGTCGCCAGGTCGACTTCCGCGAGGCAGGTTACGAAGGACGCGTTCGAGACGATCACAAACAGCGTGCCGCCCTCGTATGCGGAGATGTCGACCAGGTCCCCGCCCAGCTGTGCGCCGCTCATGATCACGCCTTCGCTCGTCCATGTGTCGAGGTCGACGAGTTCGAGCCCACCATCCGCTTGGTCGGTGTAGGCTCCCGGGCACGGGACGATCAGTCGGCGTCCGGTTCGAAGGTCCAGTTCCATCGCGCCGAACGGATTGGTCGCCTCGAGAGCGATGCCGGGGAGTCCTGGCTCATCCGGAGCCACGTCGACCACGGTGTTGTCGCGGGTGTCGATCACGGCGAGGTAGGAGTCCCCAACCGGGGCGTAGAACTGACTCCGATCGAGCCGTTGGATCTGGACGTAGAGATAGGGGGCTGCGAAGTGGAGCTTTGCTGCTTCCGGAAGTCCGTCGGTGTCTGAGAAGACCGATAGATCGATCCGTTCCAGGATCTGTCCGGTCGTCGGGTTCATCTCGATCAGATCCGTCGAGTTGTAGAGCGAAACGTAAGCGCGCGTCGGGGACAGGACCGCTACGTCCTGCGGGTTCGTGCCCGCCCCGACCGAGTATTGATGGAGGGTCGTTGCGGTTGCCGGATCGATCACCTGGAGGTTGTCCCCTCCGAGTCGGTTGACGACATAGAGCAACCCACCTGCGTAGCGCGCGACGGGGTCAGCTCCAAGCGGCTCGACGTCCAGCTGGACGTTCCACGGCGGCTGCAGCCCAACCGTCGAGCTACTTCCGGTTGAGTAGTCGGTCGTCAGGACGAAGAGGTGGTCACTGAACCCACCCGGCCGCGCGCTTTCGGCCGCACCTGAGGCGACGGATGGAGGCGTGCTTACCCCGGCCATGGCGATGGCCCCGACTGCGGCCCACGCTGCGGCTGCCTTGACTGTCACTCTCGGCTCGGCGCTGTTCGCGACCGCACCCCGGGCCCTGGGCTCCGATGTCATCGTCCTCACCTCGCTTCTCCGCCCGATTCGTCCGTTCATGAGAGGCTCCTGTTGTCCCCGCTTGTCTTGGTGAATGGCTCAGTTCCTCGATGGGCCGAACGGCTCGAGAGTCAGCTCGAGGAAGTACGTGCGGCCAGGGAGCGGATACCCCTCGATGTCCTGCGAGCGGTGATCGAAGAGATTCTGTACCTCGGCCCGGACGGTGGCCCGTCCCCGCATGAGCACTCTCTCCAGCGCTGCCTCGTGCACACTGTGGCCGGGCGTCTCCTTCTCCTCGGAGTTGTACCGATCCCGGTAGACATCGGAGCGTGTCGTGACGCCGTACTGCGCCGACCAGGGTGCCATCTCCACTGTCACAGATCCTCGGCCCTCGAGGGTGGGCAGATAGGGCACCTCCTTGCCTCGGTAGGCTCGGCTCACGCCGCGGTCGAGTGCTTCCTGCCATGTGATGTTCGTGGACACCGTCACCGTCAGGTCCTTGGGGAGAAACAAGACGGCCTCTTGGCTCGACTCGATTCCATGCACCCAAGTCCGGTCCACGTTCTGCGCTTTGACCGTCCGCTGGCTGTTCTGGAGGAGGAGGATCTCGTCTTCGGTCACGCTCTCGAAGTAGGCGGCGTCGATCCGCAGATGGTCTCCTCTCAGGCGGAGCCCGAGGTCCCACTGCAGCCCGGCTTCTGGACGGAGCTTCGGGTTCCCGTCCTGGACTCCGTTCTGCCCGAAGAGCTCGGGGAAGGTGGGCCAGCGGAGGAACTTACCTCGATTCGCGTGAAGGGACAGTCCACTGCCCAGACCTAGCCGCAAACCGAAGGTCGGAGCCTCGAATCTCTGCGTCCGCTCTGGGCCCGGCTCGGGTGGCCTCCCGAAGACGACAGGGCCGTCGTAGTTGTCCGTTGCGCGATCCCAGCGATAGGACGCATCGAGCGTCACGTGTTCACCGAGGCCGGTCCATCGGCCCGATGTGATCGTCGTCCGTGAACTGCGCTTGCGGCCGTACTCGCGAATGTCGTGGAGCCGGTCGTAGGGTGTCCACGTCTCTTCGTCTCGGGCGTGGACGGCCTCGAAGCGGAGTCCGGCCGGCACGAACGGGAGCGCAGCTTTGGCTTCCCAGCCGAACTTCTCCAGGTCGCTTTCGGTGTCGGCGAGTCCGAGCCCAACCTCTCCGGCCGGATTGGAGAAGTGGTCCCACGTTTCGTCGCGGAACGCCTGGACGGAGAGCAGCGCCTTGCCCCAGCGAGGGGAAAGAGCCGGGAGGCCGAAGCGGGCGTCGGTTCCGAGTTGATGTCGGCTCCGCACAGACCGATACCGGGTGGTCTCGGTCTGAATCGTCTCCGTTCCGGCGACGCCACCGTCTCGCTCCGTTCGTTGGCCGGTGTAGGCCAGCGCCACGCTCTGGACAGGCGCAAACGTGGTCTTCCAGAGGACCGATTCGTCGAGGTGGTCGTTGTTGCTGCGGGTGGTGATTTCGTCGTCCTCGTGGTTGGCGTCGGTCCCATTGCGATCGAGATAGCTGAAGTCGCCCTCGGTGGAACGACGTTGGCCGGAGAGGAGAAGGCCCCACGGCCCTTTGCTAGTGCCCCAGTGCCCAAACGTGCTACGTGTATCGAAGCTTCCGACGGAGATCCCGAGCCGAAGGGGCGTCGAGGCGGCGGGCGGACTGAACAGCTCGATCACTCCGGCGGCCGGCGGCCCCGCGAGCGAGAGCGTCTGGGCGCCGCGGCGGACGATGGCGTGATCGAGCACTTGGAGCGGAATGAGCCCGAGGTTCGTCATCCCGTCGCGCGCGGAGGTGAGAGGTACGCCGTCGAGCACCACCTGCACCTGACTCGAGGAACTACCTCGGATCGTCGCGGTGCTGAATGCTCCGAGCCCTCCGTAGCTGTTGACGTGTACGCCTTCTACGCGAGCCACCAAGTCGGCGAGATCGTGCGAGGCCGGAACGGCCGTCCCGAGCTCGATCCAGCTCGAGAAGCCGGGAGAGGCATCGAGCAGCTCGCGAGGAGACACGCCACTTCGGACGATGTCCAGGGTATCCACGACATCGGGCCAGAACGTCGGTTCGCTCACAGGCTCCGAATGTGGGTCGATCTCTGGGGGCGATGCAGGGTCGAGAGCGGCGATCACGGCGTGCGAGTCGGAGTCGATGGTGTCGTCAACCGCCTCACTCACCGCGACGGGTGAGGAACCTAGGCCCGCTTCGGCCGAGTCCGCGGAGCTGGACCCTGCCAAGGCACCGACAGTGAAGACGGCGACTGTGACCGCGCACAGGACCGAAACTGCGGACATGAAGAACCCCCCGGTTTTCACCGGAGGGCAAAGCCGATCGGCCGGACGGAGGCCGCCCGGTCAGTCGAACCCTTGCCCTCGAAGGTCGACGACTGCTTCCCGAGTCGGTCTCCTGGCTTGCGGGTCGTCCTACTCGCCGACTCTTCCCAACTCCCGGAAAGGGGAGTCAGTGATCTCGTCGGGTTTCGTCGCCGCTCACAGTGGCGGGGCCGCGCCGGATTCACACCGGCTTCCGGTAGACACCGGGAAATGTTCCAGCGAGCGAGCCGCTTCAGACGTTTTGGTGATGCGAATGCGGTCAGCATCTGCGTATCGTCCAAGAGAGACTCGTTCGACAACGCGAGACGCTAGTCGAGGCGAGTCGTCTAGGTCAAGGCGATTCCCAGCGCCGAGGCTGGAGATCGAACGAAGGGAGGCGTCGTCCAGATGACGGACCGCAGGAAGGAGCTCCTTCGGGAGTACAAAGAGACGGCACGTCCGATGGGCGTCTACGTGATCCGCAACGTGGAGAACGGAAAGTGCTTCGTCGCGTCGAGCATCAACATCCCGGCCCGCCTTCAGCGCCATCAGTTCGAGCTGCAGAACGGCAGCGAAGCGGTGAAGTCGCTCCAGGCCGAGTGGCGGGAGTTCGGCAAGGATGCGTTCACGTTCGAGACTCTCGACCTGCTCGAACCGCTCGATACACCCGGATACGATCCGCGCTCGGACCTCGCGGAGCTGGAGCGGATGTGGATCGAGAAGTTGGAGCCCTTCGGCGACAGGGGATACAACGCGAGCCCGAACTCGAACTAGCCTGCTCAGTCCCGAACGCGAACCACCTGCCCGGCCGCGAGCCCGAACTACCTGCCAGCCGCTCGTGCTGTTTCGTGAGGATCGGCAAGACGGGGCAGACGGAGAACACCGAGCAGACCGAGAAGACGGAGCAGACCGAGCAGACCGAGCAGACCGAGCAGACCGAGAAGACCGAGAAGACCGAGAAGGCGAAGAGCACCGCTGAACTTCAGGCTCAGCGGTGCTCTTTCCGTTTCGTTCGGAACGCGTCCGATCAGGTCGGGCTAGGCGCCGGCGACCGTGAGTGCGTCGAACACGATCGTCGGCGTACGCCAGGAGCTGAACACGTACGGATCGTTTCCAACTCCGATCACCTTGTGCCAGAACTCCAGGTGGTTCCCTGCGATGTTGAGTTCGTTCACAGGTCGAACGATCTGTCCTCCATCGAAGAGGAACCCGTAGATCCCGGTCGAGAAGTCGCCGGTCGAGCTGTTGGAGTTGCCTCCGATGAACCCGGTGACGAGGATTCCGCGGCCTAGCTGCTTCATCCAGTCCTCGGGGCTCTTCTCACCGGTCTCGAAGACGATGTTGCTGGGACCACCGGTCGTCGCGTCTACGCCGAGCTTCCGCGCGTAGTACGTGTCGATGTAGTAGTTCTTCAGCACACCCTTTTCGATCACCGGCATCCGCTTGGCCGCGATGCCTTCGCTGTCGTAGAGCTGGGAACCGAAAGCGCGGGGGATGAGCGGGTCGTCGTACACGCTGAGGAGCGCGGATGCGATCTGCTCGCCTTGCTTGCCTTCGAGGTACGAACTCTTCTGCTGGAGATTCCGGCCGTAGAGACCGTTTCCCATGAACCGGAGGAGCCTAGAGGACGTGCGGTTCTCGACCACGAGGGGAAGCTTCTCGGTGGCGATCTTGCTGGCACCGACGCGGGCGAGGGAGCGGCTCACCGCCTCCTTCCCGATCGCAACCGGATCGACGATACCGCCGCGGTGGACGCCTCCTTCCCAGCACCAATCGCTCGGTCGCTTGTCGCCTTCGTCCTTTGCCGTCACCGACGCGCCGGTCCAGAAGTTCGACCCTTCCGCCGTGCCAACGAAGCCGTTCGAGGCGACGACGACCTCCTCGCTCACGGAGTCGTAGTAGCCGGCTTCGACCGACACGATCTTGTCGCCGCCGGCATCGAGCGCAGCGTTCTCCACTTCCTGGACCATGCGGTGCCGTTCTTCGGCGCTGAGCGCGCCGTAGTTCGGGTCCATGAGATCGAGGTTCTGCTGGCTCCGTCCTTCGTAGTACTTGGGCTCCGGGAGGTACCGGTACGGATCCTTCTCCAAGTATCCGGTCATCCCCGTGGCCTGCTCCACGAAGGAACGAAGTGCGTCGCGCCGGAGATCGCTCGTCCGGTGGGCGGAGTACTTCCCGTCCACGTACAGGGCGAGGGAGAGTCCGTTCTCGACGGACTCCTCGAGCTTCTCCACTTCCCGCTCGCGGTAGTCGAGGCTGACGTACCTTCTCCGGGTGATGGAGACTCGCGTTTCACTGGCTCCGCTCTTGGTCGCCTGGTCGACGACCCATTGGGCGAGCTCGAGCCGTTCATCGAACTTCGACATGGTTGGCTCCTTTCTGCTCAGCCCTGAGCTCCGCCTTCGACACCACCGACCGTGACAGACCCGTCGATCCGAACCGTAGGCATTCCTTGGCTCACCGGCACGGACTGCCCGTTCTTGCCGCAGGTCCATCCGCCCACCGCGATCTTGAGGTCGTTTCCGACCATCGAGACGTTCTCGAGCGCCTTGGGCCCGTTCCCGATCAGGTTCACGTCCTTGATCGGCGCCGTGAGTTTGCCGTCCTCGATGAGATAGCCGGAGCTGACGTAGAAGGAGAAGTCTCCCGCTCCGATCTGGACCTGTCCGTTCGTGAACTCCTCGCAGTAGATCCCCTTGGAGACGCTCTTGATGATCTCCATCGGATCGTGCGGGCCGTTCTCCATGTAGGTGTTCCGCATCCGCGGCATGATGGTGTGACGGAAGGACTGGCGACGGCCGGAACCGGTGGGAGCGACGCCGTAGTGCTTGGCGCTGATCCTGTCGTGCATGTAGCTCCGGAGGACGCCGTTCTCGACGAGCACGGTGCGCTCGCTCGGGTTGCCCTCGTCGTCGACATTGATCGAGCCGCGCTCGTGTGGGTGCGTTCCGTCGTCGACCACGGTGACGAAGTCCTTCGCCACATTGCGGCCGATCATCTCGGCGTAGATCGAGATGCCCTTCCGGTTGAAGTCCGCTTCCATCCCGTGTCCGATCGCTTCGTGCAGCAGCACGCCGGAACCGCCGGGGCCGAGGACGACCGGCATCTCTCCGGCCGGGGGCTGTACGGCCTCGAACAGCTTGACCGTGCGCGTGACCGCCATGTCCGCGATCTCCGTGATCTCGTGGTCGCCGTAGCTGTGGATGTCTCGCCGTCCGGCGAGGTTGTAGCCGTTCCGTTCGCGGCGTCCGTCCTGCTCGGCGACGCAGCTCGCACCGATCGAGGAACTGGGCTGGTAGTCTTCGACCGCGAGCCCGTCGGAGTTGACGATGAGGATCCGTCCCGTCCCGTCGGAGAAATTGATCGACGCCTTCTTCACGCGCGTGTCTGCGGCGAAGATCCGGGAGTTGATCCGGTCGAGGAACGGAATCTTCTGGTCGATTCCGATCTCCTCCCACGCCGTCTCGATAGGATAGTAGTTGTTCCGTCCCGCGACCTTGAATGCGTCCGGGATCGCCCGGGCGCTACCCTGTGCGATCGTCGCGGCCGTCTTGGCGGCTTCGATGATCGACTCGGGAGTCAGCTCTTCGGTGAATGCGAAGCCGGTCTGGTCCCCGACGACGACCCGTACGCCGACCCCCAGGTCGACCGAGGAGTATGCCCGGTTGACCGATCCGTCCTCCAGACCGACGTAGTTGTTGATCTGGTGCTGGAAGAAGAGGTCTGCGAACTCCCCTCCCTTGGACAGCGCCGCTGTCATCGCTTTCCGGATGACCTGTTCGTCGACTCCGAACGAGGTCGCGAAGTAGGTCGCGTTGAGGTTCTTTGCCGGAGTTGCGATTCCTGGCGTGGGAGAGGCGAACAGGTTCCCGCTTCGGGTCAGGAACGTCGGGATGACGACCATCCCGAGCCCGCCTGCCGCTCCTCTCAAGAAGTTTCTCCTGCTCCAATCGGACATGCCGGTCTCCTTCCGGGGATTGAGTGGGTAGTCGGGACGTGGAGGCGGGGCGAACGAGAGGCGCCCGTCTCCAGATAGACGTTTCCAGGCCCGGAAACGTTCGATCGAAACGTCCTGGCTCCTCTCCCGCTGGAAAGGTAGCACACGTCGAGTCGCCTGGCGCGGCTCCGTGCCTTCATCCGGATCCGAACGCTCGGGCCCGGGGGGCGCGGGTGAGTAGTCGTCTGTTCGCTGTAGGGACGTTTCCCCGGCCGAGTTCGGGACCCCAGGCTGGTGATCGTGGGCCAGTAAGGGGTGTGTAAATATATGACATACAACGTTTTGTGGGGAGTGGTTGGGCGCGGACCGGGCTCGGCGGCGCTTCATGCGCGGGTCACACGGAGCGGAGAAGGAGGATACTGGAGGCGGCTGTCCGGGGTCTTGGGCGTCTCCTGCGGAGGGGTGCGCAGATGTGCGCCCGGAAACGAGTCCTGGAATGCCTCCGGGCGGCTGACTCATAATCGAAACTGACGCACGACATTCGGTACCCACTGGCTCCGCCGAGTCGTTTGCTCGTTCCACTCACCCACGGGAGGTTTCTCGATGCCGTCGCACCTTCGTATGCAGCTGCCGCTCACTGCCGTCGTGGCGGCGTTCCTTTTCGTATCCGGATGCGACGACGACAACAACCCGGTAGTTCCGCCCCCCTCGACGGGCACGATCATGATCGACGTGGAGCACAAGGTCGGTGCGGCCGACCTCGAGCTCGGTACGGTCCAGTACACGAACGCCTTCGGGAATGTGTACGGCGTCTACAACCTCGAGTACTTCCTCTCGGACTTCTTCGTGATGAACGAGGACGGACGCCAGGAAGTCAACGGGGCGCACTACGTGCGGGCGAGCGATGAGGCGACTCACACGATCGTCGTCGAAGGCGTCCCCGTCGGTCACTACCACATGCTCGGGTTCACGTTCGGCCTCGACGACGAGGACAACGTGACGGGCGCGCTGTCCGGGCAGAGTCAGGAAGTCGACAACATGTTCTGGCCGGAGAACTGGGGCGGTGGGTACCACTACATGAAGCTCGAAGGAAGGTTCATCAACTCCGAGCAGACCGAGAGCGGCTTCGCCACCCATGCGGGCAGGTTCCGGGCCGAGGGACGGGACGAGTCTCACTTCGTCGAGGAGTCGCTCACTCTCCACCAGAACGTGAACGCGGGCGAGACGCTGCACCTGACTCTAGTGGTCGACGTGAACAAGTGGTACGAGGGACCGAACACCATCGACCTCGTCACCCACAACGCGATCATGAACAACTACGATCGCCAAGTGGAACTGGAGCAGAACTGTTCTGATGTGTTCACGCTGCTCGGAGGCGGAAGCCACTGACCTCCGCTTGGCGGGCTTCGATCGAATGCAGAAACGCCGGATGCGTGACCCGCATCCGGCGTTTCGCATCATGTCGAACCGCCTGCCCTAGCGATGGTGTCCGGGGGCATCGCCACGGCTGGTGACCCCGAGTCCACAGTAGTTCAGCTTCGGAGCGCTTCGATCTTCTCTTCCACGTTCTTCGGCTCGAGCTTCTCCAGGAATGCGTCGACCGACATTTCCCCGAGTTCCCCGTGGTCCCGGGAGCGGACGTTGACCGAACCGTTCTGCATCTCCGTGTCGCCCACGACGAGAACGTACGGAATCTTCTCCATCGTGGCTCCACGGATCTTGTAGCCGAGACGGTCGTCGGAGAGGTTGGCTTCGGCCCGGAGACCCGCCATCCGGAAGCGATCCCGCAGCTGCTTCGCGTAGTCGAAGTAGGACTCGGCCACCGGCACGATCTTGACCTGCTCGGGCGCGAGCCAGAGCGGGAATGCCCCTGCGAAGTGCTCCAGGATGATTCCGAAGAACCGCTCGAGTGAGCCGAAGCACGCGCGATGGATCATCACCGGCGTGTGCCTCTGGCCATCCGCGCCGACGTACTCGAGTCCGAACCGCTCTGGCATCGAGAAGTCCAGCTGGATCGTTCCGCACTGCCACGTCCGGCCGATCGCGTCACGGATGTGGAAGTCGATCTTGGGGCCATAGAATGCACCGTCACCAGGGTTCAGCTTGTAGGGCTTCCCGCATCCGTCCATCACCTTCGTGAGCGCCGTTTCCGCTGTCTCCCAGACCTCTGCGGAGCCGACGGCCTTTTCCGGCTTCGTCGAGAGTTCGAGTGCGACGTCCGTCAGATCGAACGCGCGGTAGACCTCGAAGAAGAAGTCGATGAGGAGGAGGATCTCGCCTTCGATCTGCTCAGGCGTGCAGAAATGGTGCGCGTCGTCCTGCGCAAACGCTTGGACCCGGAAGAGCCCGTGACGCACTCCCGAGGCCTCACGTCGATGGACGACGCCCATCTCCGCCATCCGGATCGGCAGCTCGTGGTAGCTGTGGAGCCGATGTGCATAGACCTGCGTGTGTCCCGGACAGTTCATCGGCTTGACCGCCATCTGCCGGCCCGTCTCGATATTGTCGTGGATCGTCTCCGGGTCAGCCGCGTCGCGCTCCTTGAACTTCGTGAAGAACATGTTCTCCAGGTAGTTGTCGTAGTGACCGGACTGGTGCCACATTCGCTCGGAGTAGATGAGCGGCGTCCGCACTTCCTGGTAACCGCGATGCGCGAGCTGCGCACGCATGAAATCCGCGAGCAGGTTGAAGATCCGCGCTCCCTTGTCGTGGAAGAACGGCATGGCCGGTGCGTCGTCGCTGAAGTGGAAGAGATCGAGCTGCTCACCGAGGGCACGGTGGTCGCGCTTCTTGGCCTCTTCGAGACGATGGAGATACTCGGCGAGTTCCTCCTTCGTGAAGAAGCACGTGCCGTAGACTCTCGTCAGCGGCTCTTTCGACGCGTCGGCACGCCAGTAGGCGCCACTCACCTTCATGAGCTTGTTGTGCTTGAGCCAGCTCGTCGACGGGACGTGTGGCCCACGACAGAGGTCGATGAACTTCCCGCTCCGATAGAAGCTGACCTCGGGTGCGTCTGCCTTCTCCGTGAAGGCGCCGTCGCCGACCAGGCCGTCCATCAGCTCTCTCTTGAACTTGTTGTCGCCGCCGTCGATCGCCCAATACTGCTTGTAGACCTCGTCACTCTCGGAGTCCGCGACGAGGCGTTCGAATCGGGCGTCCTGCTTGATGATCTGCTGCATCCGCTTCTCGATCTTCGGGAAGTCCTCTTCCGTGATCTTCCCGTCGGCGAGGTGGATGTCGTAGTAGAAGCCGTCTTCCACGGCAGGCCCGATCGTGAGCTGTGCCCCGGGAAACTCGTCGAGGATCGCCTCGGCCATGAGGTGCGCACAGGAGTGACGGAGCGTGTAGAGCGCCTCCGGATCCTTCTTCGTGATGATCCGGACCTGGTCGCCGTCGCTCAGCTCGTAGTAGAGGTCGACTTGCTTGCCGTTGACCTCACCGATCACCGCCGCCTTCGCCAGTCCCGGACCGATCTTCTTCGCCAGGTCGAGCACGCTCGCCCCTGGATCGAGCTCGAACCCCGTTCCGTCCGGAACCTGTACGTGTATCGACATCGTCGTCACCTCTCACTGGGCCGACTGGTCGGCCCACAAATAAAAAACCCCCGGACACGAGTGCCGGAGGCGCGCAGTAAGAAGCTGCGGCCTACCGGCGATCAACCGGTGGTCGTTCCCGTCGTCGAGCTATCGAAGCTCCTCAGGAGCCGCCAAAGCGAATACATGCGAGAAAGGGTACGACGCCGCCCCGAGAGAGGGCAAGCAGTGAGTTGTTACCAGACCATTGCGGCCCCACGCCCCTGAGCCCTCAAGATCCCTCTGCACTCTCGATCCCTGCACCCGCGCTCCCTGAGCCCCCGAGGCGTCCTGGAGGTTTCGTCCCTCGAAACCGGAAGGGCGCCTTGGGGGCGTAGACCGACGAGGTCCCCGGCACGGAAGGGCGCATTGGGAGCGTAGACCGACGGGTTCCGCGGCGACGACAGGGCGCTTTGGGGCCGTAAGCGCTACTCGTAGCGTCTCCGGATGCTCGGGACGAGGTAGTCGCGGAACGCCCTCTCGAGGTCGTACTTGGGCGAGAATCCCCACTCACTCCGGGCGGCGGAGTCGTCCACGTATGCCGGCCAGGTGTCGACGATTCCCTGTCTCCGGAGATCGGGACCGAAGCTGATGTCGGCGCCGGGGAAGTGGGCGACGACCTGCTCGCGGAACTCTTCGGCGGTCAGGCTGAAACTGGTGATGTTGTAGACCGTTCTGGAGAGATCCTCTACGTCGGCTCCGGCGAGGTCGAGGAGGGCGTCGACGGCGTCGGGCATGGCCATGAACGGGATGATCGTGTCTGGGCGGACGAAGCAGGCGTACGGGTTGCCCTGGGCTGCGGCGTGGAGCATCTCCGGGCCGTAGTCGCTGGTACCGCCGCTGGGGAGGGTGTCTGCGCTGATCAGGCCGGGGAAACGGATGGAGCGGAAGTCGACGCTGCGGCTGTCTTCCGTCGCGGCGAGCTGGCGGTAGAAGCGGGCGTAGTAGCGTCCGAGGTTCTCGCAGTAGAGCTTGTTGCAGCCGTACATGGTCGTCGGGGAGGTCCACTCGTGTTCCTTGACCGGACCCATCGAGTTCTTGGACTCGAGATCACGCATTCCGTACACCGCGATCGAGCTCGGGAAGAGGAAGCGAACCGGTTCTCCCCGCCAGCTGGACTGCTCGATTGCGAGCTGCAAGAGCCCCATGGTTCCGTCCACGTTCACCTTGTGTGCCGTTTCGGGGGTGAACTCGGCGCGGGTGGAGAGAAGAGCCGCCAGGTGGTAGATCTCGTGGACTTCGTACTGACTGACGATCCGCTCCATGAGGGCGCGATCGAGGATGTCGCCCTGGAACGTGTCCCGGCAGTGTTGCTCGATCTCCGGGGAGATCGGGTTGAGGTCGAGTGCGAGGATTCCGTTCCGACCCGACTCGCTCATCTGCTTGATGAGACCGTGCCCCAGCTCCCCGTTCGCGCCGGTGATCAGAACTACCGGCTTCCTCGTCCTCGGATCCATCGCGGTCCATCCTCTCTGAATGTCGGTTCTACGTTCTTCCGGATGCGGTGAGCTGCACGCAGTGCGGAAGACACGGGTCAGTCGGCGGTATCCCTCGATCGCCGCGGTGCCAAACTACCGGACCCACCTCGCCTGGCGAAGTCCGTGGTCTCCGAGATCCGGATGATCTTGCACGATCCAGACGAGGGTTGTCACCAGAACCGAAACGTCCTCGGTCGGCCCCGGCTCGGGTGAGCCAGGCCGACCGAGGACGGAAGAGACGGCGGGGTGCCGCGCCAGCTCGCCGTTCCGACTGCCGTTCCGGTTTCCGCGACGGATCGCAGCCGGAACGGCAACCAGGATCGTTGGCCGGAACGTTGGTCAGACAGACGACGTGGATGGCGCCGCGTCGTCGCGTTTGGCTGTTCGAAGTTCGTCTCGGGAGCCGAAGACCTGCCGGCCCCACTCGGCGAGCGAGTCGAAGACGGAGTAGGTCACGGGCACGATGACGAGTGTGAGGAACGTCGCGACAGCCAGCCCCCAGATCACCGCGACTCCCATCGGTCCCCACCACTGGCTCGACTCTCCGCCGATGATGACAGCACGTCCGAAATCGCCCTCGAACAGGCGTCCGAAGTCGACGGAGAAGCCGGTGGTGAGTGGGATCAGCCCCAGGACCGTCGTCACTGCGGTCAGGATGACGGGGCGGAACCTCGTCTTCCCGGCTTCGATGATCGCTTCGAGTTTGCTGTGTCCGGCTTCTCTCAGCTGGATCGTGTAGTCGAGCAGAACGATCGCGTTGTTGACCACGATTCCGGCCAGGGAGATGACACCGACACCGGTCATGATGATCCCGAACGGAGTCCGTGTGACGAGCAGTCCGAGGAAGACGCCGATGAGAGAGAGGATCACGCTCGTCATGATCACGAACGGAACGGAAACCGATCCGAACTGGGTGACGAGGATCACGAAGATCAGAATGAGCGCGATCTCGAAGGCTTGGGAAAGGAACTCCTCCGCTTCCGCCTGATCCTCGCTCGCTCCGGTGTAGGCGAGATGATATCCAGCCGGGAGGGCGAAGCCTTCGAGCTGCTTCTGTACCTCTCCCAGGACGGCGTTCTCGTTGTAGCCTGCCGCGACGTCCCCGGACACGGTGACGACTCGGCGGGCATCCAGTCGGTTGATCCCGCCGATCCCCGCTTCGTAGCTGATGCTGGCGAATGCGGTGACCGGAATGGCCTGTCCCTCGTAGAACACCGTGAGCTGCTCGAGGTCCTCCACGCCCTTCCTGGCGTCCTCGTCGAAGCGGACCACGATGTCGTATTCGTCCTCTCCGATCCGGTACTTGGAAACGTCCTGCCCCCGGATCGCGGTGCGGACGGTCGTTGCGACGTCCTGACGGCGAAGCCCGTAGCGTGCGGCTTTCTCCAAGTCCGGTCGGATCCGGATCTCCGGTCGTCCTTCGTCGTAGTTGTCTTTCAGATCGACGAGACCGGGTACGCCACGGATCTGATCCTTGATCCGTTCGGCCAGCCCGCCGAGTGTGGCGAAGCTCCGGCCCGAGATCTCGATGTTCACGGGTTTTCCGGTGGGGGGCCCCTCCTCCTGCTTGTCGACCGAGATCTCCGCACCCGTGAAGCCCGCTAGTTCGGTTCGGAGCGTCTCGAGCTGGTCGCGGGAAGAGAGCGTACGATCCTCCTGATCGATGAACTCGAGGCTGATCAACGTCGAATTGGCCGGGGCCTCTTGGCTCACGCCCATCCCGTCGGTGGCGGCTCCCACCTGCGTTACATAGGCCTTGAGATCCTTGAGGCCGCCGATCGCCGCCTCCACGGTGTGCGCGTAGCTGTCGCTCACTTCGATGCGCGTACCCGACGGCGCGTTGACCTTGACCGATGCATAGGTCGGTTCTACGTCGGGGAAGAGCTCGACACCCGCATTGAACATTCCGAAGACGACTGTGACTCCAAGCAGAGTCACGACCGACACGATGAGGATCAAGGCTCGGTGGGCCAGGGCCCATCTCAGCGTCGGTTCGTAGGAGCGGAGCCCCATTCCCATGAGGCGGTCGCCCAGACGTACGGTCTCGCGACCGTCCTTCCCCCGCTTCGGAGGCTTCGGGACGCTCATGAAGCTCGCGCAGAGGACGGGATTGAAGACCAACGCGACCACGAGAGATGCGAGAAGCGCGAGGATCACCGTGATCGGCAGGTACTTCATGAACTCGCCCATGATCCCGGGCCAGAATACCAAGGGAAGGAAGGCGGAGACCGTTGTGAGCGAGGATGCGATGACGGCCGCACTCACCTCGTGGCTTCCGACGAGCGACGCTTGGACTCGTCCCATCCCTTCGCTTCGGTGCCGGAAGATGTTCTCGACGATCACGATCGCGTTGTCGACGAGCATTCCGAGCGCGAGGATGAGCGAGAACAACACGACCATGTTGAGTGTGTAGCCGAGCGCTCTCAGCAGGCCGAAGGTGATCAACATCGAGAAGGGGATCGCCGCACCCACGAAGAGCGAGTTCGTCCATCCGAGGAAGAGGAAGAGCACCGCGACGACGAGGATGAGTCCGGAGAGGATGTTGTTCTCGAGCTCCGCCACCATGTCCTTGATCACGACCGACTGATCGCCGGTGATCGTGAACTTGGTTCCTTCGGGGAACGAGAACTCCGCCAGCAGTTCCTCGATCGAGTCGGCGATCTCGATGATGTTCTCCCCACTCCGCTTCTTTACCGAGAGGGTGACGGCTTCGACGCCGTTCTTCCGCGAGATCGTGGTCCGATCGGCGATTCCCAGAGTGACCTTCGCAACGTCCCTGAGATAGACCGGGGTCGGTGCCGCGGGATTCAGCAGGACCGAGGAGATCTCGTCGACCGACTCGAACTCGCCGGGGACGCGCACCTGGTACTCGTAGGATCCAACCGCGAGGTCACCTCCGGGGAAGGTCACGTTCTCCAGCATCACCGCGTCCATGATGTCCTGGAGCGAGAGATCGTAGAACCGCATCCGGTCCGGATCGACGTCTACGCGAACTTCACGCTCGACCCCGCCGGTCAGGTCGACTTCGAGCACGCCCGGCACCTGCTCGATCTCCTCCTGCAGGTCTTCCGCCGTGTCCTTGAGACGCACCGGGTCGTACTCTGCCGAGAGCACGACCTGCATGATCGGCCACTCCTCCGAGGAGAGCTCTTGGACCAGCATGTCGTCCCGCACGTCCTGGGGAAGATCCGGCTTGGCCATCTCTGCGGCGTCGCGGACCTTCTGGAGTGCGTCGCTCATTTCGACATCGGACTGGAACTCGAGCACGATGCTGGAGACACCTTCGGACGACGTACTCGTCATCTCCTTGAGGTGGTTGAGCCCCTTGAGCTGCTTCTCCAGCTTCCGGGTGACCAGGTTCTCCATGTCCTCCGGTGACGTTCCGTAGTACGGCGCGTAGACCATGACGAACGGAATCTTCACGTCCGGTGAGGCCTCACGAGGCAGCTCGATATAGGAACCCGCACCGATGAGGACGACCGCGAACATCAGGACGAACACGGTCATCGACTTCCGCACCGAGTATTCGGTGATCTTCATCGCGTTCCTCCAGATCGATCCGTTCCGATGTTTCCGCCTGCCGCACTCTGACGAACGACGCTGGGATCCGAGCTGATCGATCCATCGCGGTTGGTTGCGCGTTCCTGGATTGCGACGGGGCTTCCGTCCGCGAGATCACGATGCCCTCGTACGACGAGTTCGTCGCCTGCATCGAGTCCGCTGCGGACTTCCACCAACGTCCCTTGGTCGATGCCGAGTCCGACACTCCGCCGTCGCGCCTTTCCGTTTTCGGCGATGAAGACGGTCGGGCCCTCGGAGGTCGAGAGCACCGCATCCCGCGGGATGACGACCGCGTCGACGATCGTCTGTTTCTCGATCCGAGCGCGCCCGAGGAGTCCGGGCCTGAGGTCGAGATCCTTGTTTTCGACCGTGACCTCGACCGGGAACTTCCCGTTCGTCGGGTCCGCCTCGAATCCTACCCAGGTGACCTCGCCGGTCACGGGTTCTGCCAGCCCCTCGAGCACGACGAGTACCGTAGCTCCCTTGTTGACGTACGCGACTTCACGTTCGGTGATCGCGCCCTCCAGTTCGAGATGGAACGGGTCGATGATCCGGGCCACTCGCGTTCCTGGCGCTACGAGTTCTCCGACTTCGACGTACCGCTCACTGACGATTCCGGCGAAGGGGGAGGGGAAGCTCGCCTTCTCGAGACGGAGTCGCGCGATGTCGGCCTGCGCCTTGGCCTGCGCGGCCTGGGTGTGGACGAGCAGCATCTCCTGCCCGCTCACGGAGTTCTCCTCGAAGAGCTTCTCCGTCCTCTCTTCGTTGAACGAGTTCAGCGTTTCGCTCGCTTCGGCGGACTTCTTCTCGGCTTCGAGGATCCGACGGTCCAGGGTGAGGATTGCTTCGCCGCGCTTGACGTACGCGCCCTTGTCGCGAACGACCTGCGAGACGACACCCGACTCCTCGGCAGAGATGTCCGCACCTCGGACCGGACGAAGCGGACCGGAGAGAACGAGGAAGTCGGTGATATCGCCTCGTTCGAGAGTGAGGACGCGAACGTTCCTGGGCGGCTCGACGTATCCATTCCCGGCCGCTGTCGATGTACCGGATTCGGACTGCGTGGAGGCTTCGCCATTCTGGGAGTTGGCGTCGCGGGAGCAACCGGCGCCGAAGACGCTCGCGCCCGCGACGAATGCTGCGAGGAGCAAAGATGCGCCGGCGCGTGAAGGTCGGCCACGCGTGGACGAGAGAGATGCGTCCCGGACTCGCCAGGCGGCGCGGTCGGACCGGACGTGGTCAGACCGGACGGACCGGACGGACCGGTCAGAACGTAGCGGCATGATCGACTCCTCGAGTTCGGTTTGGTTGGAGAACCGTTCGGCTCCACTGGAGACGGCTTCGCTTTCGTTACGGATGACGGCGCTCATCGAGCCTCCTCCCGGTCCATACCGGGTAGCTGATCGAAGGGAATCGAAGGATCGTAGCCGAGGGCTCGTTTCAGTTCGGCGCCTCGCAAGAAGACTTCGGAGCGGGCTCCGATCACCTGGGATCGGGCGCGGAACCGCTCTGATTGTGCATTCAGTACTTCGAGGTACTCGGCCTTTCCGACTTCGTACCGGCGTGTGATCTGGCTGACGAGGAGCTCCGACTGGGCGAGGTTCAGCTCCGCTGCCTTCCGGTTGGCCTTGGCGGCGACGAGCTCGCCTCGAATGCGCTCCACTTCCGCTTGGGCCTTCCGCACAGCGTCTGCTAGCTCGGTTTCCGCGCGCCGGATCGCGGCCTCGGTTTCGTGGACTTGTCCGTGGACCATGAGACCGCTGAAGAGAGGCACGGTGAGGGAGACGCTGGCGGACCAGAAGTCGTGTCCCTTGTCTGCGATCGTGTCGAGGTCACGCCCGACGTAGCCGTAGCTCCCCGCCAGGTTGAAGTAGGGCCGACCCCGCGACTTGCGTGCGCCTCGGGTCTTGCGAAGGATCTCGATCTCTCGCCTCTTCTCCACGAGGTCGAGACGTCGATCGAGTGGTTCCCCGATCGTTCCCGGAGTCGAGGGGAAGCCTGAGAGTTCGGCGTCGTCGTTCGACTCGACCGCGATCGGGTCATACGGATCTCGACCGAGCAGCGTGTTGAGCGTTGCGCCGGCGTCACGGAGGCGTGTTTCCGCAGAGCGACGATCCGGTTCCAGGTTCGCGAGCGAGACCGCGGCCTGGAGAGTGTCTAGTGTCGTCGCCAGTTCGAGCTGGAGACGGCGTCGCGAGATCTCGAGGAACTCGCGGCGTGCGGCGATCTCCGAGTCGAGCGCGCTCAGTTCCTCGCCTGCAACCCGAACCGCGTCATACGCGCGCAGTACTTCCAGAACGACCGCGTGCTCGGTGTCCTCGATGACGGTCTCTTGTTGCTTCAGCTGCAGCCCAATTCCGCGGACAGCGTTGTAGATCCTGCCCGGATTGATCTCCCAGTTCGCGTTGAGGCTCGCGCGCCAGAAGGACTGCGCGGCGATGTCTTCCGGAGCTGGGATGAAGCTCGAGTAGAGCGAGTCGACGGAGTCAGATCCCGCCGAGTCGCCCCCGCCGAAAGTGGAGTCCAATGCGAAGCTCGGGTCGCGGCTTCGGTTCCACGAACCGACGAGGTCGAGCGTCGGCATCGCCTCTGACACCGTCTGGTATGCGAGCCCCTTCACTTCGCCGGCGCGGAACCGTTCTCCGGTCAGGGCCGGGTTCTGCTCGCGCGCGATCCGGACGCAGTCGTCCAGAGTGAGACCCGGGGTGCCGGCCGGCCCGACGGCAACGATGGTGGACGGAGCGTCGGCCGAGGACGAGATGTCGATCGCGGTAGATCCGACCCGAGGAGAATCGTCGGCGGCGAAAGCCGCTCCGACGCCGACGAGAAGCAATGCGCCCGCTAACGCGGTGCACATCGCGATGGCCGCGCACACCGCCCGAGCCTTGCCGAGGATCCACGTCCCGTCCGGAGTCGGGGAGGGAGGTATCCCCATGGGGGAGAGGGGAGCACAGAGTGAGGACAACCCGCGGACTCTCGAGGTCTCATCGGGCGTAGTGTCGAAAGGTGCGCTCACGAGCAGTTGCCTTTCTTTGGGTACGTGGTCGATGGATCGATTCCAGCAGCTTCCGCGATGCGCGGCGCTGCGACGACGAGAAGCTGATCTGCGAGTTCGAAGCTGGGGGGTGGATGTCCCGGGTCGATGAGCCACGTGGCACCGACCACTTCGAGTCCGCCCGTCAGCATGAGGGAGAGCGGCTCCACGTGGTCCGGGCTCAGGAGCCCCGCGTCGGCGCACTCGCCGAGAAGTCGGATCAGGACGCACTCGTGTGCCTCCATCTCGCTACCGAGTGATGGAGCGTCCTCCGCACCGAGGAAGAGGTTGTTGTAGAAGAGCCTCAGAAGGTGCCCCTCCTCGACGAACGTGCGGACGTGCGCGTGGAGATACGCGCGCACCCGCCTCGCCGGTTCCGGAGACTCCTCCGTCGCCCGAGAGACGCGGGATTCGAGGTACCGGCTCGTCTCGACGATCGCCGCTCGATAGAGGGAGGCCTTGTCCGGGAAGTGGTAGTAGAGTCCCGCCTTGGTCAGGCCGGAGACTTCGGCGATCTGCCGGACGGAGGTCCCCGCGAACCCATACCTCGCGAAGAGGCTCATGGCGTTCTGGAGGATCCGCGCGCGGACGCCTGCTGGGTCTGGAGTGGGTTCGAGTTCGGCCATAGAATGGGTACCCTACCGACCGACCGGTAAGTTGACAAGCGTGGATTGCATGAGGAGTCCAGTCTGGTGCTGAGCTAGGCTCCGCCCCGAGATGAATGGGTTCAAGCGGTTCTGGGCGGACGCGTGGCTTTCCGAGGCCAGAGGGGCGAGTTCGCCCTTCTGGACGCTGCCATTGCGTTTGCTCGAGCCCGTCGTCCGCGGTGTGATCCGTAAGCGTTCCAACGAGTTCGATCAGGATCCGGCTCGGGCTCGATCCAGCCTACCCGTCGTTTCGGTCGGGAACCTCACGGTGGGCGGGACCAACAAGACTCCCACCGTCGACTGGATTCTCCGTCGGCTCTCGCCGCACGGTCGAGCGCTCGGAGTGGTGACCCGAGGGTACGGCCGATCGGGGCCACCTCGGACTTTCCGCGGCGTCGATTCCCGCGGGGACGAACTGGACCTTGGCGACGAGCCGGCGCTGCTCGCGGCCCACCACCCAAACGTCTGGATCGCGATCGACCCGGATCGGGTGCGAGGCGTCGCCTCACTCGAGTCGCGCGGCGTGGAGTGGGTGGTCGCGGACGACGCATTCCAGCATCGTCGTCTCGCCCGAGCCTTCGATCTCGTGCTGGTCGATGCCTCCTGTCCCTGGGGTAGTGGGCGTCTCCTTCCCGCCGGAATCCTGCGGGAGCCGCCCTCCGCGCTCAGCCGCGCCTCGGCGGTGCTTCTGACTCGCGCCGACGAAGCCGACGAGGCCGATCTCGAGAGGTTGCGGAACGAACTCGAGGAGTGGGTTCCGCGAGATCGCATCCACCCCGCTCGACTCGAAGTGTCCGGGTGGCTGCGGCTCGGATCGACGGCCGACGTACGAAGTGCACCGAGCGGGGAAGCGGCGTTCGTCCTGACCGGGATCGCGAGGCCGGAGAGTCTGGTGCGGACGGCACGAGCCGAATCTCTCGAAGTAGTCGGATGGTCGACGTTCCGAGACCACGCGAAAATCGGGTCCGAGCCCTTCCGACGGGTGGTCGCCGAAGCGCTCCAGAAGGGAGCGGCCCTGTTGGTCTGTTCCGAGAAGGACCTGCCGAATCTTCCGCGAGACGCGGCGGACTCATCGCCGCTTCCGATCTGGGTACCGCGGGTGGAGATGTCGATCGACCGTGGGGACGAGTTACTCGCGCGGATCGCGACGGCGCTGAGTTCGTGACTCCGCTCAGCCAGAGCCCGCGCTGGCCAGTTCCGTGCCTCACTTGAAGAGAGCTTCGAACGCCTCCTGATCACGGCGCAGATACTCCGCCCGCGCGGAGTCGCCTTCCGCCAAGCCTCGCGCGACGCGGGCCGCCCAGTCTGGGTCCATCTCGAACCGTTGGTCGAGGGCTCGCGTGTCGGCCTCGATCTCTTCGACTTCGTGAGGCCCGGCGAGGGAGAGCTCGAGGAAGCCGAGGTACTGGCCTTTGAGGCCAGATCGGAGGATCCAGGTCGAGCCGATCCGTGCGGCGTCCTCTTCGCGGGGGGCGCGGAGACCATAGAGCGCGATGTCGATTCCTGAGACTTGGGAGAGCAGTGCGTCGGTTTCCGCAGGTGGCATCTGGGAGAGCAGCACGATCAGGTCCGACTCTTCTCGAAGTTGGGGAAGGAGTTCTTCCAGCGCATGCAACGGATCGACAACGGTCCAGAGCTCCCGTGACTCGACCGGGAGCGATTGGACCTGGCCAGGATCGAGAAGCCCGAGAAGGCCGATCCGAACACCCGCGCGTTCGAGGAGGAGTGCCCGCTCGCCGACAGGTTCGAGTTCAGCGGCATCGTTCTCGGACTCAGACGAAGTTGTGGTGGAGTGGAACAGGTTGCTGGCGACGATTGGGATCGGGCGAGCAAGGCGGAGCGAGTCGATCGTGTTCCAATGGAGGAGCTCCGCCCTTCCGAGAGTGGTCGCGTCGACGCCGAGGTCCACGAACGCGTCCCAGAGGAAGCCGGTCCGGATGGTCTCCATCCCGGTTCGCGTCGAAGCGAAGTTGCCGAGATCCAGGTGGAGCAGCGGTTCGGGGGAGTGGAGACGTTCCTCACGGAACCTGGCCCTCCGGGCCAGGCCGCCACGATGGCCGAGGTGTCAGCCGCACTCGTCGATTTCCCCCTGGAGGGAGCCGAACGCGAGAATCTGGAGGTCGGGGGGGTGAGATCTCGCCCACGCGACTCCGGACGGGGGGCCTGCCCCCACGTCGGCGAGCGTCCACGGCGCCGGAGTTCCTGTGACGACGGCCGCCCAGATGGCTGCCACGGCGGGCACCAAGCGGACTGCCGCGGTGCGCGTCAGGATTCTGTAAAGCGCTGTCTCGTATGGCATTAGTGTTGTCGTACCTGCGTCGATGCTGCGCTTGGGCGCCGCGGCTGCTTTCCGTCGGTCCGCTCCTGGTCCCCTTTGGGTCCGTCTCGCAGCGGTCGGGAGCGGTGGACGCTCGAATCCCGAGATCTCGACTCCCCGCAAATCCTTCGCGAACAAGGGGGGCATCCGTCAAGACCTGAGGGAAACACGCCGATACGCAGATTGGAGTGCGAGGGACCTCGCAGTTCGATGGACGTTGCCCACGAGGAGATCCTGAGATGGAACCAGGGGCCCTGCTCGACCTCGATCTGGTCATTCGTGATGCCTGGGAGATGCCGCCGCTACCTGCGAGCATCGGGCGGTTGGCGGTGCTGGTCACCGATCCAACGAGCGACCTCGGAGACATCGTAGAGGTCGTAGAGTTCGACCAGGCGCTCACGGCGAAGCTGCTCCGCGCTGCGAACTCGGCAGCGAGTGCGTCAGCTCGCGAGATCACGACCGTCGCCGAAGCGGTACAGCGACTCGGCGGTGGGATGGTGCTCTCGTTCGCGACCGCGCACGGAACTCGCGACCAACTCCAGCAGCCGCTCGACGGGTATCAGCTCGACGAAGGCGAACTCTGGCGTCACTCGGTCGCGTCCGCTCTCGTCGCGCAGCTGGCTCCGCGCACGCTCAAGATGAGCGTTCCGTCCGTCACGTTCACGGTTTCGCTCCTCCATGACATCGGAAAGCTCTTGCTCAACCGGTTCCTCGACCCGGAGATGCGCCAGCTCCTGCACCGCGCGCACGAAGAGGGCGGAATCGACTGGGTGAAGGCGGAGTCCGAGATCCTCGGGATCAACCATGCGGAGCTCGGTGGAATGATGGTCCAGCACTGGGATCTTCCCACGCTCATCATTCGTGGAATCCATTATCACCACAATCCAGACGACTTCGCTGCCGCGGTCGGTATGCACAAGCCCGAAGAGCAGACGGTGTGCGACATTGCGCACGTCGCGAACGTGATCGCGAATCGGGTCGATCGGGACCCGAGTCTCGACGTCACGTCGTCGGTCCAGCCGGGCGCCTGGGATCGACTGAAGCTCGACGAAGGCAAGATCGACGACCTGACCGAGGCAGTGGCAGAGCAGTTCGAGGCGGTTCTCGCTCGCTACGAGTAGTTCGACTTCGAGTCGCGAGATTCGGATCCGCTTCGGGCCCCAGGATCTTGGTCCGGTCCACCAGATCCGAGAGTGTTTCGCAGGAAGACACGAAGGGCGCCGCCCCTTGGGGGAGCGGCGCCCTTTCTCTTTCGGTATCGCCTCGGAACTACGCCTTCTGCGCGCGTCGCCACTCCTGGATCCGTTCGAAGAAGAGCTCCGTGAACTCCTCCCACTCGTGCTCGGGGAAGAGCGCCTTCACCTTCGCGCGCACCGCATCCTTCGCCGCGTCCGTCCCGAAGAATTCCCATGCGACCTCGTCCAGGTGGGGGAGGTGCTTGGCCGAGAACTCTTCGAACTCGTCCTTTCCGAGGCGGGCGTCGGCGAGCTTCGCGTAGCCGTCCAGCTTCTCCTCGAAAGTCCCGCCGCCCGCGGCGACTTCATAGTAGGGCGCCCAGTCCAAGGTGCGGTTGAACTTCCGCTGAGTGATCGCGCAGAAGAGCGCCCAGCGGATCTTGGAGGTGACGAGCCAGGGGAAGTGATAGTGGAGCGATGTCACCTGTGAGTCTGGACACGGGTTTGCGTAGTCGATCGGATGCCAGACTCCGTTGGAGTGGAGGCACTCGCAGGAGTTGAAATCCCAACCGAACATCGCGTTGATCGTGTGCGTCACCTTGCGCAGATGTTCCGCTTCTGCCGCGTTCACCGGATTCGGGTCCATCGTGTATCGATTGTGGAGAGGCGCATCCGGGTCGTAGCGGACGATGTGGTACTGCGGTCCGATCCCGATGCAGCGGACGAATCGGTCCCATCCCTCGACTGCGCGCTGTAGATGCATGACGAACTTGCCGCTCTGCTCGTAGGCGGCGCGAAGCGCGGACTCGTTGTCGATCCGGCTCACACCCTTCCAGCCACCGCCGTCGTACGGCTTCATGAACATCGGGTACCCGAGTCCTTCCCCGATCTGTCCGAGGTCGAAGAAGCGCGCGTAGCGTTCGAGCGTGGTCTGGAGGTCTTCCTTCGGCTCGTACTCCTTCGGCGGAACCAGCCAGGTTTCCGGAATGGGGAAGCCGAGGTGCATGAGCATGCAGTACGTGGTCTGTTTCTCCATCGACTGGACGGACCACGGATTGTTGAAGACGTAGAGGCCATCCATGATGACGGCCTTCTTTATCCACTCGCGGCTCACGTGGTACCAGTGCGTCAGTCGATCGATGACGAGGTCGTAGCTGCAGCCCTGGCGGAGGTCGAACGGTTCGATCGTCAGCCTCTCGACTTCGACTCCGACCCGCTGTCCGTTCCAGGGCACGTCGAGCTGGAGTCGGTCGACGATCTGCTCGAAACAGAGGGGCCAGCAGATGTCGGCACCCAGGGACAGTCCGATCTTGCGCATCTCGGTGGGCACGGGTCGTCTCCTCGTTCTTGGGTCGTCAGATCACGGTTCGGCTATTCATACACCATCCAGAGAGGCCCGGGGAACAACCACGAGAGCCCGCCCCGGAACGTGTCCCGCCAGTTCTCCCAGTTGTGCCCGTCCCGCGACTCTACGAACTTCACCTCCATTCCGGTCCCCTGGAGGATCGGGAGGAGCGAGCGGTTCTCGTAGATGAGCGACTCGTAGACTCCGCAGGTGAGATAGATCTTCTCGCTCACCGCGATCGGATTCTTGCGGAACCCGTTCACGAACTCGACGACCGGATCGAAAGCGGGGCCACGGCTGTGCGGCCCGATGTCAGTGAACGCGAACGATCCGGACTGGAGGAAGAGGCGTCCGAACTTGCCTGGATAGCGCCACGCCGTGGAGAGCGCGGCCACTGCCCCGAAGCTCGCTCCGAGGAGGCCACGGGCGTCGTCCACGTCGATCAACGGGTATGTGAACTCGAGTGCAGGCAGGAGCTCCTCTGCGATGAACGCGGCGTGCGGCTCGTGATCTGCGTACTCACGAAGTCGCCGGCGCGGGTGCGTCAACGCGACGATCATGGAGGGGATCTCGAGACGGTGGATGAGGTTGTCGAGCACCGTCTTGAAGCCCGAGAACTTGAGGTAGTCGCCGCCGTCGTGCGCGATGAGGAGCGGATACCTCCGGTCCGGCCGGAACCGGGCGGGGACGTAGACGCTCACCATCCGCCGTCCACCCAGCGCCTTGCTCTGGACGATCATCCGCTCGATCCGCCCCGTACGCGCTTCCGGATCGGGCTCGGTCCAGTCCGGCACCTCGTATCCGGCGCCGTGGCACACGGAGTTCGCACCGAACGGGTCCCGGGCGATCTGCGGGTTGAGCGGGTCCTGGATGAGTCGGTGCTGGTCGCCCTGGACGACCTCGAGCTTGTACTCGAAGCGGGACTTCTCCGGGATCTCCTGCACGAGATACCAGACGTCGTGATCGCCCAGCCGATGGAACGGCTGCGCCGAGGGGAGACCGTAGATCCACTGGTGGAGATAGACCGCATCGGCTCGTCCCCGGTAGAGGAACGTGATGCTCGTGCCCTCGACGAGCGGAAACGTGTGCTCGTCGATGAACTGCGCCACGGCCTCGGCGGACAGATCCTGGCGCGAGGCCAGCTCCTGGACGGCGAGCGGATGAGTGAAGGCCTCCATCGATACCCGGTTCATGCGGAGAGCTCCTTCACTTCGCCCGTCTCGAGCAACTTGCGGGTTCCTTTCGTGGACTGCCATCCGGTGTCGGTCATGTCGACGCGGGACCCCTCGTCGAGTGTGACGCAGGTGGCGGGGGAGAATCGCCGGGCGAACAGAGCGACTCGGCTTCGGTCGTAGAGCCGCAGTCGCCTTCGGGCGTGGGGAAGGGGAACGACTCCTCCGACCACGCCGAGCCCGGCCTCCAGCACTTCAGGATTTCCCTGCCCCTGGGGAGGCGAGTCGTGGAAGAGCACGATCCGCTCCGACATTGCCATCGCGCCCGCAGACCAGAGGAAGAGTGGCTTCCCCTCGCTCGCGGTGGGGATGTCGAGGAGGCGGAGACGGTTCAGTAGGATTGCGACATGTCCTCCTGCGATCGCGAGCGCGTCGCAGTCCGTCAGAATCGCTCTCACTTCGTCCCGCTGACGGCGGACTTCGTCCCGTCCACCGGGATCGACCTCGTGCTCGTAGTGCTCGTGGATCCGCCGGACGTTCTCCAGGTGTTCCTCGTCCAGGAGCTGGAGATCGCGGATCGCGGAGGCGAGGTGTCCGTCGAGGAGGTCGCTCTGCTCGTCGATCGCGACGAGCTCTCTCGCTGCTTGAAGGACGTGGTCGAGCCGGATCCGGTAGAAACGCTGCAGCTCCTTCAAGCGATCCTGCCGGGTTCGGAACGCGTCGCGTAGTCCCGGATCGTGCTCGAAGATGCGGGAGACCCGATCATAGAGCCGGAGATTGATCGTCCGGGACTCGAGGTGCTCGTGGAGTTCACGATCCTCGTCCTCGCGTTCCTGCCAACCCGCAGTGACCGTCGCGATCTTTCCAGAGATGTTCTGGGCTCGGACGGCCTGGATCAGCGTCGGCTCGAGTCGCTGGGGACCGAGAAGTGTGATCTGGCGCACGGATGTGTCTCCCTCGGAGCCTGCTGGAGTCCCTGCCTGGTCTCCGATCGGCCGCGCGAGGAGCCGCGCGGACTCACTCCCGCGGCCCGCTG
Source organism: Candidatus Eiseniibacteriota bacterium (assembly GCA_020633975.1). Lineage (GTDB taxonomy): Bacteria > Eisenbacteria > RBG-16-71-46 > CAIMUX01 > CAIMUX01 > JACKCR01. The sequence continues at coordinate 219,575 of JACKCR010000005.1, read as the reverse complement.
GCGGCATCCGACACCGGGCAGGGGCGTTCGAAGGGACTAGGGTAGGGCTTCCGGCGTCCTCCCGCCAGTGGCGGCGTCAGTGGAACGTGCGGAGGGAGAGGATCTCCATGTCGGAGTTGGACTCACTCAGGTCGAGTGTCCACTCGTCCACCGTCTGCCCGAACTTGTCCACGAACCTGCCTTTCAGCGTGTTCACGCCGACGGGCACGTCCACGTCGATCACGTCGATCCGCCCAGGGAGGAAGATCCAACTGCGGGTGTCTGCCTGCTCCGTGGCGACGTTGATCGCGTTGATCACCCAGCCGAGCACCTCGTTCTCCTTCTTCGCGGCTTTGCGCTGGGTCTCCTTGACGAGCGCCCGGGCCACGGTCTTGAGGAGGATTCGGGGGAGGCGTTGGTTGAAGTCGTCTTCGGCGATCGCCCTGAGGTCGAGAACGGGTGACGCGCTGCGGGAGCCTTGCGTCGAAACCTCGAGTTCGCAGTGGGCGACCGGCGATGGGACTGCCTCTAGTCGAGGGAATGCGAACCGCAGGACATGGTCGAGGTCCGCGTTCGATGAGTAGGAGTAGATCTGCGGACCGTAGCGATCCACATAGAGCCATGCGCTCGAGTTGCCCTTGTCGTCGAAGATCGGGAGCGTGATGTCGACGGACTCGCGATGAGGGACGAACCCGGACTCGAAGAAGACGACGATCCTACGGGTCGCGCCGTCCGATCCTCTCGACCCTTCCGAACCGGGGCTGGCTTCCGGGTGCGCTTTGGCGATCCGGGCCGCTTCGTCTGACTGTCCCGTCCTGACGAGCGCGCGGTAGAGATCTCGCGACAGCGTCTGCGGAACGCCGACGCCGTACCTCACATTAGCTTCGCCATATCCTTCGTATGCGTCCCGGAACGAGACCACGGCGTCGTTCCATTCGCCGGCGCGGGCGTAGAGAAGGCCGGTGAAGTAGTCGAGGAACGCGTTCGGGTGTTGGGTCGGGCCGAGCTTGCCCTCTTCGTCGTCTTCGTCCTCTTCCTCTTCCTTCGCGTAGACCTGGTCTGCGAGATAGTTCGCCTTCCGAGCCTCTACGAGGGCGTCGTCCAGGGATCCGAGCTCGAGGTAGTTCAGAGCCCGGTAGTACTGGATCATCTGGAGCTCGAACGGCTGCCCACGGTAGGGGAGAGTGTTGTCGGAGGTGAGAAGCGCGGCCGCTTCCCGAGTGATCGAGCGGGTATAGAGATCTTCGGCACGCTCCTCCGCGTGCTGCCAAACCTCGTTGCTTTCTTCCCAGCGACCGGCGACGTGGAGCAGGTACCCCTTCTCGAGCAGGTGGAGGAGGTCTGAGTCCTTTCCTCCGACCTTGTCGTACTCCGAGAGCGCGTTCTCGACGTCCCCGTGGTAGAGCGCCTCCCGAACGAGGGAGAGGTCCTGGGAGCGAGATGCACACCCAGGGCCGAACGCGGCGAGGACGAGGATCGAAACGAGCAGGGGCAGGACGTCCCAAAGGCCCGCGCGGGGCGCTGGGGCGGCCGAGCGGGTCACGGCTTGTACTTGTCCCGTCCGACGAACTTCTTGATCTTCTTCTGGCCCAGCCACGTCTTCACGTTCGTCTCGATGTCGACGAGCTCGAGATCGATCTGGTAGTAGCGGACTTCCTTGCCGTCCTCGCGGTCGTTGATCTGGTTGATCTCGCCGAGGAGCATGAAGTCGGCGCCGACCTCGCGGCCCATCTGCTTGAGCGTCTCCGGAGTTGCGTTGAGCCTTTGGTCCTCGCGCTCCGCGCGGATCTCGCCGCGCTCCTCTGCAGACGCGACGACCTGAACGTCGCCGGAATTGACCATCGCCCTCTCGATGTCCCGGAGGAACGTCCCGACCGCGATGTGTTCCATCGACTTGTTTCGGATCGATCCCGTGATCACCGTGGGGGACTTGCCTTCGTTCTGGTGGAAGCGGAGGAGCCAGGGGCTGCCCAGGCAGTCCGCGATCATCTCTTCGGCGACCAGTCGAGAGTCGGTGTCGTTCCAGTTTCCGGACAGGTCTACCTGTTCGTTCGGGTCGATCCGGCTCACGACCTTGCTGCCACCGCAAGCGGGTAGGAGGAGGACGAGGCCGAGTAGAAGACCCGGAAGGGCGTGACGAAGCATCGTCATGAGAGAAGTCTCCTTGTTCGCAAGTCCCTGCTTCGTCGCTAGATTCCGCCAGCGCTCCCCGGCGCGCAACAGGGAAAAGCGTCGGCTCATATGGGGTAGACCCGGCTCCCCGTTTCGTCCAGGCGCTTCCGTACGGCGTCTTCCCAGGCGAACGTCGTGACTCCTAACGGGTTGAGCCTCAGCCTGATGACGAGTTTCGACTCGGTCTGGCATGCCCATTGAGTAGTGCGGGGTATGAAACACCGAAGCGACACTGGACTCGTGCCCTCCCGCCCTCGGCTTCGCCTTCTCGTTCTCTTTGTTTCGTTCGGGCTGCTCGCGGTCTTCGTCTGGCGGTACGGACTGGCCGGACCCGCGGGCAATGAGGCGGAGGCAGGCGACGGCAATGCTGGGCAGAGCACGGAGACGAACGCGGGGACTGTGCCGGAGGAGCTTCGCGCTCGTGAGCTTGAGCCTCTCGCCGTCACGGCTATCGTTGCGAAGCGAGCCCCGTTCGTCCTCTCGGTCTACGGCACGGGACGGGCCGAGGCGACGCGTCGTGCCGATCTCTCGGCCTCCGTCGGTGGGCGCGTCGATCGAGTACGGGTGATTCCGGGTGCGGATGTGTCGCGCGGCGAACTGCTGGTCGCGCTCGATCCGGTGCCCTACGAAATCACGCTCCGCGAAGCCGACGCTCAGCGTGTGCGCGCGGACGTCGACTACGAGCGTCAGCTCTTCCAGGACGAGACCGCGGACGAAGAGAAGCGGACGCGTGTCGCGCATCTCACCGGGCGCACCGAAGCGGAACTTCGCGTGGAACGCGCCCAGCGCGATCTCGACGCGACGAAGCTGCGCGCGCCGTTCTCCGGTGTCGTTTCCCGAGTGTCCGTGCAGACGGGAGAGCGGATCGGTGCGGAGCAGGCGGTCGTCTCACTGGTTTCACTCGACCGGATCCGGATCCCGGTCGAGGTGCTGGAGAGCGACGTGCCACCACTTCGCGTCGGTGGATCCGCGAACGTCCGCTTCGCTGCGCTTCCCGGAGAGTCGTTCGTCGGCGAGATCGAAGCGTTGGGCCCGGAGATCGACCCGGAAACCGGCACGGGACGGGCCTATGTGGAACTCGACAATCCCGACCACCGGATCCGCCCCGGGATGTATGCGGAGGTCCTTCTCGAAGCGGGCTCGTATCCGGATCGGATCTCGGTACCGCGCGAGGCACTCCTCGAGCGCGATCGCAAGCTGCTCGTGTTCCGGGCCAAAGCGGGTCGGGCCGAGTGGACCTACGTCGAAACCGGACTCGAGACGGACGACCGCGTCGAGCTTCTCTCCGGCGTCGCCCCTGGCGACAGCGTCCTCGTCGAAGGGCACCTCACCCTCGCTCACGGCGCGCCGATCAAGGCGAAGACGAGGCCAGACCTCCCATGACCCTCTCCGACCTCGCCGTGCGTCGTCCGGTTGCGACGACGATGCTCGTACTTCTCGGCATCCTCCTCGGTTCGGTGTCGCTCGCCCGACTCGAGGTCACGCTCTTCCCGGACCTCTCTGCGCGCCAGGTGCGGGTTTGGATCGGCTATCCGGACGCGGGCGTGGACGAGATCGAAGAAGACATCGCGCGACCGGTCGAGTCGGTGCTCGTCGGGATCACGGGAGCGGACCGTGTCTCGTCCGAGATCGTTCCGGGCGGCGTGGAGATCACGGTGCGGCTTCGTCCGGGGACGGATGCCGAGATCGCGGCGCTCGCCGTGCGCGAACGGCTGGATGCGATCCGGTGGGATCTTCCCGACGCTGCTGAGCGTCCGGTGCTCGAGGAAGGAATCGGGGACAAGCCGGCCATGGTGCTCGCGCTCGGCGCTGAGGACCGAGTGCTCGCATCGGAGTGGGCACGTTCCGTCCTTCGTCCCCGCCTGGAGCAGCTGAGTGGGGTGGCGCGGGTCCAGGTCGTCGGGTCGCCCGAGCCCGAGATCTGCGTCGAGCCGATGGCAGCCAAGATGCGCGCACTCGGCGTGACGATGGAAGAGCTCGAGTCTGCTCTCCAGAAAGCGGCGGTGCGCGCGGAGGGCGGGAAGCTGCGTCGCCGCGGCATCCAGTACGCGGTCGAGTTCGGAGGTGGGCTCGAGACCGGCGATGACGTGGCGCGCACCGTCCTTCGTCCCGGGGTGCGTCCGCTCCGGGTCGAAGACGTCGCCCGCGTGACGGACGCCTTCGCACCGGATTTGGGGTGGAGTCGACTGGACGGATCTCCGGCCGTCGGCGCTCTCGTCTATCGGGCGGCCGGGGCCAACTTGCTCGAGACCGCAGCCGATGTGCGGAAGGAGTTGGCGCGTCTCGAAGACGAGGATACCGGAGTTCGCGCGCTCGTACTCCAGGACCCGGCGCCGTTCGTCGAGCAGTCGGTGAAGGGTGTGTGGCAGGCGGTCCTTCTCGGCGGCTTCCTCGCGTTCCTCGTCCTCATCTACTTCCTTGGCGATCTCCGTGCAGCGCTCGTCCTCGGGGCCGCACTTCCCGCCGCTGTGCTGACTGGGTTCCTCGTCTTCGAGCTGCTCGGTCTCTCGCTCAACTTGATGTCCCTCGGCGGTGTCGCACTCGGCGTCGGAATGTTGGTCGACAACGGAATCGTCTGCTTGGAGAGCATCGATCGGCTCAGGCGACAGGGACTCTCCGCGGCGCGGGCAGCCGCAGAAGGGGCGAACGAGATCGCGGGTGCGGTGACGTCGTCCACCCTCACGACTTGTGCGGTGTTCCTGCCGATGGCCGCGGTTCCAGGTCCTGTAGGCGGTCTCCTTCGAGACCAGGCGGTTGCGATCACGGTGTCGCTCATCGTGAGCTTGCTGGTCGCGCTCACGTTCGTTCCCGCGATGGCGGCTCGGATTCCCGCACGCGACCTCACTTCCCAGGCAAAGGTGAGACTGCCTGGATTCAGGCAGTACCACCGGCTGCTCTGGTGGGTGCTTCGTCATCCTGGCGCCGCGCTCGGACTGCTCGTCCTGGGGCTCGTGGCGAGTGGCGTCCTCCTGTCTCAGCTTCCGCGCGAGATCCTTCCGGAACTCCAGACCGACCAGCTCCAGTTCGAACTCGAGCTACCTCCTGGTCATGACGTCGACTCCACGGACCTCGCGGCGCGTGACGTGGAGGCTTGGCTTCTGGCCAGACCCGAAGTCGAGCACGTTCTCTGCTCGGTGGGGGCGGCCGGCGAACTCGTCCTCTCCCCTCACCGTCGTCTCCACCGGGCAGTGTTCTTCGTGCGGCTCGCGTCCACTTCCGTGGACCGGAGTGCGCTCGTGCAGGGTCTCGTGGATGCGTTTGCGGACCGCGCCGACTGGACCCTCACCGTGCTCGAGTCGCGCCCCGAGATCGAGACGATCCTTCCGTCCGGAGACGCGAGCCTCGCCTGCGAGATCACGGCGGAGGAACCGGAAGACGCGGAGCGCGCCGCCGGCCGTCTCCTCGCGGACATCACGGCGGGATCCCATGATGGGCGGTTCCGCATCGGTGCCGAAGAGCCCGCTCCGCGACTTGGTCTTCGGCCCCGCGGCGATGCGGCGTCTTGGCTCGGCGTGACCGAGGGCGAGATTCGCCAGTCGCTTCGCGCACAAGTCGGGGGCGAAGAGCTCGCGAGTGCGCGTCAGTTCGACCGCGACGTTCCGGTCGTGCTCCGTCCGGAACAGGTGGACATTCCGGGAGCGGGGCCTCTCAGCTTGGGTGGACGGACCGTGTCCGGGAGAGCCGTGGCGCAGGCGGGGATCGGGCTCGAGGCGTCCCGCATTCTGCGTGTCGATCAGAGCCGCGTGGCTCGCGTCGTGTGGAACGGACCGATGCGAGAGGTCGGTGCGGCGAAGTCCACGCTGCTCGCCGCGATGGATCGGCTCGACCTTCCGCGCGGTGGTCACGTTCGTCTTGCTGGAAGCCAGCTCGAACTCCAGGCTACGCTGCGCGCACTGGGTCGATCGCTCCTTCTCTCCACCGGGCTCGTCCTCCTCATCTTGGCGGCGCAGTTCGAGTCGATTCGTCTTCCCTGGCTCGTCCTGCTCGCCGTTCCCCTCGCGGCCCTCGGTGTCGCGTTGGGGCTCGCGACAACTCAGGGTTCGCTCAACGCCATGTCCGGAGTGGGGCTCGTCGTCCTCGTGGGGATCGTGGTGAACGACGCGATCCTCGAAGTGGATCTGTTGCGCCAAGCGGGTCGCACTCGCTACGCGAAGCTGCGCGCAGCGCTCGAAGCTGGGAGGCGTCGGTACCGCCCCATCCTCATGACGACGGCGACGACGACGCTCGCACTGTTCCCCGTCTACCTCGGCACGGGTTCGGAGCTGCGCGCGCCCTTGGCCACTGTGGTCATCGGCGGACTCACCAGCTCGACCCTCCTCACCTTGCTCTTCGTTCCCCTGGTCTTCCTTCTGACTTCACGGGCCGGGATGAAGGCATCGGAGAGCGGGATTGGCAGCCACCAGACCGGGCCGAGGACGGTGCGATGAGAGCGCTCGCGATTCCGCTTCAGCGTCCGGTGGGAACAGGGGCGGTGTACGTCCTGCTCCTCCTTCTCGGGCTCGCTGCAGCTCGGAACCTCCCGCTTTCGCTCGCCCCCGAAGTGGAGGAGCCGGCGCTGGTCGTCCAGTCCATCTGGCCCGATGCATCTCCTCGTCTCGTGGAGGCGGAACTCACCGCGCGCCTCGAGTCGTTGGTGCAGAGTCTCCCTCACGTCACGGAGGTGAGTTCGCTCAGCGCGCGTGGGACGGCGGAAGTCGAGGTCCGGTTCGAGCCCGGAACACGGATAGATCGGATGGAAGTACTGCTTCGCGATCGCCTGGCCGCGCTTCGGCCCGATCTTCCGGAGGACGTGCTCGCGCCCGAGGTGACTCCGCTCGTTCCGGACGAACTGGATCAGGGTACGTTCGTCGTCATCCGCGCGACGGCTCCCCGCACGCCCGCGGCACTCCAGGCGGAGCTCGAAGAGAAAGTCTTGCCTCTACTACTGGCCGTTCCAGGGGTGAGTGGGGGCGCGGTCTACGGTGGGCCTCGCGGGGAGATCCGCGTCGACCTCTCACCGGATGCGGTGGCGGCCGGACGCGTGGACGGGCCGAAGGCGGGGAGAGCACTCGGGGAGGTCGGAGGGCGGGAGCAGCTCGGAGCAGAGCGCCGCGAGGGATACCGGCTTCCCGTGGTCTGGGAGCGTCCCGATGTCGGTGCGGCCGAGGTGGCGCGTCAGGTCGTCGGACGTGCGGGCGCCAGGCCGGTGCAGCTTCGCGACGTGTCCGAGGTGACGGCCGGTTGGGAAGAGCCTCGTCGGATCGCGCGCGTGGACGGGGCGCCTGCCGTGCAGCTGGTCTTGGAGCGGGAGCAGGGCACGAACGTCCTCTCGGTAGCCCGGGCCGTGCGTGCGGCGCTGGGAGATTGCGAGGCAACGCTTCCGGGCGAGTTCGGTCTCGAGATCCTCTACGACCAAAGCGAGACGATCGGGCGCGAACTCCGGACTCTGTTTCGTCGCGCGCTCTTCTCCGTCATCAGCATCTTGGCAGTGCTCTTCCTGGTGGAACGGAGCGTCCGGGCAGGACTCGTCGTCGTTCTCACTCTGGTATTCGCGGCGCTCCTCACCTTCCTGCTCTTTCGAGCCTTTGGGATCGGACTCGACCTCGTCACCCTGGCCGGGATCACGCTCGCCTTCGGGATGGCCGTCGACAACTCGATCGTCGTGTTCGAGAACGCCGTCGCTCGCGGAGCGCGTGGCTCGAACCCCGTGCGGATCTTGGCGGCGACCCGCGAAGTGCTGTTTCCTCTCCTCGCCGCGACGGGCACGACGGCGATCGTTCTCCTGCCGTTCCTCTACCTCAGCGGTGACCTCCGGAGGTTCTACCTTCCGTTCGCCCTCTCGGTTGCGCTCTCCCTCGTCGCCTCGCTCCTCGTCGCGCTCACACTCACTCCGCTCCTCGCTCGTTGGGCGCTTCGCGGCGTGCCGGACCGGGGGAGCGACACGCGAGTGGGCGCAACCCGACTCGCGGCCTACCGAGAGGCTGCCGCTCACCGTCGACTCGCTTCGTTCGGGCGTCCCGGTTCGTCCGGACGTCTCGCTTCGTTCGGGCGAAACTCGATCGAGAGCATCGTCCTCGCGTTCGGAAGGTTCGGCCGCGGTCTTCGTGGAGTCTATCTTCGCTCGCTCGATCCGGGCCTGCGTCGTCCGTTGCTCTACGCCGTCCCCGCTTTCCTTCTCTTCGCCGGATCCGTCTGGGTGTTCCGCGAGTGGATCGATCGAGGTGCGTACTTCCCTCCCGGCGGGGATACGGGGCTGCGCGTGGGCCTCGCGCTTCCTCGCGGCGCGCCGACAGCGCGCACGGACGAGCTGCTGCGGAACTTCGAGTCGCTCGTCCTGGAGCATCCGCTGCGGGCGCAAGGGTTCGTGGAGCACGTCGAGGTTTCCGCGATGGACAACTACGGCAGTGTGCACGTTCGGCTCCGGTCCGCGGTCGTAGGGTCGGCGATTCCGCAAGTACTGAAAGACGAGCTCACGCAACGCGCCGCCACGCTCTCGGGTGTCGACGTGTCCGTGTCCGGCTATGGCCCTGGGTTCAGCAGCGGGACGAGTCAGGTGTCTCCGAGCTACCAGCTTCGTCTTCGGGGTCCGGACTTCGTTCGGCTCGAGCAGCTCGCGGAGGACGTGGGAAGTCGTCTCGGGCGCCATCCGAGAGTGCGGGACATCGACACGAACGCGTCGAGTTGGCAGGCGTCGAACGAGTCGGAACTCTACGTGGTGCCGGATCGGGACGTCATGGACCGCTTCGGAATCACGCAGCAGGACCTGGCCGAAGCGCTCGGGCCGATCCTGGCGGGCGACCTCGCGCGCACTCAGCTTCGGGACGACGACGGTGAGATCCTCGCGCGGGTGCGTTGGTCCGAGGGAGTGCCACTCGAACCACAGGATCTCGAACGCGTCTTCCTTCCGGCTGCAAGCGGAGCGCGCGTGCCGTTGGGCGAGCTCGTCCGGATCGAGGAACGTCCCGTCCAGAGGGAGATCCGGCGACGGGATCAGCGGTACGAGCGGAACGTCAGCTTCGACTTCCGGGGACCGCGTCGCGTCGGGAACCGGTACGTCGAGTCCTTCCTCGAAGGCACCGAGCTTCCGGCGGGATACACGCTCGAGGACGGACTCGGCTTCTCCCTCTCCCGAAAGGACGAGAGGGAAGTCGTCTGGGCGCTCCTGCTCGCACTTGCACTGGTCTACCTGGTGTCGGCCGCGCTCTTCGAGAGCCTGGTCCTACCGTTCGTCGCACTTCTCTCCGTGCCGCTTTCGTTCACCGGGATCGTGCTCCTCTTCTGGGCGACCGGTGATCCTTTCGACCGCACGGCATACATCGGCCTCGTCCTGCTGGCCGGGATCGCAATCAACAGCGCACTGCTGTTGGTCCATCGCGCGGGACGGCTCCACCGCCACGGTCTCGCGCCAGGAGACGCTGCACGCCGAGCGGCTCGGGAACGGCTCCGGCCGATTCTGCTCACGACGGCGACGAGTGTCGCGGGGCTCGTTCCCCTGACGGTCGCCGCGGAAGCGGGAGCAGGCGACGCCTGGCGCTCTCTCGCGCTCTCCGCATCCGCCGGGCTCATCGCGTCCGCCATCGTGACCCTCTGGATAGTCCCGGTCCTGTTCACCTTGTTCGTTCGGGTGCGCTCCCGTGCACGACGAACGCCGTTCATTCCGATCCCGCTCGCGCTCCGAGAGGAACCCGGGCACTAGATGACTGCTGGTCCTGCATCCAACCCTCGCCCGGCAAAGTCCGGCCGAAGAGGAGAAACCCAGATGAATCTCGACAAACAAACAGTTCTGAGGGCCTGCGTGGCTCTCGGTCCCCCGATCGCCCTCGCGGCGTGCCTCACGTTCAGCCAGCCCGCGGGAGCTGCTCACGCAGCGGGACCCTCGCAGATCCAAGCGGAGAAGCCGACGATGCAGGGTGGGTACGAGGTCCGCTCCGTCTGGAGCATCGGTGGTCCGGACGCACCCGACGCCGCGCAGTTCTACGAGAAGGTCGGCGGAGTGACCTTCGATTCCGACTCGGCGGGCCGGCTCTATGTGCTCGACAACGGCAACTCCCGCGTCCAAGTCTTCAGCCCAGACGGTACGTTCCTGCGTTCGTTCGGAAGTGAGGGAAAGGGACCTGGCGAGTTCAACCTTCCCCGGCAGATCGCGGTGAACGCGAAGGGCGAGGTTGCGGTTCAAGATGTCGGGAACCAGCGGGTCTCGATCTTCGGGCCGGACGGAACGCTGCTCCGGGACCAACTCATCTCGGGTGCGGTCAACGACATCGAACTCACCGACGACGGCTACCTCGTCTGTTCCATCTCGAACCGGTACGAGCTCGTCGCGTACGGGCCGGACGGCAAGATCGTCTTCGACTACGGCTACAGCGCGCCCCAGGCCGTGGAGCGGGAAGTCAACATCGAGACCCCGTTCCAGACCGTGGGAACGCGCCTCATCGCGACGAAGGATCGGGAGTTCGTCCAAGCAGGGCGTGCGGAGTACGAGGTGACCGTCTTCGAGTCCGCGGATCCCAAGCTCCGCTGGTCGCGTCCCTTCGAACGACAGGCTCTGGAGATGCCGGCTCCGCGTGAGGGGGACGGAGAAGGAACACAGGTCGTCATGATCATGAGTCGGGATGACGGAGGTGGTGCCGGGGGCACGGCCGACACCGAGACGTGGAGCTCCGATCAAGGCGACGGTCAGGAGATGCACTTCGATCTGTCCGATCTACAGGACATGATCCCGAAGCACGTGCCGGATATCCGTGGGCTCCTGGTTTGGCCGGACGAGCGGGTCTGGGTGATCACGGCCGAGAACGACGGTGATAGGATGGTCGTCGACGAGTGGAGTCTCGGAGGTCAGTATCTTCGCCGGTTCGACATGGAGAGGTACGCCTGGCTCACGATCGGTGAGGACGGTGCGCTCTACGGGCTGACTCACGACGATGACGACTATCCGTTCGTCCACCGTCTCGAGGTGGTGCCGGAGAGCTAGCGGTGTGCTGGGCAACGGTGACAAGAGGTAGTTCGCGATGACTCTCAAGGTTCGGCTCACGGTGATGATGGTCGTGATCCTCGGTGCCGTGCTCGTGTTGCAGTACCTGCTGCTCGAGCGGGACCGGAGGGAGACCATGTCGCGGTTGGCCGAGCTAGGCTCCGGCCTCGATCGGACGACCGCGCTCTTCGTCGATGAGCTGCACGACCTGTCTCTTCGTCCACGCGAAGAGGATCTCTCGCAGATCCTGCACCGGATCTCCGGCGACGATGCGTTCTCCAGGGACGCTCAAGTGACCGTCTTCGTCTGGGCCGATTCGACCTCGCATGGAAGTGAAGGTGGAGACGGCCGGATCGAGTCGATGCGGCTCGAGTGGATCCAGTCGATCGACGAGTCCGTTCTCGTGGGCCCACCGGACGGCCTGCCTTTGCCACCTCGTCCCTTCCGGACGTCCGGCCGCGACTCGATCGTCGTCGAGGCCTACTCCGGAGAGGAGCATCGGGTCATCGTCCGCAGTACGTTCGAGACGGACTCGTTCCAGTGCGCCAACGTCGAGTCGCTCCTCGTCGAGTTGGATCGCGACCGAGAATCGGGCGGCTCGTCGCGACCAATGGATGCGGGGAGCGCGGCCGGGGGCAAGCGTTCGAAGATGCTCGTCCACGCGGGAGCGAGCTTCGCGGGTCGGGTGGACGGCAGCAACGGGAACGACGTCGTCGTCAACCTGCCTCTGCTGGGCGCGGACTCGGACTCCTTCCTCGCGGTGCAGGTGCGGTACCCACTCGATGCGATCCAGGCGGAACTGGAGAATCAGCGGAAGCGAGGGTTGCTCTGGCTCGGTACCGTGCTCGGAGTCGGAGTGCTCGGAGCATTCCTCGTCGCCGGTCAGTTCACTCGTCCGATCCGGGCGCTGCAGGCTTCGTTCCGCAAGGTCGAGGAAGGAGACCTATCCGTCCACGTCGAGCCGAGGCGAGGGGACGAGATCGGTCGCCTCACCGGATCGTTCAACGAGATGGTCGATCGTCTGCGCGAGTCTCGTGAGGTCGAGTCCAGGTTGGGCGAGGCGGAGCGACTCGCCTCCGTCGGCCGGCTTGCAGCCGGAGTGGCTCATGAGATCCGGAACCCGCTCAACGCGATCCAGCTCACCGCGCTCCAGATGCGCGACGTAGCGCTTCGCGGCGCCGACGATTCGTCCGCTACCGAGGCTCAGCTCGAGCGTTACTACCAGCTCGTCTCGAACGAAGTGAAGCGGCTCGAGCGGCTCGTCAGCGCGTTTCTAGACCTCGCACGGGAAGAAACACTGTCCCGGATCGAGATCGACGGCGCGGCCTCTCTCGAAGCGTCCATCGACCTGTTTCGTCGGGAGGCCGCGCAACGCTCCGTGTCGATCGCGTTCGCTTCTCCGGGCGAGGTTCGCCTGCTCGCAGACCCGACACGGCTTCCCGCCGTGTGGAACAACCTCCTCTCGAACGCGCTCGCGGCATCGCCGGAACGCGGTACCATCCGGGTGGAAGCACGCGTGGAAGGCCGCGTCGAGCAACACGCCGACCGTGGCGCCGACCAACGTGCCGACCACGGCGTCGAGCAACGCGCCGAGGCCGGTGCCGAGCAACACGTCGAGCGTGGCGTCGAGTCGCGACCGAGTGCGTCCGAGCACGCCGGCGCGCCCACGTTCGTCGTCGTGGTGCGGGACGAAGGGCCTGGGATCTCCCGGGAAGACCGGGCGCGGATCTGGGAACCGTTCTACTCCGGTCGGGAGGCGGGGACGGGCCTCGGACTCAGCATCGTCCGCGCCGTGATCGAACGACATGGCGGTACTGTCAACGTGCTCGACTCGGATCCCGGTGCCGCTTTCGAGGTTCGACTTCCAGCCGAGGGCGAGAGTGACCGGTCCCCATCGGCAGGAGGAGCGAGGGCATGACCAAGGCGGACGGCGGCAGCTCGACATCGGCCAGCTCCAAGCAGGACCCTAGGACGAAGAGGCCCGGACGTCTCACCCTCTTCGTCGTCGACGACGAGACGGCCCAACGCGAGATCCTTGTCGACATCTTGAGTGACGAGGGATACGAGGTACACGCGTTCGCTTCGGCGAAGGACGCACTCGCTGCTCTGAACGCCGTCGTGCCTGGCCTCGTTCTGACCGATCTTCGGATGCCAGAAATGGACGGGCTCGAACTGCTCGCCCAGGTGAAGGAGCGCTTCCCCGACCTTCCCGTCCTTCTCATGACGGCATACGGATCCGTCTCGTCGGCCGTCGCCGCGATGAAGCACGGGGCGTTCGACTACTTGCAGAAGCCGTTCGAGAAGGACGAACTCGTGCAGCGGGTCCGGCGGGTCGCGGAGCGGGATTCCCTCGTGCGAGAGAACGAACGGCTCCGACGTGAACTCTCGGCGCAGGCCGGGCCGCGCATCTTGGGCGAGTCTGCCGTGATGCAGAAGCTGTTCCGCAAGATCGAGCGGATCGCGGGCCTGGAAGGAGACGTGCTCCTCGCGGGAGAGAGCGGTACGGGGAAGGAACTCGTGGCACGCGCCCTTCACTACGCCGGCGTGCGGGCTGCGGGGCCGTTCGTTCCCGTCAACTGCGCGGCGATTCCCGAGGGGCTCGCCGAGAGCGAGCTCTTCGGTCACGAGAAAGGTGCGTTCACCCACGCGACGAGCGAGCGGGCAGGCCGATTCGAGCAGGCAGATGGGGGAACCCTCTTTCTCGACGAGATCAGCGCGATGCCGCTTCCGCTCCAGGCGAAGTTGCTCCGTGTCCTCCAGGACCGGATGGTCGAACGCGTCGGCTCGCACAAGCCGCGTAGAGTCGAGGTGAGGATCGTGGCCGCCACGAACCGGGACCTTCCCGCACGGATCGCCGAGGGAACGTTCCGCGAGGATCTCTACCATCGGCTCAACGTTCACGAACTCTGGATTCCGGCACTCCGGGATCGGGGCGACGACATCGTGCTTCTGGCCGAGAGCTTCCGCGACCGCGCCGCCGCGCGGTTCGGAATGCCGGCTCCCGACCTCGCGCCCGAACTCCTTTCGTTCCTCCGTTCCTACGACTTCCCCGGGAACGTGCGCGAACTCGAGCACATGATGGAGAAGATGGTCGCACTCTCGGACGGCGAGCCGCTCGGCCTCGAGGACCTGCCACCGTCCGTCCGTCGCATGTCGCCTTCCCCTTTGCCGTCCTCGGCCTCGCCGCCGGCCACTCGCGACGCAGGCGACGGCGCCGACTCGATGGCAGCCGATGTCTCTACGTCAGAGGTGAGCGACACGTCGTTCACGGCTCCCGAGTCGCTCCTGGACGGCGGGCCGATTTCCCTGTTCGACGTCGAACGAAGACTGCTCGAGGAAGCGATCCGTCGGTCGGGTGGCAACCTGAGCGAGGCGGCGCGGTCGCTCGGCATCTCCTACAAGACGATGCGGTACCGCGCGCGGAAGTTCGACCTCGACATCATCCCTTGAACGCGGTGATTACCCAGACGGACGTGACGAACGTCAGGATGGCTACGACCAGCATCAGAAAGAAGTAGCCTCCCGAGAGGATGAAGAACTTGAGCAGTGTCTTGAACCAGCCTTGCCCGTAGAACCTCCGCATCGCCAAGTAGACGTAGATCGCGATGATCGGCAAGGCGGCGAGGATCACCTTCGGATGCTGGCTCAACGCGGCCAGCGTCGCCACGAAGAAGAGGAACGCGTGGCAGTGGAGGGAGAACACGAGGTGCTCCACGTAGTACCTCTTCCGCCTCAGGTAGATGAGGTGGAGCAGGAACGCGAAGACCGGGAAGAGGACGAAGAGCATCTTGGGAGTCAGCGCGTAGACCTCCGCGAAGAACTCCTTCTGGTCGACCCTCTGCTTCTTGCCGAACATCGAGACGTTCATCTTCCCATCGTCCGCTCCGTCGACCTCGACGTCGTTCGGATCGATGGCCGCTAGCTGCTCCTTGACGGAGTCCGGAAGTGAGGGGAGAGAGAGGCGGAGCGCCATCCAGGTCGGGACCTCCACCGTGTCTCCATCGCTGATGGCCCGAAGGTTCCAGTTGTCGACGAGGTAGGCGTCCGCTCCGAGCGATGCGAACTCTTGGTCGACTGCAATCGCGACCGAGTCGGGCAGAGGGATCCAGCGGGTCCAGTCTGCCGGGTTGGAGGACCGCCTGGCCTCGCGCGGTGCCGCGCCGCCGCTGGCTTCCTCCAATGACACGGTGCCGCCCGCGGCTTCTTCCAGCGACGCGCTGCCGCGTCCTTCGGCGGTGCCCGTCGGCCGCGTCTTCCACCCGATCAGGAGGGAGACGACGAGGAAGAAGGTGACGCTGGAGATGAGGTAGATCCGGATCGGTGATGCGTACCTCTTCCGGCGCCCTCGCGAGTACTGGAGCGTGAGCTCTCCCGGCTTCGCGACGAGGAGCCCGAAGCTGCGGAGGAAGGTCGAGTCGAGGGAGAAGAAGTCGTCGAGGAACTGCCCGAGAAGAGTACGGAACGAGACCAAGGTGCTGACGCTCTCTTGGCCGCACTCTGGGCAGTACCTTCCGGTCCCCGATGCGCCGCAGTTGAGACAGACATCGGTGTGGGGTAGATCGTCACTCACGAGCCCACCCCACATCGACCTTCGGGCGTGACGAAGGTCACGCTATCTCACCGCGCGTAGATTCGGATCGTGTTCGAGATCACGGCCAGGATCTTGCGGAGCTCGTCGTAGTCCGGATGACGGACACGAAGCCAGGCGTTGGCCATGTAGCCGCCCTCGACGCCTCCGGTGCGGGAACCCTGCGGCGGGAATCGATGGGCGACGATGTTGTTCGCGTACCGCGAGAGGATCTCGTCGACACCTTCGTAGGCGACGATCTGGCCTTCCTGGTCCGGACGGAGTGCGATCATGGCACAGGAGTATCCGCGGGATGGCGTCTGGTCCGTGCGCCCTTCCGTAACCGCGAGAGCCCAGTCCCGGTAGATGTCGAAGTCGTTCGCTGCGGAGTAGACGTCCCAAGCGCCGACTCCCGGCGGACGGCAACCGATCTCGGAGAACTTGAGCCCCTTGGGGCCGAAGAACCACTCCATGTGGGTGGCCGAGGTTCCGATCCCGAGAGCCTCGATGACCTTCCGCCCCATCTCCTTCACCTCGTTGTAGCCCGAGGAGTCGAGCCGGTTCGTGGTGATGAAGTAGGGAGAGACCGAGCGGGTCCGCATCGCTTCGAGCACGTTCGGGTAGTAGTGCGTTGCGAAGTCGTGATGAACCTTCCCGTTCACCGTGAGCGTGTCGTAGAACCCCTCGTGTCCTTCGATGAACTCTTCGAGCGCGATCGACTGTCCGTTCCCGAGACCGATCTCCGCGAGGGCGTGAGTGAGCTCGCCGTCGCTCGCCACTCGATAGGTCCCTGACGCACCCGCGCCTCCGCGGGGCTTGAGGATGATCGGGTAGCCCACCTGTGCGACGAAGTCCCGGACTTGAGACTCCTCTTCCGCCGAGGCGGACTGGGCACAGGGGATGCCGGCGGCCCGAAGCGCTTCCTTCATCGCGACCTTGTCGCGACAGAGAAACGCGGTGCGGACGCTCGTCCCCGGGATCCCGCACTGCTCGCGAACATGAGCGACGGGCAGGATGTGTGCTTCGACCGTTGCCTCGAGGCGGTCGACCCATTCGCGCTGCTGTACTCGCTGAACGGCTTCGAGTACGGACGGCTCGTGCACGACGGACCGAACTTGTTCGTAGCCATGGAGCCAACTCTTCAGTTCGGGGTCGAGGGCATCGTATGGCGCTTCTCCGATTCCAGTGATGCGGGCGCCGACCGCGTGGAGGGCACGCGGAAACTCCCGCTGGTTGGAAGGAAACGCCGGTTCGACGAAGATGACGTGCATTGCTAGTACCTCGGGGAGGCGATCAGCCTCCGATAGAGCTCGACGTAGAGCGCGCCCTGCTTCTCCCAGGAGAAGTCCTTTTCCATTCCGCTCTTCACGATCTTTTCCCACACCGCCTTGTTCCGGTAGAGGTCGAGCGTGGCGAGGATGGCCCAACGAAGTCCGGCCGTATTGTAGTGCTCGAAGACGACTCCCGTCCCCTCACCCGTTTCGGGATCGTAGAGATCGACGGTATCGGCGAGTCCGCCGGTCTTCCTCACGATCGGCACGGTCCCGTAGCGGAGACTGTACATCTGATTGAGCCCGCAAGGCTCGTACTTGGACGGCATGAGGAACGCGTCCGATCCTGCCTCGATGAGATGGGCCAGATCGTTGCTGAAACCGTTGTGGAAGTGGACCTTCCCCGGGAAGGTGCGGCGCATGCGGAGGAAGAACTCCTCGTATCGCGGTTCTCCACTTCCCAGAACGACGAGACGCATGTCTCGTTCGCGAAGGATCTCCGGCAGCACTTTCTCGACGAGATCGAGCCCCTTCTGCGCCGTGAGCCGCGTGACCATTCCGATGACCGGTGCGGTCGGCGATCCAGGAAGTCCAACTCCGCGGAGCAGAGCCTCTCGGTTCTTCGCCTTGCCCGACGGGTCCTCCAGCGAGTACGAGTGGGGGATGAGGGGGTCGTGCGCCGGATCCCACTCTTCGTAGTCGACGCCGTTGAGGAGGCCGACGAGCCGCTCCTTCCGCACCCGTAGGATCTCCTCCATCCCCATCCCGTGCTCTTCGGTCTGGATCTCCTTCGCGTAGGTCGGGCTCACGGTCGTGAGCCCGTCCGCGTAGAGGAGTCCGGTCTTGAGGAAGCCGACCTGTCCCTTGTTCAGGTCTTCCTGGTGGAGGAGGTAGGTGTCGTTCGCGAGCTCCAGGTCCGGGACGATGTTCGGTCCGAAGATCCCCTGGTAGCCGATGTTGTGGATGGTCATCACGGTTCGGACGTGGTCGAAGAGCTGATCCCAGCGATAGACGGTGCGGAAGAGCAGCGGGATCATCCCCGTCTGCCAGTCGTTGCAGTGAACGATCTGCGGAGAGAAGCCCATCCGCTGGCACGAGATGATGGCGGCGTGGGAGAGAAGAAGGAAGCGCAGGTGTTCGTCTGCGTCCTGAGTGTAGATGTCCTCGCGGCCGAAGAGGCTCGGACAGTGGACGAGGTTGATCTCGAGGTCCGAACCCGGAACCGTGGTCTTGTAGATCGAGAACCGATGGGTCGACTGCCCGATCTGGACCTCGATGCCCTGGAGGAACTCGACGGGTTGGAGCTTCCTCTTCCCGTCATCGACCCGTCGGTAGAGCGGCAGGAAGGCGCGGACGTCGTGGCCCGCGGAGTGGAGATAGCGTGTGAGTGCGGCCGATACGTCGGCGAGCCCGCCCGTTTTGGCGAGAGGGGCGTACTCGGACGAGACGAAACAGATGCGTAGACGTTCCATGGGAAAGAAGTCTAGTAGACGGTACTCGAGGAAGCGACAGGATCTGGTAGAGTAGGGCGTCGTTCCAACGGCCCGCGCCCCGATCGTGGGACGCCGGTACAGCCCGTGGCGGGGTCCACTCGATGAGTCTCGACATGAATGTGCTCCTTCTCTCGCCCGGCTACCCTCCGGAGATGCCGTACTTCACCCGCGCGCTCGCTGCGTCCGGTGCGCGCGTCCTCGGAATCGGGGACTCGCCGACGGGTTCGCTACCACCGGAAGTCCGTGCCGCCCTCTCCGACTACCTCCAGGTCGAGTCGCTCTGGGACGAGGATGCGCTCGTCCGTTCCGTCGCGGGTTGGGTCCGCGGCCGCGAGATCGGCCGGGTCGAGTGCCTGTGGGAGCCCGGGATGCTCGTCGCGGCGCGTCTTCGCCAGGACCTCGGAGTGCCCGGACTCACCGTCGACCAGACGGTGCCCTTTCGGGACAAGGAGGAGATGAAACGGGTCCTCGACGCAGCCGGGATCCGGACGCCGAAGCACCGCCGTTGCGCCGCCGTCTCGGAAGTCTGGAAGGCCGTCGAAGAGATCGGCTTTCCGCTCATCGTGAAGCCGATCGCGGGCGCCGGGTCTCAAGACACGCATCGGGTGCGGGACGACAAGGAGATGCGGACCGTCCTCACCGGGATCGGTCACGTGCCGGTGGTGAGTGTCGAAGAGTTCGTGGACGGCGAGGAGTACACCTACGACACGGTGTCGGTGGACGGCGTCCCCGCGTACGAGAACATCGCCTGGTACCGTCCGCGTCCTCTCGTCGCCCGGAACGAGGAGTGGGTGAGTCCTCAGGTGATCGCGCTGCGGGACCTGGAGGCCGAGCATCTCGCGGACGGCATTGCGATGGGTCATGCGGTGCTGAAGGCGCTCGAGTTCGAGCATGGGTTCACGCACATGGAGTGGTACCGGACCGCAGATGGCGAGGTCGTCTTCGGGGAGATCGGGGCCCGGCCACCGGGTGCTCACCAGGTCGATCAGATGAACTACGTTGGCGACATCGACGTCTTCGACGGCTGGGCCCGGGCGGTCACGGGGCAGGAAGTCGGCGTTTCGGCGGAGCGGAAGTACAACGTCGCGACCGTCTACAAGCGAGCCCGCGGTCGCGGCCGGATCCAGAGGGTCACCGGTGTGGAGACCTTGGAGGAATACAAGGACGCCATCGTTTGGGAGAACCTGCTCCCGATCGGTGCGCCGCGCAGGGATTGGCGGGCCACGTTGGTTTCCGATGGGTTCGTGATGCTGAGGCATCCGGATCTGGAGACCACTCTTCGCATCGCAGACGCAGTGGGAGAGAAGGTCGTCCTTTTCGCTCGCTGAAGGCCGGGAGGTGTCCGTGCACGTTGTCTTCGTCGCGCCGTTCCTCATGGACACGACGCTCCGTTTCGTGAAGGGGGCGACGGCGCTACCGGGAGCGAAGCTCACGCTGATCAGCCAACAGCCCGCCCTCGCAGTGCCCCAGGACATCCGGGACGCGCTCGCCGCGCATCGCCAGGTCGAGGACGCGCTCGATGCCGAGCAGCTGAGCCAGGCGGTGGAGGAGTTGATCCCGCGCTTCGGCAAGCCTCATCGGATCCTCGGCGCGCTCGAGCAGCTGCAGGTTCCCCTTGCCGAGGTACGGCAGCGGCTCGGCGTCTATGGCATGACCGTGGAGGCCGCTCACAACTTCCGCGACAAGTCCCGAATGAAGCGCGTGTTCGAGTCGGCCGGAGTTCCCTGCGCGAAGCACGCGCTGATCCGTGACGCGGCCGAGGCGGCGAAGTTCGTCGAAGCCGTCGGCTTCCCAGTCGTGGTGAAGCCTCCGGCGGGAGCCGGCGCGCGGAACACGTTCCGTCTCGAGAGCGCAGAGCAGCTTCGCGAGTACCTGCAGGCGTTCCAGCCCCGTCCGGACGATCCGACCTTGTTCGAGCAGTTCCTGACCGGACGCGAGCACTCCTTCGACAGCATCTGCATCCGAGGAGAGCTCGTTTGGTACTCGATCTCGAAGTACTACCCGACCCCGCTCGAAGTGGTCGAGAACCCGTGGATCCAGTGGTGCGTCGTGCTCCCGCGCGAAGTGGACGGGCCGGAGTACCGCGACGTTCGGCACGCGGCTCGGGCTGCGCTCCAGGCGATGGGGGTTGGCACCGCGCTCACCCACATGGAGTGGTTCCGTCGCGCTGACGGTTCCGTCGCCATCTCCGAGGTCGCAGCACGTCCGCCCGGCGCCCAGTTCGTCACGCTGATCAGCTACGCACACGACCTCGACTTCTATCGCGCCTGGCCGCGGCTCCTCGCCACCGACTCCTTCGATCCGCCAGAGCGGAAATTCGCGTGTGGCGCCGCCTTCCTCCGCGGGCAGGGGACGGGGAAGGTGGTCCGGATCCAAGGGCTGGAGGAGGCGCAGAAGGCGATCGGCGAGCTCGTCGTCGAGGCGAAGCTGCCGCGTATCGGTCAATCTCCTGCTGCCGGTTACGAAGGGGACGGCTACGTCATCCTCCGCCACCCGGACACGCACGTGGTCGAGAAGGCTCTGTCGGAAGTGATCCGTACGATCAAAGTGGAGCTCGGATGACGCGCATCCTCCTCATCGCACCTGCGTTTCCAGCCGAGATGCCGCTCTTTGCCCGCGCGCTCCTCGATGCAGGGGCGGAGGTCATCGGGCTCGGCGAGGGCACCCGGGAGAGCCTTCCGGACGACGTCGCAAGCCGACTCACCGACTTCTGGTCCGTGCCTTCGATCTGGGACGAGGACGAGGTCGTCCGTGCAGCCGTGGGGCGGGCGGACGGTGCGTCGCTCGATCGGGTCGAGTGCTTGTGGGAGCCGGGCGTGCTCCTCGCGGCCCGGGTTCGGGAAGCGCTCGGGCTTCCTGGCATGAACGTGGAGAAGACCACGCCGTTCCGAGACAAGGGGCGGATGAAGTCGATTCTCGATGCGGCGGGGATCCGGACGCCGAAGCACGACCGTGCCCGGACCGAGTCCGAGGTTAGGGAGCAAGCGGAGCGGATCGGGTACCCGGTCATCATCAAGCCGATTGCGGGGGCGGGAAGCCTCGACACGCACCGAGTGGACCGAGCGGACGACCTCCCGACGGTCCTGGAGAAGCTGCGCCACGTCGAGGAAGTGAGTGTCGAGGAGTTCATCCTCGGCCAGGAGTACACCTACGACACGATCTGCGCCAAGGGAGACGTGCTCTTCGAGAACGTCTCCTGGTACCGGCCCGAAGTCCTGATCGCCCGGACGGAGGAGTGGATCAGTCCGCAGACGGTGGCGCTCCGTGATCTCGAGAGCGAGCCCGCCCGGAAGGCGCGCGAGATGGGCCGAAACGTCCTGCGCGCGCTCGGCTTCGAGGAGGGGTTCACGCACATGGAGTGGTTCCTCACTCCTGGCGGTGAGGCTGTCTTCGGCGAGATCGCCTGTCGGCCGCCTGGCGCTCGCAGCGTCGACATCATGGCGCAGGCGACGGGCGGGGATCCGTATCGGGCGTGGGCGGAGGCAATCCTCCAGGGCAAGCTCTCTTCGCCATTGGTGCGGAGCCACAACGCTATCGTCATCTTCAAGCGAGCACGCGGTCAGGGACGGATCACGCGGATCGAAGGGCTGGACGAGATCCGGGCGAAGTACGGCGAACACCTCGTCGGAGTCGACCTGCTTCCGGTCGGCACCCCCCGACGGAACTGGAAGCACACTCTCCTTTCCGACGGGTGGATCACGCTCCGTCACGAGGATCTGGAGACCGCGATCGAGATCGCGGACACGATCGCGCGCGAAGTCCAGATCTTCGCAGCCGGGTGAGCGAACGGACCCGCCAATAGGTGGTACCGGCGGTGCCACCCGTTGCGTCAATTCGCGCAGGGACTTGCCGGAGGCGCGAGGGTCGTGACGCTACCGATGGTCCGAATCCTTCCCATTGACCCGTTGCCCGCGCACGGCATTGCCGGCGGAGCATGACGCCGTAACCCCTGTTTTTCCGGGGGGAAACAAGATTCCTCCTGCCGCGCGGGAACCCCGGCACGTCGCTTTCGTATACATCACTGCCAGAAGGAAGCGAGATCTGGAATGAGTGGGTCCGGATCTGCTTCTTGGAGGGAGGGGGACCGAGCCAGGGTTCAGTCCGAAACCGTAGGGCAGCACGGTCGCTCGGACTTCCAAGGTAGACATGGGTTGCGAACCTCCTCAGGGGCTCTGGACCGAAGTCTCCTTCCCTCCGCCTCCGTTTCTTCATTGGTGAGCTTTGCGAATGGTTCTTGGTTGTGTGATTGGTTGTCGAGTCGAGCCCTACTAGGAGGATCCGGCAGGATTCGCGTGAGAACGTATCCCCCTGCGTGCGCGCGAAGGTTCCTCCAACGACGGACGGGGAGACGATCCGCCCGGATCCTCTCCCCGCCCGCTTTTTTTGCCGAAACGGGCTGTAACCCGTAGCCTCCCCCCAGGTCTACCTTGGCGAGTTCGGGCGAAGTGCCCGAGCCATCTGAACCGAGGATCCGGGGAGCGGGATGGCGGTGGAGCAAACGGACCGGCGTTCGATCACTGAACGCAGCCCCTTCTGGGAAGCTGCCTACCGAGAGCACGGCCCGTCCATACTGTCCTTTCTTCGCAGACGGCTTCCGGACGGCGACGACGCCGAGGACCTTCTGCAAGAGACCTTCGTTCGCGCCATCCGCGCACCGGAAGGCCCCCGAGATCCAGCCAAGACGAGGAGCTATCTCTTCACGACCGCACGTCACCTGCTCATCGATCAGATCCGGCGGAGGCAAGTGGTCCTGTCGGAGGCGGAGGCGCAGCGGATCGACGAGGATGTCTCCCGCGTCACTCCGGAGTCCGGGGTTCGTGTCCGTGAGCTGAGAGAGCGACTCGGAGTCGCGATGGATCGGATGACGAAGCCCGAGAGACAGGCGTTCGAGGCGGCCGTCTTGCGGCACGAACCGTACTCGGAGATCGCGAAGCGGCTCGGATGGAGCCGGGTTCAGGTGAAGGTGAACGTGTTCCGCGCCCGCAAGCGTGCGATGCAAGAACTGGGCGATCTGATGGAGCGCATCCAGATCGGAGATTGGAACTGATGAATCCAAACCAGGTGACTCCGAAGGACGAGATGCTGATGGAGCTTTCCGCGCTCCTCGACGGTGAGCTCGATCGGGAAGAGCGGACCGCCATCCTCGACCGGCTCTCGACCGACGCAGAGTGCCGGAAGACCTATCTCGACATGCGGCGGATGGAAGAGGTCGTTCGTTCGGCCGAGCTTCCCGGCACGCTTCCCGGACGGATCTGGCGGAGCATCCAGAAGCGCGTCGGACTGACTCCCGCCCGCTCTGCCGACCGCGGTTGGCTCCGGCCGATCCCCGTTCCGGTGTGGGCGATGAGCGCGGCGGCCGTCCTGGTGCTCACACTTCTCTTGTGGGGCAACCTTCCCACCGTCACACCGCCGAGTGCGCTCCGGCCGCAGCCGGGAGTCACGATTCAAGTCGGACTCGGGGAAGACAGAGCAGGCATGGACGACGAGCGGTTCGTGGAGCTGACGACGGAGCTTCTCCGTGCGGACCGGCGCTACCACCGCAAGATGCTCGAAGTGATGCAAGAGGTCGATGCCGACCGGTTCATCGCCGAGGGATCTACCGACGTCGACAACACTGGATCCCGGGACGACGAGCCTTCGACCCCGGCGCGCCGAGGGGAGGTCAGCAGTTGAACGGGAACAGCGAGCAGGTGGCGGCGAAGATCGAATCGGGTGGGAAGGCGAACCCCAGAAGTGACGGATACGAGCAGCAGCGGTGCGACGGCGACCGGAAGGAGACGAACATGCAAGGACGACACTCTCGTTGGATCGCCGGGGGCCTTACGCTGCTTCTCGCCAGCACGCTCGTGGGGACGGTTCCCGCGGAAGCGGGGGAGGCCGACGGTTTCCTCTACGGTCGGATCCTCACGACGGCCGGAGATTCCTACGAAGGACTTCTGCGCTGGGGCACGGAGGAGTCCTTCTGGGACGACCTCTTCCAGTCCGCGAAGCAGGAGCTGCCCGCGTTCGACCACGTTCCCAAGAGCGATCGCAAGGAGCGCAAGGGACGGATCGAGATGTTCGGATTCAAGATGGAGTGGAACGACGACAAGGGCGGCTCTCGTCAGTTCGCGACCCGCTTCGGCGACATCGAAAAGATCGTGGTCACCGGCAAGGAAGACGCGATCGTCTACATGAAGGGTGGAAGCAAGTACGAGGTCTCTGGCTACGCCAACGACGTCGGCAACGCCATCACCGTGTGGGACGGGAGCGTCGGGAAGATCGACCTCCACTGGCGCCGGATCGACACGATCGAATTCCGTCCCACTCCCAGCTCCGTCGAGCCGGTCGGAACTCGCGTCCATGGAACCATCGAGACGGACGCCGGCAAGTTCGCCGGGTTCATCCAGTGGGACAAGCAGGAGTGTCTCTCTACCGACACTCTGAAAGGCGAATCGCGGGACGGAGATCTCGAGATCGAGTTCGGGAAGATCCGTTCGATCGAGAGGATCGGTGGACACTCTCGCGTAGAGCTCTTGGACGGCCGCACGTTCGATCTGGATGGTTCGCGGGACTTCGACGACTCGAACCGAGGAATCCTCGTGGAGGACGAGCGGTACGGGAAGGTCGAAGTGAACTGGGACGGCTTCGACAAGGTCGTGTTCGACCAGTCCACGGGTAGCGGCCTTGGATACAGTGCGTACCGCGGCGGCGGGCCGATCGAAGCGACGGTCTACTCCGGTCGCGACGGGATGCGTGGCACGATCTTCTTCGACCTGGACGAGCACGAAGGATGGGAGTTCCTCAACGGGTCCTACGGAGACGTCGAGTTCAACATTCCCTTCAATCTGGTCGCCGAGATCGAACCCCAAGGGAGCAGCCGATGCCGAGTCCGTCTCGTCAACGGTGAAACGCTGCCACTCTCCGACGGCCAGGATGTCAGTGACAGCAACGACGGGATCCTGGTTCTCGTAGGCGGAAGCGACGAGAACGCCGAGTACATTCCCTGGGAAGAGGTGACCCGGATCGAGGTCCACCACTAGCTGCGGTGGAGAGCTGAAGCTCCTGACGGATCTCTCCCCGCGGATTGCGAGTCCCTAGGTGGCGGGCGGGTCGCGTCTGCGGTACAACGGACGGATGCAGATCGTCCTTCTCTCTCCCTATCACGGAGGGAGCCATCGGGCCTGGGCCGAAGGCTGGGCCGCTCGCAGCCGGCATCGGATCGAGATCCTCTCGCTTCCCGATCAGTTCTGGAAGTGGCGCCTCCACGGAGGCGCTGTCCGACTCGCCGACCTCTACATGGAGATGTTCGCGGGCGAGGCAGGAGGCGATCGGCGTGCCGCCGAGGCGAGCGCTTCCCACGCCGTCGACCTCATCGTGGCGACCGACATGCTCGACCTGACCACGTTTCTCGCGCTCACTCGCACGAGAACTGCTGGTGTACCGGTGCTTCTCTACGCGCACGAGAACCAGTGGACGTATCCACTCCCCACCGATCCTGGAACCGGCCCGATGCGTCGCCAGAAGGGCGAACGCGATCGTCACTACGCATGGGTCAACGTCTCCTCGATGCTCGCGGCGGACCGGATCTCCTTCAACTCGTCGTTCCACCGGAACGAGTTTCTGGCCGCGCTGCCGGCCTTTCTGAATCACTACCCTGACGAGAAGGACCCGGCCTGGATCGATCGGATTGCCGCGCGGTCCTCCGTGTTGCCGCTTGGCATTGACTTCGCCCGGCTTGGCGCTGCGCAGCCGGGGCCCGCGGCAACGGACTCCGGCGACGATCGCCTCGTCCCCCTCGTTCTCTGGAATCACCGGTGGGAGTACGACAAGGATCCGGAGACGTTCTTCCGCGCGGTCGACGCGCTCGCGGAGCGCGGAGTTCCGTTCCGGCTCGCGGTGTGCGGCGCCTGCACGAGGACCCACACGCCGGAGTTCGACGCCGCGAAGTCGCGTCACGAGGGACGGATCCTCCATTGGGGAGAAGCGGACTCACAGACCTACGCAGCGCTTCTCCGTGCCGCGGACGTGGTCGTCTCGACGGCGATCCACGAGTTCTTCGGACTCTCGGTGTGCGAAGCCGTCTACTGCGGTGCGGCCCCGGTCCTTCCGAGGCGCCTCAGCTATCCGGAGCTGATCCCGGAACACCTCCACGAAGACGTGCTCTACGACGACTTCGGCCAGCTCGTCGACCGGCTGCACGCCCGCGTCTCCACGAAGTTGGACCCCAGGGTCCGGGCGGAACTCCGCTCGGCGATGGCTCGACACGACTGGTCCCGTCGAGCATCCGAATACGACGATCAGGTCGAGGTATGGTTTCCGCGACCGGCGAGTCCGCGGCGCTGATCTCTGCCACGTAGACGGACCCTTGCCGGGTAGGAGGCCCTGTTGCAGACGTTCGCCGACATCGCATGGCTCGTGCTCCTCGACATCGTCCTGCTTGCGGGCGTCCTTGCCATTCCGCTCGGACTGGGGGGAAACTTCATCCTGCTCGGTGCCGGGCTCGTGGTCGCGATCGTCACAGGCTTTCAGACCGTCGGCTGGATCGCCCTGGTGGTGGCTGCGGTCTTCGTGATCTTGGGCGAGGTGGTGGAGGCCGTGCTTGGATCGCTCGTTGCGCAGAAGTTCGGGGCGAGCCGTTGGGGTATGCTCGGAGCCTTCGCAGGCGGGATCCTCGGAGCGATCGCTGGGACCGCATGGATTCCGCTCATCGGCTCCCTCATCGGGTCGTTCGTAGGGGCGGCGGCGGGTGCGGTTGCGCTGGAACTCGCGACGGGTAAGGATCGGGATCCCGGCCTTCGCGCCGGTTGGGGCGCGTTCCTCGGGAAGGTGCTCTCCACCGCGTTCAAGCTGGCGATCGGGATCGGATGGGCAGTCTTCCTCGTTCTGAGGACACACTAGATGAGGTCGGAGGGTTTCTTGACGGAGCCGAAGTCAGATCGCGTCGTCGAGCCAGAGGACGCCGTGGACGGGACGACGAACGGACACGAGGCCGATGTCGACGCGAGCGCGCGCGAAATGGACGAAGAGGTCCTTCGCGCCGTTCAAGCTGACGAGCCGGGGGCGTTCGATCGGTTCGTGGAGCGGTTCGGGGACCGTGTCTACGGGTTCGGTATGCGGATGTGCGGCAGGCCGGAGGATGCGGAGGACGTGTTCCAGGAGTCGCTCCTGACCGTCTACCGGCGGATTCGCGATCTGCGCCATCCCGGGGCCCTCCGGACTTGGCTCTTCCGGATCGTTTCGAACCATTGCCGGAGTGCGCACCGGAAGACCCGGGAGAAGACGCTCTCGGAGGCCTTGGACCTCGACGCCCTCCTCCCGCAGGACGGGCCGATGGAGGTGGGGCCGGTCTTGCCGGATCTGGCCGATCCCGAGCAGGGGGTCTACCGCCGGGAGATCGCGGATGCTTTGGAGAAGGCGGTTTCCGCGTTACCGCCGGACTATCGGCTCGTCTGGATGTTACGAGACGTCGAAGGGCTCGATACCCGGGAGACCGCCGAGGCGCTCGGGATCCAGGAAGGCAACGTGAAGATGAGACTCCACCGCGCCCGCCTGGCACTCAGACGGGACTTGGCCCACCTTGCACCCGCGGAGGGGGGACGATGAGCGACTCCAGGCATCACGGCCACGATCATCATGGAGACCACCAGCACGACGAGAGCTGCCGGGCGCTCGCGGCCAGGCTGTCCGAGTACCTCGATGGCGAGCTCCCAGAAGACCTGGCCCAAGACGTAGACTCCCACTTCCAGGCGTGCCAGCGATGCGAGGAGTTCGTAGAGTCGTTGGAACGGGTCCGGCGGTTGGGCGCAGTCGTCCCCACGCCCAAGCCTTCGCCTGCGCGGCGAACGGCCCTCGTGAACGGCCTCCGAGACCGGGTCGAACATGAAGGCGGAGAACGGGTTGCAGATCCCGGCTGGGACGAGGCCCCGCTAGACGATCTGGCCGACGGCACGAACCTCGCAGACTGAGCCCGCTACGAGCGGAGCTTGTGCGGAGGGCCGAAGTGCTGGTTTCACGCCGCGTGTTGCCGAATCCCGCCAAGTCGCATCTATCCGGACGGGTGGGCCGCTCCGGCCCGTTGCAACAGGATGACGACGGAGGATCTCGTAAATGACGGTCGAAACCGCGATTCGACGACTGGCTGGAACGCTCGTGCTCGCCGGTCTTGCTCTCGGGTGGTGGGTCCACCCGGGGTTTTATCTCTTGGTCGCCTTCGTTGGGCTGAACCTACTTCAATCTTCCTTCACCGGGTTCTGTCCCGCGGAAACCATCCTCAAGAAGCTCGGGGTTGGGGGAGCCTGTGCCGTTCCCAACGGGAAGGCGACGCCCGGAGTTCGCTGATTACTTTCCGTTTCGGCCGATCGGGACCGGATCCTCGTTCGTACGGGGATCCCCCTACGGCTCACCTCCTGCTCGACTTCTTCTAATCTTCGCGCAGTTCTCACGCTAATGTAGACCGCTTCTTCTTTATTTATAACTGCTTCGCGCGTCGGCACCAGACCGGTTCTTGGTTGACATGGGAGGGGGCGGGGTCTACAAACCACCTGCCGGAGCGTGGGGGGTCTCCTTGACGGTGCAGATGGTGACCCGATAGCATGCCCAGTTTGTGAATCCATGCACGAACGTGACTATCTAGATCTCCAGACGCCGGTCTACGACGCCTCAAGGGAGGCTTTGTGCCAGATCGGCGATGCACCGAACGGAGCGAGAAACAGGAGTCGATGAGCCGATTCATCTTTCCCAAGTGGCTCGACGCCATTCGCCCTCTCCTCTTGCTGATCCTCGCCGGCGGTCCAGCCTATCTGATTGCGATGGGGTACTACGGCATGTGGCCGTCTACCCGGACGAAGGGCTACATGCCGAAACAGCCTGTGCCCTACAGCCACGCGATTCACGTCGGCAAGTTGGGGATGGACTGTCGGTACTGCCACACGACGGTCGAGAAGAGTTCGCACGCGTCGATCCCTCCGACCGCGACGTGCATGAACTGCCACCAAGCGATCCGTCCGGATTCGCCGAAGCTCCTCCCGGTGCGGGAGAGCTACGCGAGCGGAGAGGCCGTGGAGTGGCTCAAGGTGCACAACCTTCCGGACTTCGTCTACTTCAACCACAGCGCCCACGTCACGCGTGGTATCGGCTGCGTCTCGTGTCACGGGCGGGTCGACAAGATGGAAGAAGTCTGGCAGGAAGCTCCGATCAGCATGGGCTGGTGTCTCGATTGCCACCGCGCCCCCGAGAAACATCTACGGCCGGTCGAATTCGTCACGACCATGGATTGGGCGCCGGGTGAGGATCAGATCACCCTGGGCAAGCGGCTCCGCGAGGAGAACAACATCAACCCTTCGACGGATTGCTCCACATGTCATCGATGAAGAACGGGAACGACACGACGACCGGTAAGGACTACTGGCGCTCCCTGGAGGAGTACGCCCAGACTCCGGAGTTCGCGGCGGCGGTGAAACGGGAATTCCCGAACGCGACGCCCGACATGGTCTCCGAGAATTCGCGGCGCGACTTCCTCAAGGTGATGGGCGCTTCGCTCGCCTTCGCAGGAATCACGGGCTGCAAGCCCGCCGAAGGTTGGCCACGTTGGCCCGAGGAGAAGATCCTTCCGTTCACGAACCGTCCGGAAGGCCGGATGCCGGGCAACCCGGTCTACTACGCGACCGCAATGGAGCTGGCCGGTGTCGGCCGTGGGCTCCTCGTGAAGAGCTTCGACGGCCGTCCGGTGAAGGTCGAAGGAAATCCGCTTCATCCGGAGAGCCAGGGCACCTCGGACGTGCTCTCGCAGGCGTCCATTCTCGAGATGTACGACCCGGACCGGATGCAGACCCTCAAGGAAGCGCAGGGCAGCAGCGGCGAGTATGCGCGCTCCTGGAGCGAGTTCTCGGTCGCGATGGAAGGGCGGATGGCCCGGCATCGCGGGAGTCGCGGGAAGGGGCTCGCGGTGCTCTCCGAGGCGAGTTCGTCGCCGACGCTGCGTCGCCTTCGCTCCCAGCTTCAGAGCGAGCTTCCCGAATCTGCCTGGTTCGAGTGGGAGCCGATCACGCGCGACAACGAGCGCGCGGGGTCGCGTGCGGCCTTCGGTCGCCCGCTCCGTCCTCACTACCGGTTCGACCGTGCTCAGGTGATCGCTTCCTTCGATGAAGACTTCCTCGTCAGCCATCCGGCCTCGGTCCAGTACGCGTTCGACTTCGTCGAGGGGCGTCGCATGGCCCCGGCCGGCGGTGGACACGGCGAGCACGGCGGCCATGGCAACGGCGACGCGCGTTTCAACCGCCTGTACGCGGTCGAAGCATCGCTGAGCCCAACGGGCGGAATGGCGGATCATCGCCTTCCGGTCGCGCCGTCCGAAGTCGAGTCCGTCTTGGGCGAACTCGCAGCGGAGCTGTTCGCAGCGCCCGGCATCGATGCATCCGCGATCGACTCGGTCCGCTCTCGTGTCGCCGCTTTCCGTCAGGGCAACAAGCACCAGGCGTTCGTCAAGCAGCTCGCGCAGGATCTGCTCGCGCACCGCGGTGCATCGCTCGTCGTGGTGGGTGCGCGTCAAACGGCTGCGGCCCACGCACTCGCCCACGCGATCAACTCTGCGCTCGGCAATGTCGGACATACGGTGACCTTCACCGAGGATCCGGCCGGGAACGACGCACCACACGCCGTCCAGATCCGGGAGCTCGTCGATCGGATGAAGGCCGGTCGGGTCGAGACGCTCGTCATTCTCGGGGGCAACCCTGCCTTCGATGCTCCGGCAGACCTGGACTTCGCGGCTGCCCTCGGGCAGGTCGACACGTCGGTGCACCTGACGATGTACGCGAACGAAACCACCGCCGCGGCGCGCTGGCGTTTGCCACGGACCCACTATCTCGAGAGCTGGGGAGACACCCGGGCCTGGGACGGAACGGTTTCCGTCGTCCAGCCGCTCATCCGCCCGCTCTTCGACGGCCGGACTCCGGTCGAGGTAGTTGCGTGTCTTCTCCAGGGCGGGCTTCCCAAGGGCTACGACCTCGTCCGCGAGACGTATCAGACTGCGTTCGGTGGGCCGAGCGGTGAGAGTTTCGAGGCTACGTGGAAGAAGGCGCTCCACGACGGAATCGTCTCGAACTCGGCGCTTGTGTCTGTGAATACGGGGATCGACGGTGCGTCTCTCGCCGCGGCTCTCGGATCCTTCACGCCGCACGAGTCGCGGGCCGGAGCGGGCGAGATCGAAGTCGTGTTGGCGCAGGATGCGTGCGTCTTCGACGGCCGTTTCGCGAACAACGGGTGGCTCCAGGAGCTGCCGAACACATTCACGAAGCTCACCTGGGACAACGCGCTCCTCGTCGGGCCGCGCATGGCGCAGGAGATGGGCCTGGCCGATGGCGACATGGTTCGTCTCGAGGCCCAGGGCCGGAGCGTCGAGGTTCCGATCTGGACGACTCCGGGGCAGGCCGCCAAGTCCGGTACGCTCCATCTCGGCTACGGCCGTCGCGTCTCCGGCAAGGTCGGGACGGGCGTTGGATTCGACGCCTACCCGCTCCGCGGCTCGGAGAACCTCCACCTCGCGGTCGCGAAGATCTCGAAGACTGGCGGGAACTATCCGTTCTCGGCCACGCAGGATCACTTCGCCATCGACGAGGCGGGATTCAAGGCGACTCAGGCGCGTCTGTCCTCACTCATCCAAGAGGCCACGGTGGACGAGTACATGCACGGCGGTCACGCCGAGCACGGCCACCATCCGCCGGCGCTTCCTCTCTGGGATCCTCACGAGTACAACGGACACAAGTGGGGTCTCTCGGTCGATCTCAACGCGTGCACGGGTTGCAATGCGTGCGTCATCGCGTGTCAGTCCGAGAACAACATCCCGGTGGTCGGGAAGACCGAAGTGTCGCACGGCCGCGAGATGCACTGGATCCGGATCGATCGCTACTTCCGTGGGGATCCGGACGATCCGCAGGTCGCACTCCAGCCCGTCGCCTGCCAGCATTGCGAGAACGCTCCGTGCGAGCAGGTTTGTCCGGTTGCGGCCACGCTCCACAGCCACGAAGGGCTGAACGACATGGTCTACAACCGCTGCATCGGCACGCGGTACTGCGCGAACAACTGCCCCTACAAGGTCCGTCGCTTCAACTTCTTCAACTTCAACGGCGGCATGTCGGACCTCGAGAAGATGCGGCCGAACCCGGACGTCACGATGCGTGCTCGCGGAGTGATGGAGAAGTGCTCGTTCTGCATCCAGCGGATCCAGCAGGTGAAGATCGTGGCCAAGAACGAGAAGCGTCCGATCGCGGACGGCGAGATCCGCACGGCCTGCCAGCAGGCGTGTCCGACTCAGGCCATCGTCTTCGGCGACCTCAACGACCCGAAGTCCGAGGTCCGGAAGCTCGAGGAGAGCGATCGCACGTATGCGTTGCTCGACCCGGAGCTCCACACGAAGCCGAGGCTCAAGTACATGAAGCGGCTGCGCAATCCGGCCGCTGGACTCAGCGCGACTCACGAGGGGCACGGAGCCGCTGGCGACGACGCCCATCACGGTTAAGGGAGACGGGATCGATCGATGAGTGAGAATCGAGACGTTCAGCTCGAGCTGGGCCGGACCCCGCTCGTCATCGGCGGGCGGGACTTCCACGCCGTCACGGAGATGGTCAGCTCCGTGGTCGAGCGGCGGAAGTGGCCGATCGGTTGGTACATCGCGTTCACCATCTCCGCCGGAGGGCTCGGCCTTCTCGGCGCGATGATCGGTTGGCTCTTCTACAAGGGCGTTGGCGTCTGGGGTGTGAACAACCCAGTCGGCTGGGGATACGCGATCATCAACTTCGTCTTCTGGGTCGGTATCGGCCACGCCGGTACGCTCATCTCGGCCATCCTCTATCTCTTCCGGCAGCGTTGGCGTACCTCGATCAACCGGTTCGCGGAAGCGATGACGATTTTCGCGGTCATCTGCGCCCTCGTCTTCCCGGGGATCCACGTTGGACGCCCCTGGCTCGCCTGGTGGCTCTTCCCACTGCCCTACCCGCAGAACATGTGGCCGAACTTCCGCTCGCCGCTTCTCTGGGACGTGTTCGCGGTCGGCACCTACTTCACCGTTTCGCTCCTCTTCTGGTACGTCGGACTCATCCCCGACATCGCGACGATCCGTGACCGGGCGACGACGAAGATCCGTCGGGTCCTCTACGGATTCTTCGCCCTCGGTTGGCGCGGGTCGCATCGGCATTGGCATCGCTACGAGGTCGCGTACATGATCCTCGCCGCGCTCGCCACGCCGCTCGTTCTCTCTGTGCACTCGGTGGTTAGCTTCGACTTCGCGACGTCACAGCTGCCGGGTTGGCACACCACGATCTTCCCGCCCTACTTCGTCGCAGGCGCCATCTTCTCCGGGTTCGCGATGGTGCTGACCCTCATGATCCCGTGCCGGACCATCTTCGGCATGCAAGACCTCGTGACGATGCGGCACCTCGAGAACATGTGCCGGATCCTCCTGGCGACGGGAATGATGGTCGGCTACGCCTACTCGATCGAGTTCTTCATTGCTTGGTACGGCGGCAACCCGTATGAGCGGTTCGCGTTCATCAACCGCGCCTTTGGCCCCTACGCTTGGGGCTACTGGACGATGGTGAGCTGCAACGTGCTCTCGCCGCAGATCTTCTGGTTCCGTTGGGCCCGTCGGAACATCGGCGTGATGTTCGTTATCTCGATCTTCGTGAACATCGGGATGTGGTTCGAGCGGTTCGTGATCGTGGTCTCTTCGCTCAGCCGCGACTTCTTGCCGGCGGCTTGGGCCTACTACCGTCCGACCTGGGTGGACATCGCCACCTTCGTCGGAAGCTTCGGTCTCTTCATGACGCTCTTCCTCCTCTTCATCCGCTTCCTTCCGATGATGGCGATGGCGGAGATCAAGGGCGTGATGCCAGAGGCGCACCCCCATCACGGTCCGGACCCGGCCGAGCGCCGCGGCACCGACCTCGGGGGACCGACACTCCAGCCTGCGGGCGCCCTCGGAAGGGGACGAGAGCAATGAGCGTGGCCGAGAACAGAGTCGCCACCGACAAGCCGTCGTTCTTCGGCTACCTGGTGGAGTTCGACAACGTCGATAGCCTCATCCATGCCGCCGAGAAAGTGCGGGATGCGGGCTACACGAACTGGGACGCCCACACTCCGTTCCCGGTGCACGGGATGGATCGGGCCATGGGGATCCGGTACACGAAGCTACCGCTCGTCATTCTCGGCGGTGGTCTCACCGGCCTTGGCGGCGCCCTCCTCATGCAGTGGTGGATGAACGCGGTCAACTATCCCTACATCATCTCCGGGAAGCCGTTCTGGAGCATTCCGGCGAACATCCCGGTGATGTTCGAACTCACGGTGCTCTTCAGCGCGCTCACCACCGTCTTCGGGATGCTCGCGTTCAACAAGCTGCCGCAGTGGCGGCATGGCGTCTTCAGCAGCGCGCGTTTCGCACGGGCGACGGATGACCGCTTCTTCATCAGCGTCGAGGCGACGGATCCCAAGTTCGACGCGAAGAAGACGGCCGACTTCCTTGCTGGCCTCGGGGGATCTGAAGTGGAAGCTCTGGAGGACTGATGCCGAGGTGGGCGATTCCGACACTGGTCCTGCTGCTCTCGCTGGCCCTGGTCCCTGCGCTCCTCATCACACGGGCGCGGTCGACGCAGTTCCGCCAGCCCCGGGTCCATCTGATCCCGGATATGGACCATCAGTTCAAGTACAAGGCGCAGCAGGAGAATCCGATCTTCGAAGACCACCGTGCCATGCGCTTGCCCGTCGAAGGGACCGTGGCGAGAGGTGAGCTTCGGGAAGACACGTTCTTCTACTTGGGCACGATCGGCGACGACTGGGCGACGACGTTCCCGTTCGAGATCACTCGTGACGTGATGGCGCGCGGCAAGCAGCGCCACGACATCTACTGCGCTCCTTGTCACGGTCTGGACGGCAGCGGCATGGGCACCGTGGCGGTGCGGGCGCAGGAACTCCAGGAACCGAAGTGGGTGCCGCCTGCGTCGTTCCATACGGAACTCGTCCTGAGCCGCCCGGTCGGGCATCTCTTCAACACGATCACGAACGGGATTCGGAACATGCCGGCCTACGGACCTCAGATCGAGCCGGCAGACCGGTGGGCGATCGTGGCGTACGTAAGGGCCTTGCAGAAGAGTCAGAACGCGACTCTCGAGGACGTGCCGGCGGATGTCCGGCCGTCGCTTCGCTAGGGAGATTTCGGATGCACCACCACGGAGCGGGAGAAGACAACTGGGTCCTGGGCGGAGCCGCCGACGGCGTCTTCCGGATCGGCCTGGTCATCGGAATCCTCGGTCTCGCGGCGAGCTTCTTCCTCGGCTTCGGCCAGGGGAACGTCGAGCGCTTCTATAGCGCCTGGCTCGTCAGCTTCGGTTTCTTCTTGGCCATGTCGCTCGGGGCGCTCTTCTTCGTCTTGGCGCAGCACCTGACTGGCGCCACGTGGTCCGTCGTCGTGAGGCGGCTGGCCGAAGCCGTTTCGACGAACCTCGGGCTCATGCTCATCTTCTTCATTCCGGTCGCGCTCGGGCTCAAGACGCTCTACCCGTGGGCGGATCCGGAAGTGATGGCGCACGACGCGCTCCTTCAGTCGAAGCAAGGGTTCCTCAATACGAACTTCTTCTACATCCGGACCGCGATCTACTTCGTCGTCTGGATCGCGGCGTCCCAGTATTTCTTCCGTCGTTCCGTCTCGCAGGATGAGACGGGTAGTGTCGGGACGACGCTCGGCCTTGAGAAGACCGCGGCACCGGTGACTCTGCTTTTCGCGGTCACCACGACGTTCGCTTCGTTCGACTACTTCATGTCGCTCGAGCCGCACTGGTTCAGCACCATGTTCGGGGTCTACTACTTCGCGGGAAGCCTCTTCTCCTTCTTCGCATTCCTGCCTCTCATGGTGATCTTCGCGCAGTCGAAGGGGCGGGCCGTGCACACGATCACGAAGGAACACTTCCACGACATGGGGAAGTGGATGTTCGCCTTCACCGTCTTCTGGGCCTACATCGGGTTCTCGCAGTACTTCCTCATCTGGTACGCGAACATCCCGGAAGAAACCGGTTGGTTCTACGTCCGCCAGAACAACGGTTGGGCGACGATCAGCTGGCTGATGCTGATCGGTCACTTCATCATCCCGTTCTTCGGGCTCCTGCCGCGCTGGGTGAAGAAGACGCGGATGACGCTCGTGGTTTGGGCGATCTGGATGCTGGCGATGCACTGGTTCGATCTCTTCTGGCTGATCGTTCCGAACGCGAACCCGAACGGGATCCCGTGGCATCCGCTCTACCTGACCTGCTTCCTGGGTATCGGCGGGATCTACTTCGCGACCATCGCCCTGACGCTCAAGAACAAGTCGATGATCCCAGCCAAGGACCCGAGACTTCCGGATTCCCTGGCATTCGAGAACGTGTAGGAGATCTCTCTCATGGCCATCGAGGAAGGCGCAGATCCGAACGGAGCCTGGACCGCCGTCATCGGCATCATCGGAGCGGTGTTGACGCTCGCGATCATCGTCGGGCTACAGGCGCTCTACAATCAGGTCTACCAGGACGAACTGCAGCGGAAGGTCTACGGGGCCGTGTCGGATCAGCTCATGCAGACGCGGGCGGACCAGCTCGCGACGATGAACAGCTACAAGTGGGTCGATCAGGAGGCCGGCGTCGCCGGAATCCCGATCGAGGTCGCGATGGAGAAGGTGGTCACGGAACTGAAGGGTACCTCCAGGGCAGCCCACTCCACTGGGGAGATGACCGTGCCCGAGACCGGGACGCACGGACACTGATGAACGTACGCAGTCTGGACACCGGGGCGGGGCCCTTCCGCCCGCTTTCGAGCGAACGCAGCGCTGCCCGTGCCTTCCGCGGGGCCAGGGTGGCGGTCTGTGGGTTCGCTGTGTTGGCGTTTGCGCTTGGAGCTCTGGGCAGCGTGGCGCGCCCGGTCCTCGCTCAGATCGCGGGAGATGTTCCGGAGGAACTCGACACCGTCGGCATCACCGAGCATGTTGACGAGAAGATTCCGCTCGATCTCGAGTTCGTCGACGAGGATGGGCGGGAGATCAAGCTCGGGGACTACTTCGACGGCGAGCGCCCCGTCCTCCTGACCCTGAACTACTACGGGTGCCCGATGCTCTGCGGGCTCCAGCTCAACGGAATGGTCGCCGGGCTCAGCGACATGGACTGGACGATCGGTGACGAGTTCGAGGTCGTGACCGTGAGCATCAACCCGCTCGAGACCCCGAGCCTGGCGAAGGCGAAGAAGCAGAACTACCTTCGAGAGTACGGGCGGCCCGAGGCGGCGAACGGTTGGCACTTCCTCACCGGCAAGCGACTCCAGATCGATGCTCTCGCCGAGGCCACGGGCTTCGGGTACGAGTTCGTACCGGAGACCGGGGAGTACTCGCACGCGGCCGCGGCGTTCGTACTCACCCCGGACGGGCGGCTTTCCCGCTATCTCTACGGCGTCGTCTACGAGCCCAAGACGGTCAAGTATTCCCTGGTCGAGGCGGCAGATGGCCGCATCGGTAGCCCGCTCGACCAGATCATCCTCTTCTGTTTCCACTACGATGCCGAGGCTGGAGCCTACACCCCCGTCGTCATGAACATCATGAGAGTGGGTGCGCTCCTCACCGCGGTCGTTCTCGGTGCGGTCGTTGGGACGTTCTGGCTCCGGGAGCACCGGGCGAAGGGCGTAGACACCGCTGGGGGTGAGCTGTGAACCTGGTTTTCGATCTGATCGCGCAACTCGCACTCATGGGGGTGGCCCAGACGGCCAACAAGACCTTCTACATGCCTCCGCAGGCCTCTGCCTCCGCGGCTCATGTCGACTGGCTCTTCGACCTCATCCTCTGGATCAGCGTCTTCTTCTTCGTCCTCATCGTGATCCTCATGGTGATGTTCATCGTGAAGTATCGCGTCAAGGACCCGAACGCCGAAGGCCCGCGCATCTACCACAACACCCCGCTCGAGATCACCTGGACGGCGATCCCACTCGCGATCGTGGTCGTGATCTTCTGGCTCGGCTTCAAGGGGTACATGGATCTGGCGGTTCCGCCGGCCAATGCATACGAGATCCAGGTGACCGGTCAGAAGTGGAAGTGGCTCTTCACCTACCCGAACGGGTATGTGGACGAAATCCTCCACGTGCCGTCCGACCGCCCGGTCACTCTGGTCATGACGTCGACCGACGTCATCCACGCGATGTACATCCCGGCGTTCCGGGCCAAGACCGACGTCATGCCCGGCCGGTACACGAAGATCTGGTTCGACGCGACCGAGCCTGGCACGTACCCGCTCTTCTGCGCGGAGTACTGCGGAACTGGGCACTCGGCCATGATCACCGAGGTCTTGGTCCACGGGCCTGGCGAGTTCGAGACGTGGATGGATGAAGCCGCCAACTGGATCGCCACGATGGCTCCGGAGGAGGCTGGGCTGAAGCTCTACAGTATGCTTGGATGTCAGCAGTGCCATTCCACCACGGGCGCCGCGGGGATCGGTCCGACCTGGGCCGGGCTCTTCGGTTCGGAGAGGAAGATGAAGGACGGGAGTACGATCGTCGCGGACGAGAACTACATCCGTCAGTCCATCCTCGAGCCCCAGGCGGAGATCGTCGCTGGCTTCGATCCGGTCATGCCTACCTTCCAAGGGAGGATCAAGGACGACGGGATCGCCGCACTGATCGCATACATGAAGAGCCTGCAGTAGGGGTTTCCGAGCTGCATTCCCGAGGATCGAGGTAACGAGGCAACCATGACGACCACGACTTACGACGGCCACGCCGAAGAGAAGAACTACCTGAATGCCAAGCCTGGCATCTGGTCGTGGCTGACCACACTGGACCACAAGCGGATCGGGGTCATGTACTTGATCTCCATCCTCTTCGCGTTCTTCCTCGGCGGGATGCTCGCGCTGCTGGTGCGCACCGAACTCCTGACGCCTGGAAAGACGATCGTGGACGCGGATACCTACAACCAGCTCTTCACGCTCCACGGCGCGATCATGATCTTCCTCTTCATCATCCCGGGTATCCCGGCGGCGATCGGGAACTTCGTGCTCCCGCTCATGCTCGGAGCGAAGGACGTCGCGTTCCCGCGGCTCAACCTCCTGAGCTGGTACCTCTGGATCACGGGCGCTGTCTTCGCCATCGTTTCGATGGTGGTCGGTGCGGTCGATACGGGTTGGACCTTCTATACGCCCTACAGCACGCAGACGAGTACGCAGGTCATCAACATGACCATGGGCGTCTTCATCCTGGGCTTCAGCTCGATCTTCACCGGGCTCAACTTCGTCGTCACGATCCACAAGCTCCGTCCGGCGGGAATGACCTGGTGGCGGATGCCGCTCATGCTCTGGGGCCTCTACGCCACGGCGATCATCCAGGTGCTGGCGACTCCAGTGCTCGGAATCACCCTTCTCCTGCTCGTCGCGGAGCGCGCACTGGGCGTCGGAATCTTCGACCCGTCCCTGGGTGGGGATCCGCTCCTCTACCAGCACTTCTTCTGGTTCTACTCGCACCCGGCCGTCTACATCATGATCCTGCCCGCGATGGGCGTGATCTCCGAGCTCATCTCGGTCCACAGCCGGAAGACGATCTTCGGGTACCACGCGATCGCCCTCAGCTCGGTCGCGATCGCGGCCTTCAGTTTCATCGTCTGGGGCCACCATATGTTCACGGCCATGTCCCCGATGGGGAACATGATCTTCTCGGCTCTCACCTTCAGCGTGTCGATTCCGTCGGCGGTCAAGACGTTCAACTGGCTCGCCACCCTCTACCGGGGACACATCCGGCTGAACGCGCCGATGCTCTACGCGCTCGCTTTCATCTTCCTCTTCGGGATCGGGGGGCTCACCGGGCTCTTCCTCGGAGCGCTCGCCACGGACATCCACCTCCACGATACCTACTTCATCGTGGCCCACTTCCACTACGTGATGTTCGGAGGAACGGTCATCGCCTTCCTCGGCGGCATCCATCACTGGTGGCCAAAGATGTTCGGGCGGATGTACAACGAGAACCTCGCGAGGATCGCGTGCCTCCTCATCTTCCTCGGGTTCAACTTCACGTTCTTCACCCAGTTCATCCTGGGCACCATGGGGATGCCGCGTCGGTACTACGACTACATCGACACCTTCGCGACGCTCCACCAGTTCTCGACCATGGGCTCCTACATCATGGCGGTGGGCTTCTTCCTCACGGCCGGGTACCTCATCCACTCCCTCGTCGCCGGTGAGCGCGCGGTGGAGAATCCGTGGGGAGCGGCGACCCTCGAGTGGCGGACCGCATCTCCGCCGATCGAGCACAACTTCCATGAGACGCCGGATGCGAACTATCCGTACGACTACTCCGTCAATCGCTACAACCCGGAGACGGGGAACTACGACTACATCGGGCCGAGTCGGGTCGATGATCACGGTCACGCGGTCGGATTCCACGGCGCAGAGAGCACGACCTAGGCGACTTCTTGCGGAACGGTGCCGCGCGTTGCGGTACCGACGGGTTGCTCACCGTGGGGCCGACGATGCAGGTCAGGTGAGCGGCCGAGGCAGATTCGAGACAGGACGAGACGATCAGGATCCGCGTAGATCCAGGGAGACGACAAGTTGTCCGATCATAGCGATCACCCGTCATACCTCGGGCACCACTACGATACGGTCGAGCAGCAGTTCGATTCCGGGAAGCTCGGGATGTGGCTCTTCCTCGCCACGGAGATCCTGCTCTTCGCCGGGCTCTTCTGCGCGTACGCGATCTATCGGAAGAACCACCCCGAGGTCTTCATCTACGCGCACCAGTTCCTCGACAAGAACCTCGGCGGAATCAACACGCTCGTCCTCATCACGAGCTCGTTCACCATGGCCATGGCCGTGCGGATGGCCCAGCTAGGGAAGAAGCAGGCGACGGCGGGCCTTCTCGCGCTCACCCTTCTCGGTGGCGTCGGCTTCCTTGGGATCAAGGCTGTCGAGTACGAGCACAAGTGGAAGCACGGCCTGCTCTGGGGTACGAAGTACCGCGACCAGGATGCCGAGCACGGTACGCCGGGCGAACATGGCGGCGAGCACGGTACGGAAGGGGAGACCGCTCCGGGCGAGCACAGCCTGAGGCTCTCTCTCCCCGGCGTCGAGATCGCGCACGCGGCCGAAGACGCAGGCCACGGAGCTGCCGGCAACGAGGCGACGTCCGGTGAAGCCGCTGCGAACGGTACCGAGCATGCGGCCGATGGGACCGAGCACTCCGCAAGCGGCGACGCTACGATGAGCGAAGGTGCGGCGGCCGAGGGTGCTCAGATGGATGCATCCGCCGATGAGTCAGGAGAGCCGGCGCCGATCGTTGGTGGAGAGGCCATGCCGCACTCCGGACTGGCAAAGGGCGCGTCCCAGCCGCAGGGTATGGCGGCACCGGCTGAGGCAGGTGAAGGCCACGGCACGGGGCACAAGCCGAGCAACGTCCACATCTTCTTCGGGATCTACTTCCTGATGACGGGGCTCCACGGGCTCCACGTCATCGCGGGAATGGGTGCGATCTCTTGGGTCCTGATCCGCACGCTGCGCGGTGACTTCAGCGCCGAGTACTCCACTCCCGTTGACCTCGTGGGCCTCTACTGGCACTTGGTCGACTTGGTTTGGATCTACCTGTTCCCATTGCTCTACCTGATTCACTAGCCCGAGTCGGGCTCCGCGGCCTGCCTCTTGTCGAGGTTGCCAGGGCCCGTCGGTAGGTACGAAGGACGAGAAAGACGACAGAGACGAGGGTGGGCCGAAGGGCGCACCCGATTCGAGAGGACGAAAGCCGAGATGTCAGATCACGCCGAACACAGCGGACCCGGACACATCGTCAGCCCGATGATCTTGGTCGGTACCCTCGTTGCGCTGCTCGTACTGACGTTCATCACCGTGGCCGTCACTTGGGTCAACCTCGGCGAGTTCAATCTCTGGATCGCCATGATCATCGCGACGATCAAGGCGACGCTCGTCGTTCTCTTTTTCATGCACCTCTACTGGGACAAGCCGATCATCGGGATCGTGTTCGTGACGTCACTGCTACTGGTGGCGCTGTTCATCGGTCTTTCCATGACCGACGTCGATCAGGTCGGTCCGCAGCGGATCCCCGACTACGCTCCCGCGGTGCAACAGTCGACGGGATCCTGATCCGGAACGGGGCGAGTCGCTCGGAGCGGGAGACTCGCGGCAACTAGGTGCTGCCATCGGCCCGGCGATCTGGCGGTCGACTGTTTCGCGTCGCAGGAGTGACCTCGAAGAGTCCGGATGCTCAAAGCCCTGGCAACATGCCCAAAGCCCTGGCAACGGGGCTTTCGCGTTTCTGGGGCCGACAGCCACGAACCTCTCAGGTGTAGACTGACACGATGAACCACACCCCGCCCGACACCCTCACCGTGATCGACTCCGGAGGCGGCCCCGACCGGGGACAGATCAATCCACCCGGGACGGGAACGTTCGGTTTCGTCGTCTTGCTCCTCTCGCTCGCCGTCCTCTTCTTCTCGACCATGCTCGGCTACGCCTACGTCCGGTGGAACGCGCCGGAGTGGCCGCCGCCCGACATGCCGCCCCTGCCACGCACGCTCTGGCTCTCGACCCTGCTCATCATCGTGTCATCGGTGACAGTCCAACACGCGGTGCGCGCCGTGCGGCGAGACGACGCCGGTGGGCTCCGCACCGCCCTCGTCGCCACCTGGATTCTGGGCGCGCTCTTCCTCATCATCCAGACGATGAACTACATGAGCCTCGCCTCGTCCAACCTCACCGCGAAGACGAATCTCTACGGGTTCACCTTCTACATGCTGACCTTTCTCCACGCCCTGCACGTGATCGGCGGCCTCATCCCCCTCGCCATCGTCATCCGTCGCGCCTTCCAGGGCCGGTACTCGTCCTTCTACCACCCTGGAGTCCGCTACCAGGCGATGTACTGGCACTTCCTCGACCTCATTTGGCTTTTCATCTTCGTCGTCCTGATGCTGGGGAGCTGAAGGGCACCTCGATCTCGCGGGGATCCTTTGAGGCGTCGCGTTGGGGCAATGGGCGTCCTTACGGTTTCGAGGGACGAAACCTTCAGGACGCCCATCGCCCCATTCAACGGTGTGGGATCTGCGCGTGTCGGTTGCGCCTTGGGGAACCCCGGGTTCGGAGCGACGAAGTTGCCTGCGCCCCGAAGGGGGGGCGCTTGGCTGCGTTGTACCTTTCCCGAGGTACCGGCGGTCGTTGAGCGTTGCAGCTCTTCCCGCCCAAGTTG
The DNA here is from genome assembly GCA_020633975.1 of Candidatus Eiseniibacteriota bacterium. Taxonomy (GTDB): domain Bacteria; phylum Eisenbacteria; class RBG-16-71-46; order CAIMUX01; family CAIMUX01; genus JACKCR01. The sequence goes on along the minus strand of JACKCR010000005.1, from coordinate 175,934 downwards.
TCGGGGAGCGGGCCGGGAGCCCTGCAGGTTTCGTCCCTCGAAACCGGGAGGGCTCCCGGTTCGCGACCTCTGCGCCAACCTAAGCCAACCGGGAAGAGTTCGATCCAGGGGCTCTAGTGAACGGAGTACCAGGCGAACCACATCGTCGGTCGGAAGTCGAACCAATCCGTGGGGTCGACGGCTTCGACGTACGCGGTGATCGGGTCGCCGGAGAAGACGGTGAAGCGGAGGTCGACGCCGTCCTGGGTGGTTTCGTAGATCCCGCGAGGATCGGCCCGGCGGACGAGGTCGGCGAGGTGGTAGACGGACCAATCTCCCGTGGTTCGAACGGCGATGATGCGGCTCTTGTAGGGGTAGGTCTCGCGGTCCGGTGGGAGCTTCGAGACAGGGAAGCGGAGGATGTCGTTGCCGTAGTACTCGCCGTAAGGAGAGCGACGGTAGGCCATGATCTTCGCTTCGTCCCTCGTGAGGACTTCTGCTTCGGGATGCCGCTTGCTCCACACACTCCACGGCACGAACTGCGCGTGGATCGGGCGGAGCGTATCGCCGCGTGCGGCGGCGGGGCCGCTGATGGCTCGCCCTAGTAGTGGGCTCCAGAGCGACGGCTCGTCGGATCGGTCGAAGAGGAGCGAGTGGGTTTCGAGGAGGAGGCCGCTGAATCCGAACTCGAGTGTTTGGTCTCCAACACGTCGGTCGAACGCGGCGATGGTACCGGTGAGCGGCGAGTACGAGACGACGATCGGGACTCCGGCGAGGGTGTCGTTGACGACCTCGTGCCAGTTGAGGATCTGGATCGGATAGGCGAGAGCTTCGTCCCCGAGTTCGACACCGAGGATGAGGTCGGTTGCGACGACGTACTTGTCCCGCCCACGGAAGTGCGTGGCCTCTTCAGCGGAGTAGCGAGGAGGAAGGTCGAGTACGTCGAGTGAGTTCCGCGGTAGCCCCGAGGCCTGGATTTCGTTCATCGGAACCGTGAGATGCTCGAACGAAAACCCGTAGGTGGCCGGGTTGGAGCCGTCTCCGATCCTCGGTTTCTGCTTCGCTTCGAGGACGAGATGCACCATGTAGGTTCCCGCGCTCCCCGTAACGAGGATAGCGAGTGCGAGGAGCCACCAGAGCCCGCGCATGGCTCGTCAGTTTCCGGAAGGAGGGCGCAGGGCGTCGCTCGTCGAGGACGTGTCGCTGACTGCACCGAACCGTCCCGCGTCCATCCCGTGCTCCACGTCGAACGTCATCTCCAGCGAGGCCGACTGCGGGATCTTCACGTTCTCGCCGAGTCGGAAGGAGGGACCGGGACTCACGGCCGGGCCGCGGTCGAGCACGAGGAGCGCGAGGAAGAGCGGGAGGTAGATGAGCGACGCGAAGAAGACGCGCCGGGCATGACGGGTTTCACGGCTCGTGCGGAGCTGGACGGCAAGTCCGATCCAGACGATCCCGAGGACGAGCGCGCCCGTGAAGAACTTCCAACCGGCGATACCCGCGATCGTCGTGGCGAACGCGAGCGGGAGAAGCGCCGCGGTGTAGAGCACGACGAGGTTACAGGTCAGCATCCCGGTCGGGTCGAGAGAGGGGAGCATCCGGAATCCACCCCGCTCGTAGTCCTCGCGGTAGAGCCAGGCGAGGGAGAGGAAGTGCGGCATTTGCCAGACGAAGAGGATGAGGAAGAGGATCCACGCACCCGGGTCGATCTGACCGCGCACCGCGGTCCATCCCATCATCGGCGGGATCGCTCCACACACGGCACCCACTAGCGTGTTGGCCGGAGTGCGCGGCTTGAGCGGCGTGTAAACGAAGAGATAGAGCACCTGAATGATCAGGGCGAGTCCGGCCGTGAGAGGGTTCACGAAGACGGCGAGGATGATGTCCCCACCGGCCGCGAGGAGCCCGGAGATCGCGACAGCCTGGCCGATGGTCAAGGTTCCCGCCGGGAGAGGCCGACCCTTCGTCCGCTCCATGCGAGCGTCGCGGGACCGTTCGATGCACTGGTTGAACGCGTTCGCACCGAATGCCGCCATCGTCGTTCCGATCGCGGTGATGAGGAGACGGGTCCAGTGGATGTCTCCGACCGACGCCACGATGAACCCCACCACCGTGGTGAGGGTGACGAGGAGGCCGAGTCGAGCTTTGGTGAGCAGAGCGATGGTGTGAACTGGAGAGTGGGCCGAACGGGCCATGCTTGGACGATTCCTCCGCGGATCGGTCGGCCCCGCTTCGGGACCACGGCTCCGGGTCGATGGACAGCTCCTGTCGGAGCGTCCTTGGCTTCCGACGGAATCTGCTCCGAGAGCGGAAAGTCTCTAGCGGAGCAACCGAGGAACGGTACCATCGACGGGTTGAATCGAGAACCGCTATTCCTGCTCCGGCGCCCCTCTAGTGCCGGTGTTCCGGAGGGTGACCCGTGTCCCGAACTGCCCCCAACCGCCCCGGAGACGTCCGTCCGACGAGCGCCGTCCTCGCAGCCGATCTCGACCCCGCGGGCGCCCGCGCACTTGCGGAGAGCGGCCTCCTGAGGGTAGCCGCGGCGACCGGGACCCGTGAGGCGAGACGGCACCCGAGCTACCTTCTCGCGTTCGGGTTCGGCACCTCCGTCGTGATGTGGGGGATCGGGTTCGCCTGTCGGCTCCCCCCGGTCTGGGTCCCCTCCGCCGTACTCCTCTTCCTTCTCCTCGGATGTCAGCTCGTCGGTGGGTTCCTCGCCTCCCGTTCCACCGGAGTCGGAATCCGGGCCGGAGTGGGAGTGGGAGTGATGAGCGCGTTCATCAATCTGCTCGTGCTCGGGAGCCTTCTCGGCGACCAGAGCGCGCTCGTCCCGGCCGCGTCCCTCTGGGTGCCGGGATCGCTCGTCGCGGGTGCGCTCCTCGGGGGAATCGGCGGAGTGCTCGGAAGGCCTCGCCGGTTCGGGACCGCTGCTCCGGACGTCCCCGTGCTCCATCCGCCGCTTTGGACCGGCAAGTTCGCTCGAGTCGCCGCGCTCGCCACCCTTCTCCTTCTCGTCGTCGGAGGGATGGTGACGAGCAAGCAGGCGGGGCTCGCCGTCGTCGATTGGCCGAACAGTTTCGGCTACAACATGTTCCTCTTTCCGCTGAGCAAGATGACCGGCGGCGTCTACTTCGAGCACTCGCACCGACTCTTCGGCGCCCTCGTCGGCCTCACGACTCTGGTGCTCGCGATCCATCTCCAGTTCGCAGACTCGCGGCGCTGGGTGAGGTGGCTCGCGATCGTCGCGCTCGTCATGGTGATCGGGCAGGGGATCCTGGGCGGCCTTCGGGTGACGGGGTACTTCACCACCTCGACCGACCCCAACATGACCGCGCCGAGCCTTCTCCTCGCCCTGGTCCACGGTGTCTTCGGGCAAGTGTTCTTCGCGACACTCGTGGCCTTGGCCGCGGTGACGTCGCCGAGCTGGCAGATCCTTCCCGACGCCGAGCTCCGTGCGGATGCAGGACGGGACCATATCTGGACGGCGTGGGCCGTTGGACTCGTCGTGCCGCAGCTCGTGGTCGGGGCGCTCTACCGCCACTTCCAAGGCGGCCTCGCCATCCACCTCTCGCTCGCCGTCTTCGTCGCGATCGCCGTCTTCGTGGCCGGCATCCGTGGATTCGGCCTCCATCCCGAGTCTCCGCTCTACACGAAGCTCGGGAAGCTCCTCGTCACCCTGATCTCGCTGCAGATCCTGCTCGGATTCGGGGCGCTGACCGTCGTGACGCTCTCGCGGAACGCTCCGGAGCCCCCGATCTACGACGTGATCGTTGCGACGGCGCATCAGGCGACAGGCGCCACCGTCCTCGCCGTGTCGACGCTCATGTTCGTCTGGAGCCGCCGGCTCTTCCGACGCGCCTGACCCGGCGGGCCCGGCCCACACTCGGTCGGCACCCGGCTCTTCCGACGCGCCTGACTCGCGGCGCGCACCCGGTCCGCACGGCGCCCAACCGGCCAGCACCCGGCGCCCACCCGCCCTGCGCGGCCGATGATTCCTCCCGATTTGGGCGACGGATCCCCGCCCGCGGCACGGGGATTACCCCCGGTTTTGGACGCCCTCCACTAAAGGCCTGCCCTGGCCCTGCCGATATCTTACCGAGCCAAAAGAAGGCGCCCCGGCGCAGCTGCATAGGACGGGGAACGTCCAGGGAGCAGTTCATGCGATACGTAGCAATTGCCATGGGGTTCGTGGGTCTCGCCGCCGGGATGGCGTTTGGGGCCGACGATGTAGACACACAAAACTCGACCGTCGGGGGAACGATTCCGGAGCTCTGCCAGATCGGAATCGCCGGAGACCTCTCCGCACTCCTTACGCTCGCCCAGGATGGGGCGGGTGAGACGGCATACGACGCCGGGTACGTGGAATCTGCGGCCACGGCCACGACTCTGACGCTCGACGCCAACAAACAGTGGTCTCTGGGAGTGAACTACTCCGGGGCCGGCTGGACGGCGCCAGCGCCGTACGACAAGGACGAGAACGATCTGCTCATCCAGATCACGAACACGCCGACCGGAACCGTCCAGAACAGCTACGACTCGTACCAAACGACGAGCAGCAGCAAGACGGCGATGTTGAGCCACACGTCCGGAGTCTCCAACAACAGCGTGGAGATCCAGACGCGGGTGCTGCTCGACTGGACGCAGGACATTCCGGGCGCCTATTCGATCACGCTGGTCTACACGATGGAGACGACACCGTAAGCGCGTAAGGACCAGCTCGGTTCCATCGGTTCACAGGAAGTGAACCGTAAGAAAGGTCGTCAGGATGACGACGCCGAGCGCTACCGAAGACACGAAGGCGTGTCGGGGGGGCCGGAAGGCCTTCGCGAACGCCTCGTTCTGCCGACCGGCCGTGCCCTGGACGCGTTGCGTGTGGGTGTGCGCGGCCGTTCTCGCTGCTTCGTTCGCGACCCCTGTCGTCCTCGGGAGCGCTAGAGGCGAGTCGGTTCAGCGCGGTACCGTCGTCTTCGAACTCCCTCGCCTCGCCCAGCTCCAGATCTCGGGTGACCTCTCCGGTCTGCTCGCTCTCGATGCCGACGGCACCGGCGAGTCCTCTTACGACGTCGGAAGCGTTACGTCCGCCGTCGACGCGAACGTCCTCACCGTTACGGCGACCGATGCGTGGGATCTTTCCGCCCGCCTCAGCGGGGACTGGACCTGTCCCGGCACCTACGACAGGCCGGAGACCGACCTTCTGATCCGTGTCACGAACGCCGACGTGGGTACGATCGAGAACGGGGCTTCGAGCTTCATCTCGCTCGCTACGACCGACACGATGATCCTATCGGATGGAAGCGCCGTGTCCGGGAACGCGGTGGACATCCAGACCCGCGTGCTCCTGGACTGGGAATCCGACGTCCCGGGCGCATACGCCATCTCCGTCACCTACACCCTAGTTGGGCACGTTCCATGAGCTGCCCTCCACACCGGCTCGGTGGAACGAGCCAGGAGCACCGCGTGTGCTCGGAAAGGACCCGCGTGCAGAGTGAGATCGCACATCAGAGAGACGAAGCGGCTCGCACCCAACGACGACTGCCCCTTCCGCCGAACCGAGTTCATGGTTGGCGGAACGTGGTAGGCATCGCGGCGTTGCTCGTGGCTTCGTCTCTCGCCAGCCCACGCACCTCTTACGCTTCGTTCGTCGTCTCTCCGATGGAGCATCACCTCACCATCGGCGCAGGGAGTCGCGAGTCCGCCGTTCTCAGTATCCGGAACTCCGGCGACCGGCCACTCAGTCTTCGTCTCTACCTTTCGGACAGCGTGTTCGACTTCGATGGGGGTGAGCAGGACATCCCTCTCGACCGGCTCGACCGAAGTTGCGCCCCGTGGGTGCATCTCGCCTCGGATCTTCTCGATCTCGCACCCGGTGAAATGCGCCAGATCGACCTCGACGTCGCTCCGGCAGAAGACGCCGTGGGGAGCTACTGGACGAAGCTCTACATAGAAGAGGTGAGCGTGCCCCAGCCGATGGTGGAAGAGCACCAAGGGCGGCGGTACGAAGTCTTCATGCGGCAGCGCATGGGTGTCCGGATCTTCGTCGACATCGAAGGTACGGCGGTGCGGGACCTCATCGTGACCAACGTCAACGTCGAGCTACGGGACGAAGGGAACACCGAGGTCGTTCTCATCGCCGAGAACACGGGCAACTCGTTCCTCAACTGCAGCGGTTGGTTCGAACTGCGCACGAGTCGAGGCGAGCGGGTCGATACGCTCCGGCCGGAGGCGGACGGACGGTTTCTCGTCTTCCCGGGCGGATCTCGTATGGTCACCGCTCAGGTTCCTCCTGACCTCGGCCCCGGGACGTACACCGTGCTCGCGGTCGTCGACTACGGTGGCGAGAACCTGATCGCCGGCGAGCAGGTCCTCACAGTGTCGCCCTCCCAAACACGGACCACGCCGGTCGTCGCGAGCGGAGCGCCGTGATGCTTCAGACTCGCCGCCTTCCTTGGTACGTTGCGACTTCGCTCGCCCTCCTCTGGAGCGCGCCGATTGCCGCGTTTGCCCAGTCGTCCGCACGTGTCGAAGTCGACATGTTCGTTCCGCCGATCCAGAAGCTCGAGATCCTGAGTCCGATCCTGGTCATGCCGACGCTCACGGTGGCCGAGCTCGCGCCCGGGTTCGTGCGGCTGCCGCAACCGATCGATCTCAGCGTGTGGAGCAACACCGAGTGGGAGCTCTCCGTCCGGCTCGCGGACGTCAAGACTCCGGATGTGAACGAGCTGCACCGTCTTCTCTGTTCGGTCAACGGGAGTGCGCCCCGCTCCCTCGGCGACGACTGGCAGGTGATCGCGAAGGGGCAGAAGGGCGCCGACCTACCGGTGTCCCTCGAACTTCGGGTCCCATTCGGGAAGCGAGGTGGTCCTCTGCCCGGTGTGCAGGAGCTGTCACTCGACTACCGCCTGTCGAGCGCGGGACGCTGAGGACCCCACCGTGACCGGCCGCAACGACAGATGGAGTGAGGCGCTCCCTTCGCGAACAGGTGCAGGGCGCATCCCGTCGTTCTCGCATCTCGCGTTCATTCTCCACGTAGTCGCGATTGTCATGCTCGCTTCGCCCACGGTCGCGTGGTCCGCGCCCTCGATCACGGTGCGTGCCCATCGGGTGATGCTGCCTCTCGTCGACGACTCCGATCTCGATGCGGGGTGGGTGGAGACCGACCCCGTGCGAGGCCAGTATGCGATCGAAGTCGAGGTCGAGTCGGACCCTGCGGAAGGCGGTTGGGCGCTCTACATACAGTCCGACGGATCGAGCTTCCACGCGGGAGGCGTAGACAAGCCCTCGTCGGACCTTCTCTGGAAGCCGGATGGGGCGCCGGCTTCGGCCTACGAGCAATTGGACGAGCAGGAGTCGGTCGTCGTCACGATGCCGAAGGGCGGCGACGCCCGCATTCTGCTCGACGTGCGTGTGCGCCTCGACTGGACGACGGAGTCGGGGCCGCTCGGCTTGGGGATCGTGTTCCGTGTGGCGCCGTACTGAGCGGACCCGGCAACGCGTGGTGAGTCGCCGCCCGCGGAAGTCTGCGTCGCTGGCCGGGAGTCGGGTCGAGCGACGTACCGGGTGGCGTGCGGTGCGTGTGGGGCCGGCGGTAGTGCTCGGCATGCTCGCTCTCGCTGCGTCTTCCTGGACGCCGGCCTCCGCCGCGATCGTTCTCAGCACCGAGGACCCGGTGCCAGCCGTACCCGGTGAGTTCGCGACGTTCAGCTGCCGAATCGACCACGTCCGCGACGATCCGCGCGACCGAACCTTCTGGCCGGAAGTCCGCGTCCGCTTCCGTCCGCCGGACGGATGGAGTGCGCTCTCGACGGAACGCGGACTCGTCCTCTCTCCGGGCGGTTCGGTCGTCATGCCGTTCACGGCATTCGTTCCGATGGATGCCGATCCTTCCGTCTCGCACGACGCGGTGTTCGAACTCACCTACCCGCCCGACGATGGCGTCGACCAGATCGCGATCCGCGGTGTCACGGTCCGCACTCGACGCGGCCTCGATATCTCCACGGCAGAAGACGGTATCTCCGCGCGCGCAGGGGAGACCGTGACGCTCTCCGTGTTCGTGCGGAACACGGGGAATCAGTCCGACACTGTGCGTCTCGAGGGCGAGTCCGTTCCAAACTGGGAGTGGGAAGTCGAGCCGGACGTGCTCTCCCTCGCTCCGGGCGAGGAAGGCGCCGCTCGAGTCTCTCTCCACATCCCGGAGGTCGCGAGGGAAGGCACGCTCCATCTCCTCGATCTCCGCGCGCTCACGACGGAGCCCGCGGGGTCTTCAGGGGCTGTGAGGTCTCCGTCGTCTGTTGGGTCCGCGGAGTTTGCAGAGCCGTGGGAGTCTGCGAAGTCGTGGGAGTCCATGCAGCCGTTGGAGTCGTGGGAATCTTCGGGGGCGTCGGTGTCGCGGGGGGCGTCCGGATCATCCGGTAGAGATGTCGACGTTGCGACCTCCGCGGTCACGTACGCACGAATCACGACGTCGGTGCTCTCGGCGCCGGAACCCGAAGAACGGTTCGTGCGGATCCCGATTGCCGCGACGTTCTCCGCGGGCTCGGTCACTCCCGGAGAGGAGAGCTACGCGGTGCACACGGTCGCGGCGGGTGGAGTGGGAACCGACTCGGAGTTCTCATTCGAAGCGAACCTCGCGACCGGAGCGAGTGCGTCCGGAGTTGCTGGCTGGCAGAACGAGACGCTACGAGCACGGGCACGACGTGGCGCGTGGGAGCTCGCAGCGGGAGACCTCGGGGTCGCCTTGCGCAGCCGGCTCGCGCCGAGTTTTTCCGGACGTGGCGTTCGTCTCGCGTTCGAGGACGGACCCTGGTCCGCTCATCTCCTCCAGGTCGCGGAGCGACGTGGCGCGGGAGCGGACTCCTGGTCCGCAGGGGCGGAGAGAACGCTGGGGAACGAGATCGAGTTGGGTTTCGATCTACTCGTTCGTGAGCAGGTGCGAGATGTGTTACGCACCCGGACCGACCGGGTCGGTGCCGTTCACTTGGGAGGGCCCGGACCGCTGCGCACGGCATGGAGAGTGGAGGTCGCAGAGTCGCGGAGCGAGCTAGTAGGTGGAGAGAAGCCAAAGGGCCGCGGCACGGAAGTCGCACTCGAGCGCTCGGGCCATTCCGTTCAGTTGAGGGCGCGCGCCAACCGCGGGAGTCGTGATTTCCGGGGACGCACGGGGGATCGAGATGGCCACGTGCTCTATGGCTCCTGGGTGCCTGGGCCTCGTTCGCTCCGCCTATGGACCAACCTCGAGTCCCAGTCCGGAGGCGCTTGGTCCGGGAACGATTCCACGCGTACGGAACTCACTCGCGGACGCCTTGGAATTCGCTTCGACCCCGTCCGTCTGCCCGGCGTCGAACTCAGCGTCGGCGACAACGAAGACCGCACGCTCGAGTCCGACTCTCTCGCCGTGCATACGGACCGTCGTGACGTCACGCTCACGACGAAGCTGTCCCGGGGTCCGTTCCTCGCCGTGTCCAGTTGGAGCTGGGGACGGGTTCGGGATCTCCGCCGAATTCCAGGGAGTTCCGATGGAATGCAGAACGACCTACAGCACGGAGCGCAGGAGGATGGAACTCTCTCCTCCGTTCCTACCGAGGGCGACATCCGCACGTGGGAGCTGAATGCTGGCGGCCGGTTCGGGGAGTTCCGTACCGCGATGCGTTGGTCTGTTCTGGAGGAGTGGAATCCCGCGAACGGCAAGGTGACGAAGACTTCCGGTTGGAGCGCGGACCTGTCGCAGCACCTGCGCCGATGGGGCGCAGAGATCGGTGCTTCGATCGGTGAACGGACGAGCGACACGGGAGGCGCGACTGGGCGCGGACATCGGCAACTCTCCGTCGAACCGAGACTCGACCTCCGTCTCCACGGCAAATGGAGCGTTCGCGTCGACGCCTCTTTCGAGACGGTTGGCGGTAGATCGGGCCTCGAGCGCTGGCGGCTCTCTCTCCACCGTGCGCCGACCGAACTCCTGCCGATCCCTTGGGTTCCCTTGCGCGGCGGTCTCCGCGGGGTGGTGTTCGTGGACTTGGACGGCGATGGTGTTCCCAGCGGAACGGAGCCGAGAGTCGAGAACGTCGTCGTCCGTGCAGACGGCCGTTCCCTCACGACGGATCGCCACGGCGAGTTCGAGTGGCGAAGCCTCGAGCCCGGGACGTACTGGGTGGAGGTGGATCGAGGAACGCTACCGGCCGAGTATCAGCCGCCGCTCGAGCTCCCGATCGAAACCCGCGTTCGAGCCGGCGACGATAGCCACGTCTGGATCCCACTCCGGCCGTGCGGTGTGGTCACCGGCTCCGTGTTCCTCGACGAAGATCGAAGCGGTACCTGGGACCGAAGAGAAGACGGTCTCTCCGACGTCCGGATCGGTCTCTTCCGGGATGGCATCTTCGTCACGTCGACGATCACGGACACGGACGGCCACTTCGAGTTTGCCAAGGTGCCGGTCGGCACGTACGAACTGAGAGCCGACCCGCGCTGGCTCCCATCGGGATTCGCGCCTACGCAGGAGGCCGCTACCCACAGGTTCGAACTCGGCGAGCAGTCCGCTCCCGTACTCCAGCCCTATGGCCTCGCGCCGCGCGAGAAGCCGATCGTCATCACCTTCCCGAGGCGATGACCGGCGCGGGAGAGCGTCGCTACTTGATCCGGTGACCTGCCGGGTCGAGCTTGTTGTTGAAGATCCAAGCGACGACTTCGCCGATCTGGATCTCGTCCTTCAGGTACGCACGACGGGTCAGACGTTCCGAAGACCACTTCGATCCTCGTGCGTGGGTCGTCCCGTGCATCTCACGGAACATCTCGAGCCACCAGGCCATGTGGGACGGCCTGAGGTCCACCCATCCCTTGGTCGCATAGAGGTCCATCGACTTGCGGTCGAGCGTGATCCGGTGGTTCTTCGGGTTGTAGGGAGGGATCTTCACCGTCGGTCCGCGCCAGATCGTGCTGCCGTCCGGGTGGAGGATCGGAATGCCGATCGACGTGATCGTCTCCCGGAGCGGATCGTTTGCGAGACGCTGGAAGAACCTCGTCGAGATATCCTCAGCGCCCGCCGGTGCGCCACCGTCGAGGCCGAGCAGCTGCCCGAGGGTTCCGTACTCGACCGCGAAGAGATGGGCCTCGTAGAGGTACTTCGCGAGCTGTGGTGGCCCGAGTTGCCCGAGTGCGATCGACGGAGTCTTCGTTTCGTTCTCGAGCTTGAGGAGTTCCTCGATCGCGACGCCACGGATCATTCCCGCCTTGTAGGTCGGATTCATGACCGCCGAGTCGACCGCCGAGATGACGTCGTGTCCGGTGTTGCTGCCGTGGAGCTCGAGGATGATGTCCTCGGCGATCTCTTCGGGTGTGATGAACTCCATCTGTCCCGTGTAGGTGATCGCCTCGAATTCGCCCCGCGTGAAGGTGCCGTTCTCTCCCGTGTTCACCGCAGGGAGCTGGAGGGTCTTCTCCGTTCCGTCCGCGTTCCGGAGCGGAGTGAAGTCGTCCGGACGTGGCATCGTGTCGAGAACGTCGCCGAGCGATTCTTCCTGAGCCTCGTAGAGCACGTAGGGGACGCGGCTCATCACGAGGGCGCCGTCCTTCTTCCTCCACTGGAGACCGCGCACGGTGGAGAAGTCGATGTCCCGGTAGCCGATCATCGCAGCGGGCTTCACTTCCTTCACGATCGGTGCGCCAGCCGTGCGAGCCATCAGGAAGAGAAGCCCGGTTTGTGCGAACGCGATCGCTGTCTTCGTCATGAGGGTGGGACTGGGGCGATCCTCGCCGTGCGTGTACGGAATGTTGAGTCCCATTCCTCCTGTGCCCGTGGTCCCGACCTTGAGATAGATCTTGCTCTTCGCTTCCATCATCGCCCGATAGAGCAGGCGCACGTGGAGGATGAGTTCGGGTACGGAGATCGACACGAGTAGCTTCTCGAGGTCGACTCCGAACGAATCGAACTGTGACCGCGGAAGGCAGATCTGTTCGCCGTCCCGTCCTTGCTCCGCACCGCGGCCCGCGGCGTCCCGGAGTTCCCCCAACCCTCTGGAGACGATGTCGCTCGCGAGAAACACGTCCTGATAGCTGATCCCGGTCGCGGTGTTGATGCAGTCGACGATCGCGGTCGGCTTGGCCTCGTGGATCAACCGGACGAGTAGTGACTCGCGGTACGCAGTCTCGAAGTCTTCGTAGGTGTCCTCGAAGATGTGGCGCCGGACGACGGGATCCGCCTTCTGCTCGAGTGGACTCGGAAGCGCGACATCCTCGGCTGCGGGAACCGGGCGCCCACGAAGGAAGACGTTTCCGTAGTAGCCCGAGAACTCGACGTTCGGGTGATCCTCGGCCAATGTGTCGATCGCATCCGTCACTTCCTTTCGGAAGAGCCCCGCGATGACGATTCGCTTTGGGTGCAGGTCGGCGGCAGCGCGCTTCGCCACCTGGATGCCGACGAGTCCGCCGCCTCCGAGGATGAGGAGGCTCTCGAACTGGGGATCGGTCTCTGGAGTCATTGGCAAACACCCCTTCCTGGTCATCCAGCCACCGGGAGCGGCGTCGTCAACGGGGGATCCCGGACTTGGTAGATGGACCCGGGTCACCCGATTGGATGGCCGGACTTTGGGCCCATACGGCGACGCCCCTCTGAGGGACGTTTGCGTCGCTCCCTGAGGGCGAAGGCGGAGGATAGTAGGTCGCTCCGAAGCCGTCCATAAGGGGAACTATGTGGATCGAAGAATGTGCCGAAGTCGGCCTAACTCTGCGGACGGTAGTGGTTTGCGGACGAATCCCAAGGCCAATCGGGCTGTTGGCATATCTTGTTGTCTCATAGGGGATTACTTCCCGCGGACCTCTGCTCGGCACACTTTCCGATCCACCCTAGTCGGCCCCCCGCAGGAGGGCGATTCCGCTGGCCAGGAGCGGCCCCACGAACAGGATCAGGACCACGCCCCGGCCCAAGGCCAGCGGGGTTGGCCCCACGATCTCGTAGAGGTGGAAGAGCCAGGAGAAGAACGCACCTAGCCCCAGCAGGAGTACTCCCACCACCCTCGGCCAGCGGGGAACGAGCCAGGCGGCCAGAAGGAACGGCACCGCGAGGAGCGACTGCATCAGGAGCTCCATCGGGTGGGCGAGGTGCCCGACCACGTTGAATGCGAGCCAGACGAGTCCGAATGCGATCAGCAGCCGCCGCGCGGTTTTGTGAGCGCCCCAGTAGGAGACGAGGCTGCTGATGAGCCACGTGAACCAGAGTAGAGAGAGGACCGTTTGGAGGATCGCGTCGGGGGCGGCGCTCCGCACGCTGCCGTCTCCGAGGAGGGCGAGAAGTGCGAAGCCGACGAGGCCGGTGACGAGATAGGCCAAGTAGCCGGCGCGTTCGGCGGCCCGCCGTTGGAACTCGTCCTGATCGTGGAGCCATCCGAGTGTGCGAAGCAGTCCCGGTCCGAACGCGCCGAGTGCGATCACGAGGAGGAACACCGGGTGGACCTGGAGGAACGAAAACCCCAGGAGGACGAGACCGCTCGCGATCCACGTGGCGCGACTCGGGTGGATGGGCAGGGTGTCACGGATCGAGGCCATCGGAATCTCCTTCCACCAACTCGAACAGGTCTTCGACCTGGCAGCCGAACTCCCGGGCCAGGAGGAGCGCCAACTCGATAGATGGGCGGTACTTACCCTTCTCGATCGAGAGGATGGTCTGGCGCGTCACTCCGAGCCGGTCGGCGAGGTCCTGTTGCGTGAGGTCCCGTGTCTTCCGGAACCGACGAACGTGGACGCGGACGTCCGGTTTCGATGCCATGTCGGGATGTTAAGCGAGCTAGACAAAATGTCAAGCACACTCAACATTTCTCTTCTGAGCCGCACCGCACTCGGCCCATCCAGAGCGTGGGACGGTACCTCTTGCCCCGTCTTCGAGCGCGGTGCTACCTTCCCCTGGATAGTCCTGTAAAGGACGCTACAGCTGGGGGATGGTGTAGTCGGTTGGGCGTGTGGACGTCCCATCGACGGGCGTGACCCGGCGGACTACCGATCTTCTCGGTGGGCCGGCGGGTTCCTCTGTCCCGACAACCCGGTCCGGGCCCCTGAGGCCCGAACTCGATCCCTAACGTCTGGAATCGGATCTCAGGCGGGTGGACCTCGGCCCACCTCCGTAGGGGAGTGTGTACGTGAAACAGTATCAACCGGCGGATATCCGTAACGTGGTGGTGGTGGGGCATAGCGGGACGGGCAAGACGACTCTCTCCGAGTCGATGCTCTTCGTGGCGGGAGCCACCTCGCGAAAGGGGAAGACGAGCGACGGATCCTCCATCCTGGATCACACTCCCGAAGAGACGAAGCGCAAGGCGGGCGTCTACCTTTCGATCGCGCAGTTCGAGGCGGAGAAGAAGAAGTTCAATCTCCTCGACGCTCCCGGCTACGCAGACTTCGTCGGCGAAGCGATCGCCGGCATTCGCGCCACGGATCTCGCGCTGCTCGTCGTGAACGGACAGCATGGCGTCGAGCCCGACACCGATCGGATGAACGAGCTCCTCGACGAGCGCTCCAAGTCGCGTTTCATCGTCGTCAACATGATGGACAAGGAGAACGTCGAGTTCCCGACCGTCATGACCGAACTCGGAGAACTCACGAACAACCGGTCCGTGCCGGTCTACTACCCGATCGGATCCGGTGCCGACTTCCGTGGCGTCGTGGCCGTGCTCGACGACAAGGCCTTCCTGTTCGACGGAAAGAACGTGAAGGAAGGTCCGGTGCCGGACGAGGTGAAGGCCGAGGTCGAGGAAGCGAAGCTCAAGTTGACCGAGCTCGCGGCGGAGGCCGACGACGAGCTGCTCGAGAAGTACTTCGAGACCTTCGAGCTCACGCACGAGGAAACGGTGAAGGGGCTCCGCGCCGGTATCACGAGCGGAAAGCTCTATCCGGTCATCCCCGTCGCGGCCGAAACGGATCAGGGTGTGGCCGTGCTCCTCTCCATGATCGCCGAGTTCGGCCCGAGCCCGCTCGACGTTCCTGGTCCGCCCCTCGCTGAGGGTGAGACGGCGGAGGTCTCGGAGTCCGGTTCTCCGCTCGCGCTCGTCTTCAAGGCGACCACGGATCTCATGGCGCAGAAGTTCATCTTCCTCCGCGTCTTCTCCGGTTCGATCGCGGGGGGAGACGACCTCCACGACGTGACCAGGAACTCCGCGGAGCGGATGGGTCAGCTGTACAACTTCCTCGCGAAGGATCGGATCGAGGTCGAGAAGCTCGTGTGTGGTGACATCGGTGCTGCGGCCAAGCTGAAGACGGCCGAGGTCAACCACACGATCGGAACGAAGAACAGCCCCGAGATCCGGAAGATCGCGTTTCCATATCCGGTCCACGAGATGGCCATCGCCGCCGGCAAGGGTGACGAGGAGAAGCTCGGGAGTGCGTTCCACAAGCTGGCCGAAGAAGACCCGACCTTCCTGCTCGAGGTTCAGTCCGAGCTCCATCAGACCGTGCTCCGTACCTATGGTGACCAGCATCTCGACGTGCTCTCCGATCGTCTGAAGCGGAAGTACAACCTCGAGATGAGTGTGACGAAGCCGCGCGTCCCGTTCCGCGAGACGATCCGAGGAAACTCGGATGTCGCCTACCGCCACAAGAAGCAGACGGGTGGTTCCGGGCAGTTCGCGGACGTCTCGATCAAGTTCGAGCCGAACGAGCGAGGTGGCGGTTTCGAGTTCGTGGACGAGATCACGGGCGGCGTCATTCCCTCGAAGTTCATCCCGTCGGTGGAGAAGGGACTGCGCGAAGCGATCGAGCACGGTGTGCTCGCCGGCTACCCTGTCGTCGACGTGCGCGCGCGGCTCCACTTCGGCGGCTACCACGCGGTCGACTCCTCGGAAATGGCGTTCAAGATCGCGTCGATCCAGGCGTTCAAGAAGGGGATGACGGACGCTCAGCCGGTTCTTCTCGAGCCGATCTGGTCCGTCTCGATCCAGATTCCCGACGAGTACATGGGCGACGTCATGGGCGACATCTCGAGCCGGCGCGGCCGGATCTCCGGAATGGAGCCGATGGGGTCCCACCAGATCATCAAGGCGACGGTGCCCCAAGTGGAGCTCCATCGCTATTCGACCACGCTCCGCTCCATGACCCAGGGGCGTGGACGGTTCGAGGCCAAGTTCTCCCACTACGAGGAAGTCCCGCGCGACGCCGCGGAGAAGCTCGTAGAGGAGCTGCGGAAGGAGCAGGAGGCCGTGGCTCACTGAGCCAGGCCCTAGCAGATTGCTGGCAACTCCTTCCATATGAAGTGGGGGCGGCGCGCTGGCTGCCCCCGGAACAGTACGAAGACGACCGAAGACGGAGCGAAGGAAGAATGAGCGGTCATTCCAAGTGGTCGACGATCAAGCGGAAGAAGGCGAAGATCGACGCAGAGCGTGGCAAAGCCTTCACCAAAGTGATCAAGGAAATCACGATCGCGGCCCGTGCCGGCGGAGGCGATCCTGAATCGAATCCCCGGTTGCGCACCGCGGTCCTCGCGGCCAAGGCCGTGAACATGCCGGCCGACAACGTGAAGAAGGCGATCCAGAAGGGTACGGGCGAACTCGAAGGGGTGAACTACGAAGAGATCACCTACGAAGGGTACGCACCCCACGGAGTCGCGGTGTTCCTCGAGTGCACGACGGACAACAAGAACCGGACGGCACCAGAGATTCGGCACCTCTTCTCGAAGTACGGCGGCAACATGGCGGAGAACGGTGCGGTTTCGTGGGTCTTCGAGCGGAAGGGACTCATTACGGTGGCGCGTGAAGGTGTCGACGAAGACGCCATCATGGAAGCCGCCCTCGAAGCTGGCGCCGAGGACGTCAAGATGGAAGAGGACGACGTCTACGAGATCTACACCGAACCGAGCGAACTCCACACGGTGCTCGACGGCATGGAAGGCAAGGGGCTCGACATCCAGGGCGCTGAGCTGATCCGGATCCCAACGAACACGGTGACGCTCGACGAGAGGCAGGCCGAGTCTGTCCTCAAGATCATCGACCTCTTCGAGGAACACGACGACGTCAACAAGGTTTGGTCGAACTTCGACATCCCCGCCGAGGTGATGGAGAAGCTCGGGGCCTGACGCGCAGAGTGCCCTCGCCACCTCCTTCCTCGTCCACCGCGAACTCCCCGAGAATCGGGGCCCAGGAGATCCGTATCCTTGGGCTCGATCCGGGGAGTCGTCGTTTGGGCTACGGTCTCATCACTCAGCGTCGCGGACAGTGGGGACGCCTCGACAGCGGCGTGATCCGGCTCCCCGAGAAGCGGCCGCTCGTCGATCGGCTTCGTCTCGCCTACGAGGGGGTCGTCGCGCTGATCGAAGCACAGCAGCCGAACCACATCGCGATCGAGGATTGCTTCGTGGCGCACAGCGCCCGGGCCGCCCTCGTTCTCGGGCACGTGCGGGGCGTCCTACTGCTTGCTGCCAGCGGGAGCGGGGCCGAGATCTTCGAGTTCGCTCCACGCTCGGTCAAGCTGGCGTCCGTCGGTCAGGGTGGGGCGTCCAAGGAGCAGGTTCAGCAAATGGTGCCGCGCCTTCTCGCCGCCTGTCCGGCTCAGCTCTCCGCGGACGAAGCGGACGCTCTCGCAGTCGCGTGGTGCTGTGCGAACCAGCTCCGTTCGCCGGCCCGGCTCGCGGAGCGGGGCACGGTCCGATGATCGAGCGCCTCGAAGGGACCCTGGTCCGGTCGCTCGGTTCGTCACTCTACCTCCAGGTGGGGCCGGCGACGCTCGAGATCCTCGTGCCGGTGGCGCAGGACGGCACGGAGCCGGCCGAGGGGAAGCCGCTCGCGCTCTGGACACACCTCCAGTGGAAGGAGGGCGAGGGTCCGGTTCTCTTCGGGTTCCGGAATCCCGACGAGCGGAGGCTGTTCCGGCTCCTGCTCCAGGTGCAGGGAGTCGGCCCGCGGATCGCACTCGCGATCCTGGCACATCTGCCCCCGGACCGGCTTCTCGACCGTCTGCTCGCCAAGGACGACGTCGTGTTCACCACGGTGCCAGGCGTGGGGAAGAAGACGGCCGGCCGGATCCTGGTCGAACTAGGTCCTCAGGCGGAGAAGCTCTCCCTCGAGATCCGCGGGACGACGGCGGGGACGGCGACGTCTCGGCCTCAGCCGTCGCAAGACGCGGTTCAAGCGCTCGCAGCGCTCGGCTACTCACCCAAAGAGGCGGAGGCTGCCCTTCGCGAGGTCGTTGCCGAACGATCGAGCGTATCCGTGGAGGAGCAGATTAGGCTCGCCTTGAGAAAACTGACCCAATCCCCACCGAAGCCACGCGCATAGGGGACTTGGACTTCCATCTTGTCTTATACTGGTTAGTACCGAGGCAGGCAGGGGGTGGGGCCCCTCGAGTCCCAGGAGCCTGAATGTCGGTTGATGACCGCTCTACATTCCGCGCGTTCGTGTGGCTATTCGGTTGCACGATCGCGCTTTCGCTACCGGGACGATCGCAGGTCGTCGCGGCGGAGTTGCCTACCCATTCGGCGCAGTCCGGGCGGAGCGCTGGGGAGACGACTCTGGCCACGACCTCCGCGACGGAGGCGGGCGTTTCGTCTGCGCTGGATCCGCTCCGGTGGCACAGGGAGAGTGCGCTCCTCGTGGCCGAGGACGCGGCTGCGTTTCCGTTTGGTCTGGCGGCTCGGTCCTCCGGCAGCTCGACTGATCTCACCCCACGGCTCGACCAAGTACTGAAGTACGCAGGTCCGGAAGAGTCCGTGCCGGTCATCGTCTACTTCCAGACCCAAGGTCTCCCCGAGTTCGATCGCACCCGGATCCGCGCTCTACCGCGCGAGCTGCGCAAGGAAGAGGGCGCGCTCGAGTTGCGTCGCCGTGCGGAGCGGAGCCAGGCACCGACGAGGGCGTTCCTTCGGGGTCTCGAGGCGAGCGGCGAAGCTACGAACGTGCGCTCGCTGTGGCTCGTGAACGCGGTCGCAGCTCACATGACTGCATCACGCGTCTACGAGCTCTTGAGTCTCCCCGACGTTCGCAGGGTCGATTGGGACCCGATTCTCGACACGCAGAACGTGTTCGACGAAGACGACTCCGTGGGCGGGGCGAGTGCGCGTGTGAGCGGAGCCGCCGCAACCGGTGCCGACGAACCCAGCGCCGGTTCGAACGACCTCGCTTCCGGCGCTGGCGCGACCGGCGTTTCCGGTTCCGGTCTGGGGAATCCGTCCCCCAGTTCGGGCTACACGAGAGGGGACGATCTCGATCCCACGATCTTCTCCGAGCTGTACCGGATCCGTGCCACCGACTGCTGGGTTGCCGGCTACGACGGAACTGGTGTCCTCGTCGCCGTGCTCGACGAGGGGTTCGACTACACGCATCCCGACGTTGCTGCCCGCGTCTACACGAACCCCGGTGAGATCCCCGGGAACTCGGTCGATGACGACGGGAACGGATTCATCGACGACGTGCACGGCTGGGACTTCGTCAACAACGACAACGATCCCCTCCTCACGTCAGGAAACGAGCACGGGACGAACGTACTCGGCCTCCTTGCGGGGAACGGAGCGAACGGCTTCGTGACCGGAGTCGCGAAGGGCGCGACGTACCTGCCGATCGCATCCGTGAGTCCTTCCTTCTCCGCGAGCACCTGGTTTGCTGGCTTCGACTACGCAGCGCTCATGGGCGCGGATGTGGTCGTCATGTCGTCGACGCAGAAGTGGTCGCCTTCGTCCAAGCCGGACTTCGATGCTTGGCGCGAAGTGGTGGAGAACGAGCTGACTCTCGGGTTGATCCACATCAACTCGGCTGGGAACCGTGGGCTCTTGACCTACGAGTCCCCGACGCCGTTCAACATCGGCGCGCCCGCGAACTCGCCATCCCCGTGGGCCGGACCCTACGACTACCACGTCGGAGGCCGAACCGCGGTCGTTGCCGTCGGCGCGCTCGAGGAGACCGACGAGATTCGCGACACCTCCTCACGAGGACCGTCCGCCTGGGAGGACATCTCGTTCAACTGGCCGGTCTATCCCTACTCGATCCGTCCCGAGTACCGGGACTTCCCTTGGTCCGACGGCAGCGGTGGACTGCTCAAGCCGGATCTCTGTGCACCAGGCACGGAACTCAAGACCCTCTACTTCGGTGGGGCCTATGTCGATCGAAGCGGCACGAGCTTCTCGACGCCGTACGTGGGCGGCGCGGTCGCGATCCTGCTCCAGGCACGTCCCAGCCTCACTCCGGAACAGATCGACGAAGCGCTCCAGATGTCCGCGACCGACCTCGGCGACGAAGGCAAGGATCCCGTCTACGGCGCCGGAATGCTCGACTGCTACGGCGCACTCCAGTATGCCCTCGATCTCGACGATCAGAGCTACCTCGACGGGGTGGTGCGGAGTGCGGCGAGCCTCGACTCTCTCGGAGGCGCCACGGTTACGATGCTCGTTCCGACCCGGACGTACCGGACGAGAGAAGACGGCCGCTTCCGGTTGCCAGTAAACGCGGGCCTCCGCTCGCTCATCATCGAGCACTACGGGTTCCGGCCGGACACGTTGACCATGAACGTCCCGGTGGGAACGGTCGTCGCGTTCGTCGCGGATCTCGACACGCTTGCGACCGGCTCCATCACCGGCGTCGTCCGCGGGCCTTCTGCGGAGCCGCTTCCCGGTGCGAAGGTCTCGATCGTCGGCACGGACATCACGACCGCGGCGGACGAGACCGGTGTGTATCGGTTCGACGATGTTCCCGGCGATCAACTGCTTCAGCTCGAAGCCTACAAGTTCAACTACTCGGTCGTATCCGACACGTTGACGCTCGAGATCGGGGTGACGGACACGCTCGACTTCGAACTCGCGATCGGCCTCTGGGACGACTTCGAGCGAGACCAAGGATGGGTCGTCGGTGACTTCGGCGACCAAGCGCTCCGCGGGGTTTGGGAACGGAGCGATCCGAACGGCACGTACGACGGAACCGATCCGGTCCAGCCCGAGGACGACTTCTCGGCGTTCGGGACGCTCTGCTACCACACCGAGAACAGCCACGTCGGCGCCGGACCGTTGGTTTCCGAGGTCGGGCGCGGACGGACCACGCTGTTGTCGCCGATCTTCGACGGCACCGTCTACGATGATCCGTACCTGAGCTACGCGCGTTGGCTCAGCAACGACACGGACCTCGATCCGAACAACGACGCGAACAGTCTGCGCATTCTCCTCAGTTCGAACGGCGGTGAGAACTGGACCGAGGTGGACGCGCCCGGCACGTCCTCGGCCGGATGGAACGAGGTGTCGATTCACGTCACGGACTTCGTGGCACTCTCCGATTCGATGCAGATCCGTGTGCTCGCGTACGACGCGACGACCGCGGGCATCGTCGAAGCCGCAATCGACGACATCCGGATGGTCGAGGACACGAGCGACCTCACGGATCCGAACTTCGGGGAAGTGGGAACTCGATTCGTCCTCGCGCTCGCGCCAGGTGCTCCGAATCCGTTCCGAGACGAGACGACGCTTCGCTTCCAGGTTCCGGCCACGGACGAAGTGCACCTGGACGTCTACGACGTCGGTGGTCGGCGTGTGCGCCAACTGGTCACCGGGTCCGTCGAAGCCGGTGTTCACACCGTGAAGTGGGACGGACGTGACGACCGGGGCAGTGTCGTCGCATCGGGACTCTACTTCTATCGACTCTCCCAGGGCGGCGACTACGTGACCGGTCGTGCCCTCCGCATGCGCTGAGAGCAGACGCCAACGGAACTCCTTCAACGCCCGCGAGCAGCGGCCTCAGGGCGTCCCTCCGCAACCTGCCCGTGTTTTCGGACTGGACCTCCACGCACAGAGAGCCGATCTTCCTTCGCGGGCATGGTCATCGAGGGCTGCTTCGAGCGGAGGTCCATCCATGCCTGTCCGGCCACGTTCCGCCTGTTCTTTCGAGACTCACCGGCCTTGTGCGCCCATCCGGCTGTGGCGTCGAAGCGTCATCCGATGGCTGAGGTGCGCGTTGAGTGCGCCGCGGTCAACGGCCCGGTCAGCGGCCCGCGTGGCGTTCCGGCCAACGCCCCTAGCAGCGGTCTGGTCAACGGCCCGAGTGGCGTTCCGGTCAACGCCCCGAGGAGCGGTCTGGCCAACCGCCCGATCCATCCTCTCGAGGCTCATTCTCGCGATGTCCGTGTCGGGCTTCTTGGGAACGACGGCCGTCGCGACCGCCGGCGCAGCGACCCTATCCGTCTATCAGGATGAGCTCGAGAACGGATTCGTCGACTGGTCTTGGGCGACCCACGATCTCGCGGAGACGGATCCAGTGCATTCTGGTGCTTTCTCGATCTCCATGTGGGCGCGGAACTGGGAGGGACTCTACTTCCACCGCGATCTCGGATGGGACGTGTCCGAACTCGACACGCTTCGGTGTTGGGTGCGGGGCGGTGGCGCGAGTTCTCCATCGATCCGTCTCGTCCTCCAGGAGGGCGGGAGCGAGATCGGCTCCGGAGACTTGGGTGCCTTCTGCCCAGCCGGGGTGATCCCGGTGGGGGCGTGGGCGGAAGCGACGGTGCCGCTCGCATCGATCGGAGCCGTAAGCGGCACTCCCGATGGAATCATCCTTCAAGCGTACGCCGCCGCGGATCAGGGCACGGTCTACTTCGACGACATCGAACTCTTCGGTGGCGGAGGGGGTGGTGTTCCGTCGGACACGGTCGACGTGGAAGTGGACGCGAGCCTGGAGCGCCGGGCGATCTCTCCCGAGATCTACGGAATCAACTTCGGGTCGGAGTCCGAATGGGCGGAGCTTCCCTATACGGTCCGTCGCTGGGGCGGGAACTCCGTCACCCGGTACAACTACTTGCTCGATACCTTCAATACCGCGTCGGATTGGTTCTACATGAACATCCCCAACGACCATCCGAGCCCCGGAGATCTCCCCGACGGCTCCGCGGCGGACCGCTTCGCGGAAGAGACGATCGCAACCGGAGCGGACGTGATCCTCACCGTGCCGACCATCGGCTGGACTCCAAACGCGAGGGAGAAGCGCTGGGGATTTTCCGTCGACCTCTACGGCGAGCAGGAGGAGACGGAGTGTACGGCGTCCGGATGGCAGTCTTGGTGTCAGGAAGATGCGGGCAACGGAATCCTGATCGGCGGGATTCGGATCACAGGGAACGATCCGCTGGATACCTCCATCCCGGTGGGGACGAGCTTCGCCCAAGACTGGCTCGCGCACCTCTTCACTCGAGTCGGGACGGCTTCGCAAGGCGGGATCCGGTACTACGCACTCGACAACGAACCGATGCTCTGGTCGTCCACCCATCGCGACGTCCATCCGGATCCGGTCGACTATGACGAACTCTGGACCCGGTCTCGGGACTACGCCGCAGCGATCAAGACGATCGATCCTGGTGCGGCGGTGCTCGGGCCAGCAGTGTGGGGGTGGTGCGCCTACTTCTTCAGCGCCGCGGACGGGTGTGGCCCCGGAGCGGACCGCGCCGCTCACGGCGGAGTCGATCTGCTTCCGTGGTACTTGGATCAGGCGAAGCAGTACGAAGTCGCACACGGAACGCGGATCCTCGACTATCTCGACGTCCACTACTACCCGCAGGCGTCGGGAGTGGCCCTTTCGGACGACGAGTCCTCCGCCACGGCGGCACGACGCCTTCGCAGCGTGCGGAGTTTGTACGATCCGACCTACGTCGACGAGTCCTGGATCGGTCAGCCCGTTCGCTTGATTCCGCGGATGCGAGAGTGGATCGACCAGTACTATCCGGGGACGAAGCTCGCGATCACCGAGTACAACTGGGGCGGCGACACCGGCCTCTCGAGCGCGCTCGCCCAAGCAGAAGTACTCGCGGTGTTCGGCCGTGAAGGAGTGGACCTCGCGACGCGTTGGGTCGCGCCTGCCGCGGGATCTCGCGTCGCGGACGCGTTCCGAGTGTTCCTCGATGCGGATGGACTTGGCACGGCGCTCACCGGGACCAGCGTCCATGCGAGTACGAACGCGCCCGATGACGTCGGTGCGTACGCCGTCGAGACAGACGACGGACGTCTCTTCGTCGTCGCCATCTGTCGCGCCACGACGGCGCGCCTGCTCCGCGTCTCACCGGGGAGCGAGTGGGAGAGTTCCGCGCAGCTCTACCGCATGGATGGGGCGAACCCCTACGGCCCGGTCGGCGAGGTCGTCTCCACTGATGGAACCTTCGAGGTCCCCGCGCCCGGACGGAGTGTCTCGGTGCTCGAACTCGTCGCCGGGACGACCGCCGGATACCCCGCGGGCAACGATGGAGGCGACGAGGGCGGTCCAGGGGAACCGGGGTCCGGGGCGCAGCAGCCATCGCCGGTGCTCGCTCTCCGCGCGACGCCGTCGCCGTTCTCGAACGATCTGGAGATCTTCTGGCACAACGATGGAGAGGCACTCGAGCCCGTCGCCGTCGAGATCTACTCACCGGCCGGACGTCGGGTGCGCAGCTGGGTCATCGAGGGAGAAGCTGCGTCAGGACAGCGCACACACTGGGACGGTAGAGATGACGAAGGTACTCCTGTTCCTGCTGGCGTCTACTTCGTGAACGCAAGGCGTGGCGAGGTTCGAGAGAGTGTGCGGGTGGTGAGGCTTCGCTAGCTCGGCGTGCCCGCGCCGGCGTGAACGTCGTCCGGCTCTTCCTGCCCGCGGTACTCGAGTTCGTAGTAGCGAGCGTAGAGCCCGCCTCGTGCGAGGAGCTCTTCGTGCGTGCCCTCTTCGACGAGCTGTCCCTTGTGGAGGACGAGAATCCGGTCCACGTGACGGATGGTCGAGAGTCGGTGCGCGATGACGAGACTCGTCCGGCCTTCGAGGAGCACTTCCAAGGCTCTTCGAATCCGCTGCTCGGTTTCCGTGTCGACGCTCGCGGTCGCTTCGTCCAGAAGGAGGATCGGCGGATCGTGAGCGAGCGCACGGGCGAACGAGACGAGTTGGCGCTCTCCCAATGAGAGGAGGTTGCCGCGCTCACCGACATCGACGCTGTCGTCCGTGCGAAGTCTCGATAGGAGTGCGTCGGCGCCGACCGTTTCGAGCGCCCACTCGATCCGCTCTCGCGGAAGGCCTTTGCGGAGTCCGACGTTGAGGGCGAGCCCACCGCTGAAGAGGAAGCTCTCCTGCTGGACGATCCCGATCCTGCTCCGAAGGGCGTCCAAGTCCCACTCCTTCACGTCGAGTCCGTCGATCCGGATCGCGCCCGAGTCGACGTCGTAGAAGCGGGTGAGGAGGCCGGTGATCGTGGTCTTTCCGGCGCCGGTGTGGCCGACCACCGCGACGGACTCGCCGGGGCGGATCCGGAAGGAGATCCCACGGAGCACCTCCTCTCCTGGGACGTAGCCGAATCGGACCTCGTCGAAGACGACCTCGCCGCTCGGTCCCGGCGCCGTACCAGGTGTTCCGGGAGATACGATCGCCGGCTCCGTGTCGAGGAGCTCGAAGATCCGTTCGCTCGCAGCCATGGCGCCCTGGAGCACGTTGTAGCGCTCGGAGAGATCCCGGATCGGACGGAAGAACCGCTCGCTGTACTGAATGAACGCGACCAACGATCCCAGAGTGATCGCGTCCTGGAGGAACTGCCCGCCTCCGTACCAGAGGATGAGCGCGCTCGCTCCGGACTCGAGGAACGTGACGACGGGGAAGAAGACCGAGTAGAGGAACACGGTTTGGAGATACGCGTCGCGATGGGCGGCATTGTTCTCGTCGAACTTCTCCGAGTGCCGTTCCTCGCGGTTGAAGAGGTGGACCAAAGAGATCCCGGAGAGGTTCTCCTGGAGGAACGCGTTCATCTTCGCGACCTGGATCCGCACTTCGGCGAACGCCTTCCTCACTTTGTTCCGGAAGACGGCGCTGGCGAGGAAGAGCAGTGGCACGACCGTCATCGTCACGAGGGCGAGCCGCACGTCGAGGTAGAAGAGGATCGAAGTGATCCCGATCAAGGTGACGACGTCGCCGAAGATGGAGACGATTCCCGAGGTGAAGAGCTGGTTCAGCGTCTCGACGTCACTGGTCAGCCGAGTCATGACCCGCCCCACCGGGTTCCGGTCGAAGTAGCCGATGTGGAGCCTCTGCAGGTGCGCGAAGATCTCGTTCCTCATGTCGTGCATCACGCGCTGGCCGAGAAGCTGGGTGTAGTAGAGGTGGGCGTAGCGGATTCCGTAGCTCACTCCGAGCAACACCAGGAAGAGGATCGAGATATGGACCAGCCCGCGCATATCGCCAGGGCGGATGTAGTCGTCGATCCCCTTCGCAACGAGTAGGGGGAAGACCAGGTCGACGAGCGACGTGAGGAGGAGAAGCAGGATCGAGACGAAGAGCAGGGCCTTGTACGGGCCCACGAACGCGAGCAGCCGCTTCGTGAGGCGGTGGTCGAGCTTGGGAGTCCCGGCGGTCTCCTCTCCCGCTGCGTGCGGGCTCGGGCGTCCGAGGCGGCTCATCGGTCACCTCCGGACGGGCTGTTGTGGGCTGTACTGCTCCGGGGCGCACCGTTGCCGGCTGCGCCGCGTTCGGATCCTGCGGACGCCTCGTCTCCCGCGGTGTCGCCTTCCAGCGCATCGCTGAGGGCCTGGCGTCTCGCCATGTCCGCGTAGATCCCGCCCATCTCGACGAGTTCGTCGTGAGTGCCGCTCTCCGCGATCCGTCCGGCCTGGAGAACGACGATCCGATCCGCTTGCCGCACCGTCGAGATACGGTGGGCGATGAGGAGCAGCGTGCGACCTTCGCGTACTTGCCGGATGGTTCCCAGTAGCGCTTCCTCGGTTACCTTGTCGACGGCGGAGAGTGCGTCGTCCAGGATGAGGATCGGCGGCTCTCGCAGAAGCGCCCTGGCGAGAGTCATCCGCTGACGCTGTCCTCCGGAGAGCGTGATGCCGCGCTCGCCGATCCGCGTCTCGAGCCCCTTGGGGAAGTCGCGAACGTCAGACGCCATGCGGGCGAGCTCGAGTGCGTTCCAGAGCTCCTCGTCCGTGGCATCTTCCTTTCCGAAGCGGAGGTTGTTCGCGAGCGTGTCGGAGAAGAGGAAGCCGTCCTGCGGGACCATTCCGATCTGATCGCGCAGATGGGTGAGGGGGAGTTCGTCGATCGGGGCTCCGTCGATCTCGATCCGCCCTTCGGTGGGATCTTGGAGACGAGAGAGGAGGTTGACGAGCGAGGTCTTTCCCGAGGCCGTCCGGCCCACGATCGCGAGGGTCGAGCCGGCGGGGATCTCGAGATCGACGTCACGGAGCACCCAAGGGCCGCTTCCGTAGCGGAAGCTGACGTTTCGGAAGGAAAGGGCGCGTGAGGGGGCGTGCGGAAGAGTGCGCGTGCCGCCGACGATTTCCGGCTCCTGCCGCCACACTTCGAGCATCCGCTTCATCGCGGCCTCGCCCCTCTGGATGACCGAGATGATCCAGCCGATCGAGATGAAAGGCCAGGTGAGCTGGGAGAGGTAGCCGAGGAACGCGACGAGCTCTCCGATCGTGACCTTCCCCTCGATGACGCGCGCGCCACCCAGCCAGAGCAGCACGAGCGTGCCGACGCCGGCGAGAACCGACGTCGTACTCGTGAAGAGGGCGCGGTACTGGACGAGCGCCATGTTCTTGTCGAGGTAGACGCGGCTCGACTCGGAGAAGTGCGCGGACTCGGCCGCTTCCTGCCCGTAGGTCTGGACCACTCTCATGCCGGCGAGGTTTTCCTGCGCCGCGTTCGAGAGCCGGCCGTACTCGTCCTGCACTTCGATCGACCGGTCCTGCATCTCCCTGGCGAACCGGGCGACGGCGTAGGCGAGGACGGGAACCGGCGCCATCGAGGCGAGCGCGAGCACCGGGTCCAGGCGGACCATGAGGATCGCGGATGCGATCACCGTCACGGTCGTGTTGAGTCCGTACATGATGGCGGGGCCGAGAACGTCCCGCACCGCGTTGAGGTCGTTCGTGGCGCGGGCCATGAGGTCCCCCGTCCGGTGACGGAGGAAGAACGGTGTGGAGAGCCGCACCAGGTGGTCGAAGAAGTCCCGCCGGACCTCGTACTCGACCTTTCGCGAGAGCCCGATGAGGACCCATCTCATGAAGTAGAGGAAGACACCCGAGATCCCCGCCGCGGCGACGATGGCCAGGGCGTGGTACAGCAGTTCCCTGGGAGTGGCGCCCGCCTGGAGCCGGTCGATCCCGTGCTTGAGGATCCACGGCACGACGAGGATGGCGGCGGACTTGAGCAGCACCCAGACCGTGCCCCAGACCAGATCCCCCCGATGCGCGCGGAGGTAGGGGGCGAGAGCCCGCAGATAAGGGAACGGTTGCAGAGTGAGTCGCAAACTTCCTCGCAGGGCGGAGACACGGAGTGGAAGACGTTCGGGCCAGGATACTGCCGTGGAGGGGGAGCGGCAACGATCCGAACGGCCTCCCTCCCGTCGCCCAAACTCCGATGGGCGGAGGCCCGGAGAGGTTACGACTCGTAAGAGAAACCGGACGGGGACAGGAACTGCGACGCCGTTCCGTCTGTATTGGCTGCACGTTCTCGGCGCACGACGAAAGCCTCTGGGTCCGGGCGGCTCTGCATCCGGCCCTGGGCCCCTGATCAGAACCAGACGCTTCGGCCCTTCTTCTGCCTCGGACCCGCGAGACTCCTTCGCCCGCCCACGTTCCTACATATCACCGGGAGAGAGACCAGAATGAAGAGTCCCCGCGCCCGCCACTGCCGGCTCCTGATTCTCCTGCTACCTCTGACGTTTCTCGGAGGCTGCGCGACGATGGACGTCCAGCCCTGGGACCGGGATCTGCTCGCCGAGGAGGCGATGAGCTTCAGTCCGGAGCCGATGATCACGGCGATCGACAACCACATCTACTTCAGCAAGGAAGGATCGACGGGCGGTCAGGAGGTAGGCGGGGGAGGTTGCGGATGCAACTAGGCGAAGGTAGACGAAGCCCTTCGCTGCGTGGGCGGCTCACCCAGGCGGTGTGTGCGGTGTTGGCAGCCCAGGCCGGGGTCGTCGGCGCCTCTGCCGCGGCTGGAGTTGCGGATCCAGCGACGACCTCCGGGGCCGGCGACGACGTACCGAACTGGCAGTTCGATGCGGCCGGACTCGTCTACGGCGAAGCGGGGCGCGCCAAGGTGGTCGAACCGAACGCGCGGATCACGCGGCTCTTCGGAAACGGCGCCCGAATCGGTGCCACTCTGGGACTCGATCTCGTGACCGGGGCATCGCCCACGGGGGGAATCGCATCCACGGAGATTCACACGACGACCAGCGCGTCGGGTCGGGTCAAGACCGACGCGGTCGGAATCGTCCCGACCAATCAGTTCCAAGACCATCGTGCCTCGTTCGATCTCGAGTGGACACAACCGTACACGCGTTGGCTCACCACGTCGTTCGGGAGCCATGTCTCTCGAGAGAAGGACTACCGGTCGCTCGGAGGAACGGGAAAGGTCTCGTTCGCCTTCATGCGAGGGCTCCTCACCCTCAACCTCGGTGGCGGATACGACAGCGACGAGGTGGAGCCCACGGGCGGGTTCCGCGTGCCACTTTCCGACGGCACCGTGCTCGAGGACGGGACGGTGAGGGCTAAGCACTCGAAGACCGCTCTTCTCGGAGTGTCGCGCGTGCTCTCCCGCCGTTGGCTGGTCGGCCTGGACTTCACCCGGATGGCGGAGGATGGCTATCTCACGGAGCCGTACAAGGTCCTCAGTGTCGTCGACCCAGAAACGGGGGACCCCGTGGGCGAGTTGACGGAGAGTCGTCCCTCGACCCGACTGCGCTACGACGTGCTTGCGAGCTCGGTCTACCATTTCGATACAGACATCCTCTACGCGTCCGAACGGTTCTACTGGGACGACTGGGGGATCGTGTCGACCACCACCGACCTCAAGTATCGGCACGACCTCTACGACGACCGTTACATCGAACCCCACATCCGTTTCTACGCGCAGTCGAAGGCGGACTTCTTCCACTACTCGCTCGTGCAGGGAGAGGAACTCCCGGCGTTCGCATCGGCGGACGGCCGCCTCGGTTCGCTCCGGACAGTGAGTCTCGGAGCTACCTACGGGTTCCATCTCCCGGACCGGCCCGGGGAGTGGGCGGTTCGCGCCGAGTACATGTCCCAGTGGGGAGATGGCCATCCTTCGGACGCCATCGGCAATCAGCAGAACGTCGACCTCGCGCCCCCGGTTTCGATCGGGTCGGTCGTGGTCGCCTACTCCCTCCGATTCTGAGCCGACGAGAGATGTCGTCCGACACGAATCCACGAAGGAGATGTTTCTCTGCGCTCGGTGGGCCGTGCGAGGTTCTCGTCGATAGCGAAGACGCAGAGGTCGTCGAGGCCGCGTTCGAGGTGGCCCGAGCCGAAGCCGATCGGATCGAGAGGAAGTTCAGCCGGTACCGATCCGATAGCGTCGTCCATGCGATCAACTCGTCTGGTGGGAGGCCGACCCAAGTCGACGACGAGACTGCGATGCTCCTGGACTACGCGGCCACGTGCCACGAACTATCGGACGGGCTCTTCGACATCACGTCCGGGGTGCTCCGAAGAGCCTGGACGTTCGATGGGAGCCGTAGCCTGCCGAGCGAGGAAGAGATTCGCTCCGTCCTCCGTCATGTCGGTTGGAAGAAGGCTCGGTGGTCGGCTCCCATCTTCACCCTACCCGATGGGATGGAGATCGACCTCGGCGGAATCGGAAAGGAGTACGCCGTCGACCGCGCCGCCCTGTTGGTGTCGAAAGTGATCGATGCGCCCTTCGTCGTGAACTTCGGCGGCGATCTGTTTGCGAACGCGCCGCGTCGGGGCGGGATGGCCTGGGGTATCGGGATCGAGGATCCGGATCATCCGGGCGAGGCTGTACTCTATCGAGTGGACTTGATGAGCGGCGGGCTCGCGACGAGTGGGACCGCACGTCGATTCGTGCGAGACGGACGGAGGCGGCTCGGACACATTCTCGACCCTCGATCCGGGCGGCCAGTGGAAGGTGC
This sequence comes from Candidatus Eiseniibacteriota bacterium, assembly GCA_020633975.1. Lineage (GTDB taxonomy): Bacteria > Eisenbacteria > RBG-16-71-46 > CAIMUX01 > CAIMUX01 > JACKCR01. The sequence continues at coordinate 145,127 of JACKCR010000005.1, read as the reverse complement.
GCCCCAGTCGATCACGGTGCTCGCTCCCACCTGTCTCGAAGCGGGCACGCTCGCGACGCTGGCCCACCTGCGTGGAGCCGGCGCGAAGACCTTTCTCGAAGGTGAGGGCGTCCAGTTCGTCGTCGACGGGTAGGAGCAGGTTCCGCTCCGACGGACTTCTACGCGACCACTGTCTCCTTGAAGTCACTTCCGTCGTGCGAGTAGATCCGTTCCTTGCCGTCCACGTAGGTGTGGATGTGGACCGGGCGGCGCCAGACCTTCTGCAGATTCCCCATGGTCGCGCGGGCGTAGCCGAGGTCGAGGTCGAGGCCCTGGTGGTCGTGCTCGAGCAAGAGCTCGCCCCGGTTCTCGTAGTTGCTCTCGACCACGTGGATGATCGGCTGACCGCCATTGGTGAGGCTGCCGAGGAGCTGGGCCTTCACCATGTCGAACTCGCGGTCCGAGATCTCACGACGCCGTGTCCGCTCGTTGTAGCGGTGGACGAAGAGCTGCTGCTGGTTGCAGAACTCGGGAGTGAGGAAGGTGTCGAGGAAGGTGATGTCGTTGTAGAGCCGCCGAACCTCGAAGATCTTCTCTTTGCCCTTGCCGGTGCCGAGGTCCCAGTTCGCTTTCGCTTCGTAGTCCTCGCACTCCTGCCAGGCGGGCCCGAACTGACCGCGGTCCCAGCGGCGCTCGATGTCCCGGAAGAGTTCCAGCCCAACCTTGTACGGGTTGAAGTTCCCAGGCGGCATCGAGAAGACGCCTGCGCACTTCTCCGCGTAGTCCAGCACCTCGGAGGCATCGAGCGCGAACTCGGTCATGATCTTCGTGTGCCAGTAGCTCGCCCAGCCTTCGTTCATGATCTTCGTCTGCATCTGGGGAAGGAAGTAGTAGGACTCCTCCCGGATGATGTCGACGATGTCCTGCTGCCACCGCTCGAGCGGCGCGAAGTGGATGAGGAAGAGGAGGACGTCCCGCTCCGGACGCTCCGGAATCCGCCTTCGCTCCTCACGCTCCCGCTCCAGACGTTGCCGTTCTTCTTCGAGCACGCTCGGCGGGTTGACGAACGGGTCTAGGTACTCCTTGGCCCGGATCCGTCCCACCTGGATCGGCTCTTCTTCTTCCGGCGGGAGGGCGACGCGGTTCGACTTGTCGTCCAAGAAGACCCGGTTCGGATCGATCAGGTTCTCGAGAGAGAGGACGGCGTCGATGAAGTCCTCCACCTTCTCCTGGCCGAAACGGTCCATGTGACGACGGACGCGGGCCGCGTGGGCCGCCATCGTGTCGATCATCTTCCGGTTCGTGTGGCCGAAGAAGATGTTGTTCTTGAAGAAGTCCGAGTGGCCGTAGACGTGGGCCATGACCAGCTTCTGGTCCACCATCTCGTTCGACTCTTGGAGGTAGGCCACCGACGGGTCGTTGTTGATGACGAGTTCGTAGATCTTGGAGAGCCCGTAGGCATGGCTCTTCGAGAGGTGCTCGAACTCCATTCCGAACCGCCAGTGTGGATACCGGCTCGGGAAGCCACCGAAGGCCGCGACCTCGTTGATCTGTTCCCAGGAGAGCAGCTCGAAGACGACCTCGAAGAAGTCGAGCCCCTGTCCGACAGCGTATGCCCGGATCTTGTCCCGCCATACGGTGAGCTCGGGAGTCAGAGACATCTCAGTTCCCCTTCCCGAGGAAGGTGCGGATCGATTCGTAGATCCCGTTCTTGTCCGGGATGTTCGAGGTCACGACTCGCCCGTCGTCCTTGAAGTGCGAGCGGAGATCCTTGAGGAACTGCCCGGATCCATAGGGCGACTCGACCTGCCCGTAGCAGAACTGGTTGCTCACGGGGATCAGCTGTTCCTCCATGAGGCGGACGCAGAGCTCGGTGTCTCCACTTCCCCAGTTGTCGCCGTCCGAGAAGTGGAACGGGTAGATGTTCCACTCGTTCACGTCGTACTCCTCGGTCAGGATCTTCGAGAGGAGCTGATAGGCGGAGCTGATCTTGGTCCCGCCCGACTCACGGAGGTGATAGAAGGTGTGTCGATCGACTTCCCGGGCCGCCGCGTCGTGCACGATGTACCGGATCTCGATCTCCTTGTACTGGTTCCGAAGCCAGGTATCGATCCAGAAGGACTCGATCCGGACGATCTCCTTCTGCTCGTCACCCATCGAGCCCGAGACGTCCATCATGTAGATGATGACTGCGTTTGCTCTGGGGGATGTCGACTCGCTCCGTGCCCGGTAGCGCATGTCGTCCCGGATCGGGATGATGCGCGGGTCGCGCGGGTCGTACGTACCGGCTGCGATCTGCCGCTTCAGCGCACGCTTGTAGGTCCGCTTGCTGTGCCGGAGCGACTCAGGCCCCGTCGTGCGGATGCCCGTGTACCGGTCGCTCGAGTCCTGGATCTGCTTCTCGCCTTTCGGCTCGATGTTCGGGAGCTCCAGCTCTTCGCCCAGGATCTGCGCGAGCTCGTCGAGTGTGACTTCGACCTCGAACATGTGCTGTCCGGGAGCGTCTCCCGCGTGGCCGTGGCCGTCGCCCGGCTGACCCGCGTTCGTTTCGTCGCCGACTTCGCCATCGCCCTGGCCGACGCCACCGCCTTGGTTCTTCCCGTGACGGAAGCGCGGCAGGTCGATCTGGGGAATCGGGATGGAGACGATCTTGCCGTCTTGACGGCCGATCATCTCCCCCTGCGAGATGAAGTCACGGAAGTTCTGTTTGATCTTCCCTTTGACGATCTCACGGAACCGCTGTCGATCTCTTTCGATGCGAAGGACCATCGGCCATCCACCCCCGACCCCATCAGCTCTTGCTCGAGGCTCCCCGCGCGAAGATCGACGCGACGTAGTTGAGGACGTCGGTCGCCGATTCCTCGTTGTACCCGTACTTGTCGATGAGGCGCTGCTTGACGATGTCGATCTTCTCCTGCGTCTGCTTGTCGACCACGGAGGAGACGAGGCTCGTCAGCTTGATCGAATCGCGCTGGTCTTCGAACAGCTTGAGTTCGAGCGCCTTCATCAGGCGTGCGTTCATCCGGAAGTTGAACTGTTTGCCTTCCAAGGCGAGCGCTCCGATGTAGTTCATGATCTCACGACGGAAGTCGTCCTTCCGGCTGTCCGGAATGTCGATCTTCTCCTCGATCGAGCGCATGAGCCTCTCGTCCGGTTCCTCGTCCTGGCCCGTGTACGGATTCCGTACCTTCTCCCGCTGGGTGTAGGCCTTGACGTTGTCGATGTAGTTCGCGCAGAGACGGGAGACGGCCTCTTCGTCCGCCGCGATGGCCCGCTGGACCTCGTTCTTCACGATCTGCTCGTACTCTTCCTTGACCACGTTGAGGAGCTCGCGATAGCGGTCCTTTTCCTCGTCGGTCTTGAGGAGTGCGTGGTGCTTGAGCCCGGACTCGAGTTCATTGAGCACGACGAACGGGTTGATCGAGTTGCCGGCACGATCCGAGACGAGCGCGTTCGCGATCTTGTCCTGGATGTAGCGGGGTGAGATCCCCTCCATGCCCTCGCGCTCGGTTTCCTTCCGCAGTTCACGGATGTTGTCGCTCGTGTAGCCCGGAAGCGTCTTGCCGTTGTAGAGCTTGAGCTTCTGGAGGAGCGTGAGGTCCGCTTTCTTCGGAGGCTCGAGACGGGTGAGGACGGCCCACATCGCCGCCATCTCGAGAGTGTGGGGCGCGATGTGCTGCTCGATCTTCTTCGCCGAGTAGTCCTTCCGGTAGATCTTGACCTCGTCGTCGAGCTTCGTGATGTAGGGGACGTCGATCTTCACCGTACGGTCCCGGAGAGCTTCCATGAACTCGTTCTTCTGGAGCTTCCGGTACTCGGGCTCGTTCGTGTGCCCGACGATCACTTCGTCGATCGAGGTCTGCGGGAACTTCTTCGGCTTGATCTTGTGCTCCTGGCTCGCGCCGAGGAGGTCGTAGAGGAACGCGACGTCGAGCTTCAGCACTTCGATGAACTCGATCATTCCGCGGTTCGCGATGTTGAACTCGCCGTCGAAGTTGAAAGCACGTGGATCGGAGTCCGAACCGTACTCGGCGATCTTCCGGTAGTTGATGTCGCCGGTGAGCTCGGTCGAATCCTGGTTCTTCTCGTCCTTCGGCTGGAACGTTCCGATGCCGACCCGGTCCTTCTCGGAGAGGATGAGACGACGGACGACGATGTGCTTCATCACCTGGGTCCAGTCGCCGTCGTAGCGGAGCATCAGCTCGTCGTAGTTCCGCTGGCAATACGGATTGAGGTCGCCCTCGATCTTCACCTTGTGGGCTTGTCCATGACGCTGGTTCAGCTCCGAGAGGAAGGCGTCGCGGATCTCGACCGGCACGAGGAAAAGCGGGTCCTGGTTCATCGGGCACGCATCCAAGTGGGCCGACTCCAGGTCCATCCGCCACGAATAGCTGTAGAGCGCGCCTTCCGGTTGGCGCGAGTAGTGCGCGAGCCCCTTCTTGAGGAGACGCGCGATCGTCGACTTGGAGCTACCGACCGGACCGTGCAGAAGAAGCACACGCTTTTCCGCCCCATACCCGTAGGCGGCGGCGCGGAAGAAGCCGACCAGCTTCATGAGGGGGACTTCGAGCCCGAAGATGCCGTCGGCCCCGTCTTCGATCGGATCTTCGAAGAACCGGTACCGATAGATCTTCTTCTTGAACTCGACGTACTCCTCGATCCCGTGGGAGAGGATCATGTCGTACATCCGCTGGAAGGCGTTTCTCGTCACCTTCGGCTGGCGGAGGATGATGTGGACGTAGTCGTCGAAGCTGCCGGTCCAGGTGAGTTCCTGGAATCGCTCGACGCTCTGACGCTGGCGGACGAAATCGAACGGATCGAAGTGCTCGGACATGACGCTTTCTCCTCCGGCCAACCCCTCGGTGGACACGATCTGCCGGCTCGGCCCGAGTCGCGACACCGCGGCGGCGCCCGACCTCCCTGTCGGCTCCCGATTCGGATCCAGTGAATCCGCGAGCGGGGGGTCCGGCGCCTCGACGAGGAGCGGGGACCCACTCCTACCATGCACCTTATCGGCGGTTCCGTCCACGATCTCGACCTCGCCCGGCGCCGAACTTGGCCCAAAAACCGGACGGCTACGTGCCGAGAGCCGAACTCTGGAGCCGTCCTCCTGCACATCCGAACCTTCGTTCCAATCCTCGGTACCGATGCGCCTGTGTTGCGTGCTAGCCTCGGGGCCTTGGAGCGGACCGACCGGTCAAACTTCATCCACTTCGCGCGTGAGACGAGATCGATGGACGACCAACTACCACCCGTACCCCCACTTCCGGACGAGGGTCCCTGGAACGATCCCCTTCCCCTCGATATGGAGCGTCCGTGGGAGGAAGACCTCAGGCCCAAGGGGCTGGGTGAGTTCATCGGTCAGGTGCAGCTTCGGGAGAACCTCCGGATCCTGATCCAAGCCGCCCGAATGCGCGAGGCGCCGCTCGAACACATCCTACTGACCGGCCCCCCGGGGCTCGGGAAGACGTCGATGGCGCGCCTCCTCGCGAACGAGATGGGTGTCGAGATCCGTCAGACGAGCGGGCCGGTGCTCGAGAAGGCGGGCGACCTCGCGGGTCTCCTCACCTCGCTGCCATCCGGTGGGGTTCTCTTCGTCGACGAGATCCATCGGCTCAGTCGCACCATCGAGGAGTACCTCTACCCTGCGATGGAAGACTTCCGGCTCGACATCATGCTCGACCGCGGGCCGAGCGCGCGCAGCGTCCAGATCCGACTCGAACCGTTCACGCTCATCGGAGCCACGACCCGGGCCGGCCTCCTCACGAGCCCACTGAGAGCACGGTTCGGAATGGTGGGGCGCGTGGACTTCTACCCGGTGGCAGATCTCTCGCTCATCGTCGGGCGCTCGGCGAAGATCTTGGGTGTCGAGGTAGAGGCTTCGGCCATCGAAGAGATCGCCAGGCGGAGCCGAGGCACTCCGCGCATCGCGAACCGACTCCTTCGTCGCGTCCGCGACTACGCATTGGTGGAAGGTGACGGCCGGGTGACGGACGAACTCTGTCGCGCCGGTCTCGAACTGCTCGATGTCGACGAGCGCGGGCTCGACGAGATGGATCGCCGCTTCCTCCGCGCGCTCGTGTCGACCTTCGACGGAGGCCCCGTGGGCATTTCGTCTCTCGGTGCGACGGTCGGAGAGGAACCCGACACGCTGGAAGAGGTGCACGAGCCCTACCTCGTGCAGCAGGGACTGATCCAGCGTACGCGCCTCGGACGTGTCGCTACGCGCGCGACCTACGAAGTGCTCGGCCTCACGCCGCCCCCAGATCCGCAGGCGGGGCGTGGCCCGGGAGGAGATCGAGACCGCGATCGTGGGGAGCCGCAACAGGAGTCGCTCCTCTGAGCGAGCACGGGTCTAGAGACTGGCTCGCGCCCTACGACTTCGGGCTCCCCGACGACCTCATCGCGAGACGCCCCGCAGAACCACGGGGGACGAGTCGACTGCTCGTCCTCGATCGGGAGTCGGGCCAGCGCGAGCACACCGTCTTTCCGAAGCTCGGCGACTTCCTTCGCTCCGGCGATCTCCTCGTCGTGAACGAGACGCGCGTCTTGCGGGCGCGGCTGCGGGCCGAACTCGAGCGCACGGGACGAGCGGTCGAGATCGTGCTCTCCCATCCGGACGGGGACGAGTGGCTCGCGCTGCTCGGTCCGAGCCGGAGGATCCGGGAAGGCGATCGTCTCGTCCTTCGTGAAGGCGAGGGGGCGTTCGTGCTGGCGGGGCGCGAGGAGGGCCCGCTGTTCCGACTGCGGGCCGAAGGAGACGTGTTCTCGATGATGGAAGCGTCCGGCCACCTTCCGTTGCCGCCGTATCTCGGTCGCGAGGACGGTCCTGAAGATCGTGAGTGGTACCAAACGGTCTTTGCGCGTTCTCCGGGGGCGGTGGCAGCTCCCACTGCCGGGCTCCACTTCACCCGCCCGCAGCTCGAGGAGCTGTCTTCCCGCGGAATCGACTCTGCCTCGGTCGTGCTCCATGTGGGGCCAGGTACGTTTCTTCCCGTGCGCGCCGAGAGTGTCGAGGTGCATCGGGTGCTTCCCGAACGCTACGAAGTCTCTGCCGAAGCTGCCCAGGCGATGCGTCGCACCCGGTCGAGCGGGGGGCGGGTGATTGCGGTTGGGACCACCGTGGCTCGTACCCTCGAGACGTGGGCGCTCTCCGCGAACGAAGGTGCGTCCTCGGGATGGACGGACCTCACCGTGATTCCCGGGCATTCGTTTCGTGGATTCGACGCACTGATCACGAACTTCCACCTTCCGCGCTCGAGCCTGCTCCTCCTCGTGTCGGCCTTCGCCGGGCATGACGCGACGCTCGCGGCGTATCGAGATGCCGTCGAGCGCGGGTACAGGTTCTATAGCTACGGCGACGCGATGCTGATCGTGTGAGACGCGCAAACGGAGACCGACGACCAGGTGAGTGATTCGGCGAACACACAGGTAGATGCAGGCCGATCCGGGACGCCGGAGTTCGGCTATGAACTCGTCACACGATCGGGGAACGCACGACGAGGACGGGTCCGAACGCCACACGGTTCATTCGAGACACCCGCGTTCATGCCTGTCGGCACGCAAGCGACGGTGAAGACGCTCACGTCCGAAGAGGTCGCGGGGACCGGTTCCGAGATTCTGCTCGGGAACACCTATCATCTCTACCTTCGCCCAGGACACGAGACCGTCGCGCGCTTGGGTGGGCTCCACCGCTTCATGTCGTGGCCCCGTCCGATCCTGACCGACTCGGGCGGGTACCAGGTGTTCAGCCTCGCGAGGCTCACCAAGATGGAAGAGGACGGGGTCGTCTTCCAGTCGCATCTCGATGGATCGCGTCATCACCTCGGGCCCGAGCTCTCGGTGCGGATCCAGATCGCGCTCGGCTCGGACATCGTGATGGCGTTCGACACCATGACTCCCTACCCGTCGGACCGGGAACGGACGCTCGTCGACCTGGAGCGGACGACCCGCTGGGCCGAGGTGTGTCGGCGCGTCTGGCGAGAGGAGGGGCACCCCGGGTCCGCCCTCTTCGGCATCGTCCAAGGGGGAACGTACGACGATCTCCGGGCTCTCTCGGCCGAGCAGCTCGTCGCCCTGGATCTCCCCGGCTATGCGGTGGGAGGGCTCTCGGTCGGCGAGCCGATGGAAGAGTGCTACCGCGTCCTCGAAGGCGTGGTGCCGCGACTTCCCGAAGACCGTCCACGCTACCTCATGGGGGTCGGGCGTCCGGAAGACATCATCGAAGCGGTCGACCGGGGGATCGACATGTTCGACTGCGTGCTCCCGACGCGCAACGCGAGGAAGGGAACGGTGTTCACGACGCGCGGGAAGCTCGTCATCAAGAACCGGCCCTACGCGGAGGACCTCCGTCCGCTCGATCCGGACTGCGAGTGTCCCGTCTGTCAGACCTACTCGAGGGCCTACATCCGGCACCTCTTCCAGGCCAAGGAGTTCCTAGCCCTCAAGCTGGCCAGCCTCCACAGCCTGAGCTACTATCAGCGGCTGATGCGTGACATCCGAGCCGCGATCGCCGAGGGACGCTGGTCTCAGTATCGAGACGAGACGCTGGCCCGGCTCGGAACCGGTTGGAAGGATTGAGGAGACAGGGAGGTCTGATGTTCGAGCGACGCGAGTCTTCTTGGCGGAATGGGGCTCGTATCCGGCGCGTGGGTGCGGCCGGGGCTGCGGCGTTCGCGGCACTTCTCCTGCAGATCGGCGGCGAGACGGCACTCGCGCAGAGCGGGCCTGCGCCGGGCAATCCCATCTACATCCAGATGCTTCCCCTGGTCCTGGTCATCATCATCTTCTACTTCCTCATCCTGCGTCCGCAGCAGAAGCGGCAGAAGGCGCTGCAGAAGATGATCGAGGGGCTGCGGAAGGGCGATCGGGTTCTCACCGCGGGCGGTCTCTACGGAATCGTCTTCGCGATCAAAGAGGACACGGTGATCCTCGAGGTCGGCAAGGACGTTCGCGCCGAGTTCGCGAAGTCGGCGATCACGGCCGTCGTCCCAGTGGAGTGACGGAGCGAGGCCGGGTGTGGAAGGTACGCTCTCCTCGTGAGGATGATTCGTCGTCCGAGGCCGCTTCAGTTCCCCATCGGCCCAAGCCAACACCCTGACGCGAGGTGATCATGCGCGTGCTCTTCTTCGGGACTCCGGACTTCGCCCGTGTGGTCCTCTCTCATCTCGTCGACAGCCCGCACCAGGTGGTCGGCTGCGTGACGCAGCCGCCGAGGCCGAGCGGACGTGGGCTCAAGCTCGTGGATCCGCCCGCGGCTCGGCTTGCGATGGACGCGGTGATCCCGGTGTTTCAGCCGGAGAAGCTGCACAGCGCGGACTCGCTCGCGAGGCTTCGTGCGCTGGGAGCCGATCTCTTCGTGACGGCCGCGTTCGGACGACTCCTCCGGCCGTCTCTTCTCACGATGCCTCCGCGCGGTTGTTGGAATGTCCACACCAGCCTCTTGCCCCGGCACCGGGGGGCGTCGCCTGCGACATCGGCACTCTTGGCCGGTGATCTCTGGACCGGCGTCTCCATCTTCGAACTCGACGAGGGGATGGATACGGGGCCGCTCATCGCGCAGGCCATGACGCCGATTGGACCCGAGGAGACAGCGGGTGAACTGACGGAACGGCTCGCGGAACTCGGGGGCAAGACTCTCGTCGAGACGATCACGCGCGAGGCGGGAACGCCGCTGCCGCGTCACGCCCAGCCGGAAGAGCTCGCTACGTACTCCAGGCTTCTCACCAAGGACGACGGGCGCGTCTCCTGGAGCCGGCCGTCGCTCCACGTCGATCGGCAGATCCGTGCGGTGACGCCGTGGCCGGGAGCCTTCACCTTCTTCGGAGACAAGCGGGTCCGGATCCACCGGGCCATTCCGCTCCACGAGATGGCCGAGTCGAGCGAGGCTGGCACCGTGGTTGGGGTGGGTGGTGCGATCGACGTCGCGTGCGGGCAGGGTGCCATCCGGCTCATGGAGCTCCAGACGGAAGGAAAGACACGCCAAACTGCAAACGAGTGGGCGCGGGGGGCGAGACTCACGGTGGGGGCGCGATTCGATGGCTGACCCGGTGCGCGACGCGTGCGTGCGCCTTCTCCTCGACGTCGAGAAGCAGATCCCACTCTCCGGCCCGCTCGAGGTGGCGCAGTCGCGACTCGAACCCGCCGCGCGGGCCCGACTCCGCTCTCTCGTCACCGAGGCGGTCCGTCACCGCGCCCGGATCGACCACGTCGTCAGCGGGTTCCTCTCGAAGGGATCGGTCTCTTCCCTCCATCCGCCGATCCGCCAGATCCTGCGTGCGGCCGGGGCGGAACACCTGGTTCTCCAGTCGACCTCGCCACACGCTCTCGTCAACGGATGGGTGGAGATCGCGAGACGGTACGGCCACAAGGGAACCGCGGGTCTGGTGAACGCCGTGCTTCGCCGTCTGACGCGAGAAGGTGCCGCGAAGTGGGCGGCGATCGAGTCCGCGGACGCGCACGGCAAAGGAAGGGCGTTCCGGACGTTGGCGCAGCACTGGTCGGTCCTCTACTCCCATCCGGCGTGGCTCGTCGAACGCTGGATCGGAGCGTGGGGTGAGGATCGAGTGCGCGCGATCCTCGAGTGGAACCAGAGGACACCCGACTACTGGCTCCGGCTCGCCCCCGGTGTTGCCCCCGGTTCCGACGTCCTGCCAGAGGGGCACGAGGCCGGGTGGATCCCGGGTGCGGTCCGTGTGGAGGCTGGCTCCCGTCCGCACGAAGAGGCTGCGTTCGGCGAAGGCGGCTACACGGTCCAGGACGGAAGTGGAATCGTCGTAGGACTCTTGGCGCCCGATCCACACGGCTTGGTCCTCGACCTATGTGCTGCACCGGGAACCAAGACTGGACATCTTCTCGAACGGGGCGGGGAACGGATCCGCGTGCTCGCAGCGGACCGGTCTCCGGGCAGACTGCGACGGATGCGGCGAGGGCTCCAGCGACTCGGCCGCGAGCATCAGGTCCATCTCGTCGCATGCGACGGGCGAGTCCCAGGGTGGGGAACCGCACCGTTCTCCGGGGCGTTGGTAGATGCGCCCTGCACGAATCTAGGCGTCGTTCGCCGGAGGCCGGACGTCCGTTGGCGCGTCACGGAGGACGAAGTCGACCGGCTCAGGGCCGTCCAGGCGGGGCTGCTCGATGCAGCGGCGGCCGGGGTCGCCCCAGGGGGATGGCTCGTCTATAGTGTCTGCACGATCGATCCGGCGGAAACTCTGGAGCAGCGAGCAGCGTTCCTATCTAGGAATCCGGGATTCCGTCCCGTTCCGCTCCCTGAATGGGTTCCTGCCGGCGCCCGGCGCGATGAGGGGGAGATGCTCCTCCTGCCCGGTGAGTTCGAGACAGACGGAGGCTATGCGTTCGTGATGCGAAAGGATGCGCGTTGAGCGAGGCCACTCCCGTTCCGCGGCGACGCGTGACCGTAGGCGGTACGTCGGGAGGCGGGCAATCCGGCTCCGGGCGAGCGCGCTGGGGCAAACGCGGACTGCGTCTTCTCTGGTGGGGAGCGGAGATCTTCCTCGGCGTCGTCTTGGGCCTCGGAATCTTCGACAAGATCGTCATGCCCAAGGTCGTCCGGAAGGGCGCGGATGTCGTCGTGCCTGATGTGTCCTCTCAGCCGGTTTCGGAAGCGATCGCCATCCTCGAAGGGGCCGAGCTGCGACCGATTCTCTCGGACGGGAAGTTCAGTCCCGTGGTTCCGGGAGGCATGGTGCTCAGCGCGACGCCTGCCGGTGGGATCCAGGTGAAGAAGGGGCGACAGGTGTTCCTCGTTCCCAGCCTGGGGATCGAGAGCCGCGCCGTGCCCGAGCTCGCCGGCACTACGCTCCGGATCGCGCAGACCAAACTCCGCTCTCTCGGTCTCGACGTTGGCGAGATCCGCTACGCAGCGGTCGGAGACGCGGCCGACGGGGAGGTGCTCGCCACCTCGCCCGGGCCGGGCGCACTGGCTCCGTCGGACGGCAAGGTCCAGATCCTCATGAGCCGACTCAAGGCGGACGTGCCGCTGCGCATGCCCGAACTCACGGGTCGTCCTGGCATCGAGACCGCGGCGTGGCTCGAAGGGTGCGGATTCGCCGTGGAGATGAGGGAGACGAGCTTCCCCGGGGACGCTGGCGCGATCATCTCGCAGGATCCGCCTTCCGGTGCCGCGGTCTATCCGGGAACCACGCTCGTTCTAGAAGTAGCGCGAGAAGCGGATGAGAGCGATGAAGAAGGGCTCGGTTGGCGGGAGCGGCTCAAGCGTCGCTTTGGCCGATAGCGGTCTGGGTAGAAGGGAATGTCGTTGATGTCGAATGGGCGTGACGCGCTTCGGAAGCTGGGGTCAACGGGACGGGCGCTTCCTTCCATTCTCTCGGCAGACTTTGCGAATCTCGGCGGCGCCGTCGAACCCTTCCTCCGGGCGGGATGTGAGATCCTGCACGTCGACGTGATGGATGCGCACTTCGTACCCAACCTCACGCTCGGTCCGCCGATCGTGAAGTCCCTCCGGCGACACGTTCCCGGGGTCTTCCTCGACACCCACCTCATGGTGACGTCTCCACTCGAATACCTGGAGCGGTTCGCTCGCGCCGGCTCGGACCTCTGCACGGTCCATGTCGAGCTCGGGCTCTCGCCTGAGACTGCGAGGGCGGAGGCGGATCGGGTCGGGGTCGCACTCGGTGCCGCGATCAAGCCTGGGACGCCGTTGGAGGACGCCGTACGGCGCTGGGCCCCGTTCGTCGACCTCATCCTCATCATGAGTGTGGAGCCGGGATTCGGCGGGCAGTCGTTCATGCCGGAGTCCCTGGATCGGTTGCGCCGCACCGGGGAGATCTGCACGGAGCTGGGAGTTTCTCCGATCCTGGAAGTCGATGGTGGGATCGATGCGGGAACGGGACCCCAAGTGGTTGCGGCCGGCGCACGCTGGCTCGTCGCCGGGAGCGCGATCTTCGGCGCCCCGGACCCGCTGGACGCCTACCATACGATCGATCGCGCAGCCCGCGAAGCCTAGCAACCCGTCCTCGGACCAAGGTGTAGGGCGTTGTTTCGTTGGGAGGGCCCCAAGGCCCCCTCGGCCCCACCTACGTAGATCCACCTATCGGCGGTAAACTCTGTATCGATTCCCTGCCCAGCGCCCTCTGCTCCTTCAACCAATCGTGGCCCATTGCGGGGAGGTGCGGGGACGGGGCCCTCGTTCGTCCTCCATTCGGTGTGCCATGGGGGCCGGACCAAGGAACGGCAGGAGGATCCGATATGTACCGTCCGAACCGCGCAGCCCTCGTGCTGTCGCTCTGCTTGGCCAGTCCACTCGTGCTGGTCGGGCGTTCGCTCGTAAGGGCGGAAGAGCGTCCGCCGCTGGGGGACTACATCGTTCTGAGCTGGAACGATCTCGGCATGCACTGCATGAACGAGACGCATGAGAAGTTCTCGATTCTACCGCCTTACAACAACGTCTACGCGCAGCTGATCCAGCGTGGCGACGCGAACAGCCTCCCGCAAGTGATCAACGAGGGGGTTACCCTCGAGTACTCGATTCCCGGGAATACCTACTCCGTGGGGAAGACCGACTTCTGGACCTACGCCTTCGATCTCTTCGGCGTCAACCTTCCGGACGACGTCGGACTGACGGGCAAGGGGCTCACCGGTGAGCTCGATCCAGTCAGTGGTCGCTTCGTGGCCGAGGGAGTGCCGCTCACTCCGTTCCCCGATGCAACACCGACGACGGAGGATCCGTACCAGCAGGCGGAGATCATCGCCCGCGATGGTGTGGGGACGATCCTCGCCGAAAGCGCTCCGGTCCTTCCGGTGTCGACCGAGCTACGCTGCGTGTCGTCCGGGTGTCACTCGAGTGAGCAGGCGATTCTGAACGCCCACGAGAGGGAGCAGGGGTTCAACCCGAACAACACGCCGATCCTCTGTGCCGGTTGCCACGCATCTCCGGCGCTGGGGACGCAGGGCAACCAAGAGGCCGGCTACTTCTCCCGCCGGATCCATGACCGTCACGACTTCCTCGACGAGACTCTGCCCGGCATCGACGGGTGTTACAAGTGCCACCCGGGCGTCCATGCGCGCTGCCTGCGCGGGACGATGGGGACGGACTTCGGACTCGAGTGCCAGGATTGTCATGGGAACATGCGGAACATGGCTCGGACGATCGAGCAGGGCCGGATCCCGTGGCTGAACGAGCCGCGCTGCGAGACGTGCCACACGTCTCAGTTCGGTGAGGAACCCGGACAGCTCTACCGTCTCAGCACGGGCCACGGTGGTGTCATGTGCTCGGGGTGTCACAACAGCCCGCACGCGATCTACCCGAGCGGTCTCGACCGGGACAACGCGAACGTCGTGTCCCTCCAGGGCTCGGCCGGGACGCTGTCGGACTGCACGGTCTGCCACGGTGTCACGCCGAACGGTGCCGGTCCCCACGGGATCATGAGCACGTCCGGGGTACCCGAGGGCGGAAACGGTCTGGAGTCTGAGATCCTCAACGGCGTCCAGCAGATCACGATCGCTCCGAATCCGGTAGTGGACTCGGCCCGCTTCTCGATCCCGGCTGGCGAGGGTGACGAAGGCAAGCTGCTCGTGTTCGACGCTTCCGGTCGGACGCTCGCGCTCTTCAAGCCGCACCGCGCTGGCGACGGCTCCCTCTTCGTCGAATGGCAGGGTGAGGGCCGGAAGGGCGAGCAGGTCGGTCCTGGCGTCTACTTCGTGCGCTGGCAGAACGGCGTCCGGAAGGCTGGCGGCAAGGTCGTCGTGAGGTGATGTGACGGGCGGCTAGTTCGAGCCCGTCCGGGGCGAGCCCGATCAGGCCGATCTGCGCCGCCCGTTGCGCCCGACCAGACGATCGATCGTTCGTATTGCGCCCCTGTCTCGGTCGACTCAGGACGACCGGGAGAGGGGCGCCTGCGTTTCCGGATCTTGTGGATCCGGCGCCCCTGGTGCTATCCTCCCCGTTTTGCGTACCTCCAGCTAAGGGGGTGCGAAGGAACTGCTACGCCCAAACCGTAATGTTCGACCAACTATCGAAAAAGCTCGAAGGCGTCTTCAAGACGCTTCGGGGTCACGGCACGCTGACCGAGGAGAACATCCGCGAGTCGATGCGTGAGGTTCGTCGTGCGCTTCTCGAAGCGGACGTCAACTTCCAGGTGGCCAAAGACTTCGTCAAGAAGGTCGAAGAGCGCGCGGTCGGTACGGAAACGCTACGTACGCTGAAGCCGGGCGAGCACGTGATCAAAGTCGTTCACGACGTCTTGGTCGAGACGCTCGGTAGTACGACGTCGGAGCTCGTCGAATCCAAGCAGAAGCCGACCCGGATCCTCATCGTCGGTCTTCAGGGTTCGGGTAAGACGACGTTCACTGCGAAGCTCGCGCATCATCTCAGGAAGCAGCGCAAGAAGAACGCGCTGATGGCGGCCTGCGACGTCTATCGCCCTGCCGCCATGGATCAGCTCGCGAGCCTCGGCAAGCAGATCGACATTCCCGTCCACCTCGAGCAAGGCGAGACCGACGCGGTCGGCATCGCGAAGCGTGCGCTCGAAGAGGCGCGGACCAAGGGACGCGACTATCTCCTGGTCGACACGGCGGGCCGTCTCCACATCGACGACGCGATGATGGACGAGCTCGTGCGGATGAAGAAGGAGATCCAGCCCCACCAGGTCGTACTCGTCGTCGACGGTATGACTGGGCAGGACGCGATCACCGTGGCCGAGACCTTCCACGAGAAGCTCGGAATCGACGGACTCGTGCTCTCGAAGATGGATGGCGATGCGCGCGGTGGCGCCGCGCTCTCCATTCGTGCCGTCACTGGCATCCCGATCTTCTTCATCGGGACCGGCGAAACTCCGAAGGCGCTCGACGTCTTCCATCCGGACCGTCTCGCCCAGCGCATCCTGGGTATGGGAGACATCGTCAGCCTGGCGGAACGCGCGCAGGCGGAGGTCTCTGAAGAAGAAGCGGCCGAGCTCGAAGAGCGGATGAGGAAGGAGACTTTCTCCTTCGAGGACTTCCTCGGTCAGCTCAAGAAGATTCGCAAGATGGGGCCGCTGACGGATCTCATGAAGATGATCCCCGGTCTCTCGAACCAGCTCCCCGAGAACTTCCAGATCGACGAGAAGCAGATCAATCGCGTTCAGGCGATGATCCAATCGATGACCTTGGAAGAGCGGCACCGTCCCGAACTCATTGATACGAGCCGGCGTCGTCGGATCGCGAAGGGGAGCGGAACGTCCAATGCGGACGTGAAGAAGCTGATCGCAGACTTCCTCCAAATGCGGAAGATGATGGGACAGCTGACGAGAATGGGTCCGAAAGAGTTGATGAAGATGGCGAAGCGCTGATGCGCGTCGCTTTGGAGCCCGTCGTGGGCTCGTTTGGAACAGGCCTGAAGGAGGTGACTGAATGGCCACAATGATCCGCATGCAGCGTGCTGGCGCGCGGAATCACCCGGCCTACCGGATCGTGGTGACTCACTCGCGCAGCCCGCGGGATGGGCGGTTCATCGAGAAGGTCGGCTACTACAACCCGACGCAGACTCCCATCATGCTCCAGATCGACGAGGAGCGGGTGGAGTACTGGCTGTCTCAGGGTGCGAAGTGCTCCGAGTCCGTTGCGACGCTCTACAAGCGTCAGCGCGCGGGCAAGGTCGCGGAGCTGACCGGTCGTCCGAAGTTCAAGGAGCGGAAGGCGGCGAAGAAGGCGGCGGCGAAGGCCGGCGGCGGCGAGGAGTAGTCGATGGCGGAAGGAACGCCGGACCTCAAGGGGATGGTCGAGTACGTGAGCAAGGCTCTGGTCGATGAACCGGACCAAGTCGACGTGCAGGTCGTTCAAGGGGATCGGACCACGGTCTACGAGCTCCGTGTTGCGGAGACGGACCTCGGCAAGCTGATTGGGAAGAACGGCCGCACGATCCGTGCGGTGCGTACGCTTCTCTCCGCTGCGGCCGCTGGTTCGGAAGAGCGCCCGGTCCTCGAGGTGTTGGAGTAGTCGAGTGTCTCGTGTCGTAGTCGGGCGGATCGTGAAACCGTTCGGAGTGCGCGGTGAAGTCATCGTCGCTCCCACGGGGGAAGACCCGGCACGCTTCTCACGAGGCGAACGGCTCTATGTCGAACCGGTTGGCGACGAAGCTCTCGAAATCCGCGTGTCGCGGGTTCGAACCGGCAACGTCACCGTCTCCTTCGAGGGGATCGACGATCGGGACGAGGCAGAGCAGCTCGTCGGTATCGTGCTCCATCAGGAAGAGGAGAAGCTGCCGTCCCTGCCGGACGGGGCCTTCTATCACTTCCAACTCATCGGCCTGTCGGTCGAACGTGAGGATGGCACGGTGTTGGGAGAGGTCGTTCGAGTGCATGAGCTACCGAGCTCCGACGTCCTGGAAGTACGGGGCGGGGATCACGAATGGATGATCCCGAGGAAGGACGAGTTCGTCGCGTCGATCGACATCGAGGCCAGACGGATCGTGCTCTCTGCGAGAGATGACCTCCTCGAGGCGGTTGGGCAAGAGCGGAGTGGCAAGGAGTCGCGCGGAAAGATCAGACAGCGCGCGCGGGCCGATGCCAGACGCAAAGCCTTGGAAGCGAGAGAGGCGAAGCGCGAAGAGCAGCGTAAAGAAGAGGAACGAGCCGAAGCGGAACGCGAGGCGAGAGACCTCGACGTGGACGGCTGGAACGAAGACCTGGCGCGAGGCCGGACGGCGCCGGGGAGCGGCGGCGACGAATCCAGTAGATGACGACGACGCCTGAGCTTCGGATCAGCATCCTGACCGGATTCCCTCGAATGTTCGAGGGGCCGCTCGACGAAGGGATGCTCCGGGTCGCGCAGAAGATGGGCAAAGTGGACATCCGGATCGTCCACTTGCGGGAGTTTACCGAGGACGTCCACCGGACGATCGATGACTCGCCCTACGGGGGCGGTCCGGGAATGGTCCTCAAGATAGAGCCGGTGGTGCGGGCGCTCGAATCCCTCCCGCCACCGTTGGACGGCCGCCGCGAGGTGGTCCTCCTCACCCCGCAGGGGGAGCGGCTCGATCAGAAAGGGGTTCGGACGCTGCTCGAGGCGAAGGACGTGGTCCTGGTCTTCGGGCGGTACAAAGGGATCGACGATCGGATCCGGGAGTTCGTGACCCGGGAGATCTCGATCGGGGACTACATCCTCTCCGGGGGAGAGCCGGCCGCCCTCATCGTGGCCGACGCCCTCACGAGGCTGGTCCCGGGGGTGCTGGGTGACATGGAGTCCGCGGAAGGAGATTCCTTCGAGCGGACGATCCTCGATTCGGGGTACTATACTCGGCCGGAGGATTTTCGGGGTCTCAAGGTCCCCGAGGTCTACCTGTCCGGGCATCACAAGCGGATCGAGGAGGCCCGGAGGCGCGACGCGCTCCTTCGGACCTTGGAGCGGAGGCCGGATCTCCTGGAGACGGCGACGCTCAGCGACGAAGAAGTGCGATGGCTCCGAGCCGAAGGGTGGGAGTCGCGCCCATAGCAGGTGATGTCGAGCCGACCCGGGCCCGCGAGTGCGGACGAGGAGAGGTTCTTCGAGACGACGCGGCCATCGACGCCGCGACAGACTTTAGAGGGATGGAGGGGACGACCAATGGACGTCATGAAGAGTATCGAAGAAGGCCAGCTGCGCTCGGATCTTCCCGAGTTTGGCCCCGGCGACACGATCCGGGTCATGGTCAAGGTGCGCGAGGGCGAGAAGGAACGCCTCCAGCGCTTCCAGGGCGTCGTCGTCCAGCGCCGGGGCGCCGGACTCCGTGAGAGCTTCACCGTGCGGAAGGTGTCCGATGGTGTCGGCGTCGAGCGAATCTTCCCGCTCCACTCTCCCTCCATCAACAGCGTGGAGGTTCTGAAGAGAGGACACGTCCGTCGGTCCAAGATCTACTACCTGCGCGAGCTCAAGGGAAAGAAGGCGCGGATCCGCGAGAAGCGTCCGGTCAAGAAGTCCTGAGACTTCGTCCCACCCTCTTCCAGCTCTCCGAGAGCCCTGGCGCGTCGCTGCGCGCCGGGGCTCTTCTGCCTTCGGCCGTCGATCTTTCGCCCCCTCATCGCTTGGAGAGGCGGCTCTGGATGGCCAGGCCGTGGGTGTCTCCCGGTCTCTGGCGGAGTCCGCGCTCGGTCCACGCACGGGCCTTCTCGAGATCGCCGGCATCTTCCGCTGTCCGCGCCGCCACGAAGAGCAGATCCGCGTCGTCCGGTGTGGCCGAGAGGGCCTCTGTCCAGCAATCGAGCGCCTTCGACAGGTTTCCCGCGCGTTGGTGAAGGACCGCGAGGTTGTACTGCGCGCGGGCGAAGGCCGGGGCGCCCCTCTTCACGTTTTCGAGGGCGATCCGCGCTTCGTCACCTCGGCCCTGCTCCCCGAGGAGGAGGCCGAGATCGAACCACGCCTCGGAGAAGCCCGGAGCACGTTCGGTGACGGACCGAAGCTGTCGTTCCGCATCTTCGACTCGACCTTGGGCGTGTAGGAACAGCGCGTAGTTCACTCGAGCCGGTGGAAAGTCCGGGTCTGAGTCGATCGAAGTGCGGTACCCGGTCTCCGCTTCGGCCGGTCGCCCCAGGGTCGCGCAGAGGTTCGCCCAGTTGAAGGCTCCGTCAGCGAGGTCTGCCGAGTACCTCGTTGCTGTTTCGAGTTCCTCGAACGCTCGGCGCTCCGTCGCGTCGACGGACGCCAGGACTCCCGGGCCGAGGCTCTCGACCAAGGTGCGAGCCGTTGCGATACGGACGGCCCGGATCGAGTCGGCCAAGAGGGGTCGGAGGAGGAAGAGTCCCTTCTCTCCCAACAGACGTGCCTCGCTCGCGGCCGCGAGTCTCACGAGAGGTCCCGTGTGGGACAGTCCGCGTTCGATCACCCGCGCGGCTCCGTCCGTTTCGGGGAAGTGCTCGAGCAGGGACAGGGCCGTAGCGTGAACGATGTCCGAGACCGAGTCCTGGAGAGCTAGCTCGACGAGTTCTGCGCCGGCGTCGGCTTGGTTCGCGCGGGCCGCGGCGAAGGCGGATCCGTAGTGCGGCTGGAGCGCGGCAGGATGACGCTTTCGGAACTCCGCGTCCAACCATTCCGGGGTTCGGTCCGAGTGGCAACCGGTCTGAGCACAAGCGTTCGGAGTGCCTAGTTCGATCGATAGGTCCGGGCGTGGGACACGCAAGCTGTGGTCGGCCCGGAGGTCGATCCCCATGTAGGTTCGCTCTGGCATGTGGCAGCGCACGCAAAGGCTGGCGTCGCTCTGCCTCCCGTCGAGCTCCATCTTGTGGTGATGGTGAGACGGTTGGTCGAACTTCAGAGGGTCGTGACACCGAAGGCAGAGTGCGTTTCCTTCGGCGCGAAGCTTCGTGCTGTGAGGATCGTGGCAATCGCTACAGCGAACTCCTCGTCGGTACATGAGGCTCTGGAGGAAGGAAGAGTAGACGTAGACCTCGTCTTGAATCTGTCCGTCCGCGAAGTAGAGCCCTTCCTCGAGCAGAGCAGGGACGAACACGTCGAGAGGGTCTGCGCCCTCACCCGGTACGAGGTCCGTTAGAAGGGCGCGCCTCGCGTGGCACGGGCCGCACATGGTGAGCTGGCCATTCTGCGAGCGCGAGGCAGGTGCGCTCACCAAGAGCCCGTGAGCCGCGTCGTCTCCCAATCCGCTCGGTCGTCGCCCCGTCGTGTAGACCCGGCGGGCCCAGTCTACGTGGAGAGAGGCGGGGCCGTGGCACGCCTCACAGCTCACGTCGATCTCGGTCCACGTCGTCGCGTAGGAACGGGTTTCGAGGTCGTAGTTCTTTTCGAGTCGAGTGGAGTGGCACTCCGCACACATGCCGTTCCAGTTCGCCGCTGTCCCTGTCCAGTGGAGCCACTCGCCGGGGCGAGGCGGGGAATCGGGGTAGAGGGAGTACCAGCGCTTTTCCTTCACGTCCCAGACCACAGTGAGGCATTGGTAGCGGCCCGCGGGAAACTCGATCAAGTACTGCTGGAGTGGGTCGTAGCCGAAGGTGTATGCGACGCGGAACGAGTCGATGTCCCCTGTGGGCCCCGCGGTTTCGACCCAGAACTCGCTCCCTCGCCGGAAGAAGCGGGTACGGACGTCTCCCTGTTCGAAGGTGGCGTCATCGAAGTTCCCGAGAACCGTGTGTTCGTTCGCGGGCTGCATCGCGAGGTCGTGGTCCGATCCGGCGAACCGAGCGACGGCCTGCTCGTGGCACTTCTCGCACGCCCCGCTCCCGACGTAGGAGGCGACTTGGGGAACGGAGCTTCCCGAGCGATCTCCGAAGCAGCCCATTGGACCGAGCACCAGAAGCGCGAGTACGGACACGAGGCGCGCAGAGACACCGGAAGAGGCACGCGGAGAGACTCGCGAGGAGACTCGGGAAGAGAAGCGCATGACGTGATGATACGGCAGCTTCGGGTGGACTGGGGACCAAGGAAACGGCGGCCCGGATCTCTTGCGAGATTCGGGCCGCCGTCCAGGAACTCAGCCTATGGCTGATCCGATCGAGTTACCGAACGACCATCACCTTTTCGCGGGCGGTGCCGTTCTCCGTAGCAACGCGGACGAAGTACATTCCCGCTTCGACGTCACGACCGGAGTCGCTCTTGCCGTTCCACTCCATCGAGTGGCTGCCGGCGGCGAGGACGCCAGACGCGAGCGAGCGAACCTGACGGCCGGAGGCGTCGAAGATCGAGATGTCGACGTTGCCGGCGTTCGGAAGCTGGAAGGCAACAGTGGCCTGACCGACGTTCGGGTTCGGGCCCACCGCGAGCTGGAGGCTCGATGCGAAGTCGCCGTCCACCGAGAAGAGCGAGTCGAAGGTGTTGCCGAAGCCGCCGCCACGCTTGGACGCGAAGAGGATCTGGCCGCCCTGGACGAGGTTCTCGTCCTGGATGACCGGACCCGTGACGCTGTGAGCCTGGACGTTGAGGAGGAGGAGCGTCTCGGCTGGGCGAGGGTCGAAGAGGTTCGTCACATCGATGACACCCGAGGACTCCCAGTTGCCGATGTCGGTCGGGTTGGTGTCTTCCTGACCGGCCGGGACCGCGCTCCGGTCCATCTCGAGGGCCCGCTTCATCTGGCCGTTGCCCGTGTCGTACTCCCAGACGGAAGCCTCGGCACCGCTCTCGCCACCGAAGAGGCTACCCGGGCTCGTGGAACGGTCTTCCTGGAAGTAGATCTTGCCGTTTCCGGACCAGGCCAGGTTGTCGGGGCTGCGGAGACCGTAGTCCGGACCCTGGAACTGGCCGGCACCTGCGTCGTCGGCATCGTAGATGATCTTGGCGCTGGCGGTGATCGCCTCGCCGCCGAAGTCGACGTCGAAGATGTAGCACGTGCCCCAGTTGTCCGACGGGTAGGAGCTACCGCGACCGGTGGAAGCGAGAACGAACTGCGTGCCGTCGACCGGGCTCGTGTCGACGTCCTCGGGACGAGAGAACTGGAAGGCGCCGACGGCAGCAGCCATTGCGTCCTGCGTGTCCTGATCGGCCCAACCGGAGTTGTCGAAGCCAGGCATGCCGGCCATGTCCGGCTGGTAGTAGTCGATCTCGACGAACGTACCGGTGGTCATGTTGCCCGTGCCGTTCCAGTCCTCGACGCTGATCGCGCCGTTGTCCTCGACCCAGACGTAGAGCTTGCCGTAAGCGAGACCGTTCCGATCGAGGAAGCTGTCGTCGCCGTAGTGGTTCTTCTCACCGACGAAAAGGATCATCGGCGCGCCGCCGCGATCGTCGCCGACCACCGCTGCGACCTTGAAGTCGTCGCCAGTATCGAGAAGGGTGCAGGACTCCCACGCCGCACGACCCATGGCCGGGGCGCAGTAGAGGATGCCGTTCGCGGCGTCGAGAGCGAATTCCTGACCCGTACCCGTCTCCTCACCGGTGAAGAAGATCGTGTCCTCGAGATTGAACTGACCCGCCTCGAAGAGATTCGCAGAGCAGGGACGGTCGAGACCGTTCGTGGTCGGCGTATCCGTCTCCGAGATCTGGCTTCCGTCGGTGACGACGTCGCCGTACCGGTCGATGATCATCGAGTAGGCAGCGCCCGCACCTTCGATCCGGCGGCTACGACGGTTGAAGTCGAAGTAGCTGACCCGGCCTCCGGTGAGCATGGTTCCGTTGGCGAGTTCGTAGGCATAGCCCTGAGTGGCGGAGAGCTCGTGGTTGACGAACAGGCGGACCGTGTCGTCGTCGTGGAGGTAGGCGCCCATTCCATCCGGAACGCCAGCCGGGAGGTAGCCGTCGATGGCTTCTCCAACCGTCCAGGCCGGGAGGACCTTGAACGATCCCTGCGTATTGGAGCTCCGGTTCGTCATCGCATCTTCATGCGTCAAGAAGCTCGCGGAGGCAGCGCCGGCCGTCAAGGCGGCGGCTCCGAGGACGAAAGCCGTCGTCTGAATCACGTTGGACACGAGTTGGATTCCTTTCGTTGGTGAACGAGTCCTGCGGACGCGTGGATGGGGCTTCGTCGCCCCGTTCGTTCGGCATGTTCGCTCCGCGGTACGGAGCCATGCGCGAACGGGGGCACCCTAAGAGCTGTGCGACTGGAAAGGGGGTGAGTCCTCGGTCAGGACTGTGAGGAGACGGGAACCGGTTGGGATCCCAGGGCCGTGCGTGGATACATTACTTCGCAATGAGGAGGATTCATCGTCGAGATCAGTTCAGGTTGTGGGTTACGTCGCGAAGAGCGGGAAGTTCGTGCTTGGGCTGGGTCGGCTTCGCTACACTCGTCGAGCCACCCATCCCAACTGGAGGTTGTCATGCGATTCCACCGCTCCAGCGGTTGGGTAGCTTCGCTTCCCGCCCTCTTGTTTCCCGACGTCCCGCGTTCCGGCCGCTTGCTTCCCATCCTCTTCCTTCCCTCACTGTTTCTAGCTGCAATGTTGGTTTCAGCCGTCTTGTCGAGTTCGTCGCTGGCGCAGACGCAACTCATCAACATTTCATCGGGTGGATCGATCCCTCAGTTCCTGACCAGGGTTGGGGACAAGGTCTTCTATGCTGCGGCCGATGCGGGAGAAGGGTTCGGTCTCTACCAGTACGACACGGGATCAGAAGTCGGCGGCCGAATCGATTCGCCGCCTTTCGTTGCTCCGCCGGTCCATCTGACGCAGGCCGGAAGTCTCCTCTTCTTCGTCGCGGAGGCGATCGATGGTGGCGAAGGGAAGGAACTCTGGGCGACCAACGGCAGCACGGCTCAGGAGTTCCCGATTGCACCCGGGACGGACGGTTCGGCGATCACCGGAATGGCTGCGTTGGGAAGCGTCGTCATCCTCGCTGCGCAGGGAGACACCGTCACCGGGACCGAACTCTGGGTGTCGGACGGCACTTCGGCGGGTACGCAACTGCTGAAGGACATCCATCCCTCGGGCTCTTCCTTCATCCAGGAGCTGACCACTGCCGGAAGCTACGTCTTCTTCCGTGCTGACGATGGGACGCATGGCTCGGAACTGTGGAGGTCAGACGGGACGACGAGCGGCACACAGATGGTGGCGGATCTCAACCCAGGCGCGTCGGGTTCGCTCCCGCAGTCGATCGTCGCCCTTGGAAGTGAGGTCATCTTCGGCGCGACCGAACCGGGAGACGGGACGGAGCTCTGGAAGTCGGACGGTGTGACGATGACGCAGATCGGGGACCTCGAACCCGGTCCGTCGAGCAGCTTCCCTGCCGGTCTCACCGAAGGCGATGGCTGGGTCTACTTCCGCGCGCGTCTCTCTTCGCTCGGCGAGGAACTCTGGCGAACCAACGGCCTCGTTGCGGACTTCGTCAAGGACATCCACCCCGGGGTCGCGGACAGTGATCCCCGATACTTCGCCGCGATGGGAGGTGAGTTCTTCTTCACCGCGGACGACGGGGTGCACGGACCGGAACTCTGGAAGACCGACGGAACCAGTGGCGGCACGGTTCTAGTCGAAGACCTCGTGCCCGGCCCCGAGGGCGACGTATTCCTCAGCTGGATCGAACCGCACGACGGCTTCGCCTACTTCGCCGCGGACGCGGGAGATGGATCGGGGCGTGAGCTCTGGCGATCGGACGGTACCTCGCCGAACACCGAGCGTGTGCAGGATCTCGACCCGGGTGCTGGAAACGGTGCAGTCGGCCCGGGGCTCTCGATGGACGCGCACCTCTATCTCCTCGCCCAGGACGGAACGGACACGGGAGCCGAGCTCTATCGCACGGACTCGACACTCGGGAACCTGGAGCTCGTTTGGGATCCGCTTCCGCAGCGCGGTTCCAGTCCGGAGGAGCTCGGATACTGGATCGACACGAGGGGAGACGAACACGTCCTGGCGTTCGCGCGCACGCCGTTCTACGGGCGCGAACTCTATGCGATCCAGAACCTCGGCGGTGAGCCGGTGAGCGTCTTCCTCGGTCCTGACTACGACGGGGTCGATGGCGCTCCGGAGGATGCCGAGTACGTCCTCGACGACGGAAGTCTCTACTTCACGGTCCAGTCGGACTTCTATGGCTACGAACCCGCGGTCGCGACGACGGAGACCGACATCGAGATCCAAGATACCATCCCTGGATCGATCGGCTCGTTCCCGACCGATCTCTTCGCGATGGGAGGCGACGGGTACTACTTCGCCATCCGTGCGTTCACTCCCGCACCTGTCTTCGGCCTCTTCCGGATGGACTCCGTCGACGGACCCAGTCTCGTCCATCCGTTCGAGTCCGTGCGGCCCTACGGTCCCGTCGTCGTCCTCGATGGCGTGGCCCTCTTTGCGGCGCATGACGGCGCGTTCGGCACCGAGCTCTGGCGATCGGACGGCGTGACCACCGAGCGAGTGCGGGACATCTACCCCGGTCCGTCGAGCTCCGAGCCCGACCGGTTCGTGCGGATGGGAGACCACGTCTTCTTCACAGCGTTCCACCCGAGCTCGGGCCGGGAGCTTTGGCGAACGGACGGCACCGAAGCGGGCACGTCGATCGTCGAGGACATCGAAAGCGGGAGCACTGGGTCGACTCCACAGCAGCTCACCGATGGGTACCCGTTCCTCTACTTCACGGCTGTCGAGTCCGGCGGAGGTCGGGAGGTCTACCGTGCGACGTCGTTGGGAACCGAACGGCTCGACGAGATCGTTCCGGGACCTGGAAGTGGAGGGCCTGCCGATCTGGAAGCTGCGGGTGGGCGACTCTATTTCAGCGCGGACGGCAGTAATGGAAGCGGACGCGAGCCGTGGGTGGCGACGGATCTCGCCACGACACAGCTGGTCGACCTGCATCCCGGCGCGACCGGGTCGGACCCTGCCGATTTCCACTCCCACCTCGGTCGATGCTACTTCACGGCCGACGACGGACTTCTCGGCCGCGAACTCTGGCGGGCGGACGGCACATCCGTCGCACTCGCCACGGATGCGATCGCACCCGGTGGCGCTTCCTCTGATCCCGGGGAGTTCGCGACTCACGGATCACTTCTGCTCTTTGCTGCGACCACCGAGGAGTTCGGTCGGGAGATCTGGCTCTGGGAAGACCTCGGTGCTGCCGGGGTTCCGGATGGCTCGGGGGACCCGGTGCGGCTCGTCGATCGGCTGCGCCTCGCGGTTGGCTCGAATCCGGCCCGAACCGACATCGATCTCAGGCTCGTCACCTCCGTGGCAGGGGCCCCCACCTTTCAACTCCTCGACGTCGGCGGTCGTGTGGTCGACTCGTTCACTCCAGGAGGCGTCGAGCGCGGCACCCACGAGTGGACCTGGCGCTTGGCCGACGATCTGACGGCGCCGGACGGCGTGTACTTCGTTCGAGTGGAGTTGGAGAAGGAACACGCCGTGTCCAAGATCGTGCTCATCAGGTGATCGGGTCCGCGTAGCTCGCCAACCCAGCGGGCTCCTGTGCCGAGATCTCGCAACTGCCGTGATCTCGCAAGTGCCGAGATCCGTCACCGGCCGTCTCGGTGCGTCGTTCTTACAAGGCCGACGCACGAATTGCCAAAGGGCGGATGAAGCCGCGGTCCAATTGCGCGGTCCGAGCTGCGAGGCAGAAGCGAGTCCGCTCACCAGGTCGCTTTCGAGGTCCGACGCGTAGTGACCGCGGTCGCCTCGGTGCAGCGCGTCGACCCCGCGGGCCCGGACGGGTAAGTGCGTCATTCGCAGTCATCGCCGGGTGAGGCCCCACTCGACGCGCAGAATCAGTCGCGTCCCGACGGCACCATCCCGAGCGAAGGCATGAGAATCCGATCCGAGCCGAGGCAGCTATCGGCACGGTCGTTGCGTCGTTTCTCGTGAAAGGCGATCGGCGAAGACAGCGCCGGCACCAGGAAGGAGAGTCCGATGCTCTACCGATTCGATCAACTCGAGGGGACCGCCCTGCACGCCCGCGACGGAAAGCTGGGAAAGGTCGAGGATCTCTACTTCGACGACCGCGACTGGATGGTCCGGTATCTGGTCGTCGACACCGGCGGCTGGTTCACGAGCCGCAAGGTTCTACTCTCACCGGCTTCGGTCGAACGGTTCGATCACGAGGCCGGCGAGATCCAGATGGACCTCACGAAGGAGCAGATCGAAGCCAGCCCTCCGATCGGTAGCGAAGAGACGGTCTCGCGGCGGATGGAAGCGGCCATAGCTGCGCACTACGACTGGCCAGCCTACTGGAACCTGCCGTCCTTGGTCACCGGCGGCCCGGTACTTGCGCCCTCACTTTCGAGTGAACTCTCGACCACGCCCGAGTTGGACTCCGAGATGAACACGAGGCGTGCACGAACCTCTCGTGATTCGCAGGACTGCGGACTTCGGAGCGCGGACGCGGTGAAGGGCTATGACATCCGCGCCGAAGACGGTTGGATCGGACACGTCGTCGGGTTCGTCTACGACTCTGTGACTTGGAAGGTCCGCTACCTCATCGTCGACACGCACAAGATCCTTCCAGGAAAGAAGGTGCTCATTCCGCCGTCGATGATCCGCCAGGTGAGCTGGGACGGGATGGACGTAACAGTGATGGCGAAGATCGACGAGATCCGGACGGCGCCCGCATACCGGGAGTCGGACCCGATCACGTCGGAGGACGAGAGGAACATCGTGGAGCACTTCTGCGATTCTGCTGAGATTGCGGCAACCGCGGGACCGACCGAGCCGATGACCTCAGCGACAGAGCATCTGACTCCACCAAGTCGAGGCTGAGGTACGACAGCTCGACGACTACGACGATGTTGGTGACGCCGCCTGCGCCTCGATCACGAAGTAGCGTACCGACTACTGCGTGAGCGCAGCGACTCTCTGGAGCGCGAGAGTTCGCCGGTCTGCGTACTCCGGAAGGGTGTCGGCTAGGCGCTGCCACGTCTCGCGTGCTTCGTCCTTCTTCCCCAACTGCTCGGCGGCCGCCGCGACTCCGAAGAGCAGCGACGGGCTGTCGGGGTCGTAGGGGAGACCGCGGCTCCAGAAGCCGTAGACGGCTGCGGCGTCTTCGACGCGTCTCCGGCTCGCGATCCGTTCGCCCAGCTGGTAGTAGCTCCGCGATAGGTAGTAGCGTGCGTCTCCCATCCATGGCGCGTTGATCAGGGCGGACTCGAGGAGCTGTACGCTCTCTTCGAGTCTGCCGCGACTCTGTGCGATGAGTCCGTTGATCGCCGTCGGCCAAGCCGCCTCTTGGATCTGGTAAACACGACGGAGCGAGTCCGCGGGTTCGGTCCATGTGCCGATGAGAGCAACGGGACCCGTCCGGTGCGTGATGAGGTCTTGGAGGATGTCGTCCACGGTCGAACCCTCATGCACGTGCTTGGGGCCGTCATACTCGATGAACGGGTACCAGTCGGACATGATCCGCGCGCCCTCGCAGTAGGCCTTGGCGCCTTCCGGGCCGAACACGAGATGGTTGAGGAGATCGGTCGAGTTCGTGATGTTGACCTTGGACAAGTCCTCGCGGATGTTCGGGAGATCGAGCCGCCGTTCCAGTTCGGGTAGGTCGACCTGGAACTCGGACTCGTGGCCCAAGAGGACGAGGTCGAGGCCGAAGAGCCAACCGGTGGTGACGGGGAACTCCTCGACAAAAGTACGCGTCAGGTCTTTGACGTCTCCCTTGCTCAGCTCGTGGAGCGGGATCCACTGCACCACGACTCCACCGGGCTCGAGGATTCTCCGGCAGGCCTGGTAGTACTCCTTCGTGTAGAGGTTCGCGACGCCCGTCTTCTGCGGGTGAAGCGGTTCTGCGGCGACGACGTCGTACTTGAGATCGGTCACCTGGACGTAGTTCCGGCCGTCGTCGATCACGAAGCGCACGGCCGGGTTCCGGTCCAGGCCGAAGTTGTCATGAGCGAAGTAGTGGACGTTGGCTCGCACGGTCGGGGAGATCTCGACGACGTCCAGCACCTTCGGGTCGTAGAGGCTCGTGGCTCCGGCGCTGATGCCGGTACCGAGCGCGATCACGACGACTTTGTCCGTACTCCGCGCGAAGAGCATCGGCAGGTGCCCGAGCATGTTGTGTCCGCTCACGCTTCCCACGCTTCGCGCGACGACGTCTCCGTTCACCCAGAGCTGCCGGAATCCGTAGGTGTTCTCGCTGATTGCGACGTTGGATTCGAGTCCGTCCACTTCGACCAACACCTTACCGAGGCGCTGGATCTTCTGGGTGATCGAGCTCGAGATGGTGTCGTTCACCCATCCGTGCATGAAGACCAAGGCGATCGCCGCAGCGATCGGAACGAGTGCGGTTCCGCGGACGATGCGGCTCTTCGCAGTGACGAACAGGATCAGTCCGACCAAGAGGTTGCCGACCGAGAGCACGACGAACGCGGTGCTCGGACCGAGCTTCGGAATGAGGAGGAAACCGGTGATCGATGCTCCGAGGATTGCCCCGAGCGTGTTGAAGCTGTAGAGCGCTCCGATCGTTCGTCCGACGCGTGCGAAGCTCCGCATGACTACTTGCGCGGCGACCGGGAACGACGCGCCCATGAGCAAGGTGGGAAGGAGCATGACGAGGAACGAGAGTCCCGCCTTCGTCAGGTTGTACTCCGTCCAGCCGAGCTGACCCGGCTCCGGACCGAGGAACCAGGAGCTGGCCCGGTGGAGCATCGGAACGGTGACGAAGAGAGAGAGGCCCATCCCCGTTTGGAGCCACGCGAGGATCGCGTAGGGCCGCCGGATCCTGGACGCAAAGGTTCCTACGATCGCGCTACCCACCGCGATGCCGAAGAGGAAGGTCATCAGCATGGTGCTGAAGCTGTAGTTCGTGGTGCCCATGTAGAGCATGAGGATCCGCGTCCAGATGACCTCGTATCCGAGGGCGAGAAGCCCCTGCGCGAAGAGGGCGAAGTAGGTGAGACGAACCTGCGTCTCCGTCGTGGCTTCGCCGAGGGACGTGCCGTGGTCCTCGGTTGCGGTGTCGTCACTCCGGTCCTCCGCCCGAACGACTTCGTTCCCGCCGACGAACCATGCGAGGATGCCGACTCCGATGTTGAGGGCGACGGCCACGAAGAGCGCGACGCGGATACCGAACTCCGGGAGGAGGAAGAAGCCTGCGAGCACCGTTCCTACGACGGCGCCGGCTGTGTTGAGTCCGTAGAGAAACGCGATCTCGCGGGTCGCCAGACGCATGTTCCGGGTCAGGTAGCGGCTCAGGACCGGCAGGGTGCCGCCCATGAGAAACGTCGGTACGATGAGGATGAGGACGGCGAGGGCGAACTTGAGAGCGGTGTTCGGACCGAATCCGAAGCCCAAGTCCTGCGCGGCCGTGGTGTAGATGCTCCGAACGGCTGCCAAGATGGCGGGGAAGAGGAGGGCGTAGAGTCCTACTCCGATTTCGAGCCATCCGTAGAGGCGGAGCGACCGGATCGGACGGTCCGCGATCCGGCTGAGGACCCAGCTCCCGAGCCCGAGCCCGGCCATGAATGAGGAGAGGACGCTCGAGACCGCGAAGATCGTGCTGCCGAAAACGAGGGTGAGGAGGCGGGTCCAGGCCACCTGGTAGATCAGCGCCGCGGCCCCAGAGGCCAGGAACACGAGCAGAACTACGGTTCGGACACTCCGGGAAACCGACTCGGACACGACTCCTCCCATCCTCCAGGACCACGTTCGGCGTAAGGAACAAGAGTACACCAGACCGGGCCGAGACCGGGACGCGAACTGGGTACACGCCCGGCACTTCGGGTCCTTTCGCCCATCCCTGGTCCCCCGATGCGGCCGTTTCGGGTAGCATTTCGGGGCCGGCGTGGGGCACCGCGGATCCCGGTGCGGGCCTGTCAGTGGGCGCCTCTTCGTCTGGGATCCTGCGCGTTCGGGAACCGTGTCTGTTTGGGACTCTGTCCCGCCGCTACCGTCTGGAGGTCGACCGCTCCTCGTGCCTGAACCCATCTCGAGCTCGACACCGAAACGGGCCTCCACGAACCGAGGAAAGGACGCCATGCGGGTCCGCGTCTGTGTCTCGGCCTTGTCGATGGCGCTGCTGCTCCTGGGCGGATGCGCGTCGTCGATCCACAAGAGCCGAACGCTCGTCGTGACGGCGACTGCCTACAACTCGCTTCCGGGCCAGACCCAAGGACACCCCTCCGTGGGTGCTTGGGGCGACACGCTCCATCCCGCGATTCCCTCCATCGCTGTCTCTCGTGACCTCCTCTCCATCGGTCTTCGTCGCGGGACTCTCGTCCGGATCGAAGGCTTCGAACGCGACTTCATCGTGCTCGACAAGATGAACAAGAAGTGGAAGAAGCGGATCGACATCCACATGGGCACGGACCTGAATGCGGCGCGGCAGTGGGGGAAGCGTGAAGTGGAGATCCACTGGACTCCATGAACACGCAAGGGACCGGAACTCCAGTCCGATCCCCTTCGTTTTCCCACCCGCGGAACACACTCGTGAGACGGTGTCGTCGTCACGCTCAGACGTGACGCCCCAGCCGTCTCATCTCACGTTCCGCTCCATCGAAAGCACGTCATCTCCCTTCAGCCGACTCTTCGAGCGCGGCCAGTGCGGTCGAGATTTGGTGGGCGTTGAACGGTTTGGCCAGGAACGCGCGGTGGCTCACATCCGACGCGAACTCGAAGGCATCGCTCGTCCGGGAGGACTCCCCGGAGATGAGGAGGACGGGGCAGGGCCGTCCCGCCGCCGTCGATTCGAGCAGTCGACAGAGCGAGATGCCGTCGAGGCCCGGGAGCTGGACGTCTGTGATGAGGAGTTCGATCCCCCCATGCCGCACCATCTCGAGTGCCTGCTGGCCCGTGCTCGCCTCACGGACCTCGCCGACGAACGGGCAGAGTCGACTCACCGCTCGACGGACATAGCCCCGCATGTCGGGGTCGTCGTCCACGACGAGCAGAGTCTTCTTTCCGGTCTCGGTCATCTCGTCTCCCACGACTTGCGTTCCCGCCGTGCCTCTGTACGACTCGGAGGGGAACGTACGCACGAGCGTGAGAACGATGGTAACAGCCTGGTCGCAATGTGATTAGGAGAGGTGTTCTGCAACCTCGCCGACATCGTTTGCAACACAGGGAGAAGCCCTCGGACGCCGGGAGTGCGATACTTGCGTCATGCCCTTCCATGGAGAGACGAATACGACCCGCGGTGCCCGGGCCCGATCGGATCGATCGGTGTCGGCCCGGACGCGGGCCCGATCGGATCGTTCGGTTTCGGCCCCGGCGCGAACCCGATCGGATCGGCTCGTGTCGCCTCGGGGCTACGACGCGAGGGTCCTCTTCCTCTGCCTCTTCCTCTGCCTCGTCCTCGGTGCCGCCCGAGTGGACGCTGCTCCGGCGGACTGGATCGGCCCATCCGGCTACACGGCTCGGGTCTGGACGCGGGCGGACGGCCTCCCCACGGAGAACGTCGGCGGCGCGATCCAGACGCGGGACGGGTATCTATGGTTCGGGACCACCGACGGCCTCGTCCGTTTCGACGGAGTTCGGCTTCGCACCTTCGATTCGGGGAACACGGACGGGCTGACCCTCAACTACTCGAACCATGTGACGGAGGACGCGCACGGACGGCTCGTCGCCTGGGGCAACGCTCCCTGGATCGTGATCGAGGACGACGGACGGTTCACCACCCCGGGCACGGAAGAGGGGCTTCCCAAGCTCGGGATCCGGGACCTCTACGCGGGGGATGAGATCCTCGTCGCGTCTTCCGCGGGAGTCTTCCGGTACGGAGACGGCCGGTTCGAGCTGTTCCATCCGGACCTCGACGGCGCGGTGGCGAACCAGATGCTGCGCACCGAGGACGGGACCACCCTCGTCGCGACTACCGAGCGCGGCCTCCTTGCGGTGAAGGGGGGCGAGGTCGTCGCGCTGACGGATCCGGTCGAGGTCCGTCGGGTAGCGGCAGCGCCGGACGGTGCGCTTTGGGTCGCGACCGACGAGGAACTCCTTCGGCTCCCCAACGCAGCGAAGGGGCGTACGACTCCCGAAGCTGTCTCCCTACCTGCGTCGGCGAGCCCCCTCGATTGGATCGAGGTGGATCGAGACAACGGGACCGTGTGGGTCGGTGGCGAGCGCGGTCTCTACAAGCGAACGCCGTGGAGCTCCGTCTGGGAGCGAGTCGGTGAAGACCCTTGCGAGATGCTCCTCCTCGACGCGCGCGGGGTCGCGTGGAGTGCGAGTGGTACGCGCGTCCTACGTGAGGGCGTGCTCGTCGCGGAACTCCCGGGAGAGGTGCAGGCACTCCAGCACGACGACGAAGGAAACGTCTGGGTCTGCACGACGTCCGGGTTCGTGCGGCTCCAGCCTGCACTCGCGGTCGTCCGGGATCGAGATGCGGATGTGGCATCAGTGGTGGCCGATGCCGCGCCGGGATCGGCGGAGCGTGCCGAACGAGCGGCGGGCTTCTGGTACGCCGGCGGGCAGTCGATCCATCACGTCACCCCCCAATCGGACTCCGTCTACGACGTGGGTGCGTGGGTGCAGAGCCTCGCTGCATTCCAAGACGGTTCCGTGTACATCGCAATGGGAGCGGCGGTCTCGAAGCGGATCCTGCCGCCAGTGGTCCCCGGAGGCCCACGCGTGGTCGAGGAGTTCCAGACGCCCGGTCTCCGGCGTGTCTTCTCCTTTGGCGAGGGCGAGAACGGCGATGTCTGGGCCGCGGGGTTCGGGAACATCGGACTCCTCAGGGACGGAGAGTGGCGGGTCTTCGGCACGAACGACGGAGTGTCCGCAGGTCCGATGCGCTACGGACAGTCGACCCAGTCGGGCGACGTCTGGTTCACCACGCCTGAAGGAGCGCTTCGTTGGCATGATGGTGCGTTTCGTCTCTATACGGAGGCCGATGGACTCCCGTCGCTCCGAACCCGAAGCGTGTTCGTCGACGAACGCGGTGTGGTCTGGATCGGCACGGAAGGCACGGGCCTCGTCCGTCTGATCCTCGGCGAGAACGGGGACGTCCGGAGCCTCGCGCACGTGCGCGAGCAGGACGGCCTCCACGACAACGGTGTGAACTGGATCGGAGGAGATCCGGAAGGACGCCTCTGGTTCGCGAGCAACCGCGGTGTCTATCACGTACCTCGGAGCGAACTCGATGCGTTCGCCCAAAGGGAGGTCGACCGGGTCCACAGTTCCGTCTACACGGAAGAGCACGGCCTCGCGAGCTCCGTCTGCGCGTCGATGGGAACTCCAGCCGGCGCCATCCTAGGTTCTGACGTCCTGTTCGCGACGGCATCCGGAGTGGCCGCGATCGATCGCCGTGACATCGGGGACGTGGCGCCCCCGCCGAAGCCGATCATCGAAGAAGTCCTGGTCGACGGAGTCTCGCAACCCACGCACGGAGCCGCGTCTCTAGCCTCGGATGCGCACGACTTCGAGATCACCTACACGACGACTTCGTTCACCGATCCCCACGGCATCCGCTTCCGGTACCGGATCGACGGTGTGCAGGAACGCTGGATCGACGCGGGCACACGGCGCACGGCCTACTTCACGAGCATCCCGGCCGGACGGCACGTCTTCCGCGTGCAAGCGGCGAGAAGTGACGGCGAGTGGGATGAGGCCGAGACGGCGTTCCAGATTCAGGTCGCGCCGCACTTCTGGGAGACCCTCTGGTTCCGTGCCCTCGCCTTCCTTCTGATCGTCGCGTCCGTGCTCGGCGCGTTCCAGTGGAGGATGCGCCTCTCGAGGAGACGGGAGAGAGAGCTCGAACTCCTCGTCAGGGAGCGAACGAAGGAACTCGCCGAACAGGCCCGCCGGCTCGAGGAACTCGACCAAGCCAAGTCGCAGTTCTTTGCCAACGTCTCGCACGAGTTCCGCACGCCGCTCACGCTCGCGATCGGTCCGCTCGAGGATCTCCTCTCCGGTCTCCACGGGGAGTTCGAGGACGACGCGAAGCAGGAGATCCGCACTGCGCTGCGGAGTTCGCACGCGGTGCTCGATCTGGTCAACCAGATCCTCGATCTCGCGAAGCTCGAATCTGGTCAGTTCCGTCTCGAGCTGGGAATGCACGACTTCGTTACCACTTTGCGCGGAGTCGCGGCCGAGTTCGCTCCGCTCGCCGAACGTCGCGGCGTCACGCTGGATGTCGAACTCCCGGACGGGCCTGTGGTCGTTTCTCACGATCCGCAGGGGATGGAGCGGGTGTTTCGAAACCTGCTCAGCAACGCGTTCAAGTTCACGCCCGCAGGCGGATCGGTCACCATCGGGCTCGCCGTCCCGCCGTCCGAAAGCCGGAAGACGCCAGCTCACGTGATCGGGTGGGTGCGGGACTCCGGGGTTGGCATTCCGGAGGCGGACCAGAGCCGGATCTTCGACCGGTTCTATCAGGCACAGGGAACGAGCCGCGCCGAACCGGGCACCGGCATAGGTCTCTCCCTCGCGCGCGAGATCGTCGAACTCCATCACGGCAAGATCACGCTCGAGAGCACCCAAGGTGTCGGGACGATGTTCTTCGTAGAGGTTCCGGTCGCGCAGGTCGATTCCGACAGTCGCACGGAGCGGCACGAGGATGGGGCCCACACCGATGGCCACCGCCACGCTGATGGTGATGCCCGTTCTGTTGCCGCTACCGACACCGACGCCGCTCTCTCCATCGACGGGCAGTCGGTTTCCGCGAGCGGATCGAGCGCGCGGCCCGGAGGCGATGCCGCCGCTGCGCGCGGAGCGGCGGATTCTACGATGGCTCGAGGCTCCGAAGACCGCACCACCGTGCTCGTCGCCGAAGACAATCCCGACGTTCGCGCCCTCGTCGTCAAGCATCTCGCGCCGCACTATCGGATTCTCCAAGCGACGAACGGGAGCGACGCTCTCGAGATCGCGCGAGCGTCGGTTCCGGACCTCATCGTCTCCGACGTCATGATGCCGGAGATGGACGGGATGGAGCTCTGCAGAAGGCTCAAGGGCGACGCCGAGGTCGGGTTCATCCCGGTGCTGCTCCTCACTGCCAGGGCTGACGTGACCGATCGGATCGACGCGTACTCGCTCGGTGCGGACGCCTACCTCTCGAAGCCGTTCGACTCGAGAGAGCTCGTCGCACGGGTCGACGGCCTCATCCGCGAACGACGTCGTCTTCGTGGCCACTACGCTTCGCAGCTTCCGCAAGTGGACAACGAACGGCTTAGGAGCGCGGACGAGGTCTACCTCGAGTCGATCACGCGGATCATCCACGAGCAGCTCTCGGACGAGGAGTTCAGCGTCGAACGGCTCGCACACGAAGCCGGACAAACGAGAGCGACCCTGTTCCGCCGCCTCAAGGAGATCTCAGGGACGACGCCTTCGGCTCTCATCCGTCAGGTGCGTCTCGAACGCGCGCGCACGATGCTGGAACGCGGGGCAGGAACGGTGAACGAAGTCGCCTACGGCGTCGGCTTCAAGAGCGTGTCGCATTTCTGCACCGCCTTCCGGGAGACCTACGGGATGTCCCCGGGATCGTGGAAGTCGTCTCGAAAGGGCGGCGAAAGCGCGGAGCGTACGACACCCTGACGCGCTGGCACGACGGACGCATCGTTCTCCGACGTGCGACGAACTCTCGACGATGAACGGAACGGATCCCTTGGCTCGCGCCACCCGGCCGCTAGCCCCCACCCGGCTGCAGACCGCGGCCGATTCGGTGAGGCGCTCGCTGCGGCGTTCCTCCGGCAGTGGGGATACCAGATCGTGTCCCGCAACCGACGCGTCGGCCGACTGGAGCTGGACTTGGTGGCCGTGCACCGACACGAACTCGTCATCGTCGAAGTCCGTCTTCGCACGAGGGAAGACCACGGATCGGCCGAGGAAACCGTGGACCGAAGGAAGCGGGCGCGGCTTCGGAGTGCGGGGAGACGGGTCTGGGAAGAGACGGGGCGTCCAGACCTGTCTCTCCGGTTCGATCTGGTTGCGATTCTCGTGCGGCCGGACGGGCTTCGTCTTCGGCATCACGTGCGCTTCCTCGACCCAGAGGGCCCCGGAGCCGAGTCGCTCCGGGGACGGTTCTGATCTACGCGGACGGGACCTACGCGGACGGGACGGCTGTCAGCACTGTGTTCGCGCAGTCGACCCATACGGTTCGGCCTAGTGGACCTTGACCAACTTGCCGCCGGCGGCCGTCGCGCCATCGGTGCGCACTTGGTAGAAGTAGACGCCGGGTGGAACCGCGTCCCCGCGTTCGCCACGGCCGTCCCATTGGAGTGAGCCCGTACCGATCGGATGACGGCCTTCGGCGAGACTTCTCACGCGGCGGCCCGCGGCATCGAAGATGTCGACTGCGACGTCGGCGGGCTCGCGGAGTGAGAACCGGATGGCGGTTTCCCCGGTGAACGGGTTCGGTGCGACACGAACCGAGGCGAGGGCTCCGGGCTGCACCGCGTCGATCGGCAGGTCCGGAGTGGATGCCGGCACCTGCTCGTCGTGGACGACCAGGTGGTACGTGCCGAAGTCCGACGACGTCCACTCGATCGCGAGGTCGAAGTCGTCACGCCAGATGCTGGGATCCCGGTGGAGGACGATCTTCCACACCGGGTCGGAGCTGCCGTCCGGTTCGATCGAGACGTTCCAGGAGAACGTCTCCTCTACCTCGAGGGTCGCGGTCTCGCCGGCGGGATCGGTGTTCTCGATCGTCCAGAGCACGCCGCCCGAGGGCTCGCCACCGCCAGGTAGAATCAGCTCGTCGCCTGGATCGAGCGTCTCGTCGTACGAATCATCCCAGGGCAGATGGATCGAGAGGAAGACGATCTCTTCTCCCTGGTTGCGGATCCGTACCCCTTCGCATCGCTCGAACGGTCCGACACCGAACTCCGCGGACGTACCTCCGTCGATCGAGAGATCGGCACGGTGGGTCAGAGTCTGGATACTCTCCGCCGCGGGCTGTTCGCTTCCGGGTGCAGGAAAGAGGTCGAACGCAATTCCCTCGGCGGATCCGAAGAACTCGGAGGTCAGGTGGATCGTACTTCCTTCCATCGGCGTCACGTTCTCGAAGACGTTCCAGTAGGCCCAGTCTTCGTAGCTGCCGAGGTTGAAGTCCAGGAAGCACTCGCTGATCCCGAGCGCGAGCAGGTTGCCGGCGTCGGGGATGTAGCGCTGGTCGGAGATGGTGAACGGTGTGTAGTAAGTTCCCGCGATCACGCGTCCCCAGTTTCCTTCTGCGGAGAAACACCCTGTCGCTTGGGCACCGGGCGTACCTCCGCCTTTGATTCCGGAGGCCGGTTGGATCATGTTGTTGAGCACAGCGCCGAAGATGTTGTTGCAGATCCAGGACTCCGCGCTGGTCGGGTAGAAGCGGATCATCGGCCAGGACCGTGCTCCTGCGATCTGTGCGAAGTACGGATTCTCCATCGCGAACTCGGAGAGCAGCATCATGTCGTACGCGGTGGAGTAGTGATCCCCCAGGTCGTCCGTCACGACTTCGTTGTCCAGTCCCGCGGGGTTGTGGAAGTGAGTTCCGGTCATGCCCAACGCCGCTGCCTTCTGGTTCATTTCCGCGACGAAGAGGGGCACGGTCTCCTCGGGCGGGCCCGGACCGTAGATGACGTCGGCGATCGCGTGAGCGGCGTCGTTCCCGGAGCGCAGGAGGCAGGAGTACATGAGATTCTGGAAGGAGATCGTCTCTCCTTCCGCGAGCGGGACTTGCGAGCCGGGAACGTCGTCCGCAACCCAATCGGGAACGACGTAGTCCTCATCCAGCGCGACGTACCCTGGATCGCCGGAAGAGAGCTGCGAGTGCTCGGCCGCGAGGAGGACGGTCATGATCTTCGTCGTGCTCGCGATCATTCGCGTGTCGAACGGCTTCTGTGAGAAGACGATCTCGCCCGAACAGTCGGTTACGATCGAACTGAGGCACGAGAGGCCGAGTACCTGGCGCCAAGGGGCGAAGTCGTGGACCATTCCCGCGTCGCCATCCTCTCCCGGCGCGCCGATCGCGAGGCTCACGTCCGAAGTTCCGTCGAACCTCCCCAGTGCGAACGCCCATCCAAAATCGTCGCCAGGCTCGAGCGGCTCACCGATCGCGTTCTGATAGAGCGAGTACCCGCCGCTATTGCCGAGTCCCCCGGAGCCACCGAAGAGGATCTGCGTGTAGCCGTAGCTCACGCCCTCGCTCGGGGACCCGATGATGAGATCGTCGTATCCGTCGTTCCGGTTCCAGAAGCGGCCACCGAGGAGAACCGCTCCGAACTCGTCGTACTGACCCACCGGCTCCCCGAACATCATCGAGTCGAAGACGTACGCGCTTCCGGTGTCGAGTCCGCTCGATCCTCCCGCGATCACGTGGACGCGCCCCGCGGACTCGACGCTCGTCCATCGGCGTGGCTCTCCGATCGCGATCGACTCGTACGCGCCAGGAACGAAGTTTCCGACAGCCACGGAGGTGGCGAACGCCGCGCCGTTCTGGACGGTGTCGTTGATGAGTGCGTTGAAGCTGACCGCACCCGTGGACCGAAGCCCGGTCGCCGAGGAGCCTCGGATGACGAACCCTTCGCCCGCGTTGGGCTGTCCGAAGGAGCTCCGATAGGGCGCGCCGACCACGAGGTCGGGCCTCGAGTCGCCGAGGACGTTCCCGATCGCGAGGCTGTGCCCGAAGTGCCCCTGAGTCTCGTCCTGGAAGCCGAGCGTGCTCGGGAGGAACACCGGCCCGGCCGTCGGGCCGATGCCCGTTCCCGGTGCGTAGTAGACCGCGCCCGTGTTGCCGTTCTCCCCCGGGCAGCCGATCGCGAGGTCGATCCAACCGTCTCCATCGAAATCCTCGGCCGCGAGCGACCAGCCGTAGCGATCCTCGGTCTCTGCAGGGTCTCCGAACTGGCCTGGGGTGAGGTCCCGCCACTGGTCGAGCCCGTTCGGCGTGCCTTCGAGGAAGTAGACGGTTCCGGTGTTGACGACACCTCCGATGTCCTCGTACGGCACGCCGACCGCGAGGTCGTCGAAGCCGTCGTCGTCGAAGTCGGCCGCGACGAGCGCGAAACCGAACTGGGCACCGGTTTGCGGGATGCTTCCTGCGTGGATGGCGCTGAGGATGTAGGAGCCCTGGTGGTCGAGCCCGTGAGGCGAGCCCAGCGTCACGATGATCGAGCCGGCGTCGATGAACGAGCCCACGTCCTCTCGGGGGACGCCGATGGCGAGGTCTTCGTAGCCGTCTCCGTTGAAGTCACCTGCCGCGAGCGAAGCGCCGAAACGGTCACCGGCCTCGTGTGTGCCCGTGACTTCGTGACCCTGACGGATGATGGAGAGATGTGCGTCCGCAGTGCGCGGCGTGGCGACGGCCAGAGCCACGGCAAGTGCCAGAACCTGGGCTAGAGCTATGGACGGCGCGAGGGGCGGGAGACCGATGAGTGCCCGTCTGGAGGTGGTAGCTGGACTGGATGAAGGACCGAAACGATGCATCGACGACTCCCCTACGTTCATGTGGCATGAATCAGTGTCGGTTGGGGAACACGCGAGGAAGCGGGGAGCGCACAGGGAAATCGAGCTAGAGAAGCCCGTCGGCAGTGCCCGCTTGGAGGACTCCCTCCGCCACGACGGTGTGGGATCCGGCGCGGAGAGTCATGACGCTCGATGGTAGGTTCAGGGTGAGCGTCGACCGCACCGAGCCACCGTCGACCTCATTGTTTCCAAACGTGATGTTGACCACGCCAGAGAAGATCGCGTCGAGCGAGGGTCTGCCGGTGAGGCCCTGGCCGCCAGGATTGATGCCGATGGAAACACACGAGAGCAGGTCGGGGTCGCCCGACTCCGCCCGAATGGCGGCGAGGAGTTCGTCGCCATGTTCTCGCGCGACCAGTGAGGCGATCCGGCCGTCTTCGATGTCGAGGCTCACGTCGTAGTAGTGCCGACCGCCGAGGTAGGTATAGTCCGCGCAGAGCCTGCCGGTACCGCTCCCGATCCTCGGAATCGACGCGATCACTCCCGCCGGGAGTGCGTCTGCCGTCTTCCGCTCAGAAATGTCCTCTCGAGAGATGACCCCGTCGCCGACGTGGAGGCTGTCGGGCTCGATGTCGAGTTCGAGGTTGGTCCCGCGTTCATCCGAGAGCGACCACCGAGTGTTGCTACGCAGCACTTCCAGCAGGTCGATGCCAAGTCGGCGGAGCATGCCCGGATCTGAGTCGAGGCTGCGCCAGTACGTGTCGATCGCTTCCTCCGGCGTCATCCATCCACCTTCGAACTCTCCGCGATGGGGGAGGGCGAGCTCGAGGGATCGCACGCCTCGGTCGACGAGCGAGCGCTGCCATTGCGTGACCGCGTCGAGAAGAAGGGGCAGCTTCTTCCTCTGTTCCGGGCTGGGAGGTGCGCCCTGCGGGATGCTGCTCATGACGAAGACGACCGCGTCCAACCCGTCACTCAGACCTGGATGGATGAACGGGTGGTTCGCGAGTGACTCTGGAGTGTGGCGTTCCAGCGTCTGGAGGATGACGTTGCGGGACCAGATCCGTGTCCTCGCTTCCGCTCCCAACGCCTCCAGCTCCACGACCAGTGCTTCGACGAGCTCGAGGGCTGTCGGAGCGAAGACGACCAGCACCCGATCGTCCTTTCGCGCCTGGAGGGCATCGGACACGACCCGGTGCGCGATCCGAGAGAGGTCCAACTCGAGAAGTCGTCTCCGGGCGTGGAGTGCGGAGACCTCCACCGATTGGCGGAACGAGAACGAGATCGGGTCGTCCGATCCGGTCATCCCCGGGTCGACCAGGAATTGACGGGCTGCGGCTCGATAGTACCGCTCGTCCTTCCGCTCCCGGCGGGCGTCCGTCACTTCCTCGAGGAGTCCCTGCTCGAAGAGCTGCTGGACGTGGTAGTGGATCTGGTTGACCCGCCGCCCGATCTTCCTCGCCACCATGGTCGCGGTCATCGGTTCTTCCGCGGCGTGCCGGAGGATCTCCAGCCGCTGCTCGCGGGCCAGGGAGCGGAGTTGCTCCGCCGAACGGATGATCTCGAAGTCCTTCACTCGCCGGAGACCCCCATGCCGTGCCATCTCGCGCGTCCTGTACCGGAAGCTAAACCCAGACCTCGGGCGCTTGCGACCAGAATGACTCGGGCTCTGACGGACACGCTTCAACTCACTGTTGGAGTTGCTCTTCAGGCCGCGAATCTACGATCCGGCTTTCCTTTTGACCCGGCTCGAATTCCTCTGATAGCGTCCCAGTTTGCAACGACTTGGGATCCTACCGAGGAGAAACGGATGAGTCTCGACAAGCGTGTCGCATCCGCGGACGAGGCGCTCGACCGCGCAGGGATCTCGGACGGGGCGACGATCATGATGGGAGGGTTCGGCCTCTGCGGAATCCCGGAACACCTGATCGCCGCCCTCAAGCGCCGAGGGACCAAGAACCTCACCGTCATCAGCAACAACGCAGGTGTCGACGATTTCGGCATCGGCCTGCTGCTCCAAACCCGTCAGGTGACGAAGATGATCTCGACCTACGTGGGCGAGAACAAGCTCTTCGAGACGCAGTTCCTGACGGGTGAACTCGAAGTGGAGCTCGTCCCGCAGGGGACGTTCGCCGAACGGATCCGCGCGGGCGGCGCGGGCATCCCGGCCTTCTACACGCCGACGGGCGTCGGCACGAAGGTCGCGGAAGGAAAGGAGGTCCGCGAGATCGACGGGCGCGAGTACGTGCTCGAG
The DNA here is from genome assembly GCA_020633975.1 of Candidatus Eiseniibacteriota bacterium. Taxonomy (GTDB): domain Bacteria; phylum Eisenbacteria; class RBG-16-71-46; order CAIMUX01; family CAIMUX01; genus JACKCR01. The sequence continues at coordinate 102,305 of JACKCR010000005.1, read as the reverse complement.
CGTGCGCTCAAGGCGGACGTTTCGTTCGTCAAGGCCTACCAGGGCGACCACTGGGGCAACCTCGTCTATCGGAAGACGGCGCGGAACTTCAACCCGATGATGGCGACCGCCGGCAAGGCCGTGATCGCCGAGGTCGAAGAGATCGTTCCGGTCGGCACCTTCGATGCCGATACCGTCGTCACGCCAGCCGTCTTCATCGACTACCTCTTCCAGGGAGACCAGTATGAAAAGCGGATTGAGCAGAGAACAACTCGTCCGTAGGGCTGCGAAGGAGCTGCGTCCGGGCTTCTTCGTCAACCTAGGGATCGGGATGCCCACGCTGGTCTCCAACCACGTACCGGACGGCGTGGAGATCGTCCTCCAGTCGGAGAATGGAATGCTCGGAATCGGGCCGTTCCCGACGGACGACGAGGTGGACGCGGACCTCATCAACGCAGGCAAGCAGACCATCACCGAGATCCCGGGCTCGAGCTACTTCTCGAGTGCGGACTCGTTCGCGATGATCCGGGGCGGACACATCGACCTCTCCATTCTGGGAGCGATGGAAGTGGCCCAGAACGGGGACCTGGCGAACTGGATGATTCCCGGCAAGATGGTGAAGGGAATGGGCGGCGCGATGGATCTGGTCGCGGGCGCGAAGCGGGTGCTCGTTCTCATGACCCATGCGTCCAAGCATGGCGAGCCGAAGCTGCTCGAGTCGTGCAGTCTCCCGCTCACCGGCAAGGCCGTCGTCCATCAGATCATGACGGACCTCGCGGTGATCGACGTCGAACCCGGACGTGGGTTCGTCCTTCGCGAGATTGCGCCCGGCTGGACGGTGGAAGAACTCCAAGAAGTGACGGGCGCGAAGCTCCACACGGATGGACCGGTTCCCGAGATCGAGATTTCGTAACTTCGAGTTGTGCGGAAACGTTTCCCGCTCAGCCCCGGGTCTCCGGGGAGAACGAGGGCCGGGGAGCGGCGCAGAAGGAAGGACACCATGGCAACGATCCAAGACAACGACGTCTACATCGTGAGTGCGGTACGTACTCCGATCGGCAAGTTCCTCGGCAGCCTCGCCGGATTCTCCGCCACGGACTTGGGCGGCTTCGCGGTCAAGGCCGCGCTCGAGCGCGCGAAGGTCCCGGGGAAGGAAGTCGACGAAGTCTTCATGGGGAACGTGCTCCAGGCCGGCGTGGGACAGGCTCCTGCGCGGCAAGCGGCGATCAAGGGAGGCGTGCCGGATGACGTCCCGGCCATGACCGTCAACATGGTGTGTGGTTCCGGACTTCGTGCCGTCATGCTCGCCGCGAGCGAGATCACGGCCGGTCAGTCGGAGCTCTTGGTTGCGGGCGGGATGGAGAGCATGTCGAATTCGCCGTTCCTCCTTCCGCAGGCGCGCACCGGTCTCCGCCTCGGGAACGGGCAAGTGATCGACTCGATGGTGCACGACGGTCTCTGGTGCGCGTTCGAGAACTGGCACATGGGAAGTGCGGCCGAACACATCGCCCGTGAGTTCAAGATCACGCGGCAGATGCAGGATGAGTACGCGGCCGAGAGTCAGAATAAAGCGGTTGCCGCGATCGAAGGCGGGAAGTTCAAGAAGGAGATCGCCCCTGTCCAGATTCCGCAGCGGAAGGGCGATCCGATCATGTTCGATACCGACGAAAGCCCGCGCAAGGGAACGACGGTGGAGTCTCTCGCGGGGCTGAGGCCCGCGTTCGAGAAGGACGGAACGGTTACGGCCGGAAACGCGCCCTCGATCAATGATGGTGCGTCCGCGACCGTCGTCGCGTCCGGGAAGAAGGTCAAGGAGCTCGGCCTCACCCCGATGGCGAAGATCACCGGCTACGCGACCGGCTCCACGTCTCCCAAGATGATCTTCTACGCTCCGGTCTACGCGGTGCGGAACCTGATGGAGAAGACGGGGCGGAAGATCGGCGACTACGACCTCATCGAAGCGAACGAAGCGTTCGCCGCGCAGTCCTTGGTCGACGGGAACGAACTCGGCTGGGACTGGAGCCGTGCCAACGTCAACGGCGGCGCGATCGCGCTCGGCCACCCGATCGGAGCGAGCGGTGCGCGCGTCCTCACGACGCTGCTCTATGCGCTCGAGGACCGTGGCAAGACGCATGGGCTCGCCACGCTCTGTCTCGGTGGCGGCAACGCGGTCGCTCTCTCCGTCGAGCGGGTCTAGACGCAACGAGGATCTAGACCCCGAGGAGGGCCGCCCGCCGGACGCGTGGCGGCCGTTCCCCGGAGAGTCGATGATCCCGACGATCGGATCGAAAGGGGCTGAGCGCAGCGCACCTCGTCCAAATCTGCGCAGCTCGGTCCGACACGAAACGGGAGGCACTGCCTTCCGAGCAAGGAGCGAAGGACACCATGGAGAAGAATCGAAGGATCGGCGTCGTCGGTAGCGGAACCATGGGGAGCGGGATCGCCCAGGTCTTCGCCCAGACGGGCTACGGCGTGGTCCTGCTCGACAACCATCCCGAAGCACTCGACCGCGCTGCGGCTACGATCGAGAAGAGCCTCGGCCGTCTGGTGAAGAAGGGTACGCTCGGAGCGGAGCAGGTGCCGGCCATCCTCGAGCGCGTCACCCGCACGACGAAGCCGGAGTCGCTCCGCGAGTGCCAGCTCGTCGTCGAGGCGGTGTTCGAGGACGCCACGGTGAAGACGGAGATCCTGGAGAAGCTCGACGAAGTGACGTCGCCGGATACGATCCTCGCGACGAACACGTCGTCCATCTCGATCACCGAGCTCGCCGCCGCGACCCAGCGTCCGGACAAGGTGATCGGTATGCACTTCATGAATCCGGTGCCGGTCATGAAGCTCGTCGAGATCATCCGCGGCCTCGCAACCTCGGACCAGACCTATGCGGCCGTCGAGTCCCTCACCCGGGAGCTGGACAAGACCCCGGTGGAAGTGCAGGACTACCCGGGCTTCATCTCGAACCGGATCCTCATGCCGATGATCAACGAGGCGTTCTTCTGCCTGATGGAAGGCGTGGCGACGCGCGAGGACATCGACACGGTGATGAAGCTGGGCATGAACCATCCGATGGGGCCGCTCACCCTGGCCGACTTCATCGGTCTCGACGTCTGCCTCAACATCATGGAAGTTCTCCAGAACGGACTGGGCGACGACAAGTACCGACCATGTCCGCTCCTTCGCAAGATGGTGGCCGCCGGGCACATGGGCCGGAAGTCCGGTCGCGGCGTCTACGACTACGCCGAGTAGGTCGTCGCGAGGACGGGGGTTCGTTCCGCCCCGCGCGACATGGATTCCGGAAGCGGCCAGGCCCTATTGGGGGCTCTGGTCGCTTCGCCATATCGTTCGGTTCTCGGGTTCGTTCTACTTCTGTTTCGGTGTCCTATCATCGGAAGCGGTTCAGAAGGGGGGAGAGGATGACGGTATTCGTGAGCGATTCGAGTGAGTCCAAGCAGGCGACGGGCGCCTCAGCAAACCGATCGACGGGCGCGGGAGGAGCGGTGCTGGGTTCGCCGTTGGGCAGGGTGATCGCGAGCGCCTTGTTCGCGTTCTTCCTCGTCGTCTTCGGCTCTGGCTGCTTCCAGGCCGAAACCCTGGTGCGCGTGCATGGCGACGGGAGCGGAGAGGTCGAGGTGGTCTCGATGATCTCGCAGGAAGCGGCCGAGCAGGCGAAGGAGATGGCGAAGCTGTTCGCCGAAGAGGGCGCGGAAGTGGAAGAGCCGGATCTCTTCCCTCAGGCCGACCTCGAATCCGCGGCCGCGAAGATGGGGGAGGGCGTTCGGTTCGTGCGCAGCGAGCCGGTTTCCAAGGACGGCTTCGTCGGAGTCCGTGCGTACTACGCCTTCGATGACGTTCGGAAGCTCACTGTCCACATGGATCCGGACGGAGGAGGAATGGGCGGCGGCGGAATGGACGGAGACGGCGATGGATCCGAGGAGTTCGGCGAAGGCGAGATGTCGGGCCACGACGCTGGTCCGGACGATGGAATCACCTTCGATCTGACCTCTTCGGGGAAGGGCAAGAAGCTCATCGTCCACCTGCCCGATTCCGATTCGGCCGAGGATGAGGCTGTCGATACTGAAGACGAGTCCATGGACGAGGACGGTGAGATGGAGGATCCGATGGCGGGCGGGGAGCCCACTGACGAGGAGATGCAGTTCATCCAGGATCTCTTCGGAGGGTTCCGCTTCAGCCTTGCGGTCGAGACGGACGGGAAGATCACCCACACGAACAGCCCGTATGCCGAGGGCAACCGCGTTACGCTGTTCGACATCGACTTCGGAAAGCTGATGGCCAACATGCCGAAGTTCAAGGAACTGGCCGGTCGCGGTGAGCCGGGTTCGATGGCCGAAGCCGCCGAGTGGCTGCAGGAGTTCGACGGAATCAAGGTTCACCTCGAAGACACCGTCGAGATCGAGTTCTCCGGCAAGTAGTGGTGGGGGCCGTCGTCCGAGGTTCGCGCAAAGCACGCCGCCCGGGAGAGTCCGGCCGCCACCAGCGTGGCCACCCGCCGGGCGGCCACGCCCCCGTAACGTGGCCCCGCGGCTGGGTGGCGTACCTTCTCCTCGCCGTCCTGCCCGCGCTCGTCTTCGCCAATGCGCTCCCCGCGCAGTTCGTCTGGGATGACTTCGATCTCGTCGTGAACAACGTCCTCCTTCGGATTCCGGGAGGATTCGTCCAGATCTTCCAGACGGATCCGTTCGGCTTTCCGCTCTCGTTGGGTCAGTACTACCGGCCGATCCAGACAGTCACTTTCTGGATCCAGTATCGACTCCACGGCCTCGACCCGATGCCGTACCACCTCTTCAACGTCGCCCTCCATGTCGTCGATGTGCTCCTGTTGTTCTCGTTTCTCCTCCGCTTGGGACTACGGAGGCCCCTCGCGTTCCTTGCTTCGCTCGCGTTCGGGCTCCACCCCCTCGCGGTGGAGTGCGTCACCTTCATCGCCGTTCGTGGCGACCTGCTTCTCCTCTTCTTCGCACTGCTGGCACTCCACTCGCTCCTCTTTGTAGTGCGCGGTCGTCACGGGAGCGCTTGGGTGGTGGGGATAGTGCTCTCGGTAGCACTCGCGCTGATCACGAAAGAGAGCGCCGTGGTCGTCCCAGTTCTGCTCGTGCTCACTGCGTGGACGCTCCGGCCGGTTCCGCGGAGGGTGTGGATCGGGGTGAGTGCAGCGTTTGCGGTTACCGTCGCCTATGTCGTGGTCCGCGCGACGCTCCACCTCAGTGCCGTTGCACCTGCGGTGCTCTCCAACATCGCATACGCGACTCCGTTCGAGCGGGCCGTCACGGTCTGTCGGGTCGTCGCGACCGATCTGCGTTTGCTTCTGTTTCCATACCAGCTCCACATCGAGTACCAGTTCGTCGAGCGTTCGCTCGGATCGCCCTGGGTGTTCGTGGGCGCGCCGCTCGCCATCCTGTTCCTTGCCTTTCTCTGGTGGCGGGCCGCAAAGGTGGATCGTCCGCTGGCGCTCTACTTCCTGGGCTGGTTCGTGGTGGGTATCGGTCCGTTCTTCCAGATCGTTCCGCTGGCGCAGACCATGGCCGAGCGTTGGCTCTACATTCCGAGCGTGGGGTTCCTCTCCCTGCTCGTGCTCGCCGGAGCGTCCGTGCCGCCCCAATGGCGGCGTTCGGCGACGGTGCTGTTCGTCGTCTGGGTGGCCGCGCTCGGCGTCCAGACACATCTTCGCAATCGTGACTGGCGCGACAACGAGACCCTCTTCGGGGGAGACCTCGTCCTCGCAAGCGATAGCTTCCTCGTGCCCCACAACTACGGCGTCGTGCTCTTCCAGAAGGGTGACTATGCGGCGGCGCAGGAGCTGTTCGAGACCTCGATCGCGCGGGCGCCGGGAGGCGGGTACGGGACCGCACACAACAGTTTGGGAGCGGTGCTCGAGGTGCTGGGCGACATCGAGGGAGCAGAACGGGAGTTCGGCCGTTCCATCCGTCTCTCCCGATACGCACTCGCGTTCTCGGGACGCGGTCGCGTCCTGACTCGACTCGGCCGGCCCCAGGAGGCGATCGGCGTGCTCCAAGACGGCCTTCGGTCCTACCCCCGAAATCCGGACATCCTCTACTACCTCGGCGACGCGTACGCCGCCCTCGGCCAGTGGTCCGAGGCCGCGGGGGCCTGGGAGCAGATACCGCCCGGCATTCCCGGGCTCGGGGACATCCAAGGTCGGATCCGCGAGGCCAAGCGGCGAGCCGGCGCTCGCTGAGCGCTCTCTAGTCATAAGCTCCTCGTATACAAGAGACGGTGCCGGACGACCGATACTGGAGGGAGGACGAGAGAACCCTTAGTATCAAAGGGCTGTCCTCGCGATAGGGTGCGCCCCTCCGGGGGCGCCTTGGGTCTCGGGGAACCGGAGCCACGAAGACGAGGAGATGGCCAAGGAGCGTACCCATGGATTTCTCACTGACCGAAGAACAACAGATGATCCGGGATACGGCCCGCGAGTTCGCGGACAAGGAGTTGGTTCCGAACGCGCCGCATTGGGATCAGAACCGCGAGTTCCCCGTGGAGGCCGTGAAGAAGCTCGGTGAGCTGGGTTTCCTCGGCATGATGGTGAGCCCGGACTGGGACGGAAGTGGGATGGACTCGATCTCCTACGCTCTCGCCATCGAGGAGATCTCGCGTGGATGTGCGTCGACCGGCGTGATCATGAGCGTCAACAACTCGCTCGTCTGTGATCCGCTCGAGCGGTTCGGTACGGACCACCAGAAGGAGACGTTCCTGAAGCCGCTCGCATCGGGCGCGAAGCTCGGTTCGTACTGCCTCACCGAGCCGATGGCAGGCTCGGATGCCGGAGCAACCAAGACGACTGCGGTCAAGGACGGCGACGACTGGATCGTCAACGGCGTGAAGATCTTCGTCACGAATGGCGCCTACGCAGATACGTTCGTCGTCTATGCGTCGACCGATCCTGCCCAGAAGACGCGGGGGATCAGCGCCTTCATCATCGAGAAGGAGCGGGACGGAGTCTCCGTCGGAACGCGCGAGAAGACGCTCGGGATCCGTGCTTCCTGCACGTCCGAGATCATCTTCGACAACGTCCGGGTGCCGGACGCGAACCGGCTCGGTGATCTCGGCAAGGGTTTCAAGGTCGCGATGATCACGCTCAACGGCGGACGGATCGGAATCGCCGCGCAGGCCGTGGGGATCGCGCAGGCTGCGTTCGAGCGGTCGATCGAGTATACGAAGACCCGGCACCAGTTCGACCAACCGATCGCGGAGTTCCAAGCCGTCCAGTTCAAGATCGCCGACATGGCGACGAAGATCGATGCCGCACGGCTTCTGACGCTGGAAGCCGCTCACCAGAAGGACCTGGGTCAGGACTACTCGATGGCAGCGGCGAAGGCGAAGCTCCTTGCTTCCCGCGTGGCCGTCGAAGTGGCCGACGATGCGATCCAAGTGCACGGCGGATATGGATACGTCGAGGAGTACCACGTCGAGCGTCACTTCCGTGACGCCAAGATCACCGAGCTCTACGAAGGTACGAGCGAAATCCAGCGGATCGTCATCGGCCGCGGCGTAACGAAGTAGGGGGCCTGGCAGCATGGATCTGACGTTCTCGGACGAGGAGAAGATGATCATCGAGCTCGCACGCGAGTTCGCGGAGAAGGAACTCCGGCCGATCGCACACGAGATCGACGTGGAGAAGCGGGTGCCGATCGAGGTCCTGCGGAAGATGCAGGAAGTGGGACTGCTCGGTCTCATGATTCCCGAGGAGTACGATGGCGCCGGCGTCAGCACGGCCTGCTACGTTCAGGTGATCGAGGAACTGGCCCGGGTTTGCGCCGCGGTTGCGATCGTGCTCTCCGTGCACAACTCCGTCGGTGCCTATCCGATCCTCCGATTCGGGAGCGACGAGCAGCGGAAGAACTACCTTCCCCGTCTCGCCTCCGACTGGATCGGTGCGTTCTGTCTCTCGGAAGCGGCTTCCGGAAGCGACGCGTCCGCGCTCGAGCTACGCGCAACGAAGGACGGCGATTCCTACGTCCTGAACGGCGCCAAGCTCTGGGTGACGAACGGCAGCATCGCGAATCTCTACCTCGTGCTTGCCAAGACGGCGGACATTCCCGACCGCCCGCATCGAGGGATCAGCGCCTTCCTCGTCGAGCGTGACACTCCGGGCATTACCGTGGGCAAGCTCGAGGACAAGATGGGACTTCGGGCGTCCGACACGGCGGAGATCCACTTCCAGGACTGCCGCGTTCCGGCCTCTGCACTGGTCGGAGAAGAGGGCATCGGGTTCAAGATCGCGATGCAAGCACTCGACAACGGCCGGATCGGGGTGGGTTCTCAAGCCGTCGGCATTGCCCAAGGTGCGCTGGAAGAAGCGGTCGCCTATGCGAAAGAGCGAGTCGCGTTCGGACGTCCGATCGCGGACCATCAAGCCATCCAGTTCATGATCGCGGATATGGAGACCGAGATCTCCGCCGCTCGGAGCCTCGTCCGGCGTGCCGCATGGCGGAAGGACGCGGGGTTGTCGCACGGAAAGGAAGCGGCGATGGCGAAGCTCTACGCTTCCGAGATGTCGCACCGTGTAGTCCACCGCGCGCTTCAGGTTCATGGTGGCGCCGGGTACACCAAGGAGTACGCGATCGAGCGGTACTACCGGGACCAGCGCGTCACCGAGATCTATGAAGGAACGTCGGAGATGCAGCGGATCGTCATCGGCCGGGCGGTGCTGAGCGAGTAGCCAGCACGCTGCAGAGGAACTCCCTCCGTCCGGGACTGCTCCAGCAACCTACTAGGCCGGAGAGATCCGTCGGTAGAGCCAGGCTCTCGCGAACTCCCAGTCGCGCTGGACGGTCTTCACGGAGACGTCCAGCGCTGACGCCGTCTCGGCGAGCGTGAAGCCCGAGAAGTAGAGCATCTCGACCACTCGCGCCTTCCGCTCGTCCATCGCTTCGAGCGCTTCGAGCGCGTCGTCCAACGCGAGTAGATCGACAGGACGGGCCGAGGTGTCTTCGATGTCGTAGTGCAGCGTGACACGGACGGCCCCTCCTCCGCGCTTCGCTGCCTTCTTCTCACGCGCGTGGTCGACGAGGACGCGGCGCATGAGCGTCGCGGCCACCGCGAGAAGGTGTCCCGAGTTCTTCGGAACGAACCGCGTTTGTTCCGCGAGTCGTAGGTAGGCTTCGTGCGCGAGCGCGGTCGGGCGGAGAGTGGCCGCGTCGCGTTCTCGACGCAGAAGGTACGTGGCGAGGATTCGCAGCTCTTCGTACACCAGAGGAAGCAGGGAGTCGAGGTTCGAGCTGTCGTTCACCGTGGCGCGAAGGGCGACCCCCTGCACGAACTCGGTGAGGACGGCCTCGGACGACCTCGCATCCTCGCTCACTCTTCCTCCACCACCTGGCAGATCTCGAGGAGGATGCCGCCCGTCGTTCGGGGATGGAAGAAGAGCACCTTCTTTCCGTTTGCGCCGATGAACGGCTCCGCCGTGAGCGGCTCGAGCCCGGCTGCGGAGAGACGATCCCTTTCTGCTTCGATGTCGTCCACCTGGAGCGCGACGTGATGGATCCCCGGGCCTTTCTTGGCCAGGTACTTTCCGATCACCGAATCCTCCTCGGTCGGATGGAGGAGCTCGATGTGTGACTCACCGATCGCGAGATGGTAGGAGACGAGTTTCTGGCTCGGGATGTCTTCGATCTGGTCGAGCCTGAGGCCCAGCGCGTCCCTGTAGGTGGCGAGTGCGCGCTCGGGGTCGAGAACCGCGACACCGAGGTGGTCGATCTTCTTGATCATGTGTATCTCCCGACAGTGAGGTGGGTCCAGAGGACCCCGGCCGAGCCGCTACTATAGCGGAACGGCCTCCTCGGTTTCGGGAGAGAAGCTCGGAATCGGCTCCGCGGGGGGAAGGAAGAGGGGTGGGACTGGTTTGGCCTCGAGCGCGGGCAAGGACGTGTGCGCACGCGCCGACTTGCGGCTCGGGGCGAACCGCGCCAGGGCATCCTCCAAGGCTCGGGTTTGGATCGGCTTCGTCAGGTGAGCGTCCATGCCGGCTTCCCGGCACTCGTCGACACTCTCTTGGAACACGTTCGCTGTCAGCGCGACGATCGGGACGGGTGCTCGTCCCGCCGTCCGTTCGGCGGCTCGAATCCTCCGGGTCGCTTCGATGCCATCCATGATCGGCATGGCGCAGTCCATGAGAATGAGATCCCACGGACCGCTCGCTGCACGCTCCACCGCCGCCTCGCCATCCGTCGCCTCGGTGACGAGACAGCCGCAGCGGGAGAGGAGCCGGCCAGCCACCATCCGGTTCACCGGGTTGTCCTCGACGAGCAAGACGCGCATGGGGCGCTCCGGAGACTGCGTTGGCGTTGTTGGTGCGTTCGGGTCCGCGGTAGCGTTTGCATCCGATGTCGCGTCCGCCTTCGCGTTCGCTATCGCACTCGCTATCGCACTCGCTTTCGCACTCGCTTTCGCTATCGCACTCGGTACCGTTTCCGATGCCGCCGTCTCCTCGATAGGTGTGCTCGCTGACACCCGCGCGTTCGGTCCGAACACGGCCCTCCCGACTCCAGCGGGATCGTCCTGTGACGCGGAGGCGGCCCGGAGGGGAAGCGTCACCTGGAAGGTCGACCCTCTGCCGGGGGCGCTCTCCACGGAGAGACGGCCGCCCATGGTGTGGACGAGCTTCTTCACGATGGAGAGTCCGAGACCGGTGCCGCCGTGGAGCCGGGTCGTCGAGCTGTCGGCTTGAGTGAACGGTTCGAAGATGCTCTCGAGCTTGTCGCTGGGGATGCCTGTTCCAGTGTCTACCACTCGAAGGACGACGTGTGTCGCCTTCCCAGGCTCGTCACCTGAGGGCGCGGGGGCTGTGTGGCCCTCGGTCGACACGAGGATGCGGACGGAGCCCTCGTCTGTGAAGCGGATCGCGTTGCTCACGAGGTTCCGCAGGATCTGCGCGATCCGTGTCGGGTCTCCCAGGATCCGATCAGGAACTCCCTCGTCCACACGGGACTCGAGGAGAACGTTCCGCCCCTGCGCCAACTGCTCGTAGGTTCGGATCACGTTGGAAGAAATCTCGCGGAGGGAGATCGGAATCTCCTCGCACTCCATCTGTCCCGACTCGATCTTCGACATGTCGAGGACATCGTTCAGGATCCGGAGGAGGTCCGAGCTACAGCCGTGCATCGTGTCTACGAGCGAGCGCTGCTCTTCTACCAGGGCCGTGGCGCGGAGGAGATCGATCATTCCCATCACGCCGTTGAGCGGCGTTCGGATCTCGTGGCTCATGTTCGCGAGGAATGCGCTCTTCGCTCGGTGGGCGGACTGTGCTCGATCCAGTGCGATGCGGAGTGCATCTGTTCTCTCGTGGACGAGGTCCTCGATCCGTGACTTCCGTTCGCCCACTACTGCTAGAACGGCCGTGAACAGTGATGCCGCGAGCAGGCTGAAGACGAGCGTGACGGCGGGCTGCACGGGCGGACGAAGAGTTCCATAGTCGGTCCACGGGGTGATGATCATCTCGAGTCCGACTCCGGCGACGTCGAGCGTCCTTCGGATTCCAGTCGAGTGCCGGTCCTGCCTTGTATCGGCGAGTTTCCTCGCGTCCGCGGCCTCGCCCACGAGTGCGACGTCGCCGAGAGTTGCGACGTTGCTCCCGGTGGCGGAACGGCTCACGGCGGGGATACCGCCCGAGAGGGCCGCGTTGCCGGTACCGCCGACGCGAATCGTCTCCTGCCCGCTGGCAGTCTCCACGACGATGTCCAGAACGACGTCCAAGTGCTCGGCTCCGCCCAATGCGTCAGCGACGAGCTGGTCCATCTCGAACTCGGCGAAGGCAACGCCGAGAAGCTTGTCCGATCCGGCCTCACGAGGCGCGGGAACGAATGCGGTGAACTTCCCCCGGGCGCCACTCGATGATGGCGCGAGCGACGGTGCGGGGTCGAACTCGTTCGCCGACATGTCTTGGACGAGGTCGTATCCGAACACCACGCGAGAGTTCGTCGTGCAGGAGATCCTGTCCACTGGTAGGTAGTAGGGGCGGGTTGCCGCGGCCTCGAGCCGTCCCGAGCCATTCCGCTCCAGGATCGGGTGGGCAGGGCTCGTCTCCGGGTTCTCGTAGCGATGTCGGTCCAGAGACGACACGTACTTCGCGAAGCCGATGGCGGAGACTTCCGCGTGCTCGGCGAGAAACCGGTGGGTGAAGCGGGCGAACTCGGCCTCCTCGACTTCGTTCGACGACGCGAAGAAGGACGCGGTCGACTGCAGCATGAGGAAGACTTGGTCGACGTGTCCGGCCACGGACTCGGCGGCCGCACTCCACTGACTCTCGAACTGGCGCGCTTCCGCCATCCGCTCTTCTCTCATCGCGACCATTCCGAACGAGATCGAGATGAGGAACGAGACGACGGTCCATACGCGAACTACCGCGCTCGCCGGTGGGGTCAGGAAGGCGAGCATCGCCGGTGCTACGACCCACGTGCCCGCAATGAGCCCAAGCGACGAGTAGAGCAACATCCGTAGCGAAGCGGCGGTGGGTGCGTCGGCAGACAGATGGAAGCCGAGCGCGACGAAGGACGCCCCGACGAGAGAGGCGACCGGCCCGCCCAGCGCGAGAAATCGCACGGGGTCGTCGAACAACCACGCCGTCCGGCAGAGCCCCAGACTCCGGCGCAGCAGGAGGACGGCGACGATCGGTTGGAGGAGCTCCCCCGTGACTCGGAGCAGGGAATCGACGAGGGACCCATGGCCGTACGCAGATCGACCTAGGAGCGCGAAGGCCAGTGCGCCGATCAAGAGGCCGGGGAAGGCGCGTCTTCCGTAGAGGATCCACGTCGCGAGGGTGAAGCCGGTGGCGGGCCAGAAGTAGGCAGGCACGCAGTCGTCGATCGGCATTCGGAGGCCGAGCCACGCGAGGGCCACGTAGGCGAGTGCAACCAAGACGTTGAGCGGGCCCCGCGACATCCCAGCCGAGTACGGGCAATAGCTTCGATCGTTCCGCATGTCCCTGGGATCGGCCGCTCCTGGCCGACTCTTCACTCGAGGGCGGAACTTTTTTCGCTTTCGGGACGGTTTTGCCGGGGACTAGGAAGATCAGGGCCTCCCCAGGGCCCATCTGCTACTCGGGCCCCATCTCCATCAGGGCCCCATCAGCCACTAGGGCACGATTTCGCAAAGGAGGGCGCGGGCTTCGACCGCTTGGCCGGCCCCCGCCTTGAGCCCATGGATGGTTCCGGCAATCGGTGCCGTGATCTCGTTCTGCATCTTCATCGCTTCGATCACGATCACGGGCTGGCCCTTGGCCACCGATTCGCCTTCGTCGATGAGAACGTTGACGATGGTGCCAGGCATCGGAGCGAGGAGTTTGGCGGGGCCGGACGCAGCTCCCGACGCGGCCTTTTGGTGGAGCGCACGTGCGGTGATCTCGTCGTCGGCCCGGACCGGAATCTGTCTTCCGTCCATCTCGACGATGAACTCCTGTGGCGTGCTCTGGGCGATCCGTGCAATGCGCACGCGCCCTCCGATCCGGAAGAGCACGCGGCCATGACCGATCGGATTCCAGCTCACTTCGATCGGCTCGTCCGTTGTCTCCGTCTCGATCCGCTTGACCCAGAAGGACGACGACTCGCCCGACGCCACGTCGAAGGTGCGCTGCTCCTCACCGAAACGGCTCACGAAGCGCTGGTACTTCCTCGAATCAGTCATCTCTCTTCGTCTCCTCAGGCACCTTCGTCTCGGACCTGTTCCCGTGGCCGCGATTCCTCTCTGAACTCGCGGCTCGTCCCGTGCGCGCAATTCTCCCGGGCAGAGCTTCGCCTACCGACCCGACCAGCTCCGTGCACGCTTCCACGGCGATCTCCGCGGCGCGTTCGGATCGCTCGACTGGCTGTTGGTTCCGCTCATCGCGATCGGGCCGCTCGAGCCCATCCGGTGACGATAGGTCGCGACTGCCGCGATGATCGCCGCGTCCTCTTCCAGGTCCGGGCGCGCGAGCATCTCCGGGCGGAAGTGGTCGTCGATGAACCGCGTGTACGTGTTGCCGGCGATGAACTCGGGGTGGGAGAGGGCCCAGCGTTGGAAGTCCACGTTCGTGCGGACACCCTCCACGAGGTACTCGTCGAGGGCGCGAAGCATCCGAGTCCGCGCTTCCTCCCGGTCATTCCCCCACGTGATGAGCTTTCCGATCATCGAGTCGTAGTGGACGGAGATCTCGCGACCTGGAAGGAAGCCGACGTCGTTGCGTACACCGGGTCCCTGCGGAAGACGCGCATAGTGGACGGGGCCGGACTGGGGGACGAATCCAGCCATCGCATCCTCCGCGATGATCCGGCACTCGATCGCCGCGCCCTTGGGATCGATCTCGTCCTGGGTCCATGGGAGCGGCTCGCCGTCGGCGATCCGGAGCTGTGCGCGGACGAGGTCGATTCCCGTCACCATCTCCGTGATCGGGTGCTCCACCTGGAGTCGCGTGTTCATCTCGAGGAAGTATGGCTCACCCTTCTCGTCGAGGAGGAACTCGACGGTCGCGGCGTTGTGGTAGCCGATGTCGAGCGCGAGCCGCACGGCCGCTTCGCCCATCTTCCTACGTGTCTCCGGAGCCAGTACGACGCACGGTGTCTCCTCGATCAGCTTCTGGTGACGCCGCTGGATCGAGCACTCGCGCTCTCCCAGATAGACGCCGTTTCCGTGCTCGTCGCAGAGGATCTGGATCTCGACGTGGCGCGCCTTGAGCAGGGCCCGTTCGATGAAGATCGTGTCGTTGCCGAAGGAACGCCCGGCCTCTCCGCGGGTGAGTGAGAGTGCGCTCCGGAGCTCCGTGACGTCCTTGCAGAGACGCATTCCCTTCCCGCCGCCACCGAACGCGGCCTTGATGAGCACCGGGTATCCGATCTTCTCGGCGTAGTCGACCGCGACTTCGGGATCAGCCGGGAGTGGGGGAGAGCCCGGAACGAGAGGGACTTTCGCTGCTTCGGCCGCGTTCCTGGCCGCGACCTTGTCGCCCATGGCGCGGATCGCGTCCGCGGACGGACCGATCAGCTTGAGTCCTGCGTCGGCGATCCTCTGGACGAAGTCCGGGTTCTCCGAGAAGAAGCCGTAGCCCGGGTGCACGTGGGTGGCGCGGGACTCACGCGCCACCTCGAGGATCCGGTCCATGTTGAGGTAGCTCTGGTGCGCGGGCGCCGGACCAACGGGATGGGCCTCGTCCGCGAGAAGCACGTGCGGAGCCGAGGCGTCGGCGTCCGAGTAGATCGCGATCGTGTGCCATCCCTCGTCCTTGGCGCCGCGAATGATGCGCGAAGCGATCTCACCGCGGTTCGCGATGAGCAGCCTGTGGTTCTTCTTCTCGATCATAGTGGGATGTTCCCGTGCTTCTTCGCCGGCAGTTCCTGCTTCTTGTTCTCCAGCATCTTGAGCGCCGCGATGAGTCGTGGGCGGGTCTCGCGAGGAAGGATGACGTCGTCGAGGAAGCCGAGAGATGCCGCGACGTACGGATTCGCGAACGTGGCGTTGTACTCGTCCGCTAGCTCCTTTGTCTTCGCCTTGGGATCCGACGCGTCGGCGATCTCCTTCCGGTTCACGATCGCTACCGCGCCTTCCGCGCCCATGACCGCGATCTCCGCGCTCGGCCAGGCGATGTTGTAGTCCGCGCGGATGTGCTTCGAACTCATGACGTCGTAGGCACCACCGTATGCCTTCCGTGTGATGACCGTCAGCTTTGGGACCGTCGCCTCGCAGTAGGCGAAGAGGAGCTTCGCGCCGTGTGTGATCACTCCGCCCCACTCCTGGTCCGTGCCCGGAAGGAAGCCAGGGACGTCCTCGAAGGTGATGAGCGGGATGTTGAAGCAGTCGCAGGTGCGGACGAAACGGGCGCCCTTGATCGAGGAACGGATGTCGAGGACGCCGGCCAGGAACTTCGGCTGGTTCGCGACGATACCGACCACGCGTCCACCGAGCCGAGCGAAGCCGACGACGATGTTCTGTGCGAAGTGCTCGTGGATCTCGTAGAAGCTGCCCTGGTCCACCACCCGCTCGATCACGTCCTTGATGTCGTAGGGCATGTTCGAACTCTCGGGGATGAGCCCGTCGAGCTCCGGGTCCATCCTGTCGGACGGATCGTCCGCGGAGACGTAGGGCGGATCCTCGAGGTTGTTCTGCGGGAGGTAGGAGAGGAGCGTCTTGATCGCACGAAGGCAGTCGAGGTCGTCCTCGGTCGCGATGTGAGCGACACCGGACTTCGTGTTGTGCGTCATCGCGCCGCCCAGTTCTTCGAACGTCACCTCCTCGTTCGTCACCTGCTTGATCACGTTGGGGCCGGTGACGAACATGTGGCTCGTCTCCTTCACCATGATCGTGAAGTCGGTGATGGCCGGGGAGTAGACGGCACCGCCCGCGCAGGGGCCCAAGATGGCGGAGATCTGCGGGACGACGCCCGAGGCGAGTGTGTTGCGGAGGAAGATGTCCGCGTACCCGCCGAGCGACTGCACGCCTTCCTGAATGCGCGCGCCACCCGAGTCGTTGAGCCCGATGACCGGGCAGCCGTTCTGCATCGCCTGGTCCATGATGTCGCAGATCTTGCGTGCATTCGATTCGGAGAGTGTTCCGCCGAAGACGGTGAAGTCCTGCGCGAAGACGTAGACGGGACGCCCGTCGATCGTGCCCGAGCCAGCGACGACGCCGTCGCCCAGGGTCTTCCGGCTCGTCATGCCGAAGTCCGTGCAGCGATGCGTGACGAAGGTGCCGCGTTCCTGGAACGAGCCCGGGTCGAGCAACGTGGAGACCCGTTCGCGCGCGGTGAGCCGTCCCGAGGCGCGGATCTTGTCGAGCTTCTCCCGCCCGCCTCCGTCTTCCACTTGGTCGCGGAGCCTGCCTAGCTGTTCCTGCTTCTCTTTCTGCGTCGTCATGCTTCGCGCTCCTTCCGGAGGAATCTCGAGAGGACTCTCGCGGGCCCGACGTCGGCCCGAATCGAGTCGATTCCGTCGTCCACTCACAAACGACGAACAGCGGGGAGAGTACCTCCTCCCGTCGCGCCCTGGGGGAGGAAATCCGGACCTGTGAGTGTCACTCCCAGTCGTGGCGAGTGGGGCACACAGGACGACCCGTTCGACGTGCCTTCGCGTGGAGGTCCGGGAGAGGGCGGGTGCCGCAACTTCCAGTCTCCGAGCCGATAACATGATCGGCACGTAGAACCGGCGACGACGGCACGATGGCTGCATTTCCTACATCGACAGCGCCGGGACCGAGCCTCCGCGAGTGCGGGGCCAGAGCCGGCAGAGCACGGTTCGGCATCGCCCCTACAGGAGGGCGGCGCGAACCAGAGTCGACCCAACCAGGAGGCAGCCATGTCGATCGTACGCAACACCCTCTTCGTCTCCGCGCTCTCCCTCGCACTCGCGGCCTGCGGCAATGAAACGACGCAGCCCGACGCGGAGCGTGGCGCGCCCGAGCTTCCCGATCCGGTCACCATGCAGATGGACCTCGGATTCTTCGCCGATGACGCCGCAAGGGCCGTCGCTGGCGGTGCCGACCTCGGCGATGGAGCGACGCTCAGCGGTGGAGCAGCGCACAGCGGTGGAGCAGCGCTCAGCGGTGGTGGAACCGCGCTGGGCAGCGCAGGTGCGAACGCGCATTGGAACTGGATCGCCGCGGTCGTTCACGTGACCGCGCTCAACCTCATCGTGGGCGAGGTGCTCGGCCCGCCCTCGGCGGCATTCCATCTCGCGCTCACTGCGGAACCGGAGAAGGTGGATCGGAACACCTACCTCTGGGAGTACGTCTTCGACGACGGGGACGAACGCGTCGCTGTCGACCTCGAGGGCAGCTGGGTTTCGGGAGGAGTAGACTGGTCGCTCTATGTGACCGGCATCGTCGACGGTCGCGAACTCGACCACGACCTCTGGTACCGCGGACATTCCTCGCAGGGCGGACGGACTGGATACTGGATCTTCAGCGACCTCGAAGCAGATCCCACTGATGTCGCTCGTCTCGACTGGTCCCGGTCCCTCGCGGAGACGGAACTCAGCCTCAGCATCATCGACTCCGGACACGAGGACTTTGGAGATCACATCGCGTACTCCCGCACCGGGACGGTTCGTCGTGTCGAGTGGAGTGATCAGTCCGAGGAACAGCTCTTCTTCGTGACCTGGGACGTGGTCACTGGCGCCGGTAGCCTGGAAGTTCCGGAGTACAACGACGGCGACCGCGCTTGCTGGAACACGGAGCAGGAAGACATCGACTGTCCGGACGACGAAGTCTCGCTCTAGCAGGGGCGAGGGAGTCCTGGACGACTGCGTCCTGTCCCTCGCGCAACGAAGAAGCGGATCCGGAGCCCCCGGGTCCGCTCTTTCGTGTCTCACGAGCGCACCGGGTCTCTTGACCGGGCTTGCTCGAGAGTTGCGGATCTTCCGACCGCTCAGAACTTCCCTGCTCAGACTCCTCCCGCTCAGAATCCCCAGACCACTCCGACCGTGATCTGACCCGCGGTTCCGCTTTCGTCCACCGGAGTGGAGGCGCTGACCTGATCCCCGTTTCCATCAGAGAGAGTGACTTCGATCTCGTCCCAGTTGATGAACTGGAGGCGGCCAGCGAGGTCGAACCAGAAGTTGCCGCGCAGTCGCACGAGAACGCCGCTCCCGAGCACGGCAGAACCTCCGCGGACGTCCGCGTCGGCGAGGTCGGTGTCGACGCGGAGCGTGTTGCCACCGACTCCGCCGAAGAGGTAGGGACGCACGTCCGCGTGCGATCCCGGGCGCCAGTGGGCTTCGATCTCGGCCGAGTTGTGCGCGACCGAGATGTCGTCGAGCGTCGTGTCGTGCCGCGCGCCGCTCATCCGAAGCGCGAGTCCGAACTGACGGTTCCAGTCGTAGCCGAGCGTCACCGAAACGCCTCCTCCGCCGTCCTCGATGTAGAGCGCGTCGTCCGACGCGTCTGGCGCGGGATCCTCCGCGCCGATCCAGTCTCCCAGGATGCCGAGTCCGATCCGGAAGCCCTTGTCGTCGTCGGCTCGGGCCGGGGACGGGAGGAGTCCGGCGAGGACGGAGAGCCCGGCCGCTACGATGGCGTGGGCACGCCGGGCATGGGAACGCCGAGCGCTGGAACGCCGGGCGCAGGAACCCCGACCGTGTGAAGTGCGTCGTTCCACGTGGAAGGGACGTGGCGCCCGGGGGTCACCTACTTCGAGTCTCACGTTCGTGCTCCTTTCGGTTCGGAAGGCGTTCCGCGCGATTACGCGCCGGATCCCGTTCCTCGCGGAGGGCGAGGTTCGAGCGCGTACTTGCTGATCTTCTTGTGCAGGTTGCTGCGTTCGACTCCGAGGAGACGGGCGGCTTCCGAGACGTTGCCCCCCGATTCGTCGAGTGCCGCTTCGATGGCGAGACGCTCGAACGCGTCGCGAGCAGCCGGAAGCCCTCCGTGTTCGCGAACGAGTGCGAGTGGCCCGTCGTTTCGTCGGGCGAAGCTCCCCGAGGTAGTGCTCCCTGGAGCGACACTTCCTGCCCTGGAGTGCTCGGGGACCAACGCGCTCACGTCGCCCGCACCGATTTCCGGGCCTGGCGACAGGATGACGAGTCGCTCGATCGCGTTCCGCAGCTCGCGGACGTTTCCAGGCCAGGATCGTGACGCGAGACGTTCGAGGGCCGCTCTCTGGAGCGTTGGGACGGGAAGGCCGTTCCGCTTCGCGTAGACGTGCGCGAAATGCACGGCGAGCCGTTCGACATCTTCGGGGCGCGCGCGGAGGGGTGGCGTCTCCAGCGGGACGACGTGGATCCTGTGGAAGAGGTCTTCCCGGAACCTTCCTTCCTCGACCTCGCGCTCCAAGTTCCGGTTCGTTGCCGCGAGGATGCGGACGTCGACCGGTCGCGAAACGCTCTCTCCGACGCGTTCGATCACGCGCTCTTGGAGGGCACGGAGTACCTTCGCCTGAGCGTTCGCACTCATGTCTCCGACTTCGTCGAGGAAGAGCGTTCCCCCGTTGGCCGACTCGAACTTGCCTTCGCGTGCGCGGTCGGCGCCGGTATAGGCGCCCCGAACGCACCCGAACAGTTCGGACTCGATCAGGTCCTCCGGAATCGCCGCGCAGTTGACCTCGATGAACGGTCCGTTTGCGCGCGGGCTCTCCTCGTGGACGAAGCGGGCGATGAGCTCTTTCCCGGTTCCGCTCTCTCCGGTGATGAGAACGGTGGCCTGGGTGCGGGCGACCTTGCGAGCCGTTTCGAGGAGCCGTAGGAACGTTGGACTCTCCCCGATGAGGATCCGGTCGTCCGAACGGCCTGCGTTGATCCGGTCGATCTCCGTTTCCAACGCAGAAACCTGGAGTGCGTTGCGGAGCGCGAGGAGGACGCGGTCCCGGGAGAGCGGCTTCTCCAAGAAGTCGAACGCGCCGAGCTTCGTCGCTTCGAGCGCGTCTTGGATCGTGGCGCGGCCCGAGATCATGATGACCGCGATGCTCGGATACGTGCGGCGGATTGCGTCGAGGGTTTGGAGTCCGTCCTGGCCTGGAAGACCGATGTCCAGGAGGACCGCGTGTGCGACTTCGTTCTCGAGCACGGTGAGCGCGGCTTCTCCCGACTCCGCCTCCAGGCACTCGTAGCCGGAGCTGGTGAGTACGAGGGAAAGTGTGCGGCGGATGTTCTTCTCGTCGTCGACGATGAGAACCCGAGACGTCATGGTTCCTCCGAGAGCTGTGAAGGGAGAAGGAGTCGGAAGGTGGCTCCGGCGGAGCCGTCGAGTCTAGAAAGTGCCTCGAGCGTTCCTCCGTGCGCTTCGGCCGTGCTTCGAGCGATTGCGAGGCCGAGTCCGATCCCATCCGACCGGGTAGTGAAGTCGGGTTCGAAGATCCGTTCGCGGTCGCTCGAGTCGATTCCAGGCCCGTGATCGCTCACATCGACGAGCCAGCCGGAACGGTCCGAGACGAGACTCAGTTCGATCGACTCTTCGTTTCCTGTTCGTTTCTGCGCCTCGATCGCGTTGTTCACCAAGTTGAGGACCAGGCGCCGGAGACCTTCGCGGTCTCCACGGATCGGAACGGGCGCTTCAGGAGCGTTGCAGATGGCCGCGCCGCCGTAGGCTCGTTCGATTTCCGCGAGGAGCTCGCGTAGATCGAACTCGCTGAACTCACGGGCCGGGCGTGCGAGTTCCGAGAAGCCCTGGACGAGAAGCCGCAGCCTCTCGACTTCCTCCTCGACGATCTGTGCGCCCTCGCTGAGGAGCGCGGCGTAGCGTGGATCGGATCCGTCGTACGCGGTCCGTAGCTCTTGGACTGCGAGTTGGATCGGAGTGAGTGGGTTCTTGATCTCGTGCGCGAGAGACCGCGCCATCTGTTGCCAGGCAGCCCTCTTCTCGAGTCGTGCGAGCTCTCTTCTCTGCGAGCCGAGGTCTTTCACCATCTGGTTGAACCGCTCCAGCACCCGTTTCATGTCCTCGCTTCCACTCGGGGGGACACGGACGGACAGATCCCCGCGCGACACCGAGTCGATTCCACCTTCGAGGTCCGAGATCGGTGCGGTCCACCGGCCGACGAGCCAGAGTGCGGCCGCGATGAGCACGATGACGACGATTCCGTGCGCCAGGAGATACGTCGTGAGGAGAGAACGGCCGAGAGCGTTCCTCTGCTGCCGCAGCGCTTCGATCCGTCGCATGGCATCGGCCACATTCGTCGCGCGCGCCACGAGCGAGTCAGGGACGGCGCGCACGACCCACGTCGGAACGCCTGGCGCGGACTCACTGCGAGCGATCCAGTGTGTCCGGCCCGAGAGTTCCAGGCGAAGTGGGGGATCGCCGAGCTCGAGCCGCAAGGCGAACACGGTGTTCCGATCCCGCTCGGAGAGCGATTCGAGTTTCTCCGCACGTAGCGTGTCTACCGGAACGCCCGCGGCGAGGTCTCTCTCGAACGCATCTCGACTCCTCGCGATTTCGTTTCGGGTGGACTCGAATCCTGCGTGCATCCCTTCTTCGAGCGCACCCCCCAAGAGCGGACGAAGTGCCTCATCGAACAGCACCTTGACGGCCCAGGCGGTGGGAAGCGCGGGGAGCGCGATCGCGAGTGCGAGAAGGAGCAGGACTTGAGTGCGCCACCGCTTCATCGCTTCGGCCCCTCTTCAGCGTCGCCTTCCTCGGACGAGTTCGAGTCTCCGTTCCCCGCGTCGTCGGGAAGGGGAGACGGACCCGTATCACGCGTCCAGAGCGGGATCGCGTCCCAGGTCCAGGGTCCGCTTCGTCCCCGCAGCGTGCTCGGTGTGGGTTGCCCGCCGTGGCCGAGGAAGAAGCGGAAGAGACGACCGAGCCCGATCGAACGCTCGCGATCGGGCGACGTCTCGTCGTCATCGAAGAGGCCCCACGGGGATCCGTCGCCTCCGTCTGCGGTTGGATCGACCGAGAGGGACACTTCGAGGAAGAACCGACTTCCGCCGCTCAACACGTCCGCGTCTGCGCAGGGGAACGGCCCCAGGCTGGACAGTCCGCTTCGCAGTGCGGAGAGATCCGCGAAGCGCAACTCCACCTCGCTCGTGAGTAACCGCAGGTCCCCGTCCCATAGGTCCGGTTGCACGCGAACGATGTGGCGGCTGCGAACGTCGTCGCTCCGGCCGGCGATCGTGAGCTCGATGTCGACGATCAAGTCGATCGGGAGGCCACGCGCCATCGTGTCCTCGGCCAGGAGCCCCGGCAGACCGAGCGTTTCGAGCGCGCAGACGACTTCGTTCCCTCGGCGTGCGGCATCGATCGCGACGAGAGTCGGCTCGTCGCTCGAACCTTCGACTCGCTCGTCGCCTCGAGTCGCGACAGGTCGTTCGCCTCGCGTGACCGGCGACTCGTCTCCTGCAGACGCGCGACTTCCCGACACGAGGACGATTCCCAGGACGAGTGCGAGTGCGGTGAGAGATCGGCGGCGCATCAGTAGGTCCACCCGAGACTGACGTTGCCGTGGAACGCTTCGTCCACCGGCGAGTCGCTGAGTGGAATGCCGACGTCGAAACCGAGATGACCGAGCCAGGGGATCCGTACGCGCCAGCCGTAGCCGACTCCGACGGCCGTCGTACTCTCGCCCGAGTGGTCCGAGCTCACACCGACATCGAGGAACGCGAGTCCGACGACTCTCGGATGTGGCCCCGCGCCGTACAGCGGCGTACGTATCTCTATCGAGCCGGTCGCGCGAACGAGATCACCGCCTGCGGGAGAGAGCGCGTGGCTCGGGTAGCCGCGTACAGCGTACAGTCCGCCGAGGTACGGTCGATCGTAGAACGGTGCCGCCTCCGAAACCGATTCCACGGCGACGCGACTCGCGAGTTGCCATCGTGCGCGGGGGAGGTAGCCGCGTGCGTCTAAGTGCGCGTGGTGGATCGTGCGGTCGTCGCGAGACAAGGCGACCTCGTATCCCGCGTTCCCCCAGAGCCCGGTTCGAGCGAGGCCGCTGCCGCGACGTCGATCGAGGACGACCGAAGCTCCGAGCCACGTGCGCTTCCTTTCGCCGAGCGCACCCTGGATCTCGTTCGGCAACTCCTCGGTGGGAACGAACGTGCCCGCGCCGCGGCCATCGCTCGCCTCGACGTTGAGCTTCGCGCTCGAGTCCGGACGCACCGTTTCCGTTCGTGCACTGAGCCGAAGTCCGAGTTTCGAGTAGAGGGGCACACCGGCGGTGATCTCGACACTTCCTCGTGCGACCGGGTGGGCGATCTCGGCTCCATCCGCGAAGTAGAGCCGGCTCTGCGTCTCCGAGTGGAGACCGAAACCCCAGTACCGCATCGGTTCGCGGAAAGAGCGGTGCGTCCAGTCGAGGTGGAGACCGGCGTTGCGCCAACCGAGCCGAAACGCGAGCGCGAACTCTTCGCCCCGTCCGGTCAGGTTGTCCATGCGGAGCTGGGCCGGTTCGAGGAACCAGCCGCCGAGCTCTTCATAGCCGACGCCGAAGCGGAGATGCGGACGGCTCTCTTCCACCTCGAACACCACGATGACGAGGCCGCGCCGTGAGCCCGGGAGGATGCGGAGGGTGCACGAGTGGAAGAGAGGCGAGTCCGCCAGGCGCGTTCCAGCTGTCTGGAGCGACGCTGCGCTCGTCGAATCTCCGACCGCAACTCCCGCGACTTGGAGCGCGAGTCGTTCCCGGGTCCGGGTCTTTCCTTCGAACCGTATCTCTTCGATCTCGAGCGCGGGCTGGACCGGGTCCATGCGGGTCGGCCGGTACGGAGGGAGTTCCGCCGCGTGCGCAAGAGGGGGCGGCTGGACGAGCACGGCTCCCACGAGCCACATCACCAGTGAGGAGACGAGCCCGAGGGTCAGCGAGCGAGCGCGAGATCGAGGTTGTGGCACGAACCCTCCCTGCCACGTCCTTGTCAATGAGTGTGCCCTGGACTCCGGTACGGGGTAACGAGTTGCGATGATAGGGGATGGGCGGCGAGGGAGACCAGAGGGACACCCCGCGATGTGTGAATTTCGAACACACCTGGGCGGGATCGGCGTCACCATCTGGGTTGCAGAAACTCCCCCCGGTTTCGTAGCGTCCCAACCTTCTGTTGGAGCTCACGGACCCGGAGCGGCGCTCTGGACACCACGTTCCGACGGTTCAGAGCGATTCAGGGAGGGCGGCCCGGCTCGGCTGGTCCGCACACCATTAGACCAAGCCAGGAGGCCGTCCATCTTGCAGGTCCAGGACCCAATCGTCGTCGTCTCCGCCAAGCGCACCCCGATCGGCCGGTTCTTCGGCGCGCTGTCCGGCCACACCGGTGTGGAGCTCGGAACTCTCGTCGTCCGTTCGCTCTTGGACGACCTCGGGGGGCGAGTTCTCCCCACCCGCGTGCTTCTCGGATCGGCGCGACAGGCGGGTACGCGACCCAACCCCGCGCGTCAGGTTGCGATCCGCGCCGGCCTTCCCGAGACGACGGTAGCGTCGACGATCAACATGGCCTGCGCGTCCGGCTTGGAAGCGATCGCCGACGGCGTTCGGCGGATCCTCACGGGTGAGGCGGAGTTCGTCCTCGCTGGAGGGATCGAATCCATGACCCGTGTGCCGTACCTGCTCGACCGCGCGCGCACCGGCTACCGGCTCGGCCACGGCGAGGTGATCGACTCGATGTACCGCGACGGCTTCGAGTGTCCGCTCGCGGAACAGCTCATGGGAGAGACGGCCGAGACGCTCGCAAAGCAGTACGACATCTCTCGCCTCGAACAGGACGAGTTCGCGGTGACGAGTCAGATGCGCGCGGTAGCCGCTCGCGACTCAGGCCGCTTCGACGACGAATTGGTCTCCGTGCCGAGTTCGAAGAAGCCGGACGAGGTCGCGCTCGCACGGGACGAACATCCCCGGCCCGGTACGACGGTCGAGAGCCTGGCCAAGCTTCCGCCGGTGTTTGCAGAGGACGGGACGGTCACGGCAGGTAACGCCTCCGGAATCACCGATGGTGCGGCAGCCGTTCTCCTCACCACGCGTTCGCGCGCGGAAGCGTCCGGCCTCGACATCCTCGCGACGCTCCGGGCGTATGAAGTCGCGGGCGTCGACCCGCGCGTGATGGGAATCGGTCCGGTCCCTGCCGTGCGTGCGCTGATGGAGAAGGAAGCCCTCTCGCTAGGCGACGTCGACCTGATCGAACTGAACGAGGCGTTCGCCGCTCAGGTGATCGCGTGCGACCGTGAACTCGGTTTCGATCGTGATCGGCTCAACGTGAACGGGGGCGCCATCGCGTTGGGGCATCCGATCGGCTGTACCGGAGCGCGGATCACGGTCTCCTTGCTCCATGAGATGCGGCGTCGAGATGTTCGCCGAGGGATCGCGACCCTCTGCGTCTCGGGAGGTTTGGGGATGGCCATGTTGTTCGAGCGGGGGTGATAGGGGAAAGGTCTGGAGCGCCGGTGTCCGCCGGGATACCTTCGCCGTTCGGGCTGGAGCCCCCGGCGGTTCCGGCAGCCATTCGAGTTCTGGATCGCCCCGAGGAACGAGAATCGTGTGCTCGCCCACTCTGCGGCGCGCCACGGTGAGAGGAAGGACTCCATGAGCTTCGAGAACCTGAAGCTGGAAGAGAAGGACGGCTGGCTAGAGGTCGTCATCGATCGTCCCAAGGCGCTGAATGCGCTCAACGGCGCGACTTTGTCGGAGCTAGCCTCCGTGGTCGACCGGCTGGAGGCGGAAGCCGACCTGCGGGGGATGATCATCACGGGCGGCGGAGAGAAGGCGTTCGTCGCGGGCGCCGACATCACCGAACTGAAAGACCTCACGGCAGCCGATGCGATGAAGTATGCGGATCGGGGGCAAGCGCTCTTCTCGCGGATCGAGCGAGGTTCCAAGCCGGTCATCGCGGCTGTTGGCGGTTTTGCGCTCGGGGGCGGCTGCGAGCTCGCACTCGCGTGCCACATCCGCGTCCTCTCCACGAAGGCGAAGATGGGACTCCCCGAAGTGAGTCTTGGCGTGATCCCGGGTTTCGGCGGAACGCAGCGACTCTCCCGCATCGTCGGACTCGGCCGTGCACTCGAGATGATCCTCGGCGGCGAGATGATCGACGCCGAGTCTGCCTTCCGCATGGGGCTCGCGAACCGGGTCGTCGAGCCGGAGGAGTTGATGGAGGCAGCGCGACAGATCGCCGGTTCGATCCAGAAGCGCGGTCCGCTCGCGGTATCCGCAGCCCTCCGCGCCACGGTGCGAGGACGAGAGATGACGCTGGAGGATGGGCTCGCGTTCGAAGTCGCGCAGTTCGGACTCCTCGCCAACACAGAGGACTGGAAGGAAGGGACTGGCGCATTCCTCGAGAAGCGCAAGCCCGAGTTCCGGGGACAGTGAGCCGGAGGGGAGTGATCCCCTCGAGTTTGCAGATGAATTCGGAGGAAGCTTGAAGACGTATCGCATCGCCGTTCTCCCCGGCGACGGAATCGGTCCCGAGGTCACGACGGAAGCCGTGCGTGTGCTCGACGCGGCCGCGGAGTCGCTCGGTCTGGCGTTCGAGAAGACGCACTATCCGCACGGCGCCGAGCACTACCTTTCGACCGGTGAGACGTTCCCAGACGAAGTGATCGAGGAGATGCGCGGGTACGATGCGATCCTACTCGGTGCGATCGGCGATCCACGGATCGAAGTCGGGATGCTCGAGCGCGCGATCATCGCGGGGCTGAGGTTTCAACTCGACCTCTACATCAATCTCCGGCCGATCAAACTGTTCGATGCGAAGCTCTGTCCGCTCAAGGACAAGGGCCCTGAGCACGTCGACATGGTCGTCATTCGGGAGAACACCGAGGATCTCTACACCGGGATCGGCGGATTCTTCAAGAAGGGTACGAAGGACGAAGTGGCAATGCAGGAGATGATCCTCACCCGCCGCGGTGCCGACCGTCTCTTCGCCTACGCTTTCGAACTCGCCGAGAAGCGGAAGCGGAAGAAGCTCACGTTGGTCGACAAAGCGAACGCAGTTCGTGCCTTCGACCTCTGGACGCGCGCGTTCGAGGAGATGGGGCAGGACTACCCGGAGATCGAACGGGATCACGCGTACGTCGATGCGGCCTGCATGTGGATGGTCAAGAACCCGGAGTGGTTCGACACCGTCGTCACCTCGAACGTCTTCGGGGACATCCTCACCGACCTCGGCGCGATGATCCAGGGAGGGATGGGGCTCGCGGCTTCGGGCAACATCCATCCGGGGAAGGTGTCGATGTTCGAGCCGATCCACGGATCGGCGCCCAAGTACGCCGGGAAGAACGTCGCAAATCCGCTCGCGGCCATCCTCGCGGTCCAGATGATGCTGGACTACCTTGGAGAGGACCGGGCGGCGACGGCAGTGGAGAACGCGGTCCGAGGCGCCTTGCTCGATGGGGAGATCCCCTCCGCATCGGCCGGTAACGGCCTCGGGACGGACGAGATGGGCCGGATCGTGAGCCGCCGGGTCCAGGCAGAGCTCGCCGGGTGAGGAATCCGCCTCGGCGGCCTTTCTCATCCTGCCAGGAGAAGTCGCTCGCTCCTCCTGAGCTTTCTCTATAATGCGGGATGCCCTCGGACCGGGCCGGCCCCCGTGGCCGTCCCGCGGACCTGAGGGTGTTTCTCGAGCGAGAGTGGCGGAATTGGTAGACGCGCTGGATTTAGGTTCCAGTGAGGAGACTCGTGGGGGTTCGAGTCCCCCCTCTCGCACAGTTGGTTAGATAGACGGTCGGTGTCGGTCTTCCAGAGACCGGGCGCCGGAAGGGTCGACCGGAAGAGCCGGTCGGTGAGATCGACCGAAAGCGCCGGCCGGAAGGCTGGGCCCGAACGTGGCGGTCGAGGTGACAGAGGGCAGTCGGCCCTCGAGACAACCGGGAGTGGGTAGGGTGAAGTCCAACATCGAGGAATCAGGCGCCTGGGAGCGCAGCATCGCGATCGAGCTGGATACGGACGAAGTCGAAGAGCGGATCCAGGAAGTCGTGAAGCGGGTGCGCCGGAAGGTTCAGCTGCCCGGCTTTCGGAAGGGGAAGGTCCCGGTCCACGTCGTCGAGAACAAGTTCTGGGACCAGATCCAGAACGACGTGATCCAGTCGATCGTGCCGGACGCGGTGAACGAGGTCTTGGCCGAGCACGAGCTCCGCGTCGCCTCCCAGCCCCGCGTCGAGGATCTGGAGTTCGAACGGGGGGCGCCCCTCACGTTCAAGGCCATCGTCGAGCTGTGGCCCGAGCTCGAGATTCCGGACCTCACGGAGATCGAAGTCGACGAAGTTCGATTCGAGCTCGAAGAAGAGGACATCGAGCGGGCGCTCGATTCCGTCCGCGATCAGGCCGCGACCCTGGAGGACGCGGAGCGTCCGTCTGAAGAGGGGGACCTCGTCGAGGTCCATATCTATCCGGCCGACAAGAACGGGAGCCGGCTTCCGAAGGGCAAGCGTCAGGACGCCAAGCTCGAGGCCGGGGCCGCGAATCTCCTTCCCGAGTTCCGAGAGGCCACGGTTGGCGTCTCCGTGGGCGAGGAGAAGCTGATCCGCGTCCAGTATCCCGAAGATCACAGGGACCGGAACCTCGCGGGCGGCCAGCGCTACTACATCTTGCGTCCTACCAAGGTGATGACGAAGGTTCGGCCAGACCTGGACGATTCTTTCGCCGCTCAGGTGGAAGAGGGGCTGGATCTCGAAGGGCTGCGGGCCAAGGTCCGGGAGCAGCTCGAGAAGCAGGAAGCGAGGCGCGCGAGGCAGGTGTCGCAAGGCCACTTCCTCGCCCGGTTCTTCGACTTGGTGCCGTTCCAGGTACCGGACGGGGTGATCCGGGAAGGGGTGGAATTCCACATGAAGAAGGCGTTCGAGCAGAACCCGAACGCGGATCCGGACGCCCTGAAGGAGCAGATCACCCCCCAGGTGGACATGGTTTGGCGCCGGAGACTCATTCTGGATTCGATCGCGCGCAAGGAAGAGATACGGATATCCGATGAGGATGTAGACGCGAAGATCCGCGAGAAGGTCGGAGACGGCGCCAACGTGGATCGGATTCGTGAACAGCTAACGCGATCCGGGGATATGAACGGCCTCAAGTTGGAGGTCCTCGACGACAAGGTCTTCGATCTCGTCTTCGAGAAGATCCGGGTCAACGAGTCGGTGAGGCCTCGGCCGAAGCAGGAAGAGGCTTCCAACACCATCGCCTCGGAGTAGAGGGAGACGGATCTCATGGCATTGGTACCGATAGTCGTCGAGCAGTCGAGTCGGGGAGAACGCTCCTACGACATTTTCTCGCGTCTGCTCAAGGATCGGATCATCTTCGTAGGGACTGCGATCGATGACGTCGTAGCGAACCTGGTCATCGCGCAGATGTTGTTTCTGGCGGCGGAAGATCCGGAGCGCGACATCAACCTCTACATCAACTCGCCCGGTGGAATGGTTTCCGCCGGAATGGCGATCTACGACACGATGGAGTTCATCAAGCCGGACGTGGCCACGATCTGCATGGGACAGGCGGCGTCGATGGCCGCCCTGCTCCTGGCTTGCGGCGCGAACGGGAAGCGCTCCGCGCTCCCGAACAGCCGGATCATGATCCATCAGCCGATGGGCGGAAGCCGTGGACAGGCTTCCGACATGCACATCTATACGCGTGAGATCCTGACGCTTCGCGAGCGGATGAACGAGATCTTGGCTGGTCACACCGGACAGCCGATAGACAAGATCAAGAAGGATACGGACAGGAACTACTTCATGTCCGCTCACGAGGCGAAGGAGTACGGTCTCGTCGACGAAGTGATCGAGAAGAAGAAGGCAGGGGCTTCGGCCTGAAACGGGCCGAACCCTGACGATTCGCGAGGGGAGCCTACGGGAATCCCTGACGAATCGAAGGGGCTGGGGTCAAAGGAAACCGAGAACCCGAACCGATGAGTGTATCGACGACCCGCTCCGAGGAGAGTTCATGAAGAAGCGCATCAGCTCGCCCCATCCGATCCGCTGCTCGTTCTGCGGACGAGGACAGGAAGAGGTCGCGCGCCTCGTCTCCGGTCCCAGCGTCTACATCTGCAGTGAGTGCGTTCGGCTCTGCAACGACATCCTGGAGGGCGAGGGGGACACGCAGGTCACCCTGAACAAGGAGAACCTGCCGAAACCGTCCGAGATCAAGCGGATCCTCGATGAGTACGTCATCGGCCAGGATCACGCGAAGAAGGTCCTCTCCGTCGCCGTCTACAACCACTACAAGCGGGTCAACCAGCCGGCGACCGTGTACAACGACGTCGAGCTGGAGAAGGGCAACATCCTTCTCATCGGCCCGACCGGTTCTGGAAAGACGCTGCTTGCGCGGACGCTCTCCAAGCTCCTCAAGGTTCCGTTCGCGATGATCGACGCGACGAGCCTGACCGAAGCCGGGTACGTCGGCGAAGACGTCGAGAACATCCTCGTCCGGCTCCTCCAAGCGGCGGACTTCAACCTCGTCGCAGCCGAGCACGGAATCGTCTACGTGGACGAGATCGACAAGATCGCGCGCAAGAGCGAGAACCCCTCGATCACGCGGGACGTCTCGGGAGAGGGCGTGCAGCAGGCGCTGCTCAAGATTCTCGAAGGTACGGTTGCGAACGTTCCTCCGCAGGGCGGACGGAAGCACCCGCAGCAGAAGTACATCGAGGTCAACTCCAAGGACATCCTCTTCATCTGCGGTGGCGCGTTCGAGGGAATCGACAAGGCCGTGCAGACGCGGATCGGAAAGACGGAGATCGGATTCGGTGCCGATCAGGAAAAGCGGCGCGAGCTCAGCCTCGGCGAGCTCTACGCGAAGATCGAGCCGCAAGACCTGGTCAAGTACGGTCTCATCCCAGAGCTCATCGGTCGACTTCCCATCGTCGCCACGTTGGCGGAGATGGATGCAGCCGCGCTCAAGATGATCCTGACCGAGCCGAAGAACGCGATCGTGAAGCAGTACCAGAAGTTCTTCGAGATGGAGAACGTTCGACTCGAGTTCTCGGAGTCCGCTCTCGACGCCATCGTCAAGATCGCCCTGGAAAGGAAGACCGGGGCTCGAGGGCTGAGAGCAGTTCTCGAGGACGCAATGCTCGAGATCATGTACGACCTTCCCTCCAGGAGGGATGTGGAGGCTTGTATCATCGATGAGTCCGTAATCCTGCGAAACGAGACGCCTACGCTCGTTCCGCGCGCGGACCAGAAAGAAGCCTAGTGCATCCCCGGGCCCCCTCCGGGGGCCCGAGACATTCCTGGAGGAGCTCCCCTTCATGACGTTGCGCATCACCGTCGATGGGCGTGAAATCCGTGTGCCGAATCGGCTTCCCCTCCTGCCGCTACGGGACGTCGTCATCTTCCCCGGTGTGACGCTTCCGCTCTTCGTCGGGCGGAGCGCGTCGGTTGCCGCGATCGAAGAGGCGGAGAAGGCGCACAAGGTCGTCTTCGCAAGCGCACAGATTCGGCCAGACGTCAGTGAGCCAGGTGAGCAGGACCTCCATCGCACCGGAACCATCGTCCGGATTCTCCAGGTCTTCCGTCTGCCCGACGGCACCATGCGCATCCTCGTGGAAGGGCTCGCGCGCGCTGCGCTCAGTCGTCTCGAGTCACAAGGGAACGGCCTCTTCGGCTCCGTTCGACTCCGCGTAGAGCGACAGGGTGAAGAGCTCATCGCGAAGTCGCACCTCACGAGAGCGCAGGCTCTCTTCACGGAGTTTGCCGAACTCTCCGGCCGCGTGCCCGACGAGCTCCGGAGTTCCGTCGTCGACGGACACGACGCCCACGCCGTCAGCTATCTCATTGCGTCTCAGGTTCTGGTATCTGTCGCGTCGCGCCAGGAACTGCTCGAGTCCGACGACTCCATCGCGAGGCTCGAGACTCTGAGGCGTGCCCTGACCAAAGAGAACGCGACGTTCCGCCGCCGCAAGGTCGAGGCGAGTAGTTCTTCCGCGCCCTCCATTCCGATTCCGCGCACTCCGCACAAGGAGACCGATCCGGACAAGGAAGGGATGGCGGAGATCGAAGAGTTCGAACGACTCGTCCGCAGCGCCCGGATGCCTCAATCCGTCGAGAAGAAGGCGCTTCAGGAAGTCGATCGTCTTGCGCGCATGCCGGTTTTTTCTCCCGAGGCCACGGTGACGCGCGGGTATCTGACTTGGCTCACCGGGGTCCCTTGGAACAAGAAGACGCGTGATCGTCGCAACCTGATCGAAGCCGAGGAGATCCTCGATGCCGATCACTTCGGGCTCACGCGCGTGAAGGAACGGATCCTCGAGCACATCGCGGTCGTACAGCTGACGAAGTCCGTTCGCGGTCCTGTGCTCTGTCTCGTTGGCCCTCCTGGAGTCGGGAAGACGTCACTCGGACGTTCGGTGGCTCGTGCGCTCGGCCGAAAGTTCGCTCGCATTGCACTCGGAGGCGTGCGGGACGAAGCGGAGATCCGCGGGCACCGTCGCACCTACATCGGATCGATGCCGGGACGGATCGCACAGGCGATGAAGAAGGTCGGGACGGTCAATCCGGTCATCCTGCTCGACGAAGTGGACAAGCTGAGTTCCGACTACCGCGGAGATCCTTCTGCAGCGCTCCTCGAAGTTCTCGACCCGGAGCAGAATCACGGATTCAGCGATCACTACCTCGAAGTCGACTACGACCTTTCGAAGGTGCTCTTCCTGACGACCGCGAACGATGCGAACAACATTCCGATTCCGCTACTCGATCGGATGGAGCTCATCCGCCTTCCTGGGTACCTCGAGTCCGAGAAGCTCGAGATCGCGGATCGGTTCCTCTTGCCACGTCAGCGTACCGCCACCGGCCTCAGCGAGGACGACCTCGTCGTGCCTCGGGATACGCTCCTTCGGATCGTGCGCGAATACACGCGTGAAGCCGGGGTGCGGAGCCTGGAGCGAGAGATCGGTTCTGTCTGCCGAAAGATCGCGCGACAGAAGGCTTCGAAGACGCTGGACGGAGCGCGCACGGTCGGAGCGGAAGAGCTGCCCGATCTACTCGGACCCGAGCGCTTCCTCAGCGATGGGCCGCTCGAGCGGGCCGGCCGGGTTGGCGTCTCGACCGGGCTCGCCTGGACGGAGACGGGGGGAGAGATCCTCCTCATCGAAGTACGCGCGCTCCCTGGGAACGGCCAGCTCATCCTGACCGGCAAACTGGGCGAGACGATGCGCGAATCGGCGCGGGCGGCGGTTTCGTGGGTGCGCTCCGAGTGCGCCACGTACGACATCGATCCGTCTCTCTTCGCGTCCCACGATCTTCATGTGCATGTTCCCCAGGGTGCCGTTCCCAAGGACGGTCCTTCCGCGGGAGCCGCGATCGCCCTCGCAATCATCTCGGCGCTGACCGAGCGAAGCACACGGAGCACCGTCGCCCTCACTGGCGAGATCACTCTGCGTGGTCGCGTACTGCCTATCGGTGGTCTTACCGAAAAAGCGGTTGCCGCCCACCGGTATGGGGTGCGTACACTGCTCGTTCCCGAAGGGAACCGCCGCCACGTCTCGGAGATCCCTGCGGAGATCCGGGAAGAGCTCGAGATCATTCTCGTCTCGCAAATGAGCGAAGTCGTGAGACGCGGCCTCGCGCGTGCGAACCGCTCGGGCGGAAAGCGGCGGAAAGTGGCGGACGACTTGTACGCCGCATAGCGGGCAGCGCCTAGTAGATCGCGAGATCATCCGCGCGGCCCGAGTGACCCAGGGCCGGACGGTCCGGGCCCCAAGAGGCCCGGGCGGGGAGTGGCGGATGACCGTAACGGTGGTGGTCGGGTGTCAGTGGGGTGACGAAGGCAAGGGCAAGATCGTCGACCTCATGGCGCGGCGGATGGACTGGGTTGCGCGCTACCAAGGCGGTGCGAACGCGGGTCATACGGTTGTGGTGGGAAGGCAGAAGTACGTCCTCCACCTCGTTCCTTCCGGGATCCTTCATCCCAAACCGAAGTGCATCATTGGACATGGTGTGGTGGTGGATCCGGCCTATCTCCTCGAGGAGTTGGACGGCCTCAGCACGCGTGACATCGCGCTCGAAGGACGTCTCTTCCTCAGCGAGGGCGCACACGCGATCCTGCCCTACCACAAGTGGCTCGAAACGCTGGACGGCCAGGATGTCCGCGTAGGTACGACGAAGCGCGGCGTCGGGCCCGCCTATCAGGACAAGATGGGGCGCACGGGCATCCGGATGTACGAACTCCTCGACCCTAAGCGGCTCCGCCGTAGGATCGATGAGCACGCTGAGCGCGTGGAGCGCGCCTTCCGCGGCGCTGGCATCGCTCCGCCGCAACCGATCGAAGCGGCTCGGACCGAGTGGCTCGCCACCTACTCGGGCCTCGCACACCGGCTCCGCGGCTTCGTCGCGGACACCGTCGCGCTGCTGGCGGAGGCGCGGGAACGCGGCGAGAAGATCCTCTGCGAAGGTGCGCAGGGTACGTTCCTCGACGTCGACCTCGGGACCTATCCGTTCGTGACCTCTTCGACGACCACCGCGTCGGGTGCGGCGTTCGGGCTCGGGTTGCCGCCGAGTGCGCTCACCAAGGTCGTCGGAATCTGCAAAGCGTATGCGACGCGGGTTGGCGAAGGACCGTTCCCGACGGAGCTACACGGCGAAGATGGCGAGGCCCTGCGCAGTCAGGGCGGCGAGTTCGGCGCGACGACCGGTCGCCCTCGTCGGGTGGGATGGCTCGACCTCGTGCAGCTGCGGCAGGCCGTTCGGATCAACGGCGTCACGTCGATCGTTCTCACGAAGCTCGACGTTCTCTCCGGCCGTTCCTCGCTCGAGATCGCCACACGGTACCGCGCTGACGGCGAACTCAGGTCCTACACACCTACCGATGTCGAGGCGCTCGAGCGGTGTGAGCCAGTCTACGAGACAGTTCCGGGCTGGGAGGAGCCTCTCGACCGGATCCGTCGCTACGCCGATCTCCCACTCACCGCTCGTCGCTACATCGAGCGGATCGAGGACGGGTGCGGCGCGCCGATCCGGACCGTGTCCGTGGGGTCGGGGCGGAATCAGATCATCACCGTCCCGAGCCGCGCGCAGCGCTGACCCGCCCGCGGGCGGCTGCGGTTGCCTCCGTGTTCCGCGCTGGGCTATGGTCCCCCGCGAGCCGCTAGCTCAGTCGGTAGAGCAGCTGCCTTTTAAGCAGACGGTCCCGGGTTCGAGTCCCGGGCGGCTCACGTTTTTTCGTGGCGGATCCGCCCCGCACGGACGGATCCGGGTTCGCTGATCCACGCTCACCGGGGTCGGCGCTCCATCAGACAACTCAGTGAACCATTGCCGGGACGACGCGCGTCGAGCGATTCGGGGAGCCTCTAGGCCCCGTGGCGCGACACCGTGTGGTTCGGCTTCAGGAGTCCAACCATGCGCATCGCCCTGACAGGTCGTCCGGGCAGCGGGAAGTCCATGCTCTTCGACCTGCTCGAGGGCAAGGGCGGCGCTCCCGCACCAGGTCTCCGCATCGCCCACGTCGTCGTGCCCGATCCTCGGGTCGACGCACTCTCTCGTGAGTTCAAGCCGAAGAAGACGACGCCGGCGCGGATCGAGTTCCAGGACTTGGAGCAGAAGGGCTCCGTCCAGTATCCGGCGCTCTCCCCGGAGAGACGCGAGATGCTCTCCCGCGCTGACCTCGTCCTCCTCGTGGTCGAACTGTTTGCGACCCCGCCCGAGGAGTGGGCGGAAGAAGCACGTCGCCAGATCGCGGAGCTCGCTGACGAGTTCCTCATCCTCGACCTCGCCACGGTGGAGGGGCGGCTCGAACGCGTTCAGAAGATCGTGAAAGCGGGGCAGAAGCCGGGGTTCACCGGTGAACCCGAACTCCTCGAACGTCTGCGCGCGACGCTGGACGAAGGGCGTCCGGTACGGAGTGTGCCCGAAGCCGAAGAGAAGGCGAAGGAGCTCCGTGGATTCGCATTCCTCTCAGGGCGTCCGATCCTGCCCGCGTTCAACGTCGGCGAGGAACAACTCGGCGAGGCGAGGGCGTTGGTCGATGCGATCGATCTCTCCGGTGTGCTCCAACCGAACGAGACCGATGGAAGCCGGATCGTTTTCAGCGCCGAGGTAGAGAACCAGATCCTCGAGATCGCCGAAGACGAACGCGCCACGTTCATGGAGGCGTTCGGTCTGACCGAGTCCGCAGTCGCGCAGACGATTCGTGCTGCGTACGAGCGCGCCGGACTGGAATCTTTCTTCACTGTAGGAGAAGACGAAGTGAGGGCATGGAGCCTTCGCAGAGGTTCGTACGCTCCGCAGGCCGCAGGTGCCATCCATTCCGACCTCGAGAAAGGGTTCGTTCGCGCAGAAGTCGTTGCGTACTCCGATTGGGAGTCCGCTGGATCGATGAATGCTGCGAAAGAGAAGAAGCTCGTCCGGATGGAAGGGAAGGATTACGTCATCCAGGACGGCGACATCGTCAACATCCGATCGGGACTTGCGAAGAGTCGTGGATGAAAATCGACCATTGGTAGGAACAAAGATCATTTTCAGAGTGAAGCGAACGCCGGATCGGGCCGAAGCCATTCCAGAGAGGTTCGCCTTTCTGCATTTTGGCTTTCTAGTGGGAGTTGACACCCCCTGGGCCCGGTGCTAGCTTCGCCCCGCTCTGAGAAGTAGGGCAGGATGCCCATGAATCTCTTCGGAGGCCAACGGACATAGGAAGTCCACTTGGCGACATCACGAAGAGATTGCGAACCAGGGATAGGTTGTTGGCCTCCGTCCCCTCTGGGATAGGGGTTGACAGGATATAGGGCGTGTGACATCTTGCAGCCCGATTGTCTGCAGAGCCCCAAGGATTTGAGGGTGTTCGAGGGGCCATACCAGGGAGGGACATGGCGTACGTTGCCACGCCGTACTGGACGGCCCTTCTCGAAAAGACGATTTCCGACCTTGTGATGGTGCTTTCCGCGAGCGCGGTGAGCGCATTTGCTTTTTGCGGCGCGAGTCGCATCTTTACCTCTTCACCAGCACCAACGGTGTACAGGTGGGAGGCTTGTGTCTTGAGATGCCCGAGAGGCAAGTCATTCCAGCGTTAAGGAGGGTGCTGGTGCATTCTTCGAGTTTCTACGGACGTTTATTGTCGCCCGGGGACAATGAAACGATGGGCTTCACTCCGAAGCCGCGTCCCGGAACTAAGGAGGAACAGGGAATGAGAAGGAGTGGAAAGAGAGCGCTGACCGGTCTCTCGGTCCTCGCCTTCGTGCTTGGGACGCTGTTGGGAGCCGCGCCATCTTGGGCGGACTCACAGAGTCTCGAGCCGTCGGTGAATACGGTCATCAACTTCCCCGCGTATCCGAGCGCGGGGGGTCCTTACATCACACAGGTGACCGTGCGTCCTGCCTCGGTTTCGGGGACGACCGCTCAGGTCTACGTCGTGTTCAACGAAGACGTGAATCCGGCGTCGATCGACCCGGATGGCACGGCTGACAACAGTGACTTCGCAGTCACCGGCTTCACCTTCGCTAGCGCGTCGGCGGGTCCGGTGGCAAACGTCATCATTCTCGAGGATGCGGTCGGTGCGGCTGCGGGCGACATGCTTCGTCTGCGCGACATCGGCGTGCTCGAGGGTGCTGACGGCGATGCAACCGATCACAAGAGCACCGATCTGTCCGAGCACGTCATCACGACGGGTCCGGTGATTCACAGCATCGAGTTGCAGAACTACGAGGATCAGGATCCCACGAACGATGCGATCCTCATCACCTTCGATGCGGACGTTCAGTTCGCGAGCGGCGGGAGCGTGGCGAACACGTTCACCAACACGCCGGAGCTCGCGGGCGTCACGCTCGAGGCGACGTGGGAAAACGATCCGACGAACAACGGTGAATTCGTCACCATCACTCAGGACGCGGCTTCTACCACGGATCTCAAGCAGATGATCCCTGGTGTCACGAAGCTCTGGGTCCAGAGTGGACGTCTCCGTTGGGTCGACGAAAACGTGTCGATGGGCATGAGCCGTCAGCTCGAGACGCTCAACGCCGGTCCGCACCTCGTTGCCGCCTACTACGACGACAACGGCACGACCCTCGTTGGAGAAGATACGGACGACGCGCTCTGGCTCGTCATGAGCGATCCGGTCGATCCGGCCTCGATCACGGGCACCTTCGCTGATCACTTCGACGTCGACGTCGACGCTGGTGGTCTCTTTGGTGGCGCGGTCGACGGTGACGTGTCCCCGGCCATTCCGGGAAGCTTCTCTTCGGTTCTGCTCGTGACCAACCTCACGGGCGCGACCGGAATTCCCGGCGGCGCTGACGTGATCGCTGACCACAGCGGCGTCAGTGGCACGGCCCTTCTCGACTACCAGGGCGACGAAGGTCTGACCAATGCGGTCGCCATCGAGCGTGGCCCCGGTATGCTCCGCGCTTCGTACGATGACCAGGGCACTCCGACTCGCACCGACGACCAGTTGATCATCTGGATCAACGAGGTCATGGCGCGCGCGGCTGTTGTCACGGACTTCGTATTCGAGAACATCGACACGGGCAGCCTCGCGGACCCGCTCGTCGTTTCCACCGAGACGGTGAACCAGTTCACGCGCGTGATCATCACGGGTTGGGAAGCAGGCATCTACCCGACTCCTGGTACGCGGATCGCGGGTGCGCTCGGTAGCGCGTTCAACGGTGGTATCACGGGTCAGGAGCTCGCGAGCGACAACTTCCTCGTTATCGAGGACGAGTCGCGGCCCTACGCTCTCGACATCACCGAGAACCTCGACATGACCTACGACCTCTGGAACGACGGCGATGGCGTCGACTCCGTGTTCGTGGCATGGGCCGAGAGTGGTGACGATTCCGATCAGTACTTCATGTACTACTCGGCGACGCCGGTTCTCGACGACGACTGGATGAACGCGAACCTGTCGGGAGCGATCCCGCTGGGCAACCTCCAGCCGTACGGTACGGATGGTCTCATCCGCATCGGCTTCACGGTTACTCCGGGTGTCACGCAGAGCACCGACGGTGTCGTGCTCAACATCGGCGACCAGATGCGCGTCATCATCGCCGCGGCGGACTTCCAGGGGAACCTGGCGCGGATCCAGGACAACAACGGCGCGGCCGAGTTCTTCGGTCCGTTCATCGTTGGTCCGCTCTGCGCCCCGCGTGACTTCATCACGGATGCATCGAGCCCTGCCGAGGCCGACTCGCTCGATTGGGACCATGACGTGATCCACGTCGTGGGTGACTCTCTCGACGGGATGGTCTGGCATTACGTCTACGGTGACGCAGGCGCGGTCGCGTGCGATGCGGACTCGGTCGTCGTCTACGACGGCGATGATCCGCTTGCCGACAACCGTCTCGGAGCGATCGTCCCGAATGCGGACGGTTCGTTCTCGCCGATCCACCTCGACGATGCGGATGCCCTCGAGGTCGACTGCATCTACGTGTTCAACCGTCAGGGTGCTGAGTTCTCCACCGGTACGCAGATCTTCTTCGATCGTCAGTACCCGGAGATCGAGGGCAACACTGCCACTCCGTACCCGGACTTCGTGTTCGACCCGTGGAACCCCTATCGCATCTACAACGATGGTGACTACGTCAACATCCGTCTCCTTGCGAACGATGGGTTCCAGGACTGCCTCCTCCCGACTCCGGGTGGTGGTCCGGTCAGCGCGCGCAGCTCGCTGCTCCACATCTGGGCCGACTTCACGAACCTGGACATGACCGCGGGCAACATCACCGGCTTCGGTACGCCTGCGGACTCGATCCTCTTCACCTCCCTCGGTGCTGACAACGTCGACAACGACGGTGACTGGGACACCTTCACCGACATCGACGGAAACGGTACGTGGGATCCGGGTGAGCCGCTCAACGACGACGTCGGTCTCGACGGTGTCGGCGGTACGAACGACCCGGGTGAAGGTGACGGCGAGATGACCTTCGGTGACCCGTACGTCGACGAGAATGGCGACGGTGGCTACGACCCGGGTGAGACGTTCCTCAACGTCAACACCACCGCGGACGGTAGCTCCGGCGACTACATCTTCGATCCGGGCGAGCCGGACCTCGACTCGCAGGACCCCGATGAGTTCGGCTGGTACGAGCTCCGCTCCACTTCCGCTTCGGTCCGTGGAACGGTTCTCCAGGGTTACCCGCTGAACAACCCGAATCCGGAAGCGGCTCTCGATCCGTTCACCCCAGTGCCGATCTACGTTTCCGACAACGGAATCGACGGTGCCGAGCGTGATGGTGCGATCGACCGCATCCTTCCGTTCACGGACTCTCTGCCCGACTCCAACCGTTCGCTCTCGCACCTCACCGCCCACATGGGTGGCGATCCGGAGCGCAGGTTCGTCGCGCAGCTCGATCTCCGCGAGCCGACGCACGCAGAGATCACGTACCTCGCGAACGAGACGGACCTGGGCACGGACGCTGGAACGAACCTCATCGCTCCGGGCAGCCCGACCTACAACCTCGGTCGCTTCGTCGACTTCACGAGCGAATCGCTCAGTGACGACGACGTTCTCTACTCGCGGATCCGCGTCCGCCCGAGCATGGGTGCTTGGATCGACCTCACCCTCGACCCGGGGCCGGACTTCGGTTCCGACAGCGATGCCAACGGGGACAGCTTCCCGGGCGGCATGCTCTATGACGAAGACGCCGACTCGACCGCCGCTCAGGCGAACGGGCTCGACGACGACGAAGACGGTCAGGTCAACGAGGTTGGCGAAGGTATCGACTTCAGCGATACCGAAGTCCACGCAGCTGCGCAGGACTCCACCTCCGACGCCGCGGCGACGTTCGGTAACGGCCTCCACTGCCAGAACGACTACCGCGACAACGACAACGACGCGTTCTTCGTCTACGACTCCTACGCCAACGGCGGTCTCGTCGGCGGCGGAGCGGTCGGAAAGATCTACTGGTACAACATCGACGAAAGCCGGACGAACAACTTCGACGACGACAACGACGGTCAGATCGACGAAGCAGACGAAGCTCCGGAAAACGTCGGTTACGGCAACGGTGAGAACGACGACAACGAAGACGGTATTGCCGACGGTGAAGCGGTCGAAGTCCCGATCAACACGGCCTGGTCCGTGCTCGCGATCGAGGATCCGGCCAGCACCGAGTGGGCCGCCCCGGTTCCGGGTCCTGGCGTCACCGGCAACAGCATCTTCGTCGACGCAGCTCACGTCCTGGGCACCCGGCCGTTCGCGGGCACGGACTCCAACACGGAGCCGTTCTACGCCAACGCCCTTGCCTATGGAGAAGTCGTCCCGCACGCCTTCGAAGTGCTGACCAACTCGGCCCGCACCTTCGTTTCGCAGGGATACGAGTTCTCTGGTGATGCGGACTCTTCCGCGACCCAGGAATTCAACTTCTTCGATCAGCACTCGAGCGAGAACCTCGACTTCGAGCTCCTCACGGAGATCTACGGCCTCGCGGCTGACGGAACGACGAATCATCAGCTTCGTCTCGTCGCCTACGACAAGGCCGGAAACGTTCGTGAGCCTTGGAGCGAGCCGATCACCTTCACCCTGGACCTGACCGCTCCGCCGGCCACGATCCCGGGCTGTGATGAGATCGGTGATCCGCCGGCGGACTTCGCCGACGTGTCCGACGATCCGGGTATCCAGATCTTCGACGCGGGCAAGCACCCCGGTGACTACACGCTCACTGGCGAGTCTGATGACGACGCCGTCTCGATGACCTTCGAGGCCTCGTCCGATCCGGACTTCGACACCATCGACTTCACGCACACCGACATCACGGCTCCGTTCACCGCGGAGTGGCCTGGTGACGGTATGTACAACGTCGACAACTACCCGGCCGCCAACGCCGACACGGTCTACTTCCGTGCCCGTGCGACGGACGAGTTCGGGAACACCACTGCCGAGGAGGACCTCTGCGTCCTCACCGTCATCGTGATCGACGGTACCGAGCCGACGGCTACGCTGGTCCAGGTCCACACGGACGACGACCTCGAAGACGGCGCCTGCGTACCGCCGGACTCGAGCATCGCGCTCTACGCGATGATCGAGGACAACGACGGCTTCGACTGGGTGGGCGGTCTCGACGCTCGCTCCGGTGACGCCGGAATCGACGACGACGGCGACGGCTTCATCGACGAGGACGACGTCAACGGGAACGGGAAGTACGACGAAGGCATCGACGATGCTGGAGCGGACAACATCCCGGGCACCAACGACGACGAGTGGAACGGCTCGGCGGACGCCGGCAACTTCGGCGAAACCGACGACTACATCACCAACGACATCGTCAAGGTCGTGTTCGAGTACAACCCCGTCGGCGACGTGCCGGACGCGGGCTGGCTCCCGATCGAGACGGTCCACGGCGACACGTTCAGCACCGGCGGTCAGACGGTGGATTGGACGGAGCCGGTCGTTGCGACCTGGAACACGCTCAACCTGGAGACGGGCGACTACGATGTCCGTACCTGGGCAGTCGACGTCGAGGGCAACAGTTCCGAGCTGACGGCCTTCATCACGACGGTCTGCATCCGGTCTGAGCCGCTCCGGGCTTACATTCAGCCTGAGGTCTGCGCGGGTACCACCGAGTTCGACCTCTACGCGATCCACTACATCCACGACTACGAGATCGACAAGGTCCGGTTCGAGTACTTCCACGACGTCGACGGTGACAACTGCGCCACCGACCTCGACGTGGGTAGCTCCTGGGTCACGATCGATCTCGACGACGAAGCGGACGGACGCGGTGACGCGGTCCTCTACTTCCCGTCGGCTGAGCGGATCGGCGAAGGCGACGCACTCGAGGATCTGGCGTTCCGGGCCTACCTGAACACCGACCTCGGTGGCGGTTCTCGCTACATGTACTGGGACGCGGACCACGATGGCTACAGCCACCGCGATCCGGTCGTCCTCGACGACGGTGACGGTGAATACAACTCTGGTGACGACGATCAGGTCATCGGTCTCGATACGGTCATTCCGAACGGAACCGAGCTGACTGACTTCGCCGACGACGAGTTCTACGCCGATGCGGAAGACGACGAGCTCGACCCGAGCGACTGGATCTTCCGTGAGAACCGTCTCAATGGTGACAACGGGGTCCTCGACCTCTGGATGGTCAGCTGGGATGGCACCGGTCTCCCCGAGGGTAACTACCTCGTGAAGGCGATCGCCATCGACGAGACCAACCAGGAAGACGTGATCGAGTACACCTGCTACGACCCGGCCGGCCAGAATCCGGAAGAGATCGAAGCGGTTCGTATCGACACCGAGGAGCCGACTGCAGACTTCGTGACGATCACCCTGCCGGACGGCTCGGTGCTCGACACCACGGATGACGATCTCCACCCGTATGTCGCGGGCGTGAACGACTGGATGATGATCTGCGCCGAGGGCAGCGATGACCTCGCGAAGGTCCTGTTCCAGATCTCGCTCGATGGTGGTGGCACGTGGGACGTCCTCGACGTCAACAACGACCAGGACTGGTTCGCCGATCTCGACGGTGAGAAGGGCTTCCAGGCCGAGGGCAACGACGCCATCGTCAACGACATCAACGGCAACTTCGTCTACGACGACGGAATCGACTTCGTCCAGTACCAGGGTGCGTTCTCGATCCCTGAGGGCTGGCCGCTCCGTCCGCTCGTTGGCGAGGATGAGATCGACGGAATCGACAACGATGGCGACGGCGAGATCGATGAGGATCCGCTCTCGGGTGATCCGGCCGCTGATGAGCCGGGCAGCCCTGAGGACTACGATTCTCCGTTCTGCGTGTTCGTCGACATCGACAACCTGCCGCTCTGGGCGGACGTGAACGTCCTCTTCCGGGCCACGGGTTACGACTTCAACTGCGATACGTATCGTGCGGATGACAACCCGGACATCCTCGCCGTCATCATCGGCGAGAACATGGCTCCGGAGGCTGACATCATCCGTGCTGAGGACAACAACGGAGACGAGATCGACGTCTTCCCGGCTGTCATGGACGACAACGGCACGGCCTGTATCACCGGTGAGGACGGCATGAACGTCTTCGTCACCGCTGAGGACATCACGGCCATCGTGTCGGTCGACCTCATGTACCGCCTGGATCCGGATTGCTACGAGGACCTGACTTTCGAGCAGCTCCAGTGGCAGTCCCTGTCCGACGCCGGTTACACGGTGCGTGACAGCGTCTATCCGTATGACTTCGCCGTCGACGTCGCGTCGATGCCGGATGGAGCCTACGAGATCTATCCGAGCGCGATCGACGAGGGCGGGAACTTCACGGTGGCTCCGGTCAATCCGTGGGAGTTCAAGAAGTTCTCCAACGCCACCGCGGACTTCGCTTTCGTGAGCGATCCGGCTGCGGTCGACGGTGCTCCGTCGGCTGAGGTCGCCGCGGGTGACGAGTTCACGATCACTGCGGAGCTCCAGGATCCGGATGCCACGTCCACGACGGCCGTCCGCTTCTGGTTCGCCCCGCGTCAGCTCGACGAGTCCATCGATCCGACTCAGGTCCAGCCGATCGCCCCGTACAGCTCCGAGATGCTCGAGGAGACCGTCCTCAGCGTCGAGGGTAAGTGCGACGGCGTGGTCGTCATGATCAACGGCACGGCTGCCACCTGTCACGAGAGCCTGGGTGGCGTTGCGGCGCCGACCAAGTTCGACGTGACGGTCTCCGGAAACGCCATCGTCTTCGGTGCGCGTCCGGATGCTGAGGACGAGATCTACGTCAGCTACAACTTCGGTTCGTGGCAGCTCATCGAGAGCGGCGACGAGTTCGCCCCGTACA
Source organism: Candidatus Eiseniibacteriota bacterium (assembly GCA_020633975.1). GTDB lineage: Bacteria > Eisenbacteria > RBG-16-71-46 > CAIMUX01 > CAIMUX01 > JACKCR01. The sequence goes on along the minus strand of JACKCR010000005.1, from coordinate 57,342 downwards.
CGGTCGAGTGGACCGCGGACGAGGGTGGCGTGCCGGACCCGGCCGACTTCGGTTGGGACGAGGCTGACGCTTGGGACCTCATCGCGCAGGCCCGCTTCGACATCAACGGAGACTGGCTCTTCGGTGGTGACTGTGACGTCGACGAGACGCTCCGGAGCGAAGGCAACTACATCAAGCTCCTCGATCAGGACCGTCCTCTGGTTCAGATCTGGGGTCTCAACTACAGCGCGGAACCGCGTGAGAACCAGGACGACTATCCGGACTGGAACCTCCCGGGTAACCCGCTCTTCACTTGTGGTGATGACATCAACGACGACGAGGACTGGGACCACGCCTTCATCCTCAGCGGTAAGGAGACGGACGTCTTCGTGACCGCGGTGGATCAGGGTGGTGGCTCGATCGAGTCGGTCGATCTCCGTGTCACGTCCGAGAACCCGGAGACGGGTGACCAGACGATCCGTGACTACGAGATGACCAAGGTCGGTTCCGGCGTCACGATGATCGATGCTCTGACGGTGACCTTCTACCCTGAGGACTACACTCAGTGGGATCCGGCAGACATCGAGAACGTGATCCTGCAGGTCTCGACCGATGGTGGTTCCACCTATCCGTACAAGTACGAGATGACGGCTGGAACCGACTGCTACCAGGCCAACCCGCGGCTGTTCGTCGGCACGACCCACGACTACCGCTTCCAGGTCGACCTGGTCGGTGACACCCAGGACTACGTCCTCGACGCGAGGAACAACAACGGTGCGTTCTTCGGCCCGCTCGCGGGCGATGAGCCGGACTTCACCTCGCAGATGATCATCCCGGATACGCCGTTCTGGCACGTCAGCATCGATCAGAGCAGCGGCCTCGCTGGCACGCAGGCTCCGTTCAGCCCGCACGAGGTTCATCGCGCGGTTGCGACGGCCACGGACGACTCTGGCAACACGGGTACGAACCTCAACAGCGGAACCCCGGGTGACGCGGATGAGCCACAGGGTGCTGTGGTCTTCATCTACGACGTCGAAGACCCGGTCGTTCAGAGCCTCACGCTCCTGGACGAGCTGGACCGTCCGTTCAACACGGCGCGGATCAGCCCGGCTGTTGACTACCGTATCTGGGCGACCGTCAACGACAGCCCGTTCGAGGACTTCAACGTCCTCCGCGTGGACTGGGTCGAGTTCCAGTACTCCCCGAACCAGGGTGGCATCTGGATCACGATCGATCGCGACGACGACACCACCGATGGCTGGGCCATCGACTGGGCGCCGGACGATCAGTCGGACGACGGCTATGACAACGACCTCGACGGTATCTACGACGAAGACGACGAGAAGATCTCGCCGGTCTGGCTCCGTGCCGTCGCCAAGGACTGTGGCTACAACGTCGCCTATGGCGAGCCGGTCGAGTTCATGGTCGACGCGGCCGAGCCGTTCACCTGTGCCGCGCTTCCGCGGGACGGTGCGGTCTTCGGTTACAGCGATCAGATCACGATCGAGGGTTCGCCCGAGGGTGACTGGGTTCCGAGCGCCGGCACGGATGACATCGCCGAGGTTCGGTTCCAGGCCCGGTTCAGCAACCTGTACTTCGTCGACCAGACGTACAACGGTGTCGGTCACGCTGGTGACTACGACAACGGCATCGATGAAATCTGGATCGACCTCAACAGCAACGACCTGTTCGACGCTTCGGACGAGGTGGTCTACGCGGGTGCCGACGGATTTGCCAGCACGCCTGACAACTCCGGCGCCAACAAGTGGTTCACCCTCGACCCGACGCCTCAGGACAACTCTGACAACCCGTGGCTGACCGGCCCGGGCAGCGGCACCTACTCGATGGTTTGGACCCCGACCGGTTCGCAGTTCACGCAGTACGGCGTGGACGGTGACGGCGGCTACATCGACGAGTACGTCCGCGTCCGCATGGTGGCCAAGGACACCGCGGGTAACGACGAGCAGGATTCCACGGACGAGATCGAGCCCTGCGAGAAGCTGATCATCCTGAACGACACCGCGGACAACAACCCGCGCGCGTTCGTGATGGCAGTGGACGACGAGTGGGTCGACCCGATCGAGGTCTTCTGCATCAGCGGTATGGAAGAAGTCGTGGTCGGCGGTTCCGTCGCCCACACCAACGCGGTCGCGCACGTCAACCTGTACCGGATCACTCCGGGCGGCGAGACGGGCCTGGTCGGCATCGACACGAACCTCGACGACAATGAGTTCGAGGTCCTGTGGAAGGCTGACGAGGAAGCGGCTGAGGGCACTTACGTCCTCTTCGCGACGGTCACCGACTTCGACGACAACGAGTCCGACATGGACGACGCGACGCGGATCAATGTGAAGATCGACCGCGCCGGCCCGTCCGTCGACTACACCAACTGGGTGGACGCGGTCGAGTACGTGGACGACGGCATCGTCGACCACTCCTCCTTCGCCATCCATCCGGACCAGGACACCTGGGACGTTCTCTTCACCGTTCACACGGTGGACACGGACGTCGCATCGATCGAGCTCCAGTGGCGCTTCGCCTCCGACCCCGAGGGTCTGTGGCGCGGCATCGACGAGCTCCTCGATGACGGTGACGGAATGTTCGACTACGAGCCGAACCTCAATAACGAGCTCGGTCAGGCCTGGCGTTACCACGTCGAGAACTGGCCCGATCAGCTCCTCGAGGGCGGCCCGATGCACTTCCGCGCTCTGGCCACGGACCAGGCGGGCAACACGAACGCCCTGGCCATGCTGACCAACGCGCAGGAGCTCACCGCCGACGGCAACGGCCCGTCGATCTACGACTGGAACGATGACTCTGTCACGAACCAGGTCGAGGTCGGTTCGACCGTCAACTTCGAGATCACTCTCGAGGACGACTGGACGGACGTCGTGGTCGCGCAGCTGGAGTACAGCGCCGACGGTGGTGACACCTGGACCTACTACGCGACGGACAACGAGCTGGAAGGCGTCCAGATCGACACGGGTCTCGGCCTCTGGGTGGCGAACTTCGCCTGGGTGGCTCCGAGCTGGGTCGTTCGCGACACCGACTACGAGTTCCGCGTCGTCGCATACGACACTGCCTGGAACCGTGAGGAGATCACTCCTCCGCACGCCTTCACCATCACGGTCGAGGACAACGCGGCTCCGGATCGGACGAAGATCGTCGACATCTTCGCGGCTGTTAACTACACCGCGGACGATGAGGACGGCACGCCGGATCCGAGCGATGAGCACCGCGAGCACGACGTGTGGGCGGACGTGAACGGCAACGGCGAGTTCGACGCTGGCGACATCTTGGTCAGCGAGGGCTACGACGACGGCGTTCAGGATCCGGAAGGCGACGAAGGCATCGTGGTCGTCGGTGACGAGTGCAACACCTTCCCGCGCTGGGTCGGTGAGAGCATGCTGACCGACGAGAACGACAGCGGTAATGATCGCCAGGATGTCAAGGTCTCGGACGTCGTCACTCTGATGGCGCGTACGTGGGCCGACGACTATGGCATCGGCAACGCGACCGATGACGGTATCGCCACGGTCTCGTTCTGGGCCTGGCCGGTCGACGGCAACGACAACCCGACCACGCCGATCCTCATCGGCAAGGACGAGGTTGCCCCGTCGTTCAACGGCTTCTACAACTGGCACCTCACCTGGAACACGCTCGAGCGTGACGCGGTCACGAACGATCTCCTCTTCCCGGATGGTCGCTACAAGCTCACGGCTTCTGCGATCGACGAAGAGGGGAACGAGGAAGACCTCGGCTCTCTCGACTTCACGAATGCGGTCATCGTGGTGGACAACACCGCGCCTGAGGCGACGATGGACCTCGATCCGGCTACGGCAGAGTTCGAGCTGGGTCCGGTCGACGTCGAGCGGAATGAGTGGTTCACGCTCTACAGCCGCGTCCTCATGCCGGGCACGGACACCGAGAACCTGACCGAAGACGACTACATCACCTGGTACTACAAGCGTGACCGCGACCTGAACATGAGCGCCTCTTGGGCCATGGTTCCGCCGGAAGCGGGTCTCACGCCTGAGGACGGGAACCCGGACTACACGCGTCCGTACTCGTTCGACGTCCAGGTGGGCGAGCTCACGGCTCCTGCGGATACCGAGAACGGTCTCCCGCTGGCGGTGGGCGAGCTCTACAACTTCGCTCCGGCGGTTGGTGACGAGGTCTGCAACACGACCTCTCACATCGCGAACTTCGGCGCCGGCCACGGCCTCACCATCAAGATCGTGGACACGATCGCTCCGCACCTCGAGTTCGTCGAGGCGGTGCGCGCGCTCCCGACCCGTGACGGTGTGGAGTACGGCGACGATGACGTGATCTACAACCCGACCCAGATTCACGCGCAGGCCTTCGAGTCGATCACGGCTCGTCTCCTGACCGGTCACCGCGATCTCGAGTACGTCGAGTTCGTCTGGCGCCCGGTTGGTTCGACGGACTGGAACCTGATCGACGCGGACCTGACGGGCAGTGAGGACATGATCACTTGGTCGCTCGGCGACTGGGATCTCCGCACGCTCGGCGCGGGCAACTGGATCGAGGTCGCCGCGGTCGGCGTCGATGACGTCGGCAACGTGGATACCAACCCGGACATCCTCCGTGTCTACGTCGACTACGAGGCCCCGAGCTTCGCCATGGTCGGCCCGGATCCGGAGAACCTCTACTGGTGCGACTACGACTACGTCGACTACGGCGACGGGTATGGCCGCATCATGGATCTGATCGTGAACGTCGACCGCGGGACCGAGGGTCTCCACGACGACGTCTACGACGTGATCTGGGAGTGGAAGCTCGCGAGTGCGGACTCGACGGAGTGGAGCCAGTTCGGCGTCGCTTCTTCGGACGACCTCTACGACGACACTCTCAACTACTACTCGAACACCCTCGACCTCGAGGACCTCGACGGGTCGGACCTCTACGACCTTCGGGTGACCGTTGTGGACGAGGCTGGTAACTACAACCGCATGTATCAGTGGAAGCGGGTCGTGGACGTCGATCATCCGGACTACGTCCAGGTGAGCAACATCTCCTGGGAAGGTGATGACACGACGCAGGATCCGAACGACCAGGGTCAGTACACCGACATCACTGCCGGTACGCTGGTCGAGGTCTTCGGTACTGCTTCGGACGACGAACCGAACCTGCCGAACTACACCGATCCGGTCTCGGGCGATTGGTACGAGACTCCGGTCGGCTACATGCAGTTCCAGGTTGCTGTGGACATCGGCAACGACGGCGATCTGAACGACGGTGAGGTCTGGCGTGATCTCGGAACCGTTCAGTTCGACCCGTCGGATCTCGACGACATCTCTGCCCAGACGGCATCGGTCTACTGGAATACGACCGGTCTCGCCGAGGGTCAGTACTTCGTCCGGGTCGGTGCCAAGGACGTCTGCGGTAATCCGGTCTCTGGATTCACCTGGAGCGATCCTGTCAACGTCCGCGTGACCGACTCGGAGCCGCCTGTGGCCCGCATCGTCTGCTTCGACGCAGACCAGCAGCCGCACGGCATCAATCCGCCGTCGATCGTCACCGCGTACGCTCTGGCCGAGTCTGATCCGTCCATCGTCGATGTGGTCTTCCAGTACAACATCGTCGACGGCAACGAGATGAACGACGGTCCGAGCATCGACGAGTGGGTGAACTTCGGTATCTCCACTCAGGAGACGAGCCAGGACGACTACACCACCGAAGCGATCTGGTCGGCCACGATCGACCCGACGCAGTTCGACGACACCGTGACTCAGCTCTGGGTCCGGGCGCTTGCGAAGGACGATGCCGGTAACCGCTACGGCGACAATCCGGAAGACGTCGTCCCGACCATGCTCGTCAACCTCGCGACCGACATGTACGGTGCTCCGTACTTCGAGCCGGCGCCGATGGGTGACGACGTTGTCGAGAGTGTCGAAGTCATGATCGAGGGTCCGTACGTCGCCGTCCTCACTGTGAAGATGGCGAGCGCGACGGAGACGCCGCGGGTGATTGGTCTCAGCGAGATCAACAACCCCGAGGAGTACCCGTCCGAGGACAACCCGATGAACTACTCGCCGGGCGTGGAGGACTACGGTCTCGTTCGTAGCCTCGACGATCCGACCGTGTGGCGCGGGTACATCGACCTCTACGACTACGACTGGTGCAGCAACTACACGTTCTGCGTCACGGGTCTCGACGGCGAGTCGGGCATTGCCAAGTGGATCGACCACGGCATGGCCTCGATCAAGCAGTTCGACGTGACGAACTCTCTCGGAACGAATGGCACGGTGCGTGTCGACGCCTACGACGGCCTCGGCATGACGCTGGACATCCATCCGGGTGCGAGCATGTACGACGGTTGCCTCCTCGTGAGCCCGACTTGGGCTCCGATCCTGACCCACGACGAGGCCATGTACCTGACTCCGGTCGAGGACACGGCCTACTACGTCGAGGCTCTGGACGGCTTCGTCGACCAGTTCCTCCCGGGCTACGAGCCCATGATGTCGATCTCCTACGACGAGTCGATGCTCCCCGAGGGTGCGTCGGAAGAAGACCTCGCGGTCCGTCGCTGGGGCTACAGCTACTACGACCTCAACAGCGCCGCCGGTGGTGATGTGGTCTATGGCTGGTCGATGGCTGGGCTCAGCCACGTTCAGATCGATACGGAAAACAACCGCGTCAACTTCCGGGTCTCCGACCTCTACTCCTACTTCGGTGGGCCGAAGGCTGGTGGCTATCCGGGTGGCGCGAACATCTTCCAGCTGTTCCTGAAGAACGACTCCGCACCGGTGCTCTTCTCGAGCGTCTGGCCGGCCTCTCCGTACTACGCCGACTGGTGGACGGACGCCGATCCGGTCATCGTTACCTACCTCCGCGAGCCGGGTGGTGAGGGAATCGATGCTTCCGAGGTCGAGCTCCTCATCGACGGTGAGTACTGGGCGACCTGGCTCAGCGGCGAGGGCGACGCTGACTACGTCCGGGGCAGTGGTAAGGCCACGCTCACGTACGTCAACAGCGACCAGACCGTCATGGAGTTGGTCTACTATCACTCGATCTTCTCTCGCGACTGGCTGACGGACGGTACGCATACGCTGACGGTCCGCTTCATGTCGGAGACGGGTGAATGGCTCGATGGGTCGCAGGAGTTCCACGTCGACCGGACGTCCCCGGACATCACGTTCGACGGTGGCTACGTCAGCAACCCGGATCTCATCAACGCACAGGGCTACATGAACCCGGCCAACGACAGGCTCGAGGTCCAGCTCAAGGACTCCGGCTCCGGTATTCTCTTCAAGCCGAACCGTCCTTGGTTCCTGCCGGACTTCGACTGCGACGGCGTGATCGACGCTGGTGAACTCCAGTACGATCCGCTGCCGGAGTACGTCATCGGTGACGGTGACTTCGATTGGTACGGTGACTACGGCCAGTGCTGGATCCAGGTCGACTGGGGCGTCAAGTACGACCTCTGGTGGGTTGACCTGAATGAAGACGATCAGCGCGACATCGACGAGATCGAAGAGCGCGTGCTCCTCCATCAGGGAACGGCCGATGAGCTGCTCCCGTGGGTGACGCCCGCTCCGGTCATGGGCTCGTACGATCCGTCGTCGCTCGATCCGGCAACGAACACCCTCACCGTCCCGGTTCCGGTCGTCGGTGGTGGCGTGATCGGTGACAAGGACGTTCTCGAGGTCACTTGGTACTCCGAGAAGACCATCGAGGCGTACAACGACGGTCCTGGTTACCAGTACTACTGCGGTGTCGATACGCTGAACGTCGGTGGACAGATCTACTATGTCTACGACTCCGACTGCACGTACGACGCTGACAGCCAGGAGATGCACATCTACGAGCAGGGCATCCTCGACTGGGCCGGTAACACCGGCAGCCGGTACGTGGAGCAGCGCTTCATCGTGGACATGTCTGCGCCGAGCTGTGAGATCTACAGCCCGTCGACGACGGTCACTCCTGACGGCAACCTCGACATCCACGTGGTGATTGCTGACGACGGTGCGGGTATCGACGACAGCGACATCATGGTTACGGTGACGAATCCGGAAGGCGAAGAAGTCGAGATCATGGAACTCACCATCGAGAACGGCACGATCCATGGCCACGTCCATGGCCCGCTCGATCGGGGTGAATACACGGTCACGGTTTCCGCTACCGACCGGCTCGGCAACGAGTGCGTCACCACGCGGACGGCGAAGGCGGAGAACGCGGTTCTCGCCATGACCCAGACCAGCGCCTACCCGAACCCGTTCAACCCGGCGGATGGCATGGATGCGACGATCACGTTCGACCTCAGCAAGGCTGCGGACGTGACGGTTCGGATCTACGACTTCGGCGGCAACTACGTAACGACGATCGCTTCCAACGACCACGTTGAGAGCGGAGTTGCGACGTACGGATGGGGCGGTGAAGCTGAAGACGGCACGGACCTCGCAAACGGTACCTACTTCGCTCGCGTCATCGCGACGGACGGTACCCGGACCGAGGAGAAGAACCTGAAGGTCGTCCTCTGGCGTGAGTAAGAGACTGGATGGGACCGCCTTCGGGCGGTCCCACTCCCGTCACGAGGTCTGAGCTATGACGAAATACCGGTTCTCTAAGCAGGTTCAACAAGGAGGTACGGAGATGTCCAAGAGGAACCGAGGTGCCTGGAGCGTGGCCGCTGCGGTCGGCTTCGGGTTGCTCTGTTCATTCGTGGGCGAGACTGCTCTGGCTGTGGACAGCTCGAGCAACCGTAACGTGCCGTATTTGCGTGCCGGTGCTGGTGCGCGGGCCTTCGGCATGGGCGGTGCGTTTACCGCGGTCTCGAACGATGCGACGGCAGCCTACTGGAACCCCGCGGGTCTCACCTTCGCCGGTGAAGGGCGCTGGGAGATCACGGGAATGTACTCCGGCGGCATGAATGTCGACCGGGATCACAACTACTTGGCCTTGTCTCGGAACAGCGGCTGGGGTGCGTATGCCCTCCAGTGGAACATGGCCGGGACGTCGGACATCGAGGGTAGGGACGGATCGAACCAGGTCACCGAGACCTTCGATTACTCCGACAATGCTCTCGCGCTGTCCCTTGCCAAGCGCTACGACGTCTTCTCCGTGGGTATCACGGGGAAGTACCTGTTCAATAACGTGGGTGCCTCCACGGTGTCGGACGACTCGGACAACGGGTACGGATTCGACGTCGGTGCTGGCCTCCAGTTGACCGAGTTCGCGCGGTTCGGCGTAAGCGTCCAGAACATTGCGGGCAAGCTCGGCAACACCAATTCCGAGGATGAGATTCCGGCGACCCTCCGTACCGGTATCGCTGTTTGGCCGATGCGCGGCCTGACCGCAGCGTTCGACATGGAGAAGACTCGGAACGACGAGAACTACCAGTTCCACTTCGGTACGGAGTACGCGTTCCCGCTGAGCGACGATCTGGGCGCTGCCCTCCGCTTCGGTGTGGACGACGGCGACTTCGCCGGCGGTGTGGGCTTCCGGTTCAACTTCCTCAAGTTCGACTACGCCTACGTGGTCGAGCCGGACGGAGTCTTCGACGAGAACCACCGGTTCAGCGTGAGCCTCGCCTTCGGTGAAGACGAGAACATGCAGTACTACATGGGCTCTCGCCGTGGAATGGACCGCGACGGTGACGGAATCCCGGACAACGTGGATGCCTGCCCGGACGCGCCTGAGGACTTCGACGGCTTCGCCGACACGGACGGCTGCCCGGACCCGGACAACGACGGTGACGGCGTGCTGGACGTGAACGACGACTGCCCGAATCAGGCTGAGGACGTCGACGGCTTCCAGGACTCCGACGGCTGCCCGGACCCGGACAACGACGGTGACGGCATCCTCGATGCCAACGACCGCTGCCCGGACTCTGCGGAAGTCTTCAACAACTTCGAGGACACGGATGGTTGCCCGGACACGGCTCCGGACCTCATCCCGACCCTTGCATACATCAACTTCAAGTTCGGTACGGCTGAAATCAGCGGTGCGGACCCGATCCCGGTACTCGAAGAGGTCGTTCGTATCATGAAGGAACGGCCGAACATGCGGGTCAAGATCACGGGTCACACCGACTCGATCGGATCCGATCAGGCGAACCAGCAGCTCTCCATGCGTCGTGCGACCACCGTTCGCGACTATCTCGTCCGCAAGGGCGTGGATGCGTCGCGCTTCGAGGTTTCCGGTGCCGGAGAGAAGGAGCCGATCGATTCGAACGACACCGATCTCGGCCGGGCGCGCAACCGGCGGATCGAGTTCTCCGTCCTTCGCTAGTCGACCTAGCGTAGACGGAGGCTTGCATCGGGGGCTCAGTTACCCGCGGAGCCCTTCGTAGAACCGACCTTGTGAGAACCTGATGGCGAGCACCACCCCCGTACGGGGGGGGTGCTCGTTGCATTTTGCGAGCGCGGTGTCGGATTGCGACCCCGCGATGCACATTGCAAGGGATGCGCGATATCGCGTAGAGCCAACGGTATGAGGAGTCGGTAGTTACGGGCGGCGCCCCGATTGGCACGTTCCTTTCGTCATCTCGGATGATTGGGGGTACGCATGTCGTCGGAGGTGTCCATGGCTTCCCGAACTCAACCATCTTCCCGCCGATCGGGATTCACGCTGATCGAGCTGATGATGGTCGTCGTCATCATCGGGATCCTGGCTTCCATCGCCTTGCCGAACTACTACAACATGTCCGAGTCGGCCCGGCGAGGTTCGTGCATCTCCAACCAGCGGAACATCGTTGCTCATGCGTCGCTCTATGCGGTGGACCACGGCATCTACAATGGAGAGATCCCGATCGTCGATCTGTTCGACGCGGGGATCGCGCCAGCGGCGCTGTCGGAGTGCCCGAGCAGTACGGTCGATGACCACGATGACTACACCATCTTCATCACGGACGGCGTTGTCACCGAGGTGGACTGCCTGGTGCGCGAGGACGACCACGACTGGCATCCGTAGCCGCTCCGCGCCGACCCGTACTCGGCACGGGGAGTTGCGTGACTAGGACTCCGTAGCCTGTCTCGACCCCCTCCTCCTCCGGGCTCCCCCTCGGGACATACCCTCCAGGTGCTACGTCCTCGCAATTCGCGCCTAGCCCCTTCACACTCCTGCGAGTAGCCCTCACGCTCCCGCGACCTTGACAGGCACTAGGTCTGCTCGGCACACTCGCCGGCACAACGGGCCTTGGGCAGAGGCAGTTCCGTCCGCCCGCGTTCCTGGTCTCCCACCCCTATAGCGGGTCTTGAAGTCATGCCTACGTACGGCAAATGCCGCTCATGCGGTCTCATCGTCTTGTCTCCTGAGGGGCCGTGTCCCGGTTGTGGGACGAGCCTGGGGCGTGCTCGTTTCGAGCGTGGCGTCGGGCCGACTTCGCACGATTCCGTTCCGGCCGTGCGCGCGGACCGGAGGCAGGAGAGATTCGCCTCCTGGGACCTTGGGGTTCGCGCAGACGGGCGGATCGGCCCTAGCGGAGGGCTGGGCGCTCGCGTGGGGCGTGCCGGGGCGGGACCGGCGCTTCGGGCCGGGGATGAGCCGTTCCGATGGATCCGACGCCTCCTGGGGGGCCTCGCAGAGTGGGTCTGGGCCCGGCTGCGCCCGTACGATCCGCACCTGGAGGGGCAACCCGGATCTCGTCCGACCTGTTGGGAGATCGCCTATCGATGCCCGGACGAGTTCGTCGCTCTGACCCTGCAGGCGGAACTCGAGAGACACGGCATCCATTCCTGGGTGCGATCTCTGGAGCTCCCAGGGTATGAGGGGCTCTCCCAGACCCGACCGGTTTGGGGTTGGCTCCTCGTCGATCGCGACGACTTGGCGGACACGGAGCTGGTCCTGCGTCAGTTCCTCGAAGCAACCGAGAAGGGCGCAGAGTGACGGAAGGGATGTCCCGGGCCCTCCGGGCATCGCGCCGAGGGCGCGGACATGTGTCGCCCAATCCGATGGTGGGAGCCGCCTGGACGGACGGGGCCCGCTGGATCACGCGGCACTTCTCCCGGTTCGGTGGAGCTCACGCCGAGGCGCGTCTCTTTCCCTTGCTCCCGGATGCCCCCTCTGGAGAGCTCTTCCTCACGCTCGAGCCGTGCACCGTGTTCGGGAAGACGCCGCCCTGCATCGACCTGCTTCTGGCCCGGCCACCGGCTCGGGTCGTCATCGCGGTCCCAGATCCCGATCCTCGGGTTTCGGGTGGAGGCATCCGGAAGCTGAAGGAGGCTGGGATTCCAGTCGTGGTAGGGGAGCGGGCCGCGGATGTCGTGGCCAATGACCTCCCCTTCTTCTCCGCCCACCTGCGCGGACGTCCTTGGGTGGAGGTGAAGCTCGGCAGCTCGATCGATGGACGGGTCGCGACCTCGGGCGGGGAGTCTCGCTGGATCACGGGGCCGTCCGCCCGGAAGGATGTCCACCGGCGCCGGTCCACGGCAGACGCGGTGGTGGTCGGAGCGGGCACGGCTCTGAAGGACGATCCGGAGCTCACGGTTAGGCACGTGAAGGGTCCTGAACCCTCGAAGATTGTGATAGATTCCGGGTTTCGGACGTCTCCCGAAGCGGCCGTCTGGAAGGCTTGGAACGGCGTCTACGGACCTGGATCCTCGCCTGAGCCGGCCCTGGAGCGACGGGGAAACCACGCCAAAGTCGGGACGGTGTGGACGCGTCGACCGCGTCTCGTGTTGGTCTCGACTGAGGGAGGGGACCGGGCGCGGCGGCGGGCGTTCGAAGAGTTGGGTTGGGAGGTTTGGTCCCTACCCGGGGCCGACGATCACGGGGGCCTCGGTGGGCGTCACGTTTCGATGGAGGCTTTCCTCGCACGAGCGCTAGCCGAAGGGTTCCACCATCTATTCGTCGAACCAGGGCCTTCGCTCGCGGGAGCGCTTCTCCAAGGTGGGTGGGTGGATGCACTCACCCTTTACATGGCAGCTAAGGTCATCGGTGGTTCCCACAGCTGGAGTGGAGGATACGAGGCCGCGACACTAGCGGATGCCTTCCAGTTCCAGACCGTGGACGTCCAGACCTTGGACCAAGATGTCTTGGTGAGGCTGAGACGCCCCGGAGTGATCGAGGAGTTCCTATCGTGTTTACCGGGCTCGTCCAGGAGATCGGAGTCGTAGAGGAAGCGGTCCGGCAGGAAGCCGGCACGCAGTTGACGGTCCGTGCGACCCAAACCGCCGTCGAACTCGCGCCGGGAGACTCCGTCGCGGTGAGCGGGGTGTGCCAGACCGTCGTGACTCGGGAAGGCGATCGATTCGTCATGATGGCGATCCCGGAGACCCTACGCCGGACGACGTTCGGCTCGCTGCAAGCTGGGTCGAAGGTGAACCTCGAGCTACCGCTCCGAGTCGGTGATCGACTTGGGGGCCACTGGGTGACCGGCCACGTCGACGCGAAGGGGACCGTGGTCGAGACCCGGAACGTGGAAGGGGATCGTGCGTTTCGGATTTCTCTCCCGAAGGACCTCGCGGCCTACGTGGTGGAAAAGGGATCCATCGCCATCGACGGCTGTAGCATGACAGTGGGCCGGGTGCACGACCACCCGGCCGAAGGTACGAGCTTCTGGGTGCACGTCATCCCCGAGACCTGGGAGCGGACCCTCTTTGGAGGCTACGCGGTCGGCAGCGAGGTGAACCTCGAAGTCGACGTCCTCGGCAAGTATCTCCTTCGGGCGCGGGCGCTCGGATGGACTGGGAACGAAAGCGGAGACGCGGAATGAGCGAAGAACGGGTGCGCGCCGAGGCGCAGCTCGCGAGCATCGAGACGGCGATCGAACAGATTCGCGCGGGCGGTCTCGTCATCGTCGTCGACGACGAAGACCGGGAGAACGAGGGCGATCTGATCATGGCGGCGGAGATGGCGACTCCGCAGTCGATCAACTTCATGGCGACGCATGGGCGCGGACTGGTCTGCGTTCCGATGCAGGAGGCCGACCTCCTCCGTCTCGATCTCCAGCCGATGGTTCACACGAACACGGCACGGCTCCAAACGAACTTCACGGTTTCGGTCGACGTGCTCGAGGGCACGACCACGGGGATCTCCGCATCCGACCGCGCCAAGACGATCCACGCACTCTGTGAGCCGTCGACTCGGCCCGAAGACCTCGGCCGTCCGGGACACGTCTTCCCGCTCATGGCCCTCCGTGGGGGCGTGCTCCGTCGTCCCGGTCACACCGAGGCGACGACGGACCTCGCGCGCCTCGCCGGATTCCGGCCGGTCGGCGTCCTCTGCGAGATCCTGGCCGAGGATGGCTCGATGGCGCGTCTGCCCGAGCTGATCGAGTTCGGGAGGAAGTTCGGTCTCCCCGTCGTCTCGATCCAGGACCTCATCCGCTACCGGAGTTCGCACGAGAAGCTGGTCGAGCGAGTGGTGGAGACGAAGCTACCGACCGACTTCGGGGAGTTCCGTCTCGTCCTCTTCCGGAGCCTCCTCGACGACGACGCACACGTTGCGCTCGTCCTGGGGGACATCTCGACGCCGGAGCCAGTGCTCGTGCGCGTTCATTCTCAGTGTCTCACCGGAGACGTGCTGCACTCCCAGCGCTGCGACTGCGGCGCGCAGAAAGAGCGGGCGATGCAGCTCATCCAGGAGGCAGGACGCGGAGTCTTCCTCTACATGAAGCAAGAAGGACGCGGGATCGGCCTCCTCAACAAGATCAAGGCGTACCACCTGCAGGATCAGGGCCTCGACACGGTGGAGGCGAACGTCAAGCTCGGCTTCCAAGCGGACCTTCGCGACTACGGGATCGGCGCGCAAATCCTCGCCGACCTGGGTCTCAAAGAGATCAAGCTGCTCACGAACAACCCGAAGAAGCGGGTCGGGATGACCGGTTTCGGGCTCGAAGTCGTCGAGCGGGTCCCACTCGAGATCCCCGCCAACGTGAACAACCGGAGGTACCTCGAGACGAAGCGCGAGAAGCTCGGACACCTCCTGGACCTCCTGGACTCCTGATCGATGCGTAGCACCGAAGCGAGGCCACCGGCCATCCGCGAAGATCTCGAGGGGGACGGGCGTCGCGTCGCTCTCCTCGTCAGCCGCTACAACGAGGGCGTCTGTGATCTCCTGCTCGCGTCGGCGAAGGACGGGTTGGTCGCACACGGGGTGTCCGAGGACTCGATCGAAGTCCACCGGGTTCCAGGTGCGTTCGAGCTCTCCACCGCAGCGAGTTGGGCCGCGGAGTCGCGTGCCTTCGATGCCGTGATCGGCCTCGGTTGCGTGATCAAGGGGGAGACCGACCACGACGTCTACATCAATCACGCGGTGGCACATGGCTTCACGTCCGTCGCTGCGCGTACCGGCGTGCCGGTCATCCTCGGAGTGTTGACGACGAACGACCTCGCTCAGGCCGAGGCTCGGGCCAACCCGGAGTTCGGCGGCGGCAAGGGATGGGAGTGCGCACTCGCTGCGCTCGAGATGATGCAGCTGCGGGACGCGCTCGCAGCGCGCCGGGAGCCGGATTCGCCTGAGCCCAACTCCAACACGGAAGGCGCGGGTCACTGACCATGCAAGGTGGCCGTCCCAAAGCACGCGAGGTGCTCTTCCGGGTGCTCTTCGAGGTGGAGGTGTCTGGAGACGACGCGGTCGAGTCTCTCGAGTACTCGCTCGCTCGCTATCACCTCTCCGAAGACGCTCGGGACCACGTAGTCGACATGGCGCGGGCGTTCGCACGCTCGCAGGCGGAGATCGACGCCCGGATCAGTGCGACGCTCCACGGCTGGTCGTTCAGCCGGCTCTCGGTCGTGGTCCGTGCCGTGCTCCGAGTGGCGGTGACCGAGCTCCTCTTCGCGCCGGACATCCCGGTCGAGATCGTCCTCGATCAAGCGATCCGGATCGCGCAGCGCTATGGGGAGGACGGGGCCGACGCGTTCGTCAACGGAGTGCTCGATCGGATCGCCTCGGACGTTAGGGAGAACGGAACGACGGGAGTGGGGGAGAAGTAGTTTGGAGAGGCAGTCGACGCCCGATCACTGGGAACGGTACTGGGCCGAACGCGAAGAGATCGACGACGTCTACTCGAACGAGGACCGGATCAAGCGCGCGCTCGACCGGCTTCCGCTCGAGGGACGTTGGTGCATGGAAGTGGGAGCCGGATCGGGTCGCGACAGCCTGGAACTCGCCCAGCGCGGCGCGAAGGTGATCGTGCTCGACTATACCCGGAGTTCGTTCCACGTCATCCGGAAGCAGGCCGAGCAGCTCGGTCTCGTCGTCTATCCGGTCTGTGCCGACGCACGCCAGATGCCGTTCCGCGAGGGAGACCTGAGCCTCGTCTTCCATCAGGGCCTGATGGAGCACTTCCGGGATCCGCTTCCGCTCCTGAAGGAGAATGCGCGCGTCCTCCATTCCGGCGGACATCTGCTCGTCGACGTTCCGCAGCGATTCCATGTCTACACGATCGGGAAGCAGATCATGATCGCGCTCGATCGCTGGTTCGCGGGCTGGGAAACGCAGTACTCGCCGGCCGAGCTCGAAACGTGGGTGAAGAAGAGCGGGCTCGAAGTCGAGAGCACGTATGGTGAGTGGTTCGTCCCCGGATTCTTCTACCGCTCCCTCCGCTACTTCCTCATGCGGACCAAGATCACCGTGCTCCCCAAGTACCCGCCGGAGATTCCACCGTTCGGAGCGATGGGCCGCGCGTTCCGCGAGTCGTTCAAGAAGACCCGTCTCGGGCTCTACACGTGCGCGATGATCGGAACCTTGGGTCGGAAGCCGTGACGCAGGATCGTCTCCGCATCCTCATCGTCAGCTACCGGGACTTGAAGCACCCGGAGCAGGGCGGTGCGGAAGTCATCATCCACGAGGTCTACCGCCGCATGCGCGCGAAGGGCCACGAGGTGACGTTCCTCACCTGCCGCTTTCCGGGCGGGCGCGATCGCGACGAGATCGACGGCATGCCGATCCACCGGATCGGGAACCTCTACGACTTCAACTTTCGGACGTCCGCGTACATCAAGAAGGAGTTCGCCGGAAAGATCGACGTGGTCGTGGAGGACCTCAACAAGCTCCCGTTCTACACGCCGCGGTTCACAGATCTGCCGGTTCTCGTCAACATCCCGCATCTCTTCGGGACCACCGTCTTCCAGCAGGCGGCGTTTCCGCTCGCGACCTACGTGTTCCTCCAGGAGAAGCTGATCCCGAGCGTCTACGGGAACTGTGAGTTCCAGGTGCTCTCGGAGAGCACGCGGGGCGATCTCGAGAAGCGAGGGATCCCTCCGAAGCAGCTCCATGTCGTAAAGACCGGGATCGACCACGACTACTACCGCCCGGCCGAGCGGAACGGCACCCAGCCGGGGCCGATTCTGCTCTACCTGGGACGCCTCAAGAAGTACAAGTGCATCGAGTTCCCGATCGACATCCTCCCCTCGCTCGCGAAGAAGCATCCGGACGTGGAGTACTGGATCGCGGGGGAGGGGGACTACCGGGATGCGCTCGCCGCGCGCGCTCGTGAGAAAGGCGTTTCGGATCGCGTCAAGTTGCTCGGATACGTCGAGGGGAAGGAGAAGAAGGACCTTCTCGACCGCACCCGAGTGCTTTGCTACACGTCGCCCAAGGAGGGGTGGGGCCTCTCCGTGATCGAAGCGAACGCGGTCGGGGTTCCCTGCGTGGCCAGCAACTCTCCCGGGCTCTGCGAGGCCGTCCGCGATGGGGAGACCGGGTACCTCGTGCCTCACGGCGACCTGCCGGCGCTCGAGCGCAGGATCGATGACTTTCTCTCCGATCCCGAGCTATGGGAGCAGTTCTCGAAGCGGGGAATGGAGTGGGCGGACGAGTTCCATTGGGACAAGATGACGGACCAGACGGAGGCTCTACTGCGGCTCGCCATCACTCGCCACCGGAAGGCGTGACTTCGATGCTCACGCGTCTTCGCACACCCGTGGCCTTGGGCGCGGCGTTCGTCTTCGTCGTCACGCAGATCGTCTACATCCTCACCCTCACGATCTCGTGTCCCTTCTGGGATTCGGGTGAGTACATCGCCACTTCCTACATTCTCGGGATCCCGCATCCACCTGGGACGCCGCTCTACGTCCTGATCGGTCGCGTCTTCTCGCTCATCCCGTTCGCGGAGCTCGTGGCGACGCGCGTCAACTACCTCTCCGCGCTCTCGTCCAGCATCTGTGCGACGTTCCTCTACTTGTCGACGGTGGAGATCCACCGACGGATGCGGCGGGGGAAGAGCGATCCGGACGGGTCACGCGCAAGCGACGCTCCCGTCAGGCGGGCCGAAGGAGACGAGAAGCGAGCGATCTGGGCGGGAGTCACAGGCGGAGTCGTCGCGGCGTTCTTCGCGGCGTTCTCGCGGACGTTCTGGGACAACGCGATCGAGGCCGAAGTCTACGCCCTCGGGTCCGCGATCATGGCGGTGGCCTTCTGGCTCATCCTGAAGTGGGCACGGTCGGACGATCGCAGCCGGAACATGGGGCTCTTCCTCCTCATCTACTACCTGCTCTGCCTCTCCATGGGGATCCATCTCGGGACGTTCTTGGTTCTGCCGGGAATCCTTCTCTTCGTCCTGCTCGTCGATCGGCGGATCTTGGCGTCGACCTGGACGGGAGCGATGTTGGTGGGAGCGGTCGTGACGCTGCTCCATCCGGGCATGCTCCCGACGCTGGGAATCCGGATCTACGGTGCGGTCTTCGCAGTCGTGCTTCTTCTCGCACTCGTCAGCCTCGTGCTCGTCCGGCTCGGAAGGGGGCCGATCCATCCCACCGTGGGGCCGAGAGGGCTTCTCACCTGGTGCATGATCGCCGCGATCCTCGGCGTCTCGACCCATGCCTACCTCATGATCCGAGCCCATCTCGATCCGGCGATCAACGAGGCAGATCCGAGCACCTGGGACAGCCTCTGGAAGATGCTGATCCGTGAGCAGTACCGTCCGCCGAACCCGTTCGAGGTACGGAAGGCGGGTTGGGGCATCCAGTTCACGAAGCACTTCCTCCGCTACGCTCAGGACCAGTACGCACTCGACATCCGACCGACCTGGCTCGGCTCAGTCGTGCCGTACGCCTTCGGATGGGTTGGAATCCTCTCCCAGGCCTGGCGGGACCGTCGGTCGTTCGCGCTCCTCGCCCTCACCTACCTGATCACCAGCGTCGGTTTGGTCTTCTACCTCAACTTCAGTGAGAACGAGGTGCGGGACCGGGACTACTTCTTCGTCGCTTCGTTCCAGTTCTACGCCGTCTGGATCGGCGTCGGGATGGCCGTGTTCACCGAGCAGTTCCGCGGCATCCTCCTCGCGATCGCGGCGACGCTCTCGATCGTGCTGCCGAGTCTGACCCTCCGGCGCTACTGGTTCGAGCACGACCGGACCGGCTTCCATGTGGCGACCGACTACGCGTACAACACGCTCGTGGGCCTAGAGCCGAACGCGATCCTCTTCACCAACGGGGACAACGACACCTTCCCGCTCTGGTACATCCAGCAGGTGGAGGGTTTCCGCAAGGACGTTTCGGTGGTGAACCTCAGCCTCCTCAACACGGACTGGTACCTGGATCAGGTACAGGAGTACGAGCCCGAGGTGGACCTCGCTTGGGACCACGACACGATCCAAGCAGCCCTCGACTATCCCGTGATCCAGGCGATGGTTGAAATGAAGTACGGCAATTGGACCCGGGAGGCCGAGCTGGGGTTCCTCGGCCAGACGGGGCTCGCTAGGTACGTCGACGACCCGGACGTCCCGATCATGACCAAGGATCTCGCGGTTCGGCGGATCCTCGAGCGGGAGTTCGGTTCCCGCCCGATCTACATCGCAGTCACGGTTCCGGATCTCATGGGGCTCGACGACAGCCTCGTCATGGAGGGCCTGAACTTCCGGGTCGCCGAGCCGGTGCCGGGGGACCCGGACCGGGTCGACCTGGACAAGACCCTGGACCTGGCCTGGAACAAGTATCGGTACCGGGGCATCCTGACCGAGTCTGGGGAGTACGACGGATCCGTCTACAAGGACCTCAACGCGACCCGGCTGACCCAGAACTACGCAGCCTGTTACCTTCGTGCCGCCGACGAGCTGTACGCCGAAGGCGCCGAGGAGGAGGCCGAGAGGAACGTGCAACGGGCCGAGTCGATCGCCCCCTCGTCCCCGTCAGTGGCCTACTCGCTTGGGGTTCTCCACCTACGGGCCCAGCGGTTCGAGGAGGCCGAGAAGGCGCTTCTGCGTGCGGCCGCCCTAGGTTCCCGGGACCTACGTGTCTATCGTTATCTAGGTCGCGCCCAGGAGGTTCAGGGGAAGCTCGCCGAGGCCGAACTGAGCTACAGAATGGCCTTTGACCTCGGGCCGAACAACGCCGAGAGTCTCCGGGATCTCTTCTCCTACCTCTGGGAGGTTTCGAAGAAGCGGGAAGCGGCGGTGGCCCTGCTCACGGACTGGGTTCGCCGCCATCCAGAGGATCGACAGATGGAGGCAGTCCTCCAGGAGTACGCGGACTCGCTCCGCATTTCGTCCGGCTCTGGCCGCCGCGTGGAAGGAAGATGACATGAAGACAGCACTCGTCACCGGCGCGGCCGGTTTCATCGGCTCGCACCTCTCCGAACGGCTCATCGCCGACGGATGGCGCGTGCGCGGCGTCGACTGCTTCACCGACTACTACGACACCACTCTGAAAGAGCGGAACGTTCGAGGGCTCGCGTCGGAGTCTCGGTTCAGCCTAGATCGCCTGGACCTTCGGACGGCCGATCTCGGGGCGCTCGTCAGCGGCGTGGACGTGATTTGGCACCTCGCCGCGCAAGCGGGGGTGCGTGCGAGTTGGGGTGCGGAGTTCGAGACCTACACGACGATCAACATCCAGGCGACACAGAAGCTCTTGGAAGCGGCCCTCGAGACGAATCCCACCCGTTTCGTCTACGCGTCGTCCTCCTCCGTCTACGGCGAAGCTCCCGAGTTTCCCGCGGCCGAGGACTCGCCGACCAATCCGATCTCGCCGTACGGAGTCACCAAGCTCGCGGGCGAACATCTGGCCCGTCTCTACGAGAAGAGCTACGGTCTTCCTACCGTTTCGCTCCGGTACTTCACCGTCTACGGCCCGAGGCAGAGGCCGGACATGGGATTCCACCGGTTCTACCGGGCCATCTACGGCGGCGAGCCGGTTACGGTCTACGGGGACGGGCGCCAGACGCGGGACTTCACCTTCATCGCCGACGTGACCGAGGCGAACTACTTGGCCGGGATGCAAGGCCGGCCAGGAGCCGTCTACAACGTCAACGGCGGCAGTCGGGCCAGCGTTCTCGAAGTCCTCGACATCATGGAGTCGGTCTCGGGTCGAGAAGTGATCCGCGAGTTCCTCCCGAAGCAGAAGGGCGATCCGCTCCACACGGGCGGAGATCCGGCCAAGGCTCGTGAGGAACTCGGTTTCGTCCCGAAGGTCCCTCTCTCCGAGGGGTTGGCGGCGATGAACGGTTGGATGAAGGAGCTGCTCGAGGTTTGAAGCTGGACGAGAGCGACAGCGGGCTCGACGTCACCGTCGTCATTCCCGCGTTCAACGAGGCAGAGTCCTTGGCCGAACTCGTGCCCCACGTCGCGCGCGTGCTCGACGGGCAAGGGATCGGCTTCGAGGTGCTGGTCGTCGATGACGGCTCGAGCGACGACACCGTCGACGTCGTCACCGGCCTTCACGCAGTAGATGGCCGAGTCGGGCTCCTCTCGCTGCGCCGGAACTTCGGGAAGTCCGCCGCACTCAAGACCGGTTTCGAGCATGCCCAGGGCCGCTACGTCATCACGATGGATGCGGACCTCCAGGACGATCCGGAGGAACTGCCTCTCCTCATCGCGGACCTCGAAGGCGGGCTCGACCTCGTCTCCGGTTGGAAACGAACGCGGCACGACCCGATTTCCAAGACCTGGCCGAGCCGCTTCTTCAACGGGGTCGTCTCGCGGGTCACCGGGATTCCGCTCCACGACTTCAACTGTGGGCTCAAGGCGTACCGCGCCGAGGTCACGCGCTCGGTGGCTCTTTACGGCGAGATGCACCGCTTCCTTCCCGTGCTCGCACACACGCAGGGGTTCCGCGTGGGGGAGCGGGAGGTGAAGCACCATGCTCGCCGCTACGGGCAGTCGAAGTTCGGTCCGGCTCGGTTCGTGAACGGCTTCCTCGATCTGCTCGAGGTCGTCTTCCTGGCCGGAGGGAGCCGCACGCCGCTCCACGTCTTCGGCCGGGTCGGCACCGCCTGTCTCGTTCTCGGCGGTGTCATCAACGTCTACATGTTCATCCTCTGGTTGGTCGAGGGCGCGCTTCGGGTTCGTCCGTTGCTCCTCTTCGGAGTGATCCTCATCATCCTCGGGATCCAGTTCATCTCCATCGGGCTGCTCGCCGCACTCATCCACGCACCGGCGTCGAGGGAACGCGACTATCCGTTGGGCCACACGCTCCTCCCACTCGGTTCCGACGAGGGTCAGGCCAGGACGACCGGCTCCCTTCTCGGATTCCTCCACCGACACGGACAGGGGGAGTCGCATCGAGGGCAGTCGGAGCGGGCTTCGGAAGCGGGATCGGTCGTGAACAGATCCGGCGAGAAAGGAACGGAATGAGAACCATCATCACGGGAGGGGCCGGGTTCATCGGTTCCCATCTCTGCGACGCCCTGCTCGCGCGCGGGAGCGAAGTCGTCTGTGTCGACAACCTCCTCACCGGGTCCGCCGACAACATCGCCCACATCCGCGACAAGAAGTTCACGTTCCTCGACTACGACGTCACGAACTATCTCTACGTTGGTGGGGACGTGGACCTCGTCCTCCACTTCGCGAGCCCGGCCTCGCCGATCGACTACCTGCGGTGGCCGATCGAAACGCTGAAGGTCGGCGCGATGGGCACGCACAAAGCGCTCGGTCTGGCCCGCCGAAAGGGCGCGCGTTTCCTCCTCGCGTCCACGTCTGAAGTCTACGGCGATCCGCTCCTCCATCCCCAGCCCGAGTCCTACTGGGGCAATGTCAACCCGATCGGGCTCCGTGGCGTCTACGACGAGGCGAAGCGGTACGCCGAAGCGCTGACCATGGCCTACCACCGGCACCATGGAGTCGACACGAAGATCGTCCGCATCTTCAACACGTTCGGCCCACGGATGCGGAAGGACGACGGGCGGGCCGTTCCGACGTTCATCAATCAGGCCCTCCAGAACGAGCCGATCACCATCTTCGGAGACGGATCGCAGACGCGCAGCTTCGGGTACATCACAGACCTCGTTCGCGGCCTCCTTCTCCTCGCCGAGAGTGATCTCAACGAGCCCTGCAACATCGGGAATCCGCAGGAGATGACCGTTCAGGAGATGGCTCGGATGATCATCGAGATCACCGGAAGCAAGAGCGAGATCGTCTACCGAGACCTGCCGGAAGACGATCCCAAGGTTCGGCAACCCGACATCTCGCAAGCGAAGGAGCGGTTGGGTTGGGAGCCGGAAGTGGACGTGCACGACGCGTTGCGGAAGACGGTGGAGTGGTTCGGGAGAGCTGGAAGTTGAACACCACCCCGAAAGGGGACGGGCCCGGACTTCGTCTGCTCATCGTGATTCCGACCTACAACGAGGTCGACAACGTGCAGGCGATCGTGCCGCGCATCCTGGAACTCCCGTTCGGTTTCAACGTGCTGGTCGTGGACGACAACTCGCCCGACGGCACGGCGGCCGCTGTACGCCGGATGATGGAGACGGAGCCACGGATCCACCTGCTCGAGCGGCCGGGCAAGATGGGGTTGGGCTCGGCGTACATCGCCGGGTTCCGCTACGGCATCTCGCAGGGTTTCGACGTGATCTTCGAGATGGACGCGGACTTCTCTCACGACCCGTCCGCACTCGCCGGCTTCCTCCGCGAACTGCCGGAAAACGACGTCATTCTCGGTTCGCGGTACCTGCACGGAGTCACCGTCGTCAACTGGCCGCTCCGTAGGCTCATCCTCAGCTACGGAGCGAACGCCTACGTGCGCCTCATGACCGGCCTTCCGCTCCAGGACGCGACCGGTGGGTTCAAGGCGTTCAGGCGAGAGGCGCTCGAGGCGATCGACTTGGGTCGAATCCGTTCCGACGGCTACTCCTTCCAGGTCGAAGTGAACTTCCAGCTCTGGAGGCAGGGGTTTCGGATCCGGGAGATTCCGATCGTGTTCGCCGATCGACGCGTCGGCGTCTCGAAGATGAGTCGGAAGATCATCTGGGAAGCGATCTGGATGGTTTGGCGGCTCGCGCTCTCGCGCCTCTTCACGCGGGTGCCGCGCAATGGGCCGCTCGCGGGTTCGGGGTCCGCTCCTCGCGATCCTGAGTTCCGGGCCGCCGCGGACGCTCTGCTCGTCGGAGCCGATCGTCGCGCCACGCCGAGACCTTCGTCTGCGGAGGTCACCGAGGCGTGAAAGACTTCGAGTTCGACGTCACCATCGCCTTCGTCGTCTACCGAACTCCCGACTTCCTGAGACGAGCGCTCGATGCCGTTGCCTCAGTGGCTCCGTCCGTCTCCTACGAAGTTCGTATCGAGGACAACGATCCGCTCGACGACGGTTCGGAGCGCGTGGCCGAGGAGTGGGGTGCCAGGGGCGTCGCGCCGATCCACTACCGGAAGAACGTGAAGAACCTGGGCCTGGCCCGCGCGCTCAACCAAGCGATTCGCGACCGGAAGGGACGTCACGTCCTCAACCTCAATCCGGACGTCGAGGTCGGGCCAGGTTCGATCGAAGCGTTGGTCGACTATCTCGAGCGACATCCCGACTGCGGAATCGTCGCCCCGAGACTCCACTACGCGGACGGAACCCTTCAGGATTCCTGCCGCACGTTCTACAGCCTGCCGATCTTTCTCCTGCGCCGGACCTTCCTCGGCAAGCTCTTCCCGAACTCGAGCGTGATTCGTGAGCACCTGATGCTGGACTGGGACCACGAGGACTCGCGCGTGGTCGACTGGTGCATCGGAGGCGCGCTCCTCGTCCGAGACGGGGCGATCGACGACGTCGGTGGGATGGACGAGCGGTTCTTCCTCTACTTCGAGGATGTGGACTGGTGTTACCGGATGCACCAGCGCGGATGGACGGTGGTCTACCACCCCGAGTCGCGGATGATCCACCACTACCAACGCTCGAGTGCGGGGTGGAAGCCATCACGTGGACTCTGGCTCCATCTCGCTTCCACCGTCCGGTTCTACGAGAAGTGGTCGTTCCTCCTCTACTGGGCGAAGCAGCGCTCCGGCCTCTTCCGTCAGATCGCGTTCTTCTCTTCGGATCTCGTCGCCATCACTCTGGCTTTCTTGCTCGCGTACTCTGCGAGAAAGTGGGCTGCGGATCTCCTGATCAAGCCGCTCTTCTCTTTCGAACTCTACCTCCGCTTCTTCGTCTTCTCGCTCGTCGTAGCGCTCGGGACGTTCCTCGGCCTCGGTCACTATCGCCGACGGTTCCCTCCGACGTTCCTCGACAACTTCCTTCCCGTGCTCCGGGCGTTGTCTTGGACGGCCGTGCTCATGATGGCCTCGACGTTCCTCATTCCGACCCGAACGCTCTCCCGGATCGTCGTCCTCCTCTTCCTTCCGTTGGCAGCGGTCTTCGTGACGATGGGACGGACGCTGCTCTCGCGGATGGTGCGTTCGGTCCGAGACCGTGACGTCGGCCTCCGGCGGCTCGGAGTGCTCGGATCTCCCTCTGCGGTCGAGGACGTGGTCGCCCGCTTTCGCAGCCACGGACGGTTCGAGATGGAGCCGGTGCCGATTCCGATCCCGCAGGAGGGCGAGCACCCCTCCGTCGAAGTGTTGCTCCGGCGTCTCGCCAACGAGCGAGTGCAGGAAGTCCTCTTGTTCGAGGAGCCAGGCACCCAGGTCGCTCCGCTCGTCGCGGCCCTTCACGGTGCGGGCACTCCGGTGCGTCTCGTCCCGGCCCTGGCCGCGGTGCTTCCGATCCGTGGGGAGCTGGAGATGTTCTTCGGCATTCCCGCGATCCGCCTCGGTGCTTCCTCTACGGAGCGCGGAGCGGATCCTGGGAAGCGTGCCCTCGACGTCGTCTTCGGCGTGCTCTGGGGACTCCTCTTCGCCGTTCCGTTCCTCCTCTTCGCCCTCGGGCGGGCGCTCGGCCGAAAGCAGGTCCTCGAGCACGTCCGGTTGCGCGGGCGTTCCGGTCTGCTTCTCTCCGTGTACCGGGCCGACGTCGGCCCAGAGGGGGGGGCGTGGCGAGCCCTGATGCGCTACTATCCCAGCTGGCTCCGGGTTCTTTCCGGCGATCTGTCGTTCGTCGGCATCTATCCCTTCCCCGAAGAGGAGTGGCAGCTACTGGACGAAGGCTACCGCGCCGCCCCACCGGCGGCTCTCCCGGGCGTTCTGGGACCGTGGCTTCCCAAAGCCACCGATCTAGGACGTCAGGCGACATGGAACCAGAGATACCCCCACGAATGGTCGGGTGCGGGGGACATGCGGATCGCTTGGAACGCTCTGCGTGGTCACTCACCCTTCTCAGGAGGTCGGTCTTGAGCCTCGTCCGTACGCTCAGAATGATTCCGTCACTCTCGATCGCCACGCTCACGCTGTTCTTGCTCTGCCTTGCGCCGATTCGTGCCTTTGCACAGTCCGACGGGCTCTGGCGGACATACCTCTACGGAAACGACGTTCGCGACGTCGTCGCTTCGGGGGATGATGTCTATGCCGCCACCACGGGTGGCCTCGTGCGTTGGACGAG
Organism: Candidatus Eiseniibacteriota bacterium; assembly: GCA_020633975.1. Taxonomy (GTDB): domain Bacteria; phylum Eisenbacteria; class RBG-16-71-46; order CAIMUX01; family CAIMUX01; genus JACKCR01. The sequence continues at coordinate 30,793 of JACKCR010000005.1, read as the reverse complement.
CGACGACTACGAGCAGTGGAACCGCGAGCCACTCGGCCTGCTCAGCGACTCACTCCGGACGGCCGTGGTCGACGGAGGAGGAAACGTCTGGCTCGGCACGGAGCGAGTCGGAATCTCGATCTTCACGCCCGATACCCGGTCCTTTGCTCCCTATACGAGCCTCTTGGAGCCGATCCCGGGTGATCGGATCCGTCGTCTCCACATCCAGACGGACGACGAGGGACAAGAGGTTCTGCTCGTCGCGGCGGAGCAAGGCTACTCTTCGTTCGTCGACGGCGATCTCCGGTCGTCCTGCCTCGAAGGTGTCGATATCTGCGATCTCCCGAGCTTCGACATCCTCGACCTTGCGCTCGTGGGTGACGAGTTGTGGATCGCGACCGCCGACGGCTTGGTCGTGCAGCATCCCGATGGAAGTTGGACCGCCGTCGCTACTCCGTTCGACATCCTGGTGCTCGCCACGTACGAGGACGCCCTGCTCGCCGCAGGAGGTGGACGGGTGATCCGCCGGACCGGGGACGAATGGGTAGAGGTCGGTCTCGGCTTGCCGTCCGCAATCGTGGTGAACGACTTCCTCCCGGGAGAGGGATCGGTGCTCCTCGCTGCGAGCGGTTCGCAGGGAGGCGTCTTCCGATGGAGCGATGCGTCGGGCTGGGCTCGCCTCGGTACGGATGTCTTCCCGGCGACGTCGGTCACGGTCACCGAGTCGGGGCTCGTCGTCGCGGGTGCGAGCGACGTGGGCGAGCGACTCGATGGGATCTGGGAATGGGACGGTGCTTCGTGGCGGCAGCGGAAGGTACCGGGGCCGGCGCTCCGGGCCTTCTACCGCAGCCTTCGAATGTCGCAAGACGGTGTGCTCTGGTTCTCCACCGCCGAGAGGAGTCGCGCTCCGCTCGTCGGCTCTTTCGACGGTGCCAGCTGGGTGCTTCGCAACGGTGGTCAGAACGGTGCGCTCGGAGCTTGGACGTTCAATACCGAGCAGGTTGGAGACGAAGTGTTCCTCGCCCACTGTTGTTGCGGTGAGGGCGATCTGAACTGCATGTTGGAGAGCTTCGTTGGTGACGAGTACCGCACGCTCGAAGACGTTCGCGAGATCTGGACCTTGGACGTCGACGAGCAAGGGTTCCTCTGGGGGGCAACCAACCACGGGGACGAGACTCGGTCCAAGGGCGTCTATCGAGTCGATCCCACCTCGCGTACCTTTCAGCTCTTTGGCGCTGCGGACGTAGGGTTTCCGAGCAATCAGATCACGGCCATTCGGGTCGCGAACGGAGTGGCCTGGGTCGGTACCTTCGACGCCGGCCTCGTTCGCTGGAGCTTTGGTTCCGACGGGATCCCTCAGGGGATCGGCGGCGATGACGTCGTCACGATCTACAAGAGCACCGGGACCTTGGATCGGATCGCGAGCGACAGTGTTCGCCAGATCGAGATCGCCTCGGACGGGAGAGCTTGGATCGGGACGACCGCGGGAATCTCGATCTACGAGTCCAACGGAACGTTCACGAACTTGGGAGCGAGTTCGGGGCTGCCCAATGCCGAGATCACCGCACTCGCGGTCGATCAATCGGGCGGCGCATGGGTCGGCACGCGGGACAGCGGACTGACGCGGCTGACTCCTGGCGCTTCGGGCGTCGGATACGAGTACACGACGTATCGTGCTCCTCTCCTCCCGAACCCGAACATCGAGGCACTTGCGCTCTCACTCGATGAGCGCACCGTCTGGTGCGGCACCACACGCGGACTCGCGAGCTTCACTCCGCTCCGCACGGTCGACGCGGGATCGGCCGAGAAGGCGGCGCCGTTCCCCAATCCGTTCGTTCTCGGGTGCACGGATGGACTTCGTCTCTCCGGAGGGGGCGGGCTCCTCAGCGGAGTCGTCGTGGATCTCGACGGAAGGATTCTCTCTCGGTTCGAGAACGTGACTCCGGATGACGTGATCTGGGACGTGACGGATGGCGGCGAACCGGCGGCGCCTGGTCTCTACATCGTACGAGTCCAAGGGCCGCGTGATCTGGAGTCGGTGGGCGTGGCGGTGCTCGATGGCGCCTGCTCGCGCTGACGGCGAGCGCCGCCGTCTCCTCTACATCGCGTACTTCTTCCCGCCGCTCGGCGGCGCCGGAGTACAGCGGACGCTCAAGTTCGTACGCTACCTCCCCGAGTTCGGCTGGGACGCGACCGTAGTCACGGGACCTGCGTCCTACTGGCTGCGCGACGATTCTCTCGAGGGCGAGGTGCCGCCTTCGGTGCGTGTGGTCCGGGCTCCCCATTGGGGCTCTCGATTCGTCGGCGGCGGTGGCCGTTCCACCCGGAGATCGGCCTCCCGCATTCGCGGGCTACGCGCCGTTTCACGCGCTCTCCTCGTTCCGGATGCGTACGTCGGCTGGACGGTTCCCGCACGTCGTGTGCTGCGGGATCTGCTCAGGGTTGAGAGATTCGACGCCGTCATCACCACGTCGTCTCCCGACAGCACACATCTTCTCGGCCGTTGGCTCCACCGCTCGCAGCAACTTCCGTGGATCGCAGACTTCCGGGACCCGTGGACGAGACGGATGTCCTATGCGCCGCCGACCGAACTCCATCATCGCGTTCAGCAATCGCTCGAGCGCAGCGTGCTGTGCGAGGCGAACCGAGTCGTCGTGACCTCCGACGCGACGCGACAAGACTATCTCCAGCTCGTTCCGTCCCTCAGGCCCGACTCGATCGTGACGATCACGAACGGGTTCGACGAGGGAGACTTCCGAGACGCAACAGAATGGATGGATGCGTCGGGACTTCCGAACGCTCCGCTCCGCGACTGTCCGATCCTCCACGCCGGGCAGCTGAACCCCGAGCGACCGCTCGAAACGTATCTCCAGGGACTCCGGATCTTCCTCGAACGGAACGATGCTGCCGAGAGTGCGCGCACGCTCTTCCTCGGCGGTCACTACGACGCCGATGTGGAGAAGGTGGCAGAGGCCGGGCTCTCCTCGATGGTCGAGTTCTCTCCGAGCTGTCCGCACCGGGAGTCCGTGGCCGCCCTCCTGCGTGCGCGGGTGCTGCTCCTTCTCGAGCAGGACTCGGAGCGGGGTTCACTGATCCTCCCGGGCAAGATCTTCGAGTACTTCCGCTCGGGCCGGCCGATTCTCGCCGTCGTGCCGACCGATGGCGCTGCCGCGAACCTGGTTCGTTCCTTGGACGCCGGCTGGGTTGCCGACCCGAGCCGCCCGGAGTCGGTTGCCGAGGGGCTCGAGCGGCTTCTCCGTCCTGACTCCGCCGGCCCCCGTGCCGAAGTGGTGCAGCGGTTCGAGCGCCGGACGCTCGCGGGCGATCTCGCCCGGCTTCTAGATGGCGTCGTCTGATCCCCGCGCGTCCGATGGCCTTGCTGCATCCGGTGCGTTGCCCGCGCCGCAGCTCGGAGTATGGTCGTTCCACACGCTTCCCACTGGCGGAACCGATGGTACGGCGAGTTCCGTGCTCGCCCACCTCACCGCGAGGTTTCCACAGGTCGACGAGACGACCTGGGTCTCGCGGATGTCGCGAGGGTGGGTGAGATGGGACGACGGCGAGCCGATCACTCCTACGACTTCCTTCGTGGCCGGAAGGCGTCTCGCCTACGTGAAGGAAGTAGAAGACGAGCCGGAACCGGACGGTGACGTGCGGGTCGTCTACCGCGACGATCGGATCGCGGTATTGGACAAACCGACGGGCATCCCCGTGACCCCGAGCGGGCGCTACGTCAGACGATCGCTCCTCCACCAGGCCCGTCTCCGTCTCGACCACCCTGCACCGACCCCTGCGCATCGGATCGACCGCGACACGGCCGGGCTCGTGCTCTTCGTGTTAGCGCCGGAAGACCGCGCTCGGTACCAGGGTCTCTTCGCTTCGCGACGCGTGCACAAGGTGTACGAAGCGTGGGGAAGGGGAACGGCGGAGCCGCCGGCGTTCGTCACCCTCCGGTCCCAGATCGAGCGTGACGACGACGGGTTCCGTTGGTCCACGGGACCTCTCTTCGGCCCGTCCAAGGTACCGAGTGGTAGCGGCCGTGCCCGGATGCGGGGGCTCTCCGTGACCGACGTCTACCGCGCTGAAGGCCTCTCGGACGGGGTCTGGCGGTTCCGGGTCGTCCCGGAGACGGGGCGGCCTCATCAGATCCGACTCCACCTCGCGGCCCTCGGGTTCCCGATCGTCGGGGACCCGCTCTACCCGTCCCGCCGCTCGGTTCCCGCCTCCGACGGGCCTCTCAGGCTCCTTGCGAAGGAACTCCGCTTCCGTGATCCGGATTCCGGGTCTTGGCGGGTGTTCGAGTCGTCGAGGCGATTGCCACCCCTCGTTTGAACGAACTCGAACCATCCCGTGGATGGGCCGCTGCGACACCAGGCGTGGCCCGCGCGCTAGGCGTGGCCGGTGCGCCAGACGTGACCTGCACGCTAGTTCGTGCCCTGTGTGGCGTCCGGCTAAGGATCATCCACCTAGCTCATTGCCGAGGTCCCTGGAGGCGGGGGAGCGGTGGGGAAGGAAGAACCACCACGAAACCGTAAGGATTCGCTGGGAGAACCGTGCCACAAACTGAGCGTGATGGGGCTAACCGATTGTCGAGTAAGGCACTAGGCTTTGGTGCCTTTTTGTCCAAGCAGGAGTATGACCGCTTGACGAGCACCAATTGCAACCGTATCTTCCAGCACACGTGGGGACGATGCGGGAGAAATGGGGATGAGTGGGGAGAACGAAGCTCAGGGAATCCCAATCCCCTTCCTCGGCCAGAAGACCGTAAATCTGGACGACAAGGGACGCCTGGCAATCCCCTCGAGTCTCCGGGACCTGCTCCCGGGCGGCGATGTCAAAAGAGTGTTGGTCATCAACGGTTTGGACGGTTGTGTGTTCGTCTACCCAGCGAATCAGATGAATCAGCTGATGAAGCGACTGGAGACCGGCCGGTTCCTTTCCCAGAAGAAGGCCCGTCAGTTCCAGCGACAGCTGTTCTACGGGTCCTCGGTGGAGACACTCGATGGCCAGGGGCGGATTCCGCTCAGCCAGCTCCAGACCGACCACGCAGGGCTCGAGCGTAAGGCTCCGGTCACCGTCGTGGGCAACATCGACCACATCGAGCTTTGGAACCCTGAGCGCTACGTCGCTCACGTGACGGCAGAGGACGAGGACGGCCGCACCCTCGACGAGATGGCAGAGGCGTTCTTCGCCCCAGACACGGAGGCATGATGCTCCCCGGACCGATCGGAAACAAGGCAGAACGGTATGCGCTTCCCGCCCGCGTCGGGCAGGGAGACGTGGACGAGCTCGTGGTCTGGCTCGTGCGGACCGGCGGGGGCCTCCAGCTCACTTTGGATTTCACGGACACCGCTCACATCGACTTCCGGGCCGTTCGCCTGCTCGTCGATCGCGTGCGGGAGGTCCACATGAGCCTCCCTCCGATCCGGATCGTGGGGCTCGACCCGTACTGCGAGCAGATCTTGAGGTTCGCGCTCGCCGGCACGGAGTGGGATTTGTCCGACGCTGGAATGGACGAAGGGATGGTCGGGACTTCGGGCGGCGACGTCCGGAGTAGCGCGGTTCCCGCCTCGTCCGACGAGATGGGTGGAACGTCCTGGGGATCCCTCTTGGGAAGCTGGACGCCCTGCCCGAACTGACACGCCGCTCTCGGCCGTCCTTCGTTGGGGAACGGAGTACGGTGCGGGTACCGGGTCGCACGGTAGACGCAACGAGGTGTCGTGTTCTGTAGAAGATGAGTAATTCGCTGTATCGATTTCGAGGTTGGCTGGTGTTCCGAGACGCTCTCGGGCTCATAACGGAAGATGGCTCCCTGCCCACATTACCTCCTCGGGTGAATAACGGAGCGACCCGGACCCAGCCGACCTCGTCCTTTCAGAACGGGGTCCCTACCTTTTGGCGGATCTGCACGTTCCGGTCATGGTCGACGAGGTGCTCGAACACCTTCTGGACCGCGAAGACGGCATCTATGCCGACGTCACGACCGGAACCGGCGGACACGCTGAGGCCATCCTCGAGAGGATCGGGCCGAACGGTCGATTGATCTGCCTGGACCAGGACCCCGTTGCACTGGAGATCGCCCGCGGGCGGTTGGGAAACGAAGATGCACGGGTCCGGTTTCACCGAGGCAACTACGCCAAACTCGACGGGGTCCTCGCTGCCGAGGGCATCTCAGGGTTCGACGGCATCCTCGCCGACATCGGTCTCAACTCGTACACCCTCGCTCGTCCGGAAGCCGGGATGTCCTACCAACAGGACGTTCCGCTCGACATGGCCGTCGATCCGGATCTTCCCTTCAGCGCCGCGGAGTATCTCCTGCGTGTCGACGAAGCCGCACTCGTCGACACATTCCAAGAGTTCGGAGATCTGCGTCGAGCGCGTCTCTATGCCCGCCGCATCGTGGAGCGGAGACGCGCGGAACCGATCCGAACGACAGGAGACTTGGTCCGTACGGTCCGGGATCGCGACCGGCAGGTCGATGCGGGGGAACTCTCGCGCATCTTCCAGGCGATCCGCGTCGTCGTGCTCGACGAGATGCCCCGACTGGAAGGCCTCTTGGACGGCATCGGCGACTGGCTCCAGCCCGGTGGACGCTTCGTCATCATCTCGTACGCGGGACACGAAGAGAAGCGGCTCAAGCGCTGGATGAAGGGTGTCACCTCCCCGGAGGGCCCATTCGAAGCGTTGACGCGACGCCCGATCGGACCGACGCGGGAGGAGGTAGGGAAGAATCGCAGGGCGCGGAGCGCCCGACTACGTGCGGTGCGAAAGAGGGGGGAAGGATGAATCAGGTCGAGATGAGGGCGATGCGGACGCGATTGGGAGTATCGCGCTCGTTCGCCGAGGACCGCTCGCGTTCACGGCGCCGGTTCTTCACGACACTCGCCGTCGTTGCCATCTTCGCCTGCGGTTTCGGGCGGGTTTGGCTCACGACCGAGGTCGCAGATCAAGTGAGTGAGGTGCACCGACTGGAGCAGCGGATCGAACAGCTCAACGTGGACATCTCGATCGCTTCGGCGCAGCTCGATGAGTCGCGCACGTTCGCGCAGCTGGCAGGGCCGGCTTCCGAGGCTGGGCTCCAGCTCGACGGACCGCGCGCAAGCGTTACTCTGCCGGCACAAACGGGAGAACAGAACGTGCTCCGGGACGCCCTCGTCCAGGATCTTCGTCGTGGCTCCCAGCTCGTCCTGACCGAAGCGCTCGCGGGTACGCGCAGCGTGGAGCAGGTGCGTGCTTCCGTCTCGCATTAGGTTCGGCCTCGCGGGCGGCCTCGTGGCCGCCCTCTGGGTCGTGGTCATGGCGCGCGCCTTCCAGCTCCAGGTGCTCGATCACGACACCTGGGACCAAGTCGCGATCCAGCGCCAAGGCAGTACTCGCACGCTGACCGCGGAGCGGGGGTCGATCCTCGCGTCCGATGGAACGAAGCTCGCGCAAACCGTCTCCAACCGTTCGCTCGCCGTCGATCCTTCGCTTTGTGAGGATCCCGCAGCTCTCGCCCGCGCTCTCGACGACGCCGGTCTCGGATCGGCCCGTGAGTTCGAACGAAAGCTGCGGGAGAACTCCGAGCGGCGCTTCCTCTGGCTCAGCCAGGCCCTGATTCCGGAGGAGACCGTCGATGAACTGACCGCGCGCTTTCCCGAGCTCGATGCACGGGTGGAAGCGAAGCGGGTCTACCGACTGGGAGAGGCTGCGAGCTCTCTCGTCGGCTTGATCAACCGTGACGACGCGGCCCTTGGCGGCCTCGAATCCGAGTACAAGAGTCACCTCGAAGGAACGGGTGGTCTCGTGCTCGAAGTCTCCGATCGATTCGAGAAGCGCTACGAGGGGCTCGAGACCTACGTATTGCAGGAGCCCGAGCGGGGCGGCGACATCGTCCTCGCGATCGACAGCAAGATCCAGGAGATCGCGCACGCGCATCTCGCGCACGCCGTCGAGACGCAAGAGGCCACCTCGGGGTTCGCGATCGTGACGCGGCCGAGTACGGGCGAGGTCCTTGCCATGGTCTCGCTGCCGGCTCCGAATCCGCATGACCTCGACACCTGGACCGAAGCGAATCTCAAGATGCGCGCGGTCACCGATGCATTCGAGCCCGGTTCGATCTACAAGGTCGTGCCCTTTGCTGCTGCCTTCGAAGCGGGGCGTCTCGCTTCGGAGGAGCGGATCGATTGCATGGATGGCGTTCGTGAAGTTCCTGGTGGTCGTCCGATCCGCGACGACCACCCCTGCGGGATCGTTCCCGCATGGGAGGTGATGGCCAAGTCTTCGAACATCGGAGCGGGGCTCATCGCCGAGCGGGTCGGCGCGGAAGGTTTTTACCGAATGGAAAAAGCCTTCGGGTTCGGACTGAACTCGGAAGTCGAACTTCCGGGTGAGGGGCGGGGACGGATCCCCGAACCTTCCGCGTGGTCGCTTCGGTCCCTCGTTACGCAAGCGTTCGGGCAGGAGATCTCGTGCACCGGGATCCAGCTCGCGATGGCGTACGGGGCGATCGCGAATGACGGACTGTTGATGAAGCCACTTCTCGTCCAAGAGACCCACGCGGCCGACGGAAGCGTCATGGAACGACGCGAGCCTGAGGCGGTGAGGCGGGTCATGCGTCCGGCGGTAGCCGCGGCGATGAGGACGATCCTTCGCGGCGTCGTTACCGAGGGAACGGGAAACGCGGCGGAAGTCGAAGGGTTCGGAGTGGCGGGGAAGACCGGAACCGCGCAGAAGTACGTGAAGGAATTGGGGCGGTACAGCAAGGAACGCTACGTCGCCTCTTTCGTCGGCTTTGCCCCTTGGGACGATCCGGAAGTACTTTGCGTAGTCGTGCTCGACGAGCCGCGCGGCAGCATCTATGGAGGGAGCGTGTCCGCTCCGGTCTTCTCCAGGATCTTGGCGGACGTTCGTCCGCTCGTGGGCGGACACGGGGCACTTGCCTCTGTGTCCGCCCCCGGTCCAACCGACGAGGAGGGAGCGCGCCGTGCGGTTCCGGAAGTCCTCGGGTTGACCGCTCCTTCCGCACGCCGTGTCGTGCAGGAGTGTGGGCTCATGCCACGCTTCGAGGGGGAAGGAGATCGCGTGATCGCATGCCGTCCTCCGGTCGGTGCTCGGCTCCTGCCCGGCGGGATCGTCACGCTCATGATGGATGAAGGAACCGTGGAAGGGACGATGCCGGATCTGACGGGCCTCTCCCTCCGCGACGCGTGGCTCCGGATCGAGACGTTCTCTCCGGAACCCCAGCTCGAGGGCGAAGGTTGGGTCGTGTGGCAGTCTCCGGCGCCGGGCGAACCGGTCCCCGTGGGCACGCCCTGCCAGCTTCGTCTCAGCCCCGACGGCTCGCAGGCCTGGAAGGAGTTCCGTGAGGTCGAGGAACGTGTCGCTGGGGAGTTTGCGTCTGGAACTCTCTCCGGTGAATCCGCGCCCCGTCGGCGTGTGGCCCGGAGATGACGTCGTCGTCACCGGGATCCACCACGACAACCGTCGCGTCACGGCGGGCGGAGTGTTCGTCTGTGTTCGTGGCCAGAAGGTCGACGGACACGACATGGCGGATCGCGCCGTCTCGGCAGGTGCAGCTCTCGTCGTCGGCGAACGTCCTACGATCGAAGGCGTCTCGCACTACCTCCGGGTCGACGACAGCCGCAAGGCTCTCGCCATTCTCGCCTCCACCTGGTACGGCCACCCCTCGCGGGACATGCGCGTGGTCGGCGTCACCGGAACCAACGGGAAGTCGTCCGTGACGTGGATGGTGCAGTCCATGGTCGCTTCGGCGGGGCTCGACGGCGCCGTGCTCGGCACTCTCGGGGTCGGTTCACCGGGACGGCTCAGGGCGCAACCGTTCACCACTCCCGAAGCTCCGGACTTCCAGCGTGAGCTCGCGGAGCTGCGCGATCTCGGCACCGACGTTGCGGCCGTCGAGGTGTCTTCGCACGGCCTCCAGCAGCGGCGGACGTACAACACTCGCTTTCACACAGTTGTGTTCACGAACCTCACGCAGGACCATCTCGACTTCCACGGATCGATGGACGAGTATGCTGGCGCGAAGAGCCTTCTCTTCCGCCGGGAGGAACGGGGAACGGACGAGCCGATCGCTACGGCGATCGTGAACGCTGACGACGAGCATCTGACCCGCATCCTCGAGGGCAGCACCGACCGGATCCTGAGCTACGGGCGCGCCGAGGGGGTGGACTACCGCGCGACTGAGGTCGAGTCCGTTCCGTCCGGGCTCGCGCTCACGGTCGCGCACCCCCGCGGGACGACCGAGATCCGGACCCGCCTGCTCGGGATGTTCCAGGTCAGCAATCTCCTCGCCGCATTCGCGGTAGGACGCTCCCTCGGGTTGGACGAGGACGTGATCGCGAACGGCCTCGAGAACTTGAACGGGATCCCGGGGCGGATGGAGCGGGTCGAACGAGGTCAGCCGTTCCCGGTCGTCGTCGACTACGCGCACACTCCCGATGCACTCCTACGTTCTGTCGAGAGCCTTCGGCCGTTCGTAAAGGGACGGATCCTCCTCGTCTTCGGCTGCGGCGGGGACCGGGATCAGGGCAAGCGGTACGAGATGGGGCGCGTCGCCACCTTCGTCGCGGACCTCATCATCGTGACGGACGACAATCCTCGCGGCGAACCGCCCGCCGCGATCCGGAACGAGATCCACGAAGGGACTCGTTCGACCGGGGCGAGCGCGATCGATCAGCCTGGCCGAGAAGCGGCCATCCGTTTCGCGATCAACCTGGCGAAGGATGACGACGCGGTCTTCCTCGCCGGCAAGGGGCACGAGACGGTGCAGATCTTCGCCGACCGGGTCGTCCCGTTCGACGATCGCGAAGTCGCCGCGATGATGCTCGACGAGCGCGGAGAGCGCACGGGCGAGTGGACTCCACCGGAGGACCCACGATGAGCCCGGCCGCCGCCATGACCCCGAGCACGCCGAGCACGGCGAGCTGGAGTCTCGAGGAGATCGCGCGCCTCGCGGAGGGACGCTTCGTTCCCGGCTCGTCTCGACCTGCAAGTCCGGATACGGCAGGTCAGGCGGCCTTGGGCCTGGATACGGCAGGTCAGGCGGCCGTAGGTCCGGAGACCCGCGTCGCCTACGGATCCGTGTCGACCGATACGCGGACGCTTCGTTCCGGTGACCTCTTCGTCGCCCTACGCGGAGAGACGCACGACGCGCACGATCATCTCGATGCCGCACTGGAAGCTGGCGCAGCTGCGCTCTTCGTCGACCGCGTGAGCGGTGCGGCGAGTGACGCCCCTCGCATCGAAGTCGGCGACACGTTGGCAGGCTGGCAGCGATGGGGCGCGAATCACCGCAGTCAATGGACCGGAACGGCGCTCGTTGCAATCACTGGGTCCAGCGGCAAGACGACGGCGAAGAACGCGCTCGCCGAACTCCTGCGCGGCGCCGGGGACGTGTGGGCGACGCCGGGCAATCGGAACAACCACATCGGGGTTCCCTGGACGTTGCTCGGTCTCGACGCGGACCACGAGTTCGCGGTGATCGAGATGGGGATGAACCACGCGGGAGAGATCTCGGAGCTCTCGAGACTCGCTCGTCCGGACGTCGCGCTCATCACGTCCGTGGGGCGGGCGCATATCGGCTACTTGGGCTCGCGCGAAGCGATCCTGCACGCGAAGCTCGAGATCGCGGACGGGCTCCCGGACGACGCCGTCCTCGTTCTGCCGCACGATCCGTGGGTGCTATCGAGGCTTCCCGAATCGATCGCGGCTCGTCGCCGGATCACGTTCGGGTTCGATCCGGATGCGGACTGGAAGCCGACTGCCGACGTCGTCTACGAAGCCACGGGAACCACGCTCACCACGGAGAAGACAGGGCCGCTCCGCCTCGCGCTTCTCGGGCCGGGCCCGGTGCTCTCGATTCTCGGCGCACTCGCAACGGTGGATGCGCTCGGCCTCGACGTGCGTGCGCTTGCACCTCGTCTCGAGTCACTCCGCGCCGAGCCGATGCGGATGGAGCCGCGCCCGTGGGGGCCGGTGACCGCGATCGTCGACTGCTACAACGCGAGCCCGGAGTCGACTCGGCTCGCCATCGAATTCCTGGGATCCCTTCACCACGACGGTCGGAAGATCCTCGTCCTGGGCGAGCTCTCGGAGCTCGGCGCGGAGACCGAGGCGATCCACCGTGAACTCGTGCGCGGGATCCAAGACATCGATCTCGTCCTCCTCATCGGCCCAGCTCTGGCCGAGATCGCAGAGGAGGCGGAACAGCTACCGGGGGCGGGTCACGTTGTGTGGAGGGCTATGCGGGAAGAGGCCTCCACCTGGCTGGCCGACACGCTGGAGGAAGGTGACTTGGTCCTTCTGAAAGCATCTCGCCGGCTGGCCCTCGAACGGATCCTCGAGAGACCCGTCCCCGGCCCCCTCGATCCAGGGGAGGAGTGACACCGATGCTCTATCACCTCCTGTTTCCCCTCTCCGACGACTTCACGGTACTGAACGTGTTTCGGTACATCACGTTTCGTACGGCGTACGCGACGATCACTGCGCTCCTCATCTCGTTCCTCTTCGGGCCGTACATCATCGAACGGCTCCGGAGGCTGAAGCTCGGGCAGCAGATTCGTGAGGAAGGGCCGCAGAGCCACCAGAAGAAGCAGGGCACGCCGACGATGGGTGGAATCCTCATCCTCGTCTCGACGGTCGTGCCGACTCTGCTCTGGGCGAACCTGACGAACAGCTCGATCTGGCTGCTCATCTTCACCACCGTCGGACTCGGCCTCACCGGATTCCTCGATGACTATCTCCGTGTCGTGAAGAAAGTGAAGTCCGGCCTACAAGGACGGTACAAGCTCGTCTTCCAGGTGCTGATCGGGCTCGGTGTGGGGTTCGGCATCCTCTATTTCCGTCCGTTCGGGGACGTTCCCGCGACCAGGACGAGTGTCCCGTTCCTCAAGGAGACGTTCCTCGACTTCGGACTGCTCTACGTTCCGCTCGTCGTTCTGGTCGTGACCGGTGCTTCCAACGCGGTGAACTTGAGCGACGGACTCGACGGGCTCGCGATCGGACTCACCATTCCGCCCGCAGCAGCGCTCGGCGCGCTCGCGTACCTCTCGGGCAACGTGATCTTCGCGAACTACCTCAACATGCCGTTTCTCGAGGAGAGCGGGGAACTCGCAGTCTATGCGGGCGCGCTCGTGGGAGCCGCCCTCGGCTTTCTCTGGTTCAACTGCCACCCGGCGGAAGTGTTCATGGGCGATACCGGCTCCCTCGCTCTGGGCGGATCGCTCGGAGTGCTCGCCATCTTGGTGAAGCGTGAGCTCCTCCTCGTCGTCCTCGGTGGCATCTTCGTCATGACCACGCTCTCGGTGATGATCCAGGTGCTCTCGTTCCGGCTCAGCGGGAAACGCGTGTTCAAGATGGCGCCGATCCACCACCACTTCGAGTTATCGGGTTGGCACGAGAACCAGGTCGTGGTCCGGTTCTGGATCCTCGGGATCCTGCTCGCGCTCGTCACCCTCAGCACCATCAAGCTGCAGTGACGGAGGTCGAGTGGTGAACACCTTCCCCAGAGAGGGCTGGCCGCTTTCGGCTCTCGGTCTTCCGACGCGTTCCGAGCCGCTCGTGCTCGTGCTCGGACTCGCGCGGTCCGGGCTCGCAGCGGCACGTCTCCTTCTGCAGCGCGGTGCGTCTCTCCGTCTCCTCGGCCTGGAACGTCCGGAAGGCGTCGAGGGAGAGCAGCTCTCGGAACTCGTCGCGCAGGGCGCGTCGTTGAGACTTGGTCCGCACGATCCTGCGGATCTCGGCGGCGTGGACCTCATCGTCAAGTCGCCCGGTGTGCGGCCCGAGATTCCGTTTCTGGGTGCGGCGAGAGCCGCGGGCGTGCCGATCGTGGGCGAGCTCGAGATCGCGTTCCTCGCAGCGGACGGCCCGATCTATGCGATCACAGGTACGAACGGGAAGTCGACGACTACGGCTTGGGTCGGCCACATGCTCATGGAGGCCGGCCGGAAGGTCGAGGTGGCCGGCAACATCGGCCACGCCTTCGCCGAGGCTGTCCTAAGGGCTCCGGACGCGGAGTTCGTCGTCGAAGTGTCGAGTTTCCAGCTCGAGGACACGCTCACGTTCCACCCCAAGGTGGCGACGCTACTCAACCTGACGCCGGACCATCTCGACCGACACGGAACGCTCGAGGCCTATGGCGCGGCGAAGATGCGGATCTTCCGAAACCAGACGGCGTCCGATGTGGCCGTTCTGGGAGGCGACGCGAACCTCGATGCGATCGCGGGCGCCGTCTCCGCGCGCGTGCTTCGCACGGGGCGGCTCTCGGACGAGGCGCCGATGCGAACGGACGAAGGCGTGACGACGCCTGCGGTGCCCGCAAGGAAGGCGGTGGAAGTCCAAGCCGGAACGATGCCGGCGCATGCAGGTCGGCCCGACGCGCCCGCAGGTGTGTTCGTCCGTTCGGGTCAGCTGGAGCTGCGACTGGGTGGTGCCGCGCCCGTGCCGCTCCTTCCCGTCTCCGAACTCGCGCTCCCCGGTGAGCACAACGTCCAGAACGCGATGGCGGCGGCGGCGACGGCCGCATCGGCGGAAGTTCCGGTGGACGCGATCGTTCGCTCCCTCCGGACCTTCCCCGGGCTCTCGCACCGGCTGGAGCAGGTCGGCGTCGTCGACGGTGTCGTGTGCATCAACGACTCGAAGGCGACGAACGTCGGCTCGCTCGAAGTCGCCCTGGCTGCGTTTCCGGAGCCGGTCCGGCTCATCGCAGGTGGGGTGGGGAAGGGACAGGACTTCCGTCCCTTGGCGGCAGAGGTCCGGGCGCGGACCCTTAGCGTACATCTGATCGGCGAGTCCGCGGACGCGTTGGCCGAGGCCTGGCACGGAGCGGAAATCCACCGCGCCGGGAGCTTGGCCGACGCCCTCGACCAGGCCCTCGCCCTCTCCGCGCCGGGGGACCGGATCCTCCTCTCGCCAGGGTGCGCGAGCTTCGATATGTTCCATGACTTCGAGGACAGGGGGGACCAGTTCCGGGCCCTCGTCAACGCTCGGGCGACCGCCCGGGGAGGGGCCCAATGAAAGACCGCCGGATGGACTCCATCCTCCTGGCTGCCGTGATCTTCCTCTGTCTCCTCGGTGTCCTCATGGTCTATTCTTCCAGCGCGATCCTGGCCATGGTCGAGGCCAGCTCGCAGACGGCCTACGTTCGGTCGTTCCTTCCGAAACTGGCGTTGGGATGGATCGCGCTCGCGGCGCTTTCTCGCATCTCCCACTTCCACTTCCGGGGACGGCTGGCGTGGCTGGCCTTGGGCATCGTCTTGGTTGGACTCGTCCTCGTGATGTTGCCCGGCCTCTCGACCGGCGGAAGAGGGACGAGGCGTTTCCTCGATCTGGGCCCGTTTTCGGCCCAGCCCGCGGAGTTCGCACGCGTCGCACTCGTGCTCTTCCTCGCATCTTTCGTGGCCCACAGGGAACGGTGGGCCGAGAGCGGCTGGAAAGGACTCAGCTGGCCGCTGGCCGCCATCTTCGTGACGGCGGGACTTGTGCTCGTTCAGCCGAACCTTTCCTCGGCCGCACTGATCGTGATGTTGGGTTTCGGGCTTCTGTTCCTCGCGGGGCAGCCGGTCTACCGGCTTGCGCTCGCTGCGTTGCCCGGCGCAATCGGCGTCTTGTTGCTCGAGCCGTACCAGCTCGAGCGCGTTCGCCAGTTCTGGGTCCACCAGAGCGGTGGCGCGTCGTCTTATCAGGTACAGCAGTCCCTCATCGCCGTGGGATCCGGTGGGTTCTTCGGCAAGGGGCTGGGAGAAGGTCTGCAGAAGTATCTCTACCTACCGTTCCCCCATACCGACTTCATCCTCGCGGTGATCGGGGAGGAACTGGGTTTCATAGGCATGCTCGTGTTGTTCACGCTGTTCGGAGTCGTCATCTACCGGGGTCTCAGGATCGCCCGCCTCGCGAGCGATCCGTTCTCGCAGCTCTTGGCTGCCGGGATCACCCTCAACTTGGCAGTGAACGTGTTCCTCCACGCGTTCGTCGTGCTCGGGCTCGGGCCCGTCACTGGCGTTCCGCTTCCGTTCATCAGCCACGGCGGGAGTTCCCTCATGGTCAACCTGGCCGCCGTCGGGATCCTTCTCTCGATCTCGCGCTCGGTCAGACCCCGTGCCGTTCCGATCCGCACTGCGCCGAACATCATGAGGAGGCCATCGAGGGCCATGTGAAGATCCTCATCACCGGTGGCGGCACCGGAGGACATCTCTATCCGGCGCTTGCCGTCGCCGACGCACTCAAGCCGAAGCTCGGTGCGGACAACATCCTGTTCGTCGGTTCGAACCGAGGCATGGAGAGCCGCGAGGTTCCGGAAGCCGGATACGGTTTCCGCGGACTCGAGTCGGTCGGCTTCCCGCGCAAGCCCAGTCCGCAGCTGTTCAAAGCGATGTCTGCAGGGGTCAAGGCGGTGCGGGTGGCGCGGACCATCCTCGGCGAGTTCGCGCCGGACGTCGTCTTCTCCACGGGAGGCTACGCGTCGGCTCCGGTCGTCTTCGCGTCCTGGCTCGCGCGGATCCCGATCGTTCTCCACGAGCAGAACAGCGTTCCCGGACGGGCCAACCGGTTCGCCTCTCGGAAGGCGGAACGCGTCTTCCTCGGGTTCTCGAGCGCGCGGCGTTTCTTCCCTCGGCGCGATCACCTCCGCCTTTCCGGCAATCCGCTCCGTGAACAGGTGGTGAACGGTTCGCGGCCTCGGGCGATCCGTCAGTTCCGTCTCGAGGAAGGACGGAAGACGGTCTTGGTTCTCGGCGGCAGCCAGGGTGCACACTCGATCAACCAGGCGATGGTCGACGCGCTCGGTTACTTCGGCGAGCGCGAGGACGTGCAGTTCCTCATCCAGTCCGGACAGCGCGACCACGAGTGGATGGTCGAGCGGTGCCGGGAGCAGCCGGCCAAGAGTTGGGTGCGCCGGTTCATCCCGAACATGGGCGACGCATACGCGGTTGCAGATCTCGTCGTCGCGCGGGCTGGCGCAATGACCATCTCGGAGCTCGAGGCGTGCGGACTTCCGTCCGTGCTCGTGCCCTATCCGCACGCGATGGACAACCACCAGCTCCTCAACGCGGACCAACTCCGGGAAGGGGGCGCCGCGATCGTGATCGAGGACCGGTTCCTCTCGGGGAAGGACCTGCACGATCAGATCGTCACGCTCCTCGAAGACCACGTGGAGCTGCGGAAGATGTCGATGAACGCGAGACGCCTCGCGCGGCCCGATGCGACCGAGGAGATTGCGCGCGCTCTCCTCGGCTTCGGCGGTGCGGTGGATCTCGCGGCAGCCGAGGACGAACGCGAAGATCGCGGTCGTTCCGGACGCGGTCCCGACCGGGGACGACGCGAGCGTCCCGGTGGTCCGCGCACGGGCCCAGGTGGGGGACGTGATGGAAGGCCGGACGGCCGCTCCGACCAACGCCAGGACGGCCGGCGGGGGCGCAGCGACTCCGCGGGACGGGACGGCGGACGGCCCAGCGGTCGGCGCACCCAGGAGGGTGGAGGCGGCGAGCGCCGCGACCGCGGACGCCGTGGAGGCGCGAACGCGGGCGAGGCGCGTCCGAATGGGCGGCAGACCGAGAGCGCCGTCAGCGCAGCAGCGGAGGTCGATTCCGGTGCGGGAGAGGCGGCCGCGGTCGTCACGACTCCCGGCGCCGAGGGCGCACCGGCCACCAGCTCCCGGAACTCGGGCGCGAGCCGTCGTCGGCGGCGGAGGCGCGGATCCGGAGAGTCGCGCGCCCGCTCGGCGGGAGCGTCGAACGGCGGCGAAGGATCCGGAGGTGGTGCGCGCGGTGGCTCCGGCGACGGCGGATCTCCCGGGAACGGTGGCAAGAGTGGGGCGACGGAGGGTGAGTCGTGAGTCCGGCGCAAGTAGAACGGATCCACTTCGTCGGGATCGGCGGCACCGGAATGAGCGGGCTCGCCGAGGTGCTTCTCACCATGGGCTACCGGGTGAGCGGTTCGGACCTCTCCCGGTCCGAGGTGACGGAGCGTCTGGAGCGACTCGGCGCGCACGTCGTCTTGGGCCACCGGGCGGAGAACGTCGATGAAGTCGATCTCGTCGTGCACTCCTCGGCGATCGGCGCGAGCAATCCGGAACGTCGGCGGGCCAGGGCGCGCGGCATCGCCGTGCTCGGTCGCGGCGAGATGCTCGCGGAGATCATGCGCCTCCGCCGCGGCATCGCGGTGGCAGGATCCCACGGAAAGACGACCACGACTTCGCTCGTCGGACACATCCTCGATCGGGCAGGGCTCGAACCGACCGTCATCGTCGGAGGTCAGCTCAAGAAGATCGGGAGCAACGCGTCGGTGGGGAAAGGCGACTATCTCGTCGCCGAGGCGGACGAGAGCGATGGTTCTTTCCTCGACCTCTCGCCGCGCATCGCGGTGATCACGAACATCGACCGCGAACACCTCGATCACTACAAGAGTCTTCTCCACGTCCGCAAAGCGTTCGCGAAGTTCATGCGTCGCGTTCCGTTCTACGGCCTCGCGGTCGTGTGCGGCGACGACCCGAACGTTCGCGCGATCCTTCCGCAGATGCGGAAGCGTGTCCTCACCTACGGATTCGGTGAAGACAACCGACTCCGCGCGACCGAGCTGCAAGTGGACGGCCTCGGACAGAGCTTCCGCGTCGTGAGCGCGGGGGAGTCGCTCGGACGTGCTCACGTTTCGCTGCCGGGGCGTCACAACGTTCTCAACGCGCTCGCAAGCATCGCGGTCGGGCTCGAAGTCGGGATCCAGCCGGAGAAGTGTCTCGACGCGCTCGATGGATTCGCGGGCGTCGGTCGACGCTTCGAGGTCTATCCGGAGGTCGGAGGAGTCGTGCGGGTGGACGACTACGGTCACCATCCGACCGAGATCGCGGCCGCGCTCTCCGCGGCGCGCTCGGTCTATCCGGACCGGCGTCTCGTCGTGCTCTTCCAGCCACATCGCTATACGCGGACGCAGGCGTTGGCGCGGGAGTTCGCCGAGGTGCTCGCGAAGGTCGACGTGCTCTGCCTCACCGACATCTACCCGGGCGGCGAGAAGCCGATTCCCGGCGTCGACACGTCGCTCATCGAAGGGCCGCTCCGTTCTCTTCGCGACGTAGACGCGATCCACGTGGCGACCGAAGCGGACGTTCTCTGCACGCTTCCTGAGATCCTGCGCTCGGGCGACGTCTTCCTCACCCTCGGTGCGGGCTCCGTGTCGCGCTGGGGAACGCAGGTGCTCGATCGACTCGTTCCCCTCCCGAATGGGACGGAGGCGGCGCATGGCTGATCAGTTCGATCTCTACTCGACGCGAAAGCGCCGTCCTCTCCCGGACGTGGATCCGGCCGTACGGAAGCGGTTCGAGTCGCTCGACCTCGGGCGCTCCCGACGTCCGATCGATCGACTCCGCTCGCCGAAGGACGAAGAGATCGCCGAACTCAGCATTCCTCGCGGGGACGCGTCTCCGAGAGAGTCGTCCCATGGTCTTCGCTGGACCCTTCTCGGTCTCGCGGTCGTCACGATCGCGGTCGTGGTCCATGGATTCGTTTCCGGTTCTCCACTCTGGACGGCACAGAACGTTCGCGTCGTGGGCAACCGCGCGGTCGAGAGTGAACCGGTGCTGTCCGCACTTGGAATCGAACCGGGAGTCTCTTGGTGGCACGCGTTCACCGCCGATCAGGATGCGGTGCTCGACGCCTACCCACGGGTCGACGATGTCGCGATCCGTTATCACTTCCCGCGCGGGCTCGTCGTTCGCGTTTCAGAGCGGACTCCGATGTTCCGTTGGCTCGGCGAGCCGGCCCGCGTCGTAGCGGAAGACGGAACGCTGCTCGCCGCCGTGGCGAGCCTCGACCCGAGCGACCTGCCGTGCCTCAGCGCTCCTGGGATCGATCCCGGTCTTCCCGGGAGGACGCTCGAACTCCCCGGGAGCGGGGACTACTGGGAGCAGCTCCAGCGCGTCCGGAACGAGAACACGCAGCTCTGGACGCAGATCTCGCAGGTCCAGTACGAAGGAGAGCGGCGCTTCCGGGTCTTCTTCCGTGACCCCAAGCGCGTGGTCCTCTGGGACCCGTACCTCAACGCCCACCTCTGGTCCAGGATCCCCCTCGTGCTCGGCGACCTCGCAGAGCGAGGGCTCGGCACCGACGCCGTCCTCGACCTTCGCTTCCGGGACCGGATCGTAGTGCGCGTACCAGAGGAAGAGTGGTACAGACTCAAGGACGCGGAGGCGGGAGACGGGCTCGAAGGTCGGGGCGCCATCGGGACCGGGGACGCGAAGACCGGAACTCCAGGAGATCGGACCGGCGTTCGCCGGTCGTCGGAAGAGGAAACGGATCGATCCGTGGACGGCGACCGAGGAGGACGGACATGACATCGCGCATCGCAGCGAGCCTCGACATCGGGACGACCAAGGTCTTCACCGTGGTCGCGGAGGTCCAGTCCGGGGGAGGACTCACCGTCCTCGGAGTGGGAGACCAGCCTTGCGAAGGAGTGGAGCGAGGAATGGTCGTCGGTCTCGACGCGACCATCTCCGCCATCCATGCGTCGGTGGAGCAGGCCGAGAAGATGGCCGGCGTGGGCGCGAAGCAGGTCGTGGCCGGAATCTCGGGTGAGCACGTCCGTTCCCTCAACTCGTCCGGAGTGATCGGAGTCGCACGCAAGGATCGCGAGATCACCCAGGCCGACGTCGACCGGGTGCTCGAAGCGGCGCGAGCCGTCGCCATTCCCGGGGACCGGGAGCTACTCCACGTCCTCCCGCGGGACTTCACGGTGGACGAGCAACGCGGCATCGGGGACCCGATCGGGATGACCGGCGTCCGCCTCGAAGCCGAAGTGCATATGGTCACGGTCCAGTCGACGGCGATGCAGAACGTGCTCCGCGCGATCGACCGCGCGGGGGTGAAGGTCGAGAACCTGATCCTCCAACCGCTCGCCGCGGCCGAAGCGGTCATGACCGAAGACGAACGCGGGCTCGGCGCACTCCTGCTCGACATGGGCGGCGGTAAGACCGACCTCGCCGTCTTCGAACGCGGCGCCGTCCGTCACACCGCCGCGATCGGTTACGGCGGGCGTGCCGTCAGTCACGATCTCGCGATCGGGCTGCGCACCCCGCTCGAAGAAGCAGAACGGATCAAGGTTCGTCACGGAGTCGCGCTCGTCTCGCGGGCAGGCGACGGCGCCGTGCCGGTCCCGGGAGTCGGCGGCCGCGAGGGGCGTTCCGTTCCCGCGCGCGAGATCGCCGAGATCATCGAGGCGCGGGTCGAGGAAGTGCTCTCCCTCTGCCGCGCCGAAGTCGAACGTGTCGTCGACCCCGAGCTTCTCGCCGGGGGCATCGTGCTGACGGGGGGCGCGTCCCTCCTTCCGCATGCGCGCGAACTGTGCGAACGAGTCTTCGGTCTCCCCACGAGGCTCGGACAGTCCGAGGCGGTGGCCGGAGTGAGCGATCTCGCGTTCGATCCCCGTCTCTCCGTCGCGATCGGGCTCTTGCGCTACGCGGAAGCACCGGACGAGAGCCGGAGTGGTCGTGGAGTGTTCGGTCGGGTCTCCCGGCCGGTGAAGGATTGGATCCGCGCAGCGTTCTCGTGAGAGGCACGAGGCGTTTGCCGACACCAGGGTCACCTGAGAATCGGGCCGCAGGCGGGACGAAGGTGGCCGAGCCCTACGGAGACATGACATAGTTAGACAAGATACGAGGGACGCCCGCCATGAAGTCCTCGCATCCTCACCAATACGACATTGTGTTCGAAGCCTCGCCACGGAGGGCGCGGCCTGCATCGGAGGAGACGCTCATGTTGGAGATCGTGGAAAGCGGAGGTTCCCCAGCCCTACTCAAGGTCTTCGGAGTCGGGGGCGGTGGGTCCAACGCAGTCAACCGGATGATCCAGGCCGGTCTCAAGGACGTCGAGTTCTGGGTCAGCAACACCGATCTCCAGGCATTGGAGCTCTCGCCGTGTCACAACCGGCTGCCGATCGGAAAGAACACGACCCGAGGGCTCGGTGCGGGCGGCGACCCTGAGGTCGGCCGTCTCTCGGCCGAAGAAGATGCTGCCGAGATCGAGGCGATCATCGAAGGCGCGGACATGGTCTTCATCACCGCAGGGATGGGTGGTGGAACCGGCACCGGCGCTGCGCCGGTCATCGCGCGGATCGCGCGCGAGCTCGGCGTCCTCACCGTCGGGATCGTGACGAAGCCGTTCTCCTTCGAGGGCAAGAAGAAGCTGGGCCGGGCCAAGCGGGGGCTCGAAGCACTGGCCGAACAGGTCGATACCCTCATCGCGATTCCGAACGACAAGCTGATGCAGATCGTTGCTCCGGGCACCAGCTTCGACGACGCGCTCCTCATGGCCGACGACGTTCTCCTCCAGGCCACGCGCGGAATCAGCGACCTCATCATGGGACACGGAATCATCAACCTCGACTTCGCCGACGTCCGCACCGTGATGCGCGGGCGTGGCAATGCGCTCCTCGGTTCGGGAACCGCAGCAGGCGACGGCCGCGCGCTCGAGGCCGCGCAGAAGGCGGTCAGCTCGCCTCTCCTCGAAGACCTCGCCATCGGCGGGGCCGAGGCCGTCCTCGTCAACATCCAGGGTGGTCCGGGCATGGGCTTCCACGAAGCGGCCCAAGCGGCGCAGTTCGTCTCCGATCAGGTGGGCGAGGAAGCCGACGTCTTCTGGGGCGCGGTCGTCGATCCGAACATGGAGGACGAGATCCGGGTCACGCTCGTCGCGACCGGATTCCCCGAAGTGAAGGCGGCCGAGACGGCGGACGTTCGGACGCAGCAGCCGACCCGTGCGGAAGCGGCTCGCGGTCACGCCGCGGCGTCTCACGGGAACGGGACCGATGCCGACGATCCGCGCGCGATCGAGGCCGAGGAGTGGTCGGACGTGCTCGCGGAAGACGAGCTGACGTCCCGTGAAGGGAACGGAGACGGCTACCCGCGGGACGATAGCGGTTGGGATCGGCACGATGACGACGTCATCGCGGATCATGGACGGGGAGGCGAGGGCCGCGACGGCCGGTCTCGCGAGTTCGCCCACGAAGCGCACCGACGTCCCGAGGACCGGATGGCCGGTGTGAGCGGCGCAGAGGCTCACGATCCCGAGTTCGACCGGATGCCGTCCGACCGGATGGAGCGCCCCGTCCCTGCGGACGGTAGAGGTTCGGGACGCGATCAGGACTACGACCGGAACCAGGACTACGGCCGCGATCGCGACGAGACATCCGCACAGCGGGGAGGGCGCGAAGAGGTTCGGAGCTCCCGCGACCCAGAGCGAGCGGCGTGGACGCGCGATCCTCGGGAAGCCGCGTCGGGTCGCTATGTCGAGCAGGGCCGCAATCCCGAGAGAGAGGCGCAGGCCGCGCGTGCCGAAGAGGGCGGATCCCGTGGCGGCAATCCGAGCCGTCCCGGCCGGAACGCAGACCCGCGTGTCTCCGAAGGACAGGGCCGCGGCGGTCGTGACGGACGCCAGCAACGTCCCGCGGATCCACGGGACGCCCGTGGCGAGGACCGGCGAGCAGCCCGTCCGGCCGAGGGGGGACGGCTCCCGGAGCGGGAACGGCGCGGACCCGCGGACTCGATCGCGTTCGGCGCCTCGGGTCTCGAATCGGAGCTCTTCCTTCCCAAGGACCGTGACACCTCGGACCCGGGACTCAGGAAGTCGCGTTGGGCATCTTCGGATCCGGAGTTCACCGACGCCGAGGAGCTCGACCGGCCGTCGACCAAGCGGCGTCCGCTCGACGTCCCGACCTACCTGCGCAAGCGGATGGACTGACTTCGGCTCGAGTCCGTGCGGCAATCGGCTGTCCCACAGTCGATTGCCGGTGTCGGAAGACGAGGGCAAGGTCCCGGGAGAAGTCGCCGATAGACGGGGGGAGGGGAGATACCCATGTCCTTCGTCGACCGCTGGCTTCGGGCTGGACGGGAAGCGCAATACCGTCGAGCCATAGAGTTCTACAACGAGGGCCACTACGAGGCTGCTGTCGTTGCATTCGGTGAGTTGCTTTCGGGAGAGGTGAACACCCACGACCCGAGGGTGTCGCTCGCCCGCTTCTACCTGGCCGAGTCCCACTGCGAGATCGGTTGGGGCGCGATGGACGAGGGCAACCTCTCCCGCGCACGCGACTCGTTCATCGCCGCGCTCGAGGCCGGCTACCGATATCCAGACCTCCAGCTCCGGCTCGGGCGGATCCGCGAGGAACTCGGCGAGCTGGACGAAGCCGAAGACGCCTACCTCGCCGCACTCGCCATCCACGATGGACTGTTCGAGGCGCGGGCACGCCGTGTCCGCCTCCGTCTCTCGCGCGGGCTCTCCGTCCGAGAGGATCTCGAACGCTTGGTCTCCGACGGACTCGAGCTCCCCGAAGGATGGACGGCGCTCGTCAGCGATTCCGCCGCAACGGATGGTGCCGGACTCGCCCCCATTCGAGACGCCGTGATGTCACGCATCGCCGAGGAGCTCGAAGCTCGGGAACAGGTGGCAGAGATGGTACGGCTCGCCCTCGAGGCGTTCGACACGCTCGACGCCGCTACCGCGCTCGAGAAGCTCGAGGGTGCCGTCGCACTCCGTCCTCAGTATCCGGACCTCCACTTCCGGATCGGCGTCCTCCACGCTCGCGCAGGACGACTCCAGCCCGCTACGGCCGCGCTGGAGAGAGCGCTCGAACTCAATCCGAAGTACGAAGAAGCCCAGCGCTGGCTCGAACGCGTGAGGACGCTCGAAGCGGCCTGATCTTCATTTCGGTCGTGGGCGGGGAGTCCGATCCGATGGACCGTGCTATCGTGCGGCATCCGCGCGATCCGCGGTGCGCTCCGTCGGTATGGGCCCTGAGGAACTCCCGAACGTGAAGATCCTCTTCCAGGTAGGACTCGATCCTCTCCTCGCGCAGGGACATGCCCTTCACGTTCGGCACCTGGTCGACGAACTCTCGGCGCTCGGTCACGAGATCGACGTGATCGGACGCGACGACGGAGGCTCTCTCGAGTGGAACCCTCCAGGGCGACTCGCCCGGGTGCCACTACTGACACTCCCGTCCGTTCGCCAACCGATCCGTGAACTCCGCGCCGCGCGCCTCCTCCGCGCGTGGATCACAGAGCGCAAGTACGACGTCGTCTTCACGCGGAGCGAACCGCTCGCCTTCGCTCCCCTCTTCGTTCCGGAGGACATGCCGCTCGCGGTCGAGTCGAACTCGTCGCTCTCTGCTCACTACGAAGAGGTCGGTGGGCTCTTGGGGTATCTGATCCGCCGTGTCGAAGGCGCACTCCTTCGGCGCGCGAACCGGATCGGCGTCGTGGCGCCCACTCTCGTCTCCCGTCATGCCGAGGAGCATGCGATCCACCCGGAGAGCTTCTTCGTAGTTCGAAACGGAGCGGTGGTGCCGGAACCTCTCTCTCCGCAGACGGTCCGGGAGCTGAGGGAAGCGAGAGGGGCATCCGAGCGGCAGTTCGTGATCGTGCTCGCCGGGTCTGCGTCGGAGCGGATCGAGTTCGCGTGGCTCGTCTCCGCTCTCGAAGATGTGCCGGACGCAAAGCTCTGGGTGATCGGAGACGGAGAACTGCTCGTCGCCTGGAAAGCGACGGCGGAACGATCCCCAGCGGGGGAGCGGATCGACTTCCTCGGTCCACTCTCCGAAGGCGACGTCCTTCGCCACATCCAAGCCGCGCAAGTTGCGGCTGCTCCGTACGGCCCGGAGCGGATCGAGCAGCTCGGCGGCGATCCCCTCAAGGTGCTGACCGCGATGGCGGTAGGCACCCAGCTCCTCGCGAGCGGCGTGCCCGCCGATCCGCCGTTCGACACAATCGGCGGCGGAGTCCGTGTTCCCGCCGCCCCCGGCGCGTGGAGAGACGAGATCCAGCGGCAGGTGGGCGCTTGGCGCGAGTCTGGCCGTCCGCTCACCGACTGGCCGTGGCCAGGAGACGGACCCGCCAAGGAATGGATCCGGGCGCACCGATCCTGGCGACACGCCGCAACTCTCTGGGAGCGAGAACTCGAGCGGCTCGCCCGCTGACCCGAACCTCGTCGGCTCGGCTGCTGGCGCGAGTCTCGTCGGCCCGGCTGCTCGCGGGAGTCTCGTCGGCTCGGCTGCTGGCGCGAGTCTCGTCGGCTCGGCTGCTGAACAGACGACTTCTCCGTTGCACCGGACGCACCTTCCCCGCACGCTGCCGAAGAGAGGACGGGGCCGTCAGGCACGTCGGATGCAGGAGTAGGGGAGTGGAGCCGCTCAGTCGTCAGAGTCCCAAGTGCTCCCTATGTGGGAGCGAGATCAGCCTGATCGAAGCGCGTGCCGGCGGAATCTGCCGGAGTTGGCGTTGCCGAGAGACGGCACTCGCGCGCGCCGTGGACGGCGAGAAGCGCCGGGCCGCCCAACGCCTGTCGGATCGCACCGACCCGGAGGCGACCTCGGTGAGGCGGGAAGTGGTCCGAAGCGACGTGAGCGGGCGGGAAAGCCCGGCGCCGAACTCCGCGTTCGTCGAGCATGCAACGTCGGCGCTCTCCGTGGTCGTCGCGTGGATCCCCTTCCGGTTCTCCGCGCTCCCGAAGACGCGCAAAGCCGCGTTCCTGTCTCACCTCGACGCTCTGTTGGAGGCGGCGCAGGGGAGCATGGAGCCTGCTTCGTCTGCGTCGGGCCGGCCCGGTGACATAGGGAACCCGATGCGCCGAGACTCGAGCGATTCGAACGAAGTCGGCGCGCCCGGGTCGATACTCGGCAACGTCTGTGCGGCCTGTCAGGGCTCCTGCTGCCGGGCGGGTGGTACGCATGCGTTTCTCGATGCGGCGCGCGTGCGGGAGATCCTCGCCCAGCACGGAAACGCGGACGATGTACGGGCGGCGTACGAGTCGCGCTTCCCGGAGACGTCCGTCCGGGGTTCCTGTGTCTTCCACGGTGCGGCCGGCTGTCGTCTTCCCCGCGGGCTGCGCGGTGGGCTGTGCAACCGGTTCGAGTGTCCTGGGCTCGAGGAGGCACGACGCGAAACGGAAGACGGGGCGGCGCTCCTTCACGTGGTTCGGCGTGCGGAGCAGAAGATCCACGACTCCGCGTTCGTCACGGCCGACGCGGTCGCCCGCGTGAGGCGCGGCACGGCTCGGTCCCGTGGCGCTGCGCCTGGCCGTGACACCGCACCCCCGCGTGCCGTTGCACCCCCGTGTGGCACTGCGCGTCCCCCGCGTGGCGCTCACGAGCCGGGAAGGGAGCCGTCGTGACGCAGAGCGACAACCGCCGCGCTCTCGATGCGACCAGTCCCGTCCAGTTTCTACCGGGTGTCGGGCCGGTCCGCGCGAAGCAGCTCGAGAAGCTCGGCATCGTGATCGTGCTCGACCTGCTCTGGCACGTTCCGCGGACGTACATGGACCGGAGCCGGATCACTCCGTTCGCGGACTTCGTTCCCGGTGGCACGTACACCTCGATCGGAGAGATCGTCTCTGCGCGCTCCCACAAGACGTTCCGCCGGATGGCGATCTTCGAGGTCGAACTCGTCGACGGGAGCGGACGCCGTGCAGCCGCCGTCTGGTTCAATCAGCCGTTCCTTGCACAGACCCTGAAGGCAGGTCGGCAGGTTCTCCTCCACGGAAAGGTCGTACCGCAACGGGGCGGTCGCCTGCAGTTCCAGAGCCCCGAGTACGAACTCCTTGGGGACGCTGCTGCGCTAGCCGGTCAGGGCTCGATCGCGATGCCGGAGGAGACGCGCCGTGGCGGGCGTGGAACGCAGAGCGCGACGGCTCGAGGCGCCGGCGATCGCACCGCGGCCGGTCGCACCGCGGCCGATCGCACCGCGGCCGATCGCACCGCGGCCGATCGCACCGTGGCCGGTCGAACCGCGGCCGATCCGCGATCCGCTCCGCCGCGTCAGAAGCTCGGCGCGGTGAGTGGCGCGGCGCCACTTCACGGCGGGCGTGTCGTGCCGCTCTATCCGCTGACGAGCGGGATCTCGCAGAAGCAGCTGCGTCGCTGGGTGCAGACCGCGCTCGAAACCGTCGGTGATAGCTTGGGCGATCCGATTCCGTCCGGGCTGCGCGCACGCTTCCGGCTCGGCGATCTGCGCGCGAGCTTCGAGCGGATCCACTTCCCCGGAACGATGGAAGAGGCGCAAGAGGCGCGGGACCGTCTCGCCTTCGAGGAGTTCTTCGGGCTGCAGATCGCGCTCGGGTTGGTCAAACGTCGGCGCGCGAGCGAGAGCGTGGCTCCCGAGTTGGCCGGTTCCGGTGAGCTCGATACGAAGCTCCGGGCCGGACTGCCCTTCGCGCTCACCGACGGCCAGGAACGTGTCCTGAAGGAGATCCGCGGCGATCTCGCGCTCGGCCGTCCGATGAGTCGCCTCCTCCAGGGCGACGTCGGTTCGGGAAAGACGATCGTTGCGGCGCTCGCGGCGGCGACCGCGATCGAGAGTGGCGCGCAGGTCGCGTTCATGGCGCCGACGGAAATCCTCGCCATCCAGCAGTTCGAGTCGTTCACGAAGTGGTTCCAGCCGCTCGGGCACCGCGTCGAACTCCTGATCGGACGCACCGGCGCGGCCGAGCGTCGTCGCATCCTCACTGCCGCTGCGGCGGGTACCGTCGACGTCGTGGTGGGAACGCACGCGCTACAGGAAGGGAAGGTCGGGTTCCAGAGGCTCGGTCTCGTCGTCGTGGACGAACAGCACCGGTTCGGTGTGATGCAGCGCGCGCGTCTCGTCGAGAAGGGCGAAGCGCCCCACTGTCTCGTCATGAGCGCGACCCCGATCCCGCGCACGCTCAGCCTCACGCTCTATGGAGACCTCGATCTCTCCATCCTCTCCGAACGACCGCCGGGTCGGATGCCGCCCAAGAGTTACATCGTTCCGCCGAGGAAGCGCGAAGGGTTGCTTGAGTTCGTCGCCGGCCTTCTACGTGACGGCGAGCGCGCCTTCTTCGTCTATCCGCTCGTCGAGGAGTCGGAGCAGTCCGATCTCAAGGACGCGACGCGGATGGCGGACGAGATCGGAAAGCACCCCGCGTTCCAGGGGATCCCGGTCGGACTCCTCCACGGACGGATGAAGGGCGAAGAGAAAGAAGACGCACTGAACCGGTTCCGCGACGGAACGACGCCCTGTCTCGTCTCCACCACCGTGGTCGAGGTCGGAGTCGACGTGCCGCAGGCGTCGGTCATGGTCGTCGAACATCCCGAGCGGTTCGGGCTTTCACAGCTCCACCAGCTGCGAGGACGGGTCGGACGCGGTGGCGGAGAGTCGCACTTCTTCATGGCCGTACCGAGCGGACTCGCGCCCGAGAGCTATGCGCGTCTCAACGTGCTCGTGAAGGAGTCGTCCGGGTTCCGCGTGGCGGAGGAAGACCTGCAACTCCGCGGACCGGGAGACCTACTGGGGACAGCGCAGCACGGACTCCCGACCTTCCGTGTCGCCGATCTGGTAGGTGACCCCGAGACGCTGACGCGCGCGCGCGAAGCCGCGGAAGAAGTGCTCGGGGGCGATCCAGATCTCGAGAAGGCCGCGAACCGGGCACTGCGCGAGTTCGTGGAAGCGCGCTACGGGCGGGGGTTCCAGCTCTTCAAGATCGGATGAGCCGCGCGAAGGCCGGAGAGCATGGCGCAACGGTCAGTGCCCGGGAGCCGTTGCCAGGCCCAGCGCCAGAGCCCGGAGCCTGACGCCCGAAGCCTGCCGGCCCAACGCCCGACGCCTGACGCCCGACGCCCGAAGCCTGACGCCCGATGCCTGACGCCCGAAGCCCTGTTCCCTAGGGGCTAAGGGTCCGCCACGAGTTCTGGCGACGGAGTCTCAGCGCCGAGACTCCGTTGCGGAGAACCACCGACCTCCCCGAGCAGTCGCTTCGCTTCCGAGCGGTTGTGGCCTCCGCACAGAAGCCTCAGGTTGTCGGGCTCGTGCGTTCCGCCACGACAGAACGGCATGACGTGATCGACCTGCAGGTGTCGAGTCGCGTTGCACCGTCGGCCCTCGGGACCGACGAACGTGCACCGACCCCCGTCCCGCTCGAACACGATGTCTCGCACGTTGGCCGGGATGTGGCGGGAGCGCCCGTCCCTCGATCGCCCGTCCTTCGATCGGTGGTCTCGCACTGGGCGGTTCCGTACTAGGCGGTCTGGCGAACCCTCACCTCGTTTCGGATCGTCGGCTTCGGGTTTCGCCGGGACTGTCAGCTCTCGATCGTCCCTCGCCGTTCGCTCCTGCTTCCGCCGGCGCTCCTCCGTTCGCTGATCCCTGCGTTCCGAGCGCCGCTTTGGATCGTGCCGCTCGAGATAGTCGTCGAGCAATAGCTCGATCAGCTCCTCGAGACTCGTGTCGTTGGAGCGGATGGCCCGTACCCGATGGAGCTTCCGTACTGCGGTTCGGCCGAGCGAGAAGTGGACCTCGTACCGAGTTTCGGACTGGGAGTCGGAGGACGGATCGGAGGCGTCCGTCGCACCGCAGTCGGTCGATTCCGTGTTGGACCCGCCAGACCCGTCTGCAGCGGGTGATTCGTTGCGATGGGTCGACACGTCAACCGAAACGCTCGACGTTTCCGGCGATGTGCCCGCCTCCTCCGACGCATTCGGCGCTTTCGACACTTCCGACGTCTCTGACGTCATCGACAGCTCGTCCGACAGCTCGTCCGACAACTCGTCCAGCAACGCGCCCAACACCGTGCCCGGCCTGTCGACGCTCGCCTTCTTCCGCCCGCTAACCCCGATTGGCCGCAAAACCTCGCGGACACTCTTCGCGTCGCGGTACTCAGCCGCGATCTCCTCGATCTCCCGGTAAGTACAGCCGGACACTCGTCCCAGGATTGCCGACGCGTTCTCGCGGCTCAGAATGCCGACGATCTGGGCTGCATTCCCGATCGTGAGTCGACGCTCGTTCAGAACCGACCTCAGCTCCGGAAACTTCAGCGTTGCCCGCGCGACG
>JACKCR010000004.1 GCA_020633975.1 Candidatus Eiseniibacteriota bacterium | reverse complement strand
CGCCTATCCAGATCTCGCAGGAGTGCGCGTCGTGCGGATGGATCGATCCCAGACCAGAGGATCGATGGCGGCCCGCATGGCCATGTACCTGGGATTCCTCCTCTGGGCAGCGGTGCAGCTGTTCCGAACTCAGTTCCGAGAACGACTCGACATCGTTCAGATCAACACGCTGCCGGACTTCCTCGTCTTCTGCGCATTGCCGGTCAAGGTGCTCGGAACGCGCGTCGTCCTCGACCTTCACGAGCTCCTCCCGGAGCTTTTTGGCTCCGAGTTCCGTGGCCCCCTTCGCCCCGCGCTCATCGGAAGCCTCACGTTCGTGGAGAAAGCGTGCATTGCGTTCGCTGACCGCGTCATCTGCCCAGGTCCATCCTACCTAGAGGTGTACGAGGGACGGGGTGCACCCGTAGAGAAGTTCACTCAGATCTACAACGTGCCGGACGAGTCGATCTTCCAGAGACGCGGCGTGGAGAAGGTGCCGAACCTGATCATCGCGCACGGGTCCGTGATCGAGCGCTACGGATTCGACCTCATCGTGGAGGCGATGGCGAAGATCGTCCGGGAGCTACCGTCGGCCCGTCTCGAAATCATCGGGGATGGCGAGCACATGCCAGTGGTGAGGAGTCTCGTCGAACAGCACCACCTGCAACCTCACGTCGAGTTCGTAGGCCGAGTACCGTTGGAGCTGATGTCCGAGAGGCTCGAGCGCGCGAGCGTCGGGATCGTGGCGACTGTGGTCAATCCGTTCACGGACAGGATCCTTCCCAACAAGGCGTACGAACTCGCCGCTCTCGGAGTGCCGATCGTCGCAAGCGAGACTCGGGGTCTAGTCGCTCAGTTCGGAGAGGACGGGATCGCATTCTTCCAGTCTGGCAACGCCGAGGATCTCGCCCGCACCACACTCTCGGTCCTGAGGAATCCAGACGAAGGAGATCGACTCGCGGAGCGAGCCCACTCGATCTATGACGAGATCCGCTGGTCCCGCAACAAGGTCGACTACCGGCGGGTCTTCTTGAACCTGCTCTAGCAAACTCTGCATCGGCCCCCCCCCAGACGCCGCCCAATCCCAAGCCCATGCCCCCCCAGGCCAGGACGGCCTCGGCAATCATGTGATCTTTCCTGTCCGCATCGCGCCCCATCCGTCGCGTTCCTGTCGACCCACAGATGACAGGACGACATCGAGGAAGCGCCCGCCTCGGGAGCGATGGCGCATAGTTCGCGGAGGAAAGAAATGTGCTCTAAGAGGTTGCTCAGTAGTCTATTGCTATTGGGAGTGATCGCGACGGCGAGTCACTCGGAACCGACCGAGGTATCGAACTTCCACGCCGAGGAGCCCAATCCCTTCTCCTACTTCGGACGCTCGTTGGACTTGGACGGGACGATCGCTGTCGCGGGGGCGGAGTTCTCTTGGCCGGGAGGCGTCTACGCCTTCGACGTTTCCGACCCCGCGAACCCCGTTCAGATGTGGTACGCCGTCTCCGACGCGGATGGGCGGGCCCTCGGGAGTGATGTCGCGATCAGTGGGAATCTCGTCTTGGTTGGAGATCGATACAATAGCGAACTAGCCGACCACGCCGGCGCCGCTTACCTGTTCGATGCGACGACCGGACAGCAGTTCGCGAAGTTCTTTCCCCCCGAACTCGACGAGAGCAACGAGTTCGGCATGAGCGTGGAGCTCGTGGGAGATCTGGCCGTAGTCGGCGCGAACCAGTACACCACTTCAGCGGGAGGCTGGGCAGGCGCTGTTTGGCTCTATGACGTCTCGAACCCGTCCTCTCCGGTCTACCTCTCGAGGGTAGAAGCAAGTGACACGGCGTTCGGGGACTACTTCGGTGCGGCTGTCGCGGTCTCGGGGTCGACCCTCCTGGTCGGAGCACCGCGAAAGGACACCGACGTCCTCGATTCCGGTGCCGTCTACATCTACGACATCAGCAACCCCACCAACCCTGTCGAGATCGCGCAGTTCGTCGCCGAGGATGCCCAGGTCGGCGATCAAGGTGGAGGTGCTGTCGACCTCGAAGGGACCGTCGGATCCGTGGCCGTCCCGGCCACGGACGACTTCGGCAGCGCTTCCGGCTCCGTCTATCTCTTCGACGCAACCAACGGACAGCAGCTGGCGAAGATCATCGCCGATGACAGCGACGCGGGAGATCTGTTTGGGAGTTCCATCGCCCAACAAGGTGACCAGCTCCTCATCGGTGCGCAGGGAGACTCGGATCTCGGAAGCCACCGTGGTTCCGCCTACTTCTACGACATCTCCGACCCAATGAACCCTCAGGAACTCGCCAAAGTGAACGCAAGCGACGGTGAGGACGACGATTCGTTCGGCTACGGAATCGCGATGGACGGTTCGATCGCCCTGGTCGGAGCCCCGCGCGACGATCAAGACGGATACCCCTCCGGCTCGGCCTACGTCTTCTCCCTGGATGAAACGACGGCCGCACCCGAGGTGGGTTTCGCGTCACCGGACCTGAGCCTCCGGGTCGACGCATGGCCCAGTCCAACTACCGGCAACGCGCACGTCTCACTCGACCTCGAATCGGGCGGGCCGACGGAGCTCGGGCTGATCGATGTCCATGGGAGACGAGTTTCGACCTTGTTTCGAGGGTTCGGCGAAGCGGGCCGTCACGTCTACGGAATCGACACGTCGAATCTGCCGGGAGGGGTCTACTTCGTGCGCGCCCAACTAGGCTCCGATGTCGCCACCCGACCTCTCGTCGTGAGCCGATGACGCCATCACGAGCGGTTTGGTGCGGTTGGTTCGGAAGTGCTTCTCTGGATGCAGACACGTCGTGTCACTGCGGGAACACGAGCTTTCGAGAGAGGAGGGGTGGGCTCTTTGTGAGCCCCACCCCTCCCTCGGGGCGGGTTATGTTCGTGCGACGCTAGAGTGGGATGTGATCTCGCACGCGCGCCACGGCCACCTCAGGACGTTCGTGCGTGTAGTTACGGGCGACCGTAGCCCGAACTCGGGCCGAGATCGGATCGTCGAGTTCCTCGCGCAAACGACCTAGGAACTGGGGCGGCGCAACTAGGATGAGGTCGTCGAAGTGATTGAGATCGTGACCGTGTCGGAGTCGAGTCGCGAGCCCGTGGGCGAACTTCTCTGCCTCGACCTCGTGCGGGCGCGTGCCGTGAGCAATCGCAGCCCCGCGGGTGCCGCTGGAATCACGGACGCGGGTGCGACCTCGGTCGTCACTCGCCAGGTCGCGATCTTTGAGTCGGCTGGATGGATGCTCGAGGGTCTCGAGCAGATGGACGACATCGAGGTTTGGATCGCAGGAGAAGATTCGTGCACCGGACGAGTCACCAACGACGAGCCACGTGTTCTTCATGGGGACCTCCTAGAGTAGGCTTCCACAGCCGCGGTCCGGAACGTCCGCACCTCCCTACCCATCCCCTCGTTCCTGCTACCGCATAGCGTCTCAGCTTCGACACGTCTCGAGCAATGCGGTTCCACTACGAGCCCGACTTTCTCCGCGCATTAGACGGATTCATGTTCTTCCCGCAGTCGGGTCATCTCCGCTTGATACTGATTGGCGAGGGACACCTTTCTCGCATCGGAGAGAGCCTTGCCGGCCATTTGGAACACTTCGTGCTCTTCCTCTTCGAGGTGATGCTCGACGAGTTCCTGCAGCTTCTTCGCGTGCACGAGCCACGCGGATGAGCTGAAGTCGGTCGCATCGAGCGTCTCGATCAGTTCATCGATCTCGTGATGCTCGGCAACCGAGTGGCGCGCCTTCTCCTGAGTCAGGTCGTCCTGGATGAGAGGCGCGTAGAAGAAACGCTCCTCGGCAGATTCATGCGTCTCGAGCTCACGCTTGAGGCGCGCGTAGATCTCCTCCCGGCCTTTGCTGTCTCCGTGGGTCTTCGTGAGAATGGAGAGAAGGGTCCGCTGCTTCTCGTGGTCTGCCCGGATCGCTTCGAAGATGTTCATGGTTCCTCCTCGCGACGAGGTCCTTCGCGGGCCCCGTCGCAGGTCCGTTTCCTGGGTCTTCGAGAGGTGGACGATCAATCAGCGTGCCAATTCCAGGGCTCGGCCTACCGTGAGCCAGCGGCGGTGACGGCTCACGGATGGCATCTCGCAGAAGTCCGGGGAAACTCCGGAAGCTAGGCGGGTCGTTCGAATGAAGAGGTAGGACACGACTCGTGAACACTCGCGAGGAAGCTCGATCTCGCGTCCTCGCCAACGGGCAGCTGGTGGAGAATCTTGCAGGGCCTGCTGCAAATGGTACAAGCGGCGTCAGCGGTCGGCGTCAGCCGTCGGCAGCCGGCATCGTCGGCAGCCGGCGTCAGAGGCCGGCGTCAGCGCCCGGCGTCAGCAGCCGGCATCGTCGGCAGCCGGCGTCAGAGGCCGGTCACTGGTCGGCGAACCGCCGCCGCGACCTCTCCCGAGCCCGGGCGGCCTCGATCTCACGGTCCTTGGGTGGCGCGTTGGTGGTCATCGAAGCGAGCAAGGCCCTCGCGATGTCCGCTGTCTGGGTGACCGCGAGCTCGAATGCCTCCTCATTGGCCTTTGACGGCTTGGTGAACCCACTGATCTTCCTCACGAACTGGAGCGAGGCCGCATGGATCTCGTCGTCCGTCGCGGGAGGCTCGAAGTTGAAGAGCGTGCGAATGTTCCTGCACATGGTGACGTCCCTCTCTCGTCTGTTTCGGGGATACCAGATGTTCGGGCTAGCGAACGTCCGGGCGCGTGACGCGATCGTATCAGACCATCCCATCCTCACGGATCCAGACGAATCGAGGGAAACGCAAACAGCGGGCGAGGCCTCGTTGCCACACCCGCTGCTGTCTCGAACTGTTCTGCGCGAGTCGACGCAAGGCATCGTGCGCAGCGC
Source organism: Candidatus Eiseniibacteriota bacterium (assembly GCA_020633975.1). Lineage (GTDB taxonomy): Bacteria > Eisenbacteria > RBG-16-71-46 > CAIMUX01 > CAIMUX01 > JACKCR01. Next base: position 444,633 of record JACKCR010000004.1, on the reverse strand, counting down.
CGGACGCTACCCCAGCAGGGCCAGGAAGACTCCCGCGGCCACGGCAGATCCGATGACGCCCGCAACGTTCGGACCCATCGCCGCCATCAGCGGGTTGACTCGGCCGTTCGTCTGCTCGGAAACGAAGCCCTGGACCACGCGCGCGGCCATAGGAACCGCGGAGACCCCCGCAGCGCCAATGCACGGGTTGATCTTCTTCTCAGCCGGAAGGATGAGGTTGAGGAACTTCGCGAACACGACGCCACCAAACGTGCTGAAGCAGAACGCGAAGAGTCCGAGCACGAGGATGCCGAGCGTCTTCGCGCTGAGGAAGTTCTCTCCGAGCATCGTGCTCCCGACGGTGAGACCGAGGAAGATCGTAACGATGTTGATGAGCGGCCCACCAGCGGTCTTGGAGAGGCGATCCGTGACGCCGGACTCGCGCAGGAGGTTTCCGAACATCAGCATCCCGAGAAGCGGAGCACAGGCCGGAATGGCGAGGGAAGCGAACACGCCGGTGAGGATCGGGAAGAGGATGACCGCCGTCTTCGAGACCGGCTTCGCCTGCGGCATCGCGATCTGGCGTTCCTTCTTCGTGATCAGCAAGCGCATGATCGGCGGCTGGATGATCGGAACGAGCGCCATGTAGCTGTAGGCCGCCACCGCGATCGCGCCGAGCAGTTCCGGTGCGAGTTGTGACGCCAGGTAGATCGACGTAGGCCCGTCTGCACCACCGATGATCCCGATCGACGCGGCCTCCTGCGGGCTGTACCCGAAGAGGTAGAACGCACCGAGAGCGGCAACGAAGATCCCGAGCTGAGCCGACGCTCCGAGCAGGAACGTGATCGGCCTCGCCAGAAGCGGCCGGAAGTCCGTGAGCGCGCCCACGCCGAGGAAGACGACGGGAGGCAGGAACTCCGGACGGATCCCGAGTTCGTAGACGTACTGCATGAGACCGGGCTCCTCCCCGTGGAAGGAGTGGACCGACCCCATGAGCGCGTGCGGAAGGTTCGCGACGATCGCACCGAATCCGATCGGAATGAGGAGGAGCGGCTCGTACTCCTTCTTCACCGCGAGGTAGATCAGCACGCCACCAACCAAAAACATGACGACGTTCTGCCAGATGAGTCCGGCAAAGCCGGACTCACCGATCAGCCGCGTAAGGGCTTCCACATCATCCTCCGATCGTGAGGATCGGCTGTCCGGCGACGACGTCGGCGCCTAGGTCTGCATCGATGCTGATGACGGTTCCCGCGCACGGCGCCTTGACGTCGTGCTTGGCCTTCATGGCTTCGACCGCAGCAACGACCTGCCCTTCGGTGACGAGGTCCCCTTGCTTGACGCAGATCTCGACCAGCTCGACCTTCCCGTCGAACGGAGAGTAGACCTCGACTTCCTTTCCGCTCGAGGCAGGCGCGGCTCCACCGTTGGTGGCAACCGGCGCGGCGGCGATCGCGGCACCGTTCCCGCCGGCGGACTTCCCGCCCGCACCCGGAACGTCGATCGTGATCTTGAACGAACGAAGGACTCCGTTCTCCTCGACCTGACACGTGGTGGTGACCGGGCCCGCGAAGGCAGGAGCTGCCACCGCGGCAGCCGCCGGAGCCGCGGCTTTCGCCACGACCGGGGCCGGCTCGGCCTTCTTCTTCAGCGGGATGACGATCTTCGGCTTGCCGGTGAGGAGACGGATGCCCTCATTGAGGTCCATGTTCTTGCCCGGAACGATCGCGGCCGCGACGAGGAAGATGTTCTCCTCGGTGACCGGGAGTCCCCGCTCCTCGAGTGCCTTCTTCGCCGGCCCGAGGCTGTCCGGAGCCGCGGCCAGCGGATCGCCCGTGAAGACTTCGAGCTTCAGCTGCTCACTCGTGATCTTGACGACTTCCGGATCCGGCGGAAGCGGCGGACGACCGAAGTACCCGAGCACCGACTTGCCGTAGCCCTCGTTCATCTTCTTCCAGCGTCCGTGCAGCACGTTGTTGAAGGCCTGGAGCCAGTAGAACTGACTGCCCGGCGTGACGCTCGTGAACGCACCGCCCGCCTTCACGACGACCGGGAACTCCGCGAGCACCTGGCTATACTTATCGAGGATGCCTGCTTCCTTCATCATGTGGACGTTGGGGCCGATCGCGCCTCCCGGCATCGGGAAGCCGACGACGCGCGCATCCGCCGTCGTCGTGACCGGGTCGAACTCGTACTCGGACATGTCGTCCTCGAGCATCTTCTCGATCTCGTCCATCTTGGAGACGTCGATGTCGAGGTCGAAGCCGGTGCCCTTGAGCGCGTGGGCCATCGAGCGAACGTCGGGCTGGACAGTTCCGGACGCCATCGGGCGGACGGAGAGGTCGATCCCGTCGACGCCGCCGTCGATCCCGGCCATGTAGCAGGAGACGGCCATCGACGCGGTGTCATGCGTGTGCTGCCAGAGCGGCATCTCCGGCGGAATGATCTTCCGGATCAGCTTCGCCGTCTCGTAGCAGGTGTTCGGGTCTGTCGTCCCCGAAGCGTCCTTCATCACGACGGAGTCCACCTTGATTCCGCTCTCGAACACCTTCTGCACGACGTTCGCGTAGAACGCGGGCGTATGGACGGTGTCGTCGTGGAACGGAAGGCCCATGAGCGCAACCGCGAGCTGGTGGTGCATGCCGGATTCGATGATCGGCTTGCCGGTCGCGATCAGGTTGTCGACGTCGTTCATGAAGTCGAAGTTCCGGTCCCAGGTGGTGCCGTGCTTGTGCATCATCTTGGCCTGGAGCTGGAGCGCGGGGAGCCCTTGCGTCGTCAGCGTCACACCGGAGACGGAACGGGTGAGGATCTGGAGATCCACGCCGGGGCCGACGACATCCCGCATCTTGTCCTGGCACTCGAACGGATCCTCGCCGACATAGAAGTACGGTGCCTGGTACCGAGCGCCGCCTCCGAACTCGAAGTGGCGGATCCCCGCCTTCTTCGCCGAGAACTCCATGGCCGGCAGGATGTCCTTGAGCCGGACCTTCCCTCCGAACGAACTCTGCAGTCCGTCTCGGAAGGTGGTGAGCATCACCCGGATCTTCTTGGGCTTGTTGGCGTGGATCATCGGTCTTCCTCCATGCGTACGACATGGGCACCGGGAATGAGAGTGCTCACGGCGGCAGTTACGGCCGCGATGACGACAGGGTCAGAGTTCGAAGTGGCAGGGGAACTGGCTCGGGGTCGCTTCCGGGGTGCGGGCGCTGCCTCCACCCCTGGAAAGAGGCTCGTAATGCCCACCATCAAAGCGGCGAGCAGAGCGAGCAACATGAAGACGACGAGGAAAGCGACTCCACAAGTAGCTAGTAGGTTCTCCAAGGTCAGCTCCTCGCGGAAGCGGCAATTGCCTGACCGAGAACGGCAGGATCGCAAGGCAGCAAAGTCTCACCTTGTCCCCCTGGAAGCAATCCCGGTTTCTACTTATGCAACTCCGTCGGTTTCGGGTGGCCAATCGTGCCTGGGCGATCTCACGCCCCGCATCTATATAGAGGCCGTCTGGAACGCGTAGACTCGGGTTCTCGCCCTGGCGCCCACGATTGGGCCGTCGATTTAGCCCCCTCACAACCGACTGCAGAGCAACATACTGCTACGAAGGCCGGGTGTCGATGAGGAGCTTCCGAACCGTGCGCACGCGAGCCGAGCGACGATGTGGCGCGGCTACTCACGGCGCTACCTCGGGACATTCGGCACGCTAATCCAAAGGTTCGAGACCGAACTCCAGGCAAGCCTCTTCCAACGCAAGCCGACCTCGTTGTACCGGTTCCCTGGTGCCGGACAGCGTGAGCGACAGATCGGTTCCGATCGAAGTGACCACGCCATGAGCCTCCGGGGCCGGCCAATCCGTCGTGGCGGCGGTGTCGACCCAGCTCTCCGGGTAGATTCGGACCCTGCGCCCCACGAGCCAGCGGGTGGCATCGAGATACTCGGCAAGCGTCGGCGATGGCCCCTCCTCCACCAGCGAACGAACCCGCCGCGCCAACGACGCGAGCACGGAACCCGCCATGTCTGCGAGCTCCGCGGTTCGGACGAGAGACGCGTCCGAAGAGTCTCCCGAGGACGGATGGCCCGAACCGCCAGCGCTGCCTGACGAACAACGCCGAGGGTCGACGAGCTGGCGAACCGCACCTACGGAGGGTACGAAGGGTGTGGGAGTCACCTCCGGAGCGCTAGCGACGTTCATCCCGATGCCGAAGACCGCAGACTCGACGACCCCGGCCGTCGACTGCGTCGCGGTGAGCACGCCCGCCACCTTGTGACCGTCGACCAGGACGTCGTTCACCCACTTGATCCTCGGACTCGGAACCCCGGCACCGCGCAGCCCATCGACCGCGACCACGGCAGGCAACGTGGTGAGCGCCAGCGCGTAGTCCTGGATGGAGAAGGCATGGCCGATCGCGGCGCAGAGGAAGAGGTTCCCCCGCTCCGAACTCCAGCTGCGACCCCGCTGTCCGTGGAATCCGCGTCCTGAGCAAGCGATCGCGGCGATCGGGCCGGGGAGCTTGGCAGAGGCTCCCGAAAGCAGCTCCCGTAGCGCATCGAACTGCGACGCGGGCGCTTCGTCGATCAGGTACACGCGGTGCCAATCGTGACACGCCGAGGAGAGGGGCGAGCCGTCAGCGGAGCCCAGGATCCAGGCCGGTGCGCCGGGAGCCAGGCGTCCGAACACGGCGAGATCGAACTCGGTGAGCGCGTCGCCAGCTCGCTGCCAGGGCCCGACCAGACCGAATGCAGATTCCATCGCCTCCGGACGATCGCTGACGAACATCAGAGAGTGGGCTCCACCGGCTTTCCGGAAGCCGCGAGCCCGGGCGCAGTCCGTGGGTCGTGGCGTCCACGGGCCCACCTCACGGTCCCACCCAACTTGATGCCGAGGTCGTCGAAGAACGTATAGAAGATCGGGACGACCAGGAGCGTGAGAAGTGTGGCCGTAGTCATTCCGCCGATCAGCGTGAGGGCGAAGCTGGTGTAGCTGATCCCGATCTCGGTGCGTCCGGAGATCGCGAGCGGGATCATTCCGCCGATGGTCGTGATCGCGGTCATCATGATCGGGCGGAAACGAAGCTCGGTCGCGAGCATGATCGCCTCGTTCCGGCTCGTTCCCTGTGCCCGGAGACGGTTCACGTAGTCGATGAGAACGATTCCGTTGTTCACCACGACGCCGACCAAGAGGACACATCCCACGATCCCGAGGAAGTCGACGTCCCGCCCGGTAGCGAGATGGATCCAGTAGACCCCGAGACTCGCGAGTGGAATGGTGAAGATGATCGAGAGCGGAAGGATCGAACTCTCGAACAGAATCCCCATGAGCAGATAGATGAAGACGACCGAGAGCCCGAGCGCGAAGAAGAGGCTCTTCAGATCCTCGTCGAACCCGCGTGCGCGAACGTCCGTGCGGAAGCTCACGCCCTCCGGGAGATCGATCGCCCGCGTCAAGGCGTCGAGCCGGTTCCGCGTCTCCTTCTCGAGCCCCGGTTCGAGGTCGAGCGTGATGGAGCGGGCGACGCGCTTGTCCCTCCGCACGATCGCCTCCGGCGCGGAGAGAACGTCGGTGGTCGTGAGTGCGGAGAGCGGCAGGTAGCTTCCCTGATTCGTCGGAACGTAGAAGCTGCCCAGCTCGGTGAGGCTCTCTCGATCCTCCTCTTCGAAACGGACCCGCACCGGAATCTCGCGTCCCTCGTCGTGGTACTTCGGTAGCGACTGTCCACGGAGCGCATACCCGACCACGCCCGCGATGACCCGAGGGTCGACCTCGAGCTGCTGTGCGCGGTCCCGATCGACGACCAGGCCGAGCTGATTCGGTGCGGCATCCAAGCTCTTCTGGACTCCCAACACGCCAGGCACTCTCGTGAAGAGTGGCTCGAGCTCGTCCACGAGATGACCGAGTTCCTCCGGGTCCTCTCCGTACACCGTGAGCTGGTAGGTCTCCTTGTCGCTCCCCTCCGAGGTCTGGTCCTCCGTACCTGTCGTCAGCTCCAGCCCAGGCTCCCTCGGAAGAGCCTCGAGAACTCGCTGCGTGACTTCGCGCCCCGTCAGCTTGTTCGTGCGTGGGGACTCGAACCAGCCCTGAAGCGTGCCGCCCGTTCGGTCGTGGAAGAGGAACCAACCGGCGAGATCGAGCTCCGTCGAGAGGCTCTCGACCACGGCTTCCGCCCTGAGGAACCAGGCCTCCGTCTCTTCGAGGGTGTTGACAGGCGACGTCTCGACCTCGATCGCGAACCCCGACTCCTCCCCTTCCTGCACGTCGACGATGGAGAGATGTCCCTTGGAGAGTCCGATCGTCGCCGCGAAGACGAAGACGAGAAGGAGGACGAGGTCGAACCGTCGACCGAGGAAGTTGCCGAGGAGGCGACCATAGACGGAGGAGAGCCGCGAGAATGTGAAGTCATAGACTCGGCGCACCCCATCGATCGCCGCCCGATACCGCGCCTCCACCCGTCCTTGCTTCCGGGGCTCACGGGATCGCGGCAATGTGAGGTAGACGTTGAGCGGCACGAAGACGAGCGCGACGAAGAGCGAAGCGATCAGCGCAACGGAGATCGGGATCGCCATGCGGAGGAGGAAGAACTGCCCCGGCCCTTCGATCAACGAGACCGGCAGGAAGACGACGACGGTGGTGAGTGTCGACATCGTGATCGCGAGCGCGATCTCCCCCGCTCCCTCGATCGCGGCATCCTTCCGGTCCACGCCCTCCTTGTAGAGCCGATCGATGTTCTCGGCGACGACGATCGCATTGTCGACCAGGAGCCCCACGCAGACCATGAGGGCGAGGAGCGTGATGATGTTGAGCGTCTCCCCCGCGAAGTACATCACGGTGATCGCGATGAGCAGAGAGAGAGGAACGGCCAGGTTGACGACCATCGTCAGCCTGAGGCGTCTCAAGAAGAAGAAGAGGACGAAGCCCGCGATGAGCCCTCCGATGAGTCCACTCCCGAGCAGCTTGGTCAAAGCGTCGTCGATCACCTTGCCCGTGTCGAAGAGCGTCAACATCCCCACGTCGGCGAGACGCGGATTCTCCTGGAGCTCCTTGAAGGTCTGATCGACTCTCCGAGATACGTCCCGAGCGTTCGCGTCCCCTTCCTTGAAGACGATGATCGCGTAGGCCGGCTCGCTCATGGCGCGGACGCGATAGTCCTTGTCCGGCTCGGCGTAGGAGATCTTCGCCACGTCCTTGAGACGCACGTTCGGCCCGATCGGACGATTCTCGAGCTGGTCCAGGTTGTCGTACTTCGCAATCGAGCGAAGGAGGAGCTTCTTCGACCCCTCCCGCACGGAACCGCTGGAGAGGCTGAAGCTGTCGTCACCGAGTTCCTGCGCGAGCTGATAGATGTTGAGGCCGAGCGCGTCCGACTTGTCGCGGTCGACCTCGATCAGGATCTCCTTCTCCTCCAGCCCGTTCACGGCGACGGACGCCACCCCGTCGATCCGCTCGAGTGGAAGGATGATCTGCTTCTGGATCAGGTTGTAGGAGTCGAGCACCGTGGGCGGTACCGCGATCCCGATCACATAGACCGGGATGCCCGAAGCGTCGTCCTTGAAGATGAAGACCTGATCGACGTCGTCGGGGAACTCGCGTCGCGCGCGCTCCACTCGGTCGCGGACTTCGCGGTAGGCGATGTCCATGTCGGTCGACTGTTTGAAGCGGAGGAAGGCGCGACAGTTGTCGGAGTGGGACACCGTGGTGATCCGATCGAGGCCACGCACCGTCCGGAGTTCTTCCTCCAGCGGCTCCGCGATCTTCTCCATCACTTCCTGGGGCGGCGCTTGCGGCCACGGGACGACCACCCGGAGCGACGGCTCGGTGTATCCGCTCGGGATCAGCTCGATCGGAATCCAACGCGTCGCCACGAACCCGACCACGAGCGCGGTGAGGAAGAGCACGAGGACGGAGATGCGCCGCTCGAGCGAGAACCGCGGGAGCCCGCCTGTCGCGCCCCGCTCCTTCATCCGTTCGTCTCCGATGGGCCGGCATGGCCATCGGCGCGGACGGAGCTGCCCGAGAGGACGTTCGCCCGGATCCTGTCCTTCGCTCGTTCCAGCATGCCGTAGAGGGACGGGATGATGAGCAACGTGAGGAAGGTCGAGCTGAGGAGCCCCGTAATGACCGCGATCGCCATCGGAGTGCGGATCTCGGCTCCGTCGCCCAGCCCCACGGCCATCGGCAGGAGGCCGAGGACGGTCGTCAGCGTCGTCATGAGAATCGGACGGAGTCGGACGCGCCCCGCCGTGACGATCGCCTCTTCGAGCGCGATGCCACGTCGCCTCAGCGTGTTGATGTAGTCGACCAACACGATCGCGTTGTTCACCACGATCCCCGCGAGCAGGATCATCCCCAGAAACACGACGACAGAGAGCGGAATGCCGAGGAGGTGGAGAGCGATGAACGTACCCACGAAGGCGAGTGGGATCGTGAACATGATGAGGAACGGGTGGAGAAGCGACTCGAACTGCGCCGCCATGATCACGTAGACCAGGAAGACGGAGAGCCCGAGCGCGAGAAGGAGTGAACCGCGACTCCGCTCCCACTCCTGGTTCTGGCCGCCCATGAGGTAGCCGAGCCCTGCCGGCCAGTCGATCTCACGATCGAGGGCAGACCGGATCGCATCCGTCGCTGTGCTGAGGGACCCCTCCGCCAAGTTCGCCCGCACGACTGCGACCCGTCCTCCGTCGATCCTCCGCACTTCACTCGGCCCTTCACCGAGAACGACGTCCGCCACCGCGGACAGAGGAATCGGACGGTCGCCCCCCGGATTCACGATGACGTCCTCGACATCCTCCACGGCTTCACGGTCCTCTTCCTCTAGCTGCACGAGGATCGGAATCCGTCGGTTCACTCGATTGAACCGCGTCGCTTCGTTCCCCTGCACTTTGTCACGTACGAGCCGCGCGACTTCGCCGATGGAGAGCCCGAAGCGGGAGAGCCGCTCCCGGTCATAGACGATCTGCACTTCCGGCGCGCCGGGGCGAAGCGTCGACTGCACGTCTGCCAGTTCAGGCAAGGTCGAGAGCACCCGCGTCGTCTCTTCCGAGTACGTGCGAAGCTCGCCGAGGTCGTCCCCGTGGATTTCCACTTCGATCGGCGTCTTGCTCGAGAAGAGGACCGGGCGGGTGATCGTCGCGTCGAGGTCTGGAATCCGGTCGAGCCGGGTCCGGATCCTCGCGGCGACCGCGTCCTCCCTCTCTGCGTTCCGGCCACCCTTCTCGAGGAGCACCTTGATCCGGGCGGTGTGCTCGCCCTCGTCCGAGCGCTCGGACTGGCTCGGATCGAAACCGACGGTGAGGATGAGCGCATGGATGTCGTCACGCTCTGCGAGAAGCGCGGCCTCCACCGGGGCCAACACCCTCTCGGTCTCTTCCAACGGTGTCCCGACCGGAAGTGCCACCTCCACCGTGAACTCTCCCTGCCTCACCTCCGGCAGGAGTTCACTCGCGAGACCGCGGACCATCACCATCATCCCAATCAGGGTGACCAGAAGGATCCCCCCCGTGAGACCCGGCCTCGTCAGCAGGTGACGGATCACACGTGGATACCCGTCGTTGAGCGAGGCGAGAAGCTTGTCCGTGAGACGAAGGGGCAACGCACCGAGAACACCGAAGACGATCCGAAGCGCGGGCCAGACGACTCGCACCGTCAGGAACGTGAGAAGTCCCAGGACGAGGATCAGGATCTTCCCGACCAGCTCGAGCGCCGTAGCGATGACGAACCGGATGACGGCGATGTAGAGAACGGCGATGACGGCCGGAACCACGCTCACCCGCGCCCAGCGCGGAATGCGAGGCAGGTCGCGGCGAAGCGCGTCCCAGGATGCGAACCGGAAACCGACCCCCCGCCGAAGGAAGGCAAGCCCACCTGCCTTGCGGGTGGAGGGTGCGGAGGAGGAGGACGTCGGAGAGTGCGCCGATGCAGGTCCCGACGTCGATCGATCTTCGCCCGGAGCCCGATCCGACGCCGGTCCCTCGAACGCATTCACCCGTCGGCTCGCCAGCATCGGAATGAAGTAGATCGCGACCACGAGCGACGCGAGCAGCGAAACGACGACGGCAAGCCCCAGGTCTCCGAACGCCTGACCCGCGACTCCTTCGACGAACACCATCGGGAAAAAGACTGCGATCGAAGTGAGAATCGACGCGACGACCGCAGCACGGACCTCGTTCGTGCCCCGGATCGCGGCCGAGACGACACCATCCCCTTCGTCCCTACATCGCTGGATCGATTCGAGCACCACGATCGACGAGTCGACGAGCATTCCGATCCCGAGCGCGAGCCCTCCGAGCGACATGATGTTGAGCGAAACGCCGATGAGATTGAGGGGTGCGAACGTCACGAGGAGCGAAATCGGTATCGAGACAGCGATGATCGCAGTCGACACCGCGTTCCGCAGGAAGACGAAGAGAACCACGACGGCCAAGAGCCCGCCCAGGAGCGCGGTGTTTCGCACTTCGGCGATGCTGCTCTCGATGAAGAGAGAACGATCCGCGACGAGCCGGAGCGACGCACCCTCGGAACGGTAGAGCTGCTCGGTCAGCCCTTGCGGTCCGCCGCCACCGATGCCCCCACCACGTCCCCCTCGTCCGCCGCGACGATTCCCGTGACCGCGACGTTCTCCCTCGTCGCCGGAGTCGGCGCTAGAGGCGTCCTTCCGAGCGGCTTCCTCCTGAGAGGAGTCGCGCCGTGCCTCTGCGGTGTCCCCTGACGAAGACTCACTGAGTATCGCAGGGGGCGTGAAGTCACCCAAGGTCGCCTTGATCGCCTTGGCCAGCGAGACGATGTTCGCGTCGGCTTCTTTGTAGATCTCGATCTGGACGCTCGGCGCTCCGTCCGTTCGCGTTACGATCTGACGTTCCTTGTTCGCGTACTTCACCTCACCGAGATCGCGGACTCGTATCTCGGTGTCGCCCGAGCGGAGGACGATCGTCTCCTCGATCTCCTCGAGGCTTTGGAACTCGTTCACGGTGCGGACGAGATACTCGGTCCGTCCCTCCTGAATCGTCCCACCCGCAACGTTGATGTTCTCCTGCGCGAGTCGCGAGATGACCTGGGAGATCGAGAGCCCCGCTCGGTGGAGCTTCTCTTCGTCGAGCCGTACCTGGATCTCCTCCTCGAGCCCACCTTTGATCCGGACTGCCGCCACGCCCTTGATCGGCTCGAGCACCCGCTTCACCTGAAGGTCGGCGAGCCGACGCAGCCGGCGCAGTCCCTCGTCGCCTTCGAACTCGACCCCGCGACCAGACAGCGAGAGCTCGAGAACAGGATCGAGGGCCGGATCGAAGTGGAGGATGAGAGGCTTCTTCGCTTCGCTCGGCAGAAAGACCAGGTCGAGCCGTTCCAGAACGTCCTGGGTCGCGTCCGCGATGTCGATGTCCCAGCCGAACTCCAGGATGACGTCACTCACCCCCGCTCTGCTCACGCTCGAGATCTGCTGGAGCCCGCCGATGACCCCGAGAGCCTCCTCGATCGGGCGACTGACGTCGTTCTCGACCTCCTCTGGCGCGGCACCTTCGTACTCCGTCCGCACGGTGAGGGTCGGATAGGTCAGTTCCGGCATGAGTGCGAGGGGGAGCCGCGCGTAGGAGAAGTAGCCGAACACGACCGCGGCCAGGAAGATCATGAGGATCGCCACGGGGCGCGACGTCACGAAGCTCTGAGCAGACATCGATCTCCTCTCGCTTGGCTCCAGGCCCCGACAGCCCCTACACACCACTGCTCAGGGCGGGCTCGCCACGCCAGTTCCGCAGGCGCGGGACGCAGCGACGCTCCCCGCCAGCGTCCCAGCATCTTCGCTCGACTCGCGGGCCATATCAACGACGAGGACGCCGCTCGCTCGCCACGATACTATCCGCCCGTGTCCGGTCCGACGAAAGACGTCTCCCGCAGGCGGATCATCGGGATCCTCGCTCTCTCGCTGCTCGCGGTGGGGGTCCTGTGGCTCGTCGTCTCCAAGTCCGACGACCAGGTCAGCCCTCCCGAGCTCTCGAGCGATCTCTGGCATGAGCGGCAGGGCGAGCGCGAGCAGCTCCTCTTCCTAACCCGCGAAGCGCGGGTCCATCGGGCCTTCGGACGGGGAGCCGGACCTGACCAGTACTACGATCGCTACCGGGTCGTGCAGCTCGACGCGCAGAACGGTGACGTCGGCGCCAAGGTCGAGATCGGCGATCGTCCCGGCAACACGGCAGGCCCGGCCATCCTCGGCGTCGCGAATCACCTCCTCTGGCTCTGGAACGAGGGGTTCGAGGTCCGGTCCCTACCGGATCTCGAGGTCGTCGTCCGAGATGACGAACTCCGAGCCGCGAACCCCGAGATCGCCGCGTCTCTCCCCACGGACCCGAGCTTCTACATCGCCACGTCGACCTTCTCCGGCATGGTCGTCCGAACCACGGACGGCCGGTACTGGCAGCTCGACCCCGGATCCCGTGCGACAGGAGACGACTCAGCGGCCGACTTGAGACTCCGTCCCCTGGATGACCGCCTCCGCGCACTCTCCAGTCGCGGCACCATCGAGCATGCGGTCACCTACTGCCTCGCGCCCCCGAACACCCGGGCCAGCTCGCGAGACTTCCAGACCAACGCATCGGTCCAGGTGCCCGAGTTCGCACGACGGGGAGGCGACCGAGTCGTCAGCGAGTGGTTCGGACTCCTCTCGGACGAGGAACGCTCCTCGCTCGCCCGCTGGTCGGGCGAACCACGGTCCGTCACCGGCTCGCCCTGGCGGGCCCTCTACAAGGGGGAGTGCTGGGTCGCCCAGGATTCGACCGCATCCGCCGGCTTCCCCCGGAGTGACCTCGAACTCGACCTCACGAGCCTCGATCCCCTCGGTCCCCCCGCCTTCCTCGCTGGCGGATTCCTCGTCGAACCGGCCACACGCGACGCCTGGGTACTCGACTCCCCGCGGTCCTTCCTGATCCTCTCCCGTCCGTCGCTGGCAAAGGAGGCCACGTGGAGCCTTTCGCGCGTGGACCCAGACGGCGCGGTGCTCTGGCGCACCGACACGGGAATCCAGTGGCTCAAACACGTCACCGACGGCGGTGAGTCGGTCGTCCTCGGTGGATACCCGGACGTGCTCAACCTCTCCCGGGCGTCGTATGAGGTCGTCCTGATCGCGAAGCGAGACGGGTACGCGCTCGTCCACACCGTCCAGACCGGCGAAACCGAGGTCCGGTGACAGGGCTGTGATGCTGCGACGAGATCGGGATCTGGCGACAGCCAGTCGGATGTTCCACAACGAGTTGGCGACTCAGTTGGCTCCTGCCATACGGATCGCACTCCAGGTACAATCTCACCCCAGGCCAATTGGCAGGACCTTTTCTCACCGCTGACGGGTTCGACCCGATCGGAGCCCACAGTCTGGCGCAACCGCGCCGCCTCTAGGGGGAATCAATGACTCTCGTCCGACGGAAGCCACACGAACGCACCCGTAGCCGCCTCGTGGACCGTGCGAGTCTCGTCCTCGCCCTCCTCCTCGGCGTGAGCCTTCGCGTCGTGCTTCCTGTCTTCGGGCTCGTATCGACCCTGGACGGGTTGTTCCCCCAGCTCGGATGGATCCAGCCGGTCTTCGGCCAGTCTCTCGACGAACACTCCTACCTCCTCGAGGACGAGAGAAACACCATCGAGATCTTCCGCGAGGCCTCGGCCTCGGTCGTGTTCATCACCAACACCCAGATCCGCCGGAGCATGTTCAGCCGGAATGTCATGGAAGTCCCCCGCGGATCCGGCTCCGGGTTCGTGTGGGACCGGAAGGGTCACGTCGTGACGAACTTCCATGTCATCGAAGGCGGAGACGAGTTCACCGTAACTCTCTCCGACGGATCCACCCACGACGCCAAAGTCGTCGGTGCGGACATCACCAAGGACATCGCCGTCCTCGAGATCGAGCCGCCGCGAAACGGGCTCACACCGGTGAAGCCAGGCGACACGCGAGAGTTGCTCGTCGGTCAGAAGGTCATCGCGATCGGGAACCCGTTCGGGCTCGACCAAACCCTCACCACCGGAGTCGTGAGCGCGCTGGGTCGGGAGATCCGATCCGTGGGGAACCGGCCGATCACGGACGTCATCCAGACCGACGCCTCGATCAACCCCGGCAACTCGGGCGGACCGCTCCTCGACTCCTCGGGACGCCTCATCGGGATGAACACCGCCATCTACTCGACGAGCGGATCCAGCGCCGGGATCGGATTCGCCGTCCCCGTGACGACCATCAAGCGAGTCGTTCCTCAGCTCATCGAGTTCGGCCGGACGGAAAGAGCCGGACTCGGCGTCACGCTGGTCTCCGATGACCTCGCGCAGCGATGGGGAGTCAGCGGCGTGATCATCAACGAGGTCCAGCCCGGGAGCGCCGCCGCAGACGCCGGACTCCGCGGCACGACCCAGAACTCCCGTCGCGAGATCAGTCTGGGCGACGTCATCGTGGGCGTGGATGAGCTGGAGGTCGCGGTCTACGACGATCTCTACAAGGCTCTGGATCGTCGGAACCCCGGTGACTTGGTCACCTTGCGCTACCGGCGCGGTGACCATCTACATGAGGCGAAGGTCCAGCTCCAGCGGCTCCCATAGGGCGAGCCCTGGAGTCTGTCTCGAACTGAGGCAGGTTTTTCTTCCACGACGTGTCCATCCCATGGGGCGAATTCCGCGGGTACCGCCAGAAGTGCGGAAGCCCGTCCTCCAGTCCGGGCTCCGCCGAGCGGAACCGCAGGGCGTCGCCGGCGAGACTCCGCTCGCAAACAGACCATGGCGACGTTCGGAAGGATTCCAACCCATGTATCTCACCTCCCTACTGGGCCCGGCCATAGACCAAGGTCGCCGGTCCCGTTCCCTCGCCGGAGTCGTGGCACTTACCGCGCTCCTCACGTTCCTGGCAGTCCGCCCTTCGCTCGCCGTCTCCTTCCACCTCTACGACGTGGACTTCGGCCAGCCCCACCTCGCCGGCTACCCGCCGCTCGAGGGGGCGGAGTCGATGCCGAGCTATCTGATTTCGCAGATCGTGTTCGGTGAGCCGATGGTGGTAGAGACCGAGGGACTTCTCGAGGATCAACCACTCCGCTTCGACTCGTCGGACGGTGACGGCGACCAGGTGGAGTTCGATCTGCAGGACATGCCGTCCGGGGACTACTACACGTATGGCAGCTGGGTGCTCGTCGCGTCGGCGGCCGCCGACAGCGAGTTCCGCCTGATCTTCGACACGCCTTCCGCGCGGTCGATCGACTTCAACGCCGACGGAACGGTCGACTTCCGGGTCCCAGGAGACCCGGTCGCATCGAGCACCTACACGGTCGGAGTTCCGGTCTACGTCCATGTGGCGATCGACCTCGAGCACGACTACTGGACCGTCTCCTTCGATGGAACCCAAGTCCACGAAGGCGGCTTCGGTGGAGCGTCCGCTCTCGATTCGATCCGTGCCACGACGCAGATATCGAACCCGGAGCCGTGTGTCGCTGCAATCGACGACGTGAACATCACGGTCGGCCGTGACGAAGCCTGCAACAAGCTCAACTTCGGCGACCTCACGTTGGGTGACTCCTGGGTCGAGGGGGAAACCGTCGAGACCGAAGGCGTCTTCGTCACCGTGGGACCGCACTACTTCACTCCGGGCAACTGCAGCGGCGGGACGACGAGTAACCAAGTCAGCGTCGTGAACAACGGATCGGCCTGCGGAGCGGGGCGCGAACTCAACCTCAACAACGTGTCGCTGGACTTCGATTTCGGGGACCCGGTGCGAGAAGTCGTGATCCCTTACGGATGGTACGGCGGAGCAATCGACCTCAGCGTCAATGGGGACTGCATCGTGGTGGGGCTCCCCCGCGATCTGAACGGCATCAACCTCGGCGGCGTAGCGATCACGGTGTGGGACTTCGACAACATCCCGCAAGGCTGTGGCGTGATCCGCCTAGGTGGGCAGGTGGACCAGCTCTCGATCAGCGGTGAGGAGTTCTTCATCGACAACGTGAGCTACTGCTTCCAGTGTGAGACGGATCGTCGCTCCGCCTTCGAGGACCAGACGGTCGGCACGACCTTCACGGTGGGAGACGAACTCTCGAGCGGAGGCGCGACGCACTCGTTCCATGCCTACTACCCGGCTGGCACCTCGTGCACGAACCCGGACGAGACCGGGATCGCGACGATCGGGAACAGCGGTGAGGCTTGCGTCGACGGGAAGGAGATCCACCTCGACGGCATCGCCGACCGGATCGACTTCGGCGAACCCGTCGAATGGCTCGTACTGAGCTACGGAGAGGGAGCAGGCAACGTCAACATCCGGGTCAACGACGATTGCCGGAATCTCACCGATCTCGCCGACGTGAACGGTTCGGTTATCGGCGGAGTGACGGTGTGGGCCCAGGACTTCGGCCCCGCAGGACAGAGCTGTGGCCAGCTCTACGCAGTCGGCCCGATCGACCTCTTCGGGATCGGTGGAGACGAACTCTGGATCGACAACGTCCGGACCTGCGTGCAGCCGGTCAGCGGGATCGAGGACGCAGAAGGTTCAGCGATCGGTGCAACACGAGGCAACCTCGACAGCTTCCCGAACCCGTTCACAGACCAGACGACGCTGCGGTTCGAGGCACCGACCGAAGGTCCGGTACGGCTCGAGGTGTTCGATGCCGCGGGCCGAAGTGTGCGAACACTCGTCGACGGATTCGTCGCAGCTGGATCCCACGTCGTCGACTGGGACGCTCGGAACGACGAAGGGAGCACGGTTCCGTCGGGCATCTACTGGGCTCGCGTGGAGAGCGGCTCGACACTGTCGCAACACCGGATGATCGTGGTCAAGTAGACGCAAGCCGCTCGGTCTTGGCACAACACTCCACGTCCGCTGTGACGTAGACGCAAAGCGAAGCCGGCACCTTCTGGTGTCGGCTTCCTTCGTAGATCGAAGCCAAGACGCCGCAAACGAAGCACCCTCCTCGGACGAAGCGCAACCGTCCGCCGACACGGCACCGCCTCCTCCAAGAGACGCGTCCCGCAGCCGGCTAGTCGATCGTCCCGCAGCCGGCTAGTCGATGACGATGACGCGCTGTGCGCTCTCTAGTCTTCCGACTCGGAGAAGCGCGAAGTAGCTGCCGCTGGCCTGGGGTGCCCACCCGACCTCGATCGGCGCGCCAGCAACGAGTGGGTTCCTCGACGAGAGCAAGCCGTCGCTCCGGCCCCAGCCTTCCCCGATCCGGCCGCTGAGAGGTCCGTTTACCGTGCGGCCGAGGACGTCGACGATCCGGAAGGAGACGAGCTCGCCGGACGCGAGGTCGGCGGGGATCTGGAAGGAGAACGACCCCGCTCCGCGGATCGGATGCCTTCCCTCTAGGCGAAGTCCGGTCCACCGATCGGAAAGGCCGGAGTCGTCCACGGACACACTCGAGCCAACCTCGAAATCGACGGGCGGAGACCAAGGAGAGGTCTGCCCGTCCGCATCGACTCCTTGCACCAGGTACGTGTACGTCCCGGAAGGCTGGTTCTCGACGAGGTACTCGGGAGAGCCGACGCCTTCGGCGACCACGGTTTCCGTAGCAAAGAGATGAGAGGGTTCGATGTCGTCGATGTACCAACCGGAGTTCGTGACGCCTCCGTCCGTGCAGTACCGGAACCGGAACCAGACCGTCTCACCCTCATAGGCGCCGAGGTCGAACGTGGCCTGTACCCAGCCGCTGTTTCCCGTGATCCCGTTGCCGAGGTTTCGTCCCTGGGGATCGGACGCGGTCGTGATGCTACCGGCGATCGGCTCGAAACTGTGAGAGTCGGTCGAAACCTCGACGTAGCCGTAGTCGTATCCGCTCTCGATCGAGTAGGTGGTCCAGAAACGAAGCTCGTCTCCGGGGCCGACCTCGTAGCCGCGTTGGGAAACCGCGATGTGGTTGGACGCGTCGGCAGCGCCTCCCCAGAGCGCGCGGGCACCGGAGTGGTGGTTCGAGGTGGAGACCGTGAACCCATCGAGCTCGAAACGAGTGTCGGCCCCCGCCTCGAGGTCGTCTGCACCGACCGTGTGGCCAGTGGCTTCGAGGACGTTCCATCCCACGGGCGGGTTGTGTGGGTCGGGATTCGGTGTCTCCCACTGAACGACGAAGTCGCTCCCAACGGTGCCACCGTTCGTGATCGCCGGAATCGCCGGCGGAAGCGCGCGAAGGGGATCGTCGGCTAGATCGATCATGCGGAGGCAGCCAGGAAGGTTCTCTGCAACGAGTGCGGGGATACGGGACTCGAGCGGCCAGAAGCCGTCGCCGGAGCCTCCGACCTCGGTGAGAATGGCGAAGGCGCCGGCCTCTTCGTAGGCCCAGTCGTTCGCACCCCCGTTGACGATGTAGAGGATCTCCCAGGTCGAACCGGCACCGTAGCCGCTGGTCTCGCGACGACTCCGAGCGAGGGCGAGGTGCTCGTCGTAGTCTGGAGCGTGCACGTTGTCGAACTCGTAAGCGAAGATCTCGAGATTCGAGTACGAGTGGTAGTTGATGACGATCGAGAAGTTCCGGGACAGGACGAAGTCCCGGACGGCCTGCGTCTCTTGCTCGCTGAACGCGGAAGGTCCGCGGTAGGTATCGCTGCTGCTGGACGGGCTGGAGCCGATGTTGTCGTAGCCCCAGTTGAACCCGAAGTTCCGGTTGAGATCGACGCCGAACGAACCACCGCCATTGACCCGGCGGTTCTTTCTCCACAACCCACCGCCTCCCGGGTTCGTGGTGGCGTTGTACTCCACTCCATCGGGATTGACGACGGGGAGGATGAAGATCTCCGTTCCGTCGACGCGCGCCTGCATCTCGGGGTCGCTTCCATACCCGGAGAGGAGCTCCTGGGCCATCGCGTAGAGGATCTCGAACGTGATCACTTCGCGCGCGTGGATGTAAGCGTTGAAGAAGATCTCCGGTTCGTCTTCATCGATCGTCGGGTTGTCCGAGATCTTGTAGACCCACATCTCCCGCCCCTCGAGCGTCTGACCGATGGAGAACTTGGGCGAGATGAGAGTTGGGTAGGCCGCGACGAGCGCATCCATGGCGTCGATCGCTTCGGTGTAGGTGTGGTACTCGCCGAAGAGACCGCCACCCTGGAGTCGCGACTCGTAGTACGCCTCGAGGTCGTCGATCACGATCTCTACATCGAGGCCATCGGCCTGGAGTCCGGCGACCGCGGCAGGATCCGCGACGAACTCGAGAGCAGAACCCACCCGGGTCGCTCCACAGGACCCGGCCTCTGGCGCGATCTCCAGGATCCGGCTGTAGTCCTGCTTCGACTGCGGAGAGACACGCACGAGCTGAGCCGCAGACGCCGAGTCGACGGCGATCGTTGCGCAGGCGAGGACGAACCCACCCATGAGCGCCCGAGAACTGCGCGTCGAGAGACCACGAGATAGTGGCGTGGCGAGACCGCGAGACAGTCCCATCGCAAGAGCCCGCATGTGTCGGAGCAACGGTGTACGCGTACGCGGGCGCGCGGAACGGCCGCGCCGGGAAGGGAGTGACATGAGGCCTCCAAGTCCGAGTGAGTGGGTCGGCGAACGCCTCCGGAGAAAGACGAAGCGAACACCTGATTGTGTGCTGTTGGAAGATTGTACCAGAGAGCTGACCAGTGATCGTCCGTGGGATCGTCGACGTGGCAGCCGGTACGTCGTGAGTCTCGAGCTACCGAACGCAGATGAGCGGCGTCGCCACGGATCCCCTGCGTCCCGTGGCGTGCAGAACGTATGCCCCTGCGGGAAGCGAACTCCCCAGCGTCCAGGCCACGGGGATCGTTCCGGCGCTGCGCGGTCCGAGATCGAGACGACCGACGGAACGACCGACAACGTCGAGCAGCTCGAGCTCGATCAGGTCGGCAGCCTGGAGCGCCAGGACACCTTCGATCCGGTCATCGAACGGGTTTCTGAATGCCCGCAGCCGGAGCGGGTGACCGGTATCGAATCTCGCGACACGCGGATCATCCGCGTCCGGGAGATCGCTCGGTTCACAAGTGACAGGAAGCGCACCGATCAGGCCACACCCGCCGGGATAGTCCTGACACGGTGAGTCCGCCATGAGGCCGAGGTCGCCGCTGTTCGGATTGCAGAAGAGCGGATCGAGGGCGATGTTTCCGTTCTCACCAAACTGCTCGCCGATCTCCCCGACCCAATCTCCTCCGCCGTTGCCGAAGAGATTGGTGCAGTCAGCGAAGACGGAACTGTGCGCGTCCTGGTACACGGCGGCTCCAAGTGAACCGAACGCGACGATGCTTCCGGCCAGCTCCACATAGGCCGGCAGATACGGGTAGGTCGGGAACTGGGAACGAGCACAGATACCGCTCCCGTCACCGGCGTCGTTCATCGCAATCGTGCACGACTCGAACCGCGCAGAGTACCCACGAATGTGGACCGCGCCGCCGCTCCCTGCCACGTTGCCGCAAAGGATGGTCTCTGCGAGCTGAACTTCGATGACGTCTTGCCCATCTGCCGGTTGAGGCCGGCAGAAGAGCGTGCTTTCGAGCGCGAGCCCGCCTCCTTCCGACACCGCGAAGTTGTGATCGATGGCCGCACTGTCGATCGTGGCGAGGGCGCCGTGGATCATGATGCCGCCGCCGTGATCCGCGAAGTTGTCCGAGAAGCGGACTCCGGCCAGATGCACACGGGAGTGGACCCCGCGCGCGAAGAGCCCACCGCCGTCGGTCGCGGAGTTGGCGAAGAACTCACACCTTTCGATCACGACCTCCGGTGGCGGCGCCAGGCTCCCGAACGGAAGACACGGCCGATCGACGAAGAGTCCACCTCCGTAGGGCGCGGAGTTCCCCTCGAACCGGCAGGCGAAGAAGGTCGGAGACGACTCCCGGCAGCTGATGGCGCCACCGTCGCTCTCGGCTTGGTTCTCGAGGAAGACGCAGTCGCGAAAGATGGGAGCCGACTCGTTGATGCAAAGGACGGCTCCACCTGACCCGTTCAAGCCGTCCCTTCCGAGCGCGCCGGCGCCGCGAACCGTGAGGGCCTCGACTGCGGTCCCTGCCCCCTCACCACTCTGGAACACGAAAGCTCGGTGCAACTCCCCACCCACGGACGGCTCGAGGACGCACTCGTCGGCTCGACCGAACTGCGATCGGACAGTGATCGATCTCCCGCGGAGGTCGATGTCCCGGTTGCCAGAACCGGTGAACACTCCCGGTGCGAGAAGAATGACGTCTCCGTCCACAGCGACGTCGACGGCCGCCTGGATGGTCGGGTAGAGCCCGCTCCCGCTCGGGAGCACCAATAGATGCACTCCGAGCACGGGTGAGGCGGAAGCGGTGAGACCAGCGATAGTCATGGCAACACGAACTGCCACGAAAACGGAAGCCAGCCCGAGCGTGCGTAGCGGCCGGTGAGTCCAGCCTGCACTGGCGAGTCGACGAGCCATAGATCCCTCCGTACGAAGAAGTAGGAGAGGAACGACTGACCCGGCTCTGCTCCGAGGTCCCGAGCGGATCCGGGGTGGACTCAAAGCTGCGATTGCGAGTGGAACATCCGCGCGATTCGTATCAGGTTCGTAGGCCCTCGAACAACGGATTTCGGCGGACCAGACGCCGTCGAGTGCCGGGAAAGGCGACCCGGCCGAGCCCCCCCCGCGAAAGAACCCGGGAGGTTCCGCCGGGCCCAGGTTGCCGTACAATGGTGAGAAGGATGCACCCGACGGGATAGACCACGTAGGACGTCCGACCCTCGAACGACGGCAGAAAGGACAGCCTATGGACTTGGCGCGGCTCCGCAAGATCGACGACGCGATCGTCGCCCCCTTCCCCGCTAGTCACAGCGAGGAAGAACGTCGCGTCTTCAAAGACCTCCTGAAGGCTCTCGTCCGGGACGCCAACTACCCACGCATCGTCGTGGATCTGGGCGGAGTGACCTTCTTCTCGAGTCTCGATCTGGGCACGCTCGTCTTCTCCATGCAAGACGCACAGGACCGAGGCAAGGCGCTCGTCGTCGCGTGTAGTGATCCTCGAATCCTTCAGGTCTTCCGGGCCACGAAGATGGACACGGTGTTCACGATCTGTCCGGATGTAGAAACGGCGGCCACGGTCTAGAGTCTGGTGCCGCCTCCGTCCGTCGCGGCCAGGACTATGAGGACTTCGTCCGCCGGATCCTCTCTTCCTGAGATTCGACGGTTCTCTCCGCAGCGGTCCGGCTACCGGGATACCGTGGCTTCCTTCCTTCCCGGTACAGCTCCGTACGAAGGTGCGAGAGCATGTCGTGTCCGAGCCTCCGCTCCCGTTCCTGCCGAAGCGTTCGCAAGGAGATCGGACCGACCACGATCTTCTCACCCGGCCCCTCAGGGGCCTCGGCCAACACTCTCCCGTCGTAGTCGACGATCATGCTTCCGCCGGGCCAGGAGAACGGCGGGTAGTGCGCCGCGTTCGCACCCTGATTGCAGGCGACCACGTACGCCAGGTTCTCGATCGCACGGGCACGATTGATCACCGTCCACCAATCCATCGGAGACGTGGCGCCCCACGGATCCATGTAGGCCGAGATCCGGATGAGAACCTCCGCGCCCTTGAGTGCCAGCTCCCGCGTCACTTCCGGAAAGAGCCAGTCGTAGCAGGTCGCGACACCGAGCTTCCCGATCTCGGTCTCGACGACCGGAAACGGGTCGTCGGAGTAGTCATCGAGATCGTGCGGAGAGGCGTGCACCTCCCAGGGGATCCAAGGATTCACCTTGCGGTACTTCGAGAGGATGCCGTCCGGTCCGATGAGACAGGTCGCATTGAAGACGGTGTCCGGCCACCGTGAGTCGACCTCGAGGAAGCTCCCCGTCTGGACGTAGACGCCCAGCTCCTTCGCTTTCTCCCGAATCCGATCCGTATGCTCGTTGGGAATCTCGACCGCTAGTTTCTCGAGCAGCTCGGGCGCGGTCGCGTAGACCGGAGCGGCGTGCGCGAACTCGGGGAAGACGACGAGCTTCACGTCGTGGAAGGGCCGGTAGCCGACCACCGCTCGTTCGAGCATCGCGAGCATCCGCGACGTTCCCGCGGCCATTTCGCGTCGGTGCGTCGGATTGGGTTGGTCTACCTGACAGCAGGCCGCGTAATAGAGCGTCTCGATATCCATGGATGTCTGCTTCCTCCGGGGCTCTCGCGTCGGCTCCGCGCTCGTGGAACCCTGACTGCTCCGTATTTCGCACAGACCGTACCTAACATTTGCGGCCCCGACCAGAAGCCGGGAATCAGCGACGAACTGTTAGGAACGCGGTCCTGGATTGTTAGGAATGCAGCCCTAGGTAGTTTCCACGTTGCAAAACGCTGTACCAGTGCCGAATTACAAGTTAGGTTCATGTCAGCGATTGTTAGGGTACTGCGAGGAGGTGGCACATGCGCCATCCATACAGAAGGCCACAGCGTGGTCGACTCGAACGAACCGGATCCCGAATCGCGCTCTCGGTCGCCTTCGTCGCGTCTGCGCTCGCGCTCTCAGCGTGTGCATCGTCTCGAGCCCCGATTCCGGCCGCTCTCCCCACGCACTCGGTGATCACGGTCGTGGGAGCACCAACGGACGTGGACCAGTTCGTCGGAGTCGTGGACGCACGGCGTCAGCTTCCCACCTTCGCCCGGATCCTGGAGCCGATCGACCCGGCGCCCGTCTTCATCGTTGGATCCGGCGCGATGATCCACCAGTACCTGCCATCTGACCGAAGACTCGAATCCGAAGCGTTCCCAGGCGATCTCTTCCTGGCACCTGGTGTGCAGTACGTAGACCTCGAAGACCTGGAAGCCTTCCCGCAGTGGATCGACCTCGGCGTCACGGTCCCCGAGTGGGCGGTCACGCACGACACTATCCTCGCGCACGTTCTCGCCGAAACGTCCCACGGCGCCTCCACCCGGGCGGACTTCTCGGTCTCTCACCTCGTCGGGATTGACGCCGAAAACGAGCTACGTCGCACCCAGGGCCAGGAAGGGACGATCCTCTTCCGTCAGATCACGATGGACGGCAGCCGAAGCGGCCAGCCGGTCTTGGAGACCGGGATCCTGAGTGACGACGGAGGCATCTGGGTCGAACGAGTCCACTCTGACCAAGACGGCGACATCCGCTCGATCGAGTACTTCGAGGGTGGACTCCTCATCTCGACCCGGTGGATCGAGCCCAATCCACAGGGACTCACGCAGCACCGCAATCCATAGGTCGCGGTCGCTGGGGCGGGCTACGACTCGATCTCGCGAACCACTCTGAACCCGCTCAGCTGGCAGTAGCGGAAGACCGGAAAGAACCACGCCCGCTGCGCGGATCGCTGGCGCGCTGGCCCGTCGTACCATCCCCCGCCTCGGATCACGCGCATCTCTCCCGAGTCCGGCCCTTTTGGATTCTTCTTTGGAGACCGCGCGTAGTACTCGGGATCGTGCCAGTCGGCGCACCATTCCCAGACGTTCCCGTACACGTCCTGGAGCCCGGCCGGGTTGGGACGGAACTGCCCGACTGGGGCAGTGAAGGGGAACCCATCTCTCCACGGCGCGAGCGAAGGCATCTTGGCGACCACGCCGCGAAGCGATTGGTCGGCGACGTTGGCCACCTCCACGAGCCCTGAAGGGTCGTCTCCGAACCAGTAGCGCGTGGTCGTACCAGCGCGACACGCGTACTCCCACTCGGCTTCGGTGGGCAGCCGATAGGTTCGTCCTTCCTTCCGAGAAAGCCAGGCACAGAACTCTTCGGCATCGACCCAACTCACCAGAATGACCGGATGGTCGTCGTCTTGTTCGAAGCCGCAGGCCCTCCAGTTCGCACCCTTCACTTGCTTGGGCTCACGCGTGGTCGGCTGGATCACCCAACCGCCCAGGGGGTCTTCCTCCGCCTCCGTCACGTATCCCGTGTCGACCATGAACCGGCGGAACTGTCCGAGCGTCACTTCGGTGACGCCGATCTCGAACGACTTCCCGATCGTCACCTCGTGCTGCGGAAACTCTTCCGGATCGGCGGTGGGATCCGCGTCGGTGGAGCCCATGAGAAAGCTCCCTGCCGGGATGTGGGCGAGCTTCATACCGATCGAGTTTTCGGTGATCTCCGCTTTCCACGTCCCGCCGCCCGAGGTCTTCTTCCCAGAGTCCTCCGGACTACAAGAGACGGCCCCGACGAGGATTCCGACGGACAAGACGAACACGACGCGGAAGCGAGAGACGAACGAAGGCAGCACGCAACCCTCCTTGGTTCCGAACACGACCCGAATACCTACCTGCTTTTTTCCGCCGCGTACACCCGAGGAGTGACTTTCTTGCCCAACCCCTGGTCAGCCCAGGTGGACGGACAGCGGGGCTTCGATTGAAGCCCCGCGCTCGATGAAGAGCTGCAAGCCGTCGACAGTCCAGGGGGCCACTGGAAGGCAGCGCTGGTGATGGACGGTCCGTCGCCAGCGCGCCTTGACAGGGCACCGAAGCAAAGTAGAGAGGCGCAGCCTGGGAGAGTTGCCCGAGGGCCGAGCGGCTGCGAGAATGTCCGCGGAAATCGCCCGGCTACGAAGCCGCACGGGTCGGTCGGAGAGTGGGTGGCCTTCCCTTGAAGCCGCCGAACGGAGCCAACGCAGGAGGAAGTTGATGAGCTACAAGATCGAGGAGATCGAAGGAATCGGGCCGGCCTACGGAGAGAAGCTCACCGCTGCCGGAATCAAGACGACGGACGACCTGCTCACGAACTGCGGCAGCGAGTCCGGCCGCAAGAAGACCGCCACGAGCACCGGCCTGAGCGAAGGCCAGCTCCTCAAGTGGGCGAACATGGCAGACATGATGCGGATCAAGGGCATCGGACCGCAGTTCGCGGAGCTGCTCGAGGCGTCGGGTGTCGACACGGTGAAGGAGCTTCGGACGCGCAACGCCGAGAACCTGGCCACGAAGATGGCCGAGGTGAACGAGGTCAAGAACCTCACGAACGCCGTCCCCGCCATGGCTACGATCACCGGCTGGATCGACCAGGCCAAGACGATGGACCCGAAGATCTCGCACTAACCGACGAGAGCGGTCGCCGAGCGGAAGCTCAGGGCGGCGGGTACCGCACAGACGGGTACCGCACAGATAGGAGACGCGCCGGTTCCGCGGCGCGTCTTCCGTTTCTAGACCCTCCGTCGAGTAGCGAGGCTCCGAGTGCCGTCGAGATCGATGCGGTCGCTTGGCCTTCCCGCTCAGTCCTCGGGTCCGCGTTCGAAGTGCCGGCGTCGCAGCGGTAGATCGTCCCGCAGATAGTCGCGAATGGCCGACGCGATCCGCTCGCCGATCTCGTCGACGCGCCCTCCATGGACCTGGGTAGGACGCATTCTTCCTTCGACAGCTTCCATCCGCAGGATGAAGTCGCGCCGCACCTCGACGATGATCGTGCTCATCCGGTCGGGCGAGAAGCGGTAGTCCCAGACGATCCGACCCCCATTCTCTCGGAGGTATCGACGGATGTCGTCGTAGACATCCTGAAGGAGTCCGAAGTCCAGGTCCTGGCTGCGTGGCACCCGCGCACTGCCGTGGAGCTGCTCTCTCAGGGAGATCGCCTCGGCCGACCGCCGGTTCGTGTTGCCGAGCATGTTCCAGATGGCCTCGTACTCTCGGGTGCCAGGCGCGACAGGGCACCGTCCTTCTCGCTCGTACCGCTCACGCAGGAAGCGGACGAATAGCCAAACCTGAGCCCTCAGCTCCACGGCGCCCTCCGGAAGCATGTAGGGGCTGTTGAGCCCTGTCGGAACGAAGCCTCGCTCCAGATACGTGGCGATCCGGTAAGTGAGCATCCGGTCCGCAGTGAACTCCACCAGCTGACGCGGATAGAACTCGTAGAACGAAGCCTGCCGAAGATCGGTCTGCCGGTCATAGGCAACCGACTGGGTGATGAGGCTGACGGCAGGCCGCTCCGTTCCAATCTCGTTGGACGGCCGGTACGTGTGCACGGACAGCTTCACCTGGCGTCCTTCGATCCACGACTCCATCCGATCATCGATCCGGTCGTACCCCTGCTCGAGGAGGATCCGCGTCCGACGACGGTCCAGGTGGCCGGACATCGGCGGGAAGATCGCGTCGCGGTGATCGTGACCGAGCGGAAGCTCGTTGATCCCGGCGAAGCGGTTGAAATCGAGGAGAGGCCGGGCCAGAAGCACCCGTTTGTAGCCGGAGAGCCCGAGGTGCCGCGCGACCGAGGTGGCGACGTAATGAGATCCCCAGTCTCGCTCGTCTCCATAGCAGTCCCGGAAGTCGGACCAAGCCTGGTCCGAGAGGGGCAGGATCGCCTCGGGCACGACGTGGCCGTCATGAACGGTGTCGATGAGGACCTGCCGATCCAGGTCCGAGTCGACCGGACCGTTCGACGGCACTTCCACGAATGGATCTTCGAGCGGGTGGACGTCAGGGCCGAGCGGCTCGTCGAATGGGATCCAGGACACGCTTCCCTCCTTGCGAGCGGAGCCTGGATGGTACCCCGCGCCCCTCCCGACCGCCACCGGACGGACGGGCTGCATCCATTCCGGGTCGACGCCCGAAATCCCTGTCAGGTCAGGAGAGACGTCCGCAACGCTGTCCCCCAAGGAACCTTGCACAATTGTCCGCGCCAAGAGACAGACTCCGATGGTTCATTGGACCAAGGATGCAGAATCGGATACCGCTGTGTATCCTCTGCCCCGTCATGGTGAAAATGCGACGATCGACACACTCCGACCCGAGGTGGGCCCGCCCATGAGCGAATCGCTACTCGGTCGGATCGCGACCGGCGACCAGCCGGCCGTGCGGGAGTTCATGACGACCTACGGGCGGCTGGTCTGGTCCGTCGCCCGCCGCTTTTCCGCAGATCCCCAGGACGCGGAAGATGCGGTCCAAGAGGTGTTCATCGACCTCTGGAAGAGCGCGCCCCGGTTCGATGCGAGCAAGTCCTCGGAGAAGACCTTCGTCGTCATGGTGGCCCGCCGGCGGCTGATCGACCGGATGCGGAAGCGGCAACGCCAGATCGACTCCGAGCTCCTCCCCGAAGACTTCGATGTCGCCACGGACCAGCACGTCTCGATCGAGCGCGACACGGAAGCCGCGATCGCGGCCAAGGCGTTCGAGACCCTCCGTCCGGAACAGCGGCGCGTGCTCGAAATGGCCGTGATCCAAGGCATGTCCCACGGAGACATCTCCGAGTCGATCGACATGCCGTTGGGCACAGTGAAGTCCCACATCCGGCGTGGTCTCCAAACCGTGCGTGACCGACTCAACGCAATCGAGAGCAGCCGATCGGACGGCGGAAGCATGTCCGGTGGAAGTGGATCCGGCGGAAGCGTGTCCGGTGGAAGCGGACCCTCGGATGGAGGGAGCGGCCGATGATCGATCGTCGTGAGCGCACTCTCGATCTGTTGGTTTCCCGGGCAACCGAAGGGCTTTCCGACTCTGACGATCTGGAGCTGGACGAACTCCTGAACGAGTTCGTCGACATCGACCCGGACGGCTTCGATCGGGCCGCAGCGGTCCTCGACTCCGCGCTCCGCCCTCCCTTCGAGGAGATGCCGGAGTCGCTGCGAGAACGGATCGAAGCCGAGGCCGGGCAGTACGTCGGAAGTAGCGGATCCGGTCGGATCGTGCCGCTGGAATCGCACACTCGACGCGAGGCCAGCTCGTCGCCCGAGGCCCGTCGGATCGTTCCTCTCCGGCCAGAAGAAGCGGTGTCGCTCGAAGCCATGGCATCGCGAGTCGGGCCCGGGGCGGGGCGGGGTGAGTCCCGAACGTCCCGCAGTGTCGGACCGTGGCTCTTGGTCGCCGCGGCGGCACTCTTCGCGGTAGTGGGCTGGTGGCCCAGGATTCGCGGGGCGGAGCCAGGCCTGACGGATGTCGTCGTGTTCGAGCCGACCGCGGCGCAGATGCGGCAAGCGCTCCTCGCGGAGGGGACAGACGTCCTCCAACGCGACTGGACCGCGACCGAGGACGACGCGGCGCTCGGTGCATCGGGAGACCTGGTCTGGAGCGACGACCGCAACGAAGGCTACATGCGGATCGCAGGTCTCAGCCCGAACGACCCCGGCGTCAACCAGTACCAGCTCTGGGTGTTCGACAAGAGCCGGGACGAGCGGTACCCGGTCGATGGAGGTGTCTTCGACGTGCCGTCCTCCGGCGAGGTCGTCATCCCGATCGATGCAAAGGTGCACGTGGACGAGGCTGTCCTCTTCGCCATCACGGTCGAATCACCCGGAGGAGTGGTGGTCTCGGATCGATCGCGGATCGTGCTTCTCGCGCAGAAGGGCTGAGTCGCATCTCGGGGCCGAGCCCAGCTCGGGTCGAAACGCGGGGATCTGATACAATCCTGTCCAACCGACGATCCTTCGATCACCGAGAGGCAGGCCAGTCCCAGTGTCTTCACTCGAGCGCACAGCCGAGCTGCTGAAGCAGGTCCGTTCGGGCGACGAACGGGCACGAGACCGGCTAGTCGAACGGTATGTGCCACTCCTCCAGCAGTGGGCGCGGGGACGTCTCCCGGCCACCGCACGCTCCGTATCCGAGACCGACGACCTGGTCCAGGTGACTCTGATCCGCGCGCTGCGTCGGGTGGACGCGTTCGAACCCAGACGCGAGGGCGCGTTCCTCGCCTATCTCCGCAAGATCCTGCTCAACACGATCCGCGAGGAGATCCGCCGGACGTCGCGCCATCCCGAAGATACGTTGGACGAGGTCGCCGTGGATGCAGCCCAAGACGGCCCCGGTTTCGACGAGACACTCGACCGCTACGACGCCGGACTCGGCCTTCTGAGCGAGCGACAGCGGGAGGCGGCGATCCTCCGTCTCGAGTTCGGATACAGCTACCCGCAGATCGCAGAGGCGATCGAGTGCTCGTCACCGGACGCGGCTCGCATGATCGTGAACCGCGCCCTCGTCCGTCTGGCCGGTGTCATGAACGAGGGGACGCCTCCCCCGGCGTGACTAGAGCCACGCCTCCCACCATGCCAGGATCTCCTTCAGCCGATGGACGCGCATGTCCGGCGGGCCTCCTCGGCTCATTCCGTGCGACGTCTCACGCGGGTACCGAACGAAACGAGTCGGAACGCCTCTCAGTGAGAGAACCGAGTACACCTGCTCGGCTTGCTCCACGTTGCAACGCAGGTCACCCTCGCTGTGGATGATCAAGGTCGGCGTCTTGCACTTTCCCAGGTAGCGGATCGGGCTCTGTTCCCAGATCGCGTCGATCTGGTCCCAGTGGTTTCCCGGCCAGTAGGTGTCCGGCACCTGCGGATAGTCGCTGTTCCCGCCCATGCTGACGAGGTTCGAGACGCAACGGTCGGTGATCGCACCGGCGAAGTCACGGGTGTGGCCGATGACCCAGTTCGTCATGTAGCCACCGTAGCTTCCGCCCATGACCCCCATCCGCTTCGGGTCGACGTTGGCGTGCTCTTTCATGAACTCGGTGACCGCCTGGATGTCCACCCAGTCCGCACCTCCCCACGAACCGCGAATCGCCGCACAATGCTCGCGGCCGTACCCCTTGCTTCCGCGCGGGTTGGAGTAGAAAACCGCGTACCCGGCGGCTGCGAGCATCTGGAACTCGTGGAAGAACCCGACGCTGTACATCGCGTGAGGCCCTCCGTGGATCTCGAGCACGGCCGGGAACTTGCCGCGCTTGGCCCGGTGCGGCGGGAAGAGCGACCACACCTGGAGACGGTTCCCATCTGCACTGCGGATCCAATGAGACTGCGGCTTTGCGACGAGCACTTCCTTGAGGAACTGCGCATTCCGGTTCGTCAGTCGACGCGTGCCGAACCGGCCGTAACGATCGAACTCGCCGACTTCGACCTCGTCGAGTTGCGTGGCCGAGCCGTGCAAGAGACCGAGACAGTCTCCCTTCTCCGTGCTCACGACGTTGCCGATGGTGTGCGTCACCTTCCCGCTGGTCAGGAACTCGATGTCGCCTCCACGCCTGGCGATCTTCGCCACGTGGGACTCCCCGTGCCATCCGAGAAGCAGGTAGATGTGCTTGCTATCCGGCGCCCAACGGAGAGTCGGGCCGAAGACCGCAGCGCTCGTGTCCGTCAGCGCGATCGAGAGAAGGCAGTAGTCGGTTCCTCCAGTGAGGCTCCGGGCCCTTGTGCGATCGATGTCATACGTCCAGAGTTCCAAGTTCTCCGTTCCGTAGACGTCATCCGTCCCTTCCCGCGACGCGTAGGCGAGCGTCTTGCCGTCGGGTGACCACGTGATCCCGGTCTTCGGTCCGGGTGGAAGACCACGGAACTCGCGGACCTTCTTCGATCGGACGTCGACTCTGTAGATGCTCGTGTGCCACGGCTCGAAGAACGCACGACGGTGCCGATTCGAGGTAACGGCGACTTCACGCCCATCCGGCGACCATGCGAAGGAGAAGTCTCCGAGCGGATCCTCGTACAGCTTCTCCGAGACTCCGGTCTCGGCGTCGACCACGTAGAGGGCGAACCGTTGGGCACCGAAGTAGCCGTCGCCATCTTCGCGGTACCAGGGATGCTCGATCACCCAGGGTGGAGTGCTCGCGCCCGCGGCCTCCCGCTCCTTCGCCGCCGCCTTCGTCCGGTCCTCGGCGGTCTCGCGGAACGCGAGCGCAAACTTCGATCCGTCCGGAGACCATTGGAAGCCGCGTACACTCCCTTCCGGGAGACACGTCACTTGGTGCGCTTCGCCTCCAGACCGTGGAAGAACGTGGATCTGCGTGCCGGCGTCACTCGTCCGAAGGAAGGCGATCCGTTCGCCATCCGGCGACCAACGTGGGTGAGAGTCCTTGGGTCCGGTCGTGAAAGGACGCGGCTCTCCCGGCTCGTCGACGTCCACCGCCCAGATCCGTGTTTGATAGTCGTTCTTCTCACCGACCGTCTTCTCGACGAAGAGCGTGAGGTCACCTTGCGGCGCGATCATCGGCTCCGATAGGAACCGGATGCGGGTGATGTCCTCGGGCGCGATGAGACGACGCTTGGCCGACCTCGGGCGCCGAGGGGTCTGCTTCTTCGAACTACGACTCCGAGTGGTCTTCGTCCTGGCCATCGATACCTCCTGTTCGTACAACCGGGAAAGCGTAGCCCGACCGCGATGGATTACAACCCCCAGCGCCGTCCTAGGAGCCGAGCAGCCAGGGGTCACCCGGTACTCGTCGGAACTCCCCGCGGTGGACGCCCTCGTACTCCGCATGTGCGGGATCGAAGTACTGCCGGAGCGCAAACTCGACCGGACGGAACGCGAGTTCGTTCCAGGGGATCTCTTCCTCCCGAAACAGCGCGACCTCGGAGCTCTCCGGAGTGGTGGAGAAGGTGTCGGACTCCATGTCGGCCAGGAAGAGGAAATAGATCTGGCTGACGTGGGCGAGGCTGAAGGAGACGAACATCCGCACGATGCGGCACCGCGCCGAGGCCTCCTCCCAAGTTTCCCGGAGTGCGCCCTCTTCGAGCGTCTCGCCGTTCTCCATGAACCCGGAGGGGAGCGTCCAGTAACCGAGCCGCGGCTCGATCGCCCGACGGCAGAGAAGGATCCGTCCATCCGACGCGCGTGGGAGACAGCCGGTGATGATGTGGGGATTCTGATAGTGGATGTGGCCGCAGACGGAGCAGACATGCCTCTTCCGGTCGTCCCCCTCGGGAACGAGCAGCTGGACCGGCTTTCCGCATCGGCTACAGAAGTTCACTCTGGGAGTCTAGTTCCTCCGGCCCACACCCCGCCACCTCGGTCCCCGCGCGGGCGAAAGGGCTCCCGAGACGAGCGTCATTCCACTCGAGCAGGCCAGGACCCTCAGCAAGCCGGGGCGAGGGTCCGCTTGAAGGTCTCGATTCCGCGACATCCCTCCTCTAGTATTGCCCGAGCCGGAGCTGTCTCCCCGACCGTCCTGGACAGGAAGTGAACCGATGCCGCCCGTTTCAGCGTACCTCCGTGCCCCAGTCGCTTTCCTCACGATCGCCATTCTCGCTCTCGTGTTGGGTAGCTGTTCGGATTCGACGACACCCTCAGGGTCGGCGGCTCTCCGGATCCAGGTGGAGTTCCGCGACACGGACCCGAGACCGCTCGCGCGGGGCGAGGACTTCGTCTACGAACGGGTCGCAGCCCGGGCACTCGCCTACGACGAGGAGACCCACCAGTTCGGTCAGACGTTCGAGGCCGAGGACGCGCTGGAGCCAGGCGAGACGCACTTCCGGCTCGAACTCGACGTCGAACCAGCCACGTACTACGTCGTCGAGGTCGAAGTGTCCGGAGGCGTCGACGCGGACAGCTCGTTCACTGGCGTCGTCTACTTCGGACGGGGTTCCGCCGAGGACGTCACGGTGGGAGAGGCTCGCGACGTCACCGTGACCCTGGCGTCCCAGGTTCCGACGGTCCAGACGGAACGGCTCGAGGCGACGAACGAGATGCGTCTCTCCTGGTCGCCCCTGATCGAAGAAGCGACGCACTACCACATCCTGGGAACGGACAACGGTGGGCTCGAGTTCGAGGCGAACGCGACGGGGCAAGACACGGTCTTCTCCGTTCCGCCGACGTTCACCGGGGAGAACCTCGTCCGCACGTTCCGGGTCCGGGCCGAGTTCTCGGATCGCGCGGCAGGTGCGTACTCGAGCGAGGCATCGATCGACCTCGGTTCGCCGACCGCCCCCGGTATCATCACGGGGTTCGCGGCAACCGCCATCACCGACTCGTCGCTCGTCCTCAACTGGATCGCCACGGGAGACGACGGCAACGTCGGACGGGCCACGAGCTACGATCTTCGCTTCTCCACCTCCCCGATCGACGGAACGAACTTCGAAGCCGCGGATCCGATCGAAGGCGTCCCGGTGCCGGCCACCGCTGGAACGAACGAACTCGAGTCGGTCGACGGGCTCGAGGCGGACACGATCTACTACTTCGGACTCGTCGCGATCGACGACGCGGACCTCCGTTCGCCACTCGCCGTCGCAAGCGCGCAGACGCTACCAGAGCCGGACCGCGTACCCCCAGCGACGATCGCGGACCTCCGGACCACCGAAGTGACGGGCACGACCGCACGCCTTCTCTGGACCGCTCCGGGCGACGACGGCATCGTGGGCCGCGCCTCCCGCTACGAGGGACGGATCGCTCTCGTCCCGATCGACGAGACGAACTTCGAGACCGCTCTAGCGATCCCCGGCCTCCCCACCCCGTCCCCGTCCGGCACGGCGGAGAGCTTCCTCCTCGGTGAACTCTCCCGTCGGACGACCTACTACGTCGCGTTGCGGGCCGAAGACGACGAAGGGAACCTCTCTGGAATCGCGACGACGTCCTTCGCGACACCAGACCTGGTCCCTCCAGCCGCCGTGGCGGACCTATCCGCGGAGGCGCTGGACGAGACTCGCGTCGCGCTGGCTTGGACTGCGCCCGCCGACGAGGACGGCAGCGCGGTGGTGGGATACGTCCTGAGGTGGTCGACGGCCCCGATCAACGAAGCGAACTTCGACGACGCGAACGAGACGACGGCACCGTCGCCAGGAGCGCCCGGAAGCGCGGAGGCCGTCACACTCCACAGCTTCTCGAGGGAGATGGTGCTCTACTTCGCGCTCCGTTCCTACGACCTCGCCGGAAACGTCTCCGCGCTGTCGAACCTCGCGAGCGCGACGACCCCGGACGAGACGCCTCCCGCTCCGCCCAACGACTTCGCCGCTGAAGTGGTCGACGAAACGACGCTTCGCGTCTTCTGGACCGCCACGGGTGACGACGGGCTCTCCGGAAACGCGTCGACCTACGACCTCCGTCTCTCCACCGCTCCGATCGACGAGACGAACTTCACGTCGGCCACCCACATCCCGGTCGCTCCCCCTCAGGAGACCGGCAGCGAAGAGTCGATCGAGATCTCCGGGCTCCTCACTGGGCAGCTCTACTACCTGAGGCTCCGTGTCGGGGACAACGCAGGAAACCAGTCCGATCTCTCGGACCTGGCGTCGGCGACTCCGACGGACTTGATCGCTCCGGCAGGTTCGGTCCTCTCCGTCGAACTCACGACGGCGAGCTCCGTCAGCCTCGCGTGGATCGCGCCCGGTGACGACGACGATCAGGGGCAGGCAGCGGCCTACGACCTTCGCTACTCCCTCTTCCCGATCGACAACCTGAACTTCGGAGACGCAACCCCGGTGGAGCTTGCGGACCCTGCGCCTGCGGGATCCCTCGAGTCGGCCGACATCAACGAGCTGAACGCGAGTACGACGTACTACTTCGCGCTCGTCACCGAGGACGAAGCCGGAAACCGCTCGCCGCTCTCCAACGTCGTATCGGCGACCACCGGCACCGATGCTCCGGCCGCGCCGACCAGCCTCGCGGCTGCGCCGTCGTCGCCCTTCTCGGTCTCCCTGGTCTGGCAGGACAACGCAGACAACGAGACCGGCTATGAAGTCGAACGGCGACGGAGTGACGAATCGATCTTCACTCGGATTGCGACGACAGCCCCAGGAAACGGCGTCGGCTCGTACGAAGACGAGACGGCAGAGGACCGACAGACGTACACGTACCGCGTACGCGCCGTGAACGCCGGGGGGCCCTCCGACTACTCGAACCAGGCGTCGGCGACGACGCCCGTGCCCTCGCCAGAGACGTTCGAAGCGGTTGCCTTGGCGAACGACGAGATCCGTCTCTCCTGGGAGTTCCCGTACAGCGATCCGGACGGGTTCCGGATCGAACGTCTCCTCGACGCGGTCTGGACGACCATCGCGGATGTGCCTGGCGACGCGCGCGATCGCGTGGACACGGGACTCGTCGGCTCGACGACGTACACCTACCGGATGCGGGCCTACGACGGACAAGCCAGCTCGGAGTACACCCCGGAAGTCAGCGAGACGACGTCGGACGACCCACCGATCTGCTCTGTCTCTCCGTCGAGCATCGACTTCGGCACCTTGGTGGTGGGCGAGTCGGACACGCGCATCGTCACGATCACGAACGTCGGCGGCCAGATCCTCACCGGAAACGTCGTACTCCAGGACTGCTCGTCAGGCTTCGTCATCGAAGACTACGAAGGACTCGCCCTCCGAAACGGCGAGAGCCGCGAGGTCCAGGTGACCTTCGCTCCCCTCGACGCGGGCAGTGCGAGCTGCGGTCTTCTTGGCCCCGACTGCGACCTCGTGGTCGTGACCGGAATCGGAGAGAGCCCGTTCCACTGGTCGGACCGGTTCGCAGAAGGCGACCTCGGCGTCGACAACACGATACGCACGTTCGCCCTCGCGCCGGACGAGGGCATCTTCGCCGGAGGTGCCTTCACTCACGCCGGAAGCGAGATCACGTCCTACACCGCGCAGTTCATCCCGGACCAGTGGTTCGGGATGGGACCATCCCTCACCGGAACGGTCCGCACGATCGCGGTGGCGGAGTACGGGATCTTCTGCGGAGGAGACTTCGTGACCGAGAGCGTTGGCCCCCATCACGTGGCGGAGTGGACCGGAAGCTCCTGGGCACCGTTCTACTACAGCCCCGACGGAATCGTCCGCACGATGGTAGAGAAGGACACCCGCGTCGTGGTCGGTGGAAGCTTCGGGCCCGACTACTACGCTGGCGGCAAATACACCATCGGACCCGCGGGAATCGCCGAGTGGGTCGCCTGCCCGCCGCGGTTCGACGGAGACGCAGGAGCGGAGGGAGACGCGCAACTCGGCTGCAACTTCTTCGACACGCTCGGCAATGCCGACCCGTCCGGGTCGATCGAAGCGCTCGCGGTCTACCAAGGAGACCTCTACGTCGGCGGAACGTTCACCCAGATCGGTGGACAGACAATCTCGTACCTCGCGCGTTTCCAGGACTCCGATCAGTCGTGGCACGCCGTGGGGTTCGCGGGCGGAGTCAACGCGGCGGTCTACTCCCTCCACGCGACTCCGAACGGCCTCTGGGTCGGCGGACAGTTCAGTCGTGTGGATGGTACGACGTCCCTCGGAGTGGCCGTGTGGAGTGGCACGAGCTGGATTCCGCGAACCGCGGGCGAGGACTTCCGGACCACGTATGCGATCACGTCCTACCTCGGCAACGTCGTGGTCGGAGGCGGCTTCGCGACGAGCAACGGCACGCAGCCGCTCAACCGTCTCGCGGAATGGGACGGAGAGGGATGGCTCCCGCTCGGCTCCGGGATTCCCTCCGGTTTCGTCTACGCCTTGATCGAAAGTGACGCCGCTCTCTACGTCGGCGGTTCGTTCAGCCAGGCTGGAGGATTGCCGTCACAGAACATCGGACGGTGGGAGCCGACGCCGCGCTAGGACACGCCGCGCTAGCAAACGACCCGCTAGGACAGGCCGCGCTACCAAACGACCCGCGAGGACACGCCGCGCCAGCACACAACCCGCTGGGACACGGCCCGCCAAGGCACGCCCCGCTAGCGGGCCGCGACCGATCCGTTCTAGAGCCGCGGGATCGAGATCTCGCCCTTGGCATCCAACGGCACGCCGATCCTGCCGAGCAGCGGAGCATCGACGTGGAGTTCCATGTCGGCCTCGTACGGCACCTTGGATCCGGCTTCGATTCCGGTGATGACGTCGTACAGCTCCTTGTACGGGACGCGGATCGGTACACCGAGAGACCGGGTTTCGCCGGCGGGAATGATCTCCTGCACGTCCACGGCCCCGGAAAGGAACTGAGTGCCCGAGCTGTTGAGGGCGAAGTCCAACCCAAGGACGGGTAGGTTCACCGAGTAGGGGTTCGTCACCGCGACATCGAACGCCAGCGTCAGCGCAGTGAACCCGATGTCCTGAACGTCCACGCTCTGGACCGAGGCTTTGGGATAGGTCACCGACTTCTGCAGCGCGGCGCACCCTGCCAACACGACCAGGCTGAGTGCCAAGAGTCCTGTCCCCCATCGACGCATATCGACCTCCATTGCGCGGCGCATCCATGGCCCCGTCCCCACCCCCTCGGCAGGAACGTGATCGCCCGTCATGATGCGTCGTCTGTCCCTGTGATTCCAGGAGGAAGGTATCCCGCCGCCAACCGCC
Organism: Candidatus Eiseniibacteriota bacterium; assembly: GCA_020633975.1. GTDB lineage: Bacteria > Eisenbacteria > RBG-16-71-46 > CAIMUX01 > CAIMUX01 > JACKCR01. Next base: position 406,863 of record JACKCR010000004.1, on the reverse strand, counting down.
CGAACTCCCTGACTTGTTCGTCAACCCAGGCGCTCGTGAGGCCCAGCTCCCCGGCGAGAACCTCCGCGACCTCACGCGACCGAGACTCCGCCGCCCGCGCATCGAGGAAGAGGAGACGGGAACGACGTGCGAGCACGTCGGCGACGCAGCGAGCGGAGTCTTCACGGACCATCCGACGGATCCAGTCTCGGGAGGTAGAGTCCGCACTCACATCATCGCCGTCCAGTTGGATCGAGGCGGTGCGCGACGGAGCAGGCGGGAGTCCGCCCGCCTCAGCGGCGCGACTCACCACGTCCTCTGCGGTTGCCCGGTACGTCGTCCATTTGCCACCGACGACGGAGAGAAGCCCCGCACGCGTCTCGAGTACGCCGTGCTCGCGCGAGAGGCGTGACGTAGGCCCGCCATCTCCGGCGAGGAGCGCGCGAAGTCCCGTCCAGGCACTCTCGACGTCGGTCCGTTTCGGCTCGCGGTGGAGATAGGGGGCAATGTGCGCGAGGAGGTAGGAGAGCTCTGCCTCCGACATGCGCGGTTCGCGCTCTGCGACATCGCTCGTGAGATCGGTCGTGCCGACGAGCAGCCGCCCGTACCAAGGAATGGCAAAGAGGACCCGGCCGTCCTCGGTGCGCGGAATGAGCAGGGCATGATCACTCCGGACGAACTCGGGACCGAGCACGACGTGGGATCCTCGACTGAGCGCGACCCGTCTTCGGGCGAACTCGGTGAACGCGCCGGTCGCATCGACGACAACGGATGCACGAACCGCATGGAACCGCACTCGACGCGCGGCGCGCGCTGGATCGCGGTCCACTACTTGGACGCCCACGATCCGGCCGGTCTTGTCTCCGTCCACCGCGACGACTTCCGCGTAGTTGAGGGTGACGCCACCTAGGCTCCGGATCCGCCGAGCCAAAGCCACCGCGAGTCGCGCATCGTCGAACTGGGCGTCGGAGAAGGTGACAGCCCCGCTGAGTTCGGCGGCGGCGAGTCCGGGCCAGACAGCGACGGCGTCCGCGGCCGTCAACGTGCGCGAGGGTGGCAGCGTGACCTGTCGTCCAAGGGCATCGCGGGAGTGCATCGGAGCGAGCCGATCGTAGAGACGGAGTCCAAGACGTAGCTTTGCGCGCTCCCAGCGTGAGTGGGCAGGAACGACGAAACGGATCGGATGGACGAGGCCCGGCGCGTTGGCCAGGAGCGTCGCTCGCTCGCGGAGCGACTCGCGCACGAGGCCGATCCGTCCCTGTTCCAAGTAGCGCACTCCGCCGTGCACCAGCTTCGTGCTTCGGCTGGACGTACCGCAGGCGAAGTCACCACGTTCGAGCATTAGCGTACGGTAGCCGCGGGATACCGCATCCAGCGCGACGCCAAGTCCATTGGCGCCGCCACCGATGACGAGGAGGTCCCACGGCTTCCTGTCTTCGAGAGGCTGGAGGTCCCGCGCCGGGTCCGTCAGCGACCGATCACGACTCTCCGTACCTGCTCCTCACCTGCGTGCGCGAGGCGCACGAAGTAGACACCGGAACCCACGGTACGCCCGAGATCGTCGCGACCGTCCCAATCGATCCGATGGCTCCCCGCGGCATCGCTTCCCCGATACAGGCTGCGCACGCGCCGACCGTCGACGGAGAACACGCCGATCTCCGCGGAGCCGGCCGTAGGCAGCTCATAGGCCAACCCGACGATCCCGTCGCTCGGATTCGAGGAGGTGAGCGCGAGAGACAGGCCGCGCGGAACCGCCACCGGATCCGGGGCCGACGACGGCGAGCCCGTGTCCGAGGCGACCAACACCCACTCGTCGAGTCCACACTCGTCGATCGAAGGATTCGCGGCACCGAGCGCGACGATCTTGAACTGCATCATCCCGAATCCGCCTACAGGCTCGGGGACGAGCTTGCTCACGAGCTTCCACTGCGCGGCAGCATCGGACGGTCCATAGGTCACGAGAGGCATCCACGACGTACCGCCGTCGTGCGTGACCGACACTTCCATCCCGCCCTCTGCCGCCACCAGCGTCTGGAACCAGCGCATGAACTGGATGTTGACCCACGCGCTTCCAGTCAGATCGTAGACGGGTGAGAAGAGAGTGGTGGTGCCGTCCACGTCAGAGAGGACGGGAGAGCCACCGGTGTACTGCTCCGTGATCCACGCGAACATTCCCGGGTCCGGACTGACGTCGTCCCCGGGCTGAGCAATCTGACCGCCGACGACCATCTGGTTCGGATCGATCCGCTCCCAGATCCCGTTCGTCGCCGTGTCGCTCGGATCTCCCACCGTCCAACCGTCGTCTCCAGACTCGGCGTTGTGGTAGGCCGTTACCACCTCGAACGAGTAGTGCCCGGTCCCCTCGGGACGACGGAGGGAGTTGCCGAACTCGTCCTCGGCGAGGATGAAGTAGTCGACGGAGGAGAGCACGGGCGGCGTCGGAATGAACGCCTCGTGGATGTTTCCGTCACCGGTCGGCGCGAACGGCTCCGGCGTGAAGGCGCCGGTACCGGAGAGGCGCCAATGCAGGTTGACGCCGTTCACGGCGAGTTCGCCGGCCAGCGAGTAGACCTCCGCCTCGATCCGCACGTCTCCTTCGCCATTGGCCGCGTAGAGCGCAGGCGTGTGCTTGATGACGACGTCCGCGAACGTCTCCGGACACTCGTACCCCTTGTCCATCGCCGCCTGGCAGAGCGCGTCGAAGTGCGGCGTACCGTCGTCGATGTTGCCGTTGTCGTCGTCAGCCAGGATCGAGTACCAAGCCTGTTCGGGCTGGTTCTGTGGGAGCCCGAGAAGGCGGCCGAAGTACCACGCGTCCTTCACTGCAGCGAAGGCAGCCGCTTCGCCTTCAGACGCGACGAGGTACTGCAAAGCGTTCCAGTAGAACCCCGCAATGATCTGGCCGGTGAAGTGGCCGCTACCGGTCACGTCGTCAGGCCAGACGAGGTCGTTGTCGGAATCGCGGATCCCGTTCTCGCAGTCGTCGAGTGTGAACCCCGGGCCGATGAGCGAGTAGCCGAAGAGGAGGTTCGCTGTGATGTCCGAGTTGCCTTCGTGGAGATCGCTCGTGGGCTGGTTGGGCCCATAGAGCTCGGCCGTGATGGCATGGCCATACTCGTGTGCGACGACGTCACCGATCTGACCGGTGTTTCCGCATCCGTTGTTCTCGCGGTAGAAGTTGATCGAGCTGTCTGCGAACGAGTAGAACGCGTTGCATCCCTGGTCGATGTTCACCCGTGTCGGCATGACGAAGTCGAGATCGTCCCAGCCGGCATCGATCTCCTTCATCATCGTGTGCGTCGCCGTCCCATGGAAGTAGACGTCCCGTTCGTCCCAGCGCGCGACGGACGTGTCGATCAGGATGTCGAGCGGGGTCCCGGGAGCCACGTTGTCCTGATAGAGGGCACTCGCCCCGTCGACGTTCACCACCTCGAACCAAGGGCCGCTCATCGTGATCTCGAGATCGGCCGGATCCGTACCTGCATTCGCCACCGTGAACGATCCATCCGGGCCAGTGAGCGCGCTGCCGACACCGTCGATCCGGACTTCGACCTCTGAGAGCGGACGGAGGACTGCACCTTCGCAGTAGTTCGGATCCTCGACGTCGACGGTCACCGTTCCCTCGAAGTCGAGATGGAAGAGCCCGTTCCGACGCTGGAGCACATCGCCGGTGATCGCGTCGACATCGACGCTCCACACGAAGACGGGGTCATCCGACCAGAGGACGATCCGGTGGATCGTGTGCCCCTCGACGCGAACGCCGGACTCGGCGCGCACTCCGTCTCCCAAGTTCGCCCCCTCACCGACCGTGACGGGCAGGACGTACGGGCCTTCCGCGCGCCACTCCACGTCATCGCGAGACGAAGCAATCGCTCCAAGTGAGCGGAGATGGTCGTGAGCACGCGTGAATGCAGTCTCCGCATCGATACGTGGAGCGTCGGCGCTCTCGATCTCCGGGAAGGTGGTCGCGCCGAACGCAGCGAGGACGCCGCTCTCGGTGAACACGGTGGTCACCTTGGTCCCGAGGACGGGCATCCCACTCGCGATCTCCCAGAAATGGACGGCGTACTTGCCCGCGCCTTCGGTCGCCCGCCAGACGTCGAGACGGTCGACGCGGGACGCAAACAGCTCGGGGTAGGTCGCGACGAGGTCCCGGGCCGCTACCACGGCGTCCTCGGTGCTCAGAATCGCGCGCCCCATGTCGAGGCCAGTGCCCATCGCGAGACGCGGCGCAAGGGTTCCCGGCGCGTAGTCGAGTACCGACCAACGCGACCCGGTCTCGCGACTGAACTCTCCCAGGGCTTCGGTTGCCGCGATCTGGTCGCCTGCGCTCAGCGCGTCCCAGGTCACGGCCACCGGCGGCTGAACCGTGAGGTCCGAGAGCGCGTCGGCCTCCCGAGCGGCGAGAATGGCGCCCGGCGAGAGCAAGGCCGGAACGACGGCCAGGCCGAGAACGAGGGCACAAGTCGTTGTGCGCATGAAACTCTCCTCTGTGAGTGGGCGGGCGGCGTTGTGGGAAGGACGATGATCGCCCCCGCCATCCCGGATGAAGACGGACCGTACTAGCGTACCAGATCCGGGGTCGTATCGGGGCAGCCGCTGGGCCGCGGGTCGAGCACCCTCAGCGGCTCGATGCCATCATGCTTCGCGCGAGGTCCCGCGAGTATTCCTCGATCCGGCCCCTCTGGAGGTGCGACAGATCGGGGAAGTCCTCATCGGTCACACGAATGTTCGATCTGACTTCGGCCGCCCCGACTCCCCCTAGCCAGGCATCGAACGATTCCCGATCCGCGCGGCGCACCGGGGTGTCATTGACCATCCAGACGTAGGACGGCACGGGAACTTCGTGAAACGTCACACGAACTCCCGCGTCGAGGAGCAACCGCACGGCTGCGCACACGGTCTGGTCATCCCAGGGCGTGCGTGGCTCTTGCGACGCGAGCACGTCGGGACTCACGCGTTCGCGCACGAGGTCCCTTTGGAGGCGGACCCCGCCCGCGTCCACGCGGAGCTGGCGATTCGCGGGAAGCGCCCCACTCGCCTCCGCGGACTCGGCTCCTAGTCGGGCGAGCATCGACTGAACCAGCGCGGTCCCGCGCCAATCGATCGCTTGCTGCATCTGTCGACGCCCGGAGACGAGAGCCGAGTCGCGTCCGAAGTAGCGGGCGACCACACCCGACTTCGCTTCGAACCCCGCATCCGTGCGGAGGAAGCGCACGAGATCATCCCACTTCATGTAGTCGACCACGAGCTGCGTATTGCCGGGAAAGTACCACGCGTCGTTCCAAGTGCCGGGAAACTCGGGCAGACCCGCCGATTCCTCGAACGACACGGTGCAGCCGCGCATCGCCTCCGGGTGTCGCTCGAGGAGCATCCGGAGTCCGAAGTAGTGAGCGGCCGCGCCCGAGAAGGCGCGCCCGAGATTGACGCAAGCCACGTCCGTACCTCGAGCGCGTTCCATCTCGTCTTCGAAGGCAGAGGGCACGAGCCCACTCGCCGTCCTGGAGGAGCCGACGAAGATGTAGTCGATCCGTTCGCCGCGCTCCATCCGATCGGACACCCCCTCGTACCAGGAAGCCCGCACCCACGATGCACGCTCGAACGCCCGAAACACGAGTTCTGCGCCGAGGAGCAGCAGAATGGGAAGCCCAACCCAGAGCACGACGTTTCGGAGTCGGTGCCTTCCTCCCGAACCCTCGGCGAGATGCTGATTTTCCGACTTTCGAACGTCCATGGTCGTCTCTCGTCCCGTCTCAGAACTGGAAGTAGATGAACTGTTGGATCCGCGGCGGCCAGAAGACGAGCGCGAGAATCACGAGAGCAGTTACCGCAACCGGACCGAGTCCTCGGTTCCATCCCGGTCTCGTACGCGGATCGTCAGCGTTTCGGAGCCACGCGTCGTACACGAAGAGGATCGAACCGAAGAACGCCACGGGCCAAAGCAGATGCGCTTCGGTCACGTCGACTCGGAAGTCCAGCACGATCCGGCGGAGAAAGCTCCCGATCTGATGCACGCTCTTCGCGCGGAAGATGAGCCAACCGAGACAGACGAGATGGAACATGACGAACCAGGAAACGAAGCGGACCCAGAGAGAACGGCTCCGAAAGCGACCGAACCAGTCGTGGTCGATCATGAACCACCGATGGACGACGAGGAGAAGGCCCTGGTAGATCCCCCAGAGGACGAACGTCCAGGCCGCTCCGTGCCAGAGCCCGCCGAGCACCATCGTCAGTGTGAGATTCCGGTACGTCTCGAGGCGGGTGCCGCGGTTTCCGCCCAACGGCACGTAGAGATAGTCTCGGAGCCAGGTCGAAAGACTGATGTGCCACCGTCTCCAGAACTCCGATGGGTTCGTCGCCACGTAGGGAATCTGAAAGTTCCGCATGATGTCCACGCCCATCAGCTTCCCGAGTCCCCGAGCCACGTCCGAGTAGCCGGAGAAGTCGCAGTAGATTTGGATGGCGAAACCGTAGATCGCGACGAGGCACGCGCCGCCCGAAGCCCAGTCGTTCGTCGGGAGGAACACCTCGTCGATTCGTGGAGCGACGTTGTCCGCGATGACCGCTTTCTTGAAGAGCCCCCAGGCGATGAGCCATGCGCCTTCGAAGAGTTGGTCTCGGCGTACGGTCCGCGGTCGCATGAGTTGGGGAAGGAGGTGAGAGGCGCGCTCGATCGGCCCGGCCACTAGCTGCGGGAAGTAGGCGACGAAGAGCGCGAAGTCCTCGAAGGAACGGACCGGCTCGATCTTCCGCCGGTACACGTCGATCGTGTAGCTCATGGTCTGGAACGTGTAGAACGAGATTCCGACCGGAAGGACGATATGTAGTGTGACGACGTCGACGTGCCATCCGAAGAGTCCCGCGAGATCGGCGAACGACTCCGCAAAGAAACCTAGGTACTTGAAGATGCCGAGGAGTCCCAGGTTCGTTGCGCAGCTCACTACGAGCCAGTGCTTCCTCCGCTGCGGATCGCTCTCGAACTCCAGTCTTCGGCCAACGGTGTAGTCGATCAACGTAGAGAGGAAGATGAGGGACAGGAAGCGCCAGTCCCAGGCACCGTAGAAGACATAGCTCGCCACGAGCAGCATCCGATTCTGCCCCCGGAACGGCAGAACGTAGTAGAGCCCGAAGACGACGAGGGCAAAGGCGAGGAACGTCCAGGTATTGAAGAGCATCAGCCGAGTATGATCGAAGGCGGTGGGGGCTGCCAACAAGCCGTACTCCCGGGCCCAGCCAAGTGCTACCCTTTTCCCGGCGCCACCCAGTCCTCCAGTGACCACAACCCGTGAGGCATGCCATGTCCACTCGCACCGCCGGCCCCTCGAGATTCCCCCAAGGCCTCGTCGTGAGTTCGCCCTTCCGAGCGATGAGCGGAACGTCCCCGGTTCTCGCCGTGCTCGTGCTCGCGCTCGCGGCCGCACCCTTCGTTGGCCCAACGGCCGCGCAAGCCCAATCCGTCGTCGACATCTTCCCGACCACGAGCGGAGCGTGGGGCCTCGAGTACCACGACGGCTTCCTCTGGATGGGCGACGACACCGACGGGTTCATCAAGAAGATCGACCCGTCGAACGGCACCGTCGTCCAGACCCTGCCGACTCCCTACGACCAGAACCACATCGCGAACGGTGCCAACCACGGTGTGGCCTGGGACGGAACCGGCTTCTGGGTCGCGGGCGACTTCGGAAAGGACTTCCTCTACAAGGTGGACTTGAGCGGAGCATTCGTCGACACGATCCCAACGCCAACCGACGCAGTGGGCGGCCTCTCCTGGAACGGAACACAGCTCGTCGTCACGAGCTACTACCCGAACCCGACGGCCGGCATCCTCCTCGTCGATCCTGCCGACGGTTCGACCCAGGGAACGATCCCAACCCAAGGCACGCAGCCGTACGGAATCGCCTACGACTTCGGAACGTCCACCTACTGGAACGGGATGGACGACCTCGAAAGCGATCCCGAGCGGATCTGGAACCTCGACGGTGTCGGCGCCGTGATCTCGAGCTTCGAGACTCCGAACACCTCGCCTAAAGGTGTCGCGCTCGGCGGCGGATACATGTGGGTCATCGCGAACACGATCGGTCAGTCCGGCCGCAGCATCTTCAAGATCGACCTCTCCGGCGCGGGAACGCCCGACATCACTCCTGTGCCGGCAGAACAGCAGTTCGGAATCGTCGCGCTCGGCTCCACCGAAACGCGCAACCAGATCCTGGCGAACGACGGCGACGGCGATCTCGTCATCACCTCGATCGCGACCTTCGCGCCGTTCTCGTTCGACTCGCCGACGCTTCCCCTCACGATCACTCCGGGGAACCAGGCCTCGTTCAACGTCTACTTCGACCCGACCGTGGCTGGGAACTTCCAGGCGAATCTCGAGATCGTCTCGAACGACATCGACGAAGGCACGCTCGACGTCGTCCTCTTCGGCACCGGTGTCCCGCTCGATCCGACCGTGCTCGTCACTCCGGATCCGCTCACGTTCCAGGACACGGGCGTCGGACTCGTTCGGGACCGGTTGCTCACCGTCCAGAACCGCGGGTTCCAGGATCTGAACGTGGTCTCCGTCACGAGCAACGACGTCCAGGTGCGTGCGCTCGGGCTTCCCGAACTGCCGTTCCCGCTCGCAACGTTCGAGCAGCTGCCGGTCCAGGTCGTGCTCGAGCCCGACGCGGTGGGAACGATCGACGCGGAACTCAGCATCGTCACGAACGACCCGACGAATCCGGTGACCGTGGTCTCCGTTTCGGGAGACGGCATCCTCGCCGAGTTCGCAGGTGGCGAGCCGGTCTGGTACGCGGACGGGATCGAGAACGTCGTCACCGTGCAGGAACTCCCGGATCTCACGGGCGACGGGCGTCCGGAAGCCGCAATGGAGAGCTATGACGCGGGCGCGAGCGGAACTCCGCTCCAGACGTTCTTCGGGAACAGCCACGGCGTCGGCGTCGGCATCTGGCAAGCGGGCGCCGGGGTGAGCGGTGGCTATGGCGATCAGTGCCTCGCTCTCGGACCGGACCTCAACGGCGACGAAAGGCCGGAAGTGCTTCGCGGGACTGCCTGGGCCGGAAAGCGAGTAGAGGTCCGCGCGTCGACCACCGGATCCCTCATCTGGCAGTACGACACCCACGTCGACGACAACGGCGGCTGGGTCTACTCCGTGATCGCGATGCCGGACGTTTCCGGCGACGGCATCGAAGAAGTGCTCGCGGCCGCCGGCTCCGACGGCGAGCCCGGCACCGGCTCGCACCAGCTCTACTGCTTCGACGGCGCGACCGGAGCGGTCCGCTTCCGTCAGTTCAGTCCGGACGCGTTCCTCTCCGCCAACTGGCTCGAAGACGTGAACGGCGACGGACTCGCCGACGCGATCGGCGGCGCAGGTGGAAACTTCGTCGACGACCGCGTCTACTGCGTGAGCGGCGCGAGCACGGGCAGCGCACAGCTCCTCTGGAGCGCGTCGACCGGAGGTTCCGTCTGGTCACTCGACGCGATCGAAGACGTCTCCGGAGACGGAATCAACGACGTGATCGCCGGCACCTGGGCGCCAAGCGTCGTCTGCCTCGACGGCACGGACGGAAGCGTGCTCTGGTCCCACGCAACGGCCGGTGAAGTGATCCGCGTCGAGTCGATCCCCGACGTCACGGGCGACGGCCATCCCGACGTCGTCGTCGCCGAGCTGGCAAACTTCTTCCGCGTGCTCGACGGAATGACCGGCGAGATGCACTGGTTCTTCGTCACCGGCCACAACACCTGGTCCGCCACCTGGATCCCGGACGTCGACGACGACGGCGTGGTCGACATCGTGGCTGGCGCGCAGACGCACTCCGTCTACTGCGTGAGCGGCGCAACCGGAGAACAGATCTGGGCGACGAACGTCGGTGCGCTCGTCTTCTCCGTTCGTGCCGTTCCGGACGTGACCGGGAACGGCACCTGGGACGTCCTCGCGGGAACGCAGGACCTCGGAAGTCCGGGCGAAGGACGGATCTGGTGCCTCGAAGGTGGCAGCGTCGATCCGTCCTCCGTCGATCCGACGATCCCCACGTTCAGCGGCGTCCAGCTCACACGCGTCAATCCGAACCCGATGCGAGACTGGGTCACTTTCTCGATCGACTCGGGACGGGACGCGTCCGGAGAAGTCGAACTGGACCTGTTCGACGCCTCGGGACGGAAGGTTCGGACACTCGCCCAAGACGTCGTACCGGGACGGATCCAGATGGTCTGGGATGGACGGAGTTCGAGCGGAACCGCGCTGCCGAGCGGCGTCTACTTCTACCAGCTGAGCGGCCTGACCGAGGACGTGAACGCCAAGGGGCGAGTGACGCTGATCCGCTAAGTATCTGATCTGCAACGCATATCGATGCCGGCCGTCTAGTTGTCACCTTGGCTGGCGTCGCTCCGGTGGCGCGGGTCGAGAAACGAAACCCGAACCGGCGCCGATCCATGAGAACACGGCTCGAGATCGGAACTCGGGCCGCCGCCGATCCATGAGGACGCGGTTCGAGGATAGAAACTCGGGCCGCGTCCTCCGTCGTGGTAGCCTCCCCGCCTGGCCAAAGACGAGACCTCGGACACGAAGGGGCTAGCTGGCCGAGACGAGACCTCGAACCTGAAGGGGCATAGATGAAGGGCATCATCCTCGCCGGAGGAAGCGGTACGCGCCTCTTCCCCGCCACCCGGGCGCTGAGCAAGCAGCTCGTCCCGATCTACAACAAGCCGATGATCTACTACCCGCTCTCCGCGCTCATGCTGGCCGGGATCCGAGACGTGCTCGTCATCACCACTCCCGAAGATCAGGCGAGCTTCCAGCGGCTCTTGGGCGACGGAAACTGGGTAGGCCTCAACATCGAGTACGCCGTTCAGCCGCGCCCGGAAGGTCTCGCGCAAGCGTTCCTCATCGGCAAACCGTTCCTCGCAGACTCGGATCGTTCCGTCCTGGTGCTCGGCGACAACATCTTCTACGGACACGGATTCCCGGAGACCCTGCGGACGGCGGCCGCGCGCGACGGTGGCGCGACGGTTTTTGGATACCAGGTGTCGGACCCTCACCGCTACGGTGTGGTCGAGTTCGACAAGCAAGGAACCGCGATCAGCATCGAGGAGAAGCCTTCAGAGCCGAAGAGCGACTGGGCGGTGACCGGCCTCTACTTCTACGATCGCCAGGTGGTCGAGTTCGCCGAGAGCCTCGAACCTTCCGCGCGCGGTGAGCTCGAGATCACGGACCTCAACCGGAAGTACCTCGAACGCGGCCAGCTCCACGTCGAGAAGATCGGACGAGGCGTAGCATGGCTCGATACGGGAACGCACGAGTCGCTCCTTCAGGCGAGCAACTTCATCCAAACGATCGAAGAGCGGCAAGGGCTCATGGTCTCCTGCCTCGAAGAGATCGCCTATCGCCGCGGATGGATCAGCGCCGACCAGGTTCGTGCACTCGCCGAGCCGATGGCGAAGAACGAGTACGGCAAGTATCTGCTGAAGATCCTGAGGTCCGAGTAGCGTTCGTACGCTGCCGCACGGGTGTTCCGTGCGGCATGCACCGTACTGCACGACGCGGCGCGGATCGCGCCGCACTCGGGCTTGTCAGTCTTCGTAGTAGTCGGCGGTGATGTAGGCCAGCGGCTCCACGTCCGCGCGCGGCGGCTCGTTGCGCAGAACACGTCCCGTGATGAGCACCTGACCCTCGAGTTCTTGCGTGGAGACGACCGAGCACTCGAAGGCCTGGAACCGGTCCTTCAGAATCGGCGCGCCGGTCCCCCACTCTTCGGTGTCGATCCCGGAGAACTTGTCGCTGTCGGCACTCGACCGGAGCCCGAACGTCCGGGCGAGGTCGGACTGCGCATCGTGGAGCTGACTCAAGGCGAACACTCGCGAAGACAGGATCTGCTCACAGGTGAAGCTGTCCTTGCCGATGCTGAGCAGGAGATGGTGCTTCTCCACTTGCGTCGCCCAGGCCACGGCGAGTCCCGACCGCTTCCCTTCCCACGTCGTCGTCACGATGTAGACACCGTTGAGTAGCATTCGATCCTCCTTCGTTGCGGCGGGAAGCTGCGGCGGACACTCTGGGTGTCACCGCTCCCGAACCGTTGCGCGAAGGAGTTAACACCCGCAGCGAGCAGAAGGGAACCGATAGCTCGAAAAGCTCCGGGTTCGGCTGGAGGAGAAGAGGTGGTCAGGATCCGTGCTCGAAGGCAGCGCGAATCTTCTCGACCCGCCTCCGATTCACACCGAGGTCCGAGTGACCAACGCGCGATGCGGATCGGATCTGGATCGTGCCAGACTCCGGTTCGAGCACGCACTCGACGTCGTCGACGAACCCGAACACCGCGATCTTGAACTCGGCGTGGAGGTAGTTGGGCGTTGTGGTGAGGATCTTGGTCCGCGCCATTCCCTCGATCACTTCCTGAAGACGACCCCACGCCACCTCCGGCGCATCCGAGAAACGGAGTGGAGGTATCGCGTGGCCTTCGCGCTGCTCCTGGCTGGAGACACAGTTGGGTGAGTCCGGGCACGGCTCGAGTCGATCCATCGATCCTCCAAGGTGAGCGGGCGGACTCCCGGAGCACGCGGTCAGAAGCGATCCGAGGGCGAATGCGACGAAGCAGAGGACGACGCTCCGCATCAATCCGTCCAACGTCCGAGTTCATCCCTCAGCGCAGCTTCGAGCGATCGATGTTGGAACGTGAAACCGCTCTCCTCCAGCGACTGCGGAACGACGGGCACTCCCGAGAGAAGCGCCTCGTCCGCCATTCCCCCGAAGAGCGTACGGACGACGAACGCGGGCAGCGGAGCAAACGAGGGCCGGCGCAGAACCTTGCCGAGCACGCTCGCGAACTCTGCCTGCCTCACGCACTCGGGCGCGACGAAGTTGACCGGACCGTGGAGGTCGTCCCGATGGATCGCGAACTCGAGCGCCCCGAGCACATCCTCGAGCGAGATCCAGGGGAACCACTGGCGCCCGCTCCCGATCGGTCCGCCCGCTCCGAACTGGAACGCGGGGAGCATCTTCGCGAGCGCTCCCCCCTTGGGCGAGAGGACGACGCCGAGCCTCGGGTGGACGACCCGGATGCCCCTCTCCCGAAGCGGATCCGCGGCTGCTTCCCACTCCTGCGCGACGTCGGCGAGAAAACCGGTCCCTGCAGGCGACGACTCCACCCGCAGCTGATCGTCGATTCCGCGTCCGTAGAATCCGACCGCCGACGTCGAGACCACGACCTTCGGTGGACGATCGAGCCCCACGAGGGTTCGCGCGAGAAACGACGTCCCGTTCACCCGACTATCTCGGATGGCCCTCTTCGCGTCGTCGGTCCAACGTACGGCGATCGGCGCACCCGCCAAGTGGACGACCGCGTCCACGCCTTCGAGGGCGGCAGCGTCGATCGTCTCCTCCCGAATCGACCACTCGATGCTTCCCGCCCATGGCGGACCGCTGCTACCTCCCCGCCGTTCGAGCAACGATACTTCGTGCCCGGCGGTCGAGAGATACGCAGCGAGCTGGGATCCGACGAGACCGGTGCCGCCGGTGATAGCGACGCGCAGCTTCGTGCCCGGAAACTGGGAGTGTCTCTCGAGGTCGCGACGCGTGAGCTCGTGCCGGTGACGGAAGAGCCGGCGCAACTCCCCTTCGACGAACCCACCTGCAATCCAGCGCGAGAGAGGTTCGAGCGGGAGACGGTACGTGACTTCGTCGGTCAGACGACTCTCAGCAAGTCGGCTCTCGGTAGGTCGGTCCTCGGTCCGTCGGCTCCCGGTCCCACCGCCTCGGTGCTCGCCGACTCGGGAACCCGCCGGCGAAGACACGTCCTCACCCGGCCCGAACTCGTGCCGATGCCGCCACGCCGCGAACGGCCCGGACACCTGCTCGTCCCGGAACGAGTGCCCCGGACGGACATCGGTGTGCCGCACGAGCCAGCGGCTTCGGATCGGGCCCTTCTTCAGCACGACCTCGGCTTTGGAACCGTCCACGATCGGACGGTCCTGGTGGACCAAGGTCACGTCCTGCCAAGGGGGAGACAGGCGCTCGAACGCCCCGGGCGCGAAGTGCCAGTCGGAGAGTTTCGCCGCCGGAACGGGCATGTCGGTCGAGAAGGTCTGCGTAGCCACGATCACCTCACACGGGGAGTTTCCCCCTCGAGGAGTCGTTCGTCACCCCCGGCCGAGAAGATGCAGCCGAGACGGCGTTTCCGGGCCACGTCCCAGCCGCACAGGTTGCTCACGACGTCCCGCTGGGCCTTGATTCCGCAGCCTGCTAAGGCGCGACGACGTGGTCTCTCCCGATGGCCGGGGCTTCGAGCACGGACGTCTTGCCTCCCGGCCAGGTGACGGTGACCCGCGAGACCGTGGCGTCTTCGCCGAGGCCGAAGACGCGACGGTTCGAGTGCTGGGAGAAGAACGAGTCCCCCGCAACGACGAGTTGTACCTGCTTTCGCGTTGGCGTCTCGACGAGGATCTTCGCTCCGAACACGGACACTCCGGGACCGTCCTTCAGCGTGATCGAGATCCAGTGGCCGGCGTCCGGCCAGCGGTTCCGCGCGACACGGAAGCCTTTCTGGCCGGTGCTCGAGTCCTTGTACCCGACGACGAGATCGACCCGTCCGTCCCGATCGAAGTCTTCCGACACGACGTGACGACTGTCGACTTCACTCCCAAGCCCCAGTACGTAGCCTGCGTCGAAGAAGCCGCTGCCGACGTGGAGGAGCAGGCGGTTGTGCTCGTAGCCGGCCCAGGAGATCGCCTTGCCGAGGGAGCCCATCTTGTCGAGGAAGTAGGCGCTCTTCACGGGATCAGGCCGCGAACCCACCTGGTAGACGTCGTGACGCCAGTATCGGCTGTCGTAGTCACGGATCGACGCTCCCGAGAGGTGTCCGTTCGCGACGAAGAGGTCCAAGTCTCCATCGTTCTCGACGTCGAAGGAACTCACACCCCAAGACCAGCCGGTGTTCGCCACGGAGTCCTTGAACGGAGGCTGCACGAAGCGGCCTTCGCCCTGCCCCATGTACATCCGGTTGCCGTACGCGAGCGCCATCCGATGATCATCGACATCCGGCCGATCCGGTCGACCCAGACCCAGCTCCATGAGGCGTCGCACGGTATAGGAGTACATCCCCGTCACGTAGAAGTCCGTCTCTCCGTCGCCGTCGTAGTCACCGAACGTATGCGACATTCCGAAGCTCGAGCCTTCATCGACACCCGGTCCGGTCGGCGCGCCTTCAGCGGCGAGCGCGAACTTGCCGCGCCCGTCGTTCCAGTAGATCGCGGTCCCGGCGAAGTCGTTGGTCTGGAGCAGATCGAGGTCGCCGTCTTCGTCCAGATCCACGAACGAGACGCGGAACGTGCGGCGGTTGCGGAATCGCTCGAGACCAGAGCCTTCGATCCCCTGCGTGAACTGACCGGTGCCGTCATTGAGGAGCAGCTCCGACGGAAGGCCGTCGTTCGCATCGTAGAAGGGAGTCGGCACCTGTCCGGCCAGGAAGGGCGGGAGGTACTTGCCGATGAACAGGTCGACGTCCCCGTCCGCATCGATGTCCCCCGCAGCGAACGCGAGCTGCGATTCGAACGTGTTCGCATACACCTTCGTGGGCGGATTCGTGAACGCACCCGCGCCATCGGAGTGGAAGAGGTAGAGACTCGGGCGTCCGTTCACGTCGGTATCGCCGATCCCGGCCGCGAGGAAGTCTCTGACCCCATCCCCGTCGAAGTCTCCGAACAGGGCGTCGTAGTAGTTGCGCAGCGGGTAGGCCGCGAAGTCGGTGCGCTCGAAGGCCATCCCTCGTGTGTTTCGGAAGAGCAGGTTCGTCTGGGGATAGAGGATGTCCGTCCAGCCGTCGCCATCCACGTCGTAGACGCAGATCGGAGGGATGATCTGCGGGTTCGGGTTGTCGTAGTCGAGCACGTCTTCGAACGCCGGCGCTCCGGTCCATTCGAGAAGCTCACCGGAGACCACCTCGATCGCGGCGGGAGCATAGTTGAGGTACGCATCCTGTTCCGCGGACCACGTGACCGCGAGATCGACGTCGATCTGGATCCGCCGGGTCTCGGGGGCAATCGGCGCGAGACCGAGCACGGTAGCGAACACCGTCCGCGGTGGATCGGTGTCCACGAAGCTGCGCGGGGTGAACTCGAAACGCTCGAGGGTGAAGCGACCGCGTAGATCCGCGATCCAAGACGACCGCTCCGCATCGGAGAGCGGCGCCCCGCCGGGCAGGATCTCGCGGCGGGTCAGCCGTCCCCCGACGGCCTCGGGTGGACCCAGCTCCCCTCTGGTGATCGTCCCCAAAGCGGCGGACGCCAGGACCGCCCAGCGGTCATCGGCGGCGTAGAGATCGTCCCACAAGTTGATGAACGCGCCGCGGTAGGTCTCGGAACGGACCTCGGGGGCCCAGTTCGCCGCATCGTGTGCGTCTTCGTCGGCCCGGATCTCGGCCAGGGACCGATCGCGCGCTTCGGGGTAGTCGCCAGGAGCGGTGCCCGAGTCAGCCTGGCCACCGGACGTAGCCGAACCCTCCGACCCCGGCCGCTTCGTCCCCGGCGCATTCGCGCCATCCTGGGCGGAGTCCCCTCCGCAGCCCGTCACGAGGAGACCCAGCACTACGGCCACCGTCCAAAACGGCCCCCCCAACCACACATTCGTTCGCATTCCATCTCCTGGTCTGACCGTCCCAGGATGGGGACGAAGGGGGAGCATACCAGGAGTCTCCGACGCCCGGACCATCGGTCGTGATTTCGACGCGATCCGGCACAAATCACTCCGCCTGCGAGGATTGTCGGATGGGACCGATGAGATGCGGTGATCCCCGAATTAACCGAGACCTCATCCACCATAGTTGACACCCTGGAAGTTTTTTCCTACTCTATGGGTCGCTTGGGAATCGTAGAGATTCTCGACGGGGCACAGTCCACACGCCGCAGGGCTATGTGGTTCTCCACGCGGGCACGGATGACCGCCGCGCCGCGTGGTTTGTTATCTCGAAGAATCACGTCCCCCGCCGAGCCAACGGTTCCCCCTAGGTTTTGCAGTTCAGTCGAGCACATGTGAGAGAGAGCACCCAACCTCGCCATGCACGGCGGGGGCGTTCAACTGCAAGGGGAAGAAGAGCACCATGCAGAACTTCATCAAGGCACTGACCATCGGAGCCGCACTCGCGGCGATCGCCGGCTCCGCAAACGCTGGCGTCTACAACTGGGAGTGGCAGCCCGGTGACGACGGCGCCTACAGCAACCAGGGTGGAGCCATCAACTGGATCCAGTCGTCGTTCGACTCGGATACCAATCGGCTCACCTGGTACGCCAACTTCGGCAACGTTCCGAGCAGCAGCTCGAACACCGAGGGTTTCACTCTCGCCATCAACAATGGCCCGAACCCGAAGGGGTACGAGGGTGAACTCGGACTGTTCTACTTCGACGCGAGCCGGAGCAGCGGTCCGCGTCTGACCGTCTACGGCTACAACGGCCGGAACGACGCCTCGAGCTATTACGACGGGACGAAGGACGACACGATCGTCGCTCCGGATCGGATCCTCTCGTCGCTCCACTCTTCGGCCAACAACTGGGTCTTCGACCTGAAGAGCGAGCTGAACGGCGACGGTAGCCGCACGATGGGCTTCTCGATCGATGCCACCGACATCGTCGATCACAACCCGCTGTACAGCGCAGGCGGCACGGACTGGTCGGGCGCCGGCTACGACGACAACATCGGAGTCTGGTTCCACAGCTTCGCCGGCCTCGATACGCGCTATCGGACGAACGGCTATCTCAAGCGCTGGACCGCGAACCGTCAGGGTTGGCTCGACCTCGCAAACGGATCCACGATGACTGATCCGGTTCCGGAGCCTGCGAGCCTCCTCCTCCTCGGCGGCGGACTCGGACTTGCCGGCCTCGTTGCTCGTTGCCGCAAGCGCGCCTGATCCGACTCGGATTGTTGAAACGAAACAGCCCCTCCGTCGACGAGACGGAGGGGCTGTTCTCTTTGTGACGAGTGCGACCCAGTACCGATCGGAGCCGTGCCTAGCGGCAACACACGAGGGACGGCGGTTGGTCGGCGTCTCTCTAGTCCGCGCGAACCACGCGGGTTTGGTAGTTCTCGAGATACGCGTCGTAATCCGGATCTCCCGGACGCTCCACACTCGGCGGATAGCTCACCATGCCACGATAGGGCAGCGGCTCGATCCAACGTCCGGTGAGGTTGTGGAAGCTCCCTTCCTTCGCCCATCCGGTGACGCGGAGGAAGTAGGTCGTCCGCG
The DNA here is from genome assembly GCA_020633975.1 of Candidatus Eiseniibacteriota bacterium. Taxonomy (GTDB): domain Bacteria; phylum Eisenbacteria; class RBG-16-71-46; order CAIMUX01; family CAIMUX01; genus JACKCR01. Next base: position 388,660 of record JACKCR010000004.1, on the reverse strand, counting down.
TTGCGGCAGAACTCGCGTCCTGTCCCGCGTCGTCCCGAGAGGGCTCCGTGCCCGTACCTGACCGAGCCTCGAACTCGAGCCCGACCTGGTCTCCCGCAACGAGCACGACGAACTCGTCATCGTGCTCGTTGAGGAGCGGACGGACATCGCCGTAGCGCGTCGCTCTTCCCCAGGCCGGACCGAATGCGTCGTCCGGTTGGGCCGCGTCGTAGTCGTAGGTCTGCTCGTGGAGAGCGCGATCTCCCCTCATCGGCGAGAACCCGTGGAACCCGAGGTCGGCGCTCACCAACGGGAGATGGCGGATCGAGAGGACTCCTCCGGAGGCGAGCGGATGGTCGCCATCCTTGGCGCCCGAACCGGCAGACGCACCCGCGTCCACGCCACCCAGACTCACGATCTCGGGCGCAGGAGCGAAGCGGATCGCGTCCCAGAGGAACCGGTGTTGCCCGGAGAGGCGCAGTTTCCGTGGTTCGCTCGAAGTCTCGCCGAGCAGCGCCACCATCGTCCGGTCCATCCCGGAAGGAACCCCGAGGTCCTCTCGGAGAACGTCTCCTTGCTCTTCGAGCCGGAGCGGCCCCCACCCCAGGCCCTGTTGGTGGAGCGCGTAGGAAACCGACGAGTCGTACCAGCCGATCCGGCCGGTGAGGAGAAGCGCCCCGGCTCCCACGGGCGCCACTACGTCGATGCCGTATCTCTCCACCCACCCGGACCATTGCGGAAGCGCGGGCGCGTAGCCATGGAGATAGCGTCCGTCGACGTCGGAAGCGAGCACGAGAGGATCGCCACTGCTCACGGCGTCGGATCGTTCGAGAGCGACGGAGAGCGGCGAGGCCACCTGATCCCGCTCTACGCAGTAGACCGTGAGCGGATCGTATGCACCCTGACGCGTGCTCTCGTCGAGGTAGAGATCGAGTTCGGCGGGATGGCGCACCGCGATCAGCTCGACTCGATCGAGGTAAGTCGTCTCCCGCAACTCTTCGGTGATTGCGAGACGGACCCTGCCCTCACGCACTTCGAGCAGACTTCCGTCGATCCGGACGTACTCCTCTGGATCGAGGTAGGGCGCGGCGCCGGGCGGCAGCCACTCGTCGAGAGGCGCGATCCCGACGACGTCCGTCAGGAAGCGCCAACCGTTCGGCCCGTCCGCGTAGAGGAACGGACAGCTGGCGACGAGTCCTTCGTCCTGCGTCGGTCGGAACTCGTACGGCACGAGGAGAACCAGCTCTTCGCGGGCCTCCGTCTGGAGGATTCCTTGCGGCCACCGCATCCGAAGTCCGTCGAGGGTCTGCGGGGTGGCGTCGGCCAGTCCCAACCGGATGCCGCGCGCGCCTTGGACGATCCGGCTCTGATAGGAGACGCCCTGGAACTGCTCGACGACGAGACCGACCGCGTCTCGGTTGTCGCGCGCACCCTTGGGACGCACCCTCCACGCGCGGTAGCCCTTCTCGTTCCTCGCCTCGAGCACTCGGGATCCGAGGCGCGTCCCGATCCAGACCTCGACGTTTCCATCGTTGTTCATGTCGGTCGTACTGATCCCGAACGTATGGGCGTTTTCTCCAACTTCGAACCGCGCGCCGGATACGAACTCGCCGCCATTGCGGTTGAGGAGACACGCGAGTCCGGTCGGATCGGCCACGATGACGTCGACGTCCCCGTCGTTGTCGACATCGTCCAGCGCCACATCTCCCGCGGGGGCGCCGAGAGCACCGCGGAGAGGCTCACCGACCCGGAAGTCGCTGACGCGGCCGTGCGGATCGAGGTTGAGAGCTCGCACCCACTGCGCACCGCTCGCTCCGTTCGTCCCCGCTGCACCGTTCGCGACTCCGAAGAGGTCGGGCGCGCCGTCGTTGTCGAGGTCTTGGGCCCGGACGTGATCGAGTGGCCCGATAGTCGACAGCAGGATCGGCCGGAACGTTCCGTTCCTGAGATTCACGAGCGCGACCGTTCCGCGCGGTCCGGTGACGACGAGATCGAGGTCGTTGCCTTGATCGAGGTCGTGGAGAGCGAAGTCGACCGCACCGAGCGTTGCCGTCCGCCCCTGTGTCGTCTCCTCGGCAGAACGTCCGTGCTCGCTCGCATCCTTCGAACTCTCGAACGCCACCGGCTCCGCTGGAGCGAAGGTTCGATCCCCATTGTTCCGGATCCACACGAGCGGCCCCTTGTCCGGATCGGTCTCGGATCCGCCGCTCGAGAGAAGCCCGACCACATCGAGATCGCCGTCGTGATCGAGGTCCCACAGCTCGAACCGACGGAGTGCAGTCGCGGAGGGAAAGGCCCGGGGAGCAGGTTGGAACCTCCCGTTCTCTCGGCCCATCCAGAACTCGGCGCGCTGTGGCCCAGCGATCACGAGGTCCGCGAGTCCGTCGTTGTCGATGTCTCCGACTTCGAGGTCCGAAGCCGCGTAGCCGGTTCGGTCGGGAAGCGCGCTCCGACCGCTGAGCCCTCCTTCGGCGAGTACACGCTGGAGCGTGGCGCCGTCCTCGGTGAGGAAAGCGAGCTCGACATCGGCGTCGTTCGGAGCGGTCCACTCGTGCAGGGAACGGAGCCCCGCGAAGGCGCCACCGTAGGAGTCCGTCACATCCACCCACGACAAGCGGGACTCCGGCGGTTCCGCCCGGTCCCGAGCCATCGGCACGAGCGAAACCTGGGTGAGGTCGCACTTCTCGGGATCCGGCTGCCCTTCTTGCGGGAGGCCTTGGAACCGAGCAAACGCCTCTTCCGCCTCTGCCGTCCGGCCGAGCTGACGAAGCACGATGACCCGACGGTACGCGGCGGCCCTGTTCTGCGGATCGAGTTCGAGGACACGGGAATAGCTTCCAGCCGCATCCTCGAACTTCTGGAGACGCTCTTCCGCGTAGCCCTTCTGGTACCAAGCCTGCAGGTGATCCGGTCGCACTTCCGTCGTACGCGTGAAGTGCGCCAGTGCACCTTCCGAGTCTTCCGTACGGCTCGCGTAGATGCCTTCGATGTACTCGAGTTCCGCAGGCGCCGGTTTCGTGCCGAGAAGGCGACGTGCCGCCTCCAGGTGGACACCCGCCTCGGACGCGCGGTCGGTAAACACGAGAACCCGCGCCAGATTCAGCTGATCGACGAACCCGTCCGGCTCCTTCGCAACCACGTCTTCGAGGTTCACCGCCGCGGCCTGATAGCCTTCGTCGCTGTCTCGGTCCGCCTCGAGCTTGGCCCTGTTCCGGAGCGCGTAGAGCTCCGCGGTCGCCGCGGACACCGACTCTCCGCCTTTCGAGCCCGCCCCCACGCCGTCCGCAGCACCCGGCGGGTTTCCACCGTCCTTGCCGCCGTCGCCACCGCATCCGATTGCGAGCGCAGCCAAGACGAACGGGACGATTCCGAGGCGATACGGGGACGTCCGACGGGAACTCTTCATGATTCCGGAACCTCACGGGGCAAACAGCACACAGGGACCAACGAACGGCACTTGCCGATCACCGACCTGCGAACGCTAGCACGAATGGCGCGCGAAAGGAGGGGGACTCAGAAGACCCTGAGCTTCTGGCCGGGATAGATGCGGGAACGGCTGCGAAGTCCGTTCCATCTCCTCAGGTCGGAGACGTTCACGCCGTAGGACCGCGCGATCTGCCAGAGTGTGTCCCCCGGAACGACCACGTGGAGACGGTACTCGTCTCCTTTGTCGGGAGCGGCTGCGGAACTCCGGGAGCCGGCGCCGTCGAGCCGCAGCACTTGGCCCGGTTTGATGACGGCGCTCTTCCCGATCCCGTTCCACGCCCGAAGATCGTCGACCCTCACGCCGTTCTGTCGCGCGATGTCGTAGAGGGTGTCTCCGGACCGGACCCGGTAGGTCCGTGCAGGAGACGCGACTTGAGACGAGGAACCGTTCCCACTCGACGCATTCTTCGATCCGCTCGTCGACGCCAGGGCGATAGCAGGCTCTTCGGCGAGCGCAAGCTCGGCACGCGCGCGGTCCACGAGGTGCGCCGTGCTCTCGCCACGCCCGAGCGGCAGCCCGGACTCGACGAGCGCTACCTCGAACTCTGTACGGAGGTCTTCGTCGAGCGCAGCGTCGAGTTCGGCGGAAGCGTCGGTTCCAGGGTCTGCGCCGAGACGGGTTCCAGCAGAGGCGTCGAGGAGGCCGGCCGGAAGTTCTGCCTCGGCCTCTACGTCCCGGTGTGCTTGCCCGATCTCCGGTGAAGTCGACTCGGTCATCGAAGCCGGTGTGTCGGCACTGACGAGCGTCTCCACTGGCTCCACCTCGACGGGGACCCGCTGCCCCGGTACTTCCAGCGTCTGGCCGGGATGGATCCGGCCGGGATCGACGAGACGGTTCGCCTCTGCGAGTGCACTCACGGTGATCCCGTAACGCCGTGCGATCGATGACACCGTCTCACCCTTCCTCACGGTGTGCGTGCCCGCCGGCCCTGTCGCGACAGACCGCGTCGAACCGGTTCCCTTTTCCGCGATGAGAGCGGCGGGAGTGCCGCGCGACGGGATGCGGAGGATCTTTCCGGCCCGGATGAGAGTGGAGCGTCCCATTCCGTTCGCGTCCTGGATCGCCCGGACCGACGATCCGTACCGCTTCGCCAGTCCTCCGAGTGTGTCCCCGGACTTCACCTTGTGCTTCACGAACTCGACGAGGTCCGAGGGTGGGATCTCCGCGAGTCGGGCACTGGCACGTTCGCCGGTACCGAGAGGAACCCGGACCTCGTAGCCGTGCGTCCCGGGGGTCTGCCTGGCGAGGAGCGCGGGGTTCAGTCCACGGAGCTCTTCTTCCGATGCGTCCGCTACCCGAGCGATGACGCGTAGATCGGCGATGTGGTCCACCTGGATCGTGTCGTAGGCAAGCGGCGAGTCGGTGTCCTCGGAGAAGCCGTATGCAGCGGGAGACTTCGCGAGGATCGAAGCGGCGAGGATGGCCGGGACGAAGTTGCGCGTCTCGTTGAGCAGATGTCCCTTTCGCGCGAGTTCCCAGAAGTCTCGGGACTCCGCCTTGCGGATCGCGCGGTCGACGTTTCCAGGGCCGGTGTTGTAGGCCGCGAGAGCGAGGATCCAGTCGTCGTATCGCTCGTAGAGCTGACGCAGGTAGCGCGCACACGCCCGCGTGGACTTCTCCGGGTCGAGTCGCTCGTCCACTCGTTCATCACACCGGAGACCGAGATCCCCGGCCGTACCGCGCATGAACTGCCAGAGCCCGAGCGCCCGCGCATGGGATCGCGCATTGAACCGGAAGCCGCTCTCTACGTGGCCCAGGAAGGTGAGGTCTTGCGGCACCCGCTCCTCGGCGAAGATCCGGCGAGCCATCGGAAGGTACTTCCCGGAACGAGTCAGGCTGCTCTGGAAGCTCGTCCGGCTTCCGCCCGTGTAGACGTCGATCCATGTGAGAACGCGACGGTTCACTACGACGGGGTAGTCGAAGATCTCTTCGACGGACGGCAGCCGCGCTTCGGTCGCCGCCGCCAGGCTGTCGGAGATGTCAGGAACGTTCGAGTCCGCGACGTTCAAAGTGTCGACGAGGACGCTCCGCCGCTCGATCAGCCCTTCGAGGTAGCCGGTAGCGTCGTCCTGCGTGCCGACCAGTTCCCCGGCTTCCCGGGTCACGGCCAGGTCCTGCAGCGACGAATCCGACGACACGCCGGCTCCCGCACGCGAAGGCTCGGAGTCGAGACGAGGGTCGGAAAGGGTCCGGCTCGAGGAGCATCCCGCGAGCAATACGAGGGCGCAGAGCCCGGCGGCGAATCGAGCACTCATGGCGGGCAAAATAGGCGGACGTCTCCTAGCGAGGCAACTTGTTTCCTCAACCAACCGGACTCGCGAGGTCGGGCATAGTATTGCCCCTGAGCACTTTACCACCAAACCACCGACATTTGGCAATGGCGGCTCTCGCCCATTTCGTGTTGGCCGCCGGCCTCGTCTTCAGAAGAGGACGGGAGGATCCCGCCGCATCCACCCCGTGAGACTCACTCGCTGCCGATGAGAGACCAACACCTCGTGGTCGACCTCGTCGCTACGGAACACGATGAGGCGGCCGTGAAGCGGAGCGTAGTCGACCGGCACCCCTTCGGGAGGATGCACGCGAAGCTCCCCGCCATGTCCCGGCACCCACTCCGGGTTGAGGTAGAGAATCACCGAGAGGATCCGATTCCCAACCCCTCGGAACTGGTCGAAGTGCCGAGCGTAGAATGCCCCCTCCGGATACACCGCAAAGTGCGCCTCCGTCCGCTCCATATGGACCCGAAAGAAGGAAGAGAGACCGCGCCGTAGTTCGTCGACCATCGCCCAGTACGCGAGCTGGGCGTCCGTCGCGGTCGCCCGTTCCAGCCAACGGATCCTGTCGGTCCGAACCTCGACGATACGCTCGCGCCGGATGCCTTTCCCCACGCGGGCGGGGCGGTAGTTCCCTTCCTTCAGCTCACGCAACGCGTCCTCACGCAGGCCCGCCAAGACGGACGTCGACAGCACGTCATCGCAAACCGCGATCCCCTGTTCGAGGATCCGTCGGCCGATCGCCTCTGCCGAGATGTCTATGGAGTGGGGGTCGGGCTCTGGGAGGATGGACTCGAGAATGACGCCCATCTGAATAGTGGTGGCCGAGCGGTGTTTACGAGCCGCCGGCGTCTCCGTTCCTCCCAAGAGTGAACGCCGGACGAGGCATCATCGACAAGGAAGATCTGTGAGTTTCCTGCGAGAAACGTCCGGAACCCGGGTGGCCTCCCCCTTCCCCGGTGGACACCTCCGGCGCGCTATGTCACCCTCTGGCCCGTTCCTCGGCACATGGAATCCGCGATTGGGTCGCCCATCCTGGGGACGACAGCGCATAGGTCGAGGGCTCGAACCACAACTAGATCCCGGCGCATGGACGCTCGGGTGGAGGGGGAGCACGATGAAGCTTCGCTTCGGTCTCTTGCTTGCGAGCGTTTGCATCTTCTCGTTCGCCGGCTTCGCACAGGCAGCGGACAAGAGCAACACAGGATGTGGCCTCGGTTCCATCATGTTCAAGGAGAAGGACGGCCTCCTGTCCAACGTCTGCGCCGTCACGTTCAACGGCTTCTTCGGCAACCAGACCTTCGGCATCACGTCGGGGACCCTGGAGTGCTCGAAGCCCGCGTCGTTCGTCTCGAACGAGAAGCTCAACAAGTTCGTCCGCGAGAACATGGACAACCTGGCGGTCGACATCTCCAAGGGCAACGGCGAGTACCTCATGACTCTGGCCGTTCTCATGGACACTCCGGCCGAGGAACGCGACGGACTCTACGCGAAGCTCCAGGCCAACTTCTCGAACATCTACACGTCCGACCAGGTTACGCACGAAGACGTGCTCGGCAACATCGAGCGGCTCGTCGTCGCTGGCTGAGAATGATCGACCGAGGAGGGTCACCGTCGACATGACATCGGTGACCCTCCCGTCGTTCCCGTCTGTCCCGCGCATTGCGCGCAGTCCGTTTCCAGCGCCGTAAACGAGGTGCGCGAGTCCGTGACCCGCTCCGTTGCCCCATGGATGCTGTTTCTCTGCGTCCTCACTCTTGCACCGACCGTCGCAGCCGGACAGCCCCCCTCCAGCGACGGGAGACTCGCGACCGACCGAGTCGTCGCCTACGTAGACACCCTGATCGAGCGCGCGCGGGAGATGGAGCTCTGGAACGATCCCTACTGGCGGACGCTCCTCCACTACGAACGCGGCCTCTTCGGGACACGGAGCCTGGTCGACGACCCGAGCTTCTTCGCGTCTCCCGTGGGGAAGAAAGACCCACGTGCGGAGCTCGAAGCGACGCTGCGGATCCTGTTCGATCCGCCGTTGACGGCCGAGGAACCCGAGTCTCTCGAGGCAATCGCGACCGAAGGCGCGACGTCCGACCAACCGGCGTCCCGCGATGCGTCCGAGACGTCCGCAACGGGAACGACCGATGCATCGGTCGACCCAACTGAGGACACGACGCCCAACGCCGCCAGAGCAAAGCTGCCGATCTGTAGGTTCGTCGCGCGATACGAGTGGCTGAAGGAGCAGCTCGACATCGACGAGTCACGGGTTCCGGATGCTCGATGCGAACCGTTCGAGGAGCTCTACACCGCGGTCGGAGCGGACGCGGTCTCGCTCATCTTCCCTACGTCTCATATGAACAGCCCCGCTTCGATGTACGGCCACACGCTGCTCACGATCGGAGCCGCGTCTGAAACGAGCCTCCTCTCGCACGCGATCAACTACTCGGCAGTCACGAACGAAACGTTCGGGCCGCTCTACATCGCAAAGGGATTGCTCGGGCTCTACCCGGGATACTTCTCGATGCTTCCGTACTACGCGAAGCTGCAGGAGTACAGCGACGTCAACGACCGGGACATCTGGGAGTACCCGCTCGCCTTCGAACGGGAGGAGATCCGCAGACTCTTCCTCCATCTCTACGAGCTCGAGAACATCAACTCGAACTACTACTTCTTCAGTCAGAACTGCTCTTACCATCTCCTCTATCTGCTCGAAGCGGCACGTCCCGGCCTCGATCTCACGAACCGGTTCGGATGGTGGGTGATTCCGCTCGACACCATCCGCGCGGCGGAGGACGTAGGGCTCGTTCGTGACCCGATCTACCGTCCATCCAAGTCGACCAAGGTGTCGTTCCTCGCGGGCCTATCGACGCACGAGGAGCAGCGGCTCGCACGTGACCTCGCCCTGGGAAAGACGTCGACAGATGAACCTCGGTTGGGTGACGGCGGACTCGCGCCCGAGGCCCGCATTCGCGTGTTGGACCTAGCCGGGGAGTATCTCCAATACATCTACGCGAAGGGAGAGGTCGAACAGGAAGCTTATGTTCCGCGCTTCTTGGCCACGCTACGAGCGCGGAGCTCTCTCGGCGTGTCGGGAGAGTGGAGATACGCGATCCAGCCTCCCACTCCACCTGACCACGGGCACCGCTCCGCGAGGATCGAACTCGGAAGCGTCTTCGTTCGTCGCGGCCCGGGCGACGACGGCCCGCTCGACGCATTCCCCCTCCTCACGGTCCGGCCGGCCTACCACGACCTCCTCGACAACGCGGCCGGCTTCAAGCGAGGGTCGCAGATCATCTTTGCGGAAACGGGACTGCGCTACGACCCTCGCCGCGAGAAACTCCGCGTGGAGTTTTTCGACGCGATCGACATCGTCTCGCTCGCCCCGCGCGACCTCTTCTTCCACCATACCTCTTGGCGTGTGAAGACCGGTCTCATCCGAAGAACGGACTCGGTCGGCGGAGATCCGCTCGTGTTCCATCTCGGTACGGGGTTCGGCTGGTCCTTCGGGATCCCTCGGCTCGGTGTTCCCTATCTCATGGTGGATACGGAGACACAGATCGGAGGAGGGCTAGACTCCAACTACGCAATCGGCGGTGGAGCATCGGCCGGAATCCTGGGCAAGGTGACCAACTGGTGGCAGTTCCACCTCAGCGGTCGGGCCATCTTCTTCCGGCTGGGAGACAGGGACGATCTGTACGAACTCGAAGCCGGGCAGAGTCTGATCGTCTCTACGAACACGAGCCTCACCGCGACGGTGCGTCGGCTCACCGAGAGGGATCAATCCCACATGGAGACTCGCGTCAGTGCACGGATCCACTACTGATTCCCGTCCGCAACCGACCCAACCGCGTGCCATCCACACTGAGGCGGCTCGCGCCACTCTCATCGTGTTCGCGCTACTCCTCGGGATCGGGTGTGCCTCTTCTGTTCCTCCGGACACTGCCGAAAGCTCGGTCGGGACTTCGGCCGGGGGGCAGACAGCGCAAACGACTCAGGAGATGTCCTTGGACAGCACGCGGCCGCTTCTCGTCGAAGCAATGGAGTACCTGGCCAAGAGCCGCCGTGACTCCTGCGCCATCTGCGCGGAGCGCAATCGCGACGACGCATTCGAGCGACTGACCGTCGCCCTGGTGCCGGGAACCAGGTACTCGACAACTCCGTCCGCTCCGCTCACGAAAGGCGACGAGCCGAACGAACTCGGATCGTCCTCGCTCTCCACGGACTCCATCGGATTCCACTTCCGTTTCCATACGTCGACGGATCACCTGGTCGGCGTCTCGGCCGAGAACTGGACGCCCGACTCGATCGCAATGGCTTGGTCCACAGCGGAGCCGGGTACGGAGTTCGAAGGGGAGCTCGAGCTGGTCGGGTACCCGTACGGTGACGGGCCCACTTACCTCTACTCCCCTTCCGAGGGTCGTGTACAGGTGCAGTGCCGACTCGTATCGCTCCGCGCCATCGCGTCGCGTTGACCTAGCACCGCGCCGACCTTGCGTTTCGGCGACGACAGCCTGTCAATTGTTGGCGGCGCCCGCGTCGATCCAGTCGCGGATCATCTCGATCTGGTCCTGAGATAGGGTGCCGGACGGAGGCATCCTCTGGCCCGTCTGGCTGTCCCCGATCACCTTGAGGTAGAGCGCACTGGTGGCAGAACTGCCCGAAGTCACCCGGTTCATTCCGTACGAGGAAGCGACACCGACCAGGTTTCCGTAGGCAACTCCCTCCGCAAGCGACATCGGCGCACCTCCGCCCGGATGGCATCCAGAGTTCACGCAACGTGGCGTGAGGATCTCGTCCTGGATCTCCGAGAACGTCGGTGTCGGCGTCGGATCGAACGGTCCGCCGCTGTCTCCGAACGCGATGTCGGTGAAGTTCGTAGCGTGGGTGAACGCGATGGTCAGCCCCGAGGCCGTCCCCATGCCGGTCTCCCGCCACGCATGATCGGTCGGCGGTGCGTCGTACTCGCCGTCTCCGTTCAGGTCGGCATAGAAATCGACCGTGTAGGACCGTCCCATCTCGATGATGCCCGGAATGTCGAGCGTGAAGTCGGGACCAGCTACGGCACCAAGCCGGTACTGTCCGACGGTCTGTCCCGACTCCGTATCCTTCACGCGCAGCTCGAAGAGTTGGCCAACATGGGGGGTCATCCCGGTGAGCTCGAGCGAGAAGTCCCCCATACCACTCGGAGTGCCGATGTCCGTGAACGAGGTGTTGTGTGTGAACGAGGGTTCGAGTGATCCGCTCGCCCCGAGTGCGATCCGCCATGCATGGTCCGTCGGAGGAGCGTCGTACCCACCATTGCCGTTGTGATCGGCGAAGAAATCGAGCCGATGCGCCCCTTCCTCGACGCTCTTCGGCACATTCAGGACGTAGTTGGGCCCGGGGAGGGGATCGACGAAGACCCGAGATGCGAGGTCGCCTGCGTCCGACACGATGCGGAACTCGATCCGCTGTCCCACGTGAGGGTTCATGCTGTTCAGGGTGAGGGAGAGGTCGCGAAACTCGGGAGGTTCGTTTCCACCTCCGGGATCCGTCGGTCCATCATCGTCGCCGCAGCCGGACAGCGCGAGCAGTGCCGACGTAGCAACGATCACCGGAAAGGCCGAGGACGAGAGGACCCCACGTACGGACGAAGCCCGGGCAGTGGACGCGCCGGATCCTGTGGTCGGGGCCATCGGCCCGCGGGTGGTGAAAGTCAGGGTCGGTCGGAACGCTCTCCTCAGGCACTGCATGCTTCCTACTTCCTCGGCTTGCATCGCCGGTCATGACCTTCTGCTTCGCGGCCCCCCAATGTAGTGGCGTCCGACGGGCCTGAGATACGTCGATTCTTCCCGCCGTCGGGTCCTCCGGAGGCCAAGGGTGGATGAAATCGATGTCCATGTCGACGGATGGAATCCGCGGCTGGGAACGGGCGCGCCCTCGCGCCCGCAGCGGGATGCGAGACCGTGGAGTCTCCCGGTCTCTTCTCGCGGCAGACCCGGACTCTGAACGGGAGGTTTCGATGTCGCTCGTTTGTGCCAAGTTGGGCCTCTTGTCCCTCGTCAGCGCGGTAGTCCTGGTGGCCTGGCCGGGTTGGGCCAGGGCGTATGAACCGTTCGTGGACCTCTCTTCCCTCCTCGATCAGCGCTACTACCCAGCTACCGGCGGGTACTTCTTCGGGGAGCAGCCGATCTACCTCGTGTTCCCGCCGGAGGGCGACGCGAACATCGAGCTCGTCTTCTCGAAGGACGGCACAGAGATCTCGCGCACGCCACTCCGCCTCGAAGGCTACGACGGCTTCCCCGCGTTCGCGCGCCTGGCATCCCCGGCTCCTCCGGTTCAGGGGAAGGGCCCCGGACGGTACGACATCTCGATCTGGTCCGACGGCAAACAGATTGGCGCCCTCGAGTACGAACTCGCCGCAGAGTCGGGCGGGGATCCCTTCGCCCCCAAGACATCGCACTCGAGAAAGGGTCCGTGGGAGGAGCTGGCGTACGTGTACGTTCCTCCTACCGAAACCGCGAATCGATACGTCTCGGTGCACCTGTGGACAAGTCTCGCCGAGGTGGGAGCAACCCGTAGCGCGAACGCGAGCGTCCGGCTGCGTCGGGGCGAAACACTCGTGGCCGAGTCACGGAGCTTCGTGATCAGCAGTGAGGATTGGGCTCACGGTTCGGCTCAGCTCGACAAAACGGGGACGGATCACAAGGAACCGCTTCGCCCTTCCGATCTCACCGGGCGGGATGGTGCGTACCTGGTCGAGTACCAGGTCGAGGGACGAACGGTCCGAACCTTCTCTCTCCAAGTCTCCGGCGGCGAGATCGTAGCCTCGGTGCGTTCCGGGCTGGATCATTCGCCCCCGAGCGACCGCCTGACTCCGCGGAAGCTACACTTCACCGGCAGCAGTGCCCCGATAGGAATCGGCGAGCTGTTCTGGATGCAAAGGATGAACTGACGACGCCGACCTAGTCCAAGTACACCGTGAACGCGCCCCAGAGAAACGGGTGAGGCCACGACTCACGCACCTCGAGCGACGCCCGACGGAGTGCGGAAGTCGGGTCGAAGCGCGAGCCGCCGAAGAGATGACGGTAGAACGACTCCATGAGATGTTGGGTCGCGCGATCGTCCACACGCCAGAGGCTCGCCACGAGACGGCGCACTCCGGAAGAAAGAAACGCGTGGGCCAATCCTTGGAGGTCGTCTCCCTGCCCGCCGAACGTCCGGCCGGAGTCGCATGTGCTGAGGACGAGGAGATCCGTGTCCAGGCGGAAGGACGCCAGATCGGAGACGAAGAGCGAGCGGTCACCCAACGTCAGTCGTGTGAAGAGCGGATTGTCGTCCCGGAACGTGCCGTGAGTGGCGAGGTGCACGACGGACCCGCGGCGCAAACCGTCCAGGAACTCGTCGACCGTCGGCGAGAGATGCACCGTAGCTCTTGCGCCGAGCTGGCCTTCGATCCCTCGAACCTCCGCCTCGACTTGCGAAGGCGCTCCGGTCGAATTGGCCGTGAGAAGGGCTCGCCGCTTCCTGCGCGAAAGAGGCACGGGAGATCCCGAAACGCTGACCTCCGTTTCGAACGAATCCGCCAGGTATCGCTCACCGTCGAAAAGGAGACCGAACGGGACATGGTGGAGCACGGAATGCGGCACGATGCGAAGGCGAGACGTCCCACGAAGTGTGGGCATGAGCGGCGCGACGAGCAGGTCGAAGAGATCGCGCAGCGTAGCATCGGCGGTGCGGCGCAGAGCTCCCGGGTGTGCTAGCGAGCGGTGGGTCAGTCCAATGAACGAGTCGACCTGGAAGCGGAACGCCTCGACGGCACGAACGATCTCCTCCACCCGTGCTGGTAGCACGTGCACCTCGGTGCCCGCCGCCGTGACGACAGTAGCGAGCGCCGTGTGGGACGCGAGGAAGTACTCGATGATGCCGACGTCCTCTTCGACGAGTGCCGCGCTGAGCCCGCGCTCTCCCGCACCCGACCCAGGAGTCGCCTGTCCTCTAGCCTCCCACCGCCGGAACTCCCGAAGGAACCGAGCCTCGAGGCGCCGGATCCGCTCATTGAGTTCCGCCGCGTCGGTGTCCGAGTTCGGATTGAACTCGGACTCTTCTCGAAGCCGGGAGAGCTGACCGATCTCCGCGCGAAGCCGCCGCAGGTCATCGGGCAGATGAGATCGCGCCCGCCGTTCTCGATAGGAGCGGGCTCTCGCGCGACGAGTCCAGCTCGCCAGAGCGCTTCCCGATCTCCCGTCCACCTGGATCGCACCCGAGGACGATGGAGCAGAGACCGTCCGATGGAGGACAGCCGCAATCTCCGACTCGACCCTCTCTCGATGGATCCGCGCATCTTCGTGGAACGCAGCGGCCCGCAGCTCGACTCCCGGAATCGTCTCCCGGATCTGCTCACTAACGCGCACCGCTCTATCCAGGGTCCGGCGACTCGTCGCGAAGTCGCCTAGCTCTCGCGCGATCCGTCCCGAGAGCGTGAAGTAGCGACTCCGCGTTCGGAGCGGAAGTCGTCGAATCTCGGAGGCCATCTGCTCGAGGGTGCGCTGTGCGCGGCCGGTCTGTCCCAGGGCGAGCTGAGCGCCCGCCCGCCCCAGTGTGATCTCGCCCCGAAGCGAAAGCGGGATGTTCCGACTCCGAAGGATCGGGCTGGCGAGTCGTTCGAGCGCGCGCTCTGGACGGCGCGACGCCGTCTCGATGTGGGCGAGATCGAGTAGGCAGGTTCGGATCCGCTCCTTCCACCCGCGCTCCACCGCGCCATCCAACAGGGACTCGAAGACGTCTCTGGCCAAGCTGTATCGCCCCAGCTTGACCAAGCTCCTTCCCACGACGATCAGAGCATGCTCTCGTTCGACGATCTTCTCTTGCTCCTCGAACGCCTTCGCAGCCTCATTGGCATGAGAAAACGACTCGCTGGCGAGTCCCAGTTCGAGCTTGATCTCCGCCCTCGTCAGCTGCGTCGACGCCTTGAGATCCGTCGCCCCCACCGCATCGAAATCTTGCTCGGCCCGTTCGAGGAGTGAGAGCGCTTCCCGGTAGCGTCCTTCCAACCGGTCCACGAAAGACAGATCGAGACGAGCGTGCGCAGCCAGATGCGACAGTCCCTCTTCGTCACCGAATCGCTCGGCTTCCGAGAGCACTTCGCGCGCTTCGCTCAGGCGAAGCAGCTCGGTGCACGCGCTGCCCAAATTGACGAGAAGCGACATCGACGTCGCGTCACGAGTACCGAGTTGCTGGAAGATCCGACGAGCGGCACGAAACTCCCGATACGCCGTCCCCGAGTCCTCACGGTGAAACGCAGCGGAACCCAGATTCATGTGGAGACGGGCGAGGTACCCCGTGTGCCCAGCTCGCTCGAGTCGAAGCTTTGCCTCGTCGACGAGCGACGCGACCGACGGGTCCCCCAGTGCGTTCAGGACTCCGATCCGCCCGACCAGAATCTCGCCGAGCAGCTTGTCGTCACCTATGCGCTCGGCCTCGACGCTCGCACGCTCGTAGCTGCGTCGAGCTTCCTTCAGCCGGCCGAGATAGGTGTCCGCTTCCGCCTGAGTGCGCCAAGCCAGGGCGCGAACCGTGATGCACTCCGACGCTCGTTCGTTCTGCGCGCGATCGGAACAGGAGGGAGATCTCTGCGACCGTGCGCGGGATCCGCGCCCAGCGGAGCCGCGACCAGCAGGGCCGCGACCAGCGGAGCTGCGCCCGGCGGAACCCCCGCCAGCATCGCCTCCAACCGAAGCATCTCCCGAGGCGCCGTCGACGGCGTCGATCGCTGCCAACATCGCTTCCGCCATCGATGCGGACGCCCGGGGCGAGGTGAGGAGCAGGGTGGCAGCGCGGTTGCGTAGGGCCCAGGCCAATGGCGGGCGAAGATGGTCCTGCCAGTCGTCCCTACAGGCGACGACTTCGTCCGGATCCGCAGAGCCGACCCAGTCGATCCATTCCACATCTGTTCGGGTGCGTGGTCGCTGCGGAGAGTTCGCGCTCATGGCCGACTCCGCGCCGAAGCGAGAGTCTGCGCGTGGAACGCGTCAGAGAGTGGGACCGGACACGTCTCCCAGAAGGACTTGCTGTCCGCCGACCTCGATCTCGATAGTCCCGTGACCAAACTCCATTTCCTCGAAGTGGAAGCCACCTTGAGCGTCGAGTGGCACGGCGACCCGATCTCCGCGAGTGGTCAGGATCGCCCGGCCCCCAGCGGGAATCTCCTCACTTTCGCGAGGCAGCACCGTTCCTCGAATGCTCTCCAGCCCGACGGAGATGGTAACGGTGTAATGCGGTGTTTCATAGATCGCAGGAGCCGTCGCGTTTCCACTGCGGAACGCGGGCTGCGGCGCAATCAGGTCCGTTCGGAGCACGGCACGAACCTGCTCGAGTGCGTGTTCGAACGCCCCCTCCAGAGCGGTTTGTACACGATCGATCACGCCGGACTTCGCTTCAGAGGCGAGGGGGAGTTGGCAGAGAACCGCTTCGATCTCGGCGTCGCTCGGTGAGGACGAATACAGGTCGACGGCAAGTAGGGTGCGTCGAAGGAGCAAGGCCTCCGGGCCGTCCCCTTCGGGAAGGCTGCCCGTTTCTTCCCAGATGCGGACTGCTCGCTCGAATTCGGTCTCATGAGGCGGCGTCATCGTTCCCTCCGGGACGCGGAGCGAGCAGCGCGCGGCTCTTGCGGCTGGATCCCGTCGTGAGATCTCTCACAGCCTCCCAGCTCGTCCCCGTCACCCGACGTGGATGCTCCGGCCGGGGCGTTTGATACGTCTTCGAGCTTCTTCGTGAGCCGTTCCAAGCAGCGGCCGCGGATCGGGCCGATACTTCCGACCGCGATCTCGAACTCGGCCGAGATCTCGCTGTACGCGGGCCTTGGATCTCGGAAGTAGAGCGCCTCGATGAGACGCCGACAGCGCACATCGATGAGCGACAGCGCAGTACGAAGTTGGTCGGCGTCCTGGAGCGCCTCGCGGAGCTCTTCTTCGCTCGGCAGTTCCGGCGCCTCCGCCTCCACCTCCCGGAGAACGGAAGGTTGCTCGAGCGACTCGGCGGGACGACGCCTCCGGAGAAGCTGACGCCCCTCGTTGAGAGTGACGGAGTACGTCCAAGAGACCAGGCGCTTCGGGTTCTCGAGAGTGCCGATCTTCCGGTGGACCTGAAGGGAGACGCACTGGAACAGGTCGTCGATCTCCTCCGGCCCCAGCCGGAGTCGCCGGCCGAGGTAGCGGATGAGCCGCCCGTAGCGACGGAGGAACTCGGCCCAGGCGGCTCCGTCTCCGGACTTGAGCTGCGCGACGAGTTCCGACTCAGACCACTTCTTGGACACGAACGAACGATCCCCCCTCTTCACAACGCGTGCCTTGCGGTGGTTTTGGAGTGTATCATCCCAAGCATCCGATCATCTTCACCGTATGGGGCGCGTCTTGGAGGAACGATGACACCGTGGAAATGCAGACGGTTCGTAGTCGCCCTTGCGGCGCTCGCGACCATCATGGGGGCTTCGTCCTCCCACGCCGACTACGAGGCCGAGTACGACGATAGCGAAATCGTCGTCCATCTCATGGGCACCGTGGGGATCGAGACGATCAACGCCCGTTGGGGAACCTACACGCTCGATGCGTTTCCCGAGGCGGATCTCTACCTCGTCGCGCCCGAGGTTCCGGGACAGATCCCCGAGATCTCCGAGCAGATGGAGTCGGATCCCGACATCCGGTCCGCCCACCCCAACTTCGTCCAGGACACCCCCGAAGGCATCCGCCAACTCCTGATCATCGCCGTGGGCGGCGAGTATGTCGACTACGAGGACCAGTTCCTCACCCAGCGGATCGGACTCGACCAAGCCCACGCGGTCACCCGTGGGGCCGGTGTCACCGTGGCCGTTCTCGACACCGGCGTGGATCCGACGCACGAAGCCCTGGTCGGACACCTCGCCCCTGACGGATACGACTTCGTCGGCAACGACAGCGAACCGTGGGAAGAAGCCAACGGACTCGACGACGACGGCGACACGCAGGTCGACGAAGGGTACGGACACGGCACGATGGTCGCAGGGATCGTCGCCCTGGTCGCGCCGGAAGCCACGATCCTCCCGATCCGCGTCCTCGACGACGACGCCCGGGCCGATGCATTCGTCATCTGCAAGGCGATCCGCTACGCCGCCATGCATGGGGCGGACGTCATCAACATGAGCCTGGGAATCCCGATCGAGATCGAGGCGATCGAGGCTCAGATCCAGTTCGTCGAGCAGAACGACATCCTGCTCGTCGCGGGAGCCGGAAACCAGTCGCGCGGAGATGCGCCGTTCTTCCCCGCGGCCGACGAGCGCGTCCTCATGGTGACCGCCGTCGACTCGCTCGACACGAAAGCGGACTTCGCAGACTGGGGAAGCTCGGTTGACCTGAGCGCCCCGGGAACGGGCGTTCGGAGTGCATTCCCCGAAGGTCAGTGGGCCCTCGGTGCCGGCTGCTCCTTCGCCACCCCGTTCGTCAGCGGATCGGCCGCCCTCGTGCGCGCCGTCGCACCGAACCTCTCGCTACAGGATTGGCGACTCCGGGTCTGTGGCGGCACTCAGCCGATCGACGGCCTGGTCGGAAACGCCCCGTACTTCGGCCTCCTCGGCGACGGACGGGTCTACCTCCCCGACGCAGTCCTCACACCCGCGAGCACACCGGAGGCAACGTCCCCGGTCTCGTGGACGGCATACCCGAACCCCGCGACGAACGAAGTCGTCTTCCGCGCAGAGAGTGATGCATCCGGAGACGACTCGGCGGCTCGGAGTCTCGAGGTCTTCGACGGAGCCGGTCGTCGGGTCGCATTGGTCGCACCGTCCGGAGCTTCCTGGCGCTGGAACACGGAGGATGACCGCGGACGCCTCGTCCCCTCCGGGATCTACTTCATCCGTCCGGAAGGCAGCGCCCGCGCCGCACTCGCGATCCGCGTCGTGCGCTGATCGGCCCGCGATCCCGCTCGGGTCGGCCGAAGCTGACCCGAGCCCAACGCTTCCTGAAATCAGCGGGTCCGGACGATCTTCCTCGTAGCCTCGAAGCCCTGCGGGCCGTCGACCGTGAGACGCAGGAAGTAGGCGCCGCCGGGAACGTCCCGTCCCAGCGCATCCCGGCCATCCCACGACGCTTCGTGCATGCCTGCCGATACCGCACCTTCGGCGATCTCGCGGACGCGTTCGCCGGCCGCGGAGAACACTTCCAGCCGGACCGTGCTCGCGTCCTCCGTCCGATACCGGAGGGTGGTCTCGGCCCGTGAGGGATTCGGGAAGGCCTGGAAGAGAGCAGACGTCGCCGAGAGGTCCGGAACGGAGCTCGCGGACTGCCACCGGAGGACGACGAGGTCGCCTTCGATGTCGCTCGCGTAGACGTAGCCGCTCTGCGTGTACGGATACGCACCCCAGCAACCGACGAATGCGGCGTTGTCATGAGCAGGATAGGTGTCGTAGTGGCCCACCTCGACCGGCGCGTTCGGATCGCTGATGTCGACGACACTGATTCCGTACGAATAGTGGGCGATGAACGCAAAGTCACCCATGAGCTGGGTGTTGTGGGCGAGCCCATTCCCGCCGAGCCACTCCCCGAGGAGCACCGGATTCGTGGGATCGAGCGCATCCCACATCTTGGTCGTCTTGCCGGTCGTCTCCTCCGTCGTCATGAAGTACCGATCATCTGCCGAGGCCCAGATGTTGTGGCTGTAGCCGGCGTTCGGGATGGTCTTCTGACAGAGACGAACCGGGTTCTGCTTGTCCGTCACGTCCCAGATCGAGAACTTGCCGGTGAACCCTTCGGAGACGTAGAGCCTGTCGTTCTGCGCGAAGACGTCGTGCACCCCGGTGATCGAGATGAACTTCACGTCCACCGGCGCAACCGGGTCTGCCAGGCTGACGATCCGGACGCCGCCCGAGTTCTGTAGGTAGGCGTAGCCCGTCGCCGTATCGATGTTGAGATTGTGAGACGTGATCGAGAAGTCCGGGTACGAACCCACGTACTCGACGTGGTCGGGGAGGAACTGAAGATCGAGGATGATCAACCCCTCGTTCGTCCCCACCATCTCGTTCGTGATGTAGGCGTAGTGGCCGTAGGTCTTGATGTCCCGGTGGTAGTAGCAGTCGAAGTTCGCGGGCCCGGGAATCACGTCGATGACTTCCATCTCGGGCACCCGAACGACCGCGACCCCTTCGAGCACTCCCATGATCGCGTACTCCGTTCCGTCCGGAGCCGTGTAGCCCCAGACGTCGGAGCCTCCGGTCGGCCCGCCGCCGCAGCCGCCAGGATCGTTCGTGAAGTGGAGTTCGCCGACGAACTCGAGGTCGGTCGCGGTTGCTGTATCTGCGGTGGAGAGTGCGCCGATCAGAGCCGAGAACAAGACGACGGAGAGCGAGAGACGGGAATGGCTGGGCATGGGCCACCTCGTATGCCGAAAGCGTGGAGAGTGAGTGGGTAACGGGCGGAGTGTATCAGACCCCGGCCGGTTCGCCGGAGGATTCCGCTTGCACTTCGTCCCCGTAGTTTCGTAAGCTCCCGTCTTCTGACAAGACACGGCCAGCAAGTTCGGCCTAAACGAAGCTGACAGTAGAGGTTCCCTCATGTCCAGGCTCTGCAAGCTCACGGGCAAGCGCCCGATGACCGGAAACAACGTCTCGCACGCCAACAACAAGACCAAGCGGCGGCAGCTTCCGAATCTCCAGAACAAGCGCCTCTACGTGCGCGAGCTGGGTCGCTGGGTGCGTCTCCGTGTCTCGACCAAGGCGATCAAGACCATCGACAAGAAGGGTCTCCTCGCCTACCTGCGCGAGACCGGGCTTCGCCTCGAAGACGTCGCGAAGTAGACCTGTAGGTCAAAGTATTTCCTGCACTTGCAGGCGTGAGAGCCGCTCTTCGGAGCGGCTCTTTTGTTGCCCTCGGTGTGTCAGGTCCGCGCCCCCCCCCTGGCCTAGCCGCCCGGCTGGAGCGTCTCCAGGAACTCCACCGGCCGCCCGAGCGGCGCTCCCACCGTCTCGAGATCGCGCATCACGACGCTTCCACGGACGACGGTGAGCCGGGGCCACCCGGTCAGCGTGACACCGGAGAACGGGCTCCAGCCGCACCGGCTCGCAATCCAGCTCTCCTCGACGACCCGCGTCTCCGCCAGGTCGACGACCGTGAAGTCCGCGTCATACCCCGGCGAGATCCGTCCCTTCCGGACGAGCCCATAGACCCGGGCGGGACCGGTGCTCGTGAGGTCCACGAATCGGTCGAGGCTGAGGCGCCCCTCGTGCACGTGGTTCAGCATCACGGGGACCAGCGTCTGGACGCCGGTCATTCCCGACGGGCTGCTCGGGTAGTCGCGCGCTTTCTCCTCCCGCGTGTGCGGAGCGTGGTCGGACCCGATCGCATCGAGAAGCCCAGACTGAACCGCTCCCCACAGCGCCTCCCGGTGCTCCGCAGTGCGGATCGGGGGGTTCATCTGCGCGAAGGTCCCGAGCCGGTCGTAGCACTCAGGCGCGGAGAGCGTGAGATGCTGGGGCGTGGTCTCGAAGGTCGCGAGGTCCCGGTTCGCGGCCAGGAGCGGCAACTCGTCCCCGGTGGTCACGTGGAGCACATGAACCCGCCGCCCCACCTTCCGGGCGACGCGAAGGAGCCGCTCGGTCGCGAGCCGGGCAGACTCCGCGTCCCTCCAGTTCGGGTGATCGCGCACGTCATGCGATGCCTCCACGATCGGCTTCCGCTCGCGCATGCGGGCCTCGTCCTCGGCATGCACGGCGACGCGCCGTCGCCCGGACGAGAGCGCGAGGTGAAGCCCCTCTTCGCTGTCCACCAACAGGCCGCCGGTCGACTTACCCATGAAGATCTTGACGCCTGCACAGCCGGGATTGAGTTCGAGGTCGCCGAGCGTCTCCAGATTGTCGGGACGCGCACCAACGAAGAAGGCGTGGTCGCACCAGGCCCGGCCGGATGCGAGCCGCAGCTTCTCCTCCAGCGCCGCGACGGTGGTCGTGGGTGGCTCGGTGTTCGGCATCTCGAGGATCGCGGTGACACCACCCAGGACGGCGGCCCGAGTCCCGGTTTCGAGATCTTCCTTGTGCTCTCCGCCAGGCTCGCGGAAGTGAACCTGGGGGTCGATGACGCCCGGCAGCACGTGGAGACCCGAGACGTCGATCGTCTCCCGCGCGGTTGGCGCACCGGCCAAGTCGCTGCCAATCCATGCGATACGACCGCCCGAAACGCCGATGTGGGTGACCTCGGTGCCCTGCGGGGTCACCGCCGTCCCCCCGCGCAGAAGAAGATCTACAGACGTCGTCACGATTCCTCCAGATTCAGGCGAGTCGGTTCAGAAAGGTGGTACGGTGCGGGACGTGAGCCCGCGCTCCCGAGACGCGTACCCTATCGCCCGGCGGGGGGGCGCACCAAGCTCCGATCATCGAGTAGAGGCACGCCCTCGGCATTGACATGGGGCGTCTCGGATCCGTACTATCCGGGGCTCAGTTTCGCGATCGGTGGGACGAGCGTTTCGCTCTGCGGAGAGTGCGCGCGAGGTCCCGCCCGTCAGTCCAAGATGGCGAGGAGGATGAATGGCTCGCAAGTTTCCGCCCCGTAAGAAGGTCTGCCCGTTCCTGAAGGACCCCGAGCTGGTCGAAAAGATCAGCTACAAGAACCCGGACTTTCTCGCACGTTTTCTGTCCCCCTTCGGACGGATCGTTCCCCGTCGGATCACCGGCGTGAGTGCGAAGTACCACCGGGCTCTGGTCCGCGAGATCAAGCGTGCCCGCATGCTCGCGCTCCTGCCGTTCGCCGTCCGCGACGATCGCCGCTAGGAACCAACCGGCCGGCACGGTGCAGCGAAACACACGTCAACGGCGAGCGATCCGTAAGGCGCTCGCCGATGCCGACCGCCCTCTCGCTCCAGAAGAAGTTCTAGACGCCGCCCAGTCCGATTGTCCGGGCATGGGTATGGCCACCGTCTACCGCACGATCAAGAGTCTGGCGGAAGAGGGATGGCTCGTTCGCGTCGAACTCCCCGGCATGCCTGACCGATACGAGAAGGCGGGGAAGGGGCACCACCACCACTTCCATTGCCGGCTGTGTGGGAAGGTCTTCGAGGTGGAGGACTGCCTGGAAGAGATCCGGCTCCTGCCACCCAAGGGGTTCGTCGTGGAAGACCATGAGGTCGTGTTCTACGGACGCTGCCCGGAGTGTGCTGCCGTTCCCCGATAACGTCCCGCTCCGCCTCTCATGAGGCGTATCTCCCCACCCGATCCGCCCCGCGACACCCGCGCACGTACGAGGCATTCGATGCCGAACGCGTTTGCGATCATCGGGTTGCGCGATGGCACGCGAAGATGGCACGCAAGGTGTCTCAGCAAGGCTACCGATGCACAGGCCTCACCGCAGACCTGCGACCGGGAAGCCAGACAGCACTTGCTTGGGTACCGCAGGCAACACGGTCACCCCCTCCCGCCATCCGTGGGACCTCTCCGACGGAGTGACGAAAGATGCGAGGGCTTCCCGGTCGCTCCCTCCACCGCCGAAACCCAGCAGGGGCCAGCGGCGAAACCTCGCGCCCGCACTCTGTCTTCTCATTCCGCTCCTTGGAGTGGCGGGGTGCGGTCAAGACCGACTTGCGCGGATCGAAGCCCCGGAGCCCGAGCCCCGGACGGGAGAGGTTGGGGCAGGCCACGTGCCCTCGGACGGTTGGTCGTGGGCCTCGCCCGATCCCAGTGTCGTCTCCATGCATGCAGGTGTGTTTCTGGACAGCCAGTACTCGAGTGGCTTCTACCCGATTACCAGTCGCGTGCAGACCCAGCTCAAGACGGCGATCGCCATGGCGCTGGCCAGTGATGCGACCGACGACAACGAGTTCGTACGGTCCGCCCGCCGAAACCTCGACTGGGTCATCACCGAACGTCTCACAGAGAACGGCGGCCTCCGTTGGGACGAGACGAGTCCGTACTACTTCGAGGTGCACCAGTGCTGGTACCTCATCGCCGCCGAGCTGGTGCAGCAAGAGTACGCATTGGAGAGTTCTCTCGTCGAGACCGAGCGGCGTGCTTGGCGATTTCTCACCGGCACCAACCCCGCAGGTGCGGACTTCTACGAACGCAACGCCGCCCAGACCGGAAGGTACTTCGCGTATCGCGATCTGCACGAGGACGGCTCCTTCCAGACACAAGCAGCCTTCAAGGGCTCGTACGAAGTCGGCAGCGGGCTTTGGGCCATGGCCCTGAGGCAGAGTTCCAACTGGGCCGAAGCACTCGACGGACAGCGCACACCGAGAAACCACCTGGCAAAGGTGCAGCAGCAGTGTCTGCTTCCACCGGAACAAGGGGGTTTCTTCGACGCGGCCATGGGCACATGGGTCCGTTCGCTCCTGTGGGACGGCGCCAACTGGGTGGGTTGGGTTCGGCACGATTGGAAGTACGCCGTCGCGATGGAAGAGGGAGTGCTCGAGTGCATCCTACTCACGGGGGATCGAACACTCGAAGCCGCCGCTCACTCCGATCTCGAGTTCATCCTGTCGCGCGCACTCCCCGACGGACGGATCCAAAGCCTTCCCGACGAGTTCGGCTCGTTCCGCTACGAGTTCGGGTCAGTTCTCTCGGCACTCTCTCTCGGGGCGATGGTATTCCGAGACACCGATCCTTCGCTCTCGACGCGCTGTTTGGACCATGGGGGACGGATGTACACCTACATCACCAACAACGTCTCACCGCAGGTGAGTGAGGATGACGCCATGATCCTTCTCGGACTCGCACGGTACGTCCTGGCGGACGAAGCTTGCCGAATGCCAGGTCGTCTCTAGGAAGCTGCGACGCGGGGCGGGTCGGACGCCAACGCGAGATCCCCGCTCGCGCCGGGCTCCACGTCGCCGCGAGACCCCACGGCGATGAAGCCCCACGTCGCCGCCGAGAAGCCCGGGTGGGGGCACCCTCCCGGGCTCCTCGTCCCTCGAGTCCTCCCCGACCGGAGTTCCCGAAGGCAAGCGTTTGCGGCGACATGAGGGGAGTTCTGCAATTCGCAACAGCACTTCTCAGTGGAAGCCGGATCCGCGCCTGATACGAAGAAGTTCAGAAGTCTTCGCCTTCTTCCATGCCGGGGGCAGATGTCACCCGAGCCGGCGAGACCAGCGCCCGGCTGTCTCGCTATGGAGGCCCCTACCAGCCGAGAGGATCCTGAGCTCGGCATCCGCCTTCCTCCACCCCCGCTCGTTCGCGTCTCGATCCGACCCGTCAGCCTCACCCGCGACGAGGGGTCCAGACTCGACGAAGGCTGCTGTAGAGTCGACGTCACCATCCACACCGCGCACGGACCACGAGGTCACCGACGCGACCCCGCGCACCGGAAGCCCCGTCCTCGGATCGAGAATGTGATGGATCCGCTTGCCTGACCCGTCCAAGTGGAACCGCTCCGAATCTGCGGAGGTGGTCAGGCAGCCGGACACGAGATCGACTGTCATCCACAGCGCTCCATCCTCCCTCGGATGTGCGATCCCGACCGGCCAAGCGTCTTCCAGTACCGGAGGCCCCACGACGCAGATACTCCCACCGAAGTTGAGGATCCCACTCTCCACTCCCATGCTCCGGAGCCGTTCGGCCACGGCATCGAGAGCAATCCCCTTGCCGATTCCTCCCAGGTCGATCTCGATGCGGCGGTCGAGTCGACGAACGCGATTCGATCCCGCGTCGATGTCGATTGCGTCCCATCCGGGACGGCGTAGCCAATCTCTCCAGATCCTCGGACTGGGCTGTAACAGACGTGGCCCGTGGAGTCCCCAGCTCTTCATCATCGGGGCCACCGTGGGATCAAAGGCACCACGAGTCCTCACTACGGCGGCTCTCGCATCGAAGAGCGCCCTCACGAGAATCGGGGACGCGTCGATCCAACGGCCTTCCGGAGTCTCGGCAAGTCTCACGAGGTCGGCGCCCGGCCGAAACACGGTGAGGGCCTCTTCCATGTCCCGCAGGTCCGTCCGAACAGTCGCGATCGCGGCGATGGCGTCGTCTCGCGCCAGACCTTGGATCTCCACCTCGAAGAGTGTTCCCATGGAGGCGAAGGAACGCACGACGCGCCGCACAGCCGGGTCCATCGCCTGTGATGAAAGGCCGAAGTCATCCCCATCCAAGCGCGACGCAGGCGAAGCGGAACCGGGTCGCGTGCTCGCGAAGGACGCCAGCGACGGCGCCGCACCCGCGGCCAAGCCCCATAGCCCGGCCTTACCGAGTAGCCGCAGGAATCGACGTCGATCAGGGGCGAACCCAGTCATACGACTCCTCCTTGTCGAAGCCGATCCACATCTCGTAGAGGGGAACACCGATGAGGACGAGGAACATCGTGGAGAGGAGCATCGTCCCGAACAGATGAAGTGAAGCAAACCCCGGCGACACGAACCGCACCAGCCACGGACTCCCCACGTCGAGAAGCACCGACGCGAACGACGCGACATAGACGATTCTCTTCCAGAGATCACGGACGCGCGTCAGTCCGAAGAAGTGGCAGAGCACGAAGACGATCAGAGTCTGCTCGAAGAGATGGGGATGCGTGACGTCGAGGAGTTCGTGAACCGTCTTCGGAAACAGCAACTCATCGACCACCCCTGTCGCGTCCTCGTTCCCCAAGTACCACGCAGCGGTTCCGGAGGGAGTGAGGTGGGTTCGGACTTTGTAGTTGATCACTCCTACCGCGACGGCGAGCGAGATCATGACGTAGAAGCAAGTGATCAGGATCCGCGTGTTCTTGGGCGCGCGATCGAGACGGAACCGCTTGTAGGCGTAGTACTGGGTCACGATGTGGGGAGCTCCCCTCTCCCTTCGAGGAGCTCGAGCGAGACGAGTACCCGCCGCACTCCCAGGTTGAGCGCTCGCACGGAAAGGGTTGCGCCCGCGATGTTGAGGATGTCCTTGTTGATCCGGATCGGATCGTCTGCACTCTTCGCACGATACTGACGGAGGAAGCGCTGCTTCTGCACTTCGCCCCCTCGGCTCTCGCGGTACACGAGGACCTCCACCCCCTCCACGGCGAGATCGACTCGGGTTCCGACGAGAAAGGTGATCGGCCGGTACTTCCCGACCTCCTCATCCACGAGCGCGTAGCCGAGGAGCGCACCCGTTCCGTCCCGGGGACAAAGAACGTCAAGCGTGTCGGTCGGAGCGTTCGCGCCCGTCTCCGCACGGATGCGCGCGAGTTCGTCGCTCGTCAAGCCGACGCGATGGCGAGATACCTCAGCCACTCCCTCGAAGATCTCGCGAATGGCCTCGTCCGGTGTCGAGTAGACGTGCGCTTCACCGATCTCGGCGTCGCTTGGGCGGTCGCCGGACTGCTCGGGGTCAGCGGATAGCTCGGGATCTGCCGACCACGCGCGGCCGGCAAGCACGAAGAGCAGCACCAGCCAGAGCGGCGCAGGGCACGCGCGTATCACCGTGGAGTGGCCCGAGTGCCGACAGCGCTGCACACGGAGTCTTGGAAACATGGACATAGGTGCCTCCGGGGTCGCCTAGAAATACGTCGCCATGCTGAAGCGATATCCAACCTCGAAGTCATCCCAGTCTCCCGCCTCCACCCCCTTGGTACGACCGAAGACGAGATCGTTCTTGAACACCGAGTCTTCCGTGGGTCGGAAGTTCAGCCCTAGGGTGATCCGCTGCTCGAGTGCGCCGTCGGCTTCCGTGTCGCGATCGACATGATCGAGCCGAGCCACGGCAGTGAAGACGCTTTGCGGGAAACGACTGACGGCACCGGAGAACAGGTGGTACCTCGCTTCGGCGTAGAAGCCCGCTGTGCCTGCATCGGTCGGGGCGGTGCCCGGTGTTGGATCCTCGACCGAGGCCCCGATGGTTGCCTTGGCGACCGCGCCCTCACCCAAGAGTTCGAACGGCCCGTGAGCTAGCTGCCCATCGAACGCGACGACGGTGAGTCGCTCTTCGCCTTGGTCGTCGTACGCACCAACATGGCCGCTCACACCGAGGTTCAAACCGAGACGCGGACTGAACCCGAGCCGTCCGACGATCGATCGGTGATTGTTGTTGTCGCTCGACTGACTCCCACGCCCCGCCCTCATGTCGAGGCGTCCGCCGGACACCACATCCTCCGAGAACCCATTCACGAGGTAGACCTCGTAGTCGAGCACCGTGAGTTCACTGGGGTAGAGCGTGCCGTAGAACCCCAACCCGGACTCACTGAGGGTCGTCGGCACGACCCGACGCGTCACGATCGGCCGGTCCGTCAGGTCGAGCATCGGGGAGTCGTGATGGACGTTGAGTCTGCCGAGCGGCGAGAGGATCACTCCCCCGCGGAAGTTCAACCCTTCCGACAGAGTCAGATCCATGGTCGCGAACTCCAGTTTGATCTCCCCGTCGCCACCGTCGCCCGAGACCGAGCCTCCGTGCTCGAACTCGATCTCACTCGCGACATGAACCCACTCACTCACCTCGGCGTAGATGAACGGCACGAACCGATGCTGGTCGAACGTGCTCGTCTCGGGGTCGACCACGAACTCCATGTCGATGTATCCACCGAGTTTCGCTGTTCCGGCTTCGAGGAATGGCTTCCTGAACACGGGCGACGAACCGCTCACCGCGTCAGCAGGTAACGCCCCGACGCCCGCAACCACCCCGATGGAGACCCCTGCGACTGCCCACACCCTCGTCATCCTGTTCGATCCCAGCACCATCTCTCACCTCCCTGGCTCCGTCCGCTGCAGCACCCATTCATTCGCAGCTCTCATCATTGCCGCGGTCTCGTTGAAGCCAGTCGGAAGATTAAAATGAGACTCAATCTCATGATATTCCGTACTTCTTCGTATTCGTTGTTGTCACAATCAAGTTCACACCGCGACACACGCGATCTGTTCCAGTGGGTTAAATAACTACACGTGAACTACTTACAAAGGAATCGGCCCTCTATTCGGCCCCGTGCTCTTCCGGTACACTGAGCCCATGTTGACGACGGAACAGATGGAAACGATGAGGAAGGTGCTGCCGGCGACGGCCACCCTCTCCTCACGACTGCTGACCGAGCTGACCCGGCACGGCCGCTTCGTCGAGTTCGACCAGGGGACGACGCTGTTCGATGACGGGGACGCGTGTAGCGGTCTCCTGGTCGTCACGAAGGGTCGCGCCCGCGTCAGCAAGCAATCCCCGGATGGTCGGGAGCTCCTGCTCTACGAAATCGAACCCGGCGAGTTCTGCGTCCTCACGGTGAACTGCCTTCTGGGGCGCACGCGTTACCCAGCCAAGGGCGACGCCGTGGAGGAGATTGCGGGAGTTCTCGTCCCGGGAGACCTGTTCGAGAGACTGATCGCCTCGAGTCCGGATTTCCGCGAGGCCGTCTTCAAGATGCTCGGAGCGAGGCTGTCCGAGATGCTCGTGCTCGTCGAACAGGTGGCCTTCGCACGGCTCGACGCACGCCTCGCCGCTCTCCTGATCCGGTACGGACGCACGCGAGGGTCGGTGCTCGTGACGCACCAGCAACTCGCGGACGACCTCGGTTGTACCCGGGAGATCGTGAGCCGGCTGCTGACCTCCTTCCAAGCGCAGGGACTCGTGACCCTGGGGCGCAAGCGGATCGAACTGGCGAATCCGGAGAAGCTCGCCGGGCTGGCAGAGGAAGGGTAGACACAGACGGCGCGGACCGGGGCGAATCGCCAGTGTGAACTCGTTCACAGACGGACCGAGGGCAGCCGCTCTACTCTTCAGCCATGGATCGGGACCAGGAACCACCGCGGACGTCACACCCGGTGGTAGAGCGGCCGAGGTCTCGTGCAACGAATGAGCAGAAGTAGTCCATAGTTCGAGCGAGCGAAGGAGAACAGTCTCATGCGTAACGTCGGCAACACCGATCGGATCATCCGGATCGTCATCGGCCTGGCGCTCATCGGTGCCGGGGTCTACTTCAAGGCATGGTGGGGAGCGATCGGTCTCGTTCCGCTGCTCACGGCTGCCGTCGGCTTCTGCCCTCTCTACAAGCCGCTGGGGCTCAGCACCTGCCCGATGAAGAAGTCGCACTGACTCCAAACGGATGAAGGCCCGCGTCAGCTTCGGCGCGGGCCTTCTCGCTTTGGCGACACAAGCCAATCACCTTACGAGCAGAGTCCTTTGCGTGAGGCGCTCACCGCCTACGGCCAGCTGGTAGAAATACACCCCACCGCTGAGGAGTGCGCCCCGGTCGTCCCTTCCGTCCCACTCGATCTGGTGTACTCCGGCTGCTCGCTCCCCACGCTCGAGGTTCCGAACGAGCCTGCCGCCCGCATCGAACACGTCGACGCGAACGTCCGCGGCAGACGGAAGCTCGTACCCTAGCGTCGTCGCCGTACGGAACGGATTCGGAACGCTAGCGCCCAGCCGGATTCCCGAGGTGACGACGTCGAGTGGCGTAGACGACGTGTTGCCTCCTTCGATCGACACGCACTGTGAGAACTCCGACGTTGCTCCGAGGGGCTCCAAGGTCGCCGTTGCGGTGACGACCCAGCCGTCCTCGACCACCGCAGGAAGGACGACGGTGAAGTCCGCGTCGCCGGCACCGTTCGTCGTGACCACCGACGAGCCGAGATAGAGCCTCCCCTCACCGTACCCGTTGGCGTCGCATTCCTCCGACGCGAAGAAGTCGAGAGTGAAGTCGCGAGACGCGAGACTCCGCAGGGAGCCTTGGATCTCGATGCTCGCGCCCGAGGCAGTCGCGGTCATGATCTCGGGGAAGTTCTGGAGACCGTTGCCGCCGGTGTCGCCGTCACCTGGGTCGTTCGTCGTGAGTCCGTAGACTCCGGCGCCCGAGAGAAGGTCGATCCCCAACGCCACGTTCGCATAGATCGAATTCCCTGCGATCCGTGCCTGCGGCACGTTCGCGGCGACGGAGATGCCGTTGAATCGATGTCCAGCGATCGTGTTGCCCTGCCCGGGCTCGAGCCCACCGATCGTGATGTCCGAGATGGTCGAGTTCGTGCTCGCGCCGACGTCGATGCCGACGACGCTGCCGAGGAGAGGATCGCCCTCAGCGTTGAGGCCGATCGTGTTTCCGGTGATCTCGATGCCCGACCCACTTCCGCCGATGAGAAGCGCCCACCCAAAGAGCTGACCCGCGTGGTGCGGCCCGATTCCGATTCCGAGAACGCCAGCGATCCGGTTGTCACGGATCACCGTGTTGTGGTTCTCACCTTCGAACCGGATTCCCACGCTGGCTGCAGGTGTCCCGCTCGCCATCCCGTCAGGCGTAGAGCCGATCGAGTTGTTCTCGATGACGGTGTCGACTGCATCGAAGAGTTGGATGGAGAACCCACCCGGGTAGCCCTCACTGCTGTACGAGCCGAGCCCCGTGATGAAGTTGCGATCCTCTGGATTCGCTCCACCGATCCGGTTGTTGACGTTCGCTTGACCACCACCGACCCATCCGAGATTTCGGACCCGGAGGAACGTGTTGCCGACCACGACGTTGTCGCTCGATCGGTCGAGCTTGAGCGTTCCACCGACGTTCCCCTTGATGAGAGATCCACTCCCTCCATAGACGGTGATGTTGATACCACCCGTGTTGCCCTCGGCAACCGAGTTCGATCCGTTCAGAGTGAACGCACCGTAGTCGAGTCCGTAGACCTCGCAGTTGTCCACGTTGAGGTACAGCTCACCTCCGAAGAGCGCGACCTCGGCGCCGTCGGGGTTCGAGTCCCCCGTGAACTCCGTCTGGGTACGGCCGTCGATCGTCACCTCGTCGAAGGCGCGCCAGAAGTAGGTGTAGCTCGACTGGATGACGGCGCGGCCGGGCAGCAGCCACTGCATCTGCCAATCGCTCTGAGGAATGGCGAACTCGATAGTGTCGTGCCCGGGAGTGTTGTTCGTGACGATCATCGCCTCGGAGAAGGAGACCACGCCGTCGGGGCCGGGAAGGTCCGCGATCGTGGCAGTCTGCCAGTCGATGTCGATCGGATCGGTGCCAACGTCGACAGTCACGGTGGCAGCGGTGGCGATCTGTGCCGCCGCGAGAGACAGCATGGCCAACAGGGTTCCCTGGAATACACGCGACATGAGACGACTCCGTTCGTGACGGTGGGGATCCCGGAGGATCCGTGGTTCGATCGGTCGGACGACAGCCGCCCCCCCCTTCAGAAGGTGGGAGCGCGGTGGCCGGTTGATACGTCTTGCTCGCCACGGATGCGACGGAGTCGGCGTCGCTTCACCGCGGCTCTAAGATACCTATGTGCCAACGAGTTGCCCAATACGGGAATCCCGAAGAGATGGGTTGGTTTCGGCACGTCACGGGAGTTGGCCGCCGGCTCGATCGAATGCGAGCCGTCCGTGGGTGGGGCCCCTTCGCCAACCGGGTCCGCGCGCTGGTCCGCGCGCGGGGCCGGGTCCTACCCGTAGAGAGCGATCCCACCCCAGTAGAACGGGTGGTCCCAGGACGCGCGCATCGATCGGTTCGCGCGCTGAAGCGCCTCGGCTGTGTCGACCGTATCGTCGCCGAGTTCCTGATAGAACCTCGTCATGTAGTCGACGGTCGCCTGGTCGTGGAGCCGCCAGAGACCGGCGACGAGCTCTCGCGTTCCCGACTCGAGGAACGCGAGAGCGACACCAGCTACGTCATCGGAACGTCCGGATACGACTGCGCCCGTTTCGCACGCCGAGAGCACGATCCGCTGCGCGCCGAGGCGTCTTCCTCTGAGATCCGCGAGGAAGAAGCCTCCGTCTCGCGTGGCCAGGTGGGAGAAGAGCGGGTTGTCATCCCGGAGAACTCCGTGCGTCGTCCAGTGGACCGTCCGCGCGTTCTCGAGTGCCCCGAGCACCTCTTCCGAAGTCGGATCGAGCAAGAGCTCCGCTCCGTGCTGTTCGGAAATCGCCCGTCCCTCGGGCTCCGCGCCCGGCGGTCCGTTCTGAACGGCGACGAGCACGACATCACGGTGCGACCCGGATGGCGCTGATTCCCGGCGCAAGAGTCCGGCGGACGGCAGGCGACGCACGCGGAAGCGCTGGTCTAGGTACTCCCCTTCGATCCGCAGACACTCGAACGGAACTCGGTGCAGGTATGCGTGAGGAACGACTACGAGTTCCTCCACGCCGTCGAGTCTCCCGAGCAGCGGCGAAAGAAGCGCCGTAGCGAGCCGCTCGAGGAGATGGTCTGCGGCCCGACGGTGGAAGTCGAGATTGGGGACGCCCCGGTGCGCGAGAAGTGCAAACGACTCGAGCCCCATGTTCCACTGCCGGAGCTTCGCCTGAATCGAATCGGGTTGGACGTCCAGCACCTCGAAGTGCGACGCATTCGACCTGAGAACCAGCGCGACGATCCGATCGCCGGTGAAGAAGTACTCGATCACAGCTTGGTTCGGCGACACGCTACGCTGCAGCTCACGACTCGACGGCCCCTGCCGAAGCTGAGAAGACCCGGACGCGACGGCTGACGAGGTGGATGACTCCCCTCCAGGCCGGAAGAACGCGGTGCGCACGCCACTCAGGATCTCCGACTCGAGTGTCGCGATCTGCTCCCGGATGCCCGAGAGTTCCGCAACGTCGAGCGGAAGTCCCGACTGGATCGATTCGAGTTCCCGCTTCTGCACCTGTCGCACGAGCGACGCGAGCTCCGCGCGTCGCCGCGACCACTCGGCCGTACCGGTGCGCCGCGCTTCGTCCTCTCTCCAACGTCTGCCTTGCACGGTCTCGACGAGCCGAAAGAGGTTGCCCACCTTGAGACGATCGCCGCATACGAGGAGATCGATCAACTCGCGATCCGCATCCGTGCCCGCCGCGCGTGCCTTGAGTTCGGCACCTGGGGTGAGGTGCCGATCCTTCTCGACCTCGGCGACGGCGCGTCGGTAGCGCCGGAGCGCGACGAACCTCTGCCCGGCGTCTCGGGCGACTCGCCCGGCGACGGTCCAGAGATCGATCCGAGTGCGCGTGTTCAGCTGCGAGACCCGCTCGATCGCCCCCGCGACCACATCCTCCGCGCGATCGTAGGTTCCCATTCTGCGGAACGTCTCGGCGAGAACGATCTCACCGCGTCCGCGCGGCTCCACGAGCCCCTGCGCCTCGAGAACCTGGAGAGATCGAGTGGCCCGATCTTCCGCCTCCAACAACTCCGCGTACGTCCGCATCATGCGAGCAATCTCGAGATCGGTGAGGGCGACACCGACGGGAAGCTCCGAACCCTCGTAGAAGTCACGCACGCGATCGAGAAGACGACGTGCCTCGGTAGTCCGCCCTTCGCTCCGAAGGGCGCGTGCCCGCACCTCGTCCGCCACGGCCGCATCGAGTTCGAGTTCGCAGGAGCGATACGTCTCCCCTGCCTTGTACGCGAGGTCGATCGCCTCGTCGGGCATCCCGAGATCGACGAACGCTTCGGCACGCGTGAGCTGCGTTCCCGCCATCAGCTCCGGCGCGTCCTCCTCCGCGAACGCCGCTTCCGCCGATTCGAGGAGGGAGATCGCCTCCCGGTAGTTTCCCCAGAGCGACTCGAGATGCGCGCGGTTGAACTTGGCCTGTGCCTCGAGGTGATGGAGGCCAAGCCGCGCACAGTCTTCCTCGACGGAGAGAAAGATCCGTCGAGCATCCTCCACCTTCGACAACGCCGAGTACGACACCACCCCGAGGTTGATCCGAAGCCCAAGCGTCATCCCATCGGTCGCCCCGAGAGCCGAGAACTCCCGGTCGGCGCGGGAGAAATGCTCGTATGCCTCCTGATATTGATGCCGGTGGTAGGCAGCGTTGCCGAGATTCATGTGGAGTCGGGCGAGGTATGGTCGATCTCCCGCGCTCTCTAGCAGTTTTTCCGCTTCGGGAACCAACGCCGCTGCCGCATCTGCTCGCCCCTGAGTGGAGAGAACACCGATCTGAGCGACGAGGATCTGTCCGAGCAGGCCACCGGCGCCGGCCGCTCGTGCGTGGTCGCGCGCTTGATCGTATGCCTCTCGAGCTTCGTGGAAGCGGCCTTGGTAGAGCGAGGCGTCTCCAAAGCAACGCCACCCGTGCGCCATCGCCCCGGCATCCGCCGACTGGTTGACAACGTCACGGAGGGACCGCGCGATCTCCAGGGCCCGTTGTGGGTCCGAGAGGACGCGCTGAGCTACCCAGTCACGAATGGAGGACGCGACGTCCGCGCTCACAGAATGCGGGGCGTCTCGGAGGAAGCGTGCGACCTCGTCGGCTGAGCTCGTGCGGGGATCGATCACCCCGCAACTCTACCCCGAGCGACGAAGGTCAGGAAGCTCCGTGCGTGGGGAACGGGCCGACGACCACCCTCTCCTCGCCGGTCCGGAGTTCGAGCCTCACGGGGGAGGACGCGAGCTTCTCGAAGCGGAACTCTCCGAAAGGCTCGACGTTCGTCTCGATCGTCTCGCCATCCGCAGTTTCGACGGCTGCGACCAGTCCGGCCGGAAGCCCTGATCCCTGCTTGGGGGCGATCTGGCAAACCAGGTCGAGCTCGACTCGCTCTGGGTCCGGGCCCGCATGCAGTGAGATAGAAACCGTGTAGTCGGTAGTCTCGTAGACGAGGACGCGAGGCGAGGCCGTGCTCGCTCCACGAACACCTGCCGCTGCCGTGGCCCAGGAGTCCGCGACGAGAGTCGTCGCCAGGAAGTCCTGAACCTTGGACTTGAGACGTGCGCCGAGGGACTCCGGACGTGCGGTGGACGGGGACGTTCCAGAGAGTCGGGCCGCCTCTTCGCGGGCCCACGCGATCTCCTGGACGAGCTCCGGACCGTAGTGATCGAGCTTTCCCACCACCTGGGCGATCAGAGCTTCGGACGGCTGGAGATCCGCCGCGAACCGGAACGTCGAGGCGAGCATGCGGGCCTCTTCCACCATCGAGCGGCAGGACTCGCACGCTTCGAGGTGTTCGGCTTTGGTTCCCAGGTCATCCCTTCCTTCGACGAGATCCAGGGACTGCCGCCAGGTCAAATGCTCTGAGTTGGACTTCATGCCTCACGCTCCAGTTGGTCTGAACCGACTTCCACTGCCCCACAGTGCAGTTCGATCAGCCGCCTGATACCTGTTTCCATTTTCTTCTCAAACGGTCCAAGCAACGGGCTCGGGTAGGGCCGATGCTTCCGATCGGCATGGAGAGCCTCTGAGAGACCTCGTCATAGGCGGGCACTTCTGCTTCTAGATATAGCATTTCCAACAGAATACGGCACCGCTCCCCGACCTCGGCGACGGCGCGGAGCAGCTGTTCCGCTTGCTCGTTTCGTTCCAGCACGGTCTGTTCGGAAAGATCGTCGCTCGGCATGAGATCGAGGATGGAGCGTCCTTCCCGATCTTCGGTCGGCCCGGCGGGCGAACGCTTCCTCACGATCTCGAGGGCTTGGCGGTACGCGATCCGGTAGACCCAGGCACCGAGCCTGGAGGGATCGCGGAGACTGTCGATGGAGTGATAGCAGACCACACAGGTGTTCTGGACGAGGTCGTCCCGCTCGTCGGCGGTGAGACCCACCTTGTGTCCGGCCGCGTTGATGAGCCGCCCCTGGGACCGACAGAATCGAGCCCACTCCGCCTCGTCGCCACGAGCCAGTCGGGTGATGGTCTCCTCGGTAACCCCTTCGTTGGCTTGCAACTGTCCCTTCTCTTCCCCACTCGGTCCTTGGCACCGCCTCGCACCCGCGGCACCTGCGCTCACCGCGAGTCTCCATGGAATGCGAGATGCAACGCCGGAGTTCGACAACAAAGTCGTATCATAGAGCATCGAGCAAGCCACGTATCAGATGGGAGAACGGGCCGGTATCGACTGATACATGAATTCACGCGCCGGAGACCATCGTGAACTACCATCGTAACGCAAATTACTGCAACCACATAGCACGGACCACCATCCAGGGCCGAACGATGTGGAGAACGGACGGCTCCGTGTTCGGGCCGAACCGCTTGCCAGCCCTCGGCCTCATTCTGGGCCTTCTCATCGCCCTCGTGGCCACGAAGCCGGGATCCTGCTTCGCCCAGGACTACGTTCCCGACCAGGTCGTCGTCAACCTGAACCCGGGCGCTGATATCGAGGACGTCAACCAGCGCTGGGGAACCACGACCATCGATTCGTTCGAGGATGGCATCGTCCATCTAGTGAACGCCGCGGGCTTGGGTGACATCCCGACCCTCGCCCTCCAGATGAGCGGTGACCCGGATGTACTCGAGGCCGAACCGAACTTCCGCGAAGACACGCCCGAAGGCATCCGGTTCATGTTGGTGGTCGCGATCGGTGGGGATCTCGTGGACTACGAGGACCAGTCACTCACCAGCCGAATCGAACTCGCCGCAGCGCACCAACACACGCGCGGTCTCGGCGTGAAGGTCGCCGTCCTCGACTCGGGCATCGACCCCACCCACGATCTGTTCCAGGGCAGGATCGCCCCTGGCGGATACGATTTTGTCGACGAGGACACCGAACCGTGGGAAGAGGCCAACGGGATCGACGACGACGGTGACGACACGATCGATGAGGGCTACGGACACGGCACCATGGTCGCGGGACTCGTGCTCCTCGTCGCCCCGGACGCGTACATCCTGCCGATTCGAGTTCTCGACGATGAAGGGCGGTCGGACATCTACAGGATCACGCGCGCCATCCGCCATGCGCGTGAGCAGGGAGCCGACGTCCTGAACCTCAGCTTCGGATCTCCTGGCAGCTCATCGACCATGCAGACGGAGATGGGACTCGCAAATGACGACCAGATCGTCATCGTCGCAGGCGCTGGAAACGAGAGCCGCGAAGAGCCAGCGTTCTACCCTGGTGAAAGCAGCAAGACGCTGATGGTCACCGCTCTCGACTCCGTCGACGTGAAGGCGCCCTTCGCCGACTGGAACCAGAAGGTCTTCGTGTCCGCTCCCGGAGACGGCGTACGCAGTGCGTACCCGGGCAACGGGTGGGGCCTGGCCTCAGGATGTTCCTTTGCGACGCCGCTCGTCTCCGGTGTCGCCGCCCTCATCCGAGCCGTGCGGCCAGGCTGGACCGGAGAGAACGTAGAGGATCAGGTCGAGTCGGCCGTGGATCCGATCTACAGCATCCCAGGCAACTCACCGTACGTGGACAAGCTCGGCTCCGGGCGGATCAACGCTCGTCTCGCTGTGGAAGGACTCATCACGAGTGACGTCGGGAATGCACCGTCATCGACTCCGCCACTCGTGGCGTCTCCAAACCCGACCCACGGTTCCGTCTGGTTCACGCGTGCAGCAGCCGACGGATCACTCCGCGACCTGCAGGTCGTCGACGCCACCGGAAGACAGGTCCGCCTGCTTTCCGGAGCTGATGGCCCGATCCACTGGGACGGCCGCGACGATCACGGCCGTCCGGTTCCGAGCGGACTCTATCTCTACAGCCTCTCGGGCGACTCAGAGCGCCGGAAGCTGGTCGTCATCCGCTAGTCAGTGAGTACGCGGCAGGACGCGACCCCCATCTCGGTCGCGTCCGCCGTTGGTCACGCGTGAGCCACGCTCACGCGTTGGACTTCCGCCCCGCGATATCGAGACTCGTGACGTACTCGCTCACCTTCGCCCCTTCGGGAAGGTGAGCGATGATGTCGCGGTAGAGCGGGTCTTCCCACGAGGTCATCGCATCGATGTACTCGGGCTTCGCGCGAAGCTCGATCCCCACGAGACCCGCCTCCTCCATCATCCGCCGGGTCGTCTCGACGAGCGTGGCACCGGCGACGCAGCCGACCAGCGCCTCCACCATCTCCGTCACTTCCTTCGGCAGCGGCTGGAGGAGCGCGAGATCAGAGATCGCGACCCGTCCTCCGGGCTTCAACACGCGCGCAATCTCCGTCCAGACTCGTGCCTTGTCCGGTGAGAGGTTGAGCACGCAGTTGGACAGGACTACATCCACCGTTCCGTCTGCGACGGGCAGGTTCTCGATCTCGCCGAGCCGGAACTCCACGTTGTCGAATCCGGTCCGCTCCCTGTAGGAAGACAGACTCGCCCGCGCCCGGGAGAGCATCTCGGCGGTCATGTCGACACCGATGACGCGCCCCATCGGCCCGACCTTGGGCCCGGCGAGGAAGCAGTCGAAGCCGGCGCCCGATCCCAGATCGAGTACGACTTCGCCCGGAGCGAGCATTGCGATCGCGGTCGGATTGCCGCACGAGAGCCCAAGGTTTGCGCCGCCGGGCAGAGCCTCGATCTCTTCGCGTGCGTAGCCCAGCTTCGAGGCCAACTCGTCTACTTCGATCGGGCTTCCTCCGCAACACCCGCCGCCGTCACAACAGGACGAGGACTCGTCCGCATCCTCTCGACGCTCCGTACCCTTCACCGCGATGTCGGCATAGCCGCGACGGACGGCGTCGCGCACCTGCTCCTGTGTCTTCAGCTCGTTGTCACTCATCTCGGTCTTTCCTCCTGGCAACACTCTCGTCGCCGATCACTCCAGCGTCTCTCCTCGAGTGGCAGACGCGTCAACAGTCTCCCGGCCCGCAGCAGCTTCGCTGACGCTGCGCGATCTCTTCTCGCTCGATGGTCAGGATGTCCTGAAGCGTCTCCAGGTCGCGGACGAACGGTTCCTCGTTCGCAAGCGAAGCCAGTACCCAATCGAGCATGGCAACGATCCTCGGATCCGGGGACGTCTCGTCTGCACCATGGGCGAGCCGGTACCAAACCCAGGTGCCCTTCTTCCGAGCGCGGAGCAGCCCAGAACGTCTCAGCTGGTTGAGGTGCTTCGACGTGGTCGAGGGCGCGAGCCCTAGGAGTTCCACGATCTGGCAGACGCACAGCTCGCCGCCCCGGAGCGCGTTCAATATCCGCAGGCGGCTTTCGTCTGCGATCGCCTTCCCGATCTCGATTGTCGGACTCGGCCAACCCGCTGACCACTCATATTTCGCCATACATCGAAATATACAGCAGGCGACACCCCGAACGGAAGGCGGAATCTTTGAGAATGGGCTTTCATTAAGGCCGGTAAGTCGCCCGATAATAGCCACCCAAGGAGGTGAGCCGGAATGCAGGATGGTGATTCCCGACGACGGTCGCCCCGCCACGCGCCACGGCGCATCCGCGGGAAGGCTCGAGCCGCGGCATGGCTGACTCTCCTCGTCTCGCTCCCGATCGTGCTCTCTCTCGCGGCCTGCGGGGGTGCTCCCGAGCCCGAACCGGGCCGAAAGCCGCTCGTCCTGGTCACCGTCCCTCCACAGGCGGAGTTCGTAGAGAAGATCGCAGGACCGCTCGTCGAAGTGGAAGTGCTGGTGCCGCCGGATGCCGATCCCCACACATTCGAGCCTACGATCGAACAGATGCGAGCCGTGAGCCGCGCCTCGCTCTACTTCCTGATCGGACATCCCGCTCTGGAGTTCGAAGCGCTATGGAGGGACCGACTCGCCCGCGAGGGAACGAACCTGCGGTTCGTGAACGGATCCGAGGGCCTCTCGCTCATCCCGGACGATCCCCACGTCTGGCTCTCGCCCCGGGCGACGCGAACACTGGCAGCGAACCTCGCGAACGCCCTCGAGGAGCTTCTCCCCGAGAACAAAGACCGAATCCAGTCAGGCCTCCAAGCGTTCTTGGACGAGGAGCAAGAGCTCGACGCGGAGATCCGGGCGATGCTCGCCCCTACGGAGCGGAAGACCTTCCTCGTCTATCACGCGGCCTGGGGGTGGTTCGCCCAGGACTACGGGTTGACGCAGATCGCGATCGAACGAGGACACGTCCACCCCGGACCGTCTCACATCGCTTCGATGCTCGATCGAGCACGCGAGGAAGGGATCCGAGTCGTGTTCGTTCAGCCGCAGGTCGGCACCCAGCAGGCGGAGTCGTTCGCGAACGAGATCGGGGGGCGTGTCGTGCGAGTCGATCCACTGGATCGACATTGGGCCGACAACCTTCGCGCTGCCGCCCGGGCGTTCTCCGACGCGGGGACGTCGGATGAGGGGACGGTAGCGAAGTGAGGTCCGCCGGAGCATCGGACGTTCCCGCCATCGCGATCCGCGACCTACACGTCCGGCTCGCAGGAGAAGACGTCCTTCAGGGCATCTCCCTCGACATTCCTAGAGGAGACTTCCTCGGTCTGATCGGACCGAACGGCGCCGGCAAGAGCGTCCTCCTCCGAACGATCCTCGGGCAGATCGAGCCGAGCCATGGAGATGTTCGCATCTTCGGACAGAGACTCGAAGACGCGCGGGGCGTCGTCTCCTATGTGCCGCAGTTCGCGGACTTCGACCGCTCGTTCCCGATCCGGGTCTGTGAAGTCGTCCTGATGGGGCTGCTGAAACATCGCGGCATCTTCCACCGGTGGACCCGAGGAGATCGAGAGGTCGCCTACAACGCACTCGCGAAGGTCGATCTAGCCCACCTCGGCGAGCGCCAGATCGGGAAGCTGTCGGGCGGCGAACTCCAGCGCGTCCTCATCGCGCGGGCCCTCGCGGTAGGATCCGAGATCCTGCTCCTCGACGAGCCGTCCGCGAGCCTCGACACTCGAGTGGCGGGCCGGCTCTACGAGCTGCTCCGTGAACTCTCCTCGTCTCATACTCTCGTGCTCGTGTCTCACGACATCGGTGTCATGAGCAAGCACGTGAGGAACCTAGCCTGCCTCAACCGACGACTCATCCACCACGGCCCGCCCGAACTCACATCGGAAGCACTCCACCTGACCTACGGACACTCCGTGGAGGAGATCTCTCACCACCACGAAGGAATCGAGACGTGATCGGAAGTCAGGGCAAGAGCCTCGGGGCGACCCAGACCACAGCAGCTCACGATGCGGGTCAGTGGACGAGGTGGATCTCGTGAACACGCTGGCCGAAGCCCTGAGCTATCCGTTCTTCCAACGCGCCCTCATCGCAGGCGTTCTCGCCAGCATCGCGTGCGGTATCGTCGGGAGCTTCGTCGTCGTCAAGCGGATCACATCGATGTCCGGTGGGCTCGCGCACGCCGCGTTCGGAGGAGTCGGGCTCGGATTGGCGTTCGGGTTCTCGCCCTGGTTCGGCGCGGTCGGCTTCACACTCGCGTGCGCACTCGTCCTCGGTGCCGTCTATCACAAGCGTCCCGATGCGCTCGAGCCCACCATCTCGACACTCTGGGCCGGTGGCATGGCGCTCGGCATCCTACTCGTCAGCCTCGCAGCCGGTCCGAAGCCAGATCTCATCGGCTACCTCTTCGGTTCGATCCTCTTCGTCCCTCGGGACTACCTCTGGCTGGTGTCGGTCCTCGACCTCTGTCTCCTGCTCGGGCTCGGCCTTCTCTTCAAGGAGCTACAAGCATCGGTCTTCGACGAGGCGTTCGCGGCGTCGCTCGGCGTCCCGACCCGGTGGCTCTTCCAGCTCATCCTGGCCGCGAGTGCACTCGTCATCGTGGTCCTGATCCGGGTCGTTGGAATCGTCCTCGTGATCGCGCTCCTCACGGTCCCGGCGATCGTCGCGAGGCAGTGGGCGGAGAGTTTGCCCCGGATGATGGTCGGCGCAGCAGCCATCGGAACTGTGTGCACCACGGGGGGGCTGCTCGCTTCCTACGCGTTCTCCGTGGCGTCGAAGGCCGATGTGCCTTCGGGCCCACTGGTGATCCTGCTAGCAATCGGGATCTACGGACTCAGCAGTCTGGCCGGCGCACTGAGGAACAGACGGCGCAACGCCTAGGCCGTCCGCGATCCCCCGGCCACGTCGAAGGGGAAGGGCGCGGGGGACAGCGGCATGGATGGAGGGGGGAACTCCAAAGAGGGCCAGAACCGGGAGCTCTCTCGAGACACCCGGTTCTGCGGCCGGTTGAAAGAGTTCCACGTCGGACCAGGAATCGGATACCACCCTAGATCCAGAGTTTCTCCAGCGTACCTCCCGCCAAAACGGAATTATCGATCAGCATCATCGAGTCCATTCGAATGGACACTCAGAGCACGTCCGGAACTGCGGTCCTGCCCCGTCAGGAAGCGTGGTAGACTTGATCCCTCGCATCGGGAAGCGGTGCGAGGGGCGCTACCGCGGTCTGATTCGGACCTCGAAGTGGTGCAATTCCGCGTACACGTCGAAACGGAAACGGTTGGGAGGGGTCAGCGACCGTGCGTGCCCGCCTCGACATCGAACTGTCGAGCGCGGCGGGAGGAGAGCCTCTCGTCGTCGAGCTGAGCTGGAGTGAGGGAATCAGGCCCTCGACTCCGCGGTCCCATCGTGGAGACACCGCCCCGCTCGTCACGTTGTTCGCGCTCTTCTGTCACACGGCGCAGCAGGCCGGAAGCCCGCCAGGCCTCACAGCACCGGTCGACTCCGAGACTGGACGTGTCCTCAGGCGGGTGCAGCAACTTCTCCTCGACGCAACGCCGACTCGCGGTCGAAACAAGTGGATCCGCCAGCTCTTCGGACCGCACCCGCTCCACCTCCTCGGCGAAAGCGGCTGGGAAGGGCACAACGCCCTCTCGGCGCTCGTCGAGATCAGTGGAAAGAGCGTGCTCGTTGCGACGCTGAACACGGAGTACCTCCAGCCCGAGGACATCCGATTCCACACGGGGAAGGCGCAGCTCTCTCGCTCCGAGATCGGCACCTGGCTCACGTCCGTCGGCGTGCCGGTGCCCTCGGTGGACAGACGATCCCGCTCCGACGCAGTCGACGCCTTGGTCCGACTCGCGACCGGACTCAAGCAGTCCGGGCAGTGGCACGAGGCACTCGAAACGTTCCA
Organism: Candidatus Eiseniibacteriota bacterium; assembly: GCA_020633975.1. Lineage (GTDB taxonomy): Bacteria > Eisenbacteria > RBG-16-71-46 > CAIMUX01 > CAIMUX01 > JACKCR01. The sequence goes on along the minus strand of JACKCR010000004.1, from coordinate 345,444 downwards.
TCGTGCGGCGGAACTGGCTCGCCTCGAACACCGCCACTCCGAGGAATCGGTCTGCCTACGTTCGATCGGCGAAATCGCACTCACGCGCGTCCCTCCCGCGGAAGCCAGGCGTTGGCTCGAGCGCGCGATCGAAACGGCCCGACTCTCTGGGGATCGCGAAGGTGAGGCGACGACCTTGCTCTCTCTCGGCACGCTGGAACAGTTCGAGATGAATCTCGCAGCGGCGCGAGGCCATCTCGAACACGCAGCTCTGCTCTTCCGTGACCTCGGACGTCCTGTCCTGGAAGGCCGCGCGGAAGCGAGGCTCGGGCACTTCTTCATCCGAGTCGGCGACATCCACGCCGCTCGCCGGTCCCTCGAGCGATCCGAGTACCTGTTCCGAACGCAGAACGACATCGGGGGAGTCGCCTCGGCGCTCGTCCCGCAGATCACTCTTCTCTCGACACAGGGGGACTACGAGGGCGCACGAAAGCTCGCGGCACGGGCTCGCGCCTTGTACGACGAAGCGGGCGCCCCTCAGGGTCGTGCGATCGCGGCAGTAGCGAGTGCAAACCTCGAGCTGGACTTGGACGAGCTCGACCGTGCCGAGGAGCTGTACGCGGAAGCAGCTCGGATCTATGACGGACTGGGGCATCGCTCTGGAAAGTCGAACGCCGAATGGGGCGTCGGCGAGTGTCTTCGGCGGAAGGGCAAGATCGACGAAGCGCGAGCACTCTTCGTACCCTTGCTTCGAGCCTGCATCGAGCTCGAGAACATCATGGGACACGCGAGCGTACTCTGGAGTCTCAGTCGATGCGCGCTGGCGAGTGGGAACTTGCAGGAAGCTCGGGAGCTCGTCGAGGAAGCGATCAGGGTCTGTCACGAGCAGAAGATGCCGCTGATGCAGTCCAACCTGTACACGACGCTCGGAGAAATAGAGGGCGCCGCGCGGCGTCCTGCCGCCGCGAGAGTCGCATTCGCCACGGCGCAACAGTCGCACGGGCGCAATCGCGACCCACTCGATCGAGCGCAGATCCTCATGGCTCGTGGAAACCTCGAACTCGACTACGACCGAAGAGAGGCGATTCGCTGCTTCTACCAAGCCGCTGGGATCTTCTCCGAACTCGGGTTCGAGGATCAGGAGCGCAACGCCCTCGATCGGGCGGCCGCCCTCTTTCCCAACGAGAGCCCGTCTCGCCCACTGCCTCGACACCTTCCGACATATCCGTCTTCGGACGCGCGCTCCTGATACTGCGAAACGGTTCTCACTACTGCATTTTCCGCATCGAGAAGTCTCAACGCCCCCCTGAGGTCTGCTACGCTGATCCTCTGTGAGTTGGCTCATCGACATCCTGAAAGAGTCTTGGACTCTCTACTACTTGGCGGCCCCGTTCATCCTCTTCGGAGTCGTGATGGCCGGAGGCCTCCAGGTTCTGCTTTCGCCGCGACGCGTCGTCGAGTGGATGGGCAAACCAGGAATGCTCGCCGTGGTGCGCGCAGCGCTGCTCGGCATTCCCCTCCCCCTCTGCAGCTGCGGTGTCTTCCCCGTATCGATCTCTCTCCGGCGCAAAGGCGCCACTCCACCGGCGACGATGTCGTTCCTCGTGACGACTCCGGAAACTAGCGCCGATGCGATCGTACTGACCTGGGCCCTTCTCGGCCCGATCATGGCCATCTTCCGTCCGATCGCAGCTTTCTTCACCGGCGGCTTGGCAGGAGCGCTGGCGATCGCGTTCCCCCCTCCTGCAGCCGTGGCCGATCTGGACACCCCGGTCAGCTGCGGATGTCGCCCGAACTCCGGGACGGACTCGGACAGCAGTGCGTGCCGCGATCCCGGGTTCGCGGAGACCGAAGCGCACAACGATCAGGACGGTCACGATCACAGTCATGATGGACACGATCATAGTCACGACATCGATGGCAGCGACTACGTCGGGTTCCGAGCCACGGGAAGAGCGGTACTTCGCGCCCTGCACATCGGAACGAGGACCGGAGCGACAAGGGAGTCGGACCCGGTCGGCCCGATGGACTCGGGCAGCGCTTTGGCTCCTTCGAGCGACCCGGCTTCGGTCGATCCGAGTCTCTCCGAGATTCTCGGACGGATCGGGCGTCAGGCTTTCATCCGCTCGATGGACGACATCGTCTTCTGGCTCACGATCGGGCTCGTCCTCGCCGGCGCAATCGAAGTTCTCCTCCCACCGGACCTGATCGCGCGCGGCCTCGGTTCGGGCATCCTGCCGATGCTCCTGATCGTGGTCATCGCCGTTCCGATGTACACCTGCGCATCTTCCAGCACGCCGGTGGCTGCCGCACTGATCGCGAAGGGGTTGTCACCGGGCGCGGCGCTCGTCTTCCTTCTTGCGGGGCCGGCCGCGAGCACCGCGAGCATGCTGCTCATCACGCGCCACTTCGGAGCGAAGTTCCTCCGTGTCTACTTGAGCGCAGTGGTCGCGGGCAGTGTGATCAGCGGCCTCGCACTCGACTTCCTCATCGCGCGGACCGGCTGGAAGATCGTGCCGCAGCTGAGCAGCCAGACGGAAGGGTTCGTCGCGTTCCTCCAGCTGATCTTCGTCGTCTTCCTGACGGGACTCATCGCTTGGCGGCTCTGGGCGGGCGGTGCTCGGATCGGCATCGGTGAAGCACGCGAGAACTTCGACGCACTTCTCCAGATCCTTCGCTCCTCCCCTGGAGGCTCGGGCGCGAGGAGGAGTCCGTTCCGCCTCTCCGGACGTGTGGCAGCGGTCCTCATCGTCTTGCTTCTGCTCGTTCAGGTGGGCCGTGGATTCGTGGTCGTCCCTCCGGATTCGGCGGGGTACGCCAAGGTGTTCGGACGGATCGTCGGAAAGGACTTGGCGCCGGGACTCCACTGGAACTGGCCCTCCCCACTCGGCACGGTGGACGTCTGGCGCGTCCAGTATCCACGCAAGTCAGACGTCGGCTTCCAGACGAGCCTCGACCTCATCGAGCGCCGGAAAGAACTCCGCCGGCAAGCAGCGCCGAACGAGTGGCACAGCCCGGTGACGGCGATGAACGCGAACACGTCGGTGACGAGCTATCTCACCGGGGACGAGAACCTCGTCGAGCTGAGCTTTACGGTCCACTACTTCCTATCCGATCCATACTCGTTCTTCTACTCGGCGACGAAGGACCGGGACTGGGTCGGGCTCTACGCCGAAGCGGCGGCTCGAGAGCTCGTCGCGACACGAGACTTGGACCAGCTGCTCACCGCAGAACGAAGCTGGCTCGAGTCGTCCCTCGCCCGCATCGTCCAGGAGCGACTCGATGAGCTGTCCATCGGTGTTCGCGTGAACAGCGTGCACGTCGTCGATCTCCATCCTCCGCAGGGCGCGGTCACGGCGTTCCGCGACGTTTCGACGGCGCGCGAGGAGCGTCAGACCCGGATCCACAAGGCGTACGAGGTTCAGGAGCGAGAGCTGCCCCTGGCCCGCGGCGCCGGCGAACTCGACATGGCGCGGGAGAAGGCCGACGCCATCGCCCGAGTCTCCGACGCACGAGGGCGGAGCGTCGGGTACCGCGCACGCTCCAGCGCCTACCGTACCGCACCCTCCGTCCTCCACGACCTTCTCTGGTTCGAGACGGCGGAGCAGGTGTTGGCAAACCGACCGAAGATCATCGTCCCTCCGAACACGCGTCTCGGAAACGTGACGCTCTGGAAACTCGAACCGCCGCTGCCCGCGCGGGCGCCGGGGGACACGAAAGAGGACATGAACCAGCCATGATTCGGCGAATCCTCATTGCGATCGCACTCGTCGTCGGCCTCGCCTGGGCGACCTCTGCGTTCTTCACCGTCGATGCAACGGAGACCGCGCTCGTGACGCGGTTCGGACGTCCGCTCGATGGAACGAAAGGGCCGGGAATCCACGTCAAGGCACCTTGGCCGATCGACCAGGTCGTTCGGCTCGACGGCCGTCTGCTCGTCTTCGACAACGAGCCGACCGAGATGCTGACCCAGGACAAGAAAAACGTCCTCGTCGACAGCTTCGTCTGTTGGCGGATCACGGACCCGCTCCGCTTTGCGCAGACCGTACAGAACCGCGCGGAGGCCGAGGCGCGCCTCCTCGACCTCTCTTCATCGGAGCTCGGTGCGACGATCGGAGCGGAGCCGATGGAGTCGTTCCTCGACCCGAACGGCGGCGAAGTCCGCTACTCCGCAGTCTCTTCCAAGGTCGCGGATGCGATGAACCAGATCACGCAGGAGAGCTTCGGAATCCAGGTGGTCGACTTCCGGATCAACGGATTCAACCTCCCCGCACAGAATCGGGGAAGCGTGATCGACCGGATGCGGGCCGAACGATCCCGACAGGCCACTCGCTACCGGAGCGAAGGCGAAGAGGCGGCGCTCAAGATCGAAGCCGAGACAGCGGCGGAGCGCGAGCGCATCCTCGCCTTCGCGCGTGCGCAGGCGGAGTCGCTGAAGGGCGTCGGTGAAGCCGAAGCGCTCAGGATCCTCGGCCAGGCCTATTCCCAGGACCCGGAGTTCTACCGGTTCGTGCGGAGCCTGGAGAGCTACGAGAAGATCCTGGGCGAAGAGACGACGGTGTTCCTCGAGAGCGACTCCAAGCTCCTTCAACACCTGGAAGGCAAGTAGTCGTGACCGAGCCGGGCCAGGACATGCGCGACACGCGCGCCCCGAGCGAGCGGTTCATCCAGAACCTCGTCTCGTTCGTCGCCAGAAGGGGGCCGTGGCTCGCTGGCGCGGCACTCGTCGTCGCGGCTATCGTCTGGGTCGCCACCGGCTTCTATACGGTGGACAACGGAAGCATCGCGGTCGTTCGCCGATTCGGAGCGATCTCGGAGCCCGCAGCGCCTCCGGGGCTGCACGTTCGGATGCCGAACGGCATCGAGCGCGAAGAGATCTTCCCGACGGGCGAGATCCACCGTCTGGAAGTGAGCGGCGACAACGGCGTCAAACTCGACGTCATCACGGGTGACGAGAACATCGTCGCAACGAGCCTCGTCGTCCAGTATCGGGTGACGGACGCTGCGAGCTATCTCTTCGGATGCGACCTTCCGGAGGACCTCGTACTCCAGAGCGTGCGGGCCGCGATGCTGGAAGTGGCGGGGGCGATGCTGGTCGACGACCTCCTCACGACGGGCAAGGCGCGGATCCAGAACGACGTCCGCTCACGCGCGCAAGAGCTGCTCCGTGTCTACGGCAGTGGAATCTCGCTCCTCACCGTAACGTTGCAATCTATCGAACCGCCCACCGAAGCGGCCGCCGCCTTCCGGAGCGTGCAAGATTCACGGAGCGAGTCGGCGCGAACGATCAGCGACGGACGGATGCTCTCCGACCACATGCTGAGCCTCACCCGTGCGGAGGCCTCGCGGATGGTCGAGGAAGCTCGAGCGGAGTCGGAAGGGCGCGTCCACGGGGCTCGCGGCGCCGCAGAGCGGTTCACCGCGCTCCTCACCGAGTATCGCCGTTCCCCGCGACAGACCCGCGACGATCTCCTCCAGGAGAAGCTGGCCGACGTGCTTCCCCGTACCGAAGTGTTCATTCTCGCACCTGGCGAGGCACCCCGCCTGGACCTCCAGCTCGAGAGCACGCGGAAACCGGCCACGCCGTAGCTGCTACACTTCTGCAGAATGCCCCCCACAAGACGACACGCGGCCCTCGAGTGGCGGCACATCTTCGCGCGCACCTTCGCGGCCATTCCTTCTGCGCACGCGTTTCTGCCTGCACTCTTCGCCTGCGCTTCTGCGCTCGTCCTTTCCGCGTGCGGGCTGGAGCTTCCCGAACAGCCGTACTTCGAGACTCTGCTCACGCTTCCGTTCGGATCGGAGCGGTTCACTGGAAGTGACCTCGCCGACGAGAGCGAGTACGTGCTCGTCGACAGTACGGCGGGCGCCCCACTCCGGCTCTTCTTCGAGGGCGTCGTCGATACGTTCCGGCTCGGTGAGAAAATGGACATCACCCTGCCCGCAACGTCCCTCGCCGGCAGCCTGGATCAGATCGAGATCCCGACCCCCGACCCCGTCGACGAGAGGTTTCGCATTGGGGAGCTGACGGATCTGGATCTCCCGGAAGACGGCCTCGCAGTCGTGGTCCCAGCATTCACCATCCCTCCGATCCGACGAGCGCTCCCGACCCAGGATGAACTCTCCTGGGTCCGCTTTTCGTCAGGCCAGATCGACGTCACGATCCAGAACCTCCTGCCGATCCCTCTCGGCGACGAATCCACTCAGGATCCGTCCCTCCGAGTCCGTCTGTTCGATGGAACGCGCGGAGGTCTGCTCGTCGAGACTACGTTCCCCGCGGTGATCCGAACAGGTGCGGTCGCCAGGTCGACGATCGACCTCACCGGAGTGTCCCTCCCCAGCGCGCTGGAGCTCGAGGTATCGGGCGAGAGCCCGGGCAGTTCGGGGCGCACCGTGTTCATCACTCCCTCCTCCGGCTTCGACCTCTCGGCCAGGTTCGTCTCACTCGAACCCGACTCGGCAGTCGCGGTCGTGCCGGCACAGGAACTGCGGCTGGAGGATTCGGTGGCGGTCGCGTTGAACGACAGCCTCGGGATCGTCGGCGGCACGGTTCGGGACGGGATCTTCTCGATCGAGCTTCGCAACGAACTCCCACTCGGCGCCACCGGATCCCTACGGTTCCCCGAGCTGCTCGAGAACGACGAGCCGATCGTGCTCGCCGTGTCGGTACCACCCGCCTCCGGTGGGGTCGCCGGATCGTCCACGGAAACGATCGACCTCACCTCGACTCGAGTCCGCGCGTCGAACGACGAACCCCTCGACCGCCTGCAGTTCGAACTCGATGTCACAACGGTTCCGAGCGACGGCTTCGTCGCTCTGGGAAGGCATCAATCGATCTCCGCAGAGTTCGAGGAGACCACGATCCGCTTCGCTTCGGTGGAGGCACGTCCGACCGACGTACGAATCGAGATCCCGCATACGGTCACGGAACTCGACCTACCGGAGGAACTGGAGGATCTCGATCTCGCAGCGGCCTCGCTACGGCTCGTCATCGCCAACGCGGTACCCTTCCCCGCGAACGGCATGGTGACGGTCCGCTCAGTCGGACTCCCGAACCCGATCGAACTCCCGTTCCAGGTAGCGATTGCTCCGGGCACATCCGCGTCGCCCGTAGAGTCCAGCGTTTCGATCGACGAATCCAACTCCGCGCTTCTGAGCCTGATCCGTGCGAGGCCGGAAGCGATCTCCATCGACGGAGAGGTTCGGATCGGTGACGGGCTCGTCACACGGACCGTTGGAAGAGAAGACTTCGTTCGCGGGCGGTACGAGGTTTCGGCGCCGCTGCGCGTCCGCCTCGGCCTTCTCGAGAGAACCGCCGATGATTTCGACTTCACGGTGTCACGTGACGTGCAGGATCGGATCGGTAGTGACGTGACGGGAGTCGTGGCCCGCGGCCAGATCGAGAATCACTTTCCGTTCGCCGCCGAGACGGAGATCACGTTTGCCTCTTCAGCCAACCAGCTGGACGAAACGCCGGAGGTCATTCTGGCATTGGTCCGCGCCGAAGCCGGCTTTACCGACGAGACCGGCCGAGTGATCGAGCCGGCACTGACCTCGTTCGAGGTCACGCTCCCGGACGAGGACATCCCCTTCTTCGCACGCGACCGCGTCTTCGGCCGGATGGTGTTCCGGCTACGCGGCGACTCGACCGCGGTCGTGAGTCTCTCTCCGGACGACTATGCGGAAGCCACAGGGGCGCTCGAGTTCCGGATCGGCGTCGGGGAACGTCGTCCATGAACGCCGTACGCGTCGCCATTCTCGTTGCGACCGCGGCCGTGTGCTGCGTCTCGTCTTCCCCTGCCTTCGCCCGTCCAGCGGACACCCCGCTTCAGATGGGCCTCGCAGGTGCCGGATCGCTCCTCCTGCGCGGCGTCGACGCACCGTTCGGAAATCCGGCCACTCTCTCCTGGGACAGAACGCCCGCGGTACGCCTGGCCGCGAGCACTGGCGCCGTCCTGAACGACACGTATACGTTGCACGACTACTCACGATGGAACGGAGCGACCTGGAGTGAAGACGACAAGGAGGAGATCCTCTCGCGCATCGGCGCCGACGGGCTCGAGGGTAGGTTCGACACGAGCGTCCTCGGGCCGGCCGTTGCAGGTTCCGGATGGGCGTTGAACGCACGTAGCGTGTTCCTCGGAGCTGTACGCGTTCCCAGGGAGTACGCGGAACTCGCGCTCTTCGGCAACCAGATCGGACAGAAACTCGAGCTGCCGAGATCGTACGGTGAGGGGATCTGGTACTTGGACCTACTCGCGTCCGGAAGTCGACCGATCCATCGACTGGGCGAGTTCGAGATCTCGCTCGGCGGCTCGTTTCACCTCCTGAGAGGGCTGCGTCACGCGGAACTCCTCGGCGCGAGCGGAACCGTGGAAACGACGCCGGACGCCATCGACGGCGCCGTCGTCGCGGAGAGCCGCGAAGCAAGTGGCGGCTGGGGGCATGCCGTCGATCTCGCGTTCGCGGCGCGACGGGGATCGAACGGCGACGGCGCACCGACTGCCACGGCCCCGGGGCGCAGGACGGATGCGACCGGAACTGGCGGGCAGGGCGTTCATGGCCCATACGAGGTTGGCATCGTCTTCCGGAACGTACTCGGATCCGTCCGCTGGAGCGACGAGCCTAAGCTCCGCTTCGACACGGCCGTGGCCGACAGCCTCAGCCTCTCGGATGGCGACGAGGAAGACCTGATCGACACGGAATCCTCCACCGCAGAGATAGGGGCCTACTCCACACGCCTCCCGTTCGAGCTGGAGCTCTCGGGCGCGTTCTGGATCTCGGACGTGAGACTCGAAATGAGCTGGACCCAAGGGTTCGAGGATGGTCCGGCGACGTCGACCCGTCCGAGGATCGCTCTCGGAAGCGTTCTCTATCGCCGCACCCACTGGTCTGCCAACGCTGGCGTGGCACTCGGAGGCATCGACGGCCCCGTACTCGGCCTTGGGTTGCGGGCCAGCGTCTGGCGCTGCGATCTCGACGTCGCCTACCAGGTCCTTCGCGGGATCGACATCTCCCTTCCCAAGGGAATCGGCCTCGGAGTTGCGATCACGCTCCATCCCGGCGGACGTGCCGCCGAAGAAGTGAGTAGCGCCTCCGGCACCGAGTAGAGATGCTCGTCCGGAACGGGACCGTCATGGGTGTGGGTCGTGGGACGCACAGGCAGCGGCGCCCGAGTGAGAGTACGCACGGGCGGGACGCACAGGCGGACCATCCGTTCCCGAGGCGAGTGGAAGGAGCAACGGAGGAGTGACATGCCCCGTGGAGAGCTGAAGTCCGAGCCGATCCACGAGACGATCGTCAAGCTGAACGCACGGATCGAGTCCCGGTTTCCGGGCTCCGGTCTCGGCGAGGTCGGTCAGACTCTGCTCAACCTCGCAGCGGTGAACGACGAGGTGATCGCAAAGGCGCGGCGCCCGATCTGGTGGTTGCGCGTCCTCATCGCCTGTGGCGTGCTCGCTCTACTCGTCACCGCGACCTGGGCCGCGTTCCAGATGATCCGGATCGCAACCGGTGAGAGCCCGTCGATTCCGGACCTACTCCAGGGAGTCGACGCCGCCGTCAACGAGATCATCTTGCTCGGATTGGCATTGGTGTTCATGACCTCGATGGAGACGCGGTTCAAGCGAAGGCAGTCGCTCTCCATCCTCCACCGTCTCCGCGGCCTGGCCCACGTCGTCGATATGCACCAGCTCACGAAGGACCCGGAGTTCTCGCTCCGGCCAGACAACTCCGCCTCCGAGACGGAAAAGCCGCCGCTGGACCGGTTCCAGCTCGAGCGCTACCTCGACTACTGCTCGGAGATGCTTGCGTTGACGAGCAAGCTCGCGGCACTCCATTTGACGGCCACACAGGACCCCGTCGTCCTCTCCGTCATCAATGAGATCGAAGCGCTGGTCACCGGACTGACGCGGAAGATCTGGCAGAAGATCATCATCCTGCAGTAGAGAGTCGGCTCAGTGTGGCAAGACCTGGGGTCGGTTCACATGCGCGATGATGATGAGAGCGACGGAGGAAGCCATGACGACTCCAAGGAAGACGACGATCCAGATCCACGGTCGGTCGTAGAGCCACTTCTTCATGACGGAAGCTCCTGCCGGAATGCTGCCGGCGTGGGGATCCTCCCACGCCGTTTGGGTGTGTGCGTTCTGCTCGACGTCATTGTCGCGGCTTCCGTCCCGTGGACGCAAGGTCCACGACGGCAGACCGGAGCCGGCTATGGCCCTCGGAAGGTCGCTTCGATCGTCTTCGCAGCTCCACCGAGAGAATCCCGGACGACGAAGTGGATCGGGAAGTTGGCCGTGTACTCGCTTCGGTCCAGATCGACGAAGACCGGAACGGTGGCGTCCTCGAGCGTCGGGATGTGGACTTTCGTCTGCGAGATCACGAAACGAAGGTCGTCCCCCTTCTCGCTCTCGCCTGCCTCCACATAGTACGTACGGTCGATGCCGGTCTTGTTCTGGATCCGAATGTTGTAGAGGTTCTGGATCGCGGTCTCCTGGAGCGTGTACGGCATCCCCTTGGGCCGAAGGATCCGGACCTCGAACGGGGACCGGCTGAGCGCGGTGACGGAGAACACCGTGAGCCCGAGGATCCCGAGGAACGCATAGAGCCCGACGCGCGGACGGAAGATGCTCCGCTTCTTCTCGCCGTTGAAGCCACGGAGCGAGTCATACCGGATGAGCCCCTTCGGACGCTCCAGTTTGGTCATGACCGCGTCACAGGCATCGATGCAGTTCGTGCAGCCGATGCACTCGAGCTGGAGTCCGTTCCGGATGTCGATACCGGTCGGGCAGACCTGGACGCACCGGAAGCAGTCGACGCAGTCGCCCACGCCGTCCGCGCCCTTCTTGCCGCGCGGCTCGCCACGGTTCTCGTCGTATCCGATCACCACGGTGTCCGCATCGGTCAACGTCGACTGGAGACGGCCGTACGGGCAGATCACGATACAGGTCTGCTCCCGGAACCAGGCGTAGTCGAAGTAGAGCATTCCCGTCCAGAAGAGGGCCCAGAGGAAGGCCGTCGTATGTCCCGTGGGGCCGGAGAGGACGGCGGGGATGAGGTCCCGGATCGGGAAGAAGTACGACATGAAAGTATGCGCGGAGATCGTGGCTAGGGCGAGGTAGACGATGTGCTTCCCGGCCTTGCGCCAGAACTTGTCGAACGTCCACGGGCCTGCGTTCCGCTTGAGGCGCTTCTCCCGCGACCCTTCGAACCACCGCTCGATCTTCCGGAAGACGCCGTCGACCATCACGGTCTGCGGACACGCGTAGCCGCACCAGATCCGTCCCCAGAGCGCCGTGACCACGAAGAGCCCGAATCCGGCCCCGGTCACGAGGAAGAACATCAGGTAGAAGTCCTGGTTCGTGAAGGTCTGGCCGAGGAGGAAGGCCTGGCGACCCGGCAGGTCGATGTGGATCAGCGGGTGTCCACCGAACTCGAGCCACGGAACGATGAAGTAGATGGCGAGCAGCAGGAGGTGGATCGCGGTCTTCCGGGTCTGCCACGGCCCCTTCACGTCGGCGGTGTGGATGAAGTTGCGCGAACCGTCGTCGTTGACGGAAAAGACGGTATCCAGGTCCGGGCGCCGCTGCTGCGGTCTCGCGGGCTTGGTCGGCTTGGTCTCAGCGGTCATCGAGCTCCTCCCCCAATCTCCACGTGGAGACGCATGGGATCGGGAGGCCGCAACGGAAGTTCTTGCCCCGACCCCAATGAGCCATTCGGCAGGGCACTACCTTCCCCTGAGCGGTCGTTTTCTACCTATGTGAGAGGCGGGTCCCCATCTCGGGAACCCGCCTTTGGATTCGGATCTGACTACTCAGTGTCGGCTGGCCCGGTTCCGACGTCGGCTCCGAGTGAGCCGGTGTCGGTCGGGGGCTCGCCGACGGGACTCGCGCCGTCACCTTCGGCGGGGGTCCCTGCCGGGGTCTCCCCTGGGGCCGCGGGCGTATCGCCGGGCGCTTCCTCGCCCGGAACCACCAGGTCACCCTGTGGAGCCTTGCCAGGAACGTTCGTGTTCTTGATCGTCAGTACGAAGGACACGACGTCCTGGACGCGCCGCGGGCCGAGCTGTCCACCCCAAGCCGCCATCCCCTTCTCCGGAACGCCGTGAGTCACGGTATTCAGGATGTCGAGTGGACGGCTTCCGTGGAGCCAGTAGTTGTCCGTCAGGTTCGGCCCGACGTTCCCTTGCCCCTTGTCGGCGTGGCAGACCACACAGAACTGGTTGAAGATCTGGTGTCCCGCCTCGACCCTCGCGGGAACAGTTGCCATGAGTGCCAGAGTCTCGTCCGTGAGCTCCTGGCCCTCCATCTTCTTCAGCTGAGCTTCGGCTGCGGCCGCCATCTCGAGCTCATAGCGTCCACGCGGAAGCGGAACCACCTTGAGCGTGTGGAAGACGATCCAGTACGCGACGGAGAACACGATGGCTCCGTAGAGAGTGTAGAGCCACCAGTTCGGGAGTCGGTTGTCGTACTCCTGGATGCCATCGTAGTCGTGATCGAGTAGTCGATCTGCTTGGTAGTCACTCATGACGCCGCCTCCTCCCCCTCGACTCGAAAGTGCGCCTCGTCCTCGTCATCGAGAGGCAGCATGGAAACATGGGTCAGTAGCTCCTTCTTCCGCAACCCGAACACCACGTGCGTGAGTACGAGCATGAACGTCACGAAGAAGATTCCCAGAGACACGAGCGGCAGGATGAGCAGCTCACTCCGGGCGAAGAAGTCCTGGAACATGAGCTACCTCCCTCCTACGAGCTGGCCGAGATCGCCGGCCCCGTTCTGGGTGGCACCGTCTGCCTCACCGTCGGCGGGGACGTCGACGGGAGCCGCCGGCTCGGCCGGTATCTCCGGAGTCTCTGGAGTCGCCGGCGTCGCCTCAGGTGCGGCGGCCTGCTCCAGAGCGACTGGCTGCGGACCACGACCCAGCCGCTGGAGATAGGCGATGACCGCGACCATCTTGCAATCCGGTTCGATCGTGACGGCGTTCGCCTGGAGGTCGCTCGCGATGAGCGTTCCCTGGCTCTTCGCCACGTCCTGACAGTCTGCGATGTCCTCGTCGGTGTAGGGCACTCCGAGCTTCCGCATCGCGATCATCTTGCCCCGGGTCTTCGTGAAGTCGACCTTCCGGGTCTTGAGCCACGCGTAGACCGGCATGTTGGAGCCTTGCGACGTCGAGCGCGGATCCATCAGATGTTGATAGTGCCAGAGATTCGGGTACTTCCCACCAACCCGATGGAGGTCCGGACCGGTCCGCTTGGAGCCCCACTGGAACGGATGGTCGTAGCGGAACTCGCTCGCGCGGGAGTACTCGCCGTAGCGGAGTGTCTCGTGACGGAACGGCCGGATCATCTGCGAGTGGCAGTTGTAGCAGCCCTCGGAAATGTAGACGTCACGTCCTTCCAGCTCGAGCGGGCTGTACGGCTGCTGGAGGAACCGGCTCTCCACCACCTGAACGTCCGCGGCGGGAACGACGCCAGTGGAGTCAGCCATGGCCACTGCCGGCGCCTTCTTGTCGATCACGATCGTCGGCACGAGTTCCGCGATGCCGCCGATGAGAATCGCAACCAGGGAGAGAATCGTGAACGCAAGCGGCTTCCCTTCGAGGAGCTGATGCCAGCTGCCACCTTCACGCTTCTCTGCGCCCGCGTAGAGGATTGCGGCCACGGTGAGCACCGCTCCGAAGGTGATCGGGAGGGCGAAGGTGACCGGACTCGAGACCGCGAAGAGGGCCGCTGCTACGATGACGCCGAGCGAGAATACGACCGGCTTGCCCTTGATGAGGGCCCAGGAGGACACGGTCTGGAGCTTCGGCATGGCCGGAACCTCGACCACCGTCGACTGGAACTTCCCCTTCTGCATGGTCAGCGTGAGGTTCGCAACCATGAGGAGGAACCCCACGAGGTAGAAGCTACCGCCGACGAGACGCATCTTCCAGAGCACACCGGCCGAAATGAGTCCTTCGACGAAGTCTGGATACTGGAGGAAGCCGTCAGCGTCGAGAGCCCGCCAGTAGAGCCCCATGTTGACGCCGCTGATCCACATGGAACCAACGTAGAGCAGGATTCCGAAGAGGCCGATCCAGAAGTGCGCATCCGCCCACTTCTCATTGTAGAGCTTCGTGTTCCAAAGCCTCGGGATGAGCCAATAGCTCACGCCGGCCGCCATGAATCCGTTCCAACCGAGAGTTCCACCGTGCACGTGACCGATGATCCAGTCCGTGTAGTGACCGAGCGAGCTCACGGTCTTGATCGAGAGGAGCGGTCCTTCGAACGTCGACATCCCGTAGAACGTGACCGCCGCGATGAAGAACTTGATGACCGGATCCGTCCTGAGCTTGTCCCAGGCGCCGCGGAGCGTGAGGAGACCGTTCAGCATTCCACCCCAGGATGGCGCCCAGAGCATGAGGCTGAAGACCATACCGAGGGACTGGGCCCAGTCGGGAAGCGCGGTGTAGAGCAGGTGGTGAGGGCCCGCCCAGATGTAGACGAAGATGAGCGCCCAGAAGTGGACGATGGAAAGACGGTAGGAGTAGACCGGTCGTCCTGCCGCCTTCGGGAGGTAGTAGTACATCAGACCCAGGATCGGAGTCGTGAGGAAGAAGCCGACCGCGTTGTGGCCATACCACCACTGGACGAGTGCGTCCTGAACTCCACCGAAGATCGAATAGCTGTGGAGTGCTCCGGTCGGGAGCTGGAGGTTGTTGACGATGTAGAGAACGGGGATCGTCACGATCGTTGCGATGTAGAACCAGAGCGCGACGTAGAGGTTCGGCTCGTTCCGCTTCGCCACCGTCATGAAGAAGTTGACCGCGAAGACGACCCAGATGAGAGCGACCATGAGGTCGATCGGCCAGATCAGCTCCGCGTACTCCTTCGATTGGGTGAAGCCGAGCGGGATCGTGAGGGCCGCGCAGACGATGATGATCTGCCAGCCCCAGAAGTGGATCCAACTCAGCCCGTCGGATCCCAATCTCGTCTTCAGCAAGCGCTGACTGGAGTGGTAGATCCCGGCGAACATCGAGTTCCCGACGAACGCAAAGATCGCCGCGTTCGTGTGGAGGGGACGAAGTCGACCAAAGGTCAGCCACTCGATGCCGAAGTTCGCCTGCCAGAAGGAGAGCTGGGTCGCGACCAACACGCCCAGGCTCAGTCCGACGACGCCCCACACCAGCGTGGCGATCAAGAAGGCGCGTACCACCGAGTCGTTGTATTCGACTCGTACGGTCCGGCCGGTATCCGCGGTTGCCATCGTTTGCTTCTCCTCTTCCCGTCACGCCTCGGTCAGGGCGTGCTCCCCGTAGGTGGCATCGCGTTCTCCGCTTTCTCCTTGGGCGTACTCGGGGAATCGGGCTCGAGAGGCAGGAGCGACACCCTGTCTCCCTGCTCGAAGTCCCCGGACGTCACCCCCCGAAGGAAGAGAAGAACGGCACCGGTTACGAACACCAGACTGATGAAGAGGAGGATGATCAGGACGTCCACACGCCCTCCTTCCCCTTCATCCGGTACACCGTGAGTAGAACGAGGCCGATCGAGCTGATCGGCATCAAGATGGCCGCGCTGACAGGACTGACCCGCCCCGTGAAGCAGAGCGCGAGCGCAAAGGCGTTGTAGGCGACGGCGACCGTGAGGTTCGTCCGCACGACACGGCTCAGTTGGGAAGCCGCGGCGAGAACGAGGCGCACGGCGGCGATCCCTTCGCCTAGGAAGTAGAAGTCGGCCCGAGCGGGGAGGCTCGGGTGATCGATGGCCGGAGTGCCGGCAACGAAGGCACTGTCGAGACCGGCCGCGTCGTTGAGGCCGTCGCCCACCATGAGGCTGTCGTGCCGGTCGAGCGCACGCACGCGTTCGGACTTCTCCTCCGGAGTCAGTCCTCCGAATGCATGTTCGGGCGCGATCCCGAGCTGCTCGGCTACCTTCGTCGTCCGCTCCGGGGAGTCTCCGCTCAGGAGTTCTATCTCCAGGCCGGACGAACGGAGGCGGGAGACCTCGTCGGACGCATCGCCCCGTAGCTCCTCGTCGAACGACAGGGAGAGTAGGAGGGCTCCGTCACGCCCGAAGATCGTCGCACTCTGGTCGGCTGCGTCCTCCGCAGCAACACCCTCCGCGCCGAGCACGAAGCTTGGCCGACCAAGTCGATAGACCCCGTCATGGCGGCACTCGAGGCCGAGTCCGGGATGCTCGGTGATTGCGTCCGATGAGAGGGTGACGACGGCGAGAGGCGCCGTGGCCGTGGCCGTCGCCGTGGCCGTCACCGTGGCCGTCGCCGTGGAGGTGTCCGTGGAGGTGTCCGTGCCCCTTGCCGCCTTTTCTGCCACCTCTTCTGCCGTGTCGAGCTCCGAGAGTGCAGCGACGATGGCGCGACTCCTCGGGTGGTTACTGCGGACGGACATCTCGTACAGGATCGCTCGCCCTTCGGCCGGCAGCTCTGCCAGTCGCGCACGCGAGGAAGGGTCGAGCGTCATCCGGCCGAGGGTCAGCGTCCCCGTCTTGTCGAAGAAGATGCGCCGAACGGCGAGCGCGCGGTCGAGGAGCCCCTGGCTCCTAACGAACACACCGCGTCGCTTGAGTGCGAGAAGGCTCAGCTCCTTCGCAAGCGGTACGGCGAGGCCGATCGCGCACGGGCAGGTCACGACCAACGTCGCGATCGTCACTTCGAGAGCCTTCGTCAGGTCGCGCGTCGCCCACACCGCGAAGCCGGCTACGGCCAGGAGCAGGACGGATGCAACGTAGACAGAGCTCGCGCGAGACCACCAACGGTCCTGACCGCTCTCCCGCTCCCGCGGCGCGGGAGTCGAAAGCAGGTCGTGCACCCGGGACTCGGCGAACGCCTCCTTCGCCACGAGCCGGAACGCAGACGTCCCCGCGTTGAATGAACCGGCCGGGATCGTCGCAACGGAGAGCCCATCGACGACTTCCGACTCGCCGGTGATCCATTCGAGGGAGAGAAGTGCGTTCCCGTCCAGAAGCACACCTGACACCGGGACCATGTCTCCCGGCACTACGAGCAGCACGTCTCCCGATTGGATCGACGATCCGGAGACCACCTCGACTCGCTCTTGGAACGCATCCCCATCGGCCGAGCCGTGACGAACGACTCTCCGAACGAAGATCGCATCGAGCCCGTCCGAGGAGAGGACAGAGAGTCGGTTCCGTTCGATCACACGCTCTTGCAGCCACCGGCCCACGAGCATGAGCGTGACGAACACCGTCACCGTGTCGAAGTAGGCCTTCTCCGGCCCCCAGAGGACGTAGGCCACCACCGATCCGGAGAACGCGAGCAGGATCCCGAGCGCGATCGGAAGGTCGAGATGGACCACCCCTCTCCGGATCCCGTTCCAGGTGGAGCGGAAGAACACCTCTCCGCCCACGAACGCTGCGACCGCGGTAAGGAGGACGCTCACTTGTCCCAGTACCGTATAGATCCATCCGTCGCTCGGAGAGAGGCCGAAGTAGTAGCAGAGGCTGAAGATCATCACGTTCATCGCGGCAGCCGCTGAGATCCCTAGCCGAATGAGGATGCCGTTGGACTTGGCCGGCGGACGACCGGTTCGCGGGCCGAACCGATATCCGAACCGCATCGCTCCGGCCAGATACTCACGGACGTCACCCAAAGCGGGGTCCCAGACGAGGTCGGCCGATCCACGGCCAGGATTGATGCGGAGCTGTACCGCTCCCGTGTGCCGCTCGTAGAGTTGCTGGAGGAGCCAGACGCAGGCCGCACAGTGGACGCCCTGGATGTCCAGCGCGAGCCTCAGCAACCCATCGCTGGACTGAGCCGCTCCGAGCATCGGCTCGAGCCAGCCGAACGCGTCCTCGCGGAATCCCGATACGGGGACGCCACGTTCCGGCCTCAGTTCGTAGTACTGCTCGAGGTTCGACTCGTGAATCAACTTGTAGACGTGGTCGCATCCCGAACAACAGAACCGGTTGCCGCGTGCGAGACGGTTCCTCGGCACGTCGAGCCCACAGTGAAGGCAGGACGTCGCCGAAGATTCGTCCGCTGGGGACTCGGCGATACCCGAGGAGGCAAGAAGGTCGATTCGGTCTACGCGCGCCACCCGGACCTCTAGAAGATCACCAGTTCGCCGAAGCGAAGGTGAGGCAGGAGTCCGATCGCGGCCGTGCCACGGAGCGCGAGTTGCACGCCCAGGAACATGACGAGAAACGCCCCAGCGTGGTAGAGCCGCTGCCGGATGCGGGGAGCGAACCACGAGGAACCGAGCCCGACCCCGAAGAGCGCCGGGATGGTGGCGACTCCGAAGAGGAACATGACGAGCGCACCGCGCCCGACACTGCCGGTGCCGGCGGCCGCAAGTGCCATGGCATAGACCGGTCCGCACGGCAGGAGTCCGTTGAGCAGCCCGAGCCCGAAACGGCCGGCGTAGGAACGGGTGCGAAGGAGTCGGCTAGCACCGCAGACGACCTTTCCGCCGAAGCTCCCCTTCTCGAGGAGACGGTCGGTTGGAATCCAGCCGAGGAGTCCAAGTGCAAGGGCGACCATCAGGGCGCCGGCGAAGAGGGAGATCCCGCCCTGAGCTGCCGTGCCGAATCGGCTCCAGCCCAAGGTCGAGCCCAAGAGTCCGAATGCAGCGCCGAGCCCGGTGTAGGTGACGACACGACCAGCGTGGTAGGTGAGGAGGGCGCCGCCGAAGCCGAGACGACCGAGACCGTTCTGCGCCGCGGAGTAGGCAGCGGCGATCGGTCCGCACATGCCGACGCAGTGCCCGACCGAGATCATCAATCCAGTCGAGAACACGACAGCGAGTTCGACCGAACTCTGGGCCGTGGTCATCGAACCGCAACAAGACTCAAGTAGCATGAACGTCTCTCGCGCCCTCGTGTCACCCCCGTCGGGGACGCCTGACCGGCCTGCTCGTGTACCGGCCGAAGACGGTGTGAACCTAACACCCGATCGAATGGGATACACCACCAAACGACCCGCCACATACGACTCGGCTCCGAGTCCCGCCTCCCACGAGGCACCGATGCCCGCGTCGCGAGAAACCGCGATTCGTGGCCACGATGCTGCGCTACGGGAGTCGAGCGCTGCGGAGCCGCCCAACGGCCGAATACTTGTCGCGACAGGGAAGTTTGACACCCTTCCTCGTCGTCACGATATTCGAAAGTATCGAAGCGAATCAGTCGTGAGACTAATGGTTCGCCCTCGTGGACGTCCGCTTCGGAAACCCCGTATTCGTGCACCCGGGGACCAGAGGTGATCCGCGCGACAGGCCGAGCCCGCAGCCTCCAATGCCTGCATCCAGGTTCTGCCTGGGAAGAGACGCATGCTGGGCCTGGAAAGCAACAGTAGGGGGATTCCGCAACCCCGGTCGCGGCATCTGCGCACTATTCTATAGCTAGGGCCGGTGGGTTCAATGACGACGAACCTGGGCGCCACGACATCACGCCGGACGCCGCAGCACAGGCCGGTCACAGAGAGGAGGACCCCGATGATCGAGAGCATCGTTGTCGGAATGGAACCTGGGTCTCTCCTGGACGACGTCACCGAGATCGCGCTGCAGCTCGCCATCCTGCATGACACACCGCTGCGTGCCGTCTATGTCGAGGACACCGACCTGCTCCGCGCCTCGTATGCAGCGCCGTTTCCCGCTCTGCCGCCGGAAGGCCCGATCCCGATGGACCCGAACGCCAGCCGAGATCTGGAAGCGAAGTTCCACGACGAGGAGCGAGAGCTGGGGCGCCGGTTCCTGAAGCTCATCTCGGACTTCCGCATCCGCGGAAGTTTTCGGGTAGAGCGCGGTAGTGTGACAGATGTCTTGGTGGAAGAATCCAGGGCGCACGACCTGATCGTACTCGGGAAGTCTGGAGCCTCGGATGGCGGGCCGGACTCACCACTGGGTGATCACGTGGAGTCCGTGACGCGCCAAGCGTACTGCCCGGTGCTGGTCGTGCCACCCGACGGACAAATCGGGAACCGGATCCTGGTTGCGTACGATGGAAGCGTCGTGTCGCATCGCGCATTGACCACCGCGGCTCGTCTGGCCAAGGTTCACGACGCCGTCGTTCGAGTCATCGTCGTTGCCGAGGAAGAGGAAGGGTACGACCTTCTCGGGAAGGCGAACTCCTACCTCGAGTCTCACGAGCTGACGGCGGAGTTGGAGCGACGGATGGGGTCGCCCGCGGAGATCATCCTCGAAGAGGCGACGCGCTGGGACGCCCGGATCCTTGCAATGGGTGCATTCGGACATGGCAGGATCTCGCAGCTGTTCGGTCGCGCAGCGACCCACCGGATCCTGGAGAGCGTAGACCGTGTCGCCCTTCTCTGCGGGCCACAGGTTGCGGCATAGGTCGATGGTAGGGAGGTTTTCGATGCTGGTGCGAGACTGGATGACGCGGAACCCGGTCACGATCGGGCCAGATACACCGGTGCAGGAGGCCTATCGGATCTTCCGGGAGTACGAGATCCGTCACCTTCCGGTCGTGGACAACCGGGGACGACTCATCGGGCTGGTCTCGGACCACGACATCGGCTCCCTCCTCTTCCAACGCTTGGGAGACGACGGACCGCGCGAGCTCGGAACCGTCGAAGCAGTGATGACCCGAAACGTGATCTGCATACATGCGGACGAGCAGATGTCGAAGACTGCACTGCTCCTCCACAACCGCAAGTTCGGCTGTCTTCCCGTGGTCGGAGTGAACGAGGAGTTGCTCGGAATCATCACGACGAACGACATGCTGGAGATCCTGATCGCCCTTCTCACCGATCAAGAGAAAGTCGACGAGGAAGACGACGATCAGGCTCTTGGATAGGCAGCTGCGGAGTCGCCCCCCCGCCAAGCGGCGACTCGGTCTCCCCTCGGCGGGACGGCTCCGCCACCCCTCGTTGGCTGCCCTGTAGGCGCGTAGGAAACACCCGACCTCTCCATGATCGCCCCGCGGAAACCGTGGGGCGATCATCGTCTACGGGAGGTGCCTTCGCTCGCCGTTTGCCCTATAGTCCGGGGTTCCGCTCGGTCCAGGCACGGAGGTTGGATGCAGAACCGATATCGGCAGGATAGCGCTCGCCTGTCGGCAATCCTCGACGCGACGGTGGACGGCATCATCGTCATCGACCGTCGGGGCATCATGCTCGAATACAACCACGCTGCCGAGAGGATCTTCGGGTTCTCACGCGAGGAGGCGCTCGGTCAGAACGTCTCGATGCTCATGCCAGATCCGGACCGGAGCCGCCACGACGGTTACGTCGACCGCTACATCGAGACGAAGTCTCCTCGCATCATCGGGATCGGCCGAGAGGTGACTGGGCGGCGGAAGGACGGATCCACCTTCCCACTCGACCTCGCAGTCAACGAAATCACGCTCGAGAACGAACTCAACTTCGTCGGAATCTGCCGCGACATCACCGAGCGGGTCGAGTCTTCACGGCAGCTCGAAGAGAGCCGGAAGCAGCTATCGGTCTGGTGGGAGAACGCACCGATCGCGAAGGCGGTTTGTGACCTGACGGGACGGATCATCCGGGTCAACGAGGCCGCCGTCGACTTCTGGAGCATCGACCGACATCGGCTGGTGGGTTCCACTATCGACCAGCTGACCCATCCGGAAGACACCCAGCAGTGCCTCCTCGCGATCCGGGAACTCGCGGAGGCACGTCGGGAACGACGTACGCTCCAGATCCGGTTCCGGAAGTCCCGCGACGAGTGGTCGATCGGACAGGTCCACTGCACCTCGGTCCGCAACGAGAACGACGTGCCCGTCGAGATCATGCTCCAGATCGTGGACCGTACCGCGGAGGTCTCGGCGGAAGAGGAGGCAGGTGAACACCGGGAACGGCTCGCCCATGTCACCCGGATCGGAACGATGGCCGAGATGGCGACGGGAATCGCGCACGAGGTGAATCAGCCCCTCACCGCGATCGCCACCTATTCCCAGGCCTGTCGGCGCCTGATGCAGGACGACCGGATCGAGCGGGAAGACATCCTCGACGCGCTCGAGCAGATCAACGCTCAGGCGCTCCGGGCTGGAGAGGTGATCAGGCGACTCCGGAGCTTCGTCCGGAAGCGAGAGAGCGACCGTCAGCTCGTGAGTCTGAACGACGTCATCCGCGAGATCGTGACCCTGGCGAACACGGACTCGAATCTGATCGAGTTCGAGATCGAGCTCGACCTCGCCTCGGACCTTCCCCGCACGAAGGTCGATCCGGTCCAGATCCAGCAGGTGGTCCTGAATCTGATCCAGAACGGCAAGGATGCGATGCGCGACACCGCGTCCGCGGACGACACGATTGGGGTCCGCACCAGGCGCAACGCGGCCGGACAGCTAGAAGTGAGCGTAAGAGACTGTGGTACAGGGATTTCCGAGGTCGACGCCAGTACCCTCTTCGATCCGTTCTTCACCACGAAGAAATCGGGAATGGGCATGGGACTCTCGATCAGCCGCTCGATCATCACCGCTCACGGCGGTACACTGTGGTTCGAGCGAAATCCCGACAAGGGACTGACATTCTATTTCACCCTCCCTGCGACGATCGGAGACGAGGAATGAGCAAGATGGACCCCACGGTCTTCGTGGTCGATGACGACGAAGCTATTCGTAAGGCCCTCAAGCTGCTGATGAAGTCCGTCGGACTGGCGGTCGAGACCTATGCCTCGGCCCGCGAGTACCTGGACGCATATGATCCCGATCGCGCGGGCTGCCTCGTCCTCGATATCCGGATGTCGGGAATGAGCGGAATCGACCTCCACCGGGAACTCCTGGCCAAGCACGCCATCACCCCGGTGATCTTCATCACCGGCCACGGCGACGTGAGCATGGCCGTTCAGGCAATGAAGGACGGCGCGGTCGATTTCATCCAGAAGCCGTTCAGCGACCAGACCCTTCTCGACCGGATCCAGCACTCGCTCAAGCTCGACGAGGACAACCGTCGCGCTCTGGCCCAGCAGCAGAAGATCTCCGACCGGATCCAGGCACTCACCCCCAGAGAGCGCGAGGTGATGGAGCTGATCGTCGAGGGGCATCCGAACAAGGTGGTCGCCCACAGGCTCGGGATCAGCGAGCGGACGATCGAGATCCATCGCTCGCGGGTCATGAAGAAGCTCGGTGCGACCTCACTTCCCCATCTCGTCCGGATGTCACTGCGGGCCAAGGAGGAGTAGGGGCCGCGACGCCGGGCGCTCTGCCCGGCTCCGCCATCGCATCCAGCCGGACATCTGGGTACCGTTTGCGTTGACCCTACCCATCCGCCGGCAGCATCCCCTCCCTCCATCCATCCGTAGAATCCACATGGACCGTGAGGATCCGCCAAGCCGCCGATCCACCCCGCGAGGCTGCCCAGCTGTCATGGACCTTGTGACACAAGGCTTTGCCCCACTCGTCGGCATCGTCTCAGTAGCTATCGTAAGGATCGGTACGGGTTTGTCCTAATGGCGACCGTCACCAGACGGACCGTACTCTTCGGTACATCAAGGTCTAGCGGAGGCAGATCAGCGACTCCGAGGAACCATGGCAACGCCAGTACCCCATCAGAGAAGCGTGATGACGATCCAGGAACTCGGGCCCAAGCCGAGTAGACAGCCCGACCTCGTATCTCCACTCCCGACGGTCTACATCGTGAGCGGGAGCCGGTCGATGCGTACGAGCCTCCAGGGTCTCGTATCCGGGCTCGGGTATGCGGCGAAGTCGTTCCCGGACGCGGAGTCGTTCCTCGGCCAACACCGGCTGCGGAAGCATGCGTGCCTGATCCTGGATCTCAACCTCCCAGGAATGAGCGGGCTGGATCTCCTCGATCGCCTGCAGGAAGCCGATCCGGAACTGCCGGTGATCGCGCTCGGTGAAGGGTACGACGTGACTCTCGCGGTCGCAGCGATGCGGCACGGCGCGATCGACTACTTCGAAAAGCCGTTCTCGGACCACCGGCTCGCGGTGCGAGTCGAAGAGACCGTCGCCTAGCGAAGTCCGGTGGCAAAGAGATCGTCGCCTAGCTCAATCAGGTTCGGAAGCGTCTGTCACCTGATCGAATCGCACGCGGTCTATCCCACGACCAAGAACGGAGACCAATAGTAGGGGTGCGGTAGCTCCGCGCGGAGACTCGCCCGAGCCTTTCGCGCAGAGGTGGCCGCAGAGTCGCCGCCGCTCCACGCATCGTAGAACCTGGTAGCGAAGCGGCGTGCGGCGTCACCGTCGATCCGCCACCCCGCCAGCACGACTTCCTGGGCACCCGCGGCCAATGCGGCAGTCGTCCAACCTTCGATCTCGGCTCCGGGCATCCGCCCCACCCGTCCCGACTCGCAACTCGTCAGATGGATGAGCGCCCCTCTCACTCGGTCTCGCCTCAGCTGTTCGAATCCGAACCAGCCATCGGCGAGCTGGATTCCCGAGAGTAGCCAACCCATCGGATGGAACACGCCGTGGGCTGCGATGTGCAGCACTCGCATCGCTCCAGCTGCATGCTCGATGTCGCGCCGACGCGTACCGCGCTTCACCTCGAGCCCACGTCTCTCGAGGATGCGGGCGATCTCCCGAGTTTCCCGAAGCATGTCCCGCTCGCGCCCGGAAACGAGGAGCGCGGCTCCGCGGCGAGTCCGACGTGACCTCGAATCTAGAAGAGCCGGGTGAGGGAGTCGCGACACGTCCACATCGGACGGGAACGCGAGACTCTCGAGCGGCACCGCATGCAGTTCCTGCGTCGGCACCACGACGACACGGTCACTCGTCCATGGAATCGGGTCCCACAAAGCGGTCCGGAGTCGATCCATGTGGACGAGGCTCTCGTCCAACGTGCGAGCGAGGAAGTCCACCCTGCGTTCCCGTGACGCACGGCTCGCAGTCTCGAAGAGGAGACGCAGGGAGAACCAGGAGTCCTCGACCGCGGTGCCCGCATCGGGTAGCGGCACGTGACGTACTTTCCCGTTCTGCTGAACGAGGAACGCACGCCACTGTCCATTCGCTCCCTTGTCATAGAGCAGGACGTCACGTCCGGCGAGCTTCTGACTCCAGTCACGCAGACTACGGCCCTCGAGTGCGCGTCGTACGAGCGAGGGAGGCCGCCGTGGCCCCGCACCCAAGCGCCGATCGAGGCGGGACATTTCGTCCTGCAGCGCACGCGACCGGGTATCCAGAGTGTCATCCGACGTCGCGGCGCTCAGGATCTCGTCGCGAAGC
Source organism: Candidatus Eiseniibacteriota bacterium (assembly GCA_020633975.1). GTDB lineage: Bacteria > Eisenbacteria > RBG-16-71-46 > CAIMUX01 > CAIMUX01 > JACKCR01. The sequence goes on along the minus strand of JACKCR010000004.1, from coordinate 320,348 downwards.
CGAACGATCGCGGCGCGAGTCTCGGGCTGCAGCACGTCCGACTGCCCCTGAAGCAGGTCTTCGATCAGGTTGGGGGACTTTGCTCGAGCGAGGAGATCGACAGCGGTGCGCTCCGCGTTACGTCCGCCCGAGCGGAGCACGATGTCGATCGCGCCGCCGTACACGGGATCTCTCGCGCCACCGACCAGGATCCGCGCTTGTCGCGTCCCGAACCTGAGCAAAACCTGTTCGAGCCCGCGGACAGCCGTTCTGGCCCAACGAACGGCGTCCTTCGTGTCCCCTCTGGCTTCGTGCGCGCGCGCCACGATCAAAGCGAGAGACGGTCGTTCGAGCTTCGCCGGATACCGCTTCGCGTCATCGTAGGCTCGCGACGCGAGTCGCAGGGCGAGTGCGTACCTGCCGGTCTCGAGGTGGACTTCCGCCAAGAGCGCTCGCGCGATCGCTCCCCCACCGTTCGAATCCTTCCTCACGAGGTACGGCTGGATCGATCGCACGCGCCGTTCCGCCTCCTTCACATCCCCTACCGAGAGCAGCAACCTGACGAGTTCGAGCTCCGCCAGACTCTGCTGCCAGCGATTCCCACGAGCCTCGAAGTGGCGTCGTGCGTGCTCGATCCTCTGGAACGCCGCCTGGGACCGACCCTGAACAGCGAGAAGCCGACCGTGTAGGAACGACGCGTGCGCTTCGTCGACCTCGAGCGAGGCTTCCCCGAAGACGCGAACCGCCTCCTCCGCCTCCGGTATCGCGGCCTCGACTGCACCGAGCGACGCGAACGCGGTCGCCAACTCGCGGTGGAGCCAACCGCGCGCACGCGCATCTCCTCGTGCCTCGAACTCCGTCTTGAGCGCACCGATCGCTTCGATCGCTTCGTTCCATCGTCCTCTGGCGAGCTGTGCCGCGGCGATGATCGTGCGGCTGTAGAGCGGGTAGACGGTTCCCTCGAGCTCGGAGAACAGCTCGACGGCCATCTGGCAGTTTCGTATGGCGTCGTCACCCCGGCCGGACATGAGCGCCAGGACGCCCAGGTTGTGCGCGGCGAGACCCGCGTCCGCGGAGAGTCCTGCCTCGAGAAACTCCGTGCGGGCCGCCTCGAACGCAGAGCTTGCGCGAGTCAGCTTCCCCACCAGCTGCCAGGCACCAGCGACGTTGAAGTCCAGGCGAGCCCGCGAGACCCAGTCGTTCGAACCGAAGAGGCGCCGACCCCGGCTCGCGACTTGCTCCGCCTCCTTCGGGCGACCGGCCAAGGAGAGCGCATAGGTCCATCCGATCGTCGTCCGCGCCTCCTCCGCTCGCGACTTCGCAGAGCGGTAGAGATCCGCGGCGCGACGGTAGTGAGTCGTCGCCTCGGCAGGCTGCCCCGCGGAGACGAGAGCGTGTCCCTCGAGCCGAGAGAGCGCGGCATCTCTCGAAGGCGAGGGACCGTGCGGGAGTGACGTACTGCCGGCGGAAGACGAGCCGCCAGCGGGAGACGAACTGCCGGCGGAAGACGTACTGCCAGGTGGGGACGTACCCTCCAGCGCAGCGCGGACGTGACGGACAGCCTCGATCGCACGACGCGGGTCTACCCGGCAGCAGCCCATCAGGATCTGGTAGAGCTGGTCCCAGGTCTCCTGGTTGTCGGCTCCCGCCCAGTCCTCGAGGAGGGTTGGAGTGGCGTCGATCGCAAGGAGCCGATCGATCGCCGAGCGGAGTTCGTCTGAACGAGTCGGTGGAGGCGAAGGCGGAACTTCCCGGTGGCGTCTGGGTGGCATCTGCCTACCGCCTGATGTCGTCGAGGCGGTAGGTGCGCGGTCCGCAGGTCAGCTCGAGGTGCCAAGGAACGGTGGATACCTCATCGAGGCGGAACGGTTCCGCATCGATGACCCGGCGAGATGCGAGGACATGATCGTCCGCTACCCACTCGAGCCAGGCGGCCTTGTCGTCTCCCCTGAGCCAAACGGTGCCGCGGACGATCCATTCGCCGAGTACTCCGCCCGATTCCACAGCGCACGCGATCTCGCCGTCGTCGAACGATGCGTACACTTCCTGCGCGACGTCTCCGGACACATCTCCACCGGAACGGACGGAAGGCCGACCGGTCCCGGACAAGGACGCCAGGGAGACGAACTCGGCGCGCGCAGGAGACGGAGGGAGGTTCGGAGCCGCATCCTCGACCCGAAGTGCCAGAGCCTCGTCCGCCGCGATCCATGCCCCGGCCTTCCGGGCGAGCGTCGCGAGTTCCGAGATGCGGTCCGCTTGGTTCACGGTTCCTCTCATTCCATGACGCAGGGACTCCCTGTTTTGGGAGCCCCCGCGTGACGGCTCGCTATTCGAACACCAAGACCGGCGCAACCCGACCGCTGTTGACGCCGATGACCGGAGTGATGTCGACGGTGTTGGCAACGACCATGTGAAGCGCCGTCGTGGGCGCTGCGCCGGTCGCCTGCATTACGAGGGCGACACAACCCGCGGCGATTGGCGACGCCATCGAGGTGCCCGTCGCCTGACACATCAGCCCACCGGGATACGAACTCGAGATCGTCTCACCCGGCGCGGCCAGCGGAATCCGATCTCCACCGCCGGAGAAGGTCGAGAGATAGTTCGACGCATCCACCGAAGCGACACCAGCCACGTAGGACGATGTGGCCGGATACCTAGGGTAACGGTTACCGCCGTTGCCGGCAGCGGCCAGGACGGCGATATCGTCCGCTTCGCACTTCTGCAGAGCCGCCTCCATCGTCTGGTTGAACTCCAACACAGAGAGAGACAAGTTGATGATGTCCACCCCGTAGTCGCGCGCCCAGTCGATCCCTCGGACGATGTCCCAGAGACTCCCCGTCCCGTCGTCGTTCATCACGCGGATCGGTAGGAGCGTTGCGCCGGGAGCAACGGTAGCGACGCATCCGGCGACGTGGGTTCCATGTCCGTAGCACTCACTGAACAACCCGTCCTGATCGTCGTCGACATCGTCTAGCAGCTCCTCGCTGCCGAACCCACTCGACTGGGGCACGCTCTGCACCTTGCCGACGAGCGCCGGGTGGTCGAGGTCGGCCCCAGTATCGAGCATTGCAACGACGACCCCGTCACCGTTCTTGCCCTGGCGGTGGAGGTCACTCAGCCCGAGGTCGGCGATCCACGCCTGCTCCTGGATGCGAGTCTGGCTCCACTCCCCTTCTAGGAACCCGAGGATGAGTGTCTGGGACTCGCCAATCTGAACCGCGAGGTTGGGATCCGCCCCGGCGACCCCGTCCGCCATGCGGAGTTCCTCGTAGTCGTCGTGCTCCACGCCGCCGAACCGCACGATCGCGCCGACTGGACGCACCACCATGTCGAGGATCTCGATCTGGAACTCAGCGGCGATGTCCTCGATGTCCTGGACCTCCGTGCCCGCGTCGAACACGACGACGCCCTCGTACGGGTTTGGCTGGACGAGAGGCAGCGACGTGGTCCCCGGGACGATCGTCGGAACCACGAGCCCGTCGGGCGAGAGATCGGCCGGGGTCTCCTGTGTACCACCGCAGCCGAAGAATAGAGGAAGCGAAGCCAAGACGATGACTGAACCTAGGAAGTGACGCGTTCTCATAGATGCCTCCCGTCGACCTGATCGGGGTCCGATTTCAAATCCGGCGGACCGCCTCCCCCGGAAGGTAGGTAACAGGCCCCTTCCTCCCGTATCCACATCCCAGAGGGAGGCGACCGCCGAAACCGTCCGTGCACCCTGAAGGGCGGATAGGACGACGCCGGATACACCCCCTCTGAGATTTTCAGGAACTCCGCACGCGCAACACGCGTCCGTTCTCCCGGCGGACCTCCAACTCCCAGCCCGGGAGGAGAAGCTCGGCAAAGAGAAACTCCTTCCCGCTTTCACAGCGGGAGGAGGCCAGCACATGGTCGTCCTGGAGGAGAAGCAGGTCAGCGCCCCCCCCATCCCGCAACCAGAGCCGGCCACGGATCTCCGTCTCCACTCCTTCGGCAGCCGGCCTTACCTGGATCGCCAACTCTCCGTCAGAGAAGACCTTGGACACCAGTTCGGGACGTGGTTCGACGGAGAGTGCTGGCGATCGAACGTCGGCGGGATCCAGAGTCATCTCCTCTGCGTCTCCCGAGTCCGCCCACGCCATGTCCACGTCGCGGGAGAGCAGTCGCCGCACAGCGTCCTCGCCCGGCGATTCCCAGCGCCCAGCCGCCCTCGCGCGATCCGCCCGTTCGCGGAGATCGGAGGGTAGATCTCGGTCAGAGTGACTCATGAACCCTCTCCTTCCACCGCGCGCCGCAGCCGCTCGAGACAGCGGATCCGGATCGGTCCGATGGAGCCGCGAGACAAACCCATCCTCTCCGACAGTTCGTCGTACGAGGGTGGCTCCGGTTCGAAGAACAAGGCGCGCAGGAGCTGTTGGCATCGCTCGTCGATCCTGGAGAGCCCTCTCTCCAGCGCGAGACGAGACTGAGCTGCGATCACCTCTTCTTCCGGGAGTCGACTCGGATCGACGAGATCCGTCGTCAGCTCGGGAAGGAGACGGCGGCGCCGAACCGCGAGCTTGTAGCAGAGACGTCGCGTCGCAACCATGAGCCAGCGCGGAAGCGCTCGAGGATTCCGAATCCGGGCGGCCGATCGATACAGCTCGACGAACACCTCTTGGAAGACGTCTTCTGCGTCCGCAGGCTCGAGACCTGTGCGCAGAGCAGTGGAGTAGACCAGGTCCTTGTACCTGTGGACCAGTACTCCCCACGCCTCTCGTTCCCCCTGGGCACACCGCGAGAGGATCTGTTGGTCGCTCTCCTGAGCCGGGAGTTCAGGGGGAAGAGCAGATGGTTGCGTGGACACGTATCGTCAGTGTACTGACCACTGCCCGATCATGTCACCAACGGAGCCAGACGAGTCGGAGTGGACCCCGACCGGTGTACCACCGGCCGGGAATCCGCTCCACCGGACGACATTGCACGGAGTCCGCCCGGACGAAGCCGCCGACGGGAGGTTGGCGGCTCGGTGAGCTCTCTCTTCGGGTGGCTCCCGTGCGGTAGAAAGGGGGGGACCTCCACACGAAGACAACCCACGAACACAACGGGCGTCTTCAGGTCGGATAGATACACCCCGGGTGGTCGTCGACCGAAACGCTAGACCCGGAGAATGACTCCACGGGCCTGCCGCTTCGTGGCTCGGGCGAGCATCGCTGCGTAGAGGCCGACCTGCCGCTTGTAGATCTGCAGCGATTCGCCTAGTTCCTGGTCGGTCTTGAAGTCGATCACGACCCAGGTGTCTCCGTCACGGAACGTCAGGTCGATCACGCCGTCGAGGATCGTCCCGTCGGCCTCCCGCGAGGTGACCGGAACTTCGCGAAGGCACTCCCCGGGACGCGCCGAGGCGAGACGGGCGGCGTCCAGGAGTGGCTGCTGCAGCACCGTCGAAACCACCTCCGACGCGGCGTCGACCTCTCGGTCGGTGGCTCCGAGCAGTCGTCCTTGGAGAGCCGCGGCTTGCCCGACCTGATCATCGTCTCCGTCGAGGGGAACCGTGGCGAGCATGGCATGGACGAGCGCACCGAACCGGGCACCGCTCGGCCGGGTGGAATCGATCGTGAGTTCGATCGTCTCGACTTGCACGTCGAGCTTCTTGTTCTCCTCGGCGAGGAGCCGGGCGCGCTCTGTCACCGTGGCGAGCCGGAGTCCGGGATGCGACGCCTCCTGCAGAACCCGTTGCCGATCCCGCTCCCAGTCCTGGAAGCGAGTGAGGTCGCGGCCCACGATCTCGGGGTCGACGTCTCGCTTCATGAGATCGTCGCGACGCACTCCGTAGCGCGGCTCCTCGTCCTTCGAGAGAAGCGCTGCATCCCACCACACCACGTCGTGGCGATGTTCCTCGTCACCGACTTGCCGGAACCCTGGCCGCACCGTCTCGAAGTCGAAGTGTGCACCGTCGTCTCTCCCGAGCACGGAGAACGGACCGAACGCTGGGCAACCGAGCGCGGGTGTGGAACGACTCCAGTTCGGTTGCTCGTCGTAGAGCGCACCGTTCAATGGGAAGAGCCACGTCGACCCGGTGAGGGCATCGTCCTTCGGCTCGCCGTAGCGAGTCGATCCCACTGCGGGAACGACGAGCAGATCGCGAGCGCGGGTCGCCGCGACGTAGGCGACGCGGATCCCCTCGGCGCGGTCGCGTGCCAGCTCGGTCTCCTCGTTCTCCAGGAGTTCGGCGGGCGACCAGCCAGCGAGACGAGAGACACAGAGCCGACGGTCCGAGTCGAGGAAGCGGCTCGCCTTCGCGCCCGACAGGTTGGCAGTCATGTCACAGAGGATGACGACCGGAAACTCGAGCCCCTTGGCCCGGTGCACGGTCATGATCCGGACGCCGTCGCTTCCTTCCTCGAGAATCGGAGCCTCGGGTGCGGTGCGACGATCGGCATCGGCGAGCAGTTCCTCGACGAAGCCACGGAAGCTGATGCCGCCGGAGCTCTCGTAGCTTCGCGCCTGCTCGGCAACGTGGAGGACATTCGCGAGTACCTGATCCCCTGACGGACGTAGGACGAACGTCGCATGCGCTCTCGTCGCGTCGAGGAGTGCGGAAACGGTGTCGGCAATCGGCCGCTTGTTACGCGCCCGGTGGAGCTGGCCCAGCACCTGGAGCGCGTCGTCGATCGGACGGAGATGATCCGGCAACTCTTCACCGTCTCGCTTCCGGAACGGATGGAGCTTCCGCCCCGGCTGCCGGAACTCGAACAGTTCCTCGTCTCCGATCGCGAAGAAAGCGCCACGAAGGGTCGCGAACACGGAGAGTTCGTCGTCGGGCCACTCGATCGCAGTGAGGGCAGTGCGTACCGTTTCCACTTCTTCCCGCTCGTGGAATGAGCGACCACCGACCAGGAGGTGACGGATTCCGTGCGCCTCGAGCGCTCGTACGTACCCACGCGTGATGTCGCCGAGGAAGAAGTTGTCGAAGCGTCGGAAGAGAAGGCAGATGTCCCGTGGCTGGAGCGGAGTGGAGTCCTTCAGAGTCCAGCCGCTCTTCGTCAGCAGCCAGTTCACGAACGACGCCACCGCACCAGGAAGTGACGCGTCGATCGCAGTCTTCGTGACGCTTCGCACGCCGAAGGGTCGAGGCACCGGAAGCGCGACGAGACTCGGGCGGCCCTCACGGTCCTGTCGCCACGGAGTGAGAGGAACGTAGTCCGCCTGGAGAGAAGAGTCGTCTCCTCGCATCCATGGAGCGAACGCCGCGTTGACGGCGCGCTGGAGGTTCTCGACGGTTCGGAAGTTCGTCGTGAGCTGAAGACAGGTCGCACCGGATCGTTCGAGGATCGACTTGACGTTCGAATAGATGCTCACGTCGGCGCGCCGGAATCGGTAGATCGACTGCTTCGGATCGCCCACCACGAAGAGCTTTCCGGGCTTCGGACGAACGAACTGCCAGGTCCAGACCTCGGGATCGTCCGAGGCGAGCAGCATCAAGATCTCGGTCTGGATCGGATCCGTGTCCTGGAACTCGTCGACGAAGACGTGCGTGAACCGCGCTTGGAACTCGGCGCGCACGTCGGCATCGCCGCGGATCAGGTCCCGCGCGCGAACCAAGAGGTCGACGAAGTCGAGCAGGCCGAGCTTCGACTTGCGCTTCTCGTACGCGTCGATGACGCCTTGTAGCTCTGCTTGGAGAAGCGCCGCCAGATCCGCGTCCGCGTCGCGTTCGAACTCCTTGATCCGGTCTATCAGGTCGGAGAGCTCGGCATGGACTTCCTCGCGAGTGATCCCCGCACCATACGATTTGCCGTATCCCTTCCTCGGCGCCCAGCCTCTCGTGAGTTCGATGAGCGAGCCCTCGAGTCCGTCGTAGTCCCGGCCACGGACCGGCTCCGTCTCCTGGAGTTCCTGGCTCAGACGACGGTACGTTTCCGTATCGCGATAGAGGTTGTCGCTCTCCTTCTTCGCGCACCGATCGCTGCTCGCCGCAAAGGAGTGGAGCCGAGCGACGAGGTCGTCGATCCGGGCCTCGCGCGGGAAGGGATCGCGTCGCCACGGATGAGGGAAGTCCCGCCATTCGGCGAGCGACCATGCGGCTCGATGGAGACGACCGACCGGACCATCTTCCCTCTGCCCCGAAGCCGTACGACGGAGCGACCTCCGGACTCCCTCGGGTGGTGACTCCAACGTCTGTTGGAGCCACAGGTCGAACGTCTCACGGAAGAGCTTCATCGCTTCCGGCTCGGTGAGCGTCCGGTAGTCGGGATCGACGTTGGCGGCGACAGAACGTTCGCGGAGGAGATCCGCGCAGAAACCGTGGATCGTCCCGACCCAGGCCTCTTCCAGCCGCGCGAGCGCGCGCTCCAGGTTGAGCTTCTCTGCCGACTCGGCCGCAGCTTCCTGGCGCGCAGACTCGAGACGCTCGCGAATCCGCAGCTTCAGTTCGCCCGCCGCCTTCTCAGTGAACGTCACCGCGACGATCCGGTCGACCTCTCCCCGTCCGCTCGCGAGAAGGGCGACGATCCGTTCTACCAACATCGTCGTCTTGCCGGTGCCGGCGGCGGCTTCTACGACGATCGTCTCGTCGAGTCGGGTGCGAATCTGGTCGCGCGCGGCCTGGTCCGCGGGAACGCGACTCGGGCGAGGAGGCAACCCCGCGAGGAGATCGCCGGTCTTCGCTGGCGCGCCCTCGGCGAGTACCGGGTCCGCAGACGTCTCCCGCCGGGCGGACTTGACGCCCTTCGCCGGCTTCGCGCCATCGACGGGCTTCGCTGACTTCGCGCGATCGGCGGGCTTCGCACTCTTTCGCGGCGTCTTCTCCTTGCCCTCTCCCGGCGTTCCGCGCTTCGGGCTCATGGCTGCTGCCTCACGAGACGAAGCCCTTCCAGCAATGTGTCGTCCTTTCGCCGTTGGCGAGTCTCTTCCAGCTGCCCACAGACGGGACGGAAGTCGCACCACTCGCATGCGTCTTCGCGCGGTGCCGGCGGCAGGGCTCCGTCTCGGATCGAGGTGTCGATCGTCTCGAGCAGCTGCTTCGCGTAGAGACGAGCGAAGTCGTCGATCGGAACTTCGTGATCCCGGAACCCGCCGCGGGATGTGCAGAAAGAAAGGCGCGCCCGCTCCACGTTGGAACCCAGGATCGCCTCCGCGGCCAAGCTGTAGAGGACCGGCTGAAGGATCTCTCCCCCACCGAGGTAGACGACCTCTCGGCTGAGGTCACGTCCCGTCTTGTGATCGGTCACCCGAAGGCGTTCCCCATCGCGGCTTCGCTCGATCAGGTCGATCGCGCCGTGGAGCTTCCACTTCCGGTCCAGTTCCACCGGCTGACGCACGCTCGCGTCATCGAAGTCGTCTCCCGTGGGAAGTCCGAACGCGAGCTCGAACAGCTCCGGAGTCCAGTCACGGGCACTCTCCGCCAGCTTCCCGAGCCAGATCCGCATGTCGGCTCGGATCCCCGCGACTTCGTCTTCCCAGACCCGGTCGATGGCCGGCGCGAGGTCGTCTTCGTAGCGTCCCGCCACCTCGGTCAGTACGCGATCGAGAACTGCCGTCGCACCGGGAAGGTCTTGGATCGGGAGCTCCCCCTGGCTTCGGAGCAGTCGTAGCGTGTGAGCCTGCGTCTCGTGGATGAGCGATCCACGAGTGAGCGGCTCCATCTGGATCGGCTGCGACACTTCTTCCCTCGGCTCCAACCGATGCACCGCCGAAAGGAAGAAGCGGTACGGACAAACAGCGAACTTCTGGAGCGCGGTGACCGAGTATGCGCGTTCGCTGAGACTCTGCCTCGCAAGGTAGGGCGCGGTGCGTTCCGTGGCCCGCACCATCCCGTCCCAGTGTGTCCACTTCCCACGCGCCCATCGTGCGTAGCGTGTGCGGAGCGAACGAGCGAGATGGGGATTCAGTTCGAGGAGATACCGCGCTCTTCCAGTCGCCTTTCCCCCCTCCGGAAGCTCGAGCAGTGCACCGAGCACGGAGAGATCGTGTTCGACGGCGTCGATCGCATCCTGCGCGCGTGGCGGCGCTGGCCAGGCGAGACGTGCTCGCACCGCCGCGCGTTCGAGATCCTCGTAGCTCGGCAGAATGCCACGCACGGCACGAACGATGTCGAGCGCGTAGAAGGATGGAACGCGCGGACGAGCCTGGGTCACATCGAGACGCGGCCAGGAAACGACGAGCCGTTCGCTTGCGGCCCCGACTGCAGTGCGGAGACGGAGTCGCTCTTCCATCGCACGCGTCTCGCGCGTGTCGAGGCTCGGCCCCATCCGCCGACGCTCGGTGTCGAGGAGGAGCGGATCCTCCTTCGGACGCTGCGGAAACAGCCGCTCCGCCAACCCCGGGACGAAGACAACCCGGAACGTCCGGCCCCGCGCGGACTCGGTCGTACCTACGAACACCTTGCCGTACCGATCCGGCCCCGGCCGTCGCTCGAGGTTCGCGAGTCGGTCGGAGAGCACGGCCCGCACTTCCTCCATCGTGACCGGTCCTATCTCGGACATCGGACGCATCTCGGCGAGGATCTCGAGCACATGGGTCGGATCGCGAAGAACGCGCGGCGCAAGTGCCTCGAGGTCGCGGATCCACGTTCCCCAGGGCACGTCCCCGGCGGGTTCCGCACTCGGATCCGCGACCGTTCCCGTACCGAGGCGGTCGAGGTCGTCGATCACGGGGAGCGCGAACCGCTCGAAGTGCTGGAGACGAAGCAGGTCGGCGCGAAGACGGTCGATTCGAGGCGACTCCGCCTCTTCGTTCCGGAGCGCGGCGAGCTTGACATGCATCTCCTTCTCGAATCCCCGCAGCCGCCTCGCCCAGCGATCTCGCCCCTTGATCACCGCCGCCTCGACCAGATACTCCTCCCACTTCCACGGAGCACGCAGGGTTCCGCCGAGAAGTGGACGAGTCGGATCCTCGTGGTAGGAACGCGAGTCGTCCTCGGCGCCGTCCTCGAGGTCGACGGCCGTTGACGGCCCAGCGGGCACAGACGGATCGGCGGCGCTGGTCGAGCCGGCGCGCGAAGACGAATCGGCGGCGTGGAACGAACCGGCGGACGCAGACGAATCGGATCGAGACGATCCCTCCGCCTCACCCGCTAGGAGTGCAGCAAACAGTTCGAGCTGCTGAACCCGCTCCTCGTTCGCGTCCTTCGACACCTGGCTCGCAGGTCCGAAGGTCTCGTCCGCGGGGCCGACCCAGGGCGCGGGGTCATTCGGCGGCGCTCCGGACGGATCGAGCTCGGGAACCTCACCGAAGGAGAGATACTCCGCAAAGCGGCGAGCCGAGAGTCGCTCGACCTTGCAGGCGAGCAGAGCGAGAAACGCGCGGCCGGCAGGGTCCGGACGCTTCGTGTTCCGCGCGAAGTACGCGGGGATCCCCGCTCTTCGGAACGCGGTTTCGAGGTGAGACGAGTAGAGCTCGGGCGACCGGAGGAAGACGGCCATCTGATCGAACGCGACCCCGTCTCGCGCCAGGTCGCGCATCTTCCGCGCCATCTCGACACACTCTCGACCTTCCCCTGGTGCCGAGAAGAGTTCGATCGACCCGTCGCCGGCGCGCTGTGGAAAGGAGGAGTCCGCAAAGAGGTGCCGGCGCAGTCGGGCCAGATCGCCCGACGACTTGTCGTCGGCATGGATCGTCTTCTTCGTGCCGAGCTCACGGATCCTCTCCCAGCTTCGGTCGTCTCCCGCAGGAAGCGTAACGAGCGCCGAGTGCGCACGCCCCAAGAGCGCGGCAAGGAGGTCCCGCTCTGCTGCCGACGCGATCGGAACGTCGAGAAGAACCAAGGGAGTGTGCGCGAGCGGAACCGCTCCGGGTACGTCGAGCGCATCGCGCGCGATCGCGACGAGGTCCGCCCAGTCGACCAGGCTCGCGTCTTCGAGCCTCGCTTCGTAGACTTCCCGAAGTAGAGCGAGTTCCTTCGGAGCCGCGTCCGGTGAGAGCCCCGCGAGCCGCAGCTCCAAGAGGGTCGACCCGACCGCGCGCGCGAACCCGGGAAAGGCCGACACCTCTTCGTAGCGTCCCAGCGTCCCGTCGTCCCGGCACTGGAAGGCCGCGCGCGCAGCGACGGCCTCGATGCCGAGCCGCGATGCGATGGCGCGTCCCGAGCCGCTCAGCTCGTTCGTCGCGTGGTGGGAGACGAGTTCGCCCCAACTGAACCGGTGGAGCCCGAAGGTACCTCCGCGCGTGAGGGAGAGACGCCGGACGAAGTCGTCGGCCGCGCCGCGTGTGGCGGCAACGATGCGGACCTCGGTCCCCACGGGGTGGGATGCGACGAACCGTTCCGCCTCGTGAAGACGGTCGACGCCGGAAGTGGACTCGAACACCCGGATCATGAGGCGGAGTCTACGCTCAGCCGCGCCGCCAGGGAATCACGCCGAACGTCACGTCGGCGTGGTCTCCATAGCTGGGGTAGCGCCGACGTAGTCTCCCCTCTTCGTACCTGGCCTTCACGAGGTAGAAGCCCACGACCAGCGCGCTCGCGACCAGAACTCGTGGAGAGGGACGGATCCAGAGCATCCCCACCGAGGCAGCGACGGCAGACGTGTACATCGGATGCCGCAGAACGCCGTAGATCCCGTGCCGAACGAGGACGGCGTCGCTCTTGGGTTCGGGCGACACCCGGAACGACGCACCAAGGTCGCGAAAGGCACGCAGTGCGATCCCGACGCCGAGGAAGATCCCGGTCATACCGAGGAACCGTCCGGTCGTCCCGAGAACGGCCGGTGTGCCCGCGGACGAGAGAAACGCAGCGCAGAGCCCGAGGAGCAACACGGTCTGCAGCGTGGCCCAGATCAACCGATCACCCCGTCGCACCAGGACATCCGTCCCTCCTCACCAGGCTCCCGTATGCCCAGCCACGCGGCCATCGGCATCAGTTCGCCACGATGTTGAGCAGCTTCCCCGGGACGTAGATGACCTTGCGAACCGTCTTCCCTTCGAGGTGCGGCTTCACCGTGTCGACTTCCATCGCCGCAGACTGGATCTCTTCTTGGGACGCACCAGCAGCGACACGCACGGTCCCGCGCTTCTTCCCGAGCACCTGGACGACGATCTCGATCTCGTCATCCACGAGATACTGCTCTTCCGCCACCGGCCAGTCCGCGCGACTGACCGACGACTCGTTCCCGAGGCGCTGCCACAGCTCTTCCGCTACGTGCGGCGCCAGCGGCGCGAGCATCCGAACCATCGCATCGGCGACGACACGGGGCAGACTCGGGCGTCCCACCCAGGCGTTGTTGAGCTCGATCAACTTCGCAATCGTCGTATTGAACCGGAAGCCGTCCATGTCGTCAGTCGCCCCATGGATCGTCTTGTGGAGGAGCTTCAGCATCTCCTCGTCGGGTGTCTCGTCCACGACCCGGAGCGCACCGGACTCCTCGTCCACGAAGTTCCGCCACAGACGCTGGAGGAACCGCTGGATTCCGACGATCGCCTGCGTGTTCCAGGTCTTCGACTGGTCGAGCGGCCCCAGGTACATCTCGTAGAGACGGAACGTGTCGCAGCCGTACTGCTCCATCACGTCATCCGGCGTGACGGAGTTCTTGAGCGACTTGCCCATCTTGCCGAGCGAACGCGTGACCGGCTCGCCCTCGTAGAAGAACTTCCCGTCCTTCTCCTCGATCTTCTCTGCGTCGACATAGATCCCGCGAGCGTCCTGGTAGCTGTAGGCCTGGATGTAGCCCTGGTTGTAGAGACGCCCGAACGGTTCCTTTGTCGAGACGTGTCCCAGATCGAACAGCACCTTGTGCCAGAACCGGGCGTAGAGGAGGTGCAGCACCGCGTGCTCCGCCCCGCCGACGTAGAGATCGACTCCGTTCGGAGACATCCAGTACTGCTCGGCCTCGGGCGAGACGAACACGTCGTCGTTCCTCGGATCGAGGTAGCGGAGGTAGTACCAGCACGACCCGGCCCACTGGGGCATGGTGTTGAGTTCGCGCACGTACTTCTTGCCGTCCAGTTCGACGAACTTCCAGGAGTCCTTCGCGCGAGACAGCGACGGCTGCGGCGGCTGCTCCGGATCGTCGTTCGGAATCGGCTTGTAGTCCTCGATCTCGGGCAGGACGACCGGGAGATCGCTCTCGTCGACCGCACGGATCTCGCCGTCCGGCCCATGCAGGATGGGGAACGGCTCGCCCCAGAAGCGCTGACGGCTGAAGAGCCAGTCGCGCAGCTTGAACTGCACCTCTCCCCTGCCGATCCCCTTGCCCTCGAGCCACGCAACGATCGTGCGCTTCGCCTCGGGGGTCTCCTTCCCGTCGAGCGAGACTTCGTCGTTCTTGGAATGGATCCCCTTGCCGTGTCCGGTGAACGCAACCTGGAAGGACGTGGGAGATTCCAGATAGGCAGCGCGGAGCGCATCCGGGCCGGCCCCCGCGCCACCGCCCGCTCCCGCGCTGGATCCGACCCCCTCGGGCGCGGCACCGGTAGCGACCTGCTCCAGCAGCCACTCGTCGGTTGGGACGACGACCGGCACGATCGGCAGCCCAAACTTCTGCGCGAACTCGAAGTCTCTCGTGTCGTGACACGGAACGGCCATGATCGCGCCCGTGCCGTATCCCATGAGGACGTAGTCCGCGATCCAGATCGGGATCTGCTTTCCGTTGACCGGGTTCGTCGCGTACCCGCCGGTGAAGACGCCCGTCTTCTCCTTGGTGTCGGCCTGGCGATCGAGTTCGGATCGGTGTGCCGCCGTCTTGCGATACGCGTCGACGTCGGCCTTCCGGTCCGCACTCGTCAGTTCGTCCACCCACGGATGCTCGGGTGCGAGCACCATGTAGGTCGCACCGAAGAGCGTATCGGGACGGGTCGTGTAGACCTCGACCTCGCGATCCGCTCCCACGACGGGGAATCGCACGCGCGCGCCTTCGCTCCGGCCGATCCAGTTTCTCTGCATCAGCTTGAGCGCTTCGGACCAGTCGACGTCGTTCAGGTCTTGGAGCAACCGCTCCGCGTACGCAGTGATCCGAAGCATCCACTGCTTGAGCGGACGCCGATAGACCGGATGGTTGCCGCGCTCGGAGCGCCCTTCGTTCGTAACCTCTTCGTTCGCGAGCACGGTCCCGAGAGCGGGGCACCAGTTGACGGGAACGTCGTCGATGTAAGCCAGGCGGAAGCGACCGAGTGCAGCGTGGTGCTCGGCGGTCGAGAACTCCGACCACGCGCGGAGCGACGCGAACCGGTCGTCACTCTTGGAGACGACCTCGCCCCCATCCAACCGAACGTCGTCCTTCTCGAGGCGCGCGACCAGCTCGGCGATAGGACGCGCCTTCTCGACCGACGGATCGAACCAGCTGTGGAAGAGCTGGAGGAAGATCCACTGCGTCCACTTGTAGTACTCCGGGTCGATCGTGCGGACCTCACGGTCCCAGTCGTAGCTCAGAGCGCATGCCTTGAGCTGCCGGAGCATGTTCGCGACGTTGGCTTCGGTGGAGACGCGCGGATGGGTTCCCGTCTCGATCGCGTACTGCTCCGCCGGAAGTCCGAACGCATCGAACCCCATCGGATGGAGCACGTTGTACCCACGCATCCGCGCATAGCGGGAGACGATGTCCGTCCCGATGTAGCCAACCGGATGCCCGACGTGGAGCCCCTTCCCCGAAGGGTAGGGGAACATGTCTAGGACGTACTTCTTTGGCTTCTTGGGATCGAACCCGTCGTCACCAGGGCCGAGCGCCCGGAAGGTCCGGTGCTCTTCCCAGTGCTTCTGCCACTTCGCCTCGATCGCGGAGAAATCGTAAGTATTCATGATCCGCGCAGTATAGGCGGCGCGGATTCTCGTACGGAACCCTGGACTTGGTCCGGGGCCGAACGGCGTACCGTCCGACCCCGGTCAAAGCGTCGTCTGTGCGGCCGGTGCCCGGGTCCCGGCCAGCGCCAGGACCCGGGCGAAGAGCACCTCACATGGAAGCGGCTAGCGGACCACGCGGAGCGAGACCGACCGCGCCGTCCCGTCCTCGGCCCGAAGCACCAGCCAGTAGGCGCCGGCGCTCAGGCCCTCTACATCGGCGAGGGACGCACTCCAGCGACCCGTCCCGTCGGGAGCCAGCTGGAGTTCGCCCGCTCGGCGACCGGAGGCGTCGACGAGGAGGGCTCTCATGCCGCCACCCCCATCGACTGCGGCCTCGCCTCCGGTTCGTTCAAGCTGGACCCGGCCCCGCAGCGGAACCGGGTTCGGAAACACCTGCCAGCTCGCCTGGGGCACACGGGCCTCTGCGACGTCCGCGGTCGCGCCCAGGCCAGGGAGCGACTCGAAGAACGCGATCAGGTCGGCGTCATACTGGGGTGAGTCCAGTTCCGGGTTCTCCACGCTTCCGTCGCCGGCTGCCACTGGATCTCCGAAGAGGACGCGGAAGTCCTCCGCGAAGATCTCGTGCGGGCGGTATGCATGTGCGGCGCTCGCGTAGAAAACCGAGTCGTCTTCGATGCCCCGCAGCTTGCGGTACTCGTCCCATCGCGGGTCGTCGTCGGGCAGGAGGGCGTAGTGAACGGCGTGCCCATACTCGTGAACCACGGTGGAGCGCAGCACGGGTCCGTCTTCCAAAGGCTGCACACCCGGACTCAGGTAGATCGCCCGATCCGCAGCCGAACTCGAGAGAGCTCCCGAGCGCGGATAGGGCAGGACGTAGACCACACAGTCCACCGTCCAGAGGAAGTGATCCGGAAGTGCATCCAACGTCGACACGACCGCGTTCCAGTCTGCAGGGTAGAAACCACTCACGCTGGGGTTCGTGATCTCGGGATCTTCCGGGTCGGTGATGAGCCTCCAGGTCACCCCGTCCCTATCGGTGAAGAGCAGCGTCCCGTCCGGCGCCGTGACGGTGTGGTCCTTCAGGACCTCGTCGGCCGGGATGACGACAACCCCGGGGGCACCCGGCACGGTTACGGCCGCGCGGGCGCCCCCGGGATTCAACGAGAGAACAAGAAGGCAGAGGGCCAAGATCGCGGAAGGGAAGTCGAACCACGCGCGGGCGGCGGCGTGGCCGTCCGAGCTGAGTAGCATGTTGTGATCCTTCGCGTGGGCCATGAACTTCGCTCCCCTTCCAACCGTACGGAAGCGAGTACCGTGCCAATCGGGTCAAGCTGTATTCGTTCAACGCTTTGGCGCGTCTACTGGCTTGGTGGGCTGGGGAAGGATACTCAGGACTCTACCCACGGGGTATCCGCACAGACCCACAAGCAACACGGCAACAAGGGCTTACTACGACATCGGATCCCTGGCCCTTTCGAGGGCCCTGGCCGGTATCCCACATTTCATCTTGGGTCGGCCGGGAATCCCGTCGCCGTAGGTCCCTGTGGTAGAGTGCGGATCTTCGTTTTCGCCGCAAGGCGGACGGGCCGCACCCACAGGACGACACATCCACCGATAGGATCCGGGGGCCACCTAGATTCTCGGGCGAGCGAACAGGAGTGATCGTGAAGAAGCGTTCAACGCGCGGTCTGAGTTTCGAAACGTTGATGTCGGTCGAGCGCGTCGGGGCACCGGCCGTGTCACCCGACGGTCGGTATGCCGTGTACGTCGTGAGCCAACCGAAGCTCGCGGACAACAAGATCCATCGCACCCTCTTCCGTCTCGACCTAGACACTGACGAGGTAGCCGAGCTCACGCCCGGCCCGGGGGAACACTCGGATCCCGCATGGTCACCCGATGGCACCGAGATCGCGTTCGTCAGCACGAGGGGCAACGACGGTGCGCAGCTCTGGACCCTGCGGTTGGATGGAGGAGAAGCGCGCCAGATCACCTCGGGCTACGGCGGTGTGAGCAGCCCCGTCTGGTCACCAGATGGAACTCGCATCGCGTTCGTGCGCTCCGTAGTCGTCTCCCCTGACTTCGCCGCGAAAAGGAGCAAGGACGACCCGTCCAAGGCGCCGACGAACGCCGAGATCCACGGACTCGCTCATCCCAAGTCCTCGGCGAAGATCACGAATGGGCTGCTCTTCCGCCACTGGGACGAGTGGAGGAACCGTCATCGCAAGCATGTCCACGTCGTCGATCTCAAGTCGGGCAGGATGGCAGATCTCACGCCGTTCGATTGTGACGCGCCCCCTGTTTCGCTCGGCTCCGGTTGCGACATCGCATGGAGTCCCAGATCGGACGAGATCGCATATGTGATGAACCCGGACGAAGTCGTTGCTCGTTCCACGAACAACTGCGTCTTCATCCAGAAGCTCGGCGGGATCAAGCCGAAGGGCGAGCCGCTGTGCATCTCCACCTCGGACGCCTGCGACACCCATCCCAAGTTCTCCCCTGACGGACGGCACGTCTTCTACCTCGCGATGGACGTACCCGTCTACGAAGCGGACCGGAATCGGGTCAAGGTGTACGACCGGAGCTCCCGCGAGACCTCGGTGCACCTCGAGTCGTTCGACCGCAGCCCGCAGGGGTTCGAGTTCCTATCGGATTCGGAGATCGTGTTCGTCGCGCAGGATCTCGGCCGCCAGTCGGTGTATCGCTACGATTCCTCGAGCCGCACTCTTCGGCAACTCACGTCCGGCGTGATGATCGGGTCGGTCGCACCGGTTCCCGGACGTCCGGAGCTACTCGTTACCGTGCAGAGCACGAACATGCCGGCCGAGATCGCCCGCATGCAGCTCACAGAGGGCCGCGCGCCATCCGTAGACACACCGGAGCCGGTGAAGGCGGAACTCGCCAAGAAGGGCTGGTCCCTCGGGACTCCGGAACGGATCGTTCCCGAAATCGAGATTCTCACGGATTCACGCCGCGCTCTCGCCAAGACGACGCTTCAGGATGCCGTCGACTTCTGGGCCCCGGGCGCGGGCGGCACTCCGATCCACGGGTATCTCATCCATCCCGCCGGGTTCGACCCGAAGAGGAAGTACCCGCTCGTCTTCTTGATCCACGGCGGTCCGCAGAGCGCGTTCGGTGACGACTTCCACTATCGCTGGAACGCCCAGCACTTCGCGTCGCAGGGCGCTTGTGTCGCCTTCGTCAACCCTCGCGGCTCGACCGGCTATGGGCAGAAGTTCACCGATCAGATCTCCGGAGACTGGGGAGGCCGCTGCTACGACGACATCATGAACTGGCTCGACGCGCTCCTCGCTGCGAACCGGTACCTCGACCCAAAGAGGATCGCTGCGGCCGGAGCGAGCTTCGGTGGGTTCATGATCAACTGGATCTGCGGACACTCCGATCGCTTCCGCGCTCTCGTCTCCCACGACGGAATCTTCAACGCCGAGACGATGGCCTATACCACCGAAGAACTCTGGTTCGACGAACACGAGCACGGCGGGCTTCCCCACGAGAATCGAAAGGCGTTCCAGAAGTTCAGTCCCCATCTCCACGTCTCGAACTTCAAGACTCCCACGCTCGTCGTGCAGGGAGGCAAAGACTATCGGTGCCCCGAGTCCGAAGGCATCGGGATGTACACCGCGCTCCAGGTGATGGGAGTCGAGTCTCGGTTCCTCTTCTTCCCGGACGAAGGACACTGGGTGATGCAGCCTGCCAACTCTCAGGTCTGGTACGACGAAGTCCTCGGGTGGATGATGGATCGGATCAGCTGAGATTCGGCACGGCGGCCCGAATCGGCCTCGCGAACCGGAATCAAGGGTCGGCCTCACAAGCCGCGATGGCATGGGAAGGAACGCAATGCCACGAGAGAAGAAGCGCTGCGAGTGGTGCGGAACGGATCCTCTCTACGTCGCCTACCACGACGAAGAGTGGGGCGTGCCGGTTCATGATGACCGGAAGCTGTTCGAGTTCATCCTCCTCGAGGGCGCGCAGGCCGGTCTCTCCTGGATCACGATCCTGCGCAAGCGCGAGGCGTACCGAAAGGCGTTCGCCGACTTCGATCCGATTCGCGTGGCACGGTTCGACGCGAAGAAGATCGCAAAGCTGCTCGAAGATCCCGGCATCGTGCGCAACCGACTCAAGGTGGAGTCCGCGGTGACGAACGCCAAGGCGTTCCTCGCGGTGCAGAAGGAGTTCGGCACCTTCGACCGCTACATCTGGAGCTTCCTACCCAGTGGCAAGCCGATCCAGAATCGATGGGCGTCGCTTGGGGAGATTCCCGCCAAGACCGAACTCGCGGAGACGATCTCCAAGGACCTCAAGAAGCGCGGCTTCAAGTTCGTCGGCCCCACCATCGTCTATGCGCACATGCAGGCGACGGGGATGGTCAACGATCACATCGTCGACTGCTTCCGGCGACGAGAGGTCGGGAAGGCAACCTAGCGGGCTGCGGTAACTCCCCGCGTCAGTCGTCTTCTCGGCGCAACCCGCGAACGAAGGTGGGAACGTTGTTGCTGATCAGTGCATCCGGCTCGAGGACGGACTCTCCGGCGTCGTTCCAGAGGTGACAGCTGATCACGCAGTCCATGACGAGTCCGACGAACGCCCGGGCCGTGAGTAGAGGATCGACCGGTCGGAGCTCACCGCGCTCGACTCCTCGGGCAACGATCTGCTGGAGGAACTCGATGTACGGAAGTCTCCACGTGACGTAGAGACTCCGCGTTTCGGGCACGCCAGATAGCGACGCGGCCAGAAGCAGCTTGTGGAGAATCTCGTCTCCGATTCCAACCTCCAGGATCCGCCGGGCGACCCGGCCGAACACTTCCTCGAGTGTCAGGTCGTTGGGGAGGGTGTCGAGGAAGGACTGAACATCTGCAGCAGCGACCTTCGCGCCCAGCGTCTCCTGGAAGAGAACCTCTTTGCTTGGGAAGAACCGGTAGAGAAGCGCTTCGGTGACTCCACACGCCTTCGCGATCTGCCGGATCTTCGCGCCGGCAAAGCCCTCTTCGGCGAACACGGTGCCCGCGACATCGAGGATCTGAGCCCGGCGGTCCTCCCCAGAGAGGCGCTTCTTGGCGCCGTTCGGGGAAGTGACAGCATTCGTGGTGGCCTGGCGTTTCAAAGATGGCGCCTCTCTAAGTAAGCGTTCACTTACTACATATGATCGTCCGGAAGGGTCACTCTGACAAGACGTTGATCCGTAAGGGGATCCTCCTACCCAAAATGTAGCGCTGGAAGCAGCTGAGATCCATTCCTCCGACCTATGCGCGACGTTTCGGGCGTTCGGCAGTCCAATGTCGAGCGATGGCTGCCACCCAGACGTGTCCGCGGTACGAGATCACAACCAATTTCCTTGCAAGTACTTACAGAATACGTGCCCCCATCCGACAAGAACCCGGACGAGGCGACAGCATAAGGAGAGTTGGGCGGTCAGCCGGTCAGACATCAGGTACGGTTGTGAGCGACAAACGTAACCTCAAAGGAGGGAGCCATGACCTCGAGCCCGAAGATGCGACCGGAAACCAAGGTGGTCCACGCTGGTCCCGAACCGGACCCTCTACACGGAGGCGTGTCCGTCCCCATCTATCAGAGCTCCACCTTCTCCTTCCAGAACACCGACGAAGGGGCCGCTCGGTTTGCGGGTCGCGATCCCGGATACATGTACACGCGGCTCGGCAACCCGACGACCCACGCGCTCGAGCAGTGCGTCGCCGAACTCGAGGAGGGCTACGGAGGCCTCGCGACGGCGAGTGGAATGGCCGCGGTCTCGACCGTGTTCCTCAGCTTGCTCAGTGCGGGTGACCACGTCGTCGGTACCGACGCCGTCTACGGCCCCACCCGCGGACTTGCGGAGAAACACCTCACGCGGTTCGGGATCGAGTCGACCTTCGTCCCAACCGAAGACATCGCCGCGGTGCGTCGGGCGATCCGGCCGAACACGAAGATGATCTACGTCGAGAGCCCGGCCAATCCGACGATCAAGATCACGGATATCGCCGCGTGTGGCCACCTCGCACGCGACTGCGGAGCTCTGCTCGTCGTCGACAATACGTTCTCCTCTCCGATCCTCCAGAAGCCGCTGCGTCTCGGCGCGGATGTCGTCCTCCATAGCATGACGAAGTACCTCAACGGGCACAGCGACGTGGTCGCGGGGATCATCGTATCGTCGAACCGGGAAGCGCACACACGCATCGAAGGCGTTCTCCGCTCACTCGGCGGGACCATGGATCCCCACCAGGCGTGGCTCGTGCTGCGGGGAATCCGGACGCTGTCGCTACGAGTGAATCGAGCGATGGCTACGGCGGAGAAGCTCGCGACGTGGCTCGACGCACACCCCAAGGTGGAGTGGGTCTCGTATCCTGGACTCGCGTCCCATCCCCAACATGATCTCGCGAAAGCGCAGATGGCGGGCCCCGGCGCCATGATCTCGTTCGGGGTTACCGGTGGATTCGAAGGGGCGAAGACCATGATCGACTCCGTGGAACTGATGGTTCTCGCCGTCTCCCTCGGTGGCATCGAAACCCTGATCGAACACCCTGCGTCGATGACCCACGCGTCGCTTCCGCGAGAGGAGCGGATGGAAGCAGGGATCCGTGACGACCTGATTCGGGTCTCCGTGGGATGCGAAGCGTTCGAGGATCTCCGGGACGACCTGGAACAGGCCCTGGCCAAGGTGGCGATACCGGCCACCTCGCGCTGATCCGAATTGGAAACGTCGGCGCCGCCGGGTCCCCGGAGCGGGCGGCGCCGAGCCCGCCAAGCCCACGGAATGCCACGCACCGATCGCCCGCGTCCGCGCGCCAAACCCACCGCACCCACCGCGCCCTCCCCACCTCGTCGGACTTGCGTTAGAATCCGGAGCGTCCAACAGACGTCGCCGTGCGCGGTCGGCCCCTTTCGGGGCGGCGCCTGAGACGGCAGCACCCAATGGTTGCACCCAAAGGAGTCCATCAGAGTGAACGTCCTCATGATCTCCCCCGGCTTCCCCGCGGAGATGCCGTTCTTCACCGAAGGACTCGCTTCGGTGGGAGCGAACGTCATCGGAATCGGTGACCAACCGCTGGGTGCGCTCCCCGACCGTGCACAGAAGGCGCTGTCCGCCTATGTCCGGGTGGGAAGTCTCTGGGACGAGGGCCCCGTGATCGACGAAGTTCGGAAGATCGCGACCCAAACGGAGATCCACGTCGTCGAGTGCCTGTGGGAACCCGGGATGATCCTCGCCGCGAAGATCCGCGAGATGCTCCGTCTTCCCGGAATGACCGTGCAGGAGACCCTCCCCTTCCGGGACAAGGAGACGATGAAGCAGGTGCTGGACCAGCACGGCATCCGCACGCCACGTCACGCACGGGCAACGACCGCGGACGGTGTTCGCCACGCAGCCGAGGAGATCGTCGGCTATCCGCTCGTCGTCAAGCCGATCGCAGGAGCAGGGGCGAAGGACACCTACCGGATCAACAATCGCGAAGAACTCGAGAACATCTTCCCCGCACTGGGTCACGTCCCCGAGGTGAGCGTCGAAGAGTTCATCGAAGGCGACGACATGACGTTCGACACCGTCTGCATCAACGGTGAGATCGCATTCTCGAACGTCTTCCTCTACAGGCCTCGCGCGCTCCAGATCCAGACGATCGAGTGGATCTCCCCGCAGACGATCGCGCTCCGAAACTTGGAACACGAGTCGATCTCCGATGGCGTCCGGATGGGAAAGGCGGTGCTCAAGGCACTGGGGTTCCGGACGGGATTCACGCACATGGAGTGGTACCGGAAGCCCGATGGCGAAGCGGTCTTCGGCGAGATCGGCGCGCGTCCTCCGGGCGGACGGACCGTGGACCTCATGAACTACACCTGCGACATCGACCTTTTCCGCGGATGGGCCGAAGCGGTCTGTCACGGCCGGTTCAGCCAGCCGATCGATCGGAAGTGGAACGCCGCGATCATCTTCAAGCGCGCGATCGGAGAAGGAGCGATCTCTCGCATCGAGGGGCTGGACCACCTGATGAGCGAGTTTGGATCGCACGTCGCCGCCGTACAGCTCTCGCCCATCGGCGCGGCGAAGAAGAGTTTCCGCAGGTCACTCACGAGTGATGGCTACCTCGTCGTCCGTCACCCGGACTTCCAGACTTGTCTCCAGATGGCGGATCGGGTCGGGACGGATCTCACGCTCTACGCGGAGTGATCTGCAGCGTGGAGTGGCGCGGACTCGGAGTCGGTCGGTTCGCACAGTCAAGAGCTGAACCTCGAGTGATTCTGCGTGGCGACGTCACCCGACGAAGAGATCGCGATACGAGTCTCGGAGCAGGTTCTTTTGGACCTTGCCCATCGAGTTGCGCGGCAACTCGTCGAGGAAGACTACGGCCTTGGGTAGCTTGAAGGCTGCGAGGTCTGCCCGGAGCGCGTCGACGATTCCCTTACCGGCGACCGTTTGCGACGCGTTTGGACTTCTCGACTCGGTCGGCACCAGCGACTCGCTCGGAGTCTCCGATTGCTTCGAGGTCGCGCGTCCCGTAGGCATCTGCACCGCCGAGTCGGATGCCGTCGGACCGGATGCCGCAGGAACGACCACCGCGACGACCGCTTCTCCGAAGTCGGGATGGGGCACTCCGATGACGGCGCTCTCCGCGACACCGGGAAGTGCGTCGATCGCGTCCTCCACTTCCTTCGGATACACGTTCAGTCCGCCGCTGATCACGAGGTCCTTTCCACGGCCCAGGATCGAGACGTAGCCGCGTTCGTCGATCCGTCCCATGTCCCCGGTGATGAAGAATCCGTCCTCACGAAACTCGCTACGCGACACCTCGGGCATCTTCCAATAGCCGGTGAACACGTTCTCTCCGCGCACCTCGATGCTTCCGACTTCGCCATCGGCCAACTCGGCGCCTGATTCGGGATCCGCGATACGTACGCTGACTCCGCGGAGCGGCGGACCTACCGTTCCCGGGATCCGTTCGCCGCAATAGGGATTCGAGGTGATCATCCCCGTCTCCGTCATTCCGTAGCGCTCGAGGATGTCGTGTCGCGTGCACCTCGAGAACTCCCGATGGATCTCTGGAGACAGCGGAGCCGATCCCGAAGTGAAGAGGCGCATGCCGTGCACGAGCTCCGGACGAAGGTCGGGATGAGAGAGAAGGCGCGAGTAGTAAGTCGGGACGCCCATGAACACCGTCGACTCGGGCAAGAGATTCACGACGACGTCCGCGTCGAACTTGGGGAGCCAGAGCAGAGACGCGCCGCTCAGCATGACGGTGTGGATCGCGACGAACAGGCCGTGGACGTGGTAGATCGGCAGCGCGTGGAGCAGGACGTCCTGCTCCGTGAACCGCCATGCTTCCCTCAAAACCTCGCCGTTCGCGAGCAGATTCTGATGCGTCAGCATCGCTCCCTTGGGACGTCCGGTCGTTCCCGAGGTGTACACGATCGCGGCGAGATCCGAAGGCGATCGTCCCACTGTCGGGAAGCGGTCCGGCTGCGTTCTCGACTCGCGTAGGAGACCTCCGTCCCCGTCTCCTCCCAGTGTGAGGAACTGGACGCGCGGCTGCCCAGTCACCGGCGCTGGAGACGCCTTATCGACGTCGGGGTCGTCGTTCGAGTACTCGGACCTGCGCGGGGTCGAACAGACGAAGACCTTGGGCGACGCGTTCTCCAGGAAGTAGGCGACTTCCCGCTCGGTGTAGCTGGTGTTGAGCGGAAGGTGGACGGCGCCAGCTCGCAGTACGGCCAGGTAGAGCGCGAGTGCCTCCGGTGTCTTCTCCACCTGGACCGCCACACGGTCTCCCGGTCGGACGCCGCGAGCATGGAGCACCCAGGCGAAGCGCGAGGAGAGCCGATCGAGATCACCGTAGGAGAGAACCTCACCGTCCGGCGTGCGAAGCAGCGGACGGTCCGCGGCAGCAGGTGACCCGAGGAGTCTGTCGAAGAGGTTCACGATCCCCCCAGAGCGACGAGGTCCCGTCCATGCGGAAACCTCCGGCATGGATCCATTCCATACCGGAGGCGCATCCCGTCGTCACTCTAGCGGGACCGCTAGTCCAGATCCACGGAGAGGAAGAACGACGCCGTACTGATTCCCATCCCGAAGGAAGACGTGTCGATCTTGTCGCTGCCGTCCGGCTCGATCGATCCCGAGTTGAAGGCCAACCCGAGCCGGTACTCCGCCCCGAGGTTGGCGCCGTCGAACACTTCGGCCTGGAACCCGAGAGCACCGAACACGCCGAGTCCGAAGCCACTCGACTTGTCTTCGCGGTCCTCGAACGCGCCGTCCTTGAAGTCGACCTTGGCGGAACCGCTCGCGACACCGAGTCCGGCGCCGACGCCGAGATACGGCGCAATCCGGGCACCGGGCTGGTGATAGTGCTTCTCGAGAACCGCGCTGAGACCAAAGGCGGAACCGCTTTCCGTCACTTCCCTGTTGTCGAACTCCGTCTTGTTGCTCGCGAACCCTAGTGTGAGTCCGGGGCGGATGGCGAGACCGTTGGCGAGGAACTTCCGAAAGCCGATCCCGGCAGTGGTCAGCCTCGTCCCTTCCCCACCGCTAGGAAGCGAAGGCGTCGTACCCAGATCGTAGGAACCGGCCCCCAGCTCGGAGAGGCCACTGAACGAGAAGAGCACGCTCCGGCTCCCCGCGTCCGTGTCGATCTCGGCCGATGCCGTTCCGGTCCAGAACACGGCGAGCGCAGCCACCAGTAGCATCCGTCTCATCTGAACGATTCCTCCCAATCTCCAATCGTGTGTGGACGTCCCAAAGCCCTGGCCCGGCCGTAGGGACTCGGCGGCCGTGAGCTTTCGCGAAGCGGGTAGAATAGCCCCCAAAGCGGGAGGGTCAAGTGAAGTCACCGAACGATCATTCGTAGATCCCTCTCCAATCACCCACTCTTCGTCTGGGATCCTTCGCCAGCGCGCCGAGGGATCTCGCCCGTCTCGTCACGCTCGAGGCTTCTTTGTTGTATTCTCCGCAGCAGCCTTCGGGAAGGGAGAGCGTCCCGGACGGCGAGTCGTTCGAACAGGAGCGACCGAAACTGCGTCTCGGAGAGTGTCTCCGGGGTAGAACCACACCGATCCGATTCTGTCGACAGCGGCTCATGCCGGAGTGCCGCGAGGGATCGGACTCGAAAGGAACCTGCGCATTATGAAGATTCTGATGAAGCCGGTCCTTCTCGGCGCCGTCACCGCACTCCTCGCGGCGACTGCGGCCCAGGCCGGGTACGAATCGCTCGAGGCCGCTCGCGCGGCCGCTGCAGAGCAGCAGAAGCCACTCCTCCTCGACTTCTATACCGAGTGGTGAAGCGCCTGTAAGCAGTTCACCCGTGCGGTGAACGAAGATGCTGACGTTCAGAAGATGCTCTCCTCGGTCGTGCTCCACAAAGTGGATGCAGAGAAGGGCGAAGGAATCGAACTAGCCAAGTCCTACAAGATCCAGGGCTACCCGACCTTCGTGATGGCGAACGCAGAAGTCCAGCCGATCGACCGGTGGATGGGCTACTCCAAGCCGATGCTCCAAGAGATGCTGGACGAGTCGCTCGCTGACCTCTCTACGGTGTCTGCGAAGCGCGAGCGGTTCTCGAAGAGCCCGAAGGCAGCCGACGCAGTGAAGCTCGCTCGGTACGACGAGTCGATGGGTGAGTACGGATCGGCGGTCGGATTCTACGAGAAGGCCGGTGAGCTCGATCCGGAGAAGACCTACGCGTACGAGATCTTCGACGCGACGTTCTCCGCGGGCCGCCGCAACGCCGAGGGGTTCGGAATCGACCGGACGAAGAAGGCTGCCGACGCGGTCCTCGCCTCGTCCACGGATGGGATGGAGATCATTCAGGTCGGACAGATGATGTCCTACGCTGCCAAGCAGGCCGATGACAACGACATGGCGGTCTCGTACATCAAGACGGCCGTGGAGCGGACGGCCGATTCGTCGGACGAGTCCGTCCAGAAGTCGAGAACACGACTCCTCCCGACCTACGCGCTCTATGTGGAGAAGAACCCGCAGAAGGCGGTGGACCTGAAGAAGGCCTCCATGCCCGAAGGCTGGATGGACGACGCGGGTCAGCTCAACAGCTACGCCTGGTGGGCATTCGAGAACCAGGTAGACCTCGAGAACGCGAAGGTGCTGGCGGAGAAGGGCGTCGAGCTCGCTCCGGAGGGCAAGGAGAAGGCGCAGATCCTCGACACCTTGGCCGAGATCTGCAACAGCCTGGCGAACTGCGCGGAGGCGGTCGAGCTGACGAAGCTCGCCATCGCTCAGGATCCGGAGAGCGAGTTCTATAAGAAGCAGCTCGCTCGCTTTCAGGAACTCCTGGCCGCCAAGCAGTAGCCCCGAACCTAAGGGCCCGAATCGAGATGGCCCAATCGAACGGAGAAGGCGTCCCTCTCGGGGGACGCCTTTTCTCGTGTATACTCGCGTGATGCTACAGCTCACCAGACCAAGACGTTCGTTCGTGCTCGCATGCCTAGCCGCCCTTTCCATCTCCGTGATGTGGGCCCAGGCAACCATGGCGCAGGCTTCGGCGGGAACGACCGGAGACGGGACTCCCGCCCATCCCTACACCGACCTGGAAGACGGCAAGAAGGCCTCCCGGGCAGAAAAGAAGCCGCTCCTCGTGCTCTTCCGAACAGCGGAATGTCCGTTCACCAAGCTGTTCTACGAGCAGACCGTGCCGGACCCGGCGATCAAGGAAGCGCTCGCGGGACTCGTCTTCACCTCGATCGACGTCGGAGGCGGGAAGGGCAAGTTCGTCGGCCAGATGCACGAAGTGAAGGCGACTC
The DNA here is from genome assembly GCA_020633975.1 of Candidatus Eiseniibacteriota bacterium. GTDB lineage: Bacteria > Eisenbacteria > RBG-16-71-46 > CAIMUX01 > CAIMUX01 > JACKCR01. The sequence continues at coordinate 291,928 of JACKCR010000004.1, read as the reverse complement.
CGACCTTCGTGCTCTACGACCCGGACCGAGGCCCCCTCCACCAGTGGAAGGGGTGGGCCCCCGTTGCCTTCCTCCAGAACCTCAACGGCGGACTGCGTTCCAACACGACGGTCGTGGACAGGCTGGACCGCTACGAGAAGACACCCACCGCAGACGACGCGGCGCTTCTCGGGTTCTTCTGGGCCTCCACCGGAAACTTCGGAGGCGCGTACGACGCCTTCCAGAAGGCGGTCGAGCTGAACCCGTCCTTCGATTTCCGCGCCGAGTCGTTCGACGCCGCGGCGAGCGGATACGCTGCGGGCCAGGTTTCGTTCGACAAGCTCGAGAGCGCAGCCACCGGAGTCCTCGCCCAGAACGACTCCGACGAGGAACACCTCAACGTCGCGTCGATCCTCATCGGAGTCACCGAAGGTTCTCCGGACGCCGAGCGTGTGGCTCCGTTCCTCGCGACGGCGCTGAAGAGGGCGGAGCAGTCGTCCGCACCGAACATCCAGCAGGCCGCGAATCGACTCGAACCGTACCGCCTGCTCTACTTGGCCCACGACGCGGCCGGCGCCGTGAAGGCCTACCAAACTCGGTACTCCGGGTGGCCGACTGATCCCGATGCCCTCAACAACGTAGCCTGGTGGTGCCGGACTCAGGAGATCGAGTTGGAGGAGGCCGAAGGCTGGGCCCGTGGAGCGGTGAAGGGATACACCAAGCCCGAGGACAAGGCGAACGCACGGGATACTCTCGCCGACATCTTGATCCTCCGGGGGAAGAAGCAGGAAGCGATCGAGCAGCTCTTCGAGGCGTTCAAGGAGGCCCCGAGGGTGCTCGAGTACGGGCACAAACTTCAGGCGCTGGGTGCCGACGTCGAGCTACCAGAGCCTCCGAAGCGAACGATCACCGTCGTTACCCCAGGCGAAGGCAACGGCGGACAGGAGTCGACGGAAACAGAAGGAGCTGGCAAATGATCGAGCGAATCCAATCTCTGCTGGGGGAGAACAGCTCCCTCCTGGAGTACAAGGCGAAGGGAATCTCCAGTCAGGACCTCCATCTTCCGGGGCCGGACTTCGTGGAAAGAGTGTGGATCCACTCGGACCGCCCGAACACCGTCCTCAGGAGTCTCCAGTCCGTGTTCGACCGAGGACGACTGGGCGGAACCGGATACGTCTCGATCCTCCCGGTCGACCAGGGGATCGAGCATTCGGGCGCCGCGTCGTTCGCACCCAACCCGATCTACTTCGACCCCGAGAACATCATCAAGCTCGCGATCGAAGGTGGGTGCAACGCCGTCGCCTCCACCCTCGGTGTCCTGGGCTCGATGTCGCGACGCTACGCGCACCGGATCCCGTTCATCGTGAAGATCAACCACAACGAGCTCCTCTCCTATCCGGCCCAACACGACCAGACTCTCTACTCGAGCGTCGAGCAAGCGTTCGACATGGGTGCCGCTGGAGTTGGTGCGACGATCTACTTCGGATCGGACGAATCCCGTCGGCAGATCGAAGAGATCTCCGAGGCGTTCCAGCAGGCCCATGAGATGGGTCTCTTCACCGTCCTCTGGTGCTACCTCCGGAACCCGGACTTCAAGAAGGGCGGTACCGACTACCACACCGCTGCAGACCTGACGGCCCAGGCCAACCACATCGGCGTGACGATTCAGGCAGACATCATCAAGCAGAAGCTGCCCGAGTCGAACGGTGGCTACAAGGCGATCGGGTTCGGCAAGACGCACGACCGGGTCTACAGCGAACTCTGTCCCGACCATCCGATCGAGTGGACGCGTTGGCAGGTAGCGAACTGCTACATGGGCCGGTCCGGCCTCATCAACTCGGGCGGAGCGTCCTCAGGACAGGGCGACATGGCCGAGGCCGTCACCACCGCCGTCATCAACAAGCGTGCGGGAGGCATGGGACTCATCAGCGGACGGAAGGCGTTCCAGCGCCCGATGAAGGAAGGTGTCGAACTGCTGAACGCGATCCAGGACGTCTACCTGTCGAAGGATGTGACGATCGCCTGATCCCCTGGGCGCCCGCACGGCCGGGATCCAACCCGGATCGGGCCCCTTGTTGCTACGACACGCTCCCGGGAAAGCACCGACCATGTGCTCTCCCGGGAGCGTCGCTTTCGGACCCGGCATCGACTCGGGAGATCCAAGCCGAACCCGCCTCTGCTAGGCTCCGCGCTTCACCCGAGGAGCAGACCACATGCACGAGGTCTCCACGTCGTCCCCCGTTCGGACCCTTCCCGGCACGCAACTTCCTTTGGCCGGTGTCTTCCACTTGCTCGTCGTCTACTTCGTTTGGGGGAGCACCTACCTCGCGATCCGCGTCGCGGTCCGTGAAGGCTCGGGGTTCCCACCGTTCTGGATGGCGGCGAGTCGAGTCCTCGTCGCGGGAAGTCTGCTCTGGTGCTGGGGAGCACTGCGCCGCACTCGGCTTCGCCCTACGCGTGCGGAATGGCAGACCTTGATCGGATCGGCCGCCCTCCTCTGGGTCGGTGGGAACGGTGCGGTCGTCTGGGCGTCGCAACGAGTCGATTCGGTCTACGCGGCCCTGCTCGTCGGCGCGCTTCCTCTTTGGGTCGCGGTGTTCGAAGCGGTCCTCGATCGACGGGGACCGTCTCCTCTCCTCGCGCTCTCGCTGCTGGTGGGGTTCTCGGGAATCGCGGTGATCAGCGCACCGAGCATGATGGAGGCGAAGGGCGCTACCCTCTTGCCGATCGTCGCGCTCTTCTTCGCGCCGTTCAGCTGGGGCATCGGATCGATCCTGCAGCAACGGCGACCCGTGCGGCTGTCACCAGAGATGTCGAGCAGCTACCAGCAGCTGACCGGGGGCCTCTTCTTCGTCGCGATCGCACTCCTCACGAGAGAACCCGTGCCGGAGCCCGAAGGACATGCCTGGATCGCGTGGGGCTATCTCGTCGTGTTCGGATCGCTCCTGGCCTTCACCTCGTTCGTGAAGGCACTCCGAATCCTAAAGGCGAAGGTGGTGATGACCTACGCGTACGTCAATCCGGTCGTCGCGGCATTCCTGGGTTGGTGGATCCTGCACGAGTCGATCACACGCTGGACGATAGGCGGAACCGCACTCGTACTTCTCGGCGTGGCGGGCGTGTTCCGGGAGCGAGAGCAGAGACGAGGCTGAGGCGCCGTTGCGGATCGAGCCAGGGCAGCTCTCGCGCGAGCGGAGTGCTAGGAACTCGACTTCGGCCGTGTCCGAGCGGGCATCAGCGCCGCCTCAAGCGTGACGGCGCTGAGCGGCCTCGGAAACGTCGCCCTTGGCCATCGATGTCGACGACGGACTCGAGGAGCCATGCCCCGCGGAGGCAGCCGCGTTCGGAGCCTCTCCCGTACCGACGTTCGTCGCGATCCACTCGAGGTCGTACGCTTCGGATGCGAGGCGGTCTTTCTTCCGATCACGCTCGACGAAGAACCACCACGGTCCCCGCAGCTGCCAGAACGGAATCGACTGGACGTACGCAGCTTGTCGCTTGAGCGCTCCGAGGACCAACCCCTCGAACCCGTCCTGCGGAACATTCGGGTCACCAAAGACACGGACGAACTCGCTCCTCGATTCCTCGTGCCGTTCCCAAAGCTGTTCGAGGTCTTGTCCTGGGAATGCCTGCACGCAGGCGCCGGGCGGCTGCGGCAATGCAAACGTGTCCTTGGTAGACGCGGTGGTGAGTCCGATCTGCGGGGCGAAGATGGAGACGATGTCGTACTGCACCTGGCCGCCGACCTGATACTGGCAGAGGAACTCCGACGAGTCTCCGCGTCTCCACGCGAAGGCCAACGGTTCCGACTGCATGCGCAGCTGGAAGGCACCGAGGAAGTCGAACCCCTTCCGAACCGCCCACGGGGCGACCTGCTCCGCTACATCCCACTCTTCGGGACGCTCGTGTCGCGCCACCCGGTCGAGCCGGAGGTCTGGTGAAGCCAACTGGAGCACGGACTGCCAGATGGTGAACGATACGACCAGACACGAGAGAAGAACGAGACCAACGGCGACGGACCAAAGGGGCATGACGATCTCCCAGTCGTTGCTTCCATCCAGTCCTATCGTCCGGACGGCGCCGATTCCTGAGGGTGGAGCGTCGGCAAGGGCATCACCGCGCGGTCACCCGGGGAGGAACGCCCCACTCTTCACTCGCTGGCTGTCCCCTCATGCCGCGCCTGGGGCATTTCGCCCCACTCCGGCGCGCCGAACAGATCGCCGAGAAGGGCCGCGACTCACGCTTCGAACAAACTCAGACTGTCTGCTAGCTCCCTGTTGCAGTGGCGCTTACGGCGCTAGACCCGGTGAACCATGGATGGGACCTGTGATCGGCCCGGGGTTGGCATCGTGGTTCCATACACATCGTCATGGAAGCGGCCGAACCGCTCCCCGCGGCTGGTCGAATCGTCTGGCCGCCCGTTGCTGTCAGCTTCCGACCCCTAGGATGGGAGGGCCTCATGTTTCTCGGTTCCCAGCAGAAGTTCGCACTCACTCTTGCCGCACTAGCGCTGCTCGGAACGAGCGCGTGCAGCAAGAAGACTGTCCAGGTGCCGGAAGTCGAACCGACGTCGACCGCGACCGCGACTCCGCGCCAGGAGACGACGGCCCCGAGCACTTCGGAACCGACCGCGCCTGCCCAGCTCGCCGACATCTACTTCGACTACGACCAGTCGAAGATCCGCAGTGAGGCCATGACGGTTCTGAGCTCCAACGGCAAGGTCCTGATGGGCGAGATCGGTACCCAGGTGACGCTGGAAGGGCACTGCGACGAGCGCGGCACCGTGGAGTACAACCTCGCACTGGGTGATCGCCGGGCCCGCGCCGCGAAGGACTACCTCGTGAGCTACGGGGTCGAGTCGTCCCGGATCTCGACGATCTCGTACGGCGAGGAACGGCCGGCTGCGATGGGACACAACGAGTCTGCGTGGGCGCAGAACCGCCGCGTCCACTTCGCGCGGAAGGCGCAAGGACAGGCCAGCCGCTGACCCTCGGCAGGTCTCCCTGCAGGCTCGCGCCGTTTCGCCGCCGGAGTCCGGCTCGCAACCGACGCTAGCTCGCCGCTGGAGCAGGGAGCGGCCGGACTCCTGGTCGGCACGTAGTTGCCGGCAGACGACACGTGACCCCGCCGGCCGTCCGGGTCAGACTACTGGGCAGCGCCGCATCGCGCGGCGCTGCCGATGGCTCGGAGCCTCATCGCATCCTTGCCGTGCGCCAAGAGCGTGCAGAGGTCGGCAGTCAGTCACTACTCGAGGACGGCGGGGATGAAGGTCGGGACAAAACTATTCCTCTCGCTCGCCGTCCCGATGGTGTTCCTCTTCGCACTCTTCGGATACCTCGACGGCCGCTCGAGCAGCCACCGACTCCGGGACGAACTCGCGCGGGAGGGCCGCGCGATCTCGAGGACGGTGCAGTACTCGATCGAGGACGCCCTCCGCGATCGGCAGCTGGAAGACGTTCGAGACCTCGTCGACGCGATCACCGGATACGAGCGGATCTTCGGCGTCCGGCTCTTCGACCGGGATGGCCAGATCCGCTACCAGTCGACGGAGCTCGAGTCGCACCCGTTCGCACACGAGGCACAGCTCGAGACCGTACTCACGACACGCGATCCGCTCGAGGTTCGTCGGCGCGTGGACGAGGAGCCGGTCGTCTCGTTCCTCAATCCACTCCTGGGTCCGGACGGAAGCCTGCTCGGCGCGGTGCAGGTGATCCAGCTCGAGTCGTTCATCGAAGAGGATCTCCGGAGCTCATGGACCCGCATCGCACTTCTCACCGGAGCCATGATCCTCGCAACCGCCGGCGTGATCTCGCTCGTCACGCGTTTCGTAGTGACGCGTCCGATCGACGCGCTTGCGAGTGGATTCCGAAACGTGGGGCTGGGCCGCCACCCGGAGATGCCACGTACTTCGTCCGACGAGTTCGACCGGCTCGCCGCGGAGTTCACCGCGATGTGTGACCGACTCGATGCGGCGCAGGCCTCCCTCCTGGAAGAGCAAGAGGAGCGACAGAAGATCGAGGCCGATCTCCGGAACACCGCACGCCTCGCGAGCCTGGGAGAGCTCGCCGCCGGGCTGGCTCACGAGATCGGCACGCCCCTCGGCGTAATCGCTGGACGCGCCGAGATCCTCCAGCGACGCCTGGCCGGGAACGAACAGGCGGAACAGAGCCTCGAGATCGTCCTCGAGCAGATCGACCGGATCTCCCGGATCGTCCGGAGCATGCTCGACTTTGCGCGAGTCCGCGAGCTGCACCTGGCCGAGGTGTCCGTGCCTACCGTCCTGGCTCGAACCCTCGAGTTCGTCTCCCACCGTCTCGAGGAACGTGACATCGCGAGCCACGTGCGCGAGGTATCACCTATCCCAGCCGTACGTGCGGATGCCGAGCACTTGCAGGAAGTCTTCCTGAACGTCATCTTGAACGCCTCGGACGCGATGCCGGAAGGCGGTACGATCGACGTGACGATCGAACCCAGAAGCGAACTCCACCCGGAACATGGACGGACCCTCGAGACCGTGAAGCTGGAGTTCCGGGACACGGGAAGCGGAATCGCCCAGCACCACATCGAGCGAGTCTTCGATCCGTTCTTCACGACGAAGGAAGTCGGTCGAGGGACAGGGCTAGGTCTCTCGATCTCGTACGGAATCGTCAAGGAACACGGAGGCTGGATGGAGATCGAGAGCAAGGTCGGACAAGGTACCACGGTTCGCGTCCATCTCCCGGTCACGGGACCGTCCGCCTCGTCGGGATCGCGACAAACGAACGGCATGGCTCGGGAGTCGAGCCGAAGGAACGAGGAAGCCGTCGGCATGGAACGCAGAGGATGAAGAAGACGGCGGGAACCGTGCTGATCGTCGAGGACGACGATGCCATGCGGATGTTGCTCGACGAGCAGCTCACCGAAGCGGGGTATCGCGTCTTCACCGCCGTCGAGGGAGCGGAAGGCCTCGAACAGGTGCTGCGTCACTCGGTCGATGTCGTCGTCACCGACCTCAAGATGCCGGGGATGAAGGGAGACGAACTCCTCGAAGCGATCCGCTCGCGGGACCCCGAACTCCCCGTCGTCGTCATCACCGCCTTCGGTAGCATCGAGTCGGCGGTCGAGACCATGAAGGCCGGTGCGTACCACTACGTTGCGAAGCCGTTCCGGATGAATCAGCTGCTGGTCACGGTGGGAAACGCGCTTCGCGAGCGTCGCCTCAGACAAGAGCTGCAAGACCTCAAGTCGATCATGGGGAAGGGACGTTGGGGAATCGTCGCGGAGTCCGTCTCGATGAGACGGGTGCTCGACCTGGTGTCGCGTGCCGCGGCATCGGACTCCCCCATCCTCATTCAAGGTGAGAGCGGCACGGGCAAGGAGCTGATCGCCCGGGCCTTCCACGCCGAGAGCCCCCGCGCAAACGGGCCGTTCGTCGCACTCAACTGCTCGGCGATTCCGGAGGCGCTCCTCGAGAGTCAGCTATTCGGCCACCGGAAGGGCGCGTTCACAGATGCGCGGGAGGATCATCGCGGCCTCTTCCAGGAGGCAGAGGGCGGCACGCTCTTCCTCGATGAGATCGGCGACATGGCGCTTCCGCTCCAGGCGAAGCTCCTTCGCGCACTACAGGAACGCGAAGTGCGACCGATCGGAGCGTCGGCAACCATTCGCGTGAACGTGAGGATCCTCGCTGCTACGCATCAGGACCTCGACCAGTGGGTAAAGGAGGGACGCTTCCGGAGCGATCTCTTCTACCGTCTCAACGTCATCACCGTGAAGATCCCACCACTCCGTGACAGGCCCGAAGACCTCGTCCCTCTGATCGCTCACTTCCTCGACAAACACGGACGCCGCCTCGACAGGCCCGGTTGGACCGTTGCTTCGGATACCCTCGAACTCTTCAAGCACCACTCATGGCCGGGGAATGTTCGCGAGCTGGAGAACGTGATCGAACGCGGCCTGATCTTGGGACGGGACCAACGGATCACTCCGGACGATCTTCCCGAGTCCGTACATGATCGGGCCCCACTCCGCGCGGACGCGGGGCACAGCAGCCGTCCGATCGCAGAGGTGGAGAAGGAGCACATCGTGCGCACCCTGCGCGCGGTCCGGGGGAACAAGGCCGCGGCGGCCCGTATCCTCGGCTTCGATCGGAAGACGCTCTACCGGAAGCTCGAACAGTACCGGATCGAGGACGAGAGCCACTGATCAGCGGGCGGTCATCCACTTCGCGAAGCGCGCGTGGATCGACTTGGCCCTTGCTTCGATCGCACCATAGTCACCACTCGCGATCTCAGGGGCTCGGAACAGGCTGCTGACGAACCCGACGCCGAACGCTCCCGCTTCGAGTATGGAAACGAAGTTCTCCTCGTCGACACCGGCCGTAGGGAAGATGCGAAGCTCCGGAAGCGGTCCGCGCACCTGCCGGACGAACGTCGGGATGTCGTGTGGAGCCGGGAACACCTTGACGAGATCCGCGCCGAGTTCGGTCGCGATGAACATCTCCGTGGGCGTGTAGGTCCCGGGAATGGACGGTACGTCGAGATCCGCCGCTTCGTCGATGACCTCATCGTCGGTAACGGGTGAAACGAGGAACTTCGCTCCCGCCGTGACCGCTTCACGCGCGTCCTTTCGAGAGAGCACGGTGCCAGCGCCAACCAGGAGGCTCTCTCCACCGGGAAGCGTCTTCTTGCCGAACTCCTCGATGAGACCGAGCGCTCCCGGAGTCGTGAGGGTGAACTCGACCATCCGGAATCCACCGGCGACCGCAGCATTCATGGCGCGCCGCGCTTGCTCCTCGTCGTCCGTCCGGATGATCGCGCTGAGCTTCTTCTCTCCGATCTCGACGATCGTCTCGTACCGACCCGACATCGCACTCTCCTTGTTTGGCGGGCAGACCTGCACGCAATGTGAGCCCAGTAGGTTGCTGAGACGAGCCCGAGGGGACGTTGTCAGCAACCCGTCTAGTCGTCCAGCCCTCGCCCGCGCATGTCCTTCCTCCGTGCACGCTCGACGTTCACGGCAACCAAGTTGCCGGCAGACGTCTCTGTGCCCGGATCGAACGCTCCGCTCGTCACGAGGTGGAAGCACGCCTCCGGTTCCTTCATCCCATCAGTACCACCCTGCACGTCGGAGCGGAATCCGTAGTGTTCGGGCAGGAACAGATTCCCCGGGAGCACCCGGTCGACCAGCCAGACCCGGGTCGTGAGCCCCCCGTGGGGCGACGAGACGGTCACCCAATCGCCGTCGGCGATGCCGAGACGGCTCCCGTCCGCAGGGTGCATCTCGAGACGAGCCACGGGCGCGTCGTAGTGGAGATCAGGAGTGTTCCCGGTTCGAATCCGAGACCGGAAGTGTTCCCGGCTCGGCCCACCGACGAGAAGGAACGGTCGCTCCGGAGTCCGCACCGGACGGTCGGCCGAGGAAGTACCGCTCGGCGACGATGCGCCACGTGTCGAGAACTCGCTACTTGGCGAAGCAACCCTCCCCACGCCCGCACCACCCGAGACCGGCTCTCGCAGCACGAACGGCGGAAGCTCGTTCCCCTCTGCGTCGAACCGTGCCCGTGTTCCACTGCTCGGTTCGAGGCGATGCATCCCGGGATCAGTCGCGGCGCCACACGGCCACGTCGGCCCGAGCTCCGTCCGCAGCCGGTCCGGAGTCACGCCACTGACATCCATGACCGTACCGGCCGAAAGGGCACGAAGCTCGTCGCCCGCTCGATGGGGATCGTCGGCGAAGAGACGGAGAGCACTTTCCTGCACCTTGCCGTCTTCCTGAGTGAGCGCCAGTGCAGCGATCACGTTGGACATCGTGCGCGCCTCGCCAGGCGGAGTGGTGGCGAGTTCGAGCAGCTGGACCTGGCGTCCGAGCGAGATCATCGTCCCACGTGATTCGCCAGCCACGAGCGCGACGGGCAACACGACATCGGCGAACGCTTCCGTCTCCGTCGCAGTGTGACTCGAGGCGGAGACGACGAACGCCTGTTTCATCGAAGCGCGCCACGCGGAGGCTGCCGGCATCTCGACCGCTGGATTCGTCCGCAAGAGAACGAGCGCGCCGATCCGTCCCGACTGGACCACTTCGGGCCACGCGAGCGCAGGGAGACCTCGAGTCATCGGAAGTGCCGTCGCATCGACACCCCAGGCGTGGCCTACCACGTCTCGATCGGTCGGGTCGGACGACGACCGGGTCATCGGAAGGCGCCCCGGAGCGAGCCCAGCGAGCAGCACACCGGTCGGGTTGGCTCCTCGTGGAAGGAAGAAGAGCCCGTTCCCCGGCGTGCCCCAGCGCCCGCTGTCACGATGGAGCCGCGCGACGGCGCGCGCGAGCACGGCGCCTGTCGGCCCCGAGAGCACGGTGGGTGAAACGAGAGTCGACACTCCCCGCGCGCCCGTCCACCACTCGGCTAGGGTGTCGAGATCTTGCGGGGCTACGGGATTCGCCCCCCCACCGCCGCTCCTCGCGCCGAACGTCGCGCTCAGGCCTCCACTCGACCCTCGGCCGGCCCCCGTGCCTGCACGTGCGTCGCGCGCAGCCCCGAGCATCTTCAGCCGTTGTCCGAGTTCCACCCATGTGTCTAGCTCGCGACCCGGCTCCGGGCGAAGGTGGAGATCGGCCGCGCCGCAGGCGAGCGTCTTGCGGGAGTCGATGACGACGACCTTCGTGCGTCCGGCTTTGCGAGCGTCGTGGACTCGGTAGTAGAGACCCGGGTGACTCTCCGCCACGTCGGCTCCGAGAAGCACGATCAGATCGGCTGCGTCGATGTCCTCCAGAGCGCTCGGATTCCCGGGAAGGCCGAAGACGTCGAGACACGCGTCGTAGGCGTGAAGCCCGTCCAGGCGCGCCAGGGTATCGACGTTGTCGGTGTGGAAGACGGTCCGCGCGACACGAGAGAGAAGGTACGCATCCTCGTTCGTTTCCCCGTCCGATGCGAGGAAGGCGACACCGGAATCACCGAGCGCTCTCCGTGTCTCGCCGATGCGAGCCCCAACCATGGCGAGCGCCTCGTCCCACGTCGCCTGCTCGAGCCCGCCGGCCGTGCCCTTCGTGCTCGGATCTCGCCGTACGAGCGGAGTCCGAAGCCGTCGCTCTGGATCGCCGCGGAAGAGCGCCGCTGCGCGCGGGCAAAGACGACCGAACCCGACCGGCGACTGCGCGATCCCCTTGGCCGAGGCCACAGTTCCTGCAGACGTGCCGAGAAAGACCGGATCACCGAGGCCACACAGGTCACAGACGCTACGGGCCCATCCATCCACGACCGGAGGCGTCGGTGTCGTCGAGGCGAGGGCGTTCGCGAGCGACGGATCCGTACCCTCCGCGTCGGCCGCGAACGCGAGAGATCGTCCTGCGTGCGCGCCGGCCAACCCAGAGGCACACGCGACGCCGAGACACTCTAGAAAACGTCGGCGTTCCATCAGCGCGCCCTCCCTGACTGCACCGGTACCGGTCGTCTCCGCACGTCACTCGTCATCCCCACAGGAGTCCAGGTGCGGATGAGCGACGCCGAGTTCTCGAGCCGGAAGCGGGCGTTTCGCTCGCTGTGACACTTCACGCAGAGCGGAACGAGCGTCTCGACCGCCTCGGCCGCGAGGACGTTAGGATCGTCCGCTTGCTTGCGAACCGTCACCGACGGATCGTGGAGCGACACTTTGTCGTTCCGGAAGTCGAACCCCGGGCCGGTCGGAGTGACCGGCGGCATGTGGCAGTAGACGCAGTCGGGCGCCCGAAGCTCCCCGTCGGGTCCATACCCTTCTCTCAGGAAGACGAGTCCCATCCGCGAAGTCGCGTAGCCTTGCACATGTTCGGAATCGAGGTGACAGCCGGTGCAGGTTTCGACACGCGCGGCCGCGCGGCGGTCGGTTGCATGGATCTCGTGACAAGGTGCGCAGCCCATCCCTGGCGCGCGTTCCGGTCCGTGTGCAGACGCGGACGCCGCTTCATACTGGATCCCGTGGCACAGTCCGCACCGGTCCGGCCCTGGTTTGGTCACGAAGGCGCCCTCGTGGGAGCCATGGCATCCGCTACACGTCACGCCGACTCGCGAGTGCGCGCTTTCCGTCCAGGACTGAGCGGCGAACGACGTCTGGCTGACGGCGTGGCAGTTGAGACAAAGGCTGCGAAAGACCGGAGCGTTCTCCTTCGCATATGCGTCTCCCACCGGAGTCACGCGAAGGATCTGTCCGGGGGGTAGCTCCATCGCCTTGAACTCGTCGCTCTGCCCGGGAATCGCCGGCGGCGCGACGGGACTCGACACTGCGCCACTGTCGCCTCCCCCACCCTCCGTGCCGGGAACGCGTGCATCTCCGCCGCACGAGAGCAGGCAGGCCGCACAGACGAACATCACGGCATAGCGAAGCGGCAGGAACTTCGGAACCGTTGTGAAGGAGCCGTTCATCTCCGTTCCATCCTTTCGGGATCCTCGGGAAGCGTGGCGTTCCGGAGGTCCACCTGGGTCTCGAGCCGACTCGGGCCCCCTTCTGCGTGGCGACGCGGGTGATGGCAAGCGACGCATTGGTTCATCGGGCCTGCGTCACCCGCGACGAGACGAGCACTGGCCCCTTCGCGTGCCATTCGAGCGGACGCGTCGAGGAGCTCTCGACCTCGGCCGGTCTCGCCCCGTCCGTTCAGTTCTGCGCCGGAGAACATCAGCTGGCTGTAGATCTCACCGGGACCGTGACACGCCTCACAGGTGACACCGCCTTCTGCGAAGCGACCGGTCGCGGGGTCGTAACCGGTCGCGTGACACGCATAGCACGGACGCGGATCGGCCACGTCCGCAAGCCGGTCGAGACTCCGGAACTTCGTGTCGAGCCAGCGCTCGGTGTGTTCCCGATGGGTCGTCCGATGACACCCGATGCACTCGCGGGATCCGACGTACCTGAGACGACGACCTGCGGTGCTGAACTCGAACGGGTCGAATCCGCTCTCCGACACGACGAGGCTCGGCACACCCAACGCGGAACCGCTGCCCGCAGCACCCCCGGAGGCATTGCCGCCCGACGCACCGCCGCCGGATCCGAGCGCGCTCCCAATCGTCGCCCCCAGGCCACCGGCTCCCGCCGCACCGGCGGGCCCGAACGAGTTCGCGCCTCCGGTGATCCGCGTTCCTCCGGCGATGACGGGATCCGCACTCTCGAAGTACCGCTGCGCAACCTTCCACCACTCGATCCAAGCCAACGCCTCCGCGAGTTCCGGTTCGTCCGTCTCGACTTCGATCGTTCCAGGGTCGATGCCCGTGATCTGCCGCAGCTCCTCCATGGCGCGAGCGCGGGTCGAGACGTCGGCGCTCGTGAGCATGTCGATCCGCGCACGGATGGAGTACGCCCCCCCACTTCGGCTGTCCCCGGCGATGAGCCCTTCGTGCGCTCGCTCTACGTCGAGCGCCCTTCCGTTACCTCGGTGACAGACGACGCACCCGACGTCCACGAACTCCGTACCGTTCGGAAGCGACGGGTGCGTCGAGGGAACGTCCCCCAACGCGCCGTGACAGGTCGGACAACGTGACACGGTCCGGCCATCCGGCGAGGCGATCTCTCGCACCGCCGGCGTCGTCGTCTGGACGCGGGCGAGGCCCGCCTGGGCTGCCTCGAGGCGCGAGAAGATCTCCGCACGCTGACCGACGAGCCGAGTGCGCTCGCCTTCGAGCCGGGAAAGCGCCGAGTAGAAGTCGGTCTCGAGCACGCGGAGACTGTCGATGGCTTGGACGAGGTGATCGATCGGCGCGAGCGCTTCGTCACGCGCTCGACGAAGAGAGTCTCTTACCGCGCGAGTTCGTTCGAGGCGAGACTCGTCCGGCGGCCACTTGCCGCTCTCCTCTGCGTAGGCTCGCTCCGCCAACTCGAGGAGTGCGAGACGCGCGCGGTGCTCTGCCGCGACTTCGGCTGAGGTCATCCCGGCTTCCGCCGATCGGAGTTCTGCTCGCAGCTGCAGGACTCGGTCTCGCAGTTCGGGGAGTCGACGCTCGCGGAGCTCCACACGTAGACGAGCCCCGGTCGTATCCGCTTCGAGTGTCTCGAGATCTCGTTCGATCGATGCGATCCGCTGCTGGACCTCCGGGCTCGCGAGATCCCGCTCGGCTGACTGGATCTCGTCCCGGAAGTACTCCTCGGACATCTCCGTGAGCTGCGCTTGGTATCGCATCCAGGTTGGGTGCGTCTCCTTCCAAGCCGTCCAACCGACCGCGAAGAGGAGTGCCGCCGTGAGCAGGAAGAACGCGAGTCTCACGTCACCCCCCTCACACACTGAACCCCGAGCCGGGGAAACTCACGAAGTAACGGAGCCCGAACGCGAGATGGAGAACGATCTTCAGGACGACGCCCGCGAACGCCAGCGCCAGGAAAACGAACGTGACCCGCGCCAGCGCGCCGAGCCCAACCCACTCGCGGATCCAGCGCAGCAGCAGATAGCCACCGCCGACGAAGTACGCAAGGAGCAGAGGCACTCCAACGACGTTGGGAAGCGAACCGCTGGCCTCGGTAGCCGGATGGACCGGTCCATGCGTCCACGGCCAAACCCAAGCCCAGCCGGGTCCGCGAAACACGAGTCCGACGAGGATGAGGACGAACCATCCGACCAGTCCGAACGTGAAGATCCCGACCGCGACCGGCCGCTCGCGGAATGTGTAGACCCCTTCGCCCTTCCGCGATGGGTCGAGGTACGGAATCGCAGCGAGTCCGAACACGATGACCAAAGGGATCGCGACGCCTGCGATCCAGGGATCGAAGTAGACCAGCAGTTCCTGTAGCCCGACGAAGTACCAGGGTGCCTTTGCGGGGTTGGGCGTAGTGGCCGGATCCGCGGGCGCCTCGAGCGGCGCGTTGAAGAGCAGGCTCACGACGAGGAGCACGAGGAGACACGCGAGTACCGCGAGCAGCTCCCTGAAGAGCAGATTCGGCCAAACGGGAACCGTCGGCCCGAGCGACGGAAGGTCCGGCATCGATCCCACCGGCTGGACCTCGCCGAGTTCGCGCCAAGGCCTGGACGGACCGCTGGGTCGATCCGCACCGGCAGACCGATCCATTCCGCGAAGCCTGTCCCCGACCCGGCGAGATACGTCATCGCTCCGCCCGCCGTCGGCGTGCCGATCGAACTCGCTCCCGCTGTCGCCGACTCGATTCACGTTCCGTTCCTAGTAGCGGGCGAGCACGCCGCCGTCCTTTCGTACTCGGTAGAAGTGGATGGCCATGAGCAGCGGCATCACGACAGGGATGACAACGCAGTGGAGCACGTAGAACCGGATCAGCGCGTCCGCCCCGACAACCTCACCCCCGAGTAGGATCGCGCGCGCGTCTCCACCCGCATCGACGACGGAGAACGGCCCGAGGTGACCGATGAACGGCGCGGACGCCGCCATGTTCGTCCCCACGGTCACGGCCCAGTAGGCGAGCTGGTCCCAGGGTAGGAGGTAGCCGGTGAAGCTGAGGAAGAGAGTCAGCACGAGTAGGAACACGCCGATGACCCAGTTGAACTCACGCGGAGGCCGATAGGCGCCGGCATAGAACACCCTCGCCATGTGCGCGATGACCGCGAGTACCATCGCGTGGCCCGACCAACGGTGGAGGTTTCGGAGCAACTGTCCGAACGGGACCACCGCCTCGAGCTCTTGGATGTCCGTGTACGCGAGCCCGGGGGTGGGACGGTAGTAGATCATGAGCAGGACGCCGGTGACGAGAAGCACGCAGAACAGGAGGAGCGAGATCCCACCGAGACAGAACGTCCGAATGAACCGGATCGAGGCCTGAGGTACACGGGTCGGGTGTAGATGGAGGAAGACGTTCGAGAGCACCACAGCGTGCTGTTCGCGCGCATCCTTCGGAATCCCGGTCCGGAACACGGAGGTCCAGAACCGAGTGCGCCGAATCCAAGCGAGTGGACCCTTCGAACGCACGTCTCGAGTCTCCCAGGCACAGGGGCCGGATCAGATCATCACGTGATAGCCGCCCCGAGATTCCGCGTCTTCCAAGCTCACGTAGTCCGCCGGGTCGATCAGGATCCGCTCCCCTTGCCGTCGGATGGAGACTCGTTTGAGCGGCTCTCGGGCCGGCCCGCGCAGGGCGATCCCTTCGAGCGAGAAGAGGCTGCCATGACAGGGACAGCGAAAGCGTGACGACTGCGGCTCCCAGCGTGGCGTGCACCCGAGATGTGGGCAATCGGCTTGGAGCGCGAAGAGTCCGGCATGATCGCGTACCACCCAGACGCCGTGGCGACGGATCCAACGCGTCGAAACAGTCGTCGCCGCGTAGTCCTGGACCGACCCGGCATCGAACTCCGTACGTCCGGCACCTGCGCGTCGCGGCATGAGGAAGCGCAACGTAGAAGGGACGGTGAAGGCCGCGAGGATAGCCATGCCGATCCACCCCAGCCGTTCGAAGAACTGCCGTCGCGCGAGTGGTACCGACTCCGGCGCGGAGCTCGATCCCGACTCCGGCACCGACTTCGGTCCCTTCCTCAGACCAGCATCGGTTCCGGCTGGATCACGTTTCGATTCGGGCTCGTCCATCTCGTCCAATGAATGGCTCCCACCGGACACGCCGTCACACACTCGCCACAACGTATGCAGGTCGAGTCGTCGACGGAGAGGGTGAAGCCACGGGTTCTCGGGTTCTGGATCCAGCGGAGGCTGTCCTCCGGACAGCGCGCAGCACATTGCCCACAGAGCACACATCGGTCCGCGTACAGAGTGAGCGTCTGATCGCATCTCAGGCAGAGACTCGCGGTCGCGGATGCTGTGTCCAAGCCCGCCGCCGCTCGCGTTTCGAGCGCTCGGTCGGTCCATGGATCGAAGAGCGGATCGCCTAGTAGACGCGTCAGTCTCTGCTCGGGACTCTTCCAGACGCCGCTCGCCTCGAGCGAGGCGGAGACTCGCGCCGCAGCTCTGCGTCCTGAAGCGATGGCGTCCGCCACGGTCGAAGGCCCCGTCTCGAAGTCCCCACAGACGAAGAGACGAGTGACACTCTCCGATGCCCGGAGCGAAGCGATCCGCTCGGAGCGGTTCGAGCTAGCCTCATCGGCGGCCGGCCATCCAAAGCTCGAGCTCTGCCCGATCGCCGACACGATCGTGTCGGCGGGAAGGAATCCTGTCTCGCTCACATCGGTGCGGGCGACGCGGACGCCGACGACAAGGCCGTCTTCAGAGACCACTTCATCCACGAGGGTGGAGAGTCGGAAGCGGATCCCCTCTTCGCGCGCCTCCTCGATCTCCCTTGGGAGTGCGCGCATGTCAGCACCTCGCCTCCGGTAGACGATCTCGACGCTCCGTGCACCACGCCGCTTCGCCGCCCGTGCCACGTCGAGCGCAGCGTTTCCTCCTCCGATGACGAGCGTGTGCCCGAGCGGCCGTGGATCGATAGGATCGGAAAGGAAGTCGATCGCGGTCAGCAGCTGGGGCGACTCGTGCCAGCCGAAGAACGGCGGTTCGAGGTCGGAGCCGCCGCCGATCGCCAACACCACCGCAGAGAAGCCGTCAGTCAGCAGCGTACGAGCCTCGTCCAACCCCGCGAAGCGCACGCCGGGGCGGAAGGTCAGGCCCATGGAGAGGATCCGCGAGACATCACTCTCAGCCACGTCGCGAGGGAGGCGAAAATCGGGGATGCACGACGTGAGCAATCCGCCCGCATGCTCCCTCTCGTCGAACAACGTGACGTCCGCCCCGAGGACGGTGAGGTCGTGGGCGGCCGCGAGCCCGGCCGGACCTGCTCCGATGATCGCAACCCGTGGTCCGTCGGCAACGAACTTCGGTGGCCTGTGCTTTCCGTTCCCCTCCTCGCTCCCCACCCACTTCTTGAGCGAACAGATCGCGACCGGCCCCTCCATCTGACTCCGCCGACACACCGACTCGCAGGGGCGAGGGCAGATCCAACCAAGCACGCCGGGAAACAAGTTGTCGCGGAGAGCGATCTGCCACGCACGTACCGTGTCCTTGGACGCGATGGCGCGAAGGAAACCGGGAACGTCCTTGTCGAGCGGGCATGCAGTGCGGCAGGGCGGCGAGAGGTCCGGCGCACTCGCCCCTCCCATGGCCCGCGTTCTGCCGCCCTCGGGGATCATTTCGGTGCCTCGTCCTCTTCTTCGTCGATCTGGACGGCGAGACGAAGCCGGTCGAGTCCCGGATAGCGGCCGGCATCCCATCCGCTCAGCTCGTCATCGCCGTCGACGACGAGGCGGAGATGGGTGAGGTCCGCGGGGAACTGACCGAAGTACGGATCCACCGGCATCCAACCGCCCAACCAGACTTCGGCCCAAGGATGGAAGTGGAACGAGGTGCGCTGTGCGACGAGTCCGACACGGCTCCGCACCGGGATCCCGGCGGCGGTAGCCATTGCGCAAAAGACGCGCGTGAACTCGGTCGCATCTCCCTTGCCGGCCGCGATCGCGGCGGCAGCATCCTGATCACCCGGCCAAGAACTCTTTTCGAGTGACTCGTCGAGCCAATCCAAGATGAGCTCGACCTTCTCTTCCGGGTCCGACTCGTTCCCGATCGCCTCGGCCGCCGCATCGGCTACCGCTCCGCTCGCTTCCGCAGCTGCTGCCTTGGGTGCCGATCCACCGAGATTCTCTACCGGGAGCACCTGGAGCTCGGCCTTGTTCGGCTCGCGCTGGGTCCAACGCGCGATCTTCTGACCGTCGTCTGACTGGAAGAGCTTCTTCACGTCGAGCCGACGATCTCCGTCGACACGGATGCGCAGTTCCGGGGACTCTGGATCCACGTTGCGCGTAGCGGCCGCAATCCGCTGCACTCCGCCGAGCTCTTTGCTCACGGCGAGTACCGGAACGAGCGCGGGGTCGACGGCCGAAGCACTCCGCGCCCGAACCTGGGAGTCGTAGGAGAGGAAGGAGAAGATCTCCTCGGCGACCTTGGGGCTGATCCCGGACCCCGGCTTCCGACTCATCCGGTTGACGTATCCGTACCACTCGTCACCGGTCATGGAAGAGTTGATCGGGCGCGCGAGCGTGTGACACTTGCTGCACTTCTGCGCGAACACCGGGTAGAGCGCCTGCTGCTCGGGCGGATAGGACGAGACGTCGATGTACGCGACTCCGAGGTCGGCATCGAAAGACCGGACCTCGTCCTCGTTCGCATCCTGCGAGAGCGCGCTGCCGACCACGAGAAGGCCGAACACGGACACGCAGCTCACAGCAAGAGAGAATCCCCGCCTCATCATCCCTCCCCTGAAGTTGCCCATCGCCCGCGAAGCACGACCCGTAGCGCCACCACGCCAACGCCCTAGTACGAAACCACCACCCCGAGATGGACGAGCCTGACGTCGGAGAAGTCAGTGAACCGCCAGTACTCGTAGCTCATCCGGAACGTGTAGTCGATCGACGGAGCAATGTTGAGCCCGGCCGTCCATCGGCCGATTCCGGACGACTCGTCGTTCGACGTGCCGAGAATCGGCCCCTCTCGCACGAGTCCGTCGAACCGTCCCACGAACTCGAGATACCGCCCGACAGGGACTTCGGCCTGCATGTAGAAGCCTCGCTTCGTCAGGTCCCGGCGCACGTCCTCCGCCAATACGTTCGTGGTCCGCTCGAGGTACTCGGAGCGAAAGTGGATGGACCCAAGGGTCGCACCCAAGTCGACGCCCCAGACGTCATAGTCGTAGTCGCTGTCCGCGTCATACGCGCCGGTCATGTAGGAAGCGCCGAGGGAGACGTGCTCCTGAGCGATTCCGACGCGTCCTCCCAAGGCCGGCTCGTGGTTGTTGTCGATGAACGAACCGTCCGCTACCTGATTCTTGAAGTTGAAGTCCCGCGGGGTTGCTGCGCGGAAGCCGTTGACGGCATAGGCCGCATACCAGAGCTGGATGCTGTCCCTGAACCAGGCATCTCCGAAGAACGACACGCCCTGGTCGCTGTACGGCATCGGGACGACGCCCAAGTTGAACTGGTCGGCGCGGAACCGCACCATGTGACCCATCGCGTACGGAAGCGGCTTCGATCCGAGCTTGTCGTTCGCGGGATCGTGGCGGAGATAGTAGTCACCGAAGGGAACGTTGATCCGTCCGGCTTCCATTCCGAGCAGAGGATGGAAGCGCACTTCCGCATACGCCTGGTCGACGGTGAGTCCATGACACGTGGTGCAGAGCTTGACGTTCGCGGTCACCTTGTCCGACACCTCGACCGTCGTCTTGAGCGCCCACTCCACGATCTCGCCGCTGTTCGTGTCCTCTTCGGGGTTCGCCAGGTCCAGTAACTTCTGGTCGACCGAGACAGAACCCGACCAGTCCCAACGTGCGGCATGAGCCGACGTGAGAAATGTGCTCGTCAGGAGTAGCACGACTGGCAGCACGAGCCCCGCGTGCATGAGGAGAGCCGAGAACACGCTCACCTCGAACCGGGCCGTCCAACGACGGGTGCGCAGTAGATCAACAGCCACCTTCGAGCCCCTCGTCCGGCGGTGCGCCTTCTTCGATCCAGATCCGGATCATCTCTTTCTGTTCTGGAGTCAGCGGCTCGCGACTGTCAGGTGGCGGCATCGGATCCCCCACCAGAGGCGTGTCATCGGTGATCTTGATCCAGATGAGGCTCGAGTCCGGTTTGCACGGCACGAGCGCACGTAGCCCCAGCTCGCGCTGGCTCTTGCCACCCTCGAGCATCGTGATCCACGTCGACATGTCGAACTCGCTGTCCGGAATCTCTGGGGCCCCAGGGTTGTGGCAGACGTAGCACTCCGTGAGGATGAACGGATAGAACATGTCCCAGCAGAGCGAGATGGTCGGAGTCTCGCGTACGACGAGCTGGATCTCGTCGAACGACTCGAGCCCCCAGGCGTTTCGCGCAGAGACCACGATGTCGTGCACGCCCGGCGTCAGCCCCGACTTCCAGAAGTACCCGCCACGCCCGATCTCTCCGTCGATGCTCGACGTCCAGAGAAGACTGTCAGGAATCGCACCGTGTACGGTATCGACAGCCGAAGCGCTGAACGGAATCGTTCCGAGATGCGCGACCGCGCGGCCGGTCTCCGGGAACTCCAGCTGAACGCGCGGCGGAGAGTTGTTGAGCAGGATCGAGACGAACGGACTGATCCCGAGCGACCCGTTCTCCCCTGTCGCCATCGCGCTCAGGAAGTGACTGCCGGGCGGATAGTCCTGGGAACTCCAGGTGTAGCTGAACGGAGCGTTCGAGTCGCTCCCGATCGGAATCCCATCGATGAGGAAGTCGACCCGCTGGATCGGGACGCGTGGATCGTCCGCCTCGACCTCGATCTCGATGTCGCCCTGGACGAACGCGCTCCGCTCCGGGGACATGATCCGAATTCGCGGACCCGCGTTGAACACGACCGCATAGACCGTGTCGCTTTCCGCGCTGTTGTCCGACGAATCGGTAGCCCGGGCCCAGATCCGGTGGACGCTGCCTTCGTCGAGAACCGTCGTGTCCCAGGTGAAGGTGAACGGGGGATCGGTGAGGAGTGCCTCGAGCCGGTCGTCGATGAGGATCGCGACTTCCCTCAGCTCGATATCGTCCGAAGCCGCGACTTCGACGACCGCGTCGCGCCCACCGACCGGCGACGCGTGGAGACTGTCCGCACCAG
Source organism: Candidatus Eiseniibacteriota bacterium (assembly GCA_020633975.1). Taxonomy (GTDB): domain Bacteria; phylum Eisenbacteria; class RBG-16-71-46; order CAIMUX01; family CAIMUX01; genus JACKCR01. Next base: position 270,441 of record JACKCR010000004.1, on the reverse strand, counting down.
CCGGGGCCTGTACGGTGACGACCGGTGGGGTGAGGTCCGGCGGAGGGCCGAGGAATGCGTCCGGATCCTTGTCCAGGTAATCATCGAACGCGCTGCAGCCCCAGATAAGCGCAACGATCGCGAGCGAACTCAACGAAGCGAGGAGCCGACTCCTCCGGATAGGTAGTTGCATGGGGTTGGCCCTGTAACTGATAGCTCCGGAATGTGCCGAACCTGTGGTTCGACCGGAAACCGATTGTTACGGGCAGGGTCGAGCGGGTCTATAGATGGTTCCCCCTATCGACCCACCACGAAGCTCCGGGCCGACGTCGCACCTCTCGCGCGAGCGCGCAGGAAGTAGACGCCTCGTGCAAGTGGACGATGCTCGTTTGAACGAACATCCCACTCGACCGACGAGCGCCCGGCCGGCATCGTCGCCGTAGCGAAACGAGACACGACTCGCCCGACTGGGTCGACCACTTCGAACCGGACCTCTGCGGGCACCGCGAGGTCCAACTGGATCCGGAGTCGATCCTGAACCGGGTTCTCGGCGAGAGACAACGAGAGCCATTGCCCGCCAGTCGACTCAGACACGGCTCCCATAGGTACGTCGGATACGTCGCACCCCACCGGCAGCGCGCCGATCTGACCACAGTCACCGTTGCCACTTCCCGCGCATGGCGAGGACGCATCGAGCTCGAGATCGCCGGTACCGAGGCTACAGAAGAACGGATCCTCCGCGATGTTCCCACCGCCGAACGCGCCGGCAACACAGTCGACCCAATCTCCGCCGGCGTTCCCATAGAAGTCCGAGCAGAAGACGTCCGCTCCCGACGACGAACCCTCACAGTGCACGGCACTGCCCGAATCCGTGAACGCCACGATCGATCCGTCGATCGATGCGAAGGAGTCGAGCAGAGAGATCGCTCCACTCGAACTCGGTCCGTTGACCGCGGACGCCGCAACAGTGCAGTTCAGGATCTCGACCAGACTCCCCGACTCGGCGCGGACCGTTCCGCCGAGCTCTGCGTCGTCTTGCCAGAAAGTCGATCCGAGGACGTGCGGCCCACCCAAGAACACGTGGATGGCGCCGCCCACCGAACTCGCATGGTTCCGTTCGAAGGTGCAGCCTTCGATCGTCGGAGTCGACACGTGGCACTCGACAGCCCCGCCACGAACCGCTTCGTTCTCGCGGAACTCGCAGAGTTCCAGACGCGCGGCGGAGGAACCGAGAAACGCAAAGCCTCCACCGTCGAGCGCTTCGTTCCGCTCGAACCGGCATCCGTGAATCGTCGGCGTCGACGGGTGATCGCAAGCCATGCCGCCACCGATCCCCGCCACGTTATCCAGGAGGACGCAGTCGCGAACGATCGGTGAGGAGTGGAAACAGAAGACGCCACCCCCATGGTCCTCGTACAGCTCCGTTCCGAGCGCGACGCCTCCTTGGATCGTGAACCCTTCGAGTCGCGTGGACGGACCGACCTCCCCGAAGTACACGCATCGCCCCGCACCAGCCGCATCGAGGATCGTGGCTTCCGGCCCCTGGACACTCCGGAGGACGACATCCGAAGCCATCACGATCATGGAGGGACCATGAGGTGTCGTCTGCATCGCCTCGGTGTAGACGCCGGCCGAAACGAGCACGCTGTCCCCCGCCGAGGCAGCAACCAGGGCTTCCGCAATGGAACCGAACTCGTTCGGGACGAGGAGGGTGGTCGAGAATGCGGATGCGGGGAGAAGGAGCGCAAACAGAGCAGCGGTGCTAGGCAGGATCGGGCGAACGGATCGGGCGACGAGGTCCGCTACCTGTCGGCACGAACGGCCGACACAACCGTTCCGAAGCACTTCGAGCACGGAGAGAGTCTAGCAGACTCGGCTGGTGTACTCGACTCGCATGCACCGCAGGGCGTGGCAATCTCCCGACCGTGGCGGCCAAGGTCGGAGAGACGAACTCACCGGACGCGGTGGACGCGTCCAACGACTCTCCTACGACTCTCCTACGGCTCTGCGATCGGGTCGAGGTCGGTGCAGAGCGTCATCTCCACGCCGGCAGCCGGTTCTGCCTGGGCACAGATGCCCGAGGAGACCGGATTCGTCTCGAGGCGGATGAGCCAACCTGTTGCGTCCGGCTCGAACGCGTCGACATTCCGGAAGAAGTAGAGGGCGGGATCGGAGTCGTCCACTGGACTCGAAGCGACACCGACCGGGCGATCGCCGGTCTCGGCATCCGCCTGCGTCGCGTGGGCGGTGATGATGGGAGCGACCCCGTCGGTCGACACCCGTATCCATATAGTATCGGTCTTCGGAAGGTCCGGATCGGTAGCACTATCGTCCGAGCACCCGACCGCCCCCAGAAGGAAGCACATCCCCAAGCCGAGTCCGAACATGTGCCGCAGTGGCTTGAAACTCATCACGCCCCCCAAGGTCGAGCAGTGGTCGTTGTCCCATCCACTCAGGTATCGGGGGCGAACACTCTCATGTTGAGAGTGCATCCGATCGAGGTCGGGCGCCGAGCTTGGGCCGATCACCCGCCCAGGCCCGGGTCGCCCGACCTCGGTCGTTCCTACCAGATGCGCGACTTGCTACGGACTCGCGAGCGCGCCTTCTGCGCCTGTAGGTCTTCCCAGTTCGCCACGATCTCCTCTAGCTCCGCCGGACCCCGCCGACGGCGCAACTCCGCATTGCGGCGCGCCATCTGACGCCTCTCCTCAGCCGATCGCCTCGCCCTGTCGAGCCCGTTCGAGTCACGGGGTCGGCCGGTCGAGATATCGGAGTTGAGGAGGGAAAGGGTACGGCGGAACCAATGAGGTACGGATTCATTGCCCAGCATGATGTTCTCCCCGATTGGTGCATTTGGCCCACGAATCCCAGGATCGATCTCCAGGGATACCGCGGTTGTCGTCGCTTTTTGAAAGGCAGTAGACGGGAATTTGCAACTCGATGTCCGACAGCGGGCCAGAGATGCGGGAAACAGGACGGCGGATTCCGGCCATTTGGCGGCGTCCTCCGCACTTGCCCAAGGCGCCCCATCCAAACCACAATAGTGGGCTCATTGACCCGGTCAGCCCGCCGCAAGATCGTGAGGAGTAGTGAGAGCCAGCTCGGCCCAAGCAGACGTACTCGACAGACTGGAAGCGGAAATGAACGCAGCCTCGCCCAGCGAGGAACTGCGTGTACGGGCGGAGTTCATCTGGGAACTCAAGGCGTGGGACCCGCGTCGCGGCCTCGAGTTGGCCAAAGGCAAGAGTGATCCGCGGGTCCGCATCTCGGCCGCGGCATGTGCCTACGAACTCCGGGAGGCCGCCGCCGCAACCGAGCTTCTCCATGGACTAGCTCCCGACCTCGACCCAGTGTTTCTGGTCCGCAGTCTTTGGATCGAGGCAGCGTTGCACAAGGACGCGGGTCGGATGGACCAGAGCCTACGGGCGTACGACGAGGCGGACGCACTCGCAGCAGTACTAGGACCAGGAAATCAGGAACTGGAAGGGCTGCTCGCCCTCGGACGGTCCGACCTCTTGGTCCGACAAGGGGGGACTGAGGACGTACTGAAGCTCGCGCGCGTGGCCCAAGCGCGACTCCAAGCCCTTCCGGTGTCTATCTACACGTGCCGAATCCACACCGTCTTCGCGCGCGCTCTCGGACGGATGGGAGAACTCAGCAGCTCGATCGACCATCTCGGCAAGTGTGTCGAGGCCGCGCGCGCCATCGATTCGAAGCGAGAGCTCGCCAACGCCCTCCACAACCTCGCATGTGCGGTTGGGACTGGGGAGGACTACGAAGCGGCCATGGGGCTCGCTCGCGAATCTCTCGCCGTCCCGCTCGATCCCGAAGAGCCGCGACTTCGCATTCGGTCGAAGTCCCTGATCGTCGACGTGCTGTTCGAGCTGAACAGACTGGAGGAAGCAGAAGCAGAGGCGCGAACGCTCCTTGCCGAACTCGGTGACAGTCCGGCGGAAACTCAGGCTCAACGCCTGTGCACGCTCGCCGGAATCCTCGTGGAACGGGGACGCCCGGAAGAGACACTCGAGACCATCGATTCCGCCCTCGCAGTCATGCCGGACCTGGAGACATGGAGGCCCAACGAGGCGCAGGCGGCGCGCCACTTTCGCGCCCGGGCGTGGCTTGCTCTGGGAAGGGTCGAAGACGCGCTGGGAGAGATCGAGCTCGCGATCGGCCTTGCCACAACGACCCCATTCGAAGAGACCCTGGCCGCGTTGCTGCTGACGAAGGCGGAGATCCTGACGGCCCTGAGTCGCGGTCGCGAAGCTCGGGACATCATGCACGAGGCTCTGCGCTTCGAACGGAAGATGATTCACCGGGTGCTCAATGAATCGACGCAGGCTGCGCGCTTCCGCACCGAGGCAGAGATCGCGAAGGCGAAGGAGCAGGTGCTCATCGATGCGCACAAGCAGCTCGAGCAGATGGTCGAGGAGCGAACCCGGAGCCTCACGGAGGCGAACCTCGCACTTCGTCGGGAGATCGATGAGCGAACGAAGGCGGAGCAACGTTCGTCGACGCTCATGGGAGTCCTGAGTGAAGGCGAGCGGCTCCGAGCCGTCGGCCAGTCCGCCGCCACGATCGCTCACGACGTACAGAACACCCTCCTCGCAATCCTCGCATCCGCTCACACTCTGCGAAACGCCGGGCTCGATGGCGCTCCGCGGAAAGCGCTCGAGTGCTTGATCCATGCGGCCGAACACGGCGTCACGACCACTCGAGGCATCCTCGACTTCGCCGTCGAGATGCCCGCCGCCACGGGAGACGGAATCGATCTTCGCGAGCTGGTCGACAAGGTCACCGTCCACGCGCGGGCACTCGTGCCGTCCCGGATCCGGTTCCACATCACGAACGAGATCAGTGGGTTCATCGAGGGGAGTCCGAACGAGCTGGAACGGGTCCTGATCAACCTCATCCTGAACGGTCGAGACGCGATCGACGGCCCGGGAGAACTCACGATCACTACACGCGAGTCTGCGAAGTTCCTTCTCCCAGACCACAGCTACGTCGAGATCTCCGTACGGGACACTGGCCAAGGGATCCCCGCGGACATCCGCGATCGGATCTTCGAACCTCTCTTCACGACGAAGAAAGGCAGCGGGGCGGGTCTTGGTCTCTGGGGAGCTCTTCGGTCCGCGCAGCGGGCGGGCGGAACGATCCACGTGGAATCCACGACCGGGGAAGGAACGACCATGACGGTCTTGCTCCCCCGCTCCCAAGTCCCCGCGACTCGTAACGGCTGAGCCTCGGTTCGAGGGGCGTGTCCTCAGCTCCGAGGAGCGTATCCTCACCCGCCTCTCCGGCATCCATAGCCGTGTTCCAAGACGGCAGAACCATGGAAGAGGAGGGGATGTGAAGCTCGAGAACGTACGTGCGCTGATCACCGGCGGAGGCACTGGAATCGGGAAGGAGACGGCCCGTCTTCTCGTCGAGGGCGGCGCCAAGGTCGTGATCACCGGCCGACGCAAGGACGTCCTGGAGGAGGCTGCCCGCGAAGTGGGTGCGATTCCCGTTGTCCTCGATGTCCGGAGCGAAGACGAAGTCCGAAACGGTGTCTCCCAGGCGGTCGAGAAGCTCGGCGGGCTCAACGTCCTCGTCAACAACGCGGGCTTCGGCAACTTCGGCCCCTTGCTCGAGCTAGACGTCCAAGACTTCCGTGAGGTGATGGAGACCAACGTCTTCGGCGCAATGCTCATGGCCAAGGAAGCGGCCCGTCACTTCGTGGAGCACGGCGGCGGCAACATCATCAACGTGTCATCGACCGCCGGATCTCGCGGATTCGCAGGCGGAACGGCCTACACCGCGAGCAAGTTCGCTCTCGGTGCAATGACCGAGTGTTGGCGCGCCGAACTCCGAAAGCACGAAGTTCGCGTGATGCAGGTCAATCCTAGTGAGGTCCTCACAGACTTCGGGAAGACCGCCGGATACGAGCAGAAGCAGAGTGAGAAGAAGCTGCGCCCCCTCGAGATCGCGCACGCGATCAAGTCGATGCTGGAGATGGACGACCGCGGCTTCATCACGGAGCTGACGGTGTTCGCGACGAATCCCGACTGAGTGGTCTCGGTTCGCCGGACGACGCGGGCTCAGAGTTCGGAAAGCCGCGTCCGACTGAGCGGGCTCAGTTCTCGGGACGGATCCGCAGTCCCCTCGGCACGACGAGTCGATCGAGCCACTCGAACGCTCCTTGCGCCAAGAGCGCGAGGAGCGCGGCGGGCACGGCTCCCTCGAGAATGAGGGCCATGTCGTCGAGGCGGATGCCGGTGAGAATCGGCTGTCCGTACCCTCCCGCTCCGATCAGGGCACCGAGAGTTGCCGTCCCGATGTTGATCACCGCGGACGTCTTGATCCCGGAGAGGATCGAGCGTGACGCCATCGGGAGTTCGACCTTGAAGAGCCTCACGCGCGACGGAAGCCCCAACGCCTCCGCGGACTCGCGGATCGGCGTGGGGATGTCGTGGAGTCCCGAGTAGGTGTTCCGGACGATCGGAAGCAGGCTGTAGAGGAAGAGTGCTGCGATCGCCGGCTTCGCCCCGATCCCGAGCCACGGAATCATGAACACGAGCAGGGCGAGGGAAGGGATGGTCTGCAGAACACCGACCACTCCGAGGACGAGTTGCCCGAACCTCGGCTTCACCGCCGACACGACTCCCAGGGGTATCGCGACCACGATGGCCGCCAGCAACGATACGAGAACGAGCCCAAGGTGCTCCCACGTGCGTGATGCGAGACGCGACCACCCATCAGGTGCGTCGACCAGGCGGTCCGAAGTAACCATTCCTTCCAGGTCCGCCAGGAAGTCCGCCGCCACTCGAGACTCAGCGACACGATCGAGCTTCACTCGACCGTTGAGCGCCACCATCGTCTCCTCGTCGATGGCGCCCTCCACCGCTGCCAACGCCTCCGCAACCCCGGCCGGCGCGTCCAGTCGGTAGAGCCACACCGCGTCGTAGCGAGGGAAGTGCTGTTTGTCGTCGACGAGGACAGCGAGATCGTAGTGACGGATCTCAGCGTCCGTGGAGTAGAGATCGATCACGTCGATCGCACCGCTCTCGAGGCCTCGGTATGCGAGGTCGTGGTCCAAGCCTCGCACGTCTCGTTGAGGCAAGCCGTACGTACGCGCCAGCGCCGGCCAACCGTCCCCGCGATCCAAGAACTCGTTGCCGAACCCGAACTTCAGCTCCGGGTGCGTCACTAGGTCGGAGATGGTGCGAACCCCCAGGCTCTGCGCCCGGTCCTTCCGCATGCCGATCGCGTAGGTGTTGTTGAAACCGAGTGGGCGGCTCATGCCGATGCCGCGGGCGCGAAGCACCGCTCGTAACGCGTCCTCACCGCGAACGTTCTCTTCCGCCAGGATCTCTTGCTCGAGCGTGCCGGTGTACTCCGGGTAGACCTGAATGTCCCCACCGAGGAGCGCGCTCCATAGGATCCGCGTCCCACCTAGCTCCCGGCGATGCTCAGTGGGAATGCCCGCATCTTTCAGAAGCTGGGTTGCGATCTCTCCCAGGATGACCGACTCGGTGAACTTCTTGGAGCCGACGGCGATCTCTCCGTCCGACGCCCAGGCAGCCCCGACGCCCCAACCGAGCATCATCACGACGAGTGCCGCACCGACCACAACGACCCTCATCATGGTTCATTCCGCCGTGCGAGGTCGTCGAGTGGACTTCGCTGGGCCCCAATGAACGCCGTGACGAACGGGTCGGCAGGGCGGCCGAGCAGATCCTCGATCCGGCCCCGCTGCACGATGGCTCCGTCCCGCAGCAACACGATGTCGTCGCCGAGGAGAGCCGCCTCGCCCATGTCGTGGGTGACGAGCACGACCGTCTTCTTGAGGCTCCTGAAGATCTCCCGCAGTTCGGACTGGAGCTCCGCGCGGATCATCGGGTCGAGCGCACCGAGCGGTTCGTCGAGAAGAAGAACGTCGGGATCGAGCATGAGCGCGCGCATGAGGCTCACCCGTTGACGCTGCCCGCCCGACAGTTCGAGCGGAAACCGGTGCATCGCGTCCTCCGGGAAGTGCGTGAGCCTACACAGCTCGGAGAGCCTCTCCCCCATCCAGCCGGGATCACGGCCCAGCGTGCGCGCGAGAAGAGTGACGTTCGCGCGGGCGGTGAGATGCGGGAAGAGCCCGCCTTCTTGGATGACGTAGCCCAGCTTCCGACGCAGCTCTCGGACCGTCTCTCGGGTCACGCGAGTTCCGCCGATCGACACCGTTCCGGTGTCTGGAGTCGCAAGCCCGATCATGAGTCGTAGCAACGTGGACTTCCCCGATCCACTCGGACCGATCAGCACGGTCGTCTGCTCGGGCGGAATCAAGAGGTCCAATGGCCGGATCGCCACGAGCCGACCGAAGGCTTTCGAAACGCCACTCAGCTCCAGCATGACGACGAAGCGAGTCTCGAATCGTGGATGGTCACGTCTGCGCCTCCAGTCGTAACGAAGTACGAGGACGGCTCCTGCCAGGTTTCGTTCGAAAGCAGCGTCACAGAGTTCACCCAAGTCTCTAGGGCAGCTAGGCGCGATACTCCGGATTCTCGAAGTCGAACCGGCATCCCGCCTTCCACTCCTCACGATTGTTGCCGTGGTTGGGAATCCCTCCCGCGTCGGTGAGCATGCGCGCCAGGTGCATCAGATTCCACGTCATAATGGTCGTGTTTCGTTGCGTGAACTCGTTGTCGAATCCGACCCGGCCACCATCTTCCTTCATGTCACCGTACGAAGGCCCTGGCCCCGCTTCCCCGATCCACCCACAGTCCGCTTGAGGAGGGATGACGAAGCCGAGATGCGAAAGCGCATACCCGATCGTCATCGCCGCGTGCTTGATCCCGTCCTCGTTCCCGGTGACGACGCACCCTCCGACCTTCCCGTAGTAGATCGACTGCCCCTTCTCGTTGAGGATTCCGGACATGGCATAGAACCGCTCGATCAGCACCCGGCAAGCGGACGATTCCTCGCCAAGCCAGAGCGGAGTTCCGACGACGACGATCTGCGCAGCCTCGATCGTCTTCCAAAGCACCGGCCAATCATCCCGATCCCATCCGTGATCGGTCATGTCAGGGTAGATCCCTGGCGGGACGTCATGCTCGAGCAGGTGTATGTGCTCCACGGAGACACCGTTCTTCTCCAGGATCCCAGCCACCGCGTCGAGCAAGAGCCTTGTGTGGCTGTCCGAGGACTTCCTCTTGAGCGACGTATTGATGAGCACCGCTCGAAGGTCAGAGTAGTCGGTCTGAGATTGGCTCATAGTCGTCGATGCTCCTTCCGCTGACGTGCGATCGACCTTAGGACTGCACTTTGATCCGCCACCAGTCGGGGCCGTCCGGGTGAGCGCACTCGAGCTCGTCCCGATCCCACTTCGCTAGGTCCGCCGCGGCCCGATGACAGCTTTCGATGAACGACATGACGAGCGCATCGGGATCGTCTGCTGTGCGCACCGACTCGTACGGAAGTGCGAACTCACCCAATTGCTCGAGCCAGAACGCGTCCTTCGGTTCGACCTTCGACTTCGCAAAGGCCTCGGGAGTTGGGTACGCATAGGCATAGAAGATCGGGTCCGGCGCTTCGCGGTTGCCCGGCCAGAAGCCGCAGCTCGTGACCTCGTGGGAGTACGCCTCTCGCGCGACTTCGTCGGGGAAGTTCGGGATCCCGCCGGGATGCGGGGGCGCCGGGCGCCCCGAGAATCGAGTCACCGCCAGATCGAAGCTCCCCCAGAAGAAGTGGACCGGACTCGCCTTCCCGCGGAACCCGGACCGAAACCGGGAGAACACACGCTCGGACTGGACCAGCGCTCGCCAGAGTGTGTGCACCTGATCCCCATCGTAGTACTCGTGCTCCTCGTCCTTAGGGAACGGCGTCGCGTTCGGAATCTCGCTCGGTGTCGCGTGTATCCGGACCGGCATTCCGACCGAGTCCAGCATCGCCATCACTTCACGGTAGAACGCCGCGACACTGAGCGGCCCCGCCTTTCCTCCGCGTTCAGACGCGCCACCGACCAATGCACCGTCTCCGCGTTCAGACCCACCGCCGAGCAAAGAGAGGGTTCGTTGCTCCCCGGTCGTCGTCGAGAGCACCAGCTCGTGGCGAATGAAGTCGAACCGGATCTCGAACCCCTCGTTGCCGTGGGGAACCAGCGACGTCCCGAGTCCGCTCGACGTAACGTAGAGCGGTACACTCCACGAGTGGTTGAGCCACGGAGACTGCGTCATCCGGACCTTCCCCACGATCTGCACGTAGCGATGGAGCGTCTCCAGCGTATCGATCCAATCGCCGACGGGAAGCTCCGGCCAGCTCGGGGTGTGCTCGGTCATGAGGATCTCCTTTCCTCCGGTTGTGCGGACGGTGACAGGCGCCGGGCCCCGTCCGAAGCGACAACGTCGACCCGCATCTCTGCGGATCGACTCACCGCAGCTTGAGCAGCTTCGTCTCGTAGCTCGCGTGCGGACCGTCGAACCTGATGTAGTACGTGCCCGAGGGCAGAGACCGACCGAAGTCGTCCCGGCCGTCCCATTCCACGCCACTCACGACCCCGGATCCAACGGCGGAGCCAGTCACGAACCCGGCCGCTGATCCTGCCGCGGATCGAGCCTCGAAACCGCTTCCGAACCCGGCCACGGATCCGTTCGTCGACAGCCGCCTCACCTGCCTGCCATTCACGTCCAGGACACGGAAAGCACCTGCATTCCCGGCCAACGAGACCGTCGAGGACGGATCGGAAGCCGACGCCCCACCTACGAGCCGAAGCGTCACCCTTCCTTGGAACGGATTCGGGAACGCAACGATCCCATCCGTCACCTGTGCGACGTGAGGCGGCACGCTGGACGAGTTCGCCCGCTCGTGCACGATCTGCAGGATCAGGAACTCCGCGGGCCGCGTTGGCGCAATGCCGAAGATCAAGATCGTGCGACCCTCGTCGATGTCTTGCTGCGTCATCGTCGTCCGATCACAGCGCACGAAGTAGGCATCCGAAGGCGAGCTGCCCTGAAACCATCCCTGCTGGAAGAGTCCGAGGAGGAAGTCTTCCGTCACCGCCCGGAGCTCGTTCCAGAGAGTCTCGTCGTTGTCCTCGAAAATGGACCACTCGGTGCCTTCATAGATCGACTCGAGCAGGAACAGACCGACGCGACGGATCGCAACGTACTTCCATTCCGGATCCGACGACAAGGTCCGCGCTCCCCAGATCCGGACGTCGGGGCCCGAGAAGTAGCGGATCGCGTTGACGCCCGCTTGGGTCAGGACATCGCTCTGCTGCGCAGTGAGCCGGTAGCTCACGTCGGACGCACTCACGATCGTACCGACAGGCGCATCGGGCGGCGCCGTGCGAGCGAACGCTCCCGCCACGAAGCCGCTCGGCGGTAGCACCATCGTCTCGCCGCTCGGTGCGGCTTTCACCCACGGGAAGTAGATCGCCCCATCCCCGAGAGGCGAATCGAGCGCCGCACGCTGCGCGAGGACCGCATTGACATCATCCATCGACTGAGAGTCGAGAACGGCCATCCGGTCTCCCAGCTCCTCGCAGAGTGCGATCATCGCGCTCTGAACCGCGGCCGTCGTCATTCCGGGCGCGGCAACCACGGAGACTTCGTCGACATCGCGAAGAGTCTGGAGTCCGCTCCGCGATCCCGGAGATCCGCCGTCGATGCCGATCACCGTATCGTTCTGATCGTCGGCCACGCGAACCACCCAGAGCTGCTCGCCACCGTTGAGGAAGAACGAGGCCGCGGACGGTGGCAGATACGGATTGGAGAGCCCCTGCCCCGAGTCTCCAAAGATCTCCTTGAACTCCGTGAAGTCCGAAACGAGCACCGGAGTGTCCATCGGTCCGTCGGTCGCCATTCCGACGAACGCGGCGACACCCGTCGGAACCGGCTCGATCGTCGCGGCGTGCGCTGAGAAGGAGGCCAGGAGCAGTAGCCATAGACAGAGTGGAGCGACGCGGATCGATCGGCCGTGCTCCATGGCACAGCCTCCGTCGACGAAGACTTCGTTCGAGTCGATCATGAGTTCGCCTGTCTGTCCGAAGGAGCGCTCGCGCGCGAGCACGGATCCACCGGTCCGGGTTGCACCGGACGGATCGCACTCCCTCACCATGGGTCGATTGGCTCTGCTCGCCAGCTACGAGCGTACCACTCCCAGCTCGACTCGTTCCAGGCAGTGTCGGCCGAGACTTCGGCACTCCCGCCCGGATCTCACTCACAAGGCGAGCAGGGGCGCCTTCCCTCAGCCGACCCGAATCCGACCTTCCCGAGCGCCCAGACGGAGTCGGCGACGCTAGGAATCGACGCGTCATAGAATGCCGGCCTTCCAAAGTACGGATGGCGTCCGATCTCGAAACTGGAGCCGTCGTAGGCGTACGCCAAAAACCAGTAGACAGGGAACATGTGGGATCGAATGGGGTCGTGCTCCGTGACCGTGAGGGCGACTCCAGAGCCCGAGGAAGGCCAATCCGTCGTTGGGAGTTCGAACACGACGTTGGCGTCGCGACCCGAACTAGCCACTTCGGTCGTATAGGTGATCCCGAACTGCACCCCCGTGACCTCCGGAGACACCTCGTCCGGGAATACCGCGAACAGGTAGAGCACGACGGCACTGTCGTCGCCAGGTACCGAAACCACCACGTCCTCACACGAGTTCACGTCGACCACACCATCCCGGGTGGTCGAGATATCCGGAGTGCAGTGCAGCACGAGTGCACCGCCCTTGTTCGGCCCGGAGTCCGGCGGAAGCTCGCTGAGGCTCGGCGGACACGCCTGCCCCGTCCCCAGAAGGCCCCTCCGAGATCTGCGCAGTCCGTCTCCGACGCAGTAGTGCGACACTCGCCGTCCACGCAGCAAGCCCCAAAGCCCGCGCACGGCTCCGGCGCGCAGTCGACGCCCTCGCCCATGAAGAGACTCCCGCTGCCGCAGTCGGCGGCGGTAGTCAGAAAGCACGTGTCGCCAGAGCAGCAGGCACCTGTCGCTGGAGGTCCGGACGTCGAGTCGTCACCGCAAGCAGACAAGCAGAGAACCGCGGCCAGCGAGAGTACGGAGATAGAGGCCACGGAACGCACAGCGCCGAAGATCAACGAACCGACGGAGCCAGACATCAACGGGGAAGCGAAAATGCAAGTACAGGACGCGCGGATACCGAGGGATGACATCGACTACCCCTTTCCGGGAGACAGATCGTAGCGGCCCCGGGGCAGAGCCGTTTCAGGAGAGGGGCTTCCAACGTACCGTCCAGTCGTCGGCGGGTTCAAGTGAGAAACCCAGTCCGGAAGCCTCGGCGATGGCACCGCCGATCGTAGTGGTCGCGGTCGCAACGGTGGTCGCGGCAGCAGCGGTCGCGGCGGTGGGTGCGATCGCAGTGGTCGCGGTGGTGTTCGCGGGCGCAGCGGTGGCGGAGCGGTGTAGGAATCTAGTTACAACTCGACCCCGGAGTCTCGGCGCTGAGAGCGGCATACGTTCTCCTCGTCTGCATAGCCCGTTTCCGCGCGGAGGGGGGGCACGCGTTGCCAGACACAGGATATCACAGCGAGGGTAGGGACCGGAGGAGTACGGGCGGCGATGTTGGACGTGCGCCGGAACTGGTACGCAGCTCTACTCCCGGCGTCACTTCCCAATTGCCGCTCATCGCGAGCACGTGAAGTGCATCCACCACGCCAGCTCCGTTTCGCTCGAAGCGGATCTTTGCTGACGGCACGAGATCCAAGGTAAACTCATCCGGAGCGTCCGACGGGATCAGCTCGAGCTTGGGTCCGCCATCGCGCTGGAGATAGAGGACGCCGTCCTCCGCGCTGATCGTCCGATACTCGAACCGGCCGACATACTCACTAGCACTCTCCTCGCCGAGCTGCGCGCGCATCGCTTGTTCCTCCTCCGCCGCGCGCACTTCCGCGAGCGTAGACCGAAGCGCATCCCTTCGCGTCGAGGACGGCGCGCCGTCGATCAGCACTTCGAGCGCACGGACATGTGCCTCCGACAGCGCCTTCGCATAGTCGACCCGTACGTCAGGAACGACGCCAACACCCTCCCAGTCTCCGCCCGTCACCGGATGTACCGGACGGAAGTCAGGCACAAAGGCATGGAACCCCGCGGCCACCGGATGGACACCTCCGCCATGAGCCGCCCCCGCCGTCGTCTCGCCGATCAGAGTCGCCCGGCCGTGATGCTCGAGTCCGTACGCGAACTCCTCCCCACCCGAAGCAGTCATCGGACTCGTCAGCACGAAGACAGGGACGTCCGGCATGCGGCGCCCCGGAATCTCGCGCAACGTGAACGCCTGCTCCGGCTCTTCATGTGCGTGGTAGTACGTCAGGAGCAGCTTGGGCTCCGGCGGAAAGAGATAGCTCGTCAGGAAGTGCACCATGTCCGGCGACCCTCCCGAACACATCCGAAGATCGAAGACGAGTGCGTCCGCGTCCTCCACCGTCTTCATCGCCCGCGCCGCCTCTTCCCTCGCGCCCGCGCGATCCAACGGCTTGAACATCCGGATGTCGACATAGCCAACGTTGCCGGGAAGCACCTTCGCCTCGGCGATGCCCGGCGATCGTTCGAAGACGCCGCCGTCGGACCCCTCGCCCGGATGACGAGCACTGCCGGGTGCGACCGGGCCTGCCGACTCGCTTCCCGAAAGGATTCGCGCCCCAGCTCCCGACTCAGCCCCCGACGCGCCGCCCGGCCCAGCTCCCGACGCGCCGCCCGGCTCAGCTCCGGGTGCTACTCTCCGAACAATCCGCATCGGACCAGCCGGGCCAGCGTCGCCACCTTCGTTCTCCGGGTCGCGCCGGACCACGACGACCTGTTGGGGAATCGACTCGCCGAACATCACGCGCAGGTGTTTGTCTCCCGACAGCGCCTGCATATCATCCGTGAGTGCGCGGGCGAACTCGATCGGATCGGAGAGAGAGTCGTACCGTCCGCCCGCCCGCTTCTCTTGCAACATGGCGATGAGAGATTGGGCCATGTCCGGGATGACGTAGAGGTCTTCCAACAACCGGGCGAGCTCGCTGAGTACGTCGGACTGAACTTGGGGCGTCACGAGCATTTGTGTCTCCAGTTCGGACATCGCGTTCGCTTCGGGGTTGACACTCGCTTCGCGCTTCGTACTCGCGTCGGGGTTCGCTTTCGCCCGCGGCCTCGTACTCGCTTCGGGGTTGCCACTCGCTTCGCGCTTCGTATCCGTCTTCATGCTCGTCTCCGTCGCTGCCGCGACTCGCGAACCCGCCTGCGCGCCCGCTGCCACGACGAGCGCGGGAGCCAGGCCGATGAGAACTACGCCGAGGCCAAGCGCCAAGACAGACAGCCATCGGCGACTCGACATGGAGCGAATCGGCATGACAGGACTCCTTCTGGGTACATCCAGTTCCCCAAGGTGCCCATTTGGGCACGTACCGGACCGATCCGTACGTCCCTGGGCGCGTTCAGACAGGTAGATGAGAGAGTCGTGCCGACCGGGGATCAAACATTCGATCCGTCGCCGTTTGGTTCTGCGTCGCATCGGGGCACCGCGTTGGAGGACGGTTCGGGGTGTCCCGTCGGACGCCGCGTAGGCGGACGGCATTGCCGTGCACCGAACGTCACATCGAAACGGAGCTCACTCAGCTTCCAGACAACCCAACCAGCCGCATGCTGAGTTCATGCAGTCGCGCCGCCTGCTTCGCGTCGCGCGCGTTCGGATTCGGCGACACCATCGGCCATCCGCCCGCGCGGTCCGACTTCCTCGGGTAGAGGATGCTGTTCTGGCTGTAGTACTCGCCGCTGTGGTTGGGGACGTCGTCGTCCAGAAGGCAGTGCAGCGTCGTCTGCGCTCCCTCTTCGATCGAGAGCATCCCGAGCGGTCCGCTCAACGGCCGCATGACGATGTTCTGCACCCAGGTCGGCGCCATGTGCTTGACGAGGTTCGACCGAATCCATCCGGGATGGAGGGAGACCGCGGTGACACCCGTCCCCTCGAGCTGCTTGGAGAGATGGAGCGCATGGAGGACGTTCGCGAGCTTCGACTGGGAATAGGCCACCGTCGGATTGTACGGCCGCTTCTCGAAATGGAGGTCGTCCCAGTAGATCTCTCCTCCTCCCCTCCGCCCAACATGTGCGACGCTAGAGACGCACACGATCCTGGACGGAGCACTCGCCTTCAGCGTCGGAAGGAGCAGTTCGGTGAGAAGGAAGTGCCCGAGGTGATTCGTCCCGAACTGCGTCTCGAACCCATCCTTGGTCCGTCCCTCCGGCGTACTCATGACGCCAGCATTGTTGACGAGACCGTCGAGTCGCGAGTGTCGCGCGAGGAAGGTCTCCGCGAACCGCCGCACGGAGGCGAGACTGCCGAGGTCCAGCTCGATCACTTCGGCGGAACCGCGCGCCGCGGTCGAGCCGAGCGCACTCGCCGACCCGTGCGTACTCGCCGATCCGTGCGTACTCGCCGATCCGTGGGTACTCACCGATCCGTGGGTACTCACCGATCCGTGCGCGGCACTCGAGGACCGGATCGCCTCTTCGCCCGCAGCAACTCGACGACAACCGGCCACGACATGAGCACCTTGCCGTACAAGCTGCCGCATGGTCGCGAGACCGGCGCCCGAATTCGCGCCCGTGACCACGTAGATGCGGCCCGCGAGGTCCTTGGCCAAGAGTCGACGGTCGCACATCAAGGTCTTCGGCATGGCGGTGCACTCCTTGTTCAGAGTCTGCGGCCGGGAGCCCGCACTTGGAAACCGGTGCTCACGGTCCGGGCCACGAGCACCGGAACTCGAAGGCTCGAGGCCCCCGGACCAGCCGGGTCGCGGTGCCTGGATGGATCGACAGACAAGATACCGCGTTCGCATCGCAGCTTACCTCAGGATCAAGCTGGAGACGATTCCCCTACGCCGCTACGCGTCGCTTCGTGCGACCGTTCCTTCGCGCCAAGCCGGAACCGCTGCGCTGCGGCGAAATCGGACTCGACGACTGCTCGCGTTGCCGCGAACTCCCACGTTGAGAGTGGCTGGAGGCGACAGAGCTAGAATCGTCGAGCGCGACTTGTCGTCCCGCCTCGATCGCGGAGAACTCTCACGTTGAGAGTTGCCACGAACGACAGAGCCGGGCAGAGAGTATCACGTTGAGACGCGAGCGGAGAAAGCAGAGCACTCTCACGTTGAGAGTGACCGGAAGCCAACCGCGCACACTTCGCATCGTCCGAAGTGAGTCCAATCTGTCATCCGGACACCAACCGTGCCGGGCGCACGAAGAGAAACTTCGCTCGATGCAACTATAGTTCTTGACGGATCCACGACCTCTGACCGCATTGAATCGGCGACCTGCCCCGAATCGACCCGCAAACCGTCCCGCACGCCCGTACTTCAGGCGTTCGACCACAATTCCTCGTTCGACGACATCCTCGCCACGATCGTCCGTCTCCGAGCCTCTCAAAGATCCCAAAACAACGCATGGTAGGTTGTTGGAAGACAAGGGAGGAAGCGAATGAACCACACATCATCCCACTCGACACTTCCGGTCCGGAAGCTCACGGACGCACAACTCGTCGCGCGCGCTGATCTCGCAGTGAGACGCGAACACGCATCCATCATCGCGCTGCTCGAGTCGCTGGCCGAGATCGATCGACGTACTCTCTACCTGGCACAAGGCTACTCATCACTCTTCGACTACTGCACCCGTCGATGGGGCTATTCGCCGGCCACTGCCGGTCGCTACATCTCCGCAGCCCGAGCAGCCGCGCGATTCCCGCGTGTGCGAGAGCTTCTCGAGAAGCGGCGCATGACGGTGTGCGCCGTGGCCCGTCTGGCCAGCACGCTCACCGACGCAAACTGCGATGCACTCACTGCGCAGGCCGCCGGACGAACCTTCGCGGAAGTCGAAGCCCTCGTCCAAACCCGACGGCCCGCACCACGTGTTCCCGACCGAGTGCGCATGATCGGCGTCGGTCCGGTACGGGCGGCGACGGCGACCACGGGAACGAGTCTCGCCCTTGCGCTTGGCGGTAGCACAACGGGCCACGAAAGGGAGCGATCATCCGCCGCCACGATGCGTACGCAGTCAGCCGAGGCCGCCACCCCGGAACGCCAGAAGACCGACAACGGACGCGACGGAGACGTGCGAACGGGTCGCGACCAGATCGGAACCGAAGTGAGAGGTCGCGAGGCCTACTCTGCACAATCGAACGAGACAGCCCAGTCGAGAGTGCGAGTCGACCACGACGCAAACGCCGCAATCGGCGGAGCCAGCTATCAACGTGGTAGTGACGAAGGCGACTCTCAACGCAGCTGTGCAGGAGCCGACCCTCAACGCGATGGCGCCCGATCCGACTATCAACGTGGTAGTGCTTCCGCAGACGATGAACCTCGCGCCAAGCACGAACTGCGATACGAGATACGCTTCGCTGCCCGCCAGGCCTTCGTCGAGAAACTCGAACGTGCGAAGTCGGTATGCTCGAACAAGGCAGACCTCGAGTCGGTTCTGGAGAGAGCCCTCGATGATCTCCTCGATCGGCGCGATCCGGAACGTCGGTCGAAGAGGCGTTTGGAGCGTCGGTCGAAGCGTCGGCCCACGCGCCGATCGAATCGGCCTTCGAGTCAGCCGACGGATAGTGAGCCGTCACCCGCCACCGCCGCGAATCCGTCGAGCGAAACGATCCCCCGTGCGTCTGCGACTTCCGTGGAGCCGGCTCCTCGAACCCGCCACATCCCAACCGAGATACAGGACGCAGTCTTCCTTCGGGACGGCGGCCAGTGCACCTACGTCAGTCCGGCCGGCGTTCGCTGTGCAGCTCGGGTGTTCTTGCAGTTCGATCACGTGGTTCCGTACGCGAGCGGCGGACCGCACACGGAGGAGAACCTGAGGTTGCGTTGCGGACGACACAACCGCGCCCGGGAGAATGTCGGCAGCGGGACCGCGTGACGCCTCGACGTCGGCGTCTACGTTTGACGCGTCTACGTTGATGTCGGCGTCTACGTCGAGGTCAGCGTCCAGGCTGATGTCGGCGTCTACGTCGAGGTCAGCGTCCAGGCTGATGTCGGCGTCTACATCGACGTCCACGTTGATCTCGACGTCGGCGTTGATGCCAGAAGTCTACGTGGAAGTCTGTCGACGCTAACTCCGCTCCGCGCGAGATCACCACGGCGAGCGTTTCCGACCTTTGACGGCTAGCCGCTCGAGAACGCCCCGCCCGCAGACGGAACGAGGACGTAGTCTCCATCCGCGCCCTCGATCTCCCAGCGGACGTTCGTCGTCCGCTCCAGGAACCGTTCGTCGTGGCTCACGAGGAGCAGTCCGCACGGACACTCGAGCAATGCCGCTTCGAGCGACTCGATCGACGGAAGGTCGAGATGGTTCGTCGGTTCGTCGA
This sequence comes from Candidatus Eiseniibacteriota bacterium, assembly GCA_020633975.1. Taxonomy (GTDB): domain Bacteria; phylum Eisenbacteria; class RBG-16-71-46; order CAIMUX01; family CAIMUX01; genus JACKCR01. The sequence goes on along the minus strand of JACKCR010000004.1, from coordinate 251,151 downwards.
GCACGATGAGGTGCGGGACGCGGGCGACGCCTTCGGCCAGGAGAAGCTTCCGCACCTCGCCCGGACTGGGTAGCGCGGTGTCGAGCAGCCTGCGCGGATCGGATCCGAGGTGACTCACCACGGTGAGGATCCGCCCCAGTTCCTCCCGACCTGATGCCCGCACCCGTTCGATCACCGCGCGCGATTCGTCGCGATCGATCTCCTGCGGGATGTAGACGAGCTTGTCTTCGGGGAGAGTCAGACCGCGGAGAAGGTGCGCCAGCAACGTGCTCTTGCCTGCGCCATTCGGTCCGACCAGTGCGACCCGATCGGTCGGCCGCATTGCGAGTTCGGGGAAACGGAGTCGCCAGGTAGGCGACGCGTTGTGCTCTGACTTCGAACAAGACGCTGTTTCCGGACTCCACGCCGTTTCCGGACTCGACGCCGTTTCCGGACTCCACGTCGGTGCCGAATCCGAAGGCAGTGCGGAACCACGGCCAACGCCGATCTCCCCCGCCGCCACATGCACGATCAGATCCCGCGGGCTCACTCCCCCCGGCATCCATATCCCAAGCTCGCGGTTCTTCGCGACGTCTATCGAGTCTTCCCGCTGCCGGGCCTGCGCGACCCGTCCCTGCATCTGGTTGAGGAGCCGTCCGGCCGTTGCGTCCTTCCCGGTCACGCGAGCGTGGTCGATCTTCGCCTTGGCGTCGTGGTCCTTCTTCGCGATGCCCCGCTTCGAACGTAGACGATCCGCTCGCGAGGCGAGGTCGCGCCGCTTCGAGGCTTCCTGTTCGAGACGACGTCGTTCCTTTCGCGCCAGGGAGTGTTCTCGAACCGCAGCCTCCTGTTCGCGCTCCGCTTGTTCTCGTCCCTGTGTGTATCCGCCGGGACGAAGCACGGGCTGGTGCTCGCCGAGAAAGAGACAACGTGCGCAGAGCCGATCGAGAAGCTCGCGGTCATGACTCACGATGAGCCCGATGCCTCGGTGCCGTTCGAGCGCGTCGACCAGCATCCGCGCGGCCGCGTGGTCGAGATGGTTCGTGGGTTCGTCGACCGCGAGAAGCGCGGGGCTCTGCCAGAGCGCGACGGCGATCTGCACCCGCTTTCGCTCGCCGTGACTGAGCGTCGGCCAGCGTTCGATCCAATCGTCTTCGATGCCGAGTCGACCACGGATCTCCCATCCTTCGGGATCGGGACTCTCGAGGAAGTCGCGCCAGCGGTGAGGTGGATCGTCGGTTCGCTGCTCGCAATAGATCGAAGTCCCGCTGAGCCGAACCGAACCGGCCGTCGGCAAGAGCAGACCGGTCGCGAGCCGGAGCACGGTCGTCTTGCCGGCACCATTTGGGCCGACCACGCCGGTCCAGCCGGAATGTACGCTGAAGCCGAGGCCGTCGATCGCGACCCCTGGGGACGACGGATAGGCGTAGGTCACGTCGTCGAAGACGAGCGAGAGATTCACGTCCAGCTACCTCCCGCATCCGAATCCGGGTTCCAGGCGAACATCCCAGGAACGACGTACCACCTACCGACGTCCCACACAACGAAGGAGCGCGCATGAGCGCGATCTGGACCCTCCATCTCGCAGCGACCCTGTTCATGACCGGCGTGATCTGGTTCGTTCAACTCGTCCACTACCCACTGTTCGCTCGCGTCGGTGGGACTGTGGCCGTCGGGACCTGCGCCGGTGAGAGCCGGGCCGCTGAGAGCGACTTCGCCGCCTACGAAGTCGAGCATTCGAGGCGGACGAGCTGGGTGGTCGTGCTCCCGATGCTCGTCGAGCTGGCGACGGGAGTCTACCTCGCATTCACAGGCTCGATCGGCACTCCGCTACAAGGCACGATTCAGGGAGCAGTCACGGCAGGCCCTGATCGGTTCGTCCTCGGAAGCCCTCCTTCCGCAGAACCTCCATAGTCCCGTCCTCTCGTGGGTAGCACTTGGACTCCTGGTCGCGATCTGGGCTTCGACGTTTCTCCTCCAGGTGCCGGCGCATAGCGTCCTCGCGCGGGGTTTCGACACGTCCGCTCACCGCCGACTCGTCACGACGAACTGGATCCGCACCGTGCTCTGGTCCGTCCGGAGCGCACTGCTCGTCTGGATTCTGCTTCGCGCAGTCTGAGAGCCGCTTCGACAGCGAGTCCCGCACGCGAGTCCGGCCCTTCCCCGCGCCGCCGAGATCACCGACACTCTAGCCCCATGGCCGATTCACACGAGCAAGCGGGCAGCCGGAGTCCCGGCGAGGACGCGCACGAGAACACAGGCGACGTGCGTCCCACAAACGAGACGGGCAGAGTCCCCGATGGCGGTCGTGACGCCGACGACACGTACGAACTCACCGCCGACATCGACGACACGCACGACGTTACGGCTCATCCTGACGACACGCACGACGTCACCGGCGATCTCGACGGCACGCACGACGTCACCGGCGACATCGACGACACACAACAAGTCACCGGTGACATCGACGTCACCGGCGACGTCGACGGTATGCACTCCGACACCGAGGCCTTCAGCAACGCCTCACCAACGAGCGCGCTCACAAGCCCAGAAGCGGATACCGCGGCTGGCGTCACGGCGGGCGTCACGGCGGGCGCTGCACCGCAGTGCCGCCGCAGGTGCCGCCGCAGGTGTCGCCGTCGCCAACACCCGGACCTTCGCCCCTGGACAGGTGATCGCACGGCGCTTTCGCATCGACGCCTACCTCGCGGAAGGCGGCATGGGGCAGGTCTACCGCGCTCACGACCTCGAACTCGACGTACCGCTCGCACTCAAGACGATCCACCCGCGGATCGCGTCCAACGCTGCATTCCTCCGACTGTTCAAGCAGGAAGTCCTTCTCGCCCGCTCGATCTCGCATCCCAACGTCTGCCGCATTTTCGATCTCTGGCGCGACGAGGGCAGCGGAGTCTGGTTCCTGACGATGGAGTTCCTCGCCGGCGAGACCCTTTCCAAACAGATCCGAACCCGAGGGGCGTTCTCTACCGGAGACTCTCTCCCTCTCGCCCGTCAGATGGCCGAAGCACTGGATGCAGCGCACCGCGCAGGAATCGTCCACCGGGACTTCAAGAGCCCGAACGTGGTGGTCGTCTACCGCGACGACGACGGCAAGCGAAGTGGCGACGGCGATACCAAGGGCAGCGGCGCGGGCACGGCCAACGACAACGACACTGGCAACCACGCAGTCGGACGAGCAGTCATCACCGACTTCGGGCTGGCGGTCACGGTGGAGACAGGCGAGACCGCGCAGACTGCCGCCGCGGGTTCGTCCCGCGCTGGCGCTGGCGTCGGCGCCATCGTCGGCACTCCTGCGTACATGGCCCCGGAGCAGGTGAGCGGCGGCTCGATCGGTCCGGCCAGCGACCTATACGCGTTGGGTGTCGTCCTCTTCGAGATGTGCACTGGGCGACTGCCCTTCCGAGGGAAGAGCGCTCTCGAAACCGCGCGAGCGCACCTCGAAATCGCCCCACCCGATCCGCGTACCTTGACGGCCGCGATCGACGAAACCTGGGGATCGGCGATCCTGCGTCTGCTCGCCAAGAAGCCAGGCGAACGTTTCGCCACCGGGCACGACGCGATCCTCGCGCTCGAAGGCAGAAGCGGAGAAGGTCGAGCGGTTCCTCACTCGCTACCTGCGGAACGCGACGCGTTCGTGGGACGCAATGAAGAACTACGAAGCATCGACGAGCACTTCGGATCTCGTGACCTGGAATCTCGGCCGAACGCGGAAATCGGCGGAGCTACGAGCATCGGCAGAGCCGCGGACATCGGCGGAGCTGCGGACATCGGCGGAGCCGCGGACATCGGCACCGCTGCAGCTCCCGACACAAGCCTACTCGCCGGCGCAGACAAGGGCGCGGGTTCGCTTCCACCTGCGTCGCCGAGCGCACGCGCGGGCGCACCCGATCCAAGCGGCTCCCGCCTCCTCACCCTCCTCGGGACGGGCGGCACGGGAAAGACGCGACTCGCACAGAAGTACGGGTGGGACAGCCTTCTGCGTTGGCCGGGTGGCGTATGGTTCTGTGAGGTCAGCGAAGCGCGCACCGAACTGGGTGTGGCGCGGGCCGTCGCATCGTCGCTCCGCGTTCCGCTGGGAAGGCAGGATCCGATCCCGCAGCTCGGGAATGCAATCGCCGGGCGCGGCCGCTGCTTGATCATCCTGGACAACTTCGAGCAGGTCGTAGACACCGCTGGCGCGACCATCGGCCGGTGGCTCGCGCAGGCTCCGGACGCACGGTTCCTCGTCACCTCCCGACAGCGCCTCCAGCTCGATGGCGAGACCGTGCACGAGGTCGCACCGCTGGATCCGATGACCCGCGGCGTCGAGCTGTTCGAAGTGCGTGCCTGGGGACATCGTCCCGGGTTCATGGTGGAGTCATCGAATCAGAAGCAGATCCAGGAGATCGTGAGGCGACTCGACGGTCTGCCCCTCGCGATCGAAATGGCCGCGTCGCGTCTTCGCGGAATGAACGCGGCTCAGCTCGAAGCCGGCCTCGCCGACCGTTTCCGCATTCTCGCGGGTGCGAAGGAGGGCCGACACGCCACGATGCAGGCCACGCTCGACTGGTCATGGGATCTGCTCAGCCCGTTGGAGCAGTCGGTGATCACTCAGCTGTCCGTCTTCGAGGGTGGGTTCGATCTGGAAGCGGCCGAAGCCGTCGCCGGACTTCCGGGCGACGCGGATCGCGGCGACGTTGGTGACCACGCTGGCGACGAGAATGGCAACGACGCTGGCGACGTGTCTGGCGACGAGGTTGGCAACGACGCCGACGACGTGTCTGGCAACGAGGCTAACGGCGTATCTGGCAACGTGCCTGGCAACGTGCCTGGCGACGACGCGGCCGACGTCCTCGTGCTCGACGTCCTCCAGTCTTTGGTCGACAAGAGTTGGCTCCGAACGAAGGCGGTTCTCGGCGCGCCACGGTTCGAGATGTACGCGACGGTGCAGGACTACGCGTCCGCGAAGCTGGAGGAACGATCGAGCCGGACTGCTGCACCAGACGGCGAAGGCGCTCCAGGGACCGCCGTATCCGGCATGAACGCATCCGGCGCGCCCGCATCCGGCTCGGACGCGGGCGGCGCAGAGGCATCCGACGTAGAAGTCCGACACGGCGTCCACTACGCGCGGATGGGGACGGCCGACGCGATCGAGAGCCTCAGCCTTGCTGGCGGCGCCACGAAGCAGGCCGCTCTCAACCTCGAGTTGGACAACTGCGTCGTCGCGTGTCGTCGTGCGCTGGATCGGGGCGATGAGATCACTGCGGCAGGGACCTACCTCGCCGCAGCCAGCGTGTTGCGCAATTCGGGTCCATTCCTGCTCTCCCTGGAGCTTGGAAGACAGGTCCTCCCCGCAACGCGAGATGCCGACCTCAGGGCGCGCGTCCTCACCGCCCTCGCGACTATCTGCCTCTACTCCGGGGAGATGGAAGAGTCTCGCGAGCATTTCGAGGCGGCTCTCGCGATTCACCGCACAGAGGGCGACCGGCAGCACGAAGGCCGTGTACTCGGCAACCTCGCCACACTGCTCCGCGTGCAGAGCCAGCTCGATGACGCGCGTCGACTCTACCAGGAGTCGTTAGCCATCCACCGCGAGATCGGCGACCGCCACGGCGAGGCCATCGTGCTCGCGAACCTCGGGAACTTCGAGAACGAACAGGGCCGAACGGAAACCGCGCTCGAGTTCTACTCGACCGCCCTTTCGATCAATCGCGAGATCGGTGACCGGGTCGCGGAGGCGATGGCGCTCAACAACCTCGGACTCGTCCACCAATCCGAGGTCGACTCGAGATGAGCCGCGAGTACTACGAGGAAGCGCTCGCCATCCACCGCGAAGTCGGCAACCGAAGGAGCGAAGCGCTCGTTCTCGGCAACCTGGCCAACCTCTACACCGACCAGGCGACCTCGAAACAGGCGAGGAGTCCTACGAAGCGGCGCTGTCGATCTATCGTGACCTCGGAGAACGCGCGTCCCTTGCCGTGGTCCGCGGGAATCTCGGACTCCTCTATGCAGACCACGGGCGACCGGACGCCGCACTCGAGCAGTACGAAGCCGCGCTCGCCATCCATCGCGCCGTCTCCAACCGCCGCTTCGAAGGAATCGTTCTCGGATTCCTCGGCGCACTGCACCTGTCGGAAGAACGGTTCGACGCCGCGCGCCTTTGTCTCGAGCCTGCACTCGAGATCCACCGGGAGATCGGAAACCGGGGCTACGAAGGGATCGCCCTCGGAAGTTTCGGAATTCTCCACTTTCGCGAGGGACGAATGGGCGAGGCCCGCAAGTGTCTCGAAGAGAGCATCGCCATCCACCGCGAACTCACCGACCGACTCCTTCTGGCGAAGGCGCTGTGCGACCTCGGTGAGTTCGAAGTCCGGGCCGGTGACGTCCCCACAGCCCGCGCGGCGATGGCGGAAGCCGAAGCGATTCAGGCCGAGCTAGCTCTCGGAACGGAGTCTGATCTCGCGGCAAAGGTGGCGAGTCTCCGAGAGGCTCTGGCCCGAGGCTGACGCACGCGTTCACTCTCAACGTGAGAGTTGGAGCCGTCGCCGGGAGGCGAGCCCGGGACCGGAGTCGCTGCTTGCTCGTCCCGCCGCCGGTTCGGTTCCGCCCACGCCTCACCCCCTGAATCCCGATCTCGACGCAGATTCCGTGATGGGATCCCCGCCCCTCTCGCGCGTCCTCCAGTAGACCAACGAACCGGCCCGGCCCAGATGGCCAGCCGATCGAGCCACTAAGCCGCAACGACGAGGGGAGTTCCGATGTCTCGAAAGGTAGTGAAGCGACTCGCATGGGGGCTCAGCGGAGCCTTGGGAATCCTTCTGATCGGCGTGGCCGTGGCCTTTGCCGTAGGGTCATCGAAGCTCGGCCATCGCTACGAAATCGACCCGCGTCCGCTGACGCTGACGACCGATCCGCAGACGATCCAGCACGGCGCCCGGATCGCCCAGCTCCAGGGTTGCGCCGAGTGCCACGGCGCGAACTTCTCCGGGCAGATGCTCGCGGAGAGCCCGGCCTTCGGAACGATCGCCGCGCCGAACCTCACGAGAGGAACCGGGAGCGTGACATCGAACTATCGCACCGAGGACTGGGTGCGGGCGATCCGGCACGGAGTGAAGAGGAGCGGTGAGGCGGTCGTCATCATGCCAGCGGAGTTCTACTCCGAACTCAGCGACGAAGACCTCGGCGCGTTGATCTCCTACCTCGACCAACTTCCCCCGGTCGACAACGTGCTCCCCGCCCGTGAAGCTGGGGCCGCTACCGAAGTTCATCTCCGCGTTCTCGGACGACCTCCTCGCCGCACGTCGGATCGATCACGACCGCGCTGCGCCGGACGCGGTGCAGCCCGCGGTGACCGCCGAGTACGGCGAGTACCTCGCGAACACGTGCCGCGGTTGTCACGGCCCGAACCTCGCGGGTGGCCTCCACGTCGGCCCTCCCGGCTCCCCGCCGTCCGCGAACATCACACCGGCCAAGTCGGCAGGAATCGGCACGTGGTCACACGACGACTTCATCGTCGCCCTTCGCGACGGCAAGCGGCCGGACGGAAGCGACATCGACCAGGCGATGCCGCGCTGGGGACAGTTCATGAACGAAACCGAGATCGAGGCGATCTGGAAGTACCTCCAGAGCGCGGCGCCAGTCGAGCAGCAGAGCTGATCTGGCTGCAAGGACGAGGGCTGAACAACGCCAGCACGACTGTCCATCAAACGCTGCGCCAGGGAGCAAGCGCAGCTGACTCCACCATGGCGATGGGGAGAGGGCCACGCACGTGACGAGGCCCTCCCGTCGGCCCTCGCGCGGGCTCCAGTGCGCGGGCTCAGAGAGCGCCCCAGGGCACGGGTGCACTGCGCCGCCTCAAGACCTAACTCACGCCTCACGATTCCCCAACATTCGCTTTGACCGCTCGACTCCCGGCGGATAGGGTCCCGCCGAAATGAGTCCGATCGCGACTTCGACTCGGGAGCGGCCCGAGTCCGTCTGGTGGGCGCTGATCCGCGCCGCGATCTTCCTGTACGTGTTCCTCCTCGCCGTGGCCATGATGGGGGGCGCGTTCAAGCTCCTGGGTGGAGGGTTCGCAAAGGCGCTGGTCGCCGGCACCTCGAACCCGTTCGCGGGGCTCTTCATCGGAGTCCTGGCCACGAGCCTCGCGCAGAGTTCGTCGCTCACGACGTCCGTCGTCGTGGGACTCGTCGCTTCCGGCACGCTCACCACCGAACTCGCCGTCCCCGTGATCATGGGCGCGAACGTCGGCACCAGCATCACGAACCTGATCGTTACGCTCGGCCATCTCCGGCGGAGCAACGAGTTCCGACGCGCACTCGCCGCCGCCACCGTGCACGATTTCTTCAACTGGGCAGCCGTGATCCTCTTCTTGCCGCTCCAAGTCACGACCGGATTCCTCTCCAAGATGGCAGGAGCTTTGGCCAACGTGGTCGTTGTGGGCGACGGCGTCTCGTTCACCAGCCCGACCAAAGCGATGACGAAGCCGGTCATTCACGTCATCCAGGACGTGATCCAACAGACCGGGCTGCCCAACACCGGAGTCGCCATCGTCGAGCTCGTGCTGAGCCTCGCGCTCCTCTTCCTCGCGCTCGTCATGCTGACGAAGACGATGAAAGGCATCCTGCTCTCGAGACTCCAGCCCGTGCTCTCGTCGTCGTTCGCACGGAATGCGCCGCTCGCGATCGTGTTCGGACTCGTCATCACGGCGATCGCACAGTCGAGTTCGATCACGACGTCGCTACTCGTCCCGATGGCGGCGGCCGGAGTGCTTCGGTTGAACCAGGTCTATCCGGTGACGCTCGGGGCCAACGTCGGGACGACCGTCACCGCTCTACTCGCGGCGACCGTCGGAAGCATCGATGGGCTCGCCATTGCGTTCGCCCACCTGCTCTTCAACGTCATCGGAATCCTGGTGCTCTACGTTCCACCGCCCGTGCGGCCCTTGATTCCCAAGGCCGCGCGCAGATTCGCGATCGCCGCGACGAAGTCACGCCGACTCGTCCTGATCTTCATTCTCGGCGTGTTCTTCGTGTTGCCCGGGCTCGTGATCCTGATCGACCATTTCCTATGAACCGAGGCCACCGCCGAACGACCCGTTCCCATGAACCAAGGCCCAATCCCGAACGGGAACCTATGCGATCCGTTCCGGTACGAGAGATTCGGGGTGTCCCTGGTACGAAACTGAAAGAAGACAACGAAAGATGAGAACCATGTTCCGTCAGATCCTCCAGCTCTTCAAGGGCACGGACCCTCTCCGTGAGACCCTCGAGATGTTCGCCTCCATGATCGACGACGGAGAGTGGATGTATCAGAAGGTGCTCGACATCCACGGATCCGAACTCCTTCCATCTTCGATCGAAGCAGAGCTGTTCGCGCGCGATCGTCAGATCAACGCCAAGGAACGGGAGATCCGACGTCGCCTCGTCGAGTATCTCTCGATCAACGAGAAACCGGACGTCTCGTCGTGCCTCATCCTCATGAGTGTGTCCAAGGACGCAGAACGCGTCGGCGACTACATCAAGAACATGTACGACATCTGTCTCGAGATGGAGGGCGTGAAGCGAGAGGTGCTGGACCTCGACGAGAAGGGCCGCGCGCTCCGCCTCCGCTGCCTCCCCCTCTTCCAGTCCGTCCGCCAAGCCTTCATGACATCGGACCGCGCCCTCGCCGAGACTACGCTCGAAGTCGCCATGAACCTCTCGAGGGACGCCGAGATCCACGTCTGGACCGTCGCCGCGCGAGACGAACTCTCCTCAAAAGAAGCCGTCGCACGCGCCCTCTCCGCCAGGCACGTCAAGCGGATCGCCCGACACCTCGGCAACATCGTCACCGCCGTCATCCAGCCCGTCGACTGGATGAACTACTCCGACGAGCCCCATCCGCAAGACGCAGAGATGCCGCCGAAGCGGCAGGGACTCGATGAGGAAGAAGAGGAGTAGGAAGGCATCGGCGTAGGCGTCGGCGTAGGCGGAGGAGTAGGCGAAGGCGGAGCGCGGAGGCGTAGGCGGAGGGGAGCGTTGCGTCCCCGCCCCATTGTGGTGTGGGCCGCTACTCGTCAGGCGACCAAACCTGGCGGAAGCGAAGCCCAATCGAGCCAGATCCCCTCCACGTCTCGATGAGTGCATCTGTCACGATGCCCCGGACTTCCAGGACGCCACTTCTCGTCCGTCCTGCGGAAGAACCTCTCGAAGGAGCGGGCACTACCACGTTGATAGTGATTCGCAGCGTAGCGCCGTCGACCGCGGAGCTATGCGGCGGGGCTACTACCACGTTGATAGTGATCCGCAACGTAGCACCGACGACGGTGGAGTTATGCGGCGGGCTACTACCACGTTGATAGTGATCCGCAACGTAGCACCGGCAACGGCGGAGTTACGCGCCGGCTACTACCACGTTGATAGTGATCCGCAGCGTAACGCCGGCAACGGCGGAGTTACGCGCCGGCTACTACCACGTTGATAGCAATCCGCAACGTAACGCCGACAACGGCGGAGTTACGCGCCGGCTACTACCACGCTGATAGCAATCCGCAACGCAACGCCGTCGACCGCGGAGTTATGCGCTGGCTACTACCACGTTGATAGCAATCCGCAACGTAGCGCCGTCGACCGCGGGGTAATGCGCCGGCTCATTCTGAGAGTGATTCGCGAACGCACGGCCGCGTCAACGCACCACGAGCACCGGCCTCGTCGTCTCCCCTTCCGTCCCCGCGAGCCGGAGGAAGTACATTCCGCTCGGCAGCAGCCGTCCGTCCTCACCTCTGCCGTCCCAGTTCGTGATGTGTGCGCCTGCTTGGACGCCGCCGTCCACGAGGGAGACGACCCGCCGCCCGTTCACGTCGACGAGATCGAGAGCGACGCTCGCTCCGGTGGGAGTGCTCCACGACACGCGCGCGGAGCCACGGACCGGACTCGGGAACACGCCATCGATGCGCGGCATCAGCGCGCCCGACTCCCAGCTCGGTTCCACCGACGTCGTCGGATCCGGGATCCACGCCGCTCCGCCCGTGGAGTGATACTCCGGGTAGGGATTGTTGAACTCGACCCACGGCCCGGCAGTTGAGATGTCCCAAGCGTAGAGCGGGACGCCGTCGTCGCCACGCGTCGCAGCCAGGTAGACGACGCCGTCCCCCACCGCGAGCGCACGCGCGGAGCTGTTCGAGGCAGGAATCGGAGCGGCGAGAAACGTAGTCACGCCGGTCTCGGGGTCTATCGAGTAGAGACCGGTCGGGCTCCCGTACTCCGTGTAGCCGTAGAGGAGCCCGTCGATCGGGTTGAAGTCGAGGGCGAAGAACCGGAACCCCGATGCATCGAGGTCGACCAGGAGCTGCGCCGCTCCCGTCTCCGGCACCAGCGTGTAGATGCCGCGCGGCGACGTGAAGTTGGAGTAGCCGTAGAGCGTTCCGTTGCCGTAGCCCATCCCGTGGATGTCGACACCGAGCGTGCTGAGATGGACCGGCGTTCCTGAGAGCGGGAACTCGAAGAGCTCCGTCGTGAATGCGCCGCTGCAGATGTAGAGAGTTCCGTCCGGCGTCGCCGCCGCGCCGCTCACGTCGACGGACGCGTGCGTGGCCCAGGTGACGCTCGGGAATCCGGAGAGATCGGATGACTTGGTCGGAGGCGCCGATCCTTCGAGCCCGACGAAGAGCCTTTGGCCGAAGGCGGACGCGGGAAGTGAGAGGAGCGTGACCACAGCGGCTGCAAGCACCACTGGCCTGGTGACGGATGCGACGGTGGCGATGACCGCGGACCCGGCAGTGGCAACGACGGAGGAGCCGGTGGCAGCAACGGAATGGGCCGCGATGACGAGTGCGGAGTCACGAGCGGCGACGATCGCGCGGGCGGGGAGACGCATGGAGACCTCCAGAGGTAGGCGCCGAAGATGCGCGACCCACTATGGAAGGCCGCACCGCCCCCGGTCAAGGCGGGACGTCTCGGGCCATCGGGCGCGCAGTTGAGCGTCCGAGCGGCCGAACGGCCGAGCGGCCGAGCAGTTGAGCGTCGAGCGGCCGAGCGATCGAGCGGCCGAGCGGTCGAGCGAGGGCAGAACACCGCCGGTCCGACCATCCCGTGTGATAGAGTTTCCGCGCCCCCTCGAAGTCGGCCGCAGGAGCCTCAGGAGGCCCCCTATGTACCGAAGATCCCTCGCGCTCCCCGTTTCGCTACCAATGTCGCTGTCCGCTTTGCTGCCAATGTCGCTGCTCGGTTCGCTGTCTCCTTCGCTGCCTGTTTCGCTCTCTGCTTCCCTCTCTGCTTCCCTCTCTGTGTCCCTCTCTGTGTCCCTACTCTGCCTCGCCAGTCTCGCGAGCGCCGCGACGATTCACGTTCCCGGGGATCAGCCCACACTTCAGGACGCGATCGACGCCGCGGTTCCGGGTGACCTAGTCCTCGTCGCTCCGGGCACGTACACAGGCGACTCGAACTGGAACCTCGACTTCCAAGGCAAGGACGTCGTTCTGCAGTCGGAGAACGGGCCGGACGTCACTGTGATCGAGGGACCGGGATTGGATGCGGACCCCAACAACCCGGTCAACTGCATGTCACTCGGCGGCGGACAGACGTCGGCCACGATCGTCGACGGCTTCACGGTCCGGGACTTCTTGAACTACAACGACACGGCCGGCATCGAGATCTCCTGCCCGGCGACCATTCGGAACTGCATCTTCCTGGACAACGACTGCTACACCGGCGGAGCTGGCGCTATCGAGGCGTATTCCGATGCGATCATCGAGGACTGCTCGTTCTATGGGAACAGCTCGGGCGGAGGAGAGGGAAATGCCGGATCCGGCGGAGCCATTCTCCTTCGGGGCGACGCTACCGTGCGGCGTTGCGACTTCGAGCAGAACTACGCCGCGGACGGTTGGGATCACGACGGTGCCGGAGGAGCGATCGCCATCCGTTCCGGAGCTGTGATCGAGGACTGCACCTTCGCCCGCAACTACGCGAGCTACGGAAACGCGATCTACGTCGGGTCCTATGTCTTTGGCGACCCGATCGAGGTCTGGGTCTCCGGATGTACGATCGCCGACAACGCGGGCGAACTCGCGCATTCGCAGGTTCACTACTATCCGACTCACGACGGCCCGGGAAGTTGCCGTCTCTACGTCACGAACTCTGTCCTCTGGGGCGGCGACGGGTGTCCGTCCTGGCTCCTCGAGACGGAAGGAAGCCCGAGCGCGGACTCCCGAGTCGCGTTCATCTGCAGCGTCGTCGACCGGTCAAAGGTCGGTGGCACGATCACCGTTGCCTACGACCCTCACTCGATCGAAGACGACCCACTGTTCTGCGACCCCTATCACTGTGATGCCTCCGGGAGCGGCGACTACAGACTCCAGGCCGGATCGCCCTGTCTCCCCGAGAACAGCCCATGCGGCGCACGGATCGGAGCCACCAGTGAGTCGTGCGGGGTCTCCTCCATCCACGACCACGACTTTGCGTACGGAGGCACATCCGGACTCCGCCTTCAGCTCCTCGGACCGAATCCAGCATCGACAACGACCCACTTCGCGCTCGACCTCACGGAGCAGGACCAACTCCAAGTTGCCGTCTTCGACGCTTCCGGTCGACGAGTTCGGAAGATCGCGCACGAGACGTTCGCCGCAGGCACCCGGATGCTCTCGTGGGACCTCGGCGATGACAACGGACGCCGAGTTCCGGCCGGTGTGTATGCGCTTCGCGTACGGTCGAGTCGGGGAGACGAGGTGGAGCGGTTGACCGTAGTTCGGTGAGAAGACAATGGGGGCGAGACCGGAACATCCGTGCGCACACTCCACCTGTACGCAACTCCTCACCTGTACGCTCAGCCCACAGGCATTCAACGCGCCTGTACGCAAAACCACGCACATGCGGAGCCGACTCCGCGTGCTATCGTCCAATCTTCATCCGTGGGCGACGCTGCAAGAGTGCAGTAGGTCGGCTCCCGAGATTGGAGGAACGAACGATGGTACGCCTCCGCCTCCTCGCCCCCCATCACCAGAACAATGTTTCCAGGTCTCTCCTTTGTTTCACCTCCGTCGCACTCCTCGGTGGGCTCGTGAACACACCTGTTTCGGCCGGTGTCAACGAGGGCGGAACGCTGATCCTCCACACCAATGAACAGATCGTGTACTCGTCGGACGACGTCTACTGCGGGCAGTCCGGGCTCACGTTCTGCATGGATGCGGACACGATGGTCGACGGGACCGAACCTGCAGTGTTCTTCCTGCTCGGCGCATTCCATCCCGACTCCTTCCCTCGGGTTCTGGGTGTGACGTTCGGCCTAGACTACGATGCCAACAGCATCAACCTACTGAACTGGGGCCCATGCGGAGACTTCGAACTTCCGACGACCGAGTGGCCGGCGCCGGGCGAAGGATCGGCGGTCACGTGGAACTCTGCACAGACCAACCACCTGCTCGACGTATACTGGTTCGCGGCCTACTCCGACGACCCGGCGACGATCGCGCTGACCCCGCACCCGTCACAAGGCGCATTCTTCGCCGACGACTCCATCCCGTCCCGGCTCGACGAGGTTGCCGCACTAGGATCGCTCGGCTTCGGGATCCCAGGCGAACTCCCATGCGCCGGCGGCCTCGACCCCGGCGCGTGTGAAGTCATCCCTCACGACGCACTGCATAGCTTCCTCGTCATGCCGGACGACCCCGTGACCTCCCACCTCGAAACGCTGGTCCGAGTGAGGACGACGTCCGGTGTGCCGATCGCCAACTCGTTCGTCCGCATCGAGTTCGTGCCTGAAGTCTTCCTGTGCGCCTCCGCCGTCCTCACCGGCGTGACGGACCAGAACGGAGAAGTACATCTGGTCGCGGCCGGAGGAAACTGCGTGATCGACCGGCCCGGCGCCGTACTGGTCTACGCAGACGACGTGCTCCTTCGTTCCTTCGACAACGTCAGGAGTCCCGACTTCGATAGAGTCTCCGGTGACGGCAAGATCGATCTATCGGACTTGGTCTCATTCTCCGCCCAGCTCCATGGAGTCGAGCCGCCCCTGTGTCACGACTACGACTTGAACGGTGATGTCGACCTCGGCGACTTCGTGATCTTCGGCTCGGTCTTCGTTCCGGCGGCGCACTGCGGTAGGTAAGGCTCAGGAAGACACTCCAAGTTCGCGCTATCTACAAAGAGAGCGGTCCGACTCCAGCCGGACCGCTCTCGCGTTCTTCCACCCACGCTGGCGCCGCGTTCAGGACAGCTGGTCCACGCAACTTCATCGAGACAGTATGTGCGAGCTAGGAACTCACGGACGGCTCGATATCTTGCATCGCCTGTTCCGCTGCCGCCTCGACCCGCGACCGCGCCTGATCCAACGGAAGCGTACTTCTGTCCTGATCCCATTGAGTTCCGCACGTTCATATGCGATCGCTTCATCGTCGCTCCGTTGGCGCATTGGCCGCGAGTTCTCGAACAACAGGCCGTGACCAGGATTTCCAGATGCGGAATGGACCTCCAAGCTCCACGCGGCGATCGAACGCTTCTAACAGGCCCATGATTGCGGAGCCTGCACTCACGGCCGGATTGAATACTCCTGCCACTCCGATCACTGCGTTTGGACCTCGACTCTTTCCCTGGTCCACAAATGAACGCTGAGGCGCATCCGGAAGCTCGGATATCCACTGGACGAAGGAGTGGGAGTTCGGTCGAGTTTCGCTATCGCGACCGCTCGTCCGGAAGCACTTCTGTGGAGGCGCCAGCATTTGACCTGAAGCCGAACAGAATCGACGGAACCCCTGGAGCACCTGCCAAGATGTTCCCCCGCCCGAGTCTTCCCTCTTCCCCAGACCTGTTCGGAACTGGTGGACCCTATCGAAGAGTCGGCGAGCCTCTCTCGAGCCCCAGGTGCACAACCTCTGGACGGACTGTTGTTCTTCGCTCAGTCCAGAATGGACGAGACCCAGGTCGCATCTAGTTCCTCGAGCGATCTCTTCACATCCTGCGCAAGCGCCTCGAATCCTCGGCCCGCGATAACGCGAATCACCTCGTAGAGTTGCCTCGAGATCCGGCCGCCAACTCATCGAGCAACTCGGACCGCTTCGATCCTCCTCTCGCGTTCTTCCACCATTTCCACAAGTGTCATCTCAGCCGTTGTCCTCCTTCCGCAATCGCCTCGAACCCTCCCGGGGTCTCATTCCCCCGCCGACCGCCACCCACATCCACCCGAGTCAACGCACCGTCGGCACTTCTCCACGACCGACGATCGACGCCCGAACGACCAGATGGACCTACCCACCCACGGCACCATTCCCAAACGATCCGCCTTCACCATCGTCAGTCGCGACCGCACCGCTGGCGCCGGTTCCGTTCGCCACCGCAACATTGCCGTTCGTCGATGACGACACCGACCCGTTCACGTTCGCGTTCGCGTTCGCGTTCGTACTCCCGTTCCCGCTCCCATTCGCCACATCCGAATCCGCCCCCGCATCGACGCCTTCCGCACCTTCCTCATCTTCCCCATCCAGCCCCAACCCGTTCTTCCTCTTCCGCGCCGGCGCATAGAAGAACGACGCAACGTACCGAGGATCGTCCGTGTGAAGCGACCGGAGATCCGCCGCCACCTTCCGGTTCGACGCGCGCCAGCGGATGCGGGCGGCGTAGAGCCGGGACTTCGCATCGCTCAGGGCTCGGGCTTTCGCCTTCCACTCCGCAAGCGCGGCTTCGGCGGCCAGGACCACGGCGCGGAACTCGTCACCTGCGGCCTTCACGTCTTCGTTCGTCTCACGATCGAGACGGACGGTCAGAGCGCGACAGGCTTCGAGCTGGGATTCCAAGGAGAGCTTGCCGTAGATGCCGTAGCCGTCGGGGAAGTAGCCGATGTAGATGTCGGACTTCCGGTTTCCGCCGGCGATCCGGACGATCTGGTTCGCGAACGCGGCCGCCGCGATCCGCACTTTGTGCTGCTGACGGTCCCGGTGGGCGCGGGCGACGACGAGATCGGTCTTACGGTCCTTCACGTCCTGCGCCGCTTCGGCGAGGAGTTCGTTCTCTTCCTTGCAGTATCCGAGGATCTGTACGTGTTCAGGTTCGATCGACAGTTGGGCTTCGGTGTAGCCCGCGACTTCCGTGATCAGATAGTCGACATTCATGGTCAAGGCATCGATGGCCATGGGGACCTCCACGTTTGTTCGTTCTAGATCTCCTTCGTGACGACGCCCGATGGCGTGGCGGACGACGTCATTCTCTCGTTCCAGTTCTCAGGATCGTCTCTCATGTCATCCCTGCTGCTCCGCCGGGTTCCCGAGATCGACGCCGGCGGTTTCCCTCAGGTACGAGTGGGAACGACGAGGGTTGCACAAAAAACGAGGAAATTTCTCGGCGGACCGGAGCGAAGCAGGCGTTCAGGCGGCTGAGGGGCTTCGTCCGCCGGATGGACGGTCGACGGCCAAAGGAGTGTCGACGGCCAAATGAATGTCGACGGCCAAATGAATGTCGAGGACCTGAGGAGCTTCGAGGAACAGCTTCTCGTGCCGGCCCTCGTCGAGGACCAGCCGGCGTTCGTCCTACGGAGGGCGGGCGCCGCACGTACACTTACGTGAGCGAGACGCCTCGGCAGAGCTTGGCAGTGGGGATCAGACGTCCATCGAGCCGAATCAGAGGCTCATCCCTGAGGCTCAGGAAGCACGAGCGTCTTCGTCACCGTGAAACTGAGGTACTGAAAGCCCGTCCACACCCGAATGGCCCCCTCATCGTAGAAGCCGGGCGTGACCTTGAGATTCTCGAGCACCGTCTCCATCACTTCATCTCGAGTCCGGGGATTCCAACTGACCGCGGGTATCCACACGTCGACCGTGAGCCCTCGACGGGACTCCGGCTCGCTCGAGTTCCACGCAACACTCGTCGTGATCCCGATCCGCGAACGGATCGAGTGGGACTCTGCGACAGCGCCTTCCAGAATCCGCTCGACCCTCGACACCTCGCCGATCGGAGTCCGGACGTAGTCGAGTGGATCGGCCTCGAGCACGCCTGAGACGAACGCGCCGAAGACGAGCGCACCGCCGAGTGCAATAGCGAGTGCGGGAAGGAGCAACATGGGACGCTCGATCCCGCGGCGGGCACGCGGCCCCTCCACAACGACTTCCGACGCCTGATCCTCACTCGTCGGCAGCGGGTCGAGTGTCTCCAAAAACTTGCTCAGGGACTCCGGCAGCTTGGTCAGGATCACCTTCGTCTTGGCGACCTGATCGTGCAGAGTCCTACCGCCTGGATCGCGGAGCACCATGAGGATGCTGTAGATGATCAGAACCGACCGGATTGCCGTGATGGCAACGAGGACGATGACCGGGAGGGACCCTCGGGATAGTGCGGATAGGAGGGACTCCCACGGAAAGAGCACCAGCAGTGCAAGGACGGAGGCGCGGGCGGCGATCTGCGCAGTCGTGACCGCGTTCCATCGGCACGCATCGTTTCGACCCCGACTAGCTGTTTCCCGAGACTCGTTCCGGGGCGTCCGACGAACGTCGAAGCGATGAAGTAGAGGACGAAGAGCACCGGGGCGACGAACTCGAGAAGGAGCTCTGGAACCGGAGCCGATACGAGGTTGTCCACTCCTGCCGCCAACACCACGACGAGGAAGTAGTCGTAGAGAAACGCGATTGCACGTCGCAGCCGGAGATCGCGCACGGCTCGACCGGCGCGCCGGGCCAGTTGACTTTCGAGCCCGGCGGACTCTGCCTCGAACGGAAGATCTGCTTCCAGCGATTCCCTGCGGCTCGCCTCCGACCGTCGCTTCTCCAGCTCCTCGCGTAGCCGCTCGGCGCGCTCCGGATACTTCAGCCTGTCGATGTGAGCGTACGCGTCTTGAAGTTCATCTAAGGTGTAGCGTGCGTAGGCGGGCTCGTCGGTGGGCATTCGACCTCCCCTGTCATACACCGCACGCATCCTACCGGCGTATGTGACCGTTCTTCACGTCCAAACTGCGAAAGCCTCCGTTCCATACGAAGCGCATCCAGCCCGCGTCGCCTACGGGACCGAGCCGACGTCGGGCAGATGGACGAAGTGTTGCGCGTGGACGGTCCGAAACCCGCCGCATCCGCGAAGTGCCGCCTGCAGGACCCTCGGATCCTCAATGCGCGGGCGAAGCGCGACCTCCTGACCCCGCCGGGGACCGGCCGCGTCGACGGAGAGCGGCCGAAGAAATGGGCCGAATCACGCTGCGTCTTCGGACTTCTGCTTGCCGACGCAGCCGAAGCCACCCGCGCCAGCGAAGTACACATTTCGAGAAGCGCCGGAAACGGGCGCCTCGGCGGGTTGCCAAACTCGGACCGACACAACGCCATCCGCATCGTCGTAGTGCATAGCCCCAAGGTAGCCGACGCGGTCCGCGCCGAGGCGGCGAGTCGTTCGAGAGGAGCCAGTACCCGTGGCGTCGGCGCAGTGCGCTGCTCCAGAGCATCCAGGACCGTCGGCGTCGGCGCAGCGCGCTGTTCTGGACGCGCCGGAACCGTCCGCTTCGGCGCGGTGCGAGGCAACGGACGCGCCGGAACCGTCCGCTTCGGCGCAGTGCACCTTACTGAAGTCGCCGAAACCCGCCGCACGGGTTCTTGGCAGGCTTTCGTCCCCAAATGGGCAGGCTCCCCACCAGGACGACCAGTTTAGTGTACAGATCGAGATCGAGCGGAATCGGTACGAGCGAGTCCGGCGGTCCCCGGATCGGCGCCAGATTCCGTGCGAACGCGGTCGGCGGAAGCTCGAGACGCTTCCGCCGCGAGTCCGACGCTCCAAGGTGTTGCCGTGGTGCGCACTGCGCCGGTGCGCGCGCGTTCGTCTCCACGCAGGGCGAGCGACTCGCGTCCGTAGGTCGTGTTCGGCCGTGCTGGAAGAGTGCTCTCCATCGGTTCCGGACGCTCTCGGAAACGTGCCGACACCGTACTTCCTCCGTGCGGCGGGTTTCGTCCACTCCAAAAAACGTCTCTGCTTCGGTGCGGCGGGCTTCGGCGACTTCAGTGAGAGGAAATCGTGGGGAGAATTCCCACTTTGGAGCGGCAGCGGCCCCGGTTCTCGACGGGACGCGCTCCCCCGCTCCTCTCACCGCGCTCCAACGAGAGACCGGAGTTCCTCGATCCGTACGATGGGCGGGTCCGCGGGGCAGTCGACCGTCGCCGGATGAACCTCCAAGTCCCCATCCGGGCGTACGCGAAGTGCGGACCACGGAGAACCAACCAGCCGCAGCGCTCCAGCGTCGTCGGACAGGAACAGGATGTATTCGCTCCCGTTCTCGAGGGCGGGAACACAACGCAGTGGACCAAGGCGGCTCCCGGCATGCTGCGGGAAGTGCAACGTGATCTCTTCTCCGGTGCCAACAACGGTGCCGGTACGGGTCACGGTACCTGTCCCGGTCGCGGTGCCAGTCCCGGTTCCACTCCCGGTCCAGGTCCCACTCCAGGTCCCGGTCCAGCTCCAGCTCCCGTACAAGGTCTCGACCACTCGAGCCGTCACCGTTCCCGTACGAAGGTTCGCGCGTGGTTCGGCACTCAGGTTGGACGCAACAATCGAGGCCCGACAGATCACGTCCGCGTGCGCAACCTGATAGGAAGCGCTACACGGCGCAGCCGCCGACACGACCTTCGTTTTGAAGGAGCTGAGATCTGTCGCGCCGAGCCAACCGTTACTGAGCGTGGATCCGACGATCCGGCCCGACAGGAGAGAGCTCCGGATCATCGGCACGTCGTCGCACTCCCAGAGGAACACGACCCACCGTTCACCCACCTGCGGTGATCGGGTCTCCGCATTCGGAATCCACACGAACTCGACCGACGCGCCGACCTGGCGGCGGACGTCCAAGAGGACTTCCGATATGGACAGCGTGAAGCGGATTGCACCCTTGGGCCCGCGCTCCGCGGACACCGCGCTGACGATGGTGCCGTCGAGGATCATGTCCGAGGTTTGCGTCGTCTCGATCAGAGACTCATCCTGCTCGAGCGCACTCATGGCTGGAACGTAGGCGCTCGCCGCGCAAGGGAGCAGTAGGGCGAGGAGGAAGCAGAGAGTGGAGATGTGGGGTGTCATCGTCACGTCGCGCTCTCTCCGGTGGTTCCCAGCCTACAACACTGCACCTACCGAAACACCCGTTTGATCTCTCCCCAGCTCCGGCTCCTCACCGGCGTAGCACCCTCCTCGAACTCGACGCCGATTCCGAGCGCCGTCGTCTCGCCGAAGACGAGTGGAACCGGCTGCCATCCCGCCGGCCACTCCAGTCCCGGCGCGACGTTCGTGACGGGGCAACCGCTGTCGCCACCGCTCGAGTCCGCTCCGACGAACCAGGAGGACGTCGCCCCCGGCCAGTCTCCCCAGAAGCCGGCCCACCACGTCCCGCCGACACTCACGGCGTATTCGAGAGGGAAGGCGTGACGACTGACCGAGGGCCAGAAGTCTACGGGCGCCGGGTCGTGCCCCGTGCTGACCGCGACGACGGGTCCAGGTGCTCCTCCATCGTCCTGCCAGACGTAGATGTCGAGGAACGGAATGTTGTCGCCATTGCAGGTCAGATCCAGGACGACCCCGCAGACCGAACCTGTTCCGGAGAAGCACTCCGCAAACGCACCGAAGTAGGGCGGCTGCACGTCGATGCCTTCCCATTGGTATCCGGTCTCGTACGAACCGTCGCCGTTCATCATGACGGCGCACTCCGCTTGAGCGGAGGACACGGCGGAAGCGACGAGACAGGCGGAGAGCCAGGCAACGAAGGCTGGGTTGGTTCTCATCGACACGACCCTCCCGTCCGATGTTTCGAGCGGTTGGCCCAACTGGTGTCCCATGTGCGTAGAGAACACTACGAAGCCGGGTCACCGGTACTCGACGCATCGTGGGGCACCATCAAGAGTCGGTTCCGAGCCGAGCCTGCCCGCGACTGACACGCACCCGGCTTGTGTCACGTCGACTAAGGAACGGAGGTTACCCACAGGTCACTGGTTCCTCCAACCGAGGAACGCACAAAGGCCACGGAGTGACCATCCGATTCCATGTGGGGTCGAACTCGTCCTCGGAGTAGTCCGTGACTTGCGTGGTCTCGCCCGATGTCAGATTCCGTACCCAGATGTCGTAGGTTCCGGAGTCGTTCGAGCTATAGACGATCCGGGAGCCATCGGGCGACCACGCGGGGGTGATCTCTCCCAACCGGCGCTGGTCGTGAGCTGGGTCTCCACTCCCGAAGTGAGGTCGACCGTCCACAGGTCGCTGTTTCCCGATCCACTGGCGGCGAAGACCAGGCTCTCGCCATCGGGCGACCAACTCGGAGCCTCGCCGTTCCGTTCCCCTGTCGACGACCTAAGACCTGGTCGCTGCCGTCCAAGTCGGCAACATAGATCTCCTGAACGAACGGAAGGACTCGACTTCTACCTCGTATGCAATTCTGAGCCCGTCTGGTGACCAGGCGACGGTTCCAATGTCGTACGGTGCGTGGCTCACGAATGGAGTTGGGCTGGCGTCCGCTCGCATCCACTAGTAGTGAGAGTTCTGAAGACCGATTCCATACCGACCTGTCGCTCCGAGACGAAGGCGATCTTGTCTCCAGCAGGAGACCACGATGGAAACCTGCCGAAGTCGATCTGCCCGAAGAGTGCGGCATTCGTCCCATCCACTCCGATCCAATGGAGACGCAGGGCATAGGGAGCCTCCCAGTCGGAAGAGAACGCGATCCGGCTCCCATCCGGAGACCAGGACGGCTCTCGAGTACCGAGGCGAAGTCGACGTCGTCAAGCGAGACGTCCCGGTCGTCGTCTCCTCGACCACATTGGAGAGATCGGACCACGCTGTTCCTTCCTGCGAGGTCTTCACTGCCACGAAGTATGTCGTGAGTGGATCGAGCCCACCAATCGTGTAGGTCTCTGTCGAGCTCCCATGCCGGGAACGGGCTCTCCATCCGGATCGAGTGCCTCGTCCCACATCGCCTCGGTCAATTCGGTCGTGGCATACCGAACATCATAGTGAGGATCACGATCCGTCGGAGGAGCGGTCCACTCCAGTGAGAGAGTCGAACCCGTCGCGTTCGAGACTCGAAGGTCCGTGATGGCGGCGGGTGGGTCGAACCCTTCCACGTCCACAGCCACCACATTCGAGAGTCGGACCAGTTCGGAACCTCGTCGTACACGCGTACGGCGAAGTACCATCTCCAGGCTCGAGTCCGCTTGCCTCCTGCTGCGAAACCACACCAGGATCAGCGGGACTCCCCTGCGCCGACGAGCCTGGCCTGCGTCCACGCCTCGGCCGTCACCTCTGATTGTGCAGCCCGTAGCTCGAAGAATGCGGCCGCTCCTCCCCGTTCCCATCATCCCCAGGGGTTGTCCACGTCGCAATGACGCGCCGCGGCCCATTGGTCTGCACTGCGAGATCGTTGACGTTTGCGGGTGGTGTCACGTCTCCGTGGTCCGTAGGCGAGTCATCCCCGCAACCGACCAACGAAGGTAGAGCAACACACCACAGAACGATTGCCATGGTCCTCATCGTAGAAACGCCTCCGACCAGAGGAGAAGGAAACTCGGGCCGGCGCTGCACGCCGCCAAGTGGAACTTGCTGGGTACCGTCGAAGGGTACGCCAGCCAACTGCGCCGCAAGTGCCCAACTTTCTGTGTCCTCCCCGGTGGACACGGCCAACGCCGCAGCACTTGACCCGAGAGCCTGGGCGTGAGCCTCGTCGCGGGAGAGGGAAGCGAAGAGCGGAAGCGCACCTAGCCACCGGTCGACACGCGAGACCCGTTCGCTTTCAGCGGATTCCGCCCTTCCATAGTTGGAACCCTAGTCGATGCCGAGTCCGACATTGCGCCGTCGCGCCTTGCCGCCCGACCGACGACACCGCGAAAGACCCGAGGAGCGAACCCGTGCGAGCCTTCGACCTTCCAAACCACACAGTCGATCTCCCCACCAATCGAACCTCGCGGGCTCGCGTTGCCACTATCTCCCTCCTGCTCCTCTCCGCCATAGCACTGCCACGGACCGCGCAGTCCGCCGTCGAGACCACCTTCGACGCGGATCTCGAAGGTTGGGCCGTCTTCGGTGACAACGTCTTCTACTGGGTGGACGGCGAAGGCAATCCGGACGGCTGCCTGCGGATCGACGACGACGCGATCGGGGAGTGGAGCGTGGCCACGGCGCCGGCCACGTTTCTCGGTGATTGGACCAGCCTCGGAGTAACGGACTCGTTGGCCTATGACGCGATCCACACCATGACCAATGGATCGGGCAATCCGCCGGTGATGTTCCGCATCGAGGGGCCGGGTGGCATCGCGACCGCGACGCGCACGGGATTCCCCGCCAACGTCTGGAACCATTTCTCGATCCCGATCGATCCGACGGCGTGGACCTTGGAGAGTGGGACTTGGTCAGGCCTGATCGGCAACGTGACCGCGGTGGAGCTCGCCGCGGAGATGATCTTCGGCGACGAAGTGGTTCGGATGGACAACATCGAACTCGGCGGAACGCCGGTGCTGGTCAACCCGACCGACGAACTGGATACGTTCGACGACGGCGACATCGGATGGAGCGGTCACTCGGCCTCGGTCTCCGTCGTTCCCGAAGACGGAGACACGGGTCCCTACCTCGAGGTCGAAGAGGACCGGGACGGAGGTCGCGTCGTTCTGCCTTCGTGGTACGGCGGATCGTGGACGCAGTGGGACGGCGTCGGAGAACTCTCGTTCTCGTTCTTCCCGCCAGATCCTGTCTTCCCTTCGACCAACGCTGTGGTCGAACTCCACGGTCCGGGCGGAACCGCGATGGTGGAGACGACCCTGGATCCGTACGTCGGGGCGACGGCGGAGTGGATCCCGATCGTTCTCGCGATCGCCGAAACCGAATGGACGATGGTGAGAGGAACCTGGTCCGGGCTCCTGGAGCACGTACAGGAAGTAGTCATCTCCGCGGATGCCTCGACGGGCAACGACCGGTTCGGACTGGACAACGTCTATCGTGGCGTCAGTGGTGGCGCACCTGAGCCTCACGTGCCGCTACAGATCCTGGACGAGGAACACTCCGTCTGTGACTTCTGGTCGATCCGCAATGCATCTGCCCTCGCACTCAATCCTGCCGACGGTTTCCTCTACGCGCTCGTGAACGAAACCATCGCGGACGGAGGCGGCGTCTACGCGTTGACCGGTCCCAACGCAGTCCACCGGCTCTACTCCTATGACCGCCCGCTCGGGCTCGTCTTCACAGAAGACGGAGCCGGATTCGTCACCGAGAACTACGCGGGCGTCCTCCACCGGTTCGTCGGGATGGACGGGACCGCCGTCTGGGGCGACACGTTCCACACGGGTGACGACGACGTGGCCGGGCTCCTGATCGCTCCGGCCGGATTCGACGGGCCCGTCGTCTCGGGGGGAGACATCCTCATCACGGACCACGGGAACGGAGGAGCGGACGGGGTCTGGGCCGCGTCGCCCGACACGGCTCACCTCGAGCGAGAGCTGGTTCCCGATCCGGGATCGGTGGACTGGTACGACCTGGCCACGGATGGCAGTTCGGTCTGGGTGTGCGATGCGATCGACGACGATGTTCTCTCCGTCATCCATCCGGATGGGTCGACCACTCCGTTCCCGTTGTCGCAGAACATCCCGGAGATGCGAGTGCTCGCCTATGACTCCGGTCAGCACGCTCTCTACACGATGAGCTCGTCCAGCCCAGTGCGGCTCTATCGCATCGACGCCGCGACCGGCGATGTCACGGCCGTCGCCGAAGGGATCGGTTCCGTGGGCTATGGCAATCTGGAGATCGACTCCGCCGCGCGGAAGCTCTATCTCGCGGACGATTCAATGAGCCGCGTCTACGAGATCTGTCTGCCCGCCGGAAGCTCTTCGGTTGACGAAGACGTCTCCCACTCCCCACTCACGGTGACCATCGCCCCCAACCCTCTGGTCTCCCGTTCGCAAATCAGGTTGCGGCTTCCGCACGATGCGAGCCTCGAAGTCGATGTCCTCGATGCCACGGGACGTCGAGTGGACCGTCTAGCCTCGGGCTGGCACGAAGCCGGATCCGTCGTTCTAGAGTGGGACGGACGTGACGATCAGGGAACTCCAGTTCCTTCCGGCGCCTACTTCGTCCGCTACGTCGTCGATGGGAAGGTGTCGAGTTCCCGAGCCATCGTATTGAGGTGACACCCGAGCGTGGTGCCGGGTTGCTGCCTCGAATCCAACGGAGTCCTACGGCTCCCGCACGAGCAGAACCGGCCGGAGGTCGCCACCTGCCAGGTTCTCGTGTCCTACCGCGTAGAGCGTTCCGTTCGCGCTCCCCGCGATCGCAACGATAGCTCCGGAGAGTTCGTACTCCATCCTCCCGCTGCGAACGATTCCGCCGGGAACGTTGGCGGACCATGTCGATAACGCTGCACGGACCTCGCCGGACGAGGTCGCGTAGAGATCCTGAACCGTTCCGGGCCGAGGAGATCCAGGGACTCCGAGCGGAATCCAGGCATTCGTGCCGGGATCACGAGCTTGGAGGAATGCGTAGTCCGACGAGGTCGAGCTCTCGAAGCGCTGCCCGCCCACGAGCAACGTTCCGTCAGGGAGTTCCTCCAGGCAACGAGGGTCGAGGTCGACTCCGGGAATCTCATCCATCGACCACGCGCGGTTCTCGTAGGTGGCAAAGATCGCGTACGGGGGCCCTCCGTCGTCGAATCCGCAGGCGACGAATCTTCCGTCGACATACTGGACGTCGTTCAGGCCGAGTTCCTGCTGTCCGATGGGCGACGGAGGAACGTCCGTCCACGCTCCGGCCGTGACACTTCGCAGGGCAAACCCGCCACTTGCGAGGCCCACGGCCATCGCCGCTCCGTCTCCGACCGCCACGGAGTAGAGGAAGACGTCCTCGTTGTCACGATCGAACTCGATGAGGGAAGCAGGCTCCGTTCTCCCGTCGATGATGAAGGCATTGAATCCCCCGCCTTCGTCGATCGCAACACCGACGATGATCGGATCACCAGCCTCCGTGAGCACGACGCCCGCCGGAATCGCCCGGAACGGAACCTCGGGAAGCTCGAGGAGCTCCCAGCCCTCGTTGGTCCGCTCCACGGCGAAGGGACTGAAGTCCGCACTCCGTGTCCCCACGGCCACAGCGCGGTCCCCGCTGACCGTGATGGCGCTCAGGTAGCCCATCTCCAGTCCTGCCGGAAGGGCCTCCTCCGTCCAGGAAGGCGTAGTGTCAGGCGCAGTCGGTTTGTCGTCGGAACAACTCGAGACGGCAACGGCACTGGCCAATGCCACCACCGTCGCAATGATCGGGCGTGTCTGCATGGAGGACTCCTCATCGGCACACATGAACGTGCGCCTATCGTGCATGCGCGAGCACTCGACGACCGTTCGTTCTCACGAGGAGGATACCCACTCCGCCGCCAGGGAACACCCACGATCCTGATCCGTCTGCCGGTGCGAGAGGCGTCTTCGGTGTGGGATCGCGAGTGTCCCGCACGGGGATGTGCGCTGAGATCGGGCCCGGTCTCGACTCCTTCGATGTACAACATTTGACACACGTCCGACCAATGGGCGAGACTCCCCCTAGCGGTCCCTCCGCGCTCGCCGGGGTGTAACGATGGGAGGTGCCCAATGGGTCACCCTCGTTCCCTTTTCTCGCTCCCAGCCCTCGCGCTCGTATCGAGTCTAGCGTTCGTAGTCGCCCCAGCCCTCGCCGGGCCGAACGCCGGCGGTTTCCTACTCTTCCACACGAACGATGCACTGTCCTACACCTGGGACGACATCGAAGACTACTCGTACTTCACCGTTCCCGAGTGCGGCTACGGTCACTGCAACGAGATAGACGAGTGCATGGGGTTCGTGTCCAACATCGATCCCACATCCGACCGATCGGGAAACGTCCCGACCGTGTTCTGGCTCCTAGCCGTGTTCCCACCGGAGAGCTGCCCGCGCCTCCGGGCCGCGTCCTTCGGACTCGATTGGGACATGGCGTACACCCCGACCTTCATCGGTTGGGGAAACTGCGCAGCGGGCGAGCTCGCAGAGGACGGGTGGCCGGAGGAGCCGAACGCGGGGACTTCCATCTGGTTTTCGAGCACGGAAACGCGACAGGTCGTCCCTCTCTACTGGTTCGCTGCGTTCTCTTACTACGGTTCGACGCAGATCTCTGTCTCCAGCCGCAGCGGCGCATCGGCACCCGAGTTCGCAGACGACAGCGTGCCGTCGATTATCGACCTCGTCCCACGCGAGTACCGAGGAGTGTTCGGACTGGGTGGAGGACAGGGCACGAACCCGTTGTGGAGCAACACTCCCGTGCTCGAAGACTCGTGGGGTGGCATCAAGAGGCGGTTCGCCGACAGAGCCGCTCGGAACGAGTGACATCACCGGCGATAGGAGGGCAACATGCAGCAAGCGCGACCAGGAGCGTCCGCAGGCGGAGTCCGCCCCGGTACGGTCCTCGCGAGTACGGTCCTCGCCGGTGCGATCGCGCTTGCTGGCTGCTCCACCATCGCTATGTCTACCAAGCGGCATACATCGACGTGATGACAGGCAAGTCGTTCCTCATGTCGCGGGTATTCTGTCGAGAGGTCGCGACTCCGTGACTCGCCAACGCCAAACGGGAGGAACCATGCGCTTCGGAACTGAACCCCTACGGCTACCGATACTCTTCCTCTTTGGCTTCGCATCGGCACTGCTCCTCCCCGCGTGCTCAGATGACGAGCCCACGACGCCGTCCCACCACTCCGCCATCCGTGACTATTCGGACATGGAAGACGCCAGCGGAATCACCTTCGCATCCTTCGAGGGCGTGAACTCGGAGGTGCAGGTCCGTACCGGCCAGACGAATGTGATCGACATCCAAGTTCGCGCCGAGGTGGATGCCCCTAGCGCTGAGGACGCCGAGGACTTCGCCGACGCCATCCAGATGCGGACGGAACTCGACAGGACACATCGCAGCTGGTGGTTCGACTACCCAACCGTTCCACGAGACGTAACGATCACTCTGGACTGGATCATCGAGGTTCCCGAAGGGATGGAAGTCGAGGTCGAAGCCATCAACGGTTCCTTCGATGTCGACGGCGTGCTCGGCCCAGTCATCCTCGCGATCCAGAACGGAGTGGTCGAGGTGCGGGGTGAGACAGGGCAGCTCACGGTCTCTGGAACGAACGCAAGTGTCGACATCGCCCTCGACGCTCTCGATGGGCCTCTCTCCTCGACGACCGTCAACGGCAACCAGAAGCTCGCCTTTGGCGAAGGAGACACCTCCGTGTTCGCCGCCACCGTCAACGGAGCGATCGAACTCACGCTGCCACGGCCCTATGACGGCGACCTCGACGCCCAAGTACAGAACGGAAGCGTCGACGTGCTGGTCACGCTCTCCGGCGCCCAGGTCACGCCGACCCAAGTGACCGGTCACATCGGCGGCGAGTCGGAGAACTCCGTGGTGCTACGCGCGGTGAACGGCGGCATCGACGTATTCATGGCTCGAGTCGCGAGGCTCCACGTCTCCCCTCAGTCCAGCGGCAACACCATCGGCTGCTCGAGCAGCTCACCTCCGGGCCGGAGCGGAACCGGCTCCCCGTCCGGCACGAACCCCGCGCGTTCGTAGAGCCGCCTCGCCGGAGTGTCGCCGAGCGTGACTTCGAGCAGCAGCTTCGCAGCACCCTGTCCACGCGCCCAGTCGATCACGGAATCGACCAGCATCCGCGCGATGCCCTGTCCCCGTGCCTCGGGAGCGACCCACATCTGATAGAGGTGAGCGATGGACGGCTCCTCCGGCTCGATCCAACCCCAGGAGAGGCCGACCCAGGTTTCGCCGATCTTGGCGGCGATCGGATGAGCATTGGGCAACCGCGCCCCGTTGGCCACCCGCGTCTGCCAGTAGTCGACCGGTAGCTCCGTCTCTCTCTCGAAGGTGCTACCGAAGGCCTGCGGGTCCTCGGAGAGAGCGCGGAGGCGGATCGTGCGATAGGCCTCCCACTCCTCTGGCTCTATCGAATGGACTTCGGGGCGCGAGGTCATAGGTGCCTTCCGGTTCGTCGACGATTCCGCACGTGCGTCCGTCATTCGGTTCTCGTGACACGGTGACGGCCGCGTACTTGCTCTGCCAGCAACCGATTCCGTACGTGGAGCCTATCCGATCGAGCGTGCCCTGCGGGGCCTAGATCGTGACGGGCGGACGAAGCGGCGGCTCCCGGGTCCGGGGATCAGCCGGTCCAAGATCCCCCGCCCCTCCTATCGTCGCAATCGTGTGTCGCGGCCTATCGCCGCACGACGCCTCTTCCATCTAGAACCGCGTTCCTCGGCCGCACTGCCAGTTAGCGCCTCCAGAGCGCCCGCCGGAGACGGTGCCCGGGAATGCCGCCGGACCCAGCGAGAGTCGACGACGAGGAGGAGAGATGTTCCCCAAGCCCCGCACCCGTAAGCGTGTACCCCGTTCGCACACTGCGGGACGCCCGATCCGTCGACGTCGGCTCGCCCGAGTCGAAGCACTCCTCCAGCGCCGGGTCCGACTCCTCGCCGGCGACCGATTCCTCCGCTTCGAGCGGATCGGCCGGGTCGACCGTCTGCCGATGGCGCTGCTCGCGAGCGTCCTCTTTCTCTGGTCCTGCTCCGAACGCGATTCCGTGAAACCGGAGCCGGAACCGACGGCCACGACGGGGACGCTCGAGTTCTCCATCGAACTCGAGATCTCGCAGTCGGGTGAGATCGAGACGGTCGCCGGTGGGAACGGCGCCATCAGCAACGTGGGCTCTGGCAGAGTAGGCTCGAGTGGCGTTGGCTCGAGTGGCGTTGGCTCGAGTGGCGTTGGCTCGAGTGGCGTTGGCTCCGGCGTTGCCGGTGGCGTCGCCTCCCCCGCAATGGCGGGCGGCACTCTCACGTTGAGAGTGGAAATCCTCTCGGGCGACGAGATCGTCGATACCGCCACGCAGTCGATCGACGAGACGGCGACGTCGGCTTCGATCTCCCTGGAGCTTCCCTCGAACGCCGAGTACGTCGCAGACGTTCGGGTGGAGGGATCTCGCACGCGGCCGACGGGGGTCACGGAGACGGGGCTGCTCCACCTCGGGTCGACCGAGTCGTTCCCGATCGAAACCGACGCGACGACGTCGCGGTCGATCACGCTTCCCGACCTCGTCCCACAGCTCTGGATCCGTGAGGTGCCGGGAGAGCGTCATGAACTGTTCTGGTCGCCGGTGACGGATGCCGCTTCCTACACCGTCAGGAGAAGTCCGGACGGGGCCATCCCTACCTCGTTCTCGACGGCGTCACTCGACACCGCATTCGTCGTACCGCCGGGCTTCCAGGGTGGGACGAGCATCGGCTACACGGTGCAGGCGGTATTCGCAGGCGGAACGCAGTCTGCGTTCTCGGAGCGTCGCACGGCGAACGATCCGGGGCCGGTTCCGCCTGCAGACATCACGGATCTCACGGAGTTCTCCGCATCGAGTGCACAGGTGGTCCTCAAGTGGACAGCGCCTGGCGATGATGCCATGTCGGGCCAAGCGGCCCGGTACGAGCTTCGCGTCTCCGGCTCGCCGATCGACGCGTCGAACTTCGGTGGGGCAGACGAAATCGCACTCCCGGCGCCGGGAGTCGCCGGTCAGGTGGAGTTCGCGGTCGTGAACGATCTCGTCGCGGAGTCGACCTACTACTTCGCGATCGTGACCTTCGACGAGGCGAACAATGCGTCGGGTCTGTCGAACGTTCTCCAAGTGACGCTCCCGGAGGCACCGGATCTGGACGGCCCGACCGCGGTCGCCGACCTCGCAGCTTCGTCCCCGACAGAAGGAACGATCGAGTTGACTTGGACCGCGCCGAACGACGATCGCGACGGTCGCGCCGCGTCCTACGAAGTTCGGTATGCGGCCGGTCCGATGTCGGATACCTCGTTCCTCACGTCTACGGAGTGGACGGAAGTGCCGACTCCGAGCGCCGCCGGCATCACCGAGCAGATCATGCTCGATGGCCTCGCCCCGGCTGAGTACTCCTTCGCGCTCCGAAGCCGAGACGCGGCTGGCAACGTCTCCACGCTCTCCAACATCGCCACCATCGACACACGGGATAGCGTCTCCCCGGACGACGTCACCGATCTGGCCGCGAGCCCACTTGCCGACGGACGCGTTGCGCTCGAATGGAGTGCATCCGGCGACAATGGTCGCAGCGGCCGCGCGGAGAGACACGACCTCCGCTACGCGACGTTTGCGATCGACGACTCGAACTTCGAGGCCACGACTCCCGTCCGCGACGACACACCCCCGGGTGAACCGGGAACCCGTCAGTCTCTCGAGCTCTCCGGACTCCGTGCCGAGACCCACTACTGGTTCGCACTCGTCACCTACGACGAAGCAGAGAACCGTTCGCGTCTCTCGAACGTCGCCGACGTGACCACGCCCGACTTCGAGGCCCCGAACGCCGTCACGGACATGGTCGCCGAGGAAGTGACCGGCACCCGCGCCCGCTTCTTCTGGACCGCCCCCGGGGACAACGGCGGTGACGGTACGGCGGCGCGCTACGACATGCGGTTCAGCCTGGAGCCGATCACCGAAGAGAACTTCTCGTCGCTGAACGAAGTCGGCAACATGCCGTCCCCATCGCCGGGAGGAACGAACGAGGAAGTGACTCTGGTCGCATCGCAGGAGATCGAGGTCTACCTCGCCCTCCGCACGGAGGACGAAGCCGGGCACGTCTCTCCCCTCTCCAACGTCGTCTTCGTACGGTTCGGCGAGGATCAACCGGACGCACCGACCGGCCTACAGGCAGTCGCGATCGGCCCGGATCGGATCCGGCTCCAGTGGTCTCACCCCGGTGGAGAGGACTACTTCGAGGTCGAGCGGAAGAGCGATACCGACCCCACCTTCCGCCGGATCGGCATCATCGACCGGAACGGATTCGTCGGCGAAGACGGCGGCGAGAGCCTCGTGAGCGGCCTCGGCGTCAGAGACGGCGGTGGCGAAAGCCTCGGGTTCGGCTCGAGCGACGAGAATGACGGCGACCATCCCGCGAGCCAGGGTGGTACCGCAGCCACGCACGGGGTCCGCGCTGTGCCGCCGTCCTCCACGATCCACTCGAGCAGTGTCGCCAGCAAAGGCGCGCGGCACGGTTCGAACGAACCTCTGTCGTCCCCCACGATCGTGTCCCTCAGCCACGGCGCGGCGTCCCGCCCTGCGACGGCCGGTGACGACATCCAAGCCGTCAATGAAGGACTGATCGAACGCACGGAGTACACGTACCGTCTGCGCGCCTTCAGTGCTGGCGGGCCGTCGGCCTACTCGAGCGAAGCCACCGCAACGACTCCGCTGGCCGCGCCGAGTGATCCGCGCGCCGTGCTCGAAGGCAGCGCCGTGCGCGTGAGCTGGTCGCAGCAGAGAGACACGGATCGGTTCATCGTCCAACGGGCAACTGGATCTGGTGAGTTCGATTCCGACG
Source organism: Candidatus Eiseniibacteriota bacterium (assembly GCA_020633975.1). Taxonomy (GTDB): domain Bacteria; phylum Eisenbacteria; class RBG-16-71-46; order CAIMUX01; family CAIMUX01; genus JACKCR01. The sequence goes on along the minus strand of JACKCR010000004.1, from coordinate 217,862 downwards.
TGGATGTCGCTGGAACCGAACGTGACTACCTGGACCAATCCGTCCAGCCAGGAACGACCTATCGGTACCGGATCCGTTCGCGCGCGGGTCTGCAGGACGCCGCAACGAACGAGGTGTCGGTCACGACGGACGAGTCTGCGCCGCAGTGCGAGATCCGGTCGAACGGGATCGAGTTCGGTACCGTCGAAGTCGGATCGCAGAGAAGCGACGTCGTCATCATCTCGAACGTCGGCGGAGGCCGTCTCCAGGGAGCATTCGCGACGGAGTGCCCGGACTTCCTCGTCGAGACGACCCCGTTCGATCTGGGTCCGGGCGAGACGACCGCTCGCGAACTCGTCTTCCGGCCGACCAGCGCGGGAGAGAAGCTCTGCTTCCTCGGCGTGCCGAGTGGATGCACCGACGTCATCGCGGTCGGAGTCGGCGAGGCGAGTGCAGAGTGCAGGGTGAGAGCAAACGACAACGACTTCGGCACCCTTCCCGCTGGCGGCTTCAGCACGCGCTCGTTCGTGGTCGAGAACGTCGGAGGCGGGACGCTGCGCCTACAGCCGAGCATCCAGGACGACGCGAACGGTGTCTTCAGCATCGTCGGGGCGAACGACTACCCCGCCGAAGTCGGGCCGGGCGAGGGACACGAAGTGATCGTCCGCTTCGACGCAACCCTTCCGGGGACACACCAGGCCACACTCGAGCTCGGCACCGAGGACCAGGGCGCATCGGAATGCGGCAGCGTTCCTTTGGTCGGAGCCACGGAGGCGTCCGGAGTCTGCGACTGGGGAACCGACGGAATCGACTTCGGGACGATCGAGATCGGCAGTTCGTCCAGTCGACGCTGGTTCCTCCAGAACGTAGGATCCGCGCCGATCGACGGCATCGCGATCAGCTGCCCCGGACCGTTCCGGATCGACAACCCGGGGCCTTTCCATCTCGAACCGGGCCAGACCCACCTGGGCTATGTGACGTTCGAACCCGAGGCGACTGGTGCCTTCACCTGCGAACTCGAGGTGGACCTGATCTCCAGCTCCGAGTGCGCACCGCTCGTCATCCGCGGGGTGGGCGGCGCTACGTCCTGCCTCACCACTCCGGCAGCCCTGGACTTCGGCGAGGTGCCGACCGGAGTGCCCGCCACGCGTACTCTCACGGTGACGAACTCGGGAACGTCGCTGCTCCAGATCACACCCGCGATCGATCCGAGCTGTAGTGCTGGCAAGTTCACCATCGTCTCGGGCGCAGGACTACGCACTCTCGAGCCGGGAGAGAGTGCCGACATCGGAGTCCAGTTCGAGTCGAGAGATCCGGGTCGGGAGTACCTCTGCACGGTGGACCTCGGCGCCTCCGCATGTAGTAGCGTCGAGATCGTGGCCGAGACGGAAGCGCTCCCCTGCTCCGTATCGCCCACCACCTACGACTTCGGAGACGTGATCGTCGGAGAGACCTACGTCCAGCGGTTCTACCTCACGAATTACACGGACGAGACCAGGTCCGGCAGGATCAAGTCGAACTGCCCGCGCGAGATCGGACGCGTGCGGGACGAAGACCGGACCTACGAACTCGGCCCCGGCGAGACCCACGCGTTCCACTTCGACCTCGAACCGACTTTGGGTTCTGCAAACTACGAGATCGTCGCCTCGGACGAGGAGTGCGATCGGATCCCGATCTCATGGAACGGTGAGCTCGCAGAGCCGGACTGCTTCCTCTCCGTGTCCAGCCTGACGTTCGAGGCAGAAGTCGGTGGGACCAACAGCCAATCGTTCACGATCGAGAACACCGGAAACGTCACGATCGATCTCGACCTCCAGTTCCGGGAACCGAACGACTGTGCCGTCTTCGAACTCCTGAGCGGCGAAGGCGAAACTCGACTCGCCCCAGGCTCCGAGCTCCGCGTTCGTGTGCGCTACACACCTGACGTCGTGGGAAGCACGGTGTGCCACCTGATCCCGCTCGTGGACGGCAGTGCATCGTGCGGATTCGTCACACTCTTGGGGACGGCTACGGAGTAGGTCCGGTCCGGCCAGGCCCGGCCCGGCCCGGCCCAGTCCGGCCAGGCCCAGTCCGTCGGCACAGGAGCGACCGCAGCAACGATGGCGCGACGCCCGTGGGGCCCGAACCGGGGGTATCCCCTCGGTTCGGGTCTTCGTGTTTCTACGTACGGAGTCGTTCTCTCCGCCGGGAACGAGATGTTGTACACTCCGGGACGGCCCCGTCATGCGGTCGTCTATCCAGCGACGACCGCAACCGAGAAAGCATCCTCTCGCGCGGCTTGTCCGCCGCGATGTTCGAGGTCAGGTCTCCGTCCGGAGAATCGGTGGTCCGGAACCCATCGGGGTTGGCCCGGATCACTCTCATTCGAGGTACCGAACATGTCTACCCAGGCAACCCCCGCATTCCGAAAGCTCGCTCGGATCAGAACACTTCTATCCTTCGCACCGCTTCTTGTCACCTTGGTGTTGAGCGGCTGTGACAGCGACACCACGAAGCCCGACCCCGAACCTTCTCCCTATCTCGCCCCCACCTCACCAGAGAACGTGGTCGACAACATCGTCACCGCCATGAACCTGCGGGACGCCGACGGGTACGCCGCGAACTTCGATGAGGAGGAGTTCATCTTCCGGTTCGACCCCATTGACCTGATCCTCGACAACGATCTGCCACCGTTCTGGGACTACGACGGGGAGACGGCATGGTCGAGCAACTGCTTCGAGTCCTCTGACGTCTTCCGAGTCAGCGTCGAGTGGGCGAAGGGACCAGTGGAAGAACTCGACGAAAGCGATCCAGACAACTACATGGACCCCACCATGAGGAAGATGGTCGTAGTCGGGATCTACCTCGAAGTGGAGATGGTGAACCCCGCCGACCCCTCCGACCCGATAATCTTCTTAGCCTCCGGAGACCGCGCGCGCTTCTATTTCGCACCGGACCTGAACCATCTCATCGGTGGACAGCCGACCTGGAAGATCGTGGAGTGGCAGGACATCCGAGTGGAGGGGAGGCCGCTCCTCTCCGAAAACAACTCGATTGGCCGGATCAAGGCCGCGTTCCGGTAGGAGTACATGCAAGTCAGTCTACATGTCATTTGGAGGAGGACCGCGCGCATCACCCCGACCTGCGGGTTGACGGACTTCCGACCTGGAAGATCGTCGGATGGTTCGATATCAGAGTCGACAGCCGGCCCGAGTCCGTCATCGAGACGACGTTCGGTGTGATCAAGCACTCGTTCTCGTGACCTCGAGCCAGAAACTCAGTTTGCGCCGGTAAGCAGTGAGGGGGCTGCTCCCGTCTCGTACCGCGGAGACACCGAAGCTAGACATCGCAATGTGGCCCCGGATCTCCTTCATCTCGAGGAGTCGAACATGTCAACCAGTCTGCCTCCCGCCTCCCGAAGGCTCGCTCGGATCGGAACGCTTCTGTCGACCGCGGCCGTCGCTCTCGGCGCCGTCGCGCTCTCCGGCTGTGACGACGATGCGACGAAGCCGGATCTCACGCCGTCGCCCTACCTCGCCGCCACGTCCCCGGAGAACGTCATCGACAACCTGGTCACCGCCGTGGAGCTTCGGGACCCAGAAGGATACGCGGCCCTCTTCGACAAGGACGCCTTCGTCTTCCGTCTCGACCCCGTCGATCTCCAAGGCGACAGCAACCTGCCTCCATTCTGGAACTACGACGGCGAAGCGGCGTGGTCGAAGAACTGCTTCGAGTCGACGGACGTCCGCAGGATCGAACTCGAGTGGAACAAGGGCCCCCTGCAGGAACTCGATCCGGAGAACGACCCAGAGGACTACTCGGGCCAAGGTGTGCGGAAGATGCTCATCACGGGTGTTCACCTGGAAGTGGACACGAACAATCCCGCCAACCCCACGGATCCAGTCATCTTCTTGGTTTCAGGTGATCGCGCAACCTTCTACTTCAAGCCGGACCCCAACCATCTCGTAGGCGGGCAGCCGACCTGGAAGATCGTGGAGTGGCGGGACATCCGGGTCGAGGGACGTCCTCTGCTCGTCATCGAGAACACGTTTGGATCGGTCAAGAATCTGTACAGATAACGGTGGGGTATCACGTGCCCAGGCGCCCCTCATCCGAAAGTTCGTCGAGGGTCCGTCAGGTCAAACGTGTCTAGTGCGAAGGGGGATTTAACCGATGACGCAACCCATCGCCGCCGTTGCAGCCGGAGTTTCGCTCGCGGCTGTCGCCGCTTCTCTCCTCCTCTTCGCCTGCTCCGACGACAGACCGACGCGGATCGACGACTCGGGCAACCTGCCCGACTTTGCGCTCCCCGATTCCCCGGAGAACGTCGTCGAAAACTTGTCGACGGCGATCCGACTCCGCAATGTCGTCGAGTACGCCAAGCTGTTCGATGAAGATGACTATCTCTTCGTCTTCGACTCGATCGACGTAGTCACGAATCCCAACTACCCGGAGTCCTGCGGCTACGTGGGAGAGATAGGCTGGGCCGAGGGGTGTCTCGACTCACCGGACGTGGAAGAGATCCGCTTTGAGTTCGACAGGGGAACTGCCGAGCTGTTGGGACCGGGAGACCCGGAACGAGCGGACGAGAGTTGGCGGAAGATAGAGATGACGGAGGTTCACTTGGAGGTCGAGACGAGGAATCCCCAGGAGCCCATGGATCCGCTCGTCTACTTGGTCCAGGGCGATCGAGCAACGCTCTACCTCGCCCCGGACCCAGAGGAACTCATCGAAGGTCATCCGGTCTGGCGGATCATGGAGTGGCACGACTTTCGGGTCGGCTCACGCCCAGACGCGGTCCGCGAGCGTTCCTTCGGCGACATCAAAGTCCTCTTCGACTGCTGCAGCGCCGTCGGAGTCGACCCGTTCTAGCACCCGAGAAGGTCGCCGGGCCGAGAGACGCCTACCCAAACGCTCCCGAAGTCGACGACTCGCCGTCCGTGCGGCGCGTCCGACGGCCAGCTTGGCGTCCATGTCCTGCACTTCGACGATGATCGGATCGCCCTGATGGACGAACACCTCGAGCTGACAGCGGCTGTCGAGCCCACCGCGAGGGCCGTTGAGGTCGGCGAGACGGACCTGGATCCGCCGTACATGCTGGCTGTGCCTCGATAGCGCGAACCGGACCCGCCGATCCACATAGGCCTTGAGGTGTTCGGTCAGCTCGATCCCGCGGCTCTGCATCTCGATCTTCATGACGTACCTCCTACGGTGGGTTTCGTGCTCTGAACCCGGCCCCCTCGCGAGCGGGCTTGGCTGCGCCCGCTCGCGTCCAGAGGGGGGAGGTCCCAGACAAGGGGGACCGGGTCGTGTGTCCGTATGCACTCGATTCGTGCTTCGATCGACAAGGGCAGTATCGGCACCAGATCGATATTCGACAAATTGGATGTTTCGCACGAACCCATCGGAATTCTCGTAGTATTGGGTTCCATGGAATGGATCAACTACCACCATCTTCTCTACTTCTGGATGGTCGCCCGGGAGGGGACAGTCGCGAGAGCCGCCGAGCGGCTCAATCTCTCCCAACCGACCGTCTCTGGACAGATCAAGACGCTCGAGGAATCGATCGGAGGACGTCTGCTCGAGAGGTCCGGTCGCGGTCTCGTGCTGACCGAGCTCGGGCAGCTCGTCTTCCGCTATGCGGATGAGATCTTCCATCTCGGCCGCGAGCTGACCGACGCTCTGGCCGGACGTGCGCCCGGCCAACCGCTCGGACTCCGGGTGGGCGTCGTCGACGTCATGCCGAAGCTGATCGTCCAGAAACTGCTCGAGCCGATCACGAAGCTGGATGAGCCGATCCGGATCGCCTGCTTCGAGGGAAAAGCGCATCAGCTCCTCGGCCAGCTCGCCATCCACGAGCTCGACGTCGTCCTCTCGGACGGACCGATCCCCTCCGACGTGAACGTTCGCGCGTTCAGCCATCTCTTGGGCGAGTGCGGAGCGACGTTCCTGGCCGCTCCGAAGCTTGCCAAGCGGTACCGGGCCGGATTTCCCCAATCGCTCACCGATGCGCCCCTACTCCTTCCGACCGCGAACACCATGCTCCGTCGCTCGGTCGATGCGTGGTTCGAGCGGATCGGCATCCGGCCGGACATCGTGGGCGAGTTCGAGGACAGCGCGCTACTCAAGGTGTTCGGGCAAAAGGGGCAGGGAGTCTTCCTCGCCCCCTCCGCGATCGAGGCCACGGTCAAGCAGCAGTACGGAGTCCACGTCGTCGGAAGATCGGAGGAAGTGCGCGAACGGTTCTACGCGATCTCGATCGAACGCCGCGTGAAGCACCCCGCCGTGGTCGCGATCGCCGAATCTGCCCGGCGCGACATCTTCGGCGTCAGCGCTCCGTGACGTCCGGTTCCCGGAGCTTCGCGGTCCATTCCGTGACGAGTTGCCTTGCCACATCTCGACCACCCCAACCAAACGCAATCGCCGCAGCCACGGCGAACGCACCGAGCGTCAGGGAGAACGCCAGGTCGACGATCTCGCTCTCTGGCACGATGTGACGGATCGCCATCGCACCGATGACGGCGAGGATGGCAACACGGGAGAGAATGGCGAGAAGATTCGCCTGCCTGACCCCGCTGGACCGCACCGTCGATGCCACCAGATTCGCCAGAAGCAACCCGAGGCTGAAGATCACGATACCGAAGACGACCTGTCCGCCGAACATCGTCAGCTCCGAGATCAACATCGATAGCGTGTCGAACTCGAGCATTGCGGCGGCTTCCGCGGATGCGAAGAGAAGCACTGCGACCACTACGACGAACCCGACGATCTCGGATGGCGTCCGCCTACCGGGAGTGTGCGTCCGCGTCCCGAGGCCGAGCTTCGAGAGAACGGTGTCGAATCCGATCCCGACGAGTAGATTCGAGACGAGGCTGCCGACGAGCCGAGCGATGAAGTACGAGACGATGAGCAGTACGGCCGCCGCGAAGATCATCGGAATGGCGTCGAGGAGCCGACCGAGCATCGCGGACGCCGGCTCCGTGACCGCGTCCAGTGCGAGAGCGTCCAGGGCCGCGATCAGGACGGGAATGAGAATGAGCGCGTAGACCACCGCCCCGACGACTCCTGAGAGAGTGCGGTTCCCCAGGGCGGTTCCCAGTCCAATCTTCTCTCCGACCCGATCGAGCCCGGACGCCGAGAGCACGCTCGTCACCACGCGCTGGATGACCCGCGCGACGAACCAGCCGATCAGGAAGACGAGGATCGCCCCTGCCACCTGCGGCAGGTACGACAGAACCTTGTTCGTGAGGTCCTGGACGGGTACGAGCAGACCATGCAGGCCCAAGGCCTCGAGCACGGTCGGCGCAAAGAACAGGAAGGTGAGCCAGTACGCAGCCTCGGAAATCGACCGAGAAACAGGTACACGATCCTCATCCACCCGTTGTCCCAACCGCTCATCGAATCTGGTGCGTTCAAGTACGGTCCGGATCAAAGTCCGGAGCGCAACCGCTACGACCCAGGCGAGGAGACAGAGAGCGGCCGCCGCGATGAGGTTCGTTCCGAAGAGCACCACCCGATCCAGGATCCGGTTCATCGGCTCCGTCACGAGCGTCAGCCCCATGATCTCGAGGCTGCCCACGAGGACGAGGATCATGAGGAGGTAGAACACCACCTGGGAGACGCCCCCCGCCCAATCGACCCGCTGTTCCGTCGACGGGGACATCCACTTTCCGAGTCGATCGTCCCAGTTGGTCTTCTGCAATCCCCTTCGGACTCCGCCCGCGACCAGACGGGCGAGGATCCACCCCACGAGGAGCACGAGCAGTCCACCGAGCACGGAGGGCACGTGCCCGGCCAGTGTGTCGCCGAATCGGTCGAAGAAGCGTTCCATGAGGGCCTCCCTTGGTTTCGCCAGGACGATCTCGTCAGGCGGAAGCTCGCGACGGAACCGGTCGCTTTCGCGACGGCACCTTCGTTCCAGCAGCCGGTGAGGGAGGCAAGATGTAGGAGACGGCGGCCAGCTAGGACTCGATCACGACCAAACCGCGCACCCACCAGAACAACACGCCTGGGCGCGACAGTCCAGAACGATCGTCAGCTTGTCGCTGCCCATGGACGCGGTCGCGAGCCCAGACCGGAAGCGAGCGACGGAACCAACCCGTCCCCCATTGACACCTGTCAGTCGTGTCGTGTTCAGATGATGTCGCAACCTCGTGGAAGGGGAGCTGCCGATGCCCTGGTTCCTCATCGCCCTAGGTCTCATTGGACTCACACTCGGAGCCGAAGCGCTGGTTCGGGGCAGCGCCGCCCTCGCGCGCCGCCTTGGGATGAGTCCGCTCGTGATCGGGCTCACGATCGTCGCCTTTGGGACGAGCGCTCCAGAGTTGATCGTGAGCCTCCAGGCAGCCTTCGCCGGCAATGGCGCTATCGCGATCGGCAACGTCGTCGGATCGAACATCGGCAATGTCGCCCTCATCCTCGGACTCTCTGCTCTGATCCAACCGATGCGGATCGACGCAAAGATCCTGCGGATCGACCTGCCGCTCCTGCTCGTCGCCACCGGAGCGCTCTGCGTTTGTCTCCTCGACGACCGGATCGGACGACTAGAGGGGGTGCTCCTCACGGCCGGGATCGTCGCCTACACCGGGTTCACCATCGTCGGCTCACGGAAGGAGGCACGCTCGGTCCAGGAGCAGTTCGAAGGGGCATTGCCACGGGGACCGCGTGCCTTCCTGTTCGACGCGATCTGGATCGCGGTCGGACTCGCACTCCTCGTCTTCGGCGCTCGTGCGCTCGTCGACGGAGCGGTGGACATTGCCCAATCACTCGGCCTCAGCCAGACCGTGATCGGGTTGACGATCGTCGCCGTGGGTACGAGCCTGCCCGAACTCGCCACGTCAGTCGTGGCGGCGTTCCGGAAGGAGTCGGACATCGCAGTAGGAAACGTCGTCGGTTCGAACCTATTCAACATCCTCGGGATTCTGGGGCCGACAGCGCTTCTCCATCCCATACCCGCGGGAGGCCTCACCAGGCTCGACCTCGGCGCACTCATTCTCACGTCTGTCGCCATCCTCCCACTCATGCGAACCGGATTCCGGCTCGAACGGTGGGAGGGCGGTGTGCTCCTCTTGACCTACGTCAGCTACGTGACGCTGCTCTTGCGATGAAGCTCTACCACAGCTAGCGGCGAAGACCGTTCCGGAACGACTGAACCCTGCTCAGCTGATCGGCTCGAACCGTCCCTGGAAGAACCGGAGCTCGGCGGGCTCGTACGTGAAGCGAAGTCCGGTGATGGACTCGCGCCGCTCGTAGAGCCTGACGATGCCGTCAGCCACTGCCCGGAGGTGGTCGTCACTGTAGACGCGCCTCGGCAAGGTGAGACGGACGAGCTCGAGCTGCGGACGGTAGTTGTGTCCGTCCGGCTTCCGCCCCTTCGACACGTTCCCGCGCTCCATCGCCCTCACTCCGGTCTCGACGTAGATCTCGGCGGCGAGTCGCTGGGCCGGGTACTCGTCCTGGTCCAGGTGCGACAGGAACTCGCGCGCATCGAGGAAGACGGCGTGGCTTCCGGTCGGACGCACGATCGGCACCCCGGCTGCTTCGAGCCACGAAGCCAGACGAACAGCCTGCTCGACGCGCGAACGGATGTAGTGGTCGTCGACCATCTCCCGCATGCCTTGCGCCATCGCGGCGAGGTCGGCGGAAGGAAGACCGCCGTCGCGAACACCACCTTCGTAGACGCGGATCTTGGCCTCGGACGCCTTGGCCCACTCCGCGTTGTCCTTGAACGCGAGGAGCCCACCGATGTTGATGAGGTAGTCCTTCTTTCCGGAGACGGTACAGCCGTCGCCGTAGAGCATCATCTCGCGGAGGATGTCGCGGACCGGTGCGTCGTGGAAGCGCGGGTCGTGCTTCTGGATCATGTACGCATTCTCGACCGCACGAGTCGCGTCGAACATGACCGGGATGTTGTGCTTGCTGCAATACGCATAGACCTCGCGCAGGTTGTCCATCGAGACCGGCTGGCCACCGGCCATGTTCACCGAGAGCTCGAACGAGATGTAAGCGATCCCGTCGGCGCCCTTCTCCTTCACGAGCGCTTCGAGCTTCCCGAGGTCGATGTTCCCTTTCCAACGGAAGTCGGAACTGGGCTGGTGCGCTTCGTCCACGATGACGTCGGCGAACACGCCGCCCGCGAGCTCCTGGTGGAGCTTCGTCGTCGTGAAGTACATGTTGCCCGGAACGAGCTGCCCGGGACGGATCATGACTTCGGAGAGGATCTGCTCTGCGGCACGGCCCTGGTGGGTTGGAAGGATGTGGTCGTAGCCGTAGGTCTCTTTCACCACGGAGACGAAGTCGAGGTACGCATCGCTCGTCCCGGGCGTCGGAATCGCGGCGTCGTAGGCCGCCCACTGCTTGGTCGACATCGCCGTCGTGCCGGAGTCCGTGAGGAGGTCGATCGTGACGTCAGCGGAACGAAGAAGGAAGGTGTTGTATCCAGCCTCCCGGATGGCACGGAGACGCTGCTCCCGCGTGGTGCGGGCGATCGGCTCGAGCGTATGGATGATGTAGGGATCGCAGTCGAACTCGAACGAATCGAGGTCCGCGAAGACGGAACGGAAGCGGAGCTGGTCGTGCCACTCACCCTTCGTCTCCGTGTCGAGGCTGGGGATCCGGTCCCTCTGCCCATGGAGCGCGATGATCGCGTCCGCCACCTGGTCCAGCTGCGTGTTCGTCATGGCGAGGCGCGGGATCTGGACCGGAAGGTAGGCATCCCGTCCGACCAGACCCTGCGCCATCGCCCGAACTCCGGACGTCTCGTAGAGCGCGGCCGCCACAGCATGGGCCGAGTGCTCGGCCTTCTGGGCGAGGAACTCGTCGGCCTGGATGTAGGCACCGTCGCACCCGCGTTCCACCGGCACCCCACCGTCGGCGAGACGAGCGCAGAACCGCTCGGTCTGGTACATCACCCACTGTACTTCGACTTCGTCACACATCTCGGAGAGACCGCGTGCGAGAACTTCCATCGTGCGTCCGGCCATTCCGCCGTACGTATGGAGTCCTTCGAACACGACGACGTCGTTCATGAAGTGCTCGTGATCCGCGGGGTTGTCCGTGGCGAGGAAGCCACCGGTGTTGGAGCGGGGATCCTGAGCGCCGTCCATGAGGATGACGTGGGCGGTCTTCGAGATCGCGAGCACGAGGTCGGCGATGCTGCGGTCGGAAAGTCCCGTCTCGTGCTTCTGGATGTACCACGCATTCTCGATCACGCGGGAGATGTCGAGGACGATCCGGAGGCCGAACGAGTCCGCAAGCTTCCGCACGGCGCGAAGGTTGGCGAGGCTGAACGGATGCTGTCCGTCCGCGAACGCCTGTCCTCCGATGAAGGGCGGGCGGGACTCCTCGATCAGGGAGCGAAGCCGATCCAGATCGAAGTTGCCGGTGAAGACAGGGTCCTTCCGATCCCGCGCATCCTTGATCTCGATTCCGCGCGGTGCATGCACGTCGACCCGACCCCGCGCGTTCGAGGGGAGCGACGATCCGCCCTCCTTGGCGAACGCCCGAAGGAGGAGCTTCACCGCACCGAGCGTGTTGTGGGTCGGACAGACGTAGGTATGCCCCAGGACCCGCGTGATGACCTCGTTCAAGGTCTCGAAGTTCCGCGCTCCGGCATAGGCTTCGTCACCGATCAACTGTCCGGCCAGCTGTTCCTGGGTCATCGCGCTCGTCCCCAACGAGACCATGTCGAAGGTCACCTGGGACGGCGTCAGCTGGTGGACATTGAATCGAGCCGCGGACAGATTCCGCTTCCGCTCCTCCAGGTTGGGGAACGCTATCGGGCGGACTGTCTTGATCTTATGGGGCTCGTGAATCGGCTGGTTCGTGGTCGGCATGGCTCTGTCTCCTAAGGCTACGGATCTCGCAGAAGGGAGAGCATAGGTATCCGGTTCGCCGAGGTGAAGAGGAGAGGGGGTAGGGATTCCCGAAGGGGGTGGGAGGCCGACAGGCTCACCGACTGCCTTTGTCCGAAAGCTACCAGGCCAGCTCCAGACCGACGCGGACTGTCGCCGTGCGTTCGGTGTCGAACTCGAACGTGGCGTAGGAGGTCGCGGTCTCGGTCTGGAGGAAGTCCGTCTCGACACCGAAGGTGCCGACGTCGCTCCGGGACTCACCGGCGGCTGGCGCGCTGTTGCCGGCGAGTTCGGCGAAGACGGAGAGGAGATCGGACACGCTGTAGTCGGCGGAGATGGAGTAGAGGAACTGGTCGTCGAGTGCCATGCCGGAGGGTGATCCGAATGTCGCGTACTCGAGTTCCAACTCGACATCGAGGACCTCGAACTCCTTGCCGAGGATGGCGAGCCCTGAGTAGTCGAGCTTCCCTGTCCCGAGGTCGGTCGCCGCGGTCGGCAGCTTCGCCTTCGCGCCCAGGACGAACGAAGGGACGAGGTTCTCCTCGTCGTCCGGAACGAGCAAGTAGGACACCGTGACTTCCGTGTCCCCTAGACCTTGGAACGAGGCGTCACCGTCGGGATCCTCGCGAAGGAATGGCATCGCTTCGATGAGCAGCTGCGTGCGGTCCGTCATCTGGAGTTGGAACGCCAACTCCGCCGTCCACGCCTTCCCTTCATCGTCGGTCTCGAACTGAACGGCGGAGTCGAGAACGTACGTGCCCGACTCCCCCATGTTCTTCGCGCCGGCAGCGTTTCGAGCGAGGTTGGAGAGCGCGGGGCTCGGCCACGTCACCGCGACGAGGGCCAGGGTCAGGCAAAGGGCCGTGACCCTCTTCTTCCGAACCGAAGACGCATGCCAGCTCATGGATCGCTTCCTCCGCCGTACTCGAGACTGCGCACGAGACTACACCAGCGACCTCGAAGTCGACAGGCGGAGCAACGGCTCGCCGTGGCGTGGCTTGGCGACCCGATTCCAAGCACCGTTCCCGTGCACCCCGAAAACGTAGTAGGATGCGCGTTGCTCTCCGTCGCGAGACCGCACGGAGACGCCGGTGCCGGGCTCGACGTGGAGACCGCTACCGCAGACCAGCGACAACGAGGGGAGTTGGAAATGCCGATCTACGAGTGCCCGAAGTGCGGAATGAGCATCGGAAGCATGACCTGTGGCAAGTGTGGCAAGGAGCTCGTCCACAGCACCTTGAAGAAGGACGACGGCTCGACCGTCCATATCTCGAGCTGCCCGGACGGACATGGCAAGGTCAAGTCCCCCATGTGCTGTGGCGAGGACATGATCTGCTCGATCGGCTAGTCCCACCGCGATCGAGCCGAGTCTTCCGTTCCGCATCCGCCGCTCCAACCGCGCGCGAAGCACTTCTCCCGGGATGACCTTTCGAGGTCATCCCGTTTCATTCACGCGAAAGAACGTCGGACGGGCGACCACTTCCTCCTGCGCTACGTCGAGGCCCTTGTGAGTGGGGAACGTCCTTGAGCCCACCGACTCACTTTCACTCCGAGGCAAGCCCACTCAGATTCCGTTTGAAGAACGCAACGATCTCTCGCTGCATTTCAGGCGTGATCTCGTGCCCATCTCCTTCGAACTGCTCGAGCCTGGACCGCGGACTGGCGGTTCGATACGTCTGCTGCGCCGTTTCCCACCGCACGAGAAGATCCGCGCCAAACTGCGAGAGGATCAGCTCCTGCGCTGCTGAGTCGTAGTTGTCGTCGGTACGGATCAGGTCCGTCGAGTCTCCGCTCTCCATGTAGATCAGCTGCGGCACTCGGCTCCAGGCGTCCCGGTCGAACGGAGCATCGGTCAGCTCCTCGAGATCTGCGGCTCCCACCGGATACGGTAGTTCGTACTCCCCCACCGTCTCCATCGGTAGCCAGACCCAGCCACCCAGTCCACCACTGGCCGCGGCAGCAACACGCTCCGGATGCAGCGCTGTGAACCGTTGGACGAAGAGCCCTCCGGCGGAGAACCCCGACATCAGCGCTCTGTCATCTACGCTCCAACCGCGACGACGAAGTTCCTTCGACGCGTGGTCGATCATCGCGAGAACCTGAAGGTCCGGCCTGCGCAGGACGTCGACCTCCGTCCGGAAGCAGTCGCGATCCAGCGCCTGTGTTTGAACCCGCTCGTGTGCTGCGGGACGTGCCACCATGGGGACCAGGAGGACACTCTCGATTGCTTCGGCCAGGAAGACGCTCTGAGAAGCCGTCTCGAGCGCCGCGACTTCGTGGTCCAGGAAGCGGTCGGATGCGTGGCCCGTGTCGTTCGGGACCACGAGCAGCCGCACAGTGTCACCTCTCTCGGCCCGTTCGACCGCCGCGGGCGGAAGGATGAAGAGATAGGGCCACGCGAACGCATCTCTGGGCCCGGGAGAGACGACAGAGAACTCGGTCGCCTGGCCAAGAGTGAGAGAGTGGAAGTGTCCTTGATGCGCCGCCGCAGAGCCTGTCGCCGCCTCGAGCACGAACAGCGCCATTGCGAAGCATAGGAGTAGGGATCGACGAGAAGACCGCCACAGGGGAACCGCGGACGGGCGACGGCTCCAAGTGGCTTCCGAGGCACTCGACTCGAACTCGCAACGGCGTGACCGCGCACCGTGAGTCTGCCTCCCACACGTCGCATTCACGAACAGCTCATCCTCGCTCGTTTGCGAGGCATCGCACCTACGTGTCCTCATCCCGCGACCCTCATGTCGTGCCTTTGGTTGGTCCATTCCGTTCGCCGACTGTGTTCGATTCGTGAGCACCGCTCCATCGAGAACGCGCTGTGAGGACGGAAGAAGTCCGTTCGAACAACACATCCGTAAGTTCTCACGCGGCCTTCTCCAGCTCCACACATGCCTTCGTTAGTTTTCTCCGCTGGTCGGAAGAGGTCGGTACGGAAACCCGGCCGCCGACCCCACACAGAAACAGGAGGACATGCATGTTCCGCTCGCCGAGTCGTCGAACTCTGTTCTCGTTCGCCGTTCCCGCTAGCATGGCACTGACTGTGATCAGTGCCGGCGTCGCCGCGGCAAACGTGAGTGCACTAGATTTCTCATCGGCTAGTTCCCAGTACGTTACGTTCGGCCAAGCCGCCGACATGGGGCAGTCCACGTTCACGATCGAACTCTGGTTCCGCCGCGACGGTACCGGTACGACCGCGAGCAGCGGCTCCGGCGGAGTCACGGCGGTGCCACTCTTCTGCAAGGGACGCGGAGAGGCGGATGGGAACAACCGCGACTGCAACTACTTCTTCGGCATCCGGTCGGCCGACAACGTGCTCGCCGCGGACTTCGAGGACATGGCGAGTGGCCTCAACCACCCGGTCGCCGGCACCACTCCGATCCAGACCGGCATCTGGTACCACGCCGCCGCAACGTACGACGGCACTACCTGGAAGCTCTACCTGAACGGAGTCCTCGACGGGTCCGCGGCCGCGAACGCGACTCCCCGTTTCGACAGCATCCAGCACGCCTCGCTCGCGACCGCGATGACTTCGACCGGAGCGCCCGCCGGGTACTTCGACGGAGTGATCGACGAAGCGCGGCTCTGGGACTTCGCCCGTGACGAGTCGGAGATCCAGTCGACGCTCTACGACGAGATCATGTCTGGAACCGGCCTCGTCGGGCGCTGGGGTCTCGACGAGAACGGCGGCACCCTCGCCGGCAACTCGATCTCCGGCGGAAGTGACGGCACCCTCGTCAACGGCCCGACCTGGGTCTCGGGATTCCCGGTCGCGGACCAGCCTCCGCTCGATCCGTCGGGCCTCACAGCGACGGCCACCAGCCCGATCTCCGTAGACCTCGCCTGGATGGACAACTCGGATGACGAGTCGAACTTCCAGGTCGAGCGCTCCGACGCGGGATCAGGCGGTCCGTTCGCCCTGGTCGCCACGGTCGGCGCCGACGTCCAGGCCTATACGGACAACGGCCTGACCGCAGACAGCGAGTACTGCTACCGCGTTCGCGCGACCAATGCCGCTGGCGAGTCCGGCTACACCATGGTCGAGTGCGCGACGACTCCGGTCGACGGCAACATCGCTCTCGACTTCGGCGGATCCGTCGACTACGTCACCTTCGGCCCGACGAGCAACCTCGGCCTCTCCGAGTTCACGCTCGAGTGCTGGATGCGTCGCGACGGCACCGGTAGCACCGCGTCCACCGGATCAGGTGGCTTCAACGGAGTGCCCCTCATCACGAAGGGCCGCGGTGAGTCCGACGGCAGCAACGTCGACTGCAACTACTTCTTCGGGATCGCCAGCAACGGCGCGATCGCAGCCGACTTCGAAGATCTCGCCTCCGGTCTCAACCACCCGGTGTACGGCGCCACGCCGATCGCTTTCGGCGAATGGCACCACGTCGCCGTCACCTATGACGGCGCAGAGTGGGCGCTCTACGTCGATGGAAACCTCGACGGAGCGTCCACCGCGAACGCGACGCCACGCTTCGACAGCATCCAGCACGCCGGACTCGCAACTGCGATGACTTCCACCGGAGCTGCCGCGGGTGCCTTCGCCGGTGTCCTCGACGAAGTCCGGATCTGGGACCACGCTCGTACGGTTTCCGAGATCCAGACGGCGATCAACACGGAGATCGAAGGTCCGGCGACGGGCCTCGTCGCCCGGTACGGTCTCGACGAGGGGATGGGATCGATCGTCGGCAGCAGTGCCGGAACCTCGATCGACGGCCTCATCATCGGGGACGACGTCGTCTGGACCGCGGGCGCTCCGTTCGACGTCATGTTCGACGTTCCGGCCGCCCCGACCGATCTCACGGCGAGCAACGGTGTGGCCGGACGGATCGTCGTGAGCTGGTCCGACAACTCGGATGACGAAGCGGAGTTCCAGGTCGAGCGTTCGACCGACGGCCCGAGCGGAACCTTCTCGCTCGTCGCCACTCTCGGCACGAACAGCACGTTCTACGCGGACTCGGACGTCGAGAACGGCACCGAGTACTGCTATCGCGTACGGGCCGAGAACCTCCAGGGCCCATCCGACTACAGCAATGTCGACTGCGCGATGCCCTCCCCAGAGGGCGACTACGCGCTCGACCTAGGCGGAAGCGACACCTACGTGACGTTCGGCGCCGCGCCGGAACTCGGCCTGGCCGAGTTCACGCTCGAGTGCTGGTTCAAGCGCGAAGGAGCGGGAGTCACGGCCGGCACCGGCTCGGGTGGATTCTCCGGCATCCCGCTCGTGACGAAGGGCCGCGGGGAAACCGACGGAAGCAACGTCGACTGCAACTACTTCTTCGGCATCCGCGGGAGCGACAACGTTCTCGGTGCGGACTTCGAGGATTTCGCCACCGGTCTCAACCACCCGGTCTACGGCATGACTCCGGTCACCTCGAACGAGTGGCACCATGCGGCTGCCACCTTCGATGCCTCCGGCGTCTGGCGCCTCTACCTGGACGGTAGTCTGGAAGCGGAGCAGCCGACGAGTGCCGTCCCGCGGTACGACAGCATCCAGCACGCGGCGCTTGGATCCGCTCTCAACTCCGCAGGAACCCACGAAGGCTACTTCGACGGAGTCATCGACGAAGCGCGCGTATGGAACTACGCCCGCTCGCTCGAAGAGATCCGTGTGAGCGCAAACCAGGCGATCCCGGGCTCCATGACTGGACTCGTGGCCCGTTGGGGCCTGAACGCAGGCAGCGGTTCGGGAGTCTTCGATACGGCAGGGAACGAGATCGACGGCACGATCCTCGGCGCCGTTTACGACTGGGTGACGCCGGGTGCACCGTTCGACCTGGAGTACAACGACGCTCCGAATCTCCCGATGCTCGTGGCTCCGAGCAACGGCGCAACGGACGTCACGATCCCGGCCCACCTCGAGGTCGCGGTCGAGGATCCGGACGGCGACGACGTGACGGTGACGTTCTACGGTCGCCCCAAGTCCACGTCTGCCGGTGCGGACTTCACCCTGATCGCGCTCCCCGACACGCAGTTCTACTCGGAGACCTACCACGACGTCTTCCACTCGCAGACGCAGTGGGTGGTCGACAACTGGCTCACGGAGAACATCGTCTACGTCGGTCACGAGGGCGACATCGTGCAGAACGGCGACGACGCTCCGGCCGAGTGGGTCGTCGCGAACGAGGCCATGAGCCGCCTGGAAACCGTACCGATGCCCGACGGCATGCCGTTCGGACTCGCGGTCGGCAACCACGATCAGACTCCGATCTACGACCCCGATGGAACGACGTTCTACTACAACTTCTACTTCGGCGTGGATCGGTTCCTCGGTCGCTCCTACTACGGTGGGCATTACGGCGACAACAACGACAACCACTACGACCTGTTCTCGGCGAGCGGGATGGACTTCATCGTCATCTACTTCGAGCTCGACCAGACACCGGATCAGCCGATCCTCGACTGGGCTCATGATCTCCTCACGACCTACAGTGACCGGCGCGCGATCGTGATCACCCACTGGCTCATGGGAATCGGCAACCCCGGCTCCTTCAGCGACCAGGGACTCGCGATCTACAACGCTCTGAAG
Source organism: Candidatus Eiseniibacteriota bacterium (assembly GCA_020633975.1). GTDB lineage: Bacteria > Eisenbacteria > RBG-16-71-46 > CAIMUX01 > CAIMUX01 > JACKCR01. The sequence continues at coordinate 199,523 of JACKCR010000004.1, read as the reverse complement.
GATCAGCCGAACCTGTTCCTCATGCTCGGCGGCCACATCCATGGCGAGGGACAGCGCACGGATGTCTTCAACGGCAATGTCGTCCACTCGGTCCTGGCCGACTACCAGAGCCTGGCCAACGGCGGGAACGGCTACCTCCGGATCATGGAGTTCTCTCCGGCGAACAACGAGATCCGGGTCAAGACCTACTCGCCCTACCTCGACGCGTTCTTCACGGACAGCGACAGCGAGTTCACGCTCGACTACGACATGAGCGGGAACGACTGGGTCGAGCTCGGCTCCGTCTCCGGAGTGGCGTCCGGCGGTACGGCCAGCTTCGACTGGGCGGGTCTCGATCTCGACACGGAGTACGAGTGGTACGTCAAGGTCGAGGACGCGCGTGCGGCCGTGATCAGCTCGACCTGGTCCTTCCGCACGACCGATGGCACCTCGGACGTCTCGCTGACGGAGATCCCACGGGAGACCCGTCTCCATGCGGCGAATCCGAACCCGTTCGGCCCGCGCACGACCCTCCAGCTCGACCTCGCCAAGACGGCACCGGTCGAGGTGCAGGTGTTCGGAGTCGACGGTCGTCTCGTTCGGACCTTGGTCGACACCCAGCTCGACGCAGGTCGCCACAACCTCACGTGGGACGGCAACGACGAGTCGGGAAGGAAGATGTCGTCCGGCGTGTACTTCGCGCGACTGGCAACGTCAGGGAAGACTCAGTCCCAGCAACTCGTACTGACCCGCTGACGCGGAGGGGTCTGTCGGCGAGCAGGGAGCAGCCCCCTACCGGCTCGTCTACAGGACAGCAGAGTATCGAAAGTCTGGGACGATGAAGGACGGAGCCGAGTGGTGACACTCGGCTCCGTCGTTTCTCCGGAGTTCGTCGGCTCGCGGAGTGGGCTGAAGGACGTGCCGCTGCGGTTAGCGGTAGAGACCCTTGATCGCGCCCCACGTCGTCGTCTCGACCGGAGTCGTGTTGCCCGGCTCGATCGTGATCCGAGCGGCCGGCGGGAACGAGAAGTCGAGCTGGCCGAAGTCCGGATCGTTGAAGATCGTGTAGGAGTTGATCATCGCAATGACCCCGTCCTCATCCGGTCCGACACCCGAATTCCCGTAGAACGGAATGTCCTCGATCATTCCCGTGTTCATCTCGACGCCCGCATCGTAGGCGTTCGTCATCATGACGACCGTGTCCGACGTAGGGAGAACGACGTCATGGATGCCGGTGATGAGGTCGTTCGTCCGACCGAGCATCATGGCAACGGAGAAGAGATCTCCGGGATTCCCGTCGATGGTGAACTGAACGGAATCGAAGAAGGGACCCGCGCTACCGGTAGTGACGTAGCTCACTCCACTGGCTCCCTCGGCTTCCATCACGAGGGTCATCGGATTCCCATCTCGTGCCACGATCTCGAGTCCGGGCGAAGCCGCCGCACCGGCCGCGAACAACGAGTAGGACCCGTCGTGCACTACGGCCACGGGCGGTGAGAGAGGCTGACCGGTCGCAACGCCGCCGGGCACGAGGTCTTCAACGGTGATGGTGTAGGTCGCGGCCGAAGCCGCGCCAGCAAGTACGAGACTCGAGCAACCAAGCGCAATCGCAAGGCGATTCATTGAGATACCTCCAAGAGGAGAACATCGGAGCGCGGACTTGAAACACAGGAGGCTCGGTCGCACCCCGATTCGTCCACGGTCCCCTTGGACCGTGAGACCGAGCTTCCTCTAGGCCTCCCCCGACCATCCAGGAGCGGGTATCCGACGTCTTCAGGGGTGTGACCGGCCTCTCGCCGTCAGCTCGGTTTCCCTTCGATGAGGTGCCTCGGCCCGGCCCCTCTCTCCGCCGCTTTGTCCCCGCGGTTCAGGAGGTTGCAGGATTGCAGGGAGAGACATCCGCAACCGATGCACTGGTCGAGATCGTCGCGCAACCGCTCGAGGAACTGGATCCGTTCGTCCAGACGGGCTCTCCATCGACTCGAGATCCGGCTCCAGTCTTTCTTGGTCGGTGTCCTACCTTCCGGGATCACGGACATCGCGTCCTGTATCTCGTCGAGGCTCAGCCCGACGCTTTGAGCCGCCCGGATCACGGCCACGAGCCGGATCGTGGAGCGGGGGTATCGCCTCTGGTTGCCGCCGGTGCGCATCGACTCGATGAGCCCCTTCGACTCATAGAACCGGAGTGCGGACGTCCGGACTCCGCACCGGGCCGCCAACTGCCCGACGGTGAGGAACTCGCTCTGAGCCATCGCACCACCCTTCTCGCTCTCGATGTCGACTTCGATCTCGCTCCATCGGCCTTCCCGAGAATTCCCCATTCGGCGCTTTACTTCAAGTGGACTTGAAGTTGCATGATCGGATCCATGAACACGAACACATACACGCGCTACGGGTACGCCGATCTCCTCCCCCTCATGGAACGGATGACGGGTGACGAGAAACACGACGACGCATCGACTTCGACGCTCGACATCCTCTGGGTGCTCTACGACAAAGTCCTCCGAGTCTTCCCCGACCAGCCGGAAAGGGGCGACCGGGACCGCTTCCTCCTCTCCAAGGGACATGGGCCGACCGCCTACTACGCCGTGCTCGCAGCAAAGGGGTTCTTCCCCGTGGAGTGGCTCGACGAGTTCGGTGCGTTCGAGTCCCCGCTCGGCCACCATCCCGACCGCGCACTCGTACCCGGCGTCGAGATATCGAGCGGCTCTTTGGGACACGGACTCCCCATTGCAGTGGGCCGTGCCCTCGCGCTTCGTAGTCTCGGATCCAGTTCGAGAGTGGTCGTTCTCGTTGGAGACGCAGAGCTCGACGAAGGAAGCAACCACGAGGCGATCGCTGTAGCAGGACGACTCGGACTCGATTCGATCACCGTCGTCGTCGTAGACAACGGTTCCGCCACGCACGGTTGGCCTGGGGGCATCGCTCGCCGGTTCGAGGTGGAAGGTTGGGTGGGAAGGAATGTAGATGGCCGGAGTCACGACGAACTGGAACGTGCGCTTTCTGCGCCCGCCGAGAGCAGGGCGAGCGACGGAACGGCTGCCCCCCTCGTCGTCGTCGCTCGTGTCGAACAGAGGGGAGCGTAACGATCATGACGACGATGAGAGATCGATTCTACTCCGTGACCGAAGAACTCCTGGCGACCGACGAGTGCGCCGCACTCGTACTTGCAGACATCGGAGCCGCCCGCGTGCGAACGGCACTCGATCGGTATCCGGGCCGAGCGACCAACGTGGGCATTCGCGAACAAGCGATGGTGGGCGTAGCGGCAGGACTCGCCATGGAGGGTTTCCGGCCAATCCTCCACTCCTATGCCCCCTTCCTCGTCGAGCGCACCTTCGAGCAGTTGAAGCTCGACCTCTCTCATCAAGGGGTCGGGGCCATTCTCGCCTCAGTGGGTGCAAGCTACGATTGGGCGGAGGGCGGACGAACCCATCAGGCTCCCGGAGACGTCGCGGTCCTCGACACCCTGCCCGGGTGGAACGTCCACGTCCCCGGCCATCCGGACGAGGTGGAGATGCTGCTTCGGTACGAAATGGACCGCTCCGGACCCGCGTACATCCGACTCGGCTCCCAGTCCAACGCACGAGCCACGCTAACCCAACCGGGACGGTTCGTACCGCTTCGGACCTATGACGACGCTGTCGCGACGATCGTGGCCGTGGGTCCGTTCCTCGACCGAACGGTGGAAGCCGTCCGCGACCTGCGGGTCAATGTCGTCTACGCGGCCACCGTCCGGCCGTTCGACAGCGAGACGCTCCTTCGAGTCGCCGGAAGCCAGCAGGACGTGATTCTGGTCGAACCATACCTGGCCGGGACCTCGATCCGCGAGGTGACCGAAACGAGGGGTCTCTCCCCGAGGGTGCTGGGGCTGGGCGTGCCGCGATCCGAGTTTCGTCGATATGGCAATGCGGACGAACACGACGCAGCCCATGGGCTCGACGCGGCGGGAATCCGCAGGAGCGTCGTAGCGTTTCTGGACGAAAGAGCGCCTGTCCTGTCGTGACGGACGTCCTCAGCGGGCACTAGTCGCTCGGCAGCGTCGTCCGCTGGACGAGGTCGGTCATGGTCGCAATGAACCAATGATTCCCCCATGCGTCGCGAACCCCTCCGGAACGTTCGCCGTAAGGATGATCCGCGAGTTCATAGGACGCCTCCCCACCGGCCGCGACGACGCGCGCGAGGACCGCATCGCAGTCCGATACGTAGAGGTGAAGGCACGTGAGGGTGGCAGGAACGTCGGGACGGGCCTCCGATATCTCGATGACGGATCCTTCGATCTCGATCTCGGCGTGGATGAGCCCACCGGACTCGTCCCGGTGGTCCATCCGGACGGTGGCACCGAACGCCGTCTTGGCGAATTCCAGGAATCCCGGTGCGTCAGGGAGGCAGAGGTACGGAGTGACGGCCGAGAAGCCGGGTGGAACGTGGGACATGGCTTTCTCCTCGCAGTTCAAGCCGCAGTTCTAGCTCGCAGTTCTAGCTCACAGTTCTGGATGGAACGAGCCGCGTCCGACGAGATCCCTCCCGATCGATCGCAGTGACGTCAGGAACAATAGTCCCACAGTCGCGCCGATCCACGCGGTGCTGATTTGGGATGCCACGGATACCCACCTCGTGAGTGGCGCGTTCGCGGACGCGGGCATCCCGAGGTTGGGGTCGTGGAGAGCGAGGTTCGAAAGGAGTCCAAGGCTTGCAGCAATGAGGAGCCACCGGAACCGCGCCCCTCGTCCAGCGAGCGCTGTGAGGAACGGGAGGACCATGAAGAGGTGGTTCTCGTGCATGTGCGTCGAGATGAAGAAAAACACTGCGGAGATCGATGCGGCGAGCAGCGCTAGATCTGCGGTCGACGTGCCATCACTTCCGCGCTGTGCGGATTCCAGGTGCCCGCGTGCCCGGTCCAGCGACGAGGCCGGAGCGGCCGCCGAGTGGCGCGTCCTCGAGATGGAGCGGCTACCGAGGAGGATGGTCACGAGGACGAGAAACGTCGAGAGCCCAACCGTGCGAGCGCTCACTCCGAAGAGGAGAGGATCGTTCGCGTTGCGCCACGAGCCGAACCACCACCAAAGGTTGTGTGCGTTGACTGACGTGTAGGGCATGACGTCGAGATCCGAGAACAACCGCCGCAGAGCCGTGGCCCCAACTCCGGCGAACGCGAACGGGAGGTAGAGAGCGAGAGCGACGATCGCCGCGCCGAACGCCAGGGCGAACACTGCCCTCAGCCGTGCACCGCCCCACACCGCCGCCCACACGAGCAGAGGGACGAGAGGAGCAGCCAACGGCTTCATCAGCACGCCCGCCGCGAGAGCGCCCCCGGCGAGGAACCAAAGCCGAGCAGACGGTTCCGACCGGGCCCTCCCCTCCTCCGAACCGACTGGCGCCGAACCGTCGAGCGCTGAACCGTCGAGCACCGAACCAGCGATTCCGACAGCCAGCAGCGCGAACGCGGAGTGGATCGAATCCGGAAGTCCCCAGTACGCCGTATCCCAGAGCACGGCAGGGTTGCAGAGCCAGAGAACGGCCGCGACTCGTCCCGACTCCAACATGCGTCGCTCGAGCCCCCACGAGGCCCTGAACGCGACCAACCAGTAGAGCGCAGCAGCGATCACGAAGTCGAAGAGCAAGGCTGGGAACTTGATCAGGAACGTGAAGAGCCGATCGCCGGGAAGCGGACGCATCGGGCGCGGGGAATGCGCGAGAGTACGTGGGGTGGGATGGCGAAAGGTCACGCCCTCGCTCGTTCGAAAGACGAGCACATCCCCATCTCCTCGCCGAACCGACGCGTTCGCGATCTCGGGGTGCATGCCTAGGTACGCTTCCCCGATGGGACGCACCAAAAGGATGAAGAGCGGCGGGTAGTCGTACGTGGTCGTATCGAAGACCGAGGACATCCCTTCCTTTGCCGACATGAGAGCCCAGCTCTTCATCTGCACTATGTCCGGGCCGTATCCGGGCAGGAATCCGAGCACGCCCCGGACGAGGATGGAGAGGAACAGCACGATGCGGAAGGTGGACTTGGACACGAAGGCTCCGCCTATCGGACTTCGAACCTGACATCGGGAATCTCGTCGACGGGAGTCCAGATCTGCTTCGGAACACGAAGCACGACTCGATCGCCTGCGACCCAGTCCTGTCGATACGCATAGGCTACGGGGACCGAGCGCATCCCCACCAGTTGGTACAGGAAGACGCTGACCGGGTAGCCGAGTTGCCCAACGTCGATCACGCCGGCCTCCCTCACTCGGCCCCAATCATCCTCGGTCGTCGGAGCCACGAGTCCGAAGATCCACACGTCTCCCGTCTCCGGCAACTGCGCTTCGATCGTTTCGCGAAGACGCCTGGCTTGTGAGACATACGACGAAATCGAGTCCGCCGGAGTCGGGTAATCCGACGCCGTGTTCTCTGCGGCTACCAGCGGGAACCAGGCGGTCTGGTGGGGTACGTCGGCTCGTTCCAGGTAGTACTCGATCGAAGGCGACGTCATGAACGTGTGGACCAGCCAATCCGCACTGTCCAGTTCCGCCCCCAACTGCGCGGCCAACTCTCGATCCGCACCCTTGGCGTACCCGAGATCTCGGTATCCGTAGCTCGGCGCGATCGAGAGAAGCGAGAGCCCTCCCCAGAACAACAGGATGCCGAAAGCTGGCCACTTCGGAAGTCGAGAGAGCCCGCGTCCCATGAGCAGCGCGAACGCGGGATACGCCAGAACGTCGGTCCTCCCGAGTACGTATACGGGAGCCACGACCAGGGAGACGACTGTGAGTGCGACGAGCGGTGCCAAGAGCAACCCGAGCTCGACTCGTAGTGCCACCGCGGTAGGATGACTGCGCGCGGCGACAGCGCGACTGTGCGCGCCGACGGCGCGAGTGCGTCCTCCGACCACTGACGCAAGGCAGGCCAGCGCGCAGACGACGGAGATGCCACCCCAGAGGCGCGAGAGGTTGGCAGGAACGGAGAAGCCGACGGCGAGATCGTCGGACGGAATCCCGCCGGGCACGAAGAGTCCCATCGAGTAGAGCGGAGCCAGGGCCAGAGAGTGCGACTCCCAGTAGTGCTCCGTCCACACGTTGAGCTCGCTGTGTACGTTCAGCTGCGAGCCGCCGAGAATCCACATCGCCGAGACCGCAAGGGCGGGGAGATGGAGGAGACTCCACCTGCGAAACGAAGTCCCTTCCCGTGTACCCAGCGGCCAGAGCACGAGGCTGACCAGGACGAGAACGATTCCCACGTTGTGCGTGAGGCAAAGGAGGATGCCTGACACAGCAAGCACCCAGGACGAGCCCTTGCGCGTCCGGCTCCCCCTCCCGGTCAGGAGCGATCGCGCCGCGAGGACGAATGCGATCGCGAAGAGCAACAGCAGGGAGTAGGAACGCGCCTGCCGCGCATGGAACACTCCGGTGGTCAGGAAGGCGAGTGTGGCCGCAGACCAGAGATCCGCACGGCTTTGATCGGCGTTCGTCCGATCGGCATCAGCATGGCCGGCGTCATTCGGATCAGGATCCTTCGCGTCTACCAGACCGGGCCGGCTGCGAACCGGCGTCCTGAAGCGAAACGCAGACCAGAGCAGGACAACGATCGAGAGGACTCCTGCGAGAGCCGAAGCGAGGCGAAGTCCAGCCTCACTCCTTCCTACGAACGAGACCGCCGCCTTCTCTACCAAGTAGTAGAGAGGCGGCGCATCATCGACTGTCAGGAGGCGCGATAGGAGAGTAGGTAGCGGTTCGCGCACCGCAAAGGCGGTGTAGCCCTCGTCGCACCAGAGCCCCTCGCTCCCCAGATTGGTGAAGCGAATCGCTGCACCCAACACCAGAATGAGGAGCGCCACTCCCAGAACCGAAGCTCGCGAATCCGTGTCTTGTACCTCCGCGCATATGAGGCGACTCCGGTCCGCGAACCGCCCTTTCGGATACCGGCTCTAGCGGAAGTCCCTCTTCACCGTTCCCCAGGATCTCTCCACGACCGGTACGGCGCATGGGTTCGGATCGCAAGGTACGCCTGGCCCGATCCAGTCTCCGCCACCCGCTACGCATTCGTCCTCGCTGAGAACGACACATCCGGCACCGGGGATACAACACGCACCTTCCGCACCTGGCGGACACGGAAGGTACCCAGGATCGCCGTTGAAGCCAAGGCATCCATAGTCGACGATCGGATCGAGGATCGAGGGAACGGAGTCGTCCGCGAAGTACCCGCCCTGCGACGGGTGCGGAGTGAGGCAGAAGCTCGTGTCCGTGCCGTAGTATTCGTAGCCAGCGAAGGCGTACATCTTGACGAACATGTCGGTCTGTGGCGTCGACCACGTGACTGCGGTCCCTTGGCCCGGCCTCGGCCAGTCCGCTGTCGGCAGCTCGAAGTCGGTGCATGGCGACAGATCGAGCAAGTAGACCGTCGTGTCGTCGTAGTCGATTCCGAACGTCGCCCCCATGACCCGCGGAGACCGGCCGGCAGGAAAGACACCGAGGACGAACCAGTTCCACTGGTTGCCGTCGGTGATGTGATAGTTCGCTTCGGAACACGAGTTCAGAGTGGCGTCGTAGCTGCAGGGACTTTGCCCGCTCCGGCTTTGGTACGGAACGGCGTGGAGGATGATCACACCATCCTCATTCGGGCCGGCGAGCGCATCACCTGCACCGACCATCGCGACCGAGAGAGCAATGAAGGCCAGAAGGCGTCCTGACATGACTCCTCCAAAGTGGCGGCGAAGGGGAGGCCGCGGATAGGCAGCGGGGGGTAGTCGAACCTCGAAGAGGGTACCATAAACCGCGCCGGGCCCGACCATCGGATCGCTCGTCGGGAGCGCCCCAGGCCACCGATGCCGTTGCCGAGGCCGAATCGTCGCCTCAGGCGCTCTGGCCAACCCCGGAAAAGGCGGGAGCCCTCTGGAAGGCACCCGCCCTCTACCGCAGAGTGTCACCTCAGGACGGTGAACGAGCCAGACGCTACGTCGTGCCCCATCGCCGCCCGATAGAGGTATACGCCTGAAGGAAGCGGCGCCCCATTGTCGGAGACCCCTTCAAACGGCACGGCCACCCATCCAGCGCCGTTCGCCCGCAGGATCTTCGCCGAAACCTTCGCACCGGAAACCGAGTAGACGCCCAACTGCACGAGTCCCGCGGACGGCGCGTACAACCGGACTTCAGACGTTCCGCGGAGCGGATTCGGGAACACCGCCTCGATGCGCCCAAACGCTTCCGCACCCTCCACGGACGACGTGAACTCCGGAGGAGCCGGCGGATCATGGCTATCCGTCCAGTTGAGGACGAAGACGTCGTAGTCAGCCATGTCGCAGCGGTTGTCCCCGTCGAAGTCTCCGTTGGCAGGGCCGATGTGCGGGCCCGACTGGTCTAGCGGGTCCCAGTTCGCCTCGAGGTAGACGAAGTCTTCTTCGTCCACCTTGCCGTCTTGGTTGACGTCTCCGCGCGCGAACTCCTCCTCGAATGCGCTCTCGAACAGCGGCTGACCGCTCGGTAGCGGATCCCCGATTTCGGGTAGAGAGGATCCCGCGGCGTACACACGGACGACGTCACCAACGTCGACCGGATCAGGGAAGTTCTCAGGGAGAGGTAGGTCGGGAGGCGTCGCGTGACGGCTGTCGTAGACCATCTCCCCGACACCGAGATCCTGCGTGTTCATGTAGACGCGGCCGACGAAGCCATCGTTGATGTAGGCGTCGTAGTCAGTGTCGTAGACCGAACCCGGGTAGTTCTCGTCGAAGCCGGACACGTCGGTGTAGTCGAAGCTGACCTTGAACTTGAACTCGTCCTGGCGGTGCACCCCTCCGTAGTACACCTGCATGAAGCGGGAATGGATCCGGAAGTCGGCGCCACCGACCGATTCTCCCGCGGCCCAACCACTCTCGAGTGGCCGAAGCTTGGCCCGGATCCTGAAGTCGGGGTTCTCGGCACCCTGACCGTGTGCGGACGCAGTGAGGCCAACCCCCAGGAGCAGAGTCGACAAAGCGATGACCTTCCAGTGCATGTTTGCGTCTCCTTGGCCTTCAAATAGACTCATGACAACAACTTAAGGCACTCACAGGATCGTCTACCCCCAAGCGGAATTTGCTTGTTGTAACAAGCACTCCGCCCTACCAGTGGGGTGAAGGCCAGGCGCAGATATAGGGAGATGTCTGGCGGACTAGAAAACTCTCGGAGACTCCCTGACGGCGAGGCGGGTGCCCGCGTCAGGCCGTTGGGTCGTACCCGAGGTACGGCGCGAGCCAACGCTCCGCTTCGAGCACCGAGGTCCCCTTCTTGCGGGCGTAGCGTTCCACTTGATCGCGCCCGACCTTGCCGACGCTGAAGTACCGCGCCTTCGGGTGATGGAAGTAGAACCCACTGACGGAGGCGGCAGGTAGCATCGCGAAGGATTCGGTCAGCTGCACACCGGTGCTCTCCTCAGCCGAAAGCAGCTGCCACAGCTTCCCCTTCTCGGAGTGGTCAGGGCAGGCGGGATATCCGGGGGCCGGGCGGATGCCGCGATAGCTCTCGCGGATCAGGTCGCGCGGGGTGAGGTTCTCGTCTCTTCCGAATCCGCAGGCTTCCCGTGCGAGCTTATGGACCCGCTCGGCAGCCGCCTCGGCGAGACGGTCCGCGAGTGCTTGGAGGAGGATCACGCCGTAGTCGTCGTGGTCCGCACGAAGTCTGGCCAGTGGCTCTTCGATACCGAGTCCCGCCGTAACTACGAAGGCACCGACATGGTCTTCCAAGACGCCAGTCGGCGCGACGAAGTCCGAGAGCGACAGGTACCCTCCAGCACGCTGCTTCTCCCGTTGCTGACGGAGCATCGGGAACCGCATCCGCTCCTCACGCCTCGACTCGTCCGACCAGATCACGACGTCGCCGTCGTCGGCGTTGGCAGGGAAGTGGCCGAAAATGCCACGTGCGGTGAGCCAGCCTTCGTCGACGATACGAGAGAGCATCTTCTGTGCGTTCTCGAACACCTCTCTCGCCGCAGGTCCGATGTCGGGCTTCTCGAGAATGTCTGGGTACGCCCCCTTGAGTTCCCACACGTGGAAGAACGGCGTCCAGTCGATGTACGGGACGAGTTCCTCCAGCGGGAGCTCGACCACGCGAGGCCCCAGGAACTCCGGCTTGGCGATGTCCTCACCCCGCCATTCGATGACAGGGGGCGCTGCCTTCGCCTCCGTGAACGGAACGATCCGGGGCGCGTGCTCGGGGAACGACTCCCGCAGCGCCTCGTAGTCCTCACGAATCCGAGTGGAGTAGGACTCCCGCGTGGTCTCACTCATGAGTTCCTGCGCGACGCCGACAGCTCGCGACGCGTCTGAAACATGAACGGTAACGTTGCGGTAGACGGGAGCGATCTTGATCGCAGTGTGCTTGAGGCTGGTCGTCGCACCGCCGATGAGTAGCGGCGTATCGAGCTCTCGTCTCTCCATCTCCTCCGCGACGTGCACCATTTCATGAAGGGAGGGCGTGATCAGCCCGGAGAGACCGACGAGGTCGGCTCCTTCTCGAGCCGCAGCGTCGAGAATCCGGTCCGCCGGCACCATCACGCCGAGATCGACGACCTCGTACCCGTTGCAGCGGAGGACCACTCCGACGATGTTCTTTCCGATGTCGTGAACATCGCCCTTCACGGTTGCGAGGACGATCTTCCCCTTGGAGCCGGCGCGCCTCGTCGCGGACCGAGACTCGTTGGAGTCCGTATCCACAGTCCCGGCATTCGTACCATTCGCGGCCGCCGCCCGTGCCGCTTCCAGACGCTCAGCCTCCATGAAGGGCTCGAGGTGTGCCACGGCCTTCTTCATGACACGCGCGCTCTTCACGACTTGTGGCAGGAACATCTTCCCAGCGCCGAACAGGTCTCCCACGACGTTCATCCCGTCCATGAGCGGCCCTTCGATCACCGCGAGCGGTCTGCCGAGGGCGAGTCGGGCCTCCTCGGTATCCTCGACGATGTCCGCGTCGATTCCATGGACGAGTGCGTACTGGAGACGTTCCGCTACGGGCGCATCTCTCCACGCCTGGATCGCGGCACTCGATCCGTCCTCTTCCGTCACCGTCTTCGCGTGCTCGATGAGACGCTCTGTCGCGTCCGGGCGTCGATCGAACAGCACATCCTCGATGAGCGTCCGGAGTTCGGAGGGGATGTCCTCATAGAGCGCGAGCTGGCCTGCGTTGACGATTCCCATGTCGAGGCCAGCCTGGATCGCGTGGTAGAGGAAGACCGAGTTGATCGCCTTCCGCACCGGCTCGTTCCCACGGAACGAGAACGACAGGTTGCTGACGCCGCCGCTGATCGATACGCGAGGGAATCGCGACTTGAGTTCTCGTGTCGCTTCGAGGAACGAGAGTGCGTAGCGGTTGTGCTCCTCCATGCCGGTCGCAACCGTGAGGACGTTCGGATCGAACACGAGATCCTCGGGCTCGAAGCCGACTTCCTGGGTGAGGAGGCGGTAGGCACGCGAGAGGATCTCCACGCGCCTCTCGGTCGTGACGGCCTGGCCTTCCTCGTCGAACGCCATGACCACGACGGCGAACCCACGCCGACGGATGATGCGTGCCTGGCGGAGGAACTCCTCCTCCCCTTCCTTGAGGCTGATCGAGTTGACGACTCCCTTTCCCTGGACGCACTGCATCCCGGCGTCGAGAACGCGGAACTCCGAGCTGTCGAGCATGATCGGGAGACGCGCGATGTCGGGTTCACCGGCAACCAAGTTGAGGAACGTCCGCATCGCTTCTACCGAATCGAGTAGCCCCTCGTCCATGTTCACGTCGAGGAGGTTCGCCCCACCCTCGACCTGCTGACGAGCCACCTCGAGTGCTGTTTCGTAGTCGCCCTCGCGGATGAGTCGGGCGAACCGCCGAGAGCCGGTTACATTGGTCCGCTCCCCGACTACGGTGAACGTCCCGTCCGGTTGGATCGTGTACGGCTCGAGTCCGCTGAACCGTGGACGTGGCAGACGGCGTTCGAAGTCACCGGACTCCTTGTCCGCAGTCCCGCGGATCCCGCTCCCGGAATCGGACGCGATGGAACCCGGTCCCCCGCCGGAGCCACCCCTTGCGGCATCCAACTCCGGCGTGGAAGAGCGCGGGAACGGACGGGGACGAACACTCTGGAGTGCCGTAGCGATCGCGCGGATGTGTTCAGGACGGGTGCCGCAGCATCCACCTGCGAGGTTGAGCCATCCGGACCGCGCGAACTCCGTCATCGTCGACGCCATCTGTTCGGGCGTCTCGTCGTAACCTCCGAACTCGTTCGGGAGGCCGGCATTGGGATGGCAGGAGACGAGACAGGTCGAGATCCCCGCCAACTCCTCTACATAAGGACGCATCAGGTCCGGCCCGAGAGCACAGTTGACTCCGACCGCGAAGAGCCCCGCGTGACGGAGCGAAATCCAGGCAGCCTCGGTCGTCTGTCCGCTGAGCGTCCGTCCGCTCGCGTCCGTGATGGTGATGGAAGCGATCACGGGGAGTCGGAAGCCGACCTCGTCGAACACCTCCTCGATAGCGTAGAGCGCAGCCTTGGCGTTGAGCGTATCGAAGATCGTCTCGACGAGAAGGATGTCCGCGCCTCCGTCGACGAGGGCACGTGCCTCCTCCGCATAGGAACGACGGAGCTCGTCATACGTGACGTTCCGGAGCGACGCATTCGCAACGTCCGGCGAAATCGACGCGGTCCGGTTCGTTGGCCCCATCGACCCCGCAACGAACCCGACCCGTCCAGGATTTGCGGCGAGGAAGCGATCGGTGGCCCGTCGCGCGCACTCGGCGGCCGCCCGATTGATCTCGTACGCGTAGTTCTCGAGCCCGTAGTCGCGAAGCGACACCGAGGTCGCGGTGAACGAGTTCGTGGAGACGATGTCGGCTCCGGCCTCGAAGTACGTCTCGTGGATCTTCTCCAAGATGCCGGGCTGGCTCACCGAGACGAGGTCTAGACATCCGCTGACATCCCGAGGATGGTCACGGAACCTCTCCCCGCGGAACTGTTCGTCGGTGAGCTGATGGGACTGGATGAGCGTACCCATCGCGCCGTCCAGGATGAGGATCCGCTCCCGGCACAGCTCTTCCAAGCGATGACGGATTCCGTCCGCCGCTTCACGGGTCCGCCGGATCACCGGATCGGGACGCTCTGTCTTCCCCTCGATACTCACGCGTCTTCCTCTGTCACGGTCAGTGTGAAGCGGAGTGCATGTTCGAACGCAGCTTCGAGGGGCCCGGTCCAACCCTCGAACGGATGCTTCGTCCCGTAGGTGTGATCGCCTCCGGGAACGACCGCACAACGACTACTCGTAGCGCCCGCCCCCTTCGCGGCACTCTCCGCGTACGCAGACTCCAGCAGGCTCACCTCGGCGACCGGAACAGTTTCGTCCTCGGCGCCGTGCACGAAGAGCACGGGCAGCCCCGCGCCCCCGAGACGGCGGGTGGCTGCCTGGATGTCATACCGCTGGGGTCGTGCCATGTAGTCTCGATAAAGCTGCGGACCAAGCGGCATCATCTGTTCCGTGCGCTTGTTCCAGACAGGGACGCTCTCGCCACGTTCCCAACGGTCGATCGCCTCGACGGCCCACCCGCGCTCGTAGGTAGCGATCGCACTCCAGGTGACGAGACCGCGGAGGGTCACGGAGCCCGATCCCGCCCGGCTCCGGTCGGGCGGCGCGTCGGGACTGAGTCCGAGCCGTTCGGCCGCTCCCAAGAGGATGCCCCCTCCCCCGCGAGAGTGCCCCAGGAGCACCACCCGCTCGGGATCGAGTTTCGGAAGCAGCGGCTCGTGGGCCACGGGATCGACGTCGACCGCTCCGGACCCGATCCAGTCGAGCACCGCTTCCAGGTCGAAGAGCTCTGCGTCGATCGTGTTCCGCTCGAACCGGTCGAGAGCCGAGAAGGCGATTCCGTCGTCACCCACCCCGTTGTGGCTGAGGTCGAACCGGATCGCGGCGACCCCGTTCTCCGCAAACCGGTCGCATACGGCCGCCCACGGCCCCCAACCCTGGAACCCCTTGAACCCATGCATGAAGACGAGGACGGGCACAGCTCCGTTCGTCGAAGCGGGGCGATGGACGTGGCCCCGGATCCCGAGACCGTCCGCTCCGCTGATCGAGAATTTCGTGGTCGTCACGTCGCCTCCTTGCCGTACTGGAAACCGCATCCCCGAGGGAGGTTACCACCTTCCTTCCGGCTCGCCACATTCCTCGTCGGACGGCCGGGCCGAAAGTTGGAACCAAAACTCTCCATTTGCCTAACAAATCAGGGCGCCCGATACTCGCAACGACGGGACTTCCCCGGCACAGTCACCCGGGGCCCACCATCCAATCATGGAGGAAGTAACGATGAAGCGTCTGCTCACCCTCGGCGTGGTCGCGACCGCCTTCGCCCTAGTCGCCTGCGGGGGCGGCGAGAGCGGAAAGGCCGACACCGCGAACAACGCGGAGATGGCGAAGAAGACAGAGCCGGCGGCCCAACAGGTGGATAGCCACCAGATGGACAACCACGGCTCGGACGCCGACAGTCACGCCGGCCACGACCACGATGCGCCGATGCTCCAGACCGGCACGGAAATCAGTCTTACCGGGAACATGGGCTGCGGCCACTGCAACTTCCAGATCGGCAACCACTGCACTGCCGCGATGAAGACTGCGGAAGGACAGATCGTCATCTTCGACGACGTCGCGCAAGACACGGAGATGTTCGAGAACCGGATGGACGGCGCAGAAGTCACCGTGGCGGGTGTCGTGAGCTACGACGCGGACGGCGTCGCGCACATGAAGCTCAAAGACACACCGATGTAGGAGACCGGCAGTTGGCCGACTTCCCGATCACAGAGCGCAACCGGATCGTTCGAGTTCCAGGACGAGCCCGGTATGATGAGACGACGATCCACTCGATCCTCGACGAGGGCCGGGTCTGTCACGTCGCGTTCGCAGATGCGGACGGCCCGGTGGTCGTCCCGATGTTCTATGCACGGCGAGGGAGCGAACTCCTCGTCCATGGCGCGAACAAGGGACGGATCACGAGCCTCCTGGAATCGGGAGCCACCGTGTCCATCGCGGTGACGCTGCTCGACGGGCTCGTCCTGGCGAGATCGGCCTTCCACCACTCGATGAACTACCGATCCGTCGTCCTCTTCGGACGGGGACGACGGATCACCGACTCCGACGAGATCGCGGAAGCAGTTGGAGTGATCACGGACAAGGTCGCGCCGGGTCGGGCAGCCGACTGTCGGTTTCCAAATGCGCAAGAACTCAAAGCGACAGCGATCCTCGCAGTCGAAATCGAGAGTGCTTCCGCGAAGGTTCGCTCCGGAGGACCGGTGGACGAACCAGAAGACGTGACGCTCCCGCACTGGGCCGGCGTCGTCCCGATGTCTGTTGCTTTTGGTGAACCCCTCAGCGACGAGCACGTCACTCCGGGATCGGAACTGCCCGGCTATCTGGATCCGTTCCGGAATCGATAGCGACCGCCGCGATCGGTACCGACCCAACGATCGATCGCGACGCCCCCCGATCGATGGCGAACGCACCCCTTGGCAGCGTTCCGGTCGATCGATGGCCACAACCCCCGATCGTTCAAACTCCGGCAAGGTCTACAAACGAGCACCTGGGCCACGTGGACGGGGGCCGGTCCACGAGTACCATCTTCGACGCGGGGAGACACCGCGGCATGAGTCGCATCGGATCCACCCCTCCCCTCCATCCGGTGGTCCGTCCTGTCGCGGGTCCAACCGCTCGTGGGCACTGCGGCGCAGTCACTTGCGCGCTCACGGCACCGGCGCTTCCCAAGCGCGATGAGCCCGCTCCGCCCCGCGTGCGGCCCGCACATCACGTCGCCATCACACGAGGATGGAGGACGGCTACACCCGATTTGGCACGGATCTGACCTCCATTCTCATCGAGTGGGCAGGAAGCGCCCAGGCTCATCACGATTCTCATCAGGTAAGGAGGGTGGAACCAATGTCGACCATGAGACTCTGCGTCCTGACCGGAACCGTTGCGGTCCTGGGACTTTCGACCACGGGATGCGCAAGCAAGGGATTCGTCCGGTCTGAAATGGAGGGCCTTCGGGCCGAAATGGCCGAGGAGCACCGAGGGCTGGAGTCGCAGATCGACGCCGTCCGTGATGACGTGAACGACGTGACAGCGATGAGCGCGCAAGCGGCCCAGACCGCAGACGAAGCGCGCGCACTCGCACTAGGCGACGTCGACTACCGCGAGGTGGAGCGCTTCCGCGTCTACTTCGATCTCGACAGCGCCTCGCTCGACGAAACGGATCGCAACACGCTCGACCAGGTAGCAGAGAGCATGGAGCAGAACCCCGGCTACATCGTCGAGGTCTACGGGTTCGCTGACCCGTCCGGTTCCGAAGACTACAACTACGCCCTCGGCGCGAGGCGGGCCGAAAACGTGCATCGCTATCTGAGCGCCGTGACACCGGGACAGCTCGGTCGGTATCACGCCGTGAGTTTCGGCGAAACCGTTCCGGAGTCCGAGCAGTCCACCATCGGAACCGGCGCGGAGATGCGTCAGGTACTCGTCACCCTCGTCGAGCCGATTCCGACCGCGGGTGAGTCGACTGCATTCAACGAGATCCTCCAGGGCGGAGAGTTCTACGAATACGAAGGCGTGCAGTGATCCCTGAGAGGGAGTGGCATCGACACACACGACCCGGCCGAGTCTGTCAGCCCCTGGCTGGTGGGCTCGGTCTCTCGTTGTCGCCGCCGAACACGTCGGTGCTGACGAACCCCATCGAGGATGTGATTGCCCATGGATGATTCCGTCTGCCGACACTCGGGTCGACTTGCATGTTGCGATTCGTCATCCCTATCCTGTCCGTCAGGGACCGTGCCGCGACCAGGTCATCGAGCTAATGGAACAACGACGTCGGGAACGGGACACCCGTGCTCGAACGTCGACAACCGAGAGGCACCTCCATGCGTCGCGCTCCACTGCTCCGACTCCGGACCGAAGTGTTCATCCCGACCCTCCTCCTCGTCCTGATCGGCACCCGGACGTCCGCCCAGTCGTTCGTCGAGTATCCTGGCCATCCCGCAACCTATGGTGACCACACGATCGAAGCCACCTGGTCCGGGGGACCAACGACCGTACTCGTGGTCTTCGACTCGGACGAGTCCATCCTCCACGACGACGGCAACGGGCAGAGCCAAAGGACGGCCCGAAACACTCTGAACCACACGCCCCCGTCCGACCCCGGGAACCCACAAGACTACGATGACCTCGATCTCATCGATGTCTACGGAACGCGACTCCCACTCCTCCAACAGATGTCGGCGAACGGAACGAGCACGCTCACCTACCAATTCGGCGAACCGATAGACACAGGGTTCGACCTTTTCGTTACCGACGTCGACACAGCAGATGAACTCGTGGTGCGCGCATTCGGACCCGCTGAAGTTCCCATCGATATGACGACTTGGTCGCTCGGCGGGGAAGGTGATCTCTCGCTCTACAAGAACACCGGTGGTGGCTACAGCGACGTAGTGGCTCCACCTCCGAGCGTCACGTTCTCTGTGAGTGGCATCGACCTCCAAGCCATCGACTCGACGAACTACAACCGGTCGTACACCATCTTGAGAGCCCCCTCGGGTTCTCTCGTTTCCCGTGTCGAGGTCGAGTTCACCGGGATCCAGAACAGCGCGAGTCGGGAGCAAGGTGGGACGGGATCCCACATCTACCTTGGAGTCTCGACCCTCCCGGAGACCTCGACGCTCTACGGAGACGCCGAATCGGGGGCTGCAGCCACGCCACGGGGCGTCGACCTACCCACCCTACGCCTCGTCTCGCGGAACCCATCTGCTGGACTCGTCCGGTTTGCAATCGGTGTCCAGAGTTCGATCGAGGCAGAACTCGGGATCTTCGATGGTGCAGGCCGGCGAGTCGCTTCGATCCAGCGGTCACTTCGTGCCGGAGTGAACGAGATCGACTGGACCCCTGAGGACACACTTCCCGCTGGAGTCTATCTGGCGCGTCTGCACTCCGCGCATGGAGACGTTTCCATTTCATGGGTCCGGACCCGGTAGTCAGGTGAGTGCGACCAGCACTCCTTCCAGGGCCTTGCGAAGCCCGGCAGGTATCGTAGATCCATATCGCGTCGAAGGCGGCTTCCCTGGCGCAACATCTCGACGCACCAGCCCTGCTGACTCGAGATCCGCCAGGGCGAGCGCAAGCGCGCGAGGTGTGGGCTTCACACCGTCGGCGGTCAGAACATTGCGCACAGCGTTGAATCTCTCCGCACCGCCGAGGAGAGCGGCGAGAACCGGAAGGCTCCACTTCCTCAGCAACAAGTCGCTCCACTCCGACCGATCCAGTGCGGACTGAAGACTCGTCGCCGCCTTTGCGAGCAGGGCTCCCTCTTCCGTGATCAGGTACTCGGGTCGCAACGGATGGCCATGCCCTCCGTGCTTCGAGATCCAGCCGAGCTCCACGAGCGCCAACACTGCGTCCCTCAGCGGCTGCCGACTCGCCGGAACGGCGGCTTGTAGCTCGGCAAAGCGCACCCCGGTCTTGCCCGAACAGGCCGCAAGAACCGGAAGAGCCCAGCGGTGATGCGTCAGTCTCGCGAGACCCGCAACGGACGATTCGATTCTCGGACACTCCCTGTCGTTGACTTGTTTTTATACCTACTATACTATCATCTCCATGGCCTGCCGGCAACACGGAAGCATCTGCCCGGAGGAACTCCCGATGGGCTCAACCGAGAATGCGTGGAGATAGCGAAACATGAGCCATCCGATCCAATACCAGGGCGATGTCACCCTGAGCTTCGGAGTCAAAGACATGGGAGCATCCATCGAGTGGTACCAGGACACACTCGGTTTCAAGCTCCTCTACCGAATGGACGACATGGGGTGGTGCGAGATGCAAGGGCCGAGCGCAAACATCACGGTCGGTCTCGGCCAGCGGGAGGACGTGCCCAAAGGTGGCGGCTGCGTTCCTGTGTGGGGCGTCACGGACATCGTGGCGACCCGCGAGTTCCTCGAGTCCAAGAAGGTAGCGTTCGACGGGGAGACCCAAGAGATTCCCGGCATGGTGAAGCTCGCGACGTTCTTCGATCCCGATGGAAACGCCATGATGCTCGCGCAGTCGCTCATGAATCAGTAACGGCGGCGGACGACTCGAAAAATCTGCCCACGGGACGTCCGCGAGTCGTGGCTCGCGGACTTCCCGCATGCTCCAAATGAAATCGTGTCGAGGCACCTGCGGCTTCGAGACGCGTTGAGTCGACGTTTCTACGCGACGAACCGGTACAGGAACGGGTCGAATCGAGGACGACGTATCCAGCGTCCAACGCCTGGCAGTTGGACGCTGGACAACCACGATCACATTTGCGGTACGCTGGTGCTCTAGAGAGGCATCCCCGCTGGAGACGTGGCGTCGCGTGACAGAGAGAAACGGAACGGTCCAGACCACCATCGGCCCATCGCGAACCCGCGTTGCCGTCGCGGCGTGGCTAGCGTTCGCTGCGTTCTATGCGATGCAGTCGTACGCTTTCCGCCTCACTATGGGGCAGTCGATCGTCTGGTCCAGCTTCTTGTGGGGAGAGGCCCTGTTCGTCGGGCTGCTCGCGCTGCAAACGCCGTTCACGTTGGGTCTCGCGAGCCGCTTCCCCCTCACGGGGAGTCGCGCGATCCGGAATCGCTGGCTTCACGTCGGGTTCGCCATCTGCTTCGGCATGGTTCATCGGTTCACGTTCGAGGTCGTCGCGCGCGCGATCCGTGCGTCCGAGGAAACGCCCTTCGACCTGACTCGGGCCTGGCAGTCGACCGTCGCGACGTTCGAGAGCGGCGTGTTCGTCTACTTCATCGTGCTCGTCGCCGCACACCTCCACGACTACTACCGGCGATACCACGAGGAAACCGTACGCGCCACACAGCTCCGCGCCGACCTATCGAGTGCTCAACTCGAGACACTGCGGATGCAGGTTCAGCCACACTTCCTGTTCAATACACTCAACGCGGTGTCCGTTCTCGTAGAGGAAGACCCCGCCGCGGCCCGCGGGATGATCTCGAACTTGAGTGAGTTCCTGCGTTCCTCTCTCATCGACGGCGCAGATCAGGAGATTCCGCTTTCGAGGGAACTGCGACTCCTCGAGCGATACCTAGACATCGAGCAGGTGCGTTTCGGCGATCGATTGACCGTCCAGTTCGATGTAGACGAGGATGTTCGAGACGTACCCGTACCTGCGCTCATCTTGCAACCGATCGCAGAAAACGCGATCCGTCATGGACTCTCCAGGCGACCCGGTGCGGGCCGGATCGAGGTGGCGGCAACCCGTACCGGTGGAGCCGTGGAGCTCGCGATCCGCGATCTAGGCAAGCCACCTGAGCCGACGGAACCGACCGTGGGCACCACAGGAGCCACGCCACCGCAGGCGGCTCCATCTGGTCCAGGCCTCGGCATCGGGCTCGCGAACACTCGCGCCCGACTCGAGCAGCTCTACGGAAGCGATCAAAAACTCACGATGACGTCGATCGAACGGGATGGACTCATCGGCAGCGAGGTTCGGATATGGATGAAGGCACGAGGGGAGTGAGTCCGGTTCGGATCGTGATGGCGGACGACGAGCCGCTTGCCCTTCGTGGTATCCGAAGGGTCGTCGAGTCCCTCCCCGGGTTCGAGATCGTGGCGGAGTGCCCAGACGGCGACCGCGCCCTGCGCGCGATCCTCGAACGCCGCCCGGACCTGGTCCTCCTCGACATCTCCATGCCGGGACGCGACGGGTTCGAGGTCCTGGAAGGTCTCGCTCCGGAGGAACGCCCCCTCGCCATCTTCGTCACGGCCTACGATGCTCACGCTCTCCAGGCGTTCGAAGTGCACGCCCTGGACTACGTCCTGAAGCCGATCCGCGAGGATCGACTTCGTGATGCGCTCCTCAGAGCCCGGGCCAGACTGACGTCGGGTGCACCGCGCGACGTGCTGTCATCCGATGAACTGAGGCAGCTCGGGGAGCATTCCAAGGGTGATTCGCATGGTCCCCACTTGGAACGACTCCTCGTACGCGGCACGAACGGGATCCGTGTAGTGTCCATCTCTGACGTCCGCTACTTGTCGTCGGACGGAGACTACGTCCAGATCCACGCCAGCCACGGAACCGAGCTGATGCGCTCTACCCTACAATCGCTGGTCGAGCGACTGGACCCACGCCGCTTCGTTCGCGTTCACAGGTCACACGTCGTTCGAATCGACGAGGTTACCGA
Organism: Candidatus Eiseniibacteriota bacterium; assembly: GCA_020633975.1. Classification (GTDB taxonomy): domain Bacteria; phylum Eisenbacteria; class RBG-16-71-46; order CAIMUX01; family CAIMUX01; genus JACKCR01. Next base: position 177,371 of record JACKCR010000004.1, on the reverse strand, counting down.
GGTTCACGGGGCCGCGAACGGAGACGGCTCCATCGTGCTCCGGTCAGGAGAGGAACTCCCCGTAAGCCGCACGTACCGAGAGGCTCTGCTGACGTCACTCGATCCGCACTGACGAGACCCCTTGCTCGGCTCCAGTTCGCGCCGGGCGGTCCGGTACCCGCTCGGCGATGTCCGATCTACCTGCTCGTGTACACGTCCGGCCGATGGATCTGCATCAGGTTCTCCGGCCTCGGATGCGGTTCGAAGCCGTACTGAGCGTAGAGCCCATGGGCGTCACGCGTCGCAAGGAGGATCCGCCGCATGGGAAGAAGGGGCGGGTACGCCAGCACGACTTCCATGAGCCACTTCCCGAGCCCCTGACCCCGGAACTCCTCCAACACATAGACGTCACACAAATAGGCAAACGTCGTGTAGTCCGTCACGAACCGGGCGAATCCGATCTGGCGATCATCGGTGCCAAACAGTCCGAAACAGAGTGAATTGCGCACGGACTGCGCGACCGTCTCGAACGTGATGCCCGTCGCCCAATAGGACCGCGTCAGGTACGCATGAATGGCGGCGACATCGAGTGACGTAGGGTCGTTCGTAATGGTCATGCCGGCCCGCTCCGCGCGGAAAACGGGAAACGCGTCCACGCTCCCGATCCCGGCGCTGGGCCGCGTCTGATTCGAGTCCAAACATCCTCCTGAAGTAGAACGACTGCCGGGGCTGATAGGTCTGGGGCGACTGGAGACCCCTAGTATAGAATGGAGACATCCCGGACCGACAAGTGGAGATGCCGCGAAAGGCCCCGCACCCCGGTGCCTTGGGAAGGAGGCGCAGATGGATCTTGGATGGTGTGACATCTGCTTGCGCGTCCGCGACGTTCGCAAGTCGCGGACGTTCTACGAAGGCCTTGGATTCAAGAGGGTCGAGGGAAAGGACACCGAGGGTTGGGCAGTCGTCGTCAATGAGGCCGTGCGCCTCGGCCTCTACGAACCGAAGCATGTCGGGGATCACCCAGTGACGATCAACTTCCGAGGCGGGGACGTCCTCGCCATCGCGAAGGAGCTGGAAGGCCGTGGATACGAGTTCGAAGAGCCGGCCAAGGCGGGCCCGGAAGGTGGCGGCTCCGCTCTCCTCCGCGATCCGGATGGCTACGGGGTCTTCTTCGACACTGCCCCTGGGGAGTCACGGAAGGATCCGTAACGAGACGTCCCGGTCTCGTTCGGACGACGTTTCGACGAGGGACACGGCCTGCATGTCGCAAGACCTGTCGAAAGATCTAGTGGAGCTGGCAAGTGGAGACCCCGCGGCTCTCGATCGAGTCGTCCGCTGCCTCTACGACGAGCTACGTGCCCTGGCCCGGGCCTATCTCCGCAACGAGCGAGACGGACACACTCTCCAGGCGACCGCGCTCGTCAACGAGGTATACCTCCGGCTTTGCAGGGAGCACAAGATCGGCGCAGAGAGTCGCGCGCAGTTCCTGGCTGTCGCCGCAACCACGATGAGAAGGATCCTGGTCGACTATGCACGGACTCGCGGACGCAAGAAGCGAGGGGGAGGCGCCGTTCACGTCGCACTCGAAGCGGATGCGATCAGTGAGGACGAGTTTCTCCTCACCGAGGACGAAGCGGACGAACTGCTCGCGCTCGAAGACGCTTTGACGCGACTCGGCGAGGTCAACGAACGAGCGGCGAAGGTCGTCGAGCATCGCTTCTTCGCGGGACTTTCGCTCGAGGAGACCGCCGAACTCCTCGGCGTCTCTTCCAAGACCGTGCACCGTGACTGGATCGCGGCGCGCGCCTGGCTCCGCAAGGAGGTCGCCCGCGACCTCGGCAGCGACCTCGGCAGCGACCTCGGTTAGGTGTCCAGTCGAGTGTCGATCCGTCGCCATGACTGACGAGGAGGCTCATGGACCCCGAGACCTGGCGACGCATCGAGTCGACGTTCTTCCAGGCCCTGGAGCGGCCCGGAGACGAACGCGCCTCGTTCCTGGACGACGCATGCCGCGGTGAACCCGACCTCCGGCGTGAGGTCGAGGAGATGCTGGCTGCCGCGTCGGACGAGTCTCAGCTGCGTGTGGAGCGAGTGCTCCTCACGGGACGGGACCACCCGGAAGACGGGCGCGACCGAGCACACGATCCATCGTGTGATCCCGATGCGGGTGCGGACGCCACGTCCGTCACGATGGGACACGCAGGCACGGTGTTCGGGTCCTGGCGCTTGGGATCACTACTCGGCACAGGCGGAATGGGTGAAGTGTGGTTTGCCACCCGTGCGGATGGAGCCTACGAGGCCCCTGCAGCACTCAAGATCGTCCGTCCCGGCTTCCGCGCAGCGCAGCTCGTTCCTCGATTCGTGAGAGAGAGACAGCTCCTGGCGCGACTCAGGCACCCGAACATCGCGACTCTGCTCGACGGGGGCGTGACGCACGAAGGGCTTCCCTACCTCGTCATGGAGTTCATCGAAGGCGAGCCGATCACGACTTGGTGTCGGCGACGGAACTCGGGGCTGAACGAGCGACTCGACCTGTTCCGTACCGTGTGCGAGACCGTGCAGTTCGCGCACTCGAACCTCGTGGTACATCGAGACCTCAAGCCGCAGAACATCTTCGTCACCCACGACGGTAGACCCGTACTTCTCGACTTCGGGATCGCGAAGCTACTCGACACCGAAGACGACGACGGCCTCACCCGCGCGGAGGAGAGGCTGCTCACTCCCGAGCACTCAGCCCCCGAGCAGATCCGGGGGGAGCCGACGACGACAGCGGCAGACGTCTGGTCCTTGGGCGTACTCCTCTACGAACTCCTCACGGATCAGCTCCCGTTCCGAAGGGAGGGCGCTACGTCCCGCTCCATCCAGGATCGGGTCCAGTTCGATGAGCCATTGCTGCCGAGCCGAGTCGCACCGTTCCCAGAGTTCGTGCGTGAGATTCGTGGCGATCTCGATCGGATCGTCCTGATGTCGCTGCGAAAGGAGCCGGAACGTCGCTATCGTTCCGCTGGAGCGCTGGCGGAGGACCTCGACCGGTACCGTCGTGGCGACCCCGTAATTGCGGCTCCGGACACTCCGACCTATCGGATTCGGACGATGGTCCGTCGCCATCGAACGGCAGTGGTGATCGTGACGGGGCTCGCCGTCCTTCTCCTCGCCTTCGCAGGCACGGCCACTTGGCAAGCGAAGCGGACCAGCAAGGAACGCGATGCCGCTCTCGCGGCGCGAGAAGACGCGGACCAAGCGGTTTCCATGTTGGTGGATCTCTTTCGGGTCGCGAACCCACAAGTCGTCCCCGGCGGAGACACGCTGCGCGTCGGTGATCTGATCGCACTCGCCGAAGAGCAGCTGGACGGCACCGACGAATCTCCACGGATCCAGGCAACGCTTTGGAAGACCCTTGCAGCGGTGCACGGTGTGCGGAGCCGGTACCCCGAGCAGAAGGTGGCGCTCTCGAAGGCTCTCCAGGCAGCCGAACGGGCGGGCCTGAGCGACGAGATCCTGACCCTTCGCCACGAGGAGGCGCGGCTCGTGATGTTAGAGCAGGGTGCGAGAGAGGCAGAGCCGCTGTTCCGCACCTCGCTGGCCGCACACGAAGCGCGATACGGGACCGACGCACGGGACGTCGCCGTCGCGGCACAGGACCTCGCAAACTGTGTCCAGGATCCCGATGAGCAGAGACAGCTCCTCGAACGAGCGCTCGCGATCACCCGACTCGGAGCCACGCACGGCGAGCACGCGGATTCGTTGAGTTTGGCTGCCGCGCTGAACGGACTCGGAACGGTGTACTGGCAGCAGGGAGATCAGGAACTCGCGGTTCTCACCTTCGAAGAGACCTTCCAGCTCCTCGCTCGGCTTCTCCCGGCCGACCATCCACACCTCCTCTCGGTACGATCCAACCTCGCCATCGGGTTCGAGGCGATGGGGAGATTCGAGGACGCACAGTCGATCCACCGAGAGCTGCTCGACGCGCGTCGCAGAATCCTGGGAGAGGACGCGGCGCCCGTCGCGGCCAGCCTCCTGAACGTCGGCCACTGCCTCGCGCATGCCGGGCGTTTCGCCGAAGCGATTCCGGTTCTCCAGGAGTCGGTAGCGCTTGCGACGCGGCTGTTCGGCCCCGAAAACGAGACCACGTCTCGGAGTACCCTCGACTTGTCGGTCGCGCTCGTTCGCGCCGGCCGAACGGAAGAGGGACTCGGCGCGTTCGAGGAGTCGGCATCGTGGATCGAGCAGTCCGATCCGTCCGAGGCAACGCGGCTCGACCTCGCCCTGCGGCGCGCAGGACTCCTCATGGACGCGGGGCATCCGACCTCGCTCGATAGTCTCCGCACTTGGGTTGCACGGCTGGAGCAGATCGATCCGGATCCTCTCGACCAGGCTCGCGGCTACCGAATCCTAGCCGCCGCCGCGCTGCGAGATGGACGAACTGCGCTGCCGGGCGAAGCTGAAGAGGCCTTCGGCGAGGCCGAGCGCCTCCTCTCCGGACGCGTCATGGACCGCCATCCGCTCCTTGCGTCGGTCCGCTGTGGCACTGAGGTCTCGAGAGCAGACGACGGGCGGCCGTTCGATCGCCAGAGGCTGGAGACATCCTGGGCACTTTGTCGAGACTGGGGACTCACGGATCCCGAACTCTCGAGACGAACCAGAGAGATCCTCGCCGGAACGGGTTCTGCCCGACGCTGATCGTTCCCGACACGCTGGCTCCGTAGCGGAGTCGGCATCCGCGCAAAAAACTCTCCCTTCGCATGTCCAGCTCCGATCGGATCCGTCGCCATGCCGACGACGGAAGCAGCTCGATCCTCAGGGTGCCAGGATCGCAATCCCCGAAAGGAGTTCGTCGTGCTTGGTTCTCTGATGTCCTGTCTACGGTCCTCCGGCCGCACCGGCGCAGCCGACGTCGCCGTCTTCGAAGTCGCCGTCGCGACTGCCGCCGCGACCGCCGCCGTCGTCGCTTGTCTCTCAGTCATCCCCACCACATCCGTCGCCGGAAGGCTCTGGATGACCAACTACGTTGGTGGCGTGCAAGCAACTGCCGTTCGAGGAGACACCCTCTTCATCGGCGGCGACTTCGACGAGCTCCTGCCCTACACCGGCTCGGCCGCTCCCATCGATCCAGTCACTGGGATCACCGTCGGGTCTCCCTCGCCCGTGCGATCGGTCACGACGGCGAACGACGATGTGATGGAGATCCTGCCGGACGGGGACGGCGGGTGGTTCCTGGTCGGGTACTTCCAGGAAGTCGGGCAGCTCCCTCGAACCGCCCTCGCCCGGATCGACTCGGAGGGCCAGGTGATGCCATGGACGCCGGGCGGAATCTACGAAGTCGACAGCAATGGCAACCACTTCCCCGCCTCAGTGACGACGGCATGGCGTGTCGGAGACACCCTCTACCTCGGAGGAAAGTTCGGTGAAGTCGGCGGACAGATCCGGAACAACCTCGCGGCGATCGACATCCCAACCGCGACCGTGACGGATTGGAATCCTCTCGCCAGCGGCCAAGTCACCACCATGACGTCGATCGGGAACCGCCTCTACATCGGAGGCGTCTTCACGACGATCGACGGCCTTCCACGCAACCGCGTCGCGGCGTTCGACCTTCCGTCTGCCACTCCGAACGGATGGAATCCGGATGCGAACGGGAACGTCGTCGTGTTGGCCGCGGACGAAGCGAACACGATCTACGCGGGCGGAACGTTCACCACGATGGGAGGCCTTTCCCGAGGTCGTCTCGCCTCCATCGATGGCACGACGGGCGCGGTGCTCGGTTGGGATCCGAATGCGAACGACATGGTGACCGACCTCGTCTCGAGCGGGTCGCTGGCGTACGTGTCCGGAGCGTTTCGAACGGTGGGCGGAGAGAGTCGGGACTTCCTCGCAGCGATAGATCTCGCGACCGGTGTTCCGAACGGCTGGAACCCAGGACCGGACTTCGGCGTCAACGCGATCGAGAAGCTGGGTTCTGCCGTCTACTTCGGGGGTGGGTTCTTCAACGTCGCCGGGCAGCCGCGCAAGGCGCTCGCGGCGGCGGACGCAACGACTGGAGAGCTGCTTCCCTGGAATCCGTCGCCTGACGGCTACATCGCCTCACTCGCCACGGACGGCACGGTCGTCTACATCGGAGGCTCCTTCGAGAACGCCGGCGGAGTCAGTCGCAACCGCTTGGCGGCGATCGACCTCACGACCGGTCGCCCCTTTGATTGGGCCCCGAACGTGACCGGGACCGTCCGATCGATCGTACTGGACGGTCCGACGATGTACCTCGGCGGAGGGTTCACGCAGGTCGAAGGAACCTCGCGGAATCGGCTCGCGGCCCTGGACATCGCGACGGGTTCGCTACTGCCCTGGAATCCCAACGCGAGTTCGGTCGTCTACGAGCTGATCATGCACGACGGGCTTCTGTACGCGGGCGGCGGGTTTCTCACCGTGGGCGGACTCTCCAGGAAACGGTTGGCGGCAATCGACCCGATCACCGGAACACCGACCGATTGGGCGCCGGTCGCGAACAACACGGTACGGGCGATAGCGTCTGGCGGCTCCACCCTCTATGCAGGGGGGCAGTTCACGACGATCAACGGAGTCGGCCGGAACAACGTAGCGGAGCTCGACCTGCTCACTGGTGAGCCGACCGAGTGGTACGTAGACGTCAACCATGCAGTCGAAGCACTCGCGGTCTCGGACGATCACGTCTTCCTCGGTGGGTTCTTCCAGACCGTACAAGGGGCGTCGCGTGCGAACCTCGCTTCCGTCGAGCGGACGACCGGAGCGGTCACGTCGTGGGATCCTCAGCCTAGCTGGTCGATCACTGAACTCCATGTGGACGGCGACCTCGTCTTCGTCGGGGGCGGCTACAATACGATCGCGGGCGTCGACCGCGGTTGCATCTCCGCGTTCGACGTCACGACCGGCGATCTGGACCCATGGGACTACGACCTCTCCGCCCTCGGTGCCGACGATGTCTACTCCTTCACCGTCGAGAACGGGATGGTCTATGTGGGAGGACGCTTCTCCTCCCTCGGAGACGAGATCCAGCAGTGCATCGCCGCAGTTCCGGCGCCCAGCGCGCCGTCTGCCGTCCCTTCGGCTCCGAACGGCCTCGCCGCTTCGGCTCGGTTCCGACTTGGGTCCGTCAGTCCTCAGCCTGCAACGGACCACGCCTGGATCCAACTGGAGCTGCTGGGCGCAGAAACCGTGTCGGCCACGCTTCACGACGCCACGGGCCGACGGGTACGGGAGGTGCTCCACGGAACCCTGACCGCAGGAGAGCACTCGATCGACCTTCCGGTCGTTGGTCTCCCTCGAGGGCTCTACTTCCTTCGTCTCCAGATCGGAGTCGCGGAGGCCAGGAGGAAGCTCGTCGTGATCTCATAACGATGTCCAGATTCGCCCCTCACTTCCGCGTCATTGCTGAGGAGGGCCGTGGCTCCGGGTGCGCATCTATTGCACCCGGAGCCCGCCTCCTCGGGAAGCTGTCGTGGACTCAACGTAAGGGGTTGATTGGCAATGACTCATCGCATCCGTACTGTGGCAACCGACGTATTCGCAATCGCCGCGTTGGCGATCCTCTCCTCGGTCGCCGCAGCTCAGGACACCGCTACCTGGACGGGTTCGGGAGGCGACCTCCTCTACTCCAACCCCGCGAACTGGGACGTCGGCGCGGTTCCGGTCAACGGCGGGACCACATACTCGGTCGTCATTCCGGGAAGCCCAGCGGTCGTATTCGATCTCGGTGCGGCCGGGTCGATCGACGCGCTGGACATCGATCCATCCGCCTCCCTGGCTCTCGATGGCGGCCGAGTCCTCGAAGTTCTCGGAGTCGCCGACATCGGCGGGATGGTCTCCGCAGACGGCGCGGGCACGGAGTTCAAAGCGCTTGGCGGAGGCTCGATTCTCGGCGCGAAGGGCAGTCTCGCTGCCTCGGGCGGCGCGATCCTCCGTCATGGAGCGACATCATACGCCAACTCCAACGGCGCGCCTGTGACCTGGACCGTACTCTCCGCGGACGGCGCAGGAACCTTGCTCGACGTTTCTGCCATCCAGAGCTATGTCGACGACAGGAACCTGGGCGGAGCCGCCGTTCGCACCTTGGTGGCGTCGAACGGGGGTACCTTGGACTTGTCCGGCCTCCAGACTCTGGTCGGTGGCGGCTTCGATGACACGGTCGCGCTCGAACAGCGCTCGGGAGGCTCGCTTCTCCTCCCCAACCTGACGAGCGTGGTTGGCCTCCATCGCTTCACGGTCGACCCTGGCGAGACGCTCTCCCTGCCCGCACTCACCACGGTCTCGCGCATGGTCCTCGACCTCGGAACGGGTGCGTCGCTTCTCGCCCCGAGCCTCACGACGGTGACCGCAAGTGAGGTCGACGTCACTTCGGCAGCGACCGTTACCACGGGAACCCTCACCGACATCGACGGCTCGCGCATCTCGGTCAGCGGAGGCGCGACCTTCTGGCCCGTCTCCGCCACGAATTACGACTACACGGGAGACAACATCCCGAACAGCACCACCGTGTTCTCCGCGGACGGCGCCGGCTCGACGCTCGACCTCTCCTCGCTCCAGACGATCCACGACGATCGGAACCTCGGGGGGGCATCCCTGCGGAACATCACGGCAACGAACGGCGGAACCGTCGACCTGAGCGGAACCACCAGCGTCGTGGGAGGCAACTTCGACGACACCTTGTCGTTCGACTTCACGTCCACGGGTTCGCTCCTCCTCGGGAACCTGATCGACGTGTCGGGCCGCACGCGGTTCCAGCTCGATCCGGGCGTCTCCGTGACCTTCCCGAGTCTCACCTCCGTTTCGCAGACGACCTTCGCGCTCGGAACCGGAGCCTCCGTCTCCGCCCCGGTCCTGACTTCGTACGAGGCCTCCGACATTGCCCTCGATCCTTCGTTCAACGTCACGACCGGTAGTCTCTCGAACATCGACGGCTCTCGCATCGCCATCTCAGGCGGCCTCAACTACTCCGCCGTCAGTGCGACGACGTACCTCTACGACGGCCCCGGCCTTCCGAACGGCGCCCAGATCTTCTCTGCGGACGGCGCGGGCTCCGTACTCGACCTGTCGTCGCTCACCACGATCGATGACGGCCGCAACTTCGGAGGCTCTCCGGTTCGCTCCGTCACGGCGACCAACGGCGGCACAGTCGACCTCTCGGGCCTCACGAGCCTGGTCGGCGGATACTTCGACGACATGTTCGCCTTGGAGTTCACCGCCACCGGGGACCTCCTCGTGGGCAACCTGGAGGCAACGACCGGACGCACGCGTCTCGCTCTCGAGCCGGGAATCTCCGTCACGCTTCCGAACCTCGCATCGATGGACGAAGGGTTCTTCGATGTACCGTCGTCATCGACGCTGGATCTCCCGGTCCTCGAGACGCTGACCTCTTCCGAACTCGACGTGGACGCTACTCTCAACGTGTCGACGGCGCCTCTTGCGGAGGTCGACGGCTCTCGCTTCCACATCTCGGGGGGAGTCGACTACACGTCGATCGTCGACACACGCTACGAGTATGTTGGCACCAACATCCCCTCCGCAACGACGGTCATGTCCGCGGATGGCGCCGGCTCCCGACTCGACCTCACCTCGATCACGGAGTGGGTCGACGACCGAAACCTCGGCGGTGCGGCGGTTCGGAACATCGTCGCCACCAACGGCGGAACGGTAGATCTATCCAATCTGACGACCGTAACTGGTGGGTACTTCGACGACATGCTCTCCTTCGACTTCGAGGTGGGAAGCTCCTTGCTAGTAGACAACCTGACCACGGTAAGTGGGCGCACCCGCTTCTCCCTTCCTGCCGGTGTGAACGTCTCGCTCCCGCTGCTCACATCGGTATCGGAAGGGTTCTTCGATCTCGACCCCGCCTCGAACTTCGTCGCACCGAACCTAGTATCGGTGACTTCGACCGAGCTGACGCTCGACCCGAGCGTTCCGCTCACGACCGGGCTCCTCGCCAACATCGACGGCTCACGAATTGCGGTGAGTGGTGGCCTCGTCTACTCGGACGTCGTCGCGGACGCGTATGCCTACCAGGGTACGAACATCCCGTCGGCGACGACGCTCTTCAGCGCAAGCGGCGCGGGATCCGTCCTCGACCTCTCCCCCATCGTCACCTTCAGTGACAACCGCAACCTCGGCGGTCAGGCGCTGAGGACGATCAGCGCATCAGACGGCGGTCTGATCGACCTTTCTTCGGTCGAGACCATCATCGGCGGGTACTTCGACGACACCCTCCGCTTCGAGGCGACGACGGGTGGCTCCATCCACCTCGACGTGCTCGGAGGAATCATCCGTCGCGGCGGTATCAGCGAGAACCTGGAGTTCCACTCCGCCGATGCGGGATCCGGGATTCATGTGGCCAACCTCGAGCTGGTCGATGGTGAGGGGACCTTGCTCCTCGAGAACGACGGAGAACTCCACGTTGCCGAGGGGCTCGTCTTCGATCACACGACCGAGGCGGACATCGTCATGGAGAGCGGACGTGTCGTCTACGACGCGGGCGACTACCCGGGACGCGCCGTACTCGAGATCGCCAGCGAAGACCTCGGCGCGGGCGGATCCACTTCCGGCAACTTCGGGATCGGGCAACTCGTGCTCGGGTCACCGACGGAAACGGTCGAGGTGGAGCTGGTCGACTGGAGCGACAACGGGAACCGCAACGGTGGCAACGAAGCACTCTACCTCTTCGGGATCGGAGCTGAGGACGGTCTCGTCATCGAGAACGGATCGGCCCTCATCATCGCTCCGGACATGAACGTGTACGCGGTGATCTCCGGCGTCAGCACGAACCTCCACGATCTCTTCGGCGCCGGTGAGACGGAAGTGCCGTTCGGCGGCGGCTTCCTCCGGGTCGAGCACCCGACGACTGGCATCGGAGACGGCGCGTCGGACGGAACCGACGGAATCCACGGGATCCCGGCAGAAACGAGCGTCGCCGCTTTCCCGAATCCGACTTCGGGTGCGAGCGAGATCCGGCTCGGACTGGCCGAGACGAGCGCGACCAGCGTCTCGTTGTTCGACGTGCAGGGGCGTCTCGTCCGGACACTGCTCCGCACCGAGCAGCTCAGTGCCGGCTCTCATGCCTTCCAGTGGGACGGCCGAGACGACCGCGGCGATCACGTCGCCGGTGGCATCTACTTCGTCCGCATGCAGAGCGGCCAAGGCGACCGGATCGAACGGATCGTGGTCACACGCTGACGACGCACGCTGACGCAACCCCGCACTGAGGAGCACCACAAAGAAGGCCGTCCCGGCGCCCCGGGACGGCCTTTGTTCCTCGGCGAGGTCGACTCGTTCTCCCGCGCGGCCTGCTAGGAGAGACGAGGGCTGGCGAGCTACCGGACGCGGAGCATCCGGCGTACCTCAGCTTCGGAACCTGTACGGAGGGAACAGAAGTACACGCCGGCGGAGACCTCCATCCCGCGAGCATCACGTCCATCCCAGCGAATCGAGTGGCTACCCGCACCTGCGTACGAGCTGAGAAGCACCCGGACCTCGCGACCGCTCACGTCGTAGATCGCGAGATGCACCGAAGTCGGTTCAGGGACCGAGAACTCGATGGACGTACCGCTCACGAACGGATCCGGCGCGTTTCGTAGTGACAGACCGGTATGGGGAATCGTGCGCGCGATCGCGCAAGAGTTTCCGGCCTGATCACTCGTCTCGACGTTCGAACCGGAGTCATAACTCGAGTTCGCCCCAGTGATCCCTGTGACGGTGAGCGTGAAGCAGTTGTCGTTGCAGCGGCAGCGCGGAGCTTCGAAGAACGCGCGTCCATCCGAGGCTGTGACGACATTCTGGCTGCCAGACGTGGAACCCGACCAGTCACCGCTGACCGTCACTCCACCGACGGGAGATCCACCCGCATCCACGACCGTCACGTAGCCTTCTCCGTTGGACCAGGGGCCTCGTGAGTTGACGGAGAGGTCGATCGATGCGACGTGGACGACCGGCCCGGCCGGACACGTTCCCGTCGTCGCACTGGCGCTCGAGACGCCAGACTCGCCGGCGCAGTTCTCGGCCCTGACCGTGTAGCTGTAGCCCGTCTCGCAGGCCAGCCCGGTGTCGGAGTATGAAGTCGCATTCGCACCGACCGACGCGATGTCGGATCCGTTCCGGGCGATGATGAATCCGTCTTCATTGCCGCTGTTGTCGGTCCAACTGAGGTCGATCTGCGAGTCGGAGATCGACGTGGCACTGAGGCCTGACGGCGCGGACGGAATCGTCTCCGTGCACCCGCCGCCGCCCAGCATCGTCGGGCGGTAGGCCGCCATGGCTGCGTCCATCCGACCGGACTGACCGTTCGTGAACTCGAACATGCAGTCGTCGTCCGTGTAGTCCATGAAGTTGTGGATCGGATCCGGTCCGTCGCCCGCGCAGGTGTCACGACCGACCGGGCATCCGTAGGCAGGGCTCGACTCCGGAGCGGTATCGGCCACGAAGTCACCGCCGGTACACCCACCCTGGAACGTGTGGTAGAGGCCCAGGAAGTGCCCGACCTCGTGAGTCCCCGTGTCCCCCTCGTTGTAGGGCGCGGCCGTGCCGCCGGGAAGAGACGAATAGAGCACGACGACGCCGTGCATGAAGCTGTCTTCGGCGTAGGACCAGGGGAAGGTCGCGTACCCGAGCAGGCCCCCACCCAAGTTGCCCGTGTAGAAGTTGAGTGTCGTGGCCGGATCGACCGCGAGCGCAGCCTTCATCTCTGCCTCGGCCCCGGAACCCGGGGAGTGACGGGTCCACTTGTTGCTCGCCGTCCGGTCGACGCTCGCGAGCGAGAACTGGAAGTTGGTGCCCGCATAGGCCGCGTTGAGCACGTCGATCTGCGCGAAGATCTGCGAGTCGGGAACGTTGTAGGAACCGTTCGCAGCATGGACCACGTGGAACGCGACCGGGATCGTGGTGGTCGCGGCGAGCGGGTTGCCCGAACCGTGAAGATCGATCCAAGCGTCGATCTGGCTCTGGACGAACTCCTGGTCAGCGAGGTCCGGGGCCAACGTTCCGCACCGAGGTCCGCTCGTGAGCACACCTTCGTCCCCGACGTACGTCGCATGATACGAGCTTCGAGACGCATCTTCGTTCGCAGCCCATGCGCCACCTACGCACGTGACCAAGAGTCCCAGGACGAACCATCGCTTCATCTCGTTCCCCCTCACAGTTTCGGACGCAGGCGTCCTCGGTGACCGGGGCCGACGAATCGGCACCACGGAAAGGCGCCAAAGCACGAGACGCCCTGGCGACGGTAGACCGATGGAGAAATGGGTGTGATACCGACTTGAGGAGAACTGATGCGAAGGTGTCGGAACGATCGGTCGGCCGCGACCGTCCCACGCCGGCGCGTGCTCAGGGACGCCGTCTTCAATGCGCGCTCCCCCCCTGTCGAGCCGCGAGACGATCTGGTGACAGGTACGGTTCCCCGACGATGCACTGGGTACTTACCGTCGGCAACAGCCGGCCAGATCCTGTATCAGACGAAGGCCCCGCGCATCGACCCGTCAAGAGAAGCGTCCGACGGGCAATCACACGTCAGGACGGACTGCCCAAGGAGGAAGCCACTTGCCCCGTTTTCGACCGACACTCCACCCCTCGGCGTTTCCGATGTCCCGCGTCGCCATCGCCACCGCGATCCTCGTCGTCACGATCGAAGTGCCGAATGCGATTGCGTCCGAGTGGGCTGCAGGCCCGACATTCCCGACGAGCGGCGCACCCCGCGCGCACGTAGCGGCCGCCGAGATCGGTGGCACGATCTGGGCGCTCGGAGGAACACCGTTCGACGGCGGAGACAACGGTGTCACCCACTACCTTGCATCGGGAGCCAGCACTTGGACCGCTGCACCTGCACAGGAAGGGCCGATCCTCTGGCATGGCGCCGCAATCGACGGACTGAACAGGATCATCGTCTTTGGTGGAGTCGACGCGACCGGGAACCAGGAAGGGAGCAACTACGCCTACAACCCGATCGACGGACCCGAGGACGGACTGCCGGACCGCTCTGGAAGTGCGCCGCTAGGCCGCTTCGCGTACGCGACCGATGACGTCGGCCGCGCCTACACCATCGGCGGCGGACCAGGTCCAGACGCGACGACAGGCGATCCAAACATCGGACACTCCGAGCGGTACGTCGCGAGTAGCGACAGCTGGGAAGTCCTCGATCCGGCCCCCTACGGCGTCGCGGAAGCTGCCCTCGCCTACGACGGACTCGGACACTTGCTCCTCTTCGGGGGAATCGACGCGACCGCATCGGCGCGGCTCACGACTGTCGCCCAGTTTGATCTGGCGAGCGAAACCTGGATGACAGACGTGGTCGCGCCCATGCCGGTCGCTCTGAGCGGTCACAAGGCAGTACTCGGTTCCGACGATCGGATCTACGTGATCGGCGGCGAATCCGGCCCGATCGGGACGCCGATTCCGGAAGATCGAGTGTGGGTCCTGCATCTCCCGACCGGTACGTGGAGCGAGGGGCCGACCATGGCAGCTGCCCATCGCCACTTCGGTGCGGTCATGGGCCCGGGAGATACGATCTACGTGCTGGGCGGCAACGACACGGACACCGTGGAGACGCTCTACACCTCCCCATGCCCCGAGTTCTCGAACTTCGCAGCGTCGCAATCTCGTTGGGCAGGGGAAACGTTGGTGCTCGCTCCTGCGGTGTCCGGTGGAAGTCCGATCACGTATCGGTGGCAGAAGAACGGGACGGACCTGTTCGATGGTCCTTCCGATGGTGGCGGTACGATCAGCGGTGCGGCCAGCGGCGCGCTCGTCATCACGCAGCTAGCGGGCGCGGACGACGGCGCCTACACCCTCACCGCGACGAACGAATGCGGGACGACCGTGAGCGATCCGATGGCGGTCACCGTCGTTGCTCCGGCCGACATGCACGTCGCGTGGACGGCAACGTCGCTTCATCCGAGTGGAGCGATCTCCTCTCGCGGCTACGGCGTCGGGGACGGGCAGGAGACCGGAACCGTCGTATACACCGGTACGGATGGCAACGAGGAGCACGCCGTGTTCTGGAGTGGCACCGCGGAGAGCATGATCGATCTGCACAACCCATCCACGATCAAGACCGGCGCGGTCGCGACGGCCGGAGGGATGCAAGGTGGCAACTGGTGGGAGCCGTTCGAGATCTTCCAGAATGGCCAGTGGTACCTCGTCTACTTCCCGGAAGCCTGCGCTTGGTCCGGGAGCGCAGGAAGCTTCCAGAACCTCCGCGTCTCCGGCTGGGAGTACAGCGGGGTCTACGACTCGGACGGAGTGCATCAGATCGGCGCGGTCTCCCGAGACGACGAAGTCGGGAACGTCTACACGCGAGCAGGCATGTGGTCCGGAACCTCGGGAAGCTGGATGTCTCTCCATCCGTCTTCGGGAGTGAGCAACAGCTCCGGAGCGGCACTCGACGGTGACCAGCAGTACGGCTCGATCCTCACACCGTATCCTGGACCGATCCGGAAGGCTGCGAAGTGGTCGGGAACAGCCGCGAGCTACGAGGACATGCACCCTGCGGGTGCGTCGCGTAGCTGGATCAGCGGTGCCGGCGACGGACAGCAGGTCGGTTCTGCGGAGTTCGGCGGAGTCGTCCGAGCGATGCTCTGGTCGGGGCACAAGCTGAGCGCGATCGATCTCACCGGATCGGACGACCTGATCCCCACCGTCATGGACGCGGCGGGCGGACTACAAGTCGGTACCCGCTTCGTCGGCGCGACGCACGCCGTCGTACTTGCATCTGACGGGGACGACTGGGTGGATCTGCACGAAGCTCTCGGCCCGGACTACTCGATCTCCCGAGCCGAAGGAATCGACGTCGAGGAAGACGGAACCATCCGGATCGTAGGCTGGGCTCACAATGACGCGCTCGGGCGCGACGAAGCTGTCGTGTGGACGAGCGCAGGTGTCTCCGATGTCGCCCTTGACGGACTCTCGGGAACGGATAGCCACGTCACCAACCTCGACCTCCGTCTCGGACCCAACCCGGTCGACCGCTCTTCCACCATTCGACTCAGAACGTCGGCGCCAGGCGTCGTAGAGGTCGGAATCTTCGACATCACGGGCCGCAAGTGCGGTGGATACACCTGGCGGGCCTCTGCTGCAGGGGAACAGAACATCCCACTTGGTCCCGCCGTAGCCGATCTCCCTGGGGGCGCCTACTTCGTGCGGGCAACCCTGGAAGACGGCACGAGCGCATCGCGAGCTTGCCGGGTCGTGCGGTAGGAAACCTGCACCTCGTCTCACCAACACTGGACGATCCGGCACATCCAGAAGCGGTTCGAGAGATCGAACCGCTTCCTCGTCTTTACGGGCGACGAAACCGAACTGGGCGTACTGTCAATCGACGGGGGAGATCCACTACCAGTCATTGCCTGTGACTGCCGCGCGCACTGGCCGCAGTCGTCATCCCCGGTGGCTACAAAGAGACGGAGACTCCGAGCCGAATCGATCGGGGAGACCCGGTCACTCTCGGATCATGAAGAGGAACCCACTCACCTGAGCCTTCCTCGGGACTCTCCCCCGTGAGGTACGCTCCACCGGTCCGACCGGTTTCGGTGTAGAACATCAGGTACTCGTTCTCGAACGCCTCGGGCGGCTCCGGCCACGTGAGCGGATCGGGGTCCAACACGTTCACGGTATCGAGAACGTTCCGTCCCCGGAGGAAGAGAGAGACGGTTCTTCCGAAGACGAGCAATGGTTGCTCTAGATCGATGTCCAGGCTAGCCGAGCCCGGAAGGCGCATGGAGTTGTAGTCCTCCTCCGCAAACCACGCGACGAAGTTCGGAGTGTACGGGCGTCCGGTCTCGTAACGCAGACGGGTGGTCCCGAACAATCCTCCCGGACTCCCGACGTCGATCGAGAGATCGAAGCGATGCCGTACATCGTCGGGGCCTGGCGCCGACTCCACGGGATCGAACTCCGGCGCAGGGAGCCTTCCCCAAGTCACTTCCTGCTTGCTCCAGACGTAGCGCAATGTTCCGCCCAATCCGTCTCGGAAGCCCCGTGAGAGCTCGACCTCGAGGCCCCGTTCCTCTACCGCGCCGAGATTCGCGAGGTAGGGCGCCGTCGACACCTGACCGGGCGGAGTGCGGTACTCGACTCCGTAGCTGCTTCCACCGTCTTCGAAGAAGACGGAGACGTCGGCATGCATCTCGCGGAGGAACGAGCGACGGACAGACGCGCGATAGAGCGCCGCAGACTCGGCCTCTAGGTCGGTCGCCGCCCGGTACTGCCCTACGAACGTCTCCGCCAGACCGCGGGGATACTGGGCAGTCGGCTTCCGGATAGACGTCGTCCGAAGGAATGAGAACACGGTGTCCTCGGACAAGGGATAGCTCAACTCGACTCGCGGAAGGAACTCGTGGTCCAGTTCGTCCGCATCATTCACTGCCGGGAACGCGTCCAAGATGTGGAACGACTCGTACGCAAACCCGATGCCCAAGTCGAGCCCGCCCACGCTCAGTCCTTGACGAACGAAACCCCGGAAAGCCGGCGAATACTCGTGGTGTCGCGTGCGGATCGCGCCGAGCTCTCCTGCGGCATTGGTCGAGTAGGGATGGAGGATTTCCAGGACGCGGAAGTCTCGATAGGACGCCTCGAGGCCCGCATCGAACGGCCCGCCGGGTGTCACGACCGACAGGTTCAACCCGGCTGCCGATCTCGCGTCTTCGCCATCCGCGTATCTCGGGAAGTCTCCCGCGATGACGAAGAACTCACTGGACTCACGATCCGTGTAGTTGAACCAGAGGTCCTGGAGCCGATTCCCCTCATACTCCGACGCCGTCTTCCCGCCGACCCGGCTGTCCAGGCTGCTTCGGTCGTACGAGACGAACGCGGTGTACCGGACGGCATCCGACAGGTCGTGATCGAAGTTTGCGCGAACCGAGAACTCTTCTTCCACTTCGGTCGGAAGATGCGACCGCGGATCGAAGAAGACATAGTCGTCGGCCAACGGGGTCTCACTGAAACGGCCGTGACGCAAGACGATCTGCCCCGTCTGACTCGTATCGAGAAACGCCTCCACGTACCCCGGCCGTGTCCACATCTCGGCGAAGGCGCGCCCTTCGGACCTCGCATACTCGACGTCCAGCGTCAGGAGCGTCTCAGGAGAGCCGAGGACGATCGCCCGCCCGCCGATACGTCGCGTATCCGCCTCGTCGGTCCACGTCGGGAAGAAGCGCAGGGAAGACGGCCCGAGCAGACCGTCTGCTCGCGGGACGATGTCCGCCGACGTCCAGCTCGAAACGAGAGAACATTGGAGCAGGGCGTCCGGCGTCCTTCCTCCCGCCTCGATCGAGCCACGGAAGAACGACTCCTGCCACGCGTCATATGGGTCGTCACGTTCGGCCGAACCATCAGACTGGGCGGCGATCCGAAGTCCCGAGGAACCGCCGAGCGCCGGCGACCTCAGTCGCACGGGAACGTAGCGAATCTCGTCTCCCCCATATCGAGAGAGCCCGGAAAAGGACTCCTTCCAAGCAGCCTCGGGCGCCGCACGTGCGACGAGTCCGATCTCGAGTCCGCCGACATCGTCCACGGGAAGACACACCCGCTCGGTCCAGGGAAGAAAGCCGGGCGCGACGACATGAACCGCGTACTCCCCGGGCGTCACCTGGTCGATCCGGAAGCCACCGTCCGCACGCGTGTGCGTGGCGAACGGAGTCCCAACCAACCGAACCGTCGCTTGGGGAATCGGGGCGTCGAACCTGTCGGTGACCCGCCCCGTCAGGGACGCGCTTCGCTCGGCGGATGCGCTCGAGGCTAGGCTCACCAGGAGCAGCAGCCCGACTGCGAGGCGTACACCCCAGTGGCGTACGCCCCAGAAGCGTACGCCCCGGAAGAGTGCGCTCCGGAAACGTGGCCTCGATGGGTGAGAAAGGTCGGAGCCGTGAGGCACGGGACGTCCTCCCTGGAGTACACAGGGAATGCTGAAACCCTCGGGGTCAGCATTCGTCGGAGCGCTCATCCAAGACGACCGCTCCGACGAGCCTGCCTACTTCTTAAGGTACTTATCCAACCAACCGAGCACTTCACCGTACCAGTACTCGTTGTTCCGCGGCTTCAGGATCCAGTGGTTCTCGTCCGAGTAGACGACGAGCCGGGCCTTCTTCCCCATCGCCTTGTAGACGTTGTAGGTCTCGATGGCGTGGGCGTAGGGCACCCGGTAGTCCTTCTCGCCGTGGAGAATCAGCATCGGAGTATGGAACCCCTTGGCGTGGCGCATCGGGTTGTACCGATCGAGCCCTTCGAGGTCGTCCCAGGCCTCACCACCGATCGCACGGCGCCGACCGTGCGTCACGTCCGACGCGTACTGCGTCTGAAGATCCGCGACTCCGGCGTGATTGATCGCGCAGCGGAACCGCTTCGTCTGCGACGCGATCCACGAAACGAGGTATCCACCGTAGGACCCGCCGGTCACCGCCATCCGCTTCGGATCGACGATGCCGCGATCGATCAGGTAGTCGGTCGCGTTCATCACGTCGATGTAGGGCTGATCGCCCCAACGGCCAAGGATCGACGCGGCGAAGTCCTGTCCCCAGGAGGTGGATCCATGGAAGTTGACGAGAGCGCAGACGTAGCCAGGGGATGCGAACACCTGCGCGCACCAGCGCCAGTGCCACTGGTCGCCGAAGACGCCGTGCGGACCGCCGTGGATCATGTGGACGAGAGGTAGCTTGCGACGAAGGCGTCCACCCCGCGGCGGCTTCTTCACGCCCGGAGGGTAGACGATGATCATGTGGACCTTGTCGCCTTCCGCGCCTTCGAAATAGACCTCCTCGTGCTCGCAGATCTGGATGTCAGCGAGACCCGGCTCGGTGAACGCCGTCGTGCGAACGAGGTCGCCGCCTTCGAGGTCGACGGACACGATCTCGGACGGACGGTTGATGTAGGAGATGTCCGCAAGGATCCGGTCGCCCGCGAGCTTCGGCGCCCCAAACGTTCCGCCCCGGACGAGCTCGATCGGCGGATTCGCTTTCGGGCTCCGGGCAGCGCGCACGACGTCGAGCGCCCAGAACGCGTTGCGCGCACGGATCTCCGCGGTGAGGTAGAGCGTGCGTCCATCGGGAGCGAAGCTCCAGCCGGAAGCGGAGTAGTCCCAGTCTTCCGTGAGCACGGTCTGCTTGCCGCTCTCGCGATCGTGCGCGACGAGGCGAACACGATCTGCATAGAAGTCCCGCTCCTTCTGGACTCCGAAGACGAGCCAGCGGCCGTCCGGCGAGTAGACAGGATGGTCCGCCGACGTGGCGAAGTCCGGAGCGATGTCATACGGATCGGGAAGCTGAGCGACGCGACGCTTCCCCCGGCGTGCCTTCTTGGGTTCTCCGCCACTCGCATGCAGACGGTCGGCGGAACCGACCGCGCGAGCGAAGCCTTCCGTTCCTTGAGCCTCGGCGACATCGGAGAGACGTGCGGGCACACTCGTGACGAAGAGTCCGCCGACGAGCTCGTCCGTGGGCTTCCGGAGCGCACTCATCGCGATCTCCGCCCCGTCTGGGGATACGGCGAACTCGCACCAGTCCGTCCCGTGCGGGATCTGGTGGAAGCGCGGCGTCAAGTCGACGAGCTCACCCGTCTCGGTGTCGAGTACGAAGACGTGGAGCACGCGCTCGTCGGTGAGCCAGGTGTCCCAGTAACGAAAGAAGCGACGCTCCGTCGTCCGCGCCGTGACCGGAGAGTCGGCCTGTTCCTTCTTCTTGGCAACCGTGTCTGCGAGACCCGGAGCAGCCTCGTAGACCGGCGAGAAGAACGCGACACGGCGGCCGTCAGGGAACCATCGTGGAGCGGACACCCCGAACGGTAGATCGGTGAGTCGCTCCGCTTCCCCACCTTCCAATGACTGCACGTAGAGCTGTGCCTGATCCGGGAACCGAGGCCCTGGCTTCTGGGTCGACTGGTCTCCCTCGCCCTTCTCCCCGCCTGGCTTTCGGAGGAATGCGAACCGAACTCCGTCCGGACTCCAGCTAGGCGATGTCGACGCCGTGTTCTCGGCGGTGATCGGCCGTGCCGGATCGTCCTTCCCACCCCTTCCCGCACGCACCGCATCCGTGGGCACGAGCCAAAGACGCGTCTCCGACTTGTTCGCCTCGAGTGTGTACCGGGTGACCGGCACGAGGAACTGCGTCCCGTCCGGGGAGGGCGAGGGACTTCCGACGCGTGGAAGCGCCCAGAGATCCTGAACGTTCATGGGACGCTTGCGTTGGCGGGATCGGCTACGGGATGCGGGCATGACTCCTCCTCCCCCTTCCGTTGGGGACATACTCCGGTTCGGGCCGCGTGACCCGTCGGGGACGCCGAGGGTACCAGACCGGCGCGGCCTCGTCTTCCGATCACGGAGCGGGCGTGCCCCGGTCCGGAGGGCCCTCGCGGCAACCGCTAAGTCCGATCACATCCGAGCCGTATTCGGGTACTCTCTACACGATGAATCGTCCCGTACGCGCCGAGCGCCTGACACAGCTACCGGTCCCCGACAAACACCGCACTCGCGGAGAGGCCCGCCCTTCGAAGCGCGGTCTCGTACGTACGCTGTCCCTCGTCCTCGTACATGTCCTGGTGCTGGTGCACGTTGCGCACTGGAAGATCACGGGCCGAACCTTCACGCCGCTCGAGCCGTCGGAGGCGATGCAGACCCTGGAGCTCGGCCACGTCAACGCCGGGTTCGTCCTGTTCATACTTCTCATCCTCTCGACGCTCCTCTTCGGCAGGTTCTTCTGCGGATGGGCGTGCCATGTCATGGCGTATCAGGACGGTGCCTCCTGGATACTCCGCAGGCTGGGCATCGAGCCCAAGCCAATCCGCTCGCGACTCCTCTTCCTGGTGCCGTTCGGCGCCGCGTTCTACATGTTCGTCTGGCCGTCGCTCACCCGGATGATCAAAGGGCACCCGTTCCCCGCCCTGGAGGCTCACTTCGCGACGGAGAGCTTCTGGCAGACGTTCCCGGGCCCGATCGTCTCGATCATCATCATCCTCGTCTGTGGCCCGATCCTCGTCTACTTCCTCGGGTCGAAGGCGTTCTGCTCCTATGGCTGCCCGTACGGCGCGTTCTTCGGCGCAGTCGACGCCGTCGCCCCGGGGCGGATCCGTGTGAACGACGCCTGCGAGCAGTGCGGGATCTGCACCCAAGTCTGCACGAGCAACGTTCGCGTGAGCGAAGAAGTGGCGAAGTTCCGAGCGGTCGTCGATACCGGATGCATGAAGACACTCGACTGCGTCTCGGCCTGCCCCAAGGAGGCGCTGTCCTTCGGCCCGGCCAAGCCCGGGTTGCTGCAGTGGAGCGCAATCCGGAAGAAGAAGAGGCGTGTCTACGACTTCACTTGGACGGAGGAGATCGTGCTCCTGGCCGTCTTCTTGGTTTCCGGGTACTGCTGGCGGGGGCTTTATGAGGAAGTGCCGTTCCTCCTCGCCGTCGGACTCTCCATCCTCACCGCGTTCGCCGTTCTCATCCTCTGGCGCTTCGTCCGCTCCCGGGACTTCACGTTCCAGCGGCACGTCGTCCGCTCCGCCGGGAGGCCGACTCGAGCGGGACTCGTCCTGGTGCCCCTCCTCGTCGCCTACGTCTTCCTCACCGGACACAGCGGGTTCGTCCAGTACCACGCAAAGGAGGGTGTTCGCCTCCTGAAGAAGGCAGAAGGGACGGCAGATCCGGCGTCGCGCGACGAGTTGGTCGACCATAGCCTGGAACACCTTCAACTGGCCGATCGATGGGGACTCGTTTCCGCCGGCGGCACCCATCTCCAGATCGGATCGATACTCCGCTCCAAGGGGGACCTGGAAGGAGCGGAGAACGAAATGCGCAAGGCGATCGCTGCCGACCCGTCGATGCGCACCCCATACTTCGAGCTCGCGAGCCTCCTGATTCGCCGGGGCGCACTCGAAGACGCCAAGCCCGTCCTCGAAGAGCTTCTTCGGCGGGATCCAGAAAACGCCCAGGCCCGCGACTGGCTCCAGCGTCTGGAGAAAGACATCGAGGAGAAGTACACGCCGTGACCGACGTACCTACACCTTCCCACGTCCTACTCCACCGGTTCCTCGATCCCGACAACCGGATCATCCTCTCGAAGGGAGACTTTTCGGACTTCCTCGAGGCGTATCACACGCACGTGGACGTATGGGGTGAGGTGAAAGACGGGCTGTCGCAGACCTTCATGCGCCAAGGGCTGGCCGCGGGCGTCATCCATCTCTCGAACGCGCCACGCGACCTCTCATACGGCCTCACCATCCATCTGACCCATCCGCCAACGAACGTGTTCATCGCGGGAGACTCCCTCGAGTCCTCCGTCACCGGCCGGGTCTACGTGGAGGGAGTGAAGGATCTCGGCTCGAGTCGACTCTACATGCAGAGCCAACGACCGAAGCACGAACCGTCGCTTTCCGTCCTGGAGATCGAGGGGCTCGACCTGCTCGACATCTTCGAGCGCTACTACATCGAATCGGAGCAGAGGCCGATCCGGCTCTTCGATCTCGAGAATGGTGAGTTCATCCAGGTCGCCTCCCTCCCGGGGGCAGACCCGGACTTCTTCCCCGCACTGACACGGGAAGAAGGAGCAGCTCTCTTCGACAACGAAGCGATCCAGCTCCTCGAGTCGCGTCCGTTCTTCTTCCAGTGCGGCTGCAACCCGCAACGGATGCTCACCGCACTCCGCAGGATGTTCGCCGACGATCCCGAGGAGATCTTCCAGGGTGACCCGAAGATCGAAACGAGCTGTCCCAGGTGCGGTCGCCGCTGGTGGATCTCTCGAGAGGAGTTCGACACACCGAGCGAGTGATCTGCACGGCCAGGCCGATCCGCGAGTCCCATGTGGTGCATAGGTCCCGGCCAATGCGCGAGTCCAGGCCATTGCGCGAGTCCAGGCCGACAGGGGAGTCCGAACCAGAGGAGGGTGCATGACGAAGTGGAGTGGCGCAGGTGGCGCACGACCCGAGTGTGGGAGTCCGAAACGCACGTCCTCGGTCGCAGCGGTACTCGTTCGCATGCAGACCCAGCTCGCCTGGATCGTGATCGTCTCGCTCGGAATCGGCGTCCTTCCTGGACCAGTCCTCGCCAGCACCGAGCTCGCCGAAGCCCTGAAGCAGCGACTCGCCCGTTTCCCAAGCGAAGCACACGCCGGCTCGGAGAAGATCCACTCCGTCGTCTTGGTCCCCGAGTTCTACGCCAAGCGCGGATACGAACTGGCCTGGACGGGCGATAGCGGGAACCCGAGCAACGCCTTCGCGCTCCTCAGCGCGATCGCCCGCGCTACGGAGCACGGCCTCGTCCCCGAGGACTACCACACGACGGCCATCCAGCAACGGCTTGGCTCCGCTGGCTCCGCGAGTTCCATCCACTACACTTCCAGCGCGAGCGAGCTCGAGGATACCGTCGACTTGGACCTGCTCCTCACCGACGCGTTCTTGGTCTACGCAGCTCACCTGACGCGCGGAAAATCGGACCCCGCCCAGCTCTACGCGGACTGGCGAGCATCCCGCCGAACGAACGACCTCGTCTCCATCCTGGAGACATCGTTGGCCGAAGGCTCGATCCCCGCCACCCTCGCGTCGCTCGCGCCTCCCTACCCGGAGTACCGACGCCTCCAGGCGGCCCTCCTCGAGTACTCGCAACGAGAGGACTCGACTCCATCCTCCGCACTGGGCGCTCCCGGATCGGATCGAAAACTCCAACAGCCGTGGCAGATCGTCGGCCCCGGCGGAAAGCTGGAGCCTGGCAACCGCGATCCGAGAGTCCCGATACTCAGAGAACGACTCTTGGCCGAAGGCTACGTGGTCCACGCCGCCTCCGATGAAGGTGGGACCTGGGGACGTCCCGACGAGGTCGTCGTCGAGTCCACGGACCCGGAGCTCTACGACGCCGGACTCGCGGAGGCGGTGATCGAGTTCCAGAAGCGAAACGGCCTCGAAGCAGATGGAGTGATCGGCCCGGCCACACTCGCGGCGCTCTCCCGAACGTGGCTCGACTCTGTCGACCGGATCCGCGTCAACCTCGAGCGTTGGCGTTGGCTGCCGGACGACCTCGGCCCGGACCACATCCGGGTCAACATCGCGGAGTTCCGCGTTCGGATCTTCGAGAACCGGCAAGAGGTCCGTTCGATCGACTGCATCGTCGGCAAGACGGCGAGGAAGTCGCCCGTCTTCAGCGGGAAGATGACCTACCTCGTCCTCAACCCGACCTGGACGGTTCCGCCGCGGATCTTCTTCCAGGACAAGCTTCCGGTGATCCGGAAGGACCCGAGCTATCTCACGAACAACGGATTCGAGGTGTTCGCCGGGTGGGGACAGGATGGGGCTCCAATCGACCCGACCACGATCGACTGGAACCAAGTCGGCCCCGGAAACAACCCCTACCGGATCCGGCAAAAGGCCGGCCCCAAGAACGCGCTCGGTAGGATCAAGTTCATGTTCCCGAACGACTACGACGTCTACCTCCACGACACGCCCTCCCGGGAGCTGTTCGCAAAGAGCGAACGCACCTTCAGCTCCGGTTGCATTCGGGTGCAGGATCCCGTCGGACTCGCCGAATACTTGCTCCGTGATCAGCCCGGCTGGAACCGGGAGCAGATCGAGTCGGTACTCGCTACCGCCAAGGAGCGAACGGTGAACTTGAGTCGCCCGATCCCCGTCCATCTGCTCTATTGGACGGCTTGGACCGACGAAGGAGGCGTGGTGCATTTCCGGAAGGACGTCTACGAACGGGACGGCGCCGTGTTGCGGGCATTGGACGCGCCCGCACCGACGGAGGTTGGGTGATCCCACACCTCTCCCGCCGCTCGCGGCGGGCCCAGGGCGCGCTCGTCGTCGCCTCGATCTGCGCGGCCACACTACTCGGCACAGGAACGAAGGACGTCATCGCCACGGTGACTCCCCCCTTCGTGACCCCCGGCGTACTCGAGTCGTTCGACCCAGATCGGGCTTCGTTCGAGATCCGCTCTGGTGACGTCACGACATCCCTCCGGCGGATCGCGATCCCGGTGATGCCGGGAGAGAAGTTCGAGTTCGAGGTTCGGGAGTCCGGCCAGAGGCGCGACGCAAAGAACGGCTACCGGGCCACGGCCTCGGAAGGAGTCGTCAAGGACGACCTAGGCCGTCTCGTCTGGACCGCACCGTCCAAGCCCGGATTCGCAGAGATCACCGTCTACCGGAACGCGCCGGCAGACTCGATCTCCCTCCTCCTCATGATCACCGTGCCTCTGGACAGGATGAAAGGAACCAAGCTCGAGGGGTACGAAGTCGGACACTACCCGGACACGCCTCTCCGCGGTCTCGCGTCCTACCAAACGCCGAAGGGCCTCGTCCGCGTCACGCGGGAGGATCTCAGCCGTCGAGTCTCCCCCCACTTCGAGCTGGGACAGTTCGTCTGCAAGCAGGAAGGGACCTACCCCAAGTTCCTCCTCGTCCGTCCCAAACTGCTCCAGAAGCTGGAACGGATCCTCGAACACGTGAACGCGGAGGGCATCCCCGCACCCACGTTCCACGTGATGAGCGGCTATCGCACGCCTCACTACAACAAGGTGATCGGCAACGTGAAGTACAGCCGTCACGTCTACGGCGACGCAGCCGACGTGTTCGTCGACTTCGCCCCGGCGGACGGCGTCATGGACGACGTGAATCGAGACGGAGTCATCGACATGGAGGACTCCAGGTACCTCGCGACTCTCGTCGAGGCGCTGACCAAGGAGTCGTTCTTCGCACGTCTGATCGGGGGCGTCGGCGTCTATAGAGCGAACCAGGCCCACGGCCCGTTCCTCCACGTGGACACTCGCGGCACACGTGCACGGTGGTAGGCCGTCAGTCCTGCGCCGCGATCCACTCCTTGGGCACGGCATCCGTCCAGCCGAAGCGACCCAGCAGGCCTGTCATCGTCTCGTCGAGTGGCGCGACGATCCGAACTGCCGCACCCGTCCGAGGCTGAACGAACTGCAACTCAGTCGCGGCGAGTAGAAGCCTCCCAGCACCCAGTTCGTCGCGGAAGTACCGGTTGTGCGCCCCGCGTCCGTACCGCACGTCGCCGATGATCGGATGCCCGAGATGCTTGAGGTGCTTTCGAAGCTGATGCCGCTTCCCGGTGTGGGGAGAGAGTCGGACGAGGGAGTAGCGGCTCGTCGGATAGGTCTCGACGCTCACCGGTAACTCGACCGAGGCGAGTCGCTCGTACTCCGTGACGGCCGGCGCTGGCGCAGACACCCTCGCGGGACCGCCATCGCCTGACTCATCGTCCGCTACGCGGTCAGTCGCTTCGTCGGGTCCGACCCCGGCCACCCACTTCCCCCTGGACGGACGATCGACCACGACGACGTGCTCCACCACGCCCGACTCGGGACAGTACCCACGAACGACTGCTACGTACGTCTTCTTCATTCGCCCGGCTTGGAACGCGTCTCCCAGGTTCCGCGCCATCTCCGCGTCGAGCGCGAAGAGCAAGACGCCGGAGGTCGGCTTGTCGAGACGGTGCACTGGATGTACCCAGCAACCCAACTGGTCGCGCACGATCTGGAGGGCGAACACCGAGTCCTCGGGATCGAGGTGCGTCCGATGGACGAGGAGTCCGGCGGGTTTGGCGACCGCCACGCAGTCGTCGTCCCGGTAGAGGATGGGTAGACTTCGTGTCACGCGACGAAGTCTACCCGACGAAGCCCAGTCCCGGTGGACCCGGCGGCCGTGACCCGAGGTCAGCGTACGATCGTGATCCGACCGCGTGCCCGAGCAGCATCGGTCGTGGCCCGAGCGAAGAACACGCCGGAGGGAATCCGGTCGCCGTACCGGTCCCGACCATCCCAGACGATCGTGTGCGTACCGGCTGAGAACGACTCCGCAGGACGAGACCAGATCCGCCGTCCCTGGACATCAGAGACGCTGAGCGCCACGTCCGTTGGCGCTTCGAGGTCGAGGGCGAGGCGGATCTCCCCGCTGGCGTCCCAACCGATCTGGCGAATTCCGACCGGCGACATGTGGTCCGACTCGGCGAAGATCCCTTCGGCATCGTCGACCGAAGACGGCGCATCGCAGTTGGCGGGGAGCGCGACCAATCCCATCGGCCCCGCGCTAGCGAAGAGCCAGTCGTTGCCGGTGATGACCCAGTCGACGTCTTCGGCAAGACGAGACGTGCCGGCAGTGGCGGGAAACGCCGGGTTGGCGAGATCCCAGAGCTGCACTCCGCCCTCTCTCACCGCTCCGTAGAGCGTCGATCCGTCCACCCAAACCCGATCCGTCCAGGCCGGGCCGTACGAGAACCCGTTCGACACCACGGCGAGCGGATCGGAGATGTCGTAGACCCGCAGAATGCCGCTTCCTACGTATGCGTAGTCCCCCGCGATCGCGATTCCGTCAGCGACCTGGGCGATCGAGTAGGAACCTTCGAGCACGGGCAAGGGCGGGATCGATACGTCGATGACCCGGAGCCAATGCCCACCGATCCCGAATACGTATCCGTCTTTCAGCAGGAACTCGTCGATCACGACGTCAACAGCGCTAGTCCAGTCCGGTGCGGACGGATCGGAGACGTCGACGACGACGAGGCCATCGTCCGGAGTCGCGAGATAGGCGTACGGGAGTTCGACTTCGACATGGGTCCCGAACGGGGCAAACGGTTCCGTACCCAAGAGGCTGGGGTTCGAGGGATCACTCACGTCCAGGACGATCAGCCCAAGGGACTCGTCCGCCACGTAGGCAAGGCTGCCAACGACGTCGACGCTGTTGACTGAAGTACCTGTCCAGCTGCCGACGACCGTCATTGAGGTTGGGTCGCTGATGTCTACGATCTGGAGTCCGGCCGTACCCGCGGCGACGTACGCCAAGCTCCCTTCGATGACCGCACCCATTGCATTCGCCGAGAAGGTGATGTTGCCGACCGGCTGAGGACTCGTCGGAACCGTCGCGTCGAAGCGGAACGACGTTCCGTAGTTGTTCGCGATCCAGAGTTCATCGTCCACGGCGTAGAAGTCTTCGTAGGCATCGACGTTCTCCGAGCCCACGACCTCAGGGTTCGTCGGATCGCTCGCATAGTCGATGACGATCACACCGATCCCACTCGCTTCGGCAAAGGCGTAGCCACCGCTCAACTGGATCTTCGTCAAGGCGTTCGTCGCGACGCTCCCGATCTCCACTGGAGATGCGCCTACCGATACGTCATAGATCCGGAGTCCATAGTTCCGGTCACCGACCAGAAGAAGATCACCGTCGAGAGCGATAGATCCGACCCGGACCCCGGACTCCGTGGACACCAGTGTCGGATCACTCGGATCGGAGATGTCGAACACCGAGAGGTTCCCGGGGCTCACGGTGCTTCCGCTGTACACGAACTGTTGGTTTCCGACGACGTGGCCAGCAGAGACCCCACTTCCCGTTCCGATCTGGGTCGGTGTGGTTGGGTCCGATACGTCCAGGACGGCTATGCCGTTGCTCGCGTTCGCCACGTAGGCCAACGGAAGGTCGATGTAGAGATCCTCTACCCTACCAGCGGAATGGAGAAACCCGACCACTGTCGGGTCGGTGGGATCCGAGACGTCGAGGATCCGGATGTTGGAGACGTCGTTGCAATAGAGATAGTCCCCCTCCAGGGTGACGCGATTCGTAGGGACGCTCAGCGGAATCTGCGCCAGCATGATCGGCGAATCCGGGTCAGAGACGTTCGAGATCTCGAGGTAGTTCCCCATCTCGAACCACTCGCCGAAGGTGTAGAGAACGTCACCCTGCTTCGCCACCGAGATGAAGCCGTCGAAACCCGTCGCGGCGAAGACGAAGTCGACGTACCGAAGCTGGCTCCCCCAGTCCTCGCACTCCGCAGAGGCGTTGGTCGGGTAGGCGAGCCCCGTTCCGAGAAGCAGTGTGCCGGCGAGTACGATAGCGCGACACGAACCTGGGAACCTAGAGCGAGCGGAAGACGAGACGGGTGCGGCGTGGGGATTCCGGGTCATGGCGAACCTCCCATGAGATGAGCGCACGATGGCGGGGGCAGACGCAACAAACCGCGAGGATGTTAACACACAGGTGGTGCAGATGCGGCGCGGGCGTGGTCCTCGACCGATTCGACGAATCGCGGGACCGGCTCAGACGTCGGCCTCCACTTTGAATGCTACCCACCTGAAACCGAGCGAAATCGGGCTGGACAATTCATAAGTTGCTACTTATTATTTAGTCCATGCCCGCTACCGCGACAGTCGAGAACAAGGTGTTCCAGGCTCTGGCCGATCCGAGCCGGCGAGCCATCTTCGAGTCTCTCACTCGTGGCGAGGCTGCGGTGAAGGACCTAACGGCTCGCTTCGACATTTCACAACCAGCGGTATCGCAGCACCTCTCGGCGCTCAAGGACGCCGGCCTCGTGAGCGGACGCCGCGAAGGACGTTGTGTCTACTACCGGGTCGAGCCGCGCGGGATGAGACCGCTCATCGACTGGATCACCCACTACCGCGCCTTCTGGACGGAACGGGTCGATCGTTTGGAACGACTTCTAGAGGGAATGGACGGATGAACCCGCACGACAAGACCGAACGTTCGCAAACGGAACGGATCTCCTTCGAGCTGGAGCTCTTCCATCCTCCAGAGAAGGTCTGGCGCGCTCTCACCGATCCACAACTCCTCTCCGAGTGGCTCCTCCCCATAGCCGCGCTCGATCTGCAGCCGGGTGCGGAGTTCCGATTCACGGCGCCCCCGCAACCCGAATGGGACGGCATCGTGAACGGACGGATCCTCGAAGCCGACGCGCCACGCAAGCTCAGCTACGAACTCGGCGCAGGCCGTACCCTCCCTCAGCGCGATCCCGCACGGAGCGTGGATGGCAATGAGCATCGTCGAGCTCGTCTGTGCGCTCGGACTCGTCCTCCCCGCCTTCACGAAGGTGCCCGCCCGCTGGACGCCGATCGCGGCGGTCGTCATTGCCGCGGAGATGCTACTGTTCTGCGGGCTGCATCTCGCTTCGGGTGACCCGAACCACGGGCATCTCGTGTACTGGCTCGTCGTGGCCGGTGTCTGCGGGTTCATCGTGTATGGAAGGCTCGTGCTGCGCCCGATCCTATCGCACGTCTGAGCCGGTGCGGGGTGCCTCGGCTCAGACATGCATCGACACTTCCGCCGGAGGCAACCATGGATACGAATCGGGTCTTCAAGATGTCTTTCGCTGGCGTGTACCCGCACTACATCACGAAGGCGGAGAAGAAGGGTCGCACGAAGCAGGAGGTCGACGAGGTCATCTGCTGGCTGACAGGGTACAGCCCACAGGCGCTCGCGAAGCAGATCGAGGAGAAGAAGAGCCTCGAGACGTTCTTTGGCGAAGCCCCCACACTCCACCCGAACGCCAGCAAGATCACCGGCGTCATCTGCGGCGTGAGAATCGAAGAGATCGAACACCCGCTGATGCAGAAGATCCGCTACATGGACAAGCTGGTCGACGAGTTGGCCAAGGGCAGGCCGATGGAGAAGATCCTCCGCAAGTAGCGGCCCGCCGCCGCTGACGCCAGATCCTTCCCAGGAAGCGTCGGATGCACGATACTCTGCAACCACCCCAGTCCAGAAGCGTCCTACTGGCCGAGACCGAGTTGCATTCGACCCATCTGGGCTGACTTGCAGTCATACCTTGGATGAACGCTCCCGAACCGTCGGGAGGATGGAGAATGAAAGTGAGAGAACTCCTCACCGCATTCGCGGCCACCGCACTCCTCACCCTCGCCGCCGTCCCCCCGGCCCACGCCACCGTCGTCACGCACACGGTGACCTACGACCTGGACGGCACCACGCTCGAAGGGTTCCTCGCCTACGATGACGCTGTGACCGGTCCCCGTCCGGGAGTCGTGGTCGTCCATCAGTGGATGGGGCTCACCGACAACGAGCGGATGCGTGCGAAGATGCTGGCCGAGATGGGCTACGTCGCGTTCGCCGCGGACATCTACGGCAAAGGAATCCGTCCGACGAACCAGCAAGAAGCCTCCGCCGAGGCCGGCAAGTACTACGGGAACCTCCCCCTTCTCCGCCAGAGGGTCCAGGCCGCGGTCGACGTGATCAAGGGTAACGCGAAGCCGAAAGACGGGAACGACGAGGTCTTCCAGTCCGTAGACGACTCGAAGGTCGCGGCGATCGGCTACTGTTTCGGTGGTGGCGCCGTGCTCCAGCTCGCCAAGAGTGGAGCAGACGTCGCGGGCGTCGTCAGCTTCCACGGGAGCCTGGGCGGAGGAGAGCCCGACGACGCGAAGAACATCCAGTGCCCCCTGCTCGTCCTTCACGGCGCCGAGGACCCATACGTGCCTCAGGACCAAGTTCTCGCGTTCCTCGACGAGATGAAGGCGGCGAACGTCGACTTCCAGTTCACGGCCTACAGCGGGGCGGTCCACGCGTTCACGCAGAAGGAAGCGGGGAGCGACAAGTCGAAGGGTGCGGCCTACAACGAGAAGGCGGACCATCGGAGCTGGCAGGCGATGAAGGACTTCTTCGCCGAGATCTTCTGACACCACTGCCCAACGAGCATTGGGGGCGGAGTTTCCGCCCCAATGCTCCCGTCCACGCTGGGCCTGGCCGCACGAAGTCGGCGATGCGGCCAAACCGCAACCACTTGGATCTTCAAGACTCCTATCGGGGGTTCCCCGGATGACGGGACGGGACTCGAGCAGGTACGATTGTTCCTCTCGCAACACACCCTAATGTCACCAACGGAGTCCCCATGGCCGAGATCTCCTTCCGCCTGGCAACTACGTGTTCGCGACCTGATCGCCGATCGGGTGAGTTCGCAGGAACGCGGGCGCTTCGCCTCCTATCACTCCTGATCCTTCCACTGCTCCTTTTGACAGCCTACGGTTGCGGAGAAGGGAACACGCCTGGAGACGAGGCTGCACCGGTATCGGGAAACAAGGAACAGCTCGACCCACAGAGCCTCGAGTGGATCGAAGACCTCTCCGAGTCTCTCGCGAACGACCTGCTCGACCTGTCCGTCTCCACGCGGCGTCGCAATGCGGCCGAGATTCGGGGCTACCTCAGCGAGTCCATGGAGGCGACGCCTTGGCCCGACGGGTCTCGTCCCATGCCCGAAGGGGTGACTCTTCGCCCCGTCGATCCGGCACTCGCTGCAACCAACCCGGATGTCGGATCCGCGCGCTACGTTCGCAAGTGGGACTGGCCGCTCGCCACGGCCACGCAGACCTCGGGAGACGACTATCTCGACAACTGGACCGGGTTCCTCGATCGCTACTCCGAAGTCGAGGACGTCCGGTTCAAGGTGAAGAAGGCGGCGTTCGAGTCGGAGACGTCGGGAACGGCGCGTCTCTTCTTCTTCCTCATCGGACGGAACAGTGAAGGAAACCGGGAGTGGCTCTCGGTCTGGGCCGACGCCGCGGTCGCACGGGCAGATGCGGACTCCTCTCGCTGGCAGCTGAGCCGCTTCGCGCTCGAGAGCGTCACCTCCGTGGTCGCCGAACGGGACCTGTTCTCCGAGGTGTCGAAGCCAGCGGGTGTCGCGCTCCATCTCCCCCGCTACGGAGCACCCGGCAACGAAGGGTTCGTCTGGCACGGAGCCGCGGCCGGAGACATCGACAACGACGGCGACATCGATCTCGTCGTCGCCGGAGTGGAGCGGAACTACGTCTACCTCAACCGCGGCGACGGAACGTTCGACGAAACGGCAGGGGCATGCGGCATCGCGGAGACGCCCGAGTCGGTCGTCGCACCACTTCTCCTCGACTACGACTCGGACGGGGACTCAGACCTCTTCTGCTCCGCCTCCGGTCTCCAGATGCTGTTCGAGAACCGGTTGGTTCCCGACGGGAAGTTGGCGTTCCGCGACGTCTCGCTCCATGCGGGAGTCGACCGCCCCGCCATCGGATTCAGCGCGGTCTCGGCCGACGTGAACGCGGACGGCCACCCGGACATCCTGGTCAACTCGTACCAGCGATACGGCGTCATCATGCCGAACGGATGGCACGACGCGGACAACGGCACTC
This sequence comes from Candidatus Eiseniibacteriota bacterium, assembly GCA_020633975.1. GTDB lineage: Bacteria > Eisenbacteria > RBG-16-71-46 > CAIMUX01 > CAIMUX01 > JACKCR01. The sequence goes on along the minus strand of JACKCR010000004.1, from coordinate 143,505 downwards.
CGAACCTGCTCTTCATCAACCGCGGTGACGGAACGTTCACGGAAGAAGCGGCCCAGTGGGGGATCGCGGACTCGCGCTGGAGCTACGCCGCCGAGTTCATCGACTTCGACGGGGACAACGACCTCGACGTCTACATCGCGAACGACTTCGGGACGAACGGTTTCTATCGGAATGACGGCGACCATTTCACCGACATCGCCGAGGAGCTCGGATTGAGCGACCCCGGGAACGGCATGGGCGTGAGCTTCGGCGACTTCGACAACGACGGGGACTTGGATCTCCACGTGACGAACATGTCGTCGACGGCGGGGAACCGGATCCTGGGCCGTCTCTACGGAGACGCCGCCCCGACTGGGAAGACGCTTCGCAAGCTAGCGGCGGGAAACAGCCTCTACGAGAGGATGCCGGACGGCAGTTGGAAGAACGTCACGTCCGATGTCGGCGGCTTCTCCGCGGGATGGGCTTGGGGTGGCGGATTCTTCGACGCGGACAACGACGGCTGGGAGGATCTCTTCACGACGAACGGGTTCGTGTCCGGCAAGCTGATGAAGGACACCTGAAGCCTCTTCTGGCGTCACGTCGTGACGTCCACGGAAGACATCGTCGCTGCAGGAAACGACCAGTACAAAGAGAACCACCTCGCCGCCATGTTCCGGGATGGATTCTCGTTCAGCGGCTACGAACGGGACGGCTTCTACCTCAGCGTCGCGCCAAACGACGCGAGCGCGGCGACCCAATCGAACGGGACGGATACCCAGGCAGGACCTCGTCGCCGGTTCGCCAACGTGTCCGGTGTCTCCGGACTCGACTCTCCGAGCGACGGCCGCGCCACGGTGTTCGCCGACTTCGACAACGACGGCGACATCGACATCTTCCTCACCACGATCCAGGGCGACGCCCACCTCCTCTACCGGAACGAGGTCGGCGCCGACTTCGGTTTCCTCCGGATCGCGCTCCGCGGGACCACGAGCGGCACCGACGCGTTCAGCGCGGTCGTCCGGGTCGGAACGTCGCGGGGCGTGCAGACGCAGGTGAAGTCGGGCGGCGAAGGGTACCTCGCCGAACACGACCCTCGTCTTCTCTTCGGACTGGGGCGCGACGAGTCCGCCGAGTGGGTGGAGGTCACCTGGCCGAACGGAACGAAGCAACGGTTCGACCAGCCGTTCCCGAGCCGGAGCTCCTGGCTGCTCGTGGAAGGTGATGCGACTCCACACTCCGTTCGCGAGACACGCACATCCCTTCCGGCACCGTACGCACAGGACCAAGCGCTCCTCGCGAGCCTTGGGCTCGAGAAGGGTGGTGAACTCCCGAACTTCGACGTCGTAGGCCGTGACGGATCCACCAAGCCGTGGAAGTCGACGCTCGCACCGAACCAGCGCGCCCTCGTCAACCTCTGGGCTACGTGGTGCGTCCCGTGTAAGACGGAGATGCCCGAACTCCAGAAGAAGGCATCGTACTTCGAGAGTAAGGAGATCCAGCTCCTCGGGCTGAGCATCGACACCCGAGAAGACATGAGCGGGATCGGCCGGTTCCTCGAGGAACGCGGTGTCACGTATCCGGTAGCTCTCGGAGGCTCCTCGGCTGTAGACGCAATCTACGGTGACGGAGAAGTCTTCGTCCCGCTCACGTTCGTTCTCGACGAACGGGGCAAGATCGAGACGGCGTTCGGCGGCTGGAACGCGGAGTCCCGACGTCGAGTGGAACAGTGGGCCGAGGGTTCTGGCGCGCGTTGAGAGATCTCGGGTTCGTGCACGTCCCCGATAGCCTCAGCTAGCCTTCCTGATCGATCCGGTCGAGGTATGCGATCCCATGGGTGAGCGCATCCTCGGCCGACATCAGGGTTCCCGCAACCCAGGCCTCGTGCGCCTGCCCCTCGGGCAGCAGCGACGCTAGCGAAGTTCTTCGTTCCTCGAGACCCTTGGCCTCGGACTCGTGCAGAGTCTCACCGATCGACTCGCGGACGGAGTACGCGGCGGAGAGCAAGGTAAGGCTGTCCGCCGTCCGTCCGGTCGCCTCTGCATGCGTGCTGAGCACATCCAGACAATGAAACGCTCCCGTCGGACGCCCGCTTCGCTTCTGGATCGAGAGCGACTCCCTCAGGTAGGGCACCGCCTTCTGCGACTGCTCACGGACGAGGCAAGCATTCGCGAGGATGTTCAGCGTGGTGGACATCTTGTCTCGATCATTGAGCTTGCGCCGGATCGCAAGCGCCTCGAGTAGGCACGCTTCGGCCTCGTCGTATTCTTCGAGGAGCAGCAGCACTCGCCCGAGACCACTCAAGGAGAGAGCCGCGCCATTCTCGTCTCCGCTTGCGCGACGAAGTTCGAGCGCCTCTTCGTGCAGCGTCTTCGCCGCGTCGAGCTCGCCCTCGTACTCGGAAAGTACCGCTAGCTTGGTCAGCGCCATGCCGAGCTGGATCGGGCGCTCCGTCTCCCGCTGGATGGCGACGTTCTCCTCCAGACGCTCCCGCGCCTGCGCGAAGTCACCCACTCGTACGAGAACGTCTCCCAACCCGCCCAGCGCAGTCCCGACTCCGGAAACGAAGTTTCGTGCCCGTTGGACGGCGAGGCCGCGCTCGTGGAGTGCGATCGCGCGGGGGTAGTCCGCGAGCGCCGTAGCAAGGTTGCCACCCCAATTGAATGCGTCGGCCAGGTGCGGAGATGGATCGGCGTCGTCTGCCAATCGAAGCTGCGCCTCGATGTGGTGAACCCCTAGCTTGAGCAGTCCGTGGTGCGCCCAGTAGCGACCGAGCGAGGCGACGAGACGAAGCCCAGCGTCGCGTGGGTAGGCCGGCCGGAGAAGGAGCGAGAGGGCCGACTCGAAGTTGACCCGCTCATCGTCGAAGACTTGGAACCAGCGATCCTGCCCTGTCCCGAAGAGCCGACGCTCGGCTTCGACGGCCAGGCGGAGGAAGAAGCGAAGGAACCGCGCGTCGTGAACGTCCTGTTCGCCCGCCTCGATCGCTTTCTCCCGGGCGAAGCGAGACACGACCTCGAAGAGCCGATACCGTCCGCGTTCGATCCGTACGAGCGACTTCCGCACGAGTCCGTCGAGCACGAGGAACGTCTCCTGCCCGCAGACGGTTGCGCGATCGGGCGAGAGCGCGACATCCGGTGTCTCGTCCGTCGGGTAGAGAGACTCGGGTGCCGGTACGAGATCCGTGGTGCCCAAAATGGAGTCCGACGCTACGTGTTCGATCGCGACGAGCGTCGCGCCGCCTCGAAAGACGCTCAGCCGACGGAGCAGCGCCCGCTCCGACTCATCGAGGAGAGACCAACTCCACTCGAGGGTTGCTTGCATCGTCTGGTGCCGGGTGGTCGACCGCTCGGCCTGCGACAACACGGTCATCGTGCGGGTGAGGCGGGAAGCTAGCTCCTCGACGTCCATCGAGACCACCCGCGCGGCCGCGAGCTCGATCGCGAGCGGAAGACCATCCAGTTGATTCACGATCCTCGCGATGGCGGCCATCATGGTCGGCGTAGCCCGAAACGAAGGCTTGGCCTGGTTTGCACGGTCGAGGAACAGACGAACCGAGTCGGCGGAGGCCAACGTGCTTCGCTCCGGCCCGGAGTCGGTCACTGGAGGAAGGCTCATCGGTCCGACGTCGAGGGGAGACTCGTCCACGACTCCGAGCACCTCCCGGGACGTGAGGAGCAGATCGACACGAGGGCAATCAGTGAGAACGGCAGTGACGAACGCTCTCACTTCGCCGAGGACGTGTTCGGCGTTGTCGAGCACGAGCAAACTCGACGTCGCCCGAAGTTCACGCAGCGACGCCTCTCGCTCGGACTCGCGCCCCCTCACCCGGACGGCGAGCTGCTCCGCGATCTCGGCGTCCAGCTCTGCAGGTTCCACCACCGCAGTCAGGTCGACCCAACGAATGCCGCCGGGATACCGCCCCCGAAGACGGCGAACAGATTCGACCGCGAGGCGCGTCTTTCCCGCTCCGCCGGCTCCGATCAGGGTGACACAGCGGTGCTCGTCCAGTCGTTCCTGCACGGCGTCGAGCTCCCTCTCGCGTCCGAGGAATCGCCCCAGGTCCGTCGGCGCACCGTCCGGAAGCACTCCCTCGGCACCGACTCCGGACGGATCGTCCAAGGATGGGTCACTGAGATCGTCGACACGTAGGGAGCTCTCGAACTGGGCGGCTGTCTCGAAACGGGCCGCCGGATCCGGCGCGATCGCGCGGTCCACCGCTCGAGCAAACCTGGCAGAAAGGTCTGGACGGAGCTCTCGCAGCGGGATCCTCTTCCCGCGTCGATGTGCCTCGAGTAGCTCCCAAGTAGACTGAGCTTCCACTGGATAGCGCCCGCTGGCAGCACGGTAGAGCAAGGCGCCGAGAGAGTAGAGGTCTCCCGCCGCAGACGGCTCTCCTCCCTCGAGGAGCTCCGGGGCCAAAAGGATCGGAGTTCCAAAGACCGGTCCGGTGGACTCGGAACGGCTCGGCTCGAGTCGCCGTCCCGCGCCGAAATCCATGAGCACAGCCTGACCGGTTTCTTCCAGAAGGACGTTGGCGGGTTTGACGTCACCGTGCAGTACGCCGGCTTCGTGGATCGCGGTGAGCGCGCGACAGAGTTGGACTCCGATACGGGCGAGTCGCACCTCTTCCATCGGCTCGCCCCGCCCGAGGATTTCCGCCAACGTCTCCCCGTGCAGGAGATCGGTCCAGAGGCCGACGCGTCCGTCATGCGTCTCGACACCGTGGACCGCGAGAACATTCGGGTGACGGACTCGAGCGAGACGGCGCGCTTCCTCCAAGTGCATTCGCGCTCGTGCGCCGCCGTCGGAATCGTCGGATCGCGTCGCACGCTGGAGCTTCAGAGCAACGTCCCGCTGAAGTGCCGGGTCGTAGGCTCGGAACACCTCCCCGAACGCCCCCTGGCCGATACGCTCGCGGACCTCGAGCGCCCCCCAGTGTGTCGGCGGAGCCTCGAGATCCAACTCGGCTGGGGGCCCCGACAGCATCGACCCGGGAGAGTTCGCTTCGAGGCCAAGAGGACCGAGGGGCCCGGAGTGTCGCCCGTATGTCGAGTCGATCTGCCGGAGGTGACGTTGCGAGATCGCCGCAACGTCGGCGAGACGGCTCAGCAGCGGCGCGAGGTTGGGAGACGCCTGCTGTAGCTCCGCCCAATCGATCGACTCACCGTCCGCTACGCGCGCAACGATACGGGCCAGATCCGGGCTGTCCTCGTGGTCGGCCATCGGGCACCTCGCGACAAGAGTCCTCGTCCGTCAGGCAATGACAGATCGACGCCGAACCGAACGGGGCTACGTCGAGGGAACAGACTACCAACCCGGGCTACTCCGGCCCAGTCCAGTCCAGGAGAGCAACCTCCGATGGACCGGCTATTCACACCCAGACATCGTTCGGAGCCTGTAGCTCTCCCCCGGCATCGCCTGTATTGACCACGCCGCGAGGCTCGATGAGCAGGATGTGACACTCTTCCTCAGCGTACGGCTGGTGCCGCACGCCCTTCGGAACGACGTAGAGGTCCCCTTGTCCTAGGCGAACCTCACCGTCCTCGAACCGGATGCACATGCTCCCGGAAACGACGAAGAACGTCTCGTCGGTGTCCGGGTGATCGTGCCAGACGAACTCACCCTGGATCTTCGCGAGCTTGAACTGGTAGTCGTTCATCTCGGCGATCACGCGCGGGGACCACCTCTCGGAGAACTTCGTCAGCTTCTCCGAGAGGTTCACGACTTGTCTAGGCACGCCGCCCTACCTACGCCTTCGCCATGTGGCGGAGCACCGTGTGCAGGATCCCGCCGTTCCGGTAGTAGTCCACCTCGACCGGCGTATCGATCCGGCAGAGCGTCTGGATCTCCGTCACCTTGCCGTCCTTGGACGTCGCCTTCACGATGATCTGCTGACGCGGCTGGAGCGTATCGTCGATGTCGATCGAGAACGTCTCCGTGCCGTCGAGTCCGTAGGTCTCGGCGTTCGTCCCGGGCGCGAACGTGAGCGGGAGGACGCCCATGCCGACGAGGTTCGAGCGGTGGATCCGCTCGAAGCTGTCCGCGATGACGGCGCGCACCCCGAGGAGGTACGTCCCTTTGGCGGCCCAGTCACGGGACGATCCCATTCCGTAGTCCTTGCCCGCGATGACGACGAGCGGCGTCCCGGCCTTCTGGTAGGAGAGGCTCGCGTCGTACATCGACTTGACCTGACCGTCGGTGAAGTCCGTCGTCCATCCACCCTCGGTGCCCGGAGCGAGACGGTTGCGGATCCGGATGTTCGCGAAGGTGCCACGGGTCATGACGCGGTCGTTGCCGCGACGGGAACCGTAGCTGTTGAACATCCGCGGTTCGACGCCGTGCTCGATGAGGTACTTCCCTGCGGGCGACTCCGGCATGATGGAACCGGCGGGGCTGATGTGGTCCGTCGTAACCGAGTCGGCGAGCATCGCAAGGCAACGCGCCCCGTGGATCGGGCCGATCGGCGACGCATCCTTCGCCATGTCGACGAAGAACGGCGGCTCCTGAACGTACGTGCTCTTGTCCGACCACTCGAAGAGCTGTCCGCCGCCCGTCTGGATCGCCTGCCACTCGGGCGAACCCTGGAAGACGTTCGAGTACTGCTCCACGAACTGCTCGCGGGTCACCGAGCTCTTCACGACCGCGTCGATCTCGGCCTGGGTCGGCCAGATGTCCTTGAGGTAGACGTCCTTCCCATCCGCGCCCTTCCCGATCGGATCCTTCGTCAGGTCGATGTCGACCGTCCCCGCCACGGCATAGGCGACGACGAGCGGAGGTGACGCGAGGTAGTTCGCGCGCACGGAAGCGTGGACACGTCCCTCGAAGTTCCGGTTGCCCGAGAGCACGGAGGCAACGACGAGTTCGTTCGACTTGACCGCACTCTGGATCGCATCCGGAAGCGGGCCGGAGTTGCCGATACAGGTCGTGCATCCGTAGCCGACGGTGTTGAAGCCGAGCGCGTTGAGGTCGTCCGTGAGCCCCGCCTTATCGAGGTACTCGGTGACGACCTTGGAGCCCGGAGCGAGCGACGTCTTGACCCAAGGCTTCCGCCCGAGCCCCTTCTTCCGTGCGTTCCGCGCGACGAGTCCGGCCGCGACCATCACGCTCGGGTTCGACGTGTTCGTGCAGCTCGTGATCGCGGCGATGACGACGGAGCCATCGGTGATCTCGAAGTTCTCTCCGTCCTGAGACACCGCGACCTTGGGCGATGCGACCGCTGTCGCGGCGCCACCGCCCGACGCGCCACCACCGGTGTCGGCGCGCTTGGAGAGGTTCGGCAGCTCGGTCTCCCAGGCGGACTTCATCGTGGAGAGAGTGACGCGATCCTGCGGACGCTTGGGCCCCGCCATCGCGGCTTCGACCGTCCCGAGATCGAGCGAGAGCGTGGAGCTGTACTTGATCTTGCGGGAGTCGTCCCGCCACATGCCCTGTTCCTTGTAGTACTGCTCGACCGTGCGCACGAGCTCGTCCGAACGTCCGGAGAGCTTCATGTACTCGATCGTCATCTCGTCGACCGGGAAGAACCCGATCGTCGCGCCGTACTCGGGGGCCATGTTCGCGATGGTCGCCCGGTTTGCGAGCGGCATGTGGGCGAGGCCGGCGCCGTAGAACTCGACGAACTTCCCCACCACACCGTGCTTCCGCAGCATCTGCGTGACGCAGAGGACCAAGTCCGTCGCCGTCGTCCCTTCGGGCAGCTTCCCCGTGAGCTCGAAGCCAACGACTTCAGGAAGGAGCATGTAGATCGGCTGACCGAGCATGACCGCCTCGGCCTCGATCCCGCCGACTCCCCAACCGACGACGCCGAGTCCGTTGATCATCGTCGTATGCGAATCCGTACCGACGAGAGAGTCCGGATAGAGCGCGGTCGCGCCGTCCTTCTCCGCCTCCCAGACGACCTTGGCCAAGTACTCGAGGTTGACCTGATGGACGATGCCGGTGGCCGGCGGAACGACGCGGAAGTTGTCGAACGCGTTCTGTCCCCACTTGAGGAACTCGTAGCGCTCGAGGTTCCGCTCGAACTCGCGCTCGCTGTTGCGAAGGAGCGCTTCCGGCGAACCGAAGTAGTCGACCTGCACGGAGTGGTCGATGACGAGGTCGCAAGGGACGAGCGGATTGACGCGCGTCGGATCGCCTCCCATCCGCTTCATCGCGCTCCGCATCGCGGCGAGGTCGACGACCGCGGGCACCCCGGTGAAGTCCTGGAGGACGACCCGTCCCGGCATGAACGGAATCTCGGTCTCCCCGACGTTCTGCGCGTCGTAGGCGGCGATGGCCCGGACGTCCTCTTCCCGCACGATGTGGCCGTCGAGGTTCCGAAGGGCGGCCTCGAGCAGCACCTGGATGCAGTACGGCAGGCTTCGGCCGCCCCCGTCCACGGAATCGAGGCGCCAAATGGCGCGGTCCCCGAGTGGGGTGGTCAGGGTCTTTCGGGCGGAGAAGGGATCTGCGGTCATGGACCTACCTCCAGGTGGCGGACGATCGCGTCCGGATCGTGAGGCACGCCATATAGTTACAGGTGTCGGGGAACGCGGACCGCTACCCGGACGCTGGAGGGTTCGGCCCGCTCGACCGAACGGGCATTGTCGCGCACTCGGTGCGAAGACACAATGCCAAGGGTTTGCCAAGCGGCAAGGAGGGCGTCTCGTGTCCGGGACGGATCGGATCTACTCGACTCTCGACATGGATGCGCCGGAGTTCGTCTCCTTCGCGGGATACCACGCCGCAATCTTCACGCACAGGCGTCCAGAGAGCCCCACGGCCAACGAGGACGGCGCGGCCCTCATTCCCTACGACGATCAGTCCGGCGTGGCTGTCGTCGCTGATGGTCTAGGCGGGAGCTCCGCCGGGGAGCGTGCGTCGGCCATGGCGCTCGAAGAGCTGCAGCGATCGATCGCGCAGGCACGAGAGACCGGCGAGCCGCTGCGATCCGCGATTCTCACTGGAATCGAAAACGCGAACGACAGCATTCAGAAGCTCGGCATCGGCGCGATGACCACGCTCGCCGTAGCAGAGATCGATCAGGAGAGCATCCGCACGTATCACGTCGGCGACTCGGAGATCCTCGTCCTCGGCGGACGCGGGAAGGTCAAGCTTCGGACCGTTTCCCACTCTCCTGTCGGCTACGGCGTCGAAGCCGGGTTCATCGACGCAGCGGAAGCGATGCACCACGAAGATCGCCACATCGTGAACAACGTCGTCGGCGAGGCAGAGATGCGGATCGAGATCGGATCGCCGATCCCGCTCGCGCCGCGCGACACGATCGTCCTCGCAAGCGACGGCTTGATCGACAACCTCCACGCGGACGAGATCGCGGCGTTCCTCTGTCACGGAAGGTTTCGCTACTCGGTGACGCAGGTCGCGTCGGCTGCGTACCAACGGATGACGTCGCCCCAGCCGGAACAGCCGTCCAAACTCGACGACCTCACGATGATCGTGTTGCGACGGGCGGCGACCTTGGGGAAGAAGAGCTACTGAGAAGCCCCACCGAAGCTGGGAGGGCCTCCCTCGCTCCATGAATCGGGGTTTCTCAGACCCAGGTAAGTAGATGGCGTGCCGGCGTTCCGCTAGGCCACCCGCCCCGCGTCCCCCCGCTCCACCGACGCCCGGATCACGCGCAGCACCCGCTCTGGATCGAACGGCTTCGCGATGAAGTCATCCATCCCGACGGCCAAACACCGCTCCCGGTCGCCCTTCATCGCATTGGCCGTGACCGCGACGATCGGCAGTCGGCCAGACGACGCGAGCGCTCCCGCGGCTTCGAGTTCACGGATCTGCCGCGTCGCCTCGAATCCGTCGAGAACGGGCATCATGCAGTCCATGAGGACGACGTGGTAGGCAGCCTTCCGGACCGCGTCGACCGCTTCGGCTCCGTTGCTCACCATGTCGCAGTCGCAGCCGGCAGCGGAGACGACCTCGTAGAGCACCTCGCGATTGGTGTCCGAGTCCTCGACGATCAGTACGCGACCATGGATCCGGGCCGAGTGACGACCACCGTTCCGAACGCTGCCGATGTCCGGTTGATCCGCTCCCGCCCTGTCGAACGGAATCTCGAACCAGAAGAGCGAACCGTTGCCTGCGGCACTCTCGAAGCCGATCCTCCCGCCCATCAGCTCGACCAGGCTCTTACAGATCCCGAGCCCCAGACCGGTGCCGCTATGCTCGCGTGCCATCGACGCGTCGACCTGAGAGAACGGCTTGAAGAGCTGCGCGTGGAATGCGGGGTTGATCCCGATCCCCGTGTCGGCGACCTCGAAACGGACCTTCGAGACGTCGTCACCGCTCTCCATCTGACGGACGTCGAGACAGATCGCACCCCGCTCCGTGAACTTGATCGCGTTGTTGAGGAGATTGCCCAGCACCTGCGCAACCCGTCCCCGGTCGCCACGGATGCGTCGGGTGACACTCGGATCGATCTCGAGACTCCACGCAAGCCCGGCGGCTTCCGCTCGCTCCCCGTAGAGAGCCCCAAGACTCTTGACGGACTCGACCAGATCGAAGTCCTCGCTGTGAAGCTCCAACTTCCCAGCCTCGACTTTGGAGAAGTCCAAGATGTCGTTGATGACGCGAAGGAGAGTCTCCGCGGAGGCATGGGCCATCCGGATCCAGTCCCGCTGCTTCGAGCTGAGAGGATCTCGGGGCAAGAGGTGGAGCATGCCGATCACACCGTTGAGTGGCGTCCGCAACTCGTGGGTCGTAACTGCGAGGAACCGGGACTTGGCCTCGTTCGCGGCCTCCGCCACTTGCGTTGCCATCTCGAGCTCGCGGGTCCGTTCCTTGATGCGGTCTTCCATCTCGTCCCGTGCCCGCTCGAGTTCGATCTCGGCCAGCTTCTGCTTCGTGAAGTCGATGATCGCTCCGACCGTACGAGCGGGTTGGCGCCCCTCCCCTTGTCCTTCGAAGAACGTTCTCGACCCAGCCCGCACCCAACACACTTCGCCGTCGGCGAGGAGATAGCGGTGTTCGATCTCGTAGATACCGGTTCCGGATGGGTCGTGGGCCCGTTCGATGGCCTCGAGCACGCGCTCTCGGTCGTCTGGGTGGAGTATGTTGACCACTTCCGGCAGCTGGGGCGGGACTTCAGGATCGCAATTCCACAGCTCGAGAAGCTCAGGGGACCAGTAGATGCTGCCCGTCAGATGGTCGTGCTCGAAGTAGCCGATGCGCGCAACGTGGATGGCGTCGAGAAGTCTTGCTTCGTTCTTTTCGGACTCCGCGGCCCGCGCCTCGAACTCACCAACGCTTCGGCGAAGTCGATCGCGTTCCTCGAAGACCGCTTCGAGTTCGGCTCGCAACTCGGCCCACCCAACGGGAAGTGGGTCGTCTGTCCCGAAGTGTCGCGAGATCAGTTCTGAGAGCTCACGCTGCCGATCCATCGAACGCCATCACCTTTCCCTGGTCGGGTATCCCGCGTTTGCGGTTGGGGCGATGTCGCACTCGCGACACGTCCTGCGGGACTCCCCTCGAAAGAAGATCGACCCGTGTCGGCGACTTCCTGAGAGCCGCTGCCTCTTGGAAGCTCGACAGTTACCCGGGGGACTCGGAGGGGATCCGGCGCGGTGTGACCCGACGCGGATCCGATACGGAGTCGGCGGAGCGGTCTCGGAGCCCTCAAGCACAAACTCCACTGCCACTTAGGCGACTCGAAGGAGCCAGGACAGAGGCGAGCCTGTCGGCCGACGATGGAGGGTGCGCTCCCCCCTCGAGTGCGCCGGAGGACTGGAACGGGGGGCTGAGCAACCCGAGAGACGAGGTCACAGGGCTCGTTTGCACGGGCCGGTAATCGAGAACGGCGCCCTCCGCCAGGAGGACGCCGTCCGCATCCTAGTTGAAGTCATTGGATTCAGGATCGACTAGCGAAGACCTTCGCGGCGCTCCCACGCCTCGACTTCGCTTACGGCGGCATCGCGTGCCTTGCCGTAGCGCTCCTGAACCCGGCCGACGAGCTGGTCTCGTTGCCCTTCGATCTTGGTGAGGTCGTCGTCAGTGAGATCGCCCCACTGCTCCTTGATCTTGCCCCGGACCTGGTTCCAACGTCCCTGCCACTTCGGATCGTGCATGATCGTCTCCTTGTTGATGACGGACAGGCTTCGTGTCTCTACCGAGATCGGCGAGTACGAACTGTCTGCCCTTCCTCGAGTCACGATCGCTGGTCGTCGTCCTCGACTCGCCTTCGGGTCGACTTCGGGTCGAGATGCGACGGCTAGCGATCCTACTCGTGAGGAAGCAAGGTCCGTGCCGTCGTTCGACGACGCGACATGGCTTGCACTTACGTGGGGGAGTGACACGACGAAGGCGGTGGAGCCGTGTCGGGACTACGAACGGATGTAGAGATTGCATTACGCGTCGCGCGCCCGCAGCGGGCGCACCGGACGAGACGGTGGGTCGGCCGTCATGATCTGCGGTCCGGCTAGGCCCGGGTTCCTGCCGGGCCCGCCTCCTTCGGCAAACTAGAGTACCACGGTCAACGCACGATGGTCAGAGAGCCTGCGCTCCGCTCGGTCCCGCTGCTCGACACGACGAAGTAGCGACCCGCCGCGAGCTCCTGCCCCGACGCATCCCGTCCGTCCCAGTCGAGCGCTGCTTCCACGCCGGGCACTCCAGTGACCCGCAACGACCTCACGATCCGTCCGCGCGGATCGACGATCGAGACGGTGCCTTCTTCCGCCGCCATTCGCAGGCGGATCGACGCTGCGCCGAGTGTCGGATTCGGGAACACTCGGACCGCGCTACCGCGGACGGCAGGCGGTACGTCCTCCGGCGCGGAGGCAGGAACGCCGTCGCCTTCGACGAGCAGGAGAACCTGACCACAGGGGACGTCTTCGTAGACCTCGGAAAGCCCGGAGGGCCAGAGTACGAAGACCTGCGGGATCACGGTCGCCCCGCCGGTACCGAAATGGAGGAACGGATCGCTGGACCCGAGATAGGACGTCCCGATCTGCTTCTCGCGCATCTGCCAACCCGTGGGGCCCTCGAGGAACACTCGGGCACCGACACCGTCCCGATTGCTGATCGTTCCGATGAGTTGCATTCGGAGCCAATCCTGGGACGAACCACCACGTGGGACGTGGTTGTTCTCGAACAACGCGGTGGGAAGGTCGAAGCCAAACTCGTACCAGTTGGTGATGTAGATGTCGAGGTCGCCGTCTGAATCGTAGTCCGCCACGGCCGAGCAGAAGCTACGACCGGGGTTCTCCACTCCGGATCCCGTGGAAACGTCCGCAAAGCTAGTGCCGCCGATGTTTCGGTAGAGCTTGTTCTCGAACGCGTCTCCGCGAGCCGCGAGATCCGGGCCTTCCCCGTCACTGGGAACGAAGCGGGACTGGAGATCGTCCGCGGGAGGCTCGTCGATGTACTGGTCCGAGGCCACATTGACGTAGAGGTCGACCCAGCCGTCATGGTCGTAGTCGAAGAAATCGACCCCCCAACAGACATCGCCTACCTCGATCCCCAACTCTGCGGCGCGCTCGGTGAAGGTTCCATCTCCGTTGTTCGTGAGAAAGACGTTCCCCGTCGCGATGTTCGCCACGTAGAAGTCCAGGAAGCCGTTGTTGTCGAAGTCCGCTACGGCGATACCCATGGCGCTCATGTCGATCCCGGTACCGCTCGCCGCCGAGACGTCGGTGAATGAGCCATTCCCCTCGTTCCGGTAGAGAGCGTTGGGCGTCCCGAAGATGTCGTTGCTGATGTAGAGATCCTGGTCGCGGTCGTTGTCGTAGTCGAACCAGATCGGCTGGAAGCCGTATCCCGTGGCGTTTGCGACTCCGGCGGAGGAGGCGACGTCTTGGAAGGTCCCGTTGCCGAGGTTGCGCATGAGGCGGTTCGCCGCCGCGGTGTATCGAGTGATGTACACGTCGAGCCAACCGTCATTGTCGAAGTCTGCCCAGGCCGCTCCGGTGTACGGTGCGGAACCAAGGGCGGCGAACCCGGCGCTCGCACTCACGTCGACAAAGGTCGTCCCGTCGTTTCGATAGAGCGTGATGGCCCCACCGAGCCGGGTAAGGAGGAGGTCCGGGTCTCCGTCGTTGTCATAGTCGGCGAAGGTGGCCGACTTTCCCCACCCGGTATCGCCGACACCGTAGGAAGAGGACACCTCGGTGAAGTTCCGGAGACCATCCTGGCGGAAGAGACGGTTCGGATCGCCCAGCCCGTCCACGACGTAGATGTCGAGGTCGCCATCGGAGTCGATGTCGGCGAAACCGCACCCTGGCCCTTGGTCGGAGCTAGCCTCGACCGCGACCCCGAGTTCGCCGGCGACATCGGTGAACTCGCCAGCGGCCCAGGCCGTAGCGGCCGACGCAGCGCACAGGATGACTACCATGGATCCAGCGGAACGAGCCATAACGCCTCCCAATCGAAACCCAGGAGCCCGAGATGCAGACGGAGGGGGAACCCCACGAAGCATCGCGAGCAGCGTGGGGTCAATCGACACTGGGAACCAATCAACGCATGAATCGCCGTGGAGAAATGGTAGAGAAAGCGCCTCCTCTTGGTCAACAAGTCGCGAGGGCTCTCCAGCCGGTTTCACTTCTCGGCGATTGGGACTACGATCCGGCTCTGGACCCTGCCTGCCTGTGAACAACTCGCCGCCCTGGCCATCCGTACCGACCGAGCCCCAAGGAGCCCAGATGCCCACCGCTCGACACATGCCGATGGATGACTTCCGCGACATCTGCTTCGTGATCATGCCGTTCGGAGTCAAGGAGGTCTGGCTGCAAGGCAGGAAGTACAACGTCGACTTCGACCAGATCTACGAGCGACTGTTCAAACCCGCTATCTCCTCCGTGCAGCTCCCCGCAAAGGAGGGAGGTGGCCATCTGCGCCCGGTACGCGCCGACCAGGAGTTCCATAGCGGATTGATCGATCTCGAGATGTTCCACTACCTCGAGTACTCGCGCTTCGCCCTGGCCGACATCACGGGACTCAACGCCAACGTGTTCTACGAGTTGGGCGCGCGGCACCGCGCCCGCGAATCCGGAACAGCGATCTTCCGCCACTGCGACGCGGCCATCCCTTTCGACATCAACCAGGTGAAGGCGTTCCCCTACACCGTCGACCCGGATGACCGGCTCGAGTCCTCGAGGGGGATCGTAGCCAAGGTACTGACCGACTCCCTCGCCCGGAACGCTTGGGACAGCCCGATCCGGAGGGCACTACAGCTCCAGAGAGCCGAGCCGGCCGAGGTGGAGGACGTCCTCCTCGCCGCAGAGAATGCGACCCGAGAGGCGGAGTTCGAGGAGGCCCACAAGTGTTGGATAAGGGCGTCCGAGCTCGACACGCGCAACCCGCTTCCGGATCTCAGGGCGAGCGACTATCCGAAGAAGCATGGAGACTGGGATCTGACGATCCGACTCCTGCGGCAATGCCTCAACAAGGAAGACGCACTCGACGGAGTCCTCAACGGATCGACCTACGCCGAAGCCTACCGCGAACTCGGAATCGCCGAGAACCGGCGGGACCGCGCGACGTACCCTCGCGCAGGTGAGGAGTCCCTCCGGAAGGCCATCCATTTCAACCCCGAAGACTTCGATGCTTGGGCTAGCTTGGGCGGTGTGCTCCGCCGAGCAAACGACGAGACGGGGGCGCTGGAGGCGTATGAGGAGTCCGTTCGCGTATCTCGCGGGCACCCGTACCCGCTGCTGATGGCGTTGAAGCTCCGGGCGAAGACGACGGGACGTTGGTCGCTGGACGCAAAGACGAATGCGGAGGTGGGCGAAGCCAAGGGCTTCCGGCTCGCGCAGGTCACACACGACCCGCCGATCGACCCGCCGTGGTCGCACTTCGATCTGGCGGAGTGCCTCCTCTACCTCGGACACGGACACGACGCGCTCGAGTACGCCCGAGAGGGTCTGCGTAGCTGCACCGCAGCGTGGATGCCGGAGACGTTCCTCTCCGCACTCGAGATGCTTCCGGATTCCGGCGGTCTGGATGGACTGAACGAGATCAAGAGTGCGGTGAGGGAGAGATACGCGGAGTTGGGCGGCAGTTAGCCGCGAGGAGTGGGTGCGGTCCGAAAGACCGACCGCATCCGAACCAGCGGAACGCAGACGATCCCGAACAGCACCGCGTACAGAACACCGAAGGTGCTGAGTGCAAACGGATACCCGCGTCCGTCGATCATCCACCCCATGGCCGGCCCGACGAGCGCGAACCCGAAGCGCACACCGAGGGTCGAGATCGAGTTCGCGGTGGCGCGATAGTCGGTCGGTACCCGCGAATTGAGCGCGTCCTTCAGCACGACTTGCGTAAGCCCTCGCGCCACTTGGAAGGCGAGGCCGAACACCGTGCCGAGCCACGCACCGCTCACCGCCATTCCGAAGAACCCGAGGACGGGTAGCAGCCCGATCGACACGACGACGGCAGCGGACCCGATCCGGTCTTCGATCGCATGGGCAACCCGACCCACGAGCGCCACCGTGAGGTTGTATCCCGCCCAAAGCCATCCGAAGAACGCGAGCGAGATGTCGCCCGCCTTCCAGTAGCCCTGGAACGCCCACACTGCGGTGAGCGTCGCGAGGCCGTAGACGATGAGGTTGATGAGTACGAGCCGCAGGAGCGCGGAACGAACGAAGAGCAGCTGAGCGATCTCCTTCGCTTTCTGGAAATGCGACTGGTGCGCACTTCCAAGCTCTCGCGGTGCTTCGACGAGCGTGAGCGCAATGAAGAACGCACCCCACGCGGTGATCGCGTTCACCCGCGCGGGTAGGTCGAGGGAAACGAGCACGAGAAGTCCACCGAGGATCGAGGCGAGCGTCTCGCCCGACTGCGCGTAGAAGAGCCTTTGGCCGAGCGAGGCGATGGCCGCACGGTCGGAAGTCTGTTCTGCGGTCGGACGCACACTCGAAGAGGCCCGGCGTATCGCTTCGTCCGTGTCGTAGATGAGCGCGACGTCGGACCCGGAGTAGAGACTCGCCCCGACAGCCGCCATGATCTCGAACACGACGAACTTCCAGAACTCGTCGGCGAAGGCGAACCAGGTGAAGGCGAGACCCGCGAGCGCGCCCCCCAGGACCAACGAGGTCTTCCGGCCGATGTGGTCCGCGACGTACCCGGAGGGGACCTCGAGCACGACAACGGCGAGCGCGAAGACGGTCTGGAGCAGGTAGACCTGGTGCATGTCGAGCCCGTGGCTCTGCCAGATCGGCACGACCACGGGGATGACGACCAGGAACATCCAGAAGAAGTTGATCCACTGGATCTTCGCGTAGTTGCCGCGGAGCTTCGCTACGTCGAAAGCGAAGTCACTCGAACTCGGAGAGTCGCTCAAGCCTTGGGAGTCGCTCCCGTCGCCTCCATCAGCTTGTCGTAGGTGACCGCGTTGTGGCTCGCGTTCCAGACCGGCTTGCCGTCACGGAAGAGGATCACCTGCGGAGACTGATGGACCACCCCGACCCGCTCGGCGATCCAGCGGGCGAGCGGCCGTTGCTCGACGACGTCGACCCAACCGACCGGCGTGTCCGATGCACCGACGAACCGGTCGAACTGGAGCGCTGCCTCAGCGCTCGTGCCGCAACGGAAGGAGTGTTTGAAGAGGAGGAACACCGGCTGGGCGATCGCCTCCTCGATGTCGGCTTCGGATAGCAGTTGAGGAGCGTTCATGGTCGTGCGTACCTCTTCGAGACTTGCGACTGTCTGCAGCGAGCGAACCCGTCTGCCGTTTCTGATCGGGGCCTGGAGCGCGGCCCGCCCCCCAGGATCTGACCCGAGGAGCACAGCGTACGCCATACCCGAATCGTGTGCACCCTCTCGGGGGTCGTCGGCACACTCCGACGTATCAGCAGCACCTTCCCTCCCGACTCCTCTGGAGGGAGGAATCCGTCGCCATGTCTCCATCCATCCGCCTCGCATCCGAGGGTCGCGCATCCGAGGGTCGCGCATCCGGGGCTCCGGCATCCGGGAGGCCCGCATTCGCCAAACCACCCCGACGATTCGTGTTCCCGATGCTCGTCCTGTGCCTCGGCCTGACCCTCCTCTCCTGTTCGGACAGCGGCACGACCCCGGAGGAGCACGACCACGACCACGAACCGGCAGAGGGGAATTGCGGACACCTCGAGGGCGACGGCTACTTCCTGGAATCCGATGGAGCCTTGGCCGTGTTCGGCTGGCGGGGCGACCAGACAGGGGAACTCTCGGCCCGCGTGGGCGAGTTGGGCCCGGCGCTCCGGATGAACTTCATCTCGGCCGACAGCGTGTCCTTCGGGGTCGCCGACAACTGCGAAGACAACGCTCTCGGGATCGAGCTGGCCGACGAATCCATCGTCGAGCTGGTTCGCGAGACCGGGGTGGAGTGGACGTTTCGTCTGCGCGGGTTGGCCCCGGGCAGCACCACCCTCGTCCTCCGTGGGATGCACGAGGGCCACTCGCACATCGCCACCCTCCCGATCCCGGTCACGGTGTCGAGCGCCCCGACGGAGGGACTGACGCTTTCCGGCCGCGTCGATCTCGAAGTCACCTACTTCGCCGAGTCCGGCGACTCGACCGCCACCGAGTCCTACCCGGACCAGTCCGGGATCCGCGTCTATCTAGAGTCCACCGGCCAGGTCATCGACTCCACGTTGACGGATCAGGGTGTCTTCCAGTTCCACGGATTGTCCTCGGGCACATACGACACCTACTGCGGTCCCGAAGAGGCGCGGTCCGAAGTGCGGACGCTCGTCCTCACTGACGACGATGGCGACACCGGAACGATCCGCGTCCGGCCTATCGGCAAGCTCCGGAATCCGCCGAACCCGTTCGAGTACTCCCACGGGACAGGAGTCGAGTGGGATCTCGCGTCTTCGGAGTCGGTCGAGATCAGGATCTTCGCGATGACCGGTCACCTCGTGTGGAGCTACGCCTACGACGCTCCCGCCGGTTTCCAACACATCCATTGGATCGGAACCGACCAGGTCAACACGCCGCTACCCCCGGGTCCCTACTGGGCGACGGCCCGATACGACGGGCGCTGGCATTCCCGTGTCGTGATCAAACTGCCGGAGTAGTGCCGGCGAGGCACCGGACGATGACCCGGATGCCCCGTTCCAAACTGTCGCGACGACGGAGTATGCTCCGAATGTGCGCATCTTCTACCACGACCAGTTCGTACTCCCTCTCCCCGAGGGCCACCGGTTCCCGATGGCGAAGTACGCCCGCCTCCGCGAGCGGGTCTCGGCCGACCTCGAACTGCGGCACGCGAGGCTCGAGGTCGGGCCGTCCAGCCCCGACGATGAGCTACTCCTCGCCCACGACTCCGACTACGTCCACAGGGTTGCGAACGGTAGCTTGACCCCGGCAGAGGTGCGCCGGATCGGCTTCCCCTGGTCACCCGGGATGGTCGAACGGTCGAGACGCTCCGTGGGGAGCACGGTGGAAGCCGCACGGGCCGCGCTCGTCGACGGCGTCGCTGTGAACCTCGCCGGCGGAACGCACCATGCGTTCGCGGCGCGGGGCCAGGGGTTCTGTGTCTTCAACGATGTAGCGGTCGCCGCTCGGGTCGCGCAACGGCAGGAAGGGATCCGGCGGATCGTCGTCCTCGACTGCGACGTGCACCAAGGGAACGGCACGGCGGCGATCTTCCGCGCGGATCCCACCGTCTTCACCCTCTCGGTCCACGGCGCCTCGAACTTCCCGTTCGAGAAGGAGACGAGCGACCTCGACGTCGCCCTTCCGGACGGGACCGGCGACCAACCGTATCTCGCCGAGCTCGAACATGCGCTGGACGTCGCGTTCGCTTCGGGTCCGTTCGACCTCGCGTTCTACGTCTCGGGCGCGGACCCCTACGAAAGGGACCGACTCGGCAAACTCGATCTCTCTCGCGAGGGGCTGGCCCGACGCGACGCCCTCGTCTTCGAGAAGTGTTTGCGATCGCACGTCCCCGTCGCAGTCAGCATGGCAGGCGGATACGCGAAGGAGATCGAGGACATCGTCGCGATCCACCTGGAAACCGTTCGTCAGTCGATGCGCTTCCACGAGAGCTGGAGCGCACTCGGCCGGCGAGGATCCGGACTGGAACGAACAGGAGTGCAAAGCCGATGAAGCTGTGGATGCAGGCCTCATGCCCGATGGGAATCTCGGCGCGGGGCGCATCCGCGTTCGCACTCGCACTCCTCCTCGTCCTCATCGCTAGCCCCTCTCTCCGCGCAGGCACGTCCGAAGGAAAGGAGGCCGAGATGGATTTGCCCGCCGACTACACCGCGGAAACCGAAGCCTGGCAGTCGAAGCGGGAGGAGTCGATCCGTTCCCGGGACGGATGGCTAAGCATCGCGGGATTCGCGTGGCTCGATCCGGGCGAGACGACGATCGGTAGCGGGTCGGAGCCGAGACTGCCTCTTCCCGACGAGAGCCTCCCCCCGATTGCCGCGACACTCACCGTGACGCGAACGGACAGTCTCGCGTACACGCTCCGGGCCGAAGTAGACGGCGTCGTCACGGTCGACGAGAGGACTCTGAAAGCAGGAGAGTCGATTCCTCTCTCGCCCGACGCCTCGGGCTCCGCGACTCGGTTCACGCTCGGTCGCGTCACCGCGTGGGTACTGGAACGCGGAGGCAATCCTGCGCTCCGTCTCAAGGATCCGGAGTCTCCGCTCTTCGAACAGCTCCAGGGGCTCGAGTTCTTCCCGATCGATCCGGGCTGGGTCATCGACGCGAAGTTCGATCGATTCGCCGAACCGATCCAGATGGAAGTACCGAGCGTGCTCGGGTACATGGACACGACGTCCTGCTACGGGGAAGTCGTGTTCGAGCACGAAGGAGAACGGTACGCACTCTGGCCGATGTCGGACAGCGCCGACGACCAGGAGCTGTTCCTCGTCTTCTCCGATGGGACTTCGGGGCCGGAAACGTACGGCGGCGGACGCTTCCTCGTCGCGACCGTAGAGGATGACGACACGGTTCGTCTCGACTTCAACCGTGCCTACAACCCACCTTGCGCCTACAACCCGTTCACCACCTGCCCGCTTCCGCCCAAGCAGAACGAACTCGAGTTCCCGATCGAAGCGGGCGAGAAGGTGCCACGGATGACCGAACCGGCTCGACACTGAGACGGCTCACTCGGCCGCGGTGGTCCCGGTCACTTCGTTCGCAGCATCCGCACGGTCTTCGCACCACCATCCGTGACCAAGCGCATCCAGTAGACACCCGACGCGATCGCCACGCCGCTTTCGTCCCGACCGTCCCAGACGACCTGATGCGTGCCGGCGATGCGCGGGCCGTCTTCCAGCACCGCGCGGCGACGCCCACTCACGTCGAACACTTCGAGCTTCACGTTCTCTGCGACGGGGAGATCGAAGCGAACGACGACCTGCTCGCGGAACGGGTTCGGCCGCGGGGCGAGGAGGCGAAGCTCGGTGGGAAGTGGCAGTTCGAACCGACCTGCGTAGAGGTACTCCACCATGTCGTCCGGCATCTCGATCCGGATCCGGTACTCGTACTCCCTGTCCGGCGCGACGCCGTCATTGAACGGAGTGGACCATGGATCGCGGTACCGAAGGACGCGGTCGTCGGGCGGAAGGAGCGGCTCTTCGAGCAGGGGGATGAACTCCTCGCTCCCAATCGGACGCCGATCGATCCAGACACCGACGAGCGGATCGAAGACGGTAGGCAACTCGAAGCTCAGTTCGAGCCCTTCCGCGCTCGATCCGAGCGCGAGTGCCGGGAGCTGCATCGGGAAGGTTTGCGGCGCACCGCTCGGAGCGAAGATCGCTTCCAGCGGTCCGTAGACATGGTCGATGCCACCTTCGAGCGTGACAGGAATGCGGTAGCGATAGGTCGTCCCCTCGCGCACGAACCGGTCGAGGTAGGAGTACATTCCGGTTTCGTCCGCTACCAGTGGCCTCCGGTCCAAACGCTCCCATTCGCCGTTCCCTTCCTGCCGTTCGAGGGCGATCGTCTCGACCGCGAGTGCGGGACTCGGCGTGAATCGGATCTCCATCCCGCGCACGTCCGGCAGGATCGACTGGGCGAGCGGCGTGGGCGGGGCCGTGGTGCGGCTCACCTGCACGGTGACCGGAACCCGCAGTTCCGGCATGGTCCGGTCGTTCGACAGGACGAGGAGATCCGCGTGGTAGGTCCCGGCCGGCGCGTGCGGCGCGTCGAACGTCACGTCGACACGCGCGGGTCCGGTCCCGGCGGCTAGCCCGTGCTTCGGAGTACGGCGGAACCACTGGATCGCTTCGGGTAGATCCGGAACGAAGTCGGAGGCGGGCCGGTCCACCTGCGCGCCTGCGACGAGCTGGAAGCGGAACTCGCTCGGGTTGCCGAGCGAGAACCGCGGGACGTCGATCGTGATCGGTCCGTCTTCCCGGAGCTCGACGCCGGTGAGGATCTCGTACTGCGTCCGGGTCGCGTTGAAGAGAACCGCTTCGATCGAGGCGTCTCCGAAACCGACCTGGCGTGGCAAGTTGCCGAAGACGACTCCGTACTCGAACCCCATGTTGACCATTCCGCCCCACGGAAGTTCGAAGTCTCCCTGGCTCGTCCCGAGGTTGCCGTCCGTGTCGAGCGCGATCATTCCGCCCCAGGCATCGTGCGGATCGCCCCAGTCTCCCTCGATCGTCAGTCGGAACACGGGCATGGCGCCGACCGTCAACTCCTCCACGGAAACACGCGAGATGTCGACGACGGAGTCACCTTCACTCGGATCGTCCACCAACACCACCGGCTCTTCCTGTCCGGAAGACACGTACTTGGCGACGGTCTCGTCGGCCGTGTCCCCGGCATCGGCGAGGATCACCTCGAAGGCGAGGTATCCCGAGCCGAGGTTCCGCACGCCGACCGTACGGGTCGCGGGGAGATAGTCGACGACGTTCATCCCGACCGAAGACACGTCGACCGAAACGGACGCGGCGTAGGGCTGTCCCTCGATCTCGACGCCTCGGCTCTCCCCGTCGTCGTGGACAGCGGTCACGCGGTAGATGTAGGTCTTCCCGTTCACGAGGTCAGAAGAGTCGGTGTAGCGAGTGCTGAGCGTAGGCTCCTCGGTCAGACGGATCTCCGCGTCTCGATCGTCTCCCCGCTTTCTGCGGTAGACGTGGTACCCGAGCCACCGGTCCGCTCCGAGGTCGATCCCGATCGGCGCGGCCCAGGAGAGTTGGATCCGTTCGTCCATCGCATCCTGGACGATGAGAGCGATCGGATCGACATGCGCCTGCGCCTCGAGGATTGCGATGTCGTCCACGTACCACCCGAGGTCTGTCACACCGACGTCACTCGCGACACGGAGGCGGATCCACGCTTCGTCGCCCAGATAGTGATCGAGCGGAACCACGACCGACTGCCATCCGTCGCTCTCACCGCTGAACCCCGGCCCGCCGAGTGCATCGAGGCTCCGCCAGGGATAGCCGCCATCGGGAGCGATCGGAGTCCACGATCCCGTCGCGCGCTGGCGCACCTGGATCTGGCCGCCGTCGTACTCGCGTTCGAAGCGATAGCGATGACGGAACTCGAGCCGAGCGCGGCCATAGTCGGTGAGGTCGAACGGCCCGAGAGTGAGGAACGACTCCGTGGAGTTGTCGTACGCGCCGTCGAGGTTCGTGGCCCACACATGCGTCCCACTCCAGGCGAACCCTTCTCCCGCCACGCCCCACTCCCAATCTCCCGTCGGCTCGAACGGTCCGGGCTCGGTCTCGAGGTCACCGGCCCAACCGCGACGCACTGGCACTTGGAAGAATCCCACCGCAGGCGCGGCGCCGGTGTTGGCCGACTGCGCCGTGTCGTCGGCCAGGATCCGGTACTCGACTAGGTCGGCACCGGGAAGAAGGTCGAGATGCAGGGTGGCTTCGTACTCGACATATCGATCGCCGCTCCCGGCGGTGGGAACGGCCAGCGTCGTCGTCTCCCGCACCGTCATGGGGACGGTGTGTGCCTGCCCACCGTCTACGCGGAACTCGGCTCGCACTTCGCCCAGTCGCTGCGAGTTGTCGGCCACGAGGGCGCGAAGGTGCATCCGCTCCGTGTTCCCCGAGACTGCGGTCGTCTCGAAGTGCTCGACATGCGGCGCGATGATGTCCCGGCCGACGTAGAAGCTGTGGGCGCCGGCGGGTGCGTTCTCGGGAGAGAGCGTCACGTCTCCGAACTCGTTCGTGAACGCCCAGTAGTAGTAGACCGTGGTCCCTTCGGGTGGCGACGGGATCTCGGTGACCCATTCGCCGGAGAGCGTGCCCGGAACGAGTTCCGCTCGCTCGAACATCAACCCGCCATCCAGGCTGTAGAAGAGCGCGGTGCCGGACGACTCGAGCGGCACGAGCGAGAAGATCCTGAGCGAGACCGGAATCGTCACTCCCGGTGACTCCACGTCGGGGAGAGCGGCTCCGGACAGGTCGATCGAGTAGTCGCCGATTCCGTGAGCCCGGAACGCGCGCACGATCTCCTCGAGATGAGGCGTGCCGTTGAAGAGATCGGCATCGTCGTCGTCGAGGACGAGGAGGTCGAGAAGGTAGTCGTCGAACGTCGTCGACCTGCCGTAGCGGGCGAAGTGCCAAAGATGATCGGCCACCTCTCGGCCCACTCGCTTGCGAAGATCCCAGAGTGCGCCCGCGATGATGAGACCGTCCGCATGCGACTCTCCAACGAGGTCGTCCGGCCAGACGCGGTCGATCTCGATGTCGCGGATGCTCGTGCCCGGTCCGCGGAAGCCGTTCCCGATCTTCGGGTCGTTCCGGATAGTTGCGGCGAAGTAGTCCGAGAACCCTTCGTGCATCGTGCCGGTGGCGCTGAACGGCGCATAGGTGAACTCGGTCACCGCATGTCCGTACTCGTGGTAGACGACGTCCGCGATCCTCGCGGAGGCCGCGCAGCCGCCACCCTCAGCGTAGAAGTTCATCCGCGAGCCGTTCCAGTAGGCGTTGCAGGTGCCGGACGGGTCATCGACGACAGCGCGCATCGAGACGTCCAGCTCGAGAAGGCCCTCACCGGAATCGATCCCACGGATCTCCTCGTAGGCGATGTTCGTGTGGTAGTAGGTGTCGCGATCGCTCTCGAGGGAGTTGTCCGGGTTCCAGGTCATGACAGGATCCGAGGGCGATCCTCCAGCGGAAGGGACACGCACCTCGAACTCGGCGCTCGGAACGACGAGGCCGAAGAGGCCGTTTTCCACGTAGACCCGCTCCCCGACGAGCGAAGTGCTGAACTGGTAGTTCCCGGCCGGGACGTCGATCTGGAACTGCCCCGCCCGATCAGTCGCCGCACGCTCGTCCACCGTATCGCTACGGAGTCGATAGCGGATCTCCGGCATCCCGAGCATCTCCTGCCTGTCTCCCGGCGACGACGGCTCGATGAGTCCCTGGATCGTCCCCTCGAACGTCTCGTACCGGATCAGGCTGGTGCGCGCGAGCACCGCGCCCGTCTCGCCGTCGACCATCACGTCGTATCGACCCGGAGGGTTCTCGCACTGGAAGCGGAGGTTCCAGACCGGAACGAGGTCGAATCCGTCACCGTCCGCGAAGAGTCCACGTGCGCCCTCTGCGAGCGGGATCGGATACCACGCACGCTCGGTGAACTCCCAACGAGTCACCTCGACGTCGGCCGGCATTCCATCGAGCGCGGCACTGTGCGCCTCGGATTCCGAGATCCAGCGCACAGTACTGCGGTCCGCGCGCGACTCGCCTTGCAGCCGAAGCGGATCCGGCGAGAAGACATCCGATCCCGCGAGGCGTAGCTTTCCCTGCGCATCCCACTGGAAGACGACGTGGCTGCCGAGCACGGGAAGTCCGTCCACTCCCTGACGGCCGTGCACGTAGGTCAGCCCGGCCACCTGATCGACCACCGCGATGAGGAGATCGTCCGGGTCGATCCCGACGAGTGCCGGATCCGTTCGCGCAACCTCGCGTGAGGCCGACGCCGGGTCCGCCAGGGCGCTCGCCATCGAGACGCCGGAGGAGACGCTCCGATGCGGAGGCAGGGCAACGGTGTCGAGGCCGTGGGCGCGGGCGCTCTCCACGAGCGACGACACGCGCGGCGAGCCGAGCAGCGCGGCGGCGGATTGGCCCGCGGACTGGGCCCGGAGCGACGCATCCCGCTGCGCTTCGACGGACAGGTCCCAGCGCGTGTACTCGGCACGGGCCGGAGGGGTCACTTCATGAGGATCGTGTTCCGCGTGGGCCGCCGCAGAGCTCAGGGTAGACGAGAGTGCGAGGCCGCAGACGACGAGGACGCACATGGCGAGGCCCGAGAACGAGTGGCTACCCAGGGCGGGGCCGCTGTTGACGCGGGCGGCATCGGCGATAGCGGCCGACAAAACGAGCGGGCGAGCGCGCCGCGTGGTACGAGTCCGGTCGTACATGAGGGGTCTCCTGACGGAAACGGAGAGATCCAAGTTCCGTGAGCCCCCGGCAGAGCACCAACGCCAAGGGCAGGATAGCACTGAAGGGCTTGGAAAGGGTATCCTCCCCGCCATGTCCGGCGCACACCATGTCGTCGCGGTCGTCGGGGGAGCTACCGCCGGCGCAGAAGCCGCTCGCATCTTCGCGGATCAGGGGATCACCACCCTCGTCATCGAGCAGCATGCGCGTCCCTACGGGAAAGTGGAGGACGGGCTTCCTCGCTGGCACGTGAAGCTCCGCCAGAAAGAGTTCCGGAGCATCGACGACAAACTCGACCGCCCGGGCGTCCACTACATCCCCTGCACCCGACTCGGCACCGACCTCCCCCTCTCCGAACTACTCCAGACCTGGCACCTCCACGCCATCGTGCTCGCGCTCGGCGCATGGAAGGATCGGTCCCTGCCGATCGAGGGGATCGACCAGTACGTCGGGAAGGGCCTCCTCTACCAGAACGCATTCATCCACTGGATGAACCACCGGGACGACCCCGGCTACGACGGAGCGCAGGTGGACATCCACGACGGCGCCCTCGTGGTGGGCGGCGGGCTCGCGTCGATCGACGTTTCGAAGGCCGTGCAGTTCGAACTCGTCCTCAAAGCACTCGCCGAGCGCGGGATCCGGGAAGAGATGATCCGCCTCGAAGAGGAAGGCTTGGACTCCGTCCTCGCCGAGCACGGCCTCCGTTGGGAAGACCTCGGCCTCTCGGGAGCGCGCCTCTGCTATCGCCGCCGCCAGGAAGACATGGCGCTGGCCGAACCGCCGCCCAATCCCACTCCCGAGCAGAAGAAGAAGTGCGAGACCGTGCGGTTCAAGATCGCGCAGAAAGCGATCGACAAGTTCCGCTTCCGGATGGAACCGCTCCTCTCTCCCGTCGACAAGATCGTGGAAGACGACCGACTCGTCGGGCTCGTCTTCGAGAGAATGGAGTACGAGGGAGACGGGCGGATCCGCGGGACGGGCGAGCGCGTTTCACTTCGCGCACCACTCACCGTCAGCTCGATCGGAAGCCTCCCGGTGCCGATCGAAGGCATCCCGATGAAGGGCGAACTCTACGAGTTCACAGACGGTCGGCTCGGGACGTTCGAGAATCTTCCGAACGTCTTTACGGTCGGCAACGCACTCACCGGGAAGGGCAATCTCGTCGTCTCGCGGAAGCACGCGAGCGAGGTGGCGGAACGGCTCGCGGAGTCGATCGCCGGGCAGGTGTCGGACATCGCCGCGTTCGTCCGCACGCGCACGCCGCTCTCGGATGGCGAGATGGCCGAAGTGATGGGACACGCACAGGCCCGGCAGGCGGAAGTCGGTTACGACGGAAGCTACGAGGACTGGATGCGGAAGGTCAGTCCGCCCGGGCTCAGGGTCGAGCGGGCCTAGACGCCGCTCAAGCGGCGGGCCCAAAGCGAACACTCGTTCGCGCCCAGGCAAGCCCAGCGCCAGTTGTGCTATCCTTCTCCGGGGCACGACCCATTCATCCGTACATTGCAGAACCCACTCGACCCACGAGGGAGATCACTCATGCTTCACCGCGCTGCGCATCGCGGCGGTCGTCCCGCAGCGGCCGCGTTCCTCACGCTCGCGCTCTTCTTCGCACTCGTGCTGACATCGCCCAAGAGTGCGTCCGCTTGGGGCACCGTCCAGGTTGCCACCGGCGTCTCTCAGATCATCTACATCAAGGGAATCAACTATCCCGGCATCGGCGAGATCACTTACTACGTCCGTCAAAACGGATTCATCCACGTCGCGGTGAACGGAACGATGCAGCCGGATCCGTTCCTCGACATCGACTCTCTCGTGTTCACGAGCGGGGAGCGTGGCCTCCTCGGGTTCGCGCTTCACCCGGACTTCGTGAACAACGGCGAGTTCTTCGTCCACTACTCCCGCAACGGAGACGGCGCGACGCAGGTGGCTCGCTACACGTTGGACGGCGGCGATCCGCTGAACGGCGACGAAGCGTCCGGCAACGTGTTCCTCACCGTCGCCCAGCCGTTCTCCAACCACAACGGCGGTTGGATCGACTTCGGCCCCGACGGCTACCTCTATATCGCTCTCGGCGACGGCGGATCTGCCGGCGACCCCGGCAACCGCGCCCAGGACGGCAACACGCTGCTCGGCAAGATGCTTCGTATCGACGTCGACAACGGTTCGCCCTACGGCATTCCCGCCGACAACCCGTTCGTCGGAGCCGGCGACGGCTTCCTCGACGAGATCTGGTCCTACGGACTGCGGAACGCCTGGCGCAACAGCTTCGACCGCGCGACCGGCGATCTCTGGATCGGCGACGTCGGCCAGAACGCTTGGGAAGAGGTCGACTTCGAACCGGCGAACACGCCTGGACGCAACTACGGCTGGCGTCGCATGGAAGGACTCGTCTGCTTCAACCCTTCGTCGGGTTGTAACGACGGCACTCTCACTCTTCCGATTCACGTCTACTCGCACGCCCTCGGCATCTCGATCACCGGTGGCTACGTCTTCCGTGACCCGTCGGTGCCGGCGCTCAACGGCCTCTACATCTTCGCGGACTACGGCACGGGCCGGATCTGGTCACTCTCGCACGACGGCAACGGCGGCAACGTCGTCGTCACCGAGCGCACGTCCGAGTTCTCCCCGAGCACGGACGGATTCACCATCAACACGGTGACGAGCTTCGGTGAAGGCCCGAACGGCGAACTCTACCTCGGCGACTACGGTGGACAGGTCTACAAGGTCATTCCGGATCCGGCAGACACCGGCGAGGTCGTGGTCGACCCGACCCTCGGCCTCCGCATCGACCTCGCGTCGAGCAACCCGTTCTCCGCGGCGAGCCCGCTCGAGTTCGCGATCAACCTCCCGGCCGACGGTTCCCTCTCCGTCGCGATCGTGGATGCTCTCGGACGCGAAGTCCGCGCGTTCACCTCGGGTCAGCAGTCCGCGGGCCGGAAGAGCTTTGTCTGGAACGGCCGCACGAACGACGGCGACTTCGCTCCCTCCGGCGTCTACTTCCTTCGCGCGGTCGGCGATCGTCAGATCGCGTCGCAGAAGGTGAGCTTCGTGAGGTAAGGCAACCGATGTGACCGCGGGACGGAGCGGTGCGGCACGACTCGCACTTCCTCCCGAACTGGTCGACGTTCGATGGACTGCGTGTGATCAGACTCATCGGTGCATCACCAAGAAGGGGCCGGGTTCTCGTCGAACCCGGCCCCTTCGTTCGTCTGCGACATTCTATGCGCCGAGCCGATCTCCTAGCGGTAGGTCCCCTTGACTTGTCCCCAGCTCTTCGAGACGACCGGGACCACGCACGGGTTGGGATCGCACGGCACGCCATCAGCGAGGTACGTCCCATTCTGTAGCGCGCATTCTGGCTCGCTCAGCACGATGCAATCGCCTCCGATGCAGCACGCGCCCGTGGCGAGCGGAGTCGGACACGGCAGGTATCCGTCCACAGCCCCCCAGCCCATGCTCCCGAGTTCGGCGACGGGATCGAGGATCGAGGGTACATCGTCGCTGGCGAAGTTCGCTCCCTGGCTCGGATGGGGGATGAGATCGAAGCTCGTGTCCTGGGCGTAGAAGGAATAGTTGTACCCCGCGAACCAGTAGAGCTCCGTCAGGTGATCTTCGCGCGCGTCGATGAAGGTGACCGCGGTCCCAGAGCCCGGTGCCGGCCAATCCTGGTCCGTGAGCTGGAAGTCACCGCACATATCCCACCCGAGGACGATGGTCGACTCGGAGTCGTAGTCGACCCCGAGGCTCACGCCAGCGAGACGGGGGGCCGAGCCGTCTGGGAAGGCTGCGTAGATCGACCATAGAAAGGTCTCGTCCTGTTCGGCGTGGACGATTCCGTCCTCGCATCGCGTGATGGACGAAACGCCACAGTAGTCGCTCTGGTCGGTGTCGGTGTAGCAGATCCCCTCGCAGAGGGAGACGATGAGAGTCCCACCGGCATTCGGTCCGGCGAGGGTTTGCCCTGGCGCGAGGACGAGTGCCGTAACGCCAGCAGTCAGCGTGAGGGTACGCGCGAGGGAGACGGGCAGAGGTCGGAACACGTCGTTTCTCATTGGACAGCTCCCGGCGAGACAGAGTCAGAAGTCTGGACGGGTAGTCGATCCCGAACGCGACCCCTGCGACCCGGGGGGAGTCTTCCGGAGCGAACGCCGCGTAGACGCTGAAGATGATCCAGTCGTCGCTGTAGCTGCCGACGTGGTTCGTCACCGCTTCGCCGCAGCTCAGAAGGGGATCCCGCGCGTCGGTCTGTCCGCAGAGGGACTCGACGTTGCAGTAGACGAGATCCCGGTGAGCGTGAACGATCAGCGTGCCGTTCGCATTGGGCCCAGCCGTACTCGGGACCTGGGCCATGGAGATCAGAACGGCGGTGGAGATCCCCAGAGTTCCGAGTCGATGCTTCACAGATCCGCTCCTTCTAGCTGTCGTTCGAGTTTTCTCTCGAGGCTCACCCATTCACTTGAACCGATCCTTGAGCGCCCCCCACCCGAGCCGAAGAGTCGGAGACTCGTCACACGCCTCAGACGCTCCAATCGGCTCGGAGCACAAGGTCCCGTCGAGGCAAGGGCTGTTCGGACGAAGGCGCCACTCCGTCGAGTCGCAGAATGCGGGATCGACGATCACCACCGTCGAGTCGGTCTGCAGGAGCCCGTAGTAGTCCTCCGGAAGGGACGGCCACGCCACAGTACACGTCATCGACGAGCCGGGTTGCAGCGTGAAGCTCCCGGAGACATCCAGTAGTGCGTTCGCGCGGAACGTGTATCGGGCCGCGTGGCCGCCCCACACACTCACGTCCACGAAGGCAATCGTGTTGCGCTCGAACGCGACCTCCGACGCAACGATCGTCGGCTGGAGACGGCCCCGCTCGGTGGGGCTTCCGACAAGGAAGTTCGAGACACATCGGACTCGACCCGGGACGGCCAGGTTCCAGTCGGAGAACCCGAGCGCGGCGCCTTGAAACCAACAGCGCTCGACGTCGATGTACCGCCCCCCGAAACCGACGGAGCCTGGCCCAAAGAACTGCGAGTCGCGGACCTCGGTGGTCCCGTCGATCGGGCCGACGACCATCCCCTCGCCTCGGTCGACGGAAGCTCCGGAACGGAAGACGCATCGCTCGATCCGGAGATCCATGCCTCCGGATTCGAACTCGACGTCCGTCCCTCCGCTTCGGGCGAAGTTTCTCTCGAATACGCACGCCTCGAGCACACACCAGACAAGACCTTCGGCGTACACCGCCCCGCCATGGAGGACTTGATCACTCCCAACAAGTTCATTGTCGCGAAAGACGCATTCGATAGCCGTCAAACTACTGAAATGCTCGAATCCACGGATACACACAGCTCCGCCAGCTCGAAACGATGGACTATCTTCATAGTTGTGGCCACGCCCGTGCTGCAGGATCAGTCCATCCAAGACCAAGTTCCCCGTGCGGGCATAGATGACAGAGTCGGTGTTCGTGCCGTCGAGAACTGCTACTCCGGGCACGACGGACCTTAGCGTCCAATCGCCATCCGGCAGACTCACGTTGTCGTAGTATGTCCCCTTGCCCAAGGTCAAGGTGTCGCCGGGAGCTGCCCCCGTCGCCAGGACTTTTGTGATCGTTCCGGTGCCCGGGTCGACGAACCACTCCGCCGCCCGGGCGACGGGCGCGGTAAGGAGCAGTCCAGAAACGATCACTCCTGCGAGTCTCATGACGATGCGCACCTACGTGTCCTAGCAGGGTGCTGACAAGTCCCTTCGGGCCTGTTTTAGCACCTCACTAGGCTTGAATTGCATGCAGATCTGCGGAAGAACTTCTCCCTCCTCGCCTGCTGCGCAGTCGACGAGGGGTTCTTCCGCAGCCTGCTAGGGCGATCTCCCTCCGAAAAGCGGCAACGATCCACATCCATATTGGATGTATCACCCGGACGGGGTGGCGACCAATGCGTGGTTGTCCGTACGCGGGGATCCCTCCGGGCTGTCATGCGCCTTCCCAGAGGCCCTCAAACCGTGGAGCAGTCTACCGTGAGCCTGTACAGGTGCCCTAGCGAGTGAACGGCGATGCCTTCACGTGTCCGCCGAGACCCTAGCACGACCCACCCGGATCGTGCCGACCCGCACGGCCACAGTAGCGACTCGCCCCCCAACCTCTCCGGCCTGTCGGGCCGACCTAGCGGTTTGGAGGCCTCTGCCGCACACAGGCACACGTCCACTTATACGTTGGAGGACTCTCCCGCAGCTCCGCGTCTCGCCCCTAGCGGGTGTTACAACCGTGACGCGAGTTCGCGGCCGCGCCCTGACGCCTCGAAGGGCAGCGTGGCAGCGCGGATCCGTTCCCCTAGTGAGTCCAAGAGGCGTCCGGCAGGTCCGTCCGATCGCCCTCCCGAGTGTGCGGCACGCGCCGCACCTACGAACTCTTCGGGTAGCAAGTGTGAGACGTCTCCCGCGCACGCGCGTCCGTGGGGTAGAGAGTGTGAGGCATTGTCCGCACGTCCACGCCGAACACCTCGAATCCGTCCGGCCATCGCCCCACACGGGCACTGAAGGGGTGGAGTCCGCTACCCGTCCTGTGGAGACGTACGCGCTGTCTGACCAGACTCGTCGGGCGCCTTTGCAGGGAATCGGGCCGGTTCTGTGAGTCTTCCGGCCGGCTGCGCTCGTCCGCGGAGACCGCCTGAGAGAGGCCCGCCGGCCCTACCAGCCTTCCGCTCTTAGCCTTCCCGCAATGAGGTCGGCGACGAGGGCATGCCCGGCCTTCGTCCAATGCGCGTCGTACCGGTAGTAGAGTTTCTCACCCTGCTCGGACGCGGCGCGGAACTCGGGAAGCGGATCGAGGAGTGGGATCGACTCTGCTCGGCAGAGCTGCTCCAACTTCTGGTACGGCGTGTCGCTGATCGTACCCGGCTCCATGCTCCGGCCGTCCGGCACGATCACCAGGAGGAACTCGCTTCCGTTCTCCTCGGCTTCGTCTCTGAAGGTGCGGATGAGAGCCTTCGTCACTTCCCACTCGGAACGTCCGTCGACGTACTCTGGGTAGGCGTCGACCTCTCCCTCCACCGCCCGGTGGAGGAGACCAGCGAAGTTGTCGTGGGCGAACTTGTAGAGCGCGCTGTGCTCGCGGAGGAAGGACTTGAAGGGGAACGACACGACGCCCTGTCGCTCTTCGATCTCCTTCCAACGTTCCATCTCCGCCGTCGACTCCTCCGTCGCCGTGCCCGGAGCCGGAACCGGCACGTTCGTGAGGACGAGCTCTCCATTCTCGATGACGAACTTCGGTTTGCTCGCGGACCGTCCTCCAGCGATGAACCGGGTCGAGGCTCCGTTCCGGAGGATGTTCTCGACGAAGTACGCGAGGATCACGAGATCCGGCCCGTACTTCACACCCTCGTCGCGGTAGAGCAGGAGTTGTTGGTCGGTCCCCGTGCCCCACACGCCCATGTTGATCACGTCTACGTTCCCGAGCAGTTCGGCCAGTCGCTCCCCGTACCGATCGGCCTCGTCGACTCCGTGACCGAAGGTGAAGGAGTCGCCGCAGAGAAGGATGCGCCGCACACCGGGAGCCCGTTCGTAGGGCGTCTCCTCGGACTCGCGCAGCCGGTGCGCATTCGTCCGGATCGTGGTCTCGAACTCCGGCCCACCGAACGTCGCAGTGGCGTTGGGGAGAAGACGCGCGCCAAGCAGTTCGTCGTACTCGCCGACCGTTCCCTCCAGGGACGGCTCGCGTCCGCCCTTGGACGTCTGGTCGAAGTAGACGCGCGCGGCCACTTCGCCGAGAACCAGACAGACGAGCCCGGCGACCGCGAGCGCCACGAGATTCCCAAGCCAACGTCGAGCTGCGCTACGCGCCAATGGACCGTCCTTTCACTCTACGGATGGAGTCAGGGGGAGAGTATAGAGGTCATTGCCCGCTCCTCCGAAGTACGGTGGGCAAGTCTCGCATCCCATGGATGATCCGAAGGACTCGAAGCGGAATCGTCTCCGGATCGTAGAAGACCAAGTATCGATGGACGACCCACCGTCGGACCCCAGGGCCTGTCAGATCTTCATCGCGGTATCCGATTCGCGGTGAGTGAGCGAGGAGATCGAACGCCGCATAGAAATCGATCTCGACCTTGTCCGCAACATCGACGCCGGCCTCATCCGCAAGGTAGTCGAGAATCTCAATCAGGTCGTCGACGGCGAGGGGAGAAAGAGACCAGCCGGCCACAGGTCTACGATCCCGGCTTGGCGCGGCGAGACTTCCGGCCCCGCGCAACGCGAGCCACTACGTCTTCGCGCTCGAGCCAGCCGTCCTCCTCACCAGAGCGACGGCCATCATCGATCACCTGCCGAACGGCCGCGCGAGCACTCTCTACGAGACCCTCGGGCAGCTGGGCGCGCTCTTCGTCGCTGAGGCCCTCATAGAGCCACTTCTCCAGCAACCGGCGATGCTGAGCCTCTTCGAGCATTCGGAGACCGTCGCGGATCACCTCGCTCGCGGTCTGGTAGCGCCCGCCGGCGACCATGGCACGCACGAAGCGTTCCTGATCCGGAGGGAGGGACACATTCATGGTCTGTCGTTCCGCCATGGCTCCAGTATGCCAGACCCTTGTGCGCTGTGACAAATATTGCCACAGTTCCGAATCGACACCGGAGCTGCGTTCCTCCAGTCCCACGGGGATCCCGGGAGCAACTGCAAGCTGGGTAGCTTCTTACAGGATGCGAGCAGGAGCCCACGCACTCGATATCAGAGTCGCCGCGTGAGTGGAGACCCTTCTTACGGGATCGCCCAATGGGCCCCGTTTGCTCATCAACGATCCACACTCCCCTCCGGAACGAGCTTCGCCACGAACCCGTTGCTCGACGCGACCCGGCTCGACACCTCCGCATCGTAGCGGCCCAGCTCTACCGCCGCTTCGCCGAACGGGTCGAAGATCGCGTCGACTCGAGTTCCCGTTCCTTCGGTGAGCAGGAGGAACTCGGGCACGGAGTAGGTGCGGATCGTCTGAGAGAGCTGGGTCGGGCGTCCGTCGAGCGGACTGAGGAAATCGACGAAACGGCTGTTCACCGCATCGAACTCCACTCTCCGTTTCCACGTCGTCCCGTCGTTGGCGCGGAACTCGTAGGAGCTACCCGTTCTCTTCAGCCAGATCCATGGACTGAACACGTCGATGAGGGCGTAACCGCCGTCCGCGAGCCACTCGGTTCCGATCCGGCGGAGGAGTCGCTTCTGGTCCGCGTCCTCCCCTACTCCGAATCCGTCCCAGTAGTAGACGACGTCGAACCGTCCTTCGAGTTCCACTTCGTAGAAGTCGGCTTCGACCACATCGATGCCCTGGACCCCATGCTCCCCTACCAACTTCCGCGCGAGTTCGATGTCGTGTGGATTGAACTCGACCGCGACGACTTCGTACCCGTGTCGAGTGAGGGCCGCGGCGAGTCCACATGCGCCGGCTCCGAGTTCGAGCAGTCGGCGCGCGCGGCCCTGCCCGGCGATGAAGTCGTGCAGCTGCTGAGCGATCCGCTCGTGGCTGGAACGGATCTCCGCAACCCCGACGAGTTCGCTCTGCTTCGTGTAGTGCGGCTTGATCCAGTCCATGGGGCGCTCACTCGCAGTGGTTCGGGTTCACGAAGGCCGGAGAGAAGATAACCAAGTCACCGAGGTTCGTCGCCCCGTTGTTGTCGTAGTCGTGACAGCCCGCCGGATCGGATCCCAGAAACTCAGCAGAGAACACGACCAGATCCAACTGCGGGCAATGTCAACGGAGCCGTGTCGCACGGCTGACCGACCTAGTGCGCTATCCTTCGCCCGAGTATCGTGATCGCGGCGTCATCCGAACGGAGTGAGCGTGCGGTTCTGGGCGCAGCATCGACTGCGCCGCTCCAGCGACACGTCGCAGGATGGGACTTCTTGCCGAGGGAGGTTCGCCTTGCCCATCGAGTTCACCGAGACAGTCATCTTCTGGAGGGGCCCGTCTCCCTACTTCTTCGTGAAGGTTCCTCCCAAGGAAAGCGCGGACCTCAAGGAAGTCTCGAAGGCTGTCACCTACGGATGGGGCATGATCCCGGTGACGGCGAGAATCGGGAAGACGAGCTGGGAGACATCCCTCTTCCCCAAGGACGGCTGCTATCTCGTGCCGCAGAAGGACCGCGTGCGGACCGCCGAGAACCTCGACCAAGACTCGACCGTCACCGTGGAGCTCGAAGTTCGTCGTAGGGGCAAGTAGGACGAGGTCGCATCCCGACTAGAAGCTGCGTCGGTGGCAGGGCCTCGAGCGAGCGGAACACTTCATTTCGAAGTTCGCGCAGCCGAGACGGCCAGACGCCTCTCTCCACCTCCTCCGTCTACCGCCGGTCCGTCGCCGCGTGTGAGGTGAGATCGTCCAAGGTCACGAACTCGAGCGCCGACACGTGCGTCGCCTCGAGCACGACTGGAGGCGCCACTCCTGCGTCGAGGGCTTCTTTCCAGCGCGCGACACACACGCACCAGCGATCGCCCGGCTTGAGGCCGGGGAAGTTGAACGCCGGTACGGGCGTCGACAGATCGTTGCCCATCCGCTTCGAGAACTCGAGGAACTCCTCGGTCACGTGGGCGCAGACGACATGGACACCGATGTCACCGGTACCTGTGTGGCAGCGCCCGTCCCGGTAGAATCCGGTCATCGGGCGTCCGCTGCAGATCTCGAGATCTCCTCCCAGGACGTTCTTGGCCATGATGCGCTCCCTACGCGTGCATTCCCGAGCCTGAACCCCCGACTCTTCCCCCGAGGACCTCTGAGTCTACTCCACCCGGTCGTCGGGTCCAGTGTTGTCGAACGGCTGAGTCAGAGCGGCCGAAGATGCGCGTCGACCCAGTCCCGGTAGGCCCTGGCGATCCGGTCCGTCACCGGTCCCCGCGGCCCGAGCTCCGTGTCGTCGATCCGGCAGATCGGGAGGACGGCCCGGCTGCTACTGGTCAGAAACGCTTCCGACACCTTCGGTAGCTCCGTCTCGATATGGATGGGCTGGAGCCGAACGGGCAGAACGGTCGGAGCCACTTCGATGACGATCTGGCGCGCGATCCCGAAGAGGATCCCCTCGTCGGCGGTCCAGAGCTCTCCATCCACGACCGCGTAGAAGTTGGTCGTGGCGCCCTCCAGGATCTCTCCCCTCTCCGAGACGAGCAGCCCATCGAACGCGCCGTCCGGCAGAGTGAACGCCTGACGGTCGGACATCCAGCTGCTGGTCTTGGCCTCCGGATGCTCTCGTCTCGCTCCACTCATGGTCGCGCAGAACACGCCGCGCTCGTACAGCTCCGGCGCCGGGGGACGGAACGGCTCGACGACGAACTCGATCTCGTGCGGCCGAGTCTCAGGGACGCGAACGAGGAACCGCACCGAGTCATCCGTCAGCGCGCCACCTGCCGCGGCGACCGCTCTTTCCGCGAGCTCGCGGAGGACGGACCGAAACCGGTCGCGATCCACGTCCAACGGCAGGCCCTCTCTCCGCGCTGACGCCTCCAGGCGATCGAGGTGTTCGTCGAACTTGAGGATGCGCGGACCGGGATACGTGCGGTCCGCCTCGTACACGCCGGCCCCGGGATGAGCGGCCGCCCAGGCGTTGATTCCGCCGGCGGAGTCCCAGTCGAAACTCAGATCCTCACCGGGATCGGACTCCATCTGCCATCGGCCTACGAGAACGGTCACAGCTCGCCACTCCTCCAGCGCTCGATCGTGGACTCGACGTCGAACGTCACGAGGTTCGACGGCGGGCCGGACGTGATCGTCGCATTCGTCTTCCGGATCTTCTCGTTGATCTCGACCAGGATCTCCCGAGCACGCATCTCGGACCGCGCCGAACGGATCTCGGTGAGGGCAGCCTCGACATCCCTCCGGAGTTCGAGAGCTGGGGGCAGGAAGGAAGCCTGTTCACGCTTCAGCTTGTCCTTCACCCACCAGAGCGGGTCGTCGTTGAGCCCTTGGAGAGGCTGCCCTTTGCCGGGAAGGTCGTCGAACTCCCCTTTGCGAACCGCTTCTGCGAGCTGTTCGTCGATCGCCCCCGGGCGCAGATGGGGCGGGAGCGGCCTGTTCTTGGTCGGTTCGTTCGGTGCCATGACGAATCCTCCTGGAACCACGGTCGCAAAGAAGTACGCGCGTGGCAACGAGGTGGCAGACTCCAACCTTTCGAGGATACCGCAACCAAAGTCCGGATCGATGCCGAGTTTCCTCTATCATCAGGCCGTCCGGAATCCCCTTGGGGCGGAGAGGTACCGATGACCGCAACCGAACACGTCGAGAGCGGGGCCACCATCGCCCACGCCTCGTTCCTCGCCTACTTGGAGGCGTTCCGCGAGATCACGAGCCGGTCGCGCCGTCGCTTCGAGGCGCGGGACTGGCACGGCTGCGAGTCAGACCTGGTCGAGCGGCTCGAGATCTACCCGGAAGCGATCGGGAGAGTCATCGCGGTCCTGGGCGAACTCCTGGGAGCGGAACGCCGGAACGAGGACATCTGGACGAAGGTCCGCGACCGGTTCGCCGATCTCGCCGACCAGGGGCCGAAT
Organism: Candidatus Eiseniibacteriota bacterium; assembly: GCA_020633975.1. Classification (GTDB taxonomy): domain Bacteria; phylum Eisenbacteria; class RBG-16-71-46; order CAIMUX01; family CAIMUX01; genus JACKCR01. Next base: position 104,760 of record JACKCR010000004.1, on the reverse strand, counting down.
CCACAGATCGCACGTACCTACTTCAACTCGATCACCCGACGCATCTTCGAAACCGACGGCGTGAACCCGCGGATCGAGTTCTCCTCGATCGACTCGACCCTTGCGGACCGCACCCTCCCACCCGATCTCTATCGCACTTACGAGATCGACGAGTTCCTGAGTCGATCCACATCCGATCCACCCGACGACGGCTCCCCGACCGACGCCGTATGCGCTCTCGTCCGGCGAGTATTGGACGACTTCCGCTTCGATGCGCCCTGGGTAAACGCGGATCGCGACGCAGACCGAGTCGCGCAGAGGATCCAGAACCACATCGAAGATCTCCTTCCGGATACGGCCCTCACCCGCATCGAACTGCTCGGGTCCGTGTTCTACCGGATGAAGCACGCCTACGTCGTTGGCCGACTCTACTGCGACGAAGCCGTCTTCCCGTTCATCCTTCCGCTCCTCCACGAAGAGGACGGCGTCTTCGTCGATGCCGTGCTGCTCGAGGAGGACGAGGCGAGCATCCTCTTCAGCTACACGCGCGCATACTTCTCCGTAGAGACAGCCGACCCGGACGAACTCGTGCTGTTCCTCCAATCCATCCTTCCGCGCAAGACCGCGGCGGAACTCTATCTCTCGGTCGGTTTCTACAAGCACGGGAAGACGGAGGTCTACCGCCGTCTCGCGCGTCATCTCGAGAGTTCCACCGATCAGTTCGTCGTAGCGGAGGGCGAGCGCGGAATGGTGATGCTCGTCTTCGTCCTTCCCTCCTTCGACCTCGTCTTCAAGCTGATCCGGGACCGGTTCGCCTATCCGAAGACGATGACGCCGGCGCACGTGAAGCAGCGCTACCGGATGGTCTTCGAGCGGGACCGTGTGGGGCGGTTGGTCGAGGCGCAGTCGTTCCAGCATCTCAAGTTCCCGAAGCACCGTTTCGCTCCGGAGCTGCTGGAGGAACTCCGCACCGAGACCGCTCAGAGCGTGCGGATCGACGAGGAGTTCGTCAGCATCGACTTCCTCTATACGGAGCGCAAGGTTCGGCCGCTCAACCTCTATCTCCGAGAAGTCGACGACGCACGAGCGAAACGAGCCGTCGTCGACTACGGAAACGCGATCAAGGAGCTCGCCGCGGCCAACATCTTCCCCGGTGATTTCCTTCTCAAGAACTTCGGCGTGACCAGGCACCGGCGGGTCGTCTTCTACGACTACGACGAGCTCTGCCTCCTCACCGAGTGCAACTTCCGGAAGATCCCGGAAGCCCGAACGATCGAGGACGAACTCTCGGCCGAACCGTGGTACTCCGTCGGTCCGAACGACATCTTCCCCGAAGAGTTCTCCAAGTTTCTCGGCATCCCGCCGCACCTCATGGGCGCATTCCTCGACCACCACCGCGATCTCCTGGACACGAAGTTCTGGCGCAATCTCCAGGTGCGGCACGAGGCGGGGGAGATCCCGGACGTCTATCCCTATCCGCAGCGACGTAGACTAGGTCGCGGACCACGCGCCAAGGCGTGAGGGATCGCCGAGAAATCGCGTCCGATTCCGGGCAGACTCAGGGCGACTGCAACCGCTGGAACCGCGCGTGGATCGGGTCCACGTCTCCGAAGAGCATGGTGGGAAGGTAAGGAAGCCCGAGGTCCGGCAGATCGCTCGGCCCGAAGTACCGAAGCTCCTTTGACTCCTCGTTGGGGACGAACGGTGCGGTCCGCGGCTCGACGTCGCATGCGAACACGGTCACGCAGTACTCCACCACGTGTCCGTTCGGGTACGTGATCCGAAACTCTTCCCCACCGAGCACTGCAAGGATCCGCGTCGGCATGGCACTGAGTCCGGTCTCCTCTCGGATCTCACGAACGATCGCCGCCGCTGGGGTCTCGCCCGGTTCGATCGCGCCACCGGGAAGGTTCCAACCACCATCTGCCCGTTGGTGGAGCAGGACATGTCCGTCCTCATCGCGGATGACAGCGGCCACACCGGGCGCGAGCACGAGTGCATCGCCGACCTTCTCGCGGAGATCCTGGAAGTACGGTGACATTCCCAAAGTAGTCGTTCCTCCGTCGACTCGACTCGCACGGCCCTACTTCCGCCGCTCCCACGTTCGAAGAAGCAGCGGCGCTTCGATCCCCGCGATCATCGTCTCGGCGCGTTCCGCCACGCCGGCTTCCTTCGAGCGAAGAAGTCCGTCCAGAGCAGCAGAAGCGAGGGCCGCGGCATCGACGGCGGGCGTTCCTACCGTAACCACGCGGTCTTTCGCGGGCATGGAAGTGGAATCGCCCTCGGTGTCCGTCCGCTCCTGCAGCTGCATCGGCATCGGCGTCTCTGCCGATTCCGACGCCGAGGCTGCTGTCGTCGCCTGAGCTTGCCGGAGCGCGTCACAAGCACGTTCGAGCTCAGTCCAGAGCGCACCGTTCACTCGCTCGCGCGTCTCGACTGCACTTGCCGACGTGCTGTCCGCGATCGATCCCCCGATCGACCCGAGCGTGAGGACCGCGTGGACGCGGTCGAACGAACCGTTCGGCGGCGTCGACTTCGGTGCCTTCCGTAGCGCATCGACGAGCGGCTCCACGGAAGCCTCGCCGAACGCGACGAGACCGGACATCGCAGCCGACCGAACCGTGAAGTACGGATCGGAGAGTCGTCCGACGAACGCCTTTGCCGAGGCGTCGTCGCCTAGGAACTTGAGCGCCTCCACCGCAACGATCCGACGCCTCTCGAGCGAGTCCGCAAGGAAGGGACGGATCGATGGGGCGGCTTCCGGATCGCGGATCTTCCCCAGTGCCTGGATCGTTCGTGTGTACTGCTTGGTCGCCCCAGGATCGGCGAGGATGGCTTCGAGCCGCTCCCGCGCTGGCTTCCACTTCATGTCGCCGAGGAGTGCAATCACGTTTCGCTGCACTTGCTCCTCGGGATCGGTCAGTCGTGGAAGCAGACGGACGCCGAGAGAATCCGGGTACGCGTTCCCGAGCTCCTGCAGCGTCCGGTAGACGAGCCCCTGGTCGGTGAGGAGCGGCTCTCCGTCCTCATAAGGCCCTGTCGCGCCCACTGCGTACTCGACCGCGGGCATCCCTCGGGCGACCAGTGCAAGTCGCGCGCGACGGACCTTCTCGCGCGCGCTCCCGACTTCCCAGAGCGATGCGGTCTCGAACAGCTCGTCGATCGCACGGGTCGAGTCGTCCGCAGTGAGGACGATCTCCGGAACGTCTTCGGTAGGGAGGATGACGTCTCGATCCAGATCGATTCCTAGGGTGTAGTGGCTGGTGCGCCACTCGCGCCCGTTCGCCGCATCGGTCTCGGCCGGGTAGTGGTCGTTCCCTTCCAGATCGAGGAAGACGGCGGCTCCGCTGAACCCTCGACCGAAGCGTGCGTAGCCTCGACTTCCCTCGAACGTGGCGTAGAGATCGTCTCCCATCTCGTCGAGGAAGAGCGCGAACGAGTTGCTGAGACTCACACCCTGGCCGCCGCTCACCGCGTAGAAGTCGTTGCCGCTCTCGTCGCGTAGTAGCCCCACGGAGAGATCGTGCGCCGTGCCTTGCACGACACCGTTCTTGGAAACGTAGTGATCGTCCCCGCCCCGATCCCAGAGCGAACCGACTCCGAGATGGACGCCCGCACCCTGTCCATACTGTGTGGCGAGGTACCGATCGTTCCCTGCACCGTCGAAGAGAAGTCCGAGCGAGTACCAGTATCCCGCGCCCTGGGCGAACACTTCGGCGTCGTAGTAGTCGTTTCCCTGCTCGTCGATCAAGAGACCGACCCCTCCCGCCGCTCGTGGACGGAATCCGATGCTGAATCCCTGGGATAGAGATTGGAAGTCGTTCGGCAGGAGAGGCTCGTGGAGATAGCGTCCTCCCGCCCGATAGATGTCGTTTCCAGCGTCGTCATAGAGAAGACCGACGCCATGCGTGGAGGCGAACCCCTGCGCGCTGAGCTGCGCGACGTAGACGTCGTTCTCGTCGTAGCGGATCGGAAGAGAGCCCGTCCTCGGCACGGGGATGATGCCTTCGTCGTATGCGAGATCTCGCTCGACGTCCTTCCGTTCCGGAGCCGCAGTTCCGGACATCGACACGAGGAGTCCGACCCCGAACGCTCCCGCACCTTCGGTGAGAGTGGCCCCCTCGAACCTGTCGGCGCCGCCCCCGTCATAAAGAGCACCGACGCCGAAGTAGCCGGCGCCGAGTGAGCCCGTCGCACCTATGTACGTGTCATCGCCGTTGAGGTCGACCAACGCCGCGCACCCGAAGACCGCCCCTCCAACCGCGTACGACCTGCCGCCCGCGTCGTACACGTCGTTCCCAGCGAGGTCGACGAGGACGGAGAGCGACCGGTGGAGTTGACCAACGGCGGATGCGACGCGGCCACGGTAGACGTCGTTCCCTCCGGCATCTCCCAGGACGACGATCTCGTCGAGCACGTCCGCGGGGTAGACGTTGTCGTCGTCGCTCCCGATGACGATCCAGCCCCATTGGCTCGGCCACGCGGCGAGGATCTCACCCTGGATCTTGGCCTGAAGCGGTTCGAACGAGGGATCGATCGGAGAGGCAGAGTTCGGACCCGGCCTCCGCATGGAGCGGTTCCGAACCATCCGCGCCGTGAGCTGCGCGGTGTCCATCGATACGCGAAGAACGGCACCACCCGCGGAGAGGAGCTCATCGCGCCTCACCGCTGCAGCAGCGTCGAGGATCCAATCCGACTCGATGTCGACGGTCGTATCGACGGGCGCGCCGAACTCGCGATGTAGTTCTCCCTTCCGAGCGAGGTCCGTGGGGTCATTCTCGCCTCCCCATTGCGCCACCGCACTCATGAGCACATGCGTGCGGAGTCGGCTCTCGACCTTGGCGAATGCGTGATCGAGATCGTCCTGACCGGACCCGAGCCAGCGCACGATCGCTGCGACCTCCCGATCCGGATCGAAGGTTTGGACGCTCCGGCTTGCGATCTCACCGTACCAGGAGCCGTCGCCCCGAGCGTTCTCGAGATCATTGGCTACCCGGCGTACGCCATCTCCCGCGGATGCGGACTCGAGTTCCTCGAGGAAGTGGGCCGGTAGAAGCTCCTTCGGCTCACGAACACGCATGGCCCACGGATCCACCGCGAGAAGACGAGCGAGCTGTCCGAAGAGCCCGAGAGGCTGGCCGGCGCGCTCCCGAATCGAACGTACCAGGGTCGATTGGAAGCCGGGCAGCGCCGTCGGATCGTCGAGCAGGCCCTCGACTACGGCCAGACGGAACGTATCGTCCTCGGCCCAGCGCTTGTCATACCCGAGCTCTTCTTCCTTCACACCCATCCGGAAGAGCGCGTCGCGAAACGTCTCCGTCGCGAGCGGGCTGAGCCCGGGAATCTCGGACTCGTACGGATCGATCGACGGCAGTTCATACCCTTGGAACGACTCTACGCCACCGACCGGTCCTGCCGCATTCGCTTCGCCCCGCGGAACAGTGCCGACGAGCAGCGGGAGCAGGCAGAGACCGAGGAGGAGACGGAAGGTGGCACGCATCGCGGTTCCTTTCTCCCAGGCTTCGGGAGTCGAGTCCAGCAGAGAGGGTACCGGGATCTGCTTTGCGATCCCACCGGCAACGGCGGAAGAGTGCTACCCTGTGCCGACGAAATGAGGAGTCCTTCCCGTGCCGCCGAATCGAGGAGTCCTTTCGCACCAGGCCGGGATCGCCTTGGAATTCATTGGAGTTCATCCCAGATGTCGCCAAAAGAAGCCGCCGCAATCGCCGCCGCAGACCTCGTTCCCAGTGACGCCGTCATCGGCCTCGGTACGGGATCCACCGCCGAGCTCTTCGTTCGCGAGCTCGGCCGCAGACTGGAGGACGGCCGGGTCAGGAAGATCGTAGGTGTCTCGACCTCCGTACGCACGGCGACGTTGGCGCGTGAGCTGGGCGTCCCGCTGCTACCGAAGCACGATGTGCCGGAAGAGATCGCGATCACGTTCGACGGCGCCGACGAAGTGGACCCCGCGTGGAACCTCACCAAAGGCGGCGGCGGATCGCTCCTTCGCGAGAAGATCGTGGCGCAAGCGTCTCGCCGACTCGTGATCATGGTCGACGACTCGAAGTTGGCGCCCCGCCTCGGCGCAACGTTCCCGCTCCCGATCGACGTCGTCCCGTTCGGATGGACGACACACATCCCGTTCCTGGAGCGCCTGGGAGTCCAGCCGCAACTGAGGCGTCTCTTCGACGGCGAGGTGTTTCAAACAGACGAAGGCAACTACGTACTCGACCTCGACTTCCGGAGCCGAGGCGGCATCGAGGACCCGAAGGCACTGCACGAGCAGCTTCTCTCGCGAGTCGGCATCGTCGAAACGGGGCTGTTCCTCGGAATGGCGACCGCAGTCGTCGTCGGCCGCCCGAGTGGCGCAGAGCAGCTCACACGCTGAAGTCAGGCGCGGGCGCGTCCCGTCAGACCACGCACATGGACCGCGCCGAAACCGAGCGCGAACCCGTCGGCGCGCTCACTTCAAGACGACGCTCTCGAAGAGCTTCGTACCGCTCGGATCGTCGTCGTCGAGCAGGCGTACTTCGAGCGTGACCGGGCCGCCCTGGGACGACTCGATCAGCGCGAACTGATCCTCCTCGTCCTCGAGCATGACCGCCTCTTGCGTCACGGTCCATCCGTCCAAGTCCCACCCTTCCTCTTCGAACCACTCGCTCTCTTCACCGCGAATGTCCTTCGGACGCCGCGCACCGTCACCGACCCAAAGGAACGACGTCCGGGGCCGACCGGAGACGTTGAGGAGGTGCATCCGGTGACCGTCTTTCTCCAAGAGGAACCGCTCATAGGTGTGGGTATGGCCGGCCAGGATGAGGTCGACTCCGCCTTCGAGGAACAGGTCCCGGAGCTTCCGTCCCTTCGCGCCGTAGTTCCAGAGCGCAATCGACGCCTCCTGGTGCTTCTTGGACGTCTGGACGAACGGATGGTGGATCACCACCACGGTGGACATGCCGGGCGGCTCGGGGTGCGTGAGCTGGGTTTCGAGCCAGTGCATCTGCGCGGCCGCGCGGCTTCCCGCAACCGGCTCCTCTCGCCCGATCCCTGCGCCATCGTCGCCGTAGACGAGGTCGTTCGAGTCGAGGAAGAGGAAGCGGGTGTTCGCGAGGTCCTTGCGGAAGTAGTACCGGTCCGCGGTGAACGCAGGGTCCATTCCGCCGAGGAAGATCGACGTATGGAATCTGGCCGACGGATCGAGGTTGTTCTTCGTCTCGTGATTCCCTACGGAGACGAGGTAGGGCAGGTCGTCGATCGGCTCGAGGATTCCGCGAAGGAACTCGAACTGGTCGGAGTGACGTCCGTCCTGGACGATGTCCCCGGTGTCGATGACGAAGTCGATCGGATCAGACTGGTGGAGCTGGGCCACAGCCGCCACGAGATCCTGCCACTCCCCATCCGCGAGCGCCCGCTGGTCCCCGAAGACCGCGTAGCGGACGTTGGCGGCATCTTCCGCGACGACCTCCTCGACCTGCGGCCGGTCGAGTGGAGTGAGGGGGAGGTCCGAGCCATCCGGCCACGGCCCCGTTGCGTCCCATGGCCACGTGAACCCGAGAGGGCCCCACGAGAGGAGGATGAGGAGAAACCACACGGTGCCCCTCCGGATCGCCCTGTCTCTCGGTTGCCGGTTCACCTTCCGCCCTCCCTGGGGTAGCCTCCAGATCCGTCACGTCTTCCCCGCCACAAACTGGAGACGAGGATTCCGCCGCATGACCGAGAAGATCGAACGAGATCGAGTCCGCCGCAAGAGGAAGCCGCATTTCGGTCCGGCAGCGGGGTTCTGGATCACGGTCGTTTCGTGTCTGTCCCTCTTCCTCAGTGCGGCTGAGGCCTCCGAGGCAACGCCGGATGGCCGAACACCGATGGACGGCACCGGAGAGAGCTACTGGGGGCCGATCCCTGCCCCCTCCGACTCGACCCAGACGGAGTTCGATGGAGCCCCGCGCCCGGCTTGGGAGTATCCGCTCCTCGTCCCTTACCGGGTCGTCGAGTTCCCCATCCACATGGTGACGTCGGGCATCGGTGCGTCCTACGTCTATCTCGAGAACAGCGGATTCATCCATTGGCTCGGCCAGGTCCTCGGCCCCAAGCCGATTCCCTACGGCGCGATGGCGTCGTTCAAGGCGGGTGGCCTCTCGGGCTTCGGTGCCGGAGTCTCGGTGTTCCACAACGAGTTCTTCGGCCCGGACAACCGGCTCAAGATCCGGACGCTCTTCACGTCGACGGGCGAGAAGAAGGCCACGCTCGGCACGATCTACGGAGTCGGCCATGACGCCACCATCGAGATGGGCGGCGGATACCGGCTCCGGCGAAACTCCCGGTACTTCGGCCTCGGCCCGAACAGCAAAGAAGCGAACGAGAGCTTCTTCTCCCAGGAGATCGGCTGGGGCGGAGTCACCTTCAACCAGGTCGTGACGGAGAAGGCCCGCATCGAGCTCAGCGGGCTCTACTCATCAGTCGGAACGAGGCTTCCGCACCACGACCACAGTCCGGCACTGGTCGACGTGTTCGGCGGAGCCGCGGACGACCTTCCCTATGGATACGGCGCTCGATCCGAAGGCGTCACCTGGAGCATCTCACTCGTCCGTGACGCGACCGACACGACCCGCCGCCCCGAGACGGGGAGCATCCACCGATTCCGCGCGGCCCGTTTCGCCTCCACGACCGACGAGTTGCCCGCGCAGTATTGGAGCTACCGGATCGACCTCGAGCATTTCATCGGGCTCTGGTTCACCGAACGAGCGCTCGCCGCGCGCGGCTACCTCAACTGGATCGACGAGGATCGCGACGACATCCCGTTCCAACGCCTACTCACCAACGACGAGCCAGACCTCTTCCGCGGGTTCCGCGACTACCGTTGGCGCGACGCGGGAATGATCGGTGCGTCCTTCGAGTACCGCTGGCCGATCTGGGTCGACAACCACGTGAATGGCGTGGGGCTCGATGCCTACCTTCTCTCCGACATCGGACAGGTGTTCGGTGACTTCGAGCAGATCATCCCGAGGCGCTTCCAGGTGTCCTACGGCGGTGGAATCCGAGTGATCGGCAACAACGACTTCGTCGGACGGATCGAGTTCGCCTGGAGCCAGGAGGAGTTCGTCTTCCGGCTGAGTAGCGACCAGATCTTCCAGTACGCAGGAGGGGGCCTCTTCAATGGCCGCGATCAGTCGGCACTCAGATAGACGGAAGCGAACAGCGCTTCCTCTCGCCGGAACATCCGGCCGGCCCTTCGCCGGGTTGTCCGGCCGGCCTCTTGCCGTCTGCCTGCTCTGCATCGGTTGGGTGGCTGTCTGCGTGTCGCCCGCGCCCGCGCTCACCCTTCAGGACGAACCCGTCATCTGGTGGGACGACGACGACGCATCCATCGGTGAGCCGTCGGAACGCGAGCCGAACATCATCTGGGACAGCATCGAGGACACGGTCCTCCTCCCCGCCGATCGTCTCTTCGATCCGACCCGCCTGGTCCGGCGTGTCGGGACGGCGTTCGGAGGCGACCACGTCCAAGAGGCCGACGACATCAACGCGCTCGGCGAGGTCGTCAACAGCACCTGGTTCACGAACCGGATCGGCCTCTTCCCGATGACTGCGGAGGAAGCCGCTCGGGGCGCGGGGAGCGGCACCGGCCCCGACCGGTCCGGCCCGTGGACCATCGTCAGCGCGAAGACCCAGGGCGTGACCCCGGGCTTCAACATCAAGGACGCGAAGGGCGACACGTACCTCATCAAGTTCGATCCCAAGGGTTATCTCGGGATGACGACGTGCGCAGGAGTCGTCTGCGGGAAGATCCTCCACGACGCCGGATACAACGTGCCCGAGGACGTCACCGTCCGGTTCAGGCGGTCGGACCTCGTCTTGGGAGATGGCGTCAAGATCAAGCTGGCGGACGGAAGCCGTCGCCCCATGACGGACGAGGACATCGACGAGATCCTGAACGCAGTCGATCGGCTGCCGAACGGGGAGTGGTTCGCGATCTCGAGCAAGTTCCTCTCGGGGAGGCCGATCGGCCCCTTCAACTACCACGGCAAACGCCCCGACGATCCGAACGACCGGATTCCGCACGAAGACCGACGCTCGCTACGCGGCTTCTACCTCTTCGCATCGTGGCTCAACCATTTCGACACCAAGCAGCACAACTCGCTCGACATGTACGTGGAGGAAGACGGCAGGCAGTTCGTGAAGCACTACCTGATCGACTTCGCGAGCACGCTCGGCTCGGGCGCGAAAGGCCCACAACCGAGACACGGCTACGAGTACACCGTCGACTTCCCGGCCCTGGGCGGTCGGCTCTTCTCGCTCGGGCTCCACGAGAGCGTCTGGCGCACGCGGACCCGTTCGGAGAACGTGACGGAAGTCGGCTACTTCGACGTCCGCACCTACGACCCGATCGAGTTCAAGCCGCTCCAGCCGAACTCCGCATTCGCGAACCGCACCGGCGAGGATGGCTACTGGGCCGCGAAGATCATCACCGCGTTCACCGACGAGCAGATCGACGCGATCGTCGAGAGCGCAGGCTATCTGGAACCGGAGGCGACCCAACTCGTCGCCGAAACACTCAAAGGCCGACGGGACGCGATCGGGAGAAGCCTCTTCACCGAGGTGCCCGCGCTGGACTTCTTCGCGTTGGGTTGGTCCTGGTCCGGCCCCGAGCCAGAGTCTGCGGCACACGGATCCACGGAGCAGCACGGGCGGACGGGGCGGACGCTGAACGCGTCGTCCGCGGCCGCTCAGCAGAAGGGCGATGCATTGGGCGGACCGGTGCAGGTCATCCGCTTCCGCGATCTCGCTGGCGAGCGGAACATCTTCCCGCACAATGTCCCCGTCTACCGGATGCGGGTCGCACGCGTGGACGAGAACGGGGAGTCCGCAGGTTGGACCGACTGGACCACGTCCTCCGGAACGGAGCTTCGGCTCGACGAACCGATCCTCTCGACGCTCGGCGATCCGGACGAGGAACGACCGTTCCTCGCAATGGAGGCACAGGTCCGTCGGCACAAGGGGTGGTCCGAGAGCGTCTTCGCCTACTTCTCCCCCCGCAGCGGCCGCACGATCCGGATCGAGCGCTGACCCCCGGAACCGAGCGAACCGCACAGAACCGGACGGTACCGCGGGCAGAACCGCGGGCAGGACCGCGAACAGGACCATGAAAGGAACGTCATGCCAGAGTCTCTCGCCGCCGGTGGCGCCGAATCCAAAGGACCGCTCGAGAAGTTCCTCGGTCTCTTCACCGAGGTCCGGAAGGGGGAAGGCAGCGTCGTCCTCCTGCTCACTCTCAACATCTTCCTCATCCTCACCGCCTACTACATCATCAAGCCGGTCCGTGAGGCCCTCATCCTCGCGGCTCCCCGGGGCGCGGAGTTCAAGAGCTACGCCGCAGCCGGTCAGGCGATCCTTCTCCTCGGCGCGGTACCTCTCTATGCCTGGCTCGCCAGCCGAGTCCCTCGTCGCCAGCTGATCAACACCGTCACCCTGTTCTTCGCGGGCAACCTCGTCCTCTTCTACCTGGCCGTCAAAGCGATGCAGACGGGCAGCCTCGCCCTCGGGCTCGGGTTCTACCTCTGGGTCGGGGTCTTCAACCTGATGGTGCCGGCTCAGTTCTGGTCGTTTGCCAACGACGTCTACACGCCGGAACAAGGAAAGCGGCTGTTCGCCATCGTCGCGTTCGGCGCATCCCTCGGCGCGGTGATGGGGAGCAAGATCACCAACCTACTGATCGAACCGCTCGGTACGGACCAGCTACTCCTCGTCTCCGGCGGAATCCTCGTTCTCTCCCTCCTCCTCAGCAACACGGTGGAGTCTCGGAAGCGGCAACCCGCCCAAGCTGCGATAGCGGACCATGGCGATGCGGGCGCGGGCAGCGCACTGGAAGGCCCGGCCGGAACAGGCGAGACCGGGTCCGAGGAGGCCCCGCTCACGAAGGGCGGATCGTTCGGTCTGGTACTCCGCAGCCGGTACCTCCTCCTCATCGCTCTCCTGATGCTCTTCCTCAACTGGGTCAACACGACCGGGGAGTTCATCCTCGGGAGGATCGTCAAGGAGACGATCGAGTCCAACGCCACCGCGCTCGGATTGGTCGGCGACGAGAAGGGCGCTTGGATCGGGTCGCACATCGGGGCGTTCTACGCCGACTTCTTCTTCGTCGTGAACATCATCGGACTCACCGTTCAGCTATTCCTCGTGTCCCGAATCCTGAAGTATCTCGGCGTCCGGATCGCCCTCCTCTTCCTCCCCATCATCGCATTCGGCGGGTACGCACTGATCGGCTTTGCCTCCTTGGGCCTCGCCCTCGTCCGCTGGACGAAGACGGCGGAGAACGCGACCGACTACTCCCTCCAGAACACCGTCCGACAAGCGCTCTTCCTCCCGACGACTCGTGAGGAGAAGTACAAGGCCAAGCAGGCGATCGACACCTTCTTCGTCCGCGCGGGTGACGTCCTCTCCGCCCTCCTCGTCTACCTCGGCCTCAACCAGCTAGCGCTCTCGACCGCGGGATTCGCCAGGGTGAACCTGGTCCTCGCCGGGATCTGGCTCGCGATCGCAGTCGCGATCGGGCTGGAGTACCGCAGACGGGTTCGGGAGTAGGCCTGCGTGAAGGGTCGGGCGAGTCGCCATAGGCCTCAGCTCCGGCACCTGCCCGACGAGACTGAAATAGTTCGGCGTCCGCTAGCAAACGTGTATCACTGCAACGGACTACTACGTTCGTAGTTTTCTTTGACGCGGCGCCGTGGTCGACCCCGACGACGGCGTCGCGCCGGAGCTCGTGGAGTCGTCGAGCCCCCCCAGCTTCGGCGCCGGATCGTCGAATCGGCTTCCAGACGGAACCGGCCTACGACCCCTCGTACTCGTCCCGGCCACATCCCCTCTGGTTTATATCAGTCCATATCAATGCGATATGCCGGGTCGCGCTGCGCAATTCCCTGGAACTAAACAATTCGCAAATTGTCCTTCCATTTTGTGAATTCCGGTCGTCATATTGACGATCTGACCCATCAGGGAGGACATCATGTCGAAAGCACGGATCGAGATCCTCCAGATGATCGCAGAAGGCAAGGTGAGTCCAGAGGACGGAGCTCGACTTCTCGATGCACTGGACGACGGCGACGCAGGAGCGACGAAGACGGGGAACCCACGCGCCGGGCGCGCCAAGGAGTCGGCGAAGGATGCCGCCGAGAACCTGGGCCGTGCGTTCGAGGACGCGGCCAGGGCCGTGAAGTCGGCCGCCCAGGAAGGCGTCCGGGCGGCTCAGAAGGTGTTCGACGAGCATCGCCCGGAGACGGAGCTGGTTCGTCTCGAGAACGGCGCCTTCGAGGTCCCGGAAGGGGGCACTCTCCGGATCCAGCCCGCGTTCCGGGTCAGCATCGGCGGCGGCAGCGCTGGCGGGGCAGTCACCGTCCGGGGCATCCCGGGTGCTCAGGTGCGGGTCCTCGAAGGATCCGCCGTCGAGGTCCACAAGAACGAAGGCGACTACATCCTCACCTGGGCCAAGTCTGCCCTGGTGGTGGAGGTACCTGCGACCCTCGCTCGGCTCGTGGTCCGGAGCTTCGGCAACGTGACCCTGAGCGAGTTCGGCAATCAGTTCCGGATCGAGAGTTTCGGTGGCAACGTCAGCGCACTCGGAGCCTCGGCACCGTTCAAGATCCGCGCCCTCGGCGGCTCCGTTCGCATTCGAGACTTGGCCCTCCGGGAAGGCACGGCCGCCGTCCGGGCCACGGGAGGCGACATCGACGTCATCCCGACCGAGGAAGCCTCCGTCGAAATCCACGCGGCAGCCACACTGGGAGGCCGGCTCCAGCTTCCCAAGGGTGCGGTGCGGAGTGATTCCAAGACGAGGCGTAAGGGCGTGGTCGTCCTGGGAGAAGGCAAGTCGGAACTCGAGCTCGACGCGCTGTCCGGTTGGGTCCGGGTCCATGCCGATCACCTGGAGGACGACCCCGACGCGGATCAGGCCTCAAACGCTTCTCGGGCATCGTCCTACGGAACAGCCTCCGGCCCGGGATCGGAGTCGGAGTTCGGGGACGAACCCACCGATACCGGCCGTTCTAATAGGACAGGATCCGGATCGGATGGAGAGGGCGACAGCGGATCGAACGTTCCCAGGCACGATGCCACCGCTCGGCCTGCCCCACCGAAGGCCCGCACCTCACCGGATGAGCCTTCCCCCGGCGCGGATCTCGATGACGACGATCCCGATCCGTGGACCGTCGACTGGTATGACGACCGGGATCCCGGCGGGTCGAAGCCGTGACGGTCGAACCCAGCGGTCGGCGGGACACTTCCCTCGGGTCCCGTCCTCCGGAGTCGCCGCGCGCCTGCCCCTCGTGTCAGGGCGAAGTGCGGGTGACGACGTTGACGTGCGCCGGGTGCGGCACCCGGATCGAGGGGCGTTTCTCTCTCTGCCGATTCTGCCAGCTCGACGAGTCCACCCGCGCCCTGCTCGAGGGCTTCCTCCGGGCGCGGGGCAACATCCGCGAGCTGCAGCGGGAGTTGGGGGTCAGCTACCCAACGGCCCGCGCGCGCCTCGAACAGCTGTGGGACCAGCTGGGATACCAGAAGCCGGACGGGGACCCGCCCGAATCAGCGGAGGACATCGTCGCCCAGCTGAAGTCCGGCGAAATCGGAATCGAGGAGGCCGAGAGCAGGCTCCGCCAACGCAGGGGATGAGCCTGGCCGGGCACCCTAGGCCTCCGGCGAGATTTCGGAGAGGCGCCGGATCGAGGTGATCTCCTCGTGCGGCACCCTCACGTGGTCCGTGTTCTTGAAGACGCCGAACTTCGCCGTCCGGGCGAGGTACGCAGGCTTCGCGTCCACGGCGTCCAAATCCCGAACGTCGACATCACGGAGGAGGACACCACGGTCGTCCTCCACGTCGTACCTGCCGATATAGACCCGGGGGCCTGCCGTATCCACGACCACGGTCAACCCGTGGAGCGGAAGGTCGCACTTCGACATCGAATCCTCCTGGGGAAAGCGGAAGGGTAGCAGACTCGGGTGGACCCTAGGGAATCGAGGGCGGAGAAATGCGGGCTGGATCGAGTAGACTCGTGGGATGGCGATGGACGGAGAAGTGAGAGAGAACCCCGCCGAGGAGCGGCAAAAGCTGTTGGCTGCCCGCGGGTGGGAGGCCGACCGCGAACGGACCGGAGTCTTGCGGGAGCTGCTGGGACGCTCCGTCGAACACGTCTACCTGTGGTCGTTCTCCCGGCTCCGGAGTCGGGACAAAGCCCTGGAACTCACGCGGAACACGCTGCTCTGGGCGAGCCGTAGCCTCTGCTCGGTGCCCGAAGGACGTCTTCTCGACCATTGGATCTTCGAGCACCTCGCAACAGAGACACCTGTCCGACTCGACCTCCTGCGAAGCGAGCTCGGCCCGGAACCGTGCCAGGTGCTGGGAGACGAACCGAACCTCCACTACCTCGAAGCCTATCCCGAGTGCCGCGCCCTACAGGATGCCTACACCTCGTATCGCAACCTTCCCTCGGACACCCAGTTGGTCCAACGCGCAGGTTGGGCGAGCTCCCGCCCGGACCTCGAGCGGTTCCTGGAAGGACACTTCGGCGAAGAGAACGCTCAGCAGAGCGAACGGAAGGATCCCCTTCCCCACCGGCTCGGGCGAGTCGGCTTCCGCCAACTCCTTCCCCTCGCCTTGATCGTCGGGCTGGCCGGATACGCGTGGTGGCTGCGCTCGGAGAACGCTGAACTCAGAGCGGCTTTGGCAGAGAAGCCGACGCCCACCACGATCGAGTCGACCGATCCCAATCCGGAAGAGACCGACACCTCACTCGGACACGTCCGGAACTTGGGACTCGAGGTGACCGACGAGTTCCTCACGTTCAGCTGGGACGGATCGTCCAGAGCCGAGTTCTACCGACTCGTCTTCATGAACGCGAAGATGGACACGATCACGGTGAAATCGAACATCGGCACGTCGCGGACGATGATGCGTCGCGAGGAACTTCCGGCGTTCGACCCCAACGCCTCGTACGTCTACAAGGTGGACGCCATCCGCTCCGATCGCGTGATCGCAACGAGCGGAATGACTACGTACCCGCCACTCTGATCGCACCCGGCGATCGCACCCGCCACGCAAGCCGATCCTCAGCGGTTCGCGGCGTGTCGGAAATCGCCGGTGTGTGAGGTCGTGGCAGATCAGGTCCGCGCTTCACTCACCCAAGACATGGACGACGAGCTCGCGACGATGCGTGGAGCGACGATGTTCGAAGAGGTAGATGCCCTGCCAGGTACCGAGGGCCAGCCTGCGCTGCCGGATCGGCACCTGGAGCGACGTCTGCGTGAGCGCGGCCCGAAGATGGGCCGGCATGTCGTCCGCCCCCTCCATCGTGTGCGTGTACGCTGGATCGTTCTCTGGCGCGATCCGCTCGAAGTATCGTTCCAGATCGTACCGAGCCGAGGGATCCGCGTTCTCTTGGATGAGGAGCGAGCACGAGGTATGTCTCACGAAGAGAGAGCAGATGCCGAGATCGACCTCCGATGCGTCGACGATCTCCGCCACCCGCCCTGTGATGTCGTGCAGACCGCGGCCACCGGCGTGGATCGAGATCAACTCCTGATGCTGTCTCATCGAAGCCCCCTCTGAAACGCGTCCTGGGCGGAAGTCTAGCGGCTATACTGCGCGCATGTCTGTCCTTGTATCCACCCGGCGCGACGCCGGGATCGCCGCCCTCCTCTGGGCACTCGCCTTCGCTCACCGCATGTTCTTCCTCGCCTCGAACATCGACCGCTCGTGGGGATTCACCATCTTCTACGAGGGGGACTCGGAGACGTTCTACAACTTCGCCCGTTCCATCCTGGCCGGCGTACCGTACGACGGAGGGATCCCTTTCCACCCACCGCTTTGGCCCTTCGTCCTCTCGCGAATCCACATGCTGGTCGGCGCAGGGGCGATGGACGCGCAAGTCCCGCATCTCGCGGTCAAGGCGTGCACCGCAGCCATCGGATCTCTCGTCGTTCCGCTTCTCTACGTATTGCTCCTGCGCTACTTCAGCCGCGCGATCGCTCTCGCGAGCGCCCTCGTAGCCACCTACTCCTTCGGGCTCTACATGATCTCGATCGCGCCCGTCTCGGAGAGCCTCTATCTCGTCCTGCTGCTCACCTCTTGCTTGCTCCTCACGTCTCTCGTTCATCCTCTCTCCCCGGCAGGGAACGTCGATGTATCGGAAGAGCACGCGTCGCGAAGAAAGCCGAAGCGCGAGAAGCAGAGCCATGAGAGCGGACGGCGCTGGCTCCTCGCATCCACGCTCGGCATCGCATTCGGACTCCTCTCCCTCACCCGCGCGGAGGGAGTGCTGGTAGTCGCGCTGTTCCTTCTCTTGGGCCTGGTCGGATCAGGAAGGCGATTCGCCACCTGGGGAGTGGTCGCGCTCGGCTTCGCCCTCGTCCTCCTGCCCTGGACCATCCGCAACGCTCGTGCTCTGGACGCGGTGAATGCGAAGTTCGCATCCCAAATGGCACAGCCTCTGCCGACGTTCGTGCCGATCACGGCGTACGGCCCCCTCAACTTCGCGCTGGCGAACAATGAAGCGGCAGAAGGCCCGTTCTCTCGAACCGCGCTCACCTCGCGCTCGGATGCCGCGACGTTGGAAGTGACCGACCCACAACACCTCGACTTCCTCCTCCACGGATACCGGATCGGATTCGACTGGATCCGCTCCCATCCGGGGGACTTCGTCGGCTTGGTCCTCCGGAAGTGGACGATCTTCTTTCAAGCAGGAAGCCTCGGCTGGACGCAGTGGGACGTCCCGGGTGGACTCGACGGAGTGCGCCGCCCAGTCGATCTCTTCGTGCCCGACTCGAAGATCGCGATGTGGATCCTGTTTCCCCTCGTGCTCTTCGGCCTCGCGCGGACCTACCTCGACGGCGGAACGGCGCGACGGTGGTGCCTCCTGACGCTCGTCTTGTCGGGCGCCGGACTCATCAGCACCGGGCTCTTCTTCGGCTACGCGAGGCTCGGCGTGATCGTGCTCCCGTTCTGGATCGCCTCCGCCGTCGCGGGAATCGCATCCGTGCTGAGGGGGCGTGCGCGATCGCTCGAGGATCGCCGGCTACGTTGGGCCTGGCTCGTTCCCGTGATCGCTCTCTTCCTACTCGAGGCTTGGGGAGCGACCGGCGATCGGAACTTCCGCGCAACCGGCACGCAGGCCGAGGGCGCCACGCATCTCAATCCTCATGACACGATGCACCTCGAAGTGATCACGGACCCGTAGCCGACACGCCGACGGGCGGCCGTCACCGAGAGGCCGAACCGTCTCGGCGATCCGCGCCGAACGCTTTCGCCAAAATGCGAAGAACCGGCCCCCGAAGGAGGCCGGTTCCCCAAAGTTCGCTAGTCGTGCGGCCTAGCTACGACGGCGGCGGAACGCTCCAGCACCAAGGAGTCCACAGCCGAGCAGAATGAGAGACGCAGGCTCCGGAACCGGATTCACGCCTTCCTCGTCGATGCAGCCGAGGACCCACGAGTACGAGTCGTCGACGTAGCGCCAGTAGTCGTAGCAGTCGCCGTCGAAGTCGTCGTAGGCGAACGTGTCGACGCGATCGGAAGCGAGCGGGTTCGACTTGTCGACGTTCTGATTGTTGGTCGCGCCCCACATCGTATAGACGTAGGTCTTGCCACCCCACTCGAACTCGAAGTCACGGTCGGCACCGATGTCCACCATCAGCTCGCGGCCGTTCTGACCCATCGCCGTGCTCACGTTCCAGTTGAACGTGTGGTTCGCGACCACCTGGTTCCCGACCTTCAGCTTCACGCGGTAGTCGAAGTCGAAGGAGATGTCGCGGTTCGCGGGCATCACGTCAGCCCACCACGCACGGTGCGTGTAGAAATCCGCGACCGACCCGCAATCGCCACCGGCCTCGATGTCGGTACGGCTGCCACGGATCGACCAGACGCCCGATGCGGAGGTGTGACCGCCGTAGGAGGCGTCGTTGAGGTAGGCGTCGAAGCCGCTCAGGTTGTTGTAGCCCTGAACGTCGAACTTGCTGAAGACGGTAAAGCTGGTGGCCCAGGCCGAGCTGGCGCAGACGCTCATCACGAGCGCGGCGACTCCAAGCCCGATGACACGAAGCCTCTTCATCGGTGTTCCCCCCAATGATTCGTTGGTGCTCTTCAATACGATGTGAGGGGAATGCCCCGCCCCACGACTGGACAGAAAATTACCACCATCGCAAATGTAATGTCAACGTTCGGTGTCAGCATTCCCCCATGTGGGCAACATCTTCCGACAGGGGCCGTCCCACGTCCTCGCGCCCTCCCCCCAGGCTTTCGGTCAAATAGATGTAGCCCAATAGGATAGAAGGGATTCCCGGCTGAATGGTTCTGCCGGCGGTGGTACCGTATCGGAGCGCCGAAGCCGGAACTGACGGCCGTCAGGCGGCCGACCGGGGCAGGAGGAGAAGACATGGATCCAAAGGTGCTCACGGCACTGAGCTCGCTCGTCCGGCAGCAACGGACGTTGGCCTTGGGTTCGATCCGGGACGGAGGGCCCCAGGTGACCTTGGCCGCCTACGCCGTTCGGACCGACTTCCAGGCGTTCTACTTGTTCCTCAGTCGGCTCGCCCGCCACACGCGGGCGATCGAGGAGGACAACCAGGTCGGTTTCATGATCGCCGAGCCCGACTCCGGGGTAGGTGACCCACAGACCCTCCAGCGCCTCTCGTTGCAGGGAACGGTGGTGCGCGTCGACCCACGGGATGACGACGCCGAGATCGCGAGGTCTCTCTACCTCGAGCGATTCCCGGACGCAGTCCGACTCCTCCAACTCGGCGACTTCTCGTTCTTCCGCATCACCCCCACGAAGGGACGGTTCGTGGCAGGGTTCGCGCAGGCTTACAACGTCGGCGCATTGGACCTGTCGCAAGCAGCGGAAAGCTCGTAGCGGAGGCGACTTCGCGCGCAGCGGAGAGCTCGTAGCGCAGGCGACTTCGCTCGCAGCGGAGAACGCGTAGTCGGAGGAGGCCTCGTAGGCGAAGGATCGGGCCTGCCAACGCAGCTCGGTGGTTCGGCTATACTGGGTCGATCACACTTCTTCCCGAGGTACGGTGCATGTCTCGACTCGAGCCCGACAGTAGCCCCCTTTCGCCCGATCCACGGACTCCCGCCTGGGGTCCCGAATCCTGGCAGTCGAAGGAGGCTCTCCAGCAACCGAACTATCCGGACGCGGACGCGCTCGCCCGGACGGTGAGGGAGATCTCGTCCCTCCCTCCGCTCGTTACGTCCTGGGAAGTGGAGTCGCTCAAGACTCAACTCGGGAAGGCCGCGCAGGGCGAAGCCTTCCTACTCCAGGGCGGAGACTGCGCGGAGAGCTTCGAGGAGTGTGATTCCGGCAGGATCGCGGCGAAGCTCAAGATCCTCCTCCAGATGTCGCTCATCCTCGTCCACGGGACACGGAAGCGCGTCATTCGGGTCGGACGGATCGCGGGGCAGTACGCAAAGCCGCGCTCGAGCGACGTCGAGAGCCGCGGCGACGTGACGCTCCCCACCTACCGTGGGGACCTGGTCAACCGTATCGGATTCACGAAGGAGGACCGGACGCCGGATCCGCAGCTTCTCCTCCGCGGCTACGAGCGCGCCGCACTGACGCTGAACTTCGTCCGTGCACTGGCCGACGGCGGGTTCGCCGACCTCCACCACCCCGAGTACTGGAAGTTGGACTTCATCAGGCACTCCGCACTGGCAGCGGAGTACGAGCGGATCGTCGAGTCGATCCAGGAGTCTGTCCGGTTCATGGAAGCGGTAGCGGACATCCGGCTCGGCGCCCTCGGTCGCGTCGACTTCTATACGAGCCACGAAGGCCTCTCGCTCCTCTACGAACAGGCCCAGACCCGGGAAGTCCCACACAGAGACGGCTGGTACAACCTGTCGACCCATCTGCCCTGGGTCGGAATGCGCACTGCGCAGACGGGGGGCGCGCACGTCGAGTACTTCCGCGGGATCCGGAACCCGATCGCGGTGAAGATCGGTCCCGGGATGAGCCCAGAGTGGCTCACCGAACTCATCGACGTCCTCCATCCGAATGACGAGCCGGGACGACTCTCCCTCATCGTCCGCCTCGGCGCCGGAAACGTCCGACAGCACCTGCCGACGTTCGTCGACACCGTCGCTCGCACCGGGAAAACCGTGCTCTGGGTGTGCGATCCGATGCATGGCAACACGGAGACCACGACCGACGGGATCAAGACGCGAAACTTCGACAAGATCCTCGCCGAGATCGAAGAGTCGTTCGCCGTCCACCGCGAACTCGGATCCTACCTCGGCGGGATCCACTTCGAGATGACTGGCGAGGACGTCACCGAATGCGTCGGTGGCGCCAGGGGGCTGAGTGCAGAGGACCTGAAGCGCGACTACCGATCGCAAGTCGATCCACGTCTCAACTACGAGCAGGCGCTGGAAATGAGCATGCTCGTCGCACGTGGCCTGAGATCGAACGGCGACTGACCCCGGGTCGGAGGTCTCCCGCCGTGGAGGATTCGATCTAGGTCAGGCTCAGCGCCAGCATCACCGCGATCGCAAGTAGCAGGGCCCACGCGGCAAGGCGAAGCCAGCGCATGAACGGTCCCGACACGAAGCGGGTCTGGTAGTGGGTCAACATCGAGGGCTCCTTCCCCGGGCGGAGCGCCGTCCGTCCTAGAGAGAATACGAAACGAGACCCCTCAACGTTCGATTAGCAATCGTGGCCCGTGACATTGGCCACGCATCAGCTCCACTCGAGTTCCTCGAGCCAGAGCCGGAGGTGAGACGCGCGGGGAAACCGCTCGAGGATGAGGGACCGTTTGAGGCCCCGGCAGATCTCTTTCACCTCGGAAGGTTGCTTGGCGTACGTCTTCGCGCCGCCGAGCGAGTCGTAGAAGATCCGGATCGCGTCGCAGATGTCGTCCTGTTGACACTCGCGGGTGCGAGCGTTCCAGGCGATCATGTCGAGCATCTTGAGGTCGAAGCTCAGGCCACTGCGAGCGACGATCACGTTCTTCGAGTGGAGGTCGCCATGGTACTCGCCGTGCCGATGAATCGCCTCGAGACCGCGCACGATCGCGTAGAGCAGGTGAAGGGCCCGGAAGGGATCGAGGCGGCTCAGATGTTGCCGCTTCACGAACGAAGCGAGGAGCTCCCCCTCCACTAGCTCGGAGATGAGCAGGATGACGTCGTGTCCGCGGACGCGGATGACTTCCTCCGTGTGGTACTGGATGACTACTCGAGTATCGCGGAGCTTGTGGAGTTTCCTCGCGTAGCGAGTCGATGCGCGTCGCTTCTCGTTCCGGTGCGGAAAGAAGAGCTTGGCAGCACGCTCTACCTTGCTCGAGATCTCCTTGACGCCGTAGACCTCGCCCTCCCAACCGCCACCAAGACGGCGCACGACTTCGTACTTTCGAGCCAGGATACGACCTGGTTCGAAGTCGAACGACTCGATCCTGGGCTTCGAGGACTTGGTTCGAGAACTCGGCATGTTCGCTACTCCAGTGCGTCCTATCCAAACCGATTCCAGTCCGATTCTCAAGGGGTGCTATCCTCGCCATCGACATTCTCGCAGGGAAGGAAACTCTCATTCTGGCCGGCACGCCCGCGCCGTAGGGACGTTTCGCGCCGTTTGGACTCTCGCACCGGAGGAACGCTCATGACCCGACATCGGGAACTCGCACCGCTCACCGTTCCCGGTTCCGACCCAGTTTCCGTGTGCCTCGATGACTCGGACTCCTGCACGGTCCTCTACGTCATGGCCCACGGAGCCGGCGCCGGGATGCGGCACGTGTTCCTGGAGTCGATCGCCGGGCGCCTGGTAGAACGTGATGTCGCCGTCCTGCGCTACCAGTTCCCCTATATGGAGGCGGGCGGACGAAGGCCGGATAGCGCCAAGGTCCTCGAGTCCACGACGCGGGCAGCGGTGGAGCTGGCGGGAAGGACCTCTCCCCTTCCGCTCATTGCGGGCGGGAAGTCGATGGGAGGCCGGATGACGTCGAACGCGCAAGCCAGAGAGCCTTTGCCCGGAGTTCATGGGATCGCATTTCTCGGGTTCCCGCTCCACATGCCGAAGAAGCCAGCCACGACGCGAGCGGACCACCTCTTCCAGGTCGAGGTTCCGATGCTCTTTCTCCAGGGAACCCGGGACACGCTCGCTGACCTCGAGCTCCTGTCGCCGATCTGTCAGCAGCTGGGATCCAGGTCGACGCTGCACATAGTGGAGGGAGCGGATCACGGATTCGCTGTCCTGAAGCGCTCGGGACGTACCCCCGAGGAGGTGCTGGACGAACTCGCCGACCGGATCCGGACCTGGGCCGACGAGATCCTCGCCGCAAACTGACGCTCACACCGGGCAACACCGGGGTGTCCTCGCGTCGCTCCCCCCGTTCCCTCGATTCCTCGATCTGCCCCGGATCTCGAAAACTCTGGAACAGAACGTCCGTTCTTCGACAATATGCACGAAGCCGGGGTTGTGAGGTCGCTCCCATGAATGTCCGCTTTCTCGAGTACTACCCGGACCTCGTGCGCACCGCGCGTCACGGAGGTCTCGACCTCGAGGACGCCGAAGAGATCGCCCAGGACGCCCTCGTCCTTCTCGTGCAAAAGGCGGCGTCGAGGGAAGTCCAGGTGCTGTCCACGGATTCGATCCAGAACCGGGGCGGACAGGTGCGCTCGCTCCGCGGTTGGCTCCGGGACGTCCTCGCGCTCCTCCTCAAGAACCGGATCCGCTATCGGATCCGCCACTACTCCCCCCTCCAGCCGCTCGATGCATCGAATGCCATCGCGCTCGAGACGACGGCGGACCGGGAAGTCCAACTCATGGCATTCGGAGAGCGCGTTTTCTCCCTCCTCCAGGAGGATGAAGCAGAGCTACTCCGTCTGGATCTCCTCGGATTCCGATCCCACGAGATCTCGAGCCGGATGGGAATCCCAGCGTCGACCGTCCGGGTGAGAAAGAAGCGCCTGCTCGATCGACTCCGTCAGGACTCGACTCTCCTCGAGTTCGCGGACGTTCTCGGACGCGGTCCCGGACCGGAGAGCCGCGACCGATGCAGCCCAAGCGAAGCGCGCAGAGGAGACGAGGCGCAACACGGAGGCGAAGCAGAAAGGTCGAGACATGTGGTGTCGTAACTCTGCAGACGACGAAGCAGACGGAATCGAGCGGTTGCTCGAGGAGTATGGGCATCTCTGCCGGACCAAGGGGCTGGACCCGCGAAGCGGATCAGCCCGTGGGTCCGCGCATGAGTCCGAAAGCCCGGCCGGCTCGCTCGAATCCGGCTCCTCCCTGCGTCACTACTGGAGTCCGCGTCTCGGCTGGGGGCTGGCGGCGGTCGGCCTCATGGTCATCGCGTTCGCGACCCAGTGGAATCTCGGTCTGCAGCATGTCGCTCCGTTCGTCCGCAATGCACCCCGGAGCGGCAGTGCGGCCACGAGTATGAGCGACGTGTTCGAGGCCGGAGGCGAACGATCGCGAGCGAACTGGAGCCTCGGAACACGAAGCACGGTCCCCACGGGAGATCCATGGGTCGAGGTCGCAGCGGTGCCGGACCTCCCGCCGACGATTCAGGTTCTGCAGGCCGGTCAGGTTCTGCACACCAGCCGAAACCCGCGTCGGCCTCGGGGCGACGTTCACTCCACGGCAGGCGGAGGGCTCCTGCAAACGGACGTCTCCTGCCTGCTGGATCTCTAGTCGGGCCGGCTACTTCTTCGGTGAACTGACGATCCGGACCTGCGTGAACTGACGGTGCCCTTCCTTCGAGCTGTGGTAGCCGTAACCGCTCTGCTTCGCTCCCACCCAAGGGGAGCCCGAGGCACCGCCACAGCCCTTGTTCACTCCGATCATTCCGGCGTCGAGACGACGCGCCACCGCAAGGGCGTTCTCTTCGTCTCCGCCGAACACCGTCGCGCCAAGTCCGAACGGAGTGTCGTTGGCGAGCCCAACGGCCTCGTCGTTCGTCTCGAAGGTCTGGACACATGCGACGGGTCCAAAAGTCTCCTCGCGCATGATGTCCATCTCGTGATCGACGTTCCACAAGACCGTCGGGTCCACGAAGTTCCCCTCACGTGCCGTCCCGCCATACACGACTTGCGCCCCCCGCCTCACCGCATCCTCCACCTGACGAAGGACGTGCTGCTTCTGGCGAGAGCTCACCATCGGACCGACGCGCACGCCGTCTTCGATCCCGTTTCCGACGGGGAGTGACTCGGCAACCGCGACGAGAGCACTCCGGAACCGATCCGCGATCGAGCTATGCACGTAGATCCGTTCCGTACTCACACAGACCTGTCCGGCGTTGCGGAAGCTGTTGATCGCTGCGAATCGCGCCGCAGCATCCACGTCCGCGTCCGAGAGCACGACGAGAGGATCCTTCCCGCCCAGCTCGAGCACCACCCGCTTGAGTCCAGCGGAGGCAGAAGCGAGGATCTTCTTCCCCGTTTCGCGGGAGCCGGTGAACGCGATGAGGTCGACATCGGACTCGACCAGCGCCTTGCCTTGCGTGTCGGCGCCATGAACGATCTGCAGCACGCCGTCCGGAAGGACCTCGTTCAGGATGTCGACATACGCTTGCGCAATGAGAGGCGTCTCTTCGGACGGCTTGAGGATCACGGTGTTCCCGGCGACGAGGGCGGGAAGTACGAGGGAATGGGGCATCGCGATCGGGAAGTTCCAAGGAGAGATCGCCGCACACACACCGAACGCGTCGTGGTAGACGGTCGTACGAGTGCGGGTGTCTTCCAGCGACTCTGGCTCGAGGGCAGCGGCGATCTCGCGCGCCTCTTCTTCCAAGCCGTACCCACAGGACTTCACCTCGCCCGTACCCTCGGCCAGCGGCTTGCCCATCTCGCGAGTGAGAAGACGTCCGAGTTCGTCCGCCCGCTCGAGGAAGCGAGGGCCTGCGGCACCGATCTTCGCACACCGCTCTTCCGCGCTGAGATTCCGCCAACCATCGAGGGCCGCACGAGCCCGAGCAACCACGGCAGGAATGTCATCGACACTCGTGACCGGAACTTCCCCGACGAGGTCTCCCGTGGCCGGATCGTAGGAGGCTAGGGTCTGTCGGGTCGCTGTCGTCGTCATCGGGAACCTCCCACGTACTGCGTGATCATGAACTCGTTACCCTCGGTGTCGCGTGCCACTCCGAGCCGGATCGGCTCGCCGGGACGGCTCTCGGCGGCACGGACGATCGTTCCTCCAGCCGCCTCGATCTCTCGCAGCGCCTCGTCGAGATCCTTCACCTGGACGCTGAAGCCGGATTCGCGCACCGTTCCATCGTGACCACCGTGAAGGGCGAGGGAAGCACCTCCGAGGTCGAGTTCGCTCCAGTGTTCGTCGGTGAACTTGGCAGGGAATCCGAACGCATCCCTCCAGAAGCCCAGCGCTCTCGACATGTCCTCTGCCCAGAGGACGAACTTCGTCGTCTCTACTTCCATGACGTTTCTCCGTGGTCAATCCTGGGAACCTGCGGAGTGTAGCATGCGGCCGCTCGAATTCGGTCGCGAGGCGGACACGGTCCGGCTAGGCTCGCCGCCGTCACGATGGGAGGATTGGAGATCGATGGGTTCGAGCGCGTTCCCGAGTTGGTGGGGGTCTTTCCAGATACCCGAAGGAAGCTGTGGCCGCTGGGAAATCGGCCCGTTCTTCATGTGGATCCAGCGCAATGCGGAAGACTGGACGGTGATGCGCCAGCGTCACAAGGATCCGTTCCGGGATCACTGGGACGTCGAGATCCCGGCGGACCCACCGTGCCCGGCTTCCGGCAAGGATGAAGCCCCCGCCAGCCCGGCCGATTGGGCCGGCAAGGTTCCCCACGATGAGGTTGGGGCATCCCCACCTGATCCGCCGCAACGATACGCCGCGCTCGAGGGCTCGGGGACGGTCCACATCACTCCGGCACACGCCGACCGGCCGGTGGTCATCACGCCCGAGCAGTCGTTCTTCCTCCCGCCCAAGCGGACGGTACACCTGTTCGTGAGCCTGCCGCTCTGGCTGCAGTTCCGAGACGAGCCGGACGGCGTGCCGATGATCGACGACGCGCTCTTCCGCCCGTCCGACACCTGGCACGGGCCAAACACACAGGTGGGCCAGGTCTGCTACGCCAGCCGGACGCGCGCGGCGTTCGCGCCGATCGGTCGACTTCCGCACCGGATCGTGACTCCCTTCGAGGTTCGCAACCGATCGGAGAAGGACGTCAAGGTGGAGCGGATCAAACTCCCCACCCCGCACCTCTCGGTTCTGGTCGACGAACAGGGTGGCCTCTGGACCGAAGCAGTGATCTTCGAGCAGCCACCAGGAGTCGATCCGCCGGACGTCCGGATCGAACCCGGCACGACGAACGGTTCCCAGAAGCTGGAAGTGCTGAGCGGACCACGAACGAGGATGGAGAAGAAGTTCGTCTGGCATGCGTTCGGAGACTTCTTCGGCAACGGCTGGTGAGTAGGGACTCAGACGGAGAGGCACCGCCATGAACGAGATACTCAGCAGCATCAACCTCCATCAGGTCTTCACTCCGGACCGTGTCGCCGCGATCTCCAAGGCGCTCATCGTCCTCGTGGTCGGCTTCACTCTCGCACGTTTCGGCACGTCCGCGATCGGCCGCGCGATCGAGACGCGGGCGGGCGGCCCGGAGACGCTCGTGCTTCGGAGGTTGGTCCGGTACACGCTCTACAGCCTCGTCATCGCGACGGCAGCGCACCAGCTCGGGTTCAACTTGGGCGTGCTTCTCGGTGCGGCCGGGGTGCTCACTGTCGCCCTCGGTTTCGCTTCCCAGACGTCTGCCTCCAACCTGATCAGCGGGCTCTTTCTCATCGCGGAGAGACCGTTCGTCGTCGGCGATGTAGTGACCGTTGAGTCGGTGACTGGCGAAGTGCTTTCGATCGACTTGCTATCGACGAAGATTCGTACGTTCAACAATCTCTTCGTGCGTGTGCCGAACGAGCAGATCATCAAGTCCAACGTCACGAACCTGACCCGGTTTCCGATTCGGCGCGTCGACATCCAGATCGGTGTCGCCTACAAGGAGGACATGACGCGAGTGGAGCGTCTCCTCAAGGAGATCGCGTCCGAGAATCCGCTGGCCATGGAGGAGCCTGCTCCGCTCCTCATCTTCCAGGGATTCGGTGACTCCGCGTTGCTCTACCAGTTCTCGGTATGGGGACAGACTAGCAAGTTCCTCGACCTCAGGAACTCGATCCAGCGCGATCTCAAGCGGGTGTTCGACGAGGAAGGCATCGAGATTCCGTTCCCGCACCGTTCTCTGTACACGGGATCGATCACCGATCCGTTCCCGATCCGCATCGTTTCCGAGGACTCGCAGGCGGTCGCCGAACCGCCCGGGGGCGTTACTCCTCCGGATCGTTCTCCCGAGCACGCAGGATGACACCCCGCCTCGAGCGTCCGTCGACGAAGATCTCGAGGGCCTGGTCCAGCCGCACGTGACGCACGTAGGGCAGCTCTTGAACGGCGGGGAGACTGTCGAGCCATTCGAAGTCGATCCGGCACTTCTCCAGTGGATCCGCGCAGGGCGACTTCTCCGCCGTCTCCGACTTCTCCCGCGTTTCCGCCTCCGCCGACAGACGCGACGAACGCGAACCGCGCGTGAGTTCGGCGTGGTCCTTCTTCGATCTGATGTGGAAGTAGCCGATGCCGAACGAGATCAGGTTCTGGAAGAAGTGGGTCCCTTCCGATGGCGTTACGGGAATCTCCGAGAGGTCACTCTCGACGATCGCGCGAGCCTGGGAGATGTCCGACCACTGGACGGGGATCCCGAGCCAACGGTCCGCCGTACCCCAGCGCCCGGGACCGATGAGTAGGTAGTTTCGATCTTCGCTTCGGAGCGTCCGATTGACCTCCCCCACCTCACTCGCGATCTGCGGCGTCTGACCCCGATCGAACTTGGACGGACGGACGTAGACGATGTCCTTGATGTCCGGAATGCGTCCGTTTCCGAGCGCGTTGTCGCTCGCGCAGAGGCAACGACCTTCGATGTCTTCGGGGATCTCCGCCATCCGGTCCACGATGTCGCGTTCACTCATTGGCCGTACTTGGACGATGGAGAACTCGGGACGCCCTCCGTCCTCCGGCTTGAGGTTCACGGCGAACTCCATCTCGACCGGACAAGCCATCCGCCTCGATGCCATCTCTAGACACGACTGGAGGATCTTCCCGAGCGGGAACTCCTGCGAGGCGAGAAACCGCCGGAACGTGACGAGACGTACTCCAGGTCGGGAGATGCCGTCGTACACCGCATCGTTGTTTGCGGAGTAGACCGAGCCGATCGGGTGTAGGGTCTCGTGCTTCTCTGCCTCGTCGATCGGAAGCAGTGCGATGTGACCATCCTCGCCGCGGCCGAGATCGGCTTGCGAGTCGAGATCCATCGCGTAGAACTCCCGTTGCGAGTTCTCCAGGAACGCACGGTTGTCCGAGAACTGTGGAAGCACCTGCGGCCGCGCAGGTGAGAAACGGATCGCCTTCTGCCCCTCGACGACGGTACGCCCGAGACCGAGCGCGATAGCGGCAACACCGTCCTCCGCCTTCATGTCGAGCACGGGATAGAAGTTCTGGGAGCGCGCGACACCTGCGATGTCCGGATAGAAGTA
Source organism: Candidatus Eiseniibacteriota bacterium (assembly GCA_020633975.1). Lineage (GTDB taxonomy): Bacteria > Eisenbacteria > RBG-16-71-46 > CAIMUX01 > CAIMUX01 > JACKCR01. The sequence continues at coordinate 75,224 of JACKCR010000004.1, read as the reverse complement.
GTGATCGTGGGTACGACCCACCACCTTCTGGAGGAGCACGCCCATCTTCTCCTCCTCCATCCGGAACGGAGTCGAACGGAGATAGGCGCGCGCGTTCTGGAAGAACGTCGATGCGTAGACGAGCTTGATCGCGGAGTGGAGTCTGGCAAGACGAACGGACGGATCCGCCTCGTTGTTCGGAAGCATGTACGTACGATAGATGCCCGCGAACGGCTGCTCATGAGAGTCCTCGAGAAGACTCGAGGACCGCACCGCGAGTGGATACGTAGCATGCTCCAAGAAGAAGCGCAGGTCGTCGATCACCGCCCTCGGCAGGGACGCCGCAAGAAAGGCGCGCGCGATCTGATCGTCCGTCGTCTCCTCGAGCGCGATCGGGAGGAGCTGGTTGGCGCGAAGGAACTCGTCGAACACCTCCGTGCCCAGCACCGAAGTCGGCGGAACGACCACGCGCGCCTCCGGGTGCTTCTCTTCGAGCTCTTCCTGCGGCAGGATCGAGTGGATGAATCCCAGGCCGCGTCCCTTGCCACCGAGCGAACCCGACCCGATCCGGGCGAACCCGGTGATCGTCTCCGCCGCGAACCGAGAGAAGTCGACGACCAACCCGCGCCGCGCGTCTGACCGTGCCTGCTTGAACGTATCGATCAGGTAGTGCCGCAGCTGTTCGGGGTCCGAGAAGTCTTCGACTTTGAAGGGCCGCAGAAGACGTGCAAGGGCGAACTCGGTGCGCGCCATGCACCAGTTCGAGAAGTGGTTCCGCGTGGAGTGATATGTGACGGAGTCGACAGGAACGCTCGCAAGGACGGCAGGGATCTCGTCGAGATCGTGCGCGCGGGTGATCTCCTGTCCCGACGGCAGTCGGAAGATGAAGTCCCCGAAGCCAAGGCTGTCCGCGAGGAAGTGGCGCAGCTCTTCGAGAAGACGCGGGCTGCGCTTGTTCACGAACGCCGCACCGAGCACGGCCGCTCCCAAACCGATCTGCTCGTCCGTAGATTGCACGAGCGCCGGAATGTCCGGGTCGACCTCTCTCGCACGACGCACGAACTCGAGCCCGGCCTCCCGATCGGCCACTCCGGCCCGAGGGAACCGCGCATCCGTCACGATCCCGAGAAGGAACTCCTTGTACTCCTCGAAGAGGCGCCAGCCATCCTCGAACGTCTCCGCCAGGAGGATCTTCGCGCGGGCCTTCATCCGCCGTAGGCGTTGCTGCGTGTTCACGCCGTCCGCCATGAGCGAGTTCGTCTGCTTCATCACCTCCTGATAGAGGAGGGGCAGATATGCGGAGTAGAAGCGGACCGAGTTCTCGATGAGGAGAATGACCCGCACTCCGGCCAGACGCGCGTCCGCGCGCACGTTGATCCGGTCTTCGATGTACTTGATGATCGCGAGGAAGACAGCGACATCGCCGCGCCAGACGAAGGCCTGGTCGATCCCCGAAGCCGGACCCATCTCCTTGATCCGCGCGGCTTCGAGCGGATTGTCGGCCAAGAGGACGACGGGCATCCCGGCCCGCCGAGCCTTCACCTTCCGCCCAAACTCCTGCACCGCCATCCCACCCAACCGAGACATCGTGATGACGAGGTCGAACGGCCGAGTCTCGAGCAGCTCGAGCGCGGTCTCGGCGTTCGGCGCCGTGAGGATGCGCGGCGCCCAGGAGAGCTTCAGCTGATAGAACTCCACGTCGAGGCTCTCGGCCAGCTGGCCGTCCTCTTCGAGGATGTAGGAGTCGTAGTCGCTCGCGACGAGGAGTACCTCCCGAATGCGGAACGACATGAGTCCCTGAGGCAGAGCGGGTGCGTGTGGAAGAGGCGGCTCCATTGGAAGACTCCGAGGAGAAAGGTCCTACACCATCCTGGTCGCGATGGATCCTCTCTAGCCGACCCGCTCCGGTCAAGGGTAGTGGGCAGAACCACGTACGCGAACGTGCCGAAACACCGGGCGTCTGGTGCAAGCTCTCGCGTACCTCGGGCTCTCGCGCACCCCGGAAGTTACCGCGTACCCCGGAAGCTATCGAGCCCATCGGGGCTCGAGAGAACCTGGGGCTCGTGCGATGCCCGAGATGGAGTAGCGGTAGCCTGGGTCAGCTCGGCCAGTTCGTGCAGTCGATCTCGGAGAGCAGCGGCTCGACATCGAGCCACTTCACCGCGGCGTCGAGAGTCGAGAACACCTCGAACGACTGGCGTTCGGCCACCAACCGTCCCAAGTAGAAGCTCAGTGCGGTCGCGACCGGCTCCGTCACGAGCAATGCCCATCGGCCCCGGGATGCCTCGGGGAGGGACAGCACGCCCTCCGCCAACTCCTTGATGTGCTCCACCCGGAGTTCCAAGCGAGCCCCGGTGAGGACCGCCAGACCGTCGGCCTGGGGGTCGTACAGTGGATCCGTCCAGAGACGCTGGAGATCCATCTCCAGGGAGGACAGTTCGATGGCCCCGTGGAAACACTCCACGATCAATGGCGGGGTTTGGAAGATTCGATAGTGGAACGACACGGCGGGAGGGTATCTGGAGCCACCCCGCACCTCAATGGGCGGAATCGCCCACCGAACGATAGAGCGCCTTCCCCGGCTGGCTGGCGTGACGGGTTCGCGTGTGCTAGCCTCCCCGGATGCCGTGAGTTGAAACTTGGTCCGAACCTGCGAGGCAGCCCAATGGAAATGGACGCCGTCAAGAAGCAGATCGAAGAGGCGACCCTGGACCCGGCGCTCGAGCCGGATCCGTTCGAGCCCCTAGACACCCTCATCGAGCAAGCGGAGGAGCAGGGGCTACTCCCCCTCGCCCTGCAAGCCACCGAGGGCGCGATCGTCCGCGAAGGGATCCACCCCGCCCACTACTACATCTACTCTTCGGCCCAGTTTCGGATGGGCCAGGTGGACTCGGCACACAAGCACATGCTCTCGCTTTGCGGTCGTCTCGAAACGGACGGCAGTTGGAAGGCGCTCGCACTGCTGGCTTCACGGATCCTGGACGAATCGCCCAAGGTCGAAGCAGCCCTCTTCCTCGCGAAGGCGCTCGAGAACGCCGGTATCGACCTGGTCGAACCGGACGTTCTGAAGAACGCGTACGACCAGTTCCCTGGAGAGTCCCGTCTCGCCTATCTGATGGGTGAGAGTCGGGAGAAGGAAGCCCGCGACCTCGGCTCCTCGACGGAAGAGGCCCAGCGAAAGATGACCGAAGCCCGGTTCTTCTGGGCCGAGTCCCTCGACGGATTCATCACGCACCGGAAGAACGAGGTCATCGACGACGTCTTCAAGAAGCTCGCCCAGTCGAGCAACCCCGACACGCTCCGGCGTGGACTCGCCGGGCTGAAGAAGCTCGCCCATCAGGAGTCCTGGGGACGCTTCCAGTCGGGCGCCGAGGACCTGGTGCCGGCGCTCGAACGGGCCAACCTCCTCGACCAGCTCTGGCGGATCCTTCTCGACCAGGTTTCGGCGGCGCCGGCCGGAGTCGGGATCCGGCAGAAGCTCGCGGAACTCGCGTCCCGCGCCTTTCCCCATGCGGACGGTATCGGCGAGTTGATCGAGCGCACCGGTATCCTCGATCCGACGAAGCCGGTGGATCTGGCGCTCAAGGACCTCGAACCGCTGATCAGCTTCGCTCCCGGCTTCTTCGTCTACCACGACTCGTGGGGCGTCGGAAAGGTGCTGAGCAACGATGGCGACAACCTGGTCATCGACTTCGAGGAGAAGCGCGCGCACCGGATGTCCGTCAACCTCGCGCGCCGCGCGCTCGATGTCGTCCCTGCCGACGATCTCCGCGTCCTGCAGAGAGAGTCGCCGGCCGAACTCAAGCAGATGACCAAGGACAATCCCGCGGAGATCGCCTACCTCGCCATCCGCCAGGTTCGCGGACAGGCCAAGACTCAGGATCTCAAGCGGATCCTGACGAACGGCGTCATCGCGCCCTCGCGCTGGTCTTCCTGGTGGAAGGAAGCCAAGTCCCAGATGGAGCAGGACGACCGGTTCGACCTGAGCCAAGCGTTCCGCCAGGTGTACAAGATCAAGACGGGCGTCGACTCCACCGAAGTCGCGTTCCCGATCGTCGAACCGCGCCGCGGAATCAGGCCGAACCTGAACCTGATCCGCCGCTTCCTCGACCAGCACCCGGCACTCACCGAGCACGCGAAGCGGATGTACACGAAGATCCTCGAGCGTTGGGCCAAGGACGAGAAGACTCACGCCGAAGACCGGATGGCCATCCACTTCCAGCTCTACCGCTGGCACAGGGAGACCGGCCAGGACTTCCACGACGCGCTCCGCGAGATGCTCCAGAACGGTGTCGAAGCATCGTCCTTCACCGACATCGAGGATCAGAAGCTGCTCTCTCGCGTCGGACTGGACTACGACGATCTCTGGAAGGAGACGGCGTACTTCGCGCTCTCCTCCCGCTTCGCCGACGTACGCCAGATGGCGCTGGATAAGCTCGAAGAAGACAAGGAGCAGGGCAGTGCGCTCCTCCGCGGCCTGATCGAGCACCCAGCGGAGCGACCGATGGCGGCCCTCGCTGCGATCAACCTCTCCATCCGGGCCAAGATGGGCGAAGAGACGATCGCACCGGACGTCTGGCACGCAGCGCTCGGTCTCGCAACACTCATCGAGTCGACGACGAGGGAGCAGGTACGGAAGCTCGCGCTGACGATGATGCTTCCCGAAGGCGTCCTCGCGTCGAAACTCGCTCAGGAGACGCCCGACGAAGCGATCGTCGAGCGGTTCGGCTTCCTCCTCCGCCGCTGGCGTTCTTCGGAACGGTATCTCCAGCCGGTGCTTCGCGTCCTCCGTCAGGTCGGTCTCGAGCAAGAGGTCGAGGACTTCCGCACCGAGCAGGTGGCCAAGACGAACCTCATCCTCCAGAGCCATGCCCAGACCATCGACTACTCGGGAACGTTCATGACGCGTGCAACGTTCGAGCGACTCCGGAAGGACCTCGAGCGGATGAACTTCGAGCTCAAGACGACCGTGGCCCAGGCCATCCAGAAGGCTCGGGAGCTCGGAGACCTTCGCGAGAACGCGGAGTTCGCCGCGGCGAAGCAGAAGCAGGCCGACTACATGGAACGGATCGGCTCGCTCACGACGCGGCTCGGTGACGCCCGCATGATCGACGACTTGAAGCTCCCGGAAGGGGAAGTCGGTCCGGGTGTCGTCGTGACGCTCGAAGACGTGAACTCGCGGGAGATCACGAACTACTGGCTGCTCGGCGAAGGCGACGACTTCTTCGGAGGCGATGTCCTCTCCTATGCGTCGCCACTGGGAAGAGAGATGCTGGGCCATAAGGTAGGTGAACGGATCTCGATCATCACCGACTCCGGTCCCAAGGAGCTTCTCATCAAGGAAACGCATCCGAAGCTCCCCGAGGTGCAGGAGGTTCGCGCGAACTGACGGGCGGGGGTGACATCCCGGTTGGTCGGTTCGCAGAGCCGGATCGGCTCCTCCTCTGGGATCTGGACGGGACCATCGTAGACACGAGCCGCGACCTGGCGAGCTCCATCAACCGGATGCTCGCCGACTACGGCTACCCGCCGCTCCCCGTCCCCACCGTGGTCGGACACATCGGCAAGGGCGCGCAGAACCTGGTCGCTCGATGTCTCGAAGAGTACGGCTATCGGCTCGACGGGGATCCGGGCTGGACCGGAGAAAGCGGCGCTCCACCCGGCGACACTGTCGCAGCCGCGCTTCACGTCTTCGAAGGACACTACGCCGCACACCTGCTCGACGAGACGGAAGTCTACGGCGGTGTCGAGGAGTTGCTCCGTGACCTCGCGCACGCGGGCCGAGGGATGGCGATCGTGTCCAACAAGCCGGAAGGGTTCTGTCGGGACATCCTCGACCGGCTGGGGCTCGCTGGCTACTTCCGGATCGTCGTCGGTGGTGAAACACTCCCCAAGCGCAAGCCCGCTCCGGACCCGATCTGGCACGCCATCCAGGCATGCACCGGTCGAAGCGCGGAGGACGCGCTGGCCGTCATGATCGGCGACACTTGGATCGACACGGAAGCGGCTCGGGCAGCAGGCATCCCTGCCGTGTTGGTCGGTTGGGGACTCGGAGACCGCGAACTCGCACGCTCTTCCGGCCCCGACGCGTGGGCCGAAGACGCACCAACCCTTCGGCAACTCCTCACGGGAGACGCGTAGGCCGTCAGAGAGACGAGTCGTCTCCGGAGGACGAGTCGTAAGGAAACGAAACGTCAGGAAGACGAAGCGTCAAGAGCACCGGGCGCAAGGAAGACGAAGCGTCGGGACGGACGTTCCCAGCGCTCAGAACAGATCGATGTCGCCCGCCTTCTCGAACACGTGGGTCGGACGGAACGGCACCTTGCCGAGATCGTCTGCGCAGGAGTACCCGGAGAGAACGAGAACGGTATCCATGCCCGCCTGAACTCCGGCGAGGATGTCCGTGTTGAGATTGTCTCCGACGATGATGCTCTCCTCCGAATGAGAGTCGACTGCATTGAGGGCTGCTCTCATCATCCACGCACTTGGCTTCCCCACGAAGAACGGCCGCTTGCCGGTGATCCTCTCGATCGGTGCGCAGAGCGCTCCACACGCAGGGAAGCCCTTCGGTCCCGCGACGTCGGGATTCGTGCCGATGAATCGAGCACCGTTCATGATGAACCACGACGCCTTCTGGATCATTTCCCAGTTGTAGGACTTCGTCTCCCCGACCACCACGAAGTCGGGATCGATGTCGGTGATGAGAAACCCCACGTTGTAGAGCTCGTGGGTGAGGGCAGCATCCCCGATCACATACGCCTTCTTGCCATCCTGCCGCGCGAGGAACGCAGCGGTTGCCATCGCGGAGGTGTAGAAGGCTTCCTCGGGAAGGTCCACGCCGGCGTTGGCGATCCGGTTCTTGAGGTCCTTCCTCGTCTGGGACGGATAGTTGGTCAGGAAGAGGTACTTGAGCCCCGATTCCTGAATCCTCCTGATGTACCCCTCCGCGCCCTCGATGAGCGCGTTGTTGTGGAGGATCACGCCGTCGATGTCACTGATGATCGTGGTGATGTGCTTCAAAGAGACTCCTGCGAACGATCGTTTGCAAAGGTTCTACCGAACGGACGCTATCGTGCTATCTTCTCCTCGTCATGTCCAACGAGAAGCCTGAGAAGATCTCCGCGAGCGGGGACCGCGACGCGCTACTGCGGAAAGCAGACGCGATCGGGATCGGCCAGACCCGCCGCCACATCTTCCTATGTTGCGACCAGTCCAACCCGAAGTGCTGTGACCGGGACCGAGCCAACGAAGCGTGGGAGTTCCTCAAGACCCGGCTTCGTGAACTGGGGCTCTCCGAGGCGGGCGGAATCGCCCGGACCAAAGCGAACTGCCTCCGTCTCTGTCAGGCAGGCCCGATCGCACTGGTCTATCCCGAGGGGACGTGGTACGCGAACTGCGACCCGCCGGTCCTGGAAAGGATCATCCAGGAGCATCTCATCGCTGGACGCCCGGTCGAGGAGTATCGCATCCTCGACCATCCCCTGCAGGGAGCCGCGGAGTCGGAACGGACCTGAACCCGCGGTATCGGACTCGAGGGAAGGAACACGGCGTGCACGTCATCGAATCCGCGCGGCTCAAGCCCGGCGTCGACCTGGAATCCATCTCGGACGACAAGTCCCAACACGAAACGAGCGCTCGCCCGGCGGTGGAGGGAACGGCCCTCATCTTCTGGGATCCGAAGCGGCCGGACGCGAAGCTGGACGCAATCGACACCGATCAGATCACGCCTTCGGCGGACTGTGTGTCGGAGTCTCTGGAAGAGCTGGACCGCAGGTGGAAGGAAGGCGCCTTCCGCTACCTGATGCCAGACTTCCGCGCCAGAGTCCATCGGGGCGAGAACTTCCTGATCGCGGGCGATCGGTTCGCCATCGGTTCTTCGCGAGAGATGTCTCCCGCCGGTCTCAAGGCGATCGGCGAGGAGGCGGGCCACGAACTCGTGATCGTCGTGGGCAACAACATGGGCGACATCTTCCGTCGCAACTCGCTCAACCTCGGACTTCACGTCATCCAGTGCCCCGAGGCCGTCGCCGACGCACGCGACGGCGACCGGTTCCGATTCGAGCCCGAGTCACGCGCCCTCACCAACCTGACTCAGGACAAGACCTACGACCCCGTTCCGCTCACGGAGAAGGAAGACGAGATTCGGAAGAGCGGGGGGATCTTCCACGTGGGCCGCCAGGAGTTTCCCGCAGCAACCCGGCGCTCTCCCGAGATCCGATGGCCCGAGGAGAAGGTCGCCAAGGGCCTGACTACGACGGAGCAGATCATCTGGGCGCACCGCGTCGACAAGAGCGCGGAGGTCGTCCCAGGCGCCACGCTGCGTGTCTATGCCGACCTCCTTCCCGCCTCGGACGGAACCGCACCGTTCGCAATCCACACGTTCCACCAGATCACGCGCGACAAGATCCATCCGCGTCAGGCAGCCGTGGCCAGCGACCACTTCGTCTTCACAGGTCGGGATGCGGACGACAAGCAGACCGAGATCGGTCGCGCGTTTGCGCGCACGCAGTCGATGGAGAAGCCGTACTTCGCGACACCGGGAGACGGGATTTTCCACTTCTACTTCCCGGAGCAGGGACTCGTGCTCCCCGGACAGTTCATTCCGGGCGCGGACTCCCACTCGCGCGCATACGGCGCGTACGGCGCCGTCGGGATCGGAGTCGGCTCGACCACCCTTGGATTCGGTTGGTCCACCGGCTACGTCTTCTTCACCATGGCCAAGGCTCGCCGCGTCGTGATCGCGGGCAAGCTCCAGCCCTGGGTGGTCGGTAAGGACATCGTCCTGCGCCTTCTGGAGAGATGGGGCGCGAAGCAGTCTCAAGGCATGTCCGTCGAGTTCGTCGACGTGAACCAGCAACTGCCGATCGCCTATCGCAACACGATCGCGAACATGATGGCGGAGGCGGAAGCGCAGAACGGCATCTTCGCCCCGGACGAAGTCACCTACGCGTGGTATCGCGAGAAGGGGCTGGTCGACCTCCCCTACCCGCCGATCCGGCCCGGTGTCGATGCGCGCTACGAGATCGACGAGACTCTCGACATCTCGGACGTGGTGCCGATGATTGCGAAGCCGTTCAGCCCAGGGAACGCGTTCCCCGCAGCCGAGGTGGCCAAAGAGAAGCTGACGTTCGACAAGGCGTACATCGGGTCCTGTACGAACGGCAGCTATACAGACCTGCTCCAGGCAGCGCTCGTGATTCAGGCCGGCAAGGCGAAGGGGATCTCTCGCACGGCGACGGACTTCGTGATCTTCCCAGGCTCGGGTGGCGTGAAGGCACAGATCGAGACTCCGGAGCCGAGGCTGGGTGGCGACTCGATTGCTGACGTCTTCCGTTCGGTCGGGGGCCAGATCCGGGCTTCGTGGTGCGGGCCTTGCTTTGGGCAGGGTCCCGACGCACTCGCCTCGGGCCAGCGCGCGATCACGACGTTCAACCGGAACTGGCAGAACCGGATGGGAATCGGGGGCGAAGGATATCTAGCCAGCCCGATCGTGGTCGCAGCCTCTGCGCTCGCCGGCTATATGGCTCCTCCGAGCGAACTCGGAATCGACTGGCACCCGACCCAGTTCGAAGCCTGAGCCAACCCGCGAACACCTGAACGAGGTGTGTGTCCAACCAATTGGACACACACCTTTGTACACCATACCCCATCTCAGTTCCCTTACCGTACGGATGGTATCGGGGGTTTCCCCTGATGCGTATCGCCCCATGTCAGGTGCCGCGTGACGCGGAAGCGACATGGGGTCGGCATCAATCGCAGGCGGCACCGAAGTAGTCGACGGTCGTCCGCCGAGACGGGGCTGACAGTTGGAACCGGCGAGCGGACTCTCTCGGTAGTCCGGGTGGAGATGGGGCAATCTCACGACGCGATTGGCGCGAAGGCGCGGATCGAGTTCGTGGTTGTGCGCGTCCCTGGCTCGTTTCGGCCCAGCCGGTCATGCGCGGGAGTAACCATGGACTCGAGCACCATCTTCCTGGTCGACGACGATAGGGAGTTCCTCGAAGGAATGTCCGCCCGGCTGCGGTCCTTCGGGTTCCGCGTCGAAGCCTATCCCAAGGCAAACTTCTTTCTGGATCGCTTCGATCCCGATCGTCCAGGAATCCTCCTCCTCGACTTGCGGCCGTCGCGCTCCGCCGGCCTCGAGGTCCTCGACATCCTGAGGGAGATGGGATCCGAGTATCGGGTTCTCTTCCTCACCATCCATCCCGAGATCGACAGGGCCGCTCAGGCCGTTGAGACCCTCCGCAACTTCCTTCTCTGCCCGCTCAGCGACGAAGAGCTCGCCGCGCGGCTCCAGGACGCAGTGATCGAGGACCGGAGAGTGCGTGAAGAGAGGGCGGAGACGGAAGACGTACTCCGCACCATCCGCTCCCTCACCCGGCGTGAGCGCGAGGTGCTGGACTTCGCCCTCCGAGGCTGGACGAACCGCACCATCGGGCGCACGCTCGGGATCAAGGAAAAGACCGTCGAGACTCACCGGGGAAAGGTAATCAAGAAGCTCGCAGTAAAAAACTGCGTGGAGCTCACGAGCAAGGTGCTCCTCGCAGGCTACCGCCCCTCTTCGACGGACGGATCCCCGCCGAAGAGACGGTAAGCCTGCCGGCCTCCTCCTTCTCAGCCAGCCCTGCTACCATGCGCCGGAGAAGGAGGAGGCACATGTCCGAGATCTACGAGAAGTTGGGGGCGTTCTACCTCGGAAAGCGGACCGAACCGGGCGCGCCGGATCCGACCGAGGACTTGGTCCTCTACGACGCCAAAGATCTGACCACCCATGCACTCTGCGTGGGGATGACCGGGAGCGGGAAGACCGGGCTCTGCGTCACGTTGCTCGAAGAGGCAGCGATAGACGGGATTCCCGCTCTGGTCATCGACCCGAAGGGCGACCTCGGGAACCTGCTCCTCACCTTCCCCGACCTCGAGCCCTCGAGTTTCGCGCCGTGGGTCGACCCGGCCGAAGCGACGCGCAAGGGACTCACTCCGGACGCGTTCGCCGCATCGACGGCCAAGCTCTGGAAAGACGGCCTTGCCAAGTGGGGACAGGACGGCGACCGGATCCAACGGCTCCGCGACGCCGCCGACTTCGTGATCTACACCCCGGGCAGCAACTCCGGATTGCCCCTGAAAGTACTTCGCTCGTTCTCGGCTCCACCCGATGCGATCCTCTCGGACCCGGATGCTCTCCGCGAGAAGATCAACGGAACGGTGTCGGGGCTTCTGGGGCTCATCGGGATCGATGCGGACCCGATCCAAAGCCGGGAGCACATCCTCCTCGCGAATCTTCTCGATCGTGCCTGGCGGGAAGGTCGATCCCTCGACTTGCCGAGCATGATCCGAGAGATCCAGAGCCCACCGTTCGACCGGATCGGAGTGATGGACTTGGAGGCGATCTTCCCCGCGAAGGACCGCCTGGGCCTCTCGATGCGGCTCAACAACCTACTCGCATCGCCCGGGTTCTCGGTCTGGATGGAAGGCGATCCTCTGGAGATCCCGAAGCTGCTCTACGCCCCAGACGGAAGGCCGCGCATCGCGATCCTGTCGATCGCCCACCTCTCCGAGGCGGAGCGTATGTTCTTCGTCACGCTGCTCCTCAACGAGTTGATCTCGTGGATGAGAGTCCAGAGCGGCACCTCGAGCCTCCGTGCTCTCCTCTACATGGACGAGATCTTCGGCTACTTCCCGCCGTCCAAGAACCCGCCGTCCAAGACACCGATGCTGACCCTGCTCAAGCAGGCACGCGCTTTCGGTGTCGGCGTCGTGCTCTCGACGCAGAACCCGGTCGATCTCGACTACAAGGGCCTCTCGAACTGCGGAACCTGGTTCCTCGGGCGACTGCAAACGGAGCGGGACAAGATGCGGGTCATCGACGGTCTCGAAGGAGCGGCCGCCGCAAACTCGCAGTCCTTCGACCGGGCTCAGATGGACACTCTCCTCTCCGGCTTGGGCAAGCGCGTCTTCCTCATGAACAACGTGCACGACGCGGAGCCGACGCTCTTCCACACCCGGTGGGCGCTCTCCTACCTGCGTGGACCGCTGACCCGGCAACAGATCCAGGTTCTGATGGATCCGAGACGAACGGCGCCGAAGATCGCCGGAGCGCAGAGGGGCAGCGGTGACACGACATCCGTGGGCAGCCCAGCACCCACCGGAAAGCCGGCCGGCAGCGAGGCCGCCGCGACTCCCCCGCGCCCGCTACTTCCGCCCGACGTCACTGAACGGTTCCTCGCATGGACGGGCCGTGTCGACTCGAGCTCGATCGTCTATCGGCCGACGCTCATCGCGAAGACACGACTCCACTACACCAGGGCCAAGTACGACGTCGACGTCTGGGTGGATCGCTTCGTCATGGCTCTGCTGGACCCGGAGACGGCCCGCACTCCTTGGGACGGGTTGGAGCGGATCACGCCCGAACTCGACTATGACGATGCACCCGCTCCAGGCGCCACGTTCGGCGATCTGCCGGTGGAGGCAGAACGTCCCGCCACCTACAAGTCTTGGTCGAAATCACTGGTCCAGTCCCTTTACCGCACTGAGCTCCTCGCGCTCATGGCATGCGACTCCCTCGACACGGTGTCTGCCCCGGAAGAGTCCGAGGCCGAGTTCCGGGGCCGACTTGCCCTGGCCTCGCGCGAGGAGCGGGACCTTCGAGTGGGCAAGCTCCGCGAGAAGTACGAGAAGAAGCTCGACACGGTCCGAAACAAGATCTCGAAGGCAGAAGAGCGGATCGCGCGCGAGGAGGATCAACTCAAGCAACAGAAGTTCCAGACGGCGATCTCCGTCGGCGCGACCGTGCTCGGGGCGTTCTTCGGGAAGAAGAAGGTGAGTTCGACCAACGTCGGGCGTGCGACGACCGCGATGCGGAGCGCATCGAGGGTTTCGCGGGAACAAGGGGATCTGGGCCGGGCAGAGGACAACCTCGAGAGCCTGCAAGCTGAACTCGCAGATCTCGAGCGGGAGTTCCAATCGGAAGTGGACGAGATGAAGAACGAGTTCGAAGTTCAAAACCTCGAGCTGGAGCGGGTGGAGATCCCACCGAAGAAGTCCGAGATCTCGGTCGAGGAACTCGCCGTCGTCTGGACTCCGTGGGCTAGAACCGGACAGGACCTCGAGCCGCTCTATGTGGTCGAGGTCCTGGCCGACTGAGCGCCCAGAGCACGTCACCTTGGACGCGAGGGGGGTGGGCTACGAGTTGAGGTGTTTGAAGACCTGCTGGCTGTCCTTGGTGACGAGCTTGCCGTCCTTGTAGAGCCAGAGGGCAGGGATCGACTGGATCGCGTACTGAGTCGCGACGGGAGATCCCCACTTCACGATGTCGACCTTACGGAGCGGAATCTGCATTTCTTGGACTCGGGCCTCCAACTGAGGCGCCAACTGGCGACAGCCTGGTCACCAATCCGCGGTGAACTCCACGATCGCGTATCCCTGGTCGGGCACGAACGCAGCGACCTCCACGGCCTCGCCGTGCGTGATGTATGAGATCAGCTCCGTGGACGCGGCGACGTCCCCACCGGTCGCAGGAGCGTCCGCTCCCTTCTGCGACTGGCTGAACTGCTTCAGCCCGAGCAGAGCGACGAGGATGACGAGCGCTCCGATGATGATCCTTCCCATTCTTTCTCCTCACACCCCGAAGGTTCGGGGGACTCTCAGGAAGCCAGCGCGGACAGCGAGTCCAGGATCTCTTTGTCCTCCGGGAATCGGCTGACCTCGTGTTTGCTGAAGATCAGCTTCCCATCGACGTGGACGTCGAAGATTCCGCCACTTCCTCGAACGAGTTCGATCTCTGCGTCTTCGTATCGGTCCTCGATCACCGCTTCCAAACTGGAAGCCCTAGGCAGGTAGTTTCAAGCACCGCAGTATTCGATCCTGATCTTCACTCCCGATCTCCCTTCTCGAAACCTCCCTAAGGAGGGCTCCCCATGACCCGAACTCCACACGACGAAGGGTCCGGCCACGAGGCCGACCATGACTTGGCGGCTTAGCCTAAGGGGCACCGCCGACAAGGGATAGATGCGAAACGGCGCGCCGCGGTTTCCCGGGCGCGCTCCGGGTTTGCCCTGCGGAATCTCCGGGCCGCCGCCGATAACGCTGTTGGGGTGGCCCATGATGGGCCGGCTCCGATCACGGGCGGTCTGCAAGAGGGCAAACTTCCATGGCACTTCCGGCACCCGAGGAATCTCCCCAGGTCCCCCCTTTGAATCGAGTTGGACCGCGGCAAGGGTCAGCACCCCTCCGACTCCACTCGCCCGATGCCAATCGGACTCAACGATCCGATTCGATTCCGTCTGCGTCCGAGCGCCCCAATCCGCTTCATATCAATCGGTTTCTCTGGCTGCTGCTCGGACTGGCCACGGTATTCCTGGTCGGAGTCCAGATCTACCTCAGAACGAATGGTCCGGTCGACAGTCCTTCGGAGGCCCAGGTCGGCGAAGTCGCGACTCTGAGCGTGATCTCGCCGGTGATGCCGGTCCGGGGAACGGACCTCCGCCTCTCCTGGGACCGCACCCCCGGCGCCGTCAACTACCTGGTCCGGATCCACACGGTGCCTGGCGTCCCCGTCGTCGACCCGATGGTCGTCTGGGGTGAGAACTGGCGGCCATCCGACGAACTCCTACCAGGTCTACAGGCCGGTTCGTACCGATGGACGGTGGAAGCTGTCGACGGTGCCGGTCGAGTCCTCGCGCAGTCGTTGCCGACCGAGTTCGAGATCTCTCAGACCCGCTGAGCCGGCAGAGCTGATGGCGTATGAGCCGGCGAGGGAAGAGCCGGCGAGGGAAGTGCCAGCGAGGGAAGTGCCGGCGGGGAAAGTGCCGGCGGGGGAAGTGCCGACGGCGAAAATCCCGACGGCCGATGCGCTGACTCCGGCCGTCTAGAAGTCGTAAGACGCCCGCAGTCCGATTCCCGCGTTCAGGTCCGCGAAGTCCGCCTTGTAGGCGTCCTCATCGACGATCTGGTTCGTCGACATACGGACCCGTCGCGGAACCCAGAACACCTCGAGAGCGAGTGGACTGAACGCAGGTTCGACACGGGCACCGACCTCGAGGGAACCGTAGATAGCCGTCCCCTCCGCATCCGCCTCGCGATCGCCTCCGTAGATCGTCCCGTTGTAGTAGTCGGGAACGGTGCCGTTCCACTTCCGGGTGTAGTCCGCCTTGAGCTTGACCCGCTCGATCATCGGGCCGACGAAGACGCCCAGGCTGCTCGTCAGCCGAGAGACCACGGTGGCTCCGATGGTGACGCCCGTCACGTCCGCGGTTTCCAGCGTGCTCACGTCGTAGACCGGATCGCTCAGGTGAGAGTACTCGTACTGGACGTCGGCCAGCTTTCCTTGGAGGTAGCCGGCCCGGATGCGCGCCTCCCACATCGGCTTCCCGCCGACCATACGGACATTGGCCGAGTGGATTCGCAAGCCGGCTCCGAGCTGCCAGCCCGGCTCCCAGTCCTTGATCTCCTGGGGATTGATCAGGTCGTCGTCCATCCTCTCGGTCTGGATGGACGCCCCGGAGCCGTACGCGAAGAACTCCGTGACGGCATGCGCTGGCTCCGTGGTTGCGGTGAGAAGGCAGGCAGCGCCGAGGAAAGACACGGAGCTGAGACCCAGAACCCTTGAAACGCGCACTCGGAACTCCTTGGACTGACAGGTGGGCGATCTGCCGGGACTACCGGCGGCCACGTGGGAATCGTACCCGCCACTGGCCCATCCGTTCCACCTCCTCGAACCACAAGTGCTCGCACAGGGCCGGGGGTTCTCACCCAGATGTCCCTCCCGGTACGGAGCGGGCGCCGATGCCCGGGGCGGCCAATCTCTTCGAGTCCTCTCGTAACTCACTCATGGCGCGGGTGTTGTCTCGCTCGGCGACCCCTGGATCCGGGGGCGAAGGAGGTCGGTTCCCCCGATCGAGAATTCCAGGGAGCCACGCAACTTCCTGGGATTTCTCACGATACGTTTCTCGGCACGGAGCTTGGTTGTTCGAAGACAGCTCGCCCCACAACCGGGAGAAGACCATGATCCACAGAGCGGAAATCCAGAAGAGCGTCCTCGTCGCCCTCGTGGGCTCTTTGTTCTTCGCGGCGCTCTTCCTCCTGGCAGCCCATCAGGCTCTCGCCGGAAATCCCGCATCGACGTCAGGACCGGCTTCGTCCGTGTCGGCGGTAGCGCCGACTACGGCTCCCGCTTCTGGTTCCGCCCCCACGTCGGCCCCCACCGTGATTCGGGAGGTGCCTGGTGAGATGGGCGGCTGGATGCGCTCGGGACCGTTCACCCTCGTGATCCGTGGGGGCGCGTATCCGGGGACGAGGGAACTCGAACTGCGTCCGACCGAGGAGACCAGCTGCCTCGTGCTCCCGGACGCGTTTGAGGCCCACGGGATCCTCCTCCGCTGTGAAATGCCACTCGACACGCCGATCAAGGTGGTCCACACCCGCAGTGACGGCAAGGTGGAGGAGCTCAGCGCCGAGCGGTTCGTCGACCGAGGCTACGCCCAAGTCGCAGTGAAGTCGTTCGGCGAGTTCCGGTTCGTACCCCACTCGCGCTGACGAGGTCACCGCCTTCGAGGTCGACGGACACGCCAGCAACACGGCTCGCGGTTCGGGCCGATCCCGAGCAGGCACGAGTTCTGGCGCTTCCACGGGATGGCTCGAGTTCACTCGGGCGCGCACGGTCGCATCCACGCCCCGACTTACGACGGCTGGGCCCATTCCGCTATCCTCACCCGAACTACTCGCGGAAACGTAGATCGGGAAACGGAGATCGGATGGCCCAGAAGAACCCGGATCGGTCGGCCCCACGGATAGGCGATGTCTTCCAGTGTGCGACTGCCCGGACTGATGTCGGCCTCCGCGTGTCTACGCAGGAAGGTGAGGTATCTCGCCTTCCCGTCGAGCGACGATGAACGTTCGTCGCCTGGCTTGGATCCTCTGCTTCGTGTGGGCCATCGGGTCCGGGTGCGCGGGAGGATTGGAGCCGTACAAGCCACGTCGTCCGGAGCCGCAACCAAGGCCTCGGCAGCTGCTGTTTCCCGAACGGACCCTGCTCGAGCCGCGCACGGAAACGGCGGAGCAAACGCTCGGCCGGATCGAGTCCGTCTTTCGGGAAATCGCAGAGGCGGAGTCGCCCTCGGAGCGTGGAATCCGAGACGAACTGGACGCCGAAGTCACCTCCATCCGCGCCGCGGTCGACCAGCTGAACCTCGGTGCCGGAGCCGTGATGCGGCTGCGCCTCGGTACTCCTACGGACGCGGAGCTCCTGGAGTTCAAGCAGGCCGCCTCGCTCCACATGAGATGGGCGCTCGCACGGATGAGAGAAGGAAACGCGGACGACCGCGTACGCGGCGCGGGGCTACTCGAGGAAGCTCGCACGTTCGACCCCGACGATGTGATCCTGGCCACGGTCCAAGCCACGTACCTCGACATGGCAGGGTTCCGATCGAACGCCATCCGGGCACTGGACGACTTCGAACGCGGTCACGGGTCGACCGACTTGATCGATCTCTCGAGGCTCCGAAAGCACCTCCGGCAATGGACTCTGCTCGGCTTCTCTGAGTCGATCGAGGAGGCTCGCGCTCTCGGAGAAAGGATGGTGGCGCGACGGGGCGGACTGGATCGCGCGCCCGCTTGGCTCCTGATGGAGATGGCCCGACTACAGTTCGCGTCGGACTCGCTCGACGTGGCCGAGGCCCTCGCCTCGAGGGTCGTCGAACGCGCGAAGCGTGACGGCCTATTGGCCGAGGACGCAGCGTCAGAGAGCGCGGGTACCGACGCCGGGAGCACATCGCCGGATCGCGGGGAACCGTTCATCGATGTCGCATCGCTCGCCCGCGCGAACCTCGTGCTCGGTCTCAGCGAGACGAAGCGCCTCGAACACGAGAGGGCTGCCCCGTACTTCGCCCAGGCGAAGCAGCTCGCCGGGGAGACGCCGGACCTCGAACAGCTCTCGATTCTTCTCAACGTACCGTGGGATCTCTGGTCGGACGAAGACAAACTCGACTACGACCAGTCCATCAACCAAGCGAAGTGGATCGCCCAGTATTGGATGCGCCGAGACCCGATCCCGGCGACACCGCGGTTCTTCGAGAACGAGATCGACTACTGCGCGCGAGTAGCAGAAGCCTACCTGCGGTTCGACAACGTCGACATCCGTCAGCCCGGGCCGATGACGGACCCGGGACGCGCCCTCTTGCGATTCGGCTCCCCGAACCGGTGGGAACGCCTCGGTTCGGGTTCCAGTCTCACGATGGAATCAGACGCGTCCTTCGACTTCTCCGTCCACATGACGTGGCGCTTCGACTATGACTGGGATCCCGCCGCGACCACGCGAAAGGCGATCCTCTTCGAGGATCGAAGTGGCGGGCGGGGCTACTTCGCAGCACAGGACAGCCTTCGTCCTCCTCCCTGGCCGTTCTACCGGTTCGACGCTGGTTTCCTTGGGCGCGCCTATCCCTTCGACACGAACGTGACGCGGTTTCGTCTCCCTGGCGGATCGACTCGTGTGATGGTCTCGTACGACACGGTTCTCCCGAACTACTCCGTCCGGTTCCCCATGCAAGGGTTGCGCTACGAAGGAGAGGCGCGCGTCCAGTCCGCGATCTTCCGATCGGTTGGAACGGGGCGGTTCGTACTCGATGGCCAAGGCGAAACCGTCCTCGACCGTGAGCGAACGTACGACGGCGTGCGAGAGTTCCGAAGGAGATCGGGACGTCTCTTGATCGACGGCGTTCCGCCTGGCTCATTCCAGATCCCTTCCTTCCTTCGCCTGCGGGACGAGTCGGGGCGTACCCTCCACGTCGGAGTCGACAACTCCGTCGAGTACGAGGTTGCGGGGTTCGGATCCGACGGGATCGAAGCGTCCGACATCCTCATCACATCGGAGCTCCAAGGGATCGTGCAACCGGACGTGGAGCGAGAGCTGAGCCCAGGGTGGATCGCGTACGGACCGGACCCGGATGCCATAGAGGTCTGGCCGCGTGCGAGTCGCCGATTCCTACCCGGGGAGGATCTCGCATACTACATCGAGTTCTACAACCTGGCGCAGCGGTTGGGCGTCGCGACGGTAGAAGTCGAAGTATCTCTGCAGAAGATCGACGAGGACGAGGAAGTCGCGTACGAGATCGTCCTCGGAGAGTCGAAGGACCGTCTCATCAAGTTCGGAGCCCGCCAGTGGAACGTCGCGCGTTCCTTCGGACTCGGGGCTCTCGAGCCGGGCTCGTATCGCATCTTCATCGAGGCGTTCGATCGAGTCGGCCGGAGGAAAGTGCAGCGCACTGCCGACTTCGAGGTCGTTCGTCCGGACGACATGATGGCGTACTACCGATGGACGACTCTCCCCGCGCCGCCACGGGAGCGTTGACGGAGGCGTTGACGACACCTCGATGATCGAGCATGTTCCTTCTTCGGCGGTCCCCTCGTGAGCGGAGGCACTCATGGCAGCGAATCGGTCCAAGATCAAGCCGAGCAAGAAGGGCCGGCAGAGACGTCGCCTTCGCGTTCGGCCCGGTGCGGCCCCGGGCACGTTGCTGCTCGATCCCACCTCGCCCCCTCCGACGATCCAAGTCGTGGCGTTCGGAGAGACGGAGCTCGAGGAGACCGCAATCGATTCGCTCGATCGGATCGGTGACTACGTCGGCCGACACCCCGTCACGTGGGTCAACGTGGATGGGCTCGGCGCAATCGAAACCCTCGAGCGCCTCGGAGCGCACTTCAACCTCCACCCTCTGGTTCTCGAGGACATCGCCCACACGAACCAGCGGCCGAAGATGGAAGTCTACGACGGAGCGTGCTTCTTCATCGCGCGGATGCCCGTCCCCGCGCACCCGCGACACACGGAACAGATCAGCATCGTCCTCGGCGAGAACTACGTCCTCACATTCCAAGAGTTCCCCGGGGACTGTTTCGACCCCGTGCGCGCGCGAGTGCGGGCAGGCCGGTCGCGCATCCGGACCGCGGGGCCGGACTATCTCGTCTACGCACTGCTCGATTCGATCCTCGACTCGTACTTCCCCTTGGTCGACTCGTACCAGGACCGTCTCGAAGAGATCGAGGCAAGGATCCTCGAGAGCCTCGACGAGGAGATCGTCCACGACCTGTTCGACCTCCGCCACGAGTTGGAGCCACACCGACGGATCGCGCGTTCCTATCGGGAGATGTTCTCCTACCTCGTTCGCGAAGAGGCTCCCCTCATCGGGTCGCATACCGAGGTGTTCTTCCGCGACTGCCTCGATCACACATCTCTCTTGATCGAGCTCCTCGACGATGCCCGCGAGACCGGTTCCGGACTCCTCGATCTCTACATGTCCAGCATGGGCAATCGGATGAACGAGATCATGAAGGTGCTCACGATCACCGCAACGATCTTCATCCCGATGACGTTCGTCGCCGGAATCTACGGGATGAACTTCAACCAGGACGCCTCGCCACTCAACATGCCCGAGCTCTCCTGGTACTGGGGCTACCCGTTCGCTTGGTTCCTGATGCTCGCGCTGGCAGGTGGACTGCTCGTCTACTTCCGGAAGAAGAGGTGGATCGGACCCGCGGGCAGTAGCAAGATCAGAGGACGTTCCATGAGACCGGATCCCGATCGCCCTTCGGACATCCCTGATCGACGCACCGGCGGAGGCGAGTAGGATCTGCTGACCGCATTTGCGGCGCGGATGCCCGCTTGGGCACTCGCGGCACGCTGCCAGTCGCTCCTCGAGAGGAGAGCCAGATGGTCGAGATCGCTTTCACCTACGATTTCGTTCCCGGTATCGACGAAGATGCCTACGCCAAGCTCGCCAAGAAAGCGACGGCGATGATGCTGTCTGCCCCCGGGTTCATCGAGTTCCGGGCGCACCGGAGTCTCGTGGGGACACCGCACGTGCGGCGTACCTCCGTATGGGAGAGCTTGGCCCACTGGGCGGCTCTGGCTCAGGATCCGGAATTCCAAGAACTCACGGCTGAGTTCCGGATGTACGTGACGAATGTCGAAGTGCAGATGTGGGGTCCCTCCCCACTGGTACCGCACCCGATCCGACGCGCCTGATCGGACGATTGCGACGCGTCGTCGACGCTAGTGTCGACGTCACTCGACGCTAGTGTCGACGCGCGCCGACTCAGAGGTCGTCGCCTGTAGGCTCCTGAGTGCTCACGCAGAGCGCTCGGGAGTTTCTTTGTTTCGAGCTCCGCATCCATCAAACGCGTGTGACCAGGGGGGGCGACACGGGCTCCGCGCTTCCAACTCGGTGTGGTGTGCATGCCTCGCGCCGTGTGCATGCCTGAGCCCTGTACATGCCTTGCGTCGTACACATGCAAAAGGGGAGCCTGACGAAGGCTCCCCTCGGGAGAGTGCGGGCCTAGCGGTCCGCATTCTGGAGACCACGTGTCGCTGAACCGTGGTCGCTTTTCGTCGCAATGAAGAAACTAGAACGCCTGAATCCTGAGAATTTCCTGCCGAATCTGCTTCGTCATGTGGCGCCGTTGGCGACGACGCAGGGACAACATAGGCGCTAATCCCGTCGAGCAACAGTCCGCAGTTCTACGTATGCGCCTGTGATTTGAACACGTTAGCGCCGTAAGACTTCCCCCATAGGGCAGAGGAACAAGGGAAACAGACGTCGACGTCACTTCTGGCAAAAAGAGATGAGGGGCCCGAGAGGTCGTGCCCTCGAGCCCCGAGATCCGAAGCTAGCCTTCACTCCGTGAGGATCGGGTAGGGGTACCGATGGAGTGAGTTGCCCCGGTTCGTGGCAGGGCGTCGATCTCTACTCCCCGTGGGCCCAATCGAAACTGCGTCACACATCAGGGGATGACCGAACGACTAGAGGTCGACGCGGTTGTGGAACCCACACGCTCACGCTCAGTCACAGAGTGTGTGGGCGAGCAGAAACTCCTTTCACCTGGGGCGGTGTCGCGCGTCTTCTCCTCGAGCCAGGATCTCGGCGAGCCAGAACGGCCCGCCGATCACCAGCAGATAGAGGAAGAGAAGAAGAGCAACGGTTCCCAGCCATTTCGATCCAAGCGCAACGCCGACTACCAGCACGGACGCGAACAGAATCACGATCCCGATGCTGATGGCGGTGCGAAGCTCTGCGCTCTCGGCCGCGATCTCGCGACGCGCAATCGGCTCCGGCTCACCCTCGACGCGGAATGCCTCACGCTTCTCGACGAGAACCATGAAGAGCCAGATCCCGTAGAGAAGGATGAGAAAGAGCGCAGGGAAGATTGCGGAACTCGGACTCCGGAATAGGGAGAAGAAGGTAGCGAACCCACACGCGACCACGAGCCAACCAACGATCCGACGAGTACGGGCGAAGAATCGAAGCGATTCTGCCTCGCGAACGGGATGGGTTTGCGTTGTCACTGGGGCACCTCCCCGAGAGCGGACGGGAGCCACGAAGGCAGGGACTGCGGTCCGAAGAGCGAGTATTCTGACGTTCGTGGACTCCTGCTGACGTTGTCAACATAGGCTCGAAATGGGGCTACGAGTATCCGTACTTCCCCCTACCGCGTTCGCGTACTCTCTGCATCGATGCAAAGGTCCGACACATTCACGAATGCGAGCACCGACTACGTGCCGTCCACCGCATGTCGCGACAATCGCTGTCTCGTGATACCGTTGTTTGTTGTCACAACATGTTTTGACTCCCTACCCGTATCGATTCGGGAATCGGGAGAGGAGGATCGATGGCGAAGCGTTACTGGCTCTTCAAGTCTGAACCCGACGTCTTCTCGTTCTCGGACCTGAAGCAGAGTCCGGATCAGACGACATCTTGGGAAGGCGTGAGGAACTATCAGGCACGAAACCTGCTTCGCGATGAGATCAAGGTCGGCGACGAGGTCCTGTTCTACCACTCGCGACAGGATCCGATGCATGTCGCGGGAGTTTGCAGAGTCGTTCGTGAGGCCTACCCGGACCGAGATCAGTTCGATCCGAAGTCGAAGTACTACGATCCCAAGTCGAAGAAGGAATCCCCGACTTGGGTCATGGTCGATGTTCAGTACGTACACGAGTTCAAGCGCCCGGTCACGCTGAAGGAGCTGAAGGAGACACCGGGACTCGAAGAGATGATGCTCCTGAGGCGCGGCGCCCGGCTCTCGATCCAGCCCGTGAGCCCGGCCGAGTGGAAGATCGTCACGAAGATGGGAAACTCGAAGGCGCCGGACTCACCCAACTCCAAAGGCAAGGCAGCCAAGAGCGAGACGCCCAAGACCAAGACGACCAAAGCCAAGAACGAAGGGAAGGCCCGGAGATGACCCGTTCCCTGTCGACCATCCTGCGGGAAGCTGGCGGGCTCGAGTACCGCCGAATCACGGCAGCGACCCACCCAACGTTGCTCGTCCTTCTCTGCCATGGATACGGCGCGCCAGGCACGGACCTCGTCCCGATCGGGGAGGAACTGATTCAGGCGTCGTCTCGGGTAGCGGAAGAGGTCGTCTTCCTCTTTCCGGAAGCACCGCTCTCTCTAGGCGGCTTCCCTGGATTCGAGCAGCGGGCGTGGTGGCAGATCGACATCGCTGCGCTGGAACTGGCGCTCGCGCGAGGCGAAGCTCGGGACCGAAAGGGAGAGTGCCCACGGGAACTGGACGACCTCCGGCCTCGACTGAGCGCAATCCTGGACCGCGAGCGCCAGATCGAAGGTGAAGACACGACGCTGCCGATGGATCGCGTCATCGTCGGCGGGTTCTCTCAAGGTGCCATGCTGACCACCGACTTCGTCCTTCGTTCGGAGACCGCACCAGGTGGACTCGCACTCCTCTCAGGCACTCTGCTCTGCGAGGACGTCTGGAGGGAGGCCGCCCCCAGAGCCAAGGGTGTGAGGATTCTTCAATCGCATGGACGACAAGACCCGCTACTTCCGTTCTTCGCAGCGGAGGAACTGAGATCGATTCTCGCGGGTGCCGGAGCGGACGTCCGATTCGTTCCGTTCGAGGGTCAACACGAGATTCCCCTGCCGGTGTTCGTTGCGCTCCGAGACCTCCTCCACGCGTCTCTGGGCGAGTGACCCTGGCTGCGCAGTCTTCGGATCTGATCTAGACTGCACAGGTATCGTCAGCGTCACCGGCGATTCCGCCGGACGCACCAAAGACCACGGATGGCTGACGGGCGTCGTCCCATGGGAGTCCGATGAGCAACACTACGAAGAGCGTCCAAGAGTCGCATGCGCCGAAGAGCATCTGCTTCGGCTGCGGACCAGCGAACGGGAAGGGACTTCGGATTCGAAGCTTTCCGGATCCTGACGGGAACGGGCTAGTTTGCGAGTGGAAGCCGGAACCGCACCACGAGGCGTTTCCCGGAATGTTGAGCGGCGGAATCGTCGGCACGCTCCTGGACTGTCACAGCAACTGGACCGCCGCGATGCACCTGAAAGAGGCCCGTGGCCAGGACGAGCCGCCATGCACGGTCACTGCGGAGTTCCACGTGAGACTTCTCCGCCCGACGCCTTCCGGCGTGGGCGTATCGATGAAGTCGGAGATCCTGGACGCGGAAGGTGACAAGGTTCGCGTCCGAGCGACGCTCACGGCCGGCGGCAAGGACACGGCGACTTGCGAAGGCACCTTCGTCGCCGTACGCGAGGGACACCCTGCATACCACAGGTGGCAGTAAACGGGTCCGACGAATGACGGTACGTGCGGCGGCGTTCATATGCACCTCTCTCTTGGTTGTCGGCGGTCTCGCGGACACGGCCTCTGCCGTTGACGAGGCCGCAGTGGCTGCCACGGCCGCGGTCGTCGACTCCGATCTGTCGCCCGGTGTCGAGTCTCCGTCAACCAACGACGAGGCATTCATCCTCGAAGCGCTGGAGTACGTCCGCGCGGAGGATTGGGCCAACGCCGTTCCTCGGCTTCGGGCTGCCGTCGATGAGGCGGAAGGAGACTGGATTCCCGAGGTGTTCGCCGGATTGGCCTATGCCGCACTCGCCGCCGACGCCCCGGACAGTGCATGGGTCCAGGTCGAGACAGGCCGGCAGCGGTACCTAGAGTGGCTGACGGGCTTCGCGCCCGAGCCCGAAGATCGGCCGGTCATCTCGTTGGACTCCCTCGAGCTCCTTCTGAGCGGAGCCCACGCCACTTTGCTCGCGTACGGCGACAGCCGACGCCTCGCGCCTCTCTGCTTCGTCGTCCATCCGGCGGGAACCCACGTGTTCGCGATCGAGAGCGATGCGGTGAGGCAGGCAATGGCCGAGGCGTGGACAGGCGCTGCCGGAATCGATGTCGACTCGAGGGTGCTTGCCCACGAACTGCTTCGCACACCGTGGAGCCGGGTTCCGGACTCGGCCGAGCGGCTCTTTCTCCAACCGCCTCTTGCTCTGCTGGGCCTTCCGTTCGAGGACAGCGTCATCCCCGACGAGAGTGGCGAGAACGAAGAGACCCTGGCCGACCGCTATGGCGTCTCGTTCCTTCCGTGGTCGACGATGTTGACTTGGTCGGCGGCTCCTCGCACGAAGAGCGGTGACGGACTCGTGATCCTGGGTACTTTGGAAGGTGACGACGCCTCCAAGATACTCGGTGGTGCTCCACGCAACGCCCCTGAGCCCGCCACGCGTTCCAACTTCGAGGAGCTGGCTCCAAAGGCAGACGTCCTCCACTTGTGGAAGATGCAAAGTAGCGGAGCGAACGAGGGGTTGGGTGCGACGGCGGCGGCACGAGAGCACCGTCCGTGGTACGGCGGAATCCGCCTCGACGACGCGGAACTCCAGTTGCCCGAGCTCGCTGGGACGGAACTCGAGATCGATGCAGCACTCGTCGACCCGAGCCGTGTTCTCGGGGATCCGGACCGGATGGCGATCGCGCTTCTTGCCGCCGGTGCCCGCTCCGCATTCGTGCTGGGCCGCGAGCTTTCGGAGCCAACGGTCCAATCGGCGGAGCGCGAACTCTACCTCGCTCTTCGAAGCGGACTGCCACGGGACCGCGCCGTCCAGAGCGTTCGACGGTTGATCGCTGACGGCCGAGATGCGGGCGGCAGAGATGCAGCAGGCGGAGATGCGGCGGGCGGAGATGCGGCAAGCGGGGATGCGAGAGGCGAGAACGGCGCCAGCGAGAACCTCGCCTCGGGAAGCCTCGCCAGAGGAACCGAGGGCTCGATGCCATCCCTCCGAGTGTGGGGCCCCGGGCACCTACCGGTCTATTCCCTGATGCCGAAGCGCGGTCTTGGGGGACTCCTCATCTCCTGGGTTCTCTTCCTCACCACGGGCTTCTTCGTTCTTCGCTTCTTCGTCAGACGCTACGTTCGGACCGACGGTCAAGACCCGTCGTGAGTTGACGATTGGCCATGAACCTCCCACACCTGGGTGAGATCGCAGCTCTCGGGACGGCGTCCTGCTGGACCTTGACCGCCATCGCATTCGAGTCGGCCGGGCGACGGATCGGCTCCCTCGTCGTCAACTTCGTGCGTCTTCTCATCGCCGCCGTCTTCCTCTCGGCATTCAACGGCCTCACCCGCGGTCACGTCTTCCCGGACGACGCATCGTCTCACGCGTGGCTCTGGCTCGCGCTCTCGGGCTTCGCGGGCTTCAACTTCGGCGACCTCTGCCTCTTCCGCGCGTTCGTCGTCCTCGGGTCCAGGCTGTCTGTACTCGTAATGTCTCTCGTCCCCCCGATCACCGCGACGATCGGATTCCTCTTCCTCGGTGAGCGACTCCGGCCACTCGACCTCGGCGGAATGGCACTGACGGTGATGGGAATCGCCTGGGTCGTGCGGAACCGACGAGCCAGCCCGGAGGAGAAGAAGCACCATCATGTGAAAGGCGTGTTCCTCGCGCTCGGTGGAGCGTTGGGACAGGCTGTCGGGCTCGTCCTGAGCAAACACGGCATGGGAGACTATGCGCCGTTTGCCGCGGTCCAGATCCGGGTGTACGCCGGTATCGTCGGGTTCGCACTCATCTTCTCTGCCTCGGGATGGTGGCCTCGCTTCTGGAAGGGACTCGGGGACGCACGGGCCCTCGCTTGGACAACGATGGGAGCATTCTTCGGCCCGTTCCTCGGCGTGTCCCTTTCGCTCGTCGCCGTGCAGAGGACGGAGGCAGGTGTCGCAGCGACCCTGATGGCGCTCACGCCAGTCTTCATCCTCGTTCCCTCGCGTGTCCTACAAGGGGATCGGGTCACGTGGGCGTCGGTGGCCGGTGCCGCTCTCGCCGTAGCAGGTTCCGCGCTCCTCTTCTTCTAGACTCGACCTCGCAGGACTCAGACTCGAACTTGGGGCTCGCGGCTACGGCGCGGGCAACGGCGTTGGGATTTCCCACCGAACCTATGCCGTTCCAAAGCCTCCCCAGGCGGAAGAGAATTCCCTCACTGGAACTCCATACCCTGCGCGATGTAACGGGACCTGCCTTACGACGCACTGCTCATCTGTCCAAGGGGTTGGACACAAAGAACTTGATGAGGTCGGACATACGACGCCAAGGCGTATGAAACACCACGTTGAACGTCAAGAAGCGCGGGAGACCCGCCGAACTCCCCACTAGGTTCCGTATGACAACGGAGCCACCGATCGCGGAGTTGAGACATGACCGATTCACGCAGAGGCCGACTGCGCGGGCACGAAACTCCGGGGGTGAACGACGACGGGATGCAGCACCCGGACTTCGCGCAGACTGACATGGCCTGCGACACGCTCCGGCGAATCCGATCCGTCCTGGCCGATACATCTGCAAGCACGGGAACGTCCTTCCTCGAAGGGCTGACCGGCTCGCTCTCTCGCGCGCTCGACGTTCGGTACGTCTTCGTCGGAGCGTGGGACTCCGTGCAGAGCGATGAACTGGTTCAGACGCTCGCGGTCGCCATCGACGGCAGAAACGTCGCCAACTTCACCTACGACCTGCCGAACTCTCCATGCGCACAAGTCATCGATCGCAAGACTTGCGTCTATCCGTCTCGACTTCGTGCCCTCTTCCCCGATGACCCACTCCTGCAGGAGTTTTGCGCCGAAAGCTATGTTGGATGCCCCCTTTTCGACGAGGACGGTCGAGCAGTGGGGGTCCTCGCGGCCGTCGACCACCGAGAGATGACGGAACCGGACCAAGTGAAGTATGTCCTCGAGGCATTCGCGGGTCGGGTCGGTGCGGAACTGAGACAGAGGCGGATACTGGACGAGCTCGTCGCGACGAAGGAGCGAGCCGAAGAGGCCGATCGCGCGAAGAGCCGCTTCATCGCGAACATGAGTCACGAGATTCGAACGCCGCTCAACGGGATCATGGGAACCGCCGCACTCCTCCTTTCCTCGAACCTGGGACAAGAGCATCGGGATCTCGTCGAGAGCTCTGCGGCGACTGCGAAGTATCTGCTCGACGTCGTCAACAACATCCTGGACCTCGCCTCCGGGGGCGCGAACAAGCCCGACGTCTTCGGAGTGAAGGATATCGACCTGCCCGCACTCCTCCTCTCCTTGAAGCAAGAGTTCACGGAAGTAGCAGCGCAGAAGGAGGTCACGATCGACGTCGTCGTTGGCACCTTGCTGACGCAGCGCGTCATCGGAAACCAAACTCGGATCCGCCAGGTTCTCTCGAACATACTCGTGAACGCGGTCAAGTTCTCCGACCCATCTGGACGCATCAGCATCGAAGTGTCCGAAGAGCACAGCTCGGCAAAGGGCAAGGGACGGTACCGGTTCTCCGTGGTCGACAACGGTCGTGGGATTCCGGATGACCTCCGGGCTCGCGTCTTCGACCCGTTCTTCCAGGCAGACGATTCGCGATCGAGAGAACACGGAGGGATGGGACTCGGACTCACGATCGCACGTCGACTCGCAGAATCCCTGGGCGGAACGATCTCCGCGGAACGGACCGCCTCACGGGGCGCTCGGTTCGACTTCGTCGTCGAGCTGGAGCGGTTCAATCCGCCGATAACGAGCGTCAACGAACACCAACCCCGCAGCAAGTTCGCGATGGCGTTTGCAACACCACCGCGCGTCCTACTCGTCGAAGACAATCCGACCAACCGTCTCATCGCGACACGTATCCTCGAGCGCATCGGCTGTGATGTCGTCCTCGCGTACGACGGCGTCGACGCACTCGAACTCTTCGAACCAGGCCGCTTCGACTTCGTCCTGATGGATCTCCACATGCCACGCATGGACGGCTTCGAGACGAGCGAACGAATCCTCGCGCTCGACCCGCACGTCCCGATCGCTGCGCTCACCGCAGAGACACTCCCCGAGACGACGGAGCGTTGTCTCTCCATCGGAATGGTGGACCACCTGGCCAAGCCGATCGAAGTCGAACGACTTCGTGGCGTCCTCCGTCGCTTCGTCCAAGAGAGAGCCGCGTCCTAGGCACGATGTCTTCCGCGCTTCACCATCGGGAACCACCTACTGACGTTCTCGAACTCGAGTTCTAGATTCCCCATCGTTCGAGGTCCAACTACGCACCTCGAAGATCGGAGGAACTCGAGAATGAGCGCCGTTCGAGACGAAGCCGTTCACGAGATCTGCGCACGTTTTGGGAACGACGCCACTCGCCTACTCGACGTCGTTCGTGCCATCAATCAACGTTTAGACTGCATTGATGGTGAAGCGATGGAAGCCATCGCGGAGGCACTCCACCTCACTCGCGCAGATGTCGAAGGCGTGGTCTCCTTCTATTCTTTTCTCTCCACTCGCCCTCACGGCAACATCGTCATCCGCTTGTGCGACGACGTCATCGACAAGATGAAGGGAGCCGACGAGATCGCGTCCGAGTTCGAGCACGCCCTCGGAATACGCGTCGGGGAGACGACTCCCGATGGTCGGATCTCTCTCACGACCACCTCCTGTATCGGAATGAGCGACCAAGCTCCGGCGGCACTGGTCAACGATGTCGTACTTCCACGTCTTTCGCTCTCCGAGGTGAGACGAGTCGTACGACTCCTCCAGGCGCATCCCGACGGCACGGATCTCAGGTCTTTGCTCGTCGACTCCTACGGAGGCGGAAACAACGCTCACGATCTCGTGCGATCCGCAGTCGACAACTCGATCCGGCAGGCCGGTCCTGTCCTCTTCGGGCACATGGAAAGGGGCGCCGCACTCCGCAAGGCCCTGGCTCTGAGCCCGGTCGAGGTGATCCGCGTCGTCAAGGCGTCTCGACTACGAGGTCGCGGCGGTGGGGGGTTCCCTACCGGCGTGAAGTGGGAGCACACGCGCGGTGGACAGGACGAGAGATACGTCGTGTGCAACGCGGACGAAGGGGAGCCCGGAACGTTCAAGGACCGCGTACTCCTCACGGAACGCGCCGACTTGGTCTTCGAGGGGATGACCATAGCTGGATACGCTATCGGCGCCGGCCACGGCGTGCTCTACCTTCGAGCTGAGTATGCCTATCTGAGGGAGTACCTGGAGCACGTGCTCCGGGAACGTCGACAAGCGGGACTTCTTGGAACTGGGCTCGGCGGCCGGAAGGCGTTCGAGTTCGACATCCGGATCCAGATGGGTGCCGGAGCGTACATCTGCGGGGAAGAGACCGCCTTGATCGAATCGATGGAAGGCAAGCGTGGACAACCCCGGCTCAAGCCTCCCTTCCCTGCCTCTCACGGCTATCTGGACAAGCCGACATGTGTCAACAACGTCGAGACCTACTGCTGTGCGGCCCGCATTCTGGAACAGGGAGCGCCCTGGTTCTCTGCTCTCGGATCGAAGGCGAGCACTGGCACGAAGTTGCTCAGCGTCTCCGGGGACTGCAAGCGTCCGGGCGTATACGAGGTTCCGTTCGGGATCTCGGTACGCGAACTCCTCGGCCTCTGCGATGGAACCGGTGCTGCCGCCGTCCAGATCGGAGGCCCCAGTGGCAGGATGGTTCCACCGTCGGAGTTCGGTCGCACCATCTGCTTCGACGACTTGGCCACCGGTGGTGCGGTGATGGTCTTCGACCAGCATCGCGACCTCTTGGAGATCGCATCCGAGTTCCTGCGGTTCTTCATCCACGAATCGTGTGGGTACTGCACACCGTGCCGGGTGGGAAACAGCCTCCTGAAGGAACGGCTGGACCGGATCCGCGCCGGTCACGGCTCCACCGATGATGTCGGGTACCTGCGTGACTTGAGCGCGACAATCGCGGCTACGAGTCGCTGCGGACTCGGATGGACCTCGCCCAATCCCGTACTGTCGACTCTCGACGGTTTCCCTGGACAGTACGAACGGCGTCTCCGAGACGCGTCGTACTCGCTCGAAGAAGATACCCGCGAGGCTCGGCTCATCCGCAACGGAAGGGCGAACGGGAGGGGAAGTTCCGAGGGCGGAAGCGCGGCCGAAACAACGGGAGTGGACGGAAGCGACAGAGAGCGACGTGAAGCGACGGACGTATCCGGTGAGGCGAAACGATGAGCGATTCGGACGAAGCAACTGCCATACAGCTGATAATAGATGGAACCGAAGTCACCGGGCACGCTGGTCAGACCATCCTCGAGATCGCCGACTCCGCGGGCATCTATATCCCTCGGCTCTGCTGGCTCGAGAATCTCACGCCCTTTGGGGCCTGCCGAGTATGCGTCGTCCGCGTGAACGGCAGGATCCACAGTGCCTGCACGCTTCCAGCAACGAACGGCATGGTCGTGGAGAACGACACGGAAGAACTTCGCGGGTTCCGTAAGAACCTGATCGACATGCTCTTCGCCGAAGGCAACCACTTCTGCATGTTCTGTGAGCGGAGCGGAGCGTGCGAACTCCAGGCTCTGGCCTACCGGTTCGGGATCACTGCTCCGACGTACCCAGCTCTCTTCCCGCACCGGGAGATCGACGCTACCCATCCGGACATCCTGATCGACCGGAACCGCTGTGTGCTTTGTGCGCGGTGCATCCGGGCCTCGAAGGAATCGGACGGCAAGGGAGTCTTCGGCTTCGCCGGAAGAGGCATCCAGAAGCACCTGATCGTATCTGCGGAGGGCGGTCTCGCCGAAACGAACATCGATGCCAGCGACGCGGCGATCTCCGCGTGTCCAACCGGAACGCTACTCCGGAAGCGAACCGGATTCGCCGTGCCGGTTGGCGAGCGACCGTTCGACCGAACGCCGATCGGGACGGAAGTCGAGAGCACGACCGGCCCGACACCGCCCCACGCTTCGACTCCGACCTCGACACCGGCGCCGGCTGGAAAGGAGTGAACCTCATGGCCAAACCCAAGGTAGCGACGACCTCCCTTTGCGGGTGCTTCGGCTGTCACATGTCGCTCCTCGACATCGACGAGCGGATCCTGGAGTTGGTGGACCTCGTCGAGTTCGACCGATCCCCGATCAACGACATCAAATCGATCGAGCACCCGGTGGACATCGGCCTGGTCGAGGGCGGATGCGCGAACGAGGACAACGTGCGTGTACTCCAGGAGTTCCGACGCCAGTGCAAGGTTCTCGTGTCGGTGGGCGACTGCGCGACCAACGGGGGACTGCCGTCACTCAGGAATCTCGTGCCTCTCGAGGAGTGCCTCCGTGAGGCCTACCTGGACGGTCCGACGGTTCACAACGACTCGGGCCGGATCCCGGACGACGAGGAGATTCCGCTCCTCTTGAGTCGCGTGAAGCCGTGTCACGAGATCGTCGAGGTGGACTACCACCTCCCCGGATGTCCACCATCCGCCGACGCCTTCTGGGCAGCGATCACGGCACTCCTCGAAGGGCATGCGCCCGAACTCCCCTACCTCCTCTGCAAGTACGACTGACGCGATCCCACGAGAGGAAGTTCCGATGACCACGAGTACGAAGCGGATTGCGATCGAACCACTCAGTCGGGTGGAGGGACACGGGAAGGTCACCATCCACCTCGATCCTGACGGCCGCGTCGTGGATGCAAAGCTCCACATCGTCGAGTTCCGCGGATTCGAGCGCTTCATCCAAGGACGTCCGTACTGGGAGCTCCCGGTCCTGGTACAGCGTCTCTGCGGCATCTGTCCGGTCAGTCACCATCTGTGCGCGGCCAAGGCCGTCGACATCATCGCCGGACGCGCCCAGCTCACTCCTACTGGGGAGAAGATGCGGCGACTGATGCACTACGGACAGATGCTCCAGTCTCATGCGCTCCACTTCTTCCACCTGTCCTCGCCTGACCTCCTGTTTGGATTCGAGGCACCACGGGACAAGCGAACGGTCACCGAGGTCATTCGCGCCCATCCCGACCTCGCGAAGCGAGGTGTGCTGCTTCGGAAGTACGGACAGGAGATCATCCTCGCCACTGCGGGCAAGAAGGTGCACGGGACGGGCGCGATCCCGGGTGGGATCAACAAGAACCTCCGGCCGGAGGAGAGAGACTCTCTTCTGCACGAGATCGAGACGATCCTCGGCTGGGCGGAGAGTTCGGTCTCCTTGGCCAGGGACTACACTCTCGAACACCTCGAGCAGCTCGCCGGCTTCGGGGCCTTCCCCTCCAACCACGTTGCGATCGTCGGACCAGACGGAGAGATGGATCTGTACGACGGAAAACTCCGGGCCGTGGACGCCGAGGGACGGATCCTCGCGGATCAGCTCGATCCGATGGACTATCTCGACTACTTGGCGGAAGAGGTGCGTAGCTGGTCCTACATGAAGTTTCCGTTCCTCACGGAGTTCGGTCCGGAGCGAGGCTGGTATCGCGTCGGTCCGCTCGCACGACTCAACGTGTGTACTCGAATCGATACACCGCGGGCCGAGACGCGCCGACAGGAGTTCCAGTCCCATCTCGGCTCGGTCTGCAATGTGACCATGGCGTATCACTGGGCCCGGATGGTCGAGATGCTCCATGCCGCCGAGAAGATCGAGCAGCTCCTACGCGATCCGGATCTCCAGAGCATGGACCTCGTCGCACCGGTATCTCAACCGAGTCGACGAAGCGTCGCCGTCTTGGAAGCTCCGCGTGGGACGCTGCTCCATCACTACGAAGTGAACGAGCACGATCAAGTCACGAAGGCGAATCTGATCGTCTCGACGACCCACAACAACGAGGCCATGAACCGGACAGTGCGGCGGATCGCCGAGGACCATCTCTCCGGACGGAAGGAGCTCACCGAGTCGCTCCTCAACAACGTGGAAGTCGGCATCCGCGCCTACGACCCTTGTCTCTCCTGCGCGACGCACGCCCTCGGACAGATGCCGCTCCATGTCGCACTCCTGGATTCGTCCGGCGCTACGATCGACGAGAGGTCGCGAGGATGAGCCCGGAGCGAACCACACTGATCCTGGCGATCGGCAATCCCGCCAGGCTGGACGACGGACTCGGCCCGTCGTTCGCGGCGGCAATCGAACGGCGAGACGTCGAGACAGGCGCGACAGCCGGACGGGCCGCGACGAACGTTGCGGCAGAAACGGCGTCCCAGCCCGAGCCAGATGTCGAGGTCTGCTGGGACTACCACCTCCAGATCGAGCAGGCCGAGGACGTGGCCAGGGCAGAACGTGTGATCTTCGTCGATGCGGACCGGATCGGCCCAGCTCCGTTCTCGCTTCGCCGAGTCGAACCTAGTCAGGAACCGGTGCGATTCACGAGCCACGGCGTATCGCCCTCCGGGCTTCTCGGGCTCACCGAAGAGCTGCACGGACGGCGTCCGGAAGCATGGATCCTCGGGATTCGGGGATACGAGTTCGACGGCTTCGGCGAACGGCTCTCCGGTGGTGCTAGGGACAACCTCACAGCTGCACTCGACCACATCTCACGGCTCTTGGGCATCTCCGAAACCTCAAGACCAGCGGGAAGGGAGCACGCATGAACGAACGAAGGCCATTGGTCCTGTGCGTGGACGACGACCCAGACGTCCTCACCTACCTGCAGGTCGTCCTGGAGTCGGAAGGGTTCGGTTTCGCCTCCGCCGACAGTGCCGAGGAAGGTCTCATCGCATTCAGGCGGGTGCATCCGGACATCCTCATCATCGACATGATGATGGAGGAAGTCGACGCAGGCACGGGTCTCGTGCGTGATCTTCGGGCCGAAGGGAACGAAGCTCCCGTGTTCATGCTCAGTTCGGTTGGAGACAACCTGAGCTACACATTGGACGCGAACGCTCTCGGCCTGGCTGGAGTCTTCCAGAAGCCTCTACGCAAGGAGCAACTCCTCAGCGTGCTTCGGGCGAAGGTCGGTCGTAGCTAGTTCCGATGAAGGTGACGGGACGGCCCTCGATCTCCGGCGCGGTGTCCGCGACGGGACTGACGGGCCGTTTCTCGTAGAGATCGACCGCGACGATCGTCCCCAGCCCAGAATCACTCGCCACGAACAGATGCCCCCTATGACGCTCCACAGCCTCCTTCACGAAAGCGAGGCCTAGTCCCGTCCCGAGGGCGGTGTGCTTCTTGGCATTGCTCGCTCGGAAGAACTCCTCCGAGAGTCGACTCTGCTCCGAGGACGGAATCCCGATGCCCGAGTCGCGGACGAGGAGCCGGACCTGTCCAGGCGCCTTCCTCTCGAAGCGAACGTCGACCTCTCCCCCGGCCGGCGTGTACTTGATCGCGTTCGAGACGAGGTTCTCTGCGATCCGCATGACCAAGTCGCCACCACTCTGAACCGTCGGCAGCCCATCCTCCGCGCACACATGGAAGCTCACACCGTGACGGGTCGCCTCCGGCCCGAACGTGGACTCGAGATGTCTCGCTACCTCCGCAGGATCGACGCGTACGTCCACGATCTCCTGGCCCCAGTCTCGGGACCGACCGATCTCGAGCAGCCCGGAGATCATCTCGTCGAGCGCCTGGAGACGCGTCATGACTCGCTCGGTGGTCTCGAGCTGTCGCGGGTCCATCTGGCCTAGGTGCCCCGCCGTCATCAAGTCGAGGAGGCCGAGCGCTGCGCCGAGGGGAGCTCGCAAGTTGTGCGCGACCTGGAGTGTGAAACGGGTCTTCTCCTCGACCAGCGCCTCGATCTCCTCGTTCGTGCGTGCATCTTCGATCGCCATGGCGACGAGCTCCGCAGTGAGTTCGAGGAACCTCGCATCGATGTCGTGGAAGCGCCCCTCCTGAGTCGCGTAGATCCCGAGTGTCCCTAGGATCCGATTCTCGACGCGGAGGGGCGCCAAGAGGATCGATTGGATTCCGAGATCCGCCAGCTTCCCGCGCAACTGATGAGAGTGATCGAGGTCGATCCGCCCCTCCAGGGCCGTCTCGCCGCGGAGAACGCGTTCGTGGAACGGACTCTTCTCGAGTTCGATCGTCGAGGTGGTGAAGACGTCGGGGAGTCCCTCCGCAGCCGCGAAGCGGAGCGTGCGGCCACCCTCCTCTACCAGTCCAATCGCGACCGCAGCGTTCCCCACGATCCCGGCGAGCTCATGCGCCACACGATCGAGGATCCGTTTGAGATGCCGTTCCCTCCCGATGACCCGCACGATCTCGTAGAGGCTCCCGAGCTTCCGGTTCGACATCGCGAGCGCGTCGGTCGTCTCCGAGAGTGCGACGACGCGTGACCGAACGCCGATCATGATCTGATGGACGAGGAGGGCGGCAAGGAAGATGGTCACCGAGAGCGAAACCAGCGCGACCTTCGCCTCGAGTCCGCCGGACTCCGGGTGCAGCAGGACTCCCTCGTGGACGATGGGGCGACTCGTGATCCAGCCGGACTGATTCGCGAAGTAGAGCCCCCAGATCCCAAGGGTGGCCCAGGTGGCGAAGACATACGCAGCCCCGCCCGGGAACCGGATACCGGCCAGGATCACATGGAAGATGAGGAACGGCGTGAGCGGGCTGAACACTCCACCCGTGAAGTGGATGAGAAGAAACATGGCGACGTAGTCGACCAGAACTTCCGTCGAGAGCAGCATCCGATCGTATCCGGTCGTCCCCGCACTCCGATCGGAGAGCCGATACGCAAGGGTGATGAGCGCACTGAAGACGGGATGGGCAGCAGCGATCGCAAGGATGGCGCGGAGATCCAGGGAGAATCCGAGGGAGTTGGCGATGACGGCCAGGGAGACGAGAAGGGGCGCAATGAGCCACCGGAGCGGAAGCTGCCAGGACGGCCTCCGTCCCCAGATGCTCGGGAGATCCTCGAGCGGCCGCTCTGGGCTCAGTCCGGGCGCGAACGAGGAACCGATCTTGGAAAGGGAGCCCATCGACCCTCTTCCCTTCGAGTGACGGCTCGGGGAGGGACCCGGGCCGGACGCGCGTAGCACGCGCCCTTCGTCCCTCCCCTGCCAAGGAGACTGGCTGGTTGCCGAGAGGGACCGTCCGGCCGCTCTCGGCGCCAACCGCTAGAGTCGGATCACACCACGCCCTGATCGAGCATGGAGCTGGCGACCTTGATGAAGCCGGCGACGTTCGCACCAGCGACGTAGTCGACCTTGTCCCCGACCTTGCCGTACTCCACGCACGCCGCGTGGATGCTCTTCATGATCCCGTGCAGCTTGGAGTCGACCTCTTCACGAGACCAGTTCAGCCGCATCGAGTTCTGCGACATCTCGAGACCTGAGGTGGCCACACCACCCGCGTTCGCCGCCTTGCCCGGACCATAGAGGATGCCCTTGGTCTGGAAGACGTCGATGGCCTGCGGGGTGCTCGGCATGTTCGCACCTTCGGCCACGCAGACGCAGCCGTTCTCGACCAGAGCCTTGGCCTCGTCGCCCGAGACTTCGTTCTGGGTCGCGCACGGAAGGGCGATGTCGCACTTGACGCCCCAAGGACGCTTGCCTTCGAGGTACTCGCCACCGAACTTGTCGACGTACTCGTGGATACGACCACGACGATTGTTCTTCAGCTCCATGACCCAGGCGAGCTTCTCGGCATCGATGCCGGCCGGATCGTAGATGCTTCCGTTGGAATCGGAGAGCGTGACGACCTTGGCGCCGAGCTGCGTGGCCTTTTCCGTCGCGTACTGAGCAACGTTGCCCGAGCCGGAGACGGACACGGTCTTGCCTTCGAACGACTGACCCTTCATTCCGAGCATTTCCTGAGCGAAGTAGACGCAGCCGTAACCGGTCGCTTCCGGACGGATGAGGCTGCCGCCCCAGTTGAGTCCCTTGCCCGTGAGGACGCCGGTGAACTCGTTCCGGATCCGCTTGTACTGGCCGAAGAGGTAGCCGATCTCACGACCGCCGACGCCGATGTCACCGGCCGGTACGTCGGTGTTCGGACCGATGTGCTTGCACAGCTCGGTCATGAAGCTCTGGCAGAAACGCATCACTTCGGAGTCGCTCTTGCCCTTCGGATCGAAGTCCGAACCACCCTTGCCACCACCCATCGGAAGGGTCGTGAGGCTGTTCTTGAAGACCTGCTCGAAGCCCAAGAACTTGAGGATGGAGAGGTTGACCGTCGGGTGGAAACGCAGACCGCCCTTGTAGGGTCCGATCGCGCTGTTGAACTCGACGCGGAAGCCGCGATTGACCTGGACCTCGCCCGCATCGTTCACCCACGGGACGCGGAACATCAGCACCCGCTCCGGCTCGACGATCCGCTCGAGGATCTTCGCATCGCGGTACTCGGGGTGCTTCTCGAGGTATGGCCAGATCGACTCGACCACTTCTTCGACGGCCTGGAGGAACTCGGTCTCGCCGGAGTTCCGTGCCGCGACGTACTTCATGAAATCGGACACTGCGTTCATCTCTACTCCTCCGCCCGCTCTGGTCGTGGAACGGATCGCTTAGGACGCCCGTTTCCGCAGTGCCCGTATGGCACCGAACGAACGTCCCCTTGTGTCTTCCGCCCCTCGCAAGTCCACGCCAGGGGGACACAACGCGCGAATACTACGCGAAGGTCCCCGCTCAGGGCGTAAGGACTAACCGAAGTTGGGACGAAGATCTATAGGCCCGTTCGCTAGCGGAGTTCCAGGCTCAGTTGTCTTCCACCGGGCCGGCCCACGGGGCCAGAGACCGAGCGGCCAGAAGCCACACGGCGACGAGTCCTCCGAGCAGGAGGAATGGGAGCAGGAGACTGCCGCCCAGGGCCGCGCCCCCGACCAGCCCTCCCACGAACGACCCCAGGAACTGGGCCATGTGGAAGACGCCCATCGCCGCGCCTCGGTGCGGCCCGACCGCAAATCGAGTGGTGAGCGCCGGTAGCGTTGGTTCGAGACAAGCGACGGCCAGGACGAAGACGCCGAGGCCAGCCACCGCGCCCGCGCCCGTCGTCCCCCCGATCGCAAGGACGATGCACGCGACGAGG
Organism: Candidatus Eiseniibacteriota bacterium; assembly: GCA_020633975.1. Lineage (GTDB taxonomy): Bacteria > Eisenbacteria > RBG-16-71-46 > CAIMUX01 > CAIMUX01 > JACKCR01. Next base: position 36,281 of record JACKCR010000004.1, on the reverse strand, counting down.
AAGAGCGCGCCGCCGACGAGAAAGACCCGCGAGCTCCGGCCCGTCCGGTCCGTGTACCTCGCGGCGAGCACCATCGCTCCGAGCCCGACGACCACGATCGGGACCACCGCCCGCCCGATCCGGCCCGGTCCGAACTCGGCGTCGAAGACGAACGGCAGGACCACGAAGATCACGGTGAGCGTGAGATGGAGCAGAAAGGTCCCGACGTCCAGGAGAAGGAGCGGGCGCTGCGCCAGCAGGAACCGGACATCCCCGGTGCGGAGGCGCTCTTCGGAAGTACCTCTCCGGCCATCGGATCTCTGACGACGACGCCGTGGCTCCGGCACCGCGACAACGAGCTGGATCGCCCCCAGTGCCGAGAGTACGGCCGTCGCCCAGAAGAGCGACGGGATACCGACGACGCCGGCGACGAACGGCCCGACCGTCATCCCGACGGCGAATGCGCCCCCGACCCAGACCCCGATCCGTGCCATCGTTTGCGTGCGTACCTGTTCTCGCGTCAGGTCTGCCGCGAGTGCGACGACTACCGATGCGATCGCGCCCATGCCCTGGACCAGCCGTCCCAAGACCAAAGCGACGGCCGTCGTTGCCGCACCGGCGATCGCGCTCCCGATCGCGAACAGGGACAGCCCAAAGACGATCGCTCGCTTCCGCCCGATCCGGTCGCTGAGGGAGCCGAAGGGGATCTGGAACACACCTTGGGAAAGCCCATAGGCACCCACCGCGAGCCCGGTGAGAAGCCCTGTCGACCCGCGGAGAGAGGCAGCGTAGGGAGAGAGGACGGGGAGCACCATGTAGAGCCCAACGATCCGAAGGGCGTACACGGCACAGAGGATGGTGACCGCGCGCTCTTCGCGTCGGGAGAAGCGCCCCTTCGGCCGACGGGTCGGAGGAGGGCTGCCGCCGATCGGGCCGTCCGTAGGCGGAGTGGGAGGCGGGCCGGGTGTCTCGCGGACGTTCACGAGCGGTTTGTCCCGCAGTTCGTGCCGTCCGTCAAGCTCGCTTCACGAAACGCTGCCGGATACGCCGGCCCGGCAGCGTTGCCCGGAACTACTCGCCAGAGGTCGAGATCGGCAGGAAGACCGAGAAAGTGGCACCCTTTCCGACCTCGCTCTCCACCTCGACGCGGGCGCCCATCCGCTCCGCCATCTGTCGCGCCAACGGCAAACCGACCCCCAGACCACCCTGCACGCGCCGGGTGGACCCGTCTCCTTGATGGAAGGCGACGAACAGCTCGGAGAGCTGCGGTGCGGGGATGCCGGGACCATCGTCCTGTACGTCGACCCGGACCCACTCCGTACCCCCGAACGTCGCGACGGACGCGCGGAGCCAGATCTTGGAACCCTGTGGCGTGAACTTGATCGCGTTGTCCACGAACGCTTCGAGAATCTGATGAACCCTGTGGCGATCGGCACGTACGCGCGGAATCTCTCCGGTCGTCCCGTATCGAAACTCTCGTAGCCCCTCTGTGATCCCCAGGTGTCGGTTCATGAACAGCTGTTCGAGAACCGGCTCGAGTTCGAACTCGTCGAGCGTCACCTCTAGGGTCTCCGCAGACACAGCGGAGAGATCGAGGAGCTGTTCGAGGAGACCGTTGAGCTTCTTCCCTTCCATGTGGATCGTCTCGAGGAACTCCTTCTTCGAGTCGTCCGCCTCTTCGCTCAGAAGCCACTGGGAGTAGGCGAGAATCACGGTGAGCGGGGTTCGAAGCTCGTGGTTCACGTTGCGAAGGAACTCCGACTTGAGTCGGTCGTTCTCCTTCAGCTGATCGTAGGCCTGGGCGAGCTGCCGGTTCTTCTCGGCCACGTTGCTATAGAGGCTCGTATTCTCGACCGCGACGCCGAGCGCTCCGAGCGAACACTGGAGGATCTGCTTGTCGATCGGTCCGTACGTCTCCCCGCTCACCCGGTTTCCGAGCGCGACGATTCCGAGCAGTCGAGTGCGCGCGAAGACCGGGGCGAACAGCGCAAGCCCGGCACGTTCGACGAGCGTACGATCAACGGGCGCGAGAAGTTCAGCCGCTTCTCCCACCTCGAGAGGGCCCTCTCGTTCGCACATGAGAGAACACATCTTCGGTCCGCACAACGCTCCGAGGCCCGCAGCCTTCTCGGCTTGGATCCCGTAGGCGCGGAGCAGAATCGGCTCGGACCGCTCGTCCCGCGAGAGAAGCCAGAGACAGGACTTCGGCGTTCCGAGGTGTCCCATCAGGTTGAAGAGGACGAGGTCCGCGATCTCGTACGGATCGAGGGACACGGAGAGCTCGTTCGTCAGCTCGAGGAGCGAGACGAGGCTGTGCTCTCGGCGACGGATCAAGCGAGCGAGCTCGGGATCCAGCGCCTCCAGGTCTACGAGCCGATGGATCGATAGATCCACCGAGCGATGGCGTCGTGCGGCTCCGCCCATGTTCATGCTGCGCGCCGAAGCGCTTCCTCCTCCGTTGCTGCGATCGTCAGGAAGCTGTCGAGGTTGAGGAGCTTGATCACCGAGTCCACGACGGATGAGAGTTCTGCGTAGCACACTTCCAAGCCGACTTCGCGGTACTCCTCGCCCAGCGCCAGCAGCGCACCAACGCCGCTCGAGGCGATGAAGGAGACCTGGGAGAGGTTGAGGACCAACCCCTGGCCGCGCGTTCGAATCGAGCGTGCATGGTTCAGAAGCTGTCCTGTAGTCGCAGCATTCAGATGTCCCCGCACTCTCAAGATCGTCCTCGTCCCATCACCCACCTGCTCGTCTATCTGGAAGGACTCAGGCATGTCGTACCTCCTTGATCTCCACCGCCGTCGGGTCGAAGGCGAGGACCGTGATGTTGCCGCGAGATGTCGTTGGCCAGTAGTTCACCGAGCACATGACCCGATGGATGATGTCGAGCCCGAACCCACGCGTTCGTCTCCGAACCATCGGATCGTGGAAGTCCGAAGCCGTCCAGTTGTCCGGAGAGAAAGCGCGTCCGTGATCCACGAGCACGAACCTCCCCAGAAGGCTGTTCGTTCGAGAACGCTCCGGCAGCCACCACATCACGAACTCCGCGTTCGGATGGCCGTAGCCGTGCTCGGCGATGTTCGTACACGCCTCGTAGAGTGCGGTGTAGAGGAGATCGAAGTGGATTCCGTCCAGGTCCTCGAGATCGGCCCGGCGACGGAGCCAGGGTTCTATCGACCCCATGGCTTCGACCTTGGAGGACAAGACGATCCGATCCCCTTGCGCTTCGGCGAACTCGAGCCAGCGTTCGGACTCGGGCGCCGTGCTCGAAGGGGGTCGGAGAGCGGAATCGATCGGTACCACTTTGGCCTCCTCTCGCGATTCGGGGATCGTCTGGGGCGGTGTCAGCGGAATCGATGCGTCCCAACCCAAGGCGACGAGGGTCTCGTCGTCCTGGCGCGGGCCTCCGCCCCTCCACGTCTCCAGTTCGTCCCGGAAGACGTCGAGGATCGCGGTGGGACCGAGGGTCGACTTCTTCGTGAGCAGCGTGCGCATGCCTTCGATCTCGAACTGCGTCTCGCCCGTCACGTCGAGTGTCTCGTTGATGCCGTCGGTATACTGGATCAGTAAGTCGCCAGGGCCGAGCTGCACGGTCTCGTCGTGGAGGGTGCGTGCGACGACCCCGCCACGCACGGCTCCGAGCGGAATGCCTCGGGTCCGGAACTCCTCGACCTCGCCCTTCTCGGCCCGGTAGACCAGAGTCGGCATGTGGCCGGCCGACGCGAAGCAGATCTGACCGGTCGACTCGTCGAGAATCCCGTAGAACATCGTGACGAACGCGCCGGGACGAAGGTCGGGCGCCAGGCTCTCGTCGAGTTGCGTCAGCAGTTCCTTCGGGGAGTCATACCGGTCGCGATACGCTTTGAGGAGCGCAGCGAGCATCGACATGACGAGACAGCCCGCGAGCCCCTTCCCGGCGACGTCGGCGACGACGATTCCCGTTCGGCCGCCCGAGAGCGAGAAGTAGTCGTAGTAGTCTCCACCCACCTCGAACGCCGCCTGGTGCGACCCATCGAGCACGAACGGCCCGGTCACCCGGCGCTCGTGAGGAAGGAGACGCGACTGGATCTCGCGCGCGAGGTCGAGCTCGTGTGCGAGCCGTTCCTTCTCCACCATCTCTTCCTGCGCGACTTTGAGCTCCGCCGCCATCGTGTTGACGGTGTTCGCGAGGAGACCGAGTTCGGTGCGGCCGCGCACTTCGATCGCGTGATCGAGGTCGCCACGTCCGATCCGCTCCAGACCGCGCCGAAGGTCGTCGATCGGGGAGAGGAGGCCGGTCATGGTGACGAAGGACACGATCACCGCGAGTCCGAGGAACGCTCCGAGGACCACGAGCAGCTTGAGACGCGCCTCGCGAATGATCCGGTCGATGTACCCTCGTTCGATTCCAACGGCGGTGGTGCCGATCCGTTGGCCCTGATACTCCACCGGGGCAACGACGAGGAGATGGCTGTCGTCCTGGAGGAAGCTCTCCCCTGGGTCCAACTCCTGCGTGGACGGATAGGAGGCGCAGTCGCCGCCAACCTCGAGCGTCTCTCCCAAGCGACGGAACTCGGGATGACCTTGGATCTTCGACTCGTGGTCGACTACGACGAGGAGGGCGAACTCCGGATTGCGCGCCTGCTTCTCCTTGAGCAGCGGATGGAGCGTCAGTTCGGGGAAGTCGCTGAGAAGTGCGCTCGAGCTAGCGAGGGACAGGTTCCTCGCTTCGAGAAGGAGACGAGCCTCGAGTTCGTCCGTGAGTGCGCGACGGGTCGAGCGCTCCTGGAATACACCAACGCCCAACACCGCGGCGGCGGTGAGACCGACCGCAACCGCGCTCACGATCCACCGCATTCCCCAACGTGGCCCGGAACGACCGGGCTGTCCCAGGGTGCCGAGGCCACTCCCTTCGTCGGGTCGCATCTGCGATCTCGAGTTCGCCATGTCGATTTCGTTCCTCCGCATCAGCGGTTGCTCCCCAGGATCTCTTGCGAACGGTTCTTGTGACGAAGCGCTCGCTCCAGATATCCACGGGCCTTCTCGTCATCCGGATCTACCTGGAGCGCTCGCTGCCAGATGCTGATCGCACCATCGAGTTCGCCGGCCGCGAACCGGTCCATTCCGAGCGTGAGGTACTCGCGGACGAGGTTGTCCCGAACGAGCGCGTATCCAGGCGAAGCCGAGAAAACGAGTTCGAAGTAGCGGATCGCGTCTTCGGAGCGACTGGCCTGGGACGCCTCGATTCCGCGTCGATAGAGGTCCGAGAGTTCGGCTGGGTCGAGCTTCGCGCCGCTTGCCCCCGCCCCCGCTCCGGAACGCGAAGACACTCCGGCGCGACCGGAGGGTTCGGCCCCGACACTGCCCGAAGACGACCCGGCTGCTGGAGTGCCGTCGTTGGAGTTCGCAGAAGCCACTGAGTCGATTCCTAGGGTCGTAGACGAAGTCACACCTGCATCACGTAGGACGCGGTCACTCCGCCGGCGAGCGAGATCGGACTCGGCCGCCGCGAGGCCATCCAGCTCCGGCGACAGCTCCTTCGCCCGTGCGATCTCGTCTGCGGCTTCCTCGAGAAGGTTCCGAGCGAGGAGTCGACGCGCCTGATTGACATGCTCACCGGCCTTGCGTGCAATCGCCTCCTCGGTGCGACGAAGCATGTCCTTGGCTTCCGCGTCTTTCTTGTTCTCCTTGACCAGTGAGGCGAAGCCGGAACGTGCAGTGAGGAGATCCCCACGACCGAACGCATCCATGGAAGTCGCGAACCGTTCGCGCAGCTTCTCGGTACGCTTTGCGATCCGATCGCTCTCCGCTTGGACGCGAGACTGCGCCTCGAGTGCGGATGCGTGGTCCGGCACCAGAGTGAGTACGCGAGCGTAGGCCAAGGCCGCCTCGGTGAAGTCATCATGCGACTCGAGCTCGCGACCGCGGTCCATCCAACAGTCCGCTTCGAGCTCGATCGCGTCGGCGCGGTCCGGGGCCAGTGTGCGGGCCACGTCGATCGTCGCGAGAGCGTCTTCGATCCGAGCCGCGGCACGGAGGTCGCGTGTCTGCCTGAGGAGTTCGTCGATCCGTTCCTGCTCACGCTGCGCCGAGGCTTGCTGCAGTCGCTCCTGGAGCGCCTCTTCCTGATGCGTCACGAACGCTTCTCGGCGCTCTTCGGTCGTCGCACCGAAGGAGTAGGCGAAACCGACCCGATGGACGCTTCCGAGGTCGGTCTCCTCGAGAACGTAGTCGATGTCGAACTCTCGGTACTGGAACCCCGCGCCCATCGCGGCTCCGTGCCGTCCGATCCCGGACCGAAGCGCTAGAGCAGGATGGATGCGAAGCTCGAGACCTGTGAACACGCGTGTATCCGTGACCCGCGACGTCTCGATGTCGAGCGCTGCGGTGAGGAGTCCACCCAGGACGCCCAGCCGTTCATAGCCGCATCCGAACCGGAATGCGGCCGGGTCGACTACGGTGTCCTGATCGAGGCGCAGACTCGGCTCGACGAGGTTCGTCCAGGCTGCTCCGAAGGACACTCCCTCGAGCCACTCCGGCGCGAACGTCAGTGCGTCGTAGGGACGCACCTGGATCCCGAGGTCGAGGCCGAGCCCCGTCGCTCCGGATCCAGCCACCTGCTCCCGGTTGAGATCGACGGCCGAGCCTACCGACCAAGCGCCGAACTGTCTTCCAAAGCCAAGTGCGACCTGCATCGTGCTCGCACCGAGATCCGAGCCGATCACTTGGTTCCGTCCGTCTCGCTCTTCGACGCCGCTCACGCCGAGATGACGGATCCCGAGCGCAAGTCCGCCCCATCGCCAGCTCGGCACCACACCGACAGCCTGAGACTCGGTGATCTCCTCGCCGAAGTAGCTGGTTCGGCTCAAGAGGAACCCTGTCCGCGGGACCAAAGCAAGACCGGCTGGGTTCCAGTCCAACGCCTCCGCGTCCCGAACGATGGCCGCTTGCGCACCTCCCATCGCGATTCCACGGAGTCCCCCTCCGGCGGAGAAGGGCGAACGGACGCCTCCGTCCTGCGCGAACGCTGCGTTCGGCGTCAGGATCAGCGTCATGGCAAACGCTGCGAAGATCAGCGAGCGGAGAGCCCCGGGCACAGAACCCGAAAGCCGAACTGTGTTCGCGCGCACCGGACTCATCGGACCACCGCCACTTTCCGGAGGAGCCGCTCGGAGCCGCCCGCCATCTCCACCTCTAGCTCGACGAGGTAGACTCCGTTCCTCACGGTTTCGCCGTTGCCGTTCCGGCCGTCCCAGGTGACCTCTTGATGGAGACCTGCCTCGGACGAGTTGTCCGCAGCCAAGGTTACGACCTCGTCTCCTGTCAGGGTCCAGACGCGCAGGTTCACGACGCCGTCGGCAGGCAGGTAGTAGACGAACGTGGTCGACTCACGACCTGCGGCGAACGGATTCGGGAAGTTGACGTAGCTCTCTCGGAGATCGGTCGTACCGAAGCTGCCCGCTTCGGTGAAGAGCGGGAACTCCACTCCCGTCTTGGCCCGGGCCTCGATCTCGTAGAGCGCGCCGCTCGGTTGGACGATTCCGACATCGGACTGCTCGATCCCAAAGCGAAGCGAGGCAGAGTGTCCTTCGGCTCGGAACACCGCCATGACCTCGATACGAAGCTCGTCCTCCGGTGCCAGATCGAGCACGGCTCCCTCGAGCGAAGCGGTGGCTGCCGCTTCCGCGATCTGCGCTGACGCCCAGAGTGCCCCGTCGACATACGCATGCAGCTCCGAAACGTCACCACCGATCGCGAGATCGGAGAGGCTCCCGTCCGCCAGCCGCAGTCCGACCCGTTCGAACTGAATCGGACCGGTTCCGTCGGTCGACGGATGAACGAGTACGAGTTCTCCCACCTTCGTCTCGAGCCCGTCACGCACGAGAGCTGCCGGAAGATGACTGATCCAGTCGACGCTCACTTCCCGAGCCGGTGACGTCACCTGCGTGAGTCCGGAGAACACGGGGAGATCGGAGCCGGACGCCGGCAGGATGGCGAGCTCCGCACCGCCGTTTGCGTCGAACGCATCGACCTGGGAGGCACCTACCGTGAGTTCGAGCCAACCCGGTTCGGCTGTGGACTCGATCCCGATCCGCACGTCGAACGTCGCCGTCTCACCCGGTTCGAGGAAGACGCCGTCCAGGTCGACGGCCACGAGAGCACCGCTCGTCGGAAGGCTCGACGTCTCGCCGACTAGCAGGCCGCCCTGCCACAGCTCGACTCGCGTCAGGTACTCCGCTGGTACGAGCCCGAGACGGTCTTCGTTCCACAGCTGGAAGGAGACCGCGTCGAGACGAGCTCGGCTCGTGCCTTCGCTTCCCGGGTGGGATGCGGATAGGCGCATGGCCAGAAGGTCTCGCGTCCCGATCGACGTCTGCTCCGGCAGCTCGGCGCTCCCTGCGAGCAGGAGTTCCGTCGCCGGAGTCTCGACGCGTACGATCGGTCCTTCGATCGGAGCGGTCTCGAACACGACCGGGACCTCTCCTCCCGTGTTTGCATCTCGAGCGTCGATCGACCCCGGCTCGCCGAGCGCGAACCGAACCGACTCAGAACCCACGTCAGAACCGACATCGATCGACACCGTGATCGGAACCGGCGTGTTCGCCGGGAGCGTGAGCGGCGACGCGAATCGGACGAGCAGCGAGTCTCCCTGCACGGAGCTGTCTACTGCGCGGTTGTAGAGCTCCTGGAGAGGGGTTCGAACACGAATTCGCGAGGCGATCTCCACGAGAGACATTGGATCCGAACCGTTCGCGGACCCGACTCGGACCGCGATCGAACCGAGACGAGAATCGGCTCCCGCCCCCGACTCCCCACCTGCGGTCGCTTCGAACGTCAGAACCTCGATGTCGAGGGCGCCCGGTCCGACGCGCTGGTCTTCACTCTCGATGGAGCGGATGTCGACGGCGGTCGCCTCTGAAACGAGGTGTGCGACACCCGATGCGATCGGGAACGATCCCTCGGCCAGGGTGACGTCCACACCTGCCCCGCTCGTTCCGTCCGTGGCCGAGAATGCACTCGCCGAGTCGATGACCACTCGGTAGCTCGTGTAAGAGCTCAGATCCACGAGGTCGAACTTGAGATTGAGGGTGGTCGGTTCGACCGTCGTCACTACGACCGGCGTGGAGAAGGCGAGGCTCACGTCTCCTGCATCACCGGGAAGCGTGGTCGAGCTGTAGTAGACCTGGTTCCCTTCGCTGACGACGATCCGATCGACCAACTGCGACGGGACGAGCGCGGTTCCGGATTCATCTTCGATGCGAAGCCGGATGGAGTGGAGCTGTACGTCCGATCCGTCGGTGTCTCCAGGATTCCGGAAGGTGAGCGAGAGAGGGACGACGCCCGTCTGTCCGTAACTCAGCGTGGACGGCAGAGAACCGAGAGCGAAGAGCGAGAGCCCCTGAGCACCCACCTTGAGTTCGTGCGGAGCGCTCGTCGCTTGGAGTGACCGGAGAAGGGAACCGTCGGACTGTGCGCGTCCTTCTGCCGTGGAAGAGAGCGCGACCGAACCAGGCTCCGAACCGCGGAGCTGCCAAACGAAGGTCCGCGTCTCCCCCACCTCGAGATCGAACGTCGAAGGCGTGGGCCCGGAGACGACGACGAACGAACCATCCCCGTCGGCTTCGAGTTCGGAAGGCTGGATCGCCTCGACTCGGCCCGGGTTGAGGTTCTGAACCTCGAGTTCGACGGTGAAGCCCTGATCGACGTTGCTGACACCCGGCACCGTCCGAATGCCGGCGACGAGAGGCGCGTTGCTCAGGTAGAGCGATGTCGGACTCGTCCGCGCGGCATCGTGCGGCCCGTCGTTGCCGGAAGCCACCTGCACGCCGTCCATCGGGATTCTCAGTTCGACGGAGACAGAGTCATCGAGCGTCGCGGCCGCCGTCACACCTGCGAAGAACCGGTTCTCTTCGATACCGAGCGTCGCGTCCAGCCCCTCGAGGACCCAACGTCCCCCTTCGCCCTGGAACGTGCCGAGGAAGACGTCGTCCCCCTCGTCCGCCGTGAAGTCACCATCGCCCCCGTCCTGCCAGAGTCCGAGGACGGCGATCTCGTCCGTGGCCGAGCCGTCGTTCTCGAGGACGAGACTCTCCAGTCGATCCGGAAGGTACCCGTTGGACGGAAGCGTGAAGTCGAACGCGAGCACCGGTCCCTGTCCCGGCCCCGCCGCGCGCGTTCCACCGGACTCGGTATCGATCTGCGACGCGACCATTCCGTCGACCACCCAGCTCGATCCGGACGCGAGCGGCCAGCTCCCGGTCACTGCGGCTCCGTCTCCGGAGAAGGAAACGTCGAGCGGGTCGCTCAGTTCGACGCTGAATCCGTCGCCATCGTGCGCCCAGCGCGACGACACGCGTCCGACGAGGAAGACCGCGCCCGACCCAGTCGCGGGAAGCACCCAATCGAGCGACCCGAAGGTCACTACGCCATCCTCGAACGCACTCGCCCCGAGCACCTGGTCGATGTTCGTGCGGAGACGCCCGTCTCCGTCCGAGTCCTCGTAGAGAAGTAGGACTTCGAAGGCGAGGTCGAGTTCGTCCTGCGTGCCGACTCCGGTCGCGCGCGAGTGGATCGCAAGCGCTTCTACCGTTCGCGGGGTGCCATAGGTATTGGTCGCGTGGAGGTGGAGAAGCGGCACGTTGGATTGCCCCGGACGGATCGTCCCCGAAGGGAGACTCCGGGCCGAGAACGCCACGCGATCCACACTCGAGATGACGTGCTGCCTACCGTCGGTCGCTTCGGCGTCCCGCGGACCGTCGTTTCCGCTCTCCATGCCAAGGGCGACGTCATCCCCGCTCGGAAGAACGAACCCGAGCGAACGGCTCTCGAGAGCCGCCTCGGCGATGTCGACCGTGACGAAGAAGCGGCGTCCGCCCACTGGTATGTCCACGTCGAGCCCGGTGATTTCCCAGCGGCTGCCGGTGAGCCGGAGATCTCCGAGACGCGAGTCGTCGGCAGGCGAGAACTGTCCATCGCCATCGTCCACCCAGAGTTCGAGTGCGGCGATGTCACCCGACTGCGCCGACCCCTCGAGCCGGAGATCGAGCCGCTCGAGTCGATCCGGCACGTACCCGTTCGCAGGAACCAGTACATCGAGTGCGAGGTTGCGCACGGATCCAGCCTCGAACGTCGCGGTCTCCACGGGAGTGAGCACGATCTGCGCGGCCGACATGCCGTCCACGACGACGTCGCCTGGTGGATCCATCGAACCGAGTCCGACCACGGTCGGTTCGCCTTGCCACTCGAGCGCCTCGAGCTGGAGTGCGGGGTCGATTCGGTCGCCGTCTCGTGCCGCCGTGGATGCCGCGCTACGAAGGCTGAGTTCGAGCGACCCTCCAGACCTCAGGTAGAGCGACAGGTCCCCGAAACGTGCTTCGTCGAAACTCACCGCGGCCGAACCGAGGAGCACGGGCTCCACCACGTCGGTCTCGTCCTCCACGCCACCGTTGTCCAAAGGCTCTTCGGTCGGATCGCCGCCGGAGCTCGTCTCGAGCCAGAGCTCGAACATGCCCCAACCGGCTTCGATCTGCTCGGAGGTCCCGAGGCCAGACGACGAGAGCGCGAAGGTCAGTCCACCCAGCACCTCGAGAGCAGCCGTTTCGTTGCTCACACGGACGCGCAGGACTTCCGTTGGTTCCGCGCCGGGAAGGAGGCTGAGACCGATCTCCCCGTTCACCGACACCGCCACGGAGCCTTCCCTCGGCGAGATCTCGAAGGTGGCGAGATGAGACACCGCTGCATCACGAGGCCCGTCGTTCCCGCTTCCCATGAGAAGACCAGGCGACGGGTTCGTCGGAAGACCGAACCGCATCGTATGGCCAGGAACGGCGGAAGAGTCGACATCGGCCCAGACGGCCAGTTCGAGTCCGGCAACCGGAACGTTTCGATCGAGACCCGTCCAGGTCCACCTAGAGCCGACCGGTTCTCCGTATCCAAGACTCTCGTCACCGGCGAAGAGCTCGAGTCGCGCCAGGTCGTCCGAGGTCGCGCTTCCGAGGTTGACGAGCGCGAGAGCTTCGAGCACGTCCTCGGAATAGCCGTTCGCGGGAACGCGGAAGTTCGCAACGAGCACGCCAGGCGTACCAGCCGGAACATGCCGCCCCTGCAGCGCCTGTAGCTCGACCTGTCCCGAGGACATGCCGTCCACCGGCACAGGTGCCGTCGACGAGAGCGGCCACGCGGCATCCAAGACGACGGACTCCCCGAAGACGAGGTCGTTCGGCCCTTCGATCGCGAGCGCCAGTGCGTCTCCGTCTCGCGCCGACGTGGACGCTCCGGCGAGGACCGCAAACTCGACCGTTCCACCTTCGGCAATCGAAGTCTCGACCCCTTCGAACCGTGCGACCCCATCGGTCATCGTGGCGAACAGCGTCGTCCCCTCTTCTGCCAACGCGTCGATGACGGTGAGCTCGAGGACGGACCAGCTGGCATCCGCATCCGGCGTACTCCCCGCGATGTCGCTCGCATCGTGGAGCGTGAGCGACCCGAGCGTGATCGGCCCCGGCCCGGCGTTCGCGATCTGGAGCCGCGCCATCTGCAAAGTGGGCGCACCAGGAAGGAGTGACTGCACGCTCCTCGGGAGCGCAGAGACCGTCACTTTCGGATCGTTGCTCTCGCCGATCGAGAAGGTCCCTGAGACCGGCACGATCATGTCGATGGGACCGTCGTTCGAACTCGCAACCTCGATCCCGTTCACACCGAGATGGAAAGCGAAGGTGTGACCCGCCACCGCCTCGAGCGAAGCCGCCGCACTGAGGTAGAGCGACAGTCCGGAAGTAGGAACCTCCGTGCTCAGTCCGTCTAGGGTCCAGACATCGCCGACGAAAGTGGCAGCGCCGAGGTAGACGTCATCGCCGCCGTCTCCCGCGAACTCTCCGTCCGCGCCCGCGATCCAGAGCGCACACTCGGAGAGGTCCGACGGGACCGCTGTCCCGCTCCAACGGAGACGCACCGACTGAAGTACGTCGTTCTCGTATCCGTTGGACGGCACGACGAACTCGCCGACCACCACTGCATCTCCGCCCGCCGAGAGTGCGCCGGACGGAACTGACGGCGTCGCGACTTGAGCTGCCGACATTCCGTCCACTGTGAACGAACCGGCCGGATCGAGTGGCCAGCTGGCATCGACGGGAACGTCGCCTGTGAACACGAGAGCATCCGGCCCGGAGAGGAAGAGGTCGAGCACGTCGCTATCTCTCGCCGCGACGGACGCACCGGAGCGGATCTCGAACGTGCGCGTCCCGTTCGCCGGAACCGCCGTCGACAGCCCTACGAACGAAACGACGTCACCGGTCACCTCGGTCGAGGAGAGCTCCGTGCCGGAAGACCAGAGTTCGACTGCCTGCCAATCGGACCGGAGCTGTTCCTCGGAGCCCGCGCCCGTCGTTCGAACGTCGACCGACAAGCCGCTCACCACTTCACCGAACGGCGTTGCGTTGTCGATCCGGATCGTGAGCAGGACGCTGGGTGCCGCCGCTGGGAGAAGGGACTGAGAGGTCTGACTCGCGGTCACGACGAGCCCGGACGCAATCGCGACCGAAAGCGCGTCGCTGTCGTTCCCAGCAGCCACGTCCGTTTGGTCGACGTGTTCGAGAGTCGCTGTGACGTTGGGGGAGCTACCGGCCGATCCCGTACCTGCCGTGAGCACGAGATCCAAGGTGACGGATCCTTCGGGTGCGAGCGAGCCGATCGTCCAGGTTCCCGCGATCGGATCGAATGTACCCTGAGAGGTCACGTGGGAGGCCCAGGAGAGTTCCGGATCCTGTGCGACATGGAACGTGACATTCGAAGCGGGGCTCGGCCCGCCGTTCTCCACCGTCGCCGTGATCGTGACATCGTCCCCTTCCCGGATCACGGAAGACGACGAAGCGAGTTCTACGGACAGGTCCACCTCGGCACGCACCTCGAACGAGACGGAGTCACCGTCGTTCCCGCTCACGGGGTCGACCTGTCCGGTGCTGAGAAGCAGCGCTTCCTGGACGCCATCTCCGGCGGATCCCAGAGGAACCGCCACGACCAGATCGAGTGTCGCACTGTCGTTCACCGGCAGGTTTGGAATCGACCAGTACCCGAAGCCGTCGTCATAGCTTCCGTGAGACGGAGTCGCTCCGGTGAGTTCCAGTGACGAAGGGAACCGCTCCTCGATGACGAGATCGGAGGCGTCGCTCGGACCGAGATTCGTGACCGTGACGATGAACGATCCCGTCCCGCCTTCGTAGAGGACGCCGGCCGATACACCGGTTTCTACCTCGATGTCCGCGACGATCGAGCCGACTTCCTCCGACGCCGAGTTGTTCCTGCTGTTCGGATCGGTCGGCGAGGACGCGATGCGGGTCGCCTGATTCACCACCGTGTTCGTAGTGGATACGGTGGCGGTGATCGTGAGCTGCGCGGAGCCGCCGTCCACGAGGCTTGACATCACCCAGTCCCCACTCGCAGCGTCGTAGCTCCCGGAAGTCGCGGCCCACGATTCGAAGTCGAGGCCGGACGGAAGGAGATCTCGGATCACGATCGACGACGCGTCGTCCGGCCCGAGGTTCGTCGCCGTGACGACGAAGTCGACTTCGCTCCCGGGTGCCACGATCGGATCGCTCACCGTCATCGAGACCGCGAGGTCCGCTCCCGGCACGGTGATCGTGGTCGATGCCTGGTTCGTGTCCGGATCGGGATCGGTAGGAGTTCCAGCTGTAACGAGAGACGTGACGGTGACGTTCCGTCCCGCCGCGGTCGTCTTGGGACGAACGGTGAGGACGAGCTCTCCGGCGAAGCCGACGTCCAGCACGCCAACCGTCCAGGTCTGCGTATCCAGTTCGAACGAACCGGTACTGACCGATCCCGCCAGCACTTCGATCTCTGTCGGTACCTGGACCGCCACTTCGACACCGGTGGCGAGGCTGGGGCCTCCGTTCGTAAGCAACACGACGAGGTCGGAAGAGACCCCGGCGCCGAGCGTCATCGTGGCGACGTCGTGGGAGAGTTCGAGGTCCGCGCCGGCCACCGTCACTTCTACCGAAGCGACGTTGTCGGCTTGGTCATCTCCATCCAGGATCGGAGCGACGATGCTCGCGGTGTTCGCGAACGTGACGCCTTCGGTGCCCGCGTTCACCTGCGCATCGATGAGGAGCCGCTTGAACTGGCCCGGCGCTAGGTCGTCGACGACCCAGACACCGGTTCCAGAGTCGTAGGTCGACGTGGTCGGCCCGGTGTCGGTGATCTGCACGATCATGTGACTGAGGTAGGTCACCTCGTCCGGCAACAAGTCCTCGACCCGTACGTCCGCAGCCGTTCGCGTCCCCGTGTTCTTCGCGTCGATGGTGAAGCGGATCTGGTCCCCGACTTGGGGGTTCGGATCGTCGACCGCGGCAGTTACTTGCAGCGCGTTCCGCCCGAGCAACAGTGTCGCAGTGTCTTCTTCGTTTCCCGGATTCGGGTCGACCGGCGTCACGGAGAGGATCGCGGCCGTACTCGTCACGGAACCATCGCCGGCGTCGTCCGAGACCGTTCCACGCCACTCGAGAATGGCAGGCTCGACGAGTCCTATCTCCGGGATCACCCACACGTCCGAACCTTCATCGAAGACACCGAGCGACGGATCCACGGACTCCAAGACGATCCCCGCCGGATAATCGAGCTGGACCTTGACCTGGCCGGTCTTGTTGGGACCAGCGTTCGTGATCTGGGTCGTGAACAGAACTGAGTCCCCCGGGTCCGCTTCCGTTGGGTCCACGCTATGGTCGAGGTCGAGGTCGGCTCCGAGGATCGAAACCGACGCGCTCGCGGAATCGTTGTCCGGGTTGGGGTCCGGTACGTCCATATCCAGAAGAGAAGCGGTGTTCGTGATCGTCGTGCCCGCCGTCCCGGCCGCGACCTCCACCTCTACGAGCATTTTGACGCGCATCCCGACGCCGAGGTCCCCGATCGTCCAGATCCCGTCGACGAAGGTTCCCACTTCCGGAGTTGCGCTCTGAAGGACGAGACCGTTGGGAAGCGCGTCCTCTACCCGAACGGCAGAGGCATCGCGCGGGCCGGTGTTCGTTACACCGACGACGAACTCGATCAGGTCCCCTTCGTCCGCCTCCGCTACCGTCGTCCCCTTGTCGACCTTGATGTCTGCGAGTGGCGGAGCCAGGATCTCGACATCCACCGTTGCGGAGTCGTTCGACGAATCCGGATCCGGCACAGCCGAAGACAGGCTCTGGATCTGGAGCGACCCGGTCTCTCCCCCCGCCCCTTCGTCGACCGAGTAGGCAATCGAGACGGTCGCGGTATCCCCCGCAGCCAAACTGGAGAACGTCCAGTTCCCGTTCGCAGGAGTGAACACGCCTTGGCTCACTGCACTTCGCTCCAGAGTGAGGCTCGACGACCAGGACAGATCCGCGGTGACCTGCGAGTCCGTGTCACCTTGGTTCCAGATCTTTGCCTCGACGAAGAGACTGTCCCCGGCATCGACCGGGTTCGGATCGGCAATGATCGCTGTCGCGATGTCTGCGTTCTCGGTCGGAGTCGATTCCCAAGCCATCCAGTAGTAGGTCGAGCCGGACTTGTTCGTTCGGTCGTCCCGGCCGAGCTCGAAGGAAGCGTCGCCTAGCGCCTGGATTCCGTCGGAGAAGTCTGCCTCGTATCTGAACCCGAACGCCTTGTCTCCAAGCGAAGGATCGCTACGGTGCACGGCCCCTGTGTCCGCGTCGCGCTTGATGAGCAGGAACTCCGGACCGAACGCCGTATCGATCGTCCGCCCATCCACGCCGTCCCCGTCGAACATCCCGTCGGTGATCTCGGGCGCGCCGACGGACCACGCGATGTAATAGTAGGTTTGGTAGCTGTCGTTGACCTCGCGATCGCTCCCGATCTCGAAGCCGTCAGCGTAGAAGCCCTGGATGTGATTCGACTCGAGGTCCTTGTCCCGGAGCCGAGCAGACTGACCGTCCGGCATCGACGCGCAGCGGAGACTCGCGTCATCGTTGTTGGCCGGAAGAACGAGAACGACCCGCGGCTCGAATCCAAGACCACCGATCTGCCGGTTGTCGACTCGGTTCCCGGTGTACTGACCGCTGGCAATCGTGTCGCTGCTTCCCCGCACCGCAACCCAGTGATAGCTCGACCCGTTTCGGTTGACCCGACTGTTGTTTCCTACCGTGAAGCCGCTCGAGTCGAGAGAGCTGATCATCGACCATCCGGCAGACTCGTCCGCCCCAACGGGCTTACTCGTGCCGAGCCACATTTCGGGAGTTCGGATCACGGCGTTGTAGGACGCGGACGTCGACTTCACGAGCACGAAGTCTGGCTGGAATCCGACCGTGATCTGGCGAGAACTCGACCCGTTCCCGGGATAGGAACCGTACGCAACCTGCTGCTCCGCTCGGACCGTTTCCACGGCGGCGAACAGCATGAGAAGACACGGCAGGAAGAACAGGAGCAGCGCCCTTCCCGAGAGGATCGTGTTGTAGAGCAGACGATTCGAACGATGCATGGTTCCCAGTGACCGATCGCATTCGGAGTCACGGCGGTACCACCGAGGAGCCCAGTGGCGCCCCCGGCGACAGTCCTGTCTCGTCTTTCCATCGGTGCAGGAACCGGTTTCGTTTAGAGATCTCGGCCCGGGGACGACCCTAGGCGGCAGATCCTTCCCAATTCGGCAAGTGTTGCTCTCGGTCCGTGAGAGCGCGACGTGCAACGAAGCCACGACCTGCGGGGTTCCGGAGACGCCGAGCGATCCTCACGGTCACTCCCCGAACCAGCGGACGGCCTGGGAGCGCGCCTTCTCCTCGATCTCCGGAGTCACGTGCATGAGGACGACGGCGAGTGCGGCGGCGAGGACACCGAGGTCGTCGGCGTACCCGACGAGAGGGGTGAGGTCAGGGATCGCGTCGAACGGTGAGATGAAGTATCCGAGGGCACCGTAGATCGTCGTCTTCGCCCACAGCGGGACCTTGGGCGACTGCGCGGTGAAGAAGAGGATGAGCGCTTTCTCGACCACTTCGCGACCGGCCACCCGGGCGTAGCCGCGCAGCTTCTCCCAGAAGCTCTCTTCCGAGTACTGCTTCGCGTATTCGCCGTCGGCGGGGATCTCCATGTTCGGGTCGAGTTCGGTCATCGGCGTCGTCCTTTCCTCAGAGCTCCGGCCACTCGATCGCTTCGACCCAGAGGTGGTCCGAGTACAGCTCCACTCGCGCCATGGCAACCGGAAGGTCGAACCGCTTTCGCCCCACACTACCGGGATTCAGGAAGAGCGTTCCGTCATCCTTCAGCGCGAAGTGCGGCGTGTGCGTGTGTCCGAACACGACCATGTCTGCATCCCAGCCGAGCTCGGGATGCTCGCTCAGCTCCGCAACGTTGTGGATCATTCGGATCCGCCAGCCGCACACCTGGAATGCGCTCTCTACCGGCAGCCGTCCCGCCCACTCTCCGAAGTCGCAGTTCCCTCGAACGGCGACCACGGGCGCAATCGACCCGAGCTGCTCGAGGATCTCCGGAGAACACACGTCGCCAGCATGGAGGATGAGGTCGACGCCCGACAGTTCTTCCAGCGCCTCCTCACGCAAGAGATCGTGGGTGTCGCTCACGACACCGAGGGTGGCGAGTGGTCTTTCCTTCGCTATCATGCCGACATGACCTCCTCGACTCATGAAGACGGACCTTCGAACCGCTCGAAGGTCTTCCAGCCCTGGTCTCACAAGGGACTCGCGCTGCGGAACCGGATCGTGATGGCACCGATGACCCGCCGCATGGCCCTGGCCGACGGACTCGTCACGAAGGAGAGCGTGGCGTACTACGCCCGGCGAGCCAAGGGCGAGGTGGGCCTGATCGTGAGCGAGGGCACGGCGATCGACGATCTCCACGCGTACGATACGATCACCGTCCCCAGAGTCCAAACTCCGGAGCAGTGGGACGCGTGGAAGCGGGTCGTCGACGCGATCCACACCGAGGGTGGCGCCTTCGCGCCCCAGCTCTGGCACACCGGCCGTCTCGCCGCCGATCCGATCGGCCCGAGCGGAGGCCCAGGCGTCCCTCGAGCCGACGGAACGAGACGGCCCGACATTCGCGAGATGGGTCCGGACGACTTCCGCCAGGTGCTGGACGCATTCCGGAACGCGGCTCGAGGAACCCTCCAGATGGGAGCCGACGCGCTCGAGATCCACGGCGCCCACGGCTACCTTCTCGACTCCTTCCTCTCCCCCGTGAACAACCAACGGAACGATGAGTACGGAGGCAGTCTCGAGAACCGGATGCGCTTCCCCCTCGAGGTCGTCCGGGAGATCCGGAGCGTGGTCGGTCCGGACTTCCCCGTTCTATATAGATTCAGTCAGTGGAAGATGGACGACTACCGCGAGCAGAAGTTCCAAAATCCCAACGACCTAGAGCAGTGGGTCGTGGCCCTGGCGGACGCCGGGGTCGACATCCTCCACGCCAGCACCCGCGATGCCCGGGAGCCGGCATTCGAAGGTCACGGGCCACTCACGCTCGCAGGGTGGAGCGAGAAGCTCTCCGGCCTCCCGACCGTCGCGGTCGGCAAAGTCTCCGTCACCCTTGGGATGGACGAGTCCTACGGGACGAGCCCTTCCGAGGTCGTCGACCCGGGCCCCTGGCTCGACCTGGTGGAACGGAACGAGTGTTCTCTCCTCGCGGTCGGTCGCGCGCTCATCGCGAACCCGGACTGGGTGGCGAAGGTCCGGAGCGGCAAGTGGGAAACGTTGCGGCCGTACGAGAAGGAGATGCTGAAGACCCTCGAGTAGAGCCTCCGCAAGCCTCGCCGATCCACACCCGGTAGGGCCGCCCGCCACCTATCCCACCTAACCCCCATTTGGTCAACGATTTGCAAGCCGGCCGTCTTCCCTCGCGCTCCCGACCTGTGCTCAAAGACCCGAGCGACGGTCTGCAATCCTGCACCAATCTGTTCCAAGTCGTTGCTACGCCGTCCGACATGTCGGATTGGCACGGCACTTCCAGCTACGAGCTGTTGCCGCCCACACGAACTGAAGGGAACCCCAACTCTTGAGAACTCAACTTCTGCGCCTCGGTATCGCCTTCTCGCTCGTCCTCGCCACCGGACTCATCGGGTGCGGCACGGAACAAACCATGTCCCCGGGGCAAGACGTCACTTCGATCGACTCGGTCGACCCGGGCGGCTCTGAACACTCGGCCAGCTCCAGCGAAGTCGCCGGAGCGACTCCCGGCGCCGTGTCGTCCGCATTCGGGCTCCGCCTCCCCGTGCTCGATCCGGTGGTCGACGTCGTCGGTGGAACGACGATCGGCGTGTCCGGTGAAGGGCTCGACGTCCTCCTCACGAAGACGGTGTCGGCGCGCCGCGGTGGCGTCGTTCAGGTGGGGCGCTACAAGCTGACCTTCCCGCCGAATGCGCTGGCCGAGGACACCGAGATCACGATCGCCCAGGGGCTCTCGAACGACCTCTCCACCACGTTCGAGCTCCTCCCTCACGGCATCCAGTTCCAGGAACCGGTCACGCTCGAAGTCTGGTTGGGGGACAAGCTGCTCTCGCCGGCCGACGACGTCCGTCAGTACTGGTGGGACGACTCCTCGGACACCTACGTCGACATGGGCGGTACGTGGTCGTATCCGACGATGTCGACGCCGATCGAACACTTCTCGAAGTGGAAGTCGGGACGCGCTGGCTGGTGATCGACTCCGCCAGACTCATGATGAAGCCGTCCGGCGGGGAACTACGTCAACCGCGAGGCAATCGAACCATCCAGCGAGGCGTCGAGTCATTGGGCGGTGTATCGGTCTGGCTAGCTACCACTCCCCCGCATAGAGCGTCGAGTAGGGAGCCGACGTCTTGGCCAGGTACTGGAACTTCCGCGCGACCAGCTGGCGTAAGTGCAGCAGATCGTGCGCCACCCACGAGGTGACGAGGTCTCCAGCTCGGAGCGGTCCCCAGGGCATCGTGTGTGCGTTGTCCAGCGGGACCGTTCCGCCTTCGAGCGACGCGAGCCAGGAGAGGGACTGGGCGCGCTCGCGTTCCCACGCTGCGAGCGTCTCCTCGTAGTCGCGCTCCGCGTAGTTCCGACTCTTCGGCCACCCTTCCGGATCGATTCCCGGCCACTCGGCCTGAGGATCCTCGAGCACCAGACGAAGTCGCTGCCGGAAGTCCTCGCGTTCCTCGTCGAGGAGGTGACAGACGACGTCGTGCGCGGACCAAGCCGACTCCTTCGGCCGGAAGTTCCGTTCATCCGTCGTCAAGGACCGGGCGAGCGCGGAGATGCTCGCGCCGGAAGACTCCAGACTCTTGCGTGCAGGTTCGATCATCTGTCCTCCCAGTGCATACGGCGCTGATCATGTCTCCACGGACCGCTTCAGCCCCCTCTGCAGCTTCTCGCACGTGCGGGTCTACAAACACCCCTCGGCGGAGACAGGATACCGCGTCCCCCCTCCCGTTCTGCTACTATCCCGCGAATTCGTGGTGGTCTCAGGGGAAGTGGCGTGAAGGTCCTACACATCGACACCGGCCGGGAGTGGCGCGGCGGACAGCAGCAGGTTCTCTACCTGACGCGGGGCCTGGAAGAGCGAGGCGTCACCTCGGTCGTGGCGACCCCACAGGGGAGCCCGCTCTTCCGCAAGCTCAGAGCTCAAGACCTTCCCGCCATCGAGATCCCCTACCACTCCCATTACGCACCCCGCACCATCCGAGCAGTGCAGCGGCTTCTCGCCGACCGAACCTGGAACGTGCTGCACATGCACACGGCCCACGCCCACACACTCGGGTTCCTCAGCCTCAAGCTCCCTCCGCCCCGTCCGTTCCAGAAGCCGGCCTTCGTCGTCTCGCGCCGGGTCGACTTCGTCCCCCACCGGGATCCGGTCACGCGCCTCAAGTACACGATGAGCAACCAGTACTTCGTTTGCGTGTCGGAAGCCGTGAGACAGATCCTCATCGAATACGGAATCCCTTCACGGTCTGCGTTCGTCGTACGGTCCGGCGTCACGATGCCAACCCGAGGCCATGACGACGTGAAGTGGAGGAACAAACGACGCGACACACTCGGTGTTCCGCGCGATGTCTTCTTGCTCGGAGCGATCGGGCACCTCGTTCCACACAAAGGGCACCGTCACCTCATCAAGGCGCTCTCACTCGTCCGCAACGCTCGCCCCGACGTCCACCTGGTCCTGATCGGAGAAGGTGAGCTGGAAGGGGAGCTCCGTACGCTGGTCGAACGAGAGGGACTCACCCCCTACGTTCACTTCGCCGGGTATCGGCCGTCCGCATCCAAGTACGTCGCTGCGTTCGACCTCTACGTCCACCCTTCGGTGGAAGAGGGACTCGGAACGTCGATCCTGGACGCAGGCGCCGGCGGTGTGCCTGTCGTAGCGACGCGTGCCGGAGGCATCCCGGAAACGATTCAAGACGGCGTGACCGGCCTGCTCGTTCCGCCCGCCGAACCCGAAGAACTGGCGCGCGCCATCCTGGAACTCGCAAACGACCCGGAGCGATGCAAGACGATGGCCGCCGCGGCACGGGAGTGGGTCCGGACGTCGCGTTCGGACGAGCGAATGGTGGAAGACACCCTGGGCGTCTACCGGACGCTACTCACTCGCGGCGCCTAGCAAGTCAGCACGCCCGCCCGCGTCCCAAGGAGGCACTCCATGGACGAAGCCCGCATCCGACGTATCCTCGATCACTCCGCACGAGACGGCCGCCAGTTCCTCCTCGAGACCGATGGGTTCGATCTCCTGGACGCGATCGGCATCGAGACTCCGAAGCGCCTCTTCTTCCCAGTAGACAGTGACGGCGCTATCGGCGACATCGAGAGTGCGGTCGACAAGACCGAGAGTTCGGTCGACAAGGCCGACGTTGCGATTGGTCACGGTGCCGCGGCGGGCAGCAACGTCGACACCGCAGTCCTCGAGCGTTCAGCCGTTCTCAAAATCGTGTCACGAGACATCCAGCACAAGAGCGACGTCGGCGGCGTCGTCATTCTGGACTCTCCTCCCTCGGACGTCACCGCCCGCGCGAACGGGATGCTGGCCACGGTGCGGAGTCGAGTTCCCTCGGCGAAGATCGACGGAGTGCTGATCTCGGAACGGATCGACTACCCGAAATCGCTCGGACACGAACTGCTCGTCGGGCTTCGTTGGACGCGCGATCTCGGTCCGATCGTCGTCTTCGGTGTGGGCGGTATCTACACGGAGTTTCTCTCGGGGTCGTTCCGCGAAGGCAAGGATGTCGCAGTCCTCTCGCCGCACCTCGACCCGGCCCTCCCCGCATCCGTGGAGCGACTCGCCGTGACGTCTCTACTCACGGCCGGACTCCGCGGCCAGCCACCACTGATGGACGTGGATCGGATCCGCGAACTCCTCGCGCCGTTCCTCGAACTCGCGACGAAGTTCATGCCGGAGTACATCGCAGAGATGGAAGTGAACCCGTTCGTGGTCGTGCCCGACGGATCGCGAGTCGCCAAGTCGCGGTTCGTCGCGCTCGACGTTCTCGTACGCCTCGCAGACCGAGCAGGGGACGTCACACCGCTCGCGCGGCCGATCCGAAAGATCGACGCGCTCCTCCACCCGAAGTCGATCGCGATCGCGGGAGTCTCCGAATCGCACAAGAACCCCGGTCGCGTGATCCTAGACAACCTCCTCGCCGGAGGCTTCGACGCGAGCCGTGTCTATGTACTGAAGTCCGGGACGGACGAACTGGCGGGCGTGCGCTGTGTGAGCCGCCCGTCCGAACTGCCGGAGCGTGTCGACATGGCGGTGCTGAGCGTCGCCGCCGCCACGATTCCAGAGATGGTGACCGAGTTCATCGAGACGGAACGCGCCGAGAGCCTCATCGTCATCCCCGGAGGGCTCGAAGAGAAGCAGGGCGGTGGAGCGATCGTCGCCCAGATGCAGAACGCACTCCGAGCGTCGCGTGAGACCGAGTGGGGCGGGCCGGTCATCAACGGCGGGAACTGCCTCGGCATCCAGTCGAAGCCGGGGAACTACGACACCCTGTTCATTCCCCGATACAAGCTCCCCTCCCCACACGGCGATCCGGCCCCGCTCGCACTGATCTGCCAGAGCGGCGCGCACATGGTCGCGAACCTCGATCGACTCGGCGGCATCGCTCCGCGCTACGCGATCTCCGCCGGAAACCAGACAGACCTCACCGTCGGCGACTACCTCACGTACCTGTCGGACGATCCCGAGATCGAACTCTTCGCCTGCTACGTGGAAGGGTTCCGTCCTCTCGACGGACTCGCGTTCATGAAGGCGGCGGAACGGATCACGCGGAGCGGCCGCACGGTCATCCTCTACTTGGCGAGCCGGACGCCGAGTGGAGCCAAAGCGTCGGCGAGCCACACCGCATCCCTCGCCGGGGACTACGCTGTCCTCAAGCAAGTCGCAGCGCAGGCCGGGATCGTCCTGGCCAAGAACCTCGCGAACTTCGCGGACCTCGTCCAACTCTTCGTCCATCTCGGCGACAAGCAGGTCGGCGGGATGAGGCTCGGGGCGATCTCGAATGCCGGCTTCGAGTGCGTCGCCATGGCCGACAGCGTGAGCCGCTCCCAGCTCGCCACCTTCTCGGACGAGACGGAAGCGACCCTCCACGCTCTGCTCAAGGAGGCGCGACTCGGCTCGATCGTCGACGTCCACAATCCACTCGACCTCACACCGATCTCGAACGACACGATCTACGACCGCTCGGTCTCCGCAGTGCTGGCGGACGATGGCGTCGATCTCGGGGTCGTCGGGATCGTGCCGCTCACCCCCGCACTCCAGACCCTCGAACCCGGACCGGGGCATCACGAGGACCTCCAGAGCCCCGACGCACTCGCGGCACGCCTCGCGCGGATCGCGCGGGAGTCCGGGAAGCCGTGGGTCGCCATCGTAGACGGCGGCGCACGCTCCGATCCGTTCGCCCGGCTCCTCCAAGCGACCGGGATCCCGACGTTCCGTACCGCAGACCGCGCGGTCCGGCTCCTGGAAGTGTTTGCGGCGGAGCGCCTTCGCTGCCAGACGGCTCGCGTCGACCATTAGGCGCTGACGCGGGAAAGTTACCGTTCGTGGGTTGGCCCCGTCCCTGGGGAGTGCGCTACACTCATCTCTCGGCGGCGAATCGCCCGCGAGGCCGTCCGCGCCTCCGGCAAGTCGTCTTGGGTGTAGGGCCGAAGGCCGTGCATACCGATCATCTGATCGCGCCACCCCGACATCGCCAGAACCGGTACCCCTGCGGCATGGGGGTGTTGGAGACCCTATGGACTCGATGAACAAGCTCTCGGCCATCCGCAAGAGCGGCGGCAACAACCTCACGACCGGGCTTCCCGACGCAACGATCGAAGCCTTCTTCCAGCGGGACCCACTCCTCGTCCAAGCCATCGAAGAGGCGTACGTGCGCTACCTCGGAATCGAAGCCGAAGCACCAGAGCTGCTGAAGCTCGACGAGCGCACGCAGATGACGGAGGTCCAGCAGGACTTCGTCAACTTCTATGCGGAAGACGCGGTCAACCCGTACGTGCCGCTGGCCGCTCGCGGCCCTTGGATCGTCACGTCGAAGGGCGCGGTCGTCCATGACAACGGTGGCTACGGCATGCTCGGACTCGGCCACGCACCGCAGCACATCCTGGACTCGATGGACCGTCCGCACGTGATGGCGAACGTCATGACGCCGAGCTTCACCCACTTCAAGCTCGCGCGCGCACTCAAGCAGGAGATCGGGCACCGTCGTGGTGAGTGCCCCTTCCCCCGTTTCGTCTGCCTCAACAGCGGTTCCGAAGCGGTGACGGTGGCCGCGCGGTTCTCCGACATCAGCGCGAAGATTCTGACCGACCCGGGGGGAAGGTACGAAGGAAAGACGGTCAAGGTGCTCGCTCTCAAGGGCGGCTTCCACGGCCGGACGGATCGTCCCGCCCGCTTCTCCGACTCGAGCCACGAGGACTACCAGCGCTACCTCCAGACGTTCCGCGGCCCGCGCATTCTCGTGACGGTGGAGCCGAACAACATCGCGCAGCTCCGCGAGGTGTTCGAGCAGGCCGACCGTGACAACGTCTTCTTCGAAGCGTTCTTCATGGAACCGGTGATGGGTGAAGGGAACCCGGGCATGGCGATCGAGCCCGAGTTCTACGCCGTGGCCCGTGAGCTGACGAAGGAGCGGAAGACACTCCTCCTCGTCGACTCCATCCAGGCCGGACTCCGCACGCACGGCTGCCTCTCCATCGTCGACTACCCCGGATTCGAGAACCTGCCCGCTCCTGACATGGAAACGTTCTCCAAGGCCCTCAACGCCGGCCAGTTCCCTCTCTCGGTGCTCGCGCTGACCGAGGAGACGGCGCAGCTCTACAAGAAGGGCGTCTACGGAAACACCATGACGACGAACCCACGGGGTATGGACGTCGCATGCGCCGTCCTCGCGAGCCTCACTCCGGAGCTGCGGGCGAACATCGTCCAGCGTGGCATCGAGTTCAAACAGAAGCTCGGCGTCTTGAAGGACGAGCTCGGCGGACTAATCACGAAGGTCCAGGGGACAGGGCTCCTCGTGAGCTGTGAACTCG
The DNA here is from genome assembly GCA_020633975.1 of Candidatus Eiseniibacteriota bacterium. GTDB lineage: Bacteria > Eisenbacteria > RBG-16-71-46 > CAIMUX01 > CAIMUX01 > JACKCR01. Next base: position 9,843 of record JACKCR010000004.1, on the reverse strand, counting down.
ACAAGAGCTTCAAGGTCTACGGAGCCGGCAGCGTCGAGGAATACATGCGCCGGAATGGCGTTGGCGTGATCCACGGCGGCAAGCACTCGATCCGGTACACGCCGCACTTCGCGATCACGAGCGCAGAGATCGACCTGATCGTCGACGCCACCAAGGCGGCGCTTCTGCACGAGCCGAAGCTCGTCGCCGCGGGCGTCTGACGAGGAGACAGGACGCGACGAGGACGACGTGGCGCAAACGGCGTGACTCGAGGCACCTCAACGACGCGGCAGGAACGTCAACGAGACAGGAGCACCCGACACGTGCCCAACGCCAAGACATGCCTCATCCGAGGCACTGCTGCCCTAGCGTCCGCACTGATCGCCCTGGGAGCAACGGCATCCGCCCATGCGGAGACGTTCCTCCCGCGCGATCTCCTCATCTACTACTCCTGGCCGAGCCTCATCAACGGCAGCGGTGGAGATGTCGCGCTCGCTGCCGCCGAGTTCGGTGCCTATGACGACGTCGTCTTCGGCGATCTCATCGAAACCCCGGAGCACCCTGACCACGCCAACACCGTCGCGATCCTCGCCCACCCCTCGATGGACGATACGCGCACGTTCGGGTACATCGACCTGGGAGTCGCCCCCGGGCAAAATCTGACGCTCGCCGAGATCGAAACGCGGATGCAGCAATGGCAGGCCACCGGCGTCGACGGCATCTTCCTCGACGACTTCGGATACGACTACTCGGTGACCCGCGAACGACAGAACGCCGCCATCGCACTCGCGCACGGACTCAGCATGCCGGTCGTCGCGAACGCGTGGGTACCGGCGCAGGCGCTCGGTAGCGACGTCGACCCGATCGCCAATCCCGACGGACTCCCCACGCTGCTCGGCACAGGTGACTTCTATCTCTTCGAGAGCTTCCAGATCCAAGAAGGCGCGTACGTGCCGGAAGCGCAGTGGCAAGCGAAGGCGGAGTCTCTCGAAGGCTATCGCCAGTCGACCGGCATCGGCGTATTCACCGTTACCACCATGCTTCCCGAGGATGTCTACGACGAGGCGAAGTTCCACTACGCCTGGTTCAGCGGCTTCCTCTACGGATACGAGAGCGTCGGGTGGGGCGAGTACCTCTTCTCCGCTCTCGACGCCCTTGCGCCGTTCCATGCTCGTCCCAGTGTGAGTCCAGGCACCGCGTTCGTCGGCGGCGTCGTCCACGCAAGCCCACTCCACTGGCGCGACACGGACGCCGGCCGGATCCGGGTGAACACCTCCACCCATGAGTACGCTTTCCTCGACGGGACATCCGGGGTGGGTGAAGACGCGCAGGGTACGGGTCTGGCTGATCTCCAAACGCTCGATCTCCAGATCGCCCCGAATCCGACGATGGGGACAGTCCGCATCCAACTGCGCCCGGCAGACGAATCTTCTACCGACGAGTTGGTGGTGTGGCCCGGCGGCTCCGCCGAGTTCTCGGCCACCGAGAATCCCCGGCTCTGGCTGGTCGACGCTTCAGGTCGCGTCCGCGCGACCGAAGAGCTACCGGCCGGACACGCATGGGACTGGAGTACGCCTCCCGGCCTCTCCAACGGCGTCTACTCGATCGTCTTGAGGCAACACGGCCAGACGATCGCGAGAGGAACGGTGCACTACCTAGGAGGAAGGTGACCCATCACGAAGCCCCGAGAACAGGACGCGCCGCACGAAACCAGGCACGTCCTGGTCACGGGCGCCACAGGGTACATCGGCGGACGCCTCGTTCCGCGCCTCCTCGCTCGCGGACACCGTGTCCGCGTCCTCGTACGTGATCCCGAACGGGTTCGGCACCGCCCTTGGTGTGGTGACGTCGAGGTCGTCCGAGGTGACCTGCTCGAACCGGAAACGCTCCCCCCCGCTCTCGAAGGAATCGACACGGCCTACTATCTCGTCCACTCGATGTACTCCGGTGCCGACTTCTCTCAGCTCGATCGACAGGCCGCGGAGAACTTCGTCGCCGCCTTGGACGAGATCCGTGGAGATGCCGGCTCAGCCGACCCCAACGCGAGCCGAGTCGATGCGAACACCCGAACCATCCAAGTCCTTTACCTCGGCGGCATCGTCCCGGACGTGCCGGAAGAAGAGCGTTCGGAGCATCTCGGAAGCCGGGCCGAAGTCGGCGAGATCCTGAGACGCGGCGCACACACGACCGAGTTCCGCGCGGGCCCGATCATCGGCAGCGGATCCGCGTCGTTCGAGATGGTGCGCTACCTCACGGAACGGCTCCCAGTGATGATCGCTCCGAAGTGGGTTCTCAATCAGGTCCGCCCCATCGCAATCAGGGACATCTTGGCCTATCTCCTCGACGCGCTCGGACGCCCCGACACCGAAGGCGTAATCGACGTGGGAGCGGATCCGCTCTCGTTCCGCGAGATGATGTACCGGTACGGGGCCGTGCGCGGACTCGAGCGAACCGTCATCCCCGTCCCCGTGCTCGCTCCCGCACTCGCTGCGCGTTGGGTCGGACTCGTCACTCCGGTACCGAACGCGCTCGCCGTCCCTCTCGTACGAGGAGTGGTGCACAGCGTCGTCGGTGACGTGAGTCGATCGCGTGCCCTCTTTCCGTCAATCGAACCGATCGCCTACAGGCGCGCGGTCGAACTCGCTCTCGAGCGGATCGAGCAGGGCCAGGTGGAGACGCGGTGGAGCGGTGCATCGCTGGGTGGAGGCGACGTGCAAGGAATGCCCGACTCCGACGTAGAGGTGCGTGACTGGGAAGGCGTGATCCGAGAAGTGCGCACGCGCACGGTGAAGGCGACACCCGAACAGCTCTACCGGACGGTCACCTCACTCGGCGGCGATCGCGGATGGCTCGTCTGGAACTGGGCCTGGGAACTGCGCGGCCTCGTCGACCGGATCGTCGGAGGTCCCGGCCTTCGGAGAGGACGTCGTCACCCCACCGAGCTGCTTCCCGGAGAGTCCGTCGACTTCTGGCGGGTCGAGGAAGTCGACGCGCCACGGCTGCTCCGTCTGCGAGCGGAGATGAAGGTACCGGGGCAGGCATGGCTTCAGTGGGAGATGCTTCCCGAGCCGTCGAGTGATGGATCACCGACAGAACTCGAGGCCAAAGCTCCGTTGACCCGGCTCGTCCAGACCGCGTCGTTCGTGCCTCGCGGATCGTTCGGAGCGGTCTACTGGTACTCGCTCTATCCGATCCATCGACTCATCTTCAGCCAGATGGCGGATGCCATCGCAGCGGATGCCGTCGCGGTAGCCCCCGCAGCGAAGAGCGTCCGCACGACGTCGGGCCCGGCGAAACGGTTCGACGAAGACACCGCCGCACGCGGCGCGTCCGTCGCGTCGAACTAGTCGGCATCGCGAAAGCCTGGTGCTCGAAGCTGGACCACCGACCGCATTACGCAGCGTCCGTCCCGAAAGCTGCGATGCGGGTCGACCCTGCGCCGCAAACCGAGGACACCAGTCACTCCCCGGTCAGATGAACTCCTTCTGCCTCGCCCAGATCTCCTCGATCGGTACACGCATGCCGCGACAGATCCAGATCGGGTAGCCGTTCTCGAACGGCATGCACCAGGTGCACGTATGGGTGCCGTAGAGCTCGACCGAGTCGAAGAGTTCTTCGAGCTGCTCGCGGTTCGAGTTCAAGGTGATCATGACCGCGCCCGTTACGTCGCCCGGCCCCCAGTACCAGTAGTTGTTGTGCCCACAGAGCACAGGTGGGAGCGGATACGTCTTCCGGAAGTACTCGAGCGCGCCCGCCTGTCCGTAGTTACGGGCGTAGACGGCGCACAGCTTCTGCTCGTCCGGCGAGAGGGTGGCGTACGCATCCGAAACGTCTCGGGCGAGCTCCTCCCAGCCGAAGCGGTCCGAATAGAACTGCGGCAGTGCTCCCAGCTCCGATCGCTCTGCATTCTGTTCCGAGATCCCGAGTCGATCCGCATAGGCGACGTAGCGCTCCGGCGGAAGGATCGGCAGTGCGAACGGGAGCACGATGCACCCGGAGACGACGGCGTGGATGGAAACGAGCACCTTCAGGAACCGGAGCCGTCCACCGAACCAGGACTCGCACGCACACGCAGCCGCGGGGAGGATGAGGACGAAGGTCGTGTCTGCGTAGTACGGCTTGGCCGTCTTGGAGAGCGTGAGATAGGCGAGGACGATAACCGCGGTCAGCCCCGCCCAACGGAGACTCCCTCCCTGTCCTGGAGCCTTGCTCCCGGGCAGGAACAGGTAGACGAGCCCCAGGATCCAGAGCAGAACCATCGCGGGGTTCATCTCGAGCATTACCCCCGCGAGGAAGCTGAGCGGCGTCTGCACCGTGTTCTTGTACGTCTGCGCGTTGTGGATGAACTCGAGGGTCGGCCACCCGTGCGAGACCTGCCAGTAGACGAACGGTGCAACCAACACGATCACGATCCCCGCACCGAGAAACCGTCCGCGAGTCAGGAGAAGTCGGCGCTGTGGAGAGAGGATCAGCGAGATCCCGAGTGCGGCCACGAGCCAGAGAACGCTGAGTTTGTTGAGGATCCCGAGCCCAACGAGCCCGCCGAAGATCGCCCAGAGCCGCCATCCCGGGCGCCCCGTCTCGGACGTCTCCCGTGCGCGGATGAGCTTCGCCGCGACGAGGACGATCGCCGCCCAGAAGACGAGGTCGAGCACGTTCATCGAGTAGTACCCCGCGAATGCGAGCCACGAGGGCACGAAGAACGCAAACATCCCCGCCAACATCTGTCCGTAGCGCTTTGCACCGAACTCGCGTGCGATCGCCCCAACGAGAAAGACCGACGCACCTCCTGCCAAGGCAGGAAGGATGCGGAGCGCGAAGAGCGAGTCCCCGAAGACTGCGGTCTGGAGAGCGAGAAGGAACGCGGAAAGCGGAGGATGGTCCACGTATCCCCAGGCTAGATGCCTCGAACACGCGAGGTAGTAGAACTCGTCGCGGAAGATGCCGTAGCTATCGAACCAGTTCGCGACCAGGTGGAAGACGACGCGGAGCGTGGCGAGGAGGAACAGTCCGAGTCGACACAACTCGGCGGTAGTTGCTGCGTTCGAAGGGAACCGAGACTGGCTGACGTCGTTCACGTGCCCTCCCGGACGCACGGTACTCCAGGCGTTCGAGGCGAACAAGAAGGACCTCGGGACGGAGCAGGGAGCGGAGGACCATCGCGCGATCGTCAGGTCCGATTCGAGTGGCGGAACTCCTCCTCCGTCTGCCATCCGCCTCGGTAGAGGCCGACGCAGCAGATGGCGACGATCGCCAGCAGGATGACCGCGATCATTGGCCCCAACGACAACTGGAGGTGTCCCAGGAGTAGCGCCAAGGAGAACATCAGGATGAGCATCGCCCACATGAAGCTCGGGGATCCCGCGGAGGATCGTCGTATCCCCGCAACGCCGATTCCTTCTTCTTGGAGGAACGCTCGGAAGCGATCGAGCGCCTTCAGCTCTTCCTCCAACCACCGGTCGAAGTACCTCGAGATCTCGTACGACCGGTGGAGGTGGGTCCAACCCCAATCCCACGTCCCGGGATACGAATAGCAGTTGATCAGGACCTCCGATCCGGACTTCCGGAAGGACAGCCGGTTGCTGGCGTTGCCAAGTTCGTTCGACACGGAAGTGGAAAGGTAGCTGTAGTAGGCTCTGCCGGAGAAGTCGTCCCTGGACTTGGGCCCGAACCCGTAGTCTCTGGCCTTGCGCTCGAACGAGACTTGGTCGATCGGGTGCGTGAGTTTCACTTCTATCATCGAGTGCTCCTGAGCCGGTTGCCACCTCGGACGAAGAACGTTTGTTGCCGAGGCTTCGAAAGCAACTACCGACAAGGATGCACCCTATTCCGCCAGGACCGTCACCGGAGCCAACGATCGTGCAAGACGTCGAAGTGACACTCGGAGGAACCACGAAGGAGGAGCTGTGCGAGCGACTCCGCGCACACTCGATTCGTACGAACGAGTACGCCGAAACACTGCTCGACAGCCCGCTGTTCACCGTCGCGAGCAATCCCGTGTCCATTCGCTGCGCGGAACTCGCCGTCCGGGACCTCGATCTCGAGCACGGCGGAACGACTCCGGAGATACGAGCCAGAGCGATCGCCACGGGATACACATTCTGTCCGCTCGAGGTCGGACCGCGACTGAGGCTGCTCTGGCTGGACCAAACTGCGACCGGAGATGGGAGCGTGACTTCGCAAGGACGAGCCCCAGACGGATCGATCACGATCCTCTCGGAGCCTCTGAAGGACGACGTGACATTCCCAAAGGGATTCTATCTCCGCCGGACCGTCGACACCCTCTGGTTGAGGGGATATCGCGCGGATGACGAGCACGTCTGGAGTCCCGACGACCGGATCGTGCTCGTACGCCTCTAGAGAACCAACATCGGTCGTCTGCGAAGGATCCACTCGGCGACGATCACGTTGATCACCCAGCCTGCGCCCATCAGGAACCCTCGTGCCGTCTCATCGGGCCTACCGACGAAGACGAAGTACGGGAGGTGGGTCAATGCTTGCGTGCCGGCACCTAGCCCGATGGCGTACGCCCGAATCATCCACGCCCCGTGTCCCGCGAAGTCCCGGCGAGGAATGGCAACCGCCCCGAGCACGAGGAACAAGAACATAGCGCCACCAAACACGATCCGCTCGAGGTAGACGGCAACTCCGTCGCCCTCCGGCCAGGGGTAGAACTGCGCCATCCACAGGCCGGTGAGTGCTGAGATGAAGCCCGCAGCCAGGAGCACCTTACCCGCGGCGCGGTGTAGTGCACGATGACGTCGCCGAAGTCCAGGCGAGAACTGGAACGCTCCCAGGATGCTATAGGGAACGACAGCTAGGATGTGCAGGGCCACTGGAAGCGGTGACGCGAAGAATCGCGCGTTGCGCTCGGTGACCTCCGCACCCAACCCCAGGTCTACGAGCCGGACCGTTCCAGCGATCGCTGGAACGAGGCTCAAGAGTACGAGCAGCGCCGGGACCACCCACTCCGATCGGCGGTTCGCCGCCAACGTGACCACGCTCATCGCGACACCAGACGGACGCCGGCCGTGAGGGCCAGCTCGCTACGGGTTTCCGACTCCCCCCGGCTTCCCAACGGCTTCGAGTGCGTCACATAGTCCCGAGCGTCGAGCCGCAGCCGAACACGACCCGCCCCTAGCTCGCCTCCAAAGCTGCCGTATGCAGCCAGGGCGTGGAGGGAGGTCCGGCCGTTCTGACGCGAATCGTACGAGCGCACTCCGATGCCCCCTCCCACAAAGGAGCGGAGCGTGATCCGGTCGCTCATCTGCAGGTCTCGCGTACGGACTTCGCTTCCGATGTCGTACGAGAACAGGTCGAGTGCGGAGTCGTCCGCGGTCGTGAGGTCACGACTTCGGGCCCAGCCCACCGTTGCCGAGAGCGCCATGAATGGCCGTACGACGTACGACAGCTGCGCCGTGCTCAAGGCCCCACTCGAGATGGTCCCATGTTGCGCGCCGACCGGAAGGAAGGCACCGGACGACATCAGGAACTCCCATCGGGATGCTGGACGTTCCGCAGGCCCCGTCTTCGACGCCCGAGCGGGGGACGTCCCAGGAACGAAGAACAGTACGAAGAGAACAACACCGACGAACAGGGCACGCGCAACGCGTGGGGCAAGGGACGAAGCACGAAAGTCGATCGACATGGCAAAGTCCTCCTGGATCGAATGTCAGTGAGAGTTGCTGGGCTTACGGGACCAATCGGTCGACCCCTTCGCTCCGATCTGCATCGGTCGAGCTGGGGACGTCGTCATGGCGAGCGCCACGGCCATGAGGGCTGTAGCCGCCGCGAAGGTGGTTCTCAATCCCGCGGCGATCGCTTCGGGTTGGGCCGTCGCGACCTCCTCCACTCCGGCCCCGATCGCGAAGACAGCGCCGAGAGCTGACGCGCCCGTGATGAGACCGAGGTTGCGCGAGAGGTTGAGTAGCCCGGAGACCATTCCTCGTCGTTCGGAGTCCGCTCGTGACATCACGGCACTGTTGTTGGCGGTCTGGAAGAGGGAGTAGCCGGTCGTGATGACGCCGATCGGGATCAGGTAGCCGAGCACTCCGGCCTGGATCGGCAGAAGAGACAGAGCCACTGCGCCAAGAGAGATGGCGAGGAGCCCTATGCGAGTCATCCGCCCCGCGCCGTGGCGATCGGCGAGACGCCCCGCGGGTACGCCGACGAGGGCCACGATCAGCGGCCCGACCGAGAGCAGGAGCCCTGCGAACTCCGCCCGAAGGTGGAGCGCGCCGAGCAGGTAGAACGGTCCCACGACGAGAGTGGACATCATCACGGCGGAGACGAGCGCGCCACTTGCGAGACCCGCGGCAAGGAAGCGATCGCGAAACGTATCGAGTGGAACGAGCGGTGAGGACGCCTTCCGCTGGGCGAGCAGGAAGAGCGCACCCGCAACGCCCGCGCCGAGCAGCAAGCTGGTGGGCACCACGCGGGCAGAACCCGACCCTCGCGTCATCGATAGCGCGTACGAAGCCAGCGTCGCGACGAGAAGCAATGTTCCGAGCGGATCGACGCCCGAACGGCGGAAGGTCGGCTTCCGTCCGTCTTCCGGAAGGTAGTGGTGAGCGAGAATCAGGGTGAGCAGACCGACGGGGACGTTGACGAGGAAGATCCAGCGCCAGCCAGGGCCGGCGATGAGCAGACCGCCGAGCGACGGCCCGGACGCGGTACCGATGGCGGACATGGTGCCGAGCAGGCCCATCGCGCGCCCTGTCCGCTCCGTGGGAATCGTCTCCCCAACCAGAGCGAGGCTCAGCGCCATCATCACCGCCGCCCCGACACCCTGCACTGCCCGAGCCCCCAGGAGCATCCAGAGACTGGGCGCGACGCCGCACAGCAGGGACGCCAGCGTGAACAGCGAAATGCCGGCAAGGAAGAGGCGTCGGTGTCCGACCAGGTCCCCCAGCCGGCCAGCGCTTACGATCAGTGCCGTGATCGCGAGGAGGTAGGCGAGGACGATCCACTGTACCGCGTGGAACGGCGCGGCGAACGCTTCGGCCAGTACCGGAAGTGCCGTATTGGCGACGCTCGTATCCAGCGACGCCATGAGGAGAGGGAGCGAGAGTGCGGCCAGAGGGCCACGTACGCCTGGGTGTTTCGTTTCGTTTGCCATGAGGACCAGCCTAGGCACGCCGGCAGCATGGCGGAAGACGCAGCAGTTGCACTCTATTCGTGCATCTGACGCCATGTGTCTGCTAGCGTCTGGCCATGTCCACTCCCGATCTCAACCTCCTCGTCACGCTGGACGTGCTCCTCACCGAACTCAGCGTGGCCCGCGCCGCCCGCAGGCTCCACCTCAGTCCGTCCGCGATGAGCCGGACGCTCGCCCGACTCCGAACCGCGACCGGCGACCCCCTGCTCGTGCGCGCCGGCCGCGGACTCGTGCCCACTCCACGTGCCCTCGAGTTGCGGGACACGGTCGGTCGGTTGGTGCAGGAAGGGAGCGCCGTCCTTCGTCCTGTCGAGCGCCTCGACCCGTCACGACTCGTTCAGACGTTCACGCTCCGGACGAGCGATGGATTCGTGGAGAACTTCGGGCCTCGCCTCATCGCGCGGATCCAGACGGAGGCGCCCGGGGTGCGGCTCCGTCTTCTCCAGAAGCCGGACAAGGACAGTGGTCCGCTCCGCGATGGCAGTGTCGATCTCGAAACCGGAGTGGTAGATCCTGAGATGAGCCCTGAGCTACGAACGAGGGCTCTGTTCCGAGATCGATTCGTCGGTGTGATGCGGAGCCAACACCCGTTCGCACACGAGAGGATCACGCTCGCCCGTTATGCAGCCAGTCGGCATATCAGTGTCGCGCGGCGCGGATCTGAGCAGGGCATGATCGATCCATTCCTCGAAGGACAGGGACATCCT
>JACKCR010000003.1 GCA_020633975.1 Candidatus Eiseniibacteriota bacterium | reverse complement strand
GGTTTCGATGCGAACCCGATCTGGGGAGGGACGGTGCTCGCGAGCGGTCCGAAGATCCGGCCAGGGGGAGACGAGTTGGCCTTCCTCGCGGGAACGTTCGAGACGACGAGGATCTACCGTCTTTCATTCTCCGGAGGAGAGCCCGAGCCGATGACCGAGGTCGGTTTCGGAAAGGCGTTCCTGGCCTGGTCTCCGGATGGATCGGAGTTGGCGTTCGGTGCAGACGACGACGGGCGAGAGCAGCTCCGAATCGTCTCCACCATCGACGGTGGCGATCGTCCCGTGCCGGGCGCAGAGGGACGGGCCTACCTGGATTGGATGGGTGACGGTCGGATCCTGTTCCACTCCTTCCAGGACGACAACCGGAACTTCCGACTGGTCTCACCGAGTGGTGACGACCAACGTCCACTCTTCGACCCGCCCCGGAACGGAACTCTCTTCCAAGTCGCCGCGTCTCACTCCGGGCAGAAGCTCGCAGTGGCGGGTGCGCGCGGCGACCGTACCGAGATCGACGTATGGCTGGTCTCTCCGGACTCACCCGAAGAGACGCTGCTCTTTGAGGGCACCGCCGTGCCGATCACTTGGTCCGACGACGATGAATGGGTGTACCTCGTTCGAGAGACGCGAGAGTCTCGGTTCCTCGGCGAGTCCGTGGGAGAGGTGCTTCGTGTCCGCGTCGAGGATGGGAAGGTCGAAACGGTCGTCGCATTGCCACCGGGAGATCTGAGGCGTTGGACCGACGTCGACATCTCTCCGGACGGGCGCACGATCGTGTGCGCGTTGAGTCAGGATCAGAGAGACGTCTGGATCGCGGATCTTCCGCCAGAGGTGCTGTCGAACTGATGGCGATGGCGCGCGGAAGACGGACGCATTACCGGTTCGTGGAGCACGTCGCGAGTCGAGCACCGGGTTGGCACGCCGGCTGAAAGGGACCTACGGGCGCCCCGACACGTCATTCGAACGGAATGGCATCAGCGAGGACCGGTCACGCTTGGACCCTTCGGGTTTGCTGATGAGAGAGCGCCGTATCGCCTCTCCTCGATGCCAGAGTCGAGGGCTCTGATCCGGCGTGGTCTGCTCGGCCAACTGCGCCAGCTCGTGCTCGACGACCTCGTTCGGACTGCCTCGTAGCCAAGCGATCTCCGCTGCGGCCAGGTGCCATCTGGCGGCGACGAGAGGATCGTTCATCGGGTCGAGCCGACCCTCCACCTGATTGAGGGTCGATCGTGAGGAGGCAACGATCGGAGACTCCACCCGCGTCCCGCTCGAACTCGACTCCGTACGGGCCTCGATCCGCGCGAGAAGGATCGTACCCAATTGCCACGCTCGGCTCCGTTCGGCGGCTGCGAGCGTGGTGCAGGCGTTCCTGCAACTCTGGAGCGCGTCCGTGAGGAGAGACGGATCCTGCTCGATCCGGTCGGAACGTTCGAGGGCAAGGCGTGCCTCCAGCAAGTCGGTGCCCGCCTGCGACACCTTCGCTTCACCGCCACGTGCGGATGCGGCCCTCCGCATTCGGGATGCGACCTCAGGTGCATGGCGGTCCCCATCCCTGAGTTCGTCGATCGTCGCTAGTGCGAGCGCGATACTCTCGTGGTGGACGGCTCTGCCAAACCGTTCCGCCTCTCCCCAGAGGGTGTCGGCATCGACGTGTTGGAGCGACACGAGTCCGCGTTCGACTGCGTCGACCTCGCCAGTTTCGCGTCCCAGTTCGACCAGGGCGCGACCGTAGTCGTGGAAGAGGAACGGGTCAGGATGGGGTACGTCGTAGGGTCGATCGCGAAGGTCGTGGTCGTCGGCCCAGATCTGGATGGCGACCCAACGGAAACTGGCCGCGAGTTCTCTGTGTCGCCGTGTGTCGGACCACGATGCGAGGACGGAGTGTGCGTAGGCCTGTCCACCTGCAGGGTGATACCGCTCGACTCCGGCGATCCGGCCGACGATTCGGCGGGTTGGATCGAGACCCGTCACTCCAGCGTCATCGGCCTGGAACGCGTCGGCTTCCTGGAAGCGCAGGCGAGCCGCATCGAAAGACGCCGGGTCATCGTGAATCCCCCCGAGGAACAGGAGCGCCTCGCCGTTTCGCCAGTTGATGTAGCGCTCGAGCGCCGGGGCATATGGCTCGCCCGAAAGGTATCCGAGCTGCGCCCGGGCTCGCCGAAGCGCTTCGATCGCGCTCTCGAGCGACGCTTCGGTACGAACTCCGAGGTGGATGCCTTCATCCGCCAGTTCGAGTTCGGACAGAACCTCGGCCGTGACGGTGTCGGGGCTGTGGGTCTCGGTCAGCTGTAGTACAAGCAATGCCGTTGCCACGAGGACGACGGACACGAGCAGGATCGCAAGCCGCACTCGCCCCGACCCAACTGTGGCGTGGTGACGATTCCTGCGCGTCGGTTCCTCGAATTCGGACACCTTACTTCGGCGTCGGACAGCATTTGGCAGCGATCCGGCCAGGCAGCGCCTGAGATCCTCACCGGCGGCCTTCGCGCTCGGATACCGTTCGCCAGAGTTCTTGGCGAGGCACCTTTCGATGACTTCCGACACGCCGCCCGGAAGCACCGAGGTGACCGGCTCGTCGAGTGTTGGAACCGGATCGAGCAGGATGGCCGCGAGAACGCGTGGCGGCGGATCCTTTGGAGAGCCAAACGGAAGACGACCACTGAGAAGTTCGTAGCCGACAGCACCGAGCGAGAAGATATCGCTTCGCGCGTCGACCGGCCCGAATCCGGTGTGGAGTTGTTCCGGGCTCATATAGCTGATCGAACCGAGCAGAACCATGCTCTCTTCGTCGTACGGTGCTTCGGCGTCAGGAAGGGCGAGACTCGCAATGCCGAAGTCGACTACGTGCGGGCGATCGGCGTCGTCGAGAAGGATGTTTTGCGGCTTGAGGTCGCGGTGGATGACCCCTCGGCCGTGAGCGTGGTCCACGATGTCGAAGACGTGCGCGAGGATTGCGAGCCGTGACGCTAGTGGCAGATCCCGTCTTGCAGCTTCTTCGGTCAGGGGCCCACCAGCGACGAACTCCATGGCGAGAAAGGGAACCTCACCCAGAGCAGTGGAACAGGTGCCTGCCTCGACGAGCCGACACACTCCAGGATGGTCCAGTCGCTGAAGGGCCTCGATCTCGCGCGCGAAGCGTTCCCGAAACGCCACGGACGCGAGGCTCGGGCGGAGGAACTTGAGGGCGACGACTTCGTCCGTGCTTCGTCGCCGAGCCCGGTAGACAACACCCATTCCGCCACGGCCCAGGAGTTCGAGGATCTCGTAGTCCGCGATCGGGCCCGGGCTGTCATCCGAGGCGATGCGGAAGAGGCTGGCGGCGCCCGACGGATCGTCCAGAGCGCCATCCCCGCGACGATGGTGCTCCAGCAACCGCTGAAGGGCCAAGTCGTGGGCGTCTTCCTCGGATTCGTTGTGGTCGAGGGCGTCGAAGAACTCTCGCTTCTCGCGCTCGTAGGCTTCGCGATCCCGATTCTTGTCGTCTTCGCTCATTTCAGGCCGGTCGCGACGGGCGTCGCCTCCTCAAGAGGGGCAGAGCGTCGATTCGGCAGGCCACCGGAACAGGGAAGACAAACAACAGGGCTCATCCCAGGCTGTCTGATTCGGAGAGCTCACGGTAGAGCCAGGCCCGGGCGTGCGCCCATATCTTGCGTACCCAGCGGTCGGTGATGTTCATCTGGGCTGCGATCTCGGCTTCGGTGAGTCCCCCGAAGAAGCGAAGCTGCACGACCTTGGCCGCCCGTTGGTCGAGATCTTCCAGACGAGTCAACGCCCTGTCGAGAGCGAGGATGTCGATCCACCCGGACGACGGGACCGAAGCCGTCTCATCGAAGAGAGGAACGCGGATCAAGTCACCGCCCCGCTTGATCGTTTGCCGACGTCGAGCTCGATCGACGAGCAGATTCCGCATCAGGGTGGATGCGAGTGCGAGGACCTCGTTCCTGTCGTCCGGCGACGCAATCCCCGAACTCTCCAAACGAAGAAACGCCTCGTGTACGAGTTCTGTCGGCCGAAGGGATGACGCGATCCGATCACCGCTCAGTTGCCGACGGGCGATGGCGCGGAGCTCTTCGTAGAGGAGGGGGACTAGGGCGTGGTTTTCCATAGGTGGGGTGCTGGGATGTGGGGCGAAGGAACTCCTGGTGAATGCGCCAACGCGACTGAATTCGAACGGAGATACTCCTCAGCATAAGATCTTGACGAAGTGGAGCTTAGCAGGTCGTCACCACCACATCCCAGGAGAAAGTGACACCAGTGACAGGCTGTCGGGCGACAACGGGACTCCGGCGTCCGGGTTCCCATGGTTCCGTCGAGTCTGCCCGCTCTGAGACTCGGGCCGGAAGGGCATCGCGTGTTGTTCGAATTCAGAGTTCCTATCTAGGATCTGAATCGCGCTCATACAGACCGGGTGGGTGCAATTGCCCATTCACTCCCTCTGGCGCGCCATGTCCGTTGACTCAGGAAGGATAAACGAGCAATGCCGAAAGCCACCTCGAGGCAGAATCCGCTTGTCAGGGCACTAGGGATGGGCCTCTTGCCTTGGCCGGGTCGCCTGACTGGTCGCGAGTATGTGCGATCCCAGCTACAGCCGTTTGCCCGGATGCTCCTAGCGGCCGCCTGTCTGCTCGCGTCCCCTTGGTTGTCACCTACGTCCTTTCCCTGGCTGGGCACTGCCCGTGCGGAATGTATCGACTACGGGAACTACCTCCATTGGTTCACCGAGTTGCGGACTGTTCCTGGACAGGTGACGGCGGTCACCGTGTCAGGCAGCTATTCTTACCTGCTGAGTGATGAGGGGAGCCTTCATGTGGTCGACATTGCGGATCCGGCGAGGCCGTCGATTGTCGGAAGCGATGACACACTGGAGTATGGTCTACGAGATCTAGCCGTCTCCGGAGGTCACGCCTATGTAGTGGGCACAATCGCCGGGCTTGAGGTGGTCGACATTACGAACCCAGCGACTCCACTACGGGTCGGTGGCTTGGAGGTGCCGGGAGAAGCCTGGGGTGTGGCAGTTTCCGGAAGTTTCGCGTACGTAGCGGCGCGTGGTGGGGGACTTCACGTCGTGGACATCACGGATCCGTTCAACCCGCAAATCGTGGGCGCCTTGCCGGCACTCGACGACGCCAGGAAGGTTGTGGTCGTGGGAGCGTACGCCTATGTGGCAGGAGGATATCAAGGGTTCCACGTGATCGACATCACGGACCCGACCACCCCCCAACTAGTCGCCGCCGCTGGCACCACCCGCACGGCTGTGAGCGTCGCCATCTCTGGGAACTACGCATACGTGGTGGAAAACGGCTATCCCACTCTGACCAACATCCTGAAGGTGATCGACATTTCGGATCCCGGCGTCCCAGAGGTCGTGGGCGTAGGGATCATGCCCGGGCGGTCCTCCGATGTCGCGGTCCTCGGCAATGCGGCGTACTTGGCGTCTACCAACCTTGGACTCCAGGCCGTCGACATAACCGACCCGACGAGTCCGGAGCCAATGGGCGGGGTAGACATGGATGGCACTGGCTGGGGGATTGCCATTTCCGGAACCCTTGCATTTGTGGCGCAGGGCTTGTTTGATCTTCAAGTATTCGACATCACAGGCCAGGAGCCTGTACAGCTGGTAGGGCAGGTCGAGGTGCCCGAAATCGATGGCCCGGTTGTTGTCGCCGGAAGCTATGCCTTTGCCCTGGACGACGATTTGGGAGGGCAATCCCGTTTGTTCTCGATCGACATTTCCGACCCGGTGAGCCCGGAGGTAGTAGGTGTTGCCGACTCTCTCGGGTCCTCCGTCGTTGACGTTGCAGTCGCCGGGAACTATGCGTATATCGCATCCAACGGTAGTGTCGACTTGCAGATCGTTGACATCTCGGATCCTCTGAACCTTGAGCGGGTTGGGTCACTGGTCACACCTGGTGTCATCAACAGCGTGGCCGTCTCCGGGAACTACGCGTATCTGGGAGGCGGGCGTTGCGTGGTTGACGTCTCAGATCCCATGAATCCGCAGCTGGTGGCCCTACCGGTTCTTGGCGTCGATGGCTTCGCCACCGCGGTCTCAGAGGACTATCTTCTCGCGTCAGGCAACGGGGAGGGTGGGAAGACAGTCTACGTAATCGATATCTCAGACCCGGTGGACCCGCAGGTGTTGGGTAGCCCGGGCGGCTTGCCATACCCTGCGACAGCGGAAGCGATCGAGATTTCGGGGAACTTTGCATACGTGGCGGCTGGGACGGGCGGGTTTCTGGTGATCGACTTCTCGAATCCGTCGCAGCCGCAGCTGGTTGCCGAGCTCGAAACTGGCGAGATTGCCGCCTACGATGTCGACCTTTCGAGGAGCCATGCCTATGTAGCGAACTGGACCGGCGGTCTTCGGGTGATCGACATCTCGAACCCTACGAATCCAATGGTAGTGGGCGGATTTGACCCCGAACTTACAATGAGTGGCGTGGCAGTTGCGGACAACTGCGTCGTCACTACGGCGTACTCCAAATTGATGACGCTGGAGCTCCAGTGCGAAAGTACGGCAGGGGTCACTCCAGGTGAGGCCGGCGCGACGATGCACCACTCCAAGGCGGTGTTCCTGGAGCAGAATTTCCCGAACCCATGCAGTCCGAAGACTTCCTTCGCCTTCAGTCTGCCGCATGCGGGGCACGTCTCGCTGAAGGTGTATGACGTGCGGGGCTCCCATGTCGCCACCCTGATTGACGGTCTGTTCCCCGCTGGCAGATCAAAGGCCGAGTGGTGGGGGCTCGATGGTCACGGGATCGCGGTCCCAGCGGGAGTCTACTTCGCACGTCTGGCGACACAGGACGAGACAAGGGCGGTCAAGTTGACTCTGACGCGCTGACATTCGACAGATCGGTAGGGGGAGAATCCGGGAGGAGAGCAGGCGGGGCCGTGCCGATGGTGCCAAATGATCGGAACGACAGATCGCCACCCGACCTCACGGAGAGTGGGTCGACCTGGCTCGACGAAGGGGGCGGTTCGCACATTGCTGCCTTCGTCCCCGGCGTTCTCGTCGCCAACCGCTACCGTATCGACGCATTCGTGGGCCGTGGCGGAATGGGTGAAGTGTTCCGTGCAGCCGATCTCGATCTCGATGTCGAAGTTGCGCTCAAGTCGATCCGGTCGGACGTGGCCCGACATGCCGGCACCCTGCGGCGATTCAAGCAGGAGGTACTCCTCGCCCGGTCGGTCACCCATCCGAACGTCTGCCGGATTTACGATCTCGGCCGGGACGAAGTCCGCGACGTCTCGTTTCTGACCATGGAGTACCTCTCAGGAGAGACCCTTTCGGCCCGGATTCGTGAAGAGGGACCGATTGCCGTCACGGACGCTCTCCCGATAGTTCGGCAGCTCGCGGACGCTCTCGATGCCGCACATCGAGCAGGCATCGTCCATCGCGACTTCAAGAGTTCGAACGTGATGCTCGTCTCTACCGACACGGGGGAGAGAGCCGTGGTCACGGATTTTGGGCTCGCCGTCTCGGCGGAGCTGGACCCGCAGGCTGCGGCCGTACCACAGCTACCCGAATCGACAGGCGTTCCGACCGATGCGACGATACCCGTTGTTCGGAGACAGTTGACCGGGACGCCTGCCTACATGTCTCCCGAACAGGTTCGTGGCGCTTCGGTGGGCCCCGCGAGTGACCTGTATTCGTTCGGTGTCGTTCTGTTCGAGATCGCGACGGGTCGGCTTCCATTCTCCGGCACATCCCCATTGGACATCGCGGAGAGCCGTCTTGGCTCCCCTCCGCCTCCTCCTAGCTCGGTCTCGGATGCGGGTAGAGACTGGGAGGCAGTCATTCTCCGTCTCCTCTCCCTGAGCCCGGGCGATAGGTATGCCACCGGGGCGGAGGCGATCGATGCCCTGGAGGGACGCTGCCCGGGAAACAGAGCGAAGCACTCGCTGCCCGCAGAGCCGGATGAACTCGTTGGGCGAGCGCGCGAACTTGCATCGATAGCAAGGTGCTTTGGTGTGCCCCTAGAGCTGATCGACCGCGAGGGTCCAGCGTCGTCGTCGGATCGTTCTCCGGCGCCAAGTCTGGAAGGTCTCGATGAGTTGGTACCCTCGAGACTCCTGACGGTCCTCGGTCCTGGAGGCGTCGGAAAGACACGCCTCGCTCTGCGATACGGTTGGGAGAGCCTGGAGAACTGGTCCGGGGGAGTTTGGTTCTGCGATCTCAGCGAGGCGAGGTCGACCGATGAGGTGACTTCTGCGGTTGCGTTCAGCCTCGGCGTGCAACTCGGGAAGGGAGATCCGGCTCTTCAGTTGGGCCAGATTCTTGCCGCGCGAGGGAAGGCACTCCTTCTACTCGATAACTTCGAACAGGTTGCGCACCACGCAGAGGCGACTCTGGGACGATGGCTGCGGGCGTGCGATGGGGCCAGCTTCCTGGTTACCAGCCGGACGCGGCTCCGACTGCCCGGAGAATCGGTGCTCGATCTCGAACCGCTCGACCCCAGCACCCATGGCACCCAACTCTTGGAGTTGCGCGCTCGGCTCCATCGACCCGGGTTCCGGATCGACGAGGCGAATCGACCGTTGGCGGAAAGGATCACCTCGGCGCTCGATGGATTGCCTCTCGCTATCGAGCTGGCCGCAGCCAGGCTCGGGCTTCTGAACCTGGAACAGCTCTACGAGAGGTTGAGAAGCAGCTTCGGTATCCTGAGTAGCGGGGGCCGGGGCAGACAATCGACGTTGAAGCAGACCCTCGATTGGTCTTGGGATCTTCTGCAGCCCTGGGAACGAATGGCGCTCGCTCAGGCCTCAGTCTTCGAGGGCGGCTTCACCCTCGAGGCAGCAGAGGCGATCCTCGACCTTTCCGGGTTCCCAAACGCTCAAGAGCCGATTGACGTGATCCTGTCTTTGATCGACCAGAGCTGGCTCCGGACCACCGCAGTCGCGGGAGTTCCACGGTTCGACATGTATGAGGTCATTCACGAGTACGCGACCCGCAGGCTTGCGGAGATGGACACCGCTGGATTCGGGTCTGGGTTGACCGCCGAGAACGCTGACGTAGGGCAGACGGCAGCGACGATCACGCAGGATCTCACGGAGCGGCGACACGGCGACTTCTATTCCGCGATGCATGTGCCAGATCCCAAGGGTCTCAGAGGAGAGTACATCGCCCAGCGAGACATGCTGCACAACGAAAGGCACAATCTGATCGCGACCTGCCGACGAGCAGCACAACGAGCGGACCGAAGCGTCGCCATCCGATCGTTGATAGCCGTCTCTGTCGTCGTTCAACGGACTGGTCCGGCGTCCCTCGGGGTCGAGCTGGGAGAGCTCGTCATCGACACCACTGGCGCGGGTACTGCGGAACGGGCCCAAGTTGCTCGCTATCTTGGAGAAGCTCTGGAGCAGACTGGCCGCATGGATGCAGCGAGGAGTCGCTTCGAGGAGTCGCTCGCCATCCACCGTCGGCTTGGGGATCGAACAGGAGAAGCTCACGTTCTCAGCAATCTGGCGAGTCTTTTCCGCGAACAGGGCAGGATAGAGAAAGGTAGGGACCACCTTCTGCAGGCGCTTTCGATCCGGCGCGAGCTCGGGGATCGATGGTACGAGGGTGTTGCCCTGGGAAACCTCGGTGTCTTCTATCTCGAACAGGGCAGAATGGAGGAAGCCAAGCGTTCCTACGAAGAAGGTCTTCTCATCGACCGGGAAGTAGGAAACAAAGAGGGTGAAGCGCACGTGCTCGCGAACCTGGCGATTCTCCACCAGACCCAAGGCCGGACAGCAGACGCACGCCGGTACTATGAGGAGGCGCTTTCCGGTCTCGAGGAACTTGGAAACCGTAGGTTGGCGGGCAGCGTTCTCGGCAACCTGGGCGGTCTCTACCACGAACAAGGTAGACTCGAAGAAGCCCGCCGGGCATACGAAGAAGCTCTCCAAGTTCACCGCGAAGTGGGAAATCGAACTTATGAAGGCGTCGTTCTGAGCAATCTGGCCGGTCTGTATCGAGAGCTGGGACTTGTCGAGATCGCTCAGCGCTCCTACGGCGAGGCATTGGCCCTGCACCGTGAAGTCGGAAACCGTAGGTTGGTGGGGATCCTCATCGGCAACCTGGGCGAACTCCATTTGGAGGAGAACCGACTGGAGGACGCCGAGCGTGCATTCGAAGAGGCGATCTCCGTTCACCGAGAAGTGGGCGATCGTCGGTCAGAAGGAAGCGTACAGCGAAGCTTGGCTGATCTCCTTCTGAAGCAAGGGAGGCCCGATCTCGCCCTCGAGGGAATCGAGCGGGCGAGCCAGATCCTCACAGAGGTCGGCGATCAGTTGGAGCTGAGCAGGCTCCACTGCACTCGTTGCGAGTACGAACTCGCGCGCGGGAATCTCAGGCGGGCGCGCGCGACTCTTGCCGATGCGGAGAGCATCGCATCTCTGATGCAGGCCACCGATGATTCTTCGCTCGGTCGTTCCATCGCGAGACTTCGGCAACGGATCGTCGACGCGTAGGTGAGGCCCCACCGATCGAATCCTTCTCCCGCTTGGCCCATTGGGTCGCAGGCGAGGCGCCAGCAGTGTAGTAGGGAGTTCCGATCTGGACCGCTACTTCACCACCGTAGTCCTCACCGTCTCTTCGCCGCGCTCCGAGCGCACTCTCAACCAATACGTACCCGGCGCCAGACCGAGGTTACTCAGCCGGTCGTCGAGGGATAGTTGGTGCCGACCGGCGGAGAGGGTCCCTTGGAAGATCTCGCCGACGTTCCTTCCACTGACATCGATTGCATCGATTCGGACCTCACCCGCCCGGTCGATTCGGAACTCCACCGTTGCCGACCGCGACATGGGATTCGGCAAGATGCGGAGTCCGAGGTGCGTTTGCACGCGGGGATTGTCCTCGACTGCCGAAGAGGTGGAGGGACGGTAGATCGAAGCCGTATTTCCGTTCCCCGCGAACACGAGTACTTCGCCGGTCGACGTTCTGACCGCGGCGGAGTGGTTGTTGAAGCCGGGCGAAACGTGACCTTCGGGGGATAGGACCCTCCACTCCGGAGTGCTCCCTAGTGTCAGTTCCCAGACCGCGTTCGTGGAGAGAGAGCCTTCGAAACCGCCGAACAGCAGCATTCGGTCCATATCGGGGTCGTAGGTCATCGCAGATCGCGTCAGCCCGCCAGGAGGCGGCGAACCGGTCACGATTAGCTCGGTCCAGGTGAGGGTCGGTTCGAGTTCGAGGGCCCAAGTTCCATTACCATCTCTTCCGCCGAACAGGATCATCCGGTTGCGATTGGGATCGAGCGCAGCGACGTGATCTGAACGAGGGCCCGGGCCGGTTCCGGCTGTCGTGATTTCCGTCCAAGTGGGGGTAGCTTCCAGGGACAGCTCCCACAAGTCAGCGTTGATGGTGCTTCCAGAGCGTCCTCCGAAGAGGAGGATGCGGTCGGCGGTCGGATCGTAGATCGCGGAAGCCGCCTGTCTTCCCGATGGTGCAGTTCCATCTGGAAGGAGCTGCGCCCAGGTCGGGCTAGCTTCGAGATCCATGGCCCACGTGTCGTTCAGGTAGCCCGTGCCATAGCCGCCAAAGACAATCATCCGATCCCTCGACGTGTCGTACACGGCGCTGTGCTCGTAGCGTGGGCTCGGAGGATCTCCGCCCGGAAAGAGCTGGAACGGTTCGTAGGTGCCCAAGGCGTTCACCTGCCAGGTTTCGCCGGTTTGGTCGAGCAATGGTCCGACTCCTCCGAAGGCAATCATCCGATCGTCGTCGGTGTCGTAGATCAGAGAGGCGCCTTCGATCGCCTTGGGAAGAGGTCCTCCGGGTGGAGTCCACTCGGACCAAGCGAGGGGATCGTCGAAGTCCAGCGTCCAGGTGTCGTTCAGGATCAATCCGTGCGTCAGGATGAGCCGGTTCCGCGTGGAGTCGAAGGCCACGCCCGGATACCGACGACCGAACGGGCGCAGTCCGGTCGGGGAGACGTCGCTCCACTCTGGCGTCGCCCCGAGTGACAGTGACCACAATCGGCTGTCGTTGGGCCCGTTACCTCCGAACAAGGATGCGCTGTAGAGAATGGCGCGATCCTGATTCGAGTCGTAGACGAACTCATGACGGCTCATGGCGAAGGGGACGGACCCTCCAGGGAAGAGTTGTGTCCACACCGGTGCGCCATCCAGGGCGAGCGCCCAGGTGTCGTTCCTATCGGCCCCGTCGTAGCCACCGAAGAACACGGCGCGACGCTGCTCGGGATCGTAGACTCCCGGATGCCTCGAGTTCGGTCCGGGATCAGCTCCCATTGGGAACAGCTCTACCCACGTGGGTTCTCCGCTCAAGTCAAGCTCCCACAGGTCGTCGCGACGTTGAGAACCATCGAAGCCGCCGTGCATCACGACGCGGTTGCTGACGGGGTCGAATACCGTCATGGCTACCGCTCGGGGTGTGGGGGCCGGCCCGGCTATCTCAAGCTCTTCCCACGTGAGACTGGGGCTTAGGTGTAGAGCCCACACGTCTCCGAAGAACTGCCCGTTGTCCTCTCCGCCGATGAGGATAAGTCGGTCCTGGTTCGAGTCGTAGACCCACATGTGCAGCGTTCGAGGTGCGGGTCCGCCTTCTAGGTCGATTCGTCGCCACTGGCCGTTGTCTGACATGGGCAGCTCCCAGAGGCTCCCGCTCACCGTGTCCTCGCTCCACGCGGAGCCGCCGAACAGGAGGAGTCGATCCCGAAGGTTGTCATAGAAGACAGAGTGCCCTTCTCTACCGAATGGAGGGGGGAACTGCTGCCAGGCGCCGTCCGTCGGGGGGGCCGCGAGAGCAGGAGCCGCAGTGAGAAGCGGGACCAGAAGCACTAGGGACAAGCGAGACATACGGGGACCCATGATCATCTCCTCACGCCTTTGGACGCGATAGGCCGTAACGGTGGCATGAGAGCTAGCGTGTTTGCGACGCGCAGCCGGAACCACTGAATCGAAGCCAGACACTTTGGCCGCGAAACCCCGGACGTTGCTGTTCCTGTTCAGGGGCGATCTTGAGACGAGTGGAACGATTCGGTCCCGTGACCTCTCCGTCGACGTAGGTTGGTTCCTGGATGGCGAGACGGTGTTCCACGGATGCACGACTGGTCCGGGAGAACGGTTCACCGGGTTCACAATCGGAGTTGACATTGGGTTTGGGGAGCTTCCCTTCATCGACAACCTGACCCTCGGCGAGTCGGATGCGCCGTTGGGTATCGAGAGGGGGGCTGCGATGTGGAGGGCGTTTCCGGTTTCAACAGCTGGAGCTGGGATGGGAGACCTCGGCCGGCAATTGCTCCCGCGGGTGTGTACTTGAGCGGGCTCCGAGTCGCGACCGCGCGGACTATCCGACTACAGGAAACGGCCTCCGGAGATCCACTCTCCGGAGGCCGTTCCTTCGCGGCCCCGCACTTCGCGCTGCGGCTCTAGTCCCCGCGCTACCGGTACTCGCGCTTCAGCTCGCCCCACCCGACATACCGGTTCTGGCCACCAGGAACGTCTTCGTCACCCACGTCTGCCTGGTCGTCGACGACCGTGATCGTGACTGGACGACGATACTCGCCGTGGGTCGCGCCGGTGTTGTTGATGCTTCCGAACCACGCGGCCTGCCACGTGTACTGGCCGGGCGTCATTGGGGCTGCGGCCTGCAAAGTGACCGGGAACGTCACACCGTTTCCTTGACCATCGTTGCCCGTACCCGTGGGGCCGGTAGCGCGGTCGACTTCGTTGTCGTCCTGGTCGTAGAGAAGGCCACGGATCCAGCCGCTCTCCCATCCGCCGTTCATCGTGACCGTGACGAGTTCGCCCGGGGCGTACTCGGCCTGATCCGCGCTCGCGGTGACGGTGCCGCGATGTTCGTGGCACGCATTGCAGGTTGGCGTGTCGTCCGTGTGGCATGCGGCGCACACGTTGCTGAAGAACGTCGGCCGCGCCCAACTCGTGGACGCGACCGTGATGAGGGCCAGAACAAAGACGACGCTCGCAATCAAGACATGGGGGCGGCCCGGGAGATGATAGCGATCGGACATGGAGAACCTCCTGCCCACCATTGGTGGGTGAGTCGGACGGCACAAGCGGCGATCGGGCGAACGCCGGATGCACACGTTTCAGTGGGCCCCGTCAGGGAACTGCCGACGCGCGGCCGGCGTCGGGCGCAGGTGGTGCTGCGAGCGTTGGCACCATATTCGTTGGACGACGCGTGGGGGAATCAGGGGAATCCGAAACGTTTCGTTCGGACTCAGTCGGAGAGCAGTGCGAGTTTCGAGACCATGAAGATGCCGCTCTCGAGGTGGCCGCTCACTCTCGCTCGGCGGATCGTGTTACAGAATCCGTCGTCGGCGTGGGCGTCTCCGTGATCGTCGATCCCGGTGCCGCGTACGAAGTAGACCTTGCCATCGAATCGCACGGCGAGATCGCAGTCGTTGCCCGGGAACCCGAACTGGCACTGGGCGCACCCAGCTTCGACGATTTGGTCTTCCACGGTCGCGGCTCTCCCTCCGAAACGGATCGTTTCACAGTCGACCTGGCGATGTCTCGATTCTAGCCGGCGGACTAGTTCTCCATCCCGATCGAGAACATGGACTCCAGGTCGTGCTTCGAGTAGGCCCGAAACGCGATCATCGTCTCCGTGTCTTCGATGCCCGGCAGGCTGCGCATGTGGTTCGTTACGAGATCTGCCAGGTCTTCGTTCGCAGCGACACGGATCAGGGCGACGAGGTCGAATCGGCCGCCGACCGAGTAGACCTCGGAAATGCCGTCCATCGCTGCGAGCTTCTCGGCAACGTCGTTCACCTTCGAGTGCTCGACGTTCAAGAGGACGATCGCGGTCACCATGGGAACTCCCCTTCGCTCGTGGGCCAGAGGTAAGGCGAAGGGAGAATAGCACAATGGCGTGACTGGAGGAGCCGGATCCCTCTGGCTCGGAACCGGTTGCCGCGATTGGCCGTCGCGCCTAGGATGAGTGTCCGTCCACGACAGCTACCGATACGAGGGTCTGATGGATTCCGGCGACCTCCTCGGACACTACGAGATTCTGGAGAAGCTCGGTCAGGGCGGGATGGGCGTCGTCTATAAGGCGCGGGACACGAAGTTGGACCGGCCCGCTGCCCTCAAGGTTCTCCCCCCAGCGCTCATGAAGGACGAGGAGCGGCGGAAGCGGTTCATCCAGGAGGCCCGCGCGGCCTCGGCGGTCAACCATCCAGCCATCGCGCAGATCTACGGAATCGAGACCATCGACCACGTCCCTGGAGTCGATGGGCTGGGTGGTGAGGGGCTGACTTTCATCGCGATGGAGTTCGTCGACGGGGCGACCGTCCGTCAACTCATCCAACGGAGCGAACTCGACGTCCTCTCCGCGATCGAGGTGGGGATCCAGGTGGCTGGAGCGCTCCAGCGTGCGCACGAAGCGGGGATCGTCCATCGGGACATCAAGTCCGACAACATCATGGTGACGCACGACGGCCATCCCAAGGTGCTGGACTTCGGCTTGGCCAAGCTCGTCGACCCGACGGACGCCGGCGCGTCGGACGAGTCTGTGACCGAGCTCCAGACCATGGTGATGCGGACCGGCGCGATGACCCAGGTGGGGGCGGTGATCGGTACGGTCGCCTACATGAGTCCGGAGCAGGCGCGCGGGCTCCCGGCGGACCAGCGCTCGGACATCTTCTCCTTCGGGATCGTCCTCTACGAGATGGCGACCGGGACGTTGCCGTTCCAAGGCGAGAGCGCGCTCGACACGATGCACGCGATCGCGTTCGGAGAGACGCGTCCGCTCAGCGATCTCCGGGCGGGACTGCCGTACTCGCTGCAGAAGGTGGTGAACCGCTGTCTCGAGAAGGATGCCTCGAAGCGGTTCGCGAGCATGGCCGAGGTGGAGTCCGAGCTGCGTGAGGTGAAACGCGAGCTCGAGTCCGGCGTCACTCGCTCGGCGCCGGTGCTCGATCGCGCGATGGACAAGCTCCGGGACCTGACAGGTGGGCGTGCGTCGCGCGAAGGAGTCTCGAACAAGGGACTCGTCTTCCTCATCGTCTGGTCGATCATCTTGGTCACGCTGATCATCATCGTGATCGCGAACAACGGCGGGATCGGAGGGGTCGCGCCCTTCCTCGTGATCGGTGCGTTCGTGTACCGAAGGTTCCGCACGAAGCGAAGTCGATCGATCCGGAAGTTCTCGAACAAGGCGAAGAAGGACAAAGCGGTCCGGCTCATCAGCAGTGACGGGGACTCGATCTTGATCGTGCTGGACAGTGCGCCGGCGAAGACGTTCCTCAAGCTGAACTCGCTGCTCGAGTCCACGAACGGTGGGCTGTACTCGGGAGAGCCGCTGCAGTTGGAGTTTCGGGAAGGCGTCGACGAGGAAGGGATGCGTGAGTTGTTGACGCGACCCGGCCTACTCTATGTGCGAGACGCAGAGTAGGCCGGTGTCGGGTCGGAGGGTCGTCATCACCTCACTTGACGACGACCATGCTTCCACTCGTGCGTGTGTTGCCCGAGGTGAAGACGGAGTAGTAGACACCTGCCGGAACTTCGATTCCGCGGTCGTCACGACCATCCCAAGCGATCAGGTGATCCCCAGCGGCGAAGAATCCGCTACGTAGAGCGCGAACCTGGCGTCCCATCATGTCGACGAGCATCAGGCTGGCGTCCTGGTCAGACGGAAGCTGAAGGCGGATCGTCGCGTCCGAACGAACCGGGGAAGGGAACACAGAGAGCTGGACGCCGTTCTGAGCGAGCTGCGTCGGATCGATGCTGCTGGTGTCGCCTTCGGGGATGTCTGCGCTGAACGTGTAGATGTAGTCACCGGCGTTCGAGCCGTTGTTGTTCGCGGCGTTGCCAGCGAGGTAGAAGCTCGCCGTTCCCGACCCCGCCATCGGAGCCGTCCACTCGACCTGCCAGCTCGCGCCGTCGGCCTGGCCGGGGAACGTGCCTGCGGACCGGTGCTTGATGTAGTCACGGGCGTTGCCGCTGCCTTGAGACACCTGCACGAGCGACGGGTCCACCGGAGCGAGGTCACCGGCCTGGTCTCCGGCCGCATCGATCACGGTGGCCTCGAACCCCCAACGGGACTGGCCCGGATCCGCGATCATCACTTCCAGCGTGTAGACCGTGCCCGGCTCATACCCGGCGGGAAGTCCGTTGATGGTGAGAGACCCGTCACCACTGTTCAGGTCGAACGAGTTGTGGCAGGCGGCGTCCTTGCAGGTCTGGAATGCCGGTGGATCGCCGGCCCTTCCGTCGATAGGGCCACCGGAGTTGGCGAGAAGAGCGGTCGGCACCAGCGAAACCACCGCAAGGGCTGCGGCGAACGGCGCGAGATGTCGGGTCGGACGTGACAAGGTCGCCTCCTGAAAAGCGTTGTTTGGTTGGGCTGCATTCGAGGCTGGGTTGCGCGGGCGCACACGAGGCCGCGACGACTCCTGGCGTGGTCCCAGAAACCGGAAAGATTCGTGTACGAACTGCTCGCCCGCATCGTAGTCGGGAGGGGACCGAGCCTGATACGGAAAAACTCCCTGGCTTCTACTCCGGATTCGGAGCATCGAAGCTAACCGTTTGGAGGCGATGGAGTTCTGCGGATACGCGGCTTCCCGTGGAGCCTGGTTGGGTTCCAGGCCCCGGCCTTCCAGGGCGGAGTTCAGTCCGTTCCGAGCCCGACGCGTCTCCGTGTCGAGTAGGGCGAGTGGGTCAGGGGATCTCGAACGTGGCCGACGTGCGTTCGCCTGCTCGGATCTCGAGGTCCTGCTCGAACCGGTCGCCACCGATCACCTGGATTTTGACGAGGTAGCTTCCGGGCGGGATGTCGAAATGCTGCGGGTTGGAGTCCGGGTTCGGGCGGGCGCGGCCCTTTCCGACCTCCGTACCGTCGAACGTGGTGATCCGAACCGTGGCGTCGACCAACGCGCCCTGGCGCACGACCTTCACGACGGCTTCCCCGCTGGCGAAGTCGTGGGAGAGCGTCACCGTCTTGCCCGGCTCGACCGTGATCGGACGGAATCGGTGGGTCACGTTGTCGCTCATCTCGATCGCCGTGAGTTCGACGTCGTACTCCCCGGGGGTGATCGTGATCGTGTTCGGATTCGTCGCAGACTCTCGGTAGGTACGTCCCTTGGCCGCCACTTCCTTCGTTCCGTGGACGAACACTTCGAAGCGAACGTCGGACAGCTGTCCATTCCGCGTCGCGCCGATCGAGATCGTCCCGTTCGAGAAGTCGAGCTGCTTCTCGACCGTCGAACCGTTCCGGATCTCGATGCCGAACTGCTTCCGCAGATTCCCTTCGAGCCCGAGTGCGAGGATGGTGACGTCGTACTCTCCGTCCGCGAGCGGAATCTGGCGTGGGTTCGTGTCGGGAGATCGGTACGTCCGTCCTCCTCCCACCTTGTTGCGGGAGCTGCGCTCGAACACCTGGATCGCGACGTCCAGCAGTTCGCCGTTGAGCTTTGCGCCGACGACGAGTCGACCGGTCGGCGTCTCCGCCGGTAGTGCGACGGCGGTCTCCATGGCGCCCGAGAGTTCGGCCGCGTTCTCGGCACTGAGGTAGAGGCCTCCACCTGCCTGCGCGGCACACTCGAGCGACGATACGTCCTCCTCGTCCACGTCGAAGCCGATGACATGGAGGACGAAGTCGACGCCTGCGGCCTTTGCGTTCGATACGAGCGCGCAGGGGTCGCCTCCGCATGTCTCGATCCCATCACTCACGAGGATGACGGTGGACTTCCGCCCGCTCGCCTTCGCGAGGTCGACGGCGTCCTGGAGGGCGGCGGTGATCGGCGTCTTCCCCTTCGGGTTGAGGCCTTCGATCGTCTTCGTGAGACCGGCTCGATCGAGAGGACCAAGTGGGGCGACGGTCTCGATGTCGTTGCAGTCTCCTTCCGAGCGGTGGCCGTACGCGATCAGCGCGACGTTGCGGCCCTCCTCCAGCTCCCCGATGAGATCACCCAGCACGCGACGGGCGATCACGATCTTGTTCTCGCCCTGGATCTGTCCCCACATCGACCCAGACGCGTCGAGGACGAGGAGCAAGTCCGAGCTGCCGCCGACGGAGGCTCCGAGGCTCGGTTTCCCTGCCGAAACCGAGGAGATGGCGCCGAAGATCAGAGCGAGCGCCAGGAGGGTAGGCAAGAGTCGCCGGCGAATTGGGTTCGGCCGATCAAACCAGTGGGTTCTGGACATCGGACTCTCTCTCCTCTCGGTGGATCGCGTCTCGTTCGGGAGCCTCGGAAGACACCTATTGCCTTCGGCATCTCCATGCCACTACTTTCGTTTCAGTCTCGCGGAAAGGGCTGCGTCACGGAACGTGACCGCGGCTCCGGTACGACGACCTACCACGAGAATCGAGTCGATGAAGCGCCTGATTCGAGAGATCGGTGGACGTCTCCCGTTCACCTGAGCACGCGCCGTCCCGCGGCAGCGTGTCTGCGTGCTTCGTCGAACCCACGGTTTGCCCAGCATCCACTAGGTTCCCGCCCCAGTCCCTGCCGCTCTGATCGTACGGTCCGTCCGATCCCGATTCCCCAACGGAACGACTCGACTGGAGGACAGGTGACAGATCGCTGGAGTGGATTGCCTTCCGACTGGGAGGTCAGTTCTCGCTTCGACGGCGGAGATGGCGGATGTGGGGAGATGCTCCTCGACATGAGGATTCACTTCCGACCGCTCTGCTCTGGCGCTCGCGTTGCCGTCCTCGCTCCCGGTGAGGGGGCGCCCGTCGAGATCCCGGCATGGTGTCGTGTGACGGGCCATCGTCTCTTGGAAGCGAACCCACCCTTTTACTGGATCGAAGTTCGAGAGAAGTAGGTCGACGCCGAGCATCCGTGTACGTCTCGACCTCGCACAAACTGCGCAGAAGGAGAAGAGAGATGAGCAACAAGTTCTGTGTATCGATCACCGAGTGCAAGAAGGATGGCGACATGGCGACGGTCGGATTCGTCGTCGCGAACGCGGCACTCGGGAGCGAGAAGGAGACGATGGTCTTCCTGTCGGCTGACGGCGTCTGGTCGGCGGTCAAGGGCGAGTACGAGAAGGTCAATGAGGGCGAACCGTTCGCGCCGCTCAAGGAGTTGGTCGACAAGTTCGTCGCTGGAGGCGGAAAGATTCTCGTCTGTGCTCCTTGTCTCAAGAAGCGCGGACTCGACGGAACGAACCTGATCGAAGGCGCGACGCCTGCGGGTGGTGCAGCTCTCGTCGAGTTCCTCGACGGTGGCACGCCCTGCATCTCGTACTGACCGGTTCGCGTCGTACGCACCTGCCCGGCCTGTGTTCGGGCGACGCGTCCGCGACATGCCGACGATGGACGGAGTGGAGCTGACGAGGCGCTTGCGGCAGAACACGGCCGACAAGTGGCATCCGAGGGAGGAGTAGATGGGAGATTCCAACGATCTCGAGAACGTCGATGTGGCTCGGGTCTTCGACGGGGGAGACCTCGACTGCGGTTCTGGGCTCGTGCTGCTCATTCGAGAGAACATGCTCGAGGTACCGGAAGGCTGCGTTCTCGAGATGCGTTCTAGGGAACCCACCGTGGCCGACGATCTGCCGCCTTGGTGTCGGATGGTCGGCCACGACTTCCTCGGTTCGCTCCCTCTCGAATCGTCGGGGCGGGGAGACGGAACGGTTCGCTACTTCGTCCGTCGCGGTAGCGGAGCGGCCGCTGCTGCGGAGGCGAAGGCGCTAGAAGCCGACAAGGAGAAGGCGCAGACCTACGAGTGGCGGCTACGGGTGAGATCCACGGGGCATCTGGAGAGCACGGCCTACTGCCGGAACTTCTCCTTCCAGGCCGGCCAGCCCGCGAGCTTCGAGGAGAAGGACGCACATCCCTCCGCGGTGGAACTCCTGCTCGGATCGCTCGGAGCAGCACTCACCACGGGGTTCGCCTCCGAAGTGGCGCGTGCAGGAGTCGAAGTGGACGACATCGAGATGACCGTGCGAGGTCGACTCGGAAACCCGCTTGCGCACCTGGGACTGGGTGAGGGAGACCCCGGACTGGTTGCCGTCGACGTGAAGTGCTTCGCTTCGACGATGGCGGATGAGTCCGCGGTTCGCGAGGCGTGGCAGAGGGCGGTGGAGAGGTCTCCGGTGGCCGTGACACTCTCGAGGGCGACGGAACTCACACTCAAGCTGGCGATCGTCTGAACGGAACTGGAGAGATCATGTTCGAAGTCACACAAGTCGGGAGCTGGCCGCGTTCCCGCGAGCTTCTCGTCGCACTTCGTGACCACCAAAAGGGGCGGATCACGCGGGAGGAGTTCGAGCGGATCGCGGATCGTGAAGTCGACCGTTGCGTCGACGCACAGGTCGAAGTCGGTGCGGACATCATCGTCGATGGAGAGATGCGTCGAGATAGCTTCTACTCGTTCGTCACGAACAAGATCGACGGGACCCAGCTCATGTCTCTCGCCGAGATGCTGGACACGGTCGAGGACAAGGCGAGCTTCGAGGAAATGCTCTCGACGCTCGACGTGCCTGCGTCTGCGATCAAGAACCCTACCTGTATCGGGAAGCTGACGCGGCGGGAGCCGCTCGCCGTCCGCGAGTTCGAGTACGTCCGTGCACGTACCGACAAGCCGGTCAAAGTACCACTGCCGGGTCCGTATCTCCTCACACGGTCCATGTGGGTGGGGCAGTTCTCCAAGGCGGGCTACACGGACAAGCTCGAGATGGGCGAGGACGTCGTCCGGATCATGCAGGACGAACTGTTCGACCTCGCGGCAGCTGGCTGCAACTTCGTGCAGTTCGACGAGCCGGTGCTGACCGAGATCGTGATGTCCGAGGAGTGCGACAGACGAACCTTCATGTGAGCGACTCTTGCCACCCGCCGGGATGCGGGTTCCGAACTCGAGTACGCAGCAGACCTTCTCAACCAGATCATCGACGGCGCACGGGAGCGAGCCGTTCGCGCGGGCTTCGTCCTGCCCCGGATAGGGCTCCACATCTGCCGGGGCAACTGGAGCCGGGACGAGAGCGTCCTCCTGACGGGCGACTACACACCGCTCCTCCCTGCGTTCCAGCGGATGCACGTCGATCAGTTCGTGCTGGAGCATTCCACTCCGAGAGCGGGAGACGTCGGAATCGTGGCGCGAGCGCTGGCCGATCGAGAGCTCGGCCTCGGAGTGGTCAACCCTCGGACGGAAGTCGCCGAGTCACCCGAGGAGATCGTCCAGCGGGTCGAGGAGGTGTTGGAGTTCCTAGCTCCGGAGCGGATCTTCCTCAACCCGGACTGCGGGTTCGGGTGTTTCGCCAACCGGTGCGTCAACGATCACGAGACTGCAAAGGCCAAGACCCGGAGCATGGTGGAGGCGGCGGAGATCCTGAGGGCGAGGTTCTGAGCCGGCTTTGAAGGTGACTCGTCCTGTGCGACAATCCGGGCCATGGAGTTTCTACTCGAAGGGATGGTTGGCGGGCGCTACTACCGCCGGACCCTCGGACCGGGGCGGTACGTCGTGGGGCGGGCTTCCGAAAGCCAGGTCCACCTCGTCGATCGTTCCGTGTCTCGTGAACATGCGATATTGCACCTGACAGACGATTCGTTCGTCGTCGAGGACCGCGGTAGTCGGAACGGAACCTTCGTCAACGATCAGCGGCTCGAAGGGAAGCGGGAAGTCGGGATCCACGATCGGATCCGCTTCGGAGCGATCGAGCTCACCCTACTGAGTCCGGAAGCGTCGATGCCGAGTGGCACCGGTGCGCCGAAGATCCGCACCGGGGACGACTCGGACCTGGCCAAGACTCACATCTCGCTCGATGACCTCCAGGTTCCCGCGACAGGGCAGGCCGCCCTTTTCCAGGCCATGACGGAGGCTGCACCGCTGCTCGTCCAGCCGAAGCCTCTCGAGGAGATCTTCCAGGCCGTACTCGACCTCGTCGCGAAGGTGATTCCGTCACGGCGTACGCTCATCCTCCTCCGGGACACGGAGGACGACTCTCTCCAGCTCGAGGCATCCCGTCCGTCGGGGCGCGAGCAAGAAGAGCTCATGATGAGCCAGAAGATGCTTCGCACCGTGCTCGAGGACCGCAATGCGCTCCTCGTGACCGATGCCCAGGCTGACGAACGGTTCCAGGCTCAGGAGAGCATCGTCGCGTTCGACGTCCGCTCTGCGCTCGTCGCGCCGCTCTTCGACAACGAGCAGGTCATCGGACTCATCTACGCGGACCACGACGATCCGTTCGTCCGCTACGACCAGGACCAGCTCCGTGCGTTCACGCTCCTTGCGAACCTGATGGCGATCAAGATCACGCAGACGAAGCTGATCGAGGAGCAACGCGAGAAGGAACGGCTCGCCGAGGAGATGGCGACCGCGTCGCGGATCCAGATCGGTCTCCTGCCGAAGACCACGCCGGATCTCCTCGAGTACTCACTCTTCGCAAAGCAACGCTCCTGCTACGAAACGGCCGGTGATCTCTACGACGTCGCGCTTCTGGGTGATGGCTCGCTCGTGATCGTGGTCGGCGACGTGAGCGGCAAGGGGCTCGGTGCCGCGCTCCTGATGTCGAACATCATGGCGGGTTTGCGCGTGCTCTACGAGGAATCAGCCGACCTCGCGCGCATGGTCAGCCGTCTCAACGACCAGCTTCATGGATCCACGGAGGCGACCCGGTTTGCGACGCTCTTCGTCGGTCGCCTCGATCCCAAGACCCACCACCTCACGTACGTGAGCGCGGGCCACAACCCTCCTTTCCTCGTCCTTCCGAACGGGGAGCACACCGAACTCGCTGCGACGGGAATCCCGGTCGGGATGATGCCCGGCGTTCCCTACTCGACGGCCGATGTCGAGATTCCGGACAACGCACTCCTCGCCGTCTTCACGGACGGGATTCCAGAGGCGTTTCTCGGGGAGGAAGAGGAGAAGATCTTCTACGACGAAGCGAGGATGCTCGAGTCGATCAAGCGTCGGATCTCGGATCCAGTCGAGCGGATCGGGAAGGGCATTCTGGACGACCTCTTCACCTTCCTGGGCGAGACGGAGCCGGGTGATGACATCACGCTCCTCCTGCTCGGCCGCTGGCGAAACCGGGACCCGGAGCGGACCCGGCCGTCGTAGCGCTCCACCGGAGCGAGTCCACTGTGGCGCCACGCTCGAAGAGACCAGCCCGGAGAGACCAGGTCCGAGGGACGATGTCCTTCGACGCACCGGCGCAGTGGGAGGTCTACGTCCGCGCCGATGTCGCGGCGTCACCGTTCGAGGGTGAGTTTCCGAACCGTGAGGCCGCTCTCCGTCTCGAGGCGCAGGAAGTAGACACCAGCCGAGAGTGGAGCGCTGTCTTCGCCCGTACCGCTCCAGGTGACGACCTGTCTTCCTCTGGTGAGAGCGCCGTCGACAAGTGTGCGAACACGACGGCCCTGGATGTCGAAGAGGGCCAGGGAGACGGGGCCGGACGTGGCTAGATCGAGATGCACTTCCGTGGACTGACGGAACGGGTTCGGCGTCACCGACCGGATTTCGGAACCGGCCAACGCGTCACCGAGTGCGGACGGGTCTTCTTCCAGCGACGGCACCCACGCTGGGTCGGGGGCGATCCGGGCTGCGTCGTCGTCGAGCAGGGTCGCGAGCGCGTTCCGATTCTGAGCGTAGCCTCCCCACTGGTAGAACTCGTACTCGGCGGTCTCTCCGGGGCCGAGAGTGCCGAGAGTCTTCTCGAAGAACAGGTTCTCCATGTTGCCGCAGCTGCCCGATGGAAGAATCGGATACTCACCAGTGCCGTTTCCGAGTGCTGGCTGGCAGAGGAAGTAGGCGTAGTTCGGCATCGCCACTGGAGTCTGGTCGGAAGCGATCACGCCGATCGAGTAGTAGGACGCATTGTCGAATGCTGCGAACCAGCTCCCAGCCGTTTCCTCCGGCGCGAAGCCGTGCTCGCCACCGTAGTCGACCGGATCCAGGGGGAGGATGCCGCGGTCTCCGATCTGCCGGTCGGACGCGCCGTAGAGCCACTGCTCCCGGCCCCAGACGAAGTCGAAGTCATGGCTCACGGCGTCGATGTTCTGCACGGAGTAGCGATGCCGGAAGTAGTGCCGGTCTGCGTAGAACTCGACGTCTCGTTCGACGCGGACTTCGTCGCGGAGGCCGTAGTTTCCGCCGGATTCGAAGTGGAACACCATCGACGTCTGGTCACCGGAGACGGGCCAGGAGAGCGAGTCGTCATCCCACTTGATGTTGCTCGGGTAGGTGCCGGTCCCGTCGTTCACCGCCGTATCGTCGAGGTGAACGGCGACGCGCTCCATGCAGTCGATCGTGTGCGGGTCTCCGGTGACGAGATCGGTTACGTGGAGATCGACGATGCACCCTGGGCCGTGCGGCGTGGTGAAGCTGGAACCGAGGATGGCGGTGTGGATGTACCGGTTCCAGACGAGGTAGCCGTTCCGGAAGTTGCGGAGCCCGATGTCTCCCGTCTGGTATCGGTCGATTCTCGTCGCTGCGAGGTCGCTCGGAGCGTCGAACTCGATCGTGACACGTGTGACGCTCGAACCAGTGAGGTCGCACTCGAATGCGATCAAGTTTCCTTCTGAGTGGACGCCGGTGACGCCAGGCCCGGAGACGGTGAGGCCGGTGATCGGATTGGACGCGGGGAAGACCGGAAGACGGATCTGCGCATTCGGAATGGAGGCAGAGCGGATGAGTCCCAGCTCCCGGATCTCGTGGTGGAAGCCTCCCAATCCGTTCGGATACGTGAAGAACGTGGTGTAGTCGTCGGATGCGTCGGGTAGACCTGTCGTCGTGATGCCGGTCCAACGGCGGACGCTGTAGAGAGAGAAGCTGGGAGTATCGACCTGGCCCTGGTCCGCTCCGCGGTACGCGGTCACGGTCGCGGCATACGTTCCGGTCGGGCGCGCCTCTCCCTCGCCGGCTCCGATGTCGAAGACTCCGGAGTAGATGCCGTCGCCTGGAACAGCGTCGCTACCGGAGCCATCGTCGACCAGCCGAGCGCGCACCCTCGGGTTGGCCGCGGAGACGACGACCACGGAGTCGCAATCCGTAACGGCCTGAACTCCGTCGGTCACCTCCGCGGTGATCTCTGCAGCGCCGAACCAGGAGTACGAGCTGCGATCGATACTCGGGACGATCGAAAGGGTCGCGCGCTCAGGGTCGATCGGTGAGATTCCGAGAGTCGCGGGTGGGTCGTCCGGATCGACGGAACCGAGAGGAAGGTCGGGCGCGGTGTAGACGTCATAGCCGTACGGCTCCGGGCTCTCCTTGTCCCATGGGTTCCACATGCGAGGAGGCTCCTCCGCACGTAGGGCGCTCGCGAACACGATGGCTAGGAGGACGCCGGCGGCTCCGACGATCGTGGTTCCTGTGAGGACTCGTCCGGCGAGACGTGGCGGCATGCGCGGCTCCGTGGTGCGTCGTGGTTCCGGGGGGCGTCGCCATTCGC
Source organism: Candidatus Eiseniibacteriota bacterium (assembly GCA_020633975.1). Taxonomy (GTDB): domain Bacteria; phylum Eisenbacteria; class RBG-16-71-46; order CAIMUX01; family CAIMUX01; genus JACKCR01. The sequence goes on along the minus strand of JACKCR010000003.1, from coordinate 424,552 downwards.
CACAGGAGGAGGACGGAGCAGGCAGAACGGACCCGATACCCAGGTGATGTCGAACGGCTCCGACAAGGGTACCAGATTCGCGCAACTGGGCCGACCGGCGGCCTTCCAGCTCGGTGCCGATTGGACCGAGTGCGGCGATAGGAGGAGCGCCAGCAGCTGGATGAGGGTTCAGACTTATGCCAAGCGCGATGCCTGTTGGAACGTACACCACCCGTGGAGGTCTCCACCTGAACTCGGGGTTCACGCGGGCGTGCGGCTCGGAGTCATATGAACGTCGTCTGTGTAGGGTGGAGAGCCGACCTTCGTCGCGTTTCCCACGTCGAAACAAGCGGCGATTGGGGGATATCCCTCATCCACCGAAGGGAACCCCCCTCGTGTCTAAAGATGATCATTGGATGGGACGACCAGGAGATTGGCCAAGACAGTCCATCTTTCACTGCGGACCGGACCCCGATTGGCGTGGTCCGCGGGAGGAGTGAAGTCATGTTCCGTGCGCGTACCCGTCGAGTCCTTGGTTCCCTCGCCCTTTCCATCCTTCTGGCCGCACCAGCGACCGCCAACACCGTGAAAATCGGCGTGCTCGCGAAGGACGGCCCGGTAAAGGCGCTCAAGATGTGGAAAGCGACCGGTGACTACCTCAATAGCCACGTTCCTGGAACGACGTTCGAGGTGGTGCCGCTCGGTTTCGATGAGGTCTACCCGGCGATCGCAGACGGCAACGTGGACTACTTCGTCGTGAACTCTTCCATGTTCGTAGAGGCGCAGACGAAGTATCACGCGCAAGCGGTGGCGACCATGATCAACTCGCGTCAGGGCAAGCCGCTCCAGTCCTTCGGAGGAGTGATCTTCACAACAGCGGACAGCGGGATCGAGACGTTGAACGATCTGAAGGGCCATACCTTCATGGCCGTGGACGCGAGTTCGTTCGGTGGATGGCAGATGGCGCTCAAGGAGATGAAGGACGCGGGTATCGATCCAGAGAAGGACTTCGCCAAGCTCGAGTTCGGAAAGAAGCACGACAACGTCGTCATGGCCGTCCTGAACGGCGCTGCCGATGCTGGAACCGTTCGCACGGATACGCTAGAGCGGATGGTGGCGGATGGGATGCTGGATCTCTCCGAGATCAAGATCATCCACGAGCAGCATCACACTGGGTTCCCGTTCGTGTGTAGCACCGCGCTCTACCCCGAGTGGCCGATGGCGGCCACGGGCAAGGCGTCGCCGGAGGTGACCCAGGCGATGGTCGAGGCGCTCAAGCAGATGAAGCCGGAAGACGAGGCTGCGAAGTCGGCCAAGGTCGTCGGCTGGGCGCCGGTTCTCGACTATGAACCCGTTGCGAAGTTGCAGGCGACCCTGGGTCTCTGATGAGGAGGACCTCGATGGACCTCGGATTCGTCACTCGTTCCATCCGTCCCAAGCTACTCGTATCACTCACCGTCGTGCTCGTGGGTGCGACCATCGGTACGAACGTGATCGTGACCCGGCTCCAGGCCTCGCGTCTCGAGTCAGGAAGCGTGCGGATGGCGGAGTCGATGCGGGCGTCGGCGGAGGCTCTGCAGGCCGAGCTCGAGCAGAACGGCGAGGAGGTGGCCACCCTGATCGCGGACGAGGCGCGTGCTTCCGGCGAAGCGCTTGCCGATCTGCTCGCCCGGGTCGCCCCAGCTGCCATCCTCTCGAACGACTTCATGGCGTTGGTCAGCTACGTGAAGGGAGTGAACGAGAACCCTGGCGTGGCCTACGCAGCATTCGTCTCTGAGGACGGACGTCCGCTCACGCGGTACTTGGACAAGGAGAGGCCCGCGCTTCAGCCCCTTCTCGTGAAGGCGGACGGGGGCAAGCGGAACGTAGCCGAGGTCATCGAGGCTAGCCGGAACCGAGAGGGTTTCTGGGTCATCGAGAAGCCGATCACGGTCGAGGGGCGTTCCCTGGGAACTGCTGTGCTTGGCTTGGATCGGAGCATGGCGGAGGAACACCTTCGCCGGATCGACGAGAGCTTCGCACGACTCTCCCAGGCGCAAGAGCAGTCGATTGCAGATGCCGAAGCGATGGTTCGGGGAACAGGGAAGACTGTCGCCGCGGAATCGGCCTTGGTGCTCTGGGTGGGAGCGGCCATCTCGGCGTTCCTCGTCCTGCTCGTTGCCCACTGGAATGCGACGAGCGTGCTCCACGGTCTTCAAGGGATCGTCCGGATGCTCCGTGACATCTCCGAGGGAGATGGCGATCTGACGCAGCGGCTCGAGGTGAGGACCAAGGACGAGCTTCACGAAGTGGCGACCTGGTTCAATCGGTTCGTGGAGAAGACTCGATCCCTGGTGGACGAGGTGAAGGAAGCCTCGGCTGGACTGGCCTCCATGGCCGAGGAGCTGTCGTCGACGACGGTTCGAATCGCAGACGGAACTCGCCAGGTGAGCGCGCAGGCCGAGAGTGTCGCGACCGCAGCCGAGGAGATGAGCTCCACGGTCGAAGACGTGGCGCGGAGCACGAGCGAGGTCGGCCTGGCTGCGTCGAACGCCGATCAGGCCGCGAAAGACGGTGAGTCCGTCATCCTCGACTCGGGCCAAGCCATGTCCGAGATCGCCGACGTGGTCGGAACCGCAGCGCATACGGTCGAGAGCCTCGGGCGTGCGGCGCAGGAGATCACGGTGGTCACGGAGGTGATCCACGACATCGCGGATCAGACCAACCTACTCGCGCTCAACGCGGCGATCGAGGCGGCGCGCGCGGGCGAGCATGGTCGCGGGTTTGCCGTGGTCGCGGACGAAGTGCGAAAGCTCGCCGAGAAGACGGTGCGTGCCACCGGCGAGATCAGCGAGCGGATCACTGCGATCCACACCGAGAGCGAACGCGCCGTCGAAGCGATGTCACGTGGAAGCAGCGCGGTGGCGCGCGGACAAGAGTTCGGACACCAGGTCGCCTCTGCGATCGAAGGGATTCGTGCGAAGGTGTCGAATGCCGCCGAGCAGACGGCCCAGATCGCGGCTGCGATCGAAGAGCTTTCCTCGACGAATCACGAGACCGCACGCAACGTCGTAGAGATCGCGAGAGAGGTTGGGAGTACGTCGTCCGCAGCCGAGGAGATCTCCTCGACGTCCGAGGAACTCTCGAGAAGGGCCGAGGGGCTCCGCGTACTCACCGGTCGGTTCCGCACCTGATCGACGTCTTCTGGCCGTGTATGCGGGCCGACGTGGACATCGTGCGCGAGATGTTCCCGCAAACCAGCCACCACGGCCGGGTTGGGGGGCCTCGAGGTAGCGCGCGTTGCCGAGGCGATTCCGTTCGCTTCGATCGTCACTCGGCTACGACGAGCCTATTGCCAAACGACGGTCCACGAACGGATTGAGAATTCCCGGAAACCCGCCCGAAGAAAACGGTGAAGCCTAGCTCGACTAGGCCGATCCGCACCACGGGCACCAGATGTCTGGTGGGGGGAACTGGGAGTTCGTCATGCGTCATCTCGAGCCGGGTCACTCCGTGCGCTCACGTTGGGCCCACGCGGGGCTGTTCGTTCGTCGCCGCGGGTTTCGGGTCGGTCCTGTATCCATGGCCTCTGTCTGGATCGCCGTCGTCTCGGCCGCGGTCTCGGCCGCGGTCTTGCTGGCCCCCGGCATTGCCAAGGGCCAACCGTTCCCGAACGAGGACGCGCCGATCGGGGTGAACCTCGGTGGGATCGTCGACTGGAACTCGGCCATCCCGTTTACCGACGTGTTCAAGCACGCTCGTCCATGGATTCCTCAGCTGCAGGACAACTCGGTTTGGGATACGGGCGAGCCACTCGACATCGGTCCCGATGGGTATCCGGCGTCACTGGCCGAAGGCCAAGCCGCGGGCACGGTGCTGATCACCGGGCAGGGCGGGAACTATCCCGAGGGCGACTACGTCTGTCTCTACGACGGAACGGGTCAACTGGACTTCCGACTCGATGCGCACATCGTATCGAGCGAGCCCGGGCGGCTCGTGGTCCACATCCAGCCTTCGGCCGACGGTCTCACGCACATGAAGATCCTCGCCACAGATCCCGCGGACCCGGTCCACAACATCCGGCTCCTGCTTCCTGGCTTCGAGGGCACGTACGAAACACAGCTCTTCCATCCAGACTTCCTCGGGTCGCTCGCGAACTTCCAGGTCATCCGCTTCATGGACTGGATGCGGACCAACAACTCGACCCAGTCCGCTTGGACCGGCAGATCCTGGCCCGACTACTTCAGTCAAGGCACGGAGCGGGGAGTTTGTGTCGAGCACATGGTGACGCTCTGCAACGAACTCGGCGCCGATCCCTGGTTCTGCATGCCACACCTTGCAGACGACGACTACGTCACTCAGTTCGCCACCTACGTGCGTGATCATCTCGACCCCAGCCTTCGGGTCTACGTCGAGCACTCGAACGAAGTGTGGAACGGCATCTTCTCGCAAGCGGACTACGCCGAGCAACGAGGGCTCGATCTCGGTCTCTCCACGAATCCGTTCGAAGCGCGGCTTCGCTACCATTCGCAGCGAAGCGTGGAGATCTTCCAGCTCTGGGAGACGGTGTTCGGCGGAACCGATCGACTCGAGCGCGTGCTCGCAGCCCAACACGCGAACCCCTGGACCGGCACCACAGTCATGGATTGGCAGGACGCCTACCTCCACGCAGACGCTCTCGGGACGGCCCCCTACTTCGGTGGATCGCTCGGAACGCCCGGGAACGCAGAGATCACGCGGACGTGGACCGTGGAGCAGCTCTTGAACGCTTGTGCGGACGAGATCGTCCTCGAACGCGCGATCACCGTGCAGAACGAAGCAGAGGCGTCGAGTCGCGGACTCGGCCTCGTCGCCTACGAGGGTGGGCAGCACCTGGTAGGAGTTGGCGGTTGGGAGAACGACGCGACACTCACCGCGCTATTCCACGCAGCGAATCGGGATCCCGGAATGCGGGCTCTCTACCTCGACGACCTCCTCGGATGGCACACCGCAGCAGGTGGAGGCGTCCACGTCGCGTTCAGCCACATCGGTGAGTACTCGAAGTGGGGAAGCTGGGGACTTCTCGAGCGCCAGAGCCAGGATCCCCAAACAGCCCCCAAGTGGATGGGGATCGTCGACTTCCTCGATGCTCTCGCGGGAACGGCCTCGCTGACGGACGGGGAGGCTGGGTCGGCCAGTACGAGTACCGCATCGCCAACGCGGATCATCGCCTCGCCGAATCCGTTCCGAGGGGAACTTCGCTTCTCCGTCATGCGCGGTACGCCCTACGAAGACCCGATCCTGGTTCACGTTCTCGGAGTCGACGGACGTCGTCTGCGAACGCTCCGAGTGGATACGGCGACAGAATGGAGCGTTTGGGACGGGCGGGACGATGACGGACGCCTTCTTCCGTCCGGCTCGTACTACCTCGAAGCCCGGGGGCCCGACGCCCACCGGGAAGGCGAACCCGTTCGTCTCGTAATGATCCGGTAGGACTCTGACCGCGTCGTCTTACGACGGTTCGGTGGGGTGTGCAACACGGACTCGCTCGTCAGTGAGTGACGTGAGCTACTTGGCCGCGCTCTGCGTGAGGATCTGCGTCACTCCGTCGCCGAGCACCTGAACCCAGTCACCCGGGAAGTGGTGTCCTCCTGGGTGGGTGAACACCTCGAACGGCTGCTGCCACTCGCGCCAGAAGGTCTCCGCGTGTGTGGCGCTCTCGAGGATTCGTTGGTTGTCCTGCGTTCCGTACACCAAGCGCAGTGGGTGAGGCTGGGTCGGCTCTGGAACCGCATCGGGCCAATCTCCTCCAGCCGGAGACACCGAAAGCGCGCCACCGTAGACGTCGGGGTACCACGCCGCGAGAAGGAGGGACCGGATGCCACCCTGCGAGAAGCCACCGACGTGGATCGGAGTGAAGTCGAACCGAGGGTCCTCGAAGAGTGGAGCGAGCTGGGCCTGCAGATACTTGTGCGTCTCGTGGATGTCTGGCCCCCAACTGCGTCGACCACCGCCGATTTCTTGCGGTGCGTCGACGGCGATAGCGACCGCTCCTCGGCTGCTCACCACCCGAGCGAGTTCATCGAAGTCTTCCTTGTTCGTTCCATACCCGTGCATCAGGACGAACACCGGCCATCCTCCCCGAGGGACGGCTCCCTCCGGAACGGAGACGAGGCACGTACGAGGGACAGTCGTCTCCGCACGGGGGGGCGCGCCCTTCGCTGTCGTGCTTTCGGCGCCCGTGCCTTCGGCGACCATGGGTTCGTTAGTCGCGCGGTGGGTGGTCGCTCCCTCGACGAGCACACCTTCAGTAGCTCTTTCAGCAATCGCTCCGTCTGCAGTCGCGACACCACTCCAAAGGCCGGCCAGTCCACCAGCGCAGGCCACGATTGCGATAGTGACGAGCGTCCGTTCGCGCCGGGACCAGTCCCAGAACAGCATCTGCGACCCCGCGTAGAAACCGACGTGGAGGAGATAGCTGAGCACGAAGCCCTTGGGTCCCGACAGGATGAGGAGCGGCATGAGTACGGCGGCGATGAGGGAGAAGACGAAGTAGTACGCACCGAAGTAGCGACCGACCAGCCGCGCGATCGGGACGTGGACGAGCCCGAAGACCGGGACAGCGAGAAGCACGATCGTAGACCGAGAGAATCCGGCCTGCGCCAGGATGTGCACTAGCGCCACCAGCATCGTCTGCTGGAAGAGGATCTCGAACGTCTTGGAGACTGCGTAGCGCGGATCGCCACGCAGCCAGTACACATGGGGCGCGTCGTCGATCCGCTTCGCAGGCGGCCGTCCATTCCGCCGTGCGAACCAGACGACGAGGAGCTGGATCCCTAGCCCTACGAGGATCCACGACACGTCGAACGGCTCGAATGCGGTGACGACGGAGTGGAGGGGTGCTCGGAACAGTGCCACCGCCAAGGCTGCGCCGACGAGGAAGTAGGCGGAGGTAACGTGCCAGCCCTGGATGTAGTCCCAGCTTCTCCGAACCAGGAGGACGAAACCGCCCCCCAAGCCCACCCATACCGCGACCCACGACAGCACAGCGACCAGGAGGTCGTTCCAGGCAATATCGGCAGGCCACACGGGGGACCCTGCCAGAGCGAGAGACGCGCAGGCGACCACGATCAACCCTCGGCCTGGATGCGGGTCAGTCCATGTTGCGTCATCTGGTCCCACACTGCGGGGCGTACGTCGTCGACGAACAGCTGGAGGTGCGGGAACGGAATCTCGATTCCTGCCGCGTCGAGCGCGAGCTTGCTCCGTTCGAGAACGTCGGCATACACCCGCTTCTCGTCACCGGCGTCGTCGAGCCACACGCGGACGAACAGGTCCACGCTCGATCCGCCGAGGTTCGACACCACCACGTCTGACGCGAGCTTCCCGATCCCCTTGACGCCCTCGACGGCAGAGAGCAGCACTTCGCGTGCCTGGCGGATGTCCTCCTTGTATGCGATGCCGATCGGAACGTCGACACGAGTTTCTCCATGCTTGCTGTGGTTTTCGAGCACGCTGTCGATGATCGTCTTGTTCGGGATGACGACGTAGGTGTTCCGCACCGTACGGATGCGGGTCGTACGCAGCGTGATGTCCGTGACGCGGCCGTACTCGTCCTCCGCGGTGATCCAGTCACCCACAATGAACGGTTTGTCCCAGAAGATCATGAAGCCCGCGATGGAGTTCGCGATCGAGTCTTGCGCGGCGAACCCGACCGCGATGCCGGCCACCCCGAGCCCGGCCAGCGCTGCGCCGACGTTGACGCCCATCTGGTCGAGAGCCATGACGAGCCCCAGGACCACGATGACGTACTTGTACATGCTGCTGATCAGGAGCTGGACCAGCGTCTCGTGCACGCTGGCTCGATGGAGCGCCGCCCGCAGTGCCCTCGAAGTGATCCGGTAGAAGATGAGGAACGCGATGAAGATGATGATCCCGACGATGAGATTGGGCAGAAAGGACACCACCTGGGTCACGAGTTCGCTCACGTCGAGCCGTTCGATGATCTGGTTCCACATGGTAGGCAGGTCTCCTTTGGCTCCGGGTCCTGGCTGAGCCCGGTCGCTGAGGAGACCGGGAGGGCTGGCTCGATCCTACCGGAAGTGGGCAACAGAGGAACCGATCCTTGGCCTATCCCGGTCCGAGATGCGACAATCCCCGATCGATTCGAGGACGGGCCCAGAGGGGGCCCGGATAGATCCGGCGAGGGTGAGCGTGGCTGAACCCTCCGCGAAGACGGTTTCGCGGACAACGGAGCCCGAAGGAGACGTCATGAAGAAGCGCACAGGTGGCAGCCGTGCGGGCGGCGGTGGTGCAAGTGGCAGCGGTGCAGGTAGCAGCCGTGCAAGGAGCGGGGGGGCGAGCGGTAGCGGGGCCAGTGGTGGCGGAGCAGCCGGTCGCGGTGCCAAGAAGAAGGGCGGGAGTTCCCCCCAGGGCGCGGGAAAGAAGCGGACAGGCGAACGTCCGGCCAGGGTGCACGGTCGAGTCGTTCGGGGGCCGGGGCCCTCGGGTCGCCCCCCGCGGCGGGAGGACGCCGAGCCCGCCGTCGCGGAAACTCACCTCCAGATCGCGGACCGTGACTTCGTTCTCGAACGGTACCCGGCGAGTTCCGACGCGACCCTGCGTGCGTGGAGCGCGGCCGAGGAGCACCTACTGACGAAGATCCTCGAGACCGAGGACGACGGCAGTCCGCTTCTCGTGCTCGGTGATCCGCACGGCGCGCTCACGACGGTTCTCGCGGTGGCAACGACCCGCCCTCTCGTGAGGTGGACGGATTCGCATCTCGCGACGATTGCGCTCGAGAAGAACCTCGAAGCCAACGGAGTCGACCGCGGCCGCGTCGAGCTCGTCCCCTCTGCAACCGATCCCGCTTCGCTCGATGCGAAGTTCGGTTCGGTTCTGATGGTCATTCCGAAGACGCTCTCGCTTCTCGAGTACCAGCTGGAGTGGATGAAGCCGTGCCTGATCCCAGGTGCGCGCCTTCTCGCCGGAGGAATGACGCGACATCTCTCTCCCAAGGTCGGCGCGATCCTCGAAGATCGGCTCGGGCCTACGCAGGTTTCCAAGGTTTGGAAGAAGTCTGTCACGTTCGACGTACAGGCCGAAGATCTGGAGCAGGACGAGGACGCCCTCACGCCGTCGTACTACGAGATCGACCTAATGGAGATGGACACCGAGGTGTCGATGGAGGGCGACGATCTCCTCGTCGACAGTGCGGACGAAGCGCTCGCCGATGCCTCCGATGCCGGCGACAATGGAGGCGGCGGCAACAACCACGAGGACAGCCTTGCGAACGAGGCCGACGCGTCTCTCGAGGCCGACGTCGACACCTCTGCCGAACCCGACACGACTTCCGACGACCTCCCCGATGCCGTGCGCATCTTCTCGTTCCCGGGAGTCTTCGGAGGGGGGCGCCTCGACCGAGGGACGGAGCTTCTCTTGAGCTGTCTTCCCGATTTTGCAGACGAGACCGACGTGCTCGACCTCGGATGTGGAAGCGGTGTGATCGGTCTCTACCTCAGGATCGGCAATCCCGAGATCCGGCTCCGTCTCGTCGACGAGTCGCACCTTGCGGTGGCGTCGGCCAAGCTCACGTTCGAAGAGAACGGGCAAGGCAGTCCGGACGTCCGTGTCGCCGACGGATGCGAGGGGATCGAAGCGGAGTCCCTCGACGTCGTGGTGAGCAATCCTCCGTTCCATGCGCAGCACGCGCTCACCGTGGAAGAAGCGACCCGTCTCTTCCGGCCGGTTCGGGAAGTCTTGAGGCCGGGCGGAGAGCTCTACGTGGTCGGTGCGCACGGCGTCGACTACGGCCCAACGCTCCGGCGCTTCTTCGCGGAGGTCGAGAGAGTCGCGACGGACCGTCGATACGCCGTCCATCGATGCCGGAAGTAGGTGTGTTAGTTCGCAGGTCGTTCCTTCAGAAGGACGGACGTTGCGCCCGCCATCTCCTGGGCGTCGAGAATGTCCCGGGCGATTTCGTAGGAGCGTGTGAGCATTCGCGAACGGCGGAGCGTTAGCGTCTCCTCGCTCCGCACCGTCTGCTCGCCTTGGATCTCGAACCGACTCTCGAACGCGATCTCGCGATCGTGGATGTCCACATTGCTGGGGACGGCGGCAACCGCGTACTCGCTCGGCTCGAGATCGACCGTGATCCGACGCGTCCAAGTGGAGGGGTATCCGTTCTCGACCGGGAATCGGCGTTCCACCTGTCCGATCAGGTCGAGGCCGGCATCGAACGGGAACGGATACGCCGAGAGGTGCGGTAGGATATCGTCTACGATCACCTCGTGCGTCTCGAATGCGAAGGAGACGAGGGCCCGGCCAGGCGAGGTCTCGCGCAGCTCGATCGAAGTCACTGCTGCATCTGCGTAGGTAGATCGAATCTCCGACTCGCACCATTGGCGGACAGCGTCGCGTCGATCTGTCCCGTTCTTCTCGGAGATGGTATCGAGGGCGCCGAGGAGAAGAGAGCCGGGCTCGCCGTCGAGGATCATCTCGACATCTCCGCGAGTCTGGCCGTCGGCGCCGACGGTCATCCGGACCTCGGTGAGGTGGCTGTTGTGCTTCGCCTCGGGCCTTGGGGTGATCAGGAGTTCGGCGGTTCCGCCGGTTCGAACCACCACCGCTTCGACGCCTTCCGACCGCCACGGCAGTTCGCCGAACGGATAGTGACGCGCGGTCGGGTCGATCCAGATCCTCTCGCTTCCGAGTTCGACCAGAACGAGCATATGGTTGAAGCTCCAGTTGGGAAACTTCGCGTCGAGCGGACCGTGATCCCTGGTGACGACGAGCGCGGGATCAGCTTCGTATCCCGTCTCCCGAAGCAGCGCCACCAGTAGGACGGCCTTGTCCTTCGTATCCGCCCGGCCACGCTCCAACACCTTTGCGGGCTTGGCCGGAGTGAGGCTGCCTTGCCCGAGCTCGAGATCGATGGCAGGCATCTGCTGGACGTAGCGCGCGATGGCTGCAACCTTCCGGCGCGCGCGCGCGAGTTCGTCATCCGAGGCCAGCGAACTCCCGGAGATCGACATCGATGTCGCACCCGAAGAGAGAATGTCCCGGAGCGCCTCCGCTACTCGGTCGTCGGGCTCCAGTGCTTCGGTGAGATGATTGGTCCAGTACGACTCGGTCACTTCGTCCCACGTCTCCCACGCGGTGTGGGCGAACCTAGCGTAGGACAGGTACTCCTCGTGGGGAGGCATCCGAGGTTCCGGAGTGAAGCCGGGCACGTCACGGAGGGTCCAGGTGTAGGTCTCCGTGAGGCCAAGTCCGGGGTTGTTCTCCTCGACGATCACCGGCGAGCCGATTCGTGCGCATCGGTAGTACCGGTAGCGCCAGTCCCACTCCTTGCCTTCCTCGTCGTACAGGATCTGCGGAACGGTGAGGCGGTACTGTGCGAAGAGGACGGGGTCGTACTCCTGCACGGCCCAGGAGTCGTAGAGGTATGGCTCCTTGCGGCGCAGACGGTAGCGATACTCGTAGGTCGCACCGGGCACGAGTCCTTCGAAGTGGAGCCGGACCGTGTTCTTCTCGATCGACGCGTTGTCGACCGACGTCTCACTGCCGCTCGTGCCGGGAAGGGGTACGTTTGCCCTCCCGAGGTCGACTTCCTCCCGTCGTATCGGGAGGATTCGGCCCTCCGGTGTATGGATGCGCGCTTCGAGCGCGACGAGCTGCTCGCCGGGGAAGAGATCTATCTCGACGTTGGCTCGCGCCTCTGCGTTTCGGAACACCCGCACGATCCGGTGGAAGACCTGATCCGTCCAGAGCCCACGATCGGTGCCATAGAGCTCGGTATCGACGGTCGCCAGTACGACCACGGCGTCGAAGTCGGGGTACTGCTCGGCCGTGGGGAGCGGAGGGAGATCGTACGCTCTCTGGATCTCCGCCATGGTTCGGAAAGCCGGGCGGCATCCGCCGGTGAGGATCAGGAGGAGGGCGAGGATCCAGAGGGACCCGCGGACAGACACAGTGGACTCGTTCGCGTTCTTCATCACGCCTTGTTTCGTTCTCGGGACCTCCGCTCCGGCAGACCGAAGAGTAGTCGACGCAACGAGCGAGCGCTACGGTTCGAGTGCCTGCTGGATCGTGTCCGCGATCTCCGTGGTCGGCTCGAGCGCGTGGATCTGCCCGGCGAGCGGCAACGTGGTGTCGGGGACTTCGTGTCGAAGCGGGTTGTACCAGACCGCGGGGATGCCCACGCCGACCGCTCCGACGATGTCCGAACTCCAGGAGTCTCCGACCATCACCGTCTGTTCAGGCCTCACGCCCAGCCACTCCAACGCCACCCGAAAGATCTTCGCATCGGGCTTCGAGACTCCGATCGCTTCGGACACGACCAGCTCGTCGACGAGCGACGAGAGCCGGAGCGTGCGCATCTTCTCTTCTTGCTCCGCCGTCATGTTGTTCGTCACGACGGCGAGCCGGTAGTTCCGGTGTCTCAGCTCTGCGAGCAGCGCATGCGCGCCGGGCACGACCTCGCGGATGCCTTGGTACGCCTGCCTGTAGTGGAACGCCAACCGGACCGCATCCGCTTGGGTTGCACTCCCGCCGAACCGCTCGAGGAGTCGGAACATCCTCTCTTCTCTCGCTTGGTCGACGTCGATCTCGCCACTCAAGACGCGGAGGTGGATCTCCTCGAGGATCTCTCGGTTGGCCTGGTTCACCTCCTCGTCGGACGCACTCGCCAGAGCCGGTTCGATACGCCGGATCGCTTCGACCGCGCCTCTCGCGCTGCGGCGGTGGTCGAACAGGGTGTCATCGAGATCGAAGAGGACGGCTTTCGGTGGCTTGGGAGACATGAGCCGGACAATGAGCGAATCCGTCGGCGTCGTCGAGTTCTGTGTGAGCGTCGGGCCGACCGAGGCCATGAGGATCGCATAAATATAAGCCATCCGGACAGTTACGCGCGTCCTGGTCGCCTGCGTGGGATACGCAGAACCAGCACGGCCTCTTGCGGGAAACCCGCAGTGGTCCCTCCGACTTGCCCGTGCCAATCTCTCACCTTGGTGGAATCGACGACGTGTGGGAAGCACCACCGGACTTCGGTCGCGGTCCGCATCGGCTGCGCCGGATCCGAACAGAACGACTCAGAGGGAGACAGCATGGCACGCATCCGCCCCTTTCGAGCCTTGAGGCCCTATCCAGAGCTCGCCGCCAAGGTCGCGAGCCCTCCATATGACGTGCTCTCGAGTGACGAAGCGCGCGTCATGGCAGACGGCAACCCCGTCTCCTTTCTCCATGTGAACAAGCCGGAGATCGACCTGCCTCAGGACACCGATCCCTACGCTCCCGAGGTCTACGCGAAGGGCGCCGAGAACCTCGGGCGTCTCATCGAAGACGGCGTCTACCTCCGTGAGGAGAAGCCCGCCCTCTACCTCTACCGCCAAGTGATGGGCGATCACGTCCAGACGGGGATCGCGGTGGGAGCGAGCGTCGAGGAGTACGAGACGGGGCGGATCAAGAAGCACGAGCACACGCGTCAGAAGAAGGAAGACGACCGGACCCGTCACATCGACGCGCTCGATGCCAACACTGGCCCCGTCTTCCTCACCTACAAGGCGCGGCCCGAGATCGATGCCCACGTGGCTCGACTGACTGAAGATGCTCCGGTCTACGACTTCGTCGCACCGGACGGCATCCGACACACCGTTTGGGTGGTGGACGAGGACGCCGAGCGCGACACGTTGGTCCGCGCGTTCTCCGAGATCGACGATCTCTACGTAGCCGACGGCCACCACCGCTCGGCTGCCGCGACGCGTGTCTGTCAGGCCCGCCGCGCTGCGAACCCGAAGCACACGGGGGAAGAACCCTACAACTTCTTCCTCTCGATGATCTTTCCGGACGACCAGATGATGATCCTGGACTACAACCGGATCGTCCGAGATCTGAACGGTCACTCCGAGACGGAACTGCTCGCGCAGATCGGGACCAAGTTCACGGTCGAGCCGCTCGGTGACGCAAAGGCGAGCAAGACCGACATCCTTCACGACCCTCTGCGGCCCGGACGCGCGAAGTCGTTCCTCATGTACCTGGGCGGCCGCTGGTATCACCTCGACGCTCGTCCCGGCACGTGGCCAGACGACCCGGTGGCTCGGCTCGACGTGGCCGTCCTCCAGGACAACCTCCTCGCCCCGATCCTCGGGATCGGGGACCCGCGCTCCGACGAACGGATCGACTTCGTCGGAGGAATGCGTGGACTGGTGGAGCTGGAGAAGCGAGTGGACTCGGGAGAGTTCCAAGTCGCCTTCGCGCTCTACCCGACGTCGATCGCAGATCTATTCGCCGTGGCCGACGCCGGGCAGGTGATGCCCCCGAAGTCGACCTGGTTCGAGCCGAAACTCCGGTCCGGCTTGATCGTGAGACCACTCACGGACTAGAGTGCCCGGTTCGATTTCCAAGGAGACAAAAATGAAGATCCTTCTCTCCGATTCATTCGACGCCTCGCTCCCGAAGAAGCTCGAGGAGTTCGGCGAAGTCACGAACGACAAGAGTCAGCAATCGACGGCTAACGTCGTCCTCATCCGGTCCAAGACGACCTGTGACCGCGAGTACATCGACCAGGCGCCCGAGCTCCAGCTCATCATCCGGGGCGGCGTCGGTCTCGACAATGTCGACGTCGAGTACGCGAAGTCCAAGGGCATCCAGGTTTTCAACACGGCTGAAGCCTCTGCAGTAGCCGTGGCCGAACTCGCTTTCGCACTCATGATCGCCGTTCCGACGCGGATCGTCGAAGGCCACATGGGTATGAAGGAAGGCAAGTGGCTGAAGAAGGAACTCGGGCGCACCGAGCTCCTCGGCAAGACTCTCGGCATGATCGGTGTCGGCAACATCGGCACCGAAGTCGCGAAGCGCGCCAAGGCGTTCGGCATGACCGTGATCGCGAACGACCCGCAGAAGGCGACGCATGAGCACGCCGAGATGGTGTCGTTCGAGGAGCTGCTCACCCGCTCCGACTACATCTCGATCAATGCGCCGCTCACCGACACGACCCGCAACATCATCCGCACCGAGACGATCGCGCGGATGAAGGACGGCGTGATTCTCGTCAACACCGCTCGCGGGAAGATCGTCAACGAGGTCGACCTCACGGCCGCCCTCGAGTCGGGAAAGGTGCGGAGCTACGCGACCGACGTGTGGTACTCAGACCCGCCGGCGAACGACAGCCCGCTCCTCACCGCACCGAACGTCGTCATGACGCCGCACATCGGGGCGTCGTCGGACGAGAACATGCTCAGGATCGGGGACGTGGTCGTCCGGATCATTCGCGACTTCGTTTCGCACAGCGCGTAAGGGAGCGTTCCGGCACCCGTGCTCGAGTGGCCGCGGGTGCGCACGAGGCGTAGGTATTGATGCGGTGCGCCGATGTGCCCGAGAGCCCGTAGGCGTCCGCACATTGCACAGGGTTCCAAGCCTCGCGTGGGCGAGGCGATTCAGGAGGTACTAGAAGATGGCTCGCATTTGGAACTTCTCCGCGGGTCCGGCCACGCTTCCCGTCTCCGCGCTCGAGCGCGCGCAGAAGGAAATGCTCGACTGGGCGGGTACCGGGATGTCGATCATGGAGACGTCCCACCGGTCCAAGGAGTACGACCAGGTCCACAACGAAGCGGCGGACTCGTTCCGTCAGCTCTTGAAGCTCGACGACGACTTCACCGTGCTCTTCCTCCAGGGCGGCGCGTCCCAGCAGTTCGCAGTCCTCCCGATGAACTTCCTTCCGGCCGGCGGATCGGCGGACTACGTCAACACCGGCGTTTGGTCGAAGAAGGCTTTGGCCGAGGCGAAGGTGCTTGGGAACGCGCGCGAGGCGGGCACGGCAGGGCCGGACTTCACGTCGGTCGTTCGGAAGGACGGACTCGACCTCGATCCGAACGCCGCCTACGTCCACTTCACGTCGAACAACACGATCAAGGGAACGCAGTACTACGAGATTCCGGACTGTGGGTCGACTCCGCTCGTCTGTGACATGTCGTCCGACTTCCTCTGGCAGCCGTTCGACGCGAACCGGTTCCACATGATCTACGCCGGTGCGCAGAAGAACATCGGCCCGGCGGGTGTCACCGTGGTTCTGCTCCGGAAGTCATGGCTGGAGAAGGCCAATCAGGACATTCCGACGATCTTCAAATACGGCATCCACGCCGAGAACAACTCCCTCTACAACACCCCGCCGACCTTCGCGATCTATATCGTGCGGAACGTGCTCGACTGGGTGAAGGCCGAGGGTGGGCTCGAGGCGATGGAGAGGCGGAACCGCGAGAAGGGCGACCTCCTCTACTCCGCGATCGAAGCGCATGGTGACTTCTACCGTTGTCCCGTCGAGAAGGGCAGCCGGAGCTTCATGAACGTCGTCTTCCGTCTCCCGACCGAAGAACTCGAGGCGAAGTTCGTAGCGGAAGCCAAGGCCGCGGGCCTCTCCGGGCTGAAGGGACATCGTTCCGTCGGTGGCTGTCGCGCGTCGATCTACAACGCGATGGAGAAGGCCGGTGTACAGGCACTCGTCGACTTCATGGAGGGGTTCGCGAAGACGAACGGGTGATCCGGCTCGAAAGGCTGATGAGGAGCCCATCGTCGGAGCCGCCGTCTGTCTGCGTCCTCTGTAGAAGTGTGATAGGATCCCTCCCTTGGCGGTTGCGAGCGAAGCTGACGAAGCAGCGGAGTTCGATGCCACGGGAGGGACATCCGGATGCGACGCGTTCCCGCTGCCTTCCACAGACCGCGACCCTCGATGAGACCTCGCGTCGGCCGCCACACTGAACCGAGGTCTCCGATACGTCGTGTTCCTGTCCCCCTGGTCCTCCTGGCTGTCATCGCCCTTCTCGTCAGCTCTTGCGGCGATGAGCCGACGAAGTCCCGCTCCGATCAGGCCTGGGTCCATCTTCTCCTCACCAGGGCGGACTCCACCGCTTTCGATACGTCGATCAGGGTCCGGCCGTACGTCCCAACGGCGCCAGGCTTTCCCGTCGAAGCCACGATCGAGGCTGGAATCGCGGATCTCTACCTCGCCCCTGGCGACTACGTGTTCGAGCTTCCGGAAGTGGGATACCTCTCGAAGCAGGGGGACGTTCTCCTCGATTGGGAGAGCGTGATCCACCTGGACCCCGGTGAGGACCGGGTGATCGAAGGTCACTGTGCTGGAGTCGAATTGGAGCTGCGTGACAGCGTCACGGGAGAGCTTCTCGATCCCGACGAGATTCACGGCAGGTTCTATCTCAATGCTGTAAGTCGCTCGTTCCGCCCTAGGTCGATTCCGATCGAGCACGGAGTCCTCCTGGGTGAACTCGCTGTGGGTACCTACGACCAACTCGTATTCGTTCCGACGGAAGGCTCCGAGTACGTACGGACCTGGTTCCCCGGGAGCCCGACGGCTGAGCACGCCGTTCCACTCTCCATTCCCCCGACACCG
This sequence comes from Candidatus Eiseniibacteriota bacterium, assembly GCA_020633975.1. Classification (GTDB taxonomy): domain Bacteria; phylum Eisenbacteria; class RBG-16-71-46; order CAIMUX01; family CAIMUX01; genus JACKCR01. The sequence continues at coordinate 407,214 of JACKCR010000003.1, read as the reverse complement.
GTCCAACGGCGCCAGTTCTCACTCATTCCCGCGGGGCACTTGGAAGTGACCTGGAGCGCTCCGCTCCCGGAGGGTTGGACCTGTAGCTACACACTGAGTTCGGGAGTTTCGGGGGACCCCCTTCCATCGGGCACCGGAGATCGCGTCGTTCTGGACGGAATGACCGTAGGAGAGCCGATCGACATCCTCGCGGATCTCACCTGGACATCCCCCGAGCAAACGGCCAGCACCCAGTCTCGAGTCCGGATCCCCGACTTCCAGACCGTGCCGGGCGACACCGTGTCGGTGCATTTGGACTTCCAATACCTGGAAGTTCGTGACTCCGGTTGCTTTCGCTTCTGCCCACGTATCGTGGAGGCGTCCTCCTCCTACCAGTCCGCCTATGAGACCGCGACCTGGAATGGAGACGCTCCTCACGGAGCGCGTCTCCTCTTTCGCGCGGCGAGTACGGCTCGACGCGTGCACCTCGACACGTCGGTGTACGCCTCCCCGAGTCTCAAGAGCTACTGGCCGGGCGTCTTGATCCCATGGCAGCGAGAGGCTCTCGAGCTGGCGCCGGGGGAGCCGATGATCGTGTGGCTCGACGCTGTTGCCGGAGGTACGTTGCGCGGGCGTGTGGTCGGAAGCGATGGCGAGACGCTGCCGACTTTGGTCAGTCAGGGTAGTTCGATTTCGGTCCAAGTCTTTCACGATGTCGCTCGTTGGGGGCCGATCGAAGTCGAGGCGAGTTCGTTCGACTCCGACGGCGGCTTCTCGATATCCGGAGTTCCGCCGGGGGATTGCAAGATCGTGATCCGGGTGGGTTTCGATGGGGAGTATCGAGACACCTGGTGGCCAAGCGCCGAGTACTCCGAAGACGCCGGGGCACTCACGGTCCACGAGGGTGACAAGATCCACGATCTCGAGATCCGGCTGCAGCGAAGGTAGGTCCAGATGTTTGGAGTGGGCAGCGTGCGACGGAATGGCGCGATTCTCCGGGGGCTCTTCGTCCTCGTGGCGTTTGTGTGCGCGGTCGGATCGAGTTCGTGCAGCGATGATCCGACCGGCCCTCGCTACACTCCGGCGATCCGCGGATCCGTCACGTTCGTGGAGGCACCGTTCTATGTCAGCATGACCGCCATCTCCTCGGCTGGCTCTCACTTCGTTGAGGTAGAAGACGACGGGACGTTCTCCGCCTCTCTTCCTCCCGGTGTCTTCCAGCTCGAGCTGGACATCCGGTACGCGGACCTGCAGAGGATCTTCTACGTCGGTGAGTCCGAAGTCTCCTACCACGACGACGTTCGTGGCATCGAGATCGGGGTGCGGGAACCCTCGAAGCGGATCGACGTTCAACTCGGTTCGGTACGCGTTCACGTGCAGGCCCCGGAGGAGTGGGAAGGGGACGTGGTCCGTCTGCTCAGCGGAGACTCCGATGCAGTGCGGGCGACAGTGTCGAACGGCGAAGCGCTCCTCTTCGACCCGTGCGTGCCGATGGGTGAGCAGCAGCTCGTCCTCCTCAACCCTGACTTCCCCGTGTACTACCCGGGCACGCAGGATCCGTCCGTGGCGACGCCTATCCTCGTCGCGCCGGAAGAGCAGACGGAACTGGACCTCGATCTGTCGTCGCCGGCCCGACTCCACTGCCGGTTCGAAGGTGGGGCGGCACTGTCCCTGCGGCTCCAGGGTGATGACTTTCCTCTCGGTGTCTACGATCTTGGAATCGATCCGGATGTCAGCATTCCGCTCTACTGCGAGGGACGGATCGACGCTCTGCTCTTCGAGACGTCTGGATCGATAGAACTCACCGAGGTACCGGGATACGAGGACATCGAAGTGACGCGAGGGACGACGACCGAACTCTCGACGACGAACTGGGACGTCGTGATCGAGACGGATCTGCCCGACTGGCAGGACGACGCGTCGGCGAGGTTGTGGTTCTACCCCGTGGGTGGTAGCGACCCGATCCCTCGGATTCTGCGCCACTATCCTGAGCCTTCCGTCGGTCTCGTTCCGTTCGGGTCCTACCGGATCGAGATCGAGCCGAGGTCAGAGTGTGGTCGTACCTGGCTTCCCACCTGGTATCCCTATGCCAACTCCGAAGACGATGCCTTGGTCGTCGATATCACGGGCGATCCCACTTCGCGCCGGCTCCGGTTCGACCTGCGGGAGGCCGCGAAGATCGAGGGGCACGTTCGCTACTCAGGCGGCGAGGTAGGGGCGGCGGGCAATGTGTTCGTGTACTCCGACCCGGATCTGACACCCGACTGTGGGTTCACTCTACTCGGTGGGGGAGACGGCCGTTTCGTTGTCGACGGGCTCGAGTCCGGTACGTACTGGTGCCGATTCCGCACCAGGTGGCTCGGCGAGATGATCGACCTCTGGTATCCGGGAGTGACTTCATTCGAGGACGCCACTCCGCTCGTGCTGGCTGAAGGCAAAGCCGCTCGGGACATCGACTTCTGGGTCGGTGAGTAGGGGACGCTTGAGGCGTTCCGGGCGCCCGACGACCGCATCGGCTCTGAGGAGACCGTCACTATCGAGTTCTGGATCGAGTAGCAGACGTTCCTCGGAACACCCGTGACACCACGATCGATCCGATCAGTGCGGCGCTGCCGATCGCTGCGACGAACCACGTCTCGAGCCCGCCTCGCAGGTACATCACGACGCAGCTCACGCTGGACGCGATCCAGATCATCGCGATCGTGACGATGCGCGCGCGGAGCGGCATCCCCTCTTCGCGATCCAAGTAGCGAAGGTAGGGCCGGAAGATCGGCGCCTTGGCGAGTCTGTCTTCGAGCCAAGGGCAGCTACGGGCGAAGCAGTACGACGCGAAGAGGAGGAAGATCGTGGTCGGGAGGCCGGGGAGGAACACGCCAATGAAGCCGATCGCGACGGAGAGGACACCGAGGAGCGCAAAGGTCCAGCGACGGACCGATCGCCCTGGCGACATCGCGAGTGCCTTCGCTTCGCACCTGTCGCGCTCGATGTTCCCGTCTCGTCCGCTCATGTCGTCCAGTGGCATCCTCGGGGTCTAGCAATCAGCCGTGGAAATCGAAGCCGCCGGAGTGTCCGTGACTTTTGCTCCGGCGCACCCGTGACAGACCCCGCGGAAGATGACCTGGGCCTCGTCGATCACGGAGGCCACGTTCTCCGGAGGCTCGAGACACGGCTTCCTGCCCTCGATGCAGGGAACGTCGAGGACGATCTGGCAGACGCGACAGACGAAGTGGTGGTGCCAGTGATCGCTCGCTTCGTAGAGCGCCCGGCCTGGGCCGGCGTCCGCGCACATGACGAGCCCGACCTGCTGCAAGTCACCGACCACGTTGTAGACCGACTGCCGGTGGATGTCTTCGCGTCGTTCGACGAGGAGGCCGAGGATCTCGTCCACCGAGTGGTGCCCGCCGATCTCCCGGAGGAGTGAGTAGATGACCTTGCGCTGGCGAGTCACCCGGAGCCCCTTCTCTCGCAGGCGCTGGACTACGTCGACTGTCATGGCTCCCTTGCCTCCGCTTCCCGAGCTCGAATCTTCGTGGTGGATCACAGAAGAGCGTCTCCTTTTTCTTTCGATACAGTCAAGAAGGGGTTTGGACAGTATCGAAATACTCGTAAGACATTTCCATATATGGACTAATGGAATCAGTGAGTCGTGCGGCTTACGTCCCGGAATGGCTGGCGGCCGATCGGGTGGGTTCCCGGCCGGCCGCCCAGCTCACTTCGACTCGGTCGAGAGTCTCAGCCGTTCTTCTGCATCGCCTTCTTGAACGCTTCGGCCATCGCGGTGTTGCCGCGACTGCCGCTGCTCGCCGGGGATGCCGACTTCCGGTAGCTCTCGAAGCTCGCGCGCTCCTCGCCTTCCTGGACTGCCTTCATGCTGAGGCGGATCTTGCCGTCCGGCTGAACCTCGATCACGGTGACCTTCACCGGCGTACCGGAGGAGAACCGCTTCTCGAGGTCGGTGCCCCGGCGTTCGCCCGTCTCTTCGCGAGGGCAGAGTCCGCGCGTACGCGGCCCGTACATCGGAAGGTCGACGAACAGCCCGTACGGCTTGATGTTCGCGACGACGCCGTCGACGATGTCGCCGACCGAAGGAGTCTTCTCGGGCGCACTGCTTCGTGCACCCCTGCCACCACCTTGCGAAGCTCCGTCCCCGGCGTCGGCCGCGGCGTCCCGTGGGAGCTGGTCCTTGATCGAGAGCGAGATCCGCTTCCGCTCCATGTCGACGTTGAGCACCGTCACGTCCACCCGCTGCCCGACTTCGAGGACATCCTTCGGATGCTTCGTCTGGCTGTGTGCGATCTCGGAGACGTGGACGAGGCCATCGATTCCAGGAGTGAGCTCGACGAACGCGCCGAAGTCCTGCATCCGGACGACGGTGCCCTGCGTCTTCTTGCCCTGCCAATACTGCTCGGCGATCTCGGTCCACGGGTCCGGCTGCGCCGCCTTCATGGAGAGACCGATCCGAAGCCGGCCCTTCTGGTCCTTCTCCATCCGCAGGACGCGGACGCGGACTTCCTGTCCCACCTTCAGCACTTCGTTCGGGTCAGAGACGTGTCCGTACTGGATCTCCGATACGTGGACCAGACCCTCGAGCCCGCCGATGTCGACGAACGCGCCGAACGGCTGGATGCGCGCGACGCGGCCGTCGAGTTCCGAGCCTTCCTTGAGCGTCTCGAGTAGCTTTCCGGCCTTCGCCTTCTCTTCCCGACGGAGAAGCGCCTTCCGGGAGAGGACGAGGTTCTTGCCGCCGTCTCCGAGATCCTGGACCAGGAACTCGAGCGTCTGGCCGAGATAGGCCGACGGCTCGTCGCAGTATCCGAGTTCGATCTGAGAGAACGGGCAGAACGCGCGAATGCCGCCGACCTGCACTTCGAGTCCGCCCGCATTGATCGAGGCGACCTTGCCGCTGATCGGAACGCCCTTCTCCTTGGCTTCGCGCACCGTCTGGAGTGCTTCGTCCGGCCTCAGCTGGACCGAAGGTGCGAGGAGGATCTGGTCGGTGGCCGCAACCACGAAGAGTTCGATCTCGTCGCCGACCGCGTACTTGAGGCTGCCGTCCTCGGCCTTGAGGTGCTGCGTCTCGACCGCGCCCTCACTCCTGCCGCCGAAGTCGATGAACGAAGTGTCGTCGCCGAGCTGGATGATCCGGCCCTTCACCTTCGTTCCCACCTCGACCTCGTCACCGACGGACTTCGTCGATTCGAACTGGTCGAGCATCGCACCGAACTCAGCGCGCTTCTTCGACTCGAGCTGCTCTTCGTCCTCTTCCACCGTCGATGCGGGAGCCGCCGCCTTCGGAGCGTCTGGCTCCGTTGTCTTTGCCTCTGCCGGCGCGTCTGCCTTCACGGTCGTCTCATCTGCGCTCGCGGCAGCTGCGTCTGCCTTCGGTGCGGATTCGGCCGCGGCCACTTCCGCAGCGGGAGCCTCCGCTGACTCGTTGGCGGTCTGTGCGGTCGGGTCCGCCTCCGTCGCGCTGGGGGTCTCTGGCTCGTGGGTTTCGGCTGGCTGACGGTCTTCGGACATACGACGCACTCCTTCAGTAGTTGCTCGAGGTCGGCACACGATCGACGATGTGCCGAAACCGAACCGCGAGACTATCGCATCCGGAACGTCGGAGGAAAGGAGGAGACCCGGAGATGTCTCCGAACCTCACGAACCAAGCCGCGCCCTCGTCATCCGAACCGTCGCCGGAGGCGATCGAGTCACCCGGGTCCGGGGTGGGTGTCGAGCTCATCGTGCTCGGGGTCGCGCAGGACGCCGGCGTTCCACACGCGGGATGCCGACGGGACTGCTGCGCCCCTGCGTGGGCCGATCCATCCCGACGCCGTGCGCCCGCCTGTCTCGGCATCCTGGATCGCCGAACGAGTGCTCGCTGGCTCGTCGAGGCGACGCCGGAACTGCCTCTCCAGCTTCAGCGGCTCCTCGAGTGGGCAGAGCCTGATGGGCGTCGTCCGATCCTCGACGGCCTCTTTCTGACCCACGCTCACATCGGGCACTACCTCGGTCTCGCCCAGCTCGGTAGGGAGTCTCTCGGGACCCGCGGCGTTCCCGTCTACGTGATGCCGAGGCTTAGGCGGTTCCTCGAAGAGAACGGACCGTGGAGCCAGCTCGTCGCCTTGGGCAACATCGAGCTCCGGACCCTGTCCGAAGGAGAGGCTGTCGAGATCGCGCCCGGCCTCGAGGTGGATCCGATCGAGGTTCCACACCGAGGAGAGTTCTCGGAGACGGTCGCTTTTCGGATCCGCGGTCCCCGACGATCCGTGCTCTTCCTTCCGGACATCGATCGCTGGGAGGAGTGGGGGAGGTCCCTCGAAGAGGAACTCGAGCGAGTCGACATCGCGTACCTCGACGCTACCTTCTACGACGACTCGGAGCTTCCCTCACGGGCTCGCACTGAGATCCCGCATCCGCCTGTCGTGACCACCATGGCCCTTCTCGATCGGGTTGCACCGAGCCTCAGATCCAGAGTCCGATTCCTCCACTTCAATCACACCAACCCGCTGCTCGACCCGTCCCGAAAGGCGCGGGGAGTTGTCGAGAGCCGTGGATATCGATGTGCGGAAGAGGGGGATATCGTTGCGCTGTGAGTCGGTCAAGTGATTGTTCCAATTTGTGTTACAGGTGGTTACAACCGTGTGGATAGTGCTGTCCACAGTACCCTGACGCATGTGGATATCGCGGCGCCACGGGTGATGTTTGTGCTGTCAAAACTGGTAAGTATGCGGGTAAGAGTGCGGGGAAAATCACTGATGTCTAGACTGACATTGTCCCGTCCTGACTCCGACGCTCGTCACTGGGGAGATCCGGTCCGCGGGGACCGATAGCAAGGGAGTGGCAGACAGCTCGGACTACATCTCGGAGCGCAGCTCCCCGAATCGCCCCACGTCGTGGAAGCAGGAGGCCTACCTCGTCGTCCTGTTCGTCGCGGTCCTCGTCGTCGGGACGGCGGTGATTCTGAATCCGGCTGACGCCTATCTCGGGCCGGGGCTCGCGTTCGACCAGCTCGGACTTCGTCTCGCCGTTGGGCTGGGCTTCGGGCCGACGGCGGTGGTGCCGCCGCTCTACCCGCACTACCTCGCCATGTTCTATCGGTCCGTCGGCTACAGCCACATGGCCGTGCTCCTGTCCCAGGTCGTGCTGCTTGCTGGGCTCGCGACCTCGGTCTCGTTGATCGTCCGGTACATCGGGCTGAGCCCTCGGTACGCCTGGCTCGCGGGTCTCCTCACCGGGTTCTTCCCGCAGGCGATCGCGCTACTTCGGCACTTCACGCCGGCGCTCCTGGTCGCCTTCCTCTGGGCGGTCGGCGTCCATGCCTGGGTGCGCAACCGTCCCTACCCGTCTTGGTTCGAGACCGTGCTGGCAGGGATGGTCTTCGGTATGGTGCTGCTCGGACGGTTCGGCCTCCTCGTTCCGATCGTCGTCCTTCTCGTGAGCCGACGGGCATTTCGGGGTCGGCTCGGAGTGCCCCCAAGCCGTGCCTCTTCGTTCCTCCATCTGGCTCCGAGAGTCGTGCTCGCGATCGTGGTGCTCTCCGCCGTGGTCGCTCCCTGGATCGTTCGGAACAGCCGGCTCTACGACGAGCTCGTCTTCGTCGACTCCACCTGGGCGGTCCGCTGGCGGGCAGCAACGATCCCGGGTGAGTACACCTTGGACTTCGTCATCCCCGGCCGGTCGACCCGCGTCCCGGACCACACCCCGATTCTCGAGAACCGACTCGCCCTCGGCGACGTGGTCGGGTTCGCCTGTGCGGAGCCTTGGAAGCTCGTCCGGATCTGGACGCGTCGCGCGGTCACCTTCGTCGGGTTCTCCGGCTGGAACGACGCCGTCACCCTCGACCGATTCCCCTACGAAGGGCCGGCCTACAAGCTGCTCCAAGCGCTCGTCTACGGGATCCTGCTCTCGTTCGCGGCGGCCTGGATCGTGCTCCTTCGAGCGCGCGGCAAACCCGAGCGGCTCCTCGGGAAGACATGGCTCGCGCTCGCCGGCATCGGCGTCATCACGGGAGGGATCGGCGACATCCGCGTCTACGCACTCCCCCTGCTCGTCCCGATCGCGATGCGAGGGCTGTGGGGACTCCTCGTCCAGCTACGTGTGCGACTTCGTCCGCGGCAAGGAGAGGAGGGAGGACTCCTCCGCGCCTACGAGAACACCGATCCACTCCCGCGTGGGGTGCGGGCGGCCAACGGTCTCCAATGGTGTGCCTGGATCTCGGTGGTCGTGACCGTGTGGACACTCGGCGTGCTCGGACTGCTCGGGTAGCGCGAGTTCCGCAGTCGCGCGGCGAGACGAGGTCGAGTAGTCTCCCGCGTCATGAGTGCACCAGACGTCATCCTCTATACCGACGGCGCTTGCTCCGGGAACCCGGGACCGGGTGGATGGGCCGCGATTCTCTCGAGCCCGTCTTCCGGGAAGCGGGTCGAACTCACGGGCAGCGATCCCGAGACCACGAACAATCGGATGGAGATGATGGCGGTGCTGGAAGGGCTTCGTCAGATCAAGAAGGCTCCGTCCAAGATCCACGTGGTGAGCGACTCGAACTACGTGATCAAAGGGCTCACCGAGTGGATCCAAGGGTGGGAGCGGAACGGCTGGAAGACCGCGAACAAGAAGCCGGTGAAGAACCGCGAACTCTGGATCGACCTGGTCACGGAAGTGCGCAAACACAAGTGCACGTTCGAGTGGGTGCGCGGCCACGACGGCCATCCCGAGAACGAGCGGGTCGACCAGCTCGCGGTGGAGGCGTACCAGAAGTACCTCTGATACGCCTCGGTCGCCGACCGTCCGGAAGCTAGTTCGTGATCGAGATGTGTCCGCTTCCCGAGTCGAGGGAGACTCTGGCGTCTCCCTTTCCGACCTCGAGCGCGACCTCTTCCTTGTCGCGGTGGTGGAAGGTCGCCCCTTCCACGTCGACTTCGACCCGGCCGTTTCCCGTCTCCGCGACGACGTCGGCGGACGCGTCCGACGGAAGGATCAGGTCGATTCCGCCGCTGCCTGTGTCGACGACGAAGCTTCCGTCGCCCATGTGCGCGAACTCGAGCGTGACGTTGCCGCTTCCCGTGTCGATGTTCGCTTCCTCTGCCGAGAGCCCGATGCCGCGCACACCGCCGCTCCCTGTGTCGACGACCAACTCCTCACACGTCACGTCGCGTAGGGCGACGTTGCCGCTGCCGGTGTCGATCGCGACGTACGGACCGCGCACCTGTCCGAGCTCGACGTTGCCGCTGCCGGTGTCGCAACGGAGCTCACCGGTGATGTCCGTCATCGTGACGTGTCCCGAACCGGTGTCGGCCGAGACCTCTCCGCTGATGCCCTCGGCCGTGATCGGCCCGGCACTGATGTCGAGCGAGAGGTCCCCATGGACTCCGTCGGCATCGATCCTGCCGACGCCGTGCTCGACCCGCAGACGTCCGCCCTCGGGAACGTAGACGTCGACGTCCGCCCACACTTCGAGCCCACCACCCGAGCCGCGGATGTGGAGCCGGTCCCCACCGACCGAGCCGAGGAAGTGCCGGAGCCAACCTTCGCGATGGCTGCCCGTGTGGCGAAGCGAGATCGAGGTTTCTGACCGGCCGAGCGGCGGATATACGAAGTCTCGTTCGTCATCGAGCGGGAAGACGATGTCGACCACACTCCGTCGACCGTCGTCCGACTCGATCTGGAGGACGTCTCGATCCGCGTCCTTTCCTCGAACATGGACGTCGACCTTGAAGTCGTCTCCATCGTGGCCGTGCACCACGACCTTTCCGATGAGGTTCGTCAGGACGAGCGATTCAGCGCCTAGGCTCAGCGACTGATCGAACTCCTCGGCGTGTGCCACTCCGCCGGTCAAAGACACCGCGGCCGCCGCGCAAACCCAAAGAGCACAAACGCTTCTCATGGACCCTCCTTCACTTGGGCGGCGGTGGCACGGTGCCGTCACGTGATCTCGATCGGGTGACGCCGCGTCCTCTGCCCGCCTCCTGGGCTCCTACTCCCGAATTCAGTACGAGTCGAGAGCCCCGAAGGTTGCAATCGAAGTTCGGGGGAGTCGTTCTTTTGTGACGAGCCCCTGGGCGCGAGCCGCGGAGTCGCCCTCCGCCTCCTCCACGCTCCCGCACTCCTTGCCGTGGGAACAGAACCGTTCTAGCCTGGCGGGTTCGGGCATGGTCGAGACCCAGCATGGCCGTCGAGAACGGCGGCCATCGGCCCAAGGAGAGGAGATCCCGATGCCGAAACACCGTATGCCGTCCCTCTGGAGTGCGGCCCTGTTCGTTGGAGCGTTCGCGACGGCGGCAGTGTTCTGGTCCGCCTGCGGGAAGGAGAAGGCAGAGGTCGGAGCCGCAGTCTCGAAGCAAGCGCCCCCGCCCCAGATGACGACACAGACTCCGTCCAACCAGATCCAACCTCCGCCTCCAGGTGCGGGCCATGGGGAGACGGGGATGTCCTGGAAGGCCCCGGAGGGATGGAAGGAAGAGACGCCGTCGAGCGGGATGCGCAAGGCGCAGTTCTCCGTGCCGGGAGACGGGGGTGCTGCCGAGCTGGTCGTCTTCTACTTCGGGCCCGGGCAGGGTGGAGACGCGATGGCGAATGCAACCCGTTGGGCCAGCCAGCTGACCAAGCCAGACGGTAGTCCCGCTACCGATACGATGAAGACGGAGCACGCCTCGTTCGGCGGGATGCCGACACTGCTCACCGAAGCCGAAGGGACCTATCAGAACACGATGGGCGGGAGCGGCGAGAAGCACCCAGGCTACAAGCTGCTCGGCGCGATCGTCGAAGGACCTGACGCGAACTGGTTCTTCAAGTTGACGGGACCCGCGGAGACGGTCGAAGCGAACCGCGACGCGTTCCAGGCGTTCCTCTCGTCACTGCGTCCGGGGTCTTGAGGAGGTCGCGAGAACCCCAGGGAATGGAGCAGGGTGCGGGTGGAGCTGTGGGTTGGGGTGTTTCGGCTCCGTTCCCCGGGGTTTCGCCTGAGCCGCTCACGGTGCCACTGCGAGATGTCTTCTTCGGCCCGTGTGGATCGCGACCTCGATGGGAATCTACCGAGTGACCCGATGGAAGACGAGTTCGGGGTCGGTTATCGCGGTGTGGTGTTCGTTTGGTCCGAGCCTGCGCGGAACGAGTGCGAGGGACTCGGCCGGAGGCAGAGGGCGCCAGAAAGGACGAGACATGATCAAGGACCCGAAGGACCTGAATCCGAGGCAGCTCCACGGACTTCTCAACCGGATCGTGCTCCCGAGGCCGATCGCGTTCGTGAGCTCGATCTCTGCATCGGGCATCGCGAACCTCGCGCCGTTTTCCTACTTCACGCTCGGTGGCCTCAATCCCCCGGCTGCGGTGTTCTGTCCGGTCAACGATCGGGAGGGAAAGCAGAAGGACACGCTCCGAAACATCGCCGAGACGAAGGAGTACGTGATCCATATCGTCACGGAGGAGATCGCGAGTGCGATGAACGAAACGGCGGCGACGGTTCCTCCGGAAGTCGACGAGTTCGAGCTCGGCGGTTTCACCGCGGTGAAGTCGGACCTCGTGGTCGCGCCGCGCGCTCTCGAATCGCCAGCGGCGATGGAGATGCGGCTCCTCCAGATCGTCTCGCCAGGCACCGGCCCGATGTCGGGGAACTTCGTCATCGGAGAGATCCTGCGGATCCATCTGAACGAGTCGATCCTGGACGACGACGGTCATCCGAGCCTGGAGAAGTTGCGTGTGGTCGGCAAGCTCGGTGGAGACGGGTACACACGCGTCCCGGAAAGCTCCGTCTTCGACATGCCTCGACCGAAGTAGGTCGAGAGTTCGCGGTCGATCAGCGGTCCTACAGCCGGGCGAGTGCACGCACGGCGAGTGCTTGTCTACGGATCGCCGCGTCGCTCTCGTTTCCGCCAGCTGGCTTCTTCTTCGCTGCTCTCTCCAGTGACGCCGCCGCGTAGTGGATCTCTTTCTGGGCGGCGGGCAGGTCGATCTCGTCCAACGCGAGTACGGTGTACCAGAAGGGGAGACGGTTCCACTTTCCAGACCCGTTGCGCATGGAGTGGAGCCAACGCAGCCCCTTCGTGAGCCGTTCCTCCGTGCGGTCGAGACCGCCCGAGAGCAGGTTCCTCCACATTCCGATCGTGCACTTCCCGCAACAGAACACACCCGGGTTGGTGTTGCGCGGGTCCCTCTCGGCCCGCCCAAGCGCTTCGAGTAGCCCGCCGTCCGCGCGATCGAGTGCGGACTGTAGTGCGCGGTCCCGCACGTCCAGGGCGCGGAGTGCGCGACAGGTCTCTTCCCCGAGGATGTGACGCGCCGAAGCCGAGGTGATCCGTTCGCCCGTGAAGAGTTGGATGCCGTTTTGCCGTTCGTGCTCGAAGCCCGCGAACGAACCTGCGTATGCGCCTGGTAGCCCTTGGCGTCCCGCGATCCATCGCGCCGTCTCCTTGCGTTCCGTGGCCGAGGGCTTGGTGCCCCCGTTCTGCCAAGCCAGGACAGCTGCGTGAACGGCGTCGACCGTCTCGGAGAGGCTGGTCTCGTGAATCAGCATGGCAGGTCTCCTCGACCACTAGGTCTCGAGCGCGGCTCGTCGTGAGCCGCTAACTGTCGAGCGTGCGCGGCGTGGTGACGACGCTGTCGTCGCGATCGATAACAGAGTCGTCCGGGACTCAGACCGTCCTTCGCAGCCAGTCGATCAGGATCTTGGCCGTGTTCATCCGCACCATCTCCCGATCTCCGGGTAGTTGGAGCCGCTTCGTCTGGAGCCGGTCCGGGCCCGCGATCGCGATGAAGACGGTGCCGACCGGCTTGTCCTTCGTCGCGCCGTCGGGCCCTGCGATTCCACTCGCGGCGATGCCCCAGTCCGCGTGGAGACGCTTTCGTACGCCCTTGGCCATCTGCCCGACGATCTTGTCGCTGACTGCGCCGAAGATCTCGAGGTCTGCGTCGTCGACTCCGAGGAGTTGCACCTTGGAGTCATCGGAGTAGGTGACACACCCGCCCGTGTAGTACTCGGAGGACCCTGGCCGATCCGTCAGCATCTTGCCGATGAGTCCACCGGTGCACGACTCGGCGGTGGCCACGGTGAGGCCTTTCGCGATCAGCTTCTCCGCCAGGACGTCGACGAGCGAGGGTTCGTCCGTTCCGTAGACCGCGTCCCCGAGTTCCTGACGTAGTGCGGCCTCGACTTCGTCGAGGAGAGCGCCGGCAGTGGTCTCGTCAATCCCTGCTGCAGGTCCCGTTCCTAGGACGGCGAGCTTGACGTGCGTCTCCATTCCGACCGCACGGTACCCGAAGCGAACGCGATCCCGATAGGTCTCCACCACGGACTCGATGGAGTCGGCGAGCTTGCTTTCACCGAGTCCGACCGTCTTCACCGTTCGGCGAAACACGCTCGGGGTTCCGCGGTCGAGCTCTTCCTCTAGCTTCTTGTTCATCAACCACCGAACTTCGCGCGGAACACCCGGGAGGACGAACACCTTCGCTCGGCCGAGCGTGAATCGGAAGCCGGGGGCGGTGCCGGACTCGTTGATGATGACGTCGCCGATCTCGGGGACCATCGCCTGGCGCTCGTTGTTCCGCGTCATCTCCCGACCGAAGGAACGGAAGCGAGCCTCGATCCGGGCGCGCACGGTTTCGTCCATGTGGAGCCCACAGCCGAGAGCACGCGCGCAGGCTTCGAGTGTCAGATCGTCCTCGGTGGGGCCGAGCCCGCCCGAGGTGAGAACGAGGTCTGCGCGGGATGCTGCCTCGCGCAGGGCTTCCGCGATCTTCTCGACATCGTCACCCACCGTCGTGTGGCGGGCGACGATCCAGCCCCACGCCTCGAGCCGTCCATCGAGGTAGTTCGAGTTCGTGTCGATCGTCTCTCCGGAAAGGAGCTCGTCTCCGATCGTAAGGATCTCCACAACGGGCAGGGTGCTCATCGAACCTCCTGGAAGGCCCAGATGAGCATCGGGTCTTCCTTCGTGGACCGGACGCGGGACGCCTCGCGGTCGAGACGGGTCCGCATGTTGTAGTAGACGGGGTCGAAGCCGGGATTGAACGGACGGAGCGTGCCTTCCGTCCTGTCGAAGAAGGCGTGGATCGGGCCGGTGTCCGGCGTGCGCGGGCTCCATGGGCTATCGATCCGGTCATCGGGTACGCGCGCTTCGAGGAGAGCTTGGCGGATGAGGCTGAAACGGGGACCATCCCGCTCGATCCTCCCTCCTACGATCCATCCGATCATCTCCTCACCGATCCAGCCATTGGCGAGCTTCTGCTCGATGCCGTGAATGAGGGCCCAACTGGCGGCGGCCGCGTCCATGTTCTCCGTGAGCAGCGCGGCTCCGATCGTCCAGGTCGGGCGGTGCGACAGGACGAGGGCGATCGAGGATCCGAGGCCCTGCATCGTGACGAAGCGGGGCAGGGGAAGCGAGTTCACGACGACGGCTTCGTTTGGGAACAGATCGACGAAGGTCGCATTGAGCCAGGTCTGCGTCGGGTTCCAGACCTGGAGCAGGACCCGCTCATACGGGCTGCCCTGGCCGCCCCAGGTTCGGGCCCAGGAGGCGAGTCCGTCGAGGATCCGGAAGGCGGGGTCCCGCCGCTCGAACGGGCCGAGTGCGTGGAACCGGTCGAGCTGATGGGCCACCAACTCGAAGAGTTCGAGGTCGACTCCGGGCAGCGACGGATCGATGCCGTCGATCGCCGCGCTGAAGCTGTCACGTCTGGGAAGAGGAGGGATCATCCGTGTTCTCGGCTCGGCTTCCGTCGGGTTGCGAACGTTCGTTTGCCTGGCGGGAAGACGCCCCGGATCCTCGACCGCTTGGTGTCGATCCGTTAGGCTCCTCCATGTCGCCGGGGCCGTCGATCGAAACGGTCGACGCGCAGTGAGACATTAGAGCATGCGGCGGCCGCTGTCGGCGTGATGGTTTCCGCCGTCTCAACTCGAATCCCCTGAGGAAGACAATGACGAAGTACCAGCGACTCAGGTCCGTGGGCGCCCTCTGCCTGCCAATCGCCCTAGGGGCGGTGCTCTTCGCCGCGGGCTGCAGTGGAGGCAGCAACTATCCAGAGGACGGCGACGCGCCAGCCAAGGCCGGATCTTCCGGTGGCAGCACCTCTGGCGGCGCGACGGACGATGCCTACGCCGGCGTCCCGCCGGAGATGGCCGCTGCGGGCGTCACGAAGTTCGACCTCGCAGGTCCCGGACAACCGCCGGCCGACTTCTTCAATCCGGACAAGCGCACGGTGAAGCCAGCGATGGGTGGGCGGGTGATCCAGCACATCGCGAGCGAGCCCGCGAACCTCAACTTCATGACCGAGAACTCGGCCGTGATCCACTGGATCCACTACGACATCCATTCGTCGCTCATCGAGTTCAATCCGGCGACCTGGGTCTACGACCCCGTTCTCTGCACGAGCTACGATATCGAAGACACCATCGTTCTGAAGGGCGGCCGTGGGGACGACAACTCGAACGTCCTCTTCGGACTGATCAACGAGGACGGGGATGACTACGTCGTCACGTCGGGATCCCACTTCAACTCCACGTCCGAGCGTCGCATTCCGAAGTCGGAAGTCGAGGAACTGGTTCGTGGCTCGGTCTTCACGTTCCATCTCCGCGAGAACGTGAAATGGCACGACGGTGAGAGGTTCGATGCCGACGACGTCATCTTCACGATGGACTCGTTCAAGAACCCGAACGTCGACTGTGACGAGAAGCGGTGGCAGTTCGATCCAGTCATCAAGACCGAGCGGCTCAGCGATTTCGCCGTCAGATTCCACTACAAGGACCAGTACTTCGCAGCGCTCCAGATCTTCAGTGACGGTTTCTGCATCCTGCCTAGCCACCTCTACAACCTCTCCGACCCGATGAACGTCGACTACGATCCGAACGCGACGGCGGAGGCGCAGGGGACGTACGTCAACGAGAACCCGCACAACATCAACTGGGTGGGACTCGGGCCCTACAAGCTCACCAAGTGGGAGAAGGGGCAGTACCTCGAGGCCGAGAGATTCGACGGATTCTGGAACCCGGCGCCCGAGTACGCAGGCTATGTCGACGTGATCCGTTGGCGCTACATCAGCGACGACAACTCGGCCTTCCAAGCGCTCCTCAACAAGGAAGTCGACATCTTCGATCGCGTGAAGTCGGAAGACTTCGTCGGCGAGGCGACCGAGTCCGACGTCTTCAAGGAGAGCTTCTACAAGTCCTACACGTATGTCGGTTCGATCGGCTTCACCGTCTGGAACACCTACAAGCCGCAGTTCGAGGACTACCGGGTCCGACAGGCTCTGGCCTACGCGTTCGATGCGGACGAGTGGACGCGTACGAACTACCAAGGGCTCGCGCTCCGTGGCACCTTCTCGCAGTTCCGCTTCGGGCCGGCCTACGACCAGTCGGTCGAGCCGATCCCCTATGACGTGACGAAGGCAGAGGAGCTACTCACCGACGCAGGTTGGTACGACCGGGACGGGAACGGGGTCGTCGACAAGGACGGTAAGGATCTCGTCATCAACGCGCTCATGCCGACGGGGAACAAAGCGTCCGAGACGCTTCTCCAGAAGATGCAGGAGCAGTACGCGCAGGTCGGAGTCAAGATGACGATCCAGCCCCTGGAGTGGGCGACGTTCATCGAGAGAATCCTCGATCGCGACTTCGACGCAGCCAACCTGGCCTGGACGCTCAACGACATCGAAGGCGACCCCTACGGTTCGTGGCACAAGGACGAGGCGACGTTCGATCGCCGTACCGGGAACATGGCCGGGTACCGGGACGACGTCGCGAGTGACCTCATCGACCGTGGACGGGTCGAGCTCGATCCGGAGAAGCGGTACGAGATCTGGCACGAACTCCACCGCCGGATCTACGATCAGCAGCCGTTCCTCTTCGGCTGGAACGTGCCGCGGAAGATCGCCTTCAACAAGGATCTCCGGGGAGTGCGACTCTACAAGTTCTCGCCTGGATACCGGCTCCGCGACTTCTATTATGAGGAAGGAACGCCCGGGACTCGTCCGCTACCCGGTGCCTGATCGGGCTGTGCACCTCATTCCCATCCAAACGGCACGGCGGGCTCCTTCGGGAGCCCGAGGAGAACGATCGTGACCTCCTACATCATCCGCCGGATCCTCTGGATGATCCCGACTCTGATCGGGATCACCCTCCTTCTCTTCGTCGTCATGCGGCTGGCCCCGGGAGATCCCGCGAGCCTGGCCGCAGGAGCGGTCGGAGCGGGAAGTGAAGGGCAGACGATCTCGACCAACACGAACGTAGAAGACGCAGTGACGAAGTTCCGGAAACGGTACCGACTCGATGAACCGCTTCTGGTCCAGTACGGGTACTGGATCACGTCGGTTGCAAAGCTGGACTTCGGCTACGAGTTCTTCCGTCCAAATGTGGCGGTGCGAGACGAGATCGGGGACCGGCTCAAGATCACGGTGCCGCTCTCCCTCATCTCCGTCTTCCTCTCCTACCTCATCGCCCTCCCCCTCGGCATCCTCTCGGCGGTCAAACAAGGGTCGATAGCGGACAAAGTGAGTACGATCATTCTGTTCATCCTCTACTCGCTACCTTCGTTCTGGGCCGGCCTCCTCCTGATCTTGGCCTTTGGCGCCGCAGGCTTGGACTGGCTCCCGGTGTTGGGGCTGCATGACAAGGACGCCGCGACCTTCACGCAGTGGCAGTACATCAAAGACACGATCATGCACGGGATCCTCCCCGTCATCGTGTTGACCTACACCAGCCTGGCCTACCTCTCCCGTCAGATGCGGGTCGGGATGCTCGACGTGATCCGTCAGGACTACATCCGCACGGCGCGGGCGAAGGGGCTCGCGGAAAAGGTCGTGATCTTCAAACACGCGCTTCGGAACTCGCTCATCCCGGTCGTCACTCTGTTTGCGAGCGTCCTTCCGATCCTCATCGGCGGATCCGTCATCGTCGAGACGATCTTCACGATCCCAGGCATGGGGCTCTACGCGTACGAGGGGATCGTCCAGCGGGACTACAACGTAGTCATGGCGACGACGACCTTCTCTGCTTTCATGACCCTGCTCGGCTTCCTCGTCTCCGACATCACCTATGCGTTCGTCGACCCGCGGATCGCCTATGACTGAGAACACCACAACCGTCGCGCCCGAGAGTGTCGCCCGACCTACGGAGAAGGCGAAGCGCGAGGTCTACAGCAAGGACTACGTGGACATCGTCCTTGGGCAGATCCGGAAACGGAAGCTGTCCATGTTCGCTCTCCTCGTCCTCATCCTGCTCTACGCGGTTGCGATCTACGCACCGCTCATCGCGAACGATCGTCCGATCTACTTCCACGGTGTCGACCTCGCCAGCTACCGGAAGGCGCAGCGTGAGCTGCCGCTGGTCGCGGGTGCCCTGGCCGAGAGTGCGACTCGGGGCGAGTCCGGTTATCGGGAGAGTCTGGCCGAAGGCGTGGAGCCGATGGCTTGGCAGGCCGTCGTGGACCAACAGCTCCGCGCGATCGAGAACCGGATCGCGGTGGTCGGTGGGCAGCTATCGAAGGACGACCGACCGCCGGTGGACGACCTCCGGTCGACGGCGAAGTCAGTCGCGTCCGCCATCCGTCGCGGGGAGTCCGCGCCTGTGGAGGACGTGGCGAAGCTGCGTACGCTCTCGGAGAAGGTGCAACGTGAGATGAAGCCGGTCGTCACGTGGTCCGAGGTCAAGCCTGGCCAAACGGTCCGGCTCGAGTCCTTCCATGCATGGCCGATCTTCCAGAACCTCTCGCGCGGCGAGATCTTCTTCATGGTGCTCATGGCCGTCACCCTGCTCTTCCCGATCTGGAACCGGATCGTTAACGCGGCCTTCCTCAAGGGAGATCGCCTCCGGATCCGGCGTTCGCGAAAGCGCAAGGCACTCGCCTTCCTCGCCATTCCTCTGCTCGCGGCGCTGCTCTGGCAGGGGCAGTCGGCGAGCTTCTTCAGCTCCACCTACAAGACCGGCCTCACCAACGGGGACGTCTTTGCGAAGTACGTCCTCTTTCCGCCCATCTCCTATGGCATCGCGGAGACGAACGGAGACGAGGTGTTCCGGCCCCCGACCTGGCACCGGAACTCCATGATCGACGACGACGGGTTCTACGTGAACGGACCGCGCGCCGGACGGCTGGATCCGACGACGAACATTCCGCGCCCGGCCAAGCCGGTGGGGATCGAGTTCCTGGAGCCGGAACGGAACAGCACGTTCCGTCACTTCCTCGGAACGGACAGTCTCGGCCGCGACCTCCTCGCGCGCATCGTGTGGGGGGGACGGGTGAGCCTGGCCGTGGGACTCGTCGGTACCGGGATCTCCGTCTTCATCGGGATCATCCTCGGCTCGCTCGCCGGATACTTCGGGAAGGGGGTGGACATCGCGATCAGTCGCGTGATCGAGATCGTGCAGACGTTCCCCGCCTTCTTCCTCATCCTCATCGTCGTCGCGTTCGTCGGTCCCAGCATCCTCAACATCATGGTCATCATAGGACTCGTCGGGTGGACCGGCGTGGCCCGACTCGTGCGCGGGGAGTTCATCCGTCTCCGCGGCCAGGAGTTCGTCATCGCGAGCGAAGCGCTCGGGGTCGGCGTGGGGCGAACCATCTTCCGGCACATCCTTCCGAACGCGCTCGGGCCGGTGCTCGTCGCGGCGACGTTCGGAGTCGCGTCGGGCATCCTCACGGAGTCGGCCCTCTCTTTCCTCGGCCTCGGGATCCAGCTGCCCGTGCCGTCGTGGGGTTCGCTTCTCATCGAGAGTCGGTCCGCGGAGCATTGGTGGATCCAGATCTTCCCTGGATTCCTCATCTTCTTGACGGTGATGCTCTACAACCTCTTCGGAGAGGGTGTGCGTGACGCGCTCGATCCTCGCCTCAAGGTGACGCACTGATGACGGAACGCAATCCGAACACGGGTGCCTCGGACGTCCTCCTCCGGATCGACGAGCTCCAGACCTTCTTCGACACGGAAGAGGGGATGGTGATGGCGGTGAACGGAGTGAGCTACGAGATTCGAAAGGGCGAGACGCTGGGTGTCGTAGGTGAGTCTGGCTGCGGGAAGAGCGTCACGGCGATGTCGATCCTCCGTCTCAACCCCGAACCGCCGACGGTCTACGCAGGGGGCGAGATTCTCTTCGAGGGACGGAACCTCCTCCAGATCTCGATGGAGGAGATGCAGCGGATCCGCGGAAACGACATCGCGATGATCTTCCAGGAGCCGATGACCTCGCTCAATCCCGTCTACACGGTGGGGGATCAGATCGAGGAGACGGTGAAGCTGCACCGGAAGATGGGGGACAAGGACGCGCATGCCTACGCCATCGAGATGCTGGGCCGCGTCGGCATCCCTTCGCCCGAGCAGCGCGTGAACGAGTACCCGCACCAGCTTTCGGGCGGGATGAAGCAGCGCGTGATGATCGCGATGGCGCTCGCCTGTGACCCGAAGCTACTCATCGCGGATGAGCCGACCACGGCACTCGACGTCACGATCCAGGCGCAGATCCTGGACCTCCTTCGCGAAATGCAGAAGGAGTTCGGGATGTCGATCCTCCTCATCACCCACGACCTCGGCGTGGTGGCGGAGATGAGCAACCACGTGGCGGTGATGTATGCGAGCAAGATCGTGGAGTACGCCGATACGGTGACCCTCTTCGGAAGGCCCCGGCATCCCTACACGTTCGGACTCTTCCAGTCCCTCCCCGAGATGCACGTGAAGGGCAACCCTCGGCTGCTCGAGATTCCCGGCGCGGTGCCGAACCCTCTCGCGTTCCCGAGTGGTTGCAAGTTCCGGACGCGTTGCTTCAAGGCGCAACCCCGGTGCGCGGAGATCGAACCGAGTCTCAAGGACCATGGGGGCGGTCACACCGTAGCTTGTCATTTCCCAATGACCGACGACGAGATCACCAGGCTGGGAGGAGGTACGTTCCGTGTCTGATCCGTACTACGGCAACGGCCAACCTCTCGTCGGCGTCAGCCACCTCAAGAAGTACTTCCCGGTTCGGAAGGGAGTGATGAGGCGAGTGGTGGCGCAGGTCAAGGCCGTCGACGACGTCAGCTTCGAGATCAAGCCGGGGGAGACGCTCGGGCTGGTCGGCGAGTCCGGATGCGGCAAGACGACGGTGGGGCGCTCGTTGCTCCGTCTCATCGAGCCTTCCGACGGCCACGTCGAGTTCGAGAACGTCGATGTCCTCAAGGCGAGCAAGGGCGACCTTCGGCGACTTCGCCGGAACATGCAGATCATTTTCCAGGACCCATACGCGTCCCTCAATCCTCGTATGTCGGTGCTCGAAATCATCGGCGAGGGGCTTCGAGTGCACAAGCTCACCTCGTCGACGAGCGAACTGGAAGACAGGGTTCGCGAGCTGCTCGACCGAGTGAAGCTCGACCCGGTCTACATCAACCGCTACCCCCACGAGTTCTCTGGAGGACAGCGGCAGCGGATCGGGATCGCACGGGCGCTGTCACTCAAGCCCAAGTTCATCGTCTGTGACGAGGCGGTGTCGGCACTGGACGTTTCGATCCAAGCGCAGGTCATCAACCTGCTCATGGACCTCCGCGACGAGTTCGGCCTCTCATACCTCTTCGTTGCTCACGATCTTTCGGTCGTGCGTCACATCAGCCATCGGGTTGCCGTCATGTATCTCGGGAAGATCGTCGAGATCGCCGATACCGAAGCACTCTTCGCGAGTCCGATGCATCCATACACGAGAGCGCTACTCTCTGCGGTGCCGGTTGCGAATCCGACGGCGAAGCGGGAGAGGATCGTGCTGCAGGGAGACGTGCCGTCTCCGATCAATCCGCCACCTGGCTGCCCGTTCCACACCCGTTGTCCGGTTGCGATGGCGAAGTGCAAGACGGAGGTGCCGCCGCTGAAGGAGGCGGGGAGTGGGCATACGTACACCTGTCACTTGGACGAGTAGCGATTCTTGGGCGCGTAGCGATCGGCGTTGTAGCGACCGGCGGTGTCGCGGGTCCTGGGCGAGTGGCAATCCTCGGGTCAGTAGCGATCGGCCGAGAGTGGCAGTCACACTCCTCGTCGCGGTCCTGGCTGCCGTCGTGCTCGGCCTCCCTCTCCTCGCGCCGCATGCCACGGCCTCGCCTCCGCTTCGGGAGTACCCGGAGATCCATGCCTGGGGCCTGGCCGTCGATGCGGAAGGCAACGCGTTCGTGGCGGACGGGAGGGAAGAGCCTGGGCACGTATGGAAGATCGACGGTGCAGCGTTCTCCGCTCGCGAGTCGGACCCAGAAGCCGAAGTCGAGACGTTCGTCCACGATCTCGTGACGGCGCCCGGAGTTCGTGATCTCCAACTCCGGGATCGAGATCTCTTCGTTTCGGTCGGTGCGTACGTTCCGATCGTAAATGCGGCTGGCGATAGCGTGGAGATCCCGATGTACGGGCTCGTGCGGTTCGATCTGTCGAGTCTGGACCGGGCGGACCAGGCGACGATGCCGCTCGTCGTGGAGGCGACCGTCGAGCCGAACCTCGAAGCCGGTGTTCTGGGCGAGGGAGGCGAGTTCCTCATCGCATGGACGCCCGCTGATTCACTCTTCGAAGGTCCCTGCTTCCGAGTCGACGAGGAAGGCGGCGTCTACTTCGGTTGGGATGGACGACTCCGGTACCGTGATCCGGATGGGAACGTGTCCACCGTTCTCGGGTCGTCGTTTCGTGGCCTGTCAGACGGTGGTGTTCGTACGGCTCGGTTCAACGAGATCCGTTCCATGACCTTCTCCAAGGACGGGGACTTCTTCCTCCTCGACGGAGCACGAGTGCGCGAGATCTTTCCAAAGGAGCCTCGCTCGGATGCCTTCGCGCGTGCCCTGATCAAGCGTGGCGTGCTGACAGACGAGCGAGACGAGGACAATGCGAAGTTCGCGAACCGGGTCTACGGCCTCGCGGCGTCCTCGGACGGGGACCGAGTGTGGGCCGCGTACTACGGCGGAAAGAAACTCCTGGTGTCGAACCGTTCCGGGCGAACGGGCACCTACTACGAGCCCAAGGACTCCGGTTGGGCACCCGTCGGCGTCGCCTGGACGGAGGATGCGATCTACGTCCTCGAGATCTACGGGCGCATCACTCGAGAGCTGCGCGTCGTTCGCCTCGGCCGTGGTGGAGACGTCCTCGTTCCGCTTCCGATGTCCAGGTAGAGCGGTACGTTCGTGTCCGATGACGGCACGGTGTGCGAGCCCGGA
This sequence comes from Candidatus Eiseniibacteriota bacterium, assembly GCA_020633975.1. GTDB lineage: Bacteria > Eisenbacteria > RBG-16-71-46 > CAIMUX01 > CAIMUX01 > JACKCR01. The sequence continues at coordinate 384,121 of JACKCR010000003.1, read as the reverse complement.
ATGGCTCTCCTGGCGATGTCAGCTGCCCGGGTCGAGCCGTTCGGCGAGTCGCCTCGCGCGACGACGGCTCTCTTCCGCAGCTTCCATGGCATTCTGCCCCGCCTGGACTTCGGCGATCCTCTCCAGTCGCTCGACGCGGCGCTCCGTCGGTTCGGAGTTCGCCCAGGCGGAGTCGAGTTGTGCCCACGCTTCCTCGTGCTTGCCGACCACGGCGAGCGTCCTCGCGAAGTCTTCGCGACATCGAAGTGACGCCCTCGGAGCGTCCGGTGCTGCCTTCGCGTAGACGGTGAGTGCTTTGCGGTACCGGGCTTCCGCTTCGTCGTCCGCGCCGAGCTCGCCGGCGAGTGCGGCGTACGCGTAGTAGGCGCCGGCTTCCATCAATGTGGGCGTCGCGACTTCCTCGTACAGCTCGAACGCACGGGAGTACTCGGCTTCTGCCTCCCCCAAACGCGGCGGCTCCGACGCTCTCCAGAGCGCGAACCCGAGGAGGGCATGGGCGGTCGCGCGTCGTGCGCGTGATTCGGCCGAGTCGTCCGAGAATGACTCCTCCAGGAAGATCGACCGTTCCAGGTTCCCTATTGCGGCGTCGTCTCCGGAGAACGTCTGGGCGAGCCCGAGCGCACACAGGACCTGCGCGATCTCGTGCTCGTGGTCACCCCGCAGTGACTCGTAGAGTGCGAGGCTCGCTCCGGCGTGACGCCCGGTTTCCTCCCAGATCCAGAAAGAGGCGTAGCTCTGCGCCAGCCTCTCGTGAATGCGCGCCCTGACATCCGGCGCCATGCCGTCCTCGGCGTCGAGCCGGACTGCGGCACGGTCGAGGAGTTCGCGAACCGTGAGCCGATGATCGCTCGTTGTGGCCTCCGGAGCAGAGAGCACCGTTCCCAGGAACTCCTCCACCTGACGGGCCTTCTCGGACGCCTTCTCGGCCCGCCCATAGAGGACGGTCATCGCGATCGCGAACGAGGTCACGAGAACGAACACGCTCGTGAACGTCGCGACAGCCAGTCGGTGACGCCGCACGGTGGTCCAGAAGTCCCCCAGTGCGGTCCGCGTGCGAGCTTCCACGGGTTCGCCCCTCTGCACGCGTAGGAGTTCGTCGCGGACTTCGTCCATCGAGCGGTATCGACGTTCCGGATCCTTCTCGAGCATCCGGAGGACGACGGCCTCGAGATCCGTTGGGATTTCGCGAACGCGAGTCCTGAGTCTTGGTGGGAGAGACGTCTGGATCGCGTTCGCGGTCGCGAGGAATCCTCCTGCCACCGGGTACGGCATCTCTCCGGTCAGCGCGAGGTAGAAGATCACCCCGAGAGAGTAGACGTCCGTCCGAAGGTCGACCCCCGTTCCTGGTTTCATCTGCTCCGGAGACGCGAACGCGGGTGTCCCGAGGAACTGACTCGTACGAGAGAGGGAGCTGTCGTCGAGGCTTCCCCTGGCGAGACCGAAGTCGAGCAGATGGGGATGGCTGTGCTCATCGACGAGGATGTTCGCGGGCTTGAGGTCGCGGTGGATCACGCCTCGTCGATGCGCGTGGGCCAGCGCGTCCGCGAGGTCGAGGAACACGGACAGCTGCTCCTCCCACGATCGCGCGGTTTCCCCTCGAGGACGACACCAGGTCAGGAACGGAAGGCCGTCGATCCAGTCCATCACGAACACGACATGGCCGTCGAGTCGCTCCACGCCTCGGGAACGGACGACGAACGGATGGTCGAGCGAAGAGATGGCGTGAGCTTCCCGGGCGAGACGACCGAGTTCGGCATCCGACGCACTTCGTCCGCCCAGTAGTCGCTTGAGTGCTACGCGGTCCCCCACCTCGGGATCGACACTCTCGTAGACGACGCCCTGTCCACCTCTACCGACTTCGCGAAGGATCTCGTACCGGCCGAGACGTCCGAGAGGCACCGGCGTGAGGACGTCTCGAAGCGTTCCGAGCCACTCTTCACCGCCGAGCGAGTCGCGAGTCAGTTCCTGCATGCGAACTCCCGTTCCTCGGTGTCGGTTTGCGCTTGGATCAAGTCCCGCATCCGGTCACGTATCCGCTGCTTGATCTTGTAGACCGCGTCCACACGCAGAGAGAACTCCAGGGCGATCTCCTCGGGTGGATCGCCCGCGAGGAGTCGTTCGAACACGCGAACGGAGCTGGGATCGTGAGTTCGCTGGATCTCTGCGAAGGCAGCGCGGAGATGCCGGTTCCTCCATTCGTCTTCCCAGATCTCGTCGAGATCGGAGATCTGAGGGACAGGATCCGCAGACTGGCGCGCGCGCTCGAGGTCGCGCGCCCTCCGCTTTCGCTGCCTTGTGACCGCATTCGTGACGCTTCGTCCCAAGTAGCTGCGGAACCGTCCGAGATCGGGACGGAAGCGGAATCGTGGCATGGCGGAGACGAGCCCGAGGAGCACGGTCTGACGAACGTCTTCCGCATCAGCGAGTTGCAGTCCGGATCGGAGCGCGCAGCGAAGGATCGGTTCGCCGTAGAGGTGATCGAACTCGCGCCAAGCCGAGGCTTCGGTCGGGTCTGCGAGACGGTCGAGAAGGGACAGGCGGGTCGTCTTCCATTCCATGCGAGGTGGTGCCTCGAGGCGAGGAACGCGCGACCGGCAGGTTGAGCGGGTTGATATGAGGATACCCGACCCGAACGGCGACTCGACGAAAAAAGTGTCCGCGCGGTGTCAGGTCTGTGCTGGTGTCGGTCTATACCAGTTCGATGACGAACTCGCGCCCAGCGCGACCCCTGCCGGGGCACCAGTCTCATCGCATCTCTGGAGGCTCCATGTCCAATCGCGTCCACCGCACGGCAGCGTTCTGCGGCCGCTCGTGCTGCCGTCGCTCGTTCCGCCGCTCACTCCTCTTCGTTGGCGCCCTCACCTTGGTCCTGGCCGCTCTCACCTCGGTTCTGGCCGTGAGTGTCGCCGAGGCCCAGTTCGTGGAGCCCGTGAACTTGCTCTTCAGTTGGGACGGAGAGGCCGACGGCGATCAGTTTGGCTTCGTCAACCGGATGTTCGGTGACATCGACTCGGATGGGGTCGCGGACATCGGGGTCGGCGTCCCGCGGCACGACGGGAACGGGGAGGACTCCGGTAAGGTCTACATCTTCTCGGGAAGGACCGGAGTCCTTCTCCGTACCCACGAAGGGAACGCTGCGAACGAGTTTCTCGGCTACGAGATCGCAAACGTCGGCGACGTCACGAACGACGGCGTTCCCGACTACCTGATCGCCCGTCCCCGGTCGATCAACTTCTCTCAGTACTTTGGACCGGGTGAAGCGATTCTCTACTCCGGTGCGACGGGCGATTCTCTTCATGCGTGGTCGTCAGCTCAACTCGGGGGCGGTGCCGGGGCTCAAGTAGGGGGCGCGGGTAGCTTCGAGACGCTTGGTGTCGGTGACGTCAACGCGGACGGGACACCGGACTTTCTCATTTCGGCACTCATCGCAGTGGGTCCGAACGGGCTCGCGGGAAAGGTCTACGTGGTGTCGGGCGCCAACTGGGACGAGTACCTCTGGGTCCTGAACGGCGAAGCGCCGATCGACCTCTTCGGCTTCGGCGTGGGCGGCGTCGGGGATCTGGATTCCGATGGTCACGCCGACTTCATCGTCGGAGCGCCGCGCGCAGGCGTCGGCGATCACGGTCGAGCGTACGTCTACAGCGGCGCGACCGGCGAACTCTTCCCGTTCGCTCCGCTCGAGGCAGACTCCACCGGTGCTTTCTACGGTGCCTTGTTCGCGAAAGGGCCGGGTGACGTGGACGCGGATGGAGTGCCCGACATCTGCGTCGGAGACGTGCAGGATTCGGAGAACGGCGCGAACTCCGGGAAGGCGTACGTCTACTCCGGGGCAGACGGCCACGTTCTCCACATCTTCCGCGGTGAAGCAGGATCTGGTCTCGGCGTAGGACGCGGGTGCGGAGACGTGAACCATGACGGACACGCGGACCTGGTCTACTCCGCCTTCCTGGATCCGGCGAACGCGGAGTTTGCAGGGACGACGTACGTCTTCTCCGGAGCCGACGGCAGCGTTCTTCGCACGATCCACAACACGCTCGAAGGGGACCGCTTCGGATACTCGACGGTGGGAGCCGGAGACCTCAACGGCGACGGAGAACCCGACTTCGTCGTCTCGGCGACCCAACACGACGGCGCGGGCGTCGATCGAGGGAAGGTCTACGTCATCTCCGGCGCGACCGATCCTGCGTCCGCCCCGGACAGTGAACCCGTACCGTCCAGTAGCGACGAGAGCCGTCTCGAACTCCGGCTCGGACCGAACCCGGCGTCTTCCCAGGTCGACATCCGGTTTCGGGCGCTGGAGAGCGGGAGCGCAGAGGTAGCGGTGTTCGACGTGTCGGGCGCTCGCGTCGTCACCCTGCTGGACGCCGTCCTCTCCGAAGGTCCGCACGCGGTGCATTGGGACCGGACGGGCGAACAAGGCCGACGAGTGGCGTCCGGCGTCTACTACGTGAGAGTGCGGACGGATGGGGAAGAGGCCTGGAGATCCGTCGTTCTCCGGTGACCCGTCCTCATTGTCCCCAGGACGTCAGGGTAAGGCGTCGGGAGGCGCTGCGCCTCTTCGCCGAGTCGGATCGACACGGTCTGGGCCTCCCTAGGCTGGACTGGAACGGGCGGTCGGAGTAGCCTTCGCCGAACGTTTCAGCCCAGAACAAGGAGGTTCTCGGATGCGAAAGCTGTTCTGGCTCGCCCTCACGGCACTCGTGGTCGTCGGTTGCTCCAAGGACGACCCCAAGCCCGAAGACACGGCGGACGCCTACAAGAACGCGATCGAGCAAGCGCAGGACGTGGCCGACATGGCCAAGAACCGCGTTTCCGAAGGGAGTCGCCAAGTCCAAGGGCGCGGAGCTGCGGCTTTGCCCAAGGGCTTCCCGATCTTCCCCGGCGCTGCACCCAATCCCGAAGTACCACGCACGGACCAGTTCCGTTGGGACACCGCGAAGTCGATCCAGGAAGTGGGTGACTACTACGAGTCCGAGTTGGGGAAGGGAAACTTCGGCGTCTTCCAGAGCATGCGGGCGAGTACGAAGGCGCAGGTGGTCGTGTTCAAAGAGGCCGGCGGCGTTGCGCCGATGGGCCGGGTCAGTCTGAAGCCCGGCCCCGATGGCGAAGGAACGACGATCCTCCTCCATCTCGACTGAGGGTTCTGGTGACGAGGGCCGCTACCTGCCGGCCCTCGCCTCCCGAAGGGTACGCACCGCTTCCTCCTCCGCTTCGATTGCTGCCTCGACATGTCCCGCGAGCGCTGCGTAGATCTCCAGCGCCTTGGCTTTGGGGAGCGTCCCTCCCCGGGTCGACTCCGTGACGCGGTCTGCGGCCTTTTGCGCTTGGGCTAGCCCGGCCTGTTCGTCGAGGAGTTCCGCGTACGCGTCCAGCATCTCGCACCCCGTCGCCACCTCAGGGACGTCACACTCCGCGATGAACGTCGACACGCGAGTCCAGGCGCTCGCGGCCTGGTCGTACGCTTCCGCTGCTGACGCATACGGAGCGTACCCGGTGAGGGCGGCGGCTTCGCGGAGGAATGCGGCGTACATCCCCCGTCCTCCCGCGGGTGGTGTCATTTCGTACTCGAGGCCCTGATACGCTCGACGAAGTGCGATGCACGCGCGCTCGCCCTCGGGGAAGATCGTCGGCCAGCCCTTCTTGTCCTTCGGATCGGTGAGAAGACGTACCCACTTCCGCATTCCGGCGAACCCGAAGTTCGACGCGAATCCTTTGTAGGGTGCGTTTTCGTACCGGTCGATGGTGGCCGCGATCGCTTCGTCTACCACGATGGCGAGGTCGACCACTTCCTCCGGCCGAGTGGCCACGGCCATCCGGTGCTTCGCCTGCTTGTACGATGCTCTCGCCCGGGCCAGTTCCGGTGCAGTCATCCGGAAGGGCCCGCCGAGCCCGAGGTCGACGTCGTAGTCGTCCCCATTGCGTTCCGTGACGACGACTACGGTCGGGGCCATCCCCGCCATCGTTCCAGGGAGCGTGGCGCCACCCAACGACGCCAGGTCGACGACGCAGAGCGCAGGCCGACCTTCCGAAAGTGCGGCGTCGAGAGTCTTCTGGGCCTTGGCCGCACTCGTCGTCTCGCTCACTTCGAGCCCGAGTCCGAGACGACGCAGTCCCGTGATCGCGAACTGGTCGGCCGCGGTGTCGTAGCGCATGAGCACGGAGAGCAGCGGAGGCATGTTCGGATACTCGAAGACGATGTAGAGGAAGCCGACGCCGCCGGCGATCCCAGTGAACATGGCTTCGCTGAGCGGTGTGTCGCCGTGCGGGTTCCTGACGCCGATCGAACGGAGGAGGTTCGTCGCCGCAGTCGTGTCGCGACGGACGCCGGGAAGATAGGAGTCGTGCATTCCGGGAGCAGGCTCGCTGGCCGCATCGGTCGTGGTTGGATCGAAGGAGCCGAGGACGTGCGCGCGCGCAGTACTGTAGCGTTCGCCGGTCTTCTCCATGCGTGCGCGGATCTGCTTCTTGAGGTGGGACTGTCGAGTCATCGAGGACGCCTCATTCGGTTCGTGACGCCTGCTCGACCCGTCCACCGAGAAGCGCCACCGAATGACGACATCATCGGCCCACTCTCGCCGTGAGCGATAGCGGCCGTTTGCCCGTTCGGGTTCCCGAGGAGTCTGGCTCCCCTTTGCCCCCGCGATGCGGCCCAGGACGGTGGGCCGTAGGGGGTTGGGCGAGGGACATCGCCTCGGTCAGAGTACTGGCGCCGCGTCTGTTAGGTCAACGGGAACGGTCGTCCAACAGAATCCTCTAACCCGTGCGCTCCAGGAGCTAGTAGCATTGTCCGATACGTTTTTTCGTAGCGTGTCCGAGCTGAGAAGGATGTGGCTCACTGGAGCCCAAGGAGTATCTGCATTTGAGTTTCGACCAGTTCCGTCTCGACTCCCGTCTCCTCGAAGCCATCTCGACCAACGGATTCACCGAGCCGACCCCGATCCAAGAGAAAGCCATCCCCGTCGTCCTTTCCGGACGTGACGTGGTTGGGCTGGCCCAAACCGGCACGGGGAAGACGGCAGCGTTTGGGCTACCGATCCTCCAGGATCTGCTGACCCGCCCAGGGCGAGATCGTCGCGCACCCCGCGCGCTCGTTCTCGCGCCCACTCGCGAACTCGCGGAACAGATCCGCCAGTCGCTCGACTCCCTCGCGCGCTACACGAAGCTGCGTACGCTCGCTGTGTACGGTGGAGTGAGCAAGGTGCCGCAGATCCAGGCACTCCGTCGCGGAGTCGATATCATCGTGGCGTGTCCGGGTCGCCTCCTCGATCTCTACGGCGACCGGGTGGTCGATCTCTCACAGGTCCGGACTGCCGTACTCGACGAAGCCGACCACATGCTGGACATGGGCTTCCTTCCCGACGTACGGAAGATCCTCGGATACCTTCCGAGAGACCGGAAGACGCTCCTCTTCTCGGCGACCATGCCCACCGAAATCCGCGGACTCGCATCGAGCGCGCTTCGGGATCCGGTCGAGGTCCGGATCGGCCGCGTGGAACCTGCGAAGACCGTTACGCAGGGGCTCTACGAAGTCACCTCCGCTCCAGAGAAGACCGCTCTTCTCGTCGCGTTGATGCAAGACCTCAGAGGAGAGAAGGTGCTCGTCTTCACTCGGACGAAGCACCGGGCGATGGCGTTGGCTCGGAAGCTCTCCCGCGCCGGGCACCGGGTGGCCGCCCTTCAGGGCAACCTCTCCCAGAATCAACGAGACGAGGCGATCACCGGTTTCAAGGGCACGAAGATCGACGTTCTCGTTGCCACCGACATCGCGGCACGCGGTATCGACGTCGCGGAGATCGCTCAGGTCATCAACTACGACATCACCGATACGGTGGAAGCCTACACGCATCGGATCGGACGGACAGGGCGCGCACAGAAGACCGGTCGTGCCGTGACATTCGTGATGTCCGAGGATGCCGACGTCCTCCGTCAGATCGAACGAACCACGAATGCCCGGATCGAGCGACTTCCGCTTCCGGAGCTGTTTCAAGTGCAGGCGGCGGCTGCTCTGTCGTCGCCACGCGGCCCAAGGGACCTCGAAGGACGCGACGAGTCCAGTGAGCCGAGCGCGCGCCCATCTCGCCGTCGTGCCCGGGGATCGTCGGAGGCGACACGAAACGGCAGGAGTTCTGAGCGCACGTCGCAGAACGAACGGAAACCGCGCGGTGAACGCACCCCGCGGAATGGACGGTCTTCACGGAGTGAACGGACACCGCGGAGAGCCGTGGGAGATAGGCCAGCCGATCGCTCGACGGCAAGAGTCTCCGCCCGCTCGGCCGGTGGGGGCCGAACGCGCCGCGGACAGCCGACGGACGCTCGTCTGCAGGAGCGTCTTCATGGCTCCGAGCAACGGGCACCACGAAACGGCGGTGATCGGCGTCGCCGCGGGGAGGGGGCCCGTCACGCGGCAGACACGACTCCCCGTCGCAACGGAGGCCGCGATCCGCGGCGTGGTCGAGGTGACGTGGAGCTTGTGCGAAGTGAGGAGCGGGACGACCGCGTGCGGGTGCTCGTAGCCTCTACGGAAGACGACGCCCGAAGCGACTATGGCCGTCGTCCGCAGCGTCGTCGAGGTCGTCGGTAGGTTTCGTTCCGGCTACCCGTAGCTCAGGCTGCCCTGGCTCGAGCTACACCAGTGCGAGCACCGGCGATCTCGAGCCATCCCGTGGATGCTGACTACTGAGCGGTGCCCGGAGCAGGCTTCGAGCGAGCGGTTGCCGAGTCCACGATCGGCTTGGCCGCGGCTGCAGCCGCGGCCGCAGCCGCCTTCTGGGTCTCTGCAGCCGCGTGCGCCTTCGCGACGATCGGCGCCGCCGCGCGTGCAGCCGCGGCCTTCTTCGCCTCTGCCGCCCGCGCGGCCTTCGAGGCCGCCGCCTTGGCCGCCGCCTTCTTCGACTCGGCGGCACGACCCGCGCGCTCCGCCGCACTCCGGGCCGCTGCCTTCGCTGCTTCCCGAGCCGTACGCGGCGCAGTCGCGAACGCCTCCCGGAAGCTCACCAGCCGGCGATTGTCCTCATCCCAGAGGACGAGGTTCGCGGTGGCGAAGCTCTCGCGGATACCGAGGGTCGCTACCCGTTGGAAGATCGGATTCTCGTTGTGACAGCGCTCGAGCAAGTAGTTCGGGATGCGCGGGCTGAGATGGTGGATGTGGTGAAATCCGATGTTTCCGGTGAAGTACTGAAGAACCCGCGGGAGCTTGTAGTAGGAGCTTCCCTGCATGGCCGCAAGCACGTAGCTCCACTCGGGGGTGTGCTCCCAGTACGTACGCTCGAACTGGTGCTGAACGTAGAAGAGCCAGGTTCCCGCAGCGCTCGCGATGAGCATGATCGGCACCGAGATCGCGAGCACCGTCCAGAAGCCGATGAAGTAGCTCGCCACGGCCACCCACACGGCGATGGCCAGGTTCGTGTACCAGAGGGAGCGGAACTCTCCATCGACCTCTCCCACTTTGCTTCCGAGCGGAATCCGGTTGAGGACGAGGAAGTGGAACGGCGCGGCCAGGAAGAAAAGGAAGAACGGATTCCGGAAGACCCGGTAGACGACCTTCATCGTACCCGAGAGCTCCTGATACTCCTCGATCGTCAGAGTCCACACGTCACCTACGCCGCGCTCCTCCAGCTCTGCATGGTGCGCGTGATGGATCGCGTGGCTCTTCCGCCAATGCTTGTAGGGCGTGAGCGTGAGAACGCCGCAAATGAATCCAATCGTGTCGGCCGCCTTCTTCGACTTGAAGAACGAACCGTGACCACAATCGTGTTGGATGATGAAGATCCGGACGAGGAAGCCCGCGGCGAGAACGGCGAGGAGAAGCGTCAACCAGTAGCCCACGTGCACGTAGGCGAAGTACATCGCGATCCAGGTCAGGAAGAAGCCGCTGAAAGAGTCGACGACCTGAAGGACGCTCTTCTTCCGGTCGGGCTTCGTGTATGGAGCGACGAGCTTTGGCCAGTCGACGAAGTCCTTCGCCGACATCGGGGTCTCTGTGGTCATCGACGTTCCTTCTGCTTCCGGGGAGTGGAGGTTGTCCTCGAAGGTGCGGTGCCGACCGCCCCTCTGTCCCAACGATCTAGTTATCGGTTCGAGTCGGTGGAGCGCGGAGGATCGACTCTACGACGCTCCCGACGAGCCTTGGGCAGTATAGGCAGCCTCGCCCATTTCTGCCCACATCAACTAAGAGTCATTCCGGGCGGAATTCGTCACCCTGAGGATGCCCGAAGTGATGCTATGGACTCATACCGTCGCGCCGTGGCCGGGTTCCGTAAGGACCTGGTTGTCAACGATTTGCCATGTCTGGCCATCTGGGCCCGGGGCGTCTGCCGAGATCGTAGCCGGAGGATCGTGGACGGCCGTGTCGCAACCGGGCTCGGGCCCACGACATGCCGGTGGACAGGCGGGGCCGGTCCTGGAGTTTGGGGGCCAAGTCGAGGTAAGTTGCTGTATTTATAGATAGTTGCGACTGTGTTGGCCGCAACCGCCCGGCCCCGACTTACTCGATCTCGGTCAGGCCCGTGCGGATCGCGTATTTGGTCAGCTCCGCGATGTTGTGGATCTCGAGCTTGTCCATCACCGCCTTCCGATGGGACTCGACGGTTTTGACGGACAGGTGGAGTCGCTCCGCGACCTCCTTCGTGGCGAGCCCGTTCGCGAGCAGCTGAAGCACCTCGCGTTCCCGAGCCGAGAGTGGCTGCGCGACCCCGGGCTCCTCTTCGCGGGCCAGGGCGACGTAGTCCTGGACGACCTGTTCGCTCACGGCCCTTCCGAGATGGACGCCGCCGTCGACCACGGAGCGGATGGCGTGGACCAGCTCCTCGAAGCCCGAGTCCTTGAGCAGGTATCCACGAGCTCCCGACCGGAGGGCCTCGACCACGAACCGGCGGTCGCTGTGCATGGACAGGATGATCACGTGCACGTCGGGAGCGCGTTGCGAGAGGCTTCTCGTGACCTCGAGTCCACTCAGCTCGGGCATCGAGATGTCGAGGACCGCGACCGTCGGCCTGAGTTCTTCGGCCAGGCGAAGGGCGTCACGACCGTTCTCGGCCTCCGCGACCACCTCCATGTCTGGCTGCGCCGTGAAGAGGGGACGGAGTCCGTCCCGGAAGATCTTGTGATCGTCCGCGAGCAGGATCGTGATCATCGACCTTCCTCCAAGACTTCGCCGGTAACGAGGCGGACCAATGTGCCGCGGCCCAGCGCAGACTCGATCTCCATCCGGCCCCCGAGTTGGCGGATCCGCTCCTCGATGGAGAAGAGTCCGAATCGATCGTCCGAGTCTGGACGCACCTGGGCGGGTTCGAAGCCGGTTCCGTCGTCTTCCACTTCGAGGACGACCCTGCGGTCCTGCTTCGAGAGGGTCATCTTCACATGGCGGGCCTCGGCATGCTTGAGGACGTTGTGGAGCAGCTCACGAGCAGACTTCCAGAGCATCACCTTGAGGTCCCCGGGAAGAGGGTGTCGCACTCGGTCCCGTACGCGAATGTCGATCCGGTTCTTCTTCCCGGTCTCCTCCCCCAGCCATTCGAGTGCAGGGCCGAGGCCGAGCTCATAGAGGACCGGCGGGGAGAGCTCGAAGGTCAACTCGCGTGAGTACTGGATCGCCTGTTCACTCAGCGCCACGAGTTCGTCGAGTGCGGAGCCGTGCCCGCCGAGGACGGCATCTCCGCGGAGCTGCCTCAGCCGGATCTTCATCACGGCGAGCGCTTGTCCCAGGTGGTCATGGAGACCTTCGGCGATCCGTCGACGCTCCCGCTCCTCCGCCAGACACACTTCGGAAGCGAGACGACGTAGGCTCGCGGTGCGTTCCGCGACCAGCCGCTCGAGCCTCTCGTTGGCGTCCCGGATGAGGGTGGCGTCCCGTTGTCGCTGGAAGAACGCGCGGAGGAGCTCGGAGAGGGAGCGGATCAGGTCCCGTTCCTCCAAGAGGAACGGCCCCTCGTCCGCGGGGGGCTTCTCTACTAGATAGACGACTTCGATCGATCCGGACTCACCCTGCGGGATCGAAAAGTCCTCCTTCTGAGTCCACGCACTGGTTTCGAATCCGCGTGTCGCCCACGACCGACGCCCGAATCGGATGCGTGCCGCCGCGACGTCGGCGTGCTGCCATGCGAACGGCAGGATCTCGACGACATCCTGCACGACCTCGTCCATCGGGCGTTCGGAAGACTGGAGGAGCCGGGCCGTCTGGTGGAGGGCCGATAGTTCCTTCACTCGTTCCTCTAGCCGATGTTGGACGGTTTCGGACATGGAACGACGCTATCCCAGGCCGAGCTCGATCGACAACCCTCCCCCCGGAAATCCCTGACCTAGGGGGTCAGGAGATACCCGACCCGAGATTCAGGATCCTCCCGATTGATCGTTGACCCCGGCAGGAGGAGCTTCGTACTGCAGGAATGTGGATCGTTGGAACCTGCGGAGAGGAGTCATCCATGTTCGATACCGGGAACACCGGGTTCATGTTGGTCGCGACCAGCCTCGTCATGCTCATGACGCCAGGTCTGGCCTTCTTCTATGGCGGCTTGGTAGGTCGCAAGAACGTACTCTCGATCATGATCCAGAGCTTCGTCTCGATGGGTGTGACGACGATTCTCTGGTACGCCGTCGGGTTCTCCCTCTGCTTCTCGGGTGGGGAAGGGGGCGTCATCGGAAACCTGGACCACGCCTTCCTGCGTGGGATCGATCCGACGACGCCGTTCGGTGACGGCCAGATCCCGATGCTCGTGTTCATCGCGTACCAGATGATGTTCGCGATCATCACGCCGGCGCTCATCACCGGCGCCTTCAGCAACCGGGTTCGGTTCCCCGCCTACCTCATCTTCCTCGTGGTTTGGCTGTTGGCGGTCTACTTCCCCTTCGTCCACATGATTTGGGGCGGCGGGCTCCTTGCGGAGTGGGGAGTTCTGGACTTCGCCGGCGGTATCGCCGTCCACAACATCGCCGGAATGGCTGCACTGGCATCGGTGCTCTACGTTGGGAAGCGCCGTGTCGCGGAATCGGGCCCGCACTCGATCCCGCTCGTCGCGTTGGGAACGGGACTCCTCTGGTTCGGTTGGTACGGCTTCAATGCAGGTAGCCAGCTTCGGGTCGATCAGATCACGTCGCTCGCCTTCCTCAACACAGACATCGCCGCCAGCTTCGCAGCCATTACCTGGCTCGTCATCGAGTGGAGTCGGGTGCGGAAGCCTCGCTTCGTCGGTCTTCTCACCGGCGCAGTGGCCGGGCTCGCAACGATCACACCGGCCGCAGCCTACGTTCCGACCTGGGGCGCTGCGCTGATCGGTATCGCCGCGGGACTCGTCTGCTACTTGGCAGTCGAGCTGAAGAACCACCTCGGCTGGGATGACGCCCTAGACGTTTGGGGCGTCCACGGTGTGGGAGGAGCTCTCGGAATCATCCTGCTCGGCGTCTTCGGTTCGACTGCGATCAATGCTGCAGGTGCCGACGGGCTCCTCCTCGGAGGGACGGCCTTCTTCGGCAAGCAGGTCGCTGCGGTGGCCGGCTCTAGTGTCTATGCATTTGCCTTCACTTGGGCGATGCTCTGGATCATCGATCGGATCACGAAGGTTCGCACTACGGAACAGATGGAGAGCACGCTCGACGAGTCGCTCCACGGCGAAGTCGCATACGTTTCGTAGCGCGCAGTCGCGCTGGATTCAATGCCGAGGCGGGTGGGGCGCAGGACGTTGCTCTGCCCGCTCGGTGCGGGGGGTATCTGATGAAGAAGACGGTGTCTCTACTCTGTGCGGTCACCGCATGTGCGACATTTGGCGTCGCGGGCGCCTTTGCGGGCAACACGACGATCTCGGGCTTCGTCGACGCGTCCTACTTCGGCGAGTTTTCGGGGAACAATGGCGAGTTCGGACTCGACCAGGTAGAGGTGGACGTGGAGCACGAGGCGACGGAACAAGCCGGGCTTCGCGCGGATCTCGAGTGGGTGAAGGACGGAGAAGGCTTCGTCGCACAAGTCGAGCAGGCGTTCGCGACCTATTCGCCAGCGCCCGACTGGGTGCTGACGTTCGGGAAGTTCAACGCCCCGATTGGATTCGAACTCCTGGATCCCACGGACGTCTACCAGTTCAGTCACTCCCTCGTCTTCGACTACGGTCTGCCCACCAACCTGACCGGGCTCTCGGCGGCGAAGACGTTCGAGGGCGGGTTCGACGTGATCGCTCACGTTTCGAACGGTTGGGACCGTCAGACCGCGAGTCGAAATGTCACTTGGGGCGGTCGTGCCGGTTTCGCTCGGGAGGGCTTGGTTGCCGGGCTGAGCGCTCTGACCGGCAAGGAAGACTTGGACGACGAGGGGACCGCGACGTTGAAGCGGACAGTGATCGATGTCGATGCGTCCTACTCGCTGGACCGGATCCTCTTCGGTGGAGAGTTCAACCTCGGCTCCGCCGAGCACGGCGGTGCGGACTTCGACTGGACGGCGTTTCTCCTCATGGCTCACGCGACCGTGAACGACGTGCTTGGCGTCACGGCGCGTCTCGACTGGTTCGATGACCCCGATGGCTTCGCGTTCGGCTACATGCCCGCTGTCGGTGACGATCCTGGCGAGACCCGCCAGTCCATCACGGTGTCTCCGACCTTCGTGCTCGGAGAGGGCGTTGGAGCTCTACTCGAGGTCCGCATGGACATGAGCGATCGGGACGTGTTCGTGGACAGCGATGGTGAGCCTACCGACACGTCCGTCTCCGGTGCATTCGAGGTGACCTACACCTGGTAGGGATAGGGACGGGGCGCGAGCACGGCCTCTCCCTTGACGAAGCGTAGGCGACCGCAAAGAGAAACGGCCCTGGATCCATCGGAGGTCCCAGGGCCGTTTCGCTTGTGGTCGAAGGTGATGTGTCCACTGTGTCGACTGCGTTCGGTGCGTCCGGTGCGAAGGCTGCGTTCGGTGCGACAGCTGCGCTCGCCGCACCCGCGCCCTTATCCGCCGATCCCTAGCGCCTGAAGGGTTCCGCCGATCCACTGGATGACGAGGAAGTTGATCCGTCCGATGAGGAGGGAGATACGTCCCATCACCGTGTATCCGAACGCAGCGCCGAATCCCAACATCAGGAACCAGATCCCGACTCGGCTCGCCTTTCCGAAGACGCCTTTGTGCTCGACGGAGAAGAAGAAGTAGATGAGCACGGTGAGCACTCCGATGAAGACGACGAGCGCGTTGAGCGCGTCCGTCGGACTTCCTCCACCGGTGAGATCGACCATGGTCGCCGCGGCCTGCGGTAGCACCTCGCCTTGGAGTTTCTGCACCATGTTGATGCCGACGTAGTAGCCGACGTAGATCGCGAGCGAGGAGCGTGCGAACCACGCGATCTTCGGGACGTAGCGGGTGTAGAGGTTCAGTCCGACGAGCCCCGCGAAGAGGAGATGACCCGTCTCCAGCGTGAGCCCGGAGTCGCGGAGCGGCTCGAAGAGGTTGGGGCGGAGGGTCTGATCCATCGTGATCCCGATGTAGTACCCGAGGGAGACGCCCGCGAACAGTGCTTCCGCAAAGCGGAAGAGTGGGTTGTCCTTGTAGAGGAAGCTCATCAGGCAGAGCGTGAGGAGCGCGGCAATCCAGGTTCCGAAGAGTTCCATGCCAGTCATCGACCTGCTCCTCTGTTAGGCCCGCTTGGCCCGACGGTCGGCGAAGTACGCAAGGTTTCCGATCACGATGAACGCGATGATGATGAGGTGGTCGATGGTCTGCACGTCCATGCCTTTGCTCGCGGTCTGGAGCATCGGGTTTGCGTAGGCCTCGCGCGTATTCGGGTAGTTGTCCTTCACCAGCTGTTCGTACTCGGACGCTCCCTTGAGTCCGCCGATCAGGCCGAGCATCTGCCCGGCTTCCAGATAGGCGTAGTACTTGGGGGCCGAAACCGCAGTGCAGCCGACGGCGATCGGGAGTCCGTACTGAGCGTTGATCAGGTTGGCCCACCACTCGCCGAAGATCCCGGTGGCGACGGAGATCGCGAACTGTGCGTTCCGAGCGCCCTTCACCTGCTGCATGAGCGGAAGGTTGGAGAGCGGGGTTCCGTGCGTGTCGTTCGGAAAGGCGCCGGAGAAGTCCTCGGCGAGGAGCTTCATCGTGGCCTGTCCGCCGTCCTTGTATCCCAGGTTGACGTAGTCCACCCCGTACTCGAGATCCGGGAACTCCGCCGTGATCCGGTCGATCGAGGCGGTGAGTGAAGTGAGACCGCCGAGGGGGTAGAGAGCCAGGGCGATCACTTTGACGTCGTGCGAGAAGCAGTGACGGAGAATCGCATCCGTCATCGGATCGTTCTCTGCTCCGGTCGTGGGGCCGTAGTCGTAGGAGAGAACGACGACGTCGTTCGGCCCGAGCGTCTCGATCTTGTCGTAGATCTGCTTCACCGGCGCAGTGACGCGGACGGGAAACCCGATCGGCAGGAGTACTGGGATGAGGGTCCCGAGGCCGATGAGTAGGAAGATCCAGCGCCGATCGATCGAGGTCAGTTTGGCGAGGTTGCTCATTGGGTTCCTCCTACTCGCTCTTGTCCAGGCCGAGGTACGACCGCTCGATACCGAGGATGACGCGCAGCGAGAGCGATGCAGCGCCGAGTGCTGCGCCGATGATGATCCCACGCTGGGCAGCACCGTTCGGGACCTGCATCATCCACTCGGTGATCGGTCCGAAGAGCGGTTCTCCGATCGGGATGCGTCCCAGCATGACGAAGACGGCCGCGACCAAGAGGATGGTGGCCTCCACGTTCCGGATCCGGAATGCCCGGAACGCAGCGGAGGCGATATAGAAGGCGAGGAGCGCGAACATCGTGGCCTGGAGCGGTGTGAAGAGATAGAGCGAGCCCCATTGGAATGGAGTCGGCCGTCCGTCCGCCATCATCCCGATCCCCGGGAGGCCGAAGAGTCGCATCGCGCCAGCGGCCCCGAAGAGTCCCATGAACGCCATTCCCGCCAGGAGAACGATGGCGTAGAACCAGCCCTTCTCCCGTCTCTCGATCTTTCTCACGTTCCCCTGGACGACGTTGACCACACCGAGAAGGAGCGCGAACCCGGACACGATGACCATGTCCTGCTCGAGCGAGCTACTGAGTGTTTTGACGTACGGTGTGCCGTCTTTGAAGAAGAACGCGACGATCGGAATGAGTCCGGCGAAGAACGTGAGGAGAATGGGGAGTCTGACCTTCAAGAACATCTCGAGACCCTCTTTGCCGGAGCAGCGGGTGTCCGGCCTGTGCTTCCGATTGCCTGACTACCTAGTTGATCCCGATCCAGGACTTGAGGCCGGGGAAGATGTGGATCGACTCGAAGATCGCGCCAAGCACGATGACGAGTGCCACGGCGGCCTTCGTCCAATCCTGCCCCTTGATGCTGCCGAGCATGGCAGGCTCACGGGAGAGGTAGGCTCCTGCGGCGTAGAGTTCCTCTCCGATCAGGGTGTAGTCGCAGGCGCAGACGAAGAACGGTAGCTGCGCCACCTCTGCCGTCCCCGCGATCTGGATGGCGCCGCTGGCCTGGCCGGTCTCCGCTAGCAGCAGGGACTCCGCATAGAACGAGCCGATCAGGAAGTTCGCGGCCGGCTTCTCCCGAACCATGGTGCCGGAGACGGCCGCGGTGTACGCGAACTGGTCGTAGGTCACGTAGTGGACCATCGTGTCGCTGTAGAGGTCAGGACGGCCGGCGTGGAGGTACGCCTCCTTCACGGTCTCGCGCGCGGAAGCGAATGTGAGCGGGTCCTTGTTCGGGACGTCCAGCTCGGCACCGTAACGCGCCGTGAGTCCGGCGACGTGGGACAGGACGGCGAGAGATGCGATCGTCTGGTTCTCGTCGATCGACATGATCCCTGGAACGTAGAGGACCTTCTTGCCCAGTTCGGTGGCGCGGCCGACCGCTTCTTCGATCGCGTTCAGTCCGGCGATCCGCCGGATGAAGAGATTCCCGCCGGAGCGAGCGCGCTGGATGAACGCGAGCACGAAGACGCAAAAAAGGACGAGCAAGACGAGGGCATTGAGCCGGGAACTATCGAAGTACTCCATGCGAGGTCCCCAGGGATGAAGTCGGGAAGGAATCCGCCCGTTCGACTCTCGATCCGGCACGGCTGCTCAGAGCCAGCGGTTGCACTTCGAGATGCGAGGGTGTGCGGGGTGAAAGAGATACCGGGAACTGGGAGAGATCAAAGGGGGAAGGCGGGTGGTGCAGCTTTCGATGCGTCGAGGATGCGCGTGAGAGCAGATCAGCTCTCCGAGCGGCGGCGATCCTCATCGGTCAGCACCTCCTCCCTACAACCCGGCCGGGAGAGACTACCACGCTCGGTCATAGCTTGGCGATGGGAAGGTTCCCGGCGACCTCGAACTCGACGTCGTGGACAGGCTGGGCACGTCATGGGGCGCGGCGGGCCATTCGGCGACTCGGGTCGAAAGTCCACGACCACGATCCGTGCTGCGGCCGAGCCGGCTAGGCTGACTTGCGGTTCGCCGGGATCCAGCGGTCCAGGACGATGGCCAGCTCCTCCGGACGGATCGGCTTGCTCAAGTAGTCGTCCATACCTGCCGCGATGCAGAGCTCCCGGTCGCCTGCCATTGCATTGGCAGTGAGAGCGACGATCGGCGTGTGACGCCGGCTCCCTTCCCGTTTCCGGATGGCCGCGGTCGCGGTGTAGCCATCGACCTCCGGCATCCGGCAGTCCATCAGAATCAGGTCGAATCCGGTCTGGCCGGTGCGAGTGATCGCCTCTCGGCCGTCGCTCACGACTTCGACACCACATCCGAGGCTCTCGAGCATCCGCCGAGCCACCTTCTGGTTGACCAGGTTGTCCTCCGCGACGAGGACGCGGATACGGGACGCCTCGGGGAGCGCCTTGAGGGTCCGAGCGACCCTCTCTTTCTCCTCCGTATCGGTCTTGGGAAGCGGCGTCGGTGTCCATGCGAGCTGGCACGCGGCGTTCTCGCCGTGGAACCGGCATGCGTCGCCGCAGATCGGCTCGCCGCCGTTCGTGCACGACAGCCGGGTGGCTCGGAAGGCGGCTGCGGAGTCGATGAGGAGTCGCGTGACTGTCAGGAGTTTGGCGATTCGAACGGGCTTCAGCATCAGCTCGAGTACGACCGGACAGGGACGTACGTATGTATCTGTGGTGAAGACGATGACCGGAAGTGTCGGAAGTTCATCGCAGACACGGGAAGCAACCACGACCACATCGGCACTTTCCTCGTCGCGTGCTCGTGTCGACTGGTGTTCGTGATCGAGCAGAAGAACTTCGACCGGCGCCATCCTGCCCGAGGCTCCGGCTAGTACGCGCTCCATGGCGAGTTCCGGGGACGAGATCGACTCCACCTCGTATCCCGCAGCGGTCATCTGTCGACTGATGACCGACTGGAGCACCGGGTGGCTGGTGACGAGAAGAAGCCGTTCTCCCTTCCCGCGGGCGAAGAAGCTGTGGTTCGCGCCGGCATCGGTCTCCTCCACGATCTGACCGAGGGAAAGGTGGACCGTGAACTTCGATCCCCGTCCGACCTCGCTCTCGACCGCGATCCGTCCGTCCATCAGATTGGCGAGCTTGCTGCTGATGGCCAGTCCGAGACCGGTGCCTCCAAACTTGCGCGTCGTCGAGATGTCGGCCTGAGTAAAGCTATCGAAGAGGTGCGGGAGAGCGTCCTCGGTGATTCCGCAGCCGGTATCTTCCACGAGGATGCGTACGTCGACCGATCCACCACGTGGTGGATCTACTTCGACGGACACGAGGACGTGCCCTTCGGAGGTGAACTTCACCGCATTGCCGGCGAGGTTCAACACCAACTGGCGGATCCGATCGGGATCCCCGACGAAGCCTCGGGGCAGATCGACCGGGTAGTCGAGTGCAAGCTCGATCTCCTGCTCGTGCACACGCGGTATGAGGAGACTGACGGCGTCCTCGATCGCCTGTTCCAGATTGAAGGGGATCGGATCCAGACGCAGCTTGCCCGCTTCGATCTTCGACACGTCCAAGATGTCGTTGATGATCGCGAGCAGAGCCTCGGCCGACTGACGGATCAGTTCGGCCGAGTCCCGCTGATCCGGGTTGAGCGACGACTCGAGGAGTAGGCTCGTCATGCCTACGATCCCGTTCATCGGAGTGCGGATCTCGTGGCTCATCATGGCGAGGAACTCGGACTTGGCTTTGCTCGCCTGTTCCGCTTCCTGTCGTGCCGCGTCGAGCTTCACATTGCTCGACTGAAGAGCGGCTGCGTGTTCGATCAGTTCCCGACGGAAGAGGACGGATTCTGTGACGTCCTCCGTGCACATGATGATGCCGCCGATCGTGCCTTGCTGCGTACGCCACGGCTTGACTGTCCACCGGAGCCACTGTTCGGAACCGTCCGCACGGACGAAGTGGTCTTCCTCGCGGCTCTTGATCGCGCCCCTCAGGCAGCGACGATGAACTTCCTTCCAATCTTCGCCGATTTCGGGGAACACGTCGTAGTGGGAGCGCCCGGTCGGGTCTCCAATGATACCGTAGTCGGACTTCCAACGCCGGCTGTACACGATGTACCGCATGTCGAGGTCGAAGACCGCGCTCGCGAAGGGAGCGTGCTCGACGAGAGTTCGTATCTGGTCGTCCTTGGGAGTCGATCGGTCGGGGAGGAGGAACTCCTCGAAGGTCTCCGTTGGAATGCCGAGCATGAGATCGACGACGTCTCTGAGGTGTTCTGCGTCCTCAGGGTCGTAGTCGATCTCGCGCCCGCTTACGGAGAGGGCACCGACGACTCGTCCGTCGATCTCGATCGGTACGGCGAGGATTCGTGAAGTTGAGAGCCCACCCTTACCCAGCGTCTTCGTTGAGCCGTTCTCGATCACGACGTGATCGACGAGCAGCGTGGACCAGCGAGGGTCGACTTCCGCCAACACTCGAGGGACGAGAGAGGACTCCGGGCTGCTCATGATTCGCCGAACTCGTTCGAGTGCTGCAGGGGTGATGAGAGCTTCGAGGTGGAACGAATCCGGCGCGCCTCCCTTGCGAGACGCCTGCTGCATACGATGCACTACCTGCTGTTCATTCACGGAGGGGATGGGCCGGGTGCCACGTTCGGCATTCGGACCGACACACCACCTGGAGCGACAGATCCGCGGCCTCGCCCGCCCCTCCTTCTGCGACACTCCGATTGTTCGGAGGAGTGACGGCTCTCCTTGAGTCGAGGGAGGGTTAACCCACTTCAGAAGATCTGGACGTGACGTAAACCCGCCTGTACAGGCGGGCGGCAGGACGTGGAATGGGGCATTTCACCCACTCGATGGAGATGGGAGCTGCTCCTCACGTTCCACCGGTTCCTGTGTCCTCGTCCACTCTAGCGAATCACTGGACGAGCAAGCGCGCCTCGGCGGCGCCACGGCGGAAGCGTTCCAATCCCGAGCCGACGGAGGACAGGAGATCGCGAAACGCGGCCGAGTGATCCGTGCCCGGTGCGCCGACGTGGGTGCGTCCGTCGAGGATGTCTCGCTTCTCCAGAGATGCCGGCGGTTCCTTCTTCACCGCTTGGTAGGCCGTCCGGAACGGGGTTCCGTCGAGCACCATCCGGTATACGTGGTCCGTGGCGAAGATGGATGGGTCGAGCGCTGCCTCGCATGCGCTGTCGTTCACTTCGATCTCCCGCACGGTGGTTCGAAGCAGAACCAGAACTCGCGCCATCTCCGCGAGCGCGACGAGGAGAGGCCCCTTGGTTCGTTGGAGGTCGCGATGGTACCCAGATCCCAGTCCGTGCAGGGTGCCGGTGACTTCGACGTAGCGCGCCAGCATGGAAGCTGGGAGCGCCCGGATGAGCTCGAGCACGTCCGGGTTCCGCTTCTGCGGCATGATCGAGGATCCCGTAGTGATTGCGACCGGGAGCTGGAAGAACTGGAACGCTTCCGAGGAGAAGAGGATGAGGTCGGCTGCGAAGCGAGACTGCGTGATCGCCATCTGGTGGAGCGAGAAGATCGCGCTCGACTCGAGATGACCTCGCGTGTTCTGGACGAACAGAGTGTTGGCGTCGAGAGAGTCGAGACCGAGGAGTTCGGGGATCCGTTTGCGGAGCATCGGAAGCGGGACGCCGTACCCCGAAGCCGAGCCGAGCGCGGCCCGGTTCGTCTTGGCGAGCGGGAGCGCCAACGTTTCGAGGTCGCGAATCGCGCCTTCGGCCGCAGCACCGAAGAGCTGACCTACTGTGGACGGCATGGCTTGGCGGGTGTGGGTGTAGCCAGGCATCAACGTCCGGTGGTGGAGGTGATGCGCTTCGATCAGCTCCTCGACGAGTTCGGAACACCGATCCGCGAGTTCCAGGAGCCGTTCCCGAACGAGGAGACGAAGTGCCTGGATCACCTGGTCGTTTCGCGAGCGCCCCGTGTGGATCTTGAGCCCCGCTTCGCCCACCTTCGAAACGAGGAACGACTCTAGTGCCGTGTGCGCGTCTTCTTGCTCGATCGGGATCGGGATCTCACCGTTGATCGATTTCGCGAACGCTTCACGCAGCGCCGCGGAGATCCTCTCGAACTCGTCTCCTTCGAAGAGATCCATCTCTTCCAGCACGCGGGCGTGTGCAGCCGATGCGATGCAGTCGAAGGGGAGTAGTTCCTTGTCGAGGACCGGGTCCTCCCCGACGGTGAACTCGAGGACGGCCTGGTCCACGGTGAGTCCGTCCGCGTGCCAGAGCTGCATGGTGTGGTTCCTTTCCGGTGACGCTTGGTGCCGCGCCGCGGCGGAGCGGGCTAGATCCCTTCCTCGTGGCAGACCGCGTTCTCTCCTGCGCGCCTGACGATGACCCGATGCGCCTTGAGCCTGAGTGCGTTCACGCGGATGAAGCCCGCGGAGTCCGATTGATCGAATCCACCGGCGATGTCCATGCTCGCGAGCTCCGGGTCGTAGAGCGAACTCGGAGACGTGCGTCCGACCGGGCGGACGTTCCCCTTGTAAAGGGAGAGTCGTACCGTACCGTCGATCAGCTCTTGGCTCTTCTCCACGGCAGCCATGAGGAAGTCCATCTCGGGACTGAACCAGAAGCCGTTGTAGATCGTGGCCGCGAGCTCCGGTGCCAGTCGGTTCCGGAGGCGGAGCACCTCCTTGTCCATCGCGATCCCTTCGAGGTCCCGCAGTGCTTCATGGAGGATCGTCCCGCCCGGCGTCTCGTAGATGCCGCGGGACTTGATGCCGACGAACCGGTTCTCGACGATGTCGATCCGGCCGATTCCGTTCCGTCCGCCGACTTCGTTCAAGTACTCGAAGATCGACAGAGGATCGAAGACCTCCTCGCCGGTGGCGAGATTGTGGACGCGCTTCGGATAGCCATCCTTGAAGTCGATCTCGAGAAGGGTCTCCTCATCCGGCGCATCCTTCGGACTCTTGCACACGGTGAAGATGGACGGATCCGGCTGGAGCATCGGGTCCTCGAGGATTCCCGACTCGTAGCTCTTGTGCATCAGGTTCTCGTCCGTCGAGAACGGCTTCTCGAGCGTGACCGGAATCGGAATGCCATGCTCCTCGGCGAACGCGATGAGGTCCCGTCGACCCTGGAACTTCTGGAGGAAGCGAGGCTCCTTCCACGGGGCGAGCACCTTCATTCGAGGAGCGAGTGCGGCATAGGCGAGCTCGAAACGAACTTGGTCGTTACCCTTGCCGGTTGCGCCGTGGGAGACCCATCCGGCGCCGTGCTTCCTCGCGACCTCGACCTGGCGCTTTGCGATGATCGGCCGGGCGAGAGCCGTCCCGAGGAGATACCGTCCTTCATAGACGGCGTCACCGCGGATGGCTGGATAGATGTAATCGGTGACGAACTCGCGCTTCAGGTCATGGACCTCGACCTCGTCGGCGCCGGTGGCGCGCGCGCGTACTGCGATCTCCTCGAAGTCGTCCTTCTGTCCGACGTCCGCGATGTAGGCGATGACCCGAAAGCCTTCCAGCTCGAGCCACTTCAAGATGCAGCTCGTATCCAGTCCGCCAGAGTAGGCGAGAACGACCGTTTCCTTGGACATCTGCGACCTCCCTTTCTCGTACGGCGGGAGGATAGACCCGAACCGTCGAGTCGCGCATCAGGAGAGGAGCAGATACGGCGGGAAATCGCGTCCGAAGATGCCTCGCGGTCGCGTCACTTCGCTGGATCTCGACGTGCCGGGTCTCGACCTCCGGGTGCCGGTCTGCCGGGTCTCGACGTACCGAGGGTTGCATAGAAATGCAGGTTGGCGTCAGCGACGCGGCGTGCGCTCGTGTCGGTCGGGTCCAGCGGCGCACGACGGCACTCCGTGCGCTCGTATCGGTCGGGTTCAGCGACGCACGACGACACGCCGTGTACGCGTCACGGTTTCAGTGGCACCAACTTCCGTGGTGACCTGCGCTCGGACGAAGTAGAGCCCCGACGGAACCGCCCGACCCTCGTCGTCCATCAGGTCCCAAGTCGTTTCGCTACGGCCCGAGAGCGCGGGCTCATCTCGCAGCAGTTCTCGTACCGCTCGCCCCGTCACGTCGTAGATCGTGGCGTCGACACGGGACTCCACGCTCAGCTCCAGCGCCATGCGTACGGCTCGGGAGGCAGGGTTCGGCCAGAGCGGCTCGAGTCTGACGTCCGTGAAGGATGCGGCGATCGGCGGAAGCGAAGACGGATCCGGGATCGAGCCTGGGTCGCCTGGGTCGGAGCCGAGGTCGAGCTCATCGCGATCGAAGTAGCCGTCGAGATCGCGGTCCAAGCCGAGCCGGGTCTCACAGCCGGCGTAGACGGCGGTGAAGGTGATCGCTCGGCCGTTCCCGGCCAGGTCGATCACGTCGTCCAGCGTTACCGGTGACTCGGACGAACGGTCCGGCTGCCATCCGCCGCCGATGAAGGCCCAGCCTCTCGCTTGTCCCGAGAGATCCTGTCCCTTGGCGACGAGTCCGATCATTCCGAGATCCGCGACGGCTTCGAGCGTCTCGACACGCGACCGTCCCGCGGCCTCATTTGCGCCGTCGAAGGTCCACTGCGCACCCACCGCGGCGTGCGTGCCGGTATCGAAGTAGAGGAGGAACGCTTCGACGTCGTCCTTCTGCTGTTGGGTATCGAACGTGAAGTCCCGGCTGCCAAAGAACATCTGCAGGTCGTCCTGCACTCCGTTGTGGGTGTAGCCGTAGCCACGCAGAGCCCACGCGGCGTCACGATCGAAGCCGACCTTTTCGTACTGGTTCCGAAGGTGCGGGACGACGAGATCCTGATCCTCGTTCTCTCCGAGCAGAGTGAACGGAATCACGAGTCGCTTTGCGCCGCTCGGTTCCTCGTGGCACTCGAAGCACTGTCCGCCGCCGTCCACCAAGTTGCCACTGTGGAAGAGCTGCTCCCCCCGTGTCGGGTTCGGCCCCGACGCAGGGTCAGGCAGCGTGCCGTCGAGCGGACGGAACGGGTTCGGCGGATAGACGACCGCGTTGAGGAAGGTCTCCATCTCGAGGAACTCGAGCGTAGAGAGCTCCGTCGCGCGTCCCATCAGCTTCACGAAGGTCTGGTTGAAATCGGAGAGAAGGGGCCGGTCACCGCGCCAGTGGAACGGGTCCGTGTCGACCATGCCCTTGAGCGGCTGTGTCATCATCGGGCCCTTCATCGGATGGTATCCGGCGAACGCACCGGAGATCCCGTCGATGAACTCACCCTGCGGATCGCCGAGATCCCAGGCCACGTGGTCCATGTCCGCGTAGACGTGACACGTCGCACAGGAGAGGTCGCCGTGTGCAGACGAGTCGCGGCCGTCGTAGAACCGCTTCCGCCCCACGTGGATCTCCTGCGGAGTCGGGTCGAACCCCACACCGACGTGTGAGACGGAATCGTCCGTCAAGTCGACGACGTCCAGTCCGCCCGGGATCCGCGTGAGCACGTAGAGACGGCTCCGCGCTTCGTCCAAGGCCACGCCGCACGGGCCGTCCCCCACGTCGATCCTCCGTTGGACGACGCCGAACTGATCGAGGACGCCGACCTTTGCCGATCCGAACGCGGCGACATACACCTTGCCGTCCGTTCCAACCGTGATGGAGGTCGGGATCGAAAGGCTGAGCGCCCGCTCCGACTCGGAACCGGCGGGATTGTTGTAATCGATGTGCGAGTTGAGATCCGAGGGCACGGCCGTCCCGGTTCCGGGATCGATCACCGTCACCCGGTTCTCCGCGAACCGAGACTTGAGCTTCGGCTCGAAGCGCACCAGGTTCAGCGCCTCTTGATTCGAGACGTAGAGCCGTCCGTCGATCGGATGGACCGCCAGCCCGAACAGAGTCGTCCCGACACCGGAGTAGTCCTCTGCGATCGTTCCGGAGGCGACGTCGATCCGGAGGACGTCGTTGTCGTAGACCCGGTACGGGACGTATGCGCTCCAATCACCGCCCACTTCGTCCCGCCAGGCAGTGCCGTCGTGCTGGACGATGAGCGCAACGCGTGGCGGCAACGGAAGGTCTCCGCCCATCGGCGGATCCGGCGGCGGAGGCCCGCCTGCTTGTTCGACGGACATCGGCGGCACCGTCGTCGTCTCGTTCCCGCTGTTGAGCGCCGCGACGTACACGCTCGCTCCATCGGGAGAGACCGCGAGTGCGAGTGGATCCACCTGCAAGACGGGGATGTCGATCGGCGGCGCGCCGAGGTCCGACGGATCGTACACGCGCACGACACGCTCCCGAGACACGCAGACGAACGCACGCTCCGGGTTCCCCGCGAAGACCACGTCCGTGGGCTCGTCACCCACGATCAACGTTGCCGTCACCTGCCCGGTCGAGAGATCGACGATCGAGATCGAGTCCGAGAGGTGGTTCACCACCCACACTTCGGAGGCCGTGCGCTCCCGAACCGTCACCGGTTCGAGTCCGACCATGATCTCCTGTTCGAGCGTCGGCTCCGCAGACTGCGCGAGATCGTAGACGAGCAACCGGTCGTCCGCTTGATGGACGGCAAGGAGTCGCGAGCCGTCCGCCGAAACCTGGATCGGGTGGACCGGTGGAGACTCGAACTGCGGCCCGTCCGCGATTGCGGCGTCGGCAAGGAGGAGGAGGCCGCAGACGGCGGCCAGGGCCCGAGCTACCGAAGTGCGTGAGGCGACAACGGAACGCGCGCCCTCGTTTGGTCGAGCGGTTGCGACCCGGCACTTCGGCCCATGGGCGGTGAGAGCCCGCAAGGGGTTGCGCGAGCAGGACTTGTGCGTATGCATCGGGTGCACTCCCGTACGTTCGAGGAGCGAAGAGCGGCTTCGAGTGGGTGTGCCAACCGAGCTTGTCCTTGTGTTGCAACGACTTGGCAAGGCTCGGCTGGCGGGGGATGCTCTCCACGCCAGACTACAAGGATACCGAGCCAAGAGGGCGGGACACAACGCTGACGCACACGTGCTCCACCGTTCGTCCTCGATTTCCCTCTCGGAACGCCCAAGCCCTGCCGTCCCTAGGTTGTAGCCGGACGTCGTGGTTGACCGGGGGACCCCCGTTGCCGCCCCGGCTGTGGCTCGCGGTCGCAGCCGAGATCGTGGCCGGGAGATTGCGGACGGCCCGCCGGATCGGATACCGTGGCGCGACGTCGCCGCAACTGGAGGTATAGGACTCGTGTCCGAGCGTATCTATCTATCGCCGCCTCACATGAGTGGGCTCGAGCGGAAGTATGTCGACGAGGCATTCGACACGAATTGGGTCGCTCCGTTGGGCCCGAACGTCGACGGCTTCGAGCGGGAGTTCGCGGCGCGGGTTGGGTCTCCTCATGCCGCCGCCCTCAGTTCCGGAACGGCCGCTCTGCACCTTGCATTGATCCTGTCGGACGTTGGCCCCGGTGACGAGGTCATCGTCTCGTCCCTGACCTTCGTTGCCAGCGTGAACCCGATCACGTACGTGGGTGCGAAGCCGATCCTGGTGGACTCGGAGGAGCGGTCGTGGAACCTCGATCCGGAGCGGATCGAAGAGGCGATCCGGGACCGGATGACCAAGACCGGACGTCTCCCGAAGGCGGTTCTGGCCGTCCATCTCTATGGCCAGAGCGCAGATCTGGACGCGATCCACGCCGTTTGTCAGCGGCACGGAGTCACCCTGGTAGAAGACGCAGCCGAGGCGCTCGGTACGACCTACTGGGGAAAGGACGGCGGAGGGGGGAGCAGTTCCGCGGATCGAGCCGGCTCCGGCGGTTCCGTCAAGTCACCCGGAACGATCGGTAGGGTCGGGGTCTTCAGCTTCAACGGGAACAAGATCATCACGACCTCGGGCGGCGGGATGCTCGTCTCTTCGGACGAAGCCCTGATCCAGCGCGCTCGGAAGCTCGCCACCCAGGCTCGGGACCCCGCGCCGCACTACGAGCACACCGAGGTCGGCTACAACTATCGGATGAGTAACATCTTAGCCGGAGTGGGGCGCGGTCAGCTCGCCGTCTTGGACGAACGGGTCGCGGCCCGTCGGGAGAACTTCGCGTACTACCAGGAAGCTCTCGGCTCGCTCCCTGGACTCATGTTCCAGCCCGATGCGGGTTGGGGGCTCCACACCCGTTGGCTAACGTGCGTTCTGGTAGATCCGACGAAGTTCGGAGCGACGCGCGAGCAGATCCGCGTTCGGCTCGAAGAGCACAACATCGAGTCCCGACCGCTCTGGAAGCCGATGCATCTCCAGCCGCTCTTCGCGGACGCGCCGATGTACGGCGGTGCTGTCGCGGACCGACTGTTCGAGCTCGGACTCTGTCTTCCGTCCGGGAGCAGTCTCGCGGCCGAGGATCGGGAGCGGATCGCCGGACTCATTCGGGAGATGGCGAGGCCGGCGTAGGCTCGAGCCGATCCGCATCGCCTCGTCGACTCCGCGTTCCGCCGGTGATCGACGGAGACGACGGCTCTGAGCCGCTCAGATCTCGTCTCGACTCTTCTGTCCGGTCACCCAGAGGACGACCCGGGCGACGATGCCGAGGACGCAGGTGCCGACGATCAACGGTACGGTGGTCCCGTCGTAGAGCTGACCGATCACGAGACCGAGCGTCGCCGAGAGGATCGTCGTGATCGCCCCGATCGCGGACGACGCCGTCCCGGCGATGTGCCCCATCGGCTCCATTGCGATCGAGTTGAAGTTCGCCCCGACGAACCCGAAGACGAACAGCGTGAGCGCCTCGAGTGCGACGAAGACCGGGAGCGGGGACCAGCCGAGCACGGCGAGCGCACCGTGGAGTCCGCTCACTCCGATCAACACCCACAGCGCGGCATGTGACAGACGAACGACTCCGAACCGGCGCACCCATCTCGCGTTGAGGAACGACGCCGCCGACATCGCGAGCGCGATCAACGCGAAGAGGAGCGGGAACTCGCGTTCCACTCCAAACGTGTCTTGGAACACCTGCTGGGCCGACGTGATGAAGCTCATCAAGCCACCGAAGACGAACCCAGTGGCGAGGGTGTAGGCGAACGTCATCCGATTCCGCACGGTCTCCGCGAATCCCGCCGCGATCCGGTCCGGGGACAGATCGCGCCGATTCTCGGGCCGAAGCGATTCATCCATCCGTCGCCACGACCAGATGACAGTTCGCGGAATCCCATCATTTGTTCGGTATAGGGCCGGCTCATTCTTCCAGTCTAGAGGTTGTGCCGGGAGGAATGCCCCAAACTTCAAGATCCCGCCCAAGCCAGTCGATGGTCCAAGAGGGAGGACCCTATGGATCGCGACTTGCCCAATTCGCCAGAGCCCGAGTACGGCGACAGCGTTCCGCCGCTGCCGGCCGATTCGGGTGGGGAGGAGTTGGACACTACCATCCATCGCGCGGCTCCGATGAGAGCGGGGCGCGTGCCCAAAGCGTGTGCGGTCCTCATCGTCCTCAACGGACCGGAGATCGGAAACCAGTTTCCTCTTCGACGCACGCGCTACGTGATCGGCCGTGCTCCCGATGCAGACATCGCGATCCGCAGCGACGGCCAGATCTCCCGCTACCACGCGCGGATCACGATCGAGTACGACGAATCGGCTCACGAGCCGACGTACTGGGTGCAGGACCTCGGAAGTCTCAATCACACGGTCGTGAACGGCGAGATCATCGAGCGTCATCAGCTGACCGATCGAGACAAGATCCAGGTCGGCGACACGACGGTCCGGTTCGCGATCCTCGACGAGGTGGAGGCACACTTCCACGCGGCGATTCAGAAGAAGCTCCGTTTCGACGAGCTTACGGGACTCCTGACGCGTCAGTCCTGTGACATCGCGCTCGAGTCGGAACTCCACCGCTGCGCACAGCGTGGACAGCCGATCTCGGTGCTCATGATGGACATCGACTTCTTCCGTGCGGTCAACGAAGGGTACGGCCACCAAGCCGGCAGTGCGGTGCTCGCGCAGATTGGCGCGTTGCTCGACAAGAGCCTTCGAGGCTTCGACCTGGTGTCACGCTTCGGCGGCGAGGAGTTCCTCGTCGGGTTACCCGAGACGACCAAGGAGCAAGCGGGCGTGATCGCCGAGAGGATCCGGCACGGGATCGAGACGGCGACCTTCTGTTGGCAAGGCGAGTCGATCCAGATCACGATCAGCATCGGAATCTCGGAGTCTCCCACCGACGGCTACGATCTCAATGAACTCGTCAAGAAGGCCGACCTCGCGCTCTACCGGAGCAAGCACAGCGGACGGAACCGGTGCTCGGCCTGGGACGAGGAGCTCGACCAGGAGTTGGACGGCGAGTCGGACGTCGCGTAGATCACGGACGCATCACGTCGCGGAACACGGCTAGTCATCGAGAGTGGCAGGCTGGGGTTCCTACCGATCGATCCGGACCCGACGAGGCTTCCACTGGTAGCGGTCCAAGTCGATCCGTCCAGCGGCGCTGAACTCGACCCCTTCCGCCTCGAGGAGCGCCGCCTGGAGGTCGCCTCCCCCTTCGTGCGGGCGCAGGCTGATCTCGCCCTTGGAGTTGACCACGCGCTGCCACGGGATCCGCACGTGTGCGGGCGTCGCATGGAGGGCGTATCCAACCTGACGCGCATGTCCATGTAGGCCCGCGAGGTCTGCCACTTGGCCGTAGGTCGCCACCCTCCCCCGGGGAATCCGCTTCACCACGGCGTAGATCCGTTCGTACGACGTGCTCATGGAGTCCTCCGGCCCGTCTGTTTCGAGCGGCAACGGAGCGAGTGGCAAAACTCTCCACGCAACTCCTCCGCCAGATCCGTCGATGAGAAGAGGCCGCAGTACCGAGGAACGCCCTCGGCTGACTGCCGGTCCCACGACTGACTCCTCGACTCCGTCGACGGGGTGGAGGGGATCGAAGTCGTCGTCGACTGCTTGACCGTAGTCCATCGCGACGGGTGCGGCTAGCCGGTCAAATTCGGCCTATCGCCTATCGGGGTGGTTCCTTAGACTGACGACGCCCCCAACTGGTTTGTGTCTTCGGAGGTCTACCCATGCCCCTTCAGAACACGGAAACACGACCGTTTTCCGTCTCGGGCCCGCTCGAACAGGACACTCTGCTTCTCCTCCGGATGACCGGAAACGAGACCTTGGGTCGCCTCTTCCACTACGAGTTGGAGCTTCTCAGCACCGAGCACGGCATTGCGATGTCGGACGTCCTGGGTCAGCACATGACGGTGCGGGCCCGAGTGCGGAACGGTGGGACCCGGTACTTCGACGGAGTCGTCAGTCGCTTTTCGTACGTCGGCAGCTACGGACGATTCGCGCGATACGAAGCGACTCTGCGTCCCTGGTTCTGGTTCCTTTCTCGCTCGGCCGACTGCCGGATCTTCCAGGGTGACTCGACCATCGACATCATGAAGAAGATCTTCGGTGACCACGGGTTCTCCTCCGACCTCGATCTCGCTCGCGCCGCGGCACCTGCGCCACGGGAGTACTGCACTCAGTATCGCGAGTCGGACTTCGCGTTCCTCAGTCGCCTGATGGAGCACGACGGGCTCTACTACTACTTCACGCACGAAAACGGGAAGCACAAGCTGGTCGTGGCCGACGGGGCGGGGTGTCACGACACCGTGCCCGACTACGAAGAGATCCCCTGCTTCCCGGAAGGGTCGGAGCACTCCCCGGACGCCGATCGTTTCCTCCAGTGGTATGTGACGCAGGAGTTCCAAACCGGAATCTTCTCGCACACGGACTACGACTTCACGAAGCCGAAGGCGAAGCTCGAAACGCGCGGTGTGATCTCGCGCGACCACACGCAATCGAAGCTCGAAGTGTTCGACTACCCCGGCTACTACGCGGAGACGGGCGCGGGCGAGACGCTTGCGAAGACGCGGATCGAGGAGCTGCAGTCGCTCTTCGAGGTCGCACACGGTGGAGGAACCGTTCGTGGCCTCGGTGCCGGGTCGCTCTTCCAACTCACGGAGCATCCGCGACAGAGCCTCAACAAGAGCTACCTCGTCGTTTCGGCTTCTTACGAGCTGTCGAATCCCGAGTTCGAGACCGGCATCGGTGGTTCCGCGAACGGTCCGGCCTTCACCTGTCACCTCACGGCGATCGACGAGCAGACACAGTTCCGTGCGGCTCGACTCACGCCGCGCCCGATCGTCGAGGGGCCGCAAACGGCCACGGTCACCGGGTCGGGAAGCGACGTGTGGACGGACGAGTACGGCCGGGTCAAGGTCCACTTCCACTGGGATCGGAAGGGTGCGCTCGACGAAACGAGTTCGTGCTGGGTGCGTGTCTCCCAGAACTGGGCGGGGAAGAACTGGGGAGGGATGTTCCTGCCTCACATCGGGCAGGAAGTCATCGTCAGCTTCTTGGAAGGAGACCCCGATCTTCCGATCGTCACGGGCCGGGTCTACAACCAAGACAACATGCCTCCGTTGACGCTTCCCGCGGCCAAGCTCAAGAGCATCATTCGTGACAACTTCGGCAACCAGATCGTCTTCGATGCCACCCCAGGTAGCGAGTACATCCAGATCTTCAGCCCGCACCACCAGTCTGCGATCGAGTTGGGCCGAAGCATCCGGATGAAGAGCGAAGACGACTACCACGTCACGAAGAAGAAGGACTACTTCGAGGCCGTTCTCGGCTTCACGTCTCAGGTCTACCTCGGCGGCAAGGCGACCTTGATGGTGGGGTTTGGATTCGACTTCTTTGCTGGATTCAAGATGGCTGTGCATCTCGGAAGCAAGGTGGACATCCACAAGGGGTCGTCGTACACCTATTTCTCCGGCGGGAAGTACGAGAACACCAAGGGCTTCAAGTTCATCAAAGCGTCGCAGAAGGAATACCGACTCTCCGGCGACGACTTCACGCGACGCTCCGAAGGACACATCACACTCGACACGAGGAAGGAGCTCGTCCTCAACGCGGGCGACAAAGACAACGCCCTCATCAAGATGACGAAGGACGCGCTCAACATCGACTTCGGCGGGGATGGGGCCGCGACGTCTCCGGCCACCTCCGCCGATTCTGCGTCGAACGCGCATGCCGCGATCTCCAACGCGACCTTCGCCTGGCTCGCGGCGGCGGGGGCAGCGACGGCCGCATCGGTCGGGATCGACGCCATGTTCAACAAGACGGACGACGGCGTGTCCCTCGACGAGTCCTCGTTCATGATCGGGCTGTTCGCGACATTCTTCGGCGGAGTCCATGCGGCGATCGGCATTCCCGCTCACTTTGCGAATGAGTCCAGTGCCGCCGCGGCCGCTCTCAACGCAGGAGAGTCCGCAGTAGAGAAGTCGAAGTCCGAACAGGACAAGACTTTTGCTCGCGTCCAGCTAACGGACGACGGAGTGAAGATCCACGGTTACGAGAACGGAAGCCCGAGCGCGTTCGATGGAGAGATCTGGGTCAAGAAGACCGGCGAGATCCTGATCACCGCGAAGAAGAAGGGGATCACGATCGATGCCAAGGAGGCTCTCACGATCAAGACAGCGGCGGACCTCACCCTAGAGGCGACCGGCGACGTCAAGATCACGGGCGCGAACGTCAAGCTCGAGGCTACCTCCAAGGTGACGGCGAAACCGATGATCGAAGGATGTAGCTAGAGCAGCGAGCGACCCGAAAGCATGCACCTCGAGAACCGAACTACATACACGACGATCTGGATACCGGGCCGACTCCAGTATCCGGCTCACAGCCTCACCGTCGTGGTGAAGGCTACGTTCGTGCTCTCGCCCGACGGCCGGCTCGTCCCAGCCGACGAACAACTTCCGATCGAAGCGGACATCGAAGCGGGTGACGGTGGCGCGATCCGCTACGAGTCGGACTTCGCCGTCTTCAAGCCGCGAGCGGACCGGCTCCTCGTCGGCACCTGCTACGCACCGGGCGGACGTCCGGTGACCGAAACCACAGTAGGATTCTCCGTCGGGAATTGGGGACGTCGTCTCCGCGTGGTTGGCGATCGGGTTTGGAAGCGTGGGCTGTTGCGCACGGGCATGAGTGACCCACAACCGTTCACCGAGATGGAGTTGAGCTGGGACCGTGCCTACGGGGGCCCGCGGTTCGCGCCGAACCCGGCCGGACGGGGGTACCACCGCGGGAATCCAGAAGGCGATCGGGAGCTTCTGCTTCCCAACGTCGAGGATCCTGCGACTCCGGTTCGTTCGCCGTCGGATCCGATCGCACCTTCTGGCTTCGGGCCGGTTGCGCGCACATGGGCACCTCGGCGCAACATGATCGGAACGTACGGCAAACCCTGGTTCCGGACACGGTGTCCGTGGGTTCCTGAAGACATCGATTGGGGAGTGAACAACGCGACGCCTACCGGAGCGCAAACCGAGGGGTATCTTCGGGGCGACGAGCCCGTCGTGCTGGAGAACCTCGACCCCACGCGGGCGCGGATCGAGACGCGACTTCCAGGTCTTCGTGTTCGCGCAATCGTCGAACGGAGACGGTCTGGGGGGCGAGCGCTGGAAGAAGTGCCGCTCCAACTCGACACTCTGTGGATCGACGCGAAGGCTGGTCACTTCGTCCTCGTTTGGAGGGGGGCGTGTGCTGCAGCCTCTGAGGAGTTCGAGGACATCGAGACGCTGCTCCTGGCCGAGGAGCCGCTGACGTCTCCGACGACGACGGCGGATGTGTTCGCGTCGCGAAACGGCCTCACGGTGTCGGTAGTCACGCCGTCTGAAGCGGCAGGAGCCGCGGCTGGTGCCACCACGGGTGCGTCGCCAACGAATTCAGCTACTCCTGCAGCGGCCGGATCGGCGGCTGGTGCCGGAAGTGGCGCGTCTCCCGCGAACTCTGCCGACGATGCAGACGAGCGCGCAGCTGCCGAGGCAGAACGGAAGCGCGAAGAGTCCGCCAACCGGGTCAAGCAGCTCGAGGTGCTTCGAACAGCACTGGACAGGTTCCCGGACCCGATGGATCCGATCCCGGAGCGTCGGGAAGCACGACAGGGCCTGATCGATGCGATCGAGCTGCTCGAGTCCCAGGAGAGACCTGAACCGGTTCCGACTTCCTCTCCGGTCGTGACTCCGGCACTGGCGTGGTCGCGCGACCGAGTCGTCGCGATCCTGTCGCAGGGTCCGGATGGAGCTTCGGATGCCGAGCTCGCGGGAAGCGACCTTTCTGGACTCGATCTCTCCGAATTGGACTTCAGCGGACGTGACCTCGCCGGTACTCGCTGGGTGGGATCGAACCTAACCGGGAGCAAGTTCCTCGGAGCCGTACTCCGTCGGAGTGACTTCAGCGGTGCGCTGCTCGATCGAGCGGAGCTGAACGAGGCGGACGCACGAGAGGTGAACCTGACGGGAGCGAGTCTCGTCGCTACGCGTGCGCCAGCCATCAACCTATCCCGGGCCGTTCTCGACAATGCGAAGGGGAGTCGGGTGCACTTCGAGGAGGCAAAACTCGATGGTGCGTCGCTCACCGGTGCCACGCTCACTGAGTCCTACTGGAACGGTGCGTCCATCGAGAAAGCGCGGGCCGAAGGCGTCGTGCTCACGCAGTGCGACATCACGGGCGCGACATTCGCGGAGAGTCATCTCTCGCGTGGGATGTTCTACGGAGTCCGGGGGACGAACGCGATCTTCGTGAAGGCGGTCCTCGATCAGGCAGACTTCTCCGAGTCGGACCTCGACGGCTCGGACTTCTCGCGCGCGTCCATGCGCTCTGCTCGCCTCGACGCTGCGAGCCTTCGAAGTGCGGTGTTCCGTCGGTCGGACTTGGAGCGAGCGTCCTTCCTGCGCGCGAATCTGTTCGAGGCCATGTTCCCGGCTGCTCGACTTCTCGACGTCGACTTCCGCGAGTCCAACCTGTATGGAGCCGATCTCACGGACATGGAGGCACGACAGCTCCGAGTCGATGGTGCGATCCTGGGCGGAACCCGCCTCGAGGGAGCGAGATCATGAGCGACGTTCTCGCGAACGAGGAGCTCCGCCGACCGCCTATCGAGAGCGCGGAAGACGTGGACGAGGCGATCCGTGAGCGACGTCCGTTCGTCGGCGTCGCGCTCGACTCTGTCGACCTCAGCGGACGGGTGTTCGATGGCCTCTTGCTACGCTCTGTTCACTTTCGTCGGAGTTCGCTGAAGGGCGCACGCTTTCGCGGTGCGTCGCTCGAGAGCGTCACCTTCGAGGAATGCGACCTCTCAGGTGCTGACTTCGAGGGCGCGGTGCTGTCAGGTGGTCGCGCCACGAACTCGAGCTTCGAGCGGGCGGTCTTCAACGGTGCGCGAATGCAGGGAACCACGTGGGAGTGTATCGAACTCCCACCCGACCCAGCGCCGATCGAGTACGACCAGAGCCCTACGCCCGGTCTCGACCTTGCGGCCGTGCGGGAACGCCGACAGAAGTGGATCGATACGTTGCATCTGCGCCCGGTTCGTCCGACCGCGTCCTTTGCCGGCGCCTCCTTCGACCGAGCAAACTTGCGCGGAGTGAAAGTGCTCGGCATGCCTGGTCCGGGCGCCAGCTTCCAGGAAGCGAATCTCCACGACGTCGAGTTCTCGAAGTGCGATCTGACACGGGGACGGTTCGCTCGTGCCATCGTCACGCGCTCTGACTTCGATGTCTGCCTACTCGCAAACGTGGAGTTTCAAGGTGCGGACCTCGGCGGGACGAGAATCGTCCGTTGCTCCTTCGAGGGCGTGAGCCTAGAGGACGCCAACCTCGAAGAGTCGCGGATCCAATCGATCGACCTCTCGAGCTTGGGAACGATCCCAAAGGCGCTCGCCCGCGCCCGCTTCGTCAGCTGCCGGCTCTCAGGCATGTCGTTCCGTAGCGTCGACCTCGCGGGCGCCGTGTTCGTATCGTGTGACCTCGTCAAGGCGGACTTCGGGCAGTGCGAGCTTCCGGAGACTCGCTTCGAGTCTTGTGACCTCTCGGAGTGCAACGCGGTAGAAGCACGTCTCACGAAGGTCGAGTTCGAGAAGTGTGGGCTTGGAAGGGCCGACTTCAGTCGCGCCTCTCTCGCCGGATGTACTCTCTCCGAGTGTGGTCTCGCCGACGCTTCGTTCGCAGGATCGTTCTGGAAGGAGAGCAAGTTCGTCGGCGGTGTCTTCCAGGGTGTCGACTTCGGTGGCGCGAAGCTTCGTGAGCTCATCCTCAAGGACCGAGATCTCGAGCGGTGCAAGTTCCAGGACGCCGACCTGACGGAGGCGAAGCTGGCGAAGTCGCGCTTCGTCGGGTGCGTGTTTCAGGGAGCGTTGCTCGAAGGAGCGGACTTCACGGACGCTGGCCTCGAGACACACGATCTCTCTCGAGTCCGCTCTCTTCGCGCAGCCATCTTCGATCGAGCCAACTTGGCTGGGGTCGATCTCTCGGGATTGGAGCTAGAGGGGACCTCGTTCGTTGGTGTCGACCTGAGGCGCACTCGCATTGCGGGGACCCGCTTCCTCGAGTGCAACCTCCGTTCGTCCAACCTCAGTGGGCTGCCGTTGGCCAAAGGCGCGTTCGAGGCGTCCGTGTTCGCGGGTGCAGATCTCGAAGGCACGGACTTCCAAGAGGCCAAGCTCAGCGGAGCGAACTTCGAAGGCGCACATGCGCGGAGCGCGCGACTCCAAAGCGCTTCGTGCTCGGGTGCCGTCTTTCTCGATGCAAACCTCGAGGGCGCGGATCTTCGCTTTGCGAACCTCACCGGCGCACTCGCCAAAGGAGCGTCGCTTCGCAACGCCGACCTGAGCCGGGCGCAACTGGAAGGCGCGGACCTCACGGAGTGCAAGGCCGAGGGTGCGAAGTTCGTGCAGAGCATCCTCCGCTTCTCCCTTCTCTCGAACGCAGATCTTCGCCGCGCAGACCTCCGCCAAGCGGACCTCACAGAATCCGTCGTGCATGGTCTCCTCGACGAGGGTGCTCTCTGGGATGGAGCCGAGCGGAAGAAGGTGCACGGCACGGATCCCGAACTCGCGAAGGCGGAGCAGTTCCGCCCGCCGCGCAAGCTGAAGAAGACTGGCCCACCCGAGGAAGGGAGCGGTGCGTGAGCGGCACTCTCGACCTCGAGACTTTGATCACGCGCGGCGGAATCGCTGTGCTGGTCGTCGGGATCGCCGTCGTGCTCTTCTTCATGTTTCGGGGCGGGCAGAGCATGGCGGGCGCAGAGTCGGTAGCGCGCACATGGATGACGGCCATCGTGCAAGAGCGGTACTCCGATGCGTACTCGCTCCTCGCTTCCAGCTATCGAGAGGGCGTTGGCCCGGAGACATTCCGCGAGGCGGTCTCCCAGAACGGGTTCCTACGCGGGATGCAGAGCTTCAAGACCCTCGAATCCGAGGCTGCGACCAACCGGGTCCGCGTCCGTGGCGAACTCGAGTCGAGCGTGGGGCCGGCCGAGACGACGTTTCATCTCGTGAGGGAATCCGGCCCAACCGACAAGGAATGGCGGATCAGTGGTGTCGTCGTCAGCGGGCAGCCTGTGCTGCCGTTTCCAACGTCGGAGAGCCATCGCTGACTTCCGGACAGGCGTCGTCCACATGAGCGCTCACGAGCTCGTGAACCAGATACCGTAGTTGCGAACCAACTGACGTTCTTACGACCGAGAACAGCAACGCTGACCTGGACCTTGGAGAAACACCGTGACCGATCGACGAGAACTCATCCCTGCACCGCTTCCATCCGGTCGGCGGCTCCTGCTCGAGACGACGGATCGAGGTGAGTCACTCGTCGTCGTGTCTCCGGGAGGGAGCGTCGAGCTATCGATCGAACTCACACCTACCGGGCCGGTGCTTCGGCTCCAGGGGGCTCGGCTCGAGATCGATTCGACCGAGTCGGTTGCTCTGAAGTGCAAGAGCTTCGAGCTGCAAACCCAGGAAGAGCTACGGCTCCACGCTGGATCCGGAGTTCAGGTGACGACCGACGGGGAAGTCCGGATGAAGTCCGCGCAGCAGACGTACATCGACGCCGACTACGTCAACCTCAACTGCCTCGAGCGGACGGGGTACCACGACGAAGGGGTCGACTACGGAGACGGGGGGGACTCCGGCGAGGAAGTCGATTCCGGCGAGCGAGACCCGGCCGTCGAGCCGGGCCTCGATGACGATGAGGCGCGTGACTAGAACTCGCGCTCGATCGGGAGCTTCGACTTCTCGCGGTCGATGAACGCCCGCACTCCCTGCGATAGCTTCTGCTGCTCCAGGCCCTGCTGGAGCCGGTCCTTGATCTCGTCGAACGCGATCGGGCCCGGAGCCTTCTTCTCCTCCACCTTGATGAGGTGATATCCGAACTGCGTCTTCACCGGGTCCGAGATCTGGCCCGGTTCGAGCGCGAACGCGGCGGCGGAGAACGGAGCCACCATCGCCCGGCGCGGGAAGAAGCCGAGATCTCCGCCGCTGCCCCGACCCGACGGGTCCTCGGTGAGTTCGTTCGCGACTGCTGCGAAGTCCTCTCCACCACGGACGCGTGCGAGCGCCGCATCGGCCTTCTGCCTCGCCGCTACGTCCGCCTCGGGCGGCGCACCCTGGTCCACCCGGAAGAGGATGTGACGGGCATGTACGGTCTCTTCCTGCTGGAACTCGGCCGGATTGGCCTCGTAGTACTCCTTGGCCTCCGCATCCGAGACTTTGACCGTATCGGCGAACGCTTCCTCGATGAGCTTCTGGATCGTCAGCTCGGTGCGGAAATTCTGGTCGAAGTCGTCGCGGGTCATTCCCTGCTTCTGCAGCTCCGCGGTGAACGCCTCTTCGTTGGGGAACTGACCCTGGATCTGCGCGATGGCAGCATTCACGTCGTCGTCGGTCGGTCCGATGTTCCGCTCGTTCGCCGCCTTGAGGAGGACGCGCTGGTCGATCAGGTTGTCGAGCGCCATCTTCTGCATCTCGGCGAGGCTGGCCTGCGGACGGTTCCGACGGAGAGTGTTGGCCAGGAGATCCGCTTCACGGAGCGTGATTTCGTCGCTTCCAACTTTGGCCACGACCATGCCGGGCTCGCCCGTGAACGGCTCTGCTGCCGGGGTTCCGGGCATCGCCTGTTCGGTCGACCCGCCACTGTTGCCGGCCGGAGTGGTGCCGTCCGAGGATCCACCGTTCTTGGAATCCCCGCCACAGGCGACGAGTAGAAGCGCGAGCGCAATGGGGGCGAACTTTCGCACCATTCCCTCCAGACTTTGGGGGATCCTCCTGGGCCCGCGGCCGACTGCCGGAGCGCTTCCGCTGGGATCCGCCTCCCGAGTTCTTGCGGAAGCAGGGAGTCTGGCACTTCCGTAGCCTGTGAGACAACCGAAGTCTCTGGAAGACCCACAGGTAGCCCCTCATTGGGTTGCGCTGGTTCCCTCGTGGCCGCGGTCGGCCCGCTGATCCTCACCGGGCTCCGCTGAACCCCTCGTGTCGACGATCGGCTCGCTGATCCTCCTCTTCGCGGCGTCTTTGGAGCAGTGCGAGGACCTCCTTCTGCTTCGTCAGGAGAGCGGACTCGAACCGGGCGTCTCGATCGAAGTAGAGACCTGCCGCAACTGCCTCGAGGGCCTCTTCGTATCGTCCGAGCGCTGTCCAGGAGTACGCCAGGTTCGTCTCGGTTTGTGCGTCCGCTCCGTGGATCTCTTGGGCCCGGAGATAGCACGCATGCGCCCGCTCGGGGTCCCCGAGCACGAAGTGGCAGTTGCCGAACGAGTTCCACAGGTGAGCACTGAAGTTCGGTTGGATCTCGAGGGCGCGACTCAAGAGCTCCATGGCTTCCTGGGGCCGAAGCAACTGCTGGGTGAGGAACTGACCCGCATTCGCCAGCAGGTGCCAGTCGTCGGGGCAGAGTTCGAGGGCGTTCCGGTACGCTTCGAGCGCGTCCGCGTACCTCCCGGCATTGATCCGGCGCGTCGCTTCCTCGGCGAGGGCATCGGCGCGCTCATGAAGGTCGTCTGCGAACCAGTCACGGAAGGTAGTGATCGAGCTGTTCGATCGCGTGATCAGTCGCGTGTGGATCGCGCGTTCCTCGTCCCCCGAAGGTGAGATGGACGCCCACCCGATTTCGGCGACGGTTCGGTCCAGGATCGGGAACGCCACGGTGAAGGCGAGGGAGGGGCCGAATCGGGCGACATAGGAGAGGTCGCCGATCCGCTCGTCGGTGGCCGGGCCGAGGTCCCGAATCAGGAGACACCCGTCGGTGGTCAGGAGGGAGAGGATCCGCCGCATCGCCTCGAGTGCGCCATGGTTCCAGACGACGCGATCCGCCTGGACGTCGAGGATCTCCTTCGGGAGTGGATCCGCGTGTGCTCTCTCTCCGAACGCGACCTCGAACTCCAGGTAGGGCAGGATCGGGAGGAGAGCGTCTTGCGCGTCGCCTTCATCCGCGCACGCCCTCGTTGCGAGCCCTTCCAGGTCGTCCCAGTCGATCCCAAACCTTCGCCGGATCTCGTCCCGGTGGGCTTCCGATACATAGACCCGGGAGCGGATCTCTGCGAATCCGTCGGGCAAAGCTGGATCCCGCTTCAGGATCGTAGCCGGAAGCGTGTCGAGCACGTAGTTGGCGAATACGACGTGCATGGATCCTGGGTCGAGTTCGAACGGTGCCGCGTCCTCTCCGATCGGACGCAGCATCGAGGGAGTGTTCGCGTCACACTGTGCGAGTACGACGTGGTCCCCGTGCTCCTCGAAGAGACCGTGCTCGCCCCATTGCCGGGCGGTCCGACGCGAACCGTCGGTGACGAAGTAGGTCGTCCGTTCGTAGTCGTCTCGACCCTGTTCCTGACAGAGCTTCCGGAAGGAGCGGAGGAAGTGGGAGGCGAATAGCCCGATGCCTGCGCCTAGTTCCAGGATCCGCACGGGGCTGTCCGCCGGGAGGCTCTTGGACGCAGCGAGCACCACCCGGGCTGCGCCCTCGGCGACCCACGGCGTATTGTTGATCACGTACGGAACTTCGCTTCGGATGAACCCGGCGAGTCCTTCGGTCTCCCAGTACCGGCTGGCGAGGACCCACTCGAGCGACCCGACGATCGGGCTCCAATCCTGGAGCCGTAGCCTCCCAGGTTCGCCTGAGCCTCGATCTCCCGGTACGGAACTGCCAGAGGCGATCTCGATGGAGCCCAGCACTTCGGCCGGAGACCGAGTCGGGGTGGAGGCTCGTGGTGTGTCGTCGGGTCGCATGGGCGCTTGACCTTCTTCGATCGGATCTGGTGAACTGGCCGCGAGACGAACGCCCTCGGGCTACGCTTTGGCCACGACGGGAACGCGACCGCGACACGGCCGGATCCGACTAGGCCACGACCGGGACACGGAGGAACGTTGTCATGGGAGGAAAGGCCGCCGCTCGCATGGGCGACATGGTCAAGCAGGACGCACCCCACTGCCATGCGCCGATCCATCCGCCGGCTCCGACTCCCACGCCGACGCCGCATCCGGCCTTGCCGCTCAGCATCATGCCGCCGTGTTCCACCAACGTGAAGATCAACAAGAAGGGAGCGGCGAGGCAGACCGACAAGTCCAAGCCGTGCATGCTCCCGAGCTGCGTTCCCGCGGGTCCCGGGATGATCGTGAAGGCCTCTATGACGGTCAAGGTGAACATGCTGTGCGCCGCGCGCGAAGGGGACCTCACCTCTCACCCCGCGTGTGTCGCGCCGATCCCGTCACCAGTCGGCAAGGTGATCGCTCCCTGCAGCACCAACGTGGTCTTCGGCGGATGACCCGCCGCAGATGACGGTTCCCGCGGTCGAGGAACGGTTCCCACGATGAAGCATCGTCACTTCGAGGAGCTGCAGCCGGTCTGTCCGTCCTGCAAGATGCACGGGCTCGGCATGTTCGAACTCGAAGTCGGCTGGGTGGGACGAGAGACGGTGGACGGGATCGCCGAAGGCGGACTCTACTGCACGAATCCGGAGTGTCGGGCCGAGTTCCCGATCATAGACGGACTGCCGGTCATCGTTCCGGATGCGCGCGCGTTCCTCGCCGACAACGTGTTCCAGTTCCTCATCCGAGACGATCTCGACGGACGGATCGAAGCACTCCTCGGCGAGTGTTCCGGCCCCGGATCCGCGTACGACACGATTCGGGTACAAATCGGCAGCTACGCCTGGGACCACTACGCAGAGGGATCCGGTTCGCTCCGGCGCGCGTTCCATGAACTGGAAGCGCTCGCTCCCGACCCACCCACGGGTCCGGTTCTGGAAATCGGCTGCTCGGTCGGTGGACTGACCCTGGAGGCCGGCGCGCGGTCGGACGACCTCGTTCTCGGGATCGACCTCAACGTTCCAATGATCCGGATCGCGAAGCGAGCACTCGACACGGGAGTGGCCCGTTTCCCCGTCCGCAAGTCCGGCTTGGTCTACGACCACCGGGAAGTTCCGCATCCCTACGGTCCGTGCGACAACGTCGACTTCTGGATCGCCGACGCACACGTTCTTCCGTTCCGAGGTGACCGGTTCGCACGGTCGCTTGCGCTCAACGTCCTCGACTCGACGATGTCGCCTCTCGATGTCTTGAGGTCCCTCGTCGAGGTGACGCGCCCGGGCGGGCTTCTCTACCTGACGACGCCCTACGACTGGTCCGGCGCCGTCACACCGCCCGAGGCTTGGCTGGGCGGACACTCTCCTCGCGCTCCCGGAGGAGGGGATCCGGCTTGGGTCTTGCGATCTCTCCTCACGCCCGGGGCTCATCCGGCGTCGCTCGAGTCCACCAGTATCGTCGGGGAGCGGGACTCGCTGCCTTGGACGGTTCGCATGCACGAGCGGTCGCGTTCCGAGTACGCGATGCACGGAGTCGTCGTCCGCGTGGACGGATCGAACTGATCAGCTCTCGAAACGCTGGAGGAACGCGCGC
This sequence comes from Candidatus Eiseniibacteriota bacterium, assembly GCA_020633975.1. Classification (GTDB taxonomy): domain Bacteria; phylum Eisenbacteria; class RBG-16-71-46; order CAIMUX01; family CAIMUX01; genus JACKCR01. Next base: position 340,157 of record JACKCR010000003.1, on the reverse strand, counting down.
AGGTCGCGCACGCCTTTCGTGGAAAGCTGGAGTGTGACGCGGTCGACCGAGTCTCCCTCTCTGTAGCGCAGAGTGAGGTAGATCACGTCCGTGTCGAGTCGAGCCGCGCGGCTCGAGGCCGACACCCGGTCGACCCGCCAATCCAGCCCGATCAAGACCTTGCCGTGGTCTGCGAGACTTCCGACGACCATCGACTCCCGCACGCCGCCGAGAATGGCGTCGTATCTGCCGAGCACGGTCTCGTGACCCTGGGAGTTCCCGTCCGACAGAGTCTCGAGGTCCTGTCGGAAGTCAGCCCTGGCGACTCCCAACGCGGCCGCCTGTCCGAGGAGGAGTCCGCAGGTTTGGAGAGCGGGTGCGAGGCGTTCCTCGTCGATCGCGTGGGCCTCGCAGAAGGCCCGAACCTCTTCCTGGACGCGTGGATCACCGGCCCGCACGAGGCCGGAGGCGATCAGGCCCCAGAGGGCGGTTTGAACCGGCTCCGGGAGCGCTTGGTAGGTGGCCCATCCGGTGCGGATGGCCTCCGTGGCAGGGCCTCCGCCGAGGACGTGTAAGGTGACGGGCACGGTCTCGTGGCTCCTTTCTCGCGAAGAAATGACCCGTCCGAGACGGGACCGGGATGGTATGCTCTTCCCTTGCTCGAAACAAATCGAAAGCCCCCGTGTCGGGGAGGAGGAATCAGGTGAACCGGGAAGAGTGCATCTTGTTCAGTGGCGCCGCCGCTGGAGCCGAGGCCGAGTTTGGTGCGTCCGCGGAGCGTCATGGAGTCGAAGAGGTCAACTTCAGCTTCGAGGGACACAAGGACGCTCGCACGCGTGGCATCCGGAAGCTCAACCACGAAGAGCTCCTCCAGGGTGACGTGAGCCTCGCGTACGTCAGCAAGCTCATGCACCGCAACTACCACGACACGCCGCTCTTCAAGAAGGTGCTCCAGACCATCTGGCACCAGGTCAACGCCGGCCAGGAAGTCTACGTGATCGGGAAGATCCTCGAGGACAACACGGTCAAGGGTGGCACCGGCTGGGCAGCGGAGTTCGCGAAGATCTGCAACAAGCCGCTCTTCGTCTTCGATCAGGACCAGGACGGTTGGTTCCGCTGGGTCGGTACGGAGTGGAAGTCTCATCCCGAACCGGTCATCACCCACCTGCACTTCACGGGCACTGGAACGCGCTTCCTCCAGGAGAACGGGAAGAAGGCGATCGAGTCGCTGATGGATCGCTCCTTCAGCTGATCCGGAGTGCGAGTCCGCGTCGGTCCAACGGGGCGACGCGCAGTCGAGTTTCTGCGACGATGCGGAAAGGGACCAGCCGTTCGGCCGGTCCCTTCTCATTCCTGCGCGGGCGAGCCCACGGACGACCGAAGCTCACGAGCCGCTGGACAGCGTGGTGATCACGGAATCGATGTCCTCAGGAGCGGCGTTCAGCTGCTTCGCTCGTCGCGCTGCTTCGGCCAGACACTCTCCGCGCACACCCTGGCGAAACGCGTACATCGCCACCGCGGAGTTGAACCGTCCGTTCGCGGAGTAGCGGTCGGTGAGGCCGCACACCCAGTTCGTCCACCCGTCCACGTCGCCAATCGACTTCGAGTAGTCGAGCGTGGCCTTGAGAGACGCGGTGAGTGCGCTCGAGTTCGGGAACTTCTCCGGGATCGTCTTCCAGATGTCCGCGGATCCGGCCGCGTCCATGAGGAAGAAGGCGTAGTACTTGGCGAGAGCACGGACAGCGCGATCTGCATCTCCCTGCCGATTGTCCGGGTCGAGTGCGAGGATCTGGTCCATCTGCTCTTTCGCGTCGGCTTCCTTGACCCGGAACAGATAGGTTTCGAGCAGCTCGAGACGAGTGGCCGTATCGTTCGGGTTGGCCGCGACGCGCTTCTCCAGCTCGGGGAGCGGATCGACGCCGGTCATCATCTCGCTCGCTTCGACCATGAACTCGTCGCGGTGGTTGTAGCCGACGACTCGGTTCACTTCGACTCCGTCCGGGCCGAGGAGGAGGATGGCCGGGAGTCCGGTGATCGGATACGTGTGTCGGAACGGATAGCTCTCCGGCGCGTCGGACGGCACCTTCACCGCGATTGCGTCGCCAACGAGCGTGACACCTTCCGCAGAGCTCCAGACCTCCTCATCCATGACTCCGCATTGTGCGCAGTGGTCGGACCAGACATCGACGAGCAGCATCTTGTCCTGCTCGCCCGCGGCTGCCAGCGCTTCCTCGAACGAGCCATCGAACCACTTCACCGCATCCGCTTCCCCGAAGCGTCCGGTCGGAGCCTCATGGGTCGTGGTCTCGCCCGCATTCGCGCTCTCCTTCGGAGCGTCGTCCTTTCCCTTGCCGCAACCGAAACCACTGCCGAGGCTGACGGCGAGCACGGCGGCGCCGAGTACGAGGTTCCGGAGGAAGGGGGTGAGCGGCTGGCCAGTCGAAGTCATGTCGTCACACTCCTGGTCGTCCATTGGGCCGTCGGACATCGTCATTTGTCCGACGGATCGCGGTGCGGTAGCTAGATCCTGTCGGGAGGGGCCGATCCGCTCCCTTCCGAGTAACTGCGTGGCGCCCGCTCGTGAGCGCTCGCCAGACAGAGAGCCTAGTGGAGGATTGGCTACCTCGACAACCGGCAGCGTCTTGCGGTTCGTGTCCGCGACGCGGCAGGACGCAGACGATGGAGCGTTGGCCCAGTGAGGGCGGGTCCACGGGATGGCCCGGTGTGCCGGATGTGGTGGGGGCGAGTGCTCGGCCCTGGGGGACCTTCCCGCAAAAACGGGAAACGCCCCGGTCCGCGTCTCGGACTTTGGGGCGCTCTCCGAACCCGTCAAAACGGATTCCGTATTCGAGAATGAAACCGAAGGCAACTAACTACAGTGCGGACGGCTCCACCTCACGTGCATCCGTCTTGATCGTGGTCTGTTTACTCATCCGCACCTCCTTTCGTTAGGGTTCTTGCCAGCAATCAAATCCTAGCTTTGATTCGACAGAGTCGACAAGACCTGGAATCGCGGCTAGCAAAGAAAAAGCAGACGGATCGTTCATCTCCCCTGACGTTCGTTCAGGATCTTGTGGCGGGTGATCTGTCCCTCCACGGTATAGATGACGTCCTCCGCGATATTGGTCGCGTGGTCGGCGATCCTCTCGAGGTGCCGGGCCACGGTCAGCGTTGCGATGAGCGGCTGCATCTGGTCCGGATTCTTCCGGATCCCGTCGTAGACGCCCTGGTAGACCGTCCGGTGGATCGCGTCGATCTCCTGGTCCGCGGCGCAGATCTCCCGGGCGAGCTGGGGGTCCAGGTTGACGAGGGCGTCGAGGGACCCCTTCAGCATCTGCTGGACCTTGTCCGCCATCCGACGGAAGTCGAACGGCATCTCCACGGGCGGGAACTCGCCGAGGTTCTTGACCCGTTGGGCGATGTTGACCGCTAGGTCACCAATCCGTTCCAGATCGTTGTTGAGCTTGAGCACCGCGACAATGAAGCGGAGATCGCTCGCCACCGGCTGGTAGAGCGCGAGGATCTGGAGACAATCCTCTTCCACGTCGACTTCCATCCGGTCGACCTCGGAGTCTCCTTGGACCACCTGCTCGGCCAGGACGGCGTCGCGTCGGCTGATCGCGAGGATCGCCTTCTGGAGGCTCTCTTCGACCATCCCGCCGACCTCGAGAACCCTCGTCTTCAGCTGTTCCACTTCCCGGTGTAGGTGCGTTTCCATGTTCGTTCGTCCCCAGCCCATCGCATGGACATATGTTGCCACCCGTGCCCCCCTGGGCTCAGGCGAGAAGGGAGCGAGGCCTCCATCCGAGTCCGCTCTCCACCCCTCCCGAGCGTATCATCGGCCTCATCTGGTCATCCCTCCATGGATTCGCAGACAGTCTGGCATGGGCTGCGCCGATCCATGGCGCGAACCGCTTGGTACTCATGGCTTTGTCCGCTGGATCGGTCCCCGAATCGGACCGCCCGTCGAACCACTTACCGTTGGAGTTCCACCGCGGAAGGTGGGCTCCCTGCAGAGATCAACCGAACCGACCCGTGATGTAGTCCTCGGTGAGGGGCTGGATCGGGTTCGTGAACAGCTGGTCAGTCCGTGTGTACTCGACGACTCGGCCGAGCCACATGAATGCAGTGTAGTCGCTGACGCGCGCGGCTTGCTGCATGTTATGCGTGACGATCACGATCGTATAGTCATGCTTGAGTTCCTCGATCAGCTCCTCGACCTTCGCCGTCGCGATCGGATCGAGAGCGGAACAGGGCTCGTCCATGAGGATGATCTCGGGGGAGATCGCGATCGCGCGTGCGATGCAGAGGCGCTGCTGCTGGCCGCCCGAGAGGTCCAGTGCGCTCGAGTCGAGCCGGTTCCAAACTTCGCTCCAAAGCCCCACCCGCTGGAGGCTGTCCTCCACGATCTGCCGGATCTCGTCGTTCGACGTTCCACCCGCGATCCGCTGCCCATAGGCCACGTTCTCGAAGATCGACTTCGGGAACGGGTTGGACTTCTGGAACACCATGCCGACCCGACGACGGAGCATGTTCACGTCGACGTCGCGGTCGTTGATGTTCTTGCCTTCGAGCTCGATGGTGCCGGTGATCCGGACGTCGTCGATCAGGTCGTTCATCCGGTTGAGCGAGCGGAGAAGCGTGCTCTTGCCGCAGCCACTCGGTCCGATGAACGCGGTCACCTTCTTTGCCGGAATGTCGAGTGAGATGTTCCAAAGAGCCTGGGACGTTCCGTAGAAGAGGTCCAGGTCCCGCACGGCCATCGCGGCCGGCTCCTTGATCTCGGTGATGTACGGCTTGAGCGTCCGAAGCACTTCCGCGGGGTCGAGCTGCGTCCGGGGACGTCGATCCGTGGTCAGCCTGCGGGCAATGTCGGTGGCGGGGGAGGCGCTCGCTGGGCTCGAACTCTCCGTGGGGCTGCCGTCGTTAGGTGGCGACACCTGAATCTCCTCGTTCCCTATGACGGTTCCAACTGCAGTATGACGCGGGCTCGAAACATCGATCCCAACGTCGCCCGTCCCACGGACGTTGGACGTCTCGGGTCTCTCGTGAGTTCCCTTGTTTCGTCCTGTCTTCGTGGCCTCGTGCATGATACTCGATCCTCACGGCTTCGCGCGGTTGCTCAGAACGAGGAAGACCGATACCGGGACCAAAGCCGGTTGCGGATCCACATCGCACTCAGGTTGAGAAGGACCACGATGACGACCAAGAGAAACGTCGTCATGTAGACCATCGGCTTCGCGGCTTCCACGTTCGGACTCTGAAAGCCGAGGTCGTAGATGTGGAATCCGAGATGCATGAACTTCCGCTCCAAGTGGAGGAACGGCGCCGAGCTGTCCATTGGCAGCAGTGTGGCGATCTTGACGGCTCCTGTGAGCATCAGCGGGGCTACCTCTCCGGCCGCCCGCGAGATGGCGAGGATGACGCCGGTGAGGATTCCCGGCGATGCGGCCGGCAGGACGACCTTCCAGGTCGTCTCCCACTTGCTCGCGCCAAGAGCGAGTGATCCTTCGCGAACGGCGCGCGGGACTGCGGCGAGCCCTTCTTCAGTAGCCACGATGACCACGGGGATGGTGAGGAGCGCCAGAGTCAGTGCAGACCAGAGGATCCCGCCCGTCCCGAACGTCGGATTCGGTAGCCGGTTGCTGAAGAAGAGCTGGTCGATGTGGGCTCCTGCGAAGTAGACGAAGAACCCGAGACCAAAGATCCCGAAGACGATGCTCGGCACACCTGCCAAGTTGTTGACCGCGATCCGGACGACCCGTACCAGCCGGCCTTGGCGTGCGTACTCGCGGAGGTAGAGGCCTGCGATCACTCCCAGCGGGACGACGGCGACCGTCATGAGCAGCGTCATCATGACGGTGCCGAAGATCGCGGGCAGGATGCCGCCTTCCAAGTTGGCTTCCCGGGGTGAGGCGCTGATGAACGTCCAGAAACGCCCGAAGTAGACCTTGGCCTCGCCCAGGAAACCGATGTCGTTCGGCTGTACGATTCGATAGACATCACCGGCTGCGACCCGGGTCTCTCTGCCGTCACCCGTGCGGAGGCCCACTGTCTCCCTCTGGAGTTCGGTACGCAGGCGGTCGATCTGGCCGCTGATGTCGCGATAGTCGGCTTCGAGTTCCGTGAGCCTCGTCCGCTGACGCTGGACTTCCGGAGACTGCTCCGTCACGCCTTTGGACTCGAGCCCGCGGATCTCTTCCTTTGCGTGCGTCATCGCGTCGTTGATCTTGCCCACATCTCCGCGTGCGAGGCCGAGGATCTCCGCACGCAAGTCGGAGAGAGGGCCGATCCGTTCGGTCAGCTTTTCGAGTGCCGCGTCATCGCGTGCGACGACGGCGCCGTCGACCTGATAGTCGGCTACGTACCCGATGAAGTTCCCATACTCCTCGCGCTCGAGGAGGACGACTCCATGGGGCGTGGAGGTGTTCTCGATCTGTGACTCCGGGATCCAGACGAACTCTCCATCCCCGTTGAGTCGCCGGTTCGCTGCTCGGATCCGGATTCGGTGCTCGCCCGGCACCGAAGCGATGTCTTCCGGCATCTCCTGACGTTCCCAGATCTCTCCGAGGTACGTCTTCCCGTCCGTTGTCTCGACTTGAACGATCTCGGCCGGCCAGAAGTATCCGAGGCCGCCGGCAGCGATGAGGTAGAGGACGCCGAGGATGAGAAGCAGCGCGAAGCCCGTAGCACCCGCGGACAGCCACACGAAGGCATCGCCGCGTCGCCAGAACTCGAAGCGACTCGTTCGGGCCTGTTGCCAACTAGGCTGCGGACGAGGTCGGCGCTTCGAAGAGGCCGGTTGCGTTTCGCTTGCCGGTTTCGTTGGTGTCGCTACGCTCACGGGTTCCTCGATCCTAGAAGCGGCTGTACCGCTTGCGCAGTCGCGTGCTCACGATTTCGGCAGACGTGTTCACGATCAGAGTGAAGCAGAAGAGGAGGAGCGCCGACACGAAGAGCACTCGGTAGAGCGAGTCGCCGTGCGGTGCCTCCGGAATCTCCACTGCGATGTTGGCCGACAGTGTGCGGAATCCGTTGAAGAGTGACCAATCCAGGATCGGAGTGTTTCCCGTCGCCATGAGGATGATCATGGTCTCGCCGACCGCGCGACCGAACCCGATCATGAGCGCGGAGAAGATCCCTGGAGACGCGGCGGGTAGGATGACGCGCCACGCAGTCTGCCAAGGAGACGCGCCGAGCGCGAGCGATCCGGCCGTGAGGTGTCTCGGCACTGCAGAAAGAGCATCCTCGCTCACGCTGAAGATGATCGGGATGACGGCGAGCCCCATCGCGATCCCCACGACGAGCGCGTTGCGCTGGTCGTACCGGATGCCGTGCTCCTCATAGAGCCAGTGGAGGAACCCGCCTTGGAACATTCCGTCGAAGGCGCCGTTCATTCCTAGCATCACGGCGACGCCGAGAACGAGGATCGGGAGCAGTGCGATAGGCTCCGTCCCAGGACGCATCTTCTGCCGGAGGTTTGCCGGCAGATAGACGTGGACGGCGCCGGCAAGCAAGATGAGCGCGGGCAAGACGAGTCCGGTCATGAGCAGGATCGGCATGCCGCTCTGAAGTCTCGGTGCGAGCCAGAGACCGGCGAGCAGACCCAAGACCACGCTCGGGATCGTCGCCATGAGCTCCATCGTCGGCTTCACGATCGCACGGAGGCGCGGGCGCATGAACACCGAGGTGTAGAGCGCGGCGAGGATCGCGATCGGCGCGGAGAAGAGCATCGCGTAGAGCGTGCCCTTGAGGCTTCCGAAGATCAGGGGGATGAGGCTCAGCTTCGGTTCGGCCTCGTCGGTGCCTCCGGTCGACTGCCACTTGAACTCGGGCTTCGCGAACCGCTCGTAGTGGGTCTTGCCGAAGAGCGTCTTCATCGTGACTTCGGGATGCGGATCGTCGAATGCCCAGGACCTGATTTCGCCGTCCTTCAGCACCGCGAGGATTCCGTCGGACTTGGGCGACAGAACGGCGGTGACGATCTCCGAACCCGCGTCGAGGCGTGCGCGCGTCTGGCTCGTCGTTCCGAAGCACACGTCGATCCGTCCCGTCGCATCCCACACGAGGAATGAGCGGTTCCGGAGAGAGGGGCTCGATCCGAGGATCTCGCCTTCGAGATTCTCGAACTCATGTGCGCGGATGAGACGAAGGTCACCGGACTCGGTGGGAGCGCGGAACCAGATGTTCAGGTCTCCGGTCTCGTTTCCGACGACGAGCGAGCTGCCGCCCAACAGAGTTCCAAGCGACGTGACGGGCGCGCTCGCTTCTGTCTGATAGTTCCCAGTCTGCTCGACACCGTCCTCGGAGAGCGCCCACTCGAGCAGGCTTCCCACGTTGGTTCCAACGTAGAGCGTACGGCCATCTCCGAGCAGGCTGACGGCAGTCGGACGGACTCCGCCAGGAAGGGGAACCGAGAAGACCCGGTCGGTCACGGTCCGTCCACCGAGGAGGCTCTCTTCGATCTCGCGCCGTAGGATCCGGACGGAGTCGTCAGAGAGGAGCGTGGCGCAGAGCATCAGGTCGTCGTCGGCGATTCCAGAAATCTCGACGATCGAGCCCACGGAGTCGACGTGTGCGATTCCGAGTTCTTCGACCGACGGCCGATAGCGTCGCTCCGAACCCTCGAAGTAACCCCCGTCGTCGAACTGCACGGGCAGTACGGAGGCGTTGTCCGTACCGAGCCACCAGATTCCGTTCTCCGTGCGGGTGGCTACGGTCACGTGTTCGTTGCCGAGGGCGGCGAGTGGCTCGTCGATCAGGGAGGTACCATCGGATGACCAGGCGCGCGCGTGGCCGTTGGCACTCACTCCGAACAGCACCTCGCGGTACTCGTTGGAGTCGATCAGCACCGGCCGGGAAAGCTCGAGGGTCAGTTCTTGCGGTTCCGTCCGCGGACCTCGCCAAAGAGGTAGGGTCTCGAAGACGAGGAAAGCCAGCATCGCGAGGATGCTGGCGATAATGAACAGGCCGCCACCCGTAATGGTGCGTCTCGCACCGATATCGAGGGCTTTGCGACGAGCGTAGCGGTCCAAGCTCACCTCGTGGGAAGGAGGGCCCCCACGTTTCGCAGGGGCCCGGGCGTCATCAGGAGTGCTTGGAAGTCTTCGCGATTTCCTCTTCCGCGACGGAAGCGGGAACGGGAATGAAGCCGGCCTTCTCGACCTGCTCCTGACCCTCGGCGCTGAAGACGAACGTGAGGAACTCCTTGACCAGCGGGTCGAGGTCCGAGTTCGGGGCCTGGTTCACGTAGATGTAGAGAAAGCGTCCGAGAGGGTAGCCGCCGTTCAGCACCTGGTCGACCTCGGCCGCGTGCATGCTGTCACCGGCGTTCTCTGCGATCGGCACCTTCTGGACGCCGCTGGTCGCGTAGCCCATACCACTGTAGCCGATAGCGAAGCGGTCGTTTTCCACGCCCTGAACGACGGAGGCCGAACCCGGCTGCTCCTTCACGGTGTCCTTGTAGTCACCCTTGAAGAGAGCCTCTTCCTTGAAGAAGCCGTAGGTACCGGAGGCCGAGTTGCGGCCGTAGAGGCTGATCGGCTTGCCGGCCCATTCACCGGTGAGGCCGAGCTGACCCCAGGTGGTGATGTCGGCCGTCTCGCCGCCCTTGCGGGTCTGGCTGAAGATCGCGTCGACCTGCGGCAGGGTGAGCCCCTTTTCCGCGATCGGGTTGTCCTTGTTCACGTAGACCGCGAGCGCGTCGAGCGCGATCCGGTACTGGGTCGGCTTGTAACCGAACCGCTCCTCGAAAGCGTCGACTTCGGACGACTTCATGGCGCGGGACATCGGGCCGATCTGAGCGGTGCCTTCGATGAGGGCGGGCGGAGCCGTGCTCGAGCCCTTGCCTTCGCCCTGAACGCGGACGTTCGGGTACTGCTGCTGGAAGGCTTCTCCCCACAGGGTCATCAGGTTCAGACACGTGTCCGAGCCGGTGAAGTTCAGGTTGCCGCTGACTCCCTGCGTCTTCTGGTAGTGGTGCAGGTCAGCGGACATCACGGGCGCCGCGGCGAGGGCCACGGCAACGAGCGCGACGAACGAGCTCTTCATGTTCGACGAGTCTCCTCTCTGGTTCGATACGACCGGCACAAAGTAACCGGGGGTTGTTAGCTAATTGTTAGGGTTTGGTAATCTGACTGCGAACTCGTGAGGGGCGTGTTGTGACGGCCAGCTCGGAGATCCGATCGCCCGTCTGCTCGAGCCCCAGGTGACTCGGGTGGCGCCGGGCTGGGCCGCGCTCGCAACAGGTCCTCGAGGCGCTTCGCGAACCCATTCCGTGCCACCGTTAGAAGAGACACTGTGCCCATGAACAGGGTCACCGCCTTGCAGAATCCTCACGAATGGTCTTCGTAACAGACGTAGTCGCTTTTCGTTCTGGCTCAGGTGCGTGGAGGGGGAAGGTAACCGCAGCCGCGGCCGACATCCACTTCGGAGGAATGAAAGTCGAGACGCGCCTCGCTAATGCTAGGTGTGCCCGCGGCGCCGGCAGATACGGATGGGTGCCGTGGGCGGCGATGCAGTGCTCGAGGGTCTGCTGTGCAAGGTTCGTCGGCGCTCACGCCTCGGCAGGGAACCGGATCGTGAATGTACTCCCGACACCCTTCCGGCTCGTGACCGACACGTCGCCTCGATGAGCCTTCGCGATGTGCTTGACGATGGAGAGGCCGAGACCGGTGCCACCCTTCTGCCGGCTTCTGGCCTTGTCCACCGTGTAGAACCGCTCGAAGAGACGAGACAGATGCTCTCGATCGATTCCGTCCCCCTCGTCGGTGACGGAGATGTGGATCCAGCCCGAACGCTCTTCCGCACGAATGGAGATGAGCTGTCCCGGCCGACCGTAGCGGAGCGAGTTGCTGACTAGGTTCGCGAGCGCACGCTCCAGCATCTCTTCTTGGATCTCTGCTTCGAGCTCGGGCGGACAATGCACCTCGATCCGAGTCCCGTCCTCGCAGAGAGGCTCGAAGGTTTGGGCGCAGGAGCTGAGGATCGGCTCGATCTCCTGCTGGATCCGCTCCACCTGCTCGCTCTCGACTTCTCGTTCGATCTTCGCGAGTTGGAGGAGGTCCTCGATGAGAGCGCTGAGACGTTCCGTCTGCCGAGACGCGATCGAGATGAACCGAACGGCCTTCTCCGGATCGTGGATCGCTCCGTTCTCGAGAGTCTCCAAGTAGCCTCGAATCGCCGCGACCGGCGTCCGCAGTTCGTGTGAGACGTTGGCCACGAGTTCCCTGCGCTCGTCCTCCATCCGCTTCTGGCGAGTGACGTCATTGAGGACGAGGAGAGCTCCGATCCGTTGTCCGTCGCTCAGAATCAGTGCGGACCCGTGCACTTGGATGAACCGGTCCTGATCCTCGTGCAGCACCAGCTCCGACTCGAGCACGTCGCTGGACGCGAGCGTGTCGTCGAGGATCGAGAGGAGCTGTGAGTGACGGATCACCTCCGGCAGCTTTCGTCCCTCGGTGACGTCCAGGGTCACACGGAAGAGCTCCCGTGCGGACGGGTTGATCGAGAGGACGCGCCCTTGGTGGTCGACTGCGATCACGCCCTCACTCATGCTTCGGAAGAGGGCGCTCTGCTCCCGGTTCCGCCGCGCCAGGTCCTTGATCCGGGCGTCGAGGTCTCCCGCCATATTGTTGAGCGCGAGGCGAAGACGCTGACCTTCCGCGGAGAGAAGCGGTCCGACCCGAAACGTGAGGTCACCGCTGGCGTACCGCTCCGCTGCGAACTGCATCTGCTCGAGCGGACGGGCGAACCAACGCGCAACGAACCACCCGACGAGGGCCGCCACGAAGGCCGCGATGGCGGCACCTGCGAATCCCCGCCGACGGCTCGTAGAGAGCGCCTCCTCGACATGAGACAGCGGCTCTCCCACCCGGACGACGGCCTGGGGTCTACCCGCCGAGTCCCTTCCGACCGGAATGGCGTGGACCATCATCTCCTGCTGGACGGTATGGCTGAAGCGACGGGCGGAGGTGGGGATGCCCCGGAGCGCGCCCCGAACTTCCGGCCGCTCGGCGTGGTTGTCCATGGACGGTGCGTTTGCGTGGGTGTCGGCGATCACGATCCCATCTGCCCGGATCACCGTGATCCGGTTCGTGCCGTCCGAGAGTTTGGCGACACGGGAGTCGAGCTCTGACGAGGGAGCGTCGAGCGGAATGCCCTCGAGAGCGGTCGCGACCAGCTCCGTCCGGGCGGCGACATCCTCCTCCGTCTCCCGGTAGAGGAAGTCGCTGAGCAGCCGGAAGAGGAAGTACCCGGAGAGGACGAGAGTGAGGGCTGCGAGGACGATGTACGACGGAAAGAGCAGCCAACGGACTGGAAGACTACGCATACCGGAAGTCTAGCCGATCGCCGCGGACTTCGCCGCCGACGCATCGCGAACCGCCGGTACGTCCACAGTCGGTCTGGCTACCCCTTCATCCGGTAGCCGACTCCGCGGACCGTCTCGATGTAGGACGAAGCCTTTCCGAGACGCTTCCGGAGTCCCACCATCAAGACGTCGACCGAACGGTCCGTGACCACATAGTCCGGGCCGTGGACGGCTTCGACGATCTGCTGGCGAGTGAAGACCCAACCGCGGCGCCGGGCGAGGAAGTGCAGAGCCCGGAACTCCGCCGCGGTGAGCTGCACCGGCTTCCCGTCGATCCGCACTTCGTGCTTCCGCGGGAAGAGGGTGATCCGGTCCACCTTGATCGCCTCGTCCTGCTCCGGCACGGAGCGCTCGCTCCGGCGGAGAAGGGCCGAGATACGGGCGAGGAGAACCTGGACGCTGAACGGCTTGGTGACGTAGTCGTCGGCTCCGGCCTCGAGTCCCTGGACGACGTCGCGCTCGTCCCCCTTGGCCGTGAGCATGAGAATCGGGATGTGCTGGGTCTTCTCGGAGGCGCGGATCTGGTTGCAGACCTGGAGGCCGTCGACCCCGGGCATCATGAGGTCGAGGACGATGAGATCCGGCGGATCCTCGGCCACGGCCTGGACCGCTTCGAGCCCGGAACATGCGGTCCGGACATCGTACTCGGACTGCTCCAGGTTGTAGCGGACCAGCTCGACGAGGTCCTCTTCATCATCCACGACTAGGACGACGGGCTTTTCCATCGTTACGTCCTCGGTCCTGTCCGGCCTCTCGGTGGTGCCGATCGTAGAAGGCACTCGCGACTCGGCCACGGCGATGCTGTCTCTGTTACTCATGGATACAAGGCTGCCGAAGTTCACAACCGGTAGTCAAATGAGCGATTCGTGAGCGTGCCGTGCCCTGGGGGCGACCTGTGTACTCGCCTGTCGTTCCTAATAGATGGGCGATTTCAGATTCTTGCGCGTTAGGAAAACGTCAAGCGATCCCTCCCGCGAAAGATTCGCCTCATTGGACAACTCGGGCGGCCTCCTCGAGCGACCCGGTCGAGAACCCACTCGGGCGGCCCCTTTGGAGTGGCTACGGCTTCATCTCCTGGACCAAGCGCTCCACCACCTTGGGATCGACCCTGAGGAGCTGGGAAGCCGGGAGCCTGGGAAGCAATCGGGCCCAGTTCGGATCCTGGGCGTAGGCGCGGCGAAGGTACGGAATGGCGTCGTCGGTCCGTCCGTTGTCCGCCAGGGTGACGCCGACCCAGAACGCGGCCTCTCCGTTCGTCGCTTCGTCTGGCACGAGTGCACACGCCTCGCTGTAGGCGGCCAGGGCCCGGTCCAGGTCGTCCTGTGTGACCCACTCGTCGCCCTCGTTCATCTTGAGGTAGGCCCGCTGCAGCGTGACGAGACGCCGCAGCTCTCCGACCGGATCCGGGTGGTCCTCGACGCGTAGGTCGAAGAGACGATCCGCCCAGGGACGTCCGGTGTTGACCGGTGACACGATGAGGATCGCCGCGGACTGCCGTCCCCGGATGTCCCCGCCTTCCCGTTCCGCCGCTTCGAGGGCCGTGAGGAGTCGCTCGGCGAGGTCGCCCTTCGACTTTCGGTAGGCCTGCTCCATCGCGGTCCACACCGTGTTCTTCTCCATCAGGTTCGCCTGTACGGAGAACTGGGCGCCGGTCTCGTGGCCGGCGGCCTCGATGCATCGGCTTCCCGTGTGGGCGGCAACGTCTCCATTCGCGTCGACCATTGCGACTTGGCGAACCGCTGAGTCCGGATCTGACGAGACGAGTGCGTGGAGGGCCTGGGGAGCGGTCCGTCCGTTGCGCATCAACTCGAGCCCCATCGGGCCGTAGCCCGGGTCGACGAAGGACTGGGTCGCCACCGCTCCGATCCCCGCCTCCGCCCACGGTACGATCGGGCCGACGGAGAACCAGTGGGACTGCACGGCCACTCCGAGTTGGCCCGTTTCAGGATCACGCGCCACGATCGAATACGTTGCGACCGGGCGCCTTTGTTCCATCTGCGTCGTCATCTGCGTCGTCGTTTCCATGCCGGTTGGCGCGGCACCGGTGTACGACCCGGTGTTCCGCCCGGCACTCGCGCCGACATCGGCGCTGGCATTCGGCCCGGGATCTGCGCCGGCATTCGCCCCCGTCGCTAGAAGCCCGATAGAGAACGCGAGTGTGGGGAGGAGGGACAAAGCGAGACATCTCGATTGGATCATGGCGGCTTCTCCTTGCCTGCTTGGCCTGGCCGGAGGATTCCACGAACCGCCCGGCACGTCCAGCCAGTCCCCATGACGGCTCAGGTTCTCGTCGCGAACTGCCGATGAATCCACGGACACCTGGAGGGGGAGTGAAATGTCCCAGAACATCATCGCCGTTCGCGTCTCTCTGAAGGGCCGGCCGGTCAAAGAGTTCCGGTTCTCGGAGACGCGGATCACCATCGGCCGCGACCCTGGTTCCAATGTCTTCCTGGACAACCCTGGAATCTCTCGAGAGCACGCGGTGCTCGAGAGGAAGGGAAACGGAATCTATGTTCAGGACATGGGGAGCGCGAATGGAACGTTTCTGAACGATGATCAAATCCGTCGGGAACGTGTGCGCGAAGGAGACAAGATCCGGGTCGGTAAGTTTCTGCTAGAGATGGAGATACTGGACGATCGACGCGGGACTGCGGACTTCGGAAGGTCCCCCGCGGCGGCCTTCGAAGGGACGATGGTCCTGGAGACCGCCCAGATCGATCGTCTGATGGACCGGGCGCGGGCGGCGGAGACGGAAGCGGCGGCGATGGGTGCCCCTGAGCCTTCGGTGGACGGGAACACGGTTCGAGTCGCGGCGCATGCAGCTGGGGCACGGGTCCACGCGCTTCCCCAACCGGCGCCGGTTGCGCCACCGACCGGACTGGAGTGGTGGAAGTCGCAGGTCTGGGGATTGGCGATCGGCTTCGCGTGCGGAGTCGTCTTTGGTGCGCTGATCGTACGGTTCTTGGCCCGCTGATCGAGTCATGGGGCCTGCGACGACTCGTGGGCTCGTGGCTGAGAGGGATCTCGACACGACCATGGGATTGGTCCAACGGATTGCAGCGCGGAAGTACCTTCGGATCCTGAAGGATGCCGATGTGGAATCTCCTGCCGAAGTGGAGGAGGCGCGCAAGAAGATCGCCGAGGCGGGAACCTCCATGCTGCCGGCGCTTCTCGATCTGGCCAGCCAGGGTGTGTCGAACGGAGCACTCGAGGAGTGTCTCGTCTCGTTGATCAACGACTCCACGCTGGACCGCACCGTCGATACCCTGTCTGCTCTGCAAGGTCCACCGGCCGACTTCCTCGAGAAGGTCCTCTCCACGGCGCAAGGCTTCGATCCGGTGCCACTGTTCGAGCGGCTGGATTCCGCGGGTGCGAGCCGGCCTCGGATCGAACGGATCCTGCGTGCGCGAGGACAGCGCCTTCATTGGGAGACGATTCGAAAGCTCCTCGCTGGCGCGACGCGCGATCGGGTTCGCGTGCTGCTGGCGATCCTCGAGTCGCGCACGGAATCACAAGCCGTGCAGGTGGTGCTTCCGCTTCTCAAGGCGGACGATCCGTGGATGAAGATCCAGACCCTCCGCTTCCTGGCCGGACGGGCAGCCACGGAGGCGGGGCCTGATATCGTGGCCAAGCTAGACGATCGCGATCCTGGGGTGAGGCGTGAAGCCGTCACCGCCCTTGGCGCGATCAAGTCGTCCGACTACCTTCCGCCTCTCTGTCAGAGCCTTCGTGATTCCGACCTCCAGGTGTCGAGCGCGGCGATTGCTGCACTAGTGGCGATCGGTGATCCGGGAGCCGTGCGTCATCTCATCGAAGTGCTGAAGGACGAGTCCGAGTACGCACGCCGCGGTGCGGTGGAAGTGCTGAACGAGGTCGCCACCCCCGAAGCGATCCAGGACCTCGTGCGAGCGCTGCAGGACGAGGACTGGTGGGTGCGCGTACGCGCCGCCGATGCGCTCGGTGCTCTCGGCGGCGATCGAGTGGTGGACGCGATCCTCTCCCTCGTCAAGAGTGACGATGTCTTCGTCAGGCGCTACGCCATCGAGATTCTCAACTCGATTCCCAGCGAGCGATCGGTGCCGGCGCTCATCGAAGCGCTCTCCGATACGGACTGGTGGGTGCGCGAGCGCGCGATCGACGCGCTCGGAAAGACCGGAGACCCAAGCTGCGTCGGCCCCCTGGCCCGGGAGCTACAGGCGGATGCCCAGCTTGCGTCGCTCGTTCTCGGGGCGCTCTCCAAGATCGGGGGGCAGACCGCGCTCGAGGCGATCGTCGGGTTCCTCATGGTCGATGATGCCTCGGTTCGGGAGCTCGCGGGGAAGACGCTCCGCCAGATCGCGAAGTCCTCTGCCGATCCGGAGATCCGGAAGGGTGCGGCACGAGCCCTGAGCGAGAAGGGCGAGGCGTCCGAGTGGGGCCGGTCCCACGGTCGGGGGGACGGCGGGGCGGCAGGTTCGCAACAAGGCGGGCCAGATGCCGGCCAAGGTGGACAGCCCGGTGGGCCAGGCGGTCCAGTCGGCGGCGCAGGACAGAAGACCGGGGTGTTCCAGGCCATCGGATCGACGCGGATCCAGCCGCGCCTACCGGAAGTGGGGCTCGCCCCGCCCACGGGAGTCACACCACGTCCGCTCGCGCCTTCAACGGGCGAAGGATCTCACGATCCAATGAACCCGCGGCAACAAGCAGGTGATTCGGGATCGATGCCCCCGGCCGCGCACGGACTCGGCGCGCAGACTCCCGATGGCGGCTTCCAAGACCCAAACCTGGCGTCGGGCGGTGTGCAGAGTGGCGGGGGCCACCCTTCGTTCCCTGGCCAACCCGGCGCGACGCCTTCGGGAAGCCCACACGATCCGGCGACGACGCAACGGGTCGACATGGGTGACATGCAGAATCCCTCCGGCAGCTTCGCCGGTGGAGCGGGAGGTCTGCCTCCCTCCGGTTCGTACGCACAGACCCCGTCCGGGTCGTTCGGCACGATGAACTCTGGTTCGTTCCGTACCGGCTCGCCCGGAGTCTCGCTCTTCGACTACCCGAACCTGCCGCAAGGAACGGTGCTGCTCGAGCGGTACTCGATCGTCCGCAAGATCGGCGAAGGCGGTTTCGGCTACGTCTATCTCGTCATGGACGGATCCGTGCGCGAGGAGATCATCCTCAAGATCCTCTCCCCGCAGATCTCGATGGACGAGACGATGATCCAGCGGTTCGTACACGAGTTGAAGTACAACCGACGGATCGTCCATCCGAACGTCATCCGCCTATACGACTTCCTCGAGCTGAACCCAGGCCACGCGATCTCGATGGAGTACTTCCCGAGCCGGGACCTGGGGACGATCCTCGACGCGGAGAAGACGATCGATGCCGAGCGGCTGCTTCGCATCACGGAGCAGATCTGCCACGGGCTCAAGGCGGCGCACGATTCCGGCATCGTCCACCGCGACATGAAGCCGCCGAACATCCTGATCGGGGATGACGAGCGGGTGAAGATCGTGGACTTCGGCCTCGCCGCTGCGTCAGACAGCAAGCAGAGTCGCGTGACCAAGTCTGGCATCCTGGTCGGTACGCCACAGTACATGGCTCCCGAGCAGATTCGAGGCACGGACATCGATGTGCGGACGGACATCTACTCTCTCGGCGCGCTACTCTTCGAATGCGTGACGGGCGAGCCCCCGTTCAGTTCGGAGAACCCAGTCAACGTACTCATGATGCACCTGACGGACGCCGTGCCGTGTGTGGACGACCGATGTCCCGGGCTGCCCGACGCCCTCTCGTGGCTGATCAACCAAGCGCTCTGCAAAGACCCAGCGGATCGCCCGCAGTCGATCGACGAGGTCCTCGCCGAACTCGGACGCCGGGCGGCCTGATCGATGGCCAGGATCGACGCGTTCCTCGAACTCGGGCGACAGCAGGGCTGCTCCGACATCCACTTCACAGTCGGCCTGCCTCCGCTCGTTCGGATCGACGGCGAACTCTCGCCCGTCCAGTTTCGCGCGCTCGAGCAGGAAGAGATGAAGTCGATGCTCGCGGAGGTGATGGACGATCCGCACAAGAAGGAGTTCAAGCAGAAGGGATCGGTCGACATCTCGTACTCGGTCGAAGGGCTCGGCCGCTTCCGGATCAACGTGCTCAGCCAACAGACCGGCCCAGGCGCCGTTTGTCGTGTAATCCCGGATGACGTGATCCCGCTTCCGAAGCTGGGACTACCACCCTTCGTTGCGTCTCTTGCGGAGATTCCGTCAGGGCTGATCCTCATCACCGGCGCAGCAGGAACGGGGAAGTCCTCGACCCTCGCCGGGATCGTCGACGAGATCAACCGGACGCGAACCGTCACCGTACTCACGCTCGAGAGCCCGATCGAGTTCGTCCACAAGAGCCAGAAGGCGCTGGTCATCCAGCGTGAGGTCGGGACCCATTGCCGCGCATATGCGGAAGGACTCCGTTCTGCGCTGAGGCAGGATCCGGACGTCATCGTCGTCGCGGAGATGAACGACGAGGAAACGATCCGTCTCGCGCTCGAAGCGTCCGAGACCGGCCACCTCGTGCTCGCAACACTGCACACGCGTGGCGCGGCGCAGTCGATCGACCGGATCCTCGACGCGTTTCCGCAGTCGTCTCACCAGCAGATCCGGACCACGCTCGCCGAGAACCTCCGTTGCGTCCTCTACCAGGAGCTTCTCCGCGCTGCCGACGGGCGGGGACGACGCGCCGCGGTCGAGATCCTCGTCGTCAATCCGGCGATCGGACAGCACATCCGTGAGGGGCGGACTTTCCAGATCCCTTCCGTCATGGCTACCGGACGTCGGGCTGGAATGCAGCTCATGGATCAAGCGTTGGTTGGCCTCGTGCGCGCGGAAGAGATCGATCCCGAACACGCATTCCTCGTTGCCAAAGACAAGTCGCAGATCAAACCGTTCCTCCGTGAGTCCGACGATCTCGGGCCGCTCCTGGAGCTCTGATCATGGCGGCGAGGATCGACGCGTTTCTGGAACTTCTCGTCCGCCAAGGTGGGTCCGACCTTCACCTCGTCGCGGATCAGCCCCCGCGTCTGCGCATCCACGGTGCGATCCAGTCCGTCCACTTCCGCGTGCTCGATCAGGAAGAGCTGAGCCGAATGCTCGGCGAGATCCTGACCCCGAGGCACAAGCAAGAGTTCGAACACGTCCACGCCGTCGACTTCGCCTACGAGACCGAAGAGCTGGGCCGATTCCGTGTGAACGTCTACCAGCAGCTCACCGGTCCTGCCGCCGCCTTCCGCTCCATCACCGGCAAGGTGAAGTCGCTCGAGGAGCTCGGCATCCCCGCGGCAGTCGGGTCGCTCATCCGTCAGCCGAGCGGACTCACGGTCGTGACCGGGCCCACCGGGTCGGGAAAGTCGACCACGCTCTCCGCGATGATCGACCACATCAACTCCGAGCGGCGCGGTCACATCATCACGATCGAAGACCCGATCGAGTTCCGGCACTCCTTCAAGAAGTGCGTGATCACGCAGCGCGAGGTCGGGCTCCACTCTCCGACCTTCGCCGAAGCACTCCGCAACGCCCTCCACGAAGACCCGGACGTCATCCTTGTCGGGGAAATGCGGGACCTCGAGACGATGAGTCTCGCACTCACCGCAGCGGAGACTGGCGTCCAGGTGTTCGGAACGCTGCACACCAACGGCGCCGTCCGCACGATCGACCGGATCGTCAACGTCTTCCCTTCCGAGCGTCAGGATCTCGTACGCGCCATGCTCTCGGAGAACCTCCGCATGGTCGTCGCCCAGCAGCTCGTGCCGACGACGAACCGCGACGGCCGCGTCGCTGTGCGCGAGATCCTCGTCAACAACTCCGCGGCGTCGTCCCTCATCCGGGGAGGAAAGACGCATCAGCTCGCATCCGTGCTCCAGTCCGGCAGACGACTCGGCATG
Organism: Candidatus Eiseniibacteriota bacterium; assembly: GCA_020633975.1. Classification (GTDB taxonomy): domain Bacteria; phylum Eisenbacteria; class RBG-16-71-46; order CAIMUX01; family CAIMUX01; genus JACKCR01. The sequence continues at coordinate 319,905 of JACKCR010000003.1, read as the reverse complement.
ATGTCGATGGATGCCCAGCTGAACGAGCTCGTCCAGAACGGAACGATCACGCCGGAGTCGGCGCGTGAGTACTCGCTCGAGAAGGGCCGCTCGGGCGGACGAGTCGCGGCGTAGCTGGGTCGTGCTGCCGTTGTCAAGCAGACGTTCCGGGACGCCCTTCCGTCTTCTTCAAGAAGCCGAGCACCGGCGGGGATGACACCCAGAGGAACACGAGCACGGGAACGAAGCGGAAGAACCCGCGCTTGAACGTGTGCTCCATCGTCCAGAGCGGGTTGAGCTGGTCGTTCCACATGTAGAAGAACGGCATGTAGAAGACGAAGCTGAGAGCGAGGATGAGGGCGAGCGGGCCCAGGTAGCGGCGCGTCGGGGAGTCGGACCACCAGCCCTTGCCACCGCCCCATCGTCCGAGTACCCAAACGACGGGCAGCGAGACGATGATCCAGATGAGCTCTCCGTAGAATCCTCGGGTCGAGACGATCTGAGCGGCGCGGGTCAGCACCTCGGCAATCCGTCCGAAATCGATCGTGATGGAGTCGCGGAAGTACGCGCCCGGGTCGTACCCGATCAGGTGCTTGATGAAGAACAGGTTCCAGAACGCGAAGAACGACGCGGAGGCGGCGCCTACCCAGAGCGCCACGAGCCCTTCCCGCTTCCGGTAGAGGAGAAGGATCACGGTGATCGCCGTGGCGAAGAGGACTCCTTCGGTGCGTGACGCCGACGCGACGAGGGAGAAGAAGATCACAGGGAGGATCCCCGCCTCCTTGCGTGCGAACTCCGCGGCGGCGAGGAAGGCGAGCGTCGTGAACACCATCGTAGGCATGTCGGTTTGTGCGACGGTGAGGTGGAAGGTGAGGTTGGGCGGCGTGAAGAGCAGGAACGTGATGAGCCCAGCCGCGGTGGGGGATCCGGTGTAGCTCCGGAACCGGCTCCAGACGACGAGGCAGAATCCCGTGACGAGTAGGGCGACCCAGATCCTCGGCGTATCCGGAGTGAACAGGTACCAGTACCCTTGGTTGTGTGAGGTGAACGGTGCGTAGACGCACTGCGCGTTGAACTGGAGCTCCGTAAAGACGGACGAGCGCACCTTCCCCTCGTAGGACATCACCTTCGCGACGACATCCCAGCCGACCGCGCCGTCGTAGACCCACGGAGGTCGCGACAGGACGTAGGCGAAGCTCCCGATGGCGTAGCTCGCGGTGGCAAGAATGAGAACGATCGCGACGGGGGCGCGGCGGAGCTCGGTGAGGCGGTCGCGCAGTTCGGCCGACCACGATCTCTTCGGTTGCTGCCGAGTTCCTGATGATTGCCGGTCCGCCTCAGATCCCGGACGCAGCCGATTCCATGCGAAGGCAGCGCCGAAGAGCAGCGCCGCGAAAGAACCGACACTGACGCGACCGATTGGGACGCCGGTCAGGTCGAACGCGAGCAGGATCGCCGGAACGAGCGCGAGCGCGACGAGGATACGGAGGCCGAGCCACTCCTCGGGCGACCTGGCTTGCACCACGCGCAGTCGACTCAGGACGCGGAATCCACCGTCGCCGATCAGCGCCAGGATGAGCAATCCAAGCATCATCGAGAGAGATGTGCTCACCAGTCTGGCCTCAACCCCTCGGGCCATTCGTAGATGGCGACCTGGTTGTCTTCCGTCGGCTGGAGTCCGATCCTATCCAGGGCCCAGTGATTCCAGACGAGCAGATGGGTGAGGTCGTCCTTGCGAGGAGAGTCGTCGCCGAAGTGGACAGGGATGCGGGGATAGATGAAGCTGTAGGCGCTGGACGGGCTGGCCAGGAGTGGAATCCCAGATCCGACTTCGTCGATGATGAACTGCCTTGGTGGAAAGAGGATGACGGCGTCCTCGGGAGTCTGGTCGACGATGAACTTCAGGACTGAGTAGGTCTGGTCGTAGGTGAGCTGGCGTCGGTACTCGAAGTCGAGTGTACGCGCCGAGCGCGCCGTTTGGATCCAGGAGCGCTGGAAGTCGACGAATGTCCTCCCGCACATCGTGGTCCCACAGAAGATCGCGAGGACGATGAGCAGGAGAAGCGACCAGAGGTAGTAGGATCGGTCGAGAGGTTTCGGTTGGGCTTTCTTTCGCATCGACACGAGTGTAGCACGACGTTTGGAGGGCCTGGAGACAGGCGTACGTCGATCCGTTCCCGTGGCGTCGGGTCCGGCGTTGTCAGTTCCCGTGGCGTCGCGTCCCGCGCCGTCGGTTTCTGCGTCGTCGGTTTCTGCGTCTTCAGGTCCCGGGCCATAGGGCTCGACCTCCTTGCACTCGTCTTCGCTCCTGTTCTCGGTTTGGTCCCCGGTTGTGCCTCGAGCGGGCCGGCTCTGGATGCGAATGATCCAGGTGCGTCGGTGAGTCCGTCCGGCGTCTCGTCGTCGAAACCGTCCGAGGTCTCGACGCCGGTTGGTTCGTCCGGTGTCTCGATGTCGAGTGAGACGCCGCCTCTCACCGGGCAGGAGCGGGAGCTCGCCCACCTGGTCGAGCGGTACTGGAAGGACCACGCCACGCCGCTCGGACGTGACGCGGCATCTCTCGTCTCCGTGGAGCAGTTCGAAAGGCGGTTCCCCGAGAGCTACTGGCATACGTACCTCGAGGGACTTCCCTCCAACGAGGATGGGAAGCTCGCCTGGGATGCGAGTCGCCGCTTCGAAGGGCTTCTCACGCTCTATGCGGAGACTTCCGACCTCCGCTATCTGGAACTCTGTTGGCGTTTCAGTCAAAGCGCCATGGGCTGGCGCGACGACCTCCGCGGCTTGGTCGACGCCAAGGGAAAGTCGCTGCCGGTGTGGGGAAGCAGTCGCTACAACCCTGGCGTGCGCACGCACTATCTCGTTCACACCGGACTCATTCTCGAACCGATCCTGGAGACGCTTCTCGCGCTCGAGGGGAGGCTCAGTGCCGCGATGGGGACGTCTCCAGGACTGAGCGGGCGGGGCGGAGGATCGGTGACCACAGCTCTCGACGTGGACTGGGCTCCGGCGGAGGAGCGTGCGGAGTTGCTCGCTCGGTGTGTCGAGTCACTTCGCTTCTTCGACGGAACCTATCGCCCGGGCTACGACGAGAACGAGGGTTACTACCTCGACGACGGTTCGATTACCGAGGCCCAGCCGTTCAACTGCCAGAACGTCTTCGCCTACGATTTGATCCTGGCCTCCGAGCTCACTGGAGACGAGTCGCTTCGCACCCGCGGGACGGCGCTGCTCGAGTACTTCCGTTCAAGAGTCGTTACCACGTCCGAGGGCGGATACATCTGGCAGTACGCACCTGGTCGCCCTCGAAGGCTCCGTCCCGGGGAGAGTCGACCAGAAGCGAAGGTCGTGCTCTGCGAGGAGATCTCGCATGGAGCGATCACGGCGGAACCGATCCCCAAGCTCGCGAACCTCGGTGTCGTCTTCGGTCGTGAGGACATCGAGGCGCTGGGGCGGACGGTGAGCCGCCAGATCTATCGGCCCGACCTCGGTATCTTCAATACGCGGATCGGCTGCCAGGTTCAGTACACGCCGAACTACATCGCACGCGTCGCGTGGTGGCTCCCGGCGACGGAGTACGATCCCGACGCGTACCGGCTGATCGAACGCTACATCCTGGACTTCATCGAGGAGCCGGATCCACTCACGCTGTCGTATCTGATCCGTTACCGGCCGTGACGAGAACGACCGAGACGAGGACGATCTCGACGAGCACGACTGTGATGAGGAGGGCTGAGTCGAGGTCCGGGACGGCCGACTCCCAGCACTGAGAGTCGGTCGGTGCGTGTCGGGACGCCGCTGAGCCCGTTCGCTACGCTGCCTCGACTTCCCCAACCGGACGCTCCGACTCCGCAAAGAGGGAGCGCAGCGCGTCGAGACAGCGTGGGTCCCAAACAGTCTCACGGTCGGCTTCCAATTGCTCCCATAGCTGGGCCTGGCTTGTGTGGCCGGCTTGATCGACGACGTGGCACGCGAGCCCGATGATCCGCGTGGGAAGAGTGATGTCGTCGGCGATGAGTCCGTGCGGTCCCGATCCATCGAGACGTTCGTCACAACAGGACGCGATGAACGGCGCGTCGTGGAGTGCGTCCGGATAGTACATGGACGGCGGGCCGGAGCGCGGCCATGCGAGGAGTGATGCCGATGCATTCAGCAGCTCGAGTTCGCGTGACGAAAGACGGAGCGCCCGGCCGATGGAGACGGCCAGAGTGCGAATGCGACGAGCTCGCGTCACACCTTCCCGATTCGTGACTTCGCGCTCGCGCATCAGACTATCCAGCGCAGCCAGTACACCGTTGTGTGCACCTTGGAGCTGACGTTGGTTGTCGACCAGCACGGCGACGAAGTCCGCGATTCCAACGAGCAACGCGAGGTCTGCACCGTCGAGCGTCTGTCCGCGGGTCCCACGAACGTCGAGCTGGAGTGCTCCGAAGGTACCTGCCGAGTTCCGAAGCGGAGCACAGATCGCAGTCTCGATCTGCGAGAGGACGACGCTGTGTGCGTTCTGGAGTTCCTTCCCCGCGTCGACCAGGAGCAGCGCGACTTCGTCGCGCATCGCGCGCTGGACGATGGTGTGACTGATCCGCACTTCCGATGCATCGCCCTTCCGGCTCTGATGCGCAACGACCACGAGGCTTCCCCCGTGCTGATCACGCTGGACGATCGAGAGGTGGGTCGCTTTCGGGAACAGGCGGAAGAGGTGATCCTTGAGGCATGCGCAGAGCCGGGTCATCGAGCCCAAGGTCGCGTGGCCGTCCGCGATCATGGCGAGGATCCGCTCCCCTTTCCGCGGGTCCACTCCGGCGAGCATCCCGCTTCCGATGAGTGCTTCGGTGCGGAGCGATTGGGTTTCGAGTACCTGGGTTTCGTGCTGCCCGATGCGTGGATCCGACGACTCCACTTGCAGCGAGAAGGCTCCGATCCGGATCCGGTCGTGCTCGGCGACCAGCTGACCCCGGACCTGTCGACCCGTGATCGCGAGGGCCCGGCCCTCGTGGTAGAGGATGGTGCCGTTGGTGCTCCCGAGGTCCGTGTAGACGAGCTGTCGTCCCCGTTGCTCCAGCCTGCCGTGGTGGCTGGAGACGGCGTCGTCCTCGAGCTGAAGTTGGTTGTCGGCGGCCCGGCCGATGGTGACGACGTCACCCACGAACGTGGCTTCTGTGATGTCGTGTCCCGGGCGTGAGATCGTGAGGCGTAGCATCCTGTTGCTCGATTCTCCGGTGCGGCCTGGGCGTTGGGCCGGGTGGCGGGTCCCCGAATCCCTTGCTCCTCTCGATCGTCTCGGGGCCGGCTCATGGTGAGGCGGATTCGCCGTCAACTTGCGGGATCGACGGGCCGAACTATATGAACGGGAAGGGAGATACCAGGATGCGCGATCCCGATCACACGCTTGGCCTGAGGGACGATGCGACCCTCCGCCTCGTCCGAATGATGTCCCTCGCCATGGACGCAGGGGACCCGTTCACGCATGGCCGAAGCTACCGCTGTTCCAAGTACGCGCACCGGATCGGTCGCGAACTCGAGTTCGATGATAACGGACTTTTTGATCTGGAATATGCCGGTCTCCTCCAGGATCTCGGGAAGAAGGCAGTCCTGTTCGGAATGCTCCAGAAGCCCGGTCCTCTCGACGAGGAGGAGCGGACTCGAATGGCGACCCACACGGAGATCTCTTCCCAGGCACTCGGCGAAATCCCTTCCCTGGGCGGAGTTGCGCTGGTCATTCGACACCTGAACGAACGGTATGATGGCTCCGGTCGGCCCGACGGCCTGGCCGGGTCAGCTATTCCCTTGGCCAGTCGGATCCTCGCGGTCGTCTCCGCATTCGACGCCATGACGTCGGATCGGCCGTACCGGGCTGGCCTCTCGATCGAAGAGGCCTACGCCGAACTCCGTCGGGAATCAGGGCATCGCTTCGATCCGCAGCTCGCAGAGATGCTGATCGGGCTCCACGAGAGCCGGGGCCTGTTCGCGGACTTCGATCCGGAGGACATCGAACTGTTCCTGAACGATGGGTGCCCACCCGGGTACGAGATGAAGGAGAAGGCGGCGTAGGCAGCTCCGAACGTCGTCACCCACAACCGCTGTTCGCCGACCGGCGTCGCCTCAGTTGAAGTCGCCTCAGTTGACGTCGCCCAGATAGATCGGCGCTCCGTTTCCTCCATGCCCAGTCAGGAGTAGTTGCTTGAGCGCGGCCGGATAGATCCGGTGACGCTGTAGGTCGTCGAGTCCCAGCCACTCCACGCCTGTCTGCATCGGGTCCGGGACGTCTCCCATCCGTGGCGTTCCCGTGAGTCGGCACTCGAACATCAGCTCGACCTGGTGCGCGTCCCCGTCGTGCTCGGCGAACTCGTGGTGGGCGCCAATGTAGTCCCGGATGAATCGAAGCCTGCCGATTTCGACTCCGGAACCGACTTCCTCGCGGCACTCACGACTCAGCGCTGACGGGACCGTCTCGCCATGTTCTTGGCCGCCACCAGGGAGCATGTACCAATCGCCGGTGTCGTCCCGGTTCTTGATCATGAGGACGTGATCGTCCTCGATGATGATCGCTTTGAGGCTGAGCCGGACAGGTTTCATCGAGCCTCGCATTCGTCCGTTTGCCACTACGTCGGTGGGCCGCTGGTCCGCCGGGGCTTTGCGTCTACGCCGCCGCTCGTCGCTTGGGCCGATACAGCAGAGTCGCGAGAGCAGGCAGCAGCAGAATCGCGCCGAGCATGTTCGCGAGGAACATGAAGGTGAGCAGCACACCCATGTCGGCCTGGAACTGGAGATCCGACGCGATCCACGTAGACACTCCGATCGCGAGGGTCAGCCCGGTCACGAGCACTGCGTTCCCGGCGACGCGCAAGGTGTCGCGGTAGGCCTTCGAGATCGAGAGACCGGCTTCGAGCTCTGCCTTCATCCGGCTGAAGATGTAGATGCCGTAGTCGACTCCGATACCGACACCGAGGGCGGCGACCGGGAGTGTCGTCGTCTTGAGTCCGATCCCGAGCCAGGTCATGAGTCCGTAGCCGAGCATCGAAGTGAGTGCGAGCGGCAGGATGATGCAGAAGCTCGCTCGCACGGAGCGGAACGTGAGGAGGCAGAGGAGGACGACGGCCGCGTACACGTAGAGCAGCATCTGGAACTGCGCCTGTTCGACGACCTGATTCGTCGCCGCCATTACGCCGACGTTGCCGGTGGCGAGTCGGAACGTGTGGCGGTCCGAGTCGTGATCCACCGCCCAGTCTTCGGCTGCCGCGACGACTCGGTCGATCGTCTCGGCGCGGTGGTCTTCCAGGAAGAGCATGACCGGCATGGTCGAACAGTCGCTGTTGAGGAGTCCGCTCGACGTTTCGACCGGCGAGACGGCTTGGGACAGAGTCGCGGGGTTGCGCGGGATGATCCGCCACGCCGGGTGGCCTTCGTTCCATCCGGCGTTCACGACTTTCGCCACCTTGGCGAGCGACAGCGTCGACTGCACACCGGGTACCTGTGACATCTGCCACTCGAAGTCGTCGATTCCGTCCATCACGTCATACTCGATGCATCCGTCGGGCACCGTCTCGACGATGACACTCAGGATGTCGAGGCCGATCGAGAACTTCTCCGTCACCATCGCCGTGTCGCGGTTGTAGCGGGAGTCGGGACGGAGTTCGGGAACGCCTGCCTGGGTGTCGCCGATCGCGATCCCGCGCCCGTACCAGAGGCCGATCAGTCCGAGCGCAATCGCGACCATGACGGTGGGGCGGGCGACGCTCGGTGCGGTGAACTTGGTGAGGAACCGCCACACCGGTTCCTTCTGTCCGGCGCTTCGGTGGATCCGTCGGTTGTACTTCTCGCCGAGCCGGATGTAGGAGAGGAGGATCGGGAGCAGGATGAGGTTCGTCCCCACGATCACGAGCACACCGAGGCTCGCCGTGATGGCGAGCTCCTGGATGATCCGGATCTTGATGAGGAGGAGCGTCAGGAATCCGACCGTGTCACTGAGGAGCGCGATCCATCCCGGAACGAGGAGCGAACGGAACGCCGCGCGCGCTGCATCCTCTCCGTGGACGCCGTTCCAGACTCCCTCGCCAAAGGCGTTGACCATCTGGACGCCGTGCGACACCCCGATCGCGAAGACGAGGAACGGAACGAGAAGTGACATCGGGTCGATGCCGTAGCCCAGGAGCTGAAGCAGCCCGAGGCACCAGACGACGGCGATGATCGAGCAGAAGAGCGGGAGCAGCGTGAGTCGCCACGAGACGGTGAAGAGGTAGACCAGGATCGCCGTCACCAGGAGTGCGACGAGGAAGAACAGTGCCACTCCGGACGCGCCCGCTGCGATGTCGCCCATCACCTTCGCGAAGCCGAGGATGTGGATGTCGATCTCGTCCGATTGGAACTTCTCGCGGATGTCCTTCTCGAGCAGCTTCGACACCATGATGTAGTCGAGCTTCTCACCGGTGGTCGGGTCGGTTTCGACGAGCTGTGCCGTGATCATTGCGGCGGAGAAGTCGTTTGCGACGAGGCGTCCTACGATCCCCGCCTTGAGGACGTTCTCTCGAACCGTTTCGAGGTCCGCGTCCGTACCCTGGAAGTCCGCCGGGACGACGTTACCGCCGGTGAACCCGCCTTCCACGATCTCGATGAACCGCACGTTCGGCGTGAAGAGCGACTGCACCGTGCTTCGGTTGATGCCGGGCAGGAAGAAGACAGCGTCCGTCACTTCCTTGAGTGTCTCGAAGAACTCGGGTGTGAAGATGTCGCCGTCTTTTGCGCGCACCGCGATCAGGATCCGGTTCGCTCCGCCGAACGCCTCGCGGTGCTCGACGTAGGTCTTCATGTAGGGGTGACCGAGTGGGAGGAGCTTCTCGAATCCCGCGTCGATCCGGAGGAGCGAACAGCGGTAGCCGAGGAAGACGGTGAGGAGCACGAAGATCGCGAGGATCCAGATCCGCTTGGAGAAGACGAGTGCTTCGAGCGCCTTCGTCATCGGGCGTCGGTTCCCGCGTCAGCGTGGTCGGCGCTTGCGGCTGCCCGGACATCGGCGTGGGCCGTGCTCCCCGAAAGAGGGACGACTCCGTGCTCCGAGCTCGCCCAGACCTCGCCTCCGATCGAGACCAACCCAGTCAATGCGAGCCTGTCCGCTCGATTCTTCGGCTGGAACGAGCGACCGCCGTCGCGGCTTTCGAGCACGCTGCCGGCGAGCCCGGCGAGGACAACGGTTCCGTCCGCGAGTTCGAGTCCGGTCAGAAGCGACGCCGAAGCGTCGACCTCGATCTTGGTCCACGTGCTACCGGCGTCGTCGCTGCGGTAGACGTTGCCGCGAAGTCCGAAGACGATCACGGCACCGCCCGACAGGGCGAGCGCGCCGAAGAACGTTCCGTCATACGGGGAGTCGAGCACGGTCCAGGTCTCCCCGCCGTCGCCCGAGCGGAGCAAGGTGCCGAACTCGCCGGCGACGAAGACGGAGTCATCCGGCGTCGAGGCCACTCCATATAGATGCGGGCCTTCCTCCGCGAGGTCGCGTGCGTCCCAAGTTTCGCCGCCATCCAGCGTTTCGAGGACGAGGCCGTACGCGCCCAGGGCAAATCCGTGCATCGGGTCCTCGAACCAGAGCGAGAGAAATGGAGCTTCGGCTTCCGGGTCGGACTCGAGCAGCGACCAGGTGCGACCGGCGTCGGTGCTCCCGAGGAGTGTGGCGTCGTGGCCCCCGGCCAAGACGTGTTGGTCGTCAGCGAACTCGACGCAGGTCAGGAGGACGTCGGTCGGAGAGTCGATCTGCGTCCAGGCGCCTCCCACCGACTCTCGCCGCAGGATCGTGCCGTGCTGACCGACTGCGAGCACGGTTCCTGCATCGGGCGAGACGGCGACGGAGAGCAGAAGTGCCTTCTCCGCATCGGCGCCCAGCGCGGCTGTGGTTGTGGAGACGACGGCGATCGTAGCGCCGAGAGCTCCGACGAGGACGACACTGAATCGGAGCATGCCACTCGCGACCGCGAGGAGGGTCGCTCGGAGGCAGGCCCGCGACGCCGCCGCAAGGAGAGACATGCGGGGGAGATTCGGGTCCAGCGGACCTCGCCGCCGGTTCGTGGAACAGGGCTGTCTCACGAGGGCGGAGTGTACCCGGTGTCGCCGGATCTTGCGCGGAGGAATCGAGTTGTCGGGGGACGAACGGGCGATTGGCACGCGTCACGCTGGGTTGGTGGGAAGTGACGGAACCGGCGAAGCGTCGACGGTAGGTGGATCGGCCATCGGACTGGAGACTTCGCCACTCACTTCCCGGCCCGTCTTTCGCGGGGCACAGTGTCGTGCCATCGAAGTGGGGCCGGGGGGAGGTAGATCATGCGCAACGCTCTCCTCACCCTGCTCGTTCTCGCCATCTCGTTGGGTGCGTCCGCGGCCCTGACCGGGTGCGGGCCCGAAGGGTCACAGCTGGATTCACCGACTTCCGCAGAATTGGGCTCGCGGTCGCCTGAGACCACGAACCTTCTGCCGGAGACGAACTCGACAGGCGAGACGACGCAGGCGGAACTGGGCTCGGGTCTCGGGAACCATACCGATGTGAGTGGCTTCCGGGATCCTCTGGACGGATCGGTCTACGAGCTGATCGACGTCCAGCACGACGGTTGGGATGTCACCGCCGAAGTGCTGACGTCACACGGATTCCGCCAAGTCCACTACGAGGTCCGCATCGATGGCGACCGGTGCAGCTACGTCGGCGAGGTTCGTGGAGACGACCAGCTCCTATGGCGCCAGCAGATCGAAGCGACGTGGGATCGGAAGTGGATCCACGTCGAGGAGACGGACGGTGTCGACGTTCTCCGATTCGATGTTGTCCAAGGAAGCCGCGAGGACTACACGTTCGTTTCTGGAGACGGAAGCGTGACTCACTTCTCTACGCCGGTCGGGTCGGACGACTTCGAAGGGTGGCGCGCGTTCTGGCCGGATACGGGACTCGATTGGAACGTAGACGGCCATCTCTGCAACGGTCTCTCGAGCGGACAAATCCTGGGAGACGAGATGAAGGCCGCGCTACGGAGCGCGGACGGAGTCGGCGATCCGCAGTTCATGCATCCGTTGCTCGAGCAGATCTGCAACATCCTCCGCGTATGCACCACGATGAAGTGCCGTGCTGGCGGACCGGCAAACGAACTCTGCCTCGAATGCGCAAGCGGGGCCATGCTCTGCACCATCCTCGAGTGGCTCGGCTACTAGCGGGCCCTCCGGGGACTCGGCTACTAGCGGGCCCTCCGGGGACTCGGCTACGGTGCGCCGCGAGTCACTCCGGGTCCTGCCGAATCGTCCACGATCGCAACGGATCGCCCCTCCAGTCGGACGGGGCGGTCCGGCACTAGCGAACTGCGCCACGATGACGCAGAATCCGCGGACGAGTTCGTAATCCCAAACGTCGGCCGTCCGTGGAATGGATCTGTCGCCGAGGCGTCGAAGTCGACGCCCGGCCTGCGGATCCGGGTTCCGGGAAGTCCCTATAGCCCCGCCGACAACCGGGCGCGATTCTCCGTTTCGTAGCGTTCCGGAGGTGGTATCCGCCGTCGGGCGGGCCGGAGACGAAGGTCCGGAAGGACGGGCCCTCGGGAATCTCGTCTCAGGAGGTTAGGAATCATGTTCATCGGCGTTCCGCGGGAGATCCACCGGCACGAACACCGCGTCGGTCTGAGCCCCTTCGCCGCAGCCTGGCTCGCGAAGCGCGGTCACAGCGTGCTGGTCGAGAGCAAGGCGGGCAATTCCTCCTGGTTCTCGGACCAGGACTACCAGAAAGCCGGTGCCCAGATCGTCTACGACACCGACGAAGTCTACCAGCGAGCGGACTTGGTGTGCCGGGTCAACGGAGTGACGCCGGAGGAGATCCAGCTCCTACGGAAGGGATCGGTCATCTGCGCGTTCCACCACCTGGCGGTGTCTTCCAAGGACTACGTACAGAAGCTGATGGAGCTCGAGACGACGATCATCGGATACGAGATCGTGCGTGATTCCCTCGGTGAGTTTCCGATCCTCGACCCGATGAGCGAAATCGGTGGACAGTTCGCCGTGCAGCTCGCAGCGTCGCTTCTCCAGAACGACCGCGGCGGACGCGGGATCCTCCTCGGCAACGCCCCAGGCGTTCCGCCGCCCACCGTCCTCATCATCGGAGGCGGCACAGCTGGATTTGCCGCGGCGCGGCAAGCTCACGTCAGCGGTGCCCATGTCATCGTGCTCGACTCGAACCCGCGCCGGCTCCGGGAGATCCACCACGAGTTCCAGGGACAAGTCGTTACCGCTCTCTCCGGCTACGAGCGACTCGAGCAGTACACCCGGATCGCGGATCTCATCATCGGAGCCGTTCTGGTTCCGGGCGCGAAGACCCCGTACGTAGTGACGGAGTCGATGGTGTCGGAGATGAAGCCGGGCAGCGTCATCATCGACCTCTCGATCGACCAGGGCGGCTGCGTGGAGACGAGTCGTCCGACGTCACTCGACGACCCGACCTACACGGTCAACGGTGTCGTGCACTACTGCGTCTCCAACATGACGGCGAACATTGCGCGGACGGCATCCAGGGCGATCGCGGGAGCGGCCCTTCCAATGCTGGGGGAGATCGCGTCGCTAGGCCTCGACGAGGCGCTCCGGGTCGATCTCGGCCTCGCCGCAGGCGTGTACATGTACAAGGGCAAGCTGACCCACCGGCAGGTTGCCGAGATCTACAAGCTCCCCATGACCCCGATCATGCAGATGCTCGATGAGGACGATGCGCGATGAGCTGGCTCGACGACTACAAGACGAAGCTGACGACGGCGGACGAAGCGGTCCGGATGATCGAGAGCGGGCACAAGGTCTACTACGGCGGCAACGCCGCGATTCCGCGGGTCCTGGTCGAGGCACTGGCCCGTCGGAAGGATGAGTTGACCGACGTGCAGCTGAGCCACGTCCTCCTCCTTGGGGAGGACCCACTCTCGGCAGAAGGCATGGACGGCCACTTCCGTCACAACTCGCTCTTCGTCGGTCCGGCAGACCGAAAGGCCGTGAACGACGGTCGTGCGGACTACATGCCGATCTTCCTCCACCAGATCCCACGGATCTTCTCGGAGGGCATCATCCCTCTCGACGTGGCCATGGTCATGGTCTCCCCACCGGACGACCACGGGTTCATGAGCCTCGGAGTGGAGGTGTTGGCATCCAAGACCGCGTGCAAGCATGCGAAGAAGGTGATCGTTCAGGTCAACGAGCGGATGCCCCGAGTGCTCGGGGACTCCTTCATCCACGTGAACCGCGTCGCCGCGATCGTCGAGCACGATTCGCAGCTTCCCACGCTCATCGCGCCGCCGCCCAGCGACGTCGAACTTGCGATCGGACGACAGATCGTCAAGCTCATCAAGCCGGGCTCGACGATCCAGATGGGTATCGGCGGGATCCCGGACGCGGTCTATGCCTCGATCGATGGCGATCTGGACCTCGGCATCCACACGGAGATGCTCTCGGACGGGGCCATGCGTGCGATCGAACGAGGCGTGGTCACCGGAAACATGAAGACGATCCACCCCGGCAAGGTGGTCGTCACGTTCTGTCTGGGCAGTGATCAGCTCTACGACTTCATCCACAACAATCCGCTGATCGAAGCCCATCCGGTCGAACACGTGAACGACCCGTTCGTCGTGAGCCAGAACGACAACATGATCGGTGTCAACTCCGCCATCGAGATCGATCTCACCGGGCAGGTGTGCTCCGACTCGATCGGTTCCTACATCTACTCGGGATTCGGTGGGCAGGTCGACTTCATCCGTGGAGCCGCACGGGCGAAAGGCGGCAAACCGATCATTGCGATTCCCTCGACGGCTCAGGGCGGAAAGACTTCGCGGATCGCTCCGTTCCTCAAGGAAGGGGCGGGCGTGGTCACGAGCCGTGCGGACGTCCACTACGTCGTGACCGAGTACGGGATTGCGAACCTCTTCGGCAAGAACCTTCGCGAGCGCGCCGAGGCGTTGATCGGGATTGCACATCCGGACTTCCGTGGCGAACTGGAGCGGGCGGCCAAGGACCGGAGACTCTTCGTTTGACCTCCTGAGTGACTCTCCCGGAGGCGCCAAACGCATACGGCGGACGGCGCCCCTTTCTAGAGAACGGGTTCGTAGGGGCTCCCCGGCCCTTGCGGACCCGTCTTCTTGTCGTGTAAGTCACGCCACGAGCACTGGTTTTACAGGGACGAGGAATCGAGTCTGGTCGGGGCTGCGAGCCGTGCTATTGTCCAGCTACCCTCGGCGCAGTGGTTATTGCTCTTCAGGAGGGTCCCATGCAAGCACTGCGGTTCGGTTCCCTGTCCCACACGGCCGGCGTCCTGTTCTACTGGATCGACATGGATCGCGCCGACACCTGATCGGTTCGATGCAGACGACGGCGTGTCCTGGATAGATTGGTGATTCCAGCCTCTACCAGCCCCGTCGTAGCCCGAGCATCGCACACGCCAGCAGATAGACGAATGCGCTCGCCAGAAGTGCAGCGTCGAGACCTGCTTCCATCGCGACGAGTAGGATCGCTGTCGATCCAACGACTGCCCCGATTCCGTTGACCGCGAATCCCCAGTCGATCTTCTCGCGCACTCGTAGGGCCCCGATGGGGAAGGGCATCCCCATGAAGAATCCGAGAGGCGCGACGAGGAGGGCGGAGACACCCGCACGTGCCGCGAGCGGGAGGCCGATGGCGGAGTGCGCGATCGGAGCGAACGCGAGCACCTGGACGAGGAGAAACCCGGCGACTCCGAGGAAGGCGACGGTGGGTTTGACCTTGGTGGAGAATCGCGCCCCGATTCCCGAACCGACGAGGAGTGCGAACAGGATCGTCGCTACCGAGTAGGCCGAAGGGCCGACGAAGAGCGCGTACTTCTGGATGAGCACGACCTCGACCATCATGAACGCCGCGCCGATGAGGAAGAAGTAGAGCCAGGCTGCGCCTCCGAGGGCCCAGTCCATCGGTCGTCTCCGTACGAGGTAGGGGAGCAGGGTGAGGGGAAGCCCGAGCACGACGACGACCGCCAGGATCGTCAGCACCAGTAGCTTTGCGAGGGGAAAGCCGTACACCTCGAGGAACATGAGCTTCTCGAGCGACTTCCGCGAGAGGTTGGACCAGAGCCCCATCTGGCCGACGAAGGGTCTGCCATCCGAGCTGGGCGAGACGGCCACGGGGGCGGTGGGTTGGACGGACTCCCAACCCTCCACGACGATCCGTTCGATGAGGTTCTGGCTCAGCGAGTCGGCGGCGGGAGGGTGGAGGAGGTAGGCGTAGTTCCCGGCCGTCGGGTCCAGCGGGCCGAAGGCCGTGGCCCGGATGTCGTCGGTGAGCGGGTGCTTCGACAGTAGGATCATCTTGCGGCGCATCTTGGGGAGGTCGTAGACGGCGAAGTGCTGCTCCACATCCTCCACGCCCTCGGCCTCGAGTGCGTCGATGAGGGCGCTCACGAGGCGTGGCATGTAGAACTGATGCTCCATCATGAGGAAGCCGTCCTCACTCAGCGCTCTCCAGTAGTCCCGGAACGCCTCCCGAGTGAAGAGGTAGCTCTCGGCCAGGGCGAAGGAGCCGGAGGCGAGCGCGGCAAACGTGTTGGAAGAGAGTGAGTAGATCACGTCGAACTGGCCCGGGTTCCTCGCAACGAAGGCACGGGCGTCTTCGGTATGAACGTGCACGCGGGGGTCTGAGTAGATGTGCCCGGAGAAGTCGCTCAGGAATCCGTCGGTCATCATCTGGTTGATGTAGGGGTTGATCTCCACCGCATGGATCTCGGCCGCACCAGCCTGCAGTGCTTGGAGAACGTCGACCCCCCCTCCAGCACCGAGGGAGAGGAAGGTGCAAGGAGAGGTGCGCTCGATCAACCTCGAGACGTCGATGCCGAACTCGAAGCGGAGAGAGTCGGGACGATCCCAGTTTCCGTCGAAGCCGTAGACGGGGGAGTTCGCGACGTTGTCGATCTCGATGCCGCGGTAGTCGGCGTCGAAGCCGTAGACCTTGACCTTCCCCATCGCATCCCAGTGCTCGTGGATCACGAGTGCGCGCTCCTGTCGTTCCGCGCGGAGGAGCGTGAGCGCGCTGCCCGCCTGCGATGCGAGCCCAACCGCCAGGGCGAGTGGCGCGAGACGAGCCCAGCTCCGCGACACGAGTAGCGATGCAGCGAAGACTGGGAGCGTGAGGAGCACCGCGGCTTGGGGCGTGCCGAAGCTGTTCATCGTGGCAATCGCACCGATCACTCCGGCGCCGGCACCGAGAAGGTCCGCCCGGTAGAGCCAGGGGAGCTTCGTGTGGAACCTTCGGAACAGTCCTGCCGTCGCGATCCCACCCGTGAAGAACGTGGAGCCGAGAAGCACGATCGCGAGGGTCAGCTTGGCCGCCATGGTCCAACTGCTCGGTACCTGGGAGAACTGGAGCCCGAGCCGGAACACGAGAATGGGGCAGATCACTCCGAGCAGCCCAGTCATCGTGAGGATCGGCCCGAGTGCCCTTTCGGAGCCGAGTGACGGGATGAGACGAGTCGCGAGACCACCCAACCCGAGGCCCAGCACGGCGAGGGAGAGAACTAGGAATGCGAAGGTGTAGTAGAACTCTGCCGACAGGATTCGCGTCCAGACGAGCTCGAGCGCGATGATGGTGAATGATAGGAGTGCAATCGTGACGTAGCTTCTTCGCTCCACGTTCCCCCCTTTGACCCGGCCACGATCCACTCTTGGAGGATCGAGCATCTCCCGAATCCGATGGACGTCACGAAACGGCCATCCCGACCGCAGACTCCAGCTGTCATGGAGATCTACGAGTGAGAGTTCCTCGAGTTGCATGGGGAAATCGAAGGTCGAGGGGAAGCAGATGTCATCGTCAGAACGACGAAATGGAAGGCGAGTAGCGCGAGATGCAGCTCACGCAGATGAGACGCCGGTGCCGCCAGTGCCTAGGGAGACCGTGAGCGCCGTACCGGCCGCCTCGCTACGACTAGCGCCAGTCCTCGGGGAGAGCGCGCGCGGCCTCCGTTCCCTCTCTGGTCAGGCCGACCGACCCGCCTGCGGCTTCGATCCAGCCGCGTCGCTGCGCAGACTCCAGGAGCAAGCGTAGGCGTTCGTTTCGCACGGTATCGTGGCGTCGTTGAAGTTCTCGCACCGAGGGACCCGCATTGGGGCGCGGGCTCCACTCTGCGAAGAACTGAGCTTGGAGCTCCTCCATGGTGCAGGTCCCATCCGCTGCGGCGAGGAGATGGCGGAGCAGAGCATCGTGTTCGGCATCGGTGACGACTCGCTGGTCGTCCTCCCACCGGCTGAAGATGGTTTGGACCAGGTCCTCGGCCTCCGTCTCCTTGCCTTCCGAGACGGAGAAGCGCTCGGGGATGCCGGGGTGGATCCGGATCAGTTGGAGCGAGCGGCCGTTGTCGAGGACGGAGCGAAGCCGGGTCGACTCGGAGCGGCTCGACGCGTCGCCCACCACACGCGAGAGGATCCTCCCCAGAAACGACGGCAGTCCGGGGAATGAAGAGGCCAGTGCCCCGGATTCCAGGGGCACTCCCTGCTGCTCCAGGAGCCAAACCAGGTCCCGCGGCTCACCGGCCGTGAGCAGGTCGCGCAGGATCAGCGCCAAAGTGAGATCGTCAGCGTCGAGGGCCATGCGCGGTAGTGTAGAGGCTCGGCCTGGAGTAGGGAAGGTGAGCGCTAGATAGGCCGGCTCCGGGGAAGCCTCCCGGAGCCGGGCAGACGGGCTGCACTAGAATTCATCGACGCTCATCGACGGACGAGGAGCAACTCCCGCGTATCGACGGCTCCGCCAGCGACGAGCTTGGCCAGATAGAATCCGTTGTCGAGTCGACTTCCATCCAGCACGACGGTGTGGGTTCCGGCGGAGCGCGTCCCGTCTTCGAGTGCGGCCACCCGTCGTCCCATCACGTCGTACACGGTGAGACGAACGCTCGCCGACTCCGGCAGGTAGTAGCTGATCTCGGTCTCACGGGAGAACGGGTTGGGACGGTTGGACAGGATCTTCGGCGCGTTCGAGGTGAGGCTCGTGTCTTCCAGATCCGAAGTCGGTGCGTCGACGCCGATCGTGAACGTACCGTCGTATCCTCCGGTCTCTTCGTTCGGGACGCAGTCCATGATCTGGTGGAGCGGCTCGTCGCTTCCGAAGATGTTGTCGTCGCCGTTGGTGGTCGGGTTTGCGCCTCGTCCCGAGTAGAGGGGGGTCTCGTAGACCGCGTCGTTGACCTCATTGAGGAACGCGAACTGCGAGGTGACGTAGGTCGTGCTCGAGAGACGGACCTTGAAGTGGATGTGGGTGGCACGGCCGGGGTACCAGCCGGGATAGCTCGTGATGAAGGAGCACTGTCCACTTCCATCCGTCGACTGGACGCCGCGCATGAAGTCTTCCCCTACGGTGTTGCCGCCCGGCTGGACGTAGCCGGAGTAGACGCCGTCCTTGTCCGCGTGCCAGATGTCGACGAGAACGTTCGGGATCGGAACGCAGTTCTGGTTCACGACGATGAACGTCATGCGGAGGGGGAGTCCATCGTGGAACTCGCCTGTGTCGACGTCTGTGCGGATGTCCTCGCGGACGAGGTTGGCGTTGAAGTAGTAGGGCCCTTCCGTCTCGGACGGCGTGAGCCAGCATCCGCTCGCGAACGCGCTGTCTCCGTTCGGGTAGACGCGGGGGTTGTCGGCCGCCTTGGCCTTGGAGACCGGGATCGCCGCCGCGATGCCCATGGTTCCGATTTGCTTGAGAAGGTTGCGTCGCTTCATAAGGGGCACTCCTGCCTCTCGGCTCGGGACATCGTCGTCGTGATGGGGAGTTACGGATAGGGAGACAGCTGTCCCCGGAAGGACGTTAGCACGCAGTTTCGAGATTCGTGGTCGATTCTCAGCGCACTTGCGGTTTGCGTCGAACGAGAGTCCGCCCTCGAGTTGGCTCGCGCCACGCGAGTTCCCCCGTGAATCCGCTCCCCACCGTCGTACGAGCCGGCCACGCCCGAACTAGTGTCCGCCTTCGCCTGGCCGAGCGCCGCCACCCTCGTTGCGTCCGTCGCCCGGTTTGGCTCCGTTCGGGCCCTGGGCCTTCGGTCCTCGGCGATCCCCTCCGGGGGGACGACGTCCAGGGAACGGGCCGTCGCGGAACGGCGGTTCCATCTCGTCGAACACCTCCTGTTGCTCGGGCGTGAGGATGCTCCGGATCTCGCTGCGAACCGAATCTGTCGTCGCGCGAACTCTCGGCATCAACTCCTCGAAGATTGCGTCCGTCCGCGCCTGGCTCTGCTCGAGGATCGCATCGATTTGGACTTCCTGCTCCGGAGTCAGAGACAGCTTCTCTGTGAGGTGCGGCGGCAACCCGGGTCGGTCCGGGTGTTCGTGCTTCGGGGGCTTGTGAGGTGGAGGTCCCTCCGGCGACCAGAACAGCCGAGTAGCCGCCACTCCGGCGAACGCCCCGATCGCGAAGACTGCGAAGAGGAGGATGAGCGCCTGCGATCTCAGACGACCGAGTGATTCATATCCTGATTTCACTGCATCTCACCTTCGAGTCCCAGGAGTTCGGTTGCCGATGGTGGAGTGCCTGACTCCACCCAGACGGCCCACTCCGATGGAACACCAACGGACTCCGTGAACGTGAAGTGCACGGTCTGCGTCTCGCTGCTCGAGTCGTCCTTGGTCACGATCAAGACGACCGCGGCGAGAGTGGCAACGGCCATCGATGCCGCGACGATACCGCGCGTCCAGCGCAGGAGGATTCCTTCGAGCCCGAACTCCTGACGTCGACGGACGAGTTCGTCCGCGATGTGAGGGCGGAGCCGGTCGACGAAACCACTCAGCGATCGGTCATCGCGGAACGGATCGATTGCGCCGAGATCGATCGGTTCAGATGCGCGCCAGTCTGTCTTGTCGTCACTCGTCATCGATCATCTCCGAGGATCTGTCTGAGCTTGACTCTAGCTTGGAAGAGTCGTTGCCGACAGGCGACTTCACTTACGTCCAGGGCCTTTGCGATCTCACCATGTGACCATCCTGCGAGATCGTGCAGCAGGATCACCTCCCGTTGCGCTTCGCTGAGCTGGGAGATCGCGTCGTCCAGCCGTGCCCTCTCGGCTCCTTGTTCGTGCGTGGCGTCGGGCCGCGCTCCGGGATCGTCGGCTCCCATGTGCCGTTCGTCATGTGACTGGGCCGAGCGGACGGCCCGGTACTCTCTGTAGTTTCGGGCGCGGTTGCGAACGATCTGGAGGAACCACGACGAGAATCGATCTGGATCTCGACAGTCTTCGAGTCGTTCCAGTGCCCGGATCCAGGACTCCTGACAGACGTCCTCTGCGTCGGGCACGTTTCCGAGCACGGAGTACGCGACGGCGTAGGCTGTCCTCGTGTACCGCCCCACCAGTATCTCGAACGCGCCGGCGTTTCCCCGACGCGCCTCGACTACCAGCTTCCCGTCCCCCGGCTCACTAGCCACCATGGCTCGTTTCCAAGACAGATGAACCGCGATGGTCGTTAGGCCCAGGCTTTGGGGCGAAGTCCTCCCAGTGACCGGGCCGCGGAGTCAAGTGCATGTCGAGAAACGATATGCGGAATCAACGATCGGCACTGGAGCGTTACCTCTTGCCGTAGTTGAACGCGGTCGCTTCCTCGTTCCGGTCCGTGGCCGGAGGCGGCGAAGTCGTGAGCTCGCTGACCTCGGCGCGAAGCTCCGGCGTCATCGGGATCTCCATGGCGGCGAGCGCCGCATCGAGCTGTTCGACATTCCGAGCTCCGAGGAGCGGCGCTGTGATGGCTGGGTGAGAGGCGACCCATGCCACGGCCAAGGCGACCGGGCTCCATCCTCGCTCGTTTGCGAAGGCGACGAACCGGTCCGCTTCCTCTCGCACTCGGTCCCCTGCGTACCGTGTCGCATACATCTTGTTGTCGAGGATCCGTCCGCTCTCCGGGTTCTTCGAGATTCCGTACTTGCCCGAGAGAAGTCCGCCAGCGAGTGGACTGTACGGAGTCACGCCGACGTTCTCCGACGCCGCCAGCGGGAGGATCTCCACTTCCGCCTGTCTCTTCACCAGGTTGTACATCGGTTGGATGACCTCGAACCGGCTCCAACCGTGGCGAGCCGAGATTCCGAGGGCTTTCGCAACCTGCCAGGCTGCGTAGTTGCTTGCGCCCAGGTAGAGGACCTTTCCCGACCGAACGAGATCGTCGAGTGCGCGGAGCGTTTCCTCGAGCGGAGTGTCGTCATCGAACCGGTGGACGAAGAAGACGTCGACTCGGTCGGTTCCGAGTCGACGAAGACTCGCGTCGAGCGCGTGGACGAGATGGCGCCGCGTCGCGCCGCGGGCATTCGCATCGTCACCCATCGGGAAGTACGCCTTCGTGGTGAGGACGATGTCGTCTCGGTCACCCTTGATCAGGCGGCCCAGGATCTCTTCCGAGTGGCCCCACTGGTAGACGTTCGCGCAGTCGAACAGGTTGATGCCGGCTTCGCGGGCTCGTCGGTAGAGTGCTCCCGAGGTTTCTTCGTCCGCGTCTCCGCCGAACGACATCGTGCCGAATGCGAGCTTCGAGACCTTGACTCCGGTCCCGCCCAGATACGTGAGTTCCATCCATCCTCCTCTTCGCACAACACGAGCGTTGAGAGTAGCCGATCGCTGGCGGGGCGAGGACCGCTTCGGCTGGGGGTTCAGCGATCCGGCTCGTGCTTGTGCGGTTGGCGGGCTCTCGTGTGTTTTCCATGCAGACCCGTCCACGAAAGGAACCAGCACCATGTCTCGGCACGATCTCGTCCGGTTGGAACGCTCCAGTAGTCAAGCTAGGTCGTTGTGGGACTACGAATTGTGCGAGGCGCTCAACTGGCTGAAGTTCCGCTGGTCGACGGGACGGGCCGAAGCATCCCTGGCTCCTCGACGGAAGGCGCCCCGATCGGCCGGGCTGGCGGTTGCCACGCTCGGGGCGCTTCTCGGAGCCATGCCTCTGGCCTCGTCCCCCGCGTCTGCCGTCTCCTGTGTCGCCCTGCCGGAGTCGGGGCCGACTCCCGAAGTCGTGAAGGAAGCTCGCGAGAGCATCCTGGCGTTCGAACCGGAGGTGGTCGGGGGGCTGGAGGTCCGTGCCGTCCAGGTTGCCGAGAACCGGAGCGCGTTTGCGCGAGGAGAGTTGACGGCAGAGGAAGCGACGGCCCAGGGAGGGCTGGCACTGACCGGAACGATGTACGTGCCTGCGCTTCCGGTCCTCTACGCGAACACGCCAGCGCCGCCGTTCTCGATCCCGTCGATGCAGTACCAGCTCTTCTCGTCCGCCAACGACGAATCGATGGCCTCTTACTACAACGAGAACTCCTACGACCAGTTCTTCGTCGACGGGGACGTGCTCGGCTTCGTGACGGTAGACGGCATCGACCTCAGCTACTCGGGATTCGGCTACGGTCTCAACGGCGGAACTGCGGATCTGGTGCGAGAGGCGGTCGGGCTGTCCGACGGTGGAACCGACTTCGGTCTCTATGACAACGACGGACCCGACGGGATTCCGAACTCCGGTGATGACGACGGATACGTCGACGTACTGCTCCTCATCCAGCCCGAGATCGGAGGAGAATGCAGCGGGAACGACGTCACGAACATCTGGTCCCACCACAGCTACGTGACGCGTACCTCGGGGTTCCCGGTGCTCACGAACGACGTCAGCGCGAACGGGGGGTTGATCCTCGTCGATCGCTACGTGGTCGTGCCGGCGATCTCCTGCGACGAAGGTGGTGGGATGATCGAGATCGGCGTGATCTGCCACGAACTCGGACACGGTCTCGGCCTTCCCGACCTCTACGACACCTACGAGGAGATCGCAGTCCTGGGTGATTCGCAGGGGATCGGCGTCTGGGGTCTGATGGGCGCGGGAAACTGGAACAAACCCGCGCTCCCTGCCCACATGACCGCGCACAGCAAGTGGCGACTCGGTTGGCTCGACTACCTCGACATCCTGCAGGACGGCGTCATTTCCCTCCCACCGATCGAAACGGATCCCGTCGCCGCCCGCGTCTGGAGCTTCGGCGCGGGTGGGCCCGAGTACTTCCTCGTGGAGAACCGGCAGCCGATCGGCTTCGATGCGAATCTCAAGGGCCAGGGGCTCGTGATCTACCACGTCGACGACATGCGCTACGACGCGAAGCGCGGGAAGAACCGGGTCAACGCCTACGAGATTCACAAGGGGATCGACGTGGAGGCATCCGATGCCATCGCGGCTGGCCACAGCTACGAAGCGGATGATCTCGACAACGCAATCGCGGGCAATCGAGGAGATCAGGGAGACGTCTGGTGCGGCGAGGACGGTCGGTTCAACGAAACTTCGACGCCGGACACTCGCGCCATGCTCGGATTCCCGACCGGCGTCGACATCCTGCCGTTGAACGGATGCTCGGGTGACGCGAACCACTGGTTCGGTGTCGACTTCACCGTCGGAGTGGATCATCCGGTCGACCTCTGCATCGAGGATTGTGACGGCGACTTCTGCAACGAAGTGGCAACCTGTGAGGAGTGGTGGGCCACGCCGAACATCTGGATCGACAACGACGAGGACGGGATCCAGGACGCGCCGTCTTGGAACATCCCGAACAAGATCCACTTCGAGATGAGCAACGACGGGCCTGAGTCGGCCGCGGGAACCGAAGTGTCGCTCTACTTGGCCCCGGCTGCGATGGGGCTCGAGTGGCCTCAGGACGGGACGCTTCTCGGGAGCATGACCGTACCGCTGCTCGCTCCGGGCGCAGCGTTGAAGGAGCACTTCGTCATCGACTATCCTCAGCAGCAGTCGCTGGACGAGGGGCACTGGTGCATGGGAATCGTCCTGACGCACCCGCAGGATGCGATCCTCGCTGGGTACGCCCCGCTCACGAACAACATCGCCCAGGTGAACGAGCAGGTGCTGGTCGCGCGCGCGGGGACACCGGTTGGGCCGGAGTCACGCTCGACCTCCGGCGGGTCCGAGTGTCCCGGACCGATGTCGCAGAAGTCCAAGATCTACCTGCTCGATGGCTACAATCCGTTCGGAAAGCCACGGAACGTCGAAGTGCGGATCGGAACGCCGCCGTTCTACGACGATGTCGTCCTTCCCTCGAACTGGACCCTCGATGTGCAGCCAGGGCTCGGCCCGTACGTGGTCACGCCATCGGTCAAAGACTCGATCACGGTCGAACTCTCGTCGGCGTCGGCTCAGCACGGTCAGTCCGCGCACGTTCCGCTCACGCTCTGTGACATCGACGAGGACAAGTTGATCGGCGGTGCGGTGATCGATGCTTCGGTCGATTGCTATGCGCCTCAGGCAGTAGAGAACGTCCACGCCGAATGGATCGAGTTCCCCGGAGACGATTGGGGAGAGCACAACGTTCTCGTCGAGTGGAGTCACGTTACGTTGGATGAGAACTCGGATCCCGAGTCGCTATCGCACTACGAGGTCTACCGGACGGACGGAGGCGGCACAGAAACGCTGGTCGATCGGGTCATCATCGACGCAGAGCCGGAGACCCAGCGATTCCAGTGGTACGACTACGTCGTGACGGCGCCGTGCACCGACTACGAATACCGAGTGCGAGCCGTCGATCTGGCGGGAAACGTTGGCGCCTACTCGGACGGCGCGATCCTATTGTGTGAGGTTGCCGATCTGCCGGGCGGCAATGACGTGGACGGGTCGGATGAACTACCGTGGAACGGCCTCGAGCGATCCCGTGCCTATCCGAACCCGTTTGCGTCCGGGACCGAGATCGAGTTCCAGACGCTTCAGGAGGCCGCGGTCGAGGTCGCGATCTTCGACGCGACCGGCAAGCGCGTCCGTCTCCTGAGCGACCAAGTCCGGGGGGCAGGGCTGCACCGAGTCCGCTGGGATGGGAGCGACGAGTCGGGACGTGAGATGCCGAGCGGCATCTACTTCTACCGCGTGCGAGGCGGGGGCGTTGCGGAGATGAAGAAGATCGTGCGGAGCCGTTGACCGGCCCCGCACGCATGGCGTCCGTGCGACCTCGGCACGTCCGTCGCGAACCCGACACGCCCGTGCGCACTCGTCACGTCCGTCGCGAACTCAGTACGCCCTGCTCAGCGTGTCCGCACGAACTTGATCGTTCGCATCTCTCGATCCGCGATGAGTCTCACCAGATAGACTCCGACCCGCAGGTTTGCCAACTCGGCAGAGTCTACGTGGATCTGGTGGACTCCGGCGCCGAGTTCTCGATCGTCCAGTCTGAGTGCGATCCGACCGGCCACGTCGACGAGCGAAAGAGACACGCGCGAAGGCTCGGGCAACTCGACCGAGAAGGCGAGTTCGTTCCGAACTGGATTCGGGGTGAGCAGCCGAAGCTGGAGGTGTGTCGGCAGCTCTGCCTGATCTGGCATCTCTGCCTCGGACGTCGAGCATCCCTCGCCGAACGCCCCGATCTGGCCACAGAACGCGCCGTCGGGGTGGTTGCCGGAAAGACATGGCGACGTATGGTAGAGGGAGAGCGGTTCGTCTCCGAACAGGCAGAACTCGGGATCGAGCTGGAAGTTGCCTTCGGTGCCGTGTTGTCCGGAGAGCAGTGCCGTCCAGTCGCCGCCGACGTTGTTGTAGACGTCCGTGCAGCTCGCGACCGCAGAGTTTCCTGCCCATCCCGCGACCGCCATTCCCTCGAGCCCGAACGCGATGATGCATCGATCGATCGTCACCGTACCCTCGTATGAGATCGCGATCGAGCCTCCGAACGCGGAACCGTTTCGGTAGAACGTGCAGCTTCCGAAGCTGGGAGCTCCGGATCTCACGTACACGGCTCCACCTTCCGTGACCGAGCTGTTCTCGACGAAGGAGCAGTACGTGAAGCTCGGGTCCAGTCTGGTGGAGACGCCTCCGCCCTTGCTCGATTCGTTCGTGAGGAAGTCGCAGCGCAGGAACTCGGAGCTGTCCATCGACGTCCCCAGCATCACGGCTCCTCCCTCGGACTCGGACGCATTCGACTCGAGGACGCAATCCGCGGCGTAGAGGGAACCGCCATCGACCGAGATCGCGCCTCCCAACACTGCCTGGTTCAGACGAAACTCACATCGGGTCAGCCTCGTGTCGAGCGATCTGCTCTCGATTGCACCTCCGTACGTCGACGAGTTCCGTTCGAGCACGCAATCGATCAGTACGAGCACGTCTGACAGGTCCGAGTAGATGGCTCCTCCGTGCACTGCTTCGTTGTCTTCGAACCGGCAATCGATGAAGCGCGCGTGGACTCCTGGAGTGGAGGTCTCGACCAGTACGGCCCCGCCATAGCGGCCATCGCCCGCATTGCCATTTCGGAATGTGATCGCCGTGACCGAAGTCCCCATGCCCTCCCCGGACCTCAGGACCAGTCCGCGCTCGACCGACTCTGGACCCGAACAGTCGATGATGCAGGCGAGCGGATCGTCGCTGCGTGACCTCATCCGGAGTGCCTTCCCGAGGAAGTCGAGGTTGTGGTTGCCGGGTCCAGTGAAGACGCCGTCGCCGAGTTCGATCGCGGTCTTGTCGCCGGCGCCTTCATGAGCGATGGCTTGCTGGATCGTCGGGAAGTCGCCGAGGCCGTCTGGCCTGATGAAGTAGGTGTCTGCCTCCGGAACCGGCGCACAGGACTCGGGTGCACAACTCGTATCAGCGCCGAGATACGTTCCGTCTGCCAGCTCACAATCCGCCAGGGACGAGATGGTGCAGTTCGCTTCGCCTAGGCAGCACGCGCCCGACTGGCACGGGTTCGGTGAGCAGAGGATGGAGTCGCCGAGGTACGTTCCGCCCGAGAGGTCGCAGTCGGCCTGGAGGCTCACCATACAGGCGAGTCCGCTGCAGCACGCCCCTCCGCAGATTCCCGGTTCGCATGAGGTGTCGGCACCGAAGAAGTTCCCAGCATCCGCGTCGCAGTCCGGAGGAGTCCGAACCTCGCAGACGAGGGAAGGAAGGCAGCAAGCGCCGAGTGGTTGAGGACACGCGTTCGGTTCGCAGGCGGTACCAGGGCCGAGAGGAGCACCGAAGACATCGATGCACGCGCTTGCGGTGAGGAACGTGCAGGTGCCGTCCGGGAAGCAACACGCTCCGCCTTCCTCGCACGGGTTCGGATCACAGAGCGTTTCGTCTCCGGAGTACTCGCCACTCAGCGACGCACACTTCGTGGGACGAAGCCTCTCGCAGGAACCGTCGGTGAAACAGCATGCTCCCGCGGCTGGACAGACCGGAAGGTAGCCGTCGGTCAAGAAGCCGAACGAACCGTAGTCGACGATCGGGTCGGCGACTGGCGGCGTGGAGTCGTCCGTGAACACGCCACCCAATGTCGGATGCGGGGTGAGGTTCACGGTGTAGGGTCCGACGTCTCCGCCGTAGTAGTTGTAGGCGTAGGGGAAGAAGACGTAGACCTCGAAGAGCAGGTCCTCCCGCGGTGTGTCCCACGATACGACCGTCCCCGTGTTCTCTCGCGGCCAGTTGTCTCCCGCAACCTCGTCGTCGGCGCAGGTGTCACGACGTATCAGGATCAGGTCGCCGATGCCGACCATCTCCGCACCGAATGCGATCGAGGCGACACGTGGCGTCGACGTCTCGGGAAACGATGCGAACACCCACAGCCCTGCCGCGCACGGGACGTCCTCGTCCGTGCGGATGAGAGCCTGGTCGCAGCCTGGGAAGACCAGTTTGTTGCAGTAGGGGATGTTGTCGCAGGTGGGGTTCGGGACCCCGGCGTAGTGGAGGATCAACACCCCGTCCTCGTTCGGTCCGGCGAGTACGTTGTGCACCGGGAGGAACGAGGCGAGCAGAAGCAGCGCGGCGAGAGCGGAAAGGGCCGAGGCGGACGCGGATCGGGTGGGGAAGGCAGATCTCTTCATGCGAGAACCGTCCTTTCGCTCGCGAGCGACACCAGGCTCGCGCATACACACCGTCCGGTTCATGAGATGGACCGGAGCAAGGTCTCGCTCGATCGCGGGGCCCGAGCGGATGAGGAAGCGGAGGGGTGCCCTTCTTCCGCGGACGAGTATACGCGCGGCGTTCACCCCGATCCAGCGGGATCCAGGCTAGGAGAGGAGCTGTTCCAAGTCGTCCCGAGTGAGGCTTCGGATCCCCGTATCATCCGACCGGATGACAGCTTCGGCCAAACCCCGCTTCCGTTCCTGCAGCTCCAGGATCCGCTCCTCCACCGTTCCATGTGCAACCAACCGGCAGGCCAGGACCGGACGTTCCTGGCCCATCCGGTGCGCGCGATCGATCGCCTGCGCCTCGGTGGCGGGGTTCCACCATGGGTCGAGCAGGAAGACATAGCTGGCAGCGGTGAGGTTGAGTCCGGTGCCGCCTGCCTTGAGGCTGATGAGGAAGACGGGAACACGCGGGTCTTCCTGGAATCGCGCGACCCGCTCCTCGCGGTTTCGCGTTCGCCCATCGAGATACTCGTAGGGGATGCGCGCGATCTGTAGTCGGTCTTTCACGATCGAGAGGAGGGATGTGAACTGCGAGAAGACGAGGGCTTTGTGGCCCTCTTCGGCGATCTCGCCGAGCCGTTCGAGTAGAACGTCCACCTTCGCGCTTTCTTCACCAGCGAGACGAGGATCGACGAGGCCAGGGTGACAGGCAGCCTGACGAAGGCGGAGAAGCGCTTCGAGTACGAGCATCTGGGACGCGTGGATGTTGTCCTCCAGACGCGAGCTTCGGGGATCCAGATCCTGTCGGAGGCTCTGAGCCTCGTCACGGAGTCCGAGGAGTGCGCCACGGTAGTGGCTTCGTAGCTCGTCGTAGAGCTTCTGCTGGCGCTCGCCCATCGAGCAGTAGAGCGTCTGCTCTTCCTTTGGAGGTAGCTCTGTCAGCACTTGCTCTTTGCTGCGACGAAGGACGAACGGCTGGATCGAGTGTGCGAGTGTGCCTCGCTTGGGCGATTCGGTGATCCACTTCTGGAAGGTGGGGGACGATCCGAGTAGGCCTGGGTTGAGGAACTCGAAGAGGCTCCAGAGTTCGCCGAGGTGATTCTCGATCGGAGTTCCGCTCATCGCGAGTCGATGCGAGGCACGGAGAAGGCGCGCGGACTTGGCCGCGGCCGTGTTTGCGTTCTTGATCGCCTGGGCTTCGTCGAGGATCACGTAGTCGAACTCGAACTCACGAAGCTGTGTGATCTCCCGACGCAGAACCCCATAGGTGGTGAGAACGACGTCGACCAAGTCCAAGTAGCCCGCGAGGTCCTTCCGATCGGGTGCGGTGTGGTCGTGCAGTCTCAGTTTCGGCGCGAACTTCTCCGCCTCTCGCTTCCAGTTGAAGACGAGCGAGCGTGGGACGACGACCAACGACGGACCGGGCTTCGCGCGTCGTCTCGAGTCGAGGAGCGCGAGGATCATGACGGTCTTGCCGAGCCCCATGTCGTCTGCCAGGCAGCCGCCGAACCCGAGGGTACGGAGGAACTCGAACCACCCGAGGCTCAGTTCCTGATAGGGACGAAGCGTCGCGCGGAATCCCTTTGGAGCCTGGACGGGTGAGATCGCGTGGAACTTCTGGAGGTTCTCCCGGGCGGCCTGGAACACTTCATCCGAGCCGACGGCGGGTTCGGCGACGAGGAGTGCGTCGAGGAGTGCGACCTGGGACCGGCGGAAGCGGATGGCTCCCCGTTCCAGCTTGCCCGCGTCGAGAAGCCAGCCGTGTCGTTCGAGCCACTCTTCCGGTAGGAAGCCGAGCCGTCCGCTGGAGAGACGAACGACCCGCTCCTTCCGCTTCAGTGCGCGGAGTAGTTCCGGAAGCTCGACCACTTCGGCCGCGTACGCTCTATCCTGTTCGGAGCCAGCCGCGCCAGGGTACTCGACACGGATGTCCAGATCGAACCAGTCGACTCCTGACGAGACCGTCGCCTCGATCTGCGAAGGACGGACGACGGGACCGTCACGCCCCTCGATCTTCCAACCCGCGGCTTCGAGTGCTTCCACCATTTCGCCGAGCCGAGACGTAGGCACGAGGTATGGAAAGGTCATCGGGTCATCGGGGAACGGCTCTGAGCGGATGCCGACTCGGCGGGACTCTCCGAGTTGGGTTGCCTCTTCACCGAGACTTCGGATCACGACCTTCCGCTCCGCATCGAGGCGTGCGCGTTCTCCTGGAGCGTTCGCCGGAATCCGCACGCCCGCGTAGTCGAACTCGATCCTGGCCCGAAGCTCGTCGGGCGGATCGCCCGCCCATTCACCTGGCGGACATACGACGAGGTGCGGTGTCGGGGAGGTCGAGATCTCGGTCCAAGTGAGTCCGGCCGGAGCATCGAGCCGCGGGGATGCGGAGAAGGAGTGGAACTGTTCGAGGAACTCGTCGATGTCCTTTCCCGGTACGTCCAACGGTTCGGCGAACGCGTCCTGCCAAGTCTGGAGGTTCGGGCCTTCGGCGCGGCAGAGGCGGCTCCCGAGGACGACGAAGTCACTCGGGAAGACGACGTCGTTCCCGGTCAGCATCACCTGTTCCGCTCCGCGGCGAAGTACGAGGGACGCGCGGTACGAATCGCGGTTCGAGCCCCGGCTTGGTGTGATCGACACCCACGCCTCATACGGATCACCCTCGTCCCATTGGAGTGGAGCCGGGGAACTCGATCGTCGCGGATCGGCTTGGGGACGTGGACTCGTTCCGCCTGGCGTTCCTCGCTGCTCTCGCATGGAGGATGTCTCGAGAAAGAGGACACCGAGCGCGGAGAGCTTCGGCGCCACCTCCATCGTCATCGAGCGATCGAGATGGAATCGTGTGGGGATGTCCCCCCGTTGCCCGAGTCGCCAATCGGCTGCACCGGCCAGGCGGTCCAGGATCGCTTGGGCTTCTTCCGGTTCGATCCAAGTGATCTCGCGCCTCTTGAGAGGGGAGCGACGAGGTGGTCCCCATTGTCCGTCGACTCGCTTGCGGCGTGACTCGATCTCCAGACAAACCGGCCAGACGCGATCGTCGGTTGGAGAGGCGTGGAACGACACCTGGATCGTTTGTCGGGTCGCGAACGTGTCGGTTGCAGCTTCTGTCAGGAGGTGGTCCAACGAATCGCGATCATCGATCTTCGCCATCCGCTTCCGCCAGGCCGGTACACCGAATGCGGTCGGAGCGGGACCCACTCGACGTTCCGGAACCGTCGGAACAGGTCGACGCGAGCCGGTGTCTCCCAGCTCTTCCAGCGTCTGCTCGTCCATCGACTTCTTGAGCCAGCGATACGCGCGCGGACTTGCGAGACACGCCAGAAGGGTGGCCCACACGTGCTCGCAGCCTCGTCCTTCGAGCGAGTGCTCGCAGTCACAGACCGCTCGGACACGTCCTTTGCCGGCTTTCGATAGGGCGACGTCGTGGTCGGGAGAGTCTTGGTTGCGCTTCTTGCCGTCAGCACCGCGAACCGTGGCCAGGAGCTCCAGGTCGTCGACCTCCGTGATGCGAACCCGTCCGCGGTCATGGCAGAGACGACCGGCCTCGCGCGTTTCGGCGTCGAACGTTTGGATCGAGAGAGTCGACAGGGTGAGTCCTTCCATGGAGCGAGTGGGCGGTTCGCAAGCGCAGGGTGCAGTGTAGCGCTCGCGGTTCCAATGCCCAACGCCTCCGTCTCTCTCCGGAAGCATCCGGAAGAGGCGGAGGCGTTCCATGGTACGCCGCGCGTTGTGGGGGACGGGTCAGCGTTGGATCGTCACCGGAACCGACCTGGCATCCTCTGGAGTCGAGACACGAAGGAAGTAGACACCGGATGGAACGGCGAGCCCCGTCCGATCCCGACCGTCCCATCGAGCGACGCCAGAATCGCCCGTCGTCTCCGGTGACAACACGCGCAGCGTCCGGCCCGTGACGTCGTGAACGGTGACCTGGACCGCGGCGTCGCTCGAACCTCCGCCGTCCGCCGTGGGCAGCCGGAACGAAACGGACGTCTCCGCTCTCGTCGGGTTGGGCTGGGCAGAGGCGACGTCGATCAGGTCGAGCGCGGACTCCCCGAGAACGTCCGGTGCAGACGAAACCTGATCCGTCAAACCGACGACGAATCCGCTGAACTGGAGAGCGGACGTGTTGAGTTCCAGAGAGCCGAAGTCGACCCATTCGCCAAAGGAGCCGACGACGATCGGTGTGCCGTGCAGGGAGACTTGCATGCCGAGGTCCCACCCGGGTCCTCTTCCCTGGATCAATCCCTGCCAGTTTCCGTCCGTGTCCAGGGTCGCGACATACGCATCCATCAGCTGGTCGTAGGTCGTGGCTCGCGTCGGACCGAACCATACCGTGCCGTTGAAGAAGCCGGTGATTGCGAGCAGGGAGCCTTCGACATCGATGTGACTCGTCCGGTCCTCGCCCGGCCCGCCCATGCTGTGGCTCCACAAGGGCACGCCTTCTTCCTTGAACGCGGCGACGAAGCCGTCCAAGGATCCGTTGCTCGAGAGGGAGCCCGAGCCGAAGTCGACTGTGCCGCTGTACGAGCCGGCGATGAAGATGGCGCCGTTCTCGGCCACGCATACCCCTCGGCCCGTGTCCGAGCCGCTGCTTCCGAACCGCTGCGACCAGAGTGCCGGCGCACCCACTTGTGAGAAGCGTCCGAGCACGATGTCGTAGCTGCCCGCGCCCGGAAGCGTGCCGTTGCCGATGTCGACGGGTCCGCTCGAGGTGCCGAGGAAGGCGACCGCGCCTGTCAGGTCGACCGCAACCCTGGCTTCCCGCTCCGCGCCCGCTCCGCCGAACACGATGTCGGCGTCGAGCGAGCCGGTTGGCGTGATGTCCAGCAAGAACCAGTCGGAGTCGCCGGCCGAGGTCCGCTGCCCATGGCCGAAGTTCGTCGTTCCCCAGAAGTTGCCCACGACGATGGTGTGGCCGTTCGTGGGATCGAAGGCGACGCCGGTCGCTTCCTCGAGGTCCGACAGCCCCCAGACCGATTGCCACCGGACGGAACCGTTCGTGTCGAACCGGGCTCCGAACGCATCGGTGGCTCCATTCGTGGCGTTCGAGCCCCCGGCGAAGCCGAAGTTCGGTCCCTGGGTGCTGCCCACGATCACCACGTCGCCGTTCGGGAGCACGTCGATTTCCCTGGCGCTGTCGTTGAGGTCACCGGCTGCCTGGTACGACCAGATGTGCTGGCCCGTGGGGGAGAGCTTCGCGATGAAGACGTCCGAGCGCAAGAAGTCGGCGGTTTCGTAGGTCGGCCCGCCGATCCCGACGGTCACCTTGCCGGTGAACGTGCCGGCGATGTAGACGTTCCCCTGCGCGTCCGTGTCGACCGCTTCGATGAAGCTGGTGAAGTCCGCCCCGTCCGTGATGCCCCACTCGGCGTCGAACAACGTCGCATTGGCTTGGGCCGGAAGGACGGCAGCGAGGAGTGCCGCGGAGGCCACGGTGAGGAGGCTTCCGGGGAAGACGCACGTGTGGAGAGACCTCCCGTGCCGGCGGGTAACATGCTGTGGGTTCGTCAGTTGGCTCTGCCTGGATCGCATTTCGGTGGTTACCTCTGGATCGTGACTGGGACTACGTCGGATCCCGCGGCGGATACGACCCTGATGTAGTAGACGCCCGACGGGAGCGCGAAGCCTGCCCGATCCCGTCCATCCCAACGCGCGATTCCGGAGTCCCCGGTCAGCTCCGGTGACAGCACACGAAGCGTGCGCCCCGTGACGTCGTGCACGGTGACGCGAACTTCGTCGTGAACCGCAGTGTCGAGCCCATTCGCTGCAGCCGTTCCCACGGACCGGAAAGAGACCGTCGTCTCCACGCGGAACGGATTCGGTTGGGCCGGTGAGGCCTGCAGTACCTGCAGCGCAGAGTCGATCGGCCCCCCTCCAGGGACGGAGGAGGACAGGTCGGTCAGGTGGACGAGGTATCCCTCGAAACCTCCGACCTGGTCGAAGAAGCTGAGAGTGCCGAACTTGACGCTGTCGAAGAAGCCACCCACGACGACCGGCCATCCGTGCAGCGCGACGTCGGTGCTGGAGTCGGAGTCCGGTCCGGTGCCGATGCCGAAGTTCAGCCAGTTTCCGTCCGTGTCGAGTGTGGCGACGAACGCGTCCTGCGCGGTGTCGAAGGTGGTCGCACTGAACGGTCCGAACGTTGCGGTGTCGTTGAAGATTCCCGTGAGCGCGAGCGTCGATCCCTCGATGTCGACGGCCGAGGCGCGCTCCTCTCCCGGGCCGCCCATCGACTCGGCCCAGAGGAACCCCCCGGCCATATCGAAGGCGGCGATCCACCCATCTCTGTCCCCGCTGCTCACGAAGCTGGCGGTTCCGAAGTCGATTGCATCCGAGAAACTCCCTGCGGCGTAGATGTTGCCGTTCTCTCCGAGCACGACGGAGTTTCCGTGGTCGGTGTCCGTCGAACCGAACCGTTGCGACCACGTTGCGGACGAGCCCACCCCAGGCAGCTTTGCCAGAACCACGTCGAAGCTTCCCTTCGGCGAAAGAGGGCCGTTCCCGAGATCGAGTGGGCCCGAGGAGCTGCCGAGAAGAACGATGGATCCGGCGTCGTCCACGTCGACGTTGATGTTGAATTCGCTCGAAGTCCCTCCGAAGACAGCGTCGGCCAAGATCGAACCCGTCGCCTTGTGTTGGAGAAGGAACCAGTCGTCCTGTCCTTGGGAGGTTCGCGCGCCGAGTCCGAAGTCGACGGTGTTGCGGAAGTGTCCGCCGATGATCGTGCTCGTGCCTTCCCCGGACACATCGACGGCCACGGTGGTGGCTCCGTCGACGGACGTACTGCCCCACACCGCCACCCAGACGAGAGAACCAGAGGGCGAGAAGACAGCACCCCACGCGTCGGACATGCCGTAGCCCGGCTTCGTCGATCCCTGGAAGCCGAACGGATCACTGAACGTGGTCCCCACGACGGCGACCGACCCATCAGGCAGGATCGCGAGGTCGGCGGAGCTCTCATCACCGGCGCCATCGCTGACCGTGGACCAGATGTGGTCACCGGAAGGGGAGAGCTTGGCGACGAAGACGTTTCTGTCCGACGGGCTCTGGTAGGTCGGGCCGTTGATTCCGACCGTCATCGTGCCCTCGAAGCTACCGGAGATGTAGTGGTTGCCCTGCGCATCCATCGCGATCGCTTCGATCGATCCGTACTGCGTGGCCTCCAGAGTGAAGCCCCAGTCGCCACCTAAGTCCGCGTGCGCCCGGTCGGACAGACACGAACACAGCCCAACCACGGCGAGAGCAGTTGCAAATGAGTACCGAGCTGGAGTGCGCACTGGTTCACCTCCTAGGGTGTGACGGACCGCCAAAACAAATGGAAGTCCGGGTTCTACTAGGGGTTCGCGCAGGTCGATCCGAGATCTGGACAGAGTTTCTCGACGAGGTCCGTTCGGACGGCGAGGGCGAGGGCTGGACGGCGAAGTCGCGGGTCTTCGGGTCAGAAACAGAACTCCAGGCCGGCGAAGGCTCCCCGGATCCAAGCCGTGCCGCCGACGTTCCGGATCTCGTCGTCCCCGTCGTCGGCACCGGGCAGGATTTCCCAACGAGTGTCCTGCACCGTGTAGTCCACGCCCATGCTAAGTCGCGTGTGTCTTTGAAGTTGGAGACGTAGACGTCCACCGACCTGACCCGCGGTTCCGATGTAGACCCGTTCGGGGAAGTCGGGTCCCTTCTGGTACAGCATCGTCATCCCGAGGCCGCCGGCGAGCCGGAACTCGTGTGCGCCGAACCGGGCGATCGGGATGACGCCGAGGAGCATCGCGCCGCCGAGGAACGCATCCGCTTCCTCCGGTTTCGGGGACAGCGATGCGCCGCCGATTTCGGCTTCGACGCCGAATCGCGGCCCGAAGTCGTAGCCCACGGCGAGGTCGATGCCGACGTTCCTCCGGTCGAACGAGTAGTCACTCGAGACCGGCGTGATCCGGTCGTCGAGGGTGGAGTCGAAATCGAACCAACGAGGGCCCCAGCGGAAGTAGAACGGCTCGAGAATCTCGAACGCCTTCTCCATGAGGCCGGCGCTCGAGTCGCTCGAGGCAGGTTCGGACGTTTCGCCTACGGCCACAGCTGGGCTCGCCGCTTCTCCTTCTGCGATGAACGCGTCATTCGCTTCCAGAGTGTCGGCACCGAGTGCGCGCGACGGACCGATCATCCCGAGTAGGGCAGTCGCGACCGAGACGGCGGTCACGAGAAGTCTGAGTCTCGTGAGAGTTGTCGTTCCGCGGCGCATCTCAGTCCTCCTTGAGCCCGAGATGACGGATCCGCTTGTGCAGATGCGTACGTTCGAGGCCGAGAGCTTCCGCCGCCTTCGTGACGTTCCCGTCGAACTTCGCCAACGTATCGCGAATGAGGTCACGTTCCACCGCGTCGCGAGCCTCGCGAAGGGAGAGGTGGCCATAGAGCGACGCCGCGTTGGCAGGGTCGTCGGCTTGGCCGCGCTCAGCATCCGCAGACGAATCTGCGGGATGGGATGTCGTAGGTGACGGATGCGTCGGAGTCGCATGCGACATCGAAGCGGTCTGCGGCGCGGCCGCCGTGTGCGACGCCCCGATGCCCGACGCCGAACTCGCGCGCGTAGCCACCCCGAGCGTCGCCGTCGGCGGAAGGCCGAGTGCCAGCGCATCCACTTCGCGTCCCGCGTAGAGGATGACCACCCGCTCGATCAGGTTCTTCAGCTCCCGGATGTTCCCCGGCCACGAGTGTCGCTCCAATGCGACCCACGCGTCGGGCGTGATCGAGGGCGCGGCGAGTTCATGCCGTTTCGCATATCCGTGGAGGAACCGTGCGCCGAGTAGCCGCACGTCGCCCTCCCGATCCCGCAGCGGTGGGACGACGATCGGGATGACGTTGAGTCTATATAGAAGGTCTTCCCGAAACTTCCCGTCGCGAACACGCTCTTCCAGGTCTCGGTGGGTAGCCGCGAGCACACGGACGTCGACGCGCGTCGTCTTGGTCGACCCGACCGGCTCGAACTCACCTTCCTGGAGGACGCGCAGCACCTTTGCTTGTGCGGAAAGGCTCATGTCGCCGATCTCGTCGAGGAGAAGGGTTCCGCCATCGGCGTCGGCGAACCGTCCCGTCCGGTCCGAGCTCGCGCCGGTGTAGGCGCCTTTGGCCGCGCCGAAGAGTTCGGCTTCGATCAGGTCCTCCGGGATCGCCGCACAGTTGACGCGCACGAACCGCTTCTCGTTCCGTCGACTCTGCGCATGGAGAGCGTGGGCGACGAGTTCTTTGCCCGTGCCGCTCTCGCCGAGGATGAGGACGCGTGCATCGGTCGCCGCGACCCGTTGGATCGCGTCCCGGAGTCGACGTACGGATTCGCTCTCGCCCAGGATCTCGCGCTCGTCCCCAACCTGCAGGCGGGAGACTTCCTTCTCGAGACGCACCGCTTCGAGTGCGTTGCGTGCGAGGAGGAGCACGCGGTCGCGGCCGAACGGCTTCTCGACGAAGTCGAATGCGCCGAGTCGAGTCGCCTCGACAGCGCGTTCGATCGTGGCGTGTCCGCTGATCATGATGACGCGGATGCGCGAGTGTTCGGCAGAGAGACGACGGAGGAGCTCCATGCCGTCCATCCCTGGAAGCTGGAGGTCGAGGAAGAGTACGGCCGGCGACGACTCACCGATCGCGACGAGTCCGTCCTCGGCACTCGGGCAGCTTCGGGCCCGGATGCCGACTCCCTCGAAGATCATCTCGAGGCTGCGGCGGACCGACTCCTCGTCGTCGATGATGAGGATGTGCTCGCTCATGCGTGTTCTCCTGCTCCGCTCTCGGCTGTCCCACGATCGGCTGGTGTCGGTCCTTTGTCTCCATCGACGCCGTGGAGCGGAAGGACGATGCGGAATCGCGCCCCACCCAACGAAGAGTCCTGAGCCTCGATCGTTCCACCGTGGGCGAGGACGATCCCCTTGACCAACGTGAGCCCGAGCCCCAAGCCGTCGGCCTTGCCCGATCGGTACGGTTCGAACACGCGGCTTCGCTCCTCCTCGGGAATGCCAGGTCCGTTGTCGTCCACCAGTATGACGGCTGCGTCCCCGTCGCGTCGCGTTGCCAGATGGAGACGGGGCTCGGACTGTCCGCGCATCGCTTCCTGCGCGTTCCGGGCGAGGTTCATGAGGGCCTGCCGTGTTCGGTCCGGGTCCCCGATCAGTTCGGCGACGTTCGGATCGAGGTCGTACGTCACTTCCATGTCTCGCTGGAGCGAACCGATCTCGGTGACGATCTCGTTGAGCGCGACAGACTCCCAGACGAGCTCGACCGGACGCGAGAACTCGCGGAAGCGTGTGACGATGTTGCGGAGGCTCTCGACCTCACGGACGACGATCCGCGTGCACTCGTCGAGGAGCTTCCGGTAGTCCGGGTCGTCTCCGCGATAGCGGCTTCCCATCTCCTCCACCGTGAGCCGGATCGGCGTGAGCGGGTTCTTCACTTCGTGTGCGAGTGCGCGCGCCATCTCGCGCCAACCGGCCATCTTCTCCAGCTCCACGAGCTGACGGGACTGCGCGTCGAGTGTCTCGACCATCCGGTTGAACGCAGCGCCGAGCTGTCCCACTTCGTCTGTCCGGTCCGTGTCGACGCGAACGTCCCAGCGTCCGCGGGAGACTTCGCGTGTCGCGTCGGCCAAGCGAAGGATCGGGTTCGTGATCCCGCGCCCGAGCCAAGCGGCAGCGCCGAACGCGATGAGCAGCGTGATCCCGTAGATGGCGAGGAACGGAAGCCAGAACCGGTTCGCGAGTTCGTTCCTCTCCGCCTGCAGACCGCGCACCATCTGGAGCGAGGCTGCGAGACTGGCCGCGTCTCCTCGCCACTCCGGAGAGAGTGCACGCGCGACCGTGAACGACCGGCCGGAAGCGTCCTGCTTCGTGAGGACGATCTCCCGCGGTGGTGCGTCCTGTGCGGGCGCGTTCTCTGATCCGGTCGGGTCGTTGGGGTCGACGAGTCGGCCCGGCGCGTCTTCCGGCGCGGCGCCTGTCGCGACCCAGCCCGCAACTTCCGCTTCGAACTCCGTCCGCTCGTCCTGATACGTCGCGCGGGTCTGCCGGATGCCGGCCTCGAGTGCGTTCGCGATCTCAGGTGAGAGACCGAGGTTGAGGCTCTGCTCGACGAGGTGCCGCGTCACCCACATCGCAGGGAGTGCGGGGAGGAGGATGAGGAGCACCGTGAGGAGGATCAGTCGCGTCCGGAGCTTCATGGCTCCACCTCCAGGTCAGAGGGGCGGAAGAAAGGCGTCTCGTAGACGATCGTGTCGCGTCGTTCGGAAGACTTGCCGAACACCTTGGAGAGGACCGCGCCGAGGTCGAGCACGAGCTCTTCGCTGTTTCCCGAACCGCTGCTGTTGCGCGAGACGTACCTCCGGAGACGCTCGCGGTCTTCCTGGGCGAGTGGCTGTACGTCGATGACGACGAGGACGCGGTACTCCTCGGACACCGAGAGCTGCGTGCGCGGACCGAGTACGAAGTCGTCGAGTTCGAACAGCGCGGAGTCCGCGCTCGCCATGGTGGGGAAGGTCCGTCGGACGTTCGCTTGCTCGAGGACGTAGACGTTCTCCCAGAGGTCGAACCGAAGCGTCCGCTCGAGGAGACGTTCCGCCACGACCCGTGGTCCACGCGCCTCGACACGAAGAAGGAAGGCGCAGCTACCCGGGAGCCCGCTGTCGATCGTCATCGCGGTTCGTTCGTCCATGAGCCCACGCGCGACGAGGTCGACGCAGAGGTCGTCACCGTGGAGGAACGGTTCGAACCGCGTGATCTCTCCCTCACCCCGCACGGAAGCGGAGTAGGCGAGGAGGAAGGCCGCGGCGAGCGTCCCTATGCCTCGGATTCCTCGCATGTCAGAAGGAACGGCCCAAGGTCAGAGTCCCTACGACCGAGTCCACATCAGGCTCGTCGGTGATCGGATAGCCGATCTCGAGCGTGACCACCTGTACCCATGGAATCTGGATCTGCAGTCCGTAGCCGACGCCGGCCGAGAGCGACTCGGGCTTGCCGTGCGCGGCCCAGTGACTCCCGACGTCGACGAACAGAGTGCCGAGGAGACGAGGTTCAGGGCGATCGATTCCGAGAAGCGGATGGCGCCACTCCGCCGAGCCTACCCACATGGCCCGCGCCCCCAACGGGCTGCTCAGTCGTCCCGAGGAGAAGCCACGAAGTCGTCCGGCTCCGCCGACCAGGAATCGCTGGTGATAGGGCGTGCCCGAGCTCGTGTAGTGAGCCTGGAGGCGAAGCGCGAGTGCGGACCGTTCGAGGGCCGGAACGTACTTCCGAGCGTCTCCCTCGACTTGCCAGAAACCGCCATGGTCGAGTTCTTCCGCCACGCGCAGCCGCGCTCCCATCCACGTTCCGTTTCGCCAGGGATCGACCACCGCCCGCCGGTCGCGCTCGATCAAGAGACGGGCGTCGAGGAAGTGCGTCGTGTTGGGAGGCGGAAGGAACGGCGAAGTCGGCACCTCTACGTCTTCGCCGCCTTGCTCCGTCGTGAGCGAGTCGGAGGGGTTCACCTGCACGACGCCGGTCCACAGTGTGGTCGTTACGCCACCTTCGAGACGGTGGCGAGCGCCGAGAAGAAGGCGGTGCTGATGGAGAGTCTGACGATACTCGTCTCGTCCATCCTGCACGTACCAGGTGCGATCGAAGAACGCGATCTCGACGAGGCCGTCATAGTCGGGGCGTGGGATTCCGGGAACTTCCAGGTTGGCGAAGAGTCCGGACGTCTCGAGACCAGAGTGGACTCCGATCTGAGCCGTTCCACCTCGATGGAGCGGGCTCGTCCACCGGAGCCCGAACATGTTGAGGTACCAACCGCCGAGATCTTCATGACCGATACCAGTCTCGAAGTGGATCCGTCTTCCGATCTCGGCTTCGACGATCACGACGATCGCACCCGGCACGGATCCACGTCTCGTGTGCACGTCGACTTGCTCGAACGTACCGGCTGCTTCGAGTCGCGCCTTCGACTCGACGAGTGTGCCCTGCGGGACGCGGTCGCCGATCTCGAATCCGATCTGACGGCGGACCATCACTTCCATCTCTCGCGTGTCGGGCAGGACCTCGATGTCTTCGATGACGAATCCGAAGTCCGGAGGGGAGACGAACTGCGCGTAGACCGGAGTCGAGACGGTCGTCAGAAGCGCGGAGGCAAGCGCGACGAGGAGGATGGCGAGCTGCTTCGCCGACTGCCTGATGTGGTCGTTCGCCATCTCCGCCCCTACTGCTTGCCGGTGCGATCCATCCGCACTCGTCGTGGACACTAGAACCAAGTCTCCAGGGTGGCAACTAGCGTTCCCCGGCTCGGGGTTTCTGTGGGGCCTCTGTAAGTGACTGGCGTCGTATCTCTTGCGGTCTCGTCATCAGGAGTGGCTCCCCGCCTCCCGGAACTCTCACGGGGAGTCGTGTGGGCGAAGCCATGGGATCCGTGCCATGTGGTCACACCGTGCCTCGGGAGCCACGAAGTCACGCTCCCTTCCAGGACGGCCCGAGATCCAGCGAGCGGGC
Organism: Candidatus Eiseniibacteriota bacterium; assembly: GCA_020633975.1. GTDB lineage: Bacteria > Eisenbacteria > RBG-16-71-46 > CAIMUX01 > CAIMUX01 > JACKCR01. The sequence goes on along the minus strand of JACKCR010000003.1, from coordinate 278,649 downwards.
CGTTCGTAGTTTCTGCTCCAAGTTTCATCGCCGGAAGCGGGCGCGTCCTCGCGAAGTGAGTGTGGGCGCAATCCCGAAGTCGCCGCGGCACGGCCGTTGCCTCTTCTCGTATGAAGTCGATCGAAGCGATCCGAGTGTGGCCCGAGAGGCACACGGCCCGCAGTCCGACGCACGCGAGCGACACGACAGCACACGCATCGGTCGTCCAGTTCAACCCGCCGCATCGACCCGAGTCGCGGCGACAACAAGGAGAGTTCCGTGGATCGTCTACTCCAGTTCTTCGCACAGGGCGGCCCCTTCATGTTCGTGATCGGCGCCGTGCTCTTCGCCGCGATCGCCGTGATCGTCGAGCGGATCTACTTCTATCAGGTCGTCTGTCGTGTCGACGCGAACGACCTGGTCGACACGACGCTGCAGTCGATCGACCGAGGCCAGGCGAGGAAAGCACTCGGCACTCTGCAGGAAGGTCGCTCTCCTCTTCATGCGCTCGCCGCGACGGCGGTTGCCGGACACCTGGATGGCTTCACCTCGTCGCGGATCGAAGAGGAAGTCGAGGAAGTCTCCATTCAGGAGGTCGCGCGGCTCCATCGTCGAGTCGACTACCTCTCGATGCTCGCGAACGTCGCCACGCTCGCCGGACTTCTCGGCACCATCTTCGGGCTCAAGGAGTCGTTCCTCTCCCTCTCCGCGGCCGACCCGTCCACCAAGGCGACGCTCCTGGCCGCCGGCATCTCTCAGGCCATGAACACGACTGCGATGGGACTGATCGTGGCGATTCCATGCATGGTCGCGCACGCCAAGCTCGTGGCGCGCCGGAACCAACTCCTCACGGACCTCGACACGAGCGTCCTGCGGCTCCTCGGACGTCTCCGGACACGCACCGGACAGACTCCCGCGATCGTCGAAGGCGGACGGACGACACACACTCGAGACCGACGAGACACGGCGACCGCCCAGGACGACGCTCCTTCGCGTCCCTTCCTCGGAAGTCCACTCGGTTCCACGGAGACCCCGCAATGAAGTCCCGGACTCGCTTTCGGCCGTCGAGTGTGAACGCGGATGCGTCGATCGACGCCACGCCGGTCATGAACATGTTCGTGATCCTGATCCCCTTCCTCGTGAGCATGGCCGCGTTCTCGCAACTCGCGGTGCAGCGCCTCGCGCTTCCGGGAAACGAGGCCGCGGAGTCCGCACAGACGGAGGACGACGCACCGCTCCTCGTCTCGGTGACGCGGTCGGAGATCGTGGCGATGCGAGGCAACCGGATCATCGGAACCGTAGAACGCCAGGCAGAGCGACAGGTGGAGCGCCAGGTAGAGCGCCGGGTAGGCAGCCCTGCAGATCGCCCCAACGAAACTCGAACGACGGCTCCAGACGCGTCGGCGGAACTCTCCAACGAGCTCACTCCGCTTCTCGAGGAAGCTCGACAGCTCTTCCCCCGACTCGATCATGTGACCCTGGCCCTCGCCGACGACGTCGTCTGCGCAGACGTGGTGACTTGCTTCGACGTGTGCCGAGAGACGGGGTTCGTCGACGTCGGAGTCGCGGAGGCTGCACAATGAAGTCGCGCATTCTCGGATCCAGTGCTAGGACGGCGCGCGCTCCTAAACCGACCGAGCGTCTGCCACTCACCTCGATGGTGGACATGATGACGATCCTCATCGTGTTCCTCCTGCAGAGCTTCTCCGACGACGGAAGCCTGCTCACGCCCGCATCGGGCGTCGCTCTTCCGATCGGCGCGAACGGTGACCGTCCGTGGAACACCGTGTCGATCGAAGTGACCGAGACGGAGATCCGGTTCGAAGGTGAGTCCGTGTGCACGATTCGGGAGGTGGAGGAATCGAGCGCAGCGAGTATCCCGAGTCTCACGCGACGTCTCGAGCTCGCCACCGCGGGTGCCGCATCGATGCAGGGGGCGGACGGGGCGAGCACACCGGAATCCGGCCGTCGCGTGCTGATCCAGTGCGACCGTGACCGCGAGTTCGCGCTCCTCAAGAAGATCCTCCGCACCTGCAGTGAGGCGGGCTACGAAGCGCCCGGTCTCTTGATCGAGAGGAGCGGATCATGACCTCGCAGGACCGTGAAGATTCGATCTTCCGCGCACTCTTCGTCGGCGGACAGATCGTAGCGGGACTCGTCTTCGGCATCACTGTGCTCGCAGGCCCGTTCGAGGCGGATCTTCCGACTCCGGACGAAGTGCAGGCGATCCAACTCCGGTTCGAGTCGCTGCCCGAACCGGAGGAGACGCCGGTCCCCGAGGTGGTGGCGCCCGTGCCCGAAACGGCTCCGGAAGTCGCGCAGAGAGACGAGCCGAAGCCCGAGCCGGAACGGAAGCCCGAGCCGGAGCCCGAGCCGGACCACGCAGACCTCGTCGATGTGACACCCGAGGTCGCGCCGGACGAAGCGCCCGCTCCGGAGACGCCTGCGCGTCCTGTCTACGGCGTGCGGAAGGTTCTGGCGAACGGCATCGGAACGGGCGGGGCCTCTGGAGGCATCGTCACCCGTCGCGGCAACGTCCTGAACGGCGACGTGAGTACCGCAGCAGAGGACGGCGAGACGGTCGGTTCCCTCGTGTCGATCTCGTCCGTCGATGCCGCACCTGAGCCGGTCCGTCGCGTGCTTCCCGAATACACGGACGAGATGCGCACGGAGCGTGCGTCGGGAGTCGTGACGGCTCGGCTCCTCATCGATACGGAAGGTCGCGTTCGCGACGTCGAGATCCTCTCGGATTTCGGGCTGGGATCCGCCGACCTCGCGCGACGTGCATTCGAGCAGTTCCGTTTCCGCCCCGCGATGCGCGGCGGGGAACCGGTCAGTGTCTGGATCGTCCACAAGATCCGCTTCGAGTTCCAAGGTTGAAGGAGACGACGTCATGAGATCGAGTGTGAATGGACATGGCTGGATCCGCGTCCGGTGCATCTTCGTCCTGGCGGGGCTCGCCCTGCTGGGATGGATGATGGCGACGCAGGTGTGGGCCGAGACCACGGACGCGATGGCCGAACATGCGGCCAGCAGCGCAGCAGCCTCCGAAGTCACCGCACCGGACGTAGAGCCCACGCTCACCGAGTTCGTCCGCGCGGAGTACCCGGAGCGCGAACTCCGCGATGGTGTCGAGGGCGAAGTGCTCCTCCAGCTTCTTGTCACCGAAAGCGGCGCGGTGGACTCCGTGTGGGTCGTGGAAGGTCTGACCCCGGCTCTCGACGAAGCGGCGCAGGTGGCGGCGCTCCAGTTCCAGTTCTCCCCCGCGATGGTGGGCGGCGAGCCGGTGCCGGTCTACGTGCAGTTCGCCTACCAGTTCTCGTTGATGGAAGAGGCCGAGCAGATCGGTGACGTGGTGAACTTCCGCGGACGCCTCCGCGAGCGTGGAACGCGCGTGCCCGTGACCGGCGCCCTCGTCGTCGCACGCATCGACGAGCCGGAGCCGCTGTCTCTTCCGTTGGACGTTTACCTCGACCGGATCGGTTCGATGCCCGGGCAGTTCGTGGAGGAGAACCGCGTCTCCGTCTACACGGACTCGACCGGCACGTTCGAGTTCCGCTCGCTTCCTTCAGGACGGATCCACGTGACGAGTCCGAACAGCGGTTACGAAGCGTTCGAGTCGCCCGAGACGATCACGAGCGGCGAACGTCTCGAGGCGACCTATTGGCTCACTCGGAGCCACTACGATGCCTACGAAGTCGTCGTCTACGGGAAGGACGAAGAGCGCGAAGTCACGCGACAGAGTCTCTCGACGCGAGAGGTCGAACGTCTGCCTGGATTCGGCGGCGACGTCGTCAAGACGGTGCAGGCGCTGCCGAGCGTTGCGCGGCCGTCCCTCGACAACCCCGGCGCGGTGATCGTCCGCGGCTCGGGAAACTACGACACCCGCTTCTTCCTGGACGGAGTCGACATCCCGCTCCTCTTCCACTTCGGCGGGATCAAGTCGACGTACAACTCGCTCTCGCTCGGCGGCATCGATCTCTACCCCGGTGGCTACGGCGCACGGTTCGGCGGCGCGATCGGCGGCATCGTCGAGCTCCAGAGCCGTCCCACTCGCTCGGACCGCTGGAAGCGCGTCGTCGACGCAAGCCTACTCGACGCGTCGTTCCATGCCGAAGGGCCGATCAACAAAGACTGGGGCCTCATGGTGACGGGACGACGCAGCTTCGTTGGCGAGATCGCGAAGGCGGCTCTCTCCAGCGTTCCCGACATCGACATCTCGGTCGCCCCCTACTACTGGGACGGCGTCGTGCGTGTCGACCGACGGATGCGGAACGGCGGCCAGCTCTTCCTCACCGGCTTCGTTTCGGGCGACCGCACGGAGATCATCGTCCCCGGCGAGCGGATCGGAAGCCCCGAGGTGGACGAAGCCGTCGACGCGATCGAAACGGAGACCGTCTTCTCGCGGTTCATCCTCGGTTGGGATCAAGCCCTCGGCTCCCGGACGCGCAACAGTCTGCGCGCCGCGGCCGGGCACGACCGGAACGACGGGCACTTCTTCGGCGAGTTCTCGTACTCGGTGCGGAGCCCGTACTACCAGATCCGGGATGAGCTCACTCATCGGTTCGGTGACAAGGTGACTGGCGCCATCGGAGTCGACATGGTCTGGACGCCGGTCGAGTATCGAGTGACGGCGTCCGGTTGGCCGACGACGAAGCAGAACACCGCGTTCAGCGATCTCGGCGCATACACCACCTGGACCTACCGGCCGACGGACCGTCTCGTCCTCACTCCGGGACTCCGCTTCGACTACTACGAGCAGCTGGACGAGGGCGCGTTGGGCGAGCGACTCGCTGCGCGCTACGGGCTCGGCGGCGGCCACACGCTCACCGCGTCTGTTGGAACCTACAACCAGTCGCCGCAGCCGATCGGCCAGTCCACCGACCCCGTCTACGGCAATCCCGAGCTTCCGTCGACGAAGGCGCTCCACACGACGCTCGGTGACGAGTGGACGCTCGACGGTCAGAGAAGTCTCGAGGTCGAGGCGTACTACAACCGTCAGTGGGACGTTCCCGTGATGACGGACAGCCTCGACCTCAACTTCCTCTCCGACGCGGAAGCGCGGATGTACGGCGTCGAGGTTTCTCTTCGTCAGCAGTCGACCGGACGGTTCTTCGGCTGGCTCTCCTACAGCATCTCGCGGAGCGAGCGGAAGTTCGAGCGTCGTCCCCAGGAGTCCGAGTACCAGGAGATGGCCGACGCCGGCTCACCCTGGAATCCGAACGAGTGGGTTCCCTACGCGTTCGACCAGACCCATCACTTCGAAGCGGTCGGTTCGTGGGACTGGGGCAACAACATCTCCACCGGATTCCGGATGCAGTACGTGACCGGCAATCCGATCACCCCATACCGGAAGGGCGAGGTGCGGTACGACGCGGACACCGGCGAGTACCTGCCCGTGCTCGGCCAGTACTTCTCGGACAGGATGGATCCGTTCTTCCGCGTCGACGTGCGCGTGGACAAGAAGTTCATCCGCCAGAACTCGATCTGGTCCGTCTACCTCGACTTCCAGAACGCGAACTACCCGATCTACAACGCGCCGGAAGGCTACACCTACAACTACGACTACTCGAAGCGGAAGTCCTACGGCTGGATCCCCATGCCGTCCCTCGGCGTCCGCGCGGAGTTCTGATCATGAAGACGAACATGACTACGCTGTTCTGGTCCGGGCTTGCTGCAGGATGGCCGCAGATCCTGCGTCGGGACCAAGGATCCGTCGCGAAGGACGCGCTTGCTGTACGGTCACTTTCCCGGCTGTCGCTTCCGGTGTCGCTGTTTCCCGGGCGGTTGCTTCACCAGCTGTCGCTTCCGGGCTTGCTCTTGCCCGCGCTGCTACTGCAGTTGTTCCTCCTCTCCGGCTGCTCCGACGACTACGCCGGCGAGGAGTGGCGACTCGGGGAGGAGGACAAGATCCGCGCCCTCGGTGTCGTGATCGAGCCGCCCGAGGCCGCTCCTGGCGAGACGGTGGACGTCACGCTCCACTGGTACGATCCGCGCCCGGCCGCGACGCAGATCGATTGGCAGGTCGCGCTGGAGTTCGATCCAGGGAACTACGGCGTCGACCCGGTCGAGCGTCGGTTCGTCGACTTGAACGGCGCCGGCGTGCCGAAGTCCACGACTGACTCGGGAGACGGATTCTTCACGCAGACGTTCTCGTTCCAGGTGCCCGACTCCGTGCTCGTCTGGTCTCCGGCCGTGTCGACCTTGATGCAGGCCGACGAGGTCGAGACCGTCGCGGAGGCGTTCGCCGAGTGGGCGGATCCGACTCCGGCGGGTTGGAACGCGTTCCTCTCGTCCCTCACCGCGGAGGACCTGGCGTCGATGGACCCGGAAAGCGCGGACGTGATCCGGTCCATCTCCGATCTCTTCGCCGCGCAGATCCGGTTCCACGCCACCCTCGAGCACGGCTCCAAGGTCGATGCGACTCGCACACTCACCGTCCGGTACAGCTCGGCGCTCGGCTCGACGAACGTGAACGAGAACACGGAAGTGGCTTCTCTCTACCTCGTCGGGATCCCCGGCTACGACGTCGTCTGGAGCGAACGGGATGAGTACGAAGGCCGGATGAAGTGGACCGAGGTTGCGATCGATGACGAAGTCCACGCCAGCGTGAGGGACAGCCTGCAGGGCGGATGGACCTACTATCTCGTGTGCGACGGACTCGCCCAGTCCTACGGATCCCCGTACTCGGACGGAACTCAGCTCGAAGAGCTGATCGGGTACCGCTGGTTCCGCTTCCGCGCCGCCGACCCGACGAGTGACCAGCCGTTCTTCGTGACGGACATGGGAGACGACGCCGACGTGTACGACCTCGACGAAGCGGTCCGGATCGAACCGTCGAAGGGAGAGCGGTATCGTGTGTGTGTGGTGCTGCGTGACGAGCGGCCGGAGTGGGCGCGCTACCAAGCGTCGCCAGGACAGCGGGTCGTGCTCGCCGACATCCTGTTCGAGTGAGACCAGGAGCAACCATGCGTCCCGGCGCCGTTCTCGGAGTGAAGCCGACACGTCGCGGTCGCCGACGCCGGCAGACTCCAGACCATCGGAATCGTTGTACGCCTTCAGCACGGCCTCTTCGAGCCTTCTTCTTGCGTCCGGGGTCGTCGGATGGGCGACGTCAAGAAACCGTCGGAGAGAGATCGACAGCGGGCTGAACCCATCGCCCTCGAGGTTTGCCGCTTGCTGTGCGTGGTACGCTACGAATGGATGAGGATCGGGGCGACCGCTCCCAGCGGAAGCCGGGGGACCACATCGGACCAGGAGCAGACCGGCAAACACAGGGAGGCGGGATGTCGATCGACAAGCGAGCCTATTTCTCCTTCTCGGACGAAACGCAGCGTGAGATCGCGAGACGTCAGAACTACGTATGCGCGGTGTGCGGAACGAGCCTGGGGGCAGGCAACACGCGCATCCTCGTCAACTTTCACCACGTGATCGGCGTCCAGTCAGGGAATCCTGCGAACCCCGCACACACGTTCATCCGGACGGCGGACAACGGGGTCATGGTCTGCGACGAGTCGGTCGACAAGACGCGGGCGGAGTCGTGTCACGGCCTCGTCGCACACGGCGAATCCCGCTTCGCGGGCTTCTCGGCGTACGCAAATGCCTTTCCCTACTCCCACGGCAGGGGGGCGTCGGGCAGGCACCGGCAATGGGTGAAGTGGATCGAGGAGCGGGCCGGATTCGTTTTCGCCACCGAGTAGGGCCGGCCCGGAGGCTCGCAGGGATTCGCCTCGAACGAACGTCCGTTCCGGGGTATTGAGCGGGACGCCCTTCGGCCCTCCCCTTCTTCCTCCAGACGACGGCGCAAACCCGTTCCGTGATCTTCCGAGCGATCCGCTCCGTCAGCTCCCTCATGTCCTCAGCCCTCGTGGTCGCCAACGGCACATCCCGACGGTCACCTGGGACGCGATCCTGCGCGATGACCAAGGTGTCGCCATCATCCAGAACGCTCGGAGCGCCGGAACGCCCGCAGGGACCAGGCACGAAGGAGCACACCGAGCAGCACGAGCAGGATCGGTCCGCCGTACACGATCCCGACGTAGACCCAGTCGATCGGATCCGACTCGAGTGCATAGAGACCGGCTCCGAAGTAGCCCGCTGCGGATACGACAAGCACGACCACGCCGATCGCGACCGCAACGGGAGTCGACCGGACCATCTTGAACGGAGCGTCCATGCCGTTGCGCCGTGCCTGTACGTAAGAGAGCGCGATGAAGACGTAGGGGACGACGAGCGACAGGGACGCGAGATCGTTCAGTAGTGAGATGAACGCTTCCGATCCCTGGAGCCCAGCGAGGATCGAGAGGAGCGGGATGAGGATGAGCGTGCAGACCACTGCCGCCTGCGTCCAGAGCGCGAACTGCGGCGTCCCCGAAGCATCGGACCGCGTGAGTCGCTTCGGGAAGGTGCCCGCCGGAACCTCTGCGAACATCGCCCGGAGTGGAGACTCCATCCAGATGACATACGCCGCGAGGTTCCCGATTACGATCGCCGTCATAGACACCCTACCGACCGCGTCTCCCGGGAGTCCGAGGGAGTTGCCGAGAGCGACCCATACGTCGTAGATCCCCGTCGCCTTGGTCAGTTCCTCCAAGGGGAGGAGGAACGTCACTGCGACCGACGCGAGGATGTAGGTGCCGCCGATCCAGAGGGTCGAGAACAGGATCGCCCGCGGGAAGTTTCGGTGCGGGTCGCGGGTCTCCTGAACATACGGTGCGGCCACCTCGGCGCCGGAGACCGCGAAGAGCAGCCAGGAGAACGTGGAGAAGTACTCCATGTTGAGCTTCGGCACGAGAGCGGAGGCGGTGTACTCCGTCGCACTCTTCCACGATCCGATGGCGACTGCGGTGAGCGGAATGAGCACGAGTACGGCCACCTGCGCCAACGTTACCTTCCCCATCCAGTCCCCGAAGCGAGAGAAGGTCCGGACGCCGCGCGACGCGAGGAACGTGCAACCCAGGCAGAGCAGCAACCCCAGCACCGGAAGGAGAGCCGTAGCCGTCTCGAAGACATCCGACCCCGCCACGGCCAGCGAGATCCGGATCGGGAGCTTGCTGAACACCGACTGCAGGTAGATCAGGTTCGACACGAAGTAGGACCACGTCCCGACGAACGCCCAGGTCGGCCCGAGTCCACGCTCCATGTAGCTATAGATCCCGCCCGCCTTCGACGTGTCGGACGCGAACTCGGCAAGGATCAGAGCGAGCGGTAGGAAGTAGAGGAACCCCACGATCACCCACGAGGGGATCGCGGCCAATCCCATCGCCGCGAGGTTGTCGACGACGTTGATGAAGCCGAACGTAGTCACCACGATCAGCATGCTGACCGTGAGGACGGACATCTTCTTCCGCGGCTCTTCCATGGAGGGACTGTACGCTGGTGGGGGCCGCTGGGGAACGGACTGACTGCGCTAGGACTTGTTCGTGTGACAGTAGGGGAGGCCAGGGTCGACGTGTATGATGTGCAAGGACATCGTGCTTGTGCGATCGGAGTTCCAAAGGCTTCGACCGAAGTCCAATCGCCCCAGCTCACGGCGCTCGCGAGTGGGGTGTACTTCGCGCGCCTGTGGGAGGACGGGAGGTCCATTGCGACGACTCGTTTTGTGGTGGTTCGCTAGCCTCTCCTGTGTGTTTGGCTTCGTGCCGGGGGCAGCCGCTCGCACTTGGGTGGCTGCCCCGGACGGCAATGGTGGGGACGGCAACCTCGAGACGATCGTTCCCCAGTTGGCCGAAGGCGATACGCTACGCCTCCTTTCCGGCACGCATTCGTGGCCGGCCGGTCAGACCGTGGTCAGCACGTCGATTCTCGGTGACCCGGGCGCAGAGGTCACGGCCGGGTACGTCTTGTTTCGGCAAGCAGCCAGGCTTTCGCTCAGCGGCATTGCGTTCTCTTTACCCGCGGCAGGCGTGGACGTCTTTCAGGTGTCAGATGTACACATTGCGGGTTGTACCTTCCGTGGGTGTGCGCTGGGATTGCGAGTCACGTTGTTGGAGGTATGCTCGATCGAGTCCTGTCAGTTCATTGACAACGGCGGAGACGACCAGACGGACACTGTTGGTCTCGTTCTCGGGTCCGGCAACACCACTGTGTCGGGGTGTCTCTTCCGAAACAACCGGAGTAGCGCCGGCGCTCCCGGAGATGCGACGGCTGGGGGTGGGGGGGCGCTTCGCGTTGGCATCGGCGCAGACGTCACGATCCGAGGTTGCGTCTTCGACGGGAACACAGCCTTGTCTGGTTCAGCAGTCCACTCGAAGGCCCTGAGATTGATTTTTGAGGAGAACACGGTTGTCGGTAACGTATGCGAATCCGGTGCCGTCGTGGTCCGGAGCGACGGTGAGAGCGCGGTCATACGCAAGAACATCTTCGCCAACAATCAGTCGTTTGGTCTCTTTGTGGGCTCCGCCAGCTCCGCGATTCCCCGCGTGTATTGCAACGCGTTCTGGCAGAACCAGGGATTCAATGACTCCGAGTCTCGGGAGGGTGGCCAATGGAGAGCCCCCATCGCGAGCGGATACGATGGGGCTGACGACTACCACTCGATTCTGATCGATCCGCGACTCTGCGAGGATGACTCGCTTCGCGTCGCGCTTGATTCACCGCTTGCCAGCCTTGGTCCGCCATGTGGGCCCATCGGGGGCGCCCTTGGGATCGGTTGTGTCCTCAGTCCAACGAGGACGATGTCCTGGGGGCAGATTCGGAGCGCATTCCGGTGAAGGCCGCCGAGTCGGCGTCGACGAGTCGTTTACTGTGCGCGGCCACCAGCGGCCGAGGCCACGCCGCGGACTACGCGGCGGTGCGTATATCCGCTAGGTGTTCTAGTCGCGACCCGATCTGACAGTCGTCCGGTCTGATGGCCGTGCCGGTGTCCGATTAGTTCAGCGCTACGACCTTCTCTTCCCAGATGCTTCGAGCATCACGCATCGTCTGCATCGGGGTCCGCCCGCAGCACATCTTACCCTGATGGGTTCGCTCGTTGTTGTAGTGATCGATCCAGGCGTCGAGATCGGCTTGGAGCGTTTCGAGGTCTGAGTAGACCTTCTTCCGGAAGGTGACGTCATAGAACTCCTCTTTCACCGTCCGTTGGAACCGCTCGCAGATCCCGTTCGTCTGTGGACTGTAGGCTTTCGTTCGCGTGTGCTCGATCCCGTTGATCGCCAGGTAGAGCTGGTAGTCGTGCCGCTCCGGACGCCCGCAGAACTCACTGCCTCGGTCGGTCAGGATCCGAAGCAGATCGAAGCCTTCTGCCTCAAGCATCGGCAGCACCCGATCGTTGAGCAGGTCCGCTGCCGTGATCGGCGTCTTCATCGTGTAGAGCTTGGCGGCAGCGACCTTACAGTGCGTGTCAACGAACGTCTGCTGGTAGATCCGACCGATTCCTTTGATCGTCCCCACATAGTAGGTGTCCTGGGAACCCAGGTACCCAGGATGTTCCGTCTCGATCTCACCGTGCGCGACGTCCGATGATCGTTGCTTCTCCAGAGCGACGACCTGAGCTTCCGTCAGAACCCCGCCTTCGGCCGCGACCTTCGCCTCCATGGCGCGGAGGCGTAGCTTCCGGTTCTGCAGCTTGTTCCGGATCCAGATACAACGCACTCCACTCGGAGATACGAAGACACCCTGTTTCCGGAGATCGTTGCTCACCCGCACCTGCCCGTGGGCCGGGAACTCGAGGCAGAACTCGAGAACTGCCTTCTCGATCTCTTCATCCACGCGGTTCTTGGGGTTCGGCTTGCGGCGGGTCTTCTCCAGGAGGGCTTCCACTCCGCCCTCCTCTCGGGCCGCTCGGTATCGATAGAACGTGTCCCGCGACACGCCCATCACCCGGCAGGCCTTCGAGACGTTCCCGAGCTCCTCTGCCAGATTCAGAAGCCCGAGCTTGTTCCGTATGATCCGACTGCTATTCTGATCCACGAGGGTCATCTCCTGTGTTCGGGTTGAAAGCTTCAGCACTTCCAATCAGAACGGATGACCCTCACTTCTTCAAGCTCGGTGTCAGATCAAGTCGTGACTAGTTCAGCTAGGTTGATTCGGATGTCTTCGCGTTCCTTCGCTCGCCGGACCATCTCAAAGAGCTGATTCTTCAATGCATCCAGTTCGTCGCGGAGCCCGTACATGTGCTGGACCCAGATCACCCGGATGAGGAAGTCCTCGCTCTTGCTCCACACCTTTTCGTCAGCGGTCTCCCACCTGTTGATGGTGCTGCGATTGATCTCCATCTCGTTCGCAAGCTGCTCCTGCGTGAGCCGGGCGGACTTGCGCAGGAATCGAAGTTCCGCAGGCGTCAAACTCCCGTATCGAATCACGTGGTCACCAATCGCCCTATGCAGCGCCGGCACGTTGGGGATGGTCACTTCGATCTCGCCGCACTGCTCACATGTGGACTGCACGCCCTCGAGATACACGTTGGGCAGCCCGCATTCCAAGTAGTGATAGGACTGATCCAGAGACTGCAGACTTCCGCCACAGCTCAGACAGCTCTTCTGCCCGTCCATTGTCGCCCTCTCTCTCGCGTCTCTCCTGGTCACGGTGTCACCACCGTGATGATCCGCAGCTCATTCCGATCCGGTGGCACGACCACAACCACCGCAAGCCGGCGGCCGTCGGTGTCGCAACCCTCCACACGGAACTTCTCCTCTCCGCTCAGCTCGACCTCCTGCGGCTCGATGCAACTCGGATGGTCGAGTAGGTACAGCAGGTCGTCCGTCGTGACATCTCGTTGCAGCATCCTCTCCTGAGCATGCCTCTGGTAGCGAATGGCGCGGCTTCCGTTCGCGGCCTCTGCCAGGACCTTCCTCAACTCCCTCACATCATCCATCGGGTTTGCTTCTCCCGGGGGGGGGGCTGCCTGGTGGCGCCGCAGCAATATCGTACACCAAAAGTAGCAAATTGCGTCAATCAAGCTGGCAAGAGTTACGCGGGAGGAGGCCGTTGGCTGAAGTGTAAGTATCTGGCATGGAAGTCCTTAGCGCCAGAACCGGACGCGACGGGCCGCATTTCCCTGACAGACCAACCGACCAACTCCCACGCTCCTCGCGCACTACCGTCCGGCCCCCGTCGCTCCTCTCGACCGGTGCCACACTCATGCCCGGTCTGGCACACGGAATGGGGCCCACCCCCACCATGAGCGCACAGAGAACCACCGAAGTCCCCGCCAGCCTCGCCGCGACACGCTCGATCCCGATGAATTGCGACAGACCCGCCGTGACGGTAGCTCGGCTCAAAGAAGTGACCGTCGTGACCGAGTTCAGGGCCCTTCGGACCCCGGCAAGAGCCTGTGCCGGGCATCGAACCGCCGTAACTGTCAGCAAAACAATCCACGGCGATCTTGGAGCCGCTGCAAAGCCCTCCGAAACTCTCTCTGCCGGCTCCGTAGCCGCACACTTGCGGCCTCTCGGATTCACGGTCCAGTTCGAGCCGCTGTCAAAGTGTCCGGCGAAACTTCCATAGGTGTCCGCACTGCTACGGCCCGGCCAGTCGACGTTCGCAGCAAGATCTGCACCCGCGCGATGGCCGACACGATGTCGCAGAGGTCCCGATGCAGCCGCTCAAACCGGATGTTCCGGCGCTACGCCGGGAGGTGAACCGCTACGGATCGTCCTTTCATTCTCGGCGGCCGTTGGTACAGGCGTGGAGTTTGGTCCGTCGACTGGAAACCCCAGCCCTCGAGCCGCTGCGCCTCGAGGACTGGCCGTTGCTGGCACCGTTGCACCGGACCGGGAACGATCGATCAGAGGAAATGCCTCAGTCGCATGGCGAACGACTCCACCCCTCGCGTGCAGAGCGGTCTCTGCGCCGCTCCCGTCGTGGACAGCAACACTTGCCACGACCCGTGTAGCCGCTAGAACACGAGCAAAGTCAGTTTCCATGGCCTTTGCAGCCATCCCAGGGCCCGTCCGTACGTTCAACGCCAACAGAACGAAGAGGATACGAGGTTTGGGGACCGCCATCGGCTGTCGTTGTGGCGTCGTCGATCCCCCCTGGACCCCCAACGTCTCCCATCGCTCCAGAAAACGTCGCGATCCGCCGATACAGCGGCCCAGAAGCACGCGTTTCACGTGATCCACCACTCGGACCCGCATTCCCGTTGCCTGGCGCTTCGCCACGCACTCCGAGTGGCCGCGAACTCGAGCAAAGGGGGGCCTCGTGTCGTTCGTTCCGCTTCTGTCGACGGACCCGGTGTCGAATCGGTTTGCGAACAGGGTATCGACCCGGTCGACGAACAGAGTATCGATCCGGTCGGCGAACAGGGCATCGAACCGGTCGGCGAACAGGGCATCGACCTGGGCTTGGCTCACCCTCTCGGTCCTCTCGCTCTGCATCCATGGCTGCAGCAGTTCGCCGGAGCCGGACCCGGATCAGCCGTTTTACATGGAGATGAACGGCAAGCCGCTCACGGTGACGATGAAGCCGGGATCGGCATACGTCGACAGCCGCGAGAGTGACTGGGGTGTTTACCGATCCTTCGGCGTCCGCTTCGCGACCGGCACCCGGATGGCGACCCTCTGGCCAGGGTTGGACATCAACTTCGATCCGGACGAGATCGAGGAGGGCGACGTGCTCGAGTTCGACGAGGAGTTCGGCAACGTGATCCGCGTGACGTACCGTCCGGACCGCGGACACCGGATGAGCGAAGCACAGATCCTCACGTTCTCGCCCTCGAACGGAGGCGGCGGCCTGGTCGAGTTCGACGTCTTCGATCCCTCCCCGAACGGACGCGTCGCGGGGCGCCTGGTGGAGGCGACCCTGCACGGCTACTTCGAGGACGTGCAAATGGGTGAGTGGGTCGATCCAGACGAGCCGATGGAGCTGATCCTCCGCAACTGGGCCTTCGACTGCCCAGTCCCGGACTACAACTGACGCGACGGTAGCCCGGGCCGTGTTTGCTGATCCGCGGCCCACCTTCATAGCGTGCTCCAGAACAGGCTGTCGCCGAGCTCCGCCCGGCCGGCGCGGAGTCTCGGCGCCGAGACTCCGTACTCAGCAGACGCGCACGCACTCAGCCAGGGGCGGAACTCCAATGAGTGCGGCGCACGCCACCGGCATCGTTCCAGCGTTCATCCAGTCGAACGATTCATGAATCGTTGTCATACCAAACGAATCCACGGTTTCCGCGTAGGAGACGCACCATATACACTCGAGAATGGTTGGCCACAGATGATGTCGCCGGTCGTTCGATTCGGACTCTCGTCGATGGTCCCGTAGCCTCAGGACCTCACGAGGTGTGGTGGGACGGCCGCGACGACGCCTCTCGGCGTGTCGCCGCCGGAGTCTACTTCGTCCGTCTCGCCGGGTCAGGCAAGTTGGAGGAAGGACGCGTCGTACTTCTGAAGTAGGAGCACCCATGAAGCTACGCATCTCGATCCTCACCTGGTTGGCGAGTGTCGCCGGGCTCTCCAGCCAGGCACTCGCCCGAGACTGGTATGTATACGTGGACGGTAGTGGCGACGCTCCGACCATCCAGGGTGCTGTAGATCAAGCGGCCGACGGGGATCGGATCTTCGTCGGCCCGGGGACCTACGAAGAACGAGTCCAAGTGACCGACACGAGCGTCCACTTGAAGTCGCTCGAGGGCGCGGCGTTGACCATGACACAGGGGTTCTCGGCCAATGGAGATGCTGACAGTGTCACGGTCACAGGGTTCGGATTCCGATCAGGAGACAATTTCGGTGTCTATACGCAGATCGCTGGATCCTTTGCGATCACGGACTGCACGATAGAGGATTGCCCTGGCCAGACCACGATCCTGAGTTCCGCGCGCATCGAGCGCTGCACGTTCCGCGGAAACACAGGCATTGGCGGTACGCTGGGCGGCGGCGGCCTCGAGGTAGCCGTCCACCTCGGCGAAGTCGCGGAGATCCTGGACTGCAAGTTCATCGAGAACGAGGCAGGAGGCGTGCCCTGGGGCCCAACGGGTGGCGGCGGTGGACTCGCGATCGATGCGACGAACGAAGGGACGGCCCGGGTCGAGCGGTGCCTCTTCTACCGGAACCGCGCGGGGTCCGCGGGTGGCATGTTCGCAGTGGGGAATGTGCGCGTCGATCACTGCACGTTCGTCCAGAACGAGGCCGGCGACGGTGCCTTGTTCATGGAAGTCGACGTGACGGAGCCGACCGGCGTCTTCAACAGCATCTTCTCGGAGAACGAAGGGTTCGCGTACATCGCGGCGGGGTTCGGGAACTGCGGCTGCAATGTGTTCTGGCACAACGACGGTACGATCGCCGAGTCGTGCTTCCTCCCAACCGCCGAGTGGCAACACTTCGTCGCGCCACCGCAGTTCTGCGACGAAGAAGCGGAAGACTTCCGGCTCAGTGAGTCCTCCACCCTCATCGGTCCGTTCGGCGACGGTCACCGCGAGTGCCAGGGGCCAATCGGAGCGTACCCAGCTGGCTGCGAGGTCACCCCGTTGAAGACGACGAGTTGGGGTGACCTCAAGCGTCGGTTTGGCGGTAGCAGCGCAGACAGCGTCAAGGTGGGAGTTCGGCCCAAGACGCAGGACTGAATGCAGCTTCCTGTTCTGTGTCTCGAAACCCCGGGCGAGTTGCGTAGGGCTGGCGGACGATATCGATGAGCGGAGGCCGCTAGCTTCGAGTTCCCGTCTTCCGTCTGATCGTCGTCAGCGCCTCTGCTTGGGATAGGCCGCGTCTCTGCCTTCCTCTGCGGCTCGTTTCTTTGGCTTGCCCGACTCGGGGAACGTACCGGAACTAACGTTCTGTGATGTGGTTTCGGTTCAGTTTTGAGCGAGCTTTGTGGCGATGCTTTGGGGGGCGGCCAACACGCGAGAGTCCCCCAATCGACCTCGTAGATGGCCGATCTCCAGCAGAATATCGATGGACAATATTTACAATGCGACTATATTTCGTAGCATTGTGAAGAACGACCAAACAGTAACTATCCAAGGCACCTTCGAGGCGGAGGCCCTGCGCATCCTCCGCGAGGTCCCCGGCCTGACGGTCAGCGACAAGCCGCTGAGGGAACGTCGTGGGGCCGACGCCCGCGTGACATTCGCAGGCCGAGAGACTCCGATCGTGGTGGAGTTCAAGCGAACCGTGAATGCAGGGATCGTTTGGCAAGTGATCCACCAGACGCGGCTCCTCCCCGGCAACCACGTACTCCTCGTCGCGGGCCACACTACTGCGCAGGCTCGGGACATCCTGAGGGACCACGGCATCTCGGTGGTCGACGGTCTCGGCAACGTCCACCTCGAACTCCCCGGGCTGCTCATCCATATAGAGGGGCGCCGTCAGCCGAAGGGATCCCAAACGCTGCCGGCTCCGACCCGGCTGAGGGGAAAGGCCGGACTGGCTGCGCAGGCGTTGCTCGTGGACCCGGCACGGGAGTGGCAGGTGGCAACCCTGGCGGCCGTCGCCGGCGTATCGACAGCTCTCGCGCACCGTGTGTTGACGCGGCTCGAGCGTGAGGGCATCGCCGCCCACGAAGGGGCCGGGCCGAACCGCGTACGCCGTGTCGTGAATCCGACGGCGCTACTGGATCTCTGGGCGGAAGAGCACGGGGATCGACCGAGACGTACGCTGGCATACCTGCTCGCGCAGACGCCGCGTCAAGTGATGGAGCAGCTCAGCCAGAGGCTGGAGGCGAACGGTATCGCGCACGCTCTCACGGGAGCGGCAGCGGCTTCGCTCGTTGCGCCGTTCGTCACAGCCGTTCCGGTGGTCGATGTTTGGGTGGAGGCGATCGCCGGTGAGGACGATCTCTTCGAGGCAACCGGCGCCACACCGGCCGGAGAGGGACACAACGTCGTCTTCCTTCAGGAGAAGAACGACGCACCGCTGGCGTTCCGTGAGCGGACGCATGGAACTTGCGTCGTGAACCGGTTCCGGCTCTACGCCGACCTTCTGCGGGATCCGCGCCGCGGCAGGGAGCAGGCTGAGCACCTTCGGAAGGAGCTGATTCAGTTTTGAACGGCCGCCGACACACCTCGGACTACAACGAGGAAGCTACCGAGCGCTGCGAGCGGGTGCTGATTACCCTGATCGGTGACTTGGGTCCATGGCGCGAACGCATCTATCTGGCCGGTGGGCTTGCGCCGAGGTATCTGATAGGGGAGCTCCCGGAAGGGGTCTCGCCTCACGTCGGGACCACCGATGTCGACCTGATCATCGGACTCGCGCTCGACGACAAGACACCGGAGACCTACCGCACGCTGCAGAACAACCTGCAAAGCGCTGGTTTCGAGCCGGGATCCTCGAGCTATCAGTGGACCCGCGATGTCGACGGCACGAAGGTACTCATAGAGTTCCTGTGTGAGACGACGGAGGTCGAGCCAGGCCGCATCTTTCGTCCCAAGGGTGAGTCCACGGGATCAAAGCTCGGGGCGTTCAACGTGCGGGGAGCGCAGCTCGCTCGGGATGACTTCATCGAGCACGAGCTCGAAGGAGAGCGACTCGATGGAGGCGGACAGTCGCGAGTCGTGGTTCGGGTGGCAAACGTCCTTCCCTACACCGTCCTCAAGATCTTCGCGTTCCAGGATCGACACGCGCCGAAGGACGCCTACGACCTGGTGTTCACGCTCCTCAACTACGATGGCGGCCCGCGCGTCGCCGGAACCGTGGCCGCGGCCAGTCCCGTGGCTGCGCACGAGGTCGTCGAGGAGGCTCTGGCCCTACTCGAGCAGAGGTTCCTGGACGCTAGCCAAGATGGGCCACGCGCGTACGCTCAGTTCCTCGCAACGCCTGGGGATGCGGAACAGGCCGCAAGGTTCTGGCAACAGGCGATCGGGACGGTTCGTGAGTTCCTGCGCGGGTTCCGAGACCGGACAGACGTCGGCCAGTGATCCTGGGCGGGCGTGGTGCAGGGCGCCTGGTGGAGGCGACCCTGCACGGCTACTTCGAGGACGTGCAAATGGGAGAGTGGGTCGATCCAGCGGAGCGGTGGACAGCCCGCCCGGCTGGCGCGGAGTCTCGGCGCCGAGACTCCGCACGCCGCAGAACCGTGAGTACTCAGTCAGAGTCCGAACTCGATGGGTGCGTCACTCACCTCCGGCACAGGTTCCGCGCGGGGTCCGCGGGTGGCATGTTCGCAGTGGGGAATGTGCGCGTCGATCTCTGCGATCCGAGTGCCCGGCCTGATTCCTGCGCTGCTCAGGGGCCGGGCTCTGCTACTATTGTAAGTACCTCCCCCCCGGACGGGGCTCGACGCGTCCAGCGAGAGTCCTGGAAGACGCCCACAAGTGACAGGGAAGTGCGCCACGTTCGTGCTCCCCCGACCCATGCGAGGCAGTTCCATGACTCGATCGATTTCGAAACTCTATTCGCTCATCTGGCGCCCGCGCGGCATCGTGTTCCCCGCCTTTGCTCTTCTGGCGCTCGCCCTCTCGTTGTTCACCCTTTCCCGGCCGGTACAGGCCGCTGAGTCTGATCCGATGGCAGGGCTGGTGGGTCTCGAACGGCTCGGGGCCTGGTTCGAGCTCCATCCAGACCTCAAAGAGACTCGGAGTAGTGGCTGGAAGCCGTACAACCGCGAGGCGTGGTTGCGTTCCGTTCGAAGTGGGACTGAGGGTGCAGACCTTTCCGCCCTGCGCTATGAGGCCTTTCTCGAGGCTAGAGCCGGGGAGGCCGAGTCTGCCGGCAGGGGCGAGCCGGGGTGGTTCTCCATCGGTCCGGTCGAGTACTCCGGCCGTTGCCCGACGCTCGACTTCGATCCGACCGACCCCAACACGGTCTATGTCGGTACCGCTGGAGGTGGGCTCTGGAAGACGACCGATGGCGGCGACTCGTGGAACGCTTCCACTGATGACCTACCGACACTCGCCGTCGGGGCGGTTTGTGTCCTGGCTTCCGATCCGAACGTAGTGCTCATGGGCACGGGCGAAGGATCGGGCATTGGCTTCCTACCTTCGGGCAAGGGAATCTTCGGCTTCGGCCTCCTGAAGTCGACCGATGCGGGCGCGACCTGGAACCCGACTTCCCTTTCATATGACATCCCCTCGCTTCACGGGTTCAGCGTGATCGAGGACAACCCTACGACCGGGACGATCCTTGCGGGGGCGAACGACGGTCTCTGGCGCTCTACGGACCTAGGCGACACTTGGACCGAGGTCGGCGGAGGGGGAAACTTCTTCGACGTGAAGTGGAAGCCGGGCGACCCGACCACGGTGTATGCAACTCGAGGTCGGGATCCGTTCATCCCCAGCCAGTCCGCGCCGAACGGTGTTCTCATATCCACAGACGATGGTCTCACATTCGGGCTTGCGGGTACCGGACAGCCTCCCTCCCCCGGCACGATCGGGAAGACGAAGATCGCCGTGACCCCCGCCAATCCGGACTACATCTATGCCCACATCGTCTCTGTCAGTGCTTGGGCCTCGTTCGGCATCTACCGAAGCACGGATGGGGGACAAACTTGGGAGAGGCGGACCAGCTTGGACATGAGTGGAAATCAGGGGTGGTACAACAACGTCATCGCCGTCGATCCGAACGATCCGGAGCGGGTGGTGGCCGGCGGAAACCGCCTCTATCGGTCGACCAACGGAGGCAGCGGCTTCGCTCCACTGAATTTCAACCTCCCCTTCGGCGACGACGAACTCCACGTTCCCCATTGGGATAACCACGCTTTGGCCTACGAGCCGGGCTCTCTCAGCAATCTATGGGTAGCGACTGATGGCGGGCCCTGGAGGTCGACCGACGACGGCGAGACCTGGTTCCGTCGGACGGCGGGTATCATCAGCTACCAGTTCTACGACATCGGAGTCGCCCAGTCTGATCCGTTCTTCCTCATCGGTGGCACGCAGGACAATGGAATGCCCGGGCGGATCGACGAGGATTCTTGGTTCCAGTCCACCCGCACGACAGATGGCATGGTGTGCAACATCGATCCGGCAGATGCGAACCGAGTCTACTCCGAGTCGCAGAGCGGAAGGCACGTCAGGTCGCTCGACGGTGGCCAGAACTGGAACACGATCACGAACGGTTTCACCGGGACCAAGGCGTGGCTCACCCCTGTGGATATGGACCCCGTGAATGTGAGTCGCCTCTGGACCGCGAGCAGCAACGGGATTTTCCGGACCGTGAGCGCGGGGTCCCAATGGACGAACGTGGCGACCCACAAGGCCGACTGGATTGCCACGAACCCTCTGAACCCGGACGTCGTCTGGACGGTATCGAACGAATCGGGGGTCTACTTCAGCACCGATGGAGGAGATAGCTGGACCCAGTCGGCTTCGTTCTCCGGAACAGGACAGGCGATCAAGATCGCAGCAGACCCCAACGATATCGACTCCGCTTTCGTCGTGTTTGGTGGGTACGATACTGGCGGTCCTCATATCATCCGCACGACGGACTTCGGCACCACCTGGGAGGACGTGACGGGAGACTTCCCCGATCAACCCGCGACCACCTTCATCGCGGACCCGAGCATGCCAGAACATTGGTACGTGGGCTCGGACGTCGGTGTGTGGCGCAGTAGCGACGGCGGTTCGACCTGGATGACTTATGGGAGCGGACTAGCCAATGCGCTCGTGACGGACCTCGAGATCCGGTTGCAATCGAGAAAGCTCGTCGCCGGGACCTTTGGACGGGGCGCCTGGGAGATCGATCTTCCGACCAGTTCATCGGTGGGGAACGGAACCGACAATGATAGCGAGATGTCTGTCGCATCGCAGAGGTTGATGCTGGATCCTCCCCATCCGAACCCAGTCTCGGACGATGCGATCCTCCGGTTCGCGGCGCGGACGGGAGCGCAGGTCCAGCTGGAGATCTATGACGTTCACGGACGGAAACTCGAAACGATCGTATCGAACGGGAGTGGTGATGGTGTGGTTCAGGTCGTGCCTTGGTCAGCGCGGGACCTGCCGGTCGGGATGTACCTGATGAGATTGACGTCGGGTGGGGAGCGGCTCACTCGCAAGGTCTTGGTGAGTCGTTGACGGTACCGACCGCGGGATGGGAATCGTCGACCGTGGACTGATCGAACCACATGTTGGACCACGAAAGTCGATCGATGGGGGAACGTGATGCTCTGGAAGGCAGGTTGTCTCGTCGCGATCCTGGGGTTGGTCGTCAGCTTCTCCAGCTGTGCGTTCTTCGGACGTGCGATCAAGACCGCAACCGATGCACGCGAGGTCGCCAATCTCCCTATCGAACCGGGGACTGAGACCGTCCACTCCGTCTGGGTGGATCGCGGGAAGGGCGCGCAGCTTCGGATCGAGGCGAAGGTCCTACTCGTGGAGTCCGAAGTCGACGGCGGCAATCCGATCGTCCAGCTCTCCATGCCGGTGAACTACTCCGTGTACCAGGGGGAAGACGGAGATCGACTCCATGCCGGCGCGGGAGAGCTGACCGGAAGCGTGATCGTACCGGCAGCCGACAGTCCCCATCGCGACTCGTTCGATCCCGAGGTC
Organism: Candidatus Eiseniibacteriota bacterium; assembly: GCA_020633975.1. GTDB lineage: Bacteria > Eisenbacteria > RBG-16-71-46 > CAIMUX01 > CAIMUX01 > JACKCR01. The sequence continues at coordinate 256,316 of JACKCR010000003.1, read as the reverse complement.
ACGCTCACCCATACGAGCGCGTCGTTCGATCCAGCCGGTGGATCCGGCGCGACGAGTCGGAAGAGGTCGGGGGGCGGAAGCGAAGTACCTCTCAGCATCCGCGTAGAGGTCGGAGCGACGGACGACGACGGAAGTCCGGTCGAGTCCGCACGCCTCTACGTGATCGAACGACCGCTCGAAGGTGCGGCCGGCTGGACCTGGAGCGGCGTTGCCTCGTTCGTCCTCGGCCCGGTGATCGGGACGATCGGGCTGATCCTCTTCATCGTCGGCTTGATCCGGCGGTCGAAAGCGTCCAATCGGCCGGGTCCGCAGGGGCGCGCGATCTAGTCCACGCTCTCGCTTCCGCGAGCCAGACTACGCAGCCTCTCGAGTCGCCCAGCACCACGTTCCGGTGGAGCCGACTTCACGACCTGACCGCTCTTCACCGAGACGACCGCGTTCACCGCGTCCGTGAAAGGCTCGAGTTCGTGCGTCGAGAGCAGAGCGCAGGCACCGCGATCGAGCCGTTCGCGCAGCCACGAGAGGAACATCTCCCGCATGTCGAGGTCGAGCGACACCAGCGGCTCGTCGAGGATGAGCGTGGTTGCTTCTCCGAGGAATGCGGACGCGAAGAGTGCGCGTCGCTTCTGACCCTGGGAGAGTTCGCGAACCGTCCGGTGCTCGAGCCCGCCCAGTCCGACCTGCTCCAACATCTCCTGCCCCGCGGACCAGGGAACGTTTCGCAGTGAGCAGACGAGCCGGACGACTTCTCCGACCGCCGCATAGGGACTGAGGTCCGGCTGCTCCGGAATGTACGCGATGCCGAGACGAGCCTCGCGCTCACGCGTCCAGAGATCCGCTCCGTCGATCGTGACGAGACCAGTCGCCGGCGGCTCGATTCCCGCCACGAGCTTCAGCAGCGTGCTCTTGCCGCTACCGTTGGGGCCGAGGAGAAGCGTGAGTCCTGGGTCGAGACGGAGACTCGGCACGTCGAGATCGATGCGGGACGTGGGATGCCCCTTCGTACTTCCCTGATAGGAAAACGTGACGTCTCTCAGTTCGATGCCACGAGTGGGTGCGTTCATCGATAGACCTCGCTGAGTGAATCGCCGGCGGCGTCGTGATGAAGTGGATCCCATGCGGTCGCGATCCACCTTCGCTCCGCGCGTGCCGCGAGCGAGAGCGCTAGAGGCGTGAAGAGAAGTGCCAACGCTGCGGTCCACGGGGACACGCTGCAGAGCGCGACGAAAGGAACGAGGCTCCAGAACAGGACTCCGCTCGCGCCCGTGAGTCTGCCGCGTGCACGGCGGATGGCTCCGGCCGAAAGGAGACTCGTCGTAGGGAGAACCGCGAGTCCGACGAGCCCGACGAACGGATCGAACGACGTCGCGAGTGCGAGCGCGGGGAGATGCAGAACGCCGAAGACCGTGGCGTCGTCCAGGACTCGTCGTCTCGAACTCATTGGAAGCGATCGAGCCCACGGCCACGGACGACGCCGCTCCAGCAGTCTCTCCGCGGTGACCAGATTGCCGAGCAGGAACGCAGAGAGCAGAGCGAGCCGGGTCGCCAGCGCCGCGTCCGGACGTGCGAGTCCGTTGTTCACCCGATAGAGCCAGGCCGCGCCGAGAAGCAGTCCTCCGATGAGGGCCGGGTAGAACACGTAGGGACCAAGTGCGCGAAGGGAGAGGCGTGGCAGGATCCAGCGATCGATCGAGGATGACCGCTCGGACGGCCGCTTCTTGGGAACGACGGGTCCGGCGATACGGTCCCAGACGACGAGCGCGACTGCGGACCCGAGTGTCGCCCACCAAGTCCCTTGCACCCAGACGAGTGCCGCGACCCAAACAAGCGGCCGACCCAGCACCCGTCGACGTGTCGGCACTGCGGACGCTGCCGCACCCAGCATTCCGAGCAGGAAGCCGAGGAGCGTTGGAGGATGAAGGCTGAGTTCGTATCGCGTGGGAGTGAGCACAGCGCCGATCGCGACGTACGCGAGAATCGGTGCGAGCGGTACGACGAGGGCCAAGGCGAACGCGCGGCGGAGTGCGGCCACTGAGTAGGGGAGACTGGCCAGCCATCCACCGAGTCCGATCCGCAGGGTCTTGGCCGCGCCGTCCGCGGCAGCGATGGCGAGGACGGCGAGTGCGAGAGCCGGTCCCCGCGGCACGTCGCTCGCGGTGACTGCCACCACGATCTGCCGCGCGATCCGGGGCGCATCGGGGACGAGGAGGAAGGCGAGGATCGTGAGCGCGAACGTCACGAGTGCGTTCCGTTGCGCGATCCGAGCAGCGCCGCGCACATAGAACCGGACGAGCGCTCTCACTGGCCTGTTTCCGTCAAACTGCCTCCCGGGAGGAACCACCGCCGACGGCAGTGTAGTCGGAGAGGCCGTACCGGATCCCAGGAAGACTATTCGGGGGAATGTGCAGGTCGCGCTCCCGTCCGTCTCGTTCGAGGACGGGAGCGCGGCTGAATCCGATCTCCCTTGCCCGTTGGGGCGTCTCCGCCTGCCGGGCAAGGGTCTCGCTCCTGCGAGGGAGCCACGTCGATGTCAAAGCCCGTACTTGACCAGCATCTCGCGCTCGATCGAAGCGCGCTGCGCCTCCGTGGCCGCGATCCCGAAGCAGCGGAACTCCGCGAAGTTGAGCGTGATGAGCGGGTTGATCCCCTGGTAGGACCCGTCCCGACCACCGAGCGTCGCGCCGCTGAACGAGCTGAGGGGCAGGGTCAGGCTCCGGTCCTCGGCCACCTTCGCCCCGTCGACGTAGATCGACATCCCTTCCGTCTGGGAGTAGCGGAAGGTGTAGAGACGGAAGGCCTGACTCGGCACGCCCATGTCCGCGGAGAGCGTGCAGCCATCACCGTGCGACATGTAGACCCCGGTGTTCGACGTGAACCCCAGTCGCAGTCCTCGTCCCGCCTGTGTGCTCTCGCCGTAGAGGAAGTCGACGGGGCGGTTGTCGTCCGGGTTCGTGCTGTTGAAGAGGACCGCGAAGATCGTGTAGTCCGTGTTCCGGAAGTTCGCTCCGCTGAACCCGAACCCGCCTTCGCTGAGCGATCCGTCCCAGCTCATGCTGACGTACGCCTTCCGGTTGTTGACGCCGTTCGGGATCCGGAGTCCGCCGTAGTCGAGCACGCGGGGGACAGCGTCCATCTCCGGCTTGCCGAACGAGTCCTTCCAGCGACTGACCATTCCGTACGGGCCGTTGGCGTCGAGTCCGAACTCGGCGTTGTACCAGACGATCGGTCGCTCGAGCGATTCCGCGACGGGCTGGCAGTCGACGATGTCGTAGTCGCTCGCGACCTTCACCTTCACCGCGCTGTTGTCCTTGAGCGCACGGAGCGTGTAGGAGAGCGGGCGTCCGGTCGCGATGTCTCCGCCCTGGGTGAGGAAGTCACGGACCGCTTCGAAGTCTCCGCTGAAGGTCGCGAGTGCGAGCTCTTCGTCGCCTCCGAGCGCGAACACCTTGATGTGCGAGTTCTCGAGCTCACTCACGTATTCGACGTCGCCTTCGATACCACCTCCGGCCACGGCAGCGCTGAACGATGCCTCGACCGAGGCGGCGAGCTCCTGCCGCGACGCCGTCGTCTCGACGAGGAGGTAGAAGATCCGGCCGTAGGTGACGGACGAGACGTAGACGGCCGGGTTGCCGGGACCGACGTAGCGGTCGAGCATCTCGGGAGTCACCTCCGGTGCGAAGACCTCGGAGTAGGTGGCTGGCTTGTCGTAGACGATCGTGTAGTAGCTCTGGTTCAGCTGGACGAGCCACCGGTTGTATTCCTGATCCGTGCTGAAGCTCAGCTTCGCATTGAACGACGACGAGAGCGTCGAGACGTTGACGCCGAGCGAGGCCGCGAGCTGCTCGCGCGAGTGGACCTGGAACTGGTTGAAGTCGAACCGGGCCGCGCCGATTCCGTTGTTGTTCGCGATGATCTCGTTCATGGCCTGACGGACGCCGCTCTCGGTCATCGACTCCACGGTCGCGGTCACTTCTGGGGATCCGTTGTTGAGGTCGATGGAGAGACGGCCGCCCGCGCGTGGGACGACGATCGGATCTGGTGTCGCACGATCGAGGGTGGCCCCTTGGAGGAGGCTACCCGGGTAGATGACGTCCGCGTTCGGGTCGAAGGTGGAGTACCCATCGGGTGCGTTCACCGCGGAGACCGTCTTCCGCGTGCAGAGCCAGATGGTTCCGTCGGTCGCCTCTTCCTCTTCGGCGTCGTGAACGACTTCGTCGTACGCAGGAGTGACCTGCTCGAAGTCGTTCCCTTGGTCGAGAACCTCTTGGAATGCGTTGTCGCTCCCGCCTTCGAGTTTCGGCGCGACTTCGTCGCGACCGCAGCCGGGGAGGAAGAGCGCGGCGGCCAGGGGCAGGCCGCTCAGGAGGAGCGGATACTGCCCTCCGCGCAGGGTGTTTCGTAGAGTCGTCATGGTGATCAGGTCTCCCTGCGCAGCTGGCGCAGCTCGGAGTGGTTTTCTTTGGGATCCAGCCGATGTGACGGCCGGTCCGGCGTTCACTCCCAGCAACGCAGAGACGCCTCTCGGCACGCAGATCTATCTCGCGCGGGGCGAGGATTTCCTGAGGAGGGGACTTATGTGGCTGTTGGAATGTGAGTTAGGGGACCCCACCCGGGCCAGCCGTGTCCGGCGGTATCAAGACGCCTCGGTCTCCGACGACTAGACCGGAGAAAGGAGCATCCGACCATGCCCCCATTGGCCGCCGTTTCTGAAGTCGCCCCGAAGCCAGTACCCGCTTGTGCCCGAATTGCCATGCACGGCTCGCTCGTCGTGCTCGCCCTGTTCGCAGCGTCGACGGCAAGGGCGCAGGACTTCGGCTGGGTAGATGTCCAGCCGATGGACCTCTCGACCAATCCGTCGTTCCTCCAGAGCTCGGTCGTCGTCACCGCCGAAGGCGAACCGATCAGTGCCCGGCTCACGCAGAGCCACGGAATCTCCGGGGTCCGCTATCAAGGTGACTATGCGATCGATCACCGCGATGCGAGTGGAACCTTGATTTGGAGTGGCTCGGTCCTCGGTCAGGTGGACGTCCGTGATCTCGACGTCGACTCCTCCGGAGCGATCGTCGTATGCGGGAGCTATCGAGGGAGCCTCTTCGTCGACGACGAACACATGCTCTCCGGGCCACCCAGCATCTCGCACGCGTTCCTCCTGAAGATCGGCGCCGATCGTGAGGTGGACTGGCTCATCGACCTCAACGTGGCGGAACCGGATCTCTTCGGCATCGAAGCGGTCGAGATCGACGCGCAGGACCGAGTGTGGACGGCCGTGATGACGGACTTCCAGGTGGCCGAGATCCGAAGGCTCGACGAGAGCGGCGCCACCCTAGAGTCGATCGTTCAGGACGGAGTCCGCTTGGTCAGTGGCCTTTCCGTAGATCCCGACGGCACCCTCTGGGTGGCCGGCGCAGCCGGAAGCGGCGTTCACGATTTTGGCGGCCTGGAGGCCACGACACAGTTCACCTACAACATGTACGTGGTGAAGTACGAGCCCGGAGGAACCCCGGAATGGGTTCGCTTCGTGGAGGACATCACCTTCCAGGAACCACGCATCGCGAGCGACGGATCCGGCTCGGCCTACCTCGCAGGAATCCTCAGCGCCGCCTTCTCGTTCGGAGACTTGGTCGCCGAAGGCCCAGACTGGGTCTATGACTTCTTCCTCACCAAGATCGACCCGGCCGGCGACTTCGTCTGGTTGCGTGAGGTTCAGACGGAAGGCGTCACTGGCGACGCGGGGCCGGGAAGCGGCTCGTTGATCGCGAGTCCGGCCACGGGCGACGTCTACTTCGCGGGCTTCTCCCGCGGCAGCGTCGACTGGAGTGGCGAGGGAGACATTCCGCCGTCCTACGGTTCCCAGGATGCGCTGGTCCTCGCCTACTCCGCGTCAGGCGACTTCCGGTGGGCACTGACGGCCGGCTCGTCCGGATTCGACAAGGCCGATGCGGTTGCGGTTGGGCCGAGTGGCCAGGTGTTCCTCGCCGGCCAAGTCGGAGACGGCGCGGACTTCGGCGGACAGAACTTCTCGGGTACGTTTGCGAACGCGTTCGTTGCGTCCATCTCGCCAGGTGACACGTCGTCGCTCGACTCGGGTGACGACTCTCAGCGCGCGGACCAACTGCTGCTTCGTTGCGAACCCAACCCCACCGGACGCGATGCGGCGATCCGGTTTCGGATCGACCAAGCGAGTCGCGTGGAACTGACAATCTACGCAGTCGACGGCACCCGCGTCATGGAGCTGACGAACACTCTCCTTCCTGCGGGCGAGCACTTCCAGCTCTGGGATGGACGCGACAGTCACGGAGACGACGTGCCGAGCGGAGTCTATCTCTACCGCCTGAAGACGGACCAAGGCACGTCGACCCGAACCCTGCACATGATCCGATAGCCAGTGTTTCCGAGAGACGGATCGCGCCCACGCCTCCACGGTGCGGTACGTCCAACCGACGAACGGCAAACGATCTCAGAGTGAGTTCGCGCAACGAAGAGTGCCCGGGCGTCGACACGATCGAAAGGAGTTCTCTCCATGCGTCTTCACCGATGGCTCGTACTCGGTGTCTTTCTCGCGGCTGCGCCCGCGAGCGCAGCTACTGTGACTTCGACGGAGGCAGGCGGCGACTGGACCCAGGGAAGTACCTGGGTCGGCGGAGTGGTCCCGAGTGGTAGCGACGACGTGGTCATCGCCGGACCCGTTGCGGTGGACGTCTCGTCGAGTTGCAACGATCTCACCGTGCTTTCGGGCGGTGATGTGCACAACGGGCCCACAGGTCTCCTCGTGCTGACCGCCAACGGTTCCGTGCTCAACCAGGGAACGATTCGCGACAACATCTTCCAGTTCTCTCTCTTCGTCGGCGGAAACGTACGCAACGAAGGCGCCTGGACCCTGGATACCATGAGGTTCACTGGCTCGGGTGATCGAGAGATCTCGATGGATCCGCTCACGAAGTTCGAGTCGAATCTGTTCTTCGACGTCGGTGCCACTGGCGACGTGGTCGCGACCACTCCGATCTGGGTGAGGGGTGTCGTCGACATCGACACGCCCGGCCTTCGCCTCGTTCTGAACCCCGAGTGCAAGTTGACGCTCGAGGAGAGCTTCTTCGCCGGCCAGCTCCAGGCCAACGGCAACACCATCTACTTCGAGGGGCCGTCCGCCTTCCTCTGGGACTGCACGGTCGATCAGGCGGTTCTGGACGGCAACGTGCAGTCCGTGTCGGAAGATGTCTTCTTCACGAACGGCGTGGTCCTGAACGGCACCTGGCAGAACTTCTCTACGCTCGGTCACAGCGTCGTCCGCATCTCGGGCACGCTCGAGAACAACGGAGAGATCCGGAACGCGAACACTTCGTTCCTGGCCATCCTGCTCGTCGGCGACGTCATCAACAACGGTACGATCCGGAACAGCCAGATCGCGTTCGGCGACATCAATCCCCAATCGTTCAGGGTCACCTCCAGCCCCACCGCGGTTTGTCAGGCCCGTCTCTTCCTGCCTGAAGTCATCGAGGACGCACTCGTGGTCGGTGCACCGCTCCGGACCGCGAATCAGATCGGAGTCGGGATCGGCGTGCTCGACCTCGAGCCAGGCAGCAGCCTCACCTTCACGGACTTCGCCATCCTCACCGGCACCCCCTGGGATCATGGCGATGTCCTCGCGAACGGAAACGAGATCCGGATGGTCGGGCAGAACTGCGCGACCTGGGACATCAACATCGACTCTGCGCGCCTCGCGGGCTACTTCGCCCTCGGCCGTGAAGTCCTCTTCAAGGGCAACACTGTGGTCGAGGACGTCCTCGTCAACCGTGCCTTCAACGCGATCACCGCGACGACGGAAGGATTGCTCGTGAACGAAGGGACGATCACCGAGAACGGCGGATCGTTCACGCTCGTAGTGAAAGGGGATCTCGACAATCGTGGCACCTGGGACAACTCCGTCGCGAGGATCGATGGTGAGCAGGATCAGACCATCGGCATCGGCCCCGGGATCGACGTGGCAGACTTCGTCCTGGTCTCGGACATCTCGTCCTCGAGCTATCAATGGACGAAGGACGGCGTCCCGCTCGCAGGCGAGACAGGACCGGAGTTGACGCTGAACGGCGTACACGCAGCAGAGCAGGGAGTCTACAGGTGCGAGGGGGCCGGGGGAGCCATGTCGCGCACGATCACCCTCGGTGCTGAGATCACCGACGTAGCACAGGGTGACGAGCTCGGAACGACAGCGACGACGCTCGTTCTCGCACAGAACCGCCCGAACCCGTTCCGCGGCCAGACCGACATCCACTTCCAGCTGCCCCAGTCCGAACGGGTCACGCTCTCGGTCCACGACGCTTCCGGCCGGGTCGTCAAGACGCTGGTCGGCGGCGCGTCCTTGAGCGCCGGTGCGCATGTCGCGACCTGGGATGGCAGCACGGACGACGGCGCAGAAGCCGGGTCCGGCGTGTACTTCTATCGCCTCGAGGGGGAATCGCTCACGGCCACGCGGAAGCTGGTGTTGCTCGGAAAGGGCGACACCCGGACCGCTGCCGGTCGCTGATTCGAGGGAGTGCCTGAGTGGGTGGCGTCGTCACCCACTCAGACATTCCCCGCCTTCCGGGATCGCCTCGACGAACACGGGCAGGAACACCGAGCGTCCGCCTGTCACCGGCTCCGTGCGAACACCGATCGTTGCGTCGCAGCACACCGACGACTCGCATGGTGGCTCCGGCGCACTCTGCCCGCGATCGTACTCATGGAGACGCTGGCCTACCGAACGATGACCAGCTTGGTGCTGCCTACCGTCCGTCCGGATTGCCTCAGTGTCAGGAAGCACACTCCGCTGGCGCAGACCTCCGTCCACCCTCCGAGAGCGACATCCACGTACTCCGTCGCCAGATCCGCTGTGGACCCGGCCACGCCGTCGGCGATCGATCCGACCCGCCGTCCTTCGGCTGTCCAGGCGTCCAGCAACCAAGGGCCGGCCTGGGGAGGACGGATCCGTAGGACGAGCGAACCGTTGGGGCTTTGGCGGAGGGTCAGCGAGGAGTCGTCGAGGGAAGACGCCGTTCCGGAGCCGGCCGAGTCGTGGCCCGAGCCGCCACTGCCGGAGTCGTCACTACCACCGTTAGGGCCGTCGCCGACGTTCGGGACGCCGGACACGTCCTGGTACTCGTAGCACCCGATGTCGACGGAGGCGCCGGAGATCCGCGGGCTCCCATCGAGGTCGACTTCCGACCGTACGGCCTCGTCGCTTCCCGAGTCGAGACAAGGCGAGTTCATCCCGAGGCGGAGATCACCGCCACCCACGCCGACCAGTTCCGGATCGAGTCCGAAGTTGCCCGTCCCGCCGAACGCACCGGACCATCCCTCGATGCAGGTGTGGTCGACGACGAAGTCGTTGCCCGGGTTCACCCAAACCTGGGACTCCTCGCCGGCTCCGTTGCCATCGTCATTGCTCCAGAGGATCGAGTTGTCGACGTCGAGAAACGTGCCGACGTATGCGTAGATCGCGCCACCTCGAAAGTCACTCGTGTTCGCGACGAAGGTCGTGTTCGTGACAGGAACGGTACAGAGGTCGACGAAGAGAGCGCCGCCGTCACTTCCTGCCGTGTTGGCGAAGACGGAGCAGTTGTCCAAGGAGAGTCCACTCGTCGCGGCGAAGACCGCGCCGCCCTCGCCCGTGGCGCTGTTGTGCCTCACATGGCAGTGCGCGAGTTCTGCGCTTCCCGCTTCCAAGTAGATGGCGGCTCCCCGCCAACCGACGTTGTCTTGGAGGATACAGTCGTCCAGGCGGAAGCTGCCTCCCAACGAGTAGATGCCGCCTCCCTCCCGGTCGTCCGCGTTTCCGCCACGGAGGGTGATGCCGTCCAGGGACGACAAGGTGGGTCCCGAGACGATGACGACGTGGTAGGTGTTGTCGTCCATGGAGCCGCCCGGGTCGTCACCGGCGATGTCTCCACTCAAGATCGATTCGTACGTTCGCGGTGCCCGCTCGTCCGGATCCGCCGCCCCGCAGCCGGCGAATCCACCGACTACGTTCACTCCCTGGAGCGCGAAGTACGCTTCTCGCGGATTCTCCAGCCCCGCGACGTCTGGCACGTAGACTCCGTCCGCCAACCGGAGGGTCGATCCTGAAGTTGCGACGTCGAGTGCGTCCGAGAGGGTCAGGAACGCTTGGCACCAGCTCGACCCGTCGTGCGCCGGACCCGTTGCGTTCGCGTCGACGTAGATGACGTCGGCCGAAGCGGTTGATGCGGTGATCGAGACTGCGAGAGACATCGCGACCGACGAACGGATCGAACGATGTGCCATGAGAGGAACTCCAGACTTCGCGGCGTTGGAGGTGTCCTTGGATGATATCAGCTTTCCCCTGGAGAGCCGCACGCTTCCCGATTGCGGGCGTGCATGGGTTGTCGGCCGAGCGTATCCTTCTGCGACCACATCTAGCAGGGCGAGTGCTTCCATGATGGCATCAGCCGTCCGCAATGAGGGGTGGGAGCGGCAAGAGGAAGGACGCTGTGAGTATTCGCAGAGTTTCGGTCATGGCACTTCTCGCGATGGCCTTCATCAGCACAGGCCGTGGGACCGGGCTGGCGGCGCCGGACAGTGGAGATCTCAGTTCTTCAGATCCCCCGACGCGCTTTCCCGCGACCGGGCGCATCGTGGCCTTCGGTGACTGGCACGGTGATCTCGACGCTGCGAGGACGGCACTCCGGCTCGCTGGTGCGATCGACGAGCACGAGCACTGGATCGGTGGCGACCTCACCGTCGTCCAGACCGGAGACCAGATCGATCGCGGTGACGAGGAGCAGGCGATCCTCGACCTTCTGGACCGTTTGCAGGACGAGGCGCGTGCTGCCGGTGGTGCGTTGCATGCACTTCTCGGCAACCATGAGATCATGAACGTCGAGGGGGACTTCCGCTACGTCACGGATGGGGGCTGGGCCGACTTCGCCGACGCCGGCATCGTGATCGACGACACTGACTCTCTCGTCGTGTCGCTTCCGGACGAGCAACGGCCCCGCGCCACCGCCTTTCGTCCTGGTGGACGCTACGCCCGCATGCTGGCGAAGAGAAACGTAGCAGTCATCATCGGCCGCACGCTCTTCGTCCACGGCGGCATCCTTCCCGACCACGTTGCCTACGGCTTGGAACGTCTGAATGCCGAGACCCGCGCCTGGCTCCGCGGCACCGGTCCGATGCCCACGGTGTACGAGACGAAGGACGATCCCGTGTGGGCGCGTCAGTACAGCGACGATCCCGACGCCGCGGACTGCGCGCTACTGAGCGATGTGCTCGCGACCCTCGACTGCGACCGGATGGTCGTTGGACATACCGTGCAGGAGCAAGGCATCACCGAACAGTGCGACGATCGCGTCTGGTGCATCGACACCGGAGCTGCCGAGTACTACGGAGGAACCATCCAAGGCCTGGAGATCATGGCCTCCGGGATTCGTGTTCTGTCGGCCGACTAGTCGATCCTGGCTAGCTCTCGCTCGGTGCGACGATCTCGACCTTGATCCGATCCGGATCCTCACAGAACAGCGCATAGTAGCCCGGGCCGCCGGCGTACGGGTGCCGATCCTCATAGAGCACGGTGTAGCCGTTCTCCTTCACCCACTCGGTCAGCTCGTCGACCAATGTGCGCGACGATGCCTGGAAGGCGAGGTGGTTGAGGCCCACCCTCTTTCGGTGGTACCCGGCGCCGACGTGTTCGGACGGCGCGGGCAGGAAGCAGAGGTAGGTCGACTCACCGTCGAGGTAGTTCATCCCACCCGACCACCGCTCCGACTCGTAACCCAAGCGTTCCATGAGTGGTGTCCAGAACTGGATCGAGCGCTCGAGGTCACTCACGTAGATCTCGACGTGATGGATCACGGTGTCGTTCCTTTCTCGGTCGCTGGGCTCTTGTCGTTTGCTTCGGCCAGCGCGGCACGTGCCTCGTCGACACCATAGTCGGCAGCTTCGTTGGCGTCGAGGAATCCCAACCGGACGATCGCATCGGCTTCCGTCATGACGAGTCCGGCGAGGCGCCGTACCTCGCTCCAGTTCCGAGTGGACGGCTGCGACTGCGCCGTCTCCAGCGCCCACGTCATCTCGATCCGGTGCGACTCGAGCTGCCGGAAGTAGTGGTCGTCTCGTCCTGAGTCGACCTGAAGGAGATGTTCGTCGATCCCCAGAGCCTCGGCAAGCATCCCGCGCGCTTCGTCCCTTTGCCCCACCCTCCACCGCGCATCCGCGTTCGCTTGGAGCAGCAAGGACAGATACCGTGCGGAGTGCGCGTCGCTGGGATCGGCCTCGTACAGTGTCCGGACGATCGGCATGCCGGCCTCGAACGCCGTCATCGCGGCGTTGACGTCTCCGGCAGCAAGACGAGCCTCTCCGAGCTGGTAGTAGCCCTTGGCCAGATCCCGGGTCGCGACCACGTTTTCCGGGTCTCCAGCGACGAGCTCCGATCTCAGCTCGAGACTTCGCTCCAGTATCGACGCGGCCTCGTCCGGCCTGCCGAGGTCGCTCAGTGTTCCACCCACGGCGCCGAGCGTCACGGCGAGGCGGTTCTTCACGAAGGCGTCGTCCGGGTCCTTCGCCACTGCTTCTTCGAAGGTGTCACAGGCGTGCCGGTAGCTCGCGAGCGCTTCCTCCTGACGCCCGAGTGCCTCCAGGCACTCTCCACGGAACGCCCACGGGTAGGCGACATCGTCCGGAGTGAGTTCCTCTCGCATCGTGTCGCGGATGTCGATCGCTTCTTCGTAGAGGGGAAGCGCCTCTTCCGGGCGTGCCATCCGGACCAAGTTGAATCCAAGGCGAAGGAGGGCAGCGCTCACGTCGAACCGGTAGGTCGACGAGTCCGGGTACGCTGCGGTGAGTGCGCGGAGTTGGACCAGTGCCTTCTCGTGAAACTCTTTCGATCCGGCAACGTCGCCCGTGATGTTCCGCTCCCGACCGAGCTGGCTGTAGGTCGCGGCCAGGAGGCGTGTGATCTTCGGGTCGTCCCCACTCTTTGCCAGAGCCTCTTCGGAGAGACGGACGGCCTCGTTCAGGCTCCGCTCCGCGGCTTCGTTCCTTCCCAGATCGAGTTCGACCGAGCCCAGCCGGGTGTAGGACGCGATCAACGTCGCACGAATCGTGTCGAGGTCGCGCGGATCCTGAGCGATCTCCTCGAGGACGTCCGATGCCGCGGATGCAATGTACTCGCGAACCGGAGTCGACCCGGCCAACGGACGGACCTGGTCGTAGACCTCGAAGAGGAAGTCTTGGGAGAGGTCGCGGATCCGGTCGAGGTTCTTCTCCGCGCGCGCTCTCTCGAGCGACGCCTGGTGCGCCTGCCATGCCGTGCCGACGATGCCGAGTAGGAGTGCCACCGCGAGCGCGGTCGCTCCCGCCAAGAGTGTGCGGTGGCGTGCCGCGAACTTGCCGAGACGGTACCCACTGCTCTGTGGCGCAGCCTCCACGGGACGTCCATCCAAGAACCGTTCGATGTCCGCGGCCAGCTCGGAGGCCGACGCATACCGCTCCGATGGGGATTTCTCCAGCGCACGGAGGACCACCCAGTCGAGGTCCCGTGGAAGTTTCTGCAGCGTGCCGCTTGTGGCCACGGCGGGTGTCGACGCGCTCGGTGATGTTGAGCTTCCGGGAGCGCCCGACGCGGGCGACGGTGACGCGGCGAGCCGCTCGCTCGGCCTCGTCGGTTGCTCTTCGCGAACGATGCGCAGGATCTCCGAAACGCTTGCATCTCGGAACCGCTCCGACGGAAACGGAAGCTGACCGGCCAGGAGTTCGTAGAGGAGCATCCCGAGCGCGTAGATGTCCGTGCGCGCATCGACAGCGCCCGTCTCTCCCGACGCCTGCTCCGGGCTCATGTACTCCGGGGTCCCCACCAGCTCGCCCGCACGCGTCAGTCCCGGATGACGCTTCCGCTCCGGCGACGAGGCGTGGGACGCAGTGTCGGACGCATCCGACGCGAACTCGGTTGCTGGAGCCTGGCCCGCCGACGTTGCTGGTCCTGTCGATGGCAGCCGGCCCGTCGTTGGTGCCTGGCCCGCTAGCGTTGCCTGCTCCACCGACGTTGTCTCGTCCGGAGTTCCGTCGCCCTCGAGTGCCTTCGCGATCCCGAAGTCGATCACCTTCGGTTGGGGACGACCGTCCACCGTCGTCACGAGCACGTTCGATGGCTTGAGGTCGCGGTGGAGAACTCCCTTCTGGTGTGCGTGCTGGACTGCTTCGCAGACGAGAACGAAGAGTCTGAGCCGCGCCTCTAACGGAAGCCCGCGTTCCGCGCAGTACCGAGTGATCGGTACTCCGTCGACGAGTTCCATGACGAAGAACGGCCGACCGTCCCGATCGGCGTTCGCATCGAGGACGCGCGCGATCCCTGGGTGGTCGAGCTTTGCGAGCGTCTGGCGCTCCGCACGAAACCGCTCGAGCGCCCGCCCGCCGTCTTCCCGAGAGCGTACCCGCTTGAGTGCGACCCGGCGCTGGATCGGTTCCGTCTGCTCCGCTTCGTAGACGACGCCCATTCCGCCTTCGCCGAGGATACGAAGGAGGCGGTATCGATCGAGGACCGTACCGAGTGAGTCCTTGTCATGCGCGAGGAACTCGGTCCGGACGAGGGACACCGCGTCGGCGCCACCGATCGCGCGGTCGTGGCCGAGCAAAGACTCCACTTCGCGCCGCAGTTCCGGGTCGCCCGCGCAGGCGAGGTCGAGGTAGAGGGTCCGTGCCTCGTCTGACAGCTCGCTCGCTTCGAGGAGGATCTTCTTGAGTCGTTCGCGCCGATCGGGGGAGGGGCCCGTCACTTCGGCTCCGCGAGCGCGCGGTTGAGCCACATGCGGGCGAGCGCCCAATCTCCGTCCACCGTTCGTGGAGACACGCCGAGGATCTCGGACACTTCGTTCACCGAGAGTCCCGCGAACACACGCAACTCGACCACTTGGGCTGCGCGCGGGTCTTCCTGCGACAGCGCTTCGAGCGCTCGGTCGAGCTCGATCGCCTGGAGGTCGGCATCGTGCGCCAGCCCGAGCGCTTCGTCCAACGTGACGCGATCCGCGCCGCCGCCCCGCTTCTCTGCCGACCGACGACGCGCATAGTCGATGAGGATGTGCCTCATGGCGCGGGCCGCGACCCGGAAGAAGTGCTGGCGATCGCGATAGTCGAGCACGTCCTTGTCGACGAGCCGGAGGTACGCTTCGTGGACGAGTGCAGTTGCTTGCAGAGTGTGGTTCGCGCGCTGTCCCCTGAGGATCGAGCCTGCGAGCCGACGCATCTCACCGTAGACGATCTCGAAGAGCTGACGGCCCAGTTCCGGATCGGTCGTCGCATCGGCGCGCATGTCCTGGAGGATGCGCGTCACCCGCGGGTCCCTGACGGGGCCGAGGTCGTCCGGTCGTTCGTCACTGGGTGTCACGTCTGAGACTCCAAGCCAGCCAACGCCCCGAAACGGATCGACCCGGCGCGGCCGTCTCGACGCACCTGCGGTCGAAAGTGAATCTCAACCCACGAGAACGCCCCTGGTTAGGCGCCCTTCTCCATGTGCGGCTGCGCGCTGATCGGTGCTTCAGCGTCGTACTGCGTGTGCGGCTTGTGGTTCTTCACGAACCAACCGTAGAGCATCTCTCCGTATCCGAAGTTCCGGATCCCGCGCTGCTCGAAGAATGGATGCAGCCTTCGGTTCAGCTCCGGAAGGTTGTAGAGCGGCACGCTCTGGAAGTAATGATGCTCGAGATGGTGGTTGCTGTTGAGGAAGGCGAGCCGCCAGAACCAGTTGCCGTCGACGCGCGTGCCCCAGTTCGCCGGATCCTCGGGGTTGATGAAGTAGTGCTGACCGAGCCGGTTGAGCGTGAACGCGATCGGGAAGATGAAGAAGTAGGGGAACGCCCAGACGCGCACCATCGTCTCCCATCCGCCGGCCCACCAGAGGATCGCTGCAATGACGAGGTGTCCACCGATGGTGAACGTCCGCTCCTTCGCGATCGTCTTCTGCGTTTCCTCGTCGTAGGTCGCCGTCTCCTTGCGCGCCGCTCGGAAGTAGATCGGGAAGAGAGCCGGGGTGCAGTAGAGGGCCTTGTACCAACGCTCGACCCGCTTCGGAGAGAGGTGGTACCGCTTCGGGTCCTCTTCCTCGTCGCCTAGGTTCTCGTGATGGTCGGTGTGCCAGATCTTGAACTGGGTGGCCGAGATGCCGCTCGGGAACGCGTAGAGCAGCCCGAGGAACCGCATCGTCTTCTTGTACCGCCCATTGAAGATCAGCCGGTGGACCTGCTCGTGGAGCAGCACCGTGAAGTTGAACATCGTGAACCCCATCACGACCGCGACGGGGATCCAGATCAAGGGGTTGGAAACGTTGTAGAGCACGGTTCCGGCCCCGAAGAGCAGGAAGAACTGCCAGGCCACGAAGGCGAAGTGCTTGGCGGGCTCTCGCTTATGGAGTGTCCGGAGCTCTTCCCGGTCGAAGAAGTCCTTGAGGTCCTGGCGCAGCGTCTCGGCGTTGTCGAAGTAGCTTCTGGATTTGCGCGACATGTTCCTATCGATCGGCGGACGTCCGGGTGTTCTCTATATGATTGTGGTAGTAGGAGTTCGGGAGGGGGCTCCAGGACTGCTCCGATCGCTCCGGCTCCCGTTGTATATAAGGATACCACAATCCTTGTTGAGGAAGCCGGACGCGGTCCATGGTTTCACCGAGATCGAGTTGGTCCGGGAAGGTGGGCTGGGGGACGGGCGGACAGGAGATCGGCATGTCACGGCTTTCGAGGGTCACGATCGGGGTCATGGGTTCCGGGACGGATGCGCATGAGGAGCTCGCCGTACCCCTCGGCCAACTCCTCGCGCGGCTCGGCGTGAACCTACTCACCGGAGGCGGCGCCGGGACGATGACTGCGGTCGGCCGCGCCTTTCGAGAAGCAAGGCCGGAGATCGGGATCACTCTCGGCGTCATCCCGAGTGCGGACGAGGAGAGCCCGGGAACGCCGCGGCCCGGATACCCGAACCCGTTCGTCGAGTTGCCGATACTGACGCACCTTCCGCACAGCGCCGCCTACGGGAAGGGGGACCTGTCGAGGAACCACATCAACGTGCTCTCGTCGACGGCGATCGTAGCGCTCCCGGGAGCGGAAGGAACGACGAGCGAAGTCGAACTCGCGTGCGAGTACGGGAAGGCGGTCGTCGCGTTCTGTGCGGACCCTTCCCAAGTGACACGGTTCCCGAAAGAAGTGCGAAGGCTCACCACGCTCGACGAAGTCGAAGAGTTCCTGCGCCAAGTTCTGAGCCGTCCCGTTCGAACCGGTTACGCCCCGGTGAACGACCTCGAGCTCTACTTCGAGATCCACGGCACGCAACGCGAAGGTAGGCCGCCGCTCGTTCTGCTCCACGGAGGTGGGGACACCATCGGAACGTCGTTCGGCCAGATCCTGCATCTCTTGGCTTTGGAACGACAGGTGATCGCATTCGAGCAACAAGGCTACGGGCACACAGCGGACGTCCTAGGGAGGCCGTTCACGTTCGAGCAGTCCGCGGACGACACCGCAGCGCTCCTGTCCCACCTCGGAATCGAGCAGGCCGACCTGCTCGGCTTCAGCAACGGCGGGACGATCGCCTTGCAGATTGCGATCCGTCATCCGGAACGAGTGCGGTCACTCGTGCTAGCGTCTGCCCTCGCGAAGCGAGACGGCGCTCACTCCTGGCTCTGGGAGTTCATGGCCAACGCCACACTCGAGCAGATGCCGCAGGAACTCCAAGACGCATACCGCGAGGTCGCCCCGCGTCCGGAGGATCTTCGAGGGATGCACGACAAGGCCGCAGAGAGAATGCGGAACTTCACGGACATCGCCGACGACGAGATCCGCGGCGTGAACGCACGGACGCTGATCGTGATCGGGGACTCCGACGTGGTCGTGCCGGAACACGCAGTCGACCTGTCGCGGCTTCTCCCGAACGCCCAACTCGCCGTGCTACCCGACACGAATCACATGCAGGTGACGTCGGGTGCGAACGGACTCGTGCCGATGGTGAACCGGTTCTTGGAAGCGCAGGCGAAGTAGCGTCATGAGCGACGATCGACTACCGGGCGAACTCGACGAGTCAGAGCGAGGTGATCAGCGATCCGTGACTGCGTCCACCGCCACACGGGCCTACGGCCTCGATCGACAACCGATCTACGTCAAGATGGCGTCGACCGAAGCGGAGGCAAAGGAGCTTCGCGCGGAGTACATCCTCGCGCGAAGGCTCGCAGGATCGACGTGGCAGGATCCGGTCGCCTACCGGAGATACCGCACGACCGAGTTCATGATGACGGCGCTCGCAAATGCGCGCTCGCTCGCTGAAGGGCCGCGGCCCAAGCTCTACGAACTCCCGGGCATCATCTTCCCCATCTTGGAAGCGCTTCGGCGCGTGCATGCACTCGGATACACCTACGTCGACCTCAAACCGGAGCACGTGTTCGTCGACAACTCGCTCACGCCGCCCCGCGTCACGCTCATCGACCTGGGCGGATGCGTGCCCACCGGGAGCGAGGCCCGCATGTACACGGCCGGGTACTCCGCACCCGAGGCGATCGGGGGTGGGGTCGTGGACGAGCGCTCGGACCTCTACTCGTTCGGGGCGATCCTGTCCTTTCTCCTCACCGGTGAAGACCAGTTCCAGGGCGAGACGATTCGGGAGGTGCTGGCCCAGCAATTCCTGGGTGACCCGAGCATCCCGTCGGAAGGTCCCGTGGTCTTGGGAGACCTCCTCCGCGACCTGCTCTCGTCGACGCCCCGCCATCGTCCCGACGGAACGCGGGAAGTGGAACGTCGTCTGCATCAGCTCTGGCCGCGCGACCGGCTCGATTGGAAGGAAGCGCAGCCGGTCTCCCTTCCGACCCTCGCCCGCGATCGGGAGGACGGGCTCTTCCGCGATTGGCTGGAACGGATCGACGAGGAGCAGATCGACGTCGACCAGATCGAGGCGGCGCGAACCGACGCGGAACGGGTCGACGCGGAACGGGGCGATCCGCAGCGAATCGACGCGGAACGGGTCGACGCCGACGGTGCCTCGACACGCACGGCACCACGGCAGTGGACCTTCACCGCTTCCGGCGAACGCGGCATCGGGCTCCATCGCTGTCTGTCCGTCTGGCTGGCCGAAGCGGAAGCGCGTGGATGGGTGCCGAACCGGTTCGAACCCGCAGATTCGGGAGACTGCACGGGCAACGAGAGCTTCCACCTCACGCGATACGACCGCGTATCCGGTGACAGGTTGGTGATCTCCCTCGTGACGGCGACGCCTAACGAGGACGGAGGTGACGCGCCACGTGGCGACTCGCGAGCTTTCGATCGACGAAACGAAGGTGGACGAGCCGAAGCGGGACGGACCACCGACGCAAGGCACGCGAAGGTCCGAAACGCAGGCGCCCGGCTGGACTCCAGAATCGAAGTCGGCCTCCTCTCGAACACGGACCTCGCCCGTCTCGCGTCCGTCCAACTCGAATCCACGCGGCTCGGAGCGCGCCTCGCACGTCTCTCCCTCGGAAACCCCGGGCTCCTGGCGGCACTCCTCCCCCAGGTGGGCCCGGTCTGCGACTTCCTCAATACCGGCCCGATCCAGGACCGCTCCTACGAAGATGCCGGCGCGTCTCAGCGCTACGTAGATTGGTGTCGGGACGCCTTGGGGACACTCTCACCCGAGGCCCGCGACGCCCTGGTCGAAGATGCGGCGGCGAACTTCCTGCGGTATGTGCCCGATGCCTTCCTCGATCAGGATGAAGCGGATGCTGACAGCGACCTCGACCTCAACGTCCAAATCGGACCGATCCCACCGCAGTCGATGTTCGTAAGACTCGAGAGTGCGGTGTCCGAGCGACTCTGGGCGGAGGCGGTGTTGCGCGCGGCTCCTGATTGCGCGGCGGCACGCACGCGGCACCTGGTCAAGCGCTCGCGCTTCGAGGTCGGAGAGCACGGGCCCGGACCGGTGGAACTCCTGCCGATCGAGCCCCATTCGGCGGAACCGGGCCGCTCCCGGCTGGACCGAACCGGTGTCGATGCCTATCGCCTCGCGACACTCGCGGCGCTCCTCCGGGATGACGAACTCCTGACGGAGATGATCCCGCTCGCGGTTCACCGTCTCCTCGACGAAGTGCGCTGGAGGGACGCCGGCCTGGCGTTTTCGATCGGGATGAACGCATCGGAGACGCCCCTCCGGATCCTCGAGCACCTCGACTTACCGCGCCTCACCATCGTGCTCGCGGGGCACTGCACGGGTTCCGCATTGAGTGCGGCCACTTTGGAAGCTCTGCGCGATCACGCGAGGGGCAGGGATCTCGCAACGCGGGAAGCCGCCGCACTGCTCGCAGGCCTCGGGCGAAAGGAACAGGACCGAAACCTCTCCATAGCCGACCTCTCTGGTCCCCGCCCGACCACGCCGGAGGTCGAACAGGGTTGGCTGCTCTACCGAATCCATCACTGGTTGCATCTGTGGCATACCCTGCACAGGTTCGACATCGGCGCCGATCCGCTCTATCAGGCCATCGCGGAACCACTCTCCCACGGAGCGATCGGTGACGACCTGCACGAACTCGGATTCGGCGACGACCCTCGCCTGCCGAGTCCGATGAGGAGAGAGCTACTCTTCATCCTCACCAGGCAGGCGCTCATGTGCGAGGACTTCGGCCGCGTCGAGGAGTACACATCGCTCATCCGGACTTGTTCCGCCGATTCCCTCGATCCGCTCTGGGAGCCAGCCTTCCATCAGCATCGAGCACTCCTGGCCTACGAACGTGGGGCGATGGAGACGTGCCAGACACGTACGTGGGCGAGCCTCCGCTCCCAGGGGGGGAACAACACGTTGTCGCTCACGAACCTGGCGCTGCTCGATCTCGACGGCGGCCGACTGGGAAGCGCGCTCCGCTTGACGGAGCGGGCGATCGAGAGCCTCCGATTGTCGCCCAACCAGCAGAGCTACAAGACCACGAGGTGCAACACCTACGCCCTGCTCGCCCGGCTCGGGCAGGCAGAACGGATCCCGCCCTTTCCCGATGATCTCGACTTGGACGACGGCAGCAAAGGGTGGCTGGAAGCTGAGGCCCACGCGTTCCTCCCGCGCGACCTACGCGCAGGCCGCGCTCGGATCCGAAGGCTGATGGATGCCGACCTGGGCGAGAGCGAGCTCGTGGACCAACTCGCAGATTGGGCCCTTGCCGAGGTCGATCTCGGAAACCGGGAGTTCGCCCTCGAACTCGCGAAGGAACTCGACGAACACTGGAGGTCGGCGACGGACCGCTGCGCCATGAAGGTGCGGCTCGCAAGCTGCACCCTCGAACTCTCGTTTCCTGGTCGGCCCAAGCCGGACCTCGAACGCCTGATCGAAGTCAACTACGACGAACTCGTGAAGGTCGACTGGCACCTCTACGCATGGCGCGCAGTCCGGAACCGGGCGCTGTTCCTGGAGAAGGTCGGTGCCGAGGACCGAGCCACCAGAGCTTGGCGGCATACCCGTCGCCTGGTCGATGGTCTCCTCGCATCCTTCGGAAGCCGGCAGGCGGCGGAGGCGTTCGAACGAACGGCTGCGATCCAGGCGTTCTACCGTGATTCGCGACGACGAGTGGACGATGCCTAGCGTGCGGTGAGGCATCCGCGGAACGCGCTAGGGGCCGTCGACTCGCGACTGACTTGTGCTAGCGAACGATCAGAATCGGCGCCCGGAGCTCGTCCTCACTTCGGTGTGCGACGGCGAAGTAGATGCCGGCTGGGAGTGGACGACCCGAAGAGTCGGACAGATCCCAGCGGATCCCGCCGCCGCTCTGTGCCCCCTCTGCGGGGAAGGAACGCACGAGGCGGCCCGATGCATCTACGATGCGGACGAGTCCGGGCGTGCTCTCAGTCGCCGTGCTGACACCGAGGCGAACGATCGCGAAGTCGCGCGCCGGATTCGGCCTCACGGTCAGACCGAGAGCAAAGCTGCCGATAGGGTTGTCGACATCCGTGACGTTCGAGCACGCGTCTCCGAGGGTCGCGTCCACGATGGCCAGGTCCGCTTCGTCGACGAGTCCCGACCCGTCGATGTCGGCGCAGAAGTCGGACGTGCCGAGATAGGCGAGCACGTAGTCACGGTCGGCGTCCGTGACGGCGCAGTCGCCGTCGATGTCGGGCGAGTGGATACCTTGCAGATCTGTCGAGCAGTAATCACCACCGATCACGTGGACCGAGCTCGGCGAACAACCACCTCCCAGAAGCGGAATCGTCACGTATCCGTTCTCGTCGCTGTCTGCCGATGGTGCGTGACTCATCGTCGGATCGAAGGTCACTCCCTCGAACGCGTGGTTCAGGTCGATCGTCGCACGTCCAACCACCGGTGTGCCGCTGCCACAGCTGTCCAAGAACCGGAGCCGAGTGGGCGGTTCGCCTTCCGGACCGATGAGTAGCGGGGTCAGCCCCGTGATCACCTCGTGGTAGCAGGCGAGCGTGCTTCCCACGCGCGCCCGCAAGTGGACCTGCCCGCCATCTCGTTCCGCCCATACCTGGACCGTCGTTCCGTCGTCTTCGGCGAGCGTCGCGTCGATCACTTGGCTGGAGGAGAGGAAGTCACTGCCAGTCAGGCTGCACTGATCGAACCGTTCGAGTTGGATTCCGGATCCCTCCTCGATCCAACTTGGGAGGAACACCGGCCGGTTCGAGTCCCATATGCCACAGGGAATGTCGCGAAACGACAAGCCCTCCATTGCCAAACCATGGGATGGAATGCCGTCGTCGGCCGAGAGCATGAACTCCTGGGACGAACACCAGCCGGAGCGGGTTGCGTAGACCTCGTCTGCGCCCATGGTCCCGGTTACCGTGGAGGTCACGAAGTAGATCGGATTGGGGGTGTCGCCCGACAACTCGATCTCGAGGCGCGGATGCCGGAGGTCGAACGCTACGTCGGCCAGAACCTGTTCGGACCACCAATCGCCGTCGATGTGATAGGTCGCCGTCAGGAGGTCCGCGCCACCGTTCCGAGAATCCGACCAAACGAGGACGGATCTGTCCAGTATCGGATAGAGAAGCAGGTCAGGATCCCGCGCGTCGAACCCTTCTGCGCCGAAGGTAACGATGTCACCCCAACCGGGAGTAGGACCCGTCGGCCGGAAGCTCCGGGCACGTACACACCAGCCGGAAGACGTGCTGTCGTCCCACGCCACGACGATGTCACCGAAGCCGGACTCGAGCCCCGCGGCGGCCACCGGATGCATCGAGTGACCCACGGGGCTCGACACGGTCTGCGTGCCTTCCCAAGTACCGCCATTCCGAATCCGTGAGTAGATCACGCTCTGCGAGAGGGAAGGGGCGTGCCAAATCGCCATCGTCTCGACCAAGTAGGCGTGGGTGAGTGCAGGATGCCCCGCGCCCGATCCATCGGGCACGAGCGTCGTCGGCGCCGACCAGGCTTGGACCGAGTCCACCATCGAAAGTTGGCTGTAGGAGATGCCGCCGTTCCGAGCGAGGAGAACCTCTGCCAGCCCGTCATGGAACGTCGCGACGAGCTCGGGTTCGGATCCACTGTCGGGCCACGAACCGATCGTGACCGGCTCCTGCCACACCACGATCGGGTCGGTTCCAGCGGCTTGCGCGGTCGTTGGGATGGCACAGACTGTCGCTGCGAGTCCGATCGAGGCGACACCAAGCGAAAGGCAGAGCCGGTACGGGTCGGGGCGGACGAAGGCGGCGAAGCGGTTCATAGGTGACCTCCCGGACAAGTGGGGTCGGTCTTGGCCGCGAAGAGGGGGATTCGAAGCCTCGAAAGCAAACGGAACCCGAATGCCATTCGCCATTGTACGACTCCCGGGAGTCCTGGCGCAATCCAAGTGCCGAATGCCGAGCATCAAAGATGTGTGCGGCTCGAGGCCCGTCGGGAGCGGGTGAGAACGAGATCCGTGATCCGCTACAATGACCGGTTCCAGAACGTTTCAGAAGGGGACGCGGATCGACCTAGGTCGTCGACCTCGGGGGCGAACGCAACGTCACGGAGCTACGCCACCGATACCGAATCCGGAGGAGAACTGAAGTGAAGAAGCTCGGAGCGAAGCAGAAGGCGGAACTCTTAGGCACACTGAAAGCGCGGTTCGAGGAGAACAAGAGCCGTCACAAGGGAATCTCGTGGGAGAAGGTCGAAGCGAAGCTAGAGGCAAACCCACTGAAGCTGGCGACAATCGCTGAGATGGAACGGACTGGGGGCGAGCCCGACGTCGTCAGCTACGACAAGAAGGCCGGCGAGTACGCCTTCTTCGATTGCGCGAAGGAGAGCCCCTCCGAACGCAGGAGTCTCTGCTACGACGCCGAAGCGCTCGCATCGAGGAAGCAGAACAAGCCGAAGGGAAGTGCGGTGAAGATGGCCGCAGACATGGGCGCGGAACTCCTGAGCGAGGAGGAGTACCGGATGCTCCAGACGCTCGGCGACTACGACACCAAGACGTCCAGTTGGCTCCGTACTCCGGAGAAGATCCGGTCGCTCGGCGGCGCCATCTTCGGCGACTATCGTTTCGACACAGTCTTCGTCTACCACAACGGCGCCGAGTCATACTACGCGGCCAGGGGGTTCCGATGCTCGGTTCGGGTGTAGGCGAGTCACGGCCGGACCAGGACCGTGCGGTGATCGAGTGGCTGCTCGATTCCGACCCGGCGATCCGCTGGCAGGTGATGCGCGATCTGGTCGGGGCACCTGCCGCGGATGTCGACGCCGAGCGCACACGAGTCGAAGCGGAAGGCTGGGGCGCGCAGCTCCTCGCGCTCCAGACGCCAGACGGCCTCTGGGGCGGCACCGCGTGGAACCACGGCTGGGATTCGACGATGCACGCGCTCACACTTCTTCGTGAGTTCGGCCTCGATCCCGAGAGTGACGCGGCTCGTCGCGCGCTCGGCCTCGTCACCGAGCACGTCACGTGGGCAGGATGTGGCCCGCCCGAGTGCAACGACAATGCGTTCTTCACTGGCGAGACCGAGCCTTGCATCAACGGTCAGGTCGCGGCCGCCGGCGCATACTTCCGTCAGGACATCGATGGGCTCGTGACCCGTCTGCTCGGTGAGCAACTCTCCGACGGTGGCTGGAACTGCGAGGCTGAGTTCGGATCCACCCGCTCGTCGTTCAACACCACGATCTGCGTACTCGAAGCGCTGCTCGAGTACGAACGCGCAGCTCTCACGACCGTAGCCGACATCCGTGCGGCGAGGCTCCGCGGACAGGACTACCTACTCGATCGTCACCTGTTCCGCCGCAAGTCTACGGGCGAGATCATCGAGTCGGACAGCAAGGGCGGTACTGCATGGAGTCAGTTCGCCTTCCCGACCTGGTGGCACTACGACATCCTGCGCGGGCTCGACTATCTGCGTCACGCTGGGACGACACCCGACGAGCGGGCCGCCGAGGCGGTCGAGATCGTCGCCTCCAAGCGCGGCAGTGACGGGCGTTGGCTGCTCGGCGCGAAGTACTCCGGTGACATGCCGTTCGAGATCGACGGGGACGTGGACCAACCCAGTCGATGGATCACGCTCCGCGCCCTTCGCGTTCTCGATTGGTACGAGAACCGCACTCAGTTGCCGTCCGGGCCCGGTGGGTCGAATCCGTCAGGCCAACCATGAGGACTCAGTACTACACGGCGTCGAGTTTGGATGGGTTCATCGCGACAGAGGATGACTCGGTCGACTGGCTGTTCCCACTCGGAGATCCGGATGACTCCAGCTACCCGGAGTTCATTGCCAACGTTGGGGCGTTGGTCATGGGGTCTTCGACCTACGAGTGGATCCTCCGGAACTCGGAGAAGGTCATCGAGGAAGTCGGCTCCGCTTGGCCGTACTCGCAACCGACCTGGGTGCTCACGACCCGCACGCTGCAGGCGATCGACGGCGCAGACGTCCGATTCGTGCGGGGAGACGTGCGCGTCGTCCACGAAGAGATGCGCGCGGTTGCGGGCGACAAGAACATCTGGGTGGTGGGCGGCGGAGACCTGGCAGGTCAGTTCTACGACGCGGGTCTCCTCGACGAGCTCATCGTATCGGTGGGGTCGGCTACTCTCGGAAGTGGGAAACCTCTCTTTCCACGCGAAGTGTTGAGTCCGGTTCTGCGTCTGGTCTCCGTTCGCCAGATCGGAGCGACGATGGTCGAGTTGCGCTATGAAGTAGGTTCGGAGTCGTCTAGCGCGAGTGGTTCGCGGAGTTAGTCCCGCGAGTAGAGTGCTCTCACTCGTCCCCAGGAACTCGTGACGATCGGTGTTGGCGAACACTCGAGCACTTCCGCTCCGATGTCGAGCGCGGTCGTGGGACCCCACACGACCGAAACGTTCTGCCAGCCTGACGGAAGTCCGATCCCCGGAGCGATGTTGGTGAGCGGGCATCCTCCCGGTCCATCGAGGTCAGCGCCGATTGCCCATCCGTAGGATTCACCTGGCCAGTCTCCCCAGTAGCCGACCCACCAAGCGCTCTCCGTGCACGGGAGTTCTGGAACCGTGACGGAGTGTCTGCTGAAGTCCGGCCACGACGCGATCGGCCCCGGATCCACGTCCGACACCACGGCGAGAATCGCGCCCGGTTCGCCATTTGCATCGTCCCAAACGAACACATCCATGGTCTGACCGGACTGGCTCTCGGAAACCTGGCTGAAGTCGAAGAAGACGGCGCAGACGGCCGCCTCTCCGGAGTAGCACTCCGCGAATGCGCCGTAGTAGGGCTCCTGGACGCCCTCCCCCTGCCAGGCGTATCCGGCTTCGACGCGTCCGTCTGCGTTGAGGAGAACGTCCCCACAAGGCTCGGATGCGCCCGGAATCGAGACGAAGCCTCCCACTCCCAGGTCGAGATTCACGACGACCTGCGCGAGAGCGGGAACTACACTGCACAGGGAGCACACGGAGCACAATAGGACGGGGATCGCTCTCTGTAGCGTGGTGGTTCGCGCCCCCACATCGGTGTTGTCCAGGACCACTCACGTGCCGAACGGCTCGCTGCTGCGTGCCCAATTCTCTGGGTAGGAAGGTCTAGACGTTGCATGACGGTCGTCGAGGAGATGCTCGTGGCTGAGTGTAGCATGCGTCGCCGGGCGGTAGGCTTCGTGGCGATGGCGTTGCTGCTGGCGTCATGCGGGAGCGATGAGAGGACCGCTGAGTCGGAGAGTGCCTCGCCCGATCCCTCTGTGGGTAGTGGATCCACTCAACTGGCGACCGGTACCTGGACGGTGGTTGGTCACTACATTCCTGGCATCAGCGCGATGAGTGATACGGAAGCGGCGACTCACCATGGCGAACTCGTGCGCCTCACCGAGGGCGAGGCGGCGTCGTCAGGCGAACGTTGCGACGCTCCGACCTACTCGACCCGAACTGTGCAAGCGGATCGCTTCATCGCTGAGGAGTTCCGACTTCCTTCCGAGAGCCTCCCTGCCTTGCAGGGAACGGAAGAGATGACGGTGATAGAAGTCTCGTGTGGTGGATCGCACTGGGGCGCGATGGGTGCCCTCCTCCTCGTGATCTCTCCGAACCGGGCACTCGCTCCCTGGGACGGGGTCTTCTTCGATTTGCGACGGGAGCCGTAGCATGTCCGAGTTCGTGATCTTCCTCCACCCCACGGACCCCACCGCCAAGCGCCCTGTGGACGTGATCCGTGACCATTGCCGACACCTCGATCAGCTGGATAGAGACGGTCGGCTCATTGCCGCCGGTCCGTTTGCGGACCCGGCTCATGGCGGGATGATCGTCGGTCGCTTCTATGGCCTCACGGAGGCAGAGGCGTTCGCTCGGAACGACCCGTTCGTCCTCGGTTCTTATAGCAGGCCGGAGGTGCGTGCGTGGGCGTGGAGCTACCGCGAGAACGGACACCTCGGCGTACAGGGTCCGGCGCCGGGCAGTCATCCGCGCTTCTTGGACACGCTCCACTTACGCTCGACGACACGCCACTTCTCGACGCGACCGATCGAGAAGCACTTCGTACACCGAATGCTCCGTGCCGCACTGGCGGCGCCGTCGGAGTTCAATCTGCAGCCGTGGCGACCGGTCGTCTGTCACAGCCTGGCCGATCGTCAGCGGCTCGAGCGCTGCTGCTTGGACCAGCCGCACGTCAGCGCGGCGTCCCTCGCCGTCATCTGTGCGGTCGATCCGACGGCCTTTCACCGTGACGCTCCGCGTGCGGCCGACGAGATGATTGCGAGTGGCCAGCGCTCTCCGGAGGAGCGAGATGCGACGATCACGTTCATCCGCTCCTGTTACGAGAATCCGCGCGACTCCGCCATCCGCAACGGAACGATCTTCGCCCATCAGCTGCTGCTCGCCGGCCTCAGTCAGGGCCTGGCGGGCTTCTGGTTGGGAGGCTTCGACGAGGACGCCGTGCGGAAAGAGTTCCGGATGCCGGCGCATGCAGTCATCGCAGGCGTGATCGGGCTGGGCTGGCCGGACGAGCACGAGCAACCGATGCCAAGACAGGACGAGGCGGACGTAACCGGTTGGGGAGAGTGGCCCGGATCGGTGTGATGGAGGTCGGGGCTCGGGCGGCAGAACCGACCGTCGGGTCTGGCACATGACCGGTTCCGAAGAAGTGATGCTCCGTCGACTCTGAGTGCGCCCGCAGGGTTGGCGAGTTACTCGCTTTCTTCGCTCGCTCCGCCCCGAAACTCCTCCTTGCTGAGTCCGTACTGGTTCATCTTCCGAAGGAGTGTCCTGCGACTGATGCCGGCGACGTTTGCGGCGGCTCCCACCCGTCCCTCGCACTGTGCGAGGCATGCACGGAGGTAGCTCCGTTCCGTCGACTCGACGACCCTTCGGACGTTCTCGTCCAGGGGAGCCGAGATGTCGACTTCAGTTCCAGTTCCCCAGTTCCAGTCGCGGAGTCCAAGTGCGGAAGGCGTCCGCGACGGTGCTGCCTTCGCGCCGGAGGTTTCGCGAACGGGCGTCGTCTCGTGCTCTGTCTTCTGTCGAGAGAGCCGGCGAAAGTGCTTTCGGGTGAGAGTCGCTTCCGAAGTGGAGGAGAGTATCAGTCGCTCGGTGAAGTTCTCGAGCTCTCGAACGTTGCCCGGCCACTGGTACGAGATGAGCTCCTCGAGGAATCCATCGCTGACGTCGGGACGGGTGACCTTGTACTGCTTGGCTGCGCGGCTGGCGAAGTGGGCGAAGAGGAAGAGGATGTCTTCCTGCCGTTCTCTCAGAGCCGGCAAGACGAGCTGGATGACGTCGAGCCGGTAGTACAGGTCCTCGCGGAACTTGCCGTTCCGGACCTCCTCTTCGAGTGGCGTACTCGTGGCGGCGACGACGCGGACATCGACTGGAATCTCGTCTTGGTTTCCCACCGGCCGGATCCGACCTTCCTGTAGCACTCGCAGGAGGCTGGATTGTCCCTCCATGGAGAGGTTCCCGATCTCATCGAGGAAGAGCGTGCCGCCTTCGGCGTGCCGAAAGAGCCCGAGCTTGTCGCCGGTTGCGCCGGTGAATGCTCCCTTCTTGTGCCCGAAGAACTCCGAGTCGACGAGGCCGGCAGGAATGGCCCCGCAGTTGATCGCGACGAACCGTCCACTACGGTCCGATCGTCGATGAATGGCTCTCGCGACGAGTTCCTTGCCCGTTCCCGTCTCTCCGAGGACGAGGACGGTGGCGTCGGTCCGGGCGATCCGTTCGCAAGCGTCGAACACGTCCCACATCGCTCGGCTTCGGCTGAGGAGGCCCTCGAAACGGGTCTTTGCGCCGTCGTACCGTGCCCGACGCATGCGTGGTAGGTATCTCTGCTTCTCGATCACTTCGCCCACGGAGGTTGAGACCCTTCGAGGTGTCCGGCTTAGGACGACGTCGTGGAAGCCCGCGCGAAGCGCCGCGCGCACTCGTCCCGCGGATGCACCGGGCCCCCAGAGGAGGGCGTCGACGAAGGGGAACCGGCTCCGGAGGCTTCGGATCACCGGTTCGAGTGCGCGATCGCCGAGCGCCTCGTCGTGCAGGACGATCGCGCGAAGGCCGTCTTCGCTTCTCGGGGCCTTGAGGAGTGCGTCCACGCTCCGCCAGGACTTCGTAACGAACCCTCGGGCGCGGAGCTCCGGGCTGATCTCCTGACAACCTACTGACCAGACGATGATCGAGTCGACGCGAGGGCTCGTCGTGGGCGGCATGGCGTCTCCATTGTGGGACAGGCGTGTCTCATTTCCTCTTCCTCCCCGAACCAGTAGGCACTCAGGGATGGGACACAGATGTCCCAAAGGCCGCGTAGGCCGTTGCTTTGGGCCTTCGGCACGTCGCTTGCCACACGAGTTGGTGGACACACAACGACTCGGAAGACTATCGGAAGACCGTGGTCGGCAAAAGGGAAGGAACCGAATGACACTCACTGCCGAAGGTTGGAGACATCGAGAGACACCGCGCGTCGCGGTCATGGGCGCAACAGGATACGTGGGAAGTGAGCTCTGTCGTTTGCTCTGGAGTCATCCAGGCGTGGAGCTGGCGTTTGCCGGATCCTCATCCGCAGCTGGCCGTCAGCTCGCGGATTGCGTGGACGGAATGCCGCCAATCCCACTCTCCACACCGGGGGGACTCACTCCAGACCGCATCGATCTAGCGTTTCTGGCACTGCCTCCGGGCCGAGCATCTACG
Source organism: Candidatus Eiseniibacteriota bacterium (assembly GCA_020633975.1). GTDB lineage: Bacteria > Eisenbacteria > RBG-16-71-46 > CAIMUX01 > CAIMUX01 > JACKCR01. Next base: position 225,811 of record JACKCR010000003.1, on the reverse strand, counting down.
GTCGCGGGAAGTCTCGTTTCGAGCGGCTGCCGAGTCATCGACATGTCCGGAGACCACCGTCTCAAGGACCGGCAACTGCATGAAGACGTGTACGGAACACCTCGTGACGAGCGACTCGCTGGGACCGCGCTCTACGGGATCACGGAGTTCGCGCGTCCTCTACTCAAGGAGTGCCGGTTTGTTGCGAACCCTGGGTGCTACGCCACGTCTGTCGCGCTCGCCTTGGGGCCGTTGGCGCGAACCCTGAGATCGCGGGGAGGATTGCGGGACTGCTTCGTCAGCTCGCAGTCGGGTGTCTCCGGTGCAGGCCGTGAACCGACCGACACGACACACTTCTGTCGAGTGGACGGAGACGTCCGGCCCTACAAGGTCGGCGAGCATCGACACGCTCCGGAGATGGCTCAGTTCCTCGACGCCGTCGGGGACTCCGCTCCGGTGGACCTCGTCTTCGTGCCCCATCTCGTGCCGATCCGTCGCGGAATCGTCTCCACCATCTTCCTAGGGACTCCATTGCCGGCTGCGGAGGTGAGATCCCAGCTCTCGGAGTCCTACGAGTCGGCGCCGTTCGTCGAGGTGCTGCCGGAAGGAGACACCGCCGGCGTTCGTGCGGTCGAGCAGACGAACTCCTGTCACCTCTCGGTCCACGCGGTCAAAGGATCGGAGCGGGTCGTGATCGTGAGCGCAATCGACAACCTTCTCAAAGGTGCTGCCGGCCAAGCCATCCAGAACATGAACGTGGCGCTTTCCCTCGAGGAGACGATGGGACTGCCGCACGTTTCCGCTATGCAAACGTTGCCGTCCAGAGCGGCCGATGCCACTACGAAGGCCACTGCTGAGGCGGAGGAAAGGAGGCCTGCAACATGGGTCGCCAACTAACGGTCATCAAAGTCGGAGGAGCAGGCCTCACGGACACGTCGTTCCTATCCACGCTCGTCCACAACACGGAGTCGATCATCGAACGAGGGGACGCTGCCCTCATCGTCCATGGAGGTGGGCCCGACATCGCGTCACTCCATGATCGTCTCGGCCTGGGCTTCGAGGTGGTCGACGGACTTCGCGTCACGAACGGAGACAGCATCGACCTAGTGGTCATGGTTCTCTGCGGCTTGCTCAACAAGAGGATCGTCGCTCGACTCCAGCGAGCCGGACTGCGTGCGGTCGGGGCATCGGGGATCGATGGTGGGATCCTACGGGCCCCCTATCTCGACAGAAACCGATTCGGCGAAGTCGGAGACACGCCTGAGGTGCAGCCCGGGTTTCTCTTTCGACTCATCGACCTCGACTACGTCCCCGTCGTGGCCCCGGTGGCGATCGGACCGAACGGGACTCCGGTCAACGTCAACGCAGACGTTGCCGCCCAAGCGATCGCGATCGCGCTCGACGCGACGACGCTCGACTTCGTCACGTCGGAACCGGGAGTGCTGAGAGAGAACCAAGTGATCCGCTCTCTCACTCCAGATGACACGGAGACCTTGATCCAGGACGGAATCGTGCGCGGAGGAATGATCCCAAAGATCCGCGCCGCACGGGTTGCACTCGAATCCGGAGTCCGCACGGTACGCGTCGGAAACCTCGAAACGCTCGCTAGTGGAACCGCAACGGAGGCGGTGCTGATATGAAGGACACGATCACGAAGGAATCGCTGAAACCGTCGACCGAGCGGTCGAATAGATCCGGACGAACGACGTCAGGGACAGAACCGACGACGTCGGCAGGTACGGCGACGGAGACAGGGGCGACGCAGACGAGGGCGACGCAGACGAGGACCACCTCGCAGTCGAGGACGACCGCGACGGATGACCCGTCCGAAATCCCCAGCGCGTCTCTCCTCTCCAGGGCGGACGAGGTGCTGCTCCCCGTCTACGCTCGACCCGACGTGCTGTTCGTCTGGGGCCAGGGATCCACACTCACGAGCGCGGATGGCGCCGAGTACCTGGACTTCACGAGCGGAATCGCCGTCAACGCATTCGGTCACGGGTCCGGCATCGTCGAGCGGGCAGTCGCGTCCGTGTCCGGACTCATCCATGTCTCGAACCTCTATCACACCGCCCCGGCCATCGAACTCGCGGACGAACTCGTCTCCCGATCGTTTGCCGACAAGGTGTTCTTCGCGAACAGTGGGGCGGAGGCCGTCGAGGCGGCGATCAAGTTGGCCAGGCTCCATGCAGGGAACAAAGAACGTCGTGAGATCCTCTCCTTCGAAGGAGCGTTCCACGGACGAACCTTCGGTGCCCTCGCAGCAACCGACAAGGAGCAGATCAAGGCTCCGTTCCGTCCGCTGCCGGAGGCGTTTCGCCGACTCCCGATGGGAAGTATCGAGGCTCTCGAAGAGATCGGTCCGCGGACGGCGGGAGTCCTGGTCGAACCGATCCAAGGTGAGTCGGGAATCCGAGTCGCTCCAGCGGAATGGCTGCAGGCGCTCAGGAAGCGATGTACCGAGACGGGTGCGCTTCTGATCTTCGACGAGATCCAGTGCGGTCTCGGCCGAACCGGTACGCTCTGGGCGCACGAAGCGTCCGGCGTCGAGCCCGATCTGATGACGCTCGCGAAGCCCCTCGCCGCTGGGCTCCCGATCGGTGCCGTACTCGCAACCGACCGAGCCTCGAAGCACGTGACGCCAGGCTGTCACGGCTCCACGTTTGGCGGCGGTCCGGTCGTGTGCCGGGCAGGAGTCGAAGTGGTTCGCCGGGCGAGCAGTCCCGAACTCCTCGCCGAAGTCCGAAGGAAAGGAATGGTTCTCCGGGACGCGCTACGCGGAACGCCCGGCGTGACGGAAGTTCGTGGCCGGGGCCTCATGGTTGGAGCCCGGTGCAGCGTTCCCGCAGCCGCGGTCGTGCGTGCGGCGTTCGACCAGAACTTCCTGCTCGTTCCCGCCGGTGACGATGTCGTCCGTTTCCTTCCTCCTCTCGTCGTGACGGACGGTGAGATCGAAGAGGCGGTTCGGCGCTTCCGCAACGCGATCGAACGGGCCGAACAGGGAGCGGAGCAATGACCACCGCACTCGCGGCGTCCCGCGAACCTCTCCTCGTCTCCAGAGCCAGAACCGCAGACCTCGCCGAAGTCTCCGAACTCCTTCTTCGGGCCGTGCCCGACTGCATTCCGCAGACCGTGGAACAGTTGTGGGAGCGTCGGGACCAGATCTGGGTGGCGAGACGTGACGACGGAGGTCCGATCCTCGCCTCCGCGGCACTCGTCGAGATGGATGACGGTCGATATGAGCTTCGAAGCGTCATCGTCGAGCCCGGTGCGCGCGGCTCGGGCGTCGGTCAGGAACTGGTGTCCCACCTCCTGGCAAACGGAGGGGTCGGCGACGGTGACGTCTGCTGCGTGACTCGGCATCCTCGCTTCTTCCGCCGACTCGGATTCGTTCCGATCGGCGTTCCGTGGGAGTCCGGTGCGGCAAGCGCCCGCACGCGAAAACGGATTCCGATGCGTCGACGTAATCAGGAGATGTCACGATGATCGAGATCAAGCCGATCCCAGGCGGCGTTCTCTCTGTTCCTGGGTTCCGAGTGGGAAGTGCGCGCTGCGGATTCTACGACGGAGTGCGGGACGATCTGGGCGTCCTCGTCGCCGATCGAGACTGTACGGTCGCCGGTGTGTTCACGAGGAACGCGTTCCCAGCAGCTCCGGTCGTCGAGACACGCGAGCGGATCTCTCGGATCGGGCGTGCGAAGTCTCTCGTGATCAACGCGGGCAACGCGAATGCGCTGACCGGAGAGTCAGGACACGACCACGCCAAGCAGATGATCGCGAAGCTGGACGCTGCGTGTGGGGGACCTGCTCTCGTCCTCTCGACCGGAGTCATCGGTGTCCCCCTTCCGATCGACGACGTCCTCACCGGTATCGACGAGGCTGCGGCCCGGCTCTCGGGCGAATCGGACTCTCCATTCGCCCACGCCATTCTCACTACGGACACCCGGATCAAGACGGCGTCCCTAGAAGTGGGAGTCCCGGGTACGGAGGAATCGATCCGAGTTGGAGGCGTCGCCAAGGGGTCGGGAATGATCCATCCGAACATGGCCACGATGCTCGGTATCCTGACGGTGGACGCCGATGTGCCTTCGGACGTCCTGGGTGAGATGCTCCGCGGTTCGGTCGACCGCTCCTTTCACCAGATCTCCGTCGATGGGGATACGAGCACGAACGACGCTGTGCTGGTCTTTGCGAGGCCGCGGAACGAACAAAGCCTCAGAGCTACCGACGAAGCGAGACACGCGGCGATCCGGGCGGGCATGGAGGCGGTTTGTCGGCGGCTTGCCGAGCAGATCGTTGCCGATGGGGAAGGCATGAGCATGATGCTGCGAGTGGAAGTAGTGAACGCGCCGAGCGACGAGGCGGCGACGAAGGTCGCACGGAGCATCGCGGCCTCGCTTCTCGTGAAGACGGCCGTCGCTGGCCGGGACCCGAACTGGGGCCGGTTCATTGCGGCCGCCGGGAACGCAGGCGTGCCGCTCGACCCGAAGAGAATCACGCTCACTCTCGGAGGGGCGACGGTCTACTCTCAGGGCGCACCGACCCCGATCTCGGAGAAGGAACGCGAGTCGATCTTCGCTGAACCCGAGGTGACCGCGAGAATCGACCTCGGGGCCGGCGTGTCGGGTGCGTCCATGCTGACGACGGATCTCACGCACGAGTACGTGACGATCAACGCGGAGTACACGACCTAGAGTCTACTCTGCCGCGACCTGGGCCTCCGCGAGCGCTTCGATCATCTCGTGTCGGTCCATGTCCGGCCGCCCGGTGATCTCCGCCTTCCGCAACTTGCCGAGGATCTCTTCCATCGGCCAAGTCATCGGGGTGTGTCCGTGGTCCAGAAGGGCTTCGATGAGCGCTTCCTTATGGAGGCCGGAGCGGCCATCGATCTCGATCTCTTGCGCCTTCGCGTAGAGTTCCTGGTGAGTCCAATGATTCGCCGCGAGACCTAGGACTTCGCGCAGCGGCATTGCACTCTGAGTGACGCCGGTCGGAGTTGCGTCGGACATCGTCTCCGCCATCGTCCCCGCCACGGCCTCCGGTGTTGCCGACTCGTCCCAATCGACCGCGAGTTCCGAGCCGTCGATCCGGAGTGATCCGGTGGGTGCTGGAGTCCAACGGATCTGGAGGGAGAGGCTCTCCTCGTCGGCGTCGGTTCGGGCTTCGAGCTCGAGCTTCACGTCGTAGCCGGGACGGAGACGGACTTCTTCGCCGTCCACCCGCACCTGAACGACACCCGCCTCGACGGCGTTCGCGAGTTGGCCAAGCACCTCTTGCAGCCGGTCTCTCGTGACTTCCGACCGGAACTTCAGCTTCGTCTTCTTCGCACTCATCGGTTCCTTCCTCTCTGTGCGCACATCCTGCGCCTCTCGGGATGTCGTGGTGGGTAAGGGAAGCTCGGCAAGGGCCATGCCAGAGTTCATCCGTGTCTTCTGGCGATCCGCGAGGTACTCCACAAGGGCATTGTTCGGTGCAAGTTCCGGCGCAGGAGGAGCGGAATGTGTCGAGCGGGTGTCGAGCAGGGGTGACGACCTATCTGACCACGGATTGTAGTGGATACAAACGGCGGGCGGTAGAATCGAGCGCATGGAGATCCGTCCCATCGACCCTACCGACAGAGCAGCCTGGATCGAACTGCGCGTCGCCCTCTGGGCCGTGGCGGAAGTCGACCGGCTCGGTCAGCGTAGCTTGACGATCTGCATCGACTGTTCGGACTCCGCCGTCAGGATGCGGCAGTAGTAGATGCCGGTCGGTGCGGGGCTTCCGAACGCGTCCCGTCCGTCCCACCATGCCTCTCCAATGCTCGAAGACGTGCCGGCCCTCGGCGTGAGGGTTCGGATGAGCCGACCGGCGGGATCGTAGATGCGCACGGACACTTCGCCATCGGGCCCTGATGCTTCGCTGCGCGCGCCGAGCGTGGACGTCGTTCCTCCGGCTTTCAGGGAACTCGCCGCTCTCAATCCGAATCGGATCGTCGTTCCGTCTCCGAACGGATTCGGATACGCGGAGGCGCCTACACGAGCCATGGACGCTCCTTCCTCGACCGCACTCGGCGCCGCTTGCGTCACGATCATGTTGTCGGCGAGGAACACACGCACCCAGTCCTGGCAGATCGGCGGTGGAGAGTCGTAGTGCACGACGACGGAGTCGAATCCGTCGGGGAAGCTACAGGAGAGAACGCCGACGGGATAGGTTCCGGGAGTCGGTACGGTCGTCGTTTCCGTGCCCACCCAGGTTGCTCCACGATATGCGGTCACTCTCATCGTCGCCGAGTCGTCGCAACCGAACTCCATCGGGCAGTACATGATCGAGAACCCGGAGAGCAGTTCGGAAAAGTCGATGACGAGGTCGGCGAGGAAGAGTGTCGACGGGTAGAGGCAATACCCTCCGAACCCGGTGGGCGTGAAGCCGAGGACGTCCGCGGACTGTACGGAGTAGCTGCCCGCCGTACCGTCGACGTGGGCCGTGATCCCTCCCGCCGTGACGTCGATCGGAAGGGGAGTGTGGAGTGGGGCGTCGTCGAAGTCGAAGAGGACGGTTCCGGCAGGCAGCGCGAAGTTGGCGGTGAGCGTCCGATTCGCGCTCGCGACGAACTGATAGCTCGGCGAACTGCTCACCGGGTTCCCGAACTCGGTCCAGTTGACGAACTCCCAGCTCTGGTTGGGGGTCGCGACGACGGTCACGGTGGAACCGTCGTTGTAGAGGCCGTCACCCGCGGTCGTCCCGCCGATCGACGGTTGTGCGTTCGTCGCGATGGTCCACGCCGTCATGAAGTGCGCGACGAGGTCCCGGTCGGACGACACCGTGAACGTGTAGTTCGGCGAGTTGCTCACGGGAACGCCGTTCTCGGTCCAGTTGACGAACCCCCAACCGGTGTTGGGAGTGGCCGTGACGGTCGCCGTAGATCCAGGCGGATAGGCGCCGTCTCCACCCGTCGTTCCCCCTGCCACCGGATCCGCGCTCGTGGTGATGGTGTAGGTCGGCGCCGCGGTCGTGTAGAGCGAGAAGGCCTCGTCGTGGGGGAAGAAGCGGAACATGTGGTTGTTGTACTCGAAGTGGCTTCCGTCTCCGCCCGTCGCGCGGGAAAGTCCCCAGAATGGTAGGCCTGCCGTGAATCCTTCGATCCGGACCCAGTACTTGACGCCCGCTTCCACCTGGAAGGGCTGGGGGAGTTCGTAGTGGTAGTCGTACATCGCGATCCCGCCGAACGAGCCGACAGGAGTCTCACCTGCGTTGCTTCCTACCATGTACCTGGCGAGGTAGACGTCGTTGTCTTCGGGAAGACCGCAGAGAGGCTGCGAGCCCGTCGAGTTGGTGGCGTAGAACGTGATCGAGAAGTCGTTGACCAGTCCGTAGCCGGTGTACTGATACCCGCCCCGCCAGCGAACCTCCGTGATCGGACCGGTCACATCCGTTACGAAGCTATCGTAGGCGTACGAGTCCGAGTCCGTACCATCCGGGAAGTACCAGGAGGACAGGATGACTCCGCCCGAAGGATCCGGTGGTTGCTCGAAAGCCAGTGTCGACTGGGCCTGGAGTTCGGCGACGGAGAGGAAGAGTGAGAGCGTGGCAAGGAGCACGGCAACGATTGTTTTCACGAGGATTCTCCAGTTCGGGGTCGACGGACACCCCACCTGGAACGTCGACTCCCCCTCCCGAGGGAGAGGCGACCCGGAGCGCCGACTCCTGTGGAGAAGATGGGGCGCCGGGGACGATGATACACCTCTCGGTACGTACTGGGAGCTTTGAGGCACGTGGACCGGGTTCGAGCCAAGGTGCCTGGGCCTGGAGCCACGCGGGCTTGGAGCGACGTCGAATGGGCTTGGAGCGACGTCGACGGCCTTTGGTCGGTCACACGACGTTCCCGAATCGGTACCCGAAGGGACGGTCGGCGCCCAGTCCTGCCGGGGAGATGCTACGCACCTTCGCGCCGCCCTCATCGCCCCCTCGAAGAGGAGCCTCACAATGGCGCACGTTTCTACGACTCGCGTATCCGTGATCCCCACCGAATCCACATCGCCGTGCTGCCGCCCGTCGGCACGAGACCCTCTGCGTAGGCTCGCAGTCCAGCGGCGGCACTTTGGTGTCTGTTTCGTCATGCTCTCGCTGCAGTTCGTCATTCCGCTCCTGGTTCTCGGCGCGAGTGGCTCTGCACTTGCATCGACACATCCGCAGTCGGACTGGGTAGGAGGAGTCGATGGAGCTGTTCCCGTCTCCGAGTGGGCAGACGAGTTCCTCAGCTCGACGGGTGTGAGTTGGCGCGCCATCCCAGGCCAGCTCGCTCTCAGCTCCCTTCCGATCGCTCCACAGACGGGCTTTGTTACCAGCGCCGCGCCTCTCTGTCGTTCCGTCGCGTCCGGTGATCTCGACGGTGATGGAGACGTCGACCTCATGACCGCACTCGCCCTCACGAGCTTCCCCGGGACGGGCAAGGTTCGTTGGTACGAGAACGCTGGTGACGGTGTCGGCTGGACCGAGCACGAGGTGGACTCCGACTTCTACGGCGGCTGGGGCATCACGTCGGAAGACATCGACGGCGACGGCGATCTCGACATCGTCGCGTCCGCTTTCTATGGGGATCCGCAGCGCAACGGTCGGTGGGTCTGGTACGAGAACGTGGACGGCGACGCGATGACCTGGAGCAAGCACCCGATCAGCACGGGGAACTTCTACGGAACACAAATGGCTGCCACTGCCGACATGGACGGCGACGGGGATCCGGACGTCCTCGGCTGTTCGACACTGACCTATCTCGGAAGCGAGAACGACGACGTCTACTGGTTCGAGAACGTAGACGGTGGCAGTTCCTGGGTGCAGCACCGGATCGATGAGAACTATTCGGACGCGATCGAAGTCGCGGCAGCCGACCTCGATCAGGACGGTGACCTCGACGTCGTCGGGACGTCCTACGGCGAGCAGAACGTCGTCTGGTGGGAGAACACGTCGGGCGACGCCACCCAGTGGGTTCAGCACGTGATCATCGGATTCACCACGACCGATAATGCGGTTTCGGTGGGCGACGTGGATGACGACGGCGATCTCGATGTCGTCGCGGCAGGAGTCAATGCCGTCGCGGTCGCCTGGTTCGAGAACCTCGATGGAGTCGGGCTGAGTTGGGCCGGTCACGCGGTCGGTCAGATCCCGGGAGCTTCCGATGTCGACTTGGCAGATCTCGACGGCGACGGGAGTCTCGACATCCTCGCGACGAGCCCCGGCAGTGACGTCTCCTTCACCGTTTGGTTCCGCAACCTGAGTTCGGGCGCCGGATTCGACGTCCGACTCATCGAAGAAGACCACGACAACAGCCAGGCCACTCTTGCCGCCGACATCGACGGAGACGGAGCACTGGAGGCGATCTACACCGAAGAGGGAAGCTTCGCCGGAGACGTCTCCGGGATCCACCGCGCCGAGATCACGTCGTTCCGCGGCGCAGGGGAACTCGAGTCCCTAGTGCTCGATGCAGGCGAACCGACCGACTGGAGCTCGATCGACTGGGAGTCGCTCGTTCCAGCGTCGACGGATCTCGCGGTGCAGGTGCGCAGCAGCAACGATCCGAACGACCTCGGCCCCTGGTCCTCGGACATCACGAGCCCCGGTTCGCTCGCCGGCATCCTCGATCCCGGAACACGCTACGCACAGTACAAGGTACTCCTGACGTCGAGCGACTCCTCGATGTCGCCGGTTCTGCGTGAGATCTCCCTGGTAGAAGGGAACACGAGTTCAGCGCCAGGATCGGAAGGAGACACGCGCTCGCTAGCAGCGACGCTGTCGTTCGAGACCCTGCTGCCGAATCCTACCGCCGGGGCGAGTGTCGCTCGCTTCAGCCTCCCGAACGCAGAATCCGTCCGACTCGAGATCGTGGATCCATCTGGGCGCCGTATCGCGACTCCGCTCTCTGCGGTGCTGGGCGCAGGACTCCACGATGTGGCCCTACCGGAGCTGGCGGCCGGGGTGTATCTCGTCCGTCTGCAATCGGAATCCGGCTCTGCGGTCAGGAAGCTCGTCGTTCGCTGAGACGAGCCTCGCGCGCACGGCGCACTCTCCAAACCGCCAATCGTGTGAGATGCCCTGCTCTTTGAGGGCCCTCACACGATCCTTGGCGGATGGAGCAACATCCCGGGTGAGTTCTGCTCTTTCGCCCTCGAACGTCGTCCGCTGGAACCGGATCCTACCCTCCCTGTACTCTTTGCATTGCCACGTCCCACCCGCAATGCACCGCCGGAGGAACACTTGAGACCCCAATGGATGCCGTGGCGCTCCCGAAGGCGGTCCGCGCCTGCCCGCGACGCTGCCATTGGTTTCTTCGTCGCCAATCGAGTCCTGCTTCCAGCTGCCTTCGTCGCCGCTCACGTCCTTCTCCCGGCTGGTCTCATTCTTCTGTCTCCGGCCCTCGCATCTGCCGCGAAGACGGTCCGTGAAGCTGACATCGTCGTCTCGGCGGTCGGGCTTCCCGAGTTCAAGACCGATCCTCACATCAAGGAGTCCCAAGGCAACCAGATCAGCGGAGTCGTTCGCGACATCTTCCAGGACCGCCACGGCCACATGTGGTTCGGTACGCAGAACGGCCTGGCCAGGTACGACGGCTCCGCCGGCAAGGATGCGAGCTCCCTCTCGTACTTCGAACTCGAGGACACGTTCGGTCAGAGAGTGACGATCAAATCCATCGCGGAGGCTCCTGATGGCAGCCTCTGGATCGGTATGACCGGGGGCGTGGCGAAGTATGACGGGCAGAACTTCACGACCTACTACGAAGACGACGGGCTGCGGAGTGACGACGTGTGGTCCATCTGCGTAGACCGCACGGGTCTCGTTTGGGTCGGGACGTTCGCAGGAGTCGACGTCTTCGATGGGAGTACGTTCACACCGTTCGACCTGCCCGAAGGCACTCCAGATCCGGACAAGGGAGTCACGAGCCCTCACATCGTCTGGTCCATCGTGGAGGACAGCCATTCCAGGATGTGGTTCGCTGCCGAAGGTGCGGTGTTCACCTACGACGGGACCACCGTCTCCAGGGTTTCGATGATGGACGACGAGTCCGTCACCTACACTCGATCGATCATGGAGGATCGTTCCGGCGACTTCTGGTTCGGAACGACCAAGGGGCTTCTGCGGTACGACGGCGACTCCATCGTGAGCGTCTCCGCATCGGGCGGCCTACCCGACATCGCGGTGGGCGTCGTGCATGAGGACCGATCCGGCAATATCTGGATATCGGCCCACGGACTGGCGGTCTATCGCTACGACGGTTCTTCGTTCGCGAACTTCTCGGAAGCCGATGGCGTGAATACGGGCGTCGCCATGTGCATCGCCGAGGACGATCGGGGACGGATCTGGTGCGGAGGATTTGGGGGCACGTTCCGGTTGGACGGCGACTCGTTCGTCAACGTGACGCGGGACGGCCCCTGGTAGCCGTGCTCAGTGGATCACGACGGCCCGGCCTCGTGTCGTGCCATCGACCGTGACGAAGTAGACGCCCGCGGGTACGACCCGTCCGCGATCGTCCCGGCGATCCCAGAAGAGACGCTCGGCTCCGTCCAAGAAATGGGAACGAACCGCGCGCCCGCTCGGGTCGACGATGGAGAGTGAGCGTGCGTTCTCTCCCAACCGTCCCAACGAGATCCACGCGCTGTCTCGGATCGGGTTCGGCGAGATCGATGCGGTCAGGCCCAGGTCGAATGCCGGATCGATGACGTCGGTCGTACTTCCGAAGACTCCCTGAATGCCGAAGGCCCCCGTCTGGTCCGTCCCCGGCGAGATGTAGGCCGACACTTCGAGGCGCAGGAGGTACCTGCCCGGCTCGAGTTCTCCTGCGAAGTCGATCGGGATCGACCCGCTCTGCGTGAACTCGAGGAAGACGTTCTCCCCCACGAACAGCTGATCGAATCGGAAGACGACGGATCCCCCGCCCGTGCCGTCGAGCACGCCGGTGAACCGATACGGCGTCACCGTGTCGACTTCGAAGTCGTAGATGACCCGGGTCACCGGAGACGACTGGCAGATGAGGAGTTCCTCGTCGTTGTGCGAGAATCCCTCGACCGAGCCCCGAACCGAGAAGACCTCGGGGGAGAGGAACGACTCCTGCGAGGCGTAGTTCCAGGTGTTCGATTGCCCTTCGCTGAGTGAGGACTGCCGGTCGTCCGTCAGGTCCCCGAGCTCCGTCATGATGACGAAGTCCTCGGCGATGACTCTCTCATCCTGTGCAGTCACTTGGGTTTCGGACCGGGCGGACACGATCCGCTCGAGAGAGATCGGAGTGGTGGCGGCCTCGGACGGAGTGAAGAACGCGGACGCGAGCAGTCCCAAGGACAGCTGCCCGACGGACAGCGTCACGGCGACGGACACGATGCGCACGAGTGTGTGCTCCAGTTGCGGACTGGTTTGGGTGTCGAGGAGGGTACCTGTTGGTTGTCGTTCGAGGCACGCGGGTGATACACGGAGGCCGCTCGTCTGCGGGAACACGCCATCTCTCCCGCCGACCACGAAGAAGCGAGACTCCCGCGCATAGCGTTGCCGGTCTGCCAGTCCGGCCGACATTCCCCCTGAAGGCCATCCTGCTGCCCGCCCGGGACACCAGATACTCGATTCCTAATGGTCGTGATCCTCGGCTACCCGGTACCCTGGAGATCAGGCCACTCTCATAGGCGGAACCTGCGAAGTTCCCGGGGGTCGGGCGACTCGATCGATGGCAAGGGGGCTCACTGATGGAACCCAAGGCGCAGCTCGACAGCTTCATCGCCAAGTTCACGCCGGAGGTTGCGGCCATAGCGAGCGCGACGCTCGCGAAGATGCGGAAGCGTCTACCGAGCGCTACTCAGCTCGTGTACGACAACTACAATGCGCTCGCGATCGGGTTCGGCCCGAGCGAACGGACCTCCGATGCGATCTTCTCCATCGCTGTCTATCCGAAGCGGGTGCTGCTCTGCTTTCTCCAGGGCGGGAAGGTGAATCTCGAGGATCCACACGACCTCCTGCAGGGAAGCGGAAGTACGAACCGGTTCATCCCGGTGGAGTCGGCTGCCATGCTGGACGAAGCAGCAGTGAGAGATCTGATGGAGCAGGCGCTCGCCGCCGCAAAGGTGCCGCTGGACCCGAAGGGGAAGGGGCCCCTCGTGATCAAGTCGGTCTCGGCCAAGCAGCGCGCCCGCCGCCCGTAGCGGCGGGCTGCCAAGGTCCTTTCAGGAAGCTCTGCGCGATGTCCGCTGATCGTTCGTCTTGAACTGGTGGACGAGGCGCTGGAGTGTCTCGGCCTGGCGCGACAGGTCCACTGCCGCCTGGGTCGTCTGGTCCGTGCGTTCGCTGGCTCGGCGGGAGACCTGAGTGATGGCGTCGATGTTCAGGGCCACGTCCTGTGCCACCGTCGCATGTTCGCGGGCTTCGTCTGCGATGAGTTGTACCTGATCCTTGACTCCGGCGGACGCCGCGACGATCGATTCAAGGCTCTCCCGCGCCTGGCGGGCGAGTTCGACTCCCTGGGTGACTTCCTTGGTTCCTTCCCGCATCCGCTCGGTAGCCAGGCCCGCTCGCTGCTGGATCGAAGTGACAGCCCCTTCGATCTCGTGCGTGGCGCGGACCGTTCGTTCCGCGAGCTTCCGGACTTCATCCGCAACTACTGCAAATCCCCGGCCGTGCTCCCCAGCACGGGCAGACTCGATGCTCGCGTTGAGGGCGAGTAGATTGGTCTGGTCAGCGATTTCGTTGATGACCTCGACGATCCCGTAGATCTCCTCGGCCTTGGCGCCGAGGTCGGTGACCACTTCGGTTCCCGCTGTGACAACCCGATCGATCCGGGTCATGCCGTCCTCCGTGTCGGCGACGACGGCATTGCCCAACGCCGCGCGCTCCCCGGAGGCCTGTGCCTCGTTCGTCGCGGTGGTGGCCCGGGTCGCCATGTTTTCGACACTCGCGGCCATCTCTTCGATTGCCGCGCTCATCGCAAGGATGCGATCCGATTGATCGTGGATGCCGTTCCTCAACTCCTCGGTGCTCGTCGCGACCTGGGCAGAGGCAAACGCGACACTCTCGCTCGCTGTTTCGACCTCGTGGACGATCGACTCGAGCCGCATGACGAGGCGGTTGAAGCTACTTCCGAGCCCCGAAATCTCGTCCGTACCCGACTCCGACGCTCGCAGGGTCAGGTCGTTGTCGTTCTCACTCCGAAGGATTACTTTCCTGAGCGCTTGTATGCGGGTCGTGAGGGATCGAACGAGGCGGAGCGACGTCGCGGCGGCGATTCCGAGGAGGAGGACCACCCCTACGATCAAAGTAGCCAGACTCCGTTTCGCAAGGCGAGCTTCCTCGGCTGCCTGTTCCTCGAGGGCCCCGGCCATGTCGTCTTCCAGCTGTTTGAAGAGATCGATCTTGGCCGTGATGGTCTGAAACCAAAGTGCGGAGTCGACCCCGAAGGTACCTTCTGCCGCTCGTTCCTCCGCGATCCTCCTCATTTCATCGACTTGGCGGGCGCAGTCCTCGCCGAAGAGGTCGTCGAGGGCCGCCTGTGTTTCACTCGATCCGAACGCTCGGAGCTCTGCAAGGAGGACGCTCTGCTCGCTCACCAGCTGCACCCACTTCCGATACATGCCGGGACCGAATCGATCACCGGCGAACGTGTTCGTGAGAACGGCGCGTTCGATTCCCGCACGTTCCTTGGCCTTCAGGAGCAGCTCGTAGGACAGGACCTGCATCGAGATCGTCTGCTCCGTAGTCAAGGTCGCCATCTTGGCGACCACGTCTAGGAGGGCAGAGTTCGCGTTTGTGTAGAAGCCGATGGCCTGAGGGGTGGGAACACTGAGGTCGTCGATTCCGCTCCGAACTTCACTGATCAGGTCCAAGGATGCCAGTGCCTGAAGGGCAAGGTCGGAGACTCTGCTTTCGGCCGAGCTGGACTCCTTCGAAGAGATCAGCCGGACACCATCGCGGGCCGCCTCCAGGCGGCCGTCTGTCAGATCGCGTTGCTTCGACAGCTCGTCGCGGAACCGAGTGCCGCCGCTGCCCAGCATCCCCGCGGAGAGCCCTCGTTCCCTTTGCGTCTCATGGACGAGATCGCCGATGAGAACCGACGTATCGACCGCGTGGTCGATCCTGGTCATTTCTCGGAGATGGGCGCGCTTCTGATGGATCTCTCGTATCCCCCCAATAGCTAGCGCGGCAATGGGGATGAAAAGAAGGAGAAGGAGACGGCGGCCAATGGTCAAGTTCCACCTCCAGAGTCCAGAGGGCTGGTGTGAGGTCTGGATTCGTGTACAAGTGGTGGCGGGCAGGAGCTGCTGGAACATTTCCTACTCGTCACCACTACGCCGGTTGTTTAGGACAGAAGATCCATCGGATGAGCGGATCGACCGGCGGGCGCACAAGTGTTTGGTGGGTGGCACAAGGCTCGAGGTAGCTCAGCCGGCGGCCGGTCCCGGCCTACAGCAAATGGCCGCCCGAAACCTCGATGTCCTGGGCTGTGACCCAGCCGAAGTCGTCCGATAGCAGGTTCACGATGACCTTCGCGACGTCCTCCGGCGTTCCGATCCTTCCGAAGGCAGACTGCTCAGCCAGTGGCTGGATCACCTCCGGGTGACGGTCGAACACACCGCCGCCGAAGTTCGTATGGGTCGGCCCAGGAGACACCGCATTCACCCGGATCCGGCGCGGCGCGAGTTCCTTGGCGACATAGCGGGTCCAGGAAGAGAGTGCGGCCTTGAGCGAACCGTAGACGGAGTACCCGGGAAACGACTGGTTCTTCGAAGAACTCGAGGTGTTGACGATCGCGCCGCCATCCTCCATCGATCGGACGAGCCGCTGCGTCAGGAAGACAGCACCCTTGAAGTTCGTCTCGAGAATCCTGTCGAAGTACTCTTCGGTCATCTCGTCCAGCATCATTGGGCCCCCGACGCCACCGTTGTTGATCAGGTAGTCGAAGGTCTCTCTGCTCCACACCCGAGCGAGCTCGTGTTTCACGCTGTCGCCGAACGCCTCGAATGTGGCGCGATTCGCGAGGTCGAGCGGCAGGGCGACGGCGCGGGCACCACCGTTCGCCTCGACCGCGCGGACTACCTCCTCCGCCCGCTCCGGATGGGAGTGATACGTGAGGATCACACCGACTCCTCTCCGGCCCAGTGCGAGCGCCGTAGCTCTGCCGATTCCGTTGCTTCCCCCGGTCACGATCGCGATGTTCATCTCGTCCTCCATTTGCACTCCAGTGGCAGTCGTATCGTGAAGTCACTTTCGGCTGGAGGAGGGTGTCGCGGCTAGATGCGATGGTACGCATGGAGTGCCTAAACGTACCGAATCCGGGGAGTTTGGGTCAGAATCGGCTTGGTTCAGCAGGGGCAATAGCCTAAAAGTACCTCATGGCAAGTGTCCGAGAGATGGGCCAAGCGCTTCGCGAGATCGCCCGGTTGACGCGTGAGGTGCCCGCATGGCCGGCGGACTCCGGGCTCCCTGGGGTCATGCTGACGAGAGGAGACGTCCCGCCGCATCAACTCGCTGCAGTGTACGAACCGATTCTGGGATTCACGGTGTTCGGGCGGAAGACGATCTCGATCGGTGGACACACCGTCGACGCAAAGGGACCGTCGTACTACGTCATCCCGTCGGATGTCCCGGCGACGGGATCTGTTCGTTCCGGGAAGGAGGGCGACGGCTACCTCTCGCTCGGTCTGCGGCTGAACCACTCCGTGCTACGGGAGCTGCTGCGGGTCCTCCCTGCGGAACCCCGCGGCGCCGTTGCGGAGAGGCTCGTCGCGGTAACGCCGTCCAACGAGTTTGTCGACGCCTGGTGTCGGATGCTCCGACTTGTTCGAACTCCGGAGGCCATTCCAGCACTCGGTCCCGTCTATGAGCGAGAGATTCTGTACAGGGTTCTGAGCGGCCCCGACGGCGCGAGGCTTCGGCTCTGCGGCTTCGAAGGCGGGTCCAGCGTTCGTGTGCACGAGTCCATCCAGACCATCCGGGAGAGGTACTCCGAGACTATCGACGTCCGGCTCCTTGCCGCGGATTCTGGAATGTCCTGGACCACGTTCCATAGACAGTTCAAGCGGGTCACAGGCCTCAGTCCGATCCAGTACCAGAAGGAGCTACGGTTGCTCGAGGCCAGGAAGATCCTGGTCTATGAAGGTCTGTCGGTGCGAGAGGCCGCGTTCCAGGTCGGGTACGAGAGTGCGTCCCAGTTCAATCGAGAGTACTCCCGCCTCTTCGGTGCTCCGCCCGCGGCCGACGCCGCGCGGATCCGAGAAGCAGAACTCGAGAGCCCGGCAAGCGGCCACGAGGCTGAGACTGCCGCTCCTGCCTGACAAGGGTGTGGTTGACGTTGCGACAGTGCGGAGGACATCCTCGCCGAAGGAGGTCGTCATGCGCTTCGGACACGTTGAGCTCTTCATCCAAGACATCGCTGCGGCCCGGGTGTTCTACGAGCAGGTTCTCGGCGCCGTCCTCGTGAGCGAGCAGGCCGAAGGACGGATCCTCTGGTTCGAGCTCGGAGGTATGGAGATACTTCTCCGCCCTGGCCGTCCCGTAGTTACCAACGCGGACGATGTTGCAGACACGAACGCAGACGATGCTACAGACATGAATCCGGACGACGCTACAGACACGAATCCGGGCGATACTGGGCGCCGAGCCGGCCAGACCTATCGGGATTCGCTCTCGGCACTCGTTCTCTACACCGATGATCTCGCCGCCGAGGCCGCGCGGCTTCGAGGCCGCGGCGTCCGGTTCGAAGGCGACGATGGGCCCGGTTGCCTCACCTTCCGAGACCCCGACGGGAACTGGTTCCAACTCACGGATCCGTCGGGACACTGATACAGCCGTGGAGATCTCGGGTAGGACGTCAGAGGTACGGCCGTCTAAGGCGCGGGCGTCTCAAACACGGTCGTCTGAAATGCGGACGTGTCGGGCATCGACCCAGGGGCGTGTTCGCCGCGATTCACTCAGTCGCGGCGCTCGGTGGCCGCCGCCAAGTCCCATCGTGACGTGCGGAGCGCCTCCCTCACGTCTTTCGGCGCGGTCTCTCCGAGAAACGCGTCGAGCACCGCCAGAGTCGCCGGTTCTCCTTCCAGGAGCCCGATGCTCTCCTCGTTGATGAGCACGTCGACCGTCCCGTTCTCGATCACGTAGGTGATCCGGTCTCCTTCGCTGAGATCCGGAAGCCGCTGCGCCAGGCGCTCGGCATCGGACAGCAGCGGTTCGGCGCAATCGCCGCACGCGCGACGGAAGTCTCCGAGAAGGCAGTGGGCGAGCTTCTCGCTCTTCACGTCCCGGAGGAGGGTCATCACGAGTGCCTTGGTTTCCGCGAGGTCGTCGAGTTCGTTCCGATCCGCTGCACCGGCGCCTGGTCTTTCCGACTCGGTCGCGTCGGAGTGAATCGGGTCCCGGTCGATCGAGCCTGGCGGCACGTAGAGGCCGATCGTGTAGACGTGAACCTTGAGGAAGGTCGCCTTTCGGACCGCCGCACTGTAGAGGATCAGGTCCCGGTCACCCACCCGGACGTGATTCGCGAACTCGTGTCCATCGATCTCGGCGGAAGTGGCGGGCCGGGAAGCGGTCACCGCGTGGAGGAGTAGAAACAGTAGGGTTGCGTTGCGGGATCGGCGACGGATTGGCCTCATCAGGTGGTTGCCTCTTCTCGTGTTGCCCCAGGATGCTACCGGGCGACGTACGTTGGAGGCCGATCCCGCGCGGTAGTGTTGGCCTTCTACCCCGAACCCCGCGGTGAGTTGCGTTGATGACCAGTAGATTCCAGCGGCGGCGAGGGGGCGTGGGTTCACGATAGCTAATGCGACGTGACCCGAGGACTCCCACGTTGAGACTGATCCGCAGCGTGACGCCGCGGTCCGGGGGATTATCCGCCGGGCACTACCACGTTGAGAGTGATCCGCAGTCAACGCCTCGCTCAGGCGCACCATCCGTCGGGTAGTTCCACGTTGAGAGCGTTCGGGACGCAGACTCCGCGAGCCCGAAAGCGCCTACATCCCGAGATGCGACCTCGGGACGCGGATGTCGTCAGCGAGTTTGCCGGTCAGGCCTTCCTTCACGAGCTTTCCGACGTCATGCAGGCCTTTGAGGTGCTCCTCATGCACTCGGTTGAACCCAACGGTGGCGACAGGCTCGTCGTGGTCGCGGTCGAACACAGCGGCATCGGTTTCCACGCGGATCGCGGAGTTGATCCAGGAACCGTACTGACTCGTGTGAAGGATGGAAACGTAGTCGTACGAACTGGCGACGAAGAGTAGGGCGTCGACTCCGAGCAGTTCGCAGGCGGCGATCCGGTCGGGTCGATCGAGAACTCCCTCCCGTTGGATCGTGGCGACGAGCCGGTCGTAGAGAGTCGGATCTCCACCCCCGAGCAAACGGGTGACCGCGTCGTCCAGCGGGACGAGTTCGCCCAGCAGGTTCGACGAGTCCGACAGATACTCTTCCAACGATTCCGCGATGTACGCGTGCGCGACCATCGCCAAGGTATCCACGATTGCGTTCCGCTGCTCGATGAACCGCTTCCGGCCGAATCCGGTCGGTTCCTGCTCGAAGAACCGCACGGGTTCGAGGTCGTTGCGGGCTGTGCAATAGGCTTCCAGTAGGGTGACAGCCTTCCGGCCGTCCGACGACGAGGTGAACGCATCCGTCCGCGTCGCGGGGATGATGAACCTCTCGCGAGCCCAATCGGGAGCGCTCTCGTATGGGTTGTAGGGTTGGCTCGCGTCGAGGTGGAACTCGAACGACCGCAGTTGGTCCTCCTTGCCGGTTTCCTCCGTGGGGTACGTGTAGTTCGTCCGGACGAAGAGACCGATCAGAGCCGTGCGCCCGGGCGGCGACGCGCGGAGCTGGTCCACGTCGGCATTGTGCACGCTGGTCGTTTGATAGGAGCAAGAAGTCAGTGTGGTGGCCGCGAATCCGATGGCGAAACACACGGCGAGCCGCAGCGAGGTAGGGGAGGCGATTCTTGTCATGACCTAGTCCTGAGGATGGGGGTCCGGATGGTCAGGAGAGGGATCTACATAGTACACAGAGCCAGGGTTTCTGGCGAGATATGTTACAGGCAGACGACGCGACGTCGTTCACCGGCCGTGCACGAAGAGACCGTCAGCCACCGTCCGCAACGGACGCCTGTCGATACGACGCCGGCGTCTCCCCGGTCCACCGCTTGAAGGCTCTCGAGAATGCGCTCTGCTCGGAGAATCCGGTGAGAAAGGCGACCTCGGAAAGCGTGTAGCGCGGCTGTCCGAGCAGACTCTTGGCGAGGTGTTGGCGTGCGGCGTCGACCTCGGTCTTGTAGGAGAGGCCCTGCTCCGAGAGACGCCGATGGAGGGTCCGCTCGCTCATCGCGAGTCGGCGTGCGATGTCCGACATCAGAGGGACGCCCTCGCTCAGTGCCTGGGAGACGACCCGCTGGAGGAGGTGCTGCAGCGGCTCCACGCTTCCGATCGCCTCGATCTCTGCGTCGAGGTGTCCGAGGAGGAACTGGGAGATGCCGTCGTCGCCCAAGTGGTTCGGTTGTTCGAGCGCTTCGTCCGAGATGGAAAGCCCGTCCTTGTCGGATCCGAAGTGGACAGGACAGCCGAAGTAGCGTTCGTGGGCCGAGATGATCTCCGGAGCCGCGTGCTGTATGTGGACCTCCCGTGGACGGAAGGTGCTCGATGAGGTCTGCCGGACGAGGGACGTCGCGCTGGCCAGGGTCGCCTCGTTGGAGAGACGCATCCCGAGCCGCCGTTCCCCGAAGCGGTGGAGGAGGAAGAGTGCGCCTCCCGGTTCGTCCCGGAGTTCGTAGGTCAGATTGTCGGTCCAGAGCCTGCAGTACCGCTCGACCCTTTCGAGCGAATGGCGGATGGTCGGGGCCGACTTCCAGGCGAGCCCGAGTGCGCCGTAGTCATCCGGCCTCATGAGAGCGCCGACGCGGAGCGGAAGCTCGTGACCATTCGGCATCTGCTCCGCGATCTGCTCGAGCAACCCATAGTACGCGTCGTCCGAGACCATCTGGGTGACATCGAGAGGGTCGTCCGGGTCGAGGCCGATCGAGCGGAGGAGAGCCCCACCGTCGACGGCGTTCCCGGCGGCCTGCACCATCCGGCGCGGGAAGATGGACGTGACGAAACCCATGGCGTGTCCAAGGAAGGTCGATCGAACGATCGCACGGTGAACGAAGGGTACCGGTCAGGATACCCTCCGTCCCGCCGTCCGGCCAGGCCGACTCAGGGGTTTCGTCTCAGTCCTCCATCTTCATCAGTCCGAGCTGTTGGAGCAGGGAGAGTTGATCGATCAACTCCCACTCGTCGACGATCCGTCCGTCTCGGAAACGGCTCCGAACCATACCGTGGACTCTGACGCGATGCCCCGTGGGTGCGTGGCCGAGGAGATCCCCGCGGTGTGTTCCGGTGAGTGTGAAGGAGAGGACGGTCGCGTCGCCTCCGGAAACCAGCTCGTCGATCGCGATCTCGAGATCCGGAAAGGCTGAACGGTAGCCGTCCAGCAGAGCTGCCAGGCCTTCGCGTCCCCGCAGCTCCTCTCCCGGCGCCCGGTAGACGTAGTCTGGATCGACGAGCTCGTCCAGAGACGCGAGGTTCCTCCCGTTGAGAACGTCGTCGACGAAGCGGCGCATCGTTTCTTCGTTCACGCTGCTCATACAGCTGCACTCGCCGGCTCCGCCCAGACCCCGGTGGACGCCGTGTTCCGGACATACTCCGAGAAGTCACGCGGCGCCCTGCCGAGAGCACGGCGAACGCCGTCGGCGGTTTGTGCATTCCGCCCGTCCAGCACCGTCTCGAAGAGGTAGCGGGTGAGGGACACGATCTCGCTGGGGATACCATGGCCTCGCATCCCCTCCACGAACACATCGACAGGAACCTGCTCGTAGCGGATGTCGCGCTTCGTGGCAGCCGCGATCTCTTGGGTCGCCTGGGCGAAGGTGAGTAGGCGCGGGCCGGTCACCTCGTAGATCTCTCCTTCGTGTCCCTCCTCGGCGAGCGCGCGCGAGGCGACATCGGCGATGTCGTTGGCGTCGACGAACGGCTCCGGAATCTCGCCAGCGGGGAGGGCGAGCACGCCGTGGCGAAGAGGCTCGAGGAGGAACGCCTCGCTGAAGTTCTGACTGAACCAGCTCGCCCGGACGATGGTCCAACGCGGGTTGGTCTCTCTCACGATCTCCTCACACCGTTGGGCTTCCTCCTCCCCACGCCCGGAGAGAAGGACCAATCGCTCGATCTCTCGCTCGGCGGCGAGTCGGGCGAATGCGCGGATCGCAGGGACGGCCTCGGGGACGGCGAGGTCCGGAGAGTACGTCACGTAGGCCAGGTTCGCTCCCTCGAGTGCCGGCGCCCAGGTGCCACGGTCGTTCCAGTCGAACCGCGTGCTACCGGAGCGTGACGCTTCTCTCGTTTCGATTCCACGCGCGCGCAGACGCTCCACCACGCGACGACCTGTCTTTCCAGTAGCTCCGACGACAAGTGCCACGGAGTTGGCGTTGGCGTTGCCGCTGGTACGGCTGCTGGCGTTCGGGTTGGTGTCCGTGTTGCCGTTGTTGTTGCCGTTGTTGTTGACGTTGTTGTTGACGTTGGACATTGGTCTCCTCGCAATCGGTTCAAGGTTTGGCTTCGGGTCAGCCGTCAGTTGCATGGAGGGACCATAGGAGGAGGCAGTCGCCGAGGTATTGACCGGAGCGGTCAGGGTGTTGACCCAGGTTGCCAATCGCCGGTCGACCCGCGGATCGCCGCCTTCAAACCGGGTACCAGAGGCCGCGGCCCCAGCCGTCGTGTTGAAGTCCATGGGCCCGGTCCAGCGACTTCGGACCGGATCCGACCGCTCGGGAGTTCCATCGATGGTACTCTTCGCGAGGTCGAAGAGAGTGACCTCGGGCTCGGTTCTTCCCTGAAAGCTCTGTTGAGAATGACAAGTGCGTCCCAACACGATGGAGACTCCCGCGGGCCGACGCGTGCGGTCGCCG
Organism: Candidatus Eiseniibacteriota bacterium; assembly: GCA_020633975.1. Lineage (GTDB taxonomy): Bacteria > Eisenbacteria > RBG-16-71-46 > CAIMUX01 > CAIMUX01 > JACKCR01. Next base: position 202,920 of record JACKCR010000003.1, on the reverse strand, counting down.
CACGAGACCGCGGTGCGCCGAAACGGAGCTTCGCCGACGGAGCCGTCGTAGCGAGTCGGTACCGGATCGACGCCTACCTCGATCAGGGCGGGATGGGTCAGGTCTACCGGGCCCATGACCTCGATCTGGACGTGCCCCTCGCGCTCAAGACGATCCAACCCGAGATCGCATCGGACCCGGCCGCGCTTCGACGCTTCAAGCAGGAGATCCTCCTCGCCCGGTCCGTCAGCCACCCGAACGTGTGCAGGATCTTCGACCTCTGGCGGGACGATGCGAGCGGCGTCTCCTTCCTCACGATGGAGCTGCTCGCCGGACATACCCTCGCTTCGCGGATCCGAAACAGCGGCGCGATCCCGACCGACGTCGCGCTTCCGCTCGTGAGACAGATGGCGAACGCGCTCGATGCCGCCCACCGAGCTGGAGTCGTACACCGAGACTTCAAGAGCGCGAACGTGATGCTGGTGCCGACGGACTCCGGTGAGCGGGCCGTGATCACCGACTTCGGACTGGCCATGACGGTGAAGGATCGCAAGCCGGACGAGCCGGTCATGCCGGAACGCGCGGCCGGAACTGACGGAAGTGCGAAGGCCAACGCAACGACCGCCGATGACGCGAGCCGTGCATTGGGACCGGCCGACGCTGGGAGCCCCATCGCCGACGCAACCCATCTGATGAACCCGAACGACCCCGAGAGCACGATCGACGTGTCTGTAATCGACGTGTCTGCATCGGCTCCGCAGTCCGCGCCGCAACCTCGACCGCGTTCCAGGCACGCGATCGTCGGCACGCCCGCCTACATGTCCCCGGAACAGGTGACAGGCGGCGTCATCGGCCCGGCCAGCGATCTCTACGCACTCGGAGTCGTACTCTTCGAGATGGTGACCGGACGTCTTCCGTTCTCGGGACCGACTCCGATCGAGACTGCGCGGGAGCACGTCAAGTCCCAACCGCCGAATCCGAGCGAGCTCGTGGATGTCGATGCCCGCTGGGAAGAGACGATCCTCCGTCTTCTTTCGAAAGAACCGGCCGCGCGTCACGCGAGTGCGGAAGACGTCGTGCTCGCGCTCGAAGGTCGAGACGAGCCCGTGCAGGTCGTACGCCACTCGCTCCCACCGGAGCGGGACGCGTTCGTCGGCCGGAGAGCGGACATCGACGCCATCGCGGCACGGCTCGAAGCCGACGCCGATGTTTCCGCCGGCGCGGAGGCACATCCCGGCACGCAATCCGTCGTCCAAACGGGCACGCAAACCGTCACCCCATCAGGCGCCCATGTTGGTGCTCACGCCCGGGCCGACTCTCCGTTCTACTCCGAAAGCCAAACGGGCGCCGCCTGTCGTCTCCTCACGCTCCAGGGCACCGGCGGGACGGGGAAGACGCGGCTCGCCCTGAGGTATGCGTGGGAGAGCCTTTCCCGCTGGCCCGGCGGGGTCTGGTTCTGCGACCTCAGTGAAGTCCGCACTGCGGACGGGATCGCAGCGGCCATCGCATCCACGCTTGGCGTCGCACTCAACCAGCGCAACCCGATCGCACATCTCGGTAGCGTGCTCGCCGGGCGAAGGAAGAGCCTCTTCATCCTCGACAACTTCGAGCAGCTGGTGGAGCACGCCGACGCGACGATCGGCGAGTTGCTGAAGAGCGCGGATTCGGCGAGGTTCCTCGTCACGAGTCAGGAGCGACTCCGGCTTCCCGAAGAGACGGCATACGCGCTGAGTCCTCTCGATCCCGAGACCCAGGGCGCAGAGCTCTTCGCGATCCGTGCCGCGGCGCACCGTCCCGGATTCCAGGTGGACGACACGAACCGAAAGCACGTCGACGAGATCGTACGTCGTCTCGACGGTCTACCTCTCGCCATCGAGCTCGCTGCTTCGAGGCTTCGCATGCTCAGTCTGGAGCAGCTGCAGACGCGTCTCGAAGACAGGTTCCGCGTGCTGTCCGGAGGGAAGAAGGGACGTCATCAGGCGCTGCGAGCGACGCTCGACTGGTCGTGGGAACTGCTTCGTCCTTACGAGCAATCTGCGATGGCTCAGCTCGCGACGTTCGAGGGTGGGTTCACGCTGGAAGCTGCGGAAGCCGTGGTCGACCTCTCGATGTTCGACGAGGATCCGTTCGTGCTCGACGTGATCCAGTCACTGGTCGATAAGAGTTGGCTCCGCGCCGACGTCGCGCAAGGCGCACTTCGCTTCCACACGTACGTTTCCGTGCAGGAGTATGCCGCCGAGCGCGCTGCGGAGTATGCGGTGCAGGAGGCGCGAGATTCCGGCTCCCAAATCCCGGGCGACGCGCAGTCCCCGGCACACGTGGAAGTGAGACACGGGAACTACTTCGCCCAGATCACGCCCACGTTGCTCGACGGTATCCATGGTCCCAACGGAACTGCGGTGCAGGCTGCGCTCCAGCTCGAACGGGACAATCTCGTCGCGGCCTGTCGACGTGCAGTCGCGCGCAGGGACTCCGAAGTGGCAGAGGCGACCTATCACGCCGTCGACGCCGCAATCACGGTCCGTGGTCCGTTCGGAGCGTCGGCGGAACTCGGCAGAGGCGTCGTCGAGATTCTCGATCGCGCCCAGAGCGGACGCGTCCTCGTCTGTCTCGGGAATGCCGAGCGACGGCTCGGGAACGTGGAGCGCGCACAGGAGATCTACGAGACCGGATTGTCTGTCGCACGCGAGACGGGCAACCGTCGACTCGAAGCGAACTTCACCAGCCACAAGGCGATCCTCGCCGGGAGTCAAGGCAGGGTGAAGGATGCGATGAGTGGCATGGAGGCGTCCTTGGCGCTGGCCCGCGAACTCGGCGATCGTGTCCTCGAAGGCAACAACCTCGGGAATCTAGGCGTCCTCTATGCAACGGTGGGGCGACTCGACGAAGCGCAGCGCTACTACGAAGCGGGGCTCGCCATACACCACGAGTCTGGTCACCGTGAGGGTGAGGGATCGGTCCTCAGCGCCCTCAGCAACCTGCTCGTCGACCAGAGTCGGTTCGATGAAGCACGGGAACGCTGCACGACGTCACTCGGCATTGCACGCGAAATGGGAGACCAGGTCCAACAAGGCTACTCGCTCAGCACGCTGGCACTCGTCGACCGGATCCAGGGTCATGCAGAGACCGCGCTTCAGCACGCCACGGCCGCGCTGGACATCGCACGCAAGACAGGGGAGCGGCGTTTCGAGGGCTACCTTCTGGGTGACCTTGCCGCACTCCACTACGTGGAGGGTCGGACCGAGGAGGCCCGCGCGTGCTATGTGGAAGCGCTCTCGATCACGCGTGAAGTTCGAAACCGCGGCGGCGAGGCGGCCGTGCTCTCCGGCTACGCCCGCTTCCTGGCCGACCAAGGTCAGCTCGACGAAGCACAGGCACACCTCGAATCCGCGCTCGCCGTCCATCGCGAAGTCGGCGACCGCACGGCCGTCGGGGGTGACCTCCGCACCTTGGGAGAGATCGACCGGATGCGCGGACGGATGGACGACGCCCGCGCTCGTTTCGTCGAGAGCGAGGCGATCCTTCGGGAGAGCGACGACCGGATCGAACTCGGGTTGATTCTCTGTGCGCGCGGAGAGCTCGAAGCGGAGGATTTGCACGGTGACGCTGCGCGTGCGACTCTGGGCGAAGCCGAGTCGATTGCGAAGGATCTGGCGCTGATGCCCGCATCGGAACTCGTCCGGCGGATCGAGAGATTGCGCGAGACGATCGCAGTGGCGAACACCTTGCGATCCAGCACGAATCAGGAGCCGGAAGGGGACCACACGTGATCGGACAGACTCTCGCGCACTATCGCATCCTATCCGCGCTCGGCTCGGGCGGGATGGGTGTCGTCTACCGCGCGCGGGACACGCGACTCGATCGCGACGTGGCGCTGAAGCTCCTTCCGCCGGCTGTGGCGTCTCATGCCGAGAGTCGGGAGCGGTTCCAACGCGAGGCCCGTCTCCTCGCCTCGCTCGATCATCCGAACATCGTCACCGTCTACTCGGTGGAAGAGGCCGGCGGCCTCCACTTTCTCACCATGGGACTGATCGAAGGCAGAACGCTCGACGACGTGATTCCGGCCGACGGCCTGTCTCTCGCCGAGATCCTGCGCGTCTCCGTCGCTCTCGTCGATGCGCTTGCGGCCGCACACGACAAGGGTGTGATCCATCGCGATATCAAGCCTGGGAATGTCATGGTCACGCCCGAAGGACGGATCAAGGTTCTCGACTTCGGGCTCGCGAAGTCCCAGCCGATGGGGACGAAGGCCACGCGCGGATCCTCGGCGCTTCCCGAAGGCGAAACCTCGCACGGCTCGGCGCACGGCTCGGAGCACGGCTCGACGCACGACGCGGCGGATGGCTCGACGCACGACGCGGCGGATGGCGCGCCGCTCGACCCGTCGTACGACCGGTCTCGTGGGCCGTCACTCGATGACGTCACCGTTCTCCAGACGACGCCAGGCACACTCGTCGGCACCGTGCCCTACATGTCGCCGGAGCAGGTCGAGTGTCTCGAGGTCGATGTCCGCACCGACATCTTTTCGTTCGGGATCGTCCTCTACGAAATGGCCACGGGACGACGCCCGTTCCAGGGGGCGAGCCCCGCCGGACTCGCGTCTTCGATCCTGAGGGACGATCCGCCGGCGATCGCAGAGTTCCGGAAAGATCTGCCTGACGGCTACGTCCGCCTCGTTCGGCACTGTTTGGAGAAGAGCCGGGACCGACGTCCGCAGCAGCTGTCCGAAGTGGGGAAGGAACTCGAGTCGATCCGAGATGCGGCGAGCGGCAATGTCGGTGGCGGAGTTGCTGCCGGCGGCGGCGCTGCGGGCCCCGGTGCCTCCGCAGCAGGTGGTGGTGTGGGCGCTGCCGGTGCTGGTGCCGCGCTTGCTGCGGGAACCGCCGGTGCCGGGGCCGTTGTTGCCGCGGGTGCCGCGGGTGCCGACTCCGCTCACAGCGCAGCCTCGACCTCCCGCAGTGGCGACCCGAACTCCGGCGGCGATGATCGCAGCGTCTCGGGCACCTTCCACACCACCCATGAGCGATCGATCGCCGTCCTTCCGTTCACGAACCTCAGCTCCAGTGCCGACGACGAGTACTTCAGCGACGGGATCACCGAAGAGATCATGATCGCGCTCGGGCGGATCGACGGACTCCGTGTCGCGGCCCGCACCTCGTCCTTTGCATTCAAGGACGAGCGCGAGAACCTCCAGGTAGTGGGCGAGACGCTCCGGGTGCGTACTGTGCTCGAAGGAAGTGTGCGGCGCGCGGGCAATCGGCTTCGGATCACCGCGCAGCTCGTCGACGTGGCGACCGGGTATCACCTCTGGTCCGAACGCTACGACCGCGAGATGACCGACATCTTCGAGATCCAGGACGACATCGCGGGTGCGATCGCGTCGAAGCTGGAGCTCGGCTTCGCTTCCTCAGGCGGAGGACAAACAGTTCGTCGCGGGACGTCCGATCTCGAAGCCTTCGACCTCTACCTTCGCGCGCTCGCGCTCCAGTCGCAGCGTGCACGTGCGGTCTACCAGGCGATGTCCCTCCTCGAGCGCGCGATCGAACGCGATCCGGACTACGCCGACGCGCACGCCCTCCTCGCCGAGTCTCATCGCCTCCTCGCGACCTACGGACTCGAACACCCCAACGAGTCCATGCCCCGAGCCAAGGCCTCGGCTGAGCGGGCTCTGCAGATCGATCCGACCGCCGCGGAAGCCCTGAGCACCCTCGGAACCATCACAGCCCAGTTCGATCGGGACCACGCCGCCGCATTCGACTACTGGGAGCAGGCTCTGCGCGCGAACCCCGGGCTCACGCGCGCGAGATCCGAGCGGGCGGCCTGGGCGCTCTGCACGACGATGTCCACCACACCGGAAGGGATCGAGGAGATCCTGACCGAGGTGCGTCGCGCCGTCGATCTCGACCCTCTCAACGTGACGGCGATCTCGATGCGGAGCCTGACCCTCGGTCTCGCCGGGAGGGCGGAGGAGGCGGTGCCAAGTGCGGCACGTGCGGTCGAACTCCATCCCGACTCCTACCTCTCCCGCTACGTGTTGGTGCAGTGCAACGCCTGGTCCGGCCGGTACGACCAGGCCATCCAGGAGGCCCGCGCCATCCTTCCGATGTTCGGGCGTCACACCTGGACCCTGGGAGCTCTCGGCGTCGCGTACGCGAACGCCGGCCGGCTAGAGTTGGCGGAAGCCGTCTACGATGAACTCGAGGCGAGACACCGGCAGGACTACGTGCCGCCGTTCTCACTCGCCAACGTCGCAAGTGCCCTCGGACGTATCGACGACATGCGGATGTGGACGAAGCGCGCCGTCGACGAGCGGGATCCGATGGTCGTCTTCGTCACGAGGTGGCCCGGGCTGAGCGAGAACCTTCGGAAGCACGTGGACTATCCGGCGTTTCTCGAGAGTATTGGGATCAGGTGAGGGGAGCGGCCACGCGACTATGCGAACAGCGTTCCTGGCTCCGCTAACGTGGCGAGCGGCACGGCTTCGACACCGTCCCCGATCGGGTACCGCTTGCTCCCCGGGTAAACGACGGCGATCTGCTCGACTCCGAGTTCATCGCGTGCGGTCCTGAGAGAGTTCGTCATCCGTGGCGCGTCGGCTCTCTTGCACTCGACGCCGAGCATCTTGTCTCCGCGACGCAAGAGGAGATCGATCTCCGCCCCCTGATGAGTCGCCCAGAACCACGCCTCATCGTGTACTTCCGCGGAGAGCACCTGTTCGATCACGAATCCCTCCCACGACGCTCCGACTTTGGGGTGCGTGAGGAGTGACTTCTCCGTTTCGAGCCCGAGCAGCTGATGGAGAAGTCCGCTGTCCCGGATGTACACTTTCGGTGACTTCACCTGACGCTTGCCCAGGTTCGTGAACCACGGCTGGAGCTGACGAACGACGAGCGCATCGCTCAGAAGGTCCAGGTGACGACGCGTGGTCGAAGGATTGACACCCAATGCGCGCGCGGGCTCCGATGCGTTCCAGATCTGTCCGTGGTAGTGGGCGAGCATCGCCCAGAACCTGAGAAGCGCGATCGACGGAACGCGCACTCCCCACTGGGGGAAGTCCCGTTCGAGAAGCGTCTGGATGAACTGCTTCCTCCAGACGAAACTGTCGTGGTCGTTCGATGCGAGCCAGGATCGCGGCAGCCCGCCCCTGTGCCAGAGCGTTCGGATCGACTCACTCCCCAACTCTTCGAGGGTGAATCCACCGACCTCGATCCGTTCCATGCGGCCGGCGAGGCTCTCGGAACTCTGCCGCATCAACTCCCCGGATGCGCTTCCCAGGATGAGGAACTGCGCCTTGCGCGATTCGCGGTCCGCAAGGACGCGCAAGATCGGGAAGAGGTCCGGCCGCTGCTGAACCTCGTCGATCACGATCAGTCCGTCGAGTGGTTCGAGAGCCGTCCGAGGCTCCTCCAGACGTGCGACCGCGGTCGGATCCTCGAGGTCGAAGTAGTTCGGCGAGTCCACCGACAGGAGCTGCCGGGCCAATGTCGTCTTGCCGGACTGCCTGGGCCCGACCAATACGACGATCGGGGCCCGAGAGAGCGCGGTTCGAATCCTGCCTTCGAGGCGTTCGCGACGGACGAACATGGCGGGAGATTACCATGAAAATTGGGCATGTGGTGCGGGATTTTCATGGTTTGGACAGAGGCCTAGATGGGGGCGGTACGGGCTAGTGCTCTTATTGGAAACAAGTTGGGCGATCAAGACGCCTTCCGGACTCGATTGGCACCCGCTTCGCTGCGAGCGCGACCCGCAGGCCACACTTCTGAATCTAGCCCGACGATGGGATCCCCTCCATACCGCCGTCAACTGCCGAGCACTCTCACCCGCCACCCAACCCGGACGCGTCACCGAACGACGAGCATCCTCTGCGTCACCACTTCCGACCCGGCCTGGAGGCGACAGAAGTAGACGCCGCCGGGAACGTCCGACGCATTCCACTCGACGGCATGAGCTCCCGGCGACAGCACGTTCGAGGCCAAGGTCTCGACTTTCTTGCCGGACGGGTCGAACACGTCCAGTCGTACGTTTGCTTCCTCGCGCAACGTGAACGCGACAGTCGTCGCGCTACGGAAGGGGTTCGGGTAGTTCGACAAGGCGAGGACGGACTGGGACGATGAGTCGACGGGATCCTCGTCGATCGAGGTTGTCGCCGTGAGGTAGTCGCCATAGTCGCGTTCCTCGTCCCTCCACACTGAGTGGTAGTGGATCTGGTTGAAGACGACGCCGTTCTGGCAGACGAACTCGATCCAGACGCTCGGTCCGTCGATCCGAACGTAGTCCGCGTGACTCGCGAGGAAGGAGGAGGGTACGCCCGAGGTTCCGGTTCCCTTGTAGCCGATGTAGGTATCCGCCAGCTCGCTCTCGTAGATTCCGCGAAGCCACGCGGCGCTCTCCGCGTCGAGGTCATCCAGATAGAAGTCCATCGCCGTCAACACCAGCTCCTGCTGGGAAGCGGTCAGGTTGCTGCACGCGATCCCCGACGGCGTGAGCGGGAACTCGCCATCCCTTCCGGGGCCGAGGACGACGTCCGAGAAGCTGCCGCTCAGCGCAGCCTGCGAGAGTTCCGATGCACTGAGGCCCGCGAGCATCGCCGCGAGGGCGTCGTGCTCGTTCTCCAGCGTGGCCGTGGCCAGTCCGTTCGTCCACGACGTCGGTTCCACTCCAACGAACATCGGCGTTCCGCCGATCGTCGCACCGTTGTACGCGATGTTGACCGCGATGTGATGCCCCCCGTACTGGAGCATCCAGGGGGACGACGTGGACGGGCTGTTGAGGAATGAGATGAAGTAGAGGTCCTTCGAGTAGTTGTTGCCCGCCACCGTTCCGAGCAAGCTGTCTGCGGTGACCACCTGCCAGAACTCCGAGTACCCCTCGCTCAGCGCGGTACCCGCTGCGGTTCGGATGACGGCCTTCGCCGCTTCGAGCTGCTCGTCGTCCAGATCACCGAACCCGAGCCCGTTGCGACAGGACGAACCACACGGGAGATTCGACCACTTCTCGGCGAGGGATTCGGTGAACGGCTGCTCTAGCTCATTGATTTGGCTGGTCGAGAGTAGTGCCTTGAAGTCGTCTGCCGCGTCCACCACGTCCTGAAGCGACGCAGCAGCCTGGGACGGCAGCAACAGAGCGACGAGGAGCAGCATCAAGAGCGCTCTCATCCGATTCCACATGATAGGTTCCTCCTCGATACGAACGCGTGATGAGCTGGAGACGAATGAACTGGACGTGACTTGGTCGACAAACGGGACACGAGCAAGCTCATGAACCAATCATGACCTGGCTGATGAACTCGAGACGACGTGGTCGATGAACTCGACGCGACTGAGTGACGAACCACGACTACTCACGACGACAGCGCGACCTCGACCATGGAGATCCCCCCGACACGGGAATCCGTTCGGACTTCCGGTAACGGCAACCACGGCCCGGGAGCGGTGCCTTGCGCCCAGTTCGGCCGAAGATAGACATCTGCGATGTGGGAAACGACGAGATGAACGATCACGTCGTACCCGAGCTCGAACGATCGCGGAGACGCGCCGCGCGGCGGTACGAGGTTCAGCGAGACGATCAAGTACTCGTAGACGTGCCCTCCGTCGCCTTCGCGTGAAACGACGTTCAAGTCCTCCACGTCGACCTGCCACGCGATCCCACCCGAGGTCACAGGCCGCACGTGGTCCACGAGGTACTGGCGCAGCGACTCTCCGTCACGCTGAACGATCGCCGGATCGTTCGAGACCGGCCGACCAAACGCGAGTTCCAGATCGCTCACTGGAAGCTCGAGCGTCGCCGCCACCGAGTTCGCTCGAACGTCGAGATACACGACCGAGTGGGGCATCGGATGCGCAACCGAGCTCGACGAAACGGCCACCGTCAGTGCGATTGCCAAGAGCCAACCCAGAGCAGTGGTTTGGCGCCGTGCTTGGCGGCGGTCAGAGAACCTGACGGTCACGGGACGTCTCCTTGCTTCCACTATCGAGGGACTACTTGCAGAACCTGCCCGGATGCCCCGTTTGCATCCGGCACCGATCAGGGGCCGGCTCTGGCTCCGGATCGGTGCCGGTGGTCGGGGGGACTGGACATCGTCTTGTTGGGAGTAGGACAGGTAGGGGTTGGTGTTCGTTAGTAGGCGGTCCAGCTTTCGGTCGAAGTCGGCGTCGTCGGCGGACTGGGTGGAATCGGCCAGGAACCAGCTACGATCGACGTCCGCCCGCCCCGAAACCGGCCCGATCGTCGCATCCACAATTGAGAGCGACTCGCAGCGTAACGCCCGATCCTACGGTGATATGCGTCGATCACTCTCACGTTGGTAGTGATTCGCAGCGTAACGCCAGCGCTGACGTGGGGATCCTCCCCAGGGACGCATCCACGCTGAATGTGGATCGCGGCGTGGTTTCTAGCCGTCGGTCCGCACACGGGATTCCTGACAGGTCCAGGGAGCACACCCTGTATCTGGGGCCGTTGCCAATCCTCCAGGTCGAGGGCTCCGCGTCCCCGTGGCCCCACCAACTCCCCCGAAGGCGCCCCCTGCACGCCCCCCACCGGCATTTTCCCGCGTAAGGATGACGTCTGCACACGTGCAGCGCGCTCCCGTCGCCATGGGGGAGCGATCCGCACGGCTGCAGCCACCATCCGTACGCGTACGGGAATGCTCTGCAGACGTGCATGACGCATCCGCACGCGAGACGACGCTACCTGCACGGATGCAGACCGCATCCTCCCCCGTACGGATCCGCTCTGCAGGTCTGCAAACTGCGTCGCTATGCGCAACGGGGCGCCCTGCACGTCTGCAGCACGCATCTTCCCGCCTAAGGGAACGCTCTGCATGTCTGCACCACCCGTCCTCCCGCGTTTGGACGCGTCATGCACACGTGCGTGGCACTCCCTCCATCCTGCGGATACGTGCTGCACGGGTGCAGGGTGTCCCCGTACCCCTGCGGATGACGCGTGCACCCGTGCAGACGGCTTCCGTACGCGTGACGATGGCCGCTGCACGTCTGCAGTGCGCGTCCGTACGCGTAACGGAGCGTTCTGCACGCGTGCAGAACCCATCTTTACACGGGAAAGTCGCGTACAACCGCATGCAGGGCGTGTCCTGACGGTGTCTGGTGGCACCGCAACTGCCTGCAATTGCATACGACTAGAAACAAAATGCGGGGCGAGAGCATTTTCCACCGAACCTTCGAGATCGGGATTCGTCCATTTCAGCGAACCCGGATCGCCCGGGCTCACTACCCGAACGACAAGCGAACGATTCTGTGGAGGACAACGGTGGATACCACCTAGTTCGGAGGTTCCCGAAACCCAGAAGCAAGGAGGCATACCATGCGTACGCCGTCTCTCGATACCGCAGCTGACAAGATCCTGAAGTACTTCAGTCACTTCCATCTGGTGCTTCTCCGTGCGGCGAAGGTCGCGCAGGAGAAACCGGAGATCCCCGAGAAGTTCGGGGCGGCCCACGATGCGTTCGGCGGTCTCATCACGACCCGTGACGATTCCGAACTCGAACTGATCGCGGCGTCCGCCCATCAGAGTCGCGCTCATGCCAAAGTGCAGCGCGGTCTCAAGGACTTCGCCTATGCCATCCTCGGTTCCGTCGAGGAAGACCGCTCGTCCCCTCGGTTCAAGAGCTACTTCCCCGACGGCTACGCCTACGTCTCTCGATCGAACATGGAAGACCTGATCGCATCCGGTGAACAGAAGCTCACGAAGCTGGCGCAAGTGCCAGACGCTGAGCTGACGGAAGCCGGGGAGAAGCTCTCCCTGGTGATCGACGAGGTGAAGATGGTCCAGGCTCAGTACGAACAGGCCAGGAAAGCCTACGCCGACGCGGTGGAGGCCGTGGAGAACGGGAAGGGTCCTTGGCGCGCGGCCTATCGCGCCAGCTACTTCGCCCTCGCGATCCACCACGCCGACGACCCGCGACTGGCAGAGGACTACTTCCGTCAGGCCTCTTCGAACCGGAGCCAGGCCGTGGATGAACCGGACGATCTCCTGATGGACGAGGAAGAGACCGGAACGGAGATGTCGGCCGAGACGAACGGGCCCAATGGTCTGGTCGGTGCGGTGGCGTCGAACGGTTCGGTGGCTACCAACGGATCGAACGGCGCGAACGGTTCGGACCCGAGTCTCGGCGCTGAGACTCCGGCGAACGAGACGCAGATCGTTCCGTAGCGAGTGAGGTGTGTGCGTGGAGGTCACGCACGGAAGTCACGACGAGGTGACGGAGTTCGGCCCAGCAGAACGGGGAGGCGGCGCAGCGCACGGACGCAGCCGCCGGAGTGAGGACCTGAACAACGAAGCCACGACGTGACGGACGCATCGGCCAAGCCCGAACCGGCGGCGGTGAGGGTGAGATGGGAAGGAGGCACGGAGGTACGTGGGAAGTACGGAATGTTTGGGATGAACGACGTGCATGAAGAGTCGAGATCGGGCCGGTCTGCCTTGGGCAGGCCGGTTCGGCGTTGTGCGATAGAAGGTGAGGAGCCGCGAGCGTGAGAGGTCCATATCCGTCAGACTGCTCCGCGAAGGCCTGTCGGGAGACATGGAACACCCTGGGACCGCGCTCTCGGATGCGTTTCCGGCTGCGAACCGGGAGCTCCAGGAGCGGATCATGCGGGAGCACCTCGCGGTGTCGCAGTTCGAGCCGGCCGGGAGTAGTAGGTGACGCGATGGGTGCCCTTGACCAGGTCTCGTCCCGACGGTGTCTGGCCGAAGCCGGATCCACCTACCGAAGTCGGAGGATCCGGCCAGTGGCACCGATGTTTGGGCCGACGCGCACGAAGTAGACCCCGGTTGGGACGTCGGCGCCCTGGTCGTCCTGACCATCCCAGACAGCCTCGAACATTCCGAGTTCACCGGTACTCTCCGATACCCCGTTCACGGGAGACGGAAAGAGCTGCCTGACCTGACGTCCGGTGGCGTCGACGACCCGCAGTCCCAAGCTCGGAGTGACGTCGGAGGCGAGCTGGATCCGTGTTTTTTCATGGAACGGATTCGGGAACGCTGACACACGGACCGTGTTTTCCAGCGCGCCGGTTTCCAGCGACGGCTCCGGGTCGATTGCCGCAGGCGCGCCGGGGACGTAGAGGATGTGGTTCGGCTTCGTGAGCTCGGAACCCGGCGGGACGAAGTACTCGAGGAACGTTCCGTCGTCGGTGTACTTGCCTACGTACTGACTGCCCCAGAACACGATGTAGATGTTCCCGTCGTTCCCCCGAATGAGGCCGTCTGCCTGCGCCCCCTGGGTGTTCGAGAAGCGTCCGAGGGACTGCCCGGTGGAGAGACTGTACTTGCGCACGGACTGGTTCGTGTTCGGATCGAACGACGTCACGATGAGGGTGTCCTCGTCGTCGAGAAGAAGCATATTCGTTGGCCGTCCGCTCGCGGAGGGGACCGTTAGGATGGGCTGAACCTGATCGTAGGCGACGATCTCATAGATCTGGTCGGTCGAAGACGCGACCAGGATCCGGCCGTCCGGAAGATCGTAGATTCCATGCGGACCCGGGATGAGTCCCGGCTGGACGAGGTCCCCGAGAACGTCGCCCGCGAGCGGATCGAAGCGGAGAATCCGGTTCGAGTTGAGGAACGAGACCCAGATCTCGGAACCGTCGGGGCTGTGGCGGAGAAAGGCCGGATTGACCGCCCCGGGCAACCAGGTATCGATGACCTCGAGCGTGTCGAGGTCGAGGACTGACACCCCGGCGAGTGTCCAGCCTGCGACTAGGAGCCGGCCCGAATCGATGACCATGTGCTGTGGATTCCCGAGTGGGTTGTCTCCCGAGTTGGGAAGGATGTCACCGATCAGCGTCCCATCGGTGGCGTAGAGGAGGAGCGGTCCGTCCCCGGAGGAGACGATGTACCCGGGAGCCGCCGTTGCCAGGGGGGCAGCAAGGAGGAAGACGAGAATACAGAGAGCACAGACGACGCGCGAGCTTGTCGAGCAGGACACAGGAACCTCCACAGGTGCAACCCCGCGTCGAACGTAGCGCGAGCCGGGAGGAAACCGGCGCAAAGATACTGTCAAAGTTGTAACCGTCCGGTAAACGTCTTCAGGTCCCCATTGCTCTGTCGGTTGGGAGTCGTCGGGCCCGCTCCGGATGAAGAAGTCCCCCTCCGGATCCACGTTCGTGTCCTTCCACTTGAGCCAGACGGGCTCTGGGCTTCGCTGACAGCTGACGACGCACACGGACTTCCCGTCGACCTCCTGCATCCGTGGGTCGATGCAGGAGCCGGAGCGGCCCCAAGGGGGTTCGCACCGGGGCGATCGACGGGATCTACGGGCCGCAGACGGCGGCGGCGATGCAGGTGTTTCAGATCCGGGAAGGGGTAGCGGTGGATGGGGAGGTGGGGCCATCGGTTCGACGTCCATGATCTGTCCGACGGAACGCTGCGTGCGATCGCGCTGATTGCAGCGCTGTGTCAGCCCTCGGCAACGCTTCCGCAGTTCATCACCATCGACGAGCCGGAGTTGGGGCTGCACCCCGCAGCGCTTTCGCTGGTCGCGTCCATCATTCGGTCGGTCTCGGTCCGAAGCCAGGTCCTCGTGTCGACGCAGTCCAGGGCGCTCCTGGATGAGTTCGAGGCGGAGGACGTGGTAGTCGTCGAGCGCCGTGGTGGTGAGAGCATGTTCCGTCCGCTGGTGGGTGGGGCGGTGCTGAGTAGTCTGCGGGGGACACCCAAGTAGGCAACCGCTTGGCCGACCGTTCGGAAGCAAGCTGGTACAAGCCTCGGACCGTCGGACGGCGCATACGAGGGTGGGCTTTGCTAGGTCCTTTGCTAATCCATTGCTAAGTGCTGACAACCGGGTCACGTTCTAGCAAAGGGCCAATGCCAGTTCTGCAACATGTTATGAGATTGGACCATCGTCGTTTCGACGCAACAGGGCTCAAGACAATCCCACGGTGCCCAAGGGTGGTCGAAGGACGGAGCGGCTGAGCCCATCACTCGACGTCGGCATCTCGCTGGACACCGGCGAGAACCCATGCTGGCCTTGCACGCGTACCAGAATTCTCGATCTGGCCGGCCCGCCTCATTTCCTGGAGGAGATTGTGGACTCGACGACGCTTCTGAGGGTCGGACAGCCTATCCGGGAGCTTCGGAATCAGGGCTTGGTCGATCTCGACTCGACCGACGGGTCCATGCTCACGGACCAGCTCTAGAAGAAGGTCCACATAGTAGCGCTTGTCGAATCCTCGCTCGCGAATGTGGCGTCCGGCATCTCCCGCGGCCTTTGCCACGGGTCCGGCGACGATGAGATTGGGGAATCGACCCTCCACTAGGCCTGCTTGCTTCAGGAGGCGATGATCGGTCCGCGCGATGGGCAGACCCTTCTGAATCCGATCGAGCAACATGACCTTCCCGAGATCCAAGTCCGTCCGCTCCATCAGGAGCCTGGTGTAGCGCTCATCCAAGATTCGACCAGGTCCCGTCATTCGACGTACCATCCGCGCCTTCAAACCTGTGCTGTACTCCATCCCACTCGTTCTTCCCCGCCCTCCTCCGCCATGTCACACTCCCAGGCGGCAACTACCCTGACACAGGGGGGGAGGTGGCGTCGGTATGAGGAGAAAACATTGTTGGCACGCGACATGCTGAAGTTCCAAGACACAGGCGTGTTTCCGTCGCCATCAGCGGTTCGGCAGCGTTGTCCTTGGTTCAGGTCGCGGGTCAGTCTCAAATCGCGAGATCGAGAGGAAGGTCACTGATATCTCTCAATCGTCTACCTCGAACCATGTCCTCTAGGAGTGTCGCGGCATCTTCATACGGTGATCCTTTCGCCGCTTGGAGCAGCTCATAGAGCGCGACGTGGTAGGTGCAGTCGATATCCCCGGTTCCCAGCGCGATCGAAGCGATTCGAGAGGGCATGGGCTCGAAGGTCACAACGACTATATGAGGAGTATTGCCCTTGCGGTTGCGGATCAAGTTCAGGGCCTCCGTGCGACTGTTCTGACTTCGATCGCTGCGTATTGACCACTTGCATGACACGCTTCCGTGAAGGAGCATGTTCGACCCTTCGTTTGAGCGTCGGAGAGGGCTGTGAGAACAGAGTGTGTCATCGTCCGCCAGAACCAACTGATGGCGGTTGATCTCAGAGTCATCCAAGGGTTCGCGCCCGATCACGATGTCCGGTGTAATGTAGTAGTCGCCTAGGATTGCCTTTATCTCGGCATTGCTCTCCATCACGCGCCGTAGTTCGGCAAGGTGTGCGTACTGCTCGTACATGGTAATGCCGTCCTTTCCCTGTTCGGTCGAGTACCGCCAGGGGCCGGGACGAACGTGGCCGAGAAGGTCAAATGCGCTCTGGATGAACCTACAAGTCAGTTGACCAAACTGTGATCCCAGCCGTTGGCCGGTCGGTGCGCTGTCGGCCATCGGGTATCCAATTCGCCCACACATTCCATCCGCGAGAGCAATGCTTGTTTGGCTGCTGCCGTCGGCCATCGTGGGTGCACCGCTCTCACGCCTGGCGACAAGTTCGGCGAAGAGCTCGCGGTGGTAGTCGGCTCTGAGGCTCGCGAGGATCGACATGCGTTCTCCTAATCGATCGGGGTCCGTCGTCGTGTGAGTCTATGATCGGGCCCGACTCATCAACAAGTCGCAGACTCGGATCGTAGCCGACGGACGAGTTGCCGGCAGCAGATGGTGGGGCCTGTTGGAGCGGGCCGGACACATGCATGGAGGGAGTCGCCGGCTACGGTTGTAGCCAACCCCACTTCCAGCGGCTTGGGACGTCGCTACGTCTCTAAACGGCGAAAACACTTGCACTTCGACTTTTGCGCCCACTAGGCTGATGACTCAAACCAAGGGAAGGACTCTTCAGCGTGACGAAGAAGCGAGTTTTCACCGTAGTGGACCTCTTCAGTGGTGCCGGGGGGTTCACTGTTGGGTTCGTTCAGGCTGGTTTCGACCCGGTCCTGGCGGTGGACAACGACGGGCCTTCGATCAACACCTACAACGCCAATTTCGGCGGACATGGGGTATGCAGTGACATCAATGATGTCCCGGCTTTCCCAGAAGCCGACGTGGTCATTGGTGGGCCCCCATGTCAGGGATTCTCGAACCTCGGCCTGAGGCTCGCAGACGATCCCCGCAACCAGCTCTGGCGGGGCTTCCTACGATGCGTCCGGGAGTCCAGGCCACAGGTATTCGTTATGGAGAATGTTCCGCCGATCCTCAAATCGGCCGAGTACGCGGCAATCTGTGAGGAGGCCGAGGCTCTGGGGTATGAGGTCGATGGACGGGTGCTCCACGCGGCGAACTACGGCGTGCCCCAAAAGCGGAAGCGGGCCATCATCATCGGGTCAAGGATCGGTCCGCCCGTCTTTCCCGCCGAGACACACTACGATCCGAACGGTCGGAATGGCCAGATTGCACTCGCTACGAGGAGCGATCTGGAGCCCTGGACGACGGCAAGGGATGCCATCGGCGACCTGCCTCTCAAGCCAGACGAGCGGAACTGGCACATCGGCCGCAATCCTCGGCCGGAGTCGATCGTGCGCTACAAGTGTGTCCCTCCCGGAGGGAACCGATGGGATCTCTATCGAGAGCGTCCGGACCTTACCCCCAAGTGCTGGATCAACAAAGTGTCAGGCGGGACAGACTTGTTCGGTCGCCTCGAGTGGGACAAGCCTTCATTCACCATCCGGACCGAATTCTTCAAGCCGGAGAAGGGGCGGTACCTTCACCCACAAGCTCACCGGCCGATCACGCACCGAGAGGCGGCGAGGTTCCAGACCTTTCCCGATGACTTCGTCTTCGTGGGTACGAAGATCGAAGTGGCCAGGCAGATCGGGAACGCCGTCCCGTGCGGCCTGGCGCGGCACATCGCCGAGTCCGTACGCAAGATGATCCTCGCGCACGAGCGGAGAAGCAGTGACCGGCGACGGCGAAGAGAAACGGCGCTCCATCTCTAGCACCCTGCTGGCGGTGAATCGGCTTCTCAAGGCCGAGTACCAGACACCGAACCTTGGGAACAAGGCGGATCCGCTCGACGAACTGATTTTCATCTGCCTGACCCAAAGGACTAACGAAGCCGGATTCACTCGAGCCTATGAGGCACTGCGCCGCCGGTTCCCTGCCTGGGAACGGATGGCCCGAGCGCGGGAGTCGACCATCGCCAAGGCGATCGAGAGCGGTGGGTTGACCGGGATCAAGTCCAAGAGGATCAAACGGATACTCGGCGCGGTGCATGAAGAAGTCGGAGAATACAGCTTGACGCACCTCGGCGACCTTCCTGACGACGAGGTCCTGACGTTCCTCACGAAGCGGCTCGGATCCGGAACAAAGACCGCATACTGCGTCATGATGTACTCGCTCGGCCGGGACGTGTTTCCGATCGATGCGAACTGCCTGCGGATCCTCCAGCGGATGCAACTCCTACCGAGTGGGATCAGGAACAACCAGGCTCACGTCCTGCTGCGTGGTCTTGTTCCAACGGGCATCGCGTTCGACCTCCACGTGAATATGGTCGTGCATGGGAGGGCGGTTTGTGGCCGGGCGCCGAAGTGCGGCGAATGCGTCCTTGCCGGGCTCTGCCCGCATCCGCAGAGGGCGGCACACACCGACTAGAGGGACAAAGCCATCCACGTGGTTCACGGTCCTTCGAGGCGGCGGTAGTCGAAGTTGTGGGTGAAGAGGTCCTTCCGCAGCGTGGAGCCGAAGCGGATGTTGTCCGCGTCGCGGCCGTCGGCGGACTTCATGTAGAGGTCCGATTTGCAGATCGCGAAGGTCTCGGGGTTCACTTCCTGCCCGAAGAGATGGATGTCCGCGCTCGGGTTGATCCCAGGACGTTCGTCCGTTCCTTGGATGTGGCCCTTCGCGATGCTGAGCATCCCGCCCGACCCGCAGCACGGGTCACAGATCGTGCGGATCACGCCCTGGCCCGAGATCCGGTCCTCGTCGCCCGCGAGCATGAGGTCCACCATGAGGTGGACGACGTCCCGGGGCGTGAAGTGCTCTCCCGGGTTCTCGTCCAGGGCCTCGTTGAACTTCCGGATCAGCTCCTCGAAGATCGTCCCCATCGTCGGGTTGTCGACCCGGTCCGGGTGGAGGTCCACGTTCTTGAACCGCTCCACCACCTTGAAGAGGAGATCCGACGCCTCGAGCTTCGTGATCGTGTTGTCGAAATCGAACCTCTCGATCACCTCCCGCATGTTCTCGCTGAACCCATTGATGTAGTTCCGGAGGTTCGCCGCGATGTTCGACGGATCGCCGAGGAGCCGCTCGAAGTCGTACTGAGAGGTGTTGTAGAAGGCGAAGCCGGAGGCCTTGCGGAGCTGCGGGTCCAGGTTCTCGAGCTTGCCCCTGAGGCTCGCGTTCCGCTCGAGGACCTGGGGCTTCGTCGGCGCGAGGACGCAGTCGATCCGGCGGAGGACGGTGAGGGGGAGGATCACGTCCTGGTACTTGCCGCGCTTGAAGGAGTCGCGGATGAGGTCGGCGGTGGACCAGAGGAAGGAGACGATTTCGGAGTGGTTCATGGGATGGAGTATGGCACCTCAGTAAGTTCCTATCGTGGGCCAAAGCCGCGCTCGCAGGCGCAGCCCTCGGGGCGCTTGTGGGGCTCCCAGCATGAGCGTCGCCAGCGTGTCGGCGTCTGAGACAGCTGGATACTAGTCGGGGAGCTGGCCAGACTCCAAGGATCCATTGGATGAGGAAGGACGAACCGTCCCGCGTGCCCGTGTGCTCCGTTTGAGCATTGCGCAGCCCACCGGAGACGAGCAGAATCCAGAAGACCGCCTTCAGACGGCAGATCACGCGGCTCCATGCCCGAGTCACGAACTACATCTCGGAGCGACCAATGGTGTTTCCAGTGCCAAATCCCGTAGACATCCAGGGCATCCTGGGCTGTCCGGATGAACCGGTTCACCTGGCAACCGGTGGGTTCAAGGCTGTGTATCGTTTCGTCGGTGCCGATGGCAGTCTCGAAGCGCTCAAGGCGGTGTTCATACCTCCCACCACCGACGGGCGGGACCAATCACTGCGAGAGCAGATAGTTGCACGGACAAGGAGAGAGATCCAGGTCCTCTCGGTGTGTAAGTCACCTTACCTCGTTCGTCTTGGCTCCTTCGCTGTTTCGTTGCAGGTCATTGCGGGGCATGAGTACCTACTCTACAGCGAGGAGCTACTGCCCGGTGCGTCCCTGGTTGCCTGGAGCCCTCCATCGCCGGAGGCTCTCTACGAACTGTTCCATTGCCTCGTTCAGGTAATCGCCGAGCTGGCAAGGCACGGTTTTGTCCACAGGGACATTAAGCCTGGGAACGTGATGGCAACCGGAATCGAGGATCGACCATTCGTAGTACTGGACCTTGGAATTGCCTTCAACTTCCAGGGAACATCGCTGACGCACGGCGGGCGTGGACCAGGCACGCCTGTCTACATGGCACCTGAGCTGCTGCTACCCGACTACAAGCATACAATCGACTTTCGAACCGACCTCTACGCGGCGGCATTGACGGTGTACTCACTAGCCACAGGGAGTCACCCCTTCGCCCCGAAGGTCGCCGAGCCGCTCTATACGACCGCGATGAGAATCATGCAAGTGGTCCCGGTCCCACTTGCCGAGGCGCGACCTGACCTTTCGCATCGATTCTGTCGTATCATCGACCGATGCATGAAGAAGAAGCCAGCGCTCAGATATGCGAAACTCGATATTCTGGAACGGGACCTTGGTGAGGTGTCAGCATGAGGATTCTTGCACAACACGGCTTTGGCCCGGGGGACAAGCTACTCGAGGGCATCCGCGTCGGTGCAATTGCGGGAGCGGTTCTTAGCCCTCGGTACCTCGCGCCCACGAGAATCCGACCGCAAATCGATGAACTCACTCGGAGTGGCGTTCAGTGTCTCGTCGACCCCGAATTCTATGCTGCCGAACTGACCACTCATGAATCGCCCAACCTGGGTGCACTTGAAGAGTGGGACTACTTTAGATACCCCCGACGCGCTGATCTGATTTCGGGCGGCGCCGTTGAGGAGACTCTTCGGCGGTCCTATGCGACCCAAGCGGACTTGAACCTGCGTGAGTGGATTGCGCCCAACGTGTTCGTCCGAAACGCAGACTCGATCGACACCGCCGTCGCGATTAACTTCATTGCAAAGGCGAAGTCGGTGGCGACGGACTTTGGAGACGCACCGATCTTTGCGACTCTGGCCTTGCACCGCGACGCCGTGCTGAGCCGAAGAGTGTTCCTGGACATTTTGGATACGCTCACCGCGCTGGATACTCCCCCAGATGGATACTACCTGATTGTGGGGAGCAGTGAGACGAACAGCTCTGGAAGCCAGATCCGATCGGATCTCTACACTCCCCAAGTCATCTCTGCATGGATGTATGCGAACTACGTGCTGTCCATCAACGGTGCACGTGTCATCAACGGATATGCTCACCTACTCTCCCCGCTACTGGGGGCATGTGGAGCTGAGGCTTCGGCCAGCGGCTGGTTCTCTGGATTGCGGAAGTTCTGCCTGGACAGGTACATTCGACAACAGGCTGGAGGAAGGTATCCACGAATCCGCTACGTAAGTGCTCCACTTGTCGCCAACGTACTTCAAACTGAGTACGCAGCATATCGGGAGGTCGTTCCTGAAGTGGAGAACGGACTGACAACGGATGCGTACTATCGCGATCGGGAGCCGAGTCGAACCGAGGCTGCAGTTCAATCGTGGGACGCCCTGAGTTCTCTCTCTGGCATGCTCGGATCGGGCGACGTATTCAATGATCTCGCAGCTTTTGGAGGTTCTCTGGAACGCGCCCGACGGTTGTGGGAGCAGATTAGGGCGAGTGGTTTCGTCAACGAGATCGAGCCGAATCTAGAACGGATCGAGGCCATGTCGGCCGGTATCAGTCTCTTTTCCGAACTGGCAGAGATTCGGGATCCGCTGAAAAGAGGGTCTTGACGGCGTCAAGGCGGTGACGCTCTGATCGCGGGCGTCGCGAACGCGGAGTGTAGTAGGTCCGGATTCGCCAAGTCTCCGGACAGAAGCTCCACAACCCAACCCGGATTGTTCGGAACGTGGTCAGATAGGGTACGGCCCGATGCGCGACGTCGCAGTGTAGAACGACGATCGCCTGGTCAGCGAAGAATTGGTACCGAGCGGCTTGGCTCATGGCCCGCCGCCACTCCTTCAGCTTGCACTCAAACGCCCTTGAGACCGGGTCAGCCGCCTGAACAAAGGCCCCAACGTCGACCAAGTCACCTGGCGGGAGTATCCGCCATGACACTGCCAGCAAGTCGGCGATGCCGTAGCCATTCACGGGAATCTCACGGACCATAGCGACTTCGTTTCGATTGCTTCTTCGATGGAGTTGAGTCGCATTTGCTCGGTACGCCTGTGCGAACGCGACGGTGAACCGCTCTTCTTCGGTTACCACGCCGAGTCTACCTGGGAGATTGAATTGAGGCTCCCGGAACGACGTCTTCTGCACTTTCAAGCTCTCGGTTTCCATTTTGGTTCGTGCAGAGACTTGGATCGGTCTGCTCCGCGAGGCGTTACCTACTGTCGTTGCAGGACACTCGAATCAAGTGCCCTGGTAGCCGGAGTGTACCACGCCGGCTCTCGTCCTTCTGGGCAACTCTGTTCCAGAGCTCCGGCCCGTACGTGCAGGAGGTCGAGAACGAGGGTCTCGAAGAAGCTCGGGTCCGCGCAACCGATGAGTTCCAGGATCTCGGCCGAGACCGACTCGCGGATCTCGACGATCGCCTGCTCGATCAGGTCATCGGGGGTGGTGCTGTCGGTGGCGTCGGCGATGGACGGTACCGGGCCCGGATCCGTTGTGTCGCGAGCGATCGGATCATCCGGATCGTCTGCCGGACGGAGCCGCACATTGACGTTGGTCGACGCGAGTCGGTCGACTTCCTTCGACGTCAGCGGTCCGGAATGGGCCGCGAGGTAGTCGAGTCCGGCCTGGGTGATCTTCCAGTATCCACGCTTCGGAGACTCCGAGAATCCGACTCGCTTCAGCCGATCGTGTGCCCATCCGGCGCGGTTCCGATAGATGTGCTGGTTTCGGCTCGGGAGCAGCTGCGTCTTCTGCTCGTCGGATAGCCCAAGACCTGCGGCGGCGCCGTCCTGTCCGGTTCGCGCGGCCACGCCGTCCGGGTGCTGCGCGAGGAAGCGGAGCAGGGGCTCGATGAACTTGTCGTAGGTGGGGATCGCGGCCATGTCAGGTGGCCCCTCTGACGAGGAATGCTGCCCGGGCTTCCGCGGACGGGGACAGATCAGCTCGTGCGGTGCGGCGAACCACGCGTGCCTCCGTGTGGGATCCAAGGAGTGTGGGCGTCGTCCGGGGTGGAGCGACGCGATGGGATTGTCGGCGGGATTGTGGGGGGAGGCAAGGGTACGGGGGCTTGGAGTGCCTGGAATCCCGACGTCGAGGCTCAATCCGGTGGGTGAGTCGGGTCGAAACCGAGGGGATCCCCTCGGTTCCTCCTCGCGTCGACGCAGAAGTCGGCTGGTTTGGGGGGGGGGCGCTGTAGTTGACAGCCCAGGCGCGCTCGGCGAAAGGTCAACGCCGCCGTCGCACGTCCGGCCGGGATCGAGAGCCCCGATGTCGATGAGGGGGTTGGTGTGAAGAAGGTGGTTGGCCGTATACCAGACGTCGTGTACTATCGCCATCCCACCTTTGTAACTGCATACGCCTTCTGTACGCCCTAGCTCCACGGCCGTTCCCTACGGACGGTATCTCGTTGCCCACCAACCGATGTCCTTCGCGGTTGTTCCAGCGGCATACGAGACGACGTATCCCGCCGATGGGTCGCTAGGTCCATAACCGGCCAGCGAAAGGGTTGGAGCGGTCGCGCGCAATCCGGAGCTTGGAGGTGCCATGGCATCGGGTAGGCGAAACACGAAGCTCTCGAAGATCCTGCGTGTTGGTGGTGACTCACACGTGGTCGTGGAGCTCGAGATTGGCAACGGACAGGGTGGGGCCGTCAGCCTCATCTGGGAGCGATCCGATGGATTGATTGAAGAACGAGATGACGTCGTTCTCGAGGATGCTGTGATTCGGTACGACTTGGGAGCGGGCGACGACGTGCCGTTTAGCACTCTGGACATCGTGGTATTGGTGAAGGACTTCAACCCTGCGACCACGATGACATCGGTCGGTGTCCGAGTCTTTCAGGAGGATTCAGGCGGCGTTGAGTTCTTCCAACTGCTTAGTGCGCCGGCTACAGACGAGAATGCAATCGTCCCGTATGTTCTTCGACTGACGTTTGCTCGCGGCTGACTTGGCAGCAGCGACACGCTAAGAGGAGGTGGCCTGTGACGACCTGGAAGTCGCCGCTCATCGCGTGGGGGATCTTGGGGGCTCTGCTCACTCCAACTGGGGTCTGTGCCCAGTACGAGGACCTCAGGGTGACCTTCGAGGAGCTACGTGCTCCGTCAAGTCCTGCATTCATCCTGCTGGGCGCAACACCCACACAGGTCGATCGACCACAAGACCTATCCGATCTGGCGATCTCTCTCAGTAGCGCGAGCCAGGACCTCTCTCTGATACCAAAGGCATACTCAGTCGAGTTTGCTCCGTACTGGCTAGCTTCTAGGCCGAAGGTGCACTTTTCAGACTGGGCCGGCGGTGCGCGCGGCGGCCAGTTCTTTCAGGACATGACGATCAGCCTTGCGACGATAACCAAGTCGGTTCCGGACACTACGTCGACCGAGACAATTGCGGGGTTGGGAATCAGAACATCGTTGCTACGAGCTCCCGTGACACAGGAGTTTCAGAACGCAGTGCACAGCGACTTGTCAGTACTACGTTCGCATGCAATCAGCATCAACTCGGAACTCCGAGCGGCCCGAGAACGGCTCCAAGACCACGTGCTGGCAGGGATCCGGCGTGCATACGAACACGCGCAGGGTGAGCCTACTTCCGAGTCCCTGTTCAACGAACTCTCGAGAATCATGGCCAAAGTCGGCGACCAAGCAAGCGATGAGATGCTGGCCGCGTGGGATAGGTACGCCGGAGCGTTCACCTCGGGCGCGGACCCAATGACCCAGATCGCGCCCGCGTTGGATGAACTAGTGGCCCTAGCCGATCAAGCGACTCCCGAGCTGGAGTACGAGGAAGCCTCGGTGGACAGTCTTCTGAGCGTCCTTGCTGTTGGAGGAGATCTCAGGGTCGACGGAGTTCCGCCCCGCAGAGGAATGCAGATTGATATCGCGGGGGCGGTGTCGTGGAAGTTCCAAGACCAGGTAGCAAAGGTGGGAGAGCTGGAAGCAGCGGCCGGATGGCTGAGCATTGCGTATCAAGCTGAGCCTGTTGAGCTCGCGGCTGTGACTCGGGTCACCGGAACGAAGGACGGAAGACCGGCCTACGACATTGGTATCAGTGTCGCTCCAGGCAACTGGCACAAGATTGCTCCATCCTTGGAGGGAATCGTTCGGAGTCAGAGTGGCAGCGCACCGGATTACCGATACACCCTGATTCTCGAGTCCGCGATGAAGGGTGGGAAGAACGTCGTTTTCTCGTTGGGGAGAGACTTCGAGCCTGACCTCAAGGGTAGTCTCATCGCTACGCTGCAATTCGTCGTGGGGCTCGGTCAGGAGAGGGTGTTGGACACTATCCAATGAGAGAGCTTCCGCAGCGGCATTATGCCCGGATGATCGGTGGTCCTGCCCGACGTGGCCCCGAGGATTGTGAACACGCAAGCAGTGAGGAGACTAGGAAATGGACAAGGGAAGAGTGTCACGGACCTCGATGGAGTTTCGCGTTCCAGCCGGAGAGGAGCGACGCCTCGGAGTGACAAGCAATGAGCCATCATATGGCATGCCGCTCTTGCCCGTGCGTCCACCACGGATGATCGAGTCTGCGCTCTCGCGCTGCGGTGAGCTCCCTGCTAGATCGTTGCTACTATTGTCAGCGGTCGCGTTTCTGCTACTGGCAGCATCGAACGCATCTTCGCAATGCAATGACCTAGTCAATCAGGCGCGAACCCCGGACCCTGCCAATCTTCAATCAGGTGATCTCCTTTGGCCGAAGCAGGAGGGGGCGATCATCCTGTTCTCGGCAGATGAAACGCAGTCGGAGCTTCCCACTTTATGGGAAGCCGAGCGAGACGGTTACTTGGAACAGCTCAGAGTTAAGTCTGTAGGTGAGGGCTTAACAGCTATGGAAATTGAGCGATTCGCGTACCTCTCCCACCTGGATTGGGAAGGGTTTCTTTCGCTCTTTACGCAGGATCAAGATCCCTTCGAACCGACGCCCTTCAGTCTATTAAACCGGGTGCAGGTAGGCCACGTTGCCATCGTGGACGTGCGAGATGGAGTCCCGTGGGTGATCGAAGCCAACTTCGGCCCCGGTGTGCACGAAACTCAGTATGACGAGTGGCTCACCGAGAGGGGGCCGAATGCTCTCGTTTGGCACGCCCGGATGAGACGCGAAACTGGCGATAGGAAGAGGGTGGCAGAGGTCGCCCGTTCACAGGTGGGAAAGCGGTACAAGTTCTTCAACTTCGATTTGGAGGATGCAAGTGGGTTCTACTGTTCAAAGCTCGTCTGGTACTCGGTCAAGGAAGGCCTGGACTTTGCGATCGACGGAAACGATCAGCCGGAGCGAAAGCTGTGGTACACGCCACTCATGCTCTTTTCCTCGAGGGATCTGTGTCTGCTCTCATCACCCGGTGACTACAGGAATCGCTAGAGCTGCAAAGGTGGCGAGTCGCGTGACCCTTCTGGCCCCGCTGTTGCTGTGGGCTTCCGGGGCGACCGCGCAAGTAGATCCGGATGTTCGGCGAGCAACCTTGTTTCTGGAAGTACGTGAGACCCTCGGAAACGACTCGGCTACGATCGGAACGGGTGCCGGAGTCCTCGTTGGGGCGTCCGGGCACGTGCTCACCGCAAACCATGTGGTGGAAGCGGTATCTCGCGCTGGGGTCAAGTGCTTCGCCAGAGTGGGGGGCAGGTCGGGGTCACCCGAGTATGAGCTACACGTTCTCCGACAGGATCCGGATGCCGATATTGCTTTGTGTTACATCAATCATGACGGGCCGCAGTCTCTCGAGTACTTGTCGTGCGCAGGAACGGACGTCGATCGGGCAGAAGTGGCCATCCATGCGTATGGATTCTCGGATCAGGGGATGATCACGGCAGACGGATCGATGTTCCCAAGTGTGTGGAGGAACGGGTGGTTTTGGCGCACGGATGCAACGGTGGCAAAGGGCTTCAGCGGTGGCCCCGTCACAGACTCGGCAGGCAAACTGGTGGCCATCGTGAGTCGAGGGTTCACAGATCGACAGGGTCAGAACTATGTGACGCCGATCACTATGGCGGAGGGGATGCTGTCGTCTATTGGCATTGAGATTGATGACCCTCCGACGATTGTTCACGTGTGGCAGCAGGAACCGACTAGACACGATGGCGGTGGAGCGATCAGTACGGGTCCGATGAGAGTGGAGCGGACCCTGAATCGAATGGAACCCGCGGATGAACAGGTGGGCTGGCTGCGCTTTGTGGATAGTACGCGGCTTGAGATCCAGCCCGGTCGCTACCTGATCACGGCGTCTGCCCCGGCGGCTGGTGTTCGGCGCCACGTTCTCGCTCTGGAGGACTCGGCTGGGGTAGTTCTGTGTTCCGGTACTACAGCGTACTCATCGGAAGGCGACAACCAAGAAACGCGAGCTACGCTGTGCGGTCAGTTCGAGATCCAGGAAACCAGCCGAATATCCTTGGCACACCGGGTGGAGTTCCGACAGGCCGGAATGCCGTGGCAGCTCGGTCATTCCAACAGCGTCTTCACGCAGTTGCCTTCGGTCTACGCAGAAGCAACCATCACGAAGCTCAGATAGGGAGTTGGACGTCGCATCGGGACCGATAGCGCGGGAGGGGGCGCGCGGTGGGGTCACTCCGCTCAGGATCCGCTCCGCGTTCCTTCACTGCCGCCGGCATGCCGGACCTGTTACTGGCGCCTGGGACGATTCGGCAGTGGTGTGACACCGCAAGATGTCGGATCACACCGTCGTTTCTTCTCACAGACCGGCGCGTCAGGTCATCGGACACTAAGCCGCACGACCGCCCCAACCACAAACGGCACCGTACGCCCAAGCTCCACAAACCCGAACGCCTTGAGATTCCATTCCGATCTCGGTCGGGCGGTTCGTTGTGATTACGGCGGAGGCCTTCTCGCGGCGCCGAATGAAGACCTTGAGCAGGTCCTCAAGAGGATTCGCGCATCTGGGCTTGCAGAACCGCTGATTCGTGGCCTCAATTTGGTAGAACCGAGGGGATCCCCTCGGTTTCGGTGACGCGCTCGGCGGATCTCCGTGCACGATGGGAATGCGCCGGGTTGTTCTTGATCTTCGCGCGGAACGTGGTCTTGCTTTGGCGTGGCCAAGTGGCACACATGGGAGCACCAAGACCCGCGGGTGTTCTTTCCGTTGGGGGGCGGGTGCGGGATCGGTGCTGTCTGGGGGAGATTCGATCGGTTTGGACCCCTGATGCCGAACATGGGGCGCGTGCCTTCCGCCCTGGAGTTCTTCGCCCGGGGTCCACGACCCTCCCGGGTCGGTCAGCCACGCCCGAATCAGTTGGTTTGCCCACCCCCCACCCACTCCGCTATACTGCAATCACTGCGGCCATCCCCCCCTCTCTGTCGCAGAGTCGCAAGTCGCCAAACCCAACCCGACTGGGGGACTACGAGATGACCCGATCCCAACTGCTTCCACTGAGCCTAGGCCTCGGCTTCCTTCTCTCGGCCGGCGCCGCTCATGCCGGCCCCAACGCCGGTGGAACCCTGATCATCCATGCGGCGCCAGGCATCGCGTACACCGACGACCTGCCGCCCCTTTGCGAGATCGTCGACCTTCCGGGCGACTGCTCGGGTGCGGTCACGAATCTCCCCGGAGGCTCCTCGGAGCCCCACGTCTGGTGGATCGCGGCGGCCTTCCCCAATGGGAGCAGCCCTCGCCTTGCCGGTGTGACCCTCGGGGTCCACTACGACGATGCGGCGATCACGCTGGTCGACTACGGTCCGTGCGGTGACTTCGAACTGCACGATGAGGCATGGCCGGCTCCGGGATCAGGAACCGCCATTACCTGGGGCGTCGCACAGACTGATCATCTCGTCTCCATCTACGGATTCGCGGGCTACGAGTACTACGGCAACGACGTGACGTTCTGCGTCGGTCAGCCTGCGGTGCGGAACGCCGTCTTCGCCGACGACTCCGTCCCGTCACAGCTGGATCCGGTCGTGGACTTCGGTTGCCTTGGCTTCAATGGCGACCCTGGCTATCTCGCCTGTCCTGATGGTCCGCCGCTGATCGGCGCCTGCTGCGTCGGAGAGACGTGCGTGCAGCTAACCGAAGCGGACTGTTCCGATCAGGGTGGGACCGCCTGGTACCTGGACACCCCGTGCGAGCCGAACCCATGCGCTCCGGTTCCGACAGTCGAAGAGAGCTGGGGGCGGATCAAGGGCCAGTATCGGTAGACAGTGGCGGCGGCGCTGGTGGTGTGGTCACGGTCGCGGCCACATTACCTGGAAGTCCGCGCCTCTTGAACGGTCGAGATCGTGAGGGCCACGCTGGTGAGATACCAACGTGGCCCTCGCACCATCCGGAGGGCCGATCTTGCACATTCGCCGTCGGCATTCGTTGCTCCGGCTGCCCGCGTTGTTTCCTCTTCCGGCGCCGCTTTCGCTCCCCGCGCTGCACTCGCTGCCTGCGCTGCTTACCCTGTTCGCGTGGCTCTCTTTGCTCGCCCTGCCCATGATACTTCCGCTACCCGCGCTGCCTTTACCGCTTGTCGTCGGCACTGTCCCCGCCTATGCGAGTGAGATCCCGGTCAGCGAACTCCACCTTCCGTCTATCGGTGTCCTTGACCACACGCCTCCACCGGA
This sequence comes from Candidatus Eiseniibacteriota bacterium, assembly GCA_020633975.1. Taxonomy (GTDB): domain Bacteria; phylum Eisenbacteria; class RBG-16-71-46; order CAIMUX01; family CAIMUX01; genus JACKCR01. Next base: position 173,120 of record JACKCR010000003.1, on the reverse strand, counting down.
AGGCATGCGCACGGCCCCGCCTGGCGGAGAGGTCGTCAACCCCGCAGAGTTCTGTCGCGCTGACGCGATGCTCATCCACTGGGCGTCCGCGCACAGCCAGGTGCTGGTCGACATGTGTCTGGCCATTGCAGAGAGCGACCGCGTGATTTGCTGCGCCCGGAGTTCGGCCGACGCGGCGGAGGCGGAGGCAGCGATGTCGGCGGCGGGCGTCCACATGGCGAACGTCGAGTTCCTCGTCACGTCGGGCGGTAGTGTGTGGATCCGCGACTACGGGCCGTTCAGCATCTATGATGACGGTGAGCTCTCGATCACCGACATGCGGTACGGCCCGATGGGCGACATCGACGACATCCCGATCGAGATCGCCGACCAGTACGAACTCCCGTGGTACCGGTCGAGCCTGATCCATCAGGGCGGTAACCATCTCACCGACGGGAACGGGATGGGGTTCTCCTCCACCAACCTGACGAGCTTCAATCCCGCGTGGGAGATGGGCGCGATCCGCGAGGAGATGCAGAGCTACCTCGGCCTCGACTCGCTCGTCATCTTTCCGCCCATGCAGGGCGATGCGACCCAGCACTGCGACATGTGGATGAAGCTGCTTACCGATACCCTCTTCGTCGTAGGCGAGTACGAGCATCCGGAGGATGCGGTGGGCGACGACGCTGCCTATCTCGATCAGCTCGCCCAAGATCTCGACGAGATGCAGAACCTGGACGGCCGGGATTTCGAGGTCGTGCGACTTCCGATGAATCCGGTCGTCTTCGAGGGGTTCTACTCGATCAATCGGACCTACACGAACTCGCTGATCCTGAACGACAAGGTCCTCGTTCCGGTCTACGGGACTCCGCTCGACGCCGAGGCGCTCCAGATCTACGCGCGGCTCATGCCGGACCACGAGATCATCGGCATCGACTCGTCGAACTTGATTCACTACCTCGGCGCCATCCACTGCATCACGAACATCGTCCACCACAGCAATCCCCTGGTCGTTCTGCACGAGCCGTTGGTCCGAGTCGACCCCGGCGCAGAGCCCGTGCTGTCGTGTCGGCTCAACCCGCGATTTGGCGACCGGGAAGTCGAGCTGCACTACCGGAGTGCAGTGTCCGGGGACGAGGGCGTCATCCCCGCGGTCTTCAGCGACGGAGTGTGGAGAGCGCAGATGCCGCCGGTGTTCGAGGACTTCGGCTACTGGTTCGAGGCGCGGGTGTTCTCAGGCGCCGGTGTGTTCGAGACGTCGCTTCCCGAGGGTGCGCCGGATGAGGTGTTCACGTGTCTCGTCAGGGAGGCGTCGTCGGTCGAGCCGGGTGTGGTCGATCCGACGTTCGATCCGACCGGCGACCCGGCACTAGACCCGGCGGTGAATCCGGTGCTCGATCCGGTGGCGTTCGATCCGGGGACGCTCACTTCGTGGCCGAAGCCGTTCACGGGGGAGACGACGATCGGGTTCTCGCTCGCTCGGGACGTGGCGGTTGAACTCGGGGTGTACGATTCCGGGGGACGACTGACCAGGCGGCTGCTGCCGGAGCGGCCGATGGTCGCGGGGCATCATCAGGTCGTCTGGGATGGTCGTGATGATGGTGGCGAGCTGTTGCCGAGCGGTGTGTATCTGGTGCGAGCTCATGCCGGGCGGTCGGTTGGGTTCGAACGGTTGGTGCTGATACGGTAGACATCGAGCCGCCTACCCGATCCACAGCTCCCCAAGCAGCACCACCGCCCCAAACACGAACGCCACCGTGCACCCGAGTTCGATGAACCCGATCGTCTTGAGATTCCAAGCCGACCGCCGAAGCTGCACCGCCGTCCACATCGCCCGAACGATCGCGGGAAGAAACGCAACCGCGAGAAACCCCGTGCGGATGGCCAGAGCGTCGGTCGAATGGTTCGGCCCGACATCTCCGAACAACCCGAGTCCCACGACCACGACGAACACCGCGATCGCCGCATGCCAGAGCACCGACTCCCGCGCGAGCTCGAACCGCCGAATCGTCTCCGGCTCCGCCGACTTCTTCTGCAAGCGTCGCACGATCGCACGCACGTGGAACACACTCCCGGCGAAGAAGAGGAAAGAGAGCACATACGCCCAGAGCGCACCTGCACCCGTTGCGGAAGCGCCGGCGACGATCGCGCCGGCTGGCGCTCCGAGGCAGAGCACTGCAACGGTGAGTAGTTCGAACCCGAGCGCGCGATGCTCTCGTCGTCCCGGCTTCCGCACCTGCACGAGGTGGAGCGCGAAGTAGACCGCAGCAATCGCTCCGATCGCGAGCAGCTCCACGTATCCGAGGGCGAAAACGAGCGTCGCACCCGCGATCGCTCCGACCGCGCCATAGACGACGGCCCACTTCGGCAGCGAAGGGTCCCTCCGCTTTGCCGTCACCGACCGGACGACGACGTACTGCAGACAGAACAGCGCGAGAAGCGCGACGAGGAGCAGCGTGCCGCCGACGAAGAGCGGCAGGCCGCCGGTCGAGGCGATCGAGGACGGGGCTGTCGCGCCTACGCTCGAGCCCGTTGCTGCACCTGCGAACCCAGACGAGACCCCTTCGAGCACTCCACCGATCGGCGGAACGGACAGCCCGACGATCGCAGGCCCGACGACCATGGCCCATGCGCCGTGCTCACGCGGCAGAGGTACGGAAGACTTCGCCATCATTCTCCAAGAGAGCCCGGAACCACTAGGGCCGAGAGCCTCACGACTCTCGACCCGTCGATGGGCGAAGTGTAGCGTCAGAGGCACTGGAGGGTCCACGGGTGCGGGTCGGATCCACGTTGGTTTCGAGCGGCTCCTGCGGTGCGGCCACATCCACGTTGGATTCGAACGCATCCCCACTGCGCCGGGCGGGCCACATCCACGTTGGATTCGAAACCGCCCCGCCGCGCTATCTCGCGACGACTACCCGCGTACTCCGCGGCTCTTCGTCGCCCGTCGTCATCCGCACCAGATACACGCCTCCCGCAACCTCGCGCCCCGCATCGTCCCGTCCATCCCACTCGAAGGTCGTGGTCCCCGCGTCGAGCCGGCGACTTCCGTCCTCGAGCGTGCGCACGAGTCTGCCCTGCGCATCGAATACGGCGAGCGATATGGCAGTCGCTCCCGGGAGGTCCAATCGGATGGTGGTGGGTCCGAGCGTTGGGTTCGGTGTTGGAGGGCGCAGCACCGAACCGGCGTCGACAACGCTGGGAGCACCCGATGGGACCTCCGCGGGAGACGACTGGAGATCGAGGAGCACGGCGACCTGATGGTTGAAGCGATCACTGACGACGATGTCGGGGTCGTAGTCCTGGTCGAGGTCGGCGATGGTCATCATGGTCGTGCTGCCGGTGGCGCTGAAGATGTCGGGACCGGCGAACCCTCCGGTGTCGTCGTTGACGAACACGACGACGCTGGATTCCGAGAATCCGAACAGCACGACGTCGAGGTCTCCGTCGAGATCGAAGTCGGCGAGGGAAGGGCGGGCGCCGAGCTGGATGCTGATTCCTGGGGAGTACTCCTCGGTCACCGAGAATGCGCCCGTGCTGTCGTTGCGGTAGACACGCAGTTTGTTGGCGGAGAAGTCGAGGACGACGAGGTCGTCGTCGTGATCGCCGTCGATGTCGCCGGCGGCGAGGCCGACTTCGGTGACGGTGTACGTGGAGAACGAGGTGGTGCTGCCGAACGTGCCGTCACCGTTGCCCCAGAGGATACCGGCGGGGGTGTCGTCGAGGACGGCGGTGAAGGCGATGTCGAGGTCTCCGTCGCCGTCGGCGTCGAAGGCGGCGATGTCGGAGGGGTAGGTGTTGCCGGACACGGTGTACGGCGCTTCGTCTGCGAAGGAGCCGTCGCCGTTTCCGAGGTAGACGAGGATCCGGCCGTTGGCGGCGTCGTGGACGGCGAGGTCTAGGGCGTCGTCCTCATCGAAGTCGCTAACGATCGTGGGGCCGCCGATCGGGTGGGACGTGCCGAACGGGATGGGTGCGGCGAGTGTGCCGTCTCCTTGGTTTCGTAGGAACGCCATCGGGGGCTGCGTCTGGCTCTGCCGCTGGACGACGACGTCGTCGTGGCCGTCGTCATCGAAGTCACCCACGACGACGGTGCGTGTTTCCTCCATCGGATAGGACATCGCGGGTCCGAACGTGCCGTCGCGCAGGGCGGGGAGGACGGTGAGTCCGTCCATGTCGACGGCGACGATCTCGGGGTAGCCGTCACCGTCGAGGTCACCGGTGGCGACTCCGAAGGGGAAGTCGGCGGTGGGGTAGACGGCGTGTGGTGCGAAATCGACGGCCAGTGCGGGGGCGGTCGGGACGAGGGCGAGGCCCAGAGCCAATGTCAACACGACGCCCGAGAGAGTGAGATTGGATGCGGGCTTCCTCGAGGAGAGCGACGGGAAGCGCTGCGGGGCGATGCGGGTCAATGGACACCTCCAGCAGGTTGCTAGTGCCGTGGCGAGTCATCGTTCGGTCCGGAAAGGGGGGCCGTGGTCTACACCGGGAAGTCGATCTGAGCCCGCGCGTGATACGAGCGGGGTGGGCGTAGGATCCGTTGGCGCGGGAGACACGTGACCCACCCGCGTCGATTGGCTAAGGTCGTCGCTGATCGATTCTGGTCCCTGGTCCCAACCCCGTGGAGTACGACGCGCCCATGACGTCCGTAGCGAGCCTTCCTGAATCAGAGAAGATCCGAGCGCTCGAGGAGAACCACTGGTCGCTTTGGTCCTACTTCGGACGCGGTGAGGGTTGCGCTCTCCACGACACTCCGGAGTTACTTCGGTTCGATACGCCGATTCCGACGCTGCCCTACAACGCGGTGCTCCGATTCCGCGAAGGGGGTGACGTGGACGCTCGGATCGACGCGATCTTCGCCCACTATCAGGACCGGGGAGTTCCGTTCGTCTGGTTGGTTCACCCGAGTTCGTCGCCCGATGACATGGGTGAACGACTTGCGCGTCGAGGATTCGTCGAGGCCGAGGTCTTGCCGGGGATGGTCGCGGACACTCGCGACATGCCTGCGCCGGATCTAACTCCCGACGGCATCGAGATTCGAGAAGTGGATGGTGGTGACGACGTCGTTTCCGTGCTGGACCTGATTGCCTGGAGATGGGACGTGCCGGAAGAAGTGCGCCATCTGCTTGCCGGGGTGGCGGGTGAGTTTCCGGTGGGTCCCGATCAGAAGCTCCGTTGCTGGCTCGCCTGCAAGGACGGCGCGCCGGTGTCGAAGGCGATCATCAATCTCGACGTTGGTGCCGTCGGGCTCTACGGCGTCGCCACGAGGCCGGAGGTACGGGGGCTGGGGCTCGCGCGAACGCTCACGCTGACGGCATTCGCCGCGGCCAGGCAGGCGGGTTTCCACCTCGCCGTCCTGCACTCGTCTCCCATGGCTGTCCGGATGTACGAGAGGCTCGGCTTCGTGTCGGTCGTGCCATTCCGGGTCTACGCTCCGGCGGACACCTTCCACGCTTGATCGATCTTGACCTTCGATGCGCATCAGGTGACGCTCTTCCTCATCGAGAACGACATCTCGTGGTGCTGTTCATCGATTCGGCCTTCCAACTCGAACCAAGGAGCAGGACGCGGCGATGGAGTCCGTAGCGAACCTTCCGGAGTCAGAGAAGATCCGAGCGCTGGAGGAGAACCTCTGGTCACTCTGGTCCAACTTCGGCCGCGGGGAGGGTTGTGTCCTCCACGACTCGGACGAACTGCTGCGGTTCGATACGCCGATCACGCAACTGCCGTACAACGTGGTGCTCCGCTTTCGCGGGGGCGGCGATGTAGAGGCTCGGATCGATGCGATCTTTGCTCACTACCAGGGCCGTGGAGTTCCGTTCGCCTGGTTGATCCATCCGAGTTCGTCTCCCGATGACTTGGGAGAGCGTCTCGGGGCCCGTGGGTTCGTCGAGGCCGAGGTCCTACCGGGCATGGTGATGGACACGCGGGAAATGCCGGCTCCGGACCCGACTCCGGACGGGATCGAGATTCGTGAGGCAGTCGGAGACGGCGACCTTGCGGCCGCGCTCGACCTCATCGCTTGGCGTTGGGATGTGTCGCCGGAGACGCGTCAGCTGCTCGCCGGAGTGACGCGGGATTTCCACGTGGGGCCGGATGAACGCCTCCGGTGCTGGCTCGCCTGGAGGGATGGTGTACCGGTATCGAAGGTAGTCATCAATCTGGACAAGGGGGCGGTCGGACTCTACGGCGTAGCGACGAAGCCGGAAGCGCGGGGGTTGGGCCTCGCGCGGATACTCACGTTGGAGGCGTTCGCGGCCGCGCGACGGGATGGTCATCACCTGGCGGTTCTCCACTCCACGGCCATGGCCTACGGGCTGTACGAGAAGCTCGGCTTCGTGTCGATCGCACCGTTCCGGGTCTACGCACCGGCGGATTCGTTCCACTTCTGATCGCACGCCGGCGGTTCGTTTCGCGACAGCGATCTGGTGTACACTGGCCTTCCGATCGGTTCTGTCCTGCGCCCTGAGGAGGCCTCATGAAGAAGCCCGCCCTTCCTCTCGTCACTCTCTTCGTCATGTTCGTCACGATCACCTCCATCGCGGATGCAGGCGTCCTGAGACGTGTCTGGGCCGACGAGTTCGGCGCGGTGTGGTGATCGGGCTGCGTGAGGGCGCGGTGCGCTCTCTCCGAGCTGGATGAGGTCTACGGTCCGCTCTTCATCCATGCGGACTCCCATCTCTCCGAGATCGATCCGTTCACGACTCCCGAGACGGAGGCCCGCGCGGCCCGGTTTGGCGTGACCGGAGTTCCGGAAGTGGACGTCGACGGAGTGCATGAGTTCATCGGCGCGAGCATCTGCGACGTGATGGTGCCCGCCTACGACGAAGTGATCCAGGAGCAGCTCCTCGCATCGGACTACCTGAGTCCGGTCGACATCACTGGCGGGCTATCGATCGACGGGAGCACGGCCACCGTCACCGCGGATCTTGCACTCGTCGACCCGGGCCTCACCTTCGATGCGCATCAGGTGACGCTCTTCCTCATCGAGAACGACATCTCGTGGTGCTGTGGGTATGGGGATGTCGACACCTGGAACCACGTCACCCGGATGGTTAGGTCCACGCCGGTGACCTTGAGCGATGCGAATCCTACGCAGCAGGTCGTGGAGTCGGTGACGATCCCGGCGGACTGGAACGTGGCGAACCTCCATGCGGCGGCTGTCTACGAGGAGATCTCGGGCGGACGTGCGATCGTACAGGCGACCGACTTCGAACCGGTGCCGTACTACTTCGTCGCAGAGTTCCCGGACTTGATCGAGTCTGTTCCGGCCGGGAACGGTACGGCCCTCTTCGAAGGTGTGATCCGGAACGTGGCCGAGAACGGCGACGTGATCCAGGTGACGACCGGCGTCGGCACAGGATGGCCGGCCGAGTTCCAAGTGGAGGGTGACGCTACTTGGTACACCTCGACGACTCTGCCCCTTGCAGCCGGCGAGTCGAAGGGTGTGAACGTACGGGTCCAGACCGATGGTGACGTACGGATCGGCGCCCAGGATCTCTTGTTCGAGTCTTCGTCTTCCGCCCAAGTGCGTTCGCTCCATCCGCGGGTCTTCAACGGATCGGATGCGATCCTCCTGGTGGACGACGATGGTCCGCAGCCGCTGGAGCAGGTGTTCGTCGACGCGTTCGACGCGAACGGATACCTCTTCGACATGTTCAGTGAGGGCGGTGACTTTGGCCCCACAGCACCTGCTCTGCGCGGCTATGACGCCGTCGTCTGGCATACGGCCTACTTCGTTTCGGCGCTGAGCGCGAACCACATCGCCACCCTCGAGTCGTACCTCGAGAGCGGCGGCGGACTGTTCCTTTCGAGTATGGGCTACCTCTCGAGCAACGGCACCCATCCGTTCACGACCGAGTACCTCGGCGTCGATACGTACACGAACGACGTCGCGGCGTTGGATGCGTATGGTGTCGACGGGGACCCGATCACGAACGGGATGGCGTTTCCGGGGCTCTACTTCCCGGGCCCGTCCGCCAATCGCGTCGACGAGGTCAACCCAACGGAGACGGCGAGCACGATCTTCCGCAACGAGAACGGCCTCTCCGTCGCCTTGCGGAACACGACGCCGAGCGGAGTCCGGACCGTGTTCAACACGATCGAGATGGACGCGTTCGAGAGCGGAGCGAGCGACGTCATCGGGAACACGCTCTACTGGATCCTGAACGGAGAAGCGCCGGCAGGAATCGACCCTGGGGACGGGGAAGCGGTTCCAGGAGCGGTTGGCGTTGCGTCGATGACGGCGTCGCCCAACCCGTTCTCGCCGTCCACGGAGATCCGGTTCGTGCTGGCCGCCGAGGAACAGGTTTCGCTCGTGCTCGTCGACGCGGGGGGGCGGAGAGTGCGTGCGCTCGTCGATGGCGTCTTAGGGGCGGGCCCCCATCACGTGAGTTGGGACGGCACCGATGACGCGGGCGGCTCGATGCCGGCAGGCGTCTACTTCGCCAGGATGCGGAGCGAGTCCGGGGAAGGCGAGGCGAAGGTCGTTCGGACGCGGTGAGTCTCCGGCGGATGGCGTGAGCGCGTCGGATGCGGCGAGTTCGCGCACGCCGTGAGTGCGTCGGATGCGGTGAGTTCGGCGGATGCTGTGAGTTGGTCGGAGGCGCTGAGTCCGGCGGATTCCGTGAGTTCACCGATGCGGTGGTCCGGGCGGCCTCGCCGACACCCGGCGGCTTCGTCGATATCAGGTGACCGACGGGATCCCATCCCCTAGGATTTCCAGTTACCCCAAAACCACCTGTCCGCAACCACGACAAGGAGGCACCTATGCTCCGGCTCCCGACTATCGTCGCGGCCGTCACAGGACTTCTCGCCCTGGCCGGTCCATCCGCTGGCCAAGACTGGACGGCTGCGGCGGACATGCCCGGCTCCGGCCGGCACCACCCGGTCAACTTCACCCTGGATGGCTACGGTTACGTCGTGACGGGGTCGTCCGGTGGCAACACCGCCGACTTCTTCCGCTACGACCCGAATGTGAACCAGTGGGAGGTTCTGCCGGACTTTCCCGGCCCTGCGCGGAGCTATTCCTATGGAGGCGCGTACGACGGGAAGGGCTACCTCGCGTGTGGACTCGGTTCCGCTTACTTCAACGATCTGTGGGAGTACGATCCGGACACCGGAAACTGGACGCAGCTCGCCTCTCTGCCGGGAGTTGGTCGGACGCATCCGGCGTTCGTCATCACGGATGACGGCAAGATCTTCATCGGCATGGGCGGAGCGTCTTCCGGCAACCTGCGCGATTGGTGGGAGTACGACATCGCCACCGATCAGTGGGTCCAGCGGGACAATCTACCTGGGCCGAACCGTCACCACCCCTACTACTTCAACATCGGAGACACTCCGTACGTCGGGTTCGGACACGGTGCGGCGATCTTCAACGACTTCTACAAGTTCGATCGCGGAACGAACACTTGGGTCCAGATGGCGGACTTCCCCGGTGAGGGCCGCGTTGCAGGGACGCAGTTCTCCTATGGTGGGAAGGGCTACATCCTGAGCGGCGAAGGTGAAGATCACCAGCAGCTCGACACGGGTGAGTTCTGGGAGTACGAAGCGTCGACCGACACGTGGACGGCGTTGCCGGCACATCCAGGTTCTGGGCGTTGGGCTCCAGGTAACTTCGTGATCGGGGACACGGTCTACTTCATGGGCGGACTCAGCACGACCCGACTGGAGTTCGACATGTGGACGTACCAGTTCACGGATCCGGCGGGAGTGGGAGAGTGGTCGCCCTCGAGCATCGCGTTCCGCGTAGCTCCGAATCCTGTAACGGGCACGCAGCTTCGCATCGAGGAGCTTCCGGCCGAAGCATCGGCTCTCCATCTCCTCGACGCGCAGGGGCGGCAGGTCGCTCGTCTCGATGCGGCCCGTGAGGAAGTGACGCTTCCGGAAGGAATCGCAGCGGGTACCTACTTCCTGCAGCTCGTCGACGCCACCGGGCGCACGGCTTCGCAGAGGCTGACGGTTCTCAGGTAGCGCTGATCAGTTGGCGGATCGACGGACTGCCGTCGTCCACCAACTCTGAGCGGATCGAATGCGTTTCGATCTCCACGACCCCGGTCGAACCCACTCTGGTGTCGGCCGGGGTTTCGTAGCTCTTTCCGCCGGCGTGCCGTCCGCTCCGCCCGCGGGGCTCTCGCTCGAGAATCTACTCCGCGCGGAGCTCGAGGGAGTGGAAGGCACGGAAGTGATCGTGAGCCGCGTCACCATCCTGCCGCACAGCTCTCTCCCCAAGCACTGGCATCCGGGCGAGGAGTTCGCCTACGTGCTCGAAGGCTCGTGCACTCTCTGGCAGGACGGCAAGGAAGACATCGTCACGCGCGCGGGCGACGTCGCGAAGGTTCCGCTCCAGCAGGTGCACACGGCGATCACGACGGAGGAGGGTGCGGTCGTCCTCGTCTTTCGCGTTCACCAGAAGGGTCAGCCGGAGCGGGTGTTGGTCGACTGACACCCTCGACCCGCGGATGGGCTTCCTATCAGCCGCACAGCGGTCGAGGATGGCAGCACACCCGGTTCGATCTACTTCGCCGCCCCGAGGTACCGGTACTCCTTGAAGCTCACCCGGAAGAAGAGTGAGTAGAGAAGCGGTACCACGCAAAGTGTCAGCGCGGTGGCGAACGTCAGTCCGAAGATGATCGCGACCGCCATCGGCTGCCACATCGGCCCTCCCGCGAACCAGAGTGGGAGGAGACCTCCTACCGTGGTCGCGGTGGTGAGAAGGATCGGCCGAAGTCTCTGCTGCGCGGACTCGATCACCGCACTCGCGGCGTCGAGTCCGTTTTCGTCGATCTCGATCCGTATTCGGTCCAGCAGCACGATCGCGTTGTTGATGATGATTCCGGCGAGCGAGATGACGCCGAGGAGCGTCATGAAGCCGAAGCTGGAGTGCGCGAGGAGAAGCCCGATCGTGACGCCGATCATCCCGAGGGGGATGGTGGTGAAGATGATCACGGTCCGGCGCACCGAGTTGAACTGCGCGACGAGGAGCAGCAGGATGAGGAATCCGGCGATCGGGAGCTTGGCGCCGATCGCCTGATTCGCCTTGGCCGAGCTCTCGGCTTCGCCTCCGAGTTCGTAGCCGTATCCACGAGGCCAGGTCGCGGCGTCCTCTTCGAGCCAGGGGACGAGCTCGGCGTTGACGTCAGACGCTGTCACACCGGCAGTGAGGTCGCACTCGACCGTGACGGTCTTGAGGCGCTGCCTTCTCAAGATCTTGGACGGTTCCCACTCGATCACGACATCCGCGATCTGCTTGAGCGGGACGGATGCGCCGGTCGCCTGCACGAAGACGTTGAGGCTTTCGAGCTTTCCCGGGTCCTGCCGGTCCGCTGCGACGGAGCGGAGCACGATCGGGATGATCTCGTCGCCCTCGCGGAACTCTGTCGTCTGGATGCCGCTGAGCCCGGACTGGAGCGAGATGGCGACGTCCTGGCTCGTCACTCCCGCGCGGCGGGCACGGGCTTGGTTCACTTCGACGCGGATCTTCTTCACCCGCGGCCCCCAGTTGTCTTCTACGTTGACCGCAGCGGGGAACTGCGAGAGTCGCTCCTTCACGCGATCGACCACGGCGAAGAGGGCTTCGGCGTCCCGTCCGCTCACGCGCACCTGGATCGGGCTTTCGACGGGAGGGCCCAACGCTTCGGCCTGGAAGCTGGAGACGAGCTCGGGATAGGTCTCCTGGCAGAACGCTTCGAGCCGGGGAATGAGGCCGTCGATGTACTCACGGCCGGTCGCGGTGAAGATCATCGAGATGTGTTCGGACCCACCTTGCGCAGGATTGTAGGAGAGACGGTAGCGGGGACCGCCGCCCTGACCGACGTAGGTGGTCCAGGAGAGGAGGCCTTCGGCGTCGTCGTCACCAACGAGCTCTCCCTGCAGGAATCGCTCGATCCCGAACGCGACTTCGTTGGCGCGGGCGAGCGGCGTACCGACGGGGAGGTCGAGTTCGCCGAGCATCTTCGGGCTATCTGAGTCCGGGAAGAAGATGGCAGGGACGAACCGCATCCCGAACAAAGAGAGCGCGAAGACTCCGGCCACGACGAGCAGCGAGACGAAACGGCGCCTCACTACCATGACGAGGAAGCCACGGTACGCGCGGTAGAAGCGGGAGTCGAAGGACTGTGCTTCGCTGCTCACCTTCACCTTGATGAAGAGCATGCAGAGGAGCGGCATCATGGTGAGGGAGAGAACCCACGAGGCGAGCAGTGCGATGGTGACGACCTTGAAAAGCGACGCAGTGTACTCGCCGGTCTCGGACTCGGCGAGGAAGATGGGGAGGAACGCCGCGGACGTCGTGAGCGAGGACGTCAGGAGCGGGATGCGGAGTTCGTTCGCGGAGTCGACCGCGGCTTGGAACCGGTCCTTGCCGGCCGCGATCTGTACCATGATCGATTCGGACATGACGATCGCGTTGTCGACGAGCATGCCGAGCGCGATGATGAGCGCGGCGATCGAGATCTGGTCGAGTCCGATGTGCATCGTCTGCATGAGGAGGAGGGTGAGCAGCATCGTGGTCGGGATGAGTGCGGCCACGACGAGCCCGGTCCGGGGGCCGAGCGAAACGAGCATGACGAGGAGGACGATAGCCATCGCCTGGAAGAGGTTCCCTACGAATCCACGCACCTGCTCGTCGACGAACTTGGGCTGGAAGATCGGTACCTCGAACTCGATTCCGATCGGATACTCGCTCCGGGCCTCGTTCACCACGGCTTCCACCTGCTCCCCGAGTTCGATGACGTTGCCGCCGCTCCGCATGGAGACGGAGAGACCGAGGCAGGGAGTGCCGTCAGCGTGCATACGGGACGTGGGTGGGTCGACGTAACCGCGGGTGACGGTGGCGAGGTCCTCCAGATAGACGACTTCGGGACGGCCGGGCACTTGGATGATCGTTCGCTTTAGGTCGTCGATCGACTCGAAGTTGCCGGAGGGTTCGAGCGCGATCTGCTCCCGATCCAGGATGATCGATCCGCCGGGGATGATGATGTTCCGGCTCTCGAGGATGTTCTTGAGCTGGCCGGGAGAGAGGCCGAGTTCGGACAAGCGAGCGTTGTTGTACTCGACGAAGATCCGCTCTTCCTGCGCGCCGTAGATCGCGACCTTGGCGATTTGGCTCTTCAGCAGCAGTTCGTCACGCACTTCGTCCGCGATCTCGCGCAGCTCGGCGTAGTCGAATCCGTCGCCCGTCAGTGTGACCATGACGGGGAAGACGTCTCCGAACTCGTCGTCGACGAACGGGCCGATCACTCCGTCGGGGAGGTCTGCACCTGCGGCGTCCACCTTGCGTCGGAGCGAGTCCCAGATCGGGCGCATCTCCGTGTAGCGGGACTGGATGTTGACGAAGAGGTAGGACACTCCAGTCCGGCTCTCGCTCGAGAGGAAGTCGACCTCCGGCATCTCCTGGATCCGCTTCTCGAGCTTGTCCGTGACGAGCAGCTCCACCCGTTCGGGGCTCGCGCCGGGGAAGTAGGTGCGGACGAGGGCGGTGCGGATCGTGAACCCCGGATCCTCGGCGCGGGGAAGCGCGCGGTAGGCGCCGAATCCGGCCATCAGGATGACGAGCAGGGTGAGGAACGTGACGCGATTGTTCCGGATCGCGGCGGCGGTGACGTTCATCGGCTCGTACCCGTTGCGTCTTCGGAACCGGTGTGTCCACCGCCCATGCCCGTGGTCGCCCCGCCCACGCCGGCGGCTCCGGGAACCCGAACCTTCTGGCCGTCCTGGATCTTGTGTACGCCGGCGGTGACGAGGAGGTCCCCGTCCGAGAGCCCGGAGAGGACCTCGAGCCCGTCCGAGTCGAGCGTACCGATCTCGACCGTGCGTCGGTGAGCCGTTCCGACGTCGCCTTGCAGTCCATCGATCACGTAGACGAACCGACCGGCGCGATCTTCGGCCACGGCGACAGTCGGGACGACGATCCGGTCCCGCTCGTCCTTCGTCTCGAAGGAGAAGGTGACTTCGGCCGCCATTCCGGGGCGGATCGCTTCGGGCGCTGAGTCGAGACGAACGGTGACGGGGAAGGTGGTCGTTGCGCCGCGGGGAGTGACGCCAACCTCCGTCACGACGGCGCCGAATGTACTGCCGGCGAGCGCGTCGAACCGAACCTGCACCGGTGCGCCTTCCTGGATCCGTGAGATGAGGAGTTCGGGCACGGCGACTTCGACCTCGGGCTCCTTGCCCGAAGTGAGGACGACCACCGTCTGTCCGGCCTGGACGTTTTCGTTCTCTTCGACCTGGACCGCGGAGATCGAACCGTCGACTGGTGCGGAGAGGCGGGCGTATCCGAGCTGACTGGTCGCGAGTTCGAGCGCCTTCTCCGCGGATCTGACTGCGGCAGCGGACGACTCGTATCCGGCGCGGGCGCGGTCGAGTTCTCCGAGCGACGCGTGTCCGTTCTCGTAGAGTCCGCGGATTCGGTCGTAGTCTGCGAGGGCGTTCCGTTCCTGCGCTTCCTGCCGGCGGAGACTGGCGTCGGCCTCTTCCTTCTGGAGGCGAAGGTCGCCGGGGTCGAGGCGGGCCAGGAGTTGGCCGGCCGTGACGGCGTCGCCGACTGCTACGTCGATCTCGCGAACCGTCCCCGGAACCTTGAAGCTGAGTCGCGACTCGAGGCCGGCGCGTGATACTCCGGTGAACGAGCGGAGTCGTTCGCTTCCGCCCGAGCGTACTTCCTGGTACCGCACGGGTCGGATGACCTCGGGGGCCTCCTGCTCGTCACCTCCACCGCAGCCGAGGCCGCCTGTGCCCACACCGGTGACGGCGAGGCCGACAAAGACGAGACGACGTGCCTGGGACCAGAATCGGTTCGTCGACATCCGGACTCCTCCTCGGGAGTTGTGTGCTCGCTACTTGTCTTCCGCGCGCTTCCTCTCGAAGTACGCGTCGAGGTCCGAGTACCACTGGAGCTGTGCCTCCGGTGGCGCGAGGAATGTGAAGCCTCCGACGGCACGCTCTACTTCGATGAGGTCGAGCAGGAAGTCGTGCACCGCGTCGGCCGCGGCCTGATCGGCCGTGAGCGCGGCGTTCTGCGCGTCGATGAGGTCGATGATCTGAACGGCGCCGCGCGCGTAGGCGTCGGAGACCAGCTCGAGGTTCTGCTTGGCCGCCTCGGCGGACTCCTCCGATAGTGCGATTGCGGCATAGGTTGCGCCGGCACGATGGACCGCGCTACGCATCCGTTGCTCGATCCGCTCCGCGACGGACTCGCGCTGAGTGCGCAGCTGCTCGATCTCCTGGGATGCCTCAGACACCGCGGCTGGGCGACTTCCGCCTTCGAAGAGCGGAATGGAGAGCGCAAGCGCGACGCTCCAGTCCGTGTCGTCCGCTTGCGGGAGGGAGAGGCCGGGGATCTCGAGTCCTCCGCCCGTTCCCGCCCCGGACGCGTCGAGTTCACGGCTGACTTCACCCTGGAGCGCGAGGGTCGGCGAGTAGTACTTGCGCGTGAGCGACGAGCGCTGACGTTCCTTCGCGGCGAGGATGGCGTCGATCCGCTGGAGTTCCGGAGAGTTCTCGAGGGCGGTATCGGCCATGTACTCGCGGAGGAGTCGGAAGCTCCATGGATCGCTGATGTAGGAACCGATCCGCTCCATCGAAGGAACACCGGGCTCCTCCAGAACCGCGTCCCGTCCCTGGAACGACTCCTCGAGAGGACGGTGGAGGATCCGGTTCACTTCCATCCCCGCGAGGTTGCGGGTCGAGTTGGCCGCGATGGACGCCTTCTTTCCCTGGGCGAGAAGGCTCTCCCACCGGAACACCTCGGACGGCCCCGAGATGCCGAGGGAACGACGGATCCGCGCGAGCTCGAGATTGGAGCGGGTGAGTCGGAGGTCGTCCTGGCGGACACGTTCCTGCGTTCTCGAACGGAGGTACTGGAGATAGGCGGTGCCCGCATCGAGCGCGATGTCGAGCCGCTCTGCCTGGAGTTCGGCTTCGCGACTTCGCTGCAGCTCCTTCTCGATCCCAAGCCCGGCCCACGCTTCCTCCGACCAGATCAGCTGCGTCAGCTTCGCGGACGCGGACACCGTGCGTTCTGCCTGCGACCCGAGGCTGGCCGCAGCGCGGTCCTCGTCGATGAGAAGGCCGGTGAGGGAGGCGTCGACTTGCGGAAGGAGTCGGGCTCGCGCCGTGCCGATGCGGTTCTGGCCGGCGCGCACTTCGGCGTCCTTCGCGAGGAGATCCCGGTTCATGCGGACGGCTTCCTCGAAGACGTCGAGCAGTCCGATCTCCCGCACCGCCGGACTCGGCGTCGGGTCGACGATGACGGCTTCGGTGAGAACCTCGAAGCTCGGATGGACGCCGATGGCCCGAACCGTCGCCATGTTGAGGCTGAGCTCTTCGTTCCTCGAGATCGCGACCGGCAGGTTCGCCGCAGGCTCTCCGAGGAGGATCCGCTGGACGTCGAGCGCCGCGCGACGGGCGTAGCGCGGGAAGATCGACTCCGCGGTGAGCCCGGCGAGGATGCCACGCTCCACGTCTTCTCGTCCGAGATAGGAGAAGGACGGTAGCTTCTTCTCGATGAACCCTTGGATCAGCCGGTCGAACTCACCGGGACCCAGCTGGATGAGCGGCACGAGATAGATCGCATCTACGTCCGGGTCCAGCTCCGCGAGCGCTTCGTCCGCGCTGCTCCCGACGGCGACGACCTGTACGTCGACTCCGAGTGCCTGGAAGCGGGAGTCGAGGTCGACGCCGAGCGTCCGCAGCCGGTCGCGCAGGGACTGGTTGAGGAGAAACCCGAGCTTCCGGAAGTCGACGATGTTCCGGAACGCGTTCAGGTCTTCCTGGATCGTTTCCGGCCCTTCTATATAGACGAGGTTCGGGCGGCCGCTCGTTCCCTGGTCCGTGCGCGGGATGCCCTCGGTTTCCGAGTCGAGCACGAAAGGAGCGACCACCGGCTTGACCAGAGGCCGTTCCCAACGCGCGGCCTCGAGGGTAGCGATCGGACCCATCGCGACGACGAGGTCGATCGAACGGTCGCTGAAGAGTTGGTCCAGTGCGGCCTGGACCGAAGGGCCGTCGTGCGCACCGGAGAGGCGTGCGCTCTCGGGGAAACGGACATCGAAGTCGTTCTCGTTGACCCGGCGGATCTCGTCACGGAAGAGGGTGAGGATCTCGTCGTTCCGTTCCCAGGGGCCGTCGACGACGAAACCGACGCGGATCTCGCGGAGATCCTGTGCAGACGGCGCTGCGAGCCCGATCGCGGTATGTGCACACGTGAGGATCACGAGGCATGCCGAGACGAGAACGACGGAAACCAAGGCTCGAGTCATTGATGCTCCTCGAAACCAGCTGCGGCGGTGTTCCAGTTCGTTGCGGTCGTTCCCGAGGCGGTTCTGCTCAGTTCGCTTGGGAAACGACGGAAGCCGAGGATACTCCCGACGGGCGATGGCGTCACCCCTGAAGCGGGCGCAGGCGTGTCGTGCCGAGTCGGAGTCGTGGACCGATACCTTGACGAATAGCGTCTGCGTGGACCGGTACCTTGACGCCTAGCGTCTGGTAGACGCGCGTCCAGCCGGCATGAAGAGGCCCGACGCTTCTGTCGAAACGCCGGGCCGGGTCCGGGCCGCCGGCTCCCAATGCTTGGGAGACACCAGCGCCGTGTTGGGATCACCTCACGCTACGCTCACTTCCTCGCTTCGTAGATCAGGTTGAACGGCGTGTCGCTCGCCTTCCGGAACTTGCCGAAGCCACCTTCGCTCACGATCGCCTTCATCCGCTTGGGTCCCGCCTGCGCGCCGAGCGAGTGTCCACCGTCCTGGCTGAGGGCGGACGGGGTGCAGATCTGGGTCGAGTAGGCGTAGTAGAGACGGCTCACCGGGTTGAGGTTGTCCTCGAGTGAGTCACCTGCCATCGGCTCCACGATCATCCAGCTACCGTCGTCCGTGAGCGCTTCGTTCACGCGCGCAGCCGCGCCGACCGGGTCGCCCATGTCGTGCAAGCAGTCGAAGAAGGTGACGAAGTCGTAGCCGGAGCCCGGGAAGTCCTGGGCGGTGGCGACCTCGAACGTCACGTTCGTGACGCCGGCCTTCTTCGCCGCCGCACGCGCGGCACGGATCGACGGTTCGTGGAAGTCGTAGCCGTAGAAGTGCGAGTCGGGATAGGCCTGCGCCATCAGGATGGTCGACGCGCCGTGGCCACATCCGACGTCGGCGGCCTTCGCGCCGGCGCGGAGCTTTTCGTCTGCCCCTTCGATCGAGGGAATCCAGTCCTGGACCAGGTGCGATGCGTAGGTCGGACGGAAGAACTTCTCGACTCCGCAGAAGAGACAGCTGTGGTGGTTTCCCCAGGAGATTCCTTCGCCGGTGCGGAACGCCTCTACGAGACGCGGCTGGTCCGCGAAGAGTGAGACGAACGAGTAGAACGCGCCGCCGAGATAGCAGGGGCTTCCTTCCTCGACGAACACCGCTTCCTGCTCCGGTGTGAGGTGGAACGTCTCGGATGCTCCGTCGTACGTGATGTAGCCGGCCGCAGCCTGGTTCGCGAGCCACTCCCGGATGTAGCGCTCATTCGTCTCCGTCGCCTGGGCCAACGTCTCGGAGGTCACAGCCCCGGCCTTCGCGATCGCCTTGTAGAGACCGAGCTGATCGCCGAGCAACGTGAGCGGTGCGGTCGCCGCCGCGCCGAGTTCCGTCACCATCTTGCCGAGGAACTGCATCAGCGTCGGCATGTCGAGGGCGGGCGCAGCCGGTCCGGTGCTGGGCGGAGTGGCCGGAGTCGGAGCGTTGGGCGGCGTCACCGTTGCGACAGGGACGCTCGAGTCCGCTGGTCCAGTGCCGGTGCCCTTGGCGGAGACGAGGTCGTCGACGTTGACGGTGGAACCGTTGGTGGCGGCGTGATTGGCGGAGGCGTTGCGGAGCGAGGTCTGGGTGGTCATCGGTGGTCCTTCCTTCCGTTCGGTCTAGGGAGTTCTGTCTGTCACCCCGACCTACGCAGGACCTGGGGAAGGACTGCCACGGTTTCTCACTCGATTGGTGACTATCTGCTATGTTGTTGGGAAGACTGCCGGTTCCGGTGGTGTGTGGCTGAGTTGCGAGCCCGCTGGTCGAGACCACGAACGGAAGGTGCCTGCGTACTTCGATCTCGCGGCCGAGCTACTGACTCCGGGATCTGAAGAGAGGGGACCGTAGAGATGATCGATTCTCCGTTGCTCGGAAGTAGATCCGGCTTCATCGGCGGGCGTTGGGACTCGGGCCATTCCAGCGCTCGATTCGAGGTCGTGAACCCTGCGAACGGCGCGATTCTGGCTGAGCTGCCGCTCATGTCCCGCGACGACGCCGCCCGCTCCGTTCAGGCAGCGTTCGAGGTGCTCGGTTCGCCGATCTCGCTGGAGCGCAGACGAGAGCTACTGCTCGCCCTCGTCGATCAGATCCGGAAGGAGCGCGAGGAGATCGGGCGGATCATCACGTTGGAGAACGGGAAGCCGCTGGCGGAGGCATGCGCCGAAGCCGATTATGCGGCTGGGTTCTACCAGTACGCGGCCGACCACCTGGACCGCCTCACGCCGCGTCGACTCGAGGAGAACCCGAGGGGGCACGAGTGGACGGTGTACGCTCGGCCGGCCGGAGTGGCCGGGCTCATCACCCCGTGGAACTTTCCGTTCGCGATGATCGCAAAGAAGCTCGCGGCCTCGCTCGCCGCGGGGGCGCCGGCGGTGATCAAGCCCGCGGAGAAGACGCCTTTGGCGATGATCGCGCTCTTCACGCTACTCGAGAGAATCGGGATGCCTTCCGGGCTTGCGAATCTCGTGTTCGGCGACGCATCCGCCATCGGCAGCGTGCTCTGCACGGATCCGCGCGTCCGTGTCGTCAGCTTCACGGGATCGACTCGAGTCGGCCGCATCCTCCTCGAGCAGTCGGCACCGCATTTCAAGCGTCTCGCTCTCGAGCTCGGAGGAAACGCCCCGTTCGTAGTGTTTGCCGACGCCGACCTTGGACTTGCCGCCGAGCATCTCGTACAGAACAAACTGCGAGCAGGAGGACAGACCTGTGTCTGCGCCAACCGACTTCTCGTGGAACGCTCGGTCGCAGACCGATTCGAGCAGGAACTCGTGTCTCGGCTCGAGCCACTTCGTGTCGGCGACGGAATGGAGCCCGGTGTTGCCGTCGGGCCGATGATCGATCGTGCCGGCTATGAGAAGGTAGGGCAGCATCTGGAGGATGCGGTCGCCGGTGGTGCGCGTCTCACCTACCAGGGCCGGGTGCCCGTTGGGGACGATTCTGACGATGCGGCCGAGACGATGTCCCGCGACTGGGGTTGGTACTTCCCGCCGACCGTTCTCCGTCACGCGCTGCCTACCATGCTCTGCGCCCGGGAGGAAACGTTCGGCCCGCTCTTCCCGATCTTCGAGTTCGAGTCGGAGGCGGAAGCGCTCGAGATGTCGAACGACACGGAGTACGGACTCGCGGCGTACCTTTTCACGGGAGATCCGCGTCGGGCCGAGCGCATGATCGAACGTCTCCACTACGGACACGTCGGTTGGAACAGTGGCACTGGCCCCACACCGGAGGCCCCTTTTGGTGGCATGGGGCACTCCGGTTTCGGAAGGGAGGGCGGAGTCGAAGGTCTCATGGACTTCGTCGAGTTCCAGACCGTCGCGCGCTCCCCCTCCTGAGGGGACCGATGACCGCGGGACTTCTTCTCCCCGATCTCCGGGGTGTTCCACGAATGGACTCGAGTTCGTCAGCGAAGGGCGACGACCTTCTTGCTCACCACGCCTCCCTCCGAGATCGCACGGATGAAGTAGACGCCGGCAGGCCACGAAGCGGCATCGAACCGAACCGAACGTGGGTGCTCGGCTGCGACTTCGGCGTCCAGAAGTGATTCCACGACTCGGCCCGCTGCATCGAGCACGTCGACTCGGACTCGCTGGCTTCGGTCCGCCGAGAGCTGTACGTGTGAATCGTGGCCTAGAGGCAGTGGCCAAGGCCCGGCCATACGTACGCCAGCGTTGAGCCCTCCGCTGCCGGAAGCGTCTACCATGTCATCGAATCCCGCCGGATCGGCGCACCCCCCTCCGTCGTTCGTCGTCACCGCCATGTACCCACCGGCTCCCGCGACGAGGAACGTCGAGTTGAGCGCCATGTCGCACGCGTAGAGATCTACCGCCGTCTCGCTCTGGATCAGGCACCAGGACGCGCCGTTGTCTGTGCTCTTGAGTACGGTTCCGTTCTCTCCGACGGCGAGAACGAAGAGACCGTTCTGTTGGCTGGCCGACAGGTCGTAGATGGTGGCTGTCGTTCCCGACGCAACCGCGTTCCAGCTCTCTCCACCGTCGGTGCTCCGCAGGATCGTTCCGTTCTCTCCCGCGGCCATGATCACACCTGTGCTGGCGTCGATGAAGGCGTGGAGGTCAGCGGTGGTTCCGCTCGGCTTCTGCACCCAGTCGAGCCCACCGTTCGTCGTCTTGAGGATCGTTCCGTTGTCGCCAACCGAGTAGGCTTGGTTGTCGACGAACCCATTCCCGTCGTGAATCGCATTCGCGGTGCCACTCGTCTGGAGGTCCCACGTCACACCGAGGTCGGTGGAGCGGTAGATCGACCCGTTCGAGCCTGCACTGAACGCCCATCCGCTCGAGCGACTGAAGATGACGAAGTCTTCGCCGCTGTTCGGGATGTCGCGTGGCTCCCAGACCCCGAACCGCAGGACGCGCGTCGTTCCCGCCGTTCCGGTGATCCACACCTCGGACGATGCCTGACGAACGACGTCGAGCAGGTCGGCGGATGTCCCGATGTCGACCTGGGCCCAGTTGACGAGTCCGCCATCCGAGACCGCGACGAACCCACCGTCTCCGACCACGTATCGATTCGAGAACCCAGCGTCGATTTCGTGCAGGTCCGCTGTCGTCGGCAGCGGAACTACCGGCCAGTTCTGAGCTTCCGCCGTTCCGCCGAGGAGCCCGAGCATGAGCCCAACCCCGAGAACCCAGGTGCGCATCGTCAACCTCCCAAGTCTGTCCACGTGTCCGATCTGCTGCCCGTGCCTCGAGGAGGTGCGGGCGATTCACAGTCGAAACACGCGAGGGCTGGCGGATCGCACAACACGGATCAACGTGGTCGCTGCCCCCCTGGCACTCCTTACGAGTTCGGAGGGGACGAACTCTCCATGAGTGCCAGGGGGGCATGTCCACGCTTGCCTGGACACTGGCGATACGATCGTCATCTCGATGAGGATTCGATGTCGCGATGCGGCTCCGTCCGCGGCTTTGGCGTGATGGGGTAGGATTGCGGTTGTTCGTCCAGATCCGTTCGTGGCTCGCTCGTGGCATCCGGAACGAACTCCTCGTTCGCGGCGTTGGCAGAGGCTTCGACCTATCGGAAACGTGAAACCTTGGAGGTTCGATGTCGTCGACTTCGTTGAGTGATCTGTTGGCGAGGCAGGCCGTGGAGGACGCGGTGGTGCGCTTGTTCGTGGCCACGGACGAGCGGGACTGGCCGACGCTCGAAGACTGTTTCACGAACCCGCTCGTCCTCGACATGACTTCGATGGTCGGAGGAGACCCAGCAGAGATGACTCCTCAGCAGGTTGCCCAAGCGTGGGCGGCTGGGTTCGAGCCGTTGGACCACGTCCATCACCAGATCGGCAACCTGCGTACCGAGGTCGATGGCGACAACGCCACCGTGAAGTGCTACGGCGTCGCCTTCCACCACCGCTCGAGCGCAGCCGGTCTAAAGACACGCGTCTTCGTCGGCACCTACGACCTCTCCCTGACCCACCAAGGCGACACCTGGCGCGTCGACCGCCTCGTTTTCCACCTCTCCTTCATCGACGGCAACCTGAACCTGGAGACTTCGTAGGAACCATGCCCCGTACCGACGCCACGCCGGTGTTTGGCTCTTCAATGGTCCAAACTCGAGGAAGGCAGCCAAAGCGAAACGACCGGCCCGCAATTCGCGAACCGGCCGTCGTAAGAAGCATGCGTAGAAGCGAGAACGTTCAAGAATCGAAGGGAGCGGGAAGGGCCGCTACCGACGACCCATTAGCGACGACCCTCCCGGCGTAGCGCCTCCGGCGTGTACTCCGCCTCATCCATCGGTGTGTTGAACTCCTCGACGTCACCCTCGTTGTTGAGGCCGAATGCGAGGTAGCGACCGTTCTGGAGGTCGTAGTGCACCTGGAGCGTGTCCCAGATGAGCGGCTGGTCGTAGTAGTTGATGACGTAGGCTTCGGAGACGCGCCAGATCTGGTCGCGGCCGTCGTACTGGTCGGCGACCAGGATCTGCCAACTGTCCTCGTCTACGAAGAAGGTGCGGCGCGCGTAGATGTGGCTCGTGCCCTGCTTCACCGTTCCTTCGACTTCCCAGACGCGGTGCTTCTCGTACCTGAGGTGATCCGGGTTGATGTGACCAGCCTGAATGATCTCGTCGTACTTGAGCTTCGGGCTATGTAGCTCGTAGCAGTTGTAGGGGACGAACATCTCGCGCTTCCCGACGAGCTTCCAGTCGTACCGCTCGGGCGATCCGTTGAAGATGTCGAGCTGGTCGCTGGTCCGCTGACCGTCGGCCGCGGTGCCGGGGTTGTCGTGTGCGACGTTCGGGGCGCGGCGCACTCGGCGCTGGCCCGGGTTGTAGACCCACGCCTTCCGAGGTTCTTTGGCCTGATCGAGCGTCTCGTGGACCAAGAGGATCGATCCGGCGAGACGTGCGGGCGACGTCACGGTCTGGAGGAAGTAGGCGAGCCGGTTGCCGATCGATTCGACCGTCGATCCCGGCATCATGTACTTCCAGAGGACACGGTCGTCGATCACGACCATCGTGTAGCCACCTCCGGCCGTAGGTGAGACCTGGCCGAGTTTGCGCTGCACGGTTTCGCCACGGTAGCGGAGAAGGTGGTTCCAGACCACTTCGACTCCGGTCGCTGGGATCGGGAACGGAACGCCGACTCCGCAGCTCGCGACTCCGTTTCCGTTGTCGACCAGTTCGGCCGTCGTCGCGTTCGACTTGACGGCGTCATAGATCGACTGCGGATAGGACGCGCTGCGGTGAGTCGGGTAGACCTTCATCGACCAGGAGTCCGGGTAGCGTTCGAACATCGCGATTTGTCCGGGAGAGAGCATGTCGCGGTACTGGTCCAGGTTCGACGCGGTGATCGTGACGATCGGTGCGTCGCTCGAGTACGGGTCGACATGGAATTGACCGGGAGACCAGCCGGCGGGCGGAGTGGTGATGCCTCCGTCCCATGCCGGGATCGATCCGTCGCCGTTTCCTGCCTTCTCGCCGCCCATCGGAGTGAGGCTGGTGCCGAGCTTGCCGGCATCCGCCGAAGAGACCTTCGCCCAAGAGTCCGCCGGAGCCGCGAACGTGGCCATCGCCGCGAGAGCTACCGTAGCGGCGAGCGCGAGCCCGGACACTCCACGGTGCTCGGGAAGGGTTCGTGTCGTCTGCATGTGGGTCCTCCGCTCAGTACGAATAGCCAAGGGTGAATGCGACGAAGTCACGGTCGGAGAGCAGATTGTAGATGTCTCCTCCGAACGAGTTCGTGTACGAGACCTGGAAGTTCCAGGCGAAGAGATAGCTCGCAGTGAGCGACGTCGTGATCGTCTTCCGTCCTTCGATGAAGTTGACGATCGGGCTCGGCGTCGTCCCGCTCACGTCATGAGACCAGGCGATCTGCGGCTGGAGGTTGATCGATCCGATCGCCCCGTTGTAATCCCCGCGGAGGACGAGACGGTATCCCCACGAGGTGTCGTCTGCGAACGCGTCGGCGTTCTCGGTCTCCGGTTGCGGATGGTTGAAGGACCCATCCGAGTTTTGGCTCGTCACCACGTCAGTGAAGAACTGATTTCCGCTGGTGTAGGTTCCCGGCGCCTCGTAGCGCAGCACGTCGGGATCCTCCATGTCCTGGACGAACGTTCCGCCGACTTCGCCGAGCAGGATGAACTGGTCAGCGCCGACGTGGGGACCAATCGCTTGGGTCAGCGTCATTTGGGCCTGGAGGACGTCCTTCTTCCGGTAGCCGGAGATGTACTCCTCGAACCCGAAGTCTCCGAGCTGGTTGTTCTCGAAGATGAGCTGCCCGGCGTAGGGACCGGCCGGGGACGGGATGTTGAGAGGGGTGAGGGCCGCGAAGAGCAGCTCGACATCGTCGACCTGGAGCGGCTGGTCCTTCCGCATCGAGAGTTCGCCCTGGAGGGCCGTGCCCGTGCCCGGAACCGCTGCGTTCACGCTGAAGCCGAAGGTGTCGATGTCCTCCGGGAACTCCCGGAAGTAGCGCGTGCTCTTCGAATAGTGTCCCTCGCCGAGGAAGCTCTGCTCCGTTCCGGTGCGGGCGCTGATGAGCGGCAGACGGCTGTGGAGCCTCGTGAAGTAGAAGCCGAACTCGGTGTCGCCGAGGTTCGGTTCGAACCACCGGATCGCGGCGCCGAACTGACCGTCGTCCTTGGCGTCGTGGTCCTCTTCACGCCGCACTGCACTCCCGATCGGAAGGCTGAGGGCGTCGTTCGGTGGGTTGTCGCTGATGCCGGGCGCTCCGAATCCGAGCATGACCCACTCGCCGCCGGGGCTGGCGAAGTCGTTCGTCGAAAAGAACGTGCCTTCGGGCTCGATCTCCGTGTGGTCCCACACGAACTGATAGAAGCCCTCGACCGAGAACCGCTCGTTGAGGCCGAGACTCGCGGAAGCCATCGGCACCGGGACGAGCGCGTCTTTCACCTCGGCGCCCGCCGCGCGGATCTTCGAGACGTTGACCGGGTTGATCGAGTTGATTCCGTTCTGGATGAACGTGCTCTCTCCCCAGCTGAGGAGGAGGTTGCCGCCTCGCAGCGTGAGGTAGCTCGATCCGATCGGGACGTCGAGCGCGAGGTACGCGTCGAGCAGGGTGAAGTCGTTTCCGAGTTCCTCCTCGGCACGAGACGACAGCGGCGTACGCTTCGTGTCGCCGTTCATGATGACGTTGTCGTAGAGGTAGAGAGCGCGGGTGAAGCCGGAGAGGTTCTTCCAGCGCGCTTCGGCTTCGTACGCGATTCGCCCCGCGCCCGAGACGAAGTCTCCAGAGTCGTAGTTCAGGTTGCCGTTGTCTCCGTTCACCGAGTTCGCGGTTCCGCCGTTCTCACGACCTACGAGGTCCATGTCACGGTCGGACACGCGAAGGGCGGCACCGACGCTGAGTGTGGCGTCGAGACTTCCGGTCAGTTCTCCGTCGGCGACGGAGAACTCCACTGCGGACGCAGCTCTCGGGCTCATCGTGAGACCGAGAAGGACGAGCCCGGACAGCGTCAGGCTCGGCAGCGCCAGAGTGGAGAGGGCGAGTACGTGCTTCTGCATCGGATTCCTGTCTCCTTCCCTGGTCACTGTGCGATCCCGAACAGCGTCGGGAGGGTTTCGATTGCGGTGAGCGCGTCCTGGCTCGCAGCGAAGTGGCTTGTGCCGAGGCTGCCTGGAGTCGAGCCAAAGGGACGGCCGAAGGGTGCTTCCTCGAAGCCGGTCACGTTGTGCACGGTAGAGAGGTCCTTCTCCGTGATGTCCAGGTTGTATTCGCTGTTGAACGCGCGGATGAACGCGTTCGCGACGAGTGCCGACCCGATCTCGCTCGGATGGACGCCGTCGAGACTGAATGCGGAGAGCGGATTCGGGAGGAGTGCGAACCCTTGGGTGGAGATCTCGGGAACGAGCGGGAAGAACCCGTTGACGACGTCGAGCTGACGATCGAGCGGATTCTTGGGAAGAGCTGCGAGCTCGGTCGAGATGTCGACGTACGCCCAGCCGCGGGCCGCGCACGCCGACTGGATGACCTGGTTGTAGGCGGCCGCGGTCTGGGTGATGGTCGTCGCCTCGTCCGCGGTGAGGGTCCAGTTGCTGGGTAGCGAGTTCGTTCCGCCGAGGGCTCCGATGAAAGTCCCGAGAGTGTCGGGGTTGGAGGCCGCGAGCAGTGCGAACGGCAAGAGTACGTACGCGACGTCGTCTTCATCCGTGTTGAAGGAAACGCCGGGCCCGAGCGCCGGCGGAATCGTCGTGACGTAGGGGATGTCGACGATGTTCGGGATGTTCGCGATGGCGACATACTCCGCGTTCATGGCGTCGAGCCGGGCGACGACGCCACTGAAGAGCAGTTGCCACGCCTCCGGCGGAGTGATGTTGCCACCGACGACTGGATTCCCGCCCAGCGCGCCGCCCAAGATGTCGTTGTTGCCGATCCAGACCGTGAGTGCGTTCGGGTTCCGGTCTTCCATCTGGTCCAGCACGGTTCGTGGCTGACCGAAGGGCGGGAGCGCAGAGTTCCGGAGGATCAGATCGAAGAACGGGTTGTTGCCGGACTGGCTCGTTCCGGAGTTGACCGCGTCGAGTAGGTCCTTCGTGGTCGCGCCCGGAACGCCGAGGTTGTCGTACGGACGTGGCAGGGTCGCGTTCGCGAGGAGCACGAGCGGATTCGGAACGGGCTTTGCGCTGATCGTGCCCGTCGGGGTGATGTAGAGCGCGCTCTGCCCCGGGGTCGAGCCGATTCCCGGGCTCGCGATCTGAGGAATCTGCGGCGTGTCCCACCCGGCCTGCGCCGCGATGACGCGCGGATAGCTGGCGAGCTGACCGCCTTCGATCAAACCGCCGTTGATGAATCCCGCAGTGAGGCTGTTGCCGATGGCGCCGTAGCGGGTTGCGACGGGAGTGTCGCTTGGCGGCGTATAGGGGAGACCGTCCGTGTCATCGGCGTCATCCACACATCCGACCAACGCGGTGCCGAGCGCAAACGCGAGGAGCGGAAGGGCGATCCGCCGGATCTCGGTACCAAGACGAGGTCGACGCAGAAGTCGCGGTACGGCGGCGTCACCTTGGGGGAGAGAGCTCCGCAGCATCATGAGGTCCTCCATGGCAGCGGCTGGGAATCGACAGTCGTCTTCGTGGAGTGAACCGGGACGCGGTGGTGCTCGCGAGACGTGACCCCGGTACGTTGAACCACCGAATGACGATCGGTCGAAGTGGCTGTTTTCTAGC
This sequence comes from Candidatus Eiseniibacteriota bacterium, assembly GCA_020633975.1. Classification (GTDB taxonomy): domain Bacteria; phylum Eisenbacteria; class RBG-16-71-46; order CAIMUX01; family CAIMUX01; genus JACKCR01. The sequence continues at coordinate 145,230 of JACKCR010000003.1, read as the reverse complement.
AGGTTAGAGGCTAGTTTGCGGGGCGTGTGGACGCAAGCGGATTTGCGGCCCGACGCGGCCTCTGGGTCCGTCGCCCGACTGTGTAGTAGCCTCCGTCCTCGACGCGATGCGGCGATCCATACATCGCCGATTTGGGCGCCGAGCAGGAATCTCCTGCGTCGAGCTCCGTGGCGGAGAGGGTCGCTTCCGAATCATCCGAACGAGGCCAGAAATGAACCGAAGCCGAACGTTCCGAGCGAAGATCGAGGATGCGGGCCGGGGCGGTGCGTACGTCGCCATTCCGTTCGATGTCGAGAAGGTCTACGGAAAGAAGCGCGTCCCCGTGAAGGCGACTCTGGGAGGCGAGGCGTATCGCGGATCGATCGTCCGTATGGGAGATGCCTATGTGCTCGGAGTTCGGAAGGAGATCCGAGAGGCGATCGGGAAGGCGGCTGGGGACACGATAGACGTTGTGCTCGAAGAAGACACCGAGCCGCGCGTGGTCGAGGTCCCTGCCGATCTCGCCACGGCGCTGGATGCGTCGCCCAGGGCGAAGGAGATCTTCGGTGGGATGTCCTATACGCACCAGAAAGAGTACGTCCAGTGGATCGAAGAGGCGAAGCGCGAGGCGACGCGGCAGTCTCGGATCGAGAAGACGATCGTGATGCTCTTGGACGGAAAGAAGGGACGCTGATGGCTCTCCGTGGAACCGTTGACTCACGATCGAGCAGGTCGGGGCGGGAGGTTCATCGCCAAGGAGGACGTCGAACCGGTGCAGGCTCTCCCTGCTCCGCCCGGAAGTCCGATTGGTGATGGATGGCGGACGGACTGCGAGTTCTAGTAGATCCCGCGCGCACGTTCCTTGGCGGGAAGGATCTCGAGGCAGGTAGTCCACCAGCCGGTGAGGATCGTCTCGACGAACTCTTCGGGTAGAGACTCCGCTCGCATCTCCTCGGCCAACCGTTCGTGGTCGTAGGCTACCGCGCGCAACTCTACCTCCAGGCGCGCCGCACCCTCCGACCCGACCTCGGGCACTCGTACGAGTGCGTACCAGACGTGCGTGTCTCCGTCGTTCGCGGGACGTCCGATTGCACCGACGTTGACGATCCCACGGTTCAGTGAGGTCGCGTTCGCTTTCGCCGCCGACATCGCGGCGCGCTGTTCCACGCCGCGTTCGCCCTCCTGCACCGCACTGCGTAGCCACGGAATCCCCGTGTGCGTGACGAAGATCACGTCCGTGTCGTGCTCATTGAGCAGGCGCTCGATGAACGGGCGCGGAGTGGTCGACTCCCAGAGGAACTCGTTCACTCGACGGGGCGATCCATGCGCGAGGCGGATCCGTACTCCGCCCATCGTGAGCCGTGCGCCGGTGGGCAGTTCACGAAGCCATGCGCGGTGAGAGTGTGAGGTGTGTGCGAGTGTGTAGTCGTAGCTGATCTGTGCGTAGTGGTTGTCGCGCGGATCGGTGTAGCCGCACTGGCAGTCGTCCAGGCCGCTGCCGACGCTGTCGTCGTAGTTGCCTTGGATCGTGAGGATGCCGGCGTCCCGGAGGATCTCGATCGAACGATCAGGGTGGGGGCCGAAGCCACCGATGTCACCGAGGCAGATGATCTGTTCTGCTCGGCACGCAGCTGCATCGTCCAGTACGGCGCGGAGTGCATGGTGGTTGCTGTAGACGCCACCGAAGATCGCGACGCACCGGGGCGAGGGCTCTACACGAAGGTCCAGGATGCGTCCTCGGCTCGCCAGTTGCTCTACGTCCGACACGTGAACCCCTCGATATGGCAGGTTGCGCACGCTGGATGGTTGAGTGCGATCGGGACGAACGAGTCCTCGAGCTGCTCCGCCATGCGCGCACCCGCCTCCTCGATCAGGATCGGACAGGGATAGACGCCCCTTGCCGTCACGGTCCGGCAGCTTCCGCACTGGAGCACCTGCTCCTCGCCCGGAGCGAGGTCACCAGGGGAGAGGCGGAACCCGTCTTCGTACTCGCCGGCGCGGTGTGCTTCCCGTCCGATGTGAAACGGCGGGATGAACTTGGTGCGGGGCCGGGAGAACCCGAGACTTCGGAGCCGTTCCATGAACGCGGTACGGCCTTCACTTCCTTCGTACCGCGCGTGGACGGTCGTCACGGTAAAGACCGGTTGGAGCCCGGCCTCTTCCAAATGGCGAGCGCCCGCGAGGATTCCGTCGAAGGTGCCACGGCCGCGGATCGGGTCGTTCTCGTCCGGTGTGGTTCCGTCGAGACTGACGCGGAGGTCGAGGCTGTACTCGCTCTGGTCGGAAAGCTCTTTGAGACGGCGGGCGACTTCGGGTGTGAGGAGGAGTCCGTTCGTGAGGATCGAGAGTGGGCCTTGGGCGAGTGTCCGCTCGATTAGAAGGAGAATGTCAGGATGGAGGAACGGCTCTCCGCCCGTGAAGTAGTACTCCTTCACCCCCTCGCGTTCGGCCGTGGCGAGCGCGGAAAGCACGGACTCGGTGGTCATGAACGGATGGGACTCGTTCTTGGGGCCGCACGTGATGAAGCAGTGCCGGCACGCGATGTTGCAGACGGTGCCTGACACTTGGAGCCAGAGGACGTCGAGTCCGAGGAAGTCGAGTTCGGGTCCGACGTGAGGAGAGTCCGAGACAGGAATGGCGGCGGGCCTCCGCGGTGCGTGGGCCGGAGAGTGGGCGTCCCTCTCGACGCTGCCGGTTCCTTCTTCCCGACCGAACGAACTCATCGCACCGAGACCGTTGCCGTCGCTTCTTCCGGGTTGCGCCCGGTTACGCGGTCCAGTACCGCTCCGAGTGCGAAACCTCCGAACACGATCAGCATGCCGTAGACGTTGGCTCCGAGAAGCGAACCGTACTTGCCGGCTCCGATGCTCCAGGCCGGAGGGATCATGTTCACGGCGTGGAGGATGCCGAGAAGCACGCCTGGCCAGAGCGCCATGTGGAACGCGAGGGGGCCGGCCGACTTCCATTCCGCAAACAGGAAGATCGGCGCGAGTCCGAGCACCATCGTGCCGCTCACCGTCGTGGCTTTGAGGATCGTTGCCCCTGCGAAGAGCGGGAGTGATCCCGCGACGACGGCGAGAACCATGACGAATCGACCCGCCTGGATCGGATCGCGTGTCGACATCCAACCGGTGAACCGGCGGACGATCGGCGGCGTGTCGTCCCCGGTCGTGGGAGATTCTTCACGCGCTCCCCCGAGATCCACGACGAACGCCTTTGCGAACGAACTGAGCGTCGAGTCGAGCGTGGATCCGGCGGAGATCATCATGAGGATGCTCATCCCGGCGAGGCTGGCGACGCCGAACGCCTCGGCGACACGGAGCGGGGCGTCCTGCCCTGCTTCGAGGCCGATCAGCTGTCCGTACACTCCCGTGACTCCGAACAAGACGATGAACGCGGCCGCGACGACTCCAGCCATGAGATAGCTCTTCAGCATGACGCTCGGTCTAGTGAGGAAGCCCCGGTCCGTGAGTACGGGGTCGTGGAACGGATAGCTGAAGGACTGGAGGATCGCGACGAGGAGGAGGTCGACGCCTCCGACCAGTGTCCACTCGCCCGAGGTGAAGAGCCTGGCTGCGCCCACCTGAGGGAAGACGAGCGCGAGGACGAAGAAGAGCAGGAAGACGCCGAGTGCGAACTGGATCGCGTCGGTGACGATCGAGCTTCGAAGCCCTCCGCGGAGACTGTAGAGCAGCGTGACGAGGCTGAAGAGCAGCGCGGCTGCGAAGTAGGGTGCCGTCCCCGAGGCGCCGAAGTATGCGCCGACCACGGCGGTGTTGGACCAGACCTCGTTCATGAGCCGCACGAGAACGACGAGGAGGAAGCCCAGCGCGGCGAGCGGTCCGTACTTCTTCGTGACCAACTCCGGGAGGCTGCGGGCGCCGAGGCGTGTCCGGAGTCGGTAGATCACGATCCCTGCGACGGGGATGGAGAGATACCAACCTGCGTACGCGATCGCGCCGACGATTCCGAACGATCGCCCCAGGTTCGCAGCGTTCGTGATCGACTTCGCGAAGATCCAGGAGATGACAATCGACGCGACGAGGAGCCCCATGCCCACATCCCGACCCCGGGCCGATCGTCCGGTGAAGAACTGGTCGAAGCGGGCCGCCTTGGGGGCGAGAAGCCACATCACGACGCCGTATTCGAGGAGGGCCAACCAGAGAAGCGACTTGCTGTCCACGAGACTCCCTGAGTTCTAGATCTGCACCGGACGGCTGGGTGCCGTGACAGCCATTCTATTCCAAAGACCTCCAGGTGTGACCGTTCCGACGGGCGCTGGCGCCCCGCCGGAACCGGTCCCTACTTCTGCCGCTTCTTCGCCCCAGCCTCGATCGCGAGCTCCTCCAAAACTTCATAGGGCTGGGCCCCGACGACCATCTTTCCGCCGATCTGGAACGTCGGTACGGCGTTCACGCCCGACTGGCGGGAGCGGCTCCAGTCGCTGTCCACCTTCTCGCGGTGTGTGCGCTCCGTCAGAACCTTTCGCGCCGCTCCGGCATCGAGGCCGACGGACTTCGCGATCCCGACGAGCACGTCGACGTCCCCAACGTTCTGGTTCTCTACGAAGTAGGCCCGAAATGCGGCGTCGTGGAACTCGGTGCCGTGACCTAGTTCCTCGGCCCACACGCCCAGTTCTTGGGCGAGGCGGGAGTTGTAGGTCATTTCCCGGTTGCCGCTCATCGGCAGACCTTCCTGCTTCGCGAGGTCGAGCAGCCGCTGTCGGCTCTGCTCGAGCCGGGGGGCCGCGGACGGCCCGCCGAAGAGGTCGAGGAGTTTCATGCCCTCGGCTGGAGTGTCCGGGTGCAGGGGGAAGTGCACGAACTGGACATCGACGTCGTATTCCTTCTGGAGCCGCTCAATACGCCCGGTACTGAGATAGCACCACGGTCACACGTAGTCGCTGTAGACGCGCACTACGACAGGGTTCTCTTTCGCGGTGTCTCCCTGGGCGGAGGCCACACTCGGAGCCCACAAGAGGGCGAAGAGGAGTGCGGGTAGAGCCGCGGTGACGATCAGTCGATACATGGATTCCTCCGTAGGCTGGGCAGTCGAGCAGTCCCCCCGGAAGAGCCTAGCCGGATCCCCGGTCCGCGGAAACGACTACCTGGCTACCGCGTGGTGACCGTTCTTCTGCGCTTCCTCGTCGTCGGACGACCCATGTCGGGGCGGCCAGACATTTCTCAACTGGGATTCGAGCGGGACGCCCCCGCGGATGCCGAAATCGAACGTGCGGATCGGGAACGGGATCGAGACCTCCGCGTCATCGAACGCCCTCTTCACGGCGATGACCGCGCGGTCCTTGGCCCGGAGTGGATCGGTTCCCGGGTAGGTGATCCAGAACTGGACCTCCATGTTGATCGCGCTGTCTCCGAACCCTCGGAAGTAGACCTGGACTTCGGGGTCCTCACGCGCGAACTCCAGATCCCTGATGGCCTCGGCGGCCCTTTCAGCCGCGAGCTCGAGGTTGTCGCCGTAGGACACGCCGACCGTGAGGTCGATCCGTCTGACGCCAGTGCTGCTGAAGTTCACGAGCGGGTTGGCGAAGATCATCTTGTTCGGGATCTCCACGATCTGGCCCTCGAACGTGCGGATCACGGTCGTTCTGAGGTGGATCTGCTGGACCGTACCCATGAAGTCGTTCGTCTCGATCACGTCCCCGGGTCGGAACGGCTGCCGGAACGACATCATCACGCCGGAGACGAAGTTCGCGGCAAGATCTTGGAATGCGAACCCCAACGCGAGTCCGACGACACCGACTCCTGCAAGCATCGAGGTCACCGTCTTGTCGAGTCCGATGATGCCGAGTCCAATGAAGGTGCCGACGAGTAGGATGGAGAGATAGGTGAGGTTGCCGAAGAGAGTGGTCGCGGCGCTTCGTTCCGCGAGCTTAGAGAGCACACGCCGGACCGACCAGCGTGCGATCCGCGCAAGGATCCAGAAGATGACGAGGATCCCGACAGCGACGGCGAAGTTGGGGAGCATTGCGACAGCCGAGTCTCCCCAACTCTCGATCTTCGTTTGGAAGGCGTTTGTCGTCTCTCGGAGGATCGTCGCGTCCATCTACTCGAGGTCTCCTTGTATGTAGGCGGGAAGGCCACGGGGCGCGATCTTCGTGGCCGTTCCACTTGGCTTGCGCGCGCGCCAGCTTTTGAAGATGCAAGGAGCGGTCCGATCGGCTGCTCTCCACTCGATGTGGCGCGAAGTCGCTCTAGGCGCAAGGTTTTGCAGTTCTGGTCCTGCCTTGGAGCTACATCTATGTAGATAGGATCGAGGCTCTCGCCCAGGGATTCGGTGTGTAGGAACGACAACACCCCTGTAACACCGTCTCCCTTGGAGCTGCGGTGAGACGGTCCCGTCGGCGCCGGAACGGTCGAGCCACGATCGGGGATCGATCCTGGTTGATGTCGTCGTAAAGTATTGGTTTGTATGTACATTAAGGAGTCTGTCCGGTCTCCCACCCACCTTTCCTTGGCTCCTACTTTCCTTCTTCGACGCGACTTGGCACGGCAGTCGCCATACCACCTTCGAACGGGCGAGAGACCCGATGAACCTCCGGGTCGATCGCGTGATCGAAGTCGAAACACGAAGCACTGGGCCCAACCAGCCTGGAGCTGGAAGGAAGCAGGAGGCACCAATGAAGAAGTTCACCAGGACTCCCTTGTTCGCACTCGCAGTGAGCGCATCGCTCGTCTACGCCGTTCCCGGAATCGCGGGGGACCAGACTGACGTTCATGTCACCACGACTCAGGAGATGAAGGAGTCGACCGAGGCCGAACGCGCCGAAATGGCTGCGGAAGTCTTGAAGGCCTCTCTCACGGGCGAAGATCAGTCCATCCCGAAGGCACTTCTCGAAGAGGCACACGCTGTCGTCGTAGTTCCGCATGTCGTGAAGGGCGCGTTCCTCGTCGGTGGACAGTACGGGAAGGGACTCGTGTCCTGGCGTGATGCCGACGGGAACTGGTCCGCCCCCGCTTTCGTCAGCATGGGTGGTGCGAGCTACGGGTTCCAGGCGGGTGTGAAGGCCGTCGACCTCTTGCTCGTCGTCACGGACCCGAACGGTCTCCAGGCTCTCATGGATGACGAGCTCAAGCTGGGTGCTGGAATCGGAGTGACGGCCGGCCCGATCGGTCGCGACGCCGAGGCGTCGACCAACCTGACGCTCGACACGGGAATCTACTCCTACTCGCGGTCCAAGGGTCTCTTCGCCGGTGCGAGCCTCGAGGGTGCAGTTCTGACTCTCGATGATGACGCCAACAGGAAGGTCTATGGCGACGCGATGACGGGCAAGGTGCTCCTCTCATCGATGCACACTTCCAACGATACGGTGATGCCGTTCGTGAAGTCGCTCGACGCGTACGTTCCGGACCTCGAATCGTAAGACACCGATCACGGAGCTGACGGACGGATGACACCCCCGGAGTCCGATACCGTCAGACCGCGATCTCCTCGGGCGACGTGATCTTTGCCCCATCGTGTCGCTTGTCCGAGGAGACGACAGTCCCGCGCGGAAACGTGCGGGGCTGTCTTTTCTTTGGTGAGTGGAACCCTGCTGCGTACGGCGGATGTCTCGCTTCGGCGGTTCCTCGAGCGTCCCTCGGTGCACCGAGCTTGGTTTGCGACGACCTTCGAGACGCCGAGCGCCCTTCCTCAGACGGACGGCGTCGTGTAGGTTGTGCGCGAGGTTTGGACCCCAGTGGAGGAGGCAGGCAGGACAGGGTGACATCGACCGCGACGAATCCGAAGGAAGCGGCAATCGTCTTCGTGATCCGACTCGCGAAGGCCCTTCATACGTACGGAGCCCCTGCTCACCGACTCGAGGAAGCGCTGGGCCGAATGAGTTCGCAGTTCGATCTCGAGGGACAGTTCTTCTCCACTCCGACGTCGATCTTTGCCGCGTTTGGACCCACTGGAAAGCAGCAGATGGTCTTGGAGCGGGTCGAACCTGGCGAAGTCCATCTCGGGAAGTTGGCCGCACTCGACGATCTCCTCGACGACCTCGCGCGAGGAGAGGTGACGATCGCCGGAGCCGAGCAGAGGCTCCACAGGATCGAAGGGTCCAACGCCGGGGCCAGCGTGATGCTTCTCGTCCTGTCGCAACTCTTGGTCAGTGCGGCGGGAGCGTTCTTCTTTCGGGGCTCCGTCGAGGACATCTGCGTATCGGCCGGAACGGGGGTCCTGGTGGGCTTTCTGCTCGCTATGCTCGGTCGGGTTCACGCGACGAGGCGACTCATCGATCTTCTGTCGGCTTGTCTCGCCGCGTTTCTCGCCACGGCGGTTGGAACCCAGATGCCGGGCGTCCATCCCTACATCGTTACTCTGGCGACCCTGCTCATCCTCTTGCCCGGACTGAGCCTCACCACCGCGACCTCGGAGCTCGCGAGCAAGCACTACGTAGCCGGAGGATCGCGGTTCGCCGGGACGGTGGTCGTCCTCGTTACCCTTGGCTTCGGGGCCGCGCTCGGTAGTCAGCTCGCCACTCGATGGTTCGGTACGGGACCGACGACCGAGCTTGCTTCCCTCTCCTGGTATCTCACCGTACCGGCGCTCCTCTGCTCCTCTCTCGGCCTCGCGATCTACTTTCGTGCGGAGAGACGGGACTACATATGGATTCTCGCGAGTGCCGCCGTGACCTATGGAGCCGTGCAGTTCGGTGCTCGAGCCCTCGGGGGAGTGGAGCTCGGAGCGCTCTTCGGAGCGTTCGTACTCGGAGTTTTTGGGAGCGTGGTGGCGCGAGCGTTCCGCCGACCCGCGGCCGTTGCGACTGTCCCCGGGCTGGTCCTTCTCGTTCCTGGAAGCGTCGGCTTCCAGAGTGTCGCGTCCCTCGTCGAACACGACACCGTATCCGGCATCCAGACCGCGTTCTCCATGCTCGTGGTCGCGGTCGCCATCGTGACCGGCCTTCTCGTCGCGAGCGCGGTCTTCCCGTCGCGTCGGGCACTGTAGCCGCAGTGTGGAGGCCGGGTCGAGGCAGCCCGTCTCCCTTGCCGTTTCGGGGATCCACGATCCTCGAAACAGATCCGAGGGTGGCGGGCCGATCGACTTCGTAGGACACTACCGTCTGCATCAGAACTACGAAGGAGACCGACGATGTCCGCTCGCAAGGCCCCGGAACCTGGAACGCTCGAACCGATCTTCTCCCCGCGATCCGTCGCCGTGATCGGAGCGTCCCGCAACCCCAAGACCCTGGGCTACGCGCTCCTCCACAACCTGGTGCTGGAAGAGTTCGACGGGACGATCTACCCGGTGAATCTCAAAGAGACGTCGATCCATTCGCTCCGTTGCTACCCAACGGTGAGTGACATTCCGGATCCCGTCGATCTTGCAGTCGTCCTCGTGCCCAAGAAGGTGGTCCTTCCTGTCGTCGACGAGTGCCTGGCGAAAGGGGTGAAGGGCCTCGTCGTGATCACGGCCGGGTTCCGTGAGGTGGGGCCGGAAGGTGCGGTAGAAGAGCAGGAGATCCAGCGTCGCGTACGTGCTGCGGGCGCTCGCATGATCGGGCCGAACTGTATGGGCGTCATCAACGCCGACCCCGCCGTTCGTCTCAACGCGACGTTCGCCCCGGCACCCGCACTTCCCGGGTGCGTCGGCTTCGTCAGCCAGTCCGGCGCGCTTGGCGTCGCGATCCTCAACGTCGCCGCCGGGCGCGGCATCGGGTTCACCGAGTTTGCGTCGATGGGAAACAAGGCGGACGTCTCCGGCAACGATCTCCTCGAGTTCTGGGAAGACGACGAGACGACGCGCGTGATCGCGATGTACCTCGAGTCGTTTGGAAACCCACGAAAGTTCACGCAGATCGCGAAGCGCGTGAGTCGGAAGAAGCCGATCCTCGTCGTCAAGTCAGGTCGGACGGAGGCCGGTGCGCGCGCGGCATCCAGCCACACCGGTGCGATGGCTGGCGCCGACGTCACCGTCTCTGCGTTCCTCGAGCGGTGCGGAGTCATTCGGGCGAACACGATCGAAGAGATGTTCGACATCGCGCAGGCACTCGATCGCTGTCCTCTCCCCAAGGGGAATCGGGTCGGGATCGTGACGAATGCGGGCGGCCCTGCCATCATGGCGACAGATGCATGCGTCAACTCCGGACTCGAGATGGCCGAGTTCACAGAGGAGACGGTCACACAACTGCGGAGCTTCCTCCCCGCGGCCGCGAGCTTCGCGAACCCGATCGACATGATCGCCTCCGCAGGGGCCGAGGAGTACCGGAAGTCACTCGCCGTGGTACTCCGAGACCCGAACGTCGACATGGTGCTGACGATTCAGGTGACTCCGCCGATCTCCGACACCATCGACGTGCTCGAAGCGATCCTCGACGTGGCGAAGGATGCAGGTGGGAAGCCGATCGTCGTCGTGATGATGTCAACCGAAGATTCGTATCCCAAGATCCGGGAGCGCGCGACGAGCATTGCGGTCTACCAGTTCCCGGAGTCGGCGGTACTCGCGCTCTCGAAGCTCTGGGAGTACGCGCGGTGGCGCAATCGGCCAGCCGACGAGGAGATCCCGACGTTCGAAGTCGATGACGAGCGGGTCTCGAAGATCATCGCGTCCGCGCTTCCAGACTCGGCCAAGCCTGTCGGTGGCGGATCGCTTGCCGTCAGCTCGCACAGCTCCCGTCATCTCGTCGCCCAGCCGGCGCATGCTACGGAGCAAGCGGTCTACCTTTCGACCGAAGACGCCTACTCCATTCTCGAAGCCTATGGGATCCCGACCGCGAGTTGGCGTGTCGTGAAGAGCCCCGAGGAAGCGATCGTCGCGGCGAACAAGATCGGGTATCCGCTCGTGCTCAAAGGAGTGGGGAAGCAGCTCATCCACAAGAGCGACGTCGGTGGCGTCGCCGTCGACCTTCGGAATGCCGACGAGCTCACCCAGGCGATCGCACAGATGCAGGGAAAGATGGATGCGGCGGGAGTCGAGCCGGACGGCTATCTGCTGCAGAAGCTCGTCCGCGGAGGGCACGAGGTCATCTTCGGCCTCTCTTCCGACCCGCGCTTCGGCCCGATGCTGATGTTCGGTCTCGGTGGAAAGTACGTCGAGGTCTTCCGCGACGTCCGCTTCACCATTCCACCGCTCTCACGCACGGAAGCGCTCGAGGTGATCCGCGGGATTCGCGGTAGGAAGTTGCTGGAAGGCGTACGCGGAGAGAAGCCGGTCGAACTGGAACGCCTCGCGGACGTTCTCCTCCGCATCGCCCAGCTCGTCGAACGTCACCCCGAAGTGATCGAACTCGACATCAACCCGTTCCTCGCCTCACCGGACCCGGACACCTCGAAGGCCGTCGACATCCGGATTCGCGTAGCACCTCCCATGGCGCTCGACTGAATCGACTCCCCGCGCGTTGCTGCGGCGTCGAATGCCCCCTGCGTTACCTTCGCGGCGTTGGAGTCCCCTGCGAGTTGTGGCGTCTACGCCCCCTGCGGCCCCTTCCGGTTTCGAGGGACGAAACCTCCAGGAGCCACAGGGGGCTCATTCTCCGTGGTTGCTGGGGGGCGGACCGGTGCGACGGCTCCGATTGGGACGTCGGCGAGGATTGGAGACCGCGCGTCGGGTCGGATTGGACGTCGGTGAGGTTCGGAAACCGCGCGTCGGGTCGGATTGGACTTCGGTGAAGTTCGGAAACGGCGCGTCGGGTCGGATTGGGCATCGGCGAGGTTTGAGAAACAGCGCGTCGGGCGAGAGCCTAAGTGCCTCGTCACGATGTCACCGCCAACTTCGCGAGGAAAGCCCCTCACCCACGTCCCCTGAGCTTCCTGGGGCTCCTGCAGGTTTCGTCCCCTCCGAAACCGGAAGGAGCCCCAGGAAGCGTTGGAGACATGGGGCCGACGAGCAGGGTTGATCACGGGAAGCCGTTGAGTGCCTGCCGGGACGTATTGCGGCCGCACCCCGCGACCGCTCATCTTCGGTTCTCCGGTCACCACCCTGCTCGTCGAAACTCGAACCCGCCCTAGCGCACGTACACCAACGACTGCGAGGTCTCGCTAGATGACGTACGTAGCCTCAGGGAATAGACGCCGGAGCTGACGTCTCTGTTCAGGTCGTCTTTGCCGTTCCACTCCAAGGATCGCGAGCCCGCCGCGACTTCGCCGGTGAGTAGAGTGCGGATCAGTCGGCCTTGGACGTCGTGAACGGTGACCTCTGCGGTTTCCGTGCGTGGGAGGTCGAGTCGGATCTGTGTGGATGCGCGGAAGGGGGATGGACCGAGGAGAACGAGGGCGGCGCGGGTTGGGGGAGCGATCTCGTCCAAGGGGGTACTGGAGAGGTCACCTTCGCCGATCACGATCCGCTGGTTCGCAGCGACGTTCGTCTCCACGGAGATCTCTCCGCTCGGGAACTCGACGACGATGCTGTCCGCGACCGTTGCGTCACCGAGTCCGAAGTGAGCTATCTGTGCGCTGTGTCCGTTGAACGAGTTCTGTCCGGAGATGTCCCGTCGCTGCCAGACGTCGCTTCCGCCGATCGTCGCCTTCAAGTGGACCTTGGCGCCGATTCCGGTCCGGTTCGAGACGGTGCCGAAGACGGAGACGTCGAGCCACCTGTTTCCGCTCGTGTCGTCGTTGCGGTAAAGGGCCCGGGAGAGGGTGGGTCCATTGACCAGGAGGTCGACATCTCCGTCTCCATCGTAGTCGCCGGCGGTCGCGCTCCTCCGGGCACGAGCCTCGGCGGTGATCGGTGTGTCGGTGCGCTTCGTGAAGGTCCCGTCGCCGTTGTTCTCGTAGAGACCATCTTGCTGGCCGGCATCGTTGCCTACGTAGCAGTCGAGGTCGCCGTCGTTGTCGAAGTCTTCCCAGATCGAGGCAAGGGAGATTCGAGCGTCGTCGGTGATTTCCTGTCCCGTGACCTCGGTGAAGGTGACACCGGGATCCTGGCGGTAGAGGCGGTTCGGAAGGCCGCTGAACGAGCCGCCCCAGTTCGTGACGTAGGCATCGAGGTCGCCATCGTTGTCGTAGTCGATCCAGTTCCAGACCTGGCCGTCTTGTTCATCGGTGCCGATGGGCGCATCTAGAATGCGTTCGAAGTCGGCTGTCCCGTTCTCCGTCAGGAGGTTTCGGTAGACGTTGTCCGGTTGGGTCGTTCCGTTCGCCGGGCCACTTCCGATGAACAGGTCGAGGTCGCCATCGTCGTCGTGATCGGACCAAGTGCCGACCGTGTAGGAATCGAGCCCGGTCACGATCGGTCCAGTGGTGATCTCGGTGAACGAGTAGTTGGGAGGGCCGTCGTTGTGGAAGAGCTTGTTCTCCAGCGGCATGTTCGAAGGGGGGACGAAGCCGGCTGGATGGATGATGACGAGGTCGAGGTTTCCGTCGTTGTCGTAATCGCCCCAGGCACAGGTCCACCCGCGGTTGTCGGTCCCGCCGCCGATCGCACCGCTCGTGATCCGCGTGAACCCGGAGAGACCATCGTTCCGGTAGAGATACGACGCTTCGCCCGCGATGAACGCGTCGGGGTCTCCGTCGTTGTCGTAGTCGCCCCAACTCACGCCGGACATGCTGAAGCCGGCACTCGCGATCTGTCCGTCTCCCAGGCCGGTGTCCTCTCGACGAACGAAGTTGCCGCTTCCCTGGTTCTCGTAGAGCGTATCGAGATCGAGGAACAGGTCGAGGTCGCCGTCGCCATCGAAGTCGACCCACGCGCATCCGTAGTAGCGCGATGCGGCGTGTCCGCCGTCGGCCACGATCGGGTTGGTGGGATCGGTCACCTTGGAGAAGGTGAACGCATCGGCGTCGGGCGCGAACGATGTGAGTGCGAATGTGAGCACGAGACACACGCCGACTGTCGAGATCGAGTCTCGATTCCAGTTCGGGCGTGCCCAAAGAACATGGAGTCGAGGCGCGATCGATCCGATTCGTAGAGAGGAAAGACGTGTCTGCATCAGTTGGGCCTCCTGGTTGCCAACCCCGGTGGCTCGCGAGTGCCTGAAGACGACCATAGAGGTTCGAGTGCGGGCGTCTCTATCCCCAGTCCTGGGCATATCGGGGCTGGAGACGGATCGCGGTAGCAAGTAGCCTTAGCAGGCTACGTGGTTGAGGCGGTGGGACGGTTCGCGAGGGAGGACCCTCGCGTGGGAGGCGCCATAGTGCAGGCTCTATCCGTCGTGCTCGAGAGCTTCGTCGCGGGGATCGTGGCGAGTATTGCGTGCGGCCTCGGGGCCTTACCTGTCCTCTTTCGGAGCCTGGATCCGACCAAGAGAATCGGGCTTTCCTACGCCGCCGCCAGCGGTCTCATGTTTGCGGCGTCTGTCTACAACCTGCTGCTTCCTGCGTTCACGTTGGGAGCGGAGCAAGGAGTCACTCTCCGTCCCGTTGTAGAGACGTTGATCGGGCTCCTCTCCGGCTGCGCATTCATCTGGCAAGTGGAGAAGCGTCTTCCTCGCGATGGTGAGGAATCCGACTTCGTGAAGAAACTGGGTGGCCGTGTCGGTGCGCTCGTCTTCATAGCGATGACGTTTCACTCGATTCCGGAAGGAGTCGCGGTAGGTGTCGGATTCGCGTCCGAAGCACATCAAGTGGCGTTCGATGATCTTGGCCTCTACCTCGCGATTGCGATCTCGATCCATAACATCCCGGAGGGGATGGCGGTTGCGCTCCCGGCGCGTGCCGCAGGTGCGTCCTTCTGGCGATGCTTCTTCCTCGCGTTTCTGACGAGCCTCCCCCAACCGCTCGCCTCGGTTCCGGCGACTCTCCTCGTCTGGTTCTTCCGGCCGCTCATGCTGCCCTTGTTCGGGTTTGCGGCAGGAGCGATGATGTACCTCGTCATCGTCGAGATGATCCCGGAGAGTCTGGAAGAGGAGAAGCCGACCCAGGTCGCCTGGGCCTTCATGGGTGGGTTCACTGCCATGGTGTTGGTCCAAGTCGTACTCTAAAGGCTCGGCACAGATTCCCTAAGTCGTTGTCTTGTAATGACTCTGGTCGCCCGCCCGAGCCGCGCGCGCCCGGGCCGTGTCCGTGGCGGACCTTCGCGCGAGCGGCTGACGGACAACCCTCAAGATGGCTCGGGCCGACGTCGATCCCTCAGAACTAGAGGGATGGGATGCCCTCCATAGGGGGATGCGCGATCATGGCGTTCGAGTTCGGGTTTCGAGAGAAGATTCTGCTGTCGGTAGCGGGTGCCTGCCTCATCTGCGCAGGTGGAGCGGCGTTCGTCTCGACGCACCAGGTCCACGACGTGGAAGTCGAGGACTTGCAGTCGAAGAGCGAGGCGATTCTCAGCCGGCTCGAGTCGGCGCGTAACTTCGTCGCGAACCAGGGTCAGATCGAGTCGTTGATCGAGCGCGCGGTGGAAGACCATCCGAGTGGAACTCTTCCCAAGGACGTGAGGCAACAGATCTTCATGTCCGTTCCGATCGTGGCATCGATGAAGATCGGAGCCGACAACGCCGTGGAGAACAACTACGAGTTCCGGGTAACGGCAAACGACCCACGCAATCCCGAGAACGAGCCGACGGAGAAGGAGGAAGAGTTCCTCTCGCAATTCGAACACGATCCGGATCTCGAGCAGATCGTCTGGGAGAACGAGGACGCGGAGCAGTTGTGGGTCATGCGTCCGATCCGGCTGAGTGAGCAAGACGGATGTCTTCTCTGTCACGGCCATCCCAGCACCAGCCCATGGGGCAACGGCAAAGACATCCTTGGATACCCAATGGAGAACTGGCCGGACGGACGGATGCACGGAATGTTCGCGATCCGGTCAGACCTCCGCCCGGCGAAAGCTCGGGCGACCGCCGTCGCGTGGACGATCGTGAAGTGGTCGCTCTTCCTCTTGTTCGTAGCGGTTGCCGGGAGCGCCGTTCTGGTGGGGCGGCCGCTCGGACGCTTCGTGAACTTGATTCGGACGACATCGAGCGAGCTCACGGACATCGCCAGCGAGCTTGCGTCTTCGGCCCGTGCCGTACGCCAAAACAGTGACACGCTCGCCGATGGTGCTGCACGACAGGCGGCTTCGCTCGAGGAGACCTCTGCGGCGGTCACCGAGCTCTCTGCATCCGCGGAGGAGAATGCCGTCACCTCTCAGCGCGCGCATGCCACCGCGCTCGAGGCGAAGAACGAAGCAGAGAGTGGATCACGCGACGCCTCCGGCATGCGGCGTTCGCTGGGTGAGCTCCGGGAAGCCTCGAACGAGATGGCGGAGATCATCCGCACGATCGAGTCGGTTGCATTCCAAACCAAGCTGCTCGCGCTCAACGCCGGAGTCGAGGCCGCTCGGGCTGGAGACGCTGGCAAGGGGTTTGCGGTTGTCGCGGACGAGGTCGGCACGCTGGCCCAGAAGACCGCGGAAGCCGCGAGCAAGACGGACGAACGGATCCGCCGTTCCATGGAGATGACGAAGTCCGGCGCGAGTGCCGCGGATCAGGTTTCGGAGGGGTTGGAACGGGTGCAGGAGAGAGTGCAGAGCGCGACCGAAATGGTACAGCATATCGCGGTAGCGAGTTCGGAACAGTCCCGAACCACGGCACAGGTTCGGACCGCGCTGACCCAGATCGATCAGGTGACACAGCAGAACGCTGCGACCGCGGAGGAAGCGTCTTCGGCCGCCAACGTTCTGGCCGAGCAAGCGGATGCGATCCAGTCACAGATCGAGGGACTCAGGAAGCTCGTTGGGTCTGGTGGAGCGCACTCGAGCGCAACGCAAAGCAGACGCTCGCAAGCTCCTTCGATCCCGATGGACGACGACGAGGACGGCCGGAACCGGAGCATCGCTTCCAAACTGAAGTTCTGGGACAGAGCCGCGTAGCGAACCGGTGGGGCTCGGGCTCGACGTCCGCTACACCCAACGTTCTTTCATCGCCCGTGCCATGGCCTCCGTCTTCGAGTGCACCTCGAGCTTTCGGTAGACGTTCTTGAGGTGCGAATGCACTGTGCGTTCGCTGATGAAGAGATCCGCTGCGATCTCCTTGTAGCTCTTTCCCTCGCAAAGGTGCCGGAGGATCTCCGTCTCCCGATCGGTCAGAGGCGACGGCGCCACGGCCTGGAACGAGCGTGTCACTCGTCGCGCGATCGACGGGCTGAGTGGAGAGCCTCCTTCGGCGGCCTCGGCCACCGCATCGATGAGGCGGGCAGGAGACGTCGTCTTGACCAGGTATCCGACCGCTCCGGCACAGAGCGAGCGGAAGACCGCGTCGTCGTCCTCCCGGACCGTCAACATGATCACGTCGATGCTCGAGTGGCCGGCCCTCAGCTGCTTGGTCGCCTCGATTCCGTCGGTACCCGGCATCTCGATGTCCATCAACACCACGTCGGGCAGTTCCGGGTGGCTGTCCTCTTTCGTCACTAGGTCGGCGATTGCGTCGACGGCGCTAGGATAGCTGCCAACACACCGGACTCTGGAGGGCTCGTCGCGCAGGATGGCTTCGAGGCCAGTTCGGATGTCCGGATCGTCCTCGACGAGTGCGACTCGGATGACGGAAGGTCGGGATGTCATCGTGATGGGATCCCTTCTTGGGTGCGTACGGCACGTGCGACTCGGTCCAAGATCACATCGACTCCGCGACGAACCGAAGTCGGGTTCCGGTGCCGGTCTCCGTCTCGACCAAGAGACGTCCTCCGAGCTGCTCGGCTCGCCGCTTCATGCTCGCGAGCCCTTGTCCTCCCGTTGCCCGTCCGAGACTCGCTTCTGCATCGAAGCCGACCCCGTCGTCACGGGCCGAGATCTCCAACCGGTCGTCGACGATCCCGAATCGTAGCTCAACCCGGTGGGCATCCGCGTGACGAAGGCTGTTCGTCAGGGCTTCCTTGAAGAGAAGTGAGAGCTGTCGCTTCCAGTCCGCCGAGAGTCTGGCCAGCTTGAGGCCGTCATCGAGACCGATCACTCGGAACTTCACGTCCGTCTCGGCGAACAGCCGGCTCCCGAACTCCTGCATGTAGATAGCGAGTTCGTAGACGGAGTCCCGACGCGGGTCGAGTGTCCAGAGGAAGTCGCGCGTGTCGCGTACGAGAGACTGCACGGTCTCGTCGATCTTTTCGGCGTAGTCGGCGATCTGCGGCGCCTCCTGGTCCGGAGCCAATCGTCGGACCGATCGCTGGACGAGCTCCGAGAAGATACCGAGCTTCGCGAGCTTGTGCCCCATCTCGTCGTGGTAGTCGCGGGCCACCTGCTCGCGAACTCGTTCTCGCTCCGCCACTCGGATCCGTTCCTCGAGCAGACTCCGCTGGACTTGCTGATGAACCCGAACGCGGTGCATGCCCCAGAGGAGCAGCGCGACGAGTGCCGTCATCGCCCCAAGGAACCATGTGGTGCGGTAGAACGGCGGACGGATGGTCAGCGGAAGGCCGAGCGGAGCGCTCCAGCTCACGCCATCGATCGATGCGCGTGCTTGGAACTCGTACTGTCCCGGATCGAGGTTCGTGTACGACGCATAGCTCCGCTTTCCGGCCGGCACCCAATCCGTGTCCAGTCCAACCAGCCGGTACTCATACCGCACCCGCTCTGGGCTCTCGAAGTCGATTCCTACGAAGTCGAAGGAGAGAAAGTCCTCCTTTGGCCCGAGGGAAAGGCGACCGTCCGTTCCCCGCCGCGCTTCGCGTGACGTTCGAGTGTCAGCGATCCGAAAGGCGGTGAGAGCAACTGACGGCGTCGTCTGTCGGGTGTCTACTTGGGATGGGTCGAAACGGATGAGGCCGCCTCTACCACCAAAGACGAGGTGTCGGTCGGGCGCGGATGCACACGCGCCCAGCTCGAATGGCTGTGCGACGAGTCCGTCGTTCCAGCCGAAGTTCTGGAACTCGTTGGTCTCCGGGTCGAGGCGTGAGAGGCCCTGATTCGTGGAGATCCAGAGCTGTCCCCATCCGTCCTCGAGGATGCCAAGGACCTGGTTTCCCGCCAGCCCTTCTCGCTCGGTCAAGTGCTGGAAGGTTCCGGACTCCGGAAGGAAGCGGTCGAGCCCTCCACTGTACGTGCCTACCCAGAGCGTGCCGCCGGCGTCGACAAAGAGTGTATTGACGGAGAGGTTGTTGAGGCTGGACGGATCCTCGTCGTCGAACCGGAAGTGCTCGAATCGACCCGAGGTGGGATCGAGCGCAGACAGACCACCCACGTAAGTGCCGAACCAGATGCGGCCGTCGGCCCCCTCGGCGAGAGCATGCACTCGGCTCTCGAATAGTGCGTCCTCGAGGGGAGATGCTGAGGCGTCGAGACGCGCCGGGGTTTCCGCGTCCGGCGGCAGTTGCCAAGCCGAGTCGTTCGTTCCGATCCAGAGGCGGCCGGATCGGTCCTCGAGCAGCACGTTGATCGAGATCGCGCACTCCCAGATCGTCTCCAGCTCCCCCTTGCCTGTGAGGAGGAGGAGTCTGCGATCGGAAGCGATCCAGAGACCGCGGTCACCCAAGGCGAGCGCACTGATTGGAGCACCGCGAAGCACGCGGTCTCGTTCCTCCAACGGGTCGGACGTTTCCATATCGGTGAGTCCGCTCCGCCAATCGCTCTTCCGCTCTCTTCGCCGTTCGAGACCGTTGGTCGTGCCGACCCAGAGAGCGCCGGATTCGTCGGTTGCAAGTGCGGTGACCCGTTCGATCGGATCGAAACGGAAGTGAGTGGCGCGTTCGTTCCACCGCTCGAGGCCCGCGCCCCAGGTTCCGAGCCAGAGTTCTCCGCTTCGCCCCTCGAAGAGGTGTAGGACCGGTTCCTGCGCTGCCGGGACGCCCGCTTCCTGATGAGGTTCCCGCGACAGAGAGTGAAGAGTGACCCGGTCGTTCGTCGGATCGTAGATCCCGAAACCGTGAGATGTACCGAGGGCCAGAGAACCCACGTCGTCCGGGAGGATATCGAAGACGAATGCCGGGACATGAATGGAGTCGAGCCGGTCGATGGACGGGTTGTACCGGAAGAGCTGCCCCGATGCCTCGAGGATCCAGAGCTGCCCGCGCGAGTCCTCCGCTAGATCGACGATTCCTACCGCGTTCCCTTCACGCGCGCTTGGATCGCCCGGAGCGGGTGCGCTGGGGTTGGAAGATGTCGGCAACGCGAAGCCGAGTTCGTCCGAACGAGTGCGTGGATCGAGGAGTGCGACGCTCCCGTCTCTGCGTCCCACCCAGATCCGTCCGGTCGCGGATAGGGCGAGGGCGGAGGTCGGCCGGGTATCGATGCAGTGAAGGTTCCGGCCCGAGCTGTCCCGATGGAAGAGTCCGTGAGTCGTGCCGATCCACGTACCACTCGACTCGAGCCAAGCGAGCGTTCCGCCGACGACCTCTCGTTCTCGGACATCTTCACTCGTGATCCTGCGGAACTGGACTTCGGGATGGGATGAATCCGTTGCGAGGCGGCTCCCGTTCGATCCAACGCTCTCCGGCCGTTCCACCACGATCCATCCAGCTCCCGATCCGAACCAGAAGCTGCCGTCGGGGAAGAGGTGCGCGGAGGAAAGGTCGTCCCGGGGGAGGCTGTTCGGGTGCGCGGGATCGCTTCGAAAGTGCTGGAACAGCTCACGGTCACGATCGAACCGGTCCGTGCCGCCGATTCCGAAGAGCACCCAGATGTCGCCCGCGGCGTCTTCGGCCACACCCGAGATCCAGTTCGCCGCGATCGATCGTGGGTCGTTCGGATCGTGACGATAGACACGTACTTCGTGGCCGTCGTACCGGTTGAGCCCGTCCGTGGTGCTGATCCAGAGGAAGCCGCGCGAGTCCTGGAAGACCTGGTTGACCCTGTCGTTCGACAGCCCTTGCTCGATCGAGATGGACTGGAACTCCGGGGCGACGTCGCACTTCAGCACGAAGCCGTTGCCGGCTCGTGGCTGCAGCATGAGCAACGCGACCAGCATGGGCCACGGGAAGCGATGTCGTTTCAGGAGCAAAGGAGGTCCTCCACGTACGGACTCTCCCGGCAGGTCAGACCATTGTACCACTAGACCCCATGCGAACAAGTGTTCCTGTCTGGGGCAATGCCCCTTCGAGGTGAGCCTCACGGCGAAGGGGGCGATGGCCGAAACTACAATATGGGGACTCGTTGCAGCAGGAACGAACGGAACACGGACTGGAAACTCGTAGTAGACTCTCATTGATGCGTCGACTTCCAAGAGCGATAGGTGTGCTCCTTCTCATCTCCCTCTGGGTGACGTTCCAAGCCGTTGCCGCGCCGGGGGTGTGTCGTTGCCACCATGGTGACGTCGGTTCGGCGCAGGTAGAAGGGGCAGCTTGCTGTTGTTCCTCCCGAGCATCGGGAAGCGACGGCATCTCGCCGCAGGCCGCGTGGACCACACAGACCGCGCACGCTCAGGCCGAAACGGGATCCTGTTGTCAGTCTCAGAAGACCGCGCCGGTGTCGCGTTGTGCGGGTTTCACCGGCACGCTTGCGTTTGGTGAGCGTTGCGGTTGCCAACCAGACGTATCCGAAGCGAGCGTTGCACCTGCCACCGTCGTCTTCGAGTTCGCAGCGTATGCCGGTGAACTGCTCCAAATCGTAGTGAGGGATCTCGAGCGTCCCCAGGAACGCGATGGTCCCGCCGAACGACTCTTCCTTCGACGGCTCACGACTCCCAGCGTCGACGTCTTCCTTCGAGTCCTCCACCTCCTCGACTGAGCCTCTGCTCGGGTAGCTCGGGTCTTCGGACGCCGTGCGGCATTCGTGTGCGCTGCATTTTGGCGCCCGCCGCCTGATCGCGTTCGCTGAACCCACTCGGATCTCACTCGACAGACCTGATCAGCATTGGCTCACGTCCCACCGCTCTCGGTGTCGACGAGGAGGCTTTCAAATGAACTCCACCGTTCCGACGGCTCTGGCCGTTAGGCTTCGGCCTTGGCGTTGGTTGCTGCAGTTCACAGCTGCCGTAGTCTGGGTCACACTCTGCGGATGCGCGGGCACGGACCGAACGCTCCTCGCGGACTGGCGCGCAGCCGGAGATCCGGCCCATGGGTTTGCTCCAAGCGAATCCGAGCGGGATGCCTCCGACTCGGGGCCCCCTGAGCGGTACCTGACACTCGGGGTGGGGGAACGCGCTTCCCGAGACGCGGTCCTCTCGAGTCTCGATGAAGTTCTGCGAACGGCACGGGAGAGGAGCCCGAGACTCGCTTCCGCGTGGTTCGAGTGGGAGGCGGCCTTGGCCAGAGAGCCACAGGCAGGGAGTTGGCCGGATCCCATGGTCGGCTATGGATACCTAGCACGCGAGATAGAGACGCGAGTCGGGCCGCAGCGCCATCGATTCTCCATCAGTCAGAATGTTCCTCTCGGGCGGACCGGCCCCGCTTCCGCTGCGGCGCGGGAAGGTGCGCGAGAAGGCGCCGCCTCCTTCGAAGCTACCTGGTGGGCGGTGCGCGAGTCGGTGACCTCCTCCTGGTATGAGCTGTATCGACTGGCCCGCGCACGCGAAGTGCTCGAAGCGCACTTCGAGATCCTGCGAGGTTGGGAGGAGATCGCTCGTGTGCGCTACACGACGGGGCAGCTCGACTACGCTGCATTGCTTCGCGTCCAAGTGGAGATCGCGAAGCTCTCGGATGAGATCGAGAGCACGAAGGAGAGTGCACGAGTTGCCACGGCGAAGCTGAACGCCGAGCTGGATCGAGATGCAGATGCGCCGATCGAAGCCGCGACCGAGATCGATATGCATTCGGTTGATACCGGGCCGATCGAGGGCGGACGTGGAGATCTCGATGCTCTTCTCGTCGAGTTCCGGCAATCGAACCCGGCCGTAGAAGTCGCCCAGCGAAGGGTGAGTCAGTTGGAACTCCGGGAGGTAGTCGCGCGGAGGAGTACGTGGCCCGAACTCTCTCTCGGGATCGAGTACCTCGAGACAGGGCCGGCACGCATGGAAACGGCGGAGAGCGGGAAGGATGCGGTCGTTCTCAAGGTCGGTGCATCGATTCCGCTCGGCCGGAGCCGGAATCGCGCAATCCGCGAGGAAGCGGAAGCACGAACGGAAGCGCGCCGACGCGACCTGGTGAGGACCCAGCGCACGGAGGAGGCTTCCCTCTTGGCGTCGGCCTATGCCTACCGGGACGCAGACCGGCGCGTCAGCTTCCTCGAGCAGGAGCAGATCCCGCGAATCGCCCAGTCGATCGAAGTGATGGAAGAGCAGTTCGCGGCGGGCGACGCGATGCTGCTCGAGCTCCTCGATCTCCAACGGACATGGCTCGACGCAGAGCTGCAACTCGATCGAGCCAGGGCTGAACGAGGGGAACGACTCGCCCAGGTCGAGGCATCTTTGGGCCGCGAACTCGAGTCGAAAGGAGAGACGCGATGACCACGAGGAACGTACTACTGGGTGTGGTTCTCCTCTCGATCGGGTTGGTCCTTGGTTGGGCTGGACGCGGCTGCGGGAGCTCGATGTCAGGTAGCGGCGGAAACCATTCGATAGGTGGCCACGACGGTGCTTCGACGGCGGAAGCGCACGCGGTCGAGTGGACCTGTTCGATGCACCCCCAGATTCGGCTTCCCGAGCCCGTTCCGTGTCCGATCTGTGGGATGGATCTCATCCCGGTCGACATGTCCGATGGCGGCTCTGATCCTGGATCGATCACCCTATCGCCGACCGCGAGAAAGCTCGCGTCCGTCCGTACCTCGACCGTGAGGCGTGCGCCGGCGGAGCGTGAAGTCCGTCTCACCGGAGTCCTTCGTGCAGACGAGACACGCGAACGCGAGATCGCGGCGTGGATCTCAGGGCGTGTGGAGCGTCTCTACGTCGACTTCACGGGTGGCCCGGTGAGGAAGGGGCAGCCTCTCCTCGACCTCTACAGCCCCGAGTTGCTCTCGGCGCAGGAGGAACTGGTTCAGGCCGTCGCGGCGCGTGCTGCATCTTCACAGCTCGGAGGGAGCGGCGCCCAAGGCGGGAGCTTCTCGGGAAACACCGCCGCCGTCTTCGCGCGTACAGAGGAGGCGGCTCGCGAGAAGCTACGTCTGCTCGGGCTTTCCTCGGGACAGATCGACGACATCGCTCGAACCGGGGACGCGCGCGCCGTCGTGACGATTCCCGCACCGCTCTCCGGTGTCGTGCTCGCGAAGCGGGTCCAGCTGGGGCAGACGGTCAAGGCAGGAGAGACCCTCTATCAGGTTGCGGACCTGTCGCGTCTCTGGCTGGAGCTCGAAGCCTACGAGTCCGATCTCCCTTGGATCGCAAAGGGAGACGACATCCTCTTCGAGACGGACGCGTACCCGGGAGAGACGTTCCAGGGCGTCGTCTCATTCGTCGAGCCGACTGCAAGCCCCGCGACGCGCACCGTACGTGTTCGCGTGGAGATCGCGAATGCGGATGGGCGACTCAAGCCAGCGATGTTTGCGCGCGCGCGCGTGTACTCGCGTCTCCAAGCAGACGATGGAGAGGACCCGGTCGTCATTCCCGCAACCGCACCCCTTCTGACGGGGGAACGTGCCGTCGTCTACGTGGCGGATCCCGCGGAAGAGGGGCGGTTCCAGGCACGTCAGGTCGTCCTCGGGCCGAAGGCTGGAGACGTCTACGTCGTTGCGGATGGACTCAGGGCGGGGGAGGAAGTGGTGACCCGCGGCGCGTTCAAGATCGACTCCGCGCTCCAGATCCGGGCCGGCGACAGCATGATGAGCCCTTCTGACATGGCTCCGGCCTCTAGCGCACCGAGTGGCGACGCACCAGGCGAGCCGATGACTCGACTCTCCATGTCGACCGGGTTCCGGTCGTCCATCGACACCTTCTTCCTCACCTACTTCGAGTTGAGCGAAGCGCTCTCCAAGGACGACCCAAAGGCGGCTGGTGACGCTTTCCGCCGGATGATCGACGCGGCGCGCAGTACGGAAGGCGACGACCTTCCAGCGTCGTCGTACGCAGAGTGGAGAGACGTTCGAAGAGAGCTACTCAGGTTGGGGACGAGTCTCGAGGACACGGATGTGGATGCGCTTCGCACTGCGTTCCACCGAGCGTCCGACTTGGCGATCCGACTCGTGAACCGGTTCGGTGTGGCTGGCGCGGATACCGTGTACACCTATCACTGTCCGATGGCGTTCTCGAACACGGGAGCGGACTGGCTCCAGCGTCGGCGCGGCGTCGAGAATCCGTACTTCGGTGCGAGCATGTACCGATGCGGTTCCGAGACGGCGGTGGAAGTACGTCCCACCGCGGCGCAGAAGTAGAGGAGGGGCGATGAATCACGAGACGCCTCCGTCATCGTTGCGGCCCCGTCGAAGTCGCCGGGAGAGCAAGTCCTGGATCGATCCGATCGTGTCGTTCTGTCTCCAGCGGAAGCTGGTCGTCCTCCTCGCGGTACTCGTCCTCGCGATATGGGGTGCGGTGGTTGCACCGTTCCCGTGGAACCTCGGTGTGCTCCCGCGCGATCCCGTACCGGCAGACGCCATTCCAGATCTCGGTGAGAACCAGCAGATCATCTTCAGCCAATGGCCCGGGCGTTCTCCGCAGGACGTCGAGGACCAGCTCACGTATCCGCTTTCGGTCGCACTGCTCGGCGTTCCGGGGGTGAAGACCGTTCGAACCTACTCGATGTTCGGCTTCTCTACGATCTACCTCATCTTCGAGGAGGACGTCGAGTTCTACTGGTCACGCTCTCGAATCCTCGAGAAGCTGGCGAGCCTTCCCTCGGGGACGCTCCCCCCAGGAGTGCAGCCTGCGCTCGGTCCGGATGCGACCGCGCTCGGGCAAGTCTTCTGGTACACGCTGGAAGGTCGGGATGCGGCCGGCGACGCGACCGGTGGTTGGGACCTCGATGAGCTTCGGTCCATCCAGGACTTTCAAGTGAAGTACGCCCTTCTCTCCGCGGAAGGTGTCTCCGAAGTCGCGTCCGTGGGTGGGTTCGTACGGGAGTACCAGATCGACCTCGATCCGGATGCGATGCGGGTATACGGAGTCACTCTCGACGACGTTTCGAGTGCGGTGCGGATGTCGAACAACGATGTCGGTGCGCGCACGATGGAGATCAATCGAGTCGAGTACCTCGTTCGCGGAATCGGATTCGTCCGGAGCACGGAGGACCTCGAGGCGGTGGTCGTGAAGTCGGTCGAAGGGACTCCGGTCTACCTGAGGCAGATCGCGAGCGTTGGGCTCGGGCCGGCAGAGCGTAGAGGTGTGCTCGACAAGGACGGGGCGGAGGTAGTGGGAGGGGTAGTCGTAGTTCGTCATGGCGCCAACCCGCTCGAGACGATCGAGAACGTGAAGGCGAAGATCGCACAGATCTCCGCGGGGCTTCCCGAGCGAACTCTGGAAGACGGAACGGTGAGCCGGGTGACCATCGTTCCCTTCTACGACCGAACGGAACTGATCCACGATACGCTGGGCACCCTCCGGCATGCGCTCCGTGACGAGATCCTCGTCACCATTCTCGTTGTCCTCGTTCTCGTGCTTCATGTGCGCGGCGCGCTCCTAGTGTCGCTCGTCCTGCCCCTTTCCGTGCTCTTCTGCTTCGTGGCGATGAAGCTGTTCCGGATCGACGCAAACGTCGTAGCGCTGTCGGGGATCGCCATTGCGATCGGGACGATGGTGGACATGGGAATCGTCATCACCGAGAACGTACTCTCCCGGCTACGGCGACAAGACGATCCTGTTCGGACGACACGCACGGTGTTCCTAGCCACCCGAGAGGTCGGGACCGCGGTTCTCACCGCGGTGGCTACGACTGTCGTCGGCTTCCTTCCTGTCTTCGCGATGACCGGACCCGAAGGGAAGCTCTTCGGGCCTCTCGCGTTCACGAAGACCTTCGCGCTTCTCGCATCTGCGTTGGTCGCCGTGATCGTGCTTCCTCCGCTCACCGATCTCCTGCTCCGCCCGAGGCGAGGCTCTGCGGGTGCTACTCCGCCGGAGGAAGGCTCTCGGCGGACAGGCTTCCGTGGGATGTGGGCGCGTGTCACACCGAGCCGACTCGGCCTCGGCGTGCTTCTGCTCGTCGTCCTCGTCTGGCTGTCGCGGACCTGGTTGCCGCTCGGTCCCGAGCGTGGAGGGATTCGCAACTTCGTCTTCGTGGCCGTGGTGATGGGAGGGCTGCTCTGCCTGCTCCTGGGGTTCCAGAGGCTCTACCCGCGACTCCTCTCCTGGGCCCTGCGTCACAAGGCCGGGTTCTTGTCCGTTCCGCTCGTTCTCACCCTGTTCGGCGGTTTGATCTGGCTCGGCTTCGATGCGTTCTTCGGATGGCTACCCCAGCCGATACGGGTCTTCCAGCCAGTGGCCCACTTGGCTCATGCCGTTCCCGGGCTCGGCAAAGAGTTCATGCCGCCACTCGACGAAGGATCGTTCCTTCTCATGCCGACGACGATGCCGCACGCGTCACTTGGGGAAGCGAAGGAGGTGTTGCAGACCCAAGACATGGCGATCGGAGCGATTCCCGAAGTGGAGACTGCGGTCGGGAAGATCGGTCGTGTCGACTCTGCGCTCGACCCCGCGCCGATCTCGATGATCGAGACCATCATCACCTACAGTCCGACGTACCTGGAGGACGACGCGGGTGGCCGTCTCCGGTTCCGATTCGATCGTGGCGAGACCGACTACGTGCGCGACGTGCGCGGGACTCCGCTTCTTGCGCCAGACGGGAAACCGTACGTCGTGCAAGGGAAGTACGAGCGACGCGAGGACGGCGCACTCGTCCCCGACGATCGCGGACAGCCCTTCCGTCTCTGGCGTCCTGCGCTCGATCCGGAACTCAACCCGGGACGGGACGCGTGGTCGGGGATCCAGAACGAGGACGACATCTGGCAGGTGATCGAGCAAGCGGCTCGTATCCCCGGGACGACGGGCGCACCCAAGCTGCAACCGATCGCAGCTCGACTCGTCATGCTCCAGAGTGGAATGCGCGCACCGATGGGGATCCAGGTATCCGGCCCCGATCTCGGTTCCATCGAGCAGTTCGGTATCGAGCTCGAGAGAGTGCTCGCAGAGGTTCCGACGGTAGAGCCGAACGCAGTCACCGCGGACCGGATCGTCGGGAAGCCGTACTTGGAGATCCGGATCGACCGTGAGGCGATCGCACGATATGGGCTCCATGTCCGAAGCGTTCAGGATGTCATCGAGACCGCGATCGGTGGGCGCGCGGTGACACGAACGGTGGAGGGACGGGAACGGTACGATGTGCGGCTCCGGTACGCGCGCGAGCTACGCGAAGATCTCGATGATCTCCGTCGCGTTCTCGTCGCGACACCCGCGGGCGCACAGGTGCCTCTCGGGCAGCTCGCGACGATCGACTACGTTCGTGGACCGCAGATGATCAAGGGTGAGAACACGTTTCTGGTCGGCTACGTGCTCTTCGACAAGAAGCCCGGATTCGCCGAAGTCGACGTGGTCGAGCAGGCTTCCCGATACATCGAGGACGAGATCGCATCCGGGGAGTTCGTCGTGCCACAGGGCGTGAGCTACGAGTTCGCGGGGAGCTACAAGAACCAGGTGCACGCCCAGCGCACCCTCTCTTGGGTGCTGCCCCTCGCACTCGCTGCGATCTTCCTCATCTTGTACCTCCAGTTCGGCTCGATCGCGATGACGTCGTTCGTCTTCTCTGCGGTCGGAGTGGCGTGGGCAGGTGGCTTCGTGTTGCTCTGGCTCTACGGACGAAGCTGGTTCCTGGACTTCGGAGTGTTCGGGGTCCCCATGCAGCAGCTCTTTGGCGTCCACCCTCTCAACCTGAGCGTGGCTGTTTGGGTCGGATTCCTGGCCCTCTTCGGGATTGCGACCGACGACGGAGTGATCGTTGGAACCTACCTCGGTCAGAGCTTCAAGAAGAGACGCCCAAGGACGGTCGATGGAGTTCGGCAGGCCGCGCTCGAAGCCGGCGCGCGACGGATCCGTCCCTGTCTCATGACGACCGGAACCACCTTGCTCGCACTTCTACCTGTCCTCAGCTCGACCGGCCGAGGAGCGGAGATCATGGTACCGATGGCGATTCCATCGTTCGGAGGCGTTCTCTTCGTCCTCCTCAACACACTGATGGTTCCGGTGCTCTATGCGTGGAAGGAGGAACGGAAGCTGCGTCGACCCGTGGCGTGAGGCTCGCATCGGGGGGCTGACGGGGTGCGCGGTCGTTGCGGGGCCTAGGAGGCTACAGCGAGCGCCAGGGGCCATGGCGAACCTCATAGGTAGAGACAACGCGGAGGTGTCGCCTATCCGGTGGCCTGGAGCGCCCCGCGGAAATAGACTGCCCCAATGGCGACGCAACGCCAACCGGATACCGTGGTGAGCCAGGTTGTCGACTGCGATGGGCGATTCCCGTCCGACACGGGCGACGAGCGATGGAGATGACATGCGAACGAGAACGACCCTCGATGTGGCGGCCTTCCTTTTGGGCACTCTCCTCAGCCTGGCGGCGCTGCAGGTGCGAGCGGCGGCGATACCCGGCCTCCTCGGTCGGGCGGACCTTGCGGCTGGGGAGGTGGACCTCTCGACCATCGAGTGGGAGACGAACGACGACCAGCCCTTCATCGGCGACCCGAACGCCCCGAAGGGCGGGACGTTCCGCTCCTGGCTCGCCGCCTATCCGCTCACATTCCGACTCGTCGGCCCTGATTCGAACGACGGGTTTGCCGCCTGGAACCGTTCCCAGACAACGGACTTCACCCTCGTCCGGATGCATCCGACCACGGACGAGTACATTCCGTGCCTCGCCACGCACTGGAAGGTCATGGACGATCAGCGAACGATCTACTACCAGCTCGATCCAGATGCACGGTGGTCGGACGGAAAGCCGATCACAGCGGAGGACTTCGTCTTTGCGCTCGAGATGCTCAGCAGCGAATACATCATCGATCCGTTCTGGAACACCTATGTCGACGAGACCTACGAGTCCGTGAGAGCGCTTGGTCCCCACACGCTCGAAGTCGTCGGAAAGAACCCGAGCTGGAGACCCCTCTACGACCTGAACCTGTTCCCCCTTCCGAAGCACGTGCACGAGCTGAACGACGAGTGGATCCGAAAGAACAACCTCGAACCGGCCGTCGGCGTCGGGCCCTATGTCATCTCCGAGACAGTCAACGGCCAGAAGGTCGTCTTCTCCAAGATCGAGGACTGGTGGGGGGCGGACAAACGCTACTTCCAGGGGCTCTACAACGTCGATCGGATCGAACTCATGGTCATCTCGGATCCGGATCGTGCCTTCGACTTCTTCCAGAAGGGTGAGATCGACTTCTACCTCGTGGGATCCGCAAAGAAGTGGGCGACGGGGCTCGACGTTCGGGTCCTGGAGAATGGATGGGCGAAGAAGAAGAGGATCTTCGTCGAGTACCCCCAGGGGATGCAGGGGATCGCATTCAACCTCACGAAGCCGATTTTTCAGAACAAGGACTTCCGAAAGGCCGTCCAGTACGCGTTCGACTTCCATGGCCTCAACCACAACCTGATGTACGACGCCTACTACCGGAAGGTCTCTGCGTTCGAGGGGACGGAGTATGAGAACACGGATCTAGCGCCGTACGGCTTCGATCCGAAGAAGTGTCGGGAGCACCTCGCGGCCGCTGGGTACACTACTCGCGGATCGGACGGCATCTTCGTGGACGAGTCCGGACGTCGAGCCAGCTTCACTCTCGTCTACGGAAGTCGTGCTTGGAGTGCATTCTTCACCGTGATGAAACAGACGTGGGAGAAGCTCGGGATCGACGTCGAGCTGAGTCTCCTCGAACCGGGGACGGCGTTCCAGCGAGGGCTCGAACGCGAGTACGAAGCGCTCCTCATGAGCCGCGCCACGGGGTACTACCCGGCTCCGCATCAGTACTTCCACTCCGACTTCCTTTCTTCCACGAACAACAACAACATCTGGGCCTTCGGAAGCGCGGTGACGGATTCTCTGATCGACGTCTACCGCTACGACATGAGCAAGGAACACCGTCTGGACGCGATGCATCGGCTCGATGCGATCATTCAGGACGAAGCGTTCTATCTCCCGCTCTTCCAGGCCCCCTACATCCGTCTCGCCTACTTCGACTACGTCGGGTTCCCGGAGTTCTACGTTCCGAAGCGGTTCCAGCAGATCGAAGAGTGGCAAGTCTTCTGGGTCGACGAGGAGCGAAGGGCGGAGGTAAGGGCGGCCATGGACAGAGGTGAAGCCTGGCCGGTGGACGAGGCTGTCGACGCCGATCCATACGGAGTCAAGGATGCGGTCGAGCGTGCGAT
The DNA here is from genome assembly GCA_020633975.1 of Candidatus Eiseniibacteriota bacterium. Lineage (GTDB taxonomy): Bacteria > Eisenbacteria > RBG-16-71-46 > CAIMUX01 > CAIMUX01 > JACKCR01. The sequence continues at coordinate 114,275 of JACKCR010000003.1, read as the reverse complement.
GGTGGAGGGCGAACGCTAGGCCGTAGGTTGTTCCCGAGGGACGAGGGCGAGTTCCGCGAGCTTCGCTTCGATGTCCGCACCGGTGACGGGTTTTGCGAGGAAGTCCGTCATTCCCGCTTCGAGACAACGTTTCCGATCGTCGCCCAGAGCATGTGCCGTCAACGCAAGTATCGGGACTTCCGGGTCGAGTACCCCGCGCCCGGCCCGGATGACTCGTGTCGTTTCGACGCCGTCGAGTCCGGGCATTTGCACGTCCATCAAGACGAGGTCGTATCGCCGCTCCGAGAGGTAGGCCAGTGCTTCGTGGCCGTCGGCCGCCACCTGCGCTCGGTGACCTAGTCGCTCCACGAGTCCGGAGATGACCGCCTGGTTGACGAGGTTGTCCTCGCAAACCAGCACCGAGAGACCGGGCCGTGTTCCGCCACCGGACCGACGTGAATGAGCGTCTTGGGCAACCGCGCTGGTCCCGTCCGGATGGCCATTGCTATCGAAACGTATACCGTTGGAACGTTCGGGCGGGGCCGGTCGCGTCCTGGGAAGTTCCAGTGGCAGGGTGAACCAGAACGTCGATCCCACGCCCGGTTCGCTCTCGACACCCATCCGTCCGTTCGCGGCGTCCACGAGCCGTTGACAGATTGCGAGCCCCAACCCGGTTCCACCGAACCGGCGCGCTATGGAATCGTCAGCCTGGACGAACGGATCGAACAGTCGATTCATCTGGTCGGATGGGATCCCGATGCCGGTGTCCTCGACCGACACCTGAAGTTCCTTCCCCTCGAGAGCCGTGGAAATGCGGACTCGGACTTGCCCCGTTTCCGTGAACTTGAACGCGTTGCCGACGAGGTTCGTGAGCAGCTGACGAAGGCGGAGAGGATCTCCGACGAGCTTGGTCGGCACTCCTGGGTCGACATCGACCTGAAACTGGATCTTCCGCTCGGAGGCTCGAAGAGAGAAGGGCTGGACAGCGGCCTGGATCGTCGAGTGCAGGTCGAACTCCGTCCGCTCCAGTGCGAGCTTCCCCGCCTCCACCTTGGAGAAGTCCAGGATGTCGTCGACGATCGCGCGCAGCGTTTCGCCACTGGTCTTGGCGAGGGTCGCGAACTCTCGTTGTTCCTGCGTCAGGCCCGTCCGGAGGAGAAGGTCGGTTGCCCCGATGACGCCGTTGATCGGGGTACGGATCTCGTGGGACATCATCGCCAGGAACGTGCTCTTCGCACGGGTCGCCGCTTCAGCCGTCTCTCTCGCTTCCAGAAGTGTGGCGTTTCGGTTGCGTTCCGCTTCGGCCTCACGCATCGCGCCCTGTAGCTCGAGTCCCGCCCGGAGCTCGGCGAGCTGACGTGCCTTCTGTTCGTTGAAGAGCCGAGTCCGAATCGTGGTCGCTTGGCGCACACGCCGCAGTGCCTCCTCGAACCTGCCTGCTCGCTCCAGGATGTCCGCGGCGAACTCGCAGATGCTGAGCACGAGGTCCCCCACATTGGCTTCCTCGGCGATGGCCTCAGCGGCATGGAGGTGAGAGAGAGCTCCCTCGATGCGGTCCTCTGCCACATCGAGCTGGGCGAGCTCTCGCAAGCACAGCACCTGAAGAGCCGCGTATCCAGACTGGATGCCCAGTTCCATGGCGCGCTCACAGTTCGTTCGAGCTTCTTCGAGCCTTCCCTGCTTACCTGCGATGCGCGCGCGTCCGAACGAAGTCCAAGCGACGACGACCAGGTTGTCGGTCTTCTGGGCGAGCATTTGCGCAGCTTCCAGGTGGCGCAGAGCTTCCTCGGGGCGATCGTCCTCGGAGAGGTAGGTTCCCAGGTTCATCTCACAGTGCATGACTCCTTCGAGGAGCCCATTGCTTCGAGAGATGTCGCCCGAGATGTGCAGGTGACGATACGAGGCGTCGTTGTCTCCCTCACGGCGGTAGACCTGGGAGAGGTTGAAGTGGGCCCGAGCGAGTCCACGCATCGAGCCTGATCGCTCGTGCTCGGCGATGGCGCGGAGATAGAGGTCGATCGCTCCGGCAAAGTCCGCGTGGTGGCTTCGGGCCATCCCGAGTTGAGTGAGCGCTTCTCCACGTTCGTTGGCCGGCAAGAGGTCGAACTTCGACAGGGTGATCTGCGCGGACCTCTCGGCCTGATCCGTCCTACCTGCCCGTATGTAGACACTGATGAGGCGAGCGTGCGTTTGCGCCAGGACTGCATCGTCCTTGCTGGCGTCCGCAGCGGAGATCGCGATGTCCGCGTGCTCGAAGGAGCGGTCTAGGTTGCCATGCTCGCCGAGTGCGTTCGCGAGCACCGCGTTTGCCAGTGCCGCCACGGCATCGTTGCGCCGCTTTGCTGCGGACTCTGCCACGCGCTCAGCGATCGCGATCCGGTCGGCGAGGGACGCGTACATCGCTTCACGCAGCCGGACGATCTCCGGATCGTCGCTTCGTCCATTCTGGTGGGGATCGCCCTCGACGCCGGGTGGCCCTCCGCCGTTGTGGGCACTGCTCATGCTTCCTCCTCGAAGTTGACGCCACGAGAGTCTAGCAGTCCCGCGAGCAATCGACCCTCTCATATCGAGTCACCACTCCACGCTCGAACTCGGAACGTGCCGAGCCATTGTCGACCTCGGCGCGCTCTCGGCTCGTCCTCCGCTCGTTCTTGACGGAACCAGGGCACCTCCGTCATCCTCGCCACCGGCGACGGTCCTCGCCAAACCCCTTTGACCGACCCCCAGCGCCGGTCCTCGTGGGGCAAAGGAGGGAGTACCTCCGGACGCGCGAATTCCGAGCCTTTGCGCGCCGCGCGGGCTCACTGCTGGGGAGTGTGCTTGCGAGGTAGGTGGGACGCCGTTTCGCGTCGCGCCAGAGCCAAAGGAGATCGGAATGCCGACGAACAAAGACCTCAAGCGCATCGTGCGTGACCGTATGCGCAAGACCGGCGAGTCCTACACCGCGGCCCGTGCCGTCGTCGTCCGGAGATCGCCTGAGCCTTCCCATGGCGAAACACCATCATCCCGAAGTTCTGCAATACCCAAGTCTCCTGTAGGTAAGACCCAGTGGCCCGACCTGGCTGGCATTCGAGACGAAGCGGTCCATGAGAAGACCGGGAAGACGTGGGCTGAGTGGGTGGAGGTACTCGACGGAGTCGAGGCATACACCTGGACCCATCGTGAGATCGCTCGTCACCTAAGCGAGACCTACGCGTCGGTGAACTCCTGGTGGGCACAGAGCGTGACCGTCGGCTACGAGCGGATCCGTGGGATGCGTGACGTCGGCCAGCGACCGGACGGAAGCTTCGATGCGAACAAGACCCGCACCTATCCGGTAGACGCGACGGTGCTCTTTGCCATGTTCCAGGACGCACGACGTCGGAGGACCTGGCTCGAGACCGGTGTCGCGAAGATCCGGACTGCGATTCCCGGCAAGTCGATCCGCTTCGATTGGGACGACGGAACTCAGGTCAACGTCACCTTCGTTCCCAAGGGGCCGAACAAGTCGAGCGTCAGCGTCCAGCACGTGAGGCTCGCCGGGAAGGACGATGTCGAGCCCCGCAAGTCGTTCTGGCAGGAGAGACTCGACAGACTGGGCGACCAACTTCGGGTGAGAGCCTCGAACGATTGACGGACTACTGGTAGAGTTCTCCGGGCTCTCCGCGCACGAGGAGTGCGGGGTCCGGAGAGTCTGGAGAACCACGGAAACCGGAGAGCGCAAGACGCCTCGTGGGTAGGAGAGTTGGAGAGAGAGGTTCATGAGTCGAAGGATGCTCGAGGCTGGATTCGTCTGGGCCGTGGTACTCGTCTGGTTCGGCGCCACGGCGTCTCCTGTCCGCGCGGCCGATCGAGACGATATCGCGAAGGGATCCACGAGCCGGGACTCGGCAGAACTCGCTCGGGACCTCGACTCGTTCGACTTCGTCCGGAAGACGATCGAGGATCGCTATCCCAAACCCGAGCGACTCGACGACGCCTGGCAGGGAACCGCTGACAGTCTCCGGAGGGAACTCGAGGCCAGCGGGTCCAAAGCGGAAGCGAGACGGCTGGTTACCGCCCTCGCGCTCTCGTTCGGCGAGTCCCACTTCGCGATCATTCCGAGTGATGCTTACGGGAAGCTCTACGAAGACGAGGACGACACAGCTGAGGCTGACGCCGCGGACGCTCCCAGCTCGGAAGGCAGCGTCGGCCTCGATGTGCGGTGGATCGGAGACGCTCTCGTCGCGGTCCGCACCGACAAGGGAAGCAGTGCCGAGAAGTCAGGAATCGTTCCCGGGGACGAAGTCATCTCGATCGATGGAAGGACGACGCGCGACCTCGCGGAGACGTTGCGGGAAGACTCGAGTGAGTCCGTCTCCAGATTCGAAACGTCGATTGCGATGGTGGCGCAACGTCGTCTAACCGGAAAGCTAGGTGAGGAACGAGAGGTCGTCCTCTGTCGCCAGCCTGGCGACACGATCCGGGTCGCACTCGCGATCGAGCCCTGGAGAGGCACGCCGACCAAGCTCGGCGCCCTCCCCGAGCAAACGGTCGAAACCTTCTCCGAGGATCTGGGAGACGCGGGCATCTTCGGTTTCTCGATGTTCCTCTCTCCGATGACCGTCATGCCGGTGGCGCAATCCGCGTTCGAGTCCTTCCACGGCAAGAAGGGGATCATCATCGATCTGCGCGGGAACTTCGGCGGGCTCATGCCGATGATCCAAGGAATCGTGGGTTGGCTCGTGAGCGAGCCGACGCAGCTCGGGCACATGGTCATGCGAGATGCGGACCTCAAACTCTTTGCGAACCCTCGTCCGCCGCACTTTGGTGGCAAGGTGGCGATCCTCACCGACGAGCTTTCGATCTCCGCGGCCGAGCTGTTCACGGCCGGTGTTCAGGAAGCTGGACTTGCCCGCGTCTTTGGAGGGAGGACGGCTGGACTCGCGCTTCCCGCCAACGTCGTCCGCCTTCCCAACGGGGATGGCTTCATGTTCGTCGTCGCGGAGTACACGACACCCAAGGAAGTCCGGCTCGAACGGACCGGCGTGGTACCCGACGTCGAAGTTTCGTTCTCACGTTTCGACCTATACGAGAACCCGGATCCGGTGCTCGACGCCGCCCTGGCCTGGATCCGGGAGTGAACCCAGAAGGAGTCTCATCGATGAAGCTTCGGATCGTTTGGATGCTACCTCTGCTCGTCCTCGCGGTCGTCTCCACGTCCTGCGGTCACCGCGGAGAGGTAGGCGATGCTATGGCCAAGAGCAGTGATGGCCTCCCGAGCGTCGACGACGTCATCAATCGCTACGTCGAGGCCACGGGCGGAAGGAAGGCATGGGAGTCCGTGCACAGCTATCGCGCCGACGGCAAGCTCGAGATGCCGGCGATGGGGCTGTCCGCCACGCTCATGATGATGGGCAACGACGAGGGAGACTCGGTCATGGAAGTCGAGATCCCAGGCGCGGGAAAGCAGGCGCAGGGTGTGAGCGGTGATGTCGTCTGGGAACTCTCCCTGATGTCCGGTCCGCGGCTCATCGAAGGAGAAGAGGCTGCCTCTAACAAGCGACGTGCCGACATGGCCTGGTTCGTCGACTGGAAGAAGCACTACTCGAAGGGAGCGTGTGTCGGTACGGAAGAGGCGAACGGCGAGCCATGTTACCGGCTCGAGCTCACCACTCCCGAGGGCGCGGAGGAGACCCACTTCTACTCGGTGGACTCGGGCCTCGAGAAGGCGATCTCGATGACCGTGAAGCACCAGATGGGAGACATCCCGGCCTCGGTCGAGATCAACCAGTACTCGGATTTCGGCGGGCTCAAGATCGCGAGCGGGATGATCCAGCGCGCGGCAGGCATGGATCAGGTCATCACGATCACTTCGTTCGTGACGAACCCGGATCTCTCCGGCGATGCATTCGCTGTCCCGGACCAGATCGAAGCACTACTCCAACCCGCAGGGAACTGACAGCAGCGCCCCGTGCTATCATGGGTTCCTCTGCCGGCCGAATCAGAGGAACCCATGCTCCACTCCAACACACATGGGGGCGTAGACCCCGTTCGAGGTTGTCCGTCTCGGGCCTCTCGACTCGCATTGCGCCTTCCTATGGCCATTCGCGCTCTCTTCGCTTCTTGTACTCTCTTCGCTTTGGGTGTTCCCCTTCCGGTCATCGTGTCCGGCTGTTCCCTCGAGACTGGCTCCACCGAGACGTACTCGCTCGAGGCCAACTCGTCAGGAGCCAGCTCGTCCGGGACCGCCACCTCGTCCGGGACCAACGCATCACAGTTGGCAGCCCCCAGTCCGGATAGGCTCCTTGCGCCCGAACTGGCTCGAGCGGAGCCCCAGCTCTCCGGGCGAGTCTTCCATTTGACTCCGGACGGTACTGGCGACTTTCCGACCATCCAGGCCGCACTCGATGCCGCGGAGTACGGGGATCAGATCCTGCTCGCGCCGGGTCGCTACACCTGGACCAATCAGGGGACAGGAACGGGATACGGGCTCCTCTTCGTTCGTCCGTACACGGATGGCTTCCTCCTGGCGGGCGAGGAAGGGGCCGCGAACACGATCATCGATGCGGAAGGCAACGGCCGCTGCGTCTACATGACCACTGCCAACGACAACGCCGTGTTCCAAGGCATCACATTCACCGGTGGGAACGCGTTCGAGTCCGCGTGGGGGTACCGTACGGGTGGGGGTGTGACGATCCACATGACGTCTCCCACGTTCCGTGACTGCGTCTTCGCGGACAACGTGGCCGAAACGGGTGGAGGATTCGCGACTGCCGGGACGACTGGTTCCCTTCTCGAGGGCTGTGTGTTCGAACGGAACGTTGCGACGCGGACTGGCGGGGCTGCGTTCCTCCACAACAGCCCATCGACCGTCCGCTTCGTATCGTGTTCGATGCGTGACAACCTGTCCGGAGAGACGGGTGGCGCAGTCGCTTCACGCAACGTCCCGTTCGTGCTAGAAGATTCGGAAGTGTGGGGCAATCGGGCGGACGTGTCGGGTGCCGCCATCGCGCTGTCCGGAGTTCCTCTCGCACGAGTCTTCCGCTCCACGATCGTTGCAAACTACGCCCCGGCTCTGGGCCAGGTGCGGGTCGCAGCCTACAGTCACTTCGAGATGGAGAGTTCGATCGTCGCCCTCGGCGGAGGCGCTGAAGTGCTCTGGACCGAGGACGGCTCCACCAGCGATGTCGGCTGCTCAGACCTCTATGGAAACGAGGGCGGCGACGACCTGGGAGCCGCGAGCGACCGCGGTGGAAACTTCTCCCTCGATCCCGAGTTCTTCGATCCCGACGCCAACGACTACCGTCTCCTCCCGACGTCCCCGTGCGTGAGCGGCGCGCATCCCGAGGGAGAGGATTGCGGCCGGATCGGTGCCTATGATGCCGTTCGGTACGCCGTCGCGGTGGCTCGGTGAGTGGGACGAAACAGAGGCGACGAGGGCTCGTCACCTACGGACTGTGGAGCCACTGGAACAAGCCGTGATTCCAGATTCAGCCGTGACATCAGGATGGGAAGAGCGCTTCGAGGCGTTTCTCACGAAGTGCTACGCGGACGATGCCAGCGCCGATTCCTCGCATGGAGTCGAGCATGTGCGTCGCGTCGTCCGCGCAGCCAAGCAACTCGCGGAGATCGAACGGGCACGTCTCGACATCGTAGTTCCCGCGGCTTGGCTTCACGACTGCGTGCTCGTGGAGAAGAGCTCCCCCGATCGGCCGCGTGCTTCGTCGCTCGCTGCCGACCGGGCACGAGACTTTCTCATCGAGTCCGGCTACCCCGGGTCCTGCATCCCCGGCATCCACCACGCGATTCGGGCGCACAGCTTCTCTGCCGGAATTCCTCCCGAGACGAAAGAGGCCCAAGTCGTCCAGGACGCCGATCGTCTCGACGCCCTTGGGGCGATCGGACTGGCTCGTTGCCTGATGGTGGGAGAACGGATGGGCCGCCTGCTCTACGATCCAGACGATCCGTTCTGTCGAGACCGCACTCCCGACGACAGCCGAAGCGCCATCGATCATTTCTACACGAAGTTGCTAACCCTACCCGGAACGATGCAGACGGAGGCGGGACGCAGCGAGGCAGAGCGCCGCGCTGCGTTTCTCGAGAGCTATCTGACACAGCTGAAGTCCGAACTCGGCGGTCTCTGACCACCAGTAGCTTCGATGCCCAGCCGACGTTGGCCGCCAGCGGCCGCCAGCGGCCGTCAGTCATTCGCCGGAATGAGTGTGTCTCGTTGTCGCAAGCTTGCCTATCGCTTGCTTATCGGTAGAGCGCCTTGATCCCTCCCCACGATCGTTCGTCGACCGGGCTCGGCGCGCAGGGATCGGGGACACAGATCGTCTCACTGGGGAGATATGTACCGCCATCCTGCTCGCACGCACTTGGTGAGGTCACGACGCAGTCCCCACTGGCAGTACAGCAGACGGCCGAATCCTCACGGCAGAGGATCTCGTACTCGAGAGTCCAGGTGCCGAACGTCTCCGCGCCGGCGGAATCGAGGATCAGGTAGTGACGTCCAGACACCGGAGCGACCCAGTATGGGATCCGTTCCCATTCTCCGACGCCTGTTTCGTCGACTCCAATCTGGCAACCCGAGTGCGCGTCGCATCCCGACAGGATGTAGACCGACCCGTCCGCGCTCGACTGGTACGACAGGTGGACGATGTCCCCTTCTTCGAGATCCATCGCGATCACGACATCGCGGCCGTCGGCTTGCTTCTGGACACAGTCTCCACCGGCTCCGAACGGGTCGTAGTCGTTGTGATATCTGCCAGTCTCTCCGGAGAGACTGCCGTGACCGCAAGTGATGGCCTGGAGAATGCCACCACAGTCGTCGTCCGCCGGAGGGAGAGGTGCGTCCTCGCACGCCAGGTAGATGCTGTAGGTGCCGCGGAGTAGCGGGTCGAAGCCGCGTACACGCGCGACGTAGTCACCCGTGTATGGGGCTGGGAACTGATCGATGAGCGAGTACGCAGCAGGTCCGCTGTCGTCATCGCTCGCCAGAATCGTTACGCAGTCGTCGGAAAGAAGCTCGAGGACCGTGTCGATGGGATACGACGCGTTCCGTTCGTCCGTACCGATCGTGAGCAGTTGCCCTTCCTCGGCTCGGAAGCGGTAGAGATGCCGTTCATCACGAACCGAGATCGCGGCTCGGAGCACGACCTCCCCACAGGCCAACCGCTGGCCCGGGCACTGCCGAGCGATCTCCCGCTCAGGGAGCACATCGAGGTACTGAGATAGATCCACGTGCCAATCAGTGTCGTGGATGTCTCCATCAGGGGATGCTGTGGAGATGGACGGAGCGAGGCTGAGAATCGGGACGACGCAAGACACAGCAACAGCCGGGGCCAGACCAAGGCGCATGACACACCTCCGACAACCCTATAGCCAGATGACCGCCCGAACTCACGGGCGCTTCTATGTCCCAGGGGATAGATGCCGGAAAGGGACAGGCTTGCCGGCTGACATCGACGCTAGCCGAGCGCGTTCTCACTCCGGTAACGAATTCGTGAAGGTAGCGCGAAGAATGTGTTCGGGCTACTCCGTTGCCTGAGCGGTGGCGGACTAGCTTGGATGAAGTCTACGTGTTTGCTGTGTTGCTAAGTGGCTTTTCAGCAACACGTTGCGTCGCCATTTGAGCCAGCACCAACCTCGTGAGGGCTGCTTCGGGTACGGCAGCCAGGGCACAGCCCGACTCTACGAGCCGCCCCGCGGTTCGACGGAACCGAGCCCTAGCCGCGGTCCGACTCCCATGCAGACAGCCGCCGATCGAGTTCCGCGACCGCTTCCAAGGACATGCTCCCGAAGGAGAACCGGACTGACCCTGCGAGTCCGAACGCGGACCCAGGGATCGCACTGAACGCGCTCCGTTCGAGCGCCGCCTCCACGAACTCCTCGTCACCGTCCTTCCACCAATTGGGGAGCGACGCCATGAGGAAGATCGTTCCCATCGGTTCGTGACCCGGACGGCCGACCACGTCGAATCCGTGCTTCCTCAGGACTTCGACCAACGCTGTCTTTCGTTGACCGAGCTCTGCACGGATCTTCTTCAGCATGGCTGGCTCGTCGCCGGCACGAAGAGCTTCCAGGTCCTTCGTCATCATTTCGAGCACCATGCGTTGGCCGGGCACGTTGGGGCTGGCGGTGTTCGCCCGCACGAGCTTTCGGAGCACCGCGTTCGTGAGCTCGGCGCGATCGGAGACGACGTATCCGATCCGTGCACCTGGGATCAGGTACTCCTTCGAAGCGGAACTGAGCGATACGACGCGTTCCGGTGCGTAGGCCAGGAGCGAGATCGGGGCGCCACCATCGAAGCGGAGCCGTGCGTAGACTTCGTCCGCAATGAGGATGAGATCACGTTCTCTCAGGAACGCCGCGATCGCGCGAGCATCCTCCTCCGTGAGGACGGCACCCGTGGGGTTGCACGGGAAGTTGGCGACGAGGCACTTCACGTTCTTCTCGTCGACATCGCGCCCGAGACCAGCCAAGTCGAGTTCACCCGATTCGGCGAAGTAGTCCACGACGACGGCGTTGCCCCCGGAGAGTCCGACCCCGTTGAGGTAGTTCTCCCAGTATCCACGAGGGAGGCCCACGTTCTTCCCGGCACCGAAGCAGCGGAAGAGCAAGGTCAATGCCTCGGCAGCACCGGTTGTGATCGTGACGTTCTCCGCCCCGAGTGAGTGTCCTAGGTACGCGGGATCATCGAGACGGAACGTCCGCGTCCAGAACTCGGCCACCGCCTCGCGGAGTGGCTCGAGCCCGACCGGAGGGCCGTAGAGCACCTCGATCGACGGGTCGAGTCCGACCACCTGGCCGATGTCGCCCCGGACGAAGTTCGGGTCCTGTTTCGCGATCGCGCCGGCGCGGCCGGCGACCGTGGGGATCGGAGTCATCCGATGAACGACCGTAAGTACGTCGGCTGGAAGGATCTCGTCGAGTCGGTCGAACGGGCCCGTCATCTCTCTCCTCCTGGATCGGGTTCGTCGCAGACGGACAGAATAGTTGAGTTGGCGCGGTGAATCGATAGATCACTCGAGGGCGGGTTTGGGATTCGTCGCCGTGGGTGCAGGTCTGCTATCCTGCCCCGCCTATGATCGCTCTATCCGACATCTCCAAGCAGTACGGCCGACAGATTCTGTTCGTCGAAGCCTCGATGCAGCTCAACCCTGGCGAGAAGGTCGGCCTCGTCGGGCCGAACGGCGCGGGGAAGACGACCCTCTTCCGTCTGCTTTCGGGCGAGGAGCAACCCGACGAAGGTTCGGTCACGATCCCCAAGCGGACCACGATCGGCTACTTCCGCCAGGACACGGAGGCGATGTCGGGGCGCTCGGTGCTCGACGAAGCGATCGCGGGGAGCGGCCGGCTCGGAGACCTCCATCACGAGCTCAAGGAACTCGAGGAGAAGCTCGCCGATCCCGATCTGGGTGACGCGATGGAGAAGGTCTTGGAGCGCTACGGCGAGGTGCAAGACGAGTATCAGCATGCCGGCGGCTACGACCTGGAGTCCCGCGCGCACGAGATCCTCGCGGGTCTCGGCTTCGAGCCGGATCAGGTGGCCGGTGATGTCGGCGCGCTGTCCGGCGGTTGGAAGACGCGTGTCGCGATGGCCAAGGTGCTTCTCATGAAGCCGTCCGTTCTCCTCATGGACGAGCCGACCAACCATCTCGACATCGAGTCGATCCTCTGGCTCCAAGGGTTCCTCAAAGCGTCGGCGTCTGCGCTTCTGCTCACCTGCCACGACCGTGACTTCATGAACAAGGTCGTCGATCGGATCGTGGAGATCGACGATGGAGAGCTCACGAGTTGGACCGGGGACTACGACTTCTACGCGACGCAGCGTGAGATGCAATCTGCGCAGCGTGAAGCTGCGCATGCGCGTCAGCAGGCGATGCTCGCGAAGGAGAAGCGGTTCATCGAGCGATTCGCTGCCCATGCAGCGAAGGCGGCCCAGGTGCAGAGCCGGGTCAAGAAACTGGAGAAGATCGATACAGTCGAGCTTCCGCGCCACCGGGAAGTGGTCAAGTTCGACTTCAAGGAACCTCCCCGTTCCGGCGACGACGTCGTCGAGATGAAGGGCGTGGCGAAGTCTTACGGTCCCAAGACGATCTACGACGGATTCGACTTCGCCGTGCAGCGCGGTGAGCGTTGGTGCGTGATGGGACGGAACGGAGCGGGCAAGTCGACCTTGCTCAAGCTGGTCGTGGGCGACATCGAACCGGACGCCGGAAACGTGCGACTCGGCGCGAGCCTCAAGCTCGGCTACTTCTCGCAGCAGTCACTCGACCTGCTCGATCCGTCACGAAACGTTCTCGAACAGATGCAGCACGACTTTCCGGACGAGTCGCAGGGCCGTCTCCGGAACCTTCTCGGCGCATTCCACTTCAGTGGCTCCGACGTTGACAAGCCGATCCAGGTGCTTTCGGGTGGGGAGCGGTCGCGTCTCGTGCTCGCGCGGATGCTCCTCGATCCGCCGAACTTCCTGGTCCTCGACGAGCCGACGAACCATCTCGATCTCGAAACGAAGGAGATGCTGGTCGACTCCCTGAAGACGTTCTCCGGGACGATGCTCTTCGTCTCCCACGACCGGACGTTCCTCAAAGGACTGGCGAGTCGGGTGCTAGAACTCGAGTACGGCGAAGACGGCGAACGTCGTCCGCACGTCTATCCGGGCAACTATGTGGAGTACGTCGAGAAGACCGGCCGCGAAGCCCCGGGCGTCCACCTGTAGCAGGCTGCGGACGGTACCTTCTGCGGGAGGAGCTGCCCGGCTCCTTCAGGAGCGGCTTGGCTCAACGGACGGTGATCTGCTATCGGACCGTGATCAGCTATCGGACCATGATCATCTATCGGACGATGATCAGCTTTCGAGAGGCGCTCTTCTCTCCCGCCTCGAGGCGCGTGTAGTACACGCCGGGCGCAAGGGCTCGCCCTTCTGAGTCACGCGCGTCGAACGTGAGCGTGTGTTCGCCCGCTTCCATCCTCTCACGAAGAAGCGTTTCGATCGCCCGTCCTGCAACGTCGAACACGCGGAGCGTGACGTCGTCCGCCCTCGAAAGGACGAACCGGAGAGTGGACGAGCCTCGCATCGGATTCGGTGCGGGCGGATGGAACTCGAGTCGGAGCCCGTCTTCCGCGGCGCCCTCCGGCCAATTCCGGATACTCCTGGAGACCAGTCCGTTCACGGCGTCCCTGAGCTCGTAGCGGATCGTGACCGGTACCGGTCCGTCTTCGAGGGCTCTCAGCCGGATGGTGAGGATCTCATCCCCGAACTGCGAACCGTAGGGCGTCGTCGATCTAGTGGCCTTGGCGCCGGTAGCTGCCCCTGGGAGAGTTGGCTGCCCGAGTCGCGCCGACGTGAAGCCGACCCAGTCGGTGTGCTCGTCCTGGAAGAACAGCTGTCCTTCGCTTCCTTGGAGGACGCGGCCGGTTTCGGCGTCGATCAGCTCGAACGCGCCAGGAGGGAATGCCAAAGCCACGTCCATGCCGAGTACGTCTGTGGCCTCCTGAGACGAGAGCTGAACGGTCACAATGTCGTCTGCGTTCCACGACTCAGGGATGAAGGAGAGCTGCACGCGCTCCGGGTTGCTCGAGGTGGGGAGGGCTGTCTGCGCAACCGCGGTTGGGTGGCCGCCGGCCTGCTCCCCGGTGGCGCCGCCGGCTTGCTTTCCTGTGATCCCGCCTGCCTCCGGTCGACCGAAGCGGGAGAAGCCCATCGCGCTCGCCCACGAGTACATCTGTGTGAAGGCCACCAAGTCGTCGACGTCCCACTCCGCGTCCGGCATGGAGACGAGGTTGGGTGGAGTTCCGGTCACGGGCCCGATGTCGGCGATTCGGTCGCGGGTGAAGTTGGCTCCGTTCCAGCCGAGAGTGAATGCCATGACGTCGGAGAAGTCGATGTATCCATCGGGGTTCGGGGCGTACGAACCGACTTCGCCGTCCGCACCTTCGCCGAGCGTGGCGATGTCGCCGAGGTACGCGAGCCTCACGTTGAGTCCTGAGAGCGTCAGGTCTCCCGACACGCCACCGCTTCCGTCGGACATGCTCGTTCCGCTGGCCTTGAGTTGGATCGTGCTGTCGACGAACCGGGTGATCAGGTCGAGTTGACCGGAGCGTGGGCGAACCAGGATCGTGGCGATGGAGTACGGCCCGGCGCCGGTGAGGCCGATCGGCGTATCGACGCCGGACGAGCTGACGGAGAACGTTCCGAGAATGTTGTCGTAGCGCTGCTCGAAGATCACCGAGGTGGCGCCAGTCCCGTCCCAAGCAGTTCCTTGAATGATCCCGACGACCTCGATCACGGTCGGGTCGAACGTCGCTTCATATCCCACGGCGACGACGCTGTCGGGGTTCGAGACGAAGAGCTCGACGGCACTCAGGGAGCCGTCCTGGAGGTAGATGGTGGCATCACTGTCGATCGCATCTCCCACGGAGAGGGTGGGGACGAGTGTGGCGTCGATGCAGAGCGCCTCCTCCTGCGTCGTCTGGTCGATGTCGATGATCTCTCCGCCGCTATCGCGCATGACGGCGTAGAGGTAGTAGGTGCCCGCGGACGGCGCTCCGCTCGGGGTGTCCTCGAACACCCAGGATGCCGTGCCGTCGTCCACACCGACGGTTTCCGCGGTGATCGCCAAGTCTGCAGTGCCTTCATTGAAGGAAGAGGCGGTGTCGAAGTAGAAATCGACCCAGCCGTCTACGGGCGGATTCACGGTGGCGAAGGCGAACGTATAGGTGGCGTGGGGCCCGTAGCATTCCGCGGTGTCCCAAGTCACGGACACGGTCGGATCGGGAGCCTTCTCGTACTTGGCGACGATTCCGCGGGAGGCGTCGACCGCATAGAGGTCCAGAGCCGTTCCGTTGGTCAGGAGCTCGGCCGAGACCGGATTCTGGTACGAACCGAGGACGGAGCCAGTAGAGCCCAACGTGAGCTCGTACGTCGGTGGGTCCGCGGAGTCGCCGACGGTTCCTGCAGCGACGTCCTCGTAGAGGACGAATCGATCGTTACCGGTATCCGCGACAGCGACCCAGACGTTGGCCGGACTCTCCGCGTCTGCACGCACGACCACGTCCGTTGGGGCGATGAGCGTATCCGACACGGACTCCGCGTAGTTCCACTCCGTGACGAACTCCATCCGCGCTGCGAGTCCGAGGGCGGCATCTTCGCCGTAGAACCGCAGCTTCTGGATCCGGTTGTTCCCGGTGTCCGCGACGTAGACGTCGTATCCGCCCACGGTTCCGTTCCAACGCGCGCCGATTCCCTTGGGGCCGTTGAACTCTCCGTCGCCCGTGCCGTTGCTGCCATAGCGCAGGACGACGGGCGTGACGGAATAGGTGTACGTGAACTCCTCGGAAGCCGGTGGGAGTGCACCGTTCGTTCCGTCCCCGAAGCGGAGCCGGCCAGTCTCTGTGTTCAGCGTATAGACCTTGTCCGTAGGGCCAGAGCCTCCCAGCGCATCGACCCGGGACCAGGTGCCGTCGACGGCGAACTCGATCGTGTCGAGTGATCCATCCGCAACCGGCGTTGCGGCGGTGAAGTGGCTCCAGTTCGCCGGAACCGAGGCGGGAGTCGTCTCCGAGTAGTCGACGTCCTGCGCGCCGCCGAGGAGGATTCCGGGTTGGGTGATGACGCTTCGTGCATCCAGCGGAAGCCAGTCGCCCGCGAACGTCGCGCCATCTGCGGCGGAGATGACCGTGACCCGATCTGCGTCCGTCTCGGCGACGAAGAGGTATCGCTTAGGCCTGGCTCGTGTCGTCGTGATCGTGGTCGATCCCGTCGGAACCTGAGTACGGAGTTCGACTCCGGGAATGAGGTAGAAGGGGTCGGCGATCACGCTGATCAGATCCTGCGCAAGGATCGTCCTTCCGGTAGTGAGATCCTCGACATACGCATCGGAGCCTGCAATCGTGACGGAGTAGGTGTGTCCGGTCACCTGGTTCGCATCGACGATCGCTGCGCTGGACTGGTCGAAGAGTCCCGAGTCCGAGGAGACCGAGACCGTCGATACGGACGATGCTCCAGAACGTGCCGCCGCGACATCGTACGGACCGACCAAGGAATCGCTGAAGGCCTCGACGAACGTCACGGTTCCGTCGGATTGAACCGTGTACTGCACGAGTGATTCGTCGAGTCCGCCCGAGTCATCGGCATTGTCGACGAGGAAGAGGTCGTCGGACGTGGAGTCCACTTCGTTTCGGATGAGCCCCAGTCCACGAAGGGACTGGAAGCTCACCGGGCCACCGGATGTTCCATCGATCTCCGCGAGCACCGGGCTCGCGCCCTCTCCGATGCCGTAGTCGACTTCGCCGATTCCGTATGCGTCGGCGGCGCCCGTCTGGTTGTCGGAGACGAGGTAGGTGACGCGGAACGACGAGGTGGCACTGAGAGACTCGGCTGGGAAGAGGATGCGTGGCGCCATGGCCGCAGCGTCGTAGTCGATGGTGTAGACCTGGTCGCTCGCGTCGTGTCCCGAGAGATCCGAAACCCAACTCCAGGTCACCCCATCGATCACTACTTCTTCGGAGCGCGGCACGATCCATTCGGTCGCGACCAGCGCCCATCCTGGAACTCGGATCTCGTCTCCACTCCACTCCGCAGACTGCGAGGACCCGGAGGAGCGGTACGAGAGGTCCGCGGTGACGAGATACTCGAAGGTCGCGTTCACCTCGAACGCCTGCACGCGGCGGTTGCCTGAGTCGAGAACGTAGACGACGTCCCGGTCATCGTGCTCGCGAGCCGCGACGGAGTACGGAGTGAGGAATGCAACGTCGAGGACCGGTGTGTCCGTGGCCTGGTCCTGGGGCGCGCGGATGGCTCGGAAGTAGGGACCGCTCCACTCCAGGATGGCGTCGTACTGGAGTTCTGCTCGAGCCACGCTCGGCGTGACTGCCAACCCGGCTGTCGTGAGCACCGCGACGATGGCTGCTGACAGCGATGTCGTCATCCGGGTCGAGTGCGACCTCGGGCTCGATCGTCTGGTCATCCTTGGTTCAGACACGCGACGGTGCCTCCCGCGCTTCCTGCGCTCGCACATTCTCCGCTGACGCTCCTACCGGCTTGCCAGTTCTACGGACTCCGACCGAACCCGGTGTCGCCTGCGTTTGCCGGTATCCCCCCGTTCAGGCAAGCAGTTGGAGTGCCAACGCCGCGTCTCCCGAGGCCCCAGCCGTCACCATCCGAGTCCCACCCGGCACGAAGTGCAACGGGCGGCAAGATTTGCCGATCCCCGAACGATTGGAGAAAACCTTGGATGTCGCGCCACGTCGGTCACCTGCGCGTGCGAGGTGGCGGGCTTCCGGCCTACCAGGGGGACGAAACGTAGCCGGCTCCGGCGGGAAACCGTCCGGGCTAGTTCGACGGCCGATGCAGCGTGACCGACAGGGAGCGCAGCGCTATCCTCGTTGCGCTCGCCAAAAGCACTCGCTCTCCACCGAGTCTCGAGTTGCCCCACAGATAGGAGGCCCACCTTGCTGAAGTCCTACGCCTCGATCACCGCATCCGCCCTCGCCGTACTGCTCTGCTCCGGGACGTCTCTCGCGCGGAGCGCAGACCTCGCCACCGAACGGACTCGACTCGTCGATACGGACTCGGGAACCACCCTCGTCTTGGAACGCGTAGCTTCCGCCGAAGCACAAAGCCAATGGCTGCCGAATCAGGACACGTCGCGTCTCAGCACGAGAGGTACGAGTGAGGTGGTGTGGCAGACGAACGTCACCGACGCGATCTACACATCGACCGCGATCGTCGGCCCGACCGGGCGTCTCACGGCCGGCACATGGCTGAACGATCCTCGCCGCGCTGAATTGACGCCACTCGACGGAGCCGGTGTTCCCGACTGGACCTACGCAGGCACGGACTTCGAGGTCGCGGCCGCGCAAGACGCCGACGTCATCGCAGGAGTCGATCGTGTGGGAACCGGTCTCACCCTCTACAAGTGGCACTCGGGTTCGTCGACGCCGGATTGGTCGTTCCCCGTGGCGTCGGTCGATCCGGCCGGGTATCGGACCGTCGCCGTCTCGGACGATGGATCGATCGTGGCACTCGTGGTCACGACTCAGCCTTCGATCCTGGCGCGCCTCTACTACTTCGATTCTGCGTCGGGGACGCTGCTAGGCACGGTCGACGGTGCGGCCGGCACCTTTGCCCGGAACGTCAGTATCAGCGCGACGGGTCAGTACGTCGCATTCATCGGCCTCGCGACTGCGTACGTCGTCGACACGGACTCCGGTTCCATCAGGTGGAGCGGCAGCATGGGCGCGACGGCGGATCCGATCACGATCTCCGGCGACGGCAACACGCTCGCCTACGGTTGGTCGTCGCTCACGGTCCGTCAGTGGGATGGCGCAGCGTATGCCATCGCTTGGACGCAGGCCGGCGGAGGGTTCCGAGTCGGGAGCTGCGATCTCTCTTCCGATGATGGCACGCTCGCCGTCGGATGGTACCGAAGCGACTATCTGCAGAACCGCGTTCAGCTCTTCGACCCGTCCTCGTCGACTCCGATCTGGACCTACCTCTATTCAGCGGGAACGGGAACGGATCAGGATCAACCTCAGTGGGTAGAGCTCACGTCGGATGGGAACTATCTCGCCGTTGGCTCGTGGGGCGATACCGGCAACTCGAATCCCGAGATCCACGTGTTCGGCCGGACGGATTCGACTCCGCTCCTCACCGTCGACACTCCCGGATCGATCTTCGGGATCGACATCCGCGAAGCGACGGACGGCGTGCGGATCGCGGCGTGCGCGAAGCACGTACACGCGAACACGACCGGTCGAGGAGGAGACCTCTTCTCGATCCATCTCATGGGGACCACGGGTGTTCCGGAACCGGCGCTGACGAGTCCCATCGACCTCTCGATCGCCCCGAATCCGTTCCGAGCCGGCGGCACGATCGCGTTCAGCGCTCCCGTGGAACCGAGCGTGCTCCAGGTCGTCTCTTCGGATGGTCGGATCGTCCGCGCCCTGCCGGTCGAGTCCGGAGCGCGCGCTGTCCGCTGGGACGGACTGAACGACCGCGGCGTTTCCGTACCCGCCGGCGTCTACTGGCTCCGGCTCGAGGGTGAGGATGCGATGGGCGAGAGGCTCGTCCTGGTCAGGTAGTGCGTCCACCGGGGGCGCTGGTCAGCCGGCGCCCCTGCGAATGTGGGGGTACCCCCAGAGAGCCGCCCTCTCCTATACTGATGACACCTCTCCGCGACCGAATCGGGTTGGTCGCTCTGTATGTGCTTCCACCGCGTAGGGCCGGTTCGCCTTGCGCCTAGCCGACGATCGGGTTCTCTGCCGGGGAGACGGAGGCCTTGATGACTCGCGCTACTGTGAATGCAGTCCTGGTTCCATCGCTAGCCGCCGCGCTCGGACTCGCCGCGTCCACCGCCCAGGCCGGGTTCCCCGGGCCGGACGGACCGAACGCAGGTGGGGCTCTCGTCCTTGCCGCGGCACCAGGGGTGGTGTTTACGACCGACGAAGAGAGCTACTGTGGAGCGATCGGGCTCGATCATTGCTCCGATGCGGTCACCCGGACGGATTCGCCAGAGCCGATCGTGCTCGCCGTCCTCGGTGCCTTCAACGAGATGACCAGCCCTCGTGTAACTGGCGTTACGTTTGGATGGGACTACGACGATACCCGCGTCTCGATCGTCGGATTCGGCTCCTGCGGAGACTTCGAACTCGCGACCGCGGACTGGCCCGCGCCCGGAGAAGGTACGGCCGTCACGTTCGTCGAGACCCAGCTGACGCCGCTCGTCGAGTTCTACTGGGCGGCCGCCTACGACTATTACGCGGCTCCCGCGATGCTCCAACTGACGGAGCATCCCTCGCAGGGAGCCAGCTTCTCCGACGACTCGATCCCCGCGATTCTCGATGAGATCGTGAACCTCGGCGCGTTCGGCTTCTTCACCGACGGATACCTGCCCTGCCCGCCCAACACGCTGGCCGGCGGATGCTGCTTCGAGGATCTGTCCTGCCAGATCCTGGACGAGCCCGACTGCCTCGATGCGGGCGGCCAGTTCCAGGGCTGGGGGACGAACTGCGATGAGCCTTGTCACTGGAACCAATCTGGCGTCTGTTGTCTTCCAGATGGCGAATGTGTCTATGTCTTCCCGTCAGATGCTTGTGAGTCGGAACTCGGTGGGTACTTCCTGGAAGGGGAGGTATGTGACCCCAACCCGTGCGTCCCGACTCCGACCGAAGACAACTCGTGGGGTGGTGTGAAGAGCCGCTTCCGGGAGTAGTCGATCGCTCCGAGGCCGCTGGTTCGAGCGAAGGCGCGCCGGATCCGATACCGGTGCGCCTTTCCCACATCTCGATACGAATGAGGGCCGCAGGGGCACCGCCGAGTTTGCCGGCGAGTGCTCCACCGTTCCTCCCGTAGCGAACGAACCTGCCCCACTGCGGGCGAACGGTTTCGTTCGGAACGGGTCAATCCGTGAACGAGGCGAGCGTGGAGACCACCCCTTGGACAAAATCGGACGACAACGAGCGGTTTGTGGCAACCTCGCCCCGTGATGGGCAGTCACCCCGCATCCACTGATCTGCGCTATGTGATCCGGTCGCGTCTCTCGTCCACTTCGGACCGAGTTACGGACCTGTGCGAGGACCGCGTAACCGGACGAAACGTCGTCCGGAAGTGCGATCAAGTCCGGTCGACGTCTCTGCGAGAGGCGAGGGTGTTGCTCGGGCTTCCGCCGGGCCTCGCCCCACGAGTCGTCGACCTAGTCTGGGACGGCGCTCATCTCTCCGTGGTCCTGAATCGACTCGAGGGAGCGCCTCTTCCCAAGCACATTCCGTCGATCTCACGAGACGACCTCCCGAGTTGGGTCCGCGCCCTCGCCGTGGCTCTCGAGCGGCTTCACCATGCAGGCTACGCTCACGCCGACCTCAAGCCGTCAAACATCTGGGTCACAGCGAGTTCCCGACTCCTGGAATCGCGTCCGGCAGATGCTCGGGTGACGCCTGACGACATCCGTCTCCTCGACTTCGCGTCCGCCTGGAGCCTCAACGCGGCCTACGAGGATGACGCTGAAACCAGTGATCGGACGGTGACTCCGGCCTATACCGCACCCGAACTCTTGCGTGGTTGGTTCGTCGATCAGAGAGCGGATCTCTACTCACTCGGTGTGCTGCTCGAGGAGCGCTTCCCGTTCGTCGCGACCGACGCAAAGTGGGGACCGATCGTACAGCAGCTCTCGGCTCGGTCCGCCGCGAAGCGACTCCCGAACGCACGCACGTTACGCCTCGCGATCGAGAGAACGTTCGACCTCGATCCATGGACCGAGACGCCTCGCTTCGGTGGCGGGATTCTCCACGAACGCGCGTCGATCTTGGGCCAAGTCGTCGCCGCCGCACACGCACGCGACGCCGAGTCGGCACACCTCTTGATACAAGGGCGACCAGGCAGAGGACTGACCCGATTCATCATGGAGTGTGTCTTGGAAGCTGCGCGGACAAAAGGACCCGTGATGCGGACGCTCGACGTCTCGCGATCGGAACGACGCAAGGTCCGTGCGCGCGCAGTCGAGCAGTTCCTGGACGACGCGCGCGAAGCCGGTGGCTCCGTCCTCGTCGCGGTTTCGGATCCGTCTCCCTCCCTACGCTGGCCCGGGGGCGCAGCTCCTGCGTGGCTACGTCGCCGGTTCGCCGCGAAACGTGTGCCGACATCCGAGACCATGCGCAGTTCGTCTCAGCCGACCTTCGTGTTGCCGGCGCTCTCCGCGCGGGCTGTTCGCGAGATGTTGTCCGACTCCCTGGGCAGAGCTGACGAGTCCATGGAAGCGCTCGCCCGATCGGCGGACTACGCCGAGGGCGACCTGTTGCGTTGCGCCGGGGTGTTTGGGAGAGTGTTCGAGCAGACTGAGGAGTGCGAGGACGGTTGGAGACTCTCCGCGCCCAAGCCAAGTTCATCCGCGGACGACGAGGTCAGCGATCGCCCGGCGACCGATACGTACGAGAGTGTGTGGACGTCCTCGGACTCGCGTGGGGAGTCGTTCGAGGAGTCCATTCTGTCGAAACTCCCCGCTGACTTGCGGGCGGCGGTCGAGTTACTCGCTCAGTTGGATGAGCGCTTTCCGGATAGCGTGGCCATTGCGGTGCTCGAGGAGTTTGGACCTCGAGGAAGCGCTGCGGCCGATCTGGTCTCTCGACTCAGCGGACTCGGTGTCGTGACAGCGGATGGCGACGGGCAGGACCTGCGAGCGCGAATCGAGTCCTCTCGTCTCCGGCTACATCTGTCTACCGTTGGGCTTTCCGCAGAGCTGCGACAACGACTCGATGCGTGGCTCCTAAGAAACGTCGTACCCGATATGACTTCTGTCGAGTCCGTGCTTGCGACCTGCCATCGGGCACGGCGGGAGAACGCGGTCGAGATTGAACGGTCGACATACCGAAGCGGGCTGTCGATGGCGGTCGAGCGAGGTGGCTTCGGCGAACTCGCCAAGCTCCTGGCCTATCCAGAAGAGTTACCCCACGGGTGGACCCTGGAACTGCTGAAGGCACGCATCGAGAGGACGATCGAGTCTACTGACTGCGATCCCTCCTGGCTGAAGCTGAATGCCGTGTCTGCCTTTCTGATGTACTCGCGGCAGGTTGGAGAGCGGTTCCTCGGCGAACTTCTGAGTGACTCTGATCCGGAGCTGCGGGCGAATGCACTCCTACGGGCGGCGGATCGGGATATCGGATACCACGGTGCAAGGCGCGCTGCGGGTTACCTAGAGACCCTGGCGGCCGAGGGCTTGGAGCCGATTCTACTAGAGAGCGACGCAAAGGCGGCGGAGCTCGAGTTGACTCGGGCGCGGCTTGCTAGAGTGTCGGGCCACGGCGATGACGCCATGACGCACGCGCTCCGAGCATGTGAGAGATCGCGTGGCTCAGGATCATACGTAGCGGCGCTCTCCCTCCAGCAACTAGGGATACTCAGGTCCGCTACCAGCAAGAGGCGAGCGTTTGCGTCATTCCGGGAGGCAGCGAGAGAGGCGCCCAACTCCGGGGTGCAGGCGCAGATGTACTTCAACTCCGCACTCCTCCTCGCGCACACGACGAGGCAGCGATCGGCGTTGGGATTCGTCGACCGCGCGC
The DNA here is from genome assembly GCA_020633975.1 of Candidatus Eiseniibacteriota bacterium. GTDB lineage: Bacteria > Eisenbacteria > RBG-16-71-46 > CAIMUX01 > CAIMUX01 > JACKCR01. Next base: position 91,277 of record JACKCR010000003.1, on the reverse strand, counting down.
TCCAGACCTTCGAGGCCTCTGGAAACCGAACGATGGCTCTCCGAAGTCGAATGCTCCGAGCATCGATCATGATGTCGATTCTGGGACCACGGGCTGTACTGGTGGAGGTGCGGGGCCTTCACGGGCACCATGAAGTCAGGACCGACCCGGTCCGGTCAATCAGTCTAATGACATTGCAGACGATCGCGTACCTGACGCTGGGAAGCTCCCGGGCCGCCATCCAGTCCGCTGGTGTTCTTTGGAGTTCGATTCGACAGCCGACTCCAGACCACCCGCGCGTCACAGCAATGGGTACCATAGTCCAAGTCTTGCGAGACACGGAGTCGTGGGACCTCATCAGCGAGTACTTCGGCGACGGATCGTGTGGCGAGACAGCGGCTCCGGACCCCATTACAGGCGCTCGGGTGAGAGCATTGGTGTCGGAAGCCCAGCATGACCTCGGACAGGCGATCGATGCTCTCATGAAGGTGTTGGAGCAACAGCAGTGGAAAGTGACTGCCGTTGTATCTGGGCTGAAGCATCATGCCGCCGCCTTGCTCCTGCGTCGATCTGCGGCTGGAGACCTTGAGCACAGCCTGCTTCTCTTGGAGGCCGTGCTGCGTGAACGAATGGCGGGCAGCCATCCATACAACAGGATCCGGTCACGCATTGACAAGGCGGAGGTCCTCTTTCGTCTGGACCGCCAATCCTCCGCGATGATTGTGTTGGATGAAGCCATCGCCGAAGCAAGAAGGCACGACGCCAAAGGGCTCTTAGCGACCTCTCTCGCGCGCCGAGCCAGCTGGACAACATAGATGACACATCGAGCGGGATTCTGCTGACTCGCTCAGCTGGATTCGGCTCGAACGCGAGGCACTCATGACGAACGACGAGAAGCGCGATCGCCCGCGGGGGCGCGGACGGTCAAAGGAGTCCTCGGCTGACATGGAGGAGTTTCTCGAGTTGGCAGCGAATCTTGGAGACGACCCCAGTCGAGATCTCGCGCGGCGCTTCGAGACCGATGCTGCCGAGCGGGGATTCCGCGCTTTGCGTCGGGTCGCGACGACCGTGAGCGAGAACCTCGACTTTCCATCACTCGTCGAGCAGGTACTGGACATCGCGATCGAGTATGTGGGTGCGGATCGCGGTCTCGTCTTCATCGGGTCCGAACAATCGGATGGACTGACGCCGATCGCGAATCGGGCTGTCGCCGGAAGAGAGATCGAGAGTTTGGAACGGGTGAGCTGGACGGTTCTACGTCGGGCAGCACAAGGACTCACGACGCATTCGGCGGACATCTACTCTGATCCTGCGTTCGAGGACGTCGCCAGTGTCCGCGTTCACGGAATCCGTTCGGTGCTCTGCGTTCCGATGCTGGCACGGGGAAGGTGGATCGGAGTGCTCTATCTGGACAGCGTATCCACCCCTCGTTCCTTTTCGGACCACGCCCGTGAGTTCATCGATGCGTTTGCCGGAATTGCGGCGGTTGCGCTCGAGAACGCGCGCCTCCATGGCGATCTCCTCCGGGAGAACCAGCGTCTTAGAAGGAGGATGGACTCTCTCGAGGCGTTCGGCCGGATCCTAACGGTCAACGCTCGAATGGTCGCGATGGTGAAGCGCGCGAGTGTGGCCGCACAGGTCGACTCTCCGGTCATGCTGCTCGGAGAGAGCGGCACAGGAAAGGAACTCCTGGCGCGGGCCATCCACGAATCGAGCCCACGCGCGACGAAGCCATTCGTCGCCTACAACTGTGCGGCGGTTCCCTCCGGCCTCATGGAGAGCATCTTCTTCGGACACACTCGGGGGGCGTTTACGGGTGCCAGCCGTGACAATCTCGGTTTGTTCCGAATGGCAGACCAAGGGACCCTGTTTCTCGACGAGTTCGCCGAGTTGGAGGAGTCTCTCCAAGCGAAGCTCCTTCGCGTGCTCCAGGATGGAGTGGTTCTCCCTGTTGGATCCGAGACGGAGATTGCAGTCGATGTGAGGCTGGTGACGGCGACGAGCCGCGACATCCAGCAGGCCGTTCTCTCCGGGAGGTTCCGAGAGGACCTCTTCTTCCGGACGAACGTACTCGAACTCCGGATTCCTCCTCTTCGGGAGCGCCCAGACGACGTCCCGGTTCTCGCGGAGCACTTCCTCACCAAGCATCGTCGAGATGGGGAGCCGCGCTTGCACTTCGACGAGGCCGCGCTCGAGCTGCTCCAGAGTCTCGAGTGGCGGGGAAACGTGCGAGAGCTTGAGAACTTCATTCAACGTGTCGTGGTGTTCGCGACGGATCACGTCGTGGGCGAGCCCCTTGTTCGTCAACTGCTATCCCGCGGCACTAGGGTGGCGAGCCCCGCGCCGGCTTCATCCGAAGCGCCGACGTTCCGCCCCAGTCCACCTTCCAGTCTTGCCGATCAGGAGCGAGAAGCGATCCAAGTAGCCCTAGCCAAAGCCGGCGGAAACAAGTCGAAGGCGGCCAGGCTGCTCGGAATCCACCGCAACTCGCTCTTGCGGCGAATGAAGCGTTTCGGAATCGAGTGGGAAGACTGAGGTCCCCTTCTTCCTCAGATCGAAACAAAGTCACAACTCAGATAGAGAGGAGAGGATCATGTTCAAGCGACTGATGATGGCATTCTCTGCGGTGGCAGTGATCGGGATGTTGGGTGCCGGCGACGTCCGAGCAACGGACCTGTCGATCCTTGCCATGCACTGCGATGAATCCCTGCTTCCGTTCGGGTCCACCCTCGAGGTCAACGTCTACAACATGAAGAGTTCGACACCGGTCGAGACGCAGACCCGGACACTTGGCCTGGCTTCGACTCCGGCCTACTTCGACCTCGACGAGATGCAATACGGTTGGTATGTGCGCGTAACGGTCGACTCTCCGTCGGGAGTGCCCGAGGATCACTTCTTCTGGTACTACCCTAGCGCCGCTGCGGATTGCTGCGAGGACTGGTCGGACGGCGGGAATGCCGGATGTACTTTGTGCCGGGAGAACGGGTACGACATCTGCGACTGCACGACCTGTGAGCCCGACTACATCAAGCTCGTCTACGAAGGCGGGATCACGTACGGAAACTAGATCCGTTTCGTTTCAGGGGGAACGCTGGGTTCCGCGTCACGACGTCGCCAAGCGGGCCTGACCGAGCCGGAAACGGTGCAGCGTTGGGGCCGGGGGTGAGAACCCTCGGCCCTTCTCTTCCGCGTCGCCCCGATGATCCTCGCAGCGAAGTTCTCCCAGACCGAAGCTTGCGCTACAGTCACCTCCTGAGATCGAGACGACTCGCAACTCACGGAGCAACGACGACACCATGATCATCGTCCCCCGGCCGGTCCTTTGCCTTTCGAACCGCTCGCATAGCTATCGCTCGGCGCTGGCCCAACTCGGAATCGCGATACTAGCTCTCGCCTTTCTGGTGGTTCCGAGCCTCGCCGACTCACCTCCACCCCTCATCCAATACGGCGGAATGCGATTGGCGCTCGCGCAGGGTCAGAACGAGGCGCGCATCTCCCTTTCGGACGCAGTCGCGATCGAACACTTCTTCGGTGTCGGCGCGATGGCCGGCCTGGAGGGTGAGATCACGATCCTGGACTCACATGCGTTCGCGACAACCTACGGAGATCGCGGGAGTCTCGTGGCCGCGGACCCGAGCGGGGTATCGGCGACCATCCTCGTCGGCCAGTCCGTTGCGGCGTGGTCCGAGACGGTCCTCGAGGCGTCGGTCTCGCCGGCGAAGTTCGACCAGACCATCCGGGAGGCTGCGCAAGCGAGTGGCCTCGATCCTGCCACCCCGTTCGCGTTCGTGATCGAAGGTGACGTCACCGACGTTCGGCTCCACGTCATCCACGGCGCGTGTCCCGTACATGCGAGGATGAACAAGCTCGAGATTCCGGCGGACCAGGCACCGTACGAACTCGAAGTAGATCGCATCTCGGGCACCGTGGTGGGGATCTACGCCGAGGACGCTGTGGGCAAGCTCACACATCCCGCCACGAGTACCCATGCGCACCTGATCTTCGTCGACTCGGAGAGTGGAGAACAGTTGACAGCTCACCTAGAGAAGGTCGGGATCGCGGAGGGTGCGCGGATCCGGGTACCCCGTGTAGAGTGAGGTCGACCCGAGTTCCCAACCCGTGCCCTCCACTCCACGAAGGAGACTCGCGATGCTGCACACGTGTCTCTCGGACACCCCTACGCCTGTCCCCGGGCGTCTCCTTTCACGAATGACGAGCCGAGCCGGGAGATTCGCTCTGCTCGCTGTCGCCGCGGCGACGGGCGCCTCGGTCCTGCCGAGCACTGCTCCCGATACCGCATTCGCCAACGACCTCTGCCCTCTGAGCGACGAGTTCGACGACTCCTCGACCCTCTCCAACTGGACCCGGATCCACGAGCATGAGGAGTGGTTCGCCGACCAACTCGAGGTCTTCGATATCGACGGAACGTTCCCCGGCCAGATGACCCTGATGCCACACACCGTCGTCTGGTACCAGGACTACCGGGGGCCACTCGTCTTCAAGGAAGTGACGGGCGACGTCGCTGTCACGGGGCTCGTCACCGTGACGGGTCGTGATGGGGTGTCGGTACCGTCGTCGCTCTACTCGCTCGGCGGGATCCTTCTTCGGGAGCCGCGGGACGTGACGCCAGGTACCTGGGCTCCGGGAGGGGAGAACTACGTCTTCCTTTCGATCGGGTACGGACAGGTGAGTCCGCGCGCGTTCCAGTTCGAGGTGAAGACGACGATCAACAGCGTATCGAACCTCGAGCTGTCGCCGGCGGCGAGCGCGACCGCTCAGATCCAGACCGTGCGCGTCGGTGAGTACGTGATCGCGTTGATCCGCGAGGCGCCAGGCGATTGGCGTGTCCATCGTCGCTACCACCGCCCGGACTTCGGGCCGACGCTTCAAATCGGCGCGGTCAGCTACACGGACTGGACGAAGTGCGCGACGTTCGAGCCGTTCCATCACAACTCCGTCACCATCGAGCCGGGCATGGAAGGTGACCCGAGTCCGGGAACACCGTTCGAGCCCGATGCTTTGGCCCGCTTCGACTACCTTCGCTTCCAACGGATCGAGCTTCCCGCACACCTGGAAGGTCTCGACCTCACGGATCCTGTGACGGTTCCGGATGCGGAGCTCCTCGCATTCCTGGGAGAGAATGCTCTTCCGCCCGAGCACGAGGACTGCGATGTTGCCGCTGTTCCGGAGAGTCCCGTCCCGACGGGGCCGGGGAGCTACGGAGCTTTGGGAGAGATGACGCTGGCACAGAATCCGGTGGTCCACTCGACAGAGGCGATCCTGACCTCGCGTGCCGCCGGCCGAGTCGACGTCGAGCTGATCGATCCGGCGGGTCGTCGGGTCGCGCGGGTGCTCTCCCGGTACGTAGAGCCGGGCGAGCATCGAATCCCGGTGACGGTGGACCACGGGTCGGGAGCGGATCTCGGGTCCGGGGTCTACTTCCTGCGGGCGACCTTGACCGGCCCCCATGGGGTCGCCGGCTCGTCCCAAACTCGCATCGTGGTAGCGCGTTGAGCGGAGCCTAGGTGTCCCGGAGGCGGGTCCATCAGAAGGCCGCCTTCACCGCCGCATCCTTGGCGTCACAACAATTTTCGACTAAGTCGAAAAAACTTTAACCCGCACCCCCACTTGAGGCAAACTCCGTCCCGAAGTACCGACAGCACACGGAGGAGGTAGTGATGTCCCCTGAATCTCAGTGTCCGTTCACGGGTGCCCAAACGCAGGCCCGTGCCGGAGCGAAGACGAACGCACAGTGGTGGCCGAACCAGCTCAACCTCGGGATGTTGCATCAGCATTCCGAGCGCTCGAACCCGATGGACGACGGCTACGACTACCGCGAGGAGTTCAAGACTCTCGATCTCGACGCGGTCATGAAGGACCTCCACGCCCTGATGACCGACTCCCAGGACTGGTGGCCCGCTGACTACGGTCACTACGGTCCCTTCTTCATCCGGATGGCCTGGCACGCGGCCGGCACGTACCGGATCCAGGATGGTCGCGGCGGTGCGGGAAGCGGCGCGCAGCGCTTCGCTCCCGAGAACAGCTGGCCCGACAACGGCAACCTCGACAAGGCGCGTCGTCTCCTTTGGCCGGTGAAGCAGAAGTACGGTCGCAAGCTCTCCTGGGCGGACCTCTTCATCCTCGCGGGCAACGCCGCTCTCGAGTCGATGGGCTTCAAGACGTTCGGCTTCGGTGGTGGTCGCGAAGACATTTGGGAGCCGGAACAGGACATCAACTGGGGAACGGAAGCCGAGTGGCTCGGCGACGAGCGTTACAGCGGAGACCGCGAGCTCGCGAATCCTCTCGCTGCGGTCCAGATGGGACTCATCTACGTCAACCCGGAAGGGCCGAACGGCAATCCGGATCCTATCGGTTCAGGACGTGACGTGCGCGAGACCTTCGCCCGTATGGCCATGAACGACGAAGAGACCGTTGCCCTCACCGCCGGTGGTCACACCTTCGGCAAGTGCCACGGCGCGGGAGACGCTGCCCTCGTCGGTGCCGAGCCGGAAGGTGCGACGATCGAGGAGCAGGGGCTCGGCTGGACGAGCAAATTCGAGTCCGGCATCGCCGGCCACGCCATCACGAGCGGTCTCGAAGGCGCGTGGACGCCGACTCCGACCCAGTGGGACATGAGCTACTTCGAGACCCTCTTCGGCTACGAATGGGAGCTGACGAAGAGCCCGGCCGGCGCGAACCAGTGGAAGCCGAAGGGGAAGACGGGCGACGGTACCGTTCCCGACGCGCACGATCCGAAGAAGAAGCACGCTCCGATGATGACCACGGCCGACATGTCCATGCGGATGGATCCGGTCTACGAGAAGATCTCGCGTCGCTTCATGGCCAACCCGGATGAGTTCGCCGACGCTTTCGCCCGTGCTTGGTTCAAGCTGACCCACCGTGACATGGGCCCGCGTTCGCGCTACCTCGGCAATCGGGTGCCGAAGGAAGAGCTCATCTGGCAGGATCCGGTTCCGGCGGTGAGCCATCCACTCGTCGACGATGGGGACATCGCGACGCTGAAGGAGAAGATCCTCGCCTCCGGTCTCACCATCCCGCAGCTCGTTCGGACTGCTTGGGCGTCTGCTTCTACCTTCCGTGGTAGCGACAAGCGGGGGGGCGCGAACGGGGCGCGCATCCGTCTCGCACCGCAGAAGGACTGGGAAGTGAACCAGCCGAAGGAGCTGGCGAAGGTGATCTCGAAGCTGGAGGAGATCCAGAAGGAGTGGAGCGGTTCGCAGTCCGACGGCAAGAAGATCTCCCTCGCAGACCTCATCGTCCTCGGCGGATGCGTCGGAGTTCAGGCCGCAGCCAAGGCTGGCGGGCGCAACATCGCCGTCCCGTTCTTCCCGGGCCGAACCGACGCGACGCAGGAGATGACGGACGTCGAGTCGTTCGCCGTGCTCGAGCCGGTCGCGGACGGGTTCCGGAACTACGTGAAGAAGGGGAACGAGGAGTACGTTGCTGAGTCACTCATCGACAAGGCGCAGCTCCTCACGCTGACTGCACCGGAGATGACGGTCCTCGTCGGCGGGCTGCGTGCCCTCGATACGAACTTCGACGGTTCCAAGCACGGTGTGTTCACGGACCGTCCCGGAGCGCTCACGAACGACTTCTTCGTCAACCTGCTCGACATGAATACGAAGTGGACGCGTTCGGCGAAAGAAAAGAACGTGCTCGAGGGCAAGGACCGCAAGACCGGCAAGGTCAAGTGGACCGGAACCGTCGCCGATCTCGTCTTCGGCTCGAACTCGCAGCTCCGTTCCCTCGCCGAGGTATACGGAACGAGTGACTCGCAGGCGAAGTTCATCCGCGACTTCGTCGCCGCATGGAACAAGGTGATGAACCTCGATCGGTTCGACCTGGACTGAACGGGGCCATAGGCCGCGCGAGCGGCTCGAGCTATCCATTGCGACGAGGGGGTCGAGACCAGGACACGGTCTCGACCCCCTTCGTCGTTCCCCGCGAGCCGCGATCGTCCACCAGATACTGCTCTCCGGGCCAGGCCGCCGTCGAAACACGATGGTCCATTGCGGCCAGGTTCTCACGAAGTCACGCGGCTGTTTTGGTCATCGAACGATCACGACGCGGACGCTCCCCGTCTCCCGCTCCGTAGCGACGCGTAGGAAGAACACCCCGGAGGTCATCTGTGCGGAGCCGATCGGATTCCACTCGACCTCATGACGCCCCGCGGGCAGTGACTCGTCCAGCACTCGGGCGACGAGCCGTCCCGAGCAATCGAACACATCGCCGTGTACACGCGTCGGTTCGCTGAGTTGGAAGGCCGCGGAGACCACTCCGATGCAAGGATTCGGGGAGCGGAGAGCGAGCCGAAGCCCACCTTCCGGTGCAGCCAGAACGTCTGCGTACCCACCTTCCGGGGCGGTGCTCGTCTCGTTGCCCCACCGAGCGATGTAGCGTGACCCGATCGGGCCAGCGGTGCGGAATCCTCCACCGACATAGAGGGACGTCCCATCCGCCCAGAGACATTGGACGGACGGTGTGCTGTTGTACTGGAGCCCACCTTCCATGTCGGACCAGGAGGCTCCGTTCCACCTGGCGATGCTCGAAACGGAGGTGGAGCCCGCACTAGTGATCGTTCCTCCTACGACGACGTCGCTCCCGAGGACGGCGACGCTGGTCACAGGCAGGTTCGTTCCACCGTTCATGTCCACCCAGGAACTACCGTCCCAGAACGTGACGTAGTCGTTCGGGTTGCTTCCGCCGGCCGTGAAGAATCCACCTACGGCGATTCCATCAGGGTGGGAGGCCAGGGCGATGACGATGCTCCCGAGTCCTCCGCCGACGCTCGACCAGTTCGTGCCGTCCCATCGCGCGAGGTAGCCGACCTGCAGGCCACCCGCCTGTGGGAAGCGGCCGCCGACGTAGAGCGCACCGTCGCGGATGCAGAACGACTCCACCTTTCCGTTCGTTCCTCCGCCCACTTCGTGCCAGCTCGTGCCATCCCATCGGGCGATGTTGGAAGCCGGAGTTCCGTCGACCGAGCTGAAGAGGCCGCCGATGTAGAGATCGCCCTCATAGACGATGGCGGCTTGGGCGAAGCCGTCGATTCCAGAACCGTAGGCGTGCCACGCGCTGCCGTCCCACCGTGCGATGGCGTTCGCGGAGGTTCCCCCGGCCTGGGTGAAGTTGCCGACGGCGACGAGGTCGCTTCCGTAGACCGCGAGTTCGAATACATCCCAGTCGATGCCGGAGCCAAGTGGGGACCAGGTGGTGCCGTTCCATGCGCCGATCTTGGGGAGCGCGACGTCACCGCCTCGCTGGAATGGACCCGCTGCGATCAGGTCACCGTCGTACTTCGTGAACGCGCTGACGTAGGCGTCGAGTCCACCGGCGGGTGGCGCGGCGACGGCGTGAAACGTCCCTCCGTCCCACCGAACGACATGTTCGGCGCGGAGAGCTCCCACCGTCTCGAACGATCCGACGACGAAGAGATCGGTGCCAAGCTCAACCGCGGCTGCGCAGAAGTCGTCGGGCGTCGCGGGGAAGGAGGACCAGGTTGCACCGTTGTAGCGAACCATGTACGGCGACGCTGTCGACCCGGAGCCCGAGAACCGACCGAGCGTGATGAGGTCTGTACCGTAGGCCGCGAGCCCATCGACGATGCTGTCGACTCCGTTACCGAAGGTGATCCAGGACGAGCCGGTCCATCCGGCGACGTAGCTCGCACTGGTCCCGCCAGCCTGGGTAAACTGACCCCCCACCGCGACGATCCCGTTCCACGAAGCGAGCGCGAAGCAGTTGGAGTTGACGCCCGCGCCCATCGAGCGCCAACGGATCCCGTCCCAGTAGGCGATGTTGGAGACCGAGATCCCGCCCGCGGTATCGAACCGTCCACCTGCGTAGATCCGTCCGCCGTGGGAGAGGAGCGCCGAGACGTTGAAGGAGCCACTGTGGGACACCCCGCTTCCGAGCGGATGCCAGGAGGCACCGTCCCAGGCGGCGATGCCGGAGGCGGAGACTCCGCCTGCTGTCGTGAAGGCTCCTCCCGCGTAGAGAATCCCGTCCTGTACGGCCAGCGAGTGGACGTCCGCGTTCATTCCCGAACCGAGGGAGTGCCACGACGTCCCGTCCCAGCGCGCGATGTTGCTGCAGGGCGTACCGCCTGCGTCGGTGAAGTTGCCTCCGACGATCAGGTCGCCGTTCCACACCGCGAGAACGGATCCGATGCCGTCGATTCCCGAACCGAGCGAACACCACTCGGCGCCGTTCCAAGCCGCGACGCCTGGGGCGGCGGCACTGCCGGCGGCGATGAAGTAGCCGGTCGCGACCACCTGGTTCTGCCAGACGACCACGTCTTTCGGCCGTTCATCCGTCCCGAGTCCGCCGAACTCCTGGTGCCACTCGGAGGCACCGGGGTTGGCGGACGCGAGCCCGACGGCGAGAATACTCACCATCAGGAAGAGGAGCGCAATGGTCCATGACGAGGTGCGGAGCGTTCCGGTCCAAGTCGAGGAGATAGCGGGAGTTTCCATTCGACGTCGTCCCCCTTCCCGGAGCGATCTGGAGCGCGCTTCCGGGTGGATGTCCTGTTTCACGGATCATGTGTTCCGGCGGGACAATGCAGGATCGCGTTGGATGCGAACGGGGGAGGTTGCGGGGGCGATGCGATCGTCGTGTTCACGGGTGGACGGATCCATGTTCAGTGCTACTCTCCTCCGGTCGCCAATGGACTCTGTCCAAGGCCCTAGCGAGAGGAGCGTGCCGTGGAGTACCGCCCGATCGACCGTCTCGCCACTTGGATTACCCGTCTCTTCGTCCTCGTCCTCATACTTTCGACTGCCACCGCGATCCTCGAACTGGGAGTCGGCGCGCGGCTGAACTCCGGCCACGAATCGCCGGAGGCAGTTCTTTCGTCCGGCTTGTACGGCGTTGCGCTCCTGGTGGAGTTGCTGGGCGGGGTCGTCTATGTCTCCACGGCAATCGTGTTCATCGCGTGGTTTCGCCGTGCCTACCGAAACGTCCCCAGCCTCTCCGGACAGCCCTTGGAATGGAACTCGGCGTGGACGATCTGGGGCTGGATCGTGCCGATCCTGAACTTCTACCGGCCGTTTCAGCTCATGAAGGAGATCTGGTACGGCAGCGTGGAGAGATTCGAGCCTGACGACGACGCGAGGTTCGACATGGTCAAGTGGTGGTGGGGAGCTTGGCTCGTCAGCTCGGTGGTTTCGAGGATGATCTTCCGCTATGGCCTCAGATCAGGGGATGAGGTCGACAGTCTCCTCGTCCAGTCGCGTCTCACCGCGGTGGAGACTGCCTTGACGGCGATTGCCGCGATCCTGGCGCTCCGAGTCGTGAACGAGATCACCCGCCGACAAAAGACTCGGAAGGACGAAGACTTCGTGGAACGGGTGTTTGGCTAACCGTCGAACGTTCTCTGGTCTAGGGGCCAGCCGTTTGTCATACTCATCCTGGGAACTCAGAGAGGGGCGTCGTCAGGCTTGACGGGCGCCATGTTCCCTTTCCGACCTGTGACTCCAGAACCGGCGAGTGCTGATCGAACGCGAACCGAGTAGTCGTCTCGTAGCGGACGGCTGCCTTTTCGAGGCATCCCATCCATTTGCGGAGGATGTTCGTCACCATGCGCCTGAGCTCCATCTCTGCATTCTTCCCGGCCTACAATGAAGTCGAGAACCTACCGAAGATGTACGCGTCGCTGTCGGCGGTGCTTCCGACGATCGCAGACGACTACGAGATTCTGATCGTCGATGACGGAAGCTCGGACGGTACCGGCGCTCTGGCGGACGAGCTCGCGGAGCGTGATCCGCACGTGCGGCCCGTTCATCACCCGACGAACCTCGGGTACGGGGCTGCGGTGGCCCACGGGATCGAGGAAAGTCGACTCGACTACATCTTCTTCACGGACGGAGACAATCAGTTCGACGTGTCGCAGATCGCGACGCTGCTCCCCCATATCGAGACGAACGACGCCGTCATCGGCTTCCGGATCGACCGGAAGGATCCAGCGGTGCGCAGGTTCAATGCCTGGGCCTGGAAGCAGCTGGTGAGTTCGATGTTCGATCTCCGGGTGACGGACATCGACTGTGCGTTCAAGCTCATGCGTCGGTCCTCCCTCGAAGGGATCGAGCTCGAGTCCACTGGAGCCTTCATCAGCACCGAGTTGCTGGTCAAGCTTCGGAAGAACCGGAAGTCGATCCACCAGGTGGGAGTGCAGCACCTGCCTCGAACGGCTGGCAAGCAGACCGGAGCCAACCTGCGGGTGATCGCTCGGGCCTTCCGGGAGCTCTTCCGCCTGCGGGGCAAGCTCCGAGAACGAGGCGCGGTTCCGGGAGCTGGGAGTTTCTGATGCTCTCCTACCTCTACCTGTTCGTTTCGGCGATGGCAGCGAGCGTCGGACAAGTGCTGTTCCGCAAGGGCGCGCTCGTGCCTCGGGTGCAAGAGGCGCAGGGACCAGTCGACACCGCGATCGCGATGCTGTTCAATCCGACGGTCATCGTGGGGCTCGTCCTCTATGCATTCAGTACGGTTCTCTGGCTCGTCGGGCTATCCAAGCTCCCCCTGAATGCTGCGTATCCGTTCACCGCGCTGACGTTCGTCTTCGTCATGATCGCCTCGAATCTCTATTTGGGTGAACAGATTCCGGTCGTACGGACGATCGGGATCGGGCTCATCCTCGGAGGCCTCGCGCTCTGCATTCTCGTCAAAGGCTAGACTCGCCGGGCTCCCACGCTCTCCAAGCCCCTGACGACGACCGGAAGATCGAGCGATGGATCTTCGTCCTCGTGCTCCTCTTTCTCGGCGCCACCGTGTTCCGGTCTCTACCCTCGGGCGACGCCGTGGAGAACGTGTACCAGGCGAGTCACTGGGATCTCCACGACCGCGCTGTCTTCGTGGGGTACTTCGCGATGGCCGCCGCCGTTGCCCAGCTCCTGAAGTTCGTTGGCGTGCAGGCGATCGTCGCGCTCGGCCTGATGTCGGGGTTCTTTGGAGCTCTCTTGGCCGTAAGCACATTCCGTCTTGCTCGTCACTTCGGACTGACACAGGAGCAAGGGTGTCTCGCCGCAGGAGTCGTCGTGTTTTCCGGCGTCGGGTGGTTCTTCGGAACCGTCGCCGACACCTACATCGTTCACACGAGTTTGGTGACGCTCTCGCAGGTGTGGTTCTGGGATCGAAAGTTCCGTCGATCCGGCGCGATGTTCGGCCTGGCGATGCTGGTGTATCCATCGTCCGTCTTACTCACCTTGCCCTTCTACCTCGTGCTGGCCGTCTGGAAGCGTGTGCCGCTCCGGTCGCTGCTCGTCACCGCGCTCTTTGCGGCACTCGTCTACCTGCCGTCCATTGCGCTGGTCTACCAAGAGTACTTCTGGGGCCGGATGGGAATCTTCGTCGCGGGCAAGAACCTGGGGACGAAGACCATCGGGGACATGTCCCTGGTCAGGTTCCTGGGGCGCGGAATCTACCACCTGGCCGGTTCCCTTCATCTCGCGCTGCCCCTCGCGATTCTCGGATTCGGTCGTGCGCTCGTACGAGAGCGGATCCTCGCTCTCATCTTTCTCCTCCTCGTCCCGTTCCCGCTTTGGAATCACTTCCTGCAGCCGACGTACACGGACTCCTACGTCATCACGCTCTATCCGTGGATCGCGGTACTGGCTGCACTCGCCGCGGGACCCGTTCTCTCGAGGATCCCGCGTGCGTCAGTGAGGCGGACACTGCTCGTGGGGTTCGCTCTCGTCTACATCACGCTTTCCTCGGCTTGGTGGGTGACCCCGCTGCGCCACCGGGCGGACGAGTTCCGGTCTGTCGCGACCGAGTGGATCGAGGAGAGTTCGGCGGATGATCTGCTCCTCGCTTCATGGGGCCTCGCCGTCGCGTGCAACTACTACAGCGCCGGGACCTTGAACTCAGACCGGTGCGTCGTGTTCGAGTGGGTCACTCGCCCCCAACTGGACTTCTACCTTCAGGGGCCCGGGCGGGTCTACCTCGTCGACGACAAGCCGATCCAGACGGCGCTGCGGTCCATGCGCGGGGGGACCGGCGCAGAGGAGCACCGTCCGGGAAGCGGGTTGGCTTGGCTGGAGGGAATCTCGCCTGACGTGGGGGCGAGCCTCGAGCGGGACGGGACGTTCGCGATCTACCGCCTCGAACCACCCAGGTAGAGCGCTTCACCTGTCCCCGGGAGGCCCGAGCCTCGACCGAGTCCCCAGCGTCGGGATCGCCCAATGATTTTTCTCGCCCCCTCACGAAGTCTTGAGTTGCAAGCCCGCCCCTCTGGTATCCTCTTCGGCACCTCGATTGTCACCACTGTGCGTGGCCGACGTCGCCAGGAGCCGAGGGGCACAGCATCTGGGAGGGGTACGATGCGGCTTGCCTTGACCTTTCTGGTTTTTGCTTTGTCGGTTTCTCTCTCGCCTGACTTTGCATCTGCTGCCGGAAGCGTCGCGACTCCCGAGAACAACGTTCTCGTGATCGTCGGAGACGACGTGGGAGTCGACCTTCTCACGCTCTACGACCAGGGGGGCCTGTGGGACATCCCAGACTTGCCTCCATTGCCGAACCTCGACGCACTCGCCGCGCGCGGGGTCACGTTCACGAACGCTTGGGCCAGCCCCGCGTGTTCGCCGACTCGGGCAACGACACAGACGGGGCGATACGCGTTTCGTACCGGCGTCCTCGGCATCGTTCCGCTGCCTCCGCATCCTCCAACCATGGGGATCGACCTGCAGTACGAGAAGCTACTTCCTCGGACGCTGTGCGACATCTTCGGCGCCAACACCGTCGGGACCGCCGCAATCGGGAAGTGGCACATAAGTACGGCGCCAACCTACGACGAGCTCGTCCACGCTCCGAATGACGCCGGCTACAGCCACTACTCCGGTTCGCTCTTCAATGTCAGCACCGGACAGAGCTACTTCGATTGGGATCGCACTGAGAATGGTTCGATGTTCCGCGACACTCGCTACGCGACCACTGCCAACGTCGACGACGCCCTCGCTTGGATCGGCCAGACGGAGTTCGAGGAGAAGCCTTGGTTCATGTGGCTGGCCTTCAACGCGCCCCACTCGCCCTATCACAAGCCACCTGCGTCACTACACTCCCGGAACCTACTCGGTGTGGACTGCACCCTGAGGCCAAGGCCTTGTTTCCTCGCGATGCTCGAAGCGATGGACCGAGAGATCGGCCGACTCGTTGCCGCTCTCGATGCCATGCCCGGCGACGTGCTCGAGCGAACGACGATCATCTTCTTCGGGGACAACGGTACGCCCAAGGAAGTGACCGTCTCTCCGTTCGATCCGGACCACGCGAAGCAGACGCTCTACGAAGGAGGCATCCACGTTCCTCTCATCGCAGCTGGCTACGGCGTCGCGAACGGAGGCCGACGGAGCGATGCACTCGTCAGTGTTACCGACATCTACGGGACGACTCTCGAACTCATGGTCGGCGCGCAGTACCCACGGTACCTGCGCAGATCCCTGGGCGACGGCCGGGCTACCGACTCCGTGAGCTTCCTCCCGATCCTGAAGGGCACTGCCGTGGACACACGCACCTCCGTGTTTGCCGAATCGAGGCTGATCGGTGCGAGCGGCAAGATGATGCGGCAGTTGGAACGGGATGCAGACGGCAAGGTCCTACACTCCTACAAGCTGATCCTCTTCTCCAACATCGATGGAACGCCGGACCCCGGACATGGCGTGGCGGAGTTCGAGGTCACGGACCAAGCCTTCTACGACCTCGTCTCCGATCCGTTCGAGCAAACGAACCTCTGCGAGGGAGGTCTCTATGGAGAGACCGCAGTCGTGTACGAGGATCTCTGCGGACGGATCTCGGCCCTCACCGGACTCGAGATCGGCTGTGATCTCCCCAACCCGTGGAGAGGCGAGGAGGTGGACGGACGCGACGGCAGAACCACGGAACTCACATCCAATGCTGTGCGCGTCTCGCTGGCAACCGACACGCAGATCTCCGCCGCCAGCGAGGAACTGCGTCTCGTCGCGATGCCTTCGAGCGAACCGGGCCGGATCCGGTTCCGGCTCCTCGGCCACACGCCCCACTCGGTTGCCGGAGTCGGACAGCGCGCGCGTCTCAGCCTCTACGACGTTTCGGGTCGGGTGGTCGCCCGCATCTGGACCGGCCAGGTCGACGCGATTCCGCAAGAGCTCGACTGGAGTGGGACCATGTCGGGTGGGCGGCGGTTGGCGTCGGGGGCGTACATTGCGCGGCTCGACGTGGGGGGGAAGTCGGTGGCCGTGGCCCCCGTTCGGGTTCGACGGTGAGGGCGGTTCGCCTTGGGGGGCTTTGGTTCGCGGGACGACTAGCGGCACCGAAGGCGAGGTTGATGAACGCGAACCGTTCGTACTGACCTGTCGGTCGAGACTCCCACTTCAATTCGACGACGGCTTGCGTCGCCTAGTCGTCGTCTGACCTTCGCTCGCCGGTCCCGCCTTTCTTCGCCCCTCACGCCCCCGCACCTCGTTCCTACGAGCATCGTTTCCTCGAGCCTCGCTCTCCCGCTCCTCGTTCTCTCGCCCCTCAGCCCTCCGCGCCTTGCTCCGACTCCGCGCCCGCTGCTCCTGCCGGGTCATGAACGACCGGAAGAGCGTCGGCAGCTGACTCTCCCAGCGGATCCGCTCTCCGGTCGCCGGGTGATTCAAGGTCAGTACCCAGGCGTGGAGCGCGAGGCGGCTCGGTGGCCAGTGCGGATGAGCTTCCCCGGCCTTCCCGTACCGGCGATCGCCCAGCACCGGGTGTCCGGCTTCTGCGAAGTGAACACGGATCTGGTTGCGACGTCCCGTCTCGAGTTTGACGTCGACGGCGGTCATGTCCGTCCCGCGCATTCGAACCCGGTAGTGCGTGATCGCCCGCTCGCCGGCGCCGCGTTTCGTGGTCGAGTAGCGGTGGAGGCCGGAGTTTGTCGCCATGTAGGTGTCGAAGGTTCCCTCGTCCTTCTCGACCAAGCCGGACACGAGCGCGAGGTAGATCCTGTCCGCGCTGTGGTCGCGGAACTGTGCGCGGAGTGCGTCGGCGGTGTCCGGGTCCTTCGCGAAGATGATGAGCCCGGACGTGTCGCGGTCGAGACGATGGACGACCTCGACGGCACGGGCGCGGAGAGGACGCGAGTCGCGAGAGTAGCGTTCGCGGTCGCGACGCGGGGCTCCGCGACGTTTGCCTCCGCTGCTCCGGGAGAGGTAGCGGTCGAGGAGGTCCACCAGGGTGTCGTCCTCGCGCCGATCGGTAGGCACGGTGAGGAGTCGCGCCGACTTGTCGACCACGATCAGCCAGCGGTCCTCGAAGACCACGTGGAAACGCTGCTCTTTCCTCACCGGACAGACCCCCTGTGCATGGGCGCCATGGTACAGGGTCGGTTTCGCGGCCGCGATCACTCAAACGTCGCCAATGGCATTGCCTCTTCCGTCCCTCGAGCCGTCGATGGCGACGGCGTGCTACCATTGAAGCCGTGGTCGTGTCGACCACGGTGGGTGCCCCCCTCGCCCATAGCTCTCAGCCACCCGACACCTGGGCTCGCGAGGCCGCGCTGGTGTCGAGTGAGACGGTGGCGTGAACTCTGTCCGTAGTCTGACTACCGCAAGGGGAGACCAGATCATGAACCGACCCCTATCCTCGATTCTGTTGGCCGGGGTTTTCGGCTGCGGAGCCCTCAGCGCGGCACTCGACGCCGCCCACGCCGGGCCGAACGCCAACGGATACCTCAACGTGGTCTACCAGTCCGACGTCGACTACACGACCGACCAGGACTCCTACTGCGGTAGCGGGATCGCTCCATGCCACGACGGAATCAGCTCCTACACTGACACGAACACGATCGTCCTCAGCGTCATCGCGAGCTTCAGTGCCGCACCGAGGCTCGTCGGCACCGTCTTCGGGCTCGACTACGATCCGTCCGAGATCACGATCGTCGCGTACGGCCCTTGCGGTGACTTCGAGCTTCCGACGAACAGCTGGCCGAACCCGGGCGAGGGGACGGCGATCACCTGGCAGACAGCGCAGACCGATCCTGTCGTCGACATCTACTGGATGGCCGCCTACGACTACTACGGTCTCCCGTCGACGCTCGACCTCGTCCCGCACCCCACCCAGGGTGCGTTCTTTGCGGATGACAGCGTACCCTCGATTCTCGATCCGATCGCGGGACTCGGCCGTTTCGGCTTCTTCACTGACGGCGACGTGTACTGCCCCGAACCGCCAAGTCCCGGAGCGTGCTGCTTCTCCGATGGTTCGTGTACGATCGAACTCCCCGGCCTATGCGACGCAGTTGGAGGCGAGTTCCAAGGCGAAGGGACCGACTGCGACACGGTCATCTGTGACTCGGAGCCCGACGGTGCCTGCTGTCTCGCCGACGGCTTGGTTTGTCAGGTCATCTCCGAGGTCCTGTGTGGTCTGGCCGGTGGTGAGTACCTCGGTGATGACACGACGTGCGATCCGTTCCCATGTGCGACACCGGTGATCGAGACCGGGTGGGGGCAGATCAAGTCGACGTACCGGTAGGGAGGTCGGCCCGGCACGTGCGATCGTCGCGCGCGCAGCCGTCTCGGGCCGTCCGAAACGCATTCTCGCCGCGCAGTCCCACCTGGATGCGCGGCCCGCCCGCGTTCCCGCGTCGTTCCGACCGGGGAGAACGCGCCCAGATAGAAGGCGCGTCGTGGTCCGAGGTGTCGCGGAAGTGCCGGAACGCGGTCCGGCACCCTTGCACGAGGAGAGCAAGCCTTCCGAACAGAGGCTGGCTCCGCAGTCCCGTGGGGATGTGCGCCCGGAATGCGTTCCGGACGTTCACTCACGGCCGGAAGGTGCAGCCCGCACGCAGGTGGGGAGCGAAGTCCTCCGGGGCTGCGCGCCTGGAAGGCGTTCCCATCCCGCATCACACCGGGAACACCCGCCCGGAATCGAAGCGGGACGCGCATTCAAGCGGGACTGAGGGGCCGGAATGCGTTCCCGAACGCCGGTCCCGGTTCGGGGAACGCTCGGAACGCATTCCGACGACGCAAGTACGCGTGAATGCGGTTCGCGAACCCAGGTTTCGGTGTCGCGGCAGACCAATCGATGCACCGGCGAGGTCGCAAAGTCCGCGCATCCCAACGAACCTACCAAGAAAAGTCGAAACGATCTCACTTTCCACCGAACCTTGGCGCTCGGGATTCGTCAGTTAGGGTGAATCCGGAGTCACCGGGTTCAATCCCGAACGAAAGATCGACGTTTCTCGGAGGACATCGGTGAACACCACCTAGTTCGGTTCCCGTGCAAGTGTACAAGGAGGCTTACCATGCGGACCCCGTCTCTTACGACTTCTCCCAACCGGATCCTCATGATCTATAGCGTCTTCCACTTGGTTCTGCTTCGCGCCGCCCGCATCGTTCAGCTCAATCCAGAGATCCTCGCCAAGTTCGAGGCAGCGCACAACGCGTTCGCCGCACTGATCACCGCCCGGGACGAAGCACAGCTCGTGCTCGTCGAGTCCACCGCCTACTGGACGCGTGGTCGCCGTCAGGTAGAAAGGGGGATCCGCGACTTCGCCTACGCGGTCCTCGGCGTGGTGCAAGAAGATCGCTCCGCACCACGCTACCGGGCCTACTTCCCTGACGGATACGGCTACGTTTCCAAGGTGCCGACGTCAGAGCTGATCAAGGCTGGTGACAAGATCCTCGCGCAGCTGGCGCAGGTGCCCGAGGAGCAGCTCGCATCCGCCGGTGCGGATCTATCTGTCGTGCTCGAAGAAGCGAAGGGCGTGCAGGCGCGCTATGAGGAAGCACGGGACCACTTCGACGCGGCGAAGAACGCTGTCGAGGTGGGGAAGCGGCCGTGGCGGGAAGCCTACCGCGCGAGCTACTACGCACTCCAGATCCTCCACGCCGACGATCCGCGGCAGGCCGAGGACTACTTCCGTCAAGTGTCGTCGAAGAACCGGAGCGAGGACGACGGTCTCGACGCGATGTCATCGGTTGATCAGAGAGCCAACGGTAGTGCCGACAGCAGCGTGAACGGCGCCGCCGGCAGCAGTGTCAACGGTACTGCTGGTTCCGAGAGCGGTTCCCAGAACGAGACTCTGTCGGTCTCGTGAGAATCCGGCGGAGCTTGTGGAAGAGTGGAACGGCTTGCCTTCGGGCAGGCCGTTCCAAGTTCATCTCTGGATCTATCCCACTGCAAGGGAGGCCCCATGACCGACTGGACGATTCTCTGGCCCTCTGCCAGCCAGGCTGCCGTGTCCGCGGCCGACACCATCCCAACCGACCTCTCCTCTCGACTCGACCCGATCATCGACGCCCGCGAACCTCGATTCCGCGCGCTTCTCTTGGCCTGGGCAGATCGTGCCCTCGACGAGGAGACGATCGAGGCGGAGTTCGAGGACGAACGCTACGTACTCGAGTCCGAACTCCTTGCGGTAGACGGAATGCCGATGGACGTCGCGACGTCTGCTGCTGCCGCGGTACTCGACGTGATCGAAGCCGGACTTCGGGAAGGGATCGCACTATGACGACCGCATCTGATCTTCTGAGACTCGCGCGACGTCACATCGGGGAGGAGTACATCCTCGGTTCCGTCGCGCCGAAAGGAAACCCTCACTGGTCCGGACCTTGGGACTGCGCCGAGTTCTGTTCCTGGTGCGTCTATCAGGTCACCGGAACGTTGTTCGGCTGCCGGCCCAATGCCGCCGGCGTCGACCCCGACGTGTCGGACGCCTACACCGGATTCTGGGGAGACGACGCCCAGAGTCGCGGCACGATCGTCTCCGTCGGCAAAGCCGCCGGCACGCCTGGCGCGTTCCTGCTTCGGCTCCCCGGCAGCGCGATCGGTCACGTCGCGATCTCGGCCGGGAACGGCAAGACCGTGGAAGCGCACTCCAGCCTGCGCGGTGTGATCGAAGGCGTTTCGGACGGTCGCCGCTGGGACATCGGTGTGCTCGTTCCTGGGATCGACGTCACGCAGCCACCCGTTCCCGTGCCAGTGCCAAGCGGCGGACTCATCCTGCGCGTGCTCGTCCCGCGGATGAAGGGAAAGCTCGTCAAGACGGTGCAGCGAGCGCTGCGCAATGAGGGGTACTCGCCAGGGCCGATCGATGGAATCTACGGCCCGCAGACGGCGGCAGCGGTGCGGTCGTTCCAGCTTTGGGCGGGGCTGGCCGTGGATGGCGAGGTCGGGCCGTTGACGGCGGAGGAGTTGGGGGTGGAGTGGTACTGAAGAAGGCGTCGAAGCAGTCACCAACCTAGAACGTGCGCACCACATGTCCCTTCTCGTTCGATCCCTCTGCAACCCGCCCCCTGAGCCCCCTGGGATTCCTGTAGGTTTCGTCCCTCGAAACCGGAAGGAGTCCCAGGGGGCGTAGACCGTTAGCGCAAGCAAAGGAGCCGGAAGGAGTCGACCTCCCTCCGGCTCGC
Organism: Candidatus Eiseniibacteriota bacterium; assembly: GCA_020633975.1. GTDB lineage: Bacteria > Eisenbacteria > RBG-16-71-46 > CAIMUX01 > CAIMUX01 > JACKCR01. The sequence continues at coordinate 69,933 of JACKCR010000003.1, read as the reverse complement.
TGGACGTAGACGGTGGTCTGCTACCGGTTCACGATCATCCGCCGACTCTCCTGCGTCCCCCCGGCCTGCGCCCGGTAGACGTACACTCCGTTCGGCACCTCGGTCCCATCTTCGTTCCGCGCATCCCACGTGACCGAGTGAAGTCCCGCCTCCAACCAGCCGGACTGCAGGTTCGTCACGTGGCGCCCATGCACGGTGAAGACGTCGACCTGCACTTCGCCCGCTTCCGCGAGTTGGTAGAGGATCTTCGTGCTTCCGTTCATCGGGTTCGGACGGTTCTGGGCCAGCATCAGCACCGCGCCGTCGTGGTTGGATGCGAAGTCTGGGTCGACGTCCGACGTCGACTCGATCTCGATCTCCGCGACGCACGCTTCCGACTCGTTTCCCGCGCGGTCGACCGCGACGAGCTTGTACCACTTGGCGTCGAGGTCCGCGGGGACATCCGTGAAGTGCTCGTACGGGACGGTCGCGGGGTTCTCATCGATGCACGTCTCGATGAGGAGCGTCGTCGCATTCATCGGGAAGTCGGCGTTGTTGCCGTTGTAGATCCGCCAACGCTCGACTCGCTCTGGCCAGCCGCCGACGTCCTTGAACTTGTCTTCCCAGGAGATGACGACGGCGTTGTGTCCGGGGTTGTCGTCGGTCTCGTAGGGAAGGGTCCGCTTGACGGAGAAGGTACACGGCGCCTCGGGTGGGACGTTGTCGATGTGGAACTCGAGGACGTCGCCTCCGACCGCGCGACCTTGGCAGCTCAGCGTGAGCGGAATGATCGCGTAGTCGAGGTGGACCGGGTCGTTGTCGCGCACGGCGACTCTCACCGGCGTACACTGGAACGGCGCGAGTGCGAGTGGTGCGTGGATGAGTTCGACGTCCCAGTCGGCCGGGATGACGGCGTCATCGTAGAACGGCGGGGAGCCGATGGTGATGTCCATCACGCACGTCTGGTGGGTTGGGTTGCAGGCCATGACGGTCACCGTATCCTCAAAAGTTTCCGAGCTTGCGAGCCACTCGTCGGAGAAGCCGGAGCCCGAGGATCCGGCAACAGTGCGTGCGGAACGCGAGAGCCAGTCGCCGCTGTCGAGCTGTGACGGATCGTCGCCTGTCATGCGAGCGAACTCGTCTCCGAGGCCGCTCCACTCGGGATTGGGATAGGGCGCGGGCGGGACTTCGTCGCCGGCCTTGGCGTAGAGTGCCTGGACGTTGATCTGCGTGAGGTTGTCATCCTCCTTCACGATCTCGGACGACTGACCGTCCATGTCGTTCTCTGCGATCACGCCGATGCAGTAGTGGTTGACGTCCGGCGGAGGGACGGGGAGATCCCAGAGCACGCCTGCGACGTCCGTCGATCCGCCGGGCAGGATCGAGATGTTGTCGCTGTCGATGAACGTTCCGCCGGACGGGAAGGTGAGTCCCATTCCCGGGGGCTTGAAGTAGAAGGAGACGTCGACGTCCGAGGCGTCGTCCGTGCCGACGTTGCGGACGCGGGCGAAGAGCTTGTTCGGGATGCCTTCGGCCGGTGGGTCGATGATCCCGTCCTCGTTGTTGTCGATGTAGACCTCGGGGCTGGCCCACCACTTGTCGCAGACGGACGGCTCGACGCAGGTGTCGCCGCCGCAGTCGCGGAGGCAGAGGTCGACGGATGGACCGGCGACGCCGACGCGGAGGTCCGCGACTACCGAGGTACCACCGCATCCGTGGATGTTCGTGACGCGGACACTCGTCGCGGCGCCGTTGTAGGCGACGCTGCTCGGAGTGGTGAAGACGCCGAACGCGTCGCCGTCGCAGAAGATGTCGCCTGCATCTCCACGGTTGGAGGCGGCGTCGAGGTCGTCGGCGTCGGTCGTGTGGTCCGCGCCGGTTTGGTCGGCGCATTCGAGGTCGACGCGCTTGTGGGTTTCGTCGCCGTTGCCGCCCACGGAATCATCGACGTGCCAGATGAGGAGTCCGGGGGCGTGGAGGTTCTCGTCGAAGCCGGCGTCGAGCCGGTTCTCGACCAGGAAGTACTCATCGCCTGGCGTTCCGTTCTTCCAGAGCTTGAACGCGGTCGGTGAGAACGTCGACGTGACGACGGGCCATCCGAAGAGGTCCGTCGCGACGACACCCGGTGTGAGCCAGCCGAGACGATCCTTCGACCATGCGCACATGTGCGCCGGCCGATCCGGCTGGTTCCAGTTGCCGGAGCCCATGAGGCCCCAGTGGCCGATTCCTTGCGCCGTCCCGTTGCCCTTGTTCGTGTCGTAGAGGTCGGGCAGACCGAAGGCATGTCCGTACTCGTGACAGAACACACCGATCTCGATCATCCCGCTGCTACAGTTCTTGGCCGGCATGATGGTGTAGCCGTTGATCCGGATCTTGCCGCCGCCCATTGCGTCGTCGTTCGTCTCGTAGATCCCTTCCGGCCAGTCGTCGAGGCTCTTCCGGTGGGACCAGATGCCGCTACCCCCACATTCGCCGCCGATCTCCGGATGGACGATGCCGATGAAGTCGACCCAGCCGTCGTCGTCACCCGAGTTGGGAATGCCGTCGTCGCCGTCGTTGTCGAACTGACCGAAGTCGACGGTGGCGTCGTTGAGATCCAGGATCTCGTGAATGAACTGACCGGTGTTGGAGAAGTCCGGGTCGAGTCCGTTGACCGTTCCCGTGTAGTGATCTTCCTCGTCCGACACCTGAACCCAGTCGTAGACCGTGCCGACCAGGTGGAGTGCGCCGTAGGAGATCTCGTTGTAGTACTGCGTCATCGTTCCCGTCGGCCACGGGCCGTCGAAGAGCATCTCCTGGAAGTCCTGACGCGGGAACGGGTCTGCACCCGTGTCGTCGAACTTGCCGAGGAAGATCGGCACGGCGAACTCGCCTGTGATCTGAGACAGCTGCTGCAGCTCCGCAACGCTACCCGTCAGCTCGCCGTCCGCGATCCGTTGACGGTTCTCCGCCTTCCGGTCGGCGAGCCCGATGTACGCGTTCTCGTACGTGAACGCGTTCGGATCGCGCGCGAGGATCTCGGTGATGAAGTCCGGAAGCGCGCCGCCGTCCGCGGGGGAAATCGGAAGCGCGTCCGCGTTGCTGAAGAGGGCGAAGAGAAGCGCCGCCGCCGTGAGGGCGCGACGCCGATGGTCGTCTGGAGAGCGACCGATGCTTGGCGTCGGTCGCGGGGTGAACGTTTCGTGGTTCATGGTGGGCAACTCCTTTGTCCTGTTTGTGCGGGGTCGGATCTGGATTCCGTACGGGGCGCCGCCTCAGCGCCCGCCTCCGGGAGTGGGTATGGACATGTCCGTGCCAAGCGGAGGCGCGTGCGCGAGAGGGGGCGTAGTCGGCTGTGGGGCAAGGAGGTGGAGTGTCGGCTAGGTCGCGTTGGGGCGGGGTTGGAAGGGGGGAAGGAGTGGCGTGCGTTCGTCGATTCCGACGAGCGCGGCGGGAATGCGCTTGTGCGTAGGGAGTTAGAGGCGGTCGTCGATTTCGACGGGATCACTCGTGGAGGCCCCTCCGGAGGCTGGCTCCGGAGGGGCTTCGGGGACCGTGGTGACTGCGGTGAGTTGGCGCGGAGGGCTACTCGACGCGGGTGAACTTCTGGGACCAGCGGCGGCCGACAGTCGTGACGTCGATCCAGTAGATCCCCGATCCGACGAGTCGTCCCTGGTCGTCGCGACCGTCCCAGTCGAACTCGAGCATTCCTGCAGCGGCTGCGCGGTCTTGGGCATTGCCGTGGAAGAGACTCCGCACCTTACGGCCGTCCGGGCCGAAGACACTCGCGGATACGGTCGTTCCCGGCTCCGTGGCGCTGGCGCCATTCGCTCCGCCCTCGCCACCCGCGGGGGCTCCGTTACCAATTGCACCGTGCTCCGTCACGCTTGCGTTGAGCTGGAAACGCACGCCCAGGCCCGAGCCACCGGACGGGTTGGGGAGCACGGTGATGTCGTTCCGCCATAGTGCGGGCGGTGTGGCCGAGTCGAGTGGGTCGTCTGTGACGTCACTCGGGGGTTCAACGATCAGATGGAGCCCGATCGAAGCGAGGACCTCGAAGCTGCTCTCATCCATCATCACGATGTCGTAGTACCCGGAGGCGCCCTCGTTCAACCACTCCACCTGGAGCTGCAGCTCCTGACTGCCGCCTTCCGTCACTTCCAAGTTTCCAAACGACCACTCTCCTGGCGCCTGCCCATCGAGTGAGATCGTCTCGAAGTCGCGCTCGTCGAACTCGTTCCTCGCCTCGAAGATGTAGAACATCTGGAGTGGCTCGAACCCCAAGTTCTCGACGATCGGGCCGAGTTCGATTGGGACGAGCGGGTGAAGGAAGTGAGCGGACTCCTCGAAGTACCAGTCGACGCAGACCACCGGCCGATCGATGAGCGTCCCACCGAGCCAGACTTCGGGGCCCTGCTCGTCCGGATGGAAGTGGAGCCAGTAGCAGACACTCTGCAGGGAGTTGAGTTCCGACGGGCGCTGCACCCGGACGCGGACTATGTCGCATACGCCCCTCGGGACGAAGACTGGATTCGGGTCGAGGAACTCGTACAGCGGGATGATGGCGAGGTCGCAGCCTTCGTATGCGCCGGAGTTCTCGAAGGTGAGGAAGTAGAACTGACCGGAGTCGGTGTTGTTGCAGATCGTCGCTTCGACGATCACCTCGTCTGCGCCGCAGTAGTTGAGGGTGGTGGGGATGTGGATGTCGCCGGAGGAACGGGCGAGGGCGGCGGGAACGGTGAGGAGTGAGACGCAGAGGGTAATCACGGCAAGGGCGATGCGAGCGAGGTCCGTGCAGGTGGTCGATCGCATTGAGGCTTGGATCGCGAAGTGGACGCGGACTCGGGAACGAGTTGGCAGCGGAAACTGGATCGGCGGGGTGTTCACGACTAGGCCTCCTCGGAAATGTAGCGACGATGATCCGGCCCAATACGAGGGGCCGTCATTCGTCGTAGAGAATGAGGGAGGGGGCCGAAAGCGAACGTCCGGGGAGGGGACGAGTCCGAGCTTTCGAGTCTGGGAATCACGGCTCCAGGCGGCAGGGGAAGTTGACATCCAGAATGGAAGTCGGCTGGCTCGCCTCCTACCCGCGGTCTCCCCGGAACCGCTCCGCGTACTGCGACGGCGACACACCGAACGCTTGTGCAAAGTCTCGCGAGAAGTGAGACGGGCTTCGGTACCCGACGCGCTCTCCGGCCTCGGACGCGCGTGCGCCTTCCTCGAGTAGGAGAAGCCGCGCCTCGCGCAGCCGGACGTGCTTCAGGTACTGCATCGGAGTGACGCGCGCGACGTCGCGGAACCGGTGCGCGAAGTGAGACGGGCTCATCGCGACGGCCTTCGCGACCTGCGGTACGGTGAGTCGCTGATTCGCGTTCGCTTCCATATAGAGCATTGCTTCGCGGATCCGGAGTTCGTCGCCGCTGTTGCAGGCGGACTCCCGGAGTCCTGCCGCGGCGTCGGAGCGGAGCAGATGGAAGACGATCTCGCGGAGGATCATCGGGCCGAGGATCGATCGCGCTGTTGGGTCATCGAGGGTGCGCACGAGCCGGACGGTTGCGCCGAGGAGATCGGGGTCGGCCTCCGTGACGTAGACCTCACCGAAGTGGCTCCTCGTCGATGTCGCCGTCGGAGCAGAGTCTTCGGCTCCTGACAGCTCGATCAGCGTCTCGGCGACGAGATTCGGCGGGATGGCCTGGTACATCGAGAGGTACGGCCTCTTCTGCGACCCGCGCGTGATCCAGGTGTCGAACGAGAGAGACCGAGTGAGGACGAGTACTTGCCCGGGGCCGTACTCGAGTTCCGAATCTCCGACCCGCACCTTCTTGCTGCCCTGGACGACGAACGCGAGGGCCAGCGAGTCGGCCTCTCCGCGTCTCGGATCCGTGGTGCAGTCGCTCCGGTAGAGCGTGAGCCCGGGGAGGGGCGTGTAGTTGGGGCCGAAGTCGGTCGCGTGACGCTCGATCAGCTTGCGGAGGCGCTCCAGCTCGCTCGCGCCTATCGAACCCCTCACGTTGGCTCCGGACTTGTCCTTGGACTTGGGACTCATGCGGTCCAGTATACCGACCGGGATCGCCGCCTCCACAGGATCCAACGTTGGATCAGAGAATCCGGCAAGGAATCAGCAGACTCCTCTCCCGCCGGGCAGCATCGATTCATGTGGTCGAGGGCCCACTCCCGCAGCGACCGCCCGTCTCCAATAGCGACGCGGGTCGTAGGGAGCGGCCCGAGCGCGCAGCTCCGGAGGACGAAGCCGGCATGCGCAAACCAACGGTACGCTAGCGAGCAAGAAGCCGACGATCAGGAGATCGACGACCACGAAGCCGACGAGTACGAAAGGACGAACGTGATGATGAAGACGCACAGACTGGGACAGTCCGAACTCCAGGTCAGCCGGATCGGCCTCGGATGCATGGGCATGTCCGACTTCTATGGGGACTCGGACGAGAAGGAGTCGATCCGCGTGATCGACCGGGCGCTCGAGCTCGGGATGAACTTCTTCGACACCGCCGACATGTACGGCCCGTTCAAGAACGAGGAACTCCTGGGACGGGCCCTGGCCGGGAAGTGGGACCGCGTGGTGCTCGCGACGAAGTTCGGAGTCCAGCGCGCACCGAGCGGTGAGTTCCTCGGCATGAGCGGCAAGCCGGACTACGTGAAGGAGGCCTGCGACGCGAGCCTCAAGCGCCTGGGAGTCGATACGATCGATCTCTACTACCTCCACCGCGTGGACCCGAACACGCCGATCGAAGACACGGTCGGTGCGATGGCGGAGCTGGTGAAGGAAGGGAAGGTCCGCTACCTCGGGCTCTCCGAGGCCGCCCCGGCGACCTTGCATCGGGCCTGCAAGGTGCACCCGATCGCAGCGCTCCAGACGGAGTACTCGCTCTGGTCCCGCGATCCGGAAGCAGAGCTGCTCGCGACCTGCAAGGAGCTTGGAATCGGGTTCGTCGCGTACAGCCCGCTCGGTCGTGGATTCCTCTCCGGTCGCTTCCGCAGCCCGGACGACTTCGACGCGAACGATTGGCGCCGGACGAATCCGCGGTTCATCGGTGAGAACTTCGCCAAGAACCTCGCGGTGGTCGACAAGGTGAACGAGATCGCGGCCAAGCGTGGCGCGACGGCGTCGCAGCTGGCGCTGGCGTGGCTGGTCGCCCAGGGGAACGTGACGCCGATCCCGGGAACGCGGAAGGCGGAGCGGCTGGAGGAGAACATCGCGGCGGCGGCGATCGAACTGACGAAGGACGAGCTGGCTGCGATCGACGCGGTGGCTCCGAAGGGAGTCGCGTCTGGTCTGCGGTACCCGGAAGCCTCCATGTCCGCCCTGGATGGCTAAGGTTGTGGACTGGAAAATGTCCCAGATGGCCAGGCGGGGGCCGGAACTCCCTGAGTGGCAACGGCCTAGGTCCGCGACGATCCCCGGAGCCGCCGATTGGGATAAGTGCCAGATCGGCAAGCACTTGGAACTCGGCAGGACATTTTCCGATCCACAACCAATCTTTTCCAAGGGTTGAGGGGCGGAATCTCGAACTGTCTTGTGAAGTCGGGAACGCTTCGGCCCGGCGGACGGCTCAGAGGGCCGCACCGCACGTCGGAGCCAAGCGTCCCGAACGAAGAGCCAGATCCCGAGGATGGACGAGACGATGTCCGGTGTCCAAGCGACACTCCGACCGGTCGTCGCCCCGTCCGTCTCGAGGGACGGCCCACCAAGCAACGGTGACCGCTACCTTCCGGAGCGACCCGGCTCCCGGGTAGATCCTTCCGACGATCGGTCGACATCGACCCGCTCGATGACGTGGCCGCTGGCTTCAACGCGACGTTACTCGTCTCCCCCTGACCCCCTAGTGTCGATTCCACGACGGCAATCGCTCGCCGTCTAGTGTGACCACCAACGCGATCCTGCTACGCGTTCTCACCGCGGTCGACTCGCTCCACCTCACGCATCGAACTCATCTCACCTCTCCTTGCAAACACCCCGAAGCCGACTCGACCGTCGGCACAATCGACTCGCTGAACTCCACATTCCCTTCCGGCTCATCACCAAAGCCACCACTCCGCGTTTTCCTCGCAACTTCCCGGTCTCGTCTCCGATACGTGGGCTGGAGTGTCGCAACAGTGATGGAACGAGTGCACGCGTCGCAGTGACGGGTGCCTCTCGAGATCCCGAACTGCTGTGGCACCTCCGGGTGCCCCACACAGGAGGCACGAAATGCAGATCCAGAATCCTTCCTTCCACGTTTCCCTCGATTGGAACGATCACACCACGGCGATTGCGAACTTCGGTCGATGCCACGCGCAGAAGGCGACGGGAGCGCTGCGGGCGCTCGAGGCGATGCCTTGGTTCGATGGTTGCTCGTCGCTCGACGGTTTGGCGTTCGATGGTTGTTCTCCCTTTGGCGCTCCGGTCGCGTTCGACTTCGGCCGGGTTCCGCACTGCGGGTGTCTCTGTCCACCACGGATGGAGTGCTCGGGTCCACCTGCGGGTCAGGGACTGCAGAAGGAGCCAGAGGGCTTTCCTCCAGGTTCGGTCCGCACGGCCGGCGGCTACACGGTCGTCCCCGGGCAAGGCCCTCAGGGTTGGAGCATCTTCGGACCGGGCAAGGAGATGAAGGACGGTCCGCTCACGAACGTCTGGGGCGACCCGCACGTCAACGAGAGTGACGGCACGCGTTGGGACTTCACCAAGAACTCCAACTTCCGTCTCCCGGACGGAACGCTCATCGGAGTGCAGACGACGTCGCAACAGGGTGCTTCGGTGACGAAGAGTCTCGACATCGTGAACGGCGCGGACCGTGCGTCGATCACGGGAATCGATGCGAACCAGCCGAAGACGAGTGAGATCTCCTACGACGGTTACGAGTTCCGGAACGAGCTCGTCTCGTCTGAGCCAGAGCGCGACACGTTCGTTCTTGGTGGGGACGGGAAGAGCGTGCAGTGGTTCCAGGAGCGGAACGGGGAGATGCGCGGACTCGTCACGGGTGCGACCGTCAACGCTCAGGGGAACTACGAGCAGACGCTCGACAAGGACGCCGTCTACTCGGTCGATCCGGGCCTCACTCCTGCCGTTGGTAGTGCCGCGTGGGGGAACGAACTCCGTTCCGAGATCACCGATGACGTTGCTCGTTCGGCCGTTCCGCAAGACTTGAAGGACGCATTCGCTTCCTTCGTCGGAATGGACCACGAGCAGGCACAGCGAGCGGACGTCGCGACTGCCTGGCCGAGTTGGTTCGGTGGACTTCCGAACAGCTTCTCCACCTTGGACGACGCGTTCGGCGCGGTCCATGGGCTCGGCCTCGAGGTTCTCTCGTTCGCCCGACTCTCATCCGGCATTCGGACCCTCGGCCTCCCGGCGTGAGTTCGAGCCGGTTTCAGACACGAACAACATCAGTCAACAAGAGACGGAGCCGAGCCGCGGCCGGCTCCGATGGAAGGAGACATCCAATGACGACGGCAACGAAGGTTTCGCAGTTCCTCAGCGGCCACCTCACCCTGGCGGAGCTCGAAGGCATCCCGAAGTCGGATCAGTACGAGATGGCGACCGTGGGATACACGCTCCTGACCGAGGGACGGATCGAGGGAGCGGAACGCGTCTTTCGCGGGCTGCACGCTTTGGATCCATACGACGCGTACTTCCTCACTGCACTCGGATCGATCGCGCAGCGAACGGGACGGCTCGAGGAGGCCGAGGGCCACTACTCGCGCGCGATCGAGATCAATCCGGTCTCGGTGATGGCCCTAGCCAATCGCGCAGAGGTACGGGTGTTGGCCGGACGGGTGGAGGACGCGGTGGTCGATCTCGAACGGGTGGCGCAGCTCGATCCTTCGGGAGTGGATCCCGCGGCTCGACGGGCAGCGATGGTCGCGCGAGTCGTCATGAATCAACTGGAGACACAAACGACGTGAGGCGCCGAACGGCGTCTCGAAGGAACGAACGCGAAGCGCTGCACTGCGCCGCGTTTCCGAACGACACCGGCACTTCGAGTGACCGGAACGAAGGAGACAGAAATGACACGCATACAACTCTCGAACCCGTATCCGAATGGATGGACCCATGCCGAGGCGAATGCCTGGACGAGCGCTCTGCCTAGGCGCGGAGGAGATCCGAACCCGGCAAGGGGCGACGCGTCTCAACAGACATCGTATCGTCCGACGGTAGGAGGGGTAGGGGCAGACCTGATCGATCTTGGATCGGTTCCGACCACGTCAGGCACGGGGGTCACCCACACCGACACTAGCGCCGCCACCAATTTCGTCGCTTACGCGGCGAGCTACGCCGCCGGGAGCCACGCCGCCACGAACAACGCCGCCGCCAACGTGCTCACCGATGCCATCGACAACGCTGCCACGCGCGTCGCCGAACGTGGTGGGAACGCCGACGCGGTAGCGGCACGTCGAGTGAAGCAGGAGTTTCTCGCACGGTTCTCGAATGTCGCGCGCGATCCGAAGGCATTCGAACAGCTCCTCGGGCGCGCATTCGGCTCGTACGACAGGGCCGCGGCGGAGAAGATCCGCCAGCAGACACTGCGTGGCGACACGAGTTGGCTTCCGGAAGTGAAGTTCGTGGATGCATCGACTCTGCGCGGGGCGAACGGTGCGTTCAGCGCAAAGGAGAACGCGATCTACTTGAGCCGGGATCTCCGAGCGAATCCGTCTCTACTCGCCAAGACGTTCAGTGAGGAGGCCGGGCATCATATCGACACGAAGATCCGTACGTCGGATGCCCCTGGAGACGAGGGGGAGCTCTTCCGTCGACTTCTCCACGGTGAAAGCATGACGAAGTCGGAGGAGGCTGCCATTCGTAGGGAGGACGACCACGGCACGATCGTCGTCGACGGGAAGCAGGTCGAAGTGGAGTTCTTCTTCAAGAAGATCAAGAAGGCGTTCAAGAAGGTGACGCACTCCGTCTCCAAGGTCGCGAAGTCCGTAGTGCAGGGGGCGACGAAGGCCGTGACGTCTGTCGCCCGGACTGGAACCCGCGCTGTGGCATCCGCCTTCAAGACGGCGAGCCGGGTGGCGAGTTCTGTCGCGCGCGGTGCCCTTTCGGCCGGGAAGTCCATTGCGTCGGGCGTGGCGAAACTTGCGCATTCTGCCTTTCGAAGGGCGACGAGTGTGGTCACCTCGGCCGTTCGCGGCACAGGCAAGCTCATGGCATCCACCTTCCGTGGCGCTGTGAGGTTCCTGGGGACGGGCTTCCAAGCTGCTTTCCGTCTACTGACGAACGGGCTGGGGAGCGGAGTGACGGTGCTGCGGAGTCTCCTGGGGTCGGCGTCCGGACTCTTGCCTGGTGCGGGGAGAGGCATCCTCGGTATCGGTGGTTCGATCTGGGCTCGTCTTATCTCGGCGCAGGAGTCTCTGCTCGGGATTCTCGGGCGATGAGTCCGAGGCCATAGGACTGTTTGTCGTCCTCGGGGTCTCGGTACGCTCGCCGAAGGGTGGTGGAGCGTTGAGCTGTCCTCGAGTGTGTGGTGGCGCCCGGGCGACACGTCTATACTCGAATCGAAGCTCAGTCCAGACTTCGAAACGCATTCGACCTTGGTCACGAACCGCAGGGGTGACGGGATGACCGACCCTGGAAGAGAGATCACGCGCCTTCTGCACGATGTGGAGGCGGGGCGGAGCGAGGCTTCTGCCGAGTTGCTTCCGTTGATCTATGGGGAGCTGAAGAAGCTCGCGCGGTCTCGTATGGCGAAGGTTCCGGCGGGCAACACGCTCCAGCCGACCGCGCTGGTGCACGAGGCGTACCTGCGGTTGGTTGGCGAGTCAGATCCGGGGTGGTCGAGTCGGGGCCATTTCTTCGGCGCGGCCTCTCGGGCGATGTGGCAGATCCTGGTGGAACAAGCTCGCAGCAAGTCGACGCGAAAGCGTGGGGGTTACTTGGGGCGGGTCGACTTCGACCAGATCGACTTCGACCAGATCGAGTTGGGCCTTGCGGACGCTTCGACCGGCAGCTCGCGAGACGACATCCTCGCACTGGACGAAGCGCTGGATGAACTCGGCCGAGAGACACGACAGGGCTCCGTAGTGATGCTTCGGTACGTGATGGGGCTCACGGTCGAAGAGACCGCAACCACACTGGGCGTGTCGGTGAGTACGGTCGAACAGGACTGGCGGTTTGCGAAGGTCTTCCTCTACAAGCGTCTTCGGGGTTCCTGACCGTGACTGACGTGGGACGCACGCGAGACGAACGGATGCGTTGGGCTCGGGCCGCGTTCGACGAAGTGATCGCACTTCCTGAGGACGAGCGTCTTCGAACGTTGGCGGATCGGTGCGGTGACGACAGGAAACTCTATGACCTCGTCGCCGACCTGCTTCGGCTCGCCGGCGAGGGCACGGGTGACTTCCTCGAGTCTCCGCTGGAAGTTCCCACGAGTTCCGAACCGCTCCACACGCAGCCGAAAAGCCTCCGGGCACCTCTACTCGGATCTCCGAGTCCTGCGGGTTCAGTCCCAGCGCCTTCAGTGGACGCACCCTCGTCCCGGCTAGGAAGCCAGGAGTCTTCTCCCCACCCGAGTGGCCAAGCGTCTTCGTTCCGCATCGGTCGCTACGAGATCCTGGGTGAGCTCGGCCGAGGGGGCATGGGAGTCGTGTACCGGGGGCGCGACGATCGTCTTCGTCGGGATGTTGCGATCAAAGTCCTGCCGGAGCATGTGACGCGGGATCCCCTGCTTCTCCGCAGAATCGAAGACGAAGCGCGATTGCTTGCGGCCATGTCCCATCCGAACGTTGCGACGGTGTACAGCTTGGAAGACGGTGACGGGCGCGTCTTCTTTACGCAGGAGCTGATCGAGGGGCAGACGCTCCACGACTTGCGAACGGCTCGGACGCTCGAGCTTGGGGAGCTGCTGCCGATCGCTGTGCAGATCGTTCGGGGTGTGCAGGCGGCGCATCGAGCCGGCATCGTCCACCGGGATCTCACGCCGAGGAACATCAAGGTCACCGCCGACGGCGAGGTGAAGATCCTGGACTTCGGTATCTCGGTCTCCTCCGTCGAAGAGGAGGCCTCCACTGCGGCGCCTGCCGGAGGAACTCCGGGCTACATGAGCCCGGAACAGATCCGGGGGGAAGCAGCGACTTCGAGTCAAGACGTGTGGGCGATCGGCGTCTGCTTGTTCGAGTGTTTGGCGGGCGTGCTTCCGTTCGAGGGTACGACCCCGGACGAACTCCTCTCGAACGCGGTCCACGGGGAGCCGGACTGGACTCGGCTGCCGATCGTGCCAGATTGGATCCGATCGTTGCTGGAAGGGATGCTGCGCAAGGATGCGACGACTCGGATCGATCTCGAAGAAGTGCGCTCCGCGTTGGAAGAGGAGAGCGTCCGCCTTCGGATCGACTCGGCGAAGCGTGGGCTCCGGCCGGTAGGATCGGGAAAAGCGGCCCCACGACGACAGGAAGTACCAGCGTCAAATCACCCCACGAATCTCCCCGTGCCGACGTCCACTTTCTTCGGCCGGACGGAGCTGATCGAGACCGTACTCGCCTCGCTCGCTCGTCATCGGATGGTGGCTCTCACAGGAATGGGTGGGAGCGGCAAGACGAGACTCGCGACCGAAGTCGGGCGACGCGTCCTGCCTGTCTTTCCAGACGGAGTCTGGTTCCTTCCGGTGAGCGGCGAGAGCGAAGAGGCAGTGCTTCAGGACATCGCTGAGGCGCTGGGGCTTCGTGACCGGACTGCCGAGTTCCAGGTCGAGCCTTTGCTCGAACGACTCGAGGACGCAGAGGTTCTTCTGATTCTCGATGGTTGGGAGGCGACGAGTCTTCCCGATCTCTCGAGACTGCGGAGAGTGCTCACCCATGGGACGGGGCTTCGTGTGCTTCTCACGACGCGGAGATCCCTCCAGCTTGGGGAGGCTCTCGTGCCGGTGCCGCCGTTCGAGCTGCCCGAAATCTCCGAGTACGAAGCCACCGATGCGTCGCCAACGGATGGGGCGCGAGGAGGCGAGGATGCAAGCGGCCAGGCCGGTTCTGGATCCCGTTCGACTCGATCTTCTCGGCTCTCCGCTCGGAAGCCGTCAGCATTGGTGCGGATCACTCAGAACGAGGCGGTTCGACTCTTCGTCGACCGGGCACAGCTGGCATCCCCGAGCTTCCGGCTGACGGAGTCCTCAGCGCCCGTGGTCTACCAACTGGTGCGTCGTCTCGACGGCCTCCCCTTGGCGATCGAGTTAGCGGCGGCTCGTATGCGCGTGCTGACGGCAAGCGAACTCCTCGAACGGCTCGACGATCGGTTCCGGCTTCTCCGGAGTTCGCCCTCCGACTCTGCCGGACGCCGTTCGCTTCGCGCCGTACTCGAGTGGAGTCTTGGACAGCTTCACGAACCTTCGCGCACACTCTTCCGACGTCTCGCCGTGTTCCGGGGCGGGTGGAGTCTCGAGGCGGCGGAAGACGTGTGTGGCTTCGGGGATCTGGAACGGGAAGACGTGCTCGACCATTTGGGAGAGTTGGTCGACCACTCGCTCGTGCACGTGGCTGCGGGAGAGGACCTCTCCGGCGCACCGGAACACATGGATGAGGAGCCGAGTCCGACGCGGTACGTGCTTCTTCATTCGGTACGTGAGTTCGCGGAGACGATGCTCGAGGTCAGTGAGGATTCGGGGCTTCTCGCGTCACGATACGTCCAACACTTCGAGGCGCGGGCACGGGAAGCGAACCGTCGTCACGGAACCGCCGAGCAAGCGAAGTGGCATCGGATGATCGATCGCGAGCGGGACAACCTCTGGAATGCGCTCCGTTGCGTCGTCGACGGCTCGAACAGTGGTCATTCCGAACCGCTTCGCGGCCTTCGGCTGACTGCGAGTCTCGGGACGTACTGGCTGTCGTCCGGTCGCGTGCGAGAAGGACGACGATACTGCGAGGACGCGCTGATTCTCGTCCCCCGGTTGGGAGATACGAATGCACCTGACGTACTCGAGACCTTGGGGGACGTATACAGGACGTTGGGCAACCTGACCTTCTATCAAGCCGACTATGGCGCGTCGCTCGTCTACATGGAGGAGGCGCAGCGAATCTATGTCCAATGCGGGAACGACGCCCGTGTGGCCGATGTACACCGGAATCTCGGATGGTTGTGGATCCGTCGAGGTGACTTCGAGCGGGCAGGGCGCGAGTTCGCCACCAGCCTCGAGATCGGTGAGCGCGTATCGAATCTGGCGTGCATAGCGGGCGCGCTGAGTGGTCTCGGATCGATCCAGAACGACAGTGACCTCGCGCTCCAGTATCACGAGCGAAGCCTCGCCTACCAACGGGAACTCGGCCGGGCGGATGCGGTCGCGGGCGCGCTCATGCACATCGGGAACCTCGCGCTCACGATCGGGAACGTACGGAAGGCCCGTCAGTGTCTGGAAGAGGCGCTCGAGATCCACCGCGATCTCGGGAATCCGCTCGGAATGGCCTGGTCCTACACGAACCTCGGGATCGTTGCGTATTGGGAACGGGACTACGACGGTTCTCGGAAGTACTTCGAGGACACCCTCGCGCTGACCGAGGATCTGGAGGCGCCGTTCGAGACCGCGATCGCACTCGGCAACATCGGGATCCTCCTCCGCAAGCAACGGCGGTTCGACGAGGCCCGGCCGTTCGTGGAGGAGAGCCTGGCTCTGCGGCGTCGACACGGAGATCGTCACGGAATCGCAGAGGGCCAGCACAGCCTCGGGCTGCTGCTACTTCGTTGCGGGCATCGGCGACGGTCAGAGCCGGAGCTCCTGGACGCTCTCGAGATCCGGCGTGACATCGGCGATTCGCCTGGGGTCGCGGCCAGCCTCGAGGGGCTGGCTACCCTGGCGCTGGAAACGAACGCACTCGAACGAGCGGCACGTTTCTTTGGTGCTGCCGGAGCGCTCCGGGACACGATCCGGGCTCCGCTCAGTCCGCCGGAGGCGGAGGAGGTAAGGGCAGATCGACAGTGCCTGGCCGAGGCGTGTGAAGAGTCGGGTTTGCCGGAGGCCTGGCTGGAAGAGCGGCTTCGACAAGGGGCGGAGGAGAGTCTCGAACGGATCTTGGACCTTCTGGATCGACGATCCGCGGGTTAGTCTCGGCCGCTGAATCGAGAACGGTGCCGCCGACAACGCCGGCGACGGCGACAGTGCCGGCGACGGCGCCGACGCCGGCGACAGTGCCGACGACAGCGCCGGTGTCGGTGACGCGCCGGGGACAGCGGCAAGGCAACGGCCACAGGATCCGAGGGGACGGTGAATCGACCATCTGAGGAGAACGGATCGGCGAGACCGATCCGCGTGCTCTACATGATCGGCAATCTCAGCACGGGGGGGAGCGAGCTTCATCTCGCGAGCCTTCTGGAGAGACTGGACCGTACCCGGATCGAGCCGTCCGTGCTTCTCGTCTCCGAAGTGGGAGCGAACGTAGCTCGCGTTCGGTCCCTCGGCATCGAGGTGTTGGGGCTCAACACGGGTAAGGGCCTGAAGGGGCTTCTCCGCGCGGTCCTTCGGATCCAGCAGATCCTCAGGGCGAGGAAGCCGGACGTCTTCCATCTATATGGATACACTCCACAGCTCTACGGCTCGTTGGGCTCGGTCTTCGCGCGTCCGAAGAAGGTCATCGGAGCTCGGCGCGGGAACGAGGTGGGGCGAAACCGGCACCGGCTCTTTCGGCTCACGAACCCGCTCCTCGACGAAGTCCTCTGCGTATCGCACGCCACCGAGCGGTTCTCGGTGGAGACGGAAGCGCTCTCTCCAAAGAAGTCGCGTGTCATTCCGAACGGACTCGATGTCGACAGGTTCGTGCCGCGGGAAGGTTTCCGATGGCCGATCGTCCGGGTGGGAACCTTGGGGCGGCTGCGGCACATCAAGGGGTCTGACATCCTGCTCGACGCGTTTGCCCTAGTCCGGAAGTCGCGGCCGGAACTCGAACTCCACATGGGCGGTCCTCCGGACACGGCGTGGGGCGAGGAGCTGATCGAGGCGAGGAAGAAGGAGCCGGGCGTGCATTTCCACGGAGAGGTGAAGGCCGCGGCCTTCCTCCCGACGCTGGACCTCTTCGTCCTGCCGAGCCGGTCCGAAGGGATGTCGAACGCGCTCATCGAGGCGATGGCGATGCGCCTCCCGATCGTCGCGACGGACGTCGGCGGGAACCGTGAAGTGTTGGACGACGGCCGCTGCGGCGTCCTGACCCGTCCCGACCCAAAGGAGCTGGCCGAGGCGATTCTCGCTGCCCTCGACGACGAGTCCGGGACGCGGGCGAGGGTGGACGCGGGGCGGCGCCGGGTCGAGGAGGAGTACGACCTGCGCGTGATGGTCGAACGATACATGCGCTACTACGAGGAGCTCCTCGGGCGAAACAGGCCCGAAGGGACTTCTTCAGCACCCTGCTAGGGCACGGAGCCGCGGCTGAAGTGGTGTAGACTGTTTCAGGACGCCCGAGTGATGGTGTTCCTGCGGGGGCGATCGAGAGAGGCCTCCCTAGTGAGGCTGCCCAAGTGAGGATGTCGACATGACCGTGGACGCGCCGATGATCTCGGTGGTGATCCCTTGCTACAACGAATCCGAGAACGTGGCCGAACTCCACGACCGGCTCTCGCGCGCGCTCCCGGCAGAAGGGGACGTGACGGCGGAGTTCATCCTGGTCGACGATGGCTCGACCGACGGCACGTCCCGTCTTCTCGACGAGATCGCGGTGCGGGACCCGAGGACGATCGTCGTCCATCATGACGCGCGGTCGGGACAGAGCCGGGCGCTCTGGTCGGGGCTGGATCGCGCACGTGGTGACTGGGTGGGACACCTGGACGCCGATCTTCAGAACGACCCGATGGATCTCCCGACGATGCTCGCGTCCGCCGAGCGCGACCTGCTCGACGCGGTCCTCGGCTACCGGGCCGACCGGCTGGACAACGCGTCCCGTCGTTGGGCGAGCCGGTTTGCGAACACGGTTCGTCGGTTCGTCCTGGGAGACTCGATCCGCGACATCGGCTGCTCGACGCGCGTCGTCCGCCGAGAAGCGTTGGAAGCGATTCCGCTCGTCCCGAATCTACATCGCTACTTGCCTGCCCTGATCGAGAGCGCTGGGTGGAGGTGCATCCAGGTGCCCGTCCATCATCACGAGCGTCGTCACGGAGTGAGTAAGTACAGCAATTGGAAGCGTGGGCTGGAAGGGCTGCGGGACCTGCCTCGGATGGTGCGTCTCGTGCACGAGCTGAAGCGAACTGCCAGCCACGGTGCCATGCGCGCGACTCGAGACACGACCGAGGCGCATCCCGCCTCGTAGGCGCCTCTTGCTTCGGAAGAGGATCGTGCGAACGACCTGGATATGAAACTCGACCGGTTTCAGTTCACTGCCATCGCGCTGTGCGTGCTCCTCTGGGGACTCGGGCTCGCTGCGTACCCTCTGATGGAAAGCACCGAGGCTCGGTACGGTTCGATCTCCGCCGCGATGGTTCGGACGGGAAACTGGATCGAGCCGATGTTCAACGGTGTGCCGCATCTCTCCAAGCCACCGTTCGCTTACTGGACAGGTGCGGTCGCTCTTTCGCTCGTACCCGGGAGCGCGACCGGTTCGTTCCCATACTCAGAGGTTCCTCTCCGCCTCATGAGCACGGCCTGGCTCGTCGTGTGCGCACTGCTCACCGGACGGTTGGCCCGAGCAGCGGGGCTGTCGCGGAGCGCCTCTCGGTGGGCGTCGGCCGTCTCGTTCCTCTCGCCCCTCGCCGTTGTCCAGGGACACATGAACACAGGTGACCTCTACCTCTGGGCGGGAGTGCTCTTGGTCATGCTCGGTTGGCTCGAGTCTGAACGGACTAGTCGGCAGAGAGCTTTGCTGATCGGAGCCGGGTGGGCGATCGGGTTCCTGGCCAAGGGGCACATGGTGCTGTTCTGGACGCTTCTTCCCGCGTTCGTTGCGACGGCTGTCCTTCGTCGTCGCTACTACTTCGAACGGATTGCGGATCCAACAGCACCGGAGGAAACGGCCCCGAGCTGGAGGCGGAGTCTGCTCCATCCGCTCGCATGGCTGGTCTTCCTCGTGGCGAGCGTTCCTTGGTTTGCGGCAATACTGCATCGGCACCCTGAGCTGGCGAGCTACTGGCTGAAGGACGAGATCGTCGCCCGCGTGGTGTCGACAGACCATGGCCGGGCCGAGCCGTGGTGGTACTTCCTGCCGATGGTGCCTCTGCTCGTGCTGCCTTGGCTGCCGGAACTCTGGAAGGGGATCCGACGCGGGCACGGGTCGAACGTCCACCGATGGACGTGGGTCGTCTGGATCCTCATGCCGCTCGTGGTCTTCTCGATGAGCGGTTCCAAGCGGCCGAACTACCTGCTTCCGATGGTGACTCCACTCGCGCTGTTCGTGGCGAGTGCGCTTCACGGCGCCCATCCCGCGGCGGGTTGGCGGCGCGTCCTTGGGCCTCGCATTCGGACCGTCGTGTGGCTCGGGTTCGTGCTCACCGTGCCGTTCGTCATCGCCTCGAACTGCTTTGCGCCTGACACTCGGGCGATGGTTGAGGGGGCGGGCGCGAAAGGTGGTCCCCTCGTGTGCTTCGGCACGGAACCGACGGGGGTGTCGTTCTATCGGGGTGACGTCGTCCCCGTGTACGGGCACCAGCGGATGAGCCCGTTTGCTCCTGCTCTGGATCCGGACGAGGAACGTCGGCAGGTCCAGGCCTGGGCAGGGAAGGGCGCCGTCTTCCTCGTGCCCAACGACGCGGTCGGACGACTGACCGACATGGTGGGCGCTCCGGCCGCGAGTTCTCGTGAGGGGCTCGGCCACCAGCTCGTCCGATTCCACGCGAATCCATGAATTGCGCGCGCGCTTCGGTGCGCGTTCGAGCAGCGCTTCTTACCGATCCCTAACGCTTCATCGATTCTGTGCAGGGAAAACCGCGTACAGGTCTGAGCGTCCTCACGAACGGTTTCTGTAGACCGCTTGGTCCGGAATCTTGGGGTCTTGTCGAGTCGGCGTCCTTGTACGAATACTCCCGCCACCTCGCACTTGCCCGGGGTTGGGACGTGCGCCACTCACGCCTGCCACGACTGTGAGCTGTGGGGATCGTAGGGTTCGAGGTCGGGTCCGTTCGCGGGTCGAGCTCGTCTCCTGCATCACCCCAGGCCGAACCGACGACCGGCCTGGAACGCAGGGCGCATCGACTGCGTCCCACCCGAACAATGGGGGAGAACACCTCACATGAAGCGCTGGATGGTTCTTGGGGCCCTGGCCCTGTTTGCTCTGCCGACCATCTCGAATGCCGCACAAGAAGTCTCCGAGCAGTACCACGCGACCTACATGAGCCCCGAGGGGACCGACACCCAGGGGGAGCGCTGTGGCACGGTCGCACCCGATCTGGATCAGCAGGAGTATCTCCAGCAGGAGATCGACAACTGGATCGCGCTCAACTGGGGTGACGAGCCGCTTGCGGTCACGTCGACGATCCCAGTCGCGTTCCACGTCGTCCGGAGCAACTCCGGCTCGTACAACGTGACGGACACTCAGATCCAGAATCAGCTCAACGTGCTGAACGCGGCCTACGCAGGCACGAACTTCCAGTTCTCTCTCTACGGAACCGACCGGACGAACAACACGGCCTGGTCGACCCACACGATGGGATCGTCGAACGAAGCCGCGATGAAGCAGGCGCTCGCCGTCGATCCGGCCCACGTCCTCAACTTCTATACGTGCAACATCGGTCAGGGCCTTCTCGGCTACGCGACCTTCCCTTGGTCCTACGCCGAGAGCAGCTACATGCACGGCGTCGTCGTTCTCTACTCGTCCTTGCCCGGCGGAACTGCGGCGCCCTACAACCTGGGCGACACGGGGACGCACGAGATCGGACACTTCCTCGGCCTCTACCACACCTTCCAGGGTGGCTGTAACGGGAACGGTGACTTCGTTTCGGACACCCCGGCCGAGGCCAGCCCCGCGTACGGTTGCCCGACCGGTCGCGACACCTGCTCCGGCGGCGGTGCGGACCCGATCTACAACTTCATGGACTACACGGACGACTCCTGCATGTTCGAGTTCACGGCCGGCCAGTCCGCGCGGATGGACGCGCAGATGGCGGCGTATCGGCCGAACATGCTCGGTGGTGGCGGCTGCACTCCGACCGTGACGGCGAACTTCTCCGGGACGCCGACTTCCGGCACCGCGCCGCTCGCCGTTTCGTTCACCGATCTCTCCACGGGTAGCCCGACGAGCTGGAGCTGGAACTTCGGTGATGGCGGCACGTCGTCGTCGCAGAACCCGAGCCACACCTACACGGCAGCCGGCACCTACACCGTCTCCCTCACGGCGACCAACGCCTGTGGCAGTGACGGCGAGACGAAGACGAACTACATCACGGTGAGCGGTACCGGTGGTGGCGGCTTCACGACCATCACCTACGACGACTTCGAGAGCGGCATGGGTAGCTACACCGACGGCGGCGCGGACATGTCCCGCTACACCGGTGGAACCTACGCCTGGCAGGGGAATGCCGCGGCAGACATCCAGGACAACAGCGGTGTCGCGTCGTCCTTCTACCACACGGCTGGCTACAACGTGACCGCCTACAACACGCTGGAAGTGGAGTTCTATTTCCGCGCGGTGAGCATGGAGAACGGCGAGGACTTCTGGGTCCAGTACTTCGACGGATCCACCTGGCAGACGGTCGCGGTCTACGCTCGGCCGAGCTTCTCGAACAACACGTTCTATGTCACCACCGTGACGATCTCTCGTTCGAGCTACAACTTCCCGTCCAATGCGAAGCTCCGGTTCATGTGCGACGCGAGCGCGAACAACGATGACGTCTACATCGACCAGATCACGTGGCGCGGTTCGGCATCGATCACGGAGCAGAGTGGAGCCGACGACCTCGCTCTCCGGTCCGAGAACGAGCAGCCGAACGTCCGGATCGAGGAAGTCGGTCGCGAGTTCGCCACGGGTGAGATGTCGGCGGCTGCCGAGCTGCCGAGCTTCTCGACCGGCGAGATCTCACGCAGCTACCCGAACCCGATGAGTGGCATGACCACGATCGAGTACAACCTCCCTGAGGACAGCCACGTTTCCGTCGCGATCTTCGACGTGACCGGCCGGGCCGTGTCGACCGTGATCGACCAGGTCCAGTCCGCAGGAATGCACACCGCACAGTTCGACGCGACGAAGCTGAGCCCAGGCGTGTACTTCTACCGCCTTACGGCTGGTGACATCGTCGAGATGCGGAAGATGGTGCGCTTGAACTAGTTGGGATGCCCTTCCAAACAAACGGCCCGGGAGCGAGTGCTCTCGGGCCGTTCTCGTTCTGACCGAAGATTTCGTGCTCTATGGGAGAATCGGATCGAGCCGGACCTCGCCGATCTCCGTGTTCGCATCGGATTCGACGGTCACGTCGCCGTTCATGCCGAAGAAGTCGAGTACGGTGATCTCGACTCGATACGTCCCCGGCGCCAGCCCCATGACGAGGAAGGTTCCGTCGTCGTCCGATGCCGTGCTGGCTACGAGCTGAGAGTCCGAGTAGACCAGGACGGTCGCGCCCGGCAGGGGCAGATCGTCACTCTCGATCATCGTTCCAAGTGTCGAGTAGACCCGTCCGGAGAGGCTTCCGGTCTCTCCCAACGTTGCGACATGGATCGTCGGGCGGAAGTGGAACGACTGGATGTTCTCTACCTGCCTCGGCGATGCGGGGATCGGGAGGAACGACTGGCTCACGTCGAAGTCCAAGAGGACACGGGTAGTGAAGTCGGAACTTATCTCGATGTCACGGTCGGGGAAGATCTTGATGCCGCTCTGGTCCCCGCTCGGGATCTCGAGGTCGAAGGTCCTGCCGTCTGTGAGTGTGATGGAAGAGTCGACTACGTGGAGTCGGATCTGGTTGATGGCCCCGACAGGCAGTGGAACGTCCGCCAGGAGCACGGTCGTGCCGTTCTGGAGATCGAGTAGGTTCAACGCGCGGAGGCTCTCGTCGACGGTGATCCAAGCGGATCCTTCGAGTTCCTCGCTGTGGTGGACTTCCACCGCATCGATCGTCACGTCTGCAGACTCGACCATCGAATAGGGGAAGGGCGCGTCCGTCATCTCGATCTGGATCCGACCGGACTCGGTGGACGGCGCCGTTGGATCGTCGTCCCCGTCACTGCATCCAGCCGCAGTCCAGAGAAGGAGTGCGCAGCCAGAGAGCACCAAGCCCGCAGTCTTGCGTGTTCCGATCATCGAAGGTCTCCGATCTCGCGGCAGTGAGTGTCAGTCGACAAGGGTGGAGCACCGATCTGCTTCTCGACAGTCGGCGCTCCACTCGTGTTGCTAGAGATTGTTCGGGTCACTCCTAGAAGCGGAGGCCGAGGGCCAGCGAAGTCTCGGACTCGTCCGAGAGCGTGCCCTTCACCTGGAAGAACGGGCGCACGGAGCCGTGCTTCGCACCGATACCGCCAAAGAGGTTCATGCCGAGGTCGGTGTCGCTGACGCTCCTGGGGCCGTCGGTCTCCGTGTGGAGGAGGGCGACGCCGCCACCCGCCCAAACGGCCGGGGCAGAGGAGTCGCGCGTGAAGTCGTAGTGGACGTCACCGTTGACGGTCAGGTAGTCGGCGTTCTCGACCAACACCCACTCGAGGTTCGGGTTGAAGTCCCATCCGCTGCCCATGCTGGTGAGGAGTCCACCACCGATGAAGCCTTCGTCGACGTCCGAGTAGTATCCGCCGCGCAGCTCGACGTCGGTGTGAGCTTGGCTCACTCCGGCAGTGGCGGCTACGAGTCCAAGCGCCGCACCGGCGCCAATGGCAAAGCGAGAGATCGATCGAACGTCCAGAGTCTGCTTCTTCGGCTTCATGTGTGTCTCCTTCTTGTCGAGAGGTTCCAGGGCCGCCCTTCCGGAGTCGGCGAACTGCGATTCCGATCGGGACTCCTTTCGGAGCCAGTCCTCCCTCATGAATCGTCGGAGAGGGTTCGGACGAACCTCTTTGCTTGTCCTGCACGCGTAGAGAAAAGAAGCGGGCCAAGAAGCGCTTCCGGTATCGGGGAATCTCTGTAGTCGCGGTCCGGCAACGAGTTGGAGAGGAAGCTCCTGGGAGACGAAAATGAGGCAGGGAGGACGCTCTGCAACTCCTTCTACTACGAATTCCAGAATCTTCAAGGAAGACGGCTAGGGGGACCGCGGAGCTGGCTTCCCGGATCGGAAACCGCTACCGTCGCCTGACTACCATTCAGGATGTCGGTTTGAGCGGAGGAACTCGTAGATGTCGTCTGCCCGTCTCCAGGAGCTCGTCGGTACCTTCAGTGGAACGAACCACCTATGGCTCGATCCGGAGGACCCCGCGGAACTCTCCGCGTCGACCGCGGAGGTCACCCTCTCTGCTCGCGGTCAGTTTCTTTCGATCGCCTACACGTGGAGCAAGGATGAGAACGTTCAGCAGGGCGTTGTCCTGCTCAGTACTCTGGACGAAGCGCGCGAGACCGGCTCGGTGTGGATCGACTCTTGGCACATGAAGAACCAGATCATGGTGTGCGAGAAGTCTGCGTTCGAAGGCGGCGTCGTCCGTCTCAGTGGGTCGTACGCAGCTCCCCCCGGCCCGGATTGGGGATGGCGGATCGAGATCGAAGTGCAGTCGGCCGACACCTGGATGTTCCGCATGTTCAACCTCTGGCCCGAGGGCCGAGAGGACCGTGCCGTCGCCGTGGAGTACTCCCGGACGTAGTCGCGAGAGTCAGAAGCTACGTTCAACTCGGACTGCACGACTTCCTATCGATGTGCGGGAGTCCCCCGACTTGACCCACCTGGGACCCGGAACGAGTCTCGAACCGCGAGAATCGGTCCGTGCTCTCTCCAGGAGGTCGTCATGTCCCATCCTTCCTATCCTCGTCTCGCTTCAACCCCTTCTTCCCCGTTGGTCCGCTCGGTCGGCACCCTCCTGACTAGCGTCGTGTTCGTGGGGAGCGCACTCGCTGCACCGGCCGGAGACGCCGCGTACGGCAGCAAGAGCTATGACGACTACGAGGAAGCCTCGGTCTGCGCCGAGTGCCATGTCGACATCGCGAGGCAACACGAACAGGCGATGATGTCTCAGTGCTTCGTGCACGAGTGGGACGAGATCGAGTACTTCGAGCTCGCCCTTCCGCACGCCGAGAAGGTGGAGAAGGTCGCAGGTGTCAAGGCGGGTTGCAACGGATGTCACGCGCCACTCGCGTTCCTCGCCGGAGACATCCCACCCAGCCGTCCCGAAGCGGGGACGCGCGCGAACGAAGGCACGACTTGCGACCTCTGCCACAGCGTCACCGGATTCGAAGGAGACATACCCTACAACTTCAACTGGATCTCCGAGCCGGGCGAGACGAAGCAAGGTCCGCGTCCGAACCGTGTGAGCGAGTACCACGGGATCGCGTACAACGAGTTCCTCAGCACCGCGGAGTTCTGCGGGACCTGTCACAACGAGAAGGATCCCTGGGGGCTTTGGGTCAAAGCGACGCACTTGGAGTGGAAGGAAGGGCCGTACGCTGCTGCGGGCGTGACGTGTCAGAAGTGCCATATGGCCGCGTCGGAAGGCCAGTCGGTGGATGGTGGGGAGACGCTGCCGGACGTGCGCAACCACCTCTTCAACGGCGCACATGACAACGGCAAGCTGATCGGTTCGGTCGAAGTGCGGATCCATCCAGAGGAGCGTTCGGTCAAAGCCGGGAAGACCGCGAAGCTCGCAGCCGTCGTCCTCAACGCGAAGGCCGGGCACATGATTCCGACCGGGTCGGCAGAAGAGCGGGTCGTCTGGCTCGAAGTGGAGGCGAAGGACTCGGCGGGCAAGGTCTGGCACCTGCCTGTCGATCCGAAGGGGTTCGAGGGCGAGGAGTACACGATCGGTTCGGATCTTCTCGCGTATCAGGACCTCGGTGACATTCAAGGTCTCGCCGACTTCAAGGGTGTCCGTCGCGACGGCCCCGTCCCCGTGGGTGACCGGATCTACCGCCTGCCCTACTTCGATCCCGAAGGACGGATGACGATCGCGCAGTGGAACACGGCAGCGTTCGGGACGGACTACCGTCTTCCGCCGCTCGAGGCCCGGACCGAGACCTTTACCTGGGAGCTTCCTGGCGACGTGGCGACGGGTCCTCTCGAGGTGACGGCGAAGGTGTACTACTCGCGGCTCGTCTCGTCGGTGGCGCAGCACCTCGGCGTGCCGGAGGAGGAGTACGCGCCGGTCGAGATCGCGGCGCATGAGACGATGCTGACGGTGATGTAGCATCGAGAGGGACACGGGCTTCGGGCTCGCGTCGGCTTCATCGAAGGCGGCAAACTCTGCGGGCGTGGGCTGTGCGGGCGATGGTAGGCGCTCGCTCGTACACGCTGTGTCTCGACTGTCACCTCGGACGCGCATGGGCGATCGGGAGGTGACGCCGCGGTAGAGTGGGTCACGAACTCCTCGAAGGGGGGCGATCATGTCCCGTCGTGTGCTTTCCAATCCAGTCGTTTCGATCCACCCGGTCTTGCTGATTCTTTCGGTCTCTCTGCTCCTCTCGGTCTTGGCGATCGATAGTCCGGTCGACGCCGGGCCGAACGCCAACGGCGTTCTCCTGGTACATGCGCAGCTCGACGGTGCGTACACGGATGGGGACCCCGCTGACTGTGGCGGGGACACTCCGGCCGCATGCGACGAGGTCGTCTCCCGAGTCGACGGCGAAGGCCCGTTCCTCTTCTCCGTGCTCGCGGCGTTTCCTAGCGGATCGAGCCCTCGTGTCGCCGGTGTGGTCTTTGGCGTGGAGTATGGCCCCTCGATACACCTGCTCGACTACCGCTCTTGCGGCGACTACGAGCTATTCACCGACGACTGGCCGGCCAGCGGCGAGGGCATCGCGATCACCTGGGCCTACCCCGAGACGACGCTCGTCTTCCAGATGTGCGCATTTTTGGGGTACCAGTATGGGGAACCCGCGCTGTTCTCCAGCATCGCGCACCCGACGCAGGGGGTGTTCTTCGTCGATGACAGCATCATCAACGACCCGGAAGCCCCGGTTGCGCTCGGTTCGCTCGGATTCGGTACGGACGGGAGCATCTACTGCCCGGACGAGGTCGGTGCGTGCTGCTTCTCCGACGGAGACTGCCGGAACACGTCGCGCTCCGAGTGCGAGGCGGAGGGGGGCGTGTACCAAGGGGACGGCGTCTACTGCGGCTGGGGTCTCTGCGAGCCCACTCCTATGGTCAGGATGTCCTGGGGGCAGATCCGTTCGGTCTTCCGAGAGTCGGGGCGTTAGCGTGCGCCGCTAGGTCGGGCAGGAGCGATGCCAGGCCCTCCGGATTGCTGGCTTCGGCCGCAGCAACAAGCGGTACGAGCCGTCGTCATCGAGCAGTCCCAACATCAACTTGGTCGTGCGGCCCGGTTTGCGGCTGCTCAGGCCACGGAAACTGTGTTTGCGACTGTTCGAGCGGCTTCACAGACCGTGGCGACTCTCGCTGCCGATGTTTGCAGCGCGGCACATAAGGCCTCAGGTTTGTGAGGTCGTCGAGATCACCGCGTACCTGGGGCCGCTCCGGTTCGCGGTCGCGACCGCAACCGCTCACAAAGCCCGGGAGCAACCAACCCTCGAGGCTCGAGCGGCGCACTCGCGAGGTTCGCAAACGGTGGACCGAACTCTACGCATGCACAAGCGATCTCTTCGGCGGAACATCCGGTCTGCACGCGTGCAACGGTCGCGGCGACCGGGATGGGTCCGTGTCGCAGTGGCTGCCTCGTGACCTCGCCGATTCCCCGGTTCCGTCGCCACCGCGCACTTGGCAATGATGATCCTGGCTGTCCGGTCTGTTCTCGCCCGAACGCCCGCGGACGTTCGGGCGGACACTGTCACAGCGACACGGACCGGGCCGTGAATCCAAGCGGCCGTCTTCGTAACGGCGCACCCCGCAGTCCAGATCCGCGAGGCCGTAGGTGTGCGGCGGCCGTATCGATGGAGAGAGTTTCCAAGGCCTGGACAGCCGCCGCAAAGGCGCTTGTGAGTTGTTTTGCTGGGAGTTGCGGCATTCGGGCTGCCGGGGCGAACGCTCGCCCGGGGAAGGCGTGCCGTTTTCGGGGTGTCCGGGACTCGCGGTTTCGGCGGGGTTGCCGTGACGCCGACGTTGGTGGAGTTCGTTGCCAGGGGGGCCAGGGCCCCGGACGTGAACGCGAGCTCGGCTGGGATCCTATCCGCCGCCTTGGCATTGGGCGAGAGTTCGGTTGGTGGAATGCCCGCCGCTTTGGCAATGGCCGCGAGTTCGGTTGGGATCCTGTCCGCTGACTCGGCCGTGGCCGTGAGTCCGGTTGGTGTTGTGTCCGGCGCTTTGGCAATGGCCGGGGCCTTGGTTGGTCTCACAACCACACCCGCAACTTGAGCGGGACGCGGATCTCCCCGAGAATCGCCCTCCCGGGGCGGCCGCCGTGAGGCCGGTCGCTGTCCGGTAGAAAGGGAGATCCATGAAAGAGATCGCGATGTTCCCCCAGGCGCGGATTCCGTACGGCACCTGGGGCAGCAGCTTCTTCCCCGCGTGGCAGCAGTCCGCGCTCGCCGAGGTCAACATCGGCCAGTTCGCCGGTGAGGCCATGGGGCGGATCCTGGGGCAGAGGCGGGTACCGAAGAGCGAGCTGGACTACCTCGTCATCGGCTCGACCATTCCCTGGCACTGGAAGTTCTGGAACGCTCCGCTCGTGGCGAGTTGCCTCGGGGAGCGGGTGCCGGGCTACCACCTCGAGCAGGCCTGTGCGACCGGCCTCCAGGCCGTGGTCGCGGCGGGAGCCGAGGTCGAAAGCGGCGGACACGAGACGGTCGGCGTCCTCACCTTCGACCGGACGAGCGACTCACCGGTCGGCGTCTTTCCGGAACGGCGTTCCTATCAGCGCACCGTCCCGATCGCGGACGTCTGGGACAACTTCGGCTTCGATCCCGCCACCGGCAACGCGATGATCCAAACGGCGGGTATCGCGGCCCGGAAGTACAAGATCGATCGGCGCGAGGTCGATGAACTCACCCTCCACCGCACCGAGCAGTACTTCGGTGCGATCGAGTCCGGGTTCCTCGACCGCGTTCTCTTCCCGCTCGATGTGCTGAACGTCCAGGGCAAGCCGCTCGGACGGGTCGACTCGGACCTCGGCGTGCGTCCACTCACTCTGGACGGACTCCGCGCCATGCGCGAACTCGATACCTGCGTGACCGGCGGAACGCAGACGCACGCCTCGGACGGGATGGCCTGCCTCCTCGTCACGACGGAGGCGCGCGCGAAGGAGCTGAGCCCGCGTCCCGAGATCGACATCCGCTTCCTCGCGAAGACGGAGATCCGGACGGATCCGAGCCTCATGCCGGAAGCGCCCGCGATCGCGGTGCAGAAGCTGCTCCAGAAGACAGGGCTCGGAATGAGTGACGTTGCGGTCGTCAAGAACCACAATCCGTTCGCAGTGAACGACGCCGTGTTCGCGAAGGTCCTGAACTACGACTGGCGCGACATGAACCGGACCGGTTGCTCGCTCGTCTGGGGACATCCGCAGGGCCCGACGCTCACCCGCATCCTCATCGAAGCGTTCGAGGAAGCCGTGGACCTGGGTGGCGGGCGCGTGCTCGTGTTCGGTTGTGCGGCAGGAGACGTCGGAATCGCAGCCCTCTTCGAGGTGAGCGAAGGAGGGAAGCGGTGATGGCGACTACGACTTCGAGAGAGACCAGCGATATCAAGATGATGCGGAGAGACACGCTCGGGACCCTGGGTCTCGGGACGGTGCTCGACGTCTTCCGAAACGGCCGTCTTCCCGCCGATCCCGCCGAGCTCGTGTCGAGTGTGTTCGGTCCCGCTGGGGACCGCGGCGCTCTCGTCATCTCCGGCGCGAGCGGAATCGTCGGCGCCGGCAAGATGATGCAGCTGGGTGCGCGGCTCGAACCGTTCGGCGTGCCGATCGTCGGGCTCGACATGCCCGGGGCTCCCGATGGGATCTCGCGTCAGTATCCGGGGTTGGTGCGCGCGTTCGGGAAGGACGGAGCGGACCGGATCCTCGGCAACATGGTCCGGCTCACCTACGACGGGAAGAGTCTGCCGGATCAGCTGAAGCCCCTCCGTCCGAAGTTCCTGCTCGAAGCGATTCCGGAGATCCTCGAGATCAAACGTGCGCACTACGAGATGTTCCGCGCGTCCTATCCGGATATCCAGATCCGTTCCGTGACGTCCGGATTCCCGGCGTCGCAGCTCGGTGTCGGTATCGCGCACCCAGCCTTCCCGCACGAGATCAACAAGGTGTTCGAGGTGGTGGAGGACGAGCCGTCCGATGTGACGAAGCTCTTCTGGGCACTCGGGCTCGTCCCGGTTCCTGTGAGCGACGACTGGTCTTTCGTCCTGGACGTCCTCTTCTGCGGGATCACGCTCGCCGCGGTGCGCTATCACCGGATGACGAACACGCCGGTCTGGAAGATCGACAAGTACGTCCGGAAGCACATCGGCCCGAACCCGGTTCGCGCGCACGATGCAATCGGCGCCAAGGGCGCGACGTTCCTCACCTGGTCCTGTCTCCATCACCTGGCCGGAGAGTACGGCCCGCTCTTCGAACCAACGCCCGAGTTCGTGCAGCACAAGGACAGCGGTCAGGACTGGTATCCGCCGAACCACTTCCGTCCGGTCGTGGACTTCCCGTTCGACGACGACGACGAAGCCGAGTTCCTCGACTGGATCTTGGGGCCCCTCGTCCAGATGACGAGCCTCATGCTGAAGGAGGAGCGTGCGCACCTCGGCCTGATGAACGCGATGGGCGAACTCTGTGCGCAGTTCCGTCGCGGCATCCTCGCCATGATCCGGGATCTCGGCACGACGCGGGCGATCGCGACGGTGGAGCGCTACCACAAGCACCACCCCGAAGCGGCGAAGGGCGATTCGTGGTATCCCGCCGCCCTCGAGCGGATCAGCGATCCCGAGTGGCAGCAGCTCTACGTCAACGCCGAACACGACGGCAAGGTCGGCGTCGTCACGATCTCCCGCGAAAGCTACAACGGGGACGTGGATGCGGAGCTGAACCGAGCCATCGATTGGCTGAAGGCCGAGAAGATCGACCGCGTCATCCTCACGAGTGACTTCCACCTATCGACGCAGATGGTGGGAGCGGACACGAACGAGTTCTTCCCCGCGCTCGACTCGGAAGAGGAAGGTGCACGGATCGCCGGTGACTGGTCGAGGACCGCGCGTCGCCTCGATGCCGAGTTCGCGGTGTCGGTGGGATTCGTCCCAGGCAAGCGTTGCCTCGGTGGCTACCTCGAGCTGATGACTCATTGCCACTATCTCGTCACGCTGGACGACACCTCACTCGGGTTCCCCGAGGTGACGCTCCCCGTCGTGCCGGGAATGGAAGGCTGTCATTGGCCGTTCCGGAAGACCAACGCCGACGGCTGGATGAAACTTCTCCAGCTCCTGCTCACCGGTAGGCCGGTGTCGGGCGCTAACGCGACCGGTTGGCTCGTCGACTTCGCGGGTCCGATGGAAGAGGCGCTCGAGGTGGCCTGGAGCATCGCGTCTGGCAGTGACCACAGAATCGCGAAGCGCGAGCTCGTCCGCGAGATCGTTCCTTGTGTGACGGATGCGATGCCGGAGCTACCTCCGGCGGGAAGTCCGGCGACCCAAGGAGCCCGGGCGGCGATCGTGGCGACCGTGCGCGATGCTTGTAGCGTCAATCTCGCCGACTCGCTGGACGTGCAGACGCGGCATGCGGCAGGGTTCCTTCGGTCGGACCTTTGCCGGAAGGGGCGGGTCGGGGACGAACGAAGTCGCACTCTCATCTAGGGCTTCCTGCCGAGCGCCGTATACGCCCCCTGGGCATCCTTCCGGTTTCGAGGGACGAAACCTCCAGGACGCCCAGGGGGCTCATTTGGCGTCGTTTGGAAGAGATGGCGTGCGGGATGTGTTGGGGGGAGCGTGGAGTCGATTGAGTTGACTCGGATGTGGGTGTAGCTATGCGGAACGGTCAGGGTTTCCGCGGAAAGCCTGACGCGTCGGGGTCGTAGAAGCCTGCCTTGATCGTGCCCCAACTTGCGTCGAGTACGGGTGTGGGGGAGCAGCCTTCGTCGAACGCGCCCATGGTTCCGCAGTCGTTGTTCTGCTCCAGACACGGTGATCCGGATGCCAGGTGATAGTCTTCCATGGTGGGGTCACAGAACAGTGGGTCGTCGGTGATGTTGCCGTCCTGGCCGAGCTGTCCTGCCACGCATCCGATCCAGTCGCCGGATTCGTTTCCCCAGATGTTGGTGCAGGTGATGAGGGCGGACGGGTCATTGTCCGCGCAGCCGATCGGATCGCCTCCCTGATTGCCCGTGATGATCGTGCGTTCGATGTGCACGCTCAACAAGGTCACCTCGATTGCGCTCGTGAAGAAGCCGACATTCCCGACGAAGGTGCAGTCGCGGATGACGTTTCCGCCACCGTAGATCGCGCCACCGTGCCCGGCTCGGTTTCCGACGAATAGAGTGTTCTCGCAGGTAGTGCCGCCCCAGATCGCGCCGCCGCTTCCGTCCTCCTCTCCGAGTCCGTTCGCGACGTTGTTTCGAAAGACACAGTCGCGGACGAGTGTCGCTCCTCGGAGCCCGCCTGCGTTCATGGCTCGGTTCGCTTCGAAGAGACAGTCGACGACGCTGCCTCCTGCGGCTTCGAGCCCCCCAAAGGGACTGGTGGGCGATGCTTCGGTTCCGTTCTCCACGAACTCGCACGATTCGACCACGAGATCGGCGACCAGCAGCGAGGCGCCGTACAGGTCGTTACGGGCGAAGCTCGACTCGCGGACGACGAGTTCGGCTTGCGCGTTCCCGCGGATGACGGCTCCGAACCGGTTCGCCTCGAACTGACATTCCGAGATCAGGACGTCGCCGACCAGTTGTGCGCCTCCGAGGCTTGCAAGCCCTGTTTGATTCCCGACGAACTCACACTGCTCGATCCGCAGATTGCGCCCGGCGGTCACCATCATGCCGAGGATGTTGTCTTCGAAGCGGCAATCGACGATCGAGTTCCTAGAGACTCCGCGCAGCTCGAGGCCGACTGTGGTTTCACGAAACGTACACCTGGTGAGGAAGGGGCCGTCGCCCACGGCATACACGCCGGTGTAGTTGTTTCCTGTGGTCGCGCGGAACGTGCAGTCCTGGATCGTCGGCGTCGTCTGGATGCACTGCACGAGGCTCGTGTCCGAACCGAGCGCGCTCTCGATGTCGAGACCGGAGAGAACCGTCGTCTCGTCTTCCGCTCCGTCGAGTATGAACACGGTCTGGCCTTGGCCGTTGATCTGGCAGGTTCCGGGTCCCTCGAGCGCACGAATCGTGATTCGTCGTCCGACGAGGTCGATTTCGTTCTCCAAGTAGGTCCCGGGCGTGAGCGAGATGACGTCACCATTCGCAGAGGCCCAGACCGCCTCTTGAATCGTAGGGAAGTCTCCAGACCCATCTGGGTGCACGAGGATCTCTGCCGAGTACGCCTTCGAAGCTACGAGAGCCGAAGTCGACATGATTGAGGCTGCGAGCAAGCCGAACCAGGCAAGACGATTCACGTTCTGTCTCCTTTCGCATGCGACGAGGCCGCCCCGGCTCGGCGGGATCTCTCGAGAGAAATGGAGGCAGGGATGGGATGTACGGGGAGGGGAGCAGTACATCGGTGCCCTGGGGGAAGCATAGGCGATTCACCCGCGTCGAGTCACCCGGGTTGGAGAACGGCTTTCCTGAGGTACTGCGGGCTTCAGTTGTCCATCGGGGGGAGTGGAGTTCGTGTCCCGGCCTCGTGGTCGTCGCGGAGCAAGGTGTACGTCACCGCGTCGTGCCACGTCCCGTCGGCACTACCCCAAGCCTGACGGTGATGGGCCTCCTGCAACCAACCGGAAGCTCGGAAGAGAGCGCGCATCGGGTGGTTGTCGGAGCGAGTATGCCCCTCGATCCGGTGTTTGCAGGCCTCAACGAAGGTCCATTCGGCAAGGAACCGAAGCGCAGACCGTCCGATGCCCTGGCCGCGTCGGGCCGCTGCGACGCGCAGATCGAAGACGGGGGTTGGGTCCTCCAGATCCATCACCGTGAGTAGTGCGACCCGTTCCGTTCCGACGAGCCCCCAGAAGCTCTTCGTGTCGTCATCGTTGCCGAAGCGACCGTTGGCGGCCCACTCGGTCGCCTTCTCTCGTGACGGAGATGGATTCCCGTGAAACGGCCACACCTGGGTGGAAAGGAACTCCGCGAGGATCTCCTGCTCGGAATCTGGTGCGAATGGCTTCCAATGGACGTCCATCGATGGTCTCTCCGTCTGATCGATGTCTCTGCTACCGCTCGCCGTCGTCCGTTCTCAGGAGTTCGGGCGCGGCGATGATCCGCCTTGGGGCGGCGAGTGCTACTATCCTCCGGTATTGCTCGTTCGGAGGAAATGTACATGCCGATGCGCTCTTCACTCACCCGCTTCGTTGCGGCGGCTCTCCTAGTGCTTCCGTTTCTCGTGCAGGCGGCAGGTTCGGCCGAGCACCGGATCGACCTGGGCGGGCCCTCGGCGTTGAGTGTCGCCTTCAGTCCCGACGGCGACTGGATTGCACTCGGTCTCTCCGATGGATCGCTGCGGTTGGTGGGCGGTGAATCTCTCGAACCGATTCACGAGCTACCTCCGATCGGTGAACGGATCGGTGACCTCATGCTCGCCCCCACTCGCGATCGGATTGCTGCGGGGTACGGTGACGGAACCATCCGAGTCTGGGACATCGGCGGGTGGCAAGTGCTGCTGGAGATCGCTCCCGAAGCGCCGGTCACCTCGCTCGCATTCTCGCACGACGGTGCGTTCTTGGTGTCCGGATCCGAAGATGGAAGCGGGATCGTCTGGGAGA
The DNA here is from genome assembly GCA_020633975.1 of Candidatus Eiseniibacteriota bacterium. Classification (GTDB taxonomy): domain Bacteria; phylum Eisenbacteria; class RBG-16-71-46; order CAIMUX01; family CAIMUX01; genus JACKCR01. Next base: position 35,266 of record JACKCR010000003.1, on the reverse strand, counting down.
CGAAGCGAGGTTGGATCGCCCGCGAGCTCCGTGGCCATCGAGCCGCGATCCGTGCGCTGGCGTGGTCTCCCGTGGAGAACCTCATCGCGACCGGTTCTGACGACGGAAGCCTGCGAGTCTTCGAGCTCGGCACGGAGCAGCCGGTCGCCGTCCACGCGGAGCACGGAGATGGTGTCTACACTGTGGGATTCTCGCCCGATGGGCGACTTCTCGCGAGTGGAGGTACCGACGGAAACGTTCGGCTCTGGTCGACGGCAGACGGAATGGCGTTGGCAGTACTCTCGGGCCACGAAGGCGCCGTGACGTGCGTCGCCTTCCGGGACGATGCGTCGCTTGTTTCGGGAGGCATCGACGGTACGGTCCGTGTGTGGGACCTGGCATTCCTCGACGAGGCGCTGGAACGTGATGCGAACGGCGCCCCTGCTGCCAGGCCGCAGGAGCCGACCGAACGAGCCAACTCGACGACTCTCGCGACCTTGGGCGCGTCCGTGCAGCGATTGGCGGTCGGCCCGTCTGGTCGCCGTCTCGTCGCGACCTCACTCGACTCCGCAGTCGAGCTGCTGCCGCTCGACTAGCGATCCGCCCCCCTGGGCGTCCGGAATCGAACCTTCCACCCCGTGAGCGAGCGTTCTTGCGGTATGCTCGTACCTGCTTCAGATCGGGTCGAGAGGCCGTTTCAGCGCCCCGAACCCGATTGCCCGAACCGCGCACACCGGAGGTCCTACGCAAATGAGGTCGCGCCCACTCCCTAGCCTGTCCCGACACATCCTCGTTCCGTCCGTTGCCACGTCTTGCGTCGCTGCGGCTCTCTTTGCGCTCACGTCCGTTGCTGCTCTTGCGCCGGAAGCATCTGCAGCGACGCGCTCGGCGGAGCGTCCGCTCTTCACGCAGATGACGCGAGGGGTGAATCAGAACCTCGTCGTCGTGAAGCTCGGCGTCGACAGCGGCGCTCGGATCCGGGACGGCCGTGTCGTTTCTCTTACCGGCTTCGATCTCGCGCCCCTCTCGGATCTCGTCGCCTCCGTGCCGGGAGCCGTGCTCGCACCGCGCTTCTCGAAGCCCGAAGGAGTGCTGGACGAAATGCGTCGAGACGGCGAAGCGCGTACGAAGCAGTCCCTGCCAGACCTCAACCTCTACGCGATGATCGAGCTGCCTTCTCTCGCTGACGACATCGCAGCCGAAGCTCGTCTCGCCGACCTTCTCACTGCGCTCGATGGTGTCCCGGGAGTGGAGATGGCCTGGGCCGAGCCGATCGCGCAGCCAGGCGGTTTCGTCGACGCCCTCGCCTCCGCTCTCGTACCGGACACGCCCGCCGTGTCGATGGACGCGCCGTCGACTCGATCGACGCCACTGGGTTCCAGTGCTTCCATGGATACACCGGAAACGGGCTCGTCTGGCTTCGCCGGCACGGGCACGACTCCGGACTTCTCGCCGCTTCAGGGCTATCTCTACGACGCTCCTGTCGGTATCGAAGCCGAGACGGCGTGGACGTTCCCGGGAGGGCTCGGTGCTGGAGTCGACTTCCTCGATCTCGAGTGGGGATGGCTCTTCGCCCACGAGGATCTTCCCGACCCGTTCTATACAGCTGGTGACTACGGAACCGACGACCACGGTACAGCGGTCTACGGCGAAGTCGCGGGGATCCACAACGGCTTCGGGATCAACGGAATCGCAGCCGACGTCCGCGCGGGCGTCGTTTCGCTCAACACGTTCTCCATTCCCGACGCGATCCTCGAAGCCGGCACCGTTCTCGATCCGGGCAGCGTCTTCCTCATGGAAGTGCAGTGCTCGGGCCCGGAGAACTGGATGCCATGCGAGTGGTGGCAGGACGTGTTCGATGCCATCCAGGTCGTAACCGCGACCGGAGTGATCTGCGTGGAAGCAGGTGGAAACGGTACGGTCAATCTGGACGACGCGCTCTACGGCGACCTCTTCGATCGCCGCGTGCGCGACAGCGGAGCGATCGTGGTCGGCGCGGGCACTCCGAACGAGCTCACCGCGGAGTGGTTCTCGAACTACGGTTCGCGGACGGACCTCCAGGGTTGGGGTTCTTCGATCGTCACGACCTGCTGTGGCGACCTCCAGGGCGGGGATCCCGAAGTCCGGTACACCGCAGGCTTCAACGGCACCTCCGGTGCGTCCCCGATCGTGACCGGCGCGATCGCGTCGCTCCAGGGACAGGCGCTCGCTCTCTTTGGTGTGCCGATGACCCCGGACTTGGTCGAGGAGATCTTCAGTGCGACGGGTTCGGCTTGGACCGGCGATCGTCAGATCGGGGAGCGTCCGAACCTCGAGCTCGCGCGCGACCGCCTCGTCCTCGGCTACGGCAACGTCGACGTGCTCGTGCGCGACGGCGACACGCTCGAACCACTCGACGGTCGGGTGATCGAGGTCGTCGAGACGGGCCGGCTCGACAAGACCGGCCCCACAGGGGAGACCTCACTGCAGCTGAGCGCGACGAATCTCACGATCCGGGCCGAAGGCGACTTCTTCTACCTTCCGAGTGACGTTCCGGTCACTGTCGTCCACGGCGAGACGCAGAGCATCACGATCGAGCTATTCCGCGCGCCGTTCGGCTCGATCGAAGGCGTCGTCCGGAACGGCGTTGGGATTCCGGTTCCGGACGCTACTGTCGAGCTGTTCGATGCCCCGCTCTCGCCCGTCTCGACGGATCCGTCCGGTGCATTCGTCCTGGATGGCGTCCCCGAGAACACCGGCTACCTGGTCACAGCGTCGGGTGTCCCAGGCCTCGGGGTCGGTTACGCCGAGCTCGACGTCGTCGGTGAGCAGGCGACCGAGTGGAGTCCCGTGCTTCCGACGGCAGAGACGTTCGAATCGGATGGCGGCGGCTACACGGCGTTTGGCGAGTGGGATCGTGGGACGCCGAACTATCCGTCCAGCAACCCTCCGCCGACCTTCTCGGGCGCGAACGTTTGGGGGACGGACATCCATGGTCCCTACGACGACGTCCAGATCTCGCATCTCACGTCGCCGGTGCTCGACACGAGTGACGCAGAGAAGCTCATCCTCACGTTCCATCACTGGTACTGGGTCGACCCAGACGACGGCGGGCAGGTCCAGGTGTGGGACGCCGGACAGAACCGTTGGGTGGTCGTCGACCCGGTCGGTGGTTATCCGGATGACTCCATCCAGGTGCTGGTTTTCACCGGGGGCTACAACGGCTACACGGTCGACGGATACGTTCCCGCGGTCTTCGACCTCTCGTCGTGGATGGGTGGCGACTTCCAGTTCCGTTTCTACTTCCGCAGCAACGTCTCCGGACACAAGCTCGGTTGGTACGTCGACGACGTCGCGCTGGACATGGGACTCCTGGATCCCGCCGACATCTCTGACTTCACCGTAGGAAGTGGGGACGGACTCCGTGTCTACGGTGTGTCGCCGAACCCGTTCCGCGGAACGAGTACTCTGTCCTACTCGCTCTCGGCATCGACGCCGGTGCGCGTCGAGCTCTTCGCGGCCGATGGCGCTGTCGTCCGGAGGATCGACCTCGGCTCGCAGGATGCCGGACGTCACGACTTCGAGTGGGACGGTCGCGACGACGCCGGCAGGGAGATCAGCGCAGGCACCTACTTCTACCGTGTTCGCGCGGGAAGCGACGACGCGACGGGCCGGATCGTCAGGCTGAAGTAGACGGACCGGACCCGAACTGCCCGATTCCAGCCGACCCGCTGCGCCACTGATCTCGGTCAGTGACGCAGCGGGTCGGACGTTTGTGGACCCGCTGCTCTTGCCGTTCGCTACACCTGGATCTCCGCCTCACCGGTCTGCACCTTCCACAGCGCGGCGTAGACGCCGTCCTTCTCGACGAGGTCGTCGTGCGTTCCTGTCTCAACCACCCTGCCTCGGTCCAGCACGTAGGTCCGGTAGGCGTGACGGATCGTTGAGAGCCGGTGCGCGATCACGACGGCGGTCCGCCCTCGCGAGATCCGGGCGAGCGATCGCTGGATCGCGGCCTCGGTCTCGTTGTCGACGGCCGAAGTCGCTTCGTCGAGAACGAGAATGGGCGGATTCTTGAGGACGGCCCGTGCGATCGAGATCCGTTGACGCTGTCCTCCTGAGAGCTTCTGACCGCGCTCACCCACGATCGTGTCGTAGCCATCGGGAAGTTCGAGAATGAACTCGTGAGCTTCGGCTGCCTTCGCTGCGGTCACGATCTCGTCGTCCGTCGCAGTGAACGTTCCGTACGCGATGTTCTCGCGCACCGTGCCGTGGAAGAGAAACACGTCCTGGCTGACGAGACCGATCGCTCCGCGAAGTTCCTCGAGCCGCGCCTCGTGGATCGGAAGCCCGTCCACGGTGATCCGTCCGGACTGGGGCTCGTAGAACCGAAGGAGGAGCTTGACGATCGAGCTCTTGCCGGAGCCGGTCGCGCCGACGAGGGCGATGGTCTGTCCGGCAGGTGCGTGGAGGTCGACGTCCTTCAGGACCGGGATCCCGTTCTTGTAGGCGAACGACACGTTCTCGAAACGGACGTCTCCCTTCACGGGCTTCGGGAGCGGTTGGTCCCCGCTCTCCACGTGGATCGGAATCTCGAGGAGGTCGAGAACACGATGTGTCGAGGCCATCGCCCGCTGGTAGAGGTCGACGGTCTGCCCGAGTCGAGTCAGCGGCCAGAGCAGGCGCTGCGTGAGGAAGACCATGATGCTGTATGCGCCGACTGCGAGTGTGCCGGCCATTACGGCGCGTCCGCCCAAGAGCAACGTGAAGACGAACCCCATCACGATGACCATCCGGATGAGCGGAGAGAAGGCCGAGCTCAGCTGGATCGCCCGACGGTTGGCCTCCCGGTACTGTCCGCTCTCCTCCTCGACTCGGCCGGCTTCGTAGGACTCCGAGGTGAAGCTCTTGATCGTCGCGATCCCCGAGAGGTTGTTCGAGAGCAGCCCATTGAGCAGGCCGACTCTCTCCCGGACGACGGTGTACCTGGGAGCGAGCTTCTTCTGGAAGACGAACGATCCCCATAGGACGAACGGCATCGGCAGGAACGCGAACGCGGCGACTTCCGGAGCGAGAGTGAAGAAGATCGCTCCGATCACCACGACTGTCGTTCCGACCTGGAGGAGATCGTTTGCGCCTCCGTCCAGGAACCGCTCCAGCTGGTTGATGTCGTCGTTGAGAATCGACATCAGTCCGCCGGTCGAGCTGTCCTCGAAGAAGGCGAGGTCGAGTTGCTGGAGGTGGCCGTATCCGTCCTGCCTCAGCTCGTGCTGCACGGTCTGTGCGAGGTTTCGCCACTGAACGGAGTAGAGGTACTCGAAGAGCGACTCGAGTCCCCAGATGATCAGGGTTCCGATCACGAGGATCCAGAGCTGAGACTCGACCTCGGGAAACCCGAACCTGGCGACCCAGGAGTCTTCCCGCTTCACGACGACGTCGACCGCGGCTCCGATGAGGAGCGGAGGGGCGAGATCCAGGATCTTGTTGAGGATGGAGTACGCCGTTGCGAGCACGACGGTACGGCGATGTGGCCGCGCGTACTCCAAGAGCCGGCGGAGCCCGGGACGTTGGGTCTTCATGGAGCGGGTACCTCGATGGAGCCGATCCGCGACGTGCGGTTCGCTTCCGAACCGGGGACAGTACCAGAGCATTGGAACGAGTGGCAAAGCGGTCGCTCGTCTCCCTGCGCCGCCGCGAGGTGCTATTCTGCCCTCACTCCCCACGCGCCAGGACGAGATGGTTCACGGAACGGATCGACAGTACGAAACGGAACAGAACGGGTCGAGACAAGGAGGTTCGAGAATGTCACGGAAGCCAAGGTACATCGATCCCCACGCAACGGTAGGGGCCGATCGACCCCTCCCGGCAGCGGGCCATCTTCACAGGCGACGCTTCCGGATGAATCGGCACGTTCTCTCCGTCGCTCTTGCCTGGTTCCTCGTCACGGCCATGTCTTTCGGCGTTCCCTCGCCATCGTCGGCGGAAGACGGCCCAGCGGTGTTGCAGCGCGTTCTCCATGCCTCCGGACTCGATCAGCTCGGGAACAAGAAGCGGATCGCCTTCACCTTCCACGTCGAAGCCGGTGAGACCAATGTGACGCGGGCATGGGACTGGAACCTCGAGACCGATTCCGTCCGGCAGGACGGTGCGGACGTCGGCAAGACCCCGAAGTTCATCAATGATGCCTACTGGCTTCTCTTCCCGGCGATGGTGGCCTGGGATCAGGGCAAGGTAGAGCTGACTGCCGAGCCGTCCGTGATCGCGCCTCTCACGAAGCAGGAAACGACCAAGCTAGTCGTCCGGTACATCGATGGAGTCGGCTCGACTCCGAACGACAGGTACGATCTCTATGTGTCAGGCGAGGGCGAAGTGGTGGAGTGGTCGTACCACAAGGCAGGGGCGGAAGCGCCGACGCGACAGACGGCCTGGGGAGGATATGAGGTCATCGGCGGCCTGCGACTGTCGCTCGACCGTCCCGGAGATGGCTTCCGCGTCTGGTTCACCGACGTCGTCGTCGAGTAGTCACACTCGGGGCGGGCGCGCGGCGACCGATTTCAGCGAGCCGGAGCTTGTTCCTCGACACACTCGGCGTTGCGGTGGTTTCGGTCCGCAACGTGAGCGTCCCAACAGTCGACCGAACAGAAACGGTGCGGGGCGCTCTTGCGATTGCAGCCAGAGACCGAACACGCGTAGTAGATCTGGTCGTAGTGGATGGTCTTGCCGCAAATGGAGCAGCGGGCCCAGCTGTTTGGTTCCATCGATGCATGCCTCCCTGTGCCGCCCGTGACTGAGCGGCCAATGAGCGGGAAGGCTAGCGTTTCCGGTGGCGGGAGGCTAGTCCGGGGTTCGCCGGTTTGTGGGGGCAGGGCGACGTGACGAGTCGCCCTACCGGTACGATCTGGCAGGGGGCTAGTGACCGCCTCCCATCAATGCCTTCACCTTGTCCTCGGCGGCCTGGAAGAGCCCCTTGAGTTCGGTCAGCTTGGAGGACACGGTGTCCTTGATCGCGGCCAGGTCGAGGTTGCCGCCCGTGAGGTTCGAGATCGTGTCCTTCACCTCTGAGAGCTTCGTCTCGATCGTCTGGACGTAGCCGTTCAGCTCCCCGTTGTCGAGTTTCCCGGCCGTTTCCTTGAGGCCATTCAGCTGCTTGTCGAAGCCTTCGAGCTGTTCGTTCCACTGGGACTTGAGCGCCCCAAGCATGTCCCCGGCCTGGTCCTTCATGTCACCGGCGGCTGACTCCGCCTTCTCCATAGCGTCCTTGGCATGATCGCCCACATCCCCGGCCGCGTCCTTGGCTTGCGAAGCGGCCTGGTTCGCCTTGTCGGCAATCGAACCTTTCTCACCTGAGCAACCCCAAGCGATCGTGATCGCGAGACACGCGATGAGCATCGTGCAGAACTTGATCTTCATCGGAAACATCCCCCTTCTCTGCCCCGTCCTGGGACAACGTGCTTGGGAGCAAGCACGGTTCTGCGACCACCACCTGGAATCCTAGGCCGGAACTCCGGACGTGACTAGGTCGGACTCGGCGGAAGCCGGATTCCATCCGATCTGCCACAGCAGTTGCGATATGCTTTCGGTCGTGACTTCCCAGTGGACGAAACTCATCAGTCCGATAGCGCGCACGCGAGACCGCGTCGAGCTGTTCGCGCGTGTTCGGGCTTCGATACTCCTGTTCGCAGCACCTTTGGTTGCTCTTGGGGTGGTGGCGACATTCGCGTCGGGCTCTCCAAGTGGGGAGCCGAGTTGGGGGCGGGACGAGTCACGGTCCAGGCGAGCCGGACCGTCGTCGGTCGAGTCGTGCACGCAGCGGCTGATGCCGGCATTCATGCCGGAACTCGTACCGGCCTACTCGCACAATGACTACCATCGGGACCATCCTCTGTCCGATGCGCTGGAGTACGGATGCGTGGGAGTCGAGGTCGACTACTTCCTGGTCGATGGCGAGCTGAGAGTCGGTCACGCGCGAGACGAGTTGGTGCCCGGGCGTACTCTAGAGTCTGTCTATCTAGCGCCGCTCGCCGATCGGGTTCTGCGGCTCGGGAGCGTGTATGGAGACGGCACGACCTTCTTGCTCAACATCGAAGCGAAAGCGTCGGGTGCCGAGAGCTATCCCGCGCTGCACGCGGCGCTAGAGGCCTACAGCTTTCTCTTCGAGAGAGTGGAGCGTGGTGAGTTCGTGAAGGGGCCTGTGCGCGTCGTCCTCGTCGGTGACCTTCCAGATCTGGACCTGCTGTCACGTCAGCCGACCCGCTACGCGGGAGTCCACGCTCTCTGGCACGATCCCCTGGCTCGGTCGCGCCGATTCGCCGATCTCGTTAGGATGATCAGCGTAGACTATCGCCGCGTGCTTGTTTGGGACGGATGGGGCCGTCCGCCGGAGGAGTTTCGCCGAGAGCTAGCCGAGATCGTCCAACTTCGTGACGCCGTTCCCGGCCGCGTGCTTCGTTGCTACGATGTGCCGCGATCTCGACGTGTCTATGGGGCGCTTCTCGACGCTGGTGTCGATCTCATCGGAACCAAGACGTTGCGGGACTCCCGAGACATGCTGACAGACTGGACTCGGACTCATCCGGACTGGGCAGAGTCCCTGCGCCAGGCAAACGACTGAATGGGATCCAGGAGCTGGACGAGGGGACGCCATGAATCTACCTATCCGCCCGAACCACACTGCCGTGGGCGTCTCGCTCGGGGTCGCCACGTTCGCCGTCGCGATGGCGGCGCTCGTCTCGCCGGCGATCGCGGAAGTGATCCGCCTGGGAAGTCAGGTCGTGCCGCTCGAGCAGACGGTCTCGCTCCACCTGGATCCATCCCGCGACCTCTACTCTGGTCGATGTGACATCCGTTTGGAGGTCCGGGAGCGAGCAGGGACGTTCCGGTTCCACGCGGAGTCGATGACCATCGAGTCGATCGAGTTGTCTCACGAGGGCGTCCCCGCCAGTGCGATCTGGGAGATGCTGGACACGGCCACCGTTCAGGTGACGACGGAAGCTCCGCTCGATCCCGGTGTCTGGGACTTCACCATCGCCTTCCACGACGACTACAACACGAATGCCGTCTCGCTCTACAAGATGGAGGCGAGTGGAGATGCCTACCTCTTCACACAGTTCGAGGCGGACGACGCTCGCGAGGCGTTCCCTTGTTGGGATGAGCCGGGTTTCAAGATTCCGTACCGTCTCGTCCTCACCGTTCCGGCGGGTGTTACCGCGGTATCGAACACGCCGGTAGAGTCCGAGACATCGGTGGATTCGAAGGACGATGGTGCGGTCAAGCGAGTCACCTTCGCGCAGACGAAGCCTCTTCCCAGCTACCTCCTCGCGATTGCGGTCGGGCCGTTCGACTCCCATCCGATCGAAGGTCTAGGCGTTCCGGGCCGAATCTACACGGTGCGAGGACAGGCGGCCCTTGCCGCGGAAGCTGCCTCCGTCACTCCGGCGATCCTGCACGAACTCGAAACCTACTTCGACCGTCCCTATCCCTACGCGAAGCTCGACTTCATTGCTGTGCCCGACTTCTGGCCTGGAGCGATGGAACACCCCGGCGCGATCACGTACGCGGATCGGGTCCTCCTTCGCGAACCCCGTTTCCTCGACGCACGGTCTCGTCGTGGGATGCGGAGCATCATCGCACACGAGCTCGCGCACCAGTGGTTCGGCAACCTGGTTACGATGGAATGGTGGGACGACCTCTGGCTCAATGAGAGCTTCGCCGATTGGATGGGCGACAAGATCGTCGCGCAGCTCTATCCCGAATTGGGCCAGGACATCGATGCCGCAATGGATGGACAAGCGGTGATGGAGGATGACGCCGCTGCATCCGTCCAGCCGATCCGGAAGACGATCGAAGATACCGGCGCGCTACTCCAAGGGATCGGCGTTGCCTACAACAAAGGGAAGTCCGTCCTGCGGATGTTCGAGTCTTGGATCGGCGAAGACGCGTTCCGCGCGGGCGTGTTGGACTACATCGATGCGCACACTTGGTCCAATGCGACATCATCGGACCTCTGGGAAGCGCTCGCCCGCCATTCGGACGCCGTGCTGCCACGGGCTATGGAAACGTTCATCGGTCAGCCCGGGTTTCCGCTCATCGAGGTAGAGCCGTTGGGCGGCGGGCGTGTGCGACTGTCCCAGCAACGGTTCCACAACGCCGGTCGAGACGTGGCGTCGACGCGCTGGATCTTGCCCGTCGAGCTTGCGTTCGAAACGGAGCGTGGGATCGGAACGCAGACCGTACTCCTCGCCGAGGAATCTCAGATCGTCGATCTCGAGACGGAAGGTGCCGATCCGACTTGGATCCATCCGAAAGCCGGCGGCGATGGGTACTATCGGTGGTCGCTGCCGACGGAAGCGATGAACGCCACGAACGAAGTCCTCCGTTCCCGCGGATCCGTCCCCGAGCGGATCGATCTCTACGCGAACGCGACCGCGCTTCTCCGGTCCGGGCACATGAGTGGGCCCGACTACCTCGATGCGCTTCGGGACCTTTCCGAGGATGCCGATCCCGACGTGCTGTCCGGCCTCACGCGGTACTTGCGGACCGTGGAGAGTGATCTCGTCGATCGGCCGGACACGCCGATGTTTGCGCAGTACGTTTCGTCTCTCTGCCGACCCGCGCTAGATCGGATCGGGCTGGCGCCGGCGCCGAATGAACCGAGCAGCGTCGAGGAGCTTCGTCCGGACCTTCTGCGGTGGATGGGCTGTCAGGGCCGGGACCCGTCGGTACGTGCCTGGGCGGACCGCTCCGCTCGGGCGTTCCTCGCGGACCCCTCAGCGGTTCCGCCCGCACTCGTGGGATCCGCGCTTGCGGTTGTGGGCTGCGACGGCGATCCCGAGTTTGCGTCGACGTTCCGTGCCCGTTTCGAGGCTGCCGATGACCCCGCGCAGCGGAGGATCTTCCTGTCTGCGCTGGGCTCGTTCCGGGCTGAGGAGCAGCGGCTCTCTGCGCTGGACTACGCGCTCACTCCCTCGGTGCGCTCGAGTGAGGTCAGCACCATCGTTCTCGGGATCATCAAGGACGAGCCGGGGCACGATCTCTTTGCCGACTGGCTGATGCGGAACTTCGACGCGTACGTCGCCAAGATCCCTCCGATCTACCATCCGTTCTTGCCGTTCGCCGGCGCAGGTTGTTCGAAGGAGCGGCTGGCGAAGGTCGAGACGTTCCTCTCGGATCCTTCGAGGTTCCAGCCTTCCTTCCCTCGATCTTTCGATCAGGTCCGGGACGAGGTTCGTGACTGCGTGGCGTTGCACGAGCGAGAGGGGGACGCAGTGCGTGCCTATCTCGAGGCGCGAGCCCGGCCGACAACGGTCGGGGGCGGTACGGGAGCGGGCGCCCTGGGTGGAGGTGCTGGGTCCAGCTCGTCCCACGAGTGAATGGTTCGCCCAAGTCGAGACGACCGGCGGCTCTAGGTCGTTGCCATGGCCTAAGGGTGGTCCCCACATCCTGGCCGATGCACTGTCTGCGACTGATCGTTCCGGATCGACTCATCCGATGCTAACTTCTGGATTTCTTGAACCATAACGTCGAAATTGGCTAGAATTTACTTCGCTAGGGACCTGCACCTGGCATTGGGGCATGCCGGAATGAGTGGGGCCAACGACGCCGGATGAGCGCGTACCTCCTCGCATTCCATCTGATCGTTGACGAGTGCGGTGGGGGAGAGGCGCGTCGACGGATCTCGGACGAGTCACGAGCTGGACCGAAAGCTCGAACGTGACCCCGAACCGCCGTCCCACCTTCAGGAACATCATCGGTTCGAAGTGGCGTTGGGTCATTTGGCCCTACGAGAGCTTGCGACGAGTTTCGAGCGGTACGCCGCTTCGCTGGAGACTCGCGCCCGAACTCACTCAGGAGGAACGTTTCGATGCGAAGACTCTGGCTCACACTCACGCTGCTCTGTTGGGCGGCCGTCGGCGCGCAGGCCGGGCCCAACGAAGGCGGTACTCTCGTCTGGCACCTCGATCCAACGATCGAGTACACGTCGGACATCTCCAACTACTGCGGCCTCTCCGGAGTCGCCTGTCAGTGGGACTTCGACGGCTGTGACAATGGATACAACTACGAAGGCGAATGCCAGCCCCAGATCGGCGCGCTCAATCCGACAGGCCCCGCGGATGCCACGACCTACGTCGCTGCGGTTCTCGCGGCGTTCCCCGAGGGAAGCTGTCCGCGGGTTTCCGGTGTGACCTTCGGGTTCGCGACGTACGACGACACGAACGTGTTCATCGTCAATCAGGGCGCGTGCGGCGACTTCGAGCTGCCCACCAACAACTGGCCGGGTCAGTTCGAGGGAACGGCCGTTACGTGGTCCGCCCCGATCGTCTCCCAGCTCGTCGAGATCTACTGGTTTGCTGCCTACGCGTACTACGCAGACCGGGATGGAAGCCTCACGCTCGCTGCGCACCCGACGCAGGGCGGCAAGTTCGCGGACGACTCCGTTCCGTCCGTCCTCGACGACATCGCCGGCTTCTCCACTCTCGGTCTCAATGGGACGCCCGGTGAGAACGTCCTCCCTGAGGGCGGGCCAGTCGTCGGAGCCTGCTGCTTCGAGGATGGCACCTGCCAGGTGCTGAACTCAGACGAGTGCGGCGCTGCTGGCGGCAACTACCTCGGCGATGACACGGTCTGCGATCCGAACTCGTGCCCGCAGCCTCCGGCAACGGGTGCCTGCTGCTTCGAGGACGGCACCTGCCAGGTCCTCACCGCCGACGAGTGCTCCGGCGCGGGTGGTGCGTACGAAGGTGACGATACGACCTGCGACCCGAATCCGTGTCCGCAGCCTCCGGCGACGGGCGCCTGCTGCTTCGAGGATGGCACCTGCCAGGTCCTCACCGCGGACGAGTGCTCCGGCGCGGGTGGTGCGTACGAAGGTGACGACACGGGCTGCGACCCGAATCCGTGTCCGCAGCCCCCGGCGACGGGCGCTTGCTGTTTCGAGGATGGCACCTGCCAGGTCCTCACCGCGGACGAGTGTTCCGGCGCGGGCGGTGCGTACGAAGGTGACGACACGACCTGTGATCCGAACCCGTGCCCGCAGCCCCCGGCGATGGGTGCGTGCTGCTTCCCCGACGGCACCTGTCTCGTCCTGACCCAGGACGACTGCGAAGGTACGACCCGTCACAACCCGCCGCGCACCAACGGTGATCTCATGTCCCGTTCGGGCGTTCCGGGTGAGTATCAGGGCGATGACACGACCTGCGACCCGAATCCGTGTCCGCAGCCTCCGGCGACGGGCGCCTGCTGCTTCGAGGACGGCTCCTGCCAGGTCCTCACCGCAGACGAGTGCTCTGGTGCGGGTGGTGCGTACGAAGGCGACGACACGAGCTGCAATCCGAACCCGTGTCCGCAGCCTCCGGGAACGGGTGCTTGCTGCTTCGAGGACGGTACTTGCCAGGTCCTCACCGCCGACGAGTGTGCAGCCGCGACCGGTTCCTATCAGGGCACCGATACGGTCTGCGAGCCGAACCCGTGTCCGCAGCCTCCGGCGACCGGCGCCTGCTGCTACGAGGACGGCACCTGCCAGGTCCTCACTGCAGACGACTGCGCAGCCGGCACCGGCGAGTACCAGGGCGACGACACCGTCTGCGAGCCGAATCCGTGTCCGCAGCCCCCGGTCCTCGGTGCGTGCTGCTTCCAGGATGGTTCCTGCCAGGTGCTGAACTCCGACGAGTGCGGCGCCGCGGGTGGCGACTATCAGGGCGACGACACGGTCTGTGATCCGAATCCGTGCGGAATCGACTTCGGTGCTCTCGACATCAGCGCGACGATCCTCGGCGATGAGGCAACCGTCGACGTTACCGTCGAAGGACCGAGCGGAATGTTCACCGGTCAGACCCCGCTGCTCCTCGAGGAACTCCTTCCGGGTGAGTACGAGGTGATGTGGGTGAAGCCTGCTCACGGCGGGTGCACCGAGACCTACACCGTGAACTACGGCGAGACGACCGAGGCCACCTGTGCGCTCGTTCCGTACGCGGTCAGCGTGATGCAGTTCATGGCCGAGGCCACGCCGAACAGTCTCGATACGGCCGATCTCGAGCGTGAAGTCGTCGTCAAGGTGAGCGGTTTCACCGGCAACCTCGACGCCAACTCGATCGATCTCGGCTGGATCTACTTCGGTGATCGTCGCGTCGTCGATGCGGACATCCGCACTGTCGGTGTGAGCGGGCTGAACAAGGGCGCCGTGGAGATCCGGGTGCCGGCACGCGTTCTCATCGATGCCGTCGGCAACAACGGGTTCGCGAACCAGCAGACTTCGATGGTCGATGTCTGGACGCGGATCTCGAGCAGCCACGACTGGGTCCGTTCGCAGCTTCGCGTCACGCTCTATCGGAGCACGGCGGCGGTTGCGAGCCTCGCTTCGAGTGGTGAGTTCGGTGCGGCCGTCCGTCCGAACCCGGCCCGCGGGGACATGTGGATCGAGTGGAACAGCCCGGTTTCGAGCGAGACCGAGCTCACGATCTACGATGCCTCCGGCCGCGTTCTGCGGAAGCTCGTCTCCGAGTCGAAGGCTGCCGGCCTCCATCAGGCTCAGTGGGACGGCCGGGACGCCACCGGCTCGAACATGCCGAGCGGTGTCTACTACTACCGTCTGACCCTTCGTGACACGGGCGAGCAGATCTCCGACAAGATCTACCTCGTTCGCTGATCGACTCGTACAACTCGTTGGGCGGCAACGTCCAATGACCATGGAGGCCCCCGGTGACGGGGGCCTTCGTCGTTCCGGGGCCCGGCTCGGCCCCCATGGCCGAATCACGAATCGATCGGTATCCGCGCTCCTGCCAAAGCCGTCTATGACACGGGTTACCGCGCCCCGAGACGGCGCGGTCTCGGGCGGGGAAGCGGATGGCGCGCTTTCTGCATTGGATAGTCCAATGTATCGCATTGGACTTGGCAGCCGTCGGCTGGTGCGTGGGCAAACACCCACCTAGAATCTGGACAAGCGAGCCTTCACCATTTGTCGGCCGGTGAGGTCAATGCTGCGGCGTGTCGGAATGCGGCCCCGACGCGTCCCTAGTGTCAGCGGCGACCTTGCCGGCCTTCTTACACCCGAGGTTCGACGCTCCCGATCGCGACGGTGCCGCAGCCTGGAGCGCGCAATGGAACGACGAATGAGGCTCGTTCTCGTAGACGACCACCAGATGGTTCGCGAGGCTCTCTCGGCCTGCCTAGCTCAGGAACCCGACTTCGAAGTCGTCGGGACGGCCGAGGACGGAACGATGGCCGTCGGACTCTGCTCCGATCTCGATCCGGACGTCGTCGTGCTCGATGTCGACCTGCCGGGACTGAGTGCGTTCGAAACCGGGCGGACGATTCTCGACAAGACGCACGCCCGTATCATCTTCCTCAGCGGTTTCTCCCATGACAGCTACATCGAGGCTGCGGTCGACTGTGGCGCGTCCGGGTACGTCCTCAAAGAGGATGGCGTCACCGCCCTCATCCGAGCGATTCGGGAGAGCGAGACCGGTTGGGCGTTCTCCGAGAGGATTCGTGATCGTCTGGTCTTCGAAGAGGCGAAGACGCCGGTCTTCCGGGATCGTCCCAGGTCTCGCGCGTCTCTTCTCACTCCAGGCCAGGTCGAGCTACTCCGGTACCTCGCGAAGGGACTCTCCAAGAAGGAAATCGCCTCGCTGACGGGACGCAGTTACAGCGCCGTCGACAAGCAGGTGACGAGGGTGATGGACAAGCTCTCGATCCATGACCGAGTCGAACTCTCTCGATTCGCCATCCGCGAGGGGATTGCCGAAGCCTGATCCGGTGCACGATCCGAGCGCGACGCTCGAGGTGGCGATAAAGCAAGCCATTCGCGAAGGCGCTTCACGAAGGCAGGTAGCGGTCGCACCGCTCGCGTGCCCGCGCACCTCCCATCGACTCAGCTTCGACGGCCCGCCATCTGGCCACGGGTGACCCCGAGTTGGCCGAGCAGCTTCATCTCCCGCCACAACTCGCTGCCGCTGATCTCCCCGCGCAGCAGCTGCTGATACCGACGGATCGTCTTCGCCACTTCCTTCGGGCTCTCGTTCAGGAACTCGATCCGGAAGTGCCGGACTCCGAGGTCCAACATCCGCTCGACATACTCCGCGCCCGTCTGGGCCTGTGAGTTGAAGACGGTGTTTCGGCAGCCGGCGTCTGCCTTGAGTGGGTGCTGGGCGCCTACGCGATCACGTAGCCGCACATCGTGAACGTCGCAGGGGCGGCCGCAATCTCGGTAGTCTTTCCCGTCCGAGAGAAATGCGCAGTAGACGCAATGCTCCATGTGGAACATCGGCATGTGTTGGTGGATCGTGACCTCGAACCACGTGGGCGGTGCGGCGCGGAGAAGCGATTCCATCTGCTGGAAGTCGAGGTCGTAGCTCGCCGTCACTCGTTCGAGTCCCCGGTCTAAGAACAGCTCTGCCGAAAGCTGATTCGCGACGTTGAGGGAGTAGTCGCCCACCTTCCGGTCATTGCTGAAATAGCGGAAGTGGTCGTAGTTCCGCACGAGGTATCCGTCTGCGTCACAAGACCGGACCTGCCGGAGTGTCCACTCTTCGCCCGTCTTGAAGATGCGCGGTGGCGCTACCCAGATCTCGGGCGACGGGAGATCCGTCGCCGACATCCCCGGTCCAGGCCGCTCCGCGAACGTACGTCGGAAGATGCCGACCGCGTCGCGATAGTGTTTCGGGTTCTCGAAGTCGCAGTAGACGGTACGAATCCCCTCCTCGAGTGCTTCGCTCATTTGTTCGAGGGAGCGGACGAGGACGATGAGCTGCGGCTCGGAGGGGGCGTCGTCTCGGAACCGCATGCTGCTTGCTGGGACCCGACTCATACGCGCGGCATGGGACGACGCGCTCTCGACGGATGTTGCGCCCTGCTCCGCCCCACGGGAATGGGACGCCGCTGCCTCGCCCGGCGCGACCATCGTCCACCGCTTCGCTGTGGCACGCTGCTGCGCAATCTCATCTGCCAGTTCACGCCGCATCCGGTTGAGCTCGCTCACCGGAAGCATCGCCTCACCTTCGAGCTGGTTGTCGAGACCCCCCATGTGGAAGGGCGTGCCGCCGAGTCGTCCTAGCTGATCTCGAAGTCGTTCGGTTCCCAGCGGACGATGCTCGGCCTGCACGAGAGGCATCGAGGACTCGGCCGTCGCGATGTGTCCGGCCTCGTCACGCGCGATCACGGTGAGTGGCGTGCCGATCTGTCCGTGCACCTCGAAGTCGAGTGGCCGCGTGAAACGTGGCACATCCCCGCCGAAGCTCTGTCGCCACTTCTTCTCGAGGTCGGGATCGCTCGTCTTCCAAACACGATCGCCAGGCTGGATGCGCCCTAGGTCGAGATGCCCGCGACCGAACGCTACTTCCGCGTCCTTGGCCCCGACGAGCCGGACTTCATAGACACGTCCGCCTTCCTCTTCCTCCTCAGGACGTCCGGCATCGAAGACGACTCCGTCGCCTGGTTTGAGCGGAGTTTCGAGAGTGATGCGGACCGCACCCGGCAGCACGCGCACGACCCTTCCCAAGTAGACGCCACGCTTTTTCCCGAACCGTGCGTGCACCAGCTCCTGGTTGTCGATCCCCTCGAGCCAACCGGTATGGAGACCCCGGCTGAACGCCATCTCCATCTCGTAGCGGTCCTGAGCCGGAATGGGAAGCGGGCCCGCGGATTCGGACGCGTTCTCGTCCGAGGCGACCAGTCGGTCGAGAGCCTGACGGTAGACGCGTGTGATGTTCGCGACGTACTCCGGCGCCTTCAGCCTTCCTTCGATCTTGAGAGACGCGACTCCCGCTTGCGCGAGTTCCGGAAGGAGCCCGATCCCAGAGAGGTCCTGCGGACTCAAGAGGTAGCGTCGATCTCCGAGCGGGACCTGCTCCCCGTCCGAAATGAGGTCGTAAGGCATGCGGCAGGCTTGGGCGCACTCGCCTCGATTGGCGGAGCGTCCGCCTAGGGCTTCACTCGTGAGACACTGGCCGGAGTAGGCGACGCAGAGGGCGCCGTGCACGAACACTTCGAGCGGGATCCTCGGCTCGGACATCGAGCGGTGGATCGTCTCGATCTCCTTGAGCGAGCACTCCCGAGCGAGGACGACCAACTCGCAGCCCAACTCCCGCGCGAACTCCACGCCGGCCACGCTCGAGATCGTCATCTGGGTCGACGCATGGATCGGGAAGTCCGGCGAAATGCTTCGAATGAGCCGGCAGATCCCCACATCCTGGACGATGACCGCATCCGCTCCCGCCGCGATCACGGTCCGGAGATAGCGTTCCGCGTCCGCGAGTTCATCCTGGAAGACGAGGGTATTCACCGTCACGTATCCACGCACGCCGCGAAGGTGGAGGAACTCCATCAGCTTCGGCAGGTCGGCTTCGGTGAAGTTCTTGGCCCTCATCCGGGCATTGAACTTGTCCAAACCGAAGTAGATCGCGTCGGCGCCGTTCTCGACGGCGGCGCGTGCGCAATCCCAGTCTCCCGCTGGGGCGAGTAGCTCCGGTCGGGCGAGGCGGGGGGGCTCGAGGGCGTTTGACGACATGGCGAGAGCGTACCA
Source organism: Candidatus Eiseniibacteriota bacterium (assembly GCA_020633975.1). Lineage (GTDB taxonomy): Bacteria > Eisenbacteria > RBG-16-71-46 > CAIMUX01 > CAIMUX01 > JACKCR01. The sequence goes on along the minus strand of JACKCR010000003.1, from coordinate 16,794 downwards.
CGAGGACTAGGACGTGGTACGGCGGCGTTAAGTGCTGGTACCTTGGGCGGATGGAACGTCCGTCCGACCTCCCGCGACTCTACGGCGAGCTATCCGAGTGGTGGCCGCTCCTGTCCGCTCCGTCCGAGTATGAGGAGGAAGCCCACGTCTACCGGACGCTCCTCCTAGCGGCCTGCGAGGACCCGCCCCGCACGCTCCTGGAGCTGGGATCCGGAGGCGGGAACAACGCGTCCTATCTCAAGTCTCGCTTCGAGATGACCCTGGTGGACCTGTCTCCCGAGATGCTGTCCGTGAGCCGCACCCTCAACCCCGAATGCGAGCACCTGGAGGGCGACATGAGGTCGCTTCGGCTCGGCCGGGTGTTCGACTGCGTCTTCGTCCACGACGCGATCGTCTACATGCTCACCGAGGCGGATCTCGCGCGGGCGATCGAGACCGCCTTCGTGCACTGTCGGCACGGAGGGGCGGCCCTCTTCGCGCCGGACCTCATCAAGGAGAACTTCGAGCCCAACACCGGGCACGGGGGGCACGAGGTGGATGGGCGAGCGGCGCACTACCTCTCGGTGAGTTGGGACCCCGATCCCGAGGACGACACCTACGTCTCCGACTACGCCTACATGCTCCGGGAGCGGGACGGGAGTATCCGGGTGGCCCACGACCGGCACGTCGAAGGGCTCTTCTCCCGGGACGTCTGGCTCCGCCTCCTTTACGAGGCCGGCTTCCGGCCGAACGTCATCCCGATCGACCATGGCGGGGAGCACGGCCGCGTGGAACTGTTCGTGGGCCGCAAGCCGACTTCCGAAGCTGGGACCGCTCCCTCCTGAGCCGGAATCCCTACTGCCACAACGGCCTCCCGTTCCGGGCCCAGGGCTACGTAGATCCCGCGAACTCAGCATCCTCCATTGACTTCCGCCACTACGATCTAGGAAAATGTATGGGATCGTGAAGACCCCGCCCGCACTTCGGGGGTCGACGTCCGTTTGCTGATGACATCGCCAGACGGCTGATCGGTGGTCTGGCACCGGAACCACACATGAGGAGCGACCAGGCGGCTGGGGATTCGTCCCGCGACGCCCGCCCGTATCCTTGGGAGAACCGACACAATGAAGTCTTTGATTCGGGCCGGCTTCGCACTCGCTGCGACCGTTGCCATGGTCGGTACGGCGTCTGCCGCGATCGACTGGGCCGGGAACGTCTATCCCAACCACGGCGCCTCGATCCTTCCTACCGGTGATCAGGCTGTCTACGCACAGGTCTACAAGTCCGGCGTGACCGATCCGGGCGGCCAGGGTGCAGATCTCTCCGCCGTACTGAAGTACACGAGCGATACGCACGGTTCGTTCGAGATCCCGATGAACTACTTGGGTGACGTCGGCAACAACGACGAGTACACCGCGAACATCCCGCAGATGCACATCCTCGGCTCGACCTACATCGACGTGAACGTCGTCTTCACCGATGCGAGCGATGGCACCGAGTACTCCGACACGTACGATCAGAACGGAAACCCTCCGCCTCAGCGCTACGACGTGGTCGACGTGCTCCCGAACGACGTCGACGTCAAGTTCACGATGTGCATGAGCGGTACCGAGACGACCGGTCTTCCCTGCGTGATCGGAAGCGCGGGCGAGATCGGAAGCTGGGGCACCGGCGTCACGATGAACCAGATCGACACGGAACTCTATGAAGTCACGGTCACGTTCCTCGCCGGGGGCAACCCGTCGTTCGAGTACAAGTACAAGAAGGACGACTGCCAGACCTGGGAAGGCACGAACAACCGCGCCGTGACCCTCCCGACCGACGGAACGAACCTGGTCGAACTCGAAGCGGACAGCTGGGAGTTCCTCCCGATCGGTTGTGGCCTCGGCAACGTTCTCGACGAGGACCGGGAAGTCTGCTTCCAGCTCTGTCTGAACGGAATCGACTACACCGGCACTCCGTGCGTCATCGGATCGGTCGCCGAGCTCGGCAACTGGGCCGACGGTGTCCCGATGGTCGACCTCGGAAACGGTCTCTACGAGGCCTGCATCGTCTTCCTCGCCGGCAGCCCGTATCCGATCAACGTCGAATACAAGTACAAGAAGGACGACTGCGAGACCTGGGAAGGGACCGCCAACCGCGCCTTCACGATCGACAACTCCAGCCCGCTGAGCCAGACGTTCGAGAACACCTGGGAAGATCAGGAACTCGACTGCTCGCCGACTCCGGTGATCGAGAAGACCTGGGGATCGATCAAGGGCATCTACCGCTAGCAAGTCTCGTTAGTCTCGAGGAGCCGGCTGAGCCGGTCCCTCGAGGCCAGCGTTCCGAGTGCGAGTCACTCATCCAGAAGGCCGGTCACACTACGTGGCCGGCCTTCCTGTGTTGAGATCCGAGCCGACTACGCGAACCGGAAGATCAATGGGAACAGTGCGGCGACCACGAGGGCCCAGATCGCGTAGACGGGCAGATACGACGTCTGCCAACGCTCCAGTTCGTCGATTGCAGCCTGCCCGCGGATGAAGCGCATGTAGAGCCATGCGGACCACCCGAGGTTCGCTAGGAGGATCAGGTTTTCGCCGAGTGCGGCCGTACGGTTCGGCGTGAATCCGAACTCCGAGATTCGCGACATCATGGCAGCCAAGGCCACGACATCGACGATGAGCGCACTCACTACGAGAACCAACTGGAGGACATCGAAGAAGCCAGGAGGTGCGCTCCGGTCGCGAGCGGAGATCGAGTAGACCAGGAGCCCGAGGACCACGACGAGGAGAAGGTCGAATCCGATCAGTACCTCGCGTTCGACATCGATTCCGCGACTCGTCCAGACCATCGTGACGAGGAAGGCGAGAAGAACGAGCGTGAAGAGTGGGGTGAAGATCCGGGTGAGCACCGGAGCCATGTTCTCGATCACGGCCTGCTTCGCCTCGACGAGCCAGGCGCCGACGAGGACGGCTCCCATCGCCCCGCAGGGCACGAGCCAGTGCCCGATGAACGGCTCGGCATCGACCCCGATCGCCTGGAACATCGCTACCGTGAACGCGGAGAGAACGCCGCCACCGAGCGCGATCAGGACGTAGTAGATGAAGAGCTCTCCCGAGAAGCGGATGAAGTTCATCCGCTCTGCCGATCCTCGCCAGGCAAGCCCGACATAGCCGAGCCCTACGACCAGCCAGAGGGCGATCGGGAGGTGGATCGCTGAGAGGTAGAGGGTGTGCCCTTCTGCCGCGAACGGATAGAGGTTCACCACGAGTGCGGTCGCGACGAACGGCAGAAGGAGACCGAGGAACGAGGCGGTGCCGATGCCTCGCTTCCACGCCAGATATATAGTGAGGAAGGGGAGGACGAAGAACGAGAGGTTCCGTGCGTAGAAGCTCTCGTTTCCGTCGAAACCTATCCCGAAGAGCTCCGGGATCTTGATCGCGATGGCGCCTGCCACGGCCAGGAGCAAGACGAGGAGAGTCTCCCTCCAAACCGGCTTGGCATCTAGTTTCTCGGTCCCGAGGACGAGCTGTCGCCAGAGACGGTCGGAGTGCTCCCGGGCGAACTCCCTGGACAGAGCACTGAGGCTACCGATCCGCTTTACCGCGACGAGGAACGCCTCCTCGGAGTCGAGGCCGACGCTCCGCAGGCTGTCGATGTGGTCGCGTAGGTGTCCTTCGAGCTCCTCGACATCGGAGCTGGCGATGGCCGTGCCGCGCGCGACATAGGTGCGCCACTCTGCTATCTGCCGCTCCAGCGGCTCCTGGGCGTCGATCACAGGATCAGTCTCCATTCGCGGGGGTGAGAGGTACTCCGAAGAGTGGGGAAGCAGCCGTTGGCTGGAAGATGCGAGACCAAACCTCGCCTAGCATGTCGAGTGACCAGACGTTGCGGAGCGCAGCGTCGACGGCCTGCCATTGCTGGCGTTCGGTGGCGAGCTGCTTCTCGCCCTTGGCGGTCAGGCGGTAGTACCGTCTCCGCCTGCCTGTTTCCGCCTGCTGCCACTTCCCCGCAATGAGCCCGAGTCGTTCGAGGCGGTGGAGGACTGGGTAGAGCATGCCGTCGCTCCACTCCAGATTCCCGCCCGAGAGCTCACTCACCCGCTTCTGGATGGCGTAGCCATAGCTTTCCCCCTCCAAGAGGATGGCCAAGACGAGCGGGGTGGCGGACGCGGCCACGAGGTCTTTATTGATCTCCATCGTGAGTCTCCATACCTAGGGCTACGATATACGTAGAGCTGCAAGGTATGCAACTCGAAATGAGGATGGTGTCGTCGATGGGCGAGGCGAGGGGCTCAATGACCCGGGGATATCTCCGCGTCTGCAGAGACCTCGGCCTGGGAACCGGTGCGTTGTCCGAGTGTGCCCTGTGCTGGTAGCCTTCTCGGGATCCTCCTACGACCGAAGAGATGGAAGGGCAGACATGATCCGAATCACGCGTTTCGCCGGGATCCCGCACCCACGTTTCGTTCCTCGGTCCAGAGTCTTGCGCCCAGGCACTTCATGCTGGATCGCTCTTGCGCTGATGATGTCGTGCTTTGGAGCCATGGCCGATGTGGCGCTCGGTCAAACCGGAGCTTGCTGTCCTGCGCCGTGTGGTCAGGACGGATGCGTCATCGTCACCGAACAAGAATGCAACGACATGGACGGCACGTATCTAGGTGACGGGTCGACGTGCGACGAGTGCCCGCAACCTGCGAACATTCCCGATCCCGGCAGGTGCATCGTCAACCCGGCCGACGCGATGAGCGGTCTCTTCGCCTGTCCGGACGGACCGACTCCGATCGTTGCATCGGTCATCGAGGTCTTCGTACGGGACAACTGCGACTTTCCGATGCAGAACGCAGCCGTGTTCATCGAGTTGACGGACGCCAACAATCTGTGCGGCGGCGCGGTCCTGTCCGGCACTGCGGACCAGAACGGACGGGTCGAACTCGTTCTCTCCGCCGGTGGGTGCTCCCACGAGCAGTCCCTGTCCGGAGTCATCAAGGCCAATGGACTGACGATTCGGAACTATGCGAACGCGAAGAGTCCGGACTCCGACGGCAACGGTGTCGTGGAACTCACGGACCTCATCGCGTTCTCGAACGAGTTCTTGGACGTCGACCCGAGCGTGTGCCACGACTACGACAATGACGGCAACACCGGACTATCGGACTTGGTGCTGTTCAGCCCCGCATTCCTCGGCCGCAGCCATTGTCCTTGAGTTGCGGATCGATCCGGCCCGATCTAGTTCGATCTAGCCCGATCTAGCCCTGTGTCAGCGTACGTGCTGGATTCGTCCGGTTTCGAGTGCGATCGGCGCAGGTCCCGTTCCACGCACGGTTCCGGGCCCAGTGACCCGGAGCTGGTAGAAGTAGGTACCTGACGAGATCGATCCGGCGTTTGCGCCGAGTTCGTCCGGACTCCAAGCCAGTTGCTGCGCGCCAGCGTCCATCCATGTTGGTGGTGCCTCGTGCACTTTGCGTCCGGTTACGTCGTGAATCGATAGCGCGACGTATCCTGCCTCCGGCAAGTCGAACGTGATTGTTGCCTGACCCACGAATGGGTTGGGGACCACTCGCACCGGTACTGAACGCCGGAGTTGGGCCGGGAACTCTCGCGAGTCGACGTCGGAGCGCTGTCTCGAGTCGACGGCCGTCCCGCCCTTGTCTCCAGTCGACATCTCTCGACCTGGCGTGTCTCGATTCGGGGTGTTTAGAGTCAGAGTGCGACCAGTTGGAGCGTCGCTACTCGGCGCGTCTCGAGGTGGTTCGTACTGCTGAACGGTCGCGTGGTAGAGCTCGACGACATAGATCCGGCCGTCGGGACTGGCTTCGACGTCGATCGGTAGATCGAACCATCCGTTCGCATAGCCTGGACGGCCGAATTCGAACAGGAGCGTCCCGGATCCGTCGAATACGCGGACTCGATCGGCAGGCGGGATCGTGACATAGACTCTGCCTGCGGGATCGACGGTGACTCCACCGAGACTGTTGTGGAAGTCCTCGGGGAGGCCACGGGCAGTCCAGCTTCGTAGGTAGGCGCCGTCGCTCGCAAACACCTGGATCCGGTCCTCGTCGCAGACGAAAACCTCGCCTTTGCTGCCGATGGCAATGGAGTGGGCGCCCGTGAACTGCCCGTCGCCGGTGCCGGTCTCTCCCCAGGCGAAGAGGAATGTTCCGTCCGAGGCGAACACCTGGACACGGTTCCTCACCTTGTCGACGGTGTAGACGCGATGCTCGGTTCCGTCACTCCACGCGGCCAGGTCTCTCAGCTCTCGGAAGGATCCGTCGGAGTTGCCGCCTTGCCCCCAGTGGGCAACCAGCTCTCCTTCTGGAGTGAAGCTCTGCACACGGTGAAGTCGATAGTCCGCAACGTAGACCATGCCGTCAGACCCGGTAGCTACGGAGCTTGCGCTTTGGAACTCGCCTGGGTCCGTACCCTCGGTTCCCCAAGACGCGAGAAGGGTTCCATCGTCGCGGAACCGTCGGACGAAGGGAGCACGACTGAAGCCGAGAACTACGTCGAGGTCAGGACTGACGGCTGCTGTCGAAGCGCCGCCATAGTACTCATCGATGCCGACGAACCATCGGGCGATCGGCTTCATCCGAAGGTCTTCGGGCCGTGCTCGCCCCCAACGCTGAACCCTCTGGCCGAACGTGTCGAGCACGAACACGTAGTCGTCCGTGAGGCAGACACCACCTGGGTAGTGGAAGTACCCGTCTTCCAGACCATCGTCGCCCCAGAAGTACAGGAACTCACCGTCTCCATCGAAGCATTGGACTCGATGGTTGGACTCGTCGACCACGAAGATACCGCCGTTGGGGGCGGCGGCCACGTCTCTGGGATAGTCGAACTCGCCCGGGTACCAGCCCTGGCTCCCGAAGACGAGCAGAGGATCGCCATTAGGACTCAGCCGTTGGACGCGGTGAGCATGGAACTCGGCGACGAGCAGGTTGCCATCGGAGTCGAGGTCGATTCCGTACGGCCCCTGGAACTGACCCGGTAGAGATCCGGACTCGCCAAACTGACGAAGGTACTGGCCGTGCTCGTCGAAGACCTGGATCCGGTCGTTGCCTGCGTCGGAGACGAAGAGTTCCCCATCGCCATTGCTGACGATGTCGTAAGGGTAGAAGAACTCCCCGTCTCCATCGCCCTGCCGTCCCCACTCGCCGCGGTACTGTCCGGTCGCGTCGAACTCTTGGATCCGGTGGTTCGCCACATCAGCTACGAAGAGTGTGCCGTCAGTTCCTACCGTGATTCCTCCCGCCCCGTCGAACTGACCTGGCCCCGACCCGGACTCTCCCCACACACGGATCAGGTTGCCGTCGAGATCGAACTCTTGAACCCGGTCCCCCTCCAGGTCCGTGATGCAGATCGAGCCCCACGGTGTGGGTGTCATCTGAGCCGGTTGCTCGAACTGCCCAGGCTCCTCGCCCAGTTCTCCGAACTCGAGTTGGAAGAAGAGAGGTTGGGCGAACGACAGATCGGCGGAGAAGGCGATCGCGATGAGAGCCAGTAGGAAATGAAGTCCCATGCGGCGAACGCAGGCGAAGGCATGATCTCGCAGACGCATGCTCGGTCCTTTCCTGGCCCCAGGAGGTTGCCTCGGCATCGTATTCTCGGGATCGTGCGGCCACAGTACGCGCGCCGTGGGGGTTACGCTACCCGCAGAAACTCCGGGTGTCCGAGGCCCGATCGGCGCGGGACGAGCAACAGCGCAGATGTCTACTCAGCTGTATGCGGATTTACAGAAGTTTGGACACATCGGCTTCGGACAAAAGGTCGGTTGTTGCAACAATAGGAGGGAGAATGTGAATCGGTTCTACTTGCTAGGACCGCGTAACAGTTCCGTGTACTTCCTGTCCTTCGATACGTATTTCCTCGACATCGATTGGACACACGACTAGCATCTCCCTCGGCGTGTTGCGCATCGAGCTCCTTCCTGCCGTCGCGCACCATGTCGTCAAGTACCTCGACAGAGCTGGGTCCGTCTCCCGCTGAATATGACGATCGAGCTGCGTCGGGTACGAACGTGATCGAATAGAACGTTCCTTCGATTGCACTCCGATGTCGAGCGGCCAAGGACCACTCGATGGAAGTGCTGGGGCACCAGGATCGAACCAGGAACGCTCCACACCTTGGCTCACCTCGCTTACGCCCACGGTTCGTCCTAACTCTCCCAGTCGCAAGACCGGCGCGGGAACCGTCCTGCGTTTCTCGTGCCTCGAAGGCGACCTCTCCGGCTAGGAGCGGGCATCCACCTGTCTGGTTGGTTGCCACCTGCCGGAGACACAACCACGTCGGCCTTCCAAGGGGGCCGGCGGATGAGGAAACCATGCGATCCGCAACTTTGACTGCTGCATTTCTCTTGCTGCCCGTTTGCGCGATGGCCGGACCGAATGCGCCACGCCTCGCGACGCCCTATGGATCCGATATGCCGATGCTCATCGACGCGCCGGCTCTTTCTGACATCCCGATGTCTCGCGAGAACACTCCGGGGGACTTCGAGGACGCCTGGTACTACGGTGCGGAGTATCTGCGGTACATGCAGGCGGATATCACTGAGGACAACGCTGGAAACGGTGGGACTGACAGCGATACCCAAGATGGCGGGTGGGACTGGAATCCAACCATCTTCGAGCACTCTGGATCGGCGAGTGCGCTCAACGTGTATGGTGTCTCCGTTCTCGGCCTCTACAACGCGTATGTCGCTTACGAGGCCATCCACGGATCGGGTTCGGCGCCGGCTTCTTGGCTCACCGCCATGAAAGACGCGGCCGATGGAATCGTGGCCCGGTCAGACGTCAAGTTCGCCGCCGATTTCATCTTCCTCGTCAAGTACGCAGCCCTTACCAGCACGCCGTCTTACGCTGCGGTCGCGAAGGCGAAGTACGATGCCAAGGTCGGCTCGTACGCTTCCGCGACGGCGTTCGCTGAGTACATACGAGACGCCCGGGGAATCTCACAAGGCTATCCGAACGGGATCATCGCGTGGGACATCGGGGCCTACGTGGAGGCGGCAGCAGCGCTCCACACCGTGTACTCTTCCGATGGGTACGATGCAGACGCCGATGCGATGGCCGAGGTTCTGTGGCAAGACTCGTTCAACGACACGCCAGGACTGTTCGACATCGATGACGACAATGGGTTCGACATCACCGACAGCAACCCGAACTACTGGTGGTACAACCTCGGGATCAGCGGCCTGATCCGCGCGTTCGTGGCGGCCGATGTCCACACGAGTGAGCTCCCAGATCTCGCGAGCCGAATTCTCGCGAGTCAGTACTCCTTTGGGGCCATCAGCGATCAGTTCGGCGCGAACCCGGACGGATTCTGGAGCTGGCAGGCTACTGCCTACTGCGCCATGGCTCTCGATGCGTACGATGCGGTGACGTACGAGACGGCGATCGCCAACATGGCGTACTGGCTCAGCGCAACCCAGGACCAGGCTTCCGGAGCGTGGCTCTACGGCGACCTCAGCCACATCCCCGAGGTGGGAGGCGAGGCAACGGCGGCCATGAGCCTCGGTAACCCGCTCGCGGTGACGGAAACCGAGGTCGGGATGGACGTGACGGGATACTGTCTGTCCACCGTGGATACGTGCCTGACTGTTCCCTTCGATCTCGTGCGTGGCGCGGGTGACATTGGACCGGCGCGAGGTATCAGCGTCACGTTCGCCCTGAGTCCTGAGCTCACCACCTGTGGGAGCATCGCGGAGGGTAACTGGCTCGATGACTTCGGCACGAACACCGTCTATCAGGTCATCGACCACATGGATGGTTCCTACACTGTCGACCAGGCGATTCTGGGCTCTTCCTGTGGAGAGTATGACGGTGGTCTCCTGTTCTCCGTCCCCGTCCGGAAGGCCAACGCGGTGACGGCAGACGACACCGGCGTCATCACCATCACCGGGATCGTGTTCCGGGATTGTGACAACCAGCCGCTCTCCGTCTCTGCTGGAGACCCCGTCTCCATTCCGATCAACATCGAGGTTCCGGCCGCCATCACCTCGCTCGCAGCCGCGCAGGTGAAGACTGGAAACCCCTCGGGGAACACGACGAACGTGAATGTTAGCTTCACCTTCCCGGGTGGAGACGTCACGATGGTCCACGTTTACCGCGCCCCGTACGGAACGGGCGATACCGTGGGTTCGTACCCCGAGTACGACGACACGGCCGGTGCCGGCGTGCCGGTTCCGACGGCTACCCCGCCGGCTGGTGCTCCGTGGGCCCTGGTCGGATCCACGGCTACGGGATCGATCGTCGACTACACGACCGACCGCGGCTACTGGTACTACGTGGCGTACGCAGAGGACGAGTGCAACAACATCTCCGCCGTCTCGAACATGACTGGCGGAACGCTGAACTACCACCTTGGTGACGTCGCCAGCGGTGGAGACAACGACGTCGGAGGCCTAGACGTTAGCCTCCTGGGTGCGAGCTACGGCTACCTCACCCCGCCGGCCAGCGCACATCTCGACGTCGGCCCGACGTCGGACTTCTCCGTCGACGGACTTCCGCTGACGGACAACGTCATCAACTTCGAAGACCTGATCATGTTCGCGATCAACTACGGCGTGGTCTCGGCCACGGATCCGCTGGAGAACGCGATCGATCTGAGTGACCCGGCGAACCTGCCGACCCTCACCCTGCAGAAGCCGACCCGTAGCCTCAACGGAACGGTTCAGGCGCGTCTGGTCCTCGACCAGTCGACCGATCTCGTTCAGGGCGTCCATGCCGTGATCGAGTACGACCCGTCGTCCGTCGAGATCGTCGGCGTCCATGAGGGTGACCTCCTGGATGGCGCGTTCTTCGGCACGTTCGGTGCCGATGGTTCCGTCGTGATCGACGGTGCCGCCCTCGGTACCGGTGCGACGATCCACGGCTCCGGTGCGTACGCGGTGATCGAGTACCGCCCGCTGAATCCGCAGGCGAGTATTGCGCTCAGTGAGGTGTCGCTGCGTGACGTCCGGAACCGCGATCTGCTCGGCCATGACGTTGCAGAGAACGGCAGGACGGTGTTCGAGACGAACGAGTCCCCGAGCCTCGATCGCACGAACACCCCGATGACGACGCTTCTCCTCGGCGCGTACCCGAACCCGGTGACGTCGTCGACGTCGATCCGCTTCCAGCTCGCGCAGGAAGAGAACGTCCGGCTCGAGATCTTCGACGTGAGCGGCCGTCTCCTCCGGACGGTCTACTCCGGCGTTGCTGCCGCGGGTGAGCACGCAGTGGACTGGGACGGACGGACGGACTCCGGCGCTGCTGTCCACAATGGTGTCTACCCGTACCGCCTGCAGGTGGCCGGGAAGATCTGGACGCAGAAGCTCTCCGTGAGTCGTTGACGGATGACCTAGCGACGCGCTGAAGCGGTCCTTCAGGGGCCGCTCAGCGACTCGCTCGACCCTGATTCAGCCGATGGATACCAGTCCCGCGCCTTCGGGCACGGGGCTGGTGTCTTGCTTCCTCGGTCAGGAACCACAGAGGCTGGCTACGGGCCGCGGCCTCTGGAGAGGGGATGTGATGAGAGCACCAATCGCACTCGATCGAACTGTACCTGTTTCGAGTCCATACAGAGCCCTCTCCAGCGCGTGGCGGAGCGCGGGACTACGAGGGCTGGCAGCCTTGACCTGGTTGGCTGGGACGTTTCTCCTCGCCACGATGGCCGCCGCCGCAACGTCTTCGATGGACGGGCCGATTCCGCAAGACCAGGACGTCTTCGGGGGCTTGGACTACGAGTACTCCTGGGACGATGGCATGAGCGTCGGACTCCTCTTCGACTCTGGACCGCCCGTTCCTTCGCCGTACGGCGTTTGTGGAGCCTGCTTCGGATGGAGCAGCACCTACTACCACACCGCGACCGATTTCGACTTCACGGCGCGGCGTTTCAACGTCCCGCCCGACACCTACGCCACCTCGTTCCGGATCTGGTGGGCCTATGGCGACGAAGGGCCACACCCCAACTCCGCGAACCATGGCGGGGACGCTGCCGACTTCTCTTCCATCACGTTGGACCTCTACGAGGTCGACGGCTTTGGCGGACCGGGCACGTTCGTCACGAACCTGACCGGCACGTGGACGACGTTGGATGCACCGTCGTTCTACAAGGAGTTCGTGCTCGACACGCCGTTCGTGTTCACCGACACGGACTACTTCGTTTCGATGCGTGCGGAGACGAGCGTGTCCACCTACGGAGCCACCGTACTCTGGCTCATGTGCTCTCCTGACGACACGTTCATCGACTACGAGAACTACGACAACAGCGTGATCGGGTCGACCGGGGGATGGTCGCCCTACACGGTGCTGTCGCCCTGCCCGACCGATCAGGACTTCAGCCTGCAGGTCGTGGGCGCATCGATCCCCACACCGGTGCCGGACGGAGTCAACGCGTTCCCGGATCCGGGATGCCTCACGTCTCCGTCTGTCTGCAAGGAAGTCACCCTCACGTTCGACCGGGCCGACATGACCCCGGTGCGCGGGTACAGCGTGACCTTCGAGCTCGACAACTTGATGCTCTGCTCGACGCCGGGCGCGAGCGTCGACCAGGGGCCGTACCTGTCCGGGTACTGCGGAGGGAGCTGCACGCACTTCGAGGTGATCGACAACCTGGACGGTTCGTACACGGTCGACTGCGCCATCCTCGGGGCGACCTGTGGGCCTGATTCCAGCGGGACCCTTTTCACGGTGGACGTGAAGAGCGGAGGCTCGGAAGGCCCCGGTACCCTCACTGTCACGGATGTGATCGTTCGTGACTGCCTCAACGGCCCCGTCACCGCGGTGCCGGGGAATGCAGCGGAGATCGAAGTGGACACCGTTCCGCCTTCTCCGGTGGCGGATCTCCTCTCGACCCAGGTCAAGACCGGGAACGGATCGGACGGCCTCACGGGGATTCTGCTGTCGTTCACAGAGCCCACGGCCGACGTGATCGAGGTGTGGCGAGCGCCGTACTCTGCCGGCTCTACGAATGCGTACCCCGAGTACGACGACATGCCGTCGGCCGCGCCGCCGGCGCTTCCCGCGAGCTATCCGCCGCCGGCACCGTGGGCCTTGACCGGCGTGACCGGGAGTCCTCAGACGGACGAACCGAGCGCTCGGGGATACTGGTACTACGTGGTCTACAGCAAGGACGCGTGCGGAAACGTCTCGAGCGTCTCCAACATGACGACGGGTACGCTGAACTACCACCTAGGCGACGTGACGAACGGTGTTGCGAACGGGAGTGGCAACAACCTCGTCAACACTCCGGACATCAGCCATCTCGGGGACAACTACGGGCTGACGATGATCGGGTACAACGCCACCATCAACTACCTCGATGTCGGTCCCACCGATGACTTCTCGGTCGACGGGCTTCCGGAGACGGACGACAACATCGACTTCGAAGATCTGATCCTCTTCGCGATCAACTTCGAAGAGGTATCCGCCCCGGGTCGGGAAGACGATGCGGCCGACCTCGCGGTGCCTCAACCGGGCATCCAGGAACCGTCGCGCACTCCCTCCCTCCGTCTCGTTGGCGTGGAGCAGGGCGTGGTCGGTACGTCTCGCTACCAACTAGTGCTCGAAGGCAACGGGAACCGGGTCCAGGGAGGGCACGCCGTGCTGGATCTGGGTGGCCTGGAACCGATCGATCTCGGTGAAGGAATGCTCCTCGACGCACAGGCGGCTGAGCCGTTCTTCGCGAGCTACTCGCGGGATGGCGTGCTCGTGGTCGACTTCGCTGCTCTCGGGAACGGACGAACCGTTCGAGGCGACGGCGTGGTCTGCGAACTCGTCGTACCGCGGACCGCGAATCGTCCGATGCTCACCACAGTTTCGTTGCGGAGCTGCGACAACGAGGAGCTGACCTCGGAGCGACATCTCGCGCTGGGGTCCCCAAGTCTGGAAGAGCACATGTTCGCCGGTGACGAGGTTGGGTCGAATGCTCTCGACCTCCTCGGAGCCCGACCCAACCCGTTCTCCGGCGTGACGGTGATCCGGTTCCAGTCGGCAACTCGTGGACCTGTCGGCCTTCGCATCGTCGACGTCCAAGGGCGCTTGATCGATCAACGCGTTACCGAAGTGGTCTCTCCCGGGATCCAGGAGATCCTCTGGGACGGCACGGACATGACCGGCCAGCGGGTTCCTACGGGGATCTATCTGTACGAGCTGCAGGCAGGAGGGGAGACCGTCCGAGGCAAGGTCTCGCTTTCTCGGTAGTGTAAGGCGTTGCGGCTGGGGTGGTTCGTCCGGGACCGCCCCAGTCCGCGCCGTGTCTTCTACTGCGGAACTGGTACCATTGGACGGTGCGTTGTTCGTATCGAACGACTGCACCTCTGATTCGCTACCGAGCACAGGAAGGGTGACACCATGGCAACACGCGATCGACGTGAGCTCACAGGGCCGTTCGTGGGCCGAGCCGATGGGGCGATGGGGCGCGCTCCGGCGTTCGGTCGTTCGCTCGCTAGCTTCGACGGGGACACGTCGAGGACGGGGTCGATCCGGGCGCGGTACGCCCTCGCGCTCGTGGCTTCGGTCGCGTTCTTCCTCGTGGGAAGCCGTTCGTTGGCGGGCGACATCCCCGAGTTTCACGCCTATCTCACGCCGGAGATCGTGACCGACGTCCTGGTTGGCGACATGGTCGACATCCACTTCGACGTGGACTCCACCGCGGTGCAGTTCAACGGGTACGAAGTCTGGCTGCAGTGGGATCCAACGATCCTCGACTTCCTCTCTGTCGACGGCGGAAGTCTGATGGAGGATGCGTGCGGGAACTCTCCCTTCGAGCACCTGACGCAGACTGATTCGACGCTCGTGTTCGCCCACGTGATTCTCTGCGCTGGTGTGTCCCTCGATGGACCAGGGCGTCTCTCCACCTATCACTTCCAAGCCTTGGAAACGGGCACGACGGAAGTTGCGATCACCTCCGACCCCGACCTCACGTTCTTCGACGCAGGACTCTACGTCTATCCAGGCCACGAGACCTTCCCGCGCCAGGTGGTCTTTCTCCACAACTCCCTCATTACGGTCACCGATCCGAATGCCGCGGTGCCGATCGACGCGGATGGCAGTCTGTTCCGGATCGACGTCCAACCCAACCCCGTCCGCGGTGCGGCGAGCATCTTCCTCCAGGCGACGGAGAGTTCTCCGCTCAAGCTGACGCTCTTCGACGTGACCGGACGCTCGCTCTGGACCCACAGTGAGACGTCGATTCCGCCTACCTTCGAGATGCGGATGCCGGACGCGGATCCGCAGGGTCGACCGCTTCCGGCCGGTAGCTACCTGCTCCTCGCAGAGCGCGGCCAGCTCGGGAAGACGGTGCGGCGACTGCAGATCGTTCGCTGACCAGCGGACGGCAGTCTCGAAGCTACCGGGAGTTCGAGTTTCCCGACTCCAACGCATATCTCTCTGCTGCTTTGGCGGCGTGCTCGACGAAGTAGTGCAAACTCGGATGATTGCAGGTGGCTGCCAGCTCGGCGGCTCGCTTGGATGAGGCCGCGGCTTCCGCCCACATGGCTGCCTCTTCATAGGCGTCGGTGATGCTGTCGTACGCATTTGCAGAGTTTGGATTCTGCTCGATGTTGCGCCGGAAGATCTCGATGGCTTCCTGAATTCGGTGGTCATGAAGGGCATCGTAGCCGAGTCCGTTCATCACGTTTTCAGGGACAGGTATCGAATATCCGACGGTCTTGGACAGATCGGCGAAGTGCGCCTCCGCGGCCGCCAGTCCACCGGCGAAGGCGTCGTCGCGGAATCGATACCCTCGGAAGAGTTCACGCAGTGCATCGATCTGCGCGACCAGTGGGATGCTTCCGTGTGTCTCCTCAGGGTAGCCCTTCGCGACCCAGCGGAGGTCCGGGGGAGACGCGGTTCGTAGCGTCTCGGCCAGTGCGAGATCGTCTTCGAGAGCACGGCCCGAATCATCCGACCAGGCGAAGTACAGAAAGGCGGGAACACTGTCCGTGCGTTCGAACGACTCGGCCAGGGCTCGTTGCGGGAGATTGTCGTCCCAGTCGAGCGACGGACTCAACGCGATGTAGGCATGGAAGAGACTCGGCTGAGAGCTGAGGCTGAAGAGGGCAAACTGCCCCCCGGCGGAGTGGCCAATGAGAATTCGAAACCCATTCGCTCGATACTCCACCTCGATCTGCGGGATCAGTTCTTCCGAGAGGAAGGTCCTGAATCTCTCGGCTCCGCCTCCGCCGATCCAGTGCGAGGACCAGTCGGTCTGCGTGTAGTCCCGGATTCTCACCGTGCTCGTGATGGCGACGACGATCAGCTCGGGGATTTCGCCCTGCTCGGCGAGAAACTCGACCGAGCCCTTGGTGTGTCCGAACTGGGATTCCCCGTCGAGTAGGAACAACACCGGGTATGACCGATCCGGCGCCCAATCGTAGCTCGCGGGTAGCATCACCTGGATCGTTCGGTCCTCGTTCAGGATGTCGGAGTGGATCACTCGTGTCTGTCCGCTCGCCGTGCCTGCACAGGCTAGGATCCAGAAGCTGAAGATCGAGATGAGCAGTCGCATGGTCTCACTCCGCGAGGTAAGTCATGTGGCATGACCCCGAAGGGGGGCTCCATCCTAGCTGGAATCGGGTGGGGAGATGAAGAAGGGGCTGAGTCTTGGGGAGGTTTGGTCTCCCCGAGCCGCTCTACCTCTCCCGATGCCCTCGCCAGGAACCCCTCGGGACCGGAGCCCACTGGTCGGCGCCAGCCGCCGCAAACAGGGAAAGGACTCCAGCGGGGCCGGTGATGGGCGCCATCGGCAGATTTTCGTATCACATGGCTCCGGCTGACAAACCCTTGGGTGGGGAGAACAAGAGAGCGTCGGTCGGCCTCGTCGCCGGTCGCCGCGTCCGGAGCCTACGAGAAGG
>JACKCR010000020.1 GCA_020633975.1 Candidatus Eiseniibacteriota bacterium | reverse complement strand
ACGCGGTCAGGAGCTGTTCGGACGCGCACGCACGGGTTACGACGCGCTGTCCGGACTCAATGCACGCTACGTCGAGGTCGCAGCGGAAACCGAACCTCACCTTCCCTATTGGCGTCGAACGAAAGAGATCGCGGTCTTCGACTCACTCCGTACCCTCGAGTCCCAGATCACGCGGGACCTCAACGACGCCACGACTGCTCTCTACGCCGCAATCGAGCAGGCGCCGGATCAAAGGATAGAGATTGCCGCTAAGCGACGGTTGGAAGGCCTGTACCGATATCTCGGGCAGATGGGTGGCCTGGCTCTGAAGGGCGACATAAGAGCCTACGAAGAATTGGCGTCCGACCTCGGTGTCGGAACCTACGCGGCTGAACTTGACGGAGGCGCAACGGTGGTCTTTCAAGCGCCTCGTTGTGCGGATGTCAACGTATTCCGTTACGAAGACGTAGAGGGAAGGCTGACGCCTCTTGCATTCAGCCCGATCTCATGCCGCATCGCCGAACCCGTGCTAGTAGTCGAGCGGGTGCTCTATCCCGACCTGCCGTTTCTTCCAGGTGATCTCGTTCACACCATCGACGACGTGTCTGTCCGAACGGAATCAGACTTCGCGCATGCTGTGGAAGCGAGCGCTCCGGAGGACACCCTTCGAGTCGAACTGAGGCGTGCCGGCCAGTTGGTCACAGTCAACTGGCTTCCCCGCCGTCTTCCAGACGACTCGGACGAGTTCGGCGAAGAACTAGTCGACTTCCGTCAACAGCTCGGGTTCTGGTTCCAGGCATACCCTCTTCGACCCCAGCCCTGGACAAGGGTCGCTCACAACACCCCACTAGCGTTCCCCAAGGGAAGCTATCTGGCGTACGTTACGGCTCCGGGGCATGCGTCTGCACGAGTCCCGTTTGTGGCTTCAGGCGTTTCAGATACTGTGAGGCTGCGGCTCCCGCTCGAAGCGGACATTCCTTCTGGATTCGAGCTGGTCCACGAAGGGTACGCGGGGATAGGGGGTCTCGATCAGGACTATCTTCAGGCTCTTCCAGCCGGTCGCGTCTGGGTCAACGAGTTCGCGATGGCGCGCCACGAGGTAACAGTTCGTGACTACTTCGAGTTCCTGAATGCACCTGAGACCCGGAACCTGATAGATGAGAACGGCAGGATGAGACCCAAGAGCCCGGAAGGAGCCGCAATCCTCACGGAGCGATCGGATGCATCTCAGAGTACCGTTGGGCCAATGGAGACATTCCAGGTCGTGCCCTCAAGGATCGCGACTCGGGCATCTGATGGTTCCTGGTCGATATCGCCTGAGTCGCCCGTGACGAGTGATTGGCCAGTCGTGAATGTGACACTCCTTGGGGCTCTTGAGTTCGCTCATTGGCTCACGGAGCGCTGCCAAGGGCGCTGGAATTTCCGCATCCCCACCGATGTCGAGTGGGAAAAGGCCGCACGGGGAGTCGATCGGCGGACGTACGTGTGGGGCGACTACCTGATGTGGCCGTACTGCTACAATCCGAGGGGACACCTCGGGACATCATACCCAGTTGGCACCGGCCTCATCCCCTACGACGAGAGCGTGTACGGAATCCGAGACATGGAGGGATCGGCCGACGAGTGGACGGTGACTCGAACGGTGGCAGGCCTTCCCTACCGCAGCCGTCGCGGTGGAGATTGGAACACCACGGACGACTACCGATTCAAGCTCGAGACACGAGTCGGAACGTTCCCCGAGAGAACCTCGTCGGCCAACTCGCTCGGCTTCCGCCTCGTCACGGACCTGCGTACCCAGGGCACGAGGATGGACAGCGTGAGCCATCATCCCTAGCCGGCGGCAAGTTCTGCGGGACCTCGAGCACACAGCTCGGGATCTTCTCTAAGACTGACCGAGGACGATGGGCAACGGCTTCGCCGACTCGCCCGCGAAGCACCCGAGCTTCGGCACGATTCGCGCTCACTGCGATCGAGTAGTGATCGATCTCGACAGCACAGGAGTACCGGCTCTGTGCGTCCTCCAGGTGCCCCCTTCTGTTGCACGATCGACCTGAGCGCGGTGCCCAGCACGCTCCCGAGGGTGACCCAGTCCGGGCACC
>JACKCR010000002.1 GCA_020633975.1 Candidatus Eiseniibacteriota bacterium | reverse complement strand
TGAATGGGCCGTGCGGGCCCGCGGGCGGGCCTTGTGTCCCTCGGTAGAGCGTTCTCCCTCCGTGCGGCGGGTTTCGGCTACTCCAAAAAAACGATCCGCACCGGTGCGGCGGTCTTCGGCGACTCCGCAAAGCGATCCGCATCCGTTCGGCGGTCTTCGGCGGGTCAGGCGGGGCGCACTGCGTCGATGCGGTGGACCTCGGCGGGGCACGTGCGGCGCAGCGCGTCGATGCGGCGAGCTTCGGCGGGGCACGTGCGGCGCACCGCGTCGATGCGGTGGACTTCGGCGGGGCGCGTTCGGCGCACTGCGTCGATGCGGTGGACTTCGGCGTGTCGCTTGGGGCGCTCCGCCTCGGTGCGGTGGGTTTCGGCGACTCTGCGGGGGGCCGCGCCGGGACCGGATCCGCTCATGCCGCAGCGCGGGCGGTACGGAACCAGAGCACGCCTGGAACCAAGAGCACTGCGTAGGTGAGGAGAATGAGCCACGGCGAAGCTGCGACTCCGAACCAGTAGAGCACCAGATGGACGCCCCAGGTCATGGCCAGGTGCAACGCAACCCAACGGCCGTCGAGCGCGATCCGGGTCTGGGAGAGCCAAAAAACCCCTAGGAGCAGGAAGAGCGGCCATGCGTACCCGAGGACCCGCTCGATCAAGATGCCTCCCAGGAGATTGGACACGACCATGAGCACGCCGTAGATCAGGACGAAGCGTACGAAGAGCACGTGCTCCTCGGTGCGCCAGAGTCGACGCCAGAACTCCCGGGTGAAGGGAGCCAGGGTGAACATCCCGAACGCGCCAAGGAGCCCGAGGGCGAGCTGGGAGTGTGGATGAGGACGCCAGGTGTCGACGCCGATCCAGTCGATCCGGCCGAGCGCGCCGATGTTCGGGAGGTCGATCTTGAACCAGATGTCCTCCTGACCGGGCCGACCTGGGAATGCGAGCTTTAGACCGAGCAGGTTCTCGGGCCCGTGAAACGCCACCTTGAGGATCGGGTAGAGCAGGGGGTGTACCCCGTGCAGGTTGCCTGGCGATTGCCGGGCGATCCACTGGGCGAGGCCCAAGGACGCAAAGCAGGCGATGCCCAGCGCGAGCGCCACCCGAGGCTGGCGCCGTGCGAGCAAAAAGACCGCCGGTAGGGTGAAGAGAACGGCGACTTCCTTTGTCAGCGTCATCACCACCACGAGCCCGACGAGGGTGGTCCATCGGCGTCGGACGAAGGCCCAAAGGCCCGCGGCCACGAGTGCGTTGTAGGCGATGTCGGGCAGTGCCACCGATCGGCTCCAATAGAGAAAGATCGGGGAAGCGAGTATGAGTACCCGCAACCTGGAATCGATGACGCCGAAAGCGATGAGCAGGCGATTGAGAGCCAGCAGGAAGAGCGCGTAGAACCCAACGTTCACGAGCGCGAGTGCGATCCAGGGGTCGATGCCTGATATCCCATTCACGGCGCGGCCCAACAAGGGAACGAGGATGCGATCGGCGAACGGTTCGTGTGCCTCGTGCCAGCGCCCGTCGAAGACCGCGCGGTACTCGAGCACGTCGCCGTAGATGAACTGCACCGCGCTGGTGCCGATGAGCGCAAGTGCCAGCAACGCGAGCACGAGCACACTCGATATCCAGAAGATGTCTTTCCTGAAGGCTGGTACAGAACGAACCGAGGACTTCGCCGTCACCGTGACCTCCATCGAGGTGTTGCGTGGCAGCCCGAAATGCGGGCAGGAGCGGGACCCATCGGAGGCGTTCAACGACTTATACGCTGATCTCGGTATCTCGGACAAGGGGTGCCTCCCAGTGCAAGCGGCTGGCCGCACCGGCGAGGGGCGGGGGCCACGGAGCCCCTGGGGCCATTCCGAGTTGGTTGACCGGGGTCCGCCTCAGATCTACTCTCCCGGCGGGTTGGGCAAACAGGTCGAATGAGGTTTTTGTGAATCTCGACCTGGCAGGAGGTCACCATGGTGCACCGTTCCCGCCTTCCGTTCCGCGTTCACACGATCGCCGTGGGTCTCGTCTTCCTCACCGTCGTCGTATTCCTCTACGCGTGTAACGACGACTCCTCTACGAGCCCGGCCGATGTGACGGCGCCCGCGGCTCCTTCCGACTTCGTTGCCGAGTCCGACGGCCCGGCCGCCGTTCACTTCCAATGGACGTCGACGGGCGACAACGGCCGCGAGGGGCGCGCCTCTGGATACGAGATCCGGCGATCCATGGCTCCTTTGACCGACGAAACGTGGGACTCCGCGGTTCTCACGGCGACGGGCCATTGCTATCTCCCGGGCCAATCACAGGAGTGCGAAGCGACTGGACTCGCAGCCGGCTCTTGGAACTTCGCGCTTCGCATCGAGGACGAGGCAGGGAACCGCTCGCCTCTCTCCGACGTGGCTCTAGTCGACGTGACCGGTCTCGCTCCTCCCGCGGCGATCACGGATCTGGGCGGCTACGCGGATTCTTCGACGGTCATCCTCGGGTGGTCGGCTCCCGAGGTGTCGGAAGGCGCCGCTACCGTTTACGATCTTCGCTACTCCACCGTGCCGTTTACAGAGGAGACCTGGGACGAGGCGTGGCGCGTCCCGAATCTGCCGACGCCCGCCGCTCCTGGATGGCCGGAAGAGGTGTGGGTCAGGGGGCTCAACTACGTGACGACGTACTACTTCGCAGTGCGGTCGGCGGCTGCGCCCCCGTCGTGGTCGGCGATCTCGAACCTCGCGGAAGTTCGAACGTCGCGCTGGGTGCGCTGGGTGGTCGATGGGGAAGACAAGGCTTCGATCGACGGGTTCAGCTGGCACCCGAACGGATTGGATCTCGTGTACTCGCGGGCTCCGTATGACGATCCTCTCCGATCTCGTCTCGTGCTCCAGCGAGCGTTGGGAGGTGAACGGACATACCTGACGAGTTCGCTCCCGGGGGCGTTTCGACCTTCGATTTCGCCCAACGGTCGGTACGTCGCTTTCGTCCAGCGGACTACCCCTTCTCCGACTTCGACGGAGTTCACGAACTACGCTCTCGCCATGATGGAGCTTCGGGCCGGGGCCGAGATCCAGATCGTTCCATTTCGGCACGCTGTCGATCCCGTGAAACCGGCGTGGTCCCCAAGTGGATACGATCTGGCCTGCGTCACGAGCGGGGGCGGCTCTCTCTACGTCGTGTCCCGATTCAACGGCGACAGTAGGCTCGTCTACACCGCGCCTGACAGAGATCACATCCATGGCGTCTCCTGGGCGCCTGGGGACCAGATCGCAGTGGCGGTGGATGAGAAGATCGTTCTCGTACCTCCGGAAGGAGGGGAGCCAACCACGCTCGTCGTGGCCGAGGAGAGTTCGACCTACGTGTACGGGCCCCAGTGGCGCAACGGTGGACGCTACCTGAGCTTCGGAGAAGGATGGAACCACGTAGAGGAGAGCACGCGCGTACGAACCGTGGATGCGACGGGACGAGATGTCGACACCTGGATTCCGACGAGTCGCGGCGCGAGTGCACACGCCTTTTCTCCCGACGGGACCATGTACGGATACGTGGACGGTGGGCTCGTGGATTGGCTGAGGGTCACCGGGCCGGTGGAGCCTCTCGAATAGACCCCGTGCGAGCCGTCTCGGTCGCGGCGCCCTCGACGATCCGATGTCACTTGGGCGTCAAGAGAAGCGAGAAGGGCTCGATGGCGGTGATCTGCTACGAGTTCCCCGCGCCGTAGTCTCGGGCCGCGCGAGCGCCACGTTCGCTTTTGTCGCCTGGGGGCCTTCTCTCGAGAGCAGAGGAGGTCTCCGTGAAACTCGATGAATCGACTCAGATCCGATATGACGAAACCAATGGGCTAGGATACGCCGCGCGGTCCACCAACCTTGATAGCTCGGGTGCCCAATCCCGTCTTCGGCAGCGATCCCGCACCGGATCCTGCAACCGCAGGTCCATGCCCACACCCGGCTTTCTCTGGGCCGCGTGGGTCGCGCTCGCAGTCACCGCCCTCCTGTTCCATTCGAGCGTGGCGATCTCCGGATCGGGTACCCGAGCCACCGCTGGCCGACAGGCGGGGTTGGGCCACCGGGGGACGATCGGGACGACGGATGAGACTTCGAGTGGGCGGATGGTCGCGCGCGAGACGTCTCCCGAGCTCCAGTTCCTCTCGCCGCTTCAGGTGCAACTCCTCGGCAAGGAGTTCGAACAGTGGGGGAACGAGAAGGTCGTCTACGATCCCGAGTCCGTTCTTCTTCGCTGGACGCCGACCACTCCCGTTCGTTCTGGCACGTGGCAGCTCGCGAGCACTCCCTTCCCGTCCTCCAACGTTCTCGCGACCGGAACCGTCGATGTCCCGAGAGCCGACGGCACGAGCTGGACGTTGTTCCGGGTGCCACTCGGCGAGGGACTCCCGACCACACCTCCACCAAGTGGATCCTCGACCTACTACCTCCGCGTCGTGCCCGCCGGTTCGCAAGGAGCGTCGAGCCAGGTCGTACGGATCGTCTACAAGAAGGACGAGAGTTCCACTCGTTTCACTGCCGCGGGCCTCCATCCCGAACTCTTCTCCCCGATGCCGGTGTTCGTCGATCTCAACACCTTCGAACTGATCCGGGCAGACGAGGAGGACGACGAAGAGCCGTGCATCGTGCCGCTCGTCATCTTCATGGACGGGACGACCGTGGACGTCCTCGATCTCTCTCACTCCACCGTTCGCGTCGCGACCCCGAAGCGGAAGGCGCTGCACGGAAACATCCCACAGTACAACGGGTCGATTGGCTCCGGTGATTCGATCACGATCCCGGACGACGTCGGTCTCTTCGAGTCGGAGATCCTACCGATCAACATCGAGCTGGCAGACGACCCGCTCCTCGAAGCGCTCTTCGGGTTCCGGATCGACTACAGCCAGTTGACGAACGCGACGATGGTCTGGGTCCTCGTTCTCGCGATGGAGGAGGATGCCACCTCCGACGAAGCGGCAGAAGCGGCGCGAGACGCGTTCGTGCAAGGACTCCGCTCCGAGCTGAACAACTGCATCCAGTCCATGGAACTCGCGGACGCCATCCAACTCATTCGCAACGGACAGAACCTGGATGCCGTTCTCACGGCGGACGACTCGGAGATCTGCGGCTACGTCGCAACCGAGGACTCCTCCGTACTCGACCAGATCCGCTCCAAGCTGACCCAGATGGCAAAGGATGCGGGGACGGGTGAGGAGCTCGACGAGGCGATCTACTGGCTGCCCGGCGGCATCACGAACCTCCTCGACGATGCGGCGGACGCGGACGACGTCATCGGGTTCGCATACCGGAGCTTCAGCTACGATCAACTCTGGCGTGCAGACCGTCCGATCTCCTTCACCCTCGACATGCATCTCAACGAGGGGCCGGAGTTCCCGCGGGCCGGTCGTCGCGAGGTTCACTACCAGGTGAAGGGACGCGTCGGGAGATGTCAGCATGTCCCCGGAAAGGACCGGTGTGTTCCGGTAGTGGAGGGTTCCTGGGCCTACGGGCAGTGACCGTTGGAGTAGAGCGCGGTGCGTGTCCGCGGTCAGCTCCGCACTCCGGAGAACGGGCGTACAGTCGCGGCGCACGAAAGCGGAAGAGTCTCGAAACTCGGGGTAATCTCTCCAGCTCAGCGGCGTCCGGGCTGGCGTGGCGGAAACGCGAATCGGCGAAGGTACGCTCCCGCCAATGCCGCTCCGACCGCTATCGGCACCGCAACGAGCACGGCTGCCCCTGTCGAGAGCTCGGCTAGAACGAGCGGCGCTGCCGCGAGGAGCGCGCAGAGGAAGGGGGGAACCCCCGCGAGTCCTCCGGTTCCGGCAGTCAGTAGGATCGCGAACACGGTGACGCCGGTGTCGTCCCAATTGGGACGCGTGTCCACCCAGGCGACGCCGAGTCCGGCGGCGAGGACGAACGCCGACACGACGAGAGTCGCCGACTTCAACCTGAATCCGTACGGCATCGATCACCTCCCTGAAGTCCCGTAGTGTACTCCGTCCGGGGAGAGTGTGTTCCAGGGCCAGACTCGGCCACCAGTGCGCCGTTGCGGAGACGGCCCCGGGCAGCTCAGGGTCCTGATCGTGCCCGGGGCGCTCTGTCCCTGCTTCGAGGGACCGACGGATCCGCGGTCCTCGTTACCGAACGATCGACATCTGGCGGGAGAGGGTCTTGCCGCCGGCCCGCAGTCTGTACGTGTAGATTCCGTTCGCAAGATCACGCGTGTCGAGGTCGAGCACGTGACTTCCCGCCGACCGAATGCCCTCCTCCGCCCGCAAGACCTCGCGACCCTGCACGTCGAACACCTGGAAGACGACGTCTTCGGAGGACGCCAACGCGTAGCGGATCGAGGTCATGCCGATCGAAGGGTTGGGGACGTTCTGCTCGAGCTGAACACGCGCTGTCGCGTCCCCATGGACTTCCGGAGAACTGGACGTGTCACCACTGATGATCATCCGGACCGTCTTGTTGCCGTACTCCGAGACGTAGAGGGTGTCTCCGCCGGCGGACATGACGAGTCCGTTCGGCCGGTAGAACCGCGCGGTGGCGGCGTCTCCGTCCTGATAGCCGAGAACGCCAGTGCCGGCGTAGTCGGAGAGCTCGAGGGTACCGAGGTCGAGCCGGTAGATCTTGTGCGTCCCGATGCCCGTGGCGTAGATGTTGCCGTTCTTGTAGGCGATGTAGCCGGTGTTGAAATCGTCGGGCCCTGGGACGGTGGCCAAGAACTCGACGACACCCTCAGGGGTCACTCTGGTGATGTGCCCACGATTGAAGCTCCCCACGTAGAGGTTGCCGGCTTCGTCGAAGTCGACTCCGACTGGTCCGTCGAACAGAGGATCCGAGGCGAAGAGTTCGATCGATCCGTCGAGACCGACTCGGTAGATCGAGGTCCCGTGGTTGTTGGGGACGCCGTACTCCGTGACGTAGAGATAGCCGTCCGGCCCATAGACGACGCCGGACGGACGCGAGATCCCACTCACGAGCACGGTTGCGTCCCCGTTCGCGTCGACACCGGACACGGTGCCCTGGTAGTAGCTGGCGACATAGAGCGTGCCGTCGGGGCCGAAGTCGTGTCCGAGCGGTCCCTCGAGCTGCGTACAGAACACGGAGTCGATTCCTTGCGGCGTCACGATCCGGATCCGACCGTTCGTGCCGTTGATGAAGCTGGAGCCGTAGAGGTTTCCGTCGGCGTCCAGAGTCAGGCCGTCGTCGATCCCGATCGGACGGTCACCCAAGGTTACGACGAGCTGTGCGTTCGACGGCGCTGCCACGATCCCGAGTAGGAGACTGACAGAGATCAGTTGGACGAGAGTACGCATGACGAGACTTGCTCCTTCGTGTGAAGCCCCGGCAGATGGCATCCGAACCGCAGTTTGGGCCAGACGAAGGTCATCCTCGGGCGCCGAGGCCGGGTCGGCAACGCGAGTGGTGCGGACGGGACTCTGCGCGGTGTGGGCGGGATTCCTCTTGGTGCGAAGGGTCGGGCGGGCCATGGTACTCTGAGGTCCAGATGCAGCTCCCCTCAACACGCTCGATCCGGCTCGGGGTCGCGGCCTTCTTGGTCATCTGGGCCCTGACCACGCTCGTCAGTGCCTCGAGTTACTACTTGGACGGGGCAGCCGGCCCCATGAGTTGGCTCGCCACCGTCGGCCAGTTCGGCTCGGTCTGGATCCTCTGGGGCGCGGTCGTTCCGGTGATCTTCTGGCTAGCCCGGCGGTTCCCACTTCACCGAGGCAAGTGGCCCGTCGCGTTCGGGATCCACGTCGTTGCGAGCGCGCTTTGGACGGCCATCTACTTCCCGGCGAGCATCGTCGTTCTGAGGCTCTGGTACGGGCAGCCTCCGTTCGTGAACGTCTTGGCGGGGGTACGCAGCTACCCCTATCGAGCCTTCAATGAGGCGTTCATCTATTGGGTGCTGACCGTGGCCGCCTACGCGCTCTGGGGAGTGCTGGATCGACGCGCGCAGGAGCAGCGGACCGCGGCCCTCGCGCTCCACAACGCGCAGATCCAGGAGGAGCTCGTCCGTTCCGAGCTCCGAACGCTTCGAAGCCAGCTCCATCCCCACTTCCTCTTCAACGCGCTCAACTCCGTGGCCGGCCTCATCCGAACCGACGATCGGCAAGGAGCACTTCGCGTGCTGTCTCGCTTGAGCGATCTCCTTCGCTACGCACTCGAGACCGAACACGAACCGTTCGTCCGCGTGGCGACGGAGCTGGATTTCGTCCAGCAGTATCTCGAGATCCAGCAGGTCCGCTTTCGTGATCGGCTCGAGGTCCACGTCGAAGTCGAGCCCGGTACGGAGGATCTGTCGATCCCGAGCATGCTGCTCCAACCGCTGGTCGAGAACGCCGTGCTGCACGGGATGGGCGGCCTGAGGCAAGGCGTCCCGGAAGGGAAGAACACCGTGCGAGTGTCGGTGAGAAGGCAGCGCGACGAGCTGGAAGTTTGTGTGAGCAACCCGGCGCGCGCCGAAGAGCAGCGGCCTTCGGGCTTCGGCATCGGTCTACAGAACGTGCGCGACCGAGTCGAGCGACTCTACGGCGACCACGCCGACTTCGGCCTCCACCACGAGGACGGGCTTGTCGTTGCCAGGCTGCGCGTTCCTGCCGAGAGGATCGGCGTGCGGGGCAACCCGGGTTCCACGTCGGGCACGATCGCGAATGGGGCCAAGTCCACAGAGGAGCGTGCTTCCTCATGAAACCCGAGTCACCGCTTCGAGTTTTGGTCGTGGATGACGAACCGCTCGCGCGGGCCAGTGTGCGTGTATTGCTCGCCAGCGACTCCGAAGTCGAAGTCGTGGGAGAGTGCGGGAACGGTCGTGACGCCGTCGAGGCGATTCGTGAACTCGATCCCGATCTCGTCTTCCTCGATGTGGAGATGCCGGGGATGAACGGCTTCGAGGTTCTGGCCGAACTCTCCCCCGATGAGATGCCGTGGATCGTCTTCGTGACGGCCTATGGGAAGTACGCCGTCGATGCGTTCGAGGTCAACGCGGTGGACTACGTGCTCAAGCCGTTCGATGACGAGCGGTTCGCCGAGGCCCTCTCCCGCGTGAAGGATCGAGTCGGACCGGAGATGCCGACCGGTAGCTATCGGACTCGACTCCTCAAACTCCTGGAAGAGCGGGCCGCAGGGCCTGTCGGTGGCCCCAGGCAGCCGCGCATCGCGATCCGTGAATCCGGACGGATCTACTTCGTCGACGTCGACGCGATCGACTGGGTTGCTGGGGCAGGAAACCACGTCGAGATCCACACCGGCAGTGCCACCCATCTCCATCGCGCATCGCTCACCGCGCTCGAAGCGCAGTTGGGGGAGGAACGCTTCTGCCGGATCCACCGGTCGACCCTCGTGCGTATCGACCGTGTCGCCGAACTGCGGCCCCGTGCGCGAGGCGACTATGACGTCGTGCTCAGGGACGGCACGAACCTCGTCCTCTCGAGGCGGTATCCGGAGGCGCTTGCGCGGTTGCTCGGGGAGTAGAGGAGCCGCCTGCTTCCATGCTATCGTGCCGCCGCTAACGAATGCCTCATATCGACCAAACGCGGGGTGCGGCGTGAACTCGTCTCTCGATCCTGTCTCGGCGGCTTTCTGGACGACCGTCGGAGTAGCGGTGCTCTGCGGATCGATCGTAGGTCTGGAACGCCAGCTTCGAGGGAAGCCCGCTGGTATTCGGACGAGCACCCTCATCTGCCTCGGGACATCGGTCTTCGTCCACCTCGGATCCTCGGTGGAAGGAGCCGTCGCGGGGCAGACGGGGGACCCGACCCGGGTGCTCGGCCAGATCGTCACCGGGATCGGCTTCCTCGGCGCCGGAGTGATCATGACCCGCCAGGAGGCGGTCTATGGAGTGACGACGGCGGCGGTGATCTGGATCCTCGCGTCCATCGGCGCGGCGATCGGGTTCGGATTCCACACCGGCGCGATCGCGCTCTCAGTCGTCACCGTCCTCATCCTCACGGGACTGGAGTTCCTCGAGTCCCGCGTCCGCGGCTTTGCGCGGGGGGTCTATGCGAGGCGGGAAGAACGGAAGAAGTAGTGAAGGTCAGGCCGATGGGACCCCGTTCTTGGCCGACCGTGTGACGGCGTCGCGCTTCCGAGTCATGTGGCCGTAGGCGGACGGGAGTTCGTCCGGATGGGATGCCCATCGTTCGAGCAGTGCACGTTCCTTGACCCAGGGAAGGAGCGGCTGCTCTACCTGGTTGACCACCTGGACGGCCTCGCGAAGCTGTCGATCCCAGAGCGGGGCCAGCTTTGCGAACTGACTCTTGCTGATCTTTCCCCGGCAGTGCGGACTTCGGCAGAGGCACTCTAGGTCCTGCTCCAGGTTGAGCGAGCTGTAGTCGCACGTGATCTCGTCACCGGGCTGGAGATCGCGAACAGTGAGCTCGAAGTCCACGCCGGGGCTCAAGGACACCGGGTCACAGCTGTGGTTCATGAAGCGTCCGTGATCCCAGCAGAGGACGCGGAGTCCCTGGCCGTTCACGTAGCTGTAGCGTTCGAGCGTGGGCCAGAGCTGGGGGCCGAACTTCTTGACCTCGTCGGAGGTGAAGACCTGGTCCAGCGGATCCAGCGCCCAAATGATCGTGCCCTTGGGAATGAAACGAGTGGCCACGACGCCGTAGCCGACTTCGTCGCTCATCCAGTTCAGGCGGGTCCAGGGATGGAGCATCGGAACCCTCTACTGAGGAAGACACTCACGAACGGACTCTGCCGGTGTATCCGGAGAATGGCGCGCATGGTGGGGCAGGACGCCCCCGGTGCACAATGGGGATTCGTCCGGCCCGGGGAAGTTTTTTGGTTGTGGCCGGAGGATTGCGGATAGCGGGAGCGTCCTCGTCCGCCTTGGCTGCTGAGTTCCGTGGTCGCGCTCCATTCCGAACGTCAGAAGGCGTACTTGAGGTCGTGAACCCTCTGCTGGTCTCCCAGGATCGGCGTGAACACTCTCTTCTCGTAGTAGGTCTGCCACGCCCGTGGTAGCGAGTGTTGAATCGGGAAGAGACGCCGCTTCAGGATGTCTGACCACGTCAGCGGTCGGTCCAGGAGACCGACCTTCATCGCGGTCGTTTCCGGACCTCCTTTCTCCCGTCTTCGTTTGATGCAGTTCCTCCACACCATGAAGAACGACAACCTCTCGATGGCACCCATTCGACGCTTCGAGAATGCGATTGTCTCCCGACGATGATTGGCGTGGCTGTGCCGGATCAAGAGATCTGTCAGGTTGACCGCGAAGAGCGGGTTAGCATGCGTCCGAGCTTCCTTCGAGGGGGTTCGGCGATGATCGATCTGGCTCCCTGGTCGCGCACGCAAGACTCTGCGGATAGACCTGAGGTAGGCAGGGTGCTCGTCGCTGTGAAGTTTGAGCGGACCCGGACTTCGGTCCACCAGCAGCTCGAGGAGTTCGGCCATTCCTGTCTCGACGGCCTTGGGATCCGGGCGACCGAGTCGGCTCTCGAAGTTCTGCCTCGCCTCTTTCTGTCTCGGTGTCATTCTTCCCTTTCTCCTGAGAGGGCTGTCCGTGAACGCGTAGAGGAACCAGGAGTCCTGTCCGACCGCAAGATTCACGTGGAAGGGGAAGTACTGGGAGTACTCGAAGGTCTCGAAGCCGTCGACTACGACCGGTTCCTTGATCTGAGAGTCAGCAAGGAGTTGAGACTGAAAGAGTAAGCAGTGGCGACCGAGTCGGGCTTGGTGAAGGGCGACAGTGGCATGCGGAACCTTGAGGATCCGCCCGGCCTGTCGTAGCGCAGTGCCGTTGGAAAGGTGCTGAGCCACTTCGGCGAGGAGGCGTCGCCTCTGGAGCCAGTAGGTCGTCGAGTAGGTGCGAGTCGAGAAGCGCCGACCGCAATGTCGGCAGAGGAAGCGCTGGAACCGGCGCTGGTCAGAAGGTCGGGTGAACCAGCCGTCCCGAACCCAATGCCAGGTTCGTCCCTTGGGCAAGTGAAAGGGACACTGCCTGTTGGGACAGAACCGGGGTTGGAATGAGGGACGAGGAGTATTGGATGTCGGATGGCAGACGCGCATACCCCACAGCAAGCGTCTAGCGTGCCGGGGGATCAGCAATCTCCTCGCCACAACCCTTCGCTCTCGGCCCAGAGGCGCTCCGCCGCGCTCCGGCCGACGAGGGCGACCAGGTGGACCAGGTCGAGGCTTGGCATGTGGGCTCGTGCCAGGGCCAGGGCGACGGTCGGAAGCTCGGCGTTCGACGGGTAGGCGAGGTAGACCGGCTCCCAGTCCGGATGGAACTTCTCCTTGAACTCGAAGAGGGAGCGGAAGTCGTACGGCTCGTGCACATGAGTGAACACGCGGGCGAGGAGCGACTGCACGAGCGACTGTTCCGGGTCAGGGCTGAGGTCCGCGAGCGGTGCGGTGGCGAGGCTCGCAAGCGCAGCGCCGTCAGCTTGGAAATGGAGGAGCGACCGGGCGATGAGGAACTCCATCGCTCCGCTGAAGGACGTTTCGTGTCGCCGCATGAGGTCGATGACCCAGCCGCTCCGCGCCGGCACGGGCAGCCAGCTCGAGAACGCATGCACTTTCCCCGACTCGTCGACTGCGAGCGTGACGACGCTTCCCTCTTCCTCCAGGTCGTCCGCGTTCCCCAGCACGAACTCCATCGGTGGGAGGGACGTGGTCTTCTGACTCCAAGAGCGGTCGACTTCGAGGATCGCGTCGCGCCGCGCGCGCGGGAGCGTTCCGGCGGGATACGTCTCGAAGTGGATGCCCTCGCGCTCTGCCCGGTTGAGTGCCGTCCGTGTGGATTGCCAGCCCTTACCCTTGAACTGGAGGCCGCGGAGCGGGAGGACGGCTTCTTCCCCGACCTTGAGCGTGTGCCAGCCGTCCTCGCGTAATGCGTTGGCGGTACTCGGGGGTACTGCGTAGAACACGGGGCTCCATCCTTGCTCCCGTGCGTAGATCGCGAACTCCTTCGCAGCCGGCACGACGTGTTCGGTTCTCCCAACCGGCTGTCCGAGGACGACGGCGTGGCCGTACGCGACGCGGAAGGCGGCGTATGCCCTTCCTCCTCCCATGAGCCAGAGGCTGTTGCCCCGCCGGAGGGTCATTGCGGCGGTACCCGTTGCTCCCCAACGCTCGACGAGGGCCCGGGCCACTTGACGTTCGCTGCGTCGCACTCGCGGAGCGGCTACGCCCTCGAGAAGCCTCGACAGAGTGAGAAACGCGAGTGGCCAGAAGAGGAAGGGAAGGGTTCGCACCGTCTCCCGAGCCAATGTGGACGTGGGTTGGGGGCCGGCGTTCGTTGCCGAACCTAGAGCGCCGAGGACGGACTCGAACGCGATCCGAGTCCACGAACCGATTCCGAGTGCGGGAGTGAAGCCGCGTCGGGACGTCACCCCCGCGAAGGCGAGGAGGAGAACCGCACCGCCGAGGGGAACGAGTGCGCGTCGCCAGCCGCCGCGCTGACGCATCCACTGGGATGGGGCACGAAAGGAGTGGCGTGAGACCGAGAGCCCGACGAGTAGGAGAACTCCGAGGACGATCGAACCTGGCCCTGGATGGGCGAGCGCGGTGGGCACCGACGTGACCGCGAGTGCGGCGACGGTCAGGCCCCAAGCGACTCTCTGCCCGCGGTAGAGGCCGGGCGCGAGGACGAGCTGGGCGACCCCGGTGAGGATGAGAAGAAGGCGCGGCCAGCCCGGGTCTCCCATCGGAAGCCACGACTCGAGCCGCTCGAATCCCGGGTGTCGCGGCAGCGAGAGCCCGGCGACCACGTGGAGCGCACCTAGTAGCGCGCTGCCGAGTCCCAGGGCTTCGTTCCGGCGAAGCGGCCAAGTCACGCGCTTCGCTCCGACGGTTCGCGCCCGCCCGATCGCGAAGGTTCGCCCGACACCCGTGCCGATCCCGAGCAGGAACGCGAAGAGGTGTCCGTAGTCCCAGATCTCGCCCTCGACGAAGATCGCGGCGACGAGGTAGACGAGGGTCGAGGCAACCAGGATCGTCGCGCGCTTCCGGGGCCAGCTCAGCGAGACCGCACCCCATGCGCCGAACGCACCGTTCGATGCTCCGACATCCCGAAGAGCGGCTAGCCCGGTCGTTCCCAGCGCGCCCAGCGCGCCGGCGCTACGAGCGGCCGTACCCACTGCGTCGGCCGCGCCCGATGCAGACGTAGCGTCGCCGGCAAACAGCGTCAGGACGAACGGAGCGACCACGTATCCCGCGAGATGGCCGATGACGAACGAGACCACTGCTCGTCGCCAACCGAGACGAGTCTCCGCCAGCCCCACGAACACGGCCACGATGGCGAGGATGCTCGGCAACATCGACGGGCGGTAGACGAGGAATGGCGCCGTGAGGAGTCGGTGTGGCTCCCGGAAGAGGTCGGCGAGGCCGAATCCGAAGCTCTCGAGTTGCTCTGGGCTGAGCGGGTTCGCCGCGGTGTCGGTGAGCAGGGCAACCAGCAGGATGGCGACGCAAAGGATCGGTGTCACGATCCAGCGCGGACGTTGTCTGTGCGAGTCCTGCGAATCCTCGTGCCCCTCGCCCGCGGCGACTACGTCCTCACTCACCCCTGGCTCGCCCTTCCTCTCGTGTCGAGAGTTCGTGTTGCGGCCCGCGTCGGTAGTTCGCGCTCCGGCCCACGGGGAAGTCGCGTCGTCCGGCTATCGATGTCGCTCGCCTTCCGGGTGCCGCTTCAGCACTTCGGCCAGCTCGATTTCGAGTCGACGCTCAGGAGTTCCCTCGAACCTCGCAAGCTCCCGCCCGTCTGCACGTACGATCACGGCCGGCACGACTTTGGGCGCATACGCCTTCAGGGCCGACTCGGGTTGGGCGAGTCCGCGATCGAGACCGATGAAAGTGAGATGCAGATGCGGATTGTTAGCCTTCTCGACGATCTTTGCGAGCGGCGGCACGATCCGTTCCGAGACCTTCGCCCAGGACGGGAAGAGCACGATGACTTCTGCATCCGAGTGGTGTCGGGAGAGACTCTCCAGCGCAATGGGACTTGGATCGTATGTGCTTGCCAGATGTGCGTACTCGGGACGTTCCGAGAGCAGCGCCTGGGCGGACCGCTCACCCACTACCGCGGGCTCGGGCCGTAGCAGGTACGTCGCGCCGTCGTAGTCGAAACGGACGAACCCTTCATCGTCGACGAAACTCCCGATCGATTCGACGCTGGTCATCTCGGGGAAGGGAAGTCCTTCCTCGTCCCGTTCGACATGGCTTCGCGCCAACGCTCCGACCTGTCGTCCCTTCTTCTCCAGAACGAACGCGGGAGTCTTGCCCGACAGCAGGACGAGGAACTGGTGGTGCTCGGAATCTTCGTAGAGACCTGCGCGTTCATCGACGACGTCGTCCACCAGGACCCGGTATCCGCCCACCGGGGACCAACCGTTATCGGTGCGGAACTCCTCGACGGCCGGCCCGCCCGGGAAGAGGCCAGGAACCTCGTCCTGTGCTGCGCTCTCCACGCCGATCGGGTCTGGTTTCTTCTTTTCTTCGGCGGAAGCGGTCGTGGTCGACGTTGTGAGGGCGGCGAGCGAGGCGAGAAAGGTGCCGGTGAGGATCGTCCAGGTCGCGGTTCGCTGCCAAGGGGGGGCTAGTTTCCTCGAGTGGTACATGGTTCTGTCTCCTTCCGGCGATCGTACCCCTCTGGGCCCGGGTTCGTTCCCCATCATGTTTCGGTGGCGACCTTGCGAGACCGGGGCGGGTAGTTCACCGACGGTGACGGATCGGACTCTGGCCGCTCCGTCTGGACGAACCAACGCCGGGCGTCCTCGGCCCATCGCCGCTCCTAGCGGACGTAGCTCTCGTAGAGGCTCCCCAGTAGCTCGGGCACGAGCGCCATCTTCTCCGGCGTCTCGACGTACGCGATCCGCATCTGCGTCCGTCCTGGATTCGGGACATCCGCAGGGACGCTGTAGAAACCAGCCATGGGTGCGGTCAGGAGCGTGTAGGGCGTTCCACCCAAGTCGACCCGTCCCTCCCTTGCGCAGTACAGAACGAAGTCGAGCGCCCGGAAGCCCTCGGGCGCGATCTCGCGGAAGTCGACGACGGAGTAGATGCTCGCGTCGGGGCTAGACACGATCGCACCGGGGATCCGCGCTCTCGTTCCGCTCGTGAACGACTCCAGCATGCCGCGGTAGTAGGCGCGCTGCTTGCCGAACCAGCTCCGGAGGTTCGCATGGGACTCGTGAGCGAGTGCGCCGAAGATGTACTGCCCGGGAACACTCGCGCAGAGGCTCGCGGTAGCTTCGGCGATGCACTGACGGTGGTACTCCTCGCTATCCGTCACGAGTGCGCCGATGCGAAGTCCACACGCGTTCCAGACCTTGGACGCCGTTTCGATGCTGATCCGCCGGCCTGAAATCCCCGGAACGTCCTTCTCGGAGAGGCTCCAGATGCTGACCGCCGAGTTCGAGGCCCCGTCTGCCGCAGACGGGTAGTAGAGCTCGCGGTAGGCCTCGTCGCTGATGATCCAGAGACCGTGCTTCACGCAGAGTTTCGCGAGCTCGATCAGCATCGCGCGATCGAGCAGCTGTCCGGTCGGGTTGTCGTACGGGATGATGACGAGCGCCCCGGGCTGGTGGGCTTTCATCGCCGCGTCGATCTCGCTCAGCTCC
This sequence comes from Candidatus Eiseniibacteriota bacterium, assembly GCA_020633975.1. Lineage (GTDB taxonomy): Bacteria > Eisenbacteria > RBG-16-71-46 > CAIMUX01 > CAIMUX01 > JACKCR01. The sequence goes on along the minus strand of JACKCR010000002.1, from coordinate 2,838,695 downwards.
GGGAAGGTGAAGCTGCCGTCGGGCTCCAGGGTCCGTTGGATCGACACGGTGGCACGACCGATGCGATCGGCGAAGCCCTTGTAGTTGGTGTAGGCCGCGTCGATCAGCATGAGCGGCCGCTCCGAGGTTCCCGCCGGGCCGCAGCATCCGACGATGACGAGTTCCATGGCCTGACTGCCGCCCGCCATGATCTGGAAGTGGAGTCCATCGGTCTCACATCCACTCGCACCGATGATGTTCTTGAACGCCTCGTTGCATTCCGGCGTTCCTCGGGTCGGACTGTACATGACCACGCCGTGCTCGAATGGGCTCCCCTTCGCGCCCAGGTGACGCATCCGCTCGATCATGGCGGGATGCATCGGAAGCGAAACGTTCCCGACTGCGACGTTGACTGCCTCGGTGTCGTCCGTCCGGTTCGAGAACTCGATCTGGGCGAGACGGATGGAGGAAGGCTTCCGGCTTTGGAAGTGGGCGGAGAGCTGAGGAGCGGTCATGTCGGCCTCCAGGAGGCGAAGCGGTTTCGATCGGCGTGGAGATCGACGTTGCTACGAGCATCGATCGGCACGAGGCGTGAGCAGTGAAGCGGGCTCAGAGTCCGCGAGGCAGGGAATCTGTCACCGAACGGCCCCCGATTGCAACTGGATCCGTGGATGCCCCCGCAGCACGGCGGATGTCCCAGCAGCACGGCCGTGGTCGCCCCTCCTCTCCGGCACGCGAGGTCAACGGGTGAGCATAGTGTCGTAGCTCGCCACTATGGTTTCGTCCGACTCGGCCAGTGCGGCTTCGCCGACATACAGTTCCGTCATCGTTCCACGGCCCCACTTGTCCTCCCAGAACCGTCCACATGGCAGGAGCCCGGTTCTCGCACCGGCTTCCTCGCGTCGGGCGTTGAGTGCTTCGACTTCTGCGTCTACCAGGAGGTGGATCATGTTGACCTGAACCGGAGACGGCATGATCGTCATCCGGACCGACTCACCTGGGCCCTCGCCGGTGCCCGTGGCCGTTTCACCGGCCGAGCCAGCTCTGGTCCCTGATCCGTAGCGTTCTTCGAAAAGAGCGCCGATCTGCTTTGCTCGTGCCACGTAGGATGGGAAGCGCTCCATGCGCTTCTCCATTCCCATCCGAGCCGACACGGTGAATGGGGTCATCTGGAAGAGATTCCCGCCGTGTCGCCGTAGCCACGGGCGCGCTTCCTCGATGAAGTCGGCTGGCCCCGCGAGCGCGGCCCCCGTGAGTCCGCCGATTCCCTTGTAGAACGAGATGTACGCGGAGTCGAAGAGGCTCGCGACCTCCGTGACCGTGCGCCCGTACCCGGCCGCGGCTTCGTAGAGTCGTGCTCCGTCGAGATGGAGCGCTGTCCCCGAGGTTTGGGACCACTCGCGGATGGCGATGAGCTCGTCCCAAGGGATGAGTTGTCCCCCGATCTCCCGCATCGGAAGTTCGAGAAGCAAGGCCGCGGTGCCTTCGTCCAGTTGAGCGACATCGTCTCGGCCAGGTGTTCGAAGCGTTTCGCCGACGAACTGTGCTTCGAGCCCGTGGAGGTGCTGGTATCCCATTTGCTCATGTACTTCGACATGGCTCGTTGCGTGGAACGCGACCTTGGGGCTCTTTCTCCGATCCGCCCAGACGCGGAGCGCAATCTGTTGTGCCATGGTGCCCGACGGGAAGAAGAGTGCGGCTTCCTTGCCGAGGAGGACGGCGATCTCCGCCTCGAACGACTGAAGCCAGTCGGACTTGCCGTAGACGTCCCCGTGGATGTCGTGCGCTTCGCAGTACGCCGCCATCGCCTGGAACGACTCGGCAGGAGTCGAGCGCGGGTGACCGTGAAGGGATCGCGGGTACGAGGACATGAAGTACCTCTCGATGTGCATTGGCGTTCACGCAGTGCAAAGACGGCGACAATTTGCGGAATGGCTCGCGGGCCGAGTTCGATCCACGAGGGCTTGATCCTTCCGTCCGAGCGGAACCGTATCGTAGGTGCTGGCCGGACGCTACTCGCGCATCACTCCGTCCCCAAACCCGTTGGCTCCGCTGCTCGCGTCATCATTCCGTGCGGGAGCCTGTCTGCTCCGCTACTCTTCCTCAGATGACGGAGAAAGCGAACCTGGGAGGGGCACCCTCCGAACGGAACGAGAGCCAGAGCGACCGCCGCCCGGATTCGGCGGGCGCTAGCTGCGGCTCGCCTTCGCCCACGACGGGCCGTTCCGAACCGACCTTCGACTCCGTCCGTTCGTTCTGCCTTCACATCCTCGAGTCCGGGGACTTGGAGTCCAAGCTGGTCCCTCCGAAGGGGCGCGACGGCAAACCGTTGGTCGACGGGCCAGGGCCTGCTGTGTTCGTGGATCGGCCCGCACGTCAGGACCACATCCAGATCCGATCCGGCGCCGACCGTCTACCGAACTTGAACGAACTTCGCGATCCCCACGCCCGGTCGGTTTGCGTCGAGCGGTTCGCAAACCACGAGCTGATGGCGGTGGAGCTATTCGCCTGGGCTCTCGTCGCCTACCCAGACATGCCGCCTGGACTTCGGCGTGGGCTGCTCCACGTCTTGGAGGAGGAGCAAGGCCACGTTCGGCTCTACCTCGACCGGCTCTCCGGCCTCGGAAGCGGACTCGGCCAGAGCGCGCTCTCCGACTACTTCTGGCAGCAGGTTCCCGGGATCCATGCGAGCAGCAACGGACCCGCATCGTTCCTCTGCGTCATGGGGCTCACGTTCGAGCAAGCCAACCTCGACTTCTCCCTTCTATATAGAGACGCCTTCCGGCAGAACGGAGACGACGAGAGTGCGCGCGCTCTCGACATCGTGCACCGCGACGAGATCGGGCACGTGCGTCTCGCGGCGAGGTGGCTCGAGAAGGTTGCGCACGCAGCTGGCGACGACGAAGACGGCGATACGCTCACCCGGCTGTACGACGAATTCGTCCCCTTCCCGCTCTCGGCCGCGCGTGCGAAAGGGAGGCGGTTCGAGGTGTCCGCGCGGAAGCGTGCGGGCCTCAGCGATGCATTCATCGAGCACGTGCGTACCGCGAAGCCGTACAAGCCGCGGCGCGGAGGAGATGACGTCGCCGAGTCACGTGTGTGACCATGCGGCGTTCCCAGACGGGCCCGTCCCGCATCCTCTATCCGAACTTCGGTGCCGAAGAGAATCGCGACGCGAAGCGGGCCGTTCCGGAGCTCCTTCACCTGCTCGCGCTCTGGCAAGGGCTGTTTCCTCCGGACACGGCGGCTCATCTGCCGGTGGAGACGTTCCCTCCGGGCACGACTCCTCTCGAGGCGGCGACGGTTCGTAGCGCCAATCCAAACTCGCCCACGAAGACGGTTGAGGCTCGCCCAAGTACTAGGTCGCTTCGGACTCGACTCGCCGGGACCATCGGCATCGTTCCATGGTATCCGACCGCGCGCGCCGCGGAGTTCGGTGCGACTCGAGGAGAGGGCCTCGCGTTCTCGTCTCCTGCCGACGCATCGAGACTCCACGACAAGGCCTCGTGCGTGGAGTGGCGGGAGCGACCCGGACGGGGTTCGCCCGGCTCCGTCAGCTCGCGCTCAATCGGGTGGTGGCCGGTCGTACTGACTCCCGAAGAGCTTCGTCGTCCGGGTGCCGCAACCGAGATCGCCCGGATCGTCTCGGAGTGGGATGAGGTCTACCAGCGGGCATTCGTGCTGAAGCCCCGATTCGGGACGAGCGGTCGTGGACGGGTGCGCGCGGACTCGATCCCGCTCGCCGAGTCCGTCGCGCGCGCACTTCCCAAACTCGCGGACCGCGGCGGCGCGATCTTGGAGCCTTGGTTCGAGCGGTTGGTGGATCTGTCTGCGCAGTTCTGGGTCGAAGTCGATGGATCCGTCACGTGCCTAGGGACGACTCGCCAGGTGTTGGGAGAGAACGGGATCTACTTGGGGAATCGAGGGAACGTGGACTTCTGCCCCGAGTCACTCGGCGACGGCGACGGCGATGGCGACGGCGATGGCGATGTCGGTGGCTGTGGCGATGGCGATGGTGGTCGCTGTCGCGGCGGCGATGGCTGCGACGGTTGCGGCTGCGGCGCGTGGAACGTGTCCTCGGGATCTTCGTGGGATGCCGAGTTCCGCGAGGTCGCCGGCCGGTTCGTACGCAGCGCGGCGGACGCTGGATTCCGAGGCCCGTGTGGTGTCGATGGGTTCTCATATCGGGATGCGCGCGGCGAGGAGCGGCTTCGTCCGCTCGTGGAGTGCAACGCGCGGTTCACGGCCGGACTCGTCGCGCTCGGTTGGTTGGCCGAGGTTCTCGACATGGGGGCTCGCACCGCCGAATCGGGTGGGTCCTCGACTGTCGGCGGTCCATTTGAGTGGTGGTTCGTGCCGTTTCCTTCCTACTCTCAGCGGCTTCTCGGCGACCAGGGACTTGCGAGCAGATCGGACGGGTGGGAGGTGACGCCTCTCGAAGAAGGAGACGGCGCGGGCACCCTTTCCATCCGCTCTCGGGGCCGCTGATCCTGGGCCGGCTCGGGCCGCCTCGGGCCGCGTTCACCAGGCTGAGCCGGGCCCTGGCACGTTCTACCCCCCAACTCGACGGACGAGAGTGATCACAGCTCTCCGGCGCTTCACGCCTCAACCCGTTCTCCCGCAGCGACTCCCGAAAGATCGGCTCTGTTCCACCCATTGCTCCTTTGCGTTCGGTGGGAAGCGTTCGGAACGCTATACTCGATGAAGGCTCCGGATGGTTGGGCAGAGCTGAGTCGAGCCGCGCATGAGCAGCATGATGAGACCGCAGAAGACAGCGGCGATACTTTCGCTGATCCTCCTCCTGTACGCGTTCGGAACGGTGCCGTCCGATTTCGCGTGGGCTGGGGTGTACTCCGTCCAGCCCGATGGGCTCGGGGACTACCCGACGATCCAGGATGCGATCGACTCGTCCGCCCCGGGCGACACGATCCGACTCACCTCCGGAACGTTCCAAGGTACCGGCAACCGCGACCTCTCCTTTGCCGGCAAGGCGATCCTTCTCGAGTCCGCCAGCGCAAGTCCCGACTCTTCGATCATCGATTGCGAATCGCTCACCCGAGCCATCTCCTTCGCTTCCGGCGACACTTCGGTCGTCGTGCGTGGTATCTCCTTCCTGAACGGGTCTGTGACGGGATCCGACGTCGGCGGTGCGCTCTCCATCGGCGCGGGCGCATCTCCGTCCTTCGAGAACTGCGTGCTCGCAGCGAACGTGTCCCAGGCCGAAGGCGGCGCGGTCCACGTCAGCGGCGCCTCACCCAGCTTCACCAACTGCGTGCTCGCCGGGAACGTCGCGGTGGATGGCGGTGCGTTCTTCATCGCGGATTCCAGCGTCGTTACCATCCTCGGGTGCACCCTCGCAGACAACCAAGCATCGTCGCGGGGTGGCGCAGTGTACGCGGCGGGAGACTCGCTCCAATCGTTCGAGCGGAGCGTTCTCTGGGGGAACTGCGCGTCCGTCGAGGGCGGCAGTGCATTCGTTGCCGCCAACGGTTCGATCGATTTCGCGTGCTCCGACGTCGACTCGTCCCTCGTCGAGGGAACGGGCGTCACGAACTACGACCTAGACACCATCTTCGACGACCCTCTCTTCTGCAGCGCCGTCGGATGTGTCGGCGCCAGCTCGGCCGGTACGTACACCGTGTACGACACGTCGCCGGTTCTGCCCAGTGCGAGCCCGTGCGGTCTCCTCATCGGTGCGCGCTCCGTAGGTTGTGCGACGCCTACTGGCGCTTGTTGTGCCACAGATGGTTCGTGCACCGTTGAAACCTCTGCAGACTGCGGCACCGGAGGCGGCACGTACCAGGGTGACGCAACGGTGTGCGACCCGAACCCGTGTCCGCAGCCGACTGGCGCCTGCTGCGCTTCGGATGGCTCTTGCACCATTGAGACTTCGGCTGACTGCGGCACCGCAGGCGGCACGTACCAGGGTGACGCGACGGTGTGCGACCCGAACCCGTGTCCGCAGCCGACCGGTGCCTGTTGCGCCGCGGATGGCTCGTGCACCATTGAGACTTCGGCTGACTGCGGCACCGCAGGCGGCACGTACCAGGGCGACGCGACGGTGTGCGACCCGAACCCGTGTCCGCAGCCGACTGGCGCCTGCTGCGCTTCTGACGGTTCGTGCACGATCGAAACCTCGGCTGACTGCGGCACCGCAGGTGGAACCTACCAGGGTGACGCGACGGTGTGCGACCCGAACCCGTGCCCGCAACCAATCGGAGCGTGCTGTGCGTCCGACGGGACATGCTCGATCGCGGAGATCGGGCCGTGCGGTACCGGTGGCGGCGTCTTCCAGGGAGACGGCACCGTCTGTTCGCCCAATCCGTGTCCGGCGTTCGTTGTCAGTCCCGATGGGCTGGGCGACTACGCGACCATCCAGGACGCGATCGACGGCGTCGCACCGACGGCGAACATCGAGCTGACCTCCGGCGTGTTCACCGGACTCGGTAACCAGGACCTCGTCTTCGGAGGGAAGGCGCTCACCCTCCGTTCGGCATCCGGAGACCCCGATTCGACCGTGATCGACTGTCAGAGCTCGGGCCGAGGCTTCTACTTCAAGGACGGCGAAGACTCGACCACCGTCGTTCGAGGGGTCGGGATCATCAACGGATCCGTAACGGACGGCGGCCGTGGCGGCGGCATCGCGATGGTGTACTCCAGTCCTCGTCTCATCGACTGTGCGGTCCGGGGCTCGACGAGCGAACTGAATGGCGGCGGTGTCTACCTCCTGGACGCGAGCCCTCGACTCGAGTCGTGCCTCTTTGCAGGAAACGCGGCTAGCCAAGGTGGCGGTCTCTTCGTCGAAGGCTCGTCCGTTCCTCGACTCTCGGGTTGTACGATCGCGGACAACTTCGCTGCTGCCTACGGCGGAGGGATCTACACCAGCTCTTCCGACTCGCTCCACTTCGAGCGCTCGATCCTCTACGGCAACTGCGCCGACATGGGCGGTGCGGAAGCGCGTATCGATGCGTTCGGTGCGGTGTTCGCGACGTCTTGTTCGCTTGCGGACTCTTCCGGGGTCGACGGCGACGGTGTGGTCATGTGGTCGGCTGAGGACATCTTCGTCAATCCGCGGTTCTGCTCGCCGGTCGACTGTGGGATCGCGCCGACGACGACCGGCGTCTATTCCGTTCGCGCCGGGGCGCCCGTACTCGCGGAGGAAAGCCCTTGTGGCCTTCAGATCGGATTCCGGGGCGAAGGGTGCGCCTCGTTCCCAACGGGTGCTTGCTGCCAGGCCGAGGGCGGGTGCGTCATCCGTGAGGAAGTGATCTGCGGGGAAGAGGGTGGAATCTATCAGGGAGACGGATCCGTCTGTGACCCTGACCCGTGCCCTGCTTCGGGCGCCTGCTGTCTCGATGACGGCTCCTGCCTGGTCCGGATTCCTGCGCTTTGCACCGGTCTCGGTGGCACCTATCTCGGCGACGGGACGGTCTGCTCCCCCGAGGGCTGCGCTCTCGTGGTCCTGGCCGATGGATCCGGGGCCTATCCGACGATCCAGTCCGCGGTCGACGCGGCCGCCTCAGGCTCCATCGTCGAGCTTGCGAACGGTGTCTTCACCGGTGTGGGAAACCGTGGCGTCCAGTTCGGTGGCAAGGCGATCACGGTGCGAAGTGCGAGCGGAGTCCCCGACTCCTGCGTCGTCGACGCGGAAGGTCTCGATCGCGGCTTCTATTTCCGGGACGGGGAAACGCAGGCCAGCGTGCTCGAAGGGATCTCCATCCGGAACGGCGCGGTCACGGGTGGAGGACGGGGCGGCGGGATCGCCTGCGTATTGGGTTCCTCTCCGACGATCCGGAACGTGGCGATCCGCGGATGTACTTCTGAAGCCGAAGGCGGCGCCTTCTACGCTTCGAGCGGATCTCCGCTTCTCGAAGAGTGTCTCGTTTCGGGGAATGCGGCTACCGAAGGCGCGGGCGTGTTCATCGAGGGGACGGCTTCGGCCTATCTCGTCGGATGTACCGTGTCCGGCAACTCTGCAACTCTCTCCGGCGGCGGCGTACGCGCGGGTGGGGTGGGAGCCGTGCTCGAGCGGACCATCGTTTGGGGTAACTGCGCTCCGCAAGGTCCGGAGGTCTACCTCGCGATCTCTGGGCTGGCCGCGGACTTCTTCTGCAGCTCGGTCGACTCCACTGGCGTGACGGGGACCGGTACTGCGTCTTACGACGAGCACACGCTCTTCGCCGATCCGCTTTTCTGCGACTTCGACTCCTGCGGGGCAGCCCCCGCGATCACTGGGGACTACACGCTCTCCTCGTTCTCTCCCTGCCTCGCCACCGTGAGCCCGTGCAGTCTGCTCATCGGCGCGAGGGGCGAGGGGTGCGGGCCGATCGCTACGGGCGCTTGCTGCCTTCCCGATGGCGCGTGCGCGATCCAAAGCGAGACCATCTGCACGAACGCTGGCGGCACCTATCAGGGAGACGAGGTTCCTTGCGATCCGTCTCCATGCACGAGCGTCGGCGCATGCTGCCTCCCCGACGGGAGCTGCGACCTTTTCGTCGAATTCGCCTGTACCTCGCTCGGTGGAACATTCCGGGGCGCGGGGACGACCTGCGACGCTGATTCGTGCGCCGCTTTCGTCGTGCTTCCCGACGGTTCGGGAGACTTCGCGACGATCCAGGACGCCATCGACTTCGTCGGACCGGGCGCGACCATCGAGTTGGGGAATGGAGACTTCACCGGCACGGGGAACAAGGACCTCCGCTTCTACGGGAAGCCGCTTCGGCTTCGCTCGGCCAGCGGCGATCCGGACTCGTGCCGGATCGATTGCGAAGGTGTCGGGCGTGGATTCTACTTCCGCGACGGAGAAGGTCCCGAGACGATCGTCGAGGCGGTCGGCGTCGTCGGGGGAGCGCTCACCGGATCCGGGCGTGGCGCGGGGATCGCGCTCGTCGGGGCGTCGCCGACGCTCCGTCGCGTTCTCGTGAGCGGATGCGTTTCGGAAGCGAATGGCGGTGGTGTCTACGCTTCCGGCGGAACGCCGACGCTGGAGAGCTGCACGATCGCGCGGAACCGAGCGTATCAGGGCGGCGGAATCTTCGTCGAGGGCGATGCCGACGTCACCCTCATCAAGACGATCGTCCACGGGAACTGCGCGACCATCGACACCGAGTTCGGGAACTCGGATGACGAAGCCGTCGCGGGTTCCGAGACGAGTGCGCTCCGATTCCAGTGTGCCGCCGTGGACAGCGCGGGTGTATCTGGGAGCGGGACGATCGAGTACGACGGCAACACCGTGTTCGCCTCGCCGATCTTCTGCGGCGCCGTGCCTTGCGGCGATGCGCCGACGTCAGGCGGTCTCTACAGCATCGACATTTCGTCCCCTTGTTCGGCTGCGAACAGCCCTTGCGGTGAGTTGATCGGCGCGATCGGCGTCGCCTGCGCAGACTCGGTCGGCGCATGCTGCCTCGACGACCTGTGCTTCGTGACGAACGCCACGACCTGCGCGGACGAGTTCGGCGAGTATCAGGGGAACGGCACCGAGTGCGATCCGAACCCGTGCCCGGAACCTGGCGCGTGTTGTCTCCCGGACGACACCTGCCTCCAGCTCACGCGGACGACCTGCTATGCGAATAGCGGCATCTTCCTCGGGGAAGGCGTGCCGTGCTCGCCGGACGGGTGCAGCTTCAATGCGGGTGGCGCCCTGATCGTTCACGCCAACGAAGCCATTCAGTACGAGTTCGGCTCGGCCTATTGCGACAGCTCTGGGATCGTAGCGTGCGGAGACGGGATCAATAGCGTCGCCTCGGCCGACACCCTCGTCTTCCACGTCATCGCGGCCCTACCGGACGATGGTGGATCGCGGCTCACCGGGGTCACTTTCGGAATCGACTACGACCCGACTCTGATCAGCATCTTGGATTCCGGCCCTTGCGGCGACTTCGAGCTCGCGGAGCCGGCTTGGCCCGACTCCGGTTCCGGGACCGCCGTCACGTGGACCGTGCCGCAGCTCGAGACGATGGTGGACGTGTATTGGTTCGCGATAGAGATCGCGGGCGGTGGTCCGGCGAGGTTCAGCCTCAGACCCCATCCGACCCAGGGGGCCTTCTTCTCCGACGACCAGGTTCCTCCGACTCTGGATCAGATCGCCTGCCTCGGGACCCTTGGCATCGGGATGTCAGGAAGCGACTGCTGTGCGACGGTCGACATCGTCCCTGGTCTCCCGATTCCGACCGAGTTGAGACTGCGATCCGTGCAGCCCAACCCGGTTAGTGACGAAGCTACGGTGCTCTTCGACCTTCCGGAGTCCGGCCGAGTCGACCTCGCGGTGTTCGACGCTTCGGGACGACGGGTTGCCCAGCTTCTCCATGGGGAAGAAGCAGCTGGCACGCACCGCGTCGTCTGGTCCGCTCTGAACGATCTCCATGGTGGCGCCACCCGTCCGAACGGGGTCTACTTCGTGAGGCTCTACGCGCTGGGCGAGACGCTCGTGAGGAAGTTCGTCGTTCTGGAGTGAGGCGTTCGATGTTGGTCCTGCAACTGCTGCCGGTCTCGCTGAGTCTGCTCGTACTCGGAGCGCACTTCTATCGCACCGGCAATCTGCTGCTCGTCGCGCCGCTCCCGATCCTCCTCGCGCTCCTCTTCGTCCGGAAGCCCTGGGCAGCGCGTATCCTTCAAGGCGCGCTCCTCATCGGCGCAGTCGAGTGGGTTCGCACCCTCGTCATTCTGGCCGACTACCGTGCGGGAGTCGGGCTACCATACGTCCGACTCGTCGTCATCCTCGCTGCGGTTGCGCTCGTTTGTCTGCTCTCCTCGCTGGTCTTTCGGAGCCGGAGGGTTCGTCGCTGGTACCGGATCGGGCAGCCGTCCGCGGCCGACGGCCAGGCAGAGCGCGGACCGGCGGAGAGTTGAGAGGTAGAGAGCGGACCGGCTGAGAGCTGACCGATCGCATCCTCGGCATCTAGCGGTCAGGAACTGCCGGGCATCGGCCGATACTTCCTACGGGAAGTCGGCTTCGAGCGAACGACTCCCAGGCATCCATCTCTGGCATCGAACGCGCGCTCGCGCGGGACACCGAACTGTTCGCCGCTCTTGCCTTGGAGGTCCGCGTGAAGATCCTCTTGATCGTCGTCGTCGTGCTCGCTCTGACCGGCTTCATCGCGGTGCAGGTGCTCAAGCGGAAGCTCGTTCACACCATCTGTCGGATGGGCGCAGCCAAGGTGTATCGACAGTTGCGCGGAGTCTTCGGGGGAGAACACACCTTCCGGAGTGCGACCCGTGAAGAGTTCGACGAACTCGACTACTCTGCGTACGACTCGGTGCGCGAAGTGCTCACGTCGCGGAGCTATCGCTTCCTCGGTGGGGTGGAGGACACGACCGTCACCGAGTCGGATCCCGATCGCCGCACGCTCATCGAGCTGTTCGTCGATCCGACGGGAACGCTCTGTGTCGCGTCGTACCAGGTGGAAGATTCTCAGATCTCCGACGTCCTCTCGGTGAACGAGGAGGGCCGGTATCTTCTCACCACGAACGCCGAGCTCGATCGGCTCACGCCCCCTCCGTTCGTGGATCGCCACTCCTCGCCGGGCGGTACGCCGATCGCAACGCTACTCTCGGCCCACGAGGAGCGGCGGGCAGAATCCCAGGCGTGGAGTCAGCTCGAGACGTTCCCCTCCCTCGAGGACGTGTCCGCGCTGATGCGTCGATATACGAAGCAAGTGTCGGAGTACCGTCAGTCGATCGGTTACCTGACCAAGGACGAACTCGAGGCGATGATCTCGGAGCCAGGCGAAGCCGCCGCTGCCAAGATCGTGTGGGCCGAGTTCCAGAAGCTGTCCGAGATAGCGGACGCCGACGCGGCCTGAGCTCCGCGTCGGTCTGCGTGATCAGACCGTAGCCACGCTTCAGCTGCTACGCAGAATCCCTCATGTATCGGTTTGACCTAGGTCAAGGCCGGCTCGCCTCACTGCGCCGAAACTCCTCCCGAATGGAACACGATGGTGACGACGGGTTTCTGAACCCGCCGGGGAAAGAAGGGGAGACGACGTCATGCGAACCGACCGAATCCTATCCGGTATCGCCCTCGCCCTATTCCTTCTCGTGCCTGCCGGCGCTTCGGCCCAGCAGTCCGAGGCGGCGGGCAAGTGCATGGTCTGTCACAAGGAGAAGTCGCCGGGGCTCTACCAGCAGTGGGCGAACGGAGCGCATGCGGCACACAACGTCACCTGCATCGATTGTCATGGTGCGAACAAGAGCGACGCAGACGCGTACATGCACGAGGGCGCGCAGATCGCGACCTTGGTGACGCCGAAGGACTGCGGGCGCTGTCACGAGAAGGAAGCCGCCGAAGTGCAGGCGTCTCACCACGCGACGGCGGGACAGATTCTCGACTCGAACGACGCCTACTTGGCGCACGTCGCAGCCGGAGAACCTGTCGCGATGACGGGATGCGAGAACTGCCACGGTTCCAAGGTTCAGATCGATCCGAACTCACCGAACAAGTTGTCGAAGAAGAGCTGGCCAAACTCAGGTATCGGCCGGATCAATCCCGATGGCTCACTCGGTTCTTGCAACGCGTGCCACACCCGTCACGCCTTCGACAAGGCACAGGCCCGTCAGCCCGAAGCGTGTGGGAAGTGCCACCTCGGCCCGGATCACCCCCAGAAGGAGATCTACGAAGAGTCGAAGCACGGCAACACGTACTTCACGAACGTCGACAAGATGAATCTGGAAGACGACGAGTGGGTGGTGGGAGTCGACTACTTCATCGCGCCCACCTGCGCGACCTGCCACATGTCAGCGACTCAGAACCAGAAGCCGACACACGACGTAGGACAGCGGATCGCCTGGACTCTGAGGCCGCCCGTCTCCAAGACCCTCGAGAACGCGCCAGCGAAGCGTGAGAACATGAAGGACGTCTGCGTAGCCTGTCACGGAGCAACCTTCGCGGACGGCCATTTCTACCAGTACGACGCCGTCGTCCGGCTCTACAACGACAAGTTCGCGAAGCCGTCGACCGAGCTCATGAAGATGATCAAGGACAAGAAGCTGCTCGAGAATCCGGCTGCCTTCTCGAACGACATCGAGTGGACGTACTGGGAGCTCTGGCACCACGAAGGACGTCGGGCTCGTCACGGTGCTGCGATGATGGGGCCGGACTACACCTGGTGGCACGGGATGTACGAAGTCGCTCAGCACTTCTACTTCAAGATGATCCCGCAAGCGCGGGAGTTGAACGATCCCGAGGTCAACGCCTGGATCGACAACTTGCTCCGGAATGACCCGATGCATTCCTGGCTCTATCAAGAGACCGGGAAGCTGAAGGAGGGGATCAAGACGGGCGACATGCAGAAGATCTACGACAAGCTGTTCTCCGAAACGATCAAGTAGATCGCACCGGAAGCCCGGTCCGAGGATCCGCTCGGGCCGGCTCCCGGTCCTCCCCTCCGCGCCGAAGGAGGCGTCCCGATGCTCGACCGCTACTTCAGGTTCGTTCGCGCCGTTTCGATCAATCGGATCGGGCTGCTCGGCGTAGCCCTCACGACGGCCTCGTTCATCACGTTCGTTCTCCTCGAACTCGCCCGGCTCCTCGGAGTCGTTACGCAAGCGTATGTCGGCCTCATCAGCTACATGGCCTTTCCCGCGATCTTCATCCTCGGCCTCTTGCTCATTCCGATCGGCTGGAAGCGGGCGCAGCAACAGACCGGGCTGAGCGGCCAGGAACTTCTCGACTCGAAGTTCGGCGAAGGTGACACCCGCAAGGGGTTCTTCGGCTCGCGCGTCGCGCTCAGCATCGGGGCCATGACCCTTCTCAACCTCCTCATCCTCGTCATCGCGACGTCCCGGATGCTCCATTTCATGGAGGAACCGAACTTCTGCGGAACGGCGTGTCACACGGTGATGAACCCGGAGTGGGTGACGTATCAGGAATCGCCCCATGCCCGTGTCGCGTGTGTCGACTGCCACGTCGGCGAAGGGGTGGAGGCCCTCATCGACAGCAAGCTCAGCGGTCTCCGGCAGATCATGGCGGTGGTCTCGGACTCGTACGAGAGGCCGATCCCCACTCCGGTGCACAACCTCCGGCCGGCTCGGGAGACCTGCGAGAAGTGTCACTGGCCGGACAAGTTCTACGGTCAGAAGCTGAAGACGATTGCGCACTTCGCGGAGGATGAAGCGTCGACCCCCGAGTACACGACGCTCGCGCTCAAGATCGATAGCGGTCGCCGCGGTGAAGTTTCGGGGATCCATTGGCACGTGGCCGAGGACAACGAAGTCAGGTATCTAGCGGCCAACGATACGCGTACGAAGATGGCGTGGGTCGAAGTTCGTCAGCCGGACGGTAGCTACAAGCGCTACACGAACCGGCGGGTTTTGGAGGCGGACGCTTCAGCCGAGGCTTCGGGGCCCGCCACTGCCGGGCACGGTGCCGACGCCGTCCGCACGCTCGATTGCATCGACTGCCACAACCGCGCGACTCACATCTACGAAGAGGCCGATGTGGCGGTCGACCACCGGATCGAGCGTGGTCTCCTCGATCGCGCCCTCCCGTACCTCAGGCGTGAGGCGGTCGCGGCGATCTCGGGCTCCTACGCGAACCGGGAGCAGGCTGCGGCGGGGATCCAGAGCCACATGGAGAACTTCTACCGGAGGAATCATCCGGAGGTCGCGCGCACGGAGTCATCCAAGATCGACCAAGCCGTCGCCGTGCTCCAGGAGACGTACCAGCGGAACATCCATCCTCAAATGCGGATCGAGTGGGGGACGTACCGTAGTCACCTGGGACACAAGGGGGGCGGCGGCTGCTTCCGGTGTCACGATCCTGCACTCCAGGCGGATGATGGAAGCACGATCTCTGCGGACTGCACGCTCTGCCATTCGATACTGGCTCAAGATTCGCCGGCAGCGTTTGCGTACCTGGGTGAGGCGGACTCGACCTCCCAAGACTTCCGCATGCACGAGTACCTCAAGGCAGAGTTCCTGTCCTACAGCCGGAAGTAGCTCGATCGGGGGCCGGCGTTGGGGCCGGCGATGGGGCCGACGTTCGTACCGGGCCGGCCTGCCCCCGACCTTGCGCTCCCCGCGGGTGGACGGTATCTATTGGCCCATGAGTCACAAGACGCCGCTTCGCCGCACGGCCCTGTTCCAGAAGCTCGACGACGCCGAAGTGAGAGCGCTCGAGAAGATCGCTACGGTCCGGAAAGTAGAGAAGGGAGCTGCCCTCTTCCAGGAAGGGGACCCCGCTACCGGCATCTACGTGCTCCTGGACGGGCGGATGAAGATCGCGAAGGAGACCGCGGACGGGAAGGTCTACGTGCTGCACTTCGTCGCTCCCGGCCAACTCTTCGCGGAAGCTGCGGCTTTCGAGCTCGGGGAGTTCCCGGCCAGCGCGATCGCTCTCGAGCCATCCGAAGTGGCGTTCTTTCCTCGGGGAGAGTTTCTAGAACTCATCCGGGAGCATCCGATGATCTCGCTCAAGGTCATCAGTGGGCTCTCGCGTTGGATCCGTGAGTTCATGGAACGGATCGAGGACTTGGCGACGAAGGACGTGTCGGCCCGGTTGGCTCGCTTCCTCATCGAGGCTTCCCAGAGTGCCGGGAGTTCCACAGTCGAGCTAGAGATCCCCAAATCGGAGCTGGCGGCGAGCCTCGGAACCGTCGGCGAGACGCTCTCCCGGGCGTTGCGACGGTTCCGCGAGAGCGGGTGGATCGAGGTAGACGGGAGCCGGATCGAGATCCTGGATTTCCGGGAGCTGCGCGCGCTTGGCGCCGTCGAGGGCTGAATCTCCACTGATGCGTGGCTAAGTCAATTGTTGGCATGTCTTTAGGCTTGCATGTGCCGGCAGGCGCGACTCTGCTCCATTCCTACCCGAAGTTCAAGCTCGAGCGCCCGCATGTCGATACTAGAGAAGACGATGGATCGTTTGGGCCAAGGATGACCCGCGAGCCCCCGACGCTCTTCGCAACTCGAGCTCAGGATGACCGGCTGGGATCTCATCTTCACGCACCAAGGGGCGACTAGTACGGCGATGCGTCGCAGGGCGCGGTCGCGTCTTGCGTTCGCCTTCGCCGCGTCCGTCGCGTCCGGCGCTCCGGTCGGTGCTCCACTCGACGCGCCGAGTCGTGAGTTCGCCTCGGCCGTCCGGACTCCGCGCAAACTCTTTGCCCTGACTCTAGCCTTGCCCTTCCTGACCCTCTTGTTGCTGGCATTGATCCTCGCCTCGGTGGAACCCGCCGCCGCTTCGACGTTCACGGTTTCGAACACCAGCAACACCGGAGTGGGATCTCTCCGTCGTGCGATCAATGACGCGAACGGGGACGTGAGCGAGCCTCACACCATCGAGTTCGCCCTCTCGACTGGAGACCCCAACTACTCCGGAGGGATCTGGACGATTCCCGTCGCCTCCGGGCTCCCCTATCTCAGCCGAGCCATCACGATCGACGGAACGACGCAATCCGGCTACGCCGGAACACCCGTCATCGAGATCGATGGATCCGCCACGAGTGGCGAGACGGCCATCGGGATCAGTGCGAACGACTGCGAGATCCGCGGACTCACCATCAACCGCTTTGCGAGCGGCGTGCTCATCAGCTTGGAGAGCGATGGGAACGTCATCGCCGGAAACTACCTTGGAACGAACTCCGCTGGAACGAGTGGAGTCAGCTCGAGCTCGGACGCATTCTACGTCGCGGGCGCGAACAACACGATCGGCGGAACCGGGTCGAGCGACGGAAACGTCATCGCCGGTACGTACGAAGCCGTTTTCATCGAAGGCGTCGGATCCACCGGCAACGTGATCCAAGGAAACCTAATCGGTTGGGATGCCGCGGGGACCACGATCCTCGGCACCGGCGCGTCCGCCGTCTACCTCTATGACGGAGTGTCCGGAACGCTGATCGGTGGCACGGAGACGAACGCGCCCAACCGGATTGCAGGCACCACGTTCAACGCCATCGCCCTCGACGCAACGGCGGGATCCGGGAACGCAATCGTCTCGAACTCGATCGCACAGAACGGAGACCTCGCCATCGACATCTCCGACAACGGCGTGACGGAGAACGACTCCGGAGACTTGGACTCTGGTCCAAACGGAAAGCTCAACTTCCCAGTACTCACGTCAGCAGTAGAATCCGGCGGCACCGTCTACGTCGACTACACGCTCGATGTCCCCGCCGGAACGTATCGGATCGAGTTCTTTGCCAACCCGTCTGGCGCGGACCCGTCGGGGAACGGCGAAGGAGAGGTGTTTGCGGGAGCGGACTCCGTCAGCCATGGCGGTACGGGGTCAACTGCGTTCTCGCACTCCTTCTCGGGTTCGGCCGGTGACATCCTCACGGCGACGACGATTGCATACTCGGGAAGCACGTTCGGATCGACATCCGAGTTCTCGGACACACGCACGGCAGTCGCCGGAACCTTGTACTCGATCGCCGGGACGGTGTTCGAGGACGTGAACTACGGCGGAGGGAGCGGAGCCGACCTCACGGCGGCCAACGCCCGTGCTGGCGGATACACCATCGAACGCGGTGGCGTCACGGTCGAGCTCTATGACACCTCCCTCGAGTACGTCACGACCACGACCACGGCTGCGAATGGCAGCTACTCGTTTGCCGGCCTCACGCCGGCCCGCTACACCGTTCGCGTGGTGAACTCGACCGTCACCTCCGTGCGCACGGGGAGCGACGGCAGCGAAGTCGCCGTGCAGACATTTCGAGCAGACGGCTGGGGAGAGTCGTCCGGAGACGGCGCGAAGACCGTCGGAGGCGAAGAACCGTCCAGCGTCGATGCCGGGGCCAACTCCGGCTCCGACACCCTCCTCGATCTCCAGGCCCCCGCGGGCGTCACCACGCAGTCGATCGTGACAGCGGATGCGTCGAGCGGGGATGTTTCGGATGTCGACTTCGGGTTCAACTTCGATACGGTCGTGAACACGAACGACTCGGGGCAGGGGTCGCTGCGGCAGTTCATCCTCAACGCGAACTTGCTCACGGACCAGGCAAGCCTGGCCCAGGCAGGGCTCACCTCTGGTGCGGAAACCTCCGTCTTCATGATCCCGAGTGACGCAGATCCCCTGGGGCGGTCCGCCGATCCAAACTACGACGGGACAGGGAACGGTGAGTTCACGATCCAGCCACTGTCAGCGCTGACTGGCCTCATCGACCCGATGCGGATCGATGCCTCCACGCAGACCGCGAACATCGGAGACACGAATGCGAGCGGTCCGGAGGTGGAGCTGGACGGGAGTGGAGCGGGTGGCGGAGCGGGCGGGTTGTACTTCGATGCCGCGGGCGGCAGCCACGTGATTGTTGGGCTTGTGATCAACCGCTTCGACAGCAACGCGATTCTCGTCGACAACTCAGATGGCAATACGTTCCTGGGCAACTACCTCGGCGTGGACGTCACCGGCTTGGTCGACCGCGGAAACGGCGGCTCCGGTCTCCGGGTCGTCGGAGGCTCGAGCGGCAACGTGATCGGAGGCTCGACGGCGGCCGAGCGGAACGTCATCTCCGGAAACGGGAACTACGGGATCGAGTTCTGGGACGCCGGAACCACCGGGAACGTCGTACAGGGAAACTACATCGGCGTCGGGAGTGACGGAACCACGGCCCTCGGGAACGACAACTCGGGAATCATGTTCGGGGGAGGGGCCGCTACCAACACTCTCGGCGGCACGGGCTCAGGTGAAGGGAACATCATCGCGAACAGCGGCTTCACCGGGATCGAGATGCTGGGAGTTACCACGATCGAGAACGCGCTGCTCGGCAACGCAGTCTTCGGGAACACGAGTATCGGGATCGATCTCAGTGAGGACGGCGTGACAGGCAACGATCCGGACGATGACGACAGCGGTCCGAACGATCTCCGTAACTTCCCGGCCATCACATCCGCGACAGAGTCGGGGGGGACGGTCACTGTCGACTTCACCCTCGATCTCGGTGCGACCTTGGCTGGCGACTACCGGATCGAGTTCTTCACGAACCCGAACGGTGTCGACGCCACGAACGGGGAAGGCGAGGCGTTCGCATCCGCGGTCACCGTCAGTCACGGTGGCACGGGATCGGAGTCGTTCAGCCACAGTTTCTCCGGCTCGGCCGGGGATGTGCTCACTGCGACGACGACCGACAGCATTCCAGCCGGCGGTTACGGGAACACCTCCGAGTTCTCGGCGTGGTACACGGTGACGGCGCTCCCCGCCTACTCGATTACCGGTCGCGTATTCGAGGATGTCGACTTTGCGGGCACCGCTTCCGCCTACGACGGTGGCGTCGCGGACGCCCTGCTCGATTCTGTCGATGTCGAACTCTACGACGCAGATGACAGCGACGCGTTTCTCGCGTCCACCGCGACAGGTCGCAGCGCGACAGGAACCTTCACCTTCACCGGCATTCCCGACGGCAACTACGAGGTGCGAGTTCGCTCCGCGACGATCGGCGACACCGACTCGCCGCCCAGAGGCGGGCTCAACGGCACCGTTCCCGGCACCTGGCCCTATCCTCTGCCCGAAATGACATGGGGCAGTGGTTCCGCGTCGTACGGGGGTCAAAGCGCAACCGCGGATGACACCGATACTGGAGACGACGCCGGCCCGGGAGATACGTACGTCAGCGTCACGGTGAGCGGCGGGAACGTCACCGGAGTCGACTTCGGCTTTGCCTACAATCTCATCGTGAGAACGGCCGACGATGGAGTTGCCGACTCGGCGCGCAGCGACCAGGGGAGCCTCCGCCAGTTCCTCAAGAACGCGAACGCCATCGGATCCGCAAACGGAACGACCGCGAACTCGAGCGAGTTCCGGATGCAGGAGGTCGCGAACCAGTCATCCGGCCTCGACAGCTGGTGGCGAATCGTACCTCTGGCCGCTCTCCCTGCACTCTCCGATGACGGGACGACGCTGGACGGGTCGACTCTGGGCGCGAATCTCGGCACGGACTCGAACTCGTTGGGTCCGGAAGTGGAGATCCACGGGAATGCCCTTGCGGCGACCGGACTCTCGCTCCAGGCTGACGGCGTTACTGTGCGGGAGATCGTGGTCAACGGGTTCACTGGAACCGGGATCGCGGTCACGGGTGCGTCCGCGACCAACAACTCGATCTTCGGGTGCTACGTCGGGACGGACGCCCTCGGGGCGAGTGCGAGCTCGAATCTCGACTTCGGAGTTTGGGTGACGAGCAGTGCGACCGGAACCGTGATCGGAGGATCCGGTGCCGGCGAAGGAAACGTGGTATCGGGGAACGGATCGAACGCAACCGAAGCTGGAATCTCGGTCGGCACTTCGACTGCTGACGTCACTATCCTCGGGAACAAGATCGGTACGGACCGTACGGGCACGGCGAAGATCGCGAACATGGGCCCTGGAATCAAGATGTCGGCCGGAGACGGGATCACGATCGGGGGCAGTGCTCCCGGCGAAGCCAACGTCATTTCCGGGAACGGCGCGAGAGGGATCGACATCACCGACTTCGCAAAGAACGTCACCATCCTCGGCAACCACATCGGTGTCGGCGTGACCGGCTCCGAGACCACGCTCGGGAACGGAAACGACGGAATCTATGTCGCGAACTTCAACGATCCTTCCAACATCGTGATCGGAGGGCTTGGCGCAGGGGAAGCGAACCTGATCGCGGAGAACGGCAGCGACGGAGTCGTCTCCGTGCGGTCGGGAGCGGGAGACGAAGTTCTCGGGAACACGGTTCGGGACAACAGCGGCTACGGTCTCGACTCGTCGACGAACGGGCTCCTGGTTGCCGGAAACTACTTCGTCGACAACGCGAGTGGAGTGATTCTGAGTGACGATACGAGTGGGCCGTCAGCGAACGACAATGACTTCCTTCACAACACCGTGCATGGAGCGTTGTCCGGTCCGGGAATCACGGTCGCGGGGCTCGGCGCAAATCTCAGGAACAACATCGTCACCGGAAATGCCACCTACGGCATCTACGTGTCGACCGGCACGATGACCGAGTCGCACAACAACGTCACCGACGCATCGACGAATCCGTCCAATGGGAGCGGACGCTCCAACGTGAGTCTGGATGCGACCGACCTCAACGTCGATCCTCTCTTCGTCGACTCAGGGAACGGTGACCTCTCGCTCACGGAATGTACGAGCCCCTGCATCAACGTCGGCCTGGACCTCGGTGGGTCCCAGCCGGACATGAACGGAAGCGACGGCGGTCTCTACAACGGCTTGGCGCCGGACCAGGGGGCCTTTGAAACCTCGTGCACGGGACTCACGCTTGGGATCACGAAGCGAGCCTTCCTTCCGGATGGAACTCCGATCGCTCATGGGGCGGTGTTGCCACGAGGAGCAGATGTGCTCTACCTGCTCTACATCACCAACCCCGGTCCGGCACGTACGGATATCAGCCTCCAGGACGTGCTCGATCCCGCCTTCGAGTACCAATCCGGGTCGATCCGTGTCGATAGTTCCGCCTCCGCTTGCATCGCGGGATCGTGTACGACGACCGAGGAACAGTCGATCTTCACTGCGGCCAAGGCGGCCTCGGCTGGAACGGATGCGGTGGACGGGGACGCCGTGAGCTACACGGCGGGGACGAAGACGATCGATGCCGGGGACGAGAGTGCCGCCAACCTCCAGCTCGACATCCCCGCGAACTCGGCCTTGGGATTGCTCTTCGAGGTCAAAGTCCGCTAGCGGCTCTGAATCGGAGCGGATCGGTGTCCGGGCCGGTGCGTGCGCGAAGTCAGCCTTCCGTGCCGGTGCGTGGGGCCAACTCGACCGGTACCGGTGCCCGGCAAACGCGATCGTCCGTGCCGGTGCGTGGGGCGAACTCGACCGGCCGTGCCGGTCTCATGGCCCGGTCAGCCGTCGGTGCCGGTCCGTGCCGTATCCGCGTACGGCCCCTGGACGTTGTTCCGTCCGGCTGACTTCGCGGCGTAGAGTCGTTCGTCCGCACGTTCGATGAGGGCGTTCGCGTTCTCGCCGTCGCTCGGGCTCGTCGAGACGCCGGCGCTTACGGTGAGGCGTCCTAGAGGTTGGGTCTGTGCCTGCGGAATGTCCGCGCGTTCGATCTCCACTCGAAGACGCTCCGCCACTTCGTACCCGGCCTCTGCGTCGGAACCCGGAAGCACGAGGACGAACTCCTCGCCTCCGTATCGGGCGGCAATGCCGACCTGCGAAACGACCGTCTCCAGACATCTGGCGACGAAGCGGAGGCACTCGTCGCCGGCGAGGTGGCCGTTCAGGTCGTTGAAGTGTTTGAAGTGGTCCACGTCGACCAGGACGACCGATACAGGCGCCCCGCTTCGCTCGGAGGACTTGAGTTCGGCATCGAGTCGCTCACGGAAACACCGGTGGTTGAAGAGTCCAGTCAGACCGTCACGAATCGCGGCCTCGCGGAGCTGGACGTTGATGCTCTGGAGTTCCGCCGTGGTGATCTTGAGCTGCTCGACCAAAATCCGGTTCTGATCCATCAGCCGCCTCGCATCACGTGCTCGTCGGGCTACGGCGGAGATGAGCTCGATGTCATCGAAAGGTTTGACCAGGTAGTCGTAGGCGCCATTTCGGAGTGCGCGAACTGCGGTGTCCACAGAAGCATGGCTCGTCATGACGATGACGTTGGTCTCGCTCTCCATGGACTTGACGCGCTCGAGTAGATCGATGCCCGACATCTTCCCCATCACGATGTCCGTGATGACGAGGGAGAACGGATCGGCTCGGAAGAGAGCGAATGCCTCTTCGCCACTTGCCGCGGTCGTGACCTCGAAGCCATCCGCCTGGAGTACCTGCGAGATCACGATCCGCAGGGTCTCTTCGTCGTCGACCACGAGTACTCGATCGTCCATGGCGCCTCTCTACTCTCGGTTGGCAATGCTCAGGCTGCGGCCGCCGGGGGGACCTCGGGTCCCGTACCTTCCTTTCTATCGGAACCAACGATCGGGAAGGCCAGGCGGAACTCGGTTCCGACTCCCATTTCGCTCTCGACGGTTATGGCGCCGCCGTGATCCCGAATGATTCCGTAGCTGACGGAAAGCCCGAGTCCCGTGCCAACTCCACTCGGCTTCGTCGTGAAGAACGGTTCGAAGATCCGCTCACGGTGTTCCGGAGGGATCCCAGGCCCGTCATCCTGCACTACAACAACCACCTGCTGCGTGGCTGGGTCATTCGATCCAGGGAGCGGGCCGTCGGCCGTGGTGACCCGCAACTGGACGCGGCCGGGCTCGCCGGCCATGGCTTGCTGGGCGTTGATCATCAGGTTCATGAGCACCTGTTGGATCTGATTCGCGTTGGCTAGGACATAGGGAAGATCTGGGTCGACGACGACATCGAGGTGAACCTGGGCGAGTTCGAGCTGGTGGCGGACGATGGTTGCCGCGTCTTCGGCCACTGGCCCCAGCAACGTGTGACGCAGCTCCGCCTTCTCCTGACGCGCAAACTTGAGGAGGCTCTCGATGATGTCCTTACAGCGACGCGTCTCCTTCTCGATGAGCTTGAGGTTCGCGTGGAGCGGAGTTCCATCCTCGGCCGTACGGAGGGAGAGCTGCGCACATCCCAGGATACCGGCGAGCGGGTTCTTCACCTCGTGTGCGATACCCGCACCGAGCTGGCCGAACGCAGCCATCTTCTCGGACTGAACGAGCTGTGCCTGAGCTTGATGGAGAGCTGCGTCGCGCGTCTCCAGTTCCGAGGCCATCCGGTTGAAGGAGGATGCGAGCCCGCCGATCTCGTCCCGGCCTGCCACTTCTACCTGGACGTCGAACTCTCCTCGTCCAACCCGGCGGGTCGCCTGGGCGAGTCGTTCCAGTGGTGCCGTGATCGTGCGCGCTCCGAGAAGAGCGCCCAGGGCCGCGAAGAGCATGAGTGCGAGAGCGACGAAGAGCAGTCGGTTGAGTAGGTCACGGGAGGCGAGGTAGGCAACGCTCTTGGGAATCTGCACACCGGTGATGACGCCGTCGAAGCCCGACGACGCGAAGCCCCCAACCATCGGCTTCTCTTGGACGACGAACTCCCTCGTGATTCCACGGGCCAGGGCCAGCGAGGACAGGCCCGGTAGCCAGTCCGGCTGCGTGTGGTTCCGGACCCGATCGGGATCCCGGTGAGACAGGAGGACGCCGCGGTTGTCGCAAATGAAGCTGTCAAATCCCGAACGAAGGGACGACCGCACCAGGCCGTCGTTGTCTAGCACTCCGCAGACGAAACCCGAGGTCGCCGCGTTCTCGCCATTCCCGATCGGGGTCGCGAGGACGAACGACGGCAGTCGGTCCGAGAACGATGTCGCGCGAAGGTACGGCTCGCCGTGGGCGAGACGTTCCCAGGGCACACCGAGCGACTCGAGCTCCGTGCTGAGCGCGTTCTTGTCCAGCCCTGCGGCATCGAGAGTCTCTCCGTCATAGATGGTCGAGTACGGTGCGCCCGATTCGTCGCAGAGTGTGATGGCGACGCACTCAGGGAAGCCTTCCATGAGAGATCGCACCATCTCGAACCGCCGCTCCTCGGACACCGACTCCTCGGCGAGCACGATCGCATAGGTTTGGAGTCTCTCGCGGTATCCCTGTAGGAGGGACCTCGTCTCGTCGGCAGCGCGAAGCGCCATGACCGAGGTCAAATCGTGGATGTAGGCGGTCTTGTCGGTGTGGAACAGATTCGCCATGGTGTACGTGATCACGGTCACGACGACCGAGACGACCGCGAGGAGTGCGAGGAGGATCTTGAAACGGATCGGGAAGTGCATCATCGACTCCTGTTCACGACTCGAGACTCCATGGAGACGTTCCCTGCGCGATCGATCGCTTCGACCGAGACTACGTTCGGGCCTAGTAGCAACGGGACGTCTCGAGAGAATGCACCTGAAGCGTCGAGGGTCACTTCGACGCCAGCAACTCGAACTCGGCTGCCTGCTTCCGCGCGTCCCGTCACTCGGACGACCACTTCGGCGTGAGCCGCATGCCCGGCGACGACACTGCCTGTCGCACCGCTAAGGAGACCGCTAGGTACACCGCTGACCGCACCGCGGGCCGGGCTTCCGCCCCGGTTGGCACCGTCGCTCGCGTGACCAGGGGCGCTCGCGGCGTGCGGCGCGGACACCTGCCACTCCAGCTTCGGTGGTCGCGTGTCGCGCGAGATGCGGAACGTGCTCTCGGATCGGGAGGTGAGCTCCTCGGACGACCCTGGATGGGAAACGCCGACAACGGACCAGTAGTACGAACCTTCCGGGAGCCCCGGCAGGACGACGCCGACGCCGGAGACGTAGCGGTCGATGGAGACCTGTTCGAACGATGCGTCGCGGGCGACGATCAAATGGTATGTGTCCGTCCCCGATACCCGTGTCCACCGGAGCTCGACTTCCGGTTGCTCGTCCTGGAAGAGGAAGCGTTGTCCGGACATCGGAAGGGAGATTCGCGGCGCCTGACGAAGCCGGACGATCGACGGGGGCAGCGCGATGTCGAGGAGTTGGGCCGCTTCGTTCTCGCCGATGGTCAGAACGTCCTCGCCACCGACCACTTCGGCACGTCCGGACTCGACGGTGACGGTAGCGGTCCGATCTTCGGAAACGTCGATCCGGAACACCACCTCCCCGGACTCACCCTCGGCCGGTCGCACTTGCATCATTCCGTTTCCGGCAGGCACTTCGACTTGGACGTATCCCACATCCTCGTTGCCCGAGAGGTGACCGCGCAGCGATCCGTCGAGGACGAGCAGCGTGGACCGGCGACGCTTCGAGAAGATCTCTTCTTCGTGGTCGGACAGGACGACGAGGGTGTTTGGGCCGAGATCGATCGATCCGTTCGCCTCGAAGTCGATCGTCGCCGCAGCATTGTCGAGCGTTTGCACCGATTCGCGGTTGTGAAGGGACATGCCGAGTGCCGCAGCGTCCCATACCACGGACTCGTGTGCTTTGGTCCTCACATCGTTGCGTCGGGCCGCGAGTCGCCCAACGACGGTATCGAGTCCATCTGCGTACATTCTTCGCTGTCCGCTCTTCTCCGACTCGATCGCCTGGCCCGTGTCGGCTTCGAGCATCGCGCGTAATCCCACGCCCGATGGGAATGCGATCTCGAGGATCGCCAAGAACGCCGTGAAGAAGAGGAGCGCCGCCACGATTGCGAGGAGCGACTCACCCAGCGCCACCTTCATGTAGCGCGCGGAGATCCTGTCCGGTCGGTCGAGCAACGTACCCATCTAGTACCGTCCCTGCAGCCTTAGGAACCAGCCCTGCTTGGTGTAGTCGTCCTCCGCGTCGAGGTCGTCTTCGAAGTCTGTGAAGTCGTAGCCCAGACCCACCCTGGCGTAGCGCGATGCATCGATCGTGAGTTCGCTCAGCCAACCTCGCTTTCGGTCGGACGCCTCGCGCTGCGCGAAGATGCGGTACTCCGTGCCCAGGCCGAGCGGGCCGTAGATCTCGAGTTCGAGCCTGACCGCAGAGAGATGCGTGAGTGTCCGGACCTTTTGGGTCTCGGTGAGGTGAGTTTCCTGCCAACGTGCGGCGTACCGACCGAGTAGCTCGATGTCTGGTACGACCTCATAGCCACCTTCCACGGAGACGATGTCTCTGACCCGGGTGCCCCAGTCCGCGGACCCAGGCCGCTGATCGTTCCGATGGCTGTACCTGCCTAGAGCATCGACGCGATCCGTCGCGATCGGCCGGTAAGCCAGGCCGAGGCTCTGCTCGGAAAGCGAAGCCAGCGCCTCGTCGGCGTTCCGATCCTGGGTTCGGCTGAACCGGCTTCGGCCGAGCAGTGACCAATCCGGATCGAGCGACACCTGGATCTGGTTGTCGGTGCTGTACTGGATCCGGCGGAGTCCGGCCCCCGGTGCATCCGTGGAGCCTTCTTCGAACCGGACCTCGCCTCGGCTTCGGGCCTCGATCCGCTCCGGGTCGCTCCAAGAAACCTCGCCCGCGAGGGCGCTGCGTTGGAGGTCTCCGCCCACGACGTCGGTGCGACTGTGCTCGCCGGTCGCCCGGATCGCGAGCCCCTCGGCCAGGTCCCAACGACGCTCCGCACCCCATACCTCGAGCGCTCGGTCGTCCTCTTCGGTGCGGACCCATCGATACTCGGAGTAGATCGTCGTCGCCCGGCCGAGATCCTGGCGCGCACCCCACGTGGTTCGGATCTCGCGGGAACCTCCGATCCAGTCGCTTCCCGCCTCGACGAAGTAGAGCCGTCCGGATCGGTCGTAGCGGACCGAGCCCCAGGCCGACTCGCCTTCGTCGGCGGTCCGGCCGAAGAGACCGACTCTGAGATTGCCGAGCGGATAGTCGAGACCGGCCGTCGCGCGCTTTCGGCCTCCGCCGTCGACGGCGCTTTCTGCGGCCACGGTTCCCATGAGGTCGCCGAGGATCCGGGCCCGCAGGGCGACGCCTGCGTCGTCCTGGCTCTGGACTTCTCGGCCCTCGCCGTCTTCGGACCGGAACGCTTGGAGCTGAGCCGCCAGCTGGATCCGCCGGCCGGCCGGGGTCGCGATTCCGACCGAACTTCGGCTCTCGAGTGCGACCTCGGTGCCAACGTCCGGATCGATGGCCTCCCATCGGTCCGTCCGGACCTCGGCGGTCCCCAATCGACCTGTGCCGGCCGTGACTCCGACGCCGAACTGGGTCGCCCCGGAGGAGCCGGTGACACTACCCGACCCGAGCGAGGCAGATGCGGTTCCGGAGGTGCCGAGTGGCGATGTCCCGAAGGCCGACCTGGCGGCTGCCGATCCGGAGAGGGACGACCTGCCGAACATCGATCCACCGGACCCGGCACCGAGCGGCGAGCCAAATACCGGCGACCCAAGAGCGGACCCGCCGATATCGATCCCAGCTCCGGCGCCAACCGTCGACCGGACTCCGGTCCCTCCAGCTGCCCAAGCGTCACCCTCTCGGAAGCCTGCTTCGATCCGCCGCACGTAGGCGCCGGTCCGGAGCGAGTACCGCCCACCCAGAGCCTTGCCGAGGTCGACTTCGCCGGCGACCTTCCATGCCTCCGCCCGAGTCCCTCCCCCCGGTGTCAGCTCGGAGAAGTCGAGTCCGCCGTCGATGCTGGCGTAGCTCAGGGAGTCGGCCCGGTCCGAGCGGGCCCACTCCGCCACCAGCCTCGAGTAGGGGAGGTGAACCTCGGCGTCGAGGCCGATGAGCTCGTGGCGTTTCGTTCCGAGACGCTCGCGAACATATGTTCCCCCGAGAGTCAGATGACGGCCCAGGTGCTGGGTCGCCCGGACGCCAGCGACCGAACCGTCACGGCCGGGATCGGCGGTCTCGTAGACGACATGGATCTCCACCGGGTGGCCGGGGAGGAGTTCCGATCCGAGCAGCCTTCCGGAGCCGGTGACCGAGGGGACGGGGGTCTCGAACCAGATTCTTCCTTCTGGATAGCGGATCTGATAGTCGACCCCTCGGGTCGCCGGGATCTCCGCGAGCGGGAGTCCGGTCTGGTCATGGCGGACCACCAGGGTCACGATCTCGCTTCCCTCGACGATGTCCTCGTGTGGGAGGTAGTAGAGCGACCCCCCGGTTCCGGCGAGGCGGACCTCGGACTGGATCCGTTCGTCCTCGGCAAGGAAGCCTTCGACCTCGGTCCGGAACTCCGGCGGAGCCGGGGATTCGAGGCGGACCCGTGCCCCATGGAGGACACGCCGGACGGAGGAGAGTTCGGTCCCGGTCCACTGGATCGGGTAGCTTCCATATAGTAGATCCGCGACCTCGGACTCGACCGCTAGGTAGAATTTGCCGGGGGTGTCTGCCGCCCGTCCTTCGGTGCTCTGGTCACCAAAGATCGGATACGTCTCATCCGGGTCGAGATAGGTGAGAAGGCGTGCCTCATCATATTCATCGAGATCGTTGAATAGGTCATCCAGCCGTCTACTACGAGTGTCGAAATGGGATCGGATCATCACCTTGCCGGCAACGCTCCCTTCGAGGTAGTAGCTGAGCCGGCCCTCGGTGTAGGTCTCGTTCCGCTCCTCGGCGCCCGCTCCGGCCAGGTCGCCTGTCGTCTTCATCCTGCCTACTACGCCGTCGGCGAGGGCGATGAGGAAGAACCTGGATCCGCTGACTTCGACGTCGCGAGTGATGGAACCCCGTGACCCGTCCGGTGCCTCCACCTCGACGGAGATCTGGCTCTTCCCGATCGGGAGCTCTACTCGGCCCGCGAAGGTGCCATCGGATGCGACCTCCACCGGTTCGCCGTTCAGGAACACGCGGTTCGCCGCAGCGGTCTTCCCCCGGATGAGGTGCACGGGACTGGAGAGGACGCCGCTGGACGGAAGGTCGACCGACAGCTCGGGGACGCCTGGCGCCAACACGATCGGGGTGCCGGTGGTGTCCGACACCGCGACCCCGAGGTCCAGATCGTAGATCTGCCGGAACCCCTGAGCGCTCTCGACGAAGACGCCCACCCGCTCCGAACCGATAGGAACCTGGACCGGCAGTGCCAGGTTGCCATCGACGTCCGGCACCCTCCACTCGCCATCCACCCAGACCCGGTTGCCCGGCGCCGTCCGGAGAGAGAGGGTGTCTACCACCGAGATCGAGGTGCTATCTATATAGTCCGCCACCGACGCCAGCCGAACTCGAGCGTCGTCCCATCCCAGGGTCTCCCGAGACGCGCTGCCCAAGCTCAGGTCCGGGATCTCGATCAGCGCAGCCCTTCGGCTTCCCCCGGAGCGCTCGACTTCGATGGACAGGTCCGACCCAGATGCGGACCAAAGAGTCTGGAACCGCCCGTCGCCTTCCAGCGACACGGATTCGCCCCCAACCTCTGCTCGGGCCCCCTCGTGGCTCGACCCCAACTCGTCGACCAGGCCCGGAGTCCCGAGAGAGTGGGCCTGGGTGATCAACTGGACTCCGAGACGGCGCCACGACGTGGACCGGATCGTCCCATCCTGGTACCGAACGTCGAGACGGTACTGAAGTCCGTCCGGTGCGACGACCTCGTCGGAGCGGATCTCGACCTCGGCGGATCGAGGCATCGTTCCGTCGCCACCCCGACTGCCGACCACGGTCCCATCCAACGTGCGCACCTGGAGTGACCAGCTGGCCTGGCCAACGGTCTCCTCGGCGACGAGCTCGAACGGAACGACTAGATAGACAGGAGCGGACGACAGATTGACTACACTCGTAGTATTCAGTCTGGGGATCGCATCGCAGCCCGTCAGGTCGGCGGGGGTGCCGTTGACCAGGGCTTGGTCTCCGGACACGTAGCCGATGACTTCGACCGGGCGGGGTGTCAGCTCGGCCCGGTACTCGAGTCCGTGAATCGCCGGTGAGCCGATCTGGACCTCGTTTCGGTTCCGCTGGACGCCGAAGTTGGCTCGTCCGAGGAGGCCGGGTGAGATCCAGAGGACACGGGTCGGACCCTCGTCGATCTCCACGTCATTCCCCAACGCGGCGGTGTCGACCTTCACCAGTCGCTGTCCCGGGGTCACCCGGGTCAGGTGGTACCGCCCGTGGGGGTCCGTGACCGAATAGCTGCCGTCGTCGAGGACCACCCGAACACCGCCGATCCCCGGCTCGGCCGAATCTTGACGCCCGTTCCGGTTTTCGTCCTCGAAGACCTTACCCACGATCAGGCTCCGATCGAAGAGGTCGTCGGGCACGACGTCGACCGAAGTGCTCGATCGGTTGGATATCTCACACTCATCGCACGCGTCCACTGCGACCGCTGTGTTGTCGTAGGTGCCCGGACGTGTGTTCGCCCCCGCCACGAGTGCATAGGTCAGCACGCGAGCCGGAGCCGAGCCGCTTGCAGCTCTCGCCAAGGGGCCCGAGCTAGCCTCCACCTCGGCCGCGGACAGGGTGAGCAGGGAGTCGATCATCGCGATCTCGTTCGACGCTACGTCTCCGATGGAGAAGCGGAGCCTGGAGCCGCGGGTGGGGTCCTCCAGCCGTTGGTCGTCGAGTCTGGCGCTCCCCGAGAGGTACTGGAAGCCCTCCGGCGGGGTGTCCAGAATCTGGACGCCTGTGGCTGTACGGTCGGTTTGGTTGTCGATCTCGATCCTGTAGGTGACGATGTCACCAGGAGTCACGTTGTCCGCGCCGCCTGACTTCTCGATGCTGAGCACGGCCCCCTGGGTGAAGGCCACGGTGGCCTGGTCTCCCAAGGTGATCCCGTCCGTCACGTCCGTGGCGATGAGAGTCGAGACTCCCACGGCGCCAGAACGGATCCGGGCGGTGACACGGCCGTTGGCATCGGTCGGCTGAGTGGGTTGGACAAGGGTCTCCAGGCCAGGACGCGAGGACTCGAATCGGACCTCCTTCCCCGGATAGGGCACTCCATCCGCCCCCACCAGGATCGCGACCACGGTCGCTTCCTGGAAGTCATCTGCAAGGATGACAGGGGGTTCTGCATAAACAACCGAGCGATCAGGGTCGACTCCCGACAGGATCTGGATCTCGCCGGCATCGCCGTCCGACGGATCGCCGTTGGCATCGCCGACGACGGCGTCGCTCGTCTTGCTCCCAGCCGCGAGCTGGACCTCGATTGGGACGGATCCCGCAGGTCCCACAGCGTCTACGGTCAGGTACAAGTCGAGTGCGGCCTGAGAGACAGCCCAGGGATGCGGGAAACGCACCTGCAGGACGTTCTCACCCGTGATCTCCTTCGCATACCGGGCATCCTCCTCCGGAGTCCCTGACGGGTCCGTGGCGGCCGTCAGGGTGTCCCCCTGGGCGTCCACCATGGCCGTGAGGTCCACTCCCGTCAGTCCGGGCCCCAGGCCAACCCGGAGCACTTCGATTCCCAGGTCGCCATCCCGGAGGACGAGGAGCAGGGAGAGGCGGACCGAGCGCTGTCTCCCATGGAGTGGCAGCTCCGACGGAGTCACCTCGAAGGTGGCGGCCGATACCGGGCCACCAACTCGATTCAGCACGACAGTTCCGTATGCCGCTCCGAGCTCGAGCCCTCCGAAGCTTCCAGACGCTTCGTTTTGAATCGTCGCAGATGTGGCCGCGGGAGGTCGCGCGAGAGCGAGAATCATCACGAGGAACCAGAACACGCGGTCGAGTGCTTTGGCCCACCCAGGGTATCCGCGATGCGGACTGATTCTTCCGAATCGCCCGCGCATCACTTCACCCTCACTCGGAAGCGAACCACCAGCTGGTGACCCGCCTCCAGTTGGTACCGGAGATTCGTCTGCTCCGGATCGGCCCCGAACGTCAGTCTGTCGATCGTATCAACTACACTCGTCGTTATGGATCCGTAGTCTGCGGTTCCGGCCGGATCCAGTTCGTCGGTGAGTGGCGTCCAAGGGCCGGCCATTGGGTCGGTCCCGGTCGGGACGACGCTCATCTCGAGCGAACCCGGCGTGTAGACGAATGCATCGCTGTTGATGGGATCGGAGAGGCGGATGTCAGGGGCAGGGGCCTCAGTCGGATTGTCGACAAGGAGGAGGAAGTAGATCTCGGAGCCGGCGTCCACGCTACCGCCCGAAGGCAATAGGGTACCGTTCAGGTCCCGCGCCTGTTTGACCAGGTCGAGCCTGACTGAGTGAATCGTGAACTTTGCCGTCCCGGTACCGTCTCCGCCAAGGAGCGTCCCGTTGTTCAGCTCACGGATCCCTCCGTATGCTGAGTTGTCCGCCGCGAGGGCCGGCGGGGGGGCGCCGAGTAGGAAGAGACATCCCAACATCGCGACCAGGGACGGTCGTTTCGCCTGTCCCAGATCACGGTCTCCGAGTTGGAGGTGTCACATGAGAGGATGGAGATGACGCCACGGCAGAGGCTCAGTCCGAACCCGACCGAGCGTTCCCTTCCTCACTCTCCCTCTTAGTCGACGGAGGCCGTGAACAGGATCGCCCAGACCTTGCTGGCTGCGATGTCGAGCTGGACGTTTCCGGCCCCGGACCCAGCGCTGATCGTCGAGCCGGAGATACCGGCCACGTCCGTTCCGTCGACGCCGTCGTCGAGCGCGCTCTGTCCGTCCACGGAGGCATAGATCGCCGCCGCGGTAGCACCGGTGTTCTGGGAGTTGTCGACCTTGATGGAGTTCGCCTGGTAGGTGAATCCGGTCAGGGGGTCACTGATGTTCACGTTCGAGACCCCGACTCCCGTCGAGTTGTCCACGTAGATGAGGAAGTCGACCAGCGTTCCCTTGGGCACCGAACTCCCCGAAGATAGCGCTGCTCCCGATGAGTTCAGGAACGCCGCCTTCACGAGGGCGAGAGTGCTCGAGTTCAGGGTGAACGTGTTCGAATCGGTCAGGTCTGCGTCAACGCCCCCGATGTCACCGGTCGCGGTGTTGTCCGCGGCCCAGAGCTCTGCTGTTGGCATCGAGAGGAAGGCAAACGCTACCGCTGCGGCTCCTACGGTACGTCGCCAACCAAGGAAGGAATGGTTCTTCAACATGGGCTGCTAGATTCTCCTGTGGTTGAGGTGCCCCCCGGTCCATCGAGGGACATCCACGAAGAGATCGACGGATTCCGCAAGCATGTGTAGGGCCAAGTGGATAGTTCCCCTCACAATTGAGTGAAGACACTCGAATCCGGCGCGAACGGACAGGGGCGAGGAGTCACGATCGACGGGTCCTCGGGACGGCTTCCGGCACAGCTCCCGGAACGGGCCGCTCAGTCCTAGTGCCCCAAGGTGGCATTTGCCCGGCAGTGGGAACCCTCAATCCTTCTTCGGGCTGGTGGCATCCAATGCCGTCAACGCACCGGGCATCGAGACCTCATCCGGAATGAGCGTCCAACTCTTGCCCACCCTTGCCAACCACGACGAGCCGAAGGAGTCGGACCGTGATCTACCCACTCAGTTCTCCCAACTGCGGCCGCGAGGACGACCGTTCTGATGCAGCGGTTGGTCCCGGCAGCCTGGACCGATCGATCCGCGTTGAGTCGCTGTCGTACGAGTCGAGTTCGCCCGACGTGATCGACGCCCCCGGTTTCGACGACCGGGACGGAGCGTTGCTCGATGCCTACTCGCGGGCCGTGAGCCAGGCGGCGGAGCGGGTCAGCCCGTCCGTCGTGCAGATCCGGGTCCAGCGCGGTGGGGCCAAGGCCGGAACAAGGAGTTCGAAACCGCGAGGCCGTGGCCCGAGACAGACGCCCCGCGCTCCCGAGTCGGGAACGGGCTCGGGCTTCCTCTTCACGCCGGACGGCTTCGTGCTCACGAACAGTCACGTCGTCCACGGGGCGTCCCGGATCGAGGTGGCACGCATCGACGGCAGCACCTGCCAGGCGTTCCTGATCGGCGACGACCCCGAGACCGATCTCGCCGTGGTTCGGATCGACGGCGAGCAGATGATCGGGGCAGAACTCGGTGACGCGTCGACCCTCAAGGTCGGGCAGCTCGCGATCGCGATCGGGAACCCGCTCGGGTTCCAGTACACGGTGACGGCTGGGGTGGTCTCGGCACTCGGGCGTTCACTCCGCTCGCAGTCCGGCCGCCTGATCGATGACGTGATCCAGACCGACGCGTCCCTCAATCCTGGAAACTCCGGGGGCCCACTGGTCGACTCGACCGGGCGAGTGATTGG
Source organism: Candidatus Eiseniibacteriota bacterium (assembly GCA_020633975.1). GTDB lineage: Bacteria > Eisenbacteria > RBG-16-71-46 > CAIMUX01 > CAIMUX01 > JACKCR01. The sequence continues at coordinate 2,804,372 of JACKCR010000002.1, read as the reverse complement.
TGTGAACACGGCGATGATCCGACCGGCCCAGGGGATCTGCTTTGCCATCGGAGTCAACACCGCGAAGTTCGTCGCGCAGGAGATCATGAGGAAGGGACGGGTCCGGCGAGCCTACCTCGGAGTCGGCGGGCAGAACGTGTCGGTTCATCGGCGGTTCGTACGCGCCTTCGGCCTGCCTGGGGAGAATGGACTCCGAGTCCTTTCCGTAGAGCCGGGCGGTCCGGCCGATCGATCCGGAATGCGGGAGGGGGACTTGCTCGTGAGCTTCGGCGGGAGGCCCGTCTCCGGCATCGACGACCTACAGCGGACCCTCACCGAGGATGTGATCGGCGCTCGAGTTCCCGCCACCGTCCTCCGCTACGGGAAGCTCCACGAGCTCGACACCGTTCCGGTGGAATCTCCGGGCTCGGCCGGTCGGTGACGTCACACGTCGCCGGCTGACCAGCGTGCAGAGGATGTCACTGGCCGGACGATCTCTCGGGTGTCGTCGCTTGCCGATATCTGCGAACATCTTGCCGCCTGATTCCGTCTCTACCTCCTGCCGGGGCGAGCGTCGTGACAGGGGGAAACAACGTGCTCGAAATGGGTGCCTATCGCGTCGTCATTGGTCTAGTCATGGTAGGTGCCGTCGCGGGCGCGGCTCGCGCCTTCGAACCGTCCTTCCATCCAAGTCTCCACGTGGCGCCTGCTCCGGGGGCTATCCATATAGATGGCGAGCTGGACGACCCCGGGTGGGTCGGGGTCGCGGTTGCCGATGGTTTCGCCGAGAACAGTCCGGGGGACCAGATCGAGCCGCCGGTCCACTCCGAGGCCTGGGTCACCTACGACGAGTCGAACATCTACATCGCGCTGATCGCCGCCGACGATCCCGCCACGGTCCGAAAGACCTTGAGCGATCGGGACAACATCTGGCGGGACGACTACTTCGGAATCATGCTCGACACCTACGGCGATAGTTCGTGGGGATACGAGTTCTTCGTCAACCCTCTCGGCATCCAGGGTGACCTTCGCATGTCGTCCGAGGGTGGCGAGGACATGGGCTTCGACCTGGTTTGGTTCTCGGAAGGACGGATCACGGAGACCGGGTACCAGGTGGAGATCGCGATTCCCTTCGCGAGCCTCAGGTTCGAGGGACGACCGGAACAGATGTGGCGGGTGAACTTCTGGCGCGACCACCAGCGCGAGGTGCGCAGACGATACTCGTGGGCCGCGCTCGATCGTGACGACCCATGCTTCCTCTGTCAGTTCGGATACCTGGAAGGCATTCGCGGGATCACTCCCGGCAGCAACGTGGACGTGATCGGGAGCGTGGTCGGGTTCCAGAGCGGCGCGCTCGCTCCACCTTCGGAAGGAACGCCCGGCCTTGGCGACTTCGAGAACGAAGACCCGGACGGAGAGGTCGGCATCAACGTGAGGTATGCGCTCTCGTCGAGTTCGTCCGCGGAGCTCACGCTCAATCCCGACTTCTCGCAGATCGAGTCGGATGCGGGACAGATCGACGTGAACTCCACGTTCGCACTCTTCTTTCCGGAGAGTCGTCCGTTCTTCCAGGAGGGGAGCAACCTCTACGACACCTGGATCAACGCGATCTATCCGCGCTCGATCAACAACCCGACCGTAGCCGGCAAGCTGACAGGTCAGTTCGGCGACGCGGAGTTGCTCTACCTCTTCGCCCGTGACGACAACAGCCCGCTCATCGTTCCGTTCGAGGAGTTCAGTGCGTTCGCTGCGCTCGACAACTCCGTCTCGAACATCGCGCGGGCTCAATACAACCTCCCCGGCGATGGATACATCGGCACGCTCCTCACCGATCGGAGGCACGACGGGGGCGCATCGGGGACTACGTTCGGAGTCGACACGAGAGTGCGGTTCGCGAAGTCGCTCAGCCTAGAAGCGCAGGTGCTCGCATCCCACACGCAAGAACCCGATTCCACGGACTTCGGCGGCGTCTCCATCGACCTGCCGGAGTCACCCTACGAGACGTACGACACGTTCGAGGATGGGAAACACACCGCAGCATTCGATGGTGAGAGCTTCTGGGGACAGGGCTACTACGTCAGCCTCGAGAGAGGGGGACGCACCTACAATGCGGACTTCGACTACTGGGAGTACTCACCGGGGTTCCGCACCGACAACGGCTTCACGACCCGCAATGACTACCGACAGGCCTCGTTCTGGAACGGTCTTTCCTGGCAGCCGAGTCGAAAGGTGCTTCAGTCCTGGGACGTTGGCCTCGGAGTGGGACGAGTCTGGAACACGGAAGGCCGGTTCAAGGACGAGTGGCTCGAACCGTCGGTCAGCGCGACGCTGATCGGGCAGACGAATCTCAACATCGATCATCTCTGGAGCGCCGAGCGGTTCTCCGGCAAGACGATCGAGGGGATCCGTCGGACGAACTTCAATGCGAGCTCTCGCTTCACGGACTGGTTCGGGGTCGGCCTCTTCGTGCGGACCGGCCGTCTCATCTGGCGGGACTTCTCGGATCCACAGCTGGGTGACGCGTTCGACATGAGTGCCGAACTCAACCTCCGTCCCACCGAACGCCTGCGGGTCGACTCCAGTTGGGACTACTCGACGCTCGCCTCACGTCGTCATGGAATGGACTTCTTCCGTGCTCACGTGTTTCGGTCACGTTGGACCTACGGCTTCAGTCGGAGATTCTATCTTCGCCTCGTAGCAGAGTACCGGGAAACGGAGACGTACGAGTACGACGAAGCCACGGACGGTTCCGCCACGCGCACAGACACGAGGAAGCGGCGGGGGCTCGCCCTCGAGCCCCTCCTCACCTACGAGATCAATCCGTTCACGGTCTTCTACGTCGGGGCGACGAGCGATCGCCGCGAGTTCGAACCGGACGATGAGAACAGCCTCGTCGAACCGGTTTGGAGGGAGTCCGCCCGACAGATCTTCGCCAAAGTCTCGTATCTCTGGCAGCTGTGAGACCGCCGCGCCAAGGCCTGCGAGGTCGCGCGGCGGGCGCGGGGAGGTCGCGACCGCGCCTCGGCGTGGGTGGGCAGGGCCGGACTCCGATGCGATCGTTGTCAGGCCCTGGCTCCTAGCCCTAGCGAGTCAGGACGAGTCTTCGCGACGCCTTCTGTGCGCCGTCCACCGTCACGCGCGCGAAGTACACGCCGTCCGGGAGCTCCAGCCCGTCGTCGTTCCTTCCGTCCCATCCGATGTCGTGGCTGCCGGAGGCGAGCGGTCCGCGGAAGAGTCCGCGCACCTCTCGGCCGGTCGCGTCGTAGACATCGATCCGTGCCGCTGCCGCCGCGGGCAAGTCGAGATGAAGGGTCACGTTCTCCCCAAACGGGATCGGCGATGCTCCGAGACGAACAGACGAGGAAGCCACGAACGAGGTCTCGTCGACTGCGGTCACTGCGTCGCCCGTGTCGAACGCGATCGAGTCGATCCAGAAGCCCTGGCCGTTCACGCCGCCGTCGGATCCGAAGACGAAGCGGAATCGAACCGAAGAGCCGATGTAGGGAGCGAGGTCGAACGTGGCCCCCACCCAATCACCGGTCGATCCCGTCCAGCCGTCTTCGTAGTCGAGGCCGCCGAGGTAGGCGCACTGATAGCCGGCGAGCGGTTCGATCACCTGCCAGCTTCCGCCTGCGAAGACTTCGACGTTGACGCCGTCGTAGCAGACTTCGGTCTCTGCCCAGTAGTGGAAGCTCAGTTTGAGTTCGGACTCTCCTGAGAAGTCGAAGGTCGGACTGGTCAAGGTGCCGCCTGCGTTGTCGGGGTAGTCGCCCGTCATGCCGACGCCCCAGCACCGTGAGTCCCCGAAACCGCCGGCAGGGCCTCCCGCACTCGGGACTCCCCAGCTCCAGAGCGAACTCGTGGTGAAGGAGCCGTTGCTCGACTCGAAGTCGATGTCCACGGTCGGGATCTGAACGTCGAGGTTGGCGGAGGTGGAGCCGAACCCTTCGGGAACGTCGACGGATCCGTACTCGGCACCGTACCCAGGAAGTCCGTCGAATCCGGCGAAGTAGGTGTGTCCCTCGGGAGCATCGGGAATGAGCCACGAGCCACCCGCGCCCGTGACCGTTTCGGAGAGCCAGGGCTTCTCCGGTGTCACTCGGACTCCGGAGAGCGGGATGCCGGTTTCGGCGGAGCGGACGACACCGACCAGGTCCACCGTCGGCCGACGGAGGAGTGCGGCGTCGGCGGTGGCGGTACCACCGGCCGAGATCGTGAACGGCACCTGCGTGGTCTGGAAGAACGGCGAGGAGTAGACCGCGGTGTAGCTGCCGGAGAGGAGCGGAAAAGAGAACTGCCCCGCCGCGTTCGTCGATGCGCGGCTCCCGGCCTCGAGCAGTGTCACCTCGATTCCTTCGAGGGGAGAACCGACGCCGGACTCCGTCACCGTGCCGGAGACGGTTCCGATTCCGTTCTGGGCGACGGCCCACGCCGCCGTGATGTTCGGACGAGGACCGATGTGCTTCGTACCGACTTGGGGCGTTCCCGTGGAGACGAGTAGCTCCCGTGCCAACGCGGCATCTAGGGTCGATCCGAGGTTCGCCTTCACTAGCCCTTGTAGGCTTGCGACTGCGCCGACCACGATCGGACTCGCACTCGACGTTCCGGAGAAGAACGACGTGTACCACTGCGTCTCGGATCCACCTTGGAGGTCCCCATACGCGCAGGTGACGACGTTCGCTCCCCAACCATGGAGATCGACGCGCGCCCCGTAGTTCGTGAACCACGCAGGGTCCAGGTTCCCCCCGTCGGTTGCGCCGCACATGATGGCGCCGGAGTCGCGGAAGTCGCGGTCGAAGAGGTCGCCATAGATCGGCTCGTCGAAGTCCTGCTCCCCGTTGCCTGCCGCTTCGCAGCAGATCCGCCCGAGTGCGGTTGCGATCTGGATCGCGTCGAAGTTGTCCTGCCAGAACTCCATACAGACATAGCCGAACTGGCCGGAACCGTTTGCGTTCGGGCCGGGTGCGTGGAGCTCGATGAGGAAGATGTCGCCAGGGGAGAGTGCAGACGACGCCGTGTTGATCGCGTCGGCCACGGAGAGTTCGGAGATCGAGCAGCCGCCGACTTGGACTTCGGCTGCGATGCCGGTTACGCCGAAGGAATTGACGGCGCCGCGGATCTCTCCGAGCACGGCGGTGCCGTGATCCCGCCAGCTTTGGCTGAGGATCTCACCGCCCGCGGTGAAGAACGGCGAAGGAAGGTCCTCGTGCGACCAGAGCCAAGCGCCTTCGATATCGACCACCTTGACGTTCGCTCCCCGACCGCCGGAGATGAGCCACGCACCTTCGGCGTCGACACCGGTTGGGGCGGGATCGAGATAGCCTTGTGAGTTCGTGTAGTTCGGGGTCGCGGGCTCGAATCCGCCTCCGAAGTCGTAGGACGGCGTTGCGCCGGTGAACGCATCGAATCCGACGGCGGCGGGCACGGCGACCGGTTCGAGAAACGCGGTCTCCACCGCCGGGTCGGCGAGGAGTGCGACGAGGATCTCGTGGAGCTCGGCGGGAGTCCAGCCGGCGTGCGGAGACAGCCGTGCGTAGGTGTTGAGGTCGGCGAGATCGAGTCCCGACTTCGCTTCCGCTTCGCGTCTCTCCTCATCGAGCTCGCCTACCGGGCGACTGAAGTGGCGTCCGAGATCGAACGACGGCGCTTCGCGGTCGAGAAGGGACTGGACGCGCTCGGCTGCGAGTGCGGAGCCGGTTACGTCCACTGCGGATTCGATACCGCGCGTGGAGATCGTGAGTCCGCTCTCTTCGTGGAACTTGACGACGATCCGTCCGGTGGGAGCGGGTGTTTGGAGTCCGAGGTTCTGAGGCACCGGAACTCCGGCGGAGACGCGTCCGAGATCCTGGACGTTTCTCGAGTCGACTGCCTCGGCACGAGCGGAAGTGCCAACCAGCGTGCAGAGCGAGGCCACGACGAGCGAGGTTGCGAGGACGCAGCCCGCGACGACCGCATTCGGGCGCCAAGCCCTCGGCCGGGCCGGCCGCACGCTTTCGCTATGGCGGATCGTTCCTGATGAGTCCGACTGCTTGCTCGTGATAGGACTGGGGCCGCGAGTATCGAGGGGGGTGTGCACGAGTTCCTCCGTTGCGGTTCAGGGCCCAGGCAGATGGGCCCTCGGCGTCCTCCGAGTATAGGCGATTGGCGCCATTCGACGGGCTTCAACGATGCCCGATCCTCCTTCCACCAAATGTAATGGGCCAAACCCCGATCGGCGGCGCCTCCTCCTTGCGAGGGGGCGCGGGGCTCCACTAGACTCCCCCAGTCCCGGACAGGGTGTCCCGGGCGGCCGCGAAGTTCGACTCTTTCAGGAGGACTCCGATGAAGAAGGCTGGAATCAAGAAGCTGTCCCTCAACCGGAAGACCCTGCGTTGCCTCACCGAGACCGAGACGAAGCGGGTCGAGGGTGCAGCGCTCACCACGAAGTGCCCTTGCACGCACACGAGCTCTCGTCCGAACAACTCCTGCCTCATCTTCTGCTAAGCCAGAGGACCGAGTGAGCGTGCGAGCGGTCTTGGGCTATCGACCGCTCGCCCTCTACACCCCATGACGACACACGAACCACTACTCGAGGGGGTCCTGCGTAGAGAGGCCACGCTTCGCGTGCGCGAGATCGCCGAGCGCCTCGCCGTGCCTCACGAGGAGTGGACGCTCTCGGGGCGACCTGATGACACGGGGCTCCGGACGATCTCGCTCGGCCTCGGCCGCTGCGGGCACGCTGTGTTCTTTGCCCATCTCGCCTCCAGCCAAGGGGGCGTCGACCCAGAAACCGCCGGAGAGACCGCACTAGGGCTCCTCGAGGAGTCGATCGAGCAGCTTCCTTCTGCGGATATGGACGCGTCGCTTCTCTGCGGGTTCCCAGGAGTTGCGTGGGCGGTGGAGCACGTGCTCTCCGTCCTAGGACAGCCCCAAGATGGGGAGGATGATCTCAACGCCGACATCGACGAGTCCCTCCTCGAGGGCCTCTCGGATCCCTCCTTCGTTCCTGCGTACGACCTGATCGACGGACTTGCGGGGCACGGCATTTACGCGCTCGAGAGGCGGGGACGTCCCCTCGCCGAGCGGATGATCGACGCGATCCTCAAGAGACTCGAGCGGACGGCGTGTGTCCAGTCGGTCGGAGTGTCCTGGCCGAGTGGAATGCTGACACGCACGGCCCAGGGGCAGGACGTCGAAGTCGACGAGCGGTACTTCAACCTCGGCCTGTCTCATGGTGTGCCTGGAGTGGTGGGGATACTGTCACGCTTTGCTAGCGTTCCCTCCGTGCGTTCGCGCGCGATGTCTCTCCTGGCCAGCGCGGTCGATTGGTTGCTCGCCCAACGTCTCCCCGCAGGTGGAGTGAGTGCGTATCCGGACTTCGTCGCCGACGGCGTCACTCCGGATCCTGCGCGTTTGGCCTGGTGCTACGGAGATCCCGGCGTTGCCGTCACTCTCTGCGGAGCGGGGATGGTGCTCGGACGTCCCGACGTAGTCGCGCACGCACTGGAGGTGGCTCACGTTGCATCATGTCGAGAACTCGATGGCTCGGGTGTCGTCGACGCGGGGCTCTGTCATGGAAGCGCAGGCGTCGCGCATCTCTTCCACAGGATCTACCGTGCTACCGGAGACGAGACCTGCCGCGAAGCTGCGCTGTCGTGGTTGGCGCGTCTCCTCGAGCGGCGGGAAGACGTTCCGAACGTCGCCGGCCTCGCAACGTACTGCTTCGAGCGGAAGATGGACGGCGAGTACATCGAAGACCCGGCGTGGCTCACCGGAGCCGCAGGTGCGGGTCTCGTCCTTCTCTCGGCACTGAGCGACCTGCCACTCCCGACCTGGGACCGAGCCCTCCTCGTCGACATTCCGTTCTGAGACTCACTCGAGAGTCGCCAGCGAGGCGAAACTCACTCCCGAGCCGTCGGCGAGTCCGGCGATGCGTCGGACTCCGCGGGCAGACCTCGCGCGAGTTCCGAGTAGAGTGCGCCGTTCCTCAGGAGCTCGTCGTGCGTGCCTCGTTCGACGATTCGTCCCTGGTCCATGACCACGATGAGGTCCGAGTCGACAACGGTGGAGAGCCGGTGTGCGATGACGACGCGAGTGACGTCGAGCTTCCGCAAGCTCTCGTAGACTCGACGCTCCGACCTCGTGTCGAGATGGCTCGTCGCTTCGTCGAGCACGAGAATCGGCGGTCGCCGGAGGAGTGCACGCGCTAGAGCGATCCGCTGCCTCTGTCCGCCGGATAGGTTGGACCCGGTCGATGCAAGCGGTGTCTCGTAGCGGAGCGGCAGGACGTCGATCTCGTCGTGGACGTCGGACAGCCTCGCTGCCGCTTCGATCTCGGCGAGTGGTACCTCTCCATCGGCCATCGAGATGTTCGCGCGGATGGTAGAGCCGAAGAGGAACGGATGCTGCGGGACGAAGCCGAGCTGACGACGGAGCGACGTGACGTCTCTGTCCGTGAGTGATCGGTCGTCGAAGAGGATCTCTCCTTCTGTCGGCATGTAGAGCGCCGCCAGCAGTCTCGCCAAGGTCGATTTGCCGGAACCGCTCGGACCGACGATCGCGATCTGTGATCGAGCGGGAATCTCGAGGTCGACGCTCTGGACGGCCCAAGGCGCCCGGTCGCCGTAGCGGAAGGAGAGACCGGCGAGCGTGATCTTTCCCTCGAGCTCTGGGGCCGGGGGACGCGATTCCTCCTGTTCCGGTTCCTGACGGAGCACGTCGTCGACCCGTTCCACTGTGCTCCACAGCTGTTGGAGTTCCAAAGCGGTGGTGACGAGGGAGCCAAGAGGACGGAGGAAGCCGGCAGCGAGTGTCGTTACCGCGAGCATGGTTCCGAGGGTGAGCCGGCCTTCGAGAACCAGATATGTCCCGAGTGCGAGGATGACGAGCGGGGAGGCGAGCTCGAGCGTGTAGAGGAGAGAGTCGACGACCGCGGAAAGACGTCCCCTCCGGATCGAGACGTTGAGTACGTCGACGAAGAGGTTGGACCAGATCTCCTGTGCGCGCCGTTCTGCGCCCGAAGTCTTGAGCGTCTCGATCCCTTCGATCATCTGGACTTCGTAGTTCGACGACTCGGCAAGCGCCTGGAGGGACTCACCAGTGAGGATTCGGTACTTGCGCTTCGTCGCGAGGAACACGATCACACGGATGAGTCCGAGCAGCACGACCAGGGCGCCGAGAAAAGGACTGGTCCATAGGATGACGACGAGGTAGCCCGCGACGAGGATGCCGTCGAGGAGCCCGGACATGACACCTGCAGTGAGGAGCTCCCGGATCGTTGCGTTGGAGTTGAGCCGCATCATGAGGTCGCCGGTCTGCCGGAGCTGGAAGAACGAGAAGGGCAGACGGAGGAGGTGCCGGAGGAAGCTCGTCGTCATCTCCATGTCGAGGTGCGTACGCAGCGCGAGGAGCATGTGGGCGCGGACGTAGGAAGAGAAGAACGTGTAGATCGCGACGAGCCCGATTCCTGCGAAGAGCACGGCCAACAGCGACTCGTCGGAGCGCGGAACGATCCGATCCACCACCGTTCCTGTCGCGAGAGGGAGCGCCATGGCGAGGATCTGGAGGAGGATCGAGAGAACGACGGTGCGGGCGAGGAGCCCCGTGTGCGAGCGAAGGCGGCGGAGGTACGAGGAGAACGGCGACGAGGCGGCGCCGTGCTCCTCGAAGTGGTCGCCTGGTTCGAGGAGGATGGCGACGCCCGTGAACGAACGGCTCAGCTCGTCCTCCTTCACGAAGCGGGAGCCTCCGTCGGGGTCCACGATGTCGATGCCGTCCTTGCGGAGCGACTCTAGGAGGACGAAGTGGCTCATTCGCCAGTGGAGGATGGACGCAGCTGGGAGGACGTCGAGATCGTCCAGATCGAGCTGTACGGCTCGGCCACCGAGCCCGAATGTTCTCGCGACTTCCAAGATGTCATATGCCGAGGAACCATCACGTCCGGTCGCGAAGCGGTCGCGCACCTCGTCGAGAGAGACGTGATGTCCGTAGTAGCCGAGGACCATCGTGAGGCAGGCCGGGCCGCAGTCCGCCATCTCGAGCTGCTGCACGTGGGGGATACGTCGGCGGGAGAGTGAGAGACCGAGTGTCATCGTCCCCCTCCCGGAGCGAATGTGCGGAGCAAGGTCTCGTCGCCGACGCGGACCTCGGCGCGTCCGACCAGTCCGACCGGGACATCAGGGACGGGCGCGAGGATCGAGGCGTGCACCAAGACTACGCCGTCCTGCCCCGCGCGAGGCGGGGACGCGCCGTCGAGCGCAGACCAAGCCGACAGAATGCGCTCGGCCGACGTGCCCATGCGTGTCCTTACTTGCTCGGGTCCGAGGATTGCCGGGTCGACGGCGGCGATTCGGCAAGCGATCGTCCCGGTGCCTTCACGTGGGATGAGGACGAGCTGTTGTCCGACTTCGAGACCTCCTCGATCGGAGGAAGGGAAGAGGGCCGTCACCCCCTCGTGTGAGGTGATCCCTGCAACTCCTGTCGCGTACTGGCCCACGGGCACGAACGCAATGAACGCGAATCCGGAGACCAAAGTGAACAGCAAGAGCCAGAAAACCCAAGAGGACCAGGTGGGGGAGATTCGGAGGAGTCGTCCGTGAGCCCGCGAGGTGGCAAACTCCTCGAGTGCTTCCTTCCGGAAGAGGTCGTCCTCGGTCGCGCGTCTCTCTTGGGTCATACACTTGTTCCGCGCGATCCGGGGTCCTTGCGGCCACGCGCCAACTGCGATGCGTAGGTCTTCTCCAGGAACCGGTAGAGCACGAGTTCCTGGGCTCTCTGTGAGCTACGCAGGACCCGGTTGGCCAACATGTGGAGGAGGCTTCCGGTGATCTCCTCGATCGGCTCCGTGAGTCGCCCCTGGGCGGCGAGTTCGTGGATGGCGCGAATCGGCACCTCTGTCGCTGCGGATCTCGCGCGGAGTAGGTCGTAGGCTGGGCCGAGTGCTTCGGCTGCGTCGCCCCGTTCGCCAAGCACATCCTCCACGAGCGAACGCTCGCTGCGGTACCGATCGCGGAGAGCCTTGCGGAACGCGCCGTCGATCTGGAATTCGTTTCCGAACATCTCGGCGAGCCGGTCGGTCAGAGTCTGTCTTGCAGCAAGATCGAATCCGAGGTCAGAGAGAAGCCGGTCCATCGAAACGAGGGCGAACTGGCCACGCAGGGTGAGTCCTTCATCGCCCGGGACGAGTTCGAGGAAGGCGGCCGTCACTTCGCTGTCGCGGTGGAAGATCTCCTCGGCGAATTCGATGGCCCCTTCTCCGCCGTACCGGAACGTCTCTCTCGAGTAGGTGTCGAGCTGGATCCGATGGATACGTCGAGATCCGAGATGAGGGTCGGCCGCTTCGTGTAGCGCAGGTAGGAGCTCGCCGAGGAGAACGGTCGGGTCGCCATGGAAGCGAACGCGAAGGTGCCAATCGGGGTCCTGGTAGCGAAGGAAGAACCATCGGTCGATCGAGCCGCGCTCTTGAAACTCCGATGCCAGAGGCAGCACGAGATCCGTGAGGACGGTATCGACACCACTCGTGCCCGCGTAGAGTTTGATCGTGAGCCATTCCGAGCCCGGTACGAACACCGACGGAATGTGATCCCGCGGCCCGTGCGGCCGCGGGGCGTGGGGGGGCGGAACGTGCGATTGCGGAGCTGTTGGTTGGGGAGTGTGCGGCCTCTCGCGATCTCCGCGCGGCATCCGGACGAGCGGAAGCAGTATCTCGTTCGTGTGCCTGCCGTCCGGTCCATCGATGACGTCCGTTCGTGCTCCTGGGAACACCTCGTGGAGTATCGCCTGTTCGCGTGTGCGGAGCTCCCCGAGAAGCGTCGCCACGGAGAGAGGGTGGTCGAGGTCGATGGTGAGGACGTTGTCTTGATCGACGAGCCCAACCCAACGAGGGAGTCGCCGGCGCTCTCTCCACTTCTGAGCGGCGAGGAAAGCGGCATGGCCCGTGTGGCCACGAAACGCCTCGATCTCCTGCTTCGGGATGTTCCATGCCGCGCGGGACAGCACGATCCTCTTGTAGCGGACGCGGGGAAGATGTGGCCGACTCTCGAGCGGCCCCCAGTTCCACATCACACCTTCGATGTCACCCTGCGCCTGGAGCGTGACGAGGAAGCGGTAGAGGCCGAGGCTGTTCCACACTGCGTTGTGGGCACTCGTGAGCCGCGGGCGAACTTCGGAGCCGAGGGACTTGGACCAGAGAACGATCCGACCGTTGCGTAGCCCGATCCAGAGATCGTCTGCGGTGAGAACGTGATCGCGCTCCGCGCCCGAGATGCCGGAGTACTCGACTTCGAGGTCTCGGAGAACTGGGCGGGCGAGGATGTTCCCGATCCGTCCCTCCGGGAGATGGACGATCTCGAAGTAGCGGACGTCTGGTTCGAGCGACTCCTCCGCGCGTAGGTGCGCCTCGACGAATTCACGTAGCTGGGGGTCCGCCTGACAGAACCGTCCTAGGAACCGTGCGCCGGAAGGGCCCCCCGCGGCTTCCAGGATCGCGACTCGCGCTGTATCTCGGTCCGCTCCGCTTTGCGTCACCCTGGACCGCTCCGAGTCGCGTGAGTCCTCGAGGATCGTCGCGTGGATGTGATGGGCGGGGGCGAGACTAGGACCGTTGGCGACGTGGAACTGCGCGATCTCCCTTGGTTCGAGGACGACCTCGTCGTCTCCTTTCGCGACGGCAGCCGCGACCTTCCATTCGAGGTATCGCGCGCGGCTACCCCACGGCAGAAGCTCGTCCTCCAAGGCCGCGGGAAACGGGAGACCCGCGATGAGCGGGGATGCGTCGGACCCGGGGCCGTGGGAGGTCTGGAAGCCGATCCCGATCTCCTCGTCGAGTGCCTCCACCAAGCGGACGTCGGCTTCACCGTAGCGTTCTTCGAATGAGCGCCGGAACTCGGAGAGAGGGTCTTGGTGGCCGTGACCGAATAGGTCGAGCAGTACCTGGACCGCCTCCGTCAGCTCGTCGACGAGACGCTGCGAGACCGTGAACTCGCGGCCGGGTTGAACCAAGTCGACCTGGACGAGACGAGACAGCTCGACGGGCGCGAGGGTCTCCGCAATTTCCCGCAGTCCATGATACTCCTCGGGCCGGATCCCCGCGCCCCGTGCGTCCATTTCGAGGAGAGTGGAACGGATTCGATCCAACGTCTCTCGGACTTCCTTCGTTGCCTCGATCCCGTCTAACTTTCGAATGAGGTCGTCGGCGGCTTCGGATCCGGTCACGATCGGTCCGAAGCTGGGGACGAGTATCTTCGCGTCGACGAGTTCCTCCACGAAATCGCGCGCTTCCTCGAACGAAACCTTCTCGTCGACGGCGGCCTGCGCGAGCGCGTCCAGGTTCGACGACTCTCTACCTCGCTCCACGATGCGCTGGAGATGTTCGTGCGCCTCGACGTCGACCAGGAAGTACGCGCGTTTGCCTCGCGATCGACGAGGTTCTGCATACCGATACGTTCCCGCGATCTCGTAGAGGCTCGAGTTCGTGCGGAAAGGGAGGTGGGGACGGAGGACTGGGTCGTCGACCATCCTCTCTGCCACCGCATCGAGGTACCCCATGTCGAGTCGCGTCTGACGGATCCTCGCCTCCGGTTCCGAGAGCGAGAGGTGCGTGAATCCGCCGATCCGCCCAACGCCGTTTCCCGCGAAGAGGCCGAAAGGAGTGCACCGCGACGCCATCCGGTAGAGGTACTTCGTCAGTGCGACTTCGATCCGGAGCCCGTTCTCCGACGTAGGAGAATCGATCCAGTGCTCTATCCGCTCTTCGAGTGACGGGGAGGCGAGAAAGAGTGCCTCACGGACGTCCGGCCGCGCGACCCAAGCTCGCAAGCGCTCCCGGGCGGTGCTGCAGTCCGTCTCCCACGCAGCCGAGTTCTCTGGCTCGGTCGCGCAGCGGAATCCGTCCGTACCGAGCTCGACGGTGTCGAACGGGAGGTACGGGGACCGTACGGCGACGAAGCCAGCAGGAACGATGGTGTTGCTGCGCAGAAGGAGACTCCCGGGCTCGAGGTCCGTTGGGAGCCACGGCCTTCCGAATCAGTGCCCGGCTCCACTCGGGCGAGAGGATCGCGGGGAGGCGAGGGAAGGTCAAGATCGACCTACTCCAGGACGACGACTCGGTGTGAAGAGTGTCCTCCATCGGGGAGACTCACGCGGAGAAAGAGGACGGCGCTCCTCGAGTTCGCGGGCACGGCGACGTGGACGGAGGACCTGCCCTCTCCGACGGCGGACGACCAGGAACCGAGTTTTCGGCCCGCCGAGTCGAACCACTCGAACTGGGCCGCTCCGTGTGCAGTGGTCTCGAGTTCCAGTGTCAACGTTTCACGAGCCGGGTTCCCTAGAAGCCGAACTGGGCTCTCGAGGTCGGTGTCTGTCAGCACTTCGTCGGGACCCGGAACGCTCGCAGGCTCGAGCAGGTCGACTTCGAGTAGCCTGGATCCCGGTCCAGCGATCCAGAGCCGCGTGTCGGAGACCCATTCGATGTCGAGGATGCCGATGGACCACGGAATCCCGACGTCGGTCCACGTCGCGCCGCCGTCGACCGTGAGCTGGAAGGTTGGGCTGAGATAGAAGAAAACGGCGCCGTGCTGTGCGTCGCGCCAACTCATCTGCGACGCGTCGGTTTCGAGAATGCCGCCCCACGTGATCCCGCCGTCGGTCGTTTCGTAGACCGTGTCCCGAGCGGCGAGGAAGCCGTGCTCGAAGGTCGGCCAGTACATGTCCCAGATTCCGAAGACCGAGCTCGGGATCGCGATTGCCGCCCAATCCACTCCGCCGTTCGTCGTCCGGAGTAGCTTGCCCTGCGGGTCGAGCCAACCGCCCCCGATGTATCCGCGATCCTCGTCGACGAACGAAATCGCTTGAATCGGATCCGCGTTGCTGAGAAGGCTTCCGCGCGATTCCCACGTGATCCCTGCGTCGGTCGAGCGAAACACCCTCTCCGTCGTGTTCGTGCCCTTGAATGCCGCCCAGATGACGGCTTCCGAGGCGAACTCGTAGCCTGCGGGAGCCCCCACGAACGAGGGGGACACCACGTGCGGGGTCCACGTAACTCCGCCATCTGTCGTTCGGGCGAGTGTCGTCCCGCTTCCGACACCCGGGCCGAAGCCGAGACCGTCCTCGCGGAACTCGACTTCGTAGGCGAACGTGCCGAGCGGCGATGACTCTCGGGTCCAGGTGCTTCCGTCGTCCGACGTCCGGAGCCAATCCCCGGACGAACCCGTGGCGTACCCGCGACCGTCCGGACGCCGGTTGACCTTCCACAGCTCGATCCGGTCCTCGTCTCCAGGGCCATCGGTCGTGTTGGTCCAGGTTGCGCCTTCGTCGTCCGAGTAGAGGAGGTCGCCGTCCGAGCTCGCGACGACGACGCGTCCATTCGGGAGCTTCGTGACGGCCGTGTAGCTCACCGTGCCGAATCGCTGATAGAGCGGTGTCCAGTTCAGGCCGTCGTCCCGCGTTTCGTAGATCTCCGCTCCTTCACCGGCGCAGATGAGGAGACGGTGCATGGTCGAGTAGAGGATCTGCGTGTTGAGGTAGAGCGGTGTCTGCGGCATCGAAGTCCAGGATGCGCCGCCGTCGGTCGTGCGGTACATCGAGAACGCCTCGGCGATCCATCCGTTCTGTCCGTCCGCGAACTGCACGTCGAAGAACTCGAACCCGTCGAGCTCCACCGGGGTCCAACTCACTCCACCGTCGAACGTCTCGACGACTCCCGGAGAGCCAACGACCCAGCCGCGACTTGGGTCGAGCCAGCGCTGTCCATGCGCGAACAGGAGTCCCGTGTCCGAGCCCAGGCTCCAGCTGTCACCCGCGTCTGTCGAGAGGAGCCTCTGGCCGCCGTCGCCAACCGCGGAGAACGTGGTTCCACCGATCCGCTCGAGGTGCCTGAGCGTGTCGATGGATGGGTTGGCGACGACGCGCCAGGACTCGCCCGAATCGTCTGAGGCGAAGATGCCGGCACCGGAACCGACGGCGAGCAGGTGGCCGGCACCAAGGGTCGCGAGGTCGAGGAGATCTGCATCGAAGTCGAGGGGGTGGCTGAGGTCCGTCCACGAGCCTCCTCCATCCGTGGTGCGTAGCGTCGTCCCACGGACTCCGACCGCGAAGCCGACCAAGTCGGACTCGAAAGCGAGTGCCTCGATCGAGTTGCCCTGCGGGGACGGGTTCAGCCAACGCGCAGCGGCGACTCCTGCAGCTGCGTGAACTGGGGCGAGACTCGTTGTGAGGGCGGCGGCGACCATTGCGCAGGAGAGGACCAGGCCTCGAAGACTGCGGATGACCCCACCTGGCCGGCCGCCTGAACCGTGGAGGTACCGGATGATAGAGACACGATGTGGGAGGGTGAGGCGGCCGAGGTGCATGCAAGGCTCCATCGCCGCGGGCGAACTCCCGGGCGCGGGTGAGCGGTTGGGTCGTCTGTTGGCCCACCGATGGAGTCGCGCCCCTGGTCGGCTTGATACGTTTTGGGTCGAGGAACCGTCGCAGCCGACTCGATCGACTGCAAACACGAAGCGGCGCGGGCACCGGCCCGCGCCGCTTCTGATGGCGAACCCATCGCGTCCGACTTCAAGAGCGAAGCCGTCGGGACGGTCGACGACTAGGCCGCGGCTGCGGCTAGAACACCGGCCGACGCTGGAACGTGGTCGGGTCGACGAGTAGCTCCTCGGCCGGAACCGTGGTCTCTGCACCCTCCGGGTTCAGGTAGAGGGAAAGGCTCGCGCGGCCCGACTCGGAGAACGCCGACTCGAACGCCGACGCGACATCTTCCTTGGTCAGGGTCTGGACTGCCTGCGAGACCGCATCCTTCCAGTCGAACCGCCCGCCCAGCTCGACCCCTTCGTACTTCAGGGTCGAGAGACGCTCGCTCATGTTGGTTTCGGTCTGAGCGAGTTCGTCGACGATCGCGGCCTGGATGGCGGTGAAGTCCTCTTCCGACATCTCACGGATGCTGGGGACGTTCTCGTCGATCCAGGCTTCCGCCCGCTTCGAGAGCTCGCCTGCGGGATAGTCGCCGGACTGGATCAGGAAGAAGAGCCCCTGCCCGGAGTTGGATAGCGCCGCTCCACTGAACACGATGTAGCCGAGCTGCTGACGCGACCGCATGTCGCCGTAGAAGCCAGGCTTGAAGTAGGCGGCTCCGAGCCGGAGCGCCGCTTCCCGCTCCGGAGTGCGCGGGCCGAACTGAACGTAGCTCATCCAGCACGAGTTGTCGGTCTTGCTCGGGAACACCCACGCCTTCGGATTCATCCCTTGGAGGCTCACCTGGTCACGGCGGGGGCGTTGATCCTCCGGCAGGACCGAGCTCGAGACGTTGGCAAAAGCGTGCTCGATACCTGTCTTCAGGGCATCAGGATCGAGGTTGCCGTAGGCCGCGCCCTCGATCGCGCACTGGGAGAGGACCGACTTCGCATAGGCCCGAACGTCGTCCAGGGTGACGTCCTTCACCATGTCCTTGTACCGATCGCGGTGGATCGCGACCGGGTTCATCAGGATGTTGTACTCGTAGAACGTCTGCGTGTATGCCTGATCGAACGACGCGTTGGCGTAGTCGCGGGCCACCTGGTCCTGGATCGCGGCGTAGGTTTCCTCGTCGATCCGGATCTCTCCCAGCTGCTTGCTATAAGCCTCGAGGAGTTCCGGAATCCGCTGCGAGTAGCCGGAGATGTTGAGCTCGACGCCCCGTGCGTCTGCCGAGACGTTCGCCGAAAGCCCTGCCTCGTGCGCTGGGTAGGACCACTCGTTGAGGCCCTCGTTGATCGCGCGGGCATAGAGCGTCGCGAGGAGGCGATGCCGCGGAGTGCGGTTCGTCTCGTCGGTGAGGAATCTCAGCGAGAGTTCGGCTTTGGGGAGCTGGAACTTCTGATCCTGCTCGAACCAGAACGTGCCGCGTTCGTCCTCGATCAGTTTCGCGGGAACGGACTCGGTGCCCGAGCCGAGCAGGGAGAGGTCGGAAGGAATGAACGGGTTCGGGGCCGGATACCGGAACGCCTCGGCGCGCATCGGCGTCTTCCATATCGCAACGCGCTCCGCGGGAACGGTGTAAGCCCGGTACTCACTGCCGTAGTGCTCCTCGACCGCATCCGTCTGGACGTCGGGGGCGATCAAGGTCGCCCGCAACGCGTCCGGCGTGATGTAGGAGAGGTAGCGAGAGAACAGGTCCGGATCGTACTCGTAGAAGAGCGACTCTTCCTTGAGGAAGTCGGGAGCCGGGTGTTGCTGCATCGAGGCTGCGTACCCGGATGCCGCCCACATCCCTTCCTGGTGATCGCGGTAGTAGTAGTCGAGCTCCGCCATCACCTTGTTCTCGTAGTAGAAGTAGTCCTTGAGGCCTTCCTTCTTCAGCATGTCCACGTAGGTGAAGAAGAGCGCGATGACCTCATCGACGTTCTTTCGTCCGGCTTCGGTCAGGGTGACTCTTGCATTGAAGTAGGACGCGTAGGATTCCGTCATCGCGCCCGAGGAGAGTCCGGTCGCGTAGCCCTGCTTCTTGAGTTCGGAGAGCAGCGACCCTTCGCCTTCGTGTCCGATCAGCGCGCCGATGAGGCGGTTCGGCTTCTGCTTCCAGTACGGGTCATCCGACGGCATCGCGAACTCGAGTTCGAGCGTCCGCGTGTCCGTCACCGGCTTGACTTCGATCATCATCGGGAGCTTGTTCGGATCGAATACGTCGTCGGGGTACTGGAGCTTCTGACGGTCGAAGTTCGGAACGGCTGCGAACTTCTCCCGCGTCCATCCTTCGAGCTGATCCAGATCCTGGTTGCCCATGATGACGAGGCGCATGACGTTCGCGGAGTAGTACTTCTCGTAGAACTCGATCAGTTCCTCTCGCGTGGCCCCTTCGAGCGTCGTGAGGTCACCGGTGGAGAACTTCTGTCGCGGATGCCCGTCCCGGTGCAGCGCGCGCTGGATCATCCGCTTCCTCCAGAAGTCGTCCTGGAGGTTCTTCTGGTGCTCGGAGTTGACCGCGTTCGCTTCACGCTCCACGAAGTCCGGATCGAAGCGAGGGGCGATGAAGAACTGAGAGAAGCGGTCCAACGCTTCTTCGAGCCCGTCGTGGTTCACCTGAAGCTGGTAGTTGGTCCGCTCGGACGCGGTGTAGGCGTTGCTGGTTCCGCCGTTGGCGGAGAGGAATTCGTTGTACCCGTCGACGTCCGGGTACTTCTCCGTTCCGAGGAAGAGGAGATGCTCGAGGTAGTGCGCCATGCCGAGCGCTTCCCAGGGATCTTCGAGCGATCCCACCGCGACGTCCATGGCCGCCGCGGACTTCTGCATCTTGGGATCGGAGACCAAGAGAACCTGGAGGCCGTTCTCGAGCGTGAACGCACGATAGACCCGTTCGTCTTGAGGCCGCGGGGCATCGACGTCGAGGATGCTCTCGTTCACGTCGATGGATGCGCCCATGGCTTCGGCCGAGCCGGCATCACCCGCGTGCGGTCGGTTCGCGCAGCCAGCGGCCAAGGGGCCAAAGGCCAGCACGGGAAGTCCCACCACGGCGGCGCGACTCAACTGCTGCTTCACGTTCATTTCGGAAACGTCCTCCTGCGTCTCGCTTCCCCCCGCGGGGAACGAGGATTGGATCGGGACGCCTTCCAACGGCGCCCCTTGCTGGCTCGAAGTCGAGGTCGAACTCGAACACGTACTCGAACTCGAGGTCGAACTCGTACTCGAGCCCGAATCCTGGTCTGGGGTCTCTCGGTCCTTCATCGAACCCGGACGATCTGCTGCCGGCCGACGATCTCTCCCTCGGAGCGGGCCACGACCCAATAGACGCCCGCTGGTACCTCTTGGTCACGTAGATCGCGACCGTCCCAAACCAAGCCCTGAGAGCCCGATACACCTGTCCACGTGCGCAGGGTCCGGCCGTCGGTACTCACGATCTGGACTCCGAGCGGACGGTCGTTCGGCATCGACCACGAGATCTCGGCCCGTCCGTCGGTCGGGCTCGGTGCGATCCGGAGTCCGATGTCCAGCCCGTTCGAAACCGTTTCATTTCCGGGCACGGACGTCGTCGCGAGACTCACTGGGATCCACGTTTGAGTCCAGTGGGTCGCCTCCGTCATGAAGTTGACGAGGATGTCGTTCGGATCGTTCGAACCATTCGCGGCGGTGAACGACCAGGCCAGCTCGTCCGCCTCCGGCGTCTGGTCCGGATCGCTGAGCGAGCCCGGAGCCGAGCCCGGGAGCGTGGGGAGGACGACGCTGCCGAGCGACGCCGGCGCGTAGATCCGCCACTCGTCGGTCGGGGTCACGGAGCCGTCGTTCGGATCGATCGGACGGAGCCCCAAGGTGGACCGGGTCCAGGTCGGGGACGGGCTCACACCGGGATCGGTCGGGTCGCTCCATTGGAGGGTCGTCCCGGACTGACTGAGGTTCGGGATCAGCATCCACGAGTCGAAGTCGACGCTGGCAGGCACGGTGATCGGGCCCCGCTGGAGGATGCCGGCGGCGAACGCACCTGCGCTGCTCGAGTCTTGATAGACGCCGGACACGACGATGTCGGCGTCCGAGATGTCACCGGTCGGGTTGGTTCCGGCGACGCTCCAGGAGGTGCCGTCGTTGATGTTCGGGGTGATCGTGGCGAAGCCGAGGATCTCTTCGTCGGAGCCGGTTCCTACCAATGCCGCCGAGACGATACGCAGCCCGGCACCCGCGGGGACTCCGACGAAGTTCGTCGTGATTCCGTCCGAGTCCAGGTTGATGTCGCTGTTGACGTCCAGCGTCTGCGTTCCCGTTCCGAGCGCGACGTTCCGTTCGACTCCGAACTCGCGGATCTCGAGCGCACTGAGGTCCGGATCGCTTGCAAGCTCATCGATCGCGGCACGCGCGCTCACCGCGATGAAGTTGGTGGAGCGGTTGCCCGGCACGTCGATCGTGTACGGAGTCTTCTCGAAGACGAGGAAGACCAGCTCGATCTGTCGCGTGATGTAGACGTTCTCCGGAAGTAGCACGTCGCCCACGATCGGGAAACTCACGAGCTCGAGGCCGAAGAGGAACGGATCCGGATCGAAGAATGCCAGCGTTTCCGTCGTGACCCCGGGGAGGACGATCGACACGTCGACGTTCCCGTCGTTGTTCACGATTCCCACGTTGTCGACTTCGCCGGAGATGGTGTCGAGCGTACCTCCGAACGAGGGGTCGAGCTCAGTGGGGAAGAGGCGCAGTGTCACGTCACCTTGAGCGGCTTGGTAGAGCGTGGTGAACGAGTACCCGTTCGCACCGATCGTGACGGTCTGGGGGCTGGAAAGTACCGGATCGTCGAAGGTGATCGCACCTGTCCCGTCCGTCGTGCCGATGTTTCCGGCGAACGGGACGTCTTCCGCCTCGCCCACCATGACCCAAGCACCCGAGACGGCGGCTTCGGTGTGAGCGTCGACCACCCGGACGGTGAGCGGCACTGCGCTCGCACTGGTCGCGAACGAGGCGAGGCCTACGAGGGCCGCACCGAGTAGGGAAAGAGCAGGGGGCACGAGTCCAGGCATCCCTCCGGGCAGGGCGGCGCAGCGATGTCGAGTGGGCAGCATCCGGGGACCTCCTCGTCTCTGGTTCAGGGGGGCGGGCCGAGTTTTTGGGCCACGGAAGATGGTACCACCCCTGGAAGGGGTGCCGGAAGGGGGGGGACGTCGGGGGGCAGGTGCTGCTCTGGGGGCTCGTTCGGGAGCTGGAACGGAAGCGTGGCGTAGGCAGTGGCCTCCGGACGACGGTCCCGCCGAAGGCCATTGCCGCCTACGGTTCGATCAGCGGAGAACCGTGAACTTCACCGGCTCGGCGCTTGCGTCTCTCAGCCGCGCGAAGTAGACCCCGGTCGGGATCCTGTCTCCGTGTGCGTCCTTCAAGTCCCAGATCCACTCTGCGCCCTCGACTCGTGGCTGGGAGTGGACCTTCGCCCCGGTGACGTCGTACACGTCGACGCCCCAGTTCGCCAGCGGACCGTCGAGTGCGAACCCGACGCTGTCGGTGGCTGGGTTGCGGAAGCAGCGCAGAGAGTGTCGCCCCGGTAGCTCGAGGCCGGGAAGTTCCACATCCGAGACTTCGCCTGGGCACGGAATGCTGCCCTGCGCGCCGAATCCGCCGAACCCCACGATCGGGTCGCGAAGGGGAGGATTCGAGTCATCGGAGAAGAAGCCTCCGTGCGAGTCGTGCGGCGTGACCCGGAACCATGGGAACTCGGCGAAGTCAGAATGCAAGTGGAACCAGTAGACAGGGACGATCGGATGGGTCTGCGGTTCCGTCCACCCGACCACTGTCCCTCTGCCGGCCGAGGGCCAGCTCGCGTCACTCGACTCGAAGTCGCCGCAGGTTCCATACTCCGGAACGGATATCCAGTTGCTCAGGTAGTCGATGCCGAACGACGCCTCCGAGAGGGAAGGCGTCGTTGGGAACGCCGCCAGAACCCAAACCATCTCGTCTTCGTCGAAGCTGAGGTCGATGCTGACATCCTCGCAGGACGTCGGTGCGAGTTCGCAGTACGGCGTGTCGGAGGAGTACTCGATGGCGGGGTTCGTGTGGACCAGGAGCGTGCCTCTCGCATTCGGGCCGACGTACCGGATGACGGAGAAGCGGTCCGACATCAACGTGAATGACGGCGCCGCTTCGGCACGAAGGTAGCAGTTGTCGGAGTGGACGTCGGGGAACTGCCACGAAACCTCGAGGGGGCCGTCATAGTTCCCCGGGACGGCAACGGATCCGACGGGCTCCCAGGTGGCGCCTCCATCAGCGGTGAACGAGAAGTCCACGTCGCGGATGCAGAGACCGGACACCTCCACGCCCACCTGGACGTTCTCGAGTGCGGAGAAGGTGCCCTCCGAGGGATAGAGCCCTTCGACTTCGCACCGAGGTGACGCGAGGATCTCGACTACGGCCGCACCCAGGGTCGGCGTCACCTCGTCGTGGAACGCGTTGTTCGGACTCGGCCAGACGTTGGGATCACTCTCGTTGATCAAGATCTGGTCGAACTTGGAGTGGCTCCAGTCCACGATGTCGCCGGCTTCGCCCTGCAGATCTCGTTCGACTCCCCAGATATCGAGAGCCGAGTTCGCCCAGATGAACCCCGGTACGGCGCCGGTGATGTCGACGGTGTAGGGAATCTTGAAGTGTCCACTCGATCCTCCGAAGAACGGAAGGAACAGTTGGAGGAGCTGGGGCAGCTCGTAGACGGAGAACGCCCCTTCGATCGTGTTCTCTCTCAGCGCAGGTTGGTACGAGCCTGCGTACACGTCCTGCTCCTGCATCCGCAACGAGAGCAGCGGTAGATCCTGGATCTCGAGGGTGAGGAACGAGGCACCGTTGATCCAGGACTCCCTGCGGCAGGCCTGGAGGTAGTGATTCTCGAGATCGCCGGCACCGTTGGAAACGCCGACATTGAGCGTCCGGCGCGGATACCCGTCGCCATTCAGGCCGTTCAGTTCGTTGAAGAACTCCGTGTAGATCGGCGTGCCGGCGATCTCGTTTCCGATTCGCTCAGAGCCCCAGTCCGCGTCCCGAACCGACTCGGGGATGTATCCGGGGTCGAAGACGTTCTCTCGCAAGAGCTGGAGGCTAGCAACCGGCTTCAGCATGTTGGCCATCCGAGTGACGCCGGGGCCGCCGTCGAAGGCCGCGATGAACTCCTGGAGCTGCAAGTTCACCCAAGCCCCTTGCTGAGGCGAGTCCAGAGAGAGGAAGACGTCGCATCCGTGGTCGACGTCGTGCTCTTCGGCCCACGCCAGGGCCCATCTCGAGACCACGCCACCCATGCTGACTCCAGCGACGCGGGTTGGGTTCGCCAGGTTCCTACCTTCGAGGCTGCTCAGAAGGCCGAGGAGGTTCTCCGCATTCTCTCGGATGTCTCGCCGTGCGTCTTCGAAGTTGTAGACGAGTACGTCCGTTCCCGTCGGGAGGAGCATGTTGGTCGCCCCAAGGAACTTTCCGAACACTTCGTCGGGAAACGTCGCGTTCTCCGCGTCGATTCCTTCGACGATGATGACCGGCTTGTCCAGGATGCCATCCGGGCTGAGGTAGCCGGTTGCCTCGTCTCCCGTCGTGCTCGAGACGAAGGTGATGTCTGGATTTGGAAGGATGTTCACCTCGAACGTTCCTTCCCAGACCGCTTCCGCTTGGAGTTCTGGTTCGACCCGGACACGGATCGTGTAGGGCACCGGGGCGAGAGATGTCGGTACCGGATAGTCGTGTCGGCAAAGAAGGCGATCCTGCTTGTCGAGGACCACGTCGTACTCCCACTCGCCGTCGTCTTCCATGTCCACGAGCACGCGCCTGAAGGGAGTCGGGTCCCAGCCTTCATTGATGTCCCACGGATAGACGTGCCAGGACGAGAAGTAGAACTCGAACCCGGTCGCGAAGCCGTACTTCGAGGACAGCTCGTCCTCAGAATGCCCTCGATTCGTGTTGATGGTGTGGTAGTCCCGCGAGGACAGGCCAAAGGAAGGCAGCCACGTTGCGGTTGCGGTCGAGGTCGAAGCGGCCGAAATCGCCGCCAGCCCGGCCAAAGCGAGGGCAAGCCGGCCTGGTGAGCGCTGGTCGAGATGCATGTTGGTCTCCACGGTTGTCGATGTGGAGGGGGGTGCTGACGATGTGACAAGTGGCGTGCCAGGATCGACGTGGCAGGGATAGGTGGCCGGAAACTGCTATATTGGCAGTGCGTTATGTCGGTTTCGGGATGTGCCGTCGGTCGCCCTGGCCCGAACTCTCGAGTTGGACGAACGCGTTCGCGAACGTTCGCGAACGTTCGATCCGTCCCTTCCCTCTACGGCCGCGTGGCCGTGCCGTCGAAGTAGGACTGTGCCTTGTGCCAGGCCGCCACTCCGCAGTTCCGTCCCATTTCCCTCGCCCGGAGATCGCCTTCCTCGAAGTGGATTCCGCCGTACCGGCGAGAGATTCCCGCCTGGGCCGCGGCGTCCGTGAAGGTATCGAGCTGGAGGGTGACGTCGACGGACGGCGCGACACCCGGCTCCGCCCGGAGCGAGCCGGCGGGGAAATGCGCTTGGAATCCGAGTTGGTCACTACCAGTGAACGAGCGCAGCACTTCTGCCGCCGCAGCGCTGAACGTGCTGTGGCCGGAGACGTACTCGGGAAACGGCGGAGTGGGGAAGTAGTCGGGCTGGTAGGGCTTCCACATCTCGCCGGGGATGTCCTGCGTGCCGAGTCCTGCACCGGCCCACGCGCGGATGGTCTGACCGTGATACATGTACCGGATCGCGCTCACCGGCCTGCAGTAGTCGTAGTACCGCTTCGCATCCCACGCTGCGATGCCTGCGTCGAAGACCGCATTCGTCAGGGCGAAGAACATCTTCGCGTCATCGTCGAGGGTGTGGTCGTCACGCTCTGAGACGAACTGACCGAAGAGGTCGAAGTGTCCGGGCGGAAGTTCCGAGTTCGGACCGTCGGCCCAGTACTCCGCGATGCATTTCTGCTCGTCCG
The DNA here is from genome assembly GCA_020633975.1 of Candidatus Eiseniibacteriota bacterium. Classification (GTDB taxonomy): domain Bacteria; phylum Eisenbacteria; class RBG-16-71-46; order CAIMUX01; family CAIMUX01; genus JACKCR01. The sequence goes on along the minus strand of JACKCR010000002.1, from coordinate 2,779,016 downwards.
TCAGGTTCGCGCTCATCTCGATGAGTTGGTTCACGTCCCGCCGGAACTTCTCGCTGTCGACGGGCGATGGCGGCACCGGACGGAACTGGGACGGGCTGGTCATCGCGAACGGCACGACGTTCCACCAGTGCGGCGCGATGAAGGAAGGTGTCACTTCCTGACCGGCCTGGTTCGTGAAGATGAGCGGCTGCCAGGATTCCGGGAACGGCATGTCCTCCAGGTCCGACGGCTCGGTCACGCGGATCGGCGGGTTCTTCGGAGCGTAGCCCGTGTAGTCGCCGTACGGCACTCCGTTGGAGAGGGTTCCGAGCTGGTTGGAACCGTCGCCATGCCGGAAGGCGAGAACGGCGGCCGCGGCGACGTTCCCGATCCCTTCCGGACGCGTCCGGTCGATCGTTGCGTCGTCGGAATCGTAGCCGAGCGACTCCATGAGGGCCGCGAAGTCTTCCGTCCTCGATGGGAACTGGTCGGAGAGTGCCCGAAACGCCGCAAAGCTGATCGCGGCGGCCTTGCGTCCTTCGGTGCGCTCCTCGGCCGGTCTGCGAAGAGCGTCGACGTACCGTGTTCCAACAGCGACTGGGTCATACGCAGCCCAGGCGTCGTAGATGGCCGTGTGGACGACCGCGAGCGAGCGTGCGGCCTGGGGTGGCCCCGGCTTCGCGTCGCGGATGGCCTGGAGCGCCGCAGAGTTCCACTGGACGACGACGTTCTCGCCTTCGGGTACGGGGTATGGATCGGTTGGAGTTGGCGTCACCGGGCTGTCGTCATCCGAGCAGCTGACGAGTACCGCGGAAGACAGCAAGACGAGAACGGAGCGCCAGGAGCGCCCGAGACCACGCAACATTCGATTCCCCCCCCGGGTCTGGAATGACAGCGCCGGTGAGGAGGCAGATCCCCACCGGCGCCATAGATCCCTGAATCCGAACCCAATTAGTACTCAGAAGGCTACGGGTTCGGCCGCTACGCACAAACACGAGGCTGCGGGGTAACTCACGATTCTTGCGGCCGGGACGGGTCGGTCCGGGCCGAGTTCAGACTTCCTATGAGCCCCGAGGGCCGAGTTCATGGAGATTCCGAACTGGGGTCCTGTCTGGCCTGTGGATGTCCGAGGGAGCGCCCTTCCCCACGAAGTCATCGACCGTGAAGCCCTGTCCTCTCGGTTTGCATTGCCGTGCACCATGCCGGATCGGCGACCGTCGGTTTTCATGCACGTCCGCAACCACCATGAGCCGCGGTTCGATCCATTCACGCGCAGCTTTCATCGTGCCGGACACGTGGGAGGTCGGTTGCATCCACGGTTCTCCACGTTGGACCACATGCAGTGTCGATCCGCGCGCGGACTCCGCGACCGTGGATGGTGTGCCGTTCCCGTTTCATCGGCCGAGTTCGCCTGATGAAGTCCTGCGGCGGCGGTTTGCATCGGTACTACATCGCCGATGACCGTTGCTGCGGAACAGGGCTTCCACGTGGTCACCGCGATCACTGCCGCGATGGAGCCGAATGTCTACGCGGTCACCGCGATGACTGCCGAGATGGAACCGAATGTCAATGCGGTCACCGCGATGACTGCCGAGATGGAATCCAACATCCATTCGGCCGCGACATGCGCGTGAGGCCCCTATGGCTCCCGGCTACGAGGACATGGTCGTGGTTGCGCCGCAGACACGCAACGTGGTTGCGTTCATCACCCGACCAAGGTCGGTGAAAACGCGTACGCCTCCGTGGAACGGTACTTGATCACACGAACAAACGGGTGTGAACCCAGGCTGGCGTTGATATTTGGACTGTCCGTCTCAATCGTACAGATGGTACTCTATCCGGTGTTGGCATTGCCGGAGGTCCCCACTCCCTCGTCCCCCCGCTTCTCGTTCGTATGCCGTTGGGCTGCGCGCATCCTGTGTTCTACCGTGGAGGGAGCCATGTCATCATCTCCAGCCTTCCCGCTCCTCGCTTCCATTGCATTGGGATTCGTTCTTCTCGTGCCTGCCGATGTGGCGGCGAAACGCACCCAGATCTTCGACTACGACGTCGCTCCGACCTTGGGTGAGTTGGGTGACCAGTCTCACGGAGCGTATCTCGGCTCCCAAACCCGGGCCGACGGCGACACTCTCTGCTTCGGCGACGTCGACGGTGACGGCTTTGCGATCCCTGGCGGAGTCTGGACGTTCGACGGACTCCAGGGCTGGGAGGGAGTCGATCTGACGGCGCAGACATCGGCCTACGCCCGACAGATCACGGAAGCGGCCTGGAATGCGGACCCGTACAACGACGTGCCCGCGCCTGTTCTTTCCGGAACCGGCTCGGCGTGGTTCGGGGTCTTCGGGACGGAAGCTCGCGAACTCTGCTGGAGTGCCGGGCTCGGCTATGGCAACAACTGGTGCCAGTGTCTCGTCGGTCCCACCCTGGCGTATCCCGGCACCGGGAACGTCTCCGTCAGTTGGACTCATTTCAACGAAACGGAAGAGGACTTCGACTACGCCCGTGTCTACCTCGAACTCCTTCCCTCCGAGACGCGCATGGACCTGCGTGAGTACAGCGGGCTGATCGGGCTCGCTGTGGATCACCCCACTTCGCCGCCTCCGGGCCTTGCCGACAGCGACCTGCTCACCGAACTGGACTTTCAGGGCGAGACACAGTACCGGATCGTCTTCGAGGTCACGTCGGACAGGACCTGGTCGGACGAGGACGGTCTCTACACCACGAGCTACGGTGCCGCGGGGTTCGACGATGTCCAGATCGGGGCGAACTCCTACGACTTCGATACGGATCTCCAGGGCTGGACGCCCGAGGAGTGTGCGCCGATCGGCACCCTCCTCGGGATAGAGGCGCTCTCCAACTACGTGATCGAAGACGCGTGTCGGTGCGAGCTCGAGGGAATGGTCCTCGAAATGCACGCGGGCAGTCCGAGTGACGGCTACCACCCGTACGGTCAGCACGTCTACGCGATCTCGCCACCGGTCGACATACTGAACGACGTTCAAGGCGCACTCCCCGGGAACTCCCTCATCGACATCCATGTCGATTGGGACCAGTACTCCGTGATGCCCCGGACAAACGGCGTGTTCTACCGCCCGGGTGCGATCTACTTCCCCTACACGTGCGAGGTCACGGGGGAGGTGGGCTGGTCGGATCGTGTCGGACAGGAGACCTTCTTCTTCCAGGGCGAGGACCCGGTCTGCCAACTGTATCGGGCCAATCTCTCCACAACGGATGTGCCGGTGCCTTCCGACGCGGAACAGGTCCGATTCGTGTACGAGCTCTACGCCTCGTGCGACGCGTTCGGAATTCCGCCGGACCATTGCACGGGGATCACGAACATCACCCCGATCATCGACAATGTCCGGATCTGCTTCACGCGGGTTTCCGAGGCGCCTTCCGTTGCGATCGACAACGGCCTGAACTTCCAGGATGGGTTCTGTCAGGGTGAGGTCAACTGGCCGGACGTCCCGGGACGGGCGGACGTGATTCGCAACCTCAACTTCGGGAACACGACTCCCTTTATCCTCGCGGACTCGCTTGCGCTCGGAGGTCCCGTGGTGACCAGTGTCGAGAACGCGTGGGAGTCTCATCTCTGGTTCCGAGTCGCCAGGAGGGGATACGGCGCGGGAGATCGGTACTTCGAGTGGCGGGACCAAGCGAACACGGCTACCGGCGTCGACATCGAGGCTGGCGAGTTCGCATACGCATCGATGGACTCGTGTCAGCAGGGGACGAACGCATTCAAGAACAAGTTCGCGTCGTATCTGAAAGAGGAAGACTGGGCGGCTTGGGGACGGTCCGGTCCCGAGCTCAGGGACGGAGTAGAGATCATTCAGGACGATGTGCTCTTCCCGGGCACCAAGATCGAGTACTTCCTCACCTCGAACTTCAAGCTCACCCCGGGTGAGAAGTTCTTCCTACCGGACACCTCGGGAGGATTCTTCCGAGAGTTCGAGATCCTACCCAGTTGGCGTGAGGACGGTGGAATCGGACGGTACCCGTCACTGCTCTACATCGACGCCAACAACCACGGCGCCGAGGTGTTCTTCAACGCCGCCTTGGACTCGCTCGGCTTCGACTACGACCGGTACGACTATCTGGATGCGACGTCGGGTTGGAAGACGCCGATGGCCCGGACGGACCCGTCGTACACCAACGGCTGCACACTCCTGCAGCTGCTCGGCTATCGAGGGATCCTGCTCAGCACGGGGGCATCGAACGTCTCCCAGATCATGTGGCCGGAGGACTATGCGATGTTCTCCGACTGGCTCACCGCGACTTTGTGCGACGGAGGGAGCAAGCGCCAGGGGTTCATCGCAAACGGAGACGGGATCGCTCTCAACATGGGAGCGCTGGCTCCGACGCTGCTCGTGAGGATGGGGGCTAGCCTGATCGACGACTCCTACAGCGCGTTCAGTGGGAACACGGACCACTGCGTGGGCGTCGAAGAGCGGTCCGACCTAGGAAGTGCCTATGGTACGGAGAACTCGGATTCGAACTACGAGTACGACGCGTACGGGAACTGGTGCCCCGACTCGTACCAGTTCGACGTGCTCGGCGCGGCCGGCACCGGCACGGGGAATCGCGTCTATCTCGACCGAGACTCGATGACCGAGACGGCCTACGCCCAGGTGGTGAACGAGAAGATCGAACTAGATGGCGGCGGTGGAATCTACCTCGAGAACTACCGCACGGTGATCGACGGAATCTCGTGGCACCACTTGACGGCCTACGAGCCTGGTGACACGGAGCGCTGTGTCTCGTCGTTCGAGAAGATCCAGGCGGGTGCGTTCAACGAGCTCGCCGCGGCAATGGAGTGGATCTACGAAGTCGACTATGGCGACATCGACTGGCTCACGGACGACTTCTGTATCCGCCCCGACGCGGTCGAAGAGGGCCCATGGGCGGCTCCGGCGCGAACGCAGCTCTTCCAGAATGCGCCGAACCCGTTCAATCCGCGGACGACGATCCGGTTCGCACTCTCTCGGAGCGGCCCGGTCGAACTGACCGTGTTCGACGTCGCCGGGCGCCGAGTCCGTAGCCTCGTTCACGGCGAGCTCGAAGCGGGGTCGCACGAGGTCATCTGGGATGGCCTGGACGAGGCGGGCCATCCGCTCTCGAGCGGTATCTACTGGACGCAGCTGCAGGCGAATGGGCGGAGCTTCAGCAAGAAGGCGACCGTGCTGAGGTAGGGCCACTGACCCCAGCTGCGGAGTCGTCCTGCGGTGTCATCGGCGTGTCCCACGAACTCCTCGCTGGGGGAGTTCGGTATGCTCGTTTCTGTCGCGCAGGTGGTACGATAGACAGTAGCTAGATCGACCTGAGGTCCCCACTCCCTCGTCCCCCCGCTTCTCGTCTGCATGTCGCTTGGGCTGCATGCTTCTTGGATTCTATCGTGGAGGGAGCTATGTCAACATCTCCAGCCTTCCCGTTCCTCGCCTCCGTCGTCTTGGGATTCGCCCTGCTATCGCCATCCAAAGTAGAGGCCAACAGTTCTCAGATCTTCGACTACGACGTCGCTCCGACGCTGCGGGAGCTGAGTGACAGGCCCCATGGAGCCTATCTCGGCACCCAATCCCGCGCCGCCGGCGACACCCTTTGTTTCGGCGACGTCGATGGTGACGGCTTCGCGATTCCCGGCGGAGTCTGGACCTTCGATGGGCTCCAGGGTTGGGAGGCCATCGATGTGACCGCGCAGACGGCGACCCACTCCCGGCAGATCACGGCGGCAGCCTGGGACGCAGACCCGTACAACGACGTGCCCGCGCCCGTGCTTGCCGGAACCGGCTCGGCCTGGTTCGGCGTCTTCGGCACAGAAGCGCGCGAGCTCTGCTGGGACTTCGGGATCGGCTACGGCAACGATTGGTGCCAGCGTCTCGTCGGTCCCACTCTGACCTATTCCGGTGCTGGGGACGTCTCCGTCAGCTGGACGCACTTCAACGAAACGGAAGAGGAGTTCGACTACACCCGCGTCTATCTCGAACTCCTTCCCTCCGAGACGCGCGTGGACTTGCGTGAGTACACTGGGCTGATCGGTCTCGCTGCGGATCACCCGACCTCGCCGCCTCCGGGGATCTCTGACAGCGACATCTTGGTGGAAGCGGACTTCCAAGGCGAGACGCAGTATCGGATCGTCTTCGAGGTCACCTCGGACGGGTCTTGGTCGGATGAGGACGGTTTCTACACCACCAGCTATGGTGCAGCCGGCTTCGACGAAGTCCAGATCGGTGCGAACTCTTACGACTTCGACGCCGATCTCCAGGGATGGACGCCCGACGTTTGTCCACCGGTGGGGACATTCCTCGGGGTAGAGGCGCTCTCCAGCTACGTGATCGAGGACGCGTGTGAGTGCAAACTCGATGGAATGGTTCTCGAGATGCATGCGGGTACGCCGGGTGACGGGTATCACCCCTACGGCCAGCATATCTACGCGATCTCGCCTCCTGTCGACATGCTGAACGACGTTCCCAGTACGCTCCCCGGAGGCTCCCTCCTCGATATCCATGTCGACTGGGACCAGTACTCCCAAATGCCGCGCGCCAACGGTGTCTTCTACCGTCCGGGTGCGCTCTACTTCCCGTACACGTGCGAGGTCACCGGCGAGGTGGTCTGGTCGGATCGAGTCGGTCAGAGCACGTACTTCTTCGTGGGTGAGGATCCGGTCTGCAGCGCGAACCGGGCCAACCTCTCCGCCACGGATGTCCCAGTGCCTTCGGACGCGGAACAGGTCCGGTTCGTGTTCGAACTCTACGCCTCGTGCGACGCCTTCGGGATTCCGCCGGATCAGTGCACGGGGATGACGAACTTCACCCCGATCATCGACAACGTCCGGATCTGCTTCACGCGGAACCCCGATGCTCCTTCCATTGCGGTCGACAACGGCCTGCGGTTCCAGGACGGCTTCAGCCAAGGGGACCTCAACTGGCCGGACATCCCGGGGCGCGCGGACGTGACCCGCAACCTCAACTTCGCGAACACCGCCCCGATCATCCTCATGGACTCGCTGATGGTTGGCGGCCCGGTGGTCACCACTGCGGAGAACGCGTGGGAGTCTCATCTCTGGTTCCGAGTCGCCAGGACTGGATTCGCAGCAGGAGATCGGTACTTCGAGTGGCGGGACCAGGCAAACGGGGCGACCGGTGTGGACATCGAGGCTGGCGAGTTCGCGTTCGCATCGATGGACTCCTCCCAGCAGGGGACACTCGCATTCAAGAACAAGTTCGCAAGCTACCTGAAGGAGGAAGACTGGGCGGCCTGGGGACGGTCCGGTCCCGAACTCAGTGACGGAGTAGAGATCATCCAGGACGATGTCCTCTTTCCGGGCACGCAGATCGAGTACTTCCTCACCTCCAACTACAAGCTAACCCCAGGCGAGAAGTTCGTCCTCCCAGACACGTCGGGAGGATTCTTCAGTGAGTTCGAGATCCTGCCCAGTTGGCGTGAGGACGGAGGGATTGGACGGTACCCGTCACTGCTCTACATCGATGCCTACAATGCCGGCGCCCAGCCGTTCTTCACGGCGGCGTTGGACTCGCTCGGCTTCGACTACGATCGCTACGACTACCTGGATGCGAGCTCGGGTTGGAAGGCTCCGATGGCTCGGACCGACCCATCGTACACCAACGGGTGCACCCTCTTACAGCTCCTCGGATATCGCGGAATCGTGCTGAGTACAGGCGCGAGCAACACGAGCCTGATCATGTGGCCGGAGGACTATGCGATGTTCTCCGACTGGCTCACCGCAACGCTCTGTGACGGGGGGCCGAAGCGCCAGGGGTTCATTGCCAACGGGGACGGAATCGCTCACACCATGGAATCCGAGGCTTCGTCCTTGCTAGCGAGGCTGGGAGCCGAACTGATCGACGACTCCTACAGCGCATTCAGCGGGAACACAGACTACTGCGTCGGCGTCGAAGAGCGGTCCGACCTCGGCAGCATCTACGGCACAGAGAACTCGGCATCCGACTACGAGTATGACGCCTACGGCAACTGGTGCCCGGACTCGTACCGGTTCGACGTACTTGGGACTACCGGCACCGGCACGGGGAACCGCATCTATCTCGATCGTGACTCGATGACCGAGACGGCCTACGCCCAGGTGGTGAACGAGAAGATCGAACTGGATGGTGGTGGCGGAATCTACCTCGAGAACTACCGCACGGTCGTCGACGGTATCTCGTGGCACCACGTAGCTGCCTATGAGCCTGGGGACACAGAACGTTGTGTGTCTTCGTTCGAGAAGATCACAGCAGGTGCGTTCAACGAGCTCGCCGCCGCAATGGAGTGGATCTACGAGGTCGACTACGGCGACATCGACTGGCTCACGGACGACTTCTGTATCCGTCCCGATGCGGTCGAAGATGGGCCATGGGCGGTCCCAGCACGAACGCAGCTCTTCCAGAATGCGCCGAATCCGTTCAACCCGCGGACGACGATCCGTTTTGCACTCTCTCGGAGCGGCCCGGTCGAGCTGACCGTGTTCGACGTTGCCGGGCGCCGAGTCCGTAGCCTCGTTCAGGGTGAACTCGAAGCAGGGTCGCACGAGGTCACATGGGATGGTCTGGACGAGGCGGGCAACCCACTGTCGAGCGGTATCTACTGGACGCAGCTGCAGGCGAACGGGCGGAGCTTCAGCAAGAAAGCGACCGTGCTGAGGTAGGCCTCGCTCTTGCAGGGTGGCAGTCTGCTACCTGTCGCCCTACTGCTGTAGCGTCATTAGAGTGGCGACGAGCTCCTCGCTTGCTGCGAGGAGTTCGTCGAGCCGCTCGCGCGCCCGGTCGTACTGGGACTCATGGACGAGTTCGAGGATCTCCTTCGCGATTCCTTCGACCCGAGCGTGCTTGGGCGGAAGGAATGCAAAGCTGGATCGGGAGCCGTATCTCGCCTTGCCTACGCCGTGGTACCACCGGTGGAAGGGTGCGGTCGCTTCCTCGAGGTTCGGCGCCGTCGCCCTCGACTCCTCCCGAACAGATCGGGCGAGCTGGTCGACCCACGTTCGATGGCAGAACACTGAGACTCCGAAGTCGTGTTTCCCTTCGATCCGTTCCACTTTCTCACCGAGTTCTCGCCATGGATTCGATGTGGACCATCTTGCCACCCAGCCAGGAACCTGATTCGCCGGCATCGGGGGAGCAATGCAGAATCCTTGAGCGAGCGTGCATCCCATCATGAGGAGCACAATCCCTTCGGCCCTGGACTCCACACCCACAGCCACCACCGAGCGGTCCTCGACTGCAGTCGATTCGAGCACGTGTTCCACGACGTTGAGGTCTTGGGCGTTGGAGAGCAATCGTCTCACGTGGTCCTTGTGGATCTTGACCGAGTCGAACGGTAGCGAGCGGAGCGCGGAGACCGGGCCGCCGCTGTAGCCGTCGAGCGAGAAGCGCACGCCGCGCTTCGCACATTCTCTCATGTTGTCGGAGAGGGACCGCACTCTCTCGATCCCCTCCGTACATGGGACTTCGAGCTCGAGGTGGGTCGAGATACCTGGACAGAATGAGTTGGTGAGGCGTTCCAGTGACCGAGAGAAGCCAGGGCGTTCGAGCTGACTCGAGCCGATGTTGACGCTGACTGGCAGGTGCAGTCCCGCCGTCTCCCACTCGAGGTGCTGTTCGAGCGCGGATCGGATGATCCACTCACCGAGTTCGAACTCCAGTGCTCTCCCCTCGGCGAGGTGGAGGAATGCGCGTGGCAGGAGTAGGCCGCGGTCCAGGTGCGGCCACCGGAGAAGTGCTTCCACGCCGATGATTGTCCCAGAACGGAGATCGATTCTGGGCTGGAAGTAGAGCACTAGGCAGCCGGACCGCAAGTCCCGCTGCAGATCGTGGAACATCGCGAGTCGATGGCTGAGTTCTTGCTCCTGCACCGGGTCGAAGAGGCGGGAGGCTCCTCCTCCGGTCGCCTTGGCCCTGTACATCGCCTTGTCCGCATGACGAAGTAGTGTGATCGGATCCGAATCGTCGGATGGGAAGTAGGTGACTCCGATGCTCCCCGTCACCGAGACTTCGTGGCTGCCCACGGGGACAGGTTCACGGATGGAATGGAGAAGGCGAGTGGTGATCCGTTCGCCGTCGAGGATGTCGTTCAGGTCGGTGAGAATGAGTGCGAACTCATCGCCTCCGACCCGTGCGAGTGTGTCCCCTTCGCGCAATACCTGTACGAGTCGCTTCGTGATCCGAACGAGAACGGCGTCGCCGGCCTCGTGGCCGAAGCGATCGTTGATAGGTTTGAATCCATCGAGGTCTAGGTAGCAAATGCCGATGATCTGGCCGGTTCGGCGAGAACTCGCGATCGCTTGCTGGAGTCTGTCGTGCAGGAGCTCACGGTTCGGTAGGCCAGTCAACGTATCGTTGAAGGCCATGAAGCGTACCTGATCTTCCGAACGCTTCCGTTCGACGAACTCGTACGTCATGTCCGCGATCCGTCCCGTGACTTCCTGATCGCGCTCGTCGTAGGGCCGGCCCTTGTTCCCGAGTCCGAGCAATGCCACGATCTCCCCATCACGGAAGACTGGAACTGTCAGCTCTCGCGTCACCGGCGGATGGCCCGGAGGCATTCCTTTCTTGTGGGGGAGGCTCTCGTAGTCGTCGTGGATCACGGCCTGACGGCGGTGAATTGCGTCGACCCACACTCCCGCCTGGTCGAGCGGGTAGTGGGTTTCGTTCTCGTCGACCGAGCACATCTCGCGCATCGTCCGGGTCGACCATACCTGGAGGGATACGGCCTTCTCACGGACGTCCACGAAGTGGTAGAAGCCGATCCGGCTTTCGGTCAGCTGCTCAGCCCTGTCGAGGGCGGTTCGCATCACGGCGTTCAGATCCTGGTAGAACGCCACGTCCGTGAGGTCGTGGCGAAGCTGTGTGAGCTCCTCGAGCGTCTTGCGTTCGCTGATGTCCGTGAAGGTCCCGATCATCCGGTCGGGCGCGCCATCCGGGGTTCGGCTGACGACGCGGCCTCGACCCTCCATCCAGGCCCACGATCCGTCTGCGAGCAGGAGTCGATACTCGCAGACCCAGGTTTCGCTACGTCCGTCGAGGTGCTGCCGGAGCGATTCGAGGGCGGAGGAACGGTCGTCCGGATGAATGAGGTCCGCCCAGTCCCGGTGGGTGGTAGGGGGGAGACCGTCGCCCTCGAATCGAGCACTGCATGGACCCCACTGAACCTCGTCTGTCCTCAGGTTCCAATCCCAAGCCCCATCGAAGGAGAGTTCCATTGCGAGACGGTACCGGTCTTCGCTAGCGCGGAGCTCCCCGGACACACGAGAGAGCCGCGACTCGAGATCGCGAAAGCGGAGTGCCTGAGGAGTCTGGGCGAGCAGGCCGTGGACGGCCGCCAAGACGTCACCCCGACGGAGCGGCCTTGTCATGCAGAGGTTCGCACCCGCGTCGAGTACGCGATCGACCGACTGTTCGTCGTCGACGACGGCTAGGATCGGAACGAAGGCAGCGTGTTCGTCGGAGCGAAGGACCCGGCACGCTCTGCACGTCTCGCCGGCGAGTTCTGTGTCGGCTGAAGCCAGGTCGATCAGGGCCAAATCGATCATGCGCGGGAGCAGGGCTTCGCGGACGCCAGTGAGATCGGCGATCGTGAGGTCGTGGCCTTTGAGGTGTCGAGCAAGGGGTGAGGTTCGGGACCCAGTAGGGCCGACGACGAGAAGGAGGACCTGCGTCTCTCGTTCCTCGAACATGTTCCCTCCGCCTGCTTCCATGCAGTGCGGGGCGAGGCAGACGGCGCAAAGCTACCAGAGTCACAAGGGCTTGGACCCACCTCGACGCGTGGAGCCTACCACAGGACCGTACCGTTGGGTACCCCGCGGCCGAGAGGTTGGGCCAAATGCCCCAGGCCCAACTGAGGGGGATCCCTCCAAACGTGGCGGGCGATCGTCATCATGCGTTCGTGCCCGGCCGATATCGGATCAAGGGATTCGTAGCTCACTCTGCGACCGAGCGGCTAGCCCGAAGGTATGAGACGACGCGGGATGCTACCGACCAAACGAGATGTGAGGACGCGGCGCCGACGACTTCAGAAGTCACCTTCGGTGCTGTGGTCCATCCTGAATCGTGGCTGGAGCGCAGTTCTCCTCTCGACTACCCCCGCGGTCATCCAGGGAGGAGAGAGCGCGACGCTTCCGAGTCGCGTCGTTCGGGCCCTCGATGGCCTCCCCGAGGCGAGCTACGTTCGGGAGATCGATCACGAGTGGCTGTACGTGGTCGTGAGCTTTCTGATCGTTGGTCTCCTGTCTGCTCTAGTCATCGCTCTCAAGAAGAACCGAGAGATCCTCGCGGCTACCCGCCGCTCGATGGAGTCGGAGGCGAGTTTCCGTGGCCTGTTCGAGTCTTCTCCCGATCCGTCGTGGACCTTGAGAAGCGGCCGATTCGTGGAGTGCAACCTGGCGGCCGTCCTCGAGCTTGGCTACCAAGGATCGGCCGCGTTCCTCGACCTGCACCCGGCCGAGATCTCACCGCCTCAGCAGCCCGACGGGAGAGATTCGTTCTCTGCAGCTGAGGAGGCGATGAAGATCGCCGTCGACGTGGGGAACCATCGCTTCGAGTGGGTGCATCAGCGTGCGGACGGCAGCACCTTCTGGGCCGAGGTCACGCTGTCCGCCATCAAGCAGGGTGGAGAACCGCTCCTCCACGCCGTTGCTCGTGACATCACGAAGGAGAAGAACGCGACGGCGGAGCTGGAACAGAGAGAGCGGTCGTTGGCTCAGGCCCAGCAGATCGCCCACTTGGGAAGCTGGGATCTCGACCTCACTACGGGCGACCTACGTTGGTCCGACGAAGTCTATAGGATCTTCGAGATCGATCCGCGGGAGTTCGGCGCTTCCTACGATGCGTTTGTCGAGACGATCCATCCAGACGACCGCGCAACCGTAGACCGGGCCTTTCAGGAATCCGTTCGGGACCGGACCGCGTACGATCTGGAGCATCGCCTCCTCATGAAGGATGGTCGGATCAAGCACGTTCACGAACGAGGTGAAACGACCTACGACGCCGATGGAAAGCCGATCCGGTCGAACGGCACGGTGCTCGATGTCACCGACCGGAAGCTGGCGGAGATCGCCCTGGAAAACGCGAGGGATGCTGCCGAGTCCGCCAACCGTGCGAAGGGCGACTTCCTGGCCAACATGAGCCACGAGATCCGAACCCCGATGAACGGCGTACTCGGGATGACGAACCTGATGCTCGAGGGTGCTCTCGACGAGGATCAACGCGCCCGCGCCCTCACGGTCAAACACAGCGCAGAGTCCCTCCTCGGCATCATCAACGACATCCTGGACTTCTCGAAGATCGAGGCGGGACGACTCGACCTCGACGAAGTCGAGTTCGATCTCGCCGAGTTCCTACCTCACTTCGCGTCCGTCATGACGTTCCGAGCTGAAGAGAAGGGGCTCGAGCTGATCTGTCCCGCGAATGTGACTCGGCCCGATTGGTATCGAGGCGATCCCGACCGGATCCGTCAGATCCTCGTCAATCTGGTCGGGAATGCGATCAAGTTCACCGCGACGGGCCAAGTCTCCGTCCGATACGAACGGATCGAGGAGCAGAACGGTCGAGCCGTCCTGAAGTTCGAGGTGTCCGACACCGGGGTTGGACTCTCCGCCGACGAGCAGAGGGACCTCTTCGACCGGTTCACGCAGGGAGACAGCTCGACGACTCGGAAGTTCGGGGGAACCGGGCTGGGGCTCGCTATCAGCAAGCAGTTGGTGGAACTCATGGGTGGAGAGATCGGCGTGAAGAGTGCACCAGGCCGGGGAGCGTGCTTCTGGTTCACCCTGATGCTTGCTTCCGCCGATTGCCCGAGCCGGCCTCTCGATGTTTCTCAGCTGCGGTTGCAGCGAGTCTTGATCGCCGACCATGACGCAGGATCCCGGACGTTGCTGGGTGATCTCCTTTCTTCATACGGCGTCGAGCACTCTTGCTTCGATGATTCTACCGCCGCACTTGCCTCGCTGCGTGACGGGGTGGACTCTGGGCATCCCTACGCTCTAGCGTTGCTCGACGAGCGCGTGCCCGGAACGGATGGCGTTCCGCTTGCATGTGAGGTGGTACAGAGTCCTACCCATGACGCGACTCGCGTGATTCTGCTCACGCGGCGTGTGTGGAGTGACGGCGCAGACAGTCTGCGGACGACGCGATTCCATGGCTACCACGCCAAGCCGATCCACCAGAGCGAACTCCTACGTGCATTGCTCCAGGTTTCGCAGGCGGGGGGCCTCGACGACGTCTCTCAGCCGAAGTCGGGTGAGCCAGAGGTTCCGCAGTTCGATGCCAGAGTGCTGATCGTGGAGGACAACCGGGTGAACCAGCTCGTGGCCCAGGGGCTTCTCCGGAAGTTCGGGCTCGAGATCGAGATGGTGGAGAACGGGGCCGAGGCGGTCGATGCGCTCGGCGCTCGGGCGTTCGATCTGGTGTTCATGGACTGTCAGATGCCTGTGCTCGACGGCTACGAAGCGACGCGGCGGATACGCGACCGGCGATCTTCCGTCCTCGACCATGGGATCCCCGTGGTTGCCATGACGGCCCACGCGATGCAGAGCGATCGGGAGCGGAGCCTCGCTGCCGGTATGAATGATCACGTGGACAAGCCGGTGGGGCGGGCGGAACTCCTCAGAGTCCTGGAGACGTGGATCCCCTCCAGACGCCGTTCCTCTGCCGCGTGACGGCTCCTTGGCCGGCCGATCCGGAGCTTGTCGTGGTCCCCGCGAACCCTCAAACTACTCGGCGGGCAGTTCGCTGGGCCGTGGGCCTCGGGCCGACGCCACGGCCAAGACCTAACCCGAAAGGCCAGGGAACGGCCTCGGAAGCCGGACGGTCGGTGGGTCGCCCGTCGTGGTGCGTGTTCTTGGGTTGGGCCGCCAAGGACGGAGTTGGACAGAGCGATGCGACATGGACGAGTGGCCCTCCCACTCCTTGGCCTCGGTGCGGTGATCCTGGTTCCAGTCCAGGCGCTGGCTCAGGGTTGGTATGACTCCGATTGGACCTACCGGAAGCCGATCGCCATCCAGGGCTCGGAGGTCGGGGCGACGGGCGCGCCCCACGCTCAACGACTCACTCGACGCGGATACCGGAGGAAATGGACTCCACAACTACCCGGTGATCCTTCAGGTTCTGAAGGCGGGATCCACGGTTTCCGTGCGAGGGTTCGCCGGCCCCGGAACCGCGCTCGAGTTCTTCACGTCCGACGGGGACGCCACCGGATTCGGCGAGGGCGAGCGGTTCGTGTTCTCGTCGGTGGAGGGGAGCGGGAACGACCTCGACAGCGGCACGGGAAGCTACGGTCCTGGTGCAATCAACGGCCTGCTCCTGGGAGCGGACGACACCAATCGCTTCATCGTGAGCGGCGCCGCACCTGCCTGGCTCACGACGTCCGACCTCATCACGGCTACGGCGACTGATGCCGGCGGCAACACTTCCGAGTTCAGCGGGGTCGCGCCAATCGATCAGCACACCATCGTGAAGCGAACCTTCTCGGCGGATGGCACGCCGCTCACGAGCGGTGCCTCCGCAGCAAAGGGCGCTGTCGTTCGTTTCCTTCTCTACGTGAACAACTGGGGTGGGGCGTTCACGGATCTCTCCGTCGAAGACATCCTGGATCCTGGCTTCGAGTACGTTCCAGGGACGATTCGAACCGACACCTCCGTGTCGGCATGCTCCGTGGATGGCTGCACCACTCCCGACGAGAAGCCGCGATCTACGCCAGCGTTGCCGCGCAGTTCCCAGGAACGGACGCGGTGGATGGAGACGGTGTCAGCTACACCGGGGGTTCGCAGCGGATCGACGCCGGCAATCAGAACGTCGCCAATGCGCAGGTGGATGTCCCGGCCGACCGAGTCTGGGCGATCCTCTTCGACGTTCGGATCCGCTGAGCGGAGGGCTCGCGGGGCGGAAGGCCTGGAAGGTAGCAGGGTGCGGAGCAGGCCGATGAACACTCCGCAACAGGCCGCGAGGGCTATGTGCCCGGCGGTGCAGGCAGCACCGCGGTCCCGCGTTCCGCTTCGCCGGGTTCTGCTTCGCCAGCGTCTACGTCGTCCGCTTTCGCCGGAAGGTGAGTCTCCCACCAGCCCTCTGCCCGCGCTTCACTCCACTCGGGCAGCGATTCCGCGCAACGCTCGAGCAACCTACCCAGCTCACGCGCTCCCGACGGACGGTCGGCGGGGCGTTTCTCGAGGCAGCGCAGGATGATCTCCTCGAGTTCGGGCGGGACCAGGGTCTCCGTCCGCTTCGACGGGGGAATCGGATCGTCCTTCGCGTGCTTGACGACGATGTCCATGAACGAGTCGCCTTCGAACACGAGCTGACCGGTCAGGAGCCAGTATCCAACGCATCCGAGTGCGTAGATGTCGGAGGCCGGGTTCACGGTCTCGCTTCCCGTCACCGCCTCCGGTGCCATGAACCCCGGCGTTCCGCAGACCATCCCGTCGAATGTGAGTTGCGTCTCGAACTTCGTGACTTCGCCGGCGTTCTTCACGAGGCCGAAGTCCAAGACCTTGACGAAGTCGAGGTCGGCCCCGTACCGGCAGAGGTAGATGTTCGCAGGCTTGATGTCTCGGTGGACGATACCTCGACGATGCGCGTCGTGGAGCGAGTGGCACACCTGACGCAACACGTGGACGACGCGCTCCGGAGGGATCGGGCCTTGTCTCTCGATCAGGCTCTTCAGGTCGATCCCATCGAGCAGCTCCATCACGTAGTAGAAGGTCCCATCCTCCGCGATGCCGAAGTCGTAGAGCTCGATGGTGTGAGGGGAGCAAAGCCCCGAGGTCGCCTGGGCCTCACGCTCGAACCTTCGCACCGCCGTCTGCGAAGATGCTTCGTCTCTGCCCAGGGTCTCCGGTCGGATCAGCTTCACCGCGGCGGGGCGCGCCAGCAATCGGTGCCTTGCTTTCCATACTTCACCCATGCCCCCTGCGCCGATCCGTTCCACGAGGTGATAGCTGCCCATGCGGCGGGCCTTCGAAAGGTCCCGAGTGAGCTGGTAGACGACTCGTGAGCTGAAAATCGCGATGGCGGCACAGATGAACGTAGGGACCGTCGCTTCGAGGATGTAGGGGCCGATCCATGATTCGATGTTGGGAGGAACACCGTTGACCCAGATCGACGCGAACATGATCGCAGGGACGGTCGCTGCGGTCAGCAGTGTCGAGAGGACCGTTCGACTCAAGGGTGCGGGGATGAGGAGTGGAAAGGCGAGCAGCCAGACCGAGACCCAGGTGACGCCGTCGATGTAGAGGAGGCGGATTCCCTCTCGACCGAGTGGCAAGACGATTCGAGAGACGATGTCCTCCGGAGGGATACCCAGGGCTGCGGCGACGCGGTGGACGAACACGTCTCCCAAGTGCTCGAAGCCGAAGAACCCCGCCATGATTCCGAAACCGCCGAGCACCTCGAAGAGAGTGGCCACGGTGCTGAAGTGGCGAGGCGGGATCTTGCGTCCTCGACACGAAACATAGACGGCAATCCCAGCGAGCACGCAGATCGCGGTCGTGGTGTACCAAAAGGCGGCGCGTCCGGAGGCCCCGAACGCCTGGGCCGAGAACCGGAAGTAGAGGAAGTTCGCGGTCCATGCGCCAGCGTAGATGAGGCCGAGCCCGCCAAGCCGGCGGTACATCTGCGCCTGGATCTCCGGCGTGAGGTCGCTGAAGCTCGACGCACCGCGGAGCGACGTGTCGGACCGGTCGGCGCCGATGAGAAGAGTTTCGTCTTGCGGCATGAGGTCTCGGCCCTTCCGTTTGCTCGCGCAGATCCGGGGGGTCTGCATGCCGCGGTCAGCGAGGACGCAGCGTGGCTGTTTCCGAGAGTGGTCAGTCTAGCGGCCTGGCCGGAGAGGGACAACATCCGTTCGGGTCACGCACGGGCGTTCCGAAGTCGCGACGAGACGCGCCGACTGATACCTTCAGGCGTATCGAGTCGACGAGTCCCCGCGCCCGGCGTCGGACCGAGGCTCGTGATCGATCACGAGTTACGTGCGCACGTCCGTCCGGACGCGTATGGGAAGCCGCCACCTGTAGACCGCGGATCCGATCACGCAACGCCGCGCGTCCGAGAGGAATCGTAGATGTCGATACGCTGTGTGATTCTGGATTTCGACGGCACGTTCACCGACGTCGATGCAGAAGCGGAACCGTTCGTCGAAGCCTACCGGAAAGACCTCGCCGACCTGCTCGGCCGGGACGTCGACGAGGCGTGGGAAGAAGCGTATGCGGTCGTGGCTCGTTCGCCTCACGAGTACGGATGGAAGGAGGGCGGACGGATCGTCGCTCCTGCGCTCGCCGACTCGTACATCCTCTCCACCGTTCTCGGTCGGTTGGTCCTGGATCGGTTCGGAGTGGCGAAAGACGAAAGCCTGCGGAGCGAGATCCTGCAGCTGTTCTACAAGCGTGGCTATCCGAAGACCAAGCACGCGTTCCGCCCCCACGCAATCGACGTGATCGATGCACTCTTGGCAAAGCTGCCCGAACGGGTCTTCGTGGTGACGAACTCGAACCCGGACACCGTGCGGGGCAAGCTCGACGTGCTTTCGCCCGGCCTCAGCCAACGCCTCCCGGTGGAAGGAAATGCTCGGAAGTTCCTCCTCGAGTCGCTCGATCCGACGGAGGCTGGAGCCGAGGTCTTCTCTTCGCTCCCCGCTGAACGTCGGGTGGAGACGTTGCCGGGGCGACCGATCCTCGTGAAGCGTGGGTTCTACTTCCGAATCCTCTGGTCGCTCCTGGCGCGGGCCGGTGTCACGCCAGACGAGTGTCTCGTCTGTGGAGACATCTACGAACTAGATCTCGCGCTACCCGAAGCGATGGGAGCCTCCGTCCACTTGATGACGCGACCGAGCACGCCGGGGTACGAGCGGGATGCAGTTCGTGAGCTGGGATCTCGGGGTGCTCTAGGTGACGACTTGCGAGGCATTCTCGAGCGCATCTGACACACGCCACGGCGGGCTCCGTCGGATGTGGAGCGGCCCACTTGGTTTGGGCGGCTGACCGCACGTCGATGTGAGTCCGGATGCGTGTGGGTTCACGAGAACGGCGCCCCGATTGGAGGCGCCGTCTTTGACTAGGGCATCGGGGTGGGGTGCCAGGTTGGGACTACCCGATAGCCCTCGTTTTCTGTCCGGTACTTACTTCGCCTGGATCGCTTCGATCGCGAGGGAGATCTCGACCTCGTCACCGAGGACGGTTCCACCGTTGTCGAGGACCGTGTTCCACTCGATGTTCCAGTCCTTCCGGTTGAGCTTCGTCGTCGCCTCGAAGCCCGCGCGGGTGCCGCCCCAGGCGTCCGGGCCGGCGCCCAGGAACTCGACGTCGAGTGTGACCGGCTTCTCCACGCCACGCATGTTGAGGAGGCCGTCGACCTTGATCGTGTCGCCTTCCTTGTGGAACTTCGTGCTCTTGAACGTGATCTCGGGGTGGTTGGCCGCATCGAAGAAGTCAGGGCTCTTGAGGTGACCGTCCCGCTTCTCGTTGTTCGTGTCGACGCTCTCGACCGGAATCGTGACCATGACGGAGCCCTTCTCCACGGCGGCGGGGTCGAACTGAATCTCGCCCGTGACCGTGTTGAACTTGCCCGGCACCTTCGTGAAGAAGTGACGGATCTTGAAATCCACGCTCGAGTGGGACCCGTCGATGTTCCACGTAGCCGCCGAAGCGAGGGACGGAAGGGCCAAGGCAACTGCAGCAAGTGCGATGAACAGATTCTTCATTTCGAGGTTCTCTCCTTGTCTTTCCACATGCCGACCACATCTTGCGTGGCTGGCGGTTCAAAACCGGTGTAGGGGGCGCGGCCGCTCACGTTGTCTATCGAGTCCCTGGGTTGGTTCCGTCGATTTGCTCGAGAAGCCGTCTCAGCTGATCGAGTTCGTCGTCCGACAGGGGGGCCATCGCGCGAGACACCGCGGCCTCCATCGGTCCGTCGAGCGTCTCGAGCAGTTCGAGCCCATCGGCTGTGATTGCGAGCCGGACCGTCCTCCGATCCGAGTCGCTTCGGCTCCGTTCCACGAACGCCTTCGTCTCCAGCTTGTCGACGAGTCGAGTGATGTTGGGAGCCCTCGCGACCAACCTGCTTCCTACCTCGTGTACCAGCAGTCCGTCGGGCTGCGCGTCTCGCAGGATCCGGAGAACGTGGTACTGCGGGAGGGAAAGCCCTACCGGCTCGAGAGGGCGGGTCGTCTGGTAGACAACCGACTCCGTCACATCGACGAGGCGCGACACCACGCTTGCGGCGGTACAGGCACGTGTCTCACTCGAACTCATGCCCTTGAGAGTATCTGTCTGCCCAAAAGGTTCCAAGGAATTTATTGTGACAACGAATATTATTCTCGGGACGTGCGTTTTCGTCAAGCGCGCGATAGGGTTACGCGAGCCGAAACTCCGTGGTCGGGGCCGGCGCAGGAGGCGGGTCGGTTGAGCAAACGGGCGGACAAGGCGGCAGTCGGGCTGGGCGCGGCGGCGCTCCTCATGGCCGCGAGCGGCCTCTTGTCCCGACTGCTCGGTTACGGGCGGGAGATCCTGCTCGCGTACTTCGTCGGAGTCGGTCATGAGTCCGACGCATACTTCGCGGCGTTCGTGTTGCCGGACCTCCTCAACTACTTGATCGCGGGCGGTGCCCTTTCGATTGCGTTCCTTCCTATCTACTCCCAGGCGCTGGAAAGGGATGGAGAGGATGCGGCGGCCCGGCTTCTCGCGACCACACTAGGAAATCTCGGCCTCATCGTCTTGGTGGCGACCGGGCTGCTCTGGGTGTTCGCGGACCCGCTCATCCGCCTTCAGTTTCCGGAGTTCGATCCCGAGACGCACGCGCTCACCGTCGAGATCACTCGGATCGTCGCTCCCGCGCAGGTCTTCTTCTTCCTGGGTGGCGTCATCAAGGCGACCCTCTTTGCTCGTGGGAGGTTCGGTGCTGCCGCACTCGCACCACTCATTTACAACCTCGGCATCATCCTCGGTGGCGTCCTGCTCTACCCGAAGTTCGGCATCCACGGATTCGCTTGGGGAGTTCTGGTCGGTGCGGCCGCGGGGCCGTTCCTCGCCCCGTTCCTCGACTCACGTCGCGACG
Source organism: Candidatus Eiseniibacteriota bacterium (assembly GCA_020633975.1). Classification (GTDB taxonomy): domain Bacteria; phylum Eisenbacteria; class RBG-16-71-46; order CAIMUX01; family CAIMUX01; genus JACKCR01. The sequence goes on along the minus strand of JACKCR010000002.1, from coordinate 2,757,990 downwards.
GATGGCCGGGCGCACGAATCGCGCTTCTCGATCCGGGATTCCGGCGCTACCTCTGGGTCGCGGCACCGCTCATGTTCGGGCAGTCGCTCCTCACGGTGGACGAGTGGTTCGACAAATGGTTCGGTGCCCTCATCCAGCCGGGTGCCGTCGCTTGGCTGAGCTACGCGCGGAAGCTGATGCTGATCCCGGTCGCGGTGGTCGGGCAGGCGATCGCGACGGCGGCACTTCCCACACTCACCAGGCTCTTCGAACAGCACCGCAGCGACGAGTTGGCGCAGACCGTGGAACGAACCCTGAGAGCGGCGCTCGGCCTCGCCATCGTGGGGGGAGCCGCGCTCGCGGCGCTCGCCGATCCCTTCGTCCGCTTCGCCTACGAGCGGGGTCAGTGGGAAGGGAGCGACACGGTCGTCGTCGCGTCGATCCTCCGGATCCTCGCCTTCGCCGTTCCCGGGTGGATCGTTCAGCAGATCGCGGTGCGTCCGTTCTACGCCCGTGGCGACACGTGGCGACCGATGATCCTCGGGACGGTCGTCGTCCTCATCGCGATTCCGCTCTATTGGGGGCTCTCCACCTCCCGCGGAGTGGAGGGGCTCGCGTGGGCGGGAGTTATCGGCATGACCGCGAATGCGGCCGCGACGCTCCTTCTCGCGCGAAGGCTACACCAGGCTCCACGACTCGCGCCGCTTCTCAACTCGGGACTGAGAGCTTGTCTCGTCGCAGGCCCGGCATGGGTTGCGACGCACTTTTTCGCTGGGTGGGCGTTCGGAGGAGCAGGGGGCGCGGTCGCCGTAGAGCTCCCCGGAGGAACGGCGGGCGCGCTCCTCGAGGTCGTTTCGATGGGAGCGGTCTTCGCGATCGTGACGTTCGCGCTACTTCCGTTCTTGGGAGACCCGGAGCTTCGGTCGCTTCTCGCGCGTCGGCTTCGAATCGGACGGTCGCGGGCGTAGCGCTCCTGCGGCGACGCATCACCACGGCGACGCCCCGCCGGCCTCCAGCGGGTCGCTGGCTACGTTCCCGGAGTCGTCGCCGGAGCGTCGTCCTCGAACGTGAGCGCGTCGAGCACGCGGATCGGGGCGCCGTCCTTGAGCGAGCGCTGTCCCTGGACCACGACCGGCTCGCCCGGATCGAGGCCGCGCAGGATCTCCGCGGAGTTCTCGTCCTCGAAGCCGACTTCCACGACGCGCCGAACGGCGGTGCTATCTACGGGTGTGTAGACGAACCGCTCGCCCTTCTCCGACACGACCGCGATCTTTGGAACGAGAAGCACCTCGTCACGACGCTCGGTGACGATCTGCACTTGGGCGAAGTCTCCCGGCCGCGTGTCGGGCGGATAGTCGTCGATCTCCACCGTCACTTTGATCGTGCCGGTGTTGGGGTCGATGATCGGGCTGATGAGCGAGATCCGACCCTCCAGCGGTGCGCCGCTGCTGTCGAGGACGAGGTCGACGCTCTGGTCCGTTCGGAGGCTGCGGAACTCTTTGGCCGGCACGTGGACGCGCGCGAGGAGCGGGTGCACGTCCGCGAGCACGAAGAGTGGATCGCCCGGGCCCACCGGACGTCCGACGTCCGTCTGTCGCCTGACGACCTGTCCGGAGAACGGCGCGGTGACGTTCGTATAGGACAGCTCGAGCCGAGCGAGTTCTAGCTCGGCTTCGGCCGTAGCGAGGTCCGCCTTCGCGGTCGTGAACTCCTGTTCGGAGACCAGGTTCTGTTCGAACATCTTCTGCGCGCGATCGTAGCGGTTCCTCTCCTTCTCCGCTTGGGCCTCGGCTTGCTGGAGACGGAGCTGGTACTCCCGGGCATCGATACGGAGGAGACTCTGGCCGGTCTTCACCTCGTCGCCCTCTTCCGCGAGGACCGTGCGCACGGTTCCGGAGACGCGAGCTTCGATCGTCGCTTCGTTCTCCACCTCGAGGCCCGCGGTCGCGCGGTAGTAGCTCGAGATGGAGCCGAGCGCGGAAACCTCGACCGCGACAGCGATCGGTGGACCGCTCGGACCGCGTCCCTCTCCGCCGGGTCGGCCGGGACCGCCCGGGCCTACGCCCGGCCGCTGGCCTGCACCACCCGAGGGGGGCGCGCCGTCGTTCCCGCCGCATGCGGCCAGGGCGACGGCGAGGACGAACGCCGCTCCGAGCGAGCAGATGCGCCTACGGTCCAAGTTCAGCATCGTCGTTCCTTCTCGTGTGTCGTTACGCTCATCAGTCGCCACGCTCACCAGTCGCTCTATTCATCCGTCGCTGCATTCATCCGTCGCTGCATTCACATGAGGCGTGCCGACTCGTGTCACCGAGCCGGCACGTGGTTTGTCGTGTTCCCAGACTCGACGGAATGGCCCAGCCGCATCCGCCGTCAGGTCCTGCATTCGCCCTAGACGAGCGGGGCTCCGCCTTCGTCCAGCGGAGGAATGCGAAGGACCTGACCCGGGTAGATCTTGTCCGGATCGCTCAGCATCGGACGGTTCGCCTCGAAGATCACCGGGTACTTCATCGCGTCGCCGTAGTGGGCCTTCGCGATCTTGGAAAGCGAGTCGCCGCGCACGACCGTGTACAGCGTGGCTTCGGGCTTCGGCTCGACCACCGTCAGCTGGTCATCGACCTCGGAAACTCCGTGCGTGTTGCCGACGACGAGGATGATCTTCTCCCTCACCTCTTGAGACGGCACCGTGCCGCTCAGCGTGACCCGGCCGTCGTCGAAACCGACGCCGAGATCTTCCGACGCGAGCCCCATCTTCACGACGAGGGCGTGGAGTGCCCGGCCAGTCGCGGCGTTCTTGGCATCACGGGCGAGTGCAGCGTCCGATGCTTCCTTGGCAGCCTTCCGCGCGGCTTCCTGCTTCTCGTCGTCCTTGTCGAACATGTCGGCGAGCTTGGACCCGGCATCCTTGACGAACTGGATCAGTCCCATTCCTACCTCCATCCGTGCGGCGGTGTTGCGCTATGACCCGGGGGAAACTCGGGCCGGATTGGGGACGATACGACGTACGTCCTCGTCGGACAAGGAGGGCCGGCCAGGTCCGAAGGGGGAGCAGAGGGGATCGCCGAGGATCACGGATTGCCAGCTCAGGTAAGGGAGGGCGAGGTAGTAGGACTCCGCGAGGTTTCGGCCGGACAAGTAGGCAGGAAAGAGGATCTGGGGACGGGGACACGCGTCCAGGTACGGTTCGTAGGCGTTACCGGCCACCCCCGTGGCGCCAGAGCGAACCCAATCGGCGGAGAGCGATTGCGTCGATCCTTCGAAAGCAGTGCCTTCCGCCGCTGGCCCGGTGGTCCACCCCGAGGGCGGTTCGTGGAAGGTCCGAGCCGAGCTGCTGACGAAGGTCGTGACGAGAGCACCGGGGACCCACTCGAACCGGAAGTCACGTCGGAAAGCTGGGTCGTTCGATCCCCAACCCGCGTAGCCTAGGAGGCGATCGCGCTCGCTGACGAAAGTGCCGGTGGACTCCAGCTCGACCGAGAACCAGGGCGACTGCGGGGACGTTGGCTCTGCGTCCGTCCCCGCCATGGGCGAGAGATTCACACGGGGCGGTTCCCTCAGCCGCTCGGCCGCTGCGCGAAGCCATCGGTTGCCGACGCTCGTCGTCCCGTTCTCGTCGAGAAGGACTCGAGCCCGAGTCTCGGACTGGAGAGAACGGGACCGTTCGCCTCTCGGCTCTTCGATCCGCTCGCCAATCTGCTCTCCGATCCGCTCTCCGATCCGCCCGCCAATCCGCTCATCGATCCGTCCACCCTTCGCTCCATCGGGTGTCAGGCTCGAGCCGGCGATGGATCGGTCGATCAGCGTCAGTGCGTCGTCTACCGTGAAGCCGTCGATCCGGGTGACGAGGCAGATGCCGTAGTGCTGGTGTGAGAACGCCGGAAACTCCTCGTCGGCGCCGCGTCCGTAAGGGTTGAGGCGCCGGCCCTGGATCGGCGGCGGCGCGCTCATGGCGGCGGTGGGAAGGAAACAGAGCTCGGAGTCGACGGACGCGCGTGTTCCGGTCAACTCGCCAGAGCCGTAGATCTTGTGCGGCAGGCCATGGATCAGCACCACGTAGTCCGGGCGCTCGTTCCGTTCCGTGCGGTTCCACCAGTCGACGAGCGGCGCCAGGATCCGGGATTCGTAGGTGTCGCGGGTGACTTCTTCGGTTCGAGGTACGTCCAGGAAGACGACGTGGGAGGGCGCGACGCGGCGGGCCTCGGCATACCGGACGGCGATCTTGTAGGACTCGGGATCGGAGCGCCGGGCGACGACCAGCACCCGTGTTTCGTCCCCCATGGGAAGGGGCTCGCCGGAGCAACCGGCGGAGAGGGATAGGATTGTGGGCGCGAGAACCGCGAGCCAGAGGACGGAGATCGAGAGTTTGGAGAGTGAGAGACCGTGGATCGGGCGGTTCCGGACCGAACGGATGGCGACCGTCTGCCCGGGCAGCCCCAGCTCAGGAAAGGTCTCTGTCCTCTCGCTCGGTTCGATCATCGCGGCTACACTACCCCGTTGCCAGGATTCCCGCACGAGAACACGCAAGGAGGCGAGCATTCGATGAGCACCGGACACGCTTTTTCCCGCAGCAAGGGGCACCCATTCCATTTCGTCCTCTTGGCCGTCGGCTTCCTGGCCATGGCTCTCCTCGGGGCAGGGTGTGCGGGATCCCGTCCGGATCTCACCGCGTCCCTCGACCAATTCGATCGCTACGCGGACGAAGTCCGGCGGATGGAGCCGGAAGCGGGCGCACAGGATGTGCTCGGAGCAGGAACCGAGCGCAGGAACATCGCCGCGCGTGAAGCCGAGTCGGGCGACGGCAAGGTTGCGCAGATGGAGATGAACATGGCACTCGCCGACGCGGAAGTCGCGCTGGCGATGAGCCAAATGGAGCAGGCGCAGCGCCGCGCAGATCACTGTCTCCGGGAGTTGGAGCAGACCCGACGCGGATGGGAGGAGGCGTTCTACGTCCTCGAGCAGACCGAGTCGGTCGTCTCCCGTGTCGCCCCGCTTTCGCGCCAACGGCCCGAACTGCCGGAGCCGCTGCCGCTGCCCGAGTCGCGATTCGAGGCGGACATGGCGGTCACGCCGCCGGACGTACTCGTTCAGGCGTGGGACGAGTGGAAGGGCGCTGCCGAAGCTGGGAACGTGAGCCTGGTCGACCTGGAGGGCGAGTTCGATCGCCGGATCGCTGCCGCTCGCGTCGACAAGGCGTCGACCGAGGAGCGCGGCTATCACTTGCACATCGCGGGACGCCTACTGCAGGAAGCGGAGTGCCGGGTTCGGACCGACGTGGCACATCAGTCTTGTGTCCAGGCGACGACGCTGGCAGCGCGTCTTGCCGAGTCCCGGGATGCAGCGCTCAAGGCGACGCTCGAGTTGGAGCGTGGACTCCAGGACGACCTCCGGGCCGAGCTCGACAAGACTCGTATGGAGGCGCGGAGTCGTCAGGACGACTTGTATGACGCCCTCGGTCAACTCGAAGGGAAGTACGCCAAGATCTCCCAGGATGCGCGCGGAACGATCCTCTCGCTCGCGGACATCCTCTTCGACTTCGGCAAGGCCACGCTCAAGCGGGACGTCGAGTTCGCGCTCGTGCGCGTCGCGACGATTCTCAACCAGTTCTCGGAGATGTCCGTCGGAATCGAAGGACATACGGACAACATCGGCTCCGAAGCCTACAACCAGGAGCTGTCCGAGCGCCGTGCAGAGGCTGTGTACGACTTCCTGGTCGAGCAGGGAGTGGACGCGGCCCGGATGACGCACCGTGGTTTCGGATTCTCGCGTCCCGTCGCGGACAATGCCACCGATGAAGGACGGCAGCGGAACCGTCGCGTGGACTTGGTCATCCAAGACCGCTCGAACTGAGCCCAACTTCAACGGGGAGCGTGCTCACCAGGAGGGCAGGTCGAAGCGTGTCTGCCGGGTGGGCGTAGTCCTTAGAGCGAGTCGCGCAGCCAATCCCGCATGAGCCGGATCTGGGAACGTCCGAGCGAGTGCCCCGCGTCGAACTCTTCCCAGCGGGTCTCGACCCCTGCAGCGGCGAGGGCGTCGATCGAGGCCTTCGCGCGTTCCTTGCTCACGTGCGGATCCCGGTTCCCGTGACAGGCGAGCACGCGGAACCCCGCCTGCGCTGCGCCCTCGAGCTCCGGCCCGAGCGCCTCGTCCTTGATTCGGGCACCGGAGATCGCGAGCGCGCGAAAGACCGTCGGATTGCGGAGGGCGACGTAGGACCCTCCGTATCCTCCTTGGGAGAAGCCGACGAGCGCTCGAGAGGCGGGCTCGAGTGAGTGGCGTGACTCGAACTGCTTCAGGAACTCCAAGAGACGCACCTCGAGTGCGGCGAGTTCGCGGACGAACGAAGTGCTGTCGCCATCGTAGTCGTACCAACTGAAGCCGGTCGAGCCGTCGTCCTTCTTCACTTGCTTGGGAGCGGTCGGGTAGACGAACAGCGCCGGCACTTCGAACAGTCCCTGCGTGAGTCGGGCGAACCAGTCTCCGTCCATGCCCCAGCCGTGGAGGCAGAGCACGACCGGCAGCGTGGGGTCGATGCTTCCGTTCTCCAGAGCCTCGCGGACGGCAGGAGGTTCGACTCGGAACGTGAGAAGAGGCTCGTTGGTCTTCGGCTCGGTCACGCGTTCTCCGCAACCGTCCTATGCCAGTCCGTGAGCAGCGCGGACTCCTTTCGCTCGGCGAGTCCTGCCGGCCAGTCCCGATCGGGCTGTGTACGGAACCATGCGAGCGTATCTCGAACCGTTGCTTCGAGTGGTCGGAACGTAAGCCCGGCCTGCTTCGCCTTCTCGATCGAGATCCGGCTGAACGCGACGGACTCGGGCTCGACGGGCACCCAGAGCGGAAGCTCCATCCACGCGCCGACTTTCTTCTCCTGAAGGAACGCTTCGCTCACCCAAGTTACGTGTGGATGGACGGCGGGAGGTTCCGGGCCACTCGCCACTACGTCGGTGCAAGTGTCGACCAGCTCCCGCCACGTGAACGGTTCGGCTGGCCCGGTGGCGTTGTAGACGCCGGTCAGCTTCTCCTCCATCCCTCGCACGAGCCACTCCGCGAGATCGCGAACGTCGATCACCTGGATCGGCTCGTTGGGAATGTCTGGGACGAGGATCTCGTCGCCTTGGGCGAACCGCGCCGGCCAGTAGGTGAACCGGTGGGTAGGATCGTCTGGACCGACGATGAGTCCCGGCCGAACGTTCCACACGCGCCCGGGCATCGCAGCCTCGGCCGCCTCCTCGCAAAGCGCTTTGAGGGGCCCGTAGGTCTCGCCCGTCACTTCTTCCGTCTCGGTTTCTAGCCGACCTACCGGGGCCGATTCGTCGATCCACGGCTTGGTCAGGTCGGAGAAGACGGAGATGGAAGAGATGAAGGTGTAGTGCTGCGCACGGTCCGCGAAGAACCGTGCGCTTTCGGTGACGACCCGCGGCACGTATCCGGACGTATCGAGGACGGCGTCCCAGCTCCCGCCCGCGAGCTTCTCCAAGTCGGTCTTCCGGTCACCCAAGACCACTGGAAGGTCCGGGAAGAGCCCCGGGTTGTGCTGCCCACGGTGGAAGAGCGTGACCTCGTGGCCACGAGCCCGGGCCGCCTCCACGACGTGACGCCCAAGGAAGATAGTGCCGCCGAGTACGAGTAGCTTCACGTGCGCTCCGTCGTTCTGCGCGTCGCCCTAGGACGCGTACTTGACACTGCAGCCGTACGGCTTGGTCTGGTTCATCGTCACGGACTCGCCCTTCCGGAGGTGTCCCACCGTCTGGATGACGTAGTTCACCTCGCCCAGGACGTCCGGGCTCGGATTGTCGTCGATCGCACCGACGTACGCCAGCTTTCCGGCCTTGTCGATCACGAACATGTGGGGCGTGTTCTTCGCGCCATAGGCGTGCCCGACGATGCCGCTCGAGTCGAGGAGGACGGGGTAGGCGATTCCGTAGTCGTTCCTCGCCTGCTTGTTCCGGTCGAGCCCGGCTCCTTGCTTGCCCGCGGCTCCGGAGTTGATCGCGAGCCAGACCACGTCGTCACCCTTGACGCTTTCGTACGCCTTGGACATCGACTTGTTGTTCATGTGGTGCTTCTTCACGAACGGGCAGTCCGGGTTGAACCATTCGAGGACGACGACCTTGCCCTTGTAGTCGCTCAGTTTGTGCACATGGCCGTCGGTGTCGGTGAGCACGAACTCGGGAGCCTGCTTCCCGACTTCCGCCGTTCCGGTGACGTGATCGGCCATGGCGTGGGCGGCGTCTTTGGCGTCCATCGCGGCGTGCTGTGCCTTGTCCTTCATTCCGGCGGCATGCTGCATGCCATCCGCTTGGGCGTCGAGGGAGCCCAGTCCGAGGGCGAAGAGGGACGTGGCGCAGAGCGAAAGTGCGAGACGTCCGGATGGGGAGAGCATGGATCGGCGGTTCATTTCGATTCCTCCTGAGAGACTGTAGACGTTGCTTTGGTCTTCCGTGGGTCGGGTCACGGAATGGCGTAGTACTCGAACTGACCGGCTCGCTCGACCACGAGTGTGCCGGTGACGTCCCCGGCATCCGGCGCGAACCGGATGTCGAGTTTGTTTCCGCGCGCAAAGGCGTCTTCGATCGGATTCTCTGGTCTGGCTGCATTCGGAGCGGGCAGGAAGGCAATCTGCTTGGCCTCCGGGACGCGGATCTTCATCTCTCGAGTCGCGCCCGGGATGACCTCGATCTGGATGTCGGTGTCGACAGGAAGGGGCACTGGGATCTTCGCGAGGAAGGGCACGGCTGCCTGGTAGGCGACGGACGTCGGCGGAGGGCTGTCCTTTGGAGTCGCCACCTTCCAGGTGACGCCGAGACTGTCGCCTTCGAAGACGCAGGCCTCTCGGCAGACCAGCCAGTTGATGCCGAGTCCGAGCTCTACGTCGCCGGGTTCGAGGTCCGGGGCCGTGCTCAGGTCGAGGAAGATCGCGACCTGGTCCTCGTAGATGTGATCGAGGATGTCCCCCGGAGATGCGTGGCGTTCCGGTGTGGGCCAGGCTTCGCCGACGAGCGTGATGCCAGGCGGCAGTACCGGCTCGAACCGGGCGGGGAATCCCGTGTCGTTCTCGGCTTGTCCGTAGGTGTGCCACCCGTCCTCGATCGTGAAGAGGACCGCCGTGCGCGTGGTCTGGCCCGGAACGAGAGGGCTCTCTGCGACCCACTCGACCTGCACGTGCGGGCCGGCGCCGATTCCGCTGGTGCTTCCACTCCCGAGGGGAGCCTCAGCATGGGCAAGGGACGTGACACCGGTGAAAGCGCAGGACACGACGCCGAGGCAGAGGATTCCTCCACCGATGCGTCGTGAATGGCGGCTCCCTCTGCTGGTGCTCTGCAGTCCGAGTTCGGACCCACGGGATGGCAACTGACTTCCTGTCAACGGTTTCGGGTTCCTCATCGATGAGTCTGTTTGGGGGGCGGTCCGGCCGATCGCCGCCTTTGAGTCCGCGAGCGCACCGAACGTAACGTTCGAGAACCCACATGGCGCCGTTTGGGTCCCAGCTTCCGAATCGTCGAAGCAGAGTTCCGTCAGAATCGAGGTGCCCCGAAGCAGCGGAATGCAGACAGAGGGCAACGTCGACCCAAGGGGCCTGGCATCGGGCGCGGCGCCCTTGAGAGTCGATGGGCCCCGTGTCACCATCCCATCGCTTCGCTTTCTGGCTGTCGGCAAAGAACCTCTCAGGGAGGAAGACCATGAGACGACGAGAGTTCATCCGGAACGTGATGCCCGGAGTGGTCGCCGCGGGTACGGCAGGAGCGCTGTCCGCCTGCGCGCAGGACAAGTCAGGAGAGGGCGCGCCGTCTGTCCAGACCCAGAAGAACATCCAGTGGCGACTCGCGTCGAGCTTTCCACGCGGGCTCGACACCATCTTCGGAGTTTGCGAAGTGATTGCGAACCGGGTGAAGGAGCTGAGCGAGGGCCGGTTCGTGATCCACGTCTATCCCGCCGGCGAGATCGTGCCCGGACTCCAGGTGATGGACGCGGTGCAGCAGGGAACCGTGCAGATCGCGCAGACCGCCAGCTACTACTTCACCGGCAAGAACCCCGCGCTCGCGTTCGACTGCTGCGTGCCGTTCGGACTCACGTCGAGGCAACAGGCCGCGTGGCTCACGGAGGCGGGCGGACTCGACCTGATGCGCGACCTCTTCGCCGACTTCGGCATCCGCAACTACCCGTGCGGAAACACCGGCGCGCAGATGGGCGGCTGGTTCAAGCGGGACATCGACTCCGCGGCCGATCTCAAGGGGCTCAAGATGCGGATCCCGGGACTCGGCGGGGAAGTCATGAGCCGGCTCGGGGCGACCGTGCAGGTTCTCGCAGGTGGCGACATCTACCCTGCGCTCGAGCGCGGCGCGATCGATGCGACCGAGTGGGTCGGTCCGTACGACGACGAGAAGCTCGGTTTCTACAAGGTCGCGAAGAAGTACTACTACCCAGGCTGGTGGGAACCAGGACCGTCTCTGTCCATCTACATCAACCTGAAGGCTTGGGATGAACTGCCCCGGGTCTACCAGCAGATGCTGGAGGCGGCGGCGCAGGACTCCGTGGTGACGATGCAAGCCCGGTACGACGCGAAGAACCCGGCGGCCCTGGCGCGGCTCCTCGGTCATGGGGTCGAGGTGAAGCGATTCCACGACGACATCCTCGAGGCCGCGGAGAAGGCTGCGATGGAGATGTACGCGGATCAGGCCGGGAAGGACCCTGCCTACAAGCGGGTCTACGACCAATGGCTTGCCTTCCGCAGGGAAGCGTTCGACTGGTTTGCCACGGCTGAGAACGCGTACGCTTCCTACGCATTCGCACCTACGGACTAACGAGCTGCGGAAAGGAGTACTTCGTGAAGGACAAGGTCGTCGTCATCACCGGAGCGAGTTCGGGAATCGGGGCGGAGCTAGCTCGCATCGTGGGAGAGCGAGGCGGGAAGCCGGTGCTGGCTGCCAGGCGGGAGGACGCGCTGCGAGACGTTGCCGCGACCGCCGGGCCGGATGCACTGGTCGTCCCGACCGATGTCACGAAGCGGGACGAGGTCGCCCGGCTCGTGCGGACGACACTCGATCATTTCGGGCGGATCGACGTATGGGTCAACAACGCGGGCCGTGGAATCTCGAAGCCGGTGTCGCAAGTGACGGACGACGACTTCGACACGATGATGCTGGTGAACACGAAGTCTGCACTCTATGGGATGCAGGCCGTGCTCCCTCACTTCAAAGAGCGGGGCGATGGACACATCATCAACGTCTCGTCCCTTCTCGGTCGCGTTCCGGTCGCACACGTACGATCCGCCTACAACGCGGCGAAGCACGCTCTGAACGCACTCACAGGTAGCCTCCGGATCGAACTGCAGCAGGACTATCCGGGCATCCAGGTGAGCACGGTCAGTCCGGGTGTGGTTGCCACGGAGTTCGGGGTCCGCGCATTGGGTGGCGGAATGGACTCGAGGCAGATGCCGAACGCGCAGCCGGTCACGGAGGTTGCGGAGGTGATCGCGGACGTGATCGAGACGCCGCGGGCCGACGTGTACTCGAGACCGATGTACAAAGACCTCATCGCGGCGTACTTCGCCGCGGACGACATGGCCGAGGTCGAACGTCGGCCGCCATTCGTGCCGCCGGCCGCGAAGTAGCGATCGACGAGCAGCCGGGGAGGGGCGCCTCGGAACATCAACGGAGGATCCCATGCACCGAATGCCCTCACTCCGCCGGTCACGCCGTTCGCCTCGGAACCCCTGCTCTGGAGTCACGACGATTCCGATCTGTGGGCTCCTCGTTGTCCTCTTCCTTTCAGCGCTGGCTCTGGACTCCAGTCACGCGGCGCTCCAAGTCTCCGCGAATCAGCGCTACTTGGAAGACGAAGCCGGCACGCCCTTCTTCCTCACCGGAGACGCGGCGTGGTCGCTGATTGCGCAGCTCACGCTTCCTGAGGCAACGGTCTACCTGGATGACAGGGAAGAGAAGGGGTTCAACCTCGCCATGGTGAACCTCATCGAACACCAGTTTTCCTCGAACCCTCCGGCCAACGCCTACGGCGACGATCCGTTCACCGGGCGTCCGTTCGTCACTCCGAACGAGGACTACTTCGTGCATGCAGACGCGGTCGTCTCGCTAGCGGAGGACCGTGGCATCGTGTTGCTGCTCGCTCCCGTCTATCTCGGGTACGGGTGTGGGAACGAAGGATGGTGCGGCGAGATCCAAGCAGCGACGCTCGCCGAGATGCGCGAGTGGGGGAGGTATCTCGGCCAGCGCTACGCGGGGTACGACAACATCGTCTGGCTGATCGGCGGCGACACCGACCCCACTCCGGTCGCGGACAAGCTCGTTCAGGTGGTCGAAGGAATCCGCGAGTTCGATTCCACCCATCTGATCACCGCGCACAATGCGCCCGAGACGCAGGCGATCGACGGCTGGCCGGGTGTGGACTGGATCGACGTCAACAGCGTCTACACGTACAGCAGCATCCTCTACGTCTTCGGCAACTGTCCGATCTGGCACTTCGGATACTCGACCTCCTGGTGCGGTCTCGACGACTGGGAAGCGGAGCTGGACGAACCGGGGTCCGCGAACATGAGTCACTACCGAAGGCTGTTCGAGTCCCGACGTTGGACGGAACTCGTGCCCGACTTCGGACACGATGCACTCGTCTCCGGGTTCGGCACTCCGTCGACGACGAACTACGCCGTCGCCGCCGTCGCTGTGGACGGTTCGTCGATCGTTGCGTTCCTTCCGACCTCGCGAACCGTCACGGTCGATGCGACCGGTCTGACCGGAGATTCGACGCGAGGGTGGTGGTACGACCCGGCAGATGGCACCGTCACCGACCTCGGCACCCAGCCCAGAGGAACCCACAGCTACACCCCGCCCGCCTCCGGCGACTGGGTGTTGGTCGTCGATGACGCCTCGATCGGGTTCGCGCCGCCCGGTCAGCCGCTCGTGCCCTCGGAGCTTCCCTCCGGCGACGACGTTCTCACGCTGCGGGACGCCGGCACCATTCACGTCGTGCCCAACCCGAGTCGCGGTGAGTTCCGGATCGCCCTCGGTGCGCCCGGCATGATGGATGCGACGAAGTCGACGGGCGCAGACGTTTCGATTCTCTCGGCGGACGGTCGTCGAATTCGCTCGTGGACCGTTTCCGCACAGGACGTGTCGAGCGGTGTGCTCCGCGATGGGATTCTCTGGGACGGACACGACGAGCGAGGACGCGACGTTCCCGCCGGCAGCTACCTCGTGCGAGTCGCGAACGGAGATCGCGTGTTCGGGGAGAGGATCGTGCTCCTCAGATAGACGCTCCGGGGCACCGTCCCAGCCGCCCCTGGAACTAGCGCAGCGCGCCGATCGAGACGTCGACGATAGAGACGAGGATGTCCCGGCTCGGACTGATCTTCGCGAGAACGCCGAGCCCCTGTGCCGTGTTGGTCAGGAACCGGGCATAGTCGTTGAGACGGGTCTCGCGAATCTCGCCGGCAGTCTGGGCCCGGACCAAGGCGTGGTAGAAGGCGGCCTGCATCTGGAGGAGGAAGGCGCCGGTACGTTCCTTGGCCGCGTCGTCGTGCGGGGCGAGCTCCGTCGTGGTGTTCGTCATGAAGCAGCCCTTGCTGCCGCCTTCGGCCGTGAACCGGTCGATCAGCGCATCGAAGTACCGCCGGATGCTCGCGATCCCGTCTTCGGACGCTTCGAGGATGGAGATCTCCGCATCCGCCGTCTTCTGGTGGTACCGCTCCATCGCGCCGAGGAAGAGCTGGTGCTTGTCCCCGAACGTGCTGTAGAGGCTGAACCGGTTGATGCCCATGTGACTGACGAGCATCTTGATCGAGGTCGCCTCGTAGCCCTTCGTCCAGAAGAGGTCCATGGCCTTCTCTAGGACGGTATCTGGATCGAACTCCTTCGCGCGCGGCATTGCGTGGGCTCCTCCCTGGGCTGTGAATCGGGTTCCCCGGCCCGACTTCGCGAACTGGGCAGCAGCATAGGGAATCCAGAATGGATGTTCAAGATGGGAGGAAAGGAGTTGTCTGACTCACAGAGGCTTCCGGCCCGAAGCGATGAGCGCCGGAGACTCGAAACGAAGTCGCCCGTCTGGCAGCACGCTTCCCGCATGAAGTTCCCGTGAGGCGACCAGGATCTCCTCGATCTGGTCCTCGTCCAGGTGGACTCCCATGAGCGGCAGCCATCCGCGCAGATCGGCCTGAACCAAGGTGTCGAGAGACGGGAAGATCCCCGTGCCCGGGAGCCGACGAACCTCGAGCGACTCGACGCCTGCGGATCCGAACAGCTGGTGCAGCTCGTCGGGGTCGCCCATGCAGAACGGGGCGCGGAGGGCGTCCCCGGCGGCATCCCCGGCGAGACGGGTCAAGAGCTGGACTTGGGCGTCGTAGAGCGGAGTGTTTTCGAGAGAATCCCAAACCGCAACCGCGAGTCGTCCTCCCGGAACGAGGACGCGGAGCATCTCTTGGATGGCGGCAGCGCGGCCCGGAAAGAACATCAGTCCGAACTGGCTCACGACGGCGTCGAAGGTCGCGTCGGGAAGCGGAATCGATTCGGCCACGCCTTCGTGCCACTCGACAGCTCTGCAGCAGTCCCGGGCGACCGCGAGCATTCCGGGGGCGGGATCCAGTCCAGCGACCGTGCCTCCTGGCGCGACGCGTTCGAGAGCCTGCCGAGCGAGCACTCCCGTACCGCAGGCGACGTCGAGCACGCGTTGTCCGGGTTGGATGTCGGCGGCGTCGGCGACGCGATCTGCCCATTCTTGGAAGAGGGCGGGAACGAACAGGTCTTCATAGGCTCTGGCGGCGGCGATGGCTGCGTCCACGGAAGTCTCCCTTCGTTTCGAGTCGTGTGGCCCCGTCTCTTCTCGAGTTCGAACCTGCTAGGTCAGGTCCATGCCGCACGATGGCCTGCTAGTGGCGGGCCGTCGTCCGGATACAGAAGGGCTCCGATCCACGACATGGACCAGAGCCCCCAAACACACTATAGAGTCCCCAGCGCCCGTAAGCCAGCCGAGCGACACGTCGAAGCCTTGGCGAGGACTACTGCACCTCTTCCCACCGGAACTGGTAGAGAGCCGACACCGGCTGGCCGTCCACGTCGCCGTAGTAGCTCTCGAGCGCCACCTTGTAGACCTTGCCGCCGGACTTGATCAGGTAGACCTCGTCCTTCGGCGAAAGCTCGTGCGTGGCACCGTTGTAGTTGTACCACTCGCTGAGCGCGGATCCATACGTGTCGGGGAACGTCTGCGCGAACTCTGGTTGCGCGGTGAAGTCCTCGATCGCGGTTGGATCGTTGAGCTCGGTATAGGCGTAGAAGGCCGCACACTCGCCGCCACCACTGGCGCCGCCGTTGAGCGAGAGCGTGAAACGAGAGAAGGCGATGTCCCAGTCCATCGAGTTGGCGGGGTCTGCCGGGGTCACCTGCGTGCCGGTCGAGAAGTCGAAGTAGCCTGTGCCGTCGTCCACGACGATGGTGGCTGTCTGGACCGTGCCGTCCAGATCGAGGGAGCTCGCGGTCGCCTGGTAGAAGTAGGAGATCTCGACCGATCCCATGTTGTTCTGGCCGGTCGCTCCGACGACGTTGTCGATCCGGAACTTCACCCAGTGTTCGCCGGACGCGTCCATCATCGAGTAGACGTAGTGGGTCATGGCGAGATTGCCAGTCGAGTAGGAGTACCAGTCGTCGATGGCGTAGGCCACGCCGCCGTTCTGCCAGGCCTGGTCGCCGTCGGCCGGCACGTCGCTCGAACCGACGTCGCCGAACTCCATGCCGGAGAGGCGCGCGCCCTGAGCCGAGGACGAACTCGTGATGTCCTCGCGACGGAACGCGATGTCCCAGCCCGAACCGTCCACGTCGACGCCGTGCGAGATCGTGCTCGTGGCGAACGTAAAGCCGTTGAAGTCGTCGTAGCTGCTGCCGTCGATGCTGGTGACGAACGCGCTGCCGTCGGCGACCGTCCCTTCCGTGAATCCGGTGTCGCTGGGATCGGTCACCTTCTTCTTGTCGTCCGAGCAGCCGACGAAGGCCGCGAGGGCGACGAGGGCCGGCAAGGTGAGCATGAGTCTGCGATTCATCTGTGTCTTCCTCCTTGTACTGCCGTTCGGTCGGTGCGGCCGGACCGAAACTCGTGGCGTCTCATCAATCAAAACGACTTCTGGTACCCGATGCCCCCGATCACCTGGAAGCCGGGCCAGTATCCGTAGGTCACGTTCGTCTCGTCGAACAGGTTCTCCATCCGAAGGTATGCGGAGACGCCGTTCGTGAACGTCCGGTTCACGCTGAGGTTCCAAGTGCTTCGTGCCGGCGCCCACTCCGGTTCCTCTTCCTGCTCTCCCGTGTTGGAGAGCGACGTCCAGAGCTTCTTCGACTGTCCCTCGCCCCAGATGCTCCCGCTCCATCCGGAGGGATGGTCATAGGAGACGACTACCTTGCCGGTGTGCTCGGGACGCCCGAGCAACACCTGGCCGGTGCCGAGGTCGCGCGAACTCAGCCAGTCGTATGAGAACTGCACCTCGAAGTCCGGGGTCACGCGGATCTTGGACTCCCACTCGATCCCGCGCGTGAAGGCCCTGTCGACGTTCTGATAGACGTAGATCCCGCGCCAGTAGGTCGGGTTCGTCAGGTCGACGAGGACGAAGTCGATGAGGTCGTCCAGGTGGTTGTAGAAATAGGTCAACCTGTGGCGACCGGTTGCGCCGTAGCTGAACTCCGCGGAGAGCGAGGAGTTGATCGACGTCTCGGCGTCCAGTTCGCCGAAAGTGCGGCCGCGAGCGATCTCCTCGGGCACGTCGACCGATCCTCCGTAGACGATGTATCCCGCCGCCGTGTGGTCGAAGACGAAGTACTGCTGCTTGATGGAGGGAGCGCGGTACCCGCGTCCGACGAACCCACGCAACTTCAAGTCGAGGTTCGGGGCGGCGTCCTGCAGGTTGGGCCTCCACATCACGTTGAACGACGGATTGACGTGGTCCCCGAACGATGAGCTGTGTTCGTAGCGGACCCCGGGGAGGAAGTTGAAGCCGTCCGTCGGGCTGTACTCGTACTGGAAGTAGCCGTCCCAGGACTTCGTCGCTTCCTTGCCGCTCGATATCTCGGTGGAGCTGAGGTCTTGATACGTAGCGTCGAATCCGTAGGTGGCGACGTGGCTGTCGCCGATGACGTAGTTCGAGTAGTAAGCCGCTTCGAGGAAGGTGTCCTCGGTGTCGGAGCTGTCGGCCAGGGTCCCCGTACGGGTGAACTTCTCCCAGCGGTGGTCGTAGAACGTGCCGAAGAGCCGGAGGCTCATCTCGTACTCGTCGCCCGACTTGTACTCCATCGTCGTCGAGCCTTCGTACCGCTTGTTCGACTCCGTGTCGTCGAATACGAACGTCTGGCCGCCGCGGAGCTCGGATTCCAGCCAGTCACGTCCCTCGTCCATGAAGCGGAGCGAGGTCTTCGCGCGCCACTTGGGAGAGAGACGGTAGCTCCACTTCGACTCGAGATTCAGCCGGTCGATCGCTTCCTGTCCGTTCGTGTGAGGCGTGGACTTGTCGAGGTCGAATCCATCCGTACGGTAGAACTGACCGCCCAGGTCCCAAGAGAACCGCTCGCTACGTGGGAAGGAGAAGTCCACCGTTCCCCGCGCGCTCTGGAAGGAGCCGTAGTCGCTGGAAAGACGGAGCTGCGGGCCGGACTTCTCGGGGTCGCGTGTGATGATGTTGATGACTCCACCCATCGCGTCCGAGCCGTAGAGCGTGGATCCCGTGCCCTTCACCACTTCGATCCGGTCCACTTGGGTGAGGGAGAGCTGGCTCAGGTCGATCGATCCACGAACCCGGCCGACCGCGCGCTCTCCGTCGACGAGCACGAGTACCCGGTCGCCGTCGATCCCGCGAAGCGAGGCGCCCTGCCCGGAGAGGTCTTCGCGAACGTTGATACCCACGGCCCAGGCCAGCGCCTCGTCGACCGTGGTCGCACCGGTTCGGACGAAGTCCTTCTTCGTGACCAGCTCGGTCTGGACCGGAACGTTCTTGAGGAGGTGGGGAGACCGCGTTCCGGTGATCACGACTTGGTCGACCACCCATGCGGTCGGCTCGAGCCGCAGCTCGAACGGCCGCGCGCTCTCCGCGCTTCCTCCCGCGCCATCGGTCAGCACGACTTCCATCGTGTCGGCCGGTAAGTAGGAAACGTGATTTGCGTAGACCTGGTACCTGCCCGGAGGAAGCCCACGGAACGCGACGTGTCCCCGGTGGTCGGAGAACTCCAGCCGGGAGGGTTCGACGAGCCGAACCGTGACGTCGGAGACCGGCTTCCCCGTCTCCGCGTTGAGCGTCCGGATCATCAAGTCCGCAGCGGCCGCGAACGCAGGCCAGGAGATCGCCGCGAGGAGAGCGATCGCAATGGCGGAGACGAGCCGGCGCACGGACGGAGTGCGTCGCGTGGACAGAGTGTGTCGTCCGGAGGGAGAGAGCCGCCCGAATGAGCTGTCGCCATCGCCGGAACTCTCGGCCGGCGAGCAAATGAGGAAGCGCGATGAATTCATGTTGGACCAGGGAGTGTAGCCAAACTTGCTATCGGAATGGCTACAACTCTCTCTAGGAAGCTGTCAGTGGGCAAGTTAGGGGGATCCCGTATCGCGTCGGCCCTACTTCACCAGCCAGTGGACCAGTTCGGGGAAAGTGCAGAGTAGGGCCAGCCCGACCAGCTGGATGACGATGAACGGGACGGCCCCCCGGTAGATCTGGGTCGTCGAAATGGTGGGCGGGGCGACGCCGCGCAGGTAGAAGAGCGCGAACCCGAACGGTGGCGTGAGGAACGAGGTCTGGAGGTTCATCCCGATCATCACCCCGAACCAGACCGGGTCGATCCCGAGGGCCTTCGCCGCAGGAGCCAGGAGCGGCACGATGATGAATGCGATTTCGAAGAAGTCGATGAAGAACCCGAGGATGAAGACGGCGAGGTTCGCGAGGACGAGGAATCCGATCTTTCCGCCGGGTAGGTTCGTCAGGAGGTCGTGGATCCAGATGTCCCCGTAGAGTCCACGGAAGACGAGCGCGAAGAAGGTCGAGCCGATGAGGAGGAGCGTGACCATGCAGGTGAGCTTGGTCGTCTCTTCCACCGTCGCACGGAGTGCGCTCCACGAAAGACGACGGGAGATGGCGGCGAGAGCCGTCGCACCCACCGCGCCGAGCGCTCCCGCTTCGGTCGGCGTCGCGACTCCGGCGAAGATGCTCCCGAGAACGAGGAGGATCAGCACGAGCGGCGGAACCATCACCAGCCCGACCTGGCGGAGGAGCGCTCCCAGATCCGCCGGGCGTTCGGAGGCCGGGAGTGCCGGTGCTCCCTTACCTCGGAACGTCGCGTACCCAGCTACATAGACCGCATAGAGCCCGGCCAGCATGATTCCGGGAGTCAGAGAGCCGAGAAAGAGGTCGCCGACGGAGATTCCTAGCTGGTCCGCGAGAACGACCAGCACCACGCTCGGCGGAATGATCTGCCCCAACGTGCCCGAAGCCGTGATCACACCGGTGGCGAGCGTGGGGGAGTAGCCATAGCGTGCCATCACCGGTAGCGAGATGAGTCCCATCGCGACGACCGACGCGCCGACGACTCCGGTCGCGGCGGCGAGCAACGCTCCCACGAAGACGACGGCGAGAGCGAGCCCTCCCCGAAGCGGACCGAAGAGGATGCCGATGGTGCGGAGAAGGTCTTCAGCGAGACGCGATCGCTCCAGCATCGTCCCCATGAAGATGAAGAAGGGTACGGCGAGGAGTGTGTAGTTCGCCATCACGCTGCCGAAGATCCGCTCCGGCATCGCGTAGAGAAGGCTCCAGTCGAAGTAGCCGAGGGTGATGCCGAGTCCCGCGAAGAGAAGGCCCGTGCCGCCGAGCGCGAGTGCGACGGGGTAGCCGCTGAAGATGAGTATCAGCGCGACGACGAACATGAGCGGGCCGAGCCAGTCCCCCGTCACACGCCCTCCCCGTGGCCGCCGGGACCCTCGCCGGTCGGGTACTCCGATCGTTGCGCGGTGTCCCCGCGCAGGAACGCGATCTGCCGGATCAGCATGGAGACGCCTTGCAGCAACAGGAGTCCGAAGCCGATGAGGATCACCGTCTTCAGCGGGTAGCGAGGGAGGCCTCCTGGATCCGCCGACACTTCTCGAGTGATCCAGGAGTTGCGTACAGTCGGCCACGTCAGGATCAGCGTCACGATCGAGAAGGGAAGGAGGAAGAGGAGCGTGCCGAGAAGGTCGATCCACGCCTTCCCGCGTTCACTCAGCTTCCCGTAGATCACGTCGACCCGTACGTGGCGGTCGTGCCGAAGGGTGTACGCCATGCCCAGCAGCAAGATGATCGAGAAGAGGTACCACTGCCCTTCCAAGTAGGCGTTGGAACTGAGGTCCTTGCCCAGCGCGCGGCTCAGGTACCGAGCAATCGCGTTGAACGCCCCTACCAAGACCATGAGTGCCGCGAGCCACGAAACGGCGCGACCGATCCGGTCGTTCATCGTGTCGATGAGCCTGGCCAACTGGAGGAGCGACTGCATGGCGACGAGTGTAGGAGCGGCTCCGATCCTCGACAACCCGGTGTCCAAGCCAAGGTCGCCGAGATTGCGAAGGCCTTCAAGACGCGAAGGTCGCCGAGATTGCCAGTAGGCTGCCTGCGGGACTATGCTCGAAGCAGCTTCGAACGTCCCACTCGAGGAGAATCGAGGTGAACCATGCGATCCATCGAACAGATCATCGATTCGCAACTGGAGCGATGGGCGGTGGAGAGGAGGGCGGAGGCGGAAGCGGCAAAGCACGGCGGACGGCGTTCCAAGACGCCTCATGACGTCCCGCCGTGGATCGCCATCTCCAGGGACTACGGCGCCGGCGGCAGCGAGGTCGCGGAGGTCCTGGCCGAGCAGCTCGGCTACGAGCTCTTCGACCGGAAGCTACTCGACGCGCTCGCCCGGGAGTCCCGATACCGGAGAGAGTTCCTCGCCTCTGTCGACGAGAAGGGGCGATCCACCGTGGAGGCCCACGTCGATGCGCTTCTCCACGGAGAGTCGTTCGTTCGGTCCGACTTCCTCCGCTATCTCATGCGCGTCCTCATGACTATCGCCGAGCACGGTCACGCCGTCGTCGTCGGCCGGGGAGCGGCCCACGTTTTGCCCGCGGAAGGAGGTGTCACGGTACGGATCGTGGCGCCTCTCGAAGACCGGGTGCGGAACGTTGCCCAGCGGCTCTCGATTCCCGATACGGAGGCGAGGCTCCGAGTGCACGAGGTGGATCGAGCGCGTGCGGACTTTCTGCGTACGCACTTCCACCGCGCGGAGTGGCGCCCGGAGGATCACGACCTCACGATCTGCATGTCGCGAGTCTCGATCGAGCAGGCCGTGCGGCTCGTGGAGTCGACCCTCGTCGCTCGCTTTCCGAAGGAACACGCGCGTCTGGAGAAGGCGGGCTGACCACGGGCATCGCGACACACGACGCGTCATCGTCTCTCGAGCCATGCCGGAGGTACACGAAGGCCGGGACTGCCATCGCAATCCCGGCCTTCTGCTGCGCTCACGAGATCGATCTGCCGTTCTCGTGTCGATTGTCGTTGGACCGATCGCCGAGGTGATCAGTCGAGCATCAGCACCTTCCGAGCCTGCGAATCGTCGCCCGCGCGGACCTGGTAGAAGTAGACGCCGCCAGGGAGACGATCGCCGAGGTTGTCCGATCCGTCCCAAGTCACGAAGTGCATTCCCGCGCCACGGGACTCGCCCGAGATCAGGTTCCGCACTACGCGGCCGCTCGCGTCGAAGATGTCGACGCTGACCGGCGAGGACTCGTCGAGACGGAAGCGGATCGTCGTCTGCGGAAGGAACGGGTTCGGGTAGCTCGCGACTTCGTCGAGTCCAGACGGTGCATTACCGATCGCGTCCTCGACGTCCGCCGTGTTCTGGGCCTTACGCGCATTGGCGACGACTGAGAACGACTGCGGTCCTTCGGGGACGAGGTATCCGTCCACGTGGATGGTCCAGACGCCGTCCTCGGGATTGTCGACTTCGACGAGCTCGACGTTGTCCCGATGGTTTGCGCCACGGGTTGCGTTGCCGCTCGGGTTGGCCGGGTTGAGGACCCACGCCGTGTGGATCTGACCGGACGGAGACTCGAGCGTCAGCTCGAGGTCGTTGATCAGCTCCTTCGCCGCGAGGAGTTCGCCAGGAACGTCATCCCAAGCGAGCGTTGCCTTGAGCTTGGAGAGACCCTCGACCTGGATGTCGAAGGTCTTGGCCTCGTCCTGGCTCGCGTTGCCCTGGGAGTAGAAGAACGCGGAACGGAGGTGGTCGATGGAAGCCTTCGCGTTCACCTCGCCGTGGCCGAACTGGTAGTCCGGGCCCGGGTTTCCGCGGTCGTCACAGTTGTTCACGAGGAGAGCCTTGATGAGGCTCGGGAGCGGCTGGACTGGGAAGCCGATCGTCCGCCGACCCTGCTCACGGAGGAGCGCGACGACGCCGGCGACGGCGGGCGTTGCCATCGAGGTTCCGCACATCGTCGTGTAGCCGCTGCCCGGACGGGTCGAGGTGATACCGCCGTCGTCGTTCGTCTGGCAACCCGGGCCTGTGACGTCCGGACGGAGACGGCCGTCGTCGCTCGGGCCCCAGGAGGTGAACCAGGTGATCGAGTGGTCGTTCGAGTTCGTCGCACCCACGATGATCGGGTTCTTCGCGTTTGCTGGGACGCCCATCGTCGAGTAGGTGCTGCCGCAACGGCTCGACTGACGATCGTTGCCAGCAGCCCAGAGGCTCAGGTAGTTCGTGCCGAAGACCTGTCCCACCGCGATTGCGTCGAGGAGCTGCGAAGTGAGCTCATAGTCACCGGTCCAGGCACAGTCGTAGCCGTTCGTCGGGATGTTCGCACCGAGCGAGTTCGTGGAGAACTGCGCGCCGTAGGTGAGCCAGCCCTCTTCGTAGTTCTCGGCGATGTCCTGCGGGCTGTTGTAGAGACAGTTCGGCGTGCAGGACTCGTAGTAGTAGGACGTGATCTTCGCCCCGGGGGCCATTCCCTTGTAGGTACCGCCGGAGCTCGAGCCGTCACCAGCAACCGTACCGGCCACGTGGGTAGAGTGCGTGGCCGCCGATCCGCTCTCGCCGTAGGTGACCCGCGGGTTGAGGTCCGGATGGTTCCGGTCGGCGGGGCCGACGTCGTAGACGAGAACGTTCGACCCGTTGCCCGTCAGGTTGTAGGGAGCCGTGTGAAGCGGATCCACCTCCATCGCCGTACGGGCCGAGTTGTTCACTCCGGTTAGCATCGGGGGAACGTGCGCGACATACTTCACCTCGTCCCGAGACGAGAGCGCATCGAGCTCCGCCGGATCGAGCCCGACCATGAGCGTTGACAGGGACGGGATCCAGTCGCCGAAGTCACCACCCGCGGCGACGGCAGAGGCTTCGGCCTGCTCCCGGGTCACGTCCCGATGGAACTGGACGACGAACGCCCGGCGCGAGTCGCCGAGATCCGAGTTCTCCTCGTAACGGCCTTCGCGGATCCGCGGCGACACCTTGAGATCGTCGGCGAGCGGCGACATCCAGCGGACGCCCATACCCTGGAGCTCGGCACCGTTCAGGTCCGTCGAGGCGATCGCGTAGTAGGTGTGCTCCGGCAGGTAGCCCTGAAGCACGAGTCCGCGCTCACCCAGGGCGACACGTGCGTCGGCCGTCGGAATCTCGTCGAGCTGGACGAGAACGTGCGCCACCCCTCGGTCGCTCCGTGACTGGAGGTACTCGAGCCCGGCGCTCAGGTCTCCCGCCTCGGGGATGAAGGTGCGGCCCTGCAGCTGGACCAAGTACCGGAAGTCGTCTTCAGCTGAAGCGAGATCAGCGGTCACGAAGATCGCACCCAGTGCCAAGGCACTCGTTGCGGCCAACGTCAGACCCAGAGTGGTGTCTCGCCGGATCTCTCGTCTCGAGGTTCCCATCGTGTTCCCCCAAAGGTTGTCAGAAATGAGTGGTCTTCTAGACCCATCGAGTGTACCCGCGGCGTAGGGGGGACCGGCAAGAACTTCATGGACGCGATGGCACGGTCCCCGACCTGGTCGCGAACGAGGGGGCGCTGTATCCTGGCGGTGGCCATTGACGTCGTCCGGCTGCTGGATGCCGGGTGGGGATTGTCCTCGGCGCTAGGCGAAGTACCGTGAGACGTCGAGCCCCATGGCTTCCGCGTCCAGGGACGCGACGATCTCGTCCGGGAACGCGCCCGAGGCGTCCGCGAGGGACAAGTCGACCACTTCGTACGCGGCGCCAGACACCTCGATTCCCGAAGTGTCCGTGATCGGGCGCACCACGGGCCGATGGGCGAAGCGTGGATCGTCCGAGGCTTGCGTCACGACGGCCATCCGTCCGCTCGCGAGCCGTACTGTCGTACCGACCGGGTAGATTCCGATCATGTTCGTGAAGAGCCGCATGAGGAGCGGATCGAACTTGGTGCCGGACTCGCTCATCATGTAGGAGAGGGCCCGGTCGCGGCGCATGGCCTGATTCCGGTAGACGCGCTTCGTGGTAAGGGCGTCGAAGCAATCGACCACCGAGATGAGACGGCCGAAGACGTGCGGCCGATAGGGTGCATCGAGTTCGGGATAGCCGCCGCGCGAGCCGTCGAAGTGCATGTGGTGCTCGAAGCACCCCACCATGGCTTTGAGGGCGAGGGGGGAGAACCCGCCCAGCTGGACGATCTCCTTGGCGCCGAGCATCGGGTGCCTTCGCATGACGAGCGTTTCGTCGTCCGATAGCATTCCGTCCTTCTGGATGAGGTCGGTCGGTACCTTGATCTTGCCGAGGTCGTGGAGGAGCGCGCCGGTTCCGAGTTCGCTCAGCTGCAGGTTGGTCAGTCCTGCTCGTTTGCCGAGCGCGATCGCGTAGATGCTGACGTTGACCGAGTGGTGGTACGTGTAGTTGTCGTGCGACTTGAGGGTCGTGAGTCCGAGGAAGGTGAACTCCTCGTCGAGCATCAGGTCCACAATCTGTTGGACCATCCGCTTCGCGTGCCGAAGCTGGAGCCGCTTTCCGAGATGCGCAGAACGCATCAGGCTTTCCGTTACCGAAACGGCGCGGAAGAAGGTGCGCTTGCACTCCTCCTTCTTCGTCACGTGAGCCGCGTTCTCGGGGAGGATCGACGGAACGTCTCGGGTCGGGCCCACTCCGATGCCGGACTCATACGTCGCGAGCCTGCTCCGGATCTCGCGGAACGCCTCATCCCCGCCGGCTGGGAACTGACTGAGTACAGAGACCAGCTTCTGCACATCCTCGCGCGAGACACGTGCATCTCCGTGGACGCTCCCAATCCCGCGGTTGTCCAGCTCGTGGACCAGCGATTCGAGGAAACGAGTGCTCATGCCGTCTTCGCGGAGCCTCTGATCGCCGACGTAGACATAGTCGCCTAGGACGTGGAGTGCGAATCCTCCGGATCTCGCGACGATCGTGTTGATCGAGTCGCTGAGGGCGCCCACAGCCTCTACGGCGACGTCGTTCCCGAGGTCGTGGGTCCGCACGGTGCGGATCGCGTGGTGGAGTGCGCGGGCGAGCTCGAGCCCGAGCTTCTGCTCGTTGGCCGTCGAGATGTGCTGGCTCACGCGGCTTCCCTCCCGCTCTCGGTCGTACCTCGGCCTTCCGCTCGATCTCTCGCTTCTCTCAAGGCGGCGAAGGCCGCTTCCTTCACCAGGCCGGTCTTGTCCTGGACGAGCTTCTCGGCGAGGCGCACGGCGCGAGGGTCGTTCATTCGGCCCAGAGCGCGACATGCGGCCGCCCGCGACTCCTCCGTGGGGCCCTTGCGGAAGAGCCCACGCGGCTTCGTCGAGCGCTCGAAGAACTCGTAGACGGCGTCTCCCCCCGCGTGCGCCAGGGCGAAGTAGATGGCGAGGGTTTCGTCGTCGCTTCGGCTCGCGAACTCTTTGTCCGAAACGACCGCGAGGAGGGCCGCGGCGGCCTCTCCGCCACGTTTGGCCAAGGTCTGCGCCGCGAGGACGCGCACCCGGGACTCGGGATCGTCGAGCGCGTCCTTGAGATCGGACACCGCTCGTCCCGGGTCGAGCTTGTCGAGTGCGATGAGCGCTTCCTTCCGCACCCTGTAGTCGGAGTGCTTCACCACCCGGTGGAGCGACGGCGCGATCACTTTGTTTCCGACCTGCCCGAGGATCAGCACGATGTTGCGGACCAGATACCAGCGGGAGTCACTCAGGATGGGGAGGAGCGCGGTCCAGCTCGTCTTGCATCGTTCGACCAAGAGGTCGATCAGGCGACGACGCACGCGGCCGGACTCGAGATCCCCGAGCAAGAGGCACATGTGCCGGATGGTGTCATCCGGGATGGCACGCACGAACGTCGGCAGGCCCTGAAGCGCATCGTGATCGCCACGGTCGAGCTTCTGGAGAAGGACGTCACGTTGGTCCTCCTGCCAGATCCAGTTGAGAGCGCGGTCGAGGAGCGGAGTCTCTTCATCGACGACATCGCCGCGTTCTGCCCTGAGCCGCATGAGTACGGAGATGAGCCAGGAGAGATCCTCCAGGTTTCCATGGGCGAGCAAGGTGCCCATGTGGCCCTCGAACACCTCGATCAGCTTCTCGAACTCGGCGGGATCTTTCTCGGCCAAGAGCACTTCGACCAGGATGCGGGTGTAGTCGTGTCGCATCCGCTTGGGGGTTTCTTCCTCGGCCAGCTCGGCCAGCAGCTTCTCCCGCTCCTGAGCGGAAACGCTGAACAGCTCGACATCGTTCTCCTCGAGCTTGGCGAGCGCCTTCTGCGACATTTCGCGGGACGCTTTCTCGATCGCTTCTTCGTCCTCGAGTTCGTAGGCCCGGAGATCGACTTGCGGGATGAAGTCCATCCCGAACTCGTCCGGGATCTCCTCTTCCTCTCCCTGCGCGTCGATGAAGTCGTCGATCGCGACGCACGTGACGTGCTCGAAGCCGTGGTCCCAGAAGAGCGTCGCAAAGTCTTCCGACTGGCTCCGCTCGGTCTCGGCTGCGTGGGTGAAGAGGTGGAGGAGGTCGGTGGTCTCTTCGGGGCGGAGTCCCTGGTGGAACGTCATTTCCCGAATCCCGTCCCGATGGAGGTAGGTCGCGACCGACTCTCCATGCTCTTCGCTGAGGACTGGCTCCCCCGCGTAGAAGAGGGTCTTCCGTCCCACGGCGAAGCGGATCTGGCGCTTCAGGGTCAGCACCGAGGTCATGGACTCGTCGAAGTTCGCCTTCGCGTTGAGATACGTCGGGTTGTCGCTCGGATAGAGTCGCGCGGCGGAGATCGCCTTGATCAGGGCAGACGCCACACGGATGACGTCCGGCAACTCGACCCCGCGGAGGGTGTTGCGAGCGGACGACGGGGCACGACTGGCTCTGGGCCTCGGGTCTGGAGACATGCCTTGTCCATGGCCTTGCGGTGGATGGGAGCCCCAGGCATCGGGCGCGACCGAGGCTCTCCAAGTCCTCCGTGACCGGCGCGGAGGCATCCGCCGTGCCAGCACGGTCCGATAAATGGCTTGGTAGGGTTTTCGGACATCAGGTGGCAGATGGTTAGAGCTAGTTGTCCCGTTGACCGTGAGATTGGGTTTTGCCAACCCGAACTTCGCCGAGAATTGTGCCGGAGACGTTCCAGGAGCTGAAACTCCCGCCCTCGGGCGCCCCCATCTCTATGGCAACGGACAGGGTGTGGCGGCCGGCCGACAGGTCCCCTAGGGGGATCACGTACGGGCTGACGCTGGTCCCCGGGCACCAGCCGGACCGGCTGAAGTCGGAGGACGACAGGCCGTTCCAGAAGTTGCCGGACGACGGATTCAGCCGCCGGAAGGTCCCACAGTCGCTTCGCCAGGGGACGATCTCGGCGACGACGGCTCCGTCCAGGAGCACGCGGTTCGTCTTCGGGTTGAACTCGTCTCCTCCGCCCCAGCCACCATGTCCGGTGGTGGTGTAGCGGAGCTGCGCTCCATCCAGCCCCTCCGGTAGGTCGAACTGGACGCGGAGGGTATCGGTTGCGAAGAGCGTGCCGTAGTTCTGGCCGGACATCTCCATCGCGTTGACGGTGTTGAATAGCGGCATCGCGACCCGCTGCGCCGTAGGGGTAGGCTCCACGACCTGGCTCCAGGGGTAGTACCTCAGCTCGAGGCTGACGACGTGTCCTCCCTTGTCGTAGTTACCGATGAACGCTCCGATCCACACCTCACCCTCCAGCTGCGGCAGGAGCTCGGTGACGTCCATCACGTAGCGCGCCTCGTCCTCCCACTCGAGTCCATAGACCTGGGAACGCGCATTGAACTCACCGACACCGAACGGCGTGATGAACCGGATCAGCTCGAGGGGCGGCGAATAGGACTCCGTGGCAATGATCCCTTGGTACTCGCCGGCGCGTCCTTCGACCACGGGGAGCACACCGACGCTGTCTCGCAAGGCATCGAGAAAGGAGACAGCGCCGCCCGTGGGAATGAGGAAGACGGAGCCCGTGCGATCGTAGGCATCCCCGTTCGAGCGCTCGGTCAACTCTGCGAGCAACATCGCTTCGGCCTCGAGCTTGGGGAGAGTCACCCTGCGCGCGATCACCGTGCCTTTCGAGAAGTGGAAGGTCTCGGTGCTCTCGGGGTCCCTGGGGTTCTGGATCTCGTTCCCGAACGAGATCTGCTCCTGATCGAAGACCGTGACCCGGGTGACGTAGCTCTCCGTGACGAGACGCCGATACTCTGCGTTGTCGACCTCGTCGCCCCAGGACTCGGGTGCGAATGGAGCGGGCTCGTCCGACGAAATCGCTGCGAGCTCTTCTGCAGTCGTCACGATCTGTGTCGCCTCGTATCCGCTCGTCCCGTTCTGGTCGATCGCGAGGATCGCCGCTCCTTCCATGTAGAGGCGGATGGACGGAGAGGCCACGAACCCCGGTTCTGACGTGAACCAGACCTCGATCCGGTTGGACCGGATCTCTGTCGTCGCCTTCCTGCAGTCGTACCCGAGGATTTCCCGGTGGTCGTCGGTGATAGCGAAGGATGGAAGGCTGTCGAGGGAAGTCGACACGGTGGCGCGGCTCCCGTCCGGGAAGAGGGCGGTTTCACGGGTGAGGCCGGCTTCGACGTCGAAGTAGTCGAGCTCGACCGGTGCGTTCGGGAGAGGCACTCCGGAGATCTCGGCGTAGATCCGTGTCAGGCCATCTCGGGCGATGGCGACTCTCGAGTCGCCGTCCATCGAGACCGCGCCTCCTCGGGTCGGAGCGTAGACGACGGCCACCGGCGCGCCGCTAGGAGCGCTGACGTCCGCTGCGAACGCAGAATCCATGGATATCAGGCCAACGGCGATCGCTCCGCAAGTGGCGATCGCACCTGCGGCGATCCGGCCGATGGCGACCGGTCCGGCGGCGATCCGACCGACGCTGATCGGGCCTGCGCCGATTGGACCCACGCCGATCGGACCGGCGCCTGTCGGGCGGCTGGCGCCGATCAGAGAGGAAACGACTCTGCCTGCAACTGGGCCGTTGACGGCGTTGGTGACCGATTGACCGAACATGCGCACCTCCTGCGGAAGCGAGGATGATCCGCGGAAAGCGATGATTACGCAACTTTCAGACGGTTCGGACCGATACGGTCCCCCGATTGACGTCTCCGTGAGACGGCCACTATCATCACGCTTTGGTCAAGGATTGCGAGGTGCTCTTCACCGATGACGGCTCCCAAGGGACTGGAAGGCACGGTCATCGCCGGCCGTTACGAGATCGTATCCCCTCTCGGGACCGGGAACTTCGCGTCCGTGTGGAAGGCCCGTCAGACTGATCTCGGGGGCGAGGTAGCGGTCAAGATCCTGGAGCCCGGCTACGGCTCCGATCCCGACCTGGTAGACGACTTCATTGCGCAGGCCAAGTCGTACGTCGCGTTTCGCGATGATCCGCGTATCGCCACGATCCTCGATTGTGGCCACGATCTCGACACCGGGCTCAACTTCGTCGCGATGACTTTGCTCGACCAGACGGTCGAGTCGATCGCGCAATCCCAGGGGACCTTGCCTCCGGACCGGGTCTACAAGGTCGCGGAGGATGTCGGCGCGGCGCTTCGGGCTATCCACCACAAAGGGATGGTCCACGGCGACATCAAAGGCACGAACATCATGACCGTGCCCGGGGACGACCGCTTCGTCCTCACGGACTTCGTCGTCGGGTTGCCCACTAGCCCCGACGGCACGGCGCCCACGATCGACATGAACCGTCTCGCGAACTGGGCCTATGCGTCTCCCGAGAAGATCCAGGCGACGTCGCGTGCCGACCTGCTTCCGGCGTCGGATCTCTACTCACTCGGCGTGGTGCTCTACCGGATCGCGACGGGACGATTCCCGTTCGAGTCTCGTTTTCCCCAGGTGGTCCACGATCATCTCAAGGCAACTCCGCCAGATCCGCGTAGCCTCCAGCCGAACCTGCCACTCGGGCTCTCACAGCTGATCATGAGATGTCTCGAGAAGGATCCTGCCGACCGGTTCCCCGACGCGGACGAGTTTCTCCGCGCCGTGTCGGACGCTCGCACCGTGGCTCCTCCGCCCCAGCTCTTCGGCTTCCCACGCATGTGGATCCTGCTCGCGGGAGCGAGTCTCCTCGCCCTCGTCGCCTTCGGCTTCCTGCTCTTCTGGCCGCGTGGCCTCGAGGTGGCGCTTCGCACCATGCCGGAGCACGCGACGTATCGACTCTACGAGGGCGAGATGGAGTCTCGGTTCGACGCCATCCGCACGGGGGAGACGCCTGCTGACTTGCGTGACCTCGCCGACGGTCCGTACACGGTCGTCGTCGAGCAGGCTGGCTACTTTCCGAAGACGCAACGGTTCGAGGTCGCGAAGGGGATGCAACCGGTCGTCGTCGTCTTGGACGAGCAGCACGAGCTGCGCGTGGCGAGTGATCCTGCGGGGGCTGATGCGACGCTCCAGGCACTCACGGGCGACCGGGCGAAGCATCTCGGCGGACCGACGCCTGCGGACTTCTCCGGCCTCCGCTCCGGGCCGTACGAGCTCGTCCTTCGCCTCGAGAACTATGCGACGGCGATCGAGACGCTCGAAGTGGGTTCAGGGCAAACCGAGTTCCACGCGCTGCTGAACCCGGGAGAGCTTCTCCCGCTCGCGGTCCTCTCCAGCCCGCCGGGCGCGACTGTCCTGATCGACGGAACCGCCGCCGACGTACCGACTCCGTGCAAGATCAACAACCTGAACATCGGCACGTACCTCGTCGCTTTCGAGATGGACGGCTACGCGCGCTTCGACACCACGTTCGTTCTCGCATCGGATCCTGGCGGCGATACGTTGTTCGTCGAACTCGAGCGGATGGAAGGAACGCACGAGGAGGTGTCCGACGGCGCCACCGAGTTCCGGAGGGCGGAGCGTCGGGAGGATGCACGCGCGGAAGAGCGGATGGACGACCTCAGGACCAAGGTTCGGAACCACGTCCAGCGAAAGGAGTGGGTCGAGGCGGACCGGGCTCTCAAGGCTCTACTCGAGAGTACGCCTCGAACCTCCGAAACCGACGCCTGGCGCTCTCAGATCGACACGAACCTGGCCAAAGAGCGAGCGAACCGCGCCGAGAACGACGAAGCCGCGCGTACTGGAGTCCGCAAGACTCTCCGGCAGTACGAAGCCGCGCTCGAAGCGTTGGATATGGGGGCGTTCGCGCGTCTCTGGGTCTCGCTTCAGCCGGCCGAACGGGAGAAATACGAGCGCGGCATGACCGACATCGTGAGCCAATCGATCGAGATCACCGAAGGTTCGCTCGTGCTGAACGGCAATCGTGCTACGGTCGACTTCCACGAGGTACGTCGGATCCAGCCCCGGGAGGGGAAACCGATCCCGGCAGACCGCAACCGGACGATGAAGCTTCGCCGCATGTCGAGTGGTGAGTGGCTCATCGTATCGATCCAATGATGGACGGGACACCGGCTCGCCTACTGATCGAGGAACTCGACGAAGAGTCCGGCCGGAGCCGGACGGTCGAGATCGACTACGGCTGCACGGAAGTGAAGGTCGGGCGGGACCGCACCAGCGAGGTCGTCCTGGAGTCCCCGTCTGCCTCCCGTAGGCATTGCACGCTGAGTTTTCAGGACGGCGATTGGTTCGTGACCGACCAGGACTCGACTCTCGGGACGTTTCACAACGACGCGAAGCTCGAGCCGGAGGCGCCTCAGAAACTCGCTCATGGTGACCTCGTCAAGTGCGCGACCCACCTCCTCCGGATCCACCTCGTTCCCCTGACCGATCCGACCTTGCGCCCCGATCCGAACGCGCTCGCGCGGCTCCTCGACGAGGTGGAGGAGGATGCCACGCCGCCCCGGGTCTGGATCTTCGCTTCCGCCGGTGTTCCGCCGGTTTCGCATGCGCTTCCTCGAGAAGGAACCGTTCTCACTCTCGGCCGAAGCGCGGACTGTGACATTCAGCTCGACGATCCGTTCCGCGTCGTGTCTGCGGTCCACGCACGGGTGGAGCGGACGTGGGCTGGAGCGTTCCTCTTCGACTCCAGCACGAACGGGATCTACGTGAACGGCCGAAGGGTCGAAGGGCAGGTTCAGATCAAGGATGGCGACCGGATCACGATCACGGTCGAGTCACAAGAGGCCGACCGTCCTCTCCTCGTCTTCACGGAGAGTGGCAACGATACGGAGCCTCGATGGGAAGGTAGTGCCTCGGCCGTGGCTACGGGCGTCGGTGTTCCGGCCCGATCTGGTCCGGTGCCGCCTCGAGACGACGCGCTGAGCCCGGGCCAAGCCGTCGATCCGGCCCCTCGTTCGCCACAATCAGGTTCTTCCGCACCGGGCGGATCCGGGCTCGCGTCCGGTTCTGCGCTTGCGGCGGGAGACTCCGATCGCGTCGGCACAGGGGGCGGCTCCTCGTCCGGTGCAAAGGCATCGCAGCGCGGGGGAACCGCGCCGCGGGGCGAGGGCGGGCGGGGCGAGCTGGATGCGCGTCTGGGGCCGGCCGGGATCGACCCGCTTGCGACTCCATCTTCTGGTCGGCCGCCGATCAACTGGCTCCTGATCACCGTGATCGTCGTCTCCGTTCTCGCTCTGGCGACTGTTCTCGTCTGGGGAGTCATCCTGCTTCGGGGGTGACCTCCGGGGAGGCCGCATGAATCCGTCGTCTGAAGACTTCGCTCAGATCCGCCGTGAGATCGAGGGCATCGATCGAGACCTCCTGGAGCTGCTCAAGAGCAGGATGGCGATCGTCGAGCAGATCGCCGAGGCCAAGCTCGAGAAGGCGGTGCCGTTTCGAGACGGTCCCCGCGAGGAGCGTGTGCTCCAGCGGGTGAGGCAGCTCGCGGTGGAGATGGGGCTCGACGCGCACCGGATCGAGCGGCTCTACCGAGACATCCTCGACATGTCCGTGGCTCGCCAGCAGGCGTACCTCACCACGCGCGACTCTGCGCCACTCCGCATCGCCTACCAAGGGGTGGAGGGGGCCTACAGCCACCTCGCGGCGCAGAAGCGGTACGCGGGGCGAGTGGGAGGGGCCCTTCTGACTGGGCTTCCGTCCTTCCGTCAGGTGTTCGAAGCCGTGCGGGACGGGCAAGTCGACCTCGCTCTCCTTCCGATCGAGAACACGACGGCGGGAAGCATCAACGAGACCTACGACCTCCTCGCCGAGGGTGGTTGCTCGATCACTGCCGAAGTGGTGAGTCGGATCGACCACTGTCTGCTCGTGGTCCCCGGCACTCGCTTGGAGGACTTGCGTACCGTCGTCTCTCATCCGCAGGCGCTGAGGCAGTGTGAGCGGTTCTTACACGGGCTCACCCATGTCCAGACCCAGGTCGAGTACGACACGGCGGGGTCGGCACGCAAGGTCAAGGAGGCGGGAGATCCGACGTTCGCGGCGATCGCGAGTGAATCGGCTGCTGCACTTCACGGCCTCGAGATTCTCGTTCACGGTATCCAGGACCAATCTGGGAACTTCACGAGGTTCGTCGAGGTCGCTCGCGAAGCCGTACCGTGCGCTCCCGGCAGCGCATGCAAGACGTCGCTGCTCCTCGTGCTTGCGCAGTCCCGGCCGGGTGCGCTCGGCGAGCTCCTCCAGGAGTTCTCGCGTCGAGGACTCAACCTGACGAAGCTCGAGTCACGTCCACTTCCGGAAGCGCCATGGCGCTACCGTTTCTACCTGGACGTGGAAGGACACCAGGACTCCGCGGAGATGAGAGACGCGCTCGTCGGAATCGACCATTGTGTGGAAGACCTCAAGGTGCTCGGTTCCTACCCGCGTGCGGAACGACCCTGATGGCTCGGCCGAGCTGCCAGCCGTCCAGTTGCCATGAACGAACAGTGACCACAGTCCCGGTCTCGAATGGGTCCTGGGGTTCGGACCCAAAAAGCCTTGTACCACGCGGCGTGAGGGAGGGTATCCTCCTGCCATAGCCTGGTTGGTCGATGCCCCCCTTTCGGCGACCTGTGATCTCCTCCCGAGGAGTTCTCATGCGATACGGAATACCTCACTCGTTCGCCGTATCTCCATGTCTCCCCGCCGCCGCCTTGCTCGCTCTCTTGCTCGTCACCGCGGGACCGATCTCATCTACCGCTCTTGCGGGCCCCAATGCCGGGGGGGCGCTACTCGTCCACGCTCTCGAAGGGATCACGTACACCACGGAACACGTCTATGGGTACTGCCACCCACGGCCCGACGATCCCACTGCGCCGCGAAACGAGGGGGCGGCCACAATCACCGGGAGGTGGGTCGAGGACTGTTCGGACGTCGATAGCTCCTTCTCCGATGCCGCGACTCCGCAGGTCTGGGTCGTGTACGCGTCTTTTACAGATGACAACTACCCGAGCCTGGCCGGTGTGGAGTTCGGGATCGAGTACAGTCCCGGACTGCGGCTTCTCGAGTGGGGGTCATGCGCCGACTTCGAGGCGTCCACGGCAAACTGGCCCGCGAGTGGGTCCGGGACGATCGTCGTTTGGGTCGGTGAGCACGAGGAACGTCTGGTACCCGCCTACTGGTTTGCAGGATACGCGCCGTCCAGCCCGTTCGAGGAGCAGGAGGGGTTGCACTTCTCTGTCACCCCGCATCCGATCAATGGTGGTCACTTCGCGGACCGCTCCCCCGCTCCGGTGCTCGACGACATCGCACTGTATGGAACGTTGGGCTTTGGGCAACCGGGGACCGCGCCGTGTCCGAGTGTCGACACGTACGTGATCCGCGCGGACGGGTCGGGAGACTTTCCGACGATCCAGGACGCGCTCTCCATTGCGGCTCCCACGAGCGTGATCGAGCTGGAGGACGGCGTCTTCTCGGGCGAAGGGAACCGGGACCTGAAGTTCAACTTCACGAGCTTCACTCTGAAGTCCATCTCGGGCGACCCCGAGCGTTGCGTAATCGACTGCGGCGGGAGTCAGACCGAACAGCATCGTGGAATCCGCTTCGATCCGGGCACGCGAGCCAGCCGAGTCGAAGGGATCGGGTTCCGAAACGGGTACTCGGGAAGTCAACTCGGTATCGCGACCCAGGCAAAGGGCGGAGCCATCCTCGCCAACGGCGGACACCTCACTCTCTCGAACTGCGTGTTCGAGGACTGTGCGACGGACCGCGAGGGTGGAGCCATCGCTGGGAGTGGGTTCCCGCTCGTGATCGAGGACTGTGCCTTCCGGCGATGTGTCGCCAAAGGCGGTGCGGCCGGAGCGCTCGAGATCGGCGGCAACGCGAAGCTCGTCCTCCGCCGCACCGAGTTCACGGACAACAGGGTCGAACACCCACTCAACGGACACGATGACGGTGGCGCGATCCGCGTGGTCACCGGAAATCTCGTCGTGGAGGACTGCGTCTTCCAGGGGAATCGAGCCAATCGCGGCGGCGCTGCTTACCTTCTTTCGGTCGATGCACAGGTCAGTGGCACCACCTGGAGCGACAACCACGCTCTGGCCGGCGGTAGTGTCTACATGGCACAGAACCAAGTGAGGTTCGACCACTGTACGTTCGTCGAGAACGGCGCAATTCGGGGCGGAAGCATCTTCGTCGATGTCTATCCCTCCGAGCTCTCGGTCGACTCGTCGATCCTCGCGTTTGGACCCGAGGGAGACGCGATCTGGTGCGGTGGCGCAAACGTTTCTGTTCGCCGCTCCGACATCTATGGCAATGCCGGTGGGGACTGGGTCGGGTGCATCGAGCCCCTCTTGGGGACGGGCGAGAACATCCAGCGTGATCCGCTCTTTTGCGACTTGGAAGGTGGCGTGTTCACGCTGGATTCGCGGTCTCCGTGCGCGTTGAACGCGACGTCGGAACGGCCCACGCCCATGGGCTCGCAGCCGGTCGGGTGCGGTCCGTCCGTTCGGGGAGTCGTTCCCGAGGTGTTGCGCGGGGACCTTGCCAGGGCTGTGACCGAGTCATCCCCTGAGTCTCGCTTCGGATTCGTCCGGATCACTCCCAACCCGGCGTCCCGTGATATGTCGGTTCATTTCTCTGCGCCGTCCCTCCACGGAGCGGAGCTCATCGTGCTCGACTCCACTGGTCGGAGAGTGCAACGCCTCGTCGCGACACGAGATGCCACGCCCGGCGAGTTCGTGGCCACGTGGGACGGACGAGACGCGAAAGGCAGGGATGTCCCGTCGGGCGCATACTTCATCCGTCTCTCGGCAGGCGAGAAGAACGTGACCCAGCGGGTGTCGATCCTTCGCTGACCCCGAGTGGGACGCCGGACTCCGGTTCGGCGCCGACCACCAGCCGTCAGTGTTCTTTGTCGGCGTCACCGCACGATGTGCGCGAGGGGCATCCGGCGCATGCGTCAGCCGAACCTCCCGACACCTGTGCGATGTCGCGGAGCACGAGCTTTGGGTTCGCCTTCGTCACCGCGCCCAGAACGTCCGCTGCGCTCGTCTCGTTGGAGGCGAAGGCGACGCGGAAGAGTCCCGAGTCGGGGACGGCCGCTGCCGTCATGACGCCTGGATTGGACGCGAGTGCCGCCACGAGCGTCTTCGTTCCGGCTGAGTCCAGCTCCGGGGCGAGGAATGTCGCGATCACGTGACCCGCGGCCGCACCTTCGACCGCGTTCTCTGCCGGAATGTCGACCGCGGAGGTGTCTTCACTCGGCGCGCATGCGCCGAGCTGGAGGGCGATGCCGGCCACGCCGACGAGGGTGAGGAGGCGAAGTGTGGTATGGAATGAACTCATCTTGCCGACCTTCCTTCGTGCCGAGTGCACGATCGTGTTGTCGCTGTCATCGTTCGATCCTCTCGCCATCGACTTCGAGGACAGTAAAGCTGTGGAACATCCAGACTCCGGACTCCGGATCCTGGAATGGTGCTTCGAACGCGTCTTTCAGCTCGCGCGGTGAGGTCTTCGCCGGGTCGTACTCGACCTCGATCTCGTGCCGGGAGGCGAAGGCCGTCGCGCTCAGAACTCCCGGGACGGGGGCGAGACGGTCCATGGCGGAGGCAGCCGTGTCTACGCAACGAACCCCGCTCAGCGTGAAGCGAACTCGAGCCGCTTCCGCGCCCGGGATGGTGACGAACGTCCGGGTCGTACTCGGGATCCGGATCGCACTCGATCCCGCGACTCCTGCGAGAGCGAGACACACGACGATGAGAGGGACGAGCCATGCGCGGGTCCTGCGCGCTCCCGGAACCCGTCTGAGCGACAGCGTCGCGGAGCTCGAACAGGCTTCCGTGCACTCCAAGCAGAGCGTGCACTCGCCTGCGTCCACCGTGGTGAGTCGCGACACCTGGATCGAGTGTGGGCAGGCCAGATCGCAGGCTCGGCACCCCGTGCACGTCGCATCGCTGCGTCCGACACGGAGCACACCAACACGGGAGAGAGGCCAGAGCGCTACCCCGAGAGGGCAGAGGTATCGGCACCAAGCCATCGGGATCCAGATCGCGAGAGCGAGGACAGCGGCCAGCAGAACGTAGCTGTACGCCTGGACGTCGTGCCCGTGGAAGCTGAAGAGGACGTAGTAGGGATCGAAGGGTCGGAAGACGAGTTCTCCGGTACGGAACGTGAAGAAGAGAATGACGACGAGGATCGGAAGGCGCAGCCAACGCAGGACGCGGTCCACGGCTGGTGGCGGCGTGCTGATTCCGAGGGTCTGATAGTTCCAGGCACGATTCCAGCCGTTCTTCGGAGAGAGCTGCTTCACCGACCTCGTCCACCGAGAGAGCAGCTCGGACACCGTGCCGACCGGACAGACCCAGGAACAGAACGATTTCCTCGCGACCACGGTCAGCGCGAGGAGCGCGACGAAGATGGTGAGGTTTCCTGCACCCGTTGCGCAGGTGAACGTGCCGCCGGTGACGAGTGCGTAGGCAGTTTCGAGCCCTCCGAAGGGGCAGAACCGCTCGATGCTCGCCTCCGCGGCTCCGTGTGTCATCCGGTATCCGGTCACGATCGTGAGGACGAGCACGCTTGCCTGAACGACCCGGCGAGTCAGCAGAAGCCAGGATCCCGAACCGGACGTCTCTTTGCCCATGACCACCCGAAGCGTAGGGATACTCGCCGAACCGCGCGTACTCGGACCCTACGGCGATCCGTGACCGGACGCGCGACGCCCCGACTCATTTCAGGGTCAAAGATGACTCTATCTCACGAGACATCCGCCGTGGGTGCGGTTGTGCTAATGGACGGAAGCAGCTGGAGGCGATCGGTGCCGTCAAGACGCCGCGCGTCGGTTCCCCGGGCGTCCCCACTGTTCGACCATCCGGAGTAGCGCGTCGCGTTGGATCGGCTTGCTGAGGTAGTCGTCCATGCCGGCGGCCAGACAACGCTCTCGATCGCCCTGGATCGCGTTTGCCGTGAGCGCAACGATCGGGACATGTGACGCCGGTGCTGGCAGAGCGCGGATTCTCTCGGTCGCCTCGAGTCCATCCACTTCGGGCATCTGGCAGTCCATGAGGATGAGGTCGTAGGGCAAGGTCGAGGCCGCGCGGATGGCTTCGCGCCCATCGGCGGCACAGTCGACGCGGTGTCCTGCCTTCTCGAGCATCCGCCTCGCGACCTTCTGGTTCACGATGTTGTCCTCGACGAGCAGGATGCGGACACGGACGGCTTCGCTCCGTGTCGCGGTATTCGCCGCCGAAAGCGACGAATCTTCGGCTCCGGACAGGGTGTCGGTTGCCGTTGTCGACGTCGAGACCTCGAGCGGGACCTCGAACCTGAACGTCGACCCCTTTCCTGGCTCACTCTCGAAGGACATCTTCCCGTCCATGAGTTCGACGAGCTGCTTCGAGATAGAAAGACCGAGTCCGGTCCCTCCGAAGCGACGGTGCGTAGCGGTATCGGCCTGAGTGAACGGTTGGAACAGTTTGTCCTGTGCCTCGAGAGGTATCCCAACGCCCGAGTCCTGGATCTCGAAGACCACCCTTCGTGTGCCGCCGGAGTGAGGCCGGACCTCGCAGCGCAACTCGATGAAGCCTTCGTGGGTGAACTTGGCGGCGTTCCCGAGCAAGTTGATGAGGATCTGACGGAGACGACCCGGATCTCCTCGGAACCGTCTTGGTTCCAGGGTTTCAATCTTCCAGCGGAGATCGACTCCCTCCGCCTGTTGTGCGATCTCCATCAGGTCGCGGACGTCCGCGACCATGTCCGACAAGTCGAAATCGACGATCTCGAGTTCGAAACGGCCCGCTTCGACTTTGGAGAAGTCGAGGATGTCGTTGATGATCGTGAGCAAGCCCTCGGACGATTGCTGGATCGTGTGGACGTAGTCCGTCTGCTCGTCGTCGAGCGGAGTCTCCGCCAGAAGTCCGGACATCCCGATGATGGCGTTCATCGGAGTCCGGATCTCGTGGCTCATCGCGGCGAGGAATGCGCTCTTCGCCTCCGTAGCTGCTTCCGCATCTCGCTTGGCTTCGAGGAGTTCCGCTTCTGTTTCCTCGTGTCGCTCGATCAAACGCTCCAGCCGCTCGCTCCGCCGATTGAACCAGTAGGCGAGAAGGCTGAGCTCGTTCGAGCCGTCCACCGCCAGCCTGCCCTTCGGCGACTGCGTCGAGGCGAAGCCGGCGAGCTGCGCTGTCATCGATCGGAGCGGTCTCACCAGGAGCCGGCGTAGAAGGAAGAAGACGACCAGGAACGCGAGAAGGGACGCGAGGATCGTGATTCCCAGGAGCACATGGTTGATGAAGTCGGCCCGGCTCGTCGCGACGCGAAGCGGAAGGACGGTCACGAGGTTCCAATGCGTCTCGTGCATCCGGAACATCGATACGGAGCAACGCTCGCCGAGGAAGAAGTCGTTCTCGATCAGGAAGCGGCGCTTGGCGCGTCCTTCGTCCATGTCGTGGTCGTGGGTGGCCAGTGTGGCCATGAGGAGGGCGCGCTCCAGATCGATCTTCGACGAACGGGACGTGATGCTGCGAGCGATCTGTGGCACTTGTGGGGACGCGAGCCCGGACTCCCGGATCTCCTCACGCTCTTCCGAGAGGACCTCCGCTATCTGCCCGAAGGACTGGTGAAGCGAGCCGAGGTCTTCCAGCGTGCGCGGCCGTCCATTCTCATCGATCCCATGGACGCTCGGAAAGGAGAGCAGGTCCCCGTCCGGATCGACGAGGAATGCGTATCCGCCGAACTCGCGCGTCGCCTCCAGGAGGAGGGAGCGGATTCCCTCCAGCTGGAGGTCTACGGTGGCCACACCGTAGAATTCTTCCTCCAGGAACATCGGGACGACGCACGTGACCATCGGCACCTTCGTGCAGGGGTCGATGTAGGGCTTCGACCAGAAGTCTTGGCCGTCCTCCAGGAACGCAGCCGGCACGTACCAATCCTCCGTTTGGTAGGAAGGGTTGGCTGCGTCGTTGTAGTCGTCTACCAGCTTCAGGGCACCGAGCGAGTCGCGGCCCCAGAAGAAGGCATGGCGCTCTTCGACGGGATCGAAGGTGTAGGGCTCGGGCCAGAAGCCTCCGCCAGCGATCACCACCTCGCGCCCTTCTGCGTCGAGCAACTGCGCGAGCACGGTTTCGTGGACGACCGAACTCTGCGGCAGGGTCTCTCCCACGTTCGCCATCGCACTCGTCAGCGTCCGGGCTTCGACCGCGAGTTTCTCGATCTCCGAACAGATGAGTGCGCCGGATTCCTCGTGGAGCCGGAACGCGTCGTGCTGGAGGAGAGTCCGTCCAAATGTGGCGTGAAGGATGGCCGCCGTCGTGGCGAGCGCGAGTAGGAAGCCGAGGAGCGACAGAGATAGGCGCGTCTGGAGGCTGGAACTCCAGGACACGCTCGGTGGAGACCCCTCGGGAGGGGGAAGGGGGGTGGGCTTTGATGCCTCGCTCAAGGGTGTCGGGTCCTCCCGAACCTACGTCGCGGGTGGCGGTTTCCTCCCTGTAAGGGTCGTCGGTCCTTCCTGGCTTCTTGAGGTTGGTGGGGGGATGGGCGCCATCGCGTCAGGGTTCTGCGACGCGAAATCGATGCCGATGGGGTCCTTCGTTCACCCGCCCTACCGAAGAAGGCAGGGTGCGAGGCGGTCCCCAGGCTAGCCGCTGGGTCGAATGACGCAGCGTGCCGCTGCCCTACCCGAACATGCCGGCGCCGGCGAGGGAGATCATCCCGACGGGCTGTGGGATCAGCTCCGGGGTCAATTCGCGCATCGAGAGCACTGCAGCATCCGGGAACTCGAGCTCCACCAAGCGACGGACGTACGGCCGGACATCGTTCTCCACCAACACGACGGCCGGCGGGGCGGTTGCGGGACGGGGCCCGAGCTCACGGCGGATCGCTTCCAGGATGTCGGCCTGGATGTCGGGGGAGAGGCCGAGGTAGTTCCCTGTCGTGGTGCGCCGGATCGATTCGCTCACGGCCTGCTGGATCTCCGGATCGACGGTGTAGACGAGGAGCTTCCCGTCCGGCCGCGCGTGTCGGAAGCAGAGGGGGCGGGAGAGGCTGGAGCGGACGAGTTCCGTCAGCTGGAGCGGATCCGTTTCCATCCGGCCCCACTCACCCAACGCCTCTACGATCCCCTTGAGGTCCCGGATCGAGACCCGCTCGCGCACGAGTCGCTGGAGCACTTCTGTGATCTGGAATAGGTTGACGACCTTCGGAACGACCTCGTCGACCAAGCTCGGGTGGGACTCCGAGAGCTGGTCGAGCATCGTTCGTACCTCTTGAAGGCCGATGAACTCGTGCGCGTAGTTGCGGAGGAATCCGGCGAGGTGGAGGACGAGGAGCTCCGCGGGCGCGTAGACCCGAATCCCCGCCGCCTTCGCCGTCTCTTCCTTCTCCACCGGAATCCACGCCGCGGGCTTTCCGGTCACGGGGTGGATGGCTTCCTCGGCTCCGAGCTGGAAGATGGCGAGGCTCTCCGCGGACTCGTCGGTGAGTCGCTTGTCGTCCGGAATCGTACCGGTGTAGATCGGCACTTCCTTGAGGAGGACGGCGAAGGTGTTCCCTTCGATCGGCTGGCGGCCGCGGATCTGGATCGGAGGGAAGAGGACGCCGAGTTCGAAGTAGAGTGAGTTCCGAAGCTCCGGCACCTTCTGTGCGAGGATCTTTCCCCCTTCGCCCTCTCGGTCGATCAACGCGGTGAGGCCCTGACTCACTTGAACGAGGATCGGAACGGTGAGGCTGTAGCCCGGTTCGCTTCCGAGATCGTCCTCGTCGTCTTCGGGTTGCGCTTCGGCTTCTTCGGCCAGGCGCCTTGTGCGGAAGAGGCCGTAGGCGATGCCGCCCATCACGAGCGCGAGGAGGAAGAACGGAACCTTGGGTAGCCCGGGGACGAGCCCGAGCAAGACCAGGAGCACGGAGACGATCGCGATCGCCTTCGGTTGGGCGAGGATCTGCTGCCCGATGTCCTTGCCGAGATGTGTCTCGGACTCCTCGGACGCGACCCGGGTGACGACGATTCCCGCGGAGACGGAGATGAGGAGCGCGGGGATCTGGCTGACGAGCCCGTCACCGATGGTGAGGAGCGAGTAGGTCTGGGCCGCCTTTCCCGCTTCCATGCCGCGCTGGAGGACGCCGATGGAAAGACCACCGATGATGTTGATGATCGTGATGATGATGCCGGCGATCGCGTCTCCCTTGACGAACTTCATCGCTCCGTCCATCGCTCCGTAGAGCTGGGACTCGCGTTGGAGAGCGTTCCGACGACGACGGGCCTCGTGGATGTCGAAGAGCCCGGCCCGGAAGTCGGCGTCGATCGACATCTGCTTTCCGGGGAGTGCGTCGAGGGTGAACCGCGCGGACACCTCGGCCACGCGCTCGGCTCCCTTCGTGATCACGACGAACTGGATGATCGTCAAGATGAGGAAGATCACGACACCGACGACGATGTTTCCTCCCGCGACGAACGCGCCGAAGGCCCGGACGACCTCTCCCGCGTCGGCTTGGAGGAGGATGAGACGGGTCGTCGAGACGTTGAGGCCGAGTCGGAAGAGGGTCGTGATGAGGAGGATCGTCGGAAAGGCGGCGATCTTCGTCGCGTCCTGGATGTAGATCGCCACCATGAGGATGGTGGTGGCGACACAGACGTTGGCGGTGAGCAGGACGTCGAGAAGCGGGGTCGGTAGCGGGATCAGCATCATCCCGACGATGCTCATGATGAGCCCGGCGAGGAGGACGTCGCTGTACTGGGTCAGCACCTTCTCGACGTTGCCGGACTTCAGGTCTTCCCAGAGAGCAGAGAATCGGGACACGCGGATCTCCTCGTGAATGACGTCTCGGCGCGAAACCGGCCCTATGG
This sequence comes from Candidatus Eiseniibacteriota bacterium, assembly GCA_020633975.1. GTDB lineage: Bacteria > Eisenbacteria > RBG-16-71-46 > CAIMUX01 > CAIMUX01 > JACKCR01. The sequence continues at coordinate 2,714,479 of JACKCR010000002.1, read as the reverse complement.
GCGGAACAGTCGCCGATGGTAGCCCAGGCTTCGGGACCGGGAACAGGGCGGATTCCGCCGCCGGGCGGGTCTACGATGCCGCCCGTACGGAACTGCTTGGGACCGATACGGAGTCCGCCAGATACATATCGCGGGTTCATGCGCAGGAGTTGCGTGGAAATCGCGATCGACCGTCGATCGGGCCGCGGGTAGGCTCGGGTCCGTCCAAGGAGTCGGGGTATGGAGGTGCGTGTGCAGGAGGAGACCCAATGCGGGTAGTGCAGCGTCAGTCCCGCTCGCATCTCGTTGGGTTCATCCTCGCGACGCTGATCCTGTCCGTGGGTGCGGGACTCTCCGGGTGCGGGCTCTCCGGATGCGCACTTCTCGGCGGTGGGCAGCCGTCCGCCCAACAACTAGGCACCCGGGACGGCTTCGACTGGAGCGAGGTCCGGACCGCGCACTTCACCATCCACTACGAGCCAGAGGCTTCGGGAGCGGGTCGACTGGACGAAGTCGGGCGTGACGCCGAAGAGTCTTTGGACCGCATCCTCCGGTTCCTCGGTGAGGACGGATACGAACGACCTCTGGACCTGTTCATCGTGCCCTCGCGCGAGCGGATGGTGGACCTTCTCGGAGTCCAAACGAACGGGATCGCTTTTCCCGAGACGGGCGTCCTCGTGTTCCTCGTCAACGACGGCTTCCGGATCAGCGCGCGTCACGAACTCCTCCACGTGGTCGCGATGAACGTGTGGGGGAAGCCGGACCTCTGGGTGAACGAGGGCGTCGCGGTCTGTGTGTCGGATGTCTGGTATGGCCATCCGCTTCACGGACTCGCGCGTCACCTGCAGGAGGGCGAGCACAGGATCCCACTGACCGAGCTCACCCAGAAGTTCGAGAAACAGGACGACCGGATCTCCTATCCGCTGGCGGGTAGCTTCGTCCAGTTCATCGAAGAGTCCTGGGGAAGGAACGGAGTTCGTGCGGCCTGGGACGGCGGGATGGACGGACTGACTCGGTTCACCGGGAAGAGCGCGAAGCAGCTCGAAGACGGCTGGTTCGGAGCGCTGGACGCCGCCACGGCGGATAGGATCGAGTACCCGTGAGCGAGACACCCGAGCGCGGCTGGCGCAGAGTTCGAAACAGCGTTTCCCTGCCCGAGTCCCATGCCTCGGTGCGGGTCGGGGCTCACGATCCGTTCTGGCGGAAGCTGATCGCGTTCTCCGGACCAGGTCTCCTCGTTGCGGTCGGATACATGGATCCGGGCAACTGGGCCACCGACATCGCGGGAGGCGCCAAGTACGGATACCGGCTCCTCTCCGTCATCCTGATCTCGAACCTCTGCGCGATGATCCTCCAGCACCTGGCGCTGAAGCTGGGGATCGTCACGCGTCGGGACCTCGCGCAGGCCTGTCGGGATCACTACCCGGCCAAGGTCAACTTCGTCCTCTGGATCCTCTGCGAGATCGCGATCGCCGCGTGTGACTTGGCGGAGGTGATCGGCTCCGCGATCGCGCTCAACCTGTTGTTCGGGCTCCCGCTCGTGTGGGGCGTTCTCATCACCGCGGTCGACGTCATGGTGGTACTCCTCCTCCAGAACTGGGGGTTCCGCGCGCTCGAGGCGGTCGTGGTCACGCTCATCCTCACGATCGGAGGGTGCTTCGCGTACGAACTCGTCGCGTCGAGACCGGATGCCGTGCAGGTGATGGGTGGGCTCGTTCCGACTCCGGAAATCGTGATGGACCCGGGCATGCTCTACATCGCGATCGGCATCATCGGAGCCACCGTGATGCCGCACAACCTCTACCTCCACTCGAGCGTCGTCCAGACTCGTGCCTTCACCCGCGACGATCACGGCAAGGGGATGGCCATCCGGTTCGCCACGATCGATTCCAACGTGAGCCTCTCCGCGGCGTTCTTCATCAACGCGACGATCCTCATCCTCAGCGCGGCGGCCTTCCACGGAACCTCGCACCAAGACGTCGCCGACATCAACGACGCCTATCATCTGCTCACCCCGGTACTCGGTGCGCCCCTCGCAAGTGCAGCGTTCGCGATTGCGCTTCTCGCGTCCGGACAGAACTCGACGATCACCGGAACGCTCGCCGGGCAGATCGTCATGGAGGGGTTTCTCGACCTTCGGCTCCGGCCCTGGCTCCGTCGACTCGTGACGCGGCTCATCGCCATCGTGCCGGCCGCGATCGTTGCTGCGGTCTCCGGTCCGCGTGGAATCGGTGAACTCCTCATCCTGAGTCAGGTGATCCTGTCTCTCCAGCTGTCGTTCGCGGTAGTACCGCTCGTTCGGTTCACGAACGACGGCGAGAAGATGGGCCGTTTCGTCAACTCCTCCCGGCTCAAGATCGTCGCCTGGGTCGTGACGGCTCTGATCCTGGTCCTCAACGCCTACTTGCTCGTGGTCACCGTGGCCGAATGGTTGGGAGTCTAGCGATGTACACACGGATCCTCGTCCCACTCGAGAACTCCGAAGCCGACCAGACGATTCTCGATCACGTGCTCGATCTCGCACGCCTCCATCGCGCGCACATTCTCTTCGCCCACGTGGCGGTCGGATTCGCCGCCCGCTACCAGGATGCTCTGGACCTCCAGGACTCCGAGGAGATCCGACGAGCCCGTGCGTATCTCGCCTCGGTCAAGGCGCGGTTCGAAGAGGATGGATTCGACGCCGAGATCGTCCTCGAGACGGGAGATGCAGCGTCACGTTTGGTCGAACTCGCGGAGTCGAACGAGTGTGACCTCATTGCGATGGCGACCCATCGACACGGGATCTTCCAGGACGTTCTGCGGGGGAGCGTGGCGCATGCGGTGCGGCATCGGACGCGGATCCCGGTGCTCATGGTTCCGTCGCGTTAGAGAGCAGGCGTTTCGCTCTCGGCGCGAGCGAATCCCCCGCGGCTGCCAGAGTCTCCAAGGCAGGGATGGCCTGGTCCCGCCAGTGCGGCCCCAGCTGTTCGAGGTACCCGAGAGCCGCCTCACGCACATCCGCATCGGGATCCAGGAGACAGCTGAGGACGGCCCTGCCGTGAGGTTCCACGTCTTGTGTTGCCCACTGACTCCGTTCCAACGCTCTCAGCCGTGCACTCGCGGAGGGAGACGCGAGGCCTGTTTCGATCTGCCAGGCGAAGGCGGGGCTGTACTCCGGAAGACGAAGGTCCAGCGCGGATTCGAGCACAGGGCCGGGGAGTCGAGGTAGCAGAGCCAGGAGTTCCGGCGTTCCGGCGGGCATCTGCGCCCGTACGATCTGCTTCTGTTCCTCCTTGCTGAGGCTCGGCAACCACTCTGTCAGATGCGAGAGGAGGTAGTAGCTGTGGTCCATCGCGAAGCCGAGGGCTCTCACCGCTTCGACTCGTCGCAGCGGGAGGTCCAGCCAGCGAAGCAGCTCTTGGCTCTCGGCATCGTCGAGCTCCCGCTTGGAAAAGAACTGGGTGGAGTACGTCCGCCACACCAGGGGATCGGCGGAGCTGAGCAGCTCGACCCGTTGCTCCGAAGTGAGCGAATCCGCCCAGCTCCGAAGAACGCTGACCGCGCCCTCGCGAACGCGTGGCTCCGTTGCGAAGATATCGAGCAAGGTTGCGCGAAACGACGGCCCTTCGCCCGGCTGGGCGAAGCGCTTGCCGTAGATCCAAAGCGCCTCGCTCGCGACCTTCGGATCGTCGTCATGCGTCGCGCGAACGATAGCTGGGCGAACTCGAGGATCGCGCGCGATCGGGCGTAGGATCGTCTCCCGGATTGCGTCGGCGCGGATCGACGGACTCGCGTTCTCGATCATTCGCAGAAGCCATTCGACCGAGCCTGGCCATTCGTCGCCACAGTGATGGACGAACTCGCGTAACAGAGCCTTTGCTCGCTCCGGCGATCGGCACTCCAGCTCGACGAAGTCGAGGATCTCGGCGCGCCTCCCCGACCCGACAAGACTCATGCACGCCCCGAGGTCCCTTGCGTTCCGCGAGTATCGATTCGGCCGGAATCGTTCGCAGTCGGGAGCTAGCGCCGACATATGAGTGACTAGCCAGCTCGCGACGCGATCTGCCACGACTTCTTCTGGCTCGCCGGCCACCAGGAGCTCGATCGCAAGAAGCTCCACCTCCGCGCATGGGAGCGGGGAGTTCCGGACGCATTCGCCCGTGCGGAGGAAGCCGCTGGCGGTGTGGGGCTGGCCCGGCACGAGTAGCACCTGGCTGCTGCAGAAGAAGTACGACTCACCGACATGGTCGAGCCACTTCGAAAGGCTAGGGCCTCCCGAGACGATCACTTCGTGATCGGCCTCCCCAACCCACTGCCGATCGACTTGGATTCGCACCGCGGCAGCGGCGAACTTCCGTTCCGAATCGGGGAGTTCCGACAGCGCGTCGCCCAGAATGGTTCCCTCGAAGACCACCTCACTGAACTCCAACATTTCCCAGGGTGCGATGTAGCCGCAGGATGTCGCTTCGCAGGGAGTGGGGAGGAGTGAGAGGAACCACGCCACGGCCGCTCCTACCGCGAGAGACGTGAGGCCGAATGCTCCCCCGAGGCGTGAGGTCGTTGTCGTTCGAAGGGACACGTCGTCAGCCTGGCCTTTCTCGTCGCGAGGACGATCTCGGCGGGGCGGCGCCGTGCAACCGAGCCTCGGCCCGCCACAGAGGTGGCACGCGCAGTGAGTCTTCAGTATAATCGAGACCTCGGATTTCTAGGTTCGAGGATTGTCGAGCGGCCACCGTGCCCCCCTTCGGTGAGCCGGCTCTCTCGTCCGACAAGGAGTAGGAAGATGCACCGCTACCGGCTACCGCATCCAGCTCTCGCCTGTATCACCATCAGTCTGTCATCTCTGACCGCTGCCGCCACTGAAATCCAAGCCGCTGACCTCCATGTGCCCGCCGACTACGCGACGATCCAGCTCGCGGTCGACGCGGCGGCAGAGTTCGGCGATCGCGTCGTGGTCGCCGCGGGTACATACCCTGAAGACGTGGCCATCGTCGCGAAGGACCTCTCGATCGACGGCGTCGACGCGACGTCCACCTTCGTCGACGGGGTCCATTGGTCTTCCTCGTCGGGAGATTCGTACTGCGGGGGAGGGCTCTCCGGGCTGGACGTCGGTTCGGTCACTGCGGACGGAGTGTTGGGCGACGTCACGCTCACGAACTGCCGGCTGATGGGTCTCGTCGATGTCACTACGTCCGACGAAGTCCATCTGATGGTGCAGAACTGTACGTTCGAGGGTGGGCCGGTGGAGCTGATGCATGACGGCGGGCTCGCCCTTGCCCCGGTGGAGGTGCTGGACTCCAGCGTCATCGGCACGGACCTCATCGTCGTGAGTGGGATCCAGGCCGTGGTCGATCGTTGTGAAGTGACGAACGGATCGATCGTGGTGACCGGAGAATCCGTGAAAGTCCGCGACAACGTCGTGACGAACGGTAGGATCTTCGTGGACGTGAACACGCAAGGCGCCCAGGTCGATCGGAACACGGTCACGACGGAGGGCACGGGGATCGAAGTCACGTTCCGTTCCGACGCAGACGTGAGGGTTCGGGACAACGTGGTACACGCGGGGCTGATCGGGATCGACGCGTACGCGGACGGTTTCGACTATGCGTATCTCCAGCTGTCCGGAAACGCAGTCTTCGGTTGCGAGACGGGTATCGCCGCAAGGGCGGCCTCGCCTTACGTGAGCGACAACCTGGTGGCGAGGTGCGGAACCGGCCTTGCCTACCGCTTCTGGAACCCCGGGAGCGGTTTCGTTGGCAACACCGTGGCCGATTGCGCTGGAGCGGCCATCGCCCCGATCGAACCGTTCACGGCCGAGGGGCTTCGGATCGCACGGAACAACGTCGCCCGGAACGGCGTCGGAATCACTCTGCCGACGAACGACGGCACCGAGTTGGAATGCAACAACAGCTGGGACAACGCGGCCGGCAATTGGATCGGGATCGGCGATCCGACCGGGCTCGACGGAAACATCTCGGTCGACCCGGAGTTCTGTGTCTATCCAGTCGATGGATATGGGCTCCGCCGTGGTTCCCCCTGCACGCCGGGCAATCACCCGGACGGAAGCGACTGCGGCTTGATCGGTGCACGTGGTGTGTCGTGTCCCGTTGCGGTATCGGTACTCGATGCTCTTCGGCTCAACGTGAGCCCGAACCCGTTCCGTGGCGCGGTCTCGATCGATCTGGGGCAGGTGCCTGAGGTCGGCAGCGCCCAAGTCGAGGTCTTCGACGTGCGTGGCCGGCTCGTGCGCTCCCTCGATGTGGTCGCCGTCGGAGACTCGGGAGCCCGCGCCAGTTGGGACGGTAAGGATGGAACGGGACGAAGGGTGAGTGGCGGAATCTACTTCGCGGCGGTACGCTCCGCCGGGCGGACGGACATCGCTCGCCTCATCCTCATCGAGTAACACGCAGGACGAGAGGCCGGGGCGGAGCGTGGGAGACGAGCCAACACCACAACAACTCCTGGAGCGCGCGCTCGCGCTCCACTCCGCCGGAAGCCTGGACGAGGCCGACCGAGTCTACGAGTCACTAGAGGCCGTCGGCTTCGCGAGCCCGGACGTACTCCATCTTCGCGGCGTACTCGCCTATCAACGCGGTCTCTTCGACATCGCCCGTGCGCGGATCGAACGCGCGGTCGCCGAAGACGGAACGGACCCGAGCTACCACTCCAACCTTGGGATCGTGCGGAAGGCGCAGGGAGACCTGGAAGCGGCCGTCGAATCGTTCCGCACCGCCCTCGGGCTCGCACCCGATTTTCTGGGCGCACGGAACAACCTCGGAACCGTGCTGAAGTCACTCGGGCGACTCCCTGAGGCTGCGGACGAGTTCCGGGCCGTCATCGCGCTCGAGCCGAGTGCTGCGCCCGCCTACAACAACCTCGGTGCGGTCGAGCGGAGCCTCGGACACCTCGACGCTGCGGAGTCTGCCTACTCCAGAGCCATCGAGCTCGATCCACGGTATGCGGATGCTCACCACAACCTCGGAAACCTGCGTCTCCAGAGGGAGCAGTTCGAACAGGCCGTCCAGTCATTCGAAGCTGCGCTTGCGATCGGGGGCGAATCTCCGGAGACCTTTCGTCTTCTCGCGGTTGCGCTCGAACGGGTGGGTCGCGTGGAAGATGCCGTCGCGGCCTGTGAGCGAGCCTGCACGATGGCGCCCCAGAACGAACGGCTCTGGGATCAGCTCGGATCGCTCCTCCAACGGACCGCCCACCTGGACGCTACCCACCCGGGAGCAGCCAACCCAAAGACCCACGACTTGGAGAAGGCCAAGGCGGCCTTCTGCCGGGCGCTCGCCTTGGCTCCCAAGGATCGCGATGCGAACTTCCACCTCGCGACCATCCATCAGGAAACGGGCAACACCCGAGACGCACTTCGGGGCTACGAGCACGTTCTCTCGCTGGATCCTAGTTTCGTTCCCGCCCACCGCGCTCTGGGGAAGCTGCTCTACGGGCTCGGCGACGTGGAAGGAGCGCTCGAAGCCTATCGGAGCTGGGCCGCGCTCGATCCCGGCGACCCCGAGGCTCGGTACTTGATCGCGGCCTGCTCCCAAGACGATGTTCCGTCCCGCTCTCCCGCCGAGTTCGTCAGTTCCCACTACGACCAGTTCGCGCGAGACTTCGATCGCCAGCTCGCACGTCTCGGCTACTGCGGACCGGATCTCGTCGCGCGAGCACTCGAGCCGCACCGGCCCGCGCCGGGAGACACCTGGAGTGTGCTCGATGCTGGCTGCGGAACCGGACTTTCCGGCATTCCACTCGCTCCGATGGCCTCGCGGCTCGTCGGCGTCGACCTCTCCGAGAAGATGTTGGACCGGGCCAGGGCGCGAGGGATCTACCACGAGCTCGAGGCGTGCGACCTGACGACCTACCTTGCAGAACACCGAAACGAGTTCGATCTCGTGGTCGCGGCCGACACGATCATCTACTTTGGTGCGCTCGAGGAGTTCTTCTGGGGAGTCGCCAATGCGCTTCGGGCTGATGGACTCTTCGTCTTCACCGCCGAAGATGCGGGCGCGGTCGACGACTCACTCTCGGGCCGTGGCTTCGTACTCCAGCCTTCGGGTCGATTCGCTCACTCCAAGGGCTACCTTCTCCGCATGCTGGAACAGTGCGGGCTCCGCCCACTCGAGTTGAGTCGGGCCGTCCTCCGGTCAGAGGTGAATCGCGACGTGCAAGCATGGGTGGTGCTCGCCGCGCGAAGGTCGTACCGTGGGTCCTTACTACCGGAGGATTTTCATGGAACCGACTCCAGATCTGACCCCTGAGACCGTCGACCGACTCACCGCGTTCCTCGAGTCTCCCGAGCGGCCGTTGGGAACCCTGAGTTACCTCGGGCTCCGTGGCTATCTCTTCGCCCTCGCGAATTCCCCGCGGCTACTCCGCCCCGCGGAGTGGCTTCCCGCGATCTTCGGCCCGGACGGCGAGGACGGGGTGGTCTGGAACGACGAAGAGACGGCCCAGATCGTGTCGTCCGGAATCATCGCTGTCTGGAACGACGTCGTTCGGGTCTCAGAGGGCGTCGGTCTCAAAGACAGAGCCGAGGACGACGGTGACGTTGACGCAGCTGCAGACGATTCCACCCGCACAGCCGACGCTAGCGATGTCGACAGCGCCGCTGCCGAAGATGCCGGCCGCGCGGACGAAGCCAGTGGAGCCGACGCCGGCTCCGACGACTCCGCCAAGGACCTCCATCTGCTCACCGAAGTCTTCGGGCAGGAGCCGGACGAAGACGTGCGTCGCAAGTGGTGCGCAGGGTTCGAGGCGGGATGGGAGCTCGTCCTGCCGGCTTGGGAGGATGCGCTCGCCGACGTCGAGGAGGAGCACCTCAAGTGGTTCGACATCTGCCAGTTCTGTCTTCGCTACTTCGGTGATCCTGAGGCCCGCAACGAGAGTGCCGAGATTCCGGAGGAGGAACTCGAGGAGTGGGTCGCGCAGATGGTCGAGATCTTCCCGAGTGCCCTCCGCTCGTACTCAGAGCTCGGAAGGGCGCTCTACCAAGCGAACGTCGAGACTCGGCCCGCACGGCCAGCACAAGCGGTGAAGGGGCCTGGACGAAACGATCCGTGCCCATGTGGAAGTGGCAAGAAGTACAAGAAATGCTGCCTCAACTAGCTTCGATCCGTCGGACCGGATCCGGCCCCACGGCCGTCGACGAACCGGCCGCTGGGATCTTGTTTGCGGCACCTGTCGGAGCCACGCTGGCGACGGTGTCTGGCACCGTGTTGGGTGGGATGATTCCTCGGTGGAAGCCTCTCGATGCGTACGAGGAGGTAGAGAAGTGAACACCGCGCACAGCCGTAGGGAGGCGTCACGTCGACGCGAGGCCCGGGTCGCCGTGGCCTGCTCGCAACGTATCGGCGTGGCAGGCCTCGCGCTCTTGTCGCTCGCCGCCGCACTGACACTCTCCGCTTGCTACACACAGATTCACGCCAAGGCCCCACAGACTTATCCGGACAGAGCCTACGGCCCGGCTGCCGAACCGGACGGTCCACCGCCACGCGTGCCGCTGCCTCGAGAGGGAACGCTCGTACTCGTCGTCCAGGAGGAATTCGATCGGTTCCGCCTCGATCGGTGGGCTCTCGTCCAGGAGGGGCCTTGGCCCGGCGGGGGGCCGGATCTGGAGTGCGAAGTGAGAGCGACGAGCTCCGACTCCGAGAGGATCTCTTTTCGCTACCCGGGCGCGAGCGCGTGGGTCTGCGAGGTTTCGGCAGGTTGGGGAAACGGCAGCATCGTCTTTCCCCAGAGTTGGCGCTTCGAGGAGAGCCTCCCCTTCGCGGACTACCGCGTCGACCCGGACGGATTCCGAGTCTATCGGCACGGAGGTCGTGGCGACTGGGTCTGGTTCGAGGAGTCGGCCTACGACTTCGGAAGAGTCGACGATCTCTACCAAGTGTGGGATGCCGTCTCGGACCGTGAACTCGTCGCCGCGTGGGTGGAAGACGGCGGATGGGTCGGCGTCTACCGCGTTCCGTACTTCCCCCAATTCGACTCCGGCAAGAGGCCGCAGTGGATCGTGTTCGTGCGGCCCTGAGCGTGCGGGGGCAGGGGAAGCGTGGGTTGCTTCGGAGTGGTACCCTCGTCGGACGCGAACTCACGAGACTACGGCACCGCGAAGGAGTACCGATGGAACCGACGTCGCCGAAGGAATCGAGACAGTCGACAGCGACTCCGCAAGGCGTCCTGCCCGAGCACGTCCAGGAGAACCGGCGGTACTGGGACGGAATGGCAGACGAGTGGGTCGCACCGGGGGAACGGCACTGGCGGCAGGAGGCTCCGACGTGGGGGATCTGGTCGATCCCCGAGTTCGAACTCCAGATGCTGCCGGAAGACATGAGTGACCAGGACGCGATCGAGCTCGGCTGCGGCACCGGATACGTGTCGAATTGGATGGCACGTCGCGGTGCGAAGTGTGTCGGGATCGACAACTCCGAGAAGCAGCTGGACACCGCACGTCGACTCGCTGAGGAACACGACACGGAGCTCACCCTACTCCACGGCAATGCGGAGACGGTCCCGTATCCCGACGCATCCTTCGACTTCGCGATCAGCGAGTACGGTGCTGCGATTTGGTGTGATCCCTACGCATGGATCCCGGAAGCGCACCGTCTGCTCAGGCCCGGTGGTCAGCTCGTCTTCCTCGCCTCCTCCGCCTGGGCCACGGCCTGTAGTCCGCTCGACGGCTCCGAGGTCGGGTTCCAGCTCGTGAGGAGCTACTTCACTACCCACCGCACCGACTGGCGTGAAGTCGAGATCGATCCGGGAGGCGTCGAGTTCCAACTCCCTGCTTCCCGTTGGTTCCGTCTCTTCCGCGACACTGGCTTCGAAGTGCTCGACTTCATCGAGATCCAAGCGCCGGAGGATCAGGTCGAGAGCAAGTTCCATGTTCCTGCGGACTGGGCGAAGAAGTACCCGTCCGAAGTCGTGTGGAAGCTACGGAAGCGATAGCGTGACGGGGCGGGATGGACAAGGGTCGAGGCAGACGTCGCTCGAACTGCCGGTCCTGCTCTTCGTTCTGCTCGTCACCGCATGGGTCTATGCTCCCGTCGGACGACACGGTTTCCTGCGCTACGACGACGACCTCTACGTAACGGCGAACGAGATGGTGCTCCGCGGTCTATCGTGGGGCGGACTCGTCTGGTCTTGGACCACGACACACGCGAGCAACTGGCATCCTGTGACCTGGTGGTCCCACATGGCGGACGTGCAGCTGCTTGGCCTCGATGCCGGGGCGCATCACTGGGTCAACGTCGTCTTCCACCTCGCGACGACGCTTCTGCTCTTCTTCTTCCTGCGTCGCTCGACCGGTGCCGGGCTGCGAAGTGCCTTCGTCGCCGCAGTGTTCGCACTTCATCCGCTCCACGTGCAGTCCGTCGCCTGGGTGGCCGAGCGAAAGGACGTGCTCAGCACGGTGTTCTGGATCCTCGCGATCTACTTCTACGCGGGGTACGTGCGAGCGAGCGCGGCGAAGGGAGTGAGGGGCGACGTTGGGGGCGGGGCTGGAGTCAGCGACTCCGGCGGCGGGGCCGGCCTCGGAGCGCGAGCCGGATCCGGGACGGAGTTGGCTACGGCATCGGGGACGGGCCCGCGCGCCCGTGTCGGCTACGGTGCCAAGCCCGCTTATCTGCTCGCGCTCGTCTCGTTCACACTCGGTCTGCTCACGAAGCCGATGCTCGTGACGTTGCCGTTCCTCCTACTGCTTCTCGACCACTGGCCGTTGGGTCGCACCGCACCGTGGTCGGTTCGGCTGCGCGAGAAGCTCCCGTTCTTCGCGCTGTCGCTCGTGTCCGCAGTCGTGACGTGGTCGGTCCAGTCGTCGGCTGGCGCGGTCAAGTCCGTCCCGGTCGGAGAGCGGATCGGGAACGCCCTCGCGTCCTATCTGCGCTACGCCGAGAAGACGTTCTGGCCGGACTCACTGTCGGTCTTCTACCCGATGTCCATGCCGAGTACCGGGCTCGTGTTCGGTGGTGTCGCGTTCGTCTCGATCCTCGTCATTCTCTCTCTGCTCTTCTGGCGACGCCTGCCCTGGCTCGCCGTCGGCAGCCTCTGGTACCTCGGCACGCTCGTTCCCGTGATCGGTCTCATCCAGGCGGGAGGACAAGCGATGGCGGACCGGTACACCTACGTGCCGATGATCGGCCTGTCGATCGTCGTGGCGTGGGGACTCGGCTCGGTGGTCCTCCCGCGCGCCCGTACCTATCTCGGCGCTGCGCTGATCGTCGCCACCGTGTTCGCACTTGCGATCCCGGCGCGTCGAGAGGTTCGCTACTGGAAGGACGACGTGACGCTCTTCTCTCGAGCGCTTGCCGTCACGAAGGACAACCACGTCGCTCACGCCATGCTCGGCGTCGCTCTCGCCGAGTCCGGGAAGCTGGACGAAGCGCTGTCGCACGAGACGGAAGCCGTACGGATCCGGCCTGACTACGTCGTCGCTCAGTCGAACCTCGGCAAGGTCCTCTTCCAACTCGGCCGTCCCGCCGAAGCCGAGACTTCGCTCCGTGAAGCGATCCGTCTAGAACCGACCGCCGTCGCTCATCTCGATCTGGCCTCCGTGCTCCTTTCTCAGCAGAAGCTCGATGGAGCTCTCGAGGAGAGCCAGGCCGCGACGGTGCTCGACCCGACTCTTGCCGCCGCGCACTCGACGCTGGCGACCGCGTACACGTTGAGTGGCAAGTTCGACCTAGCGCTCGCTGCCTACCGGCGGGCGATCGAATGCGATCCGGACTTCGTCGACGCCTACGTGAACCAGGGCATCACCCTACAAGCGATGGGACGCCGCGAGGAAGCGGTAGCGTCGTTCCGAGCGGCGCTCGAAAGGAATCCGGAGCATCCGACGGCGAAGGCGCGGCTGGAGGCGCTACAGGGGGCGGGCGGAAGGTGAGCTGACTCCCGCGGCAGACCTACTGGCCTCGACCTCGATCTCGATCTCGACCTCGACCTCGATCTCGACCTCGACCTTCCCGTCTACGGCATGGTCAGCGAGTGGTGTCCGTCCGGCTCGATCGTGACTTGGCCGAGGTCCGCACCACCGCGCACTCGCACGTCATAGGCTCCTGGAAGTAGCCGCACGGCGTCTCCTCCGACGACGCCGGTCGCGACGACCGCACCGTCGCTGAGGACGTCGTAGGTCGTCTCGAGTGCGCTGCCCATCGCAGCTTCGAGTTCAGAGGCGTCGTGTGCTTCCACATAGCGCCCACCTCCGAGTCGCGCCCATTCGTCGAACGCCTCCGCGAGGAGGAGGTCGTCGATCGCGAATCCGACGATGTTGACACGCACGTCGATTCCGGAAGAGCGGAGGGACCGGATGGCCGCTTCGGGGTCACCGTCGCAAGTCTCCTCTCCATCCGTCACGAGAACGACGACGTAGGGACCGGGAATGCCGCTCAAGTCCTGGCTGACCGCGCGAAGCGAGGCTCCGATCGGAGTGCGGGCGAGGTTCATCGCTTCCACCCCTCCGATCTTCGAGAGGACGGCGGAGCGGTTCAGAGGGGCCGCGGCGATCTCGAGATCGCTGCGACACGAGTCGACCTCCTTGTGTCCGAACACCCGAAGCGCGAACTGCGCGTTCGCCGGTACGGTTTCACCGACCAGCTTTCGGAGCGCGCCCTTCGCGATGTCGATCCTGCGTTGACCGTCGATCCGCTTGAGCATGCTGCCGGATGCGTCGAGGATCACTTCGACTGCGCCGATCGGCCCCGCGGCGTTTCCGGAAGCCGGAACCACCTGGAGACGGCCCGGGAACTCGCCGGGAGTGACGCGGATCGGTACGCTCGCGAGGATCTGACGGGAGGACGCCGTCATGTAGCGGAGTTCGTAGTCGCCGGCTTCGATCGGTGCGGCCATCCTCGCCGTCTTCCCGCTTTCCGCGTAGTCGTAGTTCACATAGTCGCGAGGTCCCGATGCAGCGGGAGCGATGGCGACGTAGTCCCCGCGGTTGGCGGGACCCGTCCACCTCACCTCGAACTCCGCCCCGGCTACGACCGAAGCCGGTCCGGAGACGGTGGCGCTTGCGGGAAGAACACGAAGGTTCGACGTCGTTAGCACCTTGCTCGTCCGCCCCATGTGATAGCGGATCGTGTAGGTGCCGGGGGTCTCGGGGACAGGAAGGGTCACAGGGTTCGCGCGAGCCACGTAGGCATAGTCTCCATACTCTCCGTCAGGTGCGCCTTCGGGATCGATCGAGAGGTAATCACCGTCGTTGCCCGGCCCTTCCCACCCAACTTCGATGTCGGATCCGGCCACGATCTCTGCCGGTGCGGTCAGGCTCGCGTCGACGCCTCCCACGACGAGCTCCGTTTCGCCGATGACGCGGTAGGTACGGGCCATGTGGTAGCGGATCACATACGTTCCCGCCTCTTCCGGAGCATTGAACTTCGCAGGACTCTTCTTGGCGTAGACGTAGTGGCCGTACGTTCCGTCCGCGCTCCCCGGCTCGTCGATGCTGATGAAGTCGCCGGAGTGTGCCGGCCCCTCCCACGCGAGTTCGAACGCCGCCCCGGCGTCGACCGTCCCCACTGGCTGAAGCGTTGCCGCGACATCCGTCACCCGAATCGGTGCAGTCCCGAGCACCCGATAGCCTGTCGTGCCAGAGTGATACCGCACCACGTAGTCGCCCGGCAGGTCCGGAGCGTGGAGCTTTCCGGGTGAGCCCTTCGAGGGATAGAAGTACTCGCCGTAGCTCCCGTCCGCCGCGCCCACCTCGTCGATGCTGACGAAGTCCGTCTTCTCGACGGACCCAGACCAGGTGACCTCGAACTCGCTCCCCGCCGGAACTTCCGACGGCGTGTGAAGGGTGATCGACTGCGCGAATGCCGGCCGGGGGGCGAGGGTCGTCAGAGTCGCCAGACCGATGAAGGACTCGACAGCCGCAGCCGCTGCCAGGGCCAACGTGGCCAAGAGGACGCGACGTGCAAAGGGCCCCACCTGTGTCACCTGTCTCACCACCATGTCGTACTCCTACCTCCCATGACTCACCCGATGACCGCGCGTGGGCCTGATCCGCTACGCAAGTTTGCGACTGTAGCCCACCGACTGAGCGACAATCCAGCACCTAGCCTCGGCCCGACGCCGAGAAGCGGGGCGCCCCGTCGGCTCCCCGCTTCTCTTGGTGCTTTGCTGTGGTGGAGTTCGTCGTTGGCGTCGATCGTTCGAGGTCCTGGTTCGGTTCGTTTGAGCGGTCGTCGTTTGAGCCCGTCGTCGTTTGAGTTCGTCGTTGTCTGAGTTCGTCGTTGTCTGAGTTCGTCGTTCGAGGTCGGTTCGTTTGACTTCGTTGTCGTTCGTGTTCGTTTGTGTTCGTCGGCGTTCGACTTAGTGGATCATCGCGCTCTGCATCGCGCCGACGGTGACGTGGACGAGCGCGTGGGCCCGGCGGCCGGCGTCTTCCTTCGCTTCCGGATCGAGGGCGATGGCCCGACCGAGGGCTTCCGCTGCGTTGACGAACGCTTCCTCGGCCTCGGCGGTACGTCCGTCCTTCATGAACTTCGTGCTCTGCTCGAGCGCGACTTCACCGAGGTTGGTCCAGGTCTGGATATCCTCGTCATAGAGTTCGACCGCGCTGAGGTAGTGCTCGTAGGCGGCTTCGAGATCGCCCTGACGCTGGTAGATCGAACCGAGCGCGGTGTGGAAGTACGCGTCGAACGGGTTGTAGACGTAGAGGCCTTCGAAGATCTTCTTCGCGTCTTCGAGCTTGCCTTCGGTCATGAGGTCGTAGCCCATGTCCGCAACCTGGTAGAGATCCTCGGCGCTCATACCTTCGAGCTGCGCGAGCGTGAGGTCGCCTTCGAGGAATCCCTGGAACGCTTCGAGAAGCTCGGCCTCGGTGCAGGTGTCTTCCTCGGTCAGAAGGTCTTCGGTCCAGAACTCGTCGGCGGCGGTGACGACGGCGTCGGCGTTGGAGGCGTTCGTGCGGGCTGCGCCGGCGTTGGAATGGACGGCGGCCCCAGAAGTGCTGTTCCAGCTCTCGGTGCCCTGGGCGACGGTGGCGGTGGAGGTGGTCTGGACGTTCTCGAGGTTCCGCATGGCTTCCATCCTGTGTCTGTTGGTCATCGGGTTGTGGGGCTCGGGAGTGCCCCGTACGCGAGACTTATCCGGGCGCATGGGGGAGAAGTTGCGTGACGGGTGCAGATTTTTGCTCGAGGCGCGGGCGGCCGGGAGTCCTGCCAGGAGTCCTGCCAGGCGTCTCGCCCCGGGAGGTGTTTGGAGTACGATTGGAGGCGAGCGGCTAGGTGGGCTGTGTCGCGCGTTGGCGGCGGTAAGTATCTATGCGGCAGCATGGTAGAGGTGTGTCTCGGTCCGCCACCACGTCGAGCGTCACTGGTCCTCGTGCGCGAGGGCGCGCGCCCGACCTATAGGGTGAGCAGAGCAGGGGCCCGCCTGGAACAGACCGGATGCCGGCCCGGGCAGGTTAGGCCGAATCAGTGCCTGCCCGGCACAGACCGGATGCCGGCCCGAGCAGGGTTAGGCCGAATCAGGGCCTGGCCGGAACAGACCGGATGCCGGTCGGAGTAGGCCCGGTGCCGAAGCCGTGCCTGGCCGGAGCAGGCGGCGGCCCGGTGCCGGGCGAAGTAGAGCAGCCTGCCGGCAGCTGCACATCCGCATTGAATGTGCCCGACGGCCAGTGAGCGTAAGGCGTCCCGCGGGCTCATCACTCGCGGGACCTCGCCCCGAGCCCGGGTGCCTCCCGGTTCCGGTTGTGCCGACCACAACGGACTCGAAGGTTCTCCACCGTATGGAGCCCTCCGTCGGCGAATCTGACCACGTGGTCGAGCTGGAGAAACGCTCGGGCCGCGCAGCGGACGCCGGTGGGACTGACGAAGGTGCATCGACCGCCGTCCCGCAGGAAGACCGAGTCCCGCACCTCCGCTGGGATGTGCCGGTTGCGGTTGGGCTCACCTGACGTATGCAGCTTCACGCAGCCCGTTGACGCCTGCGATGCGCTCCCACTTGCGCCGTTCCTCGACCGCGGCCCTTTGCTGCCGTCTGAGCTGCCCGTCGACCGTTGCTTTGCGCTCTCACCTGCGTCGTCCGTCGACCGCCGCCTTGTGTTCCCGTTTGCGGTCGCCTTCGCACGCCGTATCGTTCCACCCTTCGCACGCCCTATCGTTCCACCCGTCGCACGCAGCTTCGCCCCACGGGTCGCACGACGCTTCGTTCCACCCACCGCACGTCGCTTCGAGCTACGTTCCATCCGACGCTTCGACCGCCGTTCGGGATCGCGACGGTCCAGGAGATCGTCGAGCGCCCGCTTGAGAATCGACTCGAGGTCTGCCTTGTTCGAGCAGACCGACTTCGCGCGCTCCAGCTTCTCCACGAACTTCTGCTTCGCGGCGAACCGGATCTCGTAGCGGAGTTCGGACTCCGTGGGAACCTGGCGAGACTGACATCCACGTTGAATGTTGCTCTCGACGTCGAGAGTGGATGCGATGCGATCATTGGCGACGATGGGAGTGCTGGATGGTGAGTTCGTCGACGCGTCGCGGGAACGAGATTCGTCCTCGCTCGCACTTCCAATCACTTCAGCCTGCGCAACTCCGTTCGCGACTCTGCTCGAACACCCACTCCCGACTCCATCCGGCACTTGTTCGATGCCCAGCGACAGCGACTCCTCCTCCTTCGATGCAGGTTGGCTCGCGCCGATGATCCGAATCCGGTCCGGCACGCGAGGCGCCGTCTTCCGCGTTCCGGCCAGTGCTTCGACTTCGGCGAACGTCTTGCCGGCGGAGCGCGTGAGGAGATCGTCGTAGTTCTCGGGCGTCAGGACTCCGGCTAGCCGCGCGACTCCGCAGACCGTGAGGCGTCGCTGCTCCAGCATCTGTCGGACCTGTGGGAATCGGTCCGCGGCGCGAGCGGCAGCAATGTATCGGGCGGCCGTGGCGGAAGAGTAGCGCCAACGTCGCGTGCAATAGTCGTACATGGACGAATAGCCCGCGCCGAGGTAGAGCGCCCGCCGATCGATCTCCGCAACGGCATCGAGCAGTGCGACGGCCGACGAGTGCGCGCGACGAACGGCCAAGTCTGCGTGCTCGACCAACTGCGTGTCGGTCAGCGACTGCACCGGAGGGTTCCGAATGCCCTGAGTCGGTCCCATCGAATGCGTCGGTTCCATCGAATGCGTCGGTCCCATCGAATGCGGTGTGCCGTAGGTGCCCTCGGGCGTGGAGTCTGTTCGGTTCATGGTCCCTCCTGGTTCGTCGCTCGCGATCGCGTTCTTCTGTGCTCCCGTTGCTCGCGAGACAGTCGATGTTCGCGACGTCGTCGATCTCGACGACGGTCTTCCGCAGATGCGCCGCGTGGGCTGCTGACAGAGCTCGGGTCAGGACGAGATCGGTGGCAACGGGGACGAAGCTCTGTCTCGCGTCCTCTCGCTCGCCTGGCCCAACGTACCACGGGGTGTTTTGGCCTCTCTGTACGGCACCTGGTTGTGCGATAGGGAGGGAAAGGACCTCCGACGACCAAGCGATGGCCATCCGTCGCGTATGTATCCGTACAACGCGTCTGGGAGGCGAATCGACAAAGCGGGACGCTGACGAACTCGCCGGTGGCCCGAATCGCGTCAAGAAGTATAGTTGCGGCGGACCGAATTTCTCTTTAACGAGCAGGCACGGATCATGTCCGGTGCGAACTCCAAGGAAGCGCTGGCCGCCAGTGGACCGCGGCGCGACCGGCAGCGATCGGCTGACGGGGGAGCGCCACGAAGACACACGCGAGAAAGGTCCGAAAGGCGCAAAACGAGGACGCGTCCTCCGCTGCCACCGGACGCGCCGGGGCGGTCGCGGGTGGTGTGCGTGCCGGCCTTCCGAACTCGACCGCCCACATCCATGTTGAATGTCGTCAGGAGCAACACTCAGACGAGCCTGGGATGTGAACCGGAGGTGAGCAAGCGGGTGCGTCCAACGTCCCGCTCGCTCGTGCGCTTGTCAGTGGTTTCACCTGCTCGGGCGAGTGCCGCCGGTCGTCGCTCTTGCTTCGCCAGTTCGACCCTTGGTTCGTCGTCCTTGGCGTCACGGCAATCGGCGAGGATGGCTCCCGAGCCTGCTAGTTCCGAAAGATCGACTTCACGGCGCCCCAGGACGTATCGAGGACCGGAGTAATGTTGCATGGGTTCGGTTCGCACGGGGCGCCGTCGCCGACGTACTGACCGCCGACGCTCTGGCACTCGTCCTCGGTGATCTGCGCGCAGGTGCCGTCGTCCGCGCAGCATGCACCGACGGGAGTACTCACGGTGTAGGGATTCCATCCGGTTGCGCCGTTCAGGCCGACCGAGCCGCGATGATCAGCCGGGACGGGGTCCAGCGCCGCAGGGACTTGGTCATCGGCGAACACGAGCCCGTATGGTCCAACGGGGAAGTCGTCCACCGCGATCTCCACGGGGCCATAGTACGAGTAGGCGGCAAACCAGTAGACCGGGAAACCCGTTCGGCGGACCGGGGGGTACCAAGTCACGGCCGTTCCCTGTACCAGACCGTTCGGCCAGTAGTCGGTGGAGATCTCGAAATCACCGCAGTTGTTCCAATCCACGAACTCCGGCCACGGCCCGCTCACCGGCCAAGTCAACCCGAACTGAATGGCGGCAACTGCGGGACAAGATTCCGGGGGAAACGCGGCTATTGCCCAGATCATGGCCGTATCCGGGCCACGTCCCGACGTCGGGTTGAGGTTGGCCAGCGCGGACTCGCAGGGAAAGTGATCGTCGTCACACTCTGGGTCCCACCCGCATTCGGAGGCGAGTTCGTTGCAGTAGGAGCTGGCATCGTCTTCGGTGTAGATCACCGTGTCGTCCGTGTGAAGGAGGAGGTATCCGCCCGCATTCGCTCCGGAGCGGGCTTGCGTTGCGAATGTAGCGAGGGCGAAAACGGAAAGAGCGGAGAGGGTCAAGACCGGAACCGTGCGTGGCATGCGTGCCTCCTGGGTTGGCGTGATTGCCGAGGGAGGGGGCAAGTCGAATTTACACCACGGCGGTCGGACTGTGCCACAAGCGTAGGGAGTGCGTACGGGAGCGAGGTGGGGCGTTTCCGCCCGGAGGCAAGTGAGCGGCCCGTCTCCAGAACGGGCCGCTCACTCAGTTGCTCTTCAGCGATCGGCGACATGGGTGCCGGTGTCCTCCTTTCTCGAAGGTCACGGGATCGGAGCGGGAGCTATAGGGTCGCCGCCTGGGAGAGTTCGTCCGAGTCTGCTGTCTCCGAGTCATCCATCGAAGCCCCGGCCGAACCGTTCATCGCGGTGCCGGCCAAGCCGATCATCGAGTCACCGGCCAAACCGGCCGTCGAGTTGCCGGTCGAACCGTTCGTCGAGCTCGGGTTCCCGTCATCCGAGGACTTCCGCCTCGTCCGGAAGCGGACGAAGTAGGTTTCGGCCAGCGAGCGCTCTTCGGAGAAGCGGCCCTCGAACGCACGCTGTGCGCGGTAGTACGCACCCAGCCACTCGGACTTCACCTGCTGGAACACCTCCTTCGCTTGCTCCTCGGCCACGATCGCGGCGTCCAGTGCCTGGACCGCAGCCTCGGCCGCTGAGATCGCCGCAGCCAGCTCGTCGCCGTTCTTGGCGACGACCTTCTGTACGGTCGTGTCGGACGAAGCGCGGATCATCCGGTCCAGTCGAGTCGCCTCGTCGAGAAGGCGTGGCCCCTGGAGACGGGCGAATCCCGCGTAGCCCTTGGGGAAGAGAAGCGAGAAGGCGGAGGAGGCACGGCTGCCGTTCCGTCGTGCGACGAGGCCGGAGCCGATGAGACGCATGGACTTCTTCAGTTCGACCGCGCTGCGCAGGGACTGTGCGCGGGCGATGAGCCGCTGCATCTCGGCTTCGTCGAGGTTCACCGCCGCCGTCCGGAGACGAGCGTTGTGCTCGATGATCTCCGCGGCGATCTCGGCGACAGAAGGATCGGACGCGACCTGGTGCTCGATGAACCGGGCCGCCTGCATACATCGAGCGTCACTAGTGCGAGTGTTGAGACCTTGCATGAGTTCCTCCTGGAAGATTCCCGTGTCTCGACGTTCTCGGATGCACGAACCCGTTCCGTACACTCGAGAGACGCGAAGACAGACGGGAGTCATGGGGGCGACAGCTCCGTTGCACAGACGAGTTGGGGATTCGGTCGGTGCTGTCGTGAAGAAGTACGAATCCCGATCGCGAGGGTTGCGAAGAAAACGAAGATCCTTCGAACTTTCTTCTAAGTTATTGCAACGCATGATGGCGAGCGGGCGAGCTTGGCAGGTTCCCGGTTCGCGGAGCGCCGACGAGTGAAGTGCTCGGTTGTCGAACGGTTCACGGCATGACGGGAACCCACCGAATCGGCCGTTTCACGGGTGGCGGGGTGGCGATGATCAGGGTGGATTGCCCGCTGCCGAGTGGCACGGGGCGAATGTCTGGCCAGCATGGTCCGCTACCTGGTGTGTGCGGTGCGTGATGCTGGCCGGACATCGTGTTGGCAAAGGGTCTGAATCGTGAATGCTGGGCGGACACGCACGCGGCGACCTGTCGGTGATTCTGATGTCTGCACGCGCGGCCGCATGCCCGCATCTTGGCGGGCCGGTTACATGTGCTGACAGTACCCCTTCCAGGTTCGTGTATTCAGGATGTCTGGTCGTGCATCGGGTTCGCACACTGTTTGAAACCCCGATGTACGGTCGCGCATGCAGACTCCGGACAGTGTGCGTTGCGCCATGCTGGTCGCCCTTCGCAGAAGCGCACTGTCGTCGAAGCGAATGCTGCGTTTGCATGCGGGTGGACGCAATGCCGCGGACCGGGAGGCCGGTCGTACATCGCGCCCGCACGGAATGGTGGGCGTGCCATGCTGGCCAGGCTGCACTACCGATGACACCCTGTTGCGGGCACGTGCGGATAGGCGGGAGCAGACGGCGGCGGGGACGGCACATCCACATTGGATGTGAACCCACACGGACTCGCCGAAACGAGTCGAAGGTATCTCGAGTCCGTCCGGATAGGTCTCACTCATCTTGAGTCGGCGGGCTGGACAGCCCAAGATGGCCGTAGAAGCCGTGTTTGACCGGTGGGGAGTTCGACGGAGCAGCTAGCAGGCTGCGGAAAGACCCCTGCTCGTACCGCCAGAGGAGATCAAAGTCGTGCCGTACGCGATCCAGGAGTTACGTGGTGCGACGGCGGCACCCAGCCCTGGGCAACCCTCGCTCGACCGCCCACAACCGGTACGCCCTCCCGGTTCGCCGGTGAGCTGGCGGCAACAGGCGCTGACCCGCTCCCAGCGACGGATCACCGCGTGGGCTTCGGCCGTGCTCTTCCTCTCCTTCTCGATGGTGACCGCCCTACTCGCCGACTCAAAGGCCCTGGCTAGCTCGGTCTCGATGCCTTCGTCTCGGTCCGAGCTCACCCGATGGGCTGCCCGCAACAGCGACAGCATCGTAGAGGGTCGCGTCGAGAAGGTGACGTTTGGAGTCCAACCATACGATGACGGGTGGAACTACGTCGCGTACGGGGTCTCTCAGTTCCAGATGCTGAAGGGATCGCCCGTTCCCGCGACCATGACGATTCACGTCCTCGACACGGACCAGTACGCCCGGTCCTTGGAGGCCGGGAAGCGCTACGTGTTCTTCTCGAGGGAGTGCGACGGTCCTGTCTTCATCGATGTGGGCCGCCTTCTCTGGGGGGAGGTCGACGGCTCCGTACTGCACGCCCGTCATCCGGAGTTCACGGGGAGCTGGAGTGCCTTCACAGACTCGGTTCTAGCCTACGTTGGCGATACGGATCCGATCCGGTTCGCGGATACCCACAGGGTCACAGGCATCAAGGGGAAGATCGTCGACGTCGACCTCCTTGGAGCACCACCTCACTGGCTTTCGGGAACCGTGTCGTTGACCCGGGACGCTGCTTGGGGCGAGATGGCGAGCTCTCTGGCCGACACGGTGAGTATCGACTTGCCACCACCGGACGATGCCGCAGTCGCGGAGCTACCGACCTTCTCGCTAGGGGATTCGTGCATCGTCCTCGTCAGTGGGGCTTCTCCACCGCTGCGCCTTGCCAACGGGCGGTTCTCGAAGTTCGAGATCGTCGGCGACTCTCTCTACATCGCCCCGATGGGTGATGGCTGTTCCAAGGGGATGCGCTCCACTGGGTACTCCGTCGTCGACCTGGTCGGGGTGCTCGACAAGCCGTAGTCCGCGCCGGGGAGCGCTGAGGGGCGAGCTTCGAGTCCACGTTGGATTCGAAGCGGCGCCGGGGTCGAGCCCCACCCCGGCGCGGTCGGTGCTTCCCAGTCGTCGTCGACCTCACGCTACTCCAAATACACGACCCAGATGTCCGCCGGGAATCCACGCTGGAACGCGATCGCGCTTCCGTCGGGGGACCAGCTCGGGAGGTATTCGTCCTCGGAGTCCGACGTGAGTTGGATCCGGTTCGTGCCGTCCACGTCCATCACCCAGATGTCGTAGTTGCCGGCGGGGTTGGATCCGAACGCGATTCGTGAGCCGTCGGGGGACCACGCTGGGCCGGACTCGCTCTCTTCGGGTGTGTTGGTGAGCCGCGTCGGGATGCCGCCTTCAGCCGGGATTGTCCAGAGGTCGCCGGCACGAGTCGAGAAGGCGATGACGTCACCGTTGGGGGACCAGTGCGTCCGGCCCCTGACGCCTGTGGTTCCAGCCAGAAGTAGTCGCCGCTCACCACCACTCCGCGGGATCACGTAGACCTCGCTCTCGGGCGACGGGAAGTACGAGACGGAGTACGCGATCTCGCTTCCATCCGGCGACCAGGTGCTCGACTGTACGGACACCGTGTCTCCATGCGCGGCGAGAACCGTGGGGACGCCGTTCGGCTCGGCGGGCATCACGGCGAGCTCGAAGTACGACACGGTTCCTTGGCCTTTGTTCTCGAACCGTTCCAGCTGGAACGCGATCTCCGATCCGTCGGGCGACCAGGAGGGGCTGTGCGCGGTCGTGGCACCGGTCGTCAGTTGCACGGTGGAGCCGCCGGTCGAGGGGATCCAGCGCAGCCGCTGGAAGGGCGGCTCGCCGCTGTCGTCGAAGGAGTAGAGGATGCGGGTTCCGTCCGGCGACCACGCCGGCGCCAAGCACCCTGGAATTCCGGTGCTCGTGGTGAGCCGTACGATGTTCGCGGTCGTTCCATCGACCAAGTTGGAGAGCTCCGACCAGTTCGGCTCTTGAACGGCAGAGCGGAGCGCGAAGTAGTACGTGGTCGCGGCCTCGAGCCCGGTGACAACAAATGTCTCCGCGGTCCCCGCATCAGACGGGGTCGGAAGGTTCGACACGGCCATTGCGTCGGCGAAGTTCGAGTCGTTCAGGGTTTCGGTCGAGTAGCGAAGGTCGTACGCCGTGGCCGGGTCGTCCCCGCTCGGGGTCGGAGCCGTCCACGTGAGTGCAACCTCGCGATCTCCTTCACTCACGACGGCGAGGTCGGTGATCGCGGCTGGCGGGGCGATTCCGGGCACCTCGACCGACGCGACGTTCGAGATCGACGATTGGTTTCCGGAATCGTCCACCGTCTTGAGTGCGTAGTAGCGGATGCCCGATGCGAGTCCCTGGAAACGCCTCGACTCTGGCGTCCCCGGCTCGGCCGGTCTCCCCGCGGCGACGAGTGACACCGAGTCCCAGGTTGCCTGCGTGATCGGATCTCGGGACGAGCGGATGTCGTAGCCCTCGGCGCGGCCTTCCGTGCCGTCGTCACCGGGAGCCGTCCAGGTCAGGATCACGGCGCCGGGTCCGTCGGCGGTCGCGGCGAGATTCGAGACGGCGGCGGGTGGAGTGGAATCGCCGGGCGTGGTGCTCGAGTCGTCGGAGCAGGCGGTGAGCGATATGGCGAGAGCGATCGAGGGGACGAGCGCCGCGAGGAGAACGGCGAGGCGGCGGCGTGGAGTGTCGTCAAGCGAGGCGGAGCGGTATGACACACGAGCGGTCGTTCGATGCACGGGACCTCCGCGGAACGCCAGATCCCGGGCTAGCGTTCGGTGCGGAGAGGGTAACACGGTAGGCCCGCGTGTGCATGTCGTGGTCGGCAAACTACGTCGAGCATGCGCATTGGTCGCAACCGCATTGGATGCGGATCCAATGCGCATACCGGGTCGTTCTCCGGCAGTAGGACGACACCCGCGTCCGGTGCGACCCCCCGGGACACGAATGTCGTCGCTACCTACTCTCGTTCGTCACCGTCCCTCGTACACTTCGGGTCCGTCATCGCCTTCGACAGGCTCTGTAGGGTGTCCACCATCGGGGGCCATGGGAAGGCACCCTGGGAGAAGCGACGTACACACGACAAGACCGGCGAGCAGCAGCAGACGTGCCGCGCGTCCGATCCAGGACCGCTGGTCGTAGCGTCCGAGTTTCCGAATGGGGCGGATACTCGGGGAGGAAGGTGTCGAGTCGGTTGACGTACCTACCCTCACTGAGACGTTCCTCCGCAGTCCTCGCATCCGAACTTCCAGTCCTGGCCGGGGGTGGAGGTCAGGAGGACGACGGTGTACTGCGTGCCTCCGACGTTGACGGTGATCGGAAGGTCGACTTCGCCGCCACACTCTGCTGTCGCCTCCCACGTGTGTTCGGCCGTGCCGCCGCCCGTGGGGATGTCGGGCTGAGTCACGCCATCCCACTTGTATTGGAAGTCGCACTCGAGGAACGGGCAGTCTTCGTCCCGCGCGTTCGTGATCGTCACGGTTAGCGAGGTTGAGCAGTTCTCGGCGTCGCACTCTCCATCGTTGGTTCCGCACTGGCCGGGGGTCTTGCCGTTGGTTTCGAAGGAGATCCACATGTCGGCCAGTCGGCGTTTGCCGCCTTCCTCGTCACCGTTCGTGTCGATCCACATGCTTCGGTCGTCGCCGTCGGCGGGGGCGGGAAGGGGAGCGCACTTTGGGCAGTGGGGAACCGGATCGATCGGGTCTCCCGGTCCGTGCTCGGATTCCAGTGCGAGCACTGGTGACGTGGCGGCGGCGAGGATCGCGGCACCGAAGGTGAATGTGATCGCGTGAGCGAGATGCGAGCGCTTCATTGAATCCTCCGTTCGAGCTGAGATGGGGGTTCCACTCGCGCTGCCAGCGCGAGCCCAGTCAAACGGGAGATGAAGTCGGGGTTGGATACAGGGGAAATCGCCCTTTCGCGAGCCATGGGGCATCTGTCGATGCCAGGGTTGTCGATTCTCGTTGTCGATGAATGGCCGGCGCGGAAGAAGCGTCTTCTCGTCCATGTGATCGATGGGGCCTCGCGGCTGAGACGCAGCTACGACGCTGCCAGCCGTCTGGTACTCTCGTGGTGTGAGCGACTGGCCGTCGAACACTCCAGCGTTGGCGAACCTTAGGAGAGGCATTGTCGACCCGCACCGAGCTACGAGCCCATCCTTCCGTCACGAGGGCCGTCTTCGTCGCGGTCCTGTCTCTCTGTTCGAGCGGAACTCTGTTCGCGGATCCGTCGGGCCACCCACCGGAACTTCAACCGTTCTGGGCGGCGGTACCGCGGGAGGGGCGATTCCCAACGGCGGCAGAAGGCTCGGTGCCTGATTCCTTGGATCCGACCGCTTCGTCCCTGGATCAGATCGCTTCGGTCTTGGTTCCGTTCCTCGTCGTTCGGGGTGATCCCAATCCGCTTCTCTTGCGCCGACCGACCGACGCGTCTGCCTGGGCTGCGTCGATCGACAGTGTCTCCCTGGTTGAGGCCTCCTCGACGTCCTTCATGGACTTCGACCAAGGCCTGGCCGTGCTAGAAGGACGAGGGTTCGGGGCGACTTCGACCGCGGTCGTTCGAGATGGTTCGACGCGTACGATGGACGGTCTGATCGTCCTTGGTCGTCCGGCCGACTCGCTCTACGTCACGACACCCATGCCTGTGGGGATGTCCACCATATCGCGCGGCGACTCCTCCCGATCGCTCGCGTTCCATGCCGTGGCCGGAGTCGCGTCGTCGTCGAGTGTTCTGCTCCTCGGTTGGGACTCGAACCGCGAGCCGGTCCCGCGCGCCCACGGCGACGGGCAGACTCCGCTCACCGTCACCTCCATCGACCTGGGCAGCCTCGAGAGAACGAAGACGAGCGGACCGTTTGCACCGGGTCGCGTCCAGACCATAGAGACGAATGGGCGGGAGGTGGCGGTTCTCGTGCGGGACCGTCGATCCAATTTTGCGAGTGTCGTCGTCGCTTCGCTCGATCGAGGCATTTTCGCTCACGAGCTGCCGAACGGTTGGGCAGGCAAGCTCTGCGATGTGAGGGGTGGGTACTTCCTCCTGACATCGGAAGGAAGCCTCGAGCTGTATGACTCCGTCTCGGGTGCACTGCAAACGCGGATTCCCATACCCTGGGATGACTTCGGGAAGCCATTCGGCTCCGTGCTCGGTGCAAGGATCCTGGGAGACGAGGATCCGTATGGGATCGCCGTAGCCTTCTGTTGCCGGAAGGGCGCGCGTAGCGAACCCGCAGAGCGCCTCTACACGCAAGCGATCCTGAGTATGGAGGGAGACCCGCTCTTCGAGTTGGTCGACTGGCCAGGGTATCGCCAGCTCGAGGAGAGTTGGTACGCGAGCTATCCTCCTCCCATCTTCTACGAGCGGGACGGAGTCCTCGTATCGTTCGTCAAGGATCTTGGAGTGTCCCTCTACGAGGTGCCGCGATGACCCCCTCCGCTTCGCCAGCTGCGCCGACATCTCGCGTCTACCGCTGCAGTCCGCGCGTCCGCTACGTCCTCATCGGAGTCTGGCTCATTCTCATGTTCGCGCCGGGGCTCATGATCATCGCCGGTCTCGCTTCGCACGACACGAGCAGCGTGGAGGCTGGCATTGCGATCGCCGTGCTCGAATCCGTGATCACCCTTCCGATCTTCTGGCTCGCCGCGTGGCGCAATCCACGTCTCGTCCTCACCGAGGGTGGGGTGACGCTCCACCAGCTCGGGTTTCGGCTCGAGACGAGTTGGAGCAACGTCGTCGAACTCAGGCAAGGCAAACAGCCCGGGCTCGTGCTTGAGACGCCGCTCGATTCGCGTGGGGCGCGTCGACTCGCTTGGTCGTCGAGTTCCTGGCTTCCCGGGTCAGGGTTGTACGATCCGGACGAACTCTCGCTCATTCATTCGTATCGCTACATCCCGCTCGGACCATTCTCTCACTGGTTGGATCGGGGCGATCTGGAACAGGAGATTCGGCGACGAGCTTCGCGACTGTCGCCGTCTCCGCAGGCCGGAGTGGAGCCGAACTGACCGGCTGTCCGGCGATACCTGTACAGTTTGTCGCTGGAATCACCGATGGGGTGCGGCATAGGATCTACCCGTTGCTTCGCCTCCGCATCCCCCCGAGTGCCTTCATCCGGCCCCGACAGGGGCGACGAGATGGGACGTTCGAGATGACTCAGGACTGGCGCAATCGTCCACGTGTTCCGCCTTCATCTTCTTCGCTGCTACCAGGACTCCTGGCCTTCCTGCTCCTGCCTTGCCTCGGTGCCCTTCCTGCCGCGGCGTACACGAACGAGAACGGGGTGATCCTGCTCCACGGAGAGTCCGGCCTCGTATACACGACCGAGAACGTGGGCTACTGCGGAATGTCCACCGTGGTTACCTGCACCGACGTCGTAGGGAGGACCGACGATCCGGGGACCGTCATCCTCTACGCCCTCGCCGCGTTCCCGAGCGCGGACCAGCCGGACGTCGACGGCCTCGCCTTCGGGATCACGTACGGGGAAGGGGATCTAGTCATTCCCGAGACCGGCTCGTGTGGTGACTCCGAACTCGCCACCGACGATTGGCCGGCCTCCGGTTCCGGCGCTGCGGTGGTCTGGGCCACGACCCAGACGGACACCGTTTTCGAGTTCTACTGGTTCGCCGCGTACTGGTACTACGCGGACCGCCCGACGGCTCTCGAGCTCGGGCCCCATCCGACCCAGGGCGGGGTCTTCGTAGGATCGGGTCCGCTCAGTCCGATCGACGACATCGCCGACTTCGGGTCTTTCGGATTCGGCATGGACGGCTACGTCCCGTGTCCGGATGGTCCGGTGCCGACACGTGATGCGACGTGGGGGAGTGTCAAGAAGGCGTTCCGGTAGCGTCGGGCTGCCCGTCGTTGGGCCGACGTCTGGCCTAAGGGGCCGTTGCCCACCGTCCGATCCATGAGAGTAGGCGTGCACCCGGGGTGCGCGACCGGATGGGTCACCGTGAGCAGCCCGACCCCAGAAGGTCGAGCCGTTTCGAGTGTGGGCGGACCAGCGGTCCCGACGAGGCGATGTGAAGAAACTCAGTATCAACTCGAAGATCCGAGTCCATCCTGCCCTTGCGCTGGTTGCCGGTGCGGTGATGGTCGTCACGTTGTTCAACTTTCGCGGGACGCGTCCAGCAACCGCCGAGGACGTCGTGGACGTTCTCGCCTACCTTCAGAAAGTGGCCGCCTCGGGCGAACTGGAGCGAGTCTCGAAGGAACGGCGCGGGAGCTACATTCAGTGCGCGGACGGAGCATGGCTCATCGGTTGGTACCACAGCCTTCACGCCAATGACGGTGTGGATGACTTCGCTGTCGTGCTGACATCCGCGGGGGAGGCCTACTTCACGCAGCAGCACTTCTGTGCACCAGGCGGGCTCGGGCGCGTAACGGCGGAGGACTCCGCAAACGTCACGGAGTTCCTCGAGAAGACGCAGGACGAACATCCGTGGATGAAGCTCGGCGAGCTCGACCCCTAGACTCCACCGACAGGAACCCCGCGCCGTTTCCACTGCGGCTGAGCTGCCGCTACCGCCGATCGTCCTCGGAAGTCAAACCCAACTTCTGACCCAACTCCTGGGAGCCGACCAGAACGAGGTCCGCGACGTCGTCAGGATCGACTAGGTCGGCTCGCTTTCGGATCGGCCGTGGTGTGGTTCCACGCTGAAGAGCCCAGACGGAGAAGTGCTGCCGGAGCCGGTCCAGGAATCCATCTGGCGACCTGTCGAGCGAGAGCAATCGCGGCGGATCGAACTCGATCAGACCGACGGCATCACATGAGTCGAGCGTGCTCGTCATGCCGGAGAGTACTTCCTCTTCGTAGGACTCGACATCGATCTTGAACGCGAGCACTGGCCGAATGCGTTCGTCGGCGGTGCTCGTGTCGCGTCCGCCCGTCAAGACCGGAGCGAGCAAGCCATCGATCGATATGCACGGAACTTCGACATCGATCGACTCACCGCCCTCGCTCTCTACGACGACCGACGACTTTCCGCTCGAGCCCGGATCGACATGGAAGACCAGCGTTCCGCCGTGCGTGGGTCCTGCCGCGGCGAAGACGAGCTCGATCTGTTCGCGGTTCGGATGGTGCTCCCGCGACTTCCGAAGGAACGGTTCGAGTGCCGGAGCCGCTTCCACTCCGTAGATCCGGGTCCCCGGCGCATACGTGGGCATGAAGAGGAACTCGCCGTAGTTCACGCCGACGTCGAGGACGATGTCGGGACTCACGTGGTCCAGGATCCGCATCCACATCGCCTTGACCTCGGGCTGCCCGGCGCAGGAGTCCCGAAGAAGCCCACGTCCGCGGGGCTCGGTCGGGTCCGCAAAGAGGACGTTGCTCGACCCCAGGATCTTCGCCTTCGTGGGTCGGAGCGAACCGTGCTTGCGGAAGAGGTCGAGGTCACCGTAGAGCCGGTAGACCCAGTCGACGTTCTTCAGCCTGTGCCTGAGGGATCCCTTGGGTGCAATGGCCATGCGATTCCTTGTCGTGAGCTGTCGGCTCCTGCCCGATCTCGATCGGCGCAAGGGTAGCGCATGACGGACCGGATCGCGCCATGCGGTTCTCCGGCACTCGGGCGGCTCGTTCGCATCCATATCTGGACTCCTCCCGTCAACGCGCAAGTCATCCCAGTCCCGGATCAGATTCTCCGGGTTTGTGGGTTGCAGTTCGATGAGACCGTTGATTGCAGTCGAGCAGATCCTGGTGGGGTCCGACTGCATCCATATCTTCGGCCATTTGGGTCGAGACTACGCTCGGGGCCATGGTGGAATTCGCGCGCGGGTGACCAACCACATTGACGGCCGCGTTCGGCCACGGATGCGACACGGGTTCACCCACGCCCGGTCTGGGCCGGTATCCACCGGTTGCTCTTGCGCAATCTAGGGTCTCACGATCCGCGTATGTTCACGGCGCCTCTCTCAGGCGTTGGCGCACACCAGTTCGTCGAAGGTCTTGCCGGTTCTCCAGGCTGCCCACGCTAGCCTTGCGTTCTTGTTTGCGAGCGCGACGGTTGCCACTCGGTATCCTCGACGCTCTGCGATACTCCGGGCCCACTCCCGATGTCGATCGACGGGAGCATCGCCCTTGATCGCAAACCTCAAGGCGGCTCGAGCTCCGTGAGTGAGGAGCGTTCGAACGTACGTGTTGCCTTGCTTGTTGATGCGTCCCAACCGGCGGTGTTCTCCACTCGAGATCTCTCTCGGCGTCAGGCCAAAGTAGGAGGCGAGCCGACGGCCCGACGGAAAGCGCCGGATGTCTCCAACTGTGGCGACGAGTGCTGAGGCTCCCAGGATGCCAATACCCGGGATGGTCATGATCCGCTTCACGGCAGGGTCCTGAGGAGTCGTGCGGATCAACTCGTCCACGTCTGCGATCGAGGACTCCAGGACTCCAAGTTCATCACGAACGAGAACGAGCAGCGATCGAAGAGCGTCTGGCATTCCCTGTGGTGGCTCCTCCCGAAGTGCCTCCATCTTCAGACGGATCTGCCGTGCTCCAACAGGGACGAAGATGCCGTACTCGCGCAGGAAGCCTCGGGTCATGTTGAGCAGTCCTGTTCGCCGCTGCATCCAACCTGAGCGAGCTCGGTGCAGAGCAAGGATCGACTGAGCCTCCACGCACTTCACCGGCACCGGCAGGATGCTCTCGTTGCGGTGGGCTTCCAAGAGGGCAGCGGCATCACACCGGTCGGTCTTGTTGCGAGTGACGTAGGGACGGACCTGGTGCGGCGGCAGCAGGATCACCTCATGTCCCATCTTCTCGAACTCGCGACCCCAGTAGTGAGCAGAACCACAAGCCTCCATCACCACAATCGCGGGCTTCTGCTCTGCGAAGAACGCACCAAACCTGGCCCGCTTGAGTCTCCTCCGCATAGCAATCGTGCCTGGGGTGTGAGAGATCGCAACCTCGAACACATTCTTTGCCAGATCCACGCCGATGGTCGTATCTTCAGTCACTGGACTCCTCCTTCCATGGCTCATAGCAGCCGTACCGGACGGCGCACCACGCGCCAAGATACCGCTGGAATGGAGGAGTCCATCTCACCACGTTGGATGTGGGCGGTGGCGATGGCTGGTTCGTTCGCATCCGTATCGGATGTAGGCGGTCGGCCGCGCCGGTTCGCATCCCATTGGATGTAGCGACCGTCGCGTCGGCCGGCGCCGCGAGCTGCCTTGCTTATCCGGGAGATCCGGCCAGACGATCCGCCGTGTCGAAGTATGGTGTCGGGGCTGGAGGGCGCGGTTCGCGGTGTCCGCTGGCACTCGATTCCCAAGGAGGAGCGGGACGCGGTCTGGCGGGAATACGAGCGGCTGGCAACAGTCGGGTGAGTCGAAGCGTCACACCTTCCGCCTACGCAAGCCGCCTACAGATCCACCTACCGAAGCCGCCTACGGAAGCTGTGCTCGCTGTCGTGGCGACAACCATCGCTCCGGACTTCCTCCGGTACCCAGCGCTGCGTTGACGCGGATCTGCTGCAACCTCGTCAGCTCGAGCTTCGCATAGGGGCTGTGCCTCAGGTAGTAGAGCTGATCGGAGTCCGGCGCGCGTCGCGTGGGTTGGGGCAGCAGCGCTATCTTCTCTGCCGTCGCTCCGCCCGCGATCTCCCTGTCCACGGTCGCCCCGCCCGGGGTCGCCTTGTCCGCGGCCTCGAACTGCTTCGCATCAGCGGCGTAGATTCCACTCGGGTGTGCCCGTCGAGTGGCCTCGGCAAGTAGTGCGTCTGCGTCGACGTTCGCGGCGTAGGTGACGTCGACTACCTCGCGTCCTCCCAGGAACGCGGCCTCCACATCGGTCACTCCGTCGATCCCGCCGACAGCGGCCGCTCCTTCCCAGAAGCAGTGAACCGCCAACGTCAGCCGGGACGTCTCGGATGTCGCAGTTTCGTCTCGAACGAGGCGAAGGTAGTCGGGAACGGCCCGATCGGCCGCCGCGAGCGCATTCACCATCCGGGTGACGACACCCTCGGTCGACCAAACGCCGTCGCGGCGGGGGAGCACGTCACGGCCGTCGACGTCGAGGAACCGGATCACGGGGTTGTTCCAGGCGGGCTCGGCAAGCGACTGACGAACGCGGCCGTCCTCGCCGTCCCGGTTGTTGTAGACGAGCACGGGTACGAACTCGGTCTCGATCGCTTCGACCACGAGCGGATGGGAGAGTGGGCCGCGGCCGAAGTTCTGACATGTGGAGCAGCCGGGGATCTCCTGGAAGAGTACGAAGAGCGGCCGTCCGGTTCGCCGGGCCTCGTCCTTCGCCGCGTCCAGATCACGACCCCAGCGGACCTGGCCCATCTCGACCGGTTGGTTGGGCTGAGCTGACATGGCAGGACCGCCTCCGCCGCTCCTACCGGTCATACCCTCGCTGTTGGCGGTGTTGCCTATGCCGCCGGAATCTGTCCTGCCGCTAGCGCTAGGGATGGGCGTTGCGACTCGATCTCCGCGTGATCCTGAGACGAGTCCCCATCCCAGGAGGGCGGACGTCGCGAGGGTGATTGCAAGAGTGGTCGTACGCATGGAGGTCCTTTCGGGTGGGGCGTTCGGGGGGAGTACCCGGATCCGGCCGAAGTGGGACCGACTTAGTGGGAGTCGCGGTCAGCCGCGATGTTGAGTGACCAGTCGTAGGAGAGGTGTTCGATCTTGCCCTTGGGAAGCGGCTCGTCACGGTAGCGATCGAGGAAGGTGCGAACGCTGCCGCCGTTCTCCTCGAAGTCGCCGCGGTACCAGTCGAAGATCTTGGTCACCCGGATGCCGTCCTTGCCGACACTCACCCAACGGGCGTCGTTCAGGGTGCGTCGACACGATTCGTCGAGCTGTTCGGACAGGTTCGCAGCTCGATAGGCGTCGGCGCGAAGCGGCGGGCAGCCGATGGACGCGCAGTTGAGCGCGAAGTGGATCCGTGGGTCGTGGAACTCTGGGCGGAGGATCTCGTTCTCGATCTCATCCAACGTGAGTGTGCTTTCCGCGACGGTCACGACGTCGCGCTTCCAGGGCGAGCTGAAGAGACCGCCGATGTCCTTGATGCTGTCGAGAGGGTAGTGGGCCAGCACGAGTCGGAGCGTGGCGGCATTGTAGAGGTTGATCCAGTAGGCCTTCTGATCGTCCTCCGGCCACGGGGCTGGATCGAGCGAGGTCAGCGACTGGACGTAGTCGTTCAAGGCGGTGAGATCATCCGCGGCTCCGGACCATGCGGGATAGTCGACGCCGACGCCGTGGACGTAGCGTGCGAGGAGGGCACCGAACTCTGAATGGAGCGCGTCCGCAGCGGAGGCGTCTGTACGTGCGGAGGTGTCCGTAGTAGAGGCAAGTCCCACTGTCACCATCGAAGGGCCGAGCATCGCAAGGGCTGCAACGATGACAGTCCTCGCGACTGTTGCTTTGGCCTTCTGGCGGGCCCAACGGAGTCGGTACATTCATCCTCCTCGGCGAGTCGACGGATCGCCGAAGTCAGGATCCGCCATTGCGGATCCGTGCGCGGTACGGAATCAACCTGGCCCCCGTCGTGGGATGCCGCACGTCGTCCAAGGTCTCCACCAGTTCGATCCTGTCCCACACTTGACCCGCGTCCGTGTGCACCGGCAGGAGCAGGATGTCCGCGGGGTTCCGGCGGGTAGGGGAGCCCTGCACACCGCCATCCACCGTTCGCTGGAACACGCCGTCTCCCGGGATCGAGACCCGGACTTCGCCCGGCCCGATGTACCACTGCAGCTGCATCGCCAGACCGTAGTCGTCCGACACGATGTGACGAATTGCGCCACGGTCACCGGATCTACTGCCGTTGCGTGGCGCGGCGTCCGCTGCGCCGTGGGGGAGGGCATCGACATTGCCAGGCGTCGCGCTTCCGTCCCAAGATCTCCGAATGCTCTCCGCGAACGCGGACCCGTCCTGGTACTCGGAGAAGCGGGCCTTCCATGTCGAGTTCGCTGAAACATCCGCTCCCTCGTTCCCGCGTGCACCGAGTAGTCGAGAGGAGTGGACCCAAATCCTCGACGCTGTAGCGCGGCTTCTGCGTTCATCACGACGTCCGGGTCGTGCAGCACCAGCGTCTGACAGATCGAGCAGCCGAGTGAGAAGGCGAGACCGACGGCGATCGCGAGCTTCCTGCCGACGCCGACCCGATGAGGCGGCCGAAGCGGTCTCAGTGGTAGGACGAGCACGAACGCAGGCAAGACCCAGTTCGGTTTGAACTGTCCCCGGAAGAGCGCCGCGGACGTGAACACCGCCAGGAGGAGAACTGCCGTCGCCAACGCGGCCGCGGCTTCCCGTGTCTCGGGTGCTTCCGTCCACGATGTCCCGTTCCGTCGCGCGTGCGCGAGGAGGCGCGCTCGATCGATCCCTCCCCGCACGCCGAACCAAGGCAGGAGGAGCCCCCCGACGAAGACGAGCGCGAGTCCCCATGTGCCGAATCGAGATGCGAGTGGGATCTCGGGCGACATGTGACCGAACTCCCCGATCGCAGTGAGTAGACCGGTCCCGAGCGCGGTCGCGAGCGGGAAGACCCCGAGGATCAGTATCGTGCGCGCGAGAACGATGCGGGTTCTGTGAGAAGGCCGGGGAGGAGTCCCCCGATCCCGCGGTGTGTCAAACTGACATGCCCCATCGTGACCTGGTCCACGCTGCTGTGCCCCACGCCGCCGTGATTCACGCTGACGTCCCCCTCGCTGACGTCCCCCTCGCTGATGCGTCCCGCCTCGGCGCAAGCGACCGTCCGAATTCACCGCAAGCGCGCCGACCAGCCACCATGCGACGGGAAGCGCGAGCACACCCGTCGGCTTGGACAGCGCGGCCGCGCACGCGGCAATGGCGATAGCCAAGGGACGACGGTCCCGCGCCGAGATCACGAGTGCGAGAAGGCTCACGAGCAGGAATGCGTCCGGGTGGAGAATGGACCCGCTGAAGCCGAGCCAGGGCGTGAGCGCGAGCAGCGACGCGAAGAACAGTCGCGTCGAACCCGTCGAGCCCGCGCGGCGCAGTCGGTCGTCGTGAAGCCAGAGGACGACGATTCCGAGCAAAGCGACCGGCGCGCGCAGCGACCACAGAGCGTGTCCGAACGGCAGCTCGAAGAGTCGCACCGTGAGCTGGACGAGTGGGGCGAACGCTGGCTCCGGATGATGCGCCCAGTAGTGGTACGACGCCTCGTCGCGGCCGGGACCGGGGAGGAGCCAGAGCGGCAGGCGCAGAAGGAGGACGGTGAGCGCGAGCGCAGCGGCTCCGATGGCGAGTGTGACACGAGGTCGGCCCTCTTCGCCGGACCGACGGGGGGCGATCTCGTGTTGCGGTGTCTCATGCTCGATGACATCGAGCCCGCTGACGCCGAGTCCGCCGTCAGCTCTGTCCACGAAGATCTCCCAGCTTCGCGCGGGCGACATAGCCGAGGATGCGAGTCCCTGCGAGGTAGGAGCCTCGGATCGTCCCACTCACCTTGCTCTCACCCGCCTGACGCACGCGGTACGTCACCGGAACCTCGACCGCGCGAAGTCCGCGCTGGGCGGCCTTCACCTGCATCTCGATCGTCCATCCGAAGTCCGGGTCGGACATCTCGAGTGCGTCGTATCGGTCCTTCCAAATGGCGCGGAACGGGCCGAGATCGGTGTAGCGGACGCCCCAGAGCACACGCACGAGCGTGCAGGTGAGCGCGTTTCCGAAACGCTGGAGCGGAGTGAGAGCTCCGGGCTCGGCGCTTCCCCTGACGCGCGAGCCGATGACGAGGTCGACGGAGTGGGTACCGAGGTTCCGCCGATCCATGGTGTCCGTACTCGAGCGGCGGGTGTCTGCGGCCCGACCCGCAGCACCGATGAGGCGGGCTTCGACGCACTGGTCCACGGAAATGCCGTCACGAACATTTCCTGTGAGTGCATCCAGTAGGAGCGGTATCTCCGCTGGATCGTCGCTTCCGTCGGCGTCGAGGAAGACCAGGATGTCCACGTCCGGAACGGCGGCGATCGCTTCGAGGCACGCGCTTCCGTAGCCACGGCGCATCTGGCGAACCACGCGCGCTCCCAAGGCAGCAGCCACTTCCCGCGTGCCGTCTGTCGAGCCGTTGTCACCGACTACGACCTCGTCGACGATCGTCCGGTCGATCGCGCGAAGGACTGCGCCGATCGCGTCCGCTTCGTCGAGAGCGGGGAGGATGGCAGCGACTGAGTGACCTTGGTACAGACCTGGCTCCTGTGACGCGCCGTGTGCTCGGTACGCTGATGTTTCCGGAGCGCACGCTGTTGAGTTCGAGTACTCGAAGAGTGACCGGCTTGTGACCGGCCGCTTCCCCGTGCACGGCTCCGACCGGGCGCCCCGATTGGCCGTGTCTGTCGGGACGCCTCAGTGCTCGATCCCGGACGATAGGCTCCCCGAACCTCGGAGCCAAGGGCGCCGTTTGCTACTCTAAGTTTCGATCAATGGGCGCTCCCCTCTACCCGCTGACGTCGTCCGCAGCTGATTGAGGAAACTCCACAAAGGGGGTTCCCATGTCCGCTCCGCATCGTTCGCGTGCGCTGATCAAGAAAGTTTGGCCCGTTCTCCGTTCCGCTTCCGCCATCCCCAGTGAACCAGCCAGGGAACCACGAACGGAGGTGGAGAATGGGCGTCAAGGCAGGCTACGTAGAGAACCTCGGCACGGACATCGGCGGCGGGAGTGTCATCCATCATGTCCCGCACCTCAAAATGGTCACGCCGACCCTTCCTTGGCCTCTTCTCGGCCTCGTTTGCGCCGGCGATCAGATGCGGTAGGGACGGGAGGCGTCCATTCGGACTAACAGCGACATTGCGATGCCCGGCCGATCGGTCGGGCATCGCATCTTCGCACTCGTCTCGTTCACTCTTCGTCCCGGAATCTCGACTTCACCCCTCCCCAGCTCTCTTTGACCACGGGCGGAACGTCCCACCAGGGCACGTATCCCGTCGCCCCGTTCAGGCCGAATCGGCCCCGATGGCTGCGCGGGACGGGGTCGAGAACGGACGGGACGGAGTCGTCCGCGAAGAGCGGGGATTGCTCGCCCGGGAAGGCGGTCAGGCCGATCTCCGTCGGGCCGTAGTACGAGTAGGCGGCGAACCAGTACAGGCGAATCGCCCGGGCCTGTTGGGGGACGAGGAATGTAACTGCCGTCCCGGAGTTGTTCTGCGGCCAGTCGTCGTACGGCAGTTCGAAGTCGCCGCAGGGCCCCTGGTCGACGAACGTCACCTCGCGATCCTCCGTCTGCCAGACGCCGAACGACGCCCCGCTCACGCGCGGACACGCATCCGGGGGAAAGATCGCGATGAGCCAGAACGTTGCGACGAAGTCGCCTCTGCTCGACCAAGGCTGAATCGCATCGAGAATGTCGGCCCAGCAGGGATCCTCGGGAGGAAGCGGGCATTCCTCGGATGTACACAAGGGAAAGATCGGGGAACCGTAGGTCTCTACGCCATCGCTCGTGTACACGATGTCGTCGTCTGTGTGGAAGACGAGGAGCCCGTCTTCATTGGGTCCCGCCCAGGCCATCGAAAGCGGCACTGCACAGACGGAGGCCAGGAGTAGGTTCCGTACGACGGACACAGGGAGTTGCGGATCAGGGACGGGAAAGCGGAGGCGAGTGAGGCTCATATGCCCTCCTCGACGCGCCCCCGGCGGCGCGCACTTCGCACATCGTAGGCCGATCGGAAGGCGAGGTCTACGACGACATCGAGGCTGGAGTCGCTTGCTGGGAACCACCGAGGGTCAAAGGGATCACTCCGCCGCTTTCACACCTGCGTTCGCGTCCGCGTTCGAGTCTGCATTCGCGGCCTCGACGTCGGGCTCCGCCTCCCACGCCCCCGTCCGCAGGTACTCGTCGATCGACGCCGCCGCTCTTCTTCCGGCCCCCATCGCCAGGATCACGGTCGCTCCGCCGGTCACGATGTCGCCGCCAGCAAAGACGCCGCGGCGTGAGGTGCGGCACGTCTCGTCGTCGGCCTGGATCGTGCCCCACTTCGTGTGCTCGATCTCGGGAGAGCTCTTCTGGATCATCGGATTCGCTTCGTTGCCGATCGCGACGACGGCGAGGTCGATGTCCAGGGTCGTCTCGTTGCCTTCGATCGGCACGGGACGGCGACGTCCGGAGTCGTCGGGCGGACCGAGCTCCATCTGCTGGAGACGAACATGACGGAGCCGACGCTCGGCATCGCCGACGAACTCGAGTGGCCGATGGAGCAGAACGAACTCGACGCCTTCTTCCTTGGCGTGGTGGATCTCCTCCTTCCGCGCCGGCATCTCGTCGGCAGAACGGCGGTAGATGATCCTCGCCGTCTTGGCTCCGAGGCGGAGCGCCGTACGGACGGCGTCCATTGCGGTGTTTCCGGCACCGAAGACGGCGACGTTCCGTCCTTCGAGGTCGATGACCGGGGTGTCGGAGTCTTGGCAGTAGGCCTTCATCAGGTTGACGCGGGTGAGGAACTCGTTCGAGGAGTAGACACCGACGAGGTTCTCGCCCGGGACGTTCAGGAAGCGGGGGAGCCCTGCACCCACGCCGAGGAAGACGGCGTCGAAACCCTCCTCGCCGAAGAGTTCGTCGATCGTCACGGTCTGGCCGATCACGACGTTCGTCTGGAACTCGACACCGAGCTTCTCGAGCTGGCGGATTTCGGCGTGGACGATCTCCTTGGGCAGGCGGAACTCGGGGATTCCGTAGACGAGCACGCCGCCGAGTTCATGGAGTGCTTCGAACACGGTGACGACGTGTCCCTGCTTGACCAGGTCCGTTGCGCAGGAGAGTCCGGCCGGGCCACTCCCCACGACGGCGACGCGCTTGCCGGTCGGCTCCGGGCGCTGAACCGTCATGAGTCCACCGCCGTTTCTCTCCCAGTCTGCCACGAACCGTTCGAGATGGCCGATCGCGACTGGGTCCCCCTTCTTTCCGAGCACACATAGATGCTCGCACTGCTCTTCCTGCGGACAGACCCGTCCACAAATGGCGGGGAGTGAGTTGTCTTGCTTGATGATCTGCGCGGCTTCTTCGAACCGCTCCTCAGCGACGAGTGCGACGAACTCGCGGATGTGCACGTGAACCGGGCAGCCCTGGATGCAGCCGGGCTTCTTGCATTCGATGCACCGCTGCGCCTCCTTTACCGCGAGTGCGGTCGTGAACCCGAGGTTCACTTCGTGAAAGTCGTGCCGTCGGGTGTTCGGATCCTCTGCCGGCATCGACTGGCGCGGGATCTTCATCCGCTCCTTCGGGGTGAGCTTCTTCGGGCCGGATTCGCTCGCCATGCTCACTCCTCCGGTCGGGACGCCGAGGTTCCGGGCGTCGAGGTTGCGTTCTGCGGTTCCGTACGTTCCGCTTCGTCCTTCAGTGCACGGATCCTACGCGCGAGGTGACAGCCTTCGGGATCATGGGTTTCCGGGTCGTGCGTCTCGGCGTCGCGCTTCTCCGGGTCCGGGAACAGTCCTTCGCCTGCGCCGTGCCGATGCTCGTACTGCTCGAGACGATGGTGCTCGAAGTCGAGGTAGGCGCGGTTCCGTGCCGAGAGAGTGTCGAAGTCGACGAGGTGGGCATCGAACTCGGGGCCGTCGACACAGGCGAACTTCGTTTCGTCGCCAATCGTGACGCGGCAGCCCCCGCACATTCCCGTTCCGTCGACCATGATCGGGTTGAGGCTGACGACGGTACGGATCCCGTGGGGACGGGTCGTTTCCGCGACCGCCTTCATCATCGGGATCGGGCCGATCGCGAGGACGAAGTCGATCTTGCGTCCGGAGCGGATCATTTCGGCGAGCGGGTCGGTGACTCGGCCGTGGATCCCGTAGGAGCCGTCGTCGGTGGTGGTGAGAACTTCGTCGCAGATCTCGCGCATCTCGTTCTCGAGGATGACGAGTTCCCGCGTTCGACCGCCCAGGATCGAGATGACTTCGTTGCCGGCATCCTTCAGCGCGACGGCCGTGGGGTAGGCGATGGCGGCACCGACACCACCTCCGATCGAGACGGCGGTGCCGAAGTTCTCGATGTGGGAAGGCTCGCCGAGAGGGCCGGCGACATCAGCGATCGTGTCACCCGCGGTCAACGCGTTGAGCATCTTGGTCGTCTTGCCGACGCCCTGCACGATGAGCGCGATCCATCCTTCGTCCGGATCGCTGTCCGCAATCGTGAGCGGGATCCGTTCTCCGCCGTCCTTCACCCTGAGGATGACGAACTGCCCCGCCCGCCGTTTCCTTGCGATGCGTGGGGCCTCGATGCGGAAGTAGACCACGTCCGGAGCGAGCGAACGGGCTTCTAGGATCGGGAACACGGGACCTCCCTCCATCGGCTGCGAGCCGAACGTCTCGCAACCTAGGAGGATCGCCGCGTCGCCCCTCTGGGGCGAGATGTGGAATTCCCGTAGTTACTTGGACTCGCCGAGATAGCTGTGCGCGAGGTCGTGGACCAGGGTGCGAAGGGCCTCGATGTGGGCGTGGTCGGTCGTCTGCTTGGCCTTCATCGCGTGCACCAGGATCTCGTGGCAGTAGCGGAGCTCCGTCACGTACTTCTGGAACTCCGGGGAAGCCTGGTCCTCCACAGGCTTGATCCGTTGCTGGAGGAAGTACTCGGTGACGATCGACGCGATCTCGTCTGCGTGTGTGTCCTTGTTCTCGACCCACCGCACGAGTTGGTTCCAGTTCGGCGAGCCGGATGCCCCGATCTCCTCGATCTGCGCCATCGACTTCTCGAGCGTGGTGATGTGTTCGTCGAGCATCTGGAACCGCATGTCGTCGCCGTAGATACCGCACGGGATCTGGCAGTGGGCGTCCGCGGCGCGAGTCGACACCAGGGACGCGACGAGCCCGGCGAGGACGGTGAGTGCGAAGATGGAACGAAGCTTCCGAGGCCGCAGGTCGCGATGAGGCTGAGTGTTCACGAGGTACTTCCCTTTCCAAGAGACGAGAGCACGGACAGGTGTTCGCGCGTGCTCCCTTCGGTTCGAGACGACCGATCAGGGTAGAGCGGACGTTCTCGACATGCAAAAGGGCAGTTCGGTTCCGGTGGTTCTCGGGGCGCGTCTACCGGCGGCCCGGCGCCGACGACAGCCGGACGGGGGAGTCCGGTGCCGAGGGCGTCGGGCCGTCCGGCTGGGTGGAGGCCGGCGAAAGGGGGGAGAGGAGTGGCCGGTCTCTACCCCGCGCAGGGGCTCGCTTTGGGGCCCACTACAGTGGAAGCCAGTAGGTTACCTTCGCGAGGAAGATGTTCTCTGGTTCCCTTCCGAAGATCGGGTCCGTTCCGATCGAGTTGTCGAAGTTCGCGTCTCCGAACCCGCGCTCGTCGTACCGGTTCCGATTCTGCGACCAGACGAGGAAGAACGTGCTTCCCGGGCGGTACTCCCAGCGTCCGACGAGGTTGACGTTGAGCGATGCGAAGGTGAAGTCCGAGTCCCGAACGTCGAAGCCGTCCCGCTGGAACGGATCGAACTTGTAGGAGTCCGCCACGCGGAGCGACCGCGGGTTCGAGTAGTTCCCGGTCGTGATGAACGGCTGCGCGTAGAGCTCGAGCGAGAGCGTACGAGAGAAGAGCACGTTCGTCCGGAGCGTTAGGTCCACCGTCCTCTGGAGGATCTGCCCGAAGACATAGTCGACTCCGCCGATCCCGCCGCTCTGTGCCTCGAAGTTCTCGATGTGCTGGGTGTCGTCTCTCCGGTAGCGGAAGCCGACGTCGACCTGGTGGTTCATCGAAGCGCTCTGGGTCCAGTGAACGCCGATGTCGCTCGAGAAGGTGTAGTTGCTGGCGCGATCCCAGTAGTTGCTTCCTTCGTAGATGAGTGTGAACGGCTTCCGGGAGTCACTGCCCGTGCCCCACCAGACTCCGTAGGTCTCCGGCTCCGCCATGAGCGGCCCGCCGCCGGGGATTGCGATTCTGTCACCGTCGTCCAGGAGTACAGTGCTGCGCGTTTCGTAGCGTTGCGTTCCGTCCGGAATCGCAGCCACTCCCCACCAAGCCTCCATGTAGTTCTTGAACTGCATCCAACCGTTCATGTTCGAGTTGAGGAACGTCTGGTGTCCGCGGCCATAGCTCCATGCGACTTCGGATGGATCGTGGATGTCGTAGCCGGTCCGCTCGGCGTAGAGCCAGGCCTGGCTCAGGTTGAGGTTGATGTTCGCGCGGTTGAAGACGTTGCTCTTCCCATCCGGGTTGTAGCGGTATCCGATCCAGAGTCCGGTGTTCATCTCGTCCGGGGAGCCGAGGAACCCAGCGTCGTTGAGATCGAGCTTGTCGCTCTCCCAACGCGCCCAGGTGCTGTAGTTCCACGTTCCGCCGCTCTTCGAGAAGTCCAGCTCACCTCCCGTACCGTAGACCGTGGCGGGGCGGATCATCCGCTCGTCGTCGACGTAGTCCTCGTGATCGACGATGGAGCCGACGAACGAGGCCGAGGTGCGATAGGTCCGGCTCGGAGTCTGGAAGGCGAGGTCGACACCGGTCGTGTAGGCCTCACGGGTGGAGCGGTCCGCGAACGATCCCCCGGGATTGCCGAACTCGTTCCGGTCCGTGCCCTTCATGACCGCCGTCTGCATCGCGTTGACGCGGATCCGTCCGTCTGCCCACTCCTTGCCGAGTCTCGTCACCGCGTAGTGGCTGCTCTGCTCGCCTTCCTTGAGGAAGTTGTGGGACTGGCCGGGCTGGGTCACGTCCGTGGTTGCGTAGAGTGCGGCGACGGAGATGTCACCCCGGGTCTTTCCGGTCAGCTTCGTTGCCGCGCGAATCCGTGAGGTCGACTCTCCCGTGCCGATACGGCGCGAGTAGAAGAGGTTGAAGTCCGGCATCTGGAAGAACCGGCTGCCTTCGACGAAGAACGGGCGCTTCTCCGAGAACTGCGTCTCGAAGGGGGAGAGGTTCAGTACGGCCGGGTCGGCCTCGACCTGGCCGAAGTCCGGCTGCAAGGTCGCGTTCAACGTGAGGTCCGCGGTGACGCCGTACTTGATGTCGGCGCCGAAGTTCTCGAAGTCGTCCTTGTCTTCGTTCTCCAGTGAGGACGAAGGGTCGGTGACGCGTCCGACCACGTAGGGCCAGATCTCGAGCTGACGAGGTGCGGGGACGGACTCGAACCCTTCGAGGACACCAAAGCGGCTCACGAACCCGGAGGTGTCGCGGTCCCAGGTGGCCCAGGACGTGTCTTCGCCGCGACCGTGCATGTAGCGATAGACCTGGAGTCCCCACTCCGGGCTGTCCGGACGGTAGCGGATCGAAGAGAACGGAATCCGCATCTCGGCGTACCAGCCGTTCTCGTCTTCGAAGGTCTCGGCCTGCCAGACGGCGTCCCAGTCGGCATCGCGCTCGCCGTCGTCGTACATGTAGGCGTCTTCCTGCACTCCGAGCGGGTTGACGCGGAAGTTGTAGCCGGTCGTCTTGTCGAAGTAGGGATCGATGTAGACGGAGACGAGGTCGCTGTTCGAGAAGGTGTCGCGACGAGAGAGCGTCTTCGTGATCGCGCTCGGGTCGTCCTCGTGGCACGCAATCCCGAAGTAGACCGCGTGGTCGTCATAGGCGACCTTGAAGACCGTCTCTTCGCTCGGCGCCTTT
Source organism: Candidatus Eiseniibacteriota bacterium (assembly GCA_020633975.1). Taxonomy (GTDB): domain Bacteria; phylum Eisenbacteria; class RBG-16-71-46; order CAIMUX01; family CAIMUX01; genus JACKCR01. Next base: position 2,669,907 of record JACKCR010000002.1, on the reverse strand, counting down.
CCTCGATCCGGATCCCAGACGGAGAAGCCGCTGGCGGGGACGGCAGAGTCCCACGCGCGGTCGTCGAGCTTGCCGTCGAGGTGGATCTGCTCACCGCTCTCCATCTTGTGGATGCGAACGTGAGGCTGCGACGACGAGCGACCGAAGGAGCCGCTGTGCATCGCTGTCTCGTCGGCGTTCCGGAGCTCGAACGCAGAGAAGGCGGACGCCGAGACCGGCGCCAAGGTCAGAAGGGCGACTGCGCCTGCCGCCATCGCAGAGATTGCATGCTTACTCGACGTTTCCGTCCGGTGCCCCGAGCCGGGACGGAGTGCGGTGGCGGTTCGGTGCGCACCGCCAAGGATCGGCCAGTGGGCTCTCATTCGTAGTCCCCCCAAGACGAGGTTGCTGGTGGATCCTCTCCCATCCCGTCCGTAGGACGGTGGGCTCGGGGGGAACGTTCAAATCGGTCTCAGGACTTCTTCTGAAATCGGCGTTTGAACTTGTCCCACCAGGACAGGCGGGCGACGGGGGTGTCGATGACCGCCACGCTTCGGGTGACCAGCCGCTCGCCTTCCAGTACCTCGATCCGGGCGATCTCGGTGCCCGCCGCCAACGGGGCGCGCAGCCCAGATATCGGTACGATGACCACCTCGAGCGGGGTGGGGTTCGTGCGTGGCCGGACGATGGGGAGGTCCTCCGTGGCGATTGGCTGGACCAAGGCAGGGTCCCCGTCCAGGATCGCGATCGGCGCTCCGATCGGGGCTCCGGCTTCCACCGGCAGCTCCAATCGGAATCTGAGGAACGCTTCGGTCAGCGCCCACTCCGTCTCCCGGAACCGGTCCACGCTGGACCATCCGCCGAGAAGGACGCATCCCACCCGGAATCCGTCTCGTTTCGCGGTAGAAGCGAGGCAGAACTTGGCCGGCCCGGTGTAGCCGGTCTTTACGCCGTCCATTCCCGGGAACACTCCGAGCAGCTTGTTCGTGTTGACGATGGTCTGTCCGCCGCGGATCACCATGCTCCGCGACGACGTCCACTCGAGGATGCGCGGGTGACGCATGAGTTCCTGGACGAGGAGCCCTTGGTCATGAGCGGTAGTGACGGACTGAGAGCGCCAACCATCGAGCCCGTGAGACGTCTTGTAGTAGGTGTTCCGCATGCCGAGCTCTTTCGCGCGTCGGTTCATTCGCTGCACCCAGACGTTCTCGCTGTGAGCCAAGTGTTCCGCGATCGCGATCGCGGCGTCGTTCCCCGACGAGACGATGAGCGCCTTGGCCGCATCCTCCAGCAACAGCACTTCATTGTCCTGGAGACCGACTCCGCTTCCTCCGACCTTCTCCGACTGCCAGGGCACCGTGACCGAGTCGGACCACGCTGCCTTTCCCGATTCGACCGTCTCCATGAGGAGAAGTAGCGTCATCATCTTCGTGAGGCTGGCGGGAGCGCGCGGTTCGTCCGCGTTGTCGGAGAGGAGCTCCGTTCCCGTGCGGACGTCGAAGACGTAGAGCGACGCGTAGGCGCGATGGGTCGCGTAGGGGTTGTCGGGATGAGTGGGGAGCGGTGACGCGGCGTTCGTCTGAGACGGGAGGAACGCCGTGGCGATCGCTACGAGGATGGATGCGATGACGAACACGGCCGCCGGTACGGGCAGTGATCCGCAGAGACACGCGACGCGTGTCTTCGCCATTGGACATCGTGGCGGCACGAAGCGACGGAGCATCGGCGAAGCATAGCGTACCGACGGCGAGAGATGGACCCACTCCATCCGAACTGCCATGATTCCCTCCTACCCAGAGGAGGAATCATGAGTGCACCCGAGCTCGGCCCGTTCGTCCAGATCGTCCGCACACTGTTCGCGGAAGCCTATGAAGGAAGCGACGGCCCCACCTGGTTCGTGAACAACGGCCCGGAGGGAGGGCTCTTCGCCGTTCTGGACGGAGTTTCTGCAGAGGAGGCGTCCCGGTCGGTGCCCGTGGGCTCAGCTTCGATCGCTGCGCACGTCGAGCACCTTCGCTGGTCACTCGCGAACGTCAACAACGTGGCTCGGGGAGGCGAGTGGAACCCGGACTGGTCTGCTAGCTGGAGCGTGGCCACTGTCGACACGGGCGCGTGGGATGCGCTCCGGACCAACCTTCGGTCGGAGTTCGCCCAAGTCCTCGAAGCGATCGACGCAGGCGGGGTGGATCCGTCCGATCCGATGGTGATGACCGGAATGGCGGCGCTCGCTCCGCATGCCGCGCACCATCTCGGCGCGATCCGTCAGCTCGCGCGCTTCGTCCGTTCCGAATCGGCCTGACGGGTTCGGTCCGCCATCCGGTAGGCGATGTCGTAGGCGCAGCGGAGGGCGCCGCCGTCTCCAGCCTGACGAATGAGCGCGCCCTGCTCCATGGCGAGCGCCCAGCGCTCGATCTTGGGATCGTAGGGGATGGCGCCGAGGATCCGAGTGCGCACTCCCAAGAACTTCCGGCAGACTTCGCTCACCACAGGGCCGACCTTCTCTTCCTTCGGACTCCGGATCATGTTCACGATGAGGTGGATCTCCAAGTCATCCACTGCTCGTTTGACGGCGTCGATGGCGTCGGGAGCGCCGATGGCGATCTCCTGGAAGAGTTCCTCCGCCGTCTGTGGCGCGCCGGCCTCTCGGAACTGGCCCGGATCGAGGAGGTTCTTGAGCGGCGTGCCCCTGAGCTCCTTGGCAACGAGGCGGAAGAACGCCGCCTTGATGAACCCATAGGCGTTCTGGATCGAGGTAGGCTGCGGCGTCAACACGACCACTCGGTTCGGCGCGGCGAGGAAGAGGTCCAGTGTGTTGAGACTGGTGCCCGCGCCGAGATCGACGAGCAACAGGTCGGTCTCGATCGCAGCCATCGCCCGGAGAAGTCGCGTCTTCTGGGCGTAGTTCGGGTTCGCCAACGCCGGAGTGTCGCTGCCGCCCGCGATGAGACGAACTCCCTCGAGGGAAGTATCGAGGAGCAGATCGTCGAGAGTCGGGACACGCTTCAGTACGAAGTCGTCGAGCGTCCGAGGCGGGATTCGCACACCCAGCATGGTGTGTAGGTTCGCTCCGCCGAGGTCGCCGTCGAGGAGAGCTACCTGGTGCTTCAACCTTCCCAGCCAGTATGCCGCTGAGAGGGTGACGACGCTCTTGCCAACGCCTCCTTTGCCGCCGGCGATCGCCCACGTTCCTTCGGGCATCCCGATCATGACCGCCTCCCGACGTGGGACTCTACGAGGCTCCAGAGGTACTGCACGTCGCGTCGTCCGTCGATCAGCTCTGCGACACCCTCTTGCAACTCGGCGGGCGGATCGAGGAAGCGAACGCCCATCTGGGTGCTTCGCGTGGTCTCGTCGCCTTCCGTCCAGCAGATCTCGCCGATGGTCGAGATCGGTTCGGTACGTCCGGGAATACCAAGCGACAGCCGAAGCTTCTTTCCCACGAGTTGGAGTCCGTAGAGCCGATCGAACCGGTCGACGACGACGAGCCCGGCCCCGCGGGCGGTGAGATCCGTTACCTGCGCGGTGAACCGAGTGGCGCCCTGCCGCGGACCCGCGGGCCCGAGGAGAGCGATCGCCGCGGTCAGCTCGAGCTTTCGCCGCGTCACCTTGCGACGTCCGGCCGGCCGTAGCTTCCCGGCGACTTCGGTGTCACTTCCCCAGAGGAACGCCCAGTCGAGACGGGACGGACCTCGATCCAACCCGGTGGAGATCACCCATGAGTTCCTTCCGAAGTCGCCGTCGTTCGGGACGATCTCGAGCCTGTCTCGTTCGAGGACGGACCACGCGATCGCGGGACGATGGGATCCAAGGAACTCCGAAGGAACCGGGTCGTCACTCGGGTCGGCTTCGCGCGGTGTGATCGCTAGAAGCTCTGACAGGAGCTTCTTCAGGGGGGCCGATGAATCTATCGTCGCGTTCGCCATCCTGAGTACGGCCAGTGCGGCGATGTACCGACCTCGTCCCGCCAGTTCGTCGACCAGCGCAGACACTCCGAGGAGATCCAGCTCGTCTGCTACGGGAAGAAGCGCTCGCCGCCGCGCGGTGTCGCCTCGCCAAGAGGGCCGGTCGGAGGTTCCGGAGAGGAGGCTTCTCCACGCTTCGATCGCTGCACTCGGTGTCATCTCGACAGGTCCCCTTCGCGTTTCGTGCGGAGCACTGGATGTCATCACCTGGACGGTGTCGATCATTGGGGTGGTCGGCAGAACTCGTCGCACGTCTTGAGTGAATCGTGCTCGGTGGGGGTGGCGGATTGCCCGCGAGAGTGCGCGGTGGTGCGACATCTCCAGCTGCGCGACTCACCGGATCGGCCTACTGAGCGAAACAATGGCTGGACCGAGGATCGAAGACGCCGGTGTGCTTGGATGTCTGTTTGGATACGGTACGTCGGATGACGAAACGAGTCCCTCGTGGACACCCGACTCGTTGCCGCTCGATCGGGCGTCTCTTCATCGAGCGACGCCGCTCCCTCGCTCGTGCGATTCCGCGTGAGGGGGATCCCCATCGCGGGTTCCGAAAGCCGGGACTTCCTCGGGGGATAGACCTGATGGAGAAGGTCTCTACTTCACTCGAACTCAGAACCGTGGACGGGAGCGACCCTCTCTCGGACGGATGGTGCCCGGGGGCAGGGAAAGGGACACGCCAAACCCGCACGGCGCTGCTCCCGCTCACGACTGCTCGAGTAGACAGACGTGAACAAAGGAGACGTCCGAGATGAAGAAGACCCTGTTGCTGGCCTGCGCCGCCCTAGCGGTAGCCGCGTTCGCGGACCAGGCCTCTGCCCAATCTACCGGTTCGGTCCGAGTCATCGGCGCGGTCAGCCCCGTGGGTGCGATCCGCTGGTGGGACTGGACGCCGACCAACACCGAAACGGGAACGAACACTGCGCCGACACAGAACGCTCCACTCGACTTCACGATCGATCTGAGCGAACTTGCGGCCGGTTTGAACTTCGATACGTACGCGGGCGGCAACGTCACGGCGATCCTGCGGTCGAACGAGTCCTACCGTCTCTTCGGTGAGGTGACGAGTTCCACCGGATTCGGAAGCTCGGCCGCGGGTGACCTGGAACTCGCCGACGTCGGCTTCGGCATCCTCAACCTCACGAACTCCGGTGCCGCAACCAAGGTCTTCGGGGATCCGGCGGGCGATGCGTCGCTCACCGCTGGCTTCGGCAACGACCCGAACCTAGCCCCGAAGGACGTGGACGAGGAGCCCCTCTGGAACCCGAACTACGCCACCCTCCAGGACATTGCGTCCGTGACGCAGGTCATGGCCGGTCCGCGCATCTCGAACCGCGGTGGAAACAACTCACCGAACAACGGACTCCTGGTCGACTTCGGGTTCGCGGTCGGTCCCCAGTACTACACCCCGGTCGCAAACTTCGAGGCCGTCGTCGAGTTCACGATGGCGACGCCGTAGTTCCATTCCCAGCGAGGGGAGGATGGCAGGCGCCATCCTCCCGTTCGCACGTGTAGTCATCGTCAATCAGCGTGCCCGGAGCGACACGCATGGACTTCCAAGAGGAAGAGGGTGCGTCGAGGATGGCGGATCGGAGGACGTTCGAGGCTCGAGGGTGCGCGCGGCGCCTCTTCGCGGGCTGCCCGCCGAACCGTTTCCTTCGTTTCGGAGCCCTTCTCCTCGCCCCGATCGCCTGGTTCGTATGCTGTTCCCCTCCCGCATTCGGGAACGGCGACTTCGACCTCCTGATCATCGTGTCCGATGCGGATCTTCCTCTCGACTGGCAGAGCACCGGAGGGGAGATCGAGGAAGTCCCACGAGGTACCTCCCTGGGGACGATCGACCTGAGCGAACTCTCCACCGCGAATCCCGGGACGTTCGCCACGGCGGAACTCCGGATCGCCATCTACTCGCCGAGCGGCTTCATTCCTCGTTACCGGATTCGTGCCCGGCTCGACACTCACTCCCCGTCGGGTGCCGGCGATGTCGAACTCGACGACTTCGGCATGGGGGTCGTCGACATCGTCGCAGTGTCTCCGAGCGTCGGTCGCATCTGGAACTACGATCCGGCCACCGTCGGCAAGAACGTCGACGACGAGCCCGAGTTTCTCGGGACCTTGGACGATCTGAACAGCGGACTGGGCGGACGCGAGCTCTACCGCACGAGGCAGACCTTCAACGGCGCGTGGAACTACTTCACGCTCGTCCTCGCCGTCGGGCCGCAGTTCTACACGCCAGACCCGTTCTATCCCGTCAACCTGGAGCTCACGCTCCAAACCTACTGAGAGTTCTCCGCCACACATTTGCCTACGGAGAGCCGAGGAGCCACGCCATGAACGAGAACGCCTCGCCCGCTACCGCCCACCGCGCCACCGGACTCGGCCGCTTCATTCGGCCCTGGGCGCTCTTGGCCGGACTCTGCGGTCCGCTTGTTTCGCCAGGTTCATCGCCAGCTGGGGAAGTCGCACTCATGCCGACTCGACTCCATGTCTCCATCCCTCCGGGCCAGGACTACACCCACGTGCTCCAGGTGACCTATGGCAAGGATGGCCCTGCGGACACCGCTCCGGTGCGTCTCGTGCTCACTGCGGAGGATTGGGATCAGTCGATCGACGGGAACATGACGTTCACGAGAACCGATCCGACCGAAGAATCTGCCCGTCCCTGGCTCGTCCTCTCTCCGACGGAACAGGAGTTCGTGCCTGGCGAGTCCGGCGACGTTCGCGTGTCGATCATGGTCCCGGAAGACGCGGTTCCGGGCGAGTATCGGTGTGCACTCATCCTCCAGCCTCGCGTGCCCTACCGCGCGCTCAGGGAGGGAGAGAAGCGGCTCGACGTGCGGCTTCGTCTCAGCACCGTGATCTATGTGGAAGTGCCCCCTGTCCGCGCAGAGGCGGATCTGGTCGGTCTGGATGTGGTTGCCGGAGAGAAGGGATGGGTGATCCACTCGACCATCACGAACTCGGGGCAAGCCCATCTCCGTCTTACGGACGAGTACGAAGTCTACGATCTCTCCGGCCTGGCTCCTACCGACCCCAACCTCGATGCGCCGCTCGTCGTGCGAGGTGATGCCGCCGAAGCCGGGATCGTACTCCCCGCGCACGATCGCTACTTCGACCGCCCGTTCGAGGACTTCTCGCTCTATCCGGGGACCTTCCGCCTCGTCTATCGAGTGGATACCGGTCGGGAGCTTCCGCTTCTCGTCGGGGAGAAGGTCTTCGAGATTCCGGAGCCGATGCCGGCGGTCGCAACGGACGTTGCGCCGTAGCCTCGTGCTCGACGTTCGAGGTACTGCGACTCGATGCGGTGCGAGTCGGGCGCGGTTCCCCGGCTTCACTCGGAATCTTCGAGCAACCCGGTGCAACCGGCGCGACGGACGTCGTTCCGTCGATCTAGAAGCGTCGGTGCAGCACTCGCTCGTCGCGTAGGCGCAACCCGATCTCCACTCTCTCAGGATCCGATTCCGTCGGAACGAGGATCTCGAGCGATCCCGGGCCACGGTAGTCCGGATCGATCGATTCGTCGTCGATACGGAGGACCTGGCGTCCCGGTGGCACGTCACCGAGGCGGAAGCTACCGTCGGGATACGTGAGCGTGTCCTGTCCGCGGCCGAGCACGAGATGAACCTCTGCGGCCGGGAGCTCGCCTTCGTCCCACCGTCCGTTGCCGTTCCGATCGTAGAAGACGACACCGTCGATCCGGCGGTTCATGCCGACCCGGAAGTCCACGACCCGACGCTCGAACGAAGCCGCGAAGATGCCGCGACGAAGTGGGTCGAGAAGGACGTAGTCCGCCCGGATCGTGCCTGGATCGACGGACACCTGATGCTCTCCGGCATCGACGTCGAGAAACAAGTACCTACCGTCTTCGTCCGTCTGAGTCGTGCGGCGTCCTCGATCCAGACGCAGAACGACTCCGCGAAGAGGGCGGTCGCCAGGACCGTAGACGCCGTCCATGTCGTGATCCAGATACAGTCGGCCGGACACTTCACCGACGTGTCGTTGGTAGGCGGGCGATGCGATCAGTTCCGTACCTGAGTTCCGACCACCGAACCCGAACGATCCACGCAACGAGACGCGTAGAGAGAGAGCGTTGCCCGATTCTTGGACGGAGCAATCCAAGGTGTGTCCGCTCGCGATGTGCCACCGGACACGCGCGAACGGTCGGAAGTCGGTACCCGTGTTCGAGTGCGCCCAGAGCTGGCCGATCGTGGCTTGGAGGCGGCCGTGAAAGAGCGGACGCGCGGAGAGAAGCCAGCTTCCTCCCGAGATCGACCCGCCACTCCAGGACCCGACGACCTGAATCCGGCCCACCCGGTTTGCGTTCCACGAGAGCCCACTCGTGAGGACGTTCGCTGTGGCCGGGGAGACGGGATGGCGCCCGTACCAGAACCAATCGAGCCACCGCATCCGTCCCCGAGCGCTGGTCGAGAGCACTGTCGTTTTCTCACGACCGTTCGGTTCGGACCAAGACGCTCCGGCCGCGAACGAACGAAGGGCGGCGTACGGGAGCGTGGCCGACGCGTCGGCCGTCGTGTACCGACTCCAACCCAGGCCGAGCACCTCCTCTTCGGGAAGAAGGGGGGCCACCACGTCGAGAGAATCGCCCAGGCTATCTCCGTTCGCGATGTCGCTGCTCGAGCCGCTTTCGGGTGTCGCGTCTCCGGTCGTGTCACTCTCGTTTCGGTCGTGGCCGGGAAGCTGCAAGGAGTGATGCGCGCGCAATGTCAGTCTTTGGAACGGGGACAGGAGAACACCGACGGATCGTCGCGCAGATCCTGCGAGCTCCGCGGTTCCTGGTGTGACGAACGCTTGGCCCAGCTCTGCGGCGGAAAGCTGGAGTTGGAGCGCTCGCGACGGCTCCAACAGGGCGTCCAGTTCCCAGCCGTACGCGGCAGCGGCGTGGCGCGCATAGGTCGCGCCGGCCCGTCCTGTAGTTCGAAACCCGGGCCGCGCGATTCCCGACTCCGTCGTCAGGCTCCACGCCGTAGCCGCTTCCATCCAACTCGCGCCCAGCCCGAAGAACTTCCCGGCCGGACTGCCCGCGAGAGCCCCTCGCCTGTAGCCGAGGTTCAGCACCCATGGCCTGAACTGGGGCCTTCCATCGCCCGCTTCCGAGTCGATCCGCTGGAGCTGTTGAGCCGCCGACCCAAACACACGGCCACTGCGAGAAGCCCGCTCTGACCAGTCGAACCCGCGACCCGAGACTCGCTGCCACGCGAGCCCGCTCGTCCCGATGTCGCCAGCTTGGATCCGTCGGCTCTCGTCGCCGTACGTTCCACGTCCGGTACGGAAGGACGTCGGCGTGGAGCTCGACCCCTGGATTGCAAGTGAGGTCCGAAACTCTCGGGGCCCACTTTCGGAGCGCGTGTCCACGGTGAGGTCCCCGCGGTCCGTGTCGCCGTACCGATTGCCGTAGGCTCGGTACTCGACCTCGCGCATCCTCCAGCCGCTCGTGCTCTCTCGGCCGACCCGTCGTACATCTCCGCGCGGCGTGAGCGAGACCTGATCTGCGCGCGGGCTGATCCATACCTCGACGTCGAGTAGGCCGGAGAGGACGGTGAGCGGAAGTTTCAAGTGGTTCGCGTCCGTTCCTCTGAGCAATCCGGCGGGAAGAAATGCCTGGGTCGTCTCATCGCGGGTCAACTGTCCGGTGAGCCCCTCGTAGCGGCGGCTGACCTGCTCCAGCGGATCGTACGCAGAGACCGACGAGAGGTCTGGGTCGTACGTGAGCTCGACGTGAAGAGCCGTCGCAATTGGGGATGCAACCAGCCACCATTCGCCGTCCTCGAACGACGGAGTGCATTCGCTGGCCGCGATCTCGACTCCGTCGACGACGATGTGGGGAGGTGTCCCTGCCTCGCCGACTCCCGCAGGAGACGCCTGCGCTGCGTTGCGGACGAGAGTGCAGTCCAACGTGGACAGGAGCGCGACTAGGACCGCTACGACTGTCGCCTGTCGCGCGGGGAGCGTCATCTCGCGTCGGCCCAGCGTGGTGCGCGTGAACGTGCGGTGTGTGCGCTTGCGAATTCTGAGCCGGACGGGTTCTTTCGCGACGCGTTCGATCGGGTGTCGGTTCGGTTGTGTGCTCTCGCGTCTTCTGGAGTCGAGCAGGCGGTGTGTGAGATGCCGATGCCGAGGTGCTTTGTCTCGACCTGATGCGATTTCGATGGATGGACGCGAACTGCTGTCGATGCGGATGTCTTGCTGACGAACGCGGGGCAGAACTCGATCGGCTATGTCGGATAACAGGTGCCGGACGTCCAGCTGGACGCCGGGGACGGCGGTTGTACTTTGCCTCCATCCTGCCACTGATCCGACTCCTATCGAACCTGCTCCGCGAGTCGCGGTGGAAACCCGTCCGGCTTCCTGACTTGGTTTCGTCGGACTGAGATCGCGTCGCCATCGGGGTTTGTCGGCAAGTTCGGCGTATGGCCCCAGGGTGGGTGAGGGTTGGCCCGCGACGGAGGAGAACAAAATGAGCGACCCGACGGATCGGGTCGCTCGTCTAGATCATCTGGATCGTCTCGAAGGTCTGGATCGTCTCGACGGTCTGGATCGTCGAGATCGTTTTGGATCGTCTAGATCGTCACGCCACCATTGCGAGTTCTGACTCCGTGGACATGACGACTCGGACCAACTCCGCAACGCTGCCGACCTGGACCTTCTCCATGATCCGGGAGCGATGACGTTCGATCGTCTTGAGGCTGACGCCGAGCTCGGTCGCAATCTCCTTGCTCATTCGTCCTGCGACGACCATGTCCATTACCTGTCGCTCGCGGTCACTCAGCGTGGAGAGCCGATGGCTCCAATCTCGCACGAGGCGGATGTGTCCGCGCTGACGCGCGTCCTGAGCGATCGCCTGGTTGACCCGGTCGAGGAGTTCTTGATGGCCGAACGGCTTTTCGATGTAGTCGAACGCACCCGCTTTCATGGCGCGAACCGCGGTAGTGACGTCACCGTGCCCCGTGACGAAGATGGTCGGTAGGGTGATACCCCGTTCGTGCATCATCTGAAGAAGATCGAGCCCACTGATGTTGGGCATGAAGAGGTCGAGCAGGAGACAGCCGTTGGCCTGAACGTCCACGTTCTGGAGGAAATCTGCAGCCGAGGAAAATGCCTCGACCTGCATTCCAACGGTGCTCAAGAGGTGCGTAAGGGTCTTTCGCGCGATGGGTTCGTCATCTACGAGATAGACCACGGGGTTCGACTTCATTTTCTCCAACTCCTTGCTGCCGGTGCGTCCTAATTCCGTTGCGACCCGATCGTTGGTGCCGGGCGCGCAATCCGTTGCGATTCAGCTTCTCGGGGTCTCTTGCGGCCCCACAGATGCGCGTTTCGAGTTGGACAAGCGCAGGAAGAGCGGCGCTCTCATATGCCTATCCCGGAGCACCTCACGGCGGACCGTGGGGATCTCCAATACTCCGCGTAGTAGTCGAGAACCCGAATGACGAATGCCTTCCTCGAGACCGCCACATGGCGGGCGCACCTCTCCCCTTGGGGAGGCGAGCACCGTTTGCGGCGCCTGAGAAGGCTGGTTCCGCCATCCAGTGGTAGATATCGGACGCAAACTCGGCAGCTTTAGGCTCCACTCGGAAAAAAGTTCAGGGCTTGCCCCCAGTCCTTGGGGGAGAGCCCCCAAACACCAGGAACTTCTGGCCGGGTCCTCCCTCTCGTAGAGAGGGGCTCCGTGCGTTTGCACGAGTCCGGATCCGGATTCCCTCATCACCATCCTCTGGTTCACTCCACCGAGACGTCCGTGATTACCCCGCCTGGGCAAGGAAGTCCGAAACGAGTCTCTCGGTTCCGTCTCCAAGGAGTTCACCGCTTGATCGAGACGGGGAGCCTGTCGCACTCCCCACCTGGCCCGGTATGGAGTATCGGGAGTTCTCGCCGGGTTCCTTCGGGTTTCCCCTCAGGAATTCTCGAGATGTGACCGGCCGTCCGTCCCCGATCGAGGAAGAACGTCTGCCGGGTCCACGGCGCTCTCGGGGAGGTCTGCGGTGCGGGTCAGTGTGCGAACCTTGTAGAGCATCGCGAGCCACAGGGAGAGGGTGACCCCACTCGCAGCCAGGCTGGCGTCGAAGGCGAAGATCGCGAAGTCGTAGAGCCCGTGCGCGGTCGCTGCCAGTGCTAGGGAGAGTACCCGCCACCATGCTCGGCGACGTGGAGTCTCGGCCGAGAACCTCGCGTGGGCAAACCCGTATCCCCACACTGATGCGAAGACTGCATGAGTGAGGGGGGACGCAAACGCCCTAGCGACCTGATCGGGAAGCGAGCTGTGGGGAACGTAGAGTGCCGTCTCTGCAGCGGCGAAACCGATCGCGATCGCACTGGCGTAGATGATTCCGTCCACCGGTTCGTCGAACTCGGGGAAGCGGAGCACGAAGAGGACGAACGGAAGAGCCTTGCAAAGCTCCTCGATCGGGCCCACGAAGCCGAAGCAGAGGACCGCGGTCCCCACGACGGGTCCACCGCCCGGTTCAGGATATCCAATCGCTTCTATGGCCTCGAAGACCAGGGACGCGAGGCCGGCCGACAAGATTCCGAGGAAGACTGCGGATAGGAGTCGGTGCCGAGGTTCGGGGGCGGCCCGATCCTTCGAGTCGAAGTAGAGGAGCCAGACCAGGGCACCCGCAACCGCGAGTCCGAGCCCTGTCGCGTACATAGTCGGGTCCATGTGCGGCGATTGTCCTCCTCCCATTCGGTTTCGGCTTCTCGGGACCGCCTTTCCAGGGCCGCGTGCATTGGGCGACCTGGTTCGAAGGCTGGGGGCACCGGAAGCGGTCTCGACGGCCCGGCGCGTCCATGATGGATTCGATATTCTAATACTTGTCCCGAGCTCACTCACCATCGATGGTCCGCCCCGAACGTATCCTCGATCGTAGATCGAGATTGGAAATCAAGTACTTGCGCCGAATCCGTACCGATCTTGTGCGGATTGGAAAATCGCGATCAAGTGGTCGAGATTAGGTCCGCTTTGGCTTCGATGTGTTGCGCGTCGGGTAGGCCCGGGACTAGGTTGGAACCAGGTCCCAACTGAGACGCGGTCTCAGGATCGGAGGTCAGATGGAGCACCAGAAGCCCGAACAGGTTCCCGTACGCGAAGTACGCAGTCGTCGTGGTGCCCTACTCGCGCGCCTGATCGGCGACGATCTCGAGTTCAAATGCCGACGCAGTCGGACTGTAGTTCGGGTGCCCCTTCGTGATCTCCTCGCTGCCAGCAAGAGTGGTCGCACCGAAGTGATCTGGGTCGGGCCGGACCTAGATTCGCCCTCCCGTTGATACGGTTTTGTACAGCATGCGAGGGCCGCCTCCGGGATTCCGGGGCGGCCCTTTCTGTTTGCGCCGAGTTGTTTCTGTCGGGGGTCGAGAGAGTGAGCAGTCCAATCGGTCGGGGCCCAGGCCGGTGAGGCAGTGCAGGGGGCTGTTGTCTCGTTGGCCCGGGCCCCTCCCTGAACCTACGCCTTGAGCTGACGGATGGTGTTCATGCTGGTGTCGTGGAGCGACTTCAGGATGTTCGACATGGTCTGGAACATCTGCTGACGCTTCTGCATGAGCTGCTGGAGCTGCGTCTGGAGGAGCTGGAGGTTCGAGCTGTTCTGGCTGCTCGATCCGTTCGCGCCACCCGCGCTGGAGCTTCCGCCGCCACCGAGGAGGCCGCCGAACAGTCCGCCCACCGCCTTGCCGATGCCGCCGAAGATGCCGCCGCCACCGTTCGAGCCGTTCGACCCGTTCGCGCCGCCGTTCTTCTCGTTCGTCATCTGCGTCTCGATGTCCTTCATCTTCTGCTCGATCTGCTTGTCCATGTGCTCGGTCAGCTTCGCCATCAGGAGTGCGAGCTTGTCCTCGAGCGACAGGCTCGGATCGGAGAGGACGGAGTCCGTCGAACCGACACCGTTCGTGCCGTTGGAACCGTTGCTTCCGTTGCTGCCGTTCGTGCCGTTGCTACCGTTGGCGCCGTTCGCACCGCCGAAGAGCTTGCCGAGGATGTCCTGGATGCCGCCACCGAGAGCGTTGCCGAGGGCCGCGCCGGCACCGCCGATCGCGTTCATGGCCGGGTGGAAGGCGAACGACGGCGGGAAGAACGGACGCGGGGCGCAGGCGTTGCCCGGGTGCCAGGCGAACTTCGTCCGCGTCTTGTAGGTCGTGGCCTGACCGTCGATCCGGCCGTCCTTGGCGTCACGGAAGATGTCGCCCATGCTGTCGTACTTCCGGCCGCGGTAGAGATAGTCACCGTCCGCCAGCTTGATCGGCTTGGCGAAGGAGCCGGCGTACTGCTGACCGGAGATCCGGCCCTGGAGCTTGAACGGTCCCCAGTTGAAGCCGTAGCGCTCACCAACGTGGGCACGCTTGCCGACCTGCTCACGGACCGCGTAGGTCTGCTTGTAGGCGTGGAGGTGTCCACCGGTGCAGCCGCAGCGCGGCGCGAAGGCGCGAGCGAAGCCGGGGCGACGCGCGCCACCGAAGATCGAGTCCATCTGACGGGTGGAGAGTCCGCTGTTGAGGTCGACGAGGTTCCGGAAGGCGCCGGCCACGTTGCCGGAGCGGAGGTCGACGAGAGCGCCGAGGGCGTCGCCGAAGGCGTCGGGGTAGCCGAGGGAGTCGAGAGCGCGGTTGATCTGGGTGCCGAGGGAGTAGTTCGCTGCGGGGTTGCCGATCGTCGTCATTGGGGTCACGTCCTTTCAAGGGTCCGGGAGGGGCTCTTGGCTCTCCTCTCGGTGCCGCCCCAAGGGGCTGGCGTTCTGTGTCTCGTGGTCGGGGGCCGGAGCACTGCCGACCTGTTCTGGCCCACTTATCCGGGGTCAGGAAGGACGAGTTGCGGGGAGAATCGAAGAAAGTGAGGGGCGGCGGGGCGAGGAATTCAGGCATGGGCCATGGACCGGCCAGCCGAGGTTCGCGGGGAGACCACTCGGCTCTACGCGCGCGCGACTACGAGCAAGGCGATGATCCCAAGGACGAGTAGGCAGAACACCGCCAGAGGAACGAGCCCGATCAGAGCCCACCTCTTCGACACCGGGCGAACGGATCGGGATAGGAACGCGAGTACGAATGCGATCACGGCTGCGACGGCCTGATATCCGATGAACGGGTACACCCGGTTGAGGCCACGCGTGAACCCGTCCCCGGTGGCGGGAGTGAGTGCCGAGACGACCACCGAGAGCACAACTAGAGTCGCCCAGATCGCGAGCAGGATCCGGATCGCGAGGAGAGCTCCGTGAGGATCCGGGCGCTCACCAGACCGTAGCGGGTTCTTGCCCGGTGGCCCAGAGAGGCCGAGGGCGACGATGTCGTCCTTTCCGATGCCAGTCCGGGTAGCGTCCGGTGCTTGGCCCGCTGCGGCGGTTTCCTTCGGCGGGGCGGGACCACCCCCGGGGGAGAGTGGATCCGACTCGGACACGGCTTCGACTCGGCCAACCGAACCGGGTTCTGAGTCCGCCCCTGAACTCGGGGCGTTCGGATCCGTTTCGAGCCCGCCGGAAGGTTTGTTGAGCGGCGGTCGGAACACACGTCCGATTCGGGTACCAGGCTGCGTGAACGCACTACGAGTCGTTCGCCCGATGTGCGAGCTGGGACGCTCGCCGTCCAACGGGGAGTGGGTCTCTTCGTTCAACGATGCGATCCTTCCAGCGGCCGTCGACAGATCCAGAACGTTCGGGGAAGCTGGAACTCCGGTTCCTTCGCGGGATCGATGTCATCCTGACGAAGGAGTGAGAGTCCGGCGGACTCCAAAGCCTCGACGATCTCCTTTCGCCTCCAGCAGCGCTCCGAGATCTCCGCATCATATCGGCGCCAAGCCCCGTTCTCCTCACGGAACACTGCGAAGGTCGTCTTCCCGAAGAGGTGGTCGCCGCGGGTGAAGTGGATCGAGTCCGCGGTGACAACGAGGCCCGGGCCCTTCCGGACGACGGCTCCGTCGAACGCTTCGGCGAACACTGCCTCGTGTACGAGGTCGAAGACGAACAGTCCTCCCTCCGCGAGTGACGAGCGGATCGAGCGAAATGCTGCCACGAGATCGGGGACGCGAAGGATGTGATTGATCCCATCGAAGACGCAGGTCGCGAGCCCGATCGGTTCGGGCAGATCGATGGCGTCGAGGCCCTGAACTCGGAAATCGACGCCGCTCTTCGACGGAGCTTGGTCCTGTGGCTGGTCTGCTGTGATGTCCGTGGCCGATCCCCGCGAGTCGGCCAGCGAAGTGGTCGGCGGAGATGGGGCCGGACCGCCCGCCTGCATCTGCTCCGCGGCCGCCATCATCTCGTCGAACGAGGAGGCACGGAGGCCGCGGGTGGTGAGTCCCCACTGCATGAGGGCCTGCTTCTGAGCGCTGCGGGTTGCGGTCTGGAGGGCCCGCTCGATCATGGCCGGGGAGCGGTCGACTCCGAAGACGTGCCACTCTGGGTAGCGCTGCTTCCACCACGCGGCGAGGAGGCCGGTGCCGCATCCGAGGTCGGCGTAGCTCTCTCGGGGTGTCGAAAACTCGTCGAGCACGGACACGAGCCGTGGCCTGAGTGATAGTGCGAATGGCTGTGGGTACAGGTACTGCCAGTCGTCGTAGACGGCCGCCAACTCCCTGTAGTCATCGCGTTGTGGATCGGAAAATGGCACGGGCGAAATCGCTTGTTGATTGCCAACGAGTTACGCCGATCTCCCAAACATCCAGTGAGACCGCTCAATCGACTGCGTCCCAGACAGTAATCCAGATCCCTCTTTGGGCGGGGACATTTTCCGATCCACAACCGATCCACAACAGAACGGCCGCCCCGGTTTAGCGGGGCGGCCGGTGGAGGGGGCGGATGCGAGCATCCGAGGTGCTCCCCTGAACTCGTGTCAGTTAGGCCGACTGACGAGACTCGTAGATCGAGGCGGCCACGTTGATCAGGGCACGGGCGCGGAGGCCCGACTCGTTCTCATCGTCTGCCGACGTGCGCTCGACGGCCTGGGTCAGCGCCTCGACCGCACCCGTGAAGGCCTGAGCGGCCCGGTCTGCGTCGCCCGACTGCTGGAGGGAGGCGGCCCATTGGAGCTGCGTCTCGCCGAGGTTGGTCCAGGCGGTGACGTCTTCCGGGTAGAGCTCGACGGCGGCGGCGTAATGACCGGCGGCCTCCGCGAAGTTCGACTGGCGCTGGTAGATGGAGCCGAGGACGGTGCGGAAGTAGGCGTCCATCGGGTTGTAGGTGTAGAGACCCTCGAAGATCTTCTTCGCTTCCTCGATCTTGCCTTCCTCGAAGAGGTCGTAGCCCATATCGGCGACGGCGTAGATCTCCTCGGCGGAGATGCCTTCGAGCTGGGCCAAGGTGATGTCGCCGAGGATGAACGCCTTCACGGCTTCCTCGATGTCTTCGGCGGTGCAGCAGTCGTTCTCGTTGAGGACGTCGTCGCCTTCCTCGTCGAGCACGCGCTCGATCTCGGTGGACTGGGTGAGGGCGGTCTCTTCGGCCTGGTTCCGGATCTCGTTCGACATGGTTTCTGTCTCCTTGCTTTGCCCGCGTCGGGCGAGTTCTGGTCTTTTCTCTTCATCCGCCGGGCCCTGCCCGAGCACGTTCGCCCCACGTATCGAGGGCCGGGTGCGCGGAGTTGCGTCCTCAAAGAAAAAACTCACAATTCCCCAGCACTTCGGCGCGGTACAGTCCGTCTCAGGCGCAAGCGGCGCTGTCGCCCGGGCGGCGCGCGGAGGGCTCAAGTAAAACGGGGAGAACGCGTTGGCGAGAACGATCGCGGCCCTCATGCGGCACGGCCACTACCACCAGCCAGAACACACACCGAGCGCTCATCTTCCGTACCCGCTGACCGAGACGGGGAGGGAGCAGGCGACGTCCGTCGCTCGGGAAGTGCTCGAGGTCGCCGAGGAGCAAGGGTGGGCCGTGGATCCGGTCATCGAGACGTCCCATCTACTCCGGGCTTGGGAGACGGGGCGGATCATCCGGGAGCGCTGGGTGGAGATGTTGGCGCGCGGCTTCACGGTCGAGTCGTTCGAGGATCTGTCCGAGCGGAGTGTCGGATCGGCCGCGAACCTGACCGAGGAGCAGATCACCGCGATCGTGGAAGCCGACCCGCGACACGAGCTCCCGCCGAACTGGCGCCTCGATAGCGTCCTCAGGCTGCCGTTCAGCGGAGCGGAGTCACTCATGGAGGCTGGTGAGCGTGTGCTCCGCCACCTCGATCATCGATTTCGGGACCTCGCCGAAGTTGCGACCGTCGACACCGTGCGTCTCGTCGTCGGACACGGGGGCTCGATCCGGCACGCTGCGATTCACATGGGGATCCTTCGGCTCGAGGAAGTGCTCGGATTGTCGATGAGGAACTGTGGCGTGGTGTACTTCGAGCGGTTCCCGGATGGGAGCTGGAAGCACGTGCTCGGGGAGTGGAAGGTTCGGGATCGCAAGCCAGCCGAGAGCTGGGCACCGAGAGATTGAGGCGTCCTGCGTTGAGACGGGCTGTGTGGAGGCGTCCCTGATGAAGGCGTCCTGGATGGTATGTATGGATGGAACACTGCCTACGGTAGCCGAGGACTGGCCGAAGTTCTCTCGTACCGAGATCGCGCTGCTCGCTGGCGACACGTATGACATCTCTCTGGAGGAGGTTCAGCGATACGCGGTCGGGCGACCCTGGGTCTGGAGTGGAGAGACCCTCTTCTTCGTCTGCGACGTCCACGCTGATACGGAGGGATTCCTACGCTCCCTCGTCGCGACCGGCGGCGTCGAACTGACGGGGCCAGGCGACCACGACTTCGAGCTGACGGCGCTCGGTCGAGAGGGCGTCTTCATCATCGGTGGGGACTGCTTCGACAAGGGGCCGGAGAACCTACGTCTCCTGCGGGCTCTCGGAGCGCTGCGGAGCAAGGGCGCCAAGGTCGAGATTCTGGCTGGGAACCACGACGTTCGCGCGCTCGTCGGGCTCGCCTACGCGGGACGGAAGGAACCTCGATTCGCGCATCTCTGGGTCAGGATGGGGAAGAAGTCGATTCCGCTCTTCCGGGAGATCTACGAGCAGTACGTTCTTCCGAACCGAGACGACTACGAGTTTCCATCGGATGAGGATGTCCGCGCGGAGCTCTTCCCGGATGCCGCGTGGTTCGAGAACTTTGCGGCGGCTGCCGGCGATCTCGTGTCGCCGGCGAAGATGGAGCGCGAAGTAAGGCGGATTCGCGAGAAGATCGTGGAGCTGGGCGAGGCGGCGGATCAGGCCGGGCTCTCGCTCGGCATGGTGCATGCGGCGACGGTTGCGGCGAAGAGGTTGTTCCTGGAGCCGGACGGTGAGTTCGCTTGGTTCTTCCAGGAGATGCAGCTCGCTCGTCAGGCCGGGTCGTTCCTCTTCGTGCACGCGGGGGTGGACGACAAGGTGGCGCGCTGGATCCGTGACGAAGGTGTGGCCGGCGTGAACGCCCGCTTCCGGGATCTCATGGAGCACGACCTGTTCGAGCTCTACCACGGGGCGATCGGGAACGTCTTCCGGACCAAGTACCGCGAGACCGATCTTCCGTTCGGCCCAGATGGGATCGAGGACATGCATCGGGCGGGGATCTACGCGATCGTCCACGGGCATCGCAACTTGTGCAGGGGACAACGGGTTTCGGTCTACAACGGCATGCTCAACTTCGAGTGCGATGCGTCGATAGATCGGAACACGAGGGTGATCGAAGGACTGAACGGCCCGGGCGCGGCTGCCGTGACGTTCCGACCGGAAGGGCGGATCTCGGCTACGAGCACGGACTACGGCAGGATCAAGGTGTTCGAGGCCAGCCGGAACCTCGGTTGGACGACCTTCCTTTGAATGACTGCCCGCTGAAGAAGCGCACGCTTCCAGCGAATCACGAGTTCGACTACGAACTCACACAACTCGAACAATTTGGGAGAAGAAGATGAGTAACATGGAACACCAGGGAGAAATGGACGCGGCTGCGGTCGAGGTCGAGAACGGCGGAGAGCCGGAGCGTGCCGAGATCAAGTATGAGTCCCCGATGTCGCTGGCCGAGGCCACGTCGTACTTCGAGTCGATTGTCGCGGGAATGCGGGCCGGTCACATGCGTGTCTCCCACGAGGGCACGACCTTGACCCTCGAGCCGCGTGACTCGGTGGAAGTCGCGGTGAAGGCCGTTCGCAAGAAGGGCAAGGAGAAGATCTCCTTCGAGGTCGAGTGGAGAATGTCTCCCACGTCGGACCTCCAGATCGAGAGCGAGTGAAAACGGTGATCGCAGCGAGTGGGACCGAAACGTCGCGCTTGGCGAAGGGGTGGTGAGGTACCGGGATGGGGAAGGACGATCGCGAGTTCTTGCACGAATCGCTTCAGGACGTGAAGTCGATCGTGGCCTACCTCGATGCGATCCGCGAGGGCTTCCTGAACGGTACCTTGAACCTCCGAGATGACGCCGGGGACATCGCGCTCCACCCGTCGGGTCTGGTTCGGCTTCAGATCGACTCGACGAGGAAGCGTGACCGCGTGAAGCTCGCAGTTCGGCTGGCGTGGAAAGAGGATTCCCAGGGGGAGTCCACGGGGAACGGCTCTTTGGTCATCGGCGGGTCCGAGGAATGAGCCTAGCCGCCCGCCTCTTGACGAGGGAGCGGGCGGGGCGCCGCTCGAAGGATGCGCCCGAGGTGTTGAGTACCCTCACGCCCAAGCGGAGACCCTGTGCGATCTGATCTGCCCCCGACCGATCTCTCGCTGAGTGAAGGGATCGACGACAATCTTCGGTTCCTCATCCTCGAGGTCCGTGGGCAGCTAGAGCGGACGGAACGTCTACTCTCGGACCTCCAGACTTCGCCCGATCGTCGCCTTCAGACGAAGGACGACTACATCGACAACCTCAAGACCGTGATCCAGCGGAAGTGTTTCCTGCTGGCCGGTGAGGTTGCGCGTGACAATCGCGCCACGGTGGATCTGCTCAAGGCGATCGAAACCGTCGCCGTGAACTTGGAGCGGATCGCAGACTTCTGCGAGAACGTGGTCTCTCAGACCCAGTACGTGCTCGAGCCGGAAGTGCTCGACCGGGAGCAGTTCCAACCGTTCTTCGTCGCCATCCAGACGGCTCTTGGCCTGGTCGAACGTGCTCTCTTCAGCCGGGACATCAAGCTCGCGCTCCGGATCTGCCGGTCGGAGTACGAGATCGACGGGCTCTACAAGGCGGTCTTCGATCAGCTACTCGAGGAACTCAAGTCTGGTCAGAGGACGCAGAGTCTCGTCACCGCGATCTTCATCTATCGGTACTTCGAACGGATGGGAGACTCACTCCTCAATGTGGGGGAGGCCATCCTCTCCGCATACCTCGGTGAGCGGATCAAGATCGGGCAGTTCGAAGCTCTGGAGGACTCGCTCGAGAGTGCGCAGCTAGGCGCTGAGATGGCGACGGTGCAGTTCCTACCGGTGAAGGAAACTCGTTCGGGCAGCCGGATCGGCCGGATCGTGCCGTCGGGAGACGGCCGGACCTCCGTGATCTTCAAAGACGGGCCGACGGACAAGATCCGCGCGGAGCGACAGGGCGTGTTGGAGTGGCATGCAATACGTCCAGGGCTGGTGCCGAAGATCTACTCGTTCCACGAGCACGGAGTGAACGCTTCGATTCTCTTCGAGTACCTTCCCGGGAAGAACTTCGAAGAGATCGTTCTGGGCGGAGAGGCCGGTGAACTCCAAGCCGCGCTCAGGTCGATTTGTGACGTGCTCGGCGACGTGTGGAAGCGGACGCGACTCGACGAGCCCGTTCCCGCCCGGTTCCTCGACCAACTACGTGATCGGCTACCGGACATCTATCAGGTGCACCCTGAGTTCGCTCGCCCTGGCGCCGGAATCGGCACGATGCACGTCCTGTCGTTCGAGGAGTCCCTCGAGGCTTTGAGTTCCGTCGAGCATGCGCTCGCCGCGCCGTTCAGCGTGTTCGCCCACGGCGACTTCAATGCGGACAATGTCATCTACGAGCCAGGGTCGGGGGGAGTCCACTTCATCGACGTCCACCGGTCGAAGCGGATGGACTACGTCCAGGACATCTCCGTCTTTCTCGTCTCGAGCTTCCGCCTTCCGGTGTTCGACGAGGCCGCTCGAAGGCGGATCGGGAGCACGATCCGGACATTCCTCGAGTTTGCCGGGGAGTTCGCGAATCGGTCCGGTGACCGCTACTTCCAGGCTCGGCTCGCGCTCGGATTGGCCCGTTCCTTTGCGACGTCGACGCGATTCGTCTTGGATGAGGAGTTCTCCAAGACGCTCTTCTTCCGGGCGCGATACTTGGTCGATCTCCTACGTGGAGTTCCGGAGGAAGATCTGGATTCCTTCAAGATACCGCGAGAGGTGCTCCTTGACTGAACGTAAACGTGTGGCCGTGGTCGGGACTCCCGGCGGGTGGTCATCCGAGGCATTGGCCGATGCCTTCGAGCGTCGCTTTGGGGAGCGGATCCTGATCGATCTGGATCACGTGGTCCTCGATGTCGGGGAAGGAACGGTTCGTGCGGGGGACTGGAACCTCTGCGAACTGGATGGGATCTGGGTCAAGAAGGCGGGCCGTCGCTATAGCTCGCACCTTCTCGATCGACTCGAGATCCTCAGGTTCGCCGCAGAGAGCGGCGTTCCCGTCTTCTCCCATCCGGAGAAGATCCTTCGGTTGCTCGACCGTCTCAGCTGTACGGTAACCCTCGGCGCGCACGGGATCCCGTTGCCGCCGACGCGGGTCACCGAAGACATGGGACACGCGCTCGATGCCGTGCGGGACTTCGGAGAGGCGGTGCTGAAGCCGCTCTACTCGACCAAGGCTCGCGGTATGGAGCTCGTTCGTTGGACGAACGAGGCAGAGACGCGCGCCGAGATCGAGAGCTTTCGCGATGCCGGCAATCCGGTCATGTACATCCAGAAGAAGATCGACATCCCCCTCCAGGACCACGGACTCGTCTTCTTGCGCGGAGAGTTCATCGGGGGCTACGCACGCGTGCGGGGCACCGGAGCTTGGAACACGACGATCCACTCCGGCGGCAAGTACGCCCCCTACGATCCGTCGGCCGAGATCGTCGAGCTCGCGCGAGCGGCGCAGGCCCCCTTTGGGCTCGACTTCACGAGCGTCGACATCGCAGAGACCGAACAGGGGCCGATCGTGTTCGAGGTCTTGGCCTTCGGCGGCTTCCGTGGACTGACTGAGGGTGCGGGAGTCGATGTCCTCGAAGTGGTGACGGGACATGTCGAGGAGTGGATCCGATGACGAAAGCAAAGAGCCCACTCCGGGCGCTCGACATTGCAGCCGGGATCGTCCCGACCGAGCGTGGACTCCACGAACTGGACCTGGCGTTCGGTGAGTTCGGAGTACGCGTCTTCTCCAACGCCAAACCGCTGCTCCACCGTCTCGATCGGTACTACCAGGCGTTCCTTTCGCCGGCTCGTCCGACTCCGGACCTCGTGATCCACGCAATCGAGCGCCCTGCGGCCCGGCTTCCGCTCGCATTTCGCGAGTGGCCGCGGGAGCCGGGAAAGCGCGGTCGCAAGGAGGAGTGGGCGGATGTCGAGGGCGGGCGGGTCGTCCGGAAGATCCGAACGGGAATGCAGTTCCTCATCGGGCCGGAGTATCGAGTCGCGTTCGGCCCATGTCAGGCGAACGACAACCAGATCGTCAACTTCATCAACACGCAGTACATCAACCATCATGTCCACCGCGGGTGGGTGTTGGGGCACGCTGCCTCGGCCGCCGCGCGCGACGGCGCTCGGAGCGTAGTCTTTGCGGCCGGATCGGGTGGTGGGAAGTCGACGCTGGCGCTTCACCTTCTCTCCCTCGGCGCCGGCTTCGTCAGCAACGACCGAGTCTTGTTGCGGCGACACGGCGACGAGGTTCTCGTGAGAGGTGTTCCGAAGCTGCCGCGCGTGAATCCCGGGACGATCATCAACAACCCGAAGCTGCTCTCGCTCCTCTCCCAGGAGAAGATCGACTCGTTGCGGACCCTGTCGCGGGAGGAGCTGTGGCAGCTCGAAGAGAAGTACGACGTCGATCTCAAGCTCACGTTCTCGGGAACCAGCTATGTCGCCGAGTCGGCGGTGAGCGCCCTCGTGGTGCTCGATTGGGACCGGCGCGTGTCGCTTCCTACCGAGTTCATCGAGACCGCATACGAGTCGTGTGAAGGCGCGTTCACAGCGATCCGGAAAGGCCCGGGACCGTTCTTCTTCGCCGCCGATGGAACGATGCCGAGCGGACCGGTCGAGCCGGACGCGGCAAACTACCTGCGGGAACTCGACGGGCTATCCGTGCTCCAACTGCGGGGAGGCGTCGAGTTCGAGAAGGCCGCGTCTCGGGTGGCGGACCTCCTGGACTTGGGTGCACAATAGTGCGGTGAGCGATTTGCGCGTAACACGTCGGGCCGAGATCCCCGACCGCTTTCGGGTGGAGCGGTGTCTTCGTCTCCCGGAGTTCGGCCCTCGGCTCCTTTTCTTCTCCGGCGGCAGTGCCCTCCGGAAGACGTCCAGGACTCTCAAGCGCTACACCCACAACTCGACGCACGTCATCACCGCGTTCGACTCCGGAGGGAGTTCAGCCGAGCTTCGTCGGATCTTCCGGATGCCGTCGATCGGGGATCTGCGGAATCGCCTCCTCGCCCTCGCAGACGAGTCGGTCCAAGGCAACCCGGAGATCTACCGGTTGTTCTCTCATCGTCTGCCGTTCGACGAAGCTCCGCGCGAACTCGAGTCCCGCTTTCGCGCGTTGGTCGACGGTACGGACCCGTTGGTCTCGGAGCTTCCGCCCGCTATGGCTCGCCTCGTGCGGACTCACCTCCGGGCCTTCGCAGAGAGAGCGAGCGACACTCGATTCGACCTACGAGGTGCGAGCATCGGCAACCTCGTGCTCGCCGCAGGGTATCTGGAGAACGATCGTCACCTCGACTCGGTACTCTTTCTCTTCTCCAAGCTGGTAGGAGTGCTCGGGAACGTCGTTCCCGTGACGGAAGAGGACGCACATCTCGCCGCAACCCTGTCGGATCACTCGCAGGTCGTGGGGCAGCACATGTTCCGACGACTGACACAGCGGATCGAAACCGTATCGCTGGTGTCGACGGACGCAGCCGCGTCGCCTGGCCTCGTGGCGACAGCAGGTGGGGCGCCAGGGTCCGCCCCGGAAGCCGCCAGGTCGACTGACCTCGATTCGGCGGGCACCTCGTCGGGTGGCGGAACCGTGTGGGCGACCGATGTCGCTGCGAATCCGAAGGCGATCGATGCGATCGGCGAGGCGGACTTGATCTGCTACCCGATGGGGAGTTTCTTTTCGAGCATCGTCGCCAACGTGCTCCCGAGCGGGATCCGGGAGGCGATTGCGGCGAGTCAGGCACCCAAGGTCTACGTACCCAACACGGGCCTGGATCCGGAACAAGGTGGACGGTCCGCCGCCGAGTGTCTCCAAGTGCTCTTGGAGCTCACGGGGAGTGCAGACCGCGGCCCCGGGGTCGACTTCGTCCTGCTCGACAAGAGCGATGCCGCCTACGCTACGGATCCGGAGAGGAAGAAGATCGAGGCAACGGGGGTTCGGCTGATCGAACTAGACCTCGCCTCGAGCGACGCCGCTGCTCCGATCGGGCCCGAGCGGTTGGTCGAAGCGCTCGTGTCTCTCGCCTGATCCCGCGGTAGATTTCCTGCTGATCCACGCGACCACGACATAGGCCGCCCAGAGTCCAAACGCACCCAGCATCCGGCTCAGAGTTAGCCAAAGTGGAGCCTCTTCTCCTCGGGGCACTGCGTTCGCGTCGAGCAGGACGAGCGGGAGCAAGCTGGCGAGGAGCACGGTCCAGGCTGCGCGGTACTCTCGTTCGAACGGAAGACGCAGGAAGAGCCACGCGGCCGGGACGAACAGCAGCGTCTGGTAGTCGAACCAGGAGGTGGGAGACACGAGGAGCAAGAGCGGAAGGGATAGCCCGAAGCGCACGGGCCCGCGCTGCTCTCTCCGAAGCGGCGCCAGCACTCGCACCGTGATCGCGATCAAGACGCTGACGATGAGGAATGCGCCGATTCGGGCCGACCAGACGTCGGCAGGAGAGCCAAAGGACTCGAGAGTCGGGAGGAACTGGGTTCCTTTCGGAGGCGTGATCTCCCCGACGAGAGCGCTTCCCAGACGTCCCAAGATGGATAGGTTCTCGGGCGCGAGACTCGTACCACCGAGCTTCGGAAGCACCTGAGAGACGTAGTACCAGGTTTCTCCCCAACTGAACCGCCAAGCTCCGAAGGCGAGGAGGACGACTCCTGCGGAGATTCCCGCTCCGATCGACTTCCACCGCCGCTCGAGAAGAGGCCCGATACCGAGAAGCGCCGGATAGACCTTGAGCGCGCTCGAAGCGCCGATAGCCACTCCTTCCACCCAATCGTGACCGCGCTCCAGCGCGAGGAAGGCCAACGCGAGCAAGGGAAGAAAGAGGGGTTCGAGCTGGATTCCGGCGAGGCTTTCCCAGAACGGCTTCCAGATCGTGAGGAGACAGAGCAGGCCGATCGAGCGGGCGAGCCCCGAACGAGGGTCACTCCAAGGGAGATTGGTTCCCGTCGTGGTGGCCGGAATCGCGGCGCGGGCGGTGGGGGCGCGGAGAGTTCCGACCGTCAGGAGCAGCCAGGTCAATACGAGCGCGGAGAGATCGTAGATCGCGAACCTCCGCGCGACAGGACGCCACCTTCGATCCGCGTCGAACGAGAGCAGGGCGGCGTAAGGGGGAGGGTACTTGTAGACGGCGCTTCCCGGGGCGAAGTAGTTCGTCTTGTCGATTCGGTAGAGCGGCTTCCCTTCCTTCGAATCCACGACCACGCTGTTGAAGAGTCGGAAGTCGAAGAAGGCGGTCGTTCCCTTTGGAATCTCGATCGACTTCCGGATCTCCGGGACGGTGTCCATCACGGTTCCGATCGTTCCACCGACGATCAGGAGGATGAGAAGAGCGGCTGCGAAGATGCGGCTCACGCGGGAATGTCCGACGGGTCTCTCTCTGGGAAGGGCAGGCGTCCCGAGTACCCCATCTCTCCGAGCGCAATGGTGACCGCGTCCTGGGCCAAGCGGAGGTTGCCGCTGATGATCCGATCGGCGGGATACAGCTGGGTCGACTCGATCATGTAGAGATGATCCCACGGCGTGCGGATTCTGGGAACCCTGTCGGAGAAGTCGAGCCCGCAGATCGGCTGTGCGTGCGGAGCCCGGAAGACGCGGTACCCCTCGACCCAGCCACGGTCGAAGTCAGGGTTCAGGATGGAGAGCGCGGCGCAATACTCGTCGTAGAGAAGCTCGTCCGAGTATTGGAACCGCGGATGGCCCCGGTCGAGATAGAACGGGATGTAGGCGATCGTTCGTCCTTCGAGACGAGGATCGTCGTTGAGATGGGAGTACTGGATCACGCCGTTGAACGAGATCCGTTGGTCGTTGACGTTGAGCCAGAAGTCCTTCGTCAGCGGATGCCGCAGCCTGAGGATCATGCAGACGACGCCGATCGACTCGAGCTTCTCGAGAGCGGACCGGTACTCAGGAGCGCCTTCGGGAAGCAGCTGCGGCACTAGAGTCAGCGGAAGCGCGCAGATCACCGCATCGAACTCGCGGAACTCACCACCGACCCGAAGACCGGTGCACCGATTGCCCTCGGCGGCGATTGCCTCCACTCGAGTGGACAGGTGGATCTTGCCGCCATTTGCCTTCGTCTTCTCGGAGAGCGTTCCGACCAAGAGGTCAGAGCCGCCTTCGAGGTAGCCGAATCTCTCTCCGGCAAAGGGGCTCGTACGGGAACGAGCGACACGATGGATCCGGTGCCACATCCAGGCCGCGGAGATGTCGTCGTGATACCGGTCGAACTTGATGCGCAGAAGAGGATCCCAAACCACCTCATAGGCCTTGGGACCGAGCGTGTCGATCAACCATTGTTTGGCCGGCTGCCCCTCGAGCGAGTGCCAGTCCGTCATCCGGCTCGCACGGTAGACCCCCCACGCGAACCGGAGCTTCTCCGGCCAGGAGAGTGGGGAGAAGCGGAGCACGTCGAGTCCGTGGCTGAATGGGAAGTGACGGCCCTCGTAGAAGAATCCGGTGCGTGTCTGTTTCCAGTGGAGTCGATCGTGAAGCCCGAGTCGGTCGATCGTTCGGATGAGAGTCTCGTCTGTCCGGCAGATGAAGTGGTAGAAGCGTTCGATCCGGAAGCCGTCGAAGTCGAACGAGCTGGCGAGTCCGCCAAGGACCGGTGCCGCTTCGAACAGCTCCACCTCGAACCCGAGTTCCGAGAGCTCCCACGCCGCCATCAGGCCGGAGACGCCACCTCCGACGATCCCAACTCTCGTCATCGACTCCCTGCTCTCCCAGTCTGCCGGGCTCCGATGTACCACGAGGCTTGCAAGGATTCGGCGGTGCCCATCGAAACAGCGATCTCTGATCCTCGAGTGCTTCCGTCGGGAGTTTCGGCCGGACGGGAGGCCCGCGGGGGCGGCTCGAGGCTGATCAGGCCGATGCGCCCCCAACCACTTGGCGGGTCGAGAGGAAGTATACGTGAATGAGCACCAGATTGGGTCGCTTCCGGTCGAGGAGATGACTTCGGGGGCCAACGCTGCCAAGATGTATGTCGTGAATCCAAGAAGCGAGACTCCTGGCCCGGATCCGATCCGGACCCCGTGGCTTGCCTGGACGCAGCAGAGCCGGACCCTGATACACGGTCGGAGAGAATGTCGGACATCGAGTGGTTGGACGGGCTAGCCCGGGGGGACGAGGCCGCGTGGCAGCGCTTCTTCGACGAATGCGGCCCCCTCATCGAGGCGGTCGGATGCCGCATGCGCCTGTCTTCAGAGGACCGCGACGAGCTGCTCCAGAAGACCGCCATCCGCGTACTGGAACGGATCGGATCGCTCCGTGCCCCCGGTTCGTTCTCCTCGTGGGTGTTCGGAATCGCGCTTCGATTCGCCTATGACGCCCACCGTGCGGCGCGCCGTCGTCTGACGGTCGAACGGATGTCGCATGAGAGCACGCCGCCCGCGGATCTCGAGCAGGAGGTGTTCTCCTCCCTCGAGAGGGTCGAACAGATCGCACAGCTGCAGGATGCATGGGCCGAGCTCAGCCCGCAGTGTCGGACGTTGCTGGAGTCGCTGTACTTCCACGAGTCTTCACCCAGCTACAAGGAGATCGCGGACCGGCTCTCCATTCCGATCGGAAGCATTGGGCCGACTCGGGGGCGGTGCCTCAAAAAGCTGCTGGACGTGATTCCGGACGTATCCGTGGCTCCGCTCCGGGAGTCTACGGTCGGAACCAAGCAGGAAGACTGAAGGACTGGGGGATCATGACGAGCGACGAGCACCCCAACTGGTACGAACTCCTGGCTGCAGTGGGTACGGGCGACGGGGCTACGCCCGCGCTGCGTCGGGCCCGGCTCCACGCTGAGTCTTGTCCGGAGTGCGGTCAGGAGTGGGGACGGGTCGAGCGACTCCTGTCGCTCCTCGCCGAGCGTCATGATCTCCCTCGTCCGTCCCGGGCCGCCATGGAGCGGGCATTTCGCTCGGTTCGGGAGCACCTCGCGCCGAGGTCGATCGACGGGTTGCGTCGCGTATGGGCTCTCCGGATCGATCCAATCGTCAGGCCGGTTCTGCGAGGACCCGCCACGGCGACAGACGCGCCGTCACGTTGGCTTTACGAGACACCGGAGCACCGGATCGCGATCACGACCACATTCCGCGATCGACGCACCATCTTGAGAGGCCAGGTCGTTCCGCTCTCCGGTGGGCTGCCCGAACCGAGACTTCTGCACTATCCAGGTGCCGAGACTCCGGTGCCGATCGACTCCTACGGGGAGTTCGTGCTCGACCCGCTTCCCGATGGCCTGCAAGATTTGGAGGTTCAGTTGGGCGATTCGATCGTCCAGCTCACATTGCCGCTCGAATGAGGAGAGGGAGTGGCGGCCGACCTCCTAGCAGACCAAATCCGATCGATCGAGACCGCGGGCCGAGTCGTCCCTGAAGCGCGTGTTCTCGCGCTCAGAGATGCACTTTTTGCTTTGGTCCTCCAGGACCTTGGCGCGGCAGCGTCCCACCAGACCGCACTTCTCAAGCTCTGTGACTCACCCAACGTCGACGCGGCGGGGGCCGTGCTCCTGCACCGAGCGCTCGGCGAGATGTTCGTCTTTCTTGGTCGTACCAAAGATGCCGATACGCACTTCCGAGTTGCGGTCGAGCGGGCCAGCGAGATAGACCGACCGGACCTCTTCGGACGCGCGGTGGTCGGTTGGGTGCACGTGCTCGGTTTGCTCGGACGGGAACCGGAGGCGCGGCGCTGGGCGGCAAGTGGTCGCAAAGCCCTGACGGCTTTGGATGACGTGGAGTATCTCGCCAAGCTCGCGATCAACGAAGGCAATCTGGCGTACCACGAGGGGGCGTTTCGCGTCGCAGCGAAGCTCTACCGGACGGCGGCAGCGCACTTCGCCCGTTCCGGAGCGGATGCCTACACGAGCCTTCAGGTGAAGGTAAACGAGGCGATCGCGCTGACACAGCTCGGGAGCTTCGACGCCGCACGACGAGTGTTCGGTGAAGTCGAAGACGAAGCCGAACGGCATGAGCTCCACTACATCGTCGCCCACGCCCGGTTCAATCGGGCGGAGCTCGAGCGGATCCTTGGCCGGTATCGTGAGGCCCTTGCCGACCTCGAGTCCGCGAGCGAGATCTTCGAGAAGGCGGAGGCGATCGACCTTCGGGCCTCGGCCGAGCGGACTCGAAGCGAGCTTCTGCTCGAACTCGGGTTGCCGGAGGATGCCGCGATCATCGCCGCCGGTAGCGCTCGCGCGTTCCAGGCCGAGGGGATGAAGCAGGACGCCGGAATCTCCCACGTCATTGCTGCGCGGGCATCGCGTCTCGCGGGCGACGTTGCTCTCGTGGAAGCGTCCCTTCGTTCCGGGAGGGAGTGCCTCGATGGGCATCCGCTCGAGCTGGCAGAGCTTCGACTCGAGAACGTGCTCCTCGACCTCGAAGTCGGCGCTTTCGATGCGGCACGTGACGAGCTGGAACAGCTCGAACGTTCGGAACACAGCGGGACGCTTTTCGCGGAGCGGCTCACGTTGGCTCGAATACGTTTGGAGATGGATACCGGACGCCTCGATACCGCCGAGGCGAGGGCGCAGCGGAGGATGCGCTCGCGTCGGCCTCTGAGGCTCACGCATCGGATGGATCTGTACCGTTTGGCCGGCGGTATCGCTCTTCGTTCCGGAAATCCGGGACGCGCGAGCCGCAGGTGGACGCGTGCCTCCGTCGATCTCGAAGCCTATCGCCGGCTGCTTCCGAACGCGACGCTGCGAGGGGCCGGTTTCGGGCAGAAGCTCGATGTCTATTTGGACCTGATGCGCCTCGAGCTCGAGCGTACGCGGCCCCGCGTCGATCGTCTGCTTTCCTGGTCGGAAGCCGCACGAGCCCGTCTGCTGAAAGATCGTCTCCGGAAGGACGGGCAGCGAGATCTCGACCGGTTCGCTGCTGAGCGGTGGCAGCTATCCCAGCTCTTGGTTCGCTTGGAGACCGAGCGGGGAGACCCACGCGTGTCCCGAGAGCTGGAGGTCGAGATCACGCGGAAGGAAGCGGCCCTCGCCGCGAAACTGAGAACAGTGGCCGACGCCGACTCCACTCCTCAGGCACGACCCGAGTCGCAGGAGTTCACCTCCTTCATCGGCGAGGACGAGGTCTGCGTTTCCTACTTCTGCCTTCCTCCGCGTGTCGTTGCGTTCGTTCTCTCGCGACAGACGCTGGACTGCATCCCGCTGGAGACCCCTCTCGCAGAGATCGATGACTCGATCGACCGGTTCCGCTTCCAGCTGGACAACGCTGCGGCCGGAGGTTGGTACCGAGGGGCCGATACCCTCCCGGGCCGATCCCTCGATCGGTCGTTGCATCAGCTCTACGAAGCACTCCTCGCCCCATTGGAGCAGTACCTCCGCGGCGCGAAGCGACTGCTCGTCGTACCGCACAGGCGTCTTCATCAGGTTCCGTTCGAGTGCTTCTTCGCGGTCCATGAACCTCTCCGCCAGCTCGTCGTGTCCCGCGTCCCTGCCCTTCAGGTGCTTGGGAATCGAGGAAGGACCCGGCGGAACATCGACTCGGTCACGGTGCTCGGACTCAACCACCCCGACTTGCGTTCCATTCCCATCGAGGTCGATCGCGTCGCCGCCAGTGGTGGCGGAGGTCGCTGCCATGCCACGTCCGAGCTAACGAGGGATGCCGTCCTCGGGTCACTCGAAGCGAGTGGCGCTCTCCACATCGCGACCCACGCACGCTTCCGAGAGCAGAACCCGGCGTTCTCGCACTTCCTCTGCAATGATGGCGCGGTCTTCGTGGACGACCTAGACCGCGTGAGAGCGAGATCCGGCTTCGTGTTCCTCAGCGCTTGCGAGACGGGGAGGGTGGCTGGCGTTCGCGGAGACGAACTCGTCAGCGTTGCCCACTCGTTCCTTTCGGCTGGAGTGAATCGGTTGGTCGCCACCCGTTGGGCAGTGGACGATGAAGCGACCCTGGAGTTCGTGGGACGGTTCTACGAACACCTCTGGTCCGAGCGCAGTCCAGACCCCGCGGTGGCCCTTCACGACGCGATGATCTCGTCTAGCGACTCCGGGCGGCACCTGTTCGAGTGGGGCGGGTTCAGCGCGTTCGACGCCTAGGGCGGAGGGCCGCCCCCAGATCCTGCTGCCGTGGCGTCCGTTGACCGAGTCACCGGAAGCTCCTACACTGAATCATCCGTGTTCTCGGGCCGCGAGCAGGAAGGAAGCAGGCGATGACGAAGCCAAAGCATCGACCGAATGTGTGCATCGATGATGCTCGGGGATGGAGCCGAATGCTCGGAAGGGCATTGCGTGTCATCTTGCCGATTCTCTCCCTGCTGGCTAGCACCGTTGCGTTCGGCCAGGCCACCGATCCGTTTGCCGCCGAGCCCGGAGAGTTCCTCGTCGAGATTCAGTCGGATGCCGACCTGGATGCGTTCCTCGAACGATGGGATGCCACCCTGCTCGGAGTCTCCGAGACGGTCTTGCGGATCCGTGTGGACGGTGACGACGAGCAGTTGCTCGAGCTGCTCGAAGATGACGAGTCCGTCGTGGACGTTTCCCCCAACCACCGGCAGCACACTCCCGAAGCCGTCCGGCAGATGGTGTTGGGCGCATTCGGCGGCACCTTCTCCGAGTACGCCGAGCAGGACGTGGCAGGCCAGATCGGCATCGATATGGCGCACGAGTCGAGCCGAGGCGCCGGTGTCGTGGTCGCCATCCTCGATACGGGGATCGATCCGCTGCACGAGCTCTTTCGCAGCAACATCGCGCCCGGTTGGGATTTCGTCGATTCCGACCCGCAGCCCTGGGAAGAGAGACATGGGCTCGACGAAGATGAGGATGGAGCGATCGACGAAGGGTTCGGACACGGATCCATGGTTGCCGGATTGGTCCGGTTGGTGGCTCCTGAGGCGACTCTCCTGCCCGTTCGGATCCTCGACGACGAAGGGCGCGGGGATGCCTTCCGGGTGGTGCAGGGAATCCGCTTTGCGGTGGACAATGGTGCCGATGTCATCAACCTGAGTCTCGGTGCGCCCTACACGATTGCCATCGTGCGCAAGGCCGTTCAAGCGGCGCATGACGCCGGTGTCCTCGTCGTCGCGTCGGCAGGGAACAACGATCAGCCGGGACCTGCCTACTGTCCCGCAAACGTGCCCGAAGCGATCATGGTGACGGGCGTCGACCCTACAGACGTGAAGGCGTCGTTTGCCGATTACCACCCATCGGTCGCGATCTCCGCGCCGAGCGTCGGGCTTCGGAGTGCCTACCCGTTCGGATCCTGGGCGATCGGTGACGGGTGCTCGTTCGCAACACCCCTCGTCTCTGGTGGCGCCGCACTGATCAGATCTGTCCGACCCGAGGTCGATCCGGCGTCCCTCACCGTTCTCGTCCAGACGAGTGTCCAGTCGATCGATCACCTGCCGGCCAACCAGCCGTACGCCGGTCGACTCGGAACCGGAAGGCTCTTCCTTCCGCTCGGGCTCGGCGAGACCACGGACGCGCCTGGCCCGGATACGAGGCAGAGAGGAGTCGCGCTTCAGGTGATCCCCAACCCCGCCGCGGGCAGTGTCGGTCTGACGCTGCAAGGCCGGATCCCGACGGGAACCTCCCGGCTCGAGGCACTCGACCCGGCTGGTCGGGTCGTGTACGTCGATCCGAGCTTCGACGGCCATTCAGACTGGAGCTTCACGGCTTGTGACGGCGTCTCGCTGCCGGCCGGCACGTACTTCCTCAGGGTCCTGGACGGCACGACCGTGGTCGCTGAAGGGCGTGTGGTGAGGGTACGCTGAGTCGTTCCGAAGTCATCCTCCTCGAGACGCGAGATGACGTGATCGCGGCTGTCGGTGACGCGATGGAGGCTGCGCGGTTTCGCGACTTCATTCCGGAGGGTACGGAAGTCTGTCTCAAGCCGAATCTCGGCTGGGACCTCTTCCTTCCGGGTGCCGTCACGTCTCCACTCGTGGTGGAAGGCGTCGTGCGGAAGCTTCAGGGCTACGTATCCAAACTCTACATGGTGGAAGCGGACCAAGTTCTCGTCGACATCGAGAAGTCGTTCCGTCAGACGCGGATGGATCGGATCTGCGAACGCTACGGCATCGAGTGGGTCAACCTGAGCAAGACGCCGTTCGTCCAGGTGCCGGTGCCGAACGCGCTCGAAGTCGAGTCGATTCCTCTGCCCGAGATTCTGACACGCACCACGCTCGTCACCATTCCCGTCATGAAGACCCACGGCAAGACGGTCCTGACCGGCGCGATCAAGAATCAATGGGGCTGTCTTCCGACGTTTCGCCACAACTACCACCCGGTGGTGAACGAAGTCCTTCGCGATCTGACGTCAGTGCTCCGGCCCGCGTTTGCCGTGATGGACGCGACGGTTGCGCTGGAGGGGAACGGACCCAAGTCTGGGCGACCGCGCATCTGCAATCTCGTCCTCGCTTCCGGGGATCCGGTGGCGATCGATACGATCGCGGGCGAGGTGATGGGGCTACTGGGACGCTTCGAGGTCCCGCACCTGCAGTACTGTGCCGAGGCCGGCCTGGGTGTTCACGACCGGAACGCAATCGACGTACTGGACTCGGATCGTCAACCTCGCGAGACGCCCCGGTTCGACTTCCAGACGGCGGAACACAACGCGGTCTCGTGGGTCGAAACCGTGCTCCGTAAGACGGGAATCCGAAAGCTCGTCTTCGAGACCAAGCTGCTCGACGTCATGTGCTGGGGTGCGAAAGTCTGGTACTTCATCTGGTACTACCTGGTGAAGGGGCGTCGCCTCCGGGACACAGCGATTTCCGAGAGTCCGTACGGTGCCCAGTGGACGAAGGACGAACCCCGCTGAAGCCCTCGTAGTGCGTTCACATGGATTGATCGACCACCTCGGCCGTACCGGCCCGTGGCCGACCCTGAGAACGGCCCGATCGAGCGCCCGACCGGATCGAGAACCTGGACCTAGCGAACGCACCAGTGCCGAAAGCCCTGCTCTTCCAAGAACGACTCTGCGTTCTCTCCTTGGAGCAGCGCCAACGTCGCCAACATCCCCGCTTCGACGCACGTGGGTGCGTGAACCGTGACGGAGCGTGGTGCATGGGGCACCGGCCACCCGGTTCGTGGATCGAGGACGTGGCCATACCGCGTCCCGCCGTGGACCACCGCTCGCTTCGAGTCTCCACTCGTCGCGAGTGCGCCCGAAGCCAGGTGAATCTCCGCGATCGCGACGTCGTCGACGGCAGGGCTTTCGACTCCGACCGTCCAGCCGGTCGCGCCGGTCGGACTGGTCGAGTCGGCCGGACTGCTCGAGCCGGTCGGACTAGTCGAATCGGCCCAGCTAGTCGATGCGTCCGAGAGGTCGCTTCGCAACTCACCGTGGGCTGAGTGGTCATGCGCCTGCTGTGTGACCGCGCGGAGATCGCCGCCGAAGTTGACCAGGAACTCGCCTTCGAGGTTCGAAACCAGCTCCGCCGCCCGGTCCACCGCGTACTCCTTGCCGATTCCGCCTAGGTCGATCTCCATCCCTTCTGGCAGACGGATCTTCGGTGGACGGAACTCCACTCGGGACCAACCGATGAGCGGAAGAAGCCGCTCCACGGACGCTTGGTCTGGCGGAGCGGAGCCAGGTTGGAAGGACCACGCACGCCGGAGCACTCCCGACGTGATGTCGAAGCTGCCGGACGAGAGCTCCCACACCTGCTGCGCGAAGAGGAGCAGTCGGTTCGTTTCGTCGTCCAGAGAGACCCAGGATCCTCTCGCGCGGTGGATCTCCGCGACCACACTGTCGTCTCGGTAGCGACTGAACTTCGCTTCGATCCGCCAGGCTTCTTCGGACACCAGCTCGAGAGCTTTGGCTGCGGTGCTCTTCCTTTGCGTTCGCGCAAGCAGCTCACAGGGGCTGGCCATGGAGAAGAAAGCGCCCCGCCAGATTCCGTCGGGGCGCTTGTCGAGCGTGCGATCTCGAGCGGGCTGGCCGATCAAGGCTCCCACCCGTGCGAGATGCGGAACATGAACGCGCCCATGTCCTCGGAGAGATCGAGCCCTTCGAGGCTGCCGAATGCGGGCTGGTCGCCGTCCTTGAGGAATTGGCGGTAGTACTCGAGCGTGACCGCGAACTCCTGCTCGCCGACGTGGAAGCCGCCGACTCTGTTCCCGACTGTGATTGCCGTCATCGGACCGAGACGCGGATCGGCGGACGCTTCGGCGGGGAGTGCCTCGCCCGAGAGGAGGTACGTCCGGTAGAAGTCTGCTGCCGTCTGCTCGTAGAGACGCACGTGTGGTTCGAAGTAGACGGTCTCGCCGATCGGGACGCGGTGCTTGAGCTCCGCGGTGTGCGAAGTGATCCCCCAGTCGTCCCAGAGGAACCGGTAGGAAATGTCCATCGTCGTCGAGGCGATCCGCTTCTTGGCTTGGGCGTAGATCGAGTGCTTCGTATGCGAATCGGGACGCTTCTCGTAGAGGTACGTGATCGGATCGCCTGCCGACGGATCGTCTGGACCGTAGAGGACGGACACGAACTTGTAGGGGTCGTTGAGATAGCCACTCGAGTTGGAGATGGAGTAGTTGAAGCGAATGAGCGTCGTCCGGTTCACCACCTGCGTCAGTCCGATGACTCCGTCGACCACGGACTTCGTGTCGCCCGAACCTTCGCCACGATTCTCGTCGTACTCTCCGTCGTCACCGCGGGTGAAGTCGTCTTCGTGGTGTCCAGTCGCCGCTCCCATTTCGGCGAACGCGGTCGGGACACCACCCTCGGGGCTGATCTCGTCTCTGGAGCCCGAGACGCCGAGAGAGATCGTCGTGTTCTTCCGGTCGAACTCACGGGTGATGCCGGTAGATGCGCCGATCGAGAGGTAGTCGTGCTCGCTCGAACCCTGGAGACCGACGTTCCAGCGGCCGGCAGAGAGGAACGGCCGGTCGTAGGTGAGAGATCCCGCGAAGCGAGTGTCCTTGAACGTGTCGTCGAGCGGAGTCTCGTTTGCGTTCACGGTGTAGCTGCCCGATCCGGACGGCCGGGTGAAGGTCTGTGGAGAACGTGACGCGACGGCACCGTTCGGCGATGCGCCCGTCAGTGTGTCGTAGACGACGCGAAGGGAGAGCTTGTGCTTGTCCCAGAAGTTCCTGGTGACCAGCGCAACCGCTTCGAGCGCGGAGACACGTCCCGGTTCGGTGTAGACCAACACACCGCTTCCCACCTCGACGTCCTCGATCGCGGCCGACGCCGCCTTCGGTCCGAGGAGGCTCGCTGCAGCGAGCGCGAGTCCGGTCCGTAGCGAGGTGGGGTTCTTGCGCGGACTCAGTTGCATCCGCAGCCTCCTCCTCCGAATCCACGACCGCCGCTCGACGCTTCCTTGCTGAAGTAGATGTGGTCGTCGAGACCGAGATCGACGGCGTCCGCGTCGAGACTCATCTCCGGCTCGGCGAGGATGTCACGATCCCACGGCTCGACGCCGACGTGCGCACACCCCACGCTCGATCCAGTGAGTGCGGATGCGGCGACGAAGAAGAAGAGAAGTCGCTTCATCAGTGGCCCTCGCTCTTGGACGTTGCGTTCGGATAGAGGTGGTTCAGTTCGGTGAGCAGGCCTTCCGAGTCTTTCTCGCTGAAACCCTCGTGACGTGAGATCAGCTTGCCGTCCGGACCGAAGAGGAGCGAGGTCGGCATCCCTTTGAGGTCGTACTTCGTTGCGACGTCGCCCTTGGGGTCGTAGACGATGTGGAACGGAATCTCGCCCTGTCCGCTCAAGAACTTCTCGGCCTTCTTCGGGTCCTTGTCCATGCAGACCGCGATGACCTCGAGCCCTGCCGCACCATAGGTCTTTGCCGTCTCCGCCATCCAGGGGAACGACTTCCGGCAGGGCGGGCACCAGGAAGCCCAGAAGTCGAGGTAGACCGCATGCCCGGTGAGGTCCAGGCCCTCGGGGAGGATCGGACGGAGGTCCGCCCATCCTGGGGCCTCTGCCGTTGTGCTGGCGGGTTCGGCGGAGAGTGCTGCTTCTGGGCTGAGGGCCGGACCGAGGAGGAGAGCTGCGGTGAAGGCGATCAGGGTCGTCCTGCGGAAGGTTCCGAGGACGCGATTCGATTGGATCATGTAGGAATCCTCCAGGGTCTGTACTCTCGACTGGGGTCGCGGTTCTGCGGAAAACTTCCCAGTTCGTGGACCCACCACATTTCTGGCATTGCCGGATAGACGCAACTAGCCGGTCTCCGGCAACCAAGGAGCTTCCATGGAGTGTATCGTCGGCACGAGCGGTTTCAGCTACAAGCCATGGAAGGGGACGTTCTATCCGTCCGACCTGCCCGACAAGCAGATGCTGAACTACTACGGACAGATACTCTCCGGAGTCGAGATCGACAACACCTTCTATCGCTTGCCCAAGAAGGCCGTGCTCGAGAGTTGGGCCGACCAGG
Organism: Candidatus Eiseniibacteriota bacterium; assembly: GCA_020633975.1. Classification (GTDB taxonomy): domain Bacteria; phylum Eisenbacteria; class RBG-16-71-46; order CAIMUX01; family CAIMUX01; genus JACKCR01. The sequence goes on along the minus strand of JACKCR010000002.1, from coordinate 2,631,123 downwards.
TTCCCGAGAACTTCCGCTTCACGATCAAGGCGTCGCGCCGAATCACGCACTTCGCTCGTCTCAAGAATGCCGACGAACCTCTCTCCTTTCTGATGAGTAACGTCGAGGTGCTCGGGGATCGGCTGGGGGCTGTCTTCTTCCAGCTCCCACCGAACCTGCAGAAGGACGTTCCGCGGTTGGAGGCGTTCCTGGATCTCCTGCCAGCCGGTGTGCCGACTGCATTCGAGTTCCGGGCCTCGAGCTGGTTTTGCGATGAGGTCTATTCAGTGCTCGAGCAGCGTGGCGTTGCACTCTGTCAGGCGGACACCGACGAAGAGCCGATCTCGGCGATCCGTCCCACGGCACGTCTCGGATATCTCCGCCTCCGTCGAGAGGAGTACGACGACGCGTATCTGGATCTCTGGGCGGAGAGGATCCGGTCCGCGCCGTGGGATCGCGCTCTCGTCTTCTTCAAACACGAGGACGGCGGTGTCGGCCCAGTGCGGGCGAAAGCGCTCCAGGAGCGCCTCTCCTAGCAACAAAGAGCCGACCCCGGGGCATTCCGGGGCCGGCTCCGACCATCCGATGTTCGTGATGCCTAGGCCTTGAGCTGACGGATGGTGTTCATGCTGGTGTCGTGGAGCGACTTCAGGATGTTCGACATGGTCTGGAACATCTGCTGACGCTTCTGCATGAGCTGCTGGAGCTGGGTCTGGAGAAGCTGCAGGTTCGAGCTGTTCTCACTCGATCCGTTCGCTCCGCCGGCGCTCGAGCCGCCGCCGGCCGCGGAGCCGAGGGAGTTGCCGAGCGACCCGCCGAGCTGGCTGCCGACCATCCCGCCGATCGGGCCGAACATGCTTCCGGCGACACCACCGGCGAGAGAGCCGAGACCGCCGAGGAGTCCGCCGCCGCCCTTCGAGCCGTTCGCGCCGTTCGCGCCGCCGTTCTTCTCGTTCGACATCTGCTGCTCGATCGCCTTCATCTTGTCTTCGATCTGCTTGTCCATGTGCTCGGTGAGCTTGGCCATGAGCAGAGCGAGCTTGTCTTCCAAGGATAGGCTCGGGTCGTTGAGGATCGATCCGGTGTCTCCAGCGCCGCCGGTTGCGCCGCTGCCGTTCGTGGAGCCGGTGCCACCCGCGGATCCGCCGCCGTTGCCGTTTCCGAAGAGCCGGCCGAGGATGTCGTTCAGGCTGTTTCCGAGAGCGTTGCCCATCGTGTTGCCGAGCCCCATGCCTGCGCCGATCGCGCCCATCGCGGGGTGGAAGGCGAACGCGGAGGGGAAGAGAGGACGCGGGCTCTGGCCCATTCCCGGCCGCCACAGGCCCGGACGGAGCTTCGTCGCCTGGCCGTCGATCCGGCCGTCGCGAGCGTCACGGAAGATGTCGCCGAGGTTGTCGTACTTCCGTCCGCGGAAGAGGTAGTCGCCGTCGGCGAGCCGGATCGGCTTGGCGAACGAGCCGCGGTACTGGGCACCGGTGATCCGGCCCTGAGCCTGGAACGGGCCCCAATTGAAACCGTACTGCTGACCGATGTGGGCGCGCTTTCCGACCTGCTCGCGAACGGCGTAGGTGTTGCGGAAACCGTCGAGGTGGGCGTTGCCGCATCCGCAGCGCGGAGCGTAGGCGCGGGCGAAGCGGGGCCGTCCGGCGCCGCTGAGGATCGAGTCCATTTGGCCGGTGGTGAGGCCGCTCTTCAGATCGACGAGGTTGCGGAAGGCTCCTGCGATGTTGCCGGTGCCGAGGTCGGCGATGGATCCGAGAGCGTCGCCGAACTTGTCCTGGTAACCGAGGGAGTCGAGAACGCGATTGAGGTTGGTTCCTACGGAGTTGAGAGCGATCGACATCGTCCTGGTCCTTCCTGTGCTCCCGGCCTTCGGGCTCTGCCTCTCGGGTCCGGGGGGCCGCCCCTCGGGGCTGGCTCTTTTGTCTTCGTTGGGGTCGGGGGCTGTGTGCTGCCGACCGGTTCTGGCCCACTTATCCGAAGGCGGAAGCGCCGAGTTGCGTGTCCGATGACGTTTTTTGGCCGGGCGGAAACTGGAGATCTCGCCGCGGGAGGCCGTTGTTGGGTAGGGTCCTACGCCGAGCCGGGGATGCCGCGGGTGCCGCCCCGGTACGGCTCGGGTATTGCCCGGGCGCGGCTAGTGGCCGCCCAGCGGGACGGTCACCGGGCGAGAGGGGATGCGATGTCAGCCGAGCGAACCGTGGTCTCCGTCTTCGGGACCCGGCCAGAGATCATCAAGATGGCCCCCGTGTTGCGAGCCCTGGCTGGCCGAACGGGGCTGCGGTCCAAGGTCGTCCTCACTTCGCAGCACACCGATCTGGCCCGCCCCTTCTTGGAGCGGTTCGGAGTGTCGGCGGACCGGGACCTCGCCGTGATGCGGCCGAATCAGACGCCGGAGGAGGTGAGCGCCAAGGTTCTCACCGGCCTCGGACCGATCCTCTCCGAGTGGGACGCGTCGCTCGTCCTGGTGCAGGGAGACACCGCGACCGCGTTTGCAGCGGCGCTCGCCGCGTTCTACCGGCGCGTCCCGGTGGGACACGTGGAGGCCGGTCTTCGCACGGCGGATCCGACGAACCCGTTTCCCGAAGAGATGCACCGGCGGATGGTCGGGCGTCTCGCCTCGATCCACTTTGCCGCTACGGAGAGGAACCGCGCCGCGCTCCTCGCCGAAGGCGTCCGCCCCGACCAGATCCATGTGACGGGGAACACGGTGGTCGACGCGCTCCAGCTCACCCTTCGGGCGACACGACCGACGGCGGCCCTAGAGACGCTGCTCTCCGCGAGCGAGGGGAGGCGTCGGCTCGTCCTCACCACGCACCGTCGCGAGTCGTTCGGTGACCTCATGTCAGGGAATCTCGCGGTCTTGAAGGAGTTCGTTTCGGAGCATGCCGACGTGGAACTGTTCTTCCCGGTCCATCCCAATCCATCGGTGCGCCGTCCGACCGAGGAGATCTTGGGAGGCGCCCCGCGGATCCACCTTCTCGACCCGATGGACTACTCGGACTTCCTGCACCTGCTTCAGAGCGCCTGGCTCGTCGTCTCGGACTCGGGAGGAGTGCAGGAGGAAGTTCCGTCTCTCGGAAAGGCGCTCCTCGTGTTGCGGGAGAACACGGAACGTCCCGAGGTTGTGGAGTCCGGAATCGCCGAGCTGGTCGGTGGAGATCCGGAAGTGCTGCGGCGCCGTCTCGCGGAGCTTCATGCGGACGATCGCTGGATCCAGGCCGCGACTTCGATCCCGAATCCGTTCGGCGAGGGAACGGCGGCCGAGAAGATCGCAATGCTCGTAGAGGAGTTCGTGAACTCGTGAAGCCCTATGCGTCGATGTCGCTCGATCTAGACGATCTCTGGACCTACCTCATGATCCACGGTGAGTCGGGTTGGGAGGAGATGCCTTCCTATCTCGACTCGTTCGTGCCGTTGGTCTTGGATCTCCTGAGCGATCTAGGACTCACGATCACGTTCTTCATCGTGGGCAAGGACGCGGCTCGGCCGGAACGCAAGGCCCTCCTTCGCACCATCGCGGATGCTGGGCACGACATCGCGAGCCACTCCTTCCGCCACGAACCGTGGCTTCATCTCTACTCGGACGAGGAACTCGACACCGAGCTGGCCCAGGCGGAGGAGGCGATCGAAGACGCTACGGGGAAGCGACCGCGCGGCTTCCGGGGACCGGGCTTCTCGCTGTCGGAAGCGACGCTGCGAACGTTGAAGCGCCGCGGCTACGAGTACGACGCGAGCACGCTGCCGATGTACCTGGGACCACTCGCGCGGCACTACTACTTCCAGACGGCGAAGCTCTCGGGATCCGACCGGGCGAAGCGGAGCATCCTCTTCGGGCGATTCGTCGACGGGTTTCGACCGTGCGGGTCGTACCTCTGGCATCTGGGAGACGAGCAGCTCCTCGAGATCCCCGTCACGACGTCGCCGTTCCTCAAGCTACCGTTCCACCTGAGCTACCTGCTCTATGCGAGCATGCGCTCCCATGGGCTCTCGAACCTCTACTTGGATACGAGCCTTGGACTCTGTCGCCTCGGCGGTGTCGCGCCCTCGCTGCTCCTCCATCCGCTGGACTTCCTGGGTGGCGACGACGTGCCGCAGCTGGCGTTCTTCCCGGCGATGCAGATCGCGGGCGAGAAGAAGCGGGCGTGGGCGCGGGACTTCCTCGCGAAGTTCGCGGAGAGGTACGAGATCGTCACGATGTCGGGGCACGCGGCACGCGCGTCGCAGGACGCTCTTCGCCGCCGCTCGCCGGACTTCGGCGTCCAGTCTCCTACCGGGTTGTCGGCGGCCGGCTAGTCTATCGCGGGGATGAGGTAGACCTTGTACGCGCCCGCCTGGTGCGCGACCGGCCAGTCGTACTGCGCGTTCGTGACGAGGAAGTCGGGCGATAGGTCGTCCACGATACTCCGCATCTCTTCCTGAGGTATCGACTCGAAGTGCCGGGTGAGCGAAGGCCTTCGTTTCGGTCCTACGAGCATCTCGCCACCGAGGAGTTCCACCCGACGCCGCCACTCGCTCAGCCGATCGTACGTTTGGAACTCCGAGCAGACGACGAGTCCCCGCTCCGCGCGATACCAGAACTCGCGGTCGAGGCCGGGCGGCGCGATGCCCTGCGCGGTCTCCGGAAGGTTCGTCCCGATCCAGGAGTAGCACTCGGCAAGGTCGGCCGGCAGGTCGTCCGTCGGATCGATCCGTCGATGCACTGCGTGTGAGTACGAGCTGAACGGTTCCGGCAAGCTGAGCAGCGCCACGCCCGCGAGGACGACGGATGCCCGGTGGAACCCGCTCGCGCCGCGTGAGGCGCTCTCGAGAAGGGCGAAGAGGAAGAAGAGCGGAGTGAGGAGTGGGAAGAGTCGGAACGGGAAATAGGAGAGGAGCTGGTAGGACTCCATCTCCCGGAGGAGGAGGCCTGCGAAGAACGGCAGAGCGATCGCCACCTGGAACGCGAACAGCCGGCGCCAGGCCGGGCGTTTCGACTGCCAGGCGTGCACGCCGAGATAGGCGAGCAGGAGCGGTAAGACGGCGAGGATTCGAAGCGGCCAGGTTTCCGGGTCCAGATGGTGAGGCATCTTCACCCGCGTCATGAGCTCCCAATCCGACAGCGTCGCGGCGTGTTCGCTCAGGACCATCGGCACCGTCGCGAAGAGACCGGGGGCGGCTCCCAGAAGCGCTAGCCCGGCGGCAACGACTCCCTCCGTCCAGCGCGGAGGTTCGGCCCGGAACCTACCCGATAGCTCGAGAACGATCACAGCGAAGACGGCCACGCCTCCCCAGAGTCCGACCGAGGGATGGAAGGTGAAGGCGAGACCGACGAGGAAACCTGCCGGCCGGATCCGTCCATCCAGAAGGGGCAGGAGCGCGGCGAAGAGGAACGCATAGGAAATGCACTTGGCCTCGAACGTTCCGAGCACCCAGCTATCAGCGACGAGTGACTGTCCCCAGCCGATCCAGACGACTAGCGAGCCGAGTGTGAGAAGCGGTCCGACTCCGAGCCGCCTCGCCAGAAGGAGCAAGAGAGCCAGATTCGAGGTCCAGACGAGGAGTCGCCCCGTCCAGGCGACGGCGGGTGGAGGGAGGACGAAGCCGAGGAGCCCAAAAACGTGGTTGAACGCGAAGTGCTCGGGGGCGCCTCCCGCGAGCGTCCAATCGACGGGTATGTAGCTCGGTTGGTAGGTACGGAAGAGCCGGATCAGGTAGAAGAACTCGTTCCGCCAGGGGACGACCTCACCCTCGTGGAGCCAGGTCACTCCGAGGGCGAGGATCAACGCGACCCAGAGCCGGGGCTCGCGGAGAGCCGCCACGAGGCCCGCGGGGTCCGTCACCCGCGTTGCCGCAGGCGGTTTTGGCCCCTTTTGGTCGTTGCGTTGCGGGAACTTACCCAACTTGGGAGCGCCTCCTCCGTGATACACTCTTTGTCGTTCGCTCGGGCGAGGATCTTGGGCCCCGGCGGACTTGGCGACAATTCCTTTCCCGTTCCCGGGACCTCCCCGGCGCTGGGAAAGAGTTGCCGTGGAAGACGATCTCGAAGCGTCGGATTCGTGGCGTACGGAGCTAGGCCACGCCGCCGGAGAGAAGAGGTAGACTCGACGGTTCGGTTTGCGGAAGGACCACTGCCTGCCGAAACAGTAAGAAGAGTAAACGACGACTCTCCAATCGCCCTCCCGAAGGAGGCGCGGATTCCTAGCCAATCAACCGGCCGCCGGAGTTGATGCCCGAAATGACCCGCACCCTGGTCTCGCTCGTCGTGCCCTGCTGCGACGAGGAAGAGGCCCTTCCCCGACTCTGGGAACGATTCCAGACCAGTGCTCAGCTCGTGCCGGAAGGCTGCGAGCTCGAGTACATCTTCGTCGATGATGGGAGCGGGGACGCGACTTGGCGGATCTTGTCCGAGCTGGCGGACGGCCGCACGGACTGCATTCTCGTTCGGCACGAGTCCCGGCGCGGGATCGGCGCAGGACTACGAAGCGCGTTCGAGGCCTCACACGGTGACATCATCGCCGTGCTCGACGCGGACGGCACCTACGACCCGGCCTGTCTCCCCGAGTTGATCCGCTATCTGGACGAGGCCGATCTCGTCACGGGGTCTCCCTATCACCCGGAGGGTCGGGTTCTGAACGTGCCGGCGTGGCGTCTCTTCCTCAGCAAGACGCTCTCTCGGCTGTACCGGGCCGTATCCCCCGTCAAGGTGTGGACCTACACCAGCCTCTTCCGGGCATACCGGCGGGAGGTTCTTGAGAAGGTCGCTTGGACTTCCGATGGTTTCTTGAGTAACACGGAGATCCTGATCGGGGCCGCTAGGTCCGGTTTCAGAGTCGCGGAGTTCCCGACCAATCTCTCCGTGCGCCGCTATGGACAGAGCAAGCTGCGGACCCTCTCGGTAATCCGGGAGCACCTCGGCTTTCTCGGTCGTGAGTTGAAGACGGGCATCAGTCACCGTCAGTTCGGGTTCAGAACGGAAGGCGGAGCGATCTCGCCCGCCAGTGAGGAGAGACGAGGATGGCACAGATGATCCAGCTTCCTTCGGATGGCGACTCTTCGGGTCGCGACCTCGGCGAGGAGGAACTGGCACTCCTCAAGGAGGCGATCGCATCCGGTCACCTCACGTCGACGCGTGGAACGATGGTTCCTCGCCTCGAAGAGGAGTTCGCGAAGGTCTTCGGTGTGGATCGGGCCATCGCTCTCGCGAGCGGGAGCGCCGCGGTGCACACGGCGGTAGCCGCAGTCGATCCCGAGCCGGGTGACGAAGTCATCACGACTCCGATCACCGACATGGGCGCGATCACTGCGATCCTTCTCCAGGGCGCGATTCCGATCTTTGCCGACGTCGATCCGGTGAGTCTCAACGTGACAGCAGAGACGATCCGTCCGCGGATCACGAAGAACACCAAGGCGATCATCGTCACGCACCTCTTCGGCAACCCGTGTGACATGGACCCGATCCTCGCGCTCGCCAAGGAACACGGCATTCCGGTGATCGAGGACGCCGCGCAGGCGTTCATGGCCACCTACAAGGGCAAACTCTGCGGAACCATCGGCGACATCGGTTGCTTCAGCTTCCAGCAGTCCAAGCACATGACGAGCGGCGAGGGCGGAATCGTCGTCTCGAACAACCCGGACTACGCGCGTCGCATGTTCCTCTTCGTGAACAAGGCATGGGGCTACGGGGACTCCAATCCAGACCACTACTTCCTCGCCCCGAATTACCGGATGACGGAACTCCAGGGCGCGGTCCTCGTTCCGCAGCTCGCAAAGCTCCCCGGAGTGGTCGAGCGTCGGAACCGGACTGCGACGCGGCTGTCGAATGCGATCGCGAGCTTGTCGCAGATCGAGGCCCCGGTCGTTACGGCGGAGTCCAAGCACGTCTACTGGCGCTATCCGATCCGGATCGCTGCGCAGGGCGACGACCTCACACGGCTCGCCGGCGCGATCCGCGAGCGTGGTGTGCAGTGCGCTCCTCGTTACATCTCGAAGCCCGCATTCGAGTGTCAGGTCATCCGGGATCGGGTCAGCTTCGGAAAGTCGAAGTGGCCCTGGGAAGGGCCGCACATGGCGGGTCGGGATCCGATCGTCTACGACCCGAAGACGTTCCCCGGTGCGTACGACGGTCTCGCGCACGTAATCGTGATTCCGTGGAACGAATTCTTCACCGATGACCTCGTCGACTCGATCGCCGAGGTGATTGCCGAGGCAGAGCGCAACGTCCTCGGAACGGGGGTGTGAGATGTCCAATCCGTTTCGTCTCGGGATCATCGGCACAGGGCGGATCGCCCAGACCTACCTCGCGAACCTGAACGAAGTCTCGGGGCTCGATCTCGTCGCTGTCTGCGACACCGAGCCCGCCGTCGTCGCCGCGTCGGCGGAAGCCTACGGGTGCAAGTCGTACACGGACCCCAAAGCTCTGCTCACCTCCGAGGGACTGGACGGCGTCGTCATCGCGACCCCGCCCGTGACGCACAAAGAGATCGCGATCGAGGCGTTCCGCAACGGCGCTCACGTGCTCTGCGAGAAGCCGGTCGCCATCTCGGGGGCTGACATCCGCGAGATGCAGATGCAGGCGAGAGAGCACGGCCGACGGCTCATGATGGCGTCCAAGTTCCGCTACGTCGACGACGTCTCGAAGGCGCGGTCCATCGTTCAGGCAGGGATCCTCGGAGCCCCGGTCCGGTTCGAGAACACGTTTGCGAACTGGCTCGACGTTCGTCAGCGTTGGAACTCGAAGCGTGAGATCGCCGGCGGGGGCGTCCTGATCGACAACGGGACCCATTCGGTCGACATCGCGCGGTTCATCCTCGGCCCGATCACCGACGTGTCCGCGTATCACGGCCCCAAGATCCAGGCGATCGAGGTCGAGGATACGAGCCACCTCTCGTTCCGTTCCGCGAGTGGGGCGACGGGAATGGTCGACGTGAGTTGGTCGATCCACAAGGAACTCTCCTCCTACGTCGAGATCTGGGGGACGGAGGGGATGCTCTCGCTCGGCTGGAGGGAGTCCAAGTACCGACAGAATCACCAGACCACCTGGGTCCAGTTCGGGAACGGGTACGACAAGAACCTCGCGTTCCGGAGCCAACTCGACAACTTCGTCAACCATTGTGCCGGCAAGGAGCCCGCTCGTATCTCCTCGGACGACGCGCTCGCATCGGTGCTCGTCATCGAGGCTGCCTATCAGTCGGCGGACGACGGGAGTTGGCGGAAGGTTCCGCAGGAGTAGAGGCGTGGCCCCAAACGGCGCGATCCACGAGACGGCGCGGATCCACCCGACAGCCCTCATCGAAGAAGGCGTGTCGATCGGACCGCGCTCGTCTATCTGGGACAACGTCCACATCCGGCATGGCGCCAGAATCGGTCACGACACGATCGTCGGCGAGAAGAGCTACATCGCCTACGACGTCCCGATCGGCGACTTCGTCAAGATCAACGCGATGGTCTACATCTGTGCGGAGGTCGAGATCGGAAGCGGAGTCATGATCTCCGCGGGAACGACGTTCACGAACGATCTCTACCCTCGTGCGTTGGACAAGGAACTTCGCGGGCTCGAGACCTCCGCTGTAACCGAAGAAACGCTCCGCTGCATCGTCGAAGACGGCGTCACCATCGGTGCGCAGGCGACGATCGGTCCAGGCCTCACCCTGGGGCGCTTCTCGATGGTCGGCATGGGGTCGGTCGTGACGCACGACGTTCCGCCCTTCACCCTCGTCGTGGGAAATCCGGCTCGTCCCGTCGGCATGCTCTGCGCGTGCGGACCTCGACTCGTGAGTCACGGCGAGTTCCTCGCTGCCAGTCCCGACGCGAGGTGGACGTGTCATCGCTGCTCGAGAGTCTACGGTCGGGAAGGCGTGTCACTCGTCATCGTGAGCGACCCGCACGGTCCAGGCGTCATACGAGCGTGAGTCGTCGGCCACGCGTCGCGGTTCTCGGTGGCGGGTTCCTTGGGCTCAACGTAGCTCGAGAACTCCTTGGCCATGGGTACGAAGTCACGGTGCTCGAGGCGGGGGCGCGGCCGGGCGGCGTGTCCGTCAGCCGCGAACTCGGCGGGCGGACGGTCGACCGGTTCTACCACACGATCCTTCCGACGGACTCCGCACTTCTCCGGTTGGTAGACGAGCTCGGTCTTGGGCCGAAGCTCGCGTGGCGTCGCACCAAGAGCGGGTTCTTCCAAGACGGCCGGATCCATTCCGTCTCGACCCCCCTCGAGTTGCTTCGCTTCCCGGTGCTGTCCTTCCCGGAGCGTGTCCGGCTCGGGCTCGCCGTCTTCCGAGCGCAGCGCCTCGGGGACTGGCGCTCGATCGAAGGTGAGACCTGCGAGTCCTGGCTGACACGGATCTGTGGACGTTCCATCTACGAGAAGATGTGGGCGCCGCTCCTCCGCGCGAAGCTCGGTGACGCGGCGCCGCGCGTCTCTGCGACGTTCATCTGGGCGACGATCCATAGACTCCAGGCCGGCACTCGGGACGATTCCGGTCTCGCGAAGGATCTCTCTCCCGGCATGATGGGATACCTGCGCGGGGGGTATCAGGGGCTGATCGACGCCCTCGTGGCGGATGTCGAACGCCGCGGTGGCGTCGTGCGCACGAATGCGACGATCACCTCGCTCGACTCGGAGGCGACGCTGGGGACGGATGCGTTCCCTGGAGCGCGTGGTGTTCAGCGGCCCGACCCCGTCACTCACGATGGCGGGCCACCCGAGGGCGGAGCCGCTGGACCCTGGCGTATCGAGATTCTCGGATCGACAAACGCGTCCCTAGAGTTCGACGTCGTCGTGTCGACCTTGCCTCCCAAGGTCCTCGCACGGTTGGCTCAGGGAGAGACGCTGCGCGGGCTCGGAGGTGACGTGGAGGGGCTCGGGGTCGTCTGCGAGATCCTGCTCCTCGATCGGCCTCTGACCGAGTTCTACATCCTCAACCTTGGGGATCCGGCGCTCCCGTTCACCGGCATCATCGAGTCCACACATCTCGCACCGGACGGGGAGTTCGGGGGAGCTTCGGTCGTCTACCTGCCGAGGTACCTCGCACCCGGAGACGTTTGGGCAGAGTTTGGGGACGATGAGGTCTCCCTGAGGTTTCGGCAGTCGCTCCGGACGGTGTTCCCCGAGTTCGACGACGCTTGGATCCTGGAGAGCGCGGTCGAACGGGCGCCGTTCGTTCAGCCGATCCACACGACAGACTATCGGGAGCGGATGCCCGAGACCTGCCCGGCGCCGGGGCTTTGGGTGGCTTCGAGCGCCCAGATCCATCCCTGGCCCGTTCACAACAATCAAATCCTGCGGCGCGCGCAACTAGTTGCGGGAGAGATTGTTGCGTCCCAGGCGAGTTAGGATTCTCGCTCCGCGAGTACAGAATCCTGTATACTCGTAGTTCACGGGACGGGGCCAATCAGTCGAAGATCGGGGCACCTTGCGCCCTGGCTCTTCGGGCGGCGCGAATGGGGTCTTCCCCTAGCGACTCCACGTCGACGGTGGGGCGCGCCGGGCACCGATCGACAGCTTGGGAAGACACAGAATGCCCCGAACCGTTCTCCAGCGTTCCTTCCGGATCGTCACGTCGTTTGCCCTACTCCTCGTCCTGATCGGTCTCGTTCCGGACGCCTGGGCACAGCAGTCGCGGATCTATCTCGCCAACGACGACCATACCGACTACTTCTGGAAGGGAGACGACGTCGAGTACCGGGCGGCGTTCCTCTCGATGCTCGACTTCTACATGCAGCAGGCCGAGGACACCCAGACCAACCCGGCCGATTCTCAGGGCCGGTTCAACTGCGACGGCAGCTACTGGGTTTGGGAGTACGAGCAGAACAAGAGCGCCGCGGAGTTCGATCGACTCATCGATCACCTGCGTGCGGGCACCATCACGATGCCACTCCACACTCTCGTCGAACTCTACGGAGCCATGCCGACGGAAGCGGTTCTCCGCAACATGTACTACGCGGGACGTCTCGAACGACGCTACGACCTGAGGTTCCCACTCGTGTCAGCGATCGAGAACCAGACCATGCCCGCGGGAGTGGCCTCGCTCTGGGCAGGTTCCGGCGCGAAGTATGCGTGGAAGGGCGTCTGCGGTTGTGCGACCGCGATGGACTACGGTGACCGTCCTCGCGAGATCTACCACTTCGCCGGTCCCGACGGCGCTTCGGTGTGCATGAAGTGGAACACGCTTCTGGGTGACAACCGGAGCATGGGAGGCTACGCGGAAGCGAGATATCCCTACGACGTGGTCGACGTCATCGAGAACGATCCGGACTTCACGAGCCGTTGGCCCTGGCCTGTCGCCGGTGCCTTCGGCTACGGATGGGATGCGCTCAGCACCTACACCGAGAACATCATCGACGCGTCCCTCGATCTCTCGGACGCGAACCGCCGCGTGATCGTCTCGAACCAGACCGACTTCTTCGAGGACTTCTTGGCGAATCACGGGAGTGAGATCGAGACTTTCTCGGGCAGCTTCGGGAACGAGTGGGATCTCCTCACGGCCACGATGGCAGAAGTCACGGCCGACTTTCGGCGGACGCTCGAGCGGCTTCGCACGGCAGAAGCGCTAGCGACGATCGTTTCCTTCGACGATCCCGGGTTCATGTCGGGGCGCGAAGCGGCGAGGGATGCGGCGTTCAACGCGTGTGGGCTCTTCTACGAGCACGACTGGACCGCGAATGGACCGGTGGGAGAGGCGGCGCGGGAGCAGTTCCAGCGCGACCAGCTCCAGATCCTGCACGACTACATCGATCCGCTCTACTCCGACGCTCTCCAGGCTCTAGGAGATCGAGTCGCGAACCCGTCCGGTGCCGAGCGTTATGCCGTCTTCAATCCTCTCTCCTTCGAAAGGAACGACGTTGCCTACTTGCCGATCGGGAGCGGGGGGCCGTTCCACGTCGTCGATGTCCTGACTTCGGCACAAGTACCGTCCCAGGAGGTGTTCCTGGACGGTGTACGGCACGCGCAGATTCTCGCCTCGGCCGTTCCATCTGTCGGGTACCGGGTGTATGAAGTGCGGCCCGGCGCGGGGCAGAACTTTCCCCACGCGGTGTCGCTCGACGGCGCGACCATGAACAACGGTGTCTACTCCGTGACGTTGGGCGCGCGTGGCCAGATCGAGAGTCTCGTCGATCTCGCAACGTCGCACGAGTGGGCGGCGACGAACCTTCTCGACATCGGGAGCGGCAATGGGAGCGCGGAGATTCTGGCCGACGGTCCCGTCTCGGCCACCCTTCGAGTCGATGCTGGCGGCAGTCCGGCTCACGAGACGCTCGTCACCTTGTTCCATCCGTTGGTCGATCGCGTCGAGATGGAATCCCGAGTGACGGAGAACTTCACCGGGTTCGTTTCCCAGGAGTTCGACTTCGCTCTCTCCGACTTCACGCTTCGGCACGAAGAGGTCGGGATGATCGCTACGGCGAAGCACGCGGCAGACGGGGGGGACTACGCCGACGAGAACGTGCGGGTCGACTACCTCACTGCCAACCACTTCGTCGACCTGTCGGAGACGGGCCGCGGGATCACCCTGTCCAATTGGGATTCGTCGTTCTTCAAGTTCGGAAACAGCACGATTCCCTCAGTAGACACGTCGACACCGCGCGTCGAAATGATCGTGGGGATGCGCCCGATCGGGAATCTCGGGATCACCGCGCAGGGCGGGGACGATTTCTTCCTCAACCGGTTTGCTCTGAGGGTCCATGACGGTTTCGACGGCAGCGAAGCGATGGCGTTTTCCCTCGCACACCAGAATCCCCTCGTCGCCACCCGTGTGACCGGTGGCACTGTCGCGCCTTTCGATCCGCGCCGAGCCTCCTTCTTCCAAGACTCGAACGACGACGTGCTCCTCTGGGCTCTCAAGCCAGCAGAGGAAGGGATCGAATCCGGTGTCATCGCCCGCTATTGGAATGCGGACGACGCGGTCCGTGTCCTCACCTCTGCACCGAGCACACCCTTCCATATCGACTCGGCGGTGGCCACGACGCACATCGAGACGGACGAGTACGACCTGCCCGTGATTCTCGGCACCGTGACCATGACGTTCCAGCCCCAGCAGATCCGAACGGTCCGGTATCTCCTCCGCGATCTCCTCGCGGACACGTCGGAAACGGCCCCGGGTTCGCTCCGGCTGCACCTCAGCGCGTTCCCACAGCCCGTGACGACTGCCGGCACCGCGAGTCTCCGACTCGAGCTTTCGACGTCCGAGCACATTCGGCTCGACGTGTTCGACGCAGGTGGGCGAAAGGTCGCGACCCTCGTCGACGAGTCCATGGAGGCAGGTACGCATCTCCTCCCCTGGGCCCCGAGGACGCTCCATCCGGGCGTGTACTTCGGGCGTGCGGAGGCCGGGACGCAACAGGCGTCGACCAAGATCGTCGTGGTCCGATAGATGCTCTCACCTCTCGGGTACTCCGGGTACCGGTGTCTCCGATGAAGGTGTTCCTTCCTCGTCCTCCCAGGGATGAGTTCCTACACACTCTAAGGGAACGGCTCGACCCGAGGATCGAACTCTCGGTAGGTCCGGAGATTCCCGAGCAAGCCGAGTTCGACTGGCTGGTCGAAGGCGTACCGACCGAGGAGCAGCTGACCGCGAGCCCCAGGCTTCTCGGCGTCGTGGTTCCCTGGGCCGGAGTTTCGCGGCGGACCCTCGAGCTCGTCCGTCGCTATCCGAAGCTTCGGCTCCACAATCTGCACCACAACGCACCGGCCACCGCCGAGCTCGCGCTCGCGCTGCTCTTCGCGGTCGCGCGTCGCGTGGTGCCGATCGATCGAGCTCTCCGCTCCGGGGATTGGGTCGGCCGGAACGACACGGATCGAAACTTCCTCCTCGCGGGAAGAACCGCGGTGATCCTCGGGTTCGGTGCAATCGGCCGAAGGTTGGGCGAGGTTTGCGCCGCGCTCGGAATGTCGGTCACCGCTGTGTCGCGTTCTGCGTCACTCGAGATGGGGAGACCGAATGATGCGAACGGCATCGAGCTGTGGTCGTCGTCGTCACTGCACGAACTCCTGCCGCAGGCTCAGGTCCTCTTCGTAACAGTTCCGCTCACGGACGAGACGCGCGGACTCATCGGTCCCACGGAGATCGATCTTCTCCCTCGTGACGCGATTCTCGTCAACGTGGCACGCGGGCCGATCGTCGACGAGGATGCGCTCTTCTCGGCGCTCGAGTCTGGACGGATCGCGGGAGCGGGTCTCGACGTCTGGTATCGCTACCCACGCGAGGAAGACGACCGGAGTTGCCACAGCCCGTCGAATCGCCCCTTCCACCTTCTCGACAACGTCGTCATGAGTCCGCATCGGGGTGGAGACACCACCGAAACAGAGACGTTGCGCGCGACTGCGTTGGCCGAACTCCTCGCATTCGCCGCTCGTGGAGACGACATGCCCAACCAAGTGGATACGTCCCTCGGGTACTGATCGTCGACCGAACGCGCGGCCTCCTCGAACTTCGCGACGAAGGGGCCGGGGCGCTCATCCCTCGGAAACCCCGCATTTCAGGGTCTGCGAAGCCTCCTATAGTTAGCTCCGATGGGCGGAGGACCGAAAGGCGTAGCTCGTCACAGGTCCTTCTCGCGGCAGACGGCTTGGATCGGAGGATGCCATGCTGAAGGACTACCACCCTATCGAGGTGCTACTCGGACAAGACGGGTCCTGGGCGATCGAGGGCGTGCCGGACGGAAGGACGGGTGCGCGTAAGGTCTTTCGATTCCTGTTGGGACAGGAACCTCCCGCGAACAGCTACCGGACCAACCCGCTCTGGGATTGGCTCTACTTCCCACCTGGATCACTCACCACGGAACAGCGGAGCCGCCTCCTCGCGAACGGTGGGAGGACGGAACAGGGATCCTGGACGTACAAGTTTCACGAAGTGGACCACGTCGATCAGCCAGGGCAGTTCACGGAATCGTTCTCGGAGATCCTGAGGGAACCGGTCGTAGGGCGGGTCGTGGCTGGAGTCGTCAGCTTCGTACTGTTTGCGACGGCAGCGTACTTTTGGCTCCAGACGAGGGAGGCCGTTGCCATCGAAGCGGGTCTGGGTGACGTCCTTTCCGCCGCTGCCACTCCGTACGTGGAGCCGAAGTTCTCGGATCGCCTCGCGCTCCGGTTCTCCGACGGAGACCGATTCTCCGTTCCTGTGTCACCCAAGGATGTGCTGAACCGAGGCGGTGATAGCGTCGTTCTCGCCGGGTTTGGGGATCGCGCCTACTTCATCCGATCCGAGGGGATCGGAGAGACGCTCATGAACGAGTTCCAGCTTCCGGGAGCGGCACTCGAGTTCGATACACGGGGTGGTTCCGACGGGATCCGCGTGCAGCGTCCGGATGGATCTTGGAACAACGCGGCGGTGATCCCGCTCGAGAGGGCACGGGTCGCACCAGGCCTCGAATCGGCGAAGATTCGATTCGATGATCCGACCACGTTCGCGATCGGAGAACGCTACACCTTCTCCGGAGGGGTGGAACGTGAGGGCGATGGCTTCTTCGTCTTTGCGCTCCCACGTTTGGCGCCTCCCTTCCGCGTGTTCGTTCGCACGACAGACGTGGGGCTAGGGAGCTTGTTGGGATACGCCGCCGACCGCAGCTTCACCGTGGATCTCACTGGAACTCTCGCCGACGTCCCGCCGGATGAGGAGCGCGCGGCCACCCGGATCATCGGGAGCGTGGGGTCCGACTTCGGACTCAGAGTGTTCCGTACCGACTTCGTCCCGAGCCAGGGCAGCTGACGGACTCTGCCCGCGGCCGGTGGACGTCATCGGCGCTGGCGAACGTCGGAGCCGACGACGCCCCGTTCGTGAGCGTCACGGTGGTAGCATCGACGTGCGACATCTCGAGCATCAGTCATCCTAAGTTCCCCGTGCGGCACCAGAGGCGTACCTTTGGAGTTCGGGGAACGCTCGAGACGAATGTCACCCCGCTACATCCGGATCGCGTGGGGGAAACGTACCTCCCGCTCGTGATCGTCCGGACCCGTCGGCGCCGACCGCCGCTTCCTGCCTCGGGACACCCATCTTCGTCTCCAACGGAGTGACCGCACTCGACTACCCCCGCGCACACGCCGGCGCGATGTCCCGGGAACACTCGTGGGACAAGACCGGTGGGCTTGTCGTCCGTGGGCCCCACTCCAGTCGCGGACGAGCCGTCTGTCGGACCGGACCGCGTCCACAGAACCGAACCGGCCGCCCACCGCCCCCGATGTCCCTTCCTTCCGACACCGCGCCGGCCACTTCCCTTGTTCCGGTGCGATGGAGAGACGCCGAGTCAGGCGTCCCTCGTCAGGAAGGAGAGTGACCATGCGTTGGATTCTCGGCACGTTCTTGGGAGCGGCACTGCTCACATGGGCGTTTCCGCTGCCCGTAACTGCGCAGCAAGAGACGGCGATCCGAGGATCGCTCTCGAACTTCGATGTCCATCAAGGCTGCTTCGACGAGGCAGACAACTTCGAACTCGACATCCTCGGCGATATCGATCCCGATGACTTCACCGGCTTCTTCCCTGGCTGGGGGAGTCCGCCACGATTCGACGACATCAAGATCGGTGGCGTGGATCTCGGCGCAGAGGTTCTCTGGCTCGATCGCTCGCAGCCGATCCCGTACTGCGAATGGAGACACTTTGGGGTTCAAGTCGACCCTGCTCTGCCGCCGATGTCGGTCCAGGCATACTGGACTCGAGTGATCAAGGACCGTCAGATCCCGGTTCCTTTCCAGTGGTGGGTCGTACAGGACGAAGGACTGATCATCGATCGGATCGTCTTCTCGCCGACCTTCGACGAAGGGCCCGTCTGGATCCGCCGTGAGTGGGCTGTGAATCCGGACCCGATACCGCTCGAGGAGCTGCAGTTCGATACCCTGCCGCTCCAGTGGATGCCGGGGGACGAGTTCCTACTCGCGCCGGGCGACATGATGGATCTGCCGATTCCTCGTCCACCAGACATGGCTGCCGTGCTGGTTCGCTACACGGTCACGCGCGAGAATGGAGACACCGATGTACGCTTCGTCACCGAGGCCGTGCTCGTGCCGTTCCAGCCAGAGATCGTGAGCGTGCTCGTCAACTTCGACCTCCACAACAACATTCCAGGTACCTCTTTCGACAACCTGGAGCTCGACTTCTTTGGCGATTGGCTCGACCCGGGGATGGTCAGATGGTGGTACGACCTCGAGATCCCGGGGCCGCCTCCGCCGTTCTCGGCCTGGGGCGTGGATCCCCTCTTCCGCAGGTTCCCACCCGGAATGTTCCCGGGGCTTCCTGGAGGTTTGGAGGTGACCTGGCTCGACAAGTACGACACCTTCGACTTCTGTGAGACCTATCACTTCGGCCTCGAGTTTGGTCCTGAGGTCATGCTCGATCCAAACACGTTGCCTTCCGTGCAGGCATACTGGACACGGATCGACACCTGCCAGGTGCCAGTTCCGTGGCAGTTCTGGCAGCCGGTGCCGGGTGGGCCGATCTTCGACATCATCCTGCTCTCGGAGACGTATTGGCCTGGCCAAGTCGAAGTCAGTCGCGACTACGTGGCTCTCGAGAACGAGTTCCCTCTCGAAGACCTGACTTGGGACAACCTAGGTGGGTTGCCGTGGACTCCCGTTGCGGGTGATCCGCAGATCCTGAGTCCCGGAGAAGAGACGATCCTCGAGATTCCGTTCTCCGACGTACCGGGGCCGGAGTGGATCGATCCGCTGGATCGTGCCGCGCTCGTGAGGTACACGGTGCGTCCCGTGGGCGGAGACGTCGAGACCCGCTTCATGAACGAAGCCTTGATCACGCCGCCGACGTCACAGGTTCCGGATGAGGAGGTTCGCGAACACGGTACGAGGATCGAACCCAACCTCCCGAACCCGTTCGTCGACTGGACTCTGCTCATCTATCGCGTCGAAGAGGAATGCGAGGTGTTCTTCTCGATCTACGACGTCAACGGTCGAGAGGTGGCGTTCCTGGATGCCGGCGTCCAGTCGGCAGGTGTTCACTCGATCCGGTTCGACGCTCGGAACGAGCAGGGGCAGCCGCTTCCCGCGGGCATCTACTTCGCCGTCATGGATGCCGGTGGGCAAGTCGACCAGCGAAAGATCGTCGTCCGGGAGTAGCCTCATGCTAGTTCAAGACGCCCTCCCCTGACGCTCGCGGTCGTGACTCGGTCGCGTTTGGGTGGGGGGCTCTGCAGTGGGCGGGGCGATCCGCCCACTGCGTATCCACTCGAGTCCGCTGAACAACGCAATCTCTCCCCGATCCTAGATCCCCCGAAACCTCGTCTCTCCGCGAGCATCTCTTGCGCGTTCCCTCGATGCGCCCTCTCTCATCCACGGAGGTCTTCGAATGAAGGTTGCAGTACTGGGTTCTGGAGTCGTAGCCCAAACGCTCGGAGCCGGATTCCTCGCCCACGGTCACGAAGTCGCACTCGGAACGCGCGACCCGAAGAAACTGGAGAGCTGGAACACCGAACACTCCGCGGCTCGGGTCCTCGGGTTCGAGGAGGCCGCTGCATTCGGAGATCTGATCGTCCTCGCCGTCAAAGGGACCGCGGCTCTCGACGCAGTGAAGCTCGCCGGCACGGCCGCTCTCGCCGAGAAGACCGTCATCGATGCAACGAACCCGATTGCGGACGCTCCGCCGGTGAACGGCGTACTCCAGTTCTTCACTGGGCCGAACGATTCTCTAATGGAGACTCTCCAGAAACATTTTCCGTCTGCTCGATTCGTGAAGGCGTTCAACTCAGTAGGAAGTGCGTTGATGGTGAATCCCTCCCTTCCCGGCGGGAAGCCGTCCATGTTCATCTGCGGGAACGACTCAGATGCGAAGGCGCAGGTTGCCGAAGTCTTGGCTCAGTTCGGTTGGGAGACCGAAGACATGGGTGCGGTCGAGGCGGCGCGCGCGATCGAGCCGCTCTGCATGCTATGGTGCATTCCTGGGTTCCGGTCGAACGATTGGGCACACGCTTTCAAGCTCCTACGCTAGATCGGATCGAGGCGGGGCGGACGCCGTTGACGGCGCTTCGTCGGTACACGAGTCACAGCTTGAGGCAGGTTCGATGGCAACCGTGCGCGCAGGGAAGAAGAAGGTCCTCGTCGTCGTGGACGTTCAAGTCGGAGTGATGAAGGAGGCCTGGGAGGCGCCCCGAGTCATCGGGAACATCGCCCGCTCCGTCGAGAGTGCGCGGGCCCACGACGTTCCCGTGATCTGGGTCCAACATGCGGACGAGGAGCTCGTTCGCGAGAGCCCCGAATGGCAGTGGGTTCCAGAGCTCGTTCCCGCCCCGGGGGAACGGCGCGTGTACAAGAACTACAACTCCGCGTTCGAGGACACGAACCTCGACGAGTTGCTCGCTGACCTCGGCGCTTCCCATATCGTGCTGGCCGGAGCTGCGACCAACTGGTGCATCCGGGCCACGGCCTACGGCGCAATCGATCGAGGCTACGACCTGACCCTGGTCAAGGATGCGCACTCGACGGGTGAGATCGAGTTCGACGACGGGAAGAAGATCGAAGCGGAGCAGTTCGTCCGCGACCTCAATGTGGCGATGACCTGGCTGAGTTATCCCGGACGGAAGAACACGACGGCCAAGGCCGCGGAACTCGACTGGACGGAGAACTAGCGGGGAGGGACCTTTGGCGAAAGAAGAAGATGCGGTCATGGTCTCGGCGGAGATCCTGCGCAACGTCCTGAAGAGCCAGTACCACGCATCCCTTGCGATGCTGCGCAGCACGATCGAGAACTGTCCGGATGACCTCTGGTACAGCGAGGTGCCGAAGGCGCCGTACTGGCAGCACGCGTACCACGTGCTCTACTTCACCCACCTCTACTTGCAGCCAGACGAGGCTGCGTTCCGGCCATGGGAAGGGGAGCAGTCGAACGTTCAGTACCCGGATGCCATCCCGGGGGATCCGATTCCGGACAGCACGCTGCCCCTGACTCCTCAACCGTACACTCGAGATCAGGTGCTCGCGTACTGGGAGCATTGCGATCAGATGGTGGATGCCGCGGTCGACGCCCTCGATCTGAACAGCCCCGAGAGTGGCTTCAGCTGGTACAAGATCTCGAAGCTCGAGCATCAGTTCGTGAACCTACGGCACCTCGAGCACCACATGGCGACTCTGGCGGGTCGCCTTCGCGACTTCTCCGACCTCGGCACTCGTTGGGTGGGGGCTCGCCACAAGCGCTGACACAGCTTCCACGATCCTTCGGCCCCGTCCGGGATTGACGGCGTCGATGCTACCGTGGTACAAAGATACCATGATGAGCGAAGTCAACACGTCGGGAGGGCGAGATCCCCGGCCTAGCACGGTCGTCACGCGGGTCCAGACCGGCGTCCGGATGGAGAAGCGACTCCTCAAGGTTCTCAAGGCCCTGGCGGAACTCAAGGACATCACTCTCGGGGACCTGCTCGAGGGGATCGTCCTCCACACGTTCGAAGGACGAGCGCCGTTCTCCGAGCAGACGCTCCATGAGATTGCTCAGCTCAAGGCCGTCTACGGGCTGACGCTCGAGGCAGCCGACTCGCACAACCTGGAGGAGGGAGACGACTGATGGAGCAAGCGCACGTCGAGAACTCGTTCGACTTCCAGGTCGGAGCCTCGTTGGAGCGCACGTTTCCCCTGTTCGGTGGTTGGGGAGAACGAGCGTGGGCCGGAGAGGAGTGGTCACCGCGGTTCCTCTGGCCGGACCCGCCCGAAGATGTGGACGGCGAGGTCTTCGCCGTAGGGGAAGGCGACGACCAGAGTGTTTGGGTGAACACGAGATTCGATCGGGCGGAAGGTCGAATCCAGTATGTCTACGTGATGCCCGGGGTTCAGGCCGTCCGGATCGACCTCGTGCTCGTGGAGACCGAACCCGAGTCGACCTGGGTGCGGGTCTCGTACCAGCGAACGGCGCTCGAGCCGAAGGCTTGCGAAAGAGTCCTCGAACTCGGCCGAAGAGACCGCGAGCAGGGTCCCACTTGGTCCAAAGCGATCGAGGCGTTCCTCGCCGACTAGCTTTCGTCGAATGCGCTCTCGATCCGCGACACCACGGTCTCGTCGAGCTTGGGGAGTACGTCGAGCGCGCCGAGATTCTCTTCCAGCTGCTTCGTCGTGGAGGCTCCCGTAATCACCGTCGAGACGTGCGGGTTGTGACCGCACCAGGCGATGGCCAGCTGGGCTGGAGTGCAGCTCAGGTCGCTCGCGATCTCGGCGAATCGGGCGACCTTCGCGTTCTTCTCCGGATCCGTCAGAGTCTCGCGTAGCCAAGACATGTTCTGGAGTGCGCCGCGGCTTCCTTCCGGTACACCATCCTTGTACTTCCCCGTGAGCAATCCGGAAGCGAGTGGGCTCCAGGTGGTGAGGCCGAGCCCGAGGTCCTCGTAGAGCCGAGCGAACTCGGTCTCGACTTTGTCGCGTCGGAAGAGGTTGTACTCTGGCTGCTCCATCACGGGCTTGTGGAGGTGGTGGCGTTCCGCGATCTCCCACGCGGCACGGATCTCGTCGGCCTTCCATTCCGACGTACCCCAGTAGAGAGCTTTCCCTTGCTCGACCATGTCGTGCATCGCCCGTACCGTTTCCTCGATCGGAGTGTTGCTGTCCGCCCGGTGGCAGAAGACCAGGTCGACGTAGTCGAGTCCCAGTCGCTTCAAGGATCCGTCGATGGCTTGGCGGAGGTACTTCCGGTTGAGGCAGTTTCTCTGGTTCGGCCCGTCCGCTAGCCCCCAGAAGAACTTCGTCGAGACGACGTACTTCACCCGAGCCCAGCCGAGCTCACGGATTGCGGCGCCCATGATCTCCTCGGAGCGGCCGCCGGCGTAGGCCTCGGCGTTGTCGAAGAAGTTGACTCCACGGTCGAAGGCAGCCGCCATCAGTTCGCGAGCGGCCTTCGTGTCGACCTGGGTGTGATAGGTGACCCAGGAGCCGAGTGAGAGTTGGCTGAGCTGGAGGCCGGAGCGACCTAGTCGTCGATACTGCATCGGAGATCCTCTCCTCATTCTGGGGCGGCGGAGGCGGCTCTTGGCTGCTGCCAGAAGGGTCGCTGATCCGAGAACCCGAGAGCCTACCATGTTCTCCTATGAATGTGTTTGGCGCTTCCAATCAAGGGGGGTAGGGGGGTACGATATCTCTCCCCTTCGTCTAACTCTTGCGAGACGGTTCACGTGTCCCGTCACCCCCTGAACGGAGGACCCGTAAATGCTGCCAACGAACTCCGCGATGCGTTCAGATCTCCTCAGACGATGCTCGATAGGACTTTTTGTCGCCGCGTCTTTCACCCTCACGCTCACATCGAACTCTCGAGGCGGAACGAGCCTGTATCCGTCATGGGGCTCCTGGTGGTTCGACAACCACCCGTCCGCCGACGGCGCGATGTACGGGGCTTGTACACAACCCCTGTTCCGGATCGTTCGGGTGGCGCCGGACGGCGGCTCTCACGAAGTAGTCATCGAAGCCGACCCCCAGACGTTGATCCCTTCGGAACCGTACCCCGACTTTCGGTCGTTCTGCCGGTTGGCGGACGGCACGTACGGGGCCGTGTTCGCCGCGAACAGCCTCGGCTCGGCGATCGTCGTGTTCCAAGAGGGCAAAGATCCAATCGCGGCCTTCCCGGTCGATGCGTACTCCGGATCCATCTACCCCACTGCGAGCGGGGACATCTACTTCGAGTACTATGAGCAGGTCACGTTCGATCCCCGGTTCGCAGTGATCTCTGGGAGCAATCCTTCGGTCGTGCTCGAGTCGGGAGCCTACGACTTTGGTCAGGTCCTGAACCTAGACATCGGCCCGGATGACACGGTGCACATGATCGTGTCGACCGCCGGCGAGATCTCCTATCGCCAGATGTCCCTCGATGGATCGGTTCTCTTGGAGACACCGCTCCCGGACGACCGGTACCCGTTTGTCCTCAAGGTGAGTGATCAAGGGGACGCCGGAGTCCTCGTCGCCGAAGATGTCTTCTACTCGTTCCCGAATGGAGGGACCGAGTTCCTCGGTCCAGTCGACATCGCTCCGGGGGTGTTCATCGGAAACGGGGACATGGATTTCAACTACACGGACTGTGGGGACATCTTCGTCGCCTGGAACTACGCATACATGTCTGGCCTGGCCACGCCGAACTGCTATTCGGGCTGGGGAGTGCGCTATGCCAAGGCGGACGGAACCGTGGGACCGGTCATCGTCAAGTCGGCATTCGAGCACTCGCCTTGTTTCAACTACCCGGAAGGCCAGTTCTATGAGGCGACCGGCGTGAATGCCACGGGAGACTTCCTATTCCTCAGTAGTTGGGACGGGTTCGCGTACTACGAAACCCTGGTCGAGGATTGTCCCTTCGAGACGTCGGACCTGCCCGCGGATGCGAGGGTGTACCTGGACACGATCCGGTCCCTCCCGAACCCCGTGAGCGCGAGTCAGACGTCGATGCTCGAGATGCGTTGGCCGAGCGAGTTGGAAGGGCAGATGCCGGGGACGGTCGATGTGTCCGTCTTCGACGCGGGTGGGCGCTCCGTGTACTCGACCAGGCTAGAGCGGGGGGCCGGAGACGGTGTCCTCCGGACCGAGCTGCCGAACTCACTCGCGGCGGGAATCTACAAGGTTCGGGCGTCGGCTCACGATGTCGTTCTGACCGGTTCGATCACCGTCGTTCGATAGAGCTCGCGCGGTTGCGGTGTCCTGCGGTTGCTCTGCCTCCGGTGTTTCAGACGAGCCACCGGAGGCAGGGAATGAGTGACCCAACCAAGCCGAGCGCCGCGAATACGAGGTTGCCTGTGTCCTCCGGTGAGGTGCGTCCACGCAGCCACGGCAGGAGCCGGAAGAACACTGCGGCTAGGGCAATGATCGTGAGCAGCGTGATCGATAGGTCGACCGGGAGTCCCCAGCCCATCGGGCCGGGCTCGTGGGGGGCGAGAACGTTTGCCGCGACGGCTGCGGGAAGGCTGGTCGCGAGCCAAGACGCGATCAGGTTGCCGAGCAGCTTGCGACTTCGCTCGTCCCGGTCGGAGACCTTCGAGAACCGGGACACTCCGTAGAGCGCCAGCGTGGTCCCGAACGACGTGGCGAACGGGACGAGCAGCCAGCTTTCGTGCGTGGCTGCGTACGCGAAGAGCCAGCAGAGCCCCGCGACCGAGACTGCGATTACTCCCTGTACGGTGAGGACGCGGGGAGCTCCGAGCCGTGGCCAGACGAGATGGGCCGCGAGGAAGAAGGCGAGAGGCGCCACGACCCACGTCCACCCTCCGATCATGAGCGTGCCGTAGCCGACCATGGCGCTCGCAACCAGGGCCGAGTCGTCGAGGGCACTTCGCTTCCTCCATACCGAGACGAACGTGAGGAGGACGACGCCCGCGAGCAGCCGGATCGCGAGGCGGGTTGCGTCGAGCGGGACGTAGAGCTGGAGGAACGCGTAGGCGCCGATCGGGACGAAGAGGTTGTCGAGTCCATTCCAAGCCACGCTCTCCAGCATCATGACGAGGAGCGCGATCGTCAGCGAGACGAGTAGGGTCTCCGTGCGCTCCACCTGGGTGAAGAGAAGGAGTGGTACCAGCACGGAAAGGAATGCGACGAAGAAGAACGCGACCGAACCCTCGATGCTCTTCGTCCCTTCTCCCGTGATGTAGGACAGCGTTCCGTAGCGAACGCCGATGAGCGCTGCCACGGCGTCGGCCAGGGCGAGGATCACGATCGGGATCACGTAGAAGAGAGGATCGTCGTGGCTCAGCGCGAAGATCAGTGCGACTGCGATCGGGAAGTAGACCTCCCCCAAGCTCAGTCGGTCGACACCGCCCAGGACTTTGCCGATCCCCGCCCGGAGCCCGGGATGCCATCTCATGGCGAGGAGGGCGACGACCGACGCGCCGGTCATGACGAGTACCGGCCAGAGGACGTCGAAGATCCACGGAAGCGGTAGGACGACCAGTCCCATTCCGATGTGGACGGCCTTTCGCTGCACTTCCGGGTGGACCGAGTGGCGGACACCGATCCAGCGCACCACTCCCATGAGAGCGCCGAGCGCGACGGCGATCCCGGCCATCGCGACCAGAGTGAGCCAGACCGGCATCTAGGGCGTCTCCAGGCTGGGACGGTACTCCTCGACGACGAACCGGCTGTAGAAGAACGCCTTGTCTTCGAGGTGGAGTCGGTGCGCGAGCGCGTCGAGCGACCGTACGACGTTCGCGACGGACGCCGGATGCACTCGCGGCGCGAGCATGTTCCAGTATGCGAGCCGTGCACCTGGGTTCGCCGCGTCCAGGAGCCGTTCGTAGAGCTGCTTGGTTTCGTCCTCCGAGAGGTACTCGAAGATGTCGCTCAGGTTGAACCGATCGACGCGTAGTTCGGGCTGCGAGTCGAGCAGTGCGCCGATCGAGGCCTGGTGCAGCTCCAGCCGGTCCAAGTTGTCTCTGATCGCCGCGACGTTCTCGGGCCGAAGGGCGTGGGGCAGCGCGTCGCCGTGCGTTCCGGTCAGGATCCAGTAGGCGTATGGGTTCACCGACGGATCCAGTTCCGTGAGCGCGTGGTGGACGCGAGAGAGGATCCGGTCCGACACCGATCCCTCCACGTAGTCGAAGAACGCGGGGTCTCGACCGAGGCGTCCCATCGCGAAGCGCGAGAAGAACGCCTTGAAGAGAAGGCGCCAACGAAGGTTGTTCCAGGTCTTCTCGTAGAAGGCGATCCTCGACTCCCGGTCCTTCGGGATGAGCAATGCCTGGATCTCTCGCCGGGTGTGGACGAGGGGCAACACCCGGGTGCGGAAGAGGCGGAAGTAGTTCTCGAACTTTCCCGCCCCTCCGATACCGCCGTCGATCGCCTCGGGATGCGCGTCCCAGAAGGAGCGTGCCTCGTCGTCCAGCTGAGGGCGACAGCGTTGGTAGAGGGCATGGCGCTGCTCAGGAGGAGCGGGACGCGAGCCGATGAGCTGCAAGAGTTCGTGATGCTCGAGCCCACGATACGCCGCGATCCGCAGCTTCACCGCCGCGAGCTGGGCCGCATTCAGGTCGACGGCGACGACCTTCCTCGGCCCTCGAGAGAGTAGGGAAAAGGAGTTCTCGCCCGCAGAGGCGATCGACAGACAGACAGAGTCTGGGCCGACATCCAGCGCCTCGAGCAGGACGTCGGCGTCTTCCCAGCATTGCGCGTAGCGGAGGAACGAGAAGTCGGCTTTCATCTCTCCGCCTCGGAGATTCGCCGGATCTCTCCGGTCGAGCCGTTCATCTCCACCCAGTCTCCGGTTTCGAGCTCCGAGGTGACGCCACGAATCGACACGATCGCGGGGATCCCCATTTCCCGGGCGACGATCGCAGAGTGAGAGAGAAGGCTCCCCCTCTCGACCAGTATCGCTGCGGCGGCTGGGAAGAGGAGGATCCAGCCCGGGTCCGTCCTCTCCGCAACGAGGATCTCGCCGTCCTGGAGGACCGCCTGTCGTGGATCGCGCACGACGCGCACGGGCCCGCGAACGATCCCGGGGCAACAGCCGAGTCCGTGGAGACGGGTGGGATCTGACGCGGTGGGGGAATCGCCCCCGGTAGAGGATCCGGAGTCGCTCGATCCTTGGTTGTCGGACGCGTCAGCGTGCGCCATCGAACCACCTCTGGTGGAATCTAGGCGTTCACGGAAGTCGTTTGCGATGTACACCGCGCCCAGGGTCTCGAATCTGTCGGCGGGTGCGGGGAGTTCGGCGTACTGTGCAAACCTCTCCTTTCGCACGCGTGCGACCGACCCGAGATCGTCGGATGGGGACGTTCCTTCGACGAACCCCAAGATCTCGCTCACTTCCAGGTAGAAGACGTCGCGCGGGGTGTCGAGCTTCCCCTCGGCCCAGAGCCGCTTGCCGGTCTCTAGGAAGATACGTCGGACTCGGCCGAAGAGTCGGGTCCGCTCGAACCGGAGGTTCTCTCGGTCCCTGACACGATCGCGAGCGTTTCGTAGGACCCAGGAGAAGAGGATCCTGCGGAACGGATTCGCTCGGAGTGCAGTCGCGACCTTGGCTTCGGCAGCTCGCGCCGGGGACAGGGGCTCAGGCGTTGCCGCAGCGTTGGTGCCCGCGACGGCCGTGCCTTCGCCAGCCGAACCCGTGCTGGCTGAGCTGTCGACGGAGGGCGGTCCGGCCGAACTCGTGTTGGATGATCCCGCCAGTGATTGGCGTTCGAGCCGTGCGGCCGTGTTTCCGATCGAGCGGTAGAGCGGAGTGGGGTCGTCGAGGAGCGTGCTCGATTCGAGCTTGAGTTCATCGAGACAGCGGTCTCCGAAGCGTTCGAGATACTCCTCGTACTTCGTCTCCAGTGGAGGCAGTTCCGCGATGGCGCGACGGGCTTCGGCCAAGGTGCCGGTACGGAGTCGAGTGCCGACGGACTCGCGTACCTTTGGGTCGGACTCGGCGATGATGCCTGCCATCTCCTGGATCCGCTTCGCAGGTTCGGCGCTGATCATTCCCCCTTGGGCCGAGACGAGGTCGTTCTGGAGTGTTCCGTTCTCGTCGCCACACCAGCGCGTCGTGAGCCGTCCGAGGACACCGAACGCGATCATGGCGAAGAAGTCGTTGATGAGTGGCGCATCCCAGCGGGTGAGGAGCTTCTCCTCGAGCTGTCGGTACTCCGCGACCAGCTCATCCAGTCGCATATGCTCGAGCGGCTTCGCGCCCGACGAGAGCGCGTCATCGAGGCGGGCGTAGAATGCGCGCGTCTTCGCGGGGAGCTTCCATTGGTTGGCGACGAGGCCGGCGATGGCGCGGATGAGGTCGATCCGATCCCGCAGTCCCGAGACGCCGTTCTGTGCGAGCTCCATCGCGACTTCATCCGGAAGACCCTCACGGACTCCCATCATCCCTTCCATGAACTTCCGGTTCACGGTGAAGCCCGGGAGGAGCGCAAGCACTCGGTACCAGTTGAGTAGGTTGTAGTAGACCCGTCCCCGGATGATGCCGAGCATGCGTGCGAACACGCGGTCGTTCGCCTCGATCCGGGCCTCGGGCACACCGAGGATCCGGCAGAACTCTCGATAGACGCCTTCGTACGCGCCGAGCGCGAACGTGAATGTGAGTGGGGTCGTGATCCCGCTGTAGCTCTCCACGATGTTCGAGTTGTCCCAGAGAAGGCGCAGTCCATCGGGATCGACCACATTCCGGAGCGATGTCACCGGTCGGGATTGGAGGAGGAAGAGCTGTCCTCCCCGAATGGCCCACTCGATGTCTTGGGGACGACCGAAGTGCTTGTCGGCCCGCCGTGCGAGAGCGGCGACCGCGAGTACCTGATCGGCATTCAGAGCCGGTTCGAGAGCGAGATCGGCGGCGACCGATTGGACGTCCACGCCCTCGCGAGTTCCCGGTGCGGCTCTGTGCGCCGTTGTCTTCTCTGCGATCTGCCGCTCGAAGATGGAGCCTAGGTCGTCCACGCGGAACGTGTCAGCATCGGCATCCCCGCCGACCAACGCCGTACCGAGTCCGTACACGGCAGAGACGACCGCCACGGACCGTCGACCCGAGATCGGGTCGGCGCTGAAGGCGACTCCCGCTACGTCGGCGTCGACCATCTGCTGGATCAGGACTGCCGGTGCGTTCGGAAGTGTGCGGCCATCCGAACCGGCGAGCCCGTGTTCCTTGCGATAGGCGAGCACCCGCTCTCCGAAGCCGGAGAGCCAGACCTCGCGGATCTTCTCGACGAGACTGTCGAGCGGCACGAAGAGGAAGCTGTCGAACTGGCCGGCGAAGGTGTGATCGGCGCTGTCCTCGTCGACTCCGGAGGAACGGACGGCGAGAAGATGGGGACCGTCGCTCTGCCAGGTGCGGACCTCACCCAGAACGCTCTCCAGGAAGTCGCTTCGTAGCGTTGGCTCACTCGGCACTCGGCCTTCTGACCACTCCGCGGACTGTGATGGAGTGAGGCTGGCGTGGAACGCATCCGGAGTCAGGACGCAGAACTGGGGCACGGGTAGGTCTGCCGCCGCGAGTGACGCCAGCGCTGCTGCCTTGCCACCCATCCGGGAAAGGTCGGCAGGGTCCGAGGCCCGTAGAAGGAACCGGCCATCGGCAGGATCCGCCTCGGGATGCGTTCCCGGCCGAGGTCGATCCGTTTCGTTCCGGTCAGGACACATGAGTCGCGTACCGCGTGAAGTAGGGGATCAGTCCTAGACCGAGGTAGAGGACGAGAGTCCAGAGTGCGGAGGTCGCCTCGAACGCCTTTCCTCCTACGCGAGGTCTACCGTCGCGTTCGCTCAGGTAGAGAGCCCCGATCACGAGAGCAACGGAGAGGACCGTCCCAAGTGCGATCGTGACCGGAGTCGAGAACGCGATCTTCGTCGCCGCGAATCGAGCGCAGACGAAGGTGAGAGCGAGGACGGCGATCCACGCCCCGACGGCGCGCTCGTGTCCCCAGACGACGGAGTAGGTGGCCACCCCCTCCTCTTCGTCTTCGGGCCGCCTGATCTTGCGGCCGATCTCGATCGCCATGCCGTTGAAGAGGCTGGCGAGGAGGAACCAGAACAGTCCGGGTGGTGGATGCCCCGCGCCGCTCATCCATTCCGTGCTGGTCGCGTAGAGGTCGATCAGAGGCATGATCGCCATGTGGCTCACCATGTACAGGAGGTGCCGTCCCCTGAGCCAGTGTGCGACGAAGAACTCCTTCGACATGCCCGCGAGGTAGGTCCACGTGATGAGAAGAAGGACGAGCAGTCGCCATTCGAGCCAGAGGGCGAGCAGCAGCTGGAGCACCGAGCCGACCGCGAAGACGACTCCGAGCTCACGCAACGTGACCAGACCGCGAGGGACGGGGCGGTAAGGGCGGTAGCGGCTGTCTTCGTCGAAGTCCTTGAACTCGTCGGCGATCCGGAGCTGGAGAAAGAAGACGAGGCAGGAGAGGAAGGCGACGACGAACGCGGCGGGAGACGGACCGATAGCAATGGCATGCGAACCATCGGCGGTTGCGCCGACCACTCTAGAGCCGTCGCCGTCGAAGGTTCGGTGGACCACCGCGGCCCCGTTCGCCCGGAGCATCCACGAGAAGCACACCGCGCTCGTACTGAAGGCGAGGACGAGCGGCGAGTGCGCGAGGAGGGGAAACCTCTCCTTCTGATAGATCCACCAGCGCCGTGGCCCGGTTGGATTCTGCTCGTCGCTATGAATGGGACGGTCCTCCGCGAGCGAGTCGCTGATGGGCGCTGGCAAAGTCATCCGACGCGAGTGCCGCGGTGATGGAAAGTTCACCTGCGAGGACGAGGGCGGTGACGACCTCGGCGAACGCGTTCGCCTTTCCCGCCCCCGAGAGCCCCATGAGTTCGAGCCCGGCCTTCTGTGACGGGAGTCCGGTGCCGCCTCCGACCGTTCCCACCATCACGTTCGGCAGCGTCACAGAGGCGTAGAGCCCGTCACTCTCCGCTGGCTCGAATCGGGTGACGCCCACGGCCGACTCCGCAACGCACGCCACATCTTGCCCGCAGGCGAGGTAGACGGCGGCGAGTCCGTTCGCGTAGTGGCCTTGGAGCCCGATGTTGCCGCTCATCACTCCGCCGATCGACGACACCCGGTAGTAGTCGACGAGCTGCGAAGCGGTGCACTTGAGTCTCTGCTCCAGGACGTCCTTCGGGAGGGTGACCTCTGCTGTCACCTTGCGCCCACGCACGTTCTGGAAAGAGAGGTGGGATGCTTTCTTGTCTCCCGAGAGATTGCCTTCCACGTACCACCTGACTGGTGATACGGGCGACTGAGCGACGAGGTGACGGCACACCGCGTGCGAGGCGATCGTCACCATGTTCTGGCCCGAGGCATCTCCCGTCGTGTACTCGAGGTGGAGGTAGACGTGGTTTCCCTCCAGGTGGATCCCCACGTCGACGAGCTTGCCGTGTCGCGTCGTGCTCTCTGCGGCCTCTTTCATCGCGTCCATCTGCTCACTCAACCAGACGACGAACCGCCCTGCATCGACGAGGCTCGGGAACTCGAACACGGGCGCTCGGGATACCCCTTCGCTCACCAGCATCGCGGAACAGCCGCCCGAAGCGGAAATGGCCTGGGCCCCTCGCGCGTAGGACGCGACGAGGGCCGCCTCGGACGTCGCGAGAGGGATGTAGTAGTCGCCTTGGGCAAAGAGCCCTCGGATACGGAGGGGGCCAGCCAGTCCGACGGGCAGCTCCGTCGTTCCGATGAAGTTCTCGATGTTCCGCGCGTAGATCGACATCCGGGACGCCGTGCGCGGATCGAGGAGTTCGCTCCTCAGCTCATCTGCGTTGGCGGTTCGACCGGACAGATTCCGCTCCAGCAAGGACCAGCGCTGACGCACGCGGTCCTCCGAGATCTCGGGAGCGCCCGAGAGCCGGGGCGAAATCTCGTCCTCGGTCGGGAGCAAGAGCTCCTCGAACTCTGCTTGTGGCTTCTGTGCGAAGAGAGTGCCTAGATAGGAACGGACCTTCGCGAGACTCGTCGGCACGGGTACCTCCTGGATCTGTACGGATGCGTTCGAAGCGTACGGAGGCTGGACCGAGGTCGCAAGGTCCGGCATTCCCGTAGGGGAGGGTCAAGAAGACCCGGTCACCGTGGCAAGAGAACCTCGTACACGTGGTACCGCTCGTCGGGCCAAATGCTCTCCTGAGCCCGGAACACCTCCCGGACACCGTTGGGTGGCTGCCCTGGGAGTTCGTAGCTGGACACGAAGAGGACATCCAATCTCCGCCGATAGCCTTCCTCGGCTGCGGCTGCAGCCGCCTCCCATCCCGGCTGGGCACGCTCGAGCCGGTCAAGGTCCCATCGGATGAAGGTACCGTATCGTTCGCCGGCGATGTAGAACATGGACTGTCCCACAGGTAGATAGCCGACCACTGTCGATGCGACGAAGTCCAGGTCTCCTGCCAGCAGCCACTGTTGGCTGTCGTCGGAGTTCGTTCCTGGAATGTCTCTGGTTGTGGATCGATCATCGATCGTCCGCGCCAATCGATGACCTTCGAGGAACGCCGCCGTTGCTTTCCCCGCCGAGAACGGGTGCTTCCAGTCCCGCACGTGTGCTGCGATGCCGGTATAGGCGTGAACGACCAGGACCGCCGCAATAGACCAGTCGCCCACGCGTCGTAGAGATGGTGCGACCTTGGATTGAGGATTCTCCTGCCGAGCGAGCCAAAGGCTCAGAAACCAGAACAAGAAGAAGTGCGCGTGATGCCAGAACAGTCCGAAGTACTTCACATACAGAAGAGTCAGCAGAGCCAGGGTTGTGAGTCCGTAGAAGAGGACGATCGAACGTCGCCTCCAGAAGAACGCGACGGACCAACACAGAATTGGGTATGCCGCCAGGTGATCCCACGACGTGCGCGTTGGTTCCAGTACGGTGCTGGGAAGGGGAAGGAACGCGTGTGTCAGGCGACTGATGACGCTCGCGTAGCGATAGGCTTCGAAGTGGAGGATGGTCTCTGTTGCGTACCCGCCGTCGGCAGGGGGGATCATCCAGAACGCTGACACCGCAAGCGCCACCAAGAACACGAGGAAGCCAGCAAGCACATCTGGCCGACTGAGGAACAACTGCCACGAGGATCCCCGATGGAGTCGCCCTGCCAAGACGACTGCAAAGCCAACGGCGATGAACGCACCGATGACACTTGTCAGGCACAGCATTCCAAGGATCAGGCCAAAGAGAAGGACAGAAGACCGAGGGGTGGGACGCGTTCCATGTCGGATTTGTTTTGGACCGAGGGTTGTGGGTGCTGTCACAGGGGGAGAGCCATCGGGTCTCAGGAGTCGCTCGAGTAGGACACAGAACAAGAAGGAGAGGAAGACACCAAGGGCATAGCCCCGGCTCTTCACGCAGAACTCGTAGAACGGAATGTAGCCGAACACGAAGAGTACTCGTAGCGATCTCGGGAAGGGAGCGAATCGCAGGGCGAGGAACGCACTTCCAGCAGCGATCAGGAGATGGAACGCTTGCATCATGACGGGAAGACTGTTGACCTTGGAGAGGAGAAAGAGACAGAAGTGCCAGAGCGGCGGGTGTCCCTCGTACCTGGTGTTTCGGAACAGGCCTAGGAGCGTGTCACTATCGCGGGCGACCATCCAGGCTTGCAGCTCGTCGCGCCACATCTCATGGTGGATCACGGTCCCGGCAGCCGCAAAGATGAATGCGAGCAAGACCAGAGCGAGTAGGCCAGTCCGTCCCGCCCCCCCCCCCCCCTCCCTCGGTAGCGGGTGTGTACATTGGCGGAGCGTTGCCTGGACCGGAGATCTTGCGACGGAGCGATGACTCGCGGCCACTACGGGAACGAGTCTCCACGTGCGGATCTACGTCCGAAAGGACGCCCGTCAGCGGATTCGTCAGGGACTGGAGAATGGCGACGAACGATGACAATCTAGAATGACGATGAGGCAATGTGTACTCGACTAGGTGGAACCGCCTCTGTCGGCGAGAAGCGGGAGGATGAATGCCCTGCGAATCACTCGACTATTGACCTCGATGTGAAGCCGTCGACATGGTAGGGAATGACATCGCAAGTCGGCAACGAGTTTGGGGACGACGTTTGCGACGATGCCTCAACCGGTCGGGTCTATAGATCCCTGATCATTCCACGAAGTTTGGCGTAGTCGACCTTCGAGTTATGACGACGGTCGACCGGGATCGAACGAACCGTGAGGATCCGGTCGATCAGAGCCCATTCGAGCGACTGAAGAACAGCGTCGAGATCGCCTTCGTGTCCGCTGTCTATGGGTTCTACGATGAGCACTCGCTCCTCGCCGTCCGAGACGAGCGCGCTTCGGCGGATCCAGCCAAATCGACTGACCGCGCACTCGACGGCGAATGGGTAGAGACGCCCCCGTACGTCTTCGATCACTGCGCTCGACCGCCCCAGCAGCCAGAGCCGGCCGGTGTCGTCCAGGTAGCCGGTGTCGCCGGTTCGGTGCCACCGCCGCCCGTCGACGTCGACCTTCGTCTCCTCGTCCCCTTCGCCGTCGAGGTAGGAGGGAATCACGTGGTCGCCGCTCACCACGATCTCGCCGGGTTCGCCAGGTCCGAATTCGAGTTCGTCGAATCCCGCCTGTGGGAAGTGCGGGATCGAGCTGACAGTCCCGGAAGGGAACTCGACGATCCGAAGGGTGATCTCGGACACCGGGGCCCCGGTCAAGAGCCCACCACCGGAGTCCATCCGCTCGAGGTCGCCCCCCGTGATCTCGTCCCAGTGGATGTGTGCGATCGGCTCCGCTTCCGTAGACCCGTAGACCGCGCAGATCCGCGCGTCCGGCATCGCATCTTGGAGACGGGCGAGGAGCCGAGGAAAGACGGGCGCGCCGCCCGTGTACACCTTCCGGAGCGACGCGAGTTTGGTAGACAAAGGTTCCTGCTGTCGGGGCGTGCCCGTCTCGTTCGAGAGGAGTCGCTCGAAGAACGCGGGCGATGCGGCGGCTCGGGTCGGTCGCGCAGTCTCGATCTGACGGAGCACACTCTCCGGATCGATCTCTCCCGGACGGCGGATGTCTGCGTCTGGAAGCAGAGTCGTCACACCGGACGCGAGGTTCGCGAGGACGAACACCGGAAGCGTGGCGAGGTCGACCTCCCCGGGCTCCAGCTCGATCGCACGCTCCAGGGCGGCATGCTGCGCGAGCAGAAACCCGTGGCTGCGCGACGCGGCTTTCGGGACTCCGGTGCTACCGCTCGTGAACGTGATGAGCGCGTCGTCGTCCGGATCTTTGGGGACGATGTCGCCCAGCGGCTCGAACGACGAGAGTGACGTCCACGCGGCCACTCCGGGCCACGAGATCCCCGTGGAGATCGCGGGGCGAAGACGACGGAGTGGTCCGTTCACCAGTCGGAACAGGTTGGCCTTCGTCGAGCCGAAGAAGGCGCGAGGCCGAACACGCGAGAGCCCTGCGGCAAGGTGAGCCCGTCCCGCCGACGGATCGATCAGGCAGACGACGAGGCCGGCCCGGAACATGGCCAGGAGGGCTACGTAGAGCTCGATAGAGAGTGGTTGGAGGACGAGCACTCGATCTCCGGGGACGAGGCCGAGGCTTTGGAGAAGGTGAGCGCCTCGCGCGGAGCGGTCGTCCAGATCCCGGAACGAGATCGTGTGGGACCCGTCCGTGCCTGCACCGCCTGTTCGAGGCTCGATGATGGCCGGCGCGTTCGGTCGCTCCGCCACATGCCGGACCAGGACCTCGCAGAGGTTCAAGGGAGGAGGTCCTTCGCGAACAGTGTGTAGCGCCGGATCGTCTTCCCGTACTTCTCCGAGATCGATCGCGAGCGGTTCGTCTCGTGCATCAGAGCGTGGATCGCGCGTTCGAAACCGAGAGATCGTCCCGCCTGCTGGCAAAGGTCGACGAGCACGGAGCCAAGCCCCGATCCGGACTCTCGGGGATCGACCGCGACGGTCTTCACGAGGAACGTCCTCGGGCTGCCCGGCCGCTGGGCAGCGGCGAGGTCAGGAACACCGAATGCGTAGCCGATCAGGATCTGGTCGCGTTCCGCGAAGTGGACGAGTCCCGGGACGAGGTAGGGGCGAAGCGGCAGGTACATCTCTGCGAAGGTTCGTGCGTCGATCGGGCTGTAGAGGAAGTTGTTCGCGAACGAAACAGCCGAGAGGTCGTAGAGGCGAGCCAGCTCGGCTTCTAACTCCTCCGCGCGCAGTGTCCGGAATCGGACGCCGTCGTCCTGGAGCGCTTCGATCCGTGACGGGGTTCTCGGGTCGACGTTCGCCAAGTCGGTGGCGAGGTTCGAGGTGTACGTGGCGATTGGGGCAAAGCCGTGCCGCACGAAGAGTGCGGGCCAGGAGTCGGGGTTGTCGGGTTCCAGGAAGAACGGTGGCTCCGAGCCTCGTTCGGTGACGAAGCGATACCGATGCCAGGTGTTCCCGTCGAGAGGGCCGATCGCTCGCGCACAACCCTGCTCCGATAGGAAGCGACACGCGTGATCGAGGACCGCAATGCCTGCGGGATCGTCGTCGCGATCCGCCGCGGCGAAGTGACCGATCAGGCCGTCGTTCGTGGGGCTTCCCTTGGTATCCGAGCGGACCCAGACGGAGCATCTCGCACGTAGGCGTCCGTCATCGTCCAGCTCCGCGAAGTGGCGGAGTGGGGGCGTCGCCGCGAAGGTGAGCGCTCCGACCGGTTCGACCACGCCCGGTGTGAGGTCA
The DNA here is from genome assembly GCA_020633975.1 of Candidatus Eiseniibacteriota bacterium. GTDB lineage: Bacteria > Eisenbacteria > RBG-16-71-46 > CAIMUX01 > CAIMUX01 > JACKCR01. The sequence continues at coordinate 2,594,161 of JACKCR010000002.1, read as the reverse complement.
GCCGCGTCCTCTGCCGTGACGAACTCTCGGATCACGAGGACGCCAGCTCCAGGAGCATCGAGACTCGGCCGGCGATCTCGTGCGGGATGACGCCGCCGGACCACCGGATCCTGTCTCCCAGGACTTGCGCCGCGACTTCGGGCGTTCCCGCTTCCATTTCGAGTTCGGCGAGAGCCAGGGCTGCACGCCAGCCGAGGTCGAGTGGGAGTGCCGAGGAGTCGCGCGTTCCCGAGCCGGCGTCGGACGGGCGTTGGGAGCTGTCCGTCGCTCGCTCGAGCACTCTGCGTAGCGACGCGCGCGCTTCCGAACGTCGTCCCTTCTGGCGATGGATCCAGCCCAGCGCCAAGTGCGAGTAGGGATCGTTCGGTTCGAGCGAGAGCCACCCTTCGAACACATTCCGGGCTGCCTCGAACTTCCCTTCCGATGCGAGGAGATGACCGATTTCGTGCACTGCACGACGGTGTTCTCCGTGGAGTCGCTCGCTCTGCGTGCGACCCTTGCCGACTGCGGCGCCCGGTGCAGCGCTGGATCCGTGAGGCGTCATCCTCTACCTCCGATTCGGGAGGTGAGAGTCTCCCGAGCACGGCACCAAGACTCGAGCACGCGCACCATCTCCTGCCGCGGGCCGTCGCCTCCGCCGGGAGATCCAGCGAGGAACGCGCGCACGGTCGTGTGGAGCCGCGCCATATCCATTGGGGAGGACGCGCCGAGTTGGCCTGGAGAGGGGAAGGTCGAGTCTCGTCGCGGTACCGACCCCAAGAGTTGGGAGATCGCTTCGGTCGGCGGGACCCTCACGTCGTCGTGCAGTCGATCGAACTGCGCTTGGAGCCTCTTCAGCTCCGCGACTTCTGCATAACGCGGTCGTGGGACTCCGCCCGAAGAGAGCTCGGCTTCGCTCTGGAGCGGACTCGGGGTCGATGGCCCCACGCGTCTGATCTCGTTCATCGGCTGGCTCCCTCGCGCTGCTGGTAGACCCACTGGAGGACCTCGGCGACCGCAGTGTAGAGGTCTTCGGGGACTTCATCTCCGATCTCGAGCTGGATGAGCGCGTGCGCGAGCGGGACGTTTCGGAAGATCGGGACCTTGAACTGCCGCGCGACCTCTCGGATCTGCTCCGCGACCAGACGCTCCCCCTTGGCCATGACCTGGGGGGCGCCCATCTTGCCCTTCTCGTACTTGATCGCGATGGCGAGGTGGGTCGGGTTCACGATCACGACGTCCGCGTTCTTCACGTTCTCCACCATCGAGTGCTGGAGGATCTCACGGTGCATCCGTTGCCGCTGCCCCTTGTATTGCGGGTCGCCCTCCTGCTGCTTGTGCTCGCGCTTCACCTCGTCCTTGGACATCTTGAGCTTCTTGATGTGCTGCCATCTCTGGATGAAGACGTCGATCGCGCCGAGGGCGATGAAGACGAACCCGATCCGGAAGACGAGCGTACGCAGGAGCGAGGCCGTGAGTTCCATGCTCTTGGGGATCGAGTGGCGAACGGTGAGGGCGATGTCGCGGATCGAACCGTTCAGCACGACGTAGACGAAGATGCCGACGATCACGATCTTGAGGATCGACTTCGCGAGCTCGATGTACGTCTGCGCGGAGAAGAACTTCTGCTTGGCCCCGTTGATCGGGTTGAGCTTCTCGAGCTTTGCCTCGATCGTCTTGGTGGAGAAGAGCGGCCCGACCTGTGCGAAGACGACGAGCCCCCCGAAGAGGAAGGCGACCGCGAGGATCGGTCCGATCACCTGGAAGAGCGTCCTCTCGGCGTGAAGCAGGAGTTCGTAGACCGACTCGGGAGTGAGGGGCGGGGCGGAGACCGCGAGCCCGAGGTAGTCCCTCATCGTGTCCTCGAGCAGCGTCATCATCCGTCCACCGGAAGCGAGCACGGTGGTTCCCAGTACGACGAACAGCAGCCCCATGGACAGGTCCTGGCTCTTCGCCACCTGCCCTTTCTCGCGAGCGTCCCGAAGTTTCTTCGGTGTCGGTTGCTCGGTCTTTTCGCCGCTGCTCTCGGCCATCAGGACCCCATGTATCCGATGAATCGATAGAGGGTGACGAGCATCTCCTGGGTATGGACGTCGTACTGCTCTACGAGCACACGAAGCACCAGGAGGACGAAGAAGATGCCGACGGCGACCTTGGCCGGCTGGGACACGATGAACACGTTGATCTGTGGGGACGCGCGGTTGATGATGCCGAACGCAACGTCGGTGAGGAACAGCGCGATGACGGCCGGTGCCGCGAGCTGGAGCGCGAGCAGGAGCACATCGGCTGAGCTACGAGCGAGGTCGGTCAGGATCGGGACCGTCCCGCCCGAGAAGCTCGGGAACTCGAGCACGGGGAGAAGCTCGAAGCTCGAGAAGAATCCACGAAGGTAGACGATGTGTCCGCCCGCGAGGAGGAAGAGGATGATCGCGCTCTGGCTGTAGAGCTGCCCCATGAGCGAGGTCCGCTCCTTCAGCTGGAAGATCATCGTCTCCGCCATGTTGACCCCGCGCTGCATGTCGATGAGGCGTCCGGACGCGGAGAAGGCGAGAAAGACGAGCCCCGAGACGAACCCCAACGTCACCCCGACCATCAACTCCTTGATGAGGAGCGCGAAGTAGGGAACGCCGGTCGGCACCTGTCCCCCCATCTGCGAGAGGACGGGAAGGAGCAGGACGACGAAGGTGAATGCCGTCGCCATCTTGACCGGGCCGGGGACGACGCTCCCTCCGAGGAACGGATTGAGGAAGAGTAGCGGCAGCGAGCGCGCGAAGACGAGCGCGCTCACGAGCACGAGCGCCTCGGGGTCGATCGGGAGACCGAGCGCCTGATACCACTGCTCGAGCACGCGGCTAGCCTCCGATCACCTGCGGGATGAGGGCCCAGATCCGCTGCGTGAAGACCACGATCTGCGAGATGAGCCAGGGACCGCTGAGGGCGAGTGCCAGGAACGTGACCAGGATCTTTGGAACGAATGTGAGCGTCTGCTCCTGGATCTGGGTGGTCGCCTGGAAGATCGAGATGAGAAGGCCGGTCACGAGGCTCGCGATCAACGCCGGCGCCGAGAGGAGCAGGATGAGGACGAGCGTCTCGTTGAGCAGCTTCAGGACGAATGCGGTATCCATGCGAACACTCCCGAGGGAAACACGTCCCCGATCAGAGGTAGCCCAGAACCAGGCTCTCGACGAGATGGAACCAGCCGTCTACCAGGACGAAGAGCAGGAGTTTGAACGGCAACGAGATCGTGGTCGGCGAGAGCATCATCATTCCGAGTGCGAGAAGGATGTTCGCGACCACCATGTCGATGATGAGGAACGGAATGAAGAGGATGAACCCGATCTGGAACGCCTCCTTCAGTTCGCTCAGCACGAATGCGGGGATCAGCACCTGGAAGCTCCGGATGTCGACCGCACGGGTGGGGTCTTCGGAGAGCTTCTGCGCGAGTTCGACGAAGAGGAGGCGCTCACGGTCGTGCGCGTGCTTATCGAGGAAGCGACGGATCGGTTCGCGTCCTTCCTTCGCTCCTTCCAAGAGCGACTGCACGCTCCGTTCGCTGAAGATCTTGGTCGACCCCTGTCCTTCCAGGCCGGCTTCCCGGTACACCTCGCGCGCGGTCGGAATCATGATGAAGATGGTGAGGACGAAGGCGAGCCCGGTCACGACCTGGTTGGGCGGAATCTGTTGCGTGCCGATCGCGTTGCGGAGGATCGAGAGGACGACCGAAATCTTGACGAACGACGTCAGCATGATGAGGAGGAAGGGAGCGAGGGAGAGTGCACCCAGCACCACGATGAGTGTGATCGGGTTGGCTTGCGGGCCGGACTGCGCAAGGGCCGGTTCGGCCAGTGCCAGCGCAAGTGCCAGGGCCAGGCCGGCCCAGGTCGCGAGAGTGGTCACGAGCGCGCGGAGCCTTGGGGCGAGCGGCGTCATTCCGTCGAGTCCTCCTGACGTGCGGGTCCGTCCAGCACGTCGAGCGTACGAATGTCGTGGTCGGTGATCCCGACCAGGTACTTCCTGCCTTCTACTTGGACGATGCAGATGGACCGGTTCCCTCCGAGGGGAAGTCGTTCCACCAGCTTCATCGATCCCTTTCCCTGAAGCCGTCCCCCGAGAAGACGGGGCGCTCCCCAGCGAAGGATTACGTAGACCACGATCGCGACGAGGCCGAGATAGATGACCGTCTGGACCAGCATGCCCAGCGAGTCGCTCGCGCCAGTTGCGGACGGGATCCGAGCCCTGAGGGAGTCGAGTGCGCTCTGATTCCGGAGAGCTGCCAACGAGTCGAGCGCGGCCTGGTCCCGGATCGTCCGGAGCGAATCGATTGCGGATTGCGCCCGGATCGTCCCCAAAGAGTCGATGGCACTCTCGAGGGAAGCGATCACACCAAACTCGCGATGCGAACGCCGAGCTCACCCTCGATTCGCACCAGATCCCCGGTTCCGATCACTCGGTCGTCGACGACGAGAGAGACGGGAGCGGTGGGGTCGCGGCGCATCTCGAGGATCGCGCCAGGTGAGAGCTGCGCGAGCTCGCGAATGGTGAGACGCATCCGGCCGAGTTCGATCCGGAGCTGTACCTTGGTGTCCTCCGCGGCCGCCCTTCCGGCCGGGCTGCCGCCACCGACGGCTTCGACGCCGTGCGGCTGGGTTGACTCGGCGTCGCCTCCCGGCAAGGCCGAACCGTCCATGGACTCACGATCGTCCCGCACTTCCAGTTCCTCCTCTGTCCACGCCGAGCTGCCGGCGAGGAGTGATTGCACTCGCAGTTGAAGGACGCCGTCGTCCTCGATCACTTCGGTCTCGATGCGCGCGACGCCGTCCTCGGTGTGGACGAGCGACAGATGGTTCGAGAATCGTCCGTCTTCCCATCCGAAGTCTCGAGCCTCGAAGAGGAGGATGTCGGTTGGTTCGAGCTGGTCCAAGTCGCCGCGCCGGATCTCCGCTCGTCCGAGCGCTGCGGTCAGGTTCACCGGGCAGTTCCCCAAGGTGCGCCCGATCTGGTCGAGCCGTCGTCTCCGGCGCGACTCGTCGAGGTCACTCATTTCTCCGTCTCGACGAACACGCTCGAGAGCCGCCCAGGGGAGAAGCAACCGGAAGGGAAGGGAGAGTCCGGCGACCTGTACGACGACTGCGACCGAGTACCAACCAGAAGCGCCGTCGCGTCCCCAGTCGATCTCCGCATTGCTGCAGGTGATGTCGCGAATGGTCACCGGGAGGAGCGGCGCGAGAAACGGCACGCGCTCCGTGACGCCGGTGGCGATCCGCTCCGCGAAGAATGCGAGGATGCCTTGCTCGACGTTGGAAAGGAGATCCGACGCGCCCAGCCGGTCCGGCGACACGTCGACGACCTGACCGATGATGGAACGCGCGGAGGCGAGCGGAACCTCGACGATCGCGAAGAGATCCTTCCGGCCGAGGTCGATCCGAACGTGGACGGGATGACTGCCGGCGGACCAAGAGTCGGACGCGGCGGAGCCGTGCGACCGCACGTAGGCGAAGTCGTCGACCGACGCTACGGTGAGGCCGTCCGAACCTTCCTTCCGGAAGCGGCTGAGACAGAGTCCGAGCGCTTGGCGAAGCTGCTGCCTTGCGCCAGCGTCGGGAAGGAGGCGGGCGATCTCCCGCTGCGCGCGGACTTCCTCACGCGTCAGCTCCGGTGCGTCCTCGAATCCATAGGTGCTCCACGCCATCGTATGCGCCGTACGGGTCCTTTCGTCTGGAATCGCCCGGAATCCGGTTTCCGTCAGAGTCATGGTTCAAGAGCCTCAAAGACTATAGTCCGTGCGGCTGCGGCGCGAGGGGGAACCCGCCCCGGCTGCCCCCGATGGACGGGTGGAGGGTATCGCTCCGGTGACCTCTGAGCCGGATGACCAGCTGTGGCTCTCCGGCCCGGCACCCGGGCTATCCGCGTATGGATCGTGGCTGCCCTGGTCGCCCTGTGGGTTGCCGCCGCTCGGCCTGGGCTCATCGGAGCCGATCGAGACGCGGATCTCATCGACACGGAGTCCCTGCGCTTCGAGACGTCGGGTCAGTTCGCCGACCTGCGCTTCCAGAGCCTGCTTCGTGGCGTACTGATCGACCGTGAGAAGAGCCTGGATCCCGCGGGGACCCTGTCTCATCCGGATGCCCATTCCACCTGCCGTGGTCGCCTTGAGGTCCATCTGGACCTCCGCGCTGCCTGCGCGGTTTCGACCGATGCGGAACGCCTCGACCAGCTTGGGCAGCAGGGTCTCGAGCTGGGTCTTGGGGTTCTTGGCGGCCGACTCCGTGGTGTGCCGCCGGGAATCGTTTCGGGGGGCCGCCTGATCCGCAGCGGCCGCAGCGCCGCTTTCTTCGGCAGCGCGGGCGTCGTCCGTGGTGCGAGGGGTTTCGTACTCGTCTCCAGGTGCAGCGGCGAAGCCTCGTTCCGTCGCTTGGGGCTCGGTGGGATCGCCTTGGGACGAGCCCACGGCGAAGCCGGATTGCGTGGGGGCTGAGTCAGTGTTGCGAACGAACGTTTGGCTCGTGGTCTCGAGAAGCTGGGAGAACGGAGTCTTCGGTTTCTTCGTCGATGCCTCTTTGCCTCGTGGGGAGGAGCTTCCCGAATGGGGCTGGCTAGAATCGATCCGGGTCATGTTCTCGCACTCCGTTTCTCAAATCTAGAATCGAGCGCCACTTGTAGGGGCGCCTCGCTCACGCGACGGGAGTCTCGCGCTCGGATCCCTCGACGAGAGGGATTCAGGTCCTGGGAGCGGACTTCCCGCGGGGTACGTATCGCGGCAGAGCTGGTCTGAGTTGCGTGGAATCCCGCGATCGACTCGCAAGAGTTCGGAGAGCGGCGCGAGTCCCGTATACTCACAGGGTCTGCCTTTCCATGAGGAGGCCCAGGAGGCCCGAAACTCCCACTCCCGGTTCTTGGAGGCCGCATGCTCCGCAGCTCTCTGCTCTTTCTCATCCTCGCGACCACAGTCGGTGCGAGTCCGGCCCGGGGTGAGATCACCGAAGCCAGCCCCGCAGACAGTGCGAAGTACCGGTTCACCGAAGTGACGACGGAAGCAGTCCGGACTCTGACCTCCGTGGGTGGTGCGGCTGCCGTCGAGGTCGATGTCGATACGATGGACGTCGCTCCGGCCCCATCCGTGGAGGAGGTGCTTCGGGAGCTCCCTCTGCTCCACGTCCGTACGAACTCGCGCGGCGAGGCGGAGATCTCGGCGCGCGGATCCGAGTCGCGCCAAGTCGCTGTCCTCGTCGACGGCGTACCGATCACGCTCGCCTGGGACGCGCGCGCTGACGTCTCGGTGCTCCCCGCCACCGGAGTACAGAAGCTGACCTTCGTTCGTGGGCTCTCGTCGATGCTCTATGGCCCCAACGTTCTCGGCGGGATCGTCGAAGCGCAGGTCGGTCGGTCTCTCACCCAGCCGGATCGCTCCGCGACGCAGATCGCCGTCGGCGCTGACCACGTCGGTGCCGTCTCGACCAGCGTGTCGACATCGGTGCCGGTGGAGTCGGAGTCTGGCGACTGGCTCTTCCGCGCCGGCTTCGGCTACCGAAACTCGCCAGGAGATCCACTCGCCGACGGTGTCACCGAACCCCTCCCGGAAGGCGACGATCTCCGCGTCAACACGGACCTCGAGAAGTTCGATGGCTTTGCCTCGGCCCGCTACCTCCACTGGAGCGGCGCCTGGGTCTCGCTGTCCGGATCGTCGTTCAAACTCGATCGCGGTATCGCCGCCGAACTCGGTCTCGCGGACGAGGACGCGCGACTCTGGCGATACCCTCACGTTTCGCGCACCGTCGCGGTGCTCTCCGCAGGCACGGGCTTCCGGAGTTCGCCCTTCGGTGGGCAGGGAGACATCGAAGCGAGCTTCGGCTTCGACAACGGACGGACCGACATCGACGAGTACACCTCTCGTGCCTACGACGAAGTCGCAGGCTTCGAGAACGGCGAAGATCAGACGCTCACGTTCCGCCTACTCGCCGACCAGACACTCGGAGGCCGGAGCAATCTGCGCGGCTCGTTCACGTTCGCGAGCGTGAACCACGACGAGATCACGGAAGAGTCCGTGAACGACATTCCGCAGACCGTGACCACTCCGTATCAGCAACAGCTCATGAGCGTCGGTGTCGAGAACGATTGGAAGATCCTCCAGTCGAACGGGCCGGTGAACTCCGTTTCGCTCACCGTCGGGGCCGCCTATGACCAAGCCGACACTCCGAAGACCGGCGGTCGCGAGTCGCTGGGCACGATCTCCAAATGGGGCGGACGCCTCGGCCTTTCCGCCGCGACGCACCAAGGACGCACCGTCTACCACGCCGGTGTCAGCCGTCGCGGGCGCTTCCCTGCATTGAGGGAACTCTATTCCGGGGCACTCAACCGGTTCCAACCGAACCCGGATCTGAAGCCCGAGACGCTCCTCACCATGGAAGCCGGGGTGACCTCCCGGATTGGGACCGGCGAGGTCCAGGCCGTTCTCTTCCACAACCTGCTCGAGGACGCGGTGGTCCGCACCACGTTGGAAGACCGCAGGTTCTTCCGTGTGAACCGTGACGAACTCCGGAGCACCGGTCTCGAACTCCTCGGCGCTCACTATGTAGGGCCGTTCGATGTCTCCGGAAGCCTCACCTGGCAGAGCGTCGAGCTCACCGACACGTCCGTCGATACTTCGGACCCATCTGCGGACAACACGAGCGATCCGGAGAACCTGCCAGAGCTGTTCGGCGACCTCACGGTCGCGTTGCCGCTTCCTGGGCAGCTCCGGTTCGGTGGTTCCGTCGAGTACACCGGGACACAGTTCGCGATCGACGGCCTCACGGACGAGCTGGTCGAGCTAGACGACGCCACCATCGTCGGGTTCTTCGCCTCCAAGACGTGGCGCCCGGACCTCCCCTGGAACGGCGGGACCTTCCGGTTCCTCGAAGCTCGGATCGGGGTCGACAACGTCGGCGACCAAGCTCGGTACGACGCCTGGGGCCTCCCCGAGCCAGGACGCCGGATCCGTTTCGGCCTCAAGCTCTACTGATCGGGACGGACTAGCGTCCGTCCCAGGTCTCGATCCGCGTGTGCACACCGTCGGAGAAGCGCAACTCGTAGCGCCGATCCGAAACGGATACCTGCGTGAATCCGTTCCGACCGATTCCGACGCACTCGTTCCGGTCGAGATCCCAGACCATGACGATCGGTGCGCGGGACGCGTCCCAGCTCACGTCGAGCGTCCCATCCGCACGCGGAGTGAGTTCGGCCGGCGTGGTCATCTGGCGGAAGAGCTGGCCCTGAGACGCGGACTGCGTCTCGTGCTTCGCCTTCTCCGTACTGCCTTCCATCACGCGAAGAGTCACGATCTGATCGAGCAGATCCTGGGACATCGGTACGGCGAAGTTGAACCCAGCTGCATCGGGTTCCGGCATGTGCGTGATCGCCATCATCTCGAACGACTGCGACCAAACCACCGCGCCCGACGCGTCGAGTCCTTCGACTCGATACTCGCCCGGCTCCGGATAGACCGGTCGGGTCGTGAGCTGGAGTGACGGCTCCATCTTCACTACGCCGTCGCGTCGCGTTCCCCAGACGAGAAGGCACGGCTCTTCGCTGCCGCCACGAGCGGCCGCGGGGCGGTCGTACGGACTCGTCTCGCGGTAACTCAGGACGGCTTCGTAGGTGTAGTCGCTCGTCCACTGCGGATTGCAGTAGCTCATGATGTCGCGGTACGAGTTCTTGTCCTTCTGGGTCGAGGCCCAGAGGTCGTAGCCGTACACGCCGATGTATCCGCTGGAGTACGGGTAGTCGGGGTCCGTGCCGGATTCACCGCTGCACGCGGTGTGGATCCGATCGAAGTTGTGGCCGATCTCGTGCGCGAGCACCCAGGAACCGCTCGGCAGATAGTCCCAACCGATCGCGACCGGATACCCGACCCAGCCGAGACCTGCGACACCGGAGGAGTAGTTCACGTGGACGACTCCGTAGTAGTAGTCGCTGCTCGCGTCCGCGGTGCGCTGGACCGTGACTTCGTTCAGCATCGTCTCCCATCCGCCACCGTTGGAGAGGAGAGTCGTGCTGCTCGACAAGCTCGCACGCACGGTGACGTCGTAGTCCGGGATCGGCTGGATCCGGCGGGTGTAGTCCATGAACGTCGCGGCGTTGCCGGAGTTCACTCCACCCGTGCCGAGCGGTGCGCTCACCGGCACGAGCGTCATCTGAAGCCGGGACAGATCACGAACGTCCAGGTCACTCGGGGTTCCGCTCACCGGCCAGTTGTTGTTCGACTCGTTCGATTCCGGCACCGCTCCGGTCGGGTCGACGTCGACGAGGATCGAGTAGCCCGGCTGGAGGTAGGTACCCGGGATGAGCTGGTTCCAGGTCGAGGTCAGCGTCCCTTCGTTCGTCGACGTCCCGACCGCAGATCCCGGAGCCGAGATCGTGTAGGTCTGAACGAGCGCGTCGGCAGCGTTGTAGATCCGGACGCGGACGTCCGGCGTCTCGGAGTTCGACTCGTTCGCCACGACGAAGGCGCGGAGGAGTCCGTCCCTGTCCTTGACCAGAGGAACGCCGAAGTCCATCCGCTGGGTCGCCTGCGTGATGTAGACGGCTGTCACTTCCATGTCGAAGGTGGTGGCAGCGACTGTGAGCGTGTACTCACGATTGCCGGTGAAGTCGTTGTCGTCAGTCGCCTGGACCGTGAACGTGTGGTCACCGGATGAAGTCGGAGTTCCGGTGAGGGATCCGTTCGTCGCGAGGGAGAGACCGGTCGGAAGAGAGCCGGCGCTGACTTCGTAGACGTACGGAGACGACCCACCACTTGCGGTGAAGGTCTGGCTGTACGCCTCGTTGAGCGTCGCGGTCGGGACCGTCGTCGGGCTCACGGTGATCGTCGGCGGCGTACATGGATTGGGCGAACAGACCGTGTCGGCGCCCTGCCAATCGTCCGCGCAGTCACCCGACGTCGTGACAGTGCAGACTCCGAGCGCCGTACAGCAGGCGCCGGTCGGTTGCGGACACGGGTTCGGGTCACAGACGGTATCGGCACCCTGCCAGGTGCTGCCGCCGGTGCAGTCGCTTTCTTCCGTGACCGTACAGCCGCCGTCTTCGGCGCAACAGGCGCCGGTCGGCTGCGGACACGGATTGGGCGAGCAGACGGTGTCGGCACCCTGCCAAGTGCTGCCTCCGGTGCAGTCCGCGTCTTCGGTGACCGTGCAGCTTCCGTCGTCGGCACAGCAGGCGCCGGTCGGGATCGGGCAGAGGTTCGGGTCGCAGTCGGTCTCGGCACCCTGCCATACGTTCAGGCCCGTGCAGTCCGCTTCATCGGTGACGGTGCAGCCTCCGTCGGTCGCGCAGCACGCGCCGGTTGGTTGCGGGCACGGGTTCGGGTCGCAGACGGTGTCCGCGCCCTGCCATACGCTGTCACCGGTGCAGTCTGCTTCCTCGGTGACGGTGCAGCCGCCGTCAGTCGCGCAGCACGCGCCAGTCGGCTGTGGGCAGAGGTTCGGGTCGCAGTCCGTATCCATGCCCTGCCAGTCACCGGTGCAGTCCGCTTCCTTCGCGATCGTGCAGCTGCCATCGTCCGCGCAGCAAGCGCCGTCCGGCTGCGGACACGGGTTCGGGCTGCAGACGCTGTCGTCTCCCTCGTACACGTCGGAACCGGTGCAGTCGGCTTCTTCCGTCACGGCGCAGGTTCCGTCGAGAGCACAGCAGGCGCCCGTCGGCTGCGGGCACTCGTTCGGCGAGCAATCGGTGTCCATGCCCTGCCAGTCGCCCGTGCAGTCCGCTTCCTTCGTGACGGTGCAGCTTCCGTCGTCCGCGCAGCAAGCGCCGTCCGGCTGCGGGCAGTCGTTCGGCGTGCAGTCCGTTCCGATCCCGCTCCACGTGCCGGTGCAATCGGCCTCGGTCGTCACGGTGCAGGATCCGTTCGGAACGCAGCAGGCGCCTTCGGGCTGCGGGCAGTCGTTGGGAGTACAGTCCGTGTCCATTCCCTGCCAGTCACCGGTGCAGTCCGCTTCGGTCGACACCGTGCAGCTACCGTCGTCCGCGCAGCATGCGCCTTCCGGCAGAGGGCAGAGGTTCGGGTCACAGTCGGAGTCCCAGCCCTGCCAGTCGCTGGTGAACGGGCAGTTCTCTTCCTGGACGAGAGTGCAGCTTCCGCTCGGGGCGCAGCACGCGCCGAACGGCTGGGGGCACGGCTGCGGGTTGCAGTCGGAACCCGGGGCGAGCCAGTCACCCGAGCAGTCTGCCTCCTCGCGCACCGTGCAGGAGCCGTCCGGCATGCAGCAGGCGGCGATCGGAACGCAGAGGTTGGGGTCACAGTCCGAGTCCATCCCCTCCCACCAGCTCGGCGACGTACAAGCCGCTTCCGTCTGGATGGTGCAAGAGCCGTCCGGCGCGCAGCACGCTCCTTCCGGCTGAGGACACGGGTTCGGCGAGCAGTCTTCGCCGATGCCTTGGAAGACGTCGTCGCCGGAACATCCGTTCTCGGATGTGATCTCGCAGGTTCCGTCCGGCGAACAGCAGGCGCCGATCGGGACGCAGTAGTTCGGCTCACAGCCCGTGCCTTCGCCCTGCCAGTATCCACCGGCTTCGTCGCAGTCGAACTCACTCGTGACGGTGCAGCTGCCGACGAGCGCACAACAGGCACCTTGCGGGAGCGGGCAGGAGTTCGGCTCGCAGACCGTACCGCCACCCTGCCAATCATTCGCGCACTCGCTCTCGGTCGAGATCGTGCACTCGCCCTCGTGGGTGCAGCACGCTCCGTCCGGATCGCAAGGGGCCGGGTCGCAATCCGAGTCGGCGCCGAACCACTCGTCGTCTCCGGTGCAGTCGGCCTCGGTCGTGAGAGAGCAGTCCCCACTCGGGGTACAGCACGCGCCCTCGGGCTGTGGACAGGGGTTGGGGGAGCAGTCGGTGTCTGCACCCTGCCAATCGCTCGTTCCGTCGCAACTCGCTTCCGTCGTCACCGCGCAGCTCCCATCGGAGTCGCAGCAAGCGCCCTCGGGCTGTGGACACGGATTGGGCGAGCAGTCGGTGTCGGCACCCATCCAGTCCGACGAGACGGCGCAGTCTGCATCCGTGACGAGCGTGCACGAGCCGTCCGGAGCGCAGCACGCGCCCTCGGGCTGTGGGCACGGGTTCGGGAGACAGTCGGCCTGGGCTCCGAGCCAACTACTCGGAGACTCGCAATCATCGTGCGTCGCGACGGTGCACGCACCGTCGGCCGAACAGCAGGCGCCTTCAGGCTGCGGGCACGGGTTCGGCGAACAGTTGGTTTCCGCGCCGAGCCAGTCACTCGATGCCTCGCAGTCGTCTTCGATCCGGACGGTGCAGGCGCCGAGGGCGGTGCAGCAGGCTCCGGTCGGGAGGTTGCAAGGGTTCGGATCGCAGTCCCCGAGCAGGGTCCAGGTGTCGTCGCACTCGACCTCGGTGGTGAGTGTGCATTCGCCGAGCGGATCGCAGCAGGATCCTGTGGGTGCCGGACACGGATTCGGCGAGCAGTCCTCGAACATCGTCCACGTGTCGTCGCAGTCGGCGTCCGTGGTGATCGCGCACGAACCGTCCTTGTCACAGCAAGCTCCGGTCGGCTGCTCGCAGGGGTTCGGGGAGCAGTCTTCCGACATCGTCCAGGTGCCGACACAGTCCGCTTCGGTGGTCACGGAGCAAACACCGCTATCGAGGCAGCACGAGCCCGTCGGCTGCTCGCAGACGTTCGGTTCGCAGTCTCCCTCTAGCGTCCACTCACCGCCGCACTCCGTTTCGATTCCTACGCTGCAGGATCCGTCCGGGACGCAGCAAGACCCCTCGGGCGGAGGGGGTGGGGGACACGGGTTCGGCGAGCAGGTGGCGAACATCGTCCACTCGCTACTGCAATCGGCTTCCGTCGCGACCAGGCATTCGCCGTTCTCGAAGCAACAGGATCCCGTCGGCTGCTCACACGGGTTGGGTTCGCAGTTCGCGAACATCGTCCAGTCACCATTGCATTGGGACTCGAGCGTGACGGTGCAGTCACCGGTGTCCACGCAGCACGAACCCTCGGGCTGAGGGCAGGGGTTCGGAGTGCAGTCCTCGAATTCCGTCCACTCGCCGTCGCACGCTGCCTCTTCCGTGACTTGGCAGGAGCCGTCGTCGAGACAGCACGAACCGGTCGGCTGCTCGCACGGATTCGGTTCGCACACGCCGAAGACGATCCAGACTCCGTTGCACTCCGCGTCGAGCGTGACGGAGCACGTGCCATCGGGCGCGCAGCAGGAACCTGTCGGTTGCTCACAGGGGTTCGGCTCGCACGCCTCTCCGTCCGTCCAGGTCGCGGGGCAGTCGGCTTCGGTCGTGAGGGTGCAGTCACCACCGACGAAGCAGCAGCTTCCCGTCGGTTGGTCGCACGGATTCGGATCGCAACTCGGGGCGTCGCTCGGCACGCCCGTGCATTCGGAAGCGACGACGACGGTGCAGCTGCCATCGGGGAAGCAGCACGTCACGGTCGGTTGGTCACAGGGATTGGGGTCGCAGGACGCCCCTTCTGTCCAAGTCCCGTTGCAGTCGACCTCGAAGCCGAAGGTGCAGTCACCGGACTCGACGCAGCACGCGCCCGTCGCCGGCTCGCACGGATCGGGCAGACAGTTCGTACCCTCTCCGAGCCATTCACTCGGTGAGCCGCATTCCTCTTCCGTGACGACGGAGCAGGTGTGGTCGGTTGTGCAACACGCGCCCAGGACCACGTCGGATTCCGTTCCCGTACCTTCGCACGCGATGTCTCCGATGTCGCTGTTGCCGGTCTGGATCAGACAGTCCCGATGGCCTGCGGTGGTCGGAGTGAAGCGGACCGTCACTTCGAGTTCGTCTCCCGTCCCGAGGGAGTAGGCTCCACCACCCGCAACGATCGAGAACCCAGCGCAGGTCTCGGAGATGGTGCCGTTCAGATCTCCTCCACCCAGGTTCCCGATCGTGAAAGTCTCCTCGGCGAACTCACCGACGGGGATCTCACCAAAGTCGATGCTCGACTTGTCGAGACGCGGAACGGGTGGCTCCGTCGTCGACTCGGGGGCGCATCCGGAGAAGACCCGGAAGCCGACGAGGAGTGCGAAGACGAGCGGAAGGGTGCGGCGAACGGCGGTGCCGAAAGACGTGCGCATCGAGAGTGCTCCGGAATCGGGATAAAGCGACTCGGGGTCCGGGACGAGTGGCCCGGACCGTGACTCTCTGGAGATCGGCAGCTTCGGGCTCGAACTCCATGCTGGGGGTGGTGGTGGAGAGGCGAAGACGTCGTTTCAGGCGAGGCATCTGGGTGGAATCACCCAGACCGCTCTACGGCTCTAGCGCTCCTCGCGTCGACGCCGCTCGTGGCGCGCCGTGCTGATCTCTTCGATCTGCTTCTGCTCCTTGCGGAGCTCCTCGCGCTTCAGTTCTTGGAGCCAACGTTCCTTCCGGTCCTCATGGACCTGTACCTCGTTGGCCTTGGCTTGGAAGGTGGCCCTCGCCTCATCCTCTGCGCGAGCGGCCTTCTGGACCGCGCGGCCCTGGGCGAGTTCCTGGCGTCGGGCTTCGACGATGTCGCCCTCGAGACGCCTGAGGTGATCTCGGCGGGTGCCGAGCTCTTGGACGCTGAACGCACCCGCTTCGAGACCGGCGGCGTAGTCGTCCTTCCACTTCTGCCCGTCGGCCTGGAGCGCCCGGGTCTTCTCGCTCAGTCGGGCGAGAATCTGCTCCTGACGGAGCCGTTCGGTCTCTGCGGCCGCCAGAGTGCGTGCTGCCTCATCCTTCTCGTCGCGAAGGTGGAGGAGGTAGGACTCGAACTGATACTTCGGCGCTTTGGGCATGGGGTGAGTCTACCGCACTCCGGCCCGGAACCAGGAAAACTGGTCTCACGAATGATCGACGCAACAGTAGTCCTGCGAGCCGCGCAAGCAGGCTGCGGAAGACCCCTCGTCGACCGCGTGGCAGGCGAGGGGGGAAGAATGTCGGTGTGTCGGGGATCGTCCTTGGAGCGCGAGCCAGAAGTGCTATGCTCGT
This sequence comes from Candidatus Eiseniibacteriota bacterium, assembly GCA_020633975.1. Lineage (GTDB taxonomy): Bacteria > Eisenbacteria > RBG-16-71-46 > CAIMUX01 > CAIMUX01 > JACKCR01. The sequence continues at coordinate 2,578,219 of JACKCR010000002.1, read as the reverse complement.
CGCGGTCGGGGAGTGCGGAACGATGAAGGGCGATGGCTTTCCTCAAGCCCATGTCCGAGACAGGACGGCCCCGCAGTTCTACCTCCATCGGCCTGACAACCGATCTCTAGATCGAAACTAGCTCCGCTGGAGCGGAGTATTGCCGCCTGGCACGAGGCGGTCTTGAAAAGACAAGCGCTCTCCGCCGGCCTCGGCGCTTGCGGGTTCCCGACGGAATCCCACTAGAGGCCGGCGTCTTCTTGCCCCGGACTTCCTTCCCTCATGACCGGATTCTCCGCGAACCGAAGCGACGCTCATACTGAGTCACGGTGTCTCCCCTCGAACGCGCCGATCGTCATGTCTCGTGACGGCGAAGTGAACGCTGCCCGAGGGAACCGGAAGCTGGCCAGCCAGGCACGGGCACCATGGCTGTGATTCCATGGGGTCGAGGGCCGGCGTGCGGTGCTGCTCGCGACGGTCGCGCTCGTCTGGAACGGACTCTCGAGGGCAACAGAGCGCATGGTCGCACTCCCTCTGGGCGAACCCTCTGGTTTCGGGCGTGCTGGATGTATCAGACTGTGTGCGTCGAGATCCACTCAGGAGAGGAGGTCCCCATGTACAGCCGTCTGCCCGCGTGTTTCGCCTCGGCGCTCCTACTCTCGGTTGGGGCATCCGCATCGATCGCTGCCACCTACACGGTGCTGCCCGACGGGTCGGGCGACTACCCGACGATTCAGGCGGCCCTGACCGCCGCGTCCACCGGTGACACGATCCTCCTCGGAGACGGCGTCTTCACCGGTGCCGGCAACCGGAACCTCAACTACCTCGCGAAGACGCTCGTCGTCCGCTCCGCGAGCGGTGATCCCTCTGCGTGCACGATCGACTGCGAAGGCGCGGCGAGAGGATTCACATTCGTGTCGGTCACGTCACCCGCTGCGATGCTCTCCGGCGTTCGTGTGATCAACGGGGACGGAGACGGCAGCGCGATCTACTGCGAGAACTCCAGCCCGACGATCGAGAACTGCGTCCTGGAGGACAACGGTTCGATGAACCGGGGCGGAGGGATTCATTGTCGGCTCGGCTCCTATCCGACGATCCGGGATTGCATCATCCGGAACAACGACTCGAGCTCCGGCGGAGGCCTCTACTGTTACGACTCCGGAGCCACCGTCTCGGGGACCGTGCTCACGAACAACCGTGCCCACCAGGTGGGAGGGGGCGGCATCTTCATGAACGTACGCGCCATCGTCACGCTGATCGGATGCGAGATCAGTGGCAACACGGCGCCAACCCAAGGTGGTGGGATCTACTGCGGGGGCGGCTTCACCGTTGAGTCGGATCTCGACATGGTCGACTGTCTCGTCTCGGGCAACGAAGGGCCACTCGGCGGTGGCCTCTTCATCAACACTGCGTACGTCAACGTCTCGAACACCGTGTTCACCGGCAACGCGAGCCCGTCGGACGGCGGCGCGGTCTACGTGGCGAGTTCCAGCCCTGCGTTCACCGGCTGTACGTTTGCAGGGAACCATGCAGCGGCCGACGGCGGCGCGTTCGCGCTCTACTCCTCGAACCCGGCGCTCGAGAGCTCGATCCTCTGGGGAAACTGCGCCGACGGCCTGGGCGACGAAGTGCACTTCGAGAATGCCGGGGGAAGCGTCACCTTTACCTGCTCGGTGATCTCTTCCGCTGCGATCGAAGGCACCGGCACCGTGAACATCGACGGGAACAGTGTCGATGCCGATCCTCTCTTCTGCGCGCCCGAACCGTGCGGTTCCGCGCCGACCCTGGCGGGGGAGTACACGCTCGAGCCGGCCTCGCCGGCCGCGCCGGAAAACTCGCCGTGCGGGCTCATCGGTGCGCTCGACGTCGGATGCGGGGTGTCCGGGGTAGAGGATGACACGGTGGGAAACACCGTGTTGGGTACGGGACTCCACACTTATGCGGCGCCGAATCCAGTCCGCACCGGGGCGGATGTGCGTCTCGTCATCCCCGGGGCCGCGGGTGAGGTCTGCCACGTGGAACTCTTCGACGTCGAAGGAAGACGCGTCCGCAGCTGGAGTGGACTCGCAGCGTCCGATCGAGTCGTTCTCGATCCTTCCGCAACGGGGGAAGTGTTCGAGGCGTTGCGGCCTGGCGCGTACTTCGTTCGGGTACGCCTCGGTAGCCAGATCTATCGCGGTCGACTATCGGTAGTCCGTTGACGAGTATTTCGCCTTGATCCGGCCCCAGGACTGGCGGGGCCGGTCCTCTTCGGTAGAGCCGTCGCGGGCACTTCCCGCTCCGAATCCGATGTGCGGCGCAAACGGTTCGAGAACGCAGAATGCACTGGCGGACTCGCCTGGGACGACTTCGACGAGTCGGCCGCGGCAATCGGGGGTGCCTCCATTGCATCCGGTATGGCCGAGGAGTCTCAGCGCAACGCAGTGAGTTCCCGGCGCGATCTCCGCAAAGGTGTGGGGCGTCGTCTGCTCGGTCGACGTTCCATCGAGGAGGATCTCCGCGCCAGGCGGGTCGGAGTCGACGAAGAGTTCGGTACTCCCGAGCGCAGGTTGGAAGTCGATCCTCAAGTGCGTGTAGTTCTCGCCGCAGAAGATGTCGTCGCCTGTGAAGAACGTGAGGCCCTCGACTTCATCTAGGACTTCACCGCTGGGCAGGCAGAGCCGGAAGGCCATCTGATTGCCGCACCGGGCGCCGGGAAGTTCCAACTCAGAATCACCCCGCCACGCCGTCAAGACGAACCGGTCCGACTGCGCGGTTTCCGAGCCCACGACAAACCCGTCCTGGTCCATGTCACGGATCGAGAGTACGGAGCCTGGCGGCGCCTGCTCACCGCCGATCGTGATCGGCTCACACACGAATGTCAGAGGAAGACCGGTTGGCGCAGGAGCCTCACAGTCACCCCCGCCGGACTGGGCTCGGGCAACTTGTGTGAGGGCAAGTGTAGCGAATGCGATCGTGACGAGGAGAGTTGCCTTCCTGGCCGTGTTCCTGGTCGCTTTGCCGATGAGCATGTTGATTCTCCCAGACAGGCCTCGAACGAATCCTCGAAGGATGCGATACGGGTAGGGCCCGAGGGTGTTCTGTGGTGTCTGCACGCGGTTCCGTCATGAGGGTCGGGGGCCCCGGAGCAGGTCTCGTCTGCTCCGGGGCCTCGATCTCCTGTCCATTTTGAGTCAGCTCGAGCACTCGCTCGATACGCTAGTCGATGAGAATGACGCGCTTCGTCACCGTTTCGTCGCCGAAACGGATGCGGAAGAAGTAGAGTCCGTTGCCCACGGAGGCGCCCCTGGAGTTTCGCCCGTCCCACGAGATGACGTGGCTTCCTCTTTCGCCGGTGCCGACGATTCGCCGAACGAGTCGGCCGCCGGCATCGAATACTTCGACTTCGGGAGCCATCCCGCCGGGCGTCCGGTACGCGATCCGGGCTTCACCACGCGATGGATTCGGACCGACCGAAACGACCTCGAACTTCGTGATCTCCGCATCGTCCACGTCACTCAGATTGCCGATGTTGGTCAACCCCCTCCCGAGGTGAACCGGCGTGTACGGTCCATGTCCGAATCGCGCCGGTGCTCCCGTCTCGTGAACCACCGAGACGGAGCGTTCCGTGTTGGTCTGGGGGTTCCAGATCCGTGCGGTAATCGGGTGACCCTCGGTGAAGCCGGGCAGTCCGTGCTCGGCGTCGGACGCCCAGACCGGGACAGCGAGCGGTGTCGATCCGGAAACCACGGCTGCGCCGGCTAGTTGCCCGCCGTCGAAGAAGGCGACCTCGGAACCTGCGTGCAGAATGTTGTCTGCGGCGCCGGTGATCACGACCACTTCGGGCAGGCCCGTTGCTGCGGGATGGTAGTGGGCGGGGCCCGACAAGGTGGGAACCGACGGTTCCGCCACGACTCCCCGCGACGCCGTGCACGCCGGGAAGCAGATCTCACGGTCGGAGCTATAGCTCAGGTAGACCTGGTAGGACCGACATGGGTCGAGCGTCCCCAGAGTGTTGATGTCGTAGGAGGGAATCCAAACACCTCCGTCTCCGGACTTGACGATCCGGATGTAGTACTCGATGGAGCCGAACGCCTCCGTGACGTCGAGCCGGCAGTCCGAATCACAGCTTCCGCTGAAGTAGGGTACGAGATTCCATCGGCCGCTTTCGAGCATCGGGCAGGTCGTGTTCGGATCGACGAGGTCACCCTCGACCTCCAGGACGTCGTCATCGCCGACGAGGAACAGTTCATAGCCTTCGTCCACCGTGACGGGACTGAGGTTGTCGACCAAACCCGGGATGTAGACACCTCCGTCGTCGTTGCGAACGACGTCGAGTCCTTCGAGACTGGCGAAGACCTCTGGAGCCGAAGGGTCGGCCGGGAACACGTTGAAGCCGGCCCATTCCCAGCGGTTTCCGCGTTCCGCGCAGGTCACGTCACAGTCACAGAGATCGAAGACGAGAGAGGATGCCACCGAGTAGGTTCCTTCCCCGTACTCCCCGCCCTCGTACCAGGTCGCCCGTCCGCAGAGCAGATCTCCTCCCGTCTCGCGGCAGAGCTGGAAGCGGATCTCGTGTCCGGGTGTGAAGCCGGGCAGTCCGTGATAGGGGTCGCTCTCCCACGCGGTGATCGTGAGAGGGAACGGTTCGGTCTCCGGTAGAGTCACGAGTCCCACGCAGACCACGTCCCCGTTGTAGACGTCGTAGACGCCGATCTCGTCTCCCGGTGCGAGCGAACCGAACGCCGAGCGAGCCTGTTCGACGATGATCGTGTAGGGCAGTCCCGTATCGACCGTCTCGAGGCAGTTTGGCTGGGGACCCAGAGGCGTTACCTCCAGCGAAACCGGCACCGCGACTTCGGGCGTAGCGGGGTCGTTGCTCCGAACGATCACCTCACACTCGTACGTCCCCTCCGATAGCCCAAGGCTCGACACCTCGAGTCCTGCGAAGGAAGTCGTCCCAGGGGTCGTGACGCCAGCCGCCGGTTCTGCCGTGATCCACGAACAGCCCGTCTCGAAGAGGATTGCGGTGCCGGGCCGAGGAGTGGAGTAGTTGTCAGGTACCTGGAGTCCGATCGTGCCTTGGCTGTTCTCGATTCCGATCGTGGAGTAGCTAGAGTACAGCTCGAGGTACTGGAAGAGGATCGAGCCATCGGGTCGCAATACGGCCTCGATCGTCTCCTGTCCGCTGCTGAAGTTCTGCCACTCGACGACGAACTCGGCGCGGGCTTCGTCGAAGTACGAGTAGATTCGAGACGAGCTCGATACGTAAAGCGGTCCCCAGTCGACCGCAATGAGGTCGTTCGGTTCGGAGCTGTTGGGGATCGACTGGCTGTTGGATTCGCCGAACGTGTTCCCAAAGGTGAGGTATCCGAACGGGCTGATGGTTACCGAGCTCTTGGCTTGGCCGTAGAACTCGAAGGAGAACGGAAGCTCGACGGTGATGGCTTGGTCGGTTTGGACCGGATGATTGGTCCCGACCAGGTCAATCTCACGCCACTCGAAGCTGACGTTGCTGTATCCCGTCTGATTGTCGATCCAGTGGTAGCCGAACGCATCCGGCCCTCCGCCGGACCGCAGCCCCGCAGTCTCCTGGTCCTTCAGCGTCCAGACGAGATCGGCGCCATCGACCCCCACGTCATTCGAGATCTCGAGGTCCAGTACCGCCGATCCTCCGACGGAGACCGAGGCGCTGAGACTCGTCGGTTCTACGCGGACGATCGGCGCGATCCGGCCGGTTCCGCTGAGCGGGACGGTCGTCGTGGGCGATTCGGGGTCGTTGCTCGAAAGATCTAGGCTGCCCGAAACTGGGCCGTCGGCTTGCGGGGTGAACGTGACCAGGAGTTCCGTGTCGTCCCCAGGAGCCAGAACGATCGGGTTCGTGTTCGTGTCGAAGTCCGACCCTGTGACCAGTATCTGGGAGATAGCCAGCTCCGCCGTTCCTACGTTGGTGACGAGGAGTGTGAGAGTGGACTCAGCCCCGATGATCACATCTCCGAACTCAAGTGCCGCCGGCTGAGCGAGGAGCGACGGTTCGCCGTCCACGTCGAGTGTGACCGGGACATCGATGCTGGGGGCGTCCGGGTCATTGCTCTCGATCAGAATCCCGCCCGAATAAAGCCCTTCGACGAGTTCGCTCGCGTCGAGCGTGACCTCGACCGACAACGACGCTCCCGGTGGGATCGTTGCGTGGGTGGCGTCCAGGGAGAGCCAGTCCGGGCCGTAGAACCACCCGAAGACATTCTCACCGAACAGCTGATTGTCGTTGTTCGTGTACCGGAGCATCTCCTCGGAGAGGACCACTACTCGGCCCTCCTCGATCTCCTCGGCGGAGACGATGCCCCGCCCCCCGAACGCCCGCACGAAGACGAGGTTCGAAGGCACGCTCGTAGTGAGGAGCAGGTCGCCGGAGTCTACATACAGGGAGGAAACACCGTCCGTGATCGGATGCGACGAGACGTCGGTGGTCGTTTGGTACGTATGGTACTCGTCGGCAAACGAAGCAGCGGACCCGACGGCGGCGAGGAGCGGATTGTATCTGTAGTAGCCGCTGTACCAGTAGTCGGTTTCGACGAGAAGGGATCCGCCGTTCTCCACCCAATCACGGAGCAAGGAGGTATCGGACTCCGTATAGGCGGTGCCGGCATCGGTGAGCCAGATGGCATCGAAGGCATCCAGGAAGCTCGCGCTCCAGGACGAGCTGCTCTCGATGACCTCCGCGCCCTGGGCCCGTAGCGTCGCGATGAGGGTGGACCAGCTCGAGCTGGTGCCCTGCCCATGCGCCCGGTCCCAGAGAATCATCATCCCGTCCAGCCCCCCGGTTCCGGAAACTGAGGGACGGTCCTCATAGGCCGAGAGATCGACGATCAGATTCTCGATCCCTGTATTCGTGATGAGGAGGTCCGTCGACTGGACGTCTCCGGCGTCGAGGGCCATCGAGATGGAGAGCGGATCCACGGTGATCTGCGGTCCGGAGGCTTGGCAGGGGTCACCGTCACAGCTCGAACCGTTGCCCAGAAAGACGCCACCTTCCGACACGCAGTCGACTTCGGACGTGATCGTGCAGTTCAAGTCGAGGCAACAAGCGCCGAGCGGAGGTGTGCACGGATTGGGCACGCAGGATGTGCCCGGCCCCTGGAACTCACCACCCATTGCGTTGCAGGTCGAGCTGTCTTCGATCTGACAGCTGTCATCGGAGAGACAGCATGCTCCCGTCGCGGAGCCCGATATGTACGGGTTCCAGCCCGTGGCTCCGTTCAGTCCGATCGTGCCGAGGTTCCCATCAGGAATGGGATCGATGACCGAGGGTACAGAGTCGTCGGCGAAGGCGGCGCCGTAGGAACTCGTCGGGTAGTCCGCAGCGGCAATCACCAACGGGCCGTAGTAGCTATACGCGGCGAACCAGTAGAGAGAGAGCGCGGTCCTCGTTATGGGTTGGGAGAACGTGATCGCGGTGCCGGAGAGCAGCTCGGTAGGCCAGCCCTCACTTGCGATCTCGAAGTCTCCACAAGAGCCCCAACTCACGAACGTCGGCATCGACTCCACCGGCCACGAGAGACTGAACTGCGCGCCGGTGACCCTGGGACAGGCATCCGCCCGGAAGGCGCCGAGGAGCCAGAACACGCTGGGATTGATGCCTCGGTCCGATGTGACGTCGAGCTGTTCGAGAACGCTCTCACATCCTGAGTGGTCGTCGTCACACTCTGGATCGAACGGACACTCGAGGTAAAGGTGATCACAATAGATCGACTCGTCATCTTGGGTGTAGACGACGGTGTCATCGGTATGGAGGAGAAGGAAGCCATTGGCGTTTGGCCCGGCGAACGCGGACGGGACCAATGACTGGGCGAAGAGTAGAAATCCAAGCCCGGCTAGGGAACGGGGGACCCTCATAGATACTCTCCTTCTGACGGTCGGAGTCATCCGGGTGCTCTGGGGATCGCCTTCTTCGGTGCTCTATGGAGTGATGCTTCTTGGTGCCGCTGCTTGCGGCGATCCTCCCGAGGTCGCAGGCGGAGCCGGGCCGGGGCGGGGAGAGGAGTCCTCGAACGCCGACTCTGCAGTTCGATTCCAGTGGACGATCCGGCGGGGTTACCCGGGGAGGGGACCAAGATCTGCGCCGAGTCGGCGCTTGTGAGAGCGGCTCCGGATCGACCGCTGGGAAGGTAGCACGATCCTGGCCCGGGTACCGTTTCGATTTCGCAAGCGCGGCTTGCCGACTCCCGTTCTTCCTCTACACGAACTCCGCACTTTCTTCGATTCTTCCCGCAACTCGTCCTTCCTGGCCCCGGATAAGTGGGCCAGAACAGGTCGGCAGTGCTCCGGCCCCCGACCACGAGACACAGAACGCCAGCCCCTTGGGGCGGCACCGAGAGGAGAGCCAAGAGCCCCTCCCGGACCCTTGAAAGGACGTGACCCCAATGACGACGATCGGCAACCCCGCAGCGAACTACTCCCTCGGCACCCAGATCAACCGCGCTCTCGACTCCCTCGGCTACCCCGACGCCTTCGGCGACGCCCTCGGCGCTCTCGTCGACCTCCGCTCCGGCAACGTCGCCGGCGCCTTGCGGAACCTCGTCGACCTCAACAGCGGACTCTCCACCCGTCAGATGGACTCGATCTTCGGTGGCGCGCGTCGCCCCGGCTTCGCTCGCGCCTTCGCGCCGCGCTGCGGCTGCACCGGTGGACACCTCCACGCCTACAAGCAGACCTACGCGGTCCGTGAGCAGGTCGGCAAGCGTGCCCACGTTGGTGAGCGCTACGGCTTCAACTGGGGACCGTTCAAGCTCCAGGGCCGGATCTCCGGTCAGCAGTACGCCGGCTCCTTCGCCAAGCCGATCAAGCTGGCGGACGGTGACTATCTCTACCGCGGCCGGAAGTACGACAGCATGGGCGACATCTTCCGTGACGCCAAGGACGGCCGGATCGACGGTCAGGCCACGACCTACAAGACGCGGACGAAGTTCGCCTGGCACCCGGGCAACGCCTGCGCCCCGCGTCCGTTCTTCCCGCCGTCGTTCGCCTTCCACCCGGCCATGAACGCGATCGGCGGTGCCGGCGCGGCCCTCGGCAACGCTCTCGGTGGCGGCATCCAGGACATCCTCGGCAAGCTCTTCGGCGGTGCGAACGGCGCCAACGGTAGCAACGGCACGAACGGAAGCAACGGCAGCAACGGTTCCAACGGCACGAACGGTGTCGGTTCGACGGACTCCGTCCTCTCCGATCCGAGCCTGTCGCTCGAGGACAAGCTCGCACTCCTGATGGCGAAGCTGACCGAGCACATGGACAAGCAGATCGAGCAGAAGATGAAGGACATCGAGACGCAGATGACGAACGAGAAGAACGGCGGCGCGAACGGGTCGAACGGCTCGAACGGTGGCGGCGGCATCGGCGGCATCTTCGGCAGCATCGGCAAGGCGGTGGGCGGACTGTTCGGCGGCCTCCTCGGTGGCGGCGGAAGCTCCAGCGCGGGTGGCGCGAACGGATCGAGCAGCCAGAACAGCTCGAACCTCCAGCTCCTCCAGACGCAGCTCCAGCAGCTCATGCAGAAGCGTCAGCAGATGTTCCAGACCATGTCGAACATCCTGAAGTCGCTCCACGACACCAGCATGAACACCATCCGTCAGCTCAAGGCGTAAGGTCCGGTCGGGGTTCGGAGCGGGAGGCAACCACCCTCAACGCGCCGAACACTCCGGACCCCGAAGGATCTACGAGCCCGGAACGATCCACAAACCTAGAAGAACCCCAACAACGAAGAGGCCGGCCCCGGACAATCCCGGAGCCGGCCTCTTCGTTCCCTGAGCCCCCTGGGGCTCCTGGAGGTTTCGTCCCTCGAAACCGGAAGGAGTCGCAGGGGGCGTAGACAGAGGGGTCTCATGAGACCGCCAGACCAGGAGGAACCATGTACCGCACGGTAGGGACGCGCGCAAACGCGCTTGCACGACTACATCGCGTTGAGGAGCCGGCAGACGCAGTTGCATCGACACTACACGCTGCAGACAACGCGCATGCAGCGTGTGCGTGGCTCTTACCTCGCGTTGATACTGGGGACGCGAGCCCGGATGTCATCGTTTCCGACCGATGAGTACCTGCCCGACAGCCGGTATGGCGCGATGTTCGAACGAAGAAGTCTGAGCGCAAGGAGACATGACAGGCTCCTCCGATGAGGAAAACCCGCGCGACAGAGGATGTGTCGCCCTATCCGAACGTGGAGTGGCGTGCATACCGGTTGACGACGGTACTGCATCAACCGTGCAGGCGTGCAAACAATGGAGATGTCGGCTCGTCAGCGGTGATCCGGCGATGATTCCGCGCGATGCGCCGCCCTACTCCACTCCGTAGCTCGGTGGGACGTCCTCCACTCCACATCCCCACTTCGGGTTAGGCGACGTCCCCATCACGTACTCGAGCGTTCCGCCTCCCGAGATGTCGGCGAAGCGGATCCAGTTCTTCGTCACCGGCTTCCCCTCGAAGCGGACGCTCTGGATGTACGGCGCGTCCGGGCCCGCGCCCTTCGCTTCGATCGTCAGCCGGTTTCCGTTTGCGAGGATGACCTCCGCGTGCGGGAAGTACGGCCCGTTCAGCACGAGCACATCCGTTCCTTGGATCATCGGGTACATCCCCAGGTAGGCCCAGACGAGCCAGGCAGAGGTGGCGCCGAGGTCGTCGTTTCCGGGCAGTCCACCGGGGCCGGTGTGGAACTCCTCGTCGATGATTCTCCTCACGACGGCCTGCGTCTTGGGCGCGGCCTGAGCGAAGTTGTAGGTCCAGGGGTTCCCGTGCTCGGGTTCGTTCCCGATGTAGAAGTGCGGGCGGCTCGTTCCTGCGTTGAGCTCCTGGAAGAGATGATCGAGACGCTCTTCGGCGCGCTTCGGGCCGCCCATGAGGTCGATCAGTCCGCCCAGGTCGTGTGGGACCATCCAGAGATATTGAGCACCGTTCCCTTCGATGTACCCGCATCCGCTCGCGGGATCGAACGGTTGGCAGCCCCACTCGCTCTTCGACTCGGGCTTCGTGAGCCGGAACCGCACGAATCTCGCGTCCACGGGATCGATCGAGTGCTTCGTGACGTCGTCCTTGTTTCCCACGACTGACACGACTTCGCTCCAGGTCGACCCGTCCGGGCCTACGTCGATGGCGAAGCTCCGCGTGTTCCAGTCCGAAGTCTCCCCGCCGGCACCTGCGTGGTAGATCTCGAACCGGTCCACCTTCCCGTTCACGCCGAGGTCCACGGTCCACCACTTCTCTTCGCTCTCGTTGTCGCACCACTTGTCGGCGAGGCCGCCGTTCCAGGTTCCGTTGGCGGCCTTGTCGGCCGACTCCCGGTCGTTGCAGATGCTGCTCGCCTGGGTCGGCTTGCCTAGGGCGAGGTTCGCCGACGGATCGTCAGGGCCGAAGACCTGCACTTCGTAGATCCGCGCGACGTCGTCGTTCACGTCCCCCTTCGGTTCGAGGTATCCGCTCTCCGCTCGCCAAAGCTCTTTCCAGTAGCCGGATCGCGTGAAGAACGTCGAGGCGAGTTCCTCCTGCCCGAGCGCGCTCGCGTACTCGGCGAGTGCGAAGTCAGCCATGGCGTACTCGAGGGAGATCGCGGCGTTGCCGGGGAAGTGATGGTTCCGGATCCACTCCCCGAGCCCCCAGCGTTGCGTGTCCGTGGTGTCGTTCGCCGACTTCACCATCAGGTGCAAGGCCGTCGTCTCGTCGAAGCCTCTCACTCCCATGGCGTACCCGTTCGCGACGTTCACCGTCCCCGGGTCACCGACCATCACCTGCGTCTCCACGTTGCGATCGGTCCAGAAGGGAAGGAGGCCCGATTCGCGTCCACCTTCGACCATCGAGTGGAGGATGTCCGGGCCCTCGGGAGCGATCGCGCCGATGAGATGCGTCCAGGAGCGGATGATGTCCCAGCCCGAGTAGTTCTGGTAGTTGGTCCAGCCGTCGGTCGTATGGACCACGTCGTCGAAGCCGCGGTACTCGCCGTTTACGTCTTCCCAGACGTTCGGGTTCGAGAAGACGTGGTAGAGCGCGGTGTAGAACTTGACGAGGTCTTCTTCGTCGACCCCGGTCGTGCTCGTCAGCTGTATCCGGTGAAGGACGTCGTTCCAGGCAGTTCGCGTGCCATCCCGCACGCCTTCCCAGTTCCACCCGGAGTTCTCCGCGACCAGGTTGTGTTCGGCGTTGTCGAGATCGACGTACGAGATCGCGACCTTCATCAGGACGTCTCGATCGCTCGACGTGTCGAAAGAGACCCATCCACCGGAGGACACGCCGGCGACGTCGCTGCCCCCTGGAGTGACGGTGTCTCCCAGCCAGGTGCCGGATGACGAGGGCGCACGGTCGAACTCGACGACGAACGAGAACGGTACCGTCGTCCGGCTTCCGCAGAATCCGCCGCTCGTGAAGGTGCCGGTGATCTTGGATCCGTCGATGTGGAGAGAGCCTTCGCGACGTCCGGTCGCGTTCCGACTCGTGTCGAAGAGGATCGAGCCTCCGTCACTGTCCGGGAAGGTGAACCGCGCCATCCCGGTCCGAACGGTGGCCGTGAGTTCGGTCAGGATTCCGTCGTCGAACCGCACCGAGTACTCGCCCGGCGCCGCAGACTCGTTCGTGTGGGAGAAGGTCGCGGCATGCCCAGCCCAGTCGACGCCCGTCCCGTTCGTTCCAACATTGGTTCCGCGGATCGGGAGGATCGGGAGGTCTTCGTTGTTCGGGCAGCCGGCTCCGTTGAAGTGGGTGAGGCTGAAGCCTTGGATCTGGGTTCCCGGATAGCCATAGCCCGAGGGCGACGCTTTGTCCGTGTCCGGACTGAACTGGATCATCCCGAACGGCGCCATCGCACCCGGAATCGTGCTCCCACCTGCGCCGCCCGGCACAGGGTTCGGTGAGTTCGAGGGACCGGTCCCGATGAACGGGTCGACGTAGCGGCAGAGGTCCGTCGCCGCGGAGCCTTCGGCGGGGGCGGTGGCCCGCGCGGTCGTCACCGTGGTGCCGAGCGCGAACGCCACTGCCAGCGTGCCTGCGATCGTGGCCGCCAGCGTGGCCGTGAGCGTGAGCGTGTTCCTTGCGGAGCGACCGAACCGTCCGAGAGATGCGAGCATGGCGAGACCTTTCTTCGCCCCCGCGCGACCTGCGCGTTCCGGGCGCGCCCAAACCTACCGCGCCGAAGGCTTGGAGTCACCCTCGGGACAGGTCTAGACTGAAGATGCGATCGCCGCCGCAAGGAGGTGAGAGATGCCCACCCGCAAGATCCGCGAGTACCTCGACGACCGCGGGGTCCGCTACGAGTCCATCCGTCATCCCAAGGCCTTCACCGCGCAGCGTACCGCGCAGTCGGCCCACATTCCGGGAGGCGAGGTGGCGAAGACGGTGATGGTCTGGCTGGACGGACGGCTCGCCATGGCCGTGGTGCCGGCCTCGGAGAACATCAGCCTGAAACGTCTCGGCAAGGCGACCGGCACGAAGCACGTCGTGCTCGCGAGCGAGGCCGAGTTTGCGCGTTCCTTCCCCGAGTGCGAGCCCGGAGCGATGCCGCCGTTCGGCAACCTCTACGGGATGGAGGTGTGGGTCGACGTGGCTCTGACCCGCGACCGAGAGATCTCGTTCAACGCCGGCACCCACACCGAGCTGATCCGGATGGCCTATCGAGAGTTCGAGGACGTCGTCCGTCCCAAGGTGGCGGACTTCGGCGCTCCGGTCGCCGTGTCGTCTCGTTGAGGTCGTACGAAGTAGAGTGCCGGCCCTGCGTGGTTGGCCGGGCCGGCGCACTCTCGATCGGTACCCGATCCACCTCACGCCACTGGGCGTGTCCGAAACCAGTGCCCGCTACTTCTCGCTCGTCCGGAACGTAGACTTGATCGATCCCCAACTCCGGTTCGAGACCGGAGTGGGAGCCCCGCCGTAGTCGATCAGTTGGAGGTGGCTTCCCAGGGCGAACTGGACGGGTCCAATGTCCTCGGACCACCACGTATCGGGCCGGCCACCTCGCTGTCCGTCGAGACGGACACCGGTCAGGGAGTACTCCGCAGCAGACGGCATCGTCTGCCCCGTTCCGAATGCATGGAGCCGGCCGACGGGAAGGTCCAGCTCCACCTCCTCATAGACCAGGAACGCGAGGTCGTACTGGCCCGCGTAGAGGGTGTCCGGGAGCGTGTAGAAGGTGGTCGTCATTTGCCACGTCTTGCCGACGAAGAGAGGTGAGGAGGCTAGATAGAGGATCGGAGGGTCGTAGACCAGTCCGAAGTCCGTCGTCGGGAAGTAGAAGCCGTGAAGGTAGAGGTTTCCGGAGTCGTCTACCGTCCAGTAGTTCTCGTTGGTGTCGTTCGCGCCTCCCGCGTACCGGATGCGATGCGTGGTTCGGCCAAACACGCTGACCAACCCGTCGACGGTTCGGGTCTCGGTTTCCCCATCGTCGGCCTGGTAGGTCCACCAATCTCCGTCAGAGAGCGGTTGGTAGGTCTCTGCATGAGCCGGCGACCCGATGGCGGCGAGGAGAATCGTGGCGAGCCACAGAACAGTGGGTAGACGCATGCTGGCACCCTGGACCTTCGGCGGGAACTCTCCGAATGACGAGTGAAGTCTACCACGCGGCGGCATCCGAGATCGACGGCAGGCAGGTGGGGCGCGGCCGGGTCCCGCACCGAGGGCGCAGGACCCGATGCGCTCGTCTACGCGTTCAGTCGCCGACCTTCCCGTCTCCCTCCGACGGAACGTCGCGAGGCCCGGCGTTCTTGACGTAGGTCTCGAGCCAGCGGTCGGTCTCCCACATGAGGTGGAGGACCGACTCCGCCGCGCGGTATCCGTGGCTCTCGGCGGGGAGCATGACGAGTCGTGCGGTTCCTCCGAGTCCCTTGATCGCCGCGTACATCCGCTCGCTCTGCATCGGATAGGTGCCTGCGTTGTTGTCCGCTTCGCCGTGCACGAGAAGGATCGGCTCGTTGATCTTGTCGGCATGCATGAACGGGGACATCTCGAAGTAGATCTCTGGGGCTTCCCAGAACGTGCGCTCCTCCGACTGGAAACCGAACGGAGTGAGGGTGCGGTTGTAGGCGCCAGAGCGGGGGAGACCCGCACGGAAGAGTTCCGAGTGGGCGAGGAGGTTCGCGGTCATGAACGCGCCGTAGCTGTGACCGCCGACCGCCATCCGGTCCGGGTCTCCGACTCCGCGTCGCACGAGCTCGCGAACCGCGGCTTCGGCGCTCGAGACGAGCTGCTCGACGAAGGTGTCGTTCGGCTCGGTGTCGCCTTCCCCGATGATCGGCATCGACGGATCATCGAGCACCGCGTATCCACGCGTGAGGAAGAGCATCGGTGACCACCACCCGACGCGGGTGAACCGGTACGGAGAGTCGGTCACCTGACCTGCGTCGTCCCGACTCTTGTACTCGTTCGGATAGGCCCAGAGCAGGACCGGAAGTGGCCCGTCGCGGTCCTTGTCGTATCCGGCCGGCAAGTAGAGAGTTCCGGAGAGCGAGAGCCCGTCGGCGCGCTCGTACGTGATGAGCTCCTTGGAGATCCCCTCCAGTTGCGGCGTCGGGTTCGCGAAGAACGTCTTCTGCTCCAGCGACCCGTCGGCGAGGTTGCGAACGAAGTAGTTGGGCGGTTCTGTCTGTGACTCGCGCCGCGTGAGGACCGAACCGTGGTCGGCTCCCAGTAGCTCGACCGGGTTCTCGTAGTACGGCGCCTCACTGTGGAAGAGACGCTCCGTCTCGCCACTCGCGACGTCGTATCGGTCGATGAACGGCCGGTTACCTTCGGGGGAGGCGCCCTGTCCGCTGAGGAAGATGGTCTTGCCGCCGTCTACGGTGAGGATGACGTTCTTTCCATACGCGTTGCGCATCGTCATCGGATTGCCCGGGTCACTGTAGCGATCCTGGTAGGAGCGGTCCTGAACCAGCTTCGGCTTCCTCTTCAGATGATCCGGTGCGATGAGCCACGTCTTCACGTTCCGTGTAGCCCACCACCAGGAGCTGACGAGCGCGAGATCGCCTGTGCCCCACTGCACGCCGCCGTACCGGTTGCTCAGCTTGATCACCGGCTTCGGCTTCCCCTGGAACGGCGCCTCGAGCAGGAAGACTTGGTCGCGCCACTCGGCCTCCGCACCGCCGTCTCCACCATCGAGCGCCTCCGTCCACACGAGTGTCGCGCCTGCGTCGTCCCTCCAGGAGACGGAGCGCGGCCCCGTCTCGACCGAACCGAACGCGATCGGCACTTCGTCCTGGAGAGGACGGTCGACTACGAGGTGAGCGGGGGAGGCATCCTTCAGGTTCCACACTTCGATCCGACGAGGGAACGAGTCTTCTTGGAGCGAATAGCTGTACGGGTGGTGAATCGTCTCTGCCAAGAGGTAGCGTCCGTCCGGCGACGGTTCGACCCCACGGATGACACCCGGTTCCCCGATCTTCCGCCTCGATCCGTCGAGTCCGATCAGTTCGATCTGGGACGTGGCGTAGTAGTCGAAGACAGACTCGTCGTACGGATTCTCGAGGAGGTCCTGCAGCGTACGTGCCGCCGCCGTCTTCCCCAGGTTCTCCTGCACGATCGGACCGGTCGGGACGTACGACTCCACGGGCGGAGCGCCGCGATCTTCCGGCACGACGAGAGCGACGATGCTCTTCGAGTCCGAACGCCACTCGTACGGGCGCCCGTAGACACCGTTCAGCCGTGCCCCCTCTGCCGTGACACGCCGCGCCGTCGATTCACCGAGTCCCACCACCCAGAGTTCGAGTCGATCCTCGATCCCCGCCACGAAGGCCAGTGCATTCCCATCCGGTGACCAACGAGGGTGATTGATCCGCGTGTCCGCAGGGAAGCCGCCAACGATGACGGCCTCGCCGCCGTTCATCGGCTGGAACGAGATCCCGCTCATCGGCCGCTCGCGACTCTGCCCGTTCGTCCGCGGGTTCATCCTGAGCCCAGCCAGCCGAAGCTCCGGCTCCGCCACCTCCGCGATCGACGGAAGCCCCGGAGACTCCATGAGAAGCATCCACTCCTCGTTCGGGCTGAGCGCCACACCCGGAGTCGGAGGCGCGAGCACCATGTCCGCCAGCACCTGCGGAGGCGTCTGGTATCCGAGTGCATCCTCGGCAAGTGCGTCGGTCACGAAGGCCGGCCCAAACCAGGCCGCGCCGCCGAGCGACAGCATGGCCGTCGACATCACGATCGTGCGAACGACAGACGCCCGGACGAAGGAGGTCGGGGCGACCACGAATGACCGCCAAGTGGAAGGCGGCATTGAGCGGTGAGTGGAGTTCATTCTTTGCTCCCGGAGTGCAAGTGGAGACGAACGGTCCGATCAGTCTGCGCCGATTCCACCAGGTCCCTTCTCTCAGGGGCAGGGAACCGCGCGACCGCCCACAAACCCTACCCGACCGCCCCCCAGGGGACAAGCGAGCCCCCCCGCGCACTCTTCGAGGCCGAGCAAGACCTCGACGAGGACTCAGAGCCACGACGCCCTCCGACCCGACCGACGCACTCCTCGCCAACCACCGCCTTCCGCGCCGACTACTACACTCCGCGCCAACCACCGCCTTCCGACCCAACCACGTACATTGAGCCTCTCGGGCGTCCTGAAGGTTTCGTCCCCTCCGAAACCGGAAGGACGCCCGAGGGGCGTAGACCAACGTCGTATTCGAATGGAGGACCCGAACCCACGTAGCCGAGCGCACGTAGCTGAACGCGCGCAAACGAGCGCGGTAGAGGCGATGTCGCCTCAGATCCGCGAGAGTTCCGACAGGCTATCGTCGAACGCGACCCTCTCGCCCGTCCCCTGACGAAGGAACCCGGTGATCGCATCGATCTTCGCGATCGCCTCGTCGAGTTTCGCGTCCGTTCCGCGCTTGTAGATCCCGTAGGTGATCGCGTCGCGGTTCTCTTCGTAGAGGGAGAGGAGTTCGCGGAGCCGGGCCGCAGCTTTCTGGTGATCCGGCTGCGTGACGGCGGGGAAGACGCGGCTGGCGCTCGCGCCGATGTCGATTGCCGGGTAGTGACCGGCGGCGGCGAGGCGCCGGGTGAGGATGATGTGTCCGTCCAGGATCGAGCGCACTTCGTCCGCGACCGGCTCGGTCATGTCGTCGCCTTCGACGAGGACGGTGTAGAACGCGGTGATCGATCCCTTGTCGGAGTTGCCGGACCGTTCGAGGAGCTTGGGGAGCTCGGAGAAGACGGACGGTGTGAATCCCGCGCGGGCGGGCGGCTCCCCGGCCGCGAGGCCGACTTCGCGCTGGGCACGCGCGAACCGCGTGACCGAGTCCATCATCAGCATCACCTTCTTGCCCTGGTCGCGGAAGTAGTCGGCGATCGCCTGTGCAACGTACGCGGCCTTGAGCCGAACGAGCGACGGTTCGTCAGAAGTCGCCACCACGACGACCGAACGCGCCATCCCCTCTGGCCCGAGGGATTCTTCGATGAAGTCGTTGACCTCTCGGCCTCGCTCTCCGATCAGCGCGATCACGTTGACGTCAGCCGCGGTGTTCCGCGCGACCATTCCGAGGAAGGTCGACTTTCCACCGCCCGCGGCCGCAAAGAGTCCGACGCGTTGTCCTTCGCCCACGGTGAGGATGCCGTCCACCGCTTTGATGCCGATCGGCAATGGCTGCTGGATCCGCTTCCGGACGAGGGGGTCCGGGGGCGCTGCCATCACCGGGTATTCCTGGTCGGTCTGGAGGGGGCCGCGCTCGGCGAGATCACGGGGTTCGCCGAGCCCGTTCACGACTCGTCCGAGGAGCGCGTCTCCGACTTTGACGACGAGCCCGCGCCCCGTTGGGATCACTTCGCTCGCCATCCCGATGTTCGCGAGTTCCCCGAGTGGCATGAGCAGCGCTTCGTGTCGATCGAATCCGACCACTTCGGCGCGCACGAGTTCGTCGCTGTGGGGATTCTTGATGTAGCAGAGCTCTCCCACCCAGGCTTCCGGGAGTGCCGCCTTGACGATGATGCCGACGAGGCCTGTGACCCGTCCGCGTACTTCCATCGGAGAGACGCGGTCGAGAACGCTCTCGATCCGGTCCAGGTCCAGCCCGAAGTCGTCCCAGTCGCTCACGCCCGATCCTCGCTACCGCTTCCGGCCCAGAAGTGCATCCTCGAGAACACGCAGTTGGGTCTCGAGTGAAGCGTCGACGATTCCGAAGGGTGTCTCGACCCTGCACCCGCCGCTCGCGATGTCGGGGTTCTGCACGAGCTCGATCTCCACGTGGCCACCGATCTCGTCGACCAGTCGTCCCCGTTCTCTCTGAACCTTCTCGAGGTCTTCGGGACGCAGGTGGACGCGGATCCGCCCCTCGTGGTGGAGTCCACGAACCGCCTGGACGACGAGGTCTGACGCCGTGCGGTCCACTGATTCGATCTCGCGACCGATGATCTTTCGCGCGATCCGGATGCTGAGACGGACCAGATCGTCGCGCGTCCGCTCTTTGCGCTCTGCCTCGGCCCGGGCCGCGGCCATCACCTTGTCGGTCCATTCGGCGAGCCCGGCGGCGTGCCCTTCCTCGTGCGCCTTCGTCCGGAGCGCCTCGGCATCCGCTTTGGCCGTGGCGACGATCCGCTCCGCCTCAGCTTCGGCCGACTCCCGCAGCTCCCGCGCGATCTCTTGCGCGGACGCAACGTCCTTCTTGATCACCCGGCCGGGCGCAACGTCGAGCCGTGGCGTGTCGCCGCGGCCCGAGTCACCGCGGTCGGCGCCGCTTCGATCGGCATCGCCGCCACCTTTGAGAATCCGGCTGCTCATCTCAGGTCTCCTCGGCCTCGTTCTTCGCTGAGGGCTCGCGCGCGTTCCAAGATTTCATCGGCCGACGCGCCGAACATCTCCTCCGCGGAGTCGTCGCCGTCCGGAGTCTGGCTCTGGCGGGTTGCGCCGCTCGCCCTCGCCGCGAACTCGTCTCGCCACTGGAGGAACGGCTCTGCCACCGGACGCGCGATCCGCTGCGCGATGTGGAGCGCATAGTCTCGCGGATGGTCGGCCAGGATCCGAGCCACGAGACGGAGGCCGAGAAGACCGATCCGCTCGTTGTCATCGGAACTCACGGAGTAGACCGCTCTCGCTTCGACGGACGGATGGTTCTGGGACAAGCGCCCACCGTGGTCGGCCAGCGCCTTTCGTCCGAACTCCTGCGCGAGGAGCCAGATCTGGCCAGCGTCGAGGGAGAGGAGTGCGGAGATCTGCGTCCGCCCGCCTTCCGGCAGGTGGACCCAGCGCTCATAGAGCCAGCGTCGGAACGCGCCTGCGAGCGACGGCGACAGTGGCGAGATCTCACCGAGAGCGTCCTCCGCGCGCGGCCGCTTCTTCGGCCAGAGTTCGCGAAGGACACTGCGCGCGAGGTTCGGCTCGAGCTCTCCCAGAGCGAGGAGGAAGAGCGCAGGAGGTTCGTCCTTCAAGGTCTCCACCATCCAACTCGGGTGGAGATCGACCGACTCATCGATACGTTGCAGTCGGTCGCGCTTCGCCCACGTAGTACGGAAGGCCTTTCGTGACTCCGTGGGGAGTGCGCGGAACGCTCTGTAGAGCGACTTCATGTCCTCGCCACCCAGGCGAGGCACCCGCTCCGTCACGGTGGTGTCCGGCGTTACGCCCGCCCAGTCGGACGCGAGGAGAAACCCACGTGTGAATCCGCGGACCTCGGCGAGATTGGGCGTGCTTCCGGTCACGGGTCGGCTCAGCTACGCGTGGCTGCGGTTCGGGTGGGGGCTTCCTGCAGCTGGCGCGAAAGGCTCCGATTCCGCAGGAGGAGGAAGAGCGAGAGCCCGACGAGCAGGACGGTGAGCCCTGCGAGCGGGTAGAAGAACATCATCGGATCCGGCCCCGAACGCGGCATCTTCCGAGTGTCGGGAGCGATCCCCTTCTTCACGACGGTCACGTGGTCCTTGTCCAGGCCGTCGATGCTCGAGGCGACGAGCTCTGCCACTTCCGTGACGTCGAGGCGTGCAGATGCAGGCGTCTTGTCGTCTTCGACCCAATGCTTGATGAAGACGGCGGCGGTCGGTTCCGGCGCTGGGCTCTTGTTCACGTACTCGGCGAGGCGGTCCCGCTGCGGGAGCGAGACGTGGACCCGGGCGTCGATCACGGAAGGCATCGCCTCGATCGTCCGCTCGAGCTCTCCGGACTGTGCCTGGAGGAAGAGCGCCCGCTCCTCGGTTTCCGTGGGGATCATCTTCGACTTGCCGTAGAGCTCCGCGAACCCTTGCGGCTCGGGGCGAGGGCGGTCGTTCTCGGCGAGGACGAGGAAAGCGTTGCTCGCGTCCGGCTGCGAAACGGTGACGGAGTAGAGAACGTCCTGGCCGGATCCGACTCCGGTCTTCGTCGCCGAGATTCCGTTCTGCCGAAGAAGGACGATGAGGTCGACGGCCTCCGCCTCGGAGAGCCCGCCCATCACGTCTACCTTCTGGCATCCGGTGAGAAGGAGGACGGACCCGAGGATCAAGAATCGACCTGCCGTCCGGAAGCGAGACCTCACACCAACCCCCTTCTTACACATTGGTCTGGAAGATCGTCTTCATGCCCGACGTGCTCTGCTCCACCGACTTGCTCAGGATCTCCACGCTCTGGAGGATCTGATGCGAACGGATCTGCACGGCGAGCAACTCCTGCTGGGTGAAATCCTTACCCGAAGCGAACTCCTGAAGGAACCCACTGAGTTCCTGATAGTCCGTTCCAAGGCGGTCGAGCGTCTCGACCATCTTCTGCTGCGCGAGGCTCGTCGGTTCGTGTCCGAGCTGCTCGCGGATCTCTGCGTACGCCGCGTAGGAGACGTCGAGCGGCTCCGAGAAGTACTGAACCTGGGACGCCCGGTCCATCTTGAGGACCCGGGTCTGGAGCTCGCGCTCCATCCGGACGATGTCGTCCGCGGCAACCGGTGGGGGAGTGGGAGCGGGGCCGGAAACCTGATTGGGGTCCGCGGCGTTGAGCGCGGCCTCGAAGTCTGCCTTGTTGCCCTGGGCTGGGGTCTGCTGCTGGAAGGACCCCATCACGTCCGGGCGAATTCCTGAGGCGACTGCATCGGTCATGGTTCTGGCTCCTTGCGTGGCTTCGGTCTGGGTGCCATGTCCGGGGATCGTCCGGCCTGTCTGGCGTTGGGCTCGGACCTCCGGGAGGCATCCCCTCCCGGAAGTCCTTGGCCCTTCCCGATGACCGCCCTACGTATCGCGGGGAAGCTCCGCGGAGTTGCTCGTGGGACGCAGAATCTTTCTACGTCACCCCATCGAGGCCGCGTTTCTCGACCAGGGACGCGAGGTTCTTGAGGGCTCGGGCGTGGACGCGAGAGGTCCAGGACTTGGAGAGGCCCATCTTCGCACCCGCCTCCTCGAGGGTCAGGTGCCCGAAGTAGTAGTCTTTGACTACGTTGCGCTCCTTCTCGTCCAGCTGCTCGATGCATTCGTGGACGATCCGGGCCGCGTCGGCGAGCTCTGCCTCGCGCTCGGGATCGGCGGAGTCACCGGCGATGTCGCCCATGCTCTCGTGGTCGAGGGAGAGGAGTCGGGCTCCGGCCAATCTCAGGATGGTCTCCCGAGTGCCTTGGATGTCGTCTTCCAGGGTGGCCGAGCCCTGGGCGGAGGAGCGGGAGTCGGCGTCCTCGGTCAGGATCTCGTTCGCCGCGGCCTGGTAGGTGACGTCGTAGTCCGGGTCCTTGTCGAACCAGGCCATTTTGCGGATCCCGTCGTAGATCGCGCCCCGGATCCGGTAGTAGGCGAAGGTCTTGAACTGGACCCCCCGGGTCGCGTCGAACCGGCGGCTGGCCTCGATCAGCCCGATCTGACCGAATCCTTCGAGGTCGCCCAGCTCCACGAAAGAGGGAAGGCCGCGGAGGATCTTCTTCGCGATCGCGGTCACAAAGCCGAGGTACTGCTCGACCAGCGCCTCCGGGGTAGCTCCGAGCGGTGCGCCAGGCACCGGATGTGTCGAGTCGTTCATTCTATGGATCCACTCCCAGGGGGCCCGCCGCAACATCGCTAGTGTAGGCCAGATACGGCCGAAGCGGCGTCGGTGAAACGGGATATGGGACGAACCGGCGACAGCCTCATAGGGCCTATGGGCGGTTTATAGGAAATCTCGGTCGCGCTCGATACATGTGAGAAATCGACGTCAGGCCAGGGCGGGACCGGGCTCGCACCTTGACCTCCCCTATGCCGACTCCGAATACTCGTACCACATGAACGACACTCCTACGACACCCGATTCTTCGCCAAGGCGGCGGAGGAAGATTAGGCGCCGAGCAGTCGGACCGAAGCTCAGATACCTACTCTGGTTCGTCTTCGCGGCCTTCGCCATCCTGGCCGCGAACTCGTCGTACCTGGCGAGTATCAGCTTCCTCGAGTGGTCGAGGGGGGAGACGTATCAGAACTACTTCTACCAGTACATGTTCCTCATCCATCTGGTGCTGGGGCTCCTGCTGGTCATCCCGTTCGTGGTTTTCGCCTGGATCCACCTCCGAAACACCTGGGACCGGCCGAACCGGAAACCGGTGCGGCTCGGCATCGCACTCCTCGTGGTGTCGATCCTGCTCCTCCTCTCCGGAATCGCGCTCACCCGTCTCGACTTCTTCGAGATCAAGGACGCGGACATCCGACGGATTTCGTATTGGCTCCACGTGATCACCCCGATCGCCGCGATCTGGCTCTACGTGCTCCACCGCCTGGCCGGCCCCAAGATCAGCTGGCGGATCGGGCTCACCTGGGGGACGGTCGCGGGTGGCGTCGTCGTCGCCATGGTGCTTCTCCACACGCAGGATCCACGGAAGTGGAACCAGGTCGGCCCGGAGGAGGGAACGAAGTACTTCGAGCCGTCTCTGGCCCGGACGGCGTCCGGTAACTTCATTCCGGCGCGAACGATGATGATGGATGACTACTGTGCGGGGTGTCACGAGGACGCCCACAACGACTGGCTCGGCAGCGCGCACAGGTTCAGTTCGTTCAACAACCCGGCCTACCTCTTCAGCGTCCGCGAGACGCGTGAGGTCGCGTTCGCGCGGAACGGCGACGTCAAGGCCTCACGCTTCTGCGCGGGTTGCCACGATCCGGTGCCGTTCTTCAGCGGCGCGTTCGACGACCCGAATTTCGACGACGTGAACCATCCGACGTCGCAGGCAGGTATCACCTGCACCTCCTGTCACGCGATCACGAACGTCAACAGCACGAAGGGGAACTCGGACTTCACGATCGAAGAGCCGCTCCACTATCCGTTTGCGTACTCCGACAACGCGGTTCTCAAGTACGTGAACCACACGCTGGTGAAGGCCAACCCGGACTTCCACAAGAAGACCTTCCTCAAGCCGCTCCATCAGACCGCGGAGTACTGCGCCGGGTGCCACAAGGTCCACCTCCCGGGCGAGCTGACGGAGTACAAGGAGTGGCTGCGCGGGCAGAACCACTACGACAGCTACCTTCTCAGCGGAGTTTCCGGGCACGGCGCGCGTAGTTTCTACTATCCGCCCAAGTCCGAGCCGAACTGCAACGGCTGCCACATGAAGCTCCGCCCGTCCGACGACTTCGCGGCCAAGGACTTCGCGGGTGAGGGTGAGAAGGCGGTTCATGACCATCTCTTCCCCTCGGCCAACACCGCGATTGCGCACTGGAAGGCGACTCCGGAAACGGTCCAGAAGCAGATCGAGTTCAACGAGGGCGTCATGCGCGTGGACATCTTCGGGATTCACGAAGGTGGCACGATCGATGGCCCGCTCATGGGACCGATCCGTCCGACCATCCCGACGCTCGTCGCGGGACAGCCGTACCTGCTCGATGTCGTCATCCGCACACTGAAAATGGGGCACCACTTCACCCAGGGCACCGTGGACTCGAACGAGATCTGGCTCGACGTCGTCCTCCGCTCGAATGGCCAAGTCATCGGCCGGAGCGGAGGCATGGAGCCGGACGGTACGGTCGATCCGTGGTCTCACTTCGTCAACGTCTACATGCTGAACCGTGACGGTGAGCGAGTCGATCGTCGGAATGCACAGGACATCTACGTGCCGCTCTACAACCACCAGATCCCGCCGGGAGCGGGGCAGGTGGTCCAGTACGGCTTCGTCCTGCCCGAGGACGTGACGGGGCCCGTCGACGTCGACGTGACTCTCCGCTACCGGAAGTTCGATACGAAGTACATGCAGTACGTCTGGGGCGAGGACTACAAGAACACGCTTCCGATCATGGACATGGCGACGGACCACGTGTCGCTCCCGGTCGGGTCGCCGGGAATCCAGTTCGCGAGCAACGGAGCGGAGACGATCGAGTCGCCCTATCCGATGTGGCAGCGCTGGAACGACTACGGGATCGGCCTCTTCATGAAGGGGAACGCGGGTAGCGAGAAGGGGCAGCTTCGTCAGGCCGCGAACGCGTTCGCACAGGTCGAGGCGCTCGGCAAGCCGGATGGTCCCCTCAACCTCGCGCGGGTCTACATCAAGGAAGGACGTCTCGACGACGCCGTCGATGCGCTCGGTCGCGCCGTCTCCTTCGATCCTCCGGCCCGGCGCTGGAGCGTGGCTTGGTTCTCCGGCCTCGTGAACAAGCAGAACGGCTACCTCGATCGGGCCATCACCGAGTTCCGCAGCATCCTCGAGGACCGTTACCCCGAACTCGACGAGAAGGGGTTCGACTTCACGAAGGACCTCGTCGTCCGGAACGAACTCGGCCAGACCTACTTCGAGCGCGCGAAGATGGAGCGTGGCGACCGGTCCAAGAAGGAGGGCTTCCTCCACCTGGCCGAAGAACAGTTCGCCGCGACATTGGAGATCGATGCCGAGGACGCCACAGCTCATTACAACCTCGGTCTCATCTACGCGCAGCTCGGGGACGAGGAGAAGGCGGAAACTCATCGTCGACTCCACGCCAAGTACAAGCCGGACGAGAACGCCAGGGACCGCGCGATCGCGTTGCAGCGCCGTGCCAATCCCGCCGCTGACCATGCCGCGCAGGCGACGGTGATCTATCCGCTCCAGCGCGAGGGTGCCCCGGTACTGCAGCAGATCGTCGGACCGTCCCCGGTCGGCGAGGACGGCAACAACAGCGGAGTGCAGAGGCGAACCGCAGACCTAGAGTCCGGCAAGGCGAGTGAAGACCGGAGTGAGGCCATGACGCCACCCTCCGAGAGCGAGGAGTCCTGATCCCGTGAGCGACCTCAATACGCCGATCGATCCGAACGACGAGAGAGAACAGTACGGAGACGAAGTCCTCGGGAAGGCACTCAAGGTGTCGGCCGTGGTCTTCGTCGGCCTCGCCGTCGTGGCAGGACTCGTCTACTACCTGGGCCGTCCCGAGGAAGCCGTCGTCGAGGAGCGCGTGACTCCGCTCGAGGCGCCGGTTGCGCAAGCGATGCCCGAAGCCGAAGTGCCCCGGACCCCGTTCGTGGACGTCACGAAGCAGATGGGAATCACCTTCGTCCACGAGAACGGTGCAGTCGGGGACAAGCTCCTGCCCGAGTCGATGGGCGGCGGAGTCGCCTTCTTCGACTTCGACTCCGATGGCGATCCGGACCTCCTCTTCGTGAACGGGACGCCCTGGCCCGAGCAGCGGAAGACCGGCGCGGCTGCGACGACCGCCGCACTCTACCGGAACGACCGAGGAAAGTTCGTCGACGTCACGCGTGGCTCCGGACTCGACGTGCCGATCTACGGCATGGGTGTGGCCACTGCAGACTACGACGGGGACGGACTCGTCGACGTCTTCTTTACCGCGGTCGGCTCGAACCATCTCTTCCGCAATCTCGGCGGGGGAAAGTTCGAGGATGTGACGAAGCGAGCGGGCGTGGGAGGCGACGCTGGTCAGTGGAGTTCCAGCGCGAGCTGGTTCGACCTCGACCGAGACGGTGACCTCGATCTCTTCGTCTGCAACTACGTGAAGTGGTCCCGGGAGATCGATTTCGAGGTCGACTACTCGCTCACCGGCATTGGCCGCGCCTATGGGCCACCGACGAACTTCGAGGGCGCCTTCTCCTACCTCTACCGGAACGAGGGAGACGGCACCTTCACGGACATCGCCAGCAATGCGGGGGTCCAGGTCCGGAACGCGTCTACGGGTGTGCCGGCGGGTAAGTCGCTCGCCGTCCTACCTGTCGATATCGACCAGGACGGGTGGATCGACCTCGTCGTTGCGAACGACACGGTTCCAAACATGGTCTTCCGCAACCTCGGCAACGGAACGTTCGAGGAGCGCGGCAGCGTGCTCGGCCTCGCATTCGATAGCTACGGCAAAGCCCGTGGAGCGATGGGAATCGACGCCGGCAACTTCATGGGCGACGACGCGATCGCCATCGCGATCGGCAACTTCGCGAACGAGATGACGGCGCTCTACGTTGCGGACGAAGTCGCGCGCACCTACACCGACGAAGCGATTGGACAGGGGATCGGTCCCGCGACGCGGCAATCACTCACCTTCGGCCTCTTCTTCTTCGACTACGACCTCGACGGGTGGCTCGACCTGCTCCAGGTGAACGGACACCTCGAGGAAGAAATCCAGAAGGTGCAGGAGAGCCAGACCTACGAGCAGTCCGCTCAGCTCTTCTGGAACGCGAGCGCGACGAGCCGTGGCTTCAAGCCGGTGACGACGGCCGAAGCCGGCGCCGACCTCTTCAAGCCGATCGTGGGACGTGGCTCCGCTTTCGCCGACATCGACGGGGATGGCGACCTCGACGTCGTCTTCACCCAGGCCAGCGGTCCGCCCATGCTCCTTCGGAACGACCAAGACCTCGGTCATCACTGGCTCCGTGTCGAACTCCGGGACGAGAGCTCGAAGAATCGGTACGGCGTGGGCGCGGACGTCTTCCTCCACGCCGGCGACGAGACACAGCGCCAACGTGTCCAGCCGACGCGCAGCTACTTGTCGCAGTCCGAGCCGGTGGCCACTTTCGGGCTAGGGCCCGACACCCAGATCGACTCGATCGAGATCCGCTGGCCCGACGGCTCGCGTCAGGTCGTCCAGAACCCCGGCGTCGACCGGGTTCTCCGGATCCCGAGGGCCTCCGAGAGCTAGAGGTTGGGCCCCGCGGCTTGCGGTACAGGCCGTGTTTGCGCGACCATGAGCTGGATGACTTTCAGACCACCACGTCTTCGTGGGCCGTTCGGCTCCCTGCTTCTCTGGGTGTCGCTGTCGATGCTTGCGCTCTCCGCTTGCGGAGGAGATACGACCTCTCCTCCGCCCGGCCCTGAGTACGTCCTTCCCGCGACTCCGGATGACCTGATCAGCGCGTTCGCCCACGCCTATTCGCACCTCCAGATCGCGACGATCGACTCACTCATCGCGCCCGGATTCGTCTTCGAGTTCGCTCCGATCGATCAGGACTCGTTCCAGATCGCGCCGACATGGGGACGCGAAGAGGAGTTCCTCTCGATGGAACGCCTCTTTGGCGGCGAGGAGGGCGTATGGCCAACCGGAGAGGCGCGTCCACCCCTCGACACCGAGTTTCCGCTCAATCCCCAACTCCGGCCCGCGGACGGCTCGGAATGGATGGAGAGCGAGCCCGGCCACTTCGTGCGCCCCTACGAGATCGCGATGATCGTCAACTACCTAGAGGGGATCGACGTGGTCTCGGGCACCCAGACCTTCGAGGTGACGGACGTATCGATGACCGGTGGTCCTGACGGACAATCCGCGTCTGGATACGCGATCGTCGGATGGCATGACTCGGGTGTGTTGGGGCTCGTGAGCGTGCCGGAAACTCCCACCGAGAGCAGGGATGCGCTTCACGTTGCGAGCTGGGGATACGTCAAAGCATCGTTCCGGGGGACGGCGCCGGTCGAGTGACCAGCGCCGGTCGGCTCACTCGTCGGTGCAGGTGTAGTCTCGGTCCGCGCAGGTGCGATGGCACCCGGTGCAGGACGTGAGATCGCCGTTCCTGGTGACGTTTCTGTCGGCGTCCACTTCCTGCCAGAGCCAGTCGTTCGTGTTGGGGGCCGTACCCGGCCCTCCCTTGACCATGACGACGTAGCCGAGAAGAGCGCCGGTCTCGCAGTCGTCACCTGCGTAGAGCGGCTTCACGAGCACCGAGCCTTCGTCGAGCGGGTAGTCGCCGTCGACGTACTTCTGAGCGGATGTCGGGTCCGCCCAGACTTGCACCTGCACGCCGAGTCCGTGGTCGGACGTCTCCCGACAGTCGCGAACCATCGTGTAGCTGGTTTCGTAGTCTGCAGGGAACGCGGGCGCGACCGGCTCCGGGGTTGGTTCGGATGGATCGTCGTCGCCGCAGGCCAAGAGTCCTAGAGCCACGACTGAAGCGGAAGCAATCGATAGGACGGACGAGCGGGCAGAGGTCGAGGCCGGGCGGCGAACCGCCCGGCCGGGACGAAAACTCATCAACTGAACCTCCGAATCACGCGGATGCGGTTGTTGTTCGTGTCGGCGATGTAGAGGTTGCCCTCGCGGTCGAACTCGATGCCGAAAGGTTGGAAGAGCAGGGCTTCGCTCGGATGCCCCCCGTCGCCGCCATAGCCTGGCGTCGTGTTCGGCTGTCCGGCGATCGTCGTGATGATCCCGGTCTCCTTGTCGACCTTGCGGATGAGGCTGTTCCACGTGTCCGCGATGAAGAGGTCGCCGTGCGGACCGATCGCGACGTCGGAGGGACGGTAGAGCCGCGCTTCTGTCGCCGGGCCGCCGTCGCCCGTCGCTCCACGCTGCCCGGTACCTGCGACCGTGTGGATGATCCCAGCGCGGTCGACCATCCGGACCACGTGGTTGTAGCTATCGGCCAGGTAGTAGTTGCCATCCTCGTCGAAGCAAGCACGGCCCACGGGCGGAGCCTGCTGGCCGATCGGCATGAAGATCTGCGCCTCGGTCGCGGGGCCGCCGTCGCCGCTGTAGCCGGCCTCGTGCGTTCCCACCACGGTCGTGATGACGCCAGCAGTATCGATCATCCGGACGCACTGGTTGGCCACGTCCGTGATCCAGAGGTTGCCATCGTGATCGAAGACAGAGCAGACCGGAAGGTCCAGGATCGCGTCGATCGCGGGCCCGTCGTCGCCGCCGAAGGACCGACGACCGTCACCGCAGACACGATTGAACTCACCGGTGGCGAGGTTCATCTTCATGACCTTCGAGTTGTGCCAGGCGGAGAGGACGAGGTTGCCGTCCGCGGGATCGAAGGCCACGTGGGTCGGGTGGTTGAGCGAGGACTCGATGGCCTGGCCCTCCGGCGCATCGCCGAGCTGTCCTGTTCCGATGATCGTCTCGGAGACGCCGTCGACCACCTTCCGGACGCGGTGGTTGTTCCAGTCGAGAACGTAGGCGTTTCCGTCCGGACCGAAGGTGAGATCCTGCGGGTTCGACAGGTTCACGGTCTCGATCGGGCCATCGGCGCCGAGTCCGTTGATCCCCGTGCCCATCCAAGTCTCGATGACTCCGTAGGTTTCCTCCGGCTCCGGATCCACGGGGTCCGGCTTCGTACTGTCGCTGCCACAACCGGTGGCGAGGACGACTGCGAGACCAATGGAGGCGAGGGGAAGTCCGAGCGCGAGAGTGGACCGCCCGGAACCGGAAGTGTGGTTCATGATCCGTCGCAATGTGCGCATCTTTAGGCTCCTGTGCGAATGCTCGATCGGCGGTTGCTGGAGTATCAGAAGGTGACCTTGCGAATCCGGTTGTTTTCCCAGTCCGCGATGTAGAGATCGCCATTGGCGTCGAACTCGAGACCCATCGGGCGGTTCAGCTGCGCTTCGGTGGCGAGGATGCCGTCACCGTTGTAGCCGCGGACTCCCGTTCCTGCGACGGTCTCGATGACTCCGGTGCTCACGTCGATTGCGCGAACCCGGTGGTTCCGGTCGTCGGCCACGTAGAGCCGTCCGTCCGGTCCGAAAATCAGGTCCTTCGGATAGTTGAGCTGGGCTTCGGTCGCCTGGATCCCGTCCCCGTTGTATCCGTTGACGCCCGTTCCCGCGATCGTGACGATCTCGTCGGCCTGGAAGTCGACGCGACGGATCCGGTGGTTGAGCGTGTCGGAGATGTAGAGACGACCGTCGGGCCCAAAGGTGAGGGCGCCGGACGGAGCCGGGTTTCCGCCGGTATCGAAGTGCAGCATCGCGCCGAGGGGAGATCCACCGTCGCCACCGAATCCAGGCGTTCCCGTCCCGACCACGGTGTCGATCGTTTCCGTGTCCATCGAGATCTTGCGGACCCGCTGATTCCTCTGGTCGAGGATGTACCAGTCACCGTTCGCGTCTGCGATCGTGCACTGTGGCTGGCTGAGCAGGGCATCCCGGCTCGGACCGCCGTCACCCGCGAAACTCGCTCCGGCACCGCAGACCACGAGAACTCGCTCCGTTACGGGATCGTACGTGCGGAGCTTGTGGTTGTGCCAAGCCGAGAGGAGGATGGTCCCGTCTTCGAGTTCCATCAGCTGGGTCGGGTGGTTGAGGTGGACGGTCGTCCCGATCGCGCCCGGGAGGGTGAGATCGGACTGGTCGTCCGGTCCGTCGCCCGGGAACCCGGTCGTGACGCCCATCACGGTGCGGACGATTCCGTTTTCGACCTTCCGTACCGCGTGGTTGTTCCAGTCGAGGATGTAGGCGTCGCCCGTCGAGACGAACTCGATGTCGATCGGGAAGTAGAATCCCGCCTCCTCGGGCGGTCCGCCGTCTCCGCTGTACTGCGCGCTGCCGATTCCGGCGTACGTACAGATCGTGCCCGGATCGCCGCACTCGACACTGGGCGTCGGATCCGGGGAGGAGGAGTCGTCACCGCACCCGGTGAGGCCGAGTGGTGCTAGCAGTGAGGTGACGGTGAGCGCGAAGGCGATGGGGAACAGACGCCCCGTGGAGCGTTGCATGGTTGCATTCATTTGTCGGGAACCCCCTTGGTGACTGAGTTCGCTACGCGACATTTTATCATGTCGGGCATCAGATTCGGTTGTGACTTATTCGAACTCGGCGGTGCAAACGGATTGCGTCAGCTGATAGGCATGCCGCCGATCGGCCAAGAGAGCGCACAACTGCCTGTTGGGACGGGGATCGGGCGACCCCGACCGCGGGGGCTATGGGGCGGGCGGCCCCAACCCGGACATCAGCGGATCAGCGGAAGAGCGACTTGACCTGCCCCCAGCTTGCTTCGTGAACAGGGTCGAGCTGGCAGCGTTCATCCTGAGCGCCGATCCGGCCACAGGTGGGGTTCGAAGCCGCGGCGCAAGGAGATCCTTCGCCGAGACCGAAGTCGCCTCCATCCGGGTCGCAGAAGACCGGGTCCAGCGCGATGTTACCGTTGATCGCGAACTGCTCCTCGATCCCGCCTACCCAGTCGCCACCCACGTTCCCGAAGATGTCCGAGCACGTGAACGTCACCGTGGCGGGGCCTCGGTCCACCGAGCCGCCTTCGGTTCCGCCGGCGAGGATGGTGTTTTCGACAGTTCCGGTGCCACCGAGGGCACAAGCGAGCCCGGCGCCCGCGTCTGCCGCGTTCGCCCAGAACGTGCTTTGGGAGATGTCGAACGTAGAGAGTTGCGCGTACACCGCCCCGCCAGCTGAGCCTACTGCCTGGTTCGAGACCACGGTGCAGTGGTCGATCGTCAAGGTCGAGCTGCTGCAGTGGACCGCGCCGCCGCTCCTATCCGTCACTCCAGTGCCGTTCGCGACGTTTCCGACCAGGAGGCAGGTGAGGAGGTTCAGCTCGGCGGTCGTGCTCGCGAACGCCCCACCACCCCTGAGTGCAGTGTTGGACTCGATCGTCGATCCGCTGATCTCGGCCGACGCGTTGTTGGAGACGGCGATCGCGCCGCCTCTGCCGCCCTGGTTCTGGGTCAGTTCGCACCGATCTGCAGTGAGGGAAGCTCGATCGACCACTGCGATGCCTCCGCCCCACGCGGTCGTCTGGTTGTCTTGGAGCACGCAGTCGATGAGGGAGAGCGAGTTACCGGTTCCATCGACGAGGATTGCCCCTCCGTGGGTCGACGTCCCGGAGAGATGCCCTCCTTGGATCGTCACTCCTTCGATCGTGCTCGACTTGCCGGACGGGCCGTCGATGACGAAGCCCCGATGAGGTGCCTCCGCAGTTCCTTCGCAATCGACGACGCAGCTCGACGCGCCGGAACGAGATCGGACGGTGAGTGACCGGTCGAGGAAGTCGACGTCTCGGTTTCCCGCGCCTAGGTACGTCCCCGGGCCCAGTTCGATGATGTCGCCGTCCGAAGATGCCTCGATGGCTGCCTGGATGGTCGGGAAGTCACCGCTCCCATCCGCCTCGACCACGTGGGTAGCCGCCCATCCGTTCGTCGCGCAAAGACCCAAAAGGGCCAAAGGCAAAGACCAGCGCTTCATGACCGCCCTCCTCGGAGTGGGGATCGTACCGGAACGAGCATCTTGGGTGGTCTTCGGGGCCGAGTCCCCACGCAAGATCCTTGTTCGCCCAACGGGCAAGACGATACACTCGTTTGCAAGCGGCGATACAGCCAAACCGCAGCCCACTCATCACACCTCGGAGACTCACAGTGAGCAGAACCCACTCCGCTCGAGTCGTTCCGTCGCTCGGAATCGTACTCGCGTGCATCTCCTTTTCTTCCCACGCCCAAGCGGCACTTGTGTTCAGCGACGTTGCGCCGGAACTCGGCGTCGAGGTCGAGAGCAACAGCTACTGGGGCGCTGGCGTGGCCTTCTTCGACATCGATGGGGACGGAGACCTCGATCTCTACGTCGTCGATGGTGACGGCGACCCGAACCTCCTCTTCCGGAACGACGGGAATCGGGTGTTCACGGAGGTGGGATCCCAGGCCGGGGTCAACTCCTCCACGTTCGGAAAGGCCGTGGTCCCCGCCGACATCGACAACGATGGAGACGCGGATCTGCTCCTGACCAGCTACAACCCCTCCGACACGAACCTCCTCTTCCGGAACGACGGTGGCACGTTCGTCGACATCACCTCAGGTTCCGGGTTCGACTTCACCGGATTCTCGACAGGCGCCGCCTGGGCCGACTACGACGGTGACGGACTGCTCGATTGCTACGTCGGTCGCTATCAGGGGCAGCGAGACTACCTGCTCCACAACATGGGCGGGGGTGTCTTCCAAGACGTCGCTCAGACTCTCGGTGTCGACAACCAAAACGGGTGGACCTACCAGCCCGCTTGGTTCGACTACGACTTCGACGGGGACTTGGATCTCTACGTCGGGAACGACGACTTCTTCGGCGGGGAGGAGAATCGGCTCTTCCGCAACGATGGAGGCGTCTTCACGGACGTGTCCGTCGCTTCGGGGGCAGGGATCTCCATCGCCACGATGGGCCTCGCCATCGCCGACTACGACAACGACGTCGATCTCGATATCTACATCACGAACCTCGCTTTCGGAAACGTCCTGCTCCGCAACGACGGCGGCGTGTTCACCGACGTAACCGCGGAGAACGGCGTGGCCGTGAACTACATCTGTTGGGGTGCGGACTTCTTCGACGCCGACAACGATGGATGGCTCGACCTCTACGTCAACGCTTCCCAGGAGGACGGGAACCCCAGGCCGGTTGGCACGGAGGCACGGGGTGGGGGATCGCTGGGAGCGGAGAACCGGCTCTTCGAGAATCTCGACGGCTCGGGTTTCGCCGATGTCTCCGTCGCATCGGGGACGAACAACACCGGGCCCAGCTTCTGCTCGGCCGTCGGCGACTACGACGAGGACGGCGATCTCGATCTCTACGTGACGAACTACTGGGAGTTCCCTGGGGACGAGCCGAGTTCGTTCTACGAGAACGAACACCACCCACGCGGAACGGTCGGAGACGACTTCCTCCGTGTCGATCTCATCGGCACGATCAGCAACCGTGACGCGGTCGGCGCGAAAGTCTGGATCCTCACGTCCAACGGTTGGCAACTCCGTGAGCGTCGGGCTGGGACAGGGTTCCTCTCTTCCAGCGAGTCGACTCTCCATTTCGGCCTCGGGAACGCAACGACCGTCGAACGCCTCTTCGTTCAGTGGCCCTCTGGGCTCGCGGAGGAGTACCAGTCGATCCCTGCCGGCACCATCTTGACGTTGGTCGAAGGTGACGGTGTGCCGTCTGATGTCGACACGACCCCAGCCGTCAAGACAGGGTGGTCCTTCGTCTCGGCGACGCCGAATCCGGTTCGTGAGACGACGAGGATCTCCCTTCGCGGTGGCGCCGCCCCGGCACTTGTCGAGGTGCGCGACATCCAAGGACGTCTCGTACGGACGTTGGCGGCCCCCGGAGCCACAGAGTTCGGCGGAGATGTCGGCATCGAGTGGGACAGGAGTGACGCACAAGGCCGTTCCGTCGCTTCGGGTTCGTACTTCCTGCGGCTTGTGTCGCAGGGCCGTACGGTAGATGCTCGACGGGTCTTGGTGCTGCCGGCGAGGTAGCGTAGGCAGCCTGCCGCAGCACTTGGTTTCGAGGAAACGGAACGAGTACTTGCGACGAATCGACCGAATCTCCTTGGGGACGGCGCTCGGGATCTGCGGATTCTGCGCCGTCGCCTCTCTCGCCCAGGCCGACGTGGTCGCGCTGCGGGCGGCGAAGGACAACACCCTCTACGAGGCCAACCCCACGGGGAGCAACGGCGTCGGGGACTACGTCTTCACCGGCACGAACAGCCAGGCGCTGGTGAGCCGGACCGTGCTGGCGTTCGACATCGCGGGAAACATCCCGCCCGGGTCCACCATCCACTCCGTCACGCTGCAGTTGCACGCTTCCCGTGTGTCGAACGGTACGAGCGAAACGACCTCGCTCCATCGGCTCCTCGCCGACTGGGGAGAAGCCTGGTCGGACGCGGTAGGCGAGGAGGGCGGTGGCGCTGCCGCCACGGATGGGGATGCCACCTGGCTCCATCGCTTCTTTCCGAACGACTTCTGGACCAATGCCGGTGGTGACTTCGTGGCCTCGGCAAGCGCGTCCCGCAACGTGTCGGGCACCGGTACGTACACGTGGTCCGACGCCGGGATGGCGACGGACGTGCAAGGCTGGCTCGACGATCCGTATGCCAACTTCGGCTGGATCGTGCGAGGCGACGAAGGATCTGGTTCGACGGCGAAGCGGTTCGACAGCCGGTCGAACCCCACGGCGTCGTTTCGCCCGGAACTAACCGTCGACTACACGCCCGGCGGGACGACGGTCGGCGCGTGCTGTCTCGCGGATGACTTCTGCCTTCTCCTCACCTCCTCCGACTGCAGTAGCCAGGGAGGCACGTACCAAGGCGACGACACGACGTGCACGACGGATCCTTGCGATGGGATCCCTGGCAGTGTCGTGATCGAACCCGCACGCGACAACACGCTCTACGAAGAGGGTGGAGTGAGCAACGGGGGCGGGGAGTTCTTCGTCTCGGGTATGAACGGGGATCTGATCAAGCGGAGAGGCCTCCTCGAGTTCGACCTCGAAGCGTCCCTTCCGGCGGGGGCTCACATCACGGGCGCGACGCTCACGATGTACATGGACGTGAGCGGAAACGCGTCCTCTCCAGTCGCTCTCCACCGGGTGCTCGCGGACTGGGGCGAGGGAACGGCGGACGCCGACGGCGACGAAGGGTTCGGCGCGCCGGCACAGCAAGGTGACGCGACTTGGCAGCACACCGCGTATCCCGACGAGTTCTGGTCGAGCCCCGGAGGCGACTACGTCAGCACCGCGAGCGCCTCGACCAACGTGCCGTCTTTCTCTGGCTACTACTCCTGGTCGGGGGGCGGTCTCGTCGCGGACCTACAGGCTTGGGTCGACGATCCTTCTGTGAACTTCGGTTGGATGGTCGTGGGCCGCGAAACGTTTACCGCCACGACTCAGAAGCGATGGGTGAGCCGCGAGGGTGCGGATCCGAGCCTCCGGCCGAAGCTCGACATTTCCTACTCCG
Source organism: Candidatus Eiseniibacteriota bacterium (assembly GCA_020633975.1). Classification (GTDB taxonomy): domain Bacteria; phylum Eisenbacteria; class RBG-16-71-46; order CAIMUX01; family CAIMUX01; genus JACKCR01. The sequence continues at coordinate 2,541,532 of JACKCR010000002.1, read as the reverse complement.
CGCCGCCACCTCCTCCGCCCGTGGAGTTCCCGCCCGTTCCCGTCCCGCCCGAGAACCCGATCACCGAGGGCAAGCGAGTGCTGGGCAAGATCCTCTTCTGGGAGGAACAGCTTTCATCCGACGGCACGGTTGCCTGCGGCACCTGTCACCGTCCGGGCGATGGTGGGGTCGACCCACGGGTCGGTGTCCATCCTGGCTTCGATCTCGCATTCGACACGGAAGACGACGTCCTCGGGTCTCCCGGTGTCGTTCGTCGCGACTCGATGGGAGTGGCGATCCCCGATCCGATCTTCGGTACGAGCGTCCAGGTGACTGGACGCGCGAGCATGAACTTCTTCGGCGGACTCTGGGCCCAGCGGAACTTCTGGGACGGACGTGCGGAGTCTGAGTTCCGTGATCCCGTGACGGACGACGTGGCGATTGGCGTTGGCGGAGCTCTCGAGAGTCAGGCCGTGGGGCCGATCGTGTCGAGCGTAGAGATGGCGCACGACGCGCGGGCGTGGTCCGAGGTCACCTCTGGGCTTCGCACAGCGGTTCCGATGGTGCTCGCCTCGGACCTCCCGAGCGATGTGATCGATGCGATCGCCACGAGCCCGACGTATCCAGAGCTCTTCGCCGCTGCGTTCGGGGATACGGCGGTCACGGCGACACGGATCGCGTTCGCGATCGCAACCTACGAACGGACCCTCGTCGCGGATCAGACTCCCTGGGATGCATTCGAGGATGGCGATACCGGAGCGCTCACGCCGGCGCAGCAGGCCGGTGCGGACTTCGTCCAGAACGGGCCCTGCGCGGCCTGTCACGGTGGGCCGCTCTTCACGAACGACTCCTTCCGGAACGTGGGCCTACGCCCTGCGGACGAAGACATCGGCCTCGAGGCCGTGACCGGCAATCCGGACCACCGTGGTCGTTTCAAGGTACCGTCGCTTCGAAACGTCGGCCTGCGTGGCAGGCTCATGCACACCGGACAGATCGAAGACGTTGCCGATGCCCTCCGCTTCTACTCCATGATCGGACACACGCACTTCACCGAGTTCCAGGACGAGAACATCCTCGGTGGGATCGAGATGACCGAACAGGAGCGCGCGGAGATCGAAGACTTCCTCGTCAACGGGCTCACCGATCCTCGCGTCGCGAACGAGACGTTCCCCTTCGACCGCCCGAAACTCGGCAGCGAGAACGTCACGGACGTCGGTCCCGATATCACGACTCTCGGCGCATCGTTCGATCTCGCGGCTCGTGCGATGCCCAACCCGTTCCGCGACGCCGTCGGGATCGGTTTCCGACTCCCCACCGCGGCCTCGGTCGAGGTGTCCGTATTCACAGCGAGCGGTCAGCTCATCCGTCGTGCACTCGTACTGGGAACCGCAGGGGACAACCTCTGGACGTGGGACGGACGCACCGCGCACGGAACGCCCGCGGCGAACGGCGTCTACTTCCTGCGTCTCCGCGCGGGCGGCGCAGAAGCCACCGGACGACTCTTGCGCGTGGAGTGAGCGGCAGACGTCTGTCCCTTGGCACTCGTGCGCTTCGCTTCAGTGGGAGACTGCCGCCCTCCGCTCTTGCTCTTGGCGCGGGCAGAGGTGAATCGGGGCGCGAGCCCCATCGCTCCGGCAAAGTCTGTGAAGGCGCTTCGTAGGGTCTCGCGAGTTCCCTCCGGCTCGAGGTGCTCCGAGAGTGCATGGAGCGTTCCTGTCTTCCGGTCGGCCTTCGGATCGACCCGCCCGATCAGCTGGTCTCCCGCCAACACGGGCAGACAGAAGTAGCCGTACTTTCGTTGTGGTGCCGGCTTGAAGATCTCGAGCGTCTGCTCGAAGCCGAAGAGTGTCGCGACGCGCCCGCGATCCCAGAGCACTGGGTCGAAAGGTGAGAGGAGCCGCGCGCGAGACGTGTTCGGACGGAGCCGCGCCAACCGGTCGATGAAGGGCAGGTAGATCGGATCGATCCAGCCGCTGATCCTCTTGCCTTCCGAGTCGAGGAGATCGCAGGGAGCGGCCCGGCCGTCCGCCTCTAGCTCTTCCAGAGCCCTGCGCAGGTCGGGCCGGCAGTTGAGGTATCTCCAGGTTCGTGCCAGCGTTCCGATCGTCGCCCATCCGTGGCCACGTAGGGCGAGTGCGATGAGTTCGCGCGCACTGTCATGCCAACCCGCGGGCTTCTCTCGGAGCTCGCTCGGCACGACCCGTTCTGGGAGGTCGAAGGTGCGTTGGAAGTTCGTCCGCTCCCGGATGGCGAGATCTCCCACGAACCAGAGCGCGACGACGATCCGCTTTGCCGGCTTGTGCTCCCACCAACCGCCGCCGCCCTTCCCCTCCAGGTCCTGGGACCGGATCGGCCCATCATTGCGGATGCGGGCCAGGATCTCATCCGCTGTTGTCCGATGTCTCTTCTGGATGTCCTTCCACCACTTCGTGTCGCGGAACTCGTCGCGTCGGAACTGGAAGTACGGGTAGAGCTCCATCGGAAGCCAACACGCCTCGTGCCCCCAGTACTCGAAGAGCGGAGCTCCGGGGCGGAGGAGTTCCTCGCCGAGCGCGGGGTCGATCTTCGGATGCCGGCTCCAGAGGACCATCGGATGGCTTCGCATTCCGGCGACGGAGACGGTGTCCAGCTGCAGGTAGCCGAAGTGCCGGACGAAACCGAGCGCCGATTCGCGAGCTACGCGCCCTTTGCCCGAACCTTTCGGTTCGAGGCCGATCCACTCGGGGTGCAGCAGTCCCGCGGCGAGCAGTGCGAGTCGCCGTGCTCTCTTCGTGTCGAGTTCGAGCACCTAGTTGCCTGCGGTACCGCCCGAGCGCAGAGACGGGATCCGGTAGCAGATCACCGAGAGCGGATCCGACAGCACGTCCTCCTTTGTGCTCTCGTCGTCACCGGAACTCCCTTGCATGGCACGCCTCGCATCGCTCAGTTCGCGAATCACGATGAGGTGATCCTTCCCGGTGAAGAAAAGCCCGTCGTCTCTCGCGTTCCCTTCTCCGAGCAGCTCTACCTGTCTGACGAAGACGCCCTGAGGGGAGAACTCGTCGAACGTGGCGATCACTCCATTGTCGCGATCGTACGCGCCGCGCGAGGAAAGGACCCACAGGCTCCCGTCCGGCCTTGGAAAGAGGTTCACGATGGCGGGATCGGTCGGACTCACCTTCATGTCGATCTGCATCCGTCGCGGTCCGCGGAACACCATCTGGCCCTGGACCCACGCCTTCTCCTCGTCGGATCGCTTGCGAGGTGGGTAGGTCCGCTGGATCGCGTGGAGGGGAGTCCCGTCGGGGCTCTGGACCTCGATCCGGTAGTCGTCGAAGGTGGCGACTTTGTAGAACTCGCCGTTTGCCCCTACGTCCCACCGCCTTCCACCGAACCCTTCCTTCTCGTCGAAACTCGGGTTCGTGAAGTTGCGCTCGATGTCGGTCTCGTCGAACGTGGCGAGAACCTCGCCCTTCCGGTCCATGGCGAGGGTCCGGTTGTGGGACTTGAATCCCGTGTCGGTTCGCTCCCCCTGATTCACCTGGAGGTAGATCCGGTCGCCCACCGCGCGTCCCGTCCCGAGGAAGACCGATCCAGTCTCCGTCCCTGGTACCGGGAGATTCCCTGCAGGTGTGCCGTCCTGCTGGATCAGGACCACCTTGCCCGGCCGTCCCTGGATCACTCCGATCACGGCGTCCGGAAGCATGAACATTCCGTTGGGTCGCTGGAACTCCCCGGGCCCTTCGCCCTCGTGGCCGATCGAGCGGAGGTACTCACCGGACGGAGAGAACACTTGGATCTCCGTCAGCTGCATGTCGAGGAAGTAGAAGGTTCCGTCCGGCGCTTCTTCGATCCGTTGCGTCACGCCGAGGAGCACGTCCTCGTCCTCACCGCTCACTCTCCAGAGCTCCTCCAGCTGGAGCCGCTCGACGCCGTTCGCTGGCGTCTCCGGGTTGTCGACGACACTGAAGTCGTCCGCAGCACGGAGAGGTGACGGCACGAGTGCAATCGCAGCAATGGCCACCGACGCTCCAGCGAGGAGGCTCGGGCCGAGGGCGGGCTGCAGCGGGAGGCGACGGAACGAGCCGCCAAGCGCCAGGCGGAGCCGTTCCCGTTGGCCTGCACGGTGTGGAATCCCCAGAAGCGAGGTGCGAAGGAACATGAGACGACCTCCGGCCGAGCGTTGCGGCCATGGAATCACGATGCCTACTCTGGGGACGGACCTACGGCAGCCATCGTTCGAAGACGTGCGGCACTTCCGCGCTCAGATGGTGGCATCGTAGCCAAGATCCGTCCAGAGTTCAGGTATTGGCGCATCCTGGCCAAGTCGAGTGGGAGCGATCGGATGAAACGCGGAAGGAAGCGGCAGAACAGGAACACGCCGGGAGCGAAGGCGCAGAGGCCCAGGGCGGAGAGGCCCAGGGCGGAGCCAAGCGAGACCCAGGGACGAAAGAGCCGGCCGGAAGACGCACTCGCATCCGAGGACTTCGTCCCGAAGCCGTGGCGGCAATGGGGAGCGGACCTGGACCCGAACGCGGTGGAGCAGATGGAGCGAGCGGCCCAACTTCCCGTGGCGGTTCGTGGCGCCCTGATGCCCGACGCGCACCTCGGCTACGGGCTTCCGATCGGCGGCGTCCTCGCGACCCGAAACGCGGTCATCCCGTACGCGGTCGGTGTCGACATCGCGTGTCGGATGAAGCTCAGCGTGATCGACCTCCCCCTGGCTGTCCTGGAAACCCAACAGGACAGGCTGATCCGTTCGATCGAAGAGGAAACCCGTTTCGGAATCGCCGCCCACTTCGTCGAGAAGCGAGAGCACGACGTTCTGGACGAAGACTGGAACGTCAGTCCGATCACGAGGAAGTTCAAGGACAAGGCGTGGTCTCAGCTCGGATCGAGCGGAAGCGGCAACCACTTCGTCGAGTTCGGAGTGTTCACTCTCGAACGGGACGATTTGGGACTCGAGGCCGGGCAGTATCTCGCCCTCCTGTCCCATAGCGGGAGTCGGGGGACGGGCGCGTCCGTCGCGTCTCACTACAGCCGCCTCGCCATGGACCTCCATCCCGAACTCCCGCGCGAACTGCGTCACCTCGCTTGGCTCGGACTCGATACCGAAGCGGGCCAGGAGTATTGGGAGGCGATGGAGCTGATGGGCAAGTACGCCGCAGCGAACCATGCCTGCATCCACCGGGCCATCACGGAGCACCTCGGCGTGGCCGTGCGGCTCGACCTCGAGAACCATCACAACTTCGCGTGGAAGGAAAGACACGACGGGGAAGACGTCATCGTCCACCGCAAGGGAGCCACCCCCGCGGGCGAAGGTACCGTAGGCATCATCCCCGGAAGCATGGCCGATCCCGGCTTCGTCGTGCGGGGAAAGGGTCATCCGGATTCTCTCGACTCCGCCTCACACGGCGCCGGACGCCGGATGAGCCGAAAGGCCGCGTATCGGGAGTTCCAGGGAACGAACGCGAAGGCGCTGCTGGGCGAGCGCGGCGTGCGCCTCCTCTCGGCCGGCCTCGACGAGCTTCCGATGTGCTACAAGAACATCGAAGACGTGATGAGCGCGCAGTCCGACCTGGTCGATGTGATCGCGAGGTTCGATCCCAAGCTGGTGAAGATGGCTCCGGCGGGGGAGAAGCCGGAAGACTGACCAGCCCCGCGCGCTTTGGTCCTAGTTTGCAATCGATTCGTCCGCCGAACGGATGTCGTCCCTCAGAAACACGAACTCGAAGTACGAGGCGAACTTCGTCTCGGATGTCCGATACTTCTTCGCGAGGCGATACCGAGCGAATCGAGGGTCCGATACGATCGCTGTCGCCTCGGCTCCGTGGTCGACGTGGTCCCAGCTGTAGCTCGTGAACACCATCGCGGCTGGGTTCTCCGAGTACGCGTAGTCGACCCGCTCCTCGAGAGAGTGAGACCGCGCGAGGAATCGGTCGTTCAACCCCCCGAAGTCGATCGTCGCTCGCTCCGCGTAGTACGGGATCGCGCCTGCATCGATGTGGACGAGGATCCACTCGTCTTCCGGAACGACCCGCCGGAGAAACTGCCCAGCAGGGATGTGTTCGTCTTCCAGAAGAGTTCGGTACGCCCGCGCCGCGTCTGCCTCGTGAGTCGCGAGGGTTCGTACGTTGTAGGCCAGTTGGATGAGAAGCAGTCCTAGGGCCCCGGCACTGACCCACGTGCCCATCCGACGCGGAGTGCCGTTCGCGAGCAGCGTGGACGAGAGCCACGCCAGCCCGAGGAGGAGGAGCGGCAAGAAGGGCGCGAAGAATCGATGGGACACGTTCATGGTCAAGTTGGAGCCGAGGTAGACGACGGCCGTGACGAGCGAGGGGAGACCGAAGGCGATGAGAAGAGGAATCGAGGCGTCGGTCATCGAGGGGGTCGCGCGTTCCGATCGCGACAATGACTCGGAGCGCTGCGGTCGCGAGCCGGCGTGTCGCCAGCCTGCCAGCCTCGGAAGAGCGAGCAACGACACGGCCAGGATCGGTACCGCGAGGAATCGCCTGACGAACGTGAAGAGGTCGAGAGCCGAGCTAGCTCCGCGAACGGAGCCCGCGAGTCCGATCGTCTTCACGTAGAACGGATTCGGGAGAAGACTTCCGTAGTATCCCCAGCGCGCTAGATGGTAGACGGCGAGTGGCAGGACGAGGCCGAGACCATACACGAGGAAGAGCCGCCCCATCGCGGGGCGCGACTCCTCTCGACGGGCGGTGAGGAGAATCATCACGACCATCGCCGTTGCGGCGAAGAGCGACCCCTCCGGTCTTGCGAGCGCCAGTAGGAAGAGGACGACGGCGAGGCGAACGTGCGGCGTCATCGGCTTGGTAGACGGTCCGGGTTCGGCGGGCCCGTGTCCGCTCACATACTCGTCACGGATCGCAGAAGCGGAGCGGCTCTCAGCCGCGTCGAACGCAACCACGGCCCCGAGCAGGAGTGCCGCGAACACCATCGTCTCGAGTCCACCCAAAGCGTGCGTATAGAAGATCGGGTAGGACACCAAGAGCGCCGCGGCCGCGGCGACGATCGGCGTGCGCAGTCGCCACCTCTCGAGCAGTGTGATCAAGGCGAGCAGAGTGACGACGAAGGAGACCGCGCCGATGAACGGGGCCGCGACGGGAGGGGAGAGGCCGAGTCGCGCAGATCCGGCGAGGAGCAGAGGGAGGAGAACGCCGGTGTACCCCTCGACCGGAGGCGATCCGACGTTGAACGCGAGGGCACCGTGATCGGCCAGGTTTCTCGCGTACCGCATGAGGATGTACGCGTCGTCCAGGGTCCACTTGGGAAACCAAGCGAGACCGAGCAGAAGGAGAAGTGTCGGTGCGATCCGACTCGCCCAGAGTTTCCTCGTAGTCACAGGGACGACCCTCGGGGCCATGGACCACTCTCGGGATCAGAGACGGTCGAGAATCCTCTGGATCCGTGACGACTGGCTCGGGTCGTCGAGTAGTTGGCTCCGGATCGCTGCCTTGAGCTCCGAGCCCTTGTCGCCTTGGAGGGCGTCCTCTCCGAACGCGTCCTTCAAAACCCAATCGACCATCCGGTCGGTCGCGATCTCGAGACGGTTCGGATCCCCCGCGTCGATGTCGCCCAGGATCTGACGCAGCTCGCTCGTCTGCGCGTGCTCGATCTTGTCGATGCCTTCTGCTTTGGCGGCGCCGGCGGCGTCGTCCATCTTCCCTTGGAAGCGTGCGGCACCAGGGCCGTCTACCTTACCTGTGCCCTTGTCGTCCGGGAGTTCGGGGATCTTGGAGCCTGGGCCACTGGGTGGATCGATCTTCATGAGTCACCTCACGCGAGGAGGCCGGATTCGAGTAGGCGCCGGACCGTCTTCGCCATGTTGCCGCCGTCTCGACCGGCTGGATCGAGTTGGATCGCTTTGTCTAGTGCGAGCCCCGCTTCCTCGAAGTGTCGACCGAAGGCCAGTGCCTCTCCAAGGTGTGCGTGGGCGAGTGCGTTGTCTGGCGCACAGGTGATGGCTTCTTCATACGCCTCGATTGCGCCGTCGAAGTCTCCTTGTGCAAACCGGACCGAACCGATCCCGACCAAGGGGACGTGCTTCTCCTCGGCGATCTCGAGGAGTGCCTCGAAAACGACGAGTGCGGGAGCAAACCGCTCTCCGTCCCGGAGGACGAATCCCGTCTCGAGGAGGAATCGCTTTTCCTCCAGCGTCACCTGGATCGGAAGTGCTGCGTTCATGGGACCTCGACTACTTGAAGTTCCGAACCGCGGTCATGGCCGCATCGTGCTTCGCCTTGTTGATGTTCGAGATCGTCGAGAACGTCTGCGTCTGCTGTTGGATCTGGAGCTGGAGACGGATCAGGTCTTCCTGCTTGCTGAAGCTCGGGTCGATGCCCATGTTGGAGAGCGAGCTGCCTACGATCGGAAGCTTGCCCAACACACCGCCGGCCACGTCGCCGATCGCTCGGCCGAATTTGCTCCAGCCGCTCTCGCGAGGGATCTCCGGTTCGGCGGAGATCTGCTGGTAGTTGAAGTTGCTCTGCGTGCGCTCTATGCCGCTCATCGGATGCCTCCAGTCTCGTGTTCTTCCAGCACCCGATCACGGGCCACGACGATCTCGTCGAGGAATCCGAGGGCATGACCATAGGCGTTGAGGATCTTCTGGGCCGACTCCTTCTCCTCGCCACTCCCGGATTGGACCAGGTCGTCCAGAGTCCGGCAGGTTCGGAGGCACTTCTCGCGAAGAGAGGTGTACTGAGCTTGGTCCGTCAGGAGCGCACGGAGGATCGGATAGTCCCGAAGCTCTTCGTTTGGTGACTTGTCGTTCACAGTGCACTCCGTATCCTATGGTCCGGCCGTCAGTTGGCGAGACTACCGAAGCCCCGCGCAGTGCCGGAAGGGGTTTTTGGGGTCCCGACGTTCGGGATCTCCCCACACCGGGAGTTCCCGGTGACATCCGACATATCGCGGCGGAGAGCGCAGAAGTTGCTACGGAAATCGAAGGAGTTGGAATGAAGCGAGTTGGAATCGGGATCTTGGTGCTGGCAGGGCTGCTTCTCCTGGTCCCCCTGGTGGTTCCGCGCCTGATTTCCAGCGATGCCCTCCGGGCCCGCCTCGAGACAGCTCTGTCGGCCCGCCTGGGCCGATCCGTGGAGATCGGCGAGGTGACATTCGGCCTTCGGCCGCTTCCCCAGGTCCATGCAGAGAACATTCGTTTGGGTCGGGATCGGTCGGTGAACGAGGAGGGCACCTCCGCGACGGAGACGGAGATCTCCGCGAACAGCCTCGATCTCGCCGTGGCCCTGAGGCCGCTCTTCCGGAAGGAAGTCGAGGTCGTCCGGGCCACTGCGGACGGGCTCGTCGTCGACGTCTGGCTCGAAGCGCTCGCCGCAGGGCAGCGCGGCGGCGGACCCGCCCACGGCTCCGGGGAAGGCCGCGGCGACGGCAGCGGCGACGGCCAGACCGACGGTCCCTCCGGAGGCGACGGCAAGCACTCTTCCGATGGCTCGGGGGACGGCGCGGGTTCCGGCAAAGGAGCGAACTCCCGGCCCGGGGACGGCGCTGGCGCTGCCAGGAGTCCTGGACGCGAGGGCGGCCCGAACGTATCCGTCCGGGTCGAATCGCTCGTCCTGAGCGACCTCCAGCTCCGCGTCCACAAGGACGGCTCCCCGCTCTTCTCCATGGACCACGTTCGGGAGGAGCTCGAGGCGGACATCGCAGTCGACGGTGTCGTCCACCTCACGGGCAAGACCGAGGCACCCGCGTGGCGACTCGATACTCCGACGGGCTCGTTCGGCGACGGACTTCCCGCGGTCCTCGAGAAGTCTCTCCGGTTCGATCCCAACTCGGGCGACCTCCGCATCGAGAGCGCTGAGCTCGACCTCGGCGGACTTCCGGTCGAAGTGTCGGGAACCGTCGGTGGCCTCCAGACCGGTGCGCAAAGCGACGAGATCGTTCCCGTGCTGGACCTCACGTTCTCCGGCGGCCCCGGTCGGATCGAGAACATCGTCGGCCTCTTGCCGAGCGCGTGGGTCTCGCGCACCGAGGGCCTTCGTTCGAGCGGATCGCTTCGGGTCACCGGCTCGGTCACCGGACCGCTCCGTCCGGGAGACGTGCCGGAGTTCTCGTTGAGCCTCGATCTCTCCGACGGTCACCTCGAAGGAGGAGCGCTGCCGACTGCGATCGATCAGCTTCTCGCCAAGTTGAGCGTCGACCCACGGTCCGTCGCGATCGAGCGGCTGTCCGCACGTGCCGCCGGTTCCTCGATCGAGGCTCGCGGAACGGTCGAGAACTACCAGACGCTCCCTAAAGTGGATCTGGCGCTCGACGGCGACCTCGATCTCGCACTCCTCTCCGCGCTCGCCCCTCATGACCCCAAGTCGGGCGAGCTGTCCGGCCGAGCCGACGTTCAGCTCGTCGTGCGGGGAACGATCGTCGAGGGCAAGGACCCGGCCGAGACACTCGATCCGATCGGGACCGTCGCACTCGAGAACGTCGCTGTCCGCGGGATCGAGCAACCGGTCGAAGCGATGAACGGCACTGCCGCGGTCCGTGGCCGTGAACTCGAAGTGTCCGCGCTCTCCTTCCGAATGGGCGACAGCGACATCGCGATCGACGGCAAGGTCGCGAACTTCTGGGTCCTCGATCCCCGGTCGTTCGATCGACCGGGAACGTCGCGCGCGGATCTCGTCGTGAGGTCCGAGCGTCTCGACCTCGACGCCTTGGCGCCGCCTGCGGGAGCGGGCATGTCGACCAGCGGAAGTGGTGCGGGGGCGAGTAGCGGCAGTGCGGGATCCAAGTCGGGAGCCAACTCCGGCACCGGTTCCAATTCTGGATCCTCTTCTGCAGCCACCGGAACGCCGTCCGGTTTCGAGGTTTTCGCAGGCTTCCTCTCGCGACTGGAAGGGCCGATCCGCCTCCAGATCGGGACGGCGCGCGTCCGCGAGATGGATTGGACGCACGTCGATGGACGCGGTGCGCTCGACGCCGGCCGGATCCGGATCGACGGAATGGACCTCGAAGCGTTTGGAGGGAAGCTCGCCGCGATCGGTTCGGTGGATATCCGCAACCCAAAGAACCCCGCGTTCGACCTCGGCGTGCAGGCGACGGCGCTCGAGGCGTCTCGCTTCTTCACGGACAATCCCGGCCTCTCGAAGCTCTCCGGACTCGGCGGATTCGTTCAAGGCACCGTGGATCTCGCGGCGCAGACGAAGGGTTCGCTCGACGAGACCTTCCAGCTCGACCTCCGAACGCTCACCTCTCTCGGCAACCTCGAGATGGAAGGTGGAAAGATCACTGGGCATCCGATCCAGACCGCGCTCGCCGGCTACCTCGGCCAGTCCGATCTCCGCACGCTGCCGATCCACGACTGGCTCCAACCGTTCAAGGTGCGAGACGGACGCGTCGAGTTCGAGAAGGTGCTGATCAAGGCTGGAGACTTCACTCTGAGCGGGAGCGGGTGGAGTTCGATCGCAGGCGACGTCCGCCTCGACGCCGACCTTCTCGTCCCGGCGAACCGCACGGCGCAACTGCGCTCCAAGCTTCCTGCTGCCGTGGCCGACGTCCTCCTCGGCAAACCCGGAGAGCCGGTACTCCTTCCGATCACGGTGAGCGGACCCGCCGCCAAACCATCGGTCCAGGTCGATGACGGCAGGCTGACCGACCGGGCCCGCGCTCGCGCCCAGGAACAGCTCGACGCGGAGAAGAAGAAGCTCGAGCAGCAGCTGGAAGCGGAGAAGGAAGCTCTCCAGAAGAAGCTGGAAGACGAGGCGAAGAAGCGAGCGAAGGACACCTTGGATGATCTCCTCCCTGGCCCCAAGACAGACTCTTCCGGAGCAAGCCAGCCGGACTCTCTCGCCGGGAAGCTCGAGGAGGAGGTGAAGGGCGTACTGAAGGGGATCTTCAAGCGGAAGTAGCGTCTCCACGTGCTATTCTTATCGGGTGCGTGTCCGCTGCAGACGACGCGCCTCGCCGACCCCGGGTCCTGTCCCGGGTCCGAACCCACTCGCGCCCGATCCCCAAAACGGGCGCACGACAACACCGCTGGAGGCCCTCATGGTGTCCGAGCCCCTCGAGACGCGCGGAATCGTCCTGCGTTCTCTCACGCTCCTGTCCTTCGTTCCCCTCACCCTGGCCCTGCTCGCCGCTCCGCAATCCGCCTCCGCTTCGGCAGAGGACGTCGAGATGGCCGCACCCCACACGCCCCAGTCCGGGATGGTGCTCGGTGCCGACGGGAACCTCAACCGCGCCCTCGCGCCCCTTCCGGCGGATCCCGCATCGGGTTGGTCCGGGGAGGCTGTCCAGCCTTGGGACGTTTCGCGGTTCCTCGCCCACCAGAAGGCGGCCGCGGCGGCCCGTGATCTCGCGTTCGAGTCGGGGATGGCGAGGATCCCGAGCGCGAATCAGGACAAGTTCGACCAGACGTACTTCGACATCGAGCTGAACCTCGATCCGTCCGTGCCGACGATCACCTCCGCAGTCACGACCATGCGTGCGACCGTCGTCGACGGACCGCTCACCGAGATGGAGCTCGACTTCGCCGACAATATGACGGTCTCCGGGATCACCTCTGGCGGCGTCGCCACCACGTGGACTCTCGCAAACGACCTTCTCACCGTGGCGCTCGATCGCGCCTACACGAACGAGGAAGAAGTCGAGCTCGTCGTCTCCTACTCGGGACGTCCGCGCAACGAGGCGTTCTTCTTCGACAGCTTCGGCGGCAGTCCGATGATCTGGACGCTCTCTCAGCCCTACGGCGCCCGCACCTGGTGGCCGAGCAAGGACTGGCCGTCGGACAAGGCCGACGAGGTCGACATCCGGGTGACGGCTCCCGCCGGCAACAAGATCGTGAGCAACGGCGTGCTCGTGTCGGAAACGGACAACGGTACCGTCGCCACCGCGCACTGGAACTCGTCCTACCCGATCGCCACCTACCTCGTGCAGGTCGGCGTCTACCCGTACTCCGTCTCGACCGGGTCGTACGACTCGATCGGGGGCGACACCGTACCGCTCGTCTTCTACGACTTCCCGTCCCAGGTCGGAAACAACGCCCCGGCCAACGCTCTCGTCGACGACATGATGGGCGTGTACGAGGGGCTCTTCGGCGAGTATCCCTTCTCGGCAGAGAAGTATGGCCACAACGAGTCGCTCTTCGGTGGCGGCATGGAGCACCAGACCTGCACGAGCCTCGGCGCGTACTTCGAGAGCATCGTCGCGCACGAACTCACCCACCAGTGGTGGGGCGACATGGTCACGTGCGACACCTACAACCACGTTTGGCTGAATGAGGGCTTTGCGACCTACGGCGAGGCGCTTTGGTTCGAAGAAGCCTACGGGCAGGAAGCCTACTTCGCCGACATGGCCTCGAGCGCGTACTTCGGCCCCGGTACCGTCTATGTCGAAGACCTCTCGAACTTCAACGCGATCTTCGACTCGAACCTCTCCTACAACAAGGGCTCGTGGGTCCTCCACATGCTCCGTCACGTGCTCGGCGACGACGACTTCTTCGGAACGCTCGCGATCTACCGGAACATGTACGGCTACGACTCCGCGACGACCGAGGAGTTCCGTGACGTTGCCGAGTCGGTGTCCGGACTCGACCTCGACGCCTACTTCCAGCAGTGGATCTACGGCGAAGGCTTCCCGATCTACTCCTACGATTGGTCCGCCACTCCGGTCGCGGCCGATTGGACGCTCGACCTTCAGATCGATCAGGTCCAGACCGGCCAGATCTTCACGATGCCGATCGATATCGTCGTCACGACCGCGTCGGGCACCGAGACCTTCGTCATCCAGAACGATCAAGCGACCGCGAACTACCAGCTCACGGTCACGGACCAACCGCTCTCGGTGGACCTCGATCCGGATCACTGGATCCTTCGCCAGGTGATGGCGCCGATCGCGACTCCCACCTTCACCAAAGGCATCCTTCTCGTGAACGGCGTGAGCTGGGACACCTACGGCAACGAGATCGTGAACGCCTACGAAGCACAGGCGTTCTGGGGTGACCTCGAGATCGAGTTCTGGGACTACTTCGCTGAGCCAACAGGTGGGTACCCCTCTACGCTCCCGGCGGCCCGCGGACACGGTGCCGTTCCTGGCGACATCCTCGGCGAGTACGAGCACGTCATCTGGGTTGGGAACAACTTCGACGGAGACCTCGCCGGCTGGCTCGACACGCCGATGTACGCGTACCTACAGGCGGGCGGAAACGTCCTCCTCCTCTCGCGCATGGCGGACCAGTTCCTCAACGAGGTGTTCCAGGGCTACCTCGGCGTCGATCTCCTGAGCACCGTTTCGGTCTTCGACTGCATCGCCGTCGAACCCGGATTCACGAACATCGGACGGATCGGCACACAGAGCTTCACGGTTCCGTTCGACACCGCCGTCGGTGCGAACACGACGCTTCTCTACGAAGCCGACGCCGGATTCAATCCGAACCTCGGAATGGGAGCCGTCGTGGTTCCGCCAGGTGGTGGTGAGTTCAATCCTGACGGCGGACGTCTCGCATTCCTGGCAGGGCGTCCCTATCGCTGGAACGCATCGGACCTCAGCACGAACGTGATGCGCATCTTCCAGCAGTACTTCGGCAAGTCGCCGGTGGACGTTCCTGGAGATGCCGCCTCCGTCTCCTTCGGATTCGATTCGGTCGGGCCCAACCCGTTCTCCGACGGGACCACGATCCGCTTCGGCCTCGGCACTGCAAGTGATGCCCGCGTCGACGTGCTCGACGTGGCAGGCCGCCGCGTGCGGACGTTGGCGAGCGGACCGTTCAGCGCCGGGACGCACACGCTGCGTTGGGACGGAATCGACGACGCTGGCCACTCCGTCGCCGCCGGTGTCTACTTCGCCCGCGTGGTCGCGGGTGCGGGCGAGGATCGCGTGAAACTGCTCCGCGTTCAGTAACGGTATGACCGGACGGGCGCGATCGTCTCGTCCGTCCGGGCCCTAGCGACTCGCAGCCACACTCGAGAGCGGCCACGGGGGCTGCAAAATCGGCCTAGCCTCGGCGTCGTGCTGAGGCTAGGCTTCTGTTTGTACCCCTTGGTGCTTTCACGGGTCGGTGCGCCCTCGGTCGCGTCCGATCCAGTTCCTCGAATCTCCTCTCTGCCGGGTCGTCGAAAGGAGATTCAGATGCGGATCCGTCCCCCTGCCTGGCACACCCAGTGCCTCCTCGCCACTGCGTTCACACTGATCCTCTCGAGTCCGGTATGGGCAGAACGTAACCAGAATGGTGTACTCCTGCTTCACACGGATGACTCCGTCGAGTACACGAAAGCCGACAGCGACTTCGACATGAGGTCCGGTATGGCGTGTCCGAACTGGGACGATGGGACGGATTGTGGCGCGCGGATCGCGGCTCTCAACCCCACGTCGGAACGCGGAGCAGAGCCTGTGGTCTGGTGGGCGTTCGTCGCGTTCCCTGAGAACACCGAGCCCTGGGTGCGCGCCATCGCGGTTGGCCACCGTTGGACGGGTGACCTCACGATCCTGGACTACGGACTCGGGCCACACATGATGGACGTTCCCGATCCGACGTGGCCCTACGAGCCGAACACCGGCACCGGAGTGGCCTGGAGGGACCCCCAGACCTCGCGTCTGACAGAGATCTTCTGGATGGCTGGCTACGTCGAGGAGGGGAGTGCGGTCTACGAACTCGTTCCTCATCCGGCTCACGGCGGAGCCGTGGCCGACGATACGCGACGGATCGATCCTCTCGTCGGGTATGCGAGCCTCGGCCTCGGTGGCGCGGAAGGGTACAACCCCGTGCCGCCCACCATCGCCCCGAACACCGAGTCTCCCGGCAGCGCCGATGCTGGCGAGACCGCCACGACGCGAGATGCGTTCGAGGGCTTCGTGCGTGCGATCGATCTCGAATCTGCCAACGTCGGGATCGCGTCCGCGAACCCCGGAGTGGGAAGCATCCTGTTCTCGATCGACGTGCCGAACGCAGATCGTGGCCAGTTCGACGTCCATGACGTAACTGGCCGGCGAGTCTGGTCGTTCGATCTGCCGATCGGACCGGGCGAGCACACGATCCTCTGGAACGGAGACGGATTCGACGGCCCGGCGCCGACCGGTGTGTACTGGGGCGTTCTCCGCACGAGCGCCGGAAACAAGTTCCAGCGAGTCGTGCTCCTGCACTGACGGGATCTCGACGAGCGAGCCGTCACTTCGACGCCCGATCCCGCGTGCGGGCCAATGCCGCACCGGATCGATCGCAAGCGCAGGCTCGGATAGGTCCCGGCAACGGGACCGAGTGGGGACGGGGGCGGCCGCTGCCCCCTCCTCCTGCCAGCGCTTTTTTGGCCTGGCCGGGCTGAATCGTCCTCCCTACCATCCGGTACCAGACCTTGGCGCCCCGTGGAGAGGTCCGCCGCACCCTTGAAGGAGACGACTCATGAATCCGCGTGCTACCTGGTACGTCGCTGTCGATGGAAAGGAAGAGGGTCCGTTCACCCGCGAGGAGATGGACGAGAAGCTCGCCTCGAACGATGTCAACCGCGAGACCTACGTCTTCACGCCCGGCATGGCCGACTGGGAGCCGCTCGGGAAGCTCTCCGCCTTCCAAGCGGCGCTCCAAGGCCCGGTCGCCCGTCCGCCCGCGCCGCCGAGTCGTCCGACCCGCGCCGATGAGATCGACTACGAGATCTTCGGCGAGGAGATGCAGTTCGTCGAAATCACACTCGATCCCGGGGAGGCGACCATCGCAGAAGCTGGCGCGTTCATGTTCATGGACCCCGGAATCACGATGGAGACGATCTTCGGAGACGGAAGCCACCAGTCGAAGCAGTCGGGATTCATGGGGAAGCTGATGAGCGCCGGAAAGCGCGTCCTCACCGGCGAGTCGCTCTTCATGACCATGTTCGGCAACGCAGCCTCCAGCCGTCAGAAGGTCGCGTTTGCGTCCCCCTATCCCGGCCGGATCATTCCGATCGACCTCATGCAGCACAACAACACGATCCTCTGCCAGAAGGACGCGTTCCTGTGCGCGGCCAAGGGTGTCTCCGTCGGAATCGCGTTCCAGCGCAAGCTCGGTGCGGGCCTTTTCGGCGGCGAAGGCTTCATTCTGCAGAAGCTGGAAGGCGACGGGCTCGCGTTCGTCCATGCCGGTGGTCACGTCGTGTCGAAGGACCTCGCCCCCGGCGAGACGCTACGTCTCGACACGGGTTGCCTGGTCGCGTTCGAATCGCAGGTCAACTACGACATCCAGTTCGTCGGCGGCGTGAAGACCGCGCTCTTCGGCGGCGAAGGTCTCTTCTTCGCCACGCTGACCGGCCCGGGCCGTGTCTTCATCCAGTCCCTGCCGTTCAGCCGACTCGCCAGCCGGATCTTCGCCGCGGCTCCGCAAACAGGCGGCTCGCGCAAGGGCGAAGGCTCCGTGCTCGACGTCCTCGGTGGTCTCGGGAACATCCTGGACGGCGACGGCCGCTGAGAGCGGGGGAGCGATCGATGCCGAAGTCTGCGCACTTCTCGAAGGAGCTCTTTCGCTTCCTCGAGGACCTGAAGAAGAACAACTCCCGTGAGTGGTTCCAGTCCAACAAGGACCGCTACGAGGAGGAAGTGAAGATGCCCCTCCTCGGGTTCATTGGCGAGTTCGCCGGACCTCTCGGGAAGATCAGCTCGCACTTCGTTGCCGATCCGCGACCGGTCGGGGGATCCATGTTCCGGATCCACCGCGACGTTCGGTTCGCGAAGGACAAGTCACCGTACAAGACCGCAGCGACCGCGCAGTTCCGTCACGAAGCCGGGAAGGACGTCCACGCTCCCGGGTTCTACCTCCACCTCGAACCCGGTCAGTGCTTTGCGGGAGCGGGGATCTACCATCCGGACAATCCCACGCTCGGCAAGATTCGCGACCGGATCGTGGATGACCCCAAAGCGTGGAAGCGCGTTCGCGACGCGAAGGCGTTCCGGGAGGTTTGGGAGCTGTCCGGCGACTCGCTCGTGCGTCCGCCGCGAGGCTACGATCCCGAGCATCCGTTCGCGGAGGACCTCAAGCGGAAGGACTTCATCGCAGTGACCCACTTCACGGAGAGGGACGTCGTGAAGCCGGGGTTCCTGGGAGAGTACGTGAAGATGTGCAAGGCGGCGGGCGCGATGACCCGGTATCTGACGGAGGCGGTGGGGCTGCCCTACTAGGCGGCGGACAGACGGGGCGTAACGCGTCACGTTCGTCGTTCCCAACAACGCTGGGTCGGTGGGTCGAACACGGATCCTCACAAAGAAAGAGCGGGCCGACTCCTTCCGGAATCAGCCCGCTCTTCGTGCATCCAGACTCAACCGTTCGCGGCTTCGTCCTAGAACATGCTCCAGAGATACTGGTTCGTCACCTCGTGGTGGAACTGGATCTCGGGCACCTTGATCGACGTTCCGAGTGCCGCCGGGCAGCGCTCGGCCGACGCCTGCTTCAGCTCCAGGTACTTCTTGTGCACCACTTCGCCCATGAGTTCGGCGACGTAGGTCGAGCCCTTGTAGAGACGGATGGCGTCGTAGATGTTGCCCGGAAGGAAACGCGTGCGCGTCCGCTTCTGCTCGTCCGGCTCCTCTGACTGCGGGCCTTCGATACCCGTCCGGAAGAGGGTGTAGACGGCGAGGTACGGGTTCGCGTCCGGTGCGATCGAGCGAACCTCGATGCGTGAGCTGCGCTGATCGCCCAGCGGGATCCGGACCATCGCGCCGCGGTTGATCCCGGACGCCTTGATCTGGTTCGGCGCTTCGAAGTGCGGGTCGAGACGGCGGTAGGAGTTGACGCTCGAGTTGAGGATCAAGCAGATCTCCTGGCCGCTGTTGAGGATCCGGTCCACGAACTCCCACGCGAACTTCGAGATCTTCTCTTCACCGTCCGGATCCCAGAACAGGTTCTTCCCAGACTTGTCGGAGATCGACATGTTCGTGTGCATTCCATTCCCGTTGACGCCGGTGACAGGCTTCGGGAGGAACGACGCGGTCATGTCCATCTTCTGCGCGGTCTGCCGACAGAGCAGCTTGTAGAGCTGGATCTGGTCCGCAGAGATGACTGCCTCGCTGTATCCGTAGTTCATCTCGAACTGGGACGGGGCGACTTCCGGATGGTCCTTCTCGTTCGAGAATCCCATGCAGCGCTGCACTTCCGCAGCGGTGTCCATGAACTGACGTAGATTGTCGTCGGGCAGTGAGTGGTAGTACCCGCCCGTCGAGATGAAATCGAAGGCTCGCCTCTCGTGGTAGAGACGCTCTGCGTTGGATCCGCGGAAGAGGAAGCCCTCGATCTCATTTGCGAGGTTGAGTGTGTATCCGTGCTTCTCGTAGAGCGAGTCGCGGTAGAGACGAAGGCGAGAACGGAAGTCGGCTTCGTACGGATTCCCGTCACGGTCGTGGACCTCCGAGAACACGAGCACCTTTCCGGGGCCGAACACGTCGGACGGAAGCCAGTAGAACGCGGACCAATCGATGTGAAGCCGAAGGTCCGACTCCTGCTGCGCGCTGAAGCCGCGGATGGAGGAGCCGTCGAAGGTGAGGTTGTCGCTCGACTTGAGAAGGAACTTCTTGTCGTAGTCGAGCATGTGGAGGCGGCCTTCGAGGTCCGTGAAGCACACGGTCACGGCCTTGATCCGCTTCTCGTCGGCGAGGTAGCGCATCCGCTTCTCACGGATCTGGTCCTCAGGAATGCGGTCGAGCCGCTCCTGCTTCACGGCCAGGTTCATTTCCTCGAGCTTGTCGTACGGAATCTCCAGGAAGTCTCGTAGCGGGGCGGTCATCACGACTCCTCATGGATCGGGTTAGGAACACTAAGCCAAAACTCGATTAGAATAGTTTCGCTCATTTTTATCCTAAATCAAGTCAGATTTAGAGTACGACGCAAGATTTGTTGGGGTAAATAGCGGACGATCGTTTGGTTAGAGGCGTCTCGATCCCGCGGCCGTGACGTGACGGAAGACGGCCTCGAGCGAGTCGTCGAGGGTTCGCACCCCCTCTATCGGCTCCGGGAGCTGGCCCGAGAGCGTTCCGATCGCGACGTAGGCGAGGTCCGGCCGCTCGGTCACGAACTCGACACGGCCCTCGTCGATCTGCACTTCACGCACGTGGTCCCACCCAACGAGAAGGCTCGCGAGTTCACGCGCCGATCGAGTTTCGAGCTGGATACGGTGGGGGTTCCGGTCCTTGAGCGACTCGACCAGGTCTCCGATCCGGCCGAACCCGAGAAGGCGACCGTGGGCGAGAACCCCAACCCGGTCGGTGAGCGACTCGATCTCGTGCAGCACGTGGGATGACACGAGTACGGTCCGGCCCTCGGCGCCGAGAGCTTCGATCAAGTTGCGGAGGTGCCGTCTCGAAGGGGGGTCGACTCCGAGGAACGGTTCGTCGAGCAGGACGAGTTCGGCGTTCCCGGCCAGAGTGAGCCCGAGCTTGAGGCGCTGCCGCATCCCACGTGACCAGGTGCCGTAGGCACGATCGCCATCGCTGGTGAGGCCGACGATCTCGAGGGCGCGGCTCGCGAGATCCTTCGCGCCATTCCGCGGCCAGCCTTGCGATACGAAGGCGACCTCGAGGTTCTTCCGTCCGGAAAGCCCTTCGTAGAAGCACTCGGTGGCGGGGACGAGTCCGATCCTCTGCCGCACCGATGGATCCGTGAATGGATCACCACCGAGCACGCGGATCGTTCCTTCGCTCGGACCGATGAGCCCGGTCAACGTGCGCATCAGCGTGCTCTTGCCGCAACCGTTCGGCCCGACGATTCCGGTGATGCCGTTCCCTACCGTGAGATCGACTTGGCTGAGGCCGATCACTTCGCCGTAGAAGACGCTCGCCTTCTCCAGAACGACGGTTTCTCTCGCCTCGGCGAGAGGTGGGGGAGCGGCGATCATGGGATCATCTCCCGTTTCACTCGCGCCGTCGTGATCCAGTACCCAAGGAATCCGTAGCCGACCAGGACGAGCGTCGAGGCAACCCCCCACTTTCCATCGTCGAGAAGTGCCGTCAGCAGTTCTGTGATCGCAGTCGCTGCACCGGCCGGAGGAAGATCGGTCCCTGTCAGCTGTCCGACCGCGCTGACGACGAATCCCGGGATGAGGAAGAGAGCGAACGACAGCAGTTGTGCCCAGCGGGCTCGCTTCGTGAGCGCGCTCGGTCCGACGGTGAGGCCCGCATAGCCCCAGGCGACGACGAGTCCAGCGAACCCGATCTTCGCGACCAGGGCGATGGCGGCCGCGGTGTCGACCTCCCGCGTGATCCCGAGCCTTAGGATCCCGATCACGAGCCCTGGAAAGAGGAGCAGGGCGAAACAAGGAAGGGCGACGGCGAGCATCTTGCCGAGCCCGTAGTGCCAGGGAGACACGGGTCTCGTCGCGTAGAGGAAGAGAACGTCCTCTGCCCGATCTTGAGCAACGAGTGGGGTCCCCAGTCCGAATGCGAGCACTGCGACTGGGATGGTTTGGAAGTGGAGGAACGGGAGGAGCGGATCGAACCCCAGCTTCGCGTTCGTCATCTGCTCCGCGAAGATCCGAACGAGGATGATGACCGTGAGGATGATGGGCGGCAGGACGCTGAACAGGAACAGGAGACGGACGAGCTTTCGCCGTGATGCGAGGAGGATCTCTCGTCTCGCGATCGCAGCGATGATCCGGCTTCCGCTCGGCGCAGCCCGGCCGCCGAATGTGCGAACCGCACCGTACTCCGACGCACCCGGATTCATCGGCCCACTCCTCGCTGCTGAGATCCCGCCCCGGCTCCGGTCATCGCTTCGACTACGGCGTCCTCGAAGTCCAGCGAATGCCGCTCGAGTCGCCGCACCTCGAGGGCGCGGTTTGCGACGAGCTGCCAGAACACGCGAAGGGACTCGGGACTGGATCGGAACCGAACCTCGTCGACATTGGACGCGAGAACTTGGGTTCCCGACTCAGCGAGCGCCGCGGCGAGTTGTGCCCCGAGTCGAGGTCCACGCGCGATGAGCATTTCGTCACGCGTCCCGACGAGGTCCGAGATCGTCCCCGAATAGGCGACGGTTCCGGCTTGGAGCAGTAGCAGCTCGTCGCAGAGGAACTCCGCGTCCTGCAGGATGTGCGTGCTGATCAGGATCCGTCGTCCCTCCGTCTTGAGGTCACGGATCAGTTCGAGTAGTTGGAGACGTCCTGGCGGGTCGAGACCGACGGTGGGCTCGTCCAGGATCAGGATCTCCGGGTCGTGGACGAGGCTCATCGCGAGCTTGCATCGTTGTCTCATTCCGGTGGAGTAACCGTGAGTCGGACGGTACCGCTCTTCTCCGACATCGAGTGCGTCGAGGGCGCGGTGTGCGCGCCGCAGCGCCTCCTTCTTGCGAAGCCCGGTGAGTTGGCCCGCGAACATCACGGCTTCCACTCCGGATCCACCGGGGAAGACGCCCGCTTGTTCGGCCATGACGCCAGCGCGGGTCCGGACTTCCTGCGCGGCGGCGGGTAGCTCCAGCCCGAGCACGCGGATTCTGCCGGTGCGCGCGCGGAGCACGCCGAGGAGCGCACCGATCAGCGTCGACTTGCCTGCGCCGTTCGCTCCGACCAGACCGACGGCCGCGCCGCCAAGGCTCGCGGAGAGGTCTCGCAGTACGGGACGTCCACCGCGATCCAGATTGACGCCCTCGAACTCGATCCACGGGGTACTCGAGTTCTGACTCGGGAAAGGTGACCGTTGCCCCGCGACGGCTCTTGCCACTTCGATACCGGCGGCTGTGCGGTCTTGCTCGGACGTCATCAGCACAGCTCCGGTAGCGGCTTGCGGGAGAAGAGCAACCCGGTGACGGCGAGTGCGACCACCGTCATCACGACGAGAAACAATGTGGACCCGAGGACCGTGCCTTGTGGCATGTCGAGCACGATCGGAATCGCGAACGTGTCCTGCGCACCGCCCAGGACCCGGAGGTGGTGGGACGGTGCGATCGTCCGGATCGCGAACGGGAGCATTCCGACCGAGTGGTCGAAGAGCCCGTAGATCGCGAGGCAGACCACGAACCCTCGCCGGTTGACCAGGTGGACGATGCCGAAGATCGAGACGTACGCGGCCGAGCCCAAGACGATTCCGACGGCCTCCTGAGGCAGGTCCACCCAGCCTTTCCCAGAGAGCGCGTGGATCACGAGGACAGCGATGAGCGCGAAGGTGGCGAGGATCGCCGAGGTTCCCAGAGTTCGCACGACTGCGAGGGTCGACCTAGGAACGGGGCCGAGAAGTGGATAGAGGAGAGTTCGTTGGGTCATGCCGTCTCGGAGGGCCATCTCGGCGAGGATGGCGGCTCCTACGGGAATCCCGGGGACGATCACGGACCCGCGCAACGCGTCGAGCGTCCTCCCGTCGATCAACTTGAACGCGTAGCCGGCGAAGATCAGGCCGAGCACTCCGATCGTGCCCAGCACGACGATCTTGAGCGCCCGGGAGGCAGCGAGGGGGCCGACGAAGCTCCAGACGGCTGTTTCAATCGGGTTGGTCTTCACACCCGGAATGTACGAATTCCGAGAGACAAGGTTGCGTAGAAAGTTGCGATCCTTCGAATCGACTCCATCCAGCGCGGCGGAGCCGGGATCACATGGACGTCATCTCCCGGACCTCGGCACGTCCCGCCGTCCCTTCCTGGAGGATCGAGAAGAGGGACGGCCCTTGCGAGCGGAGGAGTGTGACGCGGAACCGAACCCGGTCCAGGAACTCGCGTTCGACCTTCCGCAGATGACGTCCCTCCCGGGCCAGGATGGCTTCGACGGCTCCGACATCCTCGTAAGTGGAGTCGATCTCGAAGGTAGCCTCACGCCAGACCGTCCGGCGGGGAGCGACGGCCAGGGCCTCCCGGGCCGAGTCCCCGTAAGCCCGGACGAGTCCACCGGTTCCGAGCTTGGTGCCACCGTAGTACCGCGTGACGACGATGAAGACACCGAAGAGATCGTCTCTCCGGATCGCACCCAAGATCGGAACTCCAGCGGTGCCCGAAGGCTCGCCGTCGTCGTCCGAACGTTCCTCGGCCGACTCGGGAGTGCCGACCCGGTACGCGGAACAGTGATGGGTTGCATCGTGGTACTGCTTCCGGACCCGTGCGATCGCGAGACCCGCCGATTCCGCGTCGTCTGCCCGGAAGGCCTGGCCGAGGAATCGGGATCCTTTCACTTTGGTTTCGACCTCGGGGCCGTCGAGCACGGACGCGTATTCGTCCGAGGGAATGGCTGGGGGCAGCTGCGTCATGCCGGGAGTGTACCCGGATCCGAATCATCTGGCCCGTCATCGGTATCGGAGGGTACCGATCGAAGGAGGCTCTCGATGAAACGACCCGACGGAATCACGCTACTCGCACTCTGGCACTTCTTCCTCTCTGCCTCTTGCTTGCTCGGCTTCCTTACCATGCTCGGTGTGGGCGGTCTCGTGGGTGTCGCCGCGCTCGCGAACGAGGACGTCTGGATCTCCGCACTCGAGATAGGGGTCTTCGGCGGGATCTCGGCGTTCCTTCTCCTACTCTCGATCGTCTTCGTCGTGGTCGGGAGTGGTCTCTGGAGGATGCGCCCGTGGGCTCGGATCCCCACCCTGGTCATCGCGGGGATCAGCCTCGTCAAGTTCCCGGTCGGTACGGTCGTCGGTGGCCTCACCCTTTGGTACCTGCTGCGGGAGGAGGGGGGCGGAACGGCGTTGAAAGCGAACGTTCACGCGTAGCGCCCCGAGACGGTAGGCTACCCTCTAGCCCCGCGAGATTGGCAATGCGGGGCCGGAGGAGGCGGCGTGGCTCGTTCGAGAGGGAGAAGGCTAGTGACGGTCTCGTCGCTGGTCGCGGTGGTGTTCTGGAGTCTCTCTAGTGGTTGTGGAACCTCGCGTCCCGCGGGTCCGGACGTCGACGGACCGCGTCCAGTATCCCAGAGCGCCTGGATCATCGAGCCGTCTTCTGACGCGAACGGAGTCCCACGGGTCTTTTTGTCCGAACCTGTATCGCCGCTCCACGCCCCTGTGCCCACGAACGACTCGGAACGGATCGTGTTCGGTGAGATCTACGTCGGCCTGACGCGGATCGACGAGAACGGCGAGCTCGTTCCCATGCTCGCCGAACGGATCTACTCACCACGCGATCGAGTGTGGAAGATCGAACTCCGACACGGACTCCGGTTCTCGGACGGAACGTCGCTCGAGGCCGTCGATATCGCTCGCGGCTGGGCCCTGGCCAAGAAGAGGCACCCCAACCTAGCGGTGTGGAACCGTGAGAGTTCGATCGTCGTGCGAGTCTTGGGCCGTGAGGAGCTGCTGGTTCAGGCCCCCACGCCCGAGCTAGACGTCCCGCGCCTCCTCGCAGAACCTACGTTTGCCGCCATGAGCTACCGATCAGACGACGCGTTCCCGATCGGGGCGGGGCCTTTGTCGCCTCCACTCGAGCGCTTCGGCCTGGGGGAGCATCGGTACGAACCGAACCCATACTATGCGGGAGAGGCACCCCACGAAGGGGACTCGTGGCGCGCCGTTCCCGCCGAAGAGACGATCGAAAAGCTTCTGTCGTCGACGGGAGGTCCACTCTCGGATCTCCAGCCCTTGTCGATCGGGGCCGACGCCGAAGGACGAAAGCCGGTGACCTTCCGGTTCGTTGGCGGCGCTGATCCGCGGGATGCGGCCGCCGCAACCCCACCGATCGATGCGGTCTTCGTCCGCGATCTGGAATCGATCCGCTTCCTCGAGAAGACGGGCCTCGAGAACCACGAGCTACCTTTCGATAGAGGCTACGTGCTCCTGATGCCGGGCCCGGTGCCCGAGGAGCTTCCGCTCGCGGAACTCGCGGAGCTGACCTCGAAGGAGTCTGCCCGCCCCTGGACGGAGCTGTTGGTTGCAGAGGAGCGGAGCCCTCGCCCTCAGGTGGAAGAGTTCGTGATCTTGGAGCGGAAGGATGCCGCCGACGTGGCAGGTGGTGACGCGAAGGCCGACCTCGGCCGAGCTCCCGCGGCGGACCTGCCTGCCCGCGGCTTCGGACCGATCGAGTTGGGCGGGTTGGAAGAAGCCGATCGGATCGCGCGACGCCTGGCGGCGCTCTGGTCGGCGAGAACGGTGGTTCGGGCGAGCGACGCCCCGCACGAGCGTCTTCGTCGAGGTCAGGCAGTCGTACTGCCGATCCCACGCGGTGTGAACGCGCCCAACCTCTCCGCGCTCTCGAGCCATTGGCTAGACCTGGAGGGGGAGAACCAAGTCGGGATCGTCTCGCTCTTGGAGAGTCGTCCGAGCCTTCTAACCACGCCGCGGCTACGCGGGGTGGGACTTTCCGGCTTCGGTGTTCCTCGATTCGAGTGGTCGGGTGTTGTCGAGGGGCCGGGTGTACCGTCGGGAGCCGGTTCGAGCGCGCCATGAGCTTTCGCGCGCGGGTCTTCCTCGCCGTCTTCGCGGTCTTTGGTTTGCTGCTCACGGGGCTTGGGTACTGGGCGCGGTCCGAACTGCTCCAGAGTCTCGAGGCGGATCATCTCGAACGCGTCGAGACGGAGTGGAGCCGTTTCCAGTCTCGGATTGCAGCGCGGAACGACGACATCGTCTTCCGGGTTTCTGCGGTCGCCACCCATTTGGAGGAGGACTCGGAGTTCCGTCTCGCCCTCCTCGAGCGCTCCCCAGAGGCACGCCGGAATCTCGTCGACTACGCCGCCAAGATCGTGCTCCTCACCGGTCTCGACTATCTCGAGATCTTGTCGGAGGACGGGCAGGTTCTCAGCTCCGCGCAGTTCCGTTCCGGATTCGGCAAAGACCGCCCCGGGTTCCGGCGGCTCGAAGGACGCGTTGTGCGCGTCGACGTTCCGATGGAGCGGGGCGCCGGGCAGGGATGGGGCGTTGCCCGACCTGTCCGCATCGGCGAGCGGACACTGTATGTGTGGGGCGGCCTCGCCGAGGAGATGGATCCTCTCGCTTTGTCTGCCTTCGACCGAGAGCTTCCTCTC
Organism: Candidatus Eiseniibacteriota bacterium; assembly: GCA_020633975.1. GTDB lineage: Bacteria > Eisenbacteria > RBG-16-71-46 > CAIMUX01 > CAIMUX01 > JACKCR01. The sequence continues at coordinate 2,514,731 of JACKCR010000002.1, read as the reverse complement.
GACCACGTGGACCTACGAACGGGGAAGGCCGACGTCGTGACCGCCGGCATCACTGTCGACGATCCCGAACTCGAGTCTGCACGCCGCAGTCTCGACCGAACTCTCCTCGGGGGGCTGGCTGCGAGTTTGTTGGCCGGGCTCTTCCTCTCGGGGGTCGTCTCGCGATGGATCGATCGACCGGTACGTAGCCTGATCGACAAGACCCTCGAAGTACGCCTCGGCCGTCACCGAGTCGGATTCGACGGTGATCGGTCCGACGAGTTCGGAGAGCTGGAGACGTTCATCGGCTCGATGATCCGTCGACTCGAGGACTCCTCCGAGAAACTGCGCGAGGCCGAACGACGTGCGACGCTCGGAGAGATCGCGCGGCAGGTTCACCACGACGTGAGGAACGGAGTCGTGCCACTTCGTGGCGTCATCCGTCATCTTGGCGAGGTCGCGCAGCGAGATCCCGGCGGGCTCTCGGGAGTCTTTCTCGAACGAGCGGGAACCCTGGAATCCGGGCTCGCGTATCTCGAAGGGCTCTCCACGCAGTATGCGAGGCTCACGCAGCGGGCGCCGCTCGTGGCCGTTCGGCTCCCGGAGCTGGTGGACGAACTCGCGCGATCCTGGGAGACCGCTCACCGAGGGCTCGAGGTGGAGGTGAGAGTGGCGCCGAACACTCCGCCCGTGCAGGCCGATGAACTCGGCCTCCGGCGCGTCCTCGAGAACCTCGCGCGGAATGCGATCGATGCGATGGAGCCTGGCGCGCCCAGTTCGGCAGACGATGGGGTGCGTAGGAGTGCCGCCCCGGGGCGACCCAGGATCGCACTCGCCGCGAAAGAGACGACGAAGAGAGATCGTCGCTGGATCGAACTCGAATTCCAAGACAACGGGCCGGGCATGGACGACCAGACCTTGGCTCGCGTCTTCGAACCGTTCTACAGCTCGCGCCCGGATGGAACCGGACTCGGTCTCTCCATCGTTCGTCGCCTGGTGACGGACTTCGGTGGTTCGATCGACGTCGAGAGTGCACCCGGTGTTGGTACGACGTTCCACGTCCTGCTTCCCGTGTGGGGTGGATGACGTGAAGAGGGGTGAGGAATGCCGAGAGTCCTCGTAGTCGACGACAACGCGGCGATGCGGGAGCAGTACGCCTACGACCTCGGACGGATCGGTGGATTCGAGACCGAGACCGCGTCCGGTGGCCGCGAAGCGCTGGCCAAGATCGGGGCCGGCGGCGTCGACTGTGTGGTGCTCGACCTGGAAATGCCGGACCTCGACGGGTTCCAGGTGCTCGATGCGCTCCAGGATCGCGGCATCCGGTTGCCGATCATCGTCTACACCGGGACAGGCGATTTCGATCGATGCATCCGCGCCGTCCGCTCCGGCGCGTTCGGATTCGTGGACAAGTCCGAGTCGATCGAGCGGGTCGTCCAGGAGATCCGAAGCGCTCTCGACCGGTGGAGGCTCGAGTCGGAGATCGAAACTTGGCGTCGGCAGAGCGGCGTCGATTCTGCGCTGGTCGGAGAGAGTCGAGCGGTTGAGGAACTCCGTGCGCGCATCCGGCGACTCGCTCCGATTCCGAGCCCGGTGCTGATTCTCGGCGAAAGCGGAACGGGGAAGGAGCTCGTCGCGCGCGAACTGCACAGGCAAAGCGGACGACGGGGGCCGTTCCTCGCCATCAACTGCGCTGCGCTGCCGGAGAACCTGGTGGAGAGCGAGCTGTTCGGGCACGAGCGGGGGGCGTTCACGGGTGCGGACAAGAGACGTGCGGGTGCGTTCGAGGCGGCGCAGGGAGGAAGTCTCTTCCTCGATGAGATCGGTGAGCTTCCGCTTCCGACGCAGGCGAAGCTGCTGAGGGTCATGGAGGAAGAGACCGTCCGAAGGCTCGGTAGCAACGAAGAACTTCCCTTCGACGCTCGGATCATCGCCGCAACACACCGGGACTTGGAAGGAGACGTCGAGAACGAACGGTTCCGTGAGGATCTCTACTACCGTCTCGAGGTCCACGTTCTCCGAGTTCCTCCACTTCGCGAGAGGCTGAGCGACATCCCGCTATTGGCTCGCCACCTCGCCGCGGGGATCTACGAACGGTTCGGAATGCGCGCGCACGGAATGACGGACGCAGCCTTGTCGCGGCTCTCCCGGCACGGTTGGGAGCGGAACAACGTGCGCGAGCTGAGGAACGTAGTCGAGCGGATGATCCTCGATGCGGGGGAGAACCCCGTTGATGAGAAGCACGTGCCGCGTGGAATCGGGGACGCAGATCCATCCGGTGCCGTTCGTGATGCGGACCGCGAGGCACGCGACGCCGAAGTCGGAACTCTCAAGGATCTCAAAGCAGACGCCGAGCGCAGGATCGTACTCGCTGCGCTCGAACGGAACGGTTGGCACATCACGAACACGGCCACGGAGCTCGGGCTCGCGGACCATTCCAGCCTGCTCAAGGTGATGCGGCGCCACGGGCTCAAGCGCTGAACGCGCGGAACCCGCGAGCGACGACCACGTACCGGAGTCCGGACTCGCCCCACGTGCCGAACGGATAGCACGTAACCAGAGTCAGCCTGTCGTCTCCCGCCTCGGAGAGCCAGCTCGCGTCGTCGGCCTCCACCACGTGGCAGCTCTCGACGACGTAGCTTCTCGCCGTTCCCCGCGTCACGACCCGGACGACGTCTCCGGAGGCGAGTCGGGAGAGGATCGCGAACGATCCGTCGCGGTGACCCGCGAGTACCACGTTGCCGCCACAGCCCGGGTGCGAGGTTCCGTCGACGTGCCCGACGGCGAAGGCGAGGCTCGTCCCCGACGCCCCTTCGATCACAGAGCGGGTCTCGTTCTCGCCGGGGAACTCGAGCCGCGCCAAGACCCGGAAGTCCGCCCACGGCCAAGGTCGTCGATAGACGCCGTCTTCCAGGTACCGAGCGAAGACCGCTTCGATCCGGCGTTCTGCGATCTCGCCCTTGATCCAGAGGTAGCTCTTCCGTCCGAGGAGGACGCCTCCGGCGAGGAAGAAAGTGACCGCGAAGATCATCAGCCAGACGGGCGATGCCTTGCTCGACGTTCCCCTACGACGTTGCTCCTGAAGGTTCCATTGCCCGTGTCTCGGCAGGCCCCCCTCGGACTCATCGCTGCGTGCTTGCGCAGCCCAGCCATTTCGCTCGCCCGTCCGAAGTGTCAGCTCTGTCATCGCACACCTCCGAGCTTCGAGGTTCCCGCGAGAAGGGCGAGTGATGTGCCGAGCCCCATGAGCACCCACCCAAGGAGTGTCCAGAGAGGTTCGTTCGTACCACCGCGCGGCAGGCTTCCTCCGATCGGACTGCCCAGAGTCGACCCGGCGGGAAGTGCGTTCGCGACCGGAGCCGGGACCGACGGAGTCGCCGCCGTGGCTCGTTCCTCCACGGCGACGAGGCTCGTGTACGGCGTAACTATGTGGAAGCCGAGTCCGAGTGCGAGTACTTCTGCTCGAACCTCATTCGAGTCCGCGCCTCTGCGGAGGCGGCCGAACGCGTCGTCGATTCGGAACCTGGCCCAACGGGTTCCGATTCCCGAGCCGTGCTCGACGTTCAGAGTCGGCACATCGTGGTGCCACGAAGTCCCGGCGACCTCCCCCGTGAGTCGGAGCTGTGTGGCGTGGTCCTGATTCCCGCTTCGTGCGCCGCCTGGAATCCGAACGCTCACTTGCAGCGCCTCGTCTGTGTAGAGATCCGGTAGCGTGGAGGGCACCATCTCCGCGTTCGAAGGGAGGCCCGAAATGGCGAGATCGGTCAGGACAGGACGATCGATCCGCTCGAGGAACTCCTCGATCTTGGGGCCGACTTCCTCCTCGCCAGTGATCGATGTGGCGAGTCCACGGCCTTCCTCAGCGAGCTTCTGCATGAGGTACCGGTTCGGCGCGTGTCCGATTCCGACGACGTGTATCCGGACATCGCCGCGTTTCGCCACGACGTCGGCGAGCAGCTCTTCTTCGTTCGAGACGGCGCCGTCCGTGAGGAAGACGATGCGGCGTTGCCGTCCAGTGGAACCGTCGACTCCATCTGCGTGCCTCCGTCCTTCCTGTTGGTTCGCGTCGTGGGTCGGTGGCGTCTTGCAGATGGCGAGGGCACGCAGGAAGGCGGGGTGGATCTCGGTGCCGCCTGTCGCCTCGAGATGTTGGATCCAGGAACGTGCCCGATGCACTTCGTCGCCGGTCGCGGAAACGAAGCCGGGTGCGAAGCTTCCATAACGGTCGTTGAACCAGAGCACGTTGAATGCATCCTCGGGTCCCAGCCGCTCGACGGCATGAACGAGTGCATCCCGCGCCTGCTCGATCGATGGTCCGTCCATGGAGCCGGAGACGTCGAGGACGAAGAGAGTTTCCGTCGACATCCTCTCTGCGATCTCGGCCGCCGCGGCGGCACGTGGGGGCTCCACGGTAAGAAGGAGGAATCGGTCCTCTTCGATGTCCTCGATGTAGGCGGACGGCGTTGGTTCCGTGTCTCGGGTGACGGTCCACTCCAGGACGAAATCCCGGTCGGCTCGGACGGATGACTCGTGGGTGCGCACCGTGGTCACGCCGTCGTCCGATTGCGCGACGATCTGATGTGACGGAGAGGAGATGCTCGCGAACGGACGAGGTGTGAAGAGCCGGACGCCCACGATGGCGCGGGGCGCGAGCGGATCGCCGTGCGGGCGGAACGGTGGCTGTACTGTCGACGGATCGGACAACGGATTCGCCTGCGCGGTCGTTCCCGCGCTGACGGGCAGAGCTACGTTGCCGGCGCCGCCCGGGGTGTATCGAGGCGTGAAGGTGAGAGGGAAGTGGAGCGAGTAGCGATCGCCCTCCGGCCGGATCTCTTCGAGGTATTCGAGGTGGACTGTGACCGTTTCGCCCGGGCCGATGTTGGCGACCGAAGTAGTGAAGAGGTTCGCCCTCTCCTCCTCGATCAGGGCTGCCTTCCGCCCAGTGTCCCGCGCTTCTTCGTACGTCCGCCGCGCTTCTTCGCGCTCCTTCACGACGGCGCGGATGATCCGGTCTCCGACGCGGATCTCCATCGCGTCCACGGCCGCATGCTCTGGGAGCGGGAAGACGTAGATCGCCTCGATCCCGACCGGCTCTGGATTCAGGAAGACTTGGTCGAGCCGGCCACGGACCAGGACGTCCGTGACCTCGACGGAGACGTCCATGCCGAGGATCGGCATCGGCGTGTAGCCGTCGTCGGTTCGGCAGAGCAGTTCTCCCGACCCGACGGAGTTCGGCGAAACGGTGACGGTTGACGGGCGCGTGGTCGCCGCGAGGTGTGCGGTCCCCGCAGTTGTGGTTCCCGCTGGTGCGGTCGCCGCGGGGTGTGCGGCGGTCGGCGGTTGCGCGGTCGCTGCCGCAACCGTCGCCGTGCGGTGGGGAAGCGCTGGGGATACTGCTAGTGCGACGAGGAGTACGAATGTGGCGAAAGGCCAGGTCCGGAATCGTGGGATCGTTGGGGTCTTCATGGTCATTGCTCCTACGTGAGGTTCCGTCTCCGGTCTCTCAGGAGCAGCCTCCGTACCACTCAGGCGATCATTCCGTTAGGCGCAGGTCCCGCTATGGCTTGCGGTTATCTCGCGCGGTCCGCCGTCCGAAGCGCGTGTCCACGGGGACACGGATCACTTCCGCGAATTCGGGTTTGTGTGGACACACCGCGGCCCCCCGGGCAGGAGTCGGACGTTGCGTCGGCGACCGTGACAGGGGACGACGGGGTGGGGGAAACGGGGCGAAGGTACGCGCCGGTTCGGTGAAAACTCTCGCAGTCGAAACAAAGCCCTTGAGGATCCCTTACTTGGATCCGTAAAATCACGCCTTTGCGTCCGATTTCCATTTGGGGAAAGAACACCCACCGCCACCGGGAGGGGCGAACGCCGTGAGTAGTGTCATCAAGGATCTCGCGAGGGTCCGGAACATCGGGATCTCGGCCCACATCGACTCGGGCAAGACCACGCTGACGGAGCGGATCCTCTTTTACACCAAGCGGATCCACAAGGTGCACGAGGTGCGTGGAAAGGACGGCGTCGGCGCGACGATGGACTCCATGGAGCTCGAGCGCGAGCGCGGCATCACGATCGCCAGCGCCGCCACCTACTGCTCCTGGAACGACCACCACGTCAACATCATCGACACGCCCGGCCACGTCGACTTCACGATCGAAGTCGAGCGCGCGCTCCGGGTGCTCGATGGCGCAGTCCTCGTCCTCTGCTCCGTCGCCGGAGTCCAGAGCCAGTCGATCACCGTCGACCGTCAGATGAAGCGGTACAACGTTCCGCGTATCGCCTTCGTCAACAAGTGCGATCGTAGCGGCGCCAACCCGGCACGCGTCTGCGACCAGCTTCGGGACAAGCTCGGCCACAACTCGGTCATGATGCAGATCCCGATCGGTCTCGAAGCGGACCACAAGGGCGTCGTCGACCTCGTCAAGATGAAGGGTTTCCTCTTCGAGGGCGACAACGGCGAAGAGATCAAGGAAATCGAGATTCCGGGCGCTCTCCAGGCCGAGGCCGAGGCGCGTCGCGAAGTCCTTCTCGACACCATCTCGATGTACCACGACGGTCTCATGGAAGCGATGCTCGAGGACAACGTCACCGAGGCGCTGATCAAGGAAGCCGTCCGCAAGGCGACGATCTCGCGCGACATCACGCCGGTGTTCCTCGGTTCCGCCTACAAGAACAAGGGCGTCCAGCTCCTGCTCAACGCCGTCATCGAGTATCTGCCGAATCCGATGGACGTGACGAACGACGCCATCCGGATGAAGGGAGACGAGGAAGAGACGTTCCGGGTCGAGACCGATCCGACTCTGCCGCTGCTCTCGCTCGCCTTCAAGCTCGAGGTCTCGCCCTACGGGCAGCTGACCTACCTGCGGATCTATCAGGGCAGCCTCAAGAAGGGCGACACGATCGTCAACCAGCGGAGCCGTGACAAGGTCAAGGTCGGCCGTCTCGTCCGCATGCACGCGGACTCGATGGAAGACATCGACGGGACGATCTGCGGTGACATCGTCGCGATGTTCGGCGTGGACTGTGCCTCCGGGGACACGTTCACCGATGGCAAGGTCGATGCATCGATGACCTCGATCCACGTTCCGGCGCCGGTCGTCAGCCTCGCGATCAAGCCGAAGTCGCAGAAGGCTCAGGACAACATGTCCAAGGCCCTCCAGCGCTTCTCCAAGGAAGACCCGACCTTCCGGGTGGGTTCCGATGAAGAGACGGGCGACACGCTCATCTCCGGAATGGGTGAGCTTCACCTCGACGTCTACGTCGAGCGGATGAAGCGTGAGTACAACGCCGAAGTCGAAGTCGGCGCGCCGAAGGTCGCCTACCGCGAGACGATCACCATCCCCGCGGACTTCGACTATACGCACAAGAAGCAGACGGGTGGTTCCGGTCAGTACGGCCGGATCATCGGAACGCTCGAGCCTTCGGGCAGCGACGACTTCGTCTACGAGAACAAGGTGACCGGCGGAAACATCCCGTCCGAGTACATCAGCTCCGTCGAGAAGGGCTTCAAGTCCTGTCTGGACCGGGGTGAGTACGCGGGCTACCCGCTCGTCGGGCTCAAGGTCGTCCTCAAGGACGGAAACTCCCACGCGGTCGACTCGAGCGACAACGCGTTCCAGGCCGCGGCACGCGGTGCCTTCCGCGCCTTCTATGACAAGGCGAAGCCGGTCGTGCTCGAGCCGATCATGCGCGTGTCCGTGGAGGGGCCGACCGAGTTCCAGGGCGACATGATGGGTACCGTCATGAAGCGGCGCGGAGTGATCCAGGGAACCACCGAAGAGGGCGGTTTCGTTCGGATCGACGCGGACGTTCCGCTGTCGGAGATGTTCGGCTACGCAACGGTCCTCAGGTCCGCGACCCAGGGCAAGGCCGAGTTCACCATGGAATTCAACCGTTACGGAGTCGCTCCGGCGGAAGTGAACGAAACGCTCCGGAAGGCCTGGCTCGAAAAGCGCGCTGCGGCAACGAAGTAGGACGACCGACGGACCCCCGTCCCGAAGTGACTGACGGGGGGCTGGGTTCGGCATAGAATCGGGTGGATGAGCAAGGGCTGCGGCTCCTGCGATCCGCGGGAGAGAAAATGGGGAATCGGATGTATCGGAAGGAAGTGAACAAGAGGAGCCCGATGCGGGTCTTCGAACGCTCCATCCATGGCGGGCTCGGCCCCGGCAACATCGGAGTGGTCATGGCCCGTCATGGAGTCGGGAAGACGGCCTTCCTCGTCGGGCTTGCCCTCGACGACCTCATGCGGGACCGGAAGGTCCTGCACGTCGACACGAAGAATCCCGCGGAGCGGGTTCGTGAGTTCTACGACGAGGTGTTCCACGAACTCGCAGAGACGTCGGCACTCGCGGACAAGATGACGACCCAGCTCCAGATCGAGCGGAACCGTATGATTCATACGTTCGTGGGGGACGGGCTCAGCATGGAGAGGGTTCGTGGCGCCCTCGGCTACATGCGCGAGCACATGGACTTCGTTCCGAGTGCGATCATCCTCGACGGTTATCCCGACTGGGAGACTGTGACCGAGGAGCAGATCGTCGAGCTGAAGAAGCTTGCGAGCGACGTGGGATGCGAGCTCTGGCTCTCCGCGTTTACGCACCGCGAGGGACAGAAGAAGGACGAACGTGGAGTTCCCGAGGAAGTCGCGAAGTTCGACGGCCAACTCTCGGTTCTGCTCGAGCTCCGTCCTGAAGGAAACCACGTGAAGCTCCAGCTTCTGAAGGACCACGACAACTCGAATCTCGCCGATCTCCATATCGAGCTCGAGCCGAACACGCTCCTGCTCGCCTGGCACTGATCGGTAGCTGCTACCAAGCGCGCGCGGGGCCACCAAGGTCGCAGGACGCGCACGTCGCGAAGGAATCGCGGAACCGCCCGCCTCCGTCTGGAGGTGGGCGGTGCTCATTTTGGGGGGGTGTGCGGGAGGCGTTCCCTGTGACGTGCAGGGCCGGGTGCACGTGGACGACGGATCCGCCAATCGGGCCACGGTGTGCGCGACCGTGGTTGTCTCCGCATTGCCCCATGGGTTGAGCGTCCTCGTGTGCGCGTGGACACCTTCGGTCGTGTCCGCGAGGCCACGCGATCGTTCTCGATGTGCTTCTACGCTCTAGCTCGCCACCCTCGATCCCACACTCCCACAAGCCGTTGCGAGTTTCCTCACGTCGTCCTCCGTGCGTGGCGCGGCGGTTGCGTTTCTCCCCTCGAACGCGCGATCCGGGAACCGCAGTCCACGGTCCGGCCCCGCCCGAAGCGACGCGGAAATGTTCCGCGAGATGCTCTAGGGATCGCGAAGTGGACGCAGGGAAGGAGCACTTCGATGAACCAGATCCACCAGCAGCGAGAGTCCGGCCCCGGCTTCGGTCGCGTCTTCGTCACCACCGTCATCAGTCTCGGTGCGCTCGTTGGCGTCGGGCTGGCGTTCTATGCCTGGAACGGGTCGGGATCCGAGACCTCCACGGCTGATCGCGATCACGCGGCGAACTCCGTACCGGACACCCCGACGTTCCAAGTGCCGGTCGGCCCGGTCCAGGCGGATCCGTCCGGGACGGCCTCGGGCGATGCGATGTCCGCGTCTTCCGTCATCGAAACCGACACGGCCTCTCGCCCCCTCGACGCCGGGCGCACCGCGGATCTGGACGCGGGCGCTCCCTCCTCTTCCGCATCGTCCGACTCGGTGCGCCCGGCGTTCGATTCCGAAGATACGGGTAACGACATGGCCGACGCGTCGGACGGCGATCAGGAGGATGTCCTGGACCTCACGGACATCGAGCGGCCGGTGGCCTACGCGGACGCGGAGGCTCTGTTCCAGCGGGGGCAGTACGCCGAGGCGCGTCGGTACTTCTCCGCGTACGTCGAAGACCACGGCGACAACGCGTGGGGGTTCTACATGCTCGGACTCTCCAACTTGAAGGCGGGGTTCCCCGAGGCGGCGGAGGGAGCGTTCCTCGCCGCGCTCGACATCGATCCGGAGCACCAGAAGTCCCTCGTCAATCTCGCTCGTGCTCGGATGGAGCTCGCCGACTACTCCGAGGCGCTCCTGCCGGTCGAGCGAGCACGGGAGCTCGCTCCGGAGAACCGAGACGCGGCACGGGTCTATGCACGTGCTCTCCACAACCTCGGCCGGAGTACGGACGCCGCCGACGTCTACATGGAGCTTCTCACCCGGCAGCCGGAGGATGTCTGGTCGATGAACAACCTCGGCCTCATCCGGATCGAGAAGGAGGAGTTCACCCTCGCCGTTCCGCCCCTGGCCAGAGCGGTTGAACTCGATTCGACCGTCGCGGTCTTCCAGAACAACTTGGGCATTGCTCTCGAGCGGATCGGGGACTTCGATGGCGCCTCGACGGCGTACGCGCAGGCGGTCGGCATCGATGGTGGCTACGAGCGTGCGCAGACGAACCTGGACCGAGTGACGGCACTCCGTCCGAGTCAGAGCCGCGAGCCTCTGGACCTCGCCACCTACGCGGCCGAGTTCGTGGAGGAGCTGTCTCAGATCGGCGGGGGGCCCGAACTCGGCGACGCGCTTGGAGTGAGCGAAGAACCGTCTTCTGGGCATGCTGTCGTCGAGGGTGACCTGACTGCGATGCCGGAAGCGCCGTCCCGGTAGGGACTGCCGAAGGGTTCGCTTCCTGAACTTCGCCAGGACGGCCGGGGCCTCGCGTCTCCGGCCGTCCTTCTTTCGTGGTCGACTCCCGGTTCCGACGACGAGTTCGGGGCCGTTCCGCCGAAGTCGCTTTCCGGTAGTGGATCGCTCCACTAGACTCCCGCGGTTATGGAGCACCTCATCCCTCACGCCTGGTTCGAAGGCCAGTCGCAGCTGATCCTCCTTCTCGTCACGATCGTGAGCCTCGGGATCGTGGGGAAGGGAGCTGACGTCCTGGTCGAGGGCGCGGCCGGCGCCGCGTTCCGCCTCGGCATGCCCAAGGTCATCGTCGGCGCGACGATCGTTTCCCTCGGCACCACGAGTCCGGAGTTCGCCGTCTCCGTGATGGCCGCGTGGTCGGGAGATGCTGGGCTGGCGCTAGGAAACGCTGTAGGTTCGGTCATCGCGGATACCGGACTCATCTTCGGTCTCGGTTGCCTCCTCACCACTCTGCCTGCCGACAAGTTCGTGCTCTCGAGACAAGGATGGGTGCAGGTGGGTTCCGCCGCGCTCCTCGCGGCCGCGTGCTACATCGCATGGATGCTCCAAGGAGACGCCGCCTACATCGGGCGTCCCCTCGGAGTCCTTCTCCTGCTGCTCCTCGGCGCCTACCTCTGGATCTCCGTGCGTTGGGCCAGGCAGCGCCAGGTTGCAGAGGACGCGATGAGGGCGCGTGCGGACGTCGCAGTTGGCGGGGAAGACGACAGCGTCGAGCACGCCGCTCACCACTCGCTCTTCGCACTCATCGCGATGATCCTCGGTGGGATCGTGATGGTGATCTTCTCGAGCCACACGCTCGTGAGTTCCGTCGGTGAGCTAGCTCTGAGGTGGGGAGTCCCCCAGGTGGTCATCGCCGCGTCGCTCGTCGCTCTCGGGACGTCGCTCCCTGAGCTCGTGATCGGTCTGACCAGCCTCCGGCGAGGCCACAAGGAGCTTCTGGTCGGAAACGTGATCGGCGCGGATATCCTGAACGTCCTGTTCGTGATCGGAGGATCGTCCGTCGCGGCGAAGCTCCCGATCATCGAACACGGGGCGTCGATTCCCGAGATCTTCCTCTACCTGCACCTACCGACGATGCTGTTGATCCTCTTCTTGTTCCGGATCTTCATCCACTCGTCCGTGCAGCGGGGTGAGTTCAAACGGATCTACGGAGTGCCGCTTCTCCTGATCTATCTCGCTTTCGTCGCGATTCCGTTCTTCTTGGGCTGATCCCCGGAGTTCATCCCAACCGGGTCCGAGTGGGGACTGCGGCAGCCCCAACTCCGGCGAAGTCAGCCGTGGCCTCGTTGTCAGCCGGCGTAGCGGATCCGGTAGATCACGCCAGCGGCATCGTCCGAGACGAGGAGCGAGCCGTCGGGGAGGACGAGGAGATCCACTGGACGCCCGGTGACTTCGTCTCCGCGCAGCCAGCCTGTCGCGAACGGCTCGTACGAAACGACCTCGTTCCCCTCGAGGCGGACCAGGGACACCTGGTAGCCGATCTTCGAGCTTCGATTCCAGGATCCGTGTTCCGCGAGGAAGATCTGCCCTTGGTACTCAGCAGGGAAGCTGTCGCCAGTGTAGAAACGTAGGCCGAGGGCGGCGACGTGCGGGCCCAGCGCGCGGGCCGGTGGGGTGAACTCGTCACACGTCCGGCCCTGCCCGAAGTCGGGATCGAGAACGGTTCCGGCGTGGCAGTAGGGGAATCCGAAGTGGAGTCCAGCTGCATCGGCACGGTTGAGTTCGTCCGGCGGCAGATCATCGCCCAGCCAGTCTCTGCCGTTGTCCGTGAACCAGAGGTCACCGCTCGTCGGGTGCCAGGTGAAGCCGACCGTGTTCCGGATTCCGTGGGCGTACACCTCGAACTCGCTGCCGTCTGGATTCATCCGACAGATCGTGGCGAACCGCTCGTCGGACTGCTCGCAGACGTTGCAGGGGGCGCCGATCGGAACGTAGAGCTTCCCATCCGGGCCGAAGGCGATGAACTTCCATCCGTGGTGCGTCTCGGTCGGCAAGTCGTCGCGAACGACCACCGGCTCGGGCGGGGAGGTGAGGTTGGCTTCGATCTCGTCGAAGCGCAGGATCCGGTTCACCTCCGCGACAAAGAGCGAGCCGTTCCGGAAGGCGACGCCGTTCGGCATGTTCAGGCCGGTTGCGATGACATGGACGGCGTCGGGAACGAGGTCTCCGTTGGCATCCGGAAGTGCGTAGACCCGGCCGTTGCTTCTCGTCCCCACGAAGATCGTTCCGCTGGGGGAGCGGGTGAGGGAGCGCGCGTTCGGGACGTCGTCGGCCCACACTTCGATCTCGAAGCCGTCTGGAAGCTGGATGGCGTCCACACTTCCAGTCGCGGCTACGTCCTTGGACGCGCAGGCCGCGATGAGGATGGCGATCGGGATCGCGGCCAACGGTGCGAGACCAAGTCCCCGGGTGAAAGCGGCGGGCGAAAGGTGTCGGCCCGCGGCTGAGTCGTCCTTCGTGTGTCGGTCCATCGTCGTTCCTTTCGCGCGGATTGGCTGCTCTCGTGTGGAGTCTAGCGTTCCTTCGCGCGCGTGGTAGCTTCATCCGGTCCGTTCGGGAGGAATCATGCGGGTCGTCTACTACATCAGCGCGCACGGGTACGGCCACGGCGTCAGGTCATGCGAGGTCGTGAACGCGATCCGGCGTCGCGGCCAAAGCCAGAGCCGAAGCCGAAGCCTGAGCGAAAACCAGAGCGGAAACCTGGGCGGAAACCCGAGCCCAAACCTGAGCCGAAACCTGGGCGGAAGCCTGAGCGGCGATCCGGGCGACGTCGACGTGCGTGTCGTTTCCGGGTTGCCGGCTTCGTTTCTCGAGGCGCGGCTCGGGAGCGACACGGACCTGCGTCACGAGAGTTTCGACGTGGGGATGGCCCAGTTGGACTCCGTCCGGATCGATCCCGACGCGTCGCTCCTTGCGGTCGAGCGACTTCTCGCGAGTTGGGACGCACGGGTCGAGTCGGAAGCGCGGGCGCTGGAGGCGGCCCAGGCCGACGTGGTCGTTTGTGACATCCCGGGCATTCCGATCGAGGCGGCGAGAGCTCGAGGCATTCCTGCCGTCGCGGTGGGGAACTTCGGCTGGGACTGGATCTACGAGCCGTACGCGCAGGCGGACAGCCGGTGGCGTCCGGCCGTGAACCGGTTCGCGGGTGCGTACGCGCAGTGTGACCTGCTTCTTCGGCTCCCGTTTGCGGAGCCGATGACGGCGTTCCCGAAGCGCGAGGACATGCCGCTTTCGGGGCAGCCCGGATCGGATCGACGTTTGGAGATCGCATCGATGACGGGCGCCGATCCCACCATGAGGTGGGTGCTGCTCTCGTTCACCAGCTTGGAGTGGGACGACGCAGCTCTGGACCGCGCGGGCGCAGTCCCGCGGACGGAGTACTTCACGGTGCTGCCGCTAGCGTGGGGACAGCCGCACTTCCACGCCGTCGACCCGCAGAGCGTCCCGTTCCGTGACGTCCTGGCGAGCTGTGACCTGGTCGTCTCGAAGCCGGGGTATGGCATCGTCTCCGAGTGCATCGTGAACCAGACTCCGCTGGTCCACGCGGTTCGCACCGGATTCCCGGAGTATCCGATCCTGGTCGACGCTATCGAGCGATATCTGCGCCATGCGTTGCTCAGCGAAACCGACCTGTACGAGGGGCGGCTCGGTCCCGCGCTGGATAGGGTGGAGGCGGCTCCAGAGCCCCGGGAGCGTCCGCATTTGGGCGGTGCGGACGCGGTGGCCGACCGGATCCTTGGAATCGCACGGGCGGGGAGTCGGAACCGGTAGCAGTGTTGGACCCCGAGTTCCGTCGTTGTATCCTCGCGGTTCATTCGTGAGCTCTGGCAGCCTGGAAAGGACCCTTCATGGCGCGTCGCTTCCTCGTCACATCCGGCCTTCCCTACTCGAACGGTAGGCTCCACGTCGGGCACTTGGCCGGTGCCTACCTTCCTGCGGACATCTTCGTCCGCTACCTCCGCTCGAAGGGCGAAGACGTGCTCTTCGTCTGCGGTAGCGACGACAACGGTGTGGCCTCGCTCATGTCCGCGAGGAAGGAAGGTGTGCCGGTCCAGGACCTCGTGACTCGCTACAACGCGTTCCAGAAGGAAGACTTCTCCCGCGTGGGAGTCGAGTTCGACGTGTACGGCGGGACGCACCATCCCGACTTCGTCGAGATGCACGAGCGGATCAGTCAGGGCTTCTTTCGGTCGATACACGAAAAGGGGTTCTTCGAGAAGAAGACGTCGAAGCAGCTATACGACGTCGAGGCGAAGCAGTTCCTCCCCGACCGGTACGTCGAAGGGACCTGCCCGAACTGCGGCAACCCGGATGCGCACGGCGACCAGTGTGATCGCTGCGGTTCGACCTACGACCAGATCGAGCTCATAGACCCGAAGAGCACCGTAACGGGAACTACTCCGGAACTCCGGGAGACGACGCACTGGTATCTCCGGCTCGGTGAGTTCGAGACTCCGCTCCGCGAGTGGCTCGAGGCGAAGCGCGAGCCGCACGGTGATCAGCCAGCTTGGCGGGATACCGTTCTCAACTTCGCCCTCGGTCAGATCAAGCAGGGGCTACCCGAGCGTGCGATGACGCGCGACCTACACTGGGGTGTCCCAGTACCGCTCGACGATCCCGACGCGGAAGGAAAAGTGCTCTACGTCTGGTTCGATGCGCCGATCGGATACGTCTCGTTCACGGCGCAGCATTGCGCCGATCATGGGGGAGACTGGAAGGAGTACGAGCGTTGGTGGAAGGACTCCGAGACTCGGATCGTCCACTTCATCGGAGAAGACAACACCGTCTTCCATGCACTCACCTGGCCCGCGATGATGCAAGCCGAGGGCAGCTACCAGCTCCCGGCGCAGGTGGTCGCGAACTCGTTCCTCAACGTGAAGCTCGGCGACACGGAGGAGAAGTTCTCGAAGAGCCGCGGGAACGCCGTCTGGCTCGGCGAGTTCTTGAACGAGTTCGATCCCGATCCGCTCCGGTACTACCTGACAGCGATCGCGCCGGAGAGTGCACGCACCGCCTTCGATCTCGCGGACCTCGTCCAGCGGAACAACTCCGAGCTGCTGGGCGCGCTCGGCAACTACGTGAACCGAACTCTGACCTTCCTCCAGCGCTTCTACGAGGGCGTCGTGCCCGAAGTGGGCGAGCGGGACGAGCGCGACTTGGCCCAGCTCGCGCGAGTGGCGGAAACCCAGGCGTCGATGGAGAAGAACCTCGATGCCTACCGGTTCAAGGCGGCGCTCGGCGATCTCATGGCGTTGGCCAGAGAGACGAACGCCTACTTCAACGACAAGGAACCGTGGAAGGTCCGGAAGACGGATCCGGCGGCCGGCGGGACGATCCTCAACGTCTGCGCGCAGACGGTGAAGGGGTTGGCAGTGCTCATGGCTCCCTTCCTGCCGTACTCGGCCGAGGTGACGCGCGAGATGCTGGCGCTTCCCGAGGGGAGCCTGCGCTGGCAGGACGCGACGGTCGAGCTGCCTTCCGGGCACGTTCTCGGGGAGCCGCGCCTTTTGTTCAGGCAGTACGAGCTATCTGAGGAGCAGCCGACCGACTGAAAGCCGACGGGGGCTGTCGTCGGCGAGCAGAGGACGGGACGCGACGTCGGTACGGTTGGGTTGGCGGAGGGAGTCCCGGACCCGGACGCCGGACCCGGGCCCGGACGACAAACTGAACTCTCTGCCTGGCCTGTGACGCCAGTGATGATGCATAATGAAACGCACGCAATATCTGACGTGTTTCATTATGGATCATTGCGATCTGGTGAGTTCTCCGTCGACTGGATCGGCATCCCCCCGTGCCGCCTCTATCTGCCCACTTCACAGCTTCTTACGGCTGCAATCGCCAATCCCTACCGGACTTGGCACGCGCCCTGCTCTATCCAATACGTACAGAGATGGCTGGATCCCGGGAAGTTGAGCCCGACCCGGGGTCCGCCCCCAAACCGATCGAACGACAGACTCAATTGGATGAAGCAGGAGGATGAAACCGATGAAGCTCGTACAGTGGACCCCCGGAAGCGCTCGCAGGAACTCCCTCTTCGAGGACTTCGATCGCGAGTTCGAGAACCTCATGAGCTGGGCACTGGCCCCATCAGTGGCCGAAACCAAGACCCCGAATGGTGAGGTAACCCGTCGACTCACGCCTCCGATGGACCTGGTCCAGGAGAAGGATCACTACAGGGTGCATCTCGACCTGCCGGGTCTCCGGAAGGACGACATCGAGGTGACGTTCCAGGACGGTGTTCTCACGGTGCGCGGTGAGCGGAAGACGGAGCAGAAGGAAGAGAAGGACGGCAAGGTCGTTCGGCAGGAGCGGTACGTTGGCACCTTCGAGCGCACGCTGCGGCTGCCGGAGAAGATCGACGCGACCAAGGTGACGGCCCGCTTCGAGGACGGCGTCCTCGAGCTGACGCTCCCCTTCCTTCCGGAAGCAAAGCCGGTCCGTCTCCAGATCCAGTAAGCGCGCGTGAAGGATTGGCGCGTTAGCACGAAGGAGTCGTGCGCGACAGGCCCGGAACCGGTTGGTTCCGGGCCTTGCGCATGCCCTTTCGTTTGACCAGGAACGTCCTCCCGGCGACAATCCCGAGCCAGTCGCGCCCAGGTATGAGCGGGTTCCAAATGGGAATCCGTCACCGTACCGTGGGGGCAAGAGAGGTTCTCCCTGTCGGTCGTTCCGACGAGGGGCCAACGCATTGACACCGCCAAGGAGGAATGATGCTGGTACAGCGTTTCCGCGCACTTGCGTTTGCACTGGGAGCCATCGCCGCGACTACCATCGCGTCGACGGCTCTCGCTGAGGAGAGCAGCATCGGGCTGATGGGGTTCGGTCCCACGGTCGGATTCAGCACGTCGCCGGACCAGATTCTGCTCGGTGGCTTCGCCGACCTGGGTGTGATCACACCGCCCATCGGTCTGAAGCTCGCAGCCGACATCGGATTCGGGGACAACTTCACGGTCATCACCGCCGGACCGAGTGTCGTCGGCGAAATGCCGCTCGGGAACGGCTATGGCTTTGCCGGGCTCTATCTCGGATTCGGCCATTTCCGCTACAGCATCGACGAGGACTTCTTCGGGGTCGACCTCAGCTTCAACGAGACGAAGCTGATCGCTGCCATCGACGCTGGGTATCAGATGTACATGGAGAATGGCAACGGCTTGCTCCTGGATCTCAAGATTGGTGTGAGCGACTGGCACCCCGATCTCAAGGCCGGAGTCGGCTACATCCTCGGCGGCGGGAACTAGAGGTTTCGGTGGTGCGTCGATGAAGCCGAAGTGGCCGTTCCCAACCCGGCGCCCTGTGCTGGGGGTCGTTCATCTCGATCCTCTGCCTGGCGCGCCCGGGTTTCGCGGGAAGATGGATGAGGTGCAGCGCCGAGCGCTCGAAGACGCCCGCTGCCTCACCGAATCCGGTTTCGACGGCCTCATCGTCGAGAACTTCGGCGACGCACCTTTCTTCAAGGACGACGTCCCCGCGGTGACCGTCGCTGCCATGACGGCGGTGATCGAGCGGATCCGCTCGCAATGTGACGTTCCGCTCGGCGTGAACGTGCTGCGAAACGACGTGTGTTCGGCGCTCTCGATCGCCGCCGCGACCGGGGCGTCGTTCGTGCGCGTCAACGTTCATGTCGGAGCAGCGGTGACGGACCAGGGGCTGATCGAAGGACGTGCGGCCGAAGCGCTCCGCCTTCGCGACGCGATCGCACCGTCGGTGCAGATCTTCGCCGACTTCCGCGTCAAGCACGCGGCACCGCTCGTCGATCGTCCGTGGGAAGAGGAGTTGGCGGATCTCGCCGAGCGGGGGAAGGCGGACGCTGTACTCCTGACGGGTGGGCGGACGGGAGCGGCTCCCGATCAAGAGCTGCTCGCGCGTGCACGAGCTGCGATCAAGGGTGTGCCGCTCTTCGTCGCGAGCGGAACCACGGTGGACAACGTCGCCGGTCTCTTTCCTCTGGTCGACGGCCTCATCGTGGGAAGCGCGCTCGAGAAGCGTGGCCGGGCCGGGAATCCCGTGGACGCGGAACGCGCGCGGGCCTTCCTCAGCGCCGCGAGGGCGGCCGAGAAACGTCGATGAGTGACGAGGCCAACATCATTCAGCAACATCCCGAGTTCCCGTTCGGAGAAACGCTAGCGCGCGACCGGATCGAGCGCTGGGAAGAGAGCTTCGACCGTCGGCCCGAGCCGGACGAGCCGACGAGTTTGCTCCTCCAAGAGTTCCTCGAGTTCGTCGAACGCTACGCATTCCTCGAGCGGATCGTGCAGGGTGAGATCCGCTACGAACTACCGGTCCACCCGCGGTTCCTCGAGCAAAGGGAGCGGTCCGACGACCCGCTCGAGCAGCAAGCCGCGGAGCTCGCCGAAGCGGAGGCCGAGCTGCTCGGCTCGCCAGACGTGCCGTCCATGACGATGACCGACGAAGCTGAAGACATCGGCATCAAATTACTGACGACCTCCGAGCCCGCGACCACTGAACTAGTGGGGTCGTTCTTCTTCGAGGGAGAGACGGGGCCTGCGTTCCTGGTCGGGACGGAACGAGAGGACCCACGAGCCGCCTTCGTGCTCGCTCATCTGTTGTGTCACTACGTCGCGGACCACGATCCGTACCACAACCGGGTATGTCGCTGGGATCCGGACACGCTCGAGAACTTGGATGAGAGTCCGACCGAAGTTCGTGCCGACCTCTTCGCGCGAGCGCTGCTCGTGCCCGAGGAGCCGCTGCGTCGGTACCTCGAGCAGCTGGGAGGCGCGATCTCCGGCGGAGAAACCGATGCCGACCGGTCTTGGGAGATCCTCTCCACGTTGTTCGGAGTGCCCGAGTCGCTCCTGGCCGATCGAATGGACGACCTCGGCTTCGGAACGCTCGCGGCTCAGATGCGCTTGGCTGGATCGGCGAACGGGTCCGGGACCCGCGATGCCGTCAGCCCGGACGTGTCGGGCGATGACCCACCGCTGGATCGTCGTCGTGCGGCACTCGCACGGCTCACGAACGACGCCGGTCCTGATGCTGGGGTCGGCCTATCTACCGAGGGCTCGTTCCGTTTGCCGAGCCGGTATCTCAACCTCGCTCTCGCTTGCTACCACGAGCGGATCATGGAGCGGGACGTCCTCGCGCAGTTCCTAGGAATGAGTGAGATGGAGACGGAAGCCGTGCTCCAGTGGTCCCAAGTCGGACGTTGCGCGCCGGATGAGGCGAGAGATCCCTCCGAGGATGACGGTGAAGACGACGATCTCGGACTCCAGTCCGAACCTCGGCTGGGCTCTGACCCGGACGACGACGGTCCGGACATGACAATTCATTGACTCCGGACGAGTTGCGTCGATAGCATCCCTCCTATGGTTCAACTCAGAACGTACGCATTCCTGGACAACCTCCAGCCGCAGCTAGCCGCCCAGATCGGGACGACTTCGCGAGGATTCCTACCCGTCCAAGGGGTGGCGTCTCTTTGGATCGAGATCGCCCCCGGCATCAGCATCCACCGGCTCCTCGACACTGCGCTCAAGGCGACGCGCGTGGCACCGGCCACCATTGCGGTGGAGAGAGCCTTCGGCGTGATGGAAGTGCATCACGAGGACCAAGGTGAGGTGCGGCAGGCGGGAGAGGCGGTTCTTCGGGGCATCGAGAAGTCCGAAAACGACCGGATGAAGCCTCGCGTCGTCTCCGCCACCGTGATCCGTTCCGTCGAGTCGTACCACACCCAGCTCATCAACCGGACGCGGTACGGCTCCATGATCACTCCCGGACAGTCGCTCTTCATCCTCGAGACGGAACCCGCTGCATACGCGATCCTCGCAGCGAACGAGGCCGAGAAGGCCGCCCAGATCCGTCTCATCGACGTCAACCCGATCGGTGCGTATGGTCGCCTCTACCTCGCGGGGTCCGAGGCCGACATCGACGCCGCTGCCGACGCAGCGCAGCGGTGCCTCCGCTCGATCGAGGGAAGGACGGAAGGCTGACGGTTGCAGCTCGCTCGACTCCTCAAGCCTGAGCTCATCCTGATGGAGCTCTCCACGACAGATCTTCCCGACGAGGAGCGAGAGGAGATCGCCTACGACAAGTACGTGCTCCGTCAGAAGGAACAGATCCTGACCGAGCTCGTCGATCTGCTCGCCCGCTCCGGCCGAATCGGAAACAAGGGGAAGCTCGTCCAGGATCTCCTCGGGAGGGAGAAGAAGGCGAGCACCGGACTGACCAAGGGAGTCGCGATTCCCCACATCCGGTCCATCCACGCCAAGACGTTCCTCCTCGGGTTTGCGAGGTCGACACGGGGAGTGGAGTTCGACTGCCTGGACGGCGAGCCCGCACACCTCTTCTTCATCATGTGTGCGCCGCCCTACGATGACACCTCGTACCTTCGAATCTACAAACAGCTCGCGCAGGCGTTCTCCGAGACGGACGTCCGCCGCGAGTTCATGAACGCCGAGGACGAAGGTGAAGTTCTCCGTGCGATGAAGATGATGGAGCAGTAGCTCGAACCCAGGGGTGTCGTGGCCGAAGAGAGCAGCCCTCCCGTCGCCGATGCGCCGGTTTCTGTCGGCGCCTCCGCGCCGTCTTCGACCCGCCGCGCTCTGCTCGTTCTCTCCGTGGTCTATCTGGCCCTGCTGCTCGTTCAGCTCGGCGCTCGATCGACCGAAGTTCCGTGGACCGTCGACAACGGCATCAAGTGGCTCCTCGCCGCGCACGGTGAAGATGGGCTTCGCGGATCTCTTCCGTACGAAGGCCGAGACCTCGATCCCAGCCTCCGCTTCCTTCCCATAGGTCGTCCCTTCGCGACGAACGTGGACGGTCGATTCGTTGCGCAGTATCCACCGGCCTTCTCCCTCCTCGCGCGTCCGTTCCTGTGGCTCTTCGGCGACCTTGGGGCATTCATCGTCCCGATTCTCGGAGCCCTGCTCAGCGCGTGGGGAGCGATGCGGTTGGCGGCACGATGGAGCCCGAGAGCGGGGCCGTGGGCCTATCTCTTCGCGGGACCGCTCGGGCCGCTCGCGTGGTACGGAACCACCTTCTGGGAACACACGCTCGTCGCGGCCTGCGTGATCTGGGCCGTCTGTGCGTGGGTCGAGCGCCCGAACGCTGCGTGGAGACCGGCTCTTCTCCTCTCCTTGGCGACCTGGCTTCGCGAGGAGACGCTCATCGTGGTGGCCGTGATCCTGGTGACTGCTCTGATCCGTCGGCAGAGTCGCCGGCTTGGTTCGATCGCTGGCTTCGTCGCGGTCTACCTCGCGGCGTCGGCTCTCTTTCTCCTGTGGCAGTGGTGGACGACCGGAGCGGTGTTCGGGATCCACGTCTCCGGAAACCTCCACGGAAGTCTGCTCGATCTGTTCGCGGACGGCAGGATCGGCGTGATTCGCGGTCTCCTCTGGAGCGGGGACGAGGGATCGTCGGAAGCCGGCGACCTCGTGCTCACTCTCATCGCGATGGTACTCGCGGGGGTCGTAGTGAGGCGTCCGCCGGGTCGCCTGCGGTCTCTCGGCGTCGCAGCAGAGACCGGCCTCATCGGTGGCATTGCGCTCGTCTGTATCTTCGCGCTCAACCACGAGTACGACATGCCGATGACGCTGATCCGGACGGCGGGGCTCTTCTTCTTTGCGCCTTGGGTGCTGATGATCCCTGCGCTCGGTAGGCGGGACACGGATCCGATCCTCTGGGCCGGGCCACTTGCGCTGCTCGTCTTCCTGGTCGTGACTCCGTCGGTGACGGCGTTTGGGTTTCACTGGGGCCCGAGGATCCTTCTCACGCTCATCCCGCTCCTTGCAGCGGGAGCCGCGCTGGCGCTCCAGCGGCTGACTGTAGGCACATCGGGCAAGCTCCCGCGGATCGGTGTCGGATTCCTCGCCTTCGCCTGTCTCACCTTGCAGGTCTTTGGCAGCTCTCTCCAGGCCCGTGTTACCCATGGGGCACTAGACCATCTCGTGCGGATCCGGTCGTTCCTCGCCGCCGCTGAATCCGAAGACATCGCTACCAATGCGGGGATACGCGGCTCGGCCGGCGGTGCGACGGCCACCGCGGACGCCACTCCGGCGTCTTCGGCAGCCACGCTGGGGGAGACGGTCCCGCTCGTCACCCACCAGTGGTGGTACGCTTCCACGTTCGCACCACTCTTGACCGAGGTCCCGGTGTATTCCGTTCGCAACAAGGTGGATCTCAAGTCGTGGATCGACCTGTTTCGTGAAGCGGGCGGTCGCCGTTTCGTCTGGGCGACGGCGGCTCGTCGCGACGACATTCTGAGAGGGCTCGGAGTACGAGTCGTGCGAAGCGAATCCCTCGAGGGGTATCCGCGGAGCTACCGCCACCGGCTCCTCGAGGTCGAGGTGCTGCCAGGGCCGGAACACTGACGAGGGCACGTAGGGCGTGATGGGTCGGATCAACCGAGGGACAGCCGAACGCTGGGTGCTCACGCTCCTCTTCGTCCTCACTGCGGTGATGTTTCGGCTTCCTCAGCTCACGAGCGGACAGGTCGCCCTCGATGGGGACGAAGCCATCGTGGCCCTGATGGCGGACGACGTTCTGGATGGGAGCACGGTTCCCGTCTTTTTCTACGGCCAACAGTACGGACTCGCGCTTCTCGAAGTGCTTCCAGTGGCCGGGGCCTGTCATTTCTTCGGCCACGATCCGATCGTGGTCAAGGCGACGATGCTCGCTCTCTGGATCCTCGGAGGCTGCTTCACCGTTCACGCAGCGTCCCGATTGGGCGGTCCGATGGCGGGTGCGTTCGTCGGTCTCGTGTTGGCTTCGATGCCCGCGTGGGTTCCGTGGTCGATGAAGGCGAGAGGCGGGTACGTCACGGCGTTCTGGGCCTCGCAAGTCGCGCTCTGGGTACTTGCGGGATTCCTCGAGCGCCGATTTCGAGTCATTCGGCCCGCGTCCGCGACGGGGCTGGTCCAAGGTGGGACCGGGTCCGATGGTTCGGCTCTCTCGGGCGGTCCGTCTCTGCTCGATCCTCCGCTCGGTGGGGCGCCCAAGCCGGGGTTTCGTGCGCCGCTGGAGGGTTTCGTTCTCGGTGCGATGCTGGTGGTGACCGCGTTCGCCCAACCACTCTTCCTCGTACCGTTGCTGCCCTACTTCATCTACCTCAGGCCGTGGGCAGCATGGATCGGACTGCTCGTCGGGGGAGGCGCGGTGGTCGCACCGCTACTCATGCACCTCGGAACCAACGGGATCGTCTGGGCGCCGCGTGTGTTTGGATTCCTCGATCCGGACGCGATCCTCGCGCTTCCGTTCCGGATCACGACCGCTCTGGGCGGGTACTACTACTACCTCTACTCCGGAGAACCACCGGACCTGGTCGTGTGGGGTGGACGTGTCCTCGCTGCTGCCGGCTTCCTCGGCGTCGTGTACGCACTCGCATCGCGAGTTCGGGATGACCTGACGGACGGCCTCTGGGCGTCGGCAGTGGGTTCCCTCACGTTTCTTCTCCTCACGCTCTGGATCCGGCCCGAGCAGTTCGGCTTCCGCTACCTGCTTCCGGTCGCAGCGCCGATTGCGATGTTGCTCGGCTTAGCTGCCTGTCGTTTCGGTACGAGCCGGCTGGGGCGTTCGCTCGTCTTCGTAACGTCCGCGGTGCTCTTTGGTGTCTCGGCTGCCAGTGCGTGGGCGGGACGAAACGTGTCTTTGGCCGTCGAGCCGGGAGCAGAGAGAGGCTCCGAGACGGACAACACGACCGCGTTGATCGAACATCTCGAAGACCGTGGCATCCGGTTCACCTATGTACTCGATCCGATGTACCAATGGAACCTGATCCAAGCCTCTCATCGGGGCATCCGCGCGCGCTGGCAAGATCCGGTGGATCGCGTACCGGACATCTCGAGGGCGGTGGACGAGGCATTCGAGGCAGGCGAACCTACGGCAATCGTAGGAGACGCCGAGTTTGCGCCAAGACTTCGGGAAGCGCTGGACAAGAGTGGTTGGACCGAACTCCGTCTGGACGTGATCCAGGACCGACACTTCGTGCTCGAGTCTCCGCCTAGGTCCTTGCTCAACGCCCTCGACTTCCGCTTCGAAGAAGGTGGCTCAGCCCACTGAACCGGCTCCGCGTCGCGCAACGGAACCCGCGCACGCCCCGTGCACGCCCCGCGCACCGTCAGCCTCACCCGGTCTGACCATCGGTTCCGCCCGAGCCGACCGTCGGGTTCGACAAGGGGGCGGGATCGCACGCTTCGTCCCGCCTCGCCACCTTCTCGAGCTTCTCCTCCGCATGGATCATGTAGTTCAGGACGATGAGGATCGACACGTTGAGAAAGAGCCCGATGACGGCAGACACCTGCTCCCGATAGAACATGAACACCTGAGTGAGGAAGATCGAGACCAGGATGGAGCGCTGGAACCAGTAGTAGCCTGCCAAGCGACTCTCGAAGATCCTCACCATTCCCACGAGCGTCAGGGCAGCGGCGAGGAGGGATGCGAAGAGCTCGCCCCATCCGGCGACGGGAAGTTGGCTGAGATTGTCGAGGACGCCGGATGTGAAGCGGTAGTCGGCGAGCCCGGTGCGGCCGAGTCCGAAGAACAGGACGACGATGACTCCTTGATACAGCTTCACGAGTAGCTGGGCCCCGAAGAACAAGATGAGCCCCCGCGCGAACCAGGGTCGTTCCGCGATCCAAGAGTACGTGTGGCCGACACGGGTTCGGATCCGCTTCTGGAGCGACGGAGGTGGTGATGCGACCGGCTTCGCCTGCGAGATCAGAGTTCGGAGCGGTTGGACGACCGGATTCTCGTCGCTCACGCGGTCGAGGTAGAGAAGCGCACGCGCCTTCTCTTCGGCGTCGAGATCCCCGACGGCCAGCTCTTCTAGCTCCTGGAGCGCGTTGACCAGGAACTCGTTTTCCGAGTAGCCCCGGGCGGTGAGGATCCTTCGAACCGCGATGTAGGTGATCACGAAGACGACATGCATGATCGCGATCGCCGGCTGATAGAAGTAGTCGTTGTCGTGGGTGACGAACTTGCCCACTTCGTCGAGGAAGGTGCCGAAACCGAGCCCACCCAGAATCGCTCCGGTCCACCTGGCGCCGCGGCCGAGGAATCCGAGGAGCACGAGGAGGGCGATCAGCATCAGGATCCCGCCCCAGAGCATGTGAGCGATGTGGAGGTTTGCGCCCCCGATCGTCGGGTAGCCGGTGAGCTCGAGGTAGAGGCGGATCCCGAGCACGGCGAGAACTCCCGAAACCAGGAACGCCTCGATCTGTTCGGACGCTTCCATGTTTCGGATGAGGGGACGACGGCTCGTCTTCCTGTACACTCCGGGGCTCATGAGGAGGCAAGGTAACATGACAAGGACGCTCCCGCCGCTTCGTCCCGAACTCGACATCTTCCCGTCCCCGGATCCGGACCAGCCCGGATTCGTGCTGCGCGACCCGTTCCAGTACACGGACGTGATCGCGATCGTCCCCCCAGTGCTCGCGACGATTCTTCCGTACTTCGATGGTGAGCATACGGAGCTCGACATCCAGACCTACTTGACTCGGATCACCGGTGAAGTCGACCTCGGCGAGGTCGTCAAGGGGTTCGTCGATTCGCTCGGGTCGGCTGGATTCCTCCTCAGCGAGGAGTTCGAGGCCATGCGGGTCGCCGCGCATGAGGAGTTCGCTCGCGAGCCGGAACGCCTCCCCGCGCACAGCGGCACCGGCTACCCCGACGATCCGGACGAGCTGAGAGACCGTCTTCGGGAGTACATGGCGGGTGCCCGGCGACTAGACGGCGGTGCGAGCCGGCTGGTCGGATTGTCCGGATCGCTTGCGGATCCAACAGAACCGAGGCGGACCGCGCCCGCTTCCGGCTTGGTCGATCCGTTCGGCGCGCCGCTTCCCAGCACCCTTCCGTCCGCCGCCCCGGAGAGGCCGTCGGACCTTGCGGGTCTTCGGGGAATCGCGGCTCCACACGTCAGCCCCGAGGGCGGCTGGAAGAGCTATGCCGCGGCGTATGGCGCTCTGGGTCCACACCTCGCGGACCGGACCTTCGTCATCCTGGGGACGTCGCACTACGGTCCTCCGGAACGGTTCGGTCTCACCCGGAAGGGATTCCGGACTCCTCTAGGGCTCGCCCCGTGCGATGTCGACTTGGTCGACGCGCTCGTGAAGGAAGCGCCCGACTCCATCGAGATGGAGGACTACTGCCATGCAATCGAGCACTCGATCGAGTTCCAGGTGGTGTTCCTACAGCATCTCGTCGGTCCAAACGTCCGTGTGCTTCCGATTCTGTGCGGACCGTTCCACGAAGCTCTCCTCGGCGGGGGGCGGCCGGAATCGAACAGTGCCGTCGGCGCGTTCTTCGACGCACTCGGACGTGCGGCGGAGGCCCGAGGCCGCGACCTCTTCTGGATTCTCGGCGTCGATCTCGCCCACGTCGGACTTCGCTACGGCGATTCCCTGGAAGCACAGGCCGAGCAGGGTGCGATGAAGGAGGTGCGGGCCCGGGACCTGGCACGTCTCGACCGGATATCGAAGGCCGATGACGGCGGACTCCTCGAACTGGTACTGCCGAACCACGATGACCTCAAGTGGTGCGGCTTCTCGCCGCTCTACACTTTCCTTCGGGTCATGCCAGGTTTGGTCGGTGATGTCTGGCACTACGAGCAGTGGAACATCGACGATCAATCGGTCGTGAGCTTCGCAGCTCTCGGATTCCAGGACGCCGGCGGAATCGTCTGATCGCCTCGGCGGGTGCGCATCCGAGAGCACCGGCAGACGTCGAATCGAAGGGGACCTGGTACGTGCCCCGATGGGGCGCAGGTCATCGCTTCGATAGGTAGGCCATGAGAGCCGCGAGCCCTCCGAGTACCACCGCTGCCTTGATCACACGCAGGAGGCTGAAGAACCAGGCGAGCCCGAGGCCGAGCGCGGCCCACTGCACCCACCACTCTCCCGGCGAGGTCATCCAGTTGACCACGGTGAGGAAGAGCAGGATTGCGGGCGCGACGAAGAGGAAACGGACCGCATTGAACGTGGAGTGCAAGGGAACCTCCTTCCGGCCTGTCCGCTCGAAATCAGAACGAGGGGCGGCCGACGCCGGTACGTACACCTGGGACGCCTAGGTTATTCTACTCGACCCTGCAGCTGACCCACCCGAAGCGTGAGTTGGCGCCCGGAACTGCGACTCCGGGGTCCTGAGAAAAAGTAGGCAACCTTGGCGTCTGGCATTCGTACTGAATGGGTGGACAGCAGGGAGGCGCGGCAACCTCGGCCGCGCGAAGGGGGGAGAGATGCTATCCGTTCGGAATCTCGTCAAGATCTACCCGGGACCGGTGCCCGCACTACGGGGTGTGGACCTCGAAGTCCCGACCGGGATGTTCGGTTTGCTCGGCCCCAACGGTGCCGGTAAGTCCACTCTCATGAAGGTGATCGCCGGATTGCTCGAGCCGACCTCCGGCGAGGTCCGGCTGGACGGAGAGGACGTCCTCTCCGATCCGGATGCGCTCCACCGGCGCCTCGGGTATCTGCCACAGGACTTCGGCTTCTATCCGAACCTCTCCGGCCGGGACATGCTGGCCTATCTGCTCGAGCTGAAAGGAGTGGATGCCCCCGGAGGGCGGAAGAAGCTGGTAGAGGAGCTGCTCGAGCGGGTCAACCTGACGTTCGCGGCGAAGCGGAAGGTGAAGGGATACTCCGGTGGCATGAAGCAACGGCTCGGGATCGCGCAGGCGATCGCGGGCAATCCCCGTCTCATCATCGTGGACGAGCCGACGGCTGGACTCGATCCGGAGGAGAGGCACCGCTTCTACCGGATCCTCGCTGAACTCGCGACCGAACGGACCGTGCTCCTTTCGACCCACATCGTGGAGGATGTCGCGGTGCTCTGCCCGCGCTTCGTCGTGATCTCCCAGGGGCGGATCGTTGCCGGCACGACACCGACCGAAGCGAAGGACAAGCTCCGCGGACGGATCTTCGAGGGGAGTGCCGGCGGTGACCTCGACGAGATGCGGAGCCGATTCTGGGTGACCCAAGCGGTTCTCGTCGAAGGGCGCAACCTGGTCAGGATCTTTGCCCCGGATGGACGTGCCCCCGAGGGCTTTGCGGAGGTGGAGCCGACCCTGGAAGACGCGTACATGACCCTGGTCGGAAACGGCAGGCCGGCGGGGCTCGCCGTCTCCGGCGCCGAGGTCGGAGTCGATTCCCGAGTGGAGTTGGTGGGCACGGATCCCAGTGAAGGGCGCGAGTCATGAGCGCGACACGCCTCTTCTCCGTGTTTCGACAGGAACTCCGGTTCCAGGTTACGCGACCGCTCTTCTGGATCTTCCTCCTGCTTCTCGCACTCATGGCCTGGGGGCTCTCCACCGGTGGCGTGAGGATCCAGGCTGGTGATAGCGATGTCGGCGGGCAGAAGTCGTTCATCACTTCCGAGTTCGCGATGAGTTTCATCCTCTCGATCCTGGGTGGCCTGTTCTACACCTTCTTCGTCGCCGTGGCCGCGGGCATGGCGATCGTGCGCGACGACGAGCTCAAGGTCGGCGAGGTGCTGCACTCGACCCCACTCCGTCCGGCGGAGTACGTCTGGGGGAAGTACCTTGCGGTGCTCGCGACATTCCTCGGACTCGCGTTCGTGCAGGCGTTGCTCCACGCGTTCTTCAATCACGTCGTGCCGAACGCGGACGCGGCGGACTTCCGAGGACCGTTCACGCTGCCCAACTACCTTCGACCAGCGTTCTTCTTCCTCGTGCCGCAGCTGGTCTTCGCGTCTGGCGTGTTCTTCGCACTCGGTGAGCGGTTCCGGCGTCCGATCCTCACGTTCAGTGTTCCCGTTCTCGCGATCATCGTCTGGGTGACGTTTCTTCTCAGCTGGTCACCGTCATGGCTCGATCCGAGGATCAACCACGCCCTCATGTGGATCGAACCCTCCGGGTTCCGTTGGCTGAACGAGACGTGGCTCAAAGTCGATCGAGGGGTGCTGCTCTACAACACCGGGTCGGTTGGGTTCGATGGAACCTATCTACTCACACGCCTGGCCTTCTGCTTCGCCGGCCTCGGTTTGGTAGCTCTCTCCACGCTTCACTTCCGCAGAGCGTCGAGAGGGGCGCGTCCTTCGGCCAAGCATGTGGCGGAAGGGGAGCGAATGTTGGCTTCTGGCGCATCGGGCGCCACCGAAGTGGCCCGGGAGGGTGTCCGGACGGTTCGCTCTCTCGAGAGCTTCGGCATGGAGGTGTCGCGGAGGGGCTTCTTCAGGAACCTGTGGTCGGTGGCTCGATTCGAGCTCAAGAGCATCAAGGGGCAAGCCGGTCTCTACCTGTTCATCCCGCTGATCATCCTCCAATCCGTCCAGAACGGATACCTCCGCGTCGGTGCGTTCGACACGCCGCTCCTCCTGACGAGTGGAACCTATGCGGTGGGGACGATGAACTCGCTCACACTCATGGTCTGTCTGCTCCTTCTCTTCTACATCGTCGAGTCGTTGCTTCGGGAAGAGGCGTCGGGAGCGGCGCCCGTGGTCCATGCGACTCCGGTCGAGAGTTCCGCGTTCCTCTTCGGTAAGGCTCTTGCCAACAGCTTCGTCGGCGTGTTGATCCTCCTCGTCACGTTCGTCGCTGGCGCGGTGATCATGCTGGTTCAGAAGAAGGTGGCGGTGGAGGTAGGGCCGTTCCTCATCGTGTGGGGACTGCTCCTGTTACCGACCTTCCTCGTCTGGTCGGCCTTTGTCATCGCGACCTACTCGATCGTGCGGAATCGGTACACGACCTATGCGATCGGGGTCGGCGTCTTCCTCGTGTTCGCCTTCCTCCAGTTCCGAGGCAAAGTGAACTGGGTGTCGAACTGGGATCTCTGGGGCGTCGTGACGTGGACAGACTTCGGTGCGCTCCAGCCGAACGGGTCGGCACTGCTTCTCAACCGGCTGCTCTATCTGGCGCTGACCGGGCTCTTCGTCGCGATCGCCGTTCGCTTCTTCCCGAGGCGGGAGCTGGATCGGGCGCGGGTCTTGGACCGGATCCGCCCGCGGTCGGTGTTCGTCACCGTTCTCCGCATGTCTCCCTTCTGGGTACCGGTGCTCGCACTCGGCATCGTCCTGGGTGGAAAGGTCCATGCGAGCTTCCAATCCAAGGCCGCAGAGAACCGCGAGCGTGACTACTGGCGAAAGAACATCCTCACGTGGCTCGACGCACCGCAACCGTACCTGGCCGGGGTCGATCTCGATCTGACGCTCGATCCGGATGCCTCCGCGTTCTCCGTAGCGGGCTCCTTCGATCTGTTCCATGACGGGGAGGCTCCGCTCGAACGGTTTGCCCTCTCGATCGGCGACCACTTCCAAGACGTTACCTGGACCTTGAACGGGAGCGACTTCGAGGCGGACGATCGCGCGCGCCTCGTCGTCTTCCCGCTGGATCCACCCCTTGCGCCGGGGGACACGGTGGAAGTCGGTTTCGCGTACCACGGCGAGTATCCACCCGGGTTCACCAAGAACGGTGGAGGGATGGGGGAGTTCATCCTTCCCTGTGGCGTCGTCCTCACCTGCTTCTCGAACAGCTTCCTCCCGACCGTTGGGTTCGACGAGTCACGGGGCGTGGACCCGGAGAAGCCGAACGAAGCTCGCGTCTACCCGAAGGACTTCTACGTCGGGAAGACAGAGCCAGCGTTCGGATCCCAGCGCCCGTTCCCCGTGCGTACGAAGATCACCGGCCCGGACCGGTTCGACTACCATGCGGTCGGAGTGAAGCTCTCGGATACCTCGGAGGAGGGACAACGGACCGTCGTTTGGGAGACAGACGAACCCGTCAACTTCTTCAACGTCGTGGCTGGCGAATGGGACGTTTGGGAGGGCGAAGGCACCGAGCTGTATCACCTGCCCACCCATGTCTACAACCTGGAGGAGATGGGAAGCGCGCTCGACGCGGCCAGGAAGTACTACTCCGAGTGGTTCTATCCCTATCCCTGGGCAGAGCTGCGCGTGAACGAGTTTCCCGGGATCGCGAGCTATGCGCAAGGGTTCCCGTCGAACATCACCTTCTCCGAGTCGATCGGGTTCCTCACCCGGAGCACGGACGAAGTGAGAGCCGCATTCCTCGTCACTGCACACGAGTCGGCCCACCAGTGGTGGGGAAATCTCGTGCTACCCGGGAAGGGACCTGGCGGCAACATCGTGTCGGAGGGAATGGCTCACTTCTCTACGATCCTCCTCTTCGACCGAGTCTACGGCGACGCGGACCGGATCGAGTTCTGCAAGCGGATCGAGGAAAGCTACGGTGACAACCGGCAAGTCGACTCGGAGCGACCACTCGTCGAGGTCGACGGATCTCGTCCCGGCGATACCACCGTTACGTACGACAAGGGGGGCTGGGTCTTCTGGATGCTGCACGACCTCATGGGGCCGGACTCGAGCCTGGTCGGTCTTCAGGACTTCGTCCGCACCTATCGTGGGAGCGACGACCACCCCGTCCTCCAGGACTACGTTGCGACGATGAGGCGCCATGCCCCAGATCCGGTTGCCTTCGACGCGTTCGTCGATCAGTGGTTCTTCCACGTAGTCGTGCCCGAGTTCGTCTTCAGCGACGTGACGAAGGAAGAGATCGACGGCCGCTTCATCGTGCGCGGAACCGTGGAGAACAAGGGAACGGGGGATGTCACCCTGGCTGTCGCGGCGCTCCGTGGCGAACGTCCAGGAACCGGCGAGCCTGGGGTGCGCTTGGGGAGTGCGACGAGTTCCTCGCCGAGCGACGAAGCGGCGATGGTGACGAAGTTCGTAGAAGAAGGAGCCGACGAGCGGGATGGCGAGGGGGCTGACGAGTCACGAGGCGAGGAGGAGGCGAGGGAGCCGTTCCTCGAGGCGCGGACGTGGGTCCAGATCGGTGAAGGGGAGTCGGCGTCGTTCGAGATCGAGTGCGAGTTCGATCCCGAGAAGGTCGTAGCCGACCCGGACGCGAAGGTTCTGCAGTTGCTTCGAGAGTCCGCTGTCGCGACGCTCTAACAGTGCTATCAATACGTTCCGTCGAGGCTTTCTTCTGTGGCGGGCCAGGAAGTCAGCGCTAGTTCTCGGGCGCGGCCGGGAAGTCCCCGATGCCGGTGGGGTCGCCGCCGGATGGATCGGGATCGGACGAGCCGCCTCCGCCGCCGGATGCAAGTAGGACGGCGCCTGCCGCTGCGGCTCCGCCGACGATCCAGGCGATCGGCTTCTTGAACCAGGGTGTCGACGTCGTCTCTTCGGCGGATGCTGGGGAGGTTCCGGTGCCTGCCGGCCCGGTTCCGTGCGGGTCGGAAGTGGATCTCGTGCCGGAAGATTCGGTGCCGGAGAACTCGGATCCAGTCGACCCAGGTGCCGATGTGTTCGAGCCGCTTTGCGTACCCGGAATCAAAAGGGGTGTGTTCCGCGGGGACTCCGGACAGCTGCGAAGAGCCGTCGCGAATCGGATCACTTCTCTTTCCGTCAGAACCGCAGACGACGGCTGCCAGAGGGGGTCCGCGTCGTGGGCGGCGCAGATCGCGGCGTCGACCGCGGCTTCGTCGCCGAGCTCGAGGTAGCACTGAGCTGCGAGCACGTGGGCTTCCCGCAAGAGCGACGGCGTGAGTCCGCCCATCTCGATGATCTCGAGCACCTTCGTCGCGGCGACATCGAAGTCGCCGAAGAGGAATGCGTCCTGTGCCGCGAGCAGTCGATCCTCGATCGTGCTCGCCGACGCCGGAATGGCGAGTGTCCCACTCCCCAGCAAGTAGGCACCGAGCGCTGCGATGCTCGTCGTCCTGCGGAACCGCTGCTTCACGAAGGCCTCCTTACTGCTTCTCGAATGCCACGACCACACGAGCGGTCTGACCGCCCGCCACGTCGAAGGGATAGGTTGCCAGTGCACCGGCCGCTTCCGGTCCGGAGAGGGTTCGAGTTCCCGCGGAGTCGACGATCTGGACCCTCGCGATCTTGTACCCCTCCCGGCGGAGGTGCAGCCGATGTTCGCCCACCGCCACTTGGCGCGCGAACGAACCGACCTCACCGAGGATCAGATCATCGAAACGGAGGTCGACGTTGCCCGCCGGTGTCCACTCCACCCGGACGTCGCCCCAGCTGTACCTGTGCACCAGTTGCGTCGTGTCACGGGCCGCGGTGACGTTCGTCCAACGGTGGACGCCGAAGCTCGGATGGCGAACTTCGACCACGTGGGGACGGGTCGGATCGGCCTGCTGGATCGCCACGCGGCTCTTGCGCCCGGCCAGCTGTCCGTCCACATAGATGTCTGCCACCGGGACGACCCGAACTTCGATGAATCCCAACGACGGCGCCTTCTCGGCCGCCTTGGGCTGGGCCGCTCCGCCACTTGTCGGTGGTGTCGTGACGGGTGGGTTCTTGGCCGAGGACTCCCTCTCGGGCTTGGCGTCGTTCGTGTTCTTGGCCGGAACCGAGCCTGCGCCATCGGTGGATGTCTCGCTGTCTCGCACTCCGCCGGGGCCGGTTGAACTGGTCGCGTCGGTTCCGCGGTGTGGCTCCGCTGCGTCCTTCTTGGACGTGCTCGCGCCGGGAGCCTGAGACGTCGCCTCCTTCGACTTCGGAGTCGCGCCGTCGCCCGCACTCCGGGCTGCGCCGTCTCTTCCGTTCGAGGCCGCGTCATTCGTCCCGGTCGCGTGCTCAGTTGTAGCGCCCGCGTCCGCCGCCGCGTGACTGGTCGACGAAGCCGTGCCTGGAGCTGATGCGTCGCCTTGATTCGCTTGCGGTCCGTTCGGATCAGTCGCGGTAGCGGTCTTCTCGGAAGTTGCAACCGTCGAGTGGTCTCTGTCGAGTTCGGAACTACGACGCCCAGCGAGTTCTGCGGTGTCGTTTGCCTGCGGCGTGACGCGTCCGCCGGGCCGGAGTGGCCCGATCGTGAACGACGGGACGGCGATCACGGACACGACGAGGACGACCCAGATCCAGGGACGCGCCCAGACGGGCTTCGCTCCGCCACTCGCGGCCACGTCGGGGTGGACCCGGTGCGGGCGGTCTTTCGCCACTTGGGTCGCGTCGTTCGTGGTAGCGCCGTTTTTCGCAGGACGGGGGGTGCCCGCTCCGCTCGGCGCAATCTCGGTCGGATCGCTGGCAAACCCCGCGCGATCCGGACGCGCGCCGTGGGGCGGATCTGCTTCGGAGTCGGAGCTGCCGTCGCCGGATAGGCTACGACCGGAGAGGCTTCGGCCAGAGAGGCTTCGGCCCGAGATCAGGTCGTCGCCCGAGTCGATCTCGTCGAGCAGAGGATCACCCTTGGGCTGGGTGGGCAGTGCGCCGGATATGGAGACTTCGGGATCCGAAGTCGAGAAGACGGACGTCGTCTCCTCGATGACTTCCTCCACGATCGATCTGCCGTACTCGCGTTCCAGCCGTTCCAACGCTTCGAGGGCGGTCGTGCACTCGGGGTCGATTCGAAGCGCTGCCAAGTACTGCGCGACGGCGTCGTTGATCCGTTCGAGCCCCATCCCGACGAAGTGGTCGGCGCGGCGGAGGTGACGGCTGAGCCGGCGCTTCCGGAGTTCGCGTGCGAACGCGATAGGGTCCTGAGCGAACCGCTTGAGGTAGTCGCGTCGGTGCTTGAGGAGCTGGCCGGAGTCGTCGATCTGCTCCATCGCGTTCTCGACGGCACGAAGGAGTTCTCCGACCTCGTTGAACCGCTTCTCCGGATCCTTCGCGAGCATCTTCGAAACGAGGTCGACGATGTACTTGGGGAGTCGAGCTCCGTCGCGGTACATCGGCGGAATCGGACCGCGGAGGATCTTCTCCTCGGTGTTTACGCCGGATGGTGTGGTGCGGAACGGTCTCTGTCCGACGAAGAACTCATAGGCCATCACACCGAGCGAGTAGATGTCGGTGCGGTGGTCCACCGGTGCGCCCGCGAGCTGTTCCGGTGACATGTAGGCGGGCGTTCCGACGATCGCTCCGGTCATCGTGATGTTCGAGAGTCGATCGAAGTCGTTCACCTGACGCGCGAGGCCGAAGTCCGCGATCTTGACCCGACCGTCACTCGAAAGGAGGATGTTGCCTGGCTTGATGTCGCGGTGGACGATGCCCTTTTCGTGTGCGGCCTCGAGGCCGTGACAGACCTCCTCGAGTATTGCGAGAGTGATCTCCGGCGGAATCCGGTCACAGCGCTGGAAGATGCTGCGGAGGTCGGCACCGTCGACCAGTTCCATCACGATGTAGTACGCACCGTTCTCAGAACCGAAGTCGATGATCGTGACTACGTTCGGGTGACCGAGACTCGAAGCCGACTTCGCTTCTCGTTCGAAGCGAGCAATGAACTGCTCGTCGTGAGCCAACGCCGGATGGAGCAGCTTGATTGCGACTTTGCGGTCGAGTGCGGTCTGGACCCCGAGGAAGATCGTGGACATCCCGCCCGAACCGATCCGGTCCATGAGCTCGAATCCGCGAAACCGGTGATGCATGAACGGAAAGGGCTCCAAGTGTTGTTGCGACCTGCGCCTCCCCGGACGGGAACGGGCTACTCGCGTTCCGCGGCCGGGTAGATCCCTTCCCACGAGTCGGTTCGGCCGACCTTCGGGGACAGCGCTTCTCATTCGTTGCTTCGTCCTCTCGGCGCGACTTCATGAGGATCGACTCAGGCTCGGGTCAAACGGCCCGGTGCACAGGGCTCGCGCCAGATCCTCCCGATTGCGGGTCGGTCGGTCGCCTCGTTCCGCCGCACTCTCGCTTTGGCGTGCCTGAACCCTCGCTACGGCTTGCCCAAGAGCAAGTTGGCGTCCGCGGCTCCACCTCCGCGGTGCCGGGCCTCGCCCGTCCGCCCGCAGCAGCGGTTCGCTCGTGGGCCGCCGGCTGGCCGGTTCGCAGGCAGGTTCAGAGGGGGCTTCCGACGATCTGTCCGAATCCCCTCATGTCGGGGAACTCGACAAATGGTGGGCATCTCGCCGGGACTGGCCGAAGTTCCGACCAGGGGCGGGCTTGCTCCTGTAGGAGGCTGGAATCGATGAAGAACCCGCAGGGATCGTGGGCCGGGGCGCATCGTGCTGCGCGCCCCGCTTGGTTTGCCACCGGCGTCGCCATTCTCGCGTCGCTCGTCGCGCTGGTTCTCTCGTCGGGACGTGCCATTGCGGGTCCCAACGCGGGTGGAACCCTGATCCTCCACACCGACACCGGGATCGTCTACACCGACGACGAGTTCTACATCGGGCTCTCCGGTATCGACTGTGGCTTCGCGACCGACTGTCCGCCTTCGAACTCGGGGTCTTGCCAGTCCGGGATCACTGCGGCGAACGTGGATGCCCACGACGGCTTCGACCCCCAGGTGTGGTGGGTATTCGCTGCGTTTCCGACCCAAGCCTGCCCGATCCTGAGTTCCGTTTCCTTCGGCGTCTACTATCCCGAGTCACAGTTGGAACTCTGGGCGATGGGATGGGACGCGGACACCTACGAGCCGTACGGCAACTTCCCGTGGGAAGACGCGACGGGAATCAAGTTCCACTTCGACCAGCCGCGACGTTCCCAGCTCGTCGAGATCTGCTTCTTCTCTGGTGTCGTACTGAGCGGACAGCCCTACTTCTCGCTCGGCGGGCATCCGCTGGGGGGCGGGGACTTCTACGACGACAGTGCGGTCCCGATCACCGATCCGATCATGGGATTCTCGTCGCTAGGCTTCGGCACGTCGGGCTACCAAGCGCTTCCCGGAGGGGGCGGGGCACCCCTCGGCGCCTGCTGTTTCAGCGGCGGAAGCTGCACTCAGCTCACCTACGACGACTGCATGAGCGCGGGCGGAACCTACTCCGGTGACTACACGGACTGCGCGACGAGCTGCTCCGGGGGAGGTTCCGAAGGAGCCTGTTGCCAGCCGGACGGTACTTGCGTCGTCGTTCCGTACGAGAACTGCCTGAACGCGGACCAGTACTACCACGGCGACTTCACGACGTGCGAGAGCTGGTCGTGTCCTGTCGGCGCATGCTGCCTCCCGAACGAGACGTGCACCGTCATCACCTACGACGCGTGCTGGGCCTACGGCGGAACGTACTACGGTGACGGGTCGAGCTGTGCCGGAGTCAACTGCTCTGCACCACCGGAAGGTGCCTGCTGCGAGATCGACGGCTTCTGCTACATCGCCACCTCGTTCGACTGCTGGGACAACTTCGACAGCTACCAAGGCGATGGATCGAGCTGTAGCCCCAATCCGTGCTCACAGCCGCCGGTGGGGGCGTGCTGTTCGCCCAGTGGGACGTGCCAGATCGAGACTGGGTTCGACTGCGACTCGATGGGGTGGAGCTACAAAGGTGACTACACGAGCTGTAGCCCGAGCCCGTGCCCGCCACCCCCGGGAGCGTGTTGCCTCTCCAACGGTTCGTGTTCCTTCGTGACCATCCTCGAATGCACCACATTGGGTGGAACGTTCCAAGGCGGCGGCACCAGCTGTTCGCCCGATCCGTGTCCCGACCCGGAGGGCGCGTGCTGCAGCTCCGCGGGGAGCTGCACGATCCTCAGTTCGTCTGCGTGCACCAGCTCGGGCGGGAGCTACCAAGGCAACGGAACGACGTGCGCTCCGAATCCGTGTCCCGAGCCGACAGGTGCCTGCTGCCTCGGGAACGGCACATGCTCGGTTCTCACCAGCGACGGCTGCGTCGGCGTGAGTGGGAGCTACCTCGGCGCCGAAACGACGTGTAGCCCGAATCCGTGTCCCGATCCGACTGGGGCGTGCTGCCGCTCGGATGGCTCGTGCTTCGTCACGACCTCTGCTCTCTGTACCGCCGAGGGATCGTCCTACCAGGGGAACGGAGCTGTTTGTGTTCCGGATCCCTGTCCCGATCCGACGGGGGCGTGCTGTCTCTCGAACGGAACGTGTTCGGTGATGACCCTCGTGGCATGCGTCGACCTCTCCGGTTCGTATCAGGGGAACAACGTCGTCTGCAATCCGAACCCCTGCCCCGACCCGAGTGGCGCGTGCTGTCTCGCGAGCGGAACCTGCGCGTTCGTCACGAGCGACGAGTGCACCACCGCGAGCGGTACCTACCAGGGCGACAACGTAGCCTGTTCGCCGGACCCGTGTCCGGACCCGACCGGTGGGTGCTGCCTTTCCGACGGAAGCTGCCTCATCCGGACGACGGCCGAGTGCGACGCGGCGACCGGCGTCTATCAAGGAAACGGTACCGTCTGCTCACCGAACCCTTGCCCGCAGCCACCGCCAGAGGGCGCTTGCTGCTTCACGGACGGCTCCTGCACCGTTTCGACGACAGAACAGTGCACAGGTGCATCGGGCAGCTACGAGGGCAACGACACCGTCTGCAGCCCCAATCCGTGCCCACAGCCACCTGCAGAAGGCGCGTGCTGTTTCGCAGATGGGTCGTGCAGCGTCGGTACCGAGGCTGCGTGTGACTCCGCAGGCGGTGCGTACGAGGGCGACGACACGAACTGCGATCCGAACCCATGTCCGCAGCCGGCGGCCGAAGGCGCGTGCTGCTTCGCGGACGGGATGTGTGCCGTCCGCACCGAGGCGCAGTGCGGCACCGAGTCAGGAACCTATCAGGGCGACGAGTCAGACTGTGACCCGAACCCGTGCCCGCAGCCGCCGGCCGAAGGCGCCTGCTGCTTCACTGACGGATCC
This sequence comes from Candidatus Eiseniibacteriota bacterium, assembly GCA_020633975.1. Classification (GTDB taxonomy): domain Bacteria; phylum Eisenbacteria; class RBG-16-71-46; order CAIMUX01; family CAIMUX01; genus JACKCR01. The sequence continues at coordinate 2,475,651 of JACKCR010000002.1, read as the reverse complement.
TGCACGCTCGCGACGGAAGACGCCTGCGGAGCCAGTTCGGGGACGTATGAGGGCGACGACTCGACGTGCGATCCGAACCCGTGTCCGCAGCCGCCCGCCACAGGGGCCTGCTGTTTCGAGGACGGCTCGTGTGAAGTCTCGACGAGCGGGGATTGTTCGAGGGACGAAGGGAGCTATCGCGGCGATGACACTGCGTGCGACCCGAACCCCTGTCCGCAGCCTCCAGCGACCGGCGCCTGCTGCTTCGCCGACGGATCCTGCCAGGTCCTGACGAACGCCGAATGCTCCACGGCGGACGGCAGCTACCAAAGCGATGATACTGCGTGCGACCCGAATCCGTGTCCGCAGCCGCCCGCGGAAGGTGCGTGTTGCTTCGCCGATGGAACCTGCCAGATCCGGACGAGCGCCGAATGCTCCACGGCTGAAGGGAGCTACGAAGGCGACGACACGGCGTGTGACCCGAATCCGTGTCCGCAACCGACCGCGACCGGGGCTTGTTGCGCTTCGACGGGGTCCTGTTCCGTGGAGTCGCAAGCCGACTGCGAGAACGGAAGCGGCACGTATGGAGGCGACGATACGGTCTGCGATCCGAACCCGTGCCCACAGCCCACGAGCGGCGCTTGCTGTGATGAAGAGGGCGCCTGTGCCATCGTGCTCAGTACCGAGTGCGATGCGAGCGGTGGCGACTTCCTCGGCGCCGATACGGGCTGCGATCCGCACCCGTGCGATCTCGTGCCGAACGTCGACCTCGGTTTGGAAGGCACCGAAGGCGCCCGCAGCTGGGCGTTCACTCTGCCTTCCTTCATCAGGTCAGTAGACTGCTACTACCGGATGGGCGGGGAAGAGAGCTACAGGCGCATCTCCACTTGGACTCAAGGTACGGACGGTGTGTGGCGTGCGCAGTTCAACGAAGCGCACTACACCGAACGAGGCCTCGAGTATCACCTCGTCCTGAACGGACAGATCGGCGTTGGGTCTCCCACCAATCCGATCCGCTTCCAGACCGTCGGGCACGAGGTCGCGGGGCCGCGGCTTCTCGCCGGATCCTGGAGCATGGTCGCCGCGCCGGTGCTCGTCGATGGACGGTTCACCTACTACGACGATCTGGTCGAGACCTTCGGTGATCCCACCGGCGACAAGTGGAAGGTGGGTACGTACGACCCTGCCCTCCACGCCTACGTTCAGGTGAGTCCGACGCGACCCGCGGCGTTCGAGTCGGGAAAGGCCTACTGGGTCGGGGCGGTCGATCCGCCGTCCAGTTGGTCCGTTCAGGGCGACTCGCGCCAGCCGCTCGCAGGTTCGCTCGACTACGTCGTCACGCTGAGGCCGGGATGGAACATGGTCGGCAACCCGGCCGCCTACTCGGTGACGCTGGACCGGTCGCATCTGAGGGTCGTGGCGGACGGGGACACGCTCGACTTTTCTGAAGCGGTCACGGAAGGCAAGGTCTCCTTCAGCATTCTAACCTTCGATCCGGACGGCGGCGGTTCCTACAAGAACGAACTCATCACGCTGCCAGTGTGGAGCGGGTGTTGGGTGAAGAGCCTTGCGACCTCCGCGATCGCTCTCCTCATTCCGTCCACAGAAGCAAGCCAGTCGGTGGCGCGCTCGGAAGGTGGAACCAGTGCCTTCGCGACGAGTTGGGGCGATCTCTCCAACCTCGACGTGACGCCGGAATGGGCGGTGCAGGTCATCGTTCGCTCTGACATCGAGACGCGATCAGCGGTGCTCGGAATCGTCGAGACCGAGAGCCCGACCGGCAGCGACATCGGGTTCCTTCCGCCAGCGCCGCCCGGTGCGAAGGTGGAGCTCGAACTGATCGGCAGTGGGACGCACGTCGGTGCAGGGGAGCCTCTCTTCCAGGAACTCCGCACCTCGCGGGCGGACGAAGAGGTGTGGCATGTGGTAGTCGAGTCCGAGGCGGAGTCGGCAACCCTCTCGGTCGACCTCCTCGGTGGGGTGCAGGAAGGTTGGGACATCAAACTCCGAACTTCCGGGGGGACGGAACGTCCCGCGGAAACCGCGGAACTCACCTTGGGACCCGGCCACTACGAGTTCGAGATCGTCGCGCGTCGCCTGACGCCGGGGAGCGGGAGTGTCACTGACCTGGGTCTCAGCATCCAACCGAACCCTTCGACGGGCGCGACGCGACTCGAGTACCAGGTGCCGTTCGGAGCGAGAGTCATGATCCAGGTCTTCGACCCGTCTGGTGCGCGAGTCTGGAGCCAGGAGTCCCTCACGGGACCGGGCGCGTACGTGGCCGAGTGGGACGGACGGGCATCGGACGGCAGACGGATGGCGTCGGGGATCTACTTCGTGAGGATCGACGCAGTGTCAGCCGAGTCCGGCGAGACTTCGCACAGGATCGAGAAGCTCGTCCTCGTGCGGTAGTACGTTCACGGCACGAACTAGCGTAGCTCCCCAGCGACGGCTGCTGGAGAGCTGCGCAAACGTCCATCTCATATTCGCGGACGCCCAGCTACGCGAGTTCGCGGTCCCCGTGACTGGGCGGAGTCGAGATCACGAGGAACTCGAGAGACTCCTCGTGTTCATTGCTGAGAGTGTGCGGCACCCCCGCGGCCACGTGGAAGCCTTGGCGGGCATGCAGAACATGAGTGTTGCCGCCGACCTCCAGAGTCGCCGTCCCTTGGAGCACGTAGAAGAACTGCTCGGCCCGATTGTGCAGGTGACGGACTTCTGAGGAACCGGTGGGCACACGCTCTTGGATGACGCTGAGATTCGGAGACTCGGCGAGGTGCCATCCGTCGCAGTTGCCGCCCCAGGTGTAGTGCCGGCCGGTCTCGATCGATCCCATGGACATCGGACTCCCTTCGCTCTCGTTTCGCGGCTCGTGGTAGGGATCAGGGACGGTGGCTCATCGCGTGCGAGTCTCCCGAGAGAGGCCCGTAGTCAAGCCTCCACGACCTCCGAGTAGCCCGACGACATGTCACCGGACAGCCACTGCCACTCCTCCCGGAACATGAGCTTCCCTTCCGGTGTCAGGGCGGGCGTCGACAGGCACTTGCCGATCATGATCTGTCCCTGGCGGTTGACATGGTGGTACCGCATGTCCAACTGGCCGCTCGGGAGAACCGACGCGATCAAGTGCCCTTTGACGATCTCGCCACCGTGGTAGTCGGCCCAAACGAGGTCACCGGATTGGTGGTAGTGAAAGAACGTCTCTTCGCCGACGTCTCCGTTGTCGGAGTTCGTCGCCGAGCGAAAGGTCTTTCCCTCCAGGTCGTACCTCATGCCGCGACCGGGTCAGTCTTCCTTCGGCATCTCGATCCGGATGTGCAGCTCCTCGACCTGCTTCGGACGGACCTCGGAGGGCGCGCCCATCAGGAGGTCTTCCGCCTTCTGGTTCATCGGGAACAGGATGACCTCGCGGATGTTCGGTTCGTCCGCGATGAGCATCACGATCCGGTCGACGCCCGGTGCGATGCCGCCGTGGGGAGGCGCGCCGAACTTGAACGCGCGGATCATCCCGCCGAACTTCTCGTCGACGACCGAAGCCGGGTGGCCCGCGATCTCGAACGCCTTGTACATGACGTCCGGACGGTGGTTTCGGATCGCTCCTGAGGAGAGCTCGACGCCGTTGCAGACGATGTCGTACTGGAAGGCGAGGATGTCGAGCGGGTCCTGCGTTTCGAGCGCTTCCATTCCGCCCTGCGGCATCGAGAACGGGTTGTGCGAGAACGTCACGCACTCGTTCTCTTCGTCCCACTCGAACATCGGGAAGTCGACGATCCAGCAGAACTTGTAGACGCCCTTCTCGCGAAGGTCGAGATCGTCAGCCACCTTGAGCCGGATCCGGCCTGCGATCGTCGCGACCTCGGCCGCCTTTCCGGCGACGAAGAGGAGTGCTGAGCCCTCGCCCGCGCCAGGGATGTCCTTCAGCTTCGCGAGGAGGTCTGCATCGAGGAACTTCGCGATCGATCCCTTGACGTCGGCTCCTTCGGGGAACGCGATCCAGGCGCAGCCCTTGCCGCCCTGCTCCTTCACGAATGCGTCGATTCCGTCGAAGAACTTACGCGACTGGCCCGCCGCGCCCGGCACCGGCACGACGCGGACGACTCCGCCTTCGTCGATGGCGGAGCGGAAGGCGCGGAACTCGGACGTAGCGAAGAGGTCCGAGATGTCCTGGATCTCGCAGCCGAAGCGGAGGTCCGGTTTGTCGCTGCCGTAGCGGAGCATCGTGTCGCGGTAGGTGAGACGGGGGAAGGGTGCGTCCGCCACGTGCCAGTCCGTGAACTCGCGGAACAGCCCGACGAGGAGCTCCTCGAGCACGGCGAAGATGTCTTCCTGATCGACGTAGGCCATTTCCATGTCGAGCTGATAGAACTCGCCAGGGGACCGGTCCGCGCGTGCGTCCTCGTCGCGGAAGCACGGTGCGATCTGGAAGTAGCGCGGGAATCCCGACACCATGAGGAGCTGCTTGAACTGCTGCGGAGCCTGCGGCAGCGCGTAGAACTTTCCGGGGTGGAGACGGCTCGGGACGAGGAAGTCACGCGCGCCTTCGGGCGAACTCGATGTCAGGATCGGCGTCTGGAACTCGAAGAAGTCCATCTCCGTCATCCGCCGCCGGATCGAAGAGATCACCTTGGAACGGAGCGCCATGTTGTGCTGGAGCCGGTCGCGACGGAGATCGAGGAACCGGTGCTTGAGGCGCTCCGTCTCGGAAGCGTCGATGTCGTCCGCGATCTGGAAGGGGAGGATCTCCGCCGTCGAGTGGATCTCGAACGACTTCGCCTTCACTTCGATCTCACCCGTTGGCATGTTCGGGTTGACGTTCCCCTCTTCGCGCGGGACCACTTCGCCCTCGATCTGGATCACGCTTTCGAGGCGGATGTCCGCGGCCGCCGCATGGAACGGTGCATCGGTATCGATCACGACCTGGACGATGCCCGAATGGTCGCGGAGGACGAGGAAGTAGAGCCCTCCGAAGTTGCGCTTGCGGTGAACCCACCCGGAGAGGGTGACGGTCTCCCCGACGTGAGTGGAACGAATCTCACCGCAGCCGTGCGTGCGATACCGGTTCGGTCGGAACATGGCTCATCTTTCCGTTCGAGTTGAGTCGGCGTCGGGGCCCCCTCCAGAAGTCGGGGTGGCCGCGCCGGGTCGCGGGCTCCTGAGACAGGCGACCGAGCGTTTGCTGGCGCCGCGAAAGACGGGAAGGATACCGTATTCCAGGGTGGGGAGAGAGGGTCTTTCCCCGAGTCTCGTATCCACTCAGGAGCCCGAAGCGCCTACACTCGACGGGAGGATTCGGCTTTCGCGGGACGAACGATCGATGGCGTACGGTCGAGGAGGGCCTGGATGACACAGACGACACGGCGGCGATGCCTCCCCTCCCTCGGCCGATCGCGCGTGGGCTTTCTCGTGCTCGCCTCCATCCTCGGCTGCGGGCCGGTTCTCGGGCTCCCATCGGATGCCTCCGCCCAGCCCGTGTCGCCGGCTGGCGCCTCTACAGACTCGACGTCGACCCTACTGCGCGATGTCCACTCCGGCTGGGCCCGGCAGTGGGGCGGTTCGGCCTCCAGCCTCTCCATGAAGCTCACGCACCCGGCGGCGGGGCGTTCCGGCGTCGGGCGGACCGGTCTTCGCTACTACCCTACCTCCGGGGTCCGCATGGTGGACGGCCTCCACCTCAGCTCCGAGCAGGCGTTTCTCTACGGCGTTCGGAAGTTCGAGCTGAATCGTGGCCAGACGGCACTCAAGGGGGCGGACCTGGCCGGTTCGATCGGGCTGTTCGCTGGCGCCATGGCGTCGAGTTTTGGCTGGATGAGCGAATCCGATGCCGCATGGCTTGCAGGCGGTGCTGCTGCCTTGGGCGCGGTGTACGGCGCCGTGGCCGGGTACGAGAGCACGGCTTGGCGCGAGGAGTGGCGGTGGCCGAAGACGCTACAGGAGGACTCGGGCGTGCACGTGATGGTGCGTCCGCGGTAGACTCCCCCCAGCCCCCTTCGTCTGCGCCCGCCGTTCCCTTCGGGAGGAAGCGTCATGCGAATCCGTGCTCTCTCGTTCCTCGCCTTCTGTCTCCTGGTCCCTCTGTCCACTGCGATCGCCGGTCCAAACGCGAGCGGTGTTCATATCCTTCACGTCAACGACGGACTGGTTTGGTCGGATTCGGGCGAGTACTGCGGCGAATCGGGGCTGGATGCTTGCGGTGGTGCGGACACCCGGGTCGACGAAGTCGGCCGCTCCATCTTCTTCCTACTCGCGGCGTTTCCATCCACCGCGAGCCCGAGGCTCTTCGGAACCACGGCCGGAATCGATTACGACCCGAGTCTCCTGATCGTGGAGGCCTGGCAGACGTGCGCCGATTTCGAGCTACCGTCTGGCGACAGTCCGCCCTACTACGGGGCTTGGCCGAATCCGAACTCCGGAAACGCGATGACCTGGAACACGGTCCAGACCGATCACCTCGTCGAGTTGGGGTGGTTTGCGGTCTACCGCTACGTCGACGACGAAACCATCTTCACCACGATGTCGAGCCCTGTCGCCGGTAGCTTCTTTGCAGATGACAGCGTTCCTTCGATCCTCGACCCTGTCGTCGACTTCGGCGCACTCGGTTTCGGGACCGATGGCTACCTACCCTGTCCGGGCGGTCCTCCCTTCGGTGCCTGCTGCTTCGTCGAGCACTGCGAGATCAGCACACAAGAAGGTTGTGAGGCCGAGTACGGGACGTGGAACGGTTCCGATTCGTGCGAACCGAATCCGTGCATCCCGACACCGTTGCTGCCGATGTCATGGGGCAAGGTCAAGGAGGCGTTCGTCACGCCTAGCGAGAACGGGCGCTGAGAACGTCCCTCTGACGAGTGGCCGCGGGGGGGGGCGCCTCGAAACGTGGCAGGCCCATACGGCCGAACGGCTCGAGCAGCAGGAGGGGAGGGCAATGATCTCATCATCGACACTCCTCTTCCCGCTTTCAGCTTGCCGATCGCTCCTTCTCCCCGTGTTCCTGGCCGTACTTGGCGGCTGCACGGCGAAGCCCTCGTTTGCGGAATCGCCTCCAACCGATCGAACCGACTCGACCGAACTGACAGTGATCTTCGTCGAAGACGAAGTCCTCCTACCTCCGTACGTAGTTGTTCAGTCGGATTCTGTCGTCTCTATCAACGGTCGGGTAGTCGGTCGGATCTATCCTGCAACTCCAACCCCTCCCGGGACGGCGATGGATAGCCTGTACACTGCTACCTTTCGAGTCTTCCGATCCATCCACGATGCGGGCCTTGGGCTCGTTGCCGCTACGGACAGTGCGGCGTCATTCCTCAGCACCTCCAGCCTCGTGGACAGCGTCGCGGTGCTCGGCGCTGGTGTCCTCTCCACGTACTCCACCGACCTCCCGCCTGGCTTGTCCATCGAGCTAGACCTGGCGTCCAGTCTCCGAGAGGACGCAGCCATCCCGGCCTCCGATGTCTTGGACCGCATCTACGAGGCGGCGGAGACCATCGTCTCGATACCCGGTCTGTACCTGATGGGGCAGTCCTCCGGCACTTCCATACCTGCCGGCCACCCGTACTACGACGAAGCTCTCTCGGAGTTGCGCGAAGCCATCTTCGCCGACGAGGCAAGCCTGGAGCATTGGGCTGGCCACTACTTGACCCCCGCGATGGCCCGTAGTGCCCACGACCGACTCTCGGGGTTCACTTTTCCGGTCCCCTCGCGATGACCTGCGAACCTGCTAGTCCCGGTCCACGAGTCGAACGCCGAAGAGGTCCATGGCGACGACTACCTGATGGGGAGTCTTCCCCCGGGCTTCCGCCACGGCAGACCTACGGCTCCAGCTTGTACCAGCGCCGCTTGCCCATGCGGATCACCGTCTCCGGCTTCGGTGCGTACTTCGTGTCGGTGTCGGTGATCGAGTCGCCGTCGACGTAGAAGCCGCCCTGGGCCATGAGGCGACGGACTTCGCCTTTGCTCTTGGCCAGGCCGAGCGCGAGGAGTAGGTCAGGCCAGGTCGTGTCGCCAGACTTGGCCTCATCGGGCACCTTCAGGGTCTCGACGTCGTCCGGCATCGACTTGCCTTGCACGACCTGGGCGAACGTCTCGGCGGCCTTCTCGGCGGCGTCGACGCCGTGGTACTGCTCGGTGATGTTGAACGCGAGCCGCTTCTTGATCTCCATCGGATTCACGCCGGGCTTCAGCAGCTCCGCCTTGAGGGCGTCGGCTTCGGCAGGCGCGAAGTTCGTCGTGAGATCGATCCACGGCGGAAGCTGCTCGTCCGAGATCCGCATCGACTTTCCGAACATGTCCTCGGGTGTGTCGAGCAGGTTCACCGCGTTGCCGTACGACTTCGACATCTTCCGGCCGTCCGTTCCCATGAGGAGCGGGTAAGTCCAGGTGACGTGCGGCTTCTTGCCGAAGTGTTCCTGGATCCACCGTCCGGCGAGCATGTTGAGGTACTGGTCGTAGCCTCCCACCTGGACGTCACAATCGAGCGCGTACGCGTCGTACCCCTGCATGATGCAGTAGAGCGTTTCGTGGAGACGTAGAGATTCTCCCTTGGAGAGACGCTCCGCGAAGTCGTGACGGCTCACGACCCACTTGAGCGGGAAGATCGACGCGAGTTCGACCAGGTCGAGGAACGTGAGCTTCGACAGCCACTCGCTGTTGTAGCGGACCTCCGTCTTCGCCGGGTCGAGGAGGCGGAAGGCCTGCTTTTCGTAGTCCTTCGCCATCTCCTTGAGTTCGGCGTGCGTGAACCGCTTCCGCTCTCCGGCCTGTCCGGTCGGATCGCCGATCGTTCCGGTGTAGTCGCCGATCAGGAAGATCACCTGGTGACCCAGCTCCTGGAAGATGCGGAGCTTCTGGACGGAGACGAAGTGGCCGATGTGGAGACTCGGCGCCGTCGGGTCCGCGCCGATGTAGATGCGAAGCGGACGCCCTTCCTTCAGTCGCTCGCGAAGCTCGTGCGTCATCTGTCCACGAAGGCCGCGGCCCGTGGGGGCGCTACCCTCGGGAGCACTGCCCTCGGCTGCACTCTCGCCTGCGGTCGTGTCGCGCTCGGTCTGGAGCGATTCGGCTCCTGTGATCGAGTCCGCGCCTTCGTCCGGGAAGTAGGTTCCGCGAACAAGGATCTCGAGCTGTTGTTCCGGGGTCACGTTCGGCTCCTTGGAGAACGGTTCCGTCACTCAGAAGCGTTCGAGTATGACAGGGACGGATTCCCCGCGCCACCTGGGTCGCTACGACCGTTCGCGACCGGGCCTCACTGCCCCTGGGATCACCAAGCGTAGGCTTCGGGCGCCTGTCCTCCCGGGCCCGGCCAGATCAGGTCGAGCGCTTCCAGCGCCTCAGGCGGCAAGGTGACCGCAAGCGCCCGGAGAGCGTCGTCCAGGTGCTGCATGGTCCTCGGGCCGACGATCGGGGCCGCGACCGCGTCGTTCGCCAGGAGCCACGCGAGCGCGACGTCGCCCGGAGGATGCCCGAGGTCCTTGCAGAACTCCTCGTACTTCCCGAGCGCGGTACGGTGGGCGTCGATCCGCTTCCGCACGATCTCGGTGCCGCGACGTCCGTCTGCGTTCTCGAGGACGCCACCGAGCATGCCGCCGTTGAGGGGGCTCCACGGGAGGAGGGAGAGTCCGAGTCCGCGGCAGGCCGGGATCACTTCGAGTTCGACCATGCGTGCCGCGAGGTTGTAGAGGCTCTGCTCCGAGACGAGACCGAGGAAGTGCCGCTGGTTCGCGACGCCGTTTGCTTGCGCGATGTTCCAGGCCGCGAAGTTGCTCGAGCCGACGTAGAGCACCTTTCCTTCGCGGACCAACTGCTCCATCGCCTGCCAGATCTCGTCCCAAGGAGTGTCTCGATCGACATGGTGCATCTGGTAGAGGTCGATGTGATCGGTGTGGAGTCGCCGAAGGCTCTCTTCGCACGCAGCGCGGATGTGGTAGGCGGAGAGCTTGGACTGGTTCTCTCCGTCGTACATCCGGCCGTAGACCTTCGTGGCGAGGACGACACTCTCTCGGCGACGTCCTCCCTGCGCGAGCCACTTGCCGAGCAGTTCCTCCGTGGCGCCTTTGCCCGCGCGTCCTCCGTAGACGTTCGCCGTGTCGACGAAGTTGATGCCGGAGTCCAGGGCGCGATCGAGGATCGCGAAGCTGTCCTCCTGGCTCGTGAGCGAGCCGAAGTTCATCGTGCCGAGGCAGAGACGGCTCACACGGAGCCCGGTACGACCGAGGAAGGAGTACTGCATGGGCGAACCTCCGAGAGTGACGGTCGATTGATCGGAGCGCGGCGAACCTCACGTCCTTTGGGGTTCGCGGTCGACAGGGGTGCGGGCACCTTGATGGCCTCTGTCTCGGCGGAGTATGCCAGTTGCGTTCACGGGTGTCACTTTCTGCCCCGTTCCTCCTCGTGTACCTTCTCCCCATGCTTCAGGTACCCAACCAAGAGACCGCCGCGATCCTCTGCCGGACGTTGGTCGACTGTTCGTATGACGAGTCGCGAGTCCAGGCTTTGGCGGGGAATCTGGATCCGCCCATTCCGGGCACACCGCGTTGGTACCGCCTCGAGGATGCGCTCGATCCGTCGCGGCCAGAAGACGCCCTCGTCCTCTGGTTCTTTCTCGGGGCGGGCGTTCGTGAGGACGTCGCTTCCGCGATGTCAGAGGAGTTTCTCGCCGCAGCGGGGGAGGTGGGCCTGCTTGCGAAGAGGGACGGCTGGCTCTTTCCGCAGACGCTCTTGATCCCTGGCTATGGAACCTGGTTCGCGTCGGACCGGTTTCGGGCTCCCGAGGAGACCCCTCCGTACGAAACGACTCGGGCAGACGGGGGGCCTCCGCTACCGCCCGATCCCGTGCTCGCGGTCGGACCCACGCCGAGGAACCTAGACCTGTTTTCCCTTCGGACCGAGGTGGGGTCCGTGCTCGACCTCTGTACCGGCGGAGGAGTGCTCGCGGTTCGGCAGGCGGCCCACGCGGCGCGGGTGACCGGCACGGATCTCAGCGCACGCGCGCTCGCGTTCGCTCGGTTCAACGTCGCGCTCAGCCAATCCTCGTCCGCTCCAGGTCCCCTTGGAGACGTCGTCGGCGCGGGCGGGGCCGGAGTGGGCGCAGCCGGCACCGAGACTGAGACCGAGACCGAACGACGCTCGGGCGCAGGGGGCATCGAATTCCTCGAGGGCGATCTCTTCGCACCGGTCGACGGACGACGGTTCGATCGGATCGTCTGCAATCCGCCGTTCATCGTGATGCCGTCCGGCCCGGTTGGCCTCACAGCGGGCGCGCAGCAGGACGATCAGGCGGGAGCGGGTCCGATCGAGTCGATCTGTGAGCGGATCGTGAGGGCAGCTCCTGATCATCTCGCGGATGGCGGGACGTTCCAGATGATCTTCGAGTGGCCGGAGTTCCGGGGTGAAGACTGGAGGGAGCGGCTCTCGGGATGGGTCGAAGGCACTGGCTGCGACGCTTGGTTCATTCGCGCGAACCAGCAGCCGCCGGACGCGTACGTCGAGGCCCGGATCCGCGAGATGGATGCGCTCGGTGCGACCGACTCGCTCGGCACTCGGTTCCGCCGATGGATGGCCTATCTCCGTTCCCACGACGTGGTGGGTGTCCACGGTGGCCTCGTGCTCATGCGACGACGTTCCGGGGGAGTCCGTCGTTGGATCCGTTTCGAGGAGCTGGCCGGGGACCTCGTCGGTTCTGCGTCGGGCGACCTCGAACGCGGACTCCGTCGATTCGACCTCCTGGCCCAGGCACAGGACGGATCCGCTTTGGGTGGCCTGCGCGACACGCCACTACGCCGCGCGACCACGTATCGCGAGTTCGCCGTTCGCCAGGACGGCCGCGACTTCGTCCGGTTGGAAGCCGGCGAAGGCTGGGTCCGGAAGGTGACGGTCCAGCCGGAGATCGCCGCATTCCTCTCCCGGTTCGAGACTCCGACTCCCGTGAAGACCGCGATCGAAGCGTTTGCCGCGGAGCTAGGGAGACCCGTCGACGAGGTCGAGACCCAGGCAGGCCGGGTGATCCTCGAACTCTACGAGCGAGGGATCCTCGACCACGTCTAAGGGCCGTCGCGTCTCGGCATCGGCGCCTCCCGTCACTCTCAGAGCACCGCGGCCAAGATCGCCTGGACGATTCCGATCGCGAACCCGAGCACGCCTCCGAAGAACGTGATGTGTCGGAACTGCTTGCTCGAGAAGCCGAGGACGAGCCGCTCGAGTTCGCGGATGTCCATGGCGTTGATCTTGTCCTCGATCCGCTTGCCGATGTCGAATTCGCCCCCGTGGGCGATGGCCTCGTCGGCGAGTTCCTCCATGCCGACCAGGAGCTTCTCGACGATGGTGGGCTGAAAGCCCCGCGCCATCGCTCCGATCGGTCCGAGGCCGGTGATCATCTCGTCGACTTTGCCCTCCACCGCCTCCCGGGCCTTGGGCCCGGTGAGGAACCGGTGGATCTCGTCTCCGGAGAAGAGTTGGGCCTCGAACGTCTCGGCGATGTTCTTGGCGATGGTGCCTCGTTGCGCCGGAATGACCCCCGGGGTGAGGGGGAGGCGCCAGGACCCGAGGTACACCGGCTGGTAGGGGCGAAACAGCATCTTGATGGCGATCTGGTTCGTGACGGCGCCGATGATCGCGCCCACGACGGGGAAGACGAGAAACCTTGGATCCATCCGTGACTTCCGGGGTTGACGGCCTACCCAGCGACCTGGGGGAGTCGACCCGTACCCCGGGTTCCTCCATTTTGGGGGTGAATGCCCACACGTCCTTGGCCGATATCCGGAGCAGAAGCGGTGAGCTCCGATCCCGTTCGAGGAATCTGTGATCTGGGCTTGCCTAAGAGACGAACAGCGCATACTTTACCGCAGGAACGAAGCAGGGAAGCGTCGTTTTCCTCACGGAGTCGCGACCGAGCGGGGCAGGGGCCTGGAAAACCCGAGGACCAGACCTACCGCCGAAGTACCGCTGCGGAGCGATCTGCGTACCGGATAGGAGTAGACCGTCGTGACGAGGAAGCCGCACCTCCTCCGGAGAGTCGGACTTTTCCTTTGTATGCTCTGGATTTGGTCCTCCACCGACGTGGGACCAGTGCTGGGCGCGAGTTTGAACGGTTCCCGCGACTCGATGATGAAGCAGAACCGCGTGGCCCGGCAGCACGACTACACGTTCCTCCGCAATAGCGCCCAGGTTCGGAAGTTCGTCGACAGCAAGCTGCTCGAACGCGTCTCGGGCGATCGTAACTACGAGCTCTCGGGTGTCAGCTACCCGTACGCCCGCCCTGCGCTCAAGCTCTTCATCGAGCGCCTCTCCCAGCAGTATCGGGACGCAACCGGAGAGAAGCTCGTCATCACCAGTCTCACGCGTCCCATTTCTGCGCAGCCCTACAACGCATCTTCCCTTTCCGTCCATCCCACAGGCATGGCGGCAGACATCCGCATCAGCAAGAACCGAGCGGCCCGTCGCTGGCTCGAGAACGTGCTGCTGGATCTGGAGCGGAAGGGAATCCTGGAGGCGACCAAGGAACGCCGGCCGCCGCACTACCACGTCGCTCTCTTTCCGCAGCAGTACGAGCAATACGTAGAGGCGCTCCAGCGGAATACGAAAGAGCGATCCGTGACGCACCGCGTCGCGGACGGAGACACTTTGTGGGACCTCGCTCGTCGGTACGAAACCAGCGTGACGGCGATCAAGAGGCTCAACGACCTGAACTCGGCGGAGATTCGCGTAGGCCAAGTGCTTCGCATCCGCTGACCCTGTTCGTCTCGGCCTCTTCTCGACCCGGTCCGGATTCTCGCCAAAGGACAGCACCTATGCTTCGCGAGCTGTCTTCCGAAACGGAAGGCGCGGCCCCCTCCATCTTGTTGCTCGAGCCGGACCCCGATCGAACGGTGTTCGCACGAAGAATGCTCACCGCGGGGCATCATGGCACTGCACCCACGATCCGGGTCGCGGACAGCGTGGGCGCCCTCAAAGACCTTGCAGGCGACGGGCCCCACTCGGCCATCGTGGTCGACCTCGAAGGGGGGGCGGACGGGCGTCTCGAACTCCTGGAGCAGGCCCGAAGCGTGGCGGGTTCACTACCGGTCATCGCGCTCGTGGCCTCGACGAGCGAGAATCCTCGAGGTACCCGGGCAGTCGAGACTCTAGGTGACGGAAGCACGGTCTCGTTCGACCCACCAGCCGGTCCCGACTTCGCCGCCGACGCGCTCGCCACCGATGCCGTCGCGCTCGGCGCAGATGACGTCCTCGAGAAGACGACGCCGCTCGCGCCCAGGCTCTGGAAGGCGATCGGCGCTGCGTGTAGGCGGAACTCCGAAGTCGTTCGGCTGAGACGCCGAGTGCAAGACCTCGAGCTGTTCACGCGGACGGCGGCCCACGATATCCAGGGGCCTCTCAGGACGATGAACCTCGTGGTCGAGATGCTTCTTCAAGGCGACGACGGTCGGCTCCGGAAGGACCAGCTCGAGTGCCTCCTCGCTCTCCGGAATCAGGTTCACAAGCTCGACGTGCTGAGTGACGGACTCTTCCAGCTCGCGACGCTCGGACGTGAATCTCTCCGCATGCGTCCCGTCCCGGTGGACGATGTCGTCTCCGAAGTGGCGGAGCTCGTGGGTTCGGAAGCGAACCAGTGCCTGCAGTACGGCCCGATGCCGACGGTTCTCGCCGACCGCACGCTCCTCGTCTCCTTGCTCCACAACGTGATCGACAACGGTCTCCGCTATGTTCGCGGCCACGCGCCCCAGGTCCGCGTGAGCGCGTGCCGGGAGGGAGACTTCGTTCGGGTCGACGTTTCCGACAACGGGATCGGGATCCCCGAACACCTCCACGAATCGGTCTTCTTGCCGTTCGTGCGCGGGGCAAGTGTGAGTGCATCTCCGGGCAACGGACTCGGTCTCGCAATGTGCCGGAGGATCACCGAGCTCCACGGCGGCGAGATCTGGGTACGCGAATCTTCGGGTCAAGGCACCACGATCTCGTTCACGCTCCCACTCGGGTAGCGGCGTGCGCAGCCTCGTCCTCCTCATCGTCACGGCCGTCTTGATCGGGAGCATGAGGTGGGGGCTGCCCAGCCGGGAGCGAAACGAACTCCTTCTCCACGGTACAGAGCTGACCTCGGGTGAACTCGCCGAGATCCGGAGTCTCACGTCCAGCTACTTCGAGCAGCGGGACGAGGCCGACCAGTTTGCGGCCGAGCAACTCGAGCAGGGAGTGCTCGTTCCCGGGCATCGGGCGACGGAGATCGGCGCGGAGCTGAGTGACGTCGAGAAACTCCGCGCGGTGCGCCGATTCCTGCTTTCGAGCAGTGCGGTCGACGAGCGAAAGCCGTACATCGCGTTGGCCCGGATGGATCCGAGACATGGAGACCTCGATCCTCGCGGTTTCATGTACGGAGGCGCCTACCTCTATCTCGTGGGTGCGACGCTCCTCGCGTGGGAAACGGTGGGTTGGCTCGATGCCCCTCGCGATGCCACGGAAGCTGTCGACCATCCGGAGCAGGTCGCGCGGATGTATCTGGCTGGGCGACTTCCCAGTCTCCTCGCATTCCTCGGCGTCGCGTTACTCCTTCTCGCCTGGGCACGGAATCGCGAGTGCACGCGGGAGGCGGCGACGCTGGCGATGGTGGTCTGGGTGACCTCGACGCAGCCGCTCACCCAAGCGTTGGTCAGCAAGCCTCATGTCTACGCCGCGTTCTGGGTGTTCGCGGCGACCTACGCTCTTCACGGACATTCGCGAACGCAATGCACGAGGTGGCTCGCCGCGAGTGGGCTCTGCATGGGGATGGCGGCGGGAAGTAGCCTCGTCTCCGCTGCCGCAGGGATTCTCTTTCCGATCGTGCTCTGGGAACGGCCGGGGCTCCGCTTCTGGCGCCGACTCGGTCTGGTGTTGGCTTCGATGACGGTTGCCGTCGTCGTGACGAACCCGTACGTCCTCGTGTCGCCGGAGCAATACCTCCGGACCGTCCTCCAGATGGGGTCTTCAGGAGGGAGTGGCCACGGTGTCCTCGACATCGGAAAGGGGTGGCACACTCTGCGAGAGCTCTTGGTGCGCGGATACTCGTTCCCGCTCGGGATCCTCGGCGCCGTAGGCTCGCTTTGGCAGCTCATTCGCGGACGCGGCTTCCTCCGCAGGTTGTCTCTCGCGTTCTGGGTGCTGCTGCTCGGCGTCGGGAGTACGGACGGCCGGGTTCGTCACATGATCTTCCTCGGGCCGTGGCTCTGTCTCTTTGCCGGGATCGGGTGGGTGGTGCTCTTCCAGTACGTCGTACGAAGGGCTCGACCCGCGGTCGCGAAGGGATTGACGTTCGCGCTCCTCGCGCCCGGAATCCTCTTCTTTGCGATCTTCGCCCGGGACTCCCTTTCGGACGAGGCGTGGCTCGCGCCGGCCCGTGTCTGGGCCGACGAACTCGCTACTTTCCGAACCGAGCACGGTCACCCCGCAGTGCTCGGGATCTTCGATCGGCCCGAACCGAGCGACCACCCGCCGTTCCCCTTCCTCCGTGCGCCCGTCCTGAACCTCGTAGAGAATCGGGATCCGGACGCGAGGCCGGAGTTCGTCTTGGTCGGGAGTCTCTACTACGGAGAGTGGTACTGGGACGCCCATCCGCTGAGGCGAGAGTATGCGCTGGCCTACGAACTGGGCGTCCGCAGGACGGACTCCTGGCTCCTTGGGTTCCGCACTCGAGGCGAGCGGACCAGAGGCAGGGTCTACCGGCTCATTCCGACCCCGGCTTGAACGCCGGGCAGGACCAGACGGGAAGCCGCGGATACTTGGCGTACGAAGGATCGACCGCGGCGTACCCGCACAGCCAGAATGCGGAGCCCCGACGGGTTTCGACACGTCGCGCATGGACGCACCGCGCGCAGAGCCCCGGGTCCAGTGCTCCCTCCGTCTACTTCGATGCCGGCAAGTAGTACTTCTCGACGTACTCCCGGACCATGCGCGCCGTGTTGAAGGTAGGCCCGAGCTGGGCCAGAGCTTCCTTCATCCGGCCGATCCACGCGTGCGGAACGCCGGCCTCGTCGCGGTCGTAATAGCTCGGAACGATCTCTTCCGACAGCACTCGGTAGAGCGATTCGGCGTCCTCGCGGTCCTGCTCGACCGGATCGAGATACTCCTTCTCCTCGCCGAGAGCCCAACCGTGAGACGGGTCGAACCCTTCGCACCACCAGCCGTCGAGCACCGAGAAGTTGAGCACGCCGTTGAGCGCCGCTTTCATTCCACTCGTCCCGCTCGCTTCGAGAGGACGACGTGGGTTGTTGAGCCAGAGGTCGACACCCTGGACGAGATGGCGTCCCACCCGCATGTCGTAGTCCTCGAGGAAGACGATCCGCTGCGCGAACTCGGCTCCGAGAGACTTCTGGAAGATCTCCTGGATGATCGCCTGGCCCGGACGGTCTGCCGGGTGCGCCTTTCCAGCGAAGAGCACCTGCACCGGACGGTCCGTGTTCGTCAGCATGTCGCGGAGACGATCGCTCTGCGAGAAGATGAGCGCCGCGCGCTTGTAGGTCGCGAAGCGGCGGGCGAACCCGATGGTGAACGTGTCCTCGTCGAGTAGCGAGTCCACGTTTCGAAGGACAGACGGGTTCCGGCCGTGGCGCGCGAACTGCTCCCGGATCCGGTGACGGACCTCGTGGATCAGTCGACGCTTCTGCTCCACATGCGCGGTCCAGAGGTCTTGGTCCGGAATGTTGCGGACTGCTTCCGCGAATCCCGGGTGATCCAGGTTGTGCGCGAAGCCCATCCCCAGATGAGCGCCGAGGAGACGGTTCAGTTCCGGGCCGATCCACGTAGGCGCATGCACGCCGTTCGTGACATGACCGATCGAAACGTCGGGACGTTCGGACTCGGGCGTTCCGGCGACGTGTTGCCACAGATCCTGGGCCACGCGTCCGTGGAGTTCGCTCACACCGTTGACGAAGTGGCTCGACCGGATGGCGAACGCGGTCAGGTTGAACTGCGGCACCGGCGGAGGAGGTGGGGAAGGGAAGTCGCGGTTCCCGCCCTCTTCTTCCGGAGTGGGCGCCGCGATTCCGTCCGTGCCCGCGGCCACGGACTTCTGCTCCGCGGGGGCGGCGGCAGTTGCCGTGTCCTTCCCGTTCGAGTCCGGCGCCCCCAGATTCCGTAGGGTCGCCTCGCTCAGCTTCCACTCCGCGGCACGCTCGGCGAGATACCGTTCGACGAGATCGAGGTCGAACGACTCGTTCCCGGCGGGGACCGGTGTGTGCGTCGTGAAGACGGTGTTGTTGCGAATCGAACCGAGGCTTGCTGCGAACGCGTCGTCTCCGGACTCGCCACGCTTCGAGAGTTCCTGGTCGATTCTCTCGAGCACGAGGAGCGCGGAATGCCCTTCGTTGAGATGCCAAACACCAGGCTCGATCCCCAGGGTGCCGAGCGCGCGCACGCCGCCCATTCCGAGCAGCATCTCCTGACAGAGACGCATCTCCCGGCCACGGATGTAGAGGATCGAGGTGATCGGACGGTCAGCAGGATGGTTCTGAGGAACGTCACTGTCGAGCAGAAGGACGGGAACGCGACCCACCGAAGCCTTCCAGATACGGAGATGCACTTCGCGGCCCGGCAGCGGCACCGTCACCTGAACCTGTCGTCCGCTCGGCGTCGTCGCGGGAAGGATCGGAAGACGACGGAAGTCGAACACTTCGTAGTGATGCTGCTGATGGCCGTCCGCGTCGATGGTCTGGTGGAAGTAGCCACGCTTGTACATCAGGCCGACGCCGATGAACGGGATGCCGAGGTCGCTCGCCGACTTGCAGTGGTCGCCAGCCAGGATGCCGAGGCCGCCCGAGTAGATGCTGAGGCACTCGTGCCAGCCGAACTCGGTCGAGAAGTAGGCGACCGGTCCCTTCTCGTAGTCGGGGTAGCGGCGCGAGAACCAGGTGTCTTCGCGCTGCTCCATGTAACTCTCGAACTCTTCCACGACCGCTTGGTACTCGGCCGCGAAGGCTGCGTCCATCAAGAGACCGTCCCACCGGTGCGGTTCGACGTTGATGAGGAGTTCGACCGGGTTGTGGTCGAGGCTCCAGCGCACGGGATCGATCCGTTCGAAGAGCCGGACGGCTCTCCGGTTCCAGGTCCACCAGAGGTTGTAGGCCAGGTCGTAGAGTCCCTGGAACTCGACTGGGATTTGGATGTCCGCCACGGGGGCAGTACGGATCTGCGGAACACGCATGCGAGTCGTCCTCAGTGAATGACGGTTCGGATCTCGGGAGCTTCCCTGCTCTCCATGGTGATCGACCCTTTCGGGTCTCACGTTCACCCTGACGGCCCGTTGAAAACGTTCTCAGCGGACCGAATCCTTCGACGGGATCGTCTCGGCTCTGGGCCGAACGGAGACCTTACCGAACCAAATGGCCCGGGAGTAGGCGGCTTTTTCCGGGAAGACGGAGGGGACGGAAACGCATAGGGTTGCGGGGGCTCGACCCGGACGTCGCCGGGCGACCTACGCAGGTGGGCAGGCGTCGGGCGATGCGTTTCGCAGCGGAGGAACGGATGGAGCAAGGGCTGGGTCGACTACGGCTGGAGAGACCCCTCGTCATTCTCGACCTGGAGGCGACCGGGCTCGACGTCACGCTCGAGCGGATCGTGGAGATCGCGGTTCTGCGCGTGAGCCCGAACGGGCACCGGGAAGAGTTCCATACCTACGTCAATCCCGAGATGGCGATTCCGGTCGAGGCGACTCAGGTTCATCGGATCGACGACCAGATGGTCCAGAGTGCCCCGACCTTCGCGGAGATCGCGGACCGTGTGTTCGACCTCCTCCAGGGGGCCGACCTCGCTGGCTTCAACCACGTCCGGTTCGACCTGCCCTTGCTGCGCGAAGAGTTCCGCAGGGCCCGCGTCGATTGGGACTGGGGAGGCGTGAAGCTCCTCGACGCGCAGGCCATCTACCACAAGATGGAGCCGCGCGATCTCTCCGCCGCCTACCGGTTCTATTGCCGCAGGGACCTGGAAGGCGCGCACGGTGCGCTCGCGGATACGCGCGCCACCCTGGAGGTGCTCGTAGCGCAGCTCGACCACTATCCCCAGCTTCCCGCAGACATCGAGCAGCTCGACGAGCAGTTCGGAAGGCGGGACGACCGGTTCGTCGATCGCGAACGCCGCTTCTTCTGGCGGGACGGCGAGCCCACGTTCAA
This sequence comes from Candidatus Eiseniibacteriota bacterium, assembly GCA_020633975.1. Taxonomy (GTDB): domain Bacteria; phylum Eisenbacteria; class RBG-16-71-46; order CAIMUX01; family CAIMUX01; genus JACKCR01. Next base: position 2,455,558 of record JACKCR010000002.1, on the reverse strand, counting down.
CTTCGGCGAGTACAAGGGTCGATCGCTCCGTGAAGTCGCGGACGAGTATCCGGAGTACCTCGACTGGATCCTCCGGAAGAACTTCTCGGACGAGGTGAAGGCGATCGCCCAGGACGCGTTGCGCGGAACGATCCGTCGCCGGGGAGACGGCAAGAGTTAGGCGCGGGGCCGCCGCCCCGTCACTGCACGGAACATCTTGCCTACCGGAGGGAGTTGCCGCCCCCGCGAAGGCCCGTTTCGTCGGGCCGCCGGGACGAAACCGACGGCCTCCGACCGCCGATCCTCCTGTCTCGCGGGACCAACCCTCGTCCGCCCAGGACCAACCCTCAAGTAGCCCCCGGCAACAGGCCGAAAGAGACAGGGAAGAGGAGGTCCCATGGAAGGCGCCACCGCGCGGCAGCCCAGCTCGTCCGAGGCCGTGATCCGGACCCTGCTGGAACGGAAGATCGAGGAGGGAGACCTCCAGCTCCCAGTGCTCTCCACCGTCGTCACCGAGGTCATGGAACTGACCCGATCGGACGAGTCGAGCGCCGGGCAGCTCTCCGACATCATTCACCGGGACCAGACCCTCGCAGGACACGTCCTTCGGGTGTCGAACTCCCCGCTCTATCTCCCCAACATGCCGATCGTCTCGCTCCAGCAGGCCATCAGTCGGCTCGGCCTCCGGATCATCGGCGAGGTCGCGATCGCGCTCAGCGTGAAGGAGATCGCGTTCGACGTTCCCGGCTACGAGGACGAGGTGAAGTATCTCTGGCGACATGCCGCGGCCGCGGGCGGGTTTGCACGCGAGATCGCGCGACACCTGAGAACCTCGGTCGAGAGCGCGCTGCTTTGCGGACTCCTCCAGAACGTAGGGAAGCCGGTGCTTCTCCAACTCGTCCGGGAAACTGCAGAGCAGTTGGGTGAGGAAGTCGACAAGGACACGACGCTCCACATCGTCGAGGACTACCACACGCTCGTGGGGAGTCGGATGGCGGGGGCCTGGGGACTTCCCGAGGTCGTCGCGACCACGGTCCACTTTCACCACGATCCCGCGTCGGCTCCGAAGTACCAGGACGAGACTCGGATCACTGGTCTCTCCGACGTCCTCGCGCATCACCTTCTCGGCGTGGATCCATCGGTCATGTACGGCCGTTCTCCGGGCCTTGCGCTGCTCGAGAGTCCAACCGGTGCCGCCATCGAGGAACTCTCCTTCCGGCTCGTCGACGAACACCCAGACTTCGCGGAACTCGGCATGTATCCCGAGGATGTCGCCGCTCTCCTCGGTCGTGCGGACCAGATCCGAGAAACAGTGGAGATCTTCGGATGACCTCTCGTGAACGTTACGACTTCGTCATCATCGGATCCGGACCGGCCGGACAACAGGCGGCGATCCAAGCTTGCAAGGCCGGACGAACCGTTCTCATGGTCGAGAAGGACCGTCGCCTGGGCGGCGCGTGTGTCCACAAGGGGACCATCCCGAGCAAGACACTGCGAGAGACGACGGTCGTCATGAACCGGTTCCTCGAACGGAACGAAGGCGTATGCAAGGTGGACCTGGCCGCTGACGTGCGCGTCGAAAGCCTCCTCACGAGCCTCGACCGAGTCATCGCGGGACATGTCCAGTACATGGGGGCGAGGCTCGATCGACTCGGAGTCGAGCTGGTCCAAGGCAAGGCGAGTTTCGTGGCGCCACACGAGGTCGAGGTCAAAGACCCGCGCGGATCGCGCAAGGTCGTACACGGCGAGTTCGTCGTGATCGCAACCGGGTCCACGCCACGCCGTCCTCCGGAGATCGAGATCGATCACGAACGGATCTACGACTCCGACTCGATCCTCTCGATGACCTACCTGCCCGAGTCGCTCATCGTCCTGGGTGGTGGAGTGATTGCGTCCGAATATGCTTCGATCTTCTCCGCTCTCGGTGTCCAGGTGACGATGGTGGACCGGGCCGACCGTCCGCTCTGCTTTCTCGACGCAGACCTCACCGACCGGTTCCTCGAAGCGTTCGAAAGGACCGGAGGAACCTACATCGGGTGTGACACTCCGAAACGAGTCGAATGGAACGGCTTCGACGCTGCGATCGTCGAGACGGAGTCCGGACATCGACTCGAAGCAGAGAAAGTGCTCGTGGCCCTGGGCCGCGTTCCGAACATCCGGGACCTGAACCTCGATGCCGCTGGGGTGACGCTGACGGATCGGGGACACGTGCAGGTCGACATGCACTGCCAGACCAGTACTGCCAACGTCTACGCGTGCGGTGACGTGATCGGCCCACCCGCGCTTGCCTCGTCCTCCATGGAGCAGGGGCGGCGTGCCGCCCTCCATGCTCTCGGGATGGACGTCGGCGTGCCGGCGGAGATGATCCCTGTCGGCATCTATTCCGTTCCAGAGCTCGCGAGCGTTGGTCTCAGCGAAATGGCGGCGCGGGAACGGCACGGTGACGTTCTCGTGGGACGCGCCGCTTTCGACGAGCTCGCACGCGCGCAGATCGCGGGCCATACCGAGGGGCTACTCAAGGTCGTGGCTGACCCGAACGGCGAGAAGATCCTCGGCATCTCCATCCTCGGCGAAGGAGCGACCGAGCTGATCCACGTCGGCCAGATGGCCATGATCACCGGCGCGTCGATGCAGACCTTCCGGGAGAACATATTCAACTTCCCGACTCTGGCTGAGGCCTACCGCGTCGCCGCGCTCGACATCGAGATGCAGCGGCGAAAGCGTGCGGAGGGGGAAGGCGTCGAGCATGAGCCCGGGCCGTCTCCCGCATGCAGCGTCCTCACGGAGGATGGCTGCAGCGCAGGCGACGGCACGGGCAACGAACTGCCCGCTTCGCCCGCTGACGGCAGCTCCTCGACCGACCGGGCGGCGTAGGCGCGACTCTTCGTCACCTCTTCGCGAAGTCTTCGGGGCGTCCGACCTCTGTCTCGCTCGACGGTTCCGGTTCCGGTGCGTCGTTGACGGTGGTCCTACCGTTCCGGTCGAAACGGAGGAAGTAGACCTCGGCGCGCCGGCGGTCACGGGCGAAGCGCGCTTCGAAGAAACGCTGCACCCGATAGTACGCATCGATCCAGTCCATCTTCACGAGCCCGAGCGCGATCCTCGCGTCCTCCGCTTTCAAGATCGCTCCATCGAGCGCAATGGTCGCCGCGCGAGCCTCGGCGAGTGCTTGCTCGAACAGCGCGCCGTTCGTGTTCATGACAGACTGGACGACCTCGTCGGTGGTGAGGCGCAAGCGCTGTGCCAGCTGGTTCGCGGCTTCGAGGAGCCGATCTCCCCTCGATTTCGCCATTCCCCCGTAGCCGTTGGGAAAGAGGAGGGCATAGGCATACGACGACCGACGGCCGTTCATCTGACCGACGAGGCTGTATCCAATCACGCGGATCGCCCTTCGGAGTTCGTCCTGCTTCCAGCGAAGCACTGCGCGAGCCGCCAGGACTTCGTCACGCGCCTCATCGCGAGCCACCACCTGGGCGCGGAGCCGCCTGTTGTGCTCCAGGATGTCCGTCGAGATCTCCGCGACGCTGGGATCCATGGCAGCCTGGTTCTCGATGAACCACGCGGCCTGCATGCATCGAGGAATACTGCTCTTGTAGTTCAGCCCGTGCATCTGATCCTCCTCTCGGTTACCACGCGTGATCTCGGAACACCGCGTCTGCGGGTCTTGGCTCCCCTGTGTCGGTCCGCTGTGTCTAGGGCCCAGGGTGGTGTGGGTTCGACTGGAACTACGAGTGACGACCGGCGAAGGTTGCATGGAAAGTTCAGAATCTTCGTGATTGGGCGCACGCCGTTGACCCAAGGCCGCGAGAGCAGCGTTGCCGACCGGAAACGGCAATGACTCACTCACCAGCTTCGGGATGGCGGATCGCCCGGGGCCGGAACCAAAAGCCTGCCGTGGGGTCGGCCGATCGGCAGAGGGCAGACGGACCATGCCGAATCGGGCGGCGCCAGCCGGACGCAGTAGGACCGCCTTGCTGATCAGGGAGCGCCAGACCGGCACGGGCCAGGTTGCACATGTCGACCCCGGCTTGCCCGCGCGGTACGACATGGTGTGTGAAGGGGGATGTGCCCTTGGCCGCGAGACCGGACGGCATCCTTGGTCGCGGGGTGTTCGTGGCGGCATGGCCACGTGGAGTTCCCTGTGTGGGGAGCGGGGACGGACTGCCTGGTGACCCTGGGTTGCAGCGCTAGGTCTGGCGCGGCCGACTCGCCAAGGTCAGGCTCGTGAGCTGGGGCGGCGCTTCCCCAGGTGATAGGTCAAAGACGCTGCGATGCACTCGCGAAGCACACCCTTCGGCACGTCCGAGCCGATCGGGAAGACGATGGCCCGATTCTTCTCGAACGACAGCACACCGGAGAACGAGTCCCGGAACCGCTCGACGAGTCCGGTTCTACAGTGGAAGTAGAGAGCACACTGGTCCGGTGACTTCGGCTTCCAGTCCATCCGGATCGTGCTCCCGGCACCGTTGCGGGTCAGGTAGGCGGGTTCGCCCCACTTGAGCGTTTCCTCGATCTCGCCGACTTCAGGGAGCGAACGAGCGGTCTCGAACACGAGTTCGCGAAGTTCGAGAAGCGATCTGCGCGCCGCGGGTGGATAGGAGGTGAACTTCTCGGAGACGGCAGGGCTTTGGAACGGCGTCTTCAAGGGTGTGCTCCTCTCTTACCTCGCGCGAGCCGTGCTCGGATGCGTTACGATACGCTCGTCCTTGGGCCGGATACGTCGGGTGAGTTTCCGAGATCGATGATGAGCGAACAAGGAAAACCATGAGCATTCCGTCGCGGCGGAGTGCTCTTCCCACTGTCCAGCACACGGCGCTCGCCGCGCTCGTCTGTCTCCTACTCGCCCAGGCGGTGGGTTCGCTTCGCTGGCGGATGGAGCATGACACACCGCTTCTCCACTACGCGGCGTACCTCATGGAAACGTACGGTGCGGTTCCCTATCGAGACCTCTTCGAGACCAGCATGCCGGGCACGTTCGGCTTTCACTATCTGGTGGGTCGGCTCTTCGGGTACGGGGATCTAGCCTTCCGCTGGGTCGACCTGTCTCTCCTGGCGCTGCTGCTCGCGGCAACCTATCGGTTCATGTCACGTTTCGGCCGCCAAGTCGGTGCGTGGAGCGCCGTCGTCTTCGGGATCGTCTACTTCTCGCACGGTCAAACGATGAGCCTGCAACGCGACTACATCGGAATCGTTCCGATCGCGTTGTCGCTGTTGCTGATTCCCAGAGGCGAACGAGGGCCTTCCCGTGGTTGGAGTACGGCGCGTGTGGGGCTCGTGCGGTTCGCCTTCGTGGGGCTCTTGTTCGGCTCGTCGTTTCTCATCAAGCCCCACCTGATCGTCGGGCTTCCGCTCGTGTGGGCGGCCCTCTACTCCCACCGTCGTGACCCGCGAGGTCGCTCTTTCGCCGACGGCCTATCCTGCGCCGCGGCGAGTGGCCTGGCCTTCCTCGTACCGACCGTGGTTGCGGTTACATGGTTGGTCTCTCAGCAGGCTTGGGATCCCTTCGTGAGCATGGTGACGGACTATCTGCCGTTGCACCAGGTCCTCACCGGAAGCCACGAGATCGTGGGCGGCAAGGAGCGTGCGTCTTATCTCATCGCGGCGTCGATCCGTCTCGGTGGGTACATGTTTCTCGCCCTGAGCGCTCTCTGTGGGTATGTCTGCGCGTTCCATCGAGTGCGATCGTCGGGCGCGGGCTCTCGCAACACGGGCGCCTCCGCCTCGCGCACTCCCGGCGCGGAGGTTCGCGACGAGACCATGGCCAGGTCTCTGAACCTGTTGGTTCTCTGTGCGGCTTCCTACGCGGTCTATCCGACGTTGGCCGGGAAGTTCTGGCCCTATCACTATGCGCCGCTCGCGTACTTCCTCTCCATCTCGGGAGGGCTCTGCCTTCTGGGATGGAGGCAGGGCCTCGACGTCCACGGAGAAGCGACGAACGGCGGTCGAGTCGACGCACGTACCTCATGGCCGCACACGGTGGGGAGGTGGGTGCCGTTCTTGGCCCTGATCACGTTCCTTACTCTCCAGGTGGACTTGCCGAACTGCGCGAGGGCTGCCTACCACGACGTGCGTTCGGATCGTCCCGCGCACGCTCCCAAGGGGGGCCGGGTGGACGAGATCGCCGCCTGGTTGACGGAACGTCTCGAACCTGGCGACACGGTCCAGCCGCTCGATTGGACGGGGGGCAGCGTCCACGCCATGCTCCTCGCGAAGGCGCGGCTCGCCACTCGCTTCCTCCACGACTACGAATTCTACCACCACGTCTCGACTCCCTACGTCCAGGAGCTTCGGACGTCCTTCCTCTCCCAATTCGAGGACGCGGCGCCCCGTTTCGTCATCGAAGTGTTCGATGCGAGCAAGCCCTGGGTTTCGGGACTCGACACGTCCCGCTCGTTTCCGGAGCTCGAGGCGGTGCTGAGGACCGACTACTCCGTCGCCTTTGCGGGCGACGGCTACCGGATCTACGAGCGGACGAAAGGCTGAGTGTCGTCCTCAGCGTACGCAGACGCTATGCTTCCGACCATGACCGACTCCACACTGCCATTCCAGGAGAAGGATCAGCCTCTCCGCGACGAAGTCCGGATCCTGGGTGCGATCTTGGGCGAGGTGATCCAGGAGCAAGAAGGTATCGGCCTCTTCGACGAGGTCGAAGCGATCCGGGCGGATGCGATTGCCCGGCGTAAGGGAAACGAGGCGGCGGAACGGCGTCTCATCGAACGGATCTCGTCGGTCTCCTCGGCCGAACGGGCGAGCCTGGTCGAAGCGTTCTCGGCCTACTTCTCGCTCGTGAACCAGGCGGAACGGATCCATCGGATCCGCCGGCGTCGCGAGTACCACCGACCGGGCGCCGTCCCGCAGCGCGGTTCGATCGAAGAGGTCTTTCGCGACCTCAGGGATCGTGGTGCGAAGCCTGACGATGTCCGGCGCCTCGTCCAGTCGATCCGAATCGAACCGGTGTTCACTGCGCATCCCACGGAGGTGATCCGGCCGGAGATCCTCGTCAAGGAGCAGCGGATTGCTCGCGCACTGATCGACGGGCTCGAGCGGCACGATCCCACTCCTTCGGAGGAGTTGTCGATTCGCGACCGGATCGTCACCGAGGTCACGACCGCGTGGCAGACGGACGGGACGCGTCGACAGGTGCCGGAGGTGCGGGACGAGATCGGCCAGGTCGTCTTCTTTCTCACGCAGGCGATCTATGCGGTGCTCCCGAGGTTCTATGAGGAGGTGGAGGAGGCGTTCTCACGCGTCTTCGAGCAGGAGGAGACTCCGCTCGACCTTTCTCGGCTGATCCGGTTCGGTTCCTGGGTGGGCGGCGACATGGACGGCAATCCGAATGTCGGGCCGGATACGCTTCTCTCTGCGCTCGAGACGCAGCGGAGCGCGATCCTCCGGCTCTACCGAGCGGAGATCGCAGAGCTGGCCGAGCGTCTGACGCAGACCTCCAACCGCGTCACGTTGGATGCCGAGCTGGCGACGCGGCTTTCCGATCCGCTGCCGCCGATGCCGTATCGCGCCTTCCTTCGCTACGTGGCGGAGCGGGTGGAGGCAACGGGGAAAGTCCCCGCCTTTTCCGGCAATGCTGCGAGTGTTCCGGCGTCCGCCGGCGCTGCGGAAAGTGTCCCCGCGTCTGCCGGCACTGCGGCCGATGTTCGTTCCGACACTCCCCCGAGGCCCTATTCGACTCCGGAGGAGCTCGTCCGAGATCTTCGTCTCGTGGAACGGAGCCTGGCCGAGAACCGGGGACGGAACGCGGGTCACTTCCGGGCACGACGGTTGCGTCGACGCGTGCAGGCGTTTGGATTCCACCTCGCCTCTCTCGATGTTCGCCAGGACGCACTTCTCCACAGGAAGGCGGTCGGCGAACTTCTCGGACTTCCCGACTTCGAGCGGATGGACGAGCCGGAACGAACGGAACGGCTCGTTGCCGCACTCTCCGATGCCGCGCACTTGGACGCACCAGTCGGTGAGATCGGGCCGGAGACGATGCGCACGCTCGAGGTGTTCCGCGCGATACGAACGGCCCGTCGGACCTACGGCTCCGAGGCGACCGGCATCTACATCATCAGCATGGCACGAGGTCCGGACGACGCCCTCGCTGTCCTCTACCTCGCGCGACGAGCCGGACTTGGGGAAGGCCACGGTACTTCGCTCTCCGTGTCGATCGACGTCGCTCCGCTCTTCGAGACGGTTTCCGATCTGGAGGTGGCGAGGACGACACTCGAGCGTCTCTTCGTCGAGCCGCTCTACGCCGCGCACCTGACCCGACAGGGGCGCCAGTACGTGATGCTCGGCTACTCCGACTCGAGCAAGGATTCGGGGATCGCCGCGTCTCGGTGGGCGCTGTATGAAGTGCAGGAAGCGCTGGCCCGGCTCTCGGCCGAAGCTGACATCCCGATCCGTCTCTTCCACGGACGGGGAGGGACGATCAGTCGAGGGGGGAGCAAGCCGCACGCTGCCATCCTCTCCCAGCCGAAGGACACGGTACGTGGACATCTCCGTCTGACCGAACAGGGAGAGGTGCTCCAGGCGAAGTATGGGCTTCGCGGCATCACTCTCCGGAGCTTCGAGCTCTTGACGTCGGCCGTGCTCCACGCGACTGCTCCTGAGTCCTGGGGACGCTCCGAGGACTCGACTGGAGAGAGGCGGAAGGAGCTCGAGTCCCAAGCCATGGACGAGCGCCGCGAGGTGGCGCGCCTCATCGCAGACACGGCGCGAGACACCTACCGTGCGCTCGTTCACCACCACCCCGACTTCCTCCGTTTCTTCCGCGACGCGACGCCGATCGATGTCATCGAGCGGCTCCGGATCGGGTCCCGTCCGCCGTCGCGGCGCGAGCAGAAGGGGATCTCGGATCTTCGCGCCATTCCGTGGGTCTTTGCCTGGACGCAGAGCCGCCTGATCCTGCCAGGCTGGTACGGAGTCGGTTCCGGGCTCGAACGCGCGTGTGCCGAGTTCGGCCTCTCGTCCGTTCGCGAACACGCATCGTCCTGGCGCTTCCTCTCGACGCTCCTGGGGGACGTCGAGGTGGTCTTGGCGAAGGCAGACCTCGACATCGCGGCGCGCTATGCGAAGCTGGCCGGGGAGGTTGGCGAGGCACTCTTCCCGACGATCCGCGAGGAGTTCCTTCGCACCCAAGAGATGATCCTCACCATTCGGGACGAGACGGACCTCCTCATCGGAGAGCCCGTGCTCCGCCGAGCGATCCGTCTCCGGAACCCATACGTCGATCCGATGAGTTTCGCGCAGCTCGACCTACTCGAGCGGTGGCGCGCGTCGGAGCGAGAGGACGACGAACTGCTCCAAGCGCTGTTCTTGACGATTCGCGGGATTGCGCGCGGGCTGCAGGGGAGTGCGTAGCGGGTCTCGCTACTCTGCCGCGCCACAGCAGCGCTTGTACTTCTTCCCGCTGCCACAGCTGCAAGGATCGTTGCGTCCCGGCGACTTCTCCGCGCGGGCGGGGTCGGCGCGTCGTCGGCCCAAACGAGGTAGGAGCGCGGCAACCTCGTAGTCCACCTCAACCGGGATGCGCGCCTCGAGTTCTGCCGGGAGGAAGAAGACAGATGGGTCGGGATGGGCGACCCAAGGAGCGAACATCGCTCCGACCTCGAGGGCTTCCTGGGAAACGATCAAAGGCTCGGAGAACCGGAGGTAGGCGCCGAGCGCGATGTCCTCGGGCACACTGTCCACCGTGGGGAATCGGGACTCCATTCCCGGAACGGAGCCGAAGAAGTCGACGACCTGTTCGGCACCGAGTCTCCGGATCTCGTCGGCCATGGCCGCTCGTTTCTCCGGATCGAAGTTGTCGAGGAGTCGGCCCAGGTAGCCCTCGATCATCCCCAGCGCTCTTGGAGACTTGAATGGGGATTTGCCGGGATACTCCCGGATGATCTTCGTGACCTCCCGTTCCTTGCGTGGATACCGGAGTCCGATTGCACAGAGCGCCGTCGCGGAAACCACGATGTGACGAGGGTCGCTGGCGGCACGCAGACGGTCACGGGCGTACCCGATGAAGTCAGGCCCCATCGAGCTGATGGCGCGCGATGCCCGGAGGAGAATGCCTGTGTCGTACCCGACGATCATGCAGGCGGTGGCGAGAGTCTGGACCGCCGCCGAAGGGAGCGCCTTCACCCCGAGCGACATCGCCTCGACGTCGTCCCGTCGCTCCGAGAGCAGCATCGCAACTGCGCTCGTCGACCAGGTGAGGTCGGAGTGGATGCGGAGCATCTTCTGGATCCGGGGAGTGAGCTTCTTGATCCGACTCGTCTCGATGCGGGTGTGATTCGCGACGACGTCCCGACTCATCTCTGATGCGATGTCGACGAATACGTCCGCCATGAGCGGCATGATCGCGGTGAGGGTGCGGAAGTCCTCGCGGGCCAGCGCGATGTTGGCGTGGAAGAAGCGGTCCTGGAGTTCTCTCGACGCACCGGCTCCGCTCTCGAGCGCCGTACGTGCACCGTCGAACTTGTCGATCACACGATCCATCGCATGCCGTGCCACGATCGGATGGGCGCCGACCGTCATCCCCGCGCCGAGACAGGTGACGAACTGGCCATCCCGGGTGACGATGATGTGCGGGCCGGTGCCGCTGTCGTCGAGTGCGAGCGCGATCCGCTCCGCTTCTGGAAGCCGGATCCGTTCGAGCAGGAACTCGATGAGGTCCGGATCGCGATATAGCGTGAGCGCGAGGTCGGTCTCGGAGGGGGAGAGGCGCTCCAAGCGCTCCAAGAAGTGGGTCGCGTGAGCCATGAGCGAAGCGTAGCCGGTGGGGACGTCGATGTCGAGCTGACCCGCACGGTTGCACGGCGAAGGATGGCCCGGCGGACCGGCACCGTGAATGCTTCTACAGGTACCGGTGTACTGCCTCACTGGGCGAGAATCGGTGTACTGTCTGGCTGGGCTGAACACGATCAGGATCGGCACGGCTCCAACGGCCGGTCCCGAGCGATCCGAGCCCGAGAGGAGATGGCTCATGACGGAATCGATTTCAGGGCGGACGGCCCGCGCAGCCCTCGGTCGGCTGGCTTCGCTCACGCGTTGTCTGGCCGCTCTCTTGCTCTTTGCCGCATGTCAGGCCGGTGGAGGGGGGACCGAACTCACCGTGCTCTACCCGAGTGCATCCGGGCTCGAGGAGGGCGCCGAGGTGAGGATGTCCGACTTCCAGATCGGCACGGTCTCGTCGATCGACCTGGAGCCGGACGGTCAGGTGGCCGTCCGCGTGAAGGTCCTTCCGAAGTACGGTTCTCATGTCACCGAGGGATCGGAACTCCGGATCAAGCGGCGGAGTGTGGCCGATGCTACCCGTTACATCGAAGTGAAGCCTGGGACGGGCGAGCCGCTGGCGGATGGGGCGCGCATCGAGGGAATGCTGACTCTGGAGGACCGTCTTCGGTCTCTCGGGAAGGGTTGGGTCGACTCGGTGGAGGAGCTCGACGTCAAGGCTCAGTTCGACGAGCTGACGGAGGCGGCCAAGGACGCAGCGGAGGAAGGGCTCGACGAGTGGGAGAAGCGTCGACCAGAACTGGAAGCAGAAGCGAAGGAGCTTCTGAAGCGGTTGGAAGAGGACGGGAGTTCGGCCGTCGACCGCCTCCGCAAGGAGATCCAGGAGTACCTCGACGAGATCGAGAAGGAAGCGGAGTCCGAGAACGGGAAGGGTGAGACGATCTAGCGTCCTTCGTACATCCGGTGTCCGGCCGGAGCTTCTTCTCGGTGGATGCGCGGCGTATAGGTCGAGTCCGGATGAACGTGGACTGTGTGGGGTGCGCTCCAGCTTCTGCCGAAGGTCTGCCTCACGGTCTCCGCAATCTCCGAACTGTGTATCGTGACGCCCACGTTCCGCGAACTCTCGAAGTAGTCCGGGCCCCAGTTGCTGGTCCCGACCCAGGTGGTCGCCCCGTCAGCGACGAGGAACTTGCAGTGTTCGACCCTGGCGAAGGAGATGTATCCGCCGCTGTACTCGGGGACGACGGACATACCGACTTCGATTCCCGGAACGGCTGCGAGCGACTTCACCGTCTCGATGCGGGACGCGCTGTCGGCTTGCCAATCGGAGACCAAGAGCGAGACGTGCACTCCCCGTGCGGCGGCGCGGCGCAATGCGTCGTCGAGAGCCGTCTCCTCGAGCCCCCGCGCCGACACCGAGTAGCTCAGCATCTGGGCGACGACCTCGCGTTCGGCTCCATCGATCAAGCCGACGAGGGTTTCGAGGTCGTTTGCCAGTCCTGCCTGGCGGCTGGGCGGGCTCGCGCTCAGCTGTACGACGGCGGTGTCGTCGGCGGATAGGGCGACATTCCACGATGAGAACTGCGCCGGTGCCGTGTCCGGACTGGAACCATAGCCGGCGCGGGGCTCCGCGTCCGCAGGGCGGCCTTCGTGCGTGGAACCGGCTTCCGCTTCCGCGTTCCCGGCAGCCAGCCAGTCCATCTCGAACATTCTCGTGACTGCGCCTGTGACCTGCGCATCCCGGATGAGGACTCCGAGCTCGTGGATGTGTTCGAGTGCGCGCCAGTCGAAGTTCTGACTTCCGACGAACAGCTGGTCGCCATCCGAAATCATCAGCTTCGCGTGCTGGACACCCCCGTGATCTTCCGATAGTCGATCACACGCAGCTCGATTCCTTCGAGTGCCCCGAGCGAGTCCGCGGGTTCCGGGTAGGTGCCATACATGGCCGCATCGATGAGAAGACGGACTCGGACGCCACGAGCGGCAGCTCGGCCGACGGCGTCGAGTACGGGCTCGAGGCGGCTGCCGGGCCAGGTCGAGACGTAGAAGTGCTCGAGGTCGAGGGTCGACGTGGCGCCGTCGATGAACTCGAGCCACACCGGGAGCGTGTCGCGGGTCTCGGGATGTCCGAGCTCCGTCTCCACCGGATGCGTCTCGACGATCTCGATGCTTGGGGCCGGACGGGTGAACGACTCATGGACCGCGGGGTGCGGCGCACAGGAGATGCTGAACGTGAGAAGGAACACGGTTGCTACGAAGCGGGACAGGAGTCCGGCCCTCGAGGGTTTCCGTCCCGGCGTCGCGCTAGGCAATCTCATTCCTCTCTCTACTTCCCTCGACTCGCCCTACTGCTAGTAGTGCATGGCGAAGCCGACCATCGGGATGACGCTGGCCGTGAGGCCCCGATCCAGCAGAGAGAAGAGGCCGCTGCCGTAGACTTGGAAGTCTTGGGTCAGCGCGTACTGGAAGCCGAGTGCTGCATCGAGCCGGTGATCGCGGTCCGAGGACGGGATGGAACTCCCGGCCACGGCCAGTTCCGTCGCACCGGAGCCGACTGGGACTTCGTTGTCGATCGACTCGAGGAACGGATCGCTCTCGAGATCGAAGTCCCCGATCAGGTCGAAGCTGAAGGAGAGGTTCCGGGCGAAGAGCTGGGTGAATCCCGCCGTCGCGGAGAGGCTGCTCGCGGAGTCGCCGCTCCAGAGGTGGGTTCCGAGGTTGAAGTACGGAGTGAATCCGTTCCGGGTCTGTGCTTCTCCCACGAGAGTGAGGAAGCCGCCGAACTCACCGGGACCGAGAAGGCTGTCTTCGGACCGAACCGGCATCCGAAGGTCTGCGACCAACGCGACGCGGCCGGAGTTCGGGATGTAGGGGAAGCGGTACTTGAGGCGTACGGCGACGGTGCTGAGGAACGTCGGGTTGAGATCGCTCTCTTCCACTCCGTTGCTCACTGCGTCCAGGGTCAGGTCTGGCGTGCTGCGGCTTCCCTGCGGATTCGTCGGATTGCAGTCGAGTGGGCCGTAGCGGCAGCCCGAGTCGTCTCCGAGCACATTGAACGTGGTTCCGTTCGCCTGGACCGTCATGTCCACGATCGGAAACGCGAGCCCGACGTCGAACTGGTTCGTCACACCGAAGGTGCTGTAGAGCGTGAAGATCTTCGCCTTGACCTCGAGCGGCATGTGGACGGCGACGACATCGCCTCCATCGTCTTGTGCAAAGACGAAGGACATGTCGGCGAGGCTCTGGCCACGGATCTTGCTGAAGTCGTAGTACGAGTAGTTGCCGCCGAAGAAGAGCTTCCCACCTCCGACAGTGGCGGTGTTCTCGGTGAAGATCGGCGAGAACCCGGTCACGACGTTGACGATCCGCCCATCCTCGAACACAGACTTCACACTTGGAGGAGTCATCGGAATGGACGCGAGGTTGCTCTCGATGAACCCGGTGACCCCCGGCGCGAGGTCGCTTCGTGAGAGGAGCGCGGCGCCGGAGAACGGATTCGACGCAACCGGCTCGAAGAGGCAGATTCCGTAGAGGTCCCCGAGGGCCGTTTCGAGCTTCGAGTCTCCGGCCAGTGCGGGGCTACCCGAGGCCCAACCGATGCATGCCAGGAGGGCTCCGAGGCCAAAGGACGTCGATCGGTTCATCTGCTAGCGTCTCCTTTCGGCAACGCGATCCAGCCCTTGGGCTCGGAAGGCCGGCCGAGCGGCGCGGGCGCGCCTCCCCGAACCGTTCTCACCGCCGCGGGGAACGATGCCGATGCGCAAATGTGTGATCAGGGACGAACCTGCGAGACGATAGCGTCGTCTCCATCGAGGTTCCAGGTCCAAATCATGGGGATGGTGACCGGATCCATGAGATCGTCCCGACCCTTCTGCTGTTGCACGACTTCGAGCGTGACCTGCTGTTCCACGATGCCGCTGGACTCTCTCAGACTTCCGGTCCGCACCTTGGCGTCTCGGATGATGTGATCTTCCGTCAGCGCCTGCTGGAACGCCTGATATGTGTTCCGGACGGACGGAGGCAGTTGGTTCCAGCGTCCCGTCTTCATCGCTTCGGCGAGAGCCGAGCTGACGCCTGGGAGTTGGCTGCGGACGCGATCGGAGAGCGAGAGCGCAGCCGCGGGTTCGGGCTGGGGCGGATCCGTATCGATGGATGCTTTGGCAGGTCCGGAACCGGATGGCGCTGGGTCCGGAGTGCCTGACCGTGTGGCGTCGCGCTTCGGGGGATCGGAAGCCGCGGTGTTTGGCTTTGCGGCCGGTGAGTTCGAAGACGCCACCGGTCGAGTGATCGTAGCCTCGGCCTCCGCAAGTCGTTCTTCTGCGCTCCGGACGAGGTTTTCGGCTTCCTCGAGACGACACTCGGCCATCGATTCGCGGGCAGAGGCGAGATCGTCTCCCGCTTGGCCAGAGGTGACCTTTCCGTTACCGCTCCAAGTCCACCCGGCCGAGATCTGCTTGCCGAGGGAGCTGTGTCTTTCCCCGGCGCGCTCCAGTCGCTCGGCGATGCGGTCAGCGCGAGTGGCCGCTTCGGCGGCGCGGCCATACTGAGCAGCTGCGTCCTCGAACGCCTTGGATGCGAGCGCGAAGTCTCCGCGCGTCTCGAGGTCCTCGCCTTCTCGGCGAGACCGCTCGGCTGCTTCGTAGTCGTCGGTGGCGCACGGGGGGATGGCGTCTGCATCCACGCGTCCTCGCGCCTCGACCATCGCATCTTGCGCGGCCCGGAAGGCGGCATCGTCGATGCGGGCCTCCTTCGGCTGGCGGGGAACGTCTACGTTCTGTGACTCGTTCGCACCATCCGGCACCGCTGGGCTCGGTCGTCCTAGCCACTGCGATCCAATCGCGACAGCCGCGAGGACGACTAGGGCCGCTCCGGCGATCCAGAGCACCTTCGCTCTCGAACGGTTCCGCGGTGGCGGCGATGATAGCGACGCTCCCGGAAAGGAGGAGACATCGGACGGTGTCCTCTTCGTCGCTGAAGTCGTTTCCGGAGACGATGCTGCTCGGGACGCGAGGGCACCTTCGCCGTCAGCACCCAAGGCCGACCTTCGCTCACTCGCGCGCTCGACGTCCCCTGCCGGGGCCGCGTCGGGCTCGCGGTCACGATCAGTGCGAACTGGGAACTCAGGTACTTGGCTCCGGTCGAACGAAGGAACAGTGTCCTCGTGGATGACCGGGCCGGAGGCACCTCCTGACGGGGATGGCTTGTTTCCGGGAAGCACCGTCGTGTCGTCGATCGGTAGGTTCGGGATCCGGTCGATGCGCGGATCCTCGCTCAACGCCGCGAGTCGATTGATCACTCCCCGGAGATCGGGGAAGCGGTCGTCCATGTTCTTGGCGAGACATCCGGAGACGATGCTCTGGATCTCGGCGTCCACGCTCGGATCGCCGAGCCGGATCGGCCGAGGTTCCTTGTGGATGACGTTGTACATCACCGTGGTGACGTTCTCGCCCTCGAACGGCACCCGTTCGGCGATGAGCTCGTAGGCGAGGGCGCCATACGAGAAGATGTCCGAGCGTCGGTCGATCCCTTCTCCCCGGATCTGCTCCGGGGACATGTAGCGAGGCGTGCCGAGGCTCGCGTGCGTCATCGTGGTTCCGGCTTCCGAGTCCACCCGGGCGATTCCGAAGTCCACGATCTTCACCCGGCCGCTCTCCATCACCTGGATGTTGCCTGGCTTGATGTCGCGATGGATGACCCGGTTGTCGTGCGCGTAGTCGAGTCCCCTCGCGATCTGGATGAGGATCTCGAGCTTCCGACGCAATGGGATCTGGCGATTGCGCGTGAGTGGACGGAGGTCCGTTCCGTCGAGTAGCTCCATGACCAGGTACGGGCGCCCGTCCGACTCTCCGAAATCGTACAGAGTCATGACGTTGTCGTGGGAAAGACGACCGGCGCTGCGGGCTTCTCGATGAAACCGTTCGACGGCGGAGTCCGAGATCGCGTGCTCGTGGAGAACCTTGATCGCTACATCGCGCCGAATGACGGTGTCGTGGGCGTGATAGACCACGCCCATGCCACCTCTCCCGAGCTCGGAGACGATTCTGTATTTGCCGATGGTTTCCATGAGGTTCGTGCGCGCATCCCAGCGCGGCCGGGAGCATAGCACGAATGGCCCGGCGTCCAAGGCCGGCAGGATCTGCGTGGGAGCGTCTGAGTGGGAGTGGAAGGGGGAGTGGGGCGGCCATCGAATCGGCCGCCCCACCTCAGGTCAGCGGGTCAGGACGAGAGGTCTCTGGATCGTCTCGTTCCCGACCTGGAGGCGACAGAAGAAGGCGCCGCCCGGAAGGCTCCGTCCGTCCTCGTCGCGCGCGTCCCAAACCACGGAGTGCGGCCCGGAGGGAAGTGCTTCGTGGAGGAGCGTCCGCACCCGTCGGCCGGCGGTGTCGAAGAGCTCCAACCGAGTCATCACGGACCCGCCCTCACTGGCCGGCACCGAGAAGGCGATCTCGGAACTCGTGGTCAGCGGGTTCGGGCGGATCGACAGGCTGAGCCCTGTGATGCCGTGAGGCACGGGCGCATCCGTCGTCGCGCAGTGGATCTCGATCGACCCGTCCGTGGTCCCGGCGAGTTCGAGTGGGTCTCCCGCCACGTTCGTCACCGTGGCGCTTCCGATGCCGATGGTCGTCGTCGCTTCACAATCCACGATGTCGAAGACGACTCGAGTGAGGACACCGCTGCCCGTCGCTCCGGCCTCGAGTCCGGTCGTACAGCCTCCCAAGAGGACGGTACCGGCTTCGTTGTCGACCAGAGGCCCGAGCGCATACGGTGTGCGGGCGTTGCTGCTCAGGAGGTTCCCGAGGTTGGTGTCGCTCACCCGGAGAACCGCAGGATCGAACGTCAGCTCGGCCTGGAACGCGCCAAGGTCCGCGGCGTCGTCGATCACGAGGGCGATCGAGGTCGTGTCGTCCACGTCGGCCGTGAGTATACTGACGGCTGGCGCGATCCGTAGTGAGGGCTCGACGAGGCGTTCGGCGGAAGGGGACTCGGTCGCCTCGCTCAGCGCGCCGGGGCCGCAGCCCAGATGCCAACGTCCCGCGACGGATTGAGCGTCGACCACGTCGATACATCCGTCCGGCGCGGATGCGCAGAAGTTCCCCGCCTCCAGGAGGTTCACGTCGTAGCGGGCGTCGTAGCCCGAGGTTCCCTCGCACCGCGGCCACCGCTGTACGACCTGCGCCAAGTCGAACGCAGTGACGTCACCGTCGCCGTTGTAGTCGCCGAAGCAGTAGTCGCGGAATGTGACCTCGGTGCCGGTCACGGCCTCGACGTACATCGGCTCCTGTGGGTTGTCCGTGCTCGAGAAGACCCAGCTGTCGAGCCCGAGCGGGGTGACGCCGGTGGCGGGACCGCTCATCGAGAAGCGGATCCGGGCGAGGCGTCCGCTTCCCGATGCTCCTTCCTGCGTTCCCGATGTGAGCGCCCGGAGCCGTTTCCCTTCGTCGAAGTAGAACGGGTTGCAGTCTTGGGACGAAACTGGAGTGACCGCCCGTCCCGTGCTTCCGAGGAAGATAGGGTCGATGTAGTCACTGTCGTAGACGAGCTGATTCGGGTCGAACCCGACGCACACCGCGAAGTCGTCGAGGAAGTTCGCGTCGATCACGTTGAGGTCGATCGGGATCGTGCCTCCGCAGGGTTTGTACGCTGTGATGTTGGCGGGACTCAGCTCGATGGCGCACGCACGCTCCGGAGCGCACGGTTGGTACCCGTCCATGTTGAACCCGAGCGTGCCCGTATCGATCGCCACATCCAAGTTCGAGGGGATGTCATCGTCGGCGAAGAAGGGCTCGATCCCTCGATGCGGGTGCGGTCCGATCACGAACTCGCTCGGGCTCCCTGTGTAGCTGTATGCCGCGAACCAGTAGATCTCCGTAACTCGAGTCAGCTGTGCCTCCGCCCACGTCACGGCGACGCCCGTCCCTGGCTCGGGCCACGCCTCCGTGGGAAGCTCGAAGTCACCGCATACCCCCCAGTCGACGAGGATGATCTCTTCCGGGTCGTAGTCGATTCCGATGGTGGTGCCGGAGAATCGGGGAGTGCCGCCGAATGCAGCGAGGATGTGGAAGATGGCTACATCCGTTCCGTCGATGCGGGCATCCGCATCCTTGCAATCCTCGAGCGTCGATTGCCCGCAGTAGCCGGTGCTGTCGTCGGTGTAGACGAGGCCCTCGCTCACGTGGGCGATGACGATTCCACCTTGGTTCGGCCCTCCAAAGGCCGACGTAGCAAGGGCGAACCCTGCGACCGTTGCGAGGGTTCCGCGAATGAGCTTCATGACCTTCCCCTTTCTGTCCACGTCAGATGTGCGCGCTCCCACTGGATGCGCATGCCACAGAGTTCCTCGCTCGAGGGGGTGAGGGACAACGAGGACCCAATTGCACTCTTCTTCCTTCTCTTCCGTCTCCCGAGAACGGTTCGCGTGTCGGGCCCATACCGATACCGCCTCACCGTTCCGCTCGATCTCGAGCCACGGACTCCTCGTCATCCGCGGATCCGTCCACCTCGCAGGAGAATGTCTCCGACGAGGCTCCGCGCGGGAGTGTGGCCCTGAGGACGCCAGCATCCGTGTGTGCCCGCGCCTCGAACCAGTAGTCGAAGCTCTCCCGAACTGGCGGCAGCTTCGCGCGCCAGACTCCTCGGGACAGGACCGCTGGAACCGGTTTCATCTCGTCGCCGTCTCGGGCGACGAGGTGCAACTCCACTTCGCAATCGGCAAACCGAGGAACGAGCCGGCACTCGAGCACCAGCTGGTCCCCCGGGGCCGCGTTCCTCGTCGGCTCGTGGAGAACCAGAAGAGGGTTCGCACTGTGGAGTTGGTTGGAAAGACAATGGACCGCGCCCGCGCTTTCGATCGACTCGCTCGCGTCGATCGGGATGATCTGATAGCCCGGCATCGATGCTGCGTATGTGCGGAGTGCCTTTTCGTCGAGGTCTGTCCCGTAGACAGGAACCAAGACCTTGTCGTTGAAGATGAGAGAGTTGGTGTAGCTCCGATTGCTCGTGAGCGAGCCCGGCACGATCGGGTTCATGGGTAGACGCACGACGCCGAAGCGCCGCCCATCCAAGTTCTGCATCGAGCTCAAGCGTTCCGCGATCTCGTCGAGAATCTTGGCGTCGGTACCTGCTCCGTCCTCCGGCCGTTCGTACTCACCGACCGCGAAGAGCGTGTCGCTGAGGAGCTTTACGTACATGTCGCAATGCCCTGTGGTGTCGCCTTCCAGCGTGGGGAGGACGACGAGGGAATCGATGCCGAGGGCAGCCGACATCTCCCGCCGGATCGATGGAGCGGTCCAGGACGGATTCGCAGCGAAGAGGTGTTCGGAGCAGAACGCCATCCCGTTCCCGTCCGCGATGTGATTCCCGCCCGCGTGGACGAGCAGTGACTCCTGCGACGGAAGGCCGGACAGCTCTGCGATGAAGGTGGGGATCGGGTCGGCTCTCCCCGGCGTCCTCATGTCGGTGACGACGAGAGCTCCGTCGCGATAGGTCGAGTAGGGGCCGTAGTCACGGATCCAGGCGGAGGCGTGCCTGGTTTCGAGGAACTCGACGTGGGTGAGGTCGACGCCCGCGGCCGCCATCGCCTTCTCTGACCGCTCGCGGATCTTCGCGTTCGCCACGCAACAGATCACCCGGGCCTCGCCCGCAACGGTGCGGCACAGATCGAGCTGCACCCGATCGTGGTGCCCCGTCCAATAGAGGATCAAGGCGTCGGACGGGCAGAACTCCGGGGCGCCGATGACGCTGGCCGGCGTCGGCGTTGAGGGATCCAAGTTCGTGGCGGCCCGAGCAAGTGTGAAGTCGACTGTGCTCAGGAAGGGGAGCGCCGCCAGGAGGAGGATCGCTTTGTGTACGGTCACGCCTGCCTCCCCTCTGCGGGACCGGTAGAGTGTACCAGCTCACTGGCACCATTGTGTCGAAAACGCGAACCTATCCGGGACAACCGCAATGTGGGTGAATCCGCTACGGGTAGGGCCGGACCAATCCCTGACTTGGACGCGGCACGCTGGGGCCGAAGCCTCGATCCACGTTCGTCCCCGGCCACGCCATTGTGATCAAGCCAGGATCTGGTCGCAGAGATCCGCGACGCTTCGCCCACCAGGCTGCTCGAGTACGGTCATTCCGTGCGATTCCGCGTCCCGGCGGATCAGCTCATTGTGCCAGAAGCTCCGTGCGAGGAAGTTCTCCAGCATCCGCTTCGGCTCGTTCGATTCGCCGTACCACGGCAGTCGAGCTTCGCGTTCGCGGAGCACGGCTTCCGTCGGATGGATCCAGAGCGGTCGTACGTTGGAGAGTCCCAACCGTGCGACCCACGACGGCCGCATGTACCAGCCATCGATCACGATCCTCGATCCGCCGGATGCGTGGAACCGAATGACACTCTCGACCATCGGCCACACGGCCTCGTGCTGGAGCGTCGCGTCGGCGATCAGTTGGTCGACGGTCGACTCGGTGAAGTATGCGAGCGACGGCGTTCGCCGCATCACGTGGAGCCCGGGATGCGACTCCGGAGTCGTCACTGCAGCGACGGCCCGGTTCAGATCGTCGATACTGAGCGACGTGATCCCGAGCTGGATTGCGAGGGCGGTTCCGAGCGTCGTCTTGCCTGCGCCGGGCGGGCCGCCTATGAGGTAGACCTTTGTGTCGGTGGTTGGCACGGGATAGCGCTCCTTTGTTGCGGCAGTTCGCCGCATGGCGTGTCGCCCGTACGGCCGGTTCCTCGACTTGGCTCGGTCCCCGAGACTCTACTATCCTTGTATCTCCGAACCGAACCTCGAGTACTAGACGTTCTCATTCCCTGGGGTACACCGAGTTGAACGACCAAACTGGCCCCGATACCGGAGGCGTGCTCGCAGAGCGTCTCTACGCAGACCTGCGTCGCCTCGCCCAACACCGGCTCGAGAGCGAGCGGTCGGATCACACCCTACAGCCTACGGCGCTCGTTCACGAGGTCTACTTGCGTCTCGAAGAGCAGCGGTCTCCTTTCCAGAACCGGGAGCAGTTTCTCTCGTTCGCGGCGCGTGCGATGCGTCGCGTCCTCGTCGACTATGCGAGGAAGCACAACGCCGCCAAGCGTGGCGGCGGCGCGCAGCACCTGACGCTCTCGGGGCTCGATTCGGCCGGAGACGCCGCATTTGCCGTCGAGTCCGAAGTCGATCCACTCGACCTCGATCGTGCGCTCGAGAAGCTGGCGAGTCTCGACGAGAGGCAGGTCCAGATCGTCGAGCTGCGCTACTTCGCGGGAGGTACTACCTCGGAGATCGCATCGACGCTCGGGATCTCGACGGCCACGGTCGAGCGAGAGTGGCGGATGGCCAGAGCGTGGCTCCGCCGCGAGCTGACTACGGGGGAGGGCGACTCGTGACCGACCAGCCTCCGAAGGACGAAACGGCGACCGGATTCGCCGGGTCGTACGAGCCCGACCGCGAGCGCTACCGGCGGCTCAAGGAGGAGTTCGCATTGCTCGCCGACGTGAACGAGGACGAACGGCGTCGTCGACTCGAGCGGATCGAGCGAGAGGATCCGGAACTGCACAGAGAGCTCGTGTCTCTTCTCGACGCCGATGGAGCGCCGGACGGCCCGACCCTTGCCCCGGTTCGCGTGCGCGAGACCCTCGGCCCGTATCGCCTGATGGAGTGCATCGGCAGAGGCGGAATGGGAGAGGTGTTCCTCGCCGAACAGACCGAGCCGGTGAAACGTCGCGTCGCCATCAAGCTGATCCGCCCCGGGCTCGCCGGCGCCGAGGTCTTCGCGCGGTTCGAGAGCGAGCGGCAGGCGCTTGCGCTCATGAACCATCCAGCGATCGCGCAGGTGCTGGACGCCGAGACCACGTCGGACGGACGTCCCTACGTCGTGATGGAGTACGTCTCCGGCCTTCCGATCACCGAGTACTGCGACCGAGAGCAACTCTCCATCGAAGCGAGAGTCCAACTCTTCTTGGAGGTCTTGGGCGGTGTGCGTCACGCCCATCAGAAGGGAGTGCTCCACCGCGACCTCAAACCGTCCAACATCTTGGTCTCGGTGGAGGACGGCACGCCTCGGGTCAAGATCATCGACTTCGGGATCGCCAAGGCACTGGAGGGACGACTCACAGACAAGACGCTCCACACGGAGTTCGGCCGAGTCCTCGGCACTCCGCAGTACATGAGTCCGGAGCAAGCGGGAACCTCTCCGTTCGACGTCGACACGCGAAGCGACGTGTACTCCCTCGGCGTGCTCTTCTACGAACTTCTCACGGGAGTGCGTCCGTTCGAGGGGGACGCGGCCGAGTCGTCGTTCGACGCACTGGTCCAGAGGCTTCGGGAGCGCGACCCGGTCAGACCCAGTGCGCGTGTTCGTGGATTCGGATCCGATCCCGAGACCGATACGGAGCAGCTTGCGACGAGCCGAAAGACCGAGAGTTCGCGTTGGATACGGCGGCTCAAGGGTGACCTCGATTGGATCGCGCTCAGGGCGCTGGAACGCGACCGCGAACGGCGGTACGCCTCCGTCCAGGAGTTCGCCGACGACTTGTCACGTCACCTGCGGCTCGAGCCCGTCCTCGCCGGCCCTCCGAGCACGACGTATCGGATGGGGCGGTTCGTCCGTCGACATCGGCTCGGAGTTACGGCAGCAGGTGTGGCGATTCTCGGTCTCATCGCGGGAGGAGTGGCTGCGGGAATCGGGCTACAGCGCGCGCTCCGTGCGGAGGAGTCTGCACGAGCCGAGGCCCGGGCTGCGAAGGAAGTCGCTGAGTTCCTCGAGAGTACGTTTCGAGTGTCCGATCCGATGAGGGTGCCGGGCCAGGCGGTGACCGTCTCCGCCGTGTTGTCAGAGAGTGCCAAGAAGTTGCGTGAGGACACATCGATGGCACCGGCTACTCGATCGAGGCTCCTCGACACGCTCGGCGAGATCTACGTGAACCTCGGAGAGTACGAGGATGGCGAGCTTCTCGCCGAGGCGTGGCGAATCCGGGTAGACGAGTTTGGCCCGAACCATCCCGAGACTGCGTCTACGGAGGCGAAGCTCGGAGTTCTGCGTCGCCTGCAGGGGCGACCCGACGAGGCCGAAACACACCTCGCCCACGCGATCGAAGTGTTGAGGGACAGCCCCAAGGAGTTTGGCGTCCACCTCGCGGGATCCCTGGACGACCTAGGGACGGTCTATCTCCGCAAGGGTGAGTACGACCGCGCGGAGGCATCGTTCCAGGAAGCGATCGAGATGATTCGCACTTCCGAGGGGGACGACAGCTATCGGCTCGTCGGTACGTACAACAATCTCGCCGTCTCTCATTGGGAGCGTGGTCAGTTGGAGGAGACGCTTCCCTACTTCGAGCGTGCTCTAGCGATCGCGGAGATGCACTTCGATGACACTCACCCGATGATCGGCTCCATCCTCAACAACATCGGTGCGCTGCACTGGACCCTCGAGGAGTACGAAGAGGCGGCACCCTACATCCGTCGGTCCGTGGAGATCGGTGAGAAGGTCCTGGAACCGGACCATCCAGAACTCGCCATCGCGCTCTCCAATCTCGGCGAGATCGAGTCGCTCGTGGGAAACCACGATGAAGCGGAGGCTCTCTTCGGCCGCGCACTCGCCATCTTCGAGAGCAAAGGTGTGGACCCGCTTCTCGAAGCGCACGCGCACCTCGGGCTCGGGCTCCTCTATCACCGGATGGGACGACTCGACGAGTCTGAACGGGAGTTTCTCCGCGTCCTCGAGATCCGCGAGGCACGCCTCCCGGCGGACGACGAGTCTGTGAAGGAGGTGTGGCAGGAGTACGGAGATCTGCTGCGCGACCTGGGGCGGACGGAAGAGGCCGAGGCTGCTTGGGAGCGGGCAGGGGGGCGCTAGGACGGGCGCTGGCGTCGAGGCCGGGGGCGCTTGCGTCGAGGCCGGGTACCTGGGGGCCCTCCGCTTCCGAATCGCCGGGTTGGCGTGGGTGGGTTGGCAGGAGCGGTTGGTGGCCGGACTCATATGTACGCTCCGGGCCCCCAGGTACCCGTGTTGACGTGGGGGCTTGGGGGGTGGCCTCCCGGACGGGGTCCGGGAGGGTGGGGGGTGAAGTGCGGGTGGGGAGGTCGCACGTTCTTGGGGCGTGGCGTTTTCGCGTCGGTGCTGCGTCTCCACGTCGGCTCTACGCTGCTTGGTCATGCGGGCTTTGCGTCGGATGTCGCTCGCTGAGGTGAGAGTTGAGTGGGGCGCGGCTTGCGGGGCCGCGCCCTTGCTGCGAACTCTCTGTGCGCTATCTGACCACTACTAGACGCTCGCTTCGCTTCGTGCCGGGGGTTTCTAGGCGGTAGAAGTAGACTCCGGCGTCGACTTGGTGGCCGTTCGTGTCTCTGCCGTTCCACTCTACGGTGTGCGTGCCGGTGGGGAGGTGGGTGGAGAGGAGTTGGGTCACTTTTCTGCCGGCGGCGTCGAAGATGGTGAGCCGGACGTTCGTCTCCGTTTCGAGTCGGAACTGGAACTGGGTCGATGAGAGGAACGGGTTGGGGTGGGCGGCGACGTGGCCGAGCGTGTCGTGGCCTGGGGCGTTTGCGAACGTGTCGCCGAGCCCTGAGGTGGCGCCGCACTCGTCGGGGATGCCGTCTTCGTCCTCGTCTTGACTCGTGCCGTTGGCGATGTCGCAGCTGTCGAGGATTCCGTTATCGTTGCAGTCCGTGAAGCTGGCGCACGCGCTTTCGACGAGATCGACTACGGCCTCTGCGAGATCGAGCGATGGGGTGGACGAGCTGAACTGCTGTCCGCCGGTTCCGTCCGCGAGTTGCCGGGCGAGTGCGATCACGGTTTCGGAGGAGCCGGATCCGGTGATCGGAGAGACGATGACGCCGTTCGCAACGGCGACCGAGATGGCGTGGTCGATCGAGAGCTGGTCGTTGCCGTTCGCGGGGTCTCCGCACCAGGGGCCCTCGTCTCCGATCGGGATGATCAGGCGGATCGACTCGCCCTCGGGTGCCCAGGGATGGAGGCCTGCCACGATCGACGTAGCCTGTCCCCAGCTCTCGCTCGGAGCTTGGTCGCCACCTGGGCAGGTGAGGAGCGTCTCGATGCCCGGAGGTGGATTGCCCGGGACATCGTCGCCGTAGAGGTCTAGAACCGTTCCCTGGAGGCAGCCGTAGGCGCCGCCCGGAGCTGCGGTGATCCCGAGATACGTAGAAGATGCGGCGATGCCGGATGCTTCGAGGTGTGCGGTGACCTGTTCGATGCTGCCGCAGAGTGCGGATGCCTCTCCGTCCATCGAGGCAGAGGTGTCCATGACGAACACCACCTCGACTGGCGGGCATTGCGGGCACTCGTCGGGAATGCCGTCGAGGTTGCAGTCCTGACTCGCGCCGGACTCGATGTCGCAGACGTCCGGGACTCCGTTCTGGTTGCAGTCGGCGAGCGTTCCGAGTGCGATGTCGCAGAGGTCGGAGACCCCGTTGCCGTCGCAATCGTCTTCCGGACCGAGCGGCGCGCACTGTGCGAAGAAGTGCACGGAGCCAGTCGCATTCTCGGTGATCACCATCCGGCGACCGTCAGACGTGAGGTCGATGCCTGCCCAGGTGACGGACGGATCCAGCCCTGAAAGGACGACGGTCGTTTCGCCGCTCGCAACGTCCACGCGGAGGAGCTGGGCCAGTCCGCGATCCGCGACGAGGAGGCTAGCGGTCGCGAAGTCGTAGTCGATCCCGACGGGGTCGACGAGGGCGAGCGAAGTGGACACTGCTTCGAGGGTGCCGTCCGCGAGGAGTCGCCAGACCGTTCCGGGAGAGCCACCTCGTGGGTCCGCCACGAAGATGTCGGTCGGGCTGACCGTGACATCGACGGCATCGGCCAACGTGCCGTTGTCGGCGTGAATCTGGACCTCGCCTTCGGGCGAGTACGGGTTCCACATCCAGATCTCGTCCGCTCCGGAGTTTCCGCGGTCGACGACAACGGCGTCTCCGGGGAGCAAGAACGGGCCGGAGTATCCCGCAGGCGCAAAGTCCATCCCGACCGGATCGTCGTCCCCCGAGTGAAAGCCTCCCACCCAGTCGAGACGCCCGCCAACATCGGGATCGGTCCGATAGAGATGGCCTCCGTAGTCCTCGGCGACGAAGACGTAGCCCGAGTCAGGATCGGCAGCGAGAGCTGCGGGGTTGCTACCACCCGCGATCTGCGTCGCGAAGCCGTACCTGTCGAACTCGTAGAGCCCACCACTGCTGTTGCTCGCTCGAACGCCGACGTAGATGTCCCCACTGGACGGATGAAGGATCGCCGACTGCGCCGAAGGAACGGATCTGGTGAAGAGAAGCTCCCAGCCCGCTTCTTCCGGTACCGGGACCGCCGCGCTAGGCGACGCTCCAACGATGCCGGCGATCGCGATCATGAGCGCGGAGCCGGCGCCCATCCGTCCGTTGGTCTTCTGCAAGACTCCTCTGCCCAATCGAGACGCACCCGCCATGGACGCTTCTGTCAGTTCTGAACGGTGGCCCTTCCGCATGCTGATCCTCCCCTGAGTTGGTGTCTGTTCATTCGAGGACGCGCAGGCACCTGGGAGTTTCCATCAGAGAAAAACTCGAAAGATCTCAACGACCTGAGGGCGAGCCGCAGGAGCCTCTCTTCTCCCGGGCCGGTAGGTTGCGTTGGGGGGGGCGGGGCCGGGTGAGGTGTGCCTGGCCGGGTGTCGCCTGCCTGGCCGGGTGAGGTGTGCCTGGCCGGGTGGGGCCCGCCTGGCCGGGTAGGGCCCGCCGGACCGTGAGGTGGGTCTGGGTGGGTCGGCGGATGAGACGTTGCTCACCTCGTCCGAACGGACGAGACGCCGAAGCTGTTGTCCTGAATCCTTGCAGCGTCCGCGGACGCGTCCAGGACGATCGAGAACGCGGCATCGGGGTTCCGGAACTGGTTGGAGTAGATCTCCACTGGTTGCTCGGCCCGTCCCCGGATCACGACCGCCGGAAACTGCCCCGCTTCGACAATGTTGTCGTGGATTCGGATCGTCGTTCCAGCGGTGTTCGTACCGTCACCGCGGTCTCTTCCACCGTGCATGTCGAATGCGTGACCACTCGCGTTGGCGAGGACGAAGTTGAAGCGGGCTTCGTAGGACGTCCCCGGAAGGCCGGATCCGGCAACGCAGTGGCGGTACCAGTCGAACAAGTTCGCCTCGACGAGCGCATTGGCCCGGTCCAGGTAGACTCCGTAGCCGAGTCCGATCCGTTGGTTGTGGTGGAGGAAGCAGTGGCGGATGGCCACGTCCTCTGTGCCCGGGGCGAGCTCGATCCCGCTCCGACCGAAGGCCCAGACTTCGCAGTTCTCGATGGACACGCCGCTTCCTTCGACCAAGACGCCGATGGCAGCCGGGACGGTGTAGTACCCGTCTCGGCCTCGTTCGGCCTCCAGGCGTTCGAGCTGGTAGGTTCGGTCGCTGGGATCTGGTCCCATCAGATCCAGCCCTGCGATCCGAGACCCGTCTGCCGCGACGAGAAGGGTCGCCCCGAGGTCGTTCGTGTAGATCCGCGCGCCAGTCGAGGAGCCGACAGCCCGGTCACTCGCCAGGGTGACTCCGGAAGGGACTCGAAGGGGTTTCCTTCCGGTCCAGTCGAGCTGGACGGTCGAGGGGAGGAACACGACATCCCCAGCCGACGCGGACGCGAGTGCTCGTTCCAGTTCCGAGGCGCTGGCCGCAACCACGTTCCCCTCGGAGTGGGTCGTGAGCGCACCACTACCGGGTACCGTCTCGGCGAGTGCCCGACGAAGGGTTCGCTGCATCGCGAGGTAGTCGAGGTCTCGCGCGGCTCCCTGCTCGAGGTCGCGTTGTTGTGCGCGTTCGGAAACGCCCGACGCATTGCCGGTCGCAGCCGCGCCGGAGCCGCTCGGCGGCGTACCGGTCGACGGCGACGAACGGGTCGACGGCGGTGACGCGCTGGTCGACGACATCGGCGCACTGTTCGGATCCGATAGTTGGGCTGCGGACTCCTCCCGGCACGAGGCACAGAGGAGGAGTCCGGGAATCAAGAGACTCCAAGCGAGCCGCACCGCCACCCTGCCTAGAGCGCCTTCGCCAGGAGGTCCGTGAGGAGCTTCGTGAACTTCGCGGGGTTCTCGAGCTTCCCTCCTTCCGCGAGCACCGCCTGCCCGTAGACGAGCTGCGCGTAGTCCGCGATCCGGGGGTCGTTCGGGTCCTTCTCGAAGATCGACTGCAGCGTCTTCATGACGGGATGGTCGGGGTTGAGTTCCAGGATCCGCTTCTGCTTGCCTGGATCCCGACCCATCGACTTCAGGATCTGCTCCATCTGCGGCGTCATGTCGTTCTCGTCGCCCACGAGGCAGGCGGGAGATTCCGTCAGTCGCTTGGAGAGACGGACGTCCTTCACGTCGTCCTCCAGGTGCTTTTGAGCGGCCTCGAGGAGAGACGCGAAGGTCTTCTTCTTCTCTTCGAGCGCTTCTTCTTCCTTCTTCCGCTCGTCCTCGGTGCCGAGTTCGCCCGCGCCCTTGGCTACGGACTCGAACTCGTGCTCCTGGTACTTCGGAGGGAACGCGCCGGTCCAGATCTCGTCGACTGTGTCCGTGAGGAGGAGAACTTCGTAGCCCTTGGCCTTATAGGCCTCGAGCTGGGGGGAGGACTCGAGGAGCGCGCGGCTTTCACCGGTGACGTAGTAGATCTTGTCCTGTCCGGGCCTCATCCGCGAGACGTAGTCCGAAAGTGACGTGGACTCCGTCTCCGAATGGGTGGATTCGAAGAGGCAGAGCGAGAGGATCTTCTCGGCGTTCTCGCTCGCGCCCATCGTGTCCATGATCCCTTCCTTGAGGACCTTTCCGAACTCCTTCCAGAACGTGCCGAACTTGTCCGAGTCTTCGCGCTTCATCTTGTCGAGTTCGCTCAGGACCTTCTTCTCCAGCTGCTTCCTCATCGCCTTGATCTGGCGATCCTGCTGGAGGATCTCCCGCGATATGTTGAGCGAGAGGTCTTCCGAGTCGACGACGCCCTTGACGAACCGGAGGTGCGTCGGCACCAGGTCCTCGCAGTCGTCCATGATGAAGATCCGCTTGACGTAGAGGTTGACGCCACGGCGGTGGTGGAAGTGGAAGAGGTCGTACGGGGCCGAAGACGGGATGTAGAGCAGCATCGTGTACTCGAGCGTGCCCTCCGCGTGGTAGCGGATGTGGGTGAGCGGCTCGGTCCAGTCGTGGGACACGTGCTTGTAGAACTCGGTGTACTCCTCCTCGGTGACGTCCTCCGGGCTCCGGGCCCAGATCGCCTTCATCGAGTTGAGTGTCTCGGTCGTCTGGACCGTCTTCTGCTCGTCGCCCGTGCCTTCCGTGCGCTCCACGTCCATCCGGACCGGGTAGGTGACGAAGTCCGAGTACTGCTTGACGATTTCGCGGATCTTCCACTCCTGGGTGTAGTCCGCGATGCCGTCCTCTTCGTCCACCTTCTTGAGATGGAGAGTGATCGTGGTGCCGACCTCGTCGCGCTCGGCTTCGGCCAGGGTGTAGGTGCCGTCACCGGAGGACTGCCAGCGGGTGGCGTGTTCCTCGCCCGCGCGGCGCGTGGTGAGGTCGACCCGGTCCGCGACGAGGAAGGCGGAGTAGAAGCCGACTCCGAACTGTCCGATGAGTTCGGCGCTCGGGGCTTCGCGTGATTCCTTCAGCTGGGCCAGGAACTCCTTCGTTCCCGACTTGGCCAGCGTGCCGACGTATTCGACGACTTCGCTCCGGCTCATGCCGACACCGCTGTCGATGATGGAGACGGTGCGGTTCTCGGGGTCTGTCTCGATCCGGATCTCGGGGTCGGCAGGGAAGCCGATCTTCTCGTCCGAGAGCGACAGGACGCGCCGCTTGTCGATGGCGTCGGACGCGTTCGAGATCAGCTCGCGCAGGAAGATGTCCTTGTTCGAGTAGACCGAGTGGATCATGAGGTCCAAGAGCTGCTTGGCCTCCGCTTGGAACTCGTGGCGCTCGATCGTCGCCGTCATCGTTTTCCTCCCTGTCAGGATTCGTCGTCCTAATTGCTGCTCAGATGTATCGCACCGAGGGTTGGCGCGACCAGTGTAGCGTACGGTTCGGTTCTGTCGGTGTTCTACCCGAAGCCACGAGGGGAGCCGACAGCAGTCAGACACCACGATCGCATTCGATGCAGATACGGCGACGGGAGTTGCGGGTTCCCTCGCGGAGGTCTCTCCGCGAGCCGCTTCCGTGGTCTCGGCTCCGTGTGCCCTCTCGAAGTGGGCCTTCCGGGCTGGGGACCATGGTGGAACCGGTGGCGCGACGCGACCGAATCCGGTCGGCTGGGGCAAAAAAAGTCGAAGTGGAGCCGGAATAGGGCGCCACGAATTGCGGAGGATGCGAGTCAACTAGCTGTCTGACAATGCGTTGAGAGAAATGTCAGAAAAACTGTCCGGCTACGTATCAGGGGAGGCGTGGGAGCGACCGCTATGTCGACTCGCCGGCGCGTCCCTCGTGGCGTTTTGGGTGGACGGGCGCGGCGCCAAGAACCGAGACCGGAACTGGACCGAGCCAGATTTTTGACGAGCCCCCTGGCTTGGGTCCCGCAGCTGCCGCGCGACGTTCCGTCGCCTCGCCGAATTGGTGTCCGCGCCTTCGGGCGCCCTAGAGCTCCGCGGCTCTCGCACAGTGGCCGCTCAGCTCTTCGGGTGTCCGTCGTGGCCTTGGCCCTCACCGAGGTCTCCGAGGTCCTCCCGTTGGCCTCCAGCGGACGTTGCCGGCGAGTCAGTCCTGCGAAGTGCCTCTCTCTGCGCTGCACCTCCTATCTGCGCCTTCGATAGGGCGATGTCGACGAAATCGCCGCGAAGTTGTACAATCCCCGATGCCCCCCTCCCCTGTGGCGGTCCGCCAGACCGTTGCGCTCGTCTTTGATTGAAACGCAGCTTTCGTACGTGGGGAGGTTCCGATGGCCGGAGAGTCCCCCATGAGAGCGAGATCCAGGGGGTTGTTCCATGCCTCGCCCCGCAACCTCGTCTTCGCGCCTTCCGTTCCCTGCGTCTCGATTCGCCTCCCTTCGGGCCGTTT
This sequence comes from Candidatus Eiseniibacteriota bacterium, assembly GCA_020633975.1. Classification (GTDB taxonomy): domain Bacteria; phylum Eisenbacteria; class RBG-16-71-46; order CAIMUX01; family CAIMUX01; genus JACKCR01. Next base: position 2,423,887 of record JACKCR010000002.1, on the reverse strand, counting down.
CGCCGCGTTTGACCGTCGCTCTCGTCGCGGGTGCGGTTCTGACTCCCCTCGGTGGAGATCGCGCTCGCCCGAACCCGCCTGGAGTCCGTCCCCGCGGCGGTTCTGGAGTCCGGGGACCCGCGTGCCGCTGGTGGATACGTGTCCGAGTCCCCACCACGCTCAGCCGCGCACCGGGGTGACACGCTCCGGCTTCGGATACGTCGATGGCGACGGGTTCGCGGTCTTCGGCGAGACCTGGACGTTCGACCACGGCAGCGCCGATCCTTCTGGAAGGGTTCGTCGACGTCGACCTGACCGAACAGGGCGACGTCTGGGGACGTCACCTGATCGGGGCGGCGTGGGATGCGGATCCCCTCAACGATGTCGCGCTCCTGATCCTCCGCGGCGCTGGATCTGCCTACATCGGGCGCGTTCGGAAGCGAAGCGTACGATCTCTGCTGGAGCGGTGGTATCGGCTACGGCAACGAGTGGTGCCAGGAACTCTACTCGCCGGTGATGACTCGTGGCGCGAACGCGACGTCGACTTCAGTTGGGTCCACTTCAACGACACGGAGCCGAACTTCGACTACGTCACCTGTTACTTCGAGCGAGTCTCCGACGGTGAGCGGTTCGAGATCGTGCGGTACACGGGGAGATCGGTCTTGCCGGAACGCACCCGGCCGATCCGCCCAGTGGGCGCCACGGAGTCGATCACCCTCACTGCCGACGACTTCCTCGGAGCGACCGAGTTCCGGCTCGTGTTCGAGATGACTTCGGACGGGAGTTGGTCGGACGAGGACGACCTCTTCGAGACCGCCTACGGTCCGATGGCTCTGGACGACGTCGTCGTGACCGAAGTCGGCGGCGGTGTGCTCGGGCAGTACGGATTCGAGACGGACCTGGAAGGGTGGACTGCCGCGGCGTGCCCTGGGTTTGGGACGTTTTTCGGGGTCGCCGACGTTTCCAACTACCTGATCGAAGACGCGTGCGACTGCGGGCTCTCGGGCAACGTGCTCGAGATGCACGACGAGATGGGTGAACACCCCTATGGGCCAGCACATGTGGATCGTGTCCCCACCCGTCGATGTGGACAATGATGTTCGACCGCTCGCTCACGGATGCAGGCGAAGCTCTCGATCTTCGCCCACTGGGACCAGTACGTTCTCGATGCCGCGTGCAAACGGAGTGTTCTACCGTCGGGTGGGATGTACTTCCCCTGGGGTGTGCGACTTGACGACGGGGAGGCGGGATGGTCTCCTCGGTCAGGAAAACCACGTTCTTCTTCGTGGAGAGGTTCCCGAATGCCTCCCGTGGAGAGACTCGGCGACGGCTGCGGACGCTCCCGTACCTCAGGACGCCGAGCAGGTTAGGTTCCTGTACGAACTCTACGCCTCCTGTGACGCCTTCGGGATCGGTCCGGACCAGTGCACTGAGATGACGAACGAGACGCCCCTACTCGACAACATCGAGATCCGGTTCACCGTGGTCCCGAATGCTCCCCACATCGCGGTCGACAACGGGTGCAACTTCCAGGACGGGTTCGCGCAGAACACGGTCATCAACGATCCGCACCTGCCAGGGCGGGCCGACGTCTCGCGCAACCTCAACTTCGGGAACACTCCGCCGTTCGTGCTCATGGACTCGCTCATGATCGGGGGCCCGGTCGTCGTGAGCGAGGAGTCGCGTTGGGAGTCCCGTCTCTGGTTCCGAGTGCCTCGAGTGGGGCCCGGCGCGGACTCGCGCTACACAACCTGGCGCGATCGAGTGGCTGACGGCAACGCCATCGATCCGTCCCTGGCGGGCGACGGCAACCCGATCGAGTTCACGTTCGGGTACATGGACTCGTGTCAGCAGGGGACGAACGCATTCAAGAACAAGTTCGCTAGCTACTTCCGTGAGGACGACGACGATTTCGACCCGGCCTTCCCGGAGCTCTCCGATGCGAACGAGATCATCGGGGACGACGTGCTCTTCCCGGGGACCAAGGTCGAGTACTTCATCAGTTCGAACTACCTCATCGAGCCCTCGCAGCGGTACCTCCTGCCCGACACGACGGGCGGGTACTTCGAAGAGTTCGAGATCCTGCCAAGTTGGCGAGACGACGAGGGTGTTTGGAAGTATCCCTGTTTCCTCCAGATCGATGCCTACAACCGGGCCCGGGACGAACTCCTCGAGGACGCGCTCCAGATGGCAGGGATCGAGTGTGACCGGTTCGACTATCGAGATGCGTGCACCTGCTGGGTGACACCGATGAACCGGATGCTGGATCCGAACAACACGAACGGCATGGCCTTGCCGCAGTTGCTCGGCTATCGCGGAGTGATGGTCCACGGCGGACTCGGGGCCCTGTTCTACCCGGAGGACCACCAGCTTTTCAGCGACTACCTGACCGCCGGCATCTGCGGGACGGATCGGAGGGGGCTCATCCTCGACGGTCCCAGAGAGAGCTGGGCCTACTCCGGGGCGTCGCTCTTCACCAACCAGCTCGGTGCGGAGTGGGTTTCTGGTGAGTACAACCTGTTTGCAGGCGATGAGAACTACTGTGTTCAGCTCGACGCTCCGTCTGGAGGAGGCGAGGCGTATGGTCTGTCCCACTCGGGCGGCACGTACTCCTATGGGGCGTTCGGCAACGGCTGTCCGACCCCGCACGACTTCCATGTACTCGCTCCGGTAGGCACGGGGGTTGGCAATCGCGTCTACGTGAACGAGACGAACGGAATGGAGACGGAGTTCGCCCAGATCGTGAACGAGGGCGTATCGCCCAACAACTACCGGACCGTACTCGACGGTACGGCTTGGGAACTCCTCGCCGGCCAGGGCGCGAACGGCGAGTGTCTCGTCGACTACGCCAGTCGGGTCGGAGCGATCTCGAACGAACTCCGTGCCGCGGTGGAGTGGATCTACGGCGTCGAGGACGTTCCGTCGCTCTGCGTGGATCCGTGCGTCGGGGATCTCACCGAGATCGAACCGGGTGGCTTCTTGCCCGCGGTTGCGACGAGGCTCGAGCCAGGCATGCCGAATCCGTTCCATCCGCGTACCACGCTTCGGTACTCCCTGGGCTCTCCCGGACCGGTCGATCTCGCGATCTTCGACGTGAGTGGTCGTCGTGTGCGGACCCTCGCGAGCGGTGAGCTGTCGGCGGGTGCCCATGAGGTCGCCTGGGACGGGACGGACGAAAGCGGCCGTCGTGTCGCGAGCGGAACGTATTGGGCGCGGCTCGAAGCCGCCGGAAGGCGGTCCGCCTCACGACTCGTGGTGCTCAAGTAGCGTCGGTAGCGTTTGGCGTCGGCGGCTTCTACTCGAAGGCGGCAGCTCGTAGAGCCTTTGAGTACGGGGATACACGCATTTGCCGCCGACACGTGTCTGTGCAGCATCTTGCTGTAGAATTCTTGATGTGGTCCCCCGTCTGACGGCGGTCTCCGAGACCGCTACGCCCATTCTTTGATTGCAACGTAGCTTTCGTGCGAGGGTGCCGATGGTCGGCGCGGCCCGCGCGAGAGCGAGCCTGAGGGGGTCGTTCATGCCTCGCCCCGCATCCTCGCATCCTCGCTTCCAGATCAGTGCGTCTCGACTCGCATTCCGTCGGACTTCGTCGCCCCTGATTCTCGCGCTCCTCGCAGGGGCGGTTCTGACGTCCCTGGGAGGGGACGCACTGGGTCGTGCGACACTCGAGACCACGTCGGCTCCAATCTGGGACTCGTCCTCCGACCCACGTGACGTCGGCGGATTCGTGAACGGCTCTAGTGCGCTCGGCCGCGCGGCCGGGGACACGCTCGGCTTCGGATATGTCGACGGCGACGGGTTTGCCGTGCTTGGCGAGGTGTGGACGTTCGATCATGGCGGCGCCGATCCCTTCGAGGGGATCACTGCTACCGACCTCACTTCGCAGAGCAACGTTTGGGGACGCCACGTGGACGGCGCGGGGTGGGATGCGGATCCACTCAATGATGTCGCGGCCCCTGTCTTGCGAGGAAGCGGCTCCGCCTACATCGGCGCGTTCGCAAGCGAAGCACGGGCACTCTGCTGGGGCGGGGGCATCGGGTACGGCAACTACTGGTGCCAGGAACTCCACTCACCTGTCCTCAGCCGTGGGGCCAGCTCGGACGTCGACTTCAGCTGGGTCCACTTCAATGACACGGAACCGAACTTCGACTACGTCACGTGCTTTTTCGAGCGGGTGTCGGATGGAGAGCGGTTCGAGATCGTCCAGTACACGGGGGAGATCGGGCTCGCGGGGAATCACCCGGTCGATCCGCCGGTGGGCGCCACCGAGTCGATCACTCTCACTTCGGATGACTTCCTTGGGGCCACCGAGTTCCGGATCGTCTTCGAGATGACCTCGGATAATGCTTGGTCGGACGAAGACGGACTCTTCGAGACGTCCTATGGGCCGATGGCTCTGGATGACGTCGTCGTTACCGAGGTCGGTGGCAGTGTGCTCGGTCAATACGCCTTCGAGTCGGACCTCGAAGGCTGGACCGCCTCGGCCTGTCCGGGAGTCGGATCGCTCGTTGGGGTGGCGGCTCTCTCCGGCTACGTCATCGAGGACGCGTGCGACTGCGGGCTTTCCGGAAACGTACTCGAGATGCACGATGACAACGGCGAGCATCCATATGGGCAGAACGCAATGGTCGTGACCCCTCCGGTCGACGTGGAGTCGGACGTACGTCCGCTGCTTCCTGCGGAAGGAAACCTCCAGATCTTCGCCGATTGGGACCAGTACTCCGTGATGCCTCGGGCGAATGGGGTGTTCTATCGGCCGGGATGGATGTACTACCCCTGGGTGTGCGACCTCACGGGCGAATCGGGATGGTCGCCGCGCGTCGGACAGAACACCTACTTCTTCGTTGGAGAGGACCCGACCTGTGACTGGTATCGCGCGTCCGGGACGAGCACCGACGTCCCTGTTCCGATGGACGCAGAACAGGTTCGGTTCGTCTACGAAGTCTACGCCTCGTGCGACGTCTTCGGGATCCCACCAGACCAATGCACTCAGATCACGAACACGACGCCGCTGATCGACAACATCGAGATCCGGTTCACGGTCACCCCGAACGCGCCAGCCGTGGTGTGGGACGTCGGGACGAACTTCCAAGACGGCTTCGCGCAGAACACCGTCGTCAACGATCCCCACATGCCGGGGCGAGCGGACGTATCTCGAAACCTGAACTTCGGGAATACGGTGCCGCTGATTCTCGCGGACTCGCTTGCGATCGGTGGCCCGGTCGTCTCGAGCGAGGAGACCCGGTGGGAAGCGCGTCTCTGGTTCCGGCTACCTCGCGTCGGCCCAGGCGCGGATGCACGCTACACGACGTGGCGGGATCGGGTGGCCGACGGCCATGCGATCGATCCGAGCCTGGCAGGCTCCGGAAACCCGGTCGAGTTCACGTGGGCGTACATGGACTCGGCCCAGCAGGGGACGAGCGCGTTCCGGAACAGGTTCTGCAGCTACTTCCGGGAAGACGACGACGACTTCGATCCTAGCTTCCCAGAACTCTCGGATGCGAACGAGATTCTTGCCGACGACGTGCTCTTCCCCGGGACTCAGGTCGAGTACTTCATCAGTGCGAACTATCTCTCGGAACCTACCCAAAGCTACCTCCTGCCCGACACGAGCGGCGGTTACTTCGACGACTTCGAGATCCTCCCCGGGTGGCGGGACGACGGAGGCGTCTGGAAGTACCCGTGCTTCCTCGAGATCGAGACACTTCGAAGGGCGAGAACCCTGGCCCAGGACGCGTTCGCCATGGCGGGCATCGAGTGCGACCAGTTCGACTACCGCGCGCCGTGCCTCTGTGGGACCGCTCCGCTCAACCGCACGCTCGATCCCCGAAACACGAACGGGATGACTGTGCTACAGCTTCTGGGCTATCGCGGCGTGTGGGTTCACACCGGTCAGTACGGCGAGTTCTTCCCTGACGACTTCGAACTCTTCAGCGACTACCTCACCGCCGGTGTCTGCGGCACGGATCGGAGGGGGCTCATCTTCAGCGGACCTCGAGCGATCTCGGGTGGGTACTGGTCGGGAGTCTCGATGTTCAACAACGAGATGGGCGCGGAACTCGTCTCTGATGACTACCGTGGGTTGAGCGGCGACGAGAACTTCTGCGTGCGGCTCGAGGCGCCCTCCGGCGGAGGAGAGGCCTACGGAACCGATCACTCCGGCGGCACCTATTCCTACGGTGCGTTCGGGAACGGCTGTCCCGACCCGCACCGGTTCGGCGTGTTCTCACCGTTCGGCAGTGGGGTTGGCAACCGTGTCTACGTGAACGAAACGAACGGCATGGAGACGGGGTTCGCGCAGATCGTCAATGAAGGCGTGTCCCCCTACAACTTCCGTACGGTGCTGGACGGGGCGTCGTGGTACTACCTCGCGGGCCAAGACACGAACGGCGGTTGTTCGATCGACTACGCCAGCCGGGTCGAGGCTGTCTCGAACGAGATCCGGGCGGCCGTGGAGTGGATCTACGGGGTCGACGACATCCCGACACTCTGCGTGGATCCGTGCGACGGAGATCTCACCGGGATCGAGCCAGGTGGCGTGTTGCCCGTGGTCGCGACGCGACTCGAAGCGGGAATGCCGAACCCGTTCCGTCCGCGGACGACGCTTCGGTACACGCTCAGCGCCGAGGGGCCGGTCGATCTCGCGATCTTCGACGTGAGCGGTCGTCGCATTCGAACGCTTGCGACGGGCGAACTGTCGGCGGGTGCCCATGAGGTCGTTTGGGACGGTGCCGACGAGAACGGTCATCGTGTCGCGAGCGGAACCTATTGGGCGCGGCTCGAGGCGGCGGGACGGCGGTCGGCCTCGCGGCTCGTGGTGCTCAAGTAGGGACGCGGCTCGTTCGTGAGTTTGCACCGGGATCGTCACGACCTCCGTCGTCAGGATTCGTATGCCTTGACATCGGTCAAGGCGGCCAGAACGGTGGTCTTCTAGTTTCGTGTAGGACACACCGAATGAGACGAGCGGGCGGGGAGCGAATCTCGAGCCCCGCCCGACTCGAAAGGAGACACCGAATGGATCCGAAGACCAACGGGACCCCGAACTGCCTCGTCTGCAAGTCCACGTCTGCCGAGCTGCCTCTGGTCATGCTCGAGTACAGGGGGGCGCGGCTCTGGATCTGCCCGCAGCACATGCCAGTGCTCATCCACAATCCCACCGAACTCGCGGGGCTTCTCGAAGGAGCGGAATCCATGAAGCCGGCCGACCACCACGACTGAGCCCCTAGGGCCACGGTCCCGTTGCCCACATCCGTGGCCATGATGAACGCGGCGCGAACGGCACGCCGATCCCCGCAGAATCAGGGAGCGGCGTTGCTCCCTGCCCCTCTCGTCCTCTACTCTCCGCGGAACGGATCTCCGAAGACCTCCGGGCGGAACACCTAGTCGCGATCGGCTGCGGTGTTGCACCCTGTCCGCGAGATCTTCCCAAACCGTCCGCACGACCCGTCTACTACGAGAGGATGAGATGACGACACAGCCGAGCAAGTCGCTCGAGACGTTCCCCAACCCCAAGCCGGGGAGAGACTACGAGGTCACGTTCGAGGTTCCAGAGTTCACCTGTCTCTGCCCGAGGACGGGACAGCCGGACTTCGCGACGCTTCGGATCCGGTATGTGCCGAACGAAGTCTGCCTCGAACTCAAGTCCCTCAAGACCTACTTCTGGTCGTTTCGGGACGAGGGCCACTTCCACGAGGCGGTGACGAACCAGATCCTCGACGACCTGGTCGCCGCCTGTGCGCCCCGGCGCATGCAAGTGGAAGGGGACTTCCACGTGCGCGGCGGAATCCACACCGTCGTTCGGGCCGAGCACTCGGCATGAACCCGAGGGTGCGTCGCACCGAGTCGGCCCGCCTCCAGATGCAGCTCGGTCCGCGGCTCCTGATACTCCTGGCTCCCATATGTCTCGTCGGTGCTCTCGCTTCGGTGTCCAGCGCGGGCCAGCTCGACCGGTTCTATCCCGCGACGTACGCTCCCGCTCTCTCGGATACGACGGGAGCTCTCGTCGTTCGTCCTGCTCGTGGCGACACGGTGCAGGTCGACATCATCTTCGGAGAAGCCGGCGGACGGCTCTCGGGGCGGGTCGTCGGTCCGTCGGACGAAGGAGACCCTCCGGTCGGCGGGGTGATCGTCGACGCCGAGTCGGGCGCGGTCCACGTGGAGGCTCGTACCGACGCGGACGGCCGCTTCGAGTTCCCCGCACTTCCGTCGGGTGAAGTGTCGGTCCGGATCCGCACCGACCACCCTCACACCTCCGGCCGGCAGTACGCAGCCGAAGCCTTGGGGCCGATCCAGGTGCCGGAAGGAGGGACGGCGGAGCTGGGCGACATCTCGCTGCACGCGGGCGGGAGGCTGCGTGGCTCGGTGGTGGAGGCGCTAGGCGGAAGTCCCGTCCTGGACGTGCAGATCGAAGCCGTGACCGAATCCGGAGTCGTGGCTGCGGTTCATCCTCCGGATCCGACCGGACGTTTCGTGATCGGTGGACTCGAGCCCGGCAGCTACACCGTGCGCGTCGCTCCAGAGGAAGGCAGCCGCTACCTCACGGAGGTGTTGGGCGGTGGGCGCGCATTGGATGGCGCGGAGTTCGTCCTCCTCGCGGGTGGTGAGGAAGCTCAACTGGAGCCGATCGAACTCGACCTCGGGAGCGAGATCGGAGGGCGCATCACGACCGGAGGGCTGAACCTCGTCGGTACGCCGGTCGAACTCCGAACGGTCGATGGAGGGGATACGCGCACGGTAGAGTCGGCCGACTTCGGCTTCTACACGTTCGTCGGCGTACCTGCAGGCACCTACGTCGTCTACGTGCCGGCGCTTCGTCTCTTCTATCCTGACGCGACGCGCGAGTCGGAGGCGCGTCATCTCGTGGTCGGTGAAGGCGACGTGTTCACGAGGGTCGACGTCGATGGGGCCACCCAGGAAGGCTGCCCGCTGCCGCCTTCGCAACGCGGGGTCGTGACCGGCTTCGTGGAACTCGACATGGAACAGGTGGTCTCGGCGAAACTTCGGATGACGTCCGAAGCCGACACCTTGGAGATGCCGCTGGAGAGCGACCAGTTCTACACGTTCGAGTGCATTCCGGCCGGGTCCTACCGGATCGCTCTCCTCACGGACGGGCCCTTCCTCCCTCAGTACCATCGGAAGGTGGAAGACCCGTCCCGTGCGACAGTGTTCGAGGTCGACGCCGACACGACGGACAGCGTGGACTTCGAGCCCGTGCGGGGCGTCACCGTGGAAGGGTGGGTCCGCGCGAGTGGCGGAGAGCCAGTGGAGGGTGCGATCGTGCGCCTGTTCGACACCACACTCCACGAAGTCGCGTCGGTGCTGACCGATGGGGACGGGAGGTACACGATCGACCGCACGCCGGAGCGCTGGGGAATCGAAGCCGGCTCGTTCTACGTCCGCGTCGACTCTCTCTTCGTCCCCGGTCCCGATCTCACGCCGGTCTCGTTGCCTCGATTGGCCGCCGAGCCGGAAGCGCCGGGGCTCGTTCGGCTGACGATCGATCTTCCGATAGCGCCTGCGACGATCCAAGTCGAGCGGTCGACCGACGGGTTCGGTGGAGCCGAAGCCCCGGTTCTGGTGCTGCAGGAAGACGTCGGTGGTGGGGACGGAGCCCGTGTCTCTCGGACCGACGCTCCAGTGCCCGGAGTTCCTGTCTGGTACCGGCTCACCGCCGATGACGGCGCACAGGAGTGGACCGTCTTGGCCGGGCCTGTGGTCGCTCCGCGGATAGCTGGAGGCCTGTCTCTTCAGGTTGCGCCCAGCCCATGGCTCGGGACGGGGCAGGTGCGGATCGCTCTCTCCGGTCGGGGGGCATTGGGAGTGACCGGTGAGGCGGACGGCGACGGCAGGCTCCGGCTCTTCGACGTCAGCGGCCGATGGGTGGCCCAGATCCCGCTGGATCCGGACGTCTCGACCGCCGTTCTTTGGTCGCCGCGGGATCGTTCTGGACGCCCGCTTTCCTCGGGTGTCTACTATCTGCGCTGGTCCGACCCGTTGGGACGCGAGCTCGCACTGTCGCGCTGGCTCGTCCTCCGCTGAGACCGCTACTCGGGGCCTCGTACTGCGCTGCCACCAGGGAAGTCGATGAAGAGAGAAGACACCGTCCACCAGATCCGCCGCGTGCTGCTCCTCGCGGCCGGCCGTCGGGACGTGCCGGGCTCGTCCGGCCAGCTCGAACTGCCGTTGGATCTGACGGTGCCTTCGACCTCGCTCGCGGATGAAGACGGGCTGGGTGGGGTGGGGAACCTACTCCATGCGCTCGCTCTCGAACTCGTCTGGCTGATCCAGATGGAAGACGGTGGTCTCATCCGGTCCCCGCTCCAGGAAGGCCGGCGGCGTCTCCGACTGGGAAGCGTTCCCGGCCTCCGGCTCCTCGAGGAGTGGAATCACGCGCGGGTCGGCGATCCGTTGCCGAGTCTCTTCGGGCCGGATGCTGAGCCCGGGTCCAAGGATGGAGTGCCGAGCGTGCGCCCATCCCGACCGCCGTCACTCGGGGACTCAGGAGCTGGACACACCCCCACGGAGGTTCCCGCTCCGACTCGGGATCAGGCGTTTCATGACGGCCTCGACCGCGCGCGCTCGCTCGCGACTCAGCTGGAGCTGTCGCTACCCGAGATCCAGGAGCTCGTGCGACGTCTCTACTCCCTCGCCGTCTCCATGCGGCCGGAGGAAGACTTGCCGGGGCTCGTGCACGGACATGGCCAGCGCCACCGTCTCGTCCGGATGCCTCGAGGAAAGCTCGGCTTCAAGCTCGACCGCGAGCGGAGTCGGGGCCAGGGTATCTTCACTACCCCGCCCGAGATTTTGCGCGAACTCTCTGCCGCCGTCCTCGGCCCGGCCCTCACTTTGGCCGGAGACCAGGCGGGGAAACTCCTCGTGGCAGATCCTGCATGCGGTAGCGGGCAGTTCCTGCTCGCAGCCGCGCGTTCGCTCGTCGGTCTTCCCGGCCGCGACCGCGGCGCCAGGCTCCGTCGTCTCACCGGCGTGTACGGAGTCGACCTCGATCCGCTCGCAGCGCGTACTGCGGCGCACAACCTGTCCCTTTGGGCGGCGCATGTTCTTCAGGACCGGGAGCTACCGGGTTCGCGGCGCGGCAGCCGTAGGGGCGAGCCTCCTCGATTCGTCGGTGACGAGATCGATGCGCTCTTCGGTCCCGAGTTCCCGACCTTCCTCGGCCGCAACGTTCAGATCGGCAACGCGCTCCTACTCGAGCCGAGTTCGTTCTCCCCGGGATTCGCTTGGGAGCGCCGGTTCCCCGATGTGTTCGCGCGCGACAACGCGGGATTCGACGTCGTCCTCGGCAATCCGCCCTGGATCAGCTTCGGACTGCGCGACCGTCAGATCTCGATGGAGGAAGAACGCGCGTACTTCGAGCGTCATTACCCCGCGGGGACCCAGTACAAGCTGACGCTCTACCCGCTCTTCATCGAACTCGCTCTCCAGTTGGTGCGCGAAGGTGGTCACCACGGGCTTCTGGTGCCGGACTCGATCCTGTCGGGCCATCACTTCTCTCGGATCCGCGCGCGGCTCGTCGAGTCGAGTGATCTCTTGGAGCTCGCGCTCGTGGAAGCTGCGCCCTGGCCGGGCGCGCAGATCGGCTACACGGTCTTCTACTCGGCACGGAAGCGCGGAGACCATGTCGCACGACCCGAGACGGTGCGGAACCGAGTTCTCCACGCGGACCGCCAGGCCGCGCGCGGAGCGAGGAAGCGGAACGTCGCACAGGCCTTCCTTCCCGGAACGCCGGGAGATGCGCGGAACGCGCGCGAATCCCGCTACGAGTCGGCGGAGGTGAACGTCCCATCGAGTCAGTACCGCGGGACGGACGGAGCTCCTCTTCGAGTGTTTCGGGACGAGGAGGAGTACAACTTCCTCCGGGCCATGCAATCCGCGCCGTTCCGTCTGCGCGACGTCGCTTGGACCTACTCCGGGCTCATCGCCAGGCACGGACAACGCTCGGTGCAGTCGAAGCGGATCGAGTCGCGATTCCTGGTTAGAGACAAGCGTGGGCGCGAAGTGTACCGGGACGACGACGCCACCAAGACCTGGCGCGACGCACTCGTGAGCGGCGCCGAGATCACTCCGTACAAGGTGGAGTGGGATGGAAGCCGCCTCTTCGTCCCGGATGATCCGGACGATCTGGCGAGGATCTACAAGAGCGGGTTCGATCTCGGGCGGTACCGCCGGCCCAAGGTCTTCCTCAGGCAGACCGGAGACCGCCTCATCGCTGCGGTGGACCGGAACGGATACTACTGCCTCAACAATCTCCATCTCGTCGGCGGGAAAGACACGACGAAGGTCTCGCCGCTCCTCCTCGTGGGGCTGCTCATGAGTGCGCCGGTGCAGCGGATCTATAGGATCTACGCGCTCGAAGGGGCGCGTCCGCTCGCCCAGGTCGATCTGAAGACGGTGGAGTCCTTGCCCTATCCTTCCGATGCCGAAGGCCAACCGATCGGAGTCGGATCTCCGGCTCCGCGGACTCACCCGCAAGCGCGCCGGATCGTGCAGAAGATGTCGACCTGGCTCGCCCAGGGCTCGTTCCATGCCTTCGCGGACCAGGTGCAACGTGCGTGTGAGACGGCGAGCCGGCCGTTCGACTCATCGGGACCCTTGCGGGGACGCGAAGTCCTGAGCCTGATCCTGCTCCGGCTCCTCGAACTTCGTGAAGCCGCGGAGGTGGGCACGCCAACCGAAGAAGAGGTGCGGACGGATGGGGAGACCCTGCAGGGGATCCTCGACGAGCTGTTCTCCGTGCTCTTCCAGCTCGAAGCCGGCGTTCCGACGTGACGTTCGCTTCCATCGACCACTTGGTCGGGAGCGGTACCCCCGCGAGCCGGCCACGGGTCGCCGTCTCGTCCTGCCTTCTCGGCATCAACGTCCGCTACGACGGCGGTCACCGGCGAGAGGCCTTCGTGGCCGACGTTCTCGGCCCACGCGTGGATTGGATCCGCGTCTGTCCCGAAGTGGAGATCGGGCTCGGGACACCCCGCGACCCGATCGATCTCCACGCGACCGGGGATCCGCGCCGCCCGAAGTTGCTCCAGGGTGATCGTGACCTCACGAGCCGAATGCGAAGCTTCGCTCTCGGCCGGATCGCGGAACTCCGTGCGCGGGAGATCGACGGATACATCCTCAAGGCGCGCTCGCCCAGCTGTGGGCTCGCGCACGCTCGGCTCGTCAGGCCGGACGGGTACGTCGAGCGCGTCGGCACTGGGATTTTTGCGCAAGCGCTGAAAGAGTCCTGGCCCGAGCTTCCGATGTTCGACGAGACGGACCTCGACATGCCACTTGTCGGCCTCGCTCGTGCGGAGTGGATCTTCGTCATGCACCGGTTCCGAGTCGGTGCGACGGACCCCGAGGGGTTGATGCGGTTTCACGGAGAGCACGAAGAGCGGATCGGTCTGCGGGACCGGGATGCATTGCCCGAGCTACGAAGCGTCCTCGCCTCGGCTGGCGAACCGTCGGAACGGATCCGTCAGTACGCGAGGCGTCTCTCCCGAGCCTTCGCGTCGATTCCGGCCCGCTAAGCTCAGTGGACAGTCGATCCGACACGAGTCCTCGGGACGTCGGTGCGCTTCGTGGGCGAACGCGCGAGACGTGACTAGGTGTGGCGTCTGGAAAGCCGGAACCCGTGGAGCGCGAGCGCGAAGAGCCCGAGCAGAGTGACGACCGACGGCCAGGCGTACCACGCACCGAGATTCGATGGAATCGGGAGCTGGCCGTACAGCTCGATGGTCAGATAGAGAACCATCACCGCGAGCAGCCCCAGCCGGAAGAGAACCACCATGAAGATCGCGACTCCGATGCCGATCGCGGCCACCGCAATCAAGCTCTTCGAACCCAGCGCGAAGATGATGAAGAAGAAGAGCCCGTGCAGCGCGATCGCGAGCTTTTGATTCCGCACCAAGCTCCGGATTCCGATCGCCAGGAGGAGGATCGCCATCGGAATCCAGATGGAGTTGAGCGGAATGGTCATCATGGCCGAGACGTAGGCCAGAAACCCGTCGAGGATCTCTACCTGGGGGACGATCGGTGCAATCGCGTGCTGCCCGAGTGTCGGCAGGTAGGAGACGAGAAGCGGTCGGGCAACCGAGATCGATGTGCCTGCCGCGATCCCGAGGAGGAGATCACGACCGACGCGAGGATCGTTGAGACGACCTTGGAGCAACCTCGACCACGAGATCAGGGTCTCCGGCCAGATTCGACGGGCGAACGGTTCCAGCGCAACGTAGATCATCCACGTGAGGCCTCCCAAGACCAAGCCGATGCCGACGGTCACGTTGATCATGTTCCATTCGGGCTGGAAGATCGGGACGTGATTCGCAGAAACGATGAGCGAACCGGCCATGGCGATCGTCGCGAAGGTCGCGAGCCTCGCGGCGCCGCGGCGGTCGCCGAGCCCCGATCGCACGTTCTGTCGAGCGAGGAGCGCGGCGGAAAAGATGAGGAAGATGACCATTCCTTGGAGAATGCCCTGGCTCACCTTCCCCGCGCGGCGGCCGGGCGACACACGCCCTTCGCCTTGTTCCCAGGGCTCCACGATGTCCAGCCAGACCAGTCTGCCCTCGAGCCCGGCGATCCGCACGTTGATCGGGAACGAGGGACGATCTCGGTACCGGCCTCGGAACGTGTACAGCTCGTCCGCGAAGTGAGGTGGCGTCCAGTCCCGCGGCACCGGCTCGAAGTCCGCCATGTCCAGCTCGGCTTCGCCGAAGACTCTCGCCACGTCGAGTCTCTTCGAGGTCGTTGGTGCAGCCTCGTTCTCCAGCGAATCCACTCCTGCATTCGTTGCGCTCAGCGATTCCGAGTCGAAGGGCAGGGAGTCCGGCACTCCGAATGTCGCGCTCGGCACGGCGTGAAAGCCGCGAAGGTCGCCCCGTGGGCTGAGGTAGATGGACACCATGTTCGGCGTCGTCAGGGGAGGATCGATCGGTCCAACCGCGCCGACCAAGTTCGATGGGATGAGGTACGACGGTGCTTCGCGGTACCAGAACGTGATCGGCGAGGGCTGGCCGGTAGAAAGGGAGTCCCAGCTCGGATGCTCCGGGTCGAGGAACTCCTCGTAGTCGATCGGGGATCGACGGGAGAGCCAGCCCATGGCCTGATCGGCGACGAGCGAGTCGGGGTAGCCGAACTCGCGACGCAGAGTCGCGCTCCGTTCGGCCAGAACGGGGACGGCCTTGGGAAGACCGACGATCTCGTGGACGAACGTGTGCGGCGCTAGCTTCAGCTGCAAGGTCATTCCGACGAGGATGGCCAGAAGTGCCCCGAGGCCGATCGGGAGTGCCAGGGTTCCGGCCGAACCGGACGCTGCGATCATCTCGGGGGACGGAAGCTCGCCGGCCGCAAGAGCCGCGGCCAACGGGTCACCGCCCGGGAGCGACGCGGCTACCGCGAGGGCGCTGTTCGGCCGCATCGTCGGATCCAGCTCGAGGCAGCGGGTGATTGCACGCTCGATCATCGGGTCGAGCGTCGAGAACTCCGTCGACGTTTGCGTGAAGAGCTGGGAGCGTCTCTCCTCGAGCTCCCGGATCGACTTTCCTCCCAGCGCCCGCTTCCCCGTGTACATCTCGTAGAGCAGGAGACCCAGTGCGTAGAGATCGCTCTGGATCGTGACGCCCCGGCCCGCCACCTGTTCCGGCGCCATGTAGCTGGGCGTGCCGGCACGGATCTCTTGGCCTGCGATCTCTTCGCCGACCCCTGCGAGGCCGAAGTCCGCGATGTGCGGGACGCCCTCGGAGTCGATCAGGATGTTGGCGGGCTTGAGGTCGCGGTGGAGGATCCCCTTCTCGTGTGCAGCCTGGAGACCGGCGCAGATCTGCCTCGCGATCTCCGTCGCCTTCTCTGGGCCCAGCCGCCCGGCCCGCCGTAGCAACGAGGCTAGGTCCTCGCCGTCGATGAACTCCATCGAGAGGAACGCCTCGGAGCCGTGCTCGACGATGTCGTACACGCGGCAGACATTCCGATGCGACACCTGACGGGCCAGTCGGACCTCTGCAAACAGTCTCTCGAGGCGGTCTGGGTCCAGGGCCAGGCTCTCGGGCAGGAACTTGAGCGCGACGGCCTGGCCGAGCTTGAGGTCGTCGGCCCGGTAGACGTCTCCCATTCCGCCTCCACCGATCCGGCCGAGGATCCGGTACCGATCGGCCACCACCTCACCGAAGGCGAACCGCCCTGTGTTCGACGGATCGGAGGCGATCCTTCCGAGTCGGGAGGGTGAGGACGAACGGGACGGGTTGCTCGGCGATCCCGGCGGGAGAGGCCCAGACGGGAGCGGTGACCCAGATGGCGTTGAAGATCCAGACGGTGACGTGGGCGTCGGGCTCGTCGGAGGCGAAGTCGGCGTGACGGGTGCCGTTGGCTCTGCCGGGCCGGTGAGTTCGGTGGGGGAGTCCAGGTCGAGTGCGAGCGCATTCCCACACTGCGGACAGAAGCGTGCGCTGCCATTCACCTCGATTCCGCAACTCGGACACAACATGCCGTTCATCTTATCGGTTCGGAACGATCGCGTGCAGGGGCGGTGGTGGAGATGTCCCGCGAAAAAAGAGTTTGGCGGGACATGGCCGCTGAGCTATTCTCCATCGGACCTAGAGACCCAAGGGTTCTGCTCGGAGGAACGTTTGATGCACAGCCAGCTCCTTCCAAACTACATCGCGGTGTGGAAGCCGCAGGAGGCAGCGGGCGCTTAGGTTCTAGGTTGAACAACCTTCCTTCCATCGACCCGCTCCCGGCACGAGCGGGTTTTCTGTTTCTAGCCGAAATCTCCCTCTCGTCGCCGGGCCCAACCAAGCCCGAAACCCGAAACCTTTTGAGAGGGAACCATGGACTCCAAGTATCGGATGCTCTGGCGGGAGATGGAGGGTCATCGCACCCTGTACGTCCTCGCACTCGCGGCCCTCCTCGTGGGCTCGTGCTTTCAATACCTCGTTCCGCTCGTGCCTCAGGCCGTGATCGACGGGGCCCTTCTTCCCGACGGGACGGACTCGGCTCCTTGGGTCGAGGCGGTCGTGCGCTGGTCGGGTGGACGGGAGAACCTCAGCGAGATGCTGTGGGCACCGGCCATCGCCGTAGTCGTGCTCACTCTCTGCGCGGCGGTCTTCATCTACCTCAAGGGTCGTTGGTCGGCTATCGCGAGCCAAGAGATCGCGAGGAGCGTGCGGGATCGGCTCTATGACCAGCTCCAGCACCTTCCCGTGAGGTTCCACGATCAGTCCGAGACGGGCGATCTCGTGCAGCGGTGCACCTCGGACGTGGAGACTCTGCGGAGCTTCCTCTCGGGACAGGTCGTGGAGATCGGCAGGGCGATCTTCCTGATGCTGTTGCCGATTCCGCTCATGCTCTCGCTCGACGCGCGGATGACCGGGGTCTCGGTGTTGCTTCTCGTCCCGATCGTCCTCTTCTCGGCTCTGTTCTTCCGCCGCGTGAAGAGCAAGTTCCAGGAAGTGGACGAGGCCGAGGGCGCGATGACCGCGACGCTCCAGGAGAACCTGACCGGGATCCGGGTGGTCCGGGCGTTTCATCGTCAGGAGCACGAGGAAGCCAAGTTCGAGGCGAAGAATCGGGCCCACAAGGAGCTCGATCGCGACCTCTTCCGGCTTCTGTCCCGGTTCTGGTCGACGTCGGACTTCCTGTGCATGACGCAGCTCGCGCTCGTGATCGGGTTCGGCGCACATTGGATGGCGGATGGGTCGCTTCCAGCGGGGACGTTCTACTTCTTCCTCGCCGCAGTGAATCTCTTCCTCTGGCCGGTCCGGATGTTGGGCCGGATCCTCACCGAGCTCGGCAAGGCCACGGTCGCGATCGGGCGGATCGGCGAGATCCTGCAGGCGGAGAGGGAAGCCGAACCCGAGGCGCCCCAGACGCTCGAGTCGAAGCGCGGACACGTCGTGTTCGAGAACGTGTGCTTCGCGCACGAAGACGCGCCGGTGGTGAGGGGAGTGTCGTTCGAGGCAACACCGGGCCAGACACTCGCTCTGCTCGGTCCTTCGGGTGCAGGGAAGTCGACGCTGATCCAGTTGCTGCTCCGTCTCTATGACCCGGACGACGGCCGGATCCTGCTCGACGGGGCCGATCTCTCGACGCTTTCGCGGAAGCGAGTGCGCGAGCAGGTGGCCGCTGTGCTCCAGGAGCCGTTCCTCTACTCCAAGTCGCTGCGGGAGAACATCCGGCTCGGACGGTGGTCTGCCGAGGACACCGAGGTGGAAGCGGCGGCACGTGATGCGTGCCTCCACGACTCCATCGCGGAGTTCGACGAGGGGTACGACACCTTGGTTGGAGAACGGGGCGTCACTCTCTCCGGGGGACAACGGCAACGAGTTGCGCTGGCCCGCGCTCTCCTCGACCGGCCGGCGGTACTCGTCCTCGACGATGCGCTGAGTGCTGTCGACACGGACACGGAAGAGATGATCCTGGAAGCGCTCCGGCGCCGGAGAGGTCGGGAGACGACGATCGTCATCGCGCACCGCCTCTCCACCCTGATGCACGCAGATCGGATTCTCGTGATCGAGAAAGGTGAAATCGTCCAGAGCGGGAAGCACACGGAGCTATCCCGCCAAGACGGACTCTACAGGCGACTCTGGGAGATCCAGACTTCGCTCGAGGACGACCTCGAGAAGGATCTCGAGGAGCTCGCGACGACGCAGAGGTAAGGCAAATGTCTCAAGAATGGTTCGAAGACGACGCGAGAGCCGATCGGATCGACACTCAGTTGTGGCGACGGATCCTCTCGCACGCGCGTCCGTATCGTCGTCCGCTCTGGGCGATGGCGATCTCCGGACTCGTCATTGCATTGGTCGACGTCGCTCTGCCCTGGGTGACCGGGCGGATCGTGGACGATGCGACGGTCGGCGGGGGCACGGAGCTCTTCCGTTGGATCGGGATCTACATCGCGCTCGCGACGCTGTTCGCGTTCGTCGTGTACTTCTTCATCGAGCAGGCCGGCCGGATCTCGACCGGCTTCGCCTACGACGTGCGGAAGAAGGGGTTCCGGAAGCTCCAAGAGCTCTCGTTCTCCTTCTACGACAAGCGTCCGGTCGGTTGGCTCATGGCCAGGCTCACCTCGGACATCGGCACGATCGCGAGCGTCCTGCCGTGGACCACTCTGGATCTCGTGTGGGGGACGGCTCTGGTCGTCGGCATCTCCGCGACGATGTTGATGCTCGATTGGAAGCTCGGCCTCTTCGTGCTCCTGATCGTTCCGCCGCTCGGGTGGGTGAGCACGATCTTCCAGAGGAAGCTGATCGACAGCCAGAGACGGGTTCGGCGTGCGAACTCGAAGCTCACGGCGGGCTTCAACGAGGGGATCATGGGAGTACGAACGACGAAGTCGCTCGTGCGCGAGGAGAAGAACCTCGAAGAGTTCCAGGTGCTGTCGACCGACATGTTCGGACACACGGTGCAGAACGCGCTGCAGTCGGCGATCTACTTGCCGATGGTGATGTCGCTCGGGAGTGTCGGTGTTGGCCTCGCGCTCTGGCAGGGTGGAGTGAAGGTGGGCCTGGGCGGTCTCTCGCTCGGAGAGATGATCACGTTCATGAACTACGCCACGCTGTTCTCGATGCCGATTCAGGAACTCGCGGCGAGGTTTACTCAGGTCCAGGCCGCGCAGGCTTCTGCGGAGCGGCTCCAGACGTTGCTCGACACCGAGCCTGAGGTCGTCGACTCCGAGATCGCGCGCGCGTCTCTGGCCGCGCGGAAGGAGGAGCTCGCCAACGCAGGCGTGGTTTTGGAAGACCGCTTTGGTGCGGACGAGGACCTCGCCGCGATGCTCGAAACGGCGCCCGATGGCCACGCGGAGGAGATCCACGAGATCGAGTTCCGGCAGGTGTCGTTTGCCTACAACCCGTCGGAGCCGGTCTTGGACCGGGTCTCCTTCCGGGTGCGGCGCGGGCAGACGGTAGCTCTCGTTGGATCGACCGGAAGCGGCAAGAGCACCGTCGTGAGCCTCCTTTCGAGGTTCTACGAGCCGACCTCGGGCGAGATTCTGGTCGACGGGGTCGAGTATCGGGATCGGAGCCTGGATTGGTGGCAATCCAACTTCGGCGTGGTGCTCCAGACACCGCATCTGTTCAGCGGGACGCTCGCCGAGAACATCCGCTACGGCCGTTTGGATGCGACGGACGCGGAGGTGGAAGCGGCGGCGCGTCAGGTGGGTGCGGACTCGTTCGTTCGAGAACTGCGCGATGGCTTCCAGACCGAGGTAGGGGAAGGCGGGAGTCGCCTCTCCACCGGACAGAAGCAGCTCGTTTCCTTGGCGCGTGCGATCCTCGCGGATCCGCAGGTGTTCATCATGGACGAGGCGACCTCCTCGGTCGACACGGCCACCGAACGCCTCATCCAGAAGGGAATCGAGCGGCTGCTCTCCGGGCGGATCAGCTTCGTCATTGCGCACCGACTCTCGACCATCCGCGATGCAGACCAGATCCTGGTGCTGGATCACGGAAGGATCATCGAGCGCGGAACGCATAGCGAACTCTTGGCGCTCAAGGGCCGGTATCATCACCTCTACACGAACCAAGCGACCCGGGAGGATGCCGAACGGGCCTTGGCGGCTGGCCAACAGCCCTAGGGCGAGGTCTCGGCGAATTGCGTTAGACTCTATGCCATCGTGCCCGCGGTAACGTAGGCTCGACCGGTACGAATCGGCGGGGCGCGGGTGAACACCCCGCGCCCCGCTTCGGTCCAACGCGCTCTCCTCGAGCCTGCCGCCCGAACACTCGAGGCGAGGAGGCCCGGCACGGAGCCGACAGGAACAGACTCGACGACCGAACCTAGACCACCGATCCGAGAAGGCCCGACCCACACCCCCTGAGCCCCACGGGCGTCCTGGAGGATTCGTCCCTCGAATCCGTAAGGACGCCCGCGGGGCGTAGGCCGGAGCAGGTCGAAGCCACGAGGAGCCCTGAGCCGTGCCGATCTCACCTCATCGTCGCCGTGCGGTAATCGCCCTGGGCGGAAACTCGATCACCCGTTCCGGCCAAGAGGGAACGGTCGAGCAAGACTATAGGAACCTCGAAGAGAGTCTGGAGTGCGTCATCGAACTCGTCGCCGCCGGGTACGAGATCGTCGTCACGCACGGGAACGGTCCTCAAATCGGGAACCAGATGATTCGAGTGGAACTCTCCAAGGGAGAGGCGCCTGACCTTCCGCTAGACGTCATGGGCGCGGACATTCAAGGCGGCCTCGGATACATGATCGAACGAGTTCTCCGGAGCAAGCTGCGTGCGCGCGGGCTCCAACCCCGGGTTTGCTGCCTCCTCATGATGGTGGAAGTCGATCCCAACGATCCGTCGATGAAGAACCCGACCAAGTTCGTGGGGCCGTTCTACACGGAGGAGCAGGCACGCAAGTATGAGTCGGGGCGAGGCTGGAAAGTGAAGCAGGACGCAAACCGGGGTTGGCGCCGCGTCGTCCCGTCTCCGGATCCGATCGGCATCGTCGAACGCCACGAGCTGACCATGCTTCTCGAGGCTGGTTCGATCGTGATCAGTGGAGGCGGGGGCGGGATTCCTGTAGCTCGGTCCACCACGGGTGAACTCAAAGGGGTCGAAGCGGTGGTGGACAAGGATCTCTCCTCCACCATCATCGCGCTCAACGTCGACGCACCTGAGCTCTTCATCCTCACAGGTGTCGACCGAGTGAAACTCAACTATGGAACGCCAGAAGAGACCGCGGTCGCGATGATGAGTGTGAAGGAAGCTCGACGGTACCTGGCCGACGGTCAGTTCCCCGCTGGAAGCATGGGTCCAAAGATCGACGCCGCTTGCCGCTTCATCGAAGGTGGAGGTGGACGCGCTCTGATCACCGATGACGCCCACCTCGCCTCGGCGATTCGTGGGGACGCGGGCACTTGGATCACGATCTGACCGCCGTGCCGAGACGCGCAGGAAGTCGCGGGGGCGTGTGGCCGGCACCGCTGTTACCGCCCTGCTCATGGATCCGTTCCGAATCACGGGAGGAGAGAATGCGACTCCACACCCACCTGGCGTTCCGTGCCTGGCTCTTCGGCACCACCCTCACGTCCGTGCTGCTCGTCGGTTGCGGTGGAGACAATGCGTCCCGAAGGAGCGAGGCGGAGTCGACGGGCGCCAGCTCGGTTGCGGGCGAAGGGGCCGGGGCCGCAGAGTCGATCGGGGCCCAACCTTCGGAGGTCGTCTTCCGAGACGTAGCCCGGGAGTCCGGGATCGAGTTCCGCCACCGAACCGGGTTCGATGGGCACTACTGGTTCCCTGAGATCACGACCCCTGGCTGCGCCATCTTCGACGCCGACGGGGACGGGTTGGAGGACATCTTCTTCGTCGACGGCGGTGTGCTCACTCCCGGAGTGTCGCCGGAGGAAGCGCGTCCGCACCATCGTCTCTACCGGAACCTAGGCGAAGGTAGATTCCAAGACATGACCGAGACATCGGGGATCGTCGGTGCCGGCTACGGGCAGGGCGCCGCGGTAGGCGACTACGACGGGGACGGCGACCTGGACCTCTATCTCACCAACGTGGGTGCGAACCAGCTCTTCCTCAACACCGGCAGCGGTCGCTTCCGCGAGGTCGCGAAGGAGGCGGGAGTCGACGACGCGAGCTGGTCGAGTTCGGCCGCGTTCGCCGACGTCGATCAGGATGGCGACCTGGACCTCTACGTCGCGAACTACTGCCTCTGGTCCCAGGCTGCGCAGGTTCCATGCAAGACGCCATCCGGCGAGCCGGACTACTGCAATCCGAAGGCGTTCGAGCCCGCACCCGACACGTTCTACCGGAATCGCGGGGACGGCACGTTCGAGACTGCGACGGTTTCCTCCGGGATCTCCGCCTCCTACGGTCGCGGGTTGGGCGTCGTCATCGCTGATCTCAACGGCGACGACCTTCCGGACATCTACGTCGCGAACGATGGCGATCCGAACTCCCTTTGGCTCGGAAACGGGGACGGCACGTTTCGTGAGGACGGTCTCCTCAGCGGCTCTGCTCTCAACGCGCAAGGGAACACGGAAGCGAGCATGGGGGTCACGCTCACCGACCTCGAGTCCGACGGAGACTGGGACATCTTCATTACGCACATGACGGGGGAGACCAACACTCTCTACCGGAACGAAGGGAACGGGTTCTTCGAGGACTGGGGCGTGCGGTCCCTCATCAGTCCCTCCGTCCCTCTCACGGGGTTCGGGACTCTGTTCTTCGACGCGGACTTCGATGGCGACGACGACCTCTATATCGCAAACGGCGCGGTCATCAAGTCTCCCGACGCCGCCCGCGAACCGTGGCCGTACGCACAACGGGATCAGTTCTTCGTCTCGAACGGCGGTGCCGAGTTCACGGAGCTTCTCCCTGCTACGACACCGTGGCTCGTCCCGGAGGCTGTGGGGCGGGGAGCCGCCTTCGGTGATCTCGACGGAGACGGAGACGTAGACGTCGTGGTTGCAAACGCCGAGGGGGCTCCGTTCGTCCTTCGCAACGAGAGCAAGCGCGGCGGGCATCACTGGGTCGGACTCCGTCTCCGTGAGACCGACAGGAACGTCGAGGCGATCGGCGCGGTGGTACAGCTTCAGGTCGACCTCGCGGACGGGGCCGTCACGACGCCCAGGAAGCGGGTCTCCCGTGATGGCAGTTATGCCTCGTCGAACGAAGCGCGCGTTGCGTTCGGACTTCCCGCTGCTGCGAGTTCGGCCGTCGCCCGCATCCATTGGCCGGACGGGACCGATGAATCCGTCGTCCTGCCCGTCCTCGACCGCGATTTCTACGTCGCGAAGGGACGCGGTCTCGTCGACCGGTCTGGGACTCCGATCTCCTCCGAGGAGTGGGCGGCTCTAGGAAACTCCGGCGATCTGGTCGAGGGAGCGGTTTCGTCGGGTTCGGGGGAAGCTGGAGCGGTTGCCGAAGCGGCGGGCGACGATCCGCTACCCGAGATCACCCTCTCCGCGAACATCCCGCCTCTTCCCGAACTCTCCAAGGTGGATGAGTCTGTAGCCGAACGCGTGCGCGCGGCGCATGACGTTCTCTCGAGTTCGCCCGACTTGGCACTGGCCTGGAAGGACTACGGTCTCGCCCTCTACGCGGATGCCGGTGACGAGGACGGGGCCCGGGTGTCCCTGGAACAGGCCGTGGCTCGGAATCCGGAGGATGTGCGGAGCCTCTATCTCCTCGCCGTCCTGGAAGCCGCCCGGGGGGAGACCGGGCCGAGTCGCGCATATCTCCGACGAACTCTCGAGATCGCTCCGGACTACACACCGGCGCGGATCCGCCTCGGCGAACTCCGGAGCGCCGACGGCGACCATGAGTCGGCAGAGCGACTGTTCCGCGAAGTGCTCGAGGCGAACCCTGAGGACTCGGATGCGCTGGAGGGGCTTGGGCGCCTCGCTCGGTCGCGAGGGGACCTCGCGGGGGCCGTTCAGCTTCTCGATCGGGCCGTGCGGTCCGATCCCTCCTCACGGGGCGCGCACTACGAGCTGGGGCTCGCCCTACGTGCCCAGGGGGAGCTGGATCGCGCCAGGTCTGAACTCGAGGCGGCGACCCGCGCCGGCCGGAAGGACCTGCGGGACCCCTGGCTCCTCGAACTTCGCGAAGGTAGGGGAGGAGACAACCAACTGCTCACCGCCGCGAATCAGGCTCGGCTGGCCGGTGACCTCGCGCGGGCGGAGGAACTCTACGCGGAGTACACGAAACGGAAGCCGGACGACCCGATCGGATGGTCGAACCTGGCAGCTGCTGAGCGCGACCTGGGCAAGCTCGGGGCGGCGAGGGCATCGATCCAGCGTGCATTGACGCTCGATTCCGAGTCCGCTCGGCTGCTCGCACTCAGCGCGAGCCTCGAGATCAAGGGCGGGAATCTGTCCGGAGCCGAAGAGCTGCTGAGGCATGCCGTTCGTGCCGACTCCAGTCTTGCCCAAGCTTGGTTCGATCTCGGTTCGATTCAGATGGCCCAATCGGATCGGTTTGCCGCCGTGACCTCCTTCCAGCGGTACACCGAGCTTCGGCCCGCGGACCCGAACGGGTACTTCCAGCTCGGGGAGGCTGCCGTTTCGATCGGGGAGATGGATCGGGGACGGGAAGCGTTCGAGCAGGTCGTCCGTCAGGATTCGACCCAAGTCTCCGCGCTCTTCCGCCTGGGTGGTCTCGACCTGCGGGAGCAGGACGGAGTGGCGGCGGAAGCCCGGTTCCGCTCCGCTCTGCGCCGGAACCCGGCCTGGGCGGAAGCCCATCTCGGTCTAGCCCATGCGCTGCGCCTCCAGGGCAAAGAGGAAGAAGCGCTCCGTGAGGCTGAGCGTGCGCTTTCTCTGAAGCCGGAGTCCGAGGGACTCCAGCGTTCCGTGACGTCCTTCAAAGCTGCTAAATAGTTCCAATATAAAGAGTTGCATTGGGCTGCCGCCGGCCCGGTCCCGACGGGTTAGTGCGTTGTGTCCGTTGAGGTTGATCGAAATAGTCGGTCACACGGTAAGCTATGCTTGATGGTGGTAGAAGAATTCTGTAATATCTTCCTGCGTGACCATTCTCCCGAGTCGATTTGGCGTCGATCGGTGGTCCTGCCACCTGGGAGAGCGGTTCTGCCGAATCTGTACCTAATTAGGTCCGAGATAAAACATCATAGGAGTTCGTCATGAAGAAGATTGCTATCAGCCTCGCTGCTCTGGCTGTCGTTGCTAGCGCTGCCTTCGCTGGTCCGAAGGAAGATGCGAACCAGGGCCCGACGGGCGTTGGTGAAGGCGCTCTCGACTGCAGCGGCGCAGCGTCCATCACTTGCGGTGGCAGCGCCAGCGGTCCGCTTGGTCCTGGTGGTACGGTCGCCGCTTACGGCTGTACCACTCTCAGCTATGACGGTGCCGAAGAGGGTGTCGTCGAGTTCTGCGTTGGTGGCGCCGGCACGGTCTCCGTCGACGTGACCTATGCCCACGGCAGCTACAACGACCTCGACCTCTTCGTCCTCGGTTCCTGCGATCCGGGCGACTGCATCGATGCGTCTCTCGGTACCAGCGGTTCCGAGAACGTCACGGCCGCCCTCGGTGCTGGCACGTACTACGCCGTCGTCGACGGCTGGAACGGCCTCGCGGACGGCAGCGGTTATGACCTCAGCGTCAGCTGCAGCACGCCGTGCACCAACCCGGTCATCGAGTCGACCTGGGGTGCCGTCAAGTCGATCTACGCGAAGTAATCCTTCCGCGTAAGACGATTCGAGATCGCGAAGAGGGTAGCCTCTTCGCGATCTTGTTTTTTGCCGAGATGATTTCCGCCTGCGAAGTCCGCGCGAAGTGCTGTCCCGGCTAACCGAGCGACTCGATCGCGCGCTCGATGCGCACCAGGCAACGCTCGCGGCCCAGCACTTCCAGCAGGTGGTAGAGGCTGGGACCGACGCCGACCCCACTCACGGCGAGGCGCGTCGGGTGGATGAGCTGTCCGGCACCGACGGCGAGCGTCTCCGCCGTCTTCTGTAGGGTCGACTCGAGTTCGTCGGCGTGCCACTCGGCCAGGGACGAGTAGGCACCAGACAGGACCTTCAGACGCTCCCCACTCTCCGGCTTCCAACGCTTCTTCACTGCGTCCGCATCGTACTCTGTCGGCTCCGTGAAGAAGTACGGCGCTAGCTCCGGGATCTCGTAGACGAAGGTCACGCGCTCTTTCATCAGCTGCGCGACCTGGGCCAAGTACGCGGTGTCGAAGTGATCCCAGTTGCGTGCGGCGAGGTGGGGCCGGAGCTCCTCCGCCAACTCGGCATCTGGACGCATCCGGACGTACTGCTGGTTGAACCAGGCGAGCTTGTCCAGGTTGAAGATCGCGCCCGATTTGTTCACTCGCTCGAGCGACCACGCCTCGACTAGTTCATCTCGACTGAAGATCTCTCGGTCGTCCCCGGGATTCCATCCGAGGAACGCGACGAAGTTGAGAAGGGCCTCCGGGTAGAACGACTTGTCCCGGTAGTCTTCCACCGCCACGTCGCCCTGGCGCTTGCTCAGCTTGGACCGGTCCGAGTTGAGGAGGAGCGGAAGGTGCGCGAGCCGAGGCGGCTCGAACCCGAGGTAGCGATAGAGCAAGAGGTGCTTCGGGACCGATGGGAGCCACTCCTCGCCGCGGATCACGTGCGAGATCTGCATGGCGTGGTCATCGACCACATTCGCGAGATGGTAGGTCGGAAACCCGTCGGACTTGAGCAGGATCTGATCGTCCACGATGTCGCTCGAGATCGCGACCGGACCGCGGACCAGATCCTCGAACGCGATGGTCTCTCCGTCGGGGACGAGCAGACGCACCACGGAGGGCATGCCGGAAGCCGCCCGCCGCTCGGACTCCTCGCGAGGGAGGCGTACGTCGAGACGGTTCGGGTTCTTCGATTTCTGGTGCTCTTCGCGAAGCTGCTCCAGCTCCTCCGGCGTCCGGTAGCAGCGGTACGCATGGCCTGCGCGGAGGAGCTCCTCGGCTGCTTCCTGGTAGAGCGCGAGTCGCTCCGACTGCCGATACGGTCCGTACTTTCCCCCGACGTCCGGTCCCTCGTCGTACTGGAGACCGGCCCAACGGAGCGAACGGAGCAGTGACTCCTCGGCGCCTTCCACGTACCGGCTCTGATCCGTGTCCTCGATCCGCAGGACGAACGTCCCGCCGTGTTTGCGGGCGAACAGATAGTTGTAGAGGGCGGTTCGGAGCCCCCCGACGTGGAGGTAGCCCGTGGGGCTGGGTGCGAACCTGACTCTGACCGGCGCGTCCATGAACGGATCTCCCACTTCGAGGTTGAAAGACGGGAGGATAGCGTTGCCTGACCGGTCCGGAGAAGGCCGGAATGCCGTCTCGTGTACGCGGCTGCTCCGCTCTGGAGCTGGGAGTGCTACTCTCCGTCAGATCCGCGGGACGGACCTCGCGGATGCGAGTCGCGACGAGGAAGGAGTCTCCATGCTTCCGGTGCTCTTCGAGTTCGGGCCGATCAAGATCTACTCGTTCGGTCTCATGGCCGCTCTCGCGCTCCTCGCGGGAAGCTGGCTCGTGAAGCTAGAGCTCGATCGACGCGGCTATCCCGAGGGGATCTGGAACAACTACTCGATGGCGGCCATGCTCGGAGGCTTCCTCGGCGCGAAGATCAACTTCCTCGTGTTCAACCCTCAAGTGCTGGAGGGGAACTGGATCAAGGGCGTGTTCAGCGGGGCTGGGCTCGTCTGGTACGGCGGCCTCGTCGGCGGAGTGGTCGCGACTTTCCTCTTGAGCCGGAAGTACGGCCACTCGTTCGCGGACCTCGCAGATGCGTTCGCTCCTGCACTGGTCATGGCATACATGGTGGGACGGGTGGGATGCCTGGTCTCAGGCGACGGGGACTACGGCTATGCGACCGATGTCCCTTGGGCGATGGCCTTCCCCAACGGCGTCGTTCCGACTCTGCCCGGCGAGCGCGTCCATCCGACGCCGCTCTACGAGATCGCCCTCATGGGAGTCGCACTCCTCGTCCTCTGGAAGACGCGGACTCGTCCCTGGGCACCGTGGGGCCAGTTCGGGCTCTACCTCATGCTGGCAGGGACGGAGCGCTTCGTGGTCGAGTTCTGGCGACGAAACCCGGATGTCGCCTTCGGCCTCACGACGGCGCAGCTCTTCAGCATAGGAATGTTTGCGCTCGGAGCGATCTTGTTCGCGCGACGCGACCGCAATCAGCGGATGTCCTCAGCCACGGCTTAGCCGACGGGACGGGACGTCCGCGACGAGCGGATCAGTCGACGACGAGAACTCGGGTCGGGACGCGACTCGGCCCCAAGTCTCCACCGGACATCGACAGCCTCGCGAAGTACATGCCCGCCGGGACGCGATCTCCGAGGTCCGTGGTTCCGTCCCACTCGATCTGCTGACCGTTGGGGGCGCTCAGCGTCCTCACCACGCGACCCGACGCGTCCACGATCGCGACAGAGACATCCGCGGTCTCTACGCCAGGAGCCAGGAGTTCGAGTACGGCGATTCGGCCGTTCGGGAGCGGGTTCGGGGTCCAACGGGCCAGTTCTCGGGACGGGCCCTCTGCGAGAGCGAGCTCGGAAGTCTGTCCGTCGATCGCGTCCAAGGTGCGCTGTCCATCGAACCGGCCCGAGCCGAGCATTCCCTGGTACGGGATGTTGTCGATGAGCTGATCGACGCGGACGGTGCCACCGCGCACGGCGGCCTCATGTGCGTCCGTTCCGAGGCTAGGCAACGCAGAGAGGACCAGTGCTGCCTGTCCCGCAATGAAAGGAGCCGCGAAGGAGGTGCCGGATCCGACAGCCCACTCGCCGTTGATGTAGGGGGCCAGGATCCGCTCGCCTGGAGCAGACAGGCTCACGGTCTCGTCGTAGTTCGAGAAGTCCGACTTGATGTCGGCGCTGCCCAGCGACGCGACGGAGAGCGTCGCCGTGCTGCTCGCGGGGAAGTAGGGCGGTTCATCCGTCCCGTCGTTTCCTGCCGCAGCGATGACGATGACGCCGGACTCGCGAGCGTGCTGCACCGCCCGTTCGATGACCATACTGAACTCGGGAAGCCCGAGGCTGAGGTTGATGACGTCGGCTCCGGCTTCTGTCGCGTAGTTGATCGCACGGGCGACTCCGAATGCAGTGCCGTTCCCGTCGTCGTCGAGTGCGCGGATCGGGAGGATCCCTGCCTCGGGAGCGACGAGCGAAATGATTCCAGCCACCATGGTGCCATGGCCGGCGGCTTCGTCGACGAGCCCGTCCTCGTCGTCGTCGACGTTGTTGCTCGTCTCCCACGGCGACGCGTCGTTCGCGATGAAGTCGTAGCCGCCAGCGACGATGTGCTCGGAAAGCGCGGGGTGCTTCACGTCGACGCCGGTATCGATGACCGCGACGACCGTACCAGCCCCCAAGGTATGACTGTGGAGGAGGCCGAGCCCGAGATGGTTGTAGACGTCTTGGGTTGCGAACTCATCGACGGTCGCCCCGACTACCGCGACGACCATCTGACGGGTGCTCTCTGGAGTGTGCTGCCGATACGCGAGCTCCGCCCAGTCGAGCCTGGCGTCGGCCACCAGGTCGTCCAGATACTCGACATCTTCGATCTCCCCGTTCGAGACGAGGAGATGGCAGGAACCGAGCGACTCCTCGATGGCGAGTCCGTGGTCACTCGCGATCTGCTCGATGTCTTGACCCTGAGCGATCTCGACTTGGAAGTGTCGGGGGATCCATGAGGACGCGTCAGCGAACGGTTCGGGATCGGCAGACGCCGTTCCAGAGAGTCCGAACAAGGCTGCGGTAGCCAAGGTCCCAGCGAGAAGTACTGGGCTTGGACACGACGTTGGTGAGTAGCGCATTCGGGATCCTCCCAACCTATGCGGCATTTCGCGAGCATAGGAACAGTACCACATTGGAGGGAGGCTGGGCGTCCGGAGTTCCCTGATCCTTCGCCCGATCGGCCGGCGCCGAAACGGACCGCGCCCGCGCAGTGAGGGCCCCCAGGCTGGCGCCACTTCTCAGCTCAGGCCGCGTTCCTCGAGGTCCTCCTCACTCAGCCCGAGGTAGTGCCCGAACTCGTGATAGAGAGTGAGGCGGATCTCGTAGATGAGCTCCTCCCGCGTCTGGCAGAACCGCTCGAGATTGCGCTGGTAGACGAAGATCACCGGAGGAACGGAGAGCCCTGCGACTTCGTCGGATTCCTTGAGGCTCGGGCCGACGAAGAGGCCCAGGACGCCGGGAGTGATCGGATTGTCGCTTCCATCGCCGAGCAGCGTCTCCACGGTGGGAAGTGATTCCACCCGGATCGGGATCGCAGCGGCGTGCGGCTTGAGCTCATCAGGCAAGTGTTCGACAGCCTCGGCCACGATCGCCTCGAACGCGTCCTCGGTCATCCGGATCGGAAGTGGGTAGGCGTCCGGTTCGAGTTCGTGCGCTCGCTCGTAGCTTCCTTCCGCGTCCGAAAGCCGCCCCATCAGCTCGAGAACCTGTGCGAGCCCGTAGTGCGGCGGAGCGGCCTCCGGTTCCGCCTGGATCACCTTCCGGAAGAGCGTCTCGGCCTGTTCGAGTTCGAGGTTCTCGTAGTGACCCGAGGCGAGGTAGTAGTCGAGCAACACACCATCGTCGACCTGGCCGCGGCACTCGGTGAGTTGGGAGAGCGCCTCGCGCGGGAAGCCGGACTCGAGAAGTGCCGCGCCGAAGAGAAACCGCGCTTCCGGATGGTCATCGGTTTCCTCCATCAGCGTCTCGGCGTCTTCGCCCGCTTCCTCGATGTAGCCCTGCTCGAGCGCATCCCAGCCGCGATCGATGCGCGCGAGAATGCTGTCGGCGAGTGGGGATCGAGAAGGGTGACTCGGGTTCGGCTCTTCGGTCATCGTGCCCCCTGGTTCTTCTGACGACGGTTCCGCCGGATTCTACCCCGAATCGCGTGGAGTTCCTCGACTAATGGCTAGGTCATGCTTCCTTTCGACACGATCGTTCGCTAGACTCTTGATTACCAGGTCCGCCGGGTCGAGGCGAACTTGGCGAGGATACGCTCGTTGGCCTGTGGATCCGGTCGGTCCCCAGTGGGGAGCCGGCAGGCTGAGCACCTCGCTCGACCAATGACACCCGGCGTTTCGAGGCGGGCCGGCCCCTTCGGGGTCGGCCCGTCTTCCGTTTCCGAGACCCAGGCGGACGCGATGTCTGGGGACGAGTCGGTCATTCGACGGAGGTCGTCATGCAGACATTCGAGAAGTATCCGGTACGGAGCGAACTGGCCGATCGGTTCGAGTCCATGGTCTCCATGCGTCGAGATCTGCATCAGCACCCCGAGCTCGGGTTCCACGAAGTGAGAACGTCCGGCGTCGTGACCCGGGAACTGGAGCAGGCGGGACTCGCGTTCCGGTCTGGAATAGCCAAGACGGGTGTTGCGACGCTCGTTCCCGGTACCGGCGAGTCCGGGCGTACGGTGCTCTTCCGTGCCGACATGGATGCTCTCCCGATTCACGAAGAGAACGCGGTCGAGTATCGGTCTGTCCACGACGACACCATGCATGCCTGCGGCCACGACGGACACACCACGATCCTTCTCCACACTCTGTTCGAGGCACACGTCGGGTCTGCTCGCCCGAGCGTCGACGTGAAGTACGTCTTCCAGCCTGCCGAGGAAGGGCCGGGTGGGGCGAAGCCGATGATCGATGAAGGCGTGCTCCTCGAGCCGCAAGTGGAGGCTGCGTTCGGGCTCCATCTCTGGAACACGATGCCGGCGGGGAAGGTCGCCGTCACTTCGGGGCCGTTCATGGCCGCAGCTGACGAGTTCGAGATCCGGATCACCGGAGTGGGCGGACATGCCGCGTACCCGCACGAAGCCGTCGATGCCGTGCTGATCGGGGCACACGTCGTGGTCGCTCTCCAGACGCTCGTGTCGAGGAACGCAGATCCGACCAAGACCGCCGTCGTTTCGATCGGAGCGTTCCATGGCGGGAGCGCATTCAACGTGTTGCCGCCCGAAGTCCGAATGCGTGGGACGCTTCGTACCTTCGACGAGGAGCTTCGGTCACTGCTCATCCGACGACTCCGAGAAGTCGCCGTGGGCACGGCGGCCGCCCTCGGAGGACGCGCGGAATTCGACTTCATCGACGGGTACCCGACTACGGTGAACGACCCGCGCATGGCCGAGTTCGTTCGCGAGATCGCGTGTGAGGTGGTCGGCGCCGAGAACGTGCTCACGGATGTGATCTCGATGGGCGGGGAAGACATGAGCTACTTCCTCCGGGAAGTGCCAGGCTGCTACTTCTTCCTCGGCTCCCAAGACCGCGCTCGGGGCCTCGACGCCGCGCACCACAATCCCAGGTTCGACTTCGACGAAGGAGTGATGCCGATCGGTGCGGAGATCTTCCTCCGTATACAGGATCGCTATCTGGAACGCTTCCCGGAGCCTCCCGGACGGCCGTGACCGGATGAACGGTCGGCGTCGCGCGTCCTGGTTCGCGGTCTTCGCGCTCCTTCCCTTCCTGTCGGCCGCGCATTGTACGGCGAGCGTGCTCGTCCCGGGCCTTCCTCTTCTCGAACCGATGCTCGAAGAAGGGTGGGTATACGACGACGGGCTCCGCTTCGAGCCGAGGTCCGGGCGTTGGGAAGCGCTCGATGTAGAACCGGTGGTCCCCGTCTCCGGCCCTAGCTTCTGGTTCGACGACTGGCGATGGATGGTGGCGCGGGACGGTCTTCGCGGATCAGCCGAGGACCGGGCAGAGGAGTGGTTCGGACTCGGCGAACTCCGGCTTGGATCGTCCCGGATCCGCGCGTCGAAACGGGTCGGGGACCGGCTCCAGATCTCCTCCTTCACCGGTTACCGCTCTTCGTCCCAGCGGATGATCCGTGTCGAGTACGAGATCGTGGGCGGACTGGTCGTCCGGTCCGAGGCACGGGAACGAGGAGAGTCCCGGATCGTTCTCGATCGGGAGCAAACCTTCCGATGAGGAGCGCACGGGGGAGACGTCGCGGTTGCGGCGCACCGGGGCGGGCTGCGGATGTTACCGGTGCAACAGCATCGAACGTGCGCGGCGCACGCGTCTCCAGGTTGCTTCCGATCGCCGTCCTTCTCGCGCTGTTCGTCACCGTGCTCTCGAACCGCGCGGCTGCCGAGGAGGAAGCAACACCCGAGATAGTCGCTCCGGCGGGGATGACCGCTCCGGACGACGACGGGTCGGCTCCAGAGTCGCCGTTCTCGGGTCCCGTCGTCGTAGAGGATGTGATCTTTCCGGAAGGACTCACGTTTCGACGGGAAGAGCTGTTCCGGTGGATGCGCCTCCATCCGAAATCGTGGGGGCATGAGAGCCGGTTCACGATGTCCGACTGGAGGGCGGACCTGGGTCGGCTCGAGCAGTTCTACCGGCAGGAAGGGTTCGATGCTGCGGAGGTCACCGGGCTCGTGGAGGAAGAGCGACCTGGTCGAGTCGTCCTGCGAGTTGGTATCGAGGAAGGTCCGCGTTGGGAGTGGATCCAATCTCGCCTGGTGGTGAACCCGGCCCGGAGTGGGCTGAGGGACAGTCTTCGCGTCCTGGTACCGAATCCTGGCGAGCCTGCGCGTTGGCGCCTCCTCCCGATGCTGAGGGAGGAGATGGTCGCGAGGCTGGCGGAGTGGGGGCGTCACGACGCAGAAGTCGAGTTCCTCGTGCGTCGCGACGAGGCCGACCGGCGCGCGGAGATCAAGGTGGTCGTTCACGCAGGGCCACTCGTGCGAGCGGAGGGACTTCGGATCGACGGCGTGGACAAGACCCGGCGAGATGTGGTCCGACGAGAGCTGCTCGTTCGTGACGGCGATCCTCTGCGTCTCTCCGAGCTGCGACGATCCGAAGAACGACTGCGAAACCTCGGGATCTTCAGCGACGTGAAGGTTGGGATCGCGCCGTATTCTCATCGGCACGGCTTCCGTGCGGTCCACGTGCGCGTCGAAGAAGCCCCTGGTGGCCGGCTCGCCAGCGGTTTCGGATACGGCTCGATCGATCGGCTCCACCTCGGCGCGAGTATCGAGCAAGCGAACTTCCACGGACGGGCGATCCGGCTCGCTGTCGGCATGGTCGTTGGGCAAGAGAGGCGGATGCTCGAGGCCGGTGCGTTCTTGCCCTGGGTCCTCCACCGCAGGGTCGGCCTCCGTCTCTCCACGACCTACGAGAAGGTGTTCCCGAGCCGGTACGAGATCGAGCGCGAACGGGGAGAGGTGGCCTTGGTTCGCGAGATCGAAGAAGTCTGGAAGCTCGAGCTGGGCTTCCTCGCGGAGCGGGCCAGGGTCCTCAGCTCGAAGGCCGATCGCGATGACAAGCCGGTTCGGATCGGACAGCTGGGAGTGGCTCTCTCGAAGGACACCCGGGACCGCCTCCTGGGCCCAACGCGGGGACGATACGTGCGGTTCTCCCACGACTGGGTTTCGCCGCTCTTCGGGAGCAGCGAGGACTTCACTCGGATCGAGTTCCAGGTCCGCGGGTACCACCCGCTCGGCGCCGGCGTGTTGGGCCAGGCTAGGGCCCTGGTCGGTGTGCTGAGAAGCCACGAGAGCGGAAACGAGATTCCCCTCTCAGAACGGTTCTTCGCCGGCGGGACGGAAGATCTGCGTGGCTTTCCGGGCGACGGGATCGGCCCGCAGGACGACTCTGGTGAACCGGAGGGTGGTCGCATCCTCTTCCTTGGTGGCGTGGAGGCTGAGCATCGAGTGTGGCGCTCGGTCGGGATTGCCGGATTCGTCGACATCGGGCAGCTGGAGAACCGGCAGGAGGATCTCCGCCTGAGCCGTCTCTCCGTAGGTGCCGGCGCTGGCCTTCGATGGCGGTCGAGGCTGGGCTACGCTCGGGCGGACATCGGCTTTCCGCTCACGGACCGGTTCGCGGGCCCTCCCCGCTTCCATTTCTCCACAGGAACGACCTTCTTCTGACCGATCTCGGGCACGATGGCCGATCCGCTAGATCGTGAAATTCGTAACGATCGTGGAGAATGTCCCCGGGTCCTCCCGGCCAGAAACTGGTCAGCCTCGTCGATTTCGCAACGATCGCATTGCACTATGCTCGGCCAGATTCGGCTGGAGCGAACGAATGTAGGTGTAAATTCTGGCCATTTCGGCTCAAAATTCGCGAGAAAGGGTGAAGACAAGCCCCTGTCGTTTCGATAACTTCCAGCAGACGGGGCATTCTCCAAATAGACGATCTTCCACGACAGTGGCGCGACTTTTGCCAGGGAAGGCAGATGGGAACGCGTTGGAGGATCGGCATCCGGGGGAACGCAACCGTCATGGGAATCCGTTCGTGGCTGGCCCTGGGACTGGGCCTAGTTGCCGCAGCCGTGCGTCCGAGTTTTGCCACCGACCACTTGGTGTTCGGGGTGAGGCCGGGCGCCAGTTTCGACCTGTATCAGGACAGCACACCGCTTCCGGGCCAGAACTCCTCGGCCGGCGGTGTCGTGTCGTTTGCGGCGACTGGCGGAGGCACCTTCCAGGTTGTCGCGTCAGGTGAAACGGTCGACATCACGCCTCCGGCCCGCGTCACCGATCTCGTCGCGAGCAGCCCCACCGACAACTCCTTCACTCTTCGGTGGCACGCTGTGGGCGACGACGGACTCGACGGAACGGCTTCCGTCTACGATGTCCGGTACTCCGAGATCCCCCTCTCCGAGTCCACCTGGAACACCGCCACCCAGGCGACCGGCGAGCCTACTCCTCACGCGCCCGGCACCCTCGAGACCTTCGTTCTCTCAGGGCTTCAGGCCGGCCATCAGTACTACGTCGGCATCAAGGTCGGGGACGACGTCCTCCAGTGGTCGCTCTTGTCCAACATCGTGATCGAAACGACCACTGGCGGAGGCGACACGACGGGCCCGGGGGCGATCACCGATCTCGCGGTGGCGTCCGAGGCCGAGACCAGCATCACTCTCGATTGGACCGCCACGGGTGACGACGGATACGTGGGAACGGCCACGGAGTACGACGTACGGTACGCATCGTCGTCGATCAACTCTCTCGCCACGTGGAACGCTGCTCAGCAGGCGACGGGCGAGCCGGTTCCTTCACCGGCCGGAGAGGCCGAGGAGTTCACGGTTACCGGTCTCGACGCCGGAACGACGTACTACTTCGCGATCAAGGCACGTGACGACGCGGGAACCTGGAGTGCGCTGTCCAACTCGCCTCACGGCACCACGCTTTCCGGCGGCGACGTCACGCCGCCCGAGGCCATCACGGACCTGAGCGCGTCATCCCTCGGGCCCAACTCGATCCGCATCGATTGGAGCGCTCCCGGTGACGACGGTGATCAGGGACAGGCGACGGTCTACGATGCTCGGTACTCCACGGTTCCGATCACCAGTGCGAACTTCACCCAGATGCCGAAGATCCTCAGCGTGCCGTTCCCGCTCCCGGCCGGGAGTGGCCAGACGGCCACGGTGGGTGGACTCCAGGCAAACACCCGCTACTACTTCGCGATCAAGGCTCGCGACGACGCGAATCTCTGGAGCGCCCTCTCGAACGTTCCCAACGTCACGACCGATTCGGACGGAACGGACGACAACATTCCTCCCGCGGTCGTCGACGACCTGACCGTCTCCACGACAGGGACTGCGACCGCTACGCTCCGCTGGACGGCGCCCGGTGACGACGGCGACGTCGGTCAGGCCACGTCGTTCGACATACGCTACTCGCTCTCTCCGATCACGACGGACAACTGGCCTCAGGCGGACCTCGTGACGGGCGAGCCCGTTCCCGGCCCCGTAGGCACCGAGCACGTCATCATGGTGGGTGGCCTGCAGGCCGATGAGGACTACTACTTCGCGCTCCGTACCTTGGATGAAGTCGGCAACGAGAGTGACCTCTCGAACGTCGCCGAAGGGCACACGCTCGAGCCGCCGCAGGACGTCACTCCTCCGGCGCCGATCGACGACTTGACGCTGGCGGATACCGAGCCGCTCCGGGCGCACTTCGAGTGGACCGCGACCGGTGACGATGGCTATTCCGGTCAGGCGTACTCCTTCGACTTCCGCATGTCTGGCGCACCGCTCACGCTGGAGAACTGGGACGAAGCCGTCGCCATCGACGGGCTTCCGGATCCTGGTCCGATCGGGACTCAGCACGACATCTGGGTCGACGACCTGCCTGCCGACTCGACGGTGTACTTCGCGATCCGAGCGATCGACGAAGGCGACAACGTCTCCGATCTCTCCAACGTGGTCGAGGTGACAGTGCTCGATGCACCCGACGACGTGCCGCCCGGACCGGTCGGGGATCTCGCGGGCCGAGGTATCTCACCGCAGCAGCTCGAGCTCACGTGGACGGCCCCTGCGGACGACGGTGGTGGCCCGGTCAGCGGCTACGAAATCCTGGTTCACACTTCTCCGCTGGGACAGTCGTCGTCCGAACCGCTTCATTTTGCGCTCTCCAGCACTCCGAACGAACCGGGAGAACCCGAGCTCTACGTCGCCGACGGACTCGAACCCACGACGGTGTACTACTGCTACGTTCGCTCGGTCGACGAAGTGGGGAACTGGTCCGAACTGTCGAACGAAGCCGTGGCCGCGACCCTCGATGACACGCCGCCTCCGCCACAGGGGGACGAAACGCCACCGGCCGCGATCGACGACCTCACCGTGGTCGAGTCCGGGTACGACTATGTCGTACTCGAGTGGACCGCGACGGGCGACGATGGCTCCGAGGGCCAAGCGGACGCGTATGACTTCCGCATGTCGACGGAGGCGCTGACGCCTTCCAACTTCGGGGAAGCGAGCCCGGTCGATACGGGCGCTCCGCAGGAGTCGGGCGAGACCGAGACCCTGCGCATCGAGGGCCTCTCCTCGGGTTCGGAGTACTACTTCGCGCTCGAGGCGATCGATGTCGCCGAGAACGTCTCCGCGCTGTCGAACGTGGTGAGCATCTACCTCGAGTATCCGCCGGACCTCCTCCCACCGGAGGCGATCGCGGATCTCTCCGTTCTCCTGGTCGACGACGAAGCGGTCACCCTCGGATGGACGACCCCGATGGACTCGGTGTCCACCGGCGCGGATGCGGATGGATCGATCTACGCCTACGACATGCGCTACGCCGAAGAGCCGCTCACGACCGAAACGTGGGAAACGTCCTCGCAAGCCAACGCGCCCACTCCGACCGATCCGGGACGCTCCGTCGTGTGGACGATTTCCGGACTCGCCGAGGGCACGCAGTACTTCTTCGGCCTTCGCAGCCAGGACGAAGCGGGGAACTGGAGCGATCTCTCCAACGTCGCCGAGGCGATGACCACCGGCGGTGGCGATGATCCGCCGGATCCTCCGCAGCCGGACTCGCTCGCTCCTGCGCTCATCGACGATCTCTCACTCGAGGCACTCGATTCCTGGAGCGCTCGGATCGCTTGGACGGCTACGGGCGATGATGGGGACACCGGAACCGCAGCCGAGTACGAACTCCGCCGCCTCGTGGGTTCCGAGGAGTCCTTGCCAGACCCGACGGCCCCGGGCGCTTGGGACGGCGCGTCTCCCGTCGCTCTAGACCTGACCCCGTCCACGTCGGGCACGGCAGAGTCGAATACCCGTGGTGCACTCATCCCCGGTTCCTACTACGCGTACGCGCTCCGCGCGATCGACGAAGCCGGAAACGCCGGGCCGGTCGCCTGGACGCCGGTCGTCCAACTTCCTTACGTCGAGGATCTGTTCGCTCCCGAGTCGATCACCGATCTCGCGGGTGTCGCGAGTGATTCGACGACGGTCCATCTCACCTGGACCGCGCCGAGCGACCTCCGTCCCGACCAGGAGCCGGGACCGGTTGCACGGTACGAACTGCGCTGGTCGGTCGACGAGATCGACGAGTCTACCTGGGGAAGCGCCGAGGGCAGCTTCGGGTTCGAAGCGGAGGATCCGGCCGGCTCCCAGATGTCATTCGACGTCGAGGGCCTCCTCTCCGGGACCGAGTATCGCTTTGCGGTCCGTGCGATCGATCCGTCGGACAACATCGCTCCTCTGTCGAACGTAGTCGTCGTGCAGATGCCGGAGCCAGAGCCGGAAGACCCGGGCGATCCGGATCCGCCTGCGGACGAAACGCCTCCGTCCCGCGTGACGAGCCTCGTCGGCTACGTGCTGGGTGAGACGTCGCTCCGGTTGACCTGGTATGCCCCCGGTGACGACGGTTCTTCCGGACAGGCGGCGAAGTACACGGTCCGTTGGGGCTATGCGCCAGTCAACGCCAGCAACTGGTCGACGCTCGAGTCTCTGCCCGACGTGGCCCTGCCGAGCCCGTCCGGCGAGGTGGAAACCTATGACTGGGAAGGTCGCGAGCCGGGAGTGACGTACTACTTCGCGCTCGTCGCGGAAGACGAGGCGGGCAACCAGTCGCCGATCTCGAACGCGATCAGCGTGACGATGCCGCAGATCCAGGACACTGCTCCGCCCAGCGTTCCGGAAGGGCTGCACACGCAAGCTAGCCAGGGCATCGTGGAGCTCACGTGGGAAGCGAGTCCCGAGCCAGACGTCGCGGGCTATCGAGTCCATCGTCGTCTGCTCGGAGAGTCCGTCACCCACGTCGTCGCAGATCACGTTCCGCAGGAGACGTTCTCCGATGCGTCGGCTGAAGCCGGTGCGACCTACGCGTACTCTGTCTCCTCGAAGGACAATGCGGGCAACGTGTCGGCGCGCAGCAGCGAAGCGTGGATCACGATTCCGGCCAGCCTTCCGACGCTCGTGGTCGCGGTCGAGTTCCTGGGTGCCGATCCGGTTCGCCCCGCCGACGATCAGGTCGTGATCCGCTGGGCGATCGAGTCGGGACCGGAGCTCGTCGGCTTCCACGTGTTCCGCGAGCAGATCGAAAACGAGGGAGCCTTCGGCCAGACGACCTCTCCCGAGGGGCCTGCGGAACGCGTCAACGCCGAGCTGCTCGAGGGAGCGGGCCCGCACGTGTTCGTCGAGTCGCCGCGTCCCGAGCCCGGAGCGTACCGCTACTGGGTCCAGGCCGTCGGATCGACCGAAGCTCAGCGGGCGTACCTTGATCCCATCTCCGTGACGGTGCCAAAATGGTCCGAAGGCGTGCTGTCGCTCTATCCGAATCCGATGAGAGACCGTATGACCGTCCAGTTCTCGCTGGAGGAAGCGGGTCCTGCGCAGGTCGAGGTCTTCGACGTCACGGGTAGGCTACGGATGCAGGAACAGCTGGGACAGCTGGACAGCGGACTGCACGTCTGGGAGTGGCAGGGAAGGACCAGTGACAACGCTCAGCTCCCGAACGGAACGTACTTCTTGAGGTTCCGGGCCGGGAGCGACGTTCAGACCCAGCGGTTCGTGGTCGTCCGGGCCGGCGACTGAGTCGGTCCGCTATTGGCGGCGTGGAGGTGGGGTCTGTGAAGTTGTCGTTCGTGAACACCCGGATGCCGGGGATCAACACGTTCCAGATCCGGGACCTGAGGACGTTGATGCGACTCGGGGTCTCGATCGATCTCTACTTGTTCGAGATCGACTCGCTCGATCCGGCCTTTCGTGCCGAGATCGAGCAGAGCGGTGGTGTCGTCGAGCGGATTCCGTTTCCTCTCGGTGGCGGAGGTCCAATCAAGTTTCTCGGCGAGTGCGTGAAGCGTCCGCATGTCGTGCTCGCCGATCTGGCGAAGGTCGCGAAGTGGACGCTGCAGGAACCGGCGGAGGGGATTCGCGCCCTCGCAGTGCTGCCCGCATCTCTCGTCCTTCGGGATCGACTCGAGGCCCGCGGGACGGACCGAGTGCACGCACTCTGGGCCGGAGTTCCGGCCACCGTTGCGTACTGGGTCTCGCGTCACTCCGGCTTCCGCTTCAGCATTTCCGCACATGCGTGGGACCTCCTCCAGCGCACTCGGGGTCTTAGAGAGAAGGTGCTCGCTTCGGAGAGACTGGTCGTCTGCTCCGGGTTCGCACAGGAGACCGCGCGGGCGATCGTCGGTCAGGCGGACCGAGATCGGGTGGAGCTGGTCTATCACGGGCTCGACTTGTCGGAGTGGACCGTTGCAGACAAGCCGGCCACGAGGCCGGATGAACTCGAGATCCTCGCCGTGGGGCGCCTGACTTGGAAGAAGGGGTTCGAGTACCTGATCGATGCGTGTGCCAAGTTGCGGGGCCAGAAGGCACCCGTCCGGTGCCGGATCATCGGGCCTGACGGCGGCCTGCAAAGTGAACTACAGGCGAGGATCGATCGCCTGGGGCTCACCGGAGTCGTCGTTCTAGAGGGTGGCCAGGCGCCGCTGGATGTGCGGAAGGCGATGGCAGCCGCCGATATTCTTTGTTGTCCGTCCGTTCAGTCGGAAACCAGCTCGGATGGGATTCCGAACGTAGTCCTGGAGGCCTTGGCCCTCGGCACCCCGGTCGTCACGACCGATGCCGGCGGACTCTCGGAAGTGGTTCTCGACGGAGAGACGGGGCTCCGCGTTCCACAGAGGGATCCCGAGAAGTTGGCCGAGGCTCTCCTCGCGGCGTGGACGGATTGGGAGGGCACGAGGGCGCGTGCCCGCGCGGGGAGAACGCTCATCGAGAAGAAGTTCGACGCCGACATCACGGCTCGACGGTTCCTCGGGGAGATCGGTTTGCCGGTTCCCCAGGCTGGAGGAAGAGAACATGCGCCGATTCTGGGCTGACATCCTGACCACCGCCGCCGTTGCTCTCGCAGCGAGCGCGACCCTCTCCGTTCGGGCCGCGTCGGCTCAGGACGTCGACCTCTCCGACCTTCCCGCCCATCCCCGCTTCATCCTGAAGCCAGAGGTGATTGCGGCGATGCAACAGGAGGCGCAGTCCGGCCCGAAACAGACGATGTTCGCGGAGATCAAGCGTCGAGCGGATGGCTATCTGGACGGTTCCCTCTCCTACGTGTCCTACCGGATGGTCTGTCTCGTCGTGACCGGCCTCGCCTTCGACGACCCGCAGTACTTGGCCAAGGCCGCAGAGAACCTGGCCTTCGCCGTGGAGACCCGAGGCTGGGATCCGGGAGAGCACGAGTACTGCTACGTCTACGACTGGGTCTACGACTACCTGACCCCGGCTCAACGCCAGGCGGCGCGGCAGTCCGCACTCGAGCACTTCAACCTCGGCGGACAGCGCACCGTCTACTACAACCTCGAAGCGAACGAAGCTGCAGACAAAGGGCTCGTCGGCCTGACGTTCTATGGCGAGGGTTCGTCGTCAGAGAACGAGTTCTGCCAGCAGCTCGTCGATGAGTGGGACGGGCGCCTGCGGGGAGTGAGAGAGTTTGCGTTCCCTTCCGGTACGGCTGCCTCGCGTGGCGGAGTGATCCCGACCCGGAACCATACCTTTCCCGACGGTGGTTACTACAAGGGCAACCAATACACGCAGAAGGACACGCACGGGATCATCGCGTACCTCCTGGCGTTCAGCGATTGCGGTCTTGGGGACTACTGGAGTTTCGCCCGCGAGTACCTGGAGGACTGGCCGGAGTACATGGAGTGGATCCGGCGCCCAGACGGCCTCTGCTCCCGAATGATGACAGGCTCCCTCTACAGTATCGAGCGACGGGGGCTCATGGGTCTCTCGGCCATCGCGGGCTACTACGATGAGCCTGTTGCTCAGCGGTATCTACTGGACCAAGACTGGGCCATTGCCTCGAGCGGTGGATACAACTGGGGGCTCCCCGCGATCCTGTGGCGCCCGGTCGACCCGGGGCCGGTCCCACTTCCGGAGTACAAGTTCTACGGTGCGAACGGATCTACGAACGTGCCGGGCACCAGCTGGAGTGAGAAGGTGTTCGTTCGTACTGGTTGGACGGACGACGAGGACAGCGATGACGTCTACTTCACGTTCCAGGCTGGCGACTTCTTCGGCGACTACTGGAACTTCTACCAGCTCGGGTTCGAGATCTACTACCGCGGCGCGCTAGCGATCCGTTCCGGCTACTATCTGGAAGGCCCCCACAGCTTCCACTACCACGCACGCGCGATCTCCAACAACTGCGTCGTCGTTCTCGATCAGAGCCAATCGGAACTGGGAGACATCTGGGGACAGGACTTCCTCTACAACGATCCGGGGAGACCCCAGGACATCTACGAGGTGTCCGATGACAGCGCCTTCGACATGGCCGACATCACGAAGTTCGATGCAGGAACGACGGAGTCCGGTCGGCCGTTCTACTACTCGAAGGGGATCCTCAAGCCCGCATCCGCCTATTACTACACGAACGACACTCGGAAGGTGGCGAAGCAGGAGCGAGAGATCGTCGTGGACGGCAGGTTCTTCATCGTGCGGGACAGAGTGGAGCTGAGTGGGGGAACGAACAGCGTTCGTTGGTTGCTCCACACGATCAACGAACCGGTGTTGGAATCGCCGAACCTGCTCGAGACGACCGTCGCCGGCCACATCGCGACCTACTCACGGACGCGCTACAGCGCGGAACGCACCGAATCCACGAACGGAAGGGACTACGACGGGAAGATCACGGTGGCTCCGCTCATTCCCGCCGATGCGACGCTTCGGAAGGTCGGCGGAACCGGCTACGAGACCTGGACCGATGATGGGGAAGGGAACGGGGTCAACTGGGACCTCGATAGCGACTACTACACCGACTACAACGAAGTTGGGCAGTGGCGAGTCGAGACGATCGCCCCGACCAGCCTAAACACAGACTTCGTCCACGCGATCTGGGTGGGGCGTCCGGGACAGACGATGCCGGAGGCGACT
The DNA here is from genome assembly GCA_020633975.1 of Candidatus Eiseniibacteriota bacterium. Taxonomy (GTDB): domain Bacteria; phylum Eisenbacteria; class RBG-16-71-46; order CAIMUX01; family CAIMUX01; genus JACKCR01. The sequence continues at coordinate 2,379,891 of JACKCR010000002.1, read as the reverse complement.
GCGATCGAGGACGAAAGCGTGGTCGGTTGCGAGATCGATGGGGTCGGCGTCTACGTCTTCGCGCGGACGGACGAGTTCCAGGACCGGATCGACTATCAGTTCCAAGGGTCCTTGATGATGCCTCACGTGATCGAGGGGCTCCTTCCGCAGACGCTCTACGCGGTCAGCGTAGCCGGTCAGGACAGGATCCTCAGGACGAGTGAAGTAGGAGGAATGACGTTCGACGCGGCCGGGCCAGGAGTCGTGACCGTCCGTCTGGCCGACGTCGCGTCACAGTAAATCCCGGTCCCGCCGGTTCCCACCTCTGGCGGGACGCCGTCCGCGAACGATCGTCTGCGGACGGATGAAATTGCATCCTTCGCCCCACCGCCGCCGATTCGAGGGATGCAACGAAGGCGGAACCGGCTAGACTCCGGAATTCCCAGCGGACGAGTGAGTGCCTCGGTGGCACCCAGTCCACCGCGGTTCCCCTAGGAGTCTTGATTGCACGTACTGTTCTTGGCACCCGACACCCACGTCTACAACCACGAGTTCATTCGTGGACTCAAAGAGATGGGTGCGACGGTCACTGCGCTCGGCCCGGGCCCGAAGGAGCGACTCTCCGCTAGGGTAAAGCCCTACCTTTCCGAGTACTCGGCGGTCCGGAATCTCCTCGACGAGAAGGAGCTCGAGACGCGTGCCCGCGACCTCGATCGGATCGTTCGAATCGATCGAGTCGAGACGATCGACGAGCCGCTGGTCGTGGCTGCGGCGAAGCTACGTGCGGCGCTGGGACTCGAGGGGCCTAGCGTGCGCACGGCCGAGTTGTGCCGAGACAAGTCGGCCATGAAAGACTTCCTCAGGTCGAACGGTGTGCCGTGCGCGGATTCGCTCGTGGTGGACTCTCTGGGCGCCGCGGAGGCGTTTGCGGAGAAGGTGGGCTACCCGGTGATTGCCAAGCCACGAGCAGGGTTCGGCTCCCTGGGAACGTATCGGATCGACGCGGCCAAGGATCTGCGCGCCAACCTGACCAAGCTTCGGATCGGCGCTGGCGGTTCGGCCTTGCTCGAGGAGTTCGTCGACGGACACGAAGGCTTCTACGACACCCTCACGGTGGGTGGATCGGTACGGCACGACTTCGTCTCCCACTACTATCCTGGCTGCCTCGAGGCGATGCAGCGCCGTGAAGTTTCGCCGAAGATCGTCCACACGAACCGGATCGACGCCGACGGCTACCAGGAACTCCGGCGCATGGGTGCGCGGGTGAACGAACTCCTCGGGATCGGCACGTCTGCGACGCACATGGAGTGGTTCTTCGGCACCAAGGGGCTCCGGTTCTCCGAGATCGGTGCGCGGCCGGCGGGGGAGATGATCTGGGATCTCTACCGGGTGGCGAACGACGTCGACGTCTACCGCGAGTGGGCCGAAGGGATTCTCGTCGGCAAGACTTCTCGAACCCTATCCCGTCGCTACTCCACGGGAGCCGTGCAGATCCGGCCGAGCCGGGACGGAAGGGTGCAGCACTACGAGGGGGTCGAGCGGGTCCGCCAGAAGTTCGGGAACCACATCTACCAGTCGGAGATCCCGCCCGTGGGATCACCGACCCTGCCGCTCGAGAAGGGCTGGCACGTGAACACGTGGTTCCGCCTCCGTCACCCCGACTACGACACGCTCAAGGCGATGCTGGACGAGATCGGGGACATCGTGAAGGTGGTGGCGGGCTGAGAGCGGGCACGCAGCCCGCTAGGCGGCTTTGCGCTTGGTGCTAGCGGGGATGAGGATCGTCCCTTTGGCCGCGGCCTCGACGATCTCGGTCGCCCGCACGCGATCTACTGGGCGTGAGATCAGGTAGCCCTGGCCCCGAGCGCACCCCATCTCCCGTAGCTCGCGGAGCTGGTCTTCCGTCTCGATCCCTTCCGCGACCGTATCCAGCCCGAATCCGTGCGCCAGCGCGAGGATCGACCGCACGAGGAGGCGGCTGCCGTCGTCCGGTCCGAGTGACATGACGAACGATCTGTCGATCTTGAGCGTGTCGAGCGGGTAGGTCTGAAGGCACGAGAGCGACGAGTAGCCCGTGCCGAAGTCGTCGACCGACAGCGTGCACCCGAGGTCGCGCATCCGTGCCAGGAGCTCCATCGCTTCGTCGTGGTTCTGGACGATCGAGCTCTCCGTGATCTCGAGGCAGATCCACTGCGGGTCGATCTCCATCTCCCTCACGATGGACCCGAGCTCTGCTGCGAGTTCCGGTCGGCCGAGGTGTTTTCCGGAGAGGTTGATGTGGAGATGGAGCCCCATTTCGGGAGGCAAGAGGCGACGCCACTGACGCAGCTGGTCGCATCCGTGACGGAGCACCCATCGTTCGATCGGGACGATCAGCCCTGTTTCCTCGGCGACCGGAATGAACTGGTCCGGCGGGATCATTCCTTCGTGAGGGTGTTCCCACCTGAGGAGTGCCTCGAACCCCTGAAGCCGGCCCGTCGGAAGATCGATGATCGGCTGGTAGTAGAGCCGGAAGTCCTTCTGCGTGATCGACTGCCGAAGCTCCATTTCGCGCCGGAAGCGGAGCTTCGCGGCCTCGTGCATCTTGACGTCGTAGACCCGGTACCGCCCGTTCCCTTCCGCCTTCGCGTTGTGAAGCGCGATCCCAGCGTCCCTGAGGTAGTCCTCGGGGTCGAGACACTGGACTGTGTTCGTGACGATCCCGAGACTGGCCGTCGTGAAGACTTCGTGGCCTCCGAAGATGAACGGCGCCGTCGTCTCGCGTTGGAGCGACTGGCAGAGACTCGGCCCGTGGTTGTCGCTTTCCAGGCGGCGTACGAGAATCGCGAACTCACCTCCACCGAGACGAGCAATGACGTCGTCCGGACGGAGGCATCGGCTCATCCGCCTGGCCAGCGCGACGAGGAGTTGGTCTCCGTAGCTCGGGCCCAGGCTGTCGTTGATGAGCTTGAACCGGTCGAGGTTCAGTAGCGCGACGGCGAAGCTGTAGCTGCTGTCTCGCCGAGAGCGCTCGATCTCGGATGCAATCTGTTCGAGGAACAGTCTCCGCCGAGGGAGGCCTGTCAGTTCGTCGTGGGACACCTCGAGTTCGAGCCGAGCGGTCCGGTGAGACCGCTCCATCGCCTTCTCCAGGCCGGCGCAGATGCAGGCGGAGATCCGGTCGACGGTCATGGCGTCCTGGGCGCCGCACTGCACGGCTGCTGGGCCCAAGTGGCCGAATCCTTCGGGCAGGAGCGCGACGAGCGGGAGGCTGGGCGCTGCTGCATGCGTCCGCGTGATCCAGTGGAGCCCGGAGCGGGAGGGCTCACCCAAGAGCAGGAGGACGGCGTCGAAGTTCTGCCGGACGTCGGCAGGCAGTGGCATGGACTCGGTTCGCACGAGTACGTGACGGGCTCCGAGGGCTGTATCCAGCTCCCGGTCCATCTTCCCGTCTCCATCCTTGCCGACTACGAGAAGTCGCCAGCTGCGACGGTTCTCGCTGGTCGGCTCGAAGCCATCATGCGCGCCCGGGCCCGCATCCGTTCCCGGGACGCGATCGCCCGTTTCCGCCCTATCCGGCGAACCTGAAGTCAAGGTTCCCCCGCTGCTGCCCCGCGGCTGAGTGGAAATGTCTCGGACGGGCCATGCCCGCTGTCTGTTTCCGAGATCGGACTTCGGGCGGGCTTTCTGGAGAAAGATCGATGCCCCTCGAACTCTGGACAAAGGGCCGCAAATGGCCGATACCCCAGTAGACGAATGTCACGAAGCAAGAACCGGAGGAATCTCGGTTGAAGATCGTCCAACTCGTGTCCCAAACCGTGCTCGGCGGAGCAGAAACCTACGGTCATTCGCTAGCCGCCGGACTCGCGGAGAGGGGGCATGAAGTCCGTTTGTTGGCAAACCGAGCAAACGGCCCCCTTCTGGAGAAGCCCCGCCCCGCGGGACTCGAGGTGGAAGCTCTCCACCGGACCAGTCGGCTCGATCCGGCCATCCTTCGGTTCCTGCTCGGGCACTTGCGTGAGTTTCGTCCGGACGTTCTCCACGCCCACAACTTCGGCGCGAATACCTGGGCTCGCGTTCTCGGGCTCCTCTTTCCCGACATGGCCGTCGTTTGTCATGTCCACGCGGGACGGATGGTGACGAACCAGCCGGCGAGGAAGGCTCGTCTCGAGCGACTCCTCTTCCGCCGCGCGGATCTCGTGATCGGCCTCAACCAGGAGATGATGGACTACCTGATCGGGCGGCTTCGCGTCCCGGAGGAGCGCGCGCTCTTCCTCGTCAACGGAATCGACATGACGCGCTTTTCTCCGCCAGAGGCTGCTGTCCGGAATCCCAAGGAAGTCGTGTGCGTCGCCAGCCTCACGGACGTCAAGAACCACGCCTGTCTTCTCGGAGCGTGGAAGCGCGTGGCGGATCACGTTCCTGAGGCGCGCCTCACGTTGGTCGGAGAGGGGCCGTTGCGCTCCGACCTCGAGGAGCAGGCCGAACGGCTCGGCATCCGAGGGTCGGTCGAGTTCGCGGGGCTCCAGGCCGACGTGCTTCCGTTCTACCAGCGTGCGTCCGTGTTCACGCTGGCATCGCATCGCGAGGCGCTGCCTCTCTCGCTCCTCGAGGCGATGGCGACCGGGGCTGTCCCCGTGGCCAGCGCGGTGGGAGGGATCCCCGAAGTGATCGAGGACGGCGTCACGGGGTTGCTCGTCCCGCCGGGAGACGAGGAGGGGTTTGCCCGCCACCTGACCTCGTGTCTCACTCGTCCCGAAGAGACGCTCCAGCGCGGTCGCGCGGCGAGAGCGTCGGTGGAGGGGCGATACGGTCTGGGAGCGATCCTGGACCGCCTGGAGACTGCCTACACTGACGCCTTGAAGAGGCGCCGAGGGTAGCCCGTCCCGTCCGTGTGATGACCCATTGATCGGGATCGCCCCCGTCTCCTGTTGGTCGTGGAACCGAGGGATTGCAGTCGTTCGTCTTCTCGAATATAGTAGCAGTCAGTACTGCTACTAACTCGGAGGACGGATGACCGACGCGGCAACCCATCTCACCGAACTCGGATTCACCGGGCTGGAGGCGGACATCTACCTGCTCCTCCTCCAAGAGCACCCGGTTACGGGCTACCGCGTCGCCCAGCAGCTGGGGAAGCCGACCGGGAACGTCTACAAGGCGCTCGAGACCTTGGAGCAGAAGGGCGCAATCCTCGTCGACGAAGGGGAGAGCAGGCTCGTACGGCCGGTCGACCCTGTAGAGCTCCTGGCCCAGCTCGACCGCCGGTTCGCAAGCCGTCGCGCGAACCTCGCGGGTGCGCTCGAGAACCTCTCGAGAGACTCAGAGGACCACCGTCTCTACTCGCTTCGCTCCTACGAACAGGTGCTGGAGCGCGTTCGGGCCATGCTCACGCGTTGCGAGACCGTCGCGCTGCTCGATCTCTTTCCCGGCCCATTCGCCGCACTGAAGCCCGACATCGAGCGGGCGATCGATCGCGGCATCGCCGTCTATCTCGAGGTGTACGAACCGGTCGAGCTCCCGGGAGCGGAGGTCGCGGTGTCGTGGACACCAGAGCAGACGATCGACCTCTGGCCCGGTCAGGCGATCCACGCGGTGGTCGACGCGAGGGAGTGGACGGTGGCGCTCTTCGCGAAGGACGAGCCGCGTGTCGTGCAGGCGGTGTGGAGCGCGAGCCGGTTCCTCGCGACGACCCAGTTTGCGTGCCTGGCGTCCGATTTTCTCCAAGCGAAGATGCGTGGTTGGGTCGCGGACGGTCGTAGCGCGGCGGAGATCGAAGAACTGCTCGAGTCCTACGAAGTCCTGCGGCTTCGTCACACCCCCGGGTTCGCGGAGTTCCGGGCGCACGTTGCAGAGTCAGTCGAGTGAATGGCCACTTTGTCCTGGGAGAGGGTGAGGAGGATCCATTGAATGCAGAGAACCGAGGAGACACGAACATGTCATTGGGTAGATCCGGCATCCGTCCCGCACTCGTGACGGTCGCCGCTCTAGGCGGCCTCGCCGCCGGGTCATCCTATGCGGCGGAGACGCTGATTCCACGAGACGTCTTGTTCGGGAGTCCCGACAAGGCCTCGCCGCAGCTCTCCCCGAGCGGAGACCGGATCGCGTTTCTCGCGCCGGTAGATGGAGTCCTGAACGTGTGGGTGGCACCGATCGGGGAACTCGAGAGCGCGCGTCCGATCACTCACGACACCGGAAGCGGTGTCTTCCAGTACTTCTGGGCTCAGGACGGTTCGGCGCTCCTCTACCTCAAAGATCACGAAGGCGACGAGAATCATCATCTCTACCGCCTCGATCCCAAGTCGGGCGAGGTGCAGGATCTAACGCCGATCGACGGGGTGCGGGCGCAGATCGCCGGTGTGAGTTCGCGGCGGAAGGACACGGTCCTGATCGGTCTCAACGACCGGAACCCAGGGCTCCACGACCTCGTCGAGATCGAGATCGCGACAGGGAAGAGAACACGGATCGAAGAGAATCCAGGCTACTTCGGCTACCTCGCGGACGAGGACTACCGCGTGCGTCTCGCCATCGCTCCCAACCAAGAGGGCGGGTTCGACGTTCTGAAGAAGGGAGTGGACGGCGCATTCGAACCGTGGACGAGCGTTCCCTACGAGGACACGTTCACGTCCGGCCCCGCGGGGATCGACTTCGACGGGAGGACCGTCTACATGACCGACAGCCGCGGCCGGAACACCGCGGCGCTCCTCGCGATCGACCTCGATACCGGTGAGGAGACTCTTCTCGCGCACGACGCGCGCGCCGACATCGAGTCGATTGGCCAGGACCCGAAGACGGGAAAGGTCCGAACGGTCACCATCAACTACGACAGGCGCCACACGACCGTGCTCGATCCCGCCGTCGAGGCGGACTTCACCTACCTCGAATCGGTCACGGATGGGGAGGTGCAGCTGCTTGGAACGACGCTCGACGATCGCCTCTGGGTCGTCGGGTACATGATGGATGACGGTCCCTATCGCTACTACCTCTACGATCGCGACGCGCGGAACGCGACTCTGCTCTTCACGAACCGGAGTGGCCTCGATGACTACGAGCTCGCGAAGATGCACACGCCGATCGTGAAGTCTCGAGACGGGCTCGACATGGTTTGTTACTTGAGCCTACCTCCGTCGAGTGATCCTGATGGAGACGGCGTACCGTCCGAGCCGCTTCCGATGATCCTCCAGCCCCACGGTGGCCCGTGGTACCGCGACGTCTGGGGATACAACCCGTATCACCAGTGGGCGGCGAACCGTGGCTACGCGATCCTCAACGTCGAGTTCCGCGGGTCGACCGGATTCGGAAAGGACTTCATCAACGCGTCGAACGGGGAGTGGGGTGCGAAGATGCACGACGACCTCCTCGACGCGGTCGACTGGGCCGTCGAACGCGGAATCGCGGATCGCGACAAGGTCGCGATCATGGGCGGGAGCTACGGTGGCTACGCTTGTCTCTGGGGAATGACCCGGACACCGGACGTGTTCGCGTGCGGGATCGACATCTTCGGCGTTTCCAGCCTCGTCACGATGCTGGAGAGCTTCCCGGCCTACTGGGGGCCAGCGATGGAGATCATGTACAAGCGGATCGGTGATCCTCGCACGGAAGAGGGGCTGGCGTTCCTCGAGAGCCGGTCGCCGCTCACATATGTGGACGCGATTCAGAAGCCGCTCCTCATCGCGCACGGCGCCAACGATGTCCGTGTGACGCTCAAGGAGTCCGACCAGCTCGTCGAGGCGATGCGCGGCCGGAACATCCCTGTGACCTACTGCGTCTATCCGAACGAAGGCCACCTCACGTTCTTCCATCCGGAGAACAACATCTCGTTCTACGCGATCGCCGAGCAGTTTCTAGCGGAGCACCTGGGCGGGAGTGCCGAGCCGATCGGCGATGCACTTCGCGGAGCGAGTCTGGAAGTACGGGAAGGCAAGGACGCGGTTCCGGGACTTCGGAAGGCTCTGTCCAACCTCGGCAGCTGAGGCGCTGAGCCGCTCGGTAGCTATGTGCCGAGCCGCTCGGTAGCTACGTGCCGAGCGGCTTGGCCGCGGAGCAACGAGACGCCGTGTCGCTGAGCCGCCGAGTGCCTATGCGACAGCGTGCGCGGTCCATCCGACCCTTGTTCCAGCGTTCGAGGGCGGCCCTCGGGGGGATCCGGAAGTACCGGATTCTGGGGCCGCCCTCGACGCGATCCACCTGCCGGCACTCGCTTCCTCTCCCGCTCGCCTGAATCCACTCCCCTATCGTTCCGCATCCTTCCGAGTTGGCCCACTTCATGCATCTATCTCTTTGCATGACGGGTGATCGACACCCGGAGGCTGCGGGAAGGCAGGTGGGCGGCGCAGTCCGTCTCGCAAATCCCCCTGGGGCGCTACGTCGCCCACCTGTCGGGCTTCTCTCCACCGAACACGGAAGGACACTCCCCCGATGCATTCGGTAGTGCGGACGTTTGCGCTGCATGGGGTGGACGCGATTCCGGTGGAAGTCCAGGTCGTCGTCTCGTCCGGGTATCCGCAGATGACCCTGGTAGGTCTGCCGGACACCTCGGTGCGCGAGAGCAAGGAGCGGATCTCGGCTGCGTTTCGGCAGGCGGACATCTCCCTTCCTCCCAAGAGGACGACGGTGAATCTGGCGCCCGCGGAGGTGAAGAAGGAGGGGAGCGGCTTCGACTTACCGATCGCGTTGGCGCTTCTCGCAGCGCATGGTTTGGTCGAGACGGAACGGATCGAGCGACTCTTCGCGATCGGTGAGATATCGCTCGATGGGCGGCTCCTCCGAGTGCGGGGAGCCCTTCCGTGTGCGCTCGCCGCCGCACGGAGCGGAGGCACCTTGCTCCTCCCCGCCGGCAACGTTTCAGAGGTCGAGGGAGTCGACGGGCTCGAAGCGGTTGGACTGTCTTCGCTGCGAGAGCTGGCCCTCTGGCTCGACGGAGGTGACGTTTGCAGTCCGGCGGCCGCGCGGAGCGTCGAAGGATCGACACCTCGCGCCGCCGGCGTCGATCTTTCGTCGATCGGGGGCCAGCTCGTAGCGAAGCGCGCACTGGAGATCGCTGCAGCAGGGGATCACAACCTGCTGTTCGTCGGGCCTCCGGGGACGGGGAAGACGCTACTCGCTCAGGCCCTGCCGTCCATTCTGCCGCCGCTCACCGACGTGGAGTCGCTCGAGGTGACCATCGTGCACAGCGTGGCGGGGCTTCTCCGCGAGGGAGCCGTTCGCGTACGCACGCGGCCCTTCCGAGCGCCACACCATACCGTGAGCGCGGCAGGGCTAGTCGGTGGCGGCGCGATTCCCCGGCCGGGGGAGGTGAGCCTTGCACATCGCGGGGTGTTGTTCCTGGATGAGCTCCCTGAGTTTCGGACCGGAGTGCTGGATCTGCTACGCCAACCGCTCGAGGAAGGCGAGGTCCGAATCGTCCGCGCTGGACGCTCGGTGCGGTTTCCGTCGCGGGTCAGTCTGGTTGCGGCAATGAACCCGTGTCCGTGCGGCTTCCTCGGGAGCGAGAAACCGTGCCGGTGCACACCGTCTCAGGTGCAGCGCTACCGGGGACGGATCGGCGGGCCGCTCCTCGACCGGATGGATCTCCACGTCGAAGTACCGACGCTGATCGCGAAGGAGCTACCGATCGTATCGAACGATGGACTTCGCGGGGACGCGTCGAGCGCGGTTGCGGAACGTGTCCTGGAAGCGCGGCGGCTCCAGATCGAGCGATACGCCGGTTTGGATGGTGTGTTCGCGAACGCGCACCTGGATCACGACGAAGTGCCGCGACAGTGCGTCGTCGATGGGCGAGGGCGGGCGCTTCTCGAACGGGCGGCGGATGCGTTCGGGTTCTCTGCCCGGGCGATCCATCGGTGTCTTCGGGTGTCGCGGACGATCGCGGATCTCGGTGGGCGCGGGGCGATCGAGCCGGAGCATGTGCTGGAGGCGATCCAGTATCGGGTGCTGGACCGGAGCGTGCAGGTGACGGCCTGACAGGAACCCCCGGGCAGCTGGATCGTCCCAACATGCTCGGGTGCAACTGGGCTGCTAGAGGCGAGCGAGGATCCGTTCCAATACGTCGCGCAACGGCTCGATACACCGGGTTTGTAGTCGGTAGCCGCCGAGTCCCCGCACGGAGTTCGAACCGGAGCCGATACTCTGGAGGTCCTCCGACATGAGTGCTGCAGCTTCCGATATGTGCGCACGGGCCGTAGCGTCTTGCCGGGCGTAGGACCTGGAGATGACGTCGCGTTCATTGGGCGAGCGATGCAACGCCAAGCGAACAGCCTCGACGATCCTCTCTGGTGACGACCACTCTCCCGGTGCGAGTGGTCCGCGAACGACGTCGCTGCCACCGATCGCGTCGGTACCACGACTCTGGTGGACATCGCTGCCTTCCCCAATGTCGCCACTCTCGGGGATGCCGCTACTTCGGCCCAAGCCGAACTGAGCCCACCAACTGTCGATCTTCGGGGAGTAAGCGAACGGAACGACCGGAACCCCCGCGAGCGAGGCGAGTGCCAACGCATGCAGCCGCATGCCGACGAGGACATCGAAGCGAGCGAGATACTGCACGGCGGCCTCCGGTTCCTGTGGGACCGCATCTACCGAAGTTGAGTCGTGAAGGGTTGGGTCCATGAGGTCACGGACCGTGCGCAAGACCGGAATGTCGTCGTTCCCCGCAGCTCCGACCGGCCCCGTCATGGAGACGAGTTCGACGCGCGCTCCATCCTCCCGGATCAAGCGATCGAGGGCCGAGGCGATTGCTTGGTATTCCGTTTGGCCCCATCGCGCCGTGTTGCGTTCCGGCGCGCGCAGGCTGACGGCGACGCAGGGTGACGAAGCGGTCACTACACCTCTAGCGGGCTCCTTCGCATGCAGAAGGACCGAGAGATCTACGCCAGACCGTACGTTGGACAACCCAGCCTCGGTGAGCGCGCGGGTCGACGCCTCTTCTCGAGTCACGATCAACCGTGCCTTGCGAAGCTCCCGTAGCAGCGGCCTGCGCATCCGCGGACGCACACTCTGCATGTTCACGCCGACGCCCAAGAAGTAGAGCGGAAGGCCCAGCGCGGCGAGAACGCGGAAGAGCCGAAACGATGCCCGCCCCGTCAAAAGGTCTCCGCCTCCGATCACAGCTAGGCTCGCTTGGGAGAGTCGGGACTCCATTCCCGGTTCCAGGCGACCTCCGAGAAGAGCGGTCTGATCGATCCACTCCCGTGGATCGAGGGCTCCTTCCCGTCGTGGGGTGATGCTGGTGAACTGGACTTCCGATGCGAGCGCTCCCCGAAGGGCACCGCGCAGCTGGCTGACCAACAGGTAGTCACCGACATTGTGACAGCTTGCGTGGACATGGAGGATGTTCGGCTGCATCGCGTCCCTTCCGGTTCCATGGGAGCCGACGCTCGTTGGGAGCCTGACGACCCCGGTTCACTCTCAGGCGAGTCGTTCGAAGATCGCGTCGTACGTGGCTTCGAGCCGACGGACCTGCTCCCGCAAGGAGTACGTGCTCTCTACGCGGGCGGACGCCGTCACAGCGATTTGCTCCCGAGCGGAATCGTCCATGAGGAGTCTCTCGAGTTCACGAGCGAGGTCCGAGGCGTCCCGGGGCTCGTACAACCGGCCGGCGGCACCGTCCGCAAGGATGGACGGAATCGCCCCTTCTCGCGGACCGACGACAGGAGTACCAACGGCCATCGACTCGATGACCACCATCCCGAACGGCTCCGGCTCCACCGCCGTGTGTATCGACACGTCCGCGGCACCCAAAAGGTCCGGCACGTCGGTTCGTTCTCCGAGGAACCGGACTCGCTCGCCGAGATCGAGTCGTTCGATCTCTCCGCGAAGTTCTGCCTCGAAGTCCGGTTCCAGAATCCGCCCGCACAGGACCCAAACGAACGGAACACCGGCGTCCGCGAGCTGCCGTGCAGCCTGGACGACGAGATTCTGTCCCTTCCACCTCTGGATGTGGCTCGACGTGATGAGGAGACGGTTGCCGTCCGGAATCGCCAACTCTGACCGCACATCGGCGGCAGTTCGCTCGGCCCGGAAGGCGAGCAGGTCGACGCCGTTTGGAAGGAGGACGGGCCGCGCTCCCCCGCCACAGAACTGGCGGACCGACTCGACTCGATCCTCGGTGAGACAGAAGAGCGCCGCAGCCTCCCGTGCGACCGTCTTGAAAGCACTCGGGGGGCGACGCCAGATCCCGTGCTCGTGCGTGACGAACGGGATGCCCTTCGTGCGGGCTACGTGTGCCCACACGAACTGCTGGTGCATCGGGCTGTTGACGTGCAGCAGCTCGACGTCTTCGGGTACTCGGCGAAGCAGCTGGTTCGCGCGTTGCCTGTCCCGAAGTTGATAGTGGAGTCTCGACCTGACATTCCGGACGGTTTCCCGGAACCCCGTCCTCTCGATCTCGCCATCAGCCCGTCGACGGACTCCGACCCGCTTGCGAATCGTGTCTTCACTCGCCGGGCGTTCCAGTCTCGTCCGCCTCGCTGGGGGCACGAGCGTGGGCTCGATCTCGAACTCCACTCCGAGGTCACGGACGGCGTCGACGAATGCGCCTTCCCGGGCGAACAGTACCCTGGGAACGAAGCGGCTCCGATCGAGGAGGCCCAGCAGGTTCACGAGAACCCGCTTGGAGCCGCCGAACGATGGGTCCGGACTGGTCTCGATGAAGAGGACCTTGCGGGGCCTCATTGGCTCTCCCCCATGTGAGCGGCGCGTGTCGTCGAGTCCCTATGCACGGCTCATGATTCCCTTGCGTAGCCGGAGCAGCCCCGATCGCCCAAACGACGCAGTGATGGCCCCGGCCAGCGCCAAGGCACCCCCCAACATTCCCGCAATCACGACTGCGGCGAGAGAGTCCCTGTAGAGCGGTTGTGCCAGCCAGAGGAGGATGAGAGCGGGTGCGGCGCCCGCCACGGCGCGAAGATAGGACAGCAACAGTCTGTACGTCGAGGGAAGCGCATCCAGGTCGCGCGTGGCCAGCGGACGGATCAGTAGATTCCGCGCCAAGAGTGCGCCAGCACTCGCCCATGCGAAGCCCAGGATTCCCTGAGAGAGACCGACGGCGAGGAAGAGGCTCGCGCCGATCCTCGTCGTCGCGAGCACCAACTCCGCGACCGACACCCAGCCGATCCGTCCGCGTGCGGCGAGGACGACCCAGATCGGGTAGAGCGTGAGCTCGAGCGAAAGTGGAATCAGCGTGATGAGGATGATCGGGTACGCACTCGTGTACTCCACGCCGACCCAGTGTACGAGAAAGATCTTCCCAACTACGCACGGTACGAGGCAGGCGGGAACGCTCACGCCTGCCGACAAGGCCACCGTCTGCTCGGTCGCGCGTCTTGAACGGTCGGTGGTTTGTTCCGCCTCGAGCTTGGTGAAGAGCGGCTGGATGGAACGGAGGATGCTCGTCCACGACTGCCGGAGCAGCGGCATCCATCGCGCACCGAACGAGAACAGCGTGATTTCGGCGGGACCGAAGAGACGCCCGATCAGCATCGTGTCCGTCGCGACCCAGAGGAGTTCGCCAACCTGTCCGATGAGAGCGAGACCACCGTACGAGAAGAGTTCGCGCCGGACGGCGGGTGCCGACCGATGCGAGGTTTGGGGATCGCAGATCCGACGGTCTTGGCCCGCTGAGCGAAGATACCCATGCTCGCAGTGGAAACCAGGGTCAGACCGATCAGGAGGTTGCCGTAGAGCTGGAGGCTGGGCACGAGGAGCGAGAACGCCGCGAACATCACGATGAGACGGATGAGTCCGATTCCTGATCGCAGGTAGCTGATGATCGCGGTTGCCCCACTCGCGAAGACCGGTACCTCGAACATCGCGGAGAAGTCGCCGATCCACGCAGCGCAGAGTACGAGGCGCATTCCCAGGACGGCCTCGTTCCGGAGTTCTGGGGGCACCCGGACGAAGTCGCACAGTGGTCCCGCCAGAGCCATCGCCATGAGCAGAATCGGCATGCGCAGGATTGCGCCCCACCAGAATCCCGCTTGGTAGAACTCGCTGGCGCCCTCGGTGTCACCACGATGAAACGCGATCGTGACGTGTCTCCGCATGGCCGTACCGAGACCACCACGGAAGAGTGTTAGGTAGTCGTAGAGGGAGCCCGCGACAGTGAGCACTCCGTAGAGCTGGGCTCCAATCCCCCCGAGAATGATCGGCGTGAGTACGATGGAGATCACGAGAGCCATCACCCTCGCGACCCCAGCAGCGATTCCGTTCGCCGCCGCGATTCGAGTCAGCGCGGTCATCGCACCCGTTCCTTGTTCTCGACGACCCGCTGCAGGAAGGAGAGAACGCGCAGGGCCAACCGCTTTCTGTCGTAGTAGCCGCATCGATCGATCGTGGGACCAGGCAGCGCCACGCCTTGCGTCCAGGCTTCGTACGCGCGGAGTAGCGCTTCGCGCGTACCCTGCGCGTCCGATGGATCCACGACGAGGCATCCGCCAACTCGCTCCGCGACTCTCGCCGTGACTCCAGGCGGGCAAATGAGGAGGACCGGTCGTTCGGCGGCCAGAGCCTCGTAGAACTTCGCAGGTGTGGTGAGGTTCTTCTCTCCGTCCGATTCGAAGACGAGGTTGAGGTCACTCTGCATGAGCACGTCGATGCTCTGAGAGTGCGAGAGATAGCCTTCGAGCTTGCAGACCTCGGCCAGTCGAGGGAGCGAGGCGAGAAGCCGCTGTCCCGGCCCCAGGTCTCCCGCGAACCGGAACTGGAACCGCTCGGGATCGATCGATCCGTTCGTCAGCATGTCCTCGAGTACGGCGAACAGGGTTCCAGGGAACCGCCGGTCGAAGAAGCTCCCCGTATAGGAGAGAACGAACTTCTCCTTCGACGTGCGTGGCCGTCGTGCCTGTGCGGGCGCGAAGTCGTCGGGATCGTAGCCGTTGGGGATCCAGATGCGCGGGGTGGTCGATGGGAGGATCGGAGCCAATCGCGACAAGATCGCGCGGTGGGCCGCGATGACTCCGGCCGCGTTCTTGAGCACCCATCGTTCGATGTGTGGGTTGATCGCCTGTTGCAGCCGTGGTGAATCGAGGTCGAGGTAATTCTCCGTCCAGGGGTCGCGGTAGTCGACCACGAGAGGAACGCCGGTCGCCATCGAGACGAGCCGTGCGAGCACGAGGGGGGACCACGGCGGTCCGGTCACGACGATGACGTCGGCTCCGGAATCGACGACCTGGCGCACGGTGCGATGGAAGGCGTTCGCCGCCCAGAGATTGGTCAGATCTGGTAGCGACGTGGAGTGCATCGCCCACAAGACACCCTGGACGGACCGCGCAATGGCGTGGCTGTTCGCCCGACGTCGAAACTCCTTCATCGACCGGAACGGGGAAGGGTCACCCACACTCACCCGGACGAGGTCCGGATCCAGATCCTCGAGCAGGGTTGGATCCTGCTGGGACCACTGCTCTGGCCCCGTGACGACCGAGACTTCCTGACCCGCATCTGCGAGGTATTTGACCAACTTGCTCGGGCGCTGGACTCCGCCGCCTGCCTGCGGAGGAAACCTGTACGCGACGAGTACGATGCGGAGGGCCGCCGGCAAGGGGCCCCGAGCAAAGGTGCTGGTTGTCTCGTGATCGGCTTCGGACATTTGTTGGGGAATCTAAGTCGGGGCTCTGGAAACGGCAATCTTGTTGCTGTTTCGGGCTTTGGGTCTCGGATCTTTAATGAAAGCCCGGCCGGGGTTCCTCGTCAAGTCACCTCTTCCAGGGCAGCCGGCTCTGCTATCCTCCGTCCTTTGCGGGAAGACGGCGGATCGCGTCGAATGGGGACTCTCGTCGGCGAGGTGAGAGCAACGGCCCACATCGGATTCGCTTCTTTGCCTGGGCCGAGCCACCGCGTGGTGGATCGAACGAAGTTCACACCAGCCCCGCAGGCAGCCGGTCGACTGGTGGACGGTCGGCCGAAACCGTTTCGTCAGAATAGAGGACCCTTGCGATGACCCTCCGGACATCCACCGAGATCCGTCAGCAGTTCCTGGACTTCTTCCGGTCGAAGCAGCACGAGATCGTGCCGAGCTCGTCCGTCGTTCCTCACGACGACCCGACGCTCCTCTTCACCAACGCTGGGATGAATCAGTTCAAGGACGTCTTCCTCGGAACGGGGTCGAGGGCCTACACGCGAGCAGCCGACACGCAGAAGTGCATCCGCGCCGGTGGCAAGCACAACGATCTCGATGACGTGGGGAAGGACACCTACCACCACACGTTCTTCGAGATGCTCGGCAACTGGTCGTTCGGCGACTACTTCAAGGAAGAGGCGATCTCTTGGGCCTGGGAGCTCCTCACCGAGGTCTGGGGCCTCGAGAAGGACCGCCTCTACGCCACGTTCTTCGAGGGCGACCCGAGTGAAGACCTCGCTCCGGACGAAGAGGCGCGTCGTCTCTGGGCCGAGAAGGCGGGGCTCGATCCGTCGCACATCGTGCCGGGGAACAAGAAGGACAACTTCTGGGAGATGGGCGATACGGGGCCGTGCGGGCCTTGTAGTGAGATCCACATCGACCTCACGCCGGACAAGTCGGGCGGACACCTGGTCAACCAGGGAGATCCGCGGGTCATCGAGATCTGGAACCTCGTCTTCATCCAGTACAACCGGGGGAGCGACGGAAAGCTCAACCTGCTTCCGGCCAAGCACGTCGACACCGGGATGGGGTTCGAGCGGGTGACCGCGGTGCTCCAGGGGAAGACCTCGAACTACGACTCGGACGTCTTTGCGCCACTCTTCGACGCGATCCAGAAGCGGAGCGGCGCTGCGCCGTACGGAGGCCGGCTGCCGAAGTCCGGTGAGCGGGGAGGCGATCCCGAGACGCTGATCGACACGTCCTACCGGGTCATCGGGGACCACGTTCGTACGCTCACGTTCGCGCTCACCGACGGTGCGGTGATCAGCAACGAGGGGCGTGGGTACGTCTTGCGGCGGATCCTCCGTCGTGCCGTGCGCTACGGGCGTCAGTACATGGGCATGACCGACCCGTTCCTCGCGGACTTGGTCGACGCTCTCGTCGACCAGATGGAGCCCGCGTTCCCCGAGCTGCGCGCAGCGCGGCAGGGACGGAACGTCGAGCATGTGAAGGACGTGCTGCGCGAGGAAGAGGAGTCGTTCGGACGGACGCTCGATCGAGGGATCAAGCTCTTCCAGGAGGCAGCCAACGTTGCGGTGACCCACGCGTCGATGAAGGTGAGCGGTGAAGACGCGTTCCGTCTCCACGACACCTACGGCTTCCCGATCGACCTCACCGAGCTGATGGCGGAGGAGCGTGGACTCACCGTCGACATCGGCGAGTACGAGCGGCTGATGGAGGAGGCACGCGAGCGTGCGCGGTCCGGCGGCACGGAGCGCACTGGGTTCGACCTCAACATCGTCGATCCGATGCCTTCGACGAACGACGCTCCCAAGTACGACGCGAAGCCGACGGAGGCGAAGCTGCTCGGGTTCGTGCAGGACGGGCGGTTCCATGCGTCCGGTTCGGTCCCACGCGAGACGTCGGTCGGGTTGGTACTCGGCCGCACGCCGTTCTACGGCGAACAGGGCGGTCAGGTCGGCGATCGTGGCTGGATCCGCTTGGCGGAAACAGGCGTGGACGGCGCTGATCACGGTGGTGGATCGGGCGCGGGCGATGGGAGCTCCGGAGGCCGAAAGGCCGGGTTCCGCGTGCACGACACGCAGCGATTCGGGGACACAGTGATCCACATCGGTGAACTCGAGCCCGGCTCCCTCGACTTCCAAGTCGACGCGATCGTGGTCGCGAGCGTCGACGAATCCGGACGCGCCCAGATCATGAGGAACCACACGACGACCCACCTTCTCAACTGGGCGCTCCGTGACGTCCTCGGTGACGAGATCCACCAGCGCGGATCGCTACTCGACACCGAGAAGACCCGGTTCGACTTCTCGCACGGAAAGCCGATCTCGACAGACGAGCTCGTCGCGATCGAAACCGGCGTGCAGAAGGGGATCGCTGCCGGCCTTCCGGTCTACGCCAAGGAAGTGCCCCAGGCCGAGGCTCGTGAAGTTCACTCCCTTCGCGCGGTCTTCGGCGAGAAGTACCCCGACGTCGTCCGCGTGGTCTCGGTCGGCGTTCCGGTCGAGGACTTGCTCGCGTCCCCTGCGGACGAGAAGTGGATGGCGTACTCGGTCGAGTTCTGCGGCGGCACCCACCTTGCGACGACCGCGGACGCGAGGAGTTTCGCGCTCTTGTCGGAAGAGGGCGTGGCTAAGGGCGTGCGGCGTGTCGTCGGTGTGACGGGAGACCTCGCCGTCAACGCGCACGAGGCGGGCAAGAAGCTCGAGGCCGATCTTGCGGCAGCGCGCGGAATCACAGGGGATGCGCAGAAGGCGTCCCTCCAGGAGATCCAGACGGCGCTCCAAGAGACCGCGGTTCCCGTCTACGTGAAGCAGCGGATCCTTGCGGAGATGACGACGTTGCACAAGGAGCTGCGGAAGGCGGAGAAGGCCCAGGCGGCGGAGTCCGGCGATGCCGTGATGGACGTCGCTGCGACACTGCTCGGCTCGGCGCCGAGTGTCTCCGGTGTGTCGATCGTCGTGGGGCAGGTTCCGGAGGCTCCCGTCGACGCTCTCCGTGGCGCAGTCGACTGGATCCGGGACAAGTCCGGCGGAGCGGCAGTTCTCCTTCTCTCGGCGAGCGAGGACAAGGTGACCTTGCTTGCGGCGATGAGCAAAGGCGCGCTCGACAAGGGCGTCAAGGCGGGCGACCTCATCAAGGAGATCGCGCCGCTCGTCGGCGGTCGTGGAGGAGGACGCCCGGACATGGCACAGGGCGGCGGATCCGATGTCTCCGGAATCCCCGGTGCGATCGAGCGCGCGAAGGCTTGGCTGTCGGAGCGGCTCGGCTAGACGCGTCGGGGCCGCTGGACGCGCTTCCCCTCGCGTCCGATCTGCTCCAGGATACGCAGGATGCCGAATCTGAAAGCCGTCATGCCATGAAGATCCTGTTCTTGGCACCCCAACCGTTCTATCAGGAACGGGGGACACCGATCGCGGTGCGTCTCCTGCTGCGCGCCCTGTCCGAGCGCGGCGACCAGGTTCATCTCCTCACGTTTCCGGAAGGCGAGGACGTCGACCTGCCGGGCCTCACGATACACAGGATCGACCCTTGGCCGAAGGTGACGGGAGTCCGCCCTGGGTTCTCCTTGAAGAAGGTCTACGGCGACCTATTCCTCTCCGTCGAAGCGCTGCAGATGGCGCGGCAGATCGATCCGGACGTGATCCACGCAACTGAGGAGAGCGTGTTTCTGGCCCAGGCGCTCCGGAAGATCCTGAGAGTCCCGTTTGTCTACGACATGGATTCCTCGATGTCGGACCAGATCGTCGACCGGTTTCCTTCGGTGCAGCCGTTTCGTTCTTGGATGGAGCGTCTGGAAGGGAGTGCCGTCCGCGCCGCTCACACCGTCGTTCCGATGTGTGACGCGCTGGCTCAGTCTGCGCAGCGGTTCGGGGCCCGAAACATCCTCGTCCTCCGGGATGTCTCTCTGCTCGGATCCGAGAACGGGGACGAGAAGGAACCGATCAGCGTGCTTCGGCTGCGGGAAGATGAGAGGCTGCGGGACGGCAAGATCGTGCTCTACGTCGGCAATCTCGAGCCATACCAGGGAATCGACCTGCTCCTGGAGGCGTTCCAGCGGGCACACGAGCTCGATCCGTCCGCCCGGCTGGTCGTCGTGGGTGGGATTCCGGCTCATGTCGAGGCGTACACCCGCCGAGCCGTCGAACTCGGACTGGAGGAACGTGTGGTGTTCACCGGCCCGCAACCGGTCGGGCACTTGAGTGCGCTCCTCGCGCAGGCCGACCTCCTCGTCTCTCCCCGCACCCAGGGGGAGAACACGCCGATGAAGGTCTACACCTACCTCGATTCCGGTGTGGCGGTCCTCATGACCGACCTACCGACGCACACGCAGGTCGCGAACCGGGAGCACGCGGGACTTGCGGACCCCGAGCCTCGGCCGTTCGGCGAGGAGATGGCGGCGCTGCTCGGGGATGACGCGCGTCGGCGCGCGCTCGCCGCGGCGGCCAAGGACCTCATCCGACGCGAACACAGCTACGAGAGCTTCCGTCGTCGCGTCCACGAACTCTACGGAAGCCTCGAGGCGGAGCTGGCAGGGCCGGAGCCGACTAGCTGACGTTCGAGGCCGACGTGACGAGTCGCTCCCGCGTCTTCGCATTCCTGCCTTCGGCGAGGAACGTACCGATCGCTAGATAGTCGAGATCGCCGTCGAGGAACCCGTTCAGCGCGTCGTCCGGACTGCAGACGATCGGCTCGTCGTGCACGTTGAAGCTGGTGTTGACGATCGTGGGCAGCCCGGTGATCGCCTCGTACTCTTCGAGGATCCGGTAGTAGCCCGGGTTGTCCTTCTTGCGGATGACCTGAGGGCGGGCCGTCCCATCGACATGGACGACGCCCGGACAAAGCCGACGCATCTCTTCGGTGCAATCGAATGTGATCGTCATGAACCGCGCGGTTTCGCGAGCGCCGTCCATGCCGAGGAAGCAGCGATCGGCGATCTCCTCACGCACGACGGGTGCGAAGGGCATGAACTCGGTTCGCTTGAGATGCTGGTTCAGCCAGTCGTTCGCCGACGGATCGTTCGGCTGATAGAGAACGGAGCGGTTTCCAAGTGCTCTAGGCCCGTACTCCATCCGTCCGTCGAACCGAGCCACCACGTGGCCTTGGGCCAGGAGTTCGGCGATCCGTTGTTCGAGCTGGTCTTCCCTGCGGTAGGAGACGCCTCGTGACTTGAGCGTCGCCTCGATCTCGGAGTCGGAGAAGCCAGGGCCGAGGTAGACGTCGTCGACCACCGGCGGACAGTGGCGGTCCGGGACGACGTTCGGCGTGAGCGCGGCTCCGAACGACAGACCTTCGTCGCCCATCCCGGGGTGCACGAAGAGCTCCTCCACGCAGCTGAGCTCGTGGATCTTCTGGTTGAGGCGCACGTTCGCGAAGACACCGCCCGCGACGGCGACGCGCGGGATCCCGGATGCCTTCACCCAATGCTCGCAGTACGCGACGACGACGTCCTCGAGGACGCGCTGGATGCTCGATGCGAGGTCCTTCTTGTCGTACGACTCGGGAAGCGAAGCTTCGAGCTTCTTGACCGCGGACCAGTAGTAGGCGTTTCCACGGTTCCGGATCTGCTTTCCGTCGAACGCGATCATCTTCGAGAGCTGTTCGCGGAACTTCGGCTCGCCGAAGGCCGCGAGGCCGGTGATCTTGCCTTCGTGCTTGTGCGCGGTGAACCCGCAGATGCGCGTCACGTAGGCGTAGTAGTTCCCGATGGAGTGGTAGCTGCCGAGGTGGTTGAGCGACTCGAAGACGCCGTTCCTCACTCGGTAGACACGCGAGCAGAGACCATCTCCGCCACCGTCCAAGGTAATGACGGTGCAGTCGGGGAAGCCGGCGGTGTAATAGGCCGAAGTTGCGTGGCAGAAGTGGTGATCGACGTGTTCGATCGGGGCCGTGATGCCGAAGTCGCCCTGGAGCAGCTCGGCGAGTTGACTCGGCCGCTTCTCCGTCAGCTTCCGCTTGAGCTTGTAGTAGGCCGCTTGGGCGAGGTCGTTGTTGCCGACCACCGCGGACACCTGGGAGGAGATCGTCGCCATGATCTCCTTCTTCCGGTTCGGGTGATCGACCAGCCAGCCTTCCCAGTAGGAGGACTTCGGCTTGAAGTAGTTGTGGCGGTCCGAGACCTGGACCTTGTCGAGCTCTTCGAAATCGAGTCCGGCCACTTCCATGACGCGCTGGATCGCACGGCGGGGGAAGCCGGTGGAGAGCTTCTGCCGGTCCAGGCGCTCCTCGTTGATGGAGGCGAGCACATGGCCATCGACGCTGACGGACGCTCCGCCGCACACGCTGCTATCCGAGATCCCGAGGACCTTCATCCGTTGCTTCGATTCCCTATCTGTTTGGCCCGCTCCGACCACGACGGAACGTAGAGCGGGGTTCCAGTCCGACCGATTCCGCTACTCAATGAGTTTCGGCCGGAAGTCCACACTTGTTGAGGTGACGGGTCAGAGGAGCCCCTGGCTCCGGTACCAAGCCACGGTCCGTTCCATGCCCTCTTCCAGAGAAACCCGGGGATCGTACCCCAAGCTCCGCCGAGCCTTATCGATGGAGAAGGCCCGGTTGTTGCGGAAGAAACGAACACGTCTCGGATGGAGTGGCGGTTCGATCCTCAGCGGCACGCACAGCTTCTCACATACGACCGAGGCCGCGAAGACGGGAGAGTAGGGGAATCGCATCCATGGGGGCGGGGCGCCGGCGGCGCTTGCCGCCGTGACGAGGTAGTCCCAGAGCGGGAGATACCTGGGACCGCCCAGGATGAAGGCTTCGCCCTGGATCCCTGGTTGGGTCGAGACGAGCCGGAACCCCTCGATCAGGTCGTCGATGTAGACGGCGTGGAAGTTCTCCCGGCACGCTCCCAAGGTGAAGAACGTGCGCTTCGCGAGCATGCGGAACATCTTCAGCATCCGCGTATCTCCCGGGCCGTAGATCGAACACGGGCGGACCACCACGATCTCCATCCCCGGCTTCCGGGCCTCCGACTGCACCCAGAGTTCCGCCTCCGCCTTCGTCTCCTGATAGAGGTCCCCAGGATGGAACGGCGACGTTTCGTCGGCTGGGGTGGAACGGACGTGCCCGTGCACCCCAATGGTGGAGCAGTGGACGAAACGACGGACCCCGGCCCGCCTCGCCGCTCCCACCGCTTCCTGGGTGCCACGAACGTTCGTTTGGTGGTAGGACTCAGGGGGCCCCGAGGCCGAGCGGAAGTTCGAGACCAGGTGAATGCCGACGTCTGCACCCGCGAAGAGCGTGTCCAGCGCTTTGGCGTCGGTGATGTCACCGACCACCGTGCGGCCCAGGTGGGCCACGGTCTCGGCACGATCGGAGCTTCGGGCGAGCAGAGACAGCTCCCAACCGAGGCCCGCGAAGGTCTCGGCGATGTGTCCCCCCAGGAACCCCGTGGCTCCCGTGATTGCGACCCGCATCCGTGCTCCTTCGCCCTATGGGCCGGTTCCCACGGCCGCAACAGCATGCCGTGGGTGCCACCCGTCCACATTCAAGGGGGCCCGTCTCCTTAGTTCCGACCTTCCCCATCGGTCGAAGCGACGAGTATACTGAGCCAACAACGTTTTGACGCCAGGATAGGATTTCGCCCGAACCTTCCGGACCTCCGTTGCAGCCACCGCCTCCATCCCATTCGCTGCGCCCCCGCAGTGAGCCGCCCGCCGACTTGGTGCCCAACGCGTGCTCCGCACCCGATCCCGAACCCGCTCGGCATAGGCCCACTACAGTGGACCGCGAGGGACACATTCTAGCGCCCTCCGCTCCCGGAGAACCGGTCGCGCGGGGACGTCGGTTCGCCGAGGGGCTCGACCGTGCGATGCATGAGCCGTTCGAGCGCGCTCTGCGTTTCGTATTCGAACAAGGGGAGTCCACCTGCGTCACGCCGCCGGAGGAGATCTCTGCAGGTCGTCTGCTCGTGGCGCCGGTCCGCCGCGACGATGAGGTCGTAGCTGCCGCGGTCCTCGAGGAACACGGGCAGGCGGAGGCCGATGCGGGTCGGTTCTGGGACACATGGACGGACCTCGTGCTGTCCGACGTTCGGGACATGGTCTACGTAACGGACGTGAAAGCACGGAAGCTGCTCCACGTCAGTCCCGGCTTCCGGATTCCGGAGGGCGCCACGTTCGAGAAGGTGTTCGCAGACCTGGACTCGTGGCTCACCGCATTCCATCCCAGTGACCGCGACCGCGTCCGCGAGGCCTTGAAAATGGCCGACCAGCCGGTCGATCTGGATGTCGAGTTCCGCTTCCTCAAGCGGGGAGAGTGGCGTTGGCTGTGGGTGCGGTCACACCCGATCGCCGACGCGAGCGGGGACGTGGTGATGCGGGTCGGGCTCCTGAGCGACATCACCGACCGGAAGCACGCTGCGTTTGCTCTCGAGCGGACAGAAACGCTGTACCGACAGATGGCCGAACACTCTCGCGATGCGCTCTGGGTGGGAACCCCGGACGGCCGCCTGATCTACACGAACTCCGTCTATCGTCAGTGGTGGTCGGCCGATCTTTCCCGGGGACGGGCCAGCCACTGGGTCGAGTCGGTCGACTCGGCTGACCTGCCTGCCGTGCTCGACGCTTGGGAAGGGTTCGGGGCAGGTGACGGTTTCGACTGTCGGTATCGGGTCGTCCGCGGTGACCAGGTGAGATGGTATCGGGAACACCTGCGGCCGATCCTCGACTCGAGCGGTAGATGCTACCGCATCAGCGGAATCGTCGAGGATGTGACCGAGATCCGGCTCGACGAGGAAGCGAAGAGGCGGGCCGACGAGGCTCAGAAGGCCGCGCTCATTCGTGAGGTCCACCACCGGATCAAGAACAGCCTCCAAGGCGTGACAGGACTGATCGAGCGATGGGCCGACGCCTCGCCCGCGCTGCGCGACCTGAGTCGGAGCGTCGTGAGTCAGCTGAACTCGGTCGCGGTGGTCCACGGGCTCCAAGGGAGACGTTCGCCGAATGGTCAGGGAAGCATCACACTGCAGGAGCTACTGGACGCGATCGAAGACTACTTGCGCCGCCTGACCGGCGTGACGCTCGAGTATGACCCCGCCCGCCGGTGTCCGATCGCGGTCGACGGCGCGGAGGCGATTCCGATGGCCCTGGTCGTGAACGAGATCCTGATGAACGCGGCAAAGCACCGTGCGACTGGTGACTCGATCCAGCTCTCCGTCCGCTCTCTCACGGACATTGGCGAATCGACCGCAGTCGACGGCTCGGAATCGAGGGATCGGCTCGCTGGGGTAGTCATCGAGGTCCGGAACCCGGGGAGTCTTCCTCAGGGTTTCGATCTCCAGACCGGTGCCCGGATCGGGACGGGGCTCGAACTCGCCCGGCTTCTCCTTCCACGTTCCGGGACCAGGTTCGAGATGTCCGAGGATTCTGGCTTCGTCACCGCCACACTCGAGATACGACCACCTCTCGTCACTTGTTGGGAGGGGAACGAGAACTCAGGCTCGATGACTTCCTCCAACCCGACTGGAGACGTTGGTCGTCCGGTCCACACCACCGCAGAACCGACAACGAAAGATCCCCACGATGAAGATCCTTCTCGCCGACGATGACCGTCTCGTTCTCGCGACTCTGGGACAGGGACTGCGCAGAGCCGGATACGAAGTCCTGGAAGCTGCCTCCGGTACGGAGGCGATCGAACTGGGGAAGTCCTCCGCTCCGGATCTCGCAATTCTCGACATCCGCATGCCCGACATCGACGGCGTCCAGGTGGGAGGGCGACTCGCGGACGAGACCTTCGTTCCGTTCGTCTTCCTCTCTGCCCACGACGATGCCGACCTGGTGAGGGAGGCGGTGGAGCGGGGGGCGCTCGGCTATCTCGTCAAACCGATCGATGTCCCGCAGTTGATTCCCTCGATCGAGGCTGCGCTGACGCGCGCCTCCGAGATCCGCGACCTTCGGGAATCCGAGGAGAACCTGCGTGGGGCGCTCGTGCGCCAGCGGAAGACGGCGATCGCAGTCGGGATCTTGATGGAGAGGCACCGGGTCGATGCGACACAGGCGTTCGAGCGGCTCCGTCGACTGGCGCGGGACGAACGCCAAAAGGTGACTGACCTGGCCTCCGAGATCGTGGATTCTGTCGAGCGTCTCAACCGTATGTAGGACAGCGTGTTGTGCGGTTTCTGGGATAGTTGGCCAACCACTTGTGAAAAACGTTGCCAATTCGTTGGCGGCCCGCTTAAATCGCACCCGAATAGAGTTCCGGGCCTCAGGCTTTTGCGGTTCCAGCCCAATCCCCGCTGGCGCCAGTCCCCACGAGGCCCGCTCCGCCAAACTCCCGCGGACATCGCCCGCACGCCGGGCAGCTATTGAATCAATGCAGCTACGGCTTCCCTCTGTTGGGATAGCCACGTACCGAGAGCGTGCCGACAAAGAGCGATGCTGCAATCCAAGCGGCCTGGATTGCTCCCGTTCTGGCACGCTCTCGTCGTCCCTGCCAAGATCGTCTCTGTCTAGATCGTCCCCGCCCCAGTTCGTCCCTGCCTAGATCGGTGGTCGGTTTCCCTCACCGTATCCCGTCAGTTCGACGTATCCCAGGCCGGCCCGTCGTCCGTCGACTCGGACCTCTACCGCCCCCTCGTAGTACGCGATACCTCCGGACGACCGTGCGACGTTCTCCTGCGCCTTCATCCTCGGGATGATGTCGAACGACAGGGCCGCGTCAGGGATCTCGACGCGCCATCCGTGTGGGTAGCGAATGCCGGATGCCTCGCTGCCCCACGTCCCCAAGCTCTCGTACGACCATTCGTCCTTCGAGAGGTAGGTTGCGGCTCCATCGGCGCCGATGACGGTGCCCCGTGCGAAGTCCACTGAACCGTCCGCGTCGCGGAGGGCGTAGAGCATGACGTCCCTGCCATCGTCGAGTTGGAGGCTGAACCAGTCCCAGCCCACTTGGTCTCCCGTGAGTTGGTTGGAACCGAACTCCTTGTCCATCCAACTTCGGCCTGTCACCCGCACTCGGCGGCCATCGAGTTCGAGGAATCCTTCGGTCGCGAGTCGGGGAAAGCTGTAGTAGAGACTGGCTCCGTCGGCCGCTTCGGCCTTTCGGCTGTAGCCTTCCGGTCCTTGGAACACCAACGGCTTCTCCGGCGTCGTGTGGAGTTCCATTGCCATCGCCTGGTCGTCGTCTCGCATGGAGAACGCGAACGCATCTCCGCTCCACCAGAGCCTCCAAGGCTCCTGGGTCCCGGTCGGCCCACGGCCCCAGGAGATCAGGCTGTCGCTCGGGCTCTCGAAGCCGGCGAGGAGTGGGATGGAGCGATGCAGGACGTCGGAGAACAGGTGTCGCTGGCCGTCGAGGTCCGAGATGGACGCGTGACCCATCCAGAGTGCCTGTGTCGTCCACGTGGATTCGAAGGACGGCGCGATGGGGGTCAGTCCGACCCGAAAGATCGTGAACTGGAATCCGTACTCCTTCCCTTCCTCGGACGTGAGGTGCCCCGTGAAGTACCACCATTCGGTGCGGTACTCGTCGTGCGACCAGTGGTCGCGAGGGAACGACCACTCGAAGCCGGGGCTGGCCTTCTTCCACTCCACGTCTTGCGTGTGCGGAGTCTTTGGCGCTGCGGAGGAGACGATCACCGCGAGCATGGACATCATCGTCAATGCGATCGTGATCGCGATCGCAGAGGAGACGATCCAGTGACTGCGCGGGTGCTGATCAGAGGTTCTCACGACTGAGCTCCTGTGCGGGGACGCGGCTTGCCCTCAACGCGGGGTAGAGGCTGGCGAGTACCGCGGTCGAGAGGAGCGTGACGCTCTGCTCGACCCAGGCTGCCCACGACCATGCGGGGCGGATCGTCCAGCCGAAGAAGGAAGGGTTGATCACGTAGATCAGGATCGCGGCGAGGACGAGGCCTCCGACGGTGCCGAGCAGGAGGCCGAGAGCCGCGAGACTCAGACCCTCGCCGACGAAGAGTCCGAAGATCTGCGGCCGGACGGCACCGAGCGATCGGTAGAGGGCGAGTTCTGCGATCCGTTCCCGTGCGAGCACGAGAAGTGTGAGGGAGATGCCACAGGCCGCGACGAGGAGAGCCATACCCTGGAGTAGCCGAGTGATGGCGAACGTCTGGTCGAAGATGCGGAACACCTCCTCGCGGATCGAACGGTTGCTCCGGATGAGGAGTGGCGCCCCGGCAGTCTTCGCACGGAGTTCCGACACGACGACTTCAGGGTCGGCCTCGGGTGCGAGGAAGAGCGCGATGTTCTGGATCGGGGCGGCGCCGAACAGACGGTTCAGAGTTTCCAACGAGACGAGCACGGATCCGCCTTCGGTCGAGTAGTCGTAGCTGACTCCTGCGACTTCGAGGCGCGCGGTTCCTGTCGGCGTGTCGAACTCTAGCTCGTCGCCCACTCCAAGCCCGGTGAGGCGGGAGAGAGGTTCGCTGATGAGCGCAGCGTTCCCACTTCGGAGCGCAGCCAGCGCGTCCATCGCGTTGCCGGAGCGCATGGGGAAGGCGTAGCAGGAGTCGGGGAGTCCGAGAGAAACGCCAGCGAAGGGGAGTCTTCGATCGTTTCGGCGCGTGGTCAGTCGACGCAGCGATTCCACTCCCAATACGCTCGGATGGCTCGAGAGCGCGGCGCGGAGTTCGTCGGTGAGAAACGCCTCGGCTCCTCCCTGTGTCCAGGACTCGGTCGTCACGTAGACGTCGGCCCGGATCGACCCGTCCACCCACGTCCGAAGAGTTTCGCGGAAGCTGCCGACGAGGAGCGTGATACCCACCATCATGCTCACCGCGATGGCGAGCGACGCAACGGAGAAGGCGGTGGTTTGGAGCCGCGTGGCGAGGTTTCGGAGAGAGAGGGAGAGGCCGAATCCTCGGGCCGGGACGTTACGCGTCAGCGTGCGAACCGTCCAGGGCGTGAGGAGCGGGAGGCCGATCAGGAGCGCGAGGCCGAGGCCGAAGCCGCTGTAGCGTGAGGTGACACCGAACACACCGATGGCGAAGTAGGCGGACCAGGAGATGAGCAGGACGCCGAGCCCGAGCACGGCCAGCGTCCCGGAGAAACGCCCCGTCGACTCGTGCACTTGATAGGCGACGAGTAGAGAGCGCGGATCCTCTTTGGCGGCATCCCAGGCCGGGAGGATCGCGCCGAGCAGAGCGCTTCCGATTCCCACGACGCCTGCAGTGACAAAGACCGAGACCGGGACTTCCAGCCTCTCGATGGCAGAGAGAAGGTAGATGTTCGTCAGAGTCGCGCTGACGAAGTGCACGTTCTCCTGCGCTGCCCAGTACCCGATCGGGAGGCCGATGGCGACTCCGACGGCACCGAGGAGCGCGACCTCGCCCAGCACGATGCTCGAGGTCTGCGCCCGAGTGGTGCCGAGCGAGCGGAGTAGACCGAGCTCCCCGCGCCGCCGGACGAGTGACGCCTGCGTGCTACTGAAAATCAGGAACGCGCCGACGAACAGGCTGATCAAGGAGAGCGCCGTGAGATTGAGCCGGAACGCACCGAGAAGGCCCGCCGCGTCGTCGACTCGCTCTCCCGGGGTTTCGACCCGGACGGACGGACCGAGTGCACGTGCGAGACGGGCGCGGCTTGCCTCCACGTCCGTGCCGTCCTTCAGCACCACGTCGATCTGGTGGAGACGTCCGGAACGGCCGAGGAATGCTTGAGCCTGCGAGACGTCCATGACCGCGAGGTAACGGCTGGCCAGGGGCGCATACTTCTGGAAGTCGACCACGGCGCCGACAGTGAGCGTCACTCGTCGGCTCCCACTCGTGACGCCGAACGAGTCTCCCAGGGCCCACCCTCGTTCGGCCGCGAGCCTCGGTGTTACGGCAACCCAACCCGGCACGCGGATCGCGTCGACTGCGAGAGCAAGTGGGGTTTCCTCGCCGACCCCTGCTTCTTCGTCTCCTGCTTCTTCCCCTCCCGCTTCGCTCGCGGACGCCGGTGGTGTGTTCGAGCCCGACGCCATGTGGGAGGGGGCCGACTCCAAGGGCATCGGCGTGACACCGAGGAGATCGGTACCGATCACGTCCAAGAACACTTCCGGCGCGGAGGACAGCGAAACGCCGACTCGGTGGATCGGCCAGGCAGATGCGACCGATGGGTCACCCAGGACGGTGGGGTAGAGGGAGTCCGCGAAGCTCTCGCTCACTCCGAGCACCGTGAGGTCCGCATCTCCGCTCACGGCTCGGACCCCGCCTCGAAAGGCCGCGAGTGCGTTGTGGTTGAGGATCCGGATGGAGACGACGGAAGCCACGCCCAGTGCGACTCCAAGCACGGAGAGGAGGTAGAGACTGCGGCCCGTCGTGAGCTGCGCTCGTAGCGAACGTAGGAAGTAGCGGATCATCCGTGTCGAGTTCCGTCCAAAGTCGTCCGGCTAGTTCATGGCCGTCGGAGAGGCCGTGAGCGTTGCGGTGGGCTCGGGGGCTGAGACTTGCAGAGTTCCACTGTGAATCGACCATATCTCGTCGGCAAGAGCGGCCATCTCCTCCGAGTGCGTGACGAACAGCAGCGTGCTCCCTTCCTCTCGAATGAGCTCGAGGAGAAGGCTCATGACGCGTCTCGCGTTCTCGTCGTCCAGGTTTCCGGTCGGTTCGTCGGCGAGGAGCACCTTCGGACGTGCGAGAAGCGATCGGCAGATGGCGACGCGCTGCATCTCGCCTCCGCTGAGCTTCTGTACGGGGCGAGCGCCATAGTGCCCTAGCCCGACTCGGTCGAGGAGCTCTCTCGCTCGGCGGTCGAGCTCGGATTGCGGGCGTCCCGCGATCCAGCCGGGGAGGACGACGTTGTCGCGGACCGAGAGTCCGGGGAGCAGATGGAAGAACTGGAAGACGAGTCCGACGTCGGTTCGGCGGAGCCGCGAACGGTCCCCATCGGAGAGTGAAGAGATGTCGCGCCCGCCAACCACGACTCGCCCCGAGGTCGGGAGGTCGATCGCCGCCGCCAGGTGGAGGAGAGTCGACTTGCCACTGCCGGAGCGCCCGACGACCGCAACGGTACGGCCGCGAGGGATTTGGAACGATACGTCGTGAAGAGCGCGAAACGGTTCGGCTCCCGAGGTGTCATAGGTCTTGGTCACATGCTCGAACTCGAGTGCGGTCTCGGTCACGTCGTCTCCCAGGGCTTCGGCGGATGGACCAGCCCTTGTTGCTGCTGATACTCCAGGTAGCGCCGCCGAAATGGACGGATGGGTGTGCATCCCGTTCTGGCTTCCGATCGGATATTCGATAGTACGCGCCCGACTGGATTCGAGGAGGACAATCGATCGAAGTGTCCACGCATCTGATGGCCTCTGCACCGGTCCTTGTTGAGGGCCAATGCGGGTGCTAGTCTGCGACGATTCCCTGACGCCGAGTTCGCCTCCACCGGTTGGGCTCGGGCGCAGGGCGAAGAAAGGAACCGAGTTGGCCAAGCGCAAGACGAGTGACGATCCGAAACTCCCGCCGATTCCGAGTACGCTGCCCATACTGCCGCTGCGCAACACCTTGGCGTATCCGTCGATGGTGCTGCCGCTGGCCGTGGGGATCCCGCGCTCGATGAAGCTGATCGAGGACGCCCTCCAGGGCGATCGCTTGATCGGTCTCGTGGGGATGGGAGATGGCTCGATCGAGGAGCCGGGACCGGACCAAGTCTGGCAGTTCGGGACCGTCGCCCGGATTCACCGCGTCGTCAGAGCCCAGGAAGACACGATGCAGGTCATCGTCCAGGGCATGGAGCGGTTCGAGATCGTCGAGTGGCTAGAGCCGAAGCCGTACCTGCGAGCGAACATCAAGGTGCGCCCGGACGTGGTGGAAGAGGACCTGGAGCTCGACGCTCTCGTCAGGAGCCTCCGCGAACTCGCGCGCGAAGTCGTCGCATTGTCGCCACACCTTCCGGATGAGGTCGGCCGCTTTCTCGCCCAGGTCGAGGACCCGCGTCATCTCGTGTACGTGATCACCGCGAACGCCCGCGTCGGGAAAGAAGAGGGGCAAGAGATCCTCGAGGCCGACAAGGTGAAGGACAAGATCCGGATCCTGATCCGCCATCTCACCCGTGAGCGGGAGATCCTGACTCTCGAGCAGAAGATCCAGTCGGAAGCGCACGAGGAGATGGACAAGGCCCAGCGGGAGTACTTCCTCCGTCAGCAGCTGCGCGCGATCCGCAAGGAACTCGGTGACGAAGAGGAATCCGGTGAGTTCGTCGAGGAGTACAAGCAGCGCATCCTCGCAAGCGGGATGCCTCATGAGGCGCGGAAGGAAGTGCTCCGAGAGCTCAAGCGGCTCGATGGGATGCCTCCGCAGGCAGCCGAGTACTCACTCATCAAGACCTACCTCGACTGGATGGTCGAGATTCCATGGAAGAAGAAGAGCGAGGATCGGCTCGACGTGGAGAACGCGCGCCAGATCCTGGACGAAGATCACTACGACCTCGCCGAGGTAAAGAGCCGGATTCTCGAGTACCTGGCGGTGCGGAAGCTCATCACGGAACGAGATCCTGCAGCCACGGAGACCGCGGGCAAGAAGCCCCCGAAGAAGAAGCCAGAGCCGCTCGAGAAGAAGGTCAAGGCGACTCCGGTCGAGGATGTGATCGGCATCTTCCATGAACTCCCTGACGAGGGCGTGAGCGACTCCGATATCGAGGCAGAGCTCTCCGAGTTCGTGGAACCCGAGGACGAGCCAGACTTCTACGATCCCGACCATCTCTCGGACGAGGATGTTCTGGGCGAACCCGAGGTTGCGGTGGGTCCCCGTCGGGCCACGGCCGGAACGATCCTCTGCTTCGTCGGGCCTCCCGGCGTCGGCAAGACCAGTCTGGGCCAGTCCATCGCAAGAGCCCTAGGACGTGAGTTCACACGGATGAGCTTGGGTGGAATGCGAGACGAGGCGGAGATCCGTGGGCATCGGCGCACCTACATCGGCGCGCTCCCCGGACGGATCATCCAAGGGATAAAGCGTGCGGGCACTCGTAACCCGGTCTTCATGCTCGACGAGGTCGACAAGATCGGCTCGGATTGGCGTGGAGATCCCGCAAGCGCGCTTCTCGAAGTCCTCGATCCAGCGCAGAACCATGCGTATCGGGATCACTACCTCGATGTCGACTTCGACCTCGGCGACGTGATGTTCATTGCGACTGCGAACACGCTCGAGACGATTCCCGAGCCGCTCCGGGATCGGATGGAGATCATCCAGCTCGAGGGCTACACGGACCACGACAAGCTGGAGATTGCGAAGGGATACCTGGTTCCGCGACAAGTGCGGTCGCACGGACTGAGGGAGAAGGAGATCGACTTCTCCGACGAGGCGATCCTCAAGATCATCCACAACTACACGCGTGAGTCGGGCGTGCGGGATCTGGAACGGCAGATCGGAAAGATCTGCCGGAAGGCGGCCGTCGGAATCGCGTCGAAGAAGAAGCGCAAGTACAAGATCACTCCCAAGGCCGTGCGTACTGAGCTCAAGGCCGAGCGGTTCCCGTCCGAGCGGACGGACAAGTACCGCGTCCCGGGAGTGGCGACGGGGCTGGCCGTGACTACGGGCGGAGGGGACATCCTCTACATCGAGGTGACCAAGACCCCCGGCAAGGGGCAACTCACGCTCACTGGACAGCTCGGCGAAGTGATGAAGGAGAGCGCGCAGATCGCGTTCAACCTGGTGAAGTCGAAGACCGCCGCCCTCGATATCGCTCCGGACGCATTCGAGAAGGTAGACGTCCACGTGCACGTCCCGGCCGGTGCGATCCCGAAGGACGGCCCGTCCGCCGGTGTCGCGATGACGGCGGCGATTGCCAGCCTCTTCACCGAGCGTCGGGTTCGGAACAATGTCGGCATGACCGGGGAAGTGACGCTTCGGGGACGCGTGCTTCCGGTCGGTGGCGTGAAGGCGAAGGTGCTGGCGGCACATCGCGCGGGACTCGATACCGTCGTCTTGCCGAAGCAGAACGCTCATGACCTCGACGAACTCCCGGAGCTCGTGAAGGAGTCGATGACGTTCCATACGGTCGACATGATCGAGAGCGCCCTCGACGTTCTTCTCGACGCGGGTTCCAAGAGTGACAGCGCCGGCACACAGGGCGCGAATCGCAGGAAGAAGTCGACGAAGCCGGCCGAGAAGCCCGCGCAGAAGCCCGCGAAAGGCGGAGCGAAGCCGGGAACGTCCGGGAGGCGAACGCGTCGGGGTGGCAAGTCACCTGCCCATCCGGTAGGCCCGACGCAGCGCGCGGGTACGACCAGATAAGAGCGGTCTTGGCCTAGCCGGCTCTGGATGCGACTCCCGCGGTCCTGAGGCTCCATGGTGGCTGCTCATCCCCCGTGGCGCTGCACTTTCGGGGCGACGGACGCATGTTGTCGACCTCGCTCCTTGATACCGGGCGAGATCGGAGTATCCTGCCCGGGATCATGGCGAGTCTCTTACCTAATCCAGTGCGCTGGAAGGTGTCCACGACGGGGCGCCTCCTCGTCTTCAGCGTGCTCATCGGTGTGGTCGGCGGCCTGGGGGCGCAAGCCTTCATCTGGCTGCTCGAGAAGGCCCACGATCTTCTGCTCGTAGGGCTTGCCCACTACTCGCCGCCGGGAATCCCCTCGGAGGGTGGAAACCCGAACGAAGTGGTCGGACGGTTCGGACTCTGGCTCATTCCGCTCGCGACGACGCTCGGTGGTTTCCTCTCGGGCTGGATCGTCTTCCGCTTTGCTCCCGAAGCCGAAGGGCACGGGACCGATGGAGCGGTCAAGGCGTACCACCATCATCACGGCGAGATCCGGGCCCGCGTTCCCCTCATCAAGGCGCTCACGTCTGCGATCACGATCGGGTCGGGAGGTTCGGCGGGACGTGAAGGGCCGGGAGCGCAGATCTCCGCTGGCTTCGGTTCCGTACTGGCGAAGCTCGTTGGGTGCTCGAACGACGAACGTCGCATTCTCATGCTCGCGGGCGTGGCCGCCGGTCTCTCCGCGATGTTCCGGTCCCCGCTCGGCGCAGCGGTCCTCGCCGTCGAGGTGCTCTATGGGTCGATGCAGTTCGAGGCAGGAGCGCTCATCTACACGATGATCGCTGCCGTCGTCGGCTATGCGGTGAACGGTGCGTTCGTCGGATACGAGCCGATCTTCGATGTCGATCCGGGACTGCGCTTCCACGGCGGGCAGGAACTGGCCTGGTACGCGCTGCTCGGCGTGGTTACGGGCGCAGCCGCGTCCGTGCTTCCGTACGTCTTCTACCGGAGCCGCGAGCTGTTCCACAAGCTGCCCGGCCCGAGAGCGCTCCAGCCGACCTTGGGCGGCCTTCTCGTCGGGCTGCTCGGTGTGGCGTTCCCTCAAGTGCTCGCCGGTGGGTACGGGTGGATGCAGCGGGCGATCGATGGTTCGCTTCCGCTCTGGCTGCTCCTCGTGTTGCCGATCGCGAAGACGATCGCGATGTCGTTCACGGTTTCTTCTGGAGGTTCGGGCGGCGTCTTTGCCCCGAGCCTCTACGTCGGGACTTGTCTCGGGGCGGCTCTCGCGACGGCGGTCAACCTCATCTCCCCAGATACGTCGCTCTCCGTCGCGGCGTTCGCCGTCGTCGGTATGGCGGCGCTCTTCTCCGGTGCGGCGCGAACCCCGATGGCAACGATGTTCATGGTCGTCGAGATGACGGGTGGCTACGGCCTCATGGTTCCGGCCATGCTCGCGGTGACCGTTTCGTACCTCGTCCAGGTCCGTCTCACGCGCCATGCGCGGTTCCCGAGCCTCTACGAGGCGCAGGTGCCGAGTCTGGGCGACTCGCCGGTCCATCACGATGAGTATGTCCACAAGGTCGTAGAGTTGATCCACGCGGGAAGAGCGCGGATGCCGAGGGAAGCGACGCCGGTTCGGCTGGAAGAACTTCTGCGCATGGGCACCTCGATTCCGGTGGAAGGAACCGGCCGGTCGATCGTGCTCACGGAGGTGCGTGAAGGAGCGCCTGCCGCGGGGATTCCGTTGAAGGAGCGTCCGCTCGGCGGCGACATTTCCATCCTGAGCATCCTCCGTCGGGATCGGGTGGTCATTCCTGGGCCGGATGTCGCGATCGAAGAAGGCGACCGGATCATCGCGCTCCTCACGGCCGACGCGTACGATGAGGCGAGTGATAGCTTGGAACTCCTGGGTCCGGTCTGAGAAGGAGATCGATTCGATGGCTTCGCTCAAGGAAACGATGACGGGGAAGTACGAGTACCTCCGGATGGTCCTGGGGATGACTCGCCTGATGGTGGAGCAGTGGCCGGAGGACCGGATCGACTTCCGGCCCGCAGAGGGGGCCCGGAGTGCGGGAGAGATCCTGGCGCACATGTACGCGTTTCTCGTCGAGGGGGCGTTGACCGCCAAGTCCGGGACTCACGAGAAGCAGCCGGAGCCCACGCTCGATACGAAGCAAGCGGCGCTCGACTTCATGGAAGCGCAGACGAAGCGGTTCTTCGAGATCTGGGATCAGATCACGGATGACGACCTGAGCAGGACGGTCGAAGCATACGGCACGTCGTTTCCAGCGGTCGATTTCCTGGGCTTCACGTACGATGAGCACTGGCACCATCGCGGGCAGTTCACGGTCTATCTACGCCTTCGGGGCGTCGAACCGATCATGATCTACGACTACGGGCGTCTCCACGGCTGAGAGGCCGTCCACCCCGACATGGCGCGCCCTCTCGTCCTCCTCATCGACTACAAGTCGCACTTCGGATCGAAGTACGTAGCGGAACCGTATCGTAGCGGGATGAGCCTGTCCCGACTCGCCGAACTCTTCCGGGACTCGGGCTACGAGCTGGAGCTTCTCGGGTTTCCCGATGTCGAGCTTGGTCGGGACTGGAAAGACATCCCCGTCGTCTACACGTCTTCGGAGGACCACGACGGGCACTACAAGAGCTACATCGAAGACGTCGTGCTCGGTCTCGAGCTCGCGGGTGCTCGCACCATTCCGGACTTCCGCTTTCTGCGTGCGCACGAGAACAAGGTGTTCATGGAGATCCTGCGGGAGCTGTTGCTCACGCAGACTGCGGCCTCTCCGGCGAGGAGGCTCGAACTGCCGTGTGACCCCGCTGGGCGAGGTCCAGCAGGAGAGGGGCTAACCGGGCAGAGCCTTGCGGCGCCGAGCTCGGCGGCGCGTCACTTCGGGACGTACGAGGAGTGGGAAGCGCGTCAGGGGGCAGGGCACCACGCGAATGCGCATCCCAGCGGTGTTGCGCCCCGTACAGGCACGACCCCGGACACCGGCCAGACGGTCGTCAAGTCCGCATCCGGTGCGCTGAGCCGGGGGGTCGAGCTAGGGACGAACATCGATGATCTCCGCGCGAAGGTGAAGAAGCTCAGTCGATCCCCTTCGTTCCGTCCCGATCTCCGAGATCTCGTACGTGCACTTCGGCGGACGGGCTACGAGAAGGAGTCTCGCAATCGGCGGAAGTTCGTGACGCAGGAGTTCGTCTCCGGCCTGGATCACGACTGGAAGGTGCTCGTCTACGGCGACCGCTACTTCGTTCTGCGGAGGGGAGCCCGGCCCGATGATTTCCGCGCGAGCGGAGGTGGGCGTCTCTCGTTCCACCGTGAGCTCCCGCCCGGACTGCTCGACTTTGCTCGGCAAGTGTTCGACGCGCTCCGCGTCCCGAATGTATCGCTCGACATCGGCGTGACGCCGGACGGGTTCGTGCTCTTCGAGTTTCAGGCCGTCTACTTCGGCACCTACACGGTCGATCACTCGGAGTTTCACTTTCGGAGGGTCGGCGCAGACTGGTCCCTCGTCGAGGGACCAGCCGAACTCGAGGCCGTGTATGCGGAGAGTGTGGTGAGGTTCTTGGAAGCGGCTACTCGTTGAGCAGCCAGATCTCCACCTTGCGGTCGAGCCGCTGCCCGATCGTTTCTTCCGGCGGCGCCTGAGCCATCGACGCGCCGAACGTGGCCATCTCGACCCGCGTCTTCGCGATCCCATGATCGAGGAGGTACTTCCTCGCCGCAGCAGCCCGGCTCATGCCGAGGTTCGCTGCGTTCACTTTCTCCTTGTTGCCGTCACACAGTCCCAGGCAGAGAACGCTCACCTCCGGCTTCGACTTCAGCATCTCCGTGAGATCGCCGAGCGTGCCGCGCGCTTCCGAGTTCAGCGACGACGCCCCGACATCGAAGAGGAAGCTCTTGAGCAGGTAGTTCGGCTTCACGCTGGGTGCAGGGTCGGGCAGCGACGAGTAGCTCCACCTCATCTGTGCGTCCGGATCGATCAGGTAGCGCCCGCCGGAGCCGTGCAGGGAGTTCGGATCCTGCTGCATCGCCTTCTCGGCCGGAGGAGCTTGGGTCGAGGTCTTTGCGCAACCACTGAGGCCGAGAGTGACGAAGGCGCCAGCGGTGAGAATCGCGAGAGTGAGAACCATCAGCCGAGTCGGAACACCGAACCGGACGAACTTGGAAACAACCATCGTCAGCCTCCTTGC
Source organism: Candidatus Eiseniibacteriota bacterium (assembly GCA_020633975.1). Lineage (GTDB taxonomy): Bacteria > Eisenbacteria > RBG-16-71-46 > CAIMUX01 > CAIMUX01 > JACKCR01. The sequence goes on along the minus strand of JACKCR010000002.1, from coordinate 2,342,019 downwards.
GTGCGGCGAACGGGCGTCCGCTCGCGACCGATACTACGAAACCGATCGACCGTGGGCATCCGGATCTTCCGTTCGGATCCCCTTGCTCGAGAACAAGGTGTCTACTGTCTGCGGTATGGCGAAAGCGCTACGATTTGGTGTGACTGTCGGCCGAGGAGAGGATCCGTCCCGTCTCATGCCCCAGGTACTGTCCGATGGCCTGGTGCGCGGCTTGATTCCAGTGGCCGTACTCGCCGACGACGCTCCAGTAGAACGGGTGAACCCCCGACGCCTTCACTTCCTCGAAGACCGGGTTGAGATCCAACGTCTGGATCCCCAGATCCGAGAGGATCTGTCTGGACTCGGGACGAGTGGCACCGCTGAGGACGACGATCACGCGGTCCAACTGACTCAGCCTTTCGAGTACGAGGTTCGTGACCTCCGGAAGCTCCAAGTCCGAACCGGACACGGTCGGCGCAGGGGGCGCAGCGACCGGAGCCGCCAGTTTGTCGAAGAGAACGTGGGGCAGGTCGCCGCGATCGACCACTTTGAGGAACTCGAACACGAACCGAGGAAGCACGGTGCGGTGGAGCAACCACTCGTATCGCTGATACGTCCGTCCCCTGGGTGAGTCGATGAAGCTGTAGTCGTAGGTGAGAGAGTCGCCTTCGACGACCGCCGCCGGGTAGAAGTCGTGGGACGCAAGCCGAACGGGATCCAGGTCCGTGTCGTCGGCGAAGAAGAGCGCGAGGTCCGGCTGCCACTGACTCGCGAAGTCGACGTAGTGCTGGTAGAGGTTCGAGATCGAGAAATCGGCCCGCGCGAAGTTCAGCACTTCCGCCTCGTGTCCGGTTTCCTCACGGATCACCTCTTCCATTTTGCGAGCGAAGTGATGACGTTCGAGCACGGTGTGCCCCAGCGCGAACGAGTCCCCAAGGAACACGATGCGATAGACGCCATCGGTGCGCTCTTTGGGGGCACCCTTTCCGAGGCAGCCGTAGGCGTTCGAGCCACCGACGAAGAGTCCCTCACTGAAACGGACGAAGTCGAAGTTCGGTTCGTACATCAGTCCGATCCGCTCGACGACGTGGTTCTCCATGGGGCTCTGGATGCCGGCCTTCTGGATGAAGAGGTCGAGACCTGCCGTTGTGAGTGTTGCCCACAACAAGAACACGAGGACGTGCTTTCCCCAGCGTAGGCAGAGTTCCCAAAGACTGGCGTCGTGGCTCATCCGAACGGATCGGCTCCCGCGTAGCGCTCACCCGATTCCTCGTGTGCCGCTAGATCTCGAAGTGTCTCAAAAGGTTAGCAGGTGGCGATCGCGCCGGTCAACAGGGACGAGCCGGGCCACACTACGGTCCGCCGACGGGGTCCTCGGCGGGCACCGGGAGGGCCTACTACAGGCCCTCGCCGGTTCAGAGACGGGCTTTCGACGGCACTGCGGCTCGAAGTCCGGGGCAAAGACCGTCGACCGATTCCCCTTTCGGCGTCGTGGGAACGTCGTAGAATCCCGGTCTGTGTCCTCCGTTCCCGATGGAACGAGTCGGAAGTCCAGCCCACACCATGGAGTTACGATGAAGCGATCGGTTTTCGTCCTCAGCACGGCCGCCCTTGGCCTTGGCCTTCTCGTTTCCGGAACGCCGGCGGGAGCTCAGGAGGAGTACAAGAACCTCCAGATCCTGCCCAAGGACACGGGAAAGCAGGAGCTGCTCCAGACGATGCGAGCCTTCACGGACGCGCTCGGGGTCCGCTGCGACTTCTGTCACCTGGAACGGGTTCCCGGTGACCACAACTCGATGGACTGGGCGAGTGACGACCTCGAGCACAAGCAGATCGCGCGCGGCATGATGAAGATGACCGCTTCCATCAACGGCGACCTGCTTCCGGAGGCGACCGGTGAGCACGACGGCGGAGTTCAGTGTGTGACCTGTCACCGTGGGCTTCCCAATCCGAGAACGTTGGACCAGGTGTTGCTGCGCACCGCGGAACGGGACGGGATCGAGACCGCGATCGCGAAGTACCGCGAACTCCGCGAGCGGTTCTATGGAACCGGCTCCTACGACTTCAGCACGGGTTCGCTCGGCAAGGTCGCGCAGACCTTGGCGCAGGAAAAGGGTGATCTCGCCGGAGCACTCCAGATCGTCGATCTCAACGTGGAGATGAATCCTGAGAACGCCGAGGTGTTCGTGATGCGGGCGGAGCTGCAGGCCGCGAACGGTGACGACGTGGGCGCGAGGGCCAGCGTCGAGCACGCGCTGGAGCTCGACCCGGAAAATCGCCACGCGAAGCGGATGCTCCAGCAGATGGACGGCGGAAAGTGAACCGAGCCTCTCGATGAACGTGAAGAAGGTCCTGATGGGAGGAGGGGCCACCCTTCTCCTCCTCTTCGTCGCCGTCCAGTTCGTGCCTGTCGACAGGACGAATCCGCCGGTGACGACGCGGGCCCGCGTCCCCTCGGACGTCGAGCCTCTTCTCCGCCGCGCCTGCTTCGACTGCCACTCGAACGAAACGAAGTGGCCTTGGTACAGTCGCGTCGCGCCGGTTTCCTGGCTCGTCGCCGATCACGTGAAGGACGGACGGAAGAACCTCAACTTCTCCACCTGGCCCGTTCTCGATCCGGGCGCCGAGTCGCATTTGCTCCACGAGATCGAAGAGGTGATCGAAGAGGGCGAGATGCCACTCAAGAGCTACCTCCTCGGTCATCCGGAAGCGCGTCTCTCGGATGCAGAGAAGAACATGATCCTCAGGTGGGCCGGCTCCGGAGACTGAGATACACTCCCCGTTGCCGTGTTTCGGCCTGACGTGATGACGATTCCTACCTACCCCGAACGAATCTGAGGTGGGTCTGCGACCTATTGTAAGTCAAGCACTTAGGGGCGTCTTGGGTGGCGCTGGGCGGAGGAGTGAGTGATGCAGAAGCTCGTGGAGTGCGTACCCAACTTCAGCGAAGGTCGTGACCTCGAGAAGATCCGACTCATCACGGACGAGATCGAGACGGTTCCCGGGGTGCAACTCCTCGACGTGGATCCGGGCGCCGATACGAACCGGACGGTCGTGACGTTCGTCGGTTCCCCAGACGACGCGGTCGAAGCGGCGTTTCGGGCGATTCGCAAAGCCGCCCAGCTGATCGACATGGCGACGCACAGCGGCGAGCACCCGCGAATGGGGGCGACCGACGTCTGCCCGTTCGTTCCCCTTCAGGGTACGACGATGGAAGACTGCGCAGCTCTCGCGCGCACACTCGGCGAGAGGGTCGGCAAGGAACTCGGGATCTCCGTCTACTTGTATGGTGAGGCTGCATCGAGCCCACAGCGACAGTCGCTCGCGGACGTCCGTTCCGGCGAGTACGAAGCCATGGCGGAAAAGATCAGGAAGCCCGAGTGGAAGCCGGACTTCGGCCCGACCACTCTGAACACTCGTGCCGGGGTGACAGCGGTGGGAGCGCGTGAGTTCCTCATCGCCTACAACGTCAACCTCAATACGAAGAGCAAGACTCTCGCCCATGAAGTCGCTCTGGACGTCCGGGAGCTGGGCCGCAACAAGCGCGGGGCGGATGGCAAGTTCGTGCGCGATGCGGACGGGACTCCGGTCAAGGAATCGGGGCGTCTCAAGGAATGTCGTGCCGTTGGATGGTTCATCGACGAGTACGCGCGCGCACAGATCTCGATGAACCTCACCAACTACAAGGTGACCTCGATGCACGCTGCCTTCGATGCGTGCGAGGAGGAAGCGCGGAAGTATGGGCTCCGCGTAACCGGCAGTGAACTCGTCGGCCTGATTCCACTCGATGCGATGAGAGATGCGGGACGCCATTACCTCGAGAAGCAGGGTCTTTCCACCGGGGTCCCGGAGCGTGATCTCATCGAGCTCGCCATTCAGTCTCTAGGTCTCGCTGAGCTCGGCGAGTTCGATCCCGAGCAGAAGATCATCGAGTACCGGGTGCAGAAGCGGAGCGGGCGCCTTATCGACATGACCGTCCAAGGATTCGCAGACGAGCTCTCGACCGATTCTCCGGCGCCTGGTGGCGGATCCGTCGCCGCACTCTGCGGCGCCCTCGGGGGCGCGCTCGCGGCGATGGTCGCAAACCTGACCATCGGCAAGAAGAAGCTCCAGGAATCGTGGGACGCGATGAGGCCCGTCGGAGACCAAGGCCAGTCCGTGAAGGATCGATTGCTTCACCTGGTCGACGCGGATACCGATGCGTTCAACTCGCTCATGGCCGCGATGCGCTTGCCGAAGAACACCGACGAGGAAGTGGCGGCCCGGACCACCGCCATGCAAGACGCAACCAAGGAGGCGACGCTGATCCCGTTCCGGGTGCTCGAAGCGTCACTCGAGGTGTTGGGACTAGCCGAGACCGCAGCCGAACACGGGAATCCGAACTCGGCGAGCGACGCTGGCGTGGCCGCGCTCTGCGCCCGCACCTGTGCCGAAGGCGCGTTCCTCAACGTCCTGATCAACTTGCCGGGGATCGACGACCGCGCGTGGACGGAGGATCTGAGGACGCGTGCGCAGGCGCACTGCCAGGCGGCCCGTCGTCAGGCCGACGCGATCGTCACCGCAGTCGAGAAGAAGATCGCGGAGCAGCCGTAGCAGGCTGCGGAATGCTCTCTCGCCGATTGCCGGCGTGAGAGGAGTCGGGTTCAGTACAGCGTGATCAGGACGGTGTCCCGCATCGCTCGCACTTGGGCGATGATCGCCGCCACTCCGATCGAGGCACCGGGGATGAACTCCGCTCGCGCGAGACCGTCCATCGTGTAGGCCTCGGCGTCGATGAGCCCGTTCGTCGCTGCGAACGAGACGCGCGTCGAGTCTGGCACCGGGTGCCCGTCGTCGAGCACGGTGGCCCAGATCGTCGAAACCTCGAGCGTGTCCGCGGCTTTCAGGAGAAGCGGCACGGCATCCAGATGGAGCGTCAGGTCCTTGTCGTCACCGACCCCGGTCGCTGTCTTGCACGACAGGACGAAGAGGGCGAGTGATGCGAGGCTGATCCAGGTGAGCCCCAGTGGGAAGAATCTCATCGGGCTTCCCTCGAGCCGATCACGTCGGCTTTGGCTGTAGCGATGTCCTTCGCAACCTTCTCGACGACCTTCCGTCTCAAGCGGTCTCGGATTTCGTCCGGCACGATCTGCTTCTCGTGCGAGGTCGTGAGCGGGGCGAGTGTGGTCCCCAGGCCCTGGCTCACCTTCGCTTCGAAGATCTCTTCGCGGCCCAGGGGGAGTCCGGACTCGTCGAAGAGTTGAGCGAGCACGTGCACCTCTGCCTCGGCACGAGGTGCGTCCACCAGCATCGGCACTCGGAATCCACTGATCCGGCCGTCCTCCAGATCGAGGATTCGGAGCCGGAGGCGGTACCCGAAGGCTGCGTCTCCTTCGTTCCCTGCAATCTCGTCGCCCCCGCGGATGAGCACGGGCACGCCGTGGGCTTGGAGTCTGGTCGTCGTACGTAGCTCTTCGAAGAGAAGCCCGCTCACGCCGGTCGGATCTGGGATCTCCGTGTGCACGGGATCGAGATGGAGCCGAACGGGCGCGAACTTCGGAGGGGGGAGGTACCGGGAGTCCGCTTCGCTGTCGTGGACTCGTCCCAAGCTGAGTCCGAACCTCATCTCGGCTGGGCTGGTCGCGCTTTCGAGCAGTCTGCGCTTGATCCCTGCGTCGATCGCGAGCCCCCAGAAGAGGTGTCGATCGAAGCGGATGTAGACGTCGGACTCGAACTCCTCTTCCACCATGTTCCAGCGCGTGAAGTACTCGCCAGCCAGATCCACGCCCAACGGGAAGAAGCGCTCGAGTTCGAGACCTGCTCCGGCGGTGAGGTAGGTAGGGTTGTCGCCACCGGTCAGGATGATGCCCGGGTTCACATGGATCCCGAGCCGATGTGTCCGGTAGCTCACGATCGCCTGGGCCGCGTAGTCGTTGTGACGGCTCGTGAACGGAACGAGTCCGTTTCTCTCCAGCTCGTAGCCGGTCGGCAACGTCAGGCTCTGACGGAGTCCGAAGGACAGCGCGCCCGACTCATTCGGCTTCCAGTGCGCTTTGAGCGAGACATTCGAATCGCCCATGCCCTCCTTGAAGAGCTCGCCGTTTACCTGGTTGAGGTGACGAGACGACGCCCCCAGCGTCAGGTACGGCGTGAGTCCGTAGAGGAATGAGAAGTGGTGCATGAGGATTTCGCCGTGGGCGTCACTCGTCTCGAGTGACCTTCCGACGTCGATCTTCACGTGTCCCGGCTCGAGTCCGCTCGCCCTCGACACGTTGAGGATGTCTCCGTCTTCCAGGTTCAGCCAGGTGATCTGAGCCTGGACGCGAGTCGTCACCGCGAGTAGAGACAGCGCGAAGAAGAGAATGGGAAGCCGGACACCGCGCGGCCGAACGAGGAGCCGCATGCGGCGCCGCTCAGGCGTGGCTTTCCGATCGTTGTTGCCCACTCGCTGCTCCATCCATGGACCTCCGGTCTCGCGTGGCCAGACGAGCCACGTACCCACGGCAAGAGGAGCAACCCTCGTGCCATTGGGGACCGCAGGCTAAGTGGCTGTGGTGCTTGGGGGAAGCTAGACTTGCGAGACGAGGGAGCGTCACGAGATGGGCAGGGATTGACCGGTGCTGGGCAAGTCTTGACCCTTGGTCGTCCGCGGGGAGCTGTAGCCTGCACCCCCTGGAAGCACGAAGCGGCACCCCTGAGGGCGCCGCTTCGCTTCGCAAAACTCGGATGGGTTCGCGAGTACTTACCGGGCGATGACCAGCTTCTTGGTCATGTCCTTGCCTTCAGAGTCGAGACGGTAGAAGTACACGCCCGCCGGGAGGAGGGTGTGCTCGTCCGAACGACCGTCGAAGGAGACGACGTGGTAACCCGCGTCGAACTCGCCCTCGGCCAGCGTACGGACCTTACGTCCCATCGTGTCGAACACGTCGAGGCTGACTGCACCAGAAGCCGGAATCGCGAAGACGATCTGGCTACCCGCGCTGACCGGGTTCGGGCTCGGCGCGTAGAGAGCCAGGGTTGCACCCAGCTTCTCGATCGGCGTCGTGCCGGCGGTGCCGCGCGAGAGAACCTCGTTCTGCGAGGAACGGAGGTCGTAGCTCAGATCGATCGGGTTCGTCGCGACCGTCTTCATCCGGAACGTGAGGTGAGCGAGGACGCCGTCACCGCTGACGCCGGCATGACCCGGATCCAGACGGTTGGCGGAGAGCTCGACCCAGCCTTCACCGTTGCGCTCGAAGAAGAGCCGGCCCTGAGCGGACTCGAAGAGTTCGCCAGCGCGGGCGTCGACCAGCTCGACCTGCGAAGCATCGAAGCCGAGGCTGAGGAGCGCACCGTTCATGTCTTCCAGATTGCGACCGACCAGGGCCACGTCGAAGAGCGAGCCCGGGACGACGTTGTCCATCTGCGTCTCGGCGTAGGCGTACGCGGAGCCCGGAACCTCGTCCGCGAAGGACGTCGGGCCGTTCACGAACACCGGAGCACCCAGAGCCGGACGGCCGGAACCGGAGTTCACGAAGCCGTTCTCGGCCGCCCAGGAGAACATGGTCGTGAAGGCGAGGATGTCGTCCACGTCCCACTCCTGGTCCGGAACGGAGAACACGGTCGGCGCGGTGCCAGTGATCGGACCGAGGTCCGAGATCTGGTCACGCACGTTGTTCGCACCGTTCCAGCCGATGGCGAAGATCATCTGGTCGTTGAAGTTGATGAGACCGTCCGGTTCCGGCGTCATGTTCGGGACGCTGGCACCGGTGCTGCTCGCGCCCGCGATGTCGCCGAGGTACCCGATCTGGATCGTCATGTTGCTGACGGTCGGGCTGCTCGGCTGCTCACCGTTGACGTCGACCATGTAGGTCTCGGAGTTGTCGATGCTGAGCGTCGACGTGTTGAAGCGGTTCGTCTCGTCGATCGCGTTGGCCTTGGCCTTCAGCAGGACGTTGGCGACGAGGTGCGGGCCGTTGCCGGTCAGCCCAGTCGGAGCGTCGAGCGCCGAGGACAGGACCGCGAACGTTCCGTTCACGTTGTCGAACGTCTGCTGGAACTGGATGAAGGTCGCCCCGATACCGTCGAACGCGGTGCCCTGGGTGATGTCGACGATCTCGACCACGGTCGGGTCGAAGGTACCGTCGAAGCCCACGGACATGACGCTGTCCGGATACTGGACGATGAGCTGGACGACGCGCTCGAGACCGTTCTGCATGTAGAGGGTCGTGTCGCCGTCGATCTCATCCAGCGGAGCCAGGGTCGGAAGCAGCGACGAATCGATGCAGAGGAGCTCCGAAGAGGTCGTCGCATCCGAAGCCACGACGTTCCCGCTCGCATTGTACATGCGGACGTAGATGTAGTACGAACCGTCAGCCGGCGTTCCGCTCGGAGTGTCGGCGAAGACCCAGGTGGCCGAAGTCGCGCTAGCAGCGATGCTCTCGGACTCGAAGCACAGGGTGGCCGTATCCTCGTCGAACGTCGAGGCCGTATCGTAGAAGATGTCGACGTAGCCACCGTCCGGAGCGTTCGTCGACGCCCAGGAGATGGTGTACGAGCCGGTCGGCGGGAAGCAGTCCGGGAGGCCCGTCCACGTGACCGCGAGGGTCGGGGTCGGGGACTCTTCGTACTTCGTCACGACGCCGCGCTGGGAGTCGACCACGAACCAGTCGAGGTCGTTTCCGTTGGCGAGAGCCGCGACACCCGCGACCTCTGCATACTCACCGAAATCACTTCCGGTGGAACCGAGAGCCGAGTCGTAGGTAGGAGCGGTGGAGTCGTTGGTATCGCTCGCAGCCGTGTCTTCGTAGATGACGACGCGGTCGTTGCCACCGTCGACGACGGCGACCCACACTTCACCGTTGGCCGCTTCGACGACAACGTCGGTCGGGCCGCTGAGAACGTCGCTCGTGGAGCTGACTTCGTTCCAGGAAGTGACGAACTCCATGCGGGCATCCGTACCGAGCGTCGCGTCGGCCGGGTAGAACCGGAGCTTCTGGACGCGGCTGTTGCCGGTGTCGGCGACGTAGACGTCATAGGCGTCGATCGCCGAGTTGTAGCGCGCAGCCACACCCTTCGGTCCGCTGAAGCGGCCGTTGCCGGTACCGCTCGTGCCGTAGCGAAGAACGTCCGGAGTCGTCGAGTAGGAGTACTCGAAGTCCGTCGAGGCGTCCGGCAGCGCGCCGTGGATCCCGTCGCCGAACCGGATCATTCCGTTCTTCCAGTCGACCGTGTAGACCTTGTCGGTCGGGCCGGCCGTGGAGATGTCGTCGATCCGGGTCCACTCGACCGGGGTTCCGTTCGGGTCGAACGTGATCGTCGAGAGCGTACCCTCGGCGATCGGCGACGTGGCCGTCCAGAAGACGAGGTCCTCGGTCACCGTGCCGGGAGTCGACTCGGAGTAGTCCTCGGTCGCGTCGTCACCGATCGTGCCGGTGGCCGTCGGCTGTGCGACAACGGTACGGTCGTCAGCGGCGAGCCATCCACCCGCGATCGAAGCGACGTCCGGAGCGCCCATGACCTTGATCCGGTCGTTGCCGGTGTCGGCGACGAACACGTAACGGCCGATGCCTGCCTTGGTCGTCGCGATGGTGTTCGTGACACCGATCGCGGCGTTGATGTCGAGCGAGATGCCCGGGATGCCGAGGTACGGATCGTCGAGATCCGCCCAGGCCGCGGTATCGAGGAGGACGCGACCGGTCGTGTTGTCGGTGATCGTCACGTTGGCACCCGCAACCGTGGCCGTATAGGTGTGACCCGTGACCTGGCTGTCGTCGGTGACCGTACCGGCCGTATCGAACGGACCGGTGTCATCGAGGGTCACGGTCGCACGGGTGGAGGCACCCGAGCGAGCCACAGCAACGTCCCACGGAGTGCTGAGCGCATCTTCGTAGGTCTCACCGGCGCTGACGGCACCAGCCACCGTCACGATGTAGTAGAACAGCTTGTCGGTGGCGTCCGCCGCATCGATGACGAAGATGTCGTCCGACGTCGCGGTCTGCTCATCCTGGATGAGGGCCATCGCACGGAGCGTCTCGAACGACGTGGGACCACCGGAAGCTTCGGTGATCTCGGTCAGGACCGGCGGATCAGCCGCGCCCGTTCCGTAGTCCACGTCACCGATCCCGAATGCAGCCGTCGCCGCCGTCTGGTTGTCCGAGACGAGGTAACGGATGTCGAACTCGGTGTCGGCATCGAACGAGGTCGCCGGAGCGAGGATCTCGGGCGCGTTGGACGCGTCGGAGTAGGTGATCGTGTAGACCTTGTCCGCAGCCACGTAGCCGGTGAGGCTCGCGACCCGGGTCCACGCATCACCATCGACCGTCAGCGTCTCGGAGTAGGGCACGACCCACTGCGTGGAGACTGCGACCCATTCGGCGAGGTTGATGCTGTCGGTGTCCCACTCGCTGGCGGCGGAAGTACCACCAGCCTGGTAGGTGAAGTCACCCTCGTCGGTGTAGACGTAGGTGCCGTTGACTTCGAACGCCTGGATCCGGTTGTTGCCGGAATCGAGAACGTAGACCACGTCGCGACCGCCGGTCGCGTGCTCACGAGCTACGACTGCGTTCGGTGCCGTGAACGGGAAGTCCACGACCGGATTGTCGACCGCCTGCGGCTGGTCGTTTCCGTTGGCGACGTTGAAGTACGGTCCGTTCCATTCCAGGATGGGATCATACTGGACCGCGGACCGAGCCACCGTGGCGACGAGCAGCGCGACGAGCGCCAGCGTCCCCGAAGTGACATAGGTACGAGTAGACATCGAGGTTCCTCCTTTGAACTCCGCTCGCGCCATCCCTGTGGCCTCGAAACGCCGGTGGTCGACGTCTCTTCCCGGGCCGAGCTGCTCTTCAAAATCATGCGAATCGTTGACGTGTGATCCTCGGTAGGGCGGTCCTGGATCGGGGCCGTCTCGTTCCTTGAGGAACGGGGAGACTCCGTTGTTCCTCATCGTCCTCGTCTTCTGAACCATGCGTCCGGCCCTCCTGTCAGTTCACGATTAGAGTCGCGTTCCGGACGTTGACCGGCATGACCTGTCGGTTGTGGTCCAGGAGACGGGTTTCGTTTTCAGGGTCGTATTCGTCGAACTCGTAGCCTTCACCCGCGTCCAGCGGGATCTTGCGGAACGAGATGGTGCCGCCCTCGGTCAGTGCCCTGCCCTTGCAAGTGATCCGGGCCACCGTTCCATCCGAGCCGGCGTACGATCCGACCGGTGCGCCGTTCTGGAAGCGGATGACCCAGCTCGCGTCGGCAGCGATCGGGCTGAGGGTCGGATAGCGTGGAAGGAAGATGTAGCCGCCGTTGTTCGGCGAGCAGAACTCCCCACCGGAGATCGTCAGAATCTCGAGAGCCGACGGCGGGTTCACGTTGAGCATGAATCCAAGTCCGGCGACGTTCTTCGCGTCCTCGATCCTGATCTCGAAGGTCTGAGTGGTCCCGGCGGTGATCGAGATGGTCTCTGGGAAGACGTAAAGGGTCGGGTCGCTCTCCGTCGTGAAGTCGACGGTCGCGCTCAGCGCGTCGCCCAGGGCGCGATTCTGCGCGTAGACCTGGAAGTAATACTGTGTGTTCTGCAGGAGGCCGGAGAGCACGACCACGTGGCTCCGCGCATGGGTCGCGCCGGTCGCCTTCGACTGAGTCAGGCCGAGCGGGGAGGTGCCGTAGCGGACCTCGCCGATCGTCTTGTCGTCGGTGTCCCAGGTGATGGTCGCGGAGTGCGCGGTGATTCCGTTTGCCTGGACGTTCGAGATGACCGGAGGCGTCGGATCGTTGAGGTCCGCCGCGGGCAGCGTGTGGAAGACGGCTTCCTGCGTGGTCGCAGTGTTGCCGAATCCGTCGGCCGCGTGGACCTGGTAGTGGTAGTCCGTGTCCTCGGTGAGATTCTCCAGCCGCACGACATGTTCGGTTCCGACCGGCGACCCCTTCGTATACGCGAGCGCGGTCGCCTCTTTGCCATAGAACAGCGTGGACACAGCCTGTGCCGTGGTGTCCCAGGTCAGAGTGGCGGAGGTGTCGGAGAGACTCGCTACGGTCAGGTTGTCGATCGCGAGCTCGTCATCGGTCTTGGGAATGTCTCCCCCCGGTCCTCCGTCGCTGATCCCGCAGGCAGCGAGGAAGATGACGAGGATCAGTCCCCAAGCGGCTGTCCATGCCTTCATGTCGCATCCTCTCAGTGCGCGAGTCCCACCCCATCCTTCGGGGGAGCCCACGCCTGTACCCAGCACTCCGGCGAGCACATCCCGCCGCCCGGCGGGAAACCCCCAGGAACGCTCGCGCGTCCGAGGGGAGACGGTCGCCTCCCGTCACGGTTGGATTCGACCCAGTGGAGGGGCTGCTTTAGCAAAAAGCCCGACTTGAGGTCGAAGCGTGCAATCGGCACGTTTCTTCGTGTGACGGTGCTATGCTCCCGCGGGTCCAAGAGGTTGGACGGTTCCCAGGAAGACGCGAGATGCAAGGCGGCGGCACCATCTGCCGGGCTCTCGCCGATCGGAGGAGGACGAATTGGCACCTACGGACGCAACTGTCTCGCGTACATCGACTTCCGGAGTGTTGGCTGAAACCGGTATCGATCCGGCGCTGGACCTTTTCGAGGAGATCGATCGGCTCCGGAAGGAGAAGAATGCGGTCATCCTGGCCCACTACTACCAAGATGGTGAGATCCAGGACATTGCGGACTTCGTAGGCGACAGTCTCCAACTCTCCCAGTCCGCTGCGGACACGACCGCCGATCGGATCGTGTTTGCGGGCGTCCACTTCATGGCCGAGACGGCCAAGATCCTGAACCCGGACAAGCCCGTCCTCGTGCCGGACATGGAGGCGGGATGCTCTCTTGCGGATGGTTGCCCCGGGCCCGCGTTCGGCAAGTGGCTGAGGAACTACCCGGACCACGTCGTCATCAGCTACATCAACTGTTCGGCTGAAGTGAAGGCGCTCTCGGACCTCATCTGTACCTCGTCGAACGCGCACAAGATCGTGGGCTCGGTCCCGGCCGACAAGAAGATCGTCTTCGCGCCAGACCGCCATCTCGGTCGCTACCTGATCGACAAGCTCGGCCGCGACATGGTGCTCTGGCCGGGGACGTGTCAGGTTCACGAGATCTTCTCGGAGAAGAAGATCGTCCAGCTCAAGACGCGCCATCCGAACGCGAAGGTCATCGCGCATCCGGAGTGTGAGCGTTCCGTGCTCAGGATCGCGGACCATGTCGGCTCGACCTCTAGCCTCCTGAGCTTCACGGCGTCGGATCCGTCCGACGAGTTCATCGTGGCCACGGAGCCCGGCATCATCCACCAGATGGAGAAGCTCTCCCCGAACAAGACCTTCATCCCGGCCCCGGCTCGAGGGGCGTGTGAGGCCTGCAATGAGTGCCCGCACATGAAGCTCAACACGCTGGAGAAGCTCTACCTCTGCCTCCGCGACGACCGTCCGGAGCTCTTCGTGCCCGAGGAACTGCTGGACCGGGCTCGTCTGCCGATCGAGCGTATGCTGGAGTTGAGCCGGTGAGATGCCGTTACCTGGAGGGCCCGTCGCGCATCTCTTGAGGCGAGCGACGAGCCGGCCCCAGAGGCCGGACAGGATCGAAACCGTAGAGAGAAGGGGAAGCAGATGGCAGCGGTCAAGGAGATCAACGGGACCGAGTTCGACACCGAGGTGATCAGCTCTACGACACCGACCGTGGTGGACTTCTGGGCGCCGTGGTGTGGCCCGTGCCGGATCGTCGGACCGATCCTGGAAGAGCTCGCTGCGGAGATGGGGGAGACGGTTCAGTTCGTGAAGGTGAACGTGGACGAGAACCAGGAGCTCGCGAGCCGCTTCGGCATCCGGGGCATTCCAACCCTGCTCTTCGTCAAGGACGGCGAGATCGTCGACGGCCAGGTTGGTGCACTGCCGAAGGACGCGCTCCGTACGAAAGTCGGTGCTGCCTTCAAGTAGACCGGCGTATCGCCCAAGACATTCGAAGAACGCGGCGGCGGGGTATCCTGCCGCCGTTCTCGTTTCTGCTCCTCTGACGATCGGGTATCGTCCCCTGACATGCTCGTCGCCGGTTCTGACACCCGGGCCAGGTCCGTCGCCCGATTCTCGCCCCCGAGAGCCTCTGCACAGGTCGTTCGAGCCCTGCTGACGGTACTCGTGACCTTCTGCCTGTGGGCGAGCGTTTCTGTGGCGCCCGCATCCGCCCGGACTCGACTCGTCGTCGCCGCGGCGTCTTCGCTCACCGACGTGATCGGCGAGCTCGAGTCGAGGTACGAAGCGCTCCATCCCGAAATCGACATCGCCCCCGCGTTTGCCGGGTCGGGTGTCCATCGGATCCAGATCGACCGTGGCGCACCGATCGACGTTCTCGTCTTCGCCAGTCGGGGACAGGTGCGTCCCCTCGTCGAGTCCGGCCGTGTCTTCGCGGAGGACATCCACGTGGTCGCTGGAAACCAGCTCGTTCTCGTCGCACGGGCCGAGACGAGGCTGGGAGACTTCGCGGAACTCCGGAGTCGACCCGGTCTCCTCGTCTCCGCGGGCGATCCGGTTCGGGTCCCTGCGGGAGAGTACGCCGCTCGTCTCTTCGAGAAGCGGGGTTGGTCCCCTCGGCTCGAAGGGCGGCTCGTCCCGGCGGAGAACGTTCGTCAGGTGCTTCGTTACGTCGAGACCGGAGTCGTCGCCGCGGGACTGGTCTACCGGACGGACGCGCTCCAGAGCGACGACGTCGTGGTGGTCGAGTCGTTCGGCCCAAGCGACGTGGGAGAGGTCGAGGTGGTCGCGGCTCCACTCAGAGGATCCGGTCATGAGGACGAGGCCGCGAAGTTCGTTGCCTATGTCGCCAGCCCGGAGGGCAGGGAGGTTTGGGCTGACCGCGGCTTCTCGGTTCCCGGGCTCGGTTCCACGACGCCGCTGACAACCGCATCGGACGGCTCGGCGAGATGACCGACTCGCCGTTCGTGCTCTCCCTGGTCGTGGCGACGCTCGCCACGCTCCTCGTCGCGGTCGTCGGGGTTCCGTTCGCGTTCTGGGTAGCCCGGACGAGGTCGACCCTCGGGCGCGTTCTAGAGGCGCTCGCCCTCGTTCCGCTCGTCGTCCCTCCGGTCGTCACCGGATACGCACTTCTGACTCTCTTCTCGCCGGATCGGATCCTGGGTCGGTTCTCCGCGTCCCTTGGAATGCCGGTGGTGTTCCACTGGTCCGGGGCAGTGCTGGCCGGTGCGGTCGTCTCGTTTCCGCTCTTGGTCCGCGCCGCCCGTGCTGCGTTCGAAACGGTGCCGCGCGCGCAGCGTGACATGGCGGCGACCTGTGGCGCGTCCCCATTGCGAGTCTTCCAGACCATCGATCTGCCCTGGGCAGCGGCGGGAATCGGTGCGGGATGCGCGCTCGCATTCGCGCGGGCGCTGGGAGAGTTTGGGGCGACCCTGATCGTCGCGGGCAATCTTCCCGGGATCACCCAGACGCTTCCGATGGCGATCTACGACGCGATCTTCTCGGGCGATTACCAGCAGGCGAACCGGATGGTCTGGGTCATCACCGGGGCGGCCGTCGTCCTGCTCCTGCTTGCCGACCGATGGGAGCGACGGGTTCGCGGCCTGCGTAGGGATGACGCCGGGTGAGCGGGGCTCCTGACAGGACTGCCCCAAGTGTGGGGCCTACGCTGACCTTCGCGATACGGCGTGTCCTACGTGACTTCGAGCTCGACTGCGAGTCGACGGTGGATCGTTGGCCCTTGGTGCTCCTGGGGCCGTCCGGTTCTGGCAAGACCCAGCTGCTCCGCGTGCTCGCGGGGCTGGAGCGGCGGGCATCCGGTCGGATCGCGCTGGGCGACGAGGTGTGGCTAGGGGAGGGGACGTGGACTCCGCCCCATCTTCGTCCGATCGGCTACTGCTCGCAGGAGGGCGACCTGTTCCCTCATCTCTCGGTGCTGGAGAACGTCGCGTTCCCGCTTCGCTTCCGATCACAGCTGTCCCGGGTGGAGAGACTGGATCGTGCTCGCGAGTGGCTGGAGAGGCTCCGGGTGGGGCATTTGGCGCAGAGTGCGCCCGCTGCGATCTCCGGAGGAGAGCGGGGGAGGGTCGCGCTGGCCCGGGCTCTGGCGGGCGCCCCTCGACTCGTCCTGGCCGATGAACCGTTCGCTGCCGTGGACCAGACGGCCCGTATGGAACTCTCGGAGCAGGTGGCTGAGGTGCTGGCGGGCCTGCCCGTCATTTGGGTCACTCACGACGCCGACGAGGCGGAGTTGCTGGGCCGCCGAGGGTTCCGGCTGGAGCTCCGAAATGGGCGGATCCAGGCACTATCGGGTTACGAGCCTTCGCGCTAAGGGGACCGCCTTCATCGTCCGATGCCAAGGACAGGGCGGAAACCCGGTTACGGGTTCCTGGCAGGGAGATCCGAATGCGCGAAGAACAGACTGCCGGCTCGCGGCCGGCCGAAGCACCGAAGCGTCTGGGCGACATCCTCATCGAAGAGGGCGTCCTCGTGCGCGAGGAAGTCGACAAGCTGCTGGAGCTCCAGGCCAGTCAGCAAGACGGCGAACGGCAGCCTCTCGGAAAGCTCGCGGTCGAGCTCGGGTTCCTGAGTGAACGAAAGCTCCGCGACCTTCTCGACCTTCACGGCAAGCGGCTCAGCCTCGGCGAGCTCTTGATCGCGCGCGGTCTCGTCAGTGCAGACCAGGTGGAGCAAGCGCTCGAGATCCAAGGTGAAGAAGGCGGGCTTCTCGGTGAGGTCCTGATCGAACGGGGATGGATCGAGGAAGTCGCACTCACCGAGGTTCTCGCAGAGCAGAGCGACATCCCGTACGTGCCCCTTCGTCACGACGACTCCTGGAAGCTGGGGCTCACGGCGCTCGTCAACCAGAGCTACGCGCTCTCGCACGGCCTCGTCCCGATTTCCCAGATCGGTCGCGTACTCACGGTCGCGATCTGGCATCCGGCGACGCTCGCGCTCCAGCAGGAGATCGAGCAGTCGACCGGGCTGCGCGTCCGCTTCGTGCTCGACATGCGACGCGCCGTGCTCGAGCGGATCCAGGATCTCTATGGACTCAGCGATACCGACGTTGCGCGCGTCATGGCGGAACAGAAGAACGGCCCGGGGATGGAGGCGAAGGCGCACGGCACACAGGCCGTCCGCTACACCGACCTCGGACTGAGTCGAGAGGAAGCCGACGTGCTCGGCTCGATCCACGACGGTGGCGAGGGTGTCTTCGTCGTCTGTGGAGTGACCCAGGATCAGGTCGAGGACGTCTACCTCCGGCTCCTTCGCTTCGGGAAGGCTTCGGGTGGACTGGACTCGGCGCGGAAGGTCGGAAGTCTCACTGGACTCGGGGAGACGAAGGATCCGCGCGCGGCGGAGAGCCTCTTCCGTGACATCCGGACGGGCGAGCTTCGTCTCGCGATCGTTTCGGCGGCGAACACCACGCTCGCCTTCTCTCGCTTGATCACCTTGGGAGTCCATCCCGAACGGCTCGCGAAGGAACTTCTCGGCGCTGTCGCCGTCTGTTCCGTCCGCCAGAACTGCGAAGGCTGTGTCACGCCATACCAACCGCACAAACTCGTCCTCGCCGAGTGGTTCGGTGCCCGACCGGCCCCGACACGTGCGAACTGGCGCCGTGGTACGGGCTGTGATCTCTGCGGTGGCACCGGCTATCGCGGGGCCAAGCTCGTGTCCGAGTTCTGGACCCCGACCGAGAGCGAGCGGGAGTGGATGCGGATGGAAGGCGCGGGCGGCGCGATGCGTCAGTTCCGCGAGGACTTCCTCCACCGTGTGACCGGGATCGGATTCAAGGGGCTCCAGATGGCGGTGGACGGGAAGACCACGCTGGAAGAAGTCCTCAAGGTCCTGCCACCTCAGGAAGTTCGCTCCGTCCGTCAGGCTGCGTAGTCTTCAGGAGCCGACCCGCCCCCGGGTCGGCTCTCTGCTTGGCTCCTGCACGGCTCTCTGCCTTGCTTCCCGCCTTTCCTGCCTGGCTCGTCCCGCGTCGGGTATGATCCCGCCCATGTTGCAGATCTGTGCCCTCGCGAGCGGTAGCTCGGGGAACGCCACGGTCGTTTCCAGTGGAACGACGCATCTCCTCGTGGACGCGGGGGCATCGGCTGGATTGATCGTCGACCGCCTGGCCGACCTGGAACTCGCTCCGCCCGACCTCTCCGGAATCCTCGTCACGCATTCTCATGGTGACCACTACCGATCCGTCGGCACCCTGCACGCCCGCTTCGGTGTGCCGGTGTTCGTCGACCCTTCCACCGCAGCGGCGCTCCGACGGAAGGCCAGGCGTACATCGTGGAAGCGGGTCACCGAGACGGCTCCGATCCCCGAGCTAGTCGGAGACATCGAGGTCGAAGCGCTCGACACCTCGCATGGGGATCCGCAAAGAGACGGCAGGACGGTCTGCTTCCAGTTCCGACACGGACGACGCCGCGTTGCCGTCGTCACGGATCTCGGTTCTTACGACGACCGCCTCGTCGGCTCGCTCAAAGGGGTAGACGCCATCCTTCTCGAAGCGAACTACGAAGAGTCGGTCGTGCGGCGGAAGCTCTCCGACCGCACGCACTCGTTTCATTGGCGTCACCTTCGCACCGCGCTCGGTCCACGCGGCCACCTCTCGAACGCGCAGTGCGGAAACCTGCTCTACGAGATCCTCGCCGGGCCCTGGACCCGTGTCCTCCTCGGTCATCTGAGCGAGAACCATCCAGACCGAGAGCTGGACAACAACGACTTCGAAACCGCGCGGCGTACGGTGGAAGACGTGTTCACGAAGCGGGGAAGTTCATCGCCGACGATCCATCGAACCTGGCGCACCGGACGCGAACCGGGAAGGCGGAGCGACCTGATCGTTACGAGTTGATCGTCACGAACGGACCGATCGGTTCGGCGGCAAGGGGGACGCTCGATCGCGCCGTCGTCAGCGTTCCTGGACGCGTCCGCCGTTGGACGCACACCATAGTCCGTTCATCCCAGGACGGACCGGATCTGGCTCAGGAAGCTGGAGAAAGTCTGCGGCGACAGTGCGATCGTCAGCACCAGCCCGGCCAGGGCTCCCCCCAAGTGCGCATCGTGCCCGATCCTGCCCCGCCCTTGTTTCATTCCGAATGCGGAGACCGCGATGTATCCGAGCGCGAACAGCACCGCCGGGATCCCGATCGGCATGAGTAGCAGATAGATCTTCTGGAACGGCGCCATCAGCACGAACGCGAAGAGGACTCCGCTGATCGCCCCGGAGGCTCCGATGGCTCGGTAGCGCGGATCCTCCTTCTTCCGAACGAACGTGACGAGGCTTCCGACCAACATCGATCCGAAGTAGACGATCAAGAACGACGGCGTCCCCAGATACCGTTCCACGGTCGGACCGAAGAAGAACAGAGTGATCATGTTGAAGCCGAGGTGCGTGAGATCCGCGTGGAGGAATCCCGACGTGATCGTCTGGTGCCAGTTGCCTTCTCGCGCGACTCCGTACGGATACAGTGCGAACCGCCGGAAGACCGCCTCAGAGCCGAAGCTCGCGAAGCTCACGAGGACTGTCGTGACGAGCAACACGACCGTGGCTGGAGTCAAGTTCGACATCGTCGGCCCTCCCGGCGTCGGTTTCGCGACAGAGTAGCACGGTAGGAAGGTCCTGGCTCGGCTCGCGCCCAACCGGTGGGTGGAGTACGCTGGCCCGTAGGTGCCGCGTTCCGTGTGCGCCGTCGCTTCCAGACCCACCACATCGCGAGGAATCTTCGTGGGAGATCGAGTCGACCCAGGATTCATCCGGCTCCAGTTCCAGCGGCGAGCCGAGGACGAGATGAGCGAACGCGCCCTCCGGTTCTACGAGGAAATGGATCGGCGGAGAAGCGTGCGCGATTTCAGCTCCGATCCCGTCCCCCGGGAACTCATCGAAGCTGCGATCCGGACCGCATCGACCGCCCCGTCGGGAGCCCATCAGCAGCCTTGGACGTTCGTTGCCGTGAGCAATCCGGCGCTGAAGCGCCGGATTCGACTCGCGGCGGAGGAAGAGGAGCGGCAGTCCTACCTCGGGGGGCGGATGTCCGAGGAATGGCTGGAGGCCCTCGAGCCTCTCGGCACGGATTGGCAGAAGCCGTTCCTCGAGACGGCTCCGTGGCTCGTGGTGCTCTTCGAACAGGCCCACGGCTTCCGGGCCGATGGGGCGAGGAAGAAGCACTACTACGTGAAAGAGAGCGTGGGAATCGCCGCGGGACTCTTCATCGCAGCGATCCATCGGATGGGGCTCGCTACTCTCACCCACACTCCCAGCCCGATGCGCTTCTTGTCGCAGGTTCTGGGCCGTCCCGACAACGAGCGTCCGATGGTGCTGTTTCCGGTGGGCTATCCGGCCGATGGGGCGACCGTCCCGGACCTACAGAGGAAGCCATTGAGGGAGGTGGCCGTGTGGGATCCGGTGGTCGACGAGGAGTGAGGGGGGCGGGCTGAGAGAGGCGACGGGGAGTGACAGATGGTTGAAGGCGGAGGCAGGCGACGAGGACTCGTCCAAGGGCTCCGTCAGCACTGGACTTGCCATGGCAGAAACGAAACGGGCCGAACCTCTCGGTCCGGCCCGCTTTTGTCAGCGAATGCTACGGCGGTCACTACCGATAGACGGACTTGATCGATCCCCAGCTTCTGACCTGGACCGGGACCACAGGCATGTTGCCGAACATGGCCTTCTCGATCGAGTTGCTGACCGGGATCTCCGTGCACAGGTCGGTGGTGTTCGTCCAACCGTCCTGCATCGTCTCACAGACTTCGTACGTTCCCGGAGCGAGGAAGAACCAGCAAGTGACGCCGTCCTCGTCCGTGAAGTCGCAGTCAGAGCCCTCAGGCCCGGTGAGACAGATTTCCCAATCACTCAGAAGCAGTTCACCATCGTCGAGGACGCCGTTTCCGTTGTCATCGAGGAACTTGAACGCGCAGATACCGGACGTACGACCAGCGACGATGAACGCCTGGTCGGCCGACGCGGCCAGCCCGTCCTCCGAGTAGTACTCGACATGGTAGTTCCAGATGCCGTCAGCGACACCTTCCGGAACCGTCCAGTCTAGGGTCCACTCGGTGACCCCCGGGTACACCCACTCGGCATACACTCCGCCGTCCGGATCTTCGACGACGATGCGGAGCGCATCGGGAGTGGTTCCGTCCGGTTCGACGAGGCACCAGGCGGACATCTGTCCACCGGGGTTCTCGACGTGCTCCGGATAGGCCGGATTCAGGTCCAAGGCGATGTTGGGCGTTGCAAAGGCGAATGGTGCGATCGCGGCAGTGCCGGCGAGCGTCAAGAGCGTGGTGCATACCAGTTTCTTCATCGAACCTCCAGGCGGGTGCCCGAGACAGGATGCTATCGGATTCAGGAAACCGAAGTCGGATCCGGACCCCGCTCGCCGTTGAGGTCCAGCCCTTCTTCGACGCTTGGATCCTACCGCCAACGGGTTGCGGGATGAAGTGGAGATTTTGCCCCTGACCGATTTCTTGTCGACTTCCCGGACGCTGTATCGGCTCCGGGGGCGGCGTACGGGCGCGGCTCCGGGCAGGGGCACGAACCCTGAGCGTGCCTGCCCGCGCCGTCCAGGCCCGACCCGCGCCTACCTGCCCCGGCCCCGGACGCAGATCGACGATCCATCCCGCCGCCGACCAATTCCAAGGAACTCAATCTGTTAAGATGGCGCCGTAGATCCAGCCCACCGGAGGAAACAGTGAGTCCCCATCCCTCAGATCCACCTGCCGGCCACCCGTCGGATCGCCCGAGTGCTTCGTCCGATCGGGCCGAGCGGTCGCAGAGCGCCAGCGGAGCCGGTCGGACCAACCGCCTCGCCGCGGCGTCGTCTCCGTACTTGCGGCAGCACGCCCACAATCCGGTCGACTGGTATCCCTGGGGCCCCGAGGCGTTGGAGAGATCCTCGAAGGAGGACAAGCCGATCTTCCTATCGATCGGGTACGCCGCGTGTCACTGGTGCCACGTGATGGAACGGGAGTCGTTCGAAGACACAGAGATCGCGGCCTTCCTCAACGAACACTTCGTCAACATCAAGGTGGATCGGGAGGAGCGGCCGGACCTCGACGACATCTACATGGCCGCGGTCCAGATGATCGCAGGGCAGGGCGGCTGGCCGATGAGTGTGTTTCTCACACCGGAGCGGACGCCCTTCTTCGCGGGGACCTACTTTCCTCCAGACGATCGATATGGCCGTCCCGGCTTCCGGCGGCTTCTGCGCGGGCTAGCCGAGGCATACCGCACACGGCGCGACGACATCGAGAAGGGTGCGGATCAGGTGATGTCGGCTCTCCGTGCCTTCGCCGTCACTCCGGAATCGGAGTCTGGTCCGAACCGTGGTTCCTGGGATCGAGCGGTCGCCGCGCTGCGGTCCTCCTTCGATGACGAGTTCGGAGGGTTCGGGGACGCACCGAAGTTCCCTCACTCCCTCGCCGTTCAGATCCTCCTCCGCGAGCACGCCCGAAGTGGCGACGGGGAGCTTCTACGGATGGCGGAGGAGACGCTCGACGCGATGGCGCGCGGCGGTCTCTACGATCACCTCGGTGGTGGGTTCCACCGCTACGCGACGGACGCCAAGTGGCTCGTGCCTCACTTCGAGAAGATGCTCTATGACCAAGCACTCCTCGTTCTCGCGTATGCGGAAGCGTTTCAAGTGACCCGCTCACCTCTCTACGAACGCGTGCTTCGTGGCACGTGCGACTACGTCCTGCGTGACCTCACCGCTCCGGACGGAGCCTTCTACTCCACCGAGGACGCTGATAGCGAAGGGGAGGAGGGCCGGTACTACGTCTGGAGTGCGTCTGAAGTGGCGTCGCTCTTGGGAGACGAGGCTCCTCTCTTCTCTCGAGCCTACGACGTGACGCCTGAGGGCAACTGGGAAGGAACGACGATCCTACAGCGCGTTCGAGACGCGGAGGCGCTCGGGGTCGAGTACGGAGTCTCCGCCGACCAGATCGAGGATCGACTCGCTCGCTGCCGCGAAACTCTATTCGCCTCGAGGTCACATCGGGTGCGGCCAGCCCGAGACGAGAAGATACTCACGGCCTGGAACGGACTCATGATCCGTGCCCTCTCGCGGGCCGCCCGGGTTCTCGATGAGCCGCGGTTCTCTCAGGCCGCAGAGCAGGCATCGCGGTTCGTTCTCGACAAGATGATCGTTGCGGGCCGACTGCATCGAGTCGCAATGGACGGCGTCGTCTCGGTACCGGCGTACCTGGAGGACCACGTGAACCTCGCGTCCGGACTCGTCGAGCTGTACGAGGCGACGTTCGAACCCGACTGGTTGTCGGCGGCCGCGACCGTGATCGACCTCGCTGTTCCGCTCTTCGCCGACGACGCAGGTGGCTTCTTCCTGACGGCGGAGGATCACACCGATCTCATCGTCCGCATGAAGATGGGCCAGGACGGGAGCGTGCCGTCTGGGAACTCGATGGCGGCAGAAACGCTGCTCAGACTGGGGAGACTGCTCGGAAGGGAAGACCTCGAGGAGCGAGGGGAGGGCACGCTGCGTGCGTTTGCCGCGTACCTCGAGAAGATGCCGGAAGGGCTCCACCAGATGCTCCTCGCGCTCGATATCCTCGAGGGACCGCGGCGGGAGATCGTTCTCGCGGGGGGCCCTGGCCCGGACTTGGATGCGATGCGCCGAATCGTCGACCGAACCTTCCTTCCTCGTACCGTTCTGTGTCACGGAAAGGGCCTCGAACACTCGGAGCTCGCCCGAGGCAAGGAGTCGATCGATGGTCGCGCCACCGCCTACGTATGCCAGGACTTCGTCTGTGGAGCGCCGACTACCGATCCCGAGGAACTCGCGGGAATCCTAGCCTGACCAGAGGAACTTCGGAGTTCGCGCCGACCGAACTGCAGAGCATCCGTCATCGACAGACACGATTCCTGTCCGCCATACTGTTCCTTCGATTTGCCGCTGCACGAATGGCCAGGGGCCGATCCGTGCGATGATTCACGTTCAATGTTTCGAGGAGGTATCAACATCATGAGCGGTATCCCGCCCATGGCGGAGCGTCGTCCCCATCGGATGGAGATCCACGGACACGCCCGGGTCGACGACTACTATTGGCTCCGGGAGCGCGAGAATCCGGACGTCATCGCCTACCTCGAAGCCGAGAACGCGTACACCGACTCCATCCTGGCCCACACCAAGGAGCTCCAGGAGACTCTCTTCGAGGAGATCGTGGGGCGTCTCGACCCGACCGACATGTCGGTTCCCTACGAGCTCGACGGGTTCTTCTATTACGGACGTTTCGAAGAAGGGAAGGAGTATCCGCTCTTCTGTCGGCGCGAAGGATCGATGGAGTCTGCCGAGCAGATCCTCCTGGACGGGCCCCGAATGGCGGAGGGCAAGCCGTACTTCGCCATCGGCGGAAGGGCCGTGAGCTGGAGCCACAACCTGCTCGCCTATGCAGTCGACTATGTCGGCCGGCGGATGTACACGATTCGGATCCGCGATCTCTCGACCGGGAAGGACCTTCCCGAAGAGATCGAGCTCGCGACCGGGTCGATGGCTTGGGCCGCGGACGACGAGCACCTCTTCTACGTTCGGATGGACCCGGAAACGCTACGTGGCTTCCAGGTCTGGCGCCATCGAGTCGGCACTGCGGCCAGCGCAGATGAACTCGTTTACGAGGAAACGGACGACACGTTCGTGGTCGGGGTGGACCGTACCAAATCTCGCGAGTACCTGCTCATCGGGAGCTACCACAAGATCCGTTCGGAGTTTCGCTACCTCCGGGCAGACGATCCCGACGGAACGTTCGAGGTGTTCCTCCCGCGGAGTGGTGAGCACGAGTACTACGTGGATCACTTCCGCGATCACTTCTATGTCACCACGAACGCCGACGCGAAGAACTTCCGCCTCATGCGCTGTCCCGTCGAGCGGACGGACTTCTCCTCCTGGGAGGAGGTCATTCCCCATCGGGACGATGTCTTGATCGAGGACGTGGAGATCTTTCACGACGATCTCGTTCTCGCCGAGCGCAGCGACGGTCTGGTCCGTCTCCGGATCATCCCCTGGGACGGAGCCGAGGAGCACTACGTCGAGTTCGAGGAACCGGCCTACGATGTGGGGCTCTCGGCCAATCCCAGCTTCGAGAGCAAGCTCCTCCGGTTCGACTATGCGTCGATGACCACGCCACACTCCGTCTTCGACTACAACATGGAGACCCGAGAGCGGATCCTCCTCAAGCGGCAGCGTGTGCTCGGAGATTTCGATTCGAGTCGCTACATCTCCGAGCGGATTCACGCTACGGCTCCTGATGGCGCGAGCATCCCGATCTCGATCGTCCACCGACGCGATTTCGTCCGCAATGGGTCTGCTCCGCTCTTGCTCTATGGGTACGGCTCCTATGGCAATAGCATCGATGCCGGATTCTCGCCCTCACGGATCTCACTTCTCGATCGGGGGTTCGCGTTTGCCATCGCTCACATTCGAGGAGGCCAGGAACTCGGCCGAAGCTGGTACGACGACGGGCGGATGGGCAAGAAGAAGAACACGTTCACGGACTTCATCGCATGCGCCGAAGAACTGCTCTCCAGAGACTACACCTCGTCCGATCGGATCTACGCCTACGGTGGAAGCGCAGGCGGACTTCTCATCGGTGCCGTGATCAACGAGCGCCCGGATCTCTTCCACGGGTGCATCGCTGCGGTTCCGTTCGTCGATGTCGTGACGACCATGCTCGACGATACGATTCCGCTCACGACCGGCGAGTACGACGAATGGGGCAATCCGCACGAAGCGGAGGCCTACGAGTACATGCTGAGCTATTCCCCTTACGACAACGTCGGGGAGATGGACTACCCGCACCTACTGATCACGACCGGCCTGCACGACTCGCAGGTGCAGTACTGGGAGCCGGCGAAGTGGGTCGCCAAGCTTCGCATTCTCAAGCGGAACGAGAATCGACTCCTCATGCACACGAACATGGACGCCGGCCACGGGGGCGCGTCGGGCCGGTTCGAGCAGTTCCGTGAGGTGGCGCTCCAATACGCGTTCTTGCTCGATCTCGCTGGTCTCGCTGCACCGAGCGGGATGATGTGAGCTGAGGCGGAGGGTTGGAGCGGGTCCTACGCGTTCTTGAGGAAGCGGAGGACCTTTCCAAAGTCGAGACGACGGACCTGCTTCCAGAAGGTGCGGTCGTTGCCCCAGAAGTAGAAGCGGACGCGGTCGAGATAGCGGACGCGGATGGAGTGGAGTCGGAAGAAGATCGGGCGGCGAAACAGGAAGAACCACTTCCGGGACCGTTCGATATCGCCCCAGAACGAGTCGTCGAGCACGATCCGGTGGTCGACATTTCGGATCGGGATGGACTCGACCGAGACGCCGTCCTCCGAGAACGTGGCGGAGAGAATGATCGAGCGCGCATTCCGGGTTCGGTCGATCTCCCACACCTTTCCGTCACACACGACATCGGCGAAGCAGAAGTTGCCGAGGCTGTAGAAGACCCAGCCGTTGCCGACTCGTTCGTCGGGTTGGAGCGTGTGCGGATGGTGACCGACGACGAGCTCGGCGCCGGCCGCGACGAGCTGCCGCGCGATCTCGACCTGCGACGGATGGGGATAGTCCGCTTCTTCGGAGGCCCCGCCCCAGTGCAGGATGACGACGACGTGGTCTGCGTCCCCACGGGCCTTCGCGATCTCCTGTACCGCGCGATCGATCTCGAGGTAGTTGAGCTTCACGTCCGCATCGGGGGGGAGCTTCGGATTCGTATCTGGAGTGACGTAGTTGAGGAACGCTACGGACCGTCCGGCTCCAGTCCAAACGAAGGGCGTTCGCGCTTCCTCCTCCGTCCCTCCCGCGCCGAGGTGGGCGATTCCGAGCCGATCCAGCGTCGACGTGGTGACCCGGAATCCGGACCCGAGATGGTCGTAGATGTGGTTGTGCGCGAGTGTGACGAGACCGAGCCGGAGGTTCTGGAGAGCACCGAGGGTAGTGGGGTCGGTGCGAAGCCGAGGCTTCTTCGTCCAGAGTTCGCCGTCGTCGCCCTCACAGACCGCCTCGAGATTCCCGACGACGAGGTCGTGAGAGTCGAGCACAGGCCGGACGTCCGAGAAGAGGTCCGACCGCGCCCGCACCAGATCACGGTACTCGTCGTTCAGGCTGACGTCGCCGAGGAAAGCGATACGTACGCGGGGAACGGTCATCCGGTCGCTCCCCGTCCTGAGAGTCTCTCGAAGATCGCTTCATACTTCGCGGACGTCTTGCCGAGGTCGAAGCAGTCTTCCGCGCGGGCGCGGCATGCGGCTCGCTGCTCGTGCGACCCGTCTGCTGCAGCGAGTGCGTTCTCGATCGCTCGAGTCCAGTCGGAGGCGACGAATCCCTGCACGTAGATGCCGCAGTTGCCCACGGCCTCGCGCATCGCAGGAAGGTCACTGACGATCGGGATCGTCCCACAGGCCATGGCCTCCAACACCACGTTCGGAAGCCCCTCCGCCTGACTGGGGAGGAGCAGGAACCCAGCCTTCGAGACGACGTCCTCGGGGCGATCGAGAGATCCGTGGAAGACGACTCGGTCACGGACTTCCTCGGGCACCGATGCGATGAACGCTTCTCCGAATCGACGAGCTTCGGGCGTTCGTCCCAATCCGCCGACGACATGGAACACGAGATCCGGAAACCGCTCGAAGAGCGGCATGGCCGCTTCCAAGACCAGGTCCGGGCGCTTCCGTTCCTGGATCGCCCCGACCCAGACGAGCGATCGTGGGTTTCGCTCGCCGGGGTTCGGCGGACGAAAGAGTGCCAGGTCCACGCCGTTCGGGATGTGGTGGACTCGGTTGGCGTCGAGTCCTGCCTGCACGGAGAGGTCGGCCATGCGTGTAGACGGGCAGACCACCGCGGCGGCGCGCTTCAGGAGCGCGATCCGGACGGATCCAGCACTGCGCGCGGAGAGACTCAAGGGGTCGTCTTCTCCTTCCAACGTGAGTTTGACCACGACCGGAATCCCGCGGATCGTGGACAGGGCGAGGAGGCCGTACGTAGAAGGGTCCACGCCGAGAGCCCAGAGTAGGTCGGGACGCGTTCCCTTGGCCAGCGCGCGAGCGACGTCGAGCGCGAATCGACGCCCGTAGCCGGGACGCTCGAGTCGACCTCTTCGCTCGATCCGCCAGCCATGCTCGTCCTGCTCCGAAGCTGCGAGATCCTGTCGCCCTAGCGTCCATACCGTGACGTCGATCCGGGTGCCCATGCGGGCGAGCACTGCACGTGCCTGGCGCGCGGCGCCGGAGTACATCGGTGGGTAGAGGAGAGAGGAGAGCACCACCCGAATCGGTTTCCGGCTCTCTGCCATCATGCCCCGCCTCGGAGGGCCGCTTGAAGGTCTCGCCGCTCTGCCGCAGAGAATCCAGTGGCCCAGAGGATCGCGAGGTAGACCAACCCGGCGGTGACTGCGGCGAGCCACACGTTCACGCCGCGGAGAGCGAACGCGAGCGCGATACACGCAGCCGTGGCGGGAACGAGCCGAACGAGGCGTCTTCCGATCTCGGGGAGGAACTCGGCGCGTGTAGCGAGGCAGAGCAGGACGAACGTTCCTTCACTGATCAGTGTGGCCAGCGCGGCACCCGTCGGTCCGTACTTCGGGATCCAGAACAGGTTCGCGACGATGTTGACGACGACCGCGATCGCGGAGAAGACGTTGGCGGTCCGAAGGTCACCGGATGCGCGAAGGAGCACGAGGAAGGGACGGCTCAGCGCGAACATCACCATCACGAGCATGAGAATCGTCCAAGGGCGCGCGGCCTCTGCGAACTCACTTCCGAACACGAGCACGACCGCGGCTCGATCGAGAGTCCATGCGGCCACGACGAGAGGGACCACGACGGCCAACAGGGTGTGCACAGCCCGTCCGACCGCTTGCACTCGACCCCGTCCATCGGGCGCGAGCTTGCTGTAGCCGGGGAACAGGGTCTGTTCCGCCACGTTCGGAACGATCTTGAAGACTTCCATCAGGCGGTAGGCCGCCGAGTAGATCCCGAGTGCCGCCGGCCCGATGAACGATTGGAGGATCAGCTGGTCCACGCGGTTGTGAACCACGCCGATCCAACGGACCGCGCTGAACGAGAGGCCCTCTCGGAGTAGGGGACGCCAAGGAAGGTTCGACCCCTCCGTTTCCGCGCCAAACGCTTCCGCACCGGGAGTTTCCGCGCCGAACGCTTCCGGGCGCCTCGACTCTCCCCCCGTCTCCGTCGTGAGTTTCCGGAGACTGCCGAGTTGGCTCCGAACGGTCCCCCAGGCGTAGAGAGTCGTCACGATGGTGCCGGCGAAGAGTGCGGCGAGGAGCCCAACCACGCCGAATGAGAAGGACCAGAGCAAGAGGCCTGCGGCGAGCGCGAGGAGTCGGTCGAGCGCGCCATACACGGAGCGGGGGCGGAAATCCTCCTGCGCCACCGACACCGCGAAGTAGGTCCGTGCGAGCGCGCGGGCGAAGCCCATTCCCGCCGCGATCGGTAGGAGCCAACGAGAACTCCCTTCGTAGAGCATTCCGATCCCTACGGCCAAGGCGAGGCAGACGGCCGCGAGCACCCACTGCGCGCGCACCATCCGGCCGAGGAGTCGACCGGGGTCTCGCTTCCGTTGCAGAACTTCACGGACGAAGACCTCGTGAAACGACATGCCGATGGCGAGCGCGAAGATCTCCGAGTAGACGAGGCTGAGCGATAGCAGCCCGAACCCCTCGACACCGAGCAGACGACCGACCAGAGCCGTGTAGAAGAAGCCGATGGCCCGCGCGACCGCTTCCGATCCCACGAGCCACCTCAGGTTCCTGCCGAGGCGTCCAGCGGCTTCGCTCATCGGTCGCCCGCGCCGGGATCAGCGCGCCGTGGCGGGCCGGTGACGGAGAAGCTCCCACGCAGAGGCCAACACAGCTCCGCCGAGGAACGAGAGCACCACGATGAGCTTGCGTTGGGGACTGGACTTTCCGAGCGGGACGATCGCCTCGTCGAGGATCTCCACGGTCGGGGTGTCCCGAGCTTCTTCGAGGCGAGCTTGGTAGTACTGCGTCGTGAGGAGCGTATACACCGTGTGCTGGAGCTCGGCCTCGCGCGTTCGCCGGAGGAGTTCCATGGCGATGTCCGGGAGGCTCGTGATCGGCTCGAACCCGGTCTCGTCCAGGCGCGCGGCGTCGATCTTCTGGGCGGGCTCGCCGCGGAGCAGCTCCGCGTACCGGTCCTTGAGTGCCTCCAGCTCGGTGCGGACCCGCTGATACTCGTAGGAGCTGGGCGTGCGAGTCTGACCGACGACGTCGAGTTCGATCTCCTTGGCGACGATCTGTCCCTGGAGCGTCCCGAGCATCTGGACCGTGACCTTCGCCTGTTCCTCGATCGACAGAGTCGCATGGCGCTTCTGGAAGGCGACCAAGCTGTCCGCCGCGAGTTCCATCTGCACCCGGTTCTTCTCCAGCTCCGCCTCGAGGTATTCGCGAGAGTTCCGGGCGCTCGATGCGCGCCTCTCCTGAAGGACGCGGTTCAGCTGGCGGACCGCTTCGTTTCCGATATCCGCGGCGAGTCGTGCGGCCTTTGCGCTCTGATCCCCGCGCACGATCGGCACCCAGCCGGTTGGCACCTCCACCTGCACGGCGACGAGTCCGCTTCGCTTCTGAGCGACCTTGATCTGGTTCTTGAGGGCGAAGAGCGCGAGGATCCTGGCCTTCTCCGGGTCCTCCTCGTCGATCCCGTACTGCCTTACGAGGTCGAGCTCGTCCACCACCCCCAGCCCGACCGTCCGGCTTTCGAGCACTTCCTTGAACACGTCGACGGGAGTCGAAGGCAGAGAGAGCAAGCCGGCCGGAATGTTGGCTCCGGCGTTCGCGAGGGCCGAGGCGAGGCCCCCGCCATCCTGCTGGGTGGCCAGGAAGGTGGCGCGCGCCTCGAACACGTTCGGCACGAGTAAGCTGACGAACGCGGCGACCGCCGCTACCAGCCCTGAGACGCGGAGGATCCGCATACGGCGCGTCCAGAGAGTCTGGAATGCGCTTGCGACCTCGTCACTGAAGGAGAATCGGTCGTCCATGAGCTCCTTGGCGGTCTCGTGGGCTGTGTGAGTCGTCCGAAGATCCGACGGAGGATAGGAAGCCGGTCCCGGCCTGTCAATCGACCCGTCCCGAGCCCGATGCGGATCGGGCCTTGACCAACTGCGCTCTGGTGGCCATTCATTGTCGGAATCCTGGCCCGAGACCGGGCTCATGGCCCTCTCCAAACGTCCGAACTGGGCGGGGTGCGGGTCCTATTCGAGGAGGACGGACTGGCCGACGCGACCCAACCCACTGCGCATCCCGCAAAGATCGGCGCGGGGAGTCCGCGTTGGCGTCGTGCCGTGCTCCCGGTCGCAGCCATCGCCCTCGGGATCGTCGCGGCGTTGCTCGGCCCGGTCTTCGGCGCGGTCTTGGGGGGCGTCGTCGCGACGTTCTTCCTCGTGGTGTTTCCGCCGGTCGGCATCGCGATCCTGGTCGCAGCGAGAAGCAGTCTCGACTACTTCCAGGAGGTGTCGGTCGTTCCCGGGCCGACGGTGATCAACCCGGCGTCTGCCCTCGGGCTGGGCCTCGTCCTGCTCGCCTTCGTCGTCCTCGTTCTGAAGCTCCGGGCGCGATCTCCGATCGACTGGGGTGGCCGGATCGGTGGGTTGTGGGCGTTCTGGCTCGGTGCGTCTGCGTTCGCCCTCGTCGTCGGGGTTCTCCGGTTCGGTGGCGGCGTCGCGGTGGACGGGATCAAAGAGTGGGTGCGCCTCTCGAGCGTCTACGCTCTCTTCCTCCTCATTGCGAACCTGACCAGAGGGTTCCGCTTCAGCTCGAGATGGCTCGTTTGGGGCTGCTTCGCTGGGCTGATCGTTCCGTGCCTGTTCGGCGCGTATCAGGTGATGACCGGCAGTGCGACGCACAACGTTCAGGGTGTCCGCAGGATCATCGGGACGTTCGGTCACCCGAACCCGTTCGGCGTCTACCTTGCGGGTCTGTCGTTCCTCGGCCTCGGCTACCTCTTCGACCTCAGGTCACGGCCGATCCAGCGACTCGTCCTTCTCGTTCTCGTAGGGGGTGCGTTCACGATGCTCCTCTTCACGTACTCGAGGAGCGCACTTGGGATCATTCTCGGCGCACTCCTGATTTGGGCGACGTGGGGATCGATGAAGCGGCGGGTTCTCGTGCTGGGCGGGATCGCGCTCGCCACGGCTCTGCTGCTGCCGACGATCGCGTGGCGGTTCGAGGATCTGTTCGTGGACATCGGCCGGGAGAGCGTCTCCGGCGAAGACGTGAGCAACTCGTTCGCCTGGCGACTCCTCAACTACCAGAGGCTGCTCGGTACTTTCCGCGAGAGTCCGCTCATTGGCCACGGGCTCACTACCATTGCGGAGGTCAATCCGACGCAGTCGCGCACGACAGAAGGCTTCGCCACCGGCTATGCGGCCCACAACGAGATCGTCCGTGTTCTCGTGGAGCAAGGCGTGCTCGGATTGATCGTATGGATCGTGGTGGCCTTCGGGATCTGGAAGGCGATCGGAGAGTTGGCGGAACGACAATCGGAATGGGGCGTTCCCCGAACCGGTGAGGCGCTGAGGGCGCTCTTCCTCACGCTGGTGATCCTCAGCGGAGTGGGGATGGGCTTTCTGAACCAGACCGTGCTGCTCTATGTCATATTTACCATCCTTGGAGCACTCCGGGTCGGATCCCGGCCGTCGGTTCCGGTTGCGGGATCGACGATGTAGATGCAAGACCTGGTCTCATCGCACGCGTCGGTGACGGCGAGGACCAGGTAGAAGGAGCTGTTCTTGCGCTGGACGATGTTCAGATTCGGTCCATTCCATATCCATCCGGAAGGCGCGTCCCGGGTCGCGCTGCTCTGCTTCGTTCTGGCCCTCTCCCTGCTCGCGACCGCGGCAAGCGCCCAGGACAACGTGCTGGCTCCTGGAGGGGCTGCGGACGCGATACTCGGTGCTCGTGGGGCGACTGGTGCAGCGCTGGGAGGAAACGTACCGGTTCCTCCCGGCACTACGATTCCCGGGACGAACCCGTTCTCGACCTCTTCCACGACCGCATTCGATGCACTAGAGGGCGCGGTCGACGGGGGCTACACGCTGGGGCCAGGAGACCGGCTCGGCATCTACCTCTGGGGCGACCCGCCGATCTCCTTCGATACGCGCGTCACGCTGGAAGGGAAGGTGGTGCTTCCCCAGGTGGGCGAAGCCGACGTCCTCGGCAAGGACCTCGCGGCAGCGGAAGTGGAGATCTCGAAGATGCTCGCTCGACGCTACCGGAACCAACGGGTGACGGTGGCTCTTCTCCAGCTTCGTCGCTTCCAGGTGCATGTGACCGGGCAGGTGGAGCTTCCGGGAGGAGTGCTCGCATCGGCCGCGGACCGCGTGCTCGATGCGATCGCCCTGGCCGGGGGAAGTCTCGACGGCGCAGGGCTCCGGCGCGTCCTCATCAAGGGGGCGGACGGACTGGAGCGACGTGCCGACATCTTCCGCTACCTCCGGACCGGAGAGATCGAGAGCAATCCGCCCCTTCGGGACGGAGACATCGTCGTCGTGCCGTACCGCGGTCCGCAGGTGTTTCTCTACGGCGCGGTGAGTGAGCCGGGTGGCTACGAGTTCCTGGAGAACGACACCCTGGCAGATCTCGTCCAGCTCGCCGGTGGGATGACCGAGGACGCAGATCCCGACTCCGTGGAGGTGACGCGCTTCGTGGACGGGATCCGTACCGAGCGCTTCTACCTCTCCTTCCAAGGGCGCGAGGAACTCGAGTCGGCACACGACTTCATTCTCAGGGCCGGGGATCAGGTGCAGATCCGGCGGAATCTCAACTGGCACCGGCGTCAGATCGTCGAAGTTCGCGGCGAAGTGAAGTTCCCCGGGACGTTCCCGATCGTGGACGGCGAGACGCGACTCTCGGAAGTGATCGAACGCGCTGGCGGGTTCACCGACCTCGCGTTCCTCCAGGAGGCGACGGTGATCCGGCGTCGTGCGATCCGGCTGGACGACAGGGAGTACGAGCGGCTCCAGAAGATGTCGTCCTCCGAAATGACCGAGGACGAGTACGACTACTACAAAATGAAGTCCCGGGAACAGAAGGGACTCATGGTCGTGGACTTCGTCGGCCTCTTCCTGCAAGGGAAGATGGATCAGGATCTGATTCTCCGGTCGGACGACATCATCGAGGTACCGGCCAAGAAGGACTTCGTCTCGGTGCTGGGAGAGGTGGCCGCGCCGGGGAACGTCTACTACCGTCCAGCGCTCGGAATCGACGCCTATGTCGGTCTGGCAGGCGGATTCTCGAGCAATGCCGACAAGGGCAAGGTCCGGGTCATCCGGGTCGCCACCGGGGAGTGGGTCGAGAAGGACAAGGCTGGGCTTCTCGAGGCAGGCGACACGATTTGGGTTCCCGAGAAGCCGGAGCGGGACTACTGGGGTTACTTCCGGGAGACGCTCGGGGTCGTAACCCAGCTCCTCACCGTGTATCTCATCGTCGACCGAGCGACGAACTAGACGTTCTCGCTACCGCAGCGGCCTGGCCGCTCCTTTCCGGCTCCAGGAGCCGCTCGTTACCGTTTCGTGTCGGCGCGCATCTTCCAGAAGCAGGACGCCGAGAGATCGACGTCCGATCAGAGTTGGAGCGGACGCCGGAGATCGACGTCGAATCAGACTTGGAGGAGGTAGAGGTGATCGACCACGCAGCACTTCGGAGACGTCTAGGTTTCCTTTCCCGCTGGACGGCGCTGTTCGCCGTGCTCGCGGCCGTCGGTGCAGGATGCTCCTCGAACGGGAACTCTGGGGCTGCGAACGGCGCAAAGTTCGATGAACTCGACCCTGCAGCCGCCTCCGCTCTCATCACCGAGGAGAAAGGTAGTGCCGACTTCGTCATCCTGGACGTTCGG
The DNA here is from genome assembly GCA_020633975.1 of Candidatus Eiseniibacteriota bacterium. GTDB lineage: Bacteria > Eisenbacteria > RBG-16-71-46 > CAIMUX01 > CAIMUX01 > JACKCR01. The sequence continues at coordinate 2,307,260 of JACKCR010000002.1, read as the reverse complement.
ACCCCTCAGGAGTTCCACGACGAGCGGATCGACGGCGCGATCAACATCGATTTTCGTTCCCCGAGCTTTCGGCAAGAGGTCGACAAGCTCGACAAGGACAAGACCTACCTCCTCTACTGCCGCACGGGGAACCGTTCCGGCCAGAGTCTGGCGACCTTCCGGGATCTCGGGTTCCACGACATCCGCCACCTGAGCCGTGGCATCACCGGTTGGAAGTCTGCGAACAAGCCGACCGTGCGCGGCTGATCTGTCAGAGCTTCGCGCGCCGCAGTCTCAGTGAGTTGCTCACTACGAGTACGGAGCTCACGGACATCGCTGCGGCCGCGAATGCCGGTTGCAGGAGCAGGCCGAACGCCGGGTACAGTGCGCCCGCCGCGATCGGAATCCCGACTACGTTGAAGAAGAAGGCCCAGAAGAGATTCTGACGGATCGCCGCGAGGGTCTTCCGGCTGAGTCGGATCGCGTCGGCGATCGTTCGCGGGTCGCTGCGCATCAATGCCACGTCCGCTGTTTCGAGAGCGATGTCCGTGCCCGAGCCGACCGCGATGCCCACGTTTGCCGTCGCCAGCGCTGGGGCGTCGTTGATTCCGTCTCCGACCATCGCGACGACCTTGCCTTCGTCGCGGAGCTGCTGGACTACAGCGGCCTTCTGGTCGGGCATGACCTCTGCGATCACTCGGTCTACACCGATCTCTCCGGCCACACGTTCCGCAGCCGCTTTCCGATCTCCTGTGAGCAGCACGACTTCCGTCCCGAGCGCACGGAGTTCTTGCACCGCTTCCGCGCTCTCGGAACGGATCGGGTCTTCCACGGCGAACCAAGCGGCGGCGGCGCCGTCGACGGAGGCGACGATTGTGGTACCGGGGGCGTCGTCCAGCCCCTTCTTCCGAAGTGGAGCGAGATCGATCGCAGGGTTGTCCACCGGATCCTCGAGGAATCGGATCGATCCGATCCGAAGTTCGTGACCGTCGACCGTCGCGACCAAACCGGACCCGGCTTCCGTGCGGACGGACGTTGGTTGCGAGAGGGCGAGTTCGTTCTTCTCCGCTGCTTGCACGAGACACCGCGCGATCGGGTGGGAGCTCTCGCGCTCGGCGGACGCCACGAGGCGGAGTGTCTCGAGTACGTCGACCCCACGTGCTGCACGAAGGCCCACGAGCTCGGGGCGTCCCAACGTCACTGTGCCTGTCTTGTCGAGGACGACGGTATCGATGCGCGCCGTCTCTTCGAGCGCACCTCCGTTCTTGATCAGCACGCCCTTCTCTGCGCCTCGCCCGGTTCCGACGATGATGGCGGTGGGAGTCGCGAGCCCGAGAGCGCAGGGACAAGCGATGATCAGCACCGAGATGAACACGATGAGGGCGTAGATCGGAGCGGGGTCCGGTCCGAATGCGAGCCAGAGAAGACCCGCCAGCGTTGCGATCGCCACCACCGTTGGCACGAAGACGGCCGCGATCTTGTCCGCGAGTCGCTGGATCGGGGCCTTCGACCCTTGCGCCTCTTCCACCATCCGAATGATCCGCGCGAGCACGGTGTCGGCTCCGATCTCGGTGGCACGGGCCCGAAGCGACGCGGTCTGGTTGAGGGTGCCTCCGACGATCCTCGCTCCCGCCGTCTTCTGAACCGGGAACGGTTCCCCCGTGAGCATCGATTCATCGAGGTACGACTCACCGTCGATGACTTCTCCATCGACCGGGACGCGATCGCCCGCCCGAACGAGGAACGTGTCTCCGATCCGGACATCCTCCGGTGAGACGACGATCACCTCTCCGTCGCGCTCGACACGAGCCTCCTCAGGGCGGAGTGCAAGGAGCCCTCGAATCGCCGACCCGGTGCGGCCACGAGCCCTCGCTTCCAGGAGTCTCCCCATGAGGATCAACGCGACGATGGCGGTCGCGCCGTCGTAGAAGAGGGGAGGGGTGCCGTGATGCCCGCGGATCTCAGGCGGAAACAGCCCAGGAAAGAAGGTCGCGACCGTGCTGTAGAGGAAGGCGGCGCTCGTCCCGATCGAAATCAGGCTGTTCATGTCCGAACTCTTCCGTCCGAGCGCAGCGACGAACCCCTGGTGGAACGGGAGCGCGGAGTATCCCAAGACCGGGAGGCTGAGCGCGAAGAGCACCCACGGAGTGCCGAGCACGTCCGGGACGAACGGAAGCCGGTGCGCGTGACTCCCGAGGTGAACGACGATGCCAAGCACGACGGCGATGAGAAACCGGGTCTTCCGGTCCTGGTAGACCGCGTCCTTGGCCGCTGCCTCTGCCGCTCGAGTCTCGGCCGTCTCTTCGGCAGCAGCCGACTTCCTGACCTGGAACCCCGCGGAGAGGACGGCGGCGTCGAGCGCTTCCGGCGTCACGAGTGACGGATCGAAGACCACCTTGGCGCGCTCGGTTGCGAGGTTGACGGCCGCACTCCGAACGCCAGCCAACCCCTGGATCGATTTCTCGACCTTGGAGACACAGGCGGCGCAGGTCATGCCGCCGATGCCGATTTCGGCCTCTCCGGAGCCGGGCTCCGTTCGCGTTCGTGTGCCCACAGCTGCCATCGCTCTCTCCTTCGCGGGGAATCTACCAGCCAGTAGATGCGGGAACTGCTCTCGGATGTCGGGAATTGGCTGATGGTTCGCGGGGCGGATGGCGATCCCGTCGGAGGTTCAAGTCGCCCGGCTACTCTCGATCGGGGTGAATAGCCATACGGAGCCTCGGTAGGTGAGCACGAGTCCGTCTGGCGGAGGGGACGCCCCTCGACCTCGAGCCCGGCGGATTCTACTTGGATCTGCTTGACATCGATATGATATCATCACGATGTCGCAAGTGGGACTCGACGCCGGATGCCTTGGGCTGTGAGCGGAGGGTCCTGGGGGCATGCAAGGGAGGTTCACGATGCATCCGGAGAAGGTCATACGACCCGTGTCGGGGTGGCCGATGTTGGCGCTGGCGATTTTGCTCTTCCTCGGTTCGATCGGGCTGGTGATCACTGGTGCGGTGCTGGACGTCGGACCAATCGCGTTGGTTGGCGTCCTTACGCTCCTGGTCGGGACGTTCCTACTCGTCGGACTCTTCGTCGTGCAGCCGAATCAGTCCAAGGTTCTCGTTCTGTTCGGGAAGTACGTCGGCTCCGTGAAAGAGGACGGTTTCTGGTTCGCGAATCCGTTCGCGCGGAAGCTCACCGTCTCTCTTCGCGCGAGGACCCTGAACGGCGACAAGCTCAAGGTGAATGAGCTGACCGGAAACCCGATCGAGATCGCCGCCGTGGTGGTCTGGAAGATCGAAGACACGTCGAAGGCCATTTTCGATGTCGACGACTACACGCAGTACGTAACCACGCAGAGCGAGAGCGCGGTGCGGAAGCTGGCGAGTTCGTACCCGTACGACGGCCCCGAGGACAAGATCACGCTTCGCGGCACGCGGGACGAAGTGAACCATCATCTCCAGGAAGAACTCCAGGAGCGACTCGGCCTCGCCGGTGTCGTCGTGATGGAAGCAAGACTCAGCCACCTCGCCTACGCGCCCGAGATCGCGGGGGCCATGCTGCAGCGACAGCAAGCGCAGGCCGTGGTGGACGCTCGGACCACGATCGTCGAAGGTGCGGTCGGGATGGTCGAGCACGCGCTCCAGGAGCTCAATGCGAAGAGCGTCGTCGAACTCGATGACGAGCGTCGGGCGGCCATGGTCAGCAACCTCCTGGTCGTACTGTGCAGCGACCACGCTGCGCAGCCCGTCGTGAACACAGGAACTCTCTACCCGTAGTCCGTGATGGCGAAGAAGAAGGCGTTCGCACTCCGGATCGATCCGGATCTCTTCGAGGACCTGCGCCGCTTGGCGGATGCGGAGTTTCGGAGTGTGAACGGCCAGATCGAGTACCTTCTCCGGGAGGCGGTGGACCGCCGGTTCGGACGGCGGAAAGATGGGCTAGACGGCAGATCCCAGCCGGACAGCATGCCGCCACCAGCTTCCGATGATGGGGAGGAGGCGGACTAGCGATGTCAGGGGTTGGGGGCGTGTCTGGGCGGGAGGCGGAGTTGGGAGGCTGGCGAAGGTGGGGCCTCCGGACCGGTGTCCTGTTCCTGGTCCCACTTCTGATTCGGGCGGTCGTACACCGCCAACTTTCCGGCGATCCCTTCTACGCGCACCTCTTCGTCGACGCCCGGATCTACCACGAGATCGCGCGCGTCCTGGCCGACGGATCACAACAGATGACCGGGCCTCATTGGCAACCGCCGTTCTATCCGACGTTCGTGTCTTGGATCTACCGCGCCTTCGGTCCCGACCCCGACGCGGTTCGCTGGGTCCAGATGGTCTTCGGTTCGATCGGAGCGGTGTGGGTGCACGGCATCGCCACTCGTCTCGTCTCTGCTCGGGCGGGGTGGATCGCGTGGGCGGCTGTCGCGTTCTCCGGGCCGCTCGTCTTCTTCGATCTCCAGCTTCTACCCGCATCGCTCGCCGTCTTCTTGTTGCTCGCCGTCGTTCGCCTGCTCGTCGCCTACGCGAAAGGAGACGGGCAACTTCGCCGGTTCGGGGCATGGGGCTTTCACTGCACCGTGGTCGTGACGGGAGTGCTGTCCGGACTGGCTGCGCTCACCGTGGGGAACCTGATTCTGCTCCCTGCACTAGCGGTACCCTGGCTACTCGCTCGAGGCGACCGGGGGAAGGAACCTGGAGAGGAATCCGGAGGGAAACTCGAAGGGGAACGCGGAGGGAAACTCGAAAGGGAACGCGGAAGGAAACTCGAAGGGGAACGCGAAAGGGACCGCCGAGGGGCGTCGCGGATCAGAGGAGTGTCGATGGCTCCGATCGTCTCCATCGCCATCTTCCTCATCGCTTGGTGCGCGCCGCTCCTCTGGAACACCGCGCAGAACTACGAGGTGTCTCACGAGTTCATTCCGATCTCCTACAACGGCGGGATCAACTTCTGGATCGGGAACAACCCGAACTACGACGATACGGTTGCCATCCGGCCTGGACGCGCTTGGCAGCGTTTGACCGCTGAGCCGCTCGAGGCCGGGAAGACTGGTTACCGGGCCCAGTCGGACTTCTTCTTCGAGAAGTCGAGCCGTTGGATGGCGGACGATCCGGGTGCAGCGATGGGACTTCTTGCGAAGAAGACGCATCTATTCCTCCGAGGGGACGAACTGGCGCGCAATCAAGAGATCTATCCCTTCCGTCTGCATTCCTCCCTTCTGTCCGTGTTGCTGTTCGTTCATGGAATCGCGTTTCCTAGCGGCTTGTTGTTGCCCCTGGCGCTGGTTGGCGTCTGCGTAGTCTTGACGTGGCCTCCGCGGGGATCCGTGGGGCCGCTCCGCATCCTGGCCGGATTCACGATTCTCTACGGTGCGTCCGTCGTCGCGTTCTTCGTGACCTCGCGCTATCGAGTGCCGCTCTATCCGCTGTTTGCCGTGTTCGGTGGGCTCGCCGTCGATCGGTTCCTGGGACTCACCGGTGTGTCGGCCCGCACCCAGAGAGTGACGATGCTGGTGCTCCTCGCAGCCGGACTTCTGATCGCCAACCTCGGAGTTCCGAAGATGGCGGCAGAACCATCCAGCGACACGAGGTACGATCTCGGCCTCGCCTACCAAATGGAGGGGGCGACCGAGAAGGCGATGGCCGAGTACGAAACAGCAATTCGCCTGAACCCCGAGAACACCGAGGCACACAACAACCTCGCCGGGCTCTTACTCAGCGCGGGAGATGCACACGCCGCTCGCCGCCATCTGGAGAGTGTCGTGCGTGCGTACCCGGGGGATGTGAGTGCTCGGCTCAACCTGACCCGAGCTTGTCTCGCACTCGGGGATCTGGCGGCGGCACGGCGCGTGATCGGACCGGTGGCGGAGCGACTTCCGGGAGACGAGCGGGTGCGCGCGCTTCTGAACGAGATCTCGAGAGCGGAGTCGAGGTCGTCGGATCGGTGAATAGGAGCGGGCCCGACTCGGTACGACCCCTCGGTCGTTCGACGGCTGATGCGAAGCCCGCGCGGAATGCGAGGCTCGTCGTGTTTGGGAGCCTCGGTGAGGAAGAAGGAATGAAATGACCGAAGCGCTACGACTCGAGGGCGTGAGCAAGGCCTACGGATCGGTCCAGGCCGTGCACCCGATGGATCTCTTGGTTCCGCGAGGTGCGATCTACGGCTTGCTCGGGCCGAATGGGGCAGGCAAGACGACCACGATCCGGATGATCATGGACATCATCAAGCCCGACACGGGGCGGATCACTCTCCTTGGTGAGTCCGATCCCGAGCATCGACGGGACCGGATCGGCTACCTCCCTGAAGAGCGGGGAATCTACCGGAAGCTCAAGGTCCGAGAGCTGCTCGTCTACTTGGCCCGTCTACGGAGCGTTCCCGGACAAGAGGCGAAGGTGCGGGCGAACCGTTGGCTCGAGCGGTTCTCGCTTTCCGAGCGCGCCGAGGACAAGGTCGAGTCTCTCTCCAAGGGAAACGCCCAGAAGGTGCAGTTCATCGCGACCGTGCTCCACCAGCCAGAGGCGGTGATCCTCGACGAGCCGTTCTCCGGGTTCGACCCCGTCAACGTGGACCTGGTCAAGAACATCCTCCTCGAACTCCGCGAAGAGGGGATGACGATCATCTTTTCCACCCATCAGATGGAAACCGTGGAGAAGCTATGCGACTCCATCTGTCTCATCCACCAGGGACGCAAAGTGCTCGACGGTCCGCTCGCGCAAGTGAAGTCCGAGCGTGGCACCGGCGCGATCCAGATCGAGTACGACGGACGGCCCTCCTTCCATCGTGACGCGTCGCTCGTGGCGAGGTTCGACGACTCCGGCCGGTTCCTCGAGGTGATTCCCGCCGACGGAGTGTCGCCGCAGCAGATCCTCGAAGCCGCGGCCAGGGAACTCCAGATCCGCCGGTTCCAAGTAATGGAGCCATCTCTCCAGCAGATCTTCCTAGAGGCGGTGGGCGTGGTCGGCGAAGAGCGGAAGCAACTCTCCGCTCTCGTGCAGTAGGAGGTTCGGACCATGAAGAAGATGTGGACGGTGATCCGTCAGGAGTACATCAATCGGGTTCGGAACCGCGGGTTCCTCATCGGCACCGTGCTGCTCCCGATCTTGATGGCTGCTCTCATGTTCCTGCCCGCCGCACTCATGACCGTGGACGTGGAGCGTGCGGCGCGCTTTCCGGTGGTCGATTCGACCGGCGTCATCTTTGCAGACTTCTCGTCCGCGCTCGCGGACACCAACGACGCCGGGGAGCGGCTCTATCAGTTCGAGGACTTCCTCCGCACCCCGGCGGATATGACGACTCTCGGTGAGTACCGACGTGAGAACCCCTCTGCGGGGCCGGTCGAGTACCTCTCGTCGCAGGTGGAGGCTGGGGAGATCGGCGGGTTCTTCGTCATACCGGAGACGTTCGTGGATGGCGGGGCGCCGGCGGCGTTCTATGCCCGCAACGTTTCGGACGACGTTCGGAATCGCCGGTTCCGGCAAGTGCTCGACACCACGGCCCGATCCCTCCGGATCGAAGGCTCCGGACTCCCGGCGGAAGAGGTGGAGGCCCTCGTCAAGCCGACCCGCTTCTCGACGTTCCGAGTCGGCGAAGGTGGGGAGACGTCGGAAGACAGCGGGCAGACCTTCGCGCTCGCTTACATCTTCGCGTTCATCTTCTATCTCCTCCTCGTCATCTCCGGGATTACGGCGATGCGAGCGACGCTGGAGGAGAAGACGGCACGGACAGCGGAACTCATGATCTCGTCGGTGCGTCCGTTCCATCTCATGGGCGGAAAGATCCTCGGCATCACCGGGATGTCGCTGACCCAGATCGCCATCTGGTTCCTCAGCGGGGCGATCCTCTTGCAGCAGGGCAAATCTCTACCCGGACAGATCGCATCCGTGGCCGAGTTGATCGACTCCGTTTCGCCCTCACCGGCGGTGATCGTGGTGTTCTTCACGTTCTTCGTTTTGGGCTTCTTGTTCTACAGCGGACTCTTCGTTTCCGTCGGGGCCATGGTGAACAGCGAGACCGAGGCGCAGAACCTCCAGACGCCGGTGACCATGCCGATCATCATCGCGTTCATGATGATGTTCCTCGGGATCCGGAGCCCGGACGGGTCGCTCACCACGATCCTCTCGATGGTGCCGTTCTTCTCACCGATCCTGATGACCGTGCGAGCGTGCGTGATCATGCCTCCGCTCTGGCAGATCCTGCTCTCAGCGGGGATTCTCGTTGCCGGGGCCTGGGTGTCGATCTGGATCGCCGCCAGGATCTTCCGGGTCGGCCTGCTCATGTACGGCAAGAAGCCGAACCTGCCCGAACTGATCAAGTGGATCCGCTACTCGTAGCCGCTGGCTGAGCTGCCCGGCACCTCGATGGTGTCGGGACGGCTGGGACCGCCGAGGAGATGGGACGGCTGCCGGCGCGGGCGGCCTCCAGGACGTCTAGTCGTTCGCGATCGCGCCTGCGATCCTCGCTGCCAGGGCCGCGCCGGCGTCTCGATCCAGCGTTCCGATCGGTTCCCAGCCCACCCCGAGACCGCGTCCGTCGTCGTACTTCGGGATGATGTGGAAGTGGACGTGGAAGACGGCCTGATGGGCCGGGGCGCCGTTGTTCTGCAAGATGTTGTAGTGCTTGCAGCCCGTGGCCTCCATCACCGCACGTGCGATCCGCGGGAGTACCCGCCCGATGGCCGCCGCGGACTCGTCGGACAGCTGGTCTACGGTCTCGGCGGGTTCGACCGGGATGACGAGGGTGTGACCTTCGCTGAGCGGACTGATGTCCAAGAACGCGAGGACCTGGTCATCTCGGTAGACCTGGTGACATGGGATGTCTCCGGAGAGGATCTTCTGGAAAATGGTATCTGCCATGCGCGGAACGCTACCACGGAGTATCCTCGCGCGTCGACGCGTCTCGATCGTTAGGGTGGTGTGCCCACGGGGCGCCCGGGAAGGCCGCCCTTGGGGCCATCTCGACCCCGTCCATGAAGTGTAGGAGTAGAGGCCGAACATGAGTGACCGTGTGACCGAGAACTCCGCCCACTTCATCGATCCGGCGGGATCGAACCGTGATGCGATGCGGTCTTTGGGGTACCGGTTCGTCGATCTCCTCGTGGACGTCGCGTCGAACGCGCTGGCACGTCCGGCATTCGATCGTGACACGGCTCCCGAGCCCGGTCCGTACCATCCCTCGGAAGAGGGACGCTCGGTTGCCGAGTTGATGAACGAACTCGGCCCGATTCTGAGCACGAGTCTCAACCCTGCTCATCCGGGCTACATGGGGCACATGGACACCCTCGCCTCCGCGGTCGGGATCTTCTCGGACGCGCTCGTCTCGGCTGCGAACAACAACATGCTCTCCTGGGAGATGTCCCCCGTCTTCACCGCGATGGAGAGGCAGATGACATCGTGGTTCACCGGGCTCTTCGGCTGGGAGCGGAGCGAGACGTTTCCGGGTGGGGGAGAAGTGCCACACGACGAGGCCGTCCCGTTCGGCCAGCTCGTGAGTGGCGGAACGCTGGCCAACATGACGGCGATGCTGGTCGCCCGAAATGCACTCGGCGGAGACACGAAGCAGGACGGGCTCGCTCGCCTCGACGCGCCCCCCGTCTTTCTCGCGACGAAGAATGCACACTTCTCTTTCGCAAAGGCGGCGAACCTCCTCGGGCTGGGCAAGGAGGGGTGGGTGGGGCTTCCCACTGACGATCACGGAGCCGTGCGCATCGATTCGATCGGACCGGTGCTGGAGAAGGTGAGACGGGAAGGGCGTCGCCCGTTCGCATTGGTCGGAGTGGCGGGGACGACGGTCACCGGCACGATCGATCCGTTGCCGGAGCTCGCCGAGATCGCGGAGCGGGAAGGGCTTTGGTTCCACGTCGACGCGGCGCTCGGCGGCGCGATCGCGGTGTCGGAGCGACTGCGGTCACGGCTGAGCGGTGTGGAGCGAGCCCGGTCGATCACGTTCAACCCGCAGAAGTGGCTCTTCGTACCCAAGACGTGCGCGTCGATTCTCTTCCGGGACGGACGGGACGTGGATACCCACCTGCGCGAGGCGTTCGTCTACGGGACGTCTCACCGAAGGGAGCACGGCGAACACTACAACCTCGGCGAGTGGACGCTCCAAGGAACGCGACGCGTCGATGTGCTGAAGCTCTACCTCACGCTCGAACACATTGGCCGGAGGCGCCTCGCCCGGATCATCGAACGGCACCTGGACCTCGCTTCCTACCTGGCGGAGCAGATCGAGGCGCACGACGAGCTCGAGCTGCTCACGAAGCCGGACCTCAACATCGTCAACTTCCGGTACCGGGGCCCTTCGCCGTGGGACGACTGCGAGAAGGTTGCGATGCGTTGCGACCGGATCACCGCTTCGATCCAGAGGTCCGTGGAGGATTCTGGACTCGGCTGGCTGAGCCTTCCCGAGTACCGAGGGCGGCGCTACCTGCGCGCCGTGATCCTCCATCCCGACACCGACGAGCGTCGGCTCGACGCGATCTTGGACGAAGTCGTTCGAGCGGGGCGTGAAGCGCTACGGACGGTCTAGACGCTCCAGAGCTTCCCGCGCGCTCGAGTCGTTCGGATCGAGCCTCAGAAGCGCTCGGTACTGCTCCACCGCTGCGCGGTCCTTCCCCGATAGACGGAGTCCGAGGGCCAGATTCCGACGGAGCGGGATGGACTCCGGAAGCGCTGATACGGCGGGATCGAGGAGGCCTACGAGTTCGTCGAAGCGGGCTTCCGAGCCGAGAAGCGCGCTGTAGCTGATCAGAGTCTGCTCGTGAAGTGGATCGACTTCGAGGGCCCGGCGCCAATCGGCTTCTGCATCCTCCCGCGCTCCCGACTCGAGCTCGAGCGTTCCAGCCTCGAAGAGGAGTCGCGTCCAGGCGATCCGTCCGTGATCCGTTTGGTAGAACGGACGCCCTTGGTCGATCGCGGCGATCGTCCGCCGGTAGAGGGACAGCGCCTGGTCCGGCCGGCCCTCGCTCCGAAGGAGAAAGCCCCGGTTGACCGCGATCGCCACGTTCCTCGCATCTCGAGCGAGTGACGCCTCGAGGAGCGTCTCCTCACTCTTCCATTCGTTGGCGCGCATCCGAGTGACTGCAAGAGCCGAGAGGCAGAGCAGTGTCGCGACGACGATCGCGCTCGCCCGGAGCGGTCGGCCCCCGGGCGCGTCGCTTCGAGCGACGTTCCAGGGGGCGCCGCCTCGTCCCCAGCCCAAGGCGCCCGACATCAGAGCCGGAACGGCGATCGCGAGACCAATGGACGGGAGGTAGAGATACCGCTCTGCGAGGAGGGGGCTACTGGCGGGAACGAGAAGCCACGCCGGAACGAAGGACACCGCGGCCCAGAGGAGGCCGAACCGTGCTGGGCTTCGTCTGCGCCACGCGATCCACGACATTGCGCAGAACGTCACCGTCCCGCCCGCAGCCCAGAGGTAGCGCACGTCCAGTCCCTCAGGCCGGTTCACGAGGGGATGGAGATCCAGGATCGGCACGAACCCCTCTCCAATGGGGAAGAGCCAGGTACGCACGTACGTTCCGAGCACGAGCGCGGCGCGACTGATTTCGAAGCGGGGTTCGAGGCCTCCCGGGGGGACGGCAGAGGCACGAAGGGCCGCGTACGCGATCAGTACGACTGCGAAGCCAGCCGAGACGATCACGGCTCGAGTGCGTCGCGCTTCGCCCGTCTGGGACCGAAAGCGATGCCACAGGACGGCGCTGACGATCAGGATCGCGATCGGGACCGCCGTTTCCTTCGCGAACGCGGAGAGTGCGAGAAGGAAGACGGCCGCGGCCGAGCGGAGGACCAGTCCGCGTGGTGAACTCTCCCCGCGTGGCGGGCCGGGTTCGCCGCCACCGCTCCTCGGTGGACGATCCAAGGAAGCAGGGCCGACCGCCGGAAGTGCGAGGAGCGCGGCGAACACGAGTGCGAACCCCGCGAGCACGTCCCCGAATCCCGACATCCAGGCGACGGCTTCCGTCATTGCCGGATGGCAGACGAAGACGACGGCGGCGAAACCCGCGGCCAGGGGAGACGCGCCGGACCGTTTCGCCAGCTGCGCGATGGCGAGACCGATCAGCGAGTGCAGGGCCAGGGCGACGACGTGGATCGTCCGAAGTGAGCCTGTCGTCCCTTCTGAACCAGCGCTGACGGCGATCCCCGGGATCGCGGAAGCGGATCCTGGGACGGCGGCCGTTTCGGGGGCGACCGCGGCTCGGAGTGCGATCGCGGTGGCTGGCCGATAGAACAGGTCGAACGGCGTGAACGGTTGCCGGAACGCTTCGAGGGCCGGAGTCCGGCCGGCGATCGTCGGGTTCTGCTCCAAGAGCAGGTGGTCGTCCCACACGGGACCAGCCGAGATCGCGGGCAGATAGGCCAGAACCGCGAGCGCGAGGAGGAGCGCGCCAAGGGCGGCGTTGCCCACGCGCGTGTCGCCGAGGAGCCGTCCCCGGGGCGGGTGATTCGGCTGCTTCCTACCGGGTACGGACGTTCGGTTCATGTCTGCCAGAGGATACGTCGCGTCACTTTTCTCGCCCCGACCTATTTTTCCTGCAACCCTGCCCCATCCCCATTCGTACGGATCTATGAGGGAATGCGTTCCGGGCCGGGGAGTATGCGCACCGGGCCACGGCACTTCCCTAGGGGGAGGAGAGCTCATGACACGATCGACGCGACGCCGAACGGCCATTGCCTTGGTGACTTGCGCGGCCGCCGTGGCGGCTTCCACCGCGATCACTTCTGTCGATGCCGAGGCACGAGGGCCCCGACTGGCTGCGCTGGACGGGTTTCGGAGACCCGCCACTCGGAGCTCCGTGTTCGTCCTCCCTGCTCCGACCCGGCTCGAGATCGAAGCCGTCGGCGCCGGCGATCGCCACGGCCGTGGCCTCCTCGCTCACGCTTGGATTCTCGACCTCGAGTCCCGCTGGCCGGTCTGGACCCAGCAGGACGCGGACGGTGAGTGGGACCGTCGGAGCGAGAACTGGACCACCCGGGACGAGGTGACGCTTCCCGCCGGAACGTACGCACTCTACTTCGCGGCGCACGACGGCCAGCTCCCGATCGATGCCGAGCTCAAGATCCTCGGAATCCAGCTCGGAAGGATCCGTGGCGACTTCAAGCGGCAGCGGGACTGGGACGATGTCGGAGATCCGCACGACTGGGGTGCGTGGGTCTGGGCGGCCGACTCCGGGTTCGAGCCTCAGCCCGTGACAGCGGAGACGTCCGAGCCGTATCCCGATGCGCCCATCCGTTTGCTCGGACTCGGTGACGGCGAGATGAAGGAAGTGCGGTTCGATCTCTCCAGCCAGACCGACCTCGAACTCCGCGCGATCGGGGAGTATGTGAAGGGGAGCCCCTACTTCGCGGACACCGCCTGGCTCGTCGACTGCGACACCTGGGAGCGGGTCTTCACGCTCACTCCGGAGACCACCGAGCCCGCGGGCGGTGCGGAAAAGAACCGTCGCTTCGCGGGGAAGATCCGTCTGGAGGCGGGGAGCTATCTCCTGGGAGCGGCGACCGACGAGACTCACTCCAGTGAGAAGTGGAATGCTGCTCCGCCTTGGGATCCCGAGTCGTGGGGTGCGGCGCTCTGGGTCGCGGATCCGGCCGACCGTTCGGAACTCACGGTTCGTGAGGGTGCGCCTCGTCCAGAGCCCGCAGTTGCGATCGCTCGGGTGCGGAACGACGAGTTCGAGTCCCGGCGATTCTACCTGACCCGCGAGGCGAAGCTCCTGGTCCGAGGCGTCGGAGAGCAGACCGATGACGACGAAGAGTTCGCGGACGTCGGATGGATCGAGCGTGTGTCCGACCTCGATGAAGTGTGGTCGATGAACGGCCACGTTTCCTACCCGGCCGGCGGGGCGCGCAAGAACCGGTTGGTCGAGGACTCGATCGTGCTCCCGGCGGGGAACTACCAACTCTGCTACACGACGGACGGCTCTCACGCCTATCGAAGCTGGAACGAGGAGAAGCCGTTCGACCCGGACTTCTGGGGGATCACGGTGGCAGAGATCGATCCCGGCGGTGATCCCGCCCTCCATCCGGGCGGTAACGACGAGTCTGGTGCGCTACTCAGCATCGCCCCCGTCGGGGACGATCAGCACATCGTGAAGCGGTTCGAAGTCAGCGAGACCACGCGGGTGCGGCTCTTGGCGATCGGCGAAGGGTCCGACGGTGAGATGCACGACTACGCCTGGCTCGCCGATGAGTCCGGGCGCCCCGTATGGAAGATGGAGTACGACGAGACCGGGCGTGCGGGCGGAGCGGTCAAGAACCGTCAGATCGAAGCGAACCTCGAGCTACCCGCCGGCATCTACGAACTCCACTACGAGACCGACGGTAGCCATGCGTTCGGCGACTGGAACTCCACGCCACCTAGGCGACCCCACCTCTGGGGTGTCACCTTGTTCGAGTTGCCGCCTAGCAACCCGTGACCGGAGGTCAGTCGACCAACTGGATCTTCCTGACGTCGGTTCGGTCTCCCGCCCGTAGCCGCGCGAGGTAGGTTCCCCTGGCCCAGCTCTCTTCCATCCGGTAGGGGAGATCGTGATGACCCGCACCTAGGGATCCCGCGTCGACTGTGTCGAGCCTCCTGCCGTGGACGTCGAACAGCTCGAGCGTCACCGAAGCATCGGCCGGCAGGTCGAACGAGAATGCCACTTCACTCCGTGCCGGGTTGGGCGAGGTCCGGAGAGCGAGGCCCGTCCGGTTGGACTGCCCGTAGTCTGCGACGTCCGCGGGATCCGTGAGCGCGTAGTCCCACATCCCGCGGCCGTAGGTTCCGAAACGGACGGAGTTGATCTCCGGGACCCACTCGACTCCCCAGTACGTGGTGAGTGGGGCTTCGGTGCCCATGATGCTCTCCCAAGTGCCGAGGTTCGAGTCGTAACGATAAGCACCGACTTCGGTTGCAGCGAAGAGTTCATCCTGGTTCACGCCGCCGAGCACGAGCTCGTAGACGAGTGTGTTCGGGAGTCCGTCGCCGATCCCTTCCCACGTTGCTCCTCCGTCGGTCGTCTTCCAGACGGGGTGGCCGAGATAGCCGCTTCCGCCTACGTAGGCGAGGTCCCGGTCGTTCGGGGATCCAACGATGGACGTGCCGTGGAACCAGTGACCGTTGGGCCCACGCGCGGGGTTCGTGAAGGTCGCTCCGGCGTCGTGGGAGAACCAGAGCTGGCCCGAGTCCATGGTCAGGTACCAGTAGTCCGAGTCGGCGGGGGAGATGCACATCCCCGAGAGCGAGCCGCTGCCGAAGTCCTGCGGATTGAGTGTGATGTCGAACGAGTAGCTCGTCCCGATCCGCTCGTACTTGTAGAGGCCGTCTCCGAGGAAGTAGAACGTGCCGACCACGTCCGGATCTGCGCAGAGTGGCGGGAGCCAGAGGTGGTTCGGGGTCGGGAAGTCGCCCAGGTTGAGGAGCCCCTGCGGCGCGGCTTCCTGCTTCTGGAGGAGGATGAACCCCGGGTAGACGCAGAAGGCGAGGTTGTGGTCGCGCACGGTGGAGACGATGTGCGCGTAGTCACCGCTGATGAGCTGCGAGAACTGGAGGTACGGCGTGCCCTGGCCGGGGAGCGACTGCTGGTAGCCCTGATCCTGTGCGCCGCCCAGGACCAGGTACGGATCCGTCCCGCTCGTGTAGGTGTCGTAGTACTGGCTGATCCCGACGCCCTGGAGACAGAGGTTCTGCACCGTCGCGCCGTTGTCGTAGCTCACGTAGGTGCCGCCGTCGGTGTTGATGAACAGCGCCGGCTGCGCTCCGACCATCGCGGCGTCGAGCCCTCGGATGTCGGCGTGGAGACGGTTCGCGGGGTCGCCGTAATACGCACCCCAGCTGTTGATCTTGTTGAACGTGCTCCCACCGTTCACGGAGCGCCAGCACTCGACCCCGCCGAAGAAGACCGTGTTCGGGTCCGAGATCGAGACCATCATCTGATCCCACATGTCGCTGGGTGTGTGCCGAAGGGTCCAGGTGACTCCACCGTTGCTCGAGCCGTAGAGCTTGTAGGCCCCCGACTCCTTGATCATGCCGTAGAACGACGGTGCGCCGGCTTCGCTGGCGTCGAGGATGACGTCGTTCACTGTGCCGGTGGTCGGGACGGTGCCGATCTGAGTGAACGTCAGCCCGCCGTCGAGGGACCGATGCAGTGTGTTTCCTGAGAGAACCCAGACTGCTCCGCCTGCCTGCCGATCGATCCAGACGTCTGCGCGAGGGTTGGCCGGGAAGACGTACTTCATATCCCAGTCGAGCCCCCCGTCGTCGGACCGATAGAGCAAGAAGCCGTAGTCGAAGCCGCCGCCTCCCTCCCAGGTGTTGCGGGCGCGGGTGAGCAAGTAGACCCGTCCCGGCTGGGAGACGTCTCGGACCATCCGCTTCGCTTCGTAGAAGTCCGTCGGGAGATGGGTCGGGACGAACCAGGTAGCGCCGTCGTCGGTCGAGCTGTGGAGCTGCGCGACGCCGCCCTCGTTGGAGAGGATGTGGAGGATCTCGGCCGTGCCGCTGGCGTTCGATGCTACTAGGATCTGGTTCACTTCGTAGCCGAGTCCGTCCGAGATCGGTGACCAGTTCGTACCGTCGATGTCACCCCGCCACGACCCGCCGTTGGCGGAGCCGATGTAGAGACGACTGCCGTCCGGGCTCGGGCAGGCGGACCGGGAGTGACCGGCTTGGTTCGCCGAACCCACTTCCGTCCAGTTCGAGGTGCGGAGTCCGTTCTCGATGTCTGCGTATCGCGCGAGCGCAAGCTCCGTCCGGTGACCGCGGTCGATCGCCCGCCAGTCGACTCCCGGCGCCTTGTGCATCGACTCGATCCACTCCTCGCGCGCTCGCTTCTGGTCGCCGCTCTCGTCCTGGGCGCTTGCGACTTCGGTGGGCTCGGGGGAGATGCCGTCCGTGTCGATCGGAAGCGGCTCTCCCGTCACCTGGCCGACATGGATTCCAAAGGGCGACTCGTCACCGTGTCCGATCCCGAACGCACCCTGCTGGGCGAGGAGGAATGCGGCGCCTGCCGATGTGACGGCAAGGGCGGTGAGGACGAGGGGAAGTCGTTGCTGCATCGAGATGCCTCCGGGCGCGGATGGGGAGCGGAGAGGGCCGCCTGCACAGGGCGGCGCGTTGCCGTCTGAGGAGTCTACCATCCCCGGGGCGGCGCGTGCATCGCAGGACGCGCCGCCCGACGCTAGTTCCGGTACACCTCGATCCACCGCTCCTGGAGATCCATCATCGCGCGGACGTCCCAGATCGATCCGGAGTCCGCGTTGAGGAGGATGCTGAATGCGACCGGCGCGCCGGTCTCGTCCTCGAAATAGCCGGCGAGACTGCTCACCCGGGTATCGGAGAGGGTGCCGGTCTTGGCGAAGATGACCGGTTCGTCTCTGCCGCCGCGGAATCGGGAGCGAAGTGTGCCGGGCTCGCCGGGTCCAGGGAGTGAGGCGAGGAGCTTCGACTGGTACGCGAGCTGGTCCCAGGTGCGGACCAGGAGCTGGGTGAGGGCGTGGGCCGTCAGGCGATTGTCGACGGAGAGGCCGCTGCCGTCGAAGATCCGGCACCCCTTCGCGGCGTCGGGATCGGCCTCCGAGAGCCAGCTCGTGAGGGAGCCTCCGGCATCCCCCAGGCGAAGCCGCACCATGGCTTCCCTTGCCTCGGTGTCGAGGTCTGAGGCCGCGCCTTCGGTCGATCTCGGCACGCTTGTCTCCCCGTGGGGCCGGCCTTCTCCGGCGACCGTGCCCGCCGTGGGGTCGCCTTCCGCGAGGTCCGTCATCTTCGCCGCGGCCCACTTCCGATGGACGGCTAGGGCGAGCTGGTTGGCGGTGAAGTTCGACGAGTAGCGGTTCATGTTGTCGATCAAGTCGGCGACGGAAACCGAAGGGAATGTTGTCCATGGCGTGCCGGAGGGAGGCCGGGAGTCGATCTGCAGCGTGCCTTCCACCTCGATCTCGAACTCGTCCAGAACGGCCTCGAGGAGCGACGCGACCATCGGCAGTGGGTAGCGCGCGCGTCGGTACGCGGTGCGCGGTTCGATGCCGACCGGGATCACTCCTCTGACCCTGGCAACCTCGAGTGCCGTCTCCGGGAGAACGAAGACGGGATCGACCGTGGTGGAGTCACTGGAGGCAGCTTCGATGCGTGAGACCCAGTTCTCGAACCGTTGTCCTTCCGGTGTGGACTCGAGCGTCAAGGACCAGTCCAGGCGGCTGCCCGGCGCTCCGGTGCGAAGTCCGGCCGCATCGACTTCCAGGTAGGGGAGGTCGTACGGGTCGCCCGAGATCACGGCGGGAGCTCCCGGGCCGTCACCAGGCCCGACGTGGAGCGTGAGGCTGTTGAAGTTCGCGGCCACGGCCGAGGGACGCGCTGCGTAGGAGCGATCGGTGTCTCCCAGGCTCTCGGCTGCTGTCGGATCCTCGAGCGGGAATCCCGAGGCGTGGACGATCAGGTTTCCGCGAACGTGCTGCAGACCCTCGGAGCGCAGCTGGTGCGCGAGCAGCCAGAGGCGCTCGGTGACGAGGAACGGGTCGCCGTTGCCCTCGAAGCTGAGGTCGCCTTCGAGGACCCCGTCGAGGATCGGCCCGGTCCGATAGATGCGCGTCTCGAACGTGTATGCCGGTCCGAGCACCTCGAGGGCCGCGGTCGCCGTCACGAGCTTCGTCACACTCGCGGGGATGAGCGGGGCGTTCGGCGCGACCGAGACGGAGGCACGCCGTTCCGTCGCCTCGAGCGGGACGAACTCCATCGCGAAGTGGAGGCCGTTCGCCCGCTGCGACCCCAAGAGCTCCTGCACTTCCTGCACGAGTTCGCGAGGTGTCGCGAGAGCGGGGACGCTCCAGGCGGAGAGCGAGAGGGTTGCCGCCAGCGTGGCGACGGAAGCAATCACTCTGGAGCACGGAGTCTGGCCCGAAACGAACCTCATCGAGGGAGTCCTTTCCGCTGACACTAGTATCTTTCTCCGGTCGGCAGCTGCTCCTCTCGATCATGCCGGAGTCGGAGTGCGGGTGGAAGGGGGGCGATGGTTTGCGGATTGGAGTTTGCCAGTCTCTCCGCCACCGCCCGGTTTTCTACGCCATCGAACGCCCAATCGCGATACGCTCGGAACTTCACATCGATGGGAAGCGCTCCGGGGCCGCCCGGGCGGCCGGTGCCACGGTTCGAGGTCACGAGGGAAATGGGGAAGACCAAAGGTACGCTGACGAGGACAGACCTCGAACTCCTGCACGAGGCACTCACCTACATGCGGAAGCGAGTGTTCGAGCAGGCCGAGGTGGTTCGTGTCCGCGGGATGATCGAGCGGATCGAGGATTGTCTCCTCGGCGCCTCCGAGCGGGCTCCTTTCCGGCTCTCTCCGCCCGAGATCGAGACCCTCGAACGGCAGGTTCGGTCCTACTGCGACGCGACGACCCAACGGGGAGCCTCCGCGGAAGCGCGAGACCGCGCCAAGCAGCTCGAACGGCTCGTGG
Source organism: Candidatus Eiseniibacteriota bacterium (assembly GCA_020633975.1). Classification (GTDB taxonomy): domain Bacteria; phylum Eisenbacteria; class RBG-16-71-46; order CAIMUX01; family CAIMUX01; genus JACKCR01. Next base: position 2,287,878 of record JACKCR010000002.1, on the reverse strand, counting down.
CGCGGATCGCTGGGAGGTCCGAGGGGCATGGGAGTTGGTGGCGTCGACTGATCGGAAGGTAGGCGGGAGGTAACGTGCGATTCGGTGAAGCCTATTCCCCCGGCACCGCGATCGAAGCGGGTTGGGGCGCCCTGAAGCGGGCTCCGATTCCTCTGCTCCTAGGGGCCGTGATCCTCATGCTGTCGGGGTCGCATTGCGGGGTCGATTCGGACGATTGGCGGGACATGCCCCGTTGGGCTTGGGACCTTCTCGGCGTCGCCGTCTTGAGCGGCGGCGTCTTCGGCCTGCTCTTCTTCGCTCTCCAGGTGTTCGTCACACCTGGGTATCTGCGAGTCGCAGGCCGCGCCATCTACGGGCAGCACCCCGAATTCGAGAAGCTCTTCGGATCCGGAGATCGTTTCTTCGACATGTTGCTCTGGATGCTCCTTCGGATCGCGATCCTGGTGGGGAGTTCGTTCGCGCTCGCGCTGCCCCTGCTCCCGCTCGGCCTCTTCGGGGGCGCCGCGGCCGTGATCGGGTCGGGCCGGTGGGATCACTGGGACGGAGTCGGGGTCGCCTTCGTGATGATCGGGGTCCTGTACGTGTTGTTCTTCGCCTTGCCGGTGCTGCTGTACGTCGAGCTCGGGCTCTACTTCGGCCGGTTCGCGGTCGCGCTCGAAAAGAAGGGACCGATCGAAGCGTTGAGGCTCAGCTGGGGGCTGGCTAGCGGGAACCGTCTTCGGCTGCTTCTGTTTCGGATCGTGATGTTCTTCGTCTTCTTCGTCGGCCTGTTCGCCCTCTTCATCGGGGCGATCGCCACGCGGGCGATCGCGGACTCGGGAAGCGTCGGTGCCTTCCTGGCGCTTCGTCGCGGCGGGTGGCCCGGTCCCGCGATGGCGGCAGCCGGACACGGAGGGGGCCCAACGTCTGGCGGCCCGGGGGCGTCGCCACCACGGCCGACTCCACCACCCGCACCGGTGCCACCGCCACCTGCGTCGCCGCCCTCGCCACCTGCGTCGCCGCCCTCGCCACCCCCAGCGCCGCCTTCGCCACCCGCATCGGCGTCGCCGTCCGCCCCGGAGCCGTCGTCATCAGCGCCGGCCCCGTCGCCGGCTCCTTCGCGTGATTCTGGAGACTGACGTGACTTTCAGCGAAACGGATCTGCTTCTCGCCATCGAGACTTCGTGCGACGACACGTGTGCGGCCGTCCTGCGGGGCGACCGCACGGTGCTATCGAACGTGGTCGCTCGTCAGGACGTGCACGAGGAGTACATCGGAGTCGTACCCGAACTCGCGTCCCGGGAACATCTGAGGCTCCTTCTGCCCACCGTTCGTCGTGCGCTCGACCTGGCCGAGGTCCGGCTGGAAGACATCTCCGCGATCGCGGTGACCCACGGGCCGGGTCTCATCGGCTGTCTGCTCGTGGGTCTGGCTGGTGCCAAGGGGCTCGCCATGTCCCGCGGGATCCCGCTCGTCGGCGTGAACCACATCGAAGGGCACCTCTCCGCAATCCTGGCCGAGCGCGAATGGGAGGCGCCGTTCGTGGGCCTGGTCGCGTCCGGTGGGCACACCGAGTTGGTGCACGTGCCCGAGTGGGGGCGGTACGAACTCCTTGGGGCGACCCGCGACGATGCCGCGGGGGAGGCGTTCGACAAGGTGGCGAAGATGCTCGGGCTGGGGTTTCCCGGAGGGCCGGTCGTCGACAAGCTCGCAGCGAACGGGAATCCGTCCGCGTTCCGCTACCCGCGGGCCTGGCTCGACAAGGACGCGCCGCTCGACTTCTCCTTCAGCGGTCTCAAGACGGCGGTGAAGTACCACGTGGAAAAGGAAGGTGTACTCGACGGGGACATGGGGCGGCCGGAGGCGCAGGCGTTCCTCGCGGACGTGTGTGCCTCTTTCCAGGCCGCAGTGATCGATGTGCTCGTCGGGAAGATCGAACGGGCGTGCACCCTCACGGGAACCAAACGGATCCTTCTCTCCGGTGGGGTGGCATGCAATCGCGCCTTACGTGAAGCGGCGAGTCAGCTCGCTCTCAGGATCGGCGGCGAGGCCGCATATCCAGCGCCGAGGCTGTGCGCCGACAACGCGGCGATGATCGGAGTCGTGGGCCTCGCGCGTCTTCGTGCCGGGGAGTCCGACGGACTGGACCTTCCCGCGGTCGCGAACCTCGACGACCTCACGTTCGGGAGCCGGTGGGTCCAACCTGCCTGAGTGCGGGGCAAGGCACTGCTCGTTGAATCCCTCCTGGCCGGTTACTCACTCGTACGGGCGTTCTTCCGTAGCCTGGTTGGCGGGTCCTGGTCTTGTTGTCGGTGCTGAAGTCGCCTGATAGAGTCGAGCCATCGCTCGCCGCTGAGTAGCGGGCCCAACGTCTCGCCCCGCTCGTGAGTGCCAAGGATCGCACGAAGTGGCGGGCGCGACTCTATCGGGGAATGCACATGGATCGCTTCGTCTCCGCCTTCTGGGATCGGGCCGTTCGTTCTACGTCCAGTGGCTCCGCGTCGAACTCCTCTAGGGCAAATCGTTTCGTGCCGAGGCGGACAGCCCTCGTTCCGGTCCTGCTCCTCGTAGGCGTGTCGGGCGGAACGGGTGGCCGTCTTGCCGACGAGGCCCTGGCGCTAGGAGACACGCCGCCGACTGTGACCATCGTTGCGCCGAGCGGCGGGGAGCAGTACGTCGGAGGAAGTCGGCAGGACATCGAGTACACGGTGTTCGATCCGGATCTGCAGCCTCTGACCGTGACGATCGATCACTCGACGAATGACGGAGTTTCCTGGCAGCAGATCCTGTCGACGACGAACGCGAACGGCAGCTTCTCGGTCGGTTGGGACGTTCCGAACGCGACCTACGCGAACGGGCGGGTGCGGGTTACCGCGAACGACGGAGCGACCGCACCGGCGTCCGCCGTCTCGAGTGCCTTCTCGGTTACGTCCTCCGAGACCGGGAGCAACACGCTGACGATCGGGACGAACAGTGGTGCCGTGGGTAGTGCGGCCGCGCTCTCCGTCAGTCTCGCGAACGAAGACGTGGTCCGGAGTCTCGAGATGGACGTCGTCTTCGATCCAGAGATCCTCTCTCTGACCGGAGTGAGCCGGTTGGGACGCGCGGTTGCCTTCTCTGATTCCAGCGCCGTCGTCGCGGATGGAACGGTGCGGATCTTCCTCCAGCCGTCGGGGCTCCAGACGATCGCCGCCGGCAGCGGTTCCATCCTCAGCCTTTCGTTCCAGCTCGAAGCGGCGGGCAGTAGCGACGTGTCCACGGCTGCCTTCATGTTGAGCGGACTGGCGGGGAACGCACTCGAAGCGACGAGTGTTCCGGGCCGGATGAACGTGACGGGAGGGAGCGGCGATCCGCCCGTGATCACCCTCGTCTCGCCCCAGGGTGGGGAGACCTTCGTCGGTGGGAGTGTTGCGACGATCCAATATGTGGCTTCGGGAGGTGAGGAGCCGCTCTCCGTCGCGATCGAGTACTCGGGCAACGATGGCGCGAGCTACTCGGAGAGTGGTGTGGATCCAAACAACGTGGGTGTCTTCCTCTGGCAGGTGCCGAACGCGCAGACCGCCGCCGGAAGGATCCGGGTGACGGCATCCGATGGGGCGAACTCTGCCACGGACGAGTCGGGAAGTTTCACGATCACCGCAGCGACGAATCGGAACGTGCTCGCGGTCGGATCTGCCGGCGGCGTCGGCGGAACCAGCGTCTCCTTGCCGCTGACTCTGGAGAACGCGGACGTCGTGAAGGCGCTCCAGTTCGACCTCGACTTCGAACCCGACGTAACGGCCTTCGCTTCCGCTACAGCGTCGGGACGCGGCGCCAGCATGGTGCTCACCATGCAAACAGTCGCAGCCGGAAGAGCGCGCGGAGTGATGCGATTCGAGGACGCGAGCACGCTCGGTGCGGGCGACGGCGAGGTCGCGACGATCCAGTTCAGTCTCCTGGGAAGCAGAGGGGAGCAATCGCTCGTCGAGCCGACAGCGATTCTCCTATCGGATGTCGACGCGAACGAGATCCCGGACGTGGTTGGACTGTCGGGTGTCGTCACGGTGACGAGCGACCCGGTCGGGCCTCCGCGGGTCGACCTCTCGGTCTTGAAGAACCCTGGCCGGCCCCGCCATCTCCAGATCTTCGTCTCGGTGGCGGACGGTTCCGGCAATGCGCCGAGCGTCTCCTTGGGTGGGACGAGCGTCACGATGACGTCTCTCGGCGAGGGGGTCTTCACCGGCACGGCCTTCGTAGAACAGTCGACGTCGAGCGTGACGGTGACCGCAACGGACACGGTGGGCGACGCGACGGGTACGGACAGCGAAACGGTCTCGTTCTGAACGGACGGAACGATGAGGGAGCGGATGGTGAACGAGAGAGGTTGGTGTGTCACGGTCGGCAGTGTTCGTCGCCTGGCAGCGGCAGCTCTGATCGCGGCTTCGACGGCCGCATTTCTCGGCGGCGTGGGTTGCTCTGATCGCGAGAAGCTTCCACTCACTCCGGACGAGTTCACGACTCGCGGCTGGGACCGCTACTCGGACGGTGATCTCGCAGCGGCCCTGCAGGACTTCGAGAGAGCGATCGGAATCGACGACGCGTTCGGCCCGGCCTACGTCGGGCTCGGGTGGGCCCAGCTGGGCCTCGCCACGAGTGCGCCGGAGATGGCGGTCGCGGCTGCGACGTTCGAGACCGCTGCGGCCAGTCAGAGCGGCCCCGAAGTCGATGCTGGACGAGCGGCAGCAGAACTCGGCGCGGGGGGCAGCGGCCTTGTCGCCGCGGTTTCCTACGCTCAGGCGGCCCGGACGGAAGGGAGCTTCGTCTTCTCCCATCGACCGAGCATCGACACGACCGATCTCTTCCTGATCGAGGCGACTGCTCTCGCCGCACAGGGGGACTTCGCGAACGCCCTCCTCGCAGCCGACGCCGCGCCGGTCGCGGACAGCGGCATCACGGCCGGAGATTCCGGGACCTGGCAGGTGGACGGCACCACCTACCCGACGTTCGAGAGCGCCGTACTTGCGTTCCTACACGAGCTTTCCAAGGAGCACGCAGGATGATCCGTCGTCCGATCCGATTCCGTTTCTCGCCGGCTCGCCCGTGGTCGTTCGGCCTGTCGCTCGTGGCGGCACTCTTTCTCGCTCGCGCCGCCAGTGCGGAGAACGAGAGTTCCCTCCGGACTCTCGGTGCGGAGCGCATCGAAGCGATGTCCGCTTCCGCCAAGACCAAGCTCGATCCGGGAATCCTCTTCGCGGTGGCGCAATCACGCGAGTCAGCGGAGGATCTCGAAGTCGTTGGGCGTCGTCTCGCGATCTATGGGAGCTCTCCCGCGGATCTCGTGTTTCCCGTCCTGATCCAGAGCGACCTGACGGATGCGGAGCTGGCGGATCTCGGTGCGAAGCCGAGGACCCGAGCCGGGGACATCGTCACGGCGATGGTCGCGGAGGCGGACCTGGACCGGATCGGTTCCCATCCGCTCGTCCATGCGATCGAGGGTTCCTACCGGATGGCGACCAACCTCGATCAGTCGCTGGACGCGATCGGCGCCACGACAGTCAACGTGCCGCCGACAGGGTTCGCGGGGGACGGGGTGCTCTTCGGACTCCTCGACGATGGAATCGACATCACGCACGACGACTTCAAGGACGACTCCGGTGGCTCGCGGATCCTCTACATCTGGGATCAGGAGAAGGAGACGGGAACGCCGCCGAGCTTCGGCTACGGCTCGGAGTACACGAAGAACGACATCGACTCGGGGCAGGTGGACCTGAACGACTTCTCCAACGACTTCGGGCACGGCTCTCACGTTGCGGGGATCGCCGTGGGCGATGGGTCGGCCGGAAGCGCGAGCGGCACCTATCGAGGAATCGCCTGGCAGGCCGACATCATCGCGGTGAAGAACTGGGGATGCGATCTCTTCTGCTACGGAGGCGCGCCGTGGCAGGAGCTGTTCGGCGGCGGAACGACCGTAGAGAGTGTCGATGCTCTCAAGTACTTCGCGCAGAAGGCGCGCGAACTCAGCCGGCGGATCGTGATCAACCAGAGCCAAGGCGTCACGATGGGGCCGCACGACGGGTCCTCGCTCTTCGAGACCGCGTACAACAGCTTCATCGCTCAGAACGACCTACTCGTCGTCGTCGCTGCGGGGAATGACCAGACGTCGGCCTGGCACAGCGTCGCCAACGTCGGTGCGGGTCAGACGCAAACCTTCACTGCGAGGCATCAGAACGATCCGGACACGGGAGCACCTCACTTCCTGCTTCGGTTCGAACTCTGGTGGGATCCGGGCGATCAGTTCGAGGTGACGGTCGTCTCTCCGGACGGCAACTCTCTGGTTCTGCCGCTCGACACTTCGTCTTCCCAGTCCCCCGTACGGAGTCAGGGGCTCGGGAACGATACCGTCTATCTCTACACGACTCAGAGCTACCCAGGGAACGGTCAGGGGAATGCGTGGGTCATGCTGACCGCAGCCGAGTACCCGGATCCGATCACGCTCGGGAACTGGCAGGTTCGTGTGCGCTCCGTGAACAACTCGGCGGGACCGGTTCACTACTACGGTGAGCGTGGGCAGTACGGCTTGACGGTTTCGAATCCGAGCCTCGACAGCAACATCGGCATGCCCGCGTCCGCGGAGAATGTGATCTCCGTTGCCTCCTTCAATACTCGCTTCCGTTGGCCGACGCGCACAGGGTTTCAGCAAGCACCGGACTCGAACCCTCTCGGCGCAGTCTCGTCGTTCAGCTCGAACGGGCCGCGCAGGGGCAAGTCCGGACCCGACAAGCCGGATCTGGCAGCGCCTGGCATGTGGATCGCCTCGGCCATGGCTGCGCGTTCGGCGCCGGAAGCCCGGTATCAGATCAACGACGGTGAGCACGTGGTCCTGGCAGGGACTTCGATGGCAGCGCCGCACGTGGCGGGGACGATCGCGCTCATGCTCCAGAAGGATCCCACTCTGACCCGTGCCCAGGTGAAGCAGATCCTCGTCGACACGGCGGACGACGGCGGCCAAGGGTGGACGAAGACTCTGGGCTGGGGAAAGCTCCGCGCAGACGGCGCGGTCAATGCGGTCGCTGGCGGGACGGGGAACTGCGATCTCCCAGGCGACGCGAACCAGGATGAGCACGTCGACGTCCTCGATGTCGTCGCGACCGTGAACCATATCCTCGGCCGAGCGCTCCTCGACACCGATGGGCAGGACTGCGCGGACATCGACGGCGTGTCCGGGATCACGGCAGGGGACCTAGGCGCGATCGTCACCCGGATCATGGCGCAACCTCGGCCCGAGGCGATGCTCCTCGCCGCAGCGGAGACTCCAGGATCCCTCGAATGGGGCGAAGACGCGGACGAGAGCGCCTATCGACTCCTACTCGCTCCCGACGAACTCGGCGTCGTCTCGTTCGCATTCACGCTTCCCCGCGGGTTCGAACTCGATGGCGCGCCCGTTCTCGCGAACGCACGAACGGGCGCGGTGCTGGACTGGAGTGCGGGCATCGGCGTCTACAAGGTGGTCGCGTACGACCCGGCAGGACGGACTCTCGCGCACGGTGAGGAGCCGGTCCGGATCGAGTTGCCGCTCGTGCGAATGTGGGACGGAGACCAGACAGTGGCGGACTCGAGGATTCTGTCACTCCAGGCCAGCGATCCCGGTGGTCAGAAGCTGGTTCTCGCGAGTCAGCCTACCCTCGGCGCGCTGGCCGGCAGTGGGGAGGTTCGCGTCGCGCGCCTCTCGTCGTTCCCCAATCCGATGCAGGACGTGACGCGGATCCGCTACGAACTCGCGCTGGGCGAGCACGTGGACGTCGACATCGTCGACGCGAGCGGCCGCCGCATCCGTCGGTTGGCGAGCGGCACCCAGCTGGGAGGCGCCCACACCCTCAACTGGGACGGCCGGGACGACAGCGGAAGCGTGGTCCCCGCCGGGGTCTACTTCGTGCGACTCGAGACGGAGAGCGGCGTCGACAGCCGGAAGATCCAGATCGTCCGCTGAACTCGCTGCGCCATTTCCCCCAGCGGTCGGAAATCCCTTCCGCTTGGAGGAACTCCGGTCTCGTCCGGGAGCCTCACGTTCCCGCGAACCCCATCTCGGGGCTCAACATCGGTCTCCGATCGCCCGATCAACTCCTCAAGGACACTACCGGACGAGGAGCCGATGACAGCACAGCCCAAGATCGTGCCCGAGGTTCCGCAGATCCTCGTCGTCGAAGACGATTCGGACCTGCGTAAGATCCTTCGGGCCATCCTCATGCGGGAAGGGTACAGCGTCCTCACCGCCGGTGACGGTGAAGAGGGCCTCGAAGTCGTAGAAGCACACCACCCGGATCTCATCCTCCTCGACGTGATGATGCCGAAGATGGATGGGCGCGAACTCTGCCGTCGTCTCAAGGCGAACGTCCGGACGTCGCAGATTCCGATCATCATGCTCACCGCCATGTCGGAAACGAACGACCGGATCGGTGGACTCGACCTCGGCGCGAACGACTATGTGACGAAGCCGTACGAGCAGCGCGAACTCCTCATGCGCGTACGGAACCTCCTCGACTGGGGACGGCTCCAGCGGGATGCGAACCCGCTCACCGGTCTTCCCGGAAACAAGGGGATCGAGCAACAGCTACGTCTGCGTCTCGAGAACGGAGGCGACTTCGTCTTCATGTATCTCGACGTGGACCACTTCAAGCCGTTCAACGATTTCTACAGCTATCAGAAGGGCGACCAGATCATCCGGCTGCTCGCCTTCCTTCTGCGCCAAGCGGTCGATGATCTCGGCGCGCCGACGGACTTCGTCGGCCACGTGGGTGGGGACGACTTCGTCGTGATCACCCAGCCGGACCGGGCGCAGCAAGTCGGGGACTGGATCATCCAGCGCTTCGACGAACAGGTGCCCGAGCTCTACAACGAGGTCGATCGAGAGCGCGGTTACATCGAGACCAAGAACCGTCAGGGTTTGGTCCAGCGCTATCCCATCATGACGCTCACCATCGCTGCGGTCTCCACTGCGAACCAAGGCGCGAGCCATGTGGCCGAGATCTCTGACATCGCGGCGGAACTCAAGCGTTTCGGCAAGAGCCAGAATCGCAGCGTTCTCGTCTGGGATCGACGGGCCGACGGGTAGGGGAGACCCGGAATGCAACTCGACCAAGGTAGAAACGGTCCGAAGAAGCGGATTCTCGTCGTCGATGACGAGATCTACATCGTGCACATCCTCGAGTTCAGCCTGACGATGGAAGGCTACGAAGTCGTGACGGCGTCGTGCGGGGAAGATGCACTCCGCAAGGCCAAGGAGCGGCAACCCCATCTGATCGTGCTCGACGTGATGATGCCGGGGATGGACGGGCTCGAAGTGGCGCGTCGCCTGAGGGCGGACCAGGACACGGCGGACGTGCCGATCCTGATGCTCTCGGCCAAGGGACGCCCGATCGATCGAGAGGCGGGGATCGAAAACGGCGCGGACGACTACATCCTGAAGCCGTTCAGCCCGCGTCGCCTGCTCGACCGGATCCGAAACCTGTTCGAGCCCGACGAGTCGCTCGGCTCGATGGACGAAGCCTCGAACTTCTGATTCTTCGCGCAAGCAGGCGCTTCCGCTCCCCCATGTCCTTCCGCTACGGTCGGCCCCCATGCCGACCGGAACCACACAGCTGTATGCGGAAGTCGCGCTGCCGAACGCTCTCCGGCAGACGTTTTCCTATTCCGTGCCAGCCGGCCTGGAGGTCGAACCCGGACACCGGGTCCGGATTCCTTTCGGACGGCGTGAAGCCCACGGGTATGTGGTTTCGCTCGGCTCCGAGCGACCCGATGTGCGGGGGCTCCGGGCCATCCTGGATTGCGATCCGCCCGAACGGCTGGTAACGGACGAGATCCTCCAGCTCACGCGTTGGGTTGCGGAGTACTACCTCGCGCCATGGGGACAAGTGCTCGATGCGGCGCTCCCTCCAAACGTGCGGAAGGGTGGGGCGCGGGACCGTCGACTGAAGGCGCAGGCTGAAACGTCCGAGCCCGCTACCGCGGAGCCGACGGTCGAGCAGGCGGCCGGAGCGGACTCCGCGGACAGTCTTCAGACCGGCTCGGCGTTGCCGGGAGTGGCGAGCGTGGATCCGCCGCCCTCTCCGTCCACTGCACCTCTTGGTGGGGTCGTTCTGACGTCGCACCAGGACGCCGCGTTGGCTGCGATCGGAACTGCGCTCCGAACCACCTCGTTCGCGCCCTTTCTGCTCCACGGCGTGACGGGAAGCGGGAAGACCGAGGTCTATCTTCGTCTCGCCGCGGAAGTGATCGCGGGGGGAGGGCAGGTGCTGTTCCTCGTCCCCGAGATCGCCATGGGAGCGCAGATCCTGGCCCGCGTTCAGCAGCGGTTCCCGGGCCAGGTGGGGCTCTACCATAGCCAGGCCGGGGATGGCGAGAGGCGACGGGTCTGGGCCGAGGCGAGAGAGGGCCGGCTCCCGGTCGTCGTCGGGGCTCGGTCTGCTGTGTTCGTCCCGTTGCCGAAGCTCCGCCTGGTCGTCGTCGACGAGGAGCACGAGACGGCGTACAAGCAAGAAGAAGCGCCGCGGTACCACGGGCGGGACGTGGCGATCTATCGCGCCCGGCTTGCCTCAGCCGTCGTCGTCCTCGGGACTGCGACGCCGTCGCTCGAGAGTTGGATCAACGCGAACGAGGGCAAGTACTCGCACGTCGTCCTCCCGGAGCGGATCGACGGAAGACAGAAGGCGCGGGTGACGATCGTCGACATGGCCGAGCATCGGGACGACGAGGACGAGCCCGGGCCGAGTGCGGCCCCGGCGAGCGCGAACTCGACCCGACCATCGAACGGGACGCAGACGAACGGCCGGACGGACGTGCCGGAGGCGCACGGCGGCGTCGCCCAAGGCGGTGTGCAGACTGTCCAGATGGAACGGGGTGGGGGCGTGTCGATCTTCTCGCCGCCACTCGTTCGGCGGATGCGCGAGCGGATCGAACGAGGCGAGCAGATCATCCTCTTCCTCAACCGACGGGGACACTCGACCACGGTGCAGTGCGCCGACTGCGGCACGAGCGTTTCCTGTACGCAATGCGACGTGGTGCTGACCTACCACAAGTCCGACCGGAGACTCCGCTGTCACTATTGCAACGCGTTCCGCCCGGAACCCGAGCGATGCGACGGGTGCGGAGGAGCGCACTTCTTCTACGGCGGATTCGGGACGCAGCGGATCGAAGAGGACCTGCTGGAACTCCTGCCGGGCGCGCGGATCGAGCGGATGGATCGTGACGCGACGCGGAAGAAGGGATCCCACGCCAAGCTGGTCGAGCGGATGGAGGACGGCGACGTCGACGTTCTGCTCGGCACGCAGATGGTCGCGAAGGGGTTCGACTTCCCTCGTGTCACCTTGGTCGGCGTGCTTCAGGCCGATCAGGAGTTCCTCCTGCCGGACTTCCGCGCGGGGGAGCGCGGCTTCCAGGTACTCACCCAGGTCGCGGGAAGAGCGGGACGCGGGAAGTTGGCCGGGGAGGTCGTCCTCCAGACCTTCCAGCCGCTGCACTACGTGATCCAGGCGGCCGTTGCTCAGGACTACGCGCTCTTCGCCGAGACGGAGTTGGACTTCCGCAGGGAGCTCGGGTATCCGCCGTTTCGACGACTGGTCCACCTTCTCGTCGACGGGCCGAAGGAGTCTCAAGTGGAGAGTCGTGCGGACGCGCTCGCGGACCTCCTGTCCCGGCGGATCGCGGCGATGCGTGCGCCGCTCCGTACCATCGGGCCCGCGCCGATGCCGATCTCCCGACTCAAGGGGCAGTATCGCTGGCATCTCGGACTCATCGGGAAGTCGCCGAAGCTGCTCCACGAGTTCGCGCTCGTGGCCCTCTCGGAGAAGCCGCCACGCGGGCTTTCCTCGACGCGCGTTCTGGCAGACGTCGATCCCGTCTCGATGGTGTAGTCTCCCGCCCATGTCTTACATCCACGCGGACCTCATTTGCTTCGACAACGACGGCACTCTCTTTCGTTCCGAGGAAGTGGCGAACCCGGCAATCCAGCGGACATTCCGCCGGTTCGTCGAGGAGCGCGGCATCGACGCGGAGGTGCCGACCGATGCGCGGATCCTCGAGCTGACGGGACAACCGGGGCCGGTCTTCTATCGAGAGATCCTGCCGCGACCGGTTCAGCACCTGGCCGAAGAGTTTCGATCGCTCTGCATCGACGAAGAGGTGGTCGAGGTGCTGGAACGGGGCCGGTTCTTCGAGGGGATCCCAGAGCTTCTCGGTGGGCTCAAGGCCCGCGGCAAGAAGCTCGCGTTGGTCACGAACGGGGGGGCTCGCTACATCGGTGCGGTAGCGGAGCGCCTCCGGTACGCGGAGATCCTCGATGCGATCTACCACTTCGGGAAGGACGGACTCGCCACCAAAGCCGAGATGATCGATCGTGCTCGCCGGGAACTCGGAGCGCGCGAGATCGTCATGGTGGGCGACCGCTCCTCCGATGTCGAAGGCGCCCGGGGAGCGGGTGTTCCCTGTATTCTCTGCCGCTATGGGTTCGGCGGGGAGGACGAGTCGGCGGGCGCGGATACGGTCGTGGATTCGGTTGAGCAGCTGCACTCCCTGCTCCTCGGGGAGCATTAGTGCGGGCTTCGTGTTTCATGTAACGGGCTGGCGTAGGCCCCATGGGCTGACCGACCGTTCCGGACCGGTCCTTGACACTCCGGAGATCGGCTGCCTACTCTCTGCGCGCCAGGCCGGATCTGGCGTTCCCGCCGGGGAACCAATCTCTTAGGAAGGGAGAGTCCGACGTGCGTATCACTCGTTGGCTTGCGGCAGTTGCCGTGGGCACCCTCGTCTTCGTTGCCGCTTGCAGCAACCCTCACCTCTCGGGAGGGAAGCTCCACTACGACCAAGGGCGGTACGACCGGGCGGAGGAGAACTTCCAGCTCGCGGTCGAGGAAACCCCCGAGAACGGGGAAGCGTGGATGTTCCTCGCGATGTCCCAGGCCGAGCAGGGTAAGACCGAACTCGCAGCGAAGAACTTCGACAAGGCAGCCGAACTCGCGCCTCCAGGCACTCCCCTCGTCGACACCATCAAGCAGAACCGCGACCACTTCTTCAGCAACCGGTTCAACAGCGCCATGGCGTTCAGCGAGGAAGCCGAAGAGCTGAAGGGCGCCGGGGACGAGGACGGCGCGAAGGCGAAGTACGAGAGTGCGCTCGCTGAGCTCGACACCGCATTGCTGTTCAATCCCCAGAACACGCAGGCTCGGAGCAATCTCGGCATCATCTACCTCAAGCTCGGCCGGATCGATGACGCCCTCGCGACCTTCGACGAACTCCGTCAGAATCCGGAGGCGGGAGAGAGTTCGGACCGGGTCAATCAGATGCTCCTCCAGGTCTACTCGGGTCAGGGGAACGAGAGCTTCTCCAAGGCGATCGAGTTGAGGGAGAGCGACCCGGTGGGGGCGAGGAAGTATCTCGCGGCCGCGCTCGATCTCTACGCGAAGGCGCTCGCCATCGACCCGAACGACATCGAGAGCCTTCAGAACCGAGCCGCGGTGGCCTGGGAGTTGGCCGACAACGTTGGAGACGAAGATGCGGCTCGGAAAGCCGAACTCCTCGCGGAGGCCCGCGGCGGGTACGAATCGGTACTCGAGATGGAGCCGGAAAACCTCGAGGTGAGGAAGAACCTCATGCTCCTCAACAGTGCGATGGGAGACCAAGAGACCTCCCTCAAGTTCGCGCACGAGCTGCTCAACCTCGATCCCAAGAACTCGACGAACTGGGTTCAGGTCGGCCGGATCCTCCTGCAGATGGACCAGAAGACGGCCGGATTCGGCCACCTGCTCGTCGGTCAGGCTCTCTCTGGAGGCGAGATGCTCAACGCCGCCGAGGCTCGCAGCCTGGCGGAGAAGCACGGCCCTCGCTCGCAGGAACTCGATCGGTATCGTGAGTCCGGTGAGCCCGGCGAGATCCGCAAGTTCAGCGACGCTGGCGGCGGTATCTACGAAGTCTGGTTCTACTGGGCTCGTGGACACGCATACGCATTCCAGTCCGGCAAGGAGATCTTCGCCGGCGAGTTCGAGAAGATCGCTCCGGCGACGACGGAGTAGTCGGTCATCACTTCGCGGGATTCTGGTGCCGTCGACATGTCCGATCGGACCCTTCTGACCCTGGCCGACTGTCCGCTCGACCCGATCGAGGGTTGGACGGTCGCCGTGGTCGGGTTCGGGAATCAGGGGACGGCCCAGGCTCAGAATCTCAGGGACTCGGGCTTCCGCGTCGTCATCGGTGCGGACCCTGGTCGTCCCAGCAGGCAGCGCGCCCAGAAGGCAGGATTCGATGTCCTGCCTCTGGGCGCGGTTCTTTCGAACGCGGATCTCGTCGTGTTGGTTGCGCCGGACGAACTGCACTCCGGAATCGTCGCGCAGATGATCGGTCTGGACGACGGGGTCTGGTCCGCGGGCTTAGCGGAGACGTCGTCCAGCGGCACGCATGCGGAGGCGGCGTCCGAGGGCGTTCGCGATGAGATTCGGACGCGAGCGTGGGTGTTCTCCCACGGATTCTCCCTCGTGCACGACCCTCCGCCGATTCCCGAGACCCACGACGTCTTCGTCGTCGCACCCGCGGGACCGGGTGTGCAGGTGAGGCAGCGCTATCAAGGCGGCGAAGGTGTGCCGGCACTTCTCGCGGTTCATCGCGACGCTTCCGGCGTCGCCGACGCGCGGGCCCGGGCGTATGCGGCCGCGATCGGTTCGGCCCGCGCGGGGCTCCTTCGCACCACGGTGAAGGACGAAGTCGACATCGACCTCTTTGGAGAACAGGCAGTTCTCTGCGGCGGCATGAACGCACTCACACAAGCAGCCTTCGATACGCTCGTGTCCGCGGGCTACGCGCCGGAGGCCGCCTACCTGGAGTGCGTACACCAACTCCGTCTCACTGCCGAGCTGGTCGAGAGATTCGGGATCGAAGGGATGCGCCGGCGGATCAGCTCCACCGCGCTCTACGGAGACCTCACCCGCGGTCCCCGCATCGGTGACGAGCACCTTCGGCAGACGTTCCGTGAGGTTCTGGACGAAGTGCGCTCCGGCGCGTTCGCCCGCGAATGGCTCGCGGCTCGTCGTAGGTCACCGGACTGGAGCCGGTCGGCCCCGGGGCAGGCGAGACATGCATCACTCGAGGACGCCGGCCGCGTCGTGCGTGGTCTCTGGGCCTCTGGAGAGGACGGGGAGGCCGAGTGATTGGCGCTTGACAGGCGTTCCGGCCCTCACCTACGGTCCACGCAGGTACAGGTCCTGGACGACCCGTGCCGATTCTCACCGATCGATTTCCTACCCGATCCCAGTTTCCCAGGTGATCTACGCCATTTTCCTGGAACCGGCGGCCGGGTGTAGACGAACACTTCCTACCAACCCCCCTACTGAGAGTTATGCCCAAGCAGACTGAGATTCCCGAAGAAGAACAGCAAGAAGGCGGTCGCGTACCCAAGTCGACCGACGCAGGCTCCCTCGACATCAGCGTGATGAAGCGCAAGACCGTGCCCGAACTGATGAAGGTCGCGCACGAGCTCGAGATCGAAGGGATCGCCGGAATCCGCAAGCAGGAGCTGATCTTCAAGATCCTGGAAGCGCAGACCAACAAGAGTGGTCTGATCTTCTCCACCGGTGTCCTCGAGATCCTTCCCGAGGGCTACGGATTCCTTCGCTCGACGGACTACAACTATCTCCCGAGCCCGGACGACATCTACGTCTCGCCGTCGCAGATCAAGCGGTTCGATCTGCGCACCGGAGACACGATCCAGGGACAGGTCCGTCCGCCCAAGGAAGGTGAGCGCTACTTTGCTCTCCTCCGCGTCGAAGCCGTCAACTTCGAGCCGCCGGAGGTTGCGAAGGAGAAGACTCTCTTCGACAACCTCACACCGCTCTACCCGCTCGAAAAGCTCGTCCTGGAGACGAAAGCGCGCGATCTCTCGACCCGGATCATCGACCTCCTCGCCCCGGTCGGGAAGGGACAGCGCGGTCTCATCGTGTCTCCGCCCAAGGCGGGAAAGACGATCATTCTCCAGAAGATTGCGAACGCGATCACGGAGAACCACCCGGAAGTCGTGCTCATCGTTCTCCTGATCGACGAGCGTCCGGAAGAAGTGACGGACATGGACCGCTCCGTCGATGCCGAAGTCGTGGCGTCGACGTTCGACGAGCCGGCCGAGCGTCACGTCCAGGTTGCGGAGATGGTCATCGAGAAGGCGCGCCGTCTCGTCGAGCATCAGCGCGACGTCGTGATCCTGCTCGACTCGATCACGCGTCTCGCCCGTGCGTACAACACCGTCGTCCCGCACTCCGGAAAGATCCTCTCCGGTGGTGTGGACGCGAACGCACTCCACCGTCCGAAGCGATTCTTCGGTGCGGCGCGGAACATCGAAGAGGGCGGGTCGCTCACGATCATGGCGACCGCGCTCATCGAGACCGGCTCGCGCATGGACGACGTCATCTTCGAAGAGTTCAAGGGAACGGGCAACATGGAGCTCGTTCTCGACCGCAAGCTCTCCGACAAGCGGATCTTCCCGGCGATCGACATCAACCGTTCGGGAACGCGTAAGGAAGAGCTCCTCCTCGGCGAGGCGGATCTCCGGAAGATCTGGATCCTCCGGAAGTTCCTCTCCGAGATGAACTCGGTCGAAGCGATGGAATTCCTCATCGACAAGATGAGCGCGACCAAGACGAACAAGAAGTTCCTCGACTCGATGAACGCGTAGACGACCCGGCGACGCCGGTCCCTCGGCGGCCTCCTGTTGCCGCGCGGAACGAGGAACGACCTTGGTATCTCGAGGCCCGTCTCCTACCTGGAGGTGGGCCTCGTCGTCAGTACCGGGCCCCCTCGACGCTAAGCCCTACGCCCAGCCTGTGTTCGGTAGTCCTCTCATCTGTTCCACTTCTAGCTGGAATCAGAAGAATGCATACGTGTTTCTGCGATCCGTGACTCGGCCGAAGGCTCAAAAACAAGGGGTTTTCCCTCGGTTCTGGATCCGGCGACCAGAGGCTCTGTCCGTCCGGTCTCCTATCACCCTGTTCCTGAATCGGTTAGGGGGACGTTGGTGAACAGCTTCCCGGTCGTGAGGAGGTGCGCTATTCTCTTCAAGTCCCGAGGAGACCGTTGATTTCCGAACCCGAGGAGCGTGAAATCGATGTCATGGGGGAGTAGCCAGCCGGAATACTTCGATATCACTGTTCGCTGCGCGTGCGGGAACTCTTTCCGTACGCGCTCGACCGTAAGGTCGGACTTCCGAGTCGAGATCTGTTCGTCTTGCCACCCATCCGGACGGGCCCTGCGCCCGGCCGCGCCGTTCGTGCACGAAGGTGCGCGGGCGACGGAGGCGGTGAGGATCACGGCCCAGCGTTAGCGACGCAGTCCCATTGAGCAGACCCCGGTGGTGTAACCTCCGGGGTCTCTCTCTTTTTTGAGGGCGGAACGGGTAGAGCCGGTGGACAGACGAGGGCCGGACGGACGAGGGCAGCCGGAGGGCTGGCGAGGAACCATGATCGATCTGCTGAGGAACAAGTCACAGCTCGCGGACCGTCTCGAAGAGATCAACCGCGAACTCATGGACCCGAAAGTCCTGGGCGACGCCCGTGAAATGAAGCGGCTCGGTCGGGAGCGGAACCGGCTCGACGCGATCCTCGAGGCGATGAACGTTCACGGGCGTGCGCTCGAGAACGTAGAGGAGCTCGACGAGGCGCTTCAGGGCGACGACGCGGAGCTCGCCGAGATGGCGGAGCTCGAGCTTCCGGAGGCGCGCGAAGCGGTCGAGACGTCCGAGCAGGAGCTGAAGCTACTCCTCACCCCGCGGGACCCCGCCGATGACCGAAATGCGATCGTCGAAATCCGGGCCGGAGCGGGGGGAGACGAAGCCACGCTCTTCGCGCGCGACCTCTTCCGGATGTATCTCAAGTTCGCCGAGACCCAAGGATTCAAGATCGAGGAGATGGACTCGAGCCAGAACGAGATCGGCGGCCTCAAGGAAATGATCTTCGCGGTCCATGGCGAGGAGGCGTACGGCACGTTCAAGTTCGAGAGCGGTGTCCACCGGGTGCAGCGCGTTCCCGCCACGGAAGCGCAGGGACGGATCCATACGTCTGCCGTGAGCGTCGCGGTGCTTCCCGAAGCGGAGGAGGTAGACGTCGACATCGAGGAGAAGGACCTCAAGATCGACGTGTTTCGGTCGTCCGGTCCCGGCGGGCAGTCGGTCAACACGACGGACTCCGCGGTCCGGATCAAGCACCTCCCGACCGGGATCGTCGTGCAGTGCCAGGATGAGCGGAGCCAGCTCAAGAACAAGAACAAGGCGATGAAGATCCTCATGGCGCGTCTGCTCGACCACGAGCGCCAGAAGAAGGACGAGGAGACGGCAGCTGCACGCCGGTCGATGGTGTCGACCGGGGACCGGAGCGCCAAGGTCCGCACCTACAACTTCCCCCAGGGGCGAGTGACCGATCACCGGATCAACCTCACCCTCTACAACCTGCCGGTGACGATGGAAGGCGACATCCTTCCCCTGATCCAGGCCCTGCGGTTGGCGGACTCCGAGGCGCGCCTCGCGGCCGAAGTCTCGAAGGCGTGATGGCGCGCTCGGCGTCGGCCTAGCCGGGACGAGACGCGCGTGCTGCGAACCGTTCGCGAAGCTTGGCGGAGCGCCTGTGCGCGGCTGTCCGCTCTCCAGTCCGACGCGCCAGAGGTCGAGGCACGGGAGCTGCTCCGCGCCGCGCTTGGGATCGATCCGCGGGCGTTCCTCCTGCTCGACTTCGCCTCTTCTCTCGATCCAGCGGCGGACGAACGCCTCGAGTCGCTCCTGGCCCGTCGCGCAGCAAGGGAGCCTCTCCAGTACCTACTCGGGACGGTGCCGTTCTGCGAGCTCGAACTGGAGGTCGGGCCCGGCGTCCTCATCCCGAGGCCGGAGACAGAAGTCCTGGTGGAGCGGCTGAGCGCCCGGATCGAACCGAAACTCGATTCGTGGGCCGGTATCCATGCTCCTCTGCTCGTCGACGTCGGCACCGGGAGCGGGGCGATCCTGCTCGCGCTTCTCCACCGGTTTCCTGCGCTCCACGGCCTCGGTCTGGACCGGTCGAGAGAGGCGCTCCGCTGGGCGCGGCGGAACCGGGAGCGAACGCTCCCGCGTGAGCGAAGCGTCGGCTTCGTCCGCGCAGACTTGCTCGGTTCGGTCGTCGGATCGGGGACGCACCGGTCGACTTGGGATCGGCCCGCGAACGGACCGGATGCAGGTCCGTCGTCTGCGCCGGTGGGCGGCGTTCCGGCGTCTGCGTCAGTGGCCGGAGTTCCGGCGTCTCCGCCGGCGGGCGTTCCGGCCCCTGCTCCGTCAGGTTCCGCGCTCGCGATCGACGTCATCGTCTCGAACCCGCCGTACATCCCGTCCCACGAGATCGAGTCGCTCGCGCCGGAGGTTCGGGATCACGAGCCACGCCTCGCGCTCGACGGTGGTCCGGACGGGCTGGTTCTCGTCACCCGGATCGTCGCGGACGCCGCGCGATTGCTGCGGCCGGGCGGACTTCTCGCGTTCGAGCTCGCGCTCGATCAAGCCGACCGAGTCGTTTCGCTGCTCGAAAACTACGGATTCGGCTTGTTGGAGCGATATCGGGACCTCACGGGTCGGGAGCGGGGTGTCATCGCAGAGAGACGCGGATCGCTCTCCCCTTGGTAGCCAGGCGCGGGCGCGCTACGATCCCCACCCTCGCACCCGCCGCTCGAAAGGAACGACATGGACGCATTCCGGATTCGTGGAGGAAGGACCCTCGGGGGCTCTACCACCGTTGGTGGTTCCAAGAACGCGGCGCTCCCGATTCTCGCTGCTGCGCTTCTCATTCCTGGCCGCATCTTCCTTCGCCGCGTGCCGCACCTTCGCGACGTCGTCACCATGCAGCGGGTGCTGGAGCACCTCGGTGTCGTGGCCGGGTACGAGGATCACTGCTTTCAAGTGGACGCGACGGAGCTGACGTCGCACGAAGCTCCGTGGGACATGGTCCGCCGGATGCGCGCGTCGATCTACGTGCTCGGGCCGTTGCTCGCCCGACTCGGGAAGGCACGGGTCTCGCTCCCCGGAGGGTGTGCGTGGGGACCGCGTCCGGTCGACCTTCACCTCCGTGGTATGGAGCTGCTCGGCGCCAAGGTGTCGCTCGACCAAGGATACGTCGTAGCCGAAGCGCCCAAGGGCGGACTGCGCGGTGCCCACATCTCGTTCGACGTCTCGAGCGTGGGGGCGACCGGCAATGTCATGATGGCGGCGGTGCTCGCCAAGGGACGAACCGTGATCGAGAACGCGGCGCGTGAGCCCGAGATCACTGCGCTCGCGGACTTCCTCATCGCGGCCGGAGCGAAGATCGAAGGGCACGGGACGACGACGATCGCAATCGACGGAGTCGAGGGCCTACACCCGGTCGAGTTCGAGAACATCCCGGACCGGATCGAGACGGGAACGATCATGGCCGCGATCGCGATCACTGGTGGCCGCGCGCACCTCGAAGGTGTGCGGCCCGACCAGATGGCGATCGTGTTCGACCGGCTCCACGACATGGGCGTCGGCATCGAAGTCGAGGGGCGGTCTCTCGAAGTGCAGGGGCCGGAACGTCTCCGCGCGATCGACCTGACGACACAGGTCTACCCGGGGTTCCCGACCGATCTCCAGGCCATCTTCATGGCTCTTCTCTGCGTGGCGGACGGCACCGGAGTGGTGAAGGAGACGATCTACTCGGACCGGTTCAGCCACGTTCCGGAGCTTCAGCGGCTCGGCGCGAACATCAAGCTCGACGGTCCGGTCGCGCGGGTCACCGGCGTTCCGAAGTTGACCGGCGCGCACGTGCTCTCGACAGACCTGCGCGCGTCCTGCGCGATGGTTCTGGGCGGCCTCGTCGCGGAAGGTGAGACGATCGTCCACCGCGTCTATCACATCGACCGCGGCTACGAGCGGATCGAAGAGCGGCTCTCGACGCTTGGAGCCGAGATCGACCGCTTCACCGAAGAAGGGCCGTAGAGTCCTACGCCGCCTCGGTCGCCGTCTCGTTGCCTCGGAACTCTGCGAGTACACGGGACGGACCGCGTTCCCGGGTGCGGCGAATGTCCTCGAACGGAACGACGCGCATCGCCTCTTCCAAGGTGGTGACTCCACGCATCGACTTGAGGAGTGCGTCCTCGGCCAGGCTGGTCGTGTGGTCGAGTGCGACCTCACGCAGTGCCTCGGACTCGGTGCGCTTGTTGATGAGGATCTGCTCTTCCGGTGTTGGGATCCAGAACTCGGTGATCGCGTCACGGCCGGAGTACCCCGTCTGGTTGCAACGCGGGCAGCCGCGCCCGCGCTTCCAGTCGATGCTGGGCGGGGAAGACGGGAACCACTCGGCCAACACTTCTTCGGCCGGAGTGTAGCTCTCGACGCATGCGCTACAGGTGCGCCGGATCAACCTCTGGGCGAGAACCGCGTTGAGGGACGACGCGATGCTGTTCGGTTCCATCTCGAGATCGAGGAGACGTTGGATCGTCGACGTCGAGTCGATCGAGTGGAGCGTGCTGAGTAGCAAGTGGCCCGTCTGAGCCGCGCGTAGCGCCATCTCGGCCGTCTCACTGTCGCGGATTTCGCCGACCATGATCACATCCGGGTCCTGGCGGAGGAAGCTCCTCAGATAGCGCGCGAAGCTGTTCCCGATGTCGGCATTCACTTCCGTCTGGAAGATGCCGGGGTGGGTGTATTCGATCGGGTCCTCTGCCGTCAGGATCTTGAGTTTGGGAGACGCGAGCGTCCGAAGCGCGGCGTAGAGCGTCGAACTCTTGCCGGACCCGGTGGGTCCTGTCACGAGCAGTATTCCACTGGGACGGCTGAGCGACTGCACGAACGTCCGACGTACGCGAGACGTCATCCCGAGACTCTCGAGCGAGCGGGGGGCTCGTCTCTGATCGAGGAGACGGATGACCATGCCTTCGCCGAATCGGCCGGGGACGGTCGAGATACGGAAGTCGACGTTCGAGAGCTTGCCGTTCCGCCGGATCAGCATCCGGTAGCTGCCGTCCTGAGGGCGCCGCTTCTCGGTGATGTCCATCTGCGCGAGGATCTTGAACCTCGCTACGACGGACCGGTAGTTCCCCTGGAACGGCGCGTCGAGGTCGTCGAGGCGGTAGCGATGGAGGACTCCGTCGATCCGGAGGCGCAATCCCGCGCCGTTGGGGCCACGCTCCAGGTGGATGTCGCTCGCGCCGAGCGCGAGGGCACGCGAGATCACCGTCTGGACCAGAATCTGGACCACCGGGCTATCCTCGGCCGTGCGGACGTTCTCGAAGTCCCGGAGCTGCGGAGCGACGTCTGTCTCCAGCACTTCGATTCCAGACTCCGCCTGCCCGAGCAGGGAAGCGGACTCGGCCCCTTCCGGTTCGGCCCAGGGATCGTCCGCATTGCCGACGTCGTCGACTTCGCCGGTACTCGGTCCCTCTTGTTCCAACCCGAGACGTTCCGTCCGCGTGCCCCGGGCCAGCTCCTTGGAGGGCTCCTTGCCGTAGAGCTTCCGGTAGAACGAGTAGATGTGGCTTCGAGGAGAGAGGACGACGTCGACCGGAAGTCCGGTGACCGCGGACAGCTCGTTCGCGCAGTGGAGAAGGTTCGGGTCTGCCAGCGCGATCGTGAGACGCGAACCGAGGAGCGAGATCGGGACCACCTGGTGCTGGGCCGCGTAGCTCGGGTTGATCAGTCCGCGCACTCGGGCCGGAGGTGTGAGCGTTTCCAGCGAGACGACGGGGAGGTTGAACTGACGGGCGAGAACCTCACAGAGACGCACGTCGTCGATCGCGTCCATTTGGGTGAGTGCATCTCCTAGCCGAAGCCCACGCGAGTCCTGGATCTGCTTGGCGGCCTCGAGCTGTTCCGGGTCGATGTCCCCGGACTGGAGCAGCATCTCGCCGAGCGGGAGACGCTTCTGATAGGTACGGAGCAGTGTCTGCATCTCCTCCCGACTGACCAGGCGTCGGTCGATGCAGATCTGGCCGAGCGGCTGCTCGGGATGGACGCTCTGGTGCGCGACGATCTCGTCGAGCTGTTCCTGGGTTACGAGCCCATTCTCGACCAGGATCTCACCGAGCTTCTTCTCGTGGGTCATCCCTCGCTCCTCGTCCAGCGGCACCTGTCGGTGGAAGCTTCCTGCCGGGCGTGCGTGATCGCCCGGGGGGCATCACGCTCCCCTCGAAAGAGATCGGAAACCGCTCCGTGCACGTTGAGACCTATCCGGGTTCGGCTACACTGCCCGGAGCTAGCCTGGACGCTGGCCGTCTCATGCGAGGAGGAAACCGATGCCCACCTTCGTTTCTGGACCCACCCGCGTCGCCGCCGTGGGGACGAAGCCCAAGGAGATCGAGGAGTTCGTCGGACGGGTCAACTCGAGCACGGAGTCGCTCAGTATTGCTCGGATGAGGAGCCCGTCCGGTTGGGTCGAGCCCGCGCAGAGGCCGGACTTCGACGAGTTCACCCTCGTCCTCCGGGGAATGCTCCGCGTCGAGCACGACGGCGGCGTCCTCGAGGTACACGCCGGGCAGGCGGTCATCGCACACGCGGGAGAGCGAGTTCGCTACAGCACACCAGGGGCCGACGGGGCGGAGTACGTCGCTGTCTGTCTTCCCGCATTCTCTCCGGACACGGTCCACAGGGAGGACGCGTGATGCGGGCTCGATCGGCGAGGCTCGCCTGGACCACGGTGGTCCGCGAAGAGATCGACGACCTCCATGTCTTCTTCCAGGAGTGGTTCCTCGGCGAGATCCCGAACGAGGCTGGACGTTTCCAGCGCGTGGAGCGAGCACTCGGACCGCCGTTCTCGATGATCGACCCGGACGGAAACAGCTCGGAGCGAGACGACGTGATCACGGAGATCCGCGACGCGCACGGAAGCAAGGCCGGCGAGACGTTCCGGATCTGGGTCCGCTTCGTTCGGCTCCGCGACATGTCGGACACGCGTTGTCTCGCTACGTACGAGGAGTGGCAAGAGGCGGAGGACGGCGTCACCTCGCGTCTCTCGAGCGTGCTGTTCGAGATCCTGCCAGGAACGGAGATATCGCGAGAGCGGCTGCGTTGGCTTTTCGTCCACGAGACGTGGCGTGCGGAGAAGGCGCCGGCGGAGTCCTAGAGACTGACTCGGGCCGGTGATGGCGCGCGGCAGAACCCGCGCACGTCGACACGCCGTCTAGGGGAACAGGCGCACGGTCGCGAGGAACCGATCGTTGCTGCGGTCCGTCCGGAAGGCGAAGTCGACGCGCAGGCGATCGATGAGCCCGGGGTATCCCATCCTGCGCTGGACCCCGATGCCGAAGTCGGTTCGCCAGTCCGCGCTGCGCGGGCCGCGTACGTTCTCGCGTCGAGTCCAGTCCGAGCCGCCCCACGCTGCGCCAGTATCGACGAACAACACGGGCTGTAGACGTAGCTGCCGGGAGAACGGGAACTGGATCCGCCTGAGGATGTCGACTCCCAGTTCGTAGTCGAGACGGACGACCGTCGACGCGCGGCCGAGCTGCTCACGGGTACGGTGGGCCCGTAGGCTCGAGCTGCCGCCGAGGTCTGCCCACTCCTGGCTCGGTGGACGTCCGAACACCGCCGTGCCCCACAGTTCGGCCGTCAGCCGTTCTGCGCCAGGAGGGCGGAAAGAACGACGCAGTTCGAACCCGGCTGGGTAGAACTCTCTGTCTCCGCCGAACGCGCCTCCGAACGCGCCCGCGCGGGCCGTGACCTCGAGGGATCGCAGGAATCCGAGGCGTACGGTCGTCCTGCCGACGAGGCCATGAGTCTCCACACGATCGATCGCAGCTCCCTTCCAGGAGGCGGGATCGGTGTTCCAGAGGGGATCCAACGCGACGACGGCGTTTCGATCCTTCCGCTCGGTGTACGCAAACTCCCATCGGACCCGACTCGGACTCGGCGGCTCGAACCCGACGGTCCGTTCTTCGCGCCACGAGTAGCTTTGCGTATCGACCGAGAGGAGTGCCGCCTGGAAGCCGTTTCGCACCGGCCGTTGGCTTCCAAAGGGGAGAGCCCTTTCCGCGTAGGAGACGAAGACCCTCCAGTTGCGTCGACTTCTGATCTCGCCGAACGGGTTCTCCGCGCTCTCGGGACCGCCGCCGCCATGGCGGGTTCGTACTGCCGTCGACGGTCCGGAGGGAGAACGTGCGTCGCTCTGGAACGACGCGGTCACCTCGCCTGCCCATCTTCCCGGCGCGGTAGCCCGGTCCATTCCGCCGTCGATCCGGAAGCCGGGCCGACGGGCCCACTGCACGGTAGCGCCCGTTCCGGGGGTGATCCCCTCCACCTTGTTGAAGCGGAAGCGGGGTGACAGGTCGAAATGGAACCGCGTCATCGGGTTCCTGGTCGGCGCGGACGAGGGATCGGGGATCCACGCCGTCTCGGTACTGTCCCAGTCGGCCGAGGTGACGAACTCGTCCCATCGGCTGCTGGCCGCGGTGGCCGCACGCAGGCTGTCGAGCACCGCGTCGAGTCGAGACGGCGGTGCAGAGCCGGATGACGGCGTGCTGCCCGCATCGCTGGTCGCCCAGAGCGCGCCGAGCAAGAGGATGACGAAGAGGCAGGCTCTGAAGTCCGTTCTCGAGGTGCGATGCGCTCTCATCATTCGTCTCCCGGGAGCGCCCACACCGAGTCGGGAATGACCGTGTTGACCCGAACGTCTTCGATCTGCATCTCCATCTGGACCTTGCGCGGCATCCCCAGGAACGGGAGGTCGCGAAGGGTCACCTCGACGTCGGTGCGCTCGATCCACCAGACACCGCCCGTCTTCCGACGTTGGATGTCGACTCGGTCGACCGACTTGAGGAACACCGGGTAGGGGACGTTCTCCGTGAGAGAGAACTCGGCCCGGAGGATCTGGTAGTCGCCCGTGTCGACGAGGAACGAGCCGGTGGGAAGGGCGGCGAACTCGCTGTGAGGGGAGAACTCGATCCGGTAGAGGATCCGGTCTCCCAAGAAGCGACGCTCCGTGATCGCGAAGTCGTAGTCCGAGAGCTGTTCGAAGAAGAAGGGGAGACTCGCGAGCTCGCGATTGGCTGTCGTCACGCGTACTTCTGTCTCTACGTCGCTCTCCTTCTCCTTGCTCTCGTAGGTGCGCTCCCCCAGTTTCATCGAGACCATCTGGTCCGGGGGGCGGGCGTAGACCTGGAAGACGGCCTCCTCCAGCTCGAACTCGCCGTCTTCCTTCTCGGGTTCGTAGAGCTGGAGGACCCGGACCCGCCTTCGGAACGTGACGTTCTCGACGTCGTCGAGCCGATGCTTCTCGTTCTCGATGCACCAATGGAGGATGTCTTCGAGCGTCGGTCTCTGATCCTCGACTTCGATCCAGGAACCGTAGACGTAGTCGATCTCCGGAACGCCAAGGGTGTCCTCTCGGGCCAGGCGACGGAGCAGTTCGAAGGCGGTGGAGTCGTCGAGTGCGGATTCGCGGATGTCCGCCCCTGCCGCCACGCGGGGGTTGGGGGGACCGACGAGAACGAGGAGGAGGACCGCCAGGAGGGCGAGCAGGAGGAGCGCCCGCTGCCGTCTTTGGGGACGAGACCCGCGGCGAGACCTGGAGACGTAGCCTTCCGACATGAGCTTCCCTTCCGATCCTTGCAACTCGCTCCCGAGAGTTTGACCTCTCGACGGGAATCCGGGAACCTCACTCTCTGAGAAAATGAAGGAGCGCAGAGCGCCGTGTCGCGCGGGCCTGGTGGGTTTCGAGATCCGCCCCGCGCGTACGAACAGTGAAGCGCACGCCGGGCAAATGTTTCAAACGAACGCGCATCCGGCTCCGTCATACGGATCGTGGGAGGAGAGAGCGTGACGCCGCGCGAAGAGTACGAGTCGAGGCTCGGGTTACGTGTGGACGAAGCGAAGCGTGTCGAGCGTCTCTATGGGACGTTGTCGAATCTGAGGCTGCTCGTCTTCGCGCTCTTCCTCCTCTCGCTCTGGCTCGTTCTCGGGTCGCCCAAGTGGCCCCTCTGGGTCGCCCTGATCCCGCCGGGGATCTTCCTCGTCTTGTTCATCTTCCACGAGATCGTCGCGCAGCGGCTGGTGCGGGCGCAGAGGGCGGTGCGCTACTACGAGCTCGCCATCGCGCGGCTCGACGATCGATGGGTCGGGGTCGGGCCGGAGGGACGTGAGTACGCCTCTCCCCGTCATCCCTACGCGATCGATCTCGACCTCTTCGGGCCCGGCTCGCTCTTCCAGCGGCTCTCGCTCGCCCGAACGCGATTCGGAGAACGAACCCTGGCGGGGTGGCTCCTCGCGCCTGCGGCACCGACGGAGATCCGCGCACGCCAGCAGGCAGTGGAGGAGCTTCGCCCGGAGCTCGACTTGCGTGAGAACATCGCGCTCGAAGGGGAAGAGCTGGAGCTGCGCGGCGATCCGGATGCGTTCGTTCGCTGGGCGGAGACGCCCCCTGCGGTGTCCGGAGTGGTTCTTCGGGTCGCGGTCTATGGGTTCGTCGCGCTCGCTCTTCTCTCCGTAGTCGGAGCGTTGCGGTGGGGTTGGGGTTGGAGCCCGTTCATCCTGTCTCTGATGGCGCAGATCTTGGTGCGCGTCCGGTTCCAGAAGTCTCTCGATGCCTCCACCGCGGACCTCGATGACGCACACGACGAACTCCAGCTCCTCGCGACCGTTCTCAGTCGCTTCGAACAGCACCCAGTCCGGTGCGAGTGGCTCACCGAGGTTCGTCTCCGACTCGAGAGTGAGGGGCGGCCGCCCTCGATTTGGATCCGTCGGCTCGGAAGACTGTTCGACCTGTTCGAGGCGAAACGGAACAGCCTCTTCGCGCCGATCTCCTTCGTCCTCATGCTCGACTTCATCATCGGGTTCGCGCTCGACGACTGGCGTCGTCGCGTCGGAGGGAGGTCCCGGGCCTGGCTCGAAGCGCTGGGGGACCTCGAGGCGATTTCGTCCCTGGCAGGATACGCGTACGAACGATCGGACGACGTGTTCGCGACCGTACGAGAGTCGGAGGACGCGCGAACCGGTGCGGATACACGAGGCGTTGCAGAGACGAGCGCTGCTCCTCGGGCCGAGGGACCGTACGTCTCCTTCGTCGAGGCGGAATCGCTCGGGCATCCGCTTCTCCCCGCCGACGCCTGTATCCGCAACGACGTCACACTCGGAGGGCGCGCGGGGCCGGATCTCCTCGTGGTGAGCGGCTCGAACATGTCGGGCAAGAGCACCTTCCTCCGAACGCTCGGCATGGGCGTCGTCCTCGCGCAGGCAGGTGCGCCGGTCCGCTGCCGGAGGCTCGAGCTGAGTCCGCTGAGGCTCGGCGCCTCGATTCGGGTGATGGATTCGATCCAGGAGGGGGTGTCGCACTTCTACGCCGAGGTGAAGCGGCTGCGGCAGATCGTGGAGCGGACGGAAGAGGGTAGCAACGTGCTCTTCCTCGTCGACGAGATCCTCCAGGGTACGAATTCACACGACCGCCGGATCGGGGTCGAGGCGGTGATGCAGACGCTCGTCGATCGCGGGGCCGTCGGAGTGATTACGACGCACGACCTCGCACTTACGGAGATGGTCGGACGCCTCCGGGGCCGAGCGGAGAACGTCCACTTCCAGGATGAGCTGGAAGACGGCCGGATGCGCTTCGACTACCGGCTCCGGCCCGGAGTCGTCTCGAAGAGCAATGCGCTCGAGCTCATGCGATCGGTAGGACTCGACGTCGGACCTCGCACGTGAGCTGAGAGGTCGAGCTTCTTGGTAGGTACGCGAAACCCTAGAGGGCGTGCAGACGTAGGAGGTCTTGTGGACACGACGATGGATGCGGAACTCACGAGCGCTAAGTCGCAGGTAGACGAGACGGCGGAAGCACACACCAGCGCGCTCTACGAGGTCGCGAAGCTCTTCGCTCGAGGTGGCGACCGAGTCGACGCGTATGCGTGGCTCCACCGAGCGATCGGCGCCGGCTTCTGGGACGTGAAGCGACTGCGTGAGGATCCCGCGTTCGCCGACTATCAGGCCGACCCGAGCTTCGTCGAGTTCGTCCGTGGAGCCTGGGCGAACGGATACCGGATGATGCTCGACCACGACGAACGGGAGAGCTTCCAGAAGCCCGAGCAAGTGATCGCCGCACTCGAACTCCGCCCAGGCATGACGGTCGCAGAGGTGGGGCCTGGCTCGGGCTACTTCACCGTTCGGGTCGCCAAGGCGATCGGCGACACGGGCACGGTGCACGCTCACGACGCCGCCCAAGAGATGCTCGACTACCTGGAGTGTCGGCTCCGTTGGGAGGCGCTCGGGAACGTGCGGCTACAGAAGGTCGGACGTGAAGATCCTGAACTCGGCAGCGGTGGGGCCGACCTCGTCCTCCTGATCGACGTGCTCCACTACGTCGCAGATCTCCCGGCCTACGCCGGCAGGCTGCGCGAGGGGCTCGCCCCCGGCGGACGGATCGCGGTCATCGACTACCGCCCGAAGCCGTGGGAAGAGCGTCCCTGGGGACCGCCTCCGCAGCAGCAGATCGACCGGCAAGTCATCGACGACGCAATGGCCGGTGTCGGGCTCGCGCCGATCCAGGTGCACGAGTTCCTGCCTGAGCAGTACTTCGTGATCTACGCGGCGGCGTGAGCGAAGCCGCGCCTTGAACGATGTCGCGGCGTGACCCGCGCCGGGCCGTCGAACTTGGTCGGCGTGACCTGGGTCGCGGCTTGAACTCCGCTAGCGAGCCCAACTGCTTCGGGTGAGTCCGCGGACGATCTCTCGGCCGCGGTGACCCGAGATCGGATGGGTCTCGAACGATCTCTCGTCCGCGAGTCCGACCGCGACACGGTGAGGCGTTCGCCCGCTCGTCTCCGCCTCCTCCAGGACACGGAGCGAGAGGTTGAAGATGCTGTTGTCCCACTCCGTCCCGAGGTGACGCAGGAAGGACGGGTCGTCGTCGACGTACCCGAACTGCTCGTCCGCGCAGTTCACGATTCCCATCCGGTTGACGAGGAAGTCCGGCAGGTACAGGATGCCTCGCTCGGCGAGCCGGAGGTCGTCCTTGGCCGGATCTTCGAGCTGGTTGTTCGCTGCGCCGCAGACGATCTTCGCTGCGATCGTCGGGATCGTTCGCTCGCCGAGGATCGCGCCGGTTGCGTTGGGGGAGAGGATGTCGGCGGGCTCGGAGAAGAGCGAACAGTCGCCGCGCTCCACCACCCTCACCGTGAGGTCGAGGTCCGGGAAGAGGCTCCGAAGCGCGGCTTCGCGCTCGGGGTCGATGTCGGTTCCGATCACGCGTCCGACGTTCCGTTCGTGGAGATAGCCGAGGAGCGGCTCTCCGACGTGTCCCAGCCCTTGGACCGCGACCGTCTTGCCTTCGAGTGTCCCGAGCCCGAGGTGCTGGAGCGCCGCCTCCATTCCGCGGACGACCCCGAGTGCGGTCGGAGCCGAAGGATTGCCGCTTCCTCCGAGCGAAGGCGGGATGCAGGTCGTGAACCGCGTGTGTGTGAAGATCGCGGCCATGTCGTCGGGCCCGGTGCCGACGTCTTCCGCGGTGACGTAGCACCCGCGGAGACTCGTCATGAATTCGCCGTACTCCTCGTAGACCCGCGTGCGGATCGCGTCCGTGGGTCGCGACGCCGTCGCCCCGGAGTTGCGCGCCATGACGCCCTTGCCGCCGCCCCACCAGAGCCCCGCGAGTGCGTTCTTCTGTGTCATCCCCTTCCCGAGTCGGAGGCCGTCGCGGAGGTAGTCGAGCACCGTGTCGTAGGTCCAGAGACGAACGCCTCCGGCTGCCTGACCACGGCAGGTCCGGTGAACGAACGCGCCCTGGAGGACGCCGGTTTCAGGAGCTACCTGGACGAACACGCCCTCGTGGTCGTCGAAGTCACGGGCGTCGTGTCCTACGAGATCGGCGAGCGGCTGGAGCACAGCGTGCGAGGCGACGAGCGGTGAGGTGCCCGACAGGAGCGGTGTGGCGACAAGGGAGCCGGCTTCTGGAGCGCTGGTTCCTGCCGAGCCGGTTCCCGATGTGGGCGACGTGCCGGGGGCTTCCGCGAGATCGCGGCGGACGAAGTAGAACCGCTCGATCCCGTGCTCGGTGAGGAACGTGCAGAACTCGGACGGAGAGAGCTTGGCGAGGTCGGTCATGTCGAACTTCCGGGACCCGTCGTGTCCGTGTCGGGATGATCAACTCGCCGTTGGCCGACGTCGAGACGGGGACGGCGACTGGCCGTTGCGAGCCCAAGGAGAATAGCGGCTCCGCGCACTCGTGGCGAGGATCGCGGTCGTACCTAGCGCGTTCTTCGGGAGCACCGGTGGCCAATGTCCCTCGCGCGCGCCCTGCGCAGGAGCGCCGCCGAACT
Organism: Candidatus Eiseniibacteriota bacterium; assembly: GCA_020633975.1. Classification (GTDB taxonomy): domain Bacteria; phylum Eisenbacteria; class RBG-16-71-46; order CAIMUX01; family CAIMUX01; genus JACKCR01. The sequence goes on along the minus strand of JACKCR010000002.1, from coordinate 2,256,642 downwards.
AGCTCGGGCCGCGCCCTACGCGATCAGCGATCGCCAAACTCGCTCGACGCGGCTTGCGACGGCAGACCAACGGAACCGCTCGAGGTCGGGAGGTTCGCTCCGCCGGGGCCGGGTGAGGGTATCGGCGAGTGCCTCCGCGAGGTCCCTTGCGAACCCGGGCAGGGCGTCCTCCTCGGGAACGTCGATCGATCGCATCGGCGGAAGGGGAACCAAGGTCAGCCGATCCCCGAGCGTCGGTGCGAGATCCTGGACGACGCCGGGAAGGGCTGTCGCGACGAGGTCGCATCCACAGGCCGCCGCTTCCACCAGCACGAGAGGCAGCCCCTCGTACATCGACGGAAGCACGAACGCCTGCGACCGCTCGAGGAGCGCGGCGAGCCCTGCCTGGTCCAACATGCCGTGCATCTGGACTCGCGAAGCCATCCGCGTCATCCGGGAGCGAAGCCCCTCCGCCTCGTCGCCACTTCCGTCCCCGGCGACGTGGAGCACGAGATCCGGGAAGCGCGGCTCGAGAAGCTCGAGGGCGTCGAGGAGTGAGGGAAGCCCCTTTGCGTGACTGAACTTCCCGGCGTACACCAGTGCCATCCCCTCCACTCCGTCCGACCGCCCGTCGGTCCGTTCGTCCGATCGCCGGCCCGTCCGGAAGATGTCCTCCCGATAGCCTGCCCCGACCACGTGGATCCGATCGCGCGAGATGCCGAGCACGGCTTCGAGACGACGTGCGTGTTCTTCGTGGAGCACGCAGAAAGCGTCGTTCCGTGCGCAGCCTCGGACGACGCGCTCCGCGAGGTGCGGGCAGAGCTCCATCTGACGGAGCCCGGTGCCGTGGCAGTGGGTGACGATCGGCACGTCGGGGGCGAGATCCCGGAGCAAGGAACTGAGGAGCCAGACGTGGTGGCTGTGGATGACGTTCGGTTGGGTGTCGGCAAGGACATCGCGAACGTGAGCGGTCCACGCGCGGACGTACTCGTCCACCTCTTCGGGGGAGAACGAAGAGAAGCGCCGTGATGGATATGGCATCACGTCGCTCATCCCCGCCAGCCCGAGCGGAAAGGTCTCGGTTCCGAAGACGAGCGGATGGATCCGTGAGGAGTGGAGGCCTCCGACGGTCGGGCGCGACTCGTCATGGGGCGTGCCGACGACCGCGTGTTGCTCCCAGCCGCGCTCGTCGGCACAGCGCACGATGGAGTCTAGCGTGACGCCGCTCCCGGTTCGGGAAGGTCGTTGGGACAGGACGTGGAGTACCCGGTGGAACATCGGATCGGCTTGCCTCGATGGTGGACGTCAGTGTCCGCGTAGCTTACCTCGCCCCGAGGCGCCCCGCTGGGACGAGTTCCGCCGTCCCGGAATCGCCGTAGGCCGGTTCTACTCCACACGTCGCGATCGATCGGCGATAGACTCGGCCTAGGTGGTGGCCCTCGGTCCCAATCGAGGTCCCAAGAGAACCGCGCGGGGATGGACGGCGTCTTGCTGAGAGTGCTCCACGTCATCAACGATCTCGAGTCCGATGGCGGAGCGCAGCGGATCGTCCGGGACTTGGTCGCTCTCCACTCGGGACGGGTCGAACCATCCGTGCTGACCCTCTATCCCGTGTCGCAGGAGGTGCTGTCCGAGCTCCACGCGCTGGGAGTGCGCCACGCGGCGCTCAAGACCGTGCCGCCGCGTGCCGGTGAGGTGTCCCGATTCCTTCACCAGTACGACGTGGCTCACGTGCATCTCTTCCCGTCGCTCTACCTGTCCACCTTGATCTCGGGGCCGAAGCTGTTCACGGAGCACAACACGTGGAATCGGCGGATGGAGACCGAGACCTTCCGGTCGGTAGAGCGATTCGTCTATCGACGGTACGACCGGGTCGTCTGCATCAGCGAGGCGACAGAGCGGGCGCTCCTTCGGTGGCTCGGACCGGGAGGTCCGCCCACGACCGTGATCCCCAACGGAATCCGTCTCGACCGCTTTCGCGGCGAGGTGAGGCCGCTGCCTGAAGAACACGTGACGTTCGTCATGGTCGCCCGCTTCGTGCCGCAAAAGGACCAGGCGACTGTCATCCGTGCCCTTGCCAGGCTGCCCGAGAGAGCGCGTCTCGTCTTGGTTGGAGATGGTCCCCTACGGAGCCACGCAGAGGAGCTCGCCCGGAGCCTCGGTGTGGAGGGCCGGATCCGTTTTCTCCCGCCGGTTCCGGCAGACGAGATGCCCGGCCTTCTCCGGAACGCCGACATCTACGTCCAATCGTCGCACTGGGAAGGGTTCGGACTCGTTGCCGTCGAGGCGATGGCTTCGGGGCTCCCCGTCGTCGCTTCGAGGGTGCCCGGTCTCTCCGAGGTCGTCGGTCCGTCCATGCCCCAGTTCGATCCGGGAGACGACTCCGGCCTCGCCCGCTTGGCCGAGCATCTCTTGTCGCCGGACGTCTACGCCGACCTCTCGCGTACCGCGTTGGAGCGGTCGCGACGGTTCGGCGCCGAAGCGATGGCCGATGCCTACCTGGAGACCTACCAGCAGCTCCATCTCGAGTCCGGTCGGGGCACCACCAACTAGCGTTCCGCAGAGCCGGCCGCCTCTCCCTCCACTTCGAGGAAGTGCGGGCGTCGCAGTACGGACCACTCGCTCGGAGAGATCTGCGAGCCCTCCCGTGACTTCCGCAGGTTCATGCGACTCGACCGGGTTCGAACCCGTGAAACGAGCTGCGATCCTTTGCGAGGTGATGGCTGTAAGCGGTTATCGAGAAATAAGATGGAGGGCGGGGCTTTGGGCTGCCGAGGAGATGGCACGACGATGTCATTACCAGGAGCAGACACGCTGGTCCGAACGGGCTCACATCGCGCCCACCTAAGCCCAGCACGGTTCTCGAACAGGAGGTCATCCAGATGAAGCGCCTACCTCTCCTCACCGGAATCGCCCCGCTCCTCGTCCTGGCTGCTGCATGCAGCGACTCCCCGACAGGGATCGACAGCGCCGACGGCACCGCGCTCGAAACCGCGCGTCCTGACATCACGCCAGTCGTCACTCCGCTCAGCACCGAAGAGACCTTGGATCTCCTCCACATGCGCGAGGAGGAGAAGCTGGCCCGAGACGTCTACGATCTCCTCTACGTCGATTGGAGCCTGACGGTCCACGATCAGATCTCGGACAGCGAGCAGCGTCACATGGACACGATGCTCCAGATGGTCGAGCTCTACGGGCTGAAGGATCCGGTAGGCGGCAACCCGGCCGGCGTCTTCACCGATTCGAGCCTCCAGGACCTCTACGACCAACTCGTGGCCCTGGGAGAGAGCTCGGCTCAGGACGCGATCATCGTCGGCTGCATCATCGAGGAAGTCGACATCCTCGACCTCGAGGAGACCCTCGCGCGCACCGACCACGACAACCTCGAGTCGGCGTACGCGAGCCTCATGCGCGGCTCGGAGAACCACCTCCGTAGCTTCGTCGCCACGCTCGAGTCGATGTTCGGCGTCGTCTACGAGCCGCAGTACCTCAGCCTCGACCGCTACGAGGACATTCTGGACGCCGACGGAAACCCAGGTGGCTACGGCAACGGTGGCTCGGATGGCGGAGGCAACGGCGGCAATGGTGGCGGAGACAATGGCGGCGGCAACGGTGGGAACGGCGGCGGTGACAACGGCGGCGGTTCCGGCGGAAGCGGCGAGCCCGGTGGCAACGGCGGCTCCGGTGGTTCGGGCGGCAACGGTCTGATGGACGGTAGCTGCTGATCGTACGCGGTTCGACGCCTCCGTCTCGAGGTGTCCCTCCCCTGGCCAGTTCGGATCAGATGGGGGCGTCGAACCTGACCGCTTGCTTGAGGAAGCTGTGCTCCTGGAAGTTCTTCTCGATCACGCTCGCCATCTCTTCCGCCGTCGCGAATCGATCGTAGTCCACCGAGATCACCGGAATCACTCGCGATACATCCCCGATGAACTCCTCGTACCCCCGGTAGAGAGCGCGCAGGTACTCCAGACTGATTCCCGTCTCCATCCCTCGTGCCCGCGACCGGATCCTCTCCAGTGACTTCTCCGGTGACACGTCCAAGTACACGATCACGTTGGGTTTGCACATGAAGTTGCTCATGTTGCGAAACAGCTCGATGTAGGTTCGGTAGTCGCGCTCATCCATCAGTCCGGTCGTCGCCAGCATCTTCGCGAAGATCGAGTCCTCGTAGATCGTACGGTCCTGGACGGCGGACCGGCCCCTCCAGATGATCTCCTGGTGTTGGGCGAACCGCTTGTTGAGGAGGTAGATCTGGGTCGCGAAGGCGTAGCGCGGAGTGTCCCGATAGAAGTCCTCGAGGTACTCGTTGTCCTCGACCGGTTCGTAGTAGACGTCGATCCCGAGGTGCTTGCCGAGTGAGGTCGCGAGCGTGGACTTCCCGGCCCCGATCATCCCCGCGATTCCGATGAACATCCTCTCGACGTCGGCCATGTGCTTCCTCCTCGGATCCCTGTCTTGGGGCCCGGCGGAGTATAGCGCGTGACTCCCGGGAGGACGTGGGAGATCGGGGGAGGCGCCTAGAACTGGCGCTCGTACCTTTCCTTCGGGGGCGGGCCGTCCGTCCGGAGGTGCCAGTAGGAAGGCGCGTCCCGGTCGATCTTCCGGTGCATGGTGTCCCGGCCGATCATCCGCATCACGGTGGCGACGAGGGTGAAGACGACGTAGAAGATCGCGCCGAGGAGGACACGGTTCATCACCCAGCCCAGCATGTGGGCGAGCTTCATCCAGAACCACTGGAATGGGCGCAGGATCTCCGGCGCGACGAGGCCGAAGATCACGAGGAATCCGGTGATTCCGAAAAAGACCCAGGGCTGGACTCCGTGTCGCCACCAGAGCAGGAGCCCGACGATGGTGAAGGCCGCTCCAACCACGAGACCGAACTCGCGGAGCTCCTTCTTGGTCGCTCTCCCTGATGTCATCTCCACTCGATCCCCCTTGGTGCTTCGTTCCGTGTCCCGGTTTGGCCGAGCTCTGGTTTGGTCCGCCTCGGCTTCGCTCTGTGCGTCTGGCCTGAGTCCCTAGTCGAGCTGGAACTCCGTCTTCCAGTCGATGTCGTCCCGGAGTGGCGGCTGGTCCGGCTTCGCGAGGACGTAGTTGCCGAGGACGAGGTAGTCCATGTCCGTCCGCATGAAGCAGGTGTAGGCATCCTTCGGCGAGCAGACGATCGGCTCTCCGCGGACGTTGAACGAGGTGTTCACGATGACCGGACATCCGGTTCGTTCGTGGAAGGCCGAGATGAGCGCGTGGTAGCGCGGGTTCGTGTCCTTGGAGACGGACTGGATCCTCGCCGAGTAGTCGACGTGGGTGATGGACGGCACGGTCGACCGAACCACCTTGAGCTTGTCGATCCCGAAGAGAGTCTCGGTACCGGCCGGAAGGGGAAGACGGTGGTCCTCCTTCACGTCGGCTACGAGGAGCATGTACGGGCTCGGACGATCGATCTCGAACCAGTCGGAGATCGACTCTTCGAGCACGCTCGGCGCAAAGGGCCGGAACGACTCGCGGAACTTGATCTTGAGGTTCATCGTGGTCTGCATCGTCCGGGAGCGAGAATCCCCGATGATCGACCGGTTCCCGAGTGCACGAGGTCCGAACTCCATCCGCCCCTGGAACCATCCGACCACGTTCTCCGCCGCGAGGATGTCCGCCGTTCGCTCGATGACTTCGTCGTCTCCGAGACGCTCGTACTTGGCGCCTACTTGGTCGAGGAACTGCTGGATCTGTGCGTCCGAGAACTCCGGTCCGAGGTACGACCCGCGCTGGCGATCATGTGGGGTGGTCCGGCCCCCGGATGACGCGGCGGTCGGGACTCCGGCGGACGAACTCGGCGCGGCTTCCGCACCGACGCCCACGGCGCGTCTCGTACCGGCCGGTGTCGGCCCGCCCTTCGGGAACGGGATCCGTGGGTTCTCCAGATAGTGGTGCCATGCGGACAGCGCACAGCCGAGCGCACCACCGGCGTCTCCCGCTGCCGGCTGGATCCAGATGTCGTCGAAGATCTCTTCGCGGAGGATCTTGCCGTTGGCGACGCAGTTGAGCGCGACTCCGCCGGCCAGGCAGAGGTTGCGTTGGCCGGTCACCTTCCGCACGTGCCGCGCCATCTTCATCATCACGATCTCGGTGACGATCTGAACGGACGCGGCCAGGTCCATCTCGCGCTGCGTGAGCTGCGACTCCGGCTTGCGGGCCGGCCCGCCGAAGAGGCGATCGAACTCACCGTTCGTCATCTTCATCCCGGTGCAGTAGTCGAAGTACTTCATGTCGAGCCGGAAGGAGCCGTCCTCCTTCACGTCCATCAGGTGCTCCAAGATGGTGTCGACGTACTTCGGCTCACCATAGGGGGCAAGCCCCATCACTTTGTACTCGCCCGAGTTGACCCGGAACCCGGTGTAGTAGGTGAACGCGGAGTAGAGCATGCCGAGGGAGTGGGGGAACTGGATGTCGCCCAGGATCTCGACGCGGTTGCCCTTCCCGACGCCGTAGCTCGTGGTCGTCCACTCGCCGACTCCGTCGGTCGTGAGGAAGGCGGCTTCTTCGAACGGTGAGGGGAAGAAGGCGGACGCGGCGTGGGACTCGTGGTGCTCCGGGTAGATGATCTTCCCGTGGTAGTCGAGGCCCTTCTTGATGAGGTCCGCGAGGAACAGCTTCTGACGGGTCCAGATCGGCATCGCCTGGAGGAACGACGTGAACCCGCGTGGTGCGTAGGCGAAGTACGTCTCCAGGAGCCGGTCGAACTTGAGGAGCGGCTTGTCGTAGAAGGCGACCAGGTCGAGGTCATCGGTCTGGATGCCGCCGGCTCCAAGGCAGTACTCGGCAGCGTGGCTCGGAAACCCGAAGTCGTGCTTCTTTCGAGTGAACCGCTCCTCTTGCGCTGCCGCCACGATCTCGCCGTCCTGGATGAGGCAGGCAGCGCTGTCGTGGTAGAAAGCCGAAATGCCGAGGATGTTCATCGAGCCTCCGCTGGTCGATCGGGCCGGGGGGCGGTGCCAAACACGATTTTGGTTTCGAAGCGAACAGTGAGCTTAGCAGACGCGGTTTTCGTACCTCAACACTCCACGGCGCCGTGGACCCGGCAGATTGGGGAGCCCCCTGCCACATCCGTCGGCCGTTCGGCGGGTCTCGGAGGCAAAAACTCTGCCTTCTGATCAAAAAGTTGGCCGATCGCGCGCTCGTTTCGCGCTTCTGACAGTGAGAGCGACGCGCGGTTGATCTCTTGGTTGCGGGAAGGGGGCGGCTGATCAAGGCCTTCGGGTCCGGTCGGTCGCCCCTTCACGATTTCTGCGGGATTTGGCCCACAGGTCTGGGGCGGGAAGTTGATGGATCTGCGGTCCGCCGGCCAGGAACTAGCCGATCGACAAAATGCAGGTGACCGCCTTCCCAAAGGGGGGCGGTCACCGTGTCGTAGGGTCGCCACCGGCTCGAGGTGGAGAACCCTGTCCGTATCTGTCACATCCGATCGACTCGGGTTACCGGATCAAGTGCATCTTGCGGGTCTCCCCGGCGGACTGCGTCCGTAGACGAGTGAAGTACACACCCGCGGGCAGATCCCGCCCGGCCTGGTCCACTCCGTCGAAGATCACGCTGTAGCGTCCCTTCGTCTGGACCTCGTCGACCAGGTTCCGAACGAGTCGTCCCGAGGCGTCGACCACGTCGAGCTGCACCGGCCCTTCTTCGGTCAGCTGGTACTCGAGACGCGTGCTGCCCTGGAACGGGTTCGGGCTGTTCTGCTCCAGCGCCAGCGGGATCGCCGGATGGCCCTCGAGCGGATTGTCGACTGCAGACGGGTCGCCGTGAATCACGTTCTGGTAGAGGTCCTGCGCGGCCTGGGCATTCGCCTGGATGTCGGCGAGGCTAGATCCGCCTAGGAAGGCGAACGCGGCGTACCCGGTCTCGCCGTTCGCGAGGTCGAAGTCACCGGTCGCGATCATGAGCGCGATGTCCGCAGGGCCGGCATTGGTCGTGCCGAATCCACCCGAGAGCCAGGCCGTCTTGTTCGCGTCCGTTGGATCGTCCGTCGCGTTGTTGAGTGCGCGCATCGCCACGGCACCTTCCGCGTTCAGTACCGCGATTCCGAACACCGCACCGGTGTTTGGCGTCGTGACGTAGGCGAGGTCGTTCGCGGCGTCGTAGGAGACGCTGTTGAGGCTGAACTGAGCGTTGAAGTCGACGTCCGAGAAGATGGCGCCGCGGAGGTTGTTGATCGCCGATCCGCTGTTGTTCGTGATCTGATACTCGCAGATCACGAAGTCGTCGTTCGGAGCGTCGTTGTCCGCGTAGTAGTTCGCGGTCACGTCCACGCCGTACGGGTTCTCGGCCCTCGAGTCGTCGAAGATCGCCGTCGCTTCCTGGTCGGTGAACTCGGGCGTGCCATCGATGACGAGAGGCGATGCCTGCTGGAAGTCCGCGTCGCCTCCAGGCAGTCCGGCCGACTCGACCCGGTAGTTGTCGGAAACCGGGCCGCCCACGGTGCCGAGCGCGAACGACGCCTCGTAGACGTGTTCGGCCGCGCCGAGCGGAGCCCAGCGGAAGGACTCGCCGACCTTGCCGCCGGAGCCGGTGAAGCCGACGTTCCCCTTGTTCGTCACGGTGAGAAGTGCCTGGCCGGACTCCAGGGTGGTGGCGGCGACGCGCGTCCCCGTGCGGTAGAGGGACCGGGCGCCGCGCTTGTCGTCCGTCGAGAGGCTCGCCTTGGTCGAGTCGCAGGGCGCGATCGAGGCGAACATCGTGGCCGAGCCGAGCGTGGAGTGTCCGAGGCCGATGAAGTGCCCCATCTCGTGGATGGTGACGCCCCAGAGGTCGAACGCGTTCGAGCACGGCGGCCAGTCCCGGTAGTCGTCCCAGTTCCGGGTCGCGGACCAGGTGATGTCGGACTCCTGACGGGCGAGAAGGAGCGAGTCGCTCACCGTGTTCGTGTTCCAGAAGCCGTCCCCGACGTTGTAGAGGACGGTGGAGGTGACGGCGAGGCACGATCCCGTGCACTGGCTGAAGCAGTCCTCCATCGACAGATGGTTGACGTTGTTCTGGGAGAGCCCGCAGAACGTCGTGTTCGCGCCCTCTTGGAACTGGACGTCCAAGTTTGCGACATGGTCCTGCCAGATGTTGAAGCTCTCGCGCAGGATCTCGAACTCGTTCGCGATCGAGTTGTCGTCGATCGAGGTGTTGAGGGACCACGGGACGGGTACGTCAGGCCCGATCCACGCGGTGTACCGGTTGGTTCCGCTCTCGATGAGGACGTATCCCTGAGCGATGTCACCCAGGGTGAGGGACAGGGCCATGGCCACGGCCACCCCGGTCCCGACGCGAGCGAGGATGTTCTTCTTCGACATTGCGTACCTCTCTCGGGCGCGAGACGTCTCCGTCTCCGCCGGACCGTTGTGGCTAGTGGAGGGCGACCCAGTCACGGATCGCCGCGACGAGCGACTCCGCGGCGTAGCTACCGTCGGCCCGTACGACCGTGAGGTCGCGCGGGATGGAAGAGGCGGCGAAGTAGGCGTCCGTCCACTCCGCGGGACGGGTCAGCATCTCTTCGCCGGTCCGGGCGTTGCGTTCGAATCGGAACTTGCCCTGGATCATCCCGTAGGTGCGGAAGAGTCCTTCGCTCCGGTCTTCCAAGAACGCGAGCACACGTTCGCCGGCTTCGTAGTGCGGTACGGCGTGCACTTGGTGCACCCACGGTCCCACCTGTCCGCCCAGCTCCTCGAGTACGATCGTGCTCCCCGCCTGCGCGGTGTTCCCCTTCAGCACGTCTTCCACTTCGAGAGTGACGTAGGTGTAGATGAACTGGTGCTCCTCCTTCAGCCTCGCCTCCGTCGAGACGACGCGTCCGATGACGATCGAGTTGGACTTCTCCGTGAGGTCGGCAGTGCCTTCCAGCTCGAGGCTCGTGGCCCGGCCGAGTCCGGCCGTGAGCATCAAGGCGATGCCGACTCCGAGGAGCGACGCGACCAGGGCGAAGCGTGAGCTTCGTGTCCCAGACGATGTCTCCCGGGAGCGAGTGGGTTGCCAGAAACGCATGGTCTCTCCTCTCCGTGGAAGCGCAGGGCGCGCGCTTCGGGGGTCGTGGGCAAAAAGCCGTCGTCAGGAAACGGCGGCTCATCCGTGCGGTATTCCAGGATACGGAAGTGCGTGCGCGGCAGTCAATCACGGTGGCGGGAAGGGGGAGAGCTGTCGCGGTCGTGACTCCCATGGGCGGAGCGAGTTGCGGACGTTCGAAGCGGGGGAAACGACCCAAATCGAGCCCGTCCTGCGGGCCTTCCCTTGGCCAATTGGCCCATAGGTGGGGAAAGCCCACGACCACATCCCCGCGAACTCAAGTTTCCCCGGGTCCAGGCCGAATCCTGAAGTGAATGCGCTTGCAGGGAAACGAGGACCGCCCTCGGTCTACCACCGCCCGAACCGAGACAACTGAGAGCACCGCATGAACCTGGACCTACTTCAGTTGCGCGAGATCCTCGAGGGCTGCTACGGCAAGGCCCTGCTCGATCGTCTCCTCCCGGAGGACGATGAGTATCCCGAGCGGATGCCGTTCCCCGAAGGCGGCCTGAGCGAGGAGGTCGACGCGGATGCGTTGGCGGACCTCTATCGCGAATGTCTATCGACCGGTGCGTACCTTCGCGCACTCTCGCTCCTCAAGATCGTGGGCGAGGCATGGGGCCCGACACCGGAACTTCTTTCCCTGCTCTCCGAGGCGCTCGACCTCGAAGATCAGGAACTATCGACCGACCCTCTACCCCGTGAGTTCCTCGGCACGCAGCGCGCGCGGCTCGCCTGGTCGGTCATCCAGAAGGACACCCTCGCCTTCGCGCCCTGTGACGGCACGAAGGTCAATCACGGTTCGGCCGCCTGGATCGTGAGCCGAGCGGACGACGTCGGAGACCCGCGCCTTCCGGACGGATTGGCGCTCGTCTGGCTCTCCACCACCCGCGTTGCTGGCGCGCTCCGGCCCGCCGGCACGCGCAAGCAGTCGCGTCGTCGTCTCGAACTCTCCTGCAACATCGTTTTCGTAGGTCCGATCCGCGAGAAGACGGGGCTCTCCAGGGTCTCGGCGGAACTCCAGGACCTCTCCGACACCGGGGCGGGCGTTCAGGTCCGTGACCGGTTCGGCCGCATGGCTGGCGCCTCTCTCAAGGGCAGCCGTGTGAGGCTCGAACTCCGGAAGCCTGACCAGAAGGATCCGATGGTCACGTTGGCCACGATCCGGTGGGTCGATCAGGAGACGAGCGAGACGCATGGACAGGTGTGTCGACTCGGTCTCAAGTTCGAAGATCCGCCGCAGGAGTTTCTCTCCAGCGTTGAAGAGCTACTTAGTCCAGGGAAAGGCGACGTGCAGTACCTATGGAGTCTCTGGGAGTCGGACAGCAAGAAGGCGTGATCGGAGAGCTTTCCAAGGTCACTTGGGCAGTCGGAGGTGGAAAGGGCGGCGTGGGCAAGAGCCTCGTCGCGATCTCTCTCGCCTACTGGCTGGGAAGGCTCAAGCGCCGTGCGATCCTGATGGACGGTGACCTGGGGGGAGCAAACCTCCACACCATGCTCGGGATGCGCATTCCACAGAAGAACCTCGACGACTTCATCCTGAAGCGCGTCGATACACTCGACGACATCCTCCTACCGACGTCGATGCAAGGAGTGCAACTCCTCGCCGGTGGTAGCGAGGTGCCTGCGCTGGCGAATCCGAACTTCGCTCAGAAGAGCCGAATCCTCCGCGCGATGCAGAATCTCGAAACGGACGTGCTTCTGGTCGACCTGGGTGCGGGGACGAGTCTCAACACACTCGACCTCTTCCTCGCCTGCCCTCGGAAGCTGGTCGTCATGACCCCGCAGCCGACGTCGATCCAGAATGCCTACGGATTCGTCAAGGCGGCGTTCTATCGACGCATCACGCGTGCGCTGCGCCGTACGCAGCTCAAGGGGCTCTTCGACGTCAGCGCCAACAGCGACGAACCGATTCCACAGTCGGTCGAGGAAGTCCTGGAAGAGGTGTCGATCGGTGCGCCCGAAGCTCTCGATGAGGTTCGCGCCGCGATCGACGACCTACGGTTGGAGCTCGTCGTGAACATGGCGCGCGATCCCAAGGAACACAAAGTCGGGGACCTCATCCGCGAGGTCTGCAAGAAGTTCTTGGGACTCGACGTGCGTGTCCGCGGCACCATCCCGTACGACCCGGGAATGGAGAAGTGGGCGAAGACGATGGACGCGGGTGCGCTGGGACAGGACACGGGTAGCTCCGCCCTCCGTGCGGCCTACGAGATCGCATACGAGATGATCAGCGAACTCGAAGCGACGCCTACGTCCGAACAGTCCTTCCGCCGCGCTGCGTAGCAGTCAGGTTCGCACGCGGTTCGGATCGAGCGGTAGCGGGGCCTTTCGAGGCCCCGCTTTCTGCTGCGGCCCGGCTAGGTGCTCGAACCGGCTACCTACGATTCGGGATCGGACTCACCTCGGTGCGAACGACCTCGTCGCCCTGACGAGATCCGACGATCTGCCAGAGAGCCGCGTCGGGTTCTGCCCCCTCGAAGAGATCGCTCCAGTGGAGGGTTCGCTCTTCCTTCGTCCCGAGCGGAAAGCGCACCTTCTCGTCCAAGTCACTTCCGTAGAGCACGAGTGAGTAGACCAGCCCGGCTTCCGGCTCGGTCCAGGTGAGGTCGAAGGTGTCGTCACCTGTCAGGGTGAACGTGGCTTCGATCCGGGTCGGATCTCCATTCGGGCCGACTCCGTTGCGGAGTCGAAGGCCGGCGTCCCGATCTCCCAGTTCGAACACGAGTACGATCGCGGCGAGTGCGGCGGTCGCAGGAACCAGGACGCGGAACGGATGGATACGGAGCGCGGAGAGGACGCGGCCGAAGACGCTAGGCTCGTCTCGGGGAACGGCCACGTCCGGTTGCCGAGAAGGGAGGGGCGGACTCCCGAGAGCGCCTGTGAGGAAGGCCGACAGCTTCTCGTTCGCTTCTGCGAGCTCCGTCTCGCCCAGTCCCAAGGCATCCAAGCCCTCTCGCGGAGCCTGGAACGAGCGATACGACGCGAGCGTCGACCTGCACTTTGGACAGGCATCGAGGTGCTGGCGCCCAGCATCGCCGCCCGGGAGCTCCGCCATCCTGGCGAGTTCTTCCACGGCAGGGCAGAGGCTCGTCACGGTCGCCCCTCCTCTCTCGTGATTCCGGCCCGACTTGGCCCCGCAGTCGCGGAGGGAAGGTCGAGGTCCGAGAACGAGCCCCGTACGGCGGAGATCGATCCAGCGCGACTCGCGGAGGCCAGCTCGGCCCGCAGCTTGCGGCGGGCCCGCTGGAGAACGGACCTGGCCCCCGAGCGATCCTCGATTCTCAGTGTGCGCGTAATCTCGTCGACCGGCATCCCTTCGCCGCAACGGAGCCAGAGCGCCTCCTGCTCGAGAGGCTCGAGTTTCGTCTCGATCAGCCCCATCAACTGTTCCATGGTCGTGGCTTGCAACTCTACGTCCTCCGGAGAGGGACGCTCCGACTCGATCATGTCCGGATCGATCGATTCGTCGCGCAACCACGCGGGGAGCCGGAGCGCACTGCGACACCGGTTCCGGGCGATGGTGAAGATCCACGCCCCGAAGGCCCCCTCGGCCTTGAAGCTCCCTAGGTGTTTGTAGGCCCGCAGAAGCACGTCCTGAGACACTTCGAGCGCCCTCTCTCGGTCACGGACATGGCGATAGCACCACACGAACACCCGCTCCTGATAGCGACCGAGCAGGACGGAGGCCGCTGCGCGGCCGGCCGGCCCGTCAGGGTCTGCCTGGGCTCTCCGAACCAGTTGTTCCTCGGAGAGCTGGGTCAGGTCGGGCGAACGGTCCAAGAGGAACGCTCCGGTTCGAAGCCCCGAAGCAGGGGGGCCAGTGCGGCGCGGAGCCAGTATGGCCACCGCTGGACGTCGCTTCGAGTCTACTCGATCTCCGTCGCAGCGGCCTGCGTTCTCGTTGGACAGTTCGTCCTTGGCTCGCCTCGCGACAGCCTTGATCCGGCCCGGTGCCCGCTGCACCGGACGTGGATTCCGGGTCGTCCGCCGAACCTTGTCTCGTGCACACCGGTGTTCCATCCATGGGGATGACCCAGCGAGCTCTCCTCCGTCACGCGCTTTTCGCGCGCCTGTGGAGAATGGTGACGACGAGTAGGACCCAGCAGGCGAGCCCGACAAGGAGAGGGAGGTGGTCCGTGGCGACCGCGCCGGATACCCGGGCCCATCGGGCGGGATGCGGACGGGCCTGGAGTGGTACCCGGATAGCGCCGTCTCCGATCGCGACGTATCCGGCCCAGAAGAACGGGGATTCGGTCCCGCCTTTCGAACTCACTGCCACCCGAGCCTGGTCCAATGCGGCTGCGACCGTCTCCCCGCGTTCCAGCGCGGAATAGAAGTGACGCATCAGGACCTCCGCCGAGGCGTCGTCGACCGGCCAGAGGGTGGCGACGACGACGGGTACGCGCGCGGCGAGGAAGGCGCTCGACAGACCTTGTACGCCTTCGCCCGTGAGCGAGCGAGCCCCCACGGACCGGCAGGACGAGAGGACGGCGAGCCTCGCATCGAGCTGCGCGCGGGCGATCTCGTCGGCGCGGATGACGGGAACACCGGACTTGGGGCCGCAGTCGATCTCGGAACGCCACGGCGCTTCGTCGTACGTGTGCGCGTGGGACGCGATGTGGATGAGGTCGTAGGTTTGCCAGGAGGCAAGTCGTCCGGCGTCCTCACTTTCGTCCTCGTTCAAACGGCGCTCGACGTTTCGGAAGTGGCGAGCCAGCCAGTCGACTTCGCGAGAGGCTCCGGGAAGGGACGCGTCCCTACTGGCGGAGAGCGCCAGGATCGACAGGTTCTCATCGTCACTCGCTCCGGGCGTCGGCGGTGGCTCCGTCAGGGGACTTTCCGAGTGTTGGGCGCGCAGCTCTGCGAGGAGTTCCGGGCTCGGAATCGAACACCACTCGTGCGTCGACTCGGCGTCTGCGCCCAAGAGCTCGGTGCCTGCTCGTGTCGAGTTCCAGAGGAGAGGGAAGGGGACGAGGTGGAGGGCACCGTCCGCCGAGTAGAGGACCCGCTGCGCACGGGCGATCTCGGCCCGTGCCGCGTCGGGGAAGAGGTCTTCGAATGCACCAAGCGCGATCCGCACCGCGCTGTCGGACTGCCCGCGCATACCCGGACTCGGGGGTGTCGCCAGAATCTCGCCGAGAACCCTCGCCTTTCCTTCGAGTTCGGTCTCCGCCGGAAGGCGGAACGCGCGCACCGACTCGGGGCTCGCGACGAAGAGCAGGCTGACTCGCGGCCCGAGGTAGTAGTCGAGTAGGAGCTCGCCGGTCCCTAGTTCGAGTGTCTCGGTGCTCGCTTCCTTCTGCACTGCCTGCGCTGGACCGAGTCGACGTTCGAGGAGAGTCCTCGCCTTGAATCCGCGGACGGCAGCGTGGGCGTCTTTCACCCGCGCGGTGTACGAGTGCGAGGCGGGATGATCGAGGAGGATGTCCGCCAGGTCGGTAGAGACCAGACGCCCGGTCGCGCCGCGTTCCTCGCGCCACTCGGGATCCTTCGGGACGCTCCGTTCCTCTTGCCACGCGTCCCTCGCCGAGCGGAGCCAGACGAGTGCGGAGTCGATCTGGCCGAGCTCACGGTGGGCCTGCGCCAGCTCCGCATCGAGCGGGACCCGTAGCCGCGAGAGTCCGAGGCTGTCGGCTTCGCGCGCCGCCGGACGGAGCACGCGGACGGCATCGGCGTAGCGGCCGAGCTCGAGAAGGCGACGTCCCCGGCGTTCCGCCAGTTCCAACGCGAATGCTCCGTGCGTGACTTCGCGGAGTTCGTCTTCGTGGCGATCCAAGATGGCGAGCCCTGCTCCCGGGTCTCCACGCGCGGCGAGCGCGTCGCTCCATCCCAGGAGGCATCCGATCCGGTCGTCCGCGGCGATGGATGGTCCGAGCGCGAGTGCTTCCTGGTAGAGGTCGATCGCATCGTCGGGTCTCGACTGGAGGCCACGGAGGTCGGCCAGATGACGAAGTGCCTTTCCCTCGTAGTCGAGCCAGCTCTTCTCGCGGCACGCTGTGAGCAGCGACTCGATCCTGGCGGATGCGTGCCGCATCTTCCCTAGAGTCCATTCGCATCGAGCTATCTCGAGCTCGGGGACGACGGCTTCGCGCGCACTTCCCGTTCTGCGGTGGAGAGCGGCGAGTTGCCTGAACTGCGTCTCGGCTTCGCTCGGGTCGCCGAAGCTCCACTCGAGCTGGCCGAGATTCGTCCGCGCGAACGCTTCGACGAGCGTGTACCCGATTTCTTCGGCCTGCTCGGCTGCGGCTTCGAGTGTTTCGCGGGAGCGGTCGAACTCGCCGAGGACGCTCTGAATCGTCCCGAGCCCGTTCCGCGCCCAGCTCTCTCCGAACTCGTCGCCAGCTTCGGCGAATGCCCGCACTGCACTCTCGTAGGCGCGTTCTGCCTCGTGCCAGTCGCCGCGCACCTCCGAGTTCCAGGCGAGGCCGACGTGAGCCCATGCTTCGTGCCGGAGATCGTGCTGCTGCCGCGCGAGCTGGAGCAGCGCCTCACATTCCTCCTTCGCTTCTTCGATCCGTCCCTGCGCGCCGAGGGCGACGGCGATCCAGCGGGTCGACGACGTCAACGTGGCGGAGTCAGCGAGGGCGATCGCGATCTCCCGAGCTTCGCGTAGCGATGCTTCCGCTTGGACGGCGTTTCCGAAGAACGTCTCGATATGTCCTTCGCGGAGGAGGAGCGGGAGCAGAAAGAGACTGTCGGCTCGTGCGCGGGTGGGAGGGAGTTCCCGGCGCACCAGGTCCAGAGCGAGCACGTGTTCATCCAGCGATCCGAGCGAGTCGATCCGAGCGAGGAGGTTCCGCTGTCCTTCGGTCGGACCGCGACTCGGACCTGGCCCGGCTCGGGTCAGATCGCTCGCGGATGAAGTGTGGACCGAGCCGGGGTGGCCCGGTCCAACTCCGATGACGAGCATCCACAGTGCGCCGAGCAGGAAGGATCTGAGCCTTACTGCCTGCGTCGGATCAGCGCCTCGTTACGTTTCCCGCGCTCGCGAGATCACGCGTCTTAGGGTCCGGAAGCGGAATCGGGTCGCAACCGAGGTCGTGACGCGACTCCGGATCGTTCGTCGGGAAGCAGTTCCCGGAGAGGATCTCGAGCGGTGCGTACCTCATGAGATCCGGGTCGTAGAGTCCGCCCTCCAGGAACGCGGTGAGGTCCTCGATCTGGTCTTCGGTCAATCCGAGCGGGTGGAACTCGTCGGCGAGTTGACCGACCGGGACGATCCCGTTCTGCGGAACGCCGGCGTTCTTGTACTCGACCACCTCGCGTACCGAGTCGAAGCTCGAACCGTGGCCGAAGAACGGGCTGTCCAGCAGGTTGTAGAGCTGCGGCGTCTTGAACTTGTACATGTCCTCACTCTGCCGGGTGAACCCGCCGCGTCCCTGTCGGACGTCGTCCGGCACCGTACCGCCCGTGGCCCCGAGGAAGATCCTCGACGGATCGTAGGTCCCATCGAGGTCGTTCATCCCGAGCGCATGGAACGTCATCGAGCTGAGTCCCGGGCCGGTGTGACAGACGTAGCATTCGGCGTCCCCGAAGAAGAGTATCGCTCCGCGCTTCTCCCTCGGACGGAGTGCACGGAGATCGCCTCGCAGCCAGCGTTGGAACGGCGCCTGGTTCGCGAGCAACGTGCGTTCGAACGCCGCGATGGCCATGGCCGCGTTGTACCGGCTCACCGGCTCGGGATCACCCGGGAACGCCTGGGTGAACAGCTCGATGTACTCGGGCAGCTCCATGATCCGCGATAGGTCGATGTCGCCCATCCGGTGCACGACGAGTCCTGCGTGGGCCTGCGTCTCGAGCCCTTCGAGACCGAGACGGTTCGACTCGAGCGGCGTCCCCTCCACCCAGTATTCCTCGGTGCCGAGGTTGTCGCCGACTCCTCCGAACTGCCCGTTCCAGAGCATCAGTTCCTGATACGCAGCGTTCATCGAACTCGGAGTGCGGATCGGTTGGACATCGGGGAACTCGGGACCGGTCAGGTAGTCCGGGTTGAACTCGCGTCCCTCTCCACTGGCACCGAAGCCTAGTCCGCCTTCCGAGATTCCCTGAGGTCGGTTGGCCTGGAAACCGGCCTGTGCGAAGTGGCACGAAGAGCAGGAGTAGGTCTCATAGCCTTCCTCGCGCACGTTGTCGACGCCGAGACACGTCTCGTGATAGAGGAGACGTCCGAGTTCCACCTTCTCGGTGGTGAGCGGGTTCTGCGGGTCTTGCGGAATCTGACCGAGCTGGGTGGCGTACGGCATCCGGAAGTAGCTGAGCTGTCCGCCCGGCGCTACTTCGATCAGCTGCTCTCCGAGCATTTCGTCCAGGATGGACGTCGCGTCCCAAGGCTGGTCCGTCTCGCCGCGTTCGGGTGAGAGTGGACTCGTCTCCTTGTCCAGGTCGGCGCATCCGACGGAGGTCAAGGCGACTGCGGTGGCGAAGCCGAGTGCCAACGGCCGCCACAGTGAAGATTCGTGGACAGCAATCATCGCTCCCTCCCGGCTGGTGAGGTGATGGAAGCAGTCTTCGAGCGAGACTCGGCCCCCCCGAGTCCAGGCAGAGCATGACTCCACCGACATCAGTTTCCCATATCGGCAGATAGACGCCAAGGCGCTACCGCGAAAGCTCGTTCGCACAGATGTTCTCTTCGCACGAACTCCTCATCCGATCCGCGATTCGGCGCGTAGTCGGAGTAGAGCGGCTTCTGTAGACTTTGTCGAACGTGGCTCGGTGGGCCCTCGGACCCGCGAGCGAAAGCGGGCACTCGAGGCGAGAGATGAGCATGGGACAGGTGACAACAGGCGAGGCGGGACGATGAGGTGGCCCAACAGGCCTTCGTGGCCGCTGCTCGTCCTCCGCTGCGTACTCGTTGCGGTCTTCGTCTCTGCCTATGGAATCGCTCCTGTCAGCGGCGCTCTGGCCTTGGTCGGCCACGAATGGTCCCACCGTCTTCGAGGGGAGAGCGCCGCCCACACCCACTCGATCCCGGAAGCGGGCGAGACGATGCACGCGTCTTGCGGTGGCGAAGGCGAGGCGATGCACGCGTCTCACGGCTGCGGTGGCGAGTCGACAGAACTCGTCCGTGTGCCAGGAGACGGCCTCGGTCCGATCGGCAAGTATCCCTGGGCTCGTCAGGGCGTGTTGGCTTCCGAGACCGAGGATGCAGCCGCGCCCTCGCCCGTGGAGCATGGGCACTCCCACGGCGGCTGGCTCGCGGCGTTCCTCCATGCCTCGAATCCTGGGACGGACGCCGACGCACATGACGGCGTCGTGGCTGCCTGGCAGTGGGACCATGTCCCGCCCCCGGCCCTCGAACTCGGCGTCGAGACGTGTGCGTCTCGACTCCTTCCCGACGTTTGGGTTGTGGCATCGCATCCGTCCCGCCCCCTCGTCCCGCCTCCTCGCGCTCATTCGGACATGACTCCACTCGGGTGATCGGCCGATCCGATCACCTGCAGCCATACGACATGTTCGAATGACTCCGCCGGAATGCGGAGAAGGAGGAACTGCATGATCCGATCTTCGATCGGGAAACTGCCGTCAAGCGTCTTGGACGATGCGGCTCTCGTGCGCTCGGCCGCCGTCCGCTCGGCGCTCGTCCGCTCTGTCCCTGTCCACTCAGCGGTCTGCCTCGCGGCTCTTGTCCTACTCGGAATGCTGTCCGGATCGCCAGCCCACGCACACGACGGTCCTCACGGCTTTCCGGGCGCGATCCCAGTTCTCCCTCCGGACTCCCTCAAGACGTACGAGTTCTCCGACACCTTGGAAGTGCAGGGCCGGTTCGACGACCTCATCGGCGTTGCAGCTACGGCCTCGGAAGGCACGGTCGGTCGCGAGGACTTCGAGGTGCGACCGATCCTTCGCGAAGGCGAACTCCTCGAGACGGTGCCCGGTCTCATCCAGACGCAGCACAGCGGGGATGGGAAGGGGAACCAGATGTTCCTCCGCGGATTCAATCTCGACCACGGAACGGACTTCGCGACCGATGTCGAGGGGATGCCGATCAACCTTCCGACCCACGGCCACGGTCACGGATACACGGACGTCAACTTCCTCATCCCCGAGTTGGTCGAGCGGATCGACTATCGCAAAGGTGTCTTCCATCCCGAACTCGGAGACTTCGCGAGTTCGGGAGGCACGCACGTCGTTCTCCGGCGATCGCTGCCGCGATCGTTCTTCCAGTTCGAGGGAGGAAAGGACCGGTTCCGGCGCGCGGTGGGAGCCGCGTCTCAGCACATCGGGCCTGGCATCGGGCTCGTCGGCTTCGAGTTCAAGGGGTACGACGGTCCTTGGGATCTGGAGCAGGACCTGAAGAAGTCGAGTGGACTCGCGCGGTACACGGTTGGCTGGGGAGGAGGGACGCTCTCGTTGCTCGCGCTCGGGTACGACAACGAGTGGAACGCGACCGACCAGATTCCGCTTCGTGCCGTCGAGTCCGGCCAGATAGATCGTTTCGGCAACATCGACCCGACCCTGGGTGGTCGCTCGCATCGGTACAGCTTCCTCGGCACCTGGCATCGAGCGAGAGAAGGGCGCTCTCTCGAGTTGCGGGCCTACGCCGTCGACTACAGTCTCCGGCTCTACTCGAACTTCACCTACTACCTCGAGCATCCAGACGACGGCGACCAACTTCTCCAGGCCGACGACCGGGTCGTCGTCGGAGCCGGAGCCACGGGGAAGGTGCCGTTCCGTTGGCGTGGGCGAAGCCACCTCCTGGAAGCGGGGGTCACGTCACGAAACGACTTCATCTCCAAGGTCGCGCTCTACCACACGAAGGACCGCGTGCGCCTGGACACCGTCCGCGAAGACGAAGTCGTCGAGCTCGCCGGCGGCGCGTACGCGTCGCTCACGTCGAGGTGGCACCCACGCTTCCGCACGCAAGTCGGGCTCCGGGTGGATGCGTTCCACTTCGACGTCGAGGATGCCCTCATCGAAGAGAACTCGGGGACACAGTCCGCGGCGATCGCGAGCCCGAAGGCGAGCCTCATCTACGGCCTCTCGAACCACGCCGAGGCGTATCTCAGCGGTGGACTCGGTTTCCACAGCAACGACGCGCGCGGAACCACGATCCGAGTCGACCCTGCGAGCGGGGATCCTGCCGAGTCCGTCGACCCGCTCGTCCGTTCCAAAGGTGGAGAGCTGGGCCTTCGTCTTTCACCAACCGAAGGGCTACGATCATCGGTTGCGCTCTGGTACCTCGCGCTCGACTCCGAACTCCTCTACGTCGGTGACGGCGGAGGCACGGAAGCGAGCGACGGGAGCGAACGCTACGGCGTGGAGTGGAACAACGTCTACCGGGTCCTGGACGAACTCACGGTGGACCTCGACGTCGCGTTCAGTCATGCGAACTTCGTCGACGTGGCCGAGGGCGAGGACCACGTTCCGGGCGCGCTCGAGAACGTCGTCGCGGGAGGCGTCACCTGGAATGATCCGACGGGGCTCTTTGCAACCGTTCGGCTCCGTCACCTCGGAGCCTACGCGCTCATCGAGGACGACTCGGTACGGGCAGACGCTACGACGCTGATCAACGCGAACGTTGGATTCCGCTTCGGAAGCGCGCGGATCTCATGCGCGCTCCTCAACGTCCTGGACGACGAAGCACGTGACATCCAGTACTACTACGAGTCGCGCCTCCCCGGTGAACCTGAAGAGGGAGTCTCAGACGTCCACTTCCATCCAGTCGAGCCGAGACAGCTCCGGGTGATGATCGGGGTCGGCCTGTAGTCGGCAGGATCCGGTAGGAGGTTGTGGCCGGGATCGGCCTCGAGCGTGGAGGCCGATCCTGTCCGTTTCGACGCCGGTCGCAACTCGGAAGGAACCAACGCCCTCCTTCGAGCGTTCCCAGTGGGTTGCCCGCGCGGGAACGAACCATCGAAGGGCCGGAGCAAGCAGAACCGGTCCGAAGGGAGGAGAGATGAAAGCCGTTGCGGTCGTCCCGGAGGAGCATTCGGTCCGGGTAGTGGACCACCCGGAGCCGAAGCTCGAACAGCCGGAGGACGTCCTCCTGCGCATTCTCGATGTCGGAGTCTGCGGTACGGATCGCGAGATCGCTCGGTTCGAGTACGGGACGCCGCCACCCGGTTCGGACTATCTCGTCATCGGCCACGAATCTCTCGCCGAAGTCGTCGAGACAGGACCGAACGTGACGCGTGTGAAGCCCGGAGACCTCGTCGTCACCATGGTGCGTCGCCCTTGCGCCCGCCTCGACTGCCCGGCCTGCCGGAGCGGACACCCGGACTTCTGCGTCACGGGCGAGTTCACCGAACGCGGCATCAACGGTCTCCAAGGATTCATGACGGAGCAGGTCGTGGACGACCAGCGCTACATGCACGTCGTCCCCGCCCACTTGAACTCCGTCGGGGTGCTCGTCGAGCCGCTCACCATTGCGGAGAAGGCGCTCCTCGAAGTCGTCGACGTGCAGGATCGTCTTCCCTGGCTGAGCGAGGATGCGATCCACTCTGGCACCGCGCTCGTGCTCGGCGCCGGCCCAGTCGGACTCCTCGGGACTCTCGCTCTGCTCGTGCGGGGATTCGACACATGGGTCTACTCCTTGGAGCCCGCGGACAGCGCGAAGGGGAAGTGGGTTCAATCGGTCGGCGGCCATTACCTTTCGGCGAAGGACGCGTCCATCGCGGAGCTCGGAGCCAAGACGAGGAACATCGACCTCGTCTACGAAGCGACCGGTGTATCGCACGTTGCGTTCCAGGCCATGGAAGTTCTCGGGGTCAACGGGATCTTCATCTTCACCGGTGTCCCGAGCCGGAAGGCGCCGATCGAGGTCGACGCAGATCTGCTCATGCGGAACCTCGTCCTCCAGAACCAACTCGTCTACGGGACGGTGAATGCAGGAAGCCGGGCCTTCGAGAACGCGATCCAAGACCTCGCGAAGTTCTACGAGACATGGCCCGATGCGGTGACATCGCTCATCACCGGACGGTACGCTCCGGAGGAGGCCGAGAGCCTTCTCCTCGGGAAGAGCGAAGGGATCAAGCAGGTAGTCACCTTGCGCGGCGAGTGAGCGACATCCTCGATCCGCTCGATGTAGCGAGGAGCTCCGCATCTCTCTCGGACGGAGAGCAGGCAACGGTGCGATCAGGGGAGTGCATGACCGGTCAGCAACTGGACGGAATGGAGCGGGGCGCCGAGCACGAGCGGCTGGACGAAGACGCGCGAGGCGACGTCGATTGGCGGCGGTGGGGTCCCTACCTCTCCGAAAGACAGTGGGGCACTGTCCGCGAGGACTACTCGGAGAACGGTGACGTTTGGGGCTACTTCCCGCACGAGCACGCGCGGAGTCGCGTCTACCGGTGGGGAGAAGACGGGATCTTCGGCATCTCGGACCGAGACTGCCGCCTCTGCTTCGCACTCACCGTTTGGAACGGTCGTGACCCGATCCTCAAAGAACGGTTCTTCGGCGTAAGCGGCCCCGAAGGGAACCACGGTGAGGACGTCAAGGAAGTCTACGAGTACCTCGACGCAACTCCCACCTCGTCCTACCTCTCGGCACTCTATCGGTACCCACAACAGGAGTACCCGTACGATCGACTGCTGGAGGAGAGCGGACGGCGCACGCGGCAGGAGCCGGAGTTCGAACTCGAGGACACAGGGATCCTAGACGACGGGCGCTACTTCGACGTCGTCGTCGAGTACGCCAAGGCGGGCCCCGAGGACGTACTCGTTCGAGTCGTCTGCCACAACCGCGGCCCTGAGGACAGCGAGATCCACCTGCTTCCTACGCTCTGGCTACGAAACACCTGGGCCTGGGGCCGTGAGGGAAGCGGATACTGGGGGAAGGGCCGGATCTCGCAGGCCCGTCAAGGTGGCGCCGGGCAAAGGACTTCGCTCCAAGGAGAGCGGATCGTCGCCGAGCTTCCGGAGTTCGGTCGGTACTTCCTCGATGCGGTCGGCCCGAACGGCGAGTCGCCGACCTTCCTCTTCACGGACAACGAAACCAACGTCCGACGCCTCTACGGCGTCGCAAACTCGGCGTCCTTCCAGAAGGACGCCTTTCACCATCGAGTCGTCGACGGAGACGAGACGGCGACGAATCCCGAGAACGACGGGACGAAGGCCGCCGCGTGGTTCCGTCTCAGGATTGCCGCCGGTGGGTCGGAGGTGATCCGGCTGCGCTTGCGACGCGCGCCGTCCGACCCCGACGCTCGCGTTTCCGGTACCTCCGTCTCCGACACCTCCGTTTCCGATGCCGCCGCTTCCAAAGCCTCCGTCTACGACGCCTCCGTCTACGACGCCTCCGTCTACGACGCCTTCGGCTCCGACTTCGAGTCCGTCCTCGAGCGGCGGAAGAGTGAGGCGGATGAGTTCTACGCTGGGCACCGGAAGTCCGGGCTCTCGGACGAAGAGCGGCTGATCGTACGCCGCGCCGATGCCGGGCTTCTCTGGTCACGTCAGTTCTATCACTACATCGTCGAGCACTGGCTGGACGGGGACCCGACGCTTCCTCCGCCTCCCGAGGGACACGCGACGAGCCGGAACACGAAGTGGCGGCACTTGTGGGCTCAGGACGTCCTCTCCATGCCGGACAACTGGGAGTATCCGTGGTTCGCGGCCTGGGATCTCGCCTTCCACGCCGTCGCCACCGTGCGCATCGATCCGGAGTTCGCGAAGCGGCAAGTGCTCCTCCTCTGCCGCGAGTGGTACATGCACCCGAATGGAGAGGTGCCAGCGTACGAATTCTCGTTCGACGATGCGAACCCGCCGCTCGTCGCGTGGGCGGGTTGGAGGGTCTACGAACTCGCGAGGGACCAGGGGCGGGGAGAGGATCGCGAGTTCCTCGCCACCATCTTCCAGAAGTGCCTCATCAACTTCACTTGGTGGATCAACCAGGAAGACAGTGACGGGAACAACCTCTTCTCCGGCGGCTTCCTCGGTCTCGACAACATCGGCGTGTTCGATCGCTCCCGCCCGATCGCCGGAGTCGGCAAGCTGGAACAGGCCGACGCGACGTCATGGATGGCGTTCTACGCGAGCACGATGCTCGCGATCGCGCTCGAACTCGCGGTGGAGGACACCGTCTACGAAGGCGTCGCGCTCAAGTTCTTCGACCACTTCCTCGCCATCGCCAGGGCCATGAACGAGATCGGGGGCGACGGGCTCTGGGACGACCAGGACGGCTTCTACTACGACCGTCTCCACGCGGAGGGCAGCAGCGAACCGATGCGGGTCCGCTCCATGGTCGGAATCATCCCGCTCTTCGCCGCAGAGTCCCTCCAAGAAGGTCGACTGGAGCGAGTCCCACTCTTTCAGAAGCGACTCGAGTGGTTCTTGCGCAACCACCCCAAGGCCGCGGAGAGCATGGCCTGCCTCAATGAAGGTGGAGAGGGGGAGGCGCGTCTTCTCGCCATCCCGAGCCGTGACCGACTCGCGCGCGTGCTTCGGTACGTGTTCGACGAAGGCGAGTTTCTCTCGCCGTACGGCGTGCGTTCGCTCTCGAAGTTCCACGACGCGAACCCGTACCGTCTCGAAATGGATGGAAACTCCTACGAGATCCGCTACGTCCCCGGCGAATCGGACAGCGGACTCTTCGGCGGCAACTCGAACTGGAGAGGCCCCGTCTGGGTCCCGCTCAACTACCTCCTCATCGAGGCACTGAAGCGCCACCACCATTTCTACGGCGACGAGTTCCGCGTCGAGCTTCCGACCGGTTCCGGCCGCGAGGTCACGCTGCTCGAGGCGGCCGAGGACCTGGAACGACGGATCGCTCGCCTCTTCCTCCCGGGCGACGACGGGACTCGTCCCTCGATGGCAGGATCGAGCCTCGCGGGGGAGCCGGACCACGTTCTTTTCCACGAGTACTTCCATGCGGAAACCGGGAAGGGACTGGGAGCGAGCCACCAGACGGGCTGGACGGCGCTCGTTGCGAACGTGCTCGAACGCGTTGCGTCGGTGCGGGCCCGAGGGGGGGAGTAGCCCGAGCCCGAGCCCGAACCCGAACCCGACGCCGAACCCGAACCGGACCCCGAACCCGAACCCGAACCCGAACCCGACGCCGAACCCGACGCCGAATCCGAACCCGAACCGGACCCCGAATCGGCGGTCGGTCGTCGTGCAGGGATCAGTGCGGCGCGCTTCGGCGAGTATCGCCTCTCGGCCCCGTCGACCGGCCGTCCGGTCCGGTCGGGGTCCCGTAGAGCTGGTCTCGGATCTCCTGGACGCGGCTCTCGAGTTCGGGATCGCGTGCGACGAGCGCGTCGAGGTAGGGCAACGCGCTCGTCGTCCATGGAACGCCCAGCCTTCCGACCAAGTCGAGAGCGAAGCGGCGCACCTCAGGGCTCGGATCCGAGAAGGCTTCGACGAGCGGACGGATGCGGAGGCTCGGTTCACTCGCGTATGGACAGCGCGTGAGTGCTTGCGTCCGCTCGCTCGGATCCGCCGACGCGAGCCCTGTTCGGATCTGCCAGTCGACGAGGGAGGGTTCGCGACCGTGCGTCTTCATGCGCGGAGTCGATACCGAAAGCGCGGCAGATATGACTTCGGAAGGCATCTCGTCCAAGAACGGCAGCATGAGCTCGCCGCAGAGGTCGAACTGCGTACGGACGATCCTCGATGCGTCCAGAGACGTCAGCCGTGGAAGCCACTCGCTGAGGTGTGTCCGCAAGTACGGACTGTCGCAGACGCGGGTTCGGATCCGCCCGATGGCATCGTCGTGTCGGTCCGGGCGGTCCAGCCAGCTGAGAAGTTCCAGCGAGAGTGAGTCCCCGAGTGTGAGCGGAAGCTCGGAGAGAATGGGATGCCAGACATCGAAGTCGTCGTCGCGCAGGAAGAGGAGGAGCGTCCGCTCGTCCAGTCGTTTCATCCAGGTGGCCATCGCGTCGGCCGCGTCCGCGCGGAGCGGTGAATCCCGGTCCGCTACGATGGAGTAGAGGAAGTTCTGAGCGAACGGCCGGTCTTCCGCCGGGACATTCGTGAAGTCGTATACGTGGATCGCCGTTCGGGCGACCTCCACGTCTGGGTCATCCACGAGGCGGCGCACCGCCGATCGGTAGGGCTCCTCTCGGGTCCTTCGTCCCTGGATGAGCACTCGCGCTGTTCGCGAGCGTACGTGGGGGAGTGGATCCTCGAGACGATCCAGGAGCCAACCTTCTAGATCCGAAGACTCGTTCGTGGCGGCTCGCGCCACGGTGGAGAGGACATCGTATGTCCGAGCCGGATCCTGGACCTCGCGTACGAGGCACTCCTCGAACTCCGACCTTCGTGCGCGGGACACGTAGGGTAGGCTCGAGACCCCTTCTTCCACGGCGCTGCGGTACTCCGCGCGACGCCACTGCGCCCCCGTTTCGCTTCCCTGGGCCGAGAGGTCAGGGGCCGATGCATAGGGAGCGGACGGCTCGAGGACCGGTGCTTCGAGGGCCGATGCCTCGGGGACCGATGCCTCAGGGACCGTCAACTCGAGCGAGGGGAGTCGCTCGAGCAGTGCCCCCACGTACTCCTCTGCGAACTCCTCCAGGGTTGGGTTCCGAGACAGGATCTCGATGGCGATGAGTTCGGCCTGGGCGAACTCCGTCGGGGCGAGGGGACGGAGCTGTCCCGTCCACGCCGGGTGCCTCGATCCGCCAGGCCGGCTCCCGAATGCGAGGAAGGACTGCCCAACGTATGGCTCCAACTGCTTGCCGTGGTCGAGCACAGTCACCGTGTCTCCGACAGTTCCCTTCCAAGCGCGGACGTTCGAGAACACCAGGGTATCCTGCACGCCTATCCAGTGGACGCTCGGGTTCCTTTGCTGGTGGCGCCGCACCTCCGTGAGGGTGCCTTCGAAGACGACGGACTCGGACCGGCTCCAGAACCGGAAGAGCGGGCCACCCGACGGGGACTCACTTCGCACTTCGATCGTCGCGTCTGCCGCCGAGGCCGCGAGGACAAGGAGTCCGCTGATGAACAGGCCGTGGACGAGGGTGAGGAGAGCGAGACGGACGCAGAGAATCTGGCCAGCGGGGCTGTGGGGCGCTACGTTTCGTGGCGACATGATGACTTCTCCCACACCCGACGAAATCAGCATAGAGGGGAAGGCTGCCATGCGGCAACATCCCGCGCGGCTTCCCGCGGGCGCGGCCCCGAACCTCGGCCTCGACCGGACGGCAGAAGGGCGGAGCCCCAGGGCTTGTGCTAGCTTTGCTCCCTCTCCGCATCCGGCGGATGTCGGCGTCTCTCCAAGTGGGATTTGTACATGACCGAAATCGTCAACATCGCGGCCTACAAGTTCGTCGCCCTCGATCGACTCGAGGAGCGGAAGACGGCTCTTTCCGGCCTCACGAACGAACTGGGCCTCCGCGGCACCGTCCTCCTCAGTACGGAAGGGATCAACCTCTTCCTCGCCGGGACGCGTCCGGCGGTCGATCGGTTCCTTACCGTTCTTCGTGCCGACACCTGCTTCCAGGACATCCGGGTGAAGGAGAGCCTCAGCTCGCACGTTCCGCACAACCGGATGCTGGTCAAGATCAAGAAGGAGATCATCGCCTTCGGGGTCGAGGGCATCGATCCCGCGCGGTACACGTCGCCGAGGATGAGCCCGGCCGAGTTCAAGGAGCGGCTCGATCGAGGGGAGAACATCCGAGTCCTCGACGTGCGGAACACGTTCGAGTATCGCCTCGGTACGTTCGAGGGTGCGCTCGGCCTGGAGCTCGATGACTTCCGTCACTTCCCGGCCGTCTTGGACCAGATCCCCGCGGACTACAAGGACGCGACACTCGTGACCTTCTGCACGGGCGGTATCCGCTGCGAGAAGGCCGCTCCGCTTCTCGAACGCGCCGGCTTCCGTGACGTCTACCAACTCGACGGCGGTATCCTCGACTACTTCGAGCAGTGCGGTGGGGACCACTGGACGGGGGAGTGCTTCGTCTTCGACAAGCGGACGGCGCTCGCCCCGAACCTAGAGGAGACGGGAACGGCCTGCTGCTTCGCGTGCCACGCCACCCTCACGCCGGAAGAACAGGCTTCCGACGAGTTCGAAGAAGGCGTGACCTGCCCTCACTGCTGGAAGCCCGAAGAAGAGCGTTGGGCGGAGCGGGTCGCGCGAAGGAACCGGCGTCTTCGCGAGGTGGCAGCGCACTTGCCTGGAAGCGTCCCCTACGTCAACCAGAGGCCGATCCGGATCCCGGGACGGTGCGACGGGATGCGTCTCCTCGAGTTCCTCACGTCGATGCGAGTCACGACGACGGAGGCGGAATGGCGCGCCGCGATCGAGTCGGGGGCTCTCCGGATGGAGAATGCGGGACGACCCGGTCCAGGCGCCGAGGTTGGCGAAGGTGCCGGCGTGGAGGCTGGCGGAGGCGCCGGCGCGGAACGTCCCACCCTCACAACCGCGACGGTCCTCCGCGCCGGGAACGTGCTCGTCTACACGATCCCGGAGACGGTCGAGCCGCGGGTGAACGGCAGCATCCGGATCCTTCACGAAGACGCGTCGATCGTCGTCTTGGACAAACCAGCCCCGCTTCCCGTCCATCCGAGCGGACGGTTCAACCGAAACTCGCTGACCTATCTCCTCCACGAGGCGTACACGTCGGAGAAACTTCGGCCGGCGCATCGACTCGACGCGAACACCACCGGAGTGATGGTGCTGAGCCGAACCCGGGCCGTCGCGTCACTCCTCCAGCCGCAGTTCGAGCGCGGTGAAGTGCGGAAGCGCTACCTCGCGCGAGTCCACGGAGTTCCCGCGGAGGCGGAGTTCGTCGTCGACGAGCCGATCGGGACGTCTCCCATCGAGGCGGGCGCCCGGGGTGTCGATCCGAACGGACTCTCCGCGCGAACAGAGTTCCGGGTCCTGTCGCCCGCGGGTGTTCCGATCGTCTCCGGTAACATCGCGTCGTCTCTTCGCGTGGGCCCAACGTTCGAGGATGGGACGACACTTCTCGAAGCGGTTCCGATCACCGGACGTACGAACCAGATCCGGGCGCACCTGTTCAGTTTGGGGCTTCCGGTCGTTGGAGATCCGGTCTACCGAACCGGTGGCCAGCTGGGGACGGATCCGCTGCTGACGCCGGAGGACCCGCCGATGTGTCTCCATGCCGCTCGGATCGAGTTCACTCATCCGGTGAGCGGGGTTCGCGTCGCCTTCGAAGCTCCGGCTCCCGCGTGGGCGCGAGTTTCTTCGGCGTGACGAGTTTCCGTCCTGACAAGCCGTTCTCGGCGCAGGGTCGGGAGCGCTGGTCGCGAGTGCCGATTCGTGTGCGCCGTGTGCTCCGTCGACACTGGAAACAAGCGCTACGCATCCGCGAGCGGTTCCGGTTCAGCGAGGAGGTGGTCCACCTGCTCTTCGCCGGAGCTGTCGGTCTCATCGGTGGGTTCGTCAACCTAGCGTTCTCCCGGGGGACGGATTCACTCATCTGGCTCTTCCTCGGTCACGAAGGGGATCCGGTCGAGGTTGCGGAGCTGCTACCTCCGGTGCAGCGCGTCGTGGTCACGACCGTCGGTGCGCTCGTCGCGGGGCTGATCCTCTACTTGGGGCTCCGGTTCGCGCCCAAGCGAGGCGGCAACCTCCTCGAGGCCGTGGCGGTGGGGGACGGACGGCTCTCGTTCCGAGCGGGCCTGGTCAAGACGCTCTCGTCTCTCTTCTCCGTCGTGTCGGGAGGTTCGATCGGACGCGAAGGCGCGATCACGCAGCTCTCCGCCATGCTCGCATCGCAGCTCGGTCAGCTCTCGACACCGCTTCCGTATCGACTTCGGCTGCTCACCGCCTGTGGGGTGGCGGCGGGAATCGCTGCGCCGTACAACGCGCCGATCGGCGGCGCTGTCTTCGCCGCCATGATCGTGCTCGGCAACTTCTCGCCGACTTCGTTCGGCCCCTTGGTGCTCTCCTCGGCCGTCGCCTGCATCGTCTCGCGAGGGTTCTTCGGGATGGAGCCGCTCTACCAGATCCCGTCGATCGCCGTGACGCCAGTGCTCCTCCTCCCGCTCTTCGTCGTCCTCGGGCTGTTCGCGGGCGTGTTGGGTGCGCTCTTCATGAAGTCGCTCCTCGGGGCCGAGGCCCTCTTCGCGAAGATCCGCGCACCGCTCTTTCTGCGGATGTCCTTGGGTGGGATGCTCGTCGGACTGATCGCCACGCGTTTCCCGGAAGTGTGGGGGAACGGATACGTCGCCGCGAACCGGATCCTCGACGGCCACTACGTCTTGATCGCACTCCTCGGGCTCTTCTTCGCGAAGGCGATCGCCACGCTGCTCACGGTCGGTTCCGGTGCTGTCGGTGGTGTGTTCACGCCGACTCTCTTCCTCGGTACGGCAGCCGGGAGTCTCTTCGGGACGGTGCTCCATCACTTCGGCTACCTCGAGTCGCTTCCCACCGCAGCGTTCGCGCTCGTCGGAATGGGGAGCATGCTCTCGGCGACGACCCAGTCGCCGTTCCTCGCCGTCATCATGATCTTCGAGATCTCGCTGAACTACTCGCTGATGCCGGCCGTGATGCTCGGCTGCGTCGTCTCGGCCGTGGTCTCGCGCCGTCTCCACCCGCGCTCGATCTACGCGGAGACGCAGCGCCTCCACGACGTCGCGGTCGCCCGGGCGGCTCCGACGGCTTCGGCCATGGAGCGGTCGGTCGGGGATCTCATGCGGGCGCCGATCCCTCCGGTGGAAGAGAGGGAGCCCCTCCGCGGGATCGCGAAGCGGTTCCTCTCGAGCTCGAACAACTTCCTCCCGGTCGTCGACCCGGAGCTCCGTCTCACCGGGGTGGTCGCGCTCCAGGACCTGAAGGAGTTCCTCCAGACGGGGGACGACTACCCAGCCGTCATCGCGTATGACGTGATGCGGCCCCCGCCTCGCTGTCTCACACCGGACCTCCGGCTCTCCGATGCGCTCGCGCTCGTCCTCGAGAGCGAGCTCCGGAACATCCCTGTCGTCTCCTCACTCGACGAGATGCGGCTCTTGGGGTCGGTCCAACGGACGGAACTCCTGTCCCTGTACGCGGACGCGGTGGCCCGGGCGGGGTACCAAGGCGGCCGGTAGTGAGCTGGTATCCGCGCCCAAGCCTCCGCACCTGGGACCTCAGAAGTGAAACCAGTGTCTGAGGTGGTCTTGATAAGTCGCTTTCAGTGAGTGATTTGCGATGTTGGCGGGCTGCGGTCGGCGGAGTGGCCGTCCTGCGAGAACGAGATTGACGTGATCACAAAATACCGTGATACTCTCCGCACGCGTTCTACGCGTCTGTTTTCGTAAGGCTCTGCCGCGGAGCCCCGACCCTTACCACTATGAGGACGACATCGATGAAGAGACTGCTATTGCTGCCGATGGTCGTTGGCGCCCTGGCTTTGGCCGGCTCCGCTAGCGCCAATATCGCTACCGTCCAGTACGACGACACGGTGAACCTCGCCTCGACGAACTGGAACGACACGGTGTCCTTCCCGCAGTTCGATCCGAACCTGGGGACTCTCCTCAGCGTCACGTTCGAGCTGGGCGGTCATGTCGAAGGCTCGGCCAAGTTCGAGAGCCTGGACAATGCTCCGGCTACAGTGACGATGAACCTCGCGGCTGAGATCGACCTTCAGCGCCCCGACCTCTCGTCGCTCGTGACCGTTCTGCCGCTCGCTGCCACCAACGACAACGTACTGGCGTTCGACGGCGTGATCGACTTCCTCGGCGACTCGGGTCGCACCTACGAAGACCTGAGCGGTGACGACATGGAGTCCAGCGTGACGACGGACTCGAACGATCTCACCCTCTTCACCGGCAACGGCACGATCGACCTGCCCGTGAGCGCGATGGGTGCGTCGAACGGTTCTGGCGCGGGGAACCTGATCCTCCAGTTCGCGACGTCCGCGTCTGCCAGCGTCACGGTGATCTACGAATACGAAGAGCCGATCGTTCCGACGCACGAGTCCACCTGGGGCCGGATCAAGTCCAGCTACCGGTAGTCTCTGCTCGATCTGATGTTCGAGACGCCGCGGGAGGAACCCTCTTGCGGCGTCTTCGTCTATCCACCGCAGTTGCCGGCGCGAAACGTCCGTACTCGTGTCGTCGTCGTCTTGCTCAGTGCTGGGCGGACTCGACGATCCCGGCGAGCTTCGCGTCGAGCTTCTGGGCGGCTCTGTCGAGATCGGCGTTTCCGAACGCTGCCAGCTCCAGCGAAGGTGGGATGTAGGCGATGGTCGTGTGGCCGGCTGCGTCCACGTAGACGTTCATCCGCATCGGAAGGACGACGCCCGCACCCGGTTCGATCGCAAAGAGGTGCTTCCCGAGTTCCGGGTTCCCGACGAAGAACGTCTCCGACTGCACGGTCGCTCCGGCTGTCGCGAGCGCCTTCGATTGGTGGAGCTCGCTCATGACGCGCAGCCCGCTCTCTTCGACCGCCCGTCGCAGTTTGGCCAGCACCTCCTCTTCCGTCCCGTCCACGGTCGCCCGAAGGACGTGCACCGAGCGGTCCTCGTCGGCCCCTGAATTCGTTGCCACCGCGCCCGCACTGGATGGTTCGCCGGCTCGAGATGGGGTGTTGGTGGCATGCTCGGCCAAGACGAGGGCCCCGGCGGCGAGGCCGAGGAGCGAGAGCGTTCGGAGGGTTCGCATCGGGACGTCCTTCCTCTGGTGTCCTTGGGGTGTCGTCGGAGCAGAGGGTGCGACGGGCTCGGTTGATACCGGCCGATCCGGGCGAGTTCGGTCCCCTCAATGGACCGCTTTGAGCCGGGCAGCCGAACTAGGAGTCCAGGGACGGGGATCGAGGAGACATCCCACTGACTCGAGCTTCATGCCGTACCGGCGGTTCTGCTACCCTCCCGGTTCCATGTCGACACGCGCAGCCATCATCGGTACCGCCGGTCATATCGATCACGGAAAGACGCAGCTCATCCGCGCGCTCACCGGGGTCGACACCGACCGGCTGAAGGAAGAGAAGAAGCGGGGCATCTCGATCGAACTCGGGTTCGCCTCTCTCACCCTACCCTCCGGCACTCGCTGCGGTGTGGTCGACGTACCCGGGCACGAGCGGTTCATCCGCAACATGCTCGCGGGAGCGGGCGGCATCGACCTCATCCTCTTGGTCATCGCGGCGGACGAAGGCGTCATGCCCCAGACCCGGGAGCACCTCGACATCATCCAGCTCCTCGGCGTCCACCAGGGCGTGGTCGCGCTGACGAAGGTGGACCTGGTCGACCCCGAGTGGCTCGAGCTCGCGCACTCCGATGTCGAGGACTACCTCGCCAAGACGTCGCTCGCGGGCGCGAAGATCGTTCCTGTGTCGTCGTTCACCGGACAAGGGATGGACGACCTCCGGGCCGAGATCGACCGCGTCCTCGCTGGGCTCGAAGTGCGGAAGCGCGGCCGGTTCACCCGGCTTCCCGTCGACCGCGTCTTCACGATGGAAGGGTTCGGGACGGTCGTGACCGGAACGCTCTGGGGCGGTCCGCTCCGGGTCGGGGACCCTGTCGGCCTCCAGCCGCGTGGGATCGAGACGCGGATCAAAGCGCTCGAGGTGCACAAGGCTTCGGTGGAGGAGGCGACGCCCGGACAGCGGGTCGCCGTCTGTCTTCACAACGTGCCGCGCGAGCGTGCCTCCCGCGGTGACTGGCTGGTCAAGGGCGACGCGCTCGACCCCGTCGTGAAACTCGACGTGCGGTTCGAAGCGATCCAGGAACTCCGTCGTCCCGTGCAGAACCGGATGCGGATCCGGTTCTACCTCGGCGCGAGCGAAGTGATGGGCCGGATCCTGCTCCTCGAGAGCGACGAGCTGAACGCGGGCGAGTCCTGTCTCGCTCAGATCCAACTCGAAGCGCCGGCCCTTGCTGAACGCGGCGACCGGTTCGTCGTCCGGAGCTTCTCGCCGATGCACACGCTCGGTGGCGGGCGAGTCATCGACGTGTCCGAGTCGCGCCGTCGTCGCTACCGCGCAGAAGATCTCGACGCGCTCCGCATGGCCGAGGAAGGCACGCAGGAGGACCGCGTCCACGACGTCATCAAGACGCGCGGCGGACAGGGTCTCGCGCTCTCGGAACTCACACAGCAGCTCGGACAGCCGCCGGACGAGATCCAGTCCGCGGTCGATCAGCTCGTCGACGAAGGACGCCTTCTTCGCGTCGGACGCACCCGACTCGTGGCCGAGGAACCGTTCGCGGAAGTCGGACGTGCGCTCGAAGAGGCGATCTTGGAGCACGAGAAGCAGTACCGTCTCCGCTTCGGCCCGCAGAAGAGTGAGCTGAAGAGCCGACTCAAGAAGGCCGCGCACCCGGAAACGGTGGAAGCCTGGATCCGTCTGGAGATCGAAGCGGGACGGCTCTTCGCGAGTGGAGACCGCGTGCGTCGCTCCGGCCCCGATCTCAAGCTCACTCCGCCGATGAAAGAACTCCGCGCGAAGATGCTCACGGAGCTGGAGGATGCCGGCTACTCAGGGCCGACCCAGCGTTCTTTCCTCTTCCCGTACCAGTCCGACAAGCTCGCGCCCGAGATGCTGACGCTCCTCCTCTCCAGCGGCGATGCCGTGCGGCTGCCATCCGAGATCCTGGTGCACGGACGCTACGCTCGGGACCTCAAGGAGCGTCTCCAGGGCTACTTCGCGAGTCACTCGGACATGGCAGTTGCTGACCTCAAAGAGATCCTCGGCGTCTCCCGGAAGCAGGGCGTTCCGCTTCTCGAGTACGCGGACCAGCAGCAGTGGACGCAGAGAAACGGTGACGTCCGGGTCGCCGGCCGCTTGCTCAATGCGTCTGCCTCGTCGGACGAGGAAGGCGATCCGTCCGGTGACGAGTCGGACGATGCGTCGGGTGACGCTTCGGGCCGTGGGCCGGGCGGTGCGCCCGATCACTCCGCCGGGTGAGACAGTCCCCGCGAGACGGCTCCGAACCGCTCGGAGCAGACCGCACCCAAGTTGTCTGGGCATTCGGACTCGGCCTCGTCGCTCTCGTCGTCGCTTCGGTGCTCTCGCACCGCGTCTTCGCGGCCATGCCACACGTGCAGGACTCGATCGCGCAGCTCTTCCAGGCGCGCATCTTCGCAGACGGGATGCTCCGTGCTCCCGCTCCCGCGCTCCCGCAGTTCTTCCAGTACCACCACGTCATTCTGGACGGTGGTCACTGGTACTCGCAGTATCCCCCCGGCCACCCCGCGGTTCTCATGCTCGGCGTACTCGTCGGCGCGCCCTGGATCATCGACCCCTTGATGGGCGGGCTCTTCGTGGCTGCCGTCGTGCTCCTTGGATCTGAACTCTTCGGCGGCGACGAAGGGCGGCTCGTGGGCCGGATCGCCGGGATCCTCGCGCTCGTCTCTCCGTTCTTCCTCCTCATGTCTGCGGAGTTCATGTCGCACCCGACCGCGCTCGCGGCGGCGACCTGGGGACTCTATGGATACGTGCGCCTTCTTCGGACCGGCGCGCTTTCCTCCGCGATTCTCGGCGGCTTGGGGCTCGCGATCGCACTTCTCGCCAGGCCGTTCTCCGCGTTCGGGGTTGCGCTTCCAATCCTGCTGCACGCGGCGTGGACGATGTTTCGGCCGGCCCCACCCGCACGGCCGGCCCCGCGCGCACGTGCGTCGGCCCCGCAAGGGATGAAGGTCTCGTGGACTGCCTGGGGTGCGTTTCTCGGGACCGGTGCGTTGGGAGTGCTGCTCCTTCTCGCCTACAACGCGGCGACGAACGGTTCGCCCACGCTCTTCGGGTACGAAGTGCTCTACGGACCGTCACATGGAATCGGATTTGGTAAGGGAAGCTGGGGGCAGCCGCCGCACACGTTCGCGCGAGGCATGAGTCAGCTCGGCGCGCAGGTGGGAGCGCTGAACGGCCGTCTCTTCGAGTGGCCGGTCACGTCGCTCTGGCCGCTCGCGTTGGGGCTCCTGCCCGGTACGCTCTTCGCCCGGCGACTCTGGCTCCTCTCGATTCCTGTCTCGCTCCTCGGCGTACACGTCTTCTATTGGTACTCGGATCTCTGCTTCGGGCCGCGCTACGCGTACGAAGCGCTCGGCCCGATCCTGCTCCTGTCGGCTTGGGGATTGGTGCGGTTGGGGACGGTCGTCGGCGGAATGTTCGGGGCGAGGGGTGGCGCGAACGGTACGTCGGCTACCAAGTCCACCGGGACGGCCAAGTCGACCGGGACGGCTGCTAAGTCCACTGGGACGGCCGCCAAGTCGACCGGCAAGGCGACGGCCACGCCGACTGCCAAGGCGACAGCTACGCCGACTGCCAAGGCGACAGCTACGCCGACCGGCACGCGTGCACTCGCGCTCATCGTTCCCGTGCTCCTCATCGCGATACCGACCGCGATCGGGCTCGCCACCCGTTGGCCGCTCCTCTTCGAGCCTCCCGAACCGCTCCGTGGGGCGCCGGCGGGGTCGCCCCTTCGTGCGGCCAGTGCGTTCCAGTACTTCGGCCCGTCGTTCTGGGGAGTTGGCCCGGCGCTCCATCAGATCGTGGAGCGCGACGCGGAGCTTCCTGCCCTCGTGTTCACGAGGTTCGCGGAGCCCAAGGTGGACCATCCGACTCTGCGCTACATCCAATACGGATGTGGGTTCGCTTTCCAGGAGCCGAACCTGGCCGACGCACCCGTGATCTACGCCAACGACTTCGGCGCCGACAACCAGCGTCTCGCCGACCTCTACCCAGATCGTGCCGTCTACCTCTACGACGGCAACGTCGAGTCGGGTACCCTTCGCCGGATCCGGTGACTGGCAACCGCGAAGTCGACGTACGAGGAGTGAGACGCGAGTTGAAGGACGAGAAGCGCAAGGGAAGTGCTCACCGCAAGGGGAAGGCGCCCAGCCAGACGCCTGGCCGGACACAAGGTCAGACGCAAGGTCAGACGACGTCGCGAGCGAGCCGGGCCAAAGGTATCGGCATGCGGGACCTGGCTCTTCCGATCGGCGTGTCCGCTCTCCTCACGCTGATCCTCCGGATCGTCTACCTCACGACCACAGACAATCCGTTCTGGCGCACCCTCGGCCTCGATCTCGAGATCTACGACACGTGGGCGCGTCACATCCTGGAAGCCCCGCCTTTCGGCGGAGAGCCGCTCGGACAGGCGCCGTTCTTCCCGGTCGTGCTCTCGATCGCATATCGAGTTCTCGGCGCTGATCCTGTGCGGGCGCTCTTCGCGCACCTCGTTCCGGCCGTGCTCGCGACGGCGTGCGTCGCGTGGGTGGCGGGGAAGTGGAAGGGTGCGGTCGCTGCTTGGATCGCGGGTGTCCTCCTCAGCATCTACGGTCCCGCGATCTTCTACACGGGTGTCCTTCTTCCGCCGTCCTGGGTGCTCGGTCTCTCTGCCCTCGTGCTCGCGCTCGGCTACCGTGTCGTCACGGGAGATGCCGGTGTCGCTGGCCGAATCGGCACCGGCCTGGCCCTCGGCCTTCTCGTCTGGGCCCAGCCCGTCACGCTCGTCCTTCTCCTTCCGCTCATCGCATTCGGATTGGCCACTTCAGGAGGCGATGGGGAACGCGGCCGTGGGACCGCTGCGCGCGGCCTTCGGGACCGGCGCCCGTTCTGGCAGGTGCCGGCGGACGAAGCGAAGTCCGCATGGCTCGGGATGGCGTGGATCCTCCTCGGCCTCGCGCTTCCGCTCAGTGTGACGTTCGGGTACAACGCGTCGAAGGGCGCGCCGTCGCTCGTTGCGCTCAACGGCGGCATCAACCTCTACATCGGGAACGGACCCGAGGCGAACGGCGCATACGTGCGACCGTCGGGGATGGAAGAGAACCGGGACCTCCTTGGCATGCGGCTCGCGATGAGGATGCTGCAGGCAGAGAGAGCGGCCGTCCGCGATGGAGCTGCGGAAACTCCGGGCCGCACGGGTGGAACGGACGGCAGCAACGCGCAGACTTCCGGCGGTGCGGTTCCGTCATCCGGCCGTTCGGGTATCGGCGCTGACGGCTCTACGCAGTCCAGTGCCGATGCCACCATCGTCGTCGATCGCCGTTCGGCCGACCGGTTCTGGTGGAACCGCGCCACGAAGGAGATGACAGAGAACCCAGGCCGCACCGCGTCGCTCTTCTTCCGCAAGCTCGGGTTCTTCTTCACGAACTACGAGATTCCGCAGGTCGAGTCGTTCCAGTACGAGTCCCGCTACGCGCCCCTCCTCCGCGTCCCCCTTCCTGGAATGGCCGTGCTCGTCTTCGGCGCTGCGCTGGGTGCGCTTCTCTTCTGTCGACGCGATCCGGTCGCGCGTTGGCTCGTCGCCTCGGCACTCCTTCTCGCTATCGGCGTCGCCGTGTTCTTCGTGACCGCGCGGTTCCGGATGCCGGTCGTCCCGTGGATGGTCGTGCTCACCGCCGGGGGACTCGCAGAGTTCTGGGGGATCGTGCGAGGACGTTCTCCCGAGACGGGAGCGACCTACGTTTCCGGTGCGACCCGTCCTGTCGCGGCCTGGTCGTTCGTCGCCATCGCGGTGGTCTTCGGTCTGATCTCCGCCTTCGCTCCCACCGGCATCGTCGCGGGCGTCTCCGATGGTCAGTATGTCTTCCGCCAGGCAGTCATCGCGGAGAAGTCCGGCGACACGGCCGGTGCGATGGATGGATACCGTCAGGCTCTCGAGATCGATCCGAACCTCGCGAAGGCGAACGTCAATCTGGGGACGCTCCTTGCGCGCCAAGGCAAGCTCGACGACGCACGCGCGCACCTGGAACGGGGTGTCCGGCTCGACCCGACCAGCGGAATCGGTCATCAGAACCTCGGCCAGCTCAACGAAGTGCAAGGCAGGTTCGACGACGCCGTGCGCGAGTATGCGGCGGCCATCGAGGCCGAACCCGACCTCGTCTCTGCGAGAGAGAGCGCAGCCTATCTCCTTCACACGATGGGGCGGATCGACGAGTCGCGTCTCCAGCTCCAGGAGATCCTCCAGAAAGTCCGCAAGGGCTCGCCGCCCGAGCTGCGGGCTGGCACCCTGTTTTCACTCGGCGCGGAGAGGCGTTCCGCAGTGCCGCAGCTCGTGAAGGAAGGTGCCCGACCGGATTGGTGGGCCTCCTCCGACCTGTTGCAGGCCGACGTGCTCCTGGCCCAGCGACAGATTCAGGCCGCCGCCGATCTCTATCGGAAGGTGCTGGCTGATCCGACGGTTGCGCCCTATGCGCAGGCCATCCTGACGCAGCTCGAGGCGAGCGGGGTCGTGAAGTAGCCTCGGGAAGATGGGTGCGCGATGCGGGGTTCCGTTCCGCGGAACCTGCGACCCGATTCCGGGAGACGCCTCCCTGTGCGGCTTCCCACGCACCACTTCCTGATGCTGCCTTCCGCCGCGGCGCCGCTTCCCGCGCACCGCTGTCTCGAAGCGCCTGTCAGATTCTTCGAACTCCGATTCAAACGCCGACTCGGTCTCATACGTCCCACTCCACAGCCCCAAACTCTCAGCCGTCCGGGAGATGCTCATGCGACTGTCTTCGCTGTCCTCGTTGCTCGTGCCCTCGATCTGGGTCTGCCTGATCTCCGCGTTCCTTCCGGCCGGCTCCACGGCGGTGTCTGGACCGTCCGCGTCGACCGGGACGAGCGGCGGCCCGGACCTAAAGGCTCGAGGCGCGGCGGTGCTCGCGGCCGAGAGCGCCGCGGTCCGGTTCCTCGGCCCCGCGGAGGCAGCGAGGCGTGCGGAGGACTGGCCCGAGGCCGCTCGTCTTTTCGACATGCTTGCGGCGGAGAACCCCAGCCAAGGGCGGTTCTTTCTCGAGTCCGCCAACGCGCGCTACCGAATGGGGGACTGGGCCTCGGCCGCCGAAGCGTTCGGCCAGGCGGCCGAACTCGGGTTCGAGAGAGGGGTCTGTCTCTACAATCGGGCCTGCTGTCTTTCACTCCTCGGCCGAACCGAGGACGCCGTGGGAGCACTCGAGGAAGCGATCCGGAGTGGACTCCAGGACCGGGAGCAACTCCTTCGGACCGACCACGACCTCGACGCGATCCGTGGAACCGCGCTCTTCGAGACGCGCATCCTGCCCACGCCACCACCCCCTGAGGACCGCGTCACCGGTTGGCGCGTCGATCTCGCCTACCTCGATCGACGGGTCCGGGAGACGCACTGGAGTCCGTTCCGCGTCCTTCCGGAGAGTGAATGGGAAGCCGAGCTCCGCGCCCTCTCCGATGCCGTGTCCACGCTCGACGACTCCGCGGTCGTGGCCCGGTTGATGAAGCTCGTGGCCCGTATCGGTGACGGACACACCGCGGTCTGGCCGTGGAGCAATGGCGGGTGGCACGTAGTTCCGGCTGAGTTCTACGCGTTCACCGACGGCCTCTTCGTGCTGGCGGCCGCGCCCGAGTATGAAGACGCGGTCGGTGGCCGGGTCGTGCGCATCGGCGACGTTTCGGTGGAAGAGGCCCTCAGTCGCGCCGAGTCCGTCAGTCCGCGGGACAATCCGATGACCCTTCGTTGGATCGCGCCCCGTCTCCTCTCCGTGCTCGAGGTGTTGGAGGGCCTCGAGATCACCGAGGGTGTCGATGGGCTCGATGTCGAGATCGAGGGGCCGACGGGGAGCCGAAGGACCGTCCACTTCGCTGCCGTACCCTACCACTGGATGCATGGCACGCCGCCGAACTACGTGACGATGGCGCGAGAGGCGACGTCGCCCACTCCCCTCTGGCGGAGGGCGCCGCACGATCACTACTGGGCCGAGTACGTTCCGGAGGACGGTCTCACGTACTGCCAGTTCGCCGCGGTCCGAAACCGCGACCACGGCCCCTCGCTCGCCGAGTTCACCGCGGCGCTCTTCGACTCGCTCGCCACACGGCCCGAGGAGCCACTCGTGATCGACGTCCGCCGGAACAACGGCGGCAACAACTTCCTTCTCGCGCCACTTCTCGACGCGATCCGGGCCACACCCGCCATGCGAGAGCGAGGTCACCTTTTCGTGATCATTGGGAGAAGCACGTTCTCGGCCTGCCAGAACTTCGTCAACCGGCTCGACTGGGACATCCATCCCATCTTCGTCGGGGAACCGACCGGCTCACGGCCGAACTTCGTCGGAGAAGACAATCCGATCGTGCTTCCCTGGAGTGGCCTCACCGTATCGGCCTCGAGCCGCTACTGGCAGGATGCGCTCTCTGAAGACAAACGGATCTGGATCGCGCCCGACCTCCTCGCGGAGATGTCGTCCCAGGACTTCCGCACGAACAGGGATCCGGCCATGGACGCCATCCGCGCCTTCCTCGCCAGACGGCGAGCGGAGCCCAAGTAGTTGGCCGTGAATCACTCCTGTGGCTTCCGGATCGAGATCCGATCCGCGCCGCCCAACTTCACCTCGTCCAGGACGTCCACGAACGCCCGGTACGGTGCCTCCGGCTTCGACTCGATCAGGAACACGCTCTTCGGCTTTGCGAGAAGCCGTTCCTCCACCCGATCGCTGAGCGTCTCCACAGAGATCGAGACGTCGTCCCAGAGCACGGACCCGTCGTTCTCGACCGACAGCACGACGACCTGGGTGCGAGGAATGATCTTCCCGCCACCCGCGGGCAGAAGCAGCGCCAGCCCCTTCTCGGTGGGGAAGATGGTCGTCGCAATGAAGAAGACGAGGAGCAGGAACGCGATGTCGGAGAGTGAGGCAGAGGAAATGTTGGGCAGGGAGTGACGACGGATCTTCATCGAATGTCCTCCTGTCCAACCCCGTGGTGTGAGAGTACACGGACGGGGGAGGCGTGGGAAAGGGTCGATGGATGGGAAGGGGTCGAGGGATGGGAAAGGGGAGAGACGGGTGGGAAGGCCGCGGCGGGTGGAAGAACCGCGGAGGGTCGGGACCCGGGGGGGCGACCAGCCATTCCGGAGTGGGCGTTCAGTCTCAGCGCTGAGACTCGAGTGCAGAAGCAGTCCGTCGGGCTCAGCCACTGCGTCCAGCCGCATAGGCAGCCTTCAGTGACTTGGCGGCATTTCGGAGTGCCTTGTCGTTCGTCCAGAGCGGTGCTCCCGAAATGAGGGACGAAGCGAGCAGGTGAGCGTCGACCCAACCCAGTCCTCGTCCGGAAAGTCCCCGCTTCGCCACTAGCGAAAGCGCCTCTTCGTGAGTTGCGGAGGCAGCACAAGGAAGGGCGGCAAGGAGCGCCAGGATCTTTGCCCTGTTCCTGATGTTTCCGCAAGCGAGTTCGCCAATCACGAATGGATGGCAGAGCACCTGACCCTCGGTCAGTACCGACACCAGTTGCTTGTCAGTCTTCCTCAGGTGGTCCACCCAGACCGAGGTGTCTACCAGAATCACGCCGCGCTCGACCGACGGCGACGCCCGGCCTTCAGTTGCTTCTCGCTCCCGCCGAGCGCCGCGAGTCGGCGGGCACTCTCCAGCGCGATCAATGCTTTGAGACCCAGGTGCACCAGGGCTGTCTTCTCCGTGACACCAGTTAGACGCGTCGCTTCCTCGAGAAGGGTTTCGTCGATGTTGATGGTAGTTCTCATATGCATGAGTATGCACATTTCGTGCATCCAGCGTCAAGGGCCCGGCCTCGTGGTGGACCGAGCAGCTCGTGGGGAGCCGGAAGCACGGTTTCATGGCGAAGCCCGACTGGTGCTACGATCGGGTACCGCGTCCCACGCTTGGAGTCCAACCGATGATCCGGCCCAAACTACGCCGTCAATGCGGCGTTCTCGCACTCCTCCTCGGGATCCTCGCCACCGTGGTCTTTGGCACTACGAGCGCTGTCGGCACGCAAATCGCCGAGTACACGCCAGAGCGAGAGAGGATCGCGCGCCTCTCCGCGATCGAGGCATCTGTGATCGTCGCCGTGATCGAGGCCGAGCCAACAGGACGAATCGCAGACCTCGGCTTCGGGAACGCCGAAGAGTGCGAGGGGCGGATCCTCGAGATCCTGAAGAGCGACGGTCCGAGTGTCGGCGACGAAGTGCGATTCTGGGGATCGTTGGCGAGCGAGTTTCGCGTGGCTGCGGGAGTCCCGGAACTCTGCTTTCTCTATCGGTGCAACGGAGAACTTTCGAACAAACGGCACTCCTCAGCAGGTGGCCCGGTCCAGAACGATGAGTTCGTGTCCCGTTGGGCACGTATGGCTGGGGTCGCGCCGACCTCCTGGAGGGCTACTCGCCAGGAGATCATGGGCATCGTTGCCCGGGGCCGACCCGAGAATCTGGCGAAGCACGCCGACGTGATCCTCCGAGCCACCGTGGCCGGCAGCACGCCGACTTCCGGAGGGCTGTACTTTAGTCGCAAAGGGTCCGGTGGCATCGATCTCGTTGTCGACTTCGTTCTGGCCAACCGTACGGACATCCAGATCTCACCAGCCGACACCGTGTTCGTGCGGTATCCCGAGACCGCTCAGGCCCCGGAGGCGGCAGTTGGTCAGACCCTCACGGTGTTCTGTGATCTCGACGAGGAAGGTTGGCAACTCGCCGACACCGTCTACTCGCTTTGGCGCATGGAAGAAGCATCAGCCGTATCGAGTCCGAACGCGCGGGGCTGCAAGGAAGACTGGGATGTCGTGATTCCGATCTCAGTCTTCAGGGAGGCCCTTTCCGGAGCGCGAACCGACCGCTAGCAGAACTCCGATGGCCGGGCGTGGCTATCAACGGGCACAGGCTACTCCGCCACCACGAACTCCACACTATCCGCGAGTGTCACCATGGCGACACGTCCGAGCGCACGACGGGCCGCGGGATCGATCTCCTGGGCTCCGAAGTCCAGCCAGTCCCGCACATCCGTGCATGTTGCTTGGTAGGAGTAGGTCGCCATGTACCTGCCTGGCTCTGAAAGTGCGCAGCCTCTCGAGCGTGCGGAGCAGGTCTCCCCTGCGTGTAGAACGACGAACTCCGGTGGCTGCGGGGCCGACGCGACAACGTCAATCACCACACTCCGAACCCGGCCGCTCGGCCCGTGTATCGCGAGACTCCGGCGCGGGCATTTGGCAAGCATGTCGTCAGGCCCGTCCAGTGCTCCGACGACGACGGAGTCCTCGCCGAAGTACGTGAGCGACACCAGGAAACTCGGGCGGCTCCCGATCTCGAGTTGCTCGAACGCCGGCACGATCCGTAGGTCGAAGTCTCGATCACGGGCAAACACGTCCACGCCGACGGATACGGTGGCCGCCAACTCACGGCCCAGGCCGGGGTGCTGCAGAGCGATGTCT
This sequence comes from Candidatus Eiseniibacteriota bacterium, assembly GCA_020633975.1. Taxonomy (GTDB): domain Bacteria; phylum Eisenbacteria; class RBG-16-71-46; order CAIMUX01; family CAIMUX01; genus JACKCR01. The sequence continues at coordinate 2,211,707 of JACKCR010000002.1, read as the reverse complement.
TTGTACGCACTCTCACCCGGCGCGAGATCGAGTTCGAAGGACTTCGGTCGGTACTCCATGGCTGACACGCGGATTCGGTAGATTCCCGCCTCTAGGTCGCCAAGAACGAGTGTTCCCACGCTATCCGTGACTCCGCCGATGAATTGGTGATCGGATGAGATGTTGGCCCACGGGATTGCCTCGCCCGTTTCCTCGAACGTGACCGTCAGGCGCAGGGATCCTGTCGGATCCGCGACGAGGGAGAGTCCGAGCATCAGGCTCGCTGCCATGGACAATCCGATCATGTCTCGCCCCTCACTCTCTCGCGCCCCTTCCTCTCGCTCTCGCCGTATCGCCCGCGGTGCCGTCGGCGATACTCTGTGTAGGTTCCCCTGCCGCGTCGCCTTCTGCTACGGTCTTTCCGGTCGCTAGCATCCTCCTACTCCCTCTCGAATGGAGGCCTCACCAATGCCTCGGCGCTGCTCGATCGTCTCAACCGCCGCGATTCTTCTTGCGACACCTCTTCTCGCCGGCCCCGTGCTGTCCAATCCCGCCGGTCCGGCGCCGCAACCGGGTGACGACGACTTCATCTCCCGCGCTCGCCTCTCCACGTGGCAGACCCTCCGCGAGTTCGAGTCGACCCAGGACCGGTCCACTCTCCCGACCTGGTTCAACCTGGGCCCGACGAATGTCGCCGGCCGGACGCTCGCGATCGAAGTGCATCCGGACAACTCGGACATCGTCTTCACCGGCAGTGCGAGCGGGGGACTCTGGAAGTCGACGGATCGGGGCGCGAGCTGGACTCCGATGACAGACGACCTTCCGTCGCTTGCCGTGAGCGCCATCGAGATCGACGCGGCTGAGCCGAACCACATGTGGATCGGTACGGGTGAAGGGTGGGGAGGCGACTTCGTCCACGGCGTCGGCGTCCTCGAGTCGTGGGACGGAGGCGAGAGTTGGGCGCTCACCGGCCTCAGCTACGACGTGGAGGAGGGCCGCGACATCTTCGAGCTAGAGTACAACGAGACCACGGGAACGCTGCTCTGCGCCGCGGACAACGGTCTCTTCCGCTCGACGGACGACGGTGCGACCTGGACGCAGTTGATGACCCAAGGTCAGTGGAAGGACGTGAAGCAGAAGCCGGGCTCGGCGGGCACCTACTACGCGTGTGCGCAGTCGCTGACCGATGATGGAGTGTACCGTTCCACGGACGATGGACTGACCTGGACGCTGTTGGGCGGCGGTCTACCCACGGATACGATCGCCAACTGCCGACTCGCGACGACGCAGGCAAATCCGAACCTTGTCTACTGGGCTGTCCTCCGCGGAAGCGACAAGGAGATCTACCGGAGCACGGACGGCGGAGACAGCTGGCAGCTCCGGTCGACGCAGGACGGATCGGAGGGCTGGCAGGCGCTCGCCATCGCAGTGAGTTCGGCGGACCCGGACCTCGTCTTCAGCAACGGCAACGCGAGCTACCGCTCGACCGATGGAGGCGCGAGCTGGACCGAGTGGGCGACCAACGTTCCGGCGACGCATCATGCAATCGCCACCGACCCGTCCGACGACGCCGTCCTCTGGTTCGGAGGCGAGGCCGGTTCCTACCTCTCGGAGGACGGCGGCGCGACCTTTGTTCCCCGCAACTCAGGCCTCGTCACGGTGCAGGTTTCCGCCATCAACCACTCGACGCTCAGTCTCGGCCTGGCGCTGGGAGGGAGCCAGGGGAACGGTACGCTCCGGTACACCGGCGGCGCGTCGTTCGACCAGGTTCTCGACGGCAACGGATTCCAGTGCGAGGTCGGGTCGGCCGACGCCGACATCGTCTGGGCGCAGATCCAGTTCGGACAGCACTACCGGAGCACGGACGGCGGTACCACCTTCGTACCTGCGAACGACGGCATCGGCGAACCCGGCCCGTGGGCGACTCCCACCCACATGGACTACGGCGACGACCAGACCCTCTGGACCGCCCACGGAATCACTCTGTACAAGACGACGACAGGAGGCCAGCCGTGGTACGCGACCTCGGCCCCGGGCCTCGCCGCAGGTCGGTCGATCGCCCAGTGCTGGGCACAGCGTGATCACCTGGCCGTGTGCGATGCGTCGAACGTCTTCGTCTCGGACGACCACGGCGAGACCTTCCAGCGGGTCGCGCACCTGCTCGTGGGGAACGCTCTCTCGGACATCGCCATCCACCCGAACGACCCCGACGTCATGTTCGTCACGGTGAGTTCATACAGCCCGGCAGTGGGCAAGGTGCTGAAGACGACCGACGGCGGCCAGAACTGGGTCGACTTCACGCACAACCTTCCCGGCGAACCCTGCAACACCGTCGTCTTCGATCGAGACGACCCCGATCGCGTCTACCTCGGGACTGATCTCGGTGTCTACGCGAGCTTCGACGGGGGAGATGCGTGGCTTCCACTCAACGTCGGGTTGCCGCACGTAGTCTGCACTGACCTCCGTTGGCACCCGCAGGGGTACCTCCGGGTCGGCACGTACGGCCGAGGTATGTGGGAACTCGATCTCGTCGGACTCGATCCGAGTGCGGTCGGTGACAATGCGAGCCCGGAGAGACTCTCGCCCCTGACGATGCGGATCCACGCCAATCCTGCGACGGCCGGCGCACAGCCCATGGTCCGCTTCGGGCTGCGGGACGCTGGAGAGGTCGATCTCGCTCTCTACGATGCGTTGGGACGGAGAGTGCGGACGCTCTTCCATGGCGAGCACGAGGCCCGGGTCGACTCCGTGCCTCTCGACACCTCGGGTCTTCGCGGAGGGGTCTACTTCGTGCGGATGATCGCGGGAGGACATACGGTTTCGGAGAAGCTGGTGGTGGCGCGCTAGAGCCGGCGGGTGACGGGGTTCGAGGTCCTAGGCTGCAACGGCGCGCCGGATGTCATCGATCCGAACCGGCTTGGCGATGTAGTCGTTCATCCCTGCGGCGAGGCAACGCTCGCGGTCGCCTTCCATCGCGTTTGCGGTCATGGCGAAGATCTTCGGCTGGGCTCCCGGCAACGCCCGCACCGCCCGGGTCGCGGCGAGTCCGTCGACCACCGGCATCTGAACATCCATGAGGACCAGGTCGTAGCTGCCGGAGCGACACGCCTCGATGGCCTCCGCACCGTTCACGGCGACATCGGCTTCGTACCCCAGATGCGCGAGGATGCGAAGTGCGACCTTCCGGTTCACCGCGTTGTCCTCGACGAGGAGGATCCGGTGGGGATGGCGATCCGCCATTCGTTCCGTGTCTGTCGGGCGACTCTTGGGCGCAGAGTCCCTCGGCTCGGTCCCTTCTCGCTGGCAGGCCATGGTGGCCGCCTCCAGGAGCAGGCGGCGGCGGACCGGCTTCGAAAGGACTGCTGTGGCCGGGCCTGCGTCGGAACGGCGACGGTCGGATTCGGGTCCGCCGGAGTGGAGGAGGATCGTTGGGGTCACCCGGCTCGAGCCGCGTAGCCGGTCGTGGCGACGAAGCCGGCCGATGAACTCGAGCCCATCCATCTCAGGCATGAACAGATCGACCAACACCAGATCCGGTGGGTCGTGGGTCTCGAGCCCCTCGAGTGCGGCCGCCGCCGAGTCGAAGGTGAGCGCGTCGCATCCGAACGACTCGAGGTGACGGGAGAGCGTTCGGCGGCTCGCCTCTCTGTCGTCCACGATCCATGCGTTCCGACCCCTCAGGCACTCCGGCGGGTCCGGCAATGCCAGGGAGTCCGAAGCCGGGGTGACGCAGATGTCGAACGAGAACAAGGAGCCGACGCTGGGTTCCGATTGGATCGTGATCCGTCCCCCCATGAGCCCGACGAGTCTCTGGCTGATGGCCAACCCGAGTCCGGTTCCCCCATAGAGCCGCGTCGTCGACGAGTCGCCCTGGCAGAATGGTTCGAAGAGACGGTCGATGACGTCGGGAGGGATTCCGACTCCGGTGTCCCGCACGCCGAAGGAGAGCCGATGCTCATCCTCTCCCGGCAAGCACTCCACCGTGACGACGACCTCGCCCTGCTCCGTGAACTTGATGGCGTTTCCGACCAGATTGGTCATGATTTGGCGCAGTCGAATCGGATCGCAGACGATCGAGGAAGGCACCGCGGAATCGATGTCGACACAGAGATCGAGCCGTTTCTCCCAAGCGATCGGAGCGAGGGCTTCGAGCGTCTCCTCGATGAAGTCGTGGAGGTCCACGGACGTTTCCTCGAGCACCATGTGATCCGACTCGATCTTCGAGAAGTCCAGGATGTCGCTGATCAGAGCGAGCAGAGTCTGACCGCTGGCCCGGATCGTCTCGACATGGTCCTTCTGCAGATCTGTCAGAGGCTCGGACTCACGAAGGAGGCTGGCCATGCCGATGACCCCATTCATCGGTGTACGGAGCTCATGGCTCATGTTCGCGAGGAAGGCGTCCTTGGCCTTCGCCGCGGCTCGGGCAGCGACGAGTGCCTCGTCCAGCCGGCGATTCTTCTCTTTGAGGAGTGCCTGCGTTGCTTCCAGGTCCTCGAGGCTCTTCTTGAGCACGGAGATGTCTCGTTTGAAGCCAACGTAGTGGGTGATCGTACCGCGCTCGTCGGTCACCGGCGTGACGGTCGCCTCCTCGGTGTAGAGGCTTCCGTCCTTTCGACGGTTGATCAGCTCCCCCCGCCAGGTTCCACCTGACGAGATCGTCCTCCACATCTCGGCGTAGACCTCATCGCTCAGCTTCCCTGACTTGAGAATGCGGGGGTTCTGACCCACGACCTCGTCGTTCGAGTAGCCGGTGATCTGGCAGAACGCCGGGTTCACCCACTCAATCGTCCCGTTCGCGTTCGTGATCACGACGGAGCTCGTGGCGGACTCGAGCGCGGCCTTCTGGATGCTGAACCGACTCAGGGTCTTCCTGACCTCGGAGACGTCACAGATGAAGGCCGTGACGCCTGCAATGGTCCCGTCGGACTGGACGATCGGTCTCCAGAAGAACTCGTAGTGGATGTGGAGATCGGGCTGGAGGTTCGTCTCCGAAAAGGTCTCCCCGGCGAGGGCCCGGTCGATGCTCTGCTTTGCGAGCGCTCGCAGCTCCGGGTTGGTCATGTAGTCGAGGATCGAGTGCCCGATCTCGATCTCCGCACTCCAGACCTTGGACATCTCCTGCCTGTGGCGCTGGTTGAACGCGGTGTATCGGTACCCTCGATCGAGAGAGAAGATGACGAACTGCGAGGTGCTGTCGATCAACGCCTGGAGTTGACCGCTCGTCTCGGCTGGGGAAGGTGCCGCGGGGGAACTCGAACCAGGTGGGCTGGGGAACCCCTCGTCCCGTTCGGCTGCGTCCAGAGAGGAACCCGATCTCTGCCAACGACCGAGCGCCCAACCCATTCCCGAGCCGGCGCTGAGTAGTATGAAGAGGGCGAGAACGACCCCGAGATCCACGCTTCCTCCCTCGGTGCTTCCCTCATCCGGATCTGCGCGCAACCGAGATGCCTGGTCTCCCGCGCCGACAGATCGTCCATCATCCTCCCATCGGCCGCATTGGGCCGTTTCTCAAGGGTGAAGGCACGTCGGGCGCGATGGCGACGAGTCGTGTATCTGCACGAAGACTCTCGGCGACAGAGAGCCGGGGGCGCCGCTCCGATCAGATCGAACCGCCGGGAGAGGTCATCGCCGGCAGCACGGAGTCGAGCCGGGGACGACTGAAGTTGCACTACCGGTGGGGCCGCCACCTCCGTGCATCACCTGCGAACCTACTCAGCCTGAGCCGCAGCAGGATGTCGTCCATGCGTGATGCTGGCCAGCATTACGCCCGACCACATGTCTGCGCACCCGATGTACGGGCAACCTTCCGCCTCGCAGCATGTCGTCCATGTGCATGTCAGTCGAGACAACCGCGTGACCACGATGCGTCACCGCGAATGCTGGCCGTGATGCCGCGACGCAGGCATGGGGAAACGGCCCTGCTCGATCGAACATCGCATTCGCACACCCTCTGCGTCCGCGATGTCTCGTCGGTATGGCACGTCGCACACATGTGGAATGGTGGGTGTCTCTCGAACATGCGGTGGGACGACACCGTGCAGTGCGCCAGGCTGGCCAGCATGCAACTTCGCACACGTGCGTCACGGCGAAGTCTGCTCAGGAGGCACGAAGGCGACAAGTTGGGGTCGGCGATGTATGGCCAGCATGGCAGACTACGCGCATCTGCAGCGTCCATGTCAGGCCCGTTCGCAGCGTAACGCCGGGGATCGCGGGGTTCTGCGACGCGGAGTCTCAGCGCTGAGAGTGTGCCGTGCAAAGCCTGGGAAAGGGGGAAGAGAATCGGAAACCTTTCGTAGCCACCTAGCAGGTCCGAGTCCTGCCAGCCGTACGGCCCACGGTTGGGACCGAGTGTTGCGCTCGAGCGGGTGATCGTCTCGGGTGAAGCGTACACAGGGATCCTGCAGGCTCTTTCATTGGAGCCCCGAAATCTGAGAAGTAGCGAGGAGCCGACGCCGTTCTCGGGGCGGAAGGCAAACTCTCTCGGCGTGCCGGGTCGAGCCGAGGGACCTCAGCCGGGGTCGTGGGGCAGAGCATGTAGGTATGGGGGTGGTCCAGGAACACGGGAGAGTCTCCTTGCTTCTGGCGGAACGGAGAAGGAGTCGCCGAAGAAGACTCCGCGAACGACCTGAGTTCCAGACGTTCGGAGCTTAGGACGCGGAACAGGAGCGTCACGCTGGTCAAGGTCCCGCGAAACCCATGAGCGGGACTGGACGGGCAGGGAGATGTCGGAGCTCGGCATAGTACCGAGGAAGCGGGGAAACCAACCCAACGGGAGCCCGTGGAGGGAAGGCCGAGCCGGATGAGGGAACCGGAGGAGGGAAAGACCATGGGGGACCAGAACTCCCAGACGGTGTCCACGCGACTCCGAAGGATAGAAGAACTGGCTCAGAGGCGGCCGAAGATGGCGCTGACGACCTTGGGTCACTACATCGACATGGAGTGGCTACGGGAAGCGCAGCGGCGGACGCGCCGAGACGGTGCGAGTGGAGTGGACGGTCAGACGGCGGAGGAGTACGAGCGGGATCTCGAGGAGAACCTGCAAGATCTTCTCGGCCGGTTCAAGACCGGCAGCTACTACGCGCCCCCGGTGAAGCGGAGGTATGTTCCGAAGGCGGACGGATCGCCGAGACCGATCGGGATCCCGACGTACGAGGACAAGATCCTTCAGCGAGCGGTCGCGATGGTGCTGGAGACGATCTACGAGCAGGACTTTCTGGACTGTTCCTACGGATACCGACCGGGACGTTCGGCCCACCAGGCGATCCAGGCCTGGAACAGCTGGATGACGCGTCGGGGAGGAGGCTGGGTGATCGAACTCGACATCCAGGGCTTCTTCGATCATCTAGACCATCGCCATCTCCGGAGCTTTCTGGACCAACGGGTACGAGACGGAGTGCTCCGTCGTACGATCCACAAGTGGCTGAAAGCCGGAGTTCTCGAAGATGGGCAGTGGCGCCGAACGAAGGAGGGGACCCCACAAGGTGGTGTGGTCTCTCCGATCCTGGCGAACATCTATCTCCATGAAGTGCTCGATCTCTGGTTCCACGAGGAGGTTCTTCCTCGGTTGTCCGGAGATGCGATCCTCGTTCGCTATGCGGACGATGCGATCCTCGGGTTCGCTTCGGAGTCTGATGCCCGCAGGGTCTTCGCGACGCTCCCGAAACGGTTCGAGCGGTTCGGTCTCCGTCTTCATCCGGAGAAGACCCGCCTGCTTCCGTTCCACCCTCCGGGTGCAGGAGGCCCCAGAGAGCGAGGGCCGAGGGGACGAACGTTCGACTTCCTCGGCTTCACGTTCACCTGGCGCCGTACCCTGAACCGGAGGCACTGGCTGGTGCAACCACAGACGGCTTCGTCCCGGTTGCATCGATCGCTTCGTGATCTCTCGGAATGGTGCCGACGACATCGACACCTTCCGATCCCGGAGCAGCATCGAGTCCTCTGCCGCAAGCTCCGCGGGCACTATGCCTACTACGGCATGAGCGGTAACGCTCGGCTGCTCCGCGTGCTTGCCTGGCAAGCGACTCGCTCCTGGGTGAAGTGGCTCCGGCGTCGATCCCAGCGCACCCGCATCACGTGGCGTCGTTGGGCTCTTCTCCGTGACCGCTTCCCCCTTCCAGCTGCGCGGATCGTACACCGACTCTTCCCGTCCGTGTCGAATCCCTGATCTGAGGAGCCGGATGCGGGAAATCTGCACGTCCGGATCTGTGGGAGGGGTAGGCGTCTTCGGATGCCTCCCCTATCCCGACCTCGAGGCGTGTAGGCCGACCGGGGGCTACCGCGAAGCGCGGACTGCTTCCCCCGCCCTCGCCGCCTGCTTGGACCGCGCGACCCGGTAGTAGATCTCCGCCAGCCGCTCGACCGTCCGCTCGATGGAGAGGTTCTCAGCGAACTCGAGGCTCGCGGCAGACAACGCACCACGAAGCTCCTCGTCTCCGCAGAGTCGCAGTAGAGCCTCGCCGAGCGCGGCGCCGTCCGCGGCGGGGACGACCAAGGCGTTCTCGCCGTCCGTGAGCATCTCGCCCATTCCGTCGACGGAGGTCGCGACGATCGGGCGGCTCATCGCCATCGCCTCGAGCATCGAGTTCGGGAACCCTTCGGATAGGGAGGGCATGACGAAGATGTCGAGTGCGGAGAGGAAGGCGCGCACGTCTTTCACCGATCCGGTCAGCGTGACGTTCTCGTTGAGCCCTAGCCGCTCGATCTGCGCCCTGAGCGCGGCCTCCTCTGGCCCTTCGTTGGCGATGAGGAGGTGGAACTCGGGGTGGGTCTTCACTACTTCGGCGACTCCGTCCAAGAGGTAGCAGTGCCCTTTCGACGGATGAAGCCGGATCGACGTTCCTGCGACGACTGCGCCGCCCTCGAGTGAGTACTCGGCACGAACCCGTTCCCGGTCGCCGGGGCGGTCGCCCGCGAAGACGGAGAGGTCGACACCGTGGTAGAAGACGTCGATGTTCTCCATCGGGATGTAGCGCTCCCGGTGGAGGTACTGGCGAACCGTTTCGCTGACGGCGAGCGCGTGCTTCGTCTGCGGTCCGAGTAGCCTGTCGAGGACGAGCATGGGGAGGTTGCGCTCCGCGATCCGGTCGCGTCCGTGGAGGATGGTCGGCACGCCGGTGATCCGTCCCGCGATCCGCCCCAGGGTGTCGGACTTGAACGCCTGGACGTGGACGACTTCGATCCGCTCCTCCCGGATGATCCGGACGAGGTCGGTCAGCGCGCGTGGGTCGTTCTTGGAGCGTCCGAGGCAACGGACCTCGATGCCGCGCTCTTCGAAGAACTTGGACAGGCGCGGTTCGGGCCGGAGGATGACGGGCACGGGGTGGACTCGGCTCCGGTCGAAGCTCGTCGTGATGTTGAGCAGGTAGCGGCCCACGCCGTGAAGGGCGTCGCCATAGCCCAGATGGTCATTCCCGATGAGGACGCGGACGGGAGTGTCTGGCGCTGCGGTATTGGGCATTGGGTCCTTGTGTTGGCCGGTCTCACCCGACTCTACCCCGAACGGTCCCGGCCGGCATGTCATCTTGGGCCGGGTGGGTATCTCGAAGTCACAAACGGCGTCTATTCACGGGTTTCGGTCGATGGGGCCGGTCCCCTTTAGTCCGGGGCGGGAACACCTTTGGCTCGGGGCGGGAACACCCCGGCGCTCGGGTGGCCCGGCTCGGGCGTGGCGGTTTCTGGTGGCTACCCAACGTGTTGATTGGTATTTGGTAACGGATGTGGAGGTTTCTCGCGGCGAGCCGAACTTCCTACCTATATTGTTGTCCAGCGCGCCGTTCGGGTAGAAGCCAAGGCCGACGGGACCCAGGGGGCCCCGGGTGCGGCCAGCATGAGGAGAGAGTCCGTCGCAGCAGGGTCCCGTGTCCAACCTCCGAGTCTGTCTCCTGATCGGAGGCTACTTTCCCGTCGTGGGCGGGGGGGAGACGCAGATGCGTCTTCTCATGCGGGCTCTGTCCGCACGTGGACTCGAGTGTCAGGTGGTCACGCAACGGCGGCCAGCCGATGCCGCGGCCCGGGAAGACGTCGATGGGATTCCGGTGGCTCGTGTTTGGCCTAGCGGGAAGAACCGGTCCGGCAAGTACCTGATGATGGCGCCGTCTCTGTTTCGGCTCTTTGCGCTGCGTGATCGCTACGACGTCATCCTCGTCTCAGGGATTCGAACGCTCGGGGTCGTCGGCGTCCTGGCCGCGTCCTGGTTCGGGAAGAGGTGTGTCCTGCGAATGGCGAGCTGCGGCGAAATGTCGGGAGGGTATCTGGCTCGGGACGGTCAGCCCGTGCCGGGGTGGATGCGTCTCCTCGTCGGCGCCAGGAACGGGATCCTCCGGAAGGCAGATCGGTTTCTCGCAGTGAGCCGGGTGGTCCGCGAGGAGTACGTCGCCTGCGGTGTCGATCCAGGCCGGATCGAGTGGATTCCGAACGGTACAGACGTGACGGTGTACCGACCGGTCGATGACGAGTCTCGCGCCGCGATGAGAACGAAGTTGGAACTACCTGCGGACCCGTTCCTCTGCGTCTTCACCGGGAAGCTGAATCGCGGTAAGGGGCTGGAGATGCTCCTCCGCGCTTGGAAGCGCTGGGTGGATCTGCGGTCGTCGGGCTTGGCGGTTCGCGGGAAGGACCTGTCCGGGGAGACTGCTGGCCATTCCGAGCGGGCGATCCATCTGGTCCTCGTAGGTGGGGGAGGACAGCAGGCGATGTCGTGCGAGTCCGAGCTTCGCCGGTTCGTCCGCGATCACGCCCTCGAGTCCGACGTCACCTTCACGGGATACACGACGAACGTGGTGGAGTACCTCCAGGCAGCGGACCTCTTCCTACTGCCGTCCGACAGCGAAGCGATGCCGAACTCGCTCATCGAAGCGATGGCCTCGGGGCTACCCTGCATCGCGTCCGCGGTGGGGGGCGTTCTCGACATTCTCGAAGATGGCCGGAACGGCCGGACGCATGCGGCCGGCGATGAGGATCGCCTTCTCGAACTCCTCGTCGAGTTGCACGCAGACGAAGCGCAGCGAAGCCGTCTGGCTACCGCCGCGCGTTCAGATGCGGAGCGGGTCTACGCTCGGGACGTCAACGTCGACAAGGTCGTCGCGCTCTTGGCTGCGGCCCACGCCGGCTCGGAGGTCGCTCGTGCTCTTTGAGAGTCGATACGTCTCCGGGAAGGCTGCCGGCCAGGTCGCGCTCGATCTCGCGCTGCAGCGGTATCCCGCCCTGGTCTACGGACGCAACCCAGCCAAGGGACAGCTTCCGCCGATCTTCGGGTTCCACTCGGTGCGGGCCGAACCGTTCGAGGCACTGCTCCGCTTTCTCGCGGAGAACGAGTACCGCACGCTCTCCTGTGACGAGTACCTGGATTTCCAGAAGAACGGCGTCCCTCCGGAAGCGACCCGAAGCCTCCTCCTGACCTTCGACGACGGGATGGGCCAGGTCTGGTCGATCGCTTGGCCGTTGCTGAGGAAGTACGGGATGCACGCGGTCGTCTTCCTCATCCCCGGCCTGATCGACGACGGCGAGGGCGAGGGGCCGACCTTGGAAGACGTTTGGGCCGGGCGCTCCACGCTGGACGAGGTCGAGTCTCGGGACGCGAGCGAGTCGCCGCTCGCGACCTGGAACGAAGTGCGGGTGATGGATGAGAGCGGCGTGATCGACTTCCAGGCCCACACTCTCAGCCACAACCTCGTCTTCACGGACTCGCAGATTCGGGGCTACGTCCACCCGAAGCTCGTGCGTTCCGTCCATCCGAACCGTCTCACGATGTGGGAGGACCGACGGTCCGCCTATCGTGTACAGCCCCGGTTGGGACTGCCGGTCTACGCAGCTGCGCCGCGCATGTCGGACTCCCTGCACGTTCCCGACGATCCCGAGTTGCGGGAGGTGTGCACGTCGTTCGTCGTCCAGAACGGAGGGAGCCGGTTCTTCGAGGCAGAGGGCTGGCAGGAGAAGCTCGATCGCCTGGTGGAAGAACAGCGCCGAAAGAGCATGTGGAAGACGCGAGTCGAATCGGAACCTGAATCGTCGGAGCAACGCTGCGACGCGATCCGCCGTGACCTCGAGGAAACGAAAGCGACGATCGAGGCGAAGATCCCGGGGAAGACGGTCAAGCACCTGGCCTATCCCTGGGGCATCGGAAGTGAGGACGCAGTTCGTATCTCCCGGGAGTTGGGGTACGAAAGCAATCACTGGGGCCGGGTGGCCGGCCGGGTGGCGAACTTCCAAGGCGGAGACCCGTTCCTACTCGCACGCATCGGGGAAGACTTCGTCCCCCTACTACGTGGTCGGGGACGGAAGACGGTCTGGGACGTCGTGAGGAAGAAGCTGCGCAAGAACGTGGGGCGGTGGGCGACGTGAGCACCTCGCTGAACTCCGAGGACACGGGAATCGGTGGCCTGCTCGGGACGCTGAGGCGGGGCATCCGTTCCCGCTTCGCGCGGGATGCGGGCACCCTGGCCAGTGGACAGCTGCTCGCCTCCGCTGCGGCGTTCATCCAAGGGCTGGTCGTGGCTCGGATCCTCGGGCCAGAGGAGTACGGAGTCGTCCTCCTCATCATCAGCGTCCCGACCATGATGTTCAGCCTGCTCGATGCCCGGACGAGTGCGGCGGTGGTCAAGTATCTCGCCGAGTTCAGCTCGGAGCGCGCCCCCGCGCGGGTGCGGGCCATGACTCGGCTGGGGTACAGCGTCGACATGGGCATCGCCTTTCTGACCCTGGGACTGGTTGCCCTCGTCTCCTCGTGGGCGGCAGAGAAGGTGGTTCATGCGCGTGAGTACGCAGGTCTCATCGTTCTCTACTCGACGGCGCTCATTCCGAAGTCTCTCTCCGGTACGTCGCAGTCCGTGCTCGGCGTGTGCGGACAGTTTCGTGCGATGGCGGTCGTGCAGGTGGTGGCGAAGGTCGTCGGAGTCGTGGCGGTGCTCGGGCTGGTCCTGACTGGATGGGGAATCGAAGGCGTCATCTACGGGCGGATGGCGGAACTGGTCGTGACGGGCGTGACCCTGCTCGTGGTTGCCAGCCGGGCGGTGCGGAAGACGTGGGGAGGAAGTTGGCTCTCCGCTCCGTTCCAAGCGCTTCGTGACAAGCTGCGTGAGATCTTCCGCTTCCTCGTCTTCACGGAACTGACCGAACTCGTCAACGTTCTCAGCAAGCAGGCAGACATCGTTCTCCTTGGATACTTCGCCGGTTCCACCGAAGCCGGCTTCTATGGATTGGCCAAGAGGATGACCGGAGTGGTCGGAATGGTCGTCGGGCCCCTCGAGTCCGTGCTCTATCCTCGCCTGGCCAAGTCGTGGGCAGAAGGAGATGCGGCGGCCCTCCGGAAGATGCTGAGGAAGTACGCGCTCGGCATGAGTGTGCCTCTGGGTGCGGCCGTCCTCCTCGCCATTCCGCTCACCTGGCCCGTCATTCACTACGTCGTCGGGGCGGAGTTCGACCCGGCCGTCCCTGCGGCCCAACTCATGTTCGGGCTGATGGCGACGTGGCTCGCGACTTCGTGGCAGCGGCCACTCTTCCATGCGATGGGAGCGGTCCGCTATCTGCTCATCGCTGCGACGGTGACGAACGTTCTCTCCGTCATCGGCTTCTGCCTGCTCGCAGGGCCGGCCGGAGCGACCGGTGTGTCGGCGATCCGGTTCGTCGTCGGAGGACTCTTCTTCCAAGTCCTCGGGCTCTTCTACGCGAGGAAGCGATTGCGCGAACCGCACCCAGCAGTTGGGACGTCGTCCGCGGGGACTGGAACAGTGAGGGTGACCGAGGACGTGACAGATAGTGCGACAGATAGTGCGACAGAGAAGGCGACTAGGACTGAGAGTGCGACTGCGACTACCGCGAAGTACGCGACCGACGGCTCGCCAACGAATGCGACGGAGAACACGACGACCGACGCGGGAGGTTCGAGATGACCGGACCGAGTTCGACGCCATCGGGTTCGGGTCAGGCGGGCGGCGGGACGCCGCCTGCTCTTTCCGGACGGGCCAAGCGCCTGATGGTGGTGCTCGGATTGGCGCTGCCGTTGGTCCTCGCAGTGATCGCCGGCGAGATCGCCGTGCGCGTCCTTTCCAAGTCGGGGCACGTGACGCCGGAGAGCCGGAAGGCTGAGACGTTGCCCTACAAGGGAACGGCGGTCGCTCGCCACTGCTTTCAGACGGGTGTGCGCGACGTCCCGGGGCCGGACCCAGGGCAGGTCTACCGGATCGACAACCACGGCTACCGCGGTCCCGACTTCGAGTGGGAGAAGCCTCGAGGAACGACCCGTATCGTCGTCTACGGAGGATCGGCCGTCTTCGACATCGCGGCCTCGGAGGGGGAGGACTGGCCGCGCCAGCTCGAAGTGGCGCTCCATGAGCTGGGGCATCCGGAAGTCGAAGTCATCAATGCCGGGATTCCCGGACACGCGTCCTTCGACTGTTTGGGGCGTTTCTATGGCGAAGGGCATCTTCTCGATCCGGACTTCGTCCTCCTCTACAACACGTGGAACGATCTCAAGTACTTCAAGTCCGAGGAGAGTCTCCTCCATCACTACGGATCGTTCTGCGACTCCGAAGACCCGCGCCTGAACTATCAGAACGGGATGGATCGCTTTCTCTGCGAGACATCACAGCTCTACGTCCGGCTGCGTGATCGCTACTACAAGAGGGCTATCGGCGCAGAACTCGAAGGCCGAACCGAGGAGAGGCCGCTGATGTCCGAGTTCGGGCCTGCGGGTCCTCGGCAGTTCCGGCTCAACGTATCGACGTTCGTCGACGCCGCCCTCAATGCGGGAACGGTTCCGATCCTGCTCAGCCAGGCGCGCCTCATCACGGAGACCAACTCCGACGAGGACCGGAGCCGGATCAACTACAAGTACCACCGCTTGACCCACGACGCTCTCGTCGAAGCCTTCGCGGTGTGCGACCGCACTCTGGAAGAGGTGGCAGCCGCGAAAGGTGTGTCCTGTCTCTCTGGTTCCAGGGAGATGAACGGACACGGGGAGTGGTTCCACGACTACATCCATCTCAACCCGGTTGGATCCAAGCGGCTCGCGGAGATCGTGGCGGCGGAGCTCGTCCCTCGTCTCGAGGCCGGGGATGCCCTGCGTGTGGAGTGAGTCTTGAACACCCGCACCCAGATGTTCGCCCTGGGGGCGATCCTCGTCGCCGCCCTCGTCATGCGGTGTTGGGACTTGCATGCGCTCGGCTTCTGGATCGACGAAGATCTGACCGCTCTCGTCACGAAGTCGATTCGGGAAACCGGCTGGCCCCTCCTGCCGTCAGGCGAGGCGTACACGCGGGGTGCGCTCTATTCGTACCTGGTCGCCGGATTCTCGTCGATCTTCGGGTCGGGAGAAGCAGCGCTCCGGTTCCCGAGTGTCCTCTTCTCCTGTCTCGGCGTGGCTGTCTCCTTCTTCTACGCGAGAGCTCTGGCCGGTCCGGGGGCAGGGTTCGTTGCTGCGACCATTCTCGCCTTCTCCCCGTGGGATCAGCACTACGCGCGGATGGCGCGGATGTACGCGCTACTCGGGGCCGTCTTTCTGAGCGTTGCCTACCTCGTTCATCGGGGTGTTTTCGCTGACCGCCCTAGGAGCCGAGTCGCTGCGTGGGTGGTCGCGGCAGCCGCCGTTCCGATCCATCAGATCGGCGCGATGACGGCCGTTCTCTTCTGGGTGCCGCATGTTCTCCGGTGGCGTCCCAACCGGATCGTCTGGAGTCTGGTCGGGAGCGTCCTCGTCGCTTTCTCGATGTTCGGGTTTCGGCAATGGCAACAGGCGGCGCGAGACGTCGGCACGGATGGCCTCGACCTCGTCGTTGCCGCGGGTTCGGAGTCGGCGAAGGTCTCGCTCGGTTTCCTCCCACCGATCACGCTCAACCACTCTCGATTCCTGCTCGGCGACTGGCTCTCCTCCGATCCCGCTGCAGGTGCGGCCGCTCTCGCGGGGCTCGTCCTCGCCGCCGCGCTCCTCGGTTGGGGTGTGAGGCGCTCGTGGGGTTCGAACCGTCGTGTCGTCGGTCGAGAAGGGGAGAGCGGCCTCCTCTCCGGACTTCTCCTCTCGCGGCCGGCAGATGCGTTTGTGATCGGAGTCCTCGCGCTCCTCTTCCTGGCCGGGTTGGCGACGAACCAGCTCGTGCTCGCGGCGACCTTTGGGCTGCTGCTCTGGGGGCGGCTCGGTCGCGCCCGGTTCGGGTGGATTCTCGTCGTCTCTGGTGTTATCGCGGTCGTCGGGTTCTTCTTGGGCCAGCTAGTGGCCGAAGGGGTGGGAGGACTCACGGACCGTGGGTTCCTCCGGCTCTTCTTCGCGATTCCCGTTCCTTTCTACCGACTCTTCTTCCTGCATCACCCGGTGTTGGTCGCGGTCTCCGCGCTCGGAGCCGCCGTCTACTTCGGTCGCGCCCTGACTCGTCGCGACGACGGCCGCTTCTTCCTCGCGGCACTCGTCTTCGGATTGCTGCTCGTCATCGGCCTCTTCGAATCGCCCTACGTGATCGATCGCTACACGTTCTTCCTGAACGGACTCTCGGTCGTACTCTTTGCCGTCGTCGTGGCGGACTTGGCTCGTTGGGTCGGCGATCGGAACGGGGGAGCCGGTGGACGACGATGGAGTCTGGTCGTTCTCCTCGTGGGTCTTGTTCTCTCTGGGCAGTGCGATCCGCTCGAAGCGTATCGAGCGACGCAGGTCACGGCCGGGTACGGACGCCCGGAGCTGCAGGATCAGGACCTACTCTCGCACTACCGCTACGACTGGAGGGGAACAGCGCACTACCTCCAGGAGAACATGGGCGCCGAAGATGCGCTCGTGGCCAAGGATCCGGTGGAGCTGTGGGCCTACGGCGTCGAGAGCGACGTTCGGATCAACAGCCTCCACTCCGTC
The DNA here is from genome assembly GCA_020633975.1 of Candidatus Eiseniibacteriota bacterium. GTDB lineage: Bacteria > Eisenbacteria > RBG-16-71-46 > CAIMUX01 > CAIMUX01 > JACKCR01. Next base: position 2,194,900 of record JACKCR010000002.1, on the reverse strand, counting down.
TATGCGACGACTGACTCCGGGGCGACGCTGGATTGGTACCTCCGCATCCCCGTCTTCTCGACGCAGGCGGCGCTCGAGGACTATCTGCGCGAACAGTCAGCCGCAGGGCGGGTCGTTTGGATCGTCTATCCGGCCGAGATCGAAGACGGCCCGGCCGTACACCTGCCGGAGGAGATGAAGACGTTCCTCAGGGAGAGTGGCTCCGAGGTGTTTCGCGCCCCGGATGGCGTGACCCGCGTCCTTCGGCTGGATCCGCAGAGGTCTCGATAGCGCCGAGCTCGATCCGAACAGGCAGGCTTCCGGTGGAGCGAGACAAGCTCGGTGCGAGCGGCCTGGCTTCGGGGGAATCGACGCAACCGAGGCGCCCCGCGCACTATCCGCTGCGGTAGGCCGCTTCCAGGATCCTCTCGGCTCGCTTCTCCCACGTGTACTTGTTCAGGAACAGCTCCAGTGCGGAAGCTCCGAGTCGTTCTCTTCGCGTCGGGTCTTGGATCAACGTGCGAAGCTTCGCCTCCCAGTCGTCCGGGTCTCCCGGCGCCGCGAGCACGACGTTCACTCCATCCTCGACGACCTCTTCGATCGCTGGGAGGTCAGAAACGACGATCGCTTTCCCCGCGGCCATGTACTCGAAGAGCTTGAGAGGCGACATCCACTTGACCGTATCGAGCCCTCCTCCGCCCGCGACCGCGACCGACCGCGCATAGGGGGCGAGAAGGATGTCGAACGATTGTCGATAGGCGTCGAGTCGTGCGGGAGGCAGGAAGCCGTGCAAACGGACGTTCCCGGCCGACTCGGCCTCGGGCAACCACCTGGCTACGTCTTCTTCCGTACCGCCGACGAGATGGAACTCCGCCTCGGGAAGCCGACGCGCCAACTCGAGGATGAGGTCGATTCCACGGCCTTCGTAGAGGTGCCCGACGTAGCCGATCCGGAGGTGACGGTCTCTCGGCTCGGGTGTCTCGAGTGCGTGGCCGACATCGGCGGAGTCGGCATGCCCGAGGACGACGTCCGTACGCCCGACATCCGCACGCCCGGCATCCTTGGATCCGGCGGTGGCCACTCTAACGGGGTCGGCTCCATCTGGGGCCACGAAGATCCTGGAACCTGGAACGCCACGCTCCTCCACATAATGAGCTTTGAGCGCTTCCGTGATGACGACATGGGTCCGGAGTCGAGGGGAGCGCAAGAGCCACTGGTAGAGCCGGCGGCTGTTTCCCTTCCGTTCCGGGGTGTGCGACTCGTAGATGACTGGGATCCCGAGTTGAGCGGACACCGCGCTTGCGGCCAGGGACCGGGAGAACACCAGGTCCGCGCCCCGCCTCCGCGCCCAGCCGGCGGCCTGGACGGCGAACGTCGTCTTGGTCGCCAGGATCGGCCAGGGATCGAGCTTCTCGAGTGCGAAGCTGGAGGGCACCCCATAGAAGTCGAAGGGGCTCCCTTCGATCGGGAGTTCCCGGCTGGGAATCCGCCGCACCACGAGGGTCACATCGTTTCCCGGGGCGGCAAGAGCAGCACTCATCTTCATTACGTGGACACTGTTGGCTGCTTTTGACGGTACAATGGAGTCCGCGATGTAGATGATGCGCATTCGGTCCCCATTGCGATGGGAATGGACCCAGGCTCTTTGTTCCCTTTCGGACAAGCTGCCTGTTCCGTCCAGGTTTCTCAACCCCCATCGCACGGGACGCCTGCGCGGCTGGGGGGCTCGCGACTAAAGAAGCTTGGGTGGGCGGACGAACGTTCCCCAAGGGACAGTACCCCGATGCCGACCCCGGAGAGGTCATGGACCGCCTGCTGCGACTGTGGACACCCGTCCTTCTCTATCATGGTAGCTACCCCGAGGTGCCACCAGAGCTGGGTGGGGAACTCCACAACGTCACTCCGGAACAACTCATCCAGCACACCCGGTACCTTCGGAAGTACGTCCGTTTCGTTCCCGTCGACGAACTGGTGACCGCCGAGAAGCACCACGGACTGGCCGCACTCACCTTCGATGACGCCTATCGAAGCGTTCACGAGCACGTCGCGGGGCCCCTCATCGAGGAGGGCGTCCCCTTCACGATCTTCGTCAACGGATCTTCCCTGGAGGGCGAGGTACTCTGGAGAGACAAGGTCCGGATCGTCATCAGCAACGATTGGGTCGAGGAGTGCGAAGCCGGGCTTCCTCCCGGGATGAAGATCCCCGGTCTATCGTTCTACAAGTACACGAAGGATCCGAGGAACGACAGCGCCGTCGTCGATGCCGCGCTCACTCGATTCCTCGACTCGAAAGGCGCACTCGCCACGCGCCGACCCCCGACCGTGGACCGTCCCGAAGCCTTCATCGACAGCCCGCTCGTTACCTACGGCAACCACTCCCACCGTCACTACGTGCTCTCGTCGCTGACGAAGGAGCAACAGAGGGAAGAGATCCTGCGGACGGAAGAGGTCTTGGACCGGATTCCGAACATCCGGCGGAGCCGAGTCTTCTCGATCCCGTTCGGCGAGCGAAAGCACTTCAATGAGGAGACGATCGAGGTGCTGAGAGAGTACGGATTCGAAGCCGCCGTGCTCAGCCGACAACGCCTCAACCTCCGCCGAAGGAGGATGGACGGCTTTCCGCTCCTGGAACGGTTCATGCCCAACGACGATCGGCTCGGACCGCAGCTCATCCAGTTCCGGAGGCTGGCTAGCGCGTAGCGAGCGGCGCTCCGTACCGCGGTTCGTATCGAGGTCCCAGCACACGCTCCACGCGATACGAAAGAAGCGGAAGCTCGTGGACCTCGCCCCCCGGATCCGTGAACCGCAAGTCGACCCAGCCATCCTTCTGTTCGAGCCCCGCGATGTCCACAAAGTCGCCTTGCGTCCCTCGGAAGTAGAGCAGGCCGGACACGACGGGACTCAGTCGCACCTCGTTGCGCACCCACGGACGTCCGAAGAGAAGCCTGCGCAGTGAGAGGGGGAGTAGGCCGTGCCCTACCTCGTTCACCTCATCTTCGAGCGCGACCTTCCCCCCGATCTCCAGACGGAAGCCTCCCAGATCCTGGTCGGATGTGATCTCGATCACTCCGAACTCGTCGTCTTCGTCGACGCGCCCGTACCAAGACGGGGTGGACGAATCGGCCACTTCGCCCGCGGCGTCGGTGGGGCGCAACCGTTCAGCTGAGGAACGCCCGTCGAGTCTTGTCCAATCGATATCGAGCTGGCCGACGATCCCGGCCCCCGTCGTCACTTTCCCGACCCGGACGCGCGCCGAGTCTCCCGCGCTCTGCCAGACGAGGTCGATCGGTTCGTCTGCCTTCAGGAGGAAGGGCAGAGGAACGAAGACGCGCGTGCCCGCGCGGAGGTACGCCGCGATGCTCTGGATCCGTTCCTCCCCGAAGTCGACGGTCTCTCCAACAGGGCCCGATCTACCTCCATCGTCCGCCGGCCGTCTCCGGAACTCGCCCACACGAGAACCGGCGATCTCGAGCACGACGTCTTCCATCGCCGAGAGTCCGCCCAGCTCGACCTCCGCTGCCGCGGGGAAGGTGTCGAGTTCAATCTGGTCGCCGAGGGTGAGGATGTCGTAGGTGGGACGATCCCGACCTAGAAGCAGGTGAGCCATCTCGGTTGCGTAGAGTTGGTATCCCAGTCCACTCGGGTGATCGAGCGGAGCACGGTAGAGCGAGGAACTGGCGTCGCGAAAGTCGTCGAGCCGCGTCTCCATCAAGTGGATCCGGTCGCTCTGGATCCCTTCCAACTGCGGCCGCAGAGTCGGGTCCGTGAAGACGACGAGTTGCCGGCATTCGGACGCGATCTTCTGGAACAGCGCCTTGTACATCTCCACCGTCCCGAGTTCCTCGTCGTCCTGGTAGTAGAACGGGTTCCCTCGACGTCCGAGTGGCGAAGGCATGAGTGGACGGACCAGCATCGGGACGCGCACGTCGTATCGCCAGTATCGGAACGGCTGCAGTGGGCTGAAGTAGCGCCGGCAAGAGTCGAGGCGATCCTCGCCCACGACCGGCACGAAACGGACCGAGTCTCCTTCCGTCACGTAGAGCCCGTGGAGCGGGCCGTAGTGGTGGTCCGTGTGGAGGAAGGAGTTGTCTCGGCGGATGTGAAAGAACAGTGGCATGAAGATCACGTGGTCCAGCTCGTAGCGCCTTCCGACGTACTCCCAGAGCAGCGCCGCCTGAGACATTCCATAGCCACTGACGCCGAAGTTGATGACCTCCACATCACCGACGCCGGCTTCTTCCAGGATCCGCTCCAGGTGTGTCGAGACGTCGTGCTCGGGAGCCGCTTCCTCGCCGAGCGCGAAGGAACCACCGAAGACCCCGATCCGAACGACTCCTTCGGGCTTCCGCGCTGGATGACGGAGGTAGGAGCGGATTGGCGCGTCTTCCTTGTGTGCCTTGCCCAGCTGAAGGAGCTGTTCGGGAGTCAGTCCGGGCATTTTAGGGGGCTGGTAGGTGCCGTCGTCGAGCCCCGCAGGCTTCTCCAGACGTCCCATGTAGCTGGCGTACCGCCAAGCGTAGGGCACGGTGACGAACATGACCGGGATGAGGAGGACGATCGAGGTGAACACGATCCTCTTCGTCAGGGATAGGTTCGATGCTTCCTGGACCGACGCGTCGTCGGACCGGACTGAACCGTCATGGGGCTGGAATGACGCGTCGTCGGTCGAGACGGACGCGTCGTCGCTCTGGACCGACGCAGCTTCCTTGCTCGAACGCCGCCGCCCCGACATCGCATTCCAAACGGCGAAGAGGAGCGCCTGTGCGATCAGGCAGAGCAGCGCGAGCGCGGTCAGGTCCGCCACCCACTTGTCGGCGAGAGCGAGATAGAGCCCGACCGGCGCGGAGTCGCGACCTTCGAACGCTCGGTTGAGGAAGCCGAGGGACTGCTGCGCGTGTGCGTCCTGGACGGTCCGGTGACCGAGAAAGCGGTAGGCGATCACGGCTCCGACGAAGAGGACGAGCTGGGAGGCGAAGACGATCCGGGCAAGGTGATGCCGCTCAGCGCTCGGGCGGGCCACGGAACACCGACTTCACTCGTCCCCAGGTTTGCGGCAGCACGGGGGAAAGAGCGGGGATGACCTGGGCTCGAATCTCCCCGTCTGGATACTCCCGACTCGTGACGATGACATAGAGGTCACCAGCGTTGAGCCACGCGCAATGCTCGGGCGACAAGGCAACCGTTCCGCTCGTGAGCCAGAAAGGGCCGGAGACGATCGTGTGCAACGTCGGTCCGTTTGTCTCCTCTGCGCCGTGAGCGAGATACACGTTCAGTTCGTCACCGAGCCCGATCTGCCAGAGGTTGAAGAGGATGGTCGTCGAGTCGGGCGCGGACTCGTTGCAGTAGCCGATCAGTTCCAGGTGGGCCGTCGCGGTACTCTCGGTTGGGGGGACGACCTCGGAACCCGAGAGGTCCCCAGTGTAGCTCGGCGCAGCGGGGCCCGGTCCGTTCCAGGCCAGGAAAGGGATGAGGACCAAGATGATCGATGCAGTCGGCATCCATACCTCCGGCACTAGGCTCCAGTGATCAGGACGGTGGGCTGTGCAGCCATTCGCGTACCTCCCGCACCGGAGTGCCTCGCCCCCATGGGACTCCGTCGGGAGCGTAGCGCTTCGTGCGGTGGCATCCAACGTTGGATGTCGCGGCGAGGTCAGCGCGTCCCCGCCCGGCGGCGGGTGAGCGGACTGCCTAGTCCTCCCACTCGGGAGGAGTATCCGGTTCCGGATTCGCCGGTTTCACCATGATCGACGTCTCTCGCGTACACATGACGAGGCCGGCCTTTGCTTTCCTCGGCTTGGTCACGTACTTCTTGAGCGTGTAGATCACGGGAGCGCGGCCGGAGTTGCGCGCCTTGCTGTAGAAGGCGGCGATGGCCGCGGCTTCTTCGATCGTCTTCCGGCTCGGGTTGTCCTTTCGTCCGTCCCGCTTCAGCACGACGTGGCTTCCGGGGACGCCGTGGGCGTGGAACCAGTAGTCGTCCTGCTTCGCCACCTTCATGGTGACGTAGTCGTTCTCGACGTTCGAACGTCCGACCACGACGGTCCAGCCGTCGGACGTGGTGTAGGTGCGAGGACGGAACCGCGATTCCTCGCCGCGCTTCCCGCCGGTGCGGCCCGGGCCACCGCGACCGGAGCCGCCGCCTGCGCCACTCCGTGCGCCGCCACCGCCACCCGTACCGCCACCTGCGCCGCCGCCAACGGATCCACTCGTGGCGCTCTTCCCACGACGACTCGACCCGCCTGACGCCGATGCGTCCCGCTGCTTCCCGCGTCCGCCGCTCGGGGCGCCGGACGAATCGGAGCCTCTGGAGCTGCGCCCGCCCGCGAGCCCGGACGCGGGGTCCGGCCGCGGGCCCTTGTAGAACGGGCCGATCGCTTCTGCGAGGCCTGCCTCGATCTCGTCGTGAGGTGGAAGTCCGTCCGGACGGTCGTCCAGGCGGTCGTCTTGGAGGTCGCCACCATCGGGCCTGCCAGTCGAGCCTGTCGTTAGCAGTTGCTCGAACGCGTCGAGCCCCGCGAGTGCGCGCTCGACGTGACCGAGCCGGGTCTCGCGCATCTCCCGGCCCTTCTGCCAGCGTCTGGCGCGCTTGAAGTACGACTCTGCCACATCGGTCGCTGGTCGCGCCGGATCCAGGGGGATCGAGAGTGTGGGTCCGTCTGGGTCGTGCAGGTTTGGACAGGCGAGGACGGTGTCGCCCTTCTTCACCTGGTGGAGGTGGGAGAGGATCGCTTCGCCCCACGTCCGCAGCATCGGGCCCTCTTCGTCGGAGAGTTCGGCGCGAAGGCTCTCACCTATGCGTTCGATCCGGCGTCGTTCGCTCTTCACTCTGGATTCGTATGCCTGGCGACGCTTCGCGTCGGCCTCGATCCGGATGAGGTGTCGGTACGTGCGGGAGAGAAGCCAGTAGAGACGGCCCGCGTCTTCTTTCGGATCCGCAGTGCCTTCGATCGCGTCGACTTCGTAGTCGGCGAACGCGGGAAGCTCGCCGATCGAGACCCACGCCTCGGGAAGACCGAGCTCCGCTGCGGTCAGCGCTGTCCCCGGGTCAGCGGACGGGACGGTGGCCGCCACGCCGCCAGGGAGTGGCAGTTGTGCTTGCAGCGGAAGTCGATATGCGTGGCTCGATCCGCCGTGTGCGGTAGTACCACTCCCAGGCGAATTCGATTGGAGGACCTGGTCCCAGTCGATGCTGCTGGCCACCGATGGCAGGTCGACGAGGAGCTGCCACACAGCGGGTCTCGACATGCGCAACTCTTTGGAGAGTTCTCGCACCCATCTACGGACCGGGAGGCCTGGGAGGCGAGCGGCGAGTTCACTCGCGGTCGGTGTGTCGCCGGGAACCGGCTCGGGGTCTGCCCAAACTTCGTCGGGCGCAGGCCCGACATCGACGAGTCGTTCCAGGACACGCGCCGCAGTCTCGGCGCCGGGACTGCTACCCGCAACACCGCCCGCGCCGCCGCTCGCGCCCGGCGCGCCAGTGCTGCCTGTCCCGCTTCCGCCCGCCCCTCCTCCTCCGGGTCGACTTCCGGATCCGCCGAGGTCGAGGAGCCAGAGATTGCCGCCTCTTCCGTGCCACGCGGCTTGGATGCGGAACGTCGGTTGAATCGTGCGCACAGCGAGGTCGAGCTCGACGCGACGGTCGCCAGGAACGAACCGGGCGTCGACGAGGAACGCACCCCGAAGTCTCTGTCCGAACCCTCCGCGCCACTCTTCACGCTTCGGCACGGGCTCCAAGTGGAGCGTTGCGTGTGCTGGGTCGACGTCGAGGACGATGCGCGACCTCCGTCCGCCGTCGTCGACGACGAGCGCGAAGGCGCGTTCGCCGATCCGGTCGGTCCCCTCCACGCGAAGGGGAGAGACGAGGCGTTTCCGCAGCGCACGTGCGGCATGTTCGAGGACGAGATCGTCCATGGTCTCCCAGTTCCAGTTGCTAGGTTCGGTTGCAAAGGACGACGGAGGATAGCAGACCCAGCGCTGCTTGCGGGCATCGACGTGGACACGCGTGGACATGGACGTGGATAACCAGCGTGGCCGGGAGGGAGGGTCACCCGATGGCAGACGCGACCAGGGAACCGGTGTACACTGCGCGCGAAGGCCGCCGTGATTCGCCGCGCTCGAGCCCGCCCGGGTGAGCAAAGGAGACGAAGATGGGTTCCCGCACCGCCTCCTCAGAGTCCGACTCCGGTTCCTTGCGCTGGAAGGGAGAAAGAACGTTCCGTCAGTCGCGCCTTCGGAGCGGCGTCTGTCTACTCTCTCTGCTCAGCCTCCTCTGGATCGGTTGCGGTGACGACGACGATCCACCCACGGATCCCGGAGGAGATCCAGATCCGGTCGAGCTGCCGGATCTGGTCGCCGAAGAGGTGGCCACCTTTCAGGTAGTGGACCTCGAGGTGAGGGTGGACCGCGACGGTCAGCTCACCGAGGGCAAGCGGATCGACAACGAAGCGTACGCGATCTTCATCTCGTCTCTCTGGATCGGAGGTATGGTCGCGGGCGAACCGCACGCGAACATCGCGTGGGACGGCGGCAGTCCGTGGAGCAACTTCTCCTCATTGGTCAATGGCGAGCCGATCGGACCGTACATCGTGACTTCCGACCATCTCGCGAATGAGGAGATCGAATGGCCGATCGCTCACGGCTATCCGACGAACGACGACGGAGAGCCGGTGGTCTATGGCGACTCGATGGTTTGGTCCGCCCTCCGCACGGCGACGGACCGTCAGCTGAACGGTCCCACTTCGTCTCCAATGCCTGGCCTCGAGATCGGCATGAGCGTGTTCGGCGTTGCCGACGAGGATCTCGACAACGTCCTCTTTCTCCGATACGACATCCACAACGGATCGGATCAGATCTGGGACGACGTGTACGTTGGGCTGTACTCGGACTCCGACCTCTCGTTCATCGGTCCGCCCGGCGGAAACCGCACCATGTACATCGGGGACCAAGGGATCACCGTCACCTACGCCGGCACCTTACCGATGAACCAGCCCCAGTGGATGTCCGCCTTCGCGTTCCTCACCACACCCACGGAGGACGCTCCACAGCACAGGGTGACCTCCCACCGCCTCATGGTGAAAAACGCTGAGGACCTCTACGGTGAGACCAACTTCACGACTCCCGAACAGGTGCTGTGGGCTATGCAGGGACTTACGAACCTCGGTAGCCCGATGATCGACCCGTCGACAGGAGAAGGAACGTTGTTTGCCGTCGACGGCGACCCGTCCTCGGGAACTGGCTGGATCGACAATCCGCCACGGGACGTCCGCGGTCTCATGTCCAGCGGGCCGTTCACGATCGAAGCAGACGGTACCGAGACCGTCTTCGCGATCTGGCTACTCGCAGAGGGAGACGACTTCGCTGGGGCTCGTGCCGCCGTCATCGGAAGCGTCATCCGAGCGCGGCGGGAAGCCTACCGCCTCGTGGTGGGGCGGACCGAGTAGCGCGGCCAGCGGGCTAGTTCGGCGCGTCCTTCTTCGGCGCGAGGCCGAGCGCGACCTGCCACGGGTACGTCTGGTCTGAGACCTTCGCTTCCAGCTCGATCAGCTTGTCGTGAATCCGCTTCATGAGCGGGGCGTCGCGTACGGGATCGAACGCTGGAAGATTGCGAGTCGCGTCTGGGTAGAGCCAGACTGGCCCGGCTCGGAACGCTTCGTCTTCCCAGTCGTAGCGCGGAAACGCGTGGCCATGGAGGACCGGGAGGACGTTGCCGAGGATCGAGTAGTTCATCCGCCGCGCGTTCGTCACCGCGAGGACTGCGTCGCCCATGAGGCTCAGGTCTTCCAGGAACTGGGCCCGTTCCCAGCCGCTGATCGTGTTGAGGCTCTCGGCAACCGGGTCTGCATAGAGCACGCAGTAGCCGGCGAGAAACTGCGTCTCTCCGAGCAGAACCCAGCCGGACGGAAGTCTACAGACCACGGCAGGATTGTCGCCCGTGCGGGCCTTGGCGATTCCTTCGAAGACGGGCGGGTTCGTCATCGCTCACCTCCAGATGCACGGAGACTTCCCAGTCCCGCGCTCTCGCAGTGATTGGACGATACCGCATTCGAGGTCATCTTGTCGTCCTGTCCGACGCGCCCGGGCGAGTGTCGACGGTCGTTCCAACCGGCCACGGCTTCCGTCCGTCGCAGGATCCGGGGCACTCGTCGCACCTTGCTTTGCGTGATCGGATTCTCGTCTAGGGTGAGCTTCGACCGGGGTGGACGAGATGCCCAAAACGGGAGGCGAACCCAATGCCCTACAAGTCTGGATCTGGCCGGTGGCTCGCGCGAGTCTCGGCACCGAACCCCAGTGGAATACTGAAGCCGGCGCTCGCGAAGGTCCTCACGAACGCCCTCACGAAGGCCTTCACGGGATGCATCCCTCACCGGGTTCGTCGCGCTCGTTCGCGCGCCCTCACGCGGGCCTCGACCTCCGCCGCGGCGTTCTGCGCCGCAGCTCTGGTTGCGCTCCTACCCGCGGCCACCCACGCCCAGTCGTTCACCCGGATCACGGACGGTCCGCACGTGAACGACCTCGGCGCGTCGAGAAGCGTCAACTGGATCGACTACGACGCAGACGGTGACCTCGACCTCTTCGTCACGAACGGACACGAGGACGGGGAGCCGGCCTTCCTCTACCGGAACGACGGCGCGCCGAACTGGACGTTCACGAAGGTAACGGACGATCCGATCGTACAGGACCTGGCCAAGGCCGACGGCGCGAGCTTCGGAGACGTCGACAACGACGGCGATCTCGACGCGATGATCGTCACCTGGTATGGAGATCTGAACCTCTTCTACCTGGGCGACGGCGCGGGCGGCTTCGTCAAGAACACGACCGAACCACAGGCGAACATCGGCACCTACTCCGAGACCTGCTCCTGGGGTGACTACGACGGCGACGGCTGGCTCGACCTCTACGTTGCGAACAGCGGCCAGAGCGGACTCGTTCCGAACCTCCTCTACCACAACGACGGCGCGGGCTCGTTTACTCAGGTGGATGTTCCGAACGTCACGACCGATCCTCGGACGACGCGCGGAGTCAACTGGGTCGACTACGACGGGGACGGCGATCAGGACCTCTTCGTCGTCAACGAGTCGAACCAGCTCCAGAACCTCTACCGGAACGAAGGCGACGGAACCTTCACTCCGGTGACGGGGGACCCGATCGTGAGCACCGCGGGAAGCTCCTGGACCGCGAGCTGGGCCGACATCGACAACGACGGAGATCTCGACGCCTACGTCGGGAATTGGGGGAACCAGAACGACTTCCTCTTCCTCAACGACGGCGACGGCACGTTCACCCGCAACACGACCGACGTCCTCGTGACGAGCGGCGGGTTCGAAGCCTGTAGCGGTTGGGGGGACTACGACAACGACGGCGACCTCGACCTCTTCACCACCAACTCCTATGGAGGCGCAGCCAAGACGAACCGTCTCTTCACGAACCAGCTCCGGGAGACGGGGACTCTCTCCTTCGTGCGGGCCGAGGACATCCCTCTCGTCACCGACCTCGGTTACACCTACGGATTCGCCTGGGGCGACTACGATCGAGACGGCGATCTCGACATCTTCCAGGCCCGCACCTTCGGGGAGTCCGAGAACAACGCGCTCTATCGCAACGATGAGTCCAACGGAAATCACTGGCTCACGCTGCAGCTGGTCGGTACCGAGTCCAACCACTCGGGCATCGGCGCCGAGGTCCGGGCGGTCGCGAACCTCGGAGATGGAGTCGTCACGCAGGTGCGCGTGGTCGAGGGGCAAAGCGGCTACTGCGGGCAGAACCTAGAGCTGCACTTCGGCCTCGGCACCGCGACGACGGTCGACGAACTCTGGATCGACTGGCCGAGCGGTACGGTCGATCGCTTTACCGCCGTCAGCGTCGATCAACACCTCGTCCTCACCGAAGGGCAGACCGCGTCGTCGGTAGAGCCGGGATCGGGAGGTGACTCGGACACTGGCTCCGACTCCGATTCGGACTCAGGTGATCTCTGGAACGACTCGCATCACCCCTGGGGAATCGACCAGGCCGTCGCACGACCGAATCCGTTCGACTTCGCGACGGACCTCTCGTTCTCACTCCACGAGGAAAGCTGGGTCACGCTCGACGTGTTCGACCTCGCCGGCCGGCTCGTCTCGCGACTCGCGAACGAACCTCTCGCTCGAGGTCTCCACTCCAGGCGGTTCCTTCCGCCCTCAGAGAGCGCCGCGGGCGTCTACTTCTACCGGTACGTGCGTAGCGGGCACGTGAGTGGGGGGAAGCTGCTCTACAAGCCTTGACGAACGCCCCGACCCGGAACTGAACCGCCTCGCGGACGATGTCCCCCCAAGGTGGGAAGGTAGAGACGGCGCACAGGAACGACCCCGGCAGGCACCCTGCGGTTGGGCTCTACCTTCTTCCAGGAGAGACGGATGGCGATAGGTCATCCGTCTCTTCGCTTCGAACGCCGAACTCGGTCGTGCTCCGAGGCTCGGTCCGCTAGACTCTCCGGTTCATACTCGAATCCGTACTCGCGGAAGGTCTATCGTGCCCCCATCCTCGCCCGCCTCCGAGCGGCGGAAACGAAACGCAGAAGCCAAGGGGTGGCACCCTCTCCTTGGTGCGCACGTCTCGATCGCGGGTGGATTCCACCACGCGCTCGAAGCGGCCGACGGACTTGGCGCCGGCGCCGCGCAGATCTTCACGAAGCCAGGCAGTCAATGGCGGGCCAAGCCGCTCGACCCTGGCGCGGTGCGCCGGTTCCACGAGGTCTACGCCGAACTCGGTCCGTTCGAACTCGCGGTTCACGACTCCTACCTGATCAATCTCGCGTCTGTGGATCCCGAGCTTCGGAAGAAGTCGATCGACGCGTTCCTCGAGGAGATCGAACGCTGCGAAGCGCTCGGTATCCCGCGTCTCGTCTTCCATCCTGGTTCCCACCTTGGGCGTGGCGAGGAGGCGGGGCTCGAGTCGATCGCCGAAGCACTCAGGTTCTGTCTCGACACGACCGCGGGATACCAGACGCGGCTCCTTGCGGAGAACACGGCGGGGCAGGGAAGCAACCTCGGCTTCGATCTCGCCCATCTCCAGTTCCTTCTCGACGCGCTCGGGCGACCGGATCGGCTCCGGGTGTGCATCGATACGTGTCATCTCTTCGCTGCCGGGTATGAGTTCCGGGACGAGGACGCATACGCCGCATCGAAGGAGGAACTCGACCGGACGATCGGAATCGCCGCAGTCGATCTCTTCCATCTCAACGACTCCAAGCAGCCGTTCGCGTCGCGCAAGGACCGTCACGAGAACGTCGGGAAGGGCGAGATCGGTGCGGCTCCGTTCGGCTTCTTTCTCCGCGATCCGGACTTTCGCTCGGTACCGATGATCGTCGAGACTCCGATCGAAGGCGACGGCCACAAGCGTGACCTGACGCAGCTCCGCCGGCTCTCCAAAGTGACGCCTCCGCAGGCACTACCTCCCAAGAAGGGAACCCGCTCGTGATCCGCCTCATCGCATTCGACGTCGACGGCACCTTGGTCGAGCATCCGGAGCGCCTCGTCATCTGGCAGCTCCTCAACCGGCGGTTCCTGGGCGACCTCGCGGTCTCCGATCAGCGCTACTTCGACTTCATGGATGGGAAGTTCGACTACGACGCTTGGGTCGCGATGGACGTATCGGACTGGATCACCGCCGGCGCACATCGGAACGAGATGGCGGAGGAAGTCCGGCAGCTTCGTCTCATCCCCGGCGCGCACGAGGTGCTCGCGGAACTGAAGACACGTGGGTACAAGCTCGCAGTCATCTCGGGCACCCTCGACCTCGTCATCGAAGAGTTCTTCCCGGAGCATCCGTTCGAGGCGATCTACACGAACAAGGTGCTGTTCGATCGCGAGGGGAAGCTCAAGGGCTGGGAAGCTACGCGCTACGACATGGAAGGCAAGGCGAGAGCGCTCGAGTCGCTCGCGAAGCGGTTCCATCTCTCTCTAGAGCAGTGCGCGTTCGTGGGCGATCACGAGAACGACGTCGCCGTGGCGACGGCTGCGGGTTTCAGTGTGGGGTTCAACCCGAAGACGCCGAAGCTCGAAGCGGTGGTGGACGAGATCGTGCGGAGCGAGTCGCTCCATCCGGTGCTGGAGTTCTTCCCGCCGATTGGTTGAGGGGATGCGTATCGCGGGCGGCCTTTCCTGGCGTAGACTGTCCAAGCGAATCCCGCGCCTGTTTCTCCAACCAGGAGGCCACTCATGAAGTCCCACTCTTTGCGCTCTCATCTTCCGGCCCCGAATGCTGCCCGAACCTCTTCTGCCGAGCCGATGCCTATGCTGGAGGCGTCACAGTCCGTGACCTCCCGTTTCGTGCTCTCTTCTGGCGCTCTTCTCGCGGCCGGTGTCGTTCTCACAGCCAGTGTCGTCCCAGCCTTGGTCCTACCGAGTTCCGCGAACGCTGCGATCGTGGACACCTCTCCGGTCGAGGGGCCGTCGCGGTTCGATTGGGGGAGACCGGCCGGTGCCGGGCAGGTCGTGACAGCCGATCCCGCCCACTCTCCCGAGTGGGTCCAGAACCGGAGTGCCGGACTTCTCCCCGGATGGCCACAAAGCATGGGGTTCACGAATCCGTTCCTGCCCGTGGGAGTCGTGCTCGCCGACGTCGACGGGAATGGGGATCTGGAAGTGATCGCCGGCTCCACCGACAACAAACTACGCGTCTGGGACCATGACGGAACTCTTCTCCCCGGCTGGCCGGTCACGTTCGAGAACCAGATCCAAGGGAAAGCTGCGGCCGCCGACCTAGATGGCGACGGAGACCTCGAGATTCTCGTCAACGTGAAGTCGGGTTCGCTCAAGGTCTACCATCACGACGGCACCCCGGTAGACGGATGGCCTCAGACCTCGAACCTCCCGTTCGGATTCCTCTCGCCGGTGGTCTATGACCTCGACGACGACGGCTCTCCCGAGGTGTTGGTCGGAGGCGGCAACCGTCTCAGCGCCTGGCACGCGGACGGAACTCCGGTGACCGGCTTCCCGGTTACGGTGGGGAGCACGATCGTCGCCACGCTCGCGATCGGCGACGTTACCGGCGACGACGTTCCGGAGATCTTCGCGCAGCGTTCGAGCGTTCTCGAGTCCTTCCAGATCGACGGCACCGTCACACCGGGATTCCCCGTCACATATGGACTCTCTGCCTCCTACGCCGCGCCGTCGATCGGCGACATCGACAACGACGGTTCCCGCGAAGTCTTCTGTGTCGGGTACAACTTCGGCAACTTCACCGAGGTGCACGCCTTCCACGGGGACGGCACCGCGCTTGCCGGATTCCCCGTGCAGTTCGCGAGTGGACAGACCTACGGCTGCCCCGTCCTCGGCGACATGGACGGCGACGACGATCTCGAGCTATTCGTCGCGGGAAAAGTCGACTCTCCGAATCCGACGTTCTACGCCTGGGATCACACCGGTGCGGTGCTCCCCGGTTGGCCGACCGCCGGCGCACCGAACATGGAAGCCTCCGCACTCCTCGCGAACTTCGATGCGGACGCCGAGATAGAAGTCGCGATCGGAACGAACTCGGGTCCCGGCGAGATCCTCGGGTACAACCTCGACGGGTCCACCGTCACCGACTTCCCGATCGTCGTCCCGGGTGGTAGCGGTCCCAACAGTCCGGAACTCGGGGATGTCGAGCCCGATGGAGACCTCGATCTCGCGTACACGATGCTGAACGGTCAGGTCGCGATCTGGGATCTCGGACTTCCGTACGACGCGTCGACGATCGAGTGGGGCACGCTCTTCCACGACGACTGGAACACGAACCAGTATGGATTCGTGCCGCCATCGCCGGACCCGTCCGGCGTCCCGGTGCTCGAGCAGATCACCGGGATCCACCTCGGTCAGGCGGTTCCGAACCCGTCGGCGGAACGGTTCGAACTGACGTTCGCACTGCCGGAAGCGCAAGCGATCGCAGTGTCGGTAGTCGATGCGAGCGGTCGCTTCGTGAAGGCACTTGCTGAGGGGACGATGAACGGCGGCGAGCATCGGGTGCAGTGGGACGGGTTGGACGCCGACGGCCATCCGATGCCGTCCGGCGTGTACTTCCTCCGTCTTGCGGATGCCGATGGACGCGCGCAGTCCCGAAGGGTCGTGCTCGCCCGATAGGACGCGAGGTCTGACCGGTGCGGTGACGCGTGGCAGGGCCCGACGTCACCGCATCACGCTACGCTTCCGCGTTGGCGCACGACGGCATCGCAGCAGTGCGCGCCGCTACTCGACGTCGCAGAAAGAGGTCACCGCAGGACGAGCACTTTCTCCGTCCTCGTGTCTGGACCCGCGTCCACTCGGACGAAGTACACTCCGGCGGGTGCCGGCCGGTCGTCTTCATCCTGGCCCCGCCACATCATCCAATGGATGCCGGAGTCGAGCGGGAGGTCGTCGCGCAGCGTCCGGCAGAGGCGACCCTGGCTGTCGAAGACGCGCACGCCGACGTTTCGCCTCTCACTGGTGGAGAAGGTGATCGTCGTTTCGTTCCACATCGGATTCGGGCTCACTTTGATCGTGCTCGAGCGGCTTGGAGATGGAAGCGTACTTCCATCATGGACGGCGAAGTTTCGGGAAGGCTGGTTTCCGGCGTAGGTGAACGTGCCGCCGAGATAGAGGTCGTCCTCCAAGCTCATCATGCCATCGATCCGATCGCCTCGGATTCCGTCCCCCAGGATCGAGAGTGCCGAGCCGTCCCAAAGCCACAGGATGTTGTCGAAGACGTCGTCGAGCAGCGCCGATATGAGGAGCTGTCCACGGTAGGTCGACAGAGCGTAGCAGGCGCGGATGGGAATCTCGTCCAGTCGGGACCATTGGCGGCCGTCGAAGATCGCGATGTATCTGTCGGAGTTCTCAGTGTCCCAGATCGAGAGGACGAGATGATCGTCCCAGACCGTACCGGCGTCGATCTGGGTGCCTCGGAGAGGCCAAGGTGGATCGCCGAGGCTTCGCCATTCTCCACCGTTCCAGGCAGCGACGCTGGGCACGTTCCTGCTCCGGACGGAGTAGAAGTTTCCGTAGGCGATCAAGTCTCCGCGGTAGTTCAAGAGGCCGGCCACGTGGTCGTAGCGTTCCTCGCCACGCAGCCCAGCGCCGACGGTGTCCCACACGTCTCCGTCCCAGCGAGCGATGTTGTAGGCGCCGCGATCCCCAACGAAGTCGAAGTCTCCGGCCACGTATAGCTCGCCTTGGTACTCGCAGGCACTGTTCACGACGCCGCGCGGACCGACCTCGAACGGCGTCCAGCCCTCGTCGCCCAGGATTGCGAGGTTGGATGTACCCATCGTTCCGACAGAGCGGAACGAGCCGCCGACCACGAGCTGGTCGCGATGCAACGTGAGGGCGTGCACGTCGCCATTCGGTGTGGTCTCGGGAGCGATCCAGCGGGACCCATCCCACTTCGCGAGCTTGGGAGCACTTTCGCCGCGGGCACTCCGTTCGAAGGCGCCACCGACCCAGGGCTCTCCCTTCCATGCCGCGACGGCGTACACTGGGTAGTCGAGACCAGCGCCCCCCTCGCCCAGTGGCTCCCAGTCGACGCCGTCCCAGTAGGTCACGTTCCCGACCTGATTGCCGTCGATCTCGAAGAACGATCCTACCAGTACGCGCCCTTCTCGGTAGGGCGCGGCGCCGTTGAACCAGCTGCCTCCACATCCTTGAAAGTCCGGCCGTTCGTCTCTCCACCTCTCGCCGTCATACGAATAGAACGAGGGAGTCCCGCCGGTGTCGGTGGCGTAGTTTCCAAGAGCCCACATTCGGTCGTCGCGAACGGACAAGTCGGTCAGCAAGAGGCCGGAGAAAGAGCCCGCGCCTCCTTCGAGAAGCGTCCGCCACTGCCCGCCTGGTGGAGTCTCGTCGATGCCGTCCCATGACGCGACGGCACATTGGGTACCAGACGAGTCGTCGATCAGTTGGAACGAGCCGGACGCAACGAGTTCATCTCGGTAGAGCGCGAGTCCGAAGACGGTTGCCCATTGCCGCAGCCCGGGAATCGGTTCCCACGCTTCTCCATCCCAGCGCGCGATGCCGTTCGTGGCGACTCCATCGCGTTCGAAGAAGAACTGTCCGGCCGCGTAGAGCCGACCGTCCAGAACTGCGAGACGCAACACCGCAGAGTCAGGGAGCCCGCCCAGACTCCCCATCGGCGACCACTCGGTGCCGGTCCAGCGCATCACTTGGGCCGTAGCCGCACCGGAGTCGTCGACGAACTGCCCTCCCACCAGGAGGTCATCGCCAAACCTGCAGAGGTCGTAAGCACGTGCCGGGTTCGACGCATCGAGTCCGGCCCCCCAGTCGAGCCACTCGGTTCCGTCCCACGACCAGACGGGGGATGGTGTACGCACGTTGGACGATCCTGCGACGACGATGAAGTCGTCCACGAACTCGATGTCGTACGCCAGGTGCCGCGGCGGTTCTCCGAGGGAGGACCAAGAGTTCCCATCCCAAAGAGCGATACGACCCGTCTCCGTCGATTGCACGTGGGTGAAGACACCAGCAATGACCACGGAGTCTCCTCGCGCAGCCACGGCCTGGACCGAGAGCGGGAAGGGGGAACAGTCCCCGAGTTCCACCGACACTCCGATCGGGGCGAAGGCCCTCGACCAGTCGGAAGGATCCCCGATCGTTTCTGCCTCCTGGCCATGCACTACCGTCAGGCTTCCTTGCACGGACACCGCGACGACGGCAACCGCGACTCCGAGGACTACGTGGAGCACCGAGTGTTCGAGGGTGCGGACGGCCATGGGAAGGCGAGACTGTCTCACGTGGTCCTCGTTCCGAAGTCGTGAGGTTCGGGGCGATGGAGGCGGAGGCGCCGGCGTGGAGTCAGGTGTAGCCGGAGCTGCAGCCGCGGCCGGAGTTGTCAGTATATGACCCGCCGTGTCGGCGCGACACTGGGATCGGCACGCTGGGCTTCCTCCCGGACACGTCGGAGTCGTCCGAAACTGCCGGCGCCCGCTCGGGAATCCGAATGCGCGCCCCGATCGATCGCAGTAGGATCGGCAGCTCAGAGATTGGAGGCGGAAGGAGAAAGTCGGCGGCCGATGCGTCCGCCCAACGTGGGCGCCCAGCGCAGTTGCCGATGCGTCCGCCCAACGCAGTTGCCGATGCGTACGCCCAAAGCAGTTGCCGAGGCAGTCGCCTAACACAGCCGCCCCAGAGTGCACCTTGTAGAGGAGGTCGCGTGATCGAAGTCCAAGGTCTCCGCAAGACGTACGGAGACCGCGTCGCTGTCGACGGGATCTCGTTCCAGGTCGAACCCGGGCGGATCTTCGGGCTCCTCGGCCCGAACGGCGCCGGGAAGACGACGACGATCTCCTGCCTGTCTGGCTTGCTCAAACCCACTGCCGGCACGATCCGGATCGCGGGGCACGACGTCGTCACCGATGCACGCGAAGCGAAGCGTTCGCTCGGCGTCGTCCCGCAGGAACTCGCCATCTACCTCGAGATCTCCGCACGGGAGAACCTTCGGTACTGGGGCGGTATCCAGGGCCTTTCCGGCAAGGACCTGGACGACCGGGTCGAAACGATCCTCGCCCGTGTCGGCCTCGCCGATCGTGCGAAGGAGCCAGTGAAAGCGTTCTCCGGCGGGATGAAGCGGAGGCTCAACCTCGCGATCGGTCTCGTCCACGAACCCAAGGTCGTGCTTCTCGACGAACCGACCGTCGGCGTCGACCCGCAGAGCCGTGGACACATCCTGGAACTGATTCGCGAGCGTGCAGCCGCCGGGTGTGCCGTCCTCTACACGACGCACTACATGGGCGAGGCCGAAGGACTCTGTGACGACTTCGCGATCATCGACGACGGCCGGATCATCGCGGAAGGCGATCTCGAAGAGTTGCTCGCGCGGGCAGGAGACGCTATCCAGCGGCATTCGGTGCCGGAGCCGAGTCTGGAGCGTCTCTTCCTCCACCTCACCGGGAAGGAGCTCCGGGAGTGATCCGGACGCTCTTCCGAATGATCGAGAAGGATCTGCGTCGGCATGCGCGCGATCCACTCCAGATCGCTCTCTGGGCCGCGATTCCGCTCGCGATCGCGATCCTCATGAAGCTCGCGTTCGGTGGCGGCGGAACGCCGGAAGTACACGTCCGCCTCGCGATCGCAGATCAGGACCGATCCCTCGTCAGTCAGCTCGTGCGGGGCGCGTTCTCGAACGGACAGCTCGCCGACCTCTACGAGACGACGATCGTCGACTCCGCAGAAGCACGTGAACTCGTGGCGGACGGGAAGGTCTCCGCCGCTCTCTTCATCCCGCAAGGATTCGGCGACGACTATCTGCGGGGGAGGGAGACCCACCTCTCTCTCGTCGAGAATCCTGCGGAACAGATCCTCCCGCGGATTGCGGAGGAGACGCTCGAGTTCCTCGCGGACGGCGGCTCCGTCCTCCGCTCCGTGCTCGACTCGCCGATCGATCTCATCCTCGGAACCATCGAAGAGAACCGCGAACCGGCGGACTCCACCGTGCTCAGCATCTCGTCCACGGTTCACGGATCGCTGGAGCGGATCAGTGCATCGCTCTTCCCCCCGGTGCTCGCACTGGTGGATGGGGAGGGCGCCGGAGCGCGGTTGGCTGCTGCCGATCTCGCGGTGGCGGGACGGACGTCGGAGGACCTCGGGTCGGATGGTTCGGTCCCGGAAGGCGGCGGTTTCGAGGAGGACTCGCCTAGCGCGGCGGCTGGAAGCGCGGCTATCGGATCCGCCACTGGATCCGCTACCGCGACGAAGGACGTCGACTACTTCGCACTCTTCTTCCCCGGGATCGTGCTCATGGCGATGCTCTTCATCGGCCAGGCGCTCGCATCGGATCTCTGGGAGGAACACAAGCTCGCCACCTTTGAGCGGACGGTCGTGTCGAGTGACGGCGTTGGCGCGTGGGTTCTCGCAAAGACCCTGTCGGGGACGATCCTCTTCCTCGTCGTGTTCGAGTTGCTCTTCCTGGTCGGCAGGTACGCGCTCCGTCTCGAGATGAACTCGATCCACCTCGCGTCGCTCTATCTCGGCTTCGTGGGTTTCGCGTTCCTGGCTGGGCTCGAATGGCTCTCCGTCGCGGCGAAGACGGAGAACGGTGGGTCGCTTCTCATGAACCTCGTCGTCATGCCGCTCATCCTGCTCGGCGGGAGCCTCTTTCCGCTCGAGTCGATGCCGCCGTTCCTTCGCACGATCGGAGAGTGGACTCCGAACGGTCGGGCGCTAGGCGTCGTCAAGGGGATCCTCTTCGGTACGGCGACGGGCCCCTCGGTGCTCGGTTCGGCCGCGTTCTGTCTCGCGCTCGGATTCGTTTTCGTCACCCTCGCGTCGCGTCAGTCTCGGCGCCGGTTCCTCGGGGAGTAGACGATGGAATGGCACAACGTCCGAAAGCTCGCGGCCTTCGACCTCAGGATGATGCTTCGTCATCGCGAGTCGATCCTCTGGATGTTCATCATGCCGGTGCTGTTCATGGTGTTGATCGGCAAGATGAGCGGGTCTTCCGGAAGCGGGGGTGAGCCCCACATCGGAGTGATCGACGAGGACAAAGGTGTGCTCGCGGCTTCCTTCCTCGCGCGGGTGGACTCCCTCGGCTACGAGATCGACTACGTCGACACCGATTCGACGCTGGCCGGGTACCGACGTCAGCTACGGATCCCGGCTGGTTTCACCGAGGGCGCGCTTCGAGGTGAGAAGCAGGAGGTCGAGTGGTACCGAAAGGGAGAAGGGTCCGAGAACGGCACTCTCGATAAGGTACGGATGCAGCGCGCGCTGCTACTCACGTTGGGAGACCTCGTCGTCGTACAGGCGGAAGGGGTGATCGGGGAAGAGGGCGCGGATGACTCCATCGACAGTGGTGGCGACGCGGGGCAGGGAGATCCCGACGTCTCCTTGGGCGGCGGCGTGAAGTCCTCGATTGTCGACTCCGACTCGCTCCTCACCGCTGCGCTTCTCGACGTACGAAACCGTCCCCGGCAGATCAGGCTCGACGTGTCCTCGGCCGGTCCCGCGCCGCGGATTCCGGACGGCTTCCAGCAGTCCGTCCCCGGCATCCTCGTCATGTTCGTCTTGCTCGTGCTCCTCACCACCGGCGGAGTCTTCCTCGTGGTGGAGCGCGAAGAGGGACTCCTGCGCCGATTGGCCTCGGCCCCTGTTTCCCGTAGCGAGGTGCTCGTCTCGAAGCTCATCGCGCGTGTGACCATGGGGATCGTGCAGGTGGCGTTCGCGCTCGTCGTCGGATCCGTCCTCCGGGTGGACTGGGGCGGACGACTGCCGCAGATCCTCGTGCTACTTGCGGTCTACGGCACCTCGATGTCTTCGCTCTCGCTCCTCTTCGGCAACCTCGCGCGGACGCGCGGACAGGTCGTCGGCTTCGGAGTACTCGCCGCGAACGTGTTCGGTGCGCTCGGCGGTTGTTGGTGGCCGATCGAGGTCGTCCCCGAAACACTCCAACGGGTGGCGTGGATGCTACCGACGGGGTGGGCGATGTACGGAATGCACCGCCTCATGAACTTCGGCGCGTCGTGGGACGGAATCACGCTTCCGCTCGGGCTACTCGCGGGGTTTGGGCTGGTCTGCTTCCTCCTGGCGCGGAGGACGTTCCGCTACCAGTAGCTGGATGGTCATCGGGGCATAGCTGTCACCAAGAGCACGCCCGTGTGATACCTCCCTAGCCCGACCCGATCGAAAGGTGCGTAGAAACACGTAGTACAGGACGAACTACTCGATCCCTCAACCCTAGCGCCCTATCATGAGCGCGCTGCTCGGCTCAACCGAGCGCGAGTCGAAGGAGGGTGATCGATGTTGTACGTCCCAGCGCCTCGCCTCCGCTTCCACACTCCCGGAATCAAACCGCGTCGGCTGTTTGCGACCTGTTTCGCTCCGGTCCTGCTCGTCACCGCTTTCGCCGGTTCCGGCCTCGCGCAGTTCACGTCCGGCGCGCAGTCGCAGGACATCACCCCGAACGCCAGGGCCCAAGGGATGGGACGGGCGTTCACGGCCATCGCGGAGGGGCCGAACGCGACGTGGTGGAACCCGGGGAGCCTGGCTCTCCAGACGTCGATCTCGATGTCACCCTGGTCCTCCGCGGATCTCGTGCCGGAGTTCGCGGATGTGCAGTTCAACAGCTACGGCATCGTTGGTGCCCGCAAGGGGACAGGGTTCTCGTTCCACCTCTCCAATCTGGACTACGGTTCGTCGGATTTCGGCGACTCCTCGGAGTACACCCTGCTCCTGGGTGGGGGGCTCGACCTCGTATCTCTGACCGGCCACCGGCCCGGCCCACTCTCCGTCGGCGTGGGCATGAACCTGAAGAGGTTCTCGGTCGATCTGAAACCCGATTGGGCCGCGCCGGAGCGGGTCGGAGAATCTGGTTCGGGCTGGGACTTCGACCTCGGCGCGCTGGTCGGCTACGAAGTTCCTCTCGATCTCGGCGAGTCCGAATGGGCCGGAGACTCTTCCCTCCGGTTCCGAGGCGGAGCGGTCCTCAAGAACTTCCTCGACAGCACCATCGACTACGACGAGCAGAACGAGTCCGACCCGCTCTTGCGGAGAACGTGTCTAGGACTCGCAATCGATGGCACGTTCGGTCGACTCGAGCCACTCGGGCCGATCGTCCAGGCCGTCGCGAGCATCGACCACATCTCGTCCAGCTTGGGGAGGCGGGACATCCAGCACTGGGGCGGGGAGCTGACGCTGCTCAACATGGTGTCTCTCCGTCGAGGGCACATCGAGGACAAGGACGGAGCGATCACCGACTCGACCGAAGGGTACGGGGTCGGATTCTCGTTCCCGTTCCGTGGCGGATCGGTTCGGAGCGTCCGGTTCCAGTACGACCATGCAGAGGTGCCACAAGCCACGGGGCTGAGTCACGTCCTCCACGACAGCATCGCGCTCAGCGTCGAACTGCGCTGACGGAGCGGGCCCCGGTGGTCTCGTCGCTCCCAGTCGGCGCTCGCACCAGCTGCTGCGCTCTCACTCCGCGCAACTCTCCCTCTACTTGCTGCTCTTCGGCGCGTAGATGCTCTTGATCTGTCCCCACGATTTCTTCTCGACCGGTATCGGTTGGTTGATCCGAAGGCGCGGGCCCGGCGTCGGGGACGGCCAGATCGGGCACTCGAAGACGAACGAATCGACTTCGCGCGACGAGAAGCCCATGTGACGGAAGGTCCCGTCGCTCGTGACGTCCCGGATCACGAGTCCATAGTTCGCTGCGTTCCCGGTCAGCCAATCCCGAACCAGGTCCGTCACGTCGAAGACGACCACGTCCCCCGTCTGGGTCGTCACCTCGTTCACACTCAATTCGGCGGCGGGGGCGGGATCGAAGCTCGGTTGCGTCTGGTTGTTCTCGTCGGTGCCGTCCCACGCGATCCCTTCTGCAGAGTCGACATCGGTGCAGCCAGCGGGGTTGGACCACGGGCCGCACTCGTTGCCGTCTCCCTCGTTCCAGCTTCCGAGGACGCGGTGAACGGAGAGATCGAAGACCTGCGGTGGATTGTCCGAGCGGAACCCGTCGACGGTCAGCTCTAGCGTCGCCGACGAGACCTGCCCAGTGATCCCAGACAGGTCGAAGCGCAGGAACGAACGGATGGCGTCCGGCTCTCCGTAGGCTTCGCCATCGCGGGAACCCCCTACGAGCAAGACCGGGTCGCAGCCGTAGTTGTCGTTTCTGCGTACGGTCAAGTCGCCACGCACTGACGAGTCGGCTTCCGGAGCCAGAACTTCTGCGTGTGGCGCAGTCGGGAACAGGTGGAAGGACGCGGCGAGGACGATGGGCAGAGTGATCCGGCAGAACCCGATAGTTCCCATGGTGCGTTCTCCTTGCATGGCGGCCTCAGGATGTGGCGATGGGGGACGACCAGAAGGAGCGTATCACAGAACGGGGTCAAGACGGACGATAGGTCGTTCGACGCGGCCGAGACGTTGAGTGTGCAAACACGGATCCTCGAAGGATCCAACTGGCGTCCGCGATGGATCCACCTTGTACGAATACTCTGAGGAGTCGCCGGCCCCCGTGGGCTCACCTGCTCGAGCACTCGACGGCGATGAGATCGTTCCGTACACTCCGGGGGAACACGTCTGGTCCTCGTCGCTCTCCTACCCTGCGGGCGTTTGGGCTCTTTCATCTTCGAACCGGAGAATCCATGACCTTCCACGACTTCGTTGCGTTTCTCTCGTTCGTGCCGGGGCGAGCACGGTACGGATCGATCGCCGCATTCGTCGCGGTTCTGTCCTGTGTGATCGCCGCGCCCGCATTCGCACAGGTTACTTCCGGCGCGCAGTCTCAGAACCTCGTTCCGAATGCGCGAGCACAGGGGATGGGACGGGCCTTCACGGCCATTGCCGAGGGGCCGAACGCCGCCTGGTGGAACCCAGGCGCGTTGGGCATGCAGCCGTCGCTCTGGATGTCTCCCTGGTCCACGGCCCACTTGGTTCCCGACCTGGCGGACGATGTCCATGTCCACAGCTACGGTGTGGCTGGCAGCTACCGAGGGTTCGGCGCCGGGTTCCATTATACGGACCTCGACTATGGGGAGTCGGAGGCGGTGACCGAAGATGGGCAGGTAGTGGGGTCATTCGTGAGCACCGAGTACACGAGACTGTTCGGAGTCGGAGTTGAAGCATTGGAACTGATCACGGGGCGGACCCAGGACCTGCAGGTGGGTCTTGGAGCGAACTTCAAATGGTTCTGGGTGGACCTCGCCCCCGATTGGGCGCTTCCCGAACACCTCGCTGGCAAGGCTGACGCTACCGACATCGATCTCGGGATGCTGGTCACCTACCGGATCGACCTGGAGTCGCTGGGAGACGCCGACTGGAAGCACGACTCCTACCTGCGCTTTCG
Source organism: Candidatus Eiseniibacteriota bacterium (assembly GCA_020633975.1). GTDB lineage: Bacteria > Eisenbacteria > RBG-16-71-46 > CAIMUX01 > CAIMUX01 > JACKCR01. The sequence continues at coordinate 2,169,142 of JACKCR010000002.1, read as the reverse complement.
GTTCGGTGCGGCAAAGAAGAACGCACACGACAACCGGCTCGACTACGACCAACAGAACATCTCCGATCCCCTCGTCGTCCGGGATCACGTCGGGTTTGCCGTCGAAGGGTCGTTCGGACGCCTCGAACCGCTGGGGCCGGTGATTCAGGGTTTCCTCGCCTTCGACAACCTCTCCGTCGACCACTTCACCTTTGGTCGGCGCGACCGAGACATCCAACACTACGGAGCAGAGGTGAAGGTTCTGAACGTCGTCGCGCTCCGATACGGGCGCATCGAGGATAAGGACGGACAGATCCAGGACTACACGATCGGCTTCGGTCTGGCGTTCGCGGCCGAACCTCCAGATGGAGTGCTGGGGCAGATCCACGTGGGATACGACTTCGCGAGCGTTCCGCAAGCGACGGGACTCGAGAGAGTCCAGTATCACACGTTCGGATTCGGCGTCCAGCTCCGCTGACCGCACGCGGGAGCGTCTCGTTCGGTCCGATCTCTCGTGTTCCGGCGGTTGAGCCAAGCCTCGCCGTCTCCGCAATCTAGGACGGCGTGCGGCTGCGCCGAGGCTTCCCGAAGCGGTGGCTACACCCCCTTGCCGCGCCCGCGGTCGGAGAACGCGGTCGGAACCCAGTATTGGCGGATTGGCTTCCCACTCGAAAGAGATAACGCCTCTCCGTCGAGCATCCCTCCGTTGTTCTCGATGACCCGGATCGATCCGAAGTTGTCTGCGTCACAGGTGAGTCGGGCCCGGCTCAGGCCGAGTTCGGCCGCGCGGACTAGCGTCAGTCGAAGCAGGGCCGTGCCGAACCCACGCCGGCGATAGCTCGGCCGGATGTCGTATCCGATGTGTCCTCCTTCGATCTCGAGGTCCGGAGTCAACGTGTGCCGCAGCCGGCTGGTCCCGGCGATCACGTCCGAGCAGACGAGCCAGAAGTGCGACTCCGGCACCCGCCCCGGAGAGAGGTCGACGCCGGCGGCAGAGTTGGACAGCCGTCCGACGTACCCCTCGAAATCGTCGAGCGCTCGGAGGAGCCGATCGCGTCCTTCGGATGCGAACTCCGTGGCCATCTCCCGAAACGCGTCCTCGAGGTCGCGAGATGGGGAGACGAGAAACAGCTCTCCATGTTGGACGTCGGGCACCGGGACTCCTCTCGCGTTCGCCGTAGACGAGCGTACGGTACGGTCCCGGAGTAGCCAAGGCTCCTCCCTCGTGGGATTCTATCGGGGTGTGTGTCCTCGGGACGATGGAACGTCAGCGGAGTCGAGGGGTATGGGAGTGGACCTCGCGGATCTCTTGCCGGAAAGGAAGAGTGGGCGAATGCAACGAGCGGATTGGGACGCCGGTAACGTCAGCCTCTGGCGATGGGGACGCGTGATGATCGCGGCTGTATCGATCGCGGTCGTCCTGTCGAGTGTGATCGGTGTCGTCCGCGCAACGGATGCGACTTCAGCGGCCGCGCAGGCCACCTCGGAGGGCGCCGACCAGGCCCAGATCGAGGAACAGGGCCGGGACGCGGTGCCCCCGCTGCTGCTGGACCCGCGTCCAGATGCCCACGCGAAGACGGGGAAGCCGGCGTGGACGATCGATCCCCACGGGGCTATCCGTTGGGTGATCGTCGTCCGTCATGCGGAGAAGGCATCGGAGCCCGAGGCCGATCCGCCCCTCAGCGAGCAAGGCGAGCGGCGAGCGAAGGACCTCGAGCGGATGCTGATCGGCGCAGATCCGACGCTCCTCCTGGGAACCGAACTCATCCGCACGCAGCGCACGCTCGAGCCTCTCGCCGCCGAGCTCGGACTGCTCGTCGACGTTCACGAATCGGACGACCCCTACGGCATGGCCGCGAAGGTGCTGGAGATGGAGCGCCCGGTATCGGTCGTCGCTGCGCACAGCGACACCGTCGTGCCGATCCTCGAGGGTCTGACCCAGCTCGACCTCCAGAACCTCTACCCGATCGAATACGACGACTTCTTCGTCGTTGCGATTGCGCCTGGAGTCGAGCGGAGCGGCGGCCGGCCCGCTGCCTCGGTACTTCGGTTGAAGTACGGGTGCGAGTGAGGTGAGGCGGGCGTGCGGCGCGCGCTGCACGGCAACCCAGGGTCCGGCCGGGCACCACGATGCCGCGCACCTCGATGCCTGGCACCACGATGCCGGGCGCTACGATGCCGCGCACCTCGATGCCATGCACCACGATGCCGCGCACCCCGATGCCTAGCGCACCCGGATGCCATGCACCACGATGCCGCGCACCCCGATGCCTGGCGCACCCAGTGCCTCCATCGAGGCGGTCCGGGCCGGTTCTCTGGGGCCAAAATCGAGGAATCTGCGTACGGCACCCGGTTTCGCTGGAACGCCGTGGCCGAATCGCCATAATCACGGGTCCGACACCTGGTCTGGTGGGCCCCGATCGGCTCCAAGGAGGGCGGTCGGCTAGGTTCCAGCCAGGTGGGCGTATCCGACTCGATCGCGCTCTCCGACACCCGCGCAAGGAGGTCTTCCATGCCCAGTCAGGCGATGCTCAACCTGTTCAACTCGCAGATCGACATGGAGCTGTTCTCGTCGAATCAGTACCGGCAGATGGGCGCGTGGTGCGAGTCGAAGGGGCTCCTCGGTTGCGCTCGCTTCCTCGTCCAACAGGCGGAGGAGGAACTCGACCACATGCGCAAGATGATCGACTTCGTTCATGAGCGCGGTGAGATGGTCGTGATGGGCGCGCTCGATGCCCCGCGCCATCAGTTCGACGACCTCGTGCAGGTGTTCCGCTCCGGCCTCGATCACGAAAAGAAGGTGACCGCCTCGATCCACGCCATGGCCGAGCAGGCTCTTTCGGAGAAGGACTTCGCGACCTTCAACTTCCTCCAGTGGTTCGTCGCCGAGCAGGTGGAAGAAGAAGCGTTGTTCCAGGCGATCCTCGACCGGATGGCACTCATCGGTTCCGACGACCGCGGTCTCTTCTTCATCGACCAGGAGATCCCGACCATGCGTCCCGCAAGGCCGGCGAACTGACACGCCGAGTCGTGGGACATGGATGCGAGGTCAATGGGCACGGGCGGTGAGGCTCTGAACAGCGATACGCGGATCGCCTGGGGGCGGACCGGCCAGGACATGTCGCCGGTTCGCAGACCTGCAGTTGCGGGGCGCAGAAAACGGAACTCGGGAGACGATGGTGATGACTGACAGCGCGAGCGCGGTACCAAATCGATTTGGCCTCACCGGCAAGGACAAGCGACACCTCCGGTCGCTCGGCAATCAGATGCGTCCCGCCGTCATGATCGGTCAGGAGGGCCTGACCGACGCGGTGTTCCGCGCCATCGACCAGGCCCATCGCGGGAACGAGCTGATCAAGCTCAAGATCCTCGAACCCGGCGATGTCGACCGGAAGGCGATCGCGCGTGAGCTGGATGACCGCTCGGACTCGCAGGTCGTCGGAATGGTCGGCGGCACGATCCTTCTGTACCGGCGGAAGAAGGAACCCAAGATCCTTCTGCCGTCGAAAGACGTCGAGTAGTCGCGGAGGCCGGCGCAGTCGGAGGTCGACGTCGCCGGAGGCGGGTATCCGTCTCCACGCACCGTTCCGACGCTTCGCTCCCATGATCCGACGCTTCGTTCCGAATGATCCGTTCCGACCCTTCGCTCCGACGCTTCGTTGGGATGATCCACTCCGACGCTCCGCTCTGATGATCCGTTCCCATGATCCGTTCCCATGATCCGCTGCGACGAGAAACCACCGACGACCCAATCCAGTCTTGACCCGGCTGCCGCTCGCCTGTTGTCATCTACACATATCGGAGCTGCGCGGCCGTAGCTCCCCGCTCGTCGAGAGGCGCTGCAGTGGATCCCATCCGTCACGCTCGACGAAGCCACGTACGCACAAGGGCGCCTCGAAAGGGGTTGCTCGTGTCAGGTTCTAATGAACATTCGAAGAGAGGTTCCGTCGGACCGGACGCTCACGCCATGTTCGATGCCCGTCGCGCGTCCGATGCCCGCGCCGCGTCCGATGTCCGCGCCGCGTCCGATGACCGTGGCGTGTCCGATGTCCGTCGCGTGTCCGATGCCCGCGCCGCGTCCGATGTCCGCGCCGCGTCCGATGCCCGCGCCGCGTCCGATGTCCGCACCGCGTCAGTTGGCCGAGTCGTGGGGTTGTGGCGGTATCCGGTCAAGTCGATGGCGGCGGAAGCGCTTCGCGCTGCGGACGTGGGTTGGCACGGGTTCGTGGGAGATAGGCGATGGGCGTTCGTTCGGAGTGACGTACCGGAGAGCAACTTTCCCTGGCTGACCCTGCGAGAAGAGGCGAACCTCGGTCACTACCACCCGTCGTTCACCGAGCCCAACCGCCCGGAGACTTCGCCGACCACGGTGCGCACGCCATCCGGCGCGGTCCTTCGCATCACGGACCCGGCTCTCGCAGCGGAGATCAGTACCTCGCCCGTCCACGTACTTCGTCAGGCTCGCGGTATCTTCGACACCTTTCCGTTGTCGGTGATCACGACGCAGACGATCCAACGACTCAGCGAGATGGTTGGCCAACCTCTGGAAGTCGACCGGTTCCGTCCCAACATCCTCGTGGAGGCGGAGTCCAGCGAACCATTCGCGGAAGACGAGTGGGTCGGTCAGGTTCTCCAGATCGGTCAAATGCGCATGCGTGTCGACAAACGAGACGGTAGGTGCGTCGTCATCACGATCGACCCAGTCACCGGCGAACGGAACCCGCAGATCCTGCGTACCGTCGCGAGCGACCGAGGCGGATGCCTAGGCGTGTACGGCACCACTGTCGAGCCCGGGTCGGTCGAAGTTGGCGACACGGTTGCCCTGGCGGGGCTGACGCCGTAGCTGGCGTCCGCGCGAACGCACCTGGCGTGCCCCGCTCCGGCAGAAGTTCCGATACGAAGAGCGCGGGACCAGATAGCTGCTCGTTATGATGATCCATCATGGCGCCGCTTCTGCCGGCGGAACGTCGCCGGCGGCGGAGTCTCGGCGCCGGGAGTCAGTACCTTGCGGGGCGAGTTCGGCAGGCGGCACCCGTTGGGAGTCTCGGCGCCGGTGACTTCCGCGGATCCCGAGCAACCGCTCGGCCTCCGCGCGGTTGTGTCGTCCGCAGAGCAAACGGAGGTTCTCGGGTTCGTGAGTGCCTCCGAGGCAGTACGGCTGTATGTGGTCGATCTGCAGGACGCGGGTTGCGTTGCAGCGTCTCCCGCCCGGGTCGACGAACGTGCATCGTCCGCCGTCGCGTTCGAAGACGAGGTCACGGGTCTCGGCAGCGACGTGGCGAGAGCGACGACTCGGCTGAGTGTCGTCTGGGTGTTTCGGTCCGCTTGGCAAGCTGTCGTCCGCGTTCTGCGGTTCGCTTGGGGCGCTGTTGTTTGCGCGCCATGGATCGCTTCCTGCGCAATCGTCCGCTGGTGGTCCTGCGGCGTTCGGTTTGGTGACACCCTGCTCTCGCCGTTTCCGCTCCGCTCGCCGCTCCATTCGACGCTTCGGATCGTGCCGCTCGAGGTGCTCGTCGAGCAGCATCTCGAACAGGTCTTCCAGACTCGTCGAAGTCGAACGGAGCGACTGCACTCGGCGAAGCTTCCGGACTGCCGACTCGCGAAGCCCGAACCGAACCTCGTATCGAGTCTCGGCCTGGAGGGCGGGGGGGCGGTTGGATGCCGGATGCGTCTGGTTGATCGATGCCCCCAGGCAGCGCGCAGTCGAGGCGTGCACGCCTTCATTCGTCCGGCTCTCGACGTGTGTTCCGGCGATTGCGCACGATTCGCTCGCCTTTGACACATGCGATCCGGCCCCTCGCGGATCCGATTGTCCGCGCGACGCGTTGGGACACTGCGTCTCGCTAGCCCCAACTCCCTCCGCTACGTCGACCGTGCGTGACGCTCCAATCCCGCCCAACAAGTCCGGCCTGGCGGCCGCGGTCTTATCCGATAGCCCCTTCCGGCCACACACGCCGACCGGCCGTACGACCTCACGGATGGCCTTGGACTCCCTGTGCCTCGCCGCGATCTCTTCGATCTCCCTGTAGGTGCGTCCAGATACTTCCGCCAGGATCGTTGGTGCATTCTCGTCATTGAGGATGCCGACGACCTGAGCCACGTTGCCGATCGTGATCTGGCGCCCGGTCAGGAGCGATCGGAGTTCCGGAAACTGCCGTGTGGCGCGCGCGACGGCGATGTACCGGCCTGCCTTTGTTCGCGAGAACAGCCAGCGCCTGGTGCAGAAGTCGAAGAGCGAGGAGTAGCCGAGCCGGAGATAGACCGATCGCCGGTCCATCTCTTGAAGTAGGTCGAGAAGAGTGATGCCTGTCTCGTGTTCGGTTCGCGCGACCTCGTCTGCACGGAGGAGCAGTTGGTCGTCGGTGAGGCCGGACATGGGTGGTCGGACGCGGCTTGGTCGCCGATTGGACTGGCAAGTGGACTGGCGAGTGACGTCACCGTGCTCGATCTGACTCACCGTCAGAGATTCTGTTCCCGTTTCGACTCGCGTTTGGTTTCCCTCGAACGTTGTTCCCAGCATCTCGTCTCCTCGTGAATCCCCGTGCGCCCGCGATCGACAACTCCAACCTATCATGGGGAAATCGCAGCCCCTCAGTGGAGGCAGGAGCAATGATCTGGTGGGGGTTGGGCTTTGGAGTCGTCGAGTCGATGGATCGTTCGGTGGAGGGCCGCCGACGAGCGTGTCGAGTGCGATTGGTGGCCGCTTGTATCTATGTAGAAGGGGCGGCTCCAGAATGTGTCGAGAACTATATGTTATAGAAGTGATCATTCGGTGTGGTGAGTAGGCACGCTGTATGTCCGGAGGGGCCCATGCTGCGCGTCGCGGATTCGTACCCGTCTGCCGGAGTCTCGGCACTGGGAGTCGTGGCCAGCGCGCCGGTTCGCCGGAGTCTCGGCGCCGGGAGTCTTGGCCGGCGCGCCGAGTCCGCGGGAGTCTCGGCGCCGGGAGTCGTGGCCAGCGCGCCGGTTCGCCGGAGTCTCGGCGCCGAGAGTCGTGGCCAGCGCGCCGGTCCGCCGGAGTCTCGGCGCCGGGAGTCGTGGCCGACCGGTGTCCAACTGCCGGTCCGCGTCCCCGCCCGGGATTTCGTCGACCACCACGCTGCGTGGGCCCACGCGCGACGAGTCCGTTGCGGTCTACGGTTCCGTCGCCGGTTCGATCGTTGTCCACTCGGTGACGCCATCGAACTTCCACTCGAAGTCGACGACGTTCGTCGGGGGGACGTATCGCTCTAGGCCGGCCAACTGGATTCCGCAGCGACCGGGACTGACCTGAGAGAGGTAGCGTGGTTGGAAGAAGTGGACTTTCTTTCCGTCCGCCAGGATCGCACGTCCTTCGACGCCTTCGCCGGCCTTCGCGGCATCGCCGAGGCGAACGTAGAAGAGTAGTTGTGCTGGCTCTTCATGCCTCCGGGAGGGGTAGTAGTAGGGTGGATTGGTGGGTTCGTCGGGCCAGTAGGTGACCGCAACGGGTCGTATCTCGACCAAGACCTCGCCAGCCTCGTTCTCTCCGCGGTAGGAGGTGGCGGTCAGGAAGCGCTGGAACGCGTACGGGCGGAACAGCGCCAATCTAGTGGACATGGTGTGGTGGGTCGAGTTCCAGTCCGCCTCGTCATCTGGATCCTCGAGGGAGGCGAACTGCAGCTTGCGGAAGGCTGACCGCATGGCCTGGAGCACGTCGTGGTCTGGATTCGCGGCCTGAAGCATTGCGATGGCGGCGACGTCCGACTCGCATTCCTGGTTCCTGCTCGCGAACGGTCCGCTCTCGACGCTTTGCTGCGCGGCGTCCTTGGGATGCGGAGTCTTCCACTCTTCGCGGTAATGGAGCTCACAGTGGGCGACTTCGTGAGCGAGGACTCCTTGGAGTTCCCGTTCTCCCTCGAGCGACTGGAACAGCGCGGATGTGACGTAGACGAAACCTGTCGAGAACGAGACGGCGTTTGCGACGGTCGACTCCACGATCCGGAATCGGTAGTCGAAGCCAAGCCCCTCGAACGGGATGTTCTCGACCACGGAGTCTCCCACTCGTTGGACCTCAGCCTGGGCCGCGTCGTCCGCGAGAAGGGGGAACGCGATCTCGTAGAGACGCGCCGCCTCGATGGCTGCCCGACGGACGACGGTGTACTCCGGGAGGTCCACCGGAACCTCGTCCGTGAAGCAGATCGGACATGCCCGGTGGCCATCTCGTTCGGCGTCCGCCAAGCTTTCGAAGGACACCCGACGGTCCTTCGGCGGCAAGTGGTTGCACCCGGTTCTATGGATCAACCCAGTGGCCTGGTTCACGGTGATCGGTTGTGGAGACGGATCGGTTCCGAAGTCGAACACGGTCATGAGCACCGCTGGTAGGACCTCGTCGACCAGGATCTGACTCAGCTGGGGCTTGCGGCCGTCATCGGCGGTGGTGTCGTAGACGCGGATGTCAACGCGTGCTTCCGACGCCGTCTCGAACCTCACTTCGATATGGGTCGACTCGTACTTGATCTTGTCGATGCGGAACGTCGACCCTTGCCGGCCCAACCGGTTGAGGCGTGTCGGGACCGTGTAGCAGAAGAGCTGATCGCCGATCTCGAGCCAAGTGACCGGAAGCCGCTCATGCTCGGGACGGAGCGGTCTCATTTCCTCGTTGAAGTCCCTCTCGATCGACTTGGCAACATCCTTGTTCAAGGCGAGTGCTGTCGTGGGAGAGGCGACGAAAGCTCCTACAACGATGAGACCGGCGATCGCAGTCAGCCTGGTGATCGCGGTCAGCCTGGTGACCGCGGTCACTCTAACGATCGCAATCATGCTTGCGATTGCGGTCAGGCTAGCGATCGCTGTCACTCCAGCGATAACGGTCACTTTAGCGATAGCGGTCACTCTAGCGATAGCGGTCACTCTAGCGATAGCGGTCACTCTAGCGATAACGGTCACTCTAGCGATAGCGATCGGGTCGGAGATGCACTCGAGTCCCCCGAGCGGACAGCGAGACGGCAGCGGGCGAATCCTCATGGGGGCCTCCACCGGACCGGTGGTGCAGCGGTCCATTGCGACGTGACGCGTCGGGACGAACGGCGACGGCTGGGCAGCACGAGCGTGCCGCAGTCTTGAGGGCAGGAGGAGTCTACAGCACCGTGGGCTTGGTGAGTGGCGAGGACCCATACGGGGTTCTACTGATCGGGTGGGGAGGAGCCGCGGCGTCGACGAAGGGCGGGGGCAATCGGGCAACAGGACGCGCCAACCCCACCGGAGTCTCGGCGCCGGGAGTCGCAATCGACCCGCCGACCGCCCGTAGCACTACGCCGTCTTCGTCTCCGCGCCCATCCGCAGGTCGACCATCAAGTCCCCGGCGATCGCTTCGAGTGCACGTTGCAGCTCGTTCTCATCGAGGTCTGCCGGCATGTGGATCCTCGCCTTGGCCTGGAAGAGGCTCTCGCCGGACATGGCGGCGTTCTTCCGTTCCGTCTCGAGGGACTCGACGTTGACGCGGTGCACGGCGAGCGTACGCGACAGCGCGGCGATGATTCCGGGACGGTCGTGTCCGACCACCTCGAGGATCCGCTCGCGTGGGGCTTCGATGGCGGCGGGGTCGGGACTCCGCTCGAGCTGAAGTTGGAATCCTTCGGCAGAGAGGGCGCGGAGTGCGGCCTCGAGCGCGTCGCTCCGTTCGCTTGCGACTTCGATGCGCAGGACGCCGGCGAACTTTCCGGCCAGGCGGGACATCCGGCTCTCGAGCCAACTGCCGTCGTGTTCCGCAATCGTACGGGACAGGGTGTCGACGAGACCGGGACGATCGTCTGCGATCACCGTCAGGATCAGGTACTCGTTCACTCGCTGGTTCTCCAGTCGGCGGTTGTGCCGCCGTCACACTCTCGCGTCTCGACCCGCTCCATCGGACGGTTCGGCCGTGGTCGAGGTTCCCGCGACTCCCGGCGCGTCGCGGCTTCGCCGCAGTCGCTCCGAAGCTCGGCTCGTCGTGGGTGGGGCCGCCCGGAGACGGCCCGCCCGACTACCTCGTGATCTGCGCCGGTCTCGTGTACTGGAGTCCGGCAGCGCGGAGGCGATAGTAGTAGACGCCGGACGGTACGTCGCGTCCTCGATCGTCCTTTCCGTCCCACTCGATCTCGTTCCGTCCGGCCGCGGCTTCTCCGTGGAAGAGGGTGCGGACGAGACGTCCCTGCGGGTCGAAGACCATCAGTTCGGCCTGGTCGGCGTAGGCGAGGTCGAACCGGAAGGTGGTCGCGCTCGGGAACGGGTTCGGGTAGTTGGGGAGCAGCTCGGCGCCGGGCAACCGGCCGTCCTGTCCGATGCCGCCGGGGCCATTGCCGCCGTCGCCGCCCGCGAGGTCGCCGTCTCCGACGCTCGACGGATCCGGAGAGTGGTCGAACGAGTACCAGCCGGCCGGTTCAGAGCGCGGCATTCCTTCTTCACGACCGGAAGCGTCCTCGAAGTGGACGTAGTAGTCGGTCGTGGTCACGATCGAAGGCATCGGGATCGTGCCGACGTAGTCGTCTCCGCCGATCGGCGATAGAGGGGAGGTCGTCCAGGCACCGCCATCCTGACGGTAGACAATCTCGGCGTTCGTGATCGCGTGTCCACCGTACGAGTGGGCGAAGGCAGCGATGTCGACATCACCGACCTGCGCGTCCTGCACCGATACGTGTTCCACGCGGAGCATCTCGCTGTCCATCACGCCCTTGGTCCGGCAGTGCAGTGCGTCGTCGGAAAGGAAGCCGCTGTAGGTGTAGCCGCGCACGTCGTAGCCCGGCATCGCGGCCTGGTATGCGGCGATCGCGTCGGCATCGTAGGTCGCGTTGCCGAACAGCGGAACGTAGACCCGCTCGTTCGCGAGGAGGCTGTTCGTGTACGACGCAGGCGTGCCGTTGCCGAGGTTGTAGCAGTAGACCCGGTGGACATCGTAGTTCCGGCCCGTCGACGAAGGGAGCGAGGCGAGAAGGGTCGCGCGCTGGTTGAGGTTCGCGTAGCTGACGTGCGTCGACCAAACGTCCTTCACCAGCACGGTTTCCTCGTCGAGGAACTTGGCCCAGGTGTCGATGTGGTGGATTCCGGTCGGTTCGATGTAGTCGAGCACTTCGTAGTTCTCGATCCCGTAGTAGTCGAACATGAGCTGATCGACTTCCGTCTGGGTCATCCCGTTGTGTGATGCCGCCTCGTTGTAGACGAGCGCGGTCGACGAGCTGACGTGGAAGCCGTCCGTCATGTAGTTGCCACCCGTGTGGTACATGTCGTGGCTGTAGACCGGGATCCCTTGCTGGTTCGCGAACTCGATCGGGATCAAGTTGTCATTCGGACGCTGCGGGCGGTTGTAGGTGTGGTCGATGATCCCGAGGTTGTCCTCTCCGTCGAAGACGAACCACGGACCGTAGTCGCGCGTCCAGATCGAGTCGTTCGGCTTGATCAGCCACTCCACCTTGCTCATGTCCACGCCCTGGTTGGTGAAGTTCGACTGCGCTGCGGCGAAGTTTCCGCTCGAGACGACGACATGGACCGTGAGGTGGTCGTCGAGGTCGCGGATGAGGTTGTAGGGCAGACCGAGCGGGTAGCGGATCAGCACTCCCGTGAGCGGCTCCCACTCCGCGCAGTTGCGGATCGGCGCCATCGGTGGCGGATCGGCGGCGCGGAGTGACTGGAGGCGCGCGAGCTCATCCTCGTGGCCGCGCCACATCTCGTATTCGCGCGGGGACTCCTCGCGCGGGAGGAGCTCCTCGATCCCGTCGACGTCCCACTCCGCCAGGGCGGGTTGGGGGAGAGCGAGCGTGGTCAGGGCGGCACCGGCGAGCAGGGAGAGGAGGGATCCGACGCGTCCGGCGGAACCCAAGCAGCTAGTGGGTCGTGTCAGCATGAGTTGTCTCCGATGGTTTCGGCCGAACTACGATCTTACCACGATCGGGGTCGTCGAGGCTGGGCTGGTATGGAAGGGGGGGGCCGGGCGAAATCGCCCGCGCCGCGTCGCCTGGGTCTATTCCCCCGCCGTCACCCACTTGCCGCTCAGCCACCGGAGCTCCATCGCCACGGTCCGGACGATCATGAAGACCGCAATGCCGAGCCAGACGCCCAGCAGCGTCCCCGTGAACTGGTATCCGGCCCAGGCGGTGAACGCGCCGAACAGCCCGAGGGGGACCATCGAGTTGCGGAGGAATCGCATGTCCGACGCTCCGATGAGGAGGCCGTCGAGGACGAAGAGCCAGGCGTTCGGGATCTGCATCCAGGCGAGGAGCGGGAAGATCCGGTCGATCTGTGCGAGCACTTCGGGCTCGCCGGTGAAGATGCGGGGGAGGAGCGGACGCAGGGCGACGAAGAGCAGCGCAAATGCTGTCCCGAGGACGAGTCCCCAGACACGAAGACGTCGTCCCACGGCGCGCGCGATCTCGATCTCTCCGGCGCCGAGCCACCGTGCGATCAGGGCTTGCCCAGCGATGGCTAGGCTGTCGAGGAGGAGCGCCAGGAAGAGCCAGAGCTGCCAGCCGACCTGATGTGCGGCGAGTGCGGCCGTGCCGACGGCCGCGGCCATCCGTGTCCCGGCGAAGAGCGCGGCTTGGAGACCGAGCGAGCGGAGGAGGAGGTCCCGCCCGATCCCGAAGAGTTCGCGGAGGACGCCCAGTTCGAGCCTCAGCGGAGGACGTCCTTCGAATCCGAGTGCACGGAGACGTGTCCCCAGCCATACGAACATCGCGATCGCGCCGAGCCACTGAGCGCAATTCGTCGCCCACGCGGCTCCGGCGATCCCGAAGGCGGGAAGTCCGATTCGGGACCATCCGAAGATGAGGAGGACGTCGAGCACTCCGTTCATCGCGTTCATCAGGACCACGATGACGAGCGGCGCGCGGGTGTCCTGGATGCCGCGGAACACACCGTGGCCGACACGAAGGCCGAGCGACGGGATCATGCCGAACGCGCGGATGCTGAGGTAGGTCGCGGCCGGAGCCTGCACTTCCGGCGGTACGTCCAGCCATCCGAGGACGCTGTCCGGCGCGAAGTGGAGCCAGAGCATGAAGACTGCGCCGAGAGCGATCGCGATCCAGGACATCTGGATCCCTTCGCGCACCAGCCGGTCGATCTGCCCCGCGCCGAATCGACGGGCGAGTCGTGCCGTCGTCCCGTACTCGAGGAAGATGAGGGAGGCAGCAAAGAGCGAGAAGAGTGCGTTCGCCGCGCCGAGTGCCGCGAGCTGCGGTGCGCCGAGCCGTCCGACTAGCGCGGTGTCGAGGAGGCCGAGGAGTGGATCGGCAGCCAGTGCCCCGAGTGCTGGGATCGCCAGCGCCAGAATCTCTCTAGCGCCGGCGGGGTGGGATCGGTTCATGGATTCGAGTCGCTCGATCGAAATGGGTCAGTCGGAACGTTGCAATCGGCGACCTTTCGCCCCCGTGTGTTTCAGATTCCCTGGAGCCACCGCTCGATCTGGCGGCGATGACGGAGGAGGTGGACGATGCCGTGTTCGAAGATCGACTCGGCATCGTAGGTCTGTCCCCAGCGGGATTTGAACGTGGTTGCGAGGAGGGTCTCGAGGTCCGCATCCCAAAGCGGCTCGACCGTTTCGGCGGTGTGCCGGATCGCGCGGCCGAGGTGTCCTCGGAACTCCGAGGGAACGAGTGGGTGGTCTTCGGCCAGGCGACCGCTCGTGTCCGGTTCCAGCCCGCGCTCCTTCCGGACCATGTTCGAGTAACCGAACGCCGCATTGATACAGTGGACGCAGATCCGGCGCAGGGACGTCGTATCCGGGTCGTTCGACTCCTGTTCCTTTGCGAACGTGGTCTCGTCGATCGACTCGACGACAGTAGACAGCTCCGCCGCTGCACGGGCGTACTCATCGAGGACGCCGCCGTAGGGACCGGAACGTCCCGGTTGATCCAGAAAGTCATGAAGAGGATGTGTATTGTTTGGCATGCGGGGGAGACTAGCGTGCCACGGCCCGAACGGTCGAGGAGAAGTTCGGCGCCGCAGAGCCTGCGCACATACGCCCTCCCGCGCTGGAACCGGCACCGTCACCATCAGCAATTCCGGCTACCTCGCCGGCGCCATGTCCATCAGCTTCCCGAGGATCTTCGCGCCGTCCGCGCGGAGTCCGTTGTGGTCGTACTCGTTCGTCACCCAGGTCTTCATCCCGCGGGTAGACGCCGCTGTCTCCTCCGAGAACTCCCGCTCCACGTACATGTCGTCGTGATAGACGACTGCCGCCCCGGGGACTTCGTTCTTCGCCAGAACGTGCGGGTCATATAGTGCCGGCCAGTCTTCCTTCTCGGCGAGAAGGTCCGCGGCCGCCCGGAGTGGCGCGAGACGCGGATACTCCTCGAACATCCACGGGTAGATCATCTCACCCGTGAAGTACGGGACCTTGCGGGACGGATCGAAGATAGGGTGCTCCCCGCGGATCCGTTCCGCCGACCAGCGCGTCGCGTCTCCCTGCGCGTAGATCGACTCGTGCAGGATCGAGTAGATCGGATGCGTCTCGAAGGAGAGCGCGTTCTCGAAGTCACGTAGGAAAAGGAACGCGACCTCCTCTGCTGATGCGCCTTCGACGAACGCGTTCTCGAGGAGGTAGTGGACGGTCTCGAATCCGTCGCTCATCCCGAACCGGCTCCCGAGCAGCTGCAGCTTCCGCACACTGAGTGGACCGCCTCCGGGCAGGGAGACGTCGTGTGTCCGGAGGTATGCGCAGAGACGCTCCATCAGCTCTGCATCCTTCGGGTAGCGGTCGTAGTAGCGTTCGTTCCGCTTGGTCAGCCGTTGGTACGTCGCTCTGTAGACCTCGTCGGCGCTCCGGGCGAGTGGAGGGAGTCCACCTGTGATGTAGACAGACGCGAGTCCTTCGGGCGCGAGCGAGAGGTAGGTCGTGATGCAGAACCCGCCGTAGCTCTGTCCCAGTGCCGACCATCGTTCTCCGCTTGCAAGCTCAGTACGGATCGCTTCGGCGTCGCGGACGATCGAGTCCGCGCGGAAGTGGGAGAGGTACTCGGCCGACTCCGCCGGACTTCCGAACCTCGCGAGTGATTGGTGAGTGACCGGAGTGCTCCGTCCCATCCCGCGCATGTCGAGGAGGAGCACGCGGTGCGTCTCGAGCGCCTTCCCGATCCAGCCGGAGCGCTCCATCGGTCGAGGCGCACCGAAACCGGGACCTCCCTGGAAGAAGACGAGGAACGGCCGGTCCCGTGCGTCGGCGCCTGGGCCTGTCTTCGAGTCGCCCAGGTCCGGGCTGCGGTCCTTGGCGGAGCGGACTTCCCGTGCGAAGACTTGGATCGTGCGCGGGTCGCCAGCGGCGGCCTTCGCTCCGGTGGCTGAGCCTCGGCCCTTCGCGTCGCCGCCCTTCGCGCCCCCCGCGCGCACCGAGCCCGCTTCGTGAACCAGGGGCAGCGTGAAGACGTGGTCGAGAAGGACGAGCCCCGGGATCTTGTGGACGGTGTGAAGCATGCTTCGTGTCTCCTCTCGAGCGTTCGCTGCCCGGCTCCGATCGGCTGCCGGTGTTCGGCCCCGCTTGCGTGGGCTTCGGAGAGTCCGTACCGGCCTGCCCTGGAACCACCGTGGAGCGAGGAGTATGCTCCCTCGCCATGACGCTGACGAGGACGGAAGTGGTCGATTCGCACACCGGCGGAGAGCCGACCCGCATGGTCGTCTCCGGCGGTCCTGAGTTGGGCTCCGGGACGGTCGCGGAGAGACGGGAGCGGTTCCGCCTGGAACACGACGCGTTCCGATCCGCCGTCGTCAACGAACCGAGGGGATCCGACGAGGTCGTCGGTGCGCTCCTCGTTCCGCCGGACGACCCCGCGGCGATCACCGGCGTCATCTTCTTCAACAACGTCGGCTACCTGAACATGTGCGTCCACGGCACGATCGGAGTGATCGTGACGCTCGCGCACATGGGCCGGATCCGTCCCGGAACGCATCGTCTCGATACGCCGGTCGGGCCGGTGACGGCCACTCTCCACCTAGACGGTGAGGTCGAGGTGCGAAACGTCCAGAGCTACCGGTTCGCGCAGGGGATCTCCGTCGACGTACCCGGCTACGGAACCGTCCGTGGCGATGTCGCCTGGGGCGGCAACTGGTTCTTCCTCGTCGACGAGCACGACGAAGTCCTCGAGCTGAGCAACGTCGAACGACTCACGGACGTCACGTGGAGGATCCGGCAGGCGCTCGAACGAGACGGAACACGCGGAGCCGACGGCGGCGAGATCGACCACATAGAGCTGTTCGGACCGTCGCCGAATCCGCACGCCGACAGTCGGAACTTCGTCCTCTGCCCCGGGAAAGCCTACGACCGCTCGCCCTGCGGAACCGGCACGAGCGCGAAGCTCGCGTGTCTCCATGCCGACGGAAAGCTCGCACCCGGTGCGGTCTGGCGTCAGGAGAGCATCGTCGGGAGCATCTTCCGCGGACGCGTCGAGGTGAAAGACGGCAAGGTCTACCCACTCGTGCGAGGGTCTGCGTTCGTGACGTCGGAGAGCACGCTGCTGTTCGATTCGAGCGATCCCTTCCGGGACGGGATCCGATGACAGAGTTCGAGTGGGAAGGATCCATCGTTCGGGAGCCCCTCTCCGTTCGGTCACTCCTCCGTGTGGAGGACACAGTGGCGAGTTGCCTAGAGTGCCGACGATGACAGCAGAGGGGCCGCTGCGATGACGGCGAGACACTCGGTCAACACACGTTCCGACATCGCCGTGATCGGCGCCGGCGTCATCGGCGCTTCGATCGCCGCGGAACTCGCGGCACGCGGCGCCCACGTCACCGTCTTCGATCGAGGCGAGCTTGGCGGCGGCGCGACCGCGGAGGGTATGGGACACCTCCTCTTCCTCGCAGACTCCCCGGCGCAGTTCGAACTCATCGGCCGCTCGATGGAACTCTGGGGCCGCCTACTCCCGGACCTTCCTCCCGGGTGCGAAGTCGACAAGTGCGGAACGCTCTGGCTTGCGGCGGACGACGAGGATCTCGCGACCGCGCACGAGAAGACCGCTGGCCTGAGACGGTTCGGCGTCGAAGCGGAGGTCGTGGACGCGGCCCAGCTTCGCCAGATCGAACCCGAACTCGCGCACGATCTACTCGGCGCCATGCGGGTTCCAGAGGACGCGGTGGTCTATCCGCCTCGCGTCGTGAGTTATTGGCTGAACGAGTCACCTGCGGCGAACCGGATCACGGTGCGAGCGCACGAGACGGTCGAAGAGCTGGGTTCGACGAGTGGCTCGGGCACCGCGACTGGCTCCGATGTGGTTGCGAGTGGCGGCCAGCGTCGTGCTCGTGGCGGGTCGGCACCTCGGCTGCGAACCGCTGGCGGTGACTGGGAAACGTACTCGGCGATCATCGTCGCGTCCGGAGTCGGAACCGCGAAGCTCCTTCCCGAGGTCGGCATCCAGCCGCGGAAGGGACACCTTGCGATCACCGACCGGTATCCTGGCTTCCTCCGCCACCAGGTCGTCGAGCTCGCGTACGTCAAGAACACACACATGGGCGAAGGCGACTCCGTCTCGATGAACGTGCAACCCCGATCGACCGGGCAGGTCCTGATCGGATCGTGCCGACAGTTCGCCGGTCTCGATCGAAGTGTCGACCCCGGAATCACGAAGCGGATGATCGACCAAGCGATCCGCTACGTCCCGTCCATCCGCACTCTGCAGATCCTCCGCATCTGGACAGGATTCCGCCCCGCGTCGCCCGACGATCGTCCCTGGATCGGCGCCATTCCCGGACGGCCCGGTGTATTCATCGCCTCCGGGCACGAAGGCCTCGGCATCACGTCCGCGATGGGAACGGCCGAACTCCTCACCGACATCGTGATGAACGCGCAGCCACGGATCTCCAACGAACTCTATGACCCCGCGACGCGACTCGTGGGCGCGGAGAAGGCATGAGCTCGCAGGGCGAGAGTGAGCCAGGCGTGAACGAACCGGTGGTCCGCATCAATGTAGATGGACGGGACGTCGCTGTACCGCCGGGTACCACCGTCACTGGTGCGATCGCGCTCGCCTATGCTGACGGCAACCTCGGTGTCTATGGACGGGACCTGGCGGTCCACGGCCTCGACATCGATGTCGACGAACGCGACCTCACAGCCCACGGCCACGGCCACGGCCTCGCAGTCGACGGACGCGATCCCAGCACTCCGGCGTTTCGCGCTTCCGGAAGTCTCGGTGAACCCCGCGCACCGATCTGCGGAATGGGAATCTGTCACGAGTGCCGCGTCACCGTCGACGGCGTGGCCCAAGTGCGTAGCTGCCTCACGACCGTCCGCGATGGGATGGTCGTCGAGACCACCGGCGCGAGTCGGCGCGCGAGTCTCAGCGCCGAGACTACGCGGACCAACACTGCGGACCGCACGAACATGAGTCTCAGCGCTGGGACTCCGCGGACCAACGGCGCTGGTCGCACGACCACGACTCCCGGCGCCGAGACTCCACGGACCAACACCACCGACCGTACGAGCATGAGTCTCAGCGCTGGGACTCCGCTGCCAACCGAAGCCGATGTGATCATCGTAGGCGCTGGCCCGGCCGGTCTCGCCGCTGCCCGAGTCGCTGGCGCGGCAGGTCGTGACGTCCTGCTGCTGGACGAGAACGCGCAGACCGGCGGTCAGATCTGGAGAGGCGGCTCCGATACGCGTGCGATCCCGAAGAACGCGCGCTTCGTCTCCTCGATCGCGGTCGTCGATCATCGTCCCGGAGACCGGCACACCGCGGGTACGCTCGTCCTCCTCCATCAAGGTCGACTGCGCGAACTCCACTACCACGACCTGGTCCTCGCGACCGGTGCGCGCGAGCTGTTCCTTCCGTTCCCGGGCTGGACGCTTCCGGGCGTCTTCGGTGCGGGCGGGCTCCAAGCGCTGGTCAAGGGCGGATGGCCGATCGCGGGAACGCGCGTGGTCGTGGCGGGGACGGGTCCGTTGCTGCTCGCTGTCGCCTCGTTCCTCCGCGAACGCGGGGCGGATGTCGCGTTGATCGCGGAGCAGACCCAACTCCGCTCGCTCCTCGGCTTCGGGCAGACACTCCTGGGACGACGAGAGAAGTGGCCGCAGATGTGGGAGCTGCGCACCTCACTCGCCGGTGTGCCGTATCGCACCGGTCAGTGGATCGTCGCGGCAGAGGGACGCGGACGGGTCGAGCGCGTGGTGGTGACGAACGGGACGAGTCGATGGACTGAACCGTGCGACGCCGTCGCCGTCGGGTACGGACTCGTGCCGTCGAATGAGCTCGCGCGACTCATCGGATGCGAGACCGACGAACGTGGACGTGTGCGCGTCGGCGAGTTCCAGCGGACGGATCGTCCCCACGTCTACGCAATCGGCGAGCTGACCGGTATCGGCGGGGTCGACTTGTCCGAGGTGGAAGGGGAGATCGTCGGACACGTGCTCGGGGCCAAGGAAGGGGACTATCATCCAACGCTCGAGCCGAGATTGCTCGAGCGAAGGGCCCAGGCACAGGAGTTTGCCGACGCACTCGAGCGAGCGTTCGAGCTTCGCCCCGAACTCATGCGGCTCGCGGATGACGAGACGATCGTCTGTAGGTGTGAAGATGTCACTTGGCGCGAACTCGCGCCGCATCGGGCCTGGCGCGATGCGAAACTCGTGACACGCTGTGGCATGGGTGCCTGTCAGGGACGGGTGTGCGGTGCTGCGCTGCGCGAGCTGAAGGGCTGGACGATCGACACGTCGCGTCCCCCGATTTCGCCGGTGCCCGTGGGTGCATGGGAAGACTGAGGAGGTTCGATGCGTTGGTACGGAGTGATGCCCGCGATCACGACGCCGTTCCTGGAGAACGGGGACGTCGATCACGAGTTTCTGGGACGTCACGCGTCCTGGCTCGCAGGCCACGGGGCGACGGGGATCGTCCCGCTCGGGTCGCTCGGTGAGGGCGCGAGCTTGTCTCCCGCCGAGAAACGGGCCGTGCTCGAAACCTGTGTCGCGGCGGTCGGCACGCGCATTCCGATCATCGCCGGCATCGCCGCGGCGAGTACTGCGGATGCGGTCGGCCTCGCCCGCATGGCGAACGACGTCGGCTGCTCGGGACTGATGGTTCTGCCGCCCTACGTCTACGCATCCGACTGGCCGGAGATGCGCGCGCACGTTTCGGCCGTCCTCGAAGCGACTCCGCTTTCGTCGATGCTCTACAACAACCCGATTGCCTACCGGACCGACTTCCTCCCGGAGCAGGTGGAGGAACTCGCGGCGAAGCACGACAACCTCCACGCGATGAAGGAGTCGAGCGGCGACGTGCGTCGGGTGAGTGCCGTCCGTGCGCGGATCGGCGACCGGCTCGCAATTTTCGCAGGCCTCGACGACCTCATCGTCGAATGCGCACACGTCGGCGCGACCGGATGGATCGCGGGACTCGTCAACGCGCTTCCCGTGGAGTCGGTGCGCCTCTTCGAGCTGTCCCAGGCCGGGCCGAGCCGCGAACTCGACGAGCTCTATCAGTGGTTCCTTCCGCTCCTCCGTCTCGATACGGTCCCCAAGTTCGTCCAGCTCATCAAGCTCGTGCAAGCCGAAGTCGGTATGGGCTCGGAGCGGACACGTCCACCTAGGCTCGCGCTAGAGGGGGCCGAACGGGACGAGGCGCTACGCGTCATCCGCGCCGCCCTTTCGACTCGACCGATACGCTGAGAAGGAGAACGAGATGGAGACGACGGGACTCTCGCTCATCGACGGTGCGCCGTCCGCCGAAGGCACAGAGGCATTCCGCGCCTCGGACCCCGCGCGAGGCGTGGCGGTCGATCCCGAGTTCTTCACCGCATCCGCGGATGAAGTCGATCGCGCCGCAAAGCTCGCGGACGAAGCGTTCCGCACGTACGGCCGAACCACCGCCGCGGAACGTGCCCTCTTCCTCCGCACCTTGGCGGAGGAGATCGAGATGGTGCGCCCGGACCTCATGGAGCGGGGGCCGATCGAAACCGGTCTACCCGCGGGCCGGATCGAAGCCGAAACCGGACGGACCGTTGCCCAGCTCCGTCTCTTCGCCGACCTCGTAGAAGAAGGCTCCTGGGTCGACGCGCGGATCGACCACGCCGATCCCTCGCGCACTCCGGTGCCCAAGCCGGACGTCCGCTCGATGTACCGGCCGCTCGGCCCCGTCGCGATCTTCTGCGCGAGCAACTTCCCGGTCGCGTTCTCGGTGGCGGGCGGAGACACCGCGTCCGCTCTCGCGGCGGGAAATCCTGTCGTCGTCGTGGCTCATCATGCACACCCCGGAACCGCCGAGATCGTCGGTTGGGCCGTGATCCGCGCACTGCGCGCGTGTCGACTCCCGCTCGGCACGTTCGCGCTGCTGCAAGGCAGGGGAGAGGACGTCGGCGTCCCCCTCGTGAAACACCCGGCGATCCGCGCGGTCGGCTTCACGGGATCCCGCGGAGGCGGGCTCGCTCTCGCGCGTGTTGCGGCCGGGCGCGAGGTTCCTATCCCGGTGTTTGCGGAGATGAGCAGCGTGAATCCCGTCTTCGTGCTGCCGGACGCGCTCGCCACTCGAGGCGAGTCGATCGCCGCCGGACTTCACGCGTCCGTGACGCTCGGCGTCGGCCAGTTCTGCACGAACCCCGGGTTCGTTCATCTGCCCGCCGGTGCGGCCGCAGACGCCTTCGCCGACCGACTCGCAGCCCTCGCTCGAGCGACGACCTCCGCACCGATGCTCACCGAAGCGATCCGCAAGAACTACCGCGCAGGTACCCAGCGCTGGGACTCGTGCGCGACGAAGGTCACCAGTACCGACGATCCCGACGGGCCAGGTGGACAGGGCGCCGGCGTCGCCGTGTTCCGCGTACGCGGAGCCGACCTCCTCGCCGGTCGGGTGCCCAACGGTGAAGTCTTCGGCCCGTGTACCGTTCTCGTCGAATACGACTCGAGAGACGAGCTGCTCGCACTCGCCGAAAGCTGGGAAGGACAACTCACCGCCACGATCCACGGGAGGGACGACGAAGTCGCGGCACACGCAGATCTCGTCCAAGCATTGGAGCGCTGTGCGGGACGCGTCCTCTTCGGCGGCTTCCCGACCGGAGTCGAAGTGTGTCACGCCATGGTGCACGGCGGACCGTTCCCCTCGACCAGCGACGGCCGTTCCACCTCGGTCGGCACGCGCGCGATCCTGCGGTTCGTGCGACCGGTCTGTTGGCAGAATGCGCCGACGGAGCTACTCCCGGCAGAACTCCAAGAGGCCAACCCGCTCGGCATCCGGCGTCTCGTCGACGGCGTCGAGATCGGACGGACGTCGTGAAGGCTCTGAGGCCGCGGGGCGTGCTCGCCGCGTCGTCATTCGCGGCGTCGTCATTCGCCACGCTACTCCTCGTCGCCGTGCTCCTCGCCGCGTTCCCCACCGCCTCGTCCGCGAGTCCCGAGCGACGCCCAGGCTGGGCCACGCACGGCATGATCGTTTCCGACTGCCCCCTCGCCTCCGCCGCCGGAATCGAAGTGATGAAAGCCGGCGGCAACGCGATCGACGGCGCCGTCGCGACCGCCTTCGCTCTCGCCGTCACCTACCCCTGGGCCGGGAACCTCGCGGGCGGCGGATTCGCGGTCGTCCACTTGGAGAGCGGGGAAGACGTGACGCTCGACTTCCGCGAAGTCGCTCCAGCCCGCGCGCACCGCGACCTCTTCCTCGACGAACAGGGCGAAGTGGTGGCAGGACGATCCCTCGAGACCCACCTCGCCGTCGGCGTGCCGGGCTCGGTCGATGGACTGCTTCGCCTCCAGGCCGACCACGGGTCCGGCCAGGTTTCCCGCGGCGATGTCCTCGCTCCCGCCATCCGGCTCGCCCGGGATGGATTCGAGATCGGCGACGACCTCGCCACACGTCTGGGCTGGAAGAGCGAGTACCTCTCCCGCGACGACGACGCGCGCGCCATCTTCGTCCGCGACGACGGTAGGCCGTGGCTGCCCGGGGACACACTCGTACAACCCGACCTCGCACTCGCGCTGGAACGGATCGCGGAACATGGACGGGACGGCTTCTACGCAGGCCCGACCGCCGAGCTACTGGCCCAAGAGATGGCACGTGGCGGCGGGATCGTCTCGCTCGAGGATCTCGCGACCTACCGTTCCCGCTACCGCGATCCGATCCGCGGCTCCTTCTACGGACACGAGATCGTCTCCATGCCGCCTCCCAGCTCCGGCGGGATCCTCGTGGTCCAGATGCTCTCGATGCTCGCGCGCTTTCCGCTCGTCGACCTCCAGTGGGGTTCCGGCCCCTACCTCCACCTCTTCATCGAAGTCGCACGTCGCGCCTACGCCGATCGCGCCGAGCATCTGGGCGATCCCGACTTCTGGAACGTTCCTCAGGAAGGTCTGCTCTCGCCCGAGTACATCGCAGAGCGCGCACGCTCCATCTCGATGACGACAGCGACTCCCAGCACCGCGGTCGGCGCAGGGAACCCGAGCGCCGAGCCGGACGAGACGACCCACCTCGTCGCCATCGACGATCGTGGAAACGCTGTCAGCATGACGACGACACTCAACGCCGGCTTTGGAAGCGGCATCGTCGCGCGCGGAACCGGCATCCTCCTCAACAACGAGATGGACGACTTCTCCGCAAAGCCAGGAGTGCCGAACCTGTTCGGCCTCATCGGAAACGAAGCCAACGCGATCGCGCCCGGCAAGCGGATGCTGAGTTCGATGTCTCCCACCATCGTCCTGAGAGACGGCGACCCCTATCTCCTCCTCGGCTCACCCGGCGGATCGCGCATCATCACGTCCGTGACGCAGGTCATCCTGAACTCCCTCGTCTTTCACATGCCGATCGCACAGGCCGTCGCGGTCCCGCGTATCCATGCGCAGTGGCTCCCTGACCAGCTCTACTACGAACCGTACGGCCTCTCGCCAGAGACGATCGCCTCGCTCGAAGCGAGAGGTCACACGGTGCAGGCCTTCACATTGGATGCGATCGGGCGCGTCAACGCGATCGAGGTGCGAGAGGACGGCTTCCACGCCGGGCCGGACATCCGGAGCGGGGCTGCTGCGGCGGGGTACTAGCGCCGCTGGTTCCGAGGCGCGGTAGCCGCGGCGTACCAGCGCCGACCGGTTCCGCCTCTACACCGAACCTACGCTCCAAAGTGGGAATCCTCCCCACGCAGGCACCAACCTGAAGTAGCCAGAGCGCGCTGCATCGATGCAGTGCACTTCTTGCAAGGGCCAGAGCGACCTGCACGGGCGCCGGGCCATCTCCTGGGTGCACCAAGTGGTCCCTGCATCGACGCAGCTGCACAGCAGCAACGAACCAAGACGACCCTGTGCCGACGCAGGACACGTTCGGGCAGTCACTTGTGGTTCCTACGTCCGCACGGACCGCTTTCGACACTGCTCGAGTGTGCACTGCATGGAGACGGCGGCACTTTCGTGCCGAGCCAGAACGGCCTGCATCGCGTCAGATCGAGTGGCGGATGTAGCCAATACGGGACGATTCGGTGGGGAGCCTGCCCTATCTCGCTCCAAAGAGGTGTTTGCTCGCGTGCAGCGCGCTCTGGCGCCTCCCGGGTGGCGTTTGCGCGCGTGCAGTGCGCTCTGGCGATTCCAAGTTGGCGCCCAGGCCCGTGCAGACCGGCCTGGCCACTCCATGATGGCGCCTACATCGATGCACGCACGGGTTGGTGACTGCAGTACGGCGCGTGATCGGATGCAGCGGGACCTGTCTCGCCATCGAGCGGTGCATGTTCGCGTGCAGTGCGCTCTGGCGACTTCCAGAATGTGTCCGGCCCCAGTGCAGTGCGCTCTGGCCCCTTCCGGAACGTGTCCCACACTGGTGCAGTGCGCCCCGATCCGAATCGACCGCAGAGAACTTTCTTCGTTTTTTGTGCAACGTTGACCGTTGCCCATTCGTACAAGAGGGAAACCGACGATCGCCATGAGCCAGAGGCCCGTCGGTTCAGCGCAGCAAGACACCGGATCTACGTGACAAAGGCCCTCCGCAGCCAAAGACCCAGACGACACGGCGCCGGGAATCCGGCGACGTGATGGAGAGAGACACCATATAGAGACCAACGGATCGGAGGACACGATGAGCATCGACGCATTGAATGCCGGAATCGAGTACCTGGTTTCCGAGGTGGCGCGCTACACCGAAGCGCAGCTGTCGATCGAGCCGGAGCACGCAGAACTGCTCGCGTTCTGCCGGGCGGAGAACGCCGCACTGGTCGAAGCGGCCGACGAGGTGGCCCGCGCCAAGGGGGACCTCGTCGTGGCCCGCGCACACCGGGACCGTCACCAGTACAAGGTGCGGATTGCGGCGGGCGCGTTTGCGGCGAAGCTCCATCAGCTGAGCGGTGGAAACCGGAAGTCCGATGTCTACGTCGCGTACTTCCCCGAAGGCTACGGAGCGTTCGGTCGTCTCAGTCTCGCCGGGCAGATGGATCACGCCCGCGCGCTTCTCGTCCGGCTCGACGCCGAGCCGAACGAAGATGTCAAGGCGGCGGGGGAGGGCTTCCGGGCGGTGGTGGCAGCGGCAGAACCGATCCAGGCAGAGTATGACGCCAAGCTGCAGGTGCTCATCGGAGCCAAGTCGAGGCTCTACGCCGCACGGATCCGCTGGCGTGCTGCGTTCCGGAAGCTCGGGGCAGACCTTCGCTCCATGCACACTGACGATCCGCGCTACGTATCGTCGTTTTTCCTCGCACCATCGCGGCGGCGGAGGAACGGCAAGAGTGGCGACGACGGTAGCGGGAGCGGCGACGCTGACGGTGACGCCGCTGTTGCCGTCAGCGGCAACGGCAACGGTCAGGCCAACGTCCAGACCAATGGTCAGAGCAACGGCCAGGCAAGTGCGGAGAGCAACGGGTCAGCCAACGGCGTCGCGGCGGCCCAGACTGTCACCGTGGTGTAGTTCGACGACGCATGGTTGAGACTCCGCGAGGGTGTCGAATAGGTGGATGCCGGTGCGGCGACAAGGGGTGATGGGAGGCGGTCGGCGGGGGAATGAGACCCCGGGTGATTCTGGAGGATTGCGGAAGGAGGACAGCGGCACGGATGACGCCGAGTGACATCGTGGAAGGAGCATTAGGAGCGGTCCGACGTGAGGTCGGGCCGCTCTTCTTCGTGGGGTGACGTCCGAGACCCAGAAGCGGCCCGGGCCTTCCGCGGTGGATCTCGATCCACCAGGTCCATCGGGCACGGTCTGATCCCGCTAGGAACTGCTTGAAACTTCGGACCTCAGCCGCGCTCGGCCGCCTTTGTGTCCACCTTGTGTCCACCCTTGTGTCCACTCATATGGACAGAATCTGCTCGCCCGCTTCATCGCACGACGCATTCAGCGCGAGGTCCCACAGGTAGTCTCAGCGCCGAGACTCCGTCGCTCCCCAATGCTACGGCGGAGGGGGCTGGGAATCCCTCCCGACCTTGCTCTATCCTCGCCGCCATGCGGATCGGAATCGACCTAGGCGGAACGAAGATCGAAGGCGTGCTGCTCGGCGGCTCGGGTGAAGTACTCGATCGCCACAGAGTCCCCACGCCGAAGGGGGACTACGACGCGACGCTCGAGGCTCTCGCAGCGTTGACCGACCGCTTCGATCGGTTCGCGGCTGAGTCCGGCGCGGACGTTCCGACGATCGGGATCGGAACTCCGGGAGCCGTTTCCCCCGCGACCGGACGGATGAAGAACTGCAACTCGACCTGGCTCAACGACCGTCCGCTTCGCGAAGACCTCGTCGCGCGGATCGGGCGTGAGGTCCGGCTCGCGAACGATGCGAACTGCTTCGCGCTTTCGGAAGCGGTGGACGGCGCTGCAGCGGGCGCCGAGGTCGTGTTCGGGGTGATCCTCGGGACCGGTGTCGGAGGTGGTGTCGTCGTGAGGGAGCGACCGATCCTCGGTGCGAACGCGATCGGCGGAGAGTGGGGGCACAATCCGTTGCCATCGGTGACAGCGGACGAACTGCCCGGCCCGCCGTGCTACTGCGGACGGTCTGGCTGCATCGAGACGTTCCTCTCGGGGCCTGGCCTCGCGCACGATCACGAGCGCGTTCACGGACGCCGAGCCGGTCGACCGGGTGACGACGCCTTCGTATCCGAGGGAGCTCGCCTCACGTCGGAGGAGATCGTCCAGCGTGCCGCCGCCGGCGACCCCGCGTGCGAGGACACGCTCCATCGCTACGAACACCGACTCGCCCGCGCTCTCGCCTCGGTCGTCAACCTCCTCGACCCGGACGTGATCGTGCTCGGCGGCGGTCTCTCCCAGATAGAGCGTCTCTATGGAAGCGTTCCAAAGCTCTGGGACCGCTGGATCTTCTCCGACACCGTGACGACCCGTCTCGTGCCGCCCAGGCACGGCGACGCAAGTGGGGTCCGCGGTGCGGCTTGGCTCTGGGGGCGGGCGGACGCGGCCATAGATTGACCATCTACGGCACGGGAGGTACGCTCCCTCGCCTAATGGGCTGCTAGCGGTGAGACCCTGTCGCCCGTCGTGATGAACCTTCCAGGCCGTGGAGATCCGAGAACTAGATGTTGCGTAGCATGACTGGCTATGGCCGTGGCGAGTCCGCCCTCGGCACGGGAAAACTCCTGGTCGAGATCCGCACGGTCAACCACCGCTTCTGCGAGATCTCGGTGCGTCTGCCCAGATCGCTGGCTCTCCTCGAGGGCAAGACCCGCGAGGTGGTGCAGAGCCGGATCTCGCGCGGAAAGATCAACGTGAACGTCACGCTCGACGGGAACGACTCTCCCGTGACGCGTCTCAAGCTCAACGAGCCGATCTCCGCGGCGTACTTCGACGTCCTGGATCAACTCCAGAAGCGTTTCCATCTGTCCGGACAGATCGACATCAACACCTTCCTCACCTTGCCCGACGTTCTCACCTGGGAGCAGGAGGAGATCGGGGAAGAGGAGTCGTGGGCTCGTCTCCTCGAAGGGCTCGAAGCGGCGATCCTCGACGTCCAGGACATGAAGGAACGCGAAGGCAACAACCTGGCCAAGGATCTGCTCACCCGTCTCGATTTGATCGACGAACGCGTAGACCGCGTCGTTGCGCGGGTGCCCGAGATGCTCGCGAACTACAAGAAGCGTGTAGAGGACAGGCTCGCCGAGATCAGTCAGGACGCGGATTTCAACCTCGCACGGCTCGAGTCCGAACTGATCCTCTTCACCGATCGCACGGACTGTACCGAGGAGTGTGTTCGTCTCCGCTCGCACGTGGAACAGTTCCGGGGCCTCATCCATGCGCCCGAACCCGCCGGGCGGAAGCTCAATTTTCTACTCCAAGAGATGAACCGCGAAGCGAATACGATCGGGTCGAAAGCGCAAGATGTTCCGATCGCGCGTGATGTGATAGAGATCAAAGAAGAGATCGAGAGACTTCGCGAACAAGTTCAAAACTTCGAGTAGCTTCCGACATGGACGTACTTCCTCGCCTCATCCTGCCCGCGTTTCCGGTCGTCGTTTCGGGACCATCGGGTGTGGGAAAGACCGTGCTCTGTGATCGGCTGCTGAGTCAGCTCGATCACGCGGTGCGTTCCGTCTCTGCAACGACGCGTCCGCCTCGCGGGAATGAGAAGGATGGCGAGAGCTACTTCTTCTATTCAGAGACAGAGTTCCGCGAAGCGATCTCAAACGAAGAGATGGCCGAGCACGCGGAAGTGCACGGCCGGCTCTACGGGACACCCAAGGCGTTTCTCGACGAGAACCTGAGCGCAGGGCGGAGCGTCGTGCTCAACATCGACGTACAGGGGGGCCTTCAGCTCAAGCGGAGCTACTCAGGCTCGGTCATGGTGTTCGTACTGCCGCCGTCCTGGGCCGTTCTCGAAGAGCGACTGCGCGGACGGAAGAGCGACACCGCGGAGCAGATCGAAGGACGCCTCGAGCGGGCCCGCGAGGAAGTCGAGGAGATCGCGCGCTACGAGTACGTAGTGGTGAATGATGATCTCAACCGCGCCGTCCAGGAACTCGTCGGAATCGTTCGGGCGGAGCGGTCGCGCGTGGATCGGAGGTTGGCGTGATCCGCGCGGACGTCGACGGGAGACAGGCATGAGCCACTGGCTCATCGACTGGAGGCTGGCATGAGCCACGCGCACGTCGTGCTCGGTGTGACCGGTTCGATCGCGGCCTACAAGGCTGCGGAAATCGTCCGCCTCTTCACCAAGGCGGGCGTCAGCGTGGAATGCGTCCTCACCCGTTCCGCCACCGAGTTCGTCCAGCCGCTCACCTTCGCGACGCTGACGGAGCGGCCGGTCACCGTCGACCTCTTCGGTCCCCCGGCGGGAGCTGCCGCGGAGTACGGAGATAGCACGGACGACGCGGAAGTCGCCGAAGGGGGAGGTGCGTCACCCACCAACGTTCTCGGCGGCTCGTCACTTCCCGGACTCGCGACGCGCTCTTCCATCGATCACATTCGGGCCTCCCGTGGCGCGGACCTCATCGTTGTCGCGCCGGCCACCGCGAACATTCTCGGCAAGGTGGCTCAGGGCATCGCGGACGACGCACTCAGCACGACCCTGCTCGCGTCTTCGGTCCCCGTGCTGTTCGCTCCCGCGATGAACACGCTCATGTGGAATCACCCTGCGGTGCAGGCGAACGTGCGGCAGCTGAGGAGTTGGGGCTATCTCTTCGCTGATCCGGATTCGGGAGACCTCGCCTGTGGCGAGTTCGGCACCGGACGGATGGCGGATCCGGCCGACATCGTCGGCGCTGCGCTCCAGGTGATCGCCGCGCAGAGCCAGCGTCCCCGTCTACTCGTTACCGCAGGCGGGACGGAGGAGGATCTCGATCCGGTCCGCGCGCTCACCAACCGGTCGAGTGGCCGGATGGGGTTCGCGGTTGCGGAAGCGGCCCGGAACCTCGGGCTTCCGGTCACCGTGGTCGCTGCGCGGACGAGCGCTCCCGTGCCCTACGGCGTCGACGTCGTGCGGGTGCGAAGTGCGAAGGAGATGCTGGACGCGGTCATGGAGCTCCACGCGTCCCATCCGCTTCTCGTCATGGCCGCGGCGGTGGCGGACTACCGCCCGAAGCGGGCCGCGAACAAGAAGATTCGGAGCGGGGACGGCGCACTCACGCTCGAACTCACGCCCACCGTCGACATTCTCGCAACGGTGGCCGCCGACCGGATCGACCGTGTGACGGTCGGGTTCGCGCTCGAGACGGAGCGCACGGACGCCGCCCGTCTCCGGGCAGGGGAGGCGAAGCTCGCACGCAAGGGCGTCGACCTCCTGGTGCTCAACGACCCGACGAAAGCCGGCTCCGAGTTCGGTGGCGCCACCAACGAAGTCACCTTCCTCTATCCTGACCGCGCCGCGGAATCACTCGAACGGACGAGCAAGGACGCAGTCGGTCTCGAGATCGTGCGCCGGGCTCTGTCCCTATGGAACGAGCGGAGCCGCGACGTGAGTCCGAGGCGGACTGCATCATCGAAGCGGCGGGCCACGTCCGCTGGCAAGCGGGCCAAGAGCACGACGCGGAGGAAGCGATGACGGCCGAGCGCCCAGAGCCGCGTCCCTTCGACGTGGACTCCTTCACGCGGGATGACGTCATCCGCGAAGTCGCGCGTTTGGCTGCCCTCGATCATCGCCGCGGAATCCACTACTGGTTCGACGCCGAGCTGACGGAGTCGCTGAGAGATCTCGCACTGGGGGCGTCTCCCTCAGCCAAGCAACCGGCGGCCCGGAACGCGCCCGCCACTCCGGACTCGACGCCCCCGCGGCCTGCGGCCCGGCCTGGAGGATCCGCTTCGACGCCTGCGCGGCCAACGGCACGACCTGGAGCGTCCGCTTCGACTCCGGCGCCACCGGCGTCCTCCCAGCCCTCGGACGCGACGGCCAAGGCGCCGCGCAACCCGAAGGTGCCGAACTGGGGCGCTCCGCCGCTCGCGACCGGTCGGGATGCCGACTGGGCGGAGCGGCTCGCCGCGCTCGACCGCCGCGCGCAGGCTTGCACGAGTTGCCAGCTCTGCGAGTCCCGGAACAAAGTCGTCTTCGGTGTCGGATCCTCCGCAGTTCCGCTCGTCTTCATCGGAGAGGCGCCGGGAGCGGACGAGGACCGTCAGGGCTACCCGTTCGTGGGACGGGCGGGGCAACTGCTCGACAAGATCATCCAGGCGATCGGCCTGGAGCGTGACGAGATCTACATCTGCAACGTGCTCAAGTGTCGGCCACCTGGGAACCGGAATCCGGCTCCCGACGAGATCGCGCAGTGCACTCCGTTCCTACAGGAGCAGCTCGCGATCCTCCAGCCAAAGGTGATCTGCACCTTGGGGCTCTTCGCGAGCCAGTTCCTCTTGGATAGCCAACTTCCGATCGGTAGATTGCGGGGACAGATCGCTGCGTATCGCGGGATCCCCGTCATTCCGACCTATCATCCCGCCGCGCTCTTGAGGAATCCGAGCCTCAAGGCCGCGGTCTGGGACGACGTTCAGCTCGTACGGCGAACACTCGACCGCTGAGGCGTGCACCAATGGACATGCAGGATTACAACGGCCACGGACGTGGCTCGTCCGGTGGGGTGTCTGGCGCAGGACTCGCTGGCCAGCGCGTTCCCCCGCAGGCTCTCGAGGCGGAGCGCTGTGTGCTCGGCGCCATGCTCCTCAACAAGGAGGCGATCGGTCGCGCCGCCGAGGTGCTGGAGCCCGACTGTTTCTACCGCGATTCGCACCGGAAGATCTTCGAGGCCGCCGTCCACCTCTACGAACGGGACAAGGCGGCGGACATCATCACACTCACGGACGAACTGAAGAAACGCGGACACCTCGAGTCGGTCGGCGGCGCGGGCTACATCTCGGCGCTCCTCGACGTGGTCCCGACCGCGGCCAACATCGACTACCACTCCGAGATCGTCCTCGAGAAGTCGGTGCTCCGTCGTCTCATCGAAGTGTCGACGAACATCGTGCAGAAGGGGTACGAAGCGGCACGGCCGTCGGGCGAGATCATCGACGAAGCCGAGCAGATGATCTTCGAGATCAACGACCCGCGGATGCGGAAGAGCTTCGTCCCGATCAAGGATCTCCTCTCGGACGCGGTCGACATGATCCAGGAGGTCTTCGACAAGAAGCGCGCGGTGACGGGCGTCCCGAGCGGCTATTTGGACCTCGACAAGATGACGGCGGGTTGGCAGAACTCGGACATGGTCATCGTGGCCGGGCGACCTTCCATGGGGAAGACGTCGTTCGCGCTCAACCTCGCCGAGTACGCCGCCGTACACGAGAAGCTCGCGATCGGCGTCTTCTCCCTGGAAATGAGCCGGGAGCAGCTCGTGATGAGGCTCCTCTCGTCCCAGGCCCGGATCCCCCAGCACAAGCTCCGGACCGGGTACCTCCGTCCCGAGGAATGGGAACAGCTCGCGCGTGCGGCGGGTGTGCTCGCGGACGCGCCGATCTACATCGACGACACGCCCGCGATCACGGTGACGGAAATGCGGGCCAAGGCCCGTCGTCTCAAGAAGGAAGCCGACGTCCGGATGCTCGTCGTCGACTACCTCCAGCTCATGCGCGGGTACACGAGCAACGAATCCCGTCAGCAGGAGATCTCGACCATCTCGCGGGCGCTCAAGGCGCTGGCCAAGGAACTCGACATCCCCGTCATCGCGCTCTCCCAGCTCTCGCGCGCGGTGGAGCAGCGCGACGACAAGCGTCCGATGCTCTCGGACCTCCGTGAGTCCGGAGCCATCGAGCAGGACGCGGACATCGTCTGCTTCGTCTTCCGGGAGGAGTTCTACAAGCCCGAGAAGGAAGAGATCAAAGGGATGGCCGAGATCATCGTCGGAAAGCACCGGAACGGTCCGATCGGCCGCGTCCACCTCACCTTCGTCGGCGAACTCGCCCGCTTCGAGAACTACTCCGACCGCGGCGGCTTTGGTGGCGGCGGTGGAGGTGGCTTCAGCGGCGGGTTCGACGGCGGCTTCGGGGGCGGTGGCCAGGACTTCGGCGGGGGTGTTCCCGACGACGACGTCTTCTAGCGAGAGCCGGCTGACGCGCCTGACCTACCTTCCGCGACCATCCGGCGGAACCGCTTTCCCCCGGCCGCGTACGGTGAGAACGTACCTGCGGCGTGTCGTCTCCGCGTCGGTACGCTTCACGCTGTCCTCTCCTCGTGGTGTCCAATAGGAGAGCGCGACTCCCAAGGAGGGGTGATGAGTAAGAAGGCCAGAACCCGATACGTCTGTGGCGATTGCGGCGATGACTTCGCGCAATGGTTCGGGCGCTGCCCCACCTGCAAGGAGTGGAACACGCTCAAGGAGTTCCGCCCACCAGCAGAAGCCGACACTCCAGTTCGGGCCGGGTCGGGGAGCTTGCTCGGTGCGAAGTCCGGGCCGAGGCCGAGCGGGTTCTTCGCCTCTGCCGCCGGCCCCGCGCAAGCCGGACTCCTCGGGAAGGTGCCGAAGGAGCGCCCGCTCAAGATCCCTGGAGGCGCGAGAGACGGGCGAACGGCGACGTCGTCCTCCCGCACTCCCAACGCGTCGACGCGGGACGCGGATCCGGACGCGACGATGGAGGCGGTCCGGGTCGACCCGTCACTCGATCGGGAGACGCGCCCAAACGGAGGTCGTGTTCCTCCGGAGATCCCATCGACGCCTACTCCGCCCGTCCGAGCCGCACAGCCCGAAGCCGCCACGTCCACCGCTTCGGTGCCCGCGTCCCCGCCACCGAGTCCGTCTCCGGTCGTCCCTGATTCCGTCGATCCCCGCACGCTTCCCACGCTCCTTCGTCTCGAGGACGTTCCACTCAACGCTGTCCCTCGTCTCGAGACCGGGATTCACGAACTCGACCGGATCCTCGGCGGTGGCCTCGTGCCGGGAGCGGTCGTCTTGATCGGCGGCGACCCCGGGATCGGGAAATCGACCCTCCTTCTCCAAGCGGCGGGACGACTCGTCGCCCGGGGTGTCTCGGCGCTCTACGTGACCGGTGAGGAGTCCGCAGGGCAGATCCGACTCCGGGCCGAGCGACTCCGGGAGGTTCCGCCCGGTCTCCTCGTCCATACGGAGACGAACCTCGAAGAGGTGGCCCAGGCGGTGGAGGAGATCCGTCCCCGCGTGCTCGTGGTCGACTCGATCCAGACCGCCTTCCTTCCCGGCGTTGCCTCGGCTCCGGGAAGCGTGACCCAGGTGCGGGAGTCGGCGTTGGCGCTGATCGACCTCGCCAAGCGCCGGGGGATCTCCGTCCTCCTGGTCGGCCACGTGACGAAGGAAGGTGCGATTGCCGGGCCCAAGACGCTCGAGCACATGGTCGACGCCGTGGTCTACATGGAAGGGGAGCGGTACCAGCACTACCGGATCCTCCGAAGCGTGAAGAACCGGTTCGGCGGGGTCGACGAGCTCGGGGTGTTCGAGATGGGACCGAACGGACTCGTCGAGGTTGCGAACCCGAGCCAGGTATTCCTGAGCGAGCACACGGCCGGCGCGGTGGGTTCTGTCGTTGCGACGTCGATCGAGGGGACCCGTGCGCTCCTCCTCGAAGTGCAGGCCTTGGTCGTCCACTCGCAATACGCCAATCCACAACGGGTCTCGACGGGGTACGATCGCCGAAGGCTCGAGCTCCTGCTCGCGGTGCTCGACAAGCGGACCCAGCTCGACCTCGCTCGTCGGGACGTCTTCGTCAACATCGCGGGAGGACTACGGGTCGTTGAACCGGGAGTGGACCTGGGTGTACTCCTCGCCGTGGCTTCGAGCGCGACCGACGCTCCGCCCCATACGGACTTGGTGGCGGTCGGGGAGGTCGGACTCGGAGGCGAGATCCGCCGGATCTCCCACCCGGAACGCCGGGTGCAAGAGATCGCGCGGCTTGGCTACCGGAAGGCGCTCCTTCCGTGGTCGAACGCCAAGGATCTCGGAAGCAGACGGGACGGTGTGGAGCTTCTCGGTGCGCAATCGGTCGCAGAGGCTTTGAGTCTCGGGCTGAATGCAAACGCCCCTTTGGGGTAGGAGCGAGTCGATGAACGGATGCGATGTCCTCCTGCTCGCGGGAGGCCGGGGGGAGCGGCTCGGGCACGGACGTCCCAAAGCTCTCGTCCCTCTACTCGGCCGGCCTCTCTTCGCGCACGCTTTCGAGCGGTTCGCTTCCCACCCACGGGTGGAGCGGATCGTTCTCGTCGTACCCGCGGATCCGAGCGACGCCGAGGAAGTCCGGGCCGCCGTCCGCGAGCTTCCAGAGGATCAACGAGCCAAGCTGATGACGTCGGTACTCGGCGGCGCCGAGCGACAAGACTCGGTGCGTGCGGGGCTCGAAGCGCTCGCGCGGCAGGAGACCGAGCGCCGGAGGATCGTGCTGGTCCACGACTCGGCCCGTCCGGTCGTCACCCACGCGATCATCGATCGCTGCCTCGCGGCTCTCGAGAACGGAGACGCGACGCACCCCGCGAGCCATGTCCTTCCCGGCCTTCGCACCGCGAGTTGGGGAGCGGGGGCAGCCGGAGTCGTCCCCGGGCTTCCCGTCCGGGAGACGCTGAAGCTCGTCTACTCGGGGCGGGTGGTCATGACCCAGCCGCGAGAGCAGCTCTATGCGGTCCAGACTCCGCAGGGATTCCGGTTCGGTCCGCTTCTCGAAGCGCATCGGCGCGCAGAAGCCAGGGGCCACCAGGTTACGGACGACGCCGGGCTCCTCGAGTGGCTCGGCATCGCGGTCGTGGTCGTTCCCGGAGATAGTGCGAACATCAAGGTCACGTATCCCGAGGATCTAGTTCTGCTCGAACGGATGCTCGCGGACTAGCGTCTTCAGAATCGTAGGGAAGAGAGCGAGGACGATCGCGTCCACGCTTCGTGGACGTTGCACCGATCGGGGAAGACGGCACGCTCCACCGTTGGGCGGAGACGAGAAAGGGGGAAGGTTTGCCGCAGAGTCCGCTGTCGTTCCGGGTCGGGTTCGGCTACGACATCCACCGCTTGGTTCCCGGACGCCCTCTTCTCCTTGCTGGCATCGAGATTCCGTTCGACAGGGGACTGCTCGGCCATTCGGACGGGGACGCCGTCTCCCATGCCATCTGCGACGCGGCGCTCGGCGCGGTCGGGCTTGGCGACATCGGAGCGCAGTTCTCGGACCGTGACCCCAAGTGGAAAGGCGTCTCCGGAAGTGAGCTGCTCGAGCGGACCCGAGCGCTCATCGGCGAAAGAGGCGCGCGGTTCCATCAGATCGACGTCACGGTCGTGGCGGAAGCGCCTCGTCTTGCGCCGCACCGTGACCTGATGATCGAGAGGCTGCGTGCGCTGACCGGAACGGAGCTCGTATCGGTGAAGGCCCGGACGAACGAGGGGCTCGGCCCGGTCGGCGAAGGGCAGGCGATCCAAGTCTACGCAGTCGTCCTCCTCGAGCTGGCCGGAGGGTAGATGGTCTTCTTCATCCTCGCGGCGTTCTCCGTGCTGCTCGCGATCGTGCGGGTGCAGGCGCTCCGGATCGGGGATCCGAGAGCG
This sequence comes from Candidatus Eiseniibacteriota bacterium, assembly GCA_020633975.1. Lineage (GTDB taxonomy): Bacteria > Eisenbacteria > RBG-16-71-46 > CAIMUX01 > CAIMUX01 > JACKCR01. The sequence continues at coordinate 2,132,910 of JACKCR010000002.1, read as the reverse complement.
ATCAAAGGTGCTCTCGCGCGGTTCGGCATCTCCTACGTAGCGTTCTGGGCGCTCGGCACCGGGGTCGTCTTTGGGGACGGAGCTCCATTGGGGCTTCCCGTTGCCCCTGAGTTCTGGGCCGGGACGTTCTTCGTGCTCCAGGCGCTTCTCGCACTCTTGCTCTGGACCGCGCTCGCAGAGCTGTCGTTCTACCGGTTCCGGCGACGCGACCTCGTGTGGATCGTACCGTTCGGGACCCTGTCCCTCCTCCTCGGCGTCAGTCCCGGGGTGAACCAGCTCCTTGCCAGCGTAGTTGCGGTGCCTGCGCTCTGGCGGATGCGCTGGCGGCGCGAGGTGTCCGGAAGCACGGTCACCACCGCGGCTCTCGTCGGGTTCGCGTTCGTCCTCATGTACTTCTGGTCCCGCGCGTATTGGGCCAACCCGGAGCCTAGTTCCGGGCAAGCGGTGGAGCTCCTCAGCTTCACGGTGTGGATCCGGTCCCTCGCACTCCTCTATGTCATCTTGGCGCTTCCGAGGCTCGCGTGGGGGATGGACGTCCAGATCGCGAGCGTGAAGCGTCGTCTTCTCGTCTCCCACGTGCTCGCGGGGCTCGTTCCGTTCGTCCTGCTGTTCGTGTTCTGGGGGCTCAGCACGTTTCTCTCCGTCAATGCGGACCGCGCCCAGGTGGCGGCGCGTCACGTGGAGGAGGAAGGCTATGAGCTCGGGATCCATCTCGAAGCAGCCCTCGAAGACGACCTCGAGTGGGAGTCGGCGCTGCTCTCGTGGGTCGGGCTCCACGCCCACCTTCGTCCCGGGACTCGGCTCTACGTGTTCGAGTCCGACGCTGCCGAGTCTTTGCAGGAGCCCGGTTCCTCGAGGAATGCAGACTCTTCGGGCGAGTCCGATCCTTCCGCAGCGGACGAGTTTTCAGTGGGTGCCCACTCTTCGGAGGGCCGAGAGCGTTTGGACGAGGTCGCGCTCGCGGCGGGGGAGGAGCCGCTCTCGCCGACCGCGGAGGCGGTGCTCGAGCGGGAGGTCCAAGGGTTGATCCCCCGGCTTCCGTCGGGTTGGCGGCGTGTCTATGGAGACCCGGCGAAATCGGAGGGGGCGATCGCTCTCCTTCCCTCTCGCTTCGACCGCGGGATCGTCCTCCTGGATGGCGAGAGCTATCTCGCATCCCGGCGCACGCGCACGAATGACTCGGGAGCGGAGCGTCTGGCCATCGCTCTCATTCCCGCCGACATCGTCCTCGGGAACGAGTACTTCCGCCGCACGGATGCCGAAGTGTTGCTGGACACGAAGAACCGCGTCGAGTCGACCGGACTCGCGGTGCAGCTTCGCGCCGATTCGCTCTCCGCGGGCGATCCGGCGACCTCCTGGACGTGGGGAGCGGCCGGGCTTCCAGTCACGGAATGGGTGGGAGGCGAGTGGAAGACCGAGACGGTGACCCTGCGGTCCCGCGTCGGGTTCTTCGAGGCCGTGCAAGGGCTCACGCGAAACCTCCAGGAGAACCCTTACAACACCATCGCACTCATCTTCCTCGGCGTCGTCGCGTTCCTCTTCGTCCTGTTCGAGGTGCTGACGCTCGGGATGGTGATCTCGATGGGGCGTTCGATCACGAGGGCGCTCGGAGCGCTCGCGCAGGGTACGTCGCGTCTCCGCGAAGGAAACCTGCGCTACCGGATTCCGATCGAAGGGCGGGACGATCTCTGGGACGTGGCCGAGTCGTTCAACCGGATGGCGATCACTTTGGAAGAAGCCCGCGACACGGAGATCGAGAAGGAACGGCTAGAAGGCGAACTCGCCTTGGCCCACCAGATTCAGGCCCGCCTCCTTCCGGCCGAGGCACCGAGCATCCCTCGTACAGAGCTCGCGGGGCTGTCTCTTCCGGCGCGCGAAGTCGGAGGTGACTACTACGACTTCGTCACCATGCCACATGGACGGGTCGGTCTGATCGTGGCCGACGTTTCCGGCAAGGGGGTGCCGGCTGCACTTCTCATGTCGAGCTTCCGTGCGTCGCTACTCGCGCAGGATCTCAACGACGAACCGGCCGAGATCCTCGCCCGACTCAACGCGTTCCTCCACAAGAGCGTCGAGCCAGGACGGTTCGTCACCGCCTTCTTCGGCGTGCTCGATCCTTCCTCGGGACGGTTCGTCTACTCGAACGCGGGGCACAATCCTCCGTACCTCGTCCATTCCTCCGGCGAGATGACCACGCTGCGCGAAGGCGGACTCGTCCTCGGGCTCTTCGGGGAGAGTCGGTACGAACAGGCCGAGGTTCGCTTGCAAGCGGGCGACACGCTCGCGCTCTTCACCGACGGAGTGACCGAGGCGCAGAACGTCGACGAAGAGCTGTGGGGAGACGACCGGTTCCTCCAGATCTTGTTGAGCCACGTTCACTCGCCGTGTCGTCGGATTGTCTCCGAAGTGCTGAGAGAGCTCCGGCGGTTCGCGGGAGACGAACTCCAGTCGGACGACATCACGCTTCTCCTCGCGCGCTGGCATGGAGCGCCGGTAGAAACCGAGCCGGTGGCAGCCGAAGCTGCGCCCGCCTCGCGAGCCCGGAACGGAGACTGAATCTTCGGTCCGGATTTGGGTCGCGCCAACCCGTGTGCCGGCTTATGCCTATAGCTTGCCCTCCTCCACCATGTTAGATTTTCATGGGCCAATTTTGGCCCGAAGGGAGGGCAACGTGTCTCAGGATCGATCGCCACAAGCATATTGGAAGGCGAATCTCGGACTCGTCTGGATCTGCCTCGCAGTATGGTTCCTCGTCTCCTACGTGTTCGGCGTCTTCCTCGTGGAGCCACTGAATGCGATCCGCCTCGGCGGATACAAGCTCGGCTTCTGGTTCGCCCAGCAGGGCTCCATCTACGTTTTCGTGGTCTTGATCTTCTTCTATGCGAGTCGGATGAACCGTCTCGATCGAGAATTCGACGTCCACGAGGACTAACCGGCCAAGGGGGAAGTGATGGACCTGCAAGCCATGACCTATCTGGTCGTCGGGCTGACCTTTCTACTCTATTTCGGAATCGCGATCTGGGCCCGCGCCGGATCGACGGGTGACTTCTACGTTGCGGGAAAGGGCGTCCACCCGATCCTGAACGGCATGGCAACGGGCGCCGACTGGATGTCCGCGGCGTCCTTCATCAGTATGGCTGGGCTCATCGCTTTCAAGGGCTATGACGCATCCGTCTACCTGATGGGCTGGACGGGTGGATACGTTCTTCTCGCCATGCTCCTCGCGCCATACCTGCGGAAGTACGGGAAGTTCACGGTGCCCGAGTTCATCGGGGATCGCTACTACTCGAAGACCGCACGAATCGTGGCCGTCATCTGCCTCATCGTTGCCTCCCTCACATACGTCATCGGGCAGATGAAGGGAATCGGAGTCACGTTCTCGAGGTTCCTGGAGTTCCCCTACGAGCGGGGGCTCTTCGTCGGAATGGGTATCGTGTTCTTCTATGCGGTTCTCGGCGGGATGAAGGGGATCACGTACACGCAGATCGCGCAGTACTGCGTCCTCATCTTCGCCTATACCGTTCCGGCCGTGTTCATCTCCCTCAAGCTGACGGGGAATCCGATTCCCCAGCTCGGGCTCGGCGGCACGATGGCGGACGGAACGTACCTCCTCGACAAGCTGGACACGGTGTTGGTCGACTTAGGGTTCAACGCCTATACCAACAAGAACGACTCGACCATAAACGTGTTCTTACTCACGATGTCGCTCATGATCGGGACGGCGGGTCTGCCGCACGTCATCACGCGGTTCTTCACCGTGCCGAAGGTGAAGGATGCGCGGATCTCGACCGGATGGGCGCTCGTTTGTATCGCTCTTCTCTACACGGTCGCCCCCGCCGTCGGCGCGATGGCTCGACTCAACCTGATGCACACGGTGCAGACGGGTGAGGTGGGCGCCCCGAGCGGGAACCTGGAGTACGCATCTCGTCCGGACTGGTTCCAGAAGTGGGAGGGCACGGGCCTCCTCGCGTATGAGGACAAGAACGGAGACGGCCGCATCCAGTACTACGGCGGCAGCAAGGCGTTCGAGGCGCAGGCGGCGTCCTTCGGATGGAAGGGCAACGAGATGACGAAGGTGGATCGCGACATCATGGTGCTCGCGAACCCGGAGATCGCGGGACTTCCCAACTGGGTGGTTGCTCTCGTGGCGGCGGGTGGTATCGCGGCCGCGCTCTCGACGGCGGCGGGTCTGCTCCTCGCCATCGCGTCCGCGGTGTCGCACGACCTGATCAAAGGCATCTTCATGCCCCAGATCTCGGAGAAATCCGAGTTGATGGCGAGCCGCGTGGCCATGGCCGGCGCGATTTTGCTCGCAGGATACTTCGGTCTCCACCCACCGGGATTCGCTGCCCAGGTCGTCGCACTCGCGTTCGGCCTCGCGGCGTCGTCGCTCTTCCCGGCGATCATGATGGGAATCTTCTCCAAGAGGATCAATCGTCAGGGTGCGGTCGCGGGTATGCTCGCTGGCCTCGTCGTCACCCTGGTCTACATCTTCTGGTTCAAGGGATGGCTCTTCATTCCGGGAACCGAGATGGCGCCGAACGATGCGGCACATTGGTTCCTCGGCATCTCTCCGGAAGCGTTCGGAGCGGTGGGAGCTCTCATCAACTTCGTCGTGGCGTATCTCGTTTCGATGATGACACCGCCTCCGCCGGAGCGGATCCAGCATCTGATCGAGGACATCCGAGTTCCTCGTGGCGCTGGAGCTGCGGGCGGACACTAGCCAGCGGTTCGTTGCGCGGTTGTGCCCGGCTGCCGGTCTTCGAGCAGCCGGGCGCGGCCTGCAAGATGCGGCGACGACACTGTGCTTGCGCCGGAAGGGGAGTTCATCAAGGCTCTCCTTCCGGACGTGTTTCGAATCCACCTACGGGTAGGGTCCTGCATGGAGATCGAACAGCTCGAGATCCGAGACTTCATCGCGCGGAGTGCTCCACTCGAACGCCTGCCCGGCGGTCTACTCGACGAGATCGCAGCCTCGCTCGAGATCACCTACTTCAGGCGCGGTACGACCTTCCTGTCCCCGGGAGAGATCAATCACTCGGTCTACCTCGTCCGCACCGGCGCGATCGAGATCTACGACGAGACCGGGAGCCTCTACGCACATTCGTCCGACGGTGAGTGGGTAGGACATCGCTCCGTCCTGCGCGGGGGCGAAGTGCAGCTCACGGTGCGCACTCTGGAGGACTCGCTTCTCTACCTCGTCCCTGGCGAGCTGTTCAAGCGACTGGTCTCCGACTTCACGGAGGTGGCGAGGTTCTTCGACGAACGCGCGACCGATCGCCTACGTAGTGCAACCGAGGGAGTCCATGGATACGCGGATGCGCTCAACACGGTGCAGGTCCGCGAACTCCTCCATGGCGGCGCGCTGGTGGTCCAACGTACGGACAGCATCGGCGAGGTAGCGCGCCAGATGTCGCAGCTCGATGCGAGTGCGTGTCTGGTCGTGGATGGGGACGAGATCGTCGGCATCGTCACCGATAGAGCCTTCTGCACACAGGTCGCGGCCCGAGGGATCGGAGTGAGCGGTCCGATCGCGCGGATCATGACTCCGAATCCGATCACGATCGATCCGAACTCGGTGGCGGCTGAGGCGATGGCCCTCATGGCTCGTCGCAACATCAAGCACCTTCCGGTGACGCATGGCTCCGAGGTCATGGGAATCCTCACGGCGACCGATCTCTTGCGGCGCCAGGGCCACAACATCGTCTACCTCGTCAACCGGATCCACGAAGCGAAGACGACCGAGGAACTCGTCACGCTCGCAGGTCAGCTGCCGGAGACGCTCGTCGCGTTGGTCGAGAGCAGTATGACCGCCTACGACATCGGTCACGTCGTGAGTTCGGTCGGTGAAGCGATCACGGTGCGGCTCCTCCGGATGGCGGAGGACGAACTCGGAGATCCGCCCATTCCCTACGCGTGGGTCGTGGCCGGATCTCTCGCCCGAGACGAGCAAGCGGGAAGGTCGGACCAGGACAACGCGATCATCCTCTCGGACAACTACCGGGAGTCGTCGCACGGTGAGTTCTTCGAGCAGCTCGCCCGGAGAGTCTCGGACGGTCTCGACGCCTGCGGCTACGAGTACTGCCCTGGCGACGTGATGGCGACCAACCCTCGCTGGAGGCAACCGCAGAAGGTCTGGTCCGGCTACTACCGGGAATGGATCGAGAGTCCGGAGCCGAAGGCGCTGATGTACACGAGCATCTTCTTCGACGTGAGGGCGATCCACGGAACGGTCTCGCTCCTCGACGAGATCAAGAAGGACGTTCTGGCCCGGGCCCGAGGGAACAGCATCTTCCTCGCTCACCTCGCGGGGAACGCGCTCCAGTTCCATCCTCCCCTCGGACTGTTCCGGAACTTCGTCCTCGAGGCGGGAGGCACAGAGGAGAAGGCGCTCAACCTGAAGAAGCGGGGCGTCGTCCCCGTGATCGATCTGGCCCGGGTGTTCGCGCTCGCGAGTGGACTCGCCGAGATCAACACCCAGGATCGGTTGGAAGCGGCTGCGGCCTCGGGCGGACTCAGCGAGACGGGGATGTCCGATCTGCGCTATGCGTTCGAGTTCATCGGCGCCCTCCGGCTCCGCCACCAGGCCGAGCAGATTCGCAGGGGGCAAGAACCCGACAACTTCGTGGCCCCGGAGCGTCTCTCCTCGCTCGAACGTCGTCATCTGAAGGATGCGTTCGAAGCGGTGCGCACCATGCAGAAGGCGATGGGGTCCCGCTTCCAGGTCGCCAGGCTCTCGTGAACCTCGCGGATCTCCTGTTTCGTAGTCCAGAGCGCCGGCGACGTCGCCTCGCGAGTTCTCATCCGACGGGCCCGCTCGGCGCATACCTGTCTCGCCCCCTGCCTTCCGACAAGGTGACCATCCAGGACTTGGAGATCCTCTCACTGGACCTCGAGACGACGGGGCTCGACGTATGCAAGGACTCCATCCTCTCGGTCGGCTATACGTTGGTGCGTGGAGGGCGTGTCGTCCTCTCCGAGAGCGGGCATCACATCGTGCGAACGGACGCCCCACTTCCGCGAGAGAGCGTGGTCATCCACAAGATCTCGGACGACCAAGTTCGGGAGGGCCAGGAACTCGTCGACGTCCTCGGCGAGCTGGTGCCGAAGCTCGCGGGGCGGGCGCTGCTCGCTCACTTCTCCCGGATCGAGCGACGGTTCCTCGAGGCGGCCACCCAGGAGATCTGGGGCGTCAAGCTACCCCTCGTCGTTATCGATACGCTCGAGATCGAGCGACGGAAGCTCGGCCGGGTCCAGTCCGAGGTCGCGCCGCACTATCTGCGGCTCTTCAACTGCCGGGACCGCTACGGCCTGCCGCGGTACCGAGCGCACAACGCCCTCGAAGACGCGATCGCGACCGCCGAGCTGTTCTTGGCTCAGATGGCTCACCGGGGCCGGTCGCTCGATCGGATCCGGCTCCGGGACATGTAGTCGGATCGGCACTTTCTCGGACTCATCATCCCCGCGCTGGAAACCGGTCGAGTCGCCCGCCTATACTCCCTGGAATACTCCAGTCCCGAACCTAGGGGTACGCCCACGGATGGGTGGCCTCGGCTGGGAATCGTACGGAAGCGGCGGAAAGGACCCGGCGTGGACATCGCGAACACGTTGAGAGAGCAGGTAGCGGGAGCTCCGGAGCAGCTCGAGATTGCACTCCTTCTCGGTGGCGAGTCGAGCGAGCGCGTCGTGTCTCTCGCGTCGGGCATCGCGGCGGGGGCTGCGCTCTCCGAACGGGGCCACCGGGTGACATTCTTCGATCCCGCCACTCTCGCTCGGGCCGACGTGCAGGGTTCGGTCGACCGCACCGAGTTGGCGGCACGGCTTGGGCTGAAGTCCTCGTCCGACGCTCTGGTGAGCGAGGACGTCTCGCCGGCGGAGGCCCGTCGGCGGAGCCGGCGCATGGTTCCGTCCCTGGCTCTCCTCGCGTCCGACCCGGTCGACGTCGTGTTCAGCCTCCTCCACGGGGGGGCGGGTGAGAGTGGCCTCGTGAGCGGCGTCCTATCCATGCTGGGAGTGCCCTATGTCGGGTCCGATGCGCTGTCCTCCGCGGCGGCCATGGACAAGGGGATCGCGCTCTCCGTCATCGAGGAGCACGGCGTCCCGGTGGCGGCTCACACCTACTGGCGTGACGTGACCCAACCGCTCACCGCAGCGGAGGTCGATCTGCTCGGGGGCTATCCCGTCGTCGTGAAGCCGTTCGCGGAGGGGTCGACCGTCGGCATCACGATCGTGCGTGAGAGTGGAGATTGGGCTCGTGCCGCGGAAGTCGGTGGGCCCTACGTGCATCCGACCCGAGGGCTTCTCGTCGAGCACTACGTACCGGGCAAAGAGCTCACGGTCGGGATGCTCGGGCACGATCCTCTCCCTCTGGTGGAGATCGTTCCGCAGGAGGGCTTCTACGACTTCGCGCGCAAGTACACGAAGGGGTCGAGCCAGTACATCGTTCCGGCCCCGGTGGACGCGGACCTGGCGCGGAGGCTGCAGGAACACGCGAGGGTCGCGTTCCGCGAGCTGGGATGTCGGGACTTCGGCCGTGTAGACTTCCGCGTCTCGGACGATGGGGAAGTCGCTTGCCTCGAGGTCAACACGATCCCGGGCATGACCGCGACCAGTCTTCTTCCGATGGCGGCCAAGGCGATCGGGATCGAGTTCGGAGAGCTGTGCGAGCTCCTCTGCCGAATGGGGTGGAAGCGCGGCAAGGGGGTGGGGCTCGGGACGCCGGAGACGTCTCGAGTTCGGTAGCGCGCCGTGAGGCGGAGCGGACGGTAGGAGATCGAGAATGAGCATCAAGGTCTACGACACGCTACGTGCGGATCGATTCGAGTTCGAGCCGGTGCGCCCCGGTTCCGTCGGGATGTACGTCTGCGGGATGACGGTGCAGGACAAACCGCACGTGGGGCACATGCGAGCCGCCGTCGTGGGAGACGTGATCCGGCGGACGCTCGCGTACTTCGGGCACGATGTCGTGTTCCTCAACAACTTCACCGACGTCGACGACAAGATCATCGCCCGCGGGAACCAGGAAGGATGCGACTACCAGGTCATCGCCGAGCGGAACATGACGGCCTATCTGGAAGCGGTCGACAAGATCGGAAACCTCCGCGCCACCCACTATCCGAAGGCGACCGAGCACATCCCCGAGATTCACGAGCTCATCGAGCGCCTCGTCCAGAAGGACGTGGCCTACGCCGCGGGCGGGGACGTCTACTTCCGAGTGAAGAAGTTCGCCGAGTACGGAAAGCTCTCCAAGCGGAAGGTCGACGACCTCCGCTCCGGCGCGCGGATCGAGCCGGGCGAGCACAAGGAGAGCCCGCTGGACTTCGCCGTCTGGAAGGGCGCGAAGGAGGGGGAGCCGTACTGGGACAGCCCGTGGGGTAAGGGCCGCCCGGGCTGGCACATCGAGTGCTCGGCCATGGCGATGAAGTACCTGGGCGAGACCTTCGACTTCCATGGCGGGGGGCTGGACCTGGTCTTCCCCCATCACGAGAACGAGATCGCGCAGTCCGAGGCGGCGACCGGCAAGGAGTTCGTCCGCAACTGGACCCACAACGGGCTCGTCACCTTGGGCGGCGAGAAGATGTCCAAGTCCACCCAGCACTTCTTCCTCATCGAGGACCTGTTCGCGCGTGTCGACCCGGCCACCATCCGGTTCTACCTCCTCTCCACGCACTACCGCAGTCCGATCGAGTTCAGCGAGGAGCGGCTGGGAGAGGCGGGGATCGCCTTCGGCCGGCTCAAGGCGACGGCCCAGGCGCTCCGGGATGCCCTGGGGGCCCCGCCTTCCCGCGAGGATGTCGTGGAGCCGATGGATCCCGCCCGGATCGTCGACCCGGAGCTCCGGACCGTCCTCGGCCTCTTCCAGGACGCGATGCGGGACGACTTCAACACGGCCAAGGCCCAGGGCCACCTGTTCGAGCTCTGCCGCCTTCTCAACCGGTTCCTGGCCGAGCCGGCCAGCGGGGCCAAGGACGAGAAGATCGAGGAAGGCGCCCGTCTCTTCCATCACCTCGGCGACTTCCTCGGACTGGAACTCCGTGAACTGGGCGAGGTTTCTGTGCCGGACGAGATCGACGCCCTGGCTCGGGCCCGGGTCGAGGCTCGTCAAGCGAAGGACTGGGCCAAGGCCGACCAGATCCGGGACGAGCTGACGGCTCTCGGCTGGACGGTCGAGGACAAAGGGAAGACCGGGGAGTACGTCCTCAAGCCGAAGGGCTGCTGAGGTCGATTCGGGGCTCGGCCGCGGCTCATTTTCAGCCGGTCCGGGGCCCTGGAGACGCCGTCCTGGGGATATCTCTGGGGTCGTTTCACGATTCTGCGTTGACAACCCCCGAGTCGGCACCTAACATGCAATGCTTTGGCGACGGATGCGGGCGGGATCGACTCGACTTACGCCTTGAAACCAGAACCGAAACGCGGTACAGACTTTTGACTCTGTCCGTTCCGGTCCGCGACAGCGGTCCGGTTCTTCGTGTCTGCTGGCGTAGCTCAGTTGGTAGAGCAGCTGATTTGTAATCAGCAGGTCGGGGGTTCGAATCCCTTCGCCAGCTCATCCCAGTCGTCCCGGCTCTCGGCGAAGCCTTGTGTCGGAGTAATCGGTTATCGTGGCGAGGTTCCCGAGCGGTCAAAGGGAACAGACTGTAAATCTGTCGGCGAACGCCTTCGAAGGTTCGAATCCTTCCCTCGCCACCAGTTGTTCGTAGGTGCGGCTCTCGGGTCGCATCGGGTTTGGAGAAGCGGGAATAGCTCAGTTGGTAGAGCTTCAGCCTTCCAAGCTGAATGTCGCGGGTTCGAGTCCCGTTTCCCGCTCCAGTTTTGAGATGAGCGCCCACGTAGCTCAGTCGGTAGAGCATCTGCATGGTAAGCAGAAGGTCACCAGTTCGATTCTGGTCGTGGGCTCCAGTTTTTCGTTGGGATCCGGATGAGCTCTGATCTCGGAGGGCAGTAGAGAACATGGCCAAGGAGAAGTTCGAGCGTAACAAGCCCCACGTGAACGTGGGTACGATCGGTCACGTGGACCACGGCAAGACGACGTTGACGGCGGCGATCACGATGGTCCTGGCCCTTGCGAGCAAGGGTAAGGTAGCCGTCCGTTCGTTCGACTCGATCGACAAGGCACCCGAAGAGAAGGCTCGCGGCATCACGATCTCGACGGCTCACGTGGAGTACGAGACGGAGAACCGTCACTACGCACACGTGGACTGTCCGGGACACGCGGACTACGTGAAGAACATGGTGACGGGAGCCGCGCAGATGGACGGCGCGATCCTGGTGTGTTCTGCGGCGGATGGTCCGATGCCTCAGACGCGGGAGCACATCCTCCTGGCGCGTCAGGTCGGCGTTCCGTACATCGTAGTCTTCCTGAACAAGGTGGACATGGTGGACGACCCTGAGATCATCGAGTTCGTGGAATGGGACGTTCGTGACCTGCTCAAGCAGTACGAGTTCCCTGGCGACGAGATTCCGATCGTGAAGGGTGCTGCGGTGAAGGCGCTGGCGTCCCCGGAGGATCCGGCGGCGTCGCAGTGCATCCTGGATCTGATGAAGGCGGTCGACGAGTACATCCCGACGCCTCAGCGCGACGTGGACAAGCCGTTCCTGATGCCGGTGGAAGACGTGTTCTCGATCACGGGCCGTGGCACGGTAGCGACGGGTCGAGTGGAGCGCGGCGTCATCAATCAGGGTGACAAGGTGGAGCGCGTCGGAATCCGTGAGACGAAGGAAGTGGTCGTGACGGGCGTGGAGATGTTCCGCAAGCTTCTCGACTCGGCCCAGGCAGGCGACAACGTCGGTCTCCTTCTTCGCGGAATGGACAAGAACGACATCGAGCGCGGAATGGTGTTGGCGGCTCCGAAGAGCATCACCCCTCACAAGAAGTTCAAGGGCGAGGTGTACGTCCTGAGCAAGGAAGAGGGTGGCCGTCATACTCCGTTCTTCAACGGGTATCGTCCCCAGTTCTACTTCCGTACGACGGACGTGACGGGAACGGTCCAGCTTCCGGAAGGCCGGGAGATGGTGATGCCTGGCGACAACGTGTCTGTGGACGTGGAGCTGATCACGCCGATCGCGATGGAGAAGGAACTTCGGTTCGCCATCCGCGAAGGTGGCCGCACCGTCGGCGCCGGCGTCGTCGCTGAGATCGTCGAGTAACTCTTGAACGGAGCTGGAATGTCATCTGTGACGACCAAGCCCGAGGCAGCAACGAGCGGCAACTGGATCTCGAGACTGCAGGTCTTCCTCGGCGACGTTAGATCCGAAGCGAAGAAGGTCACGTGGCCTTCGCGGGACGAGGTGCGGGATGCGACCATCGCGGTCGTCATCGCGTCGGCTCTGCTCGCGGTCTTCATCTTCGGCGTCGACCAGATCATGAACTTCTTGATCAAGGCGATCCTGTAGGACGCGAGGACGATGAACGAACCAGTACAGCAGCCGCAGCCGGAGCCGGGGACCGAGCAGAAGAAGCTCGCGAAGAAGTGGTATGTGATCCACACCTACTCCGGTCACGAGAACAAGGTGAAGGCGAACCTGGAGAAGGCGATTCAGTATGCCGGCCTCCAGGACCGCTTCGGCGAGATACTGGTAGCCACCGAGGACTATGCGGTGGTGAAAGATCGGAAGAAGACCATCACGAGGCGGAAGACCTTCCCGTCCTACGTACTCGTCGAGGTCGCATTGAACGAGGAAGCACGCGGCCTCGTGACCAATATCCCCGGAGTCACGCACTTCGTGGGCGACGAGAAGAACCCGACTCCGCTCTCGCAGGCGGAGATCGACCGGATCCGTGGACGGAAGCCCGTCGAGCGCCAGCAGGTGACGACGGAGGTGCCGTTCAAGGTCGGGGAAAGCGTCAAGGTCATCGATGGTCCGTTCAGCGACTTCACCGGAGAGGTCGAAGAGATCAATCCGGAGCGTGGCAAGGTCAAGGTGATGGTGTCGATCTTCGGCCGGGCGACTCCGGTGGAACTCGACTTCATGCAGATCGAGCCGGTGTGAGAGGTGTCGGTTCCGCGAACTGATTCGCGGGATGGGGAGTTGGAGGAGAGATGGCGAAGCCGGTAGTGGCGAAGATCAAGCTGGCGATCCCGGCGGGTGGGGCGAACCCTGCGCCGCCCGTGGGCCCTGCCCTGGGTCAGCATCAGCTCAACATCGTCGAGTTCTGCAAGCAGTACAATGCCGCGACGCAGAAGCAGGCCGGCTATATCGTGCCGGTCATCATCAGCGTGCACAACGATCGCACCTTCTCCTTCATTCTCAAGACGCCGCCCGCGGCGGACCTTCTGAGGAAGGCGGCAGGGATCCCGAAGGGCTCCGGTGTGCCGAACATCACGAAGGTCGGAACCGTTACGAAGGCTCAGATCAAAGAGATCGCCGAGACCAAGATGAAGGACCTCAACGCCAACGACGTCGAAGCAGCGATGCTGATGATCGAAGGCACCGCCCGCAGCATGGGCATCAACGTCGCGTAGGAGGCGCTGTGAAGCTCAGTAAGCGACGCCAGAAGGCGGAAGAATCAGCGGCCGCGTTCGAGGACAAGTCCCTCGTCGGTGCTCTGGGATTCGTCAAGGAGAACGCCAACGCGAAGTTCGACGAGACGGTCGAAGTCGCGATGCGCCTCGGGGTGAACCCGAAGTATGCGGACCAGATGGTCCGAGGAACGGTCGTCCTTCCCCACGGTACGGGGAAGACCATCCGGATCCTCGTCTTCGCCAAGGGCGACAAGGCCAAGGAAGCACAGGACGCCGGTGCGGACTTCGTGGGTGAAGCCGACATGGTCGAGAAGGTCCAGGGTGGTTGGACGGACTTCGATCTCGTCATCACCACGCCGGACATGATGGCCGTGGTGAGCCGTCTCGGTAAGATCCTCGGTCCGCGTGGGCTCATGCCCAACGCCAAGGTTGGAACGGTGACCATGGATGTCGCCACCGCAGTGCAGCAGGCAAAGGCCGGTAAGATCGAGTTCCGCGTCGACAAGGCCGGAAACATCCATGTGCCGGTTGGGAAGGCGAGCTTCGACGCCGAGCGTCTCATCGAGAACGCCCGCGCGGTCATGCACGAAGTCGTGCGTCTCAAGCCGTCTTCTGCCAAGGGAACTTACGTGAAGAACATCACCGTCTCGTCGACCATGGGCCCTGGGGTCAAGGTCGATACGGCTGAGGCGGTCTGATCCGGGTACTACACGAGGAGGCGGCGGGCTTGGTCCGCCGAAGATAGATGCCACTGACGCGAACCCAAAAAGAAGAGCAGATCCAGGAGCTCTCCCAGGCTCTCGGGAACTCCCAAGGTCTGTACCTGGCCGATCTTTCGGGGATGTCCGTAGAGGTCGTCACCCGGTTCCGTCAGGCTTGTCGGGAGAATCAGGTCCAGGTCCAGGTGATCAAGAACACGCTGATCGCCCGTGCGACCCAAGGGACGGAGTTCGAGCCGATCGGACCGTATCTCGAGGGGCCCACTGCGGTGCTCGTCGCGGGCGGCGAAGATGCGATCGCTCCGGCCCGAGTCCTGGACAAGTTCATCAAGGAGAACAAGCTTCCCAAGATCAAGGCGGCTTGTCTCGAAGGTGTCGTCTACGACGAGGCCGGAGTGAAGAATCTCTCCAGCCTTCCGACTCGTGACGAGCTCATCGCGATGCTGGCGCGTGCTCTCAACGCGCCGCTCACGAACCTGGCTGGTGTTCTCAACGCCACAGCGCGCAACCTGGCCCACGTTCTGCAAGAAGTGGCCAAGAAGAAGGGTGAATAACCCCAAGGTGGAGGAAGAGGGATCATGGCTACTATGACCAAAGACGACATTCTTGAGTGGGTCAAGGGTGCGACCATGCTGGAGATCTCGGAGCTCGTGAAGAGCATCGAGGAAGAGTTCGGTGTGAGCGCTGCGGCTCCTGTGATGATGGGTGGAATGATGCCGGCTGCCGGCGGCGCGGCTGAGGTCGAGGAGAAGACGGAGTTCGACGTCGTCCTCGCCGAGGTCGGTGGCAACAAGCTGCAGGTCATCAAGGTCGTCCGCGAGGTTACCGGTCTCGGACTGAAGGAAGCGAAGGACCTGGTCGATGGCGCGCCGAAGCCGATCAAGGAAGGCACGACCAAGGACGACGCCGACGATGTCAAGAAGAAGCTCGAGGAGGCTGGTGCCAAGGTTGAGATCAAGTAGACAGCGTTGCCGACCGTCGACGGACCGCCCTGCCTACCGCGTTCTAGGATGAACGGGGGCGGGGCGGCTTTCCTTCTTTTGCAGCGGAGGTCCTGTCTTGAAGAAAGCAGCCATTACCGAGGTCAGAAGCTTCTCGAAGCTTCAGGACAAGTGGGACATCCCCATCCCCAACCTGCTCGACGTCCAGCTTCGGTCCTTCCACTCATTCTTGCAGGTCGAGGTACCCGCTGAGGAGCGGAAGACGGAAGGACTCCAGGAGGTCTTCCACTCGGTCTTCCCGATCACGGATGCCCGGGAACTCTATTCGCTGGAGTTCCTCGAGTACACGATCGGAGACCCGAAGTACAGCGTCGACGAGTGCCAGGAGCGTGATCTCACCTTCTCCGTACCGCTCAAGGTGAAGCTGCGTCTCCGCGTCCGGAAGGACGAGGAGGGGCAGATCCGTGAGCAGGTGACGGACAACGAGGTCTATCTCGGCGAACTCCCGATGATCACGGACAAGGGCACGTTCATCATCAACGGTGCCGAGCGTGTGATCGTGAGCCAGCTCCACCGTTCGCCCGGCGTGTTCTTCGACAGCGCTATCCACCCGAACGGCAAGAAGCTCTTCACGGCGCGGATCATTCCGTACCGGGGTTCGTGGGTGGAGTTCACGATCGACGTTCGGGACGTCATGTACGTCCACATCGATCGGAAGCGGAAGCTGCCGGCCACTGCGCTCTTCAAGGCGATGGGGATCGTCACGGACAAGGACATCCTCGACTTCTTCTACGACTCCGAGTCCGTCGAAATCGGAACCGGACGTTCGAAGAAAGTCCAGACGTTGGTCGGCCGGATCGTGGCCGAAGACATCGTCGATGCAGAGACGGGTGAGTTCCTCCTCGAAGTGAACGAGGAGATCACGGCGGAGAAGCTGAAGGACCTGATCAAGAACAAGGTCTCCAAGGTCTCCGTCTACATCATCCCGCTCCAGGAAGAAGCGGACATCGTCCGCAACACCCTGAAGAAGGACACGACGAAGACCGAGGAAGATGCGCAGTCCAAGATCTACTCGCTCATCCGTCCCGGCGAGCCTTCGCGGATGGATTCGGCGAAGGACATCCTGACCAAGCTCTTCTTCAATCCGAAGCGCTACGACCTGGCTGCAGTCGGTCGGTACAAGCTCAACCGGAAGCTCGACCACCTGGAGCTCCTGGGCAAGCCGATGGTGAAGCGTTGGGGCTTCGAGCGTCCGTCCGACGAGCTCGACACGCTCTGTCGTGAGGACTTCATCGTCATCATGAAGTACCTCCTCCTGCTCCGTCTCGGAGAGGAAGAGGGTACCTTCGCCGAAACCGACGATATCGACCACCTTGGCAATCGTCGCGTGCGTTCGGTCGGTGAGCTTCTCGCGAACCAGTTCAACACCGGTCTCGCTCGTATGGCCCGGATCATCCGGGAGCGTATGTCGCTCCAGGAGCCGGAGACGGTCACGATCTACGACTTCATCAACGCGCGTACGATCTCGGCCGTGATCCAGAGCTTCTTCGGATCGAGCCAGCTGAGCCAGTTCATGGACCAGACGAACCCGCTCGCAGAGCTGACGCACAAGCGGCGTCTCTCCGCGCTCGGGCCTGGCGGACTCACGAGGGATCGCGCTGGCTTCGAGGTTCGTGACGTTCACTACACGCACTACGGCCGGATGTGCCCGATCGAGACCCCGGAAGGTCCGAACATCGGTCTCATCTCGTCCCTTTCGACGCACGCCCGGGTGAACGACCTCGGTTTCCTCGAGACTCCGTACCGTCGCGCCGCGACGGGTAAGGTCGAGCGGACCAAGATCGACTACCTCTCGGCGGACCAGGAAGACCAGTACGTGATCGCCCAGGCGAGCGCGCCTCTCGACGAAGAGGGGCTGTTCGTTCGCGACGTGGTGTCCGCTCGGAACAAGGGTGAGTTCCCGCTCGTTCCGCCGGATCAGATCCAGTACATGGACGTCTCTCCGCTCCAGCTGATCTCTCCGGCTGCCGGGCTCATTCCGTTCCTCGAGCACGACGACGCGAACCGCGCGCTCATGGGATCGAACATGCAGCGCCAGGCCGTGCCTCTGCTCAAGACGGACGTTCCGCTCGTCGGGACCGGTCTCGAGGAGAAGGTCGCGCAGGACTCGGGCGCCGTCGTCTTCTCGAAGCGCGCTGGCGTCATCGAGTCGGTGAGCGGCGATCAGATCGTCGTGCGTCCGAACCGGAACGAGTCGAGCGACATCCAGGACTTCACGGAAGCTGCGGGTCGTGACATCTACCGCCTGACCAAGTTCAAGCGGTCGAACCAGGACACCTGCATCAACCAGAAGCCGATCGTGCACGAAGGCCAGAAGGTCAAGGCGGGTGAAGTCATCGCTGACGGTCCGAGTACGGACCAGGGTGTGCTCGCGCTCGGTGCGAACATCCTCGTCGCCTTCATGCCGTGGAACGGATACAACTTCGAGGACGCGATCATCGTCTCCGAGGGGCTGATCAAGCGCGACACGTTCACCTCGATCCACATCGAGGAGTTCGAGCTGCAGGTTCGGGACACGAAGCGCGGCGTCGAAGAGATCACGCGTGAAATCCCGAACGTGGGTGACGACGCGCTCCGCCACCTCGACGAGGACGGAATCATCCGGATCGGCGCGCCCGTCAAGGCGGGCGACATCCTCGTGGGTAAGGTCACGCCCAAGGGCGAGACGGACCTCACTCCGGAAGAGCGTCTCCTTCGCGCCATCTTCGGTGACAAGGCTGGCGACGTCCGTGACGCTTCGCTCAAGGCGCCTCCTGGGATGGAAGGCGTGGTCATCGACATCAAGGTCTTCTCCCGGAAGGAGAAGGACGAGACGACGAAGAAGCAGGAGCGTCTCAAGACCGACCGTCTCAAGCGTCAGTATCGTAAGGAGCGGCTCCGGATCATCGAAGCGCGCGACGACGAACTGAAGCGGATCCTCGACAACCAGATCCTCGAGCGTTGGAACTCCGTCTCCACCGGCAAGCCGATCATGCGCGCCGGGAAGAAGGGGTCGCCCACCTCGCTCGCCGGGTTCGACTTCGACGACGTCGTACCGGGCACCCAGGTGACTCGCGACGAGGAAGTCAGCTCTCGCTTCTGGCGTCAATTCGACGCGGCCAAGGATGCGCAGGACCAGCTCGAGAAGTCTCTGGAGAAGGAGATCGAGAAGGTCACGCGCGGAGACGAACTCCCGCCCGGCGTCATCAAGCTGGTCAAGGTCTACGTCGCGAAGAAGCGCAAGCTCTCCGTCGGAGACAAGATGGCCGGTCGCCACGGCAACAAGGGTGTCGTCTCGAAGATCGTTCCCGAGGAGGACATGCCGTACCTCCCGGACGGCACGCCGGTTCAGATCGTGCTGAACCCGCTGGGCGTTCCGTCGCGAATGAACATCGGGCAGATCCTGGAGCTGCACCTGGGACTCGCGGCCGGCAAGCTCGGCTTCCGTGCCCAGACTCCGGTCTTCGCGGGGGCGACCCCGGCCGAGATCGAGCAGTGCCTGGAAGACGCCGGCGAGCCGCGCGACGGAAAGACCTACCTCTACGACGGCAAGACAGGCGAGCGCTTCGACCACAAGACGAGCGTGGGCTATCTCTACATGCTCAAGCTGAGTCACTTGGTCGACGACAAGATCCACGCCCGGTCCATCGGGCCCTACTCGCTCGTCACGCAGCAGCCGCTCGGAGGTAAGGCCCAGTTCGGAGGCCAGCGCTTCGGAGAGATGGAAGTGTGGGCGCTGGAAGCCTATGGCGCCGCCTACACCCTGCAGGAGCTGTTGACGGTCAAGTCGGACGACGTTCACGGACGCTCTCGGATCTACGAGGCGATCGTGAAGGGGGAGAATCCCCCGGAGCCCGGTGTACCGGAGTCGTTCAACGTGCTCGTCAAGGAACTCAAGTCCCTCTGTCTCGACGTGATCTTCGAGTAAGCCCTTCATCGGAGGAGAACTCATGAACGAAACGACTCCTGGAGTGAAGCCGGGTGCCGGTGTGGGGGGAGCGGGACAGCCGGGTGAGGGATTCACACTACCGCCCATGACCACGCTGCGCGGAGATCGCGAGTCGCGTCGGAAGTTCAACTTCAACGCGATCCGGATCCGCTTGGCCTCGCCGGAGACGATCCGGAGCTGGTCTCGTGGTGAAGTCACGAAGCCGGAAACGATCAACTACCGCTCGTTCAAGCCCGAGCGCGATGGCCTCTTCTGCGAGCGGATCTTCGGTCCGGTCAAGGACTGGCAGTGCTCGTGCGGCAAGTACAAGATGATCCGCTACCGCGGAGTCATCTGCGATCGCTGTGGCGTCGAAGTGACGCAGGCGAGCGTCCGTCGTGAGCGGATGGGACACATCGAGCTCGCGGTGCCGGTCTCGCACATCTGGTACTTCAAGGGAGTGCCGAGCCGGATCGGACACCTGCTCGACATGAGCGTAAGGAACCTCGAGCGGATCCTCTACTACGAGTCCTACGTCATGATCGATCCGGGGAACACGCCGTTCCGTCAGAACGAGCTGCTCTCCGAGGATCAGTACCAGGAGCTCAAGGCCGACGCGGGTATGCGCTTCGAGGCCGAGATGGGCGCGGGCGCGATCCGGAAGCTCCTCGAGCGGATCGACCTCGACGACCTGTCGGTCGATCTCCGCACGCAGGTCCGGATCGAGACGTCTGTCCAGCGGAAGAAGGACCTCCTCAAGCGGCTCAAGATCGTCGAGGCGTTCCGCCAGAGCGGCAACCGCCCCGAGTGGATGATCCTCACGGTGATCCCGGTGCTTCCGCCGGATCTCCGTCCGCTCGTCCCGCTCGAGGGTGGCCGGTTCGCGACGTCGGACCTCAACGACCTCTATCGGCGCGTCATCAACCGGAACAACCGGCTGAAGAAGCTCATCGAGATCAAGGCGCCCGAGGTCATCCTCCGGAACGAGAAGCGGATGCTGCAGGAAGCAGCCGACGCCCTCTTCGACAACGGTCGCCGCACGCGTGCGGTCCGCGGTCAGGGCAACCGTCCGCTCAAGTCGCTCAGCGACATGCTGAAGGGTAAGCAGGGCCGGTTCCGTCAGAACCTGCTCGGAAAGCGCGTCGACTACTCGGGACGTTCCGTCATCGTCGTGGGTCCGGAACTCCGGCTCCACGAGTGCGGCCTTCCCCAGAACATGGCGCTCGAGCTCTTCAAGCCGTTCATCATCAAGAAGCTCGAAGATCGCGGTCAGACGGTCAAGAGTGCGAAGAAGCTGGTGGAGCGCGAGCGTCCCGAGGTCTGGGAGATCCTCTCCGAGATCATCAAGGACCACCCGGTCATGCTCAACCGTGCTCCGACCCTGCACCGACTCGGGATCCAGGCGTTCCAGCCGGTCCTGGTCGAGGGCAAGGCGATCATGCTCCATCCGCTCGTCTGTACCGCGTTCAACGCGGACTTCGATGGCGACCAGATGGCGGTGCACGTGCCGCTCTCGTTCATTGCACAGATCGAGTGCCGTGAGCTCATGATGGCCACGAACAACATCCTTCTCCCGGCTTCGGGACGGCCGATCGCCACCCCGAGCCAGGACATCGTTCTCGGTTGCTACTACTTGACCAAGGTCAAGGTGGGTGGCAAGGGCGAGAACAAGGCGTTCCCGAACTCCGCGGAAGTAAGGGTCGCTCTGCTCCACGAGGAGGTCGAACTCCACTCGCGGATCCGGCTCCGCCGGAACGGTGAGATCATCGATACGACGGTCGGACGGGTGCTCTTCAACGACATCCTTCCGGAGGACTTCCCGTTCCTCAACGCGACGCTCGACAAGAAGAAGCTCGAGCAGCTGGTTGCGGACTGCTACGCGCGCTTCCAGAAGGCGGGAACGGCGCCGTTCCTCGATCGTCTGAAGAAGATCGGTTTCGACTACGCGACCCGCTCCGGCCTCTCGGTCGGCCACCACGACATCGTGGCGCCCCCGCAGAAGCAGGAGATCATCGAGAAGGCGCGTCTCGAGGTGGAGAAGGTGAACAAGGCCCACCGGGACCTCACCCTCTCCTCGAACGAGCGCTACAACCGGGTCATCGAAATCTGGACCCGTGTCCGTAGCGAGATCGAAGACGTGACGATGCTGAGCCTCAAGGGCGCGGCGGAAGGGTTCAACCCGCTCTACGTCATGGCCGACTCGGGCGCACGTGGTTCCAAGGAGCAGATCCGTCAGCTCGCCGGTATGCGTGGGCTCATGGCCAAGCCGCAGAAGAAGATCACGGGAGGCGTCGGAGAAATCATCGAGCAGCCGGTGCTCTCTTCCTTCAAGGAAGGGCTCTCGGTTCTCGAGTACTTCATCTCGACCCACGGCGCCCGGAAGGGTCTGGCCGATACCGCGCTCAAGACCGCGGACGCCGGCTACCTGACGCGTCGTCTCGTCGACGTCGCCCAGGACGTGATCATCACCGAGCACGACTGTGGCACCATCCTCGGAGTGGAGAAGACCTCGCTCAAGGACGGTGAGGAGATCGTCGAGCCGCTGCGCGAGCGTGTCCTCGGACGCGTCGCCGCGGAAGACATCTACGACCGCCGGAACGAGGACGTCGTCATCGAGGAAGGCTCCTTGGTCGACGAAGCAGTCTCCGACATCCTCGACGAAGAGGGGATCGATCGGATCAAGATCCGCTCGGTGCTCACCTGTGAGTCGAAGCGCGGTGTGTGTGCGCAGTGCTACGGACGCGACCTCGCGACCGGTCTTCCCGTCTCGATGGGAGAGGCGGTCGGTGTCATCGCGGCCCAGTCGATCGGTGAGCCGGGTACGCAGCTCACGCTCCGTACCTTCCACATCGGTGGTACGGCGAGCCTCATCGTCGAGGCTTCGCGCATCGACGCCCGCGAGGACGGCACGCTCAAGTATGAGGGTGGTATCCGTACGGTCGTGACCGACGACGGCAAGAACGTCAACGTCGGCCACCGAGGCGAACTCGTCCTCTACGGAAAGGACGCGCAGATCCTCGACCGCTGGGAGCCGCGTTACGGAACCATCATCTTCTTCGAAGACGGCGCCGAGGTGAAGAAGGGTGACGTCCTCTTCGAGTGGGACACCTGGAACACCCCGATCGTCGCCCGCGAAAAGGGTACGGTCCGCTTCGTCGACGTGAAGGAGCGTGTCACGCTCCGCGACGAAATCGACGAATCGTCGAAGAAGCGCGTTCCGGTCATCGTCGAGGACCGCGAGAAGATCCTCCACCCGCACATCGAGGTGCTGGACTCGTCGGACAACGTCCTCGGAACCTATCCGCTGCCGACCGGAGCCCGTCTCCAGGTCCAGGACGGCGCGAAGATCAAGGTCGGTGACGTACTGGCCAAGATCCGTCGCGAGTCCTCCAAGACCCGGGACATCACCGGAGGTCTGCCGCGCGTTTCCGAGCTCTTCGAGGGTCGGAAGCCGAAGGACGCGGCGATCATTTCGGAGATCGACGGTTCCGTGTCGATCGGCAAGGGCGTCCGCGGAATGAAGAAGATCACGGTCGAGAACGAGTCGGACAAGAAGGAGTACCTGGTCCCGCACGGACGGCACGTCTACGTGCAGGAAGGGTACGAGGTCATGGCCGGCGATCGTCTCACCGAGGGGCCGATCAATCCGCACGACATCCTCAGGGTCAAGGGTATGAACGAGGTTCAGGAATACCTCGTCGACCAGATCCAGGAGGTCTACCGGATCCAGGGCGTGAAGATCGACGACAAGCACGTCGAGGTGATCGTCCGCCAGATGCTCCAGAAGGTGAAGATCGACGATCCGGGTGACACGAACTTCCTCGCCGGCGAAAACGTCGACAAGGTCGTGCTGCGTGAAGAGCTCGAGCGGATCCGGGCCGAGGGTGGTAAGCCCGCGACCTATCAGCCGCTCCTCCTCGGAATCACGAAGGCTTCGCTCTCGACGCGTTCCTTCGTGGCCGCCGCCTCCTTCCAGGAGACGACGCGCATTCTGACCGAGGCGTCGATCATGGGTTCGCTCGACCCGCTCCAGGGTCTCAAGGAGAACGTGGCCATCGGTCACTTGATCCCCGCCGGGACGGGACTACCGGAGTACCGGAAGCTCAAGTCCTACGCGACGGACCTCCAAGAGGAAGAGACGGACATCATGATGGACGACGAGGTGCACGCACCGGCGTAACCTCTCGAGGGACTGGCCGAGACACCTGGAGCCGGTGCGACAGCACTGGCGGGTGATCGGGTCGAAGCACATAACGACAACGAGAACGGCGAGGAGCTTTCGGGTTCCTCGCCGTTTCCAGTTCTTGGATCCGTCGACCGTCGCCGCTCGACGCTGCAAACCCCTCCCAACCCCTCCCAACGTGACTGCTCGAATGCGCGTATACCTGTAGTTCCGCGAGGTGTTGATGAGTCCGCCTTTCGCGCCGACAGACGACACCTCGTACGCGTTCCTAACGTGACGACCAAGTCCCTGTTCGACCGTCGCTTGGCGGGCACGTTGGCCACATGCGCCGGAAACATTCCCCTATGGAGTCTCTCACCCGGCAGGAACGGATACCTCACGGGATTCCGTACCTCACTCCCAGTACTTTCTCCGCGAGCTGATTCCCGAGGACGAACTGCTTCGATCCCCGCGGTGACCAGCAACTGCGACACGAGGTCGTGGTGGGTTTCGGCTCGAAGTCTGGTCCGCGGAACCATCCCGAGGAGGCTAGTAGACATCATGAAGGCCAAGGTCCTTCTTGCCGGTGTGCTCTGTACTGTGGTGGCCGGTGGCGCGTCCGCACAGCACGTGTTCGATGGAAACATCTTCTATGACAACGCCGGAGCCGACTGCCGCGGTGGCTCGACGGCGCCGCTGAACGACTGCGATTTCATCAGCTCCTTCCCGAACAACGACACGGGCATCGATCCGATGCTCGCGGATCCTTACTACAACGTTGCTGACTTCCCGATCCAGAGCCCGGACTTCCGTCCGTCTGCCGCGGGCATTGCGCTCAGCCCGAACGACCTCGTCATCCAGGTTTCGAGCGTTGCGTCGAACTACGACGACGACTGCTTCAACTGCGGCACGTGCGACTTCCCGATGGTCGACGTCTGCTATCGCGGCGCTGTCGATCCGAACGCGACTACGCCTTGGTACGAGGGCTGGACGAACTTCAACCACAACGGTGAAGGTCGTACGGATCTCGACATCAACGCTCTCGAAGTCAAGACGGGCATGCTTGCCGGCGACGAGACTTGGGGCTTCGGCTCGGGTCTGGGCACCGGCTACCTGCTCCGTGGCCGCGTCGGCGTTCCGGCTGGCGTGACCCTCACCATCGACGCGGGCGTCCGCGTCTTCGGTGAGAAGGCTACGACCGGTTACCTCGTCGTCGAGCGTGGCGGCCGCCTCATCCTCAACGGTACGGCGGGTGCTCCGATCATCTTCACCTCCGACCAGGAGAACGGCTTCCAGGCTCGTTCCGACTGGGGTGGTGTCGTTCTCCACGGCCGCGCGATCGCGAACTGCGCGGACTGCATGAACGGTGAGAGCTGCGTCTCCGAGGGTGGCGCGGGCGACTTCTGCGGCAACGACGACTGCGACGACAAGGGCTCGCTCCGCTATGCCCGCGTCGAGTACGCCGGAATCGACATCGGTGAGAACAACGAGCTCAACGCTTGGACGTTCAACTCCGTTGGTTGCGAGACGGTCCTCGAGTACCTCCAGAGCCACATGGCTTGGGACGACAGCTTCGAGTGGTTCGGTGGCAAGGCCAACGGCAACCACTGGATCGCCACGGGCGGTCGTGACGACGGCTTCGACTGGCAGATGGGCTTCCGTGGCACGCTCCAGTTCGGAATCGTCCAGCAGTACGACGACCTGGGTGACTCTGGTATCGAGGCCGACAACAACGAGTTCGGGTTCGACGCTCCGTGCCGTTCCAACCCGACGATCGCGAACCTGACCCTCATCGGTGGCCGTCCGGCCGGTCTCAACACCGGTTCCGGAATCCGTCTCCGTCGCGGTACGGATGCCACGATCGTCAACAGCATCATCGTCGGCTTCGACTCCTCCGGTGGTCTCCGTGTCGATGACGACGCTACGGTTGCCCGTGGCTTCGGCCCGGCTCCGGCGGTCAACAACAGCACCGAGTGTGGTGACCTCTCCAGCGTTGGCGACATCGCTGCCACGGTTGGTCTCCAGGTTCGGACCTTCCCGAACCCGGTCGTCGACCGCGCCAGCTTCCAGTTCGATCTTCCGACGGCGAGCCAGGCTCAGCTGACGGTGTTCGACGCCAACGGTCGTCTCGTCGACACCGTCGTCGACGGTCAGATGAACGCCGGTTCGCACACGGTCGATTGGAACGCCCCGAAGACGGCTGGTACGTACTACTACCGTCTCCAGGCTGGTGACTACGCCACGACGGGTCGTCTCGTCGCGGTTGACTGATTCTGTTGGGGAGCGGGTGACGCGGCCACTGTCGCGGGTAGGGGCGTCACTCCGTTCCCACGCATCTGAATCCTGACGACGTCGCGGAGGCCACTTCGGTTTCCGCTTCGTCGTCTTCAGTTCCTGACCGCTCCTTCGCTCATACCCGAGGCGTCCACAACCTCTCGGAGCGAAGGGGCGGTCGCTCCTTTTTGGGCCGTTGAAGGGTTGCCAGGCCGAGGGATGTGTTTGTTGCGGAACTCCAGAGTGACAATCGTGCGCTGGAATGCGGTCCCGCTCAGCCCAATCTCTGGCTCACACTGAGCAAACCTTCAAGTCACCGAGTCCTGACCCGTACCCGCCGATCACTCTGCTTAACTGCCCCCGGGTGTTCGAGCACCCGTATGTGGACGCCATCTGTCAATTGGGTAACGATCCGAGGAGAACCCATTCTATGAATTCGTTCGGCCCGTTCCGGGCGAGCGCCGCTCGCGCTCGATCCCGCGCGCGGCTTCTTGCCGGCTTCACCGCTTGTCTCATCGCGCTGCTCGCCGCCGGCCAAGCCCACGCCGAGAAGATCCTTGGAGTCCTCATCGCTGAGGATTCTGCACAGCCGCTTCCGTTCGCAAACATCATCCTCACCCGCGTCGACGGCACGGTCGAGTCACCGGCCGGCGGTACGTTCACGATGGAAGACGGGTCGTATCGCCTCGACGCGACACCCGGGACCTACAAGATGATGGCGAGCTACATCGGGTACAACCCGCTCACCGTCACGGAGGTCGAGGTCGCCGATGGGAAGGACCTCACGCTCAACCTCACGCTCGCGCCCTCGGCCATGAAGGACATCGTCGAAGAGGTGGAGGTGACCGCGAAGAAGATCGAGAACAGCGAGACCTACATCCTCCAGCTCCAGAAGAAGGCGTCTGCGGTCCAGGATGGAATCAGCGCGGCGCAGATCTCGAAGACCACGGACTCGAACGCGGCAGATGCTCTCCAGCGCGTGACCGGCCTCTCCGTCGTCGACGGCCAGAACGTCTACGTGCGCGGACTCGGAGAGCGCTACAGTTCGACGACCGTCAACGGCGCATCGGTTGGCTCGCCCGAGCCGAACAAGCGCGTCATGCCGATGGACATGTTCGCGGCCGGACTGCTCGACAACATCGTCGTGCAGAAGACCTACACTCCGGACAAGCCGGGCGACTTCGGCGGCGGTGTCGTCGACGTTACGACGCGTGACTTCCCCGGTACGAAGGTCTGGAGCCTCTCCGTCGGCAGCGGAATGAACTCGAACACGTCCGGAAAGGACTTCTTCTACCACGACGGCGGAGACTGGGACTTCCTCGGTTTCGACGACGGCACGCGTGAAGTGCCCGACATCATCCCCTCCGACCACAAGATCGTCCCGAAGAGCAGGTTCTTCCCCTGCGAGACCGAGAGCGAAGACTTCCCGTACACGTACTGCGACTCCACGATCGAGAAGTTCGGAGAGTCGTTCAGCCAGGACTGGAAGGTGAAGAACCGGTCGTCTGTCCTGCCCCGGAGCTTCTCTGCGAGCTACGGGAACGAAGTCGAGTTCCGGGACCAGCCGCTCGGGTTCCTCGGATCGCTCTCCTACTCTCGGGGCTTCAAGACGGTCGAGAAGGAAGAGAACAACTACCGCGACGAATCTCTCTCCGACGTGACCCTCTACGACCACGTACGCTCCACGGCCTCGGTGCTCTGGGGCGGAATCGGATCGGTCAACTACCGGCTCAACGACTACAACAGCATCTACCTCCGGGGGATGTACAACCGGAGCGCCGACGACGAGTTCCATCGCTGGGAAGGCGAGAACATCGACTACGGCGTGGACCACATCCGTCAGACCCGGTTCAAGTACGTCGAGCGCGGGATCCTCTCCACGAGCCTCCGCGGAAAGAGTCTCGTAATGCCTCTCTTCGGCTCGACGCTCGAGTGGAAGGTGGGCTACTCGGAGGCCACGCGTGATGAGCCGGATCGTCGCGAGCATCTCTACGAAGGGCAGGAGGACGGATCGCTCGTTCTCAGCGGCCGAGGGACCGCGCTCCAGCGGTACTTCGGTTCGCAGGACGAGTCCACCTGGGACTACGAAGCGAACTTCACCGTTCCGTTCTCCCTGGGCGACGGCCGCGAGTCGAAGCTCAAGCTCGGTGCGCTTCATAGCGCCCGTGACCGGGAGTTCCGCTTCCGCCGGTTCGGATACGTCAATCCGTCGGGACAGAACAGCATCGATCTCTCGCTCGAGCCCGATGAGCTGCTCACCCCGGAGACGATCGGCGGCGTGCCGACCACCTTCCGGATCCAGGAGTTCACGCTGGGCACCGACGCCTACAACGCCACCCACGACATCACGGCTGGCTACGCCATGATCGAGCAGCCGATCGGCCAGAAGATCCGGATGACGGCTGGCGCGCGCGTCGAGGCTTCGGATCAGCGCGTCGAGACGTTCGACATCTTCGACCCGGCGGCTCCCGACTCGGTCGGCCGGATCGACAAGTCCGACGTGCTTCCGGCTCTCAACGTGACCTATCAGCTGACGGACGACATGAACTTCCGCGCTGCGTACGCCCGGACGCTCAACCGTCCCGATCTCCGGGAGTTGAGCCCGTTCGTCTACAACGACAACGGAGCGTCGGCCTGGGCCCGCCAGGGGAACCCGGACCTCGAGCGCGCCGTCATCGACAACTTCGATCTGCGTTGGGAGAGCTATGTCGGCCTCGGCGAGCTCCTTGCGGCGAGCGCGTTCTACAAGTCGATGACGGACCCGATCGAGGAGGCTCTCCTCGGTGGTCAGCAGCCGGTCTATACCCCGGTCAACTCGAAGGACGCGTTCCTCTACGGAGTCGAACTCGAGGCGCGTGTTGCGCTCGATCGCTTCGCGTCGGCGCTCAGCCCGTTCTCGGCCAGCACGAACCTCACTCTGATCAAGTCCGAGGCGGAGCTCGGTGATGTCCAGAACGACATCTCGACGTCCGGGAAGCGCCCGCTCACCGGTCAGAGCCCATACGTGGTGAACCTCGGTCTCTTCTATAGCAGCGGTGAGGGCCGTACGAACGCCTCTCTCCTCTACACGGCCTTCGGTGAGCGGCTCCGGACGATCGGAGCAGGATCTACGCCAGACATCTACGAGCGTCCGCGCCAGAGCCTCGACTTCTCAATGGCCCATCGCTTCGGAAGCCTGACCGCGAAGGTCGGGATCGAGAACATTCTCGATGACGAGCACCTGTTCGAGCAGGAGGGCAGCGAGGAAACGAAGGTCACGGAGCGGTGGAAGGAAGGCCGGAACTTCTCGCTCGGATTCTCTCTCGGTTCCTGAGGAACGAGGGAAGGAGGGACAACATGATTTTCCAGCACACGCTTCGCACCCGGACTCTTCCGGGTGCGGCCCTCGCCGGGCTCGTGGCGCTCCTCGCCGTTGGGTGCCAGTCGGAACCGGAGCGGACATCCGATCTCGGTGATTCCACCGGCGCGAAGGTCACCGCGACGCAGGGACACTCGGACTCGCGGTCCGACCTGAAGGACAGCGGGGCCAGCACCGCCAACGAGACTCTGGGGTCCGGGGCGGTTTCGACTCCTGGTCACGAAGCGTCGGGAATGGCAGAAGACACGGGTGAGAGCCCCTCGTCCGCTGCGTCGGCGGTAGACACAGGGCAGCCTCTCCCGGACCGCCCTCTGCCGACGAGTCAGTACGTCGACTTCGCGTCCGTCCCGGTAGCCAAGATGGGCGACGATCCGGGGAAGTCCCGGTTCGAGGGTCTCGATGGGTTCGACGGGCCCGACGATCCCGAGCGGTCCTCGGTCGCTCGTGGACGCCGGGAGGCGCCGGCGGTCGACGGTGACCTAGATGGCGGCGTCCGCGGGTTCGACAAGCTGATCGGCGAGATCATGACCGCGCTCGACAACCAGGACGCTCGAGCGTTCACCTACCTCCGGATCAGTGGGCACGACTATCAGAAGTTCTGCTGGCCCGAGTTCCCTGAGAGCCGTCCAGTCACGAACATCCCGGTCAACGAGTCCTGGTTCTTCCTCGAGCGACGCTGCCAGAGCGGGATCAACTCGGGGATCAACAGGTGGGGCGACCTCGGATACTACCCCGTCCGGATCGAGTTCAAGGACGGACGGGCAGACTACCGGAACTTCCGCTTCTGGAAGGGCATGGTGATCTACGCGAAGCGGGCCGGAAGCGGCGAGGAAGTCGCGATCGACTTCGCCGAGGTGGTGATAGAGCGGAACGGCCTCTTCAAGGTCTACGCCTTCGAGGACTGACCGGACGGGAAAAGCGGCGACAGGCGGCACTGATCGCCACGACGCGATCCGCGGTGAATCCATGGGCGGGTGCGGGACGACTCCCGCGCCCGCCGTCTCTTTGGCCGGCAGGGCCGCCTGAGGACCGGGCGCTGCGGACGGGGCCCGAATCCCCCCGGAGTTTCCGTTGCGGGGCCAAGTCACCACCCGGCACTGGACCGCTCGGACACCCGGATTGGCCCGGATCTCGACTGGTCCCGTAAGCCCCGTTCCGCCAGCGCCTTCCTTGTCCACTTTTTTGATTGACGATCAGAGTTCACATCCATAGACTCTGGCTTCTGCGCACGGGACCCCCTTTGTCTGTGGGTCCCCGAAATGATTGACACTAGCGGTTTTGCAGGAGTGAACGAGTGCCGACGCTGAATCAGTTGGTTCGCAACGGGCGTAAGAAGGTGGTGAAGAAAGGGACCGCGCCAGCTCTCAAGGCGTGTCCTCAGAAGCGTGGCGTCTGCACACGCGTCTACACCACTACCCCCAAGAAGCCGAACTCGGCGCTTCGTAAGGTCGCGCGTGTCCGCCTGACCAACAACATCGAGGTCACGGCCTACATCCCCGGCGAGGGACACAACCTGCAGGAGCACTCGATCGTCCTCATTCGGGGTGGTCGTGTGAAGGACCTCCCGGGTGTGCGCTACCACATCGTGCGCGGCGCGCTCGACGCTAGCGGTGTGGACGGTCGGAATCAGGCTCGTTCCAAGTACGGAACGAAGCGCCCGAAGAAGTAAGCCCGAGAACGGCACTAGAGACGTAATCCCTAAGCGAGAGACGGAATGCCGAGAAAGCCAAATTTCCATAAGCGTGACCTCGTCGCGGATCCCAAGACCGGGAGCACGCTCGTTACCCGGTTCGTCAACAACGTGATGCTCGACGGCAAGAAGTCGACGGCCGAGCGGATCGTCTACGGCGCGCTCGACGTCTGTGCCGAGAAGACCGGGCAGGATGGTGTCTCCGTCCTTCGTCAGGCGATGAACAATGTGAAGCCGAACCTGGAAGTGAAGAGCCGCCGCGTCGGTGGAGCCACCTACCAGGTTCCGGTCGAAATCAAGCCCGAGCGGCGTACCGCTCTCGGATTCCGCTGGCTGATCCAGTACGCCAAGTCGCGTCCGGGTCGGTCGATGGCCGAGAAGCTCGCGGCTGAGCTTCTTGCTGCGTCCAAGAACGAAGGTGGCGCGATCAAGAAGAAGGAAGATACGCACCGCATGGCGGAGGCCAACAAGGCCTTCTCCCACTTCCGCTGGTAGTAGCGGAAGGGAAGCGGTGACGGCACGGGGTCCAGTTCAGCCAGCGTAGAGATCTCTCCACCGGCGAGCAGTTATCGGACCACCGTTTGGCCCTTCGGGCCCAACGAAAGCCCCGTCGCCTTATCGGTCCGGAAAAGCTCAGGGTCCAGGCCCTGGCATGCAGGAAGAAGAGAGGCATCCCTGGCCGGGTCTTCCGGAGCGGGGTTGCTGCGTTGTCGTTTGGGAGGCGTGTAGCCTCCTGTCGGCCCGTGCGCCTTGCCGAAATGGCGCCCTCGCCGACCTAGGCCTTGGACGAAATGCCGGATCCGGAAGGAGTGGGTTAAGGAAATGGCCAAGGAGAAGTTCGAGCGTAACAAGCCCCACGTGAACGTGGGTACGATCGGTCACGTGGACCACGGCAAGACGACGTTGACGGCGGCGATCACGATGGTCCTGGCCCTTGCGAGCAAGGGTAAGGTAGCCGTCCGTTCGTTCGACTCGATCGACAAGGCACCCGAAGAGAAGGCTCGCGGCATCACGATCTCGACGGCTCACGTGGAGTACGAGACGGAGAACCGTCACTACGCACACGTGGACTGCCCGGGACACGCGGACTACGTGAAGAACATGGTGACGGGAGCCGCGCAGATGGACGGCGCGATCCTGGTGTGTTCTGCGGCGGATGGTCCGATGCCTCAGACGCGGGAGCACATCCTCCTGGCGCGTCAGGTCGGCGTTCCGTACATCGTAGTCTTCCTGAACAAGGTGGACATGGTGGACGACCCTGAGATCATCGAGTTCGTGGAATGGGACGTTCGTGACCTGCTCAAGCAGTACGAGTTCCCTGGCGACGAGATTCCGATCGTGAAGGGTGCTGCGGTGAAGGCGCTGGCGTCCCCGGAGGATCCGGCGGCGTCGCAGTGCATCCTGGATCTGATGAAGGCGGTCGACGAGTACATCCCGACGCCTCAGCGCGACGTGGACAAGCCGTTCCTGATGCCGGTGGAAGACGTGTTCTCGATCACGGGCCGTGGCACGGTAGCGACGGGTCGAGTGGAGCGCGGCGTCATCAATCAGGGTGACAAGGTGGAGCGCGTCGGAATCCGTGAGACGAAGGAAGTGGTCGTGACGGGCGTGGAGATGTTCCGCAAGCTTCTCGACTCGGCCCAGGCAGGCGACAACGTCGGTCTCCTTCTTCGCGGAATGGACAAGAACGACATCGAGCGCGGAATGGTGTTGGCGGCTCCGAAGAGCATCACCCCTCACAAGAAGTTCAAGGGCGAGGTGTACGTCCTGAGCAAGGAAGAGGGTGGCCGTCATACTCCGTTCTTCAACGGGTATCGTCCCCAGTTCTACTTCCGTACGACGGACGTGACGGGAACGGTCCAGCTTCCGGAAGGCCGGGAGATGGTGATGCCTGGCGACAACGTGTCTGTGGACGTGGAGCTGATCACGCCGATCGCGATGGAGAAGGAACTTCGGTTCGCCATCCGCGAAGGTGGCCGCACCGTCGGCGCCGGCGTCGTCGCTGAGATCGTCGAGTAAAGAGAGAGGTCTGATCGGTGCAGAAGATCCGCATCAAACTCAAGTCGTACGACCACGCCATGCTCGACCGGTCCGCCGGTGAGATCGTGAAGACGGCGAAGAGGACCGGCGCTATCACCGCCGGCCCGATCCCGCTGCCCACGAAGCGTTCGGTCTACACAGTTCTCCGTTCGCCTCACGTGGACAAGAAGTCGCGGGAACAGTTCGAGATGCGGGTGCACAAGCGCCTGATCGAGATCACGCAGTCTTCGCAGCAGACGATGGATGCGTTGATGAAGATCGAGCTCCCCGCTGGGGTGGACATCGAGATCAAGCTCTAGCAGGCAGCGGGCGGCCCGAAGGGTGCCCGCTGAGCTGCACGCAAGACAAGAGTCTGCGCGGTGTCGTGAGAGGCCCGCAGGGGACCGAGCGACAGCGAGCTAGTCCGTAAGGCGGACTGTAGGAGTAGGAGACGGTCATGGTTGGTCTGATTGGGCGCAAGCTCGGAATGGCCCAGATATTCGGTGAGAACGGGATGATGATCCCGGTCACCGTCATCGAAGCCGGCCCGTGCCCGGTCCTCCAGGTGAAGACCGAGGAGACCGACGGCTATCGCGCCGTGCAATTGGGCTTTGGCGAGATCGAGGACAAGCGCCTCAATCGCCCGGAGCTCGGGCACATCAAGAAGCACGGCGGGAAGAACGCGCGGGTCATTCGCGAGTTCCGTGTCGAGGACGGCAGTGAGCTGAACTCGGGCGACGTCCTCACCGTCGAGAAGCTCGAAGTCGGCGCGATCGTCGACGTCGCGGGTATCTCGAAGGGACGGGGCTTCCAGGGTGTCCGTAAGCGCCATGGATTCTCCGGTGGTCCTGCCTCTCACGGAAGCAAGACGGGAGACCTGCCCGGTTCGGTCGGCGCGAGCGCATACCCGAACCGCGTTTGGAAGGGCAAGAAGCTCCCCGGCCACATGGGCGATGTCAACGTGACGGTTCAGAACCTGAAGGTGGTCCAGATCGATCCGGAGCGGAACCTCGTGCTCGTGCGCGGGGCGGTGCCGGGCGGTCCGCGGTCCCTGGTGACGATCCGCCTCGCGGTCAAGTCGAAGAAGGGGAACTAGCCGATGGCGAGCGCACAGCTACGCGATCCGTCGGGCGCCGACAAGGGCACCGTCGAGCTGCCGGCCGAGATCTTCGAGGCGAAGATCAACCGCCACGTCATGTGGCTCTCGGTCGTCAACTACCAGAACAATCAGCGCCAGGGCACGGTCAAGGTCAAGACGCGGAGTGAAGTCTCCGGTGGTGGCCCGAAGCCATGGCGTCAGAAGGGTACCGGCCGTGCTCGTGCCGGTACGACCCGGAGCAACGTGTGGGTCAAGGGTGGACGGGCTCATGGTCCGATGCCCCGCGACCACTACAACAAGCTCCCGAAGGGCATGCGCGCGGCCGCGCTTCGTTCCGCTCTGACCGTGCGGGCGAAGGACGGTGCCGTCACCGTGCTCACCGCTTCCGGTGTGCAGGACGGCAAGACCCGTGAGGTCGTGACGATGCTGAAGGCCCTGGGCCTGAGCGACTCCAAGTGTTTGCTCGTCGTCCCCTCCGGGGACAACAATGTCGTGCTCGCCGGTCGGAACCTACGCGGCTTCGATACCTCGAGCGCCGAGCAGATCAACACCTACGAGGTGCTCTGGGCGGACCACGTCCTCATTACCGAGGACGCGCTCGCCAAGTTGAAGGAGGTGCGGGGATGAGCCGCAAGGACCCGCGACAGATCATCCGCCGTCCTGTCATCAGCGAGAAGATGACCCAGCTCCGGACCGGTGCGAACACTTACGTGTTCGTGGTCGATCCGGTGGCGAACAAGATCGAGATCGCCCGGGCGATCGAAGAGATCTTCGATGTGAAGGTGACGCAGGTGCGGACCCAGAATTACGCCGGCAAGACTCGGCGGATGCGCACCTCGATCGGACGCAAGCCCGATTGGAAGAAAGCCATCGTCACTCTGGAAGGCGATCAGTCAATCGAGATCTTCGACCAGGTCTAGAGTTGTCGACCTGGAGTAGACGCGGAGAGCGATCAGCATGGGATTGAAGAAGTTCAAGCCGACCACACCGGCGCTACGGTACAAGACCGTCTCGGACTTCGCGGACATCACCAAGTCCGAGCCCGAGAAGTCGTTGCTTCGTCCGCTCAAGAAGAGCGGCGGACGCAACAACCATGGTCGGGTTACGTCATGGTGCCGCGGTGGTGGACACAAGCGTCGGTATCGGCTCATCGATTTCCGCCGTGACAAGCACGGCATCCCGGCGAAGGTGGCTTCGATCGAGTACGACCCGAACCGGTCGGCTCGTATCGCCCTCCTCCACTATGTGGACGGAGAGAAGCGGTACATCGTGGCCCCGCTTGGCCTCGGCGTGGGGGAGGAGATCGTCTCCGGTCCCAAGGTCGAGGTGAAGAACGGCAATGCGATGCCGGTGGGTGACGTTCCCCTGGGTACGTCGATCCACAACCTCGAGCTCATCCCTGGAAAGGGTGCTCAGGTCGCGCGCGGTGCCGGCGCCGAGTGCCAGCTCATGGCGAAGGAAGGTAAGTACGCAACCGTGCGGCTCCCTTCCGGTGAGATGCGGATGTTCGACCTGCGGTGCTACTGCACGATCGGCAAGGTCGGAAACATCGACCACGAGAACGAAGTCGTGGGCAAGGCGGGCAAGACCCGCTGGCTCGGACGTCGTCCTTCCGTTCGTGGCGTCGTGATGAACCCGCACGACCATCCGATGGGTGGTGGTGAGGGCCGGACCTCCGGAGGTCGTCATCCTTGTACTCCGTGGGGTAAGCCGACCAAGGGTCTCAAGACGCGGAAGAAGAAGCTGTCCGACAAGCTCATCGTTCGTCGGCGGAAGAAGAAGAAGTAAGAGAGGCGAGGCGATCCCATGGCGCGTTCTGTAAAGAAGGGCCCGTACGTCGACATGACGCTCGTCACGAAGATCCGTGACATGAACCAGTCGGGCGCGAAGAAGGTCGTCCGTACTTGGGCGCGTAGCTGCACGATCATGCCGGAGTTCGTAGGGCACACCCTCGCGGTGCACAACGGGAACAAGTTCATTCCGATCTACGTGTCCGAGAACATGGTCGGCCACAAGATCGGTGAGTTCGCTCCGACACGGACCTTCCGGGGTCACGCGAAGTCGGACAAGGTCTCGCGGTGACCGCCGAGGCGAAGGAGCTTTAGAACGATGCAGTCGAGAGCCGTTGCACGATTCGTCCGAGTCTCTCCGCGGAAGGCGGACCGTGTGCTCTGCCTGATTCGCGGGCTCAACGTGAGCCGCGCGCAGGAAGTGCTCGCGTTCACCACGCGTCCGATCGCTCGGGACATCGACAAGGTCCTGAAGAGCGCGGTCGCGAATGCGGTTCACAAGGACGAGACCCTGGATCCCGAAACGCTGCGCGTGAAGATGGCTGTCGCCGGCGCGGGACCTACGCTCAAGCGGATTCGGCCGCGTGCGCAGCGCCGTGCGAACCGGATCCTCAAGCGGACGAGCCACATCACCATCGTGGTGGGAGACGAGTAATGGGACAGAAAACGCATCCGATCGGCTTTCGCCTCGGAGTGATCAAGACCTGGGACTCTCGTTGGTTCGCCAACCGTGAGTACGCCGACCTTCTGCAGGAAGACCTGCGGATCCGGCGCTACATCGAGAAGCGGCTGCCGAACAGCGGTATCTCCAAGATCGTGATCGAGCGTCGCGGTGGTGCGAAGGTCGACGTGACCATCCACACTGCGAAGCCGGGCGTGGTCATCGGACGGAGTGGCGCGCAGGTCAACCAGATCCGCGACGAGCTCCAGCACGCGTTCAAGCGCGAGATCTTCATCGACATCAAGTCGGTGGACAACCCGGACATGGACGCGCACCTCGTGGCCGAGAACATCGCTCGGCAGCTCGAGGCGCGGGTCTCGTTCCGTCGCGCCATGAAGAAGGCGGTTTCTTCCACGATGCGCTCGGGTGCGGAAGGCATCCGCGTGCGCGCGGCCGGACGGCTGGGCGGCGCAGAGATGGCGCGGGTGGAGAAGTACCGCGAGGGACGGGTGCCGCTGCATACGCTCAGGGCCAACATCGACTACGCCCAGGTCACGGCAGTGACGGCCTACGGCGCCATCGGCGTGAAGGTCTGGATCTTCCACGGTGAGGTGTTGGACGCGGGGGAGATGGAAGCCAGGCCAACGCGTGAGGCTGCGCAGCCCGCGGGTGGCGGTGGACGCCGGAGGTAGTTTTCCATGTTGATGCCGAAGCGGACAAAGCACCGCAAGATGATGCGTGGACGGATGAACGGTATCGCCTACCGCGGCAGCTCGATTGCATTCGGTGACTTCGCGCTCAAGGCGGTCGAGCCGGCGTGGATCACGAGCCGTCAGATCGAGGCCGCGCGTGTCGCCATCAACCGTCACGTGAAGCGTGGCGGAAAGATGTGGATCCGGATCTTCCCGGACAAGCCGATCACGCAGAAGCCGGCCGAGACGCGCATGGGTAAGGGTAAGGGTAACCCCGAGGGTTGGGTCGCGGTGGTGAAGCCGGGACGCATCCTCTTCGAGATTCAAGGGGTTCCGGAGAAGCTGGCACGCGACGCGATGGCTCTCGGGGCCCAGAAGCTCCCGGTGAAGACCAAGTTCCTCGTTCGCGAGAAGCACTAAGGAGTCGCTGCGATGAAGAACAAGGCTGCCGAACTCAGAGCACTTACCGTTGCCGGTCTGGAGGAGCGTCTCCAGAAGCTGGTCGAAGAGCAGTTCAACCTGCGTTTCCGCAACTCGATGAGCCAGCTCGAGGATCCGACCTCGCTGAGGACGGTCCGTCGGAGCATCGCGCGGGTCAAGACGGTCCTGAACGAGAAGCGGGCTGAGGCGTAAGGAAGTAGGAATGAGCGAGACTCGATCGAATCGTAAGGTCCGCGAAGGGGTCGTGGTCAGCAACAAGGCAGACCGCACCATCGTCGTCGCGGAGTCGAAGAAGGTTCCGCACCCGCTCTACAAGCGGTACGTGTCGCGGACGAAGAAGTTCTACGCGCACGACGAGCAGAACGAGTGCAACATCGGCGACACCGTCCGGATCATGGAGACCCGGCCGATGAGCAAGATGAAGCGCTGGCGCCTCGTCTCGATCCTCGTGAAGGCACGGTAGGAGAATCCCATGATCCAGATGCAGACCATGCTGACGATCTCGGACAACTCGGGGGCCCGCCGTGCGATGTGCATCAAGGTGCTCGGGGGTTCGAAGAAGCGCTACGGCCGTGTTGGCGACATCATCGTCGTTGCCATCAAGGACGCGCTTCCCGGAGCGAACGTGAAGAAGGGCGACGTCGCCCAGGCTGTGATCGTCCGCACGAAGAAGGAAGTCCGTCGCAAGGACGGTTCCTACATCCGTTTCGACGAGAACGCCGCTGTCCTCATCAACAAGGACAAGGAGCCGCGCGGGACCCGTATCTTCGGTCCTGTCGCGCGCGAGCTACGCGAGAAGGAGTTCATGAAGATCGTCTCCCTCGCGCCCGAGGTCATCTAGCGGCGTTCGCTGGAGCGAGCGAGCTTCTTGGAGGAATGATGAAGATCCGCAAGGGCGACAAGGTCATCGTGCTGAGCGGTGACGACAAGGGTCGGACCGGTAAGGTCATCCACGTCGATCCCGACAAGCACAAGGTCATCGTGGAGAAGGTGCGGCTCGTGAAGCGCCACCACAAGCCGGGACGGCTGGGTATCCAGGGCGGAATCCTGGAGAAGGAAGCCTTCATCCCGGTTTCCAAGGTCGCGCTGGTGGACAAGAAGGGGAACCCGACTCGGGTTCGCATGGAGACCCAGAAGGACGGCAGCCGCGCTCGCGTCGCAGTGACGACGGGCGAGACGATCGACACCCCGAAGGGTTGACCGAGACCGGCCTCAGTGCGGTGAAGGAGCCGCGCGAGGTTGTGAGGAGAGCATGGCAAAGAAGAATGACGCCGAGGGCGGTGGAAAGAAGAAGGGCGGGGTCGACATCGGCACGATCGATCCGGGTGCCCCGTCGCCGAGCCAGGCCTATTACAAGGACAAGGTCGCGTCGCAGCTGGCGGATCGGTTCCAGTACAAGTCTCCGATGCAGATCCCGAAGCTGCTGAAGATCGTGGTCAACATGGGCGTTGGCGATGCCGTCGCAAACTCCAAGCTGCTCGACTCGGCCGTGGACGAACTCGCCCTCATCACGGGCCAGAAGCCGTCCATCCGGCGCGCCAAGAAGTCGATCGCGACGTTCAAGCTCCGCGAGGGGCAGCCCATCGGAGCCAAGGTCACGCTGCGCGGTGCGCGGATGTGGGAGTTCTTCGATCGTCTGACCATGGTCGCGATTCCTCGTATCCGTGACTTCCGCGGCCTTCCGAGCCGTTCGTTCGACGGTCGGGGGAACTACACGTTCGGTCTCAAGGAACAGGTCGTCTTCCCGGAAATCGACTACGACAAGGTGGAGAAGGTCCGGGGCATGGATATCACGTTGGTCACGAGTGCGCCGACGGACGAGGAGGGTCTCGAACTCCTCAAGGCGCTCAACTGGCCGTTCCGGAAGTAGCCTCGGAGGAGTCTGGAAATGAGTGTTTCCGATCCGATCGCGGACATGCTGACTTGCATTCGCAACGCAGCCCGCGCGAATCACAAGAAAGTGGACTTCCCAGCTTCCCGCGTGAAGGAAGAGATCCTCAAGGTTCTCTTGCGTGAGAAGTTCATCCGCAACTACAAGCGGATCGAGGACGACAAGCAGGGGATGCTCCGCGTCTACCTGTCCTACGATCCCGAGGTCGGCTCCGTGATCGGGCACCTTCGCCGGATCAGCACGCCGGGACGTCGGATCTACGTCGGAAGCAACGAGGTGCCGCGGGTCCAGAATGGACTCGGCACCGCGATCCTCTCGACCTCCCACGGGGTCCTGACGGACAAAGAAGCTCGCGAAAAGGGCATCGGCGGGGAGCTCCTCGCCGAGGTCTACTGATCCCGCTGGGGGAGGCAACGATGTCACGCGTAGGGAAGAAGCCGATTCCGATTCCGAGTGGGGTGACGGTCACCCTGGCTCCGGGAAAGGTCACGGCCAAGGGACCGAAGGGCGAGCTCTCCTTCGATTACGTTCCCGGCCTCGATGTTCGGCAGGAAGGCGACGAGCTGGTCGTCGACAACAACATCGGCCCGAAGGGCGGTGCCATTTGGGGCACGACGCGCGCCCGGGTCTCGAACATCGTCGAGGGCGTGAGCAAGGGGTTCGAGAAGTCGCTCGAGATCATCGGCACCGGTTGGCGGGCCGCCAAGGCCGGTAACGACGTCGAGGTCTACATCGGGTACAACCACCCGGTGCTGGTGAAGATGCCCGAAGGCATCACGGCCGACGTGGCCGATCGTCCGCCCAAGATCACGATCAAGGGCGCGAAGAAGGAACTCGTCGGCCAGATTGCGGCCGACATCCGTAAGATCCGTCCGCCGGAGCCTTTCCTCGGCAAGGGTATCCGTTACGAAGGTGAGTACGTCCGGCGGAAGGCCGGTAAGTCTGCGGGTTGATGCCCGTAGCGGAGCGAATCGATGTCTAGCATTTCTCAGAAGCGCAAAGAGGGCCAGGAGCGGCGGCACCGTCGGATTCGGGTCAAGCTCTCCGGAACTCCGGAGCGGCCCCGTCTCGCTGTGCGTCGGACCGACAAGCACATCTACGCCCAGCTCGTGGACGACGAGAGCGGTCGCTCTCTCGGCATGACCTCGTCTCTCGATCCTTCGATCAAGGGCGAGATGTCGGGGAAGACGAAGTCGGAGCGTTGTCAGCTCGTCGGCAAGCGGATCGCTGAAATCGCGAAGGAGAAGGGGATCGTCAAGGTCGCCTTCGATCGCGGCGGTCACATCTATCACGGTCGGGTCAAGGCCCTCGCAGAGTCCGCTCGCGAGGGCGGGCTCGAGTTCTAGAGCCGAGCAGGAGGAGATGGAGTGAAAGGGGACAGGCCCGAAAGGCGAGATCGCCGCGACCGCGGAGAGCGGAGTGGTGGCGACTGGAACGCGCAGCCGGAGTTCGCGGAGCGTGTCATCCACATCAATCGCGTGGCCAAGGTGGTCAAGGGTGGTCGTCGCTTCAGCTTCACTGCGCTCGTCGCGGTGGGCAACCAGTCCGGACGCGTCGGCGTCGGACACGGCAAGGCGAACGAAGTACCCGACGCGATCCGCAAGGCTGGTGAGGCTGCGCGGAAGAACATGGTCACCGTCCCGATGGTGAAGGGCACGATTCCCCACACTGTCGTCGGCGAATTCGGTGCCGGGCGCGTGCTTCTGAAGCCGGCCTCCGAAGGTACCGGAGTGATCGCGGGAGGAGGCGTTCGCGCCGTCCTCGAGGTAGCCGGGATCCACGATGTTCTGACCA
This sequence comes from Candidatus Eiseniibacteriota bacterium, assembly GCA_020633975.1. Taxonomy (GTDB): domain Bacteria; phylum Eisenbacteria; class RBG-16-71-46; order CAIMUX01; family CAIMUX01; genus JACKCR01. Next base: position 2,091,949 of record JACKCR010000002.1, on the reverse strand, counting down.
AGAACCTCGGATCCAGCAACTACCACAACTCGGTCAAGGCGACGATGGAAGGGCTTCGTTCCCTCCGCAAGGCCGCGGCCGTAGCCAAGCTCCGGGGACTCCCCGTGAGCCACTTCCTGGGTGAGAAGAAGGCGGCACCGGCCATGACGGCTGCGGCGCCAGTCGTGACGGTGACGGAGGCTTCGGATGAGCAAGCGTCTCAAGATCAAGCAGACTCGTAGCGCCATCAACCGGCACGAGTCGCAGAAGCGGACGATCAGGGCGCTCGGTATTCGCCGGCTCCAACACGAGGTCGTTCAGCCCGACAACCCGCAGATTCGCGGCATGATCTTCAAGGTCCAACACCTCGTCGAGGTGGAGGAGATCGACTGAGCCTCGGCTCCGTCGGTTTTCTCTGTAGGGAGTCGTCCCGATGAAGTTGAATGAGCTGCGCCCCGCCAAGGGCGCGACGAAGGGTCGGAAGCGCGTCGGTCGCGGACAGGGTTCCGGTTGGGGCCACACCGCGGGCAAGGGAGAGAAGGGCCAGAAGGCCCGCTCCGGCGGCGCGCCGCACAAGTGGTTCGAAGGTGGCCAGATGCCCCTCATTCGGCGTGTTCCCAAGATGGGATTCCACAGCCCGAATCGGGTGGAGTATCAGGTCGTCAACCTCTCTGATCTGCGCCGGTTCGACGCGGGCAGCGAGGTGACGATCGGAACGCTCCTCGAGGCCAAGCTCGTCCGCAAGAAGACCGTGCCGGTGAAGATCCTCGCGAAGGGTGAGATCGACCGTGCCCTCAAGATCACGGTTCATGCGGCCAGCGAAGCGGCCAAGCAGAAGATCGAAGCTGCCGGTGGTAGCGTGGACGTTCTCGGTACAGGGAAGTAAGGGAGCCACCACGGATGTTTGGAGCGATTGAGTCCGCCTTCCGGATCCCCGAGCTCAAGCGGCGCATTTTCTGGACGATGGGACTGCTCGTCGTCTACCGGCTGGGTGGGCACCTTCCTACTCCCGGAGTAGACGGAAAGGCGTTGACCGACTTCTTCGACACCCAGGCTCAGGGCACTCTGTTTGGACTCTACGACCTGTTTGCCGGTGGAAACTTCAAGAAGGCGACGATCTTCGCCCTCGGGATCATGCCGTACATCTCGGCATCGATCATCTTCCAGCTGTTCGGTTCGGTCATTCCGTACTTCGAGCGGCTACGGAAGGAGGGCGAGGAGGGGCAGAAGCGGATCAGCCAGTACACTCGCTATTCCACCGTGATCCTGGCCGCAATCCAGGCATACGGAATCGCGTTCTTCCTCGAGAGCCTGAACAGCCAGATTCCGGGCGGAGTCGTGGCAACTCCGGGTCTCGCGTTCCGCCTTCTAACGGTTCTCACGCTGACCACAGGAACGATGTTCGTCATGTGGCTCGGTGAGACGATCACGGAGCGTGGCATCGGGAACGGAATCTCGCTCATCATCATGATCGGTATCCTGGCTCGGTCGCCCTACGACATCATCAACACGATCCGATCGGTCCAGCAGGGAGCGCTCAATCCGTTCATCCTCGGACTCATCGTCGTGTTCATGTTCGCGGTGACGGCGCTCGTGGTGTTCGTCAACAACGCTCAGCGACGGGTTCCGGTCCAGTACGCGCGCCGGATGGTCGGACGCCGGATGTACGGTGGCCAGTCCACGCACATCCCGCTCCGGGTCATCACCGCGGGCGTCATTCCGATCATCTTTGCGCAGTCGATCATCATCTTCCCGAGCACGCTGGGGAGCTTCTTCCCGGACTCCGAAGTCGTGGCTCGGATCGTGAACTGGTTTGCGCCGGGGTCTCCGCTCTACATCTTGCTCTATGCGGCTCTCATCATCTTCTTCACGTACTTCTACACGGCGATCGTCTTCAATCCGGTCGACCTCTCGGAGAACATGAAGAAGTTCGGCGGCTTCATCCCCGGTATCCAGCCCGGCAAGCACACGGCGGATTACCTGGACAAGATCCTGCTGCGGATCACTCTCCCCGGGGCGATCTTCCTCGCGGCGATCGCGATCCTGCCCGATCTCCTGATCCGGTACGGCAACATCCCGTTCTACTTCGGCGGGACGAGCCTTCTGATCATGGTTTCGGTGATCTTGGATACGCTCAAGCAAATCGAGTCGCATCTGCTCATGCGCCACTACGACGGCTTCATGCGGAAGGGCAAGATGAAGGCGCAGGGGATGAGGACCAACTGACGGCGACGAGAATCGGAGTCCCGAGCCTCGTTGGGGGCTAGGAATCCGGGGGACAGGCATGCGCATCATCCTACTGGGAGCTCCTGGGTCCGGTAAGGGAACGCAGAGCGCGTACCTAGTCGACAAGTACGAGATCCCGCAGATCTCCACCGGAGACATCCTCCGGAAGGCGGTTACAGACGGGACAGAGTTGGGGAAGAAGGCGGAGTCGTTCATGACGTCCGGCGGACTGGTTCCGGACGACGTCATCCTGGGGATGATCCGGGAGCGACTCCAAGACGAAGATACGGAACGCGGCTTCATCTTCGATGGATTCCCGCGGTCCATCCCGCAGGCCGAAGGTCTGGACGACATCTTCGGGGAAATAGGGATGACGCTCGATCGGGTCCTGGAGATCCGTGTCCCGTTCGAGACGATCCTGACCCGGATGACGAGCCGGCGGGTGTGCGCGCATTGCGGCGCGGTCTACAACCTGAGGAGCCAGCCTCCGAAGGTGGACGGGATCTGCGACCGGTGTGGGCGTGCGGAAGTCGTCCAGCGTGAGGACGATAGTGAGGAGACGGTCCGGCACCGGCTCCAGATCTACGAGACCTCGACGGCGCCGCTCGTCGAGTACTACGAACGGCGAGGCCTCCTCTCCGTCGTGGAGGGAGACAAGGCGCCGCAGGACGTCTTCAGCGAGATCGTCCAAGTCTTGGAGGACAGCGGAAACGCACTCTAGACGTACGGACGGTTTTTTGGCACAATCGCGGCTTGCGTCCGGACCAGGCCGGCTCAAGTCGACCGCAGATGACTGCGGGAGACGGACTTAAGTAGAGGATGGTGGACCATGAAGGTGAGAGCCTCGGTCAAGCCGATCTGTGAGCACTGCAAGGTGATTCGGCGCCACGGCGTCATCAGGGTCATCTGCCCGAAGAACCCGCGGCACAAGCAGCGCCAGGGCTAGCAGGAGGGAAGACGGTTGGCACGTATATCTGGCGTCGACTTGCCCAACGAGAAGCGCATGTTCGTTGCGCTGACGTACATCTTCGGCATCGGTCCCACGACTGCGCGGAAGATCCTCACCGAAACGGATGTGGATCCGCAGAAGAAGGCGAAGGACCTCACCGACGACGAGACGGCGAAGCTCCGGGCCGAGATCGAAAACAACTACCGGGTCGAGGGTACGCTCCACACTGAAGTGGGCATGGCGATCAAGCGGCTGATGGACATCGGTTGTTACCGTGGGCTCCGTCACCGCCGCAACCTCCCGGTACGCGGGCAGCGCACGAAGACGAACGCTCGGACGCGCAAGGGCCCGAAGAAGATGGCGATCAAGAAGAAGAAGAAGTAGGGGAATCGACGTGGCCAATCCCAAGAAGTCGACGGGCAAGAAGAAGGACCGGAAGGTCGGTGCGTCCGGCTACGTGCACGTCCACGCGAGTTTCAACAACACGATCATCTCCATCACCGATGCTGAGGGTGGCGTGATTTCGTGGGCGAGCGCGGGCAAGGCAGGGTTCAAGGGATCTCGTAAGAGCACGCCGTACGCAGCGCAGGTGGCCGCGGAGGCCGCCGCCAAGGATGCGATGGCGATGGGGCTCCGTCGCGTCGAGGTCATGATCAAGGGGCCTGGTGGAGGGCGGGAAGCTTCTGTGCGTTCCCTCGCCGCCGCTGGACTCGAGATCATGGCGATCCGTGACGTTACCCCGATTCCGCACAATGGTTGCCGGCCGCCCAAGCGCCGCCGGGTCTGATCAGGAGGACTGAGAGAGAATGGGTCGGTATACCGAGAGCGTTTGCAGACTCTGTCGCCGGGAGGGGATCCGCCTCTACCTGAAGGGCGACCGCTGCTACTCGGACAAGTGCGCCATCGAGCGTCGCTCCTATCCTCCGGGAGAACACGGCCAGTCGCGCCGTTCCAAGGTCAGCCCGTACGGACAGCAGCTGCGCGAGAAGCAGAAGGCGCGTCGGATCTATGGCGTCATGGAGCGCCAGTTCCGGAACTACTTCAAGAAGGCCTCGAAGAAGCAGGGCGTCACGGGTGAAATCCTGCTCCAGCTTCTCGAGACCCGCCTCGACAACCTCGTCTACCGGCTCGGCATCGCGCCGTCCCGGAACGCCGCGCGTCAGCTCGTCAAGCACGGGCACGTCGTGGTCAACGGTCGTCGTGCGGACATCCCGAGCTATCACGTTCGTCCGGGCGATACGATCTCGGTGCGTGAGAACAGCAAGAAGCTCGACTACATCAAGGAAGCGGTCGCGAACCGTCGCCGTACCGAGATGCAGGGTTGGCTCAGCTTCGACGAGAAGGACATGTCCGGTGTCTTGCTCCAGATTCCGTCGCGCGAGGACATCCCCGTGCCGGTTCAGGAGCAGCTGATCGTCGAACTCTACTCGAAGTAGTCCGCACGCAAGCCAGGAAGGCCCCCGAGTCAACGAGGGAGGAACGCCATCGTGAAGTGGAAAGCTCTGCAGATGCCGGAGCGCATCGTCTCCGACGATGTCGTCTCGAACGAGAAGGTCGGCCGTTTCGTGGTCGAACCTCTCGAGCGCGGATTCGGCACCACGCTCGGCAACGCTCTGCGTCGGGTTCTCCTCAGCTCGCTCCAGGGAGTCGCAGTCAGTGCGCTCCGGATCCACGACGACCGCGTACAGCACGAGTTCACCTCGATCGCAGGTGTGCTCGAAGACGTCACGGACATGGTGCTAAACCTGAAGCAGGTTCGCTTCAAGCATCATGGTGACGGTCCGCGCCGCGGCGTGTTCGTCATCCAGGGGAAGAAGGAGCTCAAGGCCGGAGACATGGAGATCTCTCCGGACATCGAGATCCTCAACCCGGATCAGCACATTGCGTCGATCAACACGGAGACCGAGCTCCGCATCGAGGTGGAAGTCACTTCGGGCAAGGGCTACGTCGCGGCCGAGGATCAGCCGGGGGCCAATGACCGCCCGATCGGTTGGATCTCGATCGACTCGATGTTCAGCCCGGTTGTCTCGGTCAACTTCCGCGTCGAGAACACTCGTATCGGCCAGCGGATCGACTTCGACAAGCTGACCGTCGACATCGAGACGGACGGCTCGATCCTTCCGTCGGACGCACTGGCCATGTCGGCCAAGATCCTCCGCGACCACTTCACCCTCTTCATCCGCTTCGAGGAGACGTTCGAGGAGGAGAAGGAAGAGGTCGTCGACGAGGAGTACCTGCGGATCAAGGAGCTGCTGGAGAAGAGCGTGGACGAGCTCGAGCTCTCCGTCCGTTCCGGCAACTGCCTCCGCGCTGCCAAGATCAAGAGCCTCGGGGACCTCGTGCAGAAGTCCGAAGCCGAGATGCTCCAGTACCGCAACTTCGGTAAGAAGTCGCTCAAGGAAATCCAGGATCTGCTCAACCAGATGGGCCTCAGCTTCGGCATGGACGTGTCGCGTTACATCGGCACGCCGGTCGGCGTTTCGGCGCCCGTCGAAGCGTCCGTGGACGTGGACATGGACATGGACGCAGGTGACGACGACGACGACATGGACGACATCTGATCCGATCGGATCCATGAGCGCTCCACCATCCGGTGGGGCGTTCGTCCGTCAGTCGAGACAAGACGAACGAAGCCCTGAAGGGGGCGCCAGAGGGACGAGATCTAGCGACGTCCCGATCATCCCAGAGGTGAGGAAGGCGAGATGAGACACCGTAACGACCACAGGAAGCTCAGCCGGACGGCATCGCACCGCAAGGCTCTGCTCCGCAACCAGGTGACGTCGCTCTTCACGCACGGTCGGATCGAAACGACCGTAGCGAAGGCGAAGGAGAGCAGGCGTCTGGCCGAGCGGCTCATCAGCTACGCCAAGCGCGCCGACGTGAAGGTCGGCACCCTGTCCGATGAGAAGGAGAAGGACGCCGTCCGCGTTGCCGCGCGTCGCCGGGCCGCCCGCTTCCTCCACGGTCGGGACATCGTGACGAAGCTGTTCGACGACATCGCTCCGCACATGATGGAGCGCGAGGGTGGCTACACCCGGATCATCAAGACCCGGATCCGGAAGGGTGACGCCGGCGAGATGGCGATCTTGGAGCTCGTGAAGTCCGAGGCGCAGATCAAGGCCGAGCGCGCTGCTCGGAAGGCCGCCGAAGAAGCTGCCCAGCAGAAGAGCGGCGTCTTCCGGCGCCGGAAGAAGAAGGAAGCGGCGCCCGCAGAGCCTGCCGAGGGCGAAGCCACCGAGTAGCGGCCGTCTCCAAGTACCGCATCGATTCCGACGACGAAACGAAAGCCCGGATCCTCGAGAGAGGGTCCGGGCTTCCTGCTTCGCGCCCCACGGCCCGACTCGACTACTGGCGGTAGAGTCCCTTCACTTCACCCCAGGAGGTCTCGACCACCGGAGACGGGTCGAGGTAGTCGAGGGTCAGGTCGTCGATCATCGCCCTCGGCAGCGAGTAGTCCGCACCAAACGTCGCGTAGAGGTGGAGCTGGTCGAACGCCTCGCCCGTGCTCACCGCGAGCGTGTTCCAAGTCGGATTGTCCCTACCACCGAGGTTCGAGATCTCGAACGAGTCGCTGGCGACCACCTGTCCGCCCTGGAGCGCGTCGAGGTGGAACTCGATGCCGCCCCACGGCCCGTTCTCGTAGAAACCGATGTCGAGCGATGCGGACCGTGCCGGTGAAGGAAGGTCCATCATCACGGTCGAGAGCGGTCCGATCGTGAGGTTCTCGCCACCGACATACGAGATGCCGAAGGTGAGTGCGTTGACGGCGCTGCCGAATCCGGGAAAGTCTGCATAGAAGAGCCCGGCGTTCTCGACGATGAACTCATCTCCCGGAGCGGGCTCGAACGTCGACCCGTCGGGGAAGACGCCGCTCACGCCGTTGAGATCGTGATAGGTGATTCCGTGGTGGAGGAGTGGGTCTCCCTGGTTGCCCTCCGTCAGGTCCTCGTAGTCGATGACCTCGACGGCGGCGAGAGCCGTCGTCACGAAGCCGGAGACGGACGCGAGCAGGGCCACGCACGCGAGCGCCCTGACCGTGGTGACGAACTTCGCAGGACGTCCATTCGTAGTCTTCTTCATGTTGCCTTCTTTCCATGTTGCGGTTGCGGCGGAAGGTCGTGACGGATCACGACGGTCGATGGCATCGGTGGGAACGCGATGCGCACACGGTGGAGTTCGAACTCCTTCGGGTCCCAGCCTACTCGACGGAAGACCCAGTCGAGCATGGTCGGATAGCCGGGCACGTCGGCCGTGCGTGCGACGTGCAATCCCCGGCCCAGGAACTGGACGGCTCCGGAGACAGGGAGGAGGTCGGACTCATCCTCGGTAACGGGCGAGTTGAGCTCGCTGAAGACGCAGAGCTCCCTCTCGATTCCGGGGAAGAGCGATCGGTGGACGAAGTGGTCGAAGAGGAACACTTCGCTAGGGGTGCGAGAGATCGCGCCGAAGTGGGCGCGTTCGCCAGGCTCCAGTCCGTAGGCCGGTGCGAGCTTCCTCACGATCTCGCCCGTCACCAGCGTCTGCTGTCCGGTTGCGCCCACGGGAGCGGCCAGCAGCTCGTCGTTGGTCAGGCCGTCCGGGGACACGCGGCGCTCCAGCGCCGGGAGCGGTTGCGAGCAGAACTCCCGCACGACGGGCACCCCACCCATCTGGGCCGCGCCCTCTGGATCGAGCGGCTGGTGTTCGCGGCCCGTTCCCTCGGCCCCCGTCCGGACGACCGATTGCCCGACGATCCATCGCGTGTGTGGCCGGATCCGCTGCAGTCCGACCAGGCCACGAACCTGGACCAGGTCGAGCCATCCGGCCTCGGCGTCGGAGGGAGCGAGGATATTGAGCGAGTGCTGTGTCCGTACTTGGACGCCCCAGATGAAGCTGTTGCCGAGGAACGCCTTCTCTCGCCATTTCGACTCCGCCTCCGGCCGCATCACCGTTGGATGGGACTCCACGAGCATGTCGAACTGAGACCGGTCGACAGCGTGCCGTTGCACCACCTCCTCGAACCCTGAGTAGGCGGAGAGGAGGTTGTCTCGAAGGGCTGGGGAGCGGGTTCCTAGCGTGTTGAGGAGCGCGTCCATCCCCGCCCGGGTCGGCATGTGGACGACGGCGGCGAGGGGGTCTGGAGTGTACGCGAGGTTGCGGATCTGCCAGGCGAGCTTCCGGTGGAGACCGAGGTCACGGCAGATGGTAGCGAGAGCAATCTCGCCCTCCCCGAGCGTCTGCTCGAGCGCCTCGGCAACGAGGTCCTGGATCGCAGGGACCGAGCCCAGGATGTCCTCTTCGAGCGTCGGGGCGCTCTCCGGCATGGTCAACTCCTCGGGGAAGCGTGGCCCAACGGGAGCGCTGCGGCACGCGATCAAATGACAGATGGCGACCACCGGGTTCCACAAAGGGAAGCCGCCCATCCACGATGGAGGATACCACGGCCTTCCAATAGCACAAGGATACGGTTTCAGAAACAGTATCCAGGCCATGGCTTCGTCTCGTCGCGCCGCGCCTTCCATTCGGGACATAGGGTCCGCTCACGGCGCCCTCCTCTCCCTCTTTGGGTCCACTGCAGAGGTGAGCCGAATCGGTCACGCTTCCCGAGCCAGGCCGTGCCGCCCGGTGGACGAGATGGTAGTCTGGCCGACATGCATGAGATCCACTTGGACAAGGACAGGAAGGACCGGCTCGTTCGGGAGATCAAGGCGTACCTGGCAGAGAACCACGACGAGGACGTCGGTGACCTCAAGGCGATGTTGCTCTTGGACTTCTTCCTAGAACGCCTGGGGCCGACGGTCTATAACCAGGCGCTCCGTCATGCCCAGGCGTTTCTCCAGGAGCGGCTCATCGATCTGGAGATCGAGCTGGCCCAGGACGAGCGGGCCCGCGAAGCGGGTGAGAGGTAACCGTAGCCTTGCTGATCTCGGTACAGGGACTGGTCAAGCGCTACGGCGAGCTGGAGGCGCTTCGTGGGATCGACCTCGAACTCGAGGCCGGGGGGATCGTCGGGATCCTCGGTCCGAACGGCGCGGGCAAGACGACGCTCGTCGAGACGCTGGAGGGACTTCGGTCTCCAACCTCGGGCCGTGTGACGGTACTCGGACGAGATCCGGCCTCGGACGCTCCGGCACTTCGCGAGCGGATCGGGGTCCAGCTCCAAGCGACCCACCTACCGTCCGACCTCACGACATACGAGACCTTGCGTCTCTTTCGCTCCTTCTATGAGGCGGGTCTCCAGCCGGACGAGGTCCTCTCGCTCGTCGACCTGGAGTCCAAGTCGAAGGCTCGTGTCGGAACGCTATCCGGCGGGCAGAAGCAGCGACTCGCGGTCGGTCTCGCCTTGGTCTCCGACCCTGAGTTGGTGCTGCTCGACGAACCAACGACTGGTCTCGATCCCGCTGCGCGCCGGGAGCTCCATGCGGTCGTAGTCGCGCTTCGCGAGCGAGGCCGCTCGGTGCTCCTCACTACCCACTACATCGAGGAAGCGGAGGCACTCTGCGATCGTGTCATCGTGATGAGGGCTGGGGAGATCGTTGCTGACGGGTCCCCGTTCGAACTCCTCCGTCGCTCCCGCGGACAGTCCACGGTGTGGATAGAAGTGGCCGGTGAGTTGGATCCCGTTCCGCTCTTCCAGAGTGGTGCGAAGCCCGAGGGCCGACAGGGTGGACACTACCGTTTCGTCACCTCCGACCCCGCGGCGTTCGTCGTCGCACTCGGGCGGGTGCTTCAGGACCAAGGGCTGGAACTCCTCGACTTGCGGCTGAAACGACCGACACTCGAGGACGTCTACCTCGAACTCGTCGGCGAAGAGCCAGCGGGCGACTCCGTGGCACCGGCGGGGGGGATGTCGTGAGAGCTCTCCGTGGGACGAAGCAGCTCACCTTGGCGGGCCTTCTCTCGACCGTACGGTCGAAGGCTGCGCTCTTCTGGACCCTCGCGTTCCCGATCTTCCTCCTCGTCATCTTCGCGTTCATCTTCGGTGGAGGGGATGGCGATCGGGTGAGCTATCTGCTGCCTGGTCTCTGGACGATCACGGTGATCTCGGCCTCGTTCTTCGGCCTCTCCATGGTCATGGTTCAGGAGCGCGAGAACGGCACGTTCCGGCGCTACCGGGTCACGCCGGTGAGTCCGGTCGCCGTCGTTGCTTCCTTTGCGATCGTGCAGCTGCTCACGCTGACCGCGTCACTCCTCCTCCAGAGCCTGGTGGCGAAGCTCGCCTTCGGCATCACGAGCCAGGGCTCAGTGCTTCTCGTGGTCTTGATGCTCTTCCTCGGTTGTCTCGCTTTCGTACCGCTCGGTCTCATCGTGGGAAGCGTCGCTCGGGACATGAAGATCGCGCCTGTACTGACGAACCTGATCTTCTTCCCGATGATGTTCCTCTCTGGCGCCGCGGTCCCGTTCTTCTTCCTACCGAAAGCGGTACAGGCGGTAGCGAGGCTGCTACCTGCCACCTATCTCGTCGAGTCGGTGCAAGGCGTGATGGTGCGTGGTGAGGGGCTCGCGCAGCTCCAGGCTCCCGTCATCGTGATGCTCGTCACTGCGGCGGTTGGATTGGCGCTGAACGGACTCCTCTTCCGCTGGGAGAGTTCGCAGTCGATCCCGCGAAGGAACATCGCGCTCGCCGTGGGAGGGATCTTGGCGATCTATGTCGTCGCCGCTCTCGTCGCGCCGGAACTGCGTATGGCGATCCAGCCGAAGTAGGACACCGGACACAACCCGCGACCGGGCCCATCCCCCGTTCCAAGAAGGCGTAGAACTCGATACGGCCTACGCCGACGAGCCTGGGCTACTTGTGGAATCCCTTCGCGTAGTACTCGTCGGTCGAACGGCGGACCCGGTTCGTCAGTAGGAAGATTGCGATCAGGTTCGGCGCACTCATGAGTCCCAAGGCGAGGTCGCCGTACGCCCACACCACTTCGAGCGCGAGCACCGCACCGACGAAGACGAACCCGACGTAGAGCCAGCGATAGATCGGCACCGAACGGATCCCGAAGAGGTACTCCGTGCAGCGGTCCCCGTAGTACGACCAGGAGATCGTGGTCGATACCGCGAAGAGGAACACGGAGAGGGTCACGATCCAGATTCCGAACGATCCGAGTTCTTTCTCGAAGGCCCAGGTCGTGAGAGCGGAGGAGTTGAGAAGGCAGGATCCGGTCGCGGTCAGCCCTTCTGGATAGGAGCCGTCATCGCCGACGATCGACCCGTCCACGACCTTCAGTGTGCCCTCGAACGCGACGCCCTGTGCATCGACGAAGTGCGTGTCGAAGACGAACCCGTCGTTGTTCTCGAGCGCTGCGCCCACCGGGGCTCCGTTCACGATCCGGAGCTCGCCGCTCAGAAGCGGTGCGGCCGCGGGCGAGTCACCGCGGTTCGGCGCGAACGCCGCCTCGTGCACCGCGCACGTGAGCGGATCGATCGGGATGTTCTTGTACTGGTCCCAGACGCCCGTGAGCACGATGCAGAGTCCAGTCATCGTGCAGATGACCAGCGTGTCGATGAACGGCCCGAGCATGGCGACCATGCCCTCACGGACGGGCTTGTCGGTCTTGGCCGCGGCGTGCGCGATCGGCGCACTGCCCTGTCCCGCTTCGTTCGAGAAGAGCCCGCGCTTCACGCCCCAGATGAGCGTGGTGGCGAAGACGCCGGCTGCGGTGCCGCCGAAACCGGCCGTGGGGTTGAAGGCCTGCGACACGATCGTCTGGAACGCAGCGGGAACACCACCGAGGTTCTTCGCGATGATGATCACGGCGCCGACCGAGTAGAGAACGAACATCGCTGGGGCGAGACGAGACGTGACGGCGCCAATCCGCTTGATTCCACCGATGATGACCAGTGCGACGACGGCCGCCATGATTCCGCCCGAGAGCCACGACGGGACGCCCAGGGCATGGCTCGCCGAGAGGCTGACCGTGTTCGCCTGGTTCATGTTGCCGCTACCGAAACTGCAGATGACCGCACAGAACGCGAAGAACAGGGCCAACGGCTTCCAGGACGCTCCGAGCCCACGTTCGATGTAGTACATCGGGCCGCCGGCCGATTCGCCCTTTTCGTCGAAGACTCGGTGCTGCATCGAGAGCGTGCACTCGACGTACTTGAGCGCCATTCCGAAGAACGCCGTGAGCCACATCCAGAAGAGTGCACCGGGGCCACCGTAGTGGATCGCCGTCGCGACGCCGGCGATGTTGCCGATTCCGACGGTGGCGGAGAGCGCCGTCGTCAGCGCCTGGAAATGCGAGATGTCGCCCTTCTGGGTCGGGTCGTCGTACTTTCCAGCGACGACGCGCCAGCCGTGAGAGAACGCGCGTACCTGGATGAAGAGCAGGCGCAGCGTAACGAACAGGCCGGCGGAGAGCAGGAGGGCCACCAGAATCGGAAACTTCTCGGGCCAGCCCCAGACGTACCGATTCCCCACGTTCACGATCGCTTCGAGGATGTTCATGGTGCGGAGACGCTAGCACACGGTCCGCAGGGGGTAAAGGCGGGGAGCCGAGACTCTGTTAGCGGCCCGCGCCCGTTCCGGTCGAACCGGCCTCCGCGATCGTCATGAGTGCGTCCAGGATCTGCTTCCTCAGCGGCTCGGGCGGAGATTGGTCGAGCGCGGCCTGGAGGTTCTTCTTCGCGATCTGGCGGTCGCCCAACGCGGCTTGTGCCATGCCCAGTGCGGCGCGCGTGGTGGCGTCGTTCCTCCCCAGGTCGATAGCGCGGCTGAGGTGCTCCACCGCCTTCGGGAAGTTCTGACCTGCGAGACAGTGGTTGCCGAGGCGGGCCTGATACTCTGGATTCCCTGGCTCAGTCTTTGCCGCCTGTACGAAGTTCCCGACGGCCTGTCCGGGCTTCCCAGACAACACCAGTACATTCCCCAGAACGTAGTTCCCCTTCGCGTGCGTCGGGTCCGCCTGTACGACGGCTGTGGCACGATTGGCAGCTTCCTGGCCGCGTCCTTCGTGCAGGTCGACAGACGCAAGCCCGGCCAGGAGCTCGATGTGGTTGCCGAACCGCTCCATCTCCTTCCTGTAGAATTCTCCGGCCTCGGACCATCGCAATGCCCGTTCGAGTGCATTCCCATAGGCGACGATCGGCTCGATCCGCTTCGGATCGAGTCTCCGCGCTTGATCCAGCGCAGACTTCGCTCCCGATAGATCCCCGTCCGCGGCGCGGGTGCGGATCGCGAGCGTGAGCAGTTCGATCGTGGATGCGTCGCCTTCCTGCGCAGAGTCGCCATCTAGCAGCTGCTCGGTCATGTCTCGCGCACGCCGGGCGTCTCCCTGCAGAAGCACGGCCTCGGTGAGCCTGCGCTCCGTGGCTCCGATGTCGGCTGCGTCCGGTTCCTCTCTCAGGATCGCGCGACAGAGCTCCTCTGCTTCCTTTCCCCGACCTTGCTGGATCAAGACCCAGCTCTTCATGCGCCGAGCGAACCGGTTCTTCGGGTCCTGCGCGAGCACCTGGTCGAGTCGCGCTCCAGCTCCGTCGACGTCCTTCTCCAGAAGCCGGTCTCTGGCCTGGTCGAATGCGTCGATTGCCCAGAGCATGTCCTTTGCGTCCGGTAGAGGCCCAGTCGAAGATGCGCCGCCGCCTGCGACGTATCCAAGGCTACGCAGCTTGTCGATCGTCGCTTGGTCGAGCGCGAGGTTCGCGGCGCTGTGATCGCGCTCCATCCGGTCCGCGACGTGCTCGAGCATGCGCTGCGCGCGCTCCGGCTGCTGGTCATAGAGGTTCGTCGTTTCGCCCGGATCGGCGTCGAGGTCGTAGAGCTCGGGCCTCGGCGCGAGGATGAACTTGTGCCCTTCTGCGACGACCGCTCGATACGGGCTCCATCCGTAGTCGAGTTCAGGCACCAACGTTTCCATGTACGCCACTTCGCGGATCGGGCGGCTGCTCACGATCGCAGGGACGATCGAGCTTCCGGGGAAGGCAGCTCCTGGCGTGAAGCTTCCTCCGAGGATATCGAGCACGGTGGGAGTGATGTCGGACAGTCCAACGAGAGTGGAGAGTCGACGTCCGCGAAAGGCGGGGTTCTCCCACGGTCCCGCGGCGGGGAAGCGGAGAAGGAGGGGAACTTGCACCGTCGTGTCGTAGACAAAGAGGCTGTGGGTCGGCTCTCGATGGTCTCCCAAGCCTTCCCCGTGGTCGGCCGTGATCACGACGAGTGTATTGTTCCAGAGCCCCTGTCGCTTCAACTCCCGGAAGAGACCACCGATGTGCGCGTCCATGTACGCGAGCTCGCCGTCGTACGGGTTCGGGAAGATGTCGCTGTAGGGAGACGGCGGAGCATAGGGGTCGTGTGGGTCGAAGTAGTGGAGCCAGCAGAACCACGGCTCGTCGCGATGTTGTTTGATCCACTCGAGGCCGAGGCGGGAGACATCTTCGGCGTGTCGCTGCGGGACGGGCGTGTCGACACCCACGGTGAACGCGTCGTCGAAGTGATCGAAGCCTTGGCCGAGTCCGAACGGTGAAGAGACGGGAAACGCGCCGAGGATGGCGCCCGTCGAGTAGCCGAGTTCTTTCGTCGACTCCGCCAACGTTTCGAACTCCGGTGCGAGGGCATGGATGCCGTTGTTGCGCACGCCGTGTTCGAACGGCTCGAGCCCGGTGAGGATCGTCGTGTGCGAAGGAAGGGTCGTCGGCGCGCTCGCGAACGCTTGGTCGAAGACGAGCGACTCCTTGGCGAACTCCGCCAGGTTCGGAGTCGTCCCGGTGGTGGCCCCGTACACCGAGAGTCGGTCCATCCGCGTCGTATCGAGCGTGAGGAGCAGAACGTTCGGGCGGTTGGGACGTCCTTCGTCCGGCCGCTGCGTGCCTTCGGCTGATTCGTATGGGAAGCGGATCTGGGGCTGCGCCGGAGCGGACGCCGGCTCCTCGTGAGACACGCGGACAGAAGCACGGCTTTGGGGCTTCGGAACGGACCCGTCGGCTTGTCCGGCTTGTGGGGTTCCGGAAGCGGAGTCGTTCCCGACTTCCTTCGTATCGGAGCCGGGCCCACACCCGATCCCGTAGGAGAGGAGGAAGACGAAGAGGACGCCGATGGCGTGACGGGCCAGGTTCGGTCGGGTCCGGTGCTGGGGGAGACGGGCAGCTGGATTCATCTTGGCAGTATAGGACATCCCTCGGGGTGGCTCGACCTTCCTGGTCATGAGCGGATAGACTCCGGTCCCATGGACCCGCAAGCATCGATTCCCGGCTTCTCCTTTCCGCTCTCCGGTGGCCTGTTCCGAGTCGCCGTTCGTGGGCTCGGCCTCACGCCGGATCTCCACGTGCTGGACCTCTTCTCCGGTCAGGGGGCCGCCGCTCTCCGGCTTGCGCGAGATCCTGGGTGTTCCGTCACCGCCGTCGAATCCGATCCCACGCTCTGCCGCCGAGCGCGGGAGTACGCGCGAGCGATCGGCGTCGAGGGCCGTGTGTCCGTCCGTCAGATGGATCCGCAGCGGCTCGAGCTTCCCGCTCAGAGCTTCGATGCGGTCTTCGCACTCGGCGCCGCACCGACGGTGTTGGGGCGAGGAGCGCTCCTCGAGCGGTGCCACTTCTACCTTCGCCCGGGAGGCCATCTGCTGCTCGCGGACATCGTCTATCTGGATTCTCCAGTCTCTGCGACGGGTAGGCAGCTGCTCAGCGAGATCCGGAGCGATGAGCCGCTGGAAGCGCAGGCGAACGCGCCCGGCCCGGTCGTGCGCGGACTGCTCGAGCAGGGGCGCTATCGGTTCGAGACCGAGTCCGACTACCGACAGCTGCTCGAAGCGATGGGATATGCGGTCGAGTTCTCGTTCCTGTCGCCGGAGAGTGAATGGGCCGAGTACTTCGAGCGGATGAGTCGGGAGTACGGGGATCGCCACGCGCACGAAGGAGACGCGGACGCACGGACGCGGCTCTGCGAGGAGGCGGCCGCGTACTACGCACTCGGAGGGCGTGCGTCTGTCGGCTACCTAGTGCTCAGTGCCAGGTGTCTCGAGTACGAGGACTAGCCGGGGCCGTCGCCAACGAGGCTTGGTCGCGACGGGCCCGCGTCGGCCCTACGGTGCCGCGATCATCCAGAACGCGCGGACCGTAGGCGTCTTGGGTGCCGATGATTCGGTGGTCCAGCGTCCGCCGAGCTCGATCGCGGCGATCCAGCGGACGGATCGGCGGTCCGGCAGGATCCAGCGATACCCGCCCCCGGTCTCGACCCCCCAGTGTTTGCTGACCGGGTCGTCGTGGACCGTTTCGCCGATGTAGAGGTTCGAGAATCCGTAGACACCGTCGGTATTGAGTACGCCAGGCTCTTGGCCGAACCGGAGTTCGACTCCCGGTGTCCAGAGCCATCCCAGCCCCGGAAACCCGGTGAGTCCCATCCGGAACGCGAACGTCCCGTCGGTCGGAAGGGTCATCTGGAGCCCGGCGGTCGACGAGTACCCACCGTACACGCCGAAAGCCGTGACCGAAGGGACTTCGGAGCCGTTGGCCCAGTGGAGTCCCGGCCGGGCCTCCCCGTTCCGGCCCATCGGGCGGGAGCCGAGGTCCGCGACGGAAGCCATGTCGCCGTTCGCTCCGCTCGTCTTGGCGGCACCGTCCGGCCCCATCGTGGACACTGGGGTCACGGGGTTGTCCCCCTGGGCGGTCTCACGTCGCGCTTGTTCGATCTCCTCGGGCGTAGCCGCTTCGAGCACCTGGAACGTCCGTCCCGACGGCGTGGTGATCGTCTTCCAAACCATCTTGGCGACGGGAGGTCGCGCGTCCACGGAGTCAGGCAACGCCTGCCGGTTCGCATCCTGACCAGGCGATGTTCCCTGACCGGCCGAAGCCCCTTCACCCGCCGCGGTGCCAGGATCGTCGCTCGCGGGATCCGACGTACCCCACACGGATGGGTCGGGAACTGCCGATCCACCAGTGTCTTGCGCGTTCGCGCGCATCGTCCCGAACAGAAGGGACAGCGCGATGCAGGAGAAGGCTACGACAACGGATGCGAGAGCACGCGGGAGACGGGCCGCGCGCCGGTTGCTGGACATGGAGGAACCGATTCCTTTCCGCCCGAGGGGGCTTCCGTGCACACCGGGCCAGAACCGCACCGTGTCACACCAGGAGACGGTTCGAGTTCCTGCCCGCTACATGCCCCGAGCGCGCTGGATGTTGCTTCGAATCTGCGGGACGGTGGGGTTGTCCGGATCCCTCCGGATCGCCTCCTCCCAGTTCGCGATGGCGTCTGTCATCCGTCCCTGCTTCGCGTAGAGCACACCCAGGTTCACGTACGTCTCCTGGCTCGCCGCACCCGTATCGATGGCGCGTTGGAACGCGGACATCGCTTCGGTGTTCCGGTTGAGCCCCAGGAAGATGTTGCCCAGGTTGTGCCACGCTGCAGGATTCTCCGGCTCCGCAGCCAGCGACCGCTGGTAGAACTCTATCGCCTGTTGCAGTCGTCCGTCGAGCCTTGCGAACCATCCCATGCGGAATAGCGCCATCGGGTGGTTCTTGTCCCCTTGGTAGGCGAGCTCCGTCAGCGTGCGCGCCCGTTCCGTCTCGCCCCGGGGAAGGAGGATCTCGACCGTTCCGAGAAGCGCGGCCACGTGATTCGGCTGGATCTCCAGCGCCCTCTGGTAAGCCTGCTCGGCGGCTGGCAGGTTTCCTTCGTCGAACTCGAGCTCACCGAGCGATGCCCAGGCATCGGCGTCGTTCGGATCTCTCTCGACCGCGTCGCGTAGGACTTCACGTGCGCTGCCCGCCCCCGAGTCGCGCTTCAGGATCGTTGCTTCGATCCGGGCGAGGTCCGCGTCATCTGGAGCCGACTCGCGCATCGCCCGGATGCGGGCGAGTGCGTCGTCGTACTGACCCGCGACCATCGACGCCAACGCGCGGTCCCTGAGGAGTTCGTACTGGTCGGCACATCCGTCGCACTTTGCGAGGAGCGCGTCGAACGCTTCGATCGCTTCTTCGCCTCGCTCCATCCGGAGGTACGCCGCGGCGCGAATCCGGCCGGCCGTGAAGTCTCGGGGATTCGCGGCGAGCACGGAGTCGACGAGCGCGAGTGCCTCCGCAAAGCGGAACCCCGCCATGTAGCTCCGCGCGGTGTTTACGGCTTCGAGCGCCCAGATCATGTCCTTCGGATCTGCGAGGTTCTCGTCATCGGCACTCGGACTGTCTGTTCCTGCGAGGTAGCCGAGGGAGCGGAGCTGCGCGATCGTCTCCTTGTCCATCGTGGTATGGGGACGAGAATCACCTTCGTTCCGTAGGAGATCCGAGAGACCCTGCTCCATCTCGTCGGCCACCCAACTGTCGCGTTGGGCGATGTTGTTCGTTTCTCCAGGGTCGTTGGGCAGGTCGTAGAGCTCACGCCGCGGAGCGCGGATGTACTTGTATTGCCGCCGCTCGAGAGAGCGAAGCTCGGCCGTTCCGTACTCGAGCCGCGGGACCAACGTCTCGTGGTAGACCCACGAGTGTCCAGGCGTCCTCTTCGCAACCACCGGTAGGAGCGACTTGCCGTCGACCTTCGGCGTCTCTCTCTGCGGGAGACCGAGTGCGTGGAGTGCGGTCGGGAGTAGATCCACCAAACCGACCATGTCCGGGATCCTGCGCCCGCGCCACTTGTGATCCGCGAACGGTGGCGTGTTGGGAAGACGGAGGAGGAAGGGGACGGACTGCGTCGAGCCGTAGACGAAGAACGAGTGCGTCATCTCGCGATGCTCGCCCAGCCCCTCTCCGTGATCGGCCACCACCAGGATTACCGTCTTCTCCAAGAGACCACGGCTCGAGAGCCCGTCGAGGAGGCGACCGATTTCCGCGTCCGCATAGTGGATCTCACCCGAGTACGGGTCGTCGGGGAAGAGGCTCTTGTGCGGTTCCGGCGGGTCGTATGGGTTGTGGGGATCGAAGTAGTGCGACCAGAGGAAGAACGGCTCGTCGCTCGGCTCGTCCAGCCACTGGAGGGACAAGTCGGTCACGTCCGTGGCACGTCTCTGTGCGGTGTCCGCTCTACGTGCCGTGCTCGTGGTGGGGAACTCGTCGTCGTAGTGATCGAAACCCTGGTTGAGCCCGAACTGGTGCGCTACCGGGAATGCGCCGACGATCGCTCCCGTCCGGTAGCCCCGGCCCTGGAGGGACTCGGCGATGGTCTGGAGTGAGTCTCCGACCACGTACGAGCCGTTGTTCCGCACGCCATGATGGAACGGGTAGAGACCGGTCATCATCGTGGTGTGGGAGGGAAGCGTGACCGGAGTCGGTGCCGACGCTCGCTCGAAGACGACCCCTTCCGACGCCAGTTCCTCGAGACGCGGAGTCGTCGGCTTCTCGAAGCCATAGACCGACAGGTGGTCCCTTCGGGTCGTGTCGATCGAGATGAGGAGCAAGTTCAGCGGTTCGGAGCCGGCTCCGAGGTCGAACCAGTCGCCATAGTGTCCTGGGACCCACTCCGCGAGAATCGGTTCGGTTGGGTCGTCCAACGCCTCGCCGTCACCTCCGCCGCAGGCCAGGGGGAAGAGGGCCGCGGCGACGCCCACCGAGACCAGGAGCCAAGTGCCCAGCAGCCGGGCCTCCCGAGACCGGGGATGTCCAGGGCCTCGAGAGCCGAGTTCTGGCGTTGGGATCACGTCGTCGTCCACGAGCAGTTCCTTCTCCGGAGAGGGTGGAGTGGCCTCCAGGGCGTCCCGTCAGTGTAGTTGGCCACTCCTTGGGAATCGACCCCTCGCCGCCGGATCTTCGGTGCGAACCGGGCGGCCGTCCGTACGAAAAAGCTGCAGGCCGAACCCGGGATTCCGGGCCGGCCTACAGCTCTGAGGGGGGACCTAGTGAGCCGCGGGGATCCCTCGCCGACCGTTCCTCTGGCGACGAGGGGCCTCCCGCGTGGGACCTACATGCTCCGCAAACTCAGTTCGAGAACGTGGACTTCACCTGTCCCCAGCTCTTCTCGACGATCGGGGTCGGGGAGTCGTACTCGATCTCGATGTTGTCGACGCCGACGTTCCA
Source organism: Candidatus Eiseniibacteriota bacterium (assembly GCA_020633975.1). Lineage (GTDB taxonomy): Bacteria > Eisenbacteria > RBG-16-71-46 > CAIMUX01 > CAIMUX01 > JACKCR01. Next base: position 2,071,890 of record JACKCR010000002.1, on the reverse strand, counting down.
CTGCTGGAAGATCGCGAAGAAGCACGGATCGATCCACCAGGCTTCGACGCGCGTGACGTTCGAGATCACGTCGGCCCAGGTGACGCCCGGACGAAGGTTCTCGCAGTCACCGACCCAGCCGCCCTTCCAGCCGGCGGGGAGGTCCGTCTCGCTGCTCGGGATCGCGTAGTCGTAGTGGACCCAGCCCTGTCCGACGAGCGGTACGTTGTCGCCGACGTAGTAGACGTAGTCGTCGTCATCGACTTCCGGCGTGCCCTTCGTGTCGCGCAGGAGCAGTGTCATGTTGAAGCCGCTGCCGTCGCCGAAGTCGACATGCTCGGTGATCGCATCGAAACCGATCCGAGTCACACCGGTCGCGGCGTAGTCGCCTTCGAACGGCGTGCCGGTCCCGGGCAGGCTCTCCAGGGTGGGGGCGAACGTGTCGTAAGTGGGCTGATGGAGCCAACCGCCAGGATTGCCACCATCGGTCTCGAGAACGTCCCCGCCACGGATGAAGGCCCAGAACGCTTGGTTCGATCCGCCCTCGAAGGTGTCGCTGAAGACATCGGCAAGGGTCACGGAGGGCACGGCCAGGCCGACGGCGATGCAGAGGAATGCGCTGCGGTGATTCATGTCGTCTCCTTCAACTAGGGGACGAGTGCTTGTCCCCGATTTCGAGATTCCGGGCCGAGGGTACGAGCGCCCTCGCATCAACGACGTCAGAGTACGGAATCTCTGCACGTCGGTCAATAGTTTCCTGGAAACTACCCAGGTAAAGTCGTAGACTTCGAAATCGAAGGGGACGGATCAGGTAATCCTATGGTATCTAGTGTGTTGTGATGGAAACGACCAAGAACACGACCGTCGGCCCGATCGAAGCCCGTTACCGGGAAGTCGGGGAAGAGCTCAGCGGGGCCCTCCGCGGTCTCTTCGAGGACGTTCCGGTGATCCGGCACGTGACGGGAACGGTCAAGGTCGCCGGATTGCTCGGGATCGACAAGGTCCTCGCCAGTCGGCTCCTCAAGTCGATGCGGGCGGGAGATCCCTTGGCCACCCTTCACGCGGCGCCGGGGCCCCAGCCCCTCCGTAGGGTGATCGAAGGATTCGAGCGGCTCGGGGTCTCGCCGCAGGCCTCCGATCGCGCGGATCGGGCCGTCTCCGAGTTCGAGCGTCTGATCCGGGAGGACGCCGGGGACCGCAGCGCACTTCAGACGCTGATCAGCGCCTGGCTGCCCGAAGCCCGCCGAGAGTTCGAGCTCCGGAGGAAGCAGTCTGCGTTTCGAGCGATGAGCGAGATCTACGGCTGCCTGACCGAGACTTTGCTCGCCACCGTCTTTCTCCATCCGTCTGCAAGGGACGGGATGATCGACATCGTCTGGTTGATCGGATCTCTCGGTCTTCGCCGTCTGCGGCCCAACGCACGCGTTCGCTTCGCTTCACGTCGCTACTCGTCTCCCGGTCAGCCTCGCCGGCCGATGACGCTCGGCAACGAACGGGTCGAGGATCTTCGCGGACTGCTCCTCAGCCGCTTCTGCAACGCAACGGATGCCGACCTCGACGTTCACGAGATGGGTGAAGTGACGCGCTACGTGGTCGCGGGGGATCGCGGCTTTGCGACTCCACTCGACTTCGTCTTCGCCGAAGTGAACCGCGAAGAGATCGAGCAGACCCTGGTTCCCGGAGCGACGCGGAGTGCGTACCTCTTCGCGGAGGTGGACACTCCGTCTCGTCGCCTCCTCTTCGACGTGCTTCTCCACGAGTCGATCTACCCCGGAAAGCACCCGCGTCTTCTCATCTACGACACCGCGTTCGAAGGCGTCGCCTCGGTGAACGATCGCTCCCGCGATCTCGATCGGCTGGAGCTGGAAGAGTCCGTCGCCGTTCTCGACCGAGGACTTCGCAACCTCCACACGCCGGCGCTACCGCGCTACACCGAGATGGTTGGCGAAGTGTTCGAATCGATGGGCTGGGACAGCGGCGACTACCGTGGATTCCGCACGGAGATCGACTATCCGATCTATGGCTCTCAGGTGACGATGAGCTTCGATCCGGACGGATCTGGCGAAGGCTAGGTCCACGTCGCTTTCAGAGGTTCTGTAGTCCCTTGACCGCGTTCGAACCAGGGATCGTCGACACGAATTCTAGTTGTCGCAATCTCCAGACCAACAATCGAATCTCGTGTGCTCTCGTTCTGGCTCTGCGAAAGATCGTCGCGTAGTCTCAGCGATTGGTCGAGCCGCGCCTTGCCAGGAGATGCCTCATGATCCGTCCGTCCTCTGCTTCGTTCGTGGTGCTCGCGGTAGTGTCCTTGCTCACGATCGCGCCCATCGCATCGGTCGCCCTCGCGTCGGCCCCTTCGCCCGAGCCCGAGTCGGACGACCCGCCACCTTCAGCGGTAGATCTCGATCTCGTCCTGGACGAAGTCTTGGTCGAGGCGCGTCGGGAGTCACCGCTGACGGGAAGAATCGACAGTAGCTACCTCACCTCGACTCCTTCGGCCAACCTCTCGGAGGCGCTCGTGCTGCTTCCGGGAATCAGTGCTGTCGGTCGTGGAGCGAAGAGTCTCGAGCCGGTGGTGCGGGGTCAGGGATGGGAGCGAGTCGCCACGGAAGTTGGATGCGTTCCCGTGTATGGAGCGTGTCCGGCCCGGATGGACCCGCCGGCCACCTACATCCAGCCGCACGCGGTCGAGACGGTCGAAGTGAGCAAAGGGCTGGGTTCACTCGCAACCGGGACCGACGGGATCGGCGGGACGATCCGGATTCCAACTGACTACGAGCGCTCCCCGCAGGCGCCCTCTTCCTTCGAGTCGTTCTCGACCACGGCCTACGACGCGGTTCGATCCGGCTTCCGACTGGAGTCCGGCATCCGCGGTGGAGGTGCGTCGTACGATCTCCGAGCCTCCGGTGCCTGGTCTCGTTTCCGAGACTACGACACGCCGTCCGGCATCGCGGTGCCCGCGAGCCAAGAAGAGATGGGAGCATCGTTCTCACTCGGATTCCGTCCCACCTCGGGTCAGCGCGTGTACGGTTCGCTCGACTACACGCACGGTCGTGATGTCGACTTCCCGTCGCTTCCGATGGACAGCCGTGATACCGACTACGTCGTCGGCAACGTCGGATACCGATGGGATCGGGTGGCCGAGCACCTCCGCCAGGTGACACTGGAGGGCGGGGTCGCCGCGATCGACCACGTCATGGACAACAGAGACAAGGCGAACCGAGCCGTGTTGGAAGCGGAGACGCCCTCGGAGGCCCGGACGTACGCGGGACGAGTGCGACTCGGGATCCATCTCGATCCGAACACGCAGCTTGCGGCGGGTGCCAAGGTCGACCTTCTGACACGTGACGCGGTTCGGACTCGATTCCTCCCCGCCACCGGTCAGACGTTTCGCGACCACCTCTGGCCGGATGCGTCTCAGCTCCAGTCGTCGCTCTTCTTCCAAGTGGACCGATCCCTTCGTCACGATTGGACTGCCGCGCTCGGTGCCCGAGTTGGCGTGACGCGGAGCGAAGCGAGCGCGGTCGACGATGCGAGCCTCGGAGGCAAGACGATCGCTGAGCAGTACGTCCGCTTCTACGGCACCGATGCGATGAAGATGGACCGGACCGAGGGTACGTACGGCGCCGAAATGAGTCTCACCTGGAAGCCGGCGGAGTCGTTCCGTGCGTACGGGGGGCTGGACGTCGCAACTCGGCCGGCGGCGATCACCGAGCGGTACTTCGCGTTCGGTCCGGCACCCGGTGGATTCCAGGTGGGGGATCCGTCGCTCGACATGGAGCAGAAGTGGGGAGTCGAGGCTGGGGTCGATTGGAGTCGCGGTTTCCTCGACGTCGGCGTGTCTGCCTATCACCAGCAAGTCCACGACTACATCCTTTCCACGTCGATCGCGCAGATGGACGTGAACGGTGACGGGATCTCCGATCGCGTGCGCGGCTTCGAGAACGTGTCCGCGCGCTTTCAAGGCTTCGAGGCGGCTCTCCTCGCGGGACTCCACAGCCGGGTCCAGGTACCCGTCACAATCTCCTTCGTCGCCGGAGAGAACGTCAGCGGAGACCGGCCCCTTCCCGAGATGCCGCCCCTCGAAGGAACCGCGGCGATCCGCACGCGGCTCGGGATGGAGAGACGGCTCCGACTCGAACTCGGCGCCAGGTTTGCCGGGGCCCAGTCCAGGATCGATCCGCAGTTCGGCGAGGACGCGACGCCTGCGTGGGTGAGCTGGCGGATCGAGTCCGCCTACCGGGTCCGATCGGCGCTTCGGCTCGAGGTCGGCATCGAGAACCTGTTCGACGCGGAGTATCACGAGCACCTGACCCGCGAGTCGTTGATGAAGGAGGGTGGTCTTCTCCCGGGAAGCGAGATCGCAGCGCCGGGAAGAGCGGTGTACGTGGTTGTGGAGGCGAGCTACTGATATCGGTTCACGGGCGGGAGCTTGCTCGAGATACCTACTACTCGAGCGGCGTCCCCGTGTGGTCCTCGAAGAGGCCGAGAGCGAGAAGCACCAGGTCCGCGATGACGCCGAGCATCAAGAGTCCACCGGTGAACAGGTAGAGCCTGCCGGAGCCGGTCTTCCCCACGTAGAACCGATGCGTTCCGAAGGCGCCGAGAAAGAGGCAGAGGAGTAGGGCGGTGGATCGCTTCCTCACGGGGCGTTCGAGCATCGATTCGTAGAGCATCGCGACCACCGCTGGGTCCGCGCCTCCAGTACGGGGGCGTTTCGGCGCGGAGGGCTGCGTTTGGTTGGGCCCGGAGGTAGGGCGCGGATCGGGTTCCGGGGCAGGTTGCGGCAGTGCCATTCGTTTCGCCCTTCCCAAGAGATCGCGATGACTACGCCGGTGGGCGCAGAAGCCGGGGAACTCCCGACATCCCTATCTACTTCGGCACATCGGCGGCGACACTGCTGCCCGAAGTCGGAGTGCGATGGACTCCTTCTGCCGTGGATTCGAAGAGATCCATCATCCGAACGGCCCAATCCTCCACCGAAAGCAGGGATCTCGAGTGCGTCCAGGCCGCCTCGGCGAGGCTCCGGCGGGCGTCGGGGTTCGCGACCAGCTCCCGGATCGCCTCGGCGAGAGCGCCCGGGTCGCGCGGTGGGACTCGGCGTCCCAGTGATGGCGAGGACAGCACGTCTCGAACGCTTGCCACGTCGGTCGCGATGATCGGGAGGCCGTGGCTCATGGCTTCGAGGAGGGCGAGCGGGTTGCCCTCGAAGTGCGTGGAGAGCACGAAGACGTCGAGGCTGCGAAGGATTGGTGCCGGGTCGGTCGAGCTTCCCAGGAACTCCACGCGAGACTGGATCCCGAGGTTGGCTGCCAGCGCTTCCATCTCGGGTCGCGTAGCTCCATCCCCAACCAATCGCAGCTGGACGTCGACCCCATCCTCGACGACGAGAGCCATTGCCTTCAGCAGTGTGGCGTGGTCCTTCTGCTCTCGGAAGTTTGCAACGGTTCCGATCACGAGAGGGGACGGCTGGGCTCGGAAGGGGACGGGGTCCGCTGGCTTGCGTCCGAGTCCGTTTGGCAGGTGCGTGACCTTCGTCCTGACCGTCCAACGGTGAGAGACGAGGAGTTCGGCGATCTCGGAGCTCACCGCGACGTGCCGATCGATGACGCGGTCTCCCCACCGCGCAATCGCGGTTTGGAGAGTGCCGCCCGGAAACGCTCGCACGCCCTGAGCTTGGAGAGCTTTCGGGGGATTGTGCCAGTGGTACACCATCGGAAGCCGGGGCTGGCGGCCCAGCCACTGACGCGGCGAACGGAACGCCAGCGCTACTGGCAGCGCATACGAGAAGTGGGCATGGAGGAGATCCACGCTACGCTCGGCGACCACTCGGTCGATTTCTGCACGGAACCCCGATCGAAGCGGGTTCTCGATCGAGGGGAGTTCGATGACTTCGGCACCGTGATCCCGAGCCTGCGAGAACCAGGAACGTTCGCGCGGGAATGCGAGGAGGAGGCGATGACCACCACGGCCCAAGACATCGGCCAAGGCGTTCATGTGCTCGCCCATTCCACCGTAGAACTCGGGGGAGTAGTGGAGGATTCCGAGAACTCTCAGCGGGTCCGCTCCTGTCCGTTCGACCGCTTGCCCAACAAACGCCAGGAAGCCACCGCGATGTAGGCGAACGCGCCGACCTTAACAAACTGCGCGAGCAACACGATCTGAGCCATCGTAGAGCCGTGGAGGTAGGGACGTTCGTGGATCCACGCCCGCAGCCATCCCTGGTGCGGAAAGAGTGTAGCTGCGGCCCCCAGGCCGAGGAATGGCAGGAGGCTGACGAGTGTCCTGTCCTGTCGGCCGACCAGGCACGCGTGCGCGAAGAAGGGCAGCGCCATCGGCGGGTACATTGCCATGGACTTCTTACTGAACAAGAGGAGCCCCGCCATCGCCCACGCGAGGTGTGCCATCGATCGATCCCATCGTTGCTGCTCCGAGTCGGCCGCTCCGGTCGACCGGATGAGCCGGAGCGTTCCGGCAGCATAGAACACGACGAAGCAGAGAACCGATGCGATCTCGAACGGAGCGGCCTCGAAGATCCTAGGAACGAAGGTAGCCAAGACGAACCATACGTTCCCGTCGGACCAACCGCCTCCTTCTCTCCGAATCGGCTGAAGGACGTCCACGCCTGCAAGGAAGAGGACGCCGAGAAAGCACAGAGCGATCCCCATGGGCACCAGTCGACGGAGGGCTCCTTCGCGGCGATAGAGCACCACCGTGGGCCAGGAGAGGACCCCCAGCAGCTTGCAACCGAGAAGCCCCATCGACGCGCAGCTTCCCGCGATCGTTTCTCGTCGGTAGTGACACGCGGAGAGCGCCATCATCGAGAACATGGCGATGAGGATGCTGTTGTACCCACCCAAGACGACCCAGTAGAGGATCGTCGGGCTCGAGACGAAGATCCATGCCGTTCGCCAACCGACGAGCTCTCTGCCGACTCGTCGACATACTCGAAGATACAGCGCAACGGTGATCGCCTCCGCCGCGATCATGACCAGCACGATTGCGCCAGGCGAGTGCCAGAGCATCACCGGTACGGCCAAGATGGCGTGGAATAGGGGGGAGTAGCTCGTCGGGAAGTCTCGGTAGGGCAGTCCACCAGCGAGCAACGCCTCGGTTTCCGGTAGGTAGAAGTTCATCACGTCGGAGAAGCGGACGAACTCGGGAAAGACGAGGTAGACGATGATGGAAGCGGCCGCGGAAAGGATGAGTGTCAGGATCGAGAGTCGGCGCAGCCAGAGGATCTCGTCCCGGCGTCCCCACAAGACGAACAGGACTCCGACGGAACCGAGGGCAACGACGAGACATGCAAGGAGCTTTGGGAGGAAGTAGGTCATTCTGACGGTTCTGGACTCACGGTCGCGACCGATGCGACGGAACGAGGCAACCCGAAACGAAGTGGCGCTCAACGGGACGGAACCCGCAAACTGTAGCTCTCCAGCACGTGGGTCGGAAGCGTTTCCGGCTCCGTACGCGGGGCCGCCGGGGATGAACGCGGTCGGCAATCGCTGCGTCCTAGGACAGGTGCAGACGATGGACAAAGGGCGAGGGAGGCAGATCTCGTGTTCATTCGAGGAGTCGCTGCGGCGGTGTGGGGTAGCCAGCAGCTGAGCTGGATCGCGCTGACGGGATCGCTCTGGGCGGCCATCGAGACGTCGCCGGGATGGGCGGCGACTGGACTTCCGCCGGAACGCGGTCTCGAGCGAATCACGAGCGGAGCCCACGATGAGATGGAGCCACAGTGGTCCCCAGACGGCACGCGGCTTTCCTACGGCGCCGGAACGCAGGGGGACCAGAACGTGTTCGTCTTCGACCTTCGATCGGGCGAGGAGATTCAGGCCACGAAGGGGCTGGGTTTCGTCCATGCGACGACGTGGGGACCACAGGGCGACCGGATCGCGTATGTAACGACCCAGGACACCGACGACGGTATCCAATCTCACATCTACATCGTCCACCTCGAGACCCACGATGTGGAACAGGTCACATTCGAGCCCTGCATCGATGGCAGTCCATCCTGGTCTCCCGACGGGAAGACGATGGCCTTTCCGTCGCGACGAAGCGGCGTCTTCAACCTCTGGGTCCAACCCCTCGATGGTTCCCGTGCTCCGATGATGGTGACCGAGCATGCCGAGACGGATCACGGACCCGAGTGGTCGCCCGACGGAAAGTCGATCGCGTTCCACTCAGACCATGGCGAGACCGCGAGTATCTGGGTGTTGGACCTCGAGAGCGACACACTCACCCGGATCACCGACGACGGGGGCAACGACCAGTATCCCGATTGGTCTCCGGATGGTCGCCTCCTCGTGTTCGACTCGGATCGTTCAGGGAACCACGACATCTGGATCCAGCGGATCGGAGACGACGCTCCGCTTCGGGTCACACGGGATGATGCCTCTGATTTCCGTCCGTCTTGGTCACCCGACGGCAAGAGGATCGCGTTCTCGTCCGACCGGGCGGGTACGGTCGACGTGTGGGTGGTGGACGCGCCAGATCTCTCCAGCGTCGAGGCACGCTAGTCGACGAGGAAGACGAACTCGACTCGACGATTCATCGCGCGCCCTTCCGGCGTGTCGTTCGCCGCGATCGGGCGGGTGTGGGCATAGCCACGGATCTGGAGCTTGTTCGGATCGACCGTCCTCTCGTCCGTGAGGTATTCCAAAGCCGCGGCTGCGCGGGCCGCGGAGAGTTCCCAGTTGGACTTGAACCGGTCGCCACCGATCGGTAGGTCGTCCGTGTGTCCTTCGATCGCGACTTCGCCAGGATAGTCGGCCGCGATGTCACTGATCGCGTCGAGAACGCTGCTCCCCTTCCCTATCAACGTCGAGCCCCCAGTGTCAAAGAAGAGCTGGTCCTTTACCGTGACGACGACGCCCCTCGACGTCGATTCGACCTCGATGTCGTCCTGGAACTCGAGACCCTCGAGTACGCTGCTGATGACCTCGGCCACCTGCTCCTTGACGTTCGCCTTGTCCTCCTCGTGTTGGAGGTACTCCATGGCCTGCTCGTAGAGTGCCTTCTCCTCCGGCGTCTGGGGCATGCTGGTAGCTGGTTCCTCGAAGAGCTCGGGCATGAGGGTGGTGTTGGAGAACTCGAGCATACTGCTCGATGAGGATGCCGCTCCGATTGCCTTACGGAGCGAGCCCGCCGCGAGCTCGAACTTCTTCGCGTCCAGTTCAGCGAAGGTGAACAAGAGCACGAAGAAGGTCAGGAGAAGAGTGGAGAGGTCCGCGAACGTAGCCATCCATGCGGGCGCACCCTCTTCGGCCTCTTCTTCCTCTTCTTCGATCGCCATGCCGTCGTCATCCTCGTTGGCTCGCTTTGGGTCGCGAACCCTTTGCCGCTTCCTACGGTCTGGTCATCGACGACGATGCCATCCCAGTCTGCCCTGCCGCTAGGCCGCGGCGGCTTCCTCTCCCGCGTTGTCCTCGCTCGCACGCTCACCGGGGGAGAGATGCGCCGAGAGCTTCGCCTTGAGCAGCCGCGGGGACGAGCCTTTGGCGATCCCCTCGACTCCCTCGATGATGATCGTCATCGTCACCTTCTCTCGATCCGTACGCTCCGCGAGCTTCTCCGCAATCGGGTTGAAGACCATGAAGGCAAGCACCGCACCGTAGAACGTCGTGAGGAGCGCCACCGCCATGGCCGGGCCGATCGACGCCGGATCGTCCAGAGCACCCAACATCTGGACCAGACCGATGAGGGTCCCGATCATGCCCATGGCCGGCGCAGACGCTCCCATGAACTTGAAGACCTTCTGGCCTACTTTGTGCCGTCGGACGACTCCGCTGAGGTCCGTCTCCAGTGAGGCACGGATTTCTTCGATCTCGATTCCGTCGACGGCCATCTGGACACCGCGGGCGAGAAACTCCTCCGGGATGTCTTCGTTGTCGAGAACGAGGACGCCTCCGCGCTTCGCCTTGTAGGTGAGGTCGATGATCCGGTCGATCAGCTTCACGTTGTCGAGCGACTTGTCTTTGAAGGCGTTGATCGCGACCTTGAATGCTCCCAAGACCACCTTGAGGCGCTGCATGGTCAGGGTCGTCATGATCGTTCCACCGACGACCACGACGAGGCTCGGGATATCGATGAAGGCGGAGAGCGGACTGCCCATCGCGATCGACACGACGACCAGAGTGAAGGCGCCTACGATGCCAATGATTGTGGCGATGTCCATCGAGTACCTGCGTGCAGAGCCGACGTGGTCCGGGTTCGGTGTTCCCCGCGGAAGCGGAGGCCTCAGTCTCCGTTTTGTTTCGGAGGTCTCAGGACACTTCCTGAGGGTTGCCCCGCAATCCTCAGGGGGTGTGTAAGGGGCGCGCGACCCTCGGACTTTCTTTCCGCCGGTGGAGGGCGGGCGATGTCTTGGAGACTTGATCGAGAAACGTCCCAAGTGGATGTAGAACAGCTGTTTATGGTCTCTTGGCGCCCAGCCCGAAGCGATGGCGCTTCCGCCACCCGCCCCTCATCCGCCGCGAGTCCCTTCATCGACTCGTCGTTGACGCGCTCTAGAATGCGCTATCTCTCTGCATATCAATGACTTGATCGCCAGTCAATGCCGTTGTAGGCTGGGTATTCAGAAGAATTTGAACAAACCCCATTTCATTGTATTTCCCGGAATCGGGGGGCACTCCTACCAGTGGGATGGCTGGTGGGGCTTCGCGATTCCGGTACGGAGTCCGTTCGACGGGAATCGCACTCGTCCGCCGTCGAGGTGAGCGACTCGATGCGGAGCACACCGCGGGAAAGGAGTTGGGTCGATGAGGTTCCAAGGAATTCGCATGTTGGGAAGCGTTCGCTTCGTACTGGCTGCCGCTCCGATCGTTGGATCGGTCGCGATGGCCGTTCCGGCTTGGTCGGCCGTGATCGATGAAGACATCAAGGTGTTCGCGACGGACGGGGCTACCGGTGACAAGTTCGGCGTGGCGGTCGCCGTCGACGGAGGATCCCTCGCCGTGGGCGCACCGGGCGATGACGACAACGGCATCGACTCTGGGGCTGCGTACCTGTATGACGCCAACTCGGGCGCCGAACTCTTCAAACTCACGCCCGACGATGGGCTGACAGGCGATCAGTTCGGGACGTCCGTTGCGCTCGCCGGCGGTGTGGTCGTGGTTGGTGCCCCCGGGAGTGACGACAACGGCGCCGGCTCTGGCGCGGCCTACCTCTTCGACGCGACGACCGGCGTGCAACTCGCCAAGCTCCTGCCGGGCGATGGCGGAGACGGCGATGCGTTTGGCAACTCGGTTGCGATCGACGGAGGCATCGTCGCAGTGGGTGCTTTCATGGAGGATGGTTTCGCAGTCGACGGCGGCGCGGTCTATCTGTTCGACGCCGCCACCGGAAGTCAGCTCGACAAACTCGTGCCGGACGAAGATGGGAATCGTAACTTCGGAGTCGCGATCGCGATGGACGGTGGAGTCATCGTCGTCGGTGCTCGCATGCACTTCGACCCGACCGACGGCTTCACTCTCGGGGCTGCGTATCTCTTCGATGTGTCGAACGGAGATCAGCTCCGCCGCCTCGAGTCGGACAACAACACCTTCTCAGATCAGTTCGGGGACGCCGTCGATATCGACAACGGAACTGTCGCGGTGGGTGCGTGGGCCAAGAGCATCTTCTTCGACCACTCCGGCGCTGCCTACCTCTTCGACGCAGACAACGGTGCACAGCTCGCCTACATCGTCCCTGAGGACGGACACGATCGCGATCACTTCGGCAAGTCGGTTTCCATCAGCGACGGGATCGTTGCCATCGGTGCGGACGAGGACGACGACCGGGGTGAATCTTCCGGCTCGGCCTACCTCTACGACATGTCCAGCAGTGCGCTGAGCGACAAGCTCCTCATCGGGAGCGGCGTCTCGTTCGACCGGTTCGGTTCCTCCATCGCGATCGACGGTGATCTCGTCGCATCAGGCGCGATCGGCTTCGGTGGAAGCGGAACGCAGACCGGCTACGTCGGAGTGTTCGGGGCCAGCGAGACGTCCGGAGTCTTCGGCGAAATGTCTGCCGCTCGGAACCGCCCCGTTGCTTCACCCAACCCGTTCCGCGCGGGAACGACGCTGTCCTACACCTTGGATCATCCGGGCCGCGTGCAGCTCGACGTCATCTCTGTGACCGGTCAGCGCGTCCGTACCTTCGTGAACGACGAGACGAGCGTCGGTACCCGCCAGATCGAATGGGACGGGCTCGATGGCAACGGTCGGAACGTTCCGGGTGGCGTGTACTTCGTCCGCGTTCAGCAGGGCGGAGCCGAGACTTGGGGACGGGTCGTACGGCTCCAATAGTGCGCGAGTAGGGGGGAGGAGACCTACGAGACTGACTCGACCGGTCCGACGAAGCTCCGGTCGGTGTCTTGGGGGCGGCTGATCACGGATCGGCCGCCCCCTTTTCGTTGCACCGCGACAGGCTTCGAGTCGACTCACGAGTCCATTGACGAGTCCATGCGCCTGGGGTATTGTGCATATGCACAATACAGGAGCGACCATGCCTCGTCCTCGCAAACCACGTTGCTGCCAGGCCTTCGCCGGCGACCGAGTCTTCAAGCCGCGCAGCATTCCGATGTCCCAACTAGAGACGATCCGTCTCGAGCTCAGTGAACTCGAGGCGCTACGGCTTTGCGACCTCGAACGGCTGGACCAGGACGCGGCCGGCGCTCAGATGGGCGTGTCTCGTGGGACCGTCCAACGTTTGCTCAAGAGCGGGAGAGCGAAGGTCGTGGACGCAATCCTCGGCTCGCACGCCCTGCTGATCGAGAAAGGAGAGAGCGATGAAGATCTGTATTCCGACTGAGGACAACCGTGGATTGGACTCGAGGATCTCCGGGCACGTGGGGAGGGCGCCTTACCACTGCATCGTCGACACGGTCTCGGAGTCGATAGAGATGCGGGCCAATGGTGGCCAGCACCGTGAGCACGACGCGGTTGGGACGAGCTCTTCCTGCAATGATCACAGTCGATCGCAGCACTCTCCCGCCGGAGGCAGAACCGCACCCCAACACATGTGCGACGCTGGCGGACGGATCCGAAGCTATGGCGTCGACGCCGTCCTCTGTTCTCGAATCGGAAGCCGGGCCCGGGCCGCGCTCGAAGAAGGAGGGATCGCTGTCTTCACGGTCTGGGGCTCGACGGTGGGTGCGGCTCTCCGCGAAGCCCAGTCGGGGCAGCTCCGGCCGCTCACCAACGAGATCTGCCCTGGTCGTCATGATGGCCGCTAGGGCGAATGTCGGCGGAGCGCACGCCGTGACCGGGTCGATCGATCCTCGAGCGCATCCGCGGTGTGTGGTCTGTGGAGCATCCAATGCGCTAGGTCTCCAACTCCGGTTCGTCGAAAGGAAAGACGGTGTCGTGGAGAGCAGTTTCGAGTGTCGGGACGACTACGAGGGTTATCCGGGGCAACTCCACGGGGGCGTGATCGCGATGCTGCTCGACGGTGTCATGACGAACTGTCTGTTCGCGACCGGACGTGTGGCGGTTACGGCGGAGCTCGGGATTCGGTACCTCCACCCGGTTCGCACCAACGTACCGGCGCTCGTACGCGCACGCGTCGAACGCGCTCGGACTCGGCTCCAGATCGTCGTCGCGGAGCTGATCCAGGACGGAAAGGTCAAAGCAAGAGCGAGCGCGAAGTTCCTCGAAGCCTCGAAGCCCCGAAGCCCCCAAGCCCCGAAGCCAAAGGCGCCAAGCGTGAACGGCTAGGTTGCGGGCACGGCAGTCGGAACCCTGCCTCGCTTCCACGTGAAGAAGAAGATGACGACGAAGACGACGAGTCCCGTGCTGTCGACGAGGAGGTTGGCTGGCCAGAGGATGGCGATTCCCGCGGCGAAGACGACGACCCGAAGGATCCAGTTGAGTCGTCCTTCGAGGAACCCTTGCATAGCGCCGACGAGGGCGTAGATACCCACTAGCCCGAATCCGAAGACCGTCAGCACCTCCGTCCAGGAGCCCCCGAGGAAGTCCGTGTAGGCGAAGAGGAGGGGAACGATGTAGAGCCCCTTCGCGATCTTCCACGCCTCCAAACCAGTGGACATCGGCGGCGTCTTCGCGATCGCGGCTCCGGTGAACGCGGCGAGGCAAACCGGGGGGGTGACGTTCGAGTCCTGACTCAGCCAGAAGATAATCATGTGCGCCGAGAGAAGGCTGAACGTGAGCACGTCCGGAGAGAGAACCTGCTCCCTCAGGATTCCGGCCATCTCCAACGGAACCGCAGCCATGATCTGCTTGGCCGTCTCCATCGCCATCGGTTGCCCGATCAACGCCATCTGATCCGGCACCGCGAGCATGAAGATCGCCGTCGCATCCTCCGAGATCGCGCCGCTGGCGAGGGCATGAAGGAGATGGGAGTCCGCGATCATGTTGAAGAGGGCCGGGGCTGAGAGCGTGCCGAGGACGATGTAGGCTGCGGTTACTGGAAGCCCCATCCCAAGGATCAGAGACGCGAGCGCTACGAGGACGATTGCGATGAAGATGCTGTTCCCCGACCACTCACTGATCATGACCGAGAACGTGTTTCCGATGCCCGCCGTCGCGATCACGTTGACGATCAAACCGACCGAGCAGAGGAGGATCGCGGTCATGATCATGTTGCGCGCTCCGAGCGCGAGCGCCTCGATGATCGCTCGCGGTCCCATCCGGTTCCGAGTGAACCAGGAGGCCACGACGACCGAGAGGATCGAGATCCCTGCCGCGAAGGTCGGAGTGAAGCCGTAGACCAACATGCCGATGAGGACCGTGATCGGAATGAGGAACGCGAGTCCTCCCTTCTTCATCACGGTTCCGAAGGAGATCGTCTCCTCGTCCACCGGCTGGAGCCCGAGTTTCCGCGCCTCGGTGCGAACGTAGAACCCAACGGAAGCGAAGTAGAGGATCGCGGGGAGGAAGCTGACCGCCACGATGGTCGGGTAGGGGATCTGGGTATAGCTCGCCATCACGAACGCACCTGCGCCCATGATCGGCGGCATGAGCTGCCCTCCGGTCGAAGCCGTCGCTTCCACCGCGGCAGCGAACTTCGGTTTGAACCCCGCTTTGATCATGAGCGGGATCGTGATGACGCCAGTCGACGCAGTGTTCGCGATGGCCGATCCGCTGATCGTTCCCGTGAGGCCGGATGCGATGACGGCGACGAGCCCCGGTCCGCCCGCTGTCCGTCCGGCCAGGACCCGGGCCAGGTCGATGATGAAGTCTCCAGCCCCCGATCTCAGGAGGAACGCGCCGAAGAGGATGAACATGAAGACGAACGACGAGGAAATGAGCGCGATGTTCCCGAAGAGCGCATCGTCACCGTAGACGCTTCGGAAGAGAAGGGTCTCCGGTTTGAGCCCCGCGAACTTGAACACCCCCGGGATGTGCGGACCCCACACACTCACGTAGGTGAGCGCGACGACGATGATCCCCGGAATGATCCAGCCGGTCGTCCGCCTCGTCAGTTCGATCGCGGTGAGGATGAGGATGACGGCGAAGATCCAGTCCACCGTCGCGAGCCGGACGCCGTTGTCGTAGATCGCGTCTTCCCGCGCCACCATGAAGACTGCGGAGAACGCTGCGAGAAGCCCCCACCCGATGTCGAGTGTGCGGAAGATCTGTCCCGCCCTTCCGTCGCGGCGAGTGATCGGGAAGACGAGCACGCAGAGAAGGGCGAAGCCCGCGTAGTGAAGCCCGTTCTGCCATAGATTCGAGAGGAGGCCGAACGTGTTGAACCAGATGTGGAGTATCGAAATCACGACACCGACGGCGAGCACGGCGGTGCGCCGTGCCCGGTGTTCGTCCGGTGAGATGATCTCGATCGACATGTCGCCGTCTTACTTGGCGATCAGTCGGTCCGGGATCTGGATTCCCACTTCGCGATAGTACTTCGCCGCTCCTGGGTGGAGAGGCATCGGCAGTCCGACGATCGCCTTCTCGATCGCCATCGCATCCGTCGCCTTGTGGATGGCCTGGAGGAAGGCGAGGTTCTCGTAGATCGTCTTGGTCATCAGATAGACCGCGTCTTCGTCCACATCCGCGCGGCAGGCGAGGAAGTTCGGCTGCGCGATGGTGTGGGTGTCCTGGTCCAGGCTCGGATAGGTCCCGCCCGGGATGACATACTCGGACCAGAGTTCCATTCCGCCGTCGGCCTGCTTCACCTGGTCGGGAGTGAAGGCGAGCAGTTTCACCTTGTCGCCCATCGCAGCAAAGAGCTTTGTGATCGCGCCGGCTGGCACTCCCGCAGGCGTGGAGATCCCGCTCACCTGACCGTTCTGGAGTGCGTCCGCGCTCGGGCCGTAGCCGCCAAACATGAGGTCGTAGTCCGTCTCGACGTTGACGCCGAAGTTCGCGAGGATTGCTGCGTTGCTGCCCAGCGTTCCCGAGTTCTTCTTGCCGAGGGCCGTGCGCTTTCCCTTCAGGTCGACGAAGTCGGAGATGGTCCCGGTCTTCGCGAACTCGTCCGCGACCACGAAGTGCTCGACGTTCTGCCAGAGCATGCTCACCGAACGCAGCTCCGTCTGCGGACCTTCCTTCTCCAACTCGCCCGTTCCTGTGAACGCCCAGTGCCCATAGAGCCCCTGGAGGATTCCGAACTGAACTTCGTTGTCACGCATCAGCTTCACATTCTCGCCGCTTCCGGCGGAGCTGATCGCAGACAGTCCGATCGCCTCCGTCGGCTGCAGCTTCACCTTGACCAGCGTCGAGATGGCAACGCCGACGGGATAATAGGTGCCACCGGTCGAAGCGGTTGCGAGCAGGTAATCCCGCGCTTCGGCCGCTTCGGCTCGGTCACACTTGGCGACCCAGGCAAACGCCGCGACGAGAACCAGGGATAGGACGAAGCGTCTCGAGGTCAGATTCCGTTCCATATCGAAGCTCCTCTCCCAAAGGAAGGTCGAACTGTTCGGGCGCTGAGGATTTAAGCAGCTGGCGCCCGAGGGTGCCACCCCTATGACGCGGGCTGGAAGGCGGTGCCGAGATGCTCGAAGCTAGGCTCGGCCCCTCGATGCGGCTGGGCCTGTTATGTTTGCTGGGCGCTGCTCAGCTGCGACACAAGCAATGCCACGGAGGACAGAGTTCGATGCACCCGACCCCTGCCACGCGATGGCGAGAGACGATCGACCCAAACGAGATCCAGGGTCAGCTCGAGAGGCTCGGCATCGACGTGCTCGCTCCTCCAGAGATGGTGAAGGACTGGGGACGGTCCCGGATCTATCGAGTCGGAACCAGTCGCGGACTTTTCTGGGTGAAGTATGCCTACCGACTCCCTCCCGGAGAGGAACACGTGCTGAAGGTCCTGTCGAGCCGCTGGGCTGATCGACTCCCTGGCGTCGTTGCCACATGGTCGGGAGCCGTGGCCCTCGAGTCTTTGGCGGGGGAGGAGCTGACGCCGGAACATCCACTGCGTGCGTGGACGGCCGCGGCGGAGCAACTCGGAGAACTCTGCGCGAGGGAACGAGCCCATGCAGACGAATGGCTAGCACTCGGCGTGCGTGATCGACGGACCGGCACGTGGACGTCGGATCTCGAGAGCCTGGCTCAGAGCGATGTGCTAAACGGGTTGAGTCCGGAAGAGCGAACGCAGTTCGAGGCATTGCTCCCCGTGCTCGTCGATCAGTTCCTCGAGTCGTTCGCGCAACCCGCTACCCTAGTCGCCCAGGACTCGGGCTGCTGCAACATCCACATCGACGGACCCGGCACTTGGGAACCCGGCGGCGCGATCCGCGCCGTGTTCTTCGACTGGGCCGATGTCGTCGTCGGTCACCCCGTGTTCAGCTGCGATCGACTTCTCGACCAGGTCACGCCCAAACGGAGAGACGCCGTCATCGACGCCTTCTGCGCTCCGCTCGAGTTGTCGATAGACGAGTTCCGTGCGATGCGGCAGTCCAACGTCATCCACGAGGTCTTGCGGTACCACGACGAACTCGACTACGTGGCGCCAGATGATCCGATTGCGGAGAGCTTGGCGAAGTCGGTCGTTTCGCAGATCCGGATGGTCTTGCTCCACACTCCGAGGTAGACCGTAGGGGCCGCGAACGCGCCGGTTCAGACTCGAGCACGGTGGTTCGCGTCCGGCGGTATCCCTCGCGGAAGCGTCGAGTAGGGCAGGGCCCTACCTATCGTTGAGGCGTCGTCTCATCTTCTTCGCCGAACTGCTCGAGGATCCACTCCGGCGAATGGTGTTGTCCGACCGATTCCACCTCGAGGTAGGACGGATCGAACCAGGCGCCCCGATGGGTTCGTCGGATCCAGACGAGCAGGAGCAGGAGGGTGACGACCTGGCCCCCGATCCAGACGATCTCGTCCCATGAGACGTAGGGGTGCAAGGTCAACGCCCCGAGGTGGTCGTAGTACACGGACAGGACCGTCGTGTCTTCGCCGACGAACGGCCCAGTGCGGGCACCGAGGATGTTGGCGCTCGCGAGGAACGAACCGAACTCCAGGCCGATCGAAAGTGCGAGGCTGCGGGTCAGCACGACAGAGAGAGTGAGGACGAAGGCACGAGTTCCGATGAGCATGCCGGAGCCGAAGTCCGGGATCCCCCCGACCAGGTCGCGGACCCAGACCTCGAGGACGGGACCGCAAGCGAGCGCGGCCAGGAGCATCACGAGCGAGGGACTGCGTGTGAAACCTGGGAGCCTGCTGGCGATCGAGGACCTCACGATACCATGGAGAGCTTCGGCGAAGTTCTTCATCAGGTACCCGCGAAGCCAAATGGAAAGGGCGACTGCCTCTCCGAGAGCGACGACCAGGCAGGGTAGAAACTGCAACACGAACCCCGGCGCGGGCTTCGCCTTGATCCAGGTGTCGAGGATCGATGCGTTCCCAATGGCGAGGAGGAATGCCGCGGGAAGAAGCTGCGTCGCAGCACCCAGTAGGGCGCCGACGCCGAGGTCGAGGGAGAATAGGGTGCCCATCCTGAGACCGACGTCTCTGGGCCGCCGTCGATCGATCCAGCGAGCCACCAAGAGGACGGAGAGCACGACCCCGATCGCGACGACAGCGGACAGCTCTGCCTCTACGAGTGCCGGCATCGATCCGTTCGGCGAGATCACTGATCGATTCAGCCAGGACACCGAGTAGGTGAACGCTCCGAGCAGCACGCTGGAGATCAGGACCGCCAGGAGCAGACGCCAGAGGAACGCAGGCCGCCCGTGGGGCTGGTCGACGAATAGCTGCTTCCAAGCCATGAGGGCGCACCTCGGCTCTCGCGATAGGTGGGCCGCTTCCACACCCGGAACGAGAACCCTCACGAGTGTACACTCTCCAGGCCGTGAAGGAACGGCAGTAGCTGTGCAGCTACGCCATCCGAAGCGCTGGCTCGTTCCCTTGTGGGGATGGGCTCGAGTCCTGAGCCGCCATCAGAGTTTCAGGAGGATGATGCATGTACTCGTCTCGGTAGTCGAGGAAGGGGAGCGGTTCGCTCGAGGAGAGAACCACCTGCCACGCGGACTCTCTACCGAACAAGAAGTAGAGATGCTCGTGTGACTCGCGGAGCGAGGCGATGACGTTCTCGATACTGCATCTACCCGGGTGGATCTCGACCACCATGGATCGGACCCTCTCCGAGAGAAGGGACTCGTTTCCTACGAGTACGTCCTCTTCCGCGCCCTCGATGTCCATCTTGAGAAGGTCGACAGGCGCAGACGAGACATCGCCCAGAATTGACCTCAGGGTGACGGCCGGGACCATCTCGTTGCCCATCCCGTCGCCGGCAATCCTACTTCCGGTACTGAACTCGGAGTTTTGGAAGCCGATCTGCCCGGCTTCTTTCCAGACCGCAGCCTGCGTGGTCGTCCAGTCGAATCCCGGGTTCTGATTCCGATTCCTCTCGAGGAGGCTGTACGCTCTTCCGCTGGGCTCGAAAGAAGAGATCACCGCGTGTGGAAACATCGAGAAGACGAAGATCGGGAACGCTCCAGCGTTTGCCCCGAGGTCGATGACGACGGGTCGCTTCTTTCCCTCGAGAACGCCAGCCACGAACGAGTACTCCCGATCCAGGAGAACCTCCCGCACGCCGTGCCACTCCGGTCTGCCGATGAAGAATCGCATGTCCCCGAAACGGAACTCGTGCTGTCTGGTCCTGGCCCGCTGCGAACTCGGCGACGCGAGGAGAAACCGAAACAGCTTCCGTTGGTCCTCTGGAGTGCGCCCATACTTGGACGCGCTCGCCACCGCAGCCCGGACTCGTTGCGGAAACCTGGCGGCTTCAGCGAACGGCGTTTCCTTCAGCCTGTCCTTGAGCGACATGATCTCCACCATCCTTGGCCCGTTCGAGGTGAGAATAGTGGCGTGCGTTGTCTTTTGCCATGGGGGGGATCCTCGATTCCCCAAGGCCACGTCACACGGCAGCTACCAACTTCCCAAGACTCTGAGCGCGACTCCCACGACAAAGAGAGCGAGAGCCCAGAGCTGCCTCTTCTGTCTGAGCAGGGCGCGTCTGAACTCGTCCGCGGAGGGGCGGTCGACCGAGCCGAAGCGTGAAAGTTGCTCGACCCGCAAGGCAGACCGCCATCCCAGGTCGTTGAACACGCAGAATGACCAGAGCGCGACGCCGATTGCCGCGATGAAGCACTGTGTGGAGTACCAGTCCAGCACCTTCTCCACGATATCCAACGCTCTGTTCTCCTACCGAGGCCACGAAGAGTGGCACTTTCTCGACGGCGCTCCCCCCGGCACGGAGGGAGCATCTGGGGGCTCCTTCCTCTGCGCGGGATTCGCCTTCCTCTATGTACAGTACCGCAAGTCAGCTACACGCCTCCACGACCCAGTGACGATGATGTTGCGGGATCCCGGCGAGCGCGGCGTCTCCGAGGCCGTCGTCACTCGACCACTCCCAGCCGATCCAAGACGAACGCTTGCCACTCTGCTGCTTCCAGCAGCGCGTCCGACCGACTGCTCGCTCCTCCGTGACCGGAGTCGAGGTTCATCCTCAGAAGGGTGAGTCCATCCGGGTCCAGTCGTCTCTCCCGCAGTCGCGCGACCCACTTCGCCGGCTCCCAGAACGCGACGCGTGCATCGTGAAGGCCGCCGATGGCGAGAAGGTCTGGGTAGTCGCGTGGGCCGACGTTCTCGTATGGGGCGTGGGAGCGGATCGCGCGGTAGTAGCGTTCCTCGGCTGGGTTGCCGAGTTCGGGATACTCGAGGGTCGTGAACTCGAAGGGATCAAGAGGTAGTACACGGCCCTAGACCTGAGTCGGGTTCCCACGAAGCTCCGATCCTCCGGGACGTCCGGACTCGACCTTCACTTCACGGAACAGTTGGAATCGGTCCTCATCGATCATCGGAGCCTGAAGAGGCCAGGTCAGTGTCCATGGGCACACTCGGGGGCCGAACTCTTCGCGGTCGAGCAGGGGATGACAGGGGCTCTCGAGCCGAAAGACCATCGGTTGTATCCGGTTGATCGTCCGCGAGTACTGAATCGCGGTCGTGGCCAGATCTGGTTCGCCCAAGCGAAACGCGGCTTCCACGACGGGTGCCATGAGGAAGTACCTGGAGGGCGCGATGGAAGCTCCCTGCAGGATCTCGCGCGCCTCCTCGTTTCGGTTCTGTCGGGCGCAGAGCTGGGCCCGAAGCGGCCAGAGATGCTCGCTGTCGACGCGTTCATCGGCGAGCGCACGCGCCAGCACGCGGTCGGCTTCCTCCGGATCTCCTAGCTCCAGCCTCGTCCGGAACTCGAAGGTGGTGAGGATCGTCAGGCTGAAGTGCGCAGCCGCCCAAACGCGAGCCTGCCGGATGAGGGTGAGGGTTTCCTCCCACCGGCGCGTCCAGAAGAGGATGGCGACGAGCCACAACACGGCCACCCCTTCCTGAGGGTCGAGTTCGAGCACGCGTCTCGCCAGCCGTTCGGTTCGGGCGAGGTCTCCGCGAGTGAAACTATTGATGCCCAGATTGATC
This sequence comes from Candidatus Eiseniibacteriota bacterium, assembly GCA_020633975.1. Classification (GTDB taxonomy): domain Bacteria; phylum Eisenbacteria; class RBG-16-71-46; order CAIMUX01; family CAIMUX01; genus JACKCR01. The sequence continues at coordinate 2,050,051 of JACKCR010000002.1, read as the reverse complement.
AGGGCCGGTGTGAAATTGGGATCGACGCTCAGGGCCTTCGTGAGAGCCTGAACCACCTCCTCGTCCGGAGCGTTTGTGGCGACCAGGATGTTTGCCTCTGCCTTGAAGGCATCCGGGAGCTTCGGGTCGAGTGCCACGGCTCGACGAACGGCACTCATGCCCTGGGCGGCGATCGCTTCGGAATCCTCCGACCAGCGGTGAATCAGGAACTGGCCACAACAGTCGGCGACTCCGGACCAGGCCAGGGCGTATTCCGGTTCGAGCGAGATTGCCTCCTGAAACAAAGCCAGGGCATCTTTCATCGCGTCTTGTTCGTAGAGGGAGTACTTCTCACGTCCGCGAAGATAGAGGTCGTAGGCCTTCACATTCTCCGGACGGTCACGGGCCATCTCCTGGATGTCGCTGGGAGACATGGCGACACGCAGGGAGTCCACGATTGCGGAGGCGATCTCGTCCTGTACCGCGAACACGTCCTCCAGCGTCCGGTCGAAACGCTCGCCCCAAAGCTGGAATCCGTCGGCGGTGTTGATGAGCTGCGTCGTGATGCGGATCCGGTCGCCTGCCCGCCGGACGCTCCCCTCGAGCACCGCGCTCACTCCCAAGTCTCGGGCGATCCGAGTCAGGTCCACTTCCTGACCCCTGTAACGACTGACCGCATTCTTGCTGGCAACGCGGAGGCTCTTGATCTTGGAGAGGTCCGTGAGAATGTCCTCGGTGATCCCCGCGCAGAAGTACTCGCTGTCTTTGTCGTTCGCCAGATTCTCGAAGTAGAGAACTGCGATGGAGGGAGTGCTTCTGGCTGCTTTCACTGGGTGCGACGTTGTTCCATCGGCACCCAAGGACTTCAGCTCGCGGCCGATGTCTCCCACATCGCGGGGACGCAGATTCACGTCCTTGGTGAGGCAGCGCCGGATCACGTCCTGAAGTCGGGGCGGCGTGCCGGAGGGAATCCGTGTCCAGTCGGGCTCACGCTCCAAGATCTGAGCGATCACGTCGCTCGGCGTCTCTCCGGAGAACACCTGGCGGCCGCTGAGGCACTCCATGAGGACACAACCGAACGCCCAGATGTCCGCCCGCTTGTCCGTGGGGAAGCCCCGTGCCTGTTCCGGGCTCATGTAGGCGGCCGTTCCCAGGACCATCCCCTCGGCCGTTGCGGGGTAGGCCTGGGCATGCGTCTTCGTCAGCTCCGCATCCGAACCCGACGTTGGGAGTTCGTCCTTGGCCAGGCCGAAGTCGAGCACTTTGACCGTGCCCGAGGGGTTGATCATGACGTTTCCGGGCTTGATGTCGCGGTGGATGATCCCCTTTTCGTGAGCGGCTTCGATGGCGGCGGCCATCTGCGTCCCCAGGTGGATCGTCTCCGTCACCGGAATCGGACCCTGCGAGAGCCTCTCAGCCAGGGTCTCGCCGTCGACGAACTCCAGAATCAGGTAGGGACCGCTGCTTCCGTCTGCGGCATCCTCGATTCCGTGGATTCCGGCGATGTTGGGATGGTTGAGCGCAGCCAGGAGACGGGCCTCCTGCTCGAAACGGCCCCGGCGTCCGGCGTTGTCCTTGAGATCCGCAGGAAGGGCCTTGATCGCTACCGTCCGCTCCAGCCGGGAGTCGCGAGCGCGATACACCTCGCCCATGCCTCCGGCGCCTGCGGGGCCGAGGACCTCGTAGCTTCCGATGCGATGGCCGGGGGGCAGTGCCATGATTGGCGACTATAGCGCATCTCGCTTTGGGGTGACGGCTTCCGCGGCAACAAGCGTAGGCCCTAGGCAGACGCTGAAATCCTCCCCAACAGCTCGACCGCCCGGCGTGCCACACACATGTCCGTGCGTTGGCTGAGGAAGGCGAGCCGCAGGACGAAGTGTCCGTCCACCGTCGTGCTCGACAGGTGCAGCTCGCGCGTCGCATTCACCGCCTCGAAGATCCGGCGGGACTCGGCGTCGCCTGCGACGGCGCGGAAGGCGACGACCGACAACTCGCACTCGCAGACCAGCTCGAACTCGGGCATGGCGGAGATCTGCTCCGCGGCCCACTCAGCGAGGTCGAGCATGTGGTCGAGAGCCTCGCGGAAGGGTGCGATCCCATGGATTTGCAGGGGCAGCCATACCGCGAGGCCGCGATTCGGCCGGGTGAGTTCGGGGCCCATGGAGAAGTAGTGGGGGAGCTCGCCCGCGGCTACGTCCTGCATGTAGGAGCCCCGGCCCTCGTGGGCTTCGGCCAATGTACTCCGGTCGCGCACCAACAAGCCGCCGATGCCGAAGGGAAGGAAGAGCGACTTGTGTGCGTCGATGGTGATGGAGTCGGCCAGAGAGATGCTCTCGAGCCGCTCGCGCCCGCGGACAGTCAACTGGAAGAAGCCGCCGTATGCCGCGTCGACGTGATGCCATGCTCCCTGCGATTTCGCAACGGTGGCGCACTCGGCGATCGGATCGATGCTGCCCGTGTCCGTCGTCCCGGCATTGCTGACGATCATCATCGGCCTGAGCCCTGCGGCGCGGTCGGCTGCGATCGCCGCGCGCAGCGCATCCACGTCGATCGTGAGCTGTGAAGTCGTGGGAACCCGACGCACGCGGTCGGCCGCGATCCCGGCGATCCTCGCCGACTTGCTCAACGAGTGGTGCGCGGCGGTCGAAGCGTAGATCACTCCTCGGCGGAAGTCCTCGCCGAAGCGCGAACGCGCGGTGACAACCGCGGTGAGGTTTGCGATAGATCCGCCCGAGAGGAGGACTCCCCCTGCGGTCTCCGGCAGGCCGAAGAGCGAAGTCATCCACCGGATCACGCTCTCCTCCATCGCAACGCACCCAGGGCTCGCATGGCTGCCGCCTGTGTATCGATTGGTCACCGCGCCGAGGAAGCCTGCCAGCGCCGAGGTGTAGATTCCGCCGCTCGGGATGTACGAGAGGAACCCGGGCGACGTGGTGTCGAATCCGGTGTCGAGCGCATCGGCGAAGTCCTCGAGCACGCGGTCGAGGGGGCGCGCTCTCTCCCCGGGTGGGGTGAGCAGACGGCGGAGTCGTGTGTCATCGGCCGTGGAGGAGGACGCCGGAGCCGACGCGCGAGCCGCGACGAAGCGCTCGGCGAAAGCCATCACAGCGTCATGGAGCTGCGCACGCTGCTCTTCGTTCGGTTCGAGGGGGACGTTGAGTTGGGTCATGATCCCTGGAGCTTTCCAGTTCCTCGGCCTGCGATCCAGGGGAAACCCACGCGGTCGAGTGGGCGTCCACGCTGGGCCGCATCAGGCGAGGGATGCCCGTCTACCAAGGGCGTTCGTCGAATCAAACTTCGGAACCTCGTACGATCGAGCGGCTCCTGGATGAGTGGGCGTCGAGCTACTCAGTTGGCGATGCCGAAATGTACACGTCCGTGTTCTCCGCGGACTTCGTGTTCGTCCCCGATGCCTCGGAGAGGTACTTGGACTCCGACTTGCCCCATGACTGGGACCGAGACTACGAGGTCATGTGCTTGGCGAAGTTCCACGGAATTGCGGGTGTCGATACGATCGACGTTCACACCGCCGGCATATCGATAGTAGAGCCCGACTCTGCCGATGGTGACTTCGCCTCCGGAGTGATGAAGGTATCCATGTGGGCCCACGTTCAGGCCGGGTGGGTAGATCCCGATACTGGGGAGGTCTGGGCCGGGGGCGGCGATGGAGAACAGTGGCTCTTTGTCCGTGAAAATCCGGACCGAGTTCGAGCGGGCGAGCCGATGTGGGAGATCTTTGAGTGGCGCGAGAAGCGAGACGGCTTCCCGAGGTCACCACAGATCATCCCAAGCTGGGGCTACGGACGGCACTACCTCGCGGAGCACTACGGACGATGACTAGAGTCGTGCGTCCAATTGCTTTTGGGTCGTGACCCCGACTGACGTCGCCGCGCCGGAAGTTGAAGGACTCCGGATTCGCGCCGACGGCTTCCATGGAAGACCTTCCTCGAACTCAATTGGGGAGCCGTCTTCACTCGCGCGTTCGCGGGCGTACTGCGAGGCGGCGGTCTCGAGCCGATGCGACGTAGAACCGCTTTCGAACTGCTCTCTGGTTCCGTGGAGGACAGTGAACTCTATCTGAGGAGCACCAGCCTGGCGGTCCGTACGCCATCCGGAGTTTCGAGCCTCACGTAGTACGTTCCGCCGGACAGCTCGTCCGGCATCGTCACTTCGACCCGTGCTTCACCCGCGCCGACTGCACGCGGAACGATGTCGAGGACGCGGCGACCGTCCGTCGCGTGTACGGATCCCGACACCGTGCCCGGCGTGCTCGTCGCGAGGAGGAGAGACGCGCTGCTCCCAGTTGGGTTGCGCAGCACGACGAGTGGAGATCCCGTGCCCGGCTCGCTGACGGTACCCTCGACCGATGTGGGTGCGCAGTCTCCGAACGCACCCACGAGTCCGCAGGGCACGCCATCGTGCGAGCGGGGCTGGCACGGAGAATCGGGATCGATGCGGAAGTCCCCGCCTGCGGCGTCGCAGAAGAGTGGATCCGCCTGGAAGTTCCCGCCGTGCTGGCATGCGGCACAGACGTACGTGCCTCTCTCGTTCATCCAATAGTCGCAACAGGTCGTGAATCCGCCACCGAGCAGAATCGACCCCCAGCCGTTGATGGTCTCGGCGAACACGGAGTGCGTGACGATTGCATAGTCCGCCTCGAAGAACACCGCAGCTCCTCCGTAGCGGCTCTCATTCCTCCAGAACGTGCAATTCTCGACTACGGGGCCGTCTGGGTAGCCGCAGCAGGTGTGGGAAGTGTGGACCGCCCCAGCCCAACCGCCGGAGTTGTTCCAGAACACGCACTCCCTGACGACACACCGACTGGCCACGCTGAGCGCTGCCCAATCTCCGTGAGCGACTACGTTGGAGAACGTGCATCGCTCGACGAGCGCGCCCTGGCTTGCGGACGTCACGTTCAGAGCGAACCCGTCGTTCGACAAGCTGCTGAAGGTCTCGAGGTTCTGGAACACACAATCCTGGACGAGCGCTTCACTGCCGATAGTGATCGTGTCACCGTGGTCCGAGTCTACGCGGTCGTCGACCACGCAGTTCCTCATGGTCATGGAACTCGGGGGATACCCCGACAGCAGCCGGACGTCACCGAAGAAGCGCAGGTTCTCGACGTGGTGGACTCCTGACGCATGGAACCAGATATGTGCTCCCGTGATGCTGGCATCCGACGGCAGGTCGCCGAGGCCGATCAGGGTGATCGATTCCACAGCGATCTCGGCCACGATCGGATCGGCGGTCTCATCGTAGACACCGGGAGCGACGGTGATCGTGTCGCCGGCTTGCGCCGCGGCGATCGCATCTCTCAAGGTCGGAAACGGTGTGGAACCGTCCGACGCTACGGGCAAGACCCCCGATACTGCCATCCGGGCCGCGCCTAGGGAGAGGGCTGCGAATAGGAGTGAGATTCGCCGCAAGGTAACCTCGTTTCGTCCCACGCCGTGAGCTCCGCAGGCGCATTTGTACTGTACGCCCATTGATGCGATGCGGTCAAAGCCCGCGCCGGGCGGCCGAGACTCTCGCCTGAAGTGCTACCGCGCGCCGGCACCTTGCGAGGCGATCAAGGCTCAGCCATTCACCTCTTCGGTACCGCCTAGACGATAGCTGGTGCTCCGCCCCCCGCCAGCGTTCTTGATCAGAGTGCCCCGTTCCAGCAGTTCGCGGACATCGCGAAGCGCGGTATCGGTGGAACACTTCGCGAGCTTCGCGTACTTCGACGTGCTGAGGGGTCCTTCGAAGTCGTCCAGCATCCGATTGATGACCTTCCGCTGACGCTCGTTCACGGGACGCCGGTTGATGCGCTGCCAGAGTTCTGCCTTGCGGAGCACGGAGCCAAGCGTCCGGCCTGCGTCCTCGATCGTGCGATCGAGACAGGCCAGGAACCATATCAGCCAACGCGTGATGTCGAGCTCGCTGCGTTGTGCCGACTCGAGCTCCCTGTAGTACTCCCTCCGCTCGGCCTCGATCCCTGAGGACATACTGTAGAAGCGGTCCTTCGTGTCGTCGGCCCGGGAGAGTGCCATGTCGGCGACGGCCCGGGCGATCCGTCCGTTGCCGTCGGCGAACGGGTGGATAGTGACGAACCAGAAGTGAGCGATTCCCGCTTTGAGGACGGGATCTACCTCCGAAGTCTGATTGAACCAGCCGAGAAAGCTCGCCGTCTCTGCATCCAGACGGCTCGCTTCGGGTGCCTCGAAATGCACTCTCTCGCGGCCGATGGGACCCGAGACGACCTGCATCGAGCCCGCATCTTCGGTACGCCACGCTCCAACGGTGATCCGTTGCATCCCGCTCCTTCCCGTGGGGAAGAGGGCGGCATGCCAGCCAAAGAGGCGCTCGTCGGTGAGCGGATCGCCGAAGTTCTTCGTGGCGTCGAGCATCATCTCGACGACGCCTTCGACTTCCCGGCTCGGCCGGGGAAGGCCGGCCACGTCGAGTCCGATTCGGCGGGCGATCGACGAGCGGACCTCTTCTGGGTTCAGGTGCTCCCCTTCGATCGCCGAGGACTTGACGACCTCCTCCGTGAGCGCTGTCAGGCCGGCTTCTTGGCGGAGTTCGAATCCGAGAGTCTCCATCTTCCCCAGGTGCCGGCCCTGCTTGTGGCGCACCTCGGCCAGGGGACCTACGAGGGCGTCCGCGTTCCATGTCAGCTCCGGCCAGCCGGGCAGCTCGTGAATGTAGGTCATAATCACCGCATCTCCTGCGTCGATTATCGGTCGCATTCACCGCATGGGCAAGGGGATTCGCCGCATCAGGAGCGGTGAATGATCATGACGAGAGCGGCGTGGTGGGGGGGGTGGAAGTGGTGGGGTTCCTGAGCTGGCGTCTGGGTCTTTCGGGAATGCGGACAGATGGCTGCGTGGCCTCCTTGCCTCGGTTGACTCTTGATATGTGGGTAAAACGTCCGCTATTTTACCCACATGTATGAACGTGCGCTGGTGCCAACCCTCAAACGGTCCAGGAAGAGCCTCCTCTTGCTCGGGCCCCGGCAGGTCGGGAAGTCGACCCTGCTGCGTTCTCTTGGCCCCGATAGGATCATCGACCTCTCGTTTCCGTCTGAGTTCCGTACCTACCTGGGCCGTCCGGAAACGTTGGAGCACGAGCTGCTGGCGGCTGGACCCGACGTGCGCACGGTGCTGATCGACGAAGTCCAGAAGGTGCCGGAGCTGCTCGACGTCGCCCAGGCGTTTCTCGACCGTGAACCGAAGCGCTTTCGGTTCCTCTTCTCGGGCTCCAGCGCGAGGAAGCTCAGGCGAGGAGGTGCGAACCTACTGCCTGGACGGATCCACCTCCACTTCCTGCACCCACTCCTGGCATCGGAACTCGGCGATGCGTTCCATCTCGACCGTGTACTGGCGGAGGGCAGTCTGCCCGGCATCTACTCAGAAGTGGACGCCGACACCAGGGCCACGGATCTTCGGAGTTACGTCGATGCCTACCTGCGAGAGGAGGTGCAGGCCGAGGCGCTCGTTCGAAACCTAGGTGGCTACATCCGCCTGCTCGAACTCGTCGCCGCCAGCTCGGGACACATCCTCAACTTGAACTCGCTGTGCAAGGATGCGGGTGTCGGCTACGAGACCGCGCGCCGGTATCTCGAAGTTCTCGAAGATACCCTGATCGTCACCCGGATCCCGGCATGGAGCGGTTCCGATCGGGCGCAGTTGATCTCCCACCCGAAGTTGTTCCTCTTCGATCTGGGTGTGCGGAACGCACTCCTGCGCCGTCCGACTGATCGGCCGCTCGAGGACGAACGTGGCCTTCTGCTCGAACATCTGGTCGCATACGAGCTGCATCGTCGTACTACGTCGCTCTGGCCGCAGGCTCGCCTCTTTCACTACCGGACTCGCAACGGAGCTGAGGTCGACTTCGTACTCGAAATCGGACGGGAGCTCTGGGCGATCGAGGTGAAGAGCGGAGAGCGGGCGCCGGAGACCGAACCGTCGGGGATACGGTCCCTCGCAGACCGCACGACTCGCCTGAAGCGGAAGATCGTCGTGTTCCTCGGTTCTCGTGCGCAGAAGATCGGGGACGTGGAGTGTCTTCCCTTGCTCCAGTTCTTGGATCAGCTTCCGTGACCGGAACCAAGGACTCGTGACCATTCCCACGCCCCTCCACTTCCTCATCCTCACGATCGCCGCGTGGCTCAACCGCCAGCAGCGCGATTCCGACGGGGCGTCTCATGGATGGCGACAGACAGGTCGGCAATCAAGATTGTGAGAAGACGCGATGCGACAAGAGCACCCAGACCCATCATCGGTTCCTTCTCCCAGTGCCGGAGGGGTTTTCGATGTAGGATGCGCCGAGCCGGTCATGCGCACTGCGGGCCATCGCAGGAGTGACATAGACGCCTGTCCAGTGCTCGAGCTGGGACTCGTCTGCTGCAGGGGCCGCCGTAAACTCCTGAAATGCAGTCTGGTAGAACCGATGAGAAGCTGGAATGAGCGTACTCGATGACTGCGTTATCACACTGAAGCCCGGATTCCTCGTGAGGGTCTCCGCCAGGGTTCGGAAGCCGGCCAGTGTCTCTGCCGCTGGAATGGGCGTGTTTGCATGCAGACCGGATTCCACGTCCAGTTCGATCGACCCGGTGGGGAACCCGCCGGAGTATGCGGATATGATTCCCAGACCGATGATCGCGACGCTATCCAGGAGGCTAGAGCGCCTGAGGAACGACGCGGTGCTGTCGGTTACCGCCGATAGGTCGCCGCCGGCATCGTACAGCGACGTGGCGACGCGACCGGAGGCGCGGAAGAGGCTGTCGACTCCGGTCACATCCTGAGTGGGCCTCGGACTCGGGAGTCGTCCGAGGATCTGTCCGTTGATTGAGACGGACGAGTCCGACTGCGAGATGATGTAGGGTGGCAGGAGAAGCTCGTCGTTTATGAAGATTATGGCTTGCTCGGATAAGGTGGCGATTGTGTGCGGGTCAGCGAGCGTGCGTGCGGAGGGGAAGCACGACCAGAGCGCAGCGAACACGGAAGCGTACAGGAGCAATGAGGTAGCTGCTCGAGCGTTGCGTGGATGCTTCGACTTCGGAATCCTCGTTTCAGGCTGCATGGTTCTGCCTCTCGTTGCGCGACCTGTTTCGTCCCACTCCTGAGTCGGGCGGCGGCGGTCACTATTCGGGCGACCGAGACACAGATAGCATGACGGCCGGCGGACGACCATGCGAGAGAGTCCGAGAGTCCCGCCCGAATCCGCCCCGACGGTGACCGACCGATCGCCTCCAACGCCCCTCGCGCGCACGGGCCCAGAGTTCCACCGCCAACCCCGTCATGTGGCGGCTGGTCGAACGCTTGCCGGGCGATTCATGGAAGGGACTCGACCTGGACGACTCCGAGGCAGGCTCGAGCTGGGGTGGAGTTCCCCAGGTTCGAAGGACACTCCTCCGCTATTCTAGAGCTCTTCTCGAACGAAGTCGTGGGGGGGATGAGCGCCCGGCAGACCCACGAGACTCAGGCTGCCCGTGAGATCGGGGTAGAACCCGATTGACCACCTGCTCGGAAAGGAGTGTGTGATGCGAGGAGTCATCCTCTTCTCAGCACCCGTACTTTTGGCCGTGGTCGCAGTCCCATCCCAAGCCCAGCCGACTCAGATGGAAGGGCCGGGTGGAGGCTCGACCCTCGCATTCGGGGTTCTCTGCCCCGACGCCGACCTCTTCGTTCACCACGACGGGAGCTTCGAGAACGGTGTGGCCTGGACGTACGGCGGTGTGCAGGAACCCTACTATGGTGCGTTCGGTGAAGCCTTCGATCTCGGTGCCGGCGATGTGGAGTGCGTGTCCTTGTGGCTGACCCAGGATGGGTTCTACAGCGGCCAGTCCACCGACGTCTACGTCTGGGAGGACGGGATCGCAGGTGAGCCTGGCTCCGTCGTCGGTGTGGTTACAGGCATCGTCTTCGAGGGAATAGCCACGTGGCCGGACGTCAGTCGGCACGATGTGGAGATTTCCGTGTCGATCACCGGACCCTTCACGGTCGGATCTTGGGGCAACTGGGTCTACGCACGGAACGGATACTAGTGGACCGTCGACTTCGAGGGATCGGGTCACCCTTGGACGCAGGTGATGTGGGGCATCGGGTGGCCCGAGGGTTGGCAACACCCGGAGATCGTGTGGGGCGCTCCGATCGGCTCCATGGGAATCGGCGCGCACTTCACTCCCGGTGATCCGGTACCAGTCCGCACGTCCACCTGGGGCGAAGTGAAACGGCTGATTGGTCGTTGAACCCGCGGCCGACGCAATGGTCTATCACCAGGCGCGGGCGGAGCTTTGTGAACTACTTGGAGCCCGGCCGTGGACCGGGCGAGGTGATGACTCACCCGGATGCCGCAGTTCGCAAACCGTCGAACCCGTCCGCCACCTTGGACGAGTCCGTTGGCCGCTGTCCCCGTAGAGACCAGAGAGTCCGAGAGCCCTGCCCGAATCCGCCCCCGCGGTACCTGACGTTCCGCCTCCAACGCCTCCCGCGCGCCCAGACCGAGAGTCCCACCGCCATGCCTGCACCCGCATATCCCCGTGCGACTTGCGACAATTAGAAAGACCCCAGCAGCCCACGCCACCAGGGTCTCCGTCGACCGAATCGGTCTATCTATATGCAGCACAAGGAACTGGCTCCCCTAGTCATACCGTTCTCGAACCTCTCTCTAGTTCTGTGTGGGATGCCGGACGCGTGCTCGAACTGTGGAGTAATGTGGATACAAAAAACTACATATAGACTCAGGTGTGGTAGATTACATCCCATGACAAGCCCGGTGACTCGAGCCCTCGCCGCCTTCCACCAGCACGGCGGACGCCTTCGAACGAAGGACGCCCTGGCGCTCGGCATTCACCCAAGGACGCTCTACCAGCTCCGCGACTCGGGCCGGATCGTCCGCCTGAGTCGCGGCATCTACGAACTCTCGGACCGCGAGCCCGCGACGCAGCCCGACCTTGTAACAGTTGCCCTCCGCGTCCCTCGTGCAGTTCTGTGCCTCGTCTCTGCACTCGCGTTCCACGACGCGACGAGCGAGGTCCCGCACGAAGTGCAGATTGCGCTTCCGCGGGCGACGAAGGCACCGAGCCTCGGCTTCCCGCCAATCCGGGTCTTCCATTTCTCCGGTCCCGCTCTTGCCGAGGGAGTCGAGACGGTGAGTGTCGATGGCGTCGACCTGAAGGTCTATGACCTCCCCAAGACGGTGGTCGACTGCTTCCGTTTCCGCAACAAGCTCGGACTCGACGTAGCGCTCGACGCTCTCAGCCAGGCGACCAGGAGGAAGGGGGTTCGCCCCGCTCAGATCCTCCACTACGCGCGGCTTTGCCGTATCGAGACCGTCGTCCTGCCGTACCTCCATGCCATGCGGTGAACGACGGGGTGAGCAACGTCGCGGCATCGGTCCACGCGCGTCTCCTGAACCGAGCGAAGTCGGAGGGGCGACCGTTCAACGAGCTCCTCCAGTACTACGCGATGGAGAGGTTCCTGTACCGACTGTCGAGATCCGATCACCGGGATCAGTTCGTCTTGAAGGGTGCCCTCATGCTCCAGTTCTGGGGAGGTGCGCTCGTTCGCGCGACGAAGGACATCGACCTGTTGGGCCGCGAGACCGTGTCGGTGCCGGAGCTGATCGAGGTTGTTCGTTCCTGCCTTCGAACCGAAGTCCCTGAGGACGGTGTCCGCTTCCATCCGGAGTCCGTCGTGGGGGAAGAGATTCGGATCGATGCTCACTACGATGGAGTGCGGGTTCGTTGCAGTGGATCACTCGGCAACGCGCGTCTACATCTCCAGATCGACGTCGGGTTCGGCGACGTCATCACGCCCGGTACGAGCTCTTTGGTCTATCCGACTCTGCTCGACTTCGAGGCCCCCCGACTGCTCGGCTACACTCCGGAGACGGCGATCGCGGAGAAGCTGGAGGCGATGGTCGTTCTCGACCGAGCGAACAGCCGACTCAAAGACTTCCTCGACATCTGGGTGCTGTCACGGAAGCAGCAGTTCGTGGGCGAGATCCTCTCCACGGCGATCGGCGCCACCTTCGCGCGCCGCCGGACTCCGATTCCTGCCGATGTCCCATTCGCGCTCTCCCCTGCATTTGCTTCGGATGCCGCGAAGCAGGTTCAGTGGCGGGCCTACGTCCGCAAGGCTCGGGTGCAGGGCCCGGCGGTTGTCCTCGACGAGGTTGTTGGCGAGATCCGCGACTTCCTCATGCCGGTTCTGACCAGCCTGGCGAAGGGGCAGCCGTTCGATGCCCACTGGCCTGAGGGCGGGCCTTGGACAGGAACCAGCGGAGAGGATGCGGAACACGCGCATCCATGATCCCCACGCCGCTCCACTTCCTCATCCTGACCATCGCCGCCTGGCTCAACCGCCACCAACGCGACCGGATTGACTACCTCCGCGAAGAGAACCTGATCCTCCGCGAGCAACTCGGCGGCAAGCGGATCCGATTCACGGACGCGCAGCGGATCCGGCTTGCGAGGAAGGCACGACGACTCGGCACGAAGGGACTCCGAGGACTCGATACGATCGTGGCGCCGGAGACGTTGCTGCGCTGGTACCGACAGCTCGTGGCGCGGAAGTACGACGGTAGCAAGAAACGGGGTCCCGGGCGCCCGCCCAAGTTCGAGTCGATCGAGGCTTTGATTCTCCGGCTCGCCGAAGAGAATCCCGGCTGGGGCTACACGCGGATCGAAGGTGCGCTCGCGAATCTCGGCTACGACGTATCGCGAACCACGATCCAGCGCATCCTGAGAGAGAACGACCTGGAACCGGCCCCAAGCCGACGGCTTCCGTGGAAGACCTTCCTCGAGCTCAACTGGGGAGCGGTTGCCGCGATGGACTTCCTCAGTGTTGAAGTGCTCACGTGGACTGGACTGATCCGGTACTACGTCCTCTTTGTGATCGACCTCAAAACTCGTCGCGTCCGGATCGCGGGCATTACACACTCACCGGACGGGGCGTGGGTGGAGCAGGTGACGCGAACGCTGACCGACCCGGACCATGGCTTCCTCGCGGGGAAAGGCTACCTCATCCACGACCGAGACCCGCTCTTCACCCGCGCGTTCGCGGACGTGCTGCGCGGCGGAGGCGTCGAGCCGATGCGATTGCCTCCGCGCAGCCCCAATCTCAACGCGCATGCCGAGCGGTTCGTGCGCTCGATCAAGGAGGAGTGTCTCTCGAAGGCGATTCCTATGGGGGAGAGGCACCTTCGCTGGCTCGTCACCGAGTACGTCGAGCACTACCACCTGGAACGCAACCACCAGGGCATCGGGAACGCGCTGATCGACGGGAGTCCGACCTTGGGGACGGGGGATATCCGGTGTCGGGAGCGGTTAGGTGGGCTGCTCAGGTGGTACTATCGCGAGGCGGCGTAGGGGCGATCGAGTTTTGGGACAGTTCTGACGCCGGAAGAACTTGCGCGGTGAGTTCGACGGATGTCAGGCGGGCTGAAGATCAGTTTCGGTACACTACGGGCCGAGAGTCCCACCGCCAACCCTGCACCCGCATATCCCTGTGCGACTTACGGATATAGAAAGACCCCAGCAGCCCACGCCACCAGGGTCTCCGTCGACCGAATCGGCCTATCTATATGCAAGACAACAAGATGGCTCCCCGGGTAGGACTCGAACCTACAACCCTGCGGTTAACAGCCGCATGCTCTACCATTGAGCTACCGAGGATCAACCGGTGGGTGACCCGGAGGTCACCGCGAACGAAAAGACTATCCAGCCCCCTGAGGATTGTCAAGCGGCTGCAACCCCCTGACAACGGCGTCGGGCCCCCCGGTGTTGGGATTCTCGAATCCGGCGACCCGCACGAGGACTCCCGGCGCCGAGACTTCGATGCCGAGAGTCTCAGCGCCGAGACTCGCCGCCCTGTCGACGTCCTGCCTCGGCGCACACGTCGTCGCTATCCCCGAACCCGCACGACTCGCAGCGACTCTGCTCCGTGCTCGCCGTGCACTCTCACGAAGTAGAGTCCGGACGGCGTCGCGTCACCGCGCTCGTCGCGTCCGTCCCACTCCATCGGGAAGGTTCCGGCGGACCGGAAGCCGTGGCTGAGAGAGCGGACTTCGCGGCCGGCGGCGTCGAACACATCCACGTTGAATGTGCCGGGGCTCTGGAGGGAGAGCTCGAATCGAGCGGTTCCGTGCGTTGGATGTGCGCCTGTGCGGCGGAGCTGGATTCCGGTGGCTCCGAAGGCATCGATGCCTAGGGGATGGCCGTTCCCATCGCCGAGGCCGTCTCCGTTTCCGTCATCGCTTCCATCACCGACTCCCGCGAGGTCGAGCCCGCCGAACTTGAGGAGGCCGCTGTCCTGGTTGCCGAGGAGGAATCCGTCTCGCGTGGCTTCGACGGCTGCGGCGGGGGAAGAGATGGGGAGGTCGGCGAGTTGCCAGGTGATTCCGCCGTCTTCGGTGTAGGCGGTGGGTTCCCAGTAGAAGCCTCCGGTGGCGAAGCCGAGTTGTCCGAGGAACGCGAGTTCGTAGGCGCGGAGCGTGGTTTGCTGGGTCCAGGTGGCTCCGCCGTCGGTCGTGCGGAAGATGCCGGGGGTTCCGAGCGACGCGATGCCGGTGTTCATGTCGAACCAGTACATGTCGCGGACGTATCCGCCGGCGGGGGAGGTGACCTGCGTCCAGCTGGCCCCGCCGTCGGTCGTGCGGTAGGTGCGGTTGAAGGAAGAGCTGCCGGACTGCTGGATGCCGGCGACGTAGCCGTTGTCGCGATCGAGGAACGTGACGACCCAGGGTGCGAAGGCGAATGGGAACGAGGTGCCGACGTCGCTCCAGGTGGCGCCTTGGTCGTCGGAACGGTAGACCGTGCCGTCACCGGACTGTGTCGTGTACGCGCCGTGGAAGAGCCGGTCTCCGGCGATCTCGATGTCCGTCACGCGTTGCGAATTCGGGAGCGTGGCGGTGTTCCAGGTGACGCCTGAATCGGTCGTCCTTCCGATGGTGTCGTAGGCACCGACGATGCCGACCGACGTTGTCGGCCACACCATCGCGGACGGCCTGGAGAGGCCGTTGGGGCCGGTGAATGCAGACCAGGTGGCCCCGAGGTCCGTGCTGTGCATCCACGAGGGAGGTACGCCGCCTTGGGTCGGGACGACGACGGCGTAGCAGTCGTCTCCTGGAGTGGTCGCGATCACGCTGATTGGGCCGAAACGGCCGGAGTCGAGCCGCTCCGTTGCGTTGGTGGAGGTGTGCGCGAGGTCGTCGGAGTAGAACATGTCGCCGACATCGGACGAGAAGAAGATGCGGCCGTTCGGGGTGCGCTCGAGGTCGAGAAAGCCGACGGAGCCCTGGAAGGAGAGGAGATCCCAGTTCTCGCCACGGTCGAAGGTCTCGTAGATCGCGGCTCCTTCGATGAACGTGATGAGAAGCCAGTGGTCGGGTGTGATCGCGAGTGTCTTCCGGGGGTAGAGGGGTTCGACGAAGAGGTCTTCACGCGTCCACGAAACCCCACCATTCGTCGTCGTCCAGAATCCGAAGTCCTCGAGCACGCGGCCGAAGTTCGAGTCGTAGAACTGAATGTCGCGGAATCCGAATCCCGCGAGGTCGATGAACTGGGTCCAGGTCGCGCCGCCGTCCGTCGTTTCGTGGCCGACGCCGGTTCCAACTACCCAGCCGTGCTGCGCGGACTCCCACCACTGCGATTCGATCATGCCGAGCCCGGGGCCGATCTCGGTCCAGGTGGCGCCGTCGTCCGTCGAGCGGATGACTTCGCCGTTCTCGCCGGCGGCGTCGAGTCGTCCGTCGGGCGCTTCGCGGAGTTGGAGGAGTGTCCCGGTCGACGGATTGGGGACTTCGGTCCAGATGGCCCCGCCGTCGGTGGACCGGAAGACGCCGGGAGCTTCACCGATGGCGATGAGGTTCACGCCGTCTTCGGTGTCGACACCGTGAAGGTCCTTGCCGAAGGTGCGTAGGTTGGAGCGGAGCGTCCAAGTCTCTCCCGCGTCCGTCGTGGCGAGCACAGAGCCGCCTTCGCCGACGGCAACGCCGACGTCATTGCTCACGAACTCGTAGTCGATCATCGCATTCCCTTGAGGAGTGGGATGTGCCCAGGAGGGTGTGAGGTCAGGGGACATAGCGGACGCGGTCTTCGGAACGGCGACCATGGACATGGTGGCCAGCGCGATGGCGGCCATGGCTGCCGCGGCGGAATTGTGGCTCGCGGGTCGGAGCGAGTGGCGCAACGTAACCTCCTCCATAGGGGGCGGATCCAGCAATTGGGGGACCGAAATGACCGACCGGCGGGCAGCACGGAACACGCCGAGCAACGATCGGTGAGGCGTCCAGCAGTCGAGGTAGGACCTATCCTGATACCTGGGAATCGACCGTTGGGGTGTATCCTCTCCCTTTGGGGCCAGCACTTCTCGGCATAGCTTCAGTGGGAGGCCAGACGATGAGCCCGACGCGTACGGTGACGATGATCGCAGCACTTGCAGCCCTGGGCGTGGGTACGGGCGTGTTGCTCTGGGGCGGAATTGGCTCGTCGCCGGACACTCCGGTCGGCTCCGGTCTGGGCCCATCGCCGGACTCATCCTCCTCCCATCCCTCGCCAGGCCTCGCGCCTCCCTTCGCCGACCACGGAACCGTTCCGATGCCGGCCCAAGGAGCAGACCTTTCCGACGCGGGAGCGGACGCTCGCGCCGATTGGGACGAAGCGGAGTTCGAACGCCTGCGCGAAGGCGACGGAGTGCGCCCGATACCGCTTCCTCTGGACTCGCCGATTCCGATGACCCGCGGCACCTGGCCGAACGTCCGGGTGGACAGTGCCGTCTACGCGCCGGAAGAGACGGCGATCACGATCGATCCGGACGATCCGAACCGGATCGTGGCCGGTGCGCAGGGTTCGGGCTGCTACTCCTTCTTCAGCGACGACGCGGGCCTCACCTGGAGCGAGTACTCGCTTCCCGATCCCTACGACCTCGGCGATTCGTCGCTTGCGAGCGACGAAGGGGGATGGGCCTACTACGCGTACATCGGCACGTTCAGCCACTCGGGCATCTACGTCGCGCGCTCGACGGACAGCGGCGAGACCTGGGCCGAGGGCGTTCCGGTGTTGGATCACAACTCGGGGCAGCCGTTCGAGGACAAGGAGTACCCGGTCGTCGATCGCACGGGCGGGCCGTACGATGGGAGCGTCTACATCGGCTGGACGCAGTTCGACCGCTACGGCAGCAGCAACTCCGCGGACAGCACACGGATCCTGTTCTCCTACTCGCGTGACCACGCGGCGAGCTTCTCCACCGCGGTCCGCGTGAGTGACGAAGGTGGCAACTGCGTCGACGAAGACGACACCGTCGAAGGCGCAGTGCCTGCGGTCGGTCCGGACGGAACGATCTACATGGCCTGGGCGGGGCCGCGTGGGCTCGAGTTCGACCTCTCCACCGATGGGGGAGACACCTGGGGCGACGATGTCGTGCTGAGTGACATTCCGGGAGGATGGGACTTCGCGGTGCCGGGCATCTATCGCTGCAACGGCCTTCCGCAGACGGTGGCGGACTATACGAGCAGTCCGTACTCGGGACGTATCTACGTCCTTTGGTCGGACCAGCGCAACGGCGACACCGACGTCTTCCTCCTTCGCTCCGACGACGGTGTGAACTGGATGCCGATCAAGAGAGTGAACGGCGATACAGTGGGGAACGGTCGTCACCAGTTCTTCCCGTGGATGGCCCTCGATCCGCTCACAGGTCACCTCCACATCGTCTTCTATGACCGCCGCGACACGAGCGGCAACGACACGGAAGTCTGGCTCGCGAGTTCCATCGATGGTGGCGACACGTTCACCGAACAGGTGGTGAGTCAGTCTCCCTTCAATCCGTTCTCCTCGGTGTTCTTCGGTGACTACATCGGAATCGCGGCGTATGGCGGCCGGGTGCGTCCGTATTGGATGCGTCTCGACGGAAACCAGATGAGTTCGTGGACGGCACTGGTCGACCTCGACACGACCTCTGTTCCGCCGCCGGCGTCTCCGTACCAGTTCGCGGTGTACCCGAACCCGGTGCGCGACCAGGCGACGATCTTCGCGTGGAGTACGAACGTGAACTCCGGACTTCCCGCCGGGGATGCGCAGATCTACTCGGCGGACGGACGGCTGGTCCGGTCGCTAGCGCCACTTCCTGGAACCGGTGCACGGACGAGTACCGCGGCGCAGCGCTCGCCTGAAGCTCAGGTATCCGGACCCTGCTTTGCGCCTGGTGGCTCTTGGCCCTTTGCGACGTGGGACCTGAAGAACGAGACGGGACGCTCGGTGCCCTCGGGCAGCTACTGGGTGAAAGGCCCCGAAGGCGGATCGACCCGGATCGTCGTCACGCGCTGAGCCGTTGGACATCGGCACTTCAGAACTCGCCTCTCCGGCCGATGAATCGGGCAGAGATGCCGAGTGACGATTCGCAACACAGCCAACCATGGCGCGACGTCGACGTCCTCCTGATCGGTGAGTCCGACGAGGAGTGCGCTCGATTCTTCGGCGGCGAGTGCGAGCTGACCGATGCTGCCGCGAGGGCGTTCGAGGACGCCTTCGGCGTGCGCTTCGAGTCGACGGACGAGTTCCTCACGTTCTTCCGCGACCAGGGATGTCATCTCGAGAGTCTTTGCGCGTTCCCATCGCACACGTCTAGTGGAAGCGAGCGAACTCGTCTGCTCCGCGAGAGCGTTCCGGATCTCGCGACTCGACTGCAAAACCTCCAACCGGACGTCGTCGTCACTTTGCTCAAGCGGATCGAACCGCACGTGACGAAGTCGATCGAGTTGGCAGGGCTGGTCGTGCCGCTCTACGTGTTGCCGTATCCGCGGAAGAGCCAGGCCGACGCATTCCGCGAGGGGCTCGCCGCGATCCTGCGTTCACGGTCTCGGTCGCGTCGCGCGGCGTAGGCGGCTTCGAGTCACCCTCTCAGCTGCTTTTCGGATCTGCACTGACCCCTCGGGTACCGCGTATTGTCCGTCCACTCCTGGGATCGTACCTTCCGGCTCGTGGCGCGATTGAGACTCAGTCTCACTGACCCATTCCCCGGGTACCTCGACAGTGAGACGAGTCTCGCGTCGTCGCTTCGGTAGAGCCCCTCGAGGCCGACGTGGAGTCTGATCGAGTGGAGGATCCTATGCTCGGCACTTGCTCGAAGGGTGGGACGCACGGTGTGACGTCCGGTATGACACTGGTCGCGACACTCGCATTGACGAGCATTTCTGCGCTTCCGACGTTGGCGTTTGCCGACACGGTCGAGTGGGACGTGTCCGCCTTCCTCGACTTCCAACATGCCTGGACCAACGAGGCTACCGAGGCGTCCCCACACGATGACTTTCACGTCGGGCAGCTGGAAATCGATCTCAGCGCGGAAACCAATCGCCACTTGTCCGCGGAAGCGGCCGTCGCATTCGATCAGGACGCTGAGGCGTTCGTGCTCGGCGCTGCGTTCGTAGATCTCCATCGTGAAGCTGGGGCGAGACTCGTCGGAGTGACGTTAGGCCAGTTCGACGTGCCGTTTGGAATCGATCGCCACTGCTACGCGTCGATCGACCGACCTTTGGTGAGCACGCCGCTTGCCGTCGCGTCCACGCACGGGTGCTGGAACGACCAGGGTATCACCGCATATGTCGAGGGAGAGCGGCTCACACTCCTCGGGTTCGCGACGAACGGATACTCGGTGTCGATTGGGTCTGGTGATGAGTCTCTGGATGGCGATCCCCGTCACGCGATCGGAGGGCGGTGCGAAGTGCGGATCCTCGACGAGATGGCGATAGGAGCGTCGGTCGCGAAGGTGTCGTTCGAGGGTGCGTCTCTCCTGGAAACGTCGTTCGAGGGAGCGTCACTTGCGGAAACGTCGCTCGAAGCCTCATCGGCGGCCGGAGAGTTCGGCGAGACGAGCGTGGCCGTCGGCGCTCCGGAGCTGCCTCGCTCACTGCGTGACGCAAACCTCTTCGGCTTCGACCTCCGCACGACGCTCGGACCGGTCGAGTTTCAGGGCGAGTACATCCGTCAGGACTTCCGAGCAGAAGTGACGAACGAGGCCGCTACCTCGTCCCGCCGCGTCGGGACGGGGAGTGGGGGATACCTCGCCGTGTCGTATGCGTGGTCCCAACTGCGGTTCCTCGTCCGACGGGATCTCTTCGACGCGGACCTTGCCGACTCTGCGACGGCACTGAACCCGAGTGACTTCGAGACGCGCGCTCGGGCCGCGAGCTTCGGAGTCGAGTACCGTTTCCTCGAAGACACTCCGGTGCGGTGTGAGTGGCGACGCGGTGATGGCGGTTTGGAAGACTCGGTCGTCCTCCAGATCGCGACTCGCGTCGGTTGAGGATCTACGTCCTTGTGTGAGTCGCGGCTCGGCTGAGACGATCTTCCGCACGGATTCACCCACAGCCAAGGGAAGACCGACCATGCGCCGTGCCCTCCATCCTCACGCTCGGGTTTCGTTGCTCGCGAACGGTGTCGTTCGGTTCCTTCGCTGCGTCATTGGCGATCCCACGGTCGACGACGGCGGGGCAGTGCTCGCCGGTCGCTCCGTGGTGATCATGGCCGCCGCGCTCTTGGCCCTCGCGGCGCCCTCACTCGCGACGCCCTCGTTCGCGACGCCCTTGCTCGTGGGGCCCTCGCTCGCGACGCCCTCGCTTGCAGCGCCCTCGCTCGCGACGTCCTCGCTCGCGACGCGCGTCGCCATTGCCGGTGGGTTTCCGGTCTCGGAGACGGTCCAGATTCCGATGGGCGACGGAACGCTCCTCAACACGGAGATCTGGTATCCGCAGGGCGGAAGCGGGCCGTGGCCGGTCATCCTCTCTCGCACCCCGTACAACGCCAGCGGATCCCTGCCGTTCGAGCTGCTGGCCTCGCTCGGGTTCGTCGCGATCGGCCAGGACATCCGAGGGTTCTACGGATCGGGCGGGTCGTTCGAGATGTTCCGGTCGAATGGCTGGGGGCCGAACCACCAGGACGGCAAGGAGACCCTGGACTGGATCGTCGCGCAGCCGTGGTGTGACGGTCACGTCGGCACGTTCGGAGCATCGGCACCGGGGATCACGCAGAACCTGCTCATGGGTTCCGTCCCGAATGGGCTCTCTTGCACGCACGTGACGGTGGGGACGGGAGATCTCTACGAGCAGCTCGTCTTTCCCGGTGGAACGCTCAAGGAAGCGGACATCGTCGGCTGGCTGAACGGAATCGGCTATCCGCAGCTCGTCGACTCGCTCGAAGCGCACGCGGTGGGTGACGAATGGTGGGACTGGCTCGACGTGACCGCGCGCGCGTCCGTCATCGAGACGCCGTCCTATTCGATCACGGGCTGGTACGACCTCATGATTCAGGGCGCACTCGACCTGTTCGAAGCACTGCAGTACGGCGGCGGTCCGGGTGCCCTCGGCAATCAGAAGCTGATCGTCGGTCCGTGGTCCCATGGAGTGGGGGTCATGCCGGTGGGCGAGCTGACCTATCCGAACTCGGATCCGGCGCTCGCGGAGGCGATCGTTGGGGGCGCGCTCGACTGGTTCAACTTCTGGGAGAAGGGCGCAAACAACGGGATCATGTCGAAGCCGCCAGTTGCGTACTACGTGATGGGCGATCCGGACATGCCGGGTGCGCCGGGGAACGAGTGGCGGGCGTCTTCCGTGTGGCCGCCGGCGTCGAGTTCGATCTCCTACTACCTCGGGAGCGGTGGCGGGCTGAGCAACACCGAACTCGATCCCGGGACGCAGTCGTTCGTCTTCGATCCGGCCGACCCGGTGCCGACTCTCGGGGGGAACAACCTCGTCCTCCAGCTCGGTCCGTATGACCAACGTCCGGTGGAGTCTCGATCGGACGTCCTTCTCTTCGAGACTCCGCCGCTCACGAGCGCGCTCGAAGTTGTGGGACAGGTCGAAGTGGTTCTCTATGCGAGCTCCGATCGTCTCGATACGGACTTCACCGCGAAGCTCACGGACGTCTATCCGGACGGACGCTCGATGCTGGTCTGCGACGGCGTACTTCGGGCGCGCTTCCGGAACGGATTCCGGACGGAGGAGCTGCTCACGCCGGGAGAGGTGGAGCGGTACGTGATCGATCTCGGGTCGACGGCGCTCGTCTTCGCGCCCGGCCACAAGATCCGACTCGCGGTGTCGAGTTCCAACTCGCCGAGGTTCGCGGTGAACCCGAACCATGGCGGACCGTTTGGGTCGGACGATCCACCGCTCATCGCGACGAACACGGTCCAGCTGGCCGGCGCCTACCCGTCCGCTCTCGTCTTGCCCGTGGTGGATCCCGACCCGTCGTCGGTGCCCGAGGACGGGTCGGGAGGCGACGGTGCGGAGGGCGACGATCTTCTCGGGACCGTGGCGGGCTCGTTCTCGCTCCGCGTCCTCGGCAATCCTTTCCGTGGGGAGGTTCGAGTGGCGCTCGGGCTGACGCGTGGCGAGGCATCCGTGACGGTCTACGACCCCCAGGGACGACGCGTGCGGGATCTGGGCCGGAGTCGTGCTCATGGGAGCGGAGTCGCGACCGGTGGGGGTGGTGAAGGGACGCTGGCGGACGAGATCCCGCTGTCCTGGGACGGGACCGATGACCATGGGGTCGCGGCCCCGGCCGGCGTGTACTTCGTCCGTGCGGCCCGTGGGAATGAGGCGCGGACGGCACGGGCGGTCCTCATCCGCTGATACGATCGCGCCCTCACGCCATCGTTTCCGATCGTGGGGAACTCCGTCTCCCGCCCGCGGTAGAGAGACGGTGGTTCGCGACCCAACCTCCCAAACCGGGAGCCCGCTCGAAACGCGCACTCCGTCACCTATCCGGTGTCCCGGGCGTATTCACGTGCATGCGAACCGACTATCCTTGGAGCCTCCACCCGGCGGGGTGCGGTAGGCAGCGTGTCTGGATCCGTAGCTCGGGGAGCGGACGTTGAAGGCTTCGATAGGTGGGTTCGACCGACCCGGTCCGGTGACGGCATTGAATCTTGCTGTGGTTGTCACCATTGCGACGGCTCTAGTCCTGGCCACAGCGGCCACTGATGCGGTCGCCGGTGTCGGGGCGGCCGATGTCGGGACGGCCGACGTTGCGACTCCAGCGTCCACGACCACGGCCGCGACCTTGGCGTCCGTGATCCCAGGGTCCACGACCTCTGCCGAGACTTCTGCGTCGACCACCGTCTCTACCGCCGCCTCTGCTGCCGCCTCTATCTCCGAGACCATCTCCCTCAGCGACGCGATCGAGCGAGCCCTGCGCCTGTCTCCCGCGGCCGTCTCGACGGAGACGGCGATCTCGCTCGCAAAGGCGAACCAGCTCGAGACGCGTGGGAGCTGGCTGCCGTCGGTTTCGGCGACGGCGGGCTACACGAAGTCGAGCGACGAGCGGGTCGACTCCTCGACCGGCCGGCTCACCTCCGAGAGCTACACCGCGGGAATCTCCTCGAGCCTCGTCCTCTTCCAGGGCGGACGTCGTCTCTGGCAGAACCGGTCGACGAGTGCGCTCGTTTCGGCGGCCGAGGCGGATCACCGAGGACAGGTGTTCGACACGATCCTCGAGACGACGACTGCCTTCTACGAGGCGGCGGCGGCGTCGGACTTGGAACTTCTCGCTCGTCAGCGTCTCGAGCGGGCGCGGCAGCAGCTGGCGTTCGCGGAGACGCGGATCGAGGTGGGTACGGCGACGCGGTCGGATGTCCTCCGCGCGGAACTCGAAGTGGGGAACGCGGAGCTCGCAGTGCTCGACTCCGAGTCGGCGCTGCGTACGGCCGCGCTCCAGTTGGGTCGACTCGTGGGGACGGCGTCGGAGGTGTTCCCGGACGCGGAGTCGCTCCCCGGGGCAGCGCCGGAACTCCCGAGTGTCGATCGCTTGGTGACGCGGGCGGAGTCGAACTCTCCGCTCGTCGTCTCGAGGGAGGCGGAGCTGAGGAGCGCGCAGGCGTCTCGCCTCACGGCGGTGTCCACCTATCTCCCGTCGGTTGGGCTCACGGCGGGCTACGACTGGTTCAGTCCGGACTTCCCGCCGGACCGGAGGACGTGGAACGTCCGGCTGAGTGCGTCGCTTCCGATCTTCGATCGGTTCGGTCGCGAAGCTTCCGTTCAGCGGGCGAAGGCGTCGCTCCGAAGGGCAGAGGCCACGGCGCGCGACGCACTCATTGCGGCGCGCGTGGAAGTAGAGAGCGCGGTGCAGGATGTGATCGCGGCGGGGCAGCGGGTGACGATCTCGGACCGGGCGCGTGCGCTCGCGGAAGAAGACCTCCGCGTGCTCGAGGAACGGTATCAGGCGGAAGCGGCGACGATCCTGGATCTCCAGGCATCCCAGGTCGCGCTCACGGAAGCGGAAGTAGGCACGGTGCGGGCGCGGCAGGCGCTCGGTACCGCGATCGCGCGTCTCGAAGCCGTACTCGGCGAGACCATCGAGGAGGCCAGTGGTGAGTAGGCGAGGGATGTCGCGGGGGCTCGATAGGAAGTGGCGATCCGGCGGGGGTGAGAAGGACGTGTCGAGACTGACCACCCTTGCGATGCTCGCGTTGATCACGGCTCTCGCGGGTGCCGTGGCTCTGACAGGTTGCGGAAGCAAAGATGCGGGCGGAGCCTCTTCGAACGGTGCGTCTGCAGCTCCCGGCGGCGCGGCAAGCGCGGGCGGATCGGGTGGGGCGCCTGCCCCGTCCGGCGGGCGGCCGGGTGGCTCTGGTGGGCCGGGAGGTCGGTCCGGGCCGCGTGAGGTCCCCGTGCAGGTCGCGCGTGCCGAGCTCGGCAAGATCGCGCGTGCTCTCACCGTCTCGGGTGTGGTCGAGCCGATCCGGTCGGTGGGTGTGAACAGTCAGATGAGCGGCGCGCTCCTCTTCCTCGAAGCAGAGGAGGGAGCGACGGTGCGGAAGGGCCAGGTGCTGGCGAAGCTCGACGACCGGGAACTTCGCGCGCAGCTCACCGCGGCGGAAGCGGCGTTCCAGGTGGCCGAGTCGGCGCACGCCCGCGCGAAGCAGCTACGCGAACGGCAGGTCATCACGCTACCCGAGTACGAGAGGGACCGCACGGCCTACGCGGCGGCGGAAGCGGAGCTGGACCAGATCAAGACGCGTCTCGGCTATGCCACGATCGCTGCGCCGATCTCGGGCGTGGTTACGGAGAAGCGCGTGGAGTCGGGCGACATCGTTGCGAACCAGTCGCGGCTCTTCACCATCGCAGACCTCTCGACGAAGGTCGTCCTCGTGCAGGTGTCGGAACTCGACGTGGTGAATCTCCACGAAGGGAACCAGGTCGATGTCGCTCTCGATGCGTTCCCGGGGCGGGAACTGCGCGGGCGAATTCGCCGGATCTTTCCGTCAGCGGATCCTACGACGCGTCTCGTTCCAGTCGAGGTCGCGCTGGAAGGCGAGTCTGCGGACCTGGCGCGGCCGGGGTTTCTCGCTCGCGTGACGTTCGCCTTGGGGGAGCGGGAACACGTTCTCCTCGTTCCGGCGTCGGCCGTCGTCAACGGAACGACCAGCCAAGCGGTGTACGTGGTGGAGGAAGGGAAGGCGCACCGGAGAGACGTGCGGACCGGTCTCATTTCCAGGGGACAGGTCGAGATCGAGCAGGGGCTCGGTGAAGGCGACGTGGTCGTGACGGTCGGCAACAACACCCTGCAGGATGGTGCCGCGGTGCGCGTCCTGACGACGGACGCGGAGGGGCGATGAGCGACTCCAGGCCCGGTCCCCAGCACGACCCCAAGCGCCACAGCGGACTGCCTGCGTTCTCGATCCGGCGGCCGGTGGGGACGCTCATGCTCACCTCGGTCGTGCTCGTACTGGGAGGCTTCTTCCTCTCGGGACTGCCGCTCGACCTCCTGCCGAGCATCGTCTATCCGCAGATCCGCGCGTCCGTGAACAACCGAGGAGTCGAGCCGACCGTGCTCGAGGAAACGGTGGCGAAGCCGCTCGAAGCGACGCTCGCGACGACCGAGAACCTCACCCGGATGGAGACGACGGTGGAGGAAGGGCGGGTCGCGATCAACCTGCACTTCTCCTACGGCACGAACATCGACTTCGCGCTGCAGGATGCGTCGAAGAACCTCGACCGGGCGCGTGCGCGTCTTCCGGAAGAGGCGGATGCGCCGACCATCTTCAAGTTCGATCCGTCGCAGATCCCGGTCTACGAGGTGGCGTTCTCTTCGGCCACGAAGGACCTGGTCTGGCTGCGCGACTGGGCGGAGTACCGGCTTCGTCCTCAGCTCCTGACGGTGGAAGGGATCGCTTCGGTCGACGTCTCGGGGGGCCTCGTCCGCGAGGTGCAGGTGATCCTCGACCAGGAACGGCTCCGCTCCTACGGGCTCACGGTGTCGCAGGTGAACAGCGCGCTCGAGGATGCGAACCAGGACGTGGCGGCGGGACGGGTGTCGTCCGCGACGCGTGAAGTGGTCGGAAAGACGAGCGGCAAGTTCCGCACGGTGGACGACGTCAGGGCCGTACTTCTCCCGCTCCAGGGTGGAGGACGCATCCCTCTCTCCGAAGTCGCCGAAGTGCAGGACACGAACCGTGAGCAGCGGCTCTGGGCCAGGCTCGACGGCGATCCGGCGATCAAGATCTCGATCCGGAAGCAGCCGAACGCGAACACCGTCGATGTTGCGGACGGAGTGGACGCGCGTCTTGCCGACCTGGCGTCGTCGGGGTTCATTCCATCGGACGTTCCGTACGAAGTGATCCAGAACCAGGCGGACTTCATCCGGGGCTCGGTCTCTGCGGTTCGGAACGCCGCGCTCCTCGGAGCCGCGCTCGCGATGTTCGTCGTGCTCGTCTTCCTGGGCTCGCTCCGGAAGACGTTCGTGATCGGGCTCGCCATTCCGCTCGCGGTGCTCGCAACGTTCGTGATGATGGGACTGAGCCACCTCACGCTCAACATCATGACGCTGGGAGGGCTCGCGCTCGGTGTAGGTCTCTTGATCGACAACTCGATCGTCATGCTCGAGAACATCTTCAGACACAAGGAAGAAGGGAACGAAGGCGCGGAGGAAGCCGCGCTCGAAGGGGCGGCGGAAGTCCAGAGCGCGGTGACCGCATCCACCGTCACGAACCTCGCGGCGGTGGTTCCGTTCCTCCTCATCAGCGGTCTTGCGGCGCTCATCTTCCGTGAGCTGATCCTCACCATCTCGTTCGCGATCCTCGGCTCCTTGCTCGTCGCCTTGACCGTCGTGCCGATGCTGGCCGCGCAGCTCGCGAAAGTCCGGTTCTCGAGCCACCTCGACCGATTCGCTCCGATCGTCGGATTCGATCACTTCCTCGGCCGCGTGCGCCGGGCCTACATGCGGGTCGCCGGGGTGGTCGTGGTGCGCGGTCGCTGGGCCGTGCTCGCCGTCGCTGTGCTCTCGTTCGTTGGTGCGGGCCTTCTCGTTCGAGGGCTAGGGAGCGAGTTTCTGCCTCAGGTCGACGACGGCAACGTCAACATCCGCATCTCACTTCCGCCTGGCGCTTCGGCCGAGGAGACGAACCGGGTGACGAAGGAGGTCGAGGCACTGGTGACGCAGATGCCGGATGTGCTCGGCGTGTTTGCGACCGCAGGTGGCCGGTTCTTCGGGTCGGGCACGGTCGAGAGCTCCGGCACAGGTTCGATCGACGTCGTGCTCGCGGGCCGGGGCGAACGGCAAATGAGCGCGGACACCTGGGTGCGCACGATGCAGCAGAAGATCCAGGAGAAGGGATTCGCTGGCTCCCGTATCTCCGTTCGTCCGCCCCGCATTCGTGGGCTTCGCACGTCGACCTCCGGGTCCGCCGTCGCGCTCGACGTCCAGGGAGACGACCTGGAGACGCTCCAGGCCATCGCCGAGGATCTAGCTCTCCGTCTCGAGGACGTTCCCGGACTCGAGAACCTCGAACCGAGCGCGGAGGAGGCGAGCCCGGAACTCTCGATCGAGCTCGACCGGGAGCGCGCCGCGTATCTCGGACTTTCCGTCGCTGCCGTCGGATCGACGATCCGGACGGCGCTCGACGGGTCGGTTCCGACGCGATTCAGCTCGGGCAACCAGGAGTACGACCTCCGCGTCATGTTCCCTCGTGACCGGTTCACGAGCCCGGAGGAGCTCGGCTCGATCGCGCTCTTCCCGGGGGCTGCGAACGGTGCGCCGATCTATCTGAGGGACGTCGCGAACGTCCGCACCACACTGGGCCCGACCACGATCCTCCGGGAGAACCAGAACCGGGTCCTGCGTCTCACGGGTGACGTGATCGCCGAGATCGCGAGCGTAGGGGAGGTGAACGACGAGATCCGGAACCGCCTCGCGGACATCGCGCTGCCCGACGGGTACGGCGTCATCATCGGCGGCGAGCAGGAAGCGATCGAAGAGAACAACAAGCAGCTCAGCATCGTCGTGGGGCTCGCCATCTTCCTCGTCTTCGTCGTACTGGCGGTGCAGTACGAGAGCGTGGTGAACCCGCTCGTCATCATCCTTGCGATTCCGCTCTCACTCGTAGGCGTCGGGATCCTGCTCCATCTCACCGCGACTCCGCTCAGCGCCCCCGTTCTCTTGGGGGTGATCCTGCTCGCGGGAATCGTGGTCAACAATGCGATCCTCTTGGTGGAGTACGCGGAACGAGGGAAACGAGAACGCGGGCTCACGAGAGCGGAGGCCGTGGTCGAGGCGGGCGGCGTTCGTCTTCGGCCGATCCTCATGACCACACTGACGACGCTCTTTGGGATGCTGCCTCTCGCGCTTGGCCTCGGGCAGGGTTCGGAGCTGATGCAGCCGCTTGCGATCGCCGTCGTCGGCGGCCTCAGCATCTCCACCTTCCTGACGTTGTTCGTGGTTCCGTCCGCCTATCTCATCTTCAACGCGATTGCGGAACGGCTCGCCTCGTGGCTCACCGGGAAGGAGCGAGGGGAGAGGGCCGGGGCCACGGCGCCCTCGCACGCGGCGTCCTAGTCCGCCGGCCTCGGATCCTCACGGAACCCGGCCCCAAACCGCGTGTTCCAGAAGACGGACCCGACGGAAGGAGGCATCCGATGCTCCCGCTGAATCTCACGAAGGAAGAGCTCGAGATCTTGAAGGACGTGCTCGAGGGGTCGCTTTCCGATCTCCGGATGGAGATCGCGAACACCGATCGAATGGAGTTCCGTGAGCAACTCAAGGAACGGAAGAACGTGATCGCCAAGGTGATCGAATGGGCTTCGGCCGCACCGGCTGCGACCAAGTAGGCCCATTCGTCCGACGCTTCTCGACCTCGGCTAGATCGACGTCACCGTCACCAGCTCTCTTCGTTGAAGGTGCCGTCGGCCGCGTATTGAGTCCAGGTCCCGTGGGCGGTGATCCACTCAACCTGCTCTCTCGGAGACCAGGCGAGAGATCCGCTCGTCCGGACTTCGCGCGTCATCTTGCCGCTCGCTCCGTTCGGTTCGATCTCCAGGCTCCACCTCTCGCCGCTGTTCCACTGGAACTCGCCCCGCAGCGTCGTCTCGTCCGTTTCGTTCCAGTAGAGCCGTCCCCGTTCGTTCGAGGGTAGGGCGACGCCTTGATAGAACGTCCAGGTGCCCTCTCGCCGATCGGGAGCGAGGTCCCATCGCCACGACTCCTCGACGCCGTTGTGGTCGATCGAATAGGACTCGAAGGTGCCGGAGCTCCCGTCGTCGTCCGTGGTTCCCCGCGTGACTTGGTGTCCGGACACGTACTCACGGTCCGGTCCGCAGGTGCCGGTGGCGGACGTGACCCAGAGGAATCCACCTGTCGACTCGCAGATGGTCACCGTGAATCCGCATGTCGAGTCGGAGGGCGATCCGTAGTGACGCGTGCGGCAGTTGGCATCGAGGTACGAGTACGCTCCGCTGTTGAACACGCCGTGGGCGCTGTTCACGGCACGGGTGAGGAGCCGAACGCGATTGTACTGCCCCTCGACGAATCCGCGCGCGTAGCGGACGAGGGAGTCGGCCGAGGCGAAGTTCGGCTGGATCAGTGCGGCCGGATAGGGAAGGATCGGAACTCCGTCCCGTGTGAAATCGGGGGAATCGGGATCGGCCGGATCTCCCGGGGCCTCGGGTTCGGTGGGCGTATCGGTGCGAGTCTCCTTGTCCGAGCAGGAGACCGCGGCGAGTAGCCCGAGAGCAATGAGGAAGAAGGCTGGACGCTCGAGTCGTTTCATGAGGAAGATCTCCTCTGGGACGCCCCCCGGCGCGCGACATCCAGGTAGAAAGCTACCCTGACCTGTCGAGGCGGCGCAAGCGTACAGGGCACCGTTCCGGAGGTTGCGAGACTATCATGGCGAGTGGGTCCTCCATACCTGACTTCAAGGCCAAGTCGGCGCGTGATCAAGAAGCGCTCGGACGGGAAGGCGTCGAGCGACTCTTCCGAGATGCGGCCCGCTTCCCTCTCGCGCCGGTCGTCGAGGCGGGCGGGTCGATCGTCTTTCCGCACGCGACGATCTCGACCTGTGGGCACCAGATCGCGGCCGCCGTGCGTGCGTGTCTCGAGTCCGGAGCGAAGAAGGTGGTGGCTCTTGGCGTCGTCCATGCCCTGAGCGACGAACTCCGCTCGGCCCGCGAACGAGTGGCGGCGGGCGGACGATTGGACGACGAGCCGACCCGCGGCGTGCAAGGGCCGGGCATTCCGGGACGTGCGGATTGGCAGCGGGAGTTCTCCCTCGACCACTTCGCGTTCCTCTGGAAGGAGGCGTTGCGCCTCGGGATCTGCACGCCGGGCACGAGGGAGTCTTCCGCCCCCGGCACGAGTGAGCGTTCTGCGCTCGGCACGAGTGAGCCTTCTGCCCTCCGCACTAGTGACCTGTCCGCCCTCGATGCGGCGGACCCGCCCGTCCTCGTGCTGCGGTACGTGTTCCTTGCGGGCGGGCGACCCGACACGCTCCCCGGAATCGATGCGTTGCGTGAAGAGGTGGAGGGCGCGGTCCTCGTCGCGACCGCGGATCCGTTCCATCACGGCATCGGATACGGAGACACGCCCGAGGCCGCGAAGTCTCCGGATGCGGGCGGACTCGGCCTCGCGAGAGAGGCGATCGAGCGGGCGATGTCGCTTCTCGAGGCGGGAGACTATGCGGAGTTCGAGGCCCACTGTGCCGCGGTCAAGAGCGACGCGCGCGACACGGGTCAAGTGCTCCGGTACCTTGCGGGACCCCAGCGGGCGACGATCTTGGATCTCGTCGCGGACGACATGACCGGGCCGTACGGTGCACCCGCGCCGACTTGGGTGGCCGGGGCGCTCATCGGTCTGACTCCGATCTGATCGCTTCGAAGCGGCGGGTCACCGTGTCTCCTTGAGAGACGTCGAGCGGCTCCGAGACGTACTGATCCGGCGCTCGGAGCAGGCGGGCACGCACCATTCCTCCGTAGAACGTCGCGGCCTCCACATCGACCATGCCCGCCTGTGAGAACGCGTGGTCGAACTGAGGGAGGCGTGTGGCTTCGATCGAACAGGTGGTGCGAAAGAACGCGTACATGGCCCCAAGGAGAATGCTGGTTAGCGGCCTGCGGATTGTGCCCGGCGCGATTTGGAAGTCCGAGTCGTACCAGAGTCCGCCATCCCTGAGGTGGGACCGAAGACGGGGAACGAGGCTCTGGAGCGTCTCGTCCGAGAACAGGTCGAGAAAGCAGTGCGTGCAAAGCACGTCGTAGATCGCGTCTCTGGGCAAGGACTCTACTCCACCGTGGAGGAACCGTACGCGAGCGAGGGCCTCGGGATTCCGCCGACGGAGTCGATCTTCCGAACGGGAGAGCATGGCGGCCGAGATGTCGAGCGTATCGACTCGACGACAACTGGTTTCTTCCAACAACCGCTCGAGAAACCAGCCGGATCCGCCCCCGACGACGAGTACGTCGGCCTCCGGTTTCACGCGGTGGAGGAAGCAGCGCTGCGCGGCCCGCAGCGAGTTTCCGAACACCGTCATCGCTAGATGGTCGTAGACGGGAGCGAGTCGATTGAATCCGCGCGCGTCGGCTTGGGTGGAAGATCTCCGCGTCATCATCTGGCCGATCCGAGCAGATGGAACCAGACCAGGTAGAGCGCAGGGAGGAGGAACGCACCGTCTCCCCAGGCGCGGTAGCGCTCGTTGCGCGCGAAGATCGCAGGACGAAGGAGGAGTGCGGCGAGGATGCCCGCCATCGGGAGGTAGGTGGCCTGAAGGGCGATCGACGCCATCTGTACCGACGCACTTCCAAAGTCACCGGGCACCGAGAGTAGCTGCGCCACGCCGGTGCCATCGGACCCTGGGAGTAGTTGTGCCACGCCCGTGCTAACGGATGCCGTGAGTAGCTGCGCCGCGCCGAGGCCCAGAGTCGCGAGGAGGAGTAGCGCGACGATCCGTCGGGCCGAGCGTTCGCCCACGGCCCGTACGAATGAGCTGTGGCCATCGGCTTCATCGACTCGTCTTTCGAAGAGGGAGAACTCGAGCAGGTTCACGACGGCGAGGAGGAAGAACTGGCCGAACGCGAACCAAAGGCTCGGGCCGAACGGCTCTCCGGAATGCAGAGCCGGGAGTCCCCAGATACCGACGCAGTAGACGATCGCAACGCCGAGTTCCTTCACGAGCCAAGGCGACGTGCGACTTCCGACCGCACGCACTACGAGGAAGTGGATGAGCGAGAACGCGCCCATGGCGAGTCCGAACGCGAGCCCGCTCCGGCCGAGTGTCCACGCCGCGAGTGCGACCGCGAGGAGCGCTCCCAGTCCGGTCGCGACGAGGAGCGATCGGAAGTGGCGATAGTGGAACTGGTGACGAGGTGTGCTCGCGGTCGCGCCGAGTCTGTATGCATCGAGCAGATGGTCCCAGGTGTAGACGACCCAGACGGAGAGCGGGAGGATGACGTACCACCCAGCGGGCATCCGAACGCCCAAAAAGGCCGACGCCAGCACACCGCCGGAG
This sequence comes from Candidatus Eiseniibacteriota bacterium, assembly GCA_020633975.1. Classification (GTDB taxonomy): domain Bacteria; phylum Eisenbacteria; class RBG-16-71-46; order CAIMUX01; family CAIMUX01; genus JACKCR01. The sequence continues at coordinate 2,017,325 of JACKCR010000002.1, read as the reverse complement.
AGAGCACCGAGCGCTACGTCGATGCTGAGAAGACGCAGCTGCGCGTAGCTCACGGTCGGATTCCGTTCCTCCATAGATGCGGAGACTCTACAACGCGCTCCGGGTGTGCGTCCAAGGTCCCCGCTCCCTAGCGTTTCCGTGAGTGAGGCGCGTTCGATCCGGACTCGTAAGGATGCCGTCTTGGCGGGGACCGACGCTCCGTCGGCCGGTTTCGTCCTTCGGACGGTTCGTCCTTCGGGCCCGTCGGCCCTGGGGGTGGGCTGAGCCAGGACCATCTGGTACCCTTGTCAGGCACGAATCGAACTGAGGCGCGCGTCCTACTCGTCGAAGTGGCCCTCTGGTCCGCCTACCGGGCGCGCTTTCTTGCCCACTCTCGCTCAGGGAGACTCCCCACTCATGAGACCGATCCTGCTCCTTGCATCCGTTTCGCTTGCTCTCTCGCCACCGGTCGACGCCATGGCGCAGCTGGCCGAACCCGCGCGTTCGACGCGCGACTACCTCGAACAGATGGAGCGCTACTACCAGGAGACGCTGCCCGACTTTCGTCCGGAGACGGTGAAGGGAACCGGATTCAAGCCGTTCCAGCGGATCAAGTGGTTCGTGGAACCGAGGCTGGGCGACGGGGACAACTTGATTCCTGGCGCGCGTTGGGATTCGTGGGAGGCCCTCCGGGACATGGAGGAGAACCAGAACCGGGCGAACCTGCCCACCTGGTTCAACCTCGGCCCGACGAACGTCGCGGGGCGGACGCTCGCGATCGAAGTCCATCCGGACGATTCCAACATCGTTTTCACCGGGACAGCGAGTGGCGGGCTCTGGAAGTCGACCGATCGCGGCACGTCCTGGACACCGATGACGGACCTCCTTCCCACCCTCGCCGTCGGTGCGATCGAGATCGACGCCGACAACCCCGACCACATGTGGATCGGAACCGGTGAAGGTTGGGGTGGCGACATGGTCCACGGCATCGGCGTCCTCGAGTCCTGGAACGGCGGTGTGGATTGGGGCTATACCGGGATGACCTACAACGTCTCGGAAGGACGCGACATCTTCGAGCTCGAGTACAACGAAGCGACCGGTACGCTGCTCTGTGCGAGTGACAACGGCCTCTTCCGCTCGACCGACAACGGCGCGACCTGGACCGAGCCGATGGAACTCGGTCAGTGGAAGGACGTCGAGCTGAAGCCGGGCAGCACGGACACGTACTTCGCGTGCGGCCACGGATTCGCGGAAGCCGGTGTCTATCGTTCCACCGATGACGGCGTCACCTGGACGCGTCTCGAAGGTGGTCTCCCGCTCGACGGCATCAACAACTGCCGTCTCGCGATGACGAAGGCCGACCCGAACATGATCTACTGGGCGGTGATCCGCGGATCGGCGAAGGAAGTCTACCGTTCGACCGACGGCGGCGACACATGGACGCTTCGCTCTACCCAGGATCCGACGCAGGGCTGGTACAACCTCGCAATCGTCGTCAGCCCGACGGACCCGGAGTACGTCTTCAGCAACGGCGTGCGCTGCTACCGTTCGGTCAACGGCGGTTCGAGCTGGAGTCAGTGGGCCGGCAACGTCCACGTCGATCACCACGCGACCGCGATCGATCCGTCGGACGACAACGCATTGTGGCTGGGTAGCGACGGCGGCTGCTTCCTCTCCACGAGCGCGGGGAGCAGCTTCCTCCCGCGGAACGCCGGTCTCGTCACGCTGCAGCTCTATGCGATCAACCACGGCTACTCCGACCTCAACTTCGCGGTCGGCGGAACGCAGGACAATGGCAGCTGGCGCTACACCGGAACCTCGTCCTTCGGCTCGATCCTGGGTGGCGACGGCTTCGAGTGTGAAGTCGGTTCCACGAACGGCAACATCGTCTGGGCGGAGATCTACTACGGAGAGCACTACCGGAGCACGAACGGCGGTTCCGGGATGACGTTCATGAACTCCGGGATCACCGAAGACGGGCCCTGGCAGACGCCGACCCACATGGACTACGGAGATGACAACACTCTCTGGGCCGGTCACAACTCGAAGATCTTCAAGACCACGAACGGCGGGAATCCGTGGTACGCAGTGACCATGGACAACGGGCTCGGCGGCGGCCGCGCCATCGCCCAGTGCTGGGGCGACCAGGACTACCTCGCTGCGTGTGCCGGGACGCGGATCTTCGTCTCGAGTGACCATGGCGAGACCTTCAACCAGGTGTCGAACCCGGCTACGGCAAACACGATGTCGGACATCGCCATCCATCCGACCGATCCGAACATCATGATGGTGACGGCGAACACCTATAGCTCGTCCGTGGGGAAGGTCCACAAGACGACCGACGGTGGCGCCACATGGTTCGACATCACGAACAATCTGCCGAACGAGCCCTGCAACACGGTCATCTTCAGCCACGACAATCCCGACTGGGTATTCGTGGGGAGCGACCTCGCGGTGTACGCTAGCTTCAACGGCGGGGACACGTGGGTCCCGTTCAACGTCGGTCTCCCGCACGTCGTGTGCACCGACCTCCGCTGGCATCCCGACGGCTATCTCCGCGTCGGTACCTACGGTCGCGGGCTCTGGGAGATCGACATCGCCACGGTCGAACCGAGCGACGTCGAAGGCGCAGCGGCTCCGGAGGTCGTGCAGCCTGTGACCATGCGGCTCCACGGCAACCCTGCCTCTTCCGGTACCGCGACCACGGTCCGCTTCGGCATCCGTGAGGCGGGACACGTCGAACTCGCCCTCTACGACGCCACCGGCCGCCGGGTCCGTGACCTCTGGAGCGGCGAGCACGAGGCGCGCGTCGACTTCGTCCCAGTCGATACGAACGATCTCTCCGCGGGGATCTACTTCGTGCGGATGGACGCGAACGGACACACCGCGTCGGAGAAGCTGGTGATCGAGCGGTAAGTCGCGGTCGGAAGGACGCAACACCCCGCGCTGAGCAGCAAGCCCGTCCTTGCTGTCGAGGAACCCGTCTCTCGTTGGGAGCAGTGACTCGATGCGAAGAGAGAAGCCCGGAGCGTTTCGCCCCGGGCTTCTTCGTTCGTCGTTGTCGAAGGCCGTCAGCCTTGGGATCCAGCTCGAGACTGCCCTCGATCCAATCGGACGGTCCCTACTCGATTCCCAACTGGCTCTGACTACTTCTCCGCCGGCTTCCCCGGACGGTGCGTGAGCTTCGTCGCATCCCCAAGACGCGGGTGTCCGTCCCGGAGGTCCGCAGTCCCGATGCCCTTGCCGCCGTTCATCGCGTCCATGTAGCGAAGGGTCTCGAACACGCCGTAGATGGCGGCGTCGACGTCCTTCGTATGGCCGGACTCGGAGATCGTGTGCATGTTCCGGATCGGGAAGCCGATCGAAGCGCACGCGGAGTCGATCGCGGCGAGCACCGCGGCCATGGCGTCGGTACCGGTGTCGCGACCTGCGAGTTCGTGCTGGACCGGGATGTTCTTCTCAGTGGAGACGGTGGTGATGATCCCGTTGAGCGACGCACTCGTCACCGCGCCGTGGGTGAGGGTGAAGCCCTTGCCCATCTCGACCGGCTCGTAGCGACGATCCTCGATGCCGGGCGCTGCGACGAAGTCGTGGGCCACGTCCACCGCGATCGTCACGTCGGGGCGGAACTGCTCGGCGAGCACCCGGCTCCCGAAGCGGCCGATTTCCTCGTGCGACGCAAGCGCGCCCAGGTAGCGGACGTTCTTCAGCCCGCCCGCTTCCGCGACGAGCCGTGCGACCTCGGTGACGACGAAACAGCCGAGTCCGTTGTCGAGGTAAGCACCGGAGAACGTGTCCGGGGAGAATCCACGCTGGATCGGACGGTCATAGATGATCGGGTCCCCCGGACGGATGCCGAGTTCTTCGATCTGAGACTTCTTGTTCTCGCCGTGGATCAGGAGCTCCAGGTAGAGCTGCTCCGGCTTGATCCCCTTGCCACCCGTCCGTAGCTGCGGATCCGCGAAGTGGATCGCGCCGAGCGCCTCGATCGTGCCGCCCTCGATCGTCCGCCAGCTCCCCGGCTTCGCCGGATCCTCGCTGAAGAGACGTACCTTGTGGCCGATCAGCGTCGTCGGAAGCATGGAGTCGCTGTTGACCCAGATCTTCCCGTCCTCGCTGATGCTCCGGACCTGCATGCGGATCTTGTCCGCGTGTCCGATCACCATGACGGAGAAGGCGTTCTTGTCGTCCGGAGCGGTGTCGATGACGATGCCGGCGTTCCCCTTGAACGTGTGGACAGCCCACCCGTCGGGCGCGAAGGAGCGGACATGAGGCTCGACCACACCGCGGGTCATGGCCGCTTCCAGGCCGATCGGACTCGGTGCTGCGAGGATCCTCCGCATGAGCTCGAAGCGCTCCTCGGACATCGTCTGATTCCAGGGCATGTTGGAGTCGGTCACGCGATCTTTCCTTTCCCTATCGATGCGGACGGCCGGCAGAAGGGGGGAGTAGGCCGCTCCGTCCGATTGTCAGTACAGCTGGGGAGAATAGCACGAGGGGGCGGGGGAAGGCGCGGGAGGAGTCGAGGTGGATCTGGGGCCGATCCGGGTGCTGGTGGGGCGGTCTGGACGCTGGGATCGGGGCGGGATCGAGTACAGTCCGGGCGCAGGGATCGGCCGCATCTTGGGTACTTCGACGCTGTTGGAGGTCTTCTGCGGTGCTCGGCCGGCCCGGCTGGGTCTTGTCGGTGGAGATGCACTCGGGATCTCCGTGGCCTTCGAAGCCAGTAGTCACTATCCTTTGCGGTGTCGCGTCTCGCTCCGGACACCGCCGGTTTCACGAAGAGTCTTGCGGCCACCTGGAGGGAATGGGGTTGCGCTGGCATCTTCTGGTGGCCACGTGGATGGGGGGTGCCGGAATCGGGTGCGCCGCCGACCATGCTCAGATGGATGCCTTCGTCCGACGCTACGTCTCATCGGCCATCGAGGACACAGAGCTGTACACCACCGTCACCGCAGAGGTGGGAGGGTACCCCAAGGAACGGCGGAGGAACCTGTCCCCGGACTTCGAGGTCGACCTGTTCGAGTACCACTTCAACGGCGTGTACGAGTACTCTGTCGTCTTCTCGGACGGAGTTCGCGGAAGCGTGTGGATCTACACCGCCAACGATACGACGGTGACCTTGTCGATTCACGAGTGAGGTGTAGAGGCTCGTCCCGGATCGAACGTAGGTCACAGCAATGCGGAACCAGGGGAGTTGGCCAGTATGACCTCATCATCGTGGCTGGCACTGGATTCCGCCCAGGTCGCTGAGGCTCGCGGCATCGCAGAGTCCCGGGTGGACCTCCACGCGATACTCCCGAATCCGGTCTTTCCGGCATACCCTCGCCGGGTCACGTTTACTGAGGACGCTAGAGTGTTTTGCAGGGCGTTCTGGGACTGGGCGACATCCGCTCGGGCCGGGGGCGCAGGGACCATCATTCTGGGTGCGCTCAGCGATTCGCGGACTCCGCCCCTTCGTCCACCGGGTTGGGTTCTCATTCCGAGCGACGCAACCTCAGTGCAGTACATGGAGGTCGTGCACGGAGACGGGCAGTCCGTGCAGCCCGTCTACTCGGACTCCGTGGTGATCGTCCCAGACACGAAGCGGTGGGCTCTCTGGCTGGATGTTCATCTCGAGATCGCCGTGCTTGGTGACTTCGCGGGCGTGGATCTCCCAAGTCAGCCGTACGGGACCGACGTCGAGGGCGCGATCGACGTCATGCGTCTCGCACACTCATCTCTCGACCTGTTCGAAACCCGTGCCGATACACTGAGATCGTCTTACCCGCGCAGCCAGGCACCATAGGCAGACTCCTTCGAGGGGCTACCTTGTCGCCGCGATCAGCGGATCGACGTCGCGTCTTTCTGTACCCGGAAGTGCGCCCACTCCGCATCTGGCGCGAGGGTGGTCCAGCCGAAGGACGGACTCTCGAAGGCGAGTCCCAAGTCGTGACCACCGACGGCGAGCCAGTCTCGCGCGTAGCTGGAGTGCGAGTACTCTACGACGATCCGCGTATCGTCTCCGTCGTCCAGGTGCGCGGTCGCCACTCCATCGCCTCGGATGTACTCCGGCTCTCCGAGTCCGTCGATCCAGTAGGCGAACGGTTCTCCGTCGAAAGAGAGCTCGATCGTCCTGACCGAAGACGCCGCATCGTCGATCAGCACCGCGAGGATCCTGGGGCGGGGACCGGTCGAGCCGTCCGGCCACGCAGGACCGTACCAAGGCTCGATCCGCTCTACGATGACCTCGGAGGACACGCCGCTGGTCAGTGCCTGGTCGTGTTGCCCCGCGCGTTGGCTTCTTGCCGCGCCCGCTCCATCCAGGCTCATTCCCAAGAGGCCAAGGCCGCAGCACGCGGCAACAGAGACACTGACGAATGTGAGTCTCATGCTTCCTCCGATCCAGTTGCGGGAGACGCGACGAGGATACCACGAGCGCGCACTGATCCCCGTAGTCACGCGGGGTTGCTCGGCGCCACCGGAAGCCACGTTACGCACCCGACGGCACCGGGTGGCACCGCCTGACGCCTCCGGTGCCGGATGCTTGGGGAACCACTCGCGACACGCCTCCGCGTCGGGTATCTTGACGCCCCGAAGGCGCGCCGTTCGGTCGAACGATGTACGGTCGTCCCGGAGCGGTGAGTCGAAGATGTCGCTCGGACAGGAAATGGAGCCCACATGAAGATCGATTGGTACTACCACCGAAACGGCTGAACGTCGTGCGGCAAGTCCTCCAAGTTCATGGAGGAAAGAAGCATCGAATCCAAGGAAACGGTCCCCGCGAGCCGGAAACTCGGGAAGGACGAGGCGCTCGAGCTGGCCAAGGGCGCAACCCGCGTCATCGTCGCGAAGGGGAAGAAGGTCACCGAGTACCGCCCCGGCAGGGATGACTTGGGCGAGATCGCCGAAGCGATGCTCGGCCCCACCGGCAACCTCAGGGCTCCGACCATCCGACGAGGGAAGACTGTGATCGTCGGGTACAGCGACGAGGTGTTCGGGGACGTGTTCGAGAGCTGAGAGCGGTCGGCGGTGTAGTGCAGCGGGCGTGGCTCGACGGTATGGCGGTGCGGTGGCCGAACGGGAGTCGAGCGCGCCACGCGACATGGCCCGCCGGAACGCCTGTTTCCGCGTGGTACTATCCCTCACATGCAAGGCTACGTCCCGCAGTCCCCGGACACGGATCCGGACGCCGAACGGATCCAGATAGAGCGGCTGCGCGAGATGACCTACGCCGATCGGTTCGCTCTTCTAGAGTCACTCGTGCAGATGTCCGATCAGCTCTCCCGCGCCGGCATTCGCCTCCGCTATCCCGATGCCGACGAACGGGAGATCGGATTGCGCGCGGCCGCCCTGAGGCTACCTCCTGAGGTCATGCGGTCCGTCTATGGGTGGGATCCCGATCGCGAGGGGCTCTGATGTTCGATCCTGTCGTCGCTGGGCCCCTCGGCCGGTTCTTGGACCTCATCGATTCGTTGGGGATCAGGTACGTCACAGGCGGGTCTGTTGCGAGTTCTCTCCAGGGAATGCCACGGCAGACGATCGACCTGGACGTCGTGATCGAGCTCGAACCGGGCGACGTCGGTCGGCTGGTCACCGAGGCGGCTCGATACTTCTACGTCAGCGAGGACGCGGTTCGTGGCGCGGTCCGCCACAAGTCGTCCTTCAATCTGATCCACGCAGAGACAGCCTTCAAGGTGGACATCTACGTGAGTGACGGTTCCGCGTTCGACCGGGCCCAGTTCGACCGAGCGATAGAGGTCGAACTGCCGCTGCTGGGGCCGCGCCGTGTGAAGATCGCGAGCGCCGAGGATGTGGTCCTGAGGAAGCTCGAGTGGTTCAAGCCGGGAAACGAAGTGTCCGACCGCCAGTGGTACGACCTGATGGGCGTCCTCAAAGTGCAGGGACAGCGTCTCGACTTCGCGTACCTGAACCAGTGGGCGAGAGCCAGAGGTCTCGCTTCGCTATTGGATCGCGCCAAGACAGAGGCCGGACTCTAGCAGACTGCTAGGCAGAGCAACCAACATCCGTCGTCGGATACCTGGCGGCCGATCCACGGGTCAAAGGCATCTCGCACCCCGCGCAGCACATCCAACGTGGTTGGACGAGGCCGCGGCGCGACGCGTGTCGTCGGAGTTGCTCGGCCGACATCCTTCTCTCGTCGCGGGGCGACAGTGAAGCGTAGACGCCCATCGCGCGCGAGGCATCCGATGAAATCGACTTGCTACCGAGGGCGTCCTGTACTGCAAGTCGCGAGGAAAGGCGATCGATGGCTCGTTTTCTCTTGACGGGTTTGGAATGTGCGTTCGCCCGTACGCCACAGCCGACGTTCAGAACCCGTCCTGACGCGCTACACGCGGTGGAGAACCTGAGACTCCTGTGCGGAAAGCACAACCGACGTCGCGAAGTCGGTTGGGAGTGATGGCAGGTTCGTGGGAGGACGTAGCCGGCTCCGGTCTCGTCCCGGAGCCGACATGCCTTGGGCGGGCTCGACTACAGCTCGCCGGCTTCCTCGATCACGACCTTCTTCGAGGTCGCGCCGCTCTCGGAGCCGACGGCTTCGACGGCATCGAGGACGTCGTCACCGTCGACGACCTTGCCGAAGACGACGTGCCGGCCGTCGAGCCATGGGGTCTCGACGGTGCAGAGGAAGAACTGGGAGCCGTTCGTGTTGGCGCCGGCGTTGGCCATCGAGAGGATGCCCTTGCCGGTGTGCTTGAGCTTGAAGTTCTCGTCGGCGAACTTCTCGCCGTAGATCGACTTTCCGCCCGTACCGTTGTGGTTCGTGAAGTCACCGCCCTGGCACATGAAGCCGGGGATGACGCGGTGGAAGGTGCTGCCGGCGTATCCGAAGCCCTTCTCTCCGGTGCAGAGAGCGCGGAAGTTCTCGGCCGTCTTGGGGACGGTGTCGGCGGCGAGCTCCATCGTGATCCGTCCGGCGGGCTCCCCACCGATCGAGATGTCGAAGAACACTTTCGGATTGGACACTTCTGAACCTCCTCGAGGACTCGGGTGAAGACGCCGTGGCCCGTTGCCCGGGGCAAGGCGTCCGCGCCGGTCCCGCGCTTCGGGAAGCCGACGGCAAGGGCGCATTGTACCGGCCTGGTCCTGGGGATGCACGCGCCAGTCAGGAGTCGCTCTTGCCCCCGCCCGCGCCGATCCCCCGCCCGCGCCGATCCCCTCGATTGCGCAGATCCCCTCGATTGCGCAGGTCCCCTCGATTGCGCAGATCCCCCAACTACGCCGGCGGGCCGGGTGCCCGCTGCCCGTTTGCTCGTCGAGACCGTTCACAGCTGATCGGCGGGCTCGCCACCGCTAGACTCGGTCCGGTGATGGAACGAGAACCACGATCGACATGCTGGGGCTGTTGGCGGCCGGAGGAGGCGTGCCTCTGCGCCGAGATCCATCCCTTCGAGACCCGGACCCACTTCGTCTTGCTGATGCACCCGAAGGAAGCGCGGCTCCGTCACCTAGGCACGGGGCGGCTCACTCGTGCCTGCATTCCGAGCACTTCGATCCGGGTCGGCCGGGAGTTCGGAAGCGACGCTCAGGTACAGGCTTGGATCGACGATTCCTCTCGCCGCACCTTCCTACTCTACCCTGGAGGGCCGACGCTCGCGGACCTCGTCTCGGAGAACTGCGCGCGGGAAGAGCAGTCGGTCGTGGCGCTGGGCGATCCCGTCGCCGAACACTCCGACGAGCGGCCCTCACAACGTCAGAATCCACCGACGACCGGACGGCTCCACGCGTCGACTTCGGCACACCTCGATGCGATGCCGATCGCACCCACACACGACCTCCCGATCCGGCTGCTTCTGCTCGACGCGACGTGGGCGCAGGCCAAGGGGCTGCTCCTACGCAGTCCCAACCTCCAAGGCCTGCCTCGCATCTCGATCGAGCCGAAGGAGACGTCCCGATTCAACCGGATCCGGCAGCAGCCGGCGAGGCTTTGCCTGTCGACGATCGAGTCGGTCCATCAGTGGATCACCGAGGCGAACGCCGCGGGGATCGAGTCGACAGGCACGGCACACGACGTGCTGCTGCGCGTGCTCGACGAGCTGTGCCGCATCCAGCTCGATTGTGCGAGCGACCCGGACCGGCCTGGCTATCGTCGAAAGCCGTACAAGGCCGAGGACGAGCGTGTTCCTGCGGGCTGGTCCAAGCCCCGCAAGTTTCTCGTCGGCTAGTCGCCGGGATCCGGTCAATCGGTGCGGACCTGCCGGGCCGGACTCCTCCGATCCGGATCAGCTGCCGTACGAACCCGAGCCGGCTCCCACGATCCGGTCAACCGAGTCGTATGAACGGAATCAACTCGCGAACCGCCGCGAGGCGTAGATACAGCCCGCCCCACAGCATCACGCCCACGTAGACGCCGAAGAGCGTGTGACTCGGGAGTGGTGAACCGTTGAGGAAGTGAACCGCCACGGTGCCCCCGAGATACCCTGTCAACAGCACCGCCCCGAGGACGCTTGTTCGTGGCAGGAGGTAGAGAACGGTGAGAATCAGGAGCAGTACGCCAAGCGAGCGCACCTGAGGTGCGGCGAAGCCGAGCTCGACCGTTGTCTGGACGGCCGAAGGAGCGCCGGCGAGCTTCGCGACAGCGTCGAAGAGGAGGAACACGGCGGCAAGCCCGCTCAACACCCACCCACCGACATTCATCCGATCACCTCACTCTCGATCCAGGCTGTGAGCCTGTCGAACGTCTGCTGCCATCCGCCTTCGTGACCACGAGCGCTCTCGTCATTGACGAGTCCTCGTTGCTCGAACTTCATGAGCGTCGTCGAGGGGCCGTCTTCGATCAGCTCTACCGAGACCTCCGTTTGTACACCTGGACCGTCCTCGTGGTTGTCGCTCTCCCACTGGAACGTGAAACGAAGGCAGTGGGGTGGATCGATCTCCAGATACCGTCCGCCTTGCTCCAACTCCTCACCAGACTTAGATCGCAAGACAGCGTGCCAGCGGCCATTCGGACGAAGGTCGGCTTCGAAACTCACTGCCGGCCAGTCGTGGGGACCCAGCCATCGGACGAGCAGTTCGGGCCGCGTCCACGCCGTCCACACCCTCTCCCGAGGAGCTGCGAATCTTCGGGTGATCGTGAGAGTCTGCCGGGCCTGCGACTCAGCCATCCCTTCCCTCCGTTTCCGGGTCTGGTTCGCCGAGCAGAGAATCCAACCGCTCGAAACTCGACTCCCAATAGTTACGGTGTCGATCGACCCAGGCGACCAGCTCCGAGAGGCCACCCGGGACGAGTCGAATCGGTCGGACCGAACTGCGGTGGCCTCGTTTCACGAGCCCCGCTCGCTCGAGAGTGCGTAGGTGCTTCGAGACTGCCGGCACGCTCATGGCGAGCGGCTCTGCGAGCTCGGTCAGGGTCGACTCACCGTCTGCAAGCCTGGCGACTAGGCTTCGCCGGGTTGGATCGGCGAGGGCCGCGAACTGTGCATCGAGAAGCGATGTAGTCATTTGGGGGTACCGTCGGCGTTGGGACCACGCCAATGGAGAGTGATAATTAACCGGTTGGTATATTTACTGGCAGGTTAAGTCGAGGTGCGAGGTGCGTCAACCGGAAAGGGGGGTGAGGTCTATGCGCCGCTCCGACCCGAGACAACTCGCACGCGATCGGGCCGTGTGACGACGAGTGTTCCTCGTTCGCCGCAGGCACGCCTGTCCCGCCTACACGCAGGCCGCCTGTTGCGCCCAACTCGCCGGCCTGACCGTTTCGCCTACTTCTCTTCGAGAATCGGCCGCAGATCCGGTCCCAGCGGCGGTGGCTCCGTGCCGATGAGGTACTTGAACTGCGCCTCGAACTCCTCGAGATGGAGGCCGCATGTAGCCGCATACTTCGCGAGCGCGTGAGGGTCGGCGAAGTCGTCCCGGCGGAGACGGATCATGTAGCGACGTGCGATCGCGTAGGCGGTGGAGTGCATGTCGACGAGACGGACGCGCATCCGGCCGGTCTCGGGATCCATGATCGAGTCGTAGGGGATCGGGACGAACTGGCCGCCTTGCATCGAGATGAGGCAGTCGGTTCCGCCGTTGAGGATGAACTTGGCGGCGCAATAGCCGAGGTCTCGCGTGTACTCCATGTCGAACGGGACGGGGTCGGCGCAGCGAAGCTCGTAGCCGATGTTCTTCGCGACGATCGTCGTCTTGAGACCGAACTCGGAGAGGCGCTTCTGCACGGCCTGCTTCAGGATCTCGCCGAAGTTGACTTCCGCGATCCGGAGGTGGCCGTGCGCATCGCGCTCGACGCTCTCGAGGCCGGCGAGGTCCGAAGGATCGATGTCGAGGACGACGCCTTCCGCGATCACGGCGACTCCGTCGGGCCGTCCGTCGCTCTGCCTCTTGATGATCGCGCCGGCGAGAGAGTCGACGATGGTCTGGAGCTTGAGCGGCGGAGTGCCGAACTCTTCGGGGATCAGAGTGAGCGTCGAACCTGCGGCCTTGCCGATGCCGAGCGCGAGGTGTCCGGCCTTCCGTCCCATCGAGATGATGAAGTACCAGCGCGACGTCGTCTGCGCGTCGACCATCAGGTTCTTGACGATCTCGACGCCGAGGTGACGCGCGGTCTGGTAGCCGAAGGTGGAGATCGAAGCCGGCAGGTCCAAGTCGTTGTCGATCGTTTTCGGCACGTGGACGACCCGGATCCGCCCGGCGGCCTTCTCTGCGAGCTTCTTGGAAGAGAAGCAGGTGTCGTCGCCTCCGATCGTGATCAGCTTGTCGACTCCGAGGCGGAGGAGAGAAATGACAGTGTTCTCGAGGTGCTCCGGGTTCTTGGTCGGGTTGGCGCGGGAGATTCCGATGTAAGAGCCGCCGCGGAAGTGGATCCGGCTCACGCGCTGCATGCTGAGCTGCTCCACATGGTCGATGTCGCCGTTCATGATCCATTGGAACCCGTCCCGGATCCCGAGGACTTCGATGTCCTCGAGGAGCCCGCGAATGGTGGCGGCTCCGATCACGCTGTTGATCCCGGGAGCGGGACCGCCCCCAACCAGAATGGCGAGCTTCTTCGAGTGACTCACACCTGCTCCTTGTGTCGTTTCTGCGCTCGGCGTTCGGCGCCCGGAGTTCTGCGTCCTGCGCTCAGCGTTCGGCAGTCCAGTCGGCCGGTGCCGACCTTCCGCCGTTCGCTCGGTCGCGCTCGTCTCATGCGCCGTCGGGGCGCGATGGGTGGAGCGACGCCGTCTCTTTCCCTGAAACGGCATCGACCGTATCAGATGCGTTGTTGCGGAGGAATCGGAGTTCTCCCTCGCGGTCTCCTAACCGGGCGCAAGGCTCGCCGTCCAGTTCCAGCGTTGGATGTCAGTAGTGCCGGCCCGCCGCATCCAAACGCTGGATGTCAGTGGTGCCGGCCGCGCCGCATCCAACGTTGGATGTCGCCCGCCGCCCGCCGCGCCGCATCCAAAGTCGAATCGATCACCGCGAACAGGGCCGGTTCTCCGCATCGACGACGATCGATCCGGAGACATCGCCGGTGAGTTCGTAGGTCTGCTCCCTCAGGTCGAGCCGGGTGGCATGCCAGCCGTAGGTGCCGTAGACGAAGATGTCTCGGTCGAGTGTGATGGCGCCACCGCCTCCGACGACGACTTCCTCCGTGCCTGGGTTCGTGCCGCCGGTGATCTGGAACGTGAGGATGCCGCCTTCGACGTTCGTGCCGATCGCCTGGAGACGGACGCAGATGACGCTGAAGGTCTGGAAGTGGGTCACTCCGCTCTCCAGGAAGTCGAGCTCGACGGCCTGCGGGCATGGGTCGGGAGTGCAGCTGGTGCCCGCGCCCTGGAAGTCGCCGAAGTCGAACTCGCACCCGAACGGGTTCCGGACTTCGCAGCCGAAGGAGAGGCAGCAGGCACCGGCGCAGGGATCCGGGTCGCAGTCGACTTCGTTGCCGAGGAACTCTCCGTCGCAGGCCGTCATGGGGACGACCGCACAGCCATCCACGGTGCAGCACGCGCCCTCCGGGCAGGTGAGGCCCGGGTCGCAGGCCGTTCCGAGTCCCTGGAAGTCGCCGTCGCACGAGCTGGGAAGCGAGAGCGTGCACGCGTTCCCCATGCAACATGCGCCGTAGAAGTCGCAAGGATCGGACGGATCACAGAACGAGCCGCTCCCCTGGAAGATCCCACCCTCCTGGGTACAGGACGACTCCCCGTCGATCGTGCAGTCTCCGGCCGGAAGGCAGCAGGCGCCGGTGCCGCAGGGGCTGGGGGTGCACGTACTGCCGTCTCCTTGGTACGCGCCGCCCTGTGACGCGCAATCTTCCGAGGTCGTGATCGTGCAGATGGCGATGCAGCAGGCCCCGGTCACGGTTTGCGGACAGGGGTTGGGATCGCAGGTCGTGTCGTTCCCCTGGTACTCGCCGTCGCAGAGGCTCTCGTACGTGACACTGCACTGACTCTGGATGCAGCAGGCACCGGAGTGACACGGGTTCGGGTCGCAGTTCGTTCCGTTGCCGAGATAGGTGCCGTTCTGCGAGGTGCACGGTGACTCGTCGAGGACCTGGCACGTCCCGCTCGGGAAGCAGCAGGCTCCGGGCTGCGTGCACGGGTTCGGTGTGCAGACGGTTCCGTCGCCGAGGTACGTCCCCGGAGATGAAGCGCACGCCGAAGCGGTGAGGAGTTGGCAAGAGCCGAAGTCGAAGCAGCATGCTCCTTCGGACGGGGTGTCGCAGAGGTCCGGTGTGCAGGACACGCCGACTCCCATGAACGTACCGTCGCAGCTCGATTCACGGAGATACTCGCACCTCCCGGCGGAGAGACAGCACGCGCCGGCCAGAGGGTCCGTACAGGGTTCGGAGAAGCAGGCCGTGCCGTCTCCTAGGTACTCGCCACCGAGTTCGGTCGCGCAGCGCGTTTCCGAACGGACCGTGCACCTTTCGTTCGAGTTGCCCCAGCAGCACGCGCCTTCGGGCGGCTGCGGGCAGGGGTTGGGATCGCAGATGGTGTCTTTCCCGAGGAAGCTCTCGTCGCAGTCGCTCTCCAGCGCGAGTACGCACTCACCGTCGGGATCGCAACATGCTCCAGGGCGCGGGCAGACATTCGGGTCGCACGAGGTCTCCTCGCCCTGGAACTCGCCGTCACAGTCGGGAAGGATCGTCATCTCGCACGTTCCGTCCTCGAGACAGCACGCGCCCGGGACGAAGCACGGATCCGGATCGCATACCGTGCCCTCGCCGAGGAACTCGCCGTCGCACTGGGCTTCCAGCGTGATGCCGCAGAGACTGCCGATGCAGCAGGCGCCGGGCTGGGGACAAGGGTTCGGCTCGCAGATCGTGTCGTCGCCCAAGTACTGGTCGCCGCATGCACTCTCCGTCGAGACGAGGCAGGTACCGCCCGGGAGGCAGCAAGCTCCGAGGACGGGCGGACACGTTTCCGCTTCGCACGGCACGCCGGCTCCACGCCAGTCTCCGCCCCCCGTGACGCACGCTAGCGAGTCGGCCGCGACGCTGCATTCGCCGTGGAGGCAACACGCGCCGGGTTGAGGGCACGGGTTCGGAGAGCACGACTCTCCGGTCCCGAGCCACGAGCCCTGCGTCTCGGTGCATCCCGCTTCCGATCGGAGCGAGCATTCACCGAGCAGGCAGCATGCGCCCACGGGATCACCGACTACCTGGACTCTCGTTTCCGCCTCCTTGCCGAGCGCCTTCACCCGGATGCGGATCTCGCCTGGTTCATTCGGGGCGGTGATGGTGCGGCTACCCAAACCGACGCCGTTCAGCCGCACGACCTGGATCTGTGTGTCGACCCAAGTCCAGATCCACTCGTTCGACGCGGGATCACCGCCGATCCGCTTCGCGAAGAACTCCGCATCGAACGTCTGACCTGTCCGGACCGTTTCCGGTGCGTCCACCGTCAGGTCTTCGGCGGGAAGGCCCCACATGAGGTCCCTTAGGCAGTTGACGCCTCCGATCTCGACGAGTTCCGCGACCTGATCGGAGTAGGAGCTGACGTCTCCTTGTTTCGGAGTTCCGGTGCTGCCCGCGGCGAGTTCCATCTCGATCCGGTTGATCATCACGCGCTCGAGGACGGCCGCCATCAAGTCGTCCGCGTCGTCGACCGCACAACCGGTCCGCGACATGATGATGTGCCCCAACTCGTGGAGTACGGTCTCCGCACCGCCGCCGAGGTCGAAGTCGTCGCCCACGAACTCACGATTCTTCAGCGCGGTCACGTGCCTCGAAGCGAGCACCATGTGGTTGTAGCCGTCCCACCAGATGAAGAGGCCGCCGTTGTGCCAGGCGGCGTTCCAGAAGACGGAATTGTCCCAGGTGAACGTCGCCCCGTCGCGTGTGCCTTCGGGGAGGCCGCCGGGGAAGTCCGCTTCGTCGTGAAAGCGAGTCGCATCGTAGGCGTTCCGCAGCTCACCCACATCGAGCCCGGTGCCTTCGACGAGGTCGATGAACTCGCCGACTGCGTCCTTCAGGTCGGAGTCGCCTTCGGAAGGATCGCGCGACGGAGTGAGAGGGCCGGTCGATCCGCTCGCGCTGCGGCCGGTCCCACGCCCCTCTACCGCGGGGCCGTCGATCACGAAGAAGTCGAGGTCGTCCTCCTGCAGTGCGAAGGGACGACGGGAGAGGGCCTCGTCACTCACCGTCACCCGCAGGAGCTCGTAGGGCGAGATCTCTTCCTCGAGCAACTCCTGGAGGTCGTTGCCCGGTTCCGGAAGTGGCACTGGATTCACTCGATCGGCCCATGCGTCGATCGAGTCCGCGAGTGCAGCTGTCGCCTGAACTGCGACGGAGCTGGCCAGTTTGGTCGACGGTTCGACCTGGAGAATGCGGACGCTCTCGTCGTCGTTCGGGGGAGAGCCTTCGTCGTTCGAACTGCATCCGTGGATCGCGAGAACGGAAGCGACGAGAGCGAGCGCGACTACGAGCGCTGGGCGGACGAGCACCGGGCGGACGTGCGAACGCATGACGCCTCCTAGCAATCTGCCGGTTTGTGCAGCACCCCACTAGAACTGGAATGGAAGGACCCTACCATAGAAAACGCCGACGCGAGCCCGTGGAGGGCATCGCGTCGGCACTGGAGGGATTGCGACGGAGCGAACAAGGCGCCGTTGGTCTGGGACGATGATGGGTTGCGCCGCGTTCCAGGTCGGCAATCGGCAGCGGAACGTCCAGGGTACCCTGGGCGTTCCGCTGCGGGTCATCGTCTCGCTACCTCAGTATTTGCAGCTCGCCGCGTACCGTTCCGTTCTCGGTGCGCGCGGACAGCCAATAGACGCCGGAACTCAGCAATTCACCCGAGTCTGCGCGTCCATCGAATGGCCAGGATACCGACCCCGATCCGTCTTGCTGGACTCCGCGCAGGGTTCGGACGCGGCGACCGGACACGTCGAGGACTTCGATCTCGAAGCCACCTGCGGTGAGAACGCTTCCGAGCGAGCCGACGAGTCCGGTCTCAGAGGTCAGCCCTCGTAGTTGGATGTTCGTCGGCCCAGAGGCCGGATTCGGGGAGACGACGAACCCAGCCGATGCCGGAATCGTCGAGGTGCCCGAGGTGGGCTCTGCCGACGCCGTCTCCGGAACCACGTCGATCAGAACGCGCACTGGGTAGGTCCGGAAGGCCGATTCGTTGGTCCAGACTTCGAGATCGACGGTGTAGGTGCCGGGAGTGAGGTCGGTCGCGTCTACGGACACGCTCACGGCACCGCTCGCGCCCGCGGAGAGGTCGAGTTCCTCTGTGAATCCGAACCAGGGGCGACGCTCGCCGACCATCTGTACGAGCAGGTTCCGCCAGAGTTCGTAGGTGTCGAAGAGCCCGTCTCCATCGAGGTCAGAGGCGTTGGATCCGTCGTTGAATGCGCG
The DNA here is from genome assembly GCA_020633975.1 of Candidatus Eiseniibacteriota bacterium. Taxonomy (GTDB): domain Bacteria; phylum Eisenbacteria; class RBG-16-71-46; order CAIMUX01; family CAIMUX01; genus JACKCR01. Next base: position 1,999,564 of record JACKCR010000002.1, on the reverse strand, counting down.
GAAGATCGTCCGTCCGTCATTCGCGAGAACGATCGCTGCGCTGTTGTCGGTGTCGTCGCCAGCGCCCGTCTCGCTGCCAACGCCCGCCTCGCTTCCCACGCCTGTCTTGCTTCCCACTCCCGTCTCGCTTCCCACGCCTGGACCACTGCCGGCGAGTGTACTTCCCGAGTACCGCGCGAGCGTGATAGCGCCTTCCAGCCGTTCGATCTGGTGTCCATCGATGACGTAGTAGTCGCCGAGGGTCGAGAAGTCGGGGACGTCGTTCGGAGCGGTCTCGAAGCGAGGCTCGTCGTCTGTCCAGTAGACCGGCTGGGGATCGATGAACGACTCGCCGAACCGGAAACCGAGGGCCTCCCAGAGAGGATGGTCGGGACGTTCGCCCGCGAGCCAGCTGCTCATGATGAGTCGGCCGCCGGACTGGACGTACTCGAGCAGCCGGTCGTAGATGGCGTAGTCGGGTTCGTAGAAGTTCGCGAACTGATGATCGAAGATGACGAGATCCCACGGACCTTCGTCGACGAGCAGTTCGGTGTAGAGGTTGTATGCGCCGCCGTAGATGACGGAGTAGGGGAGGTCCAAGCTCCGAAGGGCCTGGTCGAGGTCCGTCTCCGGGACGTAGGAGATCGGATCGGGCTCGGTGAAGACCAGGACCTTCGGAGCGGCAGGATCCGCGTTCCGTCCCAGGTAGCGGTCGTAGCGACCGATCATCGGGACGTCGCGTTCCGGGAGCGGGTCGCGCGCGAGCGTCTGCAGGTTCCCGGCTGATCCCGGGCCGAGGTCGATCCGGCCGGGTAGCGTTTCGAGTTGCCTGGCCCGGAACCAGGGCTTGAGCGCGCTGACCGGCCCGTCGTTCCCGGCCCCGCGCGCCGACGCGAGCGCGGAATCACGGCTTCCCGATCCTGTTCCCGAGCCGACTTCCGACTCGCGCTCGGACTGGGTCGCCTCCTCGATCTGCCTTGGCCAGACGAACAGCTCCATGTCGTGCGCCGAGCCGTTGGTGAGGAGGATGTCTCGCGTCGTCTCCGATCCGACTGGAACCGTGATCCTGAGTTCGGGCGCGTCGACCTGGAGGTCGTTGCCTGCGGAGTCGCCGTAGCGGAAGTCGTCTGCGATGTAGCGCGCACCTGGCGCGGAGAGTACGGCTCGACGGATCCCACCGCCTTCCACGACGAGGGTCTGGGTGAATGGATCGAGGGCGGTGGTGTCTGTGCCGACGATCGCGCCGTTCGCGTCGTACGCGGTGAGCGTGACGGGGTATCCGACCTCGATGAACGCCCCCACTTTGACCTGGACGAAGTTCGTCGGTGGGTCGAACAGGATCGTCTCGGGATCTCGGGGGGTGCCGCCGTTCTGATACTGAGCCGTCTCGTTGAATCCGAGGACGTTGGGCGGAGTGATTCCCGTAACGAGGAAGAACGCGCAGGGCCCGAGAACGCCGCCGCCGTCGAGAGGGCTCGGCCCGCGGAACCGGACTTCGGGCGCGAAGTCGTCCCGGAGGGCCTGAATCTCCGAGAAGAGACAGGGTCCGAAGGACGGATCGAAGTCGACCTTCCGGAACGCGGACGAATCCCCGTCGGCTCGGGCCTGGCTAGAGCAAAGAACGAGGATGCACGTGATCAGACCGCGTGGAATCACGCCGAACGTGATCTGGCCGCGCGGAATCAGACCGCGCAGAATCAGGCCACACATGATCTGGCCGAGGATCGAACCCGTCGGGCGGCTCGGAGACAAACTCCTCCTGGACATCGGACCTCCTGGACCGTCAGGGAGAGCCGCTGACGGTAGCTCCGGGGACCCGTTGCCGCGGGATCCCGTGTTTATCCGAGCCGTGGAAGGGGGTTCGTGTGAGGAGTCGAGTTGGATGCAGAGAATGAGCGGCATTCCTCGAGGAGGGCATCGCCGGCGAATCGCCCTTCGAGTCGTGGGCCGCCCCAAGCCGGGGCGGCCTCACCAAGCGACGATGCGGGGTGTCCGGCTCAGAGGGAGAACCAGCGGCTCACCTTGATCAGGAAGATGTCGTGGGGCTGGACGTTGAACAGGCCATCGACATCGTCGCCGACCGAGAGCGTGGGGTCGTCGCCGGAACCTTGTCGGCTCTGGTTCCAGACGAGGTAGAGAAGTGATCCAGGTTGGAACTCCCACCTCACGACCACGTTCGAGTTGAAGTCCCGGAAGTTGAAGCTCCGGTCGAGCCCGTCGGCCTCTTCGTCCGAGATCGAGACGAACCGGTCTTCGTAACGATCGGCCTTCGGGTCCGTGACCTGCTTGAAGTCGTGGTAGCGCCCGGTGGCGAGGAAAGGCTGGCCGTAGAGCTGCACCGTCAGGTCCGGAGCGATCGCGTAGTCGAGCCGGAAGGTACACGCGGCGGTTTCCTGGTCGAGCGCGGCGAACATGTAGCCGGGGTCGGCCGAGTCCCGGTTTCGGGTCGTGACGTATTGCAGATCGGTGTCGTAGGTCGAGTAGGAAGGGCTGAGAGAGAGGCGCATCTGGCCGTTGGGCCGCCAGTTGACATCTACCCAGTAGTTCGTGTCCTTCGCGCTGTTCTCATCGGCGGTCGTGCGTCCTCCGCCGAACCCGTAGGAGACTGGCTTCCGGCTGTCCGAGTTGACCCAGAAGCTCCGCTCCCAAGAGCCCGGCCACTTCGACGACGGGCCGCCGCGGAGCGCGGTGTTGGAGACGTAGTCGAAGTTTCTGGTCATGCCCGCGCCGGTGCTCCAGTTGTTCCGGAAGTTGAGGTTGAAGTTCGTGTTCACGGCGTTCGACGTGTTCGTTCCGCCGTAGTCGTAGTTCGTCCACTGGTTCGCGTTCCATTGGATACGGTTGAAGATGCTGAACGGCTGGTTGAACGAAAGGGCGCCCCAGGTGAACTGGTTGATCTCGTCTGCGCGGCGAAGGAAGCCCATATCGTTCGTCTCGAATCCGGGAGAGCGCCATGCGACGCCAGTCTGGAAGCGGGTGATGCCGCCGCCGCTCTTCCCGACCCGGACGGAGCCGGCGGTCCCGGAGAGGGAGGTACGGGTGGAGTCGAAGTCGACGTAGCTGGCGTCGGGACGCTGGTAGTAGCGGGCGGAGGAGAGCTGGTCGAGGCGGATCGAGACGGGATCTCCTTCCACTCGGCTGAACGAGACGTTGCCTTCGACGTAGTAGCGGCGATCCGCCACCATGTGGAGGAAGTCGACTCCACCGGAGTACGCAGCGTCGTGGAGGAAGGCCAGGGGCTCGTCCTGGATGTTCCGGTTGACCGCGGTCACCATCGCTCCCATCACGGTCTGTCCATTGCGGAGATCCTGCCGAACGCGTCCGACGAAGAAGTTCGTCGTCGGCTCGACGGTTTCCTGGCTCCGAACGCCGCTCTGCTCGACGTCGGCTCGTTCGCGGGCGGTGACGCTCTCGAGCACGCCCACGGACAGCCCGCTCTTCGTCTTTCCAGTGAGCTTGGCCGCTCCGATGATGCTCGAGTTCTCGGGCATGTCGACATGCGCCCCGTCATCTCCGGGAAAGTACCGCGGCGCGCGCCCGATCCGGCGCGAGTAGAAGAGACGGTCCTGCGTGAAGCTGCCGCCGGTGACAGCGGGAGCGAGCCGATACTCGAGGATGTCGCTGCCTTCGATGAAGAACGGGCGCTTCTCGGAGAAGAACGTCTCGAAGGCGGAGAGGTTGACTTCCGAAGGATCGGCTTCGACTTGGCCGAAGTCCGGGTTGATCGTGAAGTCCAACGTGAGATTGCCGAGGACGCCGAGCTTTCCGTCGACGCCGAGCGCGAGACTCTCATCGCTGCCGGTCGCGAACGGATCGTCCTTCACGCGCGGGAACCGTTCCGCGCGCGTGACTGCATACGGGAGGATCTCCACCTGCCGCTCCGGACGGAGGCCGCGGATGCCGTGGAGCTCCCCGAAGCGACTGACCCAGCCGGGAGTGTCGAGAGGGATCGGCTGCCAGCAGGATCGCTCTTCTTCCCGAAAGACGCGTCTCGTGACCTGGATTCCCCACACCTGCTCGTCCTGATCCGAGAACCGGAGCTGGCTGAGCGGAATCTCGACTTCCGCGGTCCAGCCGCGGTCGTCGATTGCAGTGCGGAGGGTCCAGATCGGGTCCCAGTCGCCATCCCAGTTGTCGCCGTCCTGGGATATGAACTCGTCCCCGCGCACTCCGGACACGCTCGACGTGAAGGAGAACGCGGTTCGCTGGTCGAATCGGCTGTCGATGTTGATCTCGACCCAGTCCCCGGGGAACCAGTCGCGCCGTGTCGTTTGGCTGCTGATCTCCTCGGGGTGATCGTCGAAGGCCCGGTAGGCGACGTAGAGCGCGTTGTCGTCGTAGAGGATCTTGAACGCGGTCTGCTGGGACGGATCCTCGCCGCGGTTCGGGCTGTGCTCCCGGAACTCGCCGGCCCATTCGACCAAGTTCCAGACATCGTCGTCGACCCGTCCGTCGAGCACCGGTGGGGCGCCCTCGATCCGCCGGGTCTGATAGCTCCGCGTCGAGTACTCCTGTGCCTGCGCGTCGGTGACGAAGACCTCGAGGAGGGGGGCCAGGACTGGGCGCGCTTCCGACGCGACAGCGCCGAGGAGGGGCGATCCGAGCACGCGCTCCAGAGTACCTCCCAGGATCGGGATCCCCGAGGCGGGAGCCAATGCCGAGACGAGGACAGCGCCGAGTCCGGCCAGGAAGGGGACGCTGGCCAAGAGGAGGAGCGGTCGTGTGAACCTACGGGCAGGCGTCTCGAGTCGAGTGTCAGACGGGAGGCGTCGCGTGGGCATGGGGAGTCCTTCCTGATCGCTAGGGAAACGGGTGCAACTCTTCAGACGGGGAGACACCGGGGAGCGTTTGAACCGATCGGCAAAAAAGTCTCGGCGGCCGAGTCGGGGGATGGGATGCGTCGCAAGCGACTCCAATCCGGGGTTGGGATTCGCCAAGACGGGCGCCCAATCACGGTTGGACCGACGCGTGTTCGATCCTCTAGACTCGCGCTCCAATTCGCAGAATCGCTCTCGGCATTCCAGGTTCCGCGGGACCGGAAGGGCTTTCGGGTCGGTGGTCGTGCTCCACGCCCACGCCCTGTCTTGGACCCACGTCCGCCAGCAGGCCATCGTCCATGAGTTCGTCGCTCGAGTTCGCCCATCCCGCCGTCCGACGTTGGTTCGAGCGGACCTTCGACAGCCCCACCACGGCCCAGGATCGGGCATGGCCCGAAATCGCGTCGGGGAAGTCGACGCTCCTCCTCGCTCCGACGGGTTCCGGAAAGACGCTCGCCGCGTTCCTCTTTGCGCTGAACCAACTCATGGTCTCCCCGGAGCCGCCGCAGCGGACGCGCTGCCGTGTCCTCTATATCTCACCGCTCAAAGCGCTCGGGGTCGACGTCGAGCGGAACCTGCGCGCGCCGATCGCCGGGATCCGGGCCGAGGCGGAGCGTGCCGGAGAAACGATCCGCGAACTCGAAGTCGGGATCCGAACCGGCGACACACCCCAGTCCGACCGCGCGCGCATGGTCCGGCGGCCGCCGGACATCCTCATCACCACACCGGAGTCGCTCTACCTACTCCTGACGTCCCAGGCGCGGGAAACGTTGCGCTCCGTCGAGACGGTGATCGTCGACGAGATCCACTCGCTCGTCGCGACGAAGCGGGGCGCGCATCTGTTTCTTTCGCTCGAGCGTCTGGAGGCGCTCCGGAACGGGTCCGCGCGGGAGGACGCGCCTACGCCGGCAACGGGCATGTCGGAGGGAGCGAAGTTGCCGGCTCGTAGCGGAGCACCGCTTGCGAGGTCCGCGCCGGCTCCGCTCCAGCGGATCGGTCTCTCCGCGACGCAGCGCCCGCTCGACGAGGTCGCACGCCTTCTCGGCGGGGGCGTCGTGGGCGAAGGCGAGGACGGCCGGTTCGAGCCACGCCCGGTCGAGATCGTGGACGCGGGGCGGAAGCGCGCGCTGGAGCTGGTCGTCGAGGTTCCGGTCGAAGACATGACCCGTCTCGGGGACCCGTCGGACGAGGTTCCGTCCGGTCCTGCGTCGCAGCGTCCACCGGTCAAGAGCATCTGGCCGTCGATCCATCCGCGTCTGGTCGAGCTGATCCGTGCGCACCGGAGCACGATGGTGTTCGTGAACAGCCGTCGTTTGGCCGAACGCCTCGCGGGCGCACTCAACGACGAGGCGGAAGAGGAGATCGCGCTCGCCCATCACGGATCGCTCTCGAAGGAGAAGCGGATGCGGGTGGAGGATCTCCTCAAGCGGGGAGAGCTTCCTGCCATCGTGGCGACATCGTCGCTCGAGCTGGGGATCGACATGGGCGCGGTCGACCTCGTCATCCAGATCGAAGCACCGCCGTCCGTAGCGTCGGGAATCCAGCGGGTCGGACGCGCTGGGCACCACGTCGGCGCGGTGTCGAGAGGCGTCGTCTTCCCCAAGCACCGGGGCGATCTACTCGCCTCTGCCGCCGTCGTGCCGAAGATGCGCGACGGAGAAGTCGAGGCGACGCATTACCCGCGCAATCCGCTCGACGTGCTCGCGCAGCAGATCGTCGCGGAGGCCGCGGTGAAGCGATGCAACGTCGAGGAGCTCTTCCGCCTCCTGCGAGGCGCGGCTCCGTTCGCAGACCTTCCTCGCAGCGCGTTCGACGGTGTCCTCGACATGCTGAGCGGACGCTATCCGTCCGACGAGTTCGCCGAACTCCGTCCACGCATAACCTGGGACCGTGTTTCCGGGACGATCGAAGCGCGGCAGGGCGCCCGCCGGGTCGCGGTCGTGAACGGGGGGACGATCCCGGACCGCGGACTCTTCGGTGTCTTCCTTGCCGACGGAGACGGTTCCGGGAGTCGCCGCGTGGGCGAGCTCGACGAAGAGATGGTCTTCGAATCACGGCCCGGTGAGGTGTTCGTCCTCGGCGCGTCGTCTTGGCGGATCGAAAACATCGACCACAACCGGGTGACGGTGCTCCCCGCGCCCGGCGAACCGGGGCGGATGCCGTTCTGGAAGGGGGACCGGATCGGTCGGGCCCCGGAGTTCGGACGAGCGATCGGCTCGCTCGCGCGCGAGATCGGGAGGGCGGAGGAGCCGCAAGCGATCGAGCGACTGCGGAAGCACCACGGCCTCGAAGAGTCTGCCGCGCGCAATCTCGTCGCGTACGTACGGGATCAGTACGAAGCGACCGGTGTCGTGCCGAGCGAAGAGACGATCGTGGTCGAGCGGTTCGTCGACGAGGTAGGGGACTGGCGAGTCTGCATCCTATCGCCCTACGGGTCGCGGGTGCACGCACCCTGGTCGACCGCGATCCTCTCGCGTCTCGCCGACGAACAAGGGCTCGAAGTCGACATGATGTACAGCGACGACGGGATGGTCTTCCGTCTGCCCGAATCCGAGTCGGCTCCCGATCCGGCGATCTTCTTCCCCCGTGCAGACGAGGTCGAGTCGCTGGTCGTACGGAAGCTCTCCGATACTTCGCTCTTCGCCTCGCACTTCCGCGAGAATGCGGGGCGCGCGCTGCTCCTGCCAAAGCGGAACCCGACGACCCGCGCGCCGCTCTGGGCCCAGCGGAAGCGGAGTGCGGACCTTCTCAAGGTCGCCGCCCGATTCGAGCGCTTCCCGATCATCCTGGAGACGTATCGTGAGTGTCTACGCGACGTCTTCGACCTTCCCTCGCTCACCGAACTGCTACGGGACGTTGCGGCGCGGCGGATCCGGGTCGCGACAGTCGACACGCACGTACCGTCTCCCTTCGCGTCGAGTCTCCTTTTCACGTACGTCGGCAACTTCGTCTACGACAGCGACGCTCCGCTCGCCGAACGACGCGCGCAGATCCTCTCGCTCGACCATGCGCAGCTTCGCGAACTGCTGGGAGAAGCCGAACTTCGCGCGCTCCTGGATGGTGAGGTGATCTGGGATACGGAGAAGCGACTACGGCGGCTTGGGGACGATCAGCGGATCCGTCACGCGGACGATCTCCACGACACGCTCCTCTCGATCGGCGACCTGACGAAGGAAGAGCTGGAGGTGCGGGCGGTCAGCGTTGGAGGAGAGCTCCCTACCGACGAGAAGCCCGTCACCGGCGGAGAACTGCTTGCCGACGAGAAGCCCGTCAATGGCGGAGAACTCCTTGCCGACGAGAAGTCCGCCTCCGCTGGAGACCTCGCTGCCCCCAGCCCGACGAGTGAATGGATCGACGCCCTCGTCGGCGCGCGGAGGATCGCGCTCGTCCCGATCGGTGGTGAGAAACGATACGTCGCGGCCGAGGATCTCGGCCGGTTGCGCGATGCCTTGGGTGTCGTTCCTCCGCCCGGCATGCCCGAGGCGTTCCTCGAGTCCGTCGCCGACCCGCTCGGGGACCTCGTTTCACGGTTCGCGCGCACTCACGGCCCCTTCCGAGCGGAAGACGTCGCTGCGCGGTTCGGCCTCGGAATCGCTGCTGTCACGGGAGTGCTGCACCGTCTGCGTGAGTCCGGGCGGATCGTGGAGGGGGAGTTCCTTCCGGGAGGACGCGGCACGGAGTGGTGCGACGCCTCCGTACTCCGTCGTCTCAAACAGCAGAGTCTGGCCCGTCTGCGCGCAGAGATCGAGCCGGTCGATCCGACGGCGCTCGGACGATTCCTGCCCGAGTGGCACGGACTGGCGCGACCCCTTCGCGGCTTCGACGGACTCCTGCGGGTGATCGAGCAGCTGCAAGGCTGTCCGCTTCCCGCCTCGGATCTCGAGACGGAGATCCTGCCCGCGCGCATCGAGGACTACCAGCCCAGCATGCTCGACGAACTCTGCTACGCGGGCGAGCTCATGTGGCGCGGGATCGAACCGATCGGAACGCACGACGGACGGATCGTGTTGTACCTCACCGAGCACTACCCATTCCTGGGCCCAGTTGGCGAGTTGGGATCGACGGCTGGTGTCGTTTCATCGTCTCCCGGAGCGCCCAAGCACGCAGACCACGGAGACTCTGCGGAAACGTCGCGTCACCAAGAGTCGATGCAGTCGATCCGCGAGTATCTGACGAGTCGCGGCGCGGTCTTCTTTGCGCAGATGGCGAAGGATCTGGGCGGGTTCCCGCAGGATCTCGCGGACGCACTCTGGCTCCTCGTGTGGGAGGGCGTGGTCACGAACGATACGCTCGCTCCGCTTCGCTCCTTCCTCCGCCAGACCCAGGGAGAGCGCTCGAGTCGACGGAATCGGCGGGATCCGAGGGCGCGAGGCTATCGCCCGCGCACAGTGGGTCCCTCCGGGACCGAGGGACGCTGGTCGCTCTTGCCGCGAAGGGAAGAGAGCGATCCGACAGAGACCGAGCGGCGTACCGCGCTCGCGGAGCAGTTGCTCCAACGTCACGGCGTCCTCCTTCGGGAGAGCACGCAGGCGGAGGGGCTCGTCGGCGGATTCTCGCTCGTCTACCCGGTGCTGAAGGCGATGGAGGAGTCGGGCCGCGTCCGTCGTGGCTACTTCGTGGCCGGGCTGGGTGCGACGCAGTTCGCGCTTCCCGGGGCCGACGATCGACTCCGAGCGTTGCGGGAAGCGGGCGCGAGCACCGAGCCGTCGCCCTACGTACTCGCGGCGACCGATCCTGCCAATCCGTATGGTGCGGCGTTGCGCTGGCCCGAGACGACCGGAGCGCGTCCGGGTCGCGTGGCCGGGGCGCAAGTCGTTCTGCACGAGGGGAGGCTTCTCGCCTACATCGGGCGGACCGAGCGAAGCCTCCTGACGTTCCTGCCGGAGGTCGAGCCCGAACGGTCCGCCGCGGCGCGCGTTCTCGCCGCGACGCTCTCGGGGCTCCCCGCGAAGGGGAGAAACCGTGCACTCACCGTGACGAAGATCGACGGCGAAGACCCGGCGAAATCGTTCCTTGCGCAGTTCCTCGAGGAGGAAGGCTTCCGCTCGACGTACAAGGGACTCTACCGGCGCAAGGGATCGCTCGATGCCTGAGGGCGACACGATCCACCGTAGCGCTCACCATCTCTCCCTCGCCCTCGTGGGTCGTCCCGTCTTGCGGTACTGGGCCCGGCGCCCGGAGCTGCTCCGCTTCCGTCGAGATAGACGCGTGGTGGTGGCGGTGGAGGCACGCGGGAAGAACCTGCTCATCCACTTCGACGATGACGTCGCGCTCTATTCGCACATGAAGATGAGTGGGTCCTGGCATATCTACCGACCAGGCGAGCGTTGGCAACTGCCCGAGCACTTGAGCCGCGTCGTCCTGGAGAACGAGCGGTTCGTTGCCGTCTGTTTCTCTGCGCCAGACATCGAGCTGCTGACCGCAGACGAGGTGAAGAGGCTCCCGGTGCTCGTTGCGCTCGGGCCGGATCTACTCGGTCCTACGTTCGACATGGAGGAAGCGATTGCGCGGCTTCGTGCGGCAACCTCGCGTTCGCTCGTCGGCGACCGAGACGACGGCGCGGACGACGCCTCGGACCACGCCTCGGACGAGGCCGCGAGGAACGGCTCAGACGTTGGTCCGAGCGAAGCTTCACACGACGGTCGGCGCGATCGATCGATTGGAGAGGCGCTCTTGGATCAGCGCGTCGTGTCGGGGATCGGAAACGTGTGGAAGTCCGAGATGCTCTTCCTCTCCGCGATCGATCCGTTTCTTCCCGTCTCCGGGATCCCCGACGACTCGCTGCGCAAACTGCTTCGGGACACCCGCGTGCTGATGCGGAAGAACCTGGAGACCGCGGTGAGGACGACGAGGTTCGGGCCAGGCGGAACCCTCTGGGTCTACGAACGAGCAGGGGAGCCTTGCTACCGTTGCCGCACGCGGATCGAGCGGGAGCGTCAAGGACGACCCGGCCGCAGCACCTACTACTGCGTTCGTTGCCAGAACGTCCCTCGCATCTAGCGGCTGCGACCGGCGGATATGCAGTCATCGTCCGCCGGTCCATGGGCGGTTAGCAGGCGGGCTGCCGGCCGGGTTCGAGGAACTCGTTTGGCGCTTTCGGCGATCAGACCGAGTGTCTAAACTGAAACCTTCGGGAAGCCATCGATCTCACGTCCCTCGAATCAGGTGGAAGAATGGGCGGGATGACACCGGGAGAATCCACATCTCCACCCGGCCATGGCCGGACCTTGAGCGCCCTCCTCATTCTCTTCGGGTTCTTCTGCCTGGCCGCCCTCATCTTCACTTCCCCGCTCCTCCTCGAGCACTTCGCTGACGACAAGGTCCTCGACGCGCACGGCCTCGAGGTGATCCGGAGAGCGCGGATCGAGATCGTCGCGCTCGGGGTGGGGCTGATCCTCTTCGGCTCGGCCTGCCGGCGCTGGGGCCTCCTTCGCTTCTTGGACGGAAGGGACTGGGCCGCCAAGTGGTTCCTGCTCCTCCTGACGGGCGGGTTCCTCTTGGGGGTGTCGGAGGTCTTCTTCCAGGCCCGCCCCATTGCCTCGCGGGAAGAGCAGCTCAGCCATTCCCTGGCCTACGACGTCTCCGCTTTCTCCATCAACCGCCTGGCTGACTTCGATCAAGACGTGTCGGACTCGGCGCCCGGCGTGGTTCGGGCCTACGTCCGGAACGGGTACCGCGGCCGCGGGTTCCCTGCTGCGAAGCCGCCAGGCGAGATCCGGATCGTCATCCTGGGAGGCTCGTTCGTGTTCGACACCTCGGCCCGGGAGGAAGACGACTGGCCGCACCGGGTGGAGACGCTGCTGCGCGAGGAGGGATTCAACGGGGTCCGGATCATCAACGGCGGGGTCCCGGGCCACTCCAGCTTCGACTCCATCGGACGGTTGGTCTCGGAGGTCCACTTCTACAACCCCGACATCGTCCTCCTCTGCAATGCCTGGAACGACATCAAGTACATGAACCAGATCAGCCCCGAGCAGACGCCGCTCCGCTACATCCGCCCGATGTCCCGTCCGACCCACGAACACTATCCGCCGTCACCCGTTCTGAGGCTGCTCGATCGCGTGCACCTCTTCCGCATCCTGGCGGCGTTGCCTGGGATGTTTGCGCACTACGGTGACGAGGGAAGGCTACCGGAGGGGGAGTACTCTGACTCGGTTTCGCAGGCGGGGATCGATCAGTACACGCTCAACCTGAGGACCTTCGTCGACATCTGCCGCAACTTCGGGGCCGAACCGGTGCTAGTGACGCAGCCGCACCTTCCCACCCCGGAGAATCGCGCGGAGGTCGTCGACCGGATCCGCTACGACTGGGTGCTCCTCTCCCACGAAGCGCTCTGCCGCGCCTTCCAGGCCTGCGAAGACGCCGATCGAGCGGTGGCGGAGGAGAAGGGCTGTCGCTTGATCGAGCTCTCGAATCCCCTCTCCGGGCGGCTCGACCTCTTCACCGATCACGTGCACGTGAACGGGAAGGGGAGCCGTGAGGTGGCGTCCTTGGTGGCGCGGGCGCTGGCGGACGATCTCGCCGGCCGCCGCGAGTCAGCGCCGCACGGCGAGTAACTCCACCGTCACGCTCTGCGTCTCGCCGAAGCGCTAGCCGCGTCAAGGACGACCCGGCCGCAGCACCTACTACTGCGTTCGTTGTCAGAACGTCCATCGAGACTGAAACGCCCTGTCCGACCGAGGCCAGCGTTCGCGTTCGCCGCCACGTGCCGAGAAAAATCCGCGAGTGATGGATCATCCCCACTTACTGCCTCGGCACGCAACTCCTTGCGAGAGAAGCAGGCCTTTCGATCGGTGGACGCGTTCGCTGGGAGCCCGGCGACGGGGGACCGATCGATCGATGGGTACACTTCAAGAAGACAGCGTGCACGCTCCGAAAGCTGAAGAGAGGACCCACGCTTCAGAGCTTCTCGAGGGAGTTGGAGATGCTTCGCTACCCGCACGGATCTCGATCGCAGCACCACGCTTTCGGCCTCACAGGGGCTCTGACCGGCATCGCGCTTCTCGGAGCACTCGCAGTTTCCGGCTGTTCGGAGCGTGAGAAGATCACCAACTCGGAGCCGGGTGACGATCCTGTCGATTGGCGGCTCGGTGATGAAGTCGTCTACGAGGAGACGCTGGAAGCGGGTGAATCTCTCTACGACGACGTCACGCAATGCACCTTCTCCTTTCCGGAAGGGAAGAGCGGCTCGCTCAACGTAGCTCCGATTCTGGACGGGCCGGATGCGCCCCTCTCGGGAGTGGGGTATCAGATCGAGTACGAGGGTACGGAGCCTGCAATCCTCTCCGTCGGTCTGGACGGCGCGGAACACGTCGTGCTCCTGGGCTACGGACAGGTCGAGGGTTGTTTCGACGATCAACTCGCGGGGACTGCCCGGTGGGTCGGGGTGCCTCCCGAGTCGGAGCAAGCCGAGGCCCTGAACTTCCTCGTTCATCCTGGAGAGGGGGCTGCGGTACGTCTCGCCGTGGCGCCACCCGCGCCGTTCAGCAAGTACTGGATCTGCAAGATCACTCCGAACAGCACCGATGCCGAACGCCGGATCAACCTGGAGCTTCAGGCCCAGACCTATATCGACGGCTTCCTCAGTGCCTTGTCGCCAACCATGCGTACGGCGGCGGAGACGGAAATGGGAAGTCGCCTTCGCCTCCGCTATGAGTGGGACGGCGATTACTACACCGGATTCTGGTGGAGGAGTCTTGGGAGCGCCGGCAGGATCGTTCGACCCACGGTGCACCTCAAACTGACGTCGAACGCGGGCACCGTCGCGCACGAGATAGGTCACTACCTGACCCATGTGATCGTTGGGGACGACGCGCAGTCGTCACTCGAAGGACAGGCGCCGCTTCTCTCCGGCCACGGGATCCGCGACGAGATGGGGCGCACGTACATGGTCGAGGACTACGCGTACCTCGTGCAGTACTTCCTCACGGGCGGAGTCGGCTCGCTCGACCTGCTCGACCCGTACACGATCTTCCAGGGCTTCACTCCGCTCACCCGAGATTATCCTGGGCTCGAGGGGTTCCCGTCCGTGATGCTCGCCACGCTCGTGCGGAGCGAGCCGCAAATGCGGGACCTCACGTCCGGTCAGATGGTCCCGGTGCCGGTCGTCGACCTTCCCTGGAGCGACGTATTCGCGCTCTACTCGAAGCGGCATCTCGGGATCGATGCGCTCCGCAACGAGATCGAGACGGCTTTGGGGCCGGACGCGAAGAAGTTCGGTGTGATGCTTCAGCGTTCCGGATGGTCCTACAGCGTCACCGGACGTCTCGTCGACGGGAGCGGCAATCCACAGTCGGGGTATGTCCCGCGCTCGATCAAGAGGATCGACGGCACGGTGTACGAAGGCGGCTGGACCAGCATTCCCACCGGTGCGGATGGCCGCTTCTCGCTCGTCGGGGACGTGTTCGGCGGACCGAGTGAACTGCGCGTCGTGGCAGGTAGCGACACCGCCTACGTCGCCATCGAGATTCCATGGACGGGTGCGACGAGTCAGCGCGTGGACCTGGGTGACCTCCTCGTGGAGCGCGTCCCCGTCGTCACCGGGGTCACGCCTCCGTACGCCAAGGCCGGGGATCCGGTCACGGTCCAAGGGCAGAACTTCGGGGGAGTGCAGGGAGACGGAGTCCTCGAGATCGGCGGAATCGAAGCGCAGATCACGCAGTGGGTCGACTTTGCGATCTCGGCCATCGTACCCAACGGCGTTCAGGTGGGAGAGTCCGAGGTGGTCGTCACTCGTGGAGGCACTTCGAGTGTGCCCTACCCGATCGGGATCGACGACGAGTGGATGGCTGCGCTTCGGCGTACGGCTCGGGTCGACTTCTCGTTCTATGCGCCCCATCAGTACGAACCGTGGTGGATCGGAGAGGACAGCTCGCTCAACCATCTCCTCCAAGTGATGGAGTGGACCGGCTTTGGCTTTACCGGAGGAATGGAAGAGACCGTAGACGGTGGTGTCCGAACGCTCACCTTCTCGGGATCAGTGAGTCCGGACACGCGAACTGCGTCCGTCGACTTCGTCTACACCGACACGCGGCCGAACGCGCTGGTGAAGTCGAAGCATGCGAAGGTAGAGAACCTGCCGTTCGACGCGATCATCGGGGCGGATGTGCAGTTCTCGGTCGACGGAACCGCTGGCCGTCCGTATGTGATCGAGGCTTCCTGGGAGGGACGCGGCAGCGATGGGGGAGGGCTGATCGACGGTACCTACGTTGGCACTGATTGGACCTACCCAGAGAGCTACTACATTCTCGCGCTCCGATTCCGCATGTGAGGGGTACGTCACGTGCCGCGACGACCGTGCTGCTGCGTCGTGAGAGAGGGTCCAGACGCGTTCGAGCGAGGGGGGCGCCGTCTCCTCAGATCATGAGTCGCCCGTGCCCGACTCGCCCTCGTTCGACTCGCCCTCGTTCGACTCGTCTACTTCCGACTCGCCGCGGCTCCTCCGGAAGATCTCTCGAACCGTATCGACCGTATCGGCCTGATCCGCCGGCTTGTCCGGTCGGTACGCTTTGACCCGTGCAAACCGGAGCGCCATTCCGGCCGGATAGCGAGGCGAGGGCTGGATGCCGTCGAACGCGATCTCGGCCACGACCTCGGGGCGAACGTAGACGATCTGCTTCGTGCGCCGCGTTTCTAGGGAGAGGAACTGCTCCGTCTGCCACTTCAGCATCTCGTCGGTGAGCCCCTTGAACGTCTTCCCCAGCATCACGAAGCCGCCGGACTCGGGATCCCGCGCGCCCAGGTGGAGATTCGAGAGCCAGCCCTCTCTCCGGCCGCTGCCCCACTCCGCTGCGAGGATGACGAGGTCGAGTGTGTGCGCAGGCTTCACCTTGAGCCACTTCGCGCCGCGGCGCCCGGCCTCGTAGGTCGATGCGCTTCCCTTGACCAGGATGCCTTCGTGCCCAGCGGCCTTGGAGCGCTCGAGGAACGACAACGCCTCTTCGCCGTCTTCCGTCCAGGTCCGTGTGACGAGATGCCCGCTAGGCACGCATCGTTCGAGTTCGGACCATCGCTCGGTGAGGGGACGGTCGAGCAGGTCTCGGCCGTCGACATGGAGGATGTCGAAGAAGAAGGGAAGGATGGGAACGTCGTCTCGCACTGTTTCCGAACTCACACGACTCATCGTTTCCTCGAAGGGGAGCGGACTCCCGTTCGATCTGAGACCGAGTGCCTCTCCGTCGAGCACGATCGTGTGGACGGGGAGGGCTCTCATCACGCGCACGACTTCGGGAAGGCGGTCCGTGATCTCGTTGAGGGCGCGTGTGAAGATCGCGACCTGGTCTCCCTTGCGATGCGCCTGGATCCGGATGCCATCGAGCTTGTATTCGACGGACGCGTGCCCTGCGGCGGAGATCGCGTCGGCCGGAGTCTTCGCGGTCTGTGCGAGCATCGGCAGCACCGGAGTCAACGGGGTGAGTCCGACAGCAGCGAGCGCTTCGTCTCCGCCCGAGAATGCGAGCGCCGCCGTTCCCGCGACGTCACCGGTGAGCATTGCGGCACGCCTGAGGGCGTCTCCGTTTACTCCAGCGCTGGCCGCAACGCCGTCTAGTACGAGGCTTTCCAGCGCCCCGTGCCGAACTTCGCCGGTCAGCACGCGGCGAAGGAACTCCTGCTCCTCTCGGGTGGCGCGGGAGAAAAGACGAGTCAGTGCTTCGCTGCGCCCTTGCTGGGAACCTGATCCCGCGAGCGCTGCGATCTGGGTGAGCGCATCGTCCACATCTACGGTGGTCAGGGACGATGTTGCGGCGGGAGGTGTGTCGACGCTGAAGGCCGCAGCGTACCCGACGCCGAGCCTGCCTTGGCGAGGTTTGCCCAAGAGGAGACCCACGAGGACCGCGATCTCAGTCGACACGGAACGAGCAGGGACCACTCCACTGTCTGCTCCTGGGGTGTCTCCCCGATCCGCGCCTCGATCCGCGTGGGCTGCTTCGGACAAGAGGCCACCGATCCGCTCGGCCTTCTTCTTGCGGGAACGGGTCTCGGCGAGATCCTTCGACGCATCGACGACATTTCTCAGATACACATCTGCTCCACGGTTGGGTCCTGTCGCAATCCTCGTTCTGGAGATAAGGAATCGTCAAGTTGCGGATGTCTGGAGGAACGGGTCTCCATCAGGTATGGTGCTCCGTTTCTCCAGACCGACCTCTCCGCCCCGATCGATGTGAGGAGTGTTCGATGGATGCCGTTTTCCTCTCACGACTCCAGTTCGCGTTGACCATCGCGTTCCACTACATCTTCCCGCCGCTCACGATCGGCATGGGTGTCGTCCTCGTCTGGCTCGAGGGCTCCCACCTCCGGACAGGGAAGGCGATCTATGACACCGCCGCGCGGTTCTGGACCAAGATCTTCGCGCTCAACTTCGCGATCGGTGTCGCGACCGGGATCGTGATGGAGTTCCAGTTCGGGACGAACTGGGCAACCTACTCACGGTTCGTCGGAGACGTGTTCGGGTCCGCACTCGCGGCCGAAGGAATCTTCGCGTTCTTCCTCGAGTCCGGGTTCCTGGCCGTTCTCGTCTTTGGTTGGGACAGAGTCGGGCCGCGCATGCACTTCTTCTCCACTTTGATGGTGGCGCTCGGCTCGATCTTTTCCTCCGTCTGGATCGTGGTCGCGAACAGCTGGCAGCAGACTCCCGCCGGACACCACATCGTTCCGGTCATACGCGACGGCGTGGAGGTGATGAAGGACGGAGCCCCGCTCATGCGGGCGGAGATCGTCGACTTCTGGGCTATGGTCTTCAATCCTTCGACCGTGCACCGGCTCGTCCACGTTTGGATCGGTGCGTTCATCATGGGCGCGTTCTTCGTCATGTCGATCTCGGCTTGGTACCTGCTGAAGCGACGTCACGAGGAGTTCGCACGCAGATCGTTCGACGGAGCCCTCGTTCTCGCGACCGTGGCGTCGCTTGCTGCGCTCGTTTCCGGCCACTTCCAGGCCGACAGCGTCTACGAGCATCAACCCGCCAAGATGGCGGCCTTCGAGGGGCACTTCGAGACCGGTCCGGCCGACATGTCGCTGTTCGGGATACCGGATGCAGAGTCCGAGACGGTCAGGATGAACATCGCGGTCCCCGGTGGACTCAGCATGCTCCTCTTCCAGGACCCGAATGCGACGGTGGTCGGATTGGACCGGTTCCGGGAAGAGGATCGTCCGCCGCTCGGTCCCTCATTCGCGAGCTATCATGTGATGATTTCGCTCGGGATGCTCTTCATCGGTCTGACTCTCCTCTCGTCCTTCCTTCGATGGCGCGGGAAGCTCTACGAGCAAAGATGGCTTCTTTGGGTCTTCGTCTTCGCGGTCATTCTACCGGTCGTGTCGAACGAGCTGGGTTGGGTGGCGGCCGAGGTGGGGCGACAACCCTGGATCGTCCATCCACCCGTCGAGTGGACGGCGAACGGAGACGTCGTCGTCGGTCCTAGTGGTGTCGTGGAGTACGACGAGACGCTCGGCCTGCGCACTCTCGATGCCGTGAGTCCGACCGTTCGGGCGAGTCAGGTTCTCGGTTCGATCATCGGGTTCGGACTCATCTATCTCGGTCTCGCCGCGGTTTGGGTGTTCGTGCTCGACCGAAAGATCAAACACGGCCCGACCCCGCACGAGGACTCCGGGTCCGGTGGCCCCAAGGGGCTGCTTGGAGCGGTGAAGGAACGTGCGTCCGAATCGGGACGGATGACCGGCAACCCGCAGTCTGCGGAATCCTGAGAAGGGGGCACCGATGTCGTACGAAGCATTGTCCGTGACCTGGTTCCTCCTCCTCGGCGTCCTCCTCGCAGGGTATGCAGTGCTCGATGGTTTCGATCTCGGGGTGGGTATCCTCCATCCGTTCGTCCCGAAGACCGACCACGAGCGTCGCCTCTCCATGAACTCGATCGGGCCGCTCTGGGACGGAAACGAAGTCTGGCTCGTGACGTTCGGTGGCGCACTCTTTGCTGCGTTCCCGCACGCCTACGCCACGGTCTTTTCCGGGTTCTACACCGCGTTCATGCTCCTCCTCCTCGCGCTCATCTCGCGTGCGGTGTCTCTGGAGTTCCGTTCCAAGGTTCAGTCTCCCGGCTGGAGACGGTTCTGGGACTGGGCGTTCTTCGCTGGATCTGCGCTCGCGACGCTCCTCTTCGGCGTAGCGACCGGGAACGCGATGCTCGGCATTCCACTCGATGCCGAAGGGAACTTCCACGGGACGGTGCTCGACCAGCTGACGCCCTATCCGATCCTCGTGGGTCTCTTGACCCTGACGCTCTTCGCCATGCACGGCGGGCTCTTCCTCTATCTCAAGACGGAAGGCGAGTTCCAGAAGAGGCTACGGGACTGGATGTGGCGGAGCTGGGGGCTGTTCCTCGTCCTCTTCATGTTCACCACCGTCGCCACGATTCTCTGGATCCCGCGGGCAACGGCGAACTTCGAGCAGCATCCGTGGGCGGCCGGGTTCGCGCTCGTGGCCATGCTTGCGGTCGCGAACATTCCGCGGAGCCTCTACAACGGCGGGACGGGACAGGCATTCGCTTCCAGCTGCGTCTTGATCTTGTCGCTCGTTGGACTGTTTGGCGCGGCGCTCTTCCCGAACCTGGTGACGGCCTCCAACGAGGTCGCACATTCGGTGACGATCTGGAACGGCGCGTCGAGCCAGAAGACGCTCTGGATCATGCTCATCATCGCGATGATCGGGATGCCGTTCGTTCTCACCTACTCGGCTGTCATCTATTGGGCGTTCCGCGGGAAGACGAAGATCGGGGAGCACAGCTACTAGTTTGTGATCGGGTAGTTCGTGGTCGGGAGTCTGCCGACGGCCGGTCGACTCCGGTTCGGGCTCGGCAGCACTCACTCACCGTGCCGTCAGGAGTTGCCCTCGATCCGCCACACGACTGACGACCCTGATCGCCTCATCGGCAGCCAGATCGGGTCGTCCTCGTCGATCTGCGGAGGAAGGTGGACGAGCCGGTTCTCGGCGACGCCGAAGTCCGCGAAGAGCGAACGAGAGCCGTCGATCGGAGACACTTCGAGCGGCCCCAGTTTCCGCGGAGGTAGTCCCGCCTGAGCCCAAGCTTCCGTACACGCGTGGACGAAGGAGAGAAGGAGTTGCGTCGCACCTGGCCCGAAGGCGGTTTCATACGCTTCCTTGCGCGTCGCGTCTTCCGCTCCTGCCTTCATCGCCGTCGAGTGGCCGAGAAGGAGCAGTCCGGAGGACCACCTTCCGTCCGACTCCTCGCCCAGATAGGGAAGGGGGAGCACGGTGCCCAGGAATTCGTACTCGAGGAAGAGGCCCAGTGCCGCGGGAAGAACGAGGCGCTGGAACTTCGAGACGGCCACAGCCTGCTCCCGACTTGCGTGGGTCAAAGGGAACGCCGGTACGCCCGCGATGCATTGATCCGCTGGTAGCTGGATCTGCCAAGGGTGGGGCGATGTGCCAGCCCGGGCGCGCTGGAGCGTGAGCGCGTGCCACCAGGTGGGAACCTGCCAATCCGCGGGCGGCGCGTGCCTGATCTCGATCCGTCCCTCTTCCGTGTCGATGAAGTGAGTCATGCGCGCAAGGATAGACCAGAATCGCGCCTTGTGCTGGTCAGGCGGCGACGCCGAGTACAGAACGCCCGAGGAGTACGGCGAGCACCGCGAGCAAGAGGACGACCAAGTAGGAACTCACGACGATGCCTGCGGCCCTCTCGAGCTCACTCTCGACTCGGTGCGTGGGCTGCTCGTCCTCCAGGACGGGGCCCCTTCGCCACGCGCCGAACAGACAAAGTCCGTAGCCCACCCAGGAGACGACGAAGAACGGTGTGAGGTACGGAATCCACCCGAGCGCGGGATTCCCGAACGCGAAGTTCCAAGCCGACCCGATGACCCATGCGCTCATCAGAACGGATACGAGTTGGCGCCTCCGAAATCTCCAACGATCCCGGTCACGGAAGACGGTGATGTCGACGGCAGCGGCGAGCGCCGTGAAGAGGAGGGCTACTACGAAGTTGAATGCGATTTGTGTCATGGTGATCTCCTTTCCACTTGGCGTTTCGACTCGGACCAGAGCGACTGGTCGAACGCTCTCCAAACCCGATGGAAGCAACAGCCGTGCCCAAGTGGGTCTCTGTGGCCGCACGAATGTCCGGTCAGGTGGGGTGATGCCCACGGCAGATCATGTGGACCCACCGTTTCTGCCGAAGCGAGAAGCGGTTGTGGAGACCCTTCCACGGCGGGCATCGGTCCTGGGCAGGGCGCTTCGGATTGTGCTCGCCTGAAGGGTGGGGTCCGCAGTCGGGTATGGGCTTACAGCTGCGTTGTCGTTCTTACAAGCAATCCGCCGGTGCAGACGAAACGCCGTTTCGGACTCGGCCGTTGCCGGCGTGGTCCTGACCCACTGTCAGTGGAGCGCCTTCGTAGCGGCAGGCTTTCGACCGTGCCTGGATTCGGTGCGTGCAGACGCTGGTTCGTCAGATGGTCAGGCTCCTCAACGGATTGATGGCCAACGAAATGCAGGGTCCGTTTCGAGTGGCGTTGTAGGGGTGGAGCCCGGTTCCCACGGAGTCCTCTCCTCCTCGATTCCGATCGTGTGGGCCTACTCGCGAGGCGGTGCGACTACCGCCGAGAAGTCTCGCGTGAGGAGGCTCTAGGAATGGCATGACGATTGTCTCGATGAGCGTGAACAGAACGCGATGAATGTGAACGGAACTCGATGAGTGTGAACGGAACTCGAGGAGTCGTGGACGCAACTCGACGAGTCGCTGAATGGAGTTGGAGACAGGCTGGAGATCGGAAGGCGACTACGGATGGAACGGGTCCGTTTCGCCAGAGGAGGGATCATGACACCGGAGATGCAAGGGGCACTGATAGCGATCGGGACATTGGTCGGTCTCGGCGTCATCGCGGTGTTCGTGAAGACGCTCCTCGACATCGGACGTGCCGCGCGGGTGACGAGTGAGTTCATCGACGATGCGAATCAACTCGTCCCCGATGTGAGGCGCGCCATCGCGAGGTCGGAGATGTTGATCGCCCGGCTCGAGGACACGGCTGGGCAGATCGAGACGATCAGCCGGAGCGCGAAGGAGGAAGTTCAGGATCTTCTGGGCGGGATCGACGAACTTCGAGACAACGGACGTCGGGTCTCCGCGGTGATCCAGGGAGCGAAGGCCGGAATCGACGCGTTTCGTAGCTCACGCGAGGGGTAGGCCGAGTTCGATCGACACGATCTCGAGAAACAGGCTGGTTCCGAGGGCGAGTAGTTCGTCGGGGAAGTCGTACTCGGGACGGTGAAGTGCGGGTTGATCGGTTCCCGATCCCAATCCGAAGAGGACGCCGGCTCCGACCTCGGTGAATCGTCCGAAGTCTTCGGACCACCGGAACGGCTGCTCGGGGACGTTCACCTCTGATCCCAACGATTGCGCTGCCCGGCGTACGACCTCCGCACACTCTGGATCATTCGTCGTTGCGTGGAACTCCTCGGTTCTCTCGAGCTCCACCCTCAGGCCGCGCTCGGCCGCTACGTTCCTGGCCAGCGTTTCGATCCGGTCCGTGAGCCGTGCGAGCTCCCCGGAATCCGGAGAGCGCAACGTCGCCAGCACCTCACCGTATCCTGGAGTGACCCCAAACGCCGGATCTCCGACTCGAGCGTGGATGACGGTCGCCAACGTTCCCGGCACGGATGACTTGGGCGTCGACATTCCTGGCGGATCCTCGAGTGGAGCCGACTCGGGGGGGCCGATGGTCGAGATCGTCTCGATCAGTTTCGCGACGGCTCGTGCTGGACTCACCCCGCGTTCGGGCTCGGCGGCGTGTGACGTCACGCCGTAGAGCCGGATGTCGAGCCCGATCGAGCCGGACGCGAACACGTCGCGGCGCACGACCACGGTCCCGAGTGAGAACCCGGGCAGGTTGTGAAGCGCATAGATCCGGTCGGGGGCGAGTTCGGTGAATGCCGGTGCTTGAACGACACGCGCCGCTCCTTCACCCGTCTCCTCTGCGGGTTGGAAGAGCAGGAGGACCTCTCCGCGGAGCGGGCGGCGTCGGGCCAGGATTGGAGCAAGCCCCGCCACTATGGCCATGTGTCCGTCGTGACCGCACTTGTGGGAGACACCGGGCACGGTCGAGCCGTACTCGAGATCGAGCGACTCCTCGATCGGAAGGGCATCGAGCTCGGCCCGGAACGCGATCCGAGGCCCCGGGGACTCTCCTCGGAAGACCGCGAGCAGTCCCGAGCCTCCCACGCCGGTCACGATCCGGTCCGGCCGGTGGCGTTCGAGATACCCGCGAAGGCGCGCCGCAGTGGCGCCTTCCTGATTGGAGAGATCGGGATAGCGGTGCAGCTCGCGGCGGAGTTCGACTTGTTCGTCGTCGTCCCCTCGTGGACGTACCGGAATCGCCCTCCCGGGGTTCTCAGTCACCGGACGACACTCCTCGGGATCGCATTGGGAAGTCTGCAGAGGAACTCGTTGTTGAGCGCGTAGGTGAACTCCGAGAAGGAGCGGATGCTGATCGAGTTGTTCTTCTGCTTTCCGACCAAGACCACTTCGTCTCCCACCTTCGCCTCGGGGATGTGGGTGACGTCTACCATGCACGCGTTCATGTTGACCAGTCCCACGATCGGCGCCTTTCGGCCCCGCACGAGGACCTGGCCACGGTTGGATACGCTACGGGGAAGTCCGGTACCGTAGCCGACCGGGATCACGCCGATCCGCATCGAGCGTGGCGCCTGAAAGCTCGTACCGTAGCCGACGAACTCGTCCTCTCTGACTTCTTTGATGTGCATGATGTCAGTCTTCCAGCTGAGCACGCGCTGGAGCCCCGAGCGGCCTCCGACCGTTCCACGGACCAGTGCTTCGATGTCGGGACTGGGCCACATACCGTACTGGACAGTGCCGATCCGAACTAGGTCCATGACGGTTTCGGGAAACGCGAGCGCGGCGGCGCTACACGCGGTGTGCCGGATCTCTGGGAGACAGCGGGCGGTGCGGAGTTGTTTCGTCATCTCCTCGAACCTGGCCAGCTGTCGCCGGATCCGGAACTGATTCGCGAGCGACTCGATCCCGGCGAAGTGAGTGCAGAGTCCGACGAACCTGAGATCGCGTCTGTGCTCTTGGAGAAGAGAGACCGCCTCGGGGAGTTGCGCTTCCGGAAGTCCGAGTCGATTCCCACCCGTTTCCACCTCGATGTGGATCTTCGCCTGCTTTCCGAGCGAACGCGCCACTTGGGCGGATTCCCTGAGTCGATCCAGATCGAAGACGAAGAACTCGATGTCGTGTCCGATGACCCAGGGAAGGTCCTCCGAGTAGAGGATTCCCATGATGAGGATCGTTGCTTCGGGGGACGCGGCTCCAAGCACGCAGCTGGCCTCGTAGCTCGACGCGACGGAGAAGTGCTGGATGCCTTGGCGCTCGGCCATCGGGACGAAGTCGTCGACCCCGTGGCCATAGGCGTTTGCTTTGACCACGGAGGAGATGATCGGCTCGTCGCCGATCCGAGTCCGCAGAAACGCGAGGTTCTTTCGTAGCGCAGACTCGCTCAGCTCGATCCTGGAGGAGTGACGAACAGGGCGCTGTTCAGCGTCACTCGGGGCCATGGACATCGGGGCCGTGCGCTGGTCCGCGCGTGCGCCTCGTTCGGGGCCGGTGCGTGGGCCCAAGCTGCTGCCTGAGTGTCCGCCGGGGTCGGCGTCCGGCCGGGCGCAGGACCCGATGCGACTCGCGGCCTCGGTTGGTTCCTTCGTCTTCCGACGGGGCGATGGCTGCTTCGTCATCAGTGAGGACTGGCCTCCGATCGCGCGTAGCCGCCGAGTCTCGCGTCTTCGCGGACGGTGCGTCCGAAGAAGGCCGTCACGAACACGAAGACGACTGCGGCGGCGGACACGCCGAACGCGTTGGGGTCGAGCCCGAGCGGAAGCACGCGGCCCGAGAGTTCGAGGACGACGGTGATCGTGCCTCCGGTGACCATGGCGAAGAGCGCCGCGGCCGGACTCCTCTTCCGCCAGTAGAGCGCGCCGAGAACCGGAACGAGGAGGCCCGAGACCATGAACGCGTAGGAGTAGAGCATGAGGTCGAGCACGCTCGTCATCACCCACGCAAGAGCGAGCGAGACGGCTCCCAGGATCAGCGTGACGATCTGCGACGTCCGGAGGAGGCGCTTCCCGTCCGGGAGAATCCCGATCCTTCCGGCGATGTCCGAGACCATGTTCCCTGAGCTCGCCATGAGACAGCTGTCTGCAGTGGAGAGGATCGCGGAGAAGTAGGCGGAGAGCACGATTCCCATTGCGCCGGTCGGGAGGGCGACGCGGAGGAGCATCGGGAGACCGGTTTCCGCGTCCATCTGGCCGACCGTGGCCGCGCCGAGTTCAGCGAAGAGGCCCTGTTCTGCGGCGACCCGCGCCATGAGGCCGAGCACGACTCCGAGGAATGCCATGATCGGCCACTCGAAGAGCCCGGCCAGGAGCCACGCGCGTTTGGCCGTGGCCGCATCGCGACACGCATAGATCCGTTGGTAGAGGGTCATGCCGACGAACCAGATCGGGAGGATGGTGATCATCCAGTTCACGAAGGTCGCCGGGCTGACTGCGGTGAGCGAGAGCATCTCGGGAGGAACCGTACTTCGGATCGTCTCCCACCCTCCGACGTAGTGGAAGCAGATCGGGAGCCCGAAGAGCGTCAGCCCCGCCATCAGGATGATCCACTGGATCGTGTCCGTGTAGATGACCGCCTTGAGCCCCCCGAGCACGGTGTAGCCCACCGCAGTCGCCCCCATGATGAGGAGTGCCGTCTCTCGATCGAGGGAAACGAAGGTGCCCTCGGCGAGCTTGGCGCCGGCCAGGATCTGAGAGCTCGTGAAGCCGAGATATCCGACCGCAGAGATGATCCCGGCGACCAGGGCGACGGTGGGTCCGTAGGTGACGTTGAGAAGATCGGGAAAGGTCATCGCGTTCGCGAGCCGAGGATGGTTCTTCACGCGAGGGATGAGCAGGACAGCGCTGATCCATGCGCCGAGCAGTCCCGTGAAGAGGAGCCATGATCCCGACAGCCCCATTGCGAACCCCAGGCCACCGAGTCCGATCGAGAATCCGCCGCCGACATCTGTCGCGACGACAGAGAGCCCGATGTGCGTCGCCCCCATGCTGCGTCCGCCGACATAGTAGTCTTCGGCGCCCTCGTTCCGTCGGTGGTGGTAGACACCGACCCCGATCATCGCGAGAAGGTAGAGGACGAAGATCCCGAGATCGATCGGACTCACAGAGCCGCTCCGATCGACGAGTCGGCTCCCGAGTCCTGGTCGGCTTCGGGAACGAGGACGATGTCTGCTCCTTCCGTCCGGCGGACCTGCTTTTCGATGTACGGGTTGGCCATCAGCCGGACGAACGCGCCGTAGCTGACGCGGAAGCGGATACCGTCGCCGACCTTCCTACCCGCCGGGCCGTCGGTCAGGTTGACGACGCAGAGATCGCTGCTCGCGCCTGCGAGATGCACTCCGGGTTCGATCGGTGTCAGCCCCGATACTTCGGTGTCGAGCTGTCCAACCGCGAGGACGGCGCGATAGCCTCGTTGACCTGGCGCGATCTCCTCCGTGGAGAGCGCTTCGAACGGAGTCTCTCCCGACGTTTCCCCGAGCGCGACGAGCTGCTTCTCCTTGATCTCGACGATCTCTGCTTCGAGTTCGACGACGTCGTCCCGGAGGCCCGGGAGGATTCCGCCGTTGATCAAGTCGGTGCCGAGGAAGAGCGCTTCGCCGATCCGGAAGTGATTGATCGCGCGGGGCAACTCTCGCTTCAGCATCAGCGGCAACACGGCGGAGGATCCGGCGCTGATGACCGGGAGTTTCTTTCCGAACTTGAGCTCCAGCAGCTCACGGTAGAGGGACAGCTGCGTGAACTGGTCGACGTTCGGGACGGTGCCGGAGATGCAGCCGAGGTTGGCTCCGATTCCGATCACCTCGACGTGCTCGAGTCTCAGGATCTCCTCGTAGAACTCGACGAGCCCCCCCGGGAGGATCCCCTCGCGGAGGTCTCCCAGCTCCACCATCACGACGACCTTGTGGTGCTTCTGTTGCCGTGAGGCCTCTTCCTCCAGTGCGCGGATGATCTCGCGCTCCGTATTGAGGCTCACCTCAGAGAGGGCGACGACCTCGGCGATGTTGGAGATCTGCGGTGGGCGGAGGTACCAGCGGTCCCAGTCGGGGGCTGCCCTCGTCACCACTTCGAGATTCTCGAGCCGCGAGTCTGCGACCGACTCGATCCCAAAGCTGCTCATGGCCCGTAGCGTGTCCTCATGACCGCAGAGCGCCTTGCTCACGAACGTCCACGTGGCGCCGTGGCGCTGCATCCAGAGATCGATGGTTCGGACGTTGTCTTGGAGAGCCGGGATGTCGATCGTGACCCGATTCATCGAGCCAGCCTCATTTCCGCGTACTTGGTGGTGAACCCGAGCCGTTCGTAGAGCCGCTTCGCTGGGTTGTCGTACTCGACATGCAGCTTCACAGGGCCGTCGCATTCCGCGATCGCGCGCTCGCAGACCTTGCGGCCGATCCCCTGACCCCGTAGGTCCGGGCTCGTGGCGACGAAGAGGAGAAGGTTGGACGGGACGTAGCCACCCATACCGGTGTCGAGCATGAGAAGAGCGGAGACCAGCTCGTCTTTGCGAGTGCCGACGACGAGGAATCCGCCTTTGCCCTCTTCGGTGGAGAATGCATAGTCGAGGGCGCGGTCGATGTCTTTCGGCAGGTCTTCGTAGGGCTTCATCGTCTCATGGAAGAAGCGAACGAGCGAGGGGCGCTGGACTCCGTTCGGGAGTTCCGATTCCGTCCGCACGACGGAGATCTCGACCTCCGAAGGGGCCTCGGGGGACTGGGGTTTCGATGAAGTGCCTGGGTTCGTGGTGGAACTCATGACTCCTCCTTTCTTTGTTGGATGGGAACCGGGTTGGGGGAGGGCCGCTCCTTGGGCATGCACCAACCCGGGAGCACGATTCCGACATGCTCCTTTCCTTGGGGCAGACTAGGGAGTAAAAGGTTTCAAGTCAAACGATCGCGCGGTTCCGGCAGGTCCCGGGTTGGACCAGGTCACGCGGTCCGGATCTCGTTGAGCTGAGCGTGATGTGGTCGTAACTGACTGGAATATAGTACTATGTGGCCGGCTCCTCGCCGATCTGAGGGCGCGTTCGAGAAGTGCGGTGTGTGAGGACAGCCTGGTGGAGATTGTTTGAATACAAACAATAAGTACGGAATGGAGGATCCGGAGAGCGAAGCTCTAGAACTCCGAATCCTGCGTTCGATCCGACGGGTGATCCGTGCGATCGATTTGGAGTCCAAGCGGCTCGAGACGCAGTACGAGATCACTGGTCCCCAGCTCCGGTGCCTGGCTGAGCTGAGTCGGAGCGAGCGGGAGACCGCATCGCGGTTGGCGCGTTCGCTCCATCTCAGCGCGAGCACCGTCGTCGGAATCCTGGATCGCCTGGAACAGAAGGGGTGGGTCGAACGCGAGCGGGACGCCTCGGATCGTCGCGTGCTCTGGACGCGGCTGACGGAGCGCGGACGGGACCTTCTCGAATCGGCGCCGTCTCCACTCCAGGAGAAGCTCTCTCAGGGCCTCGAATCGCTCACCGCGCTCGAGCGGGCTACGATTGCGCTCTCGCTGGAGCGACTCGTTGGTCTCATCGAAGCAGAGAACCTCGACGCCGCTCCGATCCTGGAGACGGGGCCGATCACCCCTCCGAATGCGAAGGGGACGTGAGTGCTCTCTAGCGCTGAGCTACCACCGGATCTCGACTCTGGCTGGGAGTTCTCGAACTACGAACGGCCAGGCAGATGCGACGTCCTTGCCGTTGACCCGGATCGTTGCCGGATTGCTGCCGACGGGAACGTCGAGTCGCCATCCTTCGGGCGGCGTCCTCGCCTCGCCATCCAACTGAACGATCGCAGAGTTCTCGCCGCTACTTCGGATCTCCAGATCGAGCACTCCGAACCGCGTCGGCAGCTTCCGGATTCGAACGCCGTCGCCTTCGAGCCACGCTGCGGGTACGCCCGCACCGATCGTCGCCCACTGTCCGTCCGGATCCACGTCGACGAACATGTCTAGGAAGGACCGGACGTAGTCGGACCCGACCCAGGTGTGGGGGATGTCTCCGATGAACCTCGGCTCTCGTGGATGGCTCGACACCACCTCGGCCCAGGAGCGCCAACCTGCCGGTCTCTGGTCCTCGAAGAAGAAGTCCATGAGCTCGTGCGATTCGCTTCGCCAACCGAGACGAACGAATGCGCCAACGTTGCGGATCTCGTACGGCGTGTAGGCTTCCCAGTCCCCCCGGTTGCGGAAGAAGTCCAGATAGCGCCGGAACGTCGTCTCGAAGTCCCCGCGGGGAACGACGCCGATCGCGCCGACCGGATCGAGTGCGATCGTGGTCGAGGTGGGGTCGAAGTCGCCCAAGTCGGCGCAGCCGGGGACGTAGTCGATGCCGTGGATCTCCTGTGAGGCTTCGACTGACGCGCCGAGGTCGCGCGAGAACTCGTTCGTGATCGCTTCGAGCTCCACGGCTTCGGGACGACCGAGTTCGTGGGCGAGGAAGGTCGCGTCCTTGAAGCCCTTGAGCGCGAAGAAGTCGTCCCAGTAGGAGTGCATCGGCTTGGCCGAGTATCCCTCGTGGCTGATCGACGGCGGGAGGATCCCGTAGAAGGCGCGCTGGTCTCCCGTCTCGTACTCCGGCGCGATCCGCTCGTGGCGAAGGGCGTCCAGGTACCGGGCAGCGGCGAGAACGCGCGGCCACATCTCCTCAGCGAGTGCCTCGTCTCCGCTGAACCGGTAGATCTCCGCGACCAGGAAGATGAACTCGCCGCTCGAGTCGTGCTCGGGGACCGGATCGGCGCCGCGATGGTCGACGACGCAGGGGATCTTGCCATTCTCGTACTGATGCGGCGCGAACCACTCGAGGAACTCCCGCGCGGCATCGGCATGCCCGGAACGGAGGAGAGCAGCGCCGGTGAGCGCACCGTCGCGGATCCAGGAGCGAGCGTAGGAGCGCACGCCGGGCTGGATCGCGGGGCCGGACCGGTTGACGAGGATGAATCCGAGTTGCGCGCGCATCGTCTCGAGGTAGCGCGCGCCGGAGGCGGGAAGGTCGATTTCGACGCGGTCCAGGAGTTCGTGCCAGTGCGCAATCTCCTCGGCGAGCCGTCGGTTCGTCCGGGCCGAATCGATGGAGACCGGACTCAGCGTGGCTATGTTGGACGACGGAGTACCCAATGGGAATCGCGCGAAGAACTCCCGCGTCTCTCCCGGCGCGAGGCGGAACGGATAGGTCCAGGCCGCGGATGCCGCTTCGAACGGGTCACGGACGGAAACGTCGAGCCCCCGGCCGAGGCCACGCCCGAGCCCTCGGTCGAGGCCACGCCCGAGCCCCCGGTCGAGGCCACGCCCGAGATCCTGGCCGCGGCTACGCTCGCTCGTCCCGGACCGGTTCAACTCCAGGTAGTCCGCGACGATGTCGCCTTCTGCAAACGTGGCGGTTCGGGTTCGTTCGGCAGGCGGGCTGAAGGTCAGGGACACCATGCCCGCACGATCGGCGCGTGATCCGCCCAGAAGGGCTCCGTCTACTCCTCCGTGCAGGCTGCTCACGCGCGCCGTCCCTCCCTTCAAATTGAGGGACTGGGACGGCGGGTTCACCTGGAACGGACGGAGGGCGAGGTGCAGCTTCCCTTCGGTGCTGTCGCCCGTGGCCGAACGGTTCGTGACCCGATAGCGGACCCGTATCTCGGCGTTGTCTTGCGTACCGGTGGCGAAGGGGGTGATCTCCAGCGCGACGCCGCCGTGTATGCGTCGGATGGTGGGGATCGGCAGGTAGCCGTCCTCGAGCCAGGTCTCGATCTCACCGTCCGCCCAAGTGAGAAGGGATCCGTCGATTTCTAGGAACGGTTCGAGCGAAGGACCTCCGGCCCAGAGCTCGACCGCGCCCTCCTCGCCGACCAACACCTCGTGGTCGTCGTGATCGAGACCGACCACCGTCCAGTAGGCCTGCTCGCCGTAGATGCCGCGCGGGTAGAGGCCGCGTCTTGCGTTCGTCGCGATCTCGTGGAAGAACGCCTCGCGGTCCGGAAAGCGCTCCGGTGGCACGACTTCGATTTCGGCGAGCTCCATCGACGGTGTAGTGGAACGATCCGTGGTCGCTGGTGCGGACGCGGCGGAGCGTATCGAGGAAACGCGAACGAAACGTGCTTCCCGGTCGGGGAGGAAGAGCGGGTCGCGGCCACCGTTACTTCCCTCGACAACGAGCCGGTCCGTCCAGTCGTCTCCCGTTTCGGAGAGCGACACTTCATAGCTCGAGGGGACGACGTCACCCCATGTGAGGACGAATCCGTTGAGCTCGTAGAGTCGACCCAGGTCGAGTTCGACCCACGGCGCCGGATCGTCGGGGTCGGAACCCCATCGCGTTTGCGCGTCACCATCCGCGACGGCTGCACTGGCTGCGTCGTTGGAAGATGCCTTCGCTGTGACCTCGAGAGGACCCGTGTCGGCTGGCGGGAGCGGGACGAGTTCGAGGTCGTCGATCCAGACCGTCCCCGTTCCGCCGCTTCCCGCCGTGATCGCGAACTCGATTGCGTGCACTTCGTCCAGCTCGCCCCCTCCACGAGGCCCCCAAGCGAACGAGATCTTCCGCTTCTTGAGGCGGAAGACCGTTTCCTGCCGGGGGAAGTCCACGTCACGCCAGACGTACCACCAAACGTTCTCGCCGCTCTGGTCGACGAGCTTGAACTCGAGGTGGTTGCTCGGACACTCTCCGCGCACGCGGAACTGGAACGCGTAGTTCTCGGGCAGCGGGAGCGCGAGTTCGTGCCGCGCGATCGCGTAGCCGCCGCCCTCGAAGTGGAAGTCGAGGCGCATGGCAGGATCGCCGTCGCTCGCATCCGAACTCAGCGAGAGTTCGACGCCGTCGGCGGGATGGGCGGACCAGTCGCTCACGTCGGTGAAGTCGTCGATGACGAGCGGGCTCTGCGCCATGGCGGGGGCACTCCGGAGGCCCAGGAGGGCGAGTCCCAACGAGAAGCATAGAGTGAACAGAGCGGCCGTCGCCCTCGCCCTCGTCCTCGTCTTCATCCTCATCCTCATCCTCATCCTCATCCCTTCACGCCTCCCTGCGTGATCCCGCGGACGTACGTCTTCTGGAAGAAGAGGAAGACGATGAGTGCGGGCAGGACCGTGAGCACGGCCCCGGCCATCATTAGCTCCGTATCCTGCACGTGCTCGCCGGATAGGTTCGCGAGTGCGACGGGCAGAGTTTGCTTCGTGGTGTCCGTGAGGATGATGAGCGGCCACATGAAGTCGTTCCATGCGCCGAGGAACGTGAACGTCGCGAGCGTGACCAGGATCGGACGGATGAGCGGGAAGACGAGGGTCCAGAAGATCCGGAACTCGCTCGCTCCGTCGATCCGGGCGGCATCGAGCAGGTCGTCGGGCACGCTCAGAACATACTGCCGGATGAGGAAGATTCCGAAGACGCTCGAGAGGTACGGAATGAGTACGCCCGCGTAGGTGTTGACGAGTCCGAGCTCGCGAAGGAGGAGGAAGAGCGGGAGCATCCCGATCTGCGCCGGGACGACGAGTGCGGCGACGAGGCTGCCGAAGATCTTGTCCCGGCCGGGGAAGCGGAGCTTGCCGAACGCATACCCGGCCATGCCGTTGATGAGCACCGAGAGGACGGTCGCGCTCACCGTGACGACCACGCTGTTGAAGAAGTGCCGGGCCATGTCGAGGCGGGAGAAGAGCGAGCGGTAGTTCTCGAATGTCGGTGCGTCCGGCCAGAGCGGAGGGGGCACCGTGTTCGCCTCTCCTTGCGCCATGAGCGAAGCCCCGACCATCCAAACGAGCGGGACGAGCGTCAGGATCGCCCCCAAGAGCGGAAGCAGATGGAAGACGATCGTCCCGACTCCGAGCGCGCCGACCCGTTTCATGCTGCGTCTCCTCTCGGAGCGGGACCCGCCGTTCGCGGTATCTCGTTCGTCTTCCTGGTCCGCTGCATTCCGAGTTGGACGAGGGTGGCGACGAGGGTGATGAGAAGGAGAAGGACGGCGAGTGTCGATGCCTCGCCGATCCGCCACCAGCGGAATCCCTGCTCGTACATGTGTAGGACGAGGCTTCGGGTGGCTCCGAGCGGTCCGCCCTGGGTCATCACGTAGGGTTCGGCGAAGAGTTGGAAGTATCCGATCATCGTCGTGAGTCCGACGAAGAGAAAGGTCGGACGCAGCCCTGGGACCGTGACGTGGACGAACCGTCGCCAAGCGCCCGCGCCGTCGATGGACGCGGCCTCGTAGAGTTCCGTCGGGATGCTCTGGAGACCGGCGACGAAGATGAGCATGTTGTAGCCGAAGTTCTTCCAGATCGCGAGAAGGATGATCGCGGGCATCGCCCAGTTCGGATCGCCCAGCCAGTCGATCGGAGAGATGCCGAAGTGGGAAAGGACGTGGTCGATGAGCCCGTAGCGCGGGTGGTAGAGGTAGCGCCAAACGATCGCGACCGCGACGAGCGTG
Organism: Candidatus Eiseniibacteriota bacterium; assembly: GCA_020633975.1. Taxonomy (GTDB): domain Bacteria; phylum Eisenbacteria; class RBG-16-71-46; order CAIMUX01; family CAIMUX01; genus JACKCR01. Next base: position 1,966,298 of record JACKCR010000002.1, on the reverse strand, counting down.
GTCACGACCGGTGCGAAGTAGATGGTCCGGAAGATCCCCTGCAGGCGGAGCGCACGGTGCGAGAGGAGCAGCGCGACTCCGAGCGAGGTGAGGACGGAGAGTGGGCCACCCACCACGACGAAGTAGAGGGTGTTGCGAAGCGCCTTCCAGAACGTCGCGTCGCCGAGGACGTACTGATAGTTGGCGAGGCCGACCATGCGTGCCGTACCCGGGTTTCCGATCGCGTAGACGTCGAAGTCGGTCAGGCTGAGGAAGACTCCGATCACGACCGGGAGGAAGAAGAAGAGAAGGAGGAGGCCGAGCGCGGGCGCGAGGAAGACGGCGGCTGATCCGTTCTGGTACCCGAGTCGACTCATCGTCCACCCCCTGCGGTGCCGGCCCGGAGCCCAATACTTTGGAGGGTCTCGATCGCCCGGTCGTGTGACGCGCTCGCGAGCTTCCCGTGCTCGTAGAGCCAGCGCCGCTTTTCCAGGATCCGGTTCACCCGACGGTCGAGTTGAGAGAGCGTCGAGTCGATGTCGGCACCCGTACGAACCGCGAGTTCGGCATGTTCCTGGACCACCGTTGCGATCTGCTCCCACTCTGGGATCTTCGGAGTCGACACGACGTGCGCGAGCTGGTCTCCGAACGCGGCGAGTCTTGGGTCCGACTGGAATGTTGGACTCTCCCAGACCGATGCGCGCGCCGGTAGGTCTCCCGATAGGTCATAGAACCTGGCCTGAGTTTCCGGAAGCGAGAGGTACTCGATCAGCTTCCACGCGGCGTCCTTGCGCGCCGAGTTGCGGAAGAGAACGAGGCTCGAACCACCCGCCAGCGACACTCCAGGAACTCCGGGCTCGGGGCCGGGGAGAGGGGAGGTGCTCCAGACGCCGGCTTGCTCGGCCGGGAGGCGGTTCCTGAGTTCGCCCAAGTTCCATGGCCCCGTGATGAACCCGTTGACGTGACCGCGGGAGAACTCCTGATAGAGGTTCCCGATCTCGTTGTTCGCAACCCCGGGCGTGTACCCGTCCTCGAACAGCTCGACGAAGAACGCAAACGCATCACGGAACGGGCGCTCAGCGAACGCTCCTCTCGTGTCGTTCTCGCGGAGAAGGGTCGAACCGTTCTGGAGGCCGAAGATGACGGGAGGAGGCCACTCGTTGACGGGAAAGAAGAGCGGGTAGTCGTCGGGGCCGAGCTTCGACTTCATCGCCGCGAGCGATGCCTTCCAGCCGGCCCAGGTCGAGGGGATCGAATCGTACCCGGCGCGCTCGAGGAGGTCTGTCCGGTAGAAGAGGAGACGGGTATCGACGTACCAGGGAACTCCGTACGTCTCGCCCTGGACGACGTTCGTGTCCCAGATACCTGGGAAGAAGTCAGTACGCTCGACCGCAGTGCTCGCCTCGACGCGAGAGTCCAGTGGTTCCAGCGCACCGAGTGCCGCGAACTCCGCGATCCAGGTGTTCCCGAGCTGGGAAACGTCCGGAGTCGAGCGTCCGACGACCGAGGTGACGAGCTTTTCGTGAGCCGCAGACCAGGGAACCTGCTGTACGACGACACGGATGTCTGGATGCGCGGCTTCGAACTCGACCAGCACGTCGCGCGCCACTTCGCCTTCGTGGCCCATCGCCCAGAGCGTGACGGTCTCTCTACCATCGTCGTTGCCGCAGCCGAGAAGTGTGGCGGCGAGAGCCAGGGACAAGGTCAGTCCGGGAACGAGACGTCTCATCGCCCATCTCCCGTCGGTACCGGCGTTCCGGGCTCTCCCGGTGACCTCGGGTCTTTCGGTCCGCCGGGCTCTCTCGCAGCCCCCGAACCGCTCGCCGCCTCCTCTAACCATCCGCCCGTGAACCCGGCCGCCCTCAGTCCGCGGACGATGTGGGGATTGCGTTTCATGTACTCCCAGACGAGGCCGGTCCGGTAGTTCTCGATCATTGCGACGATCGGGCCCTGGTCGATGCCGAGGTAGTCGGTGTCGACCCAGCCCCTGCCAGGGACGACCCGCCCGTGCTGAACCGGGATCTCGAAGTCGAAGGACGGGTTGAAGGCATCGAGGAAGCCGTAGTCGGACCAGACGTGAGGGTGATCCTCGTACATGGCGAGAAGGTCCGGTACGACGACCTCGGGCGCGAAGGGCAGGGATGCCGCCATCGCCGTGGGTGCGATCGTCCCGTCGTCGTTGACATAGGTGAACGAGGCACCGCGCGCCCAGTAGGTCTCGAACTGGCGTGGCGTTCCGAGGACGGTCTGCTCGGTGTGGAGCGGACCATCGCATGCCGTGAGTCCCCACATCCGCTCGCCGTAGCCGACCCACTGGTTCGGGTTCTCGATGGCATACGCACGTTGCGCGAGCACGGCACGTCGTGAGTTCTCGAAGTAGTCGATCCCCTTCGCCCGCATGTAGCGATCCTGGATTCCGCGGAAGTCGATCCAGACATGGCTGTACTGGTGACCGAAGAGGGGAGAGAAGCCGAGGTGCTCCTGTCCGTAGTAAGAGCCCCAGTTGTACCCCTGGGTCCAACCGTCCTCCCAGCAGTTCGCTGGGATCGGGTGGGTCGGGGAGGCAAGCGCGAGGACGTACAGGATCGAGGCCTCGCTGTAGCCGCCCCAGTCGTAGGGGAGGTGGCCTTCCTCCGGCTTCCAACCGTGAGATACGAGAGGAGGACGAGGGGTAGCCCAGTCCCACTCGACCCGGAAGTAGAGCGAGTCGGCCAATGCACGGATCTCTCGCTCCGTCTCACTCGGTCCGTCGAAGTAGGACTGGCAGAAGAGCGCGCCGGCGAGGAAGAGCGCGGTGTCGACGGTCGACAGCTCTACCGTCTCGAAGCGGGTGCCGTCTTCCGGATGGAGAAAGTGGTAGAAGAACCCGCGGTAGCCGATCGTGCCGGCAGGAGTGTCGCCTTGGGGCGCTTGGAGGAAGTAGTCGAGCGCGCTCCGGACTCGTTCCGCCGCTTGCTCCCGCGTCACATAGCCTCGTTCCGCCCCGATCGGGTACGCGGTGAGCGCGAAGCCCGAGGCGGCGACGCTCACGAACGACTCGGTCGGATACCTGTCGGGGGAGAGGCCGCTTTCTGGAGCCGTGTGATCCCAGAAGAACCGGAAGGTCTTGGCCTCGAGGGAGTCCAAGAAAACGGTTTCATGGAGAGGCTGTGGGGGCGCACTCTCTTTCCTCGACTCCGTTCGCGGCGCGCCACAGCCGGCGAGGATCGCGGCAATGACGGTGAGACCGAGAACGAGACGGGAGAGACTGAGATGACCGAAGCGTGCCGAGGAACGAGACGGGAATCGATGTCCGCATGGCGTCGACGGACCTTGCAGCAGGCCTTGCGTGTGGTTTGTCTCGGCGTCGCTATGGCGGTCGCGGTTCATGTCGCCGCTGCCGAGCGACTCCCACAGGGGAAGTACCCGGATCCGGCTCGGATGGAAGCGGAAGTCGCGGCCCTCGAAGCCGATGCCTATGCGGTGTCGCCGCCCGACCCAGCGATCGTCTGCGTCGGCAGCTCGAGCATGCGGATGTGGTCGTCGCTCACGAAGGATCTCGCTCCGTTCCCGGTCGTCCCGCGAGGCTTCGGCGGAAGCACGATGTACGACGTCTACACCTACCTCGATCGACTCGTCCTGCCACTCCACCCGAGCGCGATCCTCCTCTACGAAGGGGACAACGACATCGATTTCGGCGTCGCGCCGGAGGACGTGCTGGAGGCGTTCCACGCGGTGAACGAGCGGATCCACGAGACACTTCCCGAGTGCCGTGTCTTCGTTCTCTCGGTGAAGCCGAGCGGCGCGCGTTGGCACGAGTGGGCGGACGTCCAGGAGGCGAACCGGCTCCTGGCTGCGGCCTGCGAAGAGTCTCCGCTCCTCCACTTCCTCGACATTGCGACGCCGATGCGGAGTGAAGATGGAACACCGAGAGAGGACATCTTCCTGGCCGATCGGCTGCACATGAACGGGACGGGATACGAGATCTGGACTGGGGTGGTCCGGCCGGCTCTCCTGAAGCACGCAGCGGACCTCCAGGTGAGGGGCAGCGAAGATGCGCTGGATGGCGTCCGCGACGACGGGGCCGTCCAGGGGCGTTAGCGCTCTAGACGTCCAGTCCCGTGCCGTCCGGTCACGCGCTCGAGTCTCCATCGAGGATGCCTCCATGGCTTGCGATGATCTCTCGGTAGAGATGTCCACTGTCCTTGATCGTCCTTTCCTGCGTCGCGAAGTCGACGTGGACGATGCCGAACCGCATCGAGTACCCAGCAGCCCACTCGTAGTTGTCAAGAAGCGACCAGGCGAAGTACCCGCGGACGTCTGCGCCCTCTTCGATCGCTCGGCGTACCGCTGTGATGTGACTCCGGTAGTTCGCGCAGCGCAGCGGATCCGAGACGCGTCCCTCTTCCGCACACGGGGGATCGTAAAACGCTGCCCCGTTCTCCGTGATGTAGAGTGGAAGTCGGCCGTAGCGTTCGGTCACCCAGGTGAGAACCCGCGTGAGTGCGTCGGGGTAGACCTCCCACCCGGTCGTCATGTGAGCGGCCCTAGTCTGCCCAACCGGCCTGGCTCCGGTTGGATAGGCGGAAGGGTCGTCCTTCACCACACTTCGCGTGTAGTAGTTGATACCGAGGAAGTCGAGTTCGGTCTGCACCGTGGAGAGGTCTGCCCGCGCATGGGGCCAGGCGTCGCCGAAGATCTCGTCGAGTCGCTCGGGGTAGTGGCCACGCAGGGCGGGATCGAGGAAGAGCCGGTTCATGTAGTGGTCGGCCCGCTCCGCCGCGTCCAGGTCGGCCACGGCGTTCGACGCTGGATACTTCGGCTCGAGGTTGACGACCAGCCCGACCTCCTTCGCGCCGTTCGTGCGGAGGGCCTGCACTCCGGCGCCGTGCGCGCGGAGTAGTTGATGGACGGCGATCGGGAACTCGTACCGGTTGGCGTGGCCGGGTGCGTGGACACCGAAAAGGTATCCGGCGTCGGCCACGACCCAGGGCTCGTTGATCGTTGCGAACATGGAGACGCGGTCCGAAAGTGCCCGTGCGATCACCGCGCAGTAGTCGGCGAACCAGCCGGCGATGTCCGGGTTGAGCCAGCCTCCGCGGTCGTCGAGCGCGGCTGGCAGGTCCCAGTGATAGAGCGTGACGCACGGTACGATGTTTCGCGCGAGGAGTCCGTCGACGAGCCGCCGATAGAAGTCCAGCCCCTTTTCGTTCACCTTCCCCGTGCCCTGGGGCAGGACGCGAGACCAGGAGATGCTGAACCGGTAGGCGCCGAGTCCGAGTTCCGACATGATCTCGAGGTCGGCTTCCCAGCGACGGTAGTGATCGCATGCGACGTCGCCGGTTTCGCCTTCATGAGTTCGGCCGGGAGTGTGGGAGAACCGGTGCCAGGTACTCGGGCCCGCACCGTCCGCGAGCGGGGAGCCTTCGATCTGGTAGGCGGAGGTGGCGGCGCCCCAGAGAAACCCAGGCGGGAACGCCCCGTTCCTGCTCGTCGATCGGTCGGTTCCGGTGATGTTCTGATCCTTCATCAGCGGATCGCCCCCATTGTCACGCGTACGTGGTGCGTCACATTCTGCTTCGGTGCGCCCTGTTCCATCGCGTGCCCGTTCGTTGCGCCGCCGGTCGTCAGTAGGATTGTTCCCACGCCGTCCTCGATTCGCGTCTCCAGCGTGCTGCTCTCGACGTCGATCACCGCGCCGGGAACAGAATCGCCATCCGTTCGGGCGGAGTTCACCACTTCGATGACATAGGTCGATCGACTACCGATCGGTTCGTACCGAACCGTGAAGCCGGGCCACTCGGCGGGGACGACGGGAGCAATCCGGAGTTCGCGCCCGTCACGAACGGAGAGCCCGAGCAGCGACTCGGTGACCACGCGGGACATCCAGCCGGACGAGCCGGTGTACCAGGACCAGCCCCCGCGCCCGACATGGGGATCGACTCCATAGATGTCCGCCGCGACGACGTACGGCTCGAGTTGGTAGCGCTCGACCTCCCGGGCGTCACGAGTGTGGTGGATCGGCCCGATCATCTCGAGCAGGGTCGAGACGCGGTCGGTCCGCCCCTGCTTGGCGAGCGCTCGGATGAACCAGAGTGCGGCGTGGGTATACTGCCCGCCGTTCTCACGCACGCCTGCGACATATCCCTTGATGTAGCCGGGGTCGTGCTTCGAGTTCTCGAAGGCGGGCGCGAGGAGCCGGATGATTCCGTCTCGTTCCGACACGAGCTGTTCTTCAGCTGCGCTCATTGCGTTTCGTGCGCGGTCCGGGGGAGTGACTCCCGAGAGGACGGCCCAGGCTTGTGCGAGAGCGTCGATCTTGCACTCGTCGCTCTCCTTCGATCCCAGCGGTGCGCCGTCGTCGTAGTAGCCCCGCTTGTACCAGTCACCGTCCCAGCCGGTGGTGTTGAGCGCAGACACCAGGTGTGCACGGTGAGATTCGTAGCGGGCCGCGCGCTCGGAGTCCCCTCGCGCCAAGACGTAGGGCAGGAACGCATCGAAGACGCAGACGAGGAAGAACCCCATCCAGACACTCTCTCCGGTGCCGCCGATCCCGACGCGGTTCATGCCGTCGTTCCAATCCCCGGCGCCGAAGAGCGGAAGCCCGTGCGGACCCAGGTGGAGTGATCGGTCGATCGCGAGACAGCAGTGTTCGTAGAGAGTTGCCTCTTTGCCCGCAGGTGACGGCTGGAGGAACGCTTCGGCTTCTCCGTCTTCCAGGAGTGGAGCCGCGAGGAACGGGAGCGACTCGTTCAAGACGGCTCCGTCTCCCGTGAACTCGATGTAGGTCCCGGTCACGAGCGGCAGCCAGAGAAGGTCGTCGACGAAACGGGTCCGGATGCCGACGTCCGCCGGGGGGTGCCACCAGTGGAGTACGTCCCCTTCGACGAACTGATGGCTGGCATGGAGACAGATCTGCTCACGAACGCGGGCCGGGTCGAGGAAGAGCAGCGAGGACGAGTCCTGGAGCTGGTCCCGAAATCCGTACGCGCCTCCGGACTGATAGAACGCGGACCGACCCCAAATGCGGCAGGCCTGTGTTTGGTAGGGCAGCCATCCGTTGACCAGAATGTCCAGCTCCCTCGAGGGAGTTTCTATCTGGAGACCGCGGAAGAGGGATCTCCAGGCTGCTCGCGCGCGGTCGAACTCGCGGTCGATCTGCTCGGGATCGGCGAAACCCGAGGCGAGGGCGAGGGCTTCGGTCTCGTCCCCTCCCGCACCGAGAACGAAGGAGACTTCCACTTCCTGTTGGGGCCCAACGGTCAGACAGAACTTCTGAGCGAAGCAGGGGATGGGGCCTGCTCCGAAGGTTCCGTCCAGTCGAGTGTCCTGGCGTAGGCCGGCTGGGTCGGCTGGGTCCAGAGCGTCACCGAGCGCGCTGCGAAGATCGCACGTGTAGCTCGCGTCGATGAGCTCTCCCCGCGTGACGGCCGTGGCGAACGCCGTCGAGTTGGCGAACACACCGGAGAGAGGATTCCTCGCCAAGAGTGCCCGCGATCGCGGACCGATCTCGGTGACGATGTGGCGCTCAGGCAGGCCGGTGGACGGCCCCATCACGAGCCGCGCGAGCCCCATGACCGACACGCGACGCTCCTCGGGTCCCGGGTTGTGGATCCGGATCCGAGTGACCTTGTAGGGTTCGCGTTCGGCGACGAACGTGACCGCTTCGGTCTCGAGCCCGAGAGCCCCATGACGCACCGTCGTGTACCCGAAGCCGTGCCGGACCTCGTACGGGACCTTCATCGGGATCGGTCCGGGGAACACGCTCGCGCGCTCTCCCGAAACTTCGTCGAGTAGGTAGAACGCTTCGTCGTGAGGATCCAGGACCGGGTCGTTTCGCCACGGCGTGATCCGGTGCTCTCGGCTGTTCTCGAACCATGTGGAGCCGGCTCCCGTCTCGCTGAGGAGACAGCCGAAGCGCCGGTTCGCGAGCACATTCGTCCACGGGCGCGGCGGAAGGCGGAGCCCTTCGGACTCTGGTTCGAGTCGGATCAGATACTCCGTGCCGTCGGCGGCGAACGCACCGAATCCGTTGTCGAACTCGAGGGTCTCTTCAGGCGCTTTCCCTCGGGAGCGTGGGGGAAGCGGGGCCAGCTCGTGTTGGAGTGTCGCGAGTTCCCGTTCGCGTCGTTCCCCTCCCGAAACTGGCGGATTGCCGTACCGGCTCCGGGATGTCGTCTCCGCGATGTTCGCCGATGTGGCATCGCCAGGGAGGGTCACGGCCGCCAGCGAGTCGAACAGCGTGGCGAGCTCTGCCGAGACTTCCGTGGAGAGAAGGCAAGCATGCGAAACCGAGTCGGGAAGGTCGGGACGGACGCCATCGTGGATCAGAACCGCGTGGATGCCGAGCCCGAGGCCCGACCAGTATCGAAGAGCGGTCCCGAGCCAGAGCCGCTCGCTGTCCGTCAATTCGGTCCACCGGGCGAGGAGGAGCGGACGCTGAGGGGTGACGCCGAACGCTGCGAGCCGGGACTGCTCGGACCGCGCCGCGTGGGCTGTCTCCCGAAACCGTGGCGCTCGCGTGGTGCGAAGTGCGGGCTCCCGCCGAGCGATCGCCGCGCCGAGCGAGTCCAGCTCGACCGAGTCCGTGTAGGTGATTCCGTAGGCGTCGACGCGAGTCTTCACGCTGTCCGCTGCCGCCCGGCGCGCGTGCTCCAGGCGCAGGGGGTCCGACCAGGACTCCTCGAGCTTCGAGACCTCGCTATCGCGTTCGACCACCGCGGTGACGAATCCGCACGTAGTCGTCTCGCTGCCCCGTGTCTCCACGAGGATGGAGACGGCGAGCATCGGATCGAGCACGTTGCCGCACGTTCCCGCGAGCTCTGGGCGGAAGCTGTCCCGATCATAGCGAAGCGTCCGGCCGAGAATGCGGGAGCGATCCGTGTCGTACCAGGCTTCCGGGCCGACCCGTGTTCTCGACGATGGAAGGATCGGCAGGAACGCGAGGCTCGGGTGGGTCTCGATCTCTGAGCGGGGGCGCCTCGAGACCAAGATCGCCCGACCCTGCAGGCGGGTCTGGAGGAAGAGCTTCGAGAAGACGGGATGCGAGTCGAATCCATCCGCGTGGTCGAAAGCCAGGTCGCGAAGCAGTGTGACGCGGAAGCTGCGAGGAGTCGGGGAGGCGCACGTGACGCGGACGATGAAGAGTTCCGCGCAATCCTCCGGGTCGACGAGGCGTTCCGTCTCGACCTGTGCGTCCAGTGCCTGCCATTGCCGGATGATCGAGCCCGGCGTCCACCGCTCGGACGCAGCGGGATCCGTTTCCGACAGACGTACGCTCGATCCGGTCGCGAGATCCTCGACGTAGAGCGTGCACGCGAACTCGGGGCTCACTCCGGGGCTGATCCGCCACGACCCACGAGTCGCCGTCGAGCCGACTTGGGAGTTCAGAGTGAGTCGGTAGCGCTCCGAGGCCAGAACGCGTGAATACGTGATCGAGCCGAGGCCAAGGGAGAAGGGGAACGGAGGACGCGGATCGATGTCGGACATGCCCTTCGCCTGTGCGGGTGTAGTCGCCACGCTGTCCAGCTCCCATCGGATCCGGACGGTCCGGAGAAACGAGGCACCCCGCGGCTCTCACGGCGGCTCCACCGGAACGTGCGGATTAAGCCCTCCGCAGCCGTCCCTCGCAAGGGGGGGAGAGCACGGAAGGTGAACCATCGGCTCACACGAGCTTGACAAGCTGGGGGGTGGCGTGCAAACGTTTTCATGCTCGAGGTGGCCAAGAAGGTCGCCTTAACCCGCCCGGCGGTTCGTACGGACGCGGATCTCACGGGCTCAACTCCGCCTCTTGGGAAGCCGACCATGGCCACCATCCGAGACGTTGCCCGCGCCGCCGCGGTCTCGACTGCGACGGTGTCGCGAGTCCTGAATGGCACGGCCCGCGTGAGCGATGAAACTCGACGTCGGGTTTCAGAAGCGGCGAAGCGCCTCGACTACTGGCCGAACGGCTCCGCTCGCTCCCTCATCCACAGCCGTACCCAAACTCTCGGCGTGCTCCTGCCCGACATCTTCGGCGAGTTCTTCTCCGAAGTGATCCGCGGCATCGACAAGGCCGTCCGCGACGCGGGGCTTCAGGTGCTCCTCTCGAGCTCGCACTCGAGCGCAGAGGGCTTGCTCTCCGCGGCGAAAGCGATGGCGGGACGTGTGGACGGGTTCATCCTCATGGCTCCGGACCTCGAAGCCGAATCGGCCGTCGATCGGATCCGGAAGCGATTCCCGCTCGTGCTGCTCAATCCGCGCACTCAGACGCCGGGAACGGTGTCCGTGTCGATCGCCAACTACGAGGGGGCGTTCGCCGCGGTATCCCATCTGATCCGTCTCGGACACAAGAGGATCGCGATCGTCGCGGGCCCGATGGGGAACGCGGACAGCGACGAGCGCCTGCGCGGATACCGGGCCGCACTCGTCGCGCACGACATCGAGCCCGACGAACGGCTCGTACTGACCGGTGCATTCACCGAAGTGTCCGGATACGAAGCAGGGAGCCGCATCCTTCGTCTTCGGCCGGCTCCCACCGCAGTGTTCGCCGCAAACGACGGCATGGCCATTGGGCTCATCAGCCGTTTGTCGGAAGGGGGCGTGCGCGTTCCCGACGACGTCGGCGTGATGGGATTCGACGACATCCCGACCGCGCGGTACCTCGCTCCACCCCTCTCGACCGTTCGCACGGACGCATACGAGCTGGGTGCCTGCGCGGTGTCGGGACTGCTCGACGTGCTCGGCGCGGAGGGAGAGGTGCTCGATCTTCGGTGGGTGATGCCGTGGGACCTGGTCATTCGCCGCTCTTGTGGAGCCCTGCACGGTCCCCGGGGCTCTCTGACGACTACGACTCCTGAAACCACTTCTGAACCCGCGCAGTCGCGCGGTCCGATTCTGCAACGCGAGGAGGAATCATGCTGAGGAAGACAGCGATCGCGGCCGTCGCCACGGCGCTGGCGATCGGGACGGCGATTCCCGCGGCAGCTCAGTTTGCGCGGGACGACGTCATCTGGGCACGGAACTATTCAGGGACGATCACGCTCGACGGCAATCTCAACGAAGCGGGATGGGCCAACGCGGAGACCAAGACGATCCGCTGGGCCGAGAACGCAGGTATTCCGGGGAGCGGTTGGAAGGGAGAGGGCGGCGTGTTCCCGTCGGATCCGTCCGAAGTCACGCTCAAGTTCCTCGTCAAGGGCAACCAGCTCTACATGGGCGCCGAGGTTACGGACGCGTCCGTGGGCGGTTCGTCTTCGTTCAACCGGTTCGACGGATTCCTCATGTCGCTCAAGGATCACTCGGATCCTGCCTCGGCCCCGAAGCCACCGGCGGAGTACTTCTACGCGTGGTGGTATGCCGAGGATCAGGACCCGCTGCCGGCAGGACAGGATCCCGCCTTCATCGGACGTTGGGCGACTTGGCCTCCGGGCACGCCGCGCTCCCCGGAGCAAATCGACGCTTGGGACGCCGTTACGGTCGTGCACGGGGTTTCCAACGACGACTCCGGCGTCGACACCGGATACACGGTCGAAATGCGTTTCGATCTGACCCCGATGGGCTACGACGTCACGCAGTCTGGTGGCGACATCCTCGAGTGGAACCTCTCGCACTACGACTGCGACTACTTCTGGCCGCTTGCGCCGACCCTCTTCAGCTCGACGCGCACCTGGTGGCAGGGGCCGTGGGGCAATGCTGCGGTCTACAACGAAGTGCGAATCCACGCCCGTCCGGACGTGACCACGAACTCCGGCCCGGTTCCGACGATCGACCCGTCGTTCGTCATGCCGGTCATCGATGGCGGAGCTCCGACCATCGACGGCAACTTGAATGACGCCGTGTGGAGCGGAGGAAGCACCTACGACTTCGACATCCGCTGGGACGATGCCGCACTCCGGGAGACGTATCCCGAAGTCGGCCCCGCCCGCGGTGGTCAGTACCAGCCGCCGGTGTACGGAGGAGAGGCGTTCGTCTTCGATCCGGGGGACGCGACGGTGAAGTCGTTCGTCGACGGTCACACGCTGTACCTCGGATTCGACGTCCGGGACCAGGTCGTTCAGTACCACCCGAGCTTCGATCGATGGGACGGGTTCCTCATCTCGATCAACGATCGCGTGGAGCTGGGGAACGACAACGAGCTTCGGGGCTATCGGCTCTCGTTCCAGGTGGGACCTGATGGTGCGGCACTGCCGCAGGACTACCTCAACACCCTGGTGGGCGAGGGGAAGGCGTCGGTCGCGATTCATCTCAACGCCGGCACTACCGTCGACACTCTGGGTACCCAGGCGGACAACGGCTATCAGGCCGAAGTCGCGATCGATCTCACCGCGCTGAACTATCCCGAGAACCTGGGCGACCGGATCCTCTTCCTCGGGATCAACATGTTCGACGGCGACTCGTTCCTTCCCGTCACCGACAGCTACGGAACGCGGACCTGGTGGTTCCGTGAGTACGAGAACACCTGCTGTCCGCCGTGGATTCACATCGAAGGTGACGTGACGGACGTCGAGGACATGACGAACTCGGTGTTCGACGACTACGCCGTCGTCACGAGCATCTCGAACCCGTCGTCTCGCCCGGGCATTCGTTACTCGCTGCCGGAATCGAACGACGTGCGCTTCCAGCTCTTCGATGCCCAGGGACGCATGGTGCTCGATCGCGCCCTCGGAACGATGAGTGCTGGTTCTCACGACGTCTCGATCGCCGCGGGCGATCTCGGCCAGGGCATGTACTTCTATCGACTCGAGCTGACGCAGCCCGGCGGCGGCGCGGTACGGAGCACTCCGTACGGCAAGCTGACGGTCCTGCGCTGACCAAGACTGGATGACCCGCTGGCGACCCGAGCCGGAGGCTCGGGCGTCGGCGGTGAAAGGGAGTGGGGTTTCGGGGCCACAGGAGTGGGCCCGGGATCTCGAAACGATGACAGAGACGAAACGGATCGATCGTGGGACGACGTGCGCTCGCCCCACGGACCGAGTCCGCCGGAAGCGGCGGACGGCTCGGGCAATCGAGAGGACGGGGCTGCTGAGCAGCCTCGCCCTCGTCGTCGTTCTATGCCTCGCGCTCGTACCGTGGGCCCCGGCGCTCGCAGGTACGACCGGAAAGGTGATCGGACGCGTCACGTCCGACAGCGGCGAACCGGTTTCGTTCGCCAACGTGATCGTTCCGGGCGCCGGGATGGTGTTCACCGACGAGGACGGCGACTACGTGGTGTTGAACGTACCGCCGGGAGTCCACGAAGTCCGGGTGAGCCGGATCGGCTTTGCTGCGACCACGGTGACCAACGTCGAAGTGGCTTCGGACCTCAGCACGCGGATCGACGTGGTGCTCCCTGAAGAGTTGATCGGCGTGGAGGAGGTCACGATCACGGCAGAGCGGCTGCCTGTCGACCTCGGCGTGACGAACAGCCGTGCCGTCATCTCCTCGAGCGACATCGAAGCGCTCCCGGTGCAGGAGCTCGAGGAGCTCGTCAACCTCCAAGCCGGTGTCGTGGACGGACACTTCCGAGGCGGCCGGATCGGCGAGGTGCAGTACCAAGTCGACGGAATCAGCGTCAACAACCTCTACGACAACAAGTCGTCGCTCACTCTGGACCGGTCGATCCTCCAGGAAGTCCAGGTCATCAGCGGCACGTTCGATGCCGAGTACGGGCAGGCGATGAGTGGTGTCGTCAACGCAGTGCTCAAGACGGGTACGGATACGTTCGAATACGGGGCCGAGGCCCTCACCGGAGCGTACGTCTTCCCAGGAAACAGCGAGCGGATCGTCGACGACGAGATCGAACTCGGCGCGATCCAGAACTATCAGGTGAATCTCAGCGGACCCCTTCCGGTGGGGAAGACGGTCTATCTCCTCAGCGGGCGGCGCGCGATGGAGGACAGCTATGTCCAGGCCGTCCGGACCTTCGTTCCGACCGATTCATCGAACTTCCAGGACAACCTCTTCTATCCGACTGGAGACGGGAAGAAGTCCGCGCTCGGATACAACCGTGTCTGGTCCGGCGTGGCCAAGCTCACGAACAGCTCGATCCCGTCCGCGAAGATCAGCTACCAGGCGATCGTCGAGAAGAGGGACGGGCGCGCTGACAACTGGGCCTTCCGCTACAACCCGGACGGGCTCTCGAAGAACCACACCGTGTCCGTATCTCACGGGCTCGATTGGACCCAGACGCTCAACACGTCGAGCTATATCGACTTCGGAGTGCGGCAGAACTACTTCCACTACGAGGACTTCGTCTACGAAGACGTCTACGATCCTCGCTACGATGCGGCCGGTCAGGTGTTGGCCGACGACCTCTACGAGCCCGGTGCATTCATCCAAGGCGTGCAGTTCAACCGGTTCGAGCAGAAGACGAACGCGCTGATGGCGCGGCTGAGCTACACGAATCAGCTCTCGCCCACCCAGCAGATCAAGATCGGAACGGAACTCGACCTTCCGGTCGTGGAGTTTGGGACCCCAGGCCACCTCACGTACACGACGGTCAACGGTGAGCAGACCCTCGTTCGGTACGTCGATTCCCCTCCGGACTGGCCCGGAGTCCAGTCCTACGATCCCGTTCGCGCTGCGGCATTCGTGCAGGAGCAGCTCGAGTGGAGCGATCTCCTCGTTCGGGCCGGCGTCCGCTTCGACTACTTCGACGCGCGTTCGTCGATTCCGAGCGATCTCGCGAATCCGGCGAACATCATCGACGGGGCTCCTGAGTCCGTGCCGCAGTCGACTACGGCCAAGACGTCGTACTCGCCCCGACTCGGCGTCTCCTATCCGATCTTGGACCGGGCCGCGATCCACTTCGCGTACGGCCACTTCCGGCAGTTCCCCTCCATTGGGCAGATCTTCCAGAACGCCGACTACTCGATCCTCACCAACCTTCAGGCGAGCGAGACGAGCTACGGGGTGTTGGGCAATCCGGACGTGTCGCCCGAAACGACAGTGCAGTACGAACTCGGCTACAAGCACGCGTTCAGCCTCGATCTCGGAACGGACCTGACCGTGTTCTACAAAGACATCCGGGATCTCCTCGGTGTCGAGTTCATCTCGACCTACAACGATGCCGAGTATGCACGGCTCACGAACGTCGATTTCGGAGAGGTGACCGGGTTCACGTTCTCCCTAGATCACCATGCACTCGGTCCGGTCAGCGTCTTCCTGGACTACACTTGGCAGCGTGCCCTCGGGAACGCCAGCGATCCGCGGGAGACGGCGACGCGCGCGTCCGCGGGCGAGGACCCGCGTCCAAGGCTCATCCCGTTCAACTGGGACCAGCGCCATACCTTCAATGCCACGGTGACGCTCTCCTCACCGGACTCCTACACGGCGAGCGCCATCCTACGCGTGGCGAGTGGTCAGCCCTACACGCCGATCATCGAATCTGGTTTCGGGAACGGCCTCGACGCAAACTCGGGCCGGAAACCGACCGGGTTCCTCTTGGACCTCAGGGCGGAACGCTCGATGGGCGACTGGTTCGGTGGTCCGGTCAGTGTATTCGGCCGGGTCTTCAACGCATTCGATACGCGGTACTTCGGAGGCTCCGTCTTTGCGAGCACCGGAAGCCCCTACTACTCCAGGTTCACGGCCGCGGACGAGATCCAGTTGGGTAACCCCACCCGGTTTCAGACGCCACGTCGCGTCGAGATCGGTCTGAGACTGGAGTCCGGCTCATGAGAGAGAAGATGCGAACAAGGATGCTCGCGACTCCGAACGTCGCGCCACGACTAGGTGCGTCGACGCATCACGGACGGTCTGCTTCGATGCGTCACGGATCGAATGCGTTGCTGCAACGACGTGTACTCGGAACGGCACTGTTCGCCGGGACGATCTTCGGTGCTGCATCGCCCGTCATGGTTCGCGCACAGGAGGAACCGGTTCCGATGGACGAACGGGGTACGGCGGACGCGGAACGTTCCGGTGTGCTCGACGCGGGGAACGTGAGGACGCTGTTCTGGAACTACGGCATGGTCGGTGACTATCCGGCGGATCCCGGGAACGTCGACCTCAGCGTGTTCCATTCCTGCGAAGCACCGAAGGGTTCGGGCATGAACTACAGCGACGGAATCACGCCGTTCGTGCTCGCGAAGGTGCGCCAACGAGGTGGCACCGACGCCTACATCATGGAGACCGGCTTCCGCGAGCGTCAGGGGACGAGTCCGTACTTCAACCGTGTGATGCGGTTCGAGCCGCGTCCCGGATACTTCCAGGCCGATCCATCCATCAATGAAGGCCGTTCCCCTGCGGTGAGCAACGACCCCCGCACCTGGCCCGATGCGTGGCCGGACAAGCGGAACGACCTCGACGATCCGGGTTGGTCTGGTTCCTGGAACGGCTACTTCGGGAAGCAGCAGGTATCGGACCTAGAGACCTACTCGGTCATGGACGACCAGTACTACGACGCGTGGGACTACTACCCGGATTCGCGGGACGAAACGCGCCGGGGTCTCGGTCTTCGGATCGAAGTCCGCGGATTCCAGTGGGCCAATCCCCAGGCGCAGAACGTCATCTTCTGGCACTACGATGTCACGAACGAGAGCGACACGGACTACGACGACAACATGATCTTCGGGCTCTACATGGACTCCGGGGTCGGTGGCTCGGCGCTCTCCTGCCGCGGCGTGTTCGAGTCGGATGACGACAATGCCTACTTCGATCGTACGTTCGACAACGAAGTCCTGAACCTCGTCTACACGTGGGACAACGACGGGATCGGCGTCGACCTTTCGTCGAACTGCTCTCCGACGGGGTACCTCGGGTACGCCTATCTCGAGACTCCGGGAGATCCGTTCGATGGATCGGACAACGACGAAGACGGAATCATCGACGAAGTCAGGAATGGCGGTCCGGGCGTGCGGATCGATGGTCAGGACGCCATTCGTGCGTACGTAGCGGCGAACTACGACGAGTCCGACTTCATCTCGACCTACGGAGAGTTGGCGGATCGGCCTCCCTTCCGGAATGGTGTCTGGTGGACGGGCGACGAGGACATGGACTGGGTGGAGGAACTCCACGACGTCGGAGCCGACGGATTGGCCGACACCGGTGATACCGGCGAGGGCGACGGGATGCCGACTGCCGGGGAGCCGAACTTCGACCAGACCGATCTCAACGAGTCTGACCAGATCGGCCTCACCGGCTTCAAGATCAACCGGATCCGTCCTGGTCAGGGGAACCCAGACCAGGAGACGGACGGCATCGTCTTCTTCACTGACAACCAGGACTGGCCGGAGCGACTCTACGAGCAGTTCTCGGACGCGGACTCACTCGTCCGTTTCGGGGATCCGCTCGGAAGCAATTACAACATCGGGTTCCTCTTCGCTTCGGGCCCATTCAGTCTCGAGGCGGGGCAGACCGAGCGGTTCAGTCTCGCGCTCGCCTACGGTGCGGACCTGGGCCAGCTTCGTCGGAACGTTCAGACGGTGCAGAAGATCTACGACGCGAACTACCGGTTCGCCGTGCCGCCGCCAGCGCCCGACATGACGGCGGAAGCGGGGGATGGATTCGTCCGTCTCAGTTGGACGGACATCTCCGAACACGCGGCCGACCCCGTCACCGGCGAGTTCGACTTCGAGGGATACCGGATCTATCGCTCGACCGACCCGAACTTCCTCGATCCCAAAGTGGTCACCACCGGGACCGGATCCGGCACGATCGGGAACGGACGCCCGATCATGCAGTTCGACCTCGACAACGACATCAACGGGTTCTCGGACGACACGGTCGAAGGAGTCGCGTACTACCTCGGCGAGGATACCGGGCTGACCCACACTTGGGTCGATTCCACCGTGACCAACGGCCAGGAGTACTACTACGGTATCGCCGCTTACGACTCGGGCTCCGAGGAGTTCGGGTTCTATCCGTCGGAGAATGCGCTCGCCGTATCGCGGACACCTCGGGGCGGGTTCGTGTTCCCGGTCAACGCGGTTGCGGCGAGGCCGAATCCTCGGGTCGATGGCTTCGTTGCTGCGGACGCGAACGGTGTGACGCACTCCCAAGGCCGCGGAGTCGGGACGGTGGACGTCGACGTCGTGAACTCGGACATCGTGCCGGACGGGCATGTCTTCCAGATCGACTTCCATTCCGCGGCGCCGGAGAGTGTCCGTGCGACCCGCTACTCGCTCACGGATCTCACCACTGGCGAGGTTCTGTTCGAGAAGGGGACAGACCTCAGTGGCAGCGGGATCGGTCCGGTTGGAGCGGGACTGCTGCCGATCGTCAGCACCCCCCGATTCACTCAGCCGAGTCCAACGGAGACCGGCTTCACCGACGACAGCTCGACGAACGCGGTGCTGAAAGTCGAGTACTTGTCGAGCCCTCGCACTCCGGTCACGTTGGTGCGGCCTGGGTACCCCGAGGACATCACCGTCGAGTTCTACGACGACTACGTCGACACCTCGATCGTCTCGTTCCCCTTCCGCGCGACCCCTGCCAAGTTCCGGATCATCGCGCACGGGGCTGAGGGCGACCATCAGATGAACTTCCGCTTCCGGGACACGGACGTGGACGGAACGATCAGTGCCGCTACCGACATCGTCGACATCGTGACGTACCGGGAAGCGTCGCCGGACACCGCCTGGGCCACCTGGCGCTTGGTACTCGACGTCGACGCGGTGGAAGGCGACACCCTGATGCCGCCCCGGGCCGGGGATCAGTTCGAGCTCGAGGTGGACGTTCCGTTCCGTGACGGCGAGGCGTTCGTCTTCGACACCATCGGAGCTTCCGTCGACCAGGACCTCGCCGCCGCGCAGTTCGATGGTTCCGCGCCCTACGTCGTTCCGAACCCGTACGTCGGGTCTGCGAGCTTCGAGCCGCAGCGGTTCGCCGAGTCGGGTCGCGGGACGAGACGGATCGAGTTCCGAGCCCTTCCCCGGAACAGCACGGTGCGGATCTATACGGTGCGAGGACGGCTCGTGCAGACCTTGCAGCACGATGGGTCGAACGAAGGATTCGTCGCTTGGGATCTTCGCACCAAGGACAACCTGGACGTTGCTCCAGGGCTCTACATCTACCACGTGGACGGACCCGACATCGGTACCTATGTCGGCAAGTTCGCCATCATCAAGTGAGGTCAGCATGAAGACTCGTGTCACATTGCTCCTCGCTTCTGCCGCCCTTCTCGCGTCGTTCGGGACGGCTGCCGCGCAAGACAAGACCGGCACCACGTTCGGGCAGTTCCTCCAGATCGAGCCGAGCGCGCGTCAAGCCGGAATGGGGAACGCTGGGGTCGCACTCTCGGGTGAGTTGGGGAACGTGTTCTACAACCCCGGCACGATCGGAACGGTCGGCGCGCCGTCGATCCAGCTCACGCACAGCGAGTGGTTCGCCGGCATCGACTACGACTACGTCGCGGGCGTCCTACCGATGGGCAACCTCGGTACCTTCTTCGGAAGCGTGACGATGCTCGACTCGGGAGACATCGACGTGCGCACGGTCAGCCAACCGCTCGGCACGGGGGAGAGGTACTCGGTCACCGACTTCGCCGTTGCGTTGGGGTACGGACGGCAGGTGACGGATCGGTTCTCCGCCGGCGGCCGGATCATGTACGTCAACGAGACGATCTGGCACTCGAGCGCTAGCCAGGTCGCGCTCGACGTAGGCACGGTCTATCGCGTGCCTCTTACCGGGCTGTCCATCGGAACGAGCCTGACCAACCTCGGGGGACGCTCGAGCTTCAACGGCCGAGACCTCGCTATCCAGTACGACGCAGATCCCGATCGGAACGGCGACAACAGCTCCCTTCCCGCGGAGCAGCTGACCGGCGACTTCCCGCTTCCCATCCTATTCCGGGTCGGACTGGCCTACCCCATCTCGACCGGGGAGAGGAGCCAAGCGCTCCTGGCGCTCGACGCACACCATCCGAGTGACGATCCAGAGAGCGTCAGCCTAGGCGCGGAGTGGGCCTTCGCCGAGGCGCTCTTTCTCCGTCTCGGCTACCAGGAGCTGTTCCTGGAGGACGGCGAGCAGGGCCTCACCGCTGGTGTCGGCCTCGCGACCGACCTGGCGGGAAGCCGTTTCCGATTCGACTACGCCTGGGCGGGCCACGAACGCCTGGAAGAGACTCACCGATTCACCGTCGTCCTCGGCTTCTGAGGACGAGGGTGGGCAGCGAGGGGACCGCATCATGAGATTGGACGCCGACCGGAAGCGACACGACAACCGAGGGCGAACCGCCTCGGGACGAACGGGAGACCGATTCGGTTGGCGCGAGCGCGTGCTTGCCGGCTGCGGAATCGCACTCGGGTTCGTCCTGCTCGGCATGAGCGCCACCCCGAGCCAGGCTCTCACGGACGAGGAACTCCTCGACCTCTTGCAGCGCCGCGCGTTCAACTACTTCTGGAACGAAGCGAACCCGTCCAACGGGCTCGTCAAGGATCGGAGCACGACCGGATCGCCGGCGAGCATTGCGGCGACTGGGTTCGGACTCTCGACGATCTGCATCGGAATCGATCACGGCTGGATCTCCCGCAGCGACGGTGCCGATCGAGTGCTCACGACTCTCGAGACTTTCTGGAACGGTCCGCAAGGCCCCGATGCGAACGGGATGATCGGATACAAGGGGCTCTTCTACCACTTCCTCGACATGACCACGGCCAGGCGCACGTGGGACTGTGAACTCTCGACGATCGACACTGCTCTTCTCTTCGCCGGTGTGCTCGACGCGAAGCAGTACTTCGATACGAACGACCCCGTCGAGCAGGACATCCGTGCTCTCGCCGACTCGCTCTACTACCGTGCGGATTGGGAGTTCGTTCGCAATGGCACCTCCGGAATCCGAATGGGGTGGAAGCCGGACACGGGGTTCTCCAGCTTCGGCCTCTGGCGCGGTTACAACGAAGCGATGATCCTCTACATCCTCGCGCTCGGATCTCCCACGTTCCCCGTTCCGGAAGTCACGTGGGACTACTGGACGAGCGGGTACCAGTGGGCCACGCAGTACGGGCAGACGTACGTCATCTTCCCTCCGCTCTTCGGTCACCAGTACAGCCACTGCTGGATCGACTATCGCTCGATCTGGGACGAGTACATGGAGGCGAAGGGGATCTCGTACTTCGAGAACTCGCGTCGCGCGACCATCGCCGCGAGGGAGTACTGCATCGCGAATCCTGGCGGTCACATCGGCTACTCGGGAGATCTGTGGGGGCTGACGGCGTCCGACGATCCGTTCGGCTACTCTGCCCACGGAGCCCCGCCGCCCCAGAACGACAACGGCACGATCACGCCGACCGCTGCTGCGTCTTCGCTCCCCTTCGCGCCGGAGTACGTCCTGCCGACGCTCCAGTACATGTACTCGAACTTCAGCCAGCTCTGGGGCCCTTACGGGTTCAAGGACGCGTTCAATCTCGACTTCGGTTGGTTCGCATCGGACTACCTCGGGATCGATCAGGGACCGATCGCGATCATGATCGAGAACTATCTGACCGGCTCGGTATGGGAGCGGATCAGAGCGAATCAGGACGTTCAGACCGGCCTCGCCCGGGCCGGATTCACGCAGACCTCGGATGCTCCGGGCCCGGTGCGCCAGATGGAAGGCGTCACGCTCATGAGCGATCCGAATCCGTTTTCTACCGAGACGACGGTGGACTACTCGATTCCGCGGGATGCTGAGGTTTCGCTCGGATTGTTCACTGCATCGGGGAGAAAGGTCCGCGAGCTGTTCCAAGGCGAACGGGTTGCGGGCGACTATCGTGTCCAGCTCGATGCCCAGGATCTCGAATCGGGGGTCTACTACTTCGTGCTGGAGGTCGACGGGGCACGAATGGGCCGGAGGTGTGTGCTCGTCCGCTGACGCACGTCTCGGGAGAATGTAGAGGGAACCGTAGCTTTGTTTTGAGGGCTTTGCTTTTCGACACCACCGCGCCCCCAGACCGGGGACGCACGCTTCGTTCAATTGGAGGTACAACATGCATCGCAACGCTACCAAGTGGATCGCTGCAGGAGCCGCCGTGGTCGTGACCGCGGGGATCGTCTGGGCGACTCCGAATCCGACCGGAATCGTCTTCAACGAGCGGGTCTTCAACGACTGCCCGGGCTCGACTCTGACGACGACCGACAGTTATCCTGCGTTGGTCGCGATCGAGGATCAGAACCTGTCGTGCAACGGCTTCGCCAACCTGCACAACTGGCACTTCTCCGAGGATGGGATCACGGACGCGGTGTTCGACAACGACTCCCACTTCCAGTTCTCGGCCGACCTGGTCATCGATGGCACTGGTGAGGGCGAGGCTGGACTGCAGGTCGCTCCGTGGTGGTCGCAGAACGTCGACGGTCGGTTCAACGTCAAGACGGCCGGCGAGATCGCTTGCTTCGGTGGTCGCCTCCCGTTCTTCTCCTTCACGTCGACCTACGGTCTGAACTACGTGAAGGGCGAGACGATCGGACTCGAGGTCATCTACGATCCGCACGATCTCTCCGAGACGAATCCTGCGACGATCGAGTACATCGTTCACTACGGCGGTACCTTCTCGAGCGGGCCGCTTCCGTTCGACATGGCCAACCCCGATGAAGACCCGCCGTACGGCCTCTGGGGCATGCTCAATGACGCTCGCGTCGGCGGCTACTGCCAGCTCCTCATGGATCCGGGCAACAACGTCGGTGTCCGCGTCGAGTGGCGGAGCATTGGCTTCGAGAACCTCGATACCACGCCGATCATCGAGAAGACCTGGGGTGGCGTGAAGTCGCAGTTCCGGTAGGAAGCGTCCCCGTCAGGCGGGGATCGATCTCTTCTCGTTGCGAGAAGTCCAAGGAGGGAGCGGGGCCCAAGGCTTCGCTCCCTCCCGCATATCTGGCACTTTTCACGCAGCAAGTCCCGTCGTGTCGACAGAACGACAGACAGATGTCTCGAGTGATGCACTCGTCGCCGGGCTCGGACGCTTCGGGGTCCCTGGATTCCGTCCGGGACAGAGGGAAGCGGTGGAAACGCTCCTGACGGAGGGACGGCTGCTGTTCGTAGCCCCGACTGGGGGAGGCAAGAGTCTCGTCTTCCAGCTTCCCGGCCTCCTTCTCTCGGGCACCACGATCGTGGTCTGTCCTCTGGTCTCGCTGATGAAAGACCAAGTCGCGTCGCTCGTGCGGAAGGGGATCTCCGCAACCTATCTCGCGGCGACGGTCGATCCAGAGGAACAGCGACAGCGAACCGCGAACCTCGTTCGCGGCGTCTACGAGTTTCTCTACGTCGCGCCGGAACGGCTTTCCTCGCCACGCTTCCGGGCTTTGGCGAGAGACCTCGAGTGTCCTCTGCTCGCCGTGGACGAAGCACATTGCATCAGTGAGTGGGGACACGACTTCCGGCCGGACTACCTCGAGATCGGTGCGTTCGTCCGTACCATCTGCCCTCCCAAGGTGATTGCGGTCACGGCGACCGCAACTCCGCGCGTACAGGACGAGATCGTAGAGCGTTTGGGAATGGGAGCCGACACGACCAGGATCGTGCGGGGCTTCGCCAGGCCGAACCTATCGCTCCGTGTTCGGAAGATCCGGGATCGTGCCGGGCGGATCCGCGCGGTCGATGCCGAACTCGCTCGCGTGTTCGGAGATGGTTCCGCCGACCGATCTGGTCCGCAGGCTGCTGGCGCTGCCGTGATCTACGCCCCGACCCGACGGTTGGCCGAAGAGGAAGCCGTCCGGATCTCCGCACTCGGGAAGTGGCGATGCCTCGCCTACCACGCGGGTCTGCCGAGCGACGTGCGTGATCGAGTTCAGGATGCATTCTGCGGCGGCGAGATCGACGTCGTGGTCGCGACCAATGCATTCGGCATGGGGATCGACCGCTCGGACGTGAGGCTCGTGATCCACTTGGGTCCCCCCGGGTCGATCGAGTCGTACTACCAGGAGGTGGGCCGTGGCGGACGCGATGGGGATCCCGCCGACGGGCTCCTCCTCCTCGGTCCGGAGGAGGTCGCGTTGAGGCGTCGTTTCGCTGAGGGGAGCGGATCCAAGGAAACGAGCGAACCCAAGGATTCGAGCGAACCGAAGGAGCCCACCACATCCAATGGGCCGAACCGATCCACAACGTCCACCGGGCCCATCGAGCCCCCAGGGTCGACGGAGCCCGTAGGTGCCGAGCGTAGACGCGCGCTGTTCCATGAGCTGATGAAGTGGGCGATGGGGCGCTCTTGTCGCCACGCGGGAATCCTTCGGTACTTCGGCGAGACGGGTGACGCGCTCACTCCGTGTGGACAGTGCGATGTCTGTGAAGCCAGCGGAGGTTTCGGTGGACGGGGAGGGGGCCGAAGTCGCCGCTTGGTTCGCTGGCTCGGGGGCCTCGTCCCACGCTCGAGGAGGAACCTCTCCTAGACGCGGGCCCGTGGGCTCCGTCGGAGAAGCCAGAAGAGAAGTCCGCTACCTCCTGACACACCATTGTCAGGAGTCTTACACCGACCGGACCCTCCTGACACGATGCTGTCAGGAGGCGTGGGCGATTCTCTCCATGTCGCGCCGAGGGGTGCTCGCCGGAAGTCGGTCGAGCATCGGCTCCGAAGAGGAGCGAGGCGCCCAGGACGTTGGAGGTTTGACATGTCGCATCCGGTCGTTTGGTTCGAGGTCATGGGCAAGGATGGGGACTCGCTGCGTTCGTTCTACTCGGGGCTGTTCGGTTGGAAGATCGCCGCGGACAATCCGATGAACTACGGAATGGTCGAGGCTTCCGGTGGACGTGGGATCGCCGGCGGGGTCGGACAGTTCGAGTCGACCAAGCAGGCCGAGGACGGAAGCTACCCGTCAGTGACGTTCTACGTCGCAACCGAGAGCATCGATGACTCGCTCGCACAGGCGAAGAAGCTGGGAGGCAAGGTGGTCATGGAGCGCACGAAGCTTCCTGGCGGAACGGTTCTCGGGATGTTCTCGGATCCGGAAGGCAACGCGATCGGTCTGGTCGAAGATGGAGCCGCCTGAGATACTGCGGCGAACTTCGGCCCAGAGAAGCCATCCGATCGGCATGGCAGGGTTCCGAAGGTCGCGAAGGAGTGAGTGTGAGACGAGCGGACCGACTCTTCCAGATCATCCAGCTCCTCCGGGGGCGGACGCGGACGATGACGGCCGCTCGGCTCGCCGAGCGTCTCGAGGTCTCGGAGCGGACGATCTACCGCGACATCCGAGACCTCATGGCCTCCGGGACTCCGATCGAGGGAGAGGCGGGAGTCGGGTACACGCTGCGGCGTGACTACGATCTCCCGCCGCTCATGTTCGAGGTCGACGAGCTCGAGGCGATCGTGGTGGGTGCGCGCCTTCTCCACGCGTTCGGTGATCAGGCAATGGCGCGCGCAGCAGCCTCCGCCATCTCCAAGGTCGAAGCCGTCATCCCGGCTCGCGTTCGCGAGATCTCGGAGAAGCCCCCTCTCTATGCTCCGCGAACGCCCCGTGGGGAGAACGCGTCGGCGGCCCTCGAACTGGTGCGGACGGCTCTGTCTCAGAAGCGGAAGCTCCACTTCGCCTACGAGGATGCAAACGGTAGCGGCACGGAGCGGCTGGTCTGGCCGCTCGGCGCCTTCTTCTGGGGTATGACCTGGACCCTCACTTCCTGGTGCGAGCTCAGGGAAGACTTTCGCACGTTCCGGCTGGACCGGATGTCCGAGGTCCGGATCTCCGCCGAGGAGTACGGCGACGAGCCCGGGCGCACCCTGAGGGACTTCCTGAGGCGTCTTGGCGGACGAGCGGAGCGCCTCCTGGACGAGTAGCGCTGCCGATGTTTCGCCGTCGGACGACCGGTTCCTCCGTCCCCGTGAGTATTGGGTCAGAAAACCCGATTGTAGGCGGCTCCCATATGAGACAATTGTTGCCGTCTACGCAAACGGGGGCCCCCGCCGACCTCGATGACGCGGGTCCCGACTCATTCCTGGGGCCAAGTCCACGGAGTCCGACCAGATGTTCCACTCACGACGTATTCTCCGCACAGTGCTGGGAGTCGCCTCGGTAGTGGCCTGCGGTGTGGCCGTTTCCGCCACCTTCCCGCATGCCGCCGACGCCTCGGCGCTCGTTTCCGACACCTACCACGACGATCATCGCTCGAGTCCAATGGTTCTCTTCGCACCCGCGTGGGACGCTCCGGCGGGCCTCATCGGGGAGGACATGGCTCGTGCGTTCCTCGAGAGCCGGGCCTCGCTCTTCGAGCTCCCGGGTGACCTCTCGAACCTAAGGTTCGATCGGGCCCAGGAAAGCCTCCTCGGGACGCACTACGAGTTCGGCCAATGGATGAACGGATATCCGGTCGAGTCGGCCACGGTGGTCGTGTCCGTGTCGAAGGACAGCGGCGAGATCTATCGAGTCTTCAACAACAGCTATCCGGTCAAGACGGCACTCGATGCTCCTGTCGCCGTGATTGCCGGCGATGCCGCCTACGACATCGCCTGGAACGCACTCCGTGCCCATGGCGATCTCCTCGCCCCGGCGAGCCAGCGCACCGTGTACGTCCCCGTGGGTGAGAGCTTCCAGCTCCAGACCATCGTGGACCTCTCGCTCTCCGCACCTTACGGGGGATGGGAGACGCGGATCGACGCGACGACCGGCGCGGTCCTCTCGATCGAAGACACCCGGATCGAGCGGATGAAGACGGCGGAGTTCGATATCTCCGTCCAAGAGCGGATCCTCTCCTACAGCGGCCCGATCGGGAGCCGTGCGGATGCGTTCGCTCGCCTCGCTGCGACCGAGGTCGGTTCCTACGATCCGGCCCAGCGTGCGTCCGGCACGGGACTCGTCTTCGATCCGGACCCGCGCACGACGCTGAACAACGCGACGATTCAGGACGGATCGCCTGCCAGCACGTTCACTCCCGCGTACTTCACGCGCAACCTGCTCGACATCACGTTCAACGGGTCGAACTACTCGCTGACCGGTCCGTGGGTCACGATCGCGAACTGGGATCCGCCGTCGACTGCTCCCAGCACGACGACGGACGGCAACTGGACCGCGACGCGTGGGAACAACGCGTTCAACGACGCGCTCGTCTACTTCCACATCGATCAGAGCCAGCGCTACATGCAGTCCCTCGGATTCACCGGTTCGACCGGTATCCAGGAGCTCTCGATCATCGCGGACTCTGATGGAGTGAACGGAGCCGACAACTCCTACTACGTGCCGTCCACGAACCGCCTCGCTTTCGGGCATGGCTGCGTCGACGATTCCGAAGACGCGGACGTCGTCCTCCACGAGTACGGTCACGCCATCCAGCACAGCATCAACTCGAGCTGGAGCGGTGGTGACACCGGTGCGATGGGCGAAGGTTTCGGTGACTACTGGGCCGGCTCCTACAGCTACATCACGGACAACGGCGACATCTTCCACCCCGAGTGGGTCTTCAGCTGGGACGGCCACGGCTCGCCCGTGCAGTGTTGGAACGGCCGGGTCATGAACCAGTTCGGCGCGCAGTACGATCCCAACTCGACCTACGGTGCCCACCAGACGATCCCGGGTGGCTACCAGTCCGACGAACTCTGGTCGACTCCGCTCTTCCAGACGCTGATCTCGGTGATGGATCTCGGCTACACGCGCGAGAGCGTCGACCAGATCATTCTCGAGTCGCACTTCGGGCTCGGGAGCGGCATCCGGATGCGGGACATGGCGAACATCACGATCGCAACGGCCCAGGCTCTCCAGCCGGGGAACCCGCATGCCGACGTCTTCATCCAGAAGTTCCTCGTCCACAACATCATCGACGTACCGTTCGTCGGACTCCAGGTCGGCGGCGTATCGGTCAGCGACGCGGGTCCGAACGGTGTGGCGGATCCGGGTGAGACCGTGCACATGCACGTGACTCTCGAGAACGCCGGTACGCTCGGTGCGGTTGCCGTCTCCGGTGTCATCAGCTCGTCGACCCCGGGCGTCACGATCAGCTCGGACACTTCGGCGTTCGGGGACATTCCGGCCGGTGGCAATGCGAGCAACCAGACTGACTTCGTCGTGTCCATCCCGGCGAATCTCGAGTGTGGAGACGTCGTTTCGTTCTCCATCCAGGTCGACTTCCAGGAAGAGTCGCTCACCACGACCAACCTGGACTTCGAGCTCGGCACCGGTGTGGTCCTCGGTGTCGCGCAGTCGATCGAGCCGGGACTCGCGATTCCGGACAACAACTCGGGCGGCGTCACGAGCGTGATGACGGTGAGCGGAACCGGTGCGACGGTGACGTCCGGATTCAACGTCGACATCAACCTCACGCACACCTACATCGGAGACCTCATCGTCCGTCTCACCTCTCCGGGCGGGACGACGGTCACGCTCCACAACCGGAGCGGAGGGTCGGCCAACGACATCATCGGGAACTATCCGGGTACGCTCACTCCGGCACAGCCGCTCAGCGCGTTCGTCGGGGACCCGATCGACGGCGACTGGACGATGTTCGTCTCCGACAACGCGGGGGTCGACACGGGGACGCTGAACAGCTGGGGGATCAACGACGTTCAGGGCTACGACTGTGAGTCTGCTGCCAGCGTCGATCCGATCGGCCGGACGCTCGGCTTCACGCTCGCGCAGAACGAGCCGAACCCGCTCCACGACACGACCACGATCGGCTTCTCTCTTGCGCATGGCGACATTCCGGTCGAACTCGACATCATCGACGTGAGCGGACGGATCGTTCGTTCTCTCGCCCGCGAGACGCTCCCTGCGGGTGAGTACAATCGGGTCTGGGACGGACGTGACGACCTGGGTAACCCGGTCGGTGCCGGTGTCTACTTCTACCGGCTCCAGCAGGGCGACCAAGTCGCGACGCGGAAGCTACTGACGGTTCGATGAGGACCATGCGCTAGGCCCGAACTCGGCCGCGCAGTTCGCGCGGTCGAGTGCGAAGCCCCGCGCGGGCGAAGCGCATCGGTCTTCACACGCACTACGAAACGAGAGAGCCGCCCACACCGAAGTGGGCGGCTCTTTCGTTTCTCATCTCGCGCGTGGAGGGGGAGTTCCCAGTCCGACGACCAACGATCCCGATCCGAGCACGGTCGTCCGGATTGACCGGAAGTCAGGCGCCTTCGTTCGTCCGAACGCCCTCTACTCCCACTCGATCGTCGACGGCGGCTTGGACGTCACGTCGATTGCGATCCCGCACACCTCGGCGTAGGTCCCGAGGCCCGCGAGGAGCTCGCGGACGCAGTCATCGGGAAGGGGAGCCGGTCGTGCCGTCATGGCGCGTTCCGAGAGCACCGGCCGGATGACGACCATCTCGCGACCCTTACCGTCGAGCGCGACGGGGACGATCACGGTCGGACACTGCCAGACCGTCTTCATGAGTCCGTGTCGCTCGAGTGCGTCCATCACGATCCAGTCGAGTTGCTGGAGCAGGGCGACGCGATCCTTCGTCACGGTGGCGCTTCGGATGGTGGCCGTGCTCGGTCTACCTTCGCTGAGGAGATAGAGGCAGCGGTTGATCCCTTGCACCTTCTTCGCCAGTGACGTCGCCCGCCTGTGGAGCGACTCCCAGTTCGGTCGGGCCGCGCCCGATTCCGCCGGGAAGAGCAGTACCGGATGTTCGTAGCTACGGAGGTCCGCCTTCACACCGACGGACTTGATCGGCAGGGCGAGTCCTCGAAGAGGACTGTCTGCGAGCTCAGCGTCGAGCGCGGACTGGATCCCTTCGCGGTCCCACTTCTCCTCTGCGTCGGCACAGGCGACGCGGATGCCGAGACCCGGGCCGGGGAACGGATGACGATCGATGCTCTCCGGGTCGAGGCCGAGGGCGCGTCCGAGTTCGCGGACCTCCACCTTGTATAGATCCGCAAGCGGTTCGCTCACGCGTCCGGCTGCGATCATCTCCTGGACGAGCGGAACGCGGTTGTGATGAGTCTTGATCGTGTCCGCTCGCTTCGACCCACCCGTCTCGATCGTGTCGGGATAGATCGTGCCCTGGCCGAGCATCGCGTGTTCCATGTCGAGTCGTCGCGCTTCGCGTTCGAAGACGGCGATGAAGGTATCGCCGATCGCCTTGCGCTTGGCCTCCGGGTCGACGAGCCCTTCGAGGGCTCCGAGGAACTCGCTCTCTGCCTTCACAACGGTGAGGCTGGGCCCGAGGCCGAGTTGACCGTACTTCTCGGCCACTTGGGCACTCTCGTCCTTCCTCATGAGCCCGCTGTCGATATGAACGAGACGGACGCGGTCTGCGCCGAGTGCGTGCTGGAAGAGGAGTGCGGCCACGGTGGAGTCGACTCCGCCCGAGGCGAGGAGTACGACGTGTCGGTCGCCCACCTCCTTCCGGATCGCAGCGGCCCGCTCTTCGATCTGATCTCCGACGTGCCAGTCGGCCTTCGCGCCGCAGATGCCGAGGACGAAGTTCTCGAGGAGTCGTACGCCGCACGGCGTGTCGTCGACTTCGGGGTGGAACTGCAGGCCGTACTGCCGCTTGCTCTCGCACGCGATCGCCGCGTTCCGATGGTTGTGTGCTTCGTCGACACCGCCGCTCGAGTAGCCGAGCTCGACGAACCCTTCGGGCAGAACGGTGACAGAGTCACCGTGGCTCATCCACACGATCTCGTCGTCCGACAGCCCCTCGAGGAGGGGAGAGTCGTTCACCCGGCGAAGGGTGGCCTCGCCATATTCCCTCGCGGTGTGCTCGATCTTGCCGCCCGAGTACTTGGCGATCTCCTGGTGCCCGAAGCAGAAGCCGAGGACCGGGATGCCGAGGTCCATCACCCCGCGGCTCCACTGCTCCTCGTCATCGAATGCACTGAGGGCCGGGCTGCCCGAGAGGATGATCCCCTTGTACTGCCGGAAGGAGTCGACGGGATCGTCTGGGTCGCGGATCTCTGCGTAGACGCCGAGCGCGCGGATCTTGGTGGCGATGAGGTGGACGTATTGCCCACCGAAGTCGAGGACGGCAATCGTATCGTGGACTTTCATTGCGGGAATATACGCCTCCATCCGGAACATGTCATCTGGAGTCCGGCCGCCTCGGCGTGGCAGAATGACAACCGCATCTTTGGCCCGGGACCAACGCCGGGAGTCAGACGTTTGCCTCATCTGGAACCGACGCTATCGCCGCGGGGTCGGCCCGACAGGGCGCATGTAGCTTTGGGACGACTCTTCGTCTCCCTGGGTGTGATACTGCTCGGCCTGTACGTTTCGACCTCGGGGGCAGATCCCCTCCCCTCCGGGGCGGAGACCCTTCCCTCTGGGGCAGATCCCCTCCCCTCCGGGGCGGAGACCCTTCCCTCCGGGGCAGAGACCCTCCCCGCGGAGGCCCCCGCCGTCCTCGGACTCTCGGATGGCGCGTGCGGCACCCCCACGGGTCCGGTCATTCCCGGATCTCGTTATCTCTTCGAGGCCTATTCCGAGCTCGACCACGGGGCCTCTCCTCAGAGCTGGGTGGTGAAACAGGACCCGACTGGGCGGATCTGGATCGGCAACACCACGGGCTTCCTCGAGTTCGACGGCGTCGAATGGCGACGGCACCAGCTCCCTCGCCAGCAGCCCGTCCGTGCCCTCGATGTCGCCGCCGATGGCACGGTATGGGTGGCGGGAGGCAAGGACGTCGGGTACCTGGCTCCGGACGAGTCCGGGCGGACCCAGTTCGTCTCCGTCGCCGACCGGCTGCCCAGCGATGTCGAGTTCGGCGAGTTCTGGTCCGTGAACTGCACCTCGGGCGGCGTCTGGATCCAGGCGGATCGCGCGGCCTTTTTCGATTCTCGCGAGGCTCCAGGCAGTGTCATGGCCGCGCACATCGCGGGCTCCGCCGGCTTCGGGAGAGCGGCCTCGATCGAGAACACTGTCTACTTCGCCGACGGGAACGCGAACCTCTACGTCGCGAACTCGTCGGGCGAGGTACATCGGGAGCGGCTCGAGCGCGACGGACCGCGGCTGCTGGAACCCGAGCAAGGGTTCGTCACCTACGCCCTCGTGCAGCTACCCGATCGCGGAATCCTGGTCGCCTCGAACCGCGGACTGTTTCGGCGTACATCCGAGGGACGTCTCTCGCGATTCGGCTCCCCCGTCCTCCAGAGCGCGATCGAGCGATACGCAGCGTACTCGCTGGCACGCCTTTCCGATGGGTATGCGATCGGAACGCTCGGCGCCGGGGTCCTGTTCGTCGACTTCGAGGGACACATCACGTCCCACCTGGACACGGACGTGGGGTTCCCCGACGACATCGTCCTCGGCTTGTACCTCGACCGAGAAGGTGCACTCTGGGCGGCGCTCGACTCGGGCATCGCCAGGATCGAAGTCGGAGGTCCGTTCCTGACTTGGGAATCCCACAACCGGCTTCGCGGTGGGCTTCTCGATCTGCTCGTGACCGACGAACGCCTCCTCGTCGCCGGCTCTCACGGGCTCTGGACGCTCGACAAAGGGGACGAGCAGTTCCAGCTCCAATCCATCGGCGCGTGTTGGGACATCGAACGGGTTGGCGAGGAACTTCTCGTCGGGACGAGCGGTGGGCTGGCGACGATCGAAGATGGAGTCGCGCACCCGTTCGGCGCGAGTCAGACCGTCTTCTGTCTAGCTCCGCTGAGGAGTCAGCCGGGGAGAGTCGTGGCCGGGCGGAACGATGGTCTCTTCGTTCTCGAACGTGGCCCGCTCGGATGGACTCCTGTCGATTCGGTGGACATCGGCCTCAACGTACTCACGGCGGTGGAAGCCGGCGATGGGTCTGTGTTCGCGAGCACCCAAGGGGACGGTGTGCGTCGGATCTCGTTCGATTCCGACGGCTCCCATCAGGTCGAGGTGTTTGGTGAGGCTGAGGGGATCCCGCCGGGGATCACGCGTGTGTTCCGCGTGCGCGACCGGATCCTCGCCGGGACGTCTCGTGGGCTCTTCCGCTTCGAGCCCGACACTGCCGGCGGGCGTTTCGTCGTGTGTGACTTCCTCGATCCTTCCGGTGAGGTCAGCGATCAGCCGATCCGCGACATCGCCGAGGACGGGAGTGGTGTGGTCTGGATCGTGGCAGACGATGAACTTCTCGCCGTGCGCCGTGTGGACGGCCGCCCAACGATCGACCGGACGCCCACGGGCTGTCTACCGCCCCGAGGAGGCGGTTTCCTTCACGTCGACGATCACGGCCGTCTCTGGATCGGGCGAGACGATGGTCTCTTCCTACATCGCGGAGCTGTTGCCTCGGAACCACCGGACATGCTCGTGAATCTCCGCTCGGTTACCGCCGGCGACTCACTTCTCTTCGGAGGCGAGGGCTCACTCCGAGAGATGCATCCCGAGATAGGTCCCGATCACGCTGGACTTCGATTCGAGTTCGTCACCTCGAGCTGGGCCCGGCCTGGCACGACGGTCTACAGCACGAGACTCGTCGGCCTGGACGAGGAGTGGGGACCTTGGACGACCGAGACTTGGCGCGACTACACGAGCCTTCCGCCCGGAAGGTTCTCGTTCCAGGTGCGCGCCCGCGACGTTTCGGGCCGGGCGGGCGTGAGTGATCCGTTCGTGTTCTCGATCCGGCCCCCTTGGCACATGAACCCCTGGTTCCGTGGATTGGTCGCCCTCGGGCTTTCCGCGCTACTCATCGGACTCGGTACGCTACTGAACCGACTTCGGGTCCGGATGCTCGAAGCGGAGGTTCGTTCGCGGACCAAGGAGTTGGCGGAGACGGTGGAGCAGCTGGAGACGGCACGCGCGGACGCGGTCAATGCGACCGAGGCGAAGAGCGCCTTCCTTGCAACGATCAGTCATGAACTCCGCACTCCGGTCGCGGGGATCTTCGGGATCAACGAAGTTCTTCTCGAGGAGGATCTGACCGCCGATCAGCGGGACCTCGTCTACTCGTCCTGCAACTCGGTCGAGCACTTGCTTCGGCTCGTCGACGACATGCTCGATCTCTCGCGGATCGAGTCCGGGCGGATGAAGATATCTCGTCTCCCGTTCGAGCCACGGCTGCTCCTCGAGAATCTGGCACGCGTCGTGGTGGGGCGACGAGACAGCCCTGACCCTCGGATCACGATGGTGGTCGATACTAGCGTCCCGCGTGTCGTCTTCTCCGATCCCGTGCGGATCCAGCAGATCCTGTTCAACCTCGTGTCCAATGCAACGAAGTTCACGCCGGAGGGGGAAGTCCGGGTGAGGCTCACGTTCGATCCGAACGAACCCGACTGCCTGCGGATCGAGGTTTCGGACACGGGAATCGGGATTCCGTCGGAGCTTCTCGACGCGGTCTTCGAGCCGTTCGTCCAGGCCGATCCTTCCTCGAACAGGCGTCACGGTGGGACTGGACTCGGTCTTTCCATCTGTCGGCACCTGGTCGAGCTTCTGGACGGAACGATCACTGTGGAGAGCGAGGTGGGGCGGGGCTCGACGTTCCGGGTCGCCCTACCGGTCATGGTCCAGGACGGCACTGCAGGTGGGCGGGGCCGGATGTGGGGTGCGGCGCCAGGAGCTGAGAGTGCCACGCCGCGGTTCAAGTTCTTCGCACGGTCTCCCGAGGGGAAGCGGATTCCGCATCCGGAGACCCGGGGGGGCGAAGAGTTGCCTCTACATCTCGACGCTTCGGTCGAGAGCGCGGATGCCCTGCCGTCGTCCGAACGAACACTGCGAAACGGGAACGGGGCTGCGTCGCCCAACGGCGGTTCGGGCGAAGGCTCGTCCTCGGTCTCGTCCCCTCGTCGCGGGCGGGTCCTTCTCGCCGAGGACGATCGTCTGATCCAGAATCTCGCGGCGTCCGCTCTCGAACGGAATGGGTTCGAGGTCGTCGTCGTTGGTGACGGGCAAGGGGCGATCGACCGGGTCCTCACCGAGACGTTCGATGTGGTCCTGATGGACTGCCAGATGCCCGAGGTGGATGGCTACGAGGCCACGCGGCGGATCCGGCGCGAGCCCGGGGAGGCCGGTCGGATTCCGATTGTGGCTCTCACCGCCCACGGGCAGCCCCAGGACCGGGCTCGCTGCGAAGAAGCCGGGATGGACGGCTACCTCGTGAAGCCAGTCTCCGCCGCCCACCTCGTGGAGGAGGTCGTCCGTCGGATGGAAGCTTCCCCGGTGCAGCTGTAACTCCCTCCCGACCTGCGGCTCCTCAGGGTCTGGAAGAGGGCGCTTTGGGCCGGGAGCCGCCCCCCGAATGCGCCCGCCGAATGAGCCGCCCGAGTGCGCCCCCCGAATGCGCCGACTCGACTCATGACGTGGGCGCATCGACCTCGATACGCTGGCTGGTCACAGCGGTCCGGGTGTGTGGGTACCTAGGGGCACACGAATTCGGCCTTGTATCGGGCGGGTGACCCGCACCGGGAATGGAGAGGAGTTTCGACATGGATCGCAACCTGCCGAACTGGATCGGACCGCTCGTCGCGCTCTGTCTGGTCGTCGTGGCCTGGCTCGGCTTCGGCTGGGCAAACGGGGGCGTCGCGACCGCGAGTGGCTCCGCGGATGACCGTGGACTTCCCCAAGCTCTGGAGGATTGGTCGGAGTACGAGAAGCCGTCCGACCAAGCGCTCCGGGAGCGGCTGACCCCGCTCGAGTACAGCGTGACCCAAAGGAGCGATACCGAGCTCCCCTTCAAGAACGACTACTGGAACAACCACCAGGAAGGGATCTACGTCGACGTCGTTTCGGGGGAACCGCTCTTCTCGTCGGTCGACAAGTTCGACTCCGGAACCGGGTGGCCGAGCTTCACGAAGCCCCTCGACAAGGAGAACGTCGTGAGCAACATCGACCGATCCCACGGAATGGTCCGGTCGGAAGTTCGTTCGGCTCACGCCGACTCTCATCTGGGGCACGTCTTCGATGACGGCCCTCAGCCGACAGGGCTTCGGTACTGCATCAACTCGGCGTCCCTACGGTTCATTCCCGTGGACTCCCTCGAGTCCCAGGGCTACGGTGAGTATCTCGCGCTCTTCGGGCGGAGCGCCAAGGCGATGAAGGCAACCATGGGAGATGGAACGATGGCGGCGGATCGGGAGATCGCCACGCTGGCAGGTGGCTGTTTCTGGGGAATGGAGGACCTCATCCGGGACATCCCTGGCGTCCTCGACACGGAGGTCGGCTACACCGGCGGGCACACGGACAACGCGACCTATCAGGACGTCCGCACGGGAAGTACCGGACATGCGGAGTCGATCCAGATCGCGTTCGACCCGAACCAGGTGAGCTACGAGGCCATCCTGGCGTTCTTCTTTCGGATGCACGATCCCACGACGAAGAACCGCCAGGGCAACGATGTCGGAAGCCAGTACCGCTCGGCGATCTTCTACCACAGCGACGCGCAGAAGGAGACGGCCGAGCGCGTGAAGAAGGCCGTGGACGCATCCGGCAAGTGGAAGAAGCCGATCGTCACGGAGATCGTCCCCGCGGGCTCGTTCTGGCCCGCAGAGGGCTACCACCAGGACTATCTGGAGAAGCACCCGGACGGATACACGTGCCACTATCTCCGCGACTGACGAACGCCGAGTAGTGCGGGCCGTCCTGCGTCGATCGATCGCAGCCGCTCACAGGCCACTTCGAGAGGACCGCAGCTTCGCGGTCCTCTTTCGTTTCCGCCCTTTCGAGACCTTTCGGATTCCCCTTAGTCGACACCGAGCGCACGGGCCCCGACCATGTTTTTTGGGAGCGTTTCTCTGGCTCCGGCGTGATCGCGAGGTTCACGGAACTCGAGGGAACGCACCGGGTGCTCGTCGCGGAGAGCCCGCGGCTGTCCCGGCAAACTCCCTGGTTCTGGGCTACGGCCCAGACGCCCGAATCTGAACGTCCCGAAGGGGCGTGCATCACGGGTCTCACGAAACGGCGCGTGAGATCGGTGAGACACCGACGGGGCGGGGAGGAGCACGACATGTTCGGCAGCCACAAGACCGAAGTGTTGGTCGCCGGCGCCGGTCCGGTCGGACTGTTCGCGGCCATCGCTCTGCAAGAGCGAGGAGTGCGCGTCGCGATCTACGATCAGGACTCCCGCATGGCATCTCGAAGCTACGCTCTGGCGCTTCACCCGAGTTCCCTAGCCATGCTCGATGAGATCGGTCTGGCCCAGCGGTTGATTTCGCTCGGCACGAAGGTCGAGACGATCGGGTTCTACGAAGGGAGGAACCGAGAGGTCGAGCTCGACTACCGTAAGCTCGAAGGTTCGTTCCCATTCCTCCTCGTCGTACCTCAGAACGTCCTCGAACACGTGCTGCACGATCGACTCCTCCAGCAGAAGGTGAAGACCACCTGGAATCACCGAGTGCAGACCGTCAAAGAGTATGGAGACCACCTCGAAGCGGAGGTGCACAAACTCGACCAGGTGACGCTCGGCTATCCGGTTTCGGTTGCGGAAGCCGTCATCACGAAGACGGTGCATGCGAGTGCTTCGTTCCTCGTTGGTGCGGATGGATACTCCTCGCAGGTTCGGAACATCCTCGGTCACGACTACGATCTACTCGGTGAGATCGGCACGTTCTTCGTCGCGGAGTTCGAGTGCGATCGGGAGCCAGATCCGGAAGTCAGGATCGTGTTGGAAGAGGGAAGTACGAACGTCTTCTGGCCGATCGCCGGCCGTCGCGTTCGTTGGGGCTTCCAGATCGATCCGGAGGACTCGTCGTCGGAACCGGTGGATAGTCGACTCGATTCGTATCTGCGCAAGCGCGCGCCGTGGTTCCTCGCTCGTCCCGAGCGGATCTTCTGGTCTACGGAGATCCAGTTCGAAAGGCGGCTCACACGTCGGTTTGGTCAGGGGCGAATGTGGCTGCTCGGGGATGCCGCGCACCTCACGAGTCCTGTCGGTGTCCAAAGCGTCAACGTTGGTCTACGAGAAGCCCACGACCTCTCCGTCTTGCTCGCGAACATCGTGTTGACCCAGGCGTCCGTCGACAGCCTCGGTGCGTTCGAGACCGCCCGCCAGGCGGAGTGGCGGAGACTGCTCGGGTTGAGTGGCGCACCCAAGGTGCTCGATTCGACGACGCCGTGGGTGGCGGAACGGGTCGACCGTTTCGTGAGCTGCATTCCGGCGTCGGGAACCGCACTCGACCGGCTGCTCGCCCAACTCGGGCTGGAGCTGCCCGCAGAGGAGCACGAGTCGGTCGACGCCTGAGGCGAGTACAAGAGGGGCGAGGGGTTTGCACAGAGCCCCCTCGCCTCGGCCTCCCCATCCCGCGGATCGCTTGGCCCGTAGTGCCCCCCGGTCCCGTCCCGCTGCTCCTTCCTCCCTGGCGTCGGGAGACCCTTGTGGGGAGTGCAGGGCCGCCTCTGGTGCAGCCAACCTATACATTGGAAATGACTTGCTTCCCTTCGCTCGATCTATGGCTGGCCGATAGACCGGAAGTGCCGTGATGGGGGTCTCCAGCCCCTCTCGCGGACTCCACCCCTCATGGTTCTGGGCGGTACAGGCCCCGGAAGGGGTCGGCCCGCTCAAAATAATCTTTGGGTGGACGCCGGTCTCCGGATACGCTCATTTCGCGTCGATCCGAGCGGGGGCCCCGCGAGGAAGCCGACGAGTTCCCCCGACCGTCGAGGGAGCGGGCCTCGGCCCTTCGGAGCTGAGGCAGTTACGATGCATCCAAGGCTTCGATGGAGACTTGGAGGCTTGCGATGAGCCGGTGCCATGCCGGCTGCTTTGGAGACTGACGAACGTGAAGAAGCTCTACGTGGGCAATCTGCCCTTCAGCGCGACCGAAGATCAGGTCCACGATGCTTTCTCGGCGCACGGAACCGTGCACTCGGTGAAGCTCATCAATGACCGCGAGACGGGCCGTCCTCGCGGCTTTGGTTTCGTGGAGATGGACGACGAGGCCGCGCTGGCCGCGATCGAGGCGATGGACGGTAAGGAGATGGGCGGGCGCGCCCTCCGGGTCAATGAGGCCCAAGACCGTCCTCGGCCCGGCGGTGGTGGTGGCGGCGGCGGCCGCCGGAACGATCGCTGGTAGGCTCTAGCCCACCGAGATCTCGTCGAGGCCCTGTCCCTTCCGGGATGGGGCCTCGCGGTTTTTGCGCACGCGTCACGCCTAGATTCCCGACGTATCCGGGTTCCATCCCAGTTCGATCACCTCGAAGTCGTCCGCGTCGAGGTCGTGGAATGCAGGGTTGAGGACGTCGTTGTCCCAGCGCGGATCCATCGTACCGGTGATGTACATGTCGCTTCCGTTGTCGGCGAGGATGAGTCCGTAGGTCTTCATCGCGCGGAAGATCTTCTGCACGTCCGCGGGATAACTCGAGATGTCGACCGACGCCTTCATGCGGAGGCGAGTTCCCATCGGTGGAGCTCCCGTGGTGTTTCCCGCCTGATGAGACGCGGGGAACACGTACCCGTTGGTTGCGCGCGTCGTGAAGCGAAGTGCGTGACGGATCTCGCCCTCTGCTTCGATCTCGTCGTAGCGGATGAGTCCGGGGAGCACCGCGAGCCCGGCGGCGTCGGCAGACGTCCACCCCTCCGGTCGTCGGTCGTTCGTCGAGAGATTCCATACCGCGCCCGAACCGGCTTCCCACCGAGACAGCCCGGAGTTCCATTCCGTCGCCCACGTTTCGAACAGGAGCCATCGATCACGGTCGACGACGAGAAGATGCCGATCGCCACTGCTTC
The DNA here is from genome assembly GCA_020633975.1 of Candidatus Eiseniibacteriota bacterium. Taxonomy (GTDB): domain Bacteria; phylum Eisenbacteria; class RBG-16-71-46; order CAIMUX01; family CAIMUX01; genus JACKCR01. The sequence goes on along the minus strand of JACKCR010000002.1, from coordinate 1,926,985 downwards.
CACCTCCGGCGACGCCGCCCTCGATGTAGTTCGGCAGAAGGTACGCTTCGTCCGGAATCGGATACCCTAGCGGTTCCCCGGGTGCACCCGGATCGCTCTCATCCGGGTAGAGCACGAACGTGACCGGGCGAAGAGGTTGCGTTCCGCTGACGACGACGTAGGGGATGCCGTAGGGGGGAGGCCCGAAGTCGGGGTGGAGCCTTCGCCGTGCGTCCGGGTTCTCCGGGGTCCGGCCGCTGATCCAGTCGATGTAGTCCGCGGACCCAGGGTCGACCGGTGCGCCCGTGACGTCGAGATTCCACCAGTTCGAAGGCGGGAAGACGGATTGGCCGATCAGATCCTCCAAGAGGACGACGCCGCCCTGAGAGTCGGCTGGGTCGCCGACCCCGATGGGCGCGCCGTCGTCTCCGAGAGGAGACCGCTCCGAGCTACAGGCCGCCGCCCAGGTTCCGAGCAGCAGCGCCACCACGAGTGTGTGGGTCGGATTCCGCATGTTCGACTTCCCTCCTTCCCCGCCAAACAGTGCTTCGGCGAGTCGGCACTCATTCCTGACGCCGCTCCACAAGTGGCGTAAGGGGTGGGCGCTGCGCTGCCGTTCGTCAGGAAGCCCCCGTGGAGTCGTCCTGTTCGCGCCCTCGAGTGGCTGGTATCCTCCGCCCATCGTAGACGTGTTCCCGCCGCATCCAAATGGAGCCCAACCTCGAACTTCTGGACATGAGCAGGACGACCATGAGTCGCGAGCGCGCGTTTGCCGCCGAGATCATCGAATCGGGAGCATCGGCCCTGGGGCGTTTCGCCGCGGAGCGCTTGTTCGAGCTCGCTCCGGAGACCCGCACCCAGTTCGCAGACGGGGCCACCGAGACGTGGAAGTCCCACCTCTCGTCTCGCTTGGTAGAGCTCGCGGTTGCGGTTCGGCTCGGCGAGCCCCGGCTCTTCGTGAACCGGGTCCTTTGGGCCCGGCGCGCCTTCGTCTCCCGGAACGTTCCGGTCGACTACCTCGCTACGAGTTTGGGTGCGCTCGAGGAAGTGCTGGATCGCGAGTTGACCGCCGAGGTCAGTTCGTTCGCCGCTCCATACATCGAGGCCGCTCGGGAGACGCTGGCGCGCGAAGCCGTCGGCCCCGGAATGGCGGGCTCAGGCCCCGGTGACGGCTCTGGAGCGGCTGGCGGACTTGCCGGCGAGTTGGCCGTCGACGAGCAAACGTTGCGGTACCTCGCCGCCGTACTCGAGGGGAACGCGAGGGACGCGGTCGACTTTCTGGTCTCGCTGGTCGAGTCTGGGACGCATCCGCGTGAGGTCATCTCCAACGTGCTGGTTCCGGCGCAGAGAGAGATCGGCCGGATGTGGCATTCCGCCGACTCGGACGTGGCCGAGGAGCATCTTCTGACCGCCACGACGTTGCGTGCCCTCTCCGTCCTTGGAACGCTCGGAAGCGTGGAGGCGAACAATGGGAAGACCGTTGTCATCGCCTCGGTTCAAGGCAACCAACACGACATCGCCGTTCATGCCCTCGGGATCTTCTTCGAGTGGGCAGGTTGGAAGAGCATCGTTCTCGGCGCCAATGTTCCTACCGTCGATCTCGTTCGGGCCGTTCAGTACTTCGGCGCAGACCTACTCGTCCTGTCGGTGGCGCTCGGCACACAGCTTCGCGCCGCACTACGGGCGGTCGAGGCCGTCCGTTCGATCCCGGAGTTCCAGCTGCCCGTTCTGGTCGGTGGTCCCGCCTTCGACGATGGGGACGACTTGCATATCCGGATCGGGGCAGACGCGCGTGCGTCGTCTCTCGAGGCGGCGGTCGAGCAAGGACTCCAGCTCGTCACCCGAACGGATTGAACGCCGCCATCCGACCAGCACCGTCCTTCACCCGGAGCGGCGCTAGGGTGATGGGACGGGCTCCAGGGATCCCTTCAGCAACCTGCTAGTTCGCTCCGCCGCTCCGCAGCTGCGAGAGTGTCGCGTCCAACAACTCGGCAGGGAAGACGTCGTCCGCTCCGAGCGCGCTCCGTTCGAGTTCCAGGGCATCGGCGATCGCGTCGAAGGAGAGTGGGAGGCTCCGCGCAGTCACGTTCGCGTCCTTCGCTTCGGCGCCTGCCGACGCTTCGGCGGTCGATGAGACACTCTGCGCTTTCGCGCTCGAGAGGGCTCCGTTCGGCGTTCCGGCTCGCGAGTCTCGTAGCGTCTCTTCGATCGAAGCGTCGCCACTTGCGTGTGCCACGGCTTGCGCCGCGCCTGCGAGAAGGAGGAACGGGTTCACGGATCCATCCGGGAGCCGGAACTCCACGGTCGGAGGTGCAACCGGCTCTCCGTCCGCGGTACGCGCGAGCACGGGGATCCTCACGAGCGCCTTTCGGTTGAAGTGGCCCCAGGTGATCGACGCCGGCACTTCCTTGCCCTGCTGGAGACGGAGGAACGACTCCCGGCTCCGGTTTCCGAACGCCATGAGTGCGCCGCCGGAACGCACGAGTCCTCCCACGAGAGAACGCGCGAGCTCGGCGGCGGGGCCGTCCATCGTAGCGAAGCCGTCGTCGGAGAGGGCGGCGAAGTGGAAGTGCATCCCGCTTCCCGCGTGACCGGCACGGAGGACCGGGCGGAACGAGCACTGGACACCGGACGCATGGGCCAGATTCCGGAGCACCCATTGGGTGAGGACCACGGCTTCCGCGGCGACGGGAAGAGGTGCGAGCGCGAGCTCGATCTCGTGTTGCTCCCAGATGTATCCGCCACCTTCTTCCGCGCCGATGTAGCCCACTTCGGCATGGCCGTACTTGACCGCAACCCCGAGATCTCCGAGGAGGACCATCGCTTGGCGCCGGATGTCCTCACCGAAGACGAACGGGGAGGTGGCGTGGTAGCCACGATCGGAACTGCCGTAGACGTCCGCTTCCTCCGCGGGCTTTCCGAGGAAGAACTCCACCTCGGCGTGAGCTAGGAGCTCGGCACCGGTCGTCGCGCGGAAATGCGCGGCGGCACGTCTCACGATCGTATCCGGCGACTGGGGGAGCGGGGCCCCGTCTCGGCTCTGGTGGCCGGCCAAGAGAACGAGCGTCGGGATCTCAGAGAACGGATCGATGAAGGCGCTCGCAAGCCGGGGCCGGAGGACGATGTCGGACGCATCCGGAGGAAGTCCGGCGCCGGGGAAGAGACTCGATCCATCGGCCCGTTCGCCCGCGCGGAGGATCTCGCGGAGGTGCGCTTCCGAGCGGGGCAGGAAGTCGAGTGCACGGAGTTCGCCCTCTCCGTCGACATGCATCAGGCTGACGACCCGGATCCCTCCTTGTGCGACCAGCCCGACGATGTCGTCCTCGGTCCACTCTGCGGCGGGCTTTCCGATCTTGACCGCAAGCTCACCGCCCAGCGGCTCCGCGACGTATTGGGCCTTCATGTCTACCGGGCTCATCTCACTCCTCTCTCCGCGCCGAAGAACGGGCCGGCAGGAAACCCTGCCGACCCTAGATTAGGTGGGGCTTGGCATCGTCGCCCCGGTGCTGGAAGTCGACTCCCCGAAGTCTACTCCAGAACGTGGATCCGCCGCTCCGCACACATGTCTTTCAGCGCCTTGGGCCAAACGCTCACACTGACTTCTCCGAGGTGAGCTTTCCGCAGCAGAAGCATGAACGTCCGGGATTGCCCGATTCCCCCCCCGATCGAGAGGGGAAGAGTGCCCCGGACGACAGCCTGATGGTACGGGTAGTGGAGGAGGTCGATCCGGTCGGTGAGTTCGAGCTGCCTCTGGAGAGTCTCACGGTTCACACGGATTCCCATCGAACTCAGCTCATGGCGCCGCTTCGTCACGGAGTTCCACGCGATGATGTGGCCGTTGAGGCCGTGCATCGTCCGTCCGTCCTCCGACTTCGTTTCGGTGACCCAGTCGTCCGCGTCGGGAGCACGCATCTCGTGCGGGAATCCGTTGGAGAGTGTCCACCCGATCCCGTAGATGAAGACGGCTCCGCATTCCTTCGCGATCTCGGTTTCGCGTTCCTGTCGGGAGAGCCGCGGATAGTGAGCGAGGAGATCTTCGGAGTGGATGAAGGTGAGCCGTTCCGGCAGTTTCTGGTACTTGGTGGTTTGCAGAACCGGGTAGCGATCCAGGATGAAGTTCTCTGCGCCCGTGAGCACTCTCCAGATCCGCTCGACGGAATCGGTCAGGTAGTGGAGGTTGCGGTCGCGTTCCGAGATCACCTGTTCCCAATCCCACTGATCGACATAGCTGCTGTGGTCGTGGTCGAGGAAGTAGTCCTTCCGAACCGCCCGCATGTCCGTGATCAGTCCTTCACCGACTTCGAATCCGAATTGGTTCAGCGCATACCGCTTCCACTTCGTCGCGGCTTGGACGACCTGAGCCGTGATCGGGTTCTTGCCGTGATCGTTGTCGATCCGGAACTCGATCGGTTGCCTCGAGCCGTCCTTGTCGAGGAAATCGTTGAGACCGCTCTCTGCGTCGACGAGGAGTGGGACCGTCACCGGGAGGAGGTTCAGTTCCCGGCAGAGCCCGTCTTCGATGAAGGCCTTCAGTTCGTGGATTGCGCGCTGCGTTTCCTTCGGATCGAGCAGTGGCGCGTAGTCTCTGGGGAGGAGCTGTTCGAGTTCCTCGTAGCTGCCGATTCCGGGGCCTGCCAGATCTGCATGTCTTTCCATAGTGCTGGCCATGGGCGAGTACCTCCTACCGGCCGGGGTTGGGCATTCACAAGATACGGAAGCTGGGACTAGGACTCGATACGTAGTTCAGGAAGCAGCCGTTCGGACATCCCCGTACCGACAGAGTGACGGCCGTGAGGACGATCCGGGACGGAGGGCCGAAGTGGGCTGGCCCGGATGCCTGCGTTTCTGATGTCTGCGGCAGGGGAGGCACGCCGTCGTCGATCCCGGTGCTTGCAAAGGAGCCTCCGACGCGCGGTGCGCCGGAGGCTCCCATTTGCAACGAGCGGTTTCGCTAGCGGAACTGGCGCATGAACGAAGCCGGGTGGCAGGTGATACACATCGCTTCATTGGCTTCGGCGACCGCCATGGCATCGAAGTCCGGTCCGTGCGGGTTGACCCGCCATCCCGACCTCGCCGAGTGGCACTGAAGGCAGTCGTCCTGTTGGTGACACGAGGAGCACTCGTCGAGCCCCTGCCTCGCTGCAGCGCCGTGGTTGAGCAGCCAGTAGGGAGCCGAGTCGTGGTACCCGTTTGCGTCGCTCCGAGTCTTGGACGCGAGGCCCCGCTCCATGTGGCAGCTCCGGCAGAACACTTCAGTCGAGTGACAGTTCGTACATGCCGGGTCCGGTCCCGCCGCGCTCGCTGCGTGGTGGAGGACGAAGCTCGGCGGGTGGTAGCCACCGCCCATCTGGCCGTCATGGCAGTCGGCGCAGAAACCGCCCTCGTCATGGCAGACGGCGCAGTCTCCGGCGAGCGCCATCGGGCCGTGCTCCTGTGCGAACATCGGAGTGTGGTCGAGAGGACGGAGCGGAAGCACCGGCATCCCGCGCTTTCCGTGCTTCGGGAGCACCTCGAGACGAGCGAACCCCTGCTGATGGCACCCCGCACAGCTGTTGGCGTCGTGACAAGTGGCGCACCGCTCTGGTGAGTCGTCGGCCGCGGTTCCGTGCTCCGCCCACCAGGAGCCCGACTCGTGATCGGGCGGCGTGGGCCACTTTCCTTCGCGACCCGCCACGAGCGAGGCGACCCGGTCGTCCCGTTCGAGCGATGCGATGGCCGCCACCTGATCACCATTCGCGTGGCAGCGCTCACAGTCGTTCCGCGCGTGACAGACCGCACACGCTTCCGTCGCGCTCATAGCTTGAGCGCCGTGCTGCCAGATGAAGTCGTCGAGGCTGTGGGACTCCGGCTGCGGGAAGTCCGCGATCCGCTCCGCCGAAACCGCCTTCGCCGCGGTGAGCGGCATGTGGCAGTCGCCGCAGGAGACCTCGCCGGGAGCCCAGTGAGGCTCGGGCGAGCCGTTGTGGCAGTCGAGACACGTTTCGGGAGTGGGGAGGACGACGTTCATCGCGGACGCACCGGAAGACGGAGAGTGGCAGTTGCTGCACTCGAGTTCTTCCGACGGGTCGTTGACGGCGTAGGGGTGGGTCGAGTGGTCGAAGCGGACGAGAGACGGCTCCCGCATGGGCGGCGTCCAGTCGACGCGATCGAGGTCGGATCCGTTGTGGCACTTCGCACAGTCGTCTGGACCGACGATGTACATTCCTTGCCCGCCAGGATCGTGGCACGTCCGACAGGAGTCGAACTGACCATCATGCGTCTCGTGATCGAAGGCATCCCTGGCCAACGTCGGGCTAGCGCTGAGAAGCACGGCGAGTCCGGCGGCAAGAGCGGATCCGACGACCCCCGAGCCGATGAGCGTGGAGTGGAGAGCTCTCATCGCGACACCTCCTTCTCGGTTCCGCTCATCGATTGCGAACGGTGCACCATCCCTGGATCGGAACCGAAGCTGTAGCCGAGCGCGAGGTAGGCGCGCTTCTGACTCCAGTCGGCGTAGTCGGCGCGGTTCTCGTAGGAGAGACGGTAGACGCCCGCGCTTCCCTCGACGGACCAAGGTGCGGAGTCGAAACGCCCGCGGACGCCGCCACCCAAGATCCAGTCCTCTCCGTTGCGGAACTCTCTCACCTGCTCGGACGCGAATCCCTGCGCACCGAGCTCGAGACTGCCGAAGTCTCTCGTGATCCCGAGGTCGAACTGACTCTCGGCGGCTGCGAAGCCCCAGTCGATCTTGTACCCGCCGTCGATACGCCACGGGTTCGGGTTCCAGTTGGCGAGGGCCGCCACCTGCCAGCCGTCGTTCTCGACCGAGTCCGTCGGGTCGATCACGTTCGTGTCGTCGTAGATCCGGTAGGACGCAGTGGCCTGGAAGCCTGCTCGTCCACGCGAATCGCTCCAGGACAGGCTCGACCACGCTTCGCGATAGCCGACGGGAGCGAACGCTTCCCAGATCGTCCAGAGGCTGAAGTACGGGCGGCGATACCGGAGCGCACCCGAGGCGCGGTATCCGTTCATGCGTGGGGAGTCGACCCGGACGCGCGCGTCCTGGAGCCGCTCTGTCGCGAAGTCGTAGTCGATCTGCGTGTCGATCGTCACCTGCGTAGTGATCATGTGGACATCGAGAGCGCCGCGCTCCTCGTAGAGGGCGGCGCGGTCTTGGCGGATTTCCCGCTGATACGCGACTGCGACACGGGAGCGCCGCGGAAGGATGAGCTGGGCCTGGCCGCCGACGATCCATCCGGGATCGTTGGGAGCGAGGATGTCGGCGTCCTCGAGGAGGAAGCCGTCGAGGGGCTGCGAGGTTCCTCGGGCGAGCGACCGACCACCATAGAACTCGATCGTGGTCATGCCACTCGTGCGGAGGAGTGCGCTTCCGCCGTCGAACTCGTAGAAACCGAGGCCGTTGTGCGAACTGGTCCGGCCGCCCCGGATGCGGAGGCGTCCCCGGTCCAGCTCGGCGTATCCGGTGACGAGTTCGATCTCTTCTTCGGTGCGAGGCCAGAACTCGTCGCTGCCGAATCGGCCACGCACGTGAAGCTTGCCCGACAGCCCCTGTACGTTCGCCCAGCCGTTGAGACGTAGGTCCTGAGACACCGGCATCGACGACTCGACGTCGCCCTGCGTGTACCAGTAGCAGACGTCAGAGCCAGGGATGCAGGTGACGACGGTGCCGTCTTCCAGTTGTCTGTAGACACCTTCGCCGGGAACCTGCTCGATGGGCAGCGTGTGGCGCTCGAAGCCGCGGGTCTCGACTAGGGCCACGTTCGTTCGGAAGTCCCCGCGGACGCCGGCGGCTTCGGACGATCCGGCCGAGAGTGCGAGTACTGCCAGTGCTGTGGCGGTTGCGAATGCCCCTGGTCCTGGCCGGAAATGAGATCGTCGCTCCATCTTCAGTTCCCTCCTCCAACGAGATAGACGGGGAGTCGATGGCATCCAAGGCAGTCCCTACCCGGCTGACGATCGACCTGGGGTCGTTCCCGAAACAGAGAGATCACGCCCATGTCCCTACGGGCGTGATGCTCCGACTTCCGTCCGAGAAGGATCGTGGTGCCGACCCGTGGCACGTTGCCTGCGGCAGTTGTCTCAGGTCTATGCATCACGCTCCTTCACTACTCACTCCTCCCGCCCGACTCCCGTATGGGCTCCGGGAGAGGCGGAATGCGTGGAGTGCCCTTCGATGCCTCGTTCTGCGGCTTCGCGGGCATGCTCTTCTATGTACAGTTCCTTCGGCATCTTGCCGGTGATCCATGACGGGTTGCCTGGATAGACGCCCGGCTTCAGCAGTACGGAGTACATGTGCCAGACGAGGATGGCGAGCGTCGCGAGCCAGGCCTCGTACAGGTGGATGACGCGCATCACCTGGAGGAACTCGCGCGAGACGAAGGCGACCGCGTCGTTCTTGAACCAGAGGAGGAGGCCCGTTCCTGCCATCACGACCGTTCCCCAGACGAGCGCCCAGTACTCCGCCTTCTCGACGAAGCTGAACCGTCCGAAGTGGGGGTGATGGTCGGTCTGGCCGAGGTTGTAGCGAACGGCCTGAGTCAGTTCCTTCACGTCGCTGACACCCGGAGCCATCTTCTTGACGAAGTCACGCCCCTTCGGCGCGAAGAGCCAGAAGAGGTGGTAGAACGAGGAGATCACGAAGACTACGGCCGCGATCCGGTGGATGAGGCCTCGGGAGTTGAACCCCCCGTCCCAACCGAAGAGTTGACGGAACGGGAAGTAGTCCGAGTACCGGAGTGCGAACCCCGTGAAAACCAGGATGATGAACGTGGTCATGAGGAGCGTGTGTTGGAGGACCGCGTTGCCGTCCATCCGGGTGACTTGCGGGACGCCGAGGTGGCGCTTCGTCTGACGGATGAAGTCGAGCGTCACGTAGCCGAGCATTCCCCCGATGACGCAGACGATGAGAGCGATGTAGATCTTCTTGATCAGGTCCGGCCAGCCACCTGCCGCTGCCGCCTGGTGGATCGGGATCTGGGCCATTTCTGCACTGATGCTCTGGTGGCAGTGGCCGCACGTGGTCTGGAGATTCTGCGGGTTGACCTGTGAGCGAGGATCGTCGGGCGGGAGCGTGCGGTGCGGTTCGTGGCAGCTCGCGCAGTTCGCGACTGTGGCGTCTCCGGACTTGCTCTTGAGCCCGTGGAACGAATCGACGAACTGGATCGTCTCGCCAACCGGTGCTTCGTAGCGTTCGTTGATGCGGGCGGTTTCGTGACACGGCGTGCAGGTCGACTCAGCGACGCGGAAGGGCGAGACGTTCGAGCGTGGATCGTCCGGAGGAAGGATCCCGTGCTCACCGTGGCAATCGGTGCAGACCGGGACGTGGGTGTCACCGCGTCTGGCCATCTCGCCGTGAATGCCTTCCCAATATGCGGCCGACTCTTCTTCGTGGCACTGGCCGCAGGTGTTCGGAATGTTGAAGTGGTTGATCGCGGACATGCTGTTGCCCGCGGGAAGGATCAGGTGGACGTTCCTGCCCGTTCCGTGGCAGTCCGAACAGGTCGCGGCCTGCGACGAACCGTCGGCGAGGTGAGCCAACCCGTGGACGCTCGTTTCGTAGCTGCCGAGCGCGTTCTTCAGCGTGATGTCGTGCTCTTTGGCGAAGTTGATGTCGCCGTGGCACTGGCCGCACACCTTCTCGCGATGCGAGGGATGCGTGATCGACTCAGGATCGCTCACTTCCCGGATGTCGTGGGAACCGTGGCAGGTGGAGCAGGTGGGGAGGTCCGGGTCGATGCCGACGAAGCCGAGCCCGTGCTGCGTATACATGTCGACCATGTCGGAGTGGCACTCACCGCACGCTGCCGGCTCGAGCTCCTCGTCGTGGGGAACTTCGGTGATGTCGACGTGGCAGTCGACGCAGCTGAACCCCTCGTGGATCGAGCCCTCGAAGGCGGCGGGCGTCACGGCCGGAACGTCGTCCTCCGAGCCATCGTGACAGGACAGGCAGTCGTCGTCTGGCACGAGTTCGGCGTGCGTGGCCACGGCCGTCGACATTGCGGCGAACGCGACGAGAGCAAGGGACACGGCGAAGGTGCGGAGGAGGGCTGCGGGGACGGAGGGCAGGTCTCGCATGAGCATGGTCACCACCTGGGGGTTCGTTCTCGTCCCTGCCCGGTTTCGCGGTCCGGAGGACACGCTCGATCGGATCCTCTCATGCGTTCCGGTGGGACGAATCACCGAGAGCGAGTCTATCGATCGTTCCGGTGCTAAGTAGTCCGTACTATCCGAAACCTTTCGCACGGCCGAACCTCTTGAGTATCAACCGGATCCGGAAACAGTCCCCCGGGACCCACCCGAAGGGGACTCCCTACCCTCGTTTGAACTGATGCCCTTCCAACAGTTCTGCTAATCCTCCTCCAGCACTTCTGCTTTTTGAAGGTCCCCGGCGTCCGCTTCGTCGGGGAAGTTGCTGTCGTCTCCGACGTGACAGTCCGTGCACGGCATTTCGCGCTCCGCACCGTCGATGTCCACCGGATGGACGAAGTCGAGCCCGCCAAGAGCGATCGTGTTCTCGGTGAGAGGAGTGAACCCCTGGGCGATGATGGTGTGGCAGGTGTTGCAGTCGTTCGGAATCGTGCGCCCATCTGCGGTCTCGAGCTCTGAGCCGTGGCAGCGGAAGCAGCCGGTGAAGATCATGTGACCGATGTGATCGGGATACCGGTCCCAACGCACGCGCATGTGCGGGAAGTAGTTGTTCTCGTAGATGTCCTGGACGACCTCGATCGCCTTCTCCGGCGCTTCGAGCCCCTTTTCTTCGTAGTACTCGCTGATCCCCGTGCGGATCGAGTCGCGTGCGCCTTCGGACGTGAAGTACTCCTGGCTCAGTGCCATCACAGCAGCGCGCTTGATCCAGGGGATGCTCGGATCGATCTGTCCGTTCGACATGGCATCGTTCACGGTGTGCAGCGGAGAACGGTAGTTGTGAGCCGGACGCGTGTGACAGTCGATGCAGTCCATCACTCGGACGAGACCGTCGGCTTCCTTCTGCGCCATGACGGAGTCGGGGAGGGCCTTGCCGTTCTTCGAGTAGACGACCGGTTCTCCGTTTGCGTACCACGTGACCTGTTCGAACTCTTCCCGCTCGCCATCCTTCGCGACGTACGTCATGTGGTTGTCAGCGGAGACGTGCCAGTGGCTGCCGGTCGGCTCTCCATGGCCGGCGTCGCCGCCGATGTGCATGAGCACGCGAAGCTGGTAGTGAGAGTTCGCTTCGTCGCTCATGTAGTAGTCCCACACCTCTTCTTTCGAGGCGAAGAACTTCCCGGGCCAGTGGCACTCCTCGCAGATCTCTCGAGCCGGGCGGAGGTTCACGATCGGGGTCTCGATCGGACGGGGATAGGTGTTGAGCGCGGTCTTGAATACCTGACGTGCTCCGGAGAGCTTGCTCTTCACGTACCAGTCGACGCCGTTACCGATGTGGCAGTGGACACACTCGACCTTGGCGTGGGCCGAGTTCTGGAATGCTACGAACTCGGGTTCCATCACTTTGTGGCAGACCTCGCCGCAGAACTCGACCGACTCGGTGTACTCGTAGCCGCCGTAGAGCCCGAGGGTGGTGAGGAGGAGGAAGATGCTCGTACCCACCACGAAGACGACGAGGGCGTTTCGATGCGACGTCTTCCCCAGGTCGACGACGATCGGGGCGGTTTGCCCGCGCTGCCGCCGACGATTCTCGATCCGCATTCCCACCGGGATGAGGATGAGGCCCAGCAAGAGGAGCCCCGGGAAGATCACGAAAATGAAGATCCCCAGATACGGATTGTTCTGCGTACCGAATGCATCGAGGACGTACAGGATGAGCATTGCGGCCGCGCCGAAGAGGGCGAGGGCGGCGCCGATGAGGCTGAGGAGGTTGTAGAACGTACTGGGGAGTTTCGTGTTGGCCATCGGCTGGGTGCCTCGATTCGGCGAGAGTTCGTGACTTCGTCTGAACCCTCTGCGGGGTAGGGCCGAGGCGCGACCCCGTCAGTGGGTTGCGATGCGGCCGTGCCCGAACATGTCGCCGAGCACGGCCACTCTTCATCGACTACTGATCGCGGGTGTTCTCCGCCCGCAACCCATCGCCGTACTCCGCTTCGATCGCGTCGAGCGACGCTTCGAGGAGTGCTTCGCATAGGTACGGGTTGTGCGTCGAGCTACCCGGGAGCGCGGCGAGGCGCGCATTGAACCACGCGCCGTCCGCGACCGTGAAACGTCCGTCGTTGCTGTCCCGCTCACCTGGGGGAACCTGGTTCGGATCGGCGAGGACGGCGTCTACTTGCGCAACGAGAGCGTCGATTCGCGCCTTCGCGGAGGTGTACGTGGCGCGAGCCGCGTCCGCGTCTCCGTGGCAACCGCTATTCGCGCAGGCCGTGAAGATCCGGTCCGAGGTCTCGCAGTCCTGGTCGTCCGTAGGAATGCCGTTCGCGTCGACGCACGGAATGGCGAGGAACCGGTGGCCAGTTACGGTCACGACGAACTGTCCGGTCTCCTGGTCTTGGACTTCGTAGCCCGCGACGTGACAGCTCGCACACATTCGCGGGTTGCCGGTCGTGCCGTGCGTACCGAGGATCCGGTTGTCCGGCTCGAAGCCCGGCGGGAACCAGCCTGCGGTTCCGAAGAGCAGAGGAGCTTCCGGAGCATGGGGCCCACGGAGCGAAGCTGCTTCGATCTCAGGTTGCGCCCGCCGGTTGTGACACTTCGCGCAGAGGTTGAGCTCGATGTTCGGGCTGTCGACCGGGAAGCGGAGCTGGCCCTCGTTGAACGCCTCGTGGGGATCATGGCAGACCGCGCAGGTGATCCCGAGGTGGTCGGTGACCGCATCATCCTTCTCGAGATAGTCCGCCCGGACTCCCCACGCCTCGAGTGCGCCCTGTCCGCTGTGGCATGCGAGGCACTCACCGTACTCGACCGGGTTGCCCGCGGCGAGGTTGATGACGGTTGCCACCGGTTCCGCGTGCGGGGAGCGAGACCAGTCCTCGAGGAACGGATGGTGCGCACCCTGGTGGCATTCGCCGCAGCCGTTCGTTGCATCGAGGGCGACACGGATCGAGGCGATAGGCTGGCTCGCGTCTGGGTTCGTCACGTGTTCGAGACCCGGGCCGTGGCAGCTTTCGCACTGGACGTCGTGGTAGCGGGAACTCTGCGTGCCCGCAAAGCCGACGGTGCCGTCCGTCGTGTTGCCGTTCGGGCCCGCGGTGTGGCAGTTCTCGCAGAGTCCCTGGGCATGGCCGCTGGCCTCCAGGGTCTCCCAGGCGCCGGCGTGTGCCGTCGTCTCCCAGCCGGCCTGCTGGCCGACGTGGCAGTTTCCGCACACGGTCAGCTTCTGACCTTCTTCGTCGTAGCCCAGGAATCCGGCTGCGGACTCCGGCGGGTCTTCGAACAGCGGCTTGTCGATATAGACTTTCTCTTCGTCCGTGCACCCGACAGCCAGGAGCACCAGAGCCGGGGCGGCTAGGACGAGAGACCGGAACGCTCGGATTCCCTTCGACATGATCTCCTCCGTGTGAGTAGAGGCTTCCCGGCCGAGCTCGGAATCCCTCCGCGCGGGCGCACCGGGATCGGGCGTGCTGCTCTGGGGCCCGGAAACCGGGACGGGAAGGGGTTCAGACCTTCCCCGAGGGGACCCCAGGAATCAGCGCACCAGCAGCTTACTTATCCAGATCGGGTCCGAACAGTCCCTTTCCGATACGGGATTCCTCGTAGCAACAAGTAAACCGGACGACCAAAAGTCTGCCCATATCTGGGATGCGGGACATCGGTCGATGCGCGGCATGTTCGGCGGTTTGGCCGCCTGGAGTTCGGTGGCTTCGATCAACCTGAACTTTGGAAACGACGGCCTCGAGGGCTCGCCTCAGCTCGTGGTCCGCATCCAGAACGAAGCTCCATAGAAGTACGGGTGCGATGCGATCTTCGGCGACACCGCTGCCCGCAGTGCCTCCAGCTGTTCGCGGGCCAGGTAGTGCCCGGCGAGGACGACCTCGAACTTCTCTCCCCCGGCGAGTAGCGCGTGGAGCAGGTACTGCTCCGTGTAGATCCGCCCCACATAGCTGCGCGGATAGTCGTAGGGGAGGAAGATGTCGTGAACGTGCACGAACACGTTCTCGCCGAGCGCAGGAAGCACCTCGCAGAAGAGATAGGGAAGGTCGCCACCAAAGCGGCAGACATGGCTCGAGTCGATGAAGAGGATGTCTCCCGGCGCGAGGTCGTCTGCCGAGAGACCGGAGTCTTCGACCCGAGTGAGACGGACGTCGTCTGCGGCCTGGCCAACAGACCGGCGTGGCTCCGGGTCGATGACGGTGATGCGGGTAGAGAGTCCGCCGTGCCGGATCGCCTTCCGTGCGACGAGCGTACTGTATCCCGAGCCCACTTCGATCACCCGACCCGGTTGGTTCCGCAGCACCATGGCCGCATAGAACTCCGCGTCCGGCGTGGGGAAGAAGCCGTTGTGGAGGAGCTGTGTGCGGTCGTACTCCACTCCTTCGACGCCGGCCTGGATCTCCGGATCCTCGCGAAGGGCGGCGAAGAGCGACTGGTAGGGCGCCTCCCGCAGCTCCGAGAGGAGCGCGATCTGCGCCTCGACGCGGAGGTCGATCCCCGCGTGGCCCATCCGTCGGTCCGGCAAGTACTCACCTTCCTCCCACTCTCCAGGAGGCAGAAGGTTCTGCTTCACGTAGCTGAGGAGTCTCCGGTCGTTCCGGGACAGGCCGGGAATGCGGTCGCTGAGGAATGTCATGCGCGACAGGCTATCAGAACCGGCGTCCAGTGGGCGGCACGTTTCCTGCTACGATCCTCGGTAGAATCCAGAGCCAGCTTTCGGTTCAGACCGTCAACTCCACCCCTGGACAGGACTTCATGGGGCCGATCGAGAGCCACGCCCGCGGGGAACCGTCCCCGAGCGTACAGTTTGCGTCCCTCGAGGGACGGCCGGCGTCCGCATGGCCCGAGACCGGGCCGTGGACGCGTCTCCCTGCTGCCCCAATCGAGCGTCTGCCCATGAGTCGGGGGCTGTCGGCTGCCATGCTGAGGGGGCTTTCTGCCGCGGTCCCGTTCGTTCTCGCCGTCCTCGTCTGCCTCGCGTTCTTCCTCGCGGGAGCGGCCCGAGCCGAGGACGTGGGGCTCCCGGTGACGCCAAGTCAGCCTCATGGATGGGCTCCATACTCCGGTGACTTTGGGGTCGACGAGGCGGCCCATCTCTTGCGCCGAACCGTGATCGGTCCCCGGTTCGCCGAGGTCCGGGAGGCGGAGTCGGCAGGGCTCGCCGTGACGATCGACCGTCTCTTCACGCGACACGAAGTCGAGGAGCCGGGCGACTGGGTGAACGAACCGTTCCCGGACTGGTGGGCTCTCACCCAGGCCCAGCGGGATTCGGTGCAGAGGGTGATGAACGCCAGGCAGAAAGTACTTCGGCTCTGGTGGTGCGAGAACATCGCGACCGGCCCGCCGGATCTCACCGAGACCATGACGCTCTTCTGGCACGACCACTTCGCGACCGCGATGCGCGACGTCCAGATCCCTCAGTCGATGTACATCCAACAAGCGCTCTTCCGAAAGCACGCACTCGGAAACTTCCGCGCGATCCTCAACGCGATCATTCGCGATCCCGCGATGCTCATCTGGCTCGACGGCCGTTGGAACATCGCCTCGGACCCGAACGAGAACTTCGCACGCGAGCTCTTCGAACTGTTCACGATGGGGGAGGGTACCGGCTACACGCAGGAGGACATCTCCGAAGCGGCCCGCGCTCTCACTGGATGGATGACCGACGGTGTCGATACGTGGTTCGCGTCCTGGGCACACGATGATGGTGAGAAGACGATCCTGGGCGAGACCGGCCGATTCGGCGCAGCCGAGGTGGTCGAGATACTGCTGCGCCAGCCCGAGACGTCGGAGCTTCTCGCGGGGAAGCTCTATCGGTGGTTCCTCAGCAGCGAGCCGGCCCCCGAAGACGTGGCGGCACTCGCAGCGCAGCTTCGTGACGCCGACTACGAGATCGCTCCCGTCCTCCGGACGTTGCTTTCGAGCGCTGCCTTCTTCGATCCGGCCTATCGAGGCAGTCTCGTCAAGAGCGGCGTCGAGATCTATGCCGGCGCGCTCCGCAGTTTCGAGGTCGACAACTTCGATCCCGGTGTCTACGACCTCCAGGCCCGTTTCGTCCTGGCAGAGATGACCGACTTCGGGCAGATCCTGTTCGACCCGCCCGACGTGTCGGGATGGCCAGGACACCTTCAGTGGCTCAATACGCAAACGCTCCCGAAGCGGAAGTTCTACCTCGACGCGCTCATCAACGGCCGTTTCGAGCGCGCGCCGCTCGCGATGGGGATCAAAGTGCTCGATGTCGTGAACCAGTTTCGTGACCCGAACGACCCAGAGCAGATCGTCGACGATCTCGCGCTCCTCTGGTTCGGCCAGGCACCGACCGAACTGATCCGGCAGACCATGCTCGAGACGCTCCTCCAGGGGGCGGAACCGTACGACTGGTCGATCGAACTTCCGGATGCGAGGAAGAGGCTGGAGGACCTCTTCCGATTCGTCGTACGCGTGCCGGAGGGACAGCTCAAATGAAGCGTCGCCACTTCCTCCAGCTCGGTGGGTTCGCGCTAGCGGGCGGACTCGTGCGCACGCCTTGGCTTCCGACCGTGGCGCGTGCAGTGAACGGGGAGAGCGCAGAGCGCGGCCCCATTCTCGTCGTGCTCGTGATGCAAGGCGGAAACGACGGGCTCAACACCGTCGTGCCGTATCGGGACTCGGTCTACTACTACCACCGTCCGAACCTCGCCGTGCCGCGCGCGGACGTGCTTCCTTTGACTGATGACTCTGGGCTGCACCCAGCGCTCGCACCGCTCACGGAGTTCTGGGACTCGGGAGACCTGGCGGTGCTCCGAGGCGTCGGGTATCCGAACATGAACTTGTCGCATTTCCGCAGCACGGACATCGTGTGGAGTGCGTCGGGCGCCGATCGCTCCGTTCCTTCGGGATGGCTGGCTCGGTGGCTCGAGGGACGCTACGTCGGATTTCCGGAGACGCTCCCAGCAGAACCGATGGCGCTCCAACAGGGCTTTGCCGCAGCGCTACCGCTCCAGGGCGAACTTGGTGTGACCGGTGTCGTGGTCGACAATCCCGCCTCGTTCCAGGCGCTGGTCGGGCGCACCTTCACCGGTGAATTCGAGGACTTGCTCGGCGTCGATCCCGGTGACGAACTCCTGCGCAGAGTGCGCGAGATCGACGCCGCGTCGTTCGCCTACGCCTCGGCCGTCAGTTCGGCAGCGGAGACAGGGGCCAATCGGGTCAGCTATCCGCATGGGCACATCGGCGATCAGCTCGCGACGATCGCCCGTCTCGTCGACGGGGATCTCGGAACTCCGGTCTATCTCGCGTCCCTCGGTAGCTTCGATACCCACGCAGCGCAGCCTTCGGCGCATCGGAACCTTCTCGCGTCGTTCGCGAACGCGGTGAACGCGTTCTTCCGGGACCTGAAGGCGATGGGGCGCGCAGACGACGTCGTACTCCTCACCGTCTCGGAGTTCGGGCGTCGCGTTCACGAGAACGCGAGCGCGGGCACCGACCACGGCACCGCGGCGCCTTGGTTCGCCATCGGACGGCCCGTGCTCGGCGGGGTCTACGGATCCGCGCCGGATCTCGAGACGCTCGATCCCGCTGGAAACCTCCTCGTCGAGATGGACTATCGAGAGGTCTACGCGTCGTTCCTGAGAACTTGGTTCGGGACGCCCCGCGACGAGGTCGACCGTGTGCTGCTCGGCGACTACGGCGAACTTCCGATCGTGACGTCCCACCCGTCGAACCCGAGCGACCCTGAAGATCCGGGCGACCCCGAGGATCCGGATGATCCAGGAGACCCCGGAGATCCCGAGTACCCGGGGGATCCCGGTGGCCCGAGTGAGCCGTTGCCGCCGCACATCACGCGGGTCGGGATCCAGTCGGTGAGTCCGAACCCAGGCGGGCGGAACCGGACGGTCGTGTTCGACCTCCCGGCTCCGGCAGAGGTTCGGCTCGAGCTCTTCGACGCGCGAGGGCGTCGACTCCGCACTTTCCTCGACGCGTCGCTACCGGCGGGTCGGCACCAGCAGGCGTCCGACCTCGGCCGTCTCGCGGAAGGGCTCTACTTCCTCCGCCTCGTGGCGGGAGGGGAGACGCGGACGAAGACGGTCGTCGTCCGCTGATTCCCAGAGTGAGTCAGGACCGCCCGAGCAGCTCGTCTTCCGCCTCGTAGTCGAACTGCCCTTCCGGGATCTGGCCCGGAGGATTCGCTCGCTCCCACTCCGTCGTGAGCCGGATCGTCTCGTCCAGCGAGACCGGCGGTGCGAGGTCGAGCGTTCGCCGGATCTTCTCGCTCGAGATGACCAGATCCTGCGAGGTCTCGACACCGGATCGCATCGACTCGGGAAGTTCGTCCGTCGGCTTGCGAACGATTTCGCCACTCCATCCCGTTGCCTTGCCGACCGCGTGAGCGAGTTCTTCCATCGAAAGGTCCCAATCCGCGACGTTGAAGACCTCGCCCGTCGCCCGCTCGTCCACGCAGGCCTGTGCGATGCACTCGGCGACGTTGTCTACGAAGCCGTAGGTCGAACGCCAGTCGGCATAGCCGTCTTCCAGGAGGATCACGGGACGTCCGTCGTCCATCCGCTTGAGGAAAGGAAAGAGGCGGTGCTGGTAGTCGTTCGGCCCGAGCACCATCGGAAGACGGAGGACGGTGCCGGGGAACTCTTCATCGCCGAGTGCGATCTCTTCGGCGGGGATCTTGTCGTAGATGTAGAGCGGATGCTCCGGGTCGGAGACCTGGTTCCGATAGGGGAACCGCGTTTCGCGGAGGGGAGACGTCTCCGTGAGCGGCACGGCGTCCGGGGGACCCGGTTCCGTGCCCGTGAGTCGTCCGTAGGCACGGTAGACGTCGCAGCTGCTCAGCATCACCCACCGGCTCGCGATTCCCCGGAACGCATCTCGCGCCCCCTCTGCGTCTCGTTCCGAGATGATGACGGTGTGGAGGACGACGTCCGGTGCGAAGTCGCGAGCGTCTTGCCGCGCGTCCACCAGCCGGGCGCGATCGCCTCGGATCCGACGGACGCCTTCAGGTGGCGCGGTGGGACTCTGGCCGCGGTTGAGGACCGCGACGTCGTGTCCGAGGTGATGGAGACGACGGACGGCCGCCGCTCCGATGAAGCGGGTTCCGCCCACGACCAAGATTCGCATGAGGGCTCTCCTTCGGGACCACAACGTTCCCTCGGCAGCCGCTCTCCCCGCGAAGAGAATGGCGGAGGGAACGTGCTTCGTCCAGTGCCACTTGGTGAACTCGAGACCGTACCCGACACGGCGATGGATGCACTCGCCACACTTGCGGCACGGTTGGGACACGCAACGCCCGATGCAGTCCATCCCGACGGGGACGGTGGTCAAGACAGCGCGTTGGAGAGTCCGATACGTCCTTCGTGGACGAGGGCTTCGTCTCCCACGTCCGCACCGTAGAGGAGGATGGCGACGGCGAGGAGAAGCGCTCGGAGACGCGCGAACGCCCAAGCGTCGTCGCTCACGGAACCGTAGGTGGCCATGAACTCTCGCCGCGCACTGCGTGGGAGGAATCCGGCGACGAGTCCCAGGTCCTGAGCGGCATCTCCGGCGTGGACGTCGCCCCAGTCGATGACACCGGCGAGATCCGCGCGTGCATCGACGAGGATGTGGCGCGCGTAGAGGTCTCCGTGCACGAGCACGTCCGACCGCGGGGTGTAGCTCGCTTGCGTCGTCTCTCTCGCCGCAGTTAGCACCGCGTCGGGGGTAGTCAGAAGACCCTTCTCGCGCGCCACGCGCACTCGTTCCTCCAGCTGCGGGAGACGGTAGTCGAGGTCGAGGCGGGAGAGTTCGTCTCCGGGAAGGCCGACTTCGCGCAAGGGGTCGGTCGGGATGGAGTGAAGGGCCCTGAGGAACGTGCCGAGTCCTGCTGCGAGACGCGTGCGTGAGAGGTCATCCAGGTTGGCTGAGCACGCGGTGGTTCCGGGCAGTTTGCGGTAGCCCGCGAACACCCACGGATAGGCTCCGGTCGGACCTCCACGTCGGGTGGGAATCGGGATCGGCAGAGGCAAGAGGGGCGCGATCCGAGGAAGCACGGAGAGCTCCGTGAGGAGGATCGGAGCGGCGACTTCCCGTCGGGGGAACCGGAAGACCCACTCTTCCTCTTCGGCCCTTGCTGCCGGCTCGCTTGTTCGGATTCGGCGCGTGACGAGGAACGCAAGGTTGTCCCAGCCCACTCCGAACGGCCGGATCGACGCATCCCGAAACTCGGGGATCTCCGCCGCGAGCCAAGAGTGGACGTCGTCCATGGACGGCGAGATCCCTTCCCTCCAAGGAGACTCCATCTACTCGGCCAGGTGCTTCCAGCCGGAGGCGCGGCGGTCGGGACCAGTGCGGCCGGAGTGGATCGACTCGATCAGATCGATGGTGCCGGCTGGCGCGAGCTGACGCTGGATCGTGGGCGCGGCGACGACCGTGCGTCGTCCGATCCTACGGGCATGGTGCACGCCGGCGAGGGGAATCGTGCCGTTCTGCAGCCACGACGCGACTAAGAACTCGGAGAGGATTTCGTCCGGGCACCCGGGTAGGAACTCTGCGCTCGTGAACTCGATCGAACGGTCTCCGCGAGGCACGACTTGGAGTGTTACCGGCCCGTACTTCTCGGCCCCGCCACCCTCGCTCGCGAAGAGTTCCGCGAGCGGAGCGATCGCGGCGACCGCTTCGGTCAGTAGCTCGTCGCGATCGGTGCGCGTCGTGGGAAAGCGGATCGGACCGAAGCGGAGGTCGACGGTGCGTTCGGATGGGCCGGTTTCGATCCTGGAGAGGAGCGTTCGTGGGTCGCCGGCGCGTCGATGGAGATCGCCCAGGATCTGCGCGATCTTCGCCGGCATGAGCTGGTGGCGGATCGCGGAGAGGTCAGCCAAGTGGATGCCCGAGGGAAGCACGGAGGCAGACGGGATCATCCGCGGAACGATGAGGAGATGCCGCATCGGGAAGAACGGATAGCGACGACGCGGGCGCATGAGGTGGATCAGCACCCACTGGAGGAGGGGCAGATCAGGGTGTCCTCGGGCCCAGCTCCGCGACGAGAGACGGACGACCTCGGGCGGCGCTTCCGTGACGTACTGCGGGCCGATCGGTGTGGCGCGAGGTGCCGCGCCCGGGGGGCTTTCTGGAGGCGCCCACCCGGTGGTCGGCGGCGCGAACCGGACGGACTCGAGCGGAACGACGTCGACTTCGAGAGTGGCGTCGCCGAACCGCTCCGCACCGCGCTTGGAGATACGGAACTTCTCCGCCATCCGTCTCCGGAGCTCGTCGATTTCCCCGCAGAGTTCGTGCGCGGAGGGGTCATGTGTCGGGAGGACTGGACCGCCTTCGATCCAGAGGAGCGCACCCGGCGGATCGATCGGCATTCCGCTGAATCCGATGACGTGGAGTTCCTCCAGCGCATCGTGGAGCGCCTGCGGCATCGACGCGATCTCGATGCCGCGAAGTTCGGTGAGGAGACGGCCATTCGGGAGGGGCGTCGCGGCTTGCACGGCGGCAGCAGTGACGAACCCGCGGCAGAGCAGCCGCCCGACGACGTAGCCGAGTGCGATCTCGTCCGAGCCTCCGGGTGGAAGTGAGGCCTCGGTGATTGGGCCGACGGTCCCGTCTCGGCCTCTATTGACGACCGTCACCTCGTCGTCGGTAGGAGTCGCGGCGATCGTGATCTGTCCCCAACGCCGTTCGATCCAGTCCACGCCGTCGCCCCGTGATCCGATCACGCGCAGCAGGTGGCTCTCCATCTCTCGCACCAGCTCGTCCGCTGGCAGGGAAACGTCGAGCCCAGTCGTTCCGATGACGAGACGGGCCAAGGTTGCCGGACTCCTTCTCCGTTCCGCTCCGTGTGCGGTCCTGCGTCGACCGAAAACGGTGGCGTCTGCTACGAGGCGGTCTTTCGATGATAGTGTATCGAGCCGGGGAGGCTGCGCGATGATTCGGATCAAGATCTGCTGTATCGAGACCGCCGAGGAGGCTGCACTCGCGGTCCGAGCCGGGGCCTCCGCGTTGGGGCTCGTTTCGGACATGCCGAGTGGGCCGGGAGTCATTGGGGACCGTCAGATCCGGGAGATCGCCTCCCGCGTCCCTCCATTCGTCGTACCCGTCCTTCTCACTCGCCGGACCGAAGCCGAAGCGATTGCGGAGCAGGTGGTGGCATGTGGGATCCACGCGGTCCAGCTCTGTGCCCCCGTCGAGTTGGCCGAACTGGATCGCCTCCACCGGCGGCTTCCCGCCTTGTCCCGGATCGCCGTGGTTCACGTTGCGGGACCGGAATCTCTCGAAGAAGCGCGCACTCTGGAAGGACACGTCGAAGCGCTCCTCCTCGACACGGGCATCCGAACCGGACCGGACGTCCAGCTCGGCGGAACCGGGCGAACCCACGACTGGGCGATCAGCCAGGAGATCGTCCGGGGAGCCAAGGTTCCGGTCGTTCTCGCCGGTGGACTGCGTCCGGACAACGTGGCGAACGCGATCCATCGGGTGGAGCCGTGGGCTGTCGACGTGTGTAGTGGTGTCCGCAGCAGAGCCGACAACGATTCTCTCCCGGGCCATCTTCGTCTCGACGAGACGAAACTCCGATCCTTCGTACACGCAGTCCGAACGGCGGCGGAAGGTGGACCTGAGTGCTGACCGTGGTCGGGTGGTGTCTCCTCGCCGCGTGGATCGCGAGCCAAACAGGCGTTGTCTCCGCCGTGGTGCGTTCGCAGAACCTCAGGAACGCCGGGGGCCGGAACGCCGGGCACTGGAACGCCGGGGGCCGGAACGCTGGGCACCGGAACGGCGCGGCTCGCCTCGAACCGGATTCGTCTCGAAGGGCTCCGAAGATCAGCGTGCTCGTTCCGGCTCGCAACGAAGCTCCGGAGATCGGCGCGGCACTCGAATCGCTGATAGCCCAGCGGAACGTCCCGTTCGAGGCGATCGTGATCGACGATCGGTCAGAGGACGGCACGGGGGAGGTGGCGCGCCAGAAGGCCGCGGGCGACCCGCGAGTCCGTTTCATCCGGATCGACTCCCTCCCGCCTGACTGGCTCGGCAAGACCCACGCGCTTGCACGAGGCGTCGAGGACGCGTCTGGGGAGTGGCTTCTCTTCACCGATGCGGACGTCCGGTTCCATCCCGACGCACTCTCGGTTGCCCTCCATTGGGCAGAGACCCACGAACTCGACCATCTCGTGCTCCTTCCCTCGTCCCTGGCGACGTCGTTCGGAGAGCACCTGCTCATGGTCTACTTCGAGTACCTCTTCTTCAACGCCACCGGCTTCGGCTGGGTCCGGCTTCCCTGGCTGACCAGCGCCTACGTCGGGATCGGAGCGTTCAACCTAGTGAGGCGGAGCGCTTACGAGGCGATCGGCGGTCACGAGTCGCTCCGGCTCCAGGTGGTGGACGACGTCCAGCTCGGCAAACGGATCAAGGCGTACGGCTTCCGCCAGGATGCACTCCATGGACGCCGGTACGTGAGCGTGTACTGGCAACGCGGCATCGAGGGGATCGTCGGTGGACTCGAGAAGAATGCGTTCGCCGTCACCGGATACTCTGTCCTCCGAACCGCGTTCGGGGCCCTGGCTCAGCTGGGTGTGTCCGTCGTTCCGCTTGCCATGACGATCTGCCTCATCGTCCAGGGCCGTCTGGCGAGTGCGCTGCCTTGGGGCGTCTGGTCGGTCTTCACCGTCGCTTTGCTCGGCGCTGTTGCCTGGGCCAACGGCTACCGTCCGGTCGTAGCCCTCTTTCATCCCGTCGCCGCCGTGCTCTTCAGTCACACCCTCTTTCGTTCCATGTTCGCAGCCCACCGCCGCGGCGGTGTCGTCTGGCGCGATTCGCACTATCCGCTCGACCAACTTCGAGACGAGCACTTCTGACCGAAGGGTCGCCTTGATACACTGAGAGCGTTCCGTCCCAGACCAAGTCCACGGAAGGAGGTCGACGGCGTGTCGCGACTCAGAATCGGCGTGCTCACCGGTGGAGGCGACGTCCCCGGGCTCAACTCCTGTATCCGAGCGCTCACCTATCGTGCGCTCGACGACGGGAACGAGGTCCTCGGAATCCGGCGCGGATGGGCGGGGATCGTGGAGGTGGATCCGGACGATCCCGAGTCCCGCGACATCCACACCGTGAAGCTCGACAGAAGGGGCGTTCGAACCGTCGATCGTTACGGCGGGACGTTCCTCCACACGTCGCGTACGAATCCTGCGCGGATGAAGAGGAGCAAGCTCCCGGACCGCCTCAAGGAACGGTTTGGCGAAGGCGACCCCGACGAGAGATTCGACATCGTCCCGGACGTCGCCGAAAGCCTGCGGAGGCTCGGACTCGATTTCGTCGTCGCGATCGGCGGCGACGACACGCTCTCGGTTGCCGCGAAGCTCGATGAAATCGGCTATCCGGTGCTCGCCGTCCCCAAGACCATGGACAACGACGTCTTCGGGACGGACTACTGCATCGGCTTCTCGACCGCTGTGACGCGGAGCGTCAACTTCATCACCGATCTCCGCACTCCGGTCGGCTCCCACGAGCGGATCGCGATCATCGAAGTCTTCGGTCGGTACTCCGGAGAGACCGCGCTCTTCGCGGGCTACCTCGCGAGCGTCAACCGGACCGTCATTGCGGAGGTTCCGTTCGATCCGCACCGATTGACCGAGCTCTTGGCCCAGGACAAAGCGAACAACCCGAGCCACTACTCGATCTGCGTCATCAGCGAAGGAGCGAAGCCGCTCGCCGGGGAGCTGATGGAGTCGGGAGAGGCGGACGCCTACGGACATCGAAAGCTCGGCGGGATCTCCGACTGGGTGGGAGACTTCATCCGGCGCACGGCGGGTGAAGACGTACTCGTCCAGCGGCTCGCCTATCTCATGCGCAGTGGTCCGCCCGACTCTCTCGACCGGCTCGTCGCCTACAACTTCGGGAACATGGTCTATGACCGGATCGAAGCCGGGTGTGCGGGCGAACTGATGGCGATCCAGAACGGTTGCTACACCACCGTGCCGGTGCGTGAGCTCGGAAAGGGAAAGCGCAAAGTCGATGTCGCTTCGTTCTACGATCCGACCCAGTACCTGCCGAAGATTCAGCACGTGCGCAGAAAACCGATGTTCCTCTACTGATCGGAGATCGGGATGATCGCTGTACGGGAACTCCCAGGAGAGACGGGTCATCCCCCAGTCTCGTCCCCGCGGAACTTGGAACGAGGCTGGGCTCGACACGACCCTGAGCTCGACACCGTACGGGGCGAGTTCCACATCGATGAACGAAGGCGGGACCGTTGAACCAGCAGATTCTGGAAGCGCTTCAGTCGGGACGCCTCGAGGAGGCGGAGACTGCCGCACTCGCGGAGGTCGAGCGCGATCCTCACGACTCACTGTCGTGGTCGGTTCTCTCGGTCATCGCCGCGCAACGGGGGGATCTCCCGCTTGCGATCGAGCGGTCCGATCGTGCGCTCGCCGTCGGACCCGCGGACGTCGGTCTCTGGATCAATCGCGGGAACCTGGAACGGCTGCGTGGAGCACGGGAGGATGCGCGTCTCGCGTACGAGAAGGTGCTGGAACTCGCGCCTGAGAACGACGCGGCGGCGTTCAACTTGGGTGCGCTCGCGGAGGAGGACCAGGACTGGCAGGCTGCCGAGTCGAGGTACCGCTCCATCCTCAGACGCCGTCCCGACCATCCGGAGACGCTCTACAACCTGGCCCGCCTCGTCGGCCGGAGTGGGTCCGAGGACGAAGCCATCACACTCTATGACCGCGCGCTCGAGTCATCGCCGTTCCATGCGGACTCTTGGAGGAATCGAGGCCATCTCCTGCGCCGGCTCGGTCGGGACGACGAGGCCGCCGCGTCCTACCGGCACGTCCTCGAACTGGATCCGTCCGATGCGACGTGTCGTCATCTCCTCGCCGCACTCGAAGGAGCGGCACTGGACTCCGCCGAGCCTGCCTACGTGAGCGCGCTCTTCGACCGGTTCGCCGCCACGTACGACCACGACTTCTGCGAGCGGCTGGGGTACGAGGCTGGGTCGCGGCTCGCACGGGACGTGCTGGAGGTCGCGGACGGGTGCAAGGAGTTGGTGCGCGTTCTCGATCTGGGATGCGGCACGGGCCTCTTCTTGGATAGCCTCGTCCAAGGAATGCACCCGGCAGGCCTGGGCATTTCTGCGACTGGTGTCGACCTCTCCCAGGAGATGCTCGCGAAGGCCGCGGAACGAGGGCTGTATGAGACGCTCGAGCGAGGGGACCTGATCGAGTGGACCGTCCGGAGCGCGGAGCAGTTCGACCTCGTCGCCTTGGCGGATGTGCTCATCTACGTCGGGGCTCTGGGCCCGCTCCTCGAGTCCGTCCGGCCTCGGCTCGCGCCGGGAGGACTGCTCGCTTTCACAGTCGAACGAGGTGCCGAGAGTGGTCCGTCCCACGAACTCCGGAGGAGCGGCCGGTTTGCGCACAGCCCCACCTCCGTTCGCGAGCTACTCGAGGAGTCGGGCTTTCTGGTGCGTAGCTGGAAGGAGGGGACTCTCCGAAGGGAAAAGGGGAGCCCCGTGGCGGGGCTCTACGTCGTGGGGAGCCTCGGTCGGTAGCTGAGGCGGGCCCGGCGTGGTAGGATGCCGCCTTCCAACTTCCATGATCAACCGCGGCCCAGGAAGCGCCGTCTCAGGGAGATACTCCATGCCCCGAATTCGACTCTTGCTCATCGGCTGCCTTCTCACCCTTGTTCTCGCCGCCGGATGCGGTGGTGACGACGACAAGTCCACGAATCCCGGAGGCTCCGGAAACGCCACGGCGCCCGCCGACTGGGTCGGAAGGTGGGCAGGAACCGAAACGACCGGAGATTGCACGAACTTGATGTCCGGCGCGCTGTCGTTCGGGGGTGGAGAGGTGGATACGTTCTCGATCTGTGACGACGAGAGCGTGGATGACGGTCTGCCCGAGGAATACTCGATCGACTGCAATGTCACGTGGAACGACACGCAGCTCAACTACAACTGCACCGGAAACGTCTCGGTCTTCGGATGCACCGTGAGCTTGGACTTCGAGGGTTCCGCCACGAAGAACGGCAACCAGGTGACGACGTCGTCTCGGACCGACATCCAGTACAGCTCGACCTGCGAGCAGCCCGATGAGTGCCTCGTCTCGTCGGGTGTCTACACGCGGATCTCGAACGAGCCGCTCGAGAGCGAGTGCGGTGGACTCGGCGATGGTGGAGACGGCGGCGGCGGTGGTGGTGGCGGCGGTTCGGACGCCCTCAGCTTCGACGTGAGCGGAAACGGGGTCGACTACACCTACGTCCCGTATCAGCTCTACCTCGTCTCGACCGGGGGATACTACGTGCTCGGCTCTGCCTACATCGGCGGAACGGAAACCGTGTCGACGTTCGTCCTCTCGATCCCGCAAGCTCAAATCGGGAGTTTGCCGCAGACGATCTGCGTTTCCTCCGACAACGAGGACTGCGCCATGGCCGAGTACACCGAGGCGATCGGCGGTAGCGCGGGATTCCTCGAGAAGGTCACGGGGACGGTGACCATCACCGAACTGACGGCGACGAGCATGGCTGGTACCTTCTCCATCTCCGGCGAGATCACCGGAGGCGCATCCGGGTCTCGCTCTCTTTCCAACGGCAGCTTCGACGTGACGATCACAGGGGCGGCCGCTCGGTTCCACCACACGCACTTCCCCTGGGAGAAGTAGGAAGAGGATCCATCCGTGGACACGGTCGTTCTCGTTGCGAAGCTCACCGTTCGTCGAGATGAAGTGGAGGCGTTTCGGGAGTTCGAGCGGATCGCGGCCCGATGTCTCGCGGACCACGGAGCTCGGATCGAGCGGACCGTGATGTATCCACACGAGGCGGAGCCCGCGCTCTTTTGTGAGCTCCACCTCCTCCGGCTTCCTAGCCATGCAGCTCTTCTCGCGTACCGTCGCGACCCGCGGGTCGCGGCGGCCATGCCTCTCCGCGACCGCTCCGTGGTGCACACCGAGATCGTCACCGGTGGCGATGGCCCTGCGTACCACGACGGCGTCATGCCGGACGTGCCCCTCCCGCCTACAACGGACGGTACTGCGGCAGGGCAAACCCTCACCGACTCCGCGGAAGATAGGGCGAAGTCCGGATCGCCAACGCCGGGTCCGTCCGCACCAGGTTCGCCAACGTCAGGCACCGAATCGATCGACTGCGACACCACCGACGCGAACGGTAGCGACGTAGAGACTCCCGAGATTCGGCCGTTCCGGCTGGCGGACGAACCTGACGTGATCGATCTCTGGACCCGATGTGAGCTCGTGCGCCCCTGGAACGATCCGCACAAGGACATCCAGCGGAAGCTTCGGGTGCAGTCCGAACTGTTCCTCGTGGCGCGTCTGCAGGACCGTCTAGTCGGGACGGTCATGGCCGGATACGAAGGACATCGGGGTTGGGTGAACTACCTCGCCGTCGATCCCAACTGTCGACGGTCCGGCATCGGCCGAAGGCTGATGGACGAGGTCGAGTCGCTGCTGCTCGCTCGGGGATGCCCCAAGATCAACCTACAGATGCGCGCCGAGAACCGGATCGCCGGACGTTTCTACGGGCAGATCGGATACAAAGAAGACCTCACCCGCTCATTCGGCAAGCGGCTGATCCCGGACGGGCCACCAACGGCTCCGGAGTCTCGCGGTGCGTCGGGCAGAACGGATCGAGTTTCGGACGCGTCGGACGCATCGGACCCACCTTACGCATCGGTCGTATCGGACGCATCGGTAGAATCGGACACTCCAGTCGCGCCGACGAACGCAACGTCCGGCCACGAGACACCGTCGCGAGACTCGGTCGTTCAGCTGAAGGAAATCAGCGAATCGAACGTGAGGGCGGTGACGTCACTTGCCGTCGCTCCTGGGCAGGATCTCTTCGTCGCCGACAATGCGACCTCCCTCGCGGAGGCGTTGTTCTCTGATCGCGCCTGGTACCGCGCGGTCTACGCTGATGAGACGCCGGTCGGGTTCTGCATGGTCTATCAGGATCTGGAGAAGCCGATCTACTACCTCTGGCGCTTCATGATCGATGCACGATACCAACGGCTCGGCTTCGGCCGGAAGGCGATGGAGCAGCTCATCGAACGCGGCCGTTCCCTCAGCGGAGTCTCCGAAATGCTGCTCAGCATCGTCGAGGGGGACGGAAGCCCGCGCCGTTTCTACGAGTCGCTCGGCTTCGCCTCGACGGATACGTACGAGGAGGGCGAGCTCGTGATGAAGCTCGCGTTCTAGAGACTACGCCGATCCCTGAGGGCGCCGGATCCGAGGTTTGAGAGCTATCGCGCGCGACTGCTGGACGGCGAGAGCGCCTCGCCTCGCTGCAAGGTCGCCCGCACCTCCTCGAACGTACTCCGGTCGGCCTCCTTCTGCGCCGGTGTTCGCTTTGCCTGGGACCGAAGGGGAAGGGCGACCCGGGGATTGCCCTCGAGTGCGTCCGCGTGACGGCCGAGGTACGCCCAGTAGAGCGGTGTGATCGGACAGGTCTTCTTCGGGTGGAACGCGCAGGCTCCGCAGTAGTCCGACATCCGGTCGATGTAGGCAGCACCGGATACGTACGGTTTCGTCGTCATGAGGTCGCCGGCAGCGAAGGTGCCCATTCCGAGCACGTTCGGTTCGACCACCCAGTCGTACGCGTCGATGTACGCGACCCAGAACCAGTCCGTGAGTTCACGAGGATCGACGTCGAGCAGCGACGCCAGGTTGGATAGCACCATCAGCCGCGTGATGTGGTGGGAGTAGCCCTCGTCCCACACACTCTCGACCACGGTGTCGAGGCAATGGAGACCGCTCCGAGCTCCCCAGTAGGCGGGCGGGAGTGGAGTCTCGGCTCCGAGCAGGTTGGGACGTGCCTCCGCATTCAGGGTCCGGAAGCCATCCGTTGCTTCGTGGACATGCCTGACGAACTCGCGCCAGCCGAGGATCTGCCGCACGAACCCTTCGATGCTGGCGAGGGGCAGCTCTAGTGCCAGCGCATCTCGGAGGACCCGCGCAGGGAGAAGACGGTGCAAGTTGACGAGCGGCGAGATCTGCGTGTGGAAGAGATGACGCGACTCCGTCGACATCGCGTCTTCGTACGGACCGAAGTGGGGAAGACACTCGGCCTGAGCGAACTCCCACAGTTTCTCGACGTCCGCCAGGGTGGTCGGGATACGAGAGAGGTCGAGCCGTCCTGGATGATTCGAGAATCGGGACTCGATGAGGTCCTCAACCTCCCGATCGATCGCGTCCACCGTGAACGTGACCGGCTCGGGGGCCGGCGGGTCCCCCTTCCATGCGCACCGGTTCTCTCCATCGAAGGAGAACCTTCCCCCGCGAGGACGACCGTCCTCCATGAGGATCCCGGTGCGCCGTCTCACTTGGCGATAGAACGCATCCATCCGGTAGGGCGGCTTCGGGAGCGCGGTCCGGAAGTCGTCCGGACCCGTGAGCCATCCTTCGTGCCGGAGATACTCGACGGTTCCAGAAACTACGAGCGAAGCCAGGTCCTGACGCAGTTCCCGTTCCGCGGGTCTCATTACGCGAAGGACGCCGAGCTCGTCCGCGAGGGGAGCGAGCGCCGTGTGGTAGGGCCCCTTCGCCACCACATGCCGCACGAGCACGCCCCGTTCCGCCTGTTCGAGTGCGAAGTGGCGGAGGTTGGAGAGCACGAGCGCGAGCTTCTGCCGGTGGTAGGGGCGTTGCGCGGCCTTCCACGGACACTCGACGAGGACGATGCCGAGCTCGTCCGGTGGCTCCGACGCGAGCGGCCCGAGGTCGCCGGAGAGCTGGTCGTACGGGACGAAGAGCCAGCGCCTCTTGCCGCGCCGCTTTGGATTCCTCTTCTCTAGCTCGGCGCGAAACCGGTCCATCCGTCACTCCCTCTGCAGTACCTACCAGTGGAACTGACGACGGCTCGCCTCCCGAGATAGGTGACGCTGCAGCTCCTGGGCGACCATCGCCGGAAGGTAGGGGACTTCGAGTCGCCCTCCGGCCGGACTCGCGGTGTCGACGACGAGCGACGCCATCTTCCACCTTCGGTCGAAAGGGGATTCGACGACCGACGCCGTTTGGATCTTGCTGAGCCTCACGATTTGCGTGCGGCTGTAGAGCCAACCGTGCCGGGCGAAGACGGCATCCGGAGTGATCGCGTAGCCGAGGTGACGGGCGGTGCGGTCTGCATAGACGATGCCGAAGGGAAGGAGAAGGAGGGGGAGAAGTCCGAAGAATCCGACCTTCCACGAGACAGCCGCGCAGAGGAAGAGGGTCCAGAGGACGAGCCGACGCTTCATCCGCCTACCCGCGTTCGGGTCGACGCCTTTCCACTCCGTCTCCGGTAGAACGGCGGAGGGCTGCACCGATTCGAGAAGCCGCGGGACTTCCCGCCGCGGCACGATCGGCAGGATCCAGGCACGACCGATGGCCTGCTGAGCCCGGCCGCCCGCGGTCCCCGCCTTCACCCTCACCTTGTGAAACGGCCGCAGATGGAGTGGCGAGACGAGGTGGAGGATCTGGATCCGGCCCTTGGGGATCGTACTCGCGTGCTGGGTGAAGAGCCCTCCCTTCGTTCGCAGCTCGGTGCCCGCGTCCGCCAGCTCGAAGCCGAAGTTCTCCGCAATCGAGATCACGATGGAGACGAGGGACGTGAGGGCGAAGGCGGCGAGACCTGTGGCGATCGCGATGCCGGTGGCGTGGCCAACGATTCCGCCCCACCACTCCGGCACGGAGCGCACCCAGCTCTCGAACTCCCGGGTTTCGTAGATCCCGAGCTGCCATCCGAATCCGAACACCGCGCCGAAGACGGCCAGGCCCCGAAGCGAGAAGGCGCCGAGGAGGGCGAGGTCGGAGAGCGGTACCTGATGGAGGATGCGGTGCGGAGCGCTCGGGCCGGACATCTCGGGCAAGGGTGGTGGGGCACCGGATCCATCGAGATCGGCCAAGGGGGCCGTGTCGGGCACCGTGCCAGCCCCAAGGCGCGCTGCCTGGACGCGCGCTCTGATCTCCTTCGCTTCGCTCCCCGTCACCCACTTGAAGACGGCTTCCGGCTCCTTGCCGCTCGCGGTCTCGAGCGAGAGCTGGCTCAGCCCGAACGCTCTCTGCAGCACGTTGCGCGAGAGGTCGATGTTCTGAATCCGTTCGTAGGGGACGTGACGAGTGTTCCTCCGGATCACGCCGTCCCGAACGACGACCTCCGACTCGTCCAGCCGATAGCTGAATGCGAGGTACCGTGCGATCGAGATCATGACGCTCGGGACGAGCGAAACGACGAGCAACAGCTCGAACCGGGAGCCTCGAGAGAAGACGAGGATGACCGTCAACGGAACGACGTACCCGGCGAGTGTCTCGAGCACACCTACGAGCGGGGAGAGCGGATGAAGTCGGCGCCACTCGAAGTGGGCGGGATCAGACGGCATCATCGGCACCCGACTGGAGAAGCTCGTCGCGAATCCGGAACGCAGTCTCCTGCCGGAGCCCATCGAGCCGCACGGTGGCGGTTGTCGTTCCTGCCGTGTGCACGACGAGGTGGCACAGCTCGAACGAGCGCTCGAGGAGTCCCTGGGTGACGTCGGTGTGCTGGATCCGGTTGCGCGGGATGTCCAGGACCTCGCGCCAGAGGACGCCCCGCCGTATCTGGATCCTCGAGTCGTCGACTCGATAGAGGTAGCGGCGGTAGGCCAGTCGTGGCCACACCCATGCGCGCACGAGGAGCAGGATCGTGACCACGCACCAGGCGAGGACGACGAGACCTCGATACCTGCCCAGCCCAGACGCGAAGAAAGCGAAGACCGACGGCACGAGAAGGATCGTCCCGAGGAGCAGTGCTCCGATCACGCCGGTGAGTCGAGACAGCTGGAGCCAGCTCGGCTCGAGGCGGTAGAACCGACCGTCCGGACAGAACTCACAGCCAGCGTCGGGAGGAATCAGTCCGATCCCTGGCTCCGGGTCTCGTACTGGCTGATGTGCGACTTCGTCTTCGGCCATCCCTGCCCTTTCTCCGCCGAGATCACCTGCGCATCCTACCTCATACGAAAAACGGACGGACCGACTGGAGCCGGTCCGTCCGTTGTGTCGAAGGCGAGACCCGGCTGACCGAGTCTCTGCCGAAGGATCAGTTCACCTTGACGATCTTGGCCTGCGAATCGCCCTCGGTCGTCTCGAGACGGCCGAAGTAGACACCGCCCGCAACTTCACGACCCTGGTCGTCACGGCCGTCCCAGGTGAGGACGTGGAGCCCAGGCTCGAACTCACCCTTCGCGAGGCTCCGGACCTGACGGCCGGCCGCATCGACGAGGATGAGGGAGACAGACTCCTTCGCCGCGGCGTCGGAGAGACGGAAGCTGAGCTCCGTCGACGTCGCGAGCGGGTTCGGCGAAGCGCTCAGGCGACCGAGGTTCGACGCGATCTCGATGTCGCCCACGTCGGCCGGATCGAGCCCGCCGCCGAGCACCCAGATGATCGACTTCTGGACGAGGTCCGCCTGCTGAGCCGGGTCGCCCTTGAACGCGTCCATACAGACGGTGTTCAGGCAGGTCCGGTTGCCTTCGGGGAGCTCGTACCGACAGGCCACGAACTCATCGTCCTCGTCCGTCATGATTCCGGTCGCCGCGCCCATGACGAGGTGATCGGTCCGGTTGGCGGCAGAGGTCGGCCATTCGAGCGTGAACGCCATGCCGTCGGTGATCGGATCGCCACCCACGCCGTTCGCCACGTCGGAGCGCGCGTCGTTCACGAAGCTCGCGATTCCGAGGACGTCCTGCGTGAACGTCGTACCCGTTCCCTGCGTGCTGAGGAAGCTCATGCTCGAGAAGAACAGGTTGCCACCGTTGTCGACGTAGTTCTGGAGGGCTTCCGTCTCGGCGCCGTTCAGCGTCGAAACGAGATAGGCCGTCTGCCAGATGATCGCATCGTAGCCGTTCATCGATGCAGCGTTCGGCCCGGATCCCTG
The DNA here is from genome assembly GCA_020633975.1 of Candidatus Eiseniibacteriota bacterium. Lineage (GTDB taxonomy): Bacteria > Eisenbacteria > RBG-16-71-46 > CAIMUX01 > CAIMUX01 > JACKCR01. The sequence goes on along the minus strand of JACKCR010000002.1, from coordinate 1,893,067 downwards.
GCCGACCGTGTGGAGGTCGTACAGGTATCCCAGCGTGCCCAGAGCGTTCGTGAACGGCAACTCGTACGTCCCCGTTCCGTCATCGTCGACCATGAGGATGGCCGGCGAGCCGTTGAACACCTTCATCGTCGCTGCCTGGACCTGGCCCTGGGCCTGGCCCGTCGCGGTGAGCGTACCGGATCCGGTACGAACGACGCCGTCGGTCTGGACCCGTACGGTCACGGCCTTCGTCTCGCCGGCAGCCAGGGCCACGCTCAGCGTGGTGTACCAGTTCGAGTCACCCTCGACCTGGAAGTCGGCCGGCCAGCCGAAGCCGTTGTCGATCGCGATGTCGATCATGTCGCCCGAAACGCCGAGGTTCTGGACGAACCCGTCGAACAAGACCGTGTCGTTTCCTCCCGGAGCCGACCCGATCTTCGTGTCGAATGCCTGGACGAAGAAGTAGTCGATCGGCGGACCGAAGTCGGTCGCCTGATAGATCTGCTTCGAGCCGCCCACCGCTTCGACCACGGCGTAGGCTTCGAGTTCAGCCGCGTTGTACGAACCGATGTTGTAGCTCTCCTGCACCTGGACCGTACCGCCACCGAAGGTGGGGCTGATCGCGGTGGAGCGGACGCTACGGACCACTTCGTCCCAGTGATCGACGCCACCGTAGCCGCAGCACCAGGTGATGTTGTTCTCCACGAGGAAGATCGTCACCTGGAGCGCAGGAAGGTTCACGTCATCGAGCAGTTCGACGTCGGTCGTGATCGTGGCCGTCGAGCCAGAGATCTCGAGCCCGCCGGTGATCTCGATCGGGGAGAGGTAGCTGAAGCCTTCGAGGCTCGTGTTGATGCCGTTCATGTACTCCGGAATCATCTGCTCACACGGGCTCGCGCCGATGTAGGCTTCGGTTCCCTCGATCATGACGTGAGGGATACCGCCGACGCCGTAGCGGCTACCGCGCGCAAGAGTCTCGGAGTTCTGGAACGTATCGTTGCCGACGTGGCACTCGACGTGGATGAAGAGCGGATAGAGATCTTCCTGGATCTGCTGGAGGGCGCACCGCGACCTCGGGCAGAACGTTCACCAGGTAGCCCCGAACTCTTCTCCCCAGGCTCTCTTGAGAACCCCCGCGTCCGAAGTGGCGACCGTTCCGAGGAGCAGCGCCGCAGTTGCGAGACCGCCGAAGAATCGATTCATGGATTCCCCCATTTAGGTGTTCGAGTGGAACGCACGGAAGCCGTGGGTGCTCCGTGCGGCGAACGCAAGCAAACCTGACCTGACGAGGATATCGCGATTCCGGTCCCCACGCTCAGGGAAAGGCCGGATCGAAGTGAAAACACGGGAGTTCGTCGAGGCGGTCAGGGGACGCTCATCGGCAGGTCGACTGCCACCGGGACGGTCGAACGGACGGAGGCACTCCCGCGGTCAGCGGGAGACGACCACCTGTGTCGACCGGGTCCAGGCCCCGAGCCGGCCGGCGGGAACCGCGCTCACGAGATACACCCCGTTCGCCACCGGCTGGCCCCGTTGGTCCATCCCATCCCATTCCGTCTCGAAACGTTTCGAGTTGGAACGCTTTGCGAACCAGTGTCTTACAGCTCGTCCCCTCACGTCGTGCACGAAGAGACGGATCGCGTCCTGCCCAGTGACGGGAACAGTCCCGGAGGCCGTTTCTGACGCTCCGGATCCGGTCGGATGGGCGGAGTGGCGCAGCTCGAGCGAGAGCCGGATGGCACCAGCCGCCGGGTTCGGAGATGCCGCCAAGGTTCCGATCCCGGCGTTGGTGGGCAGTCCCATCGGGTTGGGCCCTGGAAGGGAGGACGGCGTCGAGATCGCCTCTGCGAAAACCCACGTCGCCCACTGCGACGAGTTCGACGCGCTCTGCTGGTGGGTCCAGAAGGCCCCGGGGGTGAACGGGTCCGGTACCGTCGCCGAGTAGTCTCCCCAGCGGTCGCCGTGGTAGGGGCCAGTTCCCTCCCAGAGCGGAGAGGGGGTGGACATCACTCCGAGAGGATCAGCCGCAGTGCGGTAGCAACGTGCGATCGACAGGTACTCGTTCGCGGACGACCGCGTGAACGCGACGTACGCGTTGCCGAGTTCGTCGGCGGCGATCGAGGGAAACGCGGTGAACACTCCGTCCCCTGGATCGATGGTTCCCGATTGACGGAGGTAGGGAACGAGGCCGGAATCGGGCCAACCGTTCATCTCGAACTCGTACCAACGGGTCTTTGCGTCGCCGCCGACCGCATCCGCGACGTGGTGACAGGCCCAGACGGAACTCCCGACTCGTGTCGCACTCCAGAAGCGCGCATCGAAGAGTGGAATCTCCATCGTCGTTCCGAGCGAGCGGAGCACTCCCGGTTCTGCATAGCTCGGGACATCTACTGCGATCGAGGTGAGGCTCGGGTTGCCGAGAGGATCGAGAATCGTCCAGAGACGGACCTGGGTGGCTTGGTCCACGTCCAGATGCTCGATGAGGTACGGCAGCTGGTCGGCGCGCGGTGAACCGGCGAGCCCGAACGACTGGCTCCGCGTGTGCAGATACGAATGGAGACCCGGTGCCCCGCCAGAAAGGAGCGACGCTTTGTCCATCGTTACGAGGAGGTGGGCTGGGGTGGGTTGGAAGAAGTCGGCGGTGAGAAAGACGGCCGATTCGCTGAACGCGAGGTTCGGCGAGTCGACGTCCCAGCTTCCTGCGAGCGGAGTGACGTCGATCCGGTGCTTGTGCCACGCCCCGGTCGGATCTCCCGACGCGGAGACGCCGAGGAGGAGATACCCCGCGATGACGCTGACCCGCTCCGCGGCCACGACGAAGTACCGGTCCTCCGCTGGGTCGTACGCGACTTCCGGGTCGAACACGTACGAGCCAGCGCCGAGCTCTCCCCAGAATCCGCTCGTGCCTTCCAGGTGGGTCTCGAACAGCAGATCGCCACTCTTGTCGCGGACGACGAGCGAACCGTTCGTCGAAAGCAATACGTGGTCCGGACCGACGGCGAGATGGGGATCGGGCGGTGACCATCCGTTGAAGGAGACGCCGAGGAACCCGGTCACTTCGCCACGCGCCGCGCGTGTCGGGTCCCACGTGTCGAACTCGCTCCGTTGCGCCGCGGACTCGCCGCCCGTGACGCTTGACTCCGCGTCGCGTGTGTCGCGTCCAGCCCCACCTGCGTACGTGGGCGGCGCGAGCGGTGACGGTGCCCCGCTAGCCATCCGCCCGCCGGCCACAGCGGGGTCGTCTCCCGACCAGGCCGCGAGTTCGTTAGGTGCTTCGCTCGGGTCGCAGACTTCGGGTCCGAGCGTTCCGACTCCGAGCTTTCCGAGCCCGGGCATGCGGAGCCCGAGTATGCCGAGCCCGAGCATGTAGATTCCGAGCACCCCCATGACGAGCACTCCCGAGGCGACCCCGCCGCGACCCATCACCGCGCGTGCGATGCCACGCGCATGGACGCCGAAGCGCACGGCCTGTCGCGGGGTGGGGGTTCGATCGAAGTGCTCGCTCATGGTGTCGACCTAGTTGCGTAGTGAGAACTCGACTCGTGGTGTTGCGGGGCTAGGGAGCGCCGGCCGGAGGTCGGTCGATCATCTTGTCCTGCAGTGTCTGCACGTCGAGGGATCCACCGAGGCTTCGGATGTCCACCGCGGGAAGCGGACAGGACGGCTCGGTTTCGGGGCCGAACCCTCCGCAACCACTCGGATCGTTCTCCGGGAGGCAGGGAGAATCGGGGCGGAGTCCGAAGTCGCCGCGCCCCGGGGCGCAGAAGCGTGGGTTTGCGAGGGCCGAGTTCGACGCGACGCCACATCCGTCCGACGGCAGGCTCGGCCAGTAGAGATTGCAGGTCGTGTCCGGCCCGGGTCCTTGCTCACAGAACGTGGGTGGAACGTCGCTCCGTTCCGGGCTGCTGAAGAACACGTTGTGACTCAGCATTCCGTCCGCGGCGCGGTAGTGCACTTGCGCCGGAAAGTAGCCATCGAACGGGAATGCGTTCTCGGCCACGACGCACGCGTCCAGATCGACGATGGAGTCGGTGACGTACACCGCGGCGCCCTCGGGGGCCTGGTTGTTCGTGAAGTACACCCTCTCGAACCGCCCCTGCCCGACCCCGAACTGCACGTAGACGGCACCGCCGGTCGTGGCGAAGTTGCCGTCGAACACGGAGTCCCGGCAGACGATCGCGCCCTCGTGGTCGTACATGGCGCCGCCCTTGACCGACTCGTTCGCGAGGAATCGGCAGTGATCGAAGACAGGACGGGCGAAGCGGGTTGCGGCGGCTCCACCGAGGCCAGCGAAGTTGTCACGGAACACGCAGTCGAGGAAGAGCGGCGATCCGGAGGACCCACTGTAGACGGCGCCGCCGGTGTTGGCGGTGTTTCCTTCGAACCAGATGTTCTCGAACGTCGCACTTCCGGGGTTGCAGAGCACGGCTCCGCCGAGGCGACCTCCTTCCGACGAGAGCGGTTCCTCGATCGGCGTGCCTCGCCCCGCGCGGAGCGTGAAGCCGACGATCCTGAGCGTTCGCGGCTCGTTCAGCCAGAGCTGGATGATCGAGTCCGTCTCGTTGGAGCCGTCGATGATCGTCTTCTCCGGTCCGTCGGTGGAGCGGAGGACGATCCGTCGTCCCCAGAACGTGAGAGCCTCGTAGTAGACGCCGGGGCCGACTTCCACGATGTCGCCACTCGACGACTCGAGAATCGCCTCCTGGATCGAAGTGAACTCACCGGAACCGTCCGTCTCCACCGTGATCGTCCGCGCGTTCGCTGTCGACGCTGCGATGCCTGCGAGCACGGAGAGAGCGAAGATGGAGACTTGGCCCCGCATCGTAGCTACCAGCGGATGATGGCGGAGGCCCAGGTGAATCCGGAACCGAACGCGGCCGGACAGATGAGATGGCCGGGACGTAGATGACCCGCGTCCACCGCCTCGCTCATGCAGAGGGGGAGAGACGCTGCCGTCGTGTTGCCGTACCGATGGAGGTTGTTGTAGGTCTTCGTCGGCGGGATCTTCAGGGCCTTGCTGATCGCCTCGATGATCCGAAGGTTCGCCTGGTGGAAGAAGAACATGTCGATGTCGTCCACCGTGAGGTTGTTGGCGGCCAGCGCTTCTTTGATCACTTCGCCGAACCTGCGCGTGGCGTGCTTGAATACGGTCTGCCCTTCCATCTTCGGGAACTGCCGACCCTCCTCGATGTCTTCCGGCGTGATGATCGGGCGGTGCGCGCTTCCCGGCTTTTCCATCCAGAGCATGTCGTGGTACTTGCCCTGGGAGTGGAGGTGGAAGGAGTGGATCCCCGGCTCGTCCGACGGTCCGAGGACGACGGCACCGGCACCATCCCCGAAGATCACGGCGACATCGCGGCCGCGAGTGGTGTAGTCGAGCCCCTTGCTCTGCACTTCGGCACCGACCAGGAGCACGTGCTCGTACGCGCCCGTCCGGATGAACTGATCCGCCACCGCGAGCCCGTACACGAATCCCGAGCACTGCTGCCGGATGTCTAGAGCGGGGATCTCCCCGACTCCGAGTTTGTGCTGGAGGAGCACGCCCGCACCGGGGAAGTAGAAGTCCGGTGAGAGCGTGGCGAAGACGATGAGGTCGATGTCCTTCGGCTCGAGCCCTGCCTTCGCGATCGCGCGGACGGCAGCTTCGTAGCCGAGGTCCGAGGTCGACTCTTCCGTCACGACCCGACGCTCCTCGATCCCCGTGCGCTGGCGGATCCAGTCGTCGCTCGTGTCCATCTGCGTCTCGAGATCGTGATTCGTGAGAACGGTGGGCGGGACGTAGTGCCCGATTCCAAGGATCCGAGAATGACGCATCGTAGCCGTGGCTCTCCTCTCGGCGGTCTTCAGCTCGGTTTGGTTCCGGTGACGAATTCGTTTCGTTCGAGACTAGCACGATCCCGCCCATCCCGCTTCCCGCGTTGCCACGGGAAACCCGGCGGGCTCCCACGTTGACCCAGGGCTTTCGTTCCCCCTACTGTGTATATCGATATGCACAGTGGATTCGCCCTCTCGGAGCGGAGCGACCGCCCGCTCTACCTGCAGATCGTCGATCAGGTGACCCGGAAGGCGGCCACCGGCGATTGGCTGCCTGGCCAGGAACTGCCGTCGATCCGAGGACTCGCAGCCGAGCTGTCCGTGAGCGTGATCACGGTGCGGAGAGCGTATGCCGAGCTGGAAGTCGCCGGCGTCGTCACGACGCGTGCCGGGCGCGGGTCGTTCGTCTCGGAGTCGGCGAGCCCGTTGCCGGCTGGTCCCGCCCGGGACCGGATCGAGGGGAACGTGAGCGAGGCGGTGGACCTGGCCCGCGCCCTGGGGTGGCGACGGGGAGAGTTCGACGGTGTGGTCGCCCAGAGCTGGGCGGCTCGGCACCCGCGGACCCGCGAACGTGTTTCCCCGGGTGATCGGGCTCGGCCACGCCGGAGCAGGAGGGCGCCGTGAGCTACGCCGTGCGGATCCGCGCTCTCGAGAAGCGATACCCGAGGTTCCGGCTCCGCGTCCCCGTCCTCGAACTCCCGCACGGTACGCTTCTCGGCGTGGTCGGTCCGAACGGAGCGGGGAAGTCGACCCTCCTGCGCATCTTGCTCGGACTCGTCCGTCCCGAGGAGGGGCGGGTGGAAGTGCTCGGTCACGCTTACCCAGAGAAGGAGGCGGACGCGCGAGGCGACATCGGTTTCCTTTCCGAGGACCTGCGGCTGTACGAGAACGCGAGCCTCGAATGGCACGAGCAGTTCGTGGCTTCCGTGAGCCCTCGGTGGGATGGGGGTGTTGCAGGCGAGCTCGCCCGACGCTTCCAGCTCGACCGAACGCAACGGGTGGGGCGTCTGTCCGCCGGGCAGCGGATCAAGGCTGCCCTCCTTCTTGCGCTCGCGCGGCGTCCGCGCCTCCTCGTGCTCGACGAACCAACGGCTGCTCTCGATCCTTCGGCCCGTCGTGAGGTGTTGGCGGAACTCATGGCCGTGTTGTTGGACGAGGACCGGACCGTGGTGTTCTCCTCCCACTTCACGCAGGACGTCGAGCGGATCGCGGACCGAGTCATCTTCCTGAACCAGGGGGACCTGGTGGTCGACGAACACGTGCCAGACCTCTTGGGAAGGTGGCGTCGACTCCACGTCTCGGTTCCACGTGATTGGCACTGCCCGCTGGGGTTTCGCGACGACACGGGGCCCGGGAACCGTGCTCGCACCCTAGTGAGCGGTGGATGGTCTCCATGCGCGGGGACGACGTTGGAGCTCTCCGGAGCAATCTTGGAGCAGGTCGATCGGATGTCGCTCGAGGAGATCTTCCTGACCCACGCCCTGATCCATGCCGAGTCTTCGGAGGAGGCGTCGTGATCCGTCAGCTTCTGTGGAAGGACGCGTATCTCTACCGCCGCGTCATCTCGCTCGTCCTGATCGTGATCGGGGCCGGACTCGCGCTCGCGCTCGCAGGGCGGGCGATGATCGGGACGACCTTGATCCTCGATGTGCTGATCGGGCTGCTCTTCTACCTTCCGGTCCGCACGATCGTCGACGAGCAGCGGAACCGCACCGCGGTGTTCGTGCTCACCCTTCCGGTGCGGCCGGACGAGTACGCGATCGCCAAAGCCCTCGGGAACTTGGCGCTCTTCCTCGTTCCCGTCGCGGCGCTCTGGGCCGTCGCGAAGTGGGTCCTTCCCGAGACGGCGGTTGGGGCGGGAGGGAGCGTGCTCGCCTTTCTCCATTCCGGTTGGATTCCCGGCCTCCTCGCGAGTTCCGTCATGGTCTTCTCGGCGGCGGTAGCGGTTGCGCTCGTCACGAAGTCGACCGATTGGACGGTAGTCACGGTTCTGGTCTCGCTCTTCCTGATCGCGAGCGGTGTCTTCCGCTTCACTCCCAAGTCCGAAGCCGGGCGGCGCTGGATCGAGGCGGTGTCGAACGGGGATCCGACCGCGTTGATCTTCGTCCTCACCGAGATCGGTGTCGCCGCTGGGGTCCTCCTCTGGGCAGTCCGGACCGTGGTTCGGCGCGGCCAGCTGGTCGACTGAAACTCCGCTTCTGCCAAAGCAAGACGGCACGACCCGTGGGGCCGTGCCGTCATCGCTTCAGGTGCGAAGGGTCACGTACGGATCAACCCTCGCCAGCTTCCTTCTGCGCGCGTGCCTGGAGCTCTTCGTTCGCCATGATGGCGACTTCGACGCGCCGGTTCTGAGCCTTGCCCGCGGCCGTCGTGTTGTCCGCGACGGGCTGGGTCTCGCCGAAACCGACCGTTTCGAGGCGGCGCGGATCGACGCCGGCACCGACGAGATACGTCTTCACCGAGTCGGCACGGCGCTGCGAGAGATCCATGTTGTAGTCCTCGGCTCCGTCCGCGTCGGTGTGGCCGGCGATGAGGAGGTCCGTGTCGGGGTAGTCCCGGAGGACCGTGGCGACCTTGTCGAGATTCAGCTTCGCCTGTCCTTTGAGGTCGGACTTGTTGACGTCGAAGAGGATCCCCGAGTCGAACGTGAGCTGGATTCCCTCACCGACCCGCTTGACGTCGGCGCCGTCGACCTTCGCAAGCTCTTCGGCCTGGTCGTCCATGTAGTCACCGATGATGACGCCTGCCGTGCCGCCCACGGCCGCACCGGCGATCGCTCCGACCGCGGTGTTTCCCGCCTGCTTTCCGATGATGCCGCCGACCACCGCTCCTGCGGTACCGCCGATCAGCGCGCCCTTCTCCTTGTTGTTCATGGACGCGCAGCCGGCGGCCCCGAGGACCAAGGCACCGGCCACGACCATGCAAACCATTCTCTTCATGCGCGGAACTCTCCCTTCTGTGTTCGAACTGCCCCGCGTGTCGACGGAGGAGTATACCCCGAAACTCTGATTTCGGCTCCCTGGCCGACGTTTCGAGGCGCGAGGTCGAGAGTCAGGACCGCCCCGAGGGAGAGCGGGCCTGGAGTGCCGAACACTCGTTCTCTCCAGCCCGATCCTGAAGGAACGGTGGCGAATTGCCGATCCCACCACCGGGAAGAGGTGTGGGTGCCGTCCAGATGGGACGGTCGTCGATGCCCGGTTGGGAGGAGCATGCGTCTCGTCGCTTGTCCGAAGTGCCGCACCCAGTTCGATGGGTCCAAGGTCGTGGGAGCCACGTTCCCCTGCCCGTCGTGCGGCGAAGTCGTTCGCAATGTGGTTCACGAACCGATCGATGCGCTCGTCCACCGCTGCTCGGCGTGCGGCGCGTCCGTCTCGGCCGAGGCCGTCCACTGCGAGTACTGCCAGAGCGCGATCGTCCGCGACCGTCGTCAGATGGGGCTGATCTGTCCCGAGTGCTATGCGCGCACACCCTCGCGGGCCAAGTACTGCACGAACTGCGGGGTGGAGTACCGACCGCAGGATCCTGGCAGCGAGGGGGAGACGCTCGTCTGCCCGGCGGACAACGAGACGGAGATGGTCGGTCGCTCCATCGGCGGCGTGCTCGTCCACGAGTGCCCGAACTGTGCGGGGCTCTGGGTTCCCGGGAAGGAGTTCGACCGACTCGTCCAGAAGGCCATCGCCGCGCAAGGGGAGCGCGCCTCGGCCGGGCTCGGCGCAGCCGCGAAGCCGACACATCGGTGGACCGGTGGTTCCGGTGTGAAGTACCGCAAGTGCCCCTGCTGCGCCGGCGTGATGAACCGGAAGAACTTCGGAGGACGGTCCGGAATCATCGTGGACTGGTGCGGCGAACACGGCACGTGGCTCGACGCTGACGAACTCGAGGAGATCGCCGCCTACATCATGGAGGGGGGGCTGGCCGAGTCTGCGGTGACTCCGCCGAGCGAACGGAGGGATGCGTTCCACCCGAACCAAGTTCGCGCGATGGCGGAGAGCGAGCGGCTGATGGCCGAAGCGAAACGGAAGCAGTGGAAGCGCGCGGAGGGGAAGGGGGTCTCGCTCGGAGACCTCTTGTCCACCCTCCTCGATTGGTGACTGGGGATCCCGTCGGTCCCGTAGTGGACTCGTGATGGGAACCCGTAGCGGTCGTTCTGTCCCGAACCGCGTCGGCACGAATCCGGCGCAGCACGAGAGGATGGTCTAGACGATGGGATTCGTGCAGAAGCTCCGTAATGAACTCATCGACATCGTCGAATGGGTCGACGATAGCCGGCACACTTTGGTGTGGCGCTTTCCGCGCTACCACAACCAGATCAAGAACGGTGCGCAGCTCGTAGTCCGTCCGGGCCAGACCGCCGTGTTCGTCCACCAAGGGAAGATCGCAGACATCTTCCATCCCGGGCAGTACGAGCTCGAGACGAAGAACCTGCCGATCCTGAGCACGCTCCAGGGTTGGAAGTACGGGTTCGACAGTCCATTCAAGGCCGAGGTCTACTTCTGCTCGAGCCGGCAGATCCCGGACCTCAAGTGGGGCACACCCACACCGGTGATGCTTCGCGACACGGACTTCGGCCCGGTGCGACTCCGCGCGTACGGCACCTACACGCTCAAAGCCGAAGATCCTGCGATCCTTCTCAGCGAGCTGGTCGGAACGGACAGTGAGTTCGACGCGGAAGAGATCACCGTGCTCCTCCGGTCGATCATCAACAACTGCTTCGCGGATCTGATCGCCGCGTCGCGGATCTCCATCCTCGACCTCGCTTCGAACTACGGGCAGCTCTCCGAGGACCTACGCTCTCGTGTGATCGAACGGATCGACGATGAGTACGGGCTCGACATTCCGTCCCTCTACATCGTGAACTTCTCGCTCCCGGAGGAGGTCCAACGGGCACTCGATGCGCGGTCCAGCATGGGCATCCTGGGTGACCTGGGCAGATTCCAGCAGTACCAGATCGGCGCGGCGATGCCGATCGCAGCGGAGAACCCGGCGGGTGGAGTCGCTGGTGCCGGGGTTGGACTGGGTATGGGGCTCGCGATCAGCCAGCAGTTCGGTGCGGGGCCCCAGACCGTCATCCCAGGCGGCGCGCCTGGTGGACCCGGTGGGTCTCCTGGCGGAGGAATCCCCGGCGGACCGGGAGGCGGAACCTCCACGGGGACAAGCGGCTCGGGCGCGGGACTTCAGGTCGTGCCGCAGGCCCCGGTAGGGACTCCGGCCACCGGTTGGTATCTCGCAGAAGGGGGCAGGACGGAGGGCCCGTTCGACTACTCGAAGCTCGCCGAGCTGGCGCAGCTCGGTCGGCTCCGGCCGAACAGCCTCGTCTGGGTTGCCGGCATGGCGGGATGGGTCGAGGCCGCCCAGGTGCGGCCGCTCCTCGCGCTGTTCCAGCCGCCGCCCGCGCCCCCGGCTCCAGAGACGGGGCCTCCGCCGGTGCCGCCGCAACGCTGAGGCGACGCGGCCGACGAACCGACGAACCGAAGAACCGACGAACCGAAGAACAGAGAAACCGGCCCCGGAGTTCACACTCTGGGGCCGGTCTCGTTCGTTAGCGTGAGAAAGCTGGCCAGACATCGCTCGGCGCTCGTGCGCGTACTCGAAACGCGACGTACGCCCGCGCGTCGTCTCGATCTATCGGCGCGCTAGAAGCCGAGCTGCTTCTTGCGCTCCTCGGCGCCGGGGTACGGGTCTTCCTTCTCCGTGATGACCGGAAGGTCGGGAGCCTTTTCCGCGTTGATCTGGATCCACTTCTGCTGGTCGTCGGGAAGATCGCTCTCCTCGAAGATCGCCTCCACCGGGCACTCCGGCTCGCAGGCTCCACAGTCGATGCACTCGTCCGGATCGATGTAGAGCATGTCCTTGTCTGCGTGGAAGCAGTCCACGGGGCAGACGGTGACACAGTCGGTGAAGCGGCAGCGCTGGCAGTTATCGGTAACGACGAAGGTCATGTCGAGCCTCCCCAAATCCCTGGGCCAAATCCCAATTCGCGGACGGTAGCAGAAGCCCTGGAGACGTCTCAACAGCGGCTTCCATTCGAACTCCGTGATCTCGGGATCAGCCTCCCGTGGGCGATCGCGCGCGCCCCGATTCCGTCTCCCGAGGGCGCGGACGACTCTTGGAGGATCAGCTCTCCGAGGCGGCGTAGTAGGGGTTCCGGCCCGAGGCGTGGTCGGTCACGTCCAAGATGTCCCCGACCTCCGGTACGAACTCCCGGATCAAGCGCTCGACGCCGTTCTTCAGCGTGGCCTTGGACATGGCGCAGCCCTGACACCCGCCGCCCATTTCGATGAAGACGGTGTTGTCCTTCACGTCGAGGAGGTGGATCACTCCGCCGTGCTGCGCGACCATCGGGTTGATCTGGGTGTCGAGCACTTGCTGGACCACGTGCCGGATCTGCTCCGGCGGAAGCACGTTCTCGAGCACGTTGGGGGAGATGGGCGGGACGTCGCTCCGGAGACATTCGCGGATGATCCCACCGATCTCCTTCCCGAGCACTCGCCAGTCCTGTCCGGACCACTGGGCGACCTCGATCCGGTCGTGGGAGACGAGGATGGACTCGACTCCGTCGATCGCGAGGATCTGCTCCGCGAGTGGCGAGCCGGCCGCCCGCTCCTTGGACGCGAAGAAGAACGAGCGGTCTGGGAACACGGGGCGATCGATCTCGAACGTGCACTTCATCGGATCGATCGGGTTGGGCGAGGCCACGATACGGATTTGGTCTTCCATGAATGCTCCTTCCGGGGGTCCGATGCGCCCGTGGGCCAGAGGTTTCGAGCTTCCCGGCGCGCGGTCCTCCCCTCTATACTGCATTCAAGGCCGCCGCGGCGCCTCACCAGAAAATATTGCGAGGAGGGGGAGGGTCCGTGTGTTCGAGGTGGTGCTCCCTTACAGATTCTCCCCCTTCCTCCAGTTTCCCCGCACATCTCCGGTCCGTCCGAGGTAACTCCGGGCCGTCCCGTGCTTCGTAGTCCGGACTCGATTCTCGACACGTCCGTGCTACCGTTTCCCGCCGAGACCCCAACTCGATGACATCGCTCGCGGACATACGCCCAGGGGAGCGTTCTCTCACGTCGGGCGCGTTTGCCACGCTACTCCTCACCGTGGCCGCCCACGTCGTGCTCGAGACTGCGCGCGATGCGCTCTTCCTTGCCCGGCTCCCGGCCTCCAACTTGCCCTTCACCTACTTGGGGATCGCCTTCGTTTCCCTCGTCGTGTTCTACCTCGAGCAGCGGAGGCGAGAGGGGACGGTTACCTTCGCTGGTTTGGCGGCGTGGCTTGCTGCCTCGGCCGGAGTCACCGCAGTGTTCTGGCTCGTGGTCGATCCGGACCGGCCGGTGCTCTACTACGCTCTCTACGTCTGGAGTGGAGTCGTATCGACGCTCGTGGTGTCGCGCTTCTGGACTCTCGCCGGGGCGCGCTTCGATGTCGGACAGGCGCGCCGTCTCTTTCCCGTCCTGACTCTCGGCGGGATCGTGGGCGCGGTTGCGGGCTCGTATCTCGCGGGCCGACTGGCGACACCGATCGGCTCCCAAGGGCTGCTCGGCGTGTCGGCGGCGCTCTTCGCCGCGGCAGCTCTCGTGCCGATGATCGCGTCCCGCCCCTGGAGAAACACGGAGCCGCAGGAACCGGCGCCTGTGCCGGATTCGCGAGAGTCGATCCGCTCGGAGTACCGCCTCCGGAGGACGCTCTCGCTGATCCACGTGGATCCCTATCTCCGCCGGGTGGGGATCCTCCTTCTGCTTTCCACCGTGGCGTTCACGCTCGTCGACTACCTCTTCAAAGCGACGGTGGCTCGTGAGGTGCCGGCGGAGTCCTTGGGGAGTTTCTTCGCCCGAGCCTATCTGGTCTTCAACCTTCTCTCGCTCGTGGCGCAGCTCGTCGTGGTGCGCTACCTCGTCCCGCTCGTTCGTCGGCTCAAGATCGATCAGCTGCTCTCGATCCTGCCGGGGCTCGTTCTCGCGGGTGCGGGGGCGTTCCTCACGGGACTCGGCTTCACGGCGGCCTATGCACTCAAGGGGCTCGACGGGACGTTCCGTTACTCGCTCCACCGGACCTCGAGCGAGATGCTCTTCGTCCCGATCCCGTCGACCCGGCGGGTCGCTGTCAAGGGGCTCCTCGACGTCCTGGGCCAGCGCGGGGGCCAGGCGCTCGCGTCTCTCGTGATCCTCGTCGTGGTCGCGTTGCCACAGCCGCTCGTGATCATCGCCGCGCTCATCGTCTGCGGGGCGATCGGATGGATGTGGGCCGCGAGGTCGATCCTCCCGCACTATCTGGACCTGTTTCGTCGCTCCCTGATGGAAGGCTCGCACTCGAGCCGACTTGGCTACCCCCAGATGGACCTCGCCTCCCTCGAGTCCTTGCTGCGCTCGCTCAGCAGCGCGGACGATGGTGAGGTGCTCGCTGCGGTGGACGTCTTCGCGGAGAAGTCTCGCCTCGATCTCGTGCCCGGGCTCATTCTCTACCACCCGAGCACCGAAGTGGTCCTGCGTGCGCTCGACCTGTTCGCAGAAGCGGGCCGAACGGACATCCTTCCGCTCTTGGACCGGCTCCTCTCGAGCGACGTTCCGGAGATCCGGGCAGCCGCGCTCCGCGCCCGGCTCTGGCTCGCCCCGGATCCTTCGCTGCCGCAGGAGTTCCAACGAGACTCGTCGCCCGTCGTGCGGGCGGCGGCATGGGTCGGCCAGGCCACGTTCCTCGGCGAAGACGAAGCGCTACGCGCCGTGGAACGAGAGGCTGCGTCGAGCAACGAAGCGGTGCATCTCGCCCTCGCGCGCGCCATCCGTTTCTCGCCGAGCCAGCGGTTCGACCGAGCTCTCATCCACCTCGCGCAGAGTCCGAGCCTCCGCGCCCGAGAAGCCGCGGCCGAAGCGATGAGAGAGATCCGGAGTCCCGACTACGTTCCGTCGCTACTCGCGATGCTCTCCGAGCGGGATCTCCGGCTCCCGGCCAGGCGGACGCTCGTCGCCATCGGGCCCGAAGCGCTCGTTCGACTGAGGAGAGCTCTCGACAATCGTTGGCTCGATCCGCAGATCCGGAAGCACCTTCCTCGCTCGATCCACCGGTTCGAGAACCAAGATGCGGTGGACGCTCTTCTCGCCGCTCTCTCGAAGGAGTCCGACCCGGTCGTCGAGCACAAGATCCTTCGGGCCCTCGGCGGACTGAGCTACGCGCGACCGGAACTCGAGTACGACGACCGGGTGCTCTTCGCCGTCACCTTGGCGAAGCTCCGGACGGCCTACCGCTTTCTCGACTACGAGCTGCAGGTGCGTGAGGAAGGGGAGCGAGATCCGAAGACGCGCACCAACGCACAGGAACTCTTGGTCGCGCTCCTACGGCAGAAGCACCGCACGGCCGTCGAGCACGTCTTCCGCCTACTCGGCGTCGCCTACCGGAAGGTGGGTGAGGACTTCCGGGAGATGCACCGCGGCATCGAGAGCAACGTGAAACAGAAGCGCGCTGGGGCGCGTGAACTGCTGGAGAACATCCTCGATCCGCCGCTGCGGGAGCCATTGCTCCTCATGCTCGAAGACCTGAGCGCCCGCGAGATCCTCGCGCGAGCGCGCGAGTTCTACGTTCCGCGGAGTCCGGACTACGAGACCCTCCTCCGTGAACTCCTCGAGATCGACGAGACCGGAGTGCGCTGTCTGGTCGCCTACCACGTCGGGGAACTCCCGCTTCCGGAACTCACCCCCGTACTCGCCGCACTTCCGTCGGACCGAGACCGGCTCGTCTCCCGATCGGTCGAGTTCGCACTCGAACGGATGGAGGTGGGCGCGTGACGAAGTGGTGGCGACGTCGGGGTGCCGTGGGTGCTGCCCCGGCAAAGATGCACTTCGTCGGTCCGTTGGAACGGCTGCGGTATCTGCGCAGCGTTTCTGCCTTCGATCAACTTCCGATGGACGAGATCCTGCTCCTCGGGCAGAACGTACGCGAGGTGTCCTTCCGTTCCGGCGAGGTGCTGGTGGGCGATGGGCGAGGGAAGGGACTTGCCTATCTCATCGTGGAGGGGGACGTCCGGATAGAAGGACAGGGGCCGGAGCCTGCGTTGGTCCATGCCGGGGGGACCGTTGGGTTGATCTCGCTTCTCGCGGGGCAGGAGCTGGATCAGCGCTGTGTTGCGGAGTCGGACGTAGCGGCGCTCCAGCTCGAACGCGACATCCTCTGGGACATCTTGGAAGACCGGTTCACGATCTTCGTTCGGACCATGCGCGAGGTCGCCTCCGAACTCCTGGTGTACCGACAGATGATCACGGATGGCACCGTGCTCTCAGGAGTGGTCGACCCGCCTCCGGTTCCGGCCGACCGACCGATCGAACTGGTGGAGCGTCTCATCGCGATGCGAGGGACGGGAGTCTTCAAGCGGGCGAGTCTCGAGGCGATCATCGAGTTCTCGCGCACGCTCGAAGAACGGCGGATCCCTGCGGGCACCGTGCTCTGGAGGCCCTGGGAACCGTCCGGGTTCGCGCACTTCATCATTCGCGGACGTGTCCACTGCCGACTCCCGGACGGTCGCGTATTCCATTCCACCGTGGGGTATCCGGTTGGCAACCTCGAATCGCAGGCGAGGGAGCCGCGTTGGTACCAAGCGACGGCCGAGACCGATCTCGTCACGTTCCGGTCCGAGTCGAACGCGTTCCTCGACATCATGGAAGACCACTTCGACATGGCCGAGGAGTTCCTCACCACGTTGGCGTCGAACGTGATCCGGGCTAGGGTTGCGTTGGACCGGCACGGGAACCGAGAGGAAGCATCGGCATGAGAACGCGAACGGCTCCTTCCGCCGAGGGCGGGAGGAGCCGTCACGTTGGGAAGAGCCCTCTCGGTTACGAGAGACCTCGTCGACTTCGATCAGCGGATCTTCACGACGTGCTTGGTCTCTCCACCAGCAGGTGTCGTCAGCCGCAAGAAGTAGATTCCGGCGCCGAGTTCGCGGCCCAGATCGTCCCGTCCGTCCCAGGAGATCCGGTGCTCGCCGGCGACCATCGTGCCGCCCGCGAGAGTGCGGAGCGCCCGTCCTCCCGCATCATAGACAGCGAGGCGGATCTGGCTCGGCTGCGCGAGCGAGAAGACGACGTCCGTCCCGTTCGCGAACGGGTTCGGCTCGATGCCACGGAGCTTCGTTTCCCACTGGTCCACCGGAGAGTAGACGTCCGAGGCGTCGTTGACGTTCGCGACGAGCGAGAGCGTGAGGTCGGCCTGATCGAGCGCGCCCGGCACGTCCTGCTGATCGCGCGTGTGGAAGACGAGGGTCGCCTCGTAGACGCCGAGCGGTGCACCGACTCCGTCGAACTCGAGCGTCCACGCTTCGGGAGTGTCGCCGATCTGGCGGGCGTCGAACGGCGCCGAGAAGGAGAACCGAGCGTCCCCCGTGAGTTCGGCGTCGTAGACATCGAGAAGTCCCTGGATCGCGTCGTAGTCGAGGTTCCAGACGACGGCGTCCTGCGTGGGGAACGGCCCCGGCGCCTGCGAGCCGAAGTCGAGCGTTCCCGCGGTCACGGACGTGTCGCCTGCAAGGCTCGGGACGGCGTGACGGAAGACGGCGCCGGTGGCCGAGACGTACCGGGTCTCTTCGTCCGGGTCGTCGGTGACGATCTGGATCGCGTCCGCGTAGAGCGCGGCCGTCCCCGTGTCTAGGCTCACGATGTGCTGGTTCGGAGTCTCCTCCGCCTCAGCCGTGAAGCTGCCCGCGGGCACGACGAATCCGGTCGCGCCGACGAAGAAGTAGTCGAGCTCGTCCGCTGGCGCGGAAGCTGCGTTCGAGACCGGGATGATCGTCTGCGCAGAGCCCCCGACGAACACCGGCCCGAGCGCGATGTCGGTGACCGTTTCGAGGATCGGGGGAACCTGGAAGTCGACCATGAGCGGCAGGTGATCCGAGCCGTCGTGGAGGGCCTGGGCCACTTCCTGCGGTACGTCCTGGTTCGGCGGGTTGTCGATGACCGCGAGGTTGAAGTGGAGGCCGTCCTGTCCGACGGCGCGATAGGTCGAGGTGAGGCAGTCCCAGCCCTCGTCGTCCATCGAGCTCGGGGAGACGAGGAGCATGTCGAACCGGTCGTCGAGCCCACCGTTGGCCCCGCCACCGAACTGGGTGGTGCGAGGGGACTGCGTGTGGATCGAGGCGAACGAGCCATTGTTGTGCCAGTTCCCCGGTGCGGCGATCGGGTCTTGGACGACGCCGGCGGTGCCCCCCGTGGTGCTGAGCATGTAGGCGTAGGCCGGCTCGGTACTCGTGTAGATGTTGAAGTCGCCGGTGATGAAGTAGTTCTGTCCGGCGGGGAAGGTTTCCATCCGGGCGCGCATGAGCTGGACTTCGGCCAGACGCTGCTGCTCCTCGGTCGAGCCCTGGCTGGCCTTCAAGTGGACGACGTACCCGCGGATGTTGGCCGAAGAATCGTCGTATCCGACCGGCCTGAACGTGTATTCGTCGATGTCCCGGAGCGCTGTCGGAATGACGACGTGATCGATGAACTGGACTTTGGCCGTCCGATAGAACATCCCCGAGTCCGTGTCCGGGCCGTTCACGAACGGAGCCGCCGCCCACTCCCCAGGATTCAGCACGTCGAGAACCTGGGTCTTGAACTGGTTGACGGCGGTCTGGGAGAGGATCTCCTCGACGAACAGGACGTCCACGTCCATGTACCCGAGAGTGACCCGGAACTGGGCTTCGCGGCCGCTCGAGTAGTTCAGCAAGTTGTAGCTAGCCACGCGGATGGCCTGTGCCGGCGATACGGCGAGTGCGGTCAAGGTGACGGCGCCGAGCACGCCGAGGGCGCGCGTTCCGAGAGGGCCGAGGGCGGTGGCGGCGCACCCCCGGAGAGTGGGCAGAAGACGGGACTGAGACATCGGATTCCTCTTTGGTTTCCCGGGACCACCAGGCCCGGGCTGCGAATGGGCGATTCCCCAGTATACCGGAAAGGGCCGCATACTGAGCCTCGGCTTTGAACGCCACCGCCCTGTGCCCCGTCCTCCCGAGTGGATGCAAGACCAGGGCCGACCGGACAGACGAACTGCCGCGTCTAGGTCGCCGGTCGAGAGGACCAGAAGGAGGGCTCAGCAGATGGATCGGAACATGAAGATGAAGGATGCAACGCAGCTGGCGGGAGGTTGGAATCGGCGGGATCGTCGTTGGGCGTGGGTGGGAACCTTCGTCGCGCTTGCGGTGACGGGCCTCCTCGTCCTGTCGCTCGGCGTCGCTCAGGCGGATCCGCCGAGCAAGAAGGCGCAGCGGGAGATCCGGATGTTCGAGCGCGTCATGGACGACATGCTCATCGACTCCCCGAACTGGCTCGTTCCCGGGCGCGACAACACGCGCGGCTACTACGTGGCGGGACACGGTGTGATCTACACGTTCCAGGCGTCGCTCGTCGATCGCGACTGGGGACGGAAGTTCCGCTTCAACGTCGGATGGTGGGATGACGACGATTGGCGCGACCGGAGGGATCGTCGTGAGCGTGACCGCGATGACAAGGACGAATCCCGCCGCGATCGGTACACGGACCGCGAAGAGCGTCTCTTCGAGCGCGGCAAGCAAGAGGTGTTCGACCTCCTCTACGACTTCGGCGACACGATGGAGTCGATCGGTGCCAACGAGACCGTGACCGTCGTTGCATGCCTCGGCGATGACGACCTCTTCTGGGACCGCGACATCCGCACCTTGGAGATGACCGTGAAGATCTCGGATCTGCGTGCGGCCGCGAACGGATCGGTCTCTGAGGACGACTTCGCGAAGCGAGTCCAGATCCAGGAGTATTGATCCACCTTCGCACCGGCGACGGGCGACTCGAACCAAGACGGCGCGTGGTGTGCAAAGACACCGCGGGCCGTCTTGGCCGTACTTGGCCGGCGTCTCACCCGGTAGCTCGTCCGGCCACCCGACCTCCAAACTCGGCCTGCGAACGCACGCGACACGGTGTGCGGCAGTGGTAGATTCCCCCGGAGTGGGAGGCTCGGGCCAGCCGGACCACAGCGGGCAGCTGGCGAGTGCCGGATCGTTGTCCGTCGAGGTCGACGCGGAAAGCCAGGGGGGGGCTGTGGGCATCGGAGGACGTTTCAGAGCGATCGCGTTCCCGCTCGTGCTGCTCGTAGCCTTCGCGATCGGCCTCTACGCGAACACGCTCGGCCACGAGTGGGCGTTCGACGACGATCTCGTCTACACGGAGAACCCCTCGGTACAGGCTGGACTGCGGGGAATCCCGCGACTCCTCGGCTCCGATGCCTACGCTCACCTCTACGAGTCGATGGGTCGAGAGCAGGAACTGTCCGGTGGTCGCTACCGTCCGCTCTCACTCGTCACCTTCGCCTGCGAGGTGCAGTTCTTCGGGACCGATCCGCGGATCGCCCACGCCGGCAACGTTCTCTTGTACGCACTCACCTGCGTCCTGCTCTTCGTCGTGTTGAGGCGGACGGGGTGGAGGAGCCGCGGTGAGGAGCGGAGAGAGCGACGCGGCGAAGGTCGGTCGGTCGGAAGCCAACTCCTCTCGTGGCCTTTCCTCGCGGCCCTGCTCTTCGCCGTGCATCCGATCCACACGGAGGTGGTTGCGAACGTGAAGGGGCGGGACGAGCTGCTCTCGCTCGTCTTCGTCCTCTTCGCGACCTGGCTCTCGCTCGGGCCGCCGAGAAGGGTGGGCGCCCGCCGGGCTCGTGGCCCTGGCGGCATCCGCCTTCTCGCCGTCGCGTTCGTGGTGTTCCTCGCGCTCCTCTCCAAGGAGTACGCGGTCACGCTGCTCGTCCTCCTTCCGCTCGCCCACTATGTCTTCCGAGGCGAATCCGTGGGGGGCAGCCTCCGGGCCGCGCTTCCCGTCGTCGTTGCGCTCGTCGTCTATCTGCCTCTACGGCTCCACGCGAGCGGGTTCGGGACGGTCGAGGCAGTCGATCTGCTCAACGATCCTTATCTCCTGGCCACTCCCGCAGAGGAATGGGCGAGCAAGATCGTCGTGCTGCTCGAGTATCTTCGCCTTCTCGTCTGGCCGCATCCGCTGGCCTGTGACTATGGGTACAGGGTCTTTCCCTACCGGACCTTTGCGGATCCGGTCGTTTGGCTCTCCTTCGCTCTGCACGCTGGGATCGTCCTCGTCTCGATCGGTGGGATCGTACGGCGACATTGGATCGGGTTTGCCGCAGCGTTCTACCTCGCGCACCTATCGCTCATCTCGAACCTCTTCCTCGAGATCGGAGCGACGATGGGGGAACGGCTCGTCTACCACGGATCCGCGGCGTTCGCGATGGTGGTAGCGAGCGTCTTCGGTTGGGGGCTCGCTCGCACCCGCCCGGTCGGGGTTCGCGCCGCCGCGTTCGGCCTCACCGGCCTCGTCGTGCTCCTCCACTCCCACTGGACCCTGGCCCGGAACCCGGACTGGCACGATGACGAGACGCTCTTCATCCACGACGTCCAGGTGGTGCCCGAGTCCGCCCGAGTCCGAACGAACGCGGGGCGATCCCTTCTCGCGCGTGCCTTCCGGTTGGAGGAGGGGCGTCCGGAACGGCGGGCTCTGATCGAAGAAGCGGTGGACCACCTTCGGTATGCCCTCTCGATCGATCCCGAAATCGTGGCTGCGTATCTCTCCCTCGGAGCCGGTCTCGACCAGCTCGGCGATCTGGAGGGAACGGAGGCCGCGTGGAACGAAGCGAGGAAGCGCTTCCCGGACCATCCGATCCTGGATTCCTACGACACCACGCTCGTGGCCCGCCTCTCAGCCCGTGCCGTCGAGGCTGCGCAGTCCGGAGAGGGGGACGCCGCGCGCGGATACCTCGAACGAGCCATCCGGTACCACCCGGACGACCCGACTCTCTGGACCTACCTGGCCAGGCTCTGCGCAGCCCTCGGCGACTCGACCGCCGCTCGAAACGCGGAGTCGCGGGCGCGGGAGTTGGGGGACGGTGCCATCGGGCGGTAATCCGCGGCGTTCGAGCGCCCCGTCTCCGGCGGGCTGCGCCTGGTTTCGGAAACTCCCGATTGCGCCCCTTCGTTGTCGGGGGTAACCCTCCGTGCCATACTCGGCGCTTCGTCCGGGGATACCAACCATCCCGAGAAAGGGGAGCTGAACCATGGTCAAGAGAGTTGCCGTCACTGGAGCCGCCGGGCAGATCGGCTACAGCCTCGTGCCGCGGATCGCGGCAGGTGAGGTGTTCGGCCCCAACGTAGAAGTCATCCTCCAGTGCCTCGAGCTCGGACCCGCCCTCCAGGCGCTCAAGGGCGTTGCGATGGAGCTCGATGACTGCGCATTCCCGCTCCTCAAGGGGATCGTCTGCACGGACAAGCTCGAAGAGGCGTTCGAAGGCGTCGATCTCGCCCTTCTCGTCGGAAGCAAGCCGCGTACGGCGGGGATGGAGCGGAAGGATCTCCTCCTCGACAACGGCCCGATCTTCACCGGACAGGGCAAGGCGATCGAGAAGGTCGCGTCGAAGGACGTGCGGGTCGTGGTCGTCGGAAACCCGTGCAACACGAACTGCCTGATCGCGATGAACAACGCGAAGTCGATCCCGGCGGACCGCTGGACCGCGATGACGCAGCTCGACCACAACCGCGCCATGGCCCAGCTCGCGGCCAAGGCGGGTGTCCATTCGACCGACGTGAAGAACGTGATCATCTGGGGCAACCACTCGAACACGCAGTTCCCGGACTGGCGTCACTGCACCATCGGCGGAAAGCCTGCGCCGGAAGTGATCGGTGACGAAGCCTGGATGAAGGACACGTTCATTCCGACCGTTCAGGAGCGCGGCAAGGCGATCATCGACGCGCGAGGCAAGTCCTCCGCGATGTCGGCCGCGAGTTCGGCGCTCGACCATGCCCGCTACCTCTACCAGGGCACGCCGAAGGGCGAGTGGACGAGCATGGCGGTCGTCTCGGACGGCACCTATGGCATTCCCGAGGGCCTTCTCTGCTCCGTTCCCGTCACCTGCAAGGGCGACGGTACGTACGACGTGGTCAAGGGCCTCGACTTCTCCGACTTCGGTAAGGAGAAGTTCCAGAAGTCGATCGCGGAACTCCAGAACGAGCGCGAGACGGTTCAGGGACTGCTCGGATAGGGACGAGGCGGGCCTGGGCAGGCCCGCTCGAAGACCGGAGCGGCGGGGCGGTGCGATTCGACCGTCGCCCCTGGACCGGGGCGCGCCAAGAGTACCCGCTCGGCGGGTGTGAAACGGGGCAGCACTTCATCGCTGCCCCGTTCTCACATCCGGTCGGACACTGTCCGGACACGATCGAGCCGAGTGCCTACGCCCATCGCTGCCAGCGTGCGTCTCGTCTGGCGCGCCGGGGTTCAAGCCAGATTCCCGCGGAGCGGCGACGCCTTGGGTTGCATCGTCGAAACGTCGCGGCGGGTCGGCGGCGTCCTGCGTGACACTGTGGAATCGCTACCACCGGTCGGCGGGGACCCGGGTGGCACCATGGAGTCGCCGTCGCTGCTTGGCGGGCCGCCCGGTCAAACTGCGAAGTCGCTGGCTCCGCTCGGCGGGCCTCCCTGTGAAAGTGTGGAGTCGCTGCGTCCGGTCGGCGGGCCTCCCGGTGCAACTGTGGAATCGGTGCCTCCGGTCGACGGGCCGCCCGGTGAAACTGTGGAGTCGGTGCCCCCGGTCGACGGATCCCGAGGTAACACTGTTGACCCCGTAGTCGCGGTCGGCAGGCCCGCCGGTGACACTGCTACCCCGTTGACCCCGTTCAGTGGGCGCCGAGGTTACGTTGTTGACCGGCTGCCGCCGCCCGCCGAGCGGCGAGGTGACGTTTCGGAATCGCTGCGGCGGCTTGCCGCGCGGCGAGCTGCCACTGTGGAGGATCTGCTTCCGGTCGGCGGGCATTCGGTTGACGTTGTGGAGTGACCGTCCCCGGCCGGCGAGCGCAGAGGTGACACAGTTGTCCTGGCCCTCTGCGTCGGCGGGAGCCTCGGGAACGTTTGGCAGTTGCGAGTCCGGCCGCTCAGCCACACACGCGCAGCGTCGGCTCAGCCCTTGGATCGCCGGAAGTCAGGAGGAGCGCAATGTTCCTGTGAATCCCGGCCCGATTCACCAGGCGGGCCGGACGCGGAGTCCGCGCAGTTTCGAGACGTGCAGTCGAGGAGATTCCCCCGCGCATCGAAGTGCAGGCGACAGCAAGCGTCCATCACTTCGCGCAGCCGGTGCTTCGCGCGCTGGACCCGGGACTTCATTCCCGGCACCGACAGTCCGACCAACTCCGCAGCTTCTTTCTGGGTGAGGCCCCGCACCTCCGTGAGCTCCAGGGCCTCTCGCTGGTCTGCCGGGAGTACGGACATGAGCGGGAGGAGGCAGGCGGCGATCTGTTCCCGGGAGCGACGCTCCTCGCGCTCGTCCACCTCCGCGGGGACGATTCCGATCTCGGACGCGAACGTGCCCTCCACTCCGGTCGGGTGCGTCCCGCGGTCCCGGTCGTCAGCGTCGTGTTCCGACGAAGCAGGCGACCCGCCGTGACCGTTCGCCCCGTTACGGCGGGCGGCGCGCGCGCGGATGTGATCGGTGATCACGTTGCGAACGATCTGTGCGACCCAGCCATCGAGCGCTTCTTCGCTCCGGAGCGATCCCAGTCCTCGGTGGACGCGGAGGAACACCTCCTGGAGGAGGTCCTCCGCGTCATCTGGGTCGCTGACCCGGGAGCGGAGGTAGTTCCGCACCCGGACTCGCAGCTGGTTCCAGACCTCTTCAGTCGTGGGCTCGGTACCCGGACGGTTCACCGGGAGCCGCACCCTCGGCTCGCGTCGCAGCAGCACGTCTCCGTCCCACAGCAGGTAGCGGTAGCGCAGCACGTCTCTGTCTCGCAGCACACATCCGCTCGCGAGTCCGGGTGTCCGGCTCCCTGGCCAGATGCGGGAAGAACGCACAGGAACGGGGTCGCGCAAAGGCTGAGTAGAAGGACCGTCTTCATGTCGGATGTCTCCTGTCTGGTTCCGGCATCCCCGTGTTTCGATCGGGAATCCCGGGTAGGGGTTTCATCTCTTCAACCTTGAAGACGGAGCGACACCGGGTAGGGATGCACATCGCGAACGGCCGCAGGCCGCTGGAAAACCGACTGGCCGCTACCAAGAGTATGGCAGGTAACAGGATACGTGGCATGGCCGGTCCGCCACGTCACTCCGCGATTCCGGCAGTGAGCCGGGGTGCCCGTTTGTCAGGCCTGATTTCGTGCCTGCGCCGGCGCTTCTGCTACCCTCTCGAATGTGCGGTTCCCCCTCTCGCACAACCCAGTCCTGTCGAAGACGCCTCAGAGTCTCCTGAATGAGGAGGAACCTATGCTCCGGAAGGTCGACCACCGTGCAGTGCGAGTCGCGCTCGCGTCCCTCGCCTTCGCTGTGCTCACGTTCTCACTGCTGCCTACTGCCACCGCGGTGTGCGACGGTACCGATGGCCACGTCAAGTGGCTGTCTGGGATCGACTACACGCACTACCCACCGTTCGGAGAAGGCTCCTATGACGCTTTCAACCTGGCCACGGAGGCTCGCGGATACGTGCTCGGGGCGACCGATGGTTGGGTCTACTCCTTTGCCGTCGGTGGTCCCGGGAGCTTGGTCCAGATAGATCAGGCCCTCGGTACGCAGTACAGTGACTTGATCGTCGACGGTGCGTATGCATACGCAGTCGGGAGCAGCGAACTCGGCGTCTACTTCGTCGGAACGGACGGCTCCATCGACGCGGTTGGATCCGCGCTTCTCGGGTTCGTGGGAAAGCTCGCGAAGTCCGGCGACTTTCTCTACATCACGCAATCGACCGGAGTTCTGGTCGTCGACGTCTCGGATCCATCCGACCCTACGGTGGTCGGATCGCTCACGGTGGACGCGCAATCAGTCGCCGTGTCCGGTTCGTACCTCTACATTGGGGACTACATCTCCGCCATCGACGTCTACGACGTTAGCGCGCCTGCCAGTCCGGTCTTCGTTACACAAGTGTCGGGTTTGCCCGGAGAGGTCAAGCGGCTCGCGGTGAGGGGGAACACGCTCTTCGCGACCACCAACCCCGGCGGAATCGTCAGCTTCGACGTGTCGACGCCAGAGGCTCCGCAGCAGCTCGACTTTCTCGACACGGGGAGTGCGGGGAACATCGAGGTCTGCGGTGACCAGCTGGGGGTCAATGTGAACGGACTCCTCGTTTGGGTGGATGCGACGGATCCCAGCCAGCTCGAACGGAGAGGTGCGTTTCCCGATGCCAGTCTGGGTGGGGCCGCATTCTTCGATGGCGTGGCGTATGTCGCGGGCGGAAGCCGCCTCCAGGCGCTGCAGTTGAACTCCGGAACGAACGCCGCGCCACTCGTAGCCTCTCCCGAGTGGGCCGGGGCCCGAGATCTCCACGCCTTCGACGTTGGACCGGACGAGTTTTTGGCCCTCCGTTTTCCTAGTGCGTTGAAGATCCTCCTCGTCACGGACCCGTGGGCTCCGGTCGAAGTCGCGTCGCTCACGTTCGCGACCACGCGCGCTCTCGCGGTCGCGAACGGGCACGCGTACCTCAGCCGCCAGGGAGGTTTCGATGTCGTCGATCTCTCGGATCCGTACGATCCGGTGGTCGTGGGGAGTGTCTCCGGTTCGTTCGGATCGCAGGTCATTCCGACCGGCAGTCGTGTCTACACCGTCGACGACATCGAACTGACGACGCTCGACGTCAGCGATCCATCCTCGCCCAACGTCCTGGGCATTGCCGAGCTGCCAACTTTTTCTCTCGAAGGCATCACTACGGCGAACGGAATGGACGTCTACTTCACGGACGAGTTCGAGGGGAACATCACGCTCTTTCGATACGACGTCTCCGATCCCGAGAATCCCGCCTACAGAGCCGACGCACCGATCTACGGAATCGATCGGCCCGGCGCGATGCTCGTGGCGGATGGGTCTCTGTTCCTCGGAGGTCGGACGTTCTTGACTCGACGGAATGCGTCGGACTTGTCCTTGGTCGACGAGGAAGGTGCTTCCGCATTCGCTTCGGGAGGGCTCTACGCCGGGCCGGGTGGCTCGCTCTACTCGTGGGGTGGAGGCTTCCACTCGTTCGACGTATCGAGCGGGGTTGAATACGAGTTTGGCGGCGTGCCTCCTGCGGGAGGCGGCGTTCTCGGTGTCGCCGGGGCGGGTGAACTAGTCTACGTGTCCGACAACGAGGCGCTCTACGTCTTCGGTCGCCCCTGCGCTCCGGCCGCGCTTCCTGACGCGGTCGGGATACCCGGGAACGTGCTTCGTCTACGATCCGTGCCGAACCCGGCTTTTGGCCCGGTGCGGTTGACCCTCGAGGGAGCTTCCGCCGAAGGAGCTTCGGCCGTGGCGTCGTCGTCGTCTTCGGACTACACGCCCACGATCATCGAGATCCTCGCCCCGGATGGCCGGCTGCTGCGCCGTCTCACCACGGAGGATCCGGCGGGCCGATCGGTCTCCTGGGACGGCCGGGATGCAGCGGGGCGGGACGTTCCATCGGGCATCGTTTATGTGCGGTGGAGCGGAGCGCTGGGTACCGCGACGGGGAGCGTACGAATCGTAAGGTAGCGCTGACTCGTCGATGCCATGCCCCGAATCTCGCGTCGACGCGGATGGTCGCCCTCTCCGGCCGATCTTCTCCCTGACATCAGACAGGGTTCTGGCCGATACTCTAACCAGACGCGAACCGGCGGGTCGGGTAGAGGAGGTCGAGCGGGTTGGAGAGCCGGGTATGGCATGAAGCGTATGATCCCGAGGTCTCTCCGGAAGTTCACTTCCGGGAGCTGACCCTGCGCGACTTCGTCGCCAATGCGGCGAAGAACTTCGGCGACCGGCCGGCGCTCTCGTTCCTCAACATGGTCATGACCTACGGGGAGCTGTCGGACAAGGTCGACCGGCTCGCGACGGCCCTCTCTCGGCTCGGCGTGGAGAAGAACTCCCGAGTAGCGGTGCAGCTTCCCAACACGCCCCAATCCGTCATCTCGTTCTTCGCGGTCCAGCGGCTCGGGGCACAGGCGGTGATGACCAACCCGCTCTATGTGCCTCGCGAGATCGAGCACCAATGGATCGACGCGGGCTGTGAGCATGCCATCGTCGCGGACTTCATCTACGACCAGAAGCTGCGCGGGATCCGGCACCAGCTACCGGTGCGGGAGTACATCATCGCGTCCGTGCCAGAGTATCTTCGGTTCCCACTCAAGCAGCTCGCCCCGCTCAAACTGAAGCGCGCGAAGCCGCCGCTCGTCGCGAAGATCGAGCCTGGCCCGGGGATCCACCACTTCCGCCCATTGGTGGACGGCACTCCTCCCTCGCCGCCGCACGTCGACATCGAGATGGACGATCTCGCCCTGCTCCAGTACACGGGCGGGACGACCGGCGTTTCCAAGGCCGCGATGCTGACGCAGCGAAACCTGTCCTACAACACGCAGCAGATCCGTCAGTGGTTCTCGGCGATGAAGGACGGGGACGAGGTGCTGCTCGCCGCCCTGCCGTTCTTCCACATCTTCGGGGTCACCGTGGTGGCGTGCCTCTCCAGCTTCATTGCGGCGGAGATGGCGCTCGTCGCCAATCCAAGGGACATCGCTTCGGTCGTGAAGACGCTGGTTGCGAGGAAGGTGACGCTCCTTCCCGCGGTGCCTGCGATGTTCGGCTCGATCAACCGGTTCCCCGACATCGAGAAGAAGGACCTCCGCTCGATCCGCTACAGCTTCTCCGGTTCTGCCCCGATGCCGCTCGACATACAGCAGGAGTTCGAGCGGCTGACCGGGACGGTCCTCCTGGAAGGTTATGGGCTGACCGAGACGTCTCCCGTCGCTACCGTGAACCCGATCAAGGGGAAGCGGAAGATCGGAACGATCGGGATCCCGATTCCGAACACCGACGTGCGGCTGGTCGACGTGGAAACGGGAACCAACGACGTCGCTCTGGGTGAAGTCGGCGAGGTTTGGATCCGCGGCCCCCAGGTGATGCCCGGCTATTGGAACCGAGACGACGAGACGGCCGAAGCGTTCGGCCCCGACGGCTGGTTCAAGACGGGAGACCTCGCGGTCATGGACGACGAGGGCTATTTCCGGATCGTCGGGCGAAAGAAGGACATGATTCTCGCTTCCGGGTACAACATCTACCCGGACGAGATCGACCAGGTGCTCTCCATGCACCCGGACGTTCTCGAGTCCTGCACGATCGGGGTGCCGGATCCAAGGCGGGGTGAGACGGTAAAGGCATTCATCGTCCTCCATCCCGGACGGAGCCTGACGGCGGAGGAAGTGACTGCCTACTGCCGCGAGAATCTGGCGTCGTACAAGATCCCTCGTTTGATCGAGTTCCGGGATGAGTTGCCCCGCAGCTCCGTACT
Organism: Candidatus Eiseniibacteriota bacterium; assembly: GCA_020633975.1. Classification (GTDB taxonomy): domain Bacteria; phylum Eisenbacteria; class RBG-16-71-46; order CAIMUX01; family CAIMUX01; genus JACKCR01. The sequence goes on along the minus strand of JACKCR010000002.1, from coordinate 1,864,033 downwards.
GAAACTTCTCCGTAGAGCGCTGCGGGATGAGGAGATCGGGAAGCAGGACGCCGATAGGGAAGGGAAGCCGACGGGCGGAGAGCCCGCTCGCTGAGTCGAGTCCGAAGAGGCCTTCTCAGCACCCCGCTAGTCTCCACCCGTCGCGAGGACGATTTCGTGAGTGCGGCCGCAGAGGCCTGCCTGGGGTGGAATGCCCCAAGCCGTTCACGGAGTCGAAGGCACGTGGAAGGAGCCTGACGTGACCAAGGAGAAGCCGATCGGCAGCGCGGCAGTGTTGGGTGCTGGAGTGATGGGAGCCGCGATCGCGGCGCACCTGGCGAACGCCGGAATCCCCTGCCTCCTCCTCGACATGAAGTCGACCGAACCGGACGAGCAAGACGCCAAGCAGGGCATCGGACCGGGGGATCCTCGACTCGCGAACCGGTTCGCGATCCGCGGGCTCGAACGCGCGCTCAAGGCGAAGCCGGCGTCGTTCTTCAGTCCTCGCCTGCGCTCGCTGGTTCGTCCCGGAAACTTCGAGGACGACGCCGCCCAGCTCGCGAACGTCGACTGGATCGTCGAGGCGGTGGTCGAGAACCTGGACATCAAGCGTTCGCTCTACGAGAAGATCGCGCCGCACGTCGCAGAGCACGCGATTCTCTCGAGCAACACATCCGGGCTCTCCGTGCAGTCGCTCTCCGACTGCCTGCCGGAGGCACTTCGCTCCCGGTTCCTCGTCACGCACTTCTTCAACCCGCCGCGCTATCTGCACCTGCTCGAGCTCGTGCCCGGTCCTCTGACGGATCCCGTCGTGTACTCCCGGATGGCCGAGTTCGGCGAGAACGTGCTCGGAAAGGGCGTCGTCCACGCCAAGGACACGCCCAACTTCATCGCGAACCGGATCGGGACGTTCGGGCTTCTCCACGCGGTGAAGCTGATGGTCGAGAAGAAGTACACGATCGCGGAGGTCGACAGGCTGACCGGTAAGGCGATCGGCCGGCCGAAGAGCGCGACCTTCCGGACCGCTGATCTCGTAGGGCTCGATACGCTCCTCCATGTCTCGAAGAACATGTACGACAGTCTCCCGGACGACCCCGCGAGGGATCTCTTCGTTCCGCCTACGTTCGTTCAGGGGATGCTGGAGAAGAAGTGGCTCGGCGAGAAGACGGGCGCCGGGTTCTACAAGAAGTCCAAGGGGGCCGACGGCAAGACCGAGATCCTCATGCTCGATCCCGATTCGATGGAGCACGTTCCGCAGGGCAAGGTCGCGATTCCGTCGCTCGAGATCGGCAAGAACTTGGAAGACCTGGGCGATCGTCTCGTCTCCTTCATGAAGGCGAAGGATCGAGGTGGGGAATTCCTCTGGGAGAATCTCTCCCAGACGCTCCTCTACGCGGCCGGACAGATCCCCGAGATCTCGGACGACATCGTCAACGTGGACCGCGCGCTCCGCTGGGGCTTCGGCTGGGAGATGGGGCCGTTCGAGATGTGGGACGCCATCGGGGTCGAAGCGTCCTGTCGCCGGATGGAGAAGGAAGGCGCGGAGCTGCCGCCGCTCGTCAAGGCCGTGCTCGCGAACGGCGGCCGCTTCTATGGACGTGACGGCGCCACGCCGCTCTACTTCGATTTCGATTCGGCGAGCGGGAGTGGGTCGATGAAGCCCGTTCCGTACGGGCCGAAGGTGCTGAGGCTGGAGGATCTCAAAGCGGCTGGTTCGCCGGGGACCACGGCAGGTGGCGGCGGACGCAGTGGAGCCGTATCGAGCGGCGCAGGCACATCGGGCGGCTCCGCCGATGGATCGACTGCCAGCTCGGTAGGCAAGGCGTCCCGCGGTGTCGTGTGGGAGAGCGCCGACGCGTCGCTCGTGGACCTGGGCGACGATGTCGCCTGTCTCGAGTTCCACACCAAGATGAACACGATCGGCCCGGGCCTCATCGAAGCGATCGAGAAGAGCGTTGCGATCGTCGAGGAGAGTTGGCGCGGGCTCGTCATCGCGAACGAGGCGGACAACTTCTCCGTCGGCGCGAACCTCCTTCTGATCCTCAACGAGATCGACGACGAGAACTACGACGACGTCGACTGGATGGTCCGGCGGTTCCAGAACGTGAACCAGCGGATCCGCTACAGCAGCCGTCCGGTCGTGGTCGCTCCGCACGGACTCACCTTGGGCGGTGGATGCGAAGTCACGCTCGCAGCGAACCGGGTCGTCGCGGACGCAGAAACCTACATCGGACTCGTCGAACTCGGCGCGGGTGTCATCCCCGCCGGTGGTGGATGCAAGGAATGGGTGCGTCGCGTTCATCTCTCCGTTCCGGAGGGTGTCGACGTCGACCTCTTCCCGTTCCTCCGTCGCGCTTTCGAGACCGTCGGGATGGCGAAGGTCGCGACGAGTGGTGTCGAGGCGAAGGACCTCGGCTATCTCGCCCAGGACGACGTCGTGGCACTCAACCGGGACCACCGGATCTACGAAGCGAAGCAGAACGTGCTCGCGCTCGACATCGCCGGTTTCGATGCCGGGCGTCCGCTCGAGGACATCCGGGTCGTGGGTGAGCCCGGGCTCGCGAAGATCCGCGCGGGGCTCCACAACATGCGGGCGAGCGGCTACATCACCGAGTACGACCACGTGCTGGGAGACAAGCTCGCGTGGGTGCTCTGTGGTGGCGAGGTATCTGCGGGCAGCCGCGTGAGCGAACAGTATCTGCTCGACCTCGAGCGCGAGGCGTTCCTTGCGCTCTGCGAAGACAACCGCACCCTGGCCCGGATGGAGAACATCCTCAAGACGGGGAAGCCGCTTCGGAACTAGCGCGTGGACGAAGGAATCAGACGCCAATAGGACTACGGAACCCTAGAGAAGGGACCCTAGATGTCGAAAGAGAACGAACCGGTCATCGTGCAGGCACTGAGGACTCCGGTCGGGAAGGCCGCCCGCGGTGCGTTTCGCGAGACGCGTCCGGACGACCTCGCGGCGACGGTCCTCCGCGCACTGGTCGCGAAGGCGCCCGGCCTCGAACCGGGCAAGATCGACGACGTCGTGCTCGGGTGCGCCATTCCGGAAGGCCCTCAGGGGCTCAACGTCGCACGGCTCGCACTCCTCCGTGCGGGGTTCCCTTTCGACGTTCCGGGGATGACGGTGAACCGGTTCTGCTCGAGCGGTCTCCAGACCATCGCGCAGTCGTGTGACCGGATCGTCACGGGGCAAGCGGAGGTCATCTTGGCGGGAGGCACAGAGTCGATGAGCCTCGTGCCGATGGAAGGGTTTGCGTTCTCGCCCAACCCGGACCTGGTCCGTGAACTCCCGGATGCGTACCTAGGGATGGGCTTCACGGCAGAGAACGTCGCCGTCCAGTTCGAGGTGTCGCGCGAGGAGCAAGACGCGTTCGCGTTCCAGAGCCACCAAAAGGCGATCGCGGCGCAGGCGGCGCACCGGTTCGACGACGAGATCGTGCCTGTCACCGTGAAGACGAAGCTGCCGGGCAAGAACGGCAAGGTCGACGTGAAGGAGACGGTGGTCTCGGTGGACGAGGGCCCGCGCGCAGACACGTCGATGGAAGCGCTGGCGAAACTCCGGCCGGCTTTCCGGCTCGGCGGGTCCGTCACGGCGGGGAACAGCTCCCAAACTTCAGATGGCGCCGCCGCGACTCTCCTCATGACTCGCGCGAAGGCCGAACAGCTCGGCCTCGAGCCGCTGGCCCGACTCGTCGGCTACCAAGTCGCCGGCGTCGCGCCGGAGATCATGGGAATCGGCCCTGTGGCTGCGATCCCCAAGCTGCTGGACAAGGTCGGGGTGGCGATAGCCGAGGTCGACCTCTTCGAGATCAACGAAGCGTTTGCGAGCCAGGCGGTCTACGTGGCGCGTGCGCTCGGCATCCCCGACGACAAGGTCAACGTGAACGGTGGCGCGATCGCGCTCGGGCATCCGCTCGGAGCGACCGGTGCCAAGCTGACGGCGACGTTGCTCCACGAGCTGCGTCGACGCGGCGCGCGCTACGGAATCGTCAGCATGTGCGTCGGTGGCGGGATGGGAGCGGCCGGTCTCTTCGAGAACCTGGCCCGATAAGGAGACGAGAGATGAGCACCAGTTCAGCGGCCAAGGAAACCCACGCTCCGTCCGCAGCCGGCATCCAGAGCGGACAGTTCCTACTCGAGGAGCCGGCCCTCGACAGTTTCTTCGCTCCGGAGTTCCTCTCGGAGGAGGAGCGCGCGTTCGGCGAAGCGATCGGTCGGTTCTGCCGCGAGAAGATCTATCCACTGCGGGAGGAGATCGACACCCAGAAGGACCTCGGCATCATCACCGGTCTGCTCCAGCAACTCGGCGAGCTCGGTCTCTTCCTCATGGACGTTCCCGAAGAGCTCGAAGGGCTCGGCGCGAGCAAGAAGGTCGCGATGCAGGTGGCCGAGTGGCTCGGCTCGTCCGGCGCGGCCGGTGTCGCGGCGATCGTCCAGTGCGGGATCGGCGGGCTGCCCGTCGTCTACTTCGGATCGGAAGCGCAGCGCGCCAAGTACCTCGAGGGGATCACGTCCGGCGAGATCCTGACGGCCTATGCGCTGACCGAGCCGGGTTCCGGATCGGATGCGCTCTCCGCGCGGACGACGGCGGTGTGGGACGAGGCGAAGGGCGTCTACGTGCTCAACGGCACGAAGCAGTTCATCACGAACGCTGGGTTTGCCGACCTCTTCATCACCTTCGCAAAGGTGGACGGAGAACAGTTCACCTGTTTCCTCATCGAGAAGGGAACGCCCGGACTCTCCACCGGCGCCGAAGAGCCGAAGATGGGGCTCAAGGGGTCCTCGACCCGGAGCCTGATCCTCGAGAACGTCGAGGTGCCGAAGGAGAACATCCTCGGCGAGGTCGGGAAGGGTCACCGGATCGCGTTCAACGTTCTCAACATCGGGCGTCTCAAGCTCGCACCGGCCGCGCTCGGTGGCGCGAAGCTCGCGCTCCGCGAGGGTGCGGTCTACTCGACCCAGCGCGAACAGTTCGGGAAGCCGCTCAGCACGTTCGGACTCATTCGGCAGAAGCTCGCCGGGTCCGCGATGCGGATCTACTGCGCGGAGTCGATGTTCTACCGCGCCTCCGGCGTGATCGACGACCTCGCCGACGAGATCAAGTCCCGCCCGGAGGCCGCGCAGATGGATCCGGCCGAGCCGACGGTCGAAGCGCTCAAGGAGCTCGCGGTCGAGTGCTCGATCAACAAGGTCTACGGCTCCGAAGCGCTCGACTGGGTGGTCGACGAGATGGTCCAGGTCCACGGCGGGTACGGATTCATCGCCGAATACCCGGTGGAGCGGATGTATCGCGACGCCCGGATCAACCGGATCTGGGAAGGGACGAGCGAAGTCAACCGCCTCATCATCACGGGGACCCTCATGAGCCGGGCGATGAAGGGACAGCTCCCGCTCATGGGTGCGATCAAGACCCTCACGGGCGAGCTCATGGAGCGGCGTGGACGCGGGGAGCCTCCCGAGGGGCTGCTCGGAGCCGAGCGGGAAGCGATCGCGCTCTGCAAGAAGATGACGCTGTTCGCGTCCGGCGTCGCGGCGCAGAAGCATCTGATGGGTCTCCAGAACCAACAGGAGATCATTGCCTGGCTTTCCGACATGACGATCCAGGTCTACGCAATGGAAAGCGCGCTCCTCCGGACCCTCAAGGTGGGAACGCTTCGTGGGGAGGCCGACCAGGCGGCTCGGGTCGCCGCAGTTCAGCTCGCGGTGGACGAAGGGTTCGCGCTTTGCGAGCGGAACGCGAAGGCGGTGCTGTCGGCGAGCCACGAAGGCGAAGAGCTCCGGAGTTCGCTCTCGATGCTGAAGAAGCTGCTCCGTCGCGAGCCGCCGAACCTGGTGGACGCGAGCCGGCAGCTCGGCGGGTACGTGGTCGAGAAGGAAGGGTATCCGTTCGCTCCGTAGTGGATGCCGCGGAACGGGTCTCGTGAATGACGAAACGGGGGACAGCTCTCACGAGCTGCCCCCCGTCTCCATCTTGCCCGAGTGACGCTTCGAGTTTCTGAACTTTGCGACCGGGCGCTACTCGTTGCCCCCACCGTTGTCATCGATGCAGACGTAGCTGCCGACCGGCTCGCCAGGAACGAATGTCTCGTTGATTGCTGCGAGAGCCGGCAGGAGACGTTTGTTCATGGGGCAGATTCCTCTCTTCATGGAGACGGTTCGTCGAGGATGAATTTCTCGCACTTGTTCGACCCTCGCCCCGCGAGGCTCCAGCGGATTCGAGGGGTTGCCGTCCCTGAGTTGGGATCGTCCAAGGACACAGGCACTTCGCGTCCTGAGTGATTTCGCCGGGGAAGGCGAGGGCCGAAGTGGAGGCGTTTCCCCGAGACGGTCAGGGAGCTACGCGGAGTGCCAACCCACGGCGCGGTGGGGCCCGGTTCGCGCTCCGTTTCGTGAATCCGTCGTGAGTTGGGTCTTTTCTCCCGTTCCGCTAGAATGCGTTCTGGCGGAGGTTCCAGGGACTTTCCGCCCGAAACCCGAGGACGACGAGGAGTGCGCATGACCGTCCAGCTCGACGAGACCGCCTTCGACCAAGCCGAGGCCGACTTCCGGGACACCCATCCCGAGTACGCCACCACCGACGCCTGCGACGAACTCCGTGCGCGCGATTTCGCGCGGCTCGACGCCGCAGAGCATGCGTACCTGGACTACACCGGGGGCGGCCTCTACGCGGAATCGCAGATCCAGCGGCACCACGATCTCCTCAACCACCACGTCTTCGGGAACCCGCACTCGCACAACCCGACGTCGTCGCTCATGACCGAGATGTGCGAGCGCGCCCGGAAGCGCGTGCTCGACTTCTTCCGGGCGAGTCCGACCGAGTATGCGGTCATCTTCACGTCGAACGCGTCTCACGCGCTCAAACTGGTGGGGGAGAGCTACCCGTTCTGTCAGGGCAGCCACTACCTGATGACGTTCGACAATCACAACTCGGTGAACGGTATCCGCGAGTATGCGCGGGCCCGGGGGGCGGAGATCTCCTACATTCCGCTCGGCCTCCCGAACATGCGGACCCCGAAGGCGGAGTTCCGTCGCTGCATCCAGGAACGGAAGGGTGGGAAGAACGATCTCTTCGCCTATCCGGCCCAGTCGAACTTCTCCGGTGTCCAGCATCCGCTCGAGTGGATCGGCGAGGCTCAGAGAGAGGGCTGGGACGTGCTTCTCGACGGAGCGGCCTTCGTCCCGACGAACACGCTGGACCTCTCCGTGCATCAGCCGGACTTCCTCTCGCTCTCGTTCTACAAGATGTTCGGCTACCCGACCGGGATCGGTGCGCTCGTCGCGAAGCGCTCGAAGCTGGCCAAACTCCACAGGCCTTGGTTCTCCGGCGGGACGATCACGGTCGCGTCCGTCCAGGGTGATCGGTTCTACATGGCGGAAGGGGAAGCGGCGTTCGAGGACGGCACGCTCAACTACCTCAACATCCCCGCGGTCGAGATCGGACTCGACTACCTCGATTCGGTCGGGATGGACACGATCCACGAGCGATGTTGTTGTCTCACGGACTGGCTCCTGCACGAGATTCCGAAGATCCGCTGGAAGAACGGCCGTCCCCTCGCTCGCATCTACGGCCCCTGCACGACCGACCACCGCGGCGGCACCGTCACCATGAACTTCTATGGACCGAACGGCGAAGTGATCGACCACCTTCGGGTCGAGAAGGAGGCCGCGCGGGACAACATCTCGCTCCGCACCGGCTGCTTCTGCAACCCCGGGGGAGGCGAGGTGGCGCTCGACATCTCCAAGAACGAGCTAGTGGGGTGCTTCACGCAGCCCCACATCGTGGAAGCGGGGAGCTTCACCCACGAGGACTTCCGGATGTGCGTCGACGGAAAGAGCACCGGAGCCGTGCGGGTCTCCGTCGGTCTGGCCAGTACGTTCCGGGACGTCTACCGTTTCGTCCAGTTCGCCCGTCGCTTCGTCGAGAACGAGTAGCCAGGGAGGCGCTCATCACCATGCACGCATCGCTTCGCGCCCTCATGGACGGGCTGGTCGGCTATGCCGGTCTCTTCCCACCTGCCGAGCTCGGCCTCGAGGCCGCCGTTCGCGAGTACGGAGCCCATCTCCAGAGCGATGACCAGTGGATGCTCGGCGACTTCATCGTGCCGGCCTCACGGCTCACGGAACTCACGGCGTGGCGGGAGGTCATGGCGGGTGGCGACCGCTCCTGGCGATTCGTGGTCCTTCCGCGCGGCGGCGATCTCGACGCTCTCGAGAGTTCGCTTCGAGAAGACTTCGCGGCGATGGACGATTTCGAGCAAGCGATGGAAGGACGCGCGGCCGTCTCCGGGATCGAGATCCGACTTCCGTCATCCATCGCGATCGAATCGGCGGCGACGGCTCGTTGGATGGATCGTCTCCATTCGGTCGTGAGGGAGAGAGTCCTCGACGTGTTCGTGGAGCCGGTGCGTGGAACCGGTTGGCCCGAGATGCTGGCCAACACGGCGGACGTACTGTCGCAGGTGAGGACCGCCATCGCCGGACCGAACTTCGGGATGAAGCTACGCTGTGGAGGCGTCACGGCGGACGCGTTTCCTTCGGTCGACGAGGTGGCGGAGTTCATCGAGGTGAGCCGGAAGTTCGAGGTTCCCTTCAAGGCGACCGCGGGGCTCCATCACCCGATCCGTCACCACCATGCCCCCTTGGGCGTCGACATGCACGGGTTCGTGAACGTCTTCGCGGCGGCTCTCTTCGCTTCGGACGGTCTACTTGGCGACGACCTCCGCGCACTCCTCGCGGAACCGCACGCGTCCTGCTTCCAGTGGACGGACGATCGGCTCTCCTGGAAGGGCCACGTGATCGGGACGGAGCGGATTCGAGAGCTGCGGGCGGGGCAGGTAGCGAACTACGGTAGCTGCAGCTTCTCCGAGCCTTGTGAAGACCTCAGAGCGCTCGGGTGGCTTTGAACGATTTTGCACTCGCCTCCCGGTACGCGTTGCGCCCGATGAGAGGCTCTCGTCACGACAGTGGCACCGACTCGGTGAAGTGAAGGCATGCTAGAGGAGATCCGATGACCCAGTTGAACGAGACCCACGATCCCAGACTCAGGTCCTTCGTTCCGGTAGCTCCAGACTCGGACTTTCCGATCCAGAACCTGCCGTTCGGGATCTTCCGCAGAGGCGGTTCCGGCAGCGCGACTCGCGCTCGCGCCGGGGTCGCGATCGGGGATCTCGTCGTGGACCTATCTGCGCTCGCGGCTGCTGGGCTGTTCGACGGGACACCGTGTGCGGGAGAGGTGCGGGGCGAGAACGGGATCTTCTCGCGGGCGGACCTCAACGGATTCTCGGCCCTCGGGCCGGACGCCTGGAGTGCCGTTCGAAAGACACTTTCGGAACTCCTCCGGGACGACAACCCACGTCTGCGTGACGACGCGACTCTCCGCGCGTCGGCCATGATCCCGGTAGCGGATTGCGAGCTCCTCCTTCCGGTCACGATCGGGGACTACACGGATTTCTACTCGTCCAAGGAGCACGCGACCAACGTCGGGATCATGTTCCGCGGCAAAGAGAACGCGCTCATGCCGAACTGGCTCCACCTCCCGGTGGCCTACCACGGCCGGGCCAGTTCGGTCGTCGTCTCGGGAACCCCGGTACGGAGACCTTCGGGACAGACGAAGGCGGACGATGCGGAGGCACCCTCCTTCGGCCCGAGCCGACTTCTCGACTTCGAACTCGAGATGGGCGTGTTCGTAGGGCCCGGCTCCACCCTCGGCGATCCGATCGCGGTGGACGATGCTCACCGCCACCTCTTCGGAATGGTGCTCGTGAACGATTGGAGCGCGCGCGACATCCAGAAGTGGGAGTACCAACCGCTCGGCCCGTTCCTGGCCAAGAACTTCGCGACCACCATCTCGCCCTGGATCGTGACGATGGAGGCGCTCGAGCCGTTCCGGAAGCAAGGGCCGACGCAGGACCCTGAGCCGCTACCGTATCTCAGGAGCCAGGGCGACTGGTCCTACGACATCGTGCTCGACGTTCTCGTCCGTACCCCGAAGATGGAGGAGCCCGCGCGGATCTCGCGGTCGAACTTCCGCTACATGTACTGGAACGTCTGTCAGCAGCTCGCACACCACAGTGTGACGGGATGCAACATGCGTCCAGGAGATCTCCTCGCGTCCGGCACGATCAGCGGTCCGGAGAAGGAAGAGCGCGGGTCGCTCCTCGAGCTGACCTGGCGAGGATCCGAGCCGCTCCAGCTCCCGTCCGGTGAGGAGCGGAAGTTTCTCCTCGACGGCGACGAACTCATCCTCCGCGGGTGGGCCCAAGGGGACGGATACCGAGTCGGCTTCGGCGAATGTCGAGGCGTCGTGGAGCCCGCGCGGACGTCAGTCTGACGCTGGCTCTGGCTCCGTCACGTCCGAGCCGCGGAGCACCGTCCTTCCCGCCCGCGGCTCAGCGCTCGATGAGTACGGCCCGCACGGGACTGGCGCACGCGCCGACGATGGCGAGCGGGAACGCCGCTAGTTCGTAGACACCGGGGCCGACGCGCGAGAGGTCGAGGTTCTCGATCCAGTGGAGCTCTCCGGCGAGGAGTGCGTGATGCGCGGCCAGCGTCTTGGAGTCTGCGGGGTCGACGCTCGGAGTGTCGATCCCGACCAGCACCGCTCCGCGCTCGGCGAGCTCCCGGCAAGTCGATGGCGCAAAGGCGGCGAACGTCTCGGGGAAGCGAGTCGGATCCGGATCGGTCCCGGTGCGGAAGAGGATCCGGGGAGCGGCGGCGATGTCGACACCGTCGAGACAGTGCGGATGGATCAGCAGATCGCTGCCGACGGCTACGTCCAACACCCGCGCGGGACCGAAGTACGCTTCCAGCGCGAGAGACTCGCTCGCACCACCGCCGCTCACGACGTGGAGCGGCGCGTCGGTATGCGTTCCCACGTGCGGACTCATCCGGAACGAACTCAAGTTGACCACTTGGTTCGCCTCGATCCGAAGGGCCCACTCCAGCTCGAAATGCTGATCCCCAGGCCACGGCGCCGTGGCGGGGGAGAGGGGGCGGCTGATGTCGTGGATCTTCATTCCGATACTCCCAGGAGGTCGCGAAGGAAGTCCCTGCGGGCCGGTGCCGCAACCGTCTCGGTTTGCTCATCCGGCCTCCGGGCTCGTCTCACGTGACTCGCTCTCTCGTCGCCGATTCGTAGCGCCGCCAGGCTCCGCTCTCGAGGATCTCGCCGATCGTGGCGAGTGCGTGACGTACTTCGGACTCGGTGTTGTAGAAGTGGGGAGCCATCCGGATCCCGCCGCCGGGACGGTAGTCGATGAGGATGTCTCGATCGAGCAGACACTGCGAGACCTCGTAGGCGTGGGGCGGCTCGAGTCCGACCACCCCGCCTCGTCGCGTGTCGTCATCGGGTGTCCGGACGCCCCAACCTTCCGTTCTCGCGTGGTCCAGTAGGATCCGCGTGAGTCGAAGACTCTTCTCCCGAATCGCCTCGACGCCGACTTCTCTCACGATCGCGAGCCCTGGCTCGGCGGCGCGCAGTGCGGGGATCGCCGGGGTCCCATGGAGGAATCGCGCGATTCCCTCTGCGTGTTCCATCGGAGGGAGGCGGAACCCGAACGGGTCGGCGTGCGCCATCCAGCCGGTCACTCGTGGGTGGAGTCGATCCTGGAGGTCGCGCCGCACGTAGAGGAAGGCGACACCGGGGCCGCCGAGTAGGAACTTGAGGTTACCTCCGACCGCGAAGTCCACGCCGAGCCCGTCCAGCGAGAAGGGCAGGGCGCCAGCCGAGTGGTAGAGATCGAGCAGCACCTCGGCGCCGCATGCGTGCGCGTGCTTGGTGATCCGCTCGACGTCATGGAGAAACGACGTGCGGAAGACGACATGCGAGAGCGCGACGAGCCTCGTTCTCTCGTCGATCGCCGCGATCAGTTCGTCTCCGTCGATCGTGAGCCCGTCGTGCGTTGGGACGCGGACGATCTCGACGTCAGGGAGCTCGATCGAGTCGTAGAGATAGAGCATGGAAGGAAAGTCGAGGTCCGTCGTCACGATCCGGTTCCGCTTCCCACCGCTCCGCAGGTCCGGGGAACTTCCCTCGAAGTCGAGGGAGGAGAGAAGGATCGCGCTCGCGAGCGTGGCGTTCGGCTGCATGCAGATCGTGTCGGGCTTCGCGCCGAGGAGTGCAGCGAGCTGGTTTCCGAAGGCGAGGGGGAGGTCCCACCATCCGTCCCGCCACGCACGTACCCCGCGGGTGTCCCACTCGTCGGCGTAGCGAGAGAGTCCGTCCCGAGCTTTTCGCGGCATCGCCCCGAGGGAATGGCTGACGAGATAGCAGACCGAGTCCAGGATCGGGAACCTCTCTCGATAGGAGAGGAGTGGATCGGACTCTCCCGCAGATGCCCCGCCGAGGTGGGGGCCGCCGGGTCCAGCAGGACCCGAATCCGAGTTGGAACCGCTCGTGGGGATGGGCATCGAACCTCCAGCCTGTTGCGACGTTGTGCCCCCGGATCATAGGCTAGTGAACGGGGGCAGGGCGCGACTCGCGTCGATCGATCCATGAACAGTCGGGATGGCCGGCCAGTCGGGGGTGTGTACCTCGGGTGTGCAGCGGCCCGGAGAGTGCTTGGCCCTGAGCCCCGAAGAGAAAGACCAGGTGGACGGGGCCCCGCGCGGGCCGGAACCGCCGCCGAGAAACGTGCTCACCGGGGTCACCCGGCGGGAGCCGGATGCGCTTCGCGAGTTCTTCGAGCACTACCTCGATACGGTGCACAGCCTTGCGTTTCGACTCGTCGGGGAGTCGCTCGCCGAGGACGTCACCCAGGACGTCTTCTTCAAAGTCCACCGTGCGGCACATCGCCTGGATCCTGAGAGGGATCCTCGATATTGGCTCAACGCAATCACTTACAATACATGCCGAGAAATCTGGAGATCGGGCGCTCACAAACTCGAGGCTCGTACCGTATCCATCCAGGACAAGCCGGAAGTAGGCGCCCGACTCAGGGAGTCCGGCCGCGACCCGGAGATGGAATACGAGGTCAGTTCGAGAGAGGCTTCGGTGCAGGCGGCGATCGAGTCCCTGCCGGAGCCTCTTCGGGCAGCGATCGTCCTACACGACTACCAAGGGCTCGGGCACGAGGCCGTGGCGGAGATGACAGGCATCTCGCACGTGGCGGCAAGGAAGCGGTACTCTCGCGCGCTGGCGGAGCTGGCGAAGAAGCTAAGGGGCTGAGGACTTGGCAAAGAATCGAGACGACGAACGGATCGGTGCGGAGGACCAGGAGGCGCGGGACGCCGTCCGGTCGCTTCCCGACGTTCCCGCGGCCGCACGGTTCCGTCGGGAGGCAGCGCAGCTCTTCGCTTCCGGTCGCCTGGGGCCGGTCCATGCGGATCCGGACTTCGACGTCGATGCGGTGGCCTCGGCGCCTCCGTTCGACGAGAGTGCAGACCTTCCGGGCGAGCTGACCGGCGGAGCTTCGTCTAGCGGGGTGCCTGCGTCGATCGGTGTTCGCTCCACCGGTGAGCCGGCGTCGACTCGCCTTCGCCCCACGGTCGTAGGACCGCGACGTTCTTGGTTGTCTCCCGTGTTCGGAACGCTCGCGGCGGCCGCGGTCATTCTCATCCTCGTCACTCTGTTCCGTCCTACGCTCGGAGAGGCGTGGGAGGTCGTTGCCGTGTCCGGCTCCGGATCCGTTTCGGTGAACGACCGGATGTTCGACGTGGGAGACGTCGCGGAGTCCCGCCTAGAGCCCGGGGCCCGGGTGAGAACGGAGGGAGACGTCGTGCTGGAACTGGTCCACGACGGCCTCTATGCCCTCGAACTCGGCCCGAACACGGACATGACCCTACCGACGAGTCGCGACGGCCGGCTCTTCGCTGCCGAGGTTCGGAACGGGATGGCGACCTGCGTGACGGGCCCACGTTTCCCGGGATCGATGCTCCGGATCACGGCGCCCGATGCGGACGTCGAAGTGCACGGCACCACGTTTGCAGTGCTCGCAGATGCCGAGAAGACGTGCATCTCCGTCCTCGAGGGCGCGGTGGACGTGCGGACCCACGACGGAAACGTCTGCTGTGTGCAGGCGGGGCGTTGCAAGCGGTTCTACCGGGCCCCGGACCCTCACGAAACCGAAGAGTCCCTCAGTGACGGGCAGGTCGCCAATCTCACCCACTGGCAGGGCCGTTCCCACAGTCTCCTCGGCGCCCAAGGTCCCGGCACCCACTAGCTGGCTGCTGACCAGGCGAGCGCAGCCTGGGGTCGATTCTCGTCCCCAGGTCGATTACTCTCCCTCCCGGAACGAAACCCGCATTGCCCCCTCTCCCGCGGGTGTTCCGACTTAAGACAGCCAAGGAGGAAACTGTGGATCTGGAAGCCCGATTCCGGGATGTCCTTCCGGACGTAGAGTTCTGTTCGCTCCGGCTCGAGGACGAGTCTCAGGAGTTTCTCTACGTTCGCGACGACATCGTGCTCCCCGTGCGGAGCAGCGCAGACGTGGGGGCCATGGTTACGGTGGTGGACGGTGGCGGGATCGGCTACGCCGCCACAGCCGACCTGACTACCAGCGGTTTGGCGAAGGCGGTCGAGCAGGCCCGGGCCTGGGCTGCCGGTTCGCGCGGACGAACCGTGACCGACTTCTCGAAGATCGTCATGCCGCATCCGAAGGGGAGCTACACGACCCCTGTCCGCACGCCGTGGGAGTCCGTCTCCCTGGCCGACAAGATCGCCCTCCTGCGCGAGGAATGTGCGCGGGTCGGAGGCGATCCACGGATCGTCCAGCGCGATGTCTCGATCTCCTGGGTTCATCGGGAAACGCTCTACCTGACGAACGACGGGGGACGGGTCGAGCAGTGCTTCGACCACATCGTGCCTTCGATCGCAGTGACAGCGCACGCGGACGGCCAGACCTTGTCTCGCTCCCTCGGCGGTCGCGGATACTGCCGGCAGGGTGGCTACGAAGTGGTGCAGGAGTGCGGCCTCGACACGGTGGGCCCAGAGCTGCGCGACGAGGTGCTGGAGCTCCTTTCCGCCCCGGACTGTCCGACCGGGACGATGGACGTGGTCTTGGATCCCGATCAGGTGATCCTTCAGGTGCACGAGTCGATCGGCCATCCGCTCGAACTCGACCGGATCCTGGGCGACGAGCGGAACTACGCGGGACGGAGCTTCGTCACCCCGGACATGTTCGGGAGCTACCGGTACGGCTCGGAGCTCCTCAACATCACGTACGACCCGTCCCGGACGGAGGAGTTCGCGAGCTACGGGTTCGACGACGAGGGGCTCACCGCGACTCGCGAGTACCTCATCCGCGACGGAATCCTGGAGCGCGCATTGGGCGGACACGTTTCGCAGCAGCGTGCGGGAGTGCCTGGAGTCGCGTGTTCGCGCGCGAACGGCTGGACCCGTCCTCCGATCGACCGGATGGCCAACGTCAACCTGGAGCCGGGATCTGCGACGCTCGACGAGATGATCGGCCGGGTCGAGAACGGCGTCTACATGAAGACGAACACGAGCTGGTCGATCGACGACTCGCGGAACAAGTTCCAGTTCGGATGCGAGTGGGGGAGGCGGATCGAGAACGGGAAGCTCACTCACCTCGTGCGGAAGCCGAACTACCGCGGCATCTCCGCGACGTTCTGGCGGAGCCTTGCCGCCGTGGGGAACGAGTCGACGTTCATGGTGCTGGGAACGCCGAACTGTGGGAAGGGCGAGCCGAGCCAGACCGCGCGGGCGGGGCACGCCGCACCGACCTGCCTCTTCACCAACGTCGACGTGTTCGGAGGGGAGTGAGATGAAAGAGAAGTTCTTCGAACTCGTCGATCGTCGCTCCAAAGCACTCCAGAAGGACGAAGTGCTCCTCGCGAACGTCCATCAGGAAACCTCTGATTTCGTTCGTTGGAATGGGGGACGGATTCGCCAGTGCGGAACGGTGGACCAAGCGTATCTAGGGCTCACGCTGATTCGCGGTGATCGGACGTGCGACAGCATCCTTTCGTTGACCGGGGATCTGGATGTGGATGACGCGCGCTGCGAGAAGGCGATCGCGGCGCTACGGGAACGGCTCGAGGTCGTTCCTTCCGACCCGTTCGTTCTCTACTCGGAGGAAGTGCGGTCGACCGATCGTTCCACTCCGAATCGGCTGCCGGACCGCGACACCGTCCTCGGGGACGTCGAGCGCGCCGCGGCGGGTGTGGACTTCGTCGGGTCGCTTGCCTCTGGGCCGATGCGGACGGGATTCGCGAACTCACTCGGCCAACGCAACTGGGAGGAGAGCCACAGCTTCCTTCTCGACTGGAGTCTCTTCCACGTCGAGGACAGGGCCGTGAAGGCTTCCTACTCCGGGTTCGAGTGGGACTCTGAGCGGTTCGGCCGGATCATGGACTCGGCGCGGAGCCAGCTCGAGATCATGAAACGAGAGCCACGGACGGTGGCACCCGGCAAGTACCGCGTCTACTTGGCGCCGGCTGCGGTGCAGGAGTTTCTCGGGACGATGAGTTGGGGTGCGTTCGGCCTCCGCGCGCACCGGACGAAGCAGTCGAATCTCCTCAAGCTGAGCGAAGGCGAACTGTCCCTCGATCCTCGGGTCACGCTGAAGGAGAACACGCGGGACAGCATCGCGCCGGGCTTTCAGGGGGACGGATACCTCAAGCCGGATGAGGTGGTGCTGGTCGAGAACGGGAAGTTCAAGGACCCGCTCGTCTCGCCTCGTTCCGCCAAAGAGTTCGGCGCTTCGGTGAACGCCGGGACCTGGGAGTCTCCGAACTCGCTCGAGCTTCAGCCGGGCGGGCTCGCGCCCGCGGATGTCCTCCGGGAACTCGGGACGGGGCTCTACGTGAACAACCTCTGGTACATGAACTTCTCCGACCGGACGGCTTGCCGGATGACGGGCATGACCCGGTTCGCCACCTTCTGGGTGGAAGACGGAGAGATCGTGGCGCCGGTCAAGGTGATGCGGTTCGACGAGTCCGCCTACCGTGTGCTGGGCTCGGAACTCGAGGATCTGACCTCGGAGTCCGAGCTCCTGGTGGTCCCCGATACCTATGGCGGACGTTCGTCAGAGAGTCATCGAGTGCCTGGTATCCTGTTGCGTAACTTCGAGTTCACGCTCTAGTGACCCGCCCCGACGAGGGGCGGCGAGCTGGTGCGTCGGATCGGGCTTGATCTCTGGAGAGTGTTTCCTCCATGATCTTGGACTGTTGCCAAATGTAGGGGTGAACGAGGAGGAGCCATGGCGGCCAAGGGCGATCGCATCCACATCAAGATGAAGAGTACGGAGAGCCCGTACCAGTACCACACCGAGAAGAACAAGCGGAAGCATCCGGACCGGATGCAGCTCCGGAAGTACGATCCGGTGATCCGCAAGCACGTCCTCTTCAAGGAAGAGAAGTAGGCGTCTTCCGGTTCCGCGCGCGGTCCGACACGAGCGGACACGCTGCGCGCTACTGAAGTATCGAGAGACGACGGCCCGAGCCGGGTCGTCGTCTTTTTCATTCGTCGACGTTCGGTGTGGGAGGCTGCGAGCCGCGCGACCCGCACGGTTCGTGCGACGCGTCCGGTTTCCGCAGGCGGGACGCTGGCTGCGCGACGGACAACCGATGCTGCCGGAAACGGGGTGGCTAGGGAACGTGCAGGATCGCGTGCGCGACGGCCATGTAGAGCAGGATCCCGGATACGTCGACCATCGACGCGACGAACGGGGATGAGGCGATCGCAGGATCGATCCCGACCTTCTTGAGCAGCAGCGGAAGCATCGACCCCAAGAGTGCGCCCCAGGTGCAGACGCAGATCAGAGTGATCGCCACGATCCACGCGACCAGGTGGCCGGTGTCCCAGAGAATGGCCCGGGCGAATCCGAGGGTCGCGAGGACGAAACCGAGCGAAAGGCCCATCCCGATCTCGCGTCCCGCCACACGAACCGCATCCCGGACCTTCACCTCACCAGTGGCGAGTGCGCGCGTCACGAGCGTGGCCGACTGGGCTCCCGAGTTTCCGCCGGAAGCGATGACGAGCGGGACGAAGAGGATCAAGTTGAGTGTGTGGGTCAGCATGTCGGACGAGTGCTGGAGCACGGTCCCCGTGAACATGGTGACGAAGAAGAGGAGACAGAGCCACATCCCGCGCTTCCAGGCCATCTCCCAGAACCCGGTCGCGAAGTATGGGTTGTCGAGGGGCTCGACCGCGCCGAGACGGTGCGCGTCCTCGGTGCCTTCTTCGATGAGGATGTCGACCATGTCGTCGACCGTGATGATCCCGGCCATGGCCCCGCTGTGCTCCAGAACAGGGACCGCGATCAGGTCGTACTTCGAGACGACACGCGCGACTTCTTCCTGATCCGTGTCGACATAGACCTTGGGCGGGTCGGTGTCCATGAGGTCGACGATCTTCTCGTTCGGCTCCGCCGCTAGGGCCTCCATGAGGGTGATCCGTCCCCGCAGGATCTGGTTCTCGTCGACTACGTAGAGGGAGTGCATGCTCCACTCTTCCCGCGCTCCGGCCCGGGCGCGCTCGATCGCGGTCGCGGCAGTCCCTTCGATCGGTACGGTCACGAACTGCGGCGTCATGAGACGCCCGGCGGTCTCCTCCTCGTGTGCGAGGAGCGCGGCCGCTTCCTCGCGGTCCTCCTGCTCCATCTGCGAGAGGACCTGCGCCTGCTCCTCGTCCTCGAACTCGGCGAGCAGCTCGGCGCCGTCGTCCGGATCCATCTGCTCGAGGATGTCCGCGACGAGTTCCGAGGGAAGCTGACGAAGCAGTTCGTACGCGGTCGATGCTTCCATGAAGGCGGTCAGCATCGCCGTGTCGGCGGGCGGGATGTTCGCGAAGAGGGTGAGGATCTCCTCATCCTCGAGTGCGGAAATGAGGTCGACCCCGTCGGCGGGGTGGAGCTCTTCGAAGAGTCCCGCAGCCGACGCGGGGTCGGCGGCCAGAGCTTCGCGGAGATCGGGGAGGAGGAGTTGGACGGTGGCCAGGCGGCTCTCACCGTTGGTCTCGGTCACGGCTGTCCCTCCCATCCGTTCACGCCGTTCGGCCTCATCCGCTCAGATCACGAAGGGGGATCCTAGCCGTTCCGGGTCCCGATGTCGCGTGAGGTGTGGGGGCGAGAGGGGCGCGGGGAGCGGCTGCGATCGCCCGTTCGAAACGACGAAGGAGCGCCGACTGCTCGACGCTCCTTCGCTCGCTTTTCTCGTCACGGCCCGGGGACGAGCCGATCTGGGACGTCGCCGCGCGGCTTGGTCCCGGAGGTCTAGCGCTTCTCGATCGGCACGTACTCCGCAGCGACCGGACCGGTGTAGATCGCCCGCGGACGGAAGATCCGGTTCGTCTCGAGATACTCGAGAGCGCGCGCGGTCCATCCACTGACTCGGCTCACGGCGAAGATCGGCGTGAACATGGCGGTCTCGATGCCCATCGCCCGGTAGACGATGCCCGAGTAGTAGTCGACGTTCGGGAAGATCTTCTTCTCGGCGCCGAGCTGGTCCGTGACGATCTTCTCCAGCTTCACCGCGATCTTGTAGATCTCGGCGACTTCCGGATGATCCTCACAGAGCGCGGCGGCGAGCGGTCCTAGGATCCGAGCGCGCGGGTCGTAGGCCTTGTAGACCCGGTGACCCATACCCATGATCTTCCGCTTCTCCGCCCGGGCCTTCTCGTACCAGGGCTCGACGTTGCCTTCGCTGCCGATCTCTTCGAGCGTATAGAGGACCTGCTCGTTCGCGCCGCCGTGGAGCGGGCCCTTGAGGCTCGCGATGCCCGCGACGACCGAACCGTACATGTCCGAGAGCGAGGAGTTGCAGACCATGGTGGTGAAGGTCGACGCGTTCATCCCGTGATCCGCGTGGAGGATCAGGTTGATGTCCATCAGCCGAGCGTTGAGTTCGTCCGGCTCCTTCCCGGTCATGGTATAGAGCAGCGTCTGCGCGAGTGTGTGGTCACCCTTCGGCTGCACCGGCTCCTGTCCCTTGCGCAGGCGGGCGACCGCACCGGCCAGGGCGGGGAAGAGGGCGATCAACTTGATCGACACTTCGCGTTCGGCTTCGACGGACGTGTCATCGGCCGTGCCGTCGAGGTTTCCGAGGAAGGACACCGCAGTCCGGAGCGCCGACATCGGATGGGTATCCTTGATCGGCATCTCTTTGAGGACCTGGATCACGCTCGCCGGAACGTTTCGGTACTCCTTCAGCTTCTTGTCGAACGCAGCGAGTTCGCTGCTGGTGGGGAGCTTGCCGTAGAGGAGAAGGTAGGACGTCTCTTCGAACGTCGAGAACTGAGCGAGATCGAAGATCTCGTAGCCCCGATACACCAGCCACCCCTTGGTCCCGTTCACGTAGCCGATCTTCGTGTCGGTCGCGATCGCGCCTTCCAGGCCACGACCGACCGCACAGTCGACCGGGAACTCGACCGTACCGGTGAACTTGGGTTCGGGCTCTTCACTCGTCTCTTGGCGGGCCTTCTCCGCCGCGGCTCTGACTAGATCACGGATCTCTTGCATGGCGTGGTCCCTCCAGGGCTTGAGCAGAAACCTCAGACTAAGGGGTAGGATAGTGTCTGTCCAGGTACGCTGATGTTGGAAACATCATCATTCGGGAATCCCTTATGATAGCGGACCGCCTGGGACGAACCTACCGTCCGGCCAACCCGGGTGCTAGTGTTCCTCGCCATGGATCTATTCAGCCGTCGCACTGCAGGTTTGCTCCTTCATCCCACCTCGCTGCCCGGGCCCCACGGAGCGGGGGACATCGGGCCGGAGGCGCATCTGTTCCTCGAGTTTCTGTCGGCGGGGCGCCTCGGTTCGTGGCAGATGCTTCCGATCGGGCCTCCTGGGCGTTCCTCGTCACCGTACGACGCGACCTCCGCGTTCGCCGGAAGTCCCGCTCTCGTCTCGTTGGTGTCTCTCTGCGAAGACGGATTGCTCCGCCCCGACGAGATTCCGCCGTTCGATGCGGGGCGGGGGGCGGCCGGCCGGGCAGCCCAGGGGACCGCGCGTCGGTCTACCGGACGGACGGCTCCGCGGCGCGGGAGCGAGGCCGGTGGGGGCGCCGGACGGGACGACGGGGAGCGGGTCGATCTACGGAGCGTTTGGGCCTACCGGCTTCCTCGGCTTCGTCTCGCATTCGAACGGGCCTGGGCGTCGGGGCGGTGGCGTCGCCGGATCGAGGAGTTCCGTGACGCGGAGGGGCACTGGGCCGAGGACCACGCACTCTTCGCCGCGCTGAAGGAAGTCCATCGCGGGAAGAGTTGGACTCTCTGGAACGAGGGGCTGCGGGCGCGAAAGGCGTCGGCTCTTCGTGAGGCACGTGCCGCGCAGTCGGAGCGGATCTGGTTTCATCTGTTCCTCCAGCTCGCGTTCGATCTCCAATGGAAGGAGCTGAGGAAGGCGGCACGAGAGCGCGACGTGCTCCTCATCGGGGACGTTCCGATCTATGTCGCGCTCGAGAGTGCGGACGTCTGGTCCCATCCGCGGCTCTTCGATCTCGGGAAGACGCAGAGGCCGAAGACCATCGCCGGAGTTCCGCCGGACTACTTCAACCGGAACGGCCAACTCTGGGGAAACCCGACGTACCTCTGGGAGCGACACGCGAAGGAAGACTTCTCGTGGTGGGTTTCGCGGTTCGAACGCACGCTCTCTCTCTTCGACAACGTTCGGCTCGACCACTTCATCGGGTTCCATCGCGGATGGGTCGTCCCCGCGAGTGCGAAGACGGCGCGGCGTGGACGTTGGCGTCCCGGCCCCGGGCACGCACTCTTCGAGGCGTTGGAACGGAAGCTCGGGCCGACCCGG
This sequence comes from Candidatus Eiseniibacteriota bacterium, assembly GCA_020633975.1. Lineage (GTDB taxonomy): Bacteria > Eisenbacteria > RBG-16-71-46 > CAIMUX01 > CAIMUX01 > JACKCR01. Next base: position 1,842,341 of record JACKCR010000002.1, on the reverse strand, counting down.
CTCATCGCCGAGGACTTGGGCCTCGTCACGCCGGAGGTCGAACAGCTGCGCGACGATTGTGGCTTCCCCGGAATGCGGCTCCTCCAGTTCGCGTGGGACGGCAAGCCCACGAATCCGAACCTCCCGCACAATCTGCCTCGGCACTGCGTCCTCTACACCGGCACGCATGACAACAAGACGATGATGGAGTGGTTCGAACAGGATTCGCCGGACAACGAGCGTCACAAGATTCGCGACATCCGGAACGAGCGGCGAAACGCACTCGCCTACCTCGACACGAACGACGACGAGTTCCTCTGGGATCTCGTCCGCACCGCCTACTCGTCGGTGGCGGAGACACTCGTCCTTCCCGTACAGGACGTCCTCGGCTTGGGCAAGGATGCGCGGATGAACCGTCCGGGAACGTCGCGGGACAACTGGAACTGGCGGATGTCCGAGGGCGCGCTCCATCCCGCCGATGCCCGTCGGCTCGCGGAGTTCGCCGAACTCTACGACCGGACGCCGATCTCGCTCCGTTCTCGGAAGGTCCGGAAGTGACCGCGTCGCGGGGCGTCGTCGTCATCCACTACGCGGAACTCGGGACGAAGGGGAAGAACCGGAGTTTCTTCGTCGGCGTGCTGAGACGGAACCTACGTCGCGCCCTGGTGGGGCTCGAAGTCGCCAGCATCCAGAGCCGTCACGCGAGGATCTTCCTCGAGTTCGCCGCACCTCTCGACGACGATCTCCAGCGTGAGCTGAGGTCGCGGCTCGGTGCGGTGATGGGGATCGCGACGTTCTCGTTCGCGACGCGGATCCCGGGTCGCCCACTCGATCGTCTGGAACGAGAGGCTTGCGAGCTCGTCGAGCGCGCACTGGGAGAGCAGGCGCGGGAGCCCGGTGCGGGCGGTGGCTCGGTCATCCGGACGTTCGCGGTCGACACGAGACGAGGCGACAAGTCCTTTCCGATCCCGTCTCCTGAGATCAACCGCCGTTTGGGTGCGGCGATCCAGGGGCGGACGGGGCTCGGCGTCGACATCCGGAACCCGGACCTCAACGTGGGCGTGGAGGTTCTCCCGGACAGCATCCTCCTCTACGGAAACCGCGAGGAAGGACAACGTGGGCTTCCGGTCGGGGCGTCGGCGCGGGTCGTCTCGCTCCTCAGTTCGGGAATCGACAGTCCGGTCGCGTCGTATCGGATCCTCGCGCGCGGTTGTCGCGTGATCTACGTTCATTTCCACAGCATGCCGTACACGCAGAGAGCGTCCGTGGATCTCACCCTCGACTTGGTCCATCAGCTCGCGCCCTACCAGCCGAAGTCCGAGCTCTATCTGGTGCCGCTCGCCGAGATCCAACGAAAGATCGCGGTGGAAGCGCAGAGTTCGATCCGAGTGGTTCTCTACCGGCGTTGGATGGTTCGGCTGGCCGAGAAGGTCGCCGCGAAGGTCGGTGCCCGCGCGCTCGTGACGGGGGACTCGATCGGTCAGGTAGCGAGCCAGACGGTCGAGAACCTCTCCGTGATCGAGGAAGCGGCGACGATTCCGATCCTCCGCCCGCTCGTCGCGACGGGGAAGGAGGAGATCATCCGGATGGCGCGCAAGATCGGCACCTACGACATTTCGACGCAGCCGTACGAAGACTGCTGCGCTTTCCTCATGCCGCAGAACCCGGAGACGCATGTCCGTCCGGATGACGTGCGCCGCGCAGAAGAGGCGCTAGGACCGATGGAAGATCTGGTCTGGGACGCACTCGCCCGCGCGGAGCGGCACGTGATTCCCTGCGTCGCTTCGGGTGCGATCCGCAAGTAGGGCGCTGAGCGACCAGCTCGCAGGCAGCCGTGCGGCTTTGACCGATCAGCGGTTCCGGAGCGCGTGCCCGATCATCTTGTAGAGGATGCGCGCGCCGACGTTCGCGTCCCACTCCGAGTCGCCACCCGGTGCGGGCGCGACCTCGCAGAGGTCGAAGCCGATGATCCGTCTGCCCGAACTCGTCACCTCTGCAATGAGGCTCGACGCTTGATGGAACGTGAGTCCGCCCGGAACGGGAGTCCCGGTGTTCGGGCAGAGTGACGGATCGAGTCCATCGATGTCGAACGAGACGTAGACCTGTTCGGGGAGCACGTCCACGATCGCCTTTCGGATGTCGGTCCAGGTGACGCCGTCCGCGAGTCGATTCTGGATCTCCAGGTCGAAGAAGGTCCGGATCCGGTCCGGCGCGCTCTCGATCTGAGCGACTTCGTTGTTGCCGAGGTCGCGGATGCCGACTTGGACGAGCTTCGTCGCCTCCGGAATCCGGCCGAGCACGTTGTGGAAGATGGAGGCATGGGACCACTCGAACCCCATGTACGACGGGCGGAGGTCCGCGTGCGCGTCGATCTGGAGGATGCCGAACTCGCCGTGGTTCCGTGCCGCGCTCTGCATCGCACCAAAGGGCGACGAATGGTCCCCGCCAACCAGGCCGACGAGCTTTCCTCGCGATCTCCACAGGTCGCACTCGCGAGCAACGTAGTCGTTGAGCCAGGCTCCGAGCTCGTTCACACGGGCCAGACGTTCGGTGAGCTTCGTGCCCGGTTCCGAGGCCGCTGCCTCGTCCGGGATGCCCGCTCCGTCCGTGTCCCGGAGGATCTTCCGGACGAGCTTGCGCGCCTCTTCGCTGGCGCTCTCGACTTCGGGAGGAGAGGGAAGGAGGTGGATGCCGCGCTCGTAGAACCGCCCGTTCTCGAGGTCGAAGAGGTCGACCTGCTGACTCGCAGCCCGGATCGCCTCCGGCCCGCGATGGGCGCCCGATCCGTAGGATACGGTGGCTTCCCAAGGAATCGTGAGAAGGACGACCTCGGCCTCCTCGGCGGTGTAGGGGAGCCCGAAGATGCCGTCGCCGGTTCCTGGCGCGTCTGGATCGAACGAGATGCCGGTCACGAGGAAGTCTCCTAATCGAAACGCAGTCCATGGGCTGGGACCGAGCCGGACGGTGTCCCCATCGGTCCTCGGCCGGGAGGAGCGTAGCGTCCCGCCCTCGCGCCGGGGAGATGGGAATTTCGCGGGTGAAACGAACTCCGATTCCCGGCAGAATCCACCGAATGGAACGCATACTCTTCGAAACCGAACCGTCCCGATACAAGCACTGGCAGCTCTCCTTCGAGGGGAGCGTTGCGACCCTCCGGATGAACGTCCAGGAGGACCAGCCCCTCCATCCGGGCTACGTGCTGAAGCTCAACTCTTACGACCTGGGCGTCGATATCGAGTTGGCCGACGCGATCCAGCGGATCCGCTTCGAGCATCCGGAAGTGAAGGCACTTCTCGTCGAGAGTGCGAAGGACCGGATCTTCTGCTCCGGCGCCAACATCTTCATGCTCGGGAGCTCGTCCCACGGTTTCAAGGTCAACTTCTGCAAGTACACGAACGAGACCCGGCTCTACCTCGAGGAGCTGGTCGACGAGCTCGGAGTGCGGACGCTCTGCGCCGTCAACGGCATCTGCGCGGGGGGCGGCTACGAGCTCGCTCTCGCGTGCGAGAAGATCTTCCTCGTCGACGACGGCAATGCCGCGGTTTCCCTTCCGGAGACACCGCTTCTCGGTGTGCTCCCGGGCACGGGCGGACTCACCCGCGTGGTCGACAAGCGGAAGGTGCGGCGGGATCTCGCCGACGTCTTCTCCACCGTGGCGGAAGGGATCCGTGGAGATCGCGCCGCGAAGTGGAACCTGGTCGACGAGGTGCATCCGCGCAGCAAGTTCGACGCGTCGGTCAAGAGCGCGGTGGAGTCTCTCGCGGCCGAGGCGTCGCGTAACGATTCCGGCGCGCCGATGGCGATCGAGCCGCTCGGTGGGAACTACACGGACGACGCGATCGAGCACCGGTACGTTCGGGTCGAGATCGACCACGAACAGCGCGTTGCCACGCTCGTCATGCAAGGTCCGCCCGATGGCGAGCCGCTCGATGCGTCGGGAATGCGTGCGAAGGGTAAAGACCTCTGGGCCTGGCGAGCGTTCCGTGAGCTCGACGATGCCCTGCTCCACCTCCGCTTCAACTTCCCCGAGGTGGGCCTCCTCCTCGTCAAGACGGAAGGCGACGCGGACCGGGTTCGTGCGATCGACGGCGCGCTCCTCGCCGCAAGGGACGAGGACTTCTTCGTGCGTGAGGTCGTCTTCCACATGGGACGCGTGCTTCGTCGCTACGACATCACGGCACGGTCGCTCTTCGCGGTCATCGAGCCGGGTTCGTGTTTCGCGGGCAGCCTGCTGGAACTCGCACTCGCTGCGGATCGGAGCTACATGCTCGACGATCCCGACCAGCCGGTCGCGATCGCACTGAGCGCGATGAACTTCGCGTCCGAGGGTGCGTCGGCCGAAGGCGCTTCGGCTGAGGGCGCGTCCGCCGGAGACGGCGAGAGCGGTGCGTTCCGCGGCTTCCTCACCTGGCAGGGTCTCACGCGTCTCGAGACGCGCTTCTTCGGCGACCCCGAGAGGGCGGAAGAGCTACGCGGCCAGGTCGGCGAATCGTTCGATCCCGAAGGTGCGGAGGAGGCCGGTCTCGTCACGTTCATCCCGGACGACATCGACTGGGAGGACGAGATCCGGATCGCGATCGAAGAGCGGGTCTCGCTCTCGCCCGACGCGCTCACCGGAATGGAAGCGAACCTCCGCTGCCCCGGCCCCGAGACGATGGCGACCAAGATCTTCGGTCGACTCTCCGCATGGCAGAACTGGATCTTCACGCGGCCGAACTCGACGGGAGAGAAGGGCGCACTCACACTCTACGGCAAGCCCGCGCGCGCAGAGTTCGACTGGAAACGGACGTAGGAACGAGACCACCGGAGGCGGAGTGCAAACTCGCTCCGTGACCTTGGCACACCTAGCGTCGTGATCTGGACACGGCGAGACTTCGGTTCTTGTCGATCGAGGAGGCCGTGGAGCAGATCAGGCTCACTGCACCGTGATTCGAAATGTCCGGTTCGTCTGCTCGATGGAATCGGAGAGGTTCACCTCGAACTCGTCGGTGCCGGTGAAGTCCCGCTCTGGGACGTACCTGATCTTGAAGTAGCCATCCTGTTCCTCGAAGTCGGCGCCCACGATCAGGATCATCCCGTGCTCGGGGAACCTAGGTGAAGTCACCGTATACGGACCGGGTCCATCCGGGTCCGAGTAGTGGAGAGTCCACTCGCTCTTGGAGTTCCGCGGGATGACGACCTCTTCGGGAACGTCGACGTTCGGCGACTCGTTCGAGGAGAGCGGGAGGACCAGAACCGAGTACATGTTGGACCCGGAGGAGCCGCCGTTGCCGCCGAGCTCGACCCGGCCGGGTTCGGCGAAGAACTTCCGTCGAACATCCCGTCCGCTCTGCTCTTCTGGTGGTGTGGTCGTATCGACGAGGTCGGGGATGGACGACCAGCCCCGAGCGGGACGTAGCCATCGCTGGTGGAGGGTCGCATTGATCGGGGAGTACATCACGTAGACGTACGCGGCTTCCTCCAAGGTGAAGCTCAGAAAGTCCGAGTCGTAGGCGTCGGAGCGCTTGTCGTCATTGGCCGTCTGAATGACCGGGCGTTCGCCGAAGTGGCCTGGAGCTTCGAGGTAGGTGTAGGAGCGGTCCGTGTACACCGGACGCCCGATGCCCATCGATGTCACGCGGTAGGTTTCGCCGCTAGCCACGACGAGATTCGAGATGGGGAAGTCACTCGGCTGTTCCTCACCGGCCTTGGGAACGGTTGCGACGAGGAGGCCTGGGCCTCCGGCGTCGTACTCATTGCGACCGTAGTTGCGCCACGTCACGCTCCCGTCGCCGTTGTCGACCGCGGTGAGGCAACCGAAGTTCTTGAACATCTCGGAGTGGAAGATCCCTTCCTTCTGCCAGTCGACGAGGTTGTCCGACCGCGCCGATCCGAGGTGCTCTTTCTCCGTGTTGGTGTAGACCATGAGCCAGCCTGTCTGGTCCTTGATGACCTGTGCCTGATGCACCGAACCGTCTTCCCAACTCTCCGTGGGCTCGAGGATCGCCTCGTTTCCGTTGTAGGGAGTCAGGTCCTTGGGGTTGGTTCCCGTGGCCACGCCGATGGTGCGGGCTTGGTCACCGCCGCCGTGATAGAAGAGGTACCAAGTCCCGTCGTCGTCGCGGATCAGCGTCGTCGGCCAGATCTCTCCACGGTCGCCGGAACCAGACGGTCCCCGGTAGAGCCCGGTCGAGCCACGATCGGTCCAGTGAATGCCGTCACTCGATGTGGTCCACTGAACCTCGGAGTTGATGCCGTCGTAGTTCGAGAAGAGGAGGATCCACTCTCCGTCGTACTTCGCCAGAGATCCATCGGGGTGGATGCCGAGCGCAGGCGACATCGCGCCAAAGTCGTCGCCCTGGCGATCTCCCTCGAACTCGATCAGGGTTTCGTCGATGTGCTGCGTCCAGTTCGTGAGTCCGTCGGGACTGGTCGCGATGCTCAGTCGCCGTTGGCCCTCGTCCGAGCTGCTCGTCTCTCCCATTCCTTCGAAGATCGCGTAGAAGAGCCCGTTCTCGAAGACGACTTGATCCGTGAGCACTCGGACCTGCCAGGGGAGGTCGGGATCTCCTTCGAAGTGCCCCAGGCCCTCCTCATAGGTCCAGTCCGACGTGTTCCGGGTGAAGAAGGCCTGGACGGCGGTTGGGTCGGTGGCCTGGACCGAGGACGTAATCAAGATCGTCGCGAGGGTGCTGAGCCAAATGGTGCCGGTGGTCATCGTTGTGCTGGATTCCTTCTCGAGCCGCGAACCGGAGTCCTCCCTGACCCGCCGCGACCCGTGATGCGCCCCGTCTGCGCCCCACGGATCAACCGGACAGTTGTTCACTTTGGGAAGCAATTTCGTGTTTGGCGCAGTTCAGCAGCTCGAACTTCCTCAAACCAGTGATTTTTCTCTAAATCTCTAATGTGGGCCCGGTTGGTTGGTTTTTGGGCAGGGTAGGCGACGGCGAGGCGGGGAAAGTACGGGAGAGGGGGGTGGAGCGGGTGCCGGATCGGGTGCCGGTCACCTCGGCGATGGCCGGGCCGGAGCGGACATCGTCTCGTCACCTGATCCTGACAACGTGGCCTTCCGCAACGCGTCCTCCGGACTCGAACCGGACGAAGTACACGCCGGCCGGCGCCGTGAGCCCCTTGTCCGTCACACCGTCCCACCAGACGTCGTGGGTTCCGGCCGAGAACTCGGCGGCCTGCGCCAGTGTCCGGACTCGACGGCCGCCGACGTCGTAGACGTGGACGTCTGCGACTGCGGGTTCGTCGAGCGTGAAGTCGATCCGGGTCCCGGCGCGGAACGGATTGGGGGTCGCGTCGATCGAGCTGATCGGTGCCCCCAGTGGCGCGGAGGACGGTGGCCCGGCATCCACATGGATCCGAACATCGGCAGACTTCTCGTAGTGGGCGAGGATCTCGGAGGCGGGGAGGGCACGGGAGTACACCCGAACGTCATCGGTCCTCCCGTTCAAGAAGGCGGGCGGTGACCACCCCAACGAAAGGGGTTGTCCGGCCCATGGAAGCGACCCCGACTGCTCGACCACGGTGCTGCTCTTGATTCCGTTCAGGTAGACCTCGAGCTTTGCTCCGTCGTAGGTCGCCGCGAGATGCTGCCACTTGTTCGGGACGATGTGGGGCCCATCGAACACGCCGCCGCGGCTGTCGGCCGTACGCACCGTGAACGCCGGGCGACCGAAGTAGACCTGGAGTTGCACGAGCGGCGCGTCTCCACCGAGACGAACGAGAGCGTTGCTCGAGAACGCGGAGCGGACTTTGAACCAGACCTCCACCGTGAGTCCCGAGAGCTCCTCCGGACCTCTCACCGCGGGAATCTCGGCGTAGGTCGTCGGCGACAACTCGAGGGCCGTTCCGGGCGCGGCAACGTCGTAGCGCCGGCCGAAGTAGCTACCGTCGAGGTGGAAGGTCCCTTCTCCATTCACGAACTGTGCGTCGTTCCCGTACGGCGAACTGTCGTGCACTCCCGGCGTCGGACCTTCCATCCGGTAGTCGAGGAGAAGGCTCGCGTCGGGAGTCCCGTCGGGCCGGTTCGGGTAGGCGAGAGAGAGCGTTCGCTCCATCGATCCGACGTCTTTCGCCTCGAGGTTGCCGTAGTAGACCTGGAGTTGACTTGGTTCGCGGAGGGTTGGGACCCGCACGAACGCGTGGGCTCTGCCACTGCCTTCCAAACTGCCGAGCCTACCGTCGTCGCCGTAGAGGATGACTTCGGACGTCAGATCCGAGACCTCGTCGCCCACGCTCTCCGTACTTCCGTAGCTCCAGAGGACGCGGAGCTCCGGGTTCGCGTTCTCCACGTGCACAGCGTAGTTGTGCGAGAGCGCGGAGTTCTTCGTGATCTCCTCGGCCAGGAGCCAGGTTTCCCCTCGGTCCGAGCTGACGTACTCGTGCATCTCTCCGCCGTCGGTGTCATCGAAGGAAACAGGCAGGTAGGCGTGGAACGTGCCGTCTTCCGTCAGCGTGAGGCAGCCGCGGTCGAACAAGTGGTCGCACGGCGCTACCTGGGACACGCTCCAACCGCCCGCATCGCGTCGTGCGAACCGCCAGTCCCCGGGCCCTGGCGCTCCGGATTGGTTCCATGGACCGACATTGAAGAGGATGTAGGGTCGGTCCTCGTCGTCGAGGATCAGGTCGTTCACGTGACTCGAGAGTTCGTGGCTCTCGAACACCGTCTCGAGGTTCCCGAGACCTAAGGGCGGCGGTGACGCCGCGTCTCGGGTGAGGAACGTCGTGAGGCCGTCATCGGAACGGGTGTAGTAGACGTTCGTGTAGAGCCGGGTCGCGTTGTGGAACGGCGTGAGTGCGAGGTGGAACGAGCGCGAGGCGTCGGCGGCGTGATGCGAACCGTCATCCGACGACGCGCGTCCCAAGGCGGTCAATCCGTAGATCGCCGTGTCCGGCTCCTGGACGATGTCCCGCGCGGACGTCCAGGTTTCGCCACGATCGGTGGACGTCACGTACGACCAGGGACTCGCTCCACGTTCTCCCGACCTTCGGAACGAGACGAGGATCTTGCCGGGTTCGAGCATGTAGGGCTGTGGGTAGGACGCCTCGACCCGGATGGACCGCTGCGTCGACCACTCTTCGATCGACTCCGGCGCGAGGGAGCGCCGCATCTGGATGGAGTGCCCGTGGCACCCATAGAACACATAGAGCAGCCCGGTTTCGTCGATGAGGAGGGACGGGTTGCCGTGCGCATCTTGTGGAATCTGCGTTCGGCCCGGAATGCGTGCGTCGGAGAGTTCCTTCGTCGTGTGGTCGTAGTAACGGATGGCCGGATCACGGCTGAACTCGCCGTAGACGAAGTACGTTCGGTCGTGGCTCTGCTGGAAGTGGATCGCGTTGGGACGGAGGCAGGTGTAATAGGTCGCGGCGGGCGTGTGGTACTGCTCGAAGTCGTTGAAGGCGCAGCACGCGAACCATGCCCCGTCGGTGACCCGGTCCGTGTAGAGCCAGTGATCGAGTAGCCGAAGCTCGTTCGTCTCCGGATCGACCAGGACGAACCGGAGATCGCCCCCTCCTTGGCTCCAGTCCACGATCGATGCATCGAGGTCCAGTCGGACGGGTACGTCCACGAGCGGACCCGACTCGGGCGACAGGAGGAGGGACGTTCGGTTCGGCCAGGCCACGTCCCACCAAGGATCGGTCGCGACACGCGAAGTCGGGCCGGAACCTTCGTCGGTCTGGCCAGAGGACATTGAAACGTGGACGAAGGCGAGTACGAGAGCCAGTACGGAGGAAGAGGCGATCCACACAGGCACACGGTACTGCCGACGGGGGCAGGATCGTGCTACGTGCATGAGCAGAGGATGACGACCGTCGATGGTCGTGTCAACGAAGGTTGTGCGCCTCGCAGCCGCCGCGGTGGAACGGTCCATCCGAGGCCCACACAGATGAGCGACGGGGCGGAGTCATCCGTTCCGCGCTCAGAGGATCGTCGGAGGATGTCAGTAGTGCGGGGGCGGATCGTTGGCCGGAGCATCGTCCCGAGTGCGTGCATCGGTCAGAGACTCGATCCGTTCCTGTTGGCGCCGATACCCGAGTTCGAGCCGGTCCAGCTCTCCACGCAGCTCGAAGATGGTGCGGTTGAGCTCCCGGAGCAGGTGTTCCTGATGGGAAACCAGCTCCTCGAGCACCAGGATGCGCTGCTCCATCTCTTGCGGGTCTGACATCGCGACCTCCCGGTCCAAAGATCCCGGTTCCTCCCGAGCTCGCCACGTGGCGTGCGCGTCTCGAACTTGGAGCAGGATAGCGGGTCGGAGCAGCGATCCCAAGTCGCGGAACGGCTTCGGACTGCGCCTCGAGCGGCGGTACAGCCCGGCTCGACGCGTCCAGGTTTTCCCTGGTCGCGGACACTCGATTCCCTGACAATGCGACTCGTAAGGACGACCATACCGCGACCTGAGGGAATCGGGTCGGCCGGCGAAACCTCGCGGGGCGATTTCCGCACGCCCCCGGCCCGGGGAGTGCCTCCTCGGCCGATACGACGTACGGAGAGAACAGTGAGCACAGTCGACCACTACGACAAGATTCCGAACAACGTGAACCTCCAGCGGGACCGGAAGCTCCAGCGCGCACTCGAGAAGTGGCAGCCGAACTTCCTCAACTGGTGGGTCAACATGGGCCCCGAAGGGTTTCAGCTGGACGACATCTACCTCCGTACCGCCATCTCCGCGGACTCGGACGGATGGGCCCACTTCGATTACGTGAAGATGCCGGACTATCGGTGGGGCATCTTCCTGGCCGATCCGGTCGAGGGGCGGACGATCGGGTTCGGTGACGTCGCGGACGAACCGGCGTGGCAGCAGGTGCCGGGTGAGCACCGGAACGCCCTCAAGCGGCTCATCGTAACGCAGGGCGACACCGAGCCGGCTTCGGTCGAACAGCAGCGTCTTCTCGGACACACCTGCCCTTCACTCTATGACCTTCGGAATCTGTTCCAGGTGAACGTCGAAGAAGGCCGTCACCTCTGGGCCATGGTCTACCTGCTCCACAACTACTTCGGACGGGACGGCCGGGAAGAGGCGGAAGCGCTCCTCTTCCGGAACAGCGGCAATCCCGACAAGCCGCGCATCCTCTCCGCGTTCAACGAGCCGATCTCGGACTGGCTCCACTTCTTCATGTTCACGTACTTCACGGACCGGGACGGCAAGTTCCAGCTCCTCTCGCTGGCCGAGTCCGGGTTCGATCCGCTCGCTCGTACGACCCGCTTCATGCTGACCGAAGAAGCGCATCACATGTTCGTGGGTGAGACCGGCGTCCTCCGCGTCGTCCAGCGCGCCTGTGAACTCATGAAGGAGTCGAAGACCGAAGACGTGCGCGCGCTCGGCGGAATCGACCTTCCGCTCATCCAGAGGTATCTCAACTTCTGGTACTCGACCTCGCTCGACCTCTTCGGTGGAGAAGTCTCGAGCAATGCCGCGGCGTACTTCGGTGCGGGGCTCAAGGGCCGCGCCTACGAGATGAAGAAGTACGAGAACCACGTGATCCTGGAAGACATGTACGTAGTCCCGAAGCCGGGCACGGACGACATCGTCGAAGAGCACGTCCCGATGCGGAACGCGCTCAACACCGTTCTGCGCGACAGCTACGCCGAAGACTGCCAGCGAGGCGTTGACAAGTGGAACCGCGCGATCGAGTCGGCTGGGATCGACTTCACGCTCACCCTGCCGTCGGTCGGATTCAATCGGAAGATCGGAGTGTTCCAAGACATGCCGATCGCGCCGGACGGACGGATCCTCTCACGTGAGGACTACGACGCGAGGAAGGCCGACTGGTTGCCGTCCGATGCGGATCAGCAGTACGTCGCTTCGCTCATGGCTCCGGTCATGGAAGTCGGCAAGATGGCGAACTGGCTCGCTCCTCCCACCAAGGGGATCAAGGGGAAGCCGATCGACTTCGAGTACGTGCGTCGCTACGCGGGCGAGAAGGACTGATGGAGCTACCTAGGCTTCCCCGGTAGTTCCCGTCCTTCGATTTCCACGAAGTGCTGCCGGATCTCGTCCGGCACGGGCATGGAGGTCTCGGTCTCGTAGTCGAACGTGACCGCCACGGTCTTCGCGTCGGCGACGAGACGGCCGGACTTCACTTCGGTGAGTCGATAGCTCATCCCGAACGAACTCCGGCTGATCCAGTCCGTGCGGAGTTCGACGCGCACGACCTCGCCGAGCTTCACCGGGCTCCGGAGGTCCAGCTCGATCCGGGCCATCACGAACGGAACGGTGGAGTAGCCGGTCGTCCAGAACCGGCGCCAATACTCCTGCCGGGCCACTTCGAGGTACGTCACGTAGACCGCGTTGTTCACGTGGCCCATCGCGTCCGTGTCGCGGAAGCGTGGCTCGATGTCTACGTGAAGGGGGAAGTGGTCGGTCATCCGATGACTCCGATCTGGGTTCCCACCCTGGCGAATGCGTCGATGGCGCGATCCAAGTCCGCTTTCGTGTGGGCGGCCGACATCTGGGTCCGGATCCGGTCCTGTCCGACTGGGACGACCGGGTAGCTGAAGCCGATCACATAGATGCCTTCGTCCAGCATCGCTTCGGCCATGGCCTGCGTCTTACCGGCGTCGCCGATCAGGATGGGGACGATCGGAGTCTCGCCGGGCGGAATCCGGAATCCAGCCTGCGTGAGTCCGGCGCGGAACGCGGCGGCGTTCTCGCGAAGCGTATCGAGGAGCGCGGGGCTCTCGTCCACCAGGCGGAACGCTTCGATCGATGCGTGCGCGATCGCTGGCATCAGTGCGTTGGAGAAGAGGTAGGGGCGACCCCGCTGCCGAAGGATCTCGACGATCTCGCGACGACCGGTGACGTATCCACCCGACGCGCCGCCCAGCGCTTTGCCCAGCGTCCCCGTGACCACGGCGATCCGTTCGCGGACTCCCTTGGCCTCTCCCGACCCGCGTCCCGTCTTCCCGAGGACTCCGGTGGCGTGGCAGTCGTCCACCCCGACGATCGCGTCGTACCGCTCCGCCAGGTCACAGATCTGGTCGAGCTTCGCGACATCCCCGTCCATCGAGAAGACTCCGTCCGTGAAGACGAGCCGATGACGGGCACCCGACGCCTCTTTCAGCTTCACCTCGAGGTCGGCCATGTCGGAGTGTGCGTATCGGAAGCGCTGCGCCTTCGAGAGCCGGATGCCGTCGATGATCGACGCGTGGTTGAGCGCATCGGAGAGTACCGCGTCCTCCGGTCCGAGGATCGCCTCGAAGAGTGCGCCGTTCGCATCGAAGCACGAGCCGAAGAGGATCGTGTCCTCGTAACCCATGAACCGGGAGATGGTCCCTTCGAGCTGCTTGTGGACGTCCTGGGTTCCGCAGATGAACCGGACGGAGGAGAGGCCGAAGCCCCACCGGTCCAGACCTTCCTTCGCCGCCTGGACGAGCGCGGAATGATTCGCGAGCCCGAGGTAGTTGTTCGCGCACAGGTTGAGGACCTCGCCCGAGTCACCAGGTGCGCGCGTTCCGGCTTCACGATCTTCGGCTTCGCGAACTCCGGGTCCGCGGCTCCCGGGGCCGAGCGCGACGTGAGCGGACTGCGGCGAGTGCAGGATCCGCTCGGTCTTGTAGGAGCTCGCGTCCTTGATCTGGGCGAGCTCGTTTGCGAGATGTGCTTGGAATGCTTGGAACACGCGGGTACGGCCTCCTCGTCAGTCACCGTTTCAGATGGTGAAGGACGGAGGAATGTACCAGGACGGCCAACGCGGGAGAAGCGCGGTCCGCAGATGCGCTACTGAGCTCCCGGTACGGCGTCCTCAGGTCACCTCAATCGAGCCGTACGAGCTTCATTCGAGCCGTCTCCGACTTCGTGGACAACCGAAGCCAGTAGATGCCGGCCGGGACGGGTCGTCCTTCCTCGTCCCTTCCGTTCCATTCGGTCGTCCACACTCCGGCGTCGCGCGCTTCACTCACGAGGGTGCGGATCCGGCGTCCACCCACGTCGTGGACCGTGAGCTGGACGTCGCTCGCGGCGGGGAGACGCCAGGTCACGCTCGTCTCGCTGCGGAACGGGTTGGGCGACGTTCTCGAGAGAGCGAGTCGTAAGGCGTCCGACGCGTTCGTGCCCTCTTCGCCCGGTTCGTTCTCGACATAGGATGGTGTTCCGAACATCCGGACGTCGGCTTCCGTCTCCCCATTGGCCGAGAGGTGGAGCCAGGGGGAGCATGGGAAGAGCGGGTTCTTCGACTCGAAGCGGAGCCGCCACTTGTAGAGTCCGCCACTCGCGAGCCCTGGCAGGACCTGTCCCTCGACGACGTAGCTCCCGCCGTTCGTCGTCGGTACCGAAGTCCGTCGCCACGCTCCTGCCGCAGTGCCGACCCCATCGAAGGAGTTCGCGTAGCTCTCCACTTCCGTGACGAGTCGGGCCATGCCGCGACCCTCCGGGGAGCGGAGGCGAGCGAGGACGCCGAACTCGTCGGGTTCGTTCGACCGGCCGAGCGGGGCGATCGGCCGTGAGAGATCTGTCTGCCACTGTCGGGGAAGACGGGCGAGTCCGCGGCTGCCGTTGCCGTAGTAGAGGTAGGCGCGGCCTTCGTCGACCTGTCCGTGGTTCGCACGGTGCGCGCCGACGATGAGGTCGCTCGCGCCGTCGCCGTTCACGTCCCCCGCACAGGCAACGGCCCAACCGTAGCGGGATCCGTCGTTGCCTCCCGAACCGTACCAGTCGGCTGGGCCGACTCCGATTCCGTCGGCCGAACCGAGATAGACGAACGCGGTACCTTCCGCTTCGTACGGGCTCCCCGGTGCCGTGTCGAGGGGAGCGCCGATGATGATGTCTCCGTAGCCATCGTTGTCGAGGTCTCCGGCAGACGCGACGCTCCGACCGAACCAGGCGCCGAGCTCGTTCCGGCCCGCAGACCAGGCGGCGTTCGTCGGATTCCCGTTCGGGGGCGCCGGGGAACCGCCGTACCAGACGAACGCCCGTCCACCGTCGACTGCAGGGGCATCCATTTCCGGAGCTCCGACGACGACGTCGCCGATCCCGTCGCCGTTGATGTCGCCAGCTCCGGCGACCGAGTAGCCGAGGTTTCCGTTCTCTTCGTTGCTCTCCGCGTACCAGTAGGGCGCTCCAGGCAAAACGCCGGCGGACGAACCGAGGTAGACGAACGCGGCGCCCTCTCCGGCCGTGGGGTGGTCGTAGCGGATGGCGCCGACGATGACGTCGCTCAGCCCGTCGCCGTTGAAGTCCCCGGCGGACCCGACGGACACGCCGTAGTACGCGTTCGCGTGGTCACAGTCATGGAACCACTGTGGCGTTTCTTCGAGGCCGTCGTCGGAACCGAGGTAGACGAACGCCGCGCCTTCGTCGATCTGGCCGTTGTCGTAGGCGTATGCGCCGACGATGACGTCCGCCAAGCCGTCTCCATCGACGTCGCCGGCCGACGCGATGGCGAATCCGAAGCCCGCCTCTTCCTGGCCGCCGTAGGCTGCCCAGTCCGCCGTGGCCGGACTGCCCACGGGGCCTCCGGCCGGAACTCCGGTGACCGAGCCGTGCCAGAGGAACGCAGCTCCTTCCCGCGATTCCGTCTGCGTGTAGTTGTCCGCGCCGATGAGGATGTCTTCCAGTCCGTCGCCGTTGACGTCTCCGGCACCTGCGACGGAACGCCCGAAGGACGCGTACTCCTGCTCGCCCTCTGCGTACCAGGATGGGATCGCGTTCAGTCCCAGCTCGGATCCCAGGAAGAGGAACGCAGCGCCCTCGAAGATCTGCCCGTTGTCGAAGTTGGATGCGCCGACGAGTACGTCGTCGAATCCGTCGCCGTTGATGTCGCCGGCGCCCGCGACCGAGTAGCCGTACTGTGTGTTCGCTGCGTTCGACTCCGTGACCCATCCTGCCGTCGTCCTCGGTCCGTCTCCCGAACCGAAGTAGACGTAGACACGGCCCTCACCGGCCTGACCGTTCGTGACGTACGGCGCGCCAACCACGAGGTCACTGAATCCGTCTCCGTTGAGGTCTCCCGCCGTCGCGACCGAAGTGCCGTACGACGCGAACTCGATGTTGCCCTCGGTTCTCCAGACAGGTTCCGGGGAGAGGCCGGTGTGGTAGCCGTAGAACACGTAGGCGACGCCCTCTTCCTCGAGGCTTCCCGTGTACTCGTGCGAACCGACGATCACGTCCGCGTAGCCGTCACCGTTGACGTCGCCCGCCGTGCCGAGGGCCGCCCCGAAGTGTGCGTAGGTGCTCTCGCCCTCGTACTCCCAGACGGGATCCGCGGTGACTCCGCTGGACGATCCCGGATAGAGGTACGCCTTGCCGGTGTAGGTCGAGCCCTCGTTGTAGTTCGGCGCTCCGACCAAAACGTCAGCGTAGCCGTCGCCGTCCACGTCCCCGGCGCCTGCGACGCACTCGCCGAAGAGGATGTCGTCGTCACCGAAGAGGATCCGGTTCGGCCCCGTGAGACCGCTCGCGCTGCCGTGGTAGAGGAACGCAGCGCCGATGGTCGAGCCGGTGATGTAGTTCGAGGCGCCGACGATGAGGTCTGGATAGCCGTCGGCGTTGACGTCGCCCGCACCCGAGACGGATCCGCCGAATCCGCACCCCGCCTGGTTCACCTCGGCCGTCCAGCTCGGGGAGGCGGGGACGCCGGCCGCAGATCCATAGAACGCGTAGACCCGCCCCTCGTTCGACTGGCCGTTCGAGTAGCGATCTGCGCCGACTGCGATGTCGTCGTAGCCGTCGCGGTTGACGTCTCCCAAGTAGGCGACGGAGCGGCCGAAGTAGGCCGACGCCTGGTTCGACTGGTAGTACCAGTCCGCGCTGTGCGCCGGTCCGCTGGCCGAGCCGAGGAAGACGAGTGCGATCCCCTCGGCGAAGTCGCCGAGTTCGAAATGCGGAGAGCCGACGAGGATGTCGTCGTAGCCGTCTCCGTTCACGTCGCCGGCGGTCGAGATCGAGTAGCCGAGCCAGGCGTTCGCGAGGTCCGCTTCGATCATCCAGTCGGGAGATGAGGACGGACCGTTCGCGCCTCCGTAGAAGAGGTAGACCGCACCTTCATCGACCTGGCCGCCGTCGTAGCGCGGAGTCCCGACCAAGAGGTCGCTGTATCCGTCGCCGTTCACATCTCCCGCCGTAGCCACCGTCGCGCCGACATACGCCCCGGCGTAGTCGGACTCCCAAGTCCAGTCGGGAGTGGTCAGGATCGGGTCGACGAGGATCGGATAGACCGCGTCGTCATCGTCGATCGACAAGGTGACGACGTCGTCCGCGAGCGAGAGGGAGGACGGCAGCGTCGCGCCGCTCGCGTCCGTGACGTGGAGGCCACCGTACCGGAGTACGCGAACTCCCGCGTTCGTGGAGAAGTCGACCGCGCCGTCTGCCTCGGCGAACTCTCCCGAGAGGTCGCCATCCCAACGACCGTCGATCCTGAGTTCGCCTTTGCCGGCGGGACGAGCCTCGATCCGGAACCCCTGCTCCACGCCGTCGGGACGGTTCTCGTACCACTCGACGAGACCCGGATGTTCGTACTCGACCCGGTACGCGTCGGCGCGAGGATCGACCGGCGAGATCGTCTCTGTTGCGCCCGGCCGCCCGAAGGACTCGGTCCGCCACGACCAGTGCCACGCGGTGCCGTCGATCCGGGGACGAACTACGAGACCTTCCGGCGCGAAGTGCATACGTAGGTTCTGGGCGCGGTTCGGACTACCGAGACCGGCCTCGTCGGGAGAGACCTCGTACTCGCGTGCGGCGATCGACTGTTGCGCCGCGGTCCACCAGTCGGGAGATAGGCTGAGAACGGCTCCATCGGGCGGTCCCCACGCCGGAAAGAAGCAGTACACGACTGCCGCCGCGAGGATGAACGCGGCCGGGAGGAACGTGTGGAGTCGACGATGGGGATCGTTCGTACGCATGGACTACCTCCTGAGGTTGGCGCCCCAGGGGTAGACCCGCGCGTTGCGCGCGCATCACAGGGAATCGAAAGGGACCGGTCGGTCGCCGAACGTCAGTCGCCGAACGTCAGTCGCCGAACCTAGTCGCCGAACAAGCTGAGCTGCCGTCCCGCCCAATGAAACCCGGCACGGTGGATCGGCGACGGACCGAGACGCTTCAGCGCGTCCAGGTGCGAAGGACAGCCGTAGCCCTTGTGCTCCGCGAACCCGTATCCGGGATAGAGACGGTCCATCTCCACCATGTACGCATCGCGGTGCACCTTCGCGAGCACGGAGGCGCAGGCGACGCAGTGGATCGACGCGTCGGCCTTGATCACCGGCTCCTGCGGCCAGGGGAGTCCGTCGAGACGGTGCGCATCGATCACGACCAGCTCGGGCTCGGGGGAGAGCGCCTCGAGGGCGCGTCTCATCGCGAGGAAGCCTGCGTTCCGGATGTTGATCCGCTCGATCTCTTCGAGGCTCGCCTCTCCGAACGCGAACGTGACGGCTCTCTCGCGGATCTCGAGGGAGAGCGCCTCGCGCTGCTCGGGGCGAAGCTGCTTCGAGTCGTTGACGCCTTCCACGCGCACGTCCGGAGGCAGGATGACCGCGGCCGCGACGACCGGGCCGGCAAGCGGTCCGACGCCGACTTCGTCCGTTCCCGCGATCCGGATGATTCCTTTGCCCCAGCGTTCGCGCTCGAAGGCGAGGAGGTCGTCCATCCGCCGGTTCTCTGCCCGCGCACGAGCGGATCGACGGGCGAGCTGTTCGGCCAGCGCTTGGACGCCCTTTCTCGGATCCTGACGGAGTCGGCCGAGAGTCTGGGGGGAACAGGGATCTCCCTGAACGAGAAACCTCTCCCGCAAGTCGGCGAGAGAGGTCTCGGAAAGAGGCGGCTTCAAGGGGTCAGTACCTAGAAGCGAACCTGGAGCAGGTTCGCGCGGACCTCGCCGTTCTTCGGGTTGAACGCGAGCCCGACCGGAAGCTCGGAAGGATGCTGCATCTCGGCGCTGTCGCCACCGCTCGTGAAGACGAACTGCTGGAGGAGGAAGAGGCCGAAGAGTCCACCGGCGACGATCCCGTAGAGCTGGGCCTTGTCGTCGTGATCGCCGGTCTCTTCCCACTTCTGCTGCGCGAGTTCGACGTCCGGCGGATCGGCGGTCGCTGCCGCTTCGTACTCGTCGTAGGTGTCGTCGCCCTGGGTCTTCTCGTAGTAGGCGTATCCACCGAGCGCGACGGCGCCGATCAGCGACGTCCACTTGAGCACGCTACCGAATCCGCCACCGCCACCGGACTTGGGCTTCATCGTCTCCATCGGCTGCTGGCGCTGGATCGGTTCGGCCGGCTGCGTCGGCGTGGGAGGGGGCTCGGGCGCGGCCAGTGCCTCACCAATCGTGACGTGTCTCTTCGAGACCCACCCGATCGTGCCTGCGGGCAGCTCGACCTGCACCCAACCGGAGTCCTCGCGGAGTCCGATGACCTGGTCGCCCTTCTTCACGGAGTCGATGACGTCGAAGTCGGTCCCCGGCCCGGACCGCACGTTCAGCGAGTTCGCGCTCACTGTCACCTCGAATCTCGCCGTCGACTGCGCGAGGATCCAGGTCGGCGCGACCAGTTGGAACAGGAACAGAGCGAGGATCCAGATGGCAAAGGGTCTCTTCATGGTCACATCTCCGTAGCGGCAACGATCTCCGTATCGGCATCGACTCGGATCGTCTTTAGGCGAGGCCCCATGCTACCCGATCGGGCCGAAGGGCGAAACCGCATCCCCGAGCAGGGTCGGCTCTCGTTGAGCAGGGTCGGCTCTCGTTCGGGAGACGAAACCCCGTATACTCGTTGGGAGGAGGATCCACTCGTGCATGACAACTCAGATGCCCCCCGCGGCCGGCGTTCCGAGAGCGCCGGCCCAGATCGCACTCGCCCAGATGGCACTCGCCTGACTGAGACCGGCCCGGACGGCACTCGCGGAGACGGCACTCGCCCGGTCGGCACTCGCTCGGCACCCGCACGGTCCCACGCTGACCGTTCTGCGGTTGCGGGGCCGGGCCGGAGGCGTCTCGCTGCGCTCGCGCTGTCCGGAGTCGTCGGCTTCGGCGTGATCGCGGCCGTCTTGGTGAACTCGGGGCAGCACCCGGAAGGCGCGGGTCTCGTGGACGAGGAGGAGGAGTCCGGCCAATTCCTGACCGGAAAGAAGGCGGGGTACCTCCCGAACGACTGGTTCCACGACCAGCGCGCGTTCCCGGAGCGGGACTACGCGGCCGCGGCTCCGATCGCGGCGATGGAGCAAGCGCGGGCGGACCGGATTGGCGTCTTCGGCGATAGGGCGTTCCCGGCGGACGGACCGTCCTCGGCCGGCGAGCGCGGGGCCGACACGTGGTCCTCGGTCGGGCCGATCAACATCGGGGGCCGGCTCACCGCCGTCGGCGTACATCCATCCTCACCGAACCGGTTCTATGCCGGAATCGCGGCGGGCGGTGTCTTCCGCTCCGATGACGCTGGCGCGAGCTGGGAACCGATCTTCGACGACACGGCCGTGCTCTCCGTCGGCGCCATTGCGCTCGGACCGACGGATCCGGACGAAGTGTGGGTCGGGACGGGAGAGGCGAATGCGAGTGGCGACTCGTTCGCCGGCGACGGTGTCTACCGCTCGACTGATGGCGGTGACACCTGGGAGCATCGCGGGCTCGAAGAGAGCGAGCACATCGGACGGATCGTGGTCGACCCAACCGATCCGTCGCGCCTCTACGTCGCCGTCCTCGGCAGCCTCTGGCTCCCGGGACCGGACCGCGGCGTCTACCGTTCGACCAACGCTGGTCTCGACTGGGAGCAGGTGCTCTTCGTGAGCGACTCCACGTCCGTCGTCGACCTCGCGATCGATCCGAGTGATCCGTCCCGAATCTATGCGGCCGCATGGGAGCGGCTCCGCGGTCCGTCGCGTCGCAAAGTCGGCGGTCTCACGAGTGGCGTCTACCGCACGACCGATGGAGGAGACAGCTGGACCGAGCTGACGAGCGGACTTCCGAGCGGATCCAACGTCGGACGGATCGGACTGTCGGTGGCGGCGAGCTCTCCCAACATCGTCTATGCAATCTACGCAGACGATCCCGGCTACTTCATGGGGCTCTATCGCTCCACGAACAGCGGCACGAGTTGGACGCAGGTGAACGACGCCGGCCTCGGAGACGTGTTCGCTTCCTACGGTTGGTACTTCGGCAACGTGCAAGTGAGCCCGACCGATCCGAACGACGTCTACGCCTACGGCTACGACCTCTACCGCACGACGAATGCGGGCGGATCGTGGTCCCAGCGCTGGGCCGGAGCCCACGTCGACCATCACGACTTCTGGATCGACCCGAACAACGCGTCGAGGCAGATCCTGGTCGGCGACGGTGGCGTCTACCTCTCGAGCAACGACGGCGGAACCTGGTCGCATGTCGAGACGCTTCCGATCACGCAGTTCTACGCGGGCACGGTCGATCCGCAGAACGTCAACCGGATCTACGCAGGTGCGCAGGACAACGGCACGAACCGCACCACGACCGGATCGGATGACGACTGGATCGAACTCTTCGGAGGCGACGGGTTCTACCCGCTCGTCGACCCGACCAACTCCAGCCACATCTGGGTCGAGTACCAGTACGGGAACCTCTACTACTCGTCGAACGACGGCGGTAGCTGGAACGGTGCGACCGGCGGGATCCCAGGGAGCGAGCGTCGGAACTGGTCCACTCCGCATGTGCACGCCCCTTCGGCTCCATACACGCGCTACTTCGGTACGTACCGTCTCTGGCGCTCGAGCACGAACACGAGCTGGACGTCGATCTCTCCCGATCTCACCGACGGAACGGACGACGCCAACCACACGATCACGACGATCGCGGTCGCGCGTTCGAACTCCTCTCGCATCTATGTAGGCACGTCTGACGGACGAGTCTGGACGACAGGCAACGGGGGCGCGAACTGGACGCGGATCGATACCGGACTCCCCGTGCGCTGGGTGACGCGAGTCGCGGTGGACCCGGACGACGACCAGACCGCCTACGTCGCGCTCTCCGGCTATCGTTGGGGCGAGACGACGCCGCATCTCTTCCGCACCACCGACGCAGGCGCTAGTTGGACCGCGATCGACGGCGCCGGACTCGGCGGGCCACTACCCGACGCTCCGGTGAACGCAATTGCGATCGACCCCGAAGACGGCCGTCGCCTCTTCGTCGGTCTCGACGTCGGTGTCTACGTGAGCAACGACACCGGATCCACCTGGGCACCGTTCGGCGCGGGACTACCCGTCTGCGTGATCCACGACCTCAACTTCCACGAAAGCACGCGGACCCTCACCGCATTCACGCACGCGCGATCGACGTACCAGATCGCTGTCCCGGCCGTCTCCGACGTAGTGGACGGTGGGGGGAGCGTTGGGGTGGAGTCCCTTGCTGGGGGAGGTAGACTCGCGGTCGTCGGAGCGAACCCGTTCGTCGATCGGATCGAGGTTTCGCTCCGGGCTCCGGCAGGTGAACCGGAGGGGATCCTGACGTTGGTCGACGTCTCCGGACGGCTGCTAGCCGAACGCCGGGTGTCGCTCCGAGCCGGTGACACGCCCGCGTCGCCCGGAGCGGATGGTACCCGCGTGTCGCTCGAGGACGCGGACGGGATCGGCCGACTCGCTCGCGGGACCTACTACCTGCGGTGGGCCAGCGTCGACGGAGCGCTGTGGGCCAGCGAACGCGTCGTTCGCGTCGCGCGGTAGCGTCGCCCTGGGCGGAGTGCAGGTGGCAGTTCGGGCGGCAGTGTGGGCGGAAGCTGCAGGACCGTCCAGAAGGGACTGTACAGAACTTCGTGTAACTGACCGCTCGATCATCTCGGGACTCTTCCCTCGAAGAGGATGGAGAGATGGTTCAGGGCTGCGGGCGGAAGGAGCTGCAACGCGGCTCCTGTCCAGCTTGCTGGACACAGCCCCACGTCCGACTCCATGGATGCGCCGCCGCCCCGCCGTCCGCCGCCCTTCCGACCGATGAGAGTCATCCCGTACGTCGTCCGGGAAAGCCTATAACAACCTCGCGTAGCGCGTGTCGCCGACCGTCGGCACCCACAACAGCCTCGCGTAACGCGTGCCGCCGACCGTCGGCACCCACAACCGCCTCGCGTACTGCGTGTCGCCGACTGTCGGCACCAACAACAGCCTCGCGTACTGCGTGCCGCCGACCGTCGGCACCCACAACAGCCTCGCGTACTGCGTGCCGCCGACCGTCAGCACCCACAACAGCCATGTTGTAGCGCCCCTTGCCGGTCGGCGAACACCTGGAGACGACCTGCACGCGGTCATTCCCTTCTGAGCTTCGGCCCGATGTCCCCAAAGCTAGGGGTCTGCGGAGGATCTCCGCGGCGGAGTCTCAGCGCTGAGACTCCGTTGCTGGGGGACGCCGACGTCTCCGAGCAGTCTTCTCGCTTCGGAGCGGTTGTGCCGCCCGCACAGCAGCCGGAGGTTGTGGGGTTCGTGCGTTCCGCCGCGGCAGTACGGGACGACATGATCGATCTGTAGGTGTCGAGTCGCAGCGCACCGCTTGCCCTCCGGGCCGACGAATGTGCACCGTCCGTCGTCGCGCTCGAACACGAGGTCACGCACTGGGGCCGGGACGTGTCGCGAGCGGCGGGTTCGCACTCGGTGGTCTTGCGATTCCCGGCTTCGTGCCGGATCGCGCCCGGTCCCTACTCCTGCTGCCGGAGCTGGATCGTCGCGTTCGGCGTCCGCGGGTGTTGCCGTTCCGTGATCGCCCGAGACCGCCGCCGCCCGCTCCTCCTTCTGCCTGCGTCGTTCGCTCCGCAGATCCCTGCGCTCCAGACGTCGCTTCGGATCGTGTCGCTCGAGATACTCTTCGAGCAGCAGTTCGAACAGATCTTCGAGAGTCGTGTGGTTCGAGCGGATGGCTTGCACCCGATGGAGCTTCTGTACCGCAGGCCGACCGAGCGAGAAGCGGACCTCGTACCGAGTCTCGGACTGGGAGTCGGAAGAACCGCCGGAAGTGTCGGCCGCACCACAACCAGTCGATTCGGTCGGGACGTCCCGGGCCGCGCATGCCGGATTCGCGCGGGCTACCGCGCGGACCGCGTCGTTGGCGTGACCGGCTTGCAGCTGGCCCAACCTGTCGGAACTCGCGATCAACTGATTCGCGACGCAACGAGTATCGGGGGCGCCGGAGGGGTCGATCGCCCGCGAACCGCCGCAATCACGCGACGTGGCCGATGCTCCCAACAAGTCGCCCGAGCTAGCCGACCCGCTGTGCCTGGGTGTCTTCCGTCCGCCGATCCCGATCGGCCGCAGCACCTCACGTACTGGTTTCGCGTCGCGATACGCGGCTGCGATCTCTTCGATCTCCCGATAGGTACGACCGGACACCCGGGCCAGGATCTCGCGTGCGTTCTCCCTGCTCAGGATCCCGACGACCTGGGCTGCGTTGCCGATCGTGAGCTGTCGCTGGTCGAGGAGCGACCGCAGCCCAGGGAACTTCCGCATCGCTCGCGCGACGGCAATGTACCGACCGGCCTTGGCCCGCGAGAAGAGCCAACGCCGCGTGCAGTAGTCGAAGAGCGACGAGTAGCCGAGCGACAGATGGATCGATCGGCGGTCCATCTCGAGAAGTAGATCGAGCAGTGAAAGACTGGTGTCGTGCTCGGTTCGTGCGACCTCATCTGCTCGAATGATCAGGTCGTCGTCGGAGAGCGTGGTTGGAACCTGGTTCCCTTCAGACTTCGTGGCTGGCATTCCTTGCTTTCCCGGTCCCCCCGGGGGTCACCATTGACAGTCTCAATCTACCATGGCCGAATGCGAGCTCGTCTGCGGGCGCGAGAGCCGACTACGCAGTCGTTTCGAGCCTCGAAGGGTCGAGGGCAGGCGATCGTTGGATGCTGGGCGACGAGCGCGACTACAGGGTGCATTCCTGGAGTGGGGTCCGCGTTTGGAAATGCGTCGCTGTAGAAGTGTCAAGGACTATGTTGTACAGGACAGATGTTTTTGTGATGTACCGGGTGCGCTCAACCTCAAACGAGACGGTCGGCGCGTTCAGCCGATATGTAGTCGTCCTTCGTGCGATGGCTGATCGAAGGGCCGTCAGGAATGCGAGGAAGTGTGGGCTGCGTCCCCTCGAGCCGAATGATGTCCAGACGGAAGAGACACGCCGGAGTCTCAGCGCTGAGAGTGTGCCGTGCAAAGCCTGGGAAAGGGGGAAGAGAATCGGAAACCTTTCGTAGCCACCTAGCAGGTCCGAGTCCTGCCAGCCGTACGGCCCACGGTTGGGACCGAGTGTTGCGCTCGAGCGGGTGATCGTCTCGGGTGAAGCGTACACGGGGATCCTGCAGGCTCTGTCATTGAAGCCCCGCAATCTGGGAAGTAGCGAGGAGCCGACGCCGTTCTCGGGGCGGAAGGCAAACTCTCTCGGCGTGCCGGGTCGAGCCGAGGGACCTCAGCCGGGGTCGTGGGGCAGAGCATGTAGGTATGGGGGTGGTCCAGGAACACGGGAGAGTCTCCTTGCTTCTGGCGGAACGGAGAGGGAGTCGCCGAAGAAGACTCCGCGAACGACCTGAGTTCCAGACGTTCGGAGCTGAGGACGCGGAACAGGAGCGTCACGCTGGTCAAGGTCCCGCGAAACCCATGAGCGGGACTGGACGGGCAGGGAGATGTCGGAGCTCGGCATAGTACCGAGGAAGCGGGGAAACCAACCCAACGGGAGCCCGTGGAGGGAAGGCCGAGCCGGATGAGGGAACCGGAGGAGGGAAAGACCATGGGGGACCAGAACTCCCAGACGGTGTCCACGCGACTCCGAAGGATAGAAGAACTGGCTCAGAGGCGGCCGAAGATGGCGCTGACGACCTTGGGTCACTACATCGATATGGAGTGGCTACGGGAAGCGCAGCGGCGGACGCGCCGAGACGGTGCGAGTGGAGTGGACGGTCAGACGGCGGAGGAGTACGAGCGGGATCTCGAGGAGAACCTGCAAGATCTTCTCGGCCGGTTCAAGACCGGCAGCTACTACGCGCCCCCGGTGAAGCGGAGGTATGTTCCGAAGGCGGACGGATCGCCGAGACCGATCGGGATCCCGACGTACGAGGACAAGATCCTTCAGCGAGCGGTCGCGATGGTGCTGGAGACGATCTACGAGCAGGACTTTCTGGACTGTTCCTACGGATACCGACCGGGACGTTCGGCCCACCAGGCGATCCAGGCCTGGAACAGCTGGATGACGCGTCGGGGAGGAGGCTGGGTGATCGAACTCGACATCCAGGGCTTCTTCGATCATCTAGACCATCGCCATCTCCGGAGCTTTCTGGACCAACGGGTACGAGACGGAGTGCTCCGTCGTACGATCCACAAGTGGCTGAAAGCCGGAGTTCTCGAAGATGGGCAGTGGCGCCGAACGAAGGAGGGGACCCCACAAGGTGGTGTGGTCTCTCCGATCCTGGCGAACATCTATCTCCATGAAGTGCTCGATCTCTGGTTCCACGAGGAGGTTCTTCCTCGGTTGTCCGGAGATGCGATCCTCGTTCGCTATGCGGACGATGCGATCCTCGGGTTCGCTTCGGAGTCTGATGCCCGCAGGGTCTTCGCGACGCTCCCGAAACGGTTCGAGCGGTTCGGTCTCCGTCTTCATCCGGAGAAGACCCGCCTGCTTCCGTTCCACCCTCCGGGTGCAGGAGGCCCCAGAGAGCGAGGGCCGAGGGGACGAACGTTCGACTTCCTCGGCTTCACGTTCACCTGGCGCCGTACCCTGAACCGGAGGCACTGGCTGGTGCAACCACAGACGGCTTCGTCCCGGTTGCATCGATCGCTTCGTGATCTCTCGGAATGGTGCCGACGACATCGACACCTTCCGATCCCGGAGCAGCATCGAGTCCTCTGCCGCAAGCTCCGCGGGCACTATGCCTACTACGGCATGAGCGGTAACGCTCGGCTGCTCCGCGTGCTTGCCTGGCAAGCGACTCGCTCCTGGGTGAAGTGGCTCCGGCGTCGATCCCAGCGCACCCGCATCACGTGGCGTCGTTGGGCTCTTCTCCGTGACCGCTTCCCCCTTCCAGCTGCGCGGATCGTACACCGACTCTTCCCGTCCGTGTCGAATCCCTGATCTGAGGAGCCGGATGCGGGAAATCTGCACGTCCGGATCTGTGGGAGGGGTAGGTGTCTTCGGATGCCTCCCCTATCCCGACCTCTGCCCGTCGCTTGGTGCAGATGGTCCGGATGGTTCGTCCGAGCCGAGCTGCGAGCGGTTCCGGGCAGCCGTTGCGGATCTGGGTGCTCGCGGTCCACCATGCCGAACGCCACCATTCCGGGCGCGCCACCACTTCAAAGGAACTGCCGTCGAGTGTCGCTGGCCGCCTCCGGTTCACCCCACGAGAACACGCCGTCCCCATCCACCCTCCGGCTCGTCTAGAAGTGCGCCGAGAAGCTGACGAGCGGGAAGGCGATGAAGTCGTCGAGGTCCGAGGCGAGCGGGCGGAAGCCGGTGATGGTGAAGCTCGTCGTCTCCCAGAACACGCGGATGCCGAAGTTCATGATTCCGTAGAACTCGTCGTCCGAGAAGCCCTCGGTGGAGTTGCCGTACTCGACCAGGACCTTGGCTCGCGGTGCGAACTGGAAGTCGGCGCCGGCGAGCACGAAGGTGGCGGCGTCGCCGTCGCTCGCTCCCACGTTGATGGAGGCGGAGAGGCTGCGGCGTTTGTCTCCCACGCTGGCGATCGCGGAAATCGTTTCGACCGCTTCGTCCCCAGTGCCCGTGATGCTTCCCGCCACGGCGATTCCGATCCCGTACTCGTCACGGCGAACGATCCGGATCTTCGCGCCGGCTCCGAACACGGTGAAATCGGACGTGACCGGGAAAGCGGCCATGAAGCTGAGGTTCACGTCGTCCGTGAGAGAGATCCCACCATTGTTGAAGAGGAGCTCGAAGTTGCGGTAGTACGAGTCTCCGGTCGGTAGGGTCTCGGATGTCGGGACGAGGAGGAGCGAGTTGTAGTCAGGGTCGACGTACCAACCGTTCTCGTACCGGCGACGGGTGGCCGGCTCCGGCGTCACCGGTTCCGACTCCGTTCCCCAGACGGTTACGCGTTCCTTCGTCGCCGGTCCGGCACCGGGTGTCGATTGCTCGATGGGGGAGCCCGCCGGCCCGGCCCCCGGTACGGTCGGTTCCTCGAGCGACGTCCCCGGCCCGGTTCCCGGAGCGGAAGGTTCGTCAGATGATCCCGGCGCTTCGATCCGTAGGGACTTCACCTCGGCGCGGGTCAGGACGAGGGTGCCGAACCGCTCCGTGACCAGCGTGATCGACTCGGTGTCCAAGGCATCCACCGTTCCGACGAGGGTCGTGCCGTCCTCGAGGATCGCTTCTACATGCGCGCCCACCGTGGCCAACGCGTCCCAACCGGTGATCGATCCTGACGCCGGTGCGGAAGCGGTGCCGGTGCTGGTGCTGGCGCCCGATTCGTGCGTCGACGCGGCTCTCGCAGTGGATACCAGAGTCTGCTCGCAGAGCACGGGCAGCATGCAGACGAGGGACAGGAGTGGAAAGACGACAGACCTCATCACTTGGACTCCCATGCGGCGGCCAGACCTAGAGCGGGACTCGCTCGACATCCCGTCCATGCGTCTCCCGGCGGACACGCCAGATTCCCCTGCTCGCGATCCATGACCAACGATCAGACGCGCCGTCGGTGCCGTTCCCGCGACCGGCTAGGGCGAGTCTATTCCGCCAGTGCGCTCGCGAGCGTCGCGCGGTCGATGTTCGCGCCCGAGAGGATGACCGCAACACGGCGGCCCCTCAGTTCCTTCCGGCACTGCAAGACTCCGGCGAGGCCGGCCGCGCCCGCGGGTTCCGAGAGTGAGCGTGTGGTGTCGAGGAACACGCGGATCGCGTTCCGAAGTTCGTCCTCGCTCACGAGGAGGAACCGCTCGAGTCCGGCGCGCAGGGCCGAGCGGGTCATTTCGTACGACGTGCGGGTGGCCAGCCCGTCTGCGATGGTGTCGGCACTCTCGGTCGTGACGTTCTCTCCGGCCAGCCAGCTCTTCTGCTGCGCGGGAGCGTTCGCTGCCTGCACGCCCCACACTTCGAGCCCCGGCGCACGTTCGGCCAGGACGGTGAGTGCACCAACTGCCTGCGATCCTCCACCGACAGCGATGACCAACAGGTCGAGCGGCAGCGAGACCCCGATCGGCCCCGGCGCCGCGAGCCCCGACCTGACCTTCCGGATCTCCTCGTCGTCCGACTCCTGACAGCTCAGCTGCGCCAGGATCTCGTCAGTGAGCGTGGCTGCTCCGGCGATGACCGTGCGGTCGTTCGTCGAGTGCACGGTGTGGAGACCATCGCGGGCCGCGAGTCGCTTCGCGATCTCCAAGGTCTCGTCGTAGTCTTGCCCCTCTTCGACGAGTGTCGCGCCGAACGACCGGATCGCGGCGTTCTTCTCGGGGTTGTTACCGACGGGGACACAGATGGTGACGCCGATGCCGAGGGTCTGTCCTGCGTAGCAGAGTCCGAGCCCGTGGTTTCCGCGCGTGGCGGCGATGACGCCACGGCGTCGAGCCTCCGGGCCGAGTTGCCCCAACGCCGAGAACGCATTCCTCGCTTTGAAGGCGTGGGTCGGCTGGAGGTTCTCGTGCTTGACGAACACGGTCGCGCCGACGAGTTCATCGAGGAGTGGATACCTGCGTAGTGGGGTCGGCTCCAGGTGCGCACCGACGTGCTTCCACGCGGCGCGGACGTCGTCGTACGTGATCGGAAGGTCGGTCTTCTGGATCATGTGCCGGGATGAGGCGGGTCCGACGGACGGGGCCCGACCTTGTTGTAGCCATCTAGAGCCGCGACCTTGTAGCACTCGGCGAAGGTCGGGTAGTTGAACACGTTCTGAACGAAGAAATCGATCGTTCCACCGAGGGCCATTGCGGTCTGTCCGATGTGGACGAGCTCCGTCGCTGCCGTGCCGATGATGTGGACGCCGAGGATGTCGCGTGTCTCGGCGTGGAAGAGCAGTTTGAGGAGGCCGGTGTCGTCTCCCAGGATCGCTCCGCGAGCGATCTCCTTGTACCGGGCAACTCCGAACTCGTAAGGGACGCCGTCCTTCGTCAGCTCTTCTTCTGTCTTCCCGACCATGGAGATCTCCGGAATGGAGTAGATCCCGTACGGGAAGAGATGGGGGAGTGCGGTGATCTCGACGCCGAAGGCGTGACAGGCGGCGTGGCGTCCTTGGTACATCGACGTCGCGGCGAGCGAAGGGAAGCCGATGACGTCTCCGACGGCGTAGATGCCCTTCGTCTGGGTCTGGTAGTTCTCGTCGACCTGGATCCGGCCGCGGGAGTCCGCGGTGATCTCGGCCGCGTCCAGTCCCAGTTTGGCCACGTTTCCGACTCGCCCGATCGAGTAGAGGAGGACGTCGGAGACGACCCGCTTGCTCGAAGCGAGGATGGCCTCGGCGTCGCCATCCTCCCGCACGTGGACCTGGGCGACTTCCTCCCCGAAGCGAAATGTGACGTTCTGGTTTCGCATCTGGTAGGTCAGTGAATCGGAGATCTCCCGGTCGAGGAAGGGGAGAAGGGTGTCACGTTTGTCGATAACCGTCACTTCGACCCCGAGCGCGGCGAACATCGATGCGTACTCGGCGCCGATCACGCCTGCGCCGACCACGGTGAGCGTGCGGGGCAGCGTCTCCAGTTCGAGCACATCGTCCGAGTCGATGACGGACTTGCCGTCGATGTCGACCCCGTCCGGTCTCGCCGGAGTCGTTCCGACCGCGATCACGACCTTGTCGGCCTCGATCTCCGTCTTCTGGTCATCCGAGTCGATGACCAGGCGCCCTGGCGAAACGAAGCTCGCGGTGCCGGCGATGAGCGTGATCCTGTTCCGACGCATCTGATGGGCGACCACGTCCATCTCCAGTGAGATGACGCGGTGGCAGCGGGCGAGGACGTCCGACATCGTGATTTCGGACGCGACCGGCTGGATGCTGAACGCGAGCCCGGCCTGGTGCCGTGCCGTGAGTTGGACCACGGCTTCGCGGAATGTCTTGGAGGGGATCGTGCCGGTGTGGAGGCAGACGCCGCCCATGAGGCGCTTCTTCTCCACGATGGCGACCCGCTTTCCCAACTTCGCGGCCTGAACGGCCGCGCGTTGTCCGGCTGGGCCGGACCCGATGACGACGAGATCGTAACGTTCCATGGCCGCGATGATGGCCCGTTCTCGTCTATGATTCAACCGTCGCCCGAGGGGTGTCGATACTGGGTCAGTGCGATGCCGAAGCGGCCCGCGATGCAGATGCGGCCCGGCGCACACGAGGAGAAGAGAATGCCGATCGTCACGGTGTCTCGCGAATATGGGTCCGGTGGGTATGTCTTCGGGAGGAGCCTCGCCGCGCGGCTTGGTTCGGACTTCGCCGACGCTAGTCTGGTCGAAGAGGTGGCCCGCAGGATGAGGTGCCCCGCGGAGGTGGTCGAACGCTGGGACGAGCGGAGCGAGAGCCTGATCTTGAGGCTCCTTCGCGCCATGCAGTCCGCCAATCCGGAGAGCGTGGCTCCTGGACCGGTGGCGAGAGAGGTCTACGTCGACACTCCGTCTCCCGAGCGGGTCGCGGCTACGGTCCGCGAGGTCGTTCTGGAGGAGGCCCGCTCTGGAAATGCGGTCATCGTCGGTCGCGGGGGAGCGTTCGTGCTGCGAGACCATCCCGGTGCGCTTCATGTGCGGCTGGTCGGGAGCCGGCTGGATCGAGTCGGGCGGATCGCAGAGCGGTACTCGCTCTCCATCGAAGACGCGACTGAGCGGGTCGACGACGCTGATCGCGAGAGAGCCCGCTACATCAAGCACAACTTCGGGCTCGAGTGGAAGGATCCGGCCAACTACGACCTGGTCTTCAACACCTCCCGCGTCGCGATCGAAGATGCCGTCGAGTCGACGGTTCGGATCCTCGAGAGGAGGACGACCTGACGACCGAGCCAACTGGCTCGGGCCCTGGCCCCAGCCCTGGCCCCGGTCCTGGCTCCAGCCCCGGCCCGGACTCCAGCCCCGGCCCGGACTCCAGCCCTACACCCGCGCCTCGGCGCTTTCGGGCCATGCGGTCCGGATTCGCGGCGCTGTCCCACCGCAACTACCGGCTCTACTGGTTCGGCTCGGTCGTGAGCCTGATGGGCGGCTGGATGCAGTCCGTCGCCCAATCCTGGCTCGTCCTGGAGCTCACGAACTCCACGTTCCAGGTCGGGATGGTGTTCGCGATGCAGTTCCTTCCCGTGCTGCTCTTCGGAATGATCGGGGGCCTCTTCGCGGACAAGTTCGACAAGCGACGCGTGCTCCTCATCACGCAGTCGCTCGCTGCGGCCCAGGCCTTGACGCTCGCATTCCTCCAGTTCCGTGGGGTCGTGGAGGCCTGGCAGGTCATGGCGCTGGCCGCCGTGCTCGGACTCGTCAACGTCGTGGACATGCCGACCAGGCAGTCGTTCACGATCGAGCTGGTGGGACGGGCCGACGTCATGAACGCGATTGCGCTCAACACGTCTGCGTTCAACCTCGCGCGGATCGTGGGGCCGGCCATTGCGGGGCTACTCATCGGAAAGCTCGGGACGCAGGTGGCGTTTCTCCTCAACGGGATCTCATTCCTCGGCGTGATCCTCGCTCTCCTCGCCATGCGCCCCGCGAACCTCTACCGCGGCACGGAGCGGGCGCGGGAAGGCATACGAGAGGGGCTCACCGTCGGGATCTCCTACATCCGCCGCACTCCAGTGGTGCAGATCCCGATCGTCCTCGTTGGCGTGGTCGCCACCTTCGGGCTCAACTACAACGTCCTTCTCCCGGGCATGGCGCGGGACCAGTTCGCGATCGGGGCCGAGGGGTTTGGCCTACTCATGTCTTCGTTCGGGATCGGGTCTCTCATCGCCGCACTCACTGTCGCGTTCTTCAGTCGCCTCGATCCCGTCCCTACGATGGTGCGCGGTGCGATCGGGTTCTCTCTCCTAGGGCTGGTCTTCGCGTTCTCGCCTTGGTTCCCCGCGGTCTGGCTCGCCGCGCTCAACCTGCTCTTCATCGGATTCTGCATGATCTGGATGACGGCGACGGCGAACACCACGATCCAGCGCACGTCCCCGGATGAACTCCGCGGGCGGGTCATGAGCGTCTACGTGAGCATCTTCGCGGGGAGTACGCCGATCGGAAGCCTCTTCGCGGGAGGGTTGGCGACTCGCTTCAGCCCGCAAGTTGCTCTGGCCGCGGGCAGCCTTCTCTCGCTCGTCGCGGCATTCTGGGCCGCCGCACGTACGAGGCGGCTACCGGAAGGCGCAATGGACGCGGCTCGAAGTGGAGCGAGCCCTCCCTCCGGCAAGTGAAGAGTGCCGGAGTTGCTGCACCCGGAGGGACTCTCCGTTCTCGTCATCGTCCGTGAACCGGATGCTGGCCTGCGCGAGATAGCCCGACTGGGAAGCGGACGAACTCGCCCCAGAAGCCACGGACGGCGCCGAAGAACTCGGCCACGTCGACATCCGTGGTTGGCAGGGCGCAGCAGGAAGCCGCGCCGAGTTGGTACGCCTCGATCATCTCCCTCGCGTCGCCGTTCTCGACCAGCACGATCGTCGGAAGGAACTTGAGCTGAGGATCGAGCTTCATTGCGAGGAGCGCGTCCTTCGTCCCCGGAGTCGACGGCGTCCAGCTCATCAAGACGAGATGGGGGGCCGTGGTCAGCTCCGCGTACTCGCCCTGCCGATGGAGGAACTGGAGGAGCTGCTCTCCGTCGTGGACGAAGTGAAGCTCTAGGTTCTGAGAGTTCGCCTCGGCCATGCGAGTCCAACGGATCCGGGTCTCTTCTTCGCCCTCTGCTATCAGGAGGATCAGCGGGTTTCGACTTCTCACAGCTCTCCTTCGCCCCGTTTCGTTCGCTCGGACTCACGACGCCCATCGTCGTGCCGCCGTGGAAGGGAGAAAGTCTAGGGCACTCGGAAGAGGAATCGCTATCAGCCATATGCTGACAGCCAGCTCGCCATCGGCCTACACGCCGTCCGGCTCCAGAGAGCACAGACCCGCTCGGATGGCGTGTCGGACCAAGTCCGGCAAGTTGTCCGTCTCGAGCTTCTCCATGATGTTGCGACGATGGCTGTCGACCGTCTTGGAGCTGATGCCTAGGTCGTGAGCGACCTCTTTCGTTCCCGACCCGTTCGCCAGAAGCTGGAGAACTTCGCGCTCGCGTGGGGTGAGCTTCGCGTAGACCGGGTCTTCGCTTCGGGGCTCCCCGCCGAACTGCTGTCCGAGGAGGACGTCGGTCGTCTCCGGGGAGAGGTAGCTCTTTCCGTCGGCCAGGAGCTCCAGCGCGTGGGCCAGCTCCTCTGCCGTGCTCGTGGTGGTGAGGTAGCCGCGCGCCCCGGCAGCCAAGAGCTCCTGGAGGGGTTCCTCCTTGGGATTGGCGGCGAGGATGAGAACGCGCAGCTCGGGATCATCGGCTACGAGGGCCGAAGTGGTGTCGACCCCGTTGAGGTCCGTCAGGGTCAACCCGACGATGGCCACCTCGGGCGACTTCTCGCGGGCGAGCTCGATTCCCTCGCGTCCGCTGTCCGTGGTACCGACGATCTCTATCTGGTCGCCGAACTCGCTGAGGAGGCACTGAATGCCCTCCACCAGCACCGCCTCCTGACAGACGATGATGACCCGCACGTCCTGGACCCACCCTATGTCGACTTGTTTTGAGTGACCTAGTATCAAGCACTTAGGAGGTCGCGCGCGAACGAATGAGTGAACTCCGGAACTCGGTTCGAGCGCGCCCCAGGTCGATGGCCAACATCCGGAGTCGTTGGCCGAGTGCCGAGAATTTGCCTCAAAATCGCGCCGAAGACAACGCCCTGGACTGGCAACGGTTGTCGACCGTCCTCCGTGCCTCCGCTAGACTTCCGCTCTTCAGACCCAGAGGAGGAGGCGCGCGAATGAAACTGAGTTCCGGGATCACGCGGTTCGGCCGGTCCGGCAGCTGCTGTGTGCGAACTTGTTGGCGCATCGCGGGCGCCCTCGCGGCTGCAGGTCTTCTTCTGGTCGCCGCCATCGTTCCGGCGCACTCGACCGGCCAGGTGGGCGAACCTCCCGTCGCCACCTTCTCCTTCGTCGCCTGCGACACCACGGCTGGAGTGGCCGGGGTGATCGTCGCATCGAAGTTCTTCGCGGTCGGCTCCGTCGTTCCCTGGGGACGGGGAGACGTGGGAGCGGTCGCGACCCAGGCCTTCTGCAACACCACCTTCGGTCCCCGTGGGCTGGAGCTGTTGGAGGCCGGCGCGAGCCCCGAGCAGGTGCTCGAGATCCTGCTCGAGAACGATCCCGGCCGGGCGTCGCGTCAGGTGGGGATCGTCGACGCGAAGGGACGGAGCGCGACCTACACGGGCCCGGAGTGCATGGATTGGGCGGGAGGACGTTCCGGGCCCGGCTACGCGGCCCAGGGAAACATCCTCACCGGTCCCGAGGTCGTCGACCAGATGGTCGAGTCGTTCCTCGGCACCGAAGGTCAGTACATCGGGGACCGACTCCTGCAGGCGCTCGAAGCCGGGGAGTCCCGAGGGGGCGATAGCCGCGGGCGTCAGTCGGCGGCGCTACTGCTCGTCGCCACGGGGCAGGGGTACGGCGGATTCAACGACGTCCTCTGTGACATCCGGGTGGACGACCATCCGAATCCGTTCGCCGAACTCCGGCGGATCTACGAGATGTGGCTCCCGAATCGGATGATCACCGAGGGCTACACGTTGGTGGAAGAGGGCCGCTTCGACGAAGCGATCCGGCGCGGTGAGCGCGCGGCCGAACTCGATCCGGACTCTGGCGGCCCGTACTACCATCTCGCCTGCTACTACTCGCGGGCGGGGAACGAAGAGCGCGCGTATCACTACCTCGGATGGGCGATCCGGCTCGATCCGAGCCTGAGCAAGCAAGCCGAGACCGATCCGGATCTGGCCCCGCTTCGGGGCCGGACGGAGTGGAACACCGCGATGGGGAAGTGACCGACTGCAGGGAAGGAGACAAGGTGGAGATCGTCGACAGAGGAACGCTGACCTTCGGACACAGTCCCGATCCGGACGACGCATACATGTTCTATGGATTCGAGAAGGATGCGGTCCACGTAGACGTCCCCGACGAGGGGAAGGGACGCGTCGATCGCTGGAAGGTCGGGCATCTGCTGGAGGACATCCAGTCCCTCAACGAGCGCGCGCTCAGTGGCGAGCTCGAGATCACCGCGATCTCCGCTCACACCTATCCGCACGTGGCCGACAAGTACTACGTCATGCGCACCGGCGTCTCGATGGGAGACGGATACGGCCCGATCGTGGTGACGCGCGAGCCGTGTAGCCTCTCCGACCTTCGCGGGAAGCGGATCGCCATTCCCGGCAAGATGACCACCGCGAACCTCGTCTTCCAGCTCTACCTTCCCGATCACGAGCCTGTGCCCGTGTTCTTCGACCAGATCCAGGAAGCGGTAAGGACGGGGAAGGTCGACGCGGGAGTCCTGATCCACGAAGGCCAGCTCACCTACAAGGCCGACGGCGTGGAGAAGATCGCGGACCTCGGCGTGATGTGGCAGGAGGAGACCGGACTGCCCCTACCTCTCGGCCTCGACGTAGTGCGGAAGGACCTCGGCCGCGACGTCGGCGAAGCCTGCACGCGCGCACTTCGTCGGTCGATCGAGTTCGCCCGGGAGCACCACGAAGCGGCCATGACCTATGCGCTCGACTACGGACGCGGCCTCGACA
The DNA here is from genome assembly GCA_020633975.1 of Candidatus Eiseniibacteriota bacterium. Classification (GTDB taxonomy): domain Bacteria; phylum Eisenbacteria; class RBG-16-71-46; order CAIMUX01; family CAIMUX01; genus JACKCR01. The sequence goes on along the minus strand of JACKCR010000002.1, from coordinate 1,805,802 downwards.
TGCAGCTCGGCGACCGGTTCGTTGGGATGTACGTCAACGACTGGACCGTCGACATGGGGGACGCAGGCGAAGCCGCTCTGCGGACGCTGCTCGAACGGGGAGCGAAGGCGGGAATCGTTCCGCCGATCAAGGAGCTCATCCTGGTCTAAGCGGGCGGCGACGGAATCGGGAGGATTCCTCGGCTGCACGGCGTTTCTACGCGTGGTGCCAGTTGGCGCGGTCGTCTTGGGTCGCGCCCCTCACGCGTGGTACCACATGTCGCTGTCGTCATCGACGATGTCCGGGCGACGACGCTCTGCGCCCACGGGAGGCTCCAGCGGGGGCGCTTCCCGAAGGACGATCCGGTTCTTTCCGGAGTGCTTTGCTTCGTAGGCCAGGGCATCGGCCATCTGGATCGCGCCCGTCGAGTCGGCAGGCGGATCCGGGTGGACACTCACGCCGATGCTGAATCCCAACGGCCACCCGTGCGTGCGAGCGCTCGTCTGGAGCCGATCGTGCACCTTGGCCAGAACGGACTGTGCCTGCTCGCAGCTCGTGTTCGGGAGTATGAGCACGAACTCGTCGCCCCCCAGTCGTCCGACCAGGTCGGTTCGGCGAAGGCAGCCGCGTAGCACCGAACTCACCATGACCAGCGCCCGATCGCCCTCGGCGTGTCCAAACCGATCGTTCACCAGCTTGAAGTGGTCGAGGTCGATGAACGCGATCGCGACGGGCAGTCCGAGCCGCTGACACAGTTCGAAGACGCTGTCTGCCGCGTCCCGGATCGCACGTGCATTGGCCAGGCCGGTCAGTGCATCGGTCCGGGCGAGTCGTGATTCCGCGTCGAGCCTCGAACGGAGCGTCGAAACGAGAAGGGAGATCGCGAGGAAGAACCCTAGGTGGACTGCTGCGTTCCAGTACACGAACCCGGCCCTCGTGTATGGGTGCCCGGCCGTGAGATCCGTGGCCAACCAGAGCCCCGCGCACGCGCACGCGACCGCGATCCCCATCCGCCGCCCGCCGCCGTACCAAGCGGCAAGGGACACGGGGGCGATGTAGAGAATGGTGAGCGAGAGTTCGTAGCCGATGAGGAAGTCGAGCACGCCGACCACGAGAGCGGAGACGACCGCGATCGCGCCGATCTGCCTCTCGCGGAGAGCGACGAAGTACTCGTTGATGCCTTGCGTGATGGTCGTCTGCACGGGTCCTAGATGTGGGGGCGATCCGGATCGACGGTCGGCATGCCGACCTCGGTCGCTGCAGGAACGTCGATGAGCCGCCCGGTCTGGACGTCGTAGATGAAGCCATGGATCCGGATCCACTTCGGGACGAGCGGATGATGCCGGATCCGCGCCACGTCGTGGTACACCGCGCCCTCCGGAATGTCGATCGTCAGCCAGCGCACGTGCCGGCCTTCAGGAGACCCTCCGCCGGGCTTCGGATTCACCCAGACTCCGTCGATCCGCTCCGCCGGCTCGAGGCTCTCTTCGAGGAGGAGGGAGATCTGCTCGTCCGTCAGGCTCGCCATGCCGCAGTCGGTGTGGTGGATGACGAACCACTCGCGTGTGCCGAGGAACTTGTAGGACACGATGAGCGAGCGGATCGCGTCGTCGCTCGCCCGGCCGCCGCCGTTGCGGATGATGTGGGCGTCGCCGTCTTCCAGCCCGAGGAACTTCTTGGGGTCGAGCCGGCAGTCCTTACAGGTCAAGACCGCGATCCGCTTCCGGGGACGGGCGTCCAACCCGGAAGCTCCGGAGAATTCCTCGGCGTAGTGCGCATTGCGGGACAGGATCTCGTCTCGGATCGAGTTCATCAGGGCCTCCTCTTCGAGTGGGGATCCTACCGGTCCGGACCGGGATTCGCTACCGCGTGTGGCTGCCCCCGCGGCAGCCCCGCCGCTCGCCACGACCCGCTGCTCCGCCCGTGAACTCGAGACCTGGACCATGTCCGCTCTGCTCAGCTACACTCATAGGGCCTTCAACCGACGCTTGGAACCATCCGGCCGCACGCCTGGAACCATCTGCTCTAGCGTCCCGCCCGCCGGGGCTCCCGCCTCCAGTCGTCCTCCGACTTGGGGCCTCCTGGGCCGGACTCCCCAAACGTGGGGAGGAGGACATCGTGAAGAAGACCCTTCTAGCTATCGGAACGCTTTGCCTCGTCGGGTCCCCAGTATTGGCCGGCCCCAATGCCAACGGCAGCCTGATCCTCGCATGGGCCGACGGAGTCGTGCAGTGCTTCGATGGCGGCGCTGGCGTCGAGGACTACTGTGGCGCGACAGGGATCCAGAACTGCACGGATGCACTGGTCGAGACGACCGGCGCGGACGTCATCGTTCTGAACGTCATCGCGGCTTTCAGTCCGTTTTCCAACCCTCGTTTGGCGGGTGTCGCGTTCGGTTGGAGCTATGACGAAGAGGAGGTCTTTCTGCGGGACTATGGCTCCTGCGGTGACTTCGAGCTTCCCAACAACGACTGGCCGGCCTCGGGTTCGGGCACTGCGGTCACTTGGAGCGTGGCCCAGATGGGCCAGCTGACAGACGTCTACTGGCTGGCGGCCTACAACTACTACGGCAATCCGCAGCTCCTCGCGCTCGAGCCGCACCCGTCCCAGGGGGCGGTGTTCGCGGACGACGATGTCCCGTCGAATCTCGATCCGATCGGATGGCTCGGTGCGTTCGGCTTCGATACGACCGGCTCGCTTCCGTGCCCGCCCGACGAGAACATTCCGGGAGCCTGCTGCTACCTCGACTGCTCGTGCGAGGTGTTGCCCCGGGCCGACTGCACAGGCGACTGGCTCGGAGAGGGCACCAGCTGCGACCCCAACCCATGCTCGTGCTCGCCTCCAGGCGCATGCTGCTTCTTCGAGACCCAGGAGTGCGTGTTCGTCACTCCCGACGAATGCGACGCGATCGGCGGCGTCTTCCTGGGCGAGATACCGTGCGATCCGAACCCATGCTTGCCCATCCCAGTGCTCGACCAGTCGTGGGGTGAGGTGAAGGGGCACTATCGCAACGACGAGTAGGTGGGGGAAGTCGGCAGGCGGCTCGGGTCACCGATGGAACCATCCGAGGTGCAGGAGCACGGTCGAATAGATCCAGAACGGTGTCGCCACGAGTGCGGTGAGGTACACCGCGGCCCAACCGACTCTCTCTTCCACCCCTGCGTCCGGAGCCTTCTGCAGCTCCCTGACCGAGCGGATGAGCTGTGCCTTCCGGACGTAGGGGAGCGTGCCCAGGCCGAGTTCCCGGAGTCGGTGGAACATCGCGGCCAACCGCCCGTTCTCTTCGCCGTCCTCGTCCCGGGAGGCGTGAGCCATCAGGTCCGCGAGCGTACGGGCTTGCCGGATTCCGGTCGGAAGTCCGGCCCCGGCCAGGAATGCGAATGCGAAGAGGATCGGATCCTTCGTCAGGAGTCCGACGACCAGGAATGCGAGCGCCGCGATGATCTGGAACACGATCCGTCCGTAGACGTGCTTCGACATGAGGAGATGGACGACGACCCGGCCACCATCGAGGGGAACGAACGGCAGGAGGTTCAGGTAGTTCAAGAGCACCGCGGTGACCACCATCATGTCGAGGATGCGGTAGCGGCCCAGACCGATCCACTGCGCCAGCAGCAACCCGGCTAGAAGCCCGGGGAGCGGTCCGGCGAGCAAGACCACGACGGAGTCACGGAGCGAGGCGTTCTGTTTCGTGCCCATAGCGGCTGCACCCAGGAACGGAAGGAAGAAGACCGAGAGGTTCTCGTGCCCGGTGGCCCTCATGGCCAGGAAGTGTCCGCCTTCGTGAATCGTCAGGATGCACAGGAGAACGAGGGCCAGCTCGAGATCGAAGAGCACGGAGAACGAGATCAAGCCCAGAACGAGTGTCACGAACAGGAGTTTCAGGCGGAGCGCGACACTGGGAGCACGGACAGGTTGGACTTCCGAAGCTCGATAGAACTCCGCCTCGAGTGAGACCGGGACACGCGCAACCTGAGGTGGAGTCGCTTCTGTCTGATCCTCGGCCACGCCATCGGCCGATCTCGACTCCTCGGACTCACTCTGCTGCTCTCGTAGGCGTCGTCTCTCCGCTTCCTTCGCCATCGCGGCGACTTGCCGTTGATAGCGGTACATCGCGTAGTGGATTCTGATCGCGGACCGGAGGTTCCAGGCGTAGCCGTTCCGTTCCGGCAGGACCTCGAGACGCCCCTCACGAGCCTGTTCCTCGAGGTAGGCACGCCAGGATGACTCGATCCGGCGGAGAAGCTCCGGCGCCTCGATCGAGGCCCTTGGAGTGTGCCTGGCAGCCACCGTCTCTTCGTGGCGTTGCACGAAGACCTCGTAGGTTCCCGCGCCGGCGGCCACCGATTCCAGTCCCGGTGGATTCCCAGGCAGGATACGGACGACGCCCGGAGCCGACTGGAGAACCGACCCGTCGGCGAAGGCAGAGCACAGAGTCACTCGGACCGGGACTTGGGTGTCCATGTTCGCGCTCGTTGCAAAGAGGGCGAAGTCGCCCGATGAGTCGCGCTGCAAGCAAACGCCGTACTCTGCATGGGCTGTGAAAGACGTGAACCGGTACTCGAGAACTCGGCGGAATCCCAGAGGTTCCAGGGCTGCGACGTGCTCACTCCAGATCTCTCGGATCTCCTCCGAGGGGGTGGGTTCCACCTCGAAGAACACTGGCTTGTATATGGCTCGCCAGTAGTGCGCGACGTACTGAGCCTGCTGCAGTACGAACCCGATGAGCATCACTACGAGCAGGAAGGCGGCGAACGGAAGGAACTCCATCACTCCCCCTTGGGCATCCCGTGGGAGAGCGAGGATAACCGGCTCGGCTCCGCCCGGCTACTCGAACCGGCGGAGCCTCTCGTACGAAGTCGTCCGTTGTACGGGGACGAAGCCGGCTTCCTGGATCAGGAGCTTCGTCTCGTCGACCGTCGTGCGGTTGTCGTGCCCGGTGGCGAGGTGGACGTTCTCTTCGAAGAGCGTTCCGCCGAAGTCGTCCGCACCGTAGTGGAGCGCGATCTGGCCGGTCTTCTTGCCCTCGCTGAACCAGCTCGCCTGGATGTGGCTGAAGTTGTCGAGGAAGAGCCGAGACGCTGCGAGGATCCGAAGGTACTGCGCCGCGCCTGCTGGCTTCCGGCCGGACTCCTCGACGTACTTCTCCATCGGAGTGTTGCCCCGCTTGTAGGACCAGGGCACGAAGGCGGTGAACCCCTGGTGCTCATCCTGCAGGGTTCGGATGTGCTCCCAGTGCTCGACGATGTCGTCTTCGGTTTCGATGTGGCCGTACATCATCGTGGCGGTCGACTTGATTCCGAGTTCGTGCGCTTCCCGGTGCACTTGCATCCAGGTGTCGACTCCGCCCTTCTTCGCGGCCACCTTCTTCCGTACGCGATCCGAGAGCACTTCGGCTCCGCCGCCGGGCAGCGTTCGCTGACCCGCTTCGTAGAGCTTCTCCAGTACACCACGAGTCGTCAGTCCCGAGACCTCGGCCATCATGTGGACCTCGGACGCGGTGAAGAAGTGCGGCGTGACGTCGGGGTAGAGGCGACGGCACTCCCGTACGAGTTCCAAGTAGTAGTCGAACGGGATGTCCGGGTTGTGACCGCCTTGGAGGAGGACGGTCGTGGCCCCGTCGCGCGACGCGTTCCCGACCTTCTCCATCACCTGCTCCACCGAGAGCGTGTAGCCGCCGTCCTGGCCGGGCTTCCGATAGAACGCGCAGAAGGCGCAGTCCGTGACGCAGACGTTCGTGTAGTTCGGGTTGGAGTCGATGACGAAGGTCACCTCGCCCGCCGGCGTCTTCCGGACGCGCACGTCCTGTGCGAGCTTCCCGAGGTCGGGGAGAGGGGCGCTCGTCAGGAGGTAGAGCCCGTCCTCCCGATCGAGGCGCGTGCCCGCCGCGAGCTTGGCCGCGATCTGGTCGAGGTGGGGGGCCGCTTGGGTCGTTCCGTCGCTCACTGTCATCTCTCTCTCGTCTCCCTGATCGCTCGGGTCCACGCGGGCCGACTTCGCCTACTTGGCCGCCGCGTTGGCGCGGCCGCAATCGGGACTCGTCGCCGAATCCCAATCGGACGCGTGAGGGTAGCAGAACGGGCCGGCTCCGTGGGGAACCGGCCCGTTCGTGCGGATCAGAGTCCTATCGGCAGGAGGCTAGCTCTCCGTGCCGCGGAGGATCACTCCGGTAGGTCGAGCGTCACCTCTCCGACGATCGAGATGTCGAGACGGATCTCCCAGTCGAAGTTCGTGTTCTCGCCGGTCGGGCTGGAGACGCCGCTCCAGGTCGAGGAGCCCGCGAGCGGAGCCTGTGGCGTTCCACCCTGGGCCTCGAGGAGGAGGTCGTCCAGCATCCCGTTGATCATGTCGACCGCGGCATCCGCGTCCGCCCCGCTCAGGTCCAGAGTCCGGAAGTCGTAGGCCGAACCCGCTCCGTCCTCGAAGCCGGAGACGATCTCGAGATTGGCTCCGCCGTTGCGGGCGATGCTGATGTCGACCTGCTCGATCCGGCGGTTCGGGTTCGGATCTGGGTTCGTGACGCGGTAGGCGAGCCCGACGAACGCGATGTCGTGGACGTCGCTGATGTCGACACCGGCATCCTCCACGACCTGCGCAAGGTCGATCTCGTCGTCGAGTTCGAACGAGTCCGTTCCGCCGAGAACGTTCTCCGTGCCTTCCGCGTGGAACTCGAGGGTCAGGGAGCTACCGACGGCCAGTTCGACCGTCTTCTCCTCGATGCTCGGGATGAGCGGGCAGCCCGATCCGGAGAGGAGGAGGTTGCCGACGCAGAGCGCGGCCAGAGGCAGGATCATCTTCTTCATTGCTAGACCTCCCACTCTCAGTAGCCGAGCGCGAGACCGGCGGCGACGCCTGTCTCGGCAGCTACGTTGAACTCACCATGGATCTGCAGGAAGCGGAGATTGAGACGCGCACCGGCCGTCAGGTGGAAGTTGTTCTCGGGGTCGAAGTCGACCGCGATGTTCTCACCCGACGTGTCGTCCGTGTACTCGCTCTGCATGTCGAACATGTCGAAGCCGACGCCGACATACGGCTCGACCACGTTGAACCGCTTGGAGCCCATTGCCATCACCTGGAGCGCGTCGGCATCGACGAGCCCGTCGCCGATCTTGAACGACTGCCAGAACACACCGACGGCGAGGTCGAGCGGCGGAGCCACCATGTACTGGCTGATGGAGTGCTGTACCCCAAGGCCGAACAGCTCGAGGCTGCCGAGGTCAGCGTCGCCGAGATCGATCGAGATCCAGCGGACGAGGGCGCGAGTGCCGAGGAACCCACTCACCTCGAGCTGCGGGGAGGCGACCGTGAAGTTCTGGAGATCGAATCCGCCCGGGTGGTAGAGAACCGTGCCGTTCTCGCCGCTCTGGATCACAGCGTCGGTGCCGCCGATGACGGTCGGGGCGTCCACCGATTCCGTGCTCTGGAACCCGACCGGATCGGTCGGATTGTAGGTGCGATCCGCGTCGTCGAAGGAGACGCCCATCACGTTCACCTGGAGGTGTGCGGAGAAGACGTCGGCACCGACGTTCGCGGTGGTGAAGATCGAGGAGTTCAGGGTCGAGGCGAGAGCGCTCGACAGCGGGGTCAGGTAGCCTTTGGCGTTCTCGTCCTCGAGCGCCCCCAGGTTCGCCTCGAGCTGAGCCCAAGCGTTCCCGGCCAGGAGGAACAGCGCGGAGAGCGCCAAGGCCGATCTCAGAAACGACTTCATTCGGACCTCCTAAGTCCTTTTGGTACATACGCATGTCGGGCGGCGCACCGGCAGTGATCCAGTCCATGGACACACCCGCGTCAGCCTATCCCCGACCAAGGCGGAGTGTCAAACCACGCGAAAGGCGCAGTGTGCCATTCCGTTATCGGCCCGAACGGCCCTCAGGTTGCGTGCGGAAGTATGAGGATGACGGGTACCCCGCAGTGCTCGAGGATGAGCAGAGCTACTCCGCGTGTGCCGCGCCGGGGCAGTTACTCAGCGCTGCAGACGATCCCGTGATCCGAGAGCAGCTCGCGGAACCGGGACTCCGCCTCGAGTTCGTCGGGGCCGAGTCGGTAGGTGAGGTTCTCGAGGTAGCTCCGCACGTGATCGGACTCGACGCCGATGTCGGTCTCGCGCGCGATCCGCGCGATCTCTCCGATCCCTTCGGCGAGCGATCCCTCGAGGAACCGAGCGAAGTCGAGCTTGACCCGTTCGGGAAGGGCACGACGGACCGCCCAGCGCGCGAAGACGAACGGCCGGCCCGTCCACTCCCGCCACTCGCGGGCGAGGTCCATCACCTGCACCCAGCCGGCGGGCGGGTTGTACCGCCAACGCAGAGCGAGGTCGCCGATCACGAGCACGGCGGAGAGATCGGGCTCGAGGACGTGCGAGAGATCCTTCCGACGGTAGGTCGGCTTGATCTTGTGCCGTACTTCGAGGAGCAGCCGTAGAAGACGGAACGAGGTAGAGCTCTCACCGGTCACGCCGATGATCGCGTTCTCGAGGAGGTCCTTGTTCTCGGGGGAGAGGGAGAGACTCGGACGACGCCCGCCCAAGGTGCGGTCGCTGTCGTCCGCGCGTACGAAGAGCAGCACCGAATCCACCCGGTCCTGGTTCGCGATCCCGAGCGACGAGATCCCGGACGGTCCCGTGAGGAGCACCGGCTCGAACTCCGCTTCGAGACGGATGAGGTCGCACACGGCCATGAGTCCAGCGTCGACGTCGCCCCGCTCCATCGACACCCCGAGCTGCCGGGGCGGCATGGTGATCGAACTCCACCCACGCTCCGTGAGCTCGTCCCATCGGACGTAGAACGGATAGGCGTTGAGGTACGGGATGCGCGCGACCTTGGGTCCGCGAGAACGCGAATCGGCGGTCTCGGGCTGGGTCCAGGGCCCCGGTGTGTCGCCAGGTCCGGGCGAACTCTTCAAGGCTCAGCTCTCCTTCGGATAGCGCCGGACGACATTGTAGACCGCGTCGCGCTCCACGGGGAGCTTTCCCGCTTCCCGGATGAGATGGAGCAGGCGGTCCCGAGCCACCCCGATCGGGCTCTCGGCCTTGGCCGCATGCGCGATCTTCTCCTCGAGGATCGTTCCGTCCATGTCGGACGCGCCGAAGTTGAGGGCGATGGAGGCCGTCTCCTCACCGAGCATGACCCAATAGGCCTTGATGTGCGGGATGTTGTCGAGCAGGAGGCGAGAGGTGGCAACAGTGCGGAGTCCATCCACAGCCGACGCACTTCGTGCGCGAAGGTTCGAGTAGCCGAGCTGGAACTCGAGCGGAATGAAGGCGAGGAAGCCCGGGGCCTCGTCTTCCAGCTCGCGCAGCCGGAGCATGTGGTCGACCCGCTCTTCCATCGTCTCGATGTGTCCGTAGAGGATGGTGCTGTTCGTCGGGATCCCCATCTGATGGGCGATCCGGTGGACGTTCAGCCACTCGTCCGCGCCGATCTTGTGACGGAACAGCTCCTGGCGGACGCGCTCGCTGAACACCTCGGCGCCGCCTCCCGGCATCGAGTTGAGCCCAGCGTCGATCAGGATCTCGAAGACCTCCTCGACCGACTTCTTGGAGATCTTGGCGAAGAAGTCGATCTCGACCGCGGTCCACGCCTTGATCTGGATCTTCGGGAAGGCGAGACGGATCTGCCGGATGATGTCGACGTAGTACTCGAACTTCCACCGGTGGTGGAGTCCGCTCACGATGTGGATCTCGCGCAGCTCGGGCGTGATCCGCCCCAAGATGTCGTCGATCGACATCGCGTAGTGGTCCGGATTGGACGGGCGGAGCGCGTAGTCACAGAACTTGCAGTCGAGGACGCACGCGTTCGTCGGGTTGATCTGCCGGTTGAAGACGAAGAAGACCTGGTCGCCCCAGAGCTCGGTCTTCCGGCGGTCCGCCAGGGTGGCGAGGCCGTTCACGTCCGGCGTCGCGAGCATGGCGAGGCCGTCCGTCTTGTCCAGCCGCTCGCCCCGGGAGAGCTTCTTGGCAATCGTCTCGAGCGACGGGTCCCGGAAGGTGGGATCGGAGAGCCGCTCCGGCCTCAGGCCAGGGTGGAGGAACGCCTCGGGGCCTGGGGACGCCGTGGGCATGTGGCTCCGGGCTCCCCGTGTCGGGCGCGGCGGATCCAGTGTGGTTGCGGTGTCGGCGTACTCCATCGAATCGGACATCGGCTCCTCGTGCTTGGTCGTCTGCTCTGGGCGGGGCCCGAACCCGCGGTTCAGGCACGGAACCTCGGAGTCTAGGGGACCGGGTGAGGGCATGTCGAGGAGGGTTCGGGGGCGTAGGGAGTTCCCGTAGCGGGCTTTCCGCGGCACCGGTGACCGAGGTACGATCGCATACGGCCACGCGCCCCCGGCGATGCTTCCGTGGCTGCTGGACGCCCGACCGGGCCGCCTCCTTCCGGTCGTCGACTCCCAGACAACGAAACGCTCGAACGACTACGAGAGGCAGCTCCATGTACGCACCGAGAACCCGCGTCCCATGCTCACCGAAGACACGACCTTTGCCGGGGTGAAGAGCTGGTTCCTCTAGGCCGGCTGTCATCTCCCACGCCACTGCGCCGAACGAAGTACGCTCAGTACGAGCGAGGAAGGACGTAGCATGAACCGCCAAAGCCTCCGAGTTTCCGGTCTCCTCTTCTGTCTGTGTCTCTGCGTCGGCCTCGTCGGTCCCGGATGCAATGACGACTCGGTCTCGCCGGACCCCGTCGTGTCGCCATATCTTCCCGCGACCTCCGCGGCCAATCTCCTCGACAACCTGATCACCGCGATGGTGGAGAAGAACTCGACCGAGTACGAGAAGCTCTTCGATCAGGACGAGTTCACGTTCCGATTCGATCCCGTGGACCTACAGGGAGACGGGGACCTTCCCGAGTACTGGGGCTTCGAGGGCGAGGCCCGGTGGTCTCGGAACGCGTTCGGTTCGAGCGACGTGCGCCGCGTGGAACTCGATTTCATGAAGGGACCGCTTCTGGACACCACGGAGGAGGACGGAGAGTTCGTCGACCTTTCGTGGAAGAAGATGACGGTCACGGGCGTTCACCTCGAGCTGGAGACCCAGAATCCGGCCGATCCGACCGATCCGGTCATCTTCCTGGTCAGTGGCGACCGCGCGCAGTTCTTCTTCTCCATCGACGAGGAGCACACGATCGGCGGACAGCCGACCTGGAAGATCGTCGAGTGGCGGGACATTCGGGTGGAGGGACGTCCGACTCTCACGGAGGGGAAGACGTTCGGAGCGATCAAGTACCTCTACTTCTGAGGGAGCAGCTCTTCCGGAGCCGTTCGCCGGGACGATCCGTACCGGCAGAGCTGATCGATCCGTCGCCGGTTCGTCGCCGGGAGTGGGCGCGGACGTAGCCAGACCTACGCACGCGGCGAGGCCGGCGACCGCGCATGGCCGGGGTCCCGGAGCGGACGGTTTGCGGCTTGCCCCGTCAGTGTCTCGTCGACGGCTGCGCGGGGACGGCCCGCTTCCTCGATAGGCACCACCACACAGCGGGACGGTCCTCTCTCGAGAAGTGGTCTGCCCGGAGTTCGATCAGTTCCAGCTCCGGTTCGATCGCGAGGATCACGTCGCGAGCACTCCGCCTCGGCGGTCCCACTTCGCGAGCCGGGCCCTCCGTGCTGCCGATGAGGGAGAGCCAGCACCCGCCGACCCGAAGAGCGCCGGCTACGAGAGCCGCGAACCGGTGCTGCTCGTCCGCCTCCTGAAACGTGTGGAAGCAACCTCGGTCGATCACGGCATCGAACGGTCCGGCCGGGAGCCCGTCCGCCATGACGTCGCGAACGACGAACTCGATCCCGTCCGCTTCGGGATGAGAGCGCGCCTTCTCGATCGCGGTGGGTGAGAGATCGACGGCGACGACGTCGTACCCCGCGTGGGAGAAGAGCCGGGCGTTCGCACCGGTTCCGCAACCGATCTCGAGGAGGCGCGACTTCGGGAGGACGGCGCTCGCGATCGCCTGCTCGAAGAGTGGTTCGGGACGTCCGGAGTCCCACGGGGTTTCCTCGGCGCGGTAGTGGTCGTCCCAAGGTCTGGTCACGGTGGTGTGCTCCTCTCGCTGGGCTTTCGGTGTCGTTGGTCCGGCTCGGGCCGAGGTGACCGGGAATCCTACACGTGGGTGCCTTGAGCCGGCCAGCTTCGGCGCGGCGACGCGGCGTCTCGGTGGGCCAAGCGGCGAGCCATCTCGCCTCGTGCTTCTTCCTGGAACGGAGGACAGTGGGGGAACAGCTACCGTGCTCAGGACGAGGCGCCCGCGTACTTCCGGATCCCGACCCGCCAGAACCAGCGCGAGAACGCGAAGAGCACACAGGCGAGGCCGAGTGCGCCCAGGAGTGACGTCCCGCTCGCTCGCCCCGATACCGCCTCCGCCGGTACGGTGACGGCGAACGCCACCGGGACGACGAGCGTGAGCGTCCACTTGAGCCAACCCGGATAGATTCCGACGGGCCAGCGCCCTGCGGTGTACATCGCCCAGAAGATCTGGAGGATGTTCTCGACCCGGATGAACCAGAAGGCGAGCGTCGCGAGCACGATCCAGAAGCTGTAGACCATGACGGCACCGGCGAGGAGGGCGAGGAGGAACTTTCCGCCCTCTACCCAGCCCACCACCATCGACTCGCGCACGATCGACACCACCAATGCGACCGCGCCGAGGAGGACGTCCGCGAGCCTCCAGATCCTCACCTCGGAGAGGCTCACCAGTACCTGTGCGTCGGCCGGCTTCGTGAGGGTGTAGTCGAAGTTCCCGGTGACGATGTCCTCCATGAACTTCTGGAGGCTCGGTGCGACCATCACGTTGATCGAGCCGAGCACGATGAAGTAGATCCCGATGAGCGCAGTGAGCTCCGCCGGCTTCCAGCCGCCCAGCGTGTCCGTCTGCGAGAAGACGACCCAGATCGCCGCGAGCACGCTGGCCATCCCGAGGCCGGTCTCGAAGAGCTGGAAGAGGAAGTTGACGCGATACTGCGCCTCGCCGAGAAGCCCGATCCGGAAGTAGACCACGAGCAGGCGGAGTGCGTTCACGATCCCACCGCCGTGAACTTCCGGGCCGAGCGTCTCCAGACGAGAGAGATGACGGCGGCGGCGACGGTGATCCAGACGAGCTGGATCCCGAAACCACGAAGAACTTGGTCCGTCGAGAGACGTCCGAGAGCCACTTCGACCGGGAACCCGCTCGCGTAGTAGAACGGCAGGAAGCCCGCCGCAGCCGCGACCCAGGAAGGAAGGAGGGAGATCGGGGCGACCCGACCAGAGAGCAGCATCTGGACCGAGAAGTACGACTGGTTGATCGCCGTCACGCGTGTGGTCCAAAACGCGGCCATGGCGAGGGTCCACTCGAAGAGGAACCGGAGGAGGAATCCCATCGCGAGCGCTGGGAGGAAGAGGGCGACCGACAGCGGATCCAGATCGAACCTCGGATGGAACGCCAGGCCGAGCAGAATGAGCGCGGGGAGGATCACCGCGAGCTGGACGGCCTTGAACGAGAGGTTGAGCGCGATGTCTTCGTGGATCGGGTGGATCGGGCGGAGGAGCGCGAAGGAGAAGTGGCCGTACTGAACGCGGTACTGGAACTCGTGCATCACCCAGGTGAAGGTGAGGTGGTTCACGAGGAGGAGCGTCATGTAGTACGCCGCGAACTCCTCCGGAGTGTACCCGCCGACCGATCCCCCCTGGGACCGCGCCACCGTCGACCAGACCGTGAGATAGACGACGGGTTCCAGGATCGACCCGATCATCCAGATCGCGCCGGACGCGCGGTACTGCAGATTCGAGAGGAGCGAGATGCGGAGGAACGCCGGGTACGCCTGCAGCGTGCGGAGCCAATGCATCACCGCGCCCCACGTGAATGTCGGCACCAGCACCGGCCGGAGGCGCCGCTCAGGGATCGCCGGCCCTGATGTGTCACGCCATGCCTCGGCTGAACACCTGGTCGATGATCTCGTCGATCGGGGGATCGGCGACGTTGAGGTCCTGCACCTTGAGTTCGCGGAGAATCCGCGCGGTCACCTCCGCGGTGTCCTGCTTCGGCACGCGAAGGGTCGCCCGGCTTCCCTCCTGCGAAACGACCTGTCCGAACCGGGAGAGATCCTCCTGCGATTCTTCCAACTCGAGCACGAGCGTCTTCTGCGCGGAGAACTTCCGAACCAGGTCCGCGAGCTTCCCGTCGAAGAGAAGCTCTCCGTGGTGGATCACGACGACACGCGGGCAGAGCGCCTCGACATCGGCCATGTAGTGGGAGGTGAGGAGTACGGTCGCTCCCGTGCGCTTGTTGTACTGCTCGACGAACGTGCGGAGCCGGCGCTGCATCGAGACGTCGAGGCCGAGCGTCGGTTCGTCGAGGAACAGGATCCGCGGATGATGGAGGAGCGCCGCTGCGACTTCGCACTTCATCCGCTCGCCCAGGGAGAGGTTCCGGACCGGCTTGCTGAGGAGCTCACCGAGTTCCAAGAGCTCTACGAGCTCGTCGAGCCGTTCCCGATACTCTTCGCGTGTGAGTCGGTAGATGACCCGGTTCCGGTCGAACGAGTCGATCACCGGGATGTCCCAGATGAGCTGGTTCCGCTGCCCCATCACGAGGGTGATCTGCCGGAGGAAGTCGTTGTTCCGCTTCCACGGTTCGAACCCGAGGACGGACGCCGTCCCGCCAGTGGGGTGGAGGAGGCCGGAGAGCATCTTGAGCGTGGTCGTCTTGCCTGCGCCGTTCGGCCCGAGGAAGCCGACGACTTCGCCTGCTTCCACGGAGAGCGAGATCTCCTTCACCGCTTCCACCGTCCGCGTCTTCCGCTTCACGAGGCTGACGATGCTCGCACGAACACCAGCGCCGCGGACGGGCACGACGTAGGACTTGGAGAGCCTGTCGATCTCGATGACGGTGCTCATGTGTCCTTTCGGTGCGCGGTGCGAACGCCCGCGCCGGACCTCAGATTCTCCGGCCGCTCGTTTCGCCGCCTAGAGTCCGTAGCTCGCCCACTTGGAGTCGACCAGCTGCTTCGTCTCGTCCGAGCAGCGGACCGGCTCCGGATAGCCTTCCTTCCAGGTCGCGTCGATTCCGAGCGTGCCTCGGTGGACGGGAGCGGCTCCGACCAGCTTCGATTCGGCGAAGAGGACGTCTCGCGCCGCGTCGAACCGAGTCAGGAGACCCCACACCAAGTGACACTCGTCGTCCAACCGCACGTCCTCGCTCACGATGGCGAGGACCGGTACCTGAGAGAGAATGGATGCGGCGGACTGTACCTCGTCGGAGAGGAGACGTTCCAGGATCTTCCGACCGGGCGTGCGCCCCTCCACCTGTACCAGGAGGCAGCTCTCCGCATACCAGAACTGACGGACGATCCGTGAGTCGAGGTCACGTAGGTCGGGTAGCTTCGACGGATCGAGTGGCGTGCGCGGAGCGCGCCGTGCCTTGGGCGTTGCGTCGAGGATCATCTTGGATCCGAGGTTCATCTGGTAGGACGTGAAGTCGAGTGTGTCGAGCGCGGTCTTGGAAAGGAGGGTGAAGTCCTCCTCGGGAAGGAAGTGACGCCCAATGGCGCGGAACACCTCCGACGCCCTTCTGCAGTCGACGTCCGGCCCGACAGTCACGACGATCTTGCTCAGCGAGACCTGTCCCGTTCCGAGGAGGCCGAACGCGGCCTTCATCGCTTCCTTTTCGTAGCGCTCGCGCACCGAGATCGCGAGGAGGTTGTGGAACCCAGCTTCGTAGAAGGCCCAGAGGTCTTGGATCTCCGGATGCATCATCTTCGCCAGCGGCACCATCATGTCCTGGAGCACGTCGCCGATGTATCGATCCTCCTGCGGAGGCTGTCCGACCACGGAGACGGGGAAGATCGCGCCTTTCCGATGCGTGATCTTCTCGAGATGGAAGACGGGGAACTCGTGTGCGTGCGAGTAGTGCCCGAAGTGGTCACCGAACGGCCCTTCCATCCGCCTCTCCTTCGGCGGCACGCGTCCTTCGAGGACGAACTCCGCGATGGCCGGCACGCGCATCGGTACGCTCTTCGCCTGCACCATCGGCATCGGCTCGCCGCGGAGGAACGCGGCGAAGGCGAGTTCGTCCACGTTTTCGGGGAGTGGGGCGATCGAGGCGAGCATGAGGACGGGATCGCCCCCGATGAGGACGCACATCGGAAGGGACTCACCCTTCGCTTCCGCGATGCCGTAGTGGAACCCGCCGCCCTTCTGGATCTGCATGTGCATTCCGGTCGTGCGGTCGTCGAAGACGTGCATCCTGTACGTGCCGAGGTTGCGCCCACCCGTCTCCGGATGTTGGGTCAGCGCCATCGGCCAGGTGATGAACGGTCCGCCGTCGAGCGGCCATGAAGTGAGGATCGGGAGACGGCTGAGTTCCGGTTCCCGAACGACTTCCTGGCAGGGGCCGTTGCCAACGTTCTTCATCCGCGCCTTCATCGCGCGCGCGAAGAACCCGCGGCTCTCCCAGAGCGCCTTCGGCTTGGGCGGCTGCAGCTTCTCCATCGCGCCTGCCACCAGTTCGCCCATTTCGCGCGGGTCGCGATCGAGGAGGAGCCGGATCCGGCGCTCCGACCCGAGGAGGTTCGCGACGACGGGGAACTCGTAGCCTTCTACGTTCTCGAAGAGCACGGCGGGCCCGTAGGCGTTGCAGACCCGGTCGATGACCTCTGCGATCTCGAAACGCGGGCTCACTGGAACCGTGACACGGGCGAGTTCGCCGTTCCGGTCCAGATGCTCGACGAACTCACCGAGGTTCATGTACTTCGCCATGAGGTCTCCCGTCCTGTCTTCTGCGTGCCCGCCATGCCGGCAACTGGTCGTTCGCGGGTGTCCCGTGTCCGGGCGACGGTGTCCGGGCCACGGATGCGAGAGTCTACTATGGGCGTTCGCCCCATGTCGGAATCTGGAGGCGCGCGGCCCGGTTCAGGGCTCGTTGCCCTTGCCGGGGGCGCGGGCTATGCTCGAAGCTGCTCACGACCCGATTGCTCCGTTCCCGGGCCGAACTCGACTCGAGCCCGGCGTCCGATCCCCGACCCGGTGTTGGGAGAAGGGTATCCATATGCTCCGTCGCACGGTTTCGCGTCTCGTCCTCGCCATGCTCTCGGTGGGGCTCGTGGGCGTCTGGGGCTGTGGTGAGGACTCCTCCGGCCCCGCCGGTCCGTCCAGCCTTCCGCTCTCCGTCCGAGTGGTCTTTCCGGACGAGCCGACGTCGGTCGCCCGTCCGGTCAATCAGGCGGCCGGGCTGGCGACTTCCTACGCGATCCGGGGCATGTCCGCGAGGGCGTTCTCTCTCGCCGACGAACTGCCCGTTCTCGAGGACGAGACCAGCATCGAGATTGCGCCGTCGGACACGCGGTTCCGGTTGGAGCTCTCGGTGCGGCCGGACGGACCGATGGCCTACTACCAAGTCGACGTCGATGCGTCCGGCACCCGCGAGACCGACGGCGTGGTGAGCGAGTCGGGCCTGCTCTTCACGGGAACCGGCTACGGCATGGTCGAAGACGAAGCGTCGGAGGCGTACGTCGAAGTGTTCCTCGAGGACATCGTCCCCCTCGTCACGACCCAGGAGCTGTCCGACGGCGCTCTCGTCTCCTGGAACCGCGTGTCTCAGGCGGAGTCGTATCGGGTGCGCGAAGTCAGGAGTGGTGGAACCTCCGACAGTCTGATCACGGCGCTCAGCCTCTTCATCCCGTTCGATCCAGGCCTGGAGTCGCGTTCCTATCGTGTCCAGTCCGTGCTCGGCGACGGGCGGGCGAGCGCGTTCAGCGAGGAGAGGTCGGTCGGGCTCGATGCAGGGTTCGGACAGCTGGAACTCACCGTCGTCGATGCGCGGACGAGCCTGGCGCTGGCCGGCGCGTCGGTTCAGCTGGGTGACGCATCCACGAGCACGAACGAAGCGGGATTCGCACGTCTGGACGGGCTGCCGACGGGAGTCCAGACGCTCAACGTCTCGCTCGAGGGATACCTGTCCGCGAGCCGCAACGTCACGATCACGGCGGGAAGCACGACCCCGGTGACCGTGGCCCTCAGTCCGCCGGCTGTCGGGGGCTACCGGGTCGTCCTCACCTGGGGAGAGTTGCCGTTCGACCTCGACGCACACCTCCGGACCCCGTTGATCGACGGCGTCTCCTACGAGGTGTACTACGGATTCCTCGGAAGCGAGACCGAGGCGCCGTTCGCTCAGCTCGACGCTGACGACACCGAGAGCTTCGGCCCGGAGACCGTGACGATCGCGCAGAGCCTCGAGGGGACCTACTCGTACTTCGTCTACAACTACTCGCAGGATCCGGCGATCGCGGGAAGCGGCGCGCAGGTCGAGCTGTACAAGGACAACGAGAGGCTCCTGACGGTGACCGTCCCCGAGGAGGGTGAGGGGCTCTACTGGCACGTCTTCGACCTGGATGCGGTGGCCGGCACGTTCGAACTCGTGAACCTGATCGACAACCTGCCGGGGCGGCCGGAAACGGGTTCGGGAGTCGCTGCGCCGCTGGGCCGCGACGGCAAGTGAGTGTCCACGTCGGTCGAACGAACTAAGGACGGTGGGTAGGTCCGCTGTCGTCCGCCGCCGTCCGCCGCCAGCCTCCGCCGGTGTCTACTGGGGCCTCTCTTCCGGCCGCCAGCCTCCGCCGGTGTCTGCGGGGCCGCTCGTCCGGAACCTACTCCATCTCGTGCATGGTGGAGTCGGGGTCGTACTCGATCCGTGGACGTCGCTGATCCTCGCCGAGCAGCTCCGCGCGCCAGCCCGGGCCACCGTCTGCGCCGACGAGGGGGAGGAGCTTCTTCGTGTACGCGGCGACCATCTCGTCGATCGTCTCGGGACGTCCGTAGAACGGCGGCATGATCGGCGCGATGATCGCGCCTTCACGGGACACCTTGAGCGCGTTCTCGAGCATTCCGGTGGAGAGCGGCGTCTCCCGGACGCACAGGATGAGACGCATCCGTTCCTTCAGAGCGACCTGCGCCGAGCGCGTGATCAGGGTGTCTCCGATCCCGAACGCGATCTTGGCGAGGGTCGAGGCGCTGCAGGGAAGGATGATGTACGCGTCGTACCGGTTCGTCCCCGAGGAGAAGGGAGCGGCGAGGTCGTTGTCCCGGAACGTCGCCTCGACATAGGGCGCGAGATCCTTGTAGCTCATGTCGAGCTCGTCCTTGAGCAGCGCCTTCCCCCAATCGGAGACGACGAGGTACTTCTCTCCCGGGCAGCGCTTCAAGAAGTCGACGGCGAAGACGGCGCCGGACGCTCCCGAGATTCCCACCAGTACGCGCATACTCACTCCTTGCTGCGTCGGGGCGGCCCAATGGCGCTACGGCCAGAACACACCGATCGACACGAAGGCCAGGACGACGAAACCGACCACGATGTTGAGGTTGAAGAACGCGAGCTCCACGTTCTCCGCCATCCGGTGCTCCATGAACAGCGTCACGGCGACGGCGCCGAGCGGCACGAGGGCCCACGCGGTCCAACCGCTCGTGACCCAGAGCAGTGCCAACGAAAGCCAGGCGAGGACGTGCACCCAGCCCGATACCCGGATCGCGCCGCGATTGCCCAGACGCGCCGGGATCGAGTGGACTCCGTGCGCGCGGTCGAAGTCGCGATCGAGAGTTGCGTAGATGATGTCGAATCCCGCCACCCAGAGCACACCGAAGACTGCGAGCGGCAGGATCTCGGCGGACCCGCTCCAGGTTTGGCGCACGGCGAGCCACCCGGCCCACGGGGAGAGCCCGAGCGCGATCCCGACTCCGAAGTGGCAGAGCGGAGTGAACCGCTTGAGGTACGGATACGCCACGAACACGACGAGCGGGATCGGCGAGATCGCGAGGATGAACGGGCCGAGCGCCCAGGCCGCGGCGAGGTAGAGCGCGCCACCGAAGACCGTGACGGCCCAGGCCCGGGAGAGGGAGAGGCGCCCCGACGGCAGCTCCCGGACCCGGGTCCTCGCGTTCTGTGCGTCGATCTTCCGATCGATGATCCGGTTGAGGGCCATCGCGGAGGTGCGGGCACCGGCGGCGGCGACGAGGGCGAGGACGAGCGTGCGAAGATCCGGCCAGCCCCCCGCCCCGACGAAGAGGCCGGCGAACACGAGGGGCAGGGAGAACAGCGTGTGGGAGATCTTGATGAAGCTCCCCATCGCCGCCAGGTCCCGGATGCCCCCGGAGGCCGATGCCGGGGGTGAAATCGTCTCGGTCATGCCTAAAGTGTTCGTCTCCTGTGCTCAGATGGAGGCGGAGCGCCGCTCGCTTCGAGCGGGTCCGAGAGGGGGGAGTGTGACGGTTCCTCACTCCCAGGGCAACGGCTCGCGCCCTCCGGGGTAACGGCTCGCGCCCATCGGGGGCGAGGGCCATCCGCATTTCGAGCGAGGGGTTTTTGCGCAGCCTGCTGGGTCTGCTAGCCTAGGAGGTCGGTGCCGGTTACGGTGCGGGATCGGAAACGCGACTCAACTCGGAGGACTCGATGCGCCCAAGCTGCCTTCTCGCCCATGCCCCTTCGATCCGTCCATCTGGCCTCCTCGCGGCCCTGTTCGCGGCGACGCTCCTGGTGGGAGCCGTGGGCTGCGGCGGGTCGGACGGGGACGCTTGGGACAAGAGCAGCTACAAGAAGCTGAACTTGGCGCTCCAACCCCTCCGCAAGGACTTCGAGGATCACTACGGGCAGCGGCGGGTGGTCGCGTTGGTCGCTCCCACCTGTGGAAGCTGCATCGAGCACGCCGGCCGGATCTACGATGCGGTCCGGCCGTGGGCCGAAGAGAACGACGGCGAGATCTTCATCATCTGGGGCTCGGTGTCGCCGACCGACACCGAGATCCGGTGCGCGGAGCGCGCGCAGGAGCTGACGTCTCCCCGGATTCATCACTACTTCGATGACTCCGGCCGAACGACCCGTGCCTTCGGCCGGATGCTCGACCTCCCCTCGAACGGGGACGCCTACGATGTCTTCTTCGCATACGGCCCGGAGGCGACCTGGGACCCGAACAACACCATGGACAAGGAACCGGACGACTTCAGCGTCGCACTATCTCTCTGGGAACCTTCGCGGCCGGACATCGCAGCGCTTTCCGGCAACCTCACCCGGATCGTGCTTCCGGAGTTCTCCGCAGCGGAGATGATCCGCCTGCTCGACGAGAGTGCACAGTGAACGCTCTCGTGGTCTGAGTGATCGCCCTCAGCCCAGGTCCGTGCCCGCTCAGAACCCGTGAGGTGAGCCCCCGCGGTCGACGCTCATCCCGTGTCGTCTCACTGACCCCGCGTGTAGGTCGGCGCGACCGTCCCGGACTCCACCGCCCGCCAGGGGAGAGGTGCCCGTCCCATCCCCCAACGGATCGTCTGCCTGAGCCGGGCCACCCCGTCTTCCGCCAGCACGTAGAACGTGGGGAGGAGGAGTAGGGTCAGGACCGTGCTCGCGGTGAGTCCACCCATGACCGCGCGGGCGAGTGGATAGTAGTAACCGTCACCGATCGCGGCCGTCCCGAACGCGAGCGGGACGAGCCCGAGCACCGTGGTGGACGCCGTCATGAGGATCGGACGGAACCGGTCGCGGCAGCCTTCGCGGATCGCTTCGTCCCGCGAGAGGCCCGCGCGCCGGAGCCCGTTGACGTGATCCAGGAGCACGATTCCGTTGTTCACCACCACGCCTATCAGGATGATCACTCCGATCATCGCAAGGATGTTGAGCGGCGTCCCGGTGAGGAGGAGCGTCCAGACCACGCCGAGAAGCGCGAACGGGACGCAGAACATGATGACGAGCGGGTGGAGGAACGACTCGAAGAGCGCCGCCATCACCAGGTAGACGCAGAAGAGCGCGAGGAGCACGTTCGTCCCCATCTGCCCCTGCTGCTCCTGGGTCCGCTGCATCTCCCGGCCGAACGACCAGCTGTATCCTGCCGGAAGTTGGACCGCGGACATGAGGGCACGGGCCTGGTCGACGACCTCATCGAACTCTTCGCCTTCGTACGCGCCCCGCACGGTGAGGGACGCCTGTTGCTGTCGCCTCTGGATCGTGTCCGGGCCTTTCGCGAACTCGAAGCTCGCGATCTGACCGAGCCGGACGGAGCGTCCGTCCTCGAAGTGGACCGGCATCTCGGCGAGCTGTTCGACGCTTCGGCGATCGGAGGGCTCGAGCACGATACCGAGATCGATCTCCCGGTCCGCGGACTGGATCTTCTTCAGCGGCACCCCGCGGAAGGTGAGTCCGAGGATCTCCGCGATGTTCTGGGAGCGGACTCCGAACCGTCCGGCGCGGGCCGGATCGATCCGAACGCGGATCTCGTCGCCGCCGTCGGCCAGGTCGGTCTCGACATCCTTCAGTTCGGGGAGGAGGGCGAGGCGACGTTGGACTTCGGCACCGATCTCGGCGAGCAGGTCCGAGTCTTCTCCGAACAGAGTGACCGCGAGCTGCTTGGCGCCCGGGCCCTGGTTCTGGTCGTCACGTCCGAAGTTGTACTTCACCCCCGCCACGGTCGGCATGTTCTCTCGCAGCCAGGAGCGGAGATCGCGGATCCGTTCCTCGCTCACCTCCGTGCCGTCCTCGAAGAAGAGCCCCATGGCCGCGTAGTTGCTCTGGTAGAAGGTGTAGACCGACTCGATGCCGAGGGTGTCCCGCTTCGCGAGGAGGAACGGCTCGATCTCGTCCACGTACTGGCGGACCCGCGTCACGTTCGCGTTGTCCGGAAACTCGAGGCGGAGGTAGAGGTTGTCCTGCTTGATCCCCTTGTCGCCCGAGTCGTCCGGCCCGAATCCGCTCACCTTGACGGCGCCCACGGTGATGAGGAGCGCGAGCGGGACGAAGAGGAACGCGGTCTTCTTCGGGTGACGCAGAGTCCAACCGAGGGTCCGGAGATATCCGTTCCTCAGCCGGGTGAGGAACCCGAACTCCCGGTGCGTTCCGATCTTGCCCATCCGCGCCGCGAGGAGCGGAACCAGGGTGAGGCAGGCGAGGAGGGAGAAGACGAGCGTCACGGAGATGGTGATCCCCACCTCGGAGAGCCAGACGACGAGTTCGTTACCCTTCCCGAAGACGATCGGCGCGAACACGATGACGGAGGTGAGGGTCGACGCCGTCACGGCCACCGCCACTTCCCGGCTGCCGCGCTCGGCCGCCGAGCGCGGCGCCTCGCCCTTCTCTTGTCTCCGGTGGATCGACTCCAGGACCACGATCGCGTTGTCGACGAGCATCCCGACCGCGAGCATCAGCCCCATCATGGTGAGCACGTTGAGCGTCCGGTTCGCGAGGAAGAGGTAGACGCACGCGCCGACCACCGAGATCGGAATGGCCGCGCCAACCACGGCGGTCGAGCGGAAGTTGCGGAGGAAGACGAGGAGGATCGCGATCGCGAGGAGCGACCCGAAGAGTCCCGACTGGAGGAGCCCCTTTAGCGACGCCGTGATCTCGTCGGCCTGGTCGAAGAAGAGGACCACGTCCACGCCCGCGAGGGCAGGGTCCTGCCGGATGTCTTCCAGGACGTGCTCGACCCGCCTCGAGACGTCGACGATGTTCGCGCCGGACGCCTTCTGGATCTCGAACGCGATCGCGGACTCGCCGTTGATCCGCCGGTAGTAGTTCGGTACTGGTTCCGCGTAGACGATCTCGGCGACGTCGGAGAGACGGACACCCGCGTCGTTCACCTGCATCACTTCCAACTCATCGATCGAGCGGATCTGGCCGAGAGCACGGACGGCCATCCGGTTCTGTCCGTTCCGCACGTCCCCGAGGGTGAGGTCGATGTTGTTCCGCTCGAGGAGCTGGAAGAGTCGCGAAACGTCGACCGAGTGGGCGAGGATCTGGTCGAGAAGGAGATAGATCGTCACGTCCTTGGGAGCGATCCCGTCGACCACGACCCGCCCGACCCCTTCCACCCGCGAGATCGGGTTGATGACCCGGCGCTCCAATAGGTCGTAGGAGTTCGAGAGGTCCGTTCCCCGCGAGCTGATCCGTCCGACGAGGATCGGGATGTCGTTCGAGTTGAAGGTGAAGATGTCGTAGGGGAGGATGTCCGCTGGAAGGAGCGGACGGACCTTCTCCATCCGCTCCTTCACTTCCATGCGGAGCACGTCGATGTTGCGTCCGAACTCGAACTCGACACCGACGAACGCGCCGTCCGCGGAGGAGTAGCTGAACGTCTCCTTCACCCCACCCAAGGTGGAGAGGATTTCCTCGATGGGGCGGGTGATGTCCCGCTCCACCTGGGCGGGGACGGCGTTCGGGTAGGGCACCTGGACGCCCACGAACGGGAAGTCGACCTGCGGCAGGAAGTCGAGCTTGAGGCGCGTGAAGCTCACTCCTCCCAGGACGAGGAGTGCGGCGGTCAGGACGATGACCGTGACGGGCCGACGGATCGCGTTCTCGGAGATGTGCATCGATCACGCTCCTCGATCGACGGCGGCATAGACCGTCGGGATGAGGAAGAGGGTGAGGACCGTCGCGAAGAGGAGTCCGCCGATCACGGCCACGGCCATGGGAGCGCGGATCTCCGCGCCTTCTCCCAGGCCGAGTGCCATCGGAAGGAGCCCGAGCACGGTCGTGGTCGTCGTCATGAGGATCGGACGGAGCCGGGCGCGCGCGGCGTCCCGGATCGCCTCCAGCTTCTCCAGCCCCTGGCGCCGCCGTTGGTTGATGAAGTCGACCAGGACGATCGCGTTGTTCACCACGATCCCGGTGAGCATGACCACGCCGATCAGGACGACCACGCTGATCGAGGTCCCTGTGACCGCGAGCGAGAAGATCACACCGACCATTCCCAGCGGAACGGTGAGGAGGATCACGAGCGGGTGGAGGAACGACTCGAACTGGCTCGCCATGACCATGTAGACCATGAAGATCGCGAGCGCGACCGCGAGGACGAGGCTCTTGTACGAGTCCCGGACCTCGTCGTTCTGCCCGCTCAGCGAAACGGCGAGTGACGACGGCGGCGGGTTCTTCGCCACGACACTCTCGATCGCACGCGTGGCCGAACCGAGGTCCCGCCCCGAGAGGTTGGCCCGGATGACGGCCGCACGCTGCTGATCGATCCGCGTGATCTCGGACGGTCCGCGCCCGATCTGGACGTCGGCGACCGTGCTGAGCGGCACCGGGATCCCGTCGACCTGGCTGATGAGGAGGCCGTCCACCTGGGAGATGTCGAGAGTACGCGCGTCCGCGGTCCGGACGAGGATGTCGAGCTGCTTGTCCCGCTCCTTGTAACGCGTGGCGACGTCGCCCCGGATCTTGTTCCGCAGCGTCTGCGAGACGGTGGCGAGATCGAGGTCGAACGACGCCATCCGCTCGCGGTCGAACACCACCTGGAGCTCGGGACTGCCGTCTTCGACGCTGGAACGGACGTCCTCGAAGCCGGGCACGCGGCTCAGTTCGGAGACCAGTTCATCGCCATAGGTCTGGAGATCGGCGAGGTCGTATCCGAAGACGTGGACCTCCACCGGAGTTCGGAAGCTGAAGTAGCTCGGACGCGAGAAGGTGTGGCGGAACTCCGTCTCCTTCTCGAGATGGTCCCGTATCGAGGCCACGACCGCCTCTTCCTCGGCCGGGTCGTCCAGGTGCGTGATCGAGACGTCGAGTCGGGCCACGTTCTCGCGCCTCTCCGAAGCGCCCGAGCCGAGGTCCGAGCTCTCTCCGATCGTCGTGTAGAACAGCCCGATCCGGTCGTCCTGAGCGAGCGTCTCCTCCAGGTCGTGCACCGCCGACTCCATCTTCCAGAGGGGAGTTCCGGGCGGGAGTTCCAGCTCGAAACTGAACCGTCCCTGCACGAACTGCGGAACGAGGTCCACTCCGAGGCGAGGAAAGAGCAGAACCGCCGCGACGATCGGGACGAGGGCCCACGTCAGCGTCCAGCCCGGTCGGCGCACGGCGCGGGTCAGCAGGTTGGGGTAGGCGACATCGACGCGGTCCCAGATCAGGTCGAATCCGCGGCCGACCGGACCCAGCAACCGAGAGAACGCCCAGGTGAGGAACCCCGACACCTTGCGGAGCACGAAGAGCAGTCCTCCCGGCAGGAGGACGAAGACGATCCGACCGATCCAACGTGGGACGAAGGCAAGACCACGGAGGACCGGCCGGAAGACGCGACGCACCCGGGCCGTGCGGCCAGCGGCCACGGGTGCGCCGGAGGGAACGGAGGCCGAGACGTCGGCGGAGGCGCCGACGCCCACGGGAGCAGCGGACCCCGGCGAGCCGCTGGAGTCTCCCGTGAGCGCCGGCATCGCGTCCGGACGCGCGCCGATGGCGGAGAGCATCGGGATCAAGGTGAGCGCCGCGATGAGCGAGACGACGAGTGACGCGGTGACGGTGAGCGCCTGGTCCCGGAAGATCTGTCCGGCGATCCCCTCCACGAACACGATCGGGAGGAAGACCGCGACGGTGGTGAGCGTCGATGCGACGACCGCGCGCGACACCTCGCTCGCGCCGTCCCTCGTGGCCGTCCAGACGTCCTTCCCGTCGAGGCGGTGTCGGTGGATCGCTTCCAGCACGACGATGGCGTTGTCAACGAGCATTCCCACGCCGAGCGCGAGACCGCCCAGGGACATGATGTTGAGCGACACGCCGAGCTGCTGCATGACGAAGAACGTCGCGAGGATCGAGATCGGGATGGTCACGCCGACGATCGCGGTCGGCTTCCTCTGCTTGAGGAAGAGGAAGAGCACGAGCACGGCGAGGATGCCGCCGACGATCGCGTTGGAGCGGACTTCGTTGACGGACTGCTCTATGAAGACGGACTGGTCGGAGAGAACGGCGGCGTCGATGTCGTCCGGGAGCCGACTCTGCAAGACGTCGAGGCGGCTACGCACGGCCTTCGCGACCTGAACGGTGTTCGCATCGCCTTCCTTGTAGACCGCGAGCTCGACCGACTCCTTGCCGGCCACGCGCGTGATCACATCGCGTTCCTTGAACCCGCGCTGGATCGTGGCGACGTCCTGCAGCGCGATCCGGCGGCCGTCTTCTTCGTAGAGGACGGTTTCGCCGAGGTCGCCCAGGTCGTCGAATTCGTTGAGCGTGCGGACGAGGAACTCCGAATCTCGGTCGCGCAGGCGTCCGCCCGCGGCGTTGAGGTTCTGCTGGGCGAGGAACTGACCGACCGTCGAGATCGGAACTCCCAGCTTCGCGATCTTGCCCTCGTCGACCTCGACCTGGATCTCCTCTTCCAGGCCGCCCTGGATCCGCACGGAAGCGACGCCGAGGAGGGACTCGAGATCCTTCTTCACGATCCGGTCGGCGATCTCGCGAAGGGTGACCGGGTCGGTTCCTCCGGAGAGGCCGATCCGGAGTACGGGATCGAGCGTCGGGTCGTAGCGGAGGAGCACCGGAGCTGCCGCGTCATCGGGAAGCCGCACCGTGTCGATCTTCTCCCGCACGTCGAGGGAGGCGTAGTCCATGTCCGTCTTCCAGCCGAACTCGAGCACGATCTCGGACGCGCCCGAACGGGACGACGAGCGGAGCCCGCGCAGTCCGCGCACGACGGACACCGACTCTTCGAGCGGCTCCGTCACCAGCTTCTCGACTTCCGCCGGCGCCGCGTCCGGATACTCCGTCCGCACCGTGAGGGTGGGGTAGGAGATGTCCGGCAGGAGGTTCTGCGGGAGACGGCCGAGCGAGACGAGTCCGAAGACCACGGCCGCCGTCGTCAGCATGACCACGGTGACGGGGCGCGTCATCGCGCCTTCGACGAGTTTCATTGGATCACCTCGGCGCGGTCGGATGTGAGGTCGTCGATCTTGCTGCCCGGCTTGAGTCCGCCGTGCCCGACGGTGACGATCCGGTCGCCTTGCGAGAGCCCCTCCACCACTTCGACGAAGTCTGCGTCCGTGAACCCGGTCTCGATCGGCACCTTGATGACCGAGTCCGCCTCGGTGCGGAAGACGTACGTCTCTGCGCCTTCGGGGACGAGTGCGCGCTTCGGGATGGAGAGCACGTCCTCATGCACGCCCGTTTGCACCTTCACACGGACGAACGAGCCGGGGCGCACCCGTGCGCCGTCGTCTGCGAACTGGCAGGTGACCTTGACCGTACCGGTCCGCGTATCGACGACGGGAGCGACCCGGAGCACTTCACCCGGAAGGTCCACGGTGTCGCCGTCCTGGTCCGCGTCCGTTTCGACCCAGATCTCCTGCCCGGCGGCGAGGCCCTTGACGTTGTGCTCGGGGAGGTAGATCCGCGCGAGGAGCGGCGTCCGGTCCACGATGTCGAAGAGTTCGCGACCCACGTCCACGTTCTGCCCCGGATCGACCCGGCGCGTCGAGACCTGACCCGAGAACGGAGCCCGGACCTTCGTGTACTGGACGAGGAGCTCGTTCGACTTCCGCGCGGCTTCGGCCTGGTCGAACGCGGCTTGGGCGTCGTTCAGCTGCTTGTCGCTCGCGAGGTCCTGGTCGTGGAGCGCACGGATCCGGTCGAGCTCGAGCCCGAGGCCGCGTGCCTTCGCAGCGGCTTCTTCGAGGCCGACGCGCTGCTGTGCGCCGTCGAGTTCTGCGAGCACCGCACCCTTCTCGACCCAGTCGCCTTCCTCGACGACGATCTGTGTGACCTGTCCACTGATCTTGGCGAGAACGGTCGCCTGCTTCTCCGGCTCGAGCGTGGCGGTCGACGAGAGGAAGGCCGGGATGTCCCGACGGTCGACGCGTGCGGTCTCCACCGGAACCGGGGGATCTTCCTTCTTCGCCTCGTCGTCCCCACGGTGGAAGAGCTTGTCCTTCCAGCTCTTGCTCTCTGTTTGGGTACTGTCCGATTCGGAGCTCGAGGCTGTGTCGCCGTCTCCGGATTCGGTGCCGCTAGCCCCGGAGGCCACGCCAGCGCTGTCGGCCGAGGTGGACGCGTCCTGCGCCTCGTCGTCGCCGTTCGCGTTCGTGGCGTCCTTGGTTTCGGCTGCCTTGTCCTTGGAACTTCCCGGATCGGAGTCTCCGTTCGAGGCGTTTCCTCGGCCGCACCCTACTTGTGCGACCAGGAAGACCACTCCGAGGAGGAGAGCGAGCAGGGGAAGTGCACCAGTTCGGCGGGAAGTGGGGGCCATCGTCGGAACCTCCTGGTCGAGTTGCGTTTGTCCCGGAGGAAGGAGATGGGTGGCGCGCCTCCCGGCAGTGCGGCGGACCAGACCCTTCGGACTGACTTGCCTTCCTGCCCTTTCACTACGAGTGGCGAGAGGCAAGGTTGCGATGTTTTTTAAGAAGTTCGCGGAAGTTCTCGGAATGAGGATTCGCGGGTCGACCAATGGGTGTGAGACAGCGCTCTCAGGTCCCCCCTGCGCCGCACTGAGACCCCTCGGACGGGTTCGATACGATTGCGTCGTGCGGATGTGCCGCACACACGGGGGTGGTACCGATGAAGCAGACCGATCCGATCCGGGCACTCACGGCCGCACTCCTCGGCCTGGCCTCGCTCTCGGCTCCGAGCGCGGCGGACGCCCTGACCGAGCTCGGGGGGGCTCACTTCTCTCCCTCTGCACCGCTCGTCCCCGGCGTAGAAGCGCTCCTTCCGGGCGCGGGGGACATCGGCGCGTACTCCGCGGACCTCTGGCACGTGGTCTACGTCAAGGACGAGGTCGTCTTCCTCCTGATGGAGGACGGGGCGGGCGGGTGGAGCGATCCCGAGCCGGTGACCACGGAAGAGGCCGTGTCTCCAGCCAATGCGCAGATCGGCGCCGCGTCCGGATTCGTGCACGTGGTCTGGGAGGACGACCGCACGGGCCAGACGGAGGTCTGGACCCGGAAGTGGGACGGCGTGGCGTGGTCGGACGAAGAGTGCCTCTCGCCTGGCGGCGCGGCTTCGCGTGCACCCGTCCTCTCGAGCGGGTTCGGTGCATTCATCGTCTGGGAGGACGGGGAGGTGGGGGCTCGGGACCTCGCGGGGCGGTATGCCGGCAGCTCGGGCACATGGGGGGGAGTCGAGGCCGTTGCCGCCGGATTCGGAGACGCCCACACGGCCGGGATCTCCAACGAACAGTCCGACGTCTTCCTCTTCGCCTGGACCGATACACGGAACGGCACGGAGGAGGTGTTCTACCGGCGTCGCGTGAACGGCGGCGTGTACGGCTCTCCACGGGTGATCGAAGCGGTGGGACCTGCGAGGAACCCGGACATCAGTCGCAGACAGATCGGGGGTGACAGCGTCAGCTACGTCACCCTCGTCACGTACGAGGTCGACGAAGCGAGTGCGACGGAAGTCTGGGCCAGCCTCCTCGGTTCGGATGAGTACGTCGTCGAGTCCCTGCGGATCTCGGCCGAGGACGGCGTGGACTCGTTCGCCCCGAACTTGGCCGGCTTCGGACTCTTCTCCTACTACCTCATCGAGTCCCACTCGCCCAACTGGTACGTGACCTGGACCGACGCCGGAGTCAGCGGCGCGATACACCTGCTCGCACTCCTCACCACCAGCATGAACGCGCTGACCGCCGAGTTCGCGAATGCCGGGCTCGCGACTTCACGGATCTCGGAAGGGTACGATTCGCCTCGAACGAAGTTGGCCGCGTTCTGGATCCAGGACGACGGAGATGGCCCCGCCCTCTGGGCGCAGTTCGGCTCCAAGATCTCGTGTGTGTACCTCGAAGTCGGCGCACCGAACTCGGTCATCGCGACTCCATCGGGTACCCACGCCAACACGATGATCCTGAGAAACAGTTGTGGTGGCACTTCGGGTGCGGCCGACTCGGCGCGCGTCGAGATCACGCCGTCCGTTCGGGACGGGCTCATATGGGCGCCGGGGCACCCGATCCCTCCGTACACGCTCCCCGTGGACCCCGACACTGGTGAGATGCCGATCTATCTGGCCGCCGGCGGTTGTGTCGAGGCCCCGGGGCTCTATGTGAAGCTGAGCGGAGTCGTCGTGCTCGGGTACGACGGGGTGCGGTCTCCTGACGTGAACGGGGACTGCCTCGTCGACGAGTCGGACCGGGCCTACGTCGAAGCCCGCCTCGGCGGGTCTGACTACTGTGCAGACCTCGACGGATCGAACCTGGTGGACGGGCTGGATCTGGCGTTCGTCGACGCGACGATGGGGGAGATGTGTCTCGAACCGGCGGACGCGCCGGACCCGGTCGTGGACGTTGCGAGCGGGCTGTCTCTCCGCGTCGCTCCGAACCCGGCCGTGGCTCGGGTGCGGATCACGGTCGAGTCCGGGAGTCGGTCGGGTCACGTCGACGGAGCGTTGGGCGGTGCGGAGCAGGGTGGGGGCGCTGTGAACTCGGTCCAAGCCGACATCGTCGATGTCGCCGGTCGTCGCGTTCGGACGTTGGTCGTGGACGCTCCTGCCACGTCCGGAGGTCTCGAATGGGATCTACGAGACGACGGCGGCCGCGGCGTCCC
Organism: Candidatus Eiseniibacteriota bacterium; assembly: GCA_020633975.1. Lineage (GTDB taxonomy): Bacteria > Eisenbacteria > RBG-16-71-46 > CAIMUX01 > CAIMUX01 > JACKCR01. The sequence goes on along the minus strand of JACKCR010000002.1, from coordinate 1,774,604 downwards.
CTCCGGCCTCTACTGGGTGCGTGTCGTCTCCGGAGGTTCGGTCGCGAAGCGGGCGGTGTCGGTGGTGCGTTAGGTCGAGAGTCGCCGCCTAGATGGGGCCCCGCGACTGGAACACCGCAAACGTCGTCTCCCTGAGCAGGTCGTCGGCGGCTTGCTGCACTGCTCCGAATCTCTGGTGAACGGGACAAGGGTGTCCGTCGCTGCAGATCCCGCCCCCGACCAGGCAGGTGCGACTTCCGAGAGACCGCTCGAAGAGGGTGACTACGTCCATGAGGCAGATCTGGTCCGGAGGTTTGGCCAACGCGAAGCCACCACCAGGGCCCCGAACGCTGGTCACGAGGCCCGCCATGGAGAGGGTAGACAGGACCTTGCCAACGAAGGGGCGGGGGAGATCGCGGTCACGGGAGATCGTGGCTGCCGAGAGTCGGACCCCGTTGCCGTGACCCTCGGCCAAACAGGACATGACAGCAATGGCTACTTGGGTTGCTCGTCCGAACACGACGACTCGTCTCTAACTCCCGACCCGACCAGTCTCTTGTGCGGGTCCGGAGGCGGCCGGGAGCAGGTCCTCCGTACGTCCCGCGAGGACAGGAAGTGCGATCTTGAGGGCGATCGTGAAGACCATCAACCCGAAAGCCCAGATTCCCGCGCTGACCTTCCACTCTATCAGGCTGGGCGAGTACTCGACGATCTCGTGAAGGGCGCTCGGAATGAACCCGGGAATGATGAGCCCCATGCCCTTCTCGATCCAGATACCGACGAATGCGAAGACGCACGCGGCGACGAGGACGAGGGAGCTACGTAGCACCGAATGGTGGAGGAAGAGGAACGCGGCGAGCAAGTTCGCGCAGACCGCCGTCCACATCCACGGAACCAGGCCATGGAATCCATGAAGTCCGAGGAAGAGGTAGCGGGCCGACGCGGTGTGGGCTCCGCCGGCGTAGAACTCCGTGAAGATCTCAGAGACGAGCATGAGCAGGTTGATCAAGATGACGATGCGGATGATCCGCACTAGCGTACGAATCGGACCGGAGGGGAGCGAGAGCCCCGCGAACTTCCGAAGGGCGAGCATCGTGAGGATGATGAACGCCGGTCCCGAGACGAAGGCGGATGCGAGGAAGCGGGGGGCGAGGAGGGCCGAGTTCCAGAGCGGCCGTCCGCCCAGGCCGCAGTAGAGGAAGGCCGTCACGGTGTGGATCGAGATCGCCCAGACGATCGAGAGGAGGACGAACGGCACGTACCAGCGTGGGCTCGGTGCCTGGCCGAGGAACTTCATATACAGAAGATAGCCGCACACGTGGAGGTTTAGGAGTAGGTAGACATTGAGGACGATGACGTCCCAGGTGAGCATGGATACGGGGAAGTTGAACTTCCCGACTCCCGGAATCAGGTGCCAGAAGCGGTCCGGTCTTCCGAGGTCCACCGTCACGAATAGCAGGCACATGATGATCGCAGAGATCGCGAGGAGTTCGCCCAGGATCACGACGTCATGCATCGTCTCGTCATGGTAGAGATAGGCGGGTATGACCATCATGACTCCACCCGCCGCCACCCCGACCATGAAGGTGAAGTTCGCGATGTAGAGACCCCAGCTGACGTGGTCGGTCATGCCAGTGGTGATCATCCCCTGAGTCACCTGATTGGCCCAGGCGTTCGCACCGACGAGCGCCACGGCGGTGAGCACCGTCATCCAGGCATAGAAGGCGAACGGTCCGTCCGTCGCGACCGCGAGAGATCGGACGAGAAACTTCGGGTAGCTGAGCCAATGTCGTCCCTGGCCCGGTGCCGACAGCTCACGGTTCATGCTGGCCTCACTTGTCGAAGAAGTAGAAGAAGCTCGGTTTCGTTCCGAGCTCCTCCTTCAGGACGAAGACCCGCTTGTTCTCCAGGATCCACCGGATCTCGGACTCCGGGTCGAGGATGTTGCCGAAGACTCGCGCGCCGGTAGAACACGCCTCGAGGCAGGCCGGGAGTCGGCCCTCCCGCGTACGGTGGAGGCAGAAGTGACACTTTTCGACCACCCCTTGCGGGCGGATCCGGTTCGAGAGGAGGCCCTGCTCGGGATTGACCTCCTCCGCCGGGACTTCCGGCTTCCTCCAGTTGAAGCGCCTGGCGTGGTACGGACAGGCGGCCTCGCAGTAGCGACAACCGATGCACCAGTTGTAGTCGACGACCACGATTCCGTCGTCCTCCTTCCAGGTGGCCTGGACGGGGCAGACGTCGGTGCATGGCGGTTCGTCGCACTGCTGGCACTGGACCGGCATGTAGAACTTGCCCTTGGCCGGAACGTCGTGATCGTAGGTCGTGTTGCCTCGTCCCATGTCCATCGTGCCGATCGGCATCTCTAGGACACGGATGTATGATTGGTTCGTCGCCCGATCGTGGTTGTTCTCCTTGTGACAGGCCTCGACGCACTTGCCGTTTCCGTTGCAGAGGCTGAGGTTGATCGCGTAGGCGAACTTCGTCCCGGGAATCGCCGCGTGGTCGCGGATTCGCGCCTCCGCGCCGTACTCCAGCTTGGTCTCCTCCTCCAGCCGCCGGAGGATCGCCCGCTTCTCCTCCGAGTCGAGCTCCTTGTAGTGCTTCTGCATGAGTTCTTCGGGCGACGTCGTACGGGCGAGATTGCGGAGTGGTGAGATCGCCGTGACGAACGCCGCCGCGCCGAGAGTTGCTCCCAGACCCTTCAGAGCATTGCGGCGTGAGGGATCGGTCGGGCCGGCCGCACCAGGGCGTCTGTCTCCTGGTCCACCGGTGGGTCCGCTCGTCTCACTCATGATCCGCGTCCTTTCGTGGGGTCGGATGATCCGGATCGGAGCCGGTCAGGAAGCGGTCGATCGGCTTGAAGGTGGGCCGAACCTCCCCCGGCTTGGGAGCATGAGGGGAGTGGCACGCCGTGCACGCGTTTCGGGTGCGGGGCCCGCGGGAGAGGTCCCAGTAGCCGCTCATTCCCCCGTGGGCGCCGTGGTCGAAGTCCTTCCTCTGGGGGCCGTGGCACTGCGAGCAGAGATCGATCACGTCCCATGGTTCGACCGGAGTGCCGTTTGCGAGACGAAACGACCGCGCATCTCCCGGGTCGTGGCAGGACTGGCACGTCAGGTTGCCGTGCTCGAAGACGAGACCTCGATGGAAGTCCTTCAGGTTGGCAAGGCCGAGTGCTTCCGGAGACGGAGGCTCTGCGATCATGGAGTGGCAGACTTCGCAGGCGACCGTGATCGCCCGACCGTTCACGTCGACGATCCCGGTGGCGACCCCGGGGGAAGGGGTCGGATACCGAACGGTGATGGGAAACGTTGCGGGGCGCTCCCGGACCACGGAGAGATCAGGTTCCGCTTCGGTTGGGGAGTTCGTCGAGTCGGTGATCGTGGGCCAGATCGCCAAGACGACTCCACTCAGGATCCCGAGGATGATCGTGACGGAGCGGCGAAACATCATCCCGATACCTCCATCCGAACCAGCCATCCCAACCAGCGGACCGAACGAGTCATCACGACCGTGTCCGAACAGCTATCCGGACGAGGGCGACTCTAGCAAGTGGTGGGAAAAATTCAAGAGTATTACATCTTAAATTCTTGAATTATCCCAGTGGCCTGCTACCCTCCAGCCCGGAGGAGAAGGCCCCATGCCCATCAGTGGACTTGTCCTGAGTCTGACGAACGATGCCGTGATGGACGACCTGGTCGTCCGGCTCTCCACAGATCCGCGCATCGATGTCGGCACTCCGCACGGCAAGCGCCTTCCCGTAGTCCTGGACACCGCAGACTCCGCCGAGGATAGAGAGCTCTGGCGCTGGATTCGTAGCCAACCTGGCGTCTGCTACGTCGATGTCTCCTTCATTCACTTCGATGAACCCCGGCCGGGCGGGGTGGGACGCCTCCAAGAACCGTCGAGTCAGGAGAACGATCAAGCATGAACTCCATGAGCGTCGACCGCAGGGACTTCCTCAAGGGTGCCGCGATGGCAGCGGCGACTGCAGTTGCCGGCGGGACGGTTGGTCTTCCGGCCACGGAAGCGTTTGGTCAGGAGGTGGACCCGGTTTCTTGGCAGAAGGCTCCCTGCCGCTTCTGCGGAACAGGTTGCCATGTCCTCGTCGGTGTCGAGAAGGACCGGGTGGTGGCGATCGCGGGGGATCAGTCCGCAGATGTGAACAAAGGGCTGCTCTGCGTCAAGGGGTACCACGTTGGTCTCATCCTCTACGGAGAGGACCGTCTCCGTCAGCCCATGCTCCGGCGCGGCGAGAAGATGGTGCCGATCTCGTGGGACGAGGCAATCGATGTCATCGCACGAAGGATCGGAGCCGCACCCGAGAAGTTCGCGTTCTATGGATCGGGCCAGTGGACGATTCCCGAAGGGTATGCCGCACAGAAGTTCATGAAGGGCGGCCTCGGCAACAACCACATCGATCCGAACGCGCGCCTTTGCATGGCCTCGGCCGTGACCGGATTCCTGGCAACCTATGGAGTGGACGAACCTGCCGGCTGTTACGAGGATCTGGACAGCTGCGACGTCCTGATCATGTGGGGGAACAACCCTGCGGAAATGCACCCGGTTCTCTTCTCCCGCGTGATCGATAGGCGCTCCCGTGGAGAGGAGATCCAACTCATCGACATCTCGACCCGGCGGACGAGGACCACGGATCACTGCCAGGAGTTCTTGGAGATGCAGCCCCACGGTGATGTGGCCATCGCTCTGGGCATCGCTCACCTGCTCATCGAGAACGAGACCTACGCACGTGACTTCGTGGAGAGCTACTGCGCGTTTCGTGCGCAAGGCAAGGAGCCGGCGCTTCTCGGCGAAGAGATCAGCTTCGAGCAGTACAAGGCAGCGATTGCGCGCTACACCCCCGAGTACGTGAGTCGCCTCTCGGGCGTACCGGCGGAGAAGATTCGAATGCTGGCCGAACTCTTCGGCCGACGCGATCTGAAGATCACGAGCCTCTGGTGCATGGGGATGAATCAACACACGATGGGCACGGCGATCAACTGCCTGGTCCATGGAGTCCACCTGCTCAGCGGACACTTCGGCCGGCCCGGTGACGCTCCCACCAGCCTCACCGGACAGCCTTCCGCATGCGGCACTGTCCGCGAGGTCGGAACGCTCGCCCATGCGCTCCCGGGCGGGCGGGTCGTGGCGAATGAGGAGCACAGGAAGCAGGCTGAGGAGATCTGGAACGTCCCCGAAGGGCGGATCAATCCCAAGCCCGGACACCATACCGTGAGCATGTGGGACCAGTTCTGCACGCCGGGTGGGGATGTCGATACGATCTGGGTTCAGGTCACGAACCCCGGACAGACCTTGCCCAACCTCAACGCGCTCTTCGAACGCAAGGCAGGGATGGAGGACAAGTTCCTCATCGTTTCGGAGGTCTATCCCACTGCCACCACCAGCCTCGCCGATCTCGTGCTCCCGGCTGCGCTGTGGGTGGAGAAGAACGGGATCTATGGGAACTCCGAACGGCGGACCCAACAGTGGTTCAAGATGGTCGACCCTCCGGGTCAGGCCCGCGATGACTGTTGGATGACGATCGCTGTCGCGCACCGGCTCTTCGAACTCGGGCACGAAGGGATGAAGGACAGAGATGGCCGCTTCCTCTTCGAGATGAAGGACACGAACGGTCGACCCGTCCCGATCTGGGATTGGCAGCACTACTACGACATCAACGTCGACAAGCAGCTCTTCGAGGAGTACCGCAGGTTCACCAGGCTCAAGCACAAGGATCTCGCGCCGTACGACGAATACGTCCGAGCCCGCGGCATGCGCTGGCCGGTCACCGAGCAAGCAGATGGCTCCTGGAGGGAGACCCGCTTCCGCTTCGCCGGCTTCGATGACCCCTACGTCGAGGCGGGCCGCGAGATCCAGTTCTACCATTCGACCTCCAAGAACGACCGTGCACAGATCTGGTTCTATGACTACGAACCGCCCTCTGAACTGCCTGACCAGGAGTTCCCGTTCTGGCTCACGACGGGCCGCGTGCTCGAACACTGGCACACGGGAACCATGACGCGCAGAGTCCCGCAGCTGGATCGCGCGATGCCCGGTTCCTACGTCGAAATGAACCCAGCGGATGCGAAGGAGCTGGGAGTTCGCAACGGTGATCTCGTAGCGGTGGAGTCGAGGCGGGGAAGGGTCGACCTGCCCGCATGGATCAACGGGCGTGCGCGCCCACCGCGTGGAACTGTCTTCGTGCCGTTCTTCGACGAGTCGATGCTGATCAATCGAGTGACGTCCGAAGCCCATGATCCATTCTCGAAGCAGCCGGACTACAAGAAGAGCGCGGTCAAGCTGAGCAAGGCGCAGGGGAACCTGCCATGAGTTCGCCCGGACCCCTGGGCTCGCGACCGACCCAGATTCTCCTCGCCGCCGCGATCGCCGCGGCGGCGATCGGGTTCTTCGTCGGCATCGACGACGGCGTTCCTCGGTCGGAGATCGAGAACGCGTTCGAACCCCGGCCCTCGTCTCGCCAGAGCGAGGAGGGGGAGGATGCCTCGGCGGCAGTAACCTACGAGCAGCTGGGCGCCCTCGGCCCCGCGGCACTGGGCGGGAATCGCTACACCGTCGCCGATCTCGGTGTGCCAGAAGTAGACTTGTCCAAAGAGGTTGCGATCGATGCGAGCGCGAAGCCCGCTACGCTGGCCGATCGAGCCCTGCGGCGGGCCTACGATGGGGCACCGCCGACCATTCCTCACGACGTGGATCAGATGACGGCGGGGTCGTGTGTGGCCTGCCACGCGACGGCCCTCAGGGTCGGAGAGAACTCCGCTCCCCTCATCCCGCATGCGTACTACGCGAACTGCCAGCAGTGCCACGTCGTCGAGTCTTCGCTCTTCGACTCCAGGCCGTTGGCAACGAGTCGCTTCGTCGGGCTGCCCGCTCCGAAAGAGGGTGCCCGAGCCTGGAAGGGAGCACCTCCGACCATCCCCCACGCGACCTGGATGCGCGAGAACTGCCGCGCCTGTCACGGACCGACGGGGAGCTTGGGCCTTCGGACTTCTCACCCAGGCCGCGCGAACTGTCTCCAGTGTCACGCTCGATCTGCAAGCATGGATCCGTACGAGCCAACGATCGCTGCGCTGCTCTACAAACCTCCTGCGGCGCTCCTCCAAGCAGTGGGGCCGCCGCGGACCGAGGAATCGCATTCGAACGACATCGGCGACGGCGCCACGGGGACATCCCAATGAGCCACGGCGTGAGGCGCTGGTGAGGAGGAGAGTGATCGGAGGCGACGCGGAACCGTCTGCGGCGGCGAGGGGATCGAGTGCGATCGATGCGACCTGTCGGGAGCCGGGAGAGGACGGAGACGAGGTTGCGGCCCCGTCCGGTTCTGCATGGACACGCCGCGACATGCTCCGGGGTGCCTTCCTCAGACACCTACTCTCCGGCGCAGGCGCCGGTCGCGGGACGACGAACCCGGGGTCCGGCGCGGTCCACGGCGAGATCGGGGCCGAAGTGACGCGCGTAGGGGTGCCCCCGGAGGCGGGCGCGGTCGTCGTGCGCTACCCGAAGACAGCGGAAGACGTTCGCAGGCTGAGGCCTCCCGGATCCCGAGGTGGCGGGGTGATTCCCGTCCTCCGTCCTCCCGGCGCCGTCGTCGAGTCCCGATTCCTCGAGCTCTGCACCCGTTGCGGCGATTGTGCCGGAGCCTGTCCATACAGCTCGATCAAGGACGCGCCCGGCCGCCTTCGCGCGATCGTCGGAACGCCCGTCATCGATCCGATCTCCCAGCCGTGTTGGCTCTGCACGGACGCACCCTGTGTTGCTGCGTGCAAGACCGGAGCCCTCGACGCCAAACTCGAAGTCCGGCTCGGAACGGCGGCGATCGACACCCAGACCTGCCTGGCCCACCAGAAGGGCGTGTGCTCGACTTGCGTGGAGAGGTGTCCCGTGGAGGGCGCAATACTCGTCGAGTCGGGACGGCCGACCGTCGATCAGGAGCGGTGCTCTGGCTGCGGTGTCTGCCAGTACGTCTGTCCTGCGCCCGAGAACGCTGTCCTTCTCATGCCGATGTTCGCCCGCCCCGCGCCCCGCGAAGGCAACAGACGGACTTGCGAGGTGACATCGTGAGCGCCGGGATGGAAGCCGGACTACCTCCCATCTACGGTGCGGTTCTGACTCCCGCACGACTCGCCGACCTGCTCGCCGACATCGAGGAGCACGCAACATGGACCGAAGTGCGGCTCCGGGAAGGATTGGCCGGTTCGTCGACGATCGGATCGATCCGTCTAGAGGAGCTGGCAGCATGGCTGGCGGGGACGGCCGAATCATCGGCTCAGGTTCGTTATGACTTGGAGGGGAGACAGTGGTGTGACTCGATCCTCCGGACCCGCGGAGGGTTCCGGCTCGTTCGAGTGGAGCTGTGTGGACCCGAGGGGGGAGATCCGAAGTGCTGATCCGCCACATCTACATTTCGCCTGGGCACAACTTCGTCGGCCACCACGGTGGGCCGCCGGGAACGAACGAGTCGATCGAAGTCGGTGAGATAGAGTGTGTCGCTGGGCGCGGTCTCAGAGGAGACCGCTACTTCGATCACGAAGAGGGATACCGGGGGCAGATCACCTTCTTTTCGATGGAGGTCTTCGACGAGATCTGTTCGGCCCTGGAGGTTTCGGGTGCGGAGCCGGGGGCCGTCCGTCGCAACGTGGTCGTCTCGGGGGTGGACCTCAACTCCCTCATTGGATCTAGTTTCGAACTCCAGGGGATCCGGTTCGAGGGAGTCGAAGAGTGCAGGCCCTGCCACTGGATGGACCTGGCCATCGCCCCAGGCGCCGAGATCCTGATGAAGGGACGTGGCGGACTCCGTTGCAGGATACTGACGGGCGGAGTGCTTCGGCGGGGAGAGGCGTCGCCAAAGCTGTCGCTGCGGTTCTAGGGCAGAACCTGCACCGTCCCGGTCCCCGGACGGATCTCGCCGATCACCGCGCTCATCTCTCCCGCCGCGTCCATCATCTCCTGGAACTCGTCCACCCTCTCCTTGGGGAGCGCGACGAGGAGTCCGCCCGAGGTCTGCGGGTCGAAGAGCACGTCGGTGTGGTTCGGCTCACAGTGCTCGGAGACGGAGATCCGTTCCGAGAGGTACTTCCGGTTCGCGCCGAGGCCGCCCGGCTTGTCGCCGGCGGCGATGTGGTCGAGAACGGTGTCGATGATCGGGACGCTCTCCACGTACACATAGGCGTCGACTCCGCTGTTCGACGTCATCTCGTAGAGATGCCCGAGGAGACCGAACCCGGTGACGTCCGTACAGGCGTGCGCGCCGCATGCGACCATCGCTTCCGAGGCGATCCGGTTCAGCCTGCGCATCTGTGCGGTGACCGCGCGGAGCTTGTCCGCTGGGAGGCGGTCGTTCTTGAGTGCCGTGGTCAGGATTCCGGTGCCGAGCGGCTTCGTGAGGAGGAGCACGTCCTCGGGACGCGCGCCCGAGTTCGTGATGACGCGATCTGGGTGCACCCGTCCGGTGACAGAGAGTCCGTAGAACATCTCCGGCGCCTTGACCGAGTGCCCACCGACCAGTGCGACCCCGGCTTCGTCGATCACCTCCTGTCCGCCCTTGAGGAGCTCCGTGAGGACAGGGAGGGGGAGGACGCTCCGCGGAAAGCCGACCACGTTCATCGCGGTGAGGGGAACGCCGCCCATGGCGTATACGTCACTGAGGCTGTTCGCGGCCGCGATCGCGCCGTACTCGAACGGGTCGTCCACGATCGGAGTGAAGTAGTCGACCGTCTGGATGATCGCGAGATCCTCGGAAAGACGGAAAACGCCAGCATCGTCGGCCTTTTCGAGGCCGACGATCACGTTGGGGTGATGGGTGCGCCGGACACCGGCCAATACCTGCTCCAGATCCTCCGGAGCGAGCTTGGAGGCTCAGCCAGCGCAGCTGACCATCTGCGTCAGTCGTTGCTCGATCTGTTCACGCGTCATTGGGGAATGCTACTAGCCCTGGAGAAGCGTGTCGAGAACTCGGATTCGGACGGGGGCGACGGTGTTGTTCGGATCGGCGTCGAGCACCTGCTTCCAGACACTCTGCGCTTCGTCGAACTTCCCCTTGTCCTCGAGGCTCAGTGCCTCCGCTTCGAGGAACTTGCTTTCGACGTACCCCTTCCGCTTCTCGATCCCCTCGTTCTTCTGATCGAAGTAGGCCTCGGCCTTCTGCCGGAGGTCACTCGGTTCGCCGGCTCCGCTCCGGATCTGGTCGATCCCGGAGGCCAGGGAGACGACGAGCTCCTTCTCGAGGGCGAGGAACTTCTCGGGGTCTCCGGAGAAGTCGCCGGTCACCTGCTTGGTCAGGACGATCTCGCCCGTCGCGGTGCGCACGACGCGGGCATCGATCCGGACCTTGTCCTTCGAGAGAATCATGTACTGGCCGAAGATGAAGCTCTGTGCGCCGAGGAGCTCACCGCACTTGACCGACTGCTCCGGGTTGACGAACCCGGACTGATTCAGCTTCAGCTCCTGGGTGATCTGTTCGATCCGCTGACGGTCGACCAGCTTGAGGTCGGTCGCTTCGGCCAGGTCTGCGTTGATCGTGTGGATGAGAGCGCGTTGGAAGAGCGAGAAGTCGAGGTCACCGAACTTGCCCTGGAAGATCGAGTTGTCCTCGAAGTCTCCCACGGCGACGGTGTTGATGTCCGTCGTGCCCGGATAGAGGCTGTCCCTTACCGCGTTGTACAGCTCGATGACGGCCGGAGGGTAGGTCGTGTCCGGAGAGAACCGGGACGAAGGGTCGAAGGAGAGCATCCCGGCGATCGTGTCCTTGGCCGGGTCGTACTGCTTCCGTTCGACGTGGGAACACGCCTTGCACTGGTAGGCGGAGAGTTTGTCCTCTTCCGCGGCGTCCGAAGCGATGATCGCCTTCGCGAGTTCGATGGCGCGGTCGTACTGGAGATCCCAGTAGGCGTCGCATGCCGAGCCGGTACCCGGACTCGCGAGTGCCGATACGGGGGAGAGAGCGGCGAGGGCGAGTGCGCTCGTCGCGAGAAGAGTCACGTGGGTCTGGTTCATGTTCATCTCCGTCCGTTCTGGGCCTTCTTCTTGGCGTCCGAAGAGTCCTGCTAGTCCTCGTTCAACTTCCGCACGCACCGGCACCGCAACATGTCGAGAAGGATCGTTCCGGGATCCCCCTTTGCGACGTCGACGGTGAACGTCGTGTCGATCTGGGCTTCGCTGTTCACGACCCGGAACCGGTGGCGTCCGAACGTGAGCACCTGTCGGAACTTCCGCTTCTCGTTGTCGTGGAAGTCACCTCCATCCACCGAGACCATCATCCAGGGAGCCGTTGCGATCGTGAACGTCGCCGACTTCGGCTCCACGGGGGCAGATGCGCAGGTCGTCGGACGGCATGCCGTCTCGTCGCCCTGGTACCTTCCGCCGCCTTGGGTGCAGGACGCTTTCGTCTCGATCGTGCACGTCTCGCCCCGGCAGCAGGCGCCGGTCGGTTCCGGCTGTGCGCACGGGTTGGGCTCGCACGAAGTGTCCACGCCCTGGAACGCGCCGTCTTCGCGACCGCAACGGTCTTCCGCCAACACATGGCAGCTACCGTCGTCGAAGCAGCAGGCACCTTCCGGCGTCTCGCAGGTCACTTCGTCACAGCTCTTCCCGATCCCCTGGAACTCGCCGTCTCTTCGTTCGCATTCCTCCTCGGTCAACTCCCGACAGGTTCCGTTCCCGAGGCAGCAGGCCCCGACGGGCTGGGCGCACGGGTTCGGGTCACACGTTTCGGCCGCGTCGGACGTCCCTCCTGCAGCCGAACACTCGGACTCCGTGAGGAGCCTGCAGGTTCCGTCCTCGAAGCAACACGCAGCCGGGTTACGTATCGGCTCGGGCGCCTTCCGAGTTGCGTTCCAGCCAAAAAAGCCCGCAACTCCGACCACCACGGCGACCAGGACCCAGAGGAGTGGGCGGGGGAATCCGCCCGAACCTGAGCCTCCGGCGGAACCAGAACCTCGTGCCGACCCGGAGCCTGCGCCCGATGCGGAGCCTCCGCCTGTGGACTCTGGAGGTGGGCTGCCGGGGCCGGAACCCCCCGTGGCGCTTCCGGTTGGCTTGGGGGGAGAGCCTCCCGAACTCGTGCCGGCAGGAGGGACGGGGCCGGACCCGCTGGGTCCACCCGATGCGCTGGTGCCGGGATGGGGCGCTCCCGCGCCCGTGCCCGGGGCGAACGCTGTGGCGTCCCCTCCCGCCTGCGTCCCCTGGGCGACCTCGGTGGCGTCGGCGTGGGAACCCGTGCCGGGAGCCATCTCCGTGGCGTCCGCGCCGGCTCTCGTCCCGGGGGCGACCATGGTCGCGCCGCCTCCCGCGGGCTTCGGGGGTGTCGCTTCGGACCGTCCTCGGGCTTCGTCGGCTCGGCGGACGAAGTCGGCCAGGATCCTGTCCTCGCCGCGGAGGCCGAGGCGTTGCGCGAGCGACTCGAGAGCGTCTCGCGCGGCCGACATCGACGGACAGCGGTCGCCCAGTTCCTTCATCGTCATCGAGCGGATGACGTCGTAGAGCTCCTGCGGGAGACCGTCGCGGTGACGCTCCAGCGGCTCCATCGCATCGAAGACGACCGCGCGGAGTACGGCGGCGTAGTTCTCGCCGGGGAACGCGCGCACGTTGCTCGCGATCTCGTACCCGACGAGCCCGGTGGAGAAGACGTCGGTGCGGTGATCGACCGGGAGTCCCTGCGCTTGTTCGGGCGACATGTAGGCGGCCGAACCCATCACGGAGCCGTGGCGGGTGAGGGTGCTGCTCTCCGCCGTCTCGCGGGCGAGACCGAAGTCCATCACCTTGACCACGCCGCTGCGCGTGATCATCAGGTTCGCCGGCTTGATGTCGCGGTGGACGAGGTCCCGTCCGTGCGCCGCTTCCATTCCGCGGCAGATATCTCGTAGGACGAGCGTCACGACCTCGCTCGGGAACGGGCCCAAGACCGAGAGGATCTGCTTGAGGTCGAGGCCGTCGACGAACTCCATCGCGATGTAGTGGATGTCGCCGTCGCGACCGAAGTCGTAGACCTGGACCGTGTTCGGGTGCTGGAGCGCGGCCGCGTGGCGGGCTTCGCGATGGAAGCGCGCGATGAGGTCCGGATCCTCCATCAGGTGCGGATGGAGGGTCTTGACTACCACCCGCCGACCGAGCGCGCTCTGGATCGCGGAGTAGACCGTGCCCATCGCGCCGGAGCCGAGGCGCTGTGTCAGTTCGAATCCGCCGAGCCGATTGGGAAGCTGCACTCGTCCCCCGTGCTGCCTGAATTGCTCACTGTGGCGCGTCTTCTTCGCCCGAGACCTTCCGAGGGACGATCGGCCTTCCCGCGGGGAGTGTCAAGTCGACGGCGCGAACGGGTGGCTTGCGTGGGCCGTTGCGTGCGGCCCGCGCTCCGGCGCTCGCTTCGCCTGTCCGTGCTTCGCCTGGCTCTCCGGTGCCGGCCCCGCCCAGGCTCCGGTCAGCCGCGGGCGCGCTCGAGGAGGTCCGACAGCGTCGCGGTCGGCGTCCGCATGATGGTCCTGAGGGCAGGGGCCATCCGGTCGCCCGGGTCCCCGGCGTACGGCTGCTCGATCGCACTGATCGTCTCGAGGCTCGCGTCTGGATCGAAGAGCGAAATCCACTGCGCCGAACTCGGCCGCGAGAAGAAGAAGTGGAACGATCCCGGAGTGAGTACGGGGGGACGCGTCCCACCAGGCGAGTCGGCCAGGCCCGGGTGCGGCCAGAAGCTGCACGGCCCGGGAACCGCGGAGCCGAACATCCGGCGGATCAGGTCGATCCAGACGCACACCTGATGCGTCGCGCCGAAGCTAGGGGCGAGGGGGCACCGGATCCCCAGACGGATGTCGATCGGGGGCCGACCGCGCAGGTAGCTCACGCTCTCGTGGAGCGCCTGTACGAGCTGCTCGCGAAGCGACCCGACCAGCCCGGGCACCTGGAGCGACGCGTCGAGTTCGCGAAAGAGCGCGTCGAGTGACCGGGTCCGGATGAACGCCGCGTACTCATCGTGCGCGGAACGTTCGAAGTCGAGGGTGGCGGTCCGTACCACCTGAAGCACCGCGGCGGGGTCCGTCGCCGCGCGGCACTCGGCCAGGAGCCGGTCGAGGTAGTCGTGGACCGCACGGACGAAGAGCGGGTGGGTCGGATCGTCCGGAGCGCTTTCCGCCCGGTCGATCCAGGCAAAGACGGAGAACGGGTGGATCCGACCCGCGCCGTCCTCACTCGGCACGAGGACTCCGGCCGCGGCCCGGGTTCCCTCGGGCATCGACCAGACGAAGCGGATGGGGGAGAAGCCGAGAGCGAGGCTACGGAACCGCTCGTTCCCGGCGTTCATCTTGGCGAGGCCGAGGCCCTCCGCCATCCAATCGTCGAAACCGCTCCGGGCCAACTCTCCCGCGCCGTCGACGAGGAACTCCCGGCTCACCGGGAGCTTGCCGAAGCAGCCGAATCGATTCGAGTCGAGCCTCACGCCGGATCCTCCTTCGGAGCCCACGTTCCCTGCCGGTCGTCCCTGGTTCGTCGTCTCTAGTTCGCGGTCGCTGGGAGGCTGAACCGGCGGAACTTCGATCCGCCGACGAACGGGCAATCCCCGCCGTTTCGCATCGTGATCCGTACCGGGATCGCGACACCGATGTCCTCGAACTCCCAGGTCACGATCACGGCATCGCCGTCGGGTGTCGCCTTACCCTGGTCGATGAGACGGAACCAGCTCCACACGTTGTCTTCGCTCTCGACCTGGCCGAGGACCCGGCTCGCACTGGTGTGCCGGAGGACGAGGGAACAGCGGGTGTCTTCCGCGTCCGTCGACCAACGGAAGTCCGCGTCCCGGTTGGCCGGACGTCCGGTGAGTTCCTTGCCGTTCACGGTGAGGACGACCTGGTCGAGTACGCGAAGCGTCTCGTCTCCGCGCCCCTTGATCGTCTGTGGGGGAAGGAGCTTCGCGTTGAACGTGGCGCTGAGTTGATCGGGGCGGATGTCCAGGTTCCGTCGGATGTCGTCGGCGGCACGGAGCGCGGCGGCGATGCCTGCGGACGGCGTTATCTTCTCGTCGTTCATCGCGGCCTCGAACGAGTCGAGTCCGCCTCCGTTCTGCAGCACCTTGCCGATGTCGTTGACCGACGCGGAGCTTCCCGATCCGAACGGGTAGTGGCCTTGGATGCCCGACTTGTAGTCGTCGTAGACCTGCTTCTCCCACGCGTCGTTGACTGCGCCGGCCTTCACGATCACTTCGACCTTGGAGAGGAGGCGGTCCGCTTCGGTGATCGGGCCTTCGAGGAACTCCTGGAGTGCATCGGGCAGGTCGTCGCCCTCGTACCCCGAGACGAAGTCCTCGACCTTCTCCTTCGCCTTCCGGCTCGCCTTCGTGTCGTACTCGAACTCGTCCCGGTTCTCCGCGCACTCCGCGATCTCGTCGTGGAGGTCGTCGAGTGACTTCCGGTAGTCGTCGAAGGGGGTGTCTTCATCGCCCTTCGCCTTGATGAACTGGATGACCGGAGCGACGGACTGCTCCACGGCCCCCACTTCGGAGCTGAGAGGTCCGAAGTCACCCTGTTCGGCGAGAGTCTCGAGCACCTTGACGATCGGCGAGCCCCTCCGCGACTTGAGCTCCTTGAAGTCGTCGTCCGCGTCGTCACAGCTCGTGTAGCTCTTCACCTTCACCGACTCGAGGAAGTCCGCCCATTCGGAGGGGAAGGCGTCGACATAGAGTTCGACCAGGTCTTCCTTCTTCGGGGTCGTCTCGGAAGGCGACTCCCCGGCCAGCTCGATCAGCTTGTTGTCGGATTCGATCACGCTCCGCACGTTTCCGACCCGATCGCCGACGTAGGAGGACCAACCGGCCTTCGTGAACGCCGCCCGGATCTTCTCGTCGGTTTGGAGGATGTCCTGGGTCGCGCCGGCCATGCTCCGCATGGTCAGATCGAGATCTTCGTGCTCGCGGCTCGCTCCGAGGACGATGCCGTCGAAGAAGGCCTCGGCCGTGTGTGTGTTGCGGAGGGCCCTCGCGCCCTTCCGGACCACGCGGTCGCGCACATCCGGCTCGTGGATCGGTTCCCCGGCCTCGAGGAAGTCCTTGCACATCTCCTCGAAGACAGGCCTACGCTCCGGGTCTTCCGCGGCGCCGTCGACGTGGAAGTCGAAGAGCGCGTTCGCGAGGTCCGACTCGTCTCCGATCTTTCCGCGCTGGTCCGGGTGGAGCATGAGGAGTTCGGCCCGGAGGGAACGGCGGATCTCATCGGAGTCGAGGTCAGCCGAGTCGTCGAGACTCTCGGCGACGTCGTCTTCGATCGGGGTGAGAACTCGCTCCCTCAGTGCGTCCAGGTAGAGTTCGTTCCCGGTCACGCGCACATTGGAGGCGACCGAGAGCGGCCAAGCGTGCCAGCTGCCGCCGACCGTCCCCCTCAGCTTGTCCAGCTCGTCGATCGTTTCGACGTTGGGCGCGAGGTCTCCGGTGTTCTGCTCGAACGCCTCGAACGCGTGTCGGGCACTACTCATCCGGTGGCTGAGCCGGGAGTAGGAGACGAGCACGTAGGTCGAGGCGACGATGGCCGCGAGAAGGGCGAGCCCGGAGAGTACGAGCTGGAGACGGAACCACTTGTTCGCTCCGGAGCGCGACCGCTGGGCGACGTCTTGGTCGCTCTTCAGCAGTTTGGCAAAGAGGTCGCGAACGAAGTAGGCGTCTTCCTTCTCCTGCTGCTGCTCCATCGCGTCCGCCGCTCCGTAGCCGCCCAGGATCCCTTGGATGTTCCGGACCACGAGGTCCAGCGGGGTTCCCATCTGCTTTCCGCTCGAGATGTAGGCGCCTCGGAAGAGCGGTTGGTCGACGTTGAACGGGTTCTTCTCGAACAGGGTCTCGAGGAAGAGGTGGAGACGAGGACGAAGGGCCGCGAACTCCTCGGGGAACATGAAGATCTTTCCCCAGTCCTCGGCCGTGCTGCTCCGGGCGAGACGGCGCGCGCGGAACTCGCGAAGCCTCCCGACGAGGTCGTCGAACTCGGCGAGGAAGATCGCGGCCGGATTCTGGCCGTGCGGGAGCGGGATCGGGAACGACGCGCCCAGCACCTGATTCCTCTCCGAGGGGGAGAGGGAGGCGAAGAAGTCCGCGAATCCGGCGATGAGGTCCGCTTTGGTGAAGAGCAGGTAGACGGGGAAGGTCCATCCGATCTTGCTCATCGTCTCGTCGATCCGCTGGCGGAGTTCGCGGGCGTCGTGGATGAGCTTGTCGTCGTTCGCGTCGATCAACGTCTCGAAGCTGTAGCCGACGAGGAGCCCGTTGAGCGGGTTCTTCTTCCGGTGCTTCTTGAGGAGGTCGAGGAACCCGAACCACTCTCCTTCTGTCTCCTTCCGGTCCGAGCTCTGCGCGTAGCGTCCCGCCGTATCCAGGAGGATTGCGTCGGAGCTGAACCACCAGTCGCAGTTCCGCGTGCCGCCCTGGCCGCGCAGCATCTTCGCGGTGGTCATGTTCGGGAAGTTGAGCCCGGAGTTGAGGATCGCCGTCGTCTTCCCGATCGCGGGCGGCCCGATGATCATGTACCAGGGGATGTTGTAGAGCGCCTTCTTCCCCTGGGGACCGGCCTTGAGTTCGGCGATCGCTTCCGACATGCCCTTCTGGAGCTGCTCGAGCTCGGCGCGGCGCGCGGGAGCGAGATCCGCCTGCGGAGCCGCGGACGTGGCGAGGATTCCAGCTTCGATCGCAGCTGCGTCTGCCTTCTCCTTCCGCCACTTGAGGAAGAGGACGAGCCCCCATATGAGGAGGATGAGCCCGATCGCAACGAGGTACATCCAGACCGGCACCCGCTGGAGCACGGGGAACCTCGAGCGTGCGAGCATCAAGACGACGCTGATCATCACGATCGGCAGACCGAACGGGAGCAGCGTACGCAGGAAGAGACTGAGGAACATCCCTGGACCTCCGGTTCGGTCTTAGAACCTGATCTGGTGGAACTGATCGACGATCTTTGCGGCCCTACCGTCGAGCACGCTCCAAGAGACGAGCCAGACCAGGAAGGGGAGGGTGAGGCAGGAGAGGATCACGGCCACCCAGGGGAAGCGGCGGAAGGGAGCGAGCCGCCCCTTCTCCGCATAGGCCTTGGGGGCGAGCTCCTTCGCCGGCGGAGCGATCTCGCGCGCGAGTTCGTCGACCAGGTCTGCATGCTCCTTCGGACTGTCGACCAGGCGGCCCTGGAAGCCGGCAACGAGGCAGTAGAAGAAGATCTCGGTCACGTCCGGACGCGGCGGGGTCGAACGCCGCACCTGGGCCAGCTTGTCGTAGAAGCCGAGCCCGACGAACTCGTTCTGGCAGTAACGCTGGGCGAGCGACTGCGACTGCCAGGACTCGCGTCCCTGCCACTGGCGGGTGAGCATCGTCTCGTCGAACGTCGCCGCGATCGCGTAGGTCGCGTCTTCGATGTCACCGCTGCCGATGCCGAGGTCTCGCGCCGTCCGCCGGAACTCCTCGATCTGCGAGATGACCGCGACCTGCACGTCACGCAGACTGTCGAGATCGTTCGTCCTCCGGAGGACGAAGAGCATCGAGAGAACCGGGCCTGCGGCCTTCGCCAAAGCGCCTCGTCCGCGAACCGCGGCTCCGGGCACCATCGTTTGGGCTGCGTCGCTCATACCAGAATCCTCCGTGATCCTCTGTTCGGTCCGGGTCTTGTGGAGCGCCGTTCGTGCTGCGCTTCTAGGCGCCGCTCAGTCCGAGTAGCTCGAAGCGCATGGTCCTCAGGTCGCCGGGGATCTGGAGTCCGAGTCCATGGGACTCCCGGATCGCTTCCCAGTGTGGCCCTGCTTTGTCGAGCTGGAAGTAGTACGTGTTGTGGCTGCGCGGAATCGCCGGCGGTGGCACTGCCAGATGACGCAGCGGAAGGCCGGGAAGGCTCCGCGCCAACAGCTCGTCCACCCGTTCCTGCGACGTGACGATCACCCGCGTGATGCCGGACAGGAGGAGCGACTCGGGCACCGCGTCTCCCGCGATCGAGAGGATGAGCACCGAGTTCGGCTCGAGGTGGCTCGCTTTCTGGATCGACGCGGTGTACCTGCCGTCCGTACCCGCCGCGAGCGGGATGACGTCGTAGCCCTGGGCAACCTCCCGGATGTCGAGCAGCTGCTCGAGCATCGACTGGAGCTGCTTGAACACGGTGCCGAGCGACTGATGGTTGTAGGCCGGCACGTCTCTCGGATGGAACTTCGTCGGATTGAACGAACAGAGCTGCCCCACGAGCGACGCGAACATCCGGTAGAAGACTTCCGGATGGAGGGATCCGATCTCGCGGAGATGTGCGAGCTGGGGGAGCGCTCCGTTGATCGCGAAGAACTGGAGGAACGCCCGGAGGTTCGCGTTCGTGATGTCCCGGGCGTTGACGCCGGCGTCGGTGAACCGGCTGCCGAGTTCGCTCGAGCGAGAGGAGAGGCGCTCCAGGATCCCGCGGCACATCTTCACGAGGAAAGGCGATCCGCCCACGGCCAGGAGGGGCGGGACGAACCCTTCGTCGAGTTGGAACTCGCCGGTGGAACTCCGCTGGACGCGCGCGATGTGAAGGCTCTCGTAGTTGTCCCGCATCGAGGTGCCGAGGAGGATCTGAAGGTGCTGTTCCGCGCGCTGGATCGCCCGCTCGTCTCGACCCGTGTTCTGGTCCGGCACGCTGACCGTGCGGGCGAGGAAGCGCAGCTCTTCGCCGCCCGGGGCGTCCTCGGAGAGCTTCGTGTTCGGCCATCCGCCCCGGAGGACCGGGAGGCTGAGGTAGATGTCGAGGTAGTCCGCCTTGATTCCGAAGTCGTCGGCGAACGGAACGCTCTCGGGGGGCGAGTCGAACTGTGGAACGTGGACGATCGCGCCGCTCGGGAACACGCCCCGGAATCCGACGAGGCGGAACGTGCCGCGGGCCAGGTTCTCCTGGTCGACGTCGATCGAGAAGACGCCCCAAGGAAACGGCGACTGCGTTGCGACCCGCTCCGCGAGTTGCGTCTCGTGAAACAGATCCCACTGCTGGAAGTGCTGTGGGGTGATGAAGAGCCCCTCGCTCCAGAGGATGCGATGGTACTGCGCCATGGTCGCTCCTTGACGTGGTGGCGGCGCTCAGCGTGCGCGCGACGGACTACTTGATCTCGAGTTCGATGCAGTCCGCCTCGACCTTGATGTTGAGGGCGAACTTGGATCCTGACGGAATCGGTTTCTTGTCTCTCGTGCATTCCGCGTCACTTCCGAAGTCGGCGACGACGGCGATCCACTGGATGGCGGGATCGTAGTTCTCCATCGTGATCGGCTTCACCTCTCCGGGATAGACGGGTACGACGCGGCTCTCCACGACTCCGTCGGTGAACTGGTCGGGGTTGTCGATGAGATCCGGAATCGAGGCTCCGTCGACGGCCGACTCCTGGCTCAGGAAATAGAGGCCGACGTAGACCGGTTTGTCGTGGGTCGCGTCGCGCAGCAGGTTGACCTGGAGGTAGGATCCGCCTCCGCAGGCCGAGAGCGCGAACAGGGCGACGGCTGCGAGCGCGAAGAGCGCGGTTCGGGCCCAAGACACTCCATGTCTTCTCATCGACGTTCCTCCATCTTCTCGGCGTAGACCTTTTCGAAGGTGCCCCGGTAGTAGTGCGTGATGTTCTTGTCGAGCTGGCTCCAGAACTCCTGGAACCGGTTCCGAACCTCGTCGAGCACCGCCTTGTCGCGAAGCACCGGGAGCTTCTTCGAGACTGCGTCTTCCACCTTCTCCGGATCCAGATGTTCCAGGATGAGTCGGGTGCCACCCTTCCACGACTGGTTCGCCCCTGCGACCGTTGCGGCCGGGAGGAGTCCGAGATAGCGGAGTTTTTCCTGGATGAGCGCCAGATGCTGCTTCACGTCCCCTTCGTTCCGGCCCACCGAGCGCCAGAGCTCGGCCATGGCCGGAGGGTCGATTGGACGCGCCCCTCGTGGCCCCAGGGACTTTTCGACCTCGACGGCGATCGTCTCCAGCTTCTGCGCGAACTCAATGAGAGAGCCAAGCCCCTCGAAGGCAGGTTCGAGGAGATCCGGCCGACGGGGAGCCGCCGCACCCGAGCCGCCGATGATGGCCCGGCCTCCTGCGGTGTCGCCCGAGACCATCCGGCCCCAGAGGCGATCGAGAGCCGCGTCGGTGCCGCGCATCCGCTCGCTGAGCGCATCCCGTTCCTCCCGGAGGGCACGGTTTTCCTCCTCGAGCTCACGGTTCCGGGCTTCCAGTTCGCGGGCCAGGGCGAGCGACTCGTACGTGCGGTCGGGGAACCGCGCCCGGATCCGCTCCATGAACTTCTTGAGGTCACCCTGATCGAGCCCTGCTGCGGACGCGTGGAGGATGCGGCGGATGGCGGCCTTGCGGTGCCGCGCCTCCGGGTACTCCTCCGACGCGAGGATCCGCCGGATCTCCTCGATCGCGGGGGCGAGGTCCCGATCGTCCAGACCGAGCTGCGGACTCATCGCCGTTTCCTCCGTTCGAAGACCAGGGTTGTCTCGTCCGGCCCTGGCTCTTCCTGTGGGCTCGGGCTCATCGCTTCGGTCAGATCGTCCAGGAAGTCCTGGACCGTCTCCAGTACGTACCGGTTCCGTCCGCTCGATCCGATGAGGGACGCGCGGGCCTGGTCGGCGAGGCCGCGGACGGCGTCGCGAGCCCGCCGGAGAGGCGCGCCCGGATCCTTCGTCTCGTAGCCGTCGACGCCTGCAGCGAAGCTCCAGCCCGGGACGAACGACGCCATCCGGAGTCCGACGAGCCAGACCTCGCTCCAGAGGGAGAGAGGAAGCGTTTCGTGGGTCTCGCGATCCTCGGCGCGGTGGAGGAGCGTGTTCGGACCGAACGCGACCTTCTCCTCATCGAGGATCTCTTCCAGTTCGGGCCACTCGAATGCGCCGCGACTCTGCGTCTCTCCGCGATCGCGTCCCGTGAGACGCATCGCGATCCGCTGGAGGAGGTCGCGGGACAGACGAGCGCCGTCCTGTCGGTCGTTCCAGAAGAGCAGCCGGAAGTAGAGAAGACCGAGGGCGAGGAGATCGCTCGGCGAACCGAACTGGTGGACCAGTGTGACCTCGGCCGCGACGCCGGAGAGTGCTCCGGGTGTCCGGAGAGCCGCGGCGTCTTCCGGACGCAGGTCCCCCGAAATGCCGGAGAAGGCGAACCCCCCGCCGAACGTCTCCGTCCGTCTGCCGGTGAAGCGGATCCGGTGTCCGCTGGCAGGACCGATCAGGCTCACGACGACGCGGTCGTGCCGGCCGTGATCGGTCTGCGTGTAGATCTCGCTCTGGAGCGTGCCCGAGAGATGGGCGCGCGCCGTCTCCGCGACTCCCTGGAGATCGACGGTGCGTGCGTCGAGCCGCATCTGGAGGCTCACGGTTTGCGCACGCGTCATCGGGACCGGGAGGAACGCTCCGACCCGCGGTTCCGGGATGAGCCAGACGGGCGGTTCTTTCGGGAAGTCGTGATCGCCGATCTTCTCGAGCGGAGCGGTGGAGAGCGCGTCCGTCACGCAGAGGGCGAGTCCCCAGCGGCTCGGCAGGTGCGTGTCCCGCCCGCGGAGCGTACCGCGCACACGGTGCGGAGAGACCGCGAGGTGCGGGCGCGACGCGTCGGTAGTGAGACGCAAGACGCCGTCGATCAGGTCTCCGAACGCGGCGAGCTTGAGATAGAGCGACTCGAGCGGGAAGAGCCCGGTCCGGTCGCCCTGGAAGAAGAACTGCGGGACGTCGCCGGTCAGGCTCTCGATCACGGCGGCGCCGTCACGGGTGGCACCGAGGTTCCGCCGGACGGCGCGATGGGCGAGCAGGTCCGTGAGGGATGCGCCCCCGAGGAGCGATGCAGTTTCCTCGAATCCGAGCGGCAGCGCTTCGCGGACGACGTAGTCGAAGTCGTAGTAGGCGAGAGGGAAGATCCGCGACGCGTCGTGTGCTTCGAGTTCGAGAGACGCGCCCTCCGGGAGCGAGGCCCGGAGAGACTTGCAGACGAAGCAGCCGTGGGTGGCGAAGGCGGGATCCTTCGCGTCCACGCGCGAGGAGAGGTCCGAATACAGGTCGTGCCGGTGACGGACTTCGATCCCGGCGGCGGGCGTTCCGGTGAGCCTCTTCTTGTAGGTGTAGAAGACGTTCGGTCGCGTGTCGTCCGCGTAGCAGGCGGCGCAGTAGAGGAAGCGGTCGCTCCCGGACTCGAACGAAGGGAGTCCGCACCGCCGTAGGATCTCTTCGTCGCGACAGGTCGAGAGCGTGCCCCGACAGCTCGGACAGAACGGCACCGCGTAGCTGTCGCTCACCGGGCAGTAGGCGACGGGCGGATGATGGGGGACGGTGTCCCCCGCGGACGCGTCGATCCGGGCGAGTCCGGTGCCGCTGCCGGCGGTGCGGATCGCCTCGAAACCGGAGCGCCAAGCGCTCTCCACATGGCTCGAGGTCCAGAGCGGTTGGTTGACGAGCGCGGCCGGCCGCTCGTTCGCTTCCATCAGGACGATGAGCGGCTTCGGATCTGTCGTCTCCCCGAGACGGATGTGGGCGAGGTAGGCACGAAAGGTCGCGTCGGGTGCGGACACCTCGACGAACGGATCTGCGCCCGTGGGACGAGCGGCTTCACCCGCCTCGTCGGCGCGCATCAACTTCAGGCGCACATCGGGACCGCCGACGCCGATCCGTGGCAGCCGAAGAGCGAACTGCGTCTCCTTGGGGAGATCCATAGAACCTGCGTTACGGGGTAGGCACTCGGTGGGGAGCGCAAGGAGCGCGGATCCCCGTAAGTCCGCGAATGACTTGGTTTCCGCCCCCTTGGTTCGGCCGGGATTCCATCACGATCGTTGGTGCAGGTCAAGCTTGGGTTGAGATGGACGGCGGAGAAGAGCACCCCCGCTGCAGTTGGTTGCTCCCGCAACCGAGTGGACGTACACTCGCGCGCGTCACGAGTCCCAGTTGATCCACCCTGTTGCCGCGACACGTCAGGTGGACGTTCTCGCCACATGGGTGCCAGGGACCTGCACTGAACGGAGTCACGTGCACTCGGACGAGCCCCGCATCCCACCGTCGGACCATTCCGCGGACGAAACGCTGCTTCCGACGGGCAACGCCCCGGACTTCTCGGACGTCCAGTCGGACGAGTCCAGCACGGGGGAGTTCCAACCACCGGTCGGGAGCATTCGTCCCCTGCTCGGGGTCATCGGTATCTACTCGCCGACGGCGGGGGAGCCGACCGATCCACCGAGTGAGGCCGGTCGCGTCTATCCGATGTTCGAGGGCGACATCCTATTCATCGGGAAGAAGGACGTCGACGAGATCAAGGTGCGGGACGGCGGCGTTCGGAGGGTCACCTATAGCCACGTGCTGGTGGGACCCGAGTACAGCATGGTCTCCCGCGAGCACCTGGCGATCGAGCTGCTTCCGGAGGGACGGTTCCGGCTCTACGACTTCTCGCTCAACGGCGTGTTCCTGGAGAACGCGCAGCGCCACGTGCGGCAGGGACACGTCCGCCCGGAGATCCAGGAACTGACCGGCCGCGAGACGCTGGTCCTCGGGATCAACTTGATGGAGAACCAGGAGCGTTCGGCCCGCAAGGCCGCGGCGCGGTCCCGGATCCAGGTCGTACCGATCGGGGGAGGGGCCGGGGCGTGAGGTGCAGCGAGTGCTACGAGGTGAACCCGGCCTGGCAGGAAGTCTGCTCGAGATGTGGCCACTCGACGCTTCCGCTCCGCTTCTGTCCGAACGGGCACCTGCTCCCGCCGTCGGTCACGGACTGCCCGGTCTGTCCGTCGATGTGGCCGGACTCGGGACCGTTCAGCGGCCCGGCGATTCTCCGCGGCGTGCTCTGGGCCGATGCCGGCCGGATCAAGGACGAGGGAGCGGAGACGACGCTTCCCGTGGTCGAGTTGCGGGACTTCGCGAAACCGTATGCGTTCCGGGTCGAGGGAAGCGACTGCCTGAGACGGATCCACGAGGATCCAGGAAACGCGGCGGTCCAGGTGCTCGTCCGCCCCGAAGGCGTGTTCGCCTGCCTGGGGTTGGACTACCGGACGCAAGGCGCTCGGTTGGAGTTCGCGCCGCTCGGAGTGAGTGGTTCGCTCCGGGTGGGACCGATCCTGATCCGCACGGTTCTCTTCGACGTGCCGGATTGGGTGGAAGAGGAACTGGCAGAGCCCGGCCGGTAGCTCGTGCGGTTTCGGGGGGATTCAGGGTTCTCCCAGAGAGACCGGGAAACCGTTCTGGGATCTGGGAGTACGAAGCTTGTTTCGCGGGCTACTTCAGCCGTCTCTGATCGGTGGTGCTTTTCCCCGGAATCGGCTCAACGAATGGGGGAAGACTGGCCGATAGCCAGAGGTGTAGGCTGAGCCCGTCGTGCGACGGATCGCACCCCCATGCCCTTTTGGGGGGAGTTTTTAGGAGGAACTGCGCCGATGGCCTCGTTCGACTTGGATGCGCTGCTGGCCGAGATCTCGCCAGAGTCTCCGTGCGGTGACAATCTGGAGTACGATGCCGCGTTCCAGGAGATGGAGCGGGCGTCCCAAGGACGTGCCGAGCAGCAGTTCGGGGACACGATCGTTCCCGCCGAGGAGCCGGACTGGAAGGAAGTCCGGAAGAAGGCCGTCGACGTTCTCTCGCGGAGCCGCGACCTCCGGGCCGCCGTCCACCTCACGTCGTCGCTTCTCCATCTCGAAGGGCTCACCGGATTCCGTGACGGCTTGTCGCTGGTTCGCGGCCTGCTCCTCCAGTTCTGGCCGAGCGTCCATCCGCAGCTCGATCCGGACGACGACAACGATCCCACCTTCCGCGTGAACACGCTCTCCACGCTCTGCGACTACTCGTCGACGCTCGAATCGATCAAGAAGGCTCCGCTCGTACAGTCACGGACGCTCGGGCGGTTCGGCTATCGAGACATCGAGATCGCGACCGGTGACTACCCACGTCCCGAAGAGGGAGCGGTCGCGGAGATGCCGACGATCGAAGCCGCCTTCCTCGACGGTGAGCTCGAAGAGATCCAAGCGACGGCGGACGCGGTGCGCGAGGCGAAGGAGATGGCGGTCGAGATCGACCGCTACCTCACCGAGACTCTCGGAACGAGTCAAGCGCCCGACATGAGCGGCCTGCCGAAGACGCTGAGTCTCTTGTCGACGGTTCTCGATGCTCAGCTCGCGCGACGTGGCGTGGGAGAGGTGGACGAAGAAGTCGGTGAAGGTGCCGGTGGTGAGGGCGGAGGGGCGAAGCCCGGCAAGCAGTTGACCGGAGAAGTCCGGACTCCCGAAGACGTGATCCGCGCAATCGACAAGATCATCGACTACTACAATCGGAACGAGCCCTCGAGCCCGGTTCCTCTGCTCCTCATGAGGGCGAAGAGGCTGGTCTCGAAGTCGTTCATGGAGATCCTGGCGGATCTCGCCCCGGGTGGGATGCCCGAGGCCGAGACCATCCGGGGTGTTGACACGACTGTCTCCGACGGATATTGATCGATAGCCGCAAAGTGCCGCCCAGCATGAGTTTCGGTGCTTCGCGCCTCCTCGTTTGATTCCGTCTACTAATAGGAGGGATTCCCTTGGCAGATAGCAGCCAGAAGTTCATCGCTCGCAACCGGGCTCCCCGGGTGCAGATCGAGTACGACCTGGAGACCTACGGCGCCGAGAAGAAGGTCCAGCTCCCGTTCGTCATGGGAGTGATGGCGGACCTGTCCGGGAATCCGGCGGAACCGCTCGCTCCGGTCGCTGACAGGAAGTTCTTGGAAATCGACGTCGACAACTTCGACGAGAGGCTCAAGGCGTTCAAGCCGCGGGCCGCGTTCACCGTCCCGAACACGCTCACCGGCGAAGGCAACCTCAGTGTCGACCTCACATTCGAGAGCATGGACGACTTCTCGCCGGCGGCCGTCGCCCGGAAAGTCGGTGCGCTCAGCAAGCTCCTCGAGGCCCGGACCCAGCTCGCCAACCTCGTCACGTACATGGACGGCAAGACGGGCGCGGAGGATCTGATCGCCAAGGTCATGAAGGACCCGGCGCTACTCCAGTCACTGGCATCGGCACCGAAACCCGAGGGCGATGAACCCTCGAGCGGGGAGTAAGAGACATGGCAGAAGAGGCCAAGGAGGCACAGCAAGGGCAAGCTGGGACCATCGAGGCGAGCGAGTTCGCGTCTCTGCTTCAGAAGGAGTTCAAGCCGAAGTCGGATCGTGCGAAGGAGGAGGTGCAGTCCGCCGTCTCCATCCTCGCCGAGCAGCTGCTCAAGGACACGGTGACGATCTCGGACGACGTCGTCGAGACGATCTCCTCGATCATCGCCGAGATCGATCAGAAGCTGACCGAGCAGGTGAACAAGATCATTCACCACGAGGACTTCCAGAAGCTGGAAGGTTCGTGGCGTGGTCTCCACTACCTGGTCAACAACACCGAGACGGACGAGATGCTCAAGATCAAGGTCATGAACATCTCGAAGAAGGACCTCGGCAAGACGCTCAAGAAGTTCAAGGGCACGTCCTGGGATCAGAGCCCGATCTTCAAGAAGATGTATACCGAGGAGTACGACCAGTTCGGTGGAAGCCCGTACGGCTGCGTCGTCGGTGACTACCACTTCGACCACAGTCCGCCGGACGTCGAGCTGCTCGGCGAGATGTCCAAGGTGGCGGCTGCCATGCACGCTCCGTTCATCGCCGGCGCTGATCCGACGACGATGCAGATGGACTCCTGGCAGGAGCTCTCCAATCCGCGTGACCTGACCAAGATCTTCACGACGCCGGAGTACGCCGCCTGGCGTTCGCTGCGCGAATCGGAAGAAGCGAAGTACATCGGGCTCACCATGCCGCGGTTCCTCTCGCGTCTCCCCTACGGCGCCAAGACCGATCCGGTCGAGGAGTTCGACTTCGAGGAAGACACCGAGGCTGCGGACCACAAGAACTACACGTGGTCGAACTCGGCCTATGCGATGGCCCGGAACATCACGCGGTCGTTCAAGATGTACGGCTGGTGCTCGCGGATCCGCGGCATCGAGTCCGGTGGTGCGGTCGAGGGGCTGCCCGTTCACACCTTCCCGACGGACGACGGTGGGGTGGACATGAAGTGCCCGACGGAGATCGCGATTGGAGACCGCCGCGAGGCAGAGCTCTCCAAGAACGGCTTCCTGCCGCTGGTCCATCGGAAGAACTCCGACTTCGCTGCTTTCATCGGGGCC
The DNA here is from genome assembly GCA_020633975.1 of Candidatus Eiseniibacteriota bacterium. GTDB lineage: Bacteria > Eisenbacteria > RBG-16-71-46 > CAIMUX01 > CAIMUX01 > JACKCR01. The sequence continues at coordinate 1,746,529 of JACKCR010000002.1, read as the reverse complement.
CAGACCCTGCAGAAGCCGGCGGAGTACGACGATCCCGACGCCACTGCGAACGCCAAGCTCGCGGTGAACCTGTCCTACCTCTTCGCCACCTGCCGCTTCGCGCACTACCTCAAGGCGATCGTTCGGGACAAGGTCGGGTCGTTCAAGGAGCGGGAGGACATGCAGCGGTTCCTCCAGAACTGGATCCTCAACTACGTGGACGGGGATCCCGCCCACTCGCCCGAGGAGATCAAGGCGCAGAAACCTCTTGCGGCTGCGGAAGTTACGGTGGAAGAGGACCCGTCGAGCCCCGGCTACTACAAGTCCGTGTTCCATCTTCGTCCGCACTACCAGCTCGAGGGGCTCACCGTCTCTCTCCGGCTGGTCTCGAAGATGCCTTCGCAGAAGAAGTAAGTCACGAGCAACTCCGGCCCCGATCCCAGCGATAAGGGGGCCGGAGTTGCACCGATCTCCATGACAGCCACGACGGGACGGCCGTCCGTGGTCACGATTCTCGGGAAGCGATGTTCACGCAGAAGTACGTGAAGAAAGGGAACGAGCCGTGGCAGTAGACATGTACATCAAGATTGGCGATATCGTCGGAGAGTCGAAGGACTCGAAGCACGGCGGCGAGATCGACGTCCTGGCCTGGAGCTGGGGGATGTCCCAGAGCGGCACGATGCACGTTGGTGGTGGTGGTGGATCCGGCAAGGTCAACATCCAGGACCTCTCCGTGACCAAGTACATCGACAAGTCGTCTCCGGTGCTCATGCAGATGTGTTCGGACGGCAGCCAGATGCCGCAGGCGAAGCTGACGGTCCGCAAGGCCGGCGGTAAGAACCCGCTCGAGTATCTCATCATCACGATGAAGGACGTGATCATCACGGCCTGCTCGACCGGCGGATCCGCGGGCGAGGATCGTCTCACCGAGAACGTCACGCTCAACTTCGCCAAGGTGAAGTTCGAGTACACCGCGCAGAAGCAGGACGGATCCGCAGACGGCGGCGCCATCCCGATGATCTGGGACATCCCGGGCAACGCGGCAGCGTTCTAAGCGCTCTCGATCGAACGAGAGAACCGAAGTGGGGGTCGCGTCGCCCGACGAGGGTAACGCGGCCCCCAATCTTCCTCAGACGGACCGAGACGAGACGCGCTCCAGGGAGGAGACCAAGTCATGACCGCCGAACAGAGCCTGCGCGAGGGTCGGGTCGAGGACGCTCTCTCCGAGCTCCAGCAGCAGGTGCGGAACGATCCCGCCCGCTCCGATCTCCGTGTCTTCCTCTTCCAGCTCCTCTCCGTAATGGGTCAATGGGACCGAGCGCTCAACCAGCTCTCCGTCGCGGGAGAGATGGACGCGTCGACCCTGGCCATGGTCCAGACCTACCGCAGCGCCGTACAGTGCGAACCGCTTCGTCAGGGAGTCTTTGCGGGGAAGAAGTCGCCTCTCTTCTTCGGGGAACCGGAGGAGTGGATGGCTCTCCTCGTTCAGGCCGTTTCGCTCGAGGCGGTGGGGAAGCACGCGGAGGCTCAGGCGACGCGGGACCGCGCCTTCGAACTCGCGCCGACGACGAGCGGCACGATCGGCGGTGAGTCGTTCTCCTGGATCTCGGACGCCGATCCTCGTCTCGGACCGATGCTCGAGGTGGTTCTGAACGGGAAGTACTACTGGGTTCCGTTCCATCGGATCCACCAGATCGTCACCGAGGAGCCTGTCGACCTACGCGATGTCGTCTGGACGCCGGCCTACTTCACCTGGTCGAACGGCGGCACGTCCGTCGGGCTGATTCCGTCCCGCTATCCGGGTACGGAGCAGAGCGCGGACGGGGCGATTCGCCTCGGAAGGAAGACCGACTGGGCGGAAGTTCCCGGTGGCGCCTACCACGGCATCGGCCAGCGAATGCTCGCTACCGATGCAGGTGAGTATCCGCTCCTCGAGCTGCGCATGATCACGCTCGACACACTGGAAGTGGGCGTCGAGCTTCCCGAAGCGGGCGCGGAGTCCGGGGAGTAGCCGGTGCCGGAGCTGACGCCGCAAGAACGCCTCCAGCCGTCGCTCCTCGACCGCCTGACGGACGAAGAGCCGGAGCGGAAGACGGAGTCTCGTGATCGGCGTGTGCTCTCCTTGGATCGGCTGCGCGAAAGCGTGATCCGGGATCTCGGTTGGCTCCTCAACGCGTGTCACCTCGAAGCCGTCCAGAAGCTCGACGAGTTTCCCGAGGTCAAACGCTCCACGCTCAACTACGGCATGGTCGACCTGACCGGCATTCCGGCGTCCGGTGTCGACGTGAAGCTCGTCGAGAAGATGATCCGCGATACCGTCCTCATCTTCGAGCCACGGATTCTCGAGCGAACGCTCGTGGTGAAAGTGGAAGTGGACCGCGAGCGGATGAGTCACAACGCCATCATCTTCCGGATCGAGGGGGAGCTCTGGGCTCAGCCACTTCCGCTCCAGCTCTATCTCAAGACCGAGGTGGACCTCGAACTAGGCAACATCTCGGTCGCGGAGACGTCTAGCTGACATGGACCCGAGACTGCTCGACTACTACAACCGGGAGCTCCAATACCTCCGTGAGATGGGCGGCGAGTTCGCGCGCGAGAACCCGAAGGTGGCGGCGCGCCTCTCGCTCGACGGATTCGAATGCCAAGACCCGTACGTCGAGCGGCTCCTCGAGGGCTTTGCGTTTCTGTCGGCCCGCGTGCAGCTTCGTCTCGACGCAGAGTTTCCTCGCTTCACGCAGCATCTGATCGAGCTGCTCTACCCACACTACCTCTGCCCGACGCCGTCGATGGCCGTCGTACAGATGCAGCCGGACCTGGCCGAGGGAGGGCTGGCTCAGGGCTATCTGGTCGAGCGTGGGACCGTCATGCGGAGTTCGATCGGAAAGGGAGACCAGACTCCCTGTGAGTATCGAGTCGCGCATCCGACCTGGCTCTGGCCCGTGCAGCTGGAGCAAGCGGAGTACGTCGGATACTTCGGAGACCTGGCCGGGATTCCCGGCGTGGATCTGTCGCGGGTCAAGGCGGGCATCCGCTTCAAGCTCCGTGCGACCGCGGGGCTGACCTTCGACCGGATCAAGATGGACGCCCTGCGCGTACATCTGCGTGGCCGGGGACCGACTCCCGTTCGTCTCTACGAACAGCTGGTGGGATCGGCCGTCGCGGTCGTCGTACGTCCGGTCGAACGGCCGGTCACTTGGATGGAGGTCGCGCCCGGCTCGTCGATCCGTCAGGTCGGGTTCGAGGACGACGAGTCACTGCTTCCGTTCGTCGATCGCTCCTTCCGCGGCTACCGCTACCTCCATGAGTACTTCGCCTTCCCGGAGCGCTTCCTCTTCGTCGACATCGGCGGACTCTCGCGCGGACTTCGTCGCTGTGCGTCGAGCGAAGTCGAGGTGCTGGTCCTCTTCGACCGAAGCGACTCGGTGCTCGAGAACGCCATCGACGCGGGAGACTTCGCGCTTCACGCCACCCCGGCGATCAACCTCTTCCCGAAGCGGGCGGACCGGATCCATCTCGACGCGAAGAACCACGAGTACCATGTCGTTCCGGACCGGACCCGTCCGTTCGATTTCGAGGTCTTCCGGGTCGAGGGGGTGAAGGGCCACGGAACGGTAGCGGACGATGAAGTGGAGTTCCTACCGTTCTACGCACACACTGACGGCAACCGGTATGGAGAGGTGCAGGCCTACTTCAGCGTGAACCGGGCGCCCCGCATGCTCTCGAGCAAGCAGAAGCGGAGCGGTCCGCGGTCGAGCTACATCGGGAGCGAAGTGTGGGTCGCTTTGGTGGACGGAAAGGAAGCGCCGTACCGCTCTGAGCTGAAGCAGCTCTCGGTCCGCACTCTCTGCACGAACCGGGACCTTCCGCTCCATATGCCGCTCGGGCAGGGAACGACCGACTTCTCCCTCGACTCGGGAGCGCCGGTGAAAGCGATCCGAGTGTTGTCGGGGCCGTCAAAACCTAGACCGGCGCGGTACGGGGGAGAGCTCATCTGGCGCTTCCTCAGCCATCTTTCGCTCAACTATCTCTCGCTCGCGAACACTCCGGGTCAGGGCGCCGCGTCGCTCCGCGATCTGCTCGCACTCTACGTCGACCTGGGCGAGCCGCACACACGCAAGCAGATCGACGGCGTTCGCTCCATCGAGAGCCGTTCCGTCACGCGGAGGATCCCGAGCATGGGCCCGATCTCGTTCGGTCGCGGCCTCGAGATCGGCCTCCAGCTCGACGAGTCTGCCTTCGAGGGCTCGGGAGTCTTCCTCCTCGGTGCCGTGCTGGACCGATTCTTCGCGAAGTACGTTTCCATCAACTCGTTCACCGAGACGGTCGTGAAGACGACCGATCGCGGGGAGATCGTCAGGTGGCCGATTCGGACCGGACAGCGAGCGCTTCTCTAGCCTGGCTACAGGCAGTGGAAGCCGAACCGTACCGGTACGGCTTCTTTTCGGCGCTCCGCAAGCTCGAGGCGATGCACCCAGATCGTCCGCGGCTCGGTCGTACGACCCGTCCGGCCGACGATCCGATCCGCCTCGGACAGGATCCATCGCTCGCGTTCGCGCCGGCGAGTCTCTCGCGACTCGAGTGGAGCGAGCAGGGCATTCCACCCAAACTCCTCGTCTACTTCTTCGGGCTCTTCGGCCCGAACGGACCGCTCCCGATCCACCTGTCGGAGTATGTGCGGCAGAGACAGCGGAGCGAGAACGATCCGACCTTCGCCCGCTTCGCCGACATCTTCCACCACCGGATGCTCTCGCTCTTCTACCGCGCATGGGCGGACGGGGAGCCGGTCGTGAATGCGGATCGACCTACCGAGGACCGGTTCGCACAGTACGCGGGTGCACTCTGTGGATACGGCCAGAAGTCCTTGCTCGGACGGGACACGGTGACCGACTCGGCCAAGCGCTTCTTTGCCGGACGGTTCGCACTTCAGACGAAGAACGCGGAAGGACTCGAGAGCATTCTGCGTGGCTTCTTCGAGATCCCGACCCAGATCGAGGAGTTCGTGGGCGAGTGGCTCTACCTTCCGGACGACTCCGTCTGGCGATTGGGGCAGCCTGGCCCGCCCGGACCCGGCGGACGTCTTGGTCAGCTCGGTCAGTCCACCACCATCGGTGGACGGGTCTGGCAATGTCAGCAGAAGTTCCGGGTGATCCTGGGACCGATGCCGTACCGAGTGTACGAACGGTTCCTTCCCGGATCGGAAGGGCTCCAGCGGCTCGTGGACCTCGTACGGAACTACGTGGGCGACGAGCTCCTCTGGGATGTGAACTTGATTCTCGAGAAGGACGAAGTCCCTCAGCTCCGCCTCGGCGAGTCCGGGCGGCTGGGTTGGACGAGCTGGCTTGCGAGCCGTCCGCTCGAGAAGGACGACGATTGTGCCCGGTTCACTCCCGTGGCGCAGGTAGCGTAGCCGGTCGCGGCCTTGGACTGCCATGGAGCGGAAGAGGAACGGGACGTTCTGCCGCCGGCACAGGACAGTTGACGGTTTCGGTGTAGACGCGCTGCGGAGGCGCAAGACAAGGAGACGCTTCTCATGGCGGAGATCAACCGCGCACAGCTCTTCGGAAAGCTGAACAGCCTGGGCTACCGGGCGATCGAGGCGGCCACGGTGTTCTGCAAGATGCGCGGGAATCCGTACGTCGAGCTCGTGCACTGGGTCCACCAGATCCTCCAGGTGCAGGACTCGGACCTTCACCGGATCGTGAAGGCGTTCGGAGTCGATCCCGCACGTCTGGTTGCCGACCTCCAGGAGTCGCTCGACCGGCTGCCTCGGGGCTCGACGTCGATCTCCGACCTCTCGTCACACGTCGAAGAGGCGGTGAAGGAAGGTTGGATGTGGGCGACGCTCCTCTACGGAGAGTCGCAGGTTCGGACCGGACACCTCGTGATCGGCGTGCTCAAGAATCGGGGACTGCGCCAGAACTTCCTCGCCATCTCGTCCCAGTTCGACAAGATCAAGATCGAGCAGCTGACGGACAAGTTCGACGAGATCACCGATGGCTCGCCGGAAGCCGCGATGGCTTCGCGTGACGGCGTCCAGGTCGGTGGCGGCGCGGTGCCCGGCGAAGCGAGCGGCGCAATGAAGCCGGCTCAGATGGGGAAGGAAGAAGCGCTCAAGCAGTTCTGCAACGACCTCACTGAGCAGGCGAAGACCGGCAAGATCGACTCGATCGTCGGCCGGGACGAAGAGATTCGCCAGATCGTCGACATCCTCATGCGTCGTCGTCAGAACAACCCGATCCTGACCGGAGAGGCCGGCGTCGGAAAGACCGCGGTCGTCGAAGGGTTCGCAGTGCGGATCGCGAAGGGAGACGTTCCGCCGCCGCTGATCGGTGTTCGCCTTCTCTCCCTGGACATCGGACTCCTCCAGGCCGGCGCGAGCATGAAGGGCGAGTTCGAGCAGCGGCTCCGTCAGGTGATCGAGGAGGTACAGGCGTCACCCAAGCCGATCATCCTCTTCGTCGACGAAGCGCACACGCTGATCGGTGCGGGGGGCGCGGCCGGAACGGGTGATGCGGCCAACCTGCTCAAGCCCGCTCTCGCTCGTGGGCAGCTCCGCACGATCGCAGCCACTACCTGGGCCGAGTACAAGAAGCACATCGAGAAGGACCCGGCGCTCACGCGTCGCTTCCAGGTCGTCCAGGTGCCCGAGCCGACGGAGGAGAAGGGCATCCTCATGATGCGCGGGATCGCGTCCGGGCTCGAGAAGCACCACCGCGTGCAGATCCTCGACGAGGCACTCGAGGCGTCCGTGCGGTTGTCGCACCGGTACATCCCGGCCCGTCAGCTTCCGGACAAGTCGGTGAGCCTACTCGATACGGCCGCGGCACGCGTCGCGATCAGCCAGCACGCGGTGCCGGCGGAAGTCGAAGACAGCCGGAGGAGGATCGAGGCGCTCGAGACGGAGCTCCAGATCATTGCGCGTGAGAACGCTGTCGGCATTCTCACAGCTGAGCGTGAAGTGAACGCGAACGAACTCCTCGCCGCCGAGAAACTGCGGCTCGCAGGGCTCGAAGAGCGGTGGAAGAACGAGAAGGAGCTGGTCGACCGGATTCTCGAGATCCGCGCGGAGCTTCGCGGGGTAACCGGGAAGGTGGAAGGGACCGACAGCGAGCTGGAGAAGGCGGCAGAGGACGCCAAGTCCGAGGTCTCGGTGGAGGGAGAAGGTGCGAAGGAGCTGTCGGTAGAAGACCGGCAGACGCGGTTTGCGGAACTCACCGAACTCCAAGCGAAGCTCGAGGCGCTCCAAGGAGACGAGCCGCTCATCCTCCCGACCGTCGATTCGCAGGCCGTCGCGTCGGTGGTCGGGGACTGGACCGGCATTCCGGTGGGCCGGATGGTGAAGGACGAGATCGAGACTGTCCTCAACCTCGCTCCGATCGTGAACCAGCGCGTGATCGGTCAAGACCACGCGATCGAGATGATCGCGAAGCGGATCCAGACGTCGCGCGCGCAGCTCGACAATCCGAACAAGCCGATCGGAGTGTTCCTGCTCGCCGGTCCCTCGGGAGTGGGAAAGACCGAGACCGCGCTCGCGCTCGCCGAAGTGCTCTTTGGAGACGAGGCGAACACGATCACGATCAACATGAGCGAGTTCCAGGAGGCACACACCGTATCCACGCTGAAAGGTGCGCCTCCTGGCTATGTCGGCTACGGCGAAGGCGGCATCCTCACCGAAGCGGTGCGCCGCCGTCCCTACAGCGTCGTCCTCCTCGACGAGGTTGAGAAGGCGCATCCGGACGTCCACGAGATCTTCTTCCAGGTGTTCGACAAGGGACAGATGGAGGATGGGGAAGGGCGGAAGATCGACTTCAAGAACACGCTCATCCTGCTCACCTCGAACGTCGGCTCGGACCTGATCATGAGCATGTGCAAGGACCCCGAGCTCATGCCGTCCCCGGAAGGGATCGCCAAGGCGCTCAGGGAGCCGCTGCTCAAGGTGTTCCCTGCCGCGCTGCTCGGACGGATCGTGACGATTCCGTACTACCCGCTCTCGGACGACATGATCGGGAACATCGCCCGTCTCCAGCTCGGCCGGATCCAGAAGCGGGTGAAGGCGAATCACAAGGTTCCGTTCACCTACGACGACTCGGTGATCGATCTGATCGTCTCGCGCTGCACCGAGCTCGAGTCGGGCGGCCGGATGATCGACGCGATCCTGACGAACACCATGCTTCCCTCGGTGAGCCGGGAGTTCCTGAACCGGATGCTCGAAGGGGCCCCGGTGGAGCGCGTTCACGTCACGGTGAAAGACGACGAGTTCGGCTACGAGTTCTGACGGCGGCTTCCGCTACGTCGCGGGTCACGTAGATCCATTCGAGAAAGGGCCGGATCCCGTCACGAGCGGGATCCGGAGCGTGACCTCGAACTCTCCGCCGACCTCGGACCGGATGGCGACGCGCAGGCCCAGCGTGCGCGCGATCTCCTGCACGAGCGCGAGTCCCAGCCCGTAGTGACGTCCGGTGGATGAACGCGCGGTGTCGTGGCGCGCGAATCTCGCGAACAGCGCGTCCGCCTCGTGCTGCGGAACACGGCTGCCACTGTTTCGGATCACAAGCGATGCGGCGTCCTGCTCCCGTCGGAGTTGGACACTGGCGTGTCCGCCCGGGTCCGCATGTTCGGCTGCATTGTCGAGCAGGTTCCGGAGTGCGGTCCGCAGCAGTGTCTGGTCCGTCGACGCGACGAGGCCGGGCGCGGCTTCGATCGTCAGGTCGACCGATCGCTCCTCGGCCGCCCTCGTGACTCCGTGCCACGTCGACCGAACCAGCTCTTCGAGATCGACGTTGGTTTTCTCCAGAACCGCTTCTCCCGACTCGAGACGCGCGAGGTCGAGCAGCGTCTGCACGATCTCCTGGAGCCCGATCACGATCTCCAGCGCTTCGTCGAGCTCTTCGCGGTACTGGGCGACGGCCCGTTCGCGCGAAAGTGTGACTTCGAACGAAGTGCGGAGCCCGGCGAGAGGGGTTCGGAGTTCGTGTGCGATGTCCTGGGAGAACTGACGTTCCCGGGTGAAGGATCGCTCCAGGGCAGCGAGGAGTTCGTTCAGCCGCGCGATCACCGGTTCCACCTCGATCGGAGTCTCCGACATCGGGACGCGCCGGGAGAGATCGCCGTCCGATAGGGAACGGATCTCCGTCGCCAGTGCGTCCAGAGGACGGAGGCTACGCCGGACGACGGCGCCGAGAAGGAACACGGCGAGCACTCCGGATGCAGCGCCGACGACGAGCAGGAGCAGTCGGAGCCGGTTCTGGAGCGCGTCGATGCTCTCGGTGCTCCGTGCGACCGTCAGGACCAAGGTCACGTTGCCGGACGGCGGCTCTTCGTCCGGGCCTCGCTCCGAGTCGATCTCCACGATCGGACGGAACCCTTGCGTACGACCCCGTACGCGGTCGCCGGCCGCGGTCCGCCCGAACTCCGTACTAGCGGCGCCGATCAGTTGCGCGGGTCGGGTCCGGTCTCCGCCGGGACTCACTTCGTACGGCGCCTGCTCGTCGGGGCCCGGCTCGTCGGTGCCTGACCCATCCGCCGACTCGCGCGGCGAAGGTCGTGTCTCTACGGGCAGGGACAGGTGGTCGGAGTTCGGCCACGAGATCTGTGCCTCGATCCAGCTCGGGGACTCGTAGACGAACTCGCCGGCCAGCTGTCTCAGTTCGAGAAAGCCGGGCCCGTCCTCCTCCTCGAACTGAGGCATGGCGAGTTCCTCGAAGTCGGTCTCGATGCCGTCAGGCGTGAGCTTGATCGTAGAGAGGAAGAGGGCGAGCTCGTGTTCGAGCGAGTCGTCCAGATCCCGGAGGAGCGCGTGACTGAGCCCACGGTCGAGCGCGACGCCGGCAATGAGGAGAACGAGCGCGATTCCAAACGCGTTTCCCAGCACGAGAGCGCGCGACATCGAACGCGCCTTCAAGCCTTGTCTCCCAGGATGTAGCCGAGCCCGCGTCGTGTCTCGAGGAGCTTCGGTTCCCCGGGGCGCTCGATCTTCTTTCTCAGGTATCCGATGTAGACGTCGACCACGTTGCTGCTCCGCTCCGCTTGGAAATCGTAGATCGCATCGCAGATCTCTTCGCGGGTCACCGTCCGTCCTGCACGGAGGGCGAGGATTTCGAGGATGCTGTACTCACGGGCGGTGAGGTCGACCGTGACGCCGTCTCGTTTCACCACGCGGCCACCGGTGTCGATCTCGAGCGGACCGATCGAGAGGACGGGGGAGTGCATCTGATGACGACGTCTCACCAGCGAGCGGATCCGGGCGAGGAGTTCGGCCAGCGCGAACGGCTTGACGAGGTAGTCGTCTGCCCCGAGATCGAGGCCGTGGACGCGATCCCGCACCTGGTCGCGTGCGGTGAGAAGGAGCACGCGACTCGCGATGTTTCGGGAGCGTAGCGTGCGAAGCACCTCGAAGCCGTCGATACCGGGCAGCATCACGTCCAGCACGACGACGTCGTAGCTGTCCGTCGAGGCGTACTCGAGCCCGTCGTTGCCGTCCTCCACAGCGTCGACGGCGTATCCGGCCTCCTTCAGGCCCCGGACCAAGGAGCGCCGGAGCGGCGCGTAGTCCTCTACGACCAGAACTCGCATGCAAAGAGCCTACAGAGGGTACATCCCACCTGACCAGCCCCTGTCGTAGAGACTCTCATCTGGCTCTCATCTAGGGCCGTGACGCTTGGACAGGAGCCTCGGGCTCTGGGTAACGGATCCGTCGGCTCGACTCTCCCGAACTCGCGCTGGCTCAGTCGTCGCTCGATGCGACCGAGCGCAGCCTCCACACCTTCGCGCGGTCGGCGTTGCGGATGCTCACGACCGCAGTGAAGCCACGCTTCGTGAGCTCCTCGGCTGCGCGTTCGGTGAGGAACGCCTCGGCGCACGGTTTCATGCCCGGGCCGTCGTCGTCCTTCAGTACGTGCACGGGGAGTCCGGTGAGCGTGAGTGAACCGAGTCCCGCGGCTCGCGCGGAAACGGGGCCGAAGACGGGCGCGTGTTCGCTCTCGGCGGCCATGCTAGCGGCGAGGGCGATCGAGTAGGCAGGGTTTCCCCAGAGGTAGGCTTCGTGTCCTTCTCTCCCACCCAGCTCTTCGAACGAGAGGCGGTCGAGCGGTTCGGTCGCCTTTCCATAGGGAAGCCTGAGGAGCACGCGCGGGATGAGAAGTGCGAGATGATCGGCTGCCGCGTTCGACCGGAGGCCGTTCCACGCGGACTCGAGCGTCCCCGTCGGAGTCGACCAAGTCCCGGAGTCCACTTGATCCTCTAAGGAGTCGGTTCCCAGGAGCTGCGGCGAAGCGGATCCCACGACAGCGGTGCCTGCCTTCGCGGCGAGCTGTGTCAGTGCCTCCATCGCCTGGATCGAACGTTCGTCGCTTCCGACGCGAGGGTCGACGACGACCCACGACCAAGCGGGATCTCCGGGGTTCCGGTCCGCGGAGAGAAGTCCGGCGAGTCCCGTTCCGGAGAGTAGGTCTTCGGTCCACTCCGTTTCCGAGGCGTCGAGCAGGAACAGCTCCATCGACTCGATCTCGGCTCCGTCCTGCACGAGCTGCTGGAGCGATCTCCACGCAGATTCGTGAGCCTGGAACTGAGGGTGGTGGAGGATCGCGCGAAGCAGTTCCCCGATCGTATCGTCGATCGCGACGAGGTAGAGATCTTGCGAGGGGTCGCGGTCGGGAACGATGTGTGCACCGACCAGCTCCTCGATCCAGGAACGAACACGTCCGGCGGGGGAGGTAGCGGAGCGGTCGCCGCGGGAGCTCGCGCCCCCGGTCGCGCCAGCTCCGCCTGCCCCGGGCGAGCGGTTTCCGCCGGTGCCGCCAAGAAGGCGCTGAAACTCCGTCAGTCCGTCGCCAGAGCTGGCTTCGCCGCCGGGGGGCGCACCCGCCGACGTTGCATCGGGTGCCGATGCCGGCGCTGACTCGGATGCCGACGGCGCACTCGTTCCGCCCGCCGAAGACGATCCTGCGCCGCCTCCCAACGTCCGCGCCGCGTCTGCGAACGTCTTTGGATCTGCGAGACGCGCGCGGAGAGTGCGGAGTTCGTCGAAGGCGGACACGCTCTGGAAGATCGCGTCGGGATGGAGGTCGTCGATCTCCCGAGGAGTGATCGTCACCGTGAGGTCCGGCGAGACGTCGAGACGGAGTTGGGGCGCGAGCATGGCGAACACGTCGTCGAAGGTGTCGAGGTCCACCTTGCGAGGCTTTCGGTTCCCGAGTGGCTCCACCTCGCCACGCGATGACCGCCCGCTGAAGTCACCGAGCACGAGGATCCGGGTCGATTCTCCGGGTTCCTTCCGCCGCCCACCCGGGCCGAATCCGAACGAGAAGTCCAAGTGCGGACTCATGCGAAGCCCTCCATTTGGGACGTGCGTTACCGACGTGTGCTGCCGACGCTGCTACGGACGTGCGCTATCGAGCTCCAGGTGACCAGCTGAGGGACACAACGACATCGAAACCGCTCAGGTCGATGGACGGAACCACGGTCTCGTCAGCCAAGGTGCGTTCGTCGATCGACCCGGTGAGATACTGCCCACCGAGGCGAAGACGTCCGCTGTCGCCGAGTCCGAACTCGAGAACGGGGCCGACTCCGAACGTGCTGCCCGTGTAGGCGGCCTCGCTCGTGGTACCGTCTCCGTCTTCTCCGCCATCGAAACTCGTCAGGTTGCCCGAGACGCCGAGAAACGCCGAGCCGAGGAGGAATCCGGCTTCACCCTGGACGAAGAACGCGGTCCCGGCATCCATGACGATCTTCTCGACGTCGGTTCCGGGGGGATCGAGGATCTCGTTGTCGTCCTTGAGGACGTACCGGCCGGTCAGATCGATGCGCGCGGTTGCGGGACGGAACGACGTCGTCGCCTGGAGTTCGAGCTGGTTCCCTTCCTGGAAGATGTCGTTGTCGCCCAGCTGGTCCGCTCCGAACATCCGGTAGGACGCATCGAGGCGCAGCGCCGGGCGTGCGCCGCTCGAGAGAATGTCGACGCCCCCGGATACGGAGGTTTCCTGGCCCGGCTTGAAGTCGTCTTCTCCGGCCACGAACTCGTACGCTCCGCGTGTCACGAATCCGGCGCCGACCGCGGCCGTGACCGAGCTACCGAGCGGGACGGCAAAGGCGGCGCCGCCCGAGAGGTCGAGACCTTCTCCGTAGTGCTTCATCCGGAAGCCGAGAAGCGGGTTCCCGAGCGCCTGTACGACGGTGAGCTGCTCCGTGTCGAGGCCGACCTTCCCCGCGGGTACGCCGAGGCCTGCTTGGAGCAGGAGCCGGTTGTCGAGAAGGCGAACGAAGAGCTGGCCTTTCACGTCTCCATTTCCGTTCATCGAGAGATCGCTCGCGCTCGCGGTTCCGTCCGTAGACGGCGGCTCCACCGTGCTGCTTCCGTACGCGGTCGAGAGCACGAGGTCGGCCGATTCGCCGAGGCCGATGGACGTGACGATCGGAACGTGGAGCTGGCTCACCGTCATCGTCGAATCGGAGTCGCCGATCTCCCAAGTCCGATAGCTCGCGGGGATGCGAACGACTTCGATCCCGCTGGCATCGACCCTCGGAGCAAGGCAGAGAACGCCTCCCAGAGCGGCAGGGCCGAGAATCCAGGGAAGCGCTCGTAGACCGCGCTGCGAGCGCCCGCGCCCGTTGACAGCGAGTGATCGAGCACGACCGTTGCGAAGATGTCCTGCGATCATCGAGTGCCTCCTGGGAGATCGCCTTCGATGATCAGCGTCGTCCCCACTCCCACCTTGCCCGTGTCCGTGATACTCGGGTCCGTTTCGTCACCGCGATCGAGTTCTGGTCCTGGCCCGATCCCGTTCCACGTGCCGGTACGGGTCAATCGATCCGCTGTATCGACGGAGTTCGCGCCGAGCGACTGCTGTACTTCGGAACGGTCGAGCTCGCTCTCGTCTTCCGGAGTCGCGGTGAGGACGGCTTCCTTGTCCTTTGCCGCAGTGAATCCGGGGTCCGCGCGGAGCGCATCCATGTACGCACCGAGAGCATCCTCGCTCCGGCCGAGGTCTTCGAGATAGAGACCGCGGCTATAGGCCATGAACGCGAGGAAGCTGTTCGTCGGCATCTTCTCGATCTCGCGTCGCTCTTCCTGCGTCGGCTCCACGCCGAGTGCGCCGAGCACCTCGAAGACCAGATCCTTCTCCAGGCGCAGGACGGACTCGGTCTTTCCCACGACCGGACTTCCCGCCGGCTGGATACCGCCGGTAGTGATCTCGAGGAGGGAGGCTCCGAGCTGGATCTCGTCGTCGCCCACCGGTGCGAAGGTTCCCTGGACGAACCGACGAGCTCCGAGCAGCGTGCCTACCCGCGGCGCCGTCTCCTTCGTCACGCGTGCACGCTCCACCATGGTCGGAACGCGGTCCGGTTGTGCGGACGATTCGGCCACGACTTCGCGGACGGCCTTGTCGAGCGCTGCCCAGGTTTTCTTGCCCGGGACGCCGTCGACTCCGAGGCCCTGATCGCGCTGAAACGCCTTCACTGCGTCCTTGAACTTCGCGTCGCGTGCGTCGTCCGGGGCGCCGTCGAAGTACGCGGTTCCGGTTCCCGGCTGGAGCAGGACCGCGAGCCTCTGCTTGGTTCCCTTGACGGTCTCGATCGGCGCGAACTCCGGGCCACTCTGGGTCGATTGGGTCGAGGCGGGTGAGGCGAGTGCGATCTCCCCGAGGAGCGCAGAGAGACGCTCCCGTTCGAGGACTCGCAGCGATTCGACTCGCGAAAGGTCGGTGATCATGACGGACGCGAGCCCGTAGCGAAGCACGTCGAGCTCTTCGTCCCGGAGGGCGTTCTCGAACTCCGGGACCGCCACCGTGTTCTCGGGCACCATCCGAGCGTCGAGTTCGCGCTCCTGAGCGAGGGCGGACGCGACGTCGGCCGTAGCCTGGCGGACGGCGAGCTCTTGGACCTTCGCGCGAACAGACTTCGCATCTTGCTTCGTGTGCGAGAGGTAGCCGGTGTACGACGAGAGCGCGAGATCCGTTCGTCCCGTCTCTTCGGCGGCCCGTCCTAGGAAGTAGAGAGTGCGGGCGTCATTCGGAGCGAGGTCCCTGGCGCGCTCGAGCTTCGCGATCGCTTCGTCCCTGCGTCCTGCGAAGAAGAGCGCGATCCCGTAGTTTCGCTGCACCTCTGGATCGTCGGGCACCCGTGCTTCGTCGGCTTGGTAGGCGAGAATCGCCGCCTCGTAGTCCCCGCGATCGACGAGCTGGTCGGCGGGGGAGCGTCCGGTTCCGGCACAACCCACCGCGAGCCAGGCGAGGGAGACGAGGGCAGTACAAAGCAGGCCAGAGCGGATCGCGGTGCGACGGGCCGCCGGCGGAATCGGCCGCTCCGATGCGTGCACCGCATGTCCAGCGGAGCCCCATCCGGTCGAAACGGAACAGTGACGTCTCATCTTCCCTCCGAGGAGATCTTCAGGTGGGCCGCCAACGCGGACGATCGGGACTTCGCTTCTTCATCACCCGGCTTCATCGCCTCGACGTCGGCCCAGGCCGCGCGCGCAGACTCCAGATCCCCGTTCTGCTCGGCGAGAAGCGCGTCGCCGGTCCGGAGAAGGAGTTCGACGTAGTCCGACTTCTTGCCCATCTGCTTCTTCTTGTCGTCGATGTGACGCTTCATCTGCTTCTCGAGGTCCTTCTGGCTCGGTACCGGTGCCGAGTCGTCGCTTCGTGCCGCCTCCGCGCTGAGGAGCACCTGATGCATCTTCGGGACGACGAGGTCCGCGAGCACCTTCCGTTCGAGAGAGAAGAGGTCGTCGGCCGACTTCACCTTCATCTCCACCCCTTCGGACAGGAGCACTTCCGAAGTAGACGTGTCGACCCAACGGAGGTCGAGTCGGATCCGGTCCTTCTCGGCCTGGAGGATGTTCCCGAAGAGGAAGGACTGGGCGCCCGACAGCATTCCGAACGGAACGGCATAGCTTGGATCGAGGATGTCGTTGTTGTCGGAGAGTCCGATCTCGTCCATCAGGACGCCGAGCCGCTGCCGATCGACGATCTTCATCGGGGTTGCGCCCTGGAGGTCCGACACGAGGATGTGAGTGAGCCCCTTCGCAAACCGGTTCAGGTCGTACTCACCCGGGACGAGCGCAGCCGCGGTGATGTCACCGACCGCGATCGTCCGGACCTGCGGCGGAAGCTCGAGGTCCCGTTCGATGAGAAGGCTGTCCCTCTGCTGGTAGAAGAGGCGCTTGAGCGGGGGAGGTAGGTAGGCCGCATCGGCGAGATCCCGGCGCGGATCCGGCTCGAGGATGGCGAGGCATGCCGCCTTCGCCTGATCTTCCCGGCCTGCCGCCATGTGGATGGCAGCCAGCGCGGTCAGCATCCGGATCTTTTCGTCGTCTTGGACCGCCGCATCGGTCAGGAGCACCTGGCCGCACGCGATTGCTTCCTGGTCGCGGAGCCCGAAGAAGAAGCCGATCGGGTCGCTCTGGAACGCAGCCAGAACCTCCGGGCCTGGCTCGGAGGCCCACCCCGACGACGGCGCGCCCAGGCAGCAGGCTGACAGAAGGAGCACAACGGCGGAGAATCGGGCCAGAGCAGACGTGGCCCGCGCGGCACGACCGTTCAGATGGACCAACTTGGTCACTCCTCTCATGGGATCTGGGGAGACTCCGTTTCGAACATGCGTCCGCTCGTGTCGGCCCCGATCGTACTACCCGCCCCGCGGGCCCACAACGTCAGTCGTACCCGCGACGTGGGGCGTCGGCTGCTCGGTATTCCGGCCGCGAGCGGGGCCGGGGGCGCTGACCGGGTCTTCCGGATCGACGATCGCTCGGACCGCTGACCGGATCGTCCGGACCGGCTATCGCCGGACCCGGATTCCCGCTACGATGCCGGCCGTGGAAGCCGTGACGCCGAAAAACCGGGACGACTGGCGACGAACCCGGGCGGGATACATCTCCCTCGGGGTCTCTTTGGTCCTGCTCGCGGCCAAGTTCGCGGCGTTCCTCTGGACCGGATCGGCTGCCGTACTTTCGGACGCGCTCGAGAGCATCCTCAACGTGTTCGCGGCCGGAGTCGCGCTCTTCGCCATCCGTCTCGCCCAGAAACCCCGAGACCGGAACCACCCCTACGGACACGGCAAGATCGAGTTCGTCTCGGCGGCGTTCGAGGGGGGCCTGATCAGCTTTGCGGCCGTGCTCATCGGCTACGCAGCGGTGCGAGCCTTCTGGATCGGTCCGGAAATCCGGGAGCTCGATCTGGGCCTCGCCATCGTTCTGGGTGCGGGGATCGCCAACGCGGCCCTCGGGTTCTTCCTGCTCTACTCCGGGCGTCGGTACTCTTCGATCGCCCTCGAAGCCGACGGCAAGCACGTTCTCACCGACTTCTGGACCAGCGCCGCCGTCGTCGTCGCGCTCATCCTGGTGAGAGTCACGGGAAAGCAGTGGATCGATCCCCTCTGCGCGCTCCTCATCTCGCTCCATCTCGTCCGCACCGGAATCGGGCTTCTCCGTCAGGCCCTCGGCCCGCTCCTCGATGAGGAAGACGACACCGTGGTTCGCACCTTGGTCGACGAGTTCGAGGCCCACCTCGTTCCAGGGATCATCAACGTCCACAGCGTTCGGGTGATCCGCTCGGGCCGCTTCCACCACGTCGACGCACACGTGGTCGTCCCCGAGTTCTGGGACATCCACACGGCACACGCGCGGGCCGAGAAGTACGAGCGAGACGTGATGCGCACGTTCGAGCCGGACGGCGAGATCGAGTTCCACATCGAGCCGTGCGAGCGACTCTACTGCGAGCGCTGCAGCTGGGAGCCCTGCCCGGTTCGGGTTCAGCCGTTCGATGGGCGGCCGCCGCTCTCGGTCGAGGAAGCCGTTCGTCCCGACCCGCAGTTCCCCGGACAGTACGACGGTTCCGACTCCATCACCGTGTGAGCCCCCGACGGCGCCTACTCGTCCTCCGGCGACTCCACGCGGCGATCGCCCGCGGCCGCGCTCTTCCCGAGCTCGTACGCTTCGCGAAGCGCCTGGTCGGAGACAGACGACGGTTCCACGGTCGGGGGAGGGCCGAGTTCGTCCAGGACGGGTCGCCCATCGTCCGTGGGCGTCTCCTCGGTGCCGACCTGCTCGATGGCGTCGCCGTCGCCGAAGTACCGCTTCGTCGAGAGTCCCGCCGAGTTCACGCTACCCAACTCTGACTCGTCGCGCTCGTCGTTGCCCAGCTTCGGCGCGGAAAGCGTGTGTTCCGATCGGAGTCGTCGGCAGTCGGCCAGGATGAGGTCGCGCCTACGTCCTCGGAAGCGGAAGAGTAGGAACGGATCCTTGTCGAGCCGCTCGGCCACGAGGTAGAAGACGGCGGCGATGTGGCTGCAAGGCGCGATCGGGTCCGTGCAGCTGCACTCCATGTCCATTCCGACGAGTTCGCTCGGGAAGATCTCGACGCCGCGCTGCTCCAGCTGTTCGTGGAGATCCTCCTCCAGCCTTCCCGCGAGGAGTGCGCCGAGGTAGATCGCCTTGGAGACGAGCACCTCGATTGCGGTCTCCCACTGCTCGGGCGAGAGGGGCGCGTGACGGATCACGACTTCGTGGAGCTCCGTACGCGAGTGCCGCACCTCGGCCCGGGCTTCGCCGGTCTCGATCCGGAAGCGGAAGACGCTGCCGCCCCGGGCGAGCGCGCGTCCGCGGTGTAGCCTCTCCGGAGCCGCCGTGTCTCCGAGGAGTTGGCTCCACCGCTGCGCCCACCAGTGGCGTCCCACGACGCCCCGCCGGCTGCGCGACGTCAGTCGGTCGCCGGACGTCGTGTGATGTTGGTGGCGCGCTCCGTACCGCCGTCTACGGACGGATCCGCCGCGTCTGCCGTCGTGTTCGGTCAAGGGCGCTCCATCGTCATACCGACACCGCGTCCTGCGAGAGCTGGAGCACCTCGCGGAGCTGGTCGGTGGAAAGCTCGGTGAGCCAGCTCTCGCCCGTGGCGAGGACCAGGTCGACCAGGTTCTTCTTCTCTTCGATGATCTTGTCGATCCGCTCTTCCAGCGTGCCGACGCAGACGAACTTGTGGACCTGGACGTTGCGGGTCTGCCCGATCCGGAAGGCGCGGTCGGTCGCCTGGTCCTCGACCGCAGGGTTCCACCAACGATCGAAGTGGAAGACGTGGTTCGCCGCGGTGAGGTTGAGCCCCGTTCCACCCGCGCGCGTCGAGAGGAGGAATACGGGCGGGCCTTCTCCGCTCTGGAACTCCGCCACCATCCGGTCTCGCTCCGCCTGCGGCGTTCCGCCGTGGAGGAAGAGGATGTCGACACCGAGCCGCTTCTTCAGATGGTCCTCGAGCAGCGTTCCCATCTCGGTGAACTGCGTGAAGCAGAGCGCGCGGTCGCCGACCGAGAGGAGTTCTTCGAGCATTTCGGCGAGTCGCTCCACTTTGCCTGACCGCCCGAAGAGATCGCTCCCATCCTGGAGATAGTGACGCGGATGGTTGCAGATCTGCTTGAGCCGGGTGAGCGCGGTCAGGATGAGCCCGCGACGCGCCATCCCTTGGGTCGTGTCGATCCGTCCCATCATGTCTTCGACCACCGCCTGGTAGAGCGTCGCCTGCTCCTCGGTCAGGTTGCAGAAGACGCGCATCTCGAGCTTCTCCGGAAGGTCGCGGATGACGTCCGGATCCGTCTTGAGACGACGAAGGAGGAACGGCCGGGTGAGCTGATGGAGAAGCTGCCTCCGCTCCGGGTCCTGGTCCTTCTCGATCGGCTTCGCGAAGCGGCGACGGAACTCGTGGAGTGACCCTAGATACCCCGGGTTCAGGAAGTCGAAGATGGACCAGAGTTCCGCGAGCCGGTTCTCGAGCGGAGTACCCGTGAGTGCGATCCGGCGCGCCGCTTCGAGCGATCGCACCGCGCGAGACTGCTGGGTAGTCGGGTTCTTGATGTTCTGAGCTTCGTCGAGAACGATCCGGTGCCAACGTACGCGTTGGAAATGTTCGAGGTCCCGCCGCGCCAGTGCATAGGTCGAGACGACGACGTCCTGTTCCTCGGCTTCCGAGATGAACTCCTGGTCCCGGTTCCGATCGATGCCGTGGTGGACGAGCACGGAGAGAGACGGGGCGAACCGTTCGATCTCACGCTGCCAGTTTCCGACCACGGACATGGGGGAGAGGACCAGCGTCGGGCCGGTCGTCACGCCGTTGCTCCGTTCGTGGAGCAGGAGCCCGATGAGCTGGATCGTCTTCCCGAGCCCCATGTCGTCGGCGAGGCATCCGCCCAGTCCGAACTTCTCGAGATACGAGAGCCAACCGAGTCCGCGCTCCTGGTATGGGCGGAGCGAGCCTTTGAACTCCTCGCCGATCTCGATCGCCTCCGGAAGGGCACGCCCTTGGACCTGGGCGAGCAGCTGCGCGACCCATCCTTCGGCATGGATCTGAGGCGGCGGGATCGTTCCGCGCGGAGTCTGCCCCGCGAGGCCGAGCCTTAGTGCCTCGGCGAGCGTCAGCTGTGGCCGCTTCGTCTTGTCCTGGAGCACGTGGTCCAGGAGCTCGGTGTCCTCGGGACGGAGCTCGATCCATTCGCCACCGACTTGGAGGAGGGGCCGCTTGCTCTTGGCGAGTTCGTGGAACTGCTCGGGAGTGAGGATCGTGTTCCCGAGGGCGACCTCCCAGTCGTAGTCGAGAAGGGTCGAGGGAGCGTTGCCGCGTTCCCCGTCACGGAACTCCGCCGGACGGAGAAAGAGACGCAGCTCCGGACGACGCGCCCTTCCTTGCCACCAACTCGGCAGCTCGACGTGGATGCCCGCTTCCTGGAGCGGCCCGGTCGCTTCGATCAGGAACTGGTACGCCTCTTCGACGCGAAGCGTCGCACTCGTCGGCGCCGGCTCTTCGAGAGACCGCCGGAGGGGCGGGAAGATCCGGGCGGCTCGGTCGAGGTAGCCGAGGAGCCTCTCCTGCGCGAACGGGAACTGGCGGTCCTTCCAACGGAACGCGACCTCGGGATGCGCCCACACCGCACTCGCGGGGGCACGCAGGCCCGGGTCGTCGCAGGCCTGCAAGTAGAGACGCACCCGCCAGGGTGACTTCTCCATCGGGATTCCCGCCGGCTCGGTGAGCGGCGCACGCTGCGGCCCGGCTGGGGCCGTGGCCGTGGTGGTCGCTTCGGTGGCGGCGACCGCTTCAACGGAGCTGACAGGTGCGTCTGCCGCAGTCGAACCTACCGAGGCCTCTGGCGAAGCCGCGGTTGCAGCGTTCGTGACCTCCGGCGTCTCCGGCTCATCTACCACCGACGGCGGTAGGAGCTGGAGGAGGAGCTGGTAGGTTCCGCCTTCCGGATCCACCAGCGTCTGGTTCCAACGACGCACCTCGGTTGCGAAGTCCTCCAGTGACTGGGGCGGACTCTCGATCCGATCGTCGATCCATGCGAGTGCGCGGAGCCAGGCGCCGAGCGGGCCGGTGAGCCCGACGGATCTCGACTGGTTGCGTCTTCCTCGGTCAGGGAACCCGGCTTCCGCCAGGCGCATCCGCAGCGTCGCATCCGTGAGTGTTTCGAGAAACCCGGTGACGAGGACACGTGGTTCCGTGGTCTCCGGCTCTTCGGTCACTTCACCATCCAGAGTGAGGCTGAGGCAGACCGACGGGATGGCCGCAGCGAGCTTCCGGAGGTGGGAGCGATCCTCTTCCGCGGCGAGAACCGGACGCCAATGCGCGCGGAGGGCGCGCCGTCCCGAGTCGTTCTCCTCGACCAAGGTCGGGAGGAACCGGCCCCGCTCGATGAGGGAGAGGGCGAACTTCGTAGCGCGACTCCAGAACTGGAGCGTCGGCCCGAACTCGATCTCTTCCGGCGGATGGGCTTCGAGCGCGCGGAGGAAGGACGACGTGTCCTGCGACGGAATGCGGAGACCGTCGACCCTCCAACGTTCCAGGGTGAGGTCGGCCCCGTCCTCTTCGTTCGAGAGGAGCGGGAATCCGCGGCGTGTCGGCCAGAGAAGCCACGCTTCGTCTTCTTCGGAGCACTCGTAGACCAAGCCGTCCGCGAGGTCACGCAGGAACGTGCGGAGCCCACGCGGGGGCACCGTGAACGGGAGGTCCCGGCCGATGTCCTCCAGCTCTTCTTCGGTCAGGGGCGGTTCGTCGAGGAACTCTCCCCACAAGAAGAGGCCGGTGTCACTCCGGTCTGGTGCGAGCTTCCAAGTTGCGTGGATCCGGACCATGACGCCGATCTAGTCCCTCCCCAGGAAATACGCCTCGACCTTGTCGAGGAAGAGTTCGTTCTTGTAGTCACTGGCGCGGTCGCCGAGTGCCTTCTCCAGATTGAGACGGGACTGCACTCCGGAGCCGGAGTAGTAGAAGAAGAATGCAGCGCGCGCGAGCGCGGCTTGTTCCGCCGCCGTGAGGTCCGTGCCTTGCTCTCCTCCGGAGACGAGCCCGATGTCCTTCCGCACCCGGTCGAGTACGTCGCCACCCTGCTTCTCTCGGTCGAAGAACGGGTGGAACATCCGGTCCTCCGGGTCGTTCGCCGTTCTGCGCAGATAGATCGGGAGGGCGCAGCAGTGGTCGCACTCGAGTGCGCCACGGATACCCAGCTGGGCGAGGAAGCGGCAACCTTCTGCCGGCAAGAAGACGGCGCGGAAGATAGGATCGAACATCCGTGGGTCCGGCCAATCGAGTCCGGTGAGGTGGAGGCCGTCCGTCCGGACCGGACTGATGAACTCGCCGAGATCCATGATGCGCGGGGTTCCGAACTCGTCTGCCGAGATCGGGAGGATGCCGGCTGCGCGAGGGTCCGAGATCGTTGCGTAGTACCGGAGGAACAGGTCGTTCTGATCGTCGTCGTCGAGATCGACGCTGGCGTGCGTGTCGACGAAGCTCCAGCCGGCCGGATTCGGCCACGGATTCTCTGGATCGAGGTTCACCACCGGTGGCTCGTCCAGCCTGGGGTCTCCGGGCTCCAGCACCGCGACCTCGATGTTGCTGATGTGCTGGAGGTA
The DNA here is from genome assembly GCA_020633975.1 of Candidatus Eiseniibacteriota bacterium. Taxonomy (GTDB): domain Bacteria; phylum Eisenbacteria; class RBG-16-71-46; order CAIMUX01; family CAIMUX01; genus JACKCR01. Next base: position 1,723,671 of record JACKCR010000002.1, on the reverse strand, counting down.
CCCGATGTCGACTTCGTCCCCCTTGTCCGGGCGCTGGAGTGCAATCCGGATGCGGGTCTGGCGGATCGGGGTCTCCCGGTTTCCGGCGATCGCCGTTCCGGACCGAGTCTCCTCGAGGTAGAGCGTCCACCGGGTTCCCGGGTGGCGCAGGAAGACCCGTTGCTCGACTGGGGTCCACTCAGGAATCCCGGTCGAGGCGATCCGTTGGACGGGTTCGGGCGTGACCGGATCGAGCGCGAACGCGGTCGACACGGACCCGCCGAGGAGGGGCGCGGCCAGGGCCAGGCCGAGCATCAACCCGCGTGGGGAGGCGCCCAACGAGGCGATCGGTGACTGGATCAGGTGCATCCGAGCAGCATAGGGCGAGTTCGGTTGATTTGGAACCGGAACCCTTCGTGGACTTGAAGGTTGCGGCGATTGGCCAATCCGGCCTTTCATCGGGGGATGCGGACCCTCGGGATCGGATTCGGGCAGAAAGAGCGCGCCCTCGGCCACGCCGCGGCGTGTCGGGCCGTCCTCGGGACGGCGGACGGGGTCGACCATGCCGCGGCCGTGGGGCGTCATCGCAGATTCGTCTGCGAGGTACTGGCGGAGCTGTCCGGGCATCGGCATCCGTTGGCGCCGCTCGATCCACTGGGGGACGAGCTTCGCCCGAGGGACCCCGGTCCAGTGCTCTACGTGTCTGTCCATCGGGGCAACTGGATCGTCGGGGCCCGCGCATTGGGAAACCCGGACCGGCCGATTCACACGGTGGCCGGCACGCAACTCCACCGGGCGGTCAGTCCGTGGCTCGTCCGCTGGCTTCAGCGACGAGGCGTGGTCGTCCATCCCGGCGCCGGGGCACACCGCGCACTCGCTCGGACGCTGCGGGCCGGCGGTCGGGTTCTCCTTCACCTCGATGGCGACCCGTTCGGCGGCGGCTCACGTACTCGTGGGGTTGGTCACGACGTTCTGCCCCGACGAAACCTCCCTGCGGGCGTGAGGTCTGCCGCGCTTCTCGCCGCCCGGCACGGTGTGCGCGTCGAGGGCGTGCTTTGCGAGCGGGATTTGGGAGGGACGTTCCAGGTGCGTAAGACCGAGCTCACGGTGCCCGCAGACGTTTCCTCGACACGCGTTCACGTTGCGTCGACTCATTGGGAAGCGCGCCTCATGCGATATCTGGTAGATACGGTCCGGGAGGATCCAGAACGCTGGCTGCTGTTTCGAGACGAGCATCTGGCAGGGGGAGCTTGACCGTGCTGCGAATCGGTCTCGTCACACAGTCCTATCATCCGGTGCGGGGTGGAGTGGGGGAACACGTCCACCACCTCGCTCTCGCTCTGCTCCGGCGGGGCCATCAGGTCACGGTATTGACGGGGCGGGTCCCGGACACGGACTCGTGGTCCGAACGGGACGCCTTGCGACATCCTCCCGTGGCCGAAGGCGCCAAAGAGCTGATCCAAGCCGGGGGCCGGATCGAACGGGTCGGGACGACGCGGACGCTCTCGTTCAACGGCGCGAGTGTGTCCGTGGTCGTGGAACCGGGACTCGGCTTCGGGCTGGCTCGACTCGATCGACGCGCGTTCGACCTCATCCACGTGCATTCACCGTTCGAACCCCTCCTTCCGATTGCGGCGATGACCTACTTCGACGCGACGAAAGTGGCGACCTTCCACAGCGCGGGGCGGCATCCTTGGGGGTACGTTCCCTTTCTTCCCGTACTCGCGCCGGTTGCCGCCCGGCTCGCCGCGCGGATCGCTGTGTCGCGAACGGCGCGCGAGCACGTGCGTCGCTTTTTCCCGGGGGAGTACCACCTCGTTCCCAATGGGGTCGATCTGCGCGGCTTCCGAAGGAGCGCCGCAGTCGGAAGTTCGGATGCATCGGCAGAGTCGCCCTCCAGCCCGATCCGCATCTTGGCCCTGGGGCGACTCGACCCCCGCAAGGGCCACGGTGTCCTCCTCGACGCACTCTCGCTCCTGGCAGAGTGCGGCGACGTTCCCTCATGGGAACTGAGGATCGTGGGGAGCGGGCCGCTCGAGAGCACACTACGAGAGCATGCCGCCGTGAGCCGCCTTCCCGTGCGTTTCCTCGGTACGGTGGACGACGCACAGAGACGCGACGAGTACGAGTGTGCCGACCTGTTCGTCGCGCCGGCCACCCACGGTGAGTCCTTCGGGATCGTTCTACTCGAGGCGCTCGCCGCGGGGCTTCCCGTTCTCGCCTCGTCGATTCCCGGCTACGTCGACGTTCTCTCCCCATCGAACGCCGGCAGGGTCGTGGCTCCCGGTGACGCCGCCGCGTGGGCGCGTGCGCTCGGCGATCTCCTAGTTGACGCGACCGCGCGTCGGGTGTTGGGAGAGAAGGGCGCGGAGTACGCGGAGCAGTACTCGTGGACTCGGATCGCCGATCAGGTCGAGAACGTCTACCAGCTCGCGCTGGCCAGGGAGGGGAGACGCGTCCGCTCAGCTCACTCCACGGTCCAGGTCGTCCCGGAACGAAGCAGAGCCTGAAGGTCTCCCGGACCGCTCGTCTGCCGTGCGATATCGAGCTGTCCGTAGACGCGGTCTTCGTAGGTCGTCGCGCCCATCTGCCGGAAGATCCCGATCGGCAGCGGGAAGTCTTGGTGTTGATCCAAGTGTGCGAAGAGGAACGAGAGCGACGGATCCGGTCGCGAAGGATCCCAACGGAGGATGTCTGCCGGCGGGTCTCCCTCGAACTCGACGAGTACTGGATCGAGCCCATCGAGCTTGATTCCGCGGCGTCTCTCCGCGGATCCGAACACGACCGGCTCTCCAGGGACGAGGTCGACGAGGCGGTCGTCACGTACCGCTCGGTCGGTCCAGGAAACCCAGGCCTTGTCGTTGAAGATGTTGCAGTTCTGGAAGATCTCCACGAACGTGCTTCCCCGATGCGCTGCGGCTGCGTGGAGGACGCCACGGAGGTGATCCCCGATCACGTCGACGGAGCGCGCCACGAACGTCGCGTTTGCGCCGAGCGCGAGCGCCATCGGATTGAACGGCGCATCGGTCGAACCCATCGGAGTCGACTTCGTGCGCTTGGCGAGCTCAGAAGTAGGCGAGGCCTGTCCCTTGGTCAGTCCGTAGATCCGGTTGTTGAACATCAACACCTTGATGTCGATGTTGCGCCGCATCGCATGGAGCAGGTGTGACGCGCCGATCGAGAGTGCGTCGCCATCGCCGCTGACCACCCAGACCGAGAGCTCGGGGTTTGCCAGCTTCACTCCGGTCGCGATGGCCGGGGCGCGTCCGTGGATGGTGTGGAATCCGTAGGTGTTCATGTAGTACGGGAAGCGGCTGGCACAACCGATCCCCGAGACGACGACGAACTTCTCCTTCGGGATGCCGAGGTCGGCGAGCACGGTCTGGAACGAGCTCAGGATGGCGTAGTCCCCGCAGCCGGGGCACCACCGCACCTCCTGGTCCGACTGGAAGTCTTTCTTCGTCAGCGTGCTCATGCCTTCGTTCCCCGCGTCGTCAGTTCTCGAATCCGGCCCGACACTTCCGCTTCCGTGAACGGCTTCCCTTGGACCTTCGTGAGCGACTCGGTCGGGACACCGAACTTCGCGCGGAGAAGGAGTGCCAACTGACCCAGGTTCATCTCCGGTACGAGGATCTTCTCGAAACGAGAGAGAACCTCGCCGAGGTTCTTGGGGAACGGGTTCAGGTACTTCACGTGTGCGTGTCCCACCGCGCGACCCTCGGCCCTCGCTGCGCGCACGGCTGCCGTGATCGCTCCGTAGGTGCTTCCCCATCCGACGACGAGGAGTTCGCCAGATTCCACGCCGTCCACCGTCTGGAGTGGGATGTCATCCGCGATGCGAGCGATCTTCTCCTCACGTAGGCGGATCATCCGCTCGTGATTCGCAGGAGCGTAGCTAACGTTGCCTGTCGTCTCCTGCTTCTCGAGGCCACCGACCCGATGTTCGAGCCCGGCGACTCCAGGAACCGCCCAACCGCGGGCCAGCGTCTCCGCATTCCGGGCATACGGCAGGAAGCCGTCCACTTCGTCCACGAACTTCGCAGGGAAGGACGGCAGATCCTCGACCTCCGGCACCTTCCACGGCTCCGCTCCGTTTGCGAGGTAGCCGTCCGAGAGCAGCACCACGGGAGTCATGTACTTGACGGCGATCCGGGCGGTCTCGAGCGTCATCCCGAAACAGTCCGCCGGAGTCGACGCGGCGAGAACCGGGGTCGGGGTTTCCGAGGGACGTCCATAGAGTGCCTGCAGGAGGTCCGCCTGTTCCGTCTTCGTCGGAAGCCCGGTCGACGGTCCTCCGCGCTGTACGTCCACGATGACGAGTGGGAGCTCGACCATCGTCGCGAGTCCCATCGTTTCCGCCTTGAGCGCCATTCCGGGCCCGCTCGTGCACGTGGCTCCGAGAGCTCCGGAGTAGCTCGCCCCGAGAGCTGCCGCGACCGCGGCGATCTCGTCCTCGGCCTGGAAGCTGATCACTCCGTGATTCTTGAGCTTCGCAACTTCATGCAGGACGTCACTGGCCGGTGTGATCGGGTAGGACGCGTAGAACAGCCGGAGGCCGGAGCGGTGGGCCGCCGCGACCAACCCCAGGGAGATCGCAGCGTTGCCCGAGATGTTCCGGTAGAGACCCGGCTCTACCTTCGCCCGCGGCACGACGTAGCGCTCGGCGAAGAGTTCGGTCGCTTCGCAGTAGGCCCATCCCGCGAGCAACGCCCGTCGGTTCGCGTCGTAGAGAAGAGGACGGTCCGCGAACTTCTTCGCTAGCCACTCCTCGGTGTACTCCATGCTCCGTTCGAAGAGCCAATAGACCATGCCGAGCGCGAAGAAGTTCTTGCAGCGGTCCGCGCTCCGGTTGTCGATCCCCACCTCTTCGACGGCGGCTCGAGTCAGTCGGGTCAACTCGACGGGAATGACGCGGAACGCGGAGAGCGAACCGTCTTCGCGTGGATCGCTCTCACACCCGGCCTTGTCGAGATCCTTCTGCTTGAACGAGTCGTCGTTCAGGATGAGGAGGCCACCCGGCTTGAGATCCCCGATGTTGGCGCGGAGAGCTGCCGGGTTCATCGCGACGAGCACGTCGGGATCGTCACCCGGCGTGAAGACTTCGTCCCCGGAGAACCGAAGCTGGAATCCACTCACGCCGGGAAGGGTTCCGGCGGGCGCGCGGATCTCCGCAGGGAAGTCCGGCAGCGTCGCCAGGTCGTGTCCTGCCAAAGCGGTGGAGGTCGTGAACTGCGAGCCAGTGAGCTGCATCCCGTCGCCGGAGTCTCCCGCAAAGCGGATCGTGACCGATGAGAGTGCGTGCTCGTGCCGGGGAGTAGAGGTGTCTTCGGTGCCCATCCTCGATCTTCGTCTTCTATGAGCCCGTACGAAGTGGCTTCGACGGCCTGCTGGGTGCGGATACTTGGGAGAACAACCGCGGGAAGGTAACACAGGAGGCGAAGACCAACAACTGACGTGCCGATAGGCAGTAGGGGAGTCTGGCCGCCGCGTCCCCAGCGGGGGGAGTTCCCGGGACCGTCTTCGGGCCATTCGGGGCCGAAAGAGGACCCTCGGGGCGCCCTCCGGGGTAGAACCCCTTCAGGTAGGTGTCTGGGTGGGATGTGACGTTTGCCCGCTCAGATGGGGTCTGCTAGCGTGGGTGGGGTGGGCGAGAGCCGCCCTGGGATCCCGCGGACGAACAGAGTGGAGATCCGATGAACATCAGGAGAACCCGTTTCCTCGCGCCGGTCGTGGCCTTGACGCTACTCGTTGCGGGAGCGGCGGCAAACTCGGCTCATGCCGACGAGACCCATCCCCGCGTGCGGTTGGTGACCTCGCTCGGAGACATCACCCTCGAACTCGACGCGAAGAGCGCGCCGATCACCACCCAGAACTTCCTCCGGTACGTCGACTCCGGCTTCTATTCCGGGACGATCTTCCACCGCGTCATCGAGCGGTTCATGATCCAAGGGGGCGGCTTCACCGTCGACATGAGGAAGAAGGGCAACACCTATACGCCGATTCCGCTCGAGTCGAACAACGGGCTCCGGAACGAGCGGGCCACGATCGCGATGGCCCGGACGGGCGACCCCGACAGCGCCACCTGCCAGTTCTTCATAAACGTCGTCGACAACCCACGGCTCGACTACGCCTCTTCCGAAGACGGAAACGGCTACGCGGTCTTCGGACGGGTGGTCGACGGGATGGATGTCGTGGACGCGATCCAGTCGGTCCCCACGACGGCCGTGAACGGCCGGGAAGACGTGCCCGTGGAGCCGGTCTTGATCGAGTCGGCCGACCGAGTGGACCGCGGTGTCCGCTCCTCTCGTTGATCTCGAGAATCTCATAAAGATTTTGGTTACAATCGTTTAGACGTTTGGGACCCTGGGTGGTTTCGCCCGGCAGCTGACTTCGCAATGGCGACACTCGGCTCTCGGGCCCGTCCGGCACCCACTTTCCGCGGACGACGGAAGTTTCCACGCAAAAAAAGGGAACACTCGGTCGAATTACGCATATACCCTTACGCCGTCGCCCTCCAACCGGAAGGGCGACTCGGTTACAAGGCCCGGGGAGTCTTGCCCTTGGGACCAGATAGCAGGGATCGACATCAGGTCGTGGGAACAGCCGGGTGGGTTCCCCCCGGACCCTTAGAAAGGACGAACGCACTCATGAAGAAGCTCATCGCCTATGCCGTTCCGGCGCTCGCCATCGTTGGCTTCGCCGTCGCTGCTGCGACCGCCGGTTCCGGCGGCGCGTGTACCTCCTCGGCTTCCGCCTCCTCCTGCACCGCGAAGACCACCTCTGCCGATGGCGCCGCGTGTGCCACGAAGGGTGCGGTCCAGACGGTCAGCAACGGCGCCTGCACCCAGGGTGCTTCGGTTCAGCAGGCAAGCGCCGGAAGCTGCTGCGCGAGCGGCGCGACGATGCAGACCTCGAACGGCAGCTGCTCGTCGGTTCACTCGGCCATGAACACCTCCGCTGGTAGCTGCTCTTCCAAGGCCACGATGACGCAGGCTTCCGCTGGTAGCTGCTCCTCCAAGGCCACGATGACCCAGGCTTCCGCCGGTAGCTGCTCCTCCAAGGCCACGATGACCCAGGCTTCCGCCGGTAGCTGCTCCTCCAATGGCGCGATGATGCAGGCCTCCTCGGGCAGCTGCTCCGCCAAGGGTGCTTCCGCTGGTGCCTGCACGACCTCTGGCGCTTGCACCTCGACGACCACGGCGCAGTACCAGCTCCCGAAGGGCATGCAGTACACCAAGGTCGCGGTCCCGGGTGGCGTCGACTACATCTTCACCGGCAACGGTGTCGAGAAGCTCTCCAACATGTGCAACGTCTCCTGCACGAACACGGCAGCGCAGAACGGCCTCACGTTCAGCCACACCGAGGGTGCCGGCTACGTCGTCGTCTCCGTCCGTGGCAACGGTGCGGATACGGCTTGCGACTCCGTCGTTCACACCGCACTCATGACGTCCGGCGTCGGTGAGGCCATCAACGGCTAAGCCCGACTCGAACGAGCGATACTCATGAAGCCGCCGGGGCGCACCGCTCCGGCGGCTTTGCTTTTCCCTGGAAGAACCGGGAGAATGCGGGACATGAACGAACGCAATCCGCACGCCCCGAACGGAGACTGGAGCCCGGACGAGTTCCGGGAGGCGGGCCTCGCTGCGATCGAGTGGGTGGCCCGATATCTCGAGCGACTTCCCGAGCTGCCCGTCGTTCCGCCGGTGGCTCCGGGGGACATCGCTGCGCAGATCCCGGCGTCGCCGCCAGAAGATCCGGAGCCGTTCGACCGATTGCTACGCGACCTCGACGAGATCGTCGTACCTGGCGTCACGCATTGGAATCATCCCGGGTTCCTCGCGTACTTCGGGATCACCGGATCCGGGCCGGGAATCCTCGGCGAACTGGTTGCGTCCGCGTTCAACACGAACGGGATGCTCTGGAAGAGCTCGCCCTCCACGACCGAGGTGGAGCTCGCAATGATGGGCTGGCTCCGTGACATGCTGGACTTGCCATCCGACTGGTTCGGGATGCTGACCGACACCGCGTCGATGTCGACGTTCCTCGCCCTTGCGGCCGCGCGGGAGTCCGTGGAGGGGATGGACGTCCGGCGCGAAGGCCTGGCCGCTCCGGGTTATCCGAGGCTTCGCGTCTACGCTTCGGATCAGGCGCACTCCTCCGCCGAGAAAGCCTGCATCGGGCTAGGGTTGGGACAGGTCGGATTCGTGAAGATCCCGGTCGACGCCGAGTTCCGCATGCGAGCGGACGTTCTCGCCGAGCAGGTCGCCCAGGATCGTGCCGCGGGATGGCGCCCACTCGCGGTCGTGGCCACGATCGGAACGACGTCGACCACGAGTATCGACCCGGTCCCTGAGATCGCGGACATCTGCGAGCGTGAGTCGCTCTGGTTGCACGTCGACGGCGCCTACGCCGGTGCAGCCGCTGTCCTGCCCGAGATGAGGGACGCGTTCCGCGGACTCGAGCGCGCCGACTCCTACGTCATGAATCCGCACAAGTGGCTCTTCGTGCCGATCGATGCCTCCGCATTCTTCACCCGCCATGGGGACGTGCTGCGCCGTGCCTTCCAACTCGTTCCGGACTACCTGCACACGACCGACGATGCGGTGAACCTCATGGACTACGGGCTCCAGCTCGGACGACGCTTTCGAGCGATCAAGCTCTGGTGGGTACTTCGCACCTTCGGAGTGAACGGCATCCGGGAGCGGATCCGTTCCCACTGTCGGCTCGCGCAGCTCCTCGCTGGATGGATCGAGGAGGACGACCGGTTCGAGGTAGCAGCTCCCGTCCCGTTCTCCACCGTCTGCTTCCGTGGCCGTTGGCCGGAGTGTGACGAGAGCGAACTCGACCGCAGAAACGAACTCCTCGCAGAACGCGTCACGAGGAGCGGGATCGCGTTCCTCGCGCACACGCGGCTCGAAGGGCGGATCACGATCCGCGCGGCCATCGGGAACCTGCGCACGGACACGAGCCGAATCGAGTCGGTGTGGCGCGCGCTCCGATCCACGCACGACGAGATCACGAGAGTTGGCGCGACCTCGGCGCAGGGAGAGAGCCGATGACACGTCGAGTCCACGAACCCGCGCCGCTCCTTTCCGCGGACGACGCTCGCAGGGTCATCTTCGAACATGCCCTGAAGCCTCGTCCGATCTCGGTCGCGCTCGAGGAAGCGACCGGGTTCGTCCTCGCCCGCGAGGTGCGAGCGGATCGAGACGTTCCGCCGTTCGACCGTGCGACGCTCGATGGCTACGCCGTTCGGGTTGCGTACGCAGGCGCAGACGGAAGGGACGGTGGCTCTCCGTCTCCTGGCGATGGAGCGGAGCTCGTCTGCGAGTATCCGGTCGTTGCCAGGATCGTGGCCGGGGCGCCGTCGAAGAAGTCACTGGCGCCCGGTAGCGCGGTGTCCATCACGACCGGGTCTCCCGTCCCGCCTGGCGCGGACCTCGTCGTTCCGGTCGAGAAGACCTCCGTTCCCGAAGAGGGTCGCGTTCGAATCGACCCCACATACCTCGCATCCGTGCGCGCGGCGATCGAGACGGGATTGGCGGGAGGAGACAAGCCCGCCATCGCTGCCCGAGGAACCGACGCGAAGAAGGGGGACTCCGTACTGCGGGCCGGAACGCGCCTCCGTCCGCAAGACATCGCGGTGCTCGCAGGTGTGGGAGCGGCGCGCGTTCCCGTGCGTCCCCAACCGGCCGTCGAGATCTTCGCCACCGGTGACGAGGTGGTCGAGCCGCACGAACGCCCACGGTGGGATCAGATCCGGAACTCGAACGGCCCGCTCCTCCGCTCTCTCCTCACGGCGTCTGGATGGGTTCGAACCGCCGCAATGCGGCGTGTTCCCGACCATCCAGGGAAGCTGGCGAGGCGGATCGAGGGAGCGAAGGCGAACGTCCTCGTGTTTACCGGCGGCGTATCGATGGGGGAGAGGGACTTCGTTCCGGCCGCTCTTCGCGATGCCGGCTTTCGGATCCACATCCACCGGATCGCGATCCGTCCGGGGAAGCCGTTCCTCTTCGCAACGCGGGGTCGCGGACCGAGCGCACGTGCCGTGTTCGGACTGCCGGGGAATCCCTTCTCCGTGCTCGTGACCGCCTGGGAGTTCCTGCTGCCCTTCCTTCGGGCAAGTGCTGGCGCGACGTTTCCTGGTCCGGTGACGGAAGTGTGCATCGCCGGACGGACCTTGGACCGCCCCGCCGGTCTGACCCACTTCGTACCGATCGAAGCGACGGCGGCAACCGAGACTGGATTCCGGGAGGTGGCTCCCGTCGGCTACCACGGGTCCGGCGACTACATTGCGATGGGACGCACGCGCGGCGTGGTGGTGCTGCCGTCCGACGCGACCCATGTGGATGCTGGCGACCGGGTCCTCGTGCACTTCTTCGGAGCGGAGCCCGCATGACGAACGAAACCGGTGGAGACGAGCGCGACCGAGGGGCAGAGGACGATCGCGTTGACGAACACGATCACGGTGACGCCCGCGACGCCCCCGACGCCCCCGACCATGACGCCGCGCAGGCGCATGACGGAGGTCTGGAGCTCTCTCATGTCGACCGGCACGGTGGCGTGCGGATGGTCGACGTCGGGGAGAAAGCGGAGACTCGGCGGAGAGCTGTGGCCGAGGCTCGGGTCTGGATCGGGCCGGCGGCGGCGACCGCCGTCGAGAGGAATCAAGTCGCGAAGGGGAACGTCCTGGAAGTCGCCCGGATCGCCGGGATCCAAGGAGCCAAACGGACGAGTGAACTCATCCCGCTCTGCCATCCGCTGCCACTCGATCACGTCGGCGTGGAGTGTCGACTCGATGGCGAAGAGATCACGATTCTCGCCGAAGCGTCCGTGTTCGGGCGCACCGGAGTCGAGATGGAGGCGATGACGGCGGCGACCGTGGCTGCGCTGACCGTCTACGACATGCTCAAGGCGGTGGAGAAGCGGATCGAGATCCGTGCCGTCCGTCTTCTCGAGAAGAGCGGTGGACGGAGCGGGACGTTCCGTCGCGAGAGTTGACGCGTGGAGTTGGATCTGGCTTCCGGCGTTCGCAGAATCGGCGTCGTTCTCGCGGGCGGGATGTCGGTTCGGATGGGGCGGGACAAGGCGCGGATCGTCTCGCCTAGGTCTGGGTCGGGCGGGGCAGCGCTGACTTGGTTGGAGCATGCACTCACCTGTCTCGCGCCGTTCGTCGAGGAGTGTCACGTCGTGGGGCGGACGCTGACCCGCGATGACTGCCCCAACCTCGCTACGCTCCCGTCTTCTTGGCCGGATGGCATCCGGGGGCGAGGGCCACTTGGCGGGATCGAGACAGCCTTCGCGGCCTCGGGTGATCGGGATTTGATCGTGGCGGCTTGTGACCTGCCACAGCTCGCACCGTGGGTGGTGGATCGTCTCGTCGCGGAAGGCGAACGTGCACCTGGCGCCGACGCTGTTGCGTTCACTGACGGAGGCCGAGTCGGCGCCCACGCTGGTGCGATCACAGATGACGCTTCTCCGGCTTCGGCGATCGTCACCGCTGCTGGGGAGCGCCGTCCGTTGCTCGCGGGATTCCTCGTCCTATTCCGCCCGACCTGCCGTGACGGGATGACGAGTGCGCTGGACGCCGGCGTCTACGGGCTACAGCGGTTCCTCTCCAGCATCGACACCCGTTGGGTGTCTGCGGACGAGCGGATCCGATTCGCGCTCCGTCCAGCAAACACCCCCGAGGATATCGAACCACCGTCCACGCTCTAGGCAGGTTCGAGGAGAGGCCAATGTGAGGCGAGAGTTCTCCTCGAGTTCTCCACGATGGCGTTGGCGCTCTCACTCGGCGGGCCGAGAAGAGCGATGTTGGCCACACCGTCGAGTGTGTCTTCGGCCGGCTCGGTGAAGACCTCGAGCGCAGACCGGACGCCGGCCACGACACCGCGAGGCTCGTACCCGCCCTCCAGGATGCCTACGATCCGTCCTGGGCAGTGCTCCAGAGCCCAGCTCCGGAAGAGCCGAAACAGTGTGACGTATCCGGCTTCGGTCATCTTGAGCATGCCGAGCGGATCTTCGTGCCAGGTGTCGAACCCAGCAGAGACGAGGATGACCTCGGGCCGGAACGCCTGCACGATCGGGCCCACGACCTCCGCGTAGAGATGGACCACGTCGGCGTCGCCAAAGAGAGGGGGCATCGGGAGGTTCACCGTATAGCCTTCACCGTCACCACTTCCGACTTCGTCGAACCAGCCGGTGCCGGGATAGAACGGGTACCGGTGGCTCGAGACGAAGAGGACGTCCTTCCGGCCGAAGAAGATCTCCTGCGTACCGTTTCCATGGTGAACGTCCGGGTCGAGGACGAGGACGCGAGAGAGACCGAGTTCCTCGATGGCGTGGGCCGCTGCGACCGCGACATTGTTGAATAGGCAGAAGCCCATCGCTTCGTTGGACTCTGCGTGATGGCCGGGCGGCCTGACGAGTGCGAACGCACCGTCCGCTTCACCGCGCACGACCGCTTCCGTGGACCGCACGGACGCTCCTGCCGCGCGGAGTGCGACCCGGTAGGAGTCGGGCGAGGTCGAAGTGTCGGGGTCGAGATAGGTCCTCTTCGCGCCGTCGGTGGAAGCCACGCGGTCCACGAGCGTCTCACCGTGCACCCGGAGCAGCTGCTCCCGCGTCGCTTCGGGCGGGGGGTGGTCTTCCACGCCATCGATCGGGTGCCGTTCGAGACTCCGCATGACGGATTCGATGCGCCGAGCGTTCTCCGGATGTCCGGGCCCCGCGTCATGCCGAAGGAAGAATCGATCGAGGTAGAGGTGAACGGTCATCTCTTCAAGTCCCTCACGCTTCCTTCTCGATGCCGATCTTGACGGAGCTTCCGTCGATCGTCTCGTCGCTCGCGTTGGCGGCGCCGGTCCCATCCCCGAGGAGGAGGGAGGAGAGGGTTTCGCTCTCGATCAGCTCCTGGAACCTCGTGAACGCCGCGACCAGCTCCTCCGGTGCCGCGACCGCGACACGGACCCGATCGTCGACGTCGAAGCCGGAGTCCTTCCGCAGCCGCTGCACGCGATTGATGAGTTCCCGTGAGAGCCCCTCTTCTCTCAGCTCGTCCGAGAGCTCGGTGTCGAGCGCTACCACGATGGCACCGGACGCGTGGCAAGGATGGCCGAACTCTTGATTCGGCTGGAGCTCGATCGCGAAGGCTTCCTTCGATCGAGGCTCCTCCAAGATCTCGACGCTTCCACCGTCCAACAGCTCGAAGACCTGGGAGTCGGAGAGATTCTGCGCGGCGCCCTGGAACTCCTTCATCCGGGCGCCCAGCTCCTTGCCGAGGAGCTTGAAGTTCGGCTTCACGCTCCAGTGCGCCATCTCCGCGAACGGATGGAACTCCACCGTCTTCACGTTGATCTCTTCCTGGACGATGCCCAGGAGCGGAGCGAGGCGGTCTTTGTCGTCGGGGTGGACCGTGCCCACGTACAGTCGTGAGAGAGGTTGCCGATTCTTGATCTTCACCTTCTCGCGGAGCTCACGTCCCAAGTCGACGACCGCACGCGTCAAGTCCATTGCGTATTCGAGGTCGAGCTCTTCTTGGGTCAGTTCGCGCGCCTCCGGATAGCTCTCGAGGTGGACCGAGTCGCATTCCGCGAGCGGGTGACCGAGGCGCAGCTTCGCGTAGATCTCCTCGGCCAAGAACGGGATGAACGGCGCGGCGAGCTTCGAGAGATCGACGAGGACGCGGTAGAGCGTCGAATAGGCCTCGCGCTTGTCGCCGTCGTTCTCGGACTTCCAGAAGCGGCGTCGCGACCGCCGGATGTACCAGTTCGTCAGGTAGTCGATGAATTCGAGAAGCGGAGGCACCGTCTTCGAGAGGTGGTACTGCTCCATCTCTTCGTGGGTCCTCTGCTTGAGAGTCTCGAGTTTGATCGAGATCCAGCGGTCGAGGTCGTGGCTCCGCGTTTCTGTGTAGTCCGTGGTCGGATCCCATCCGTCCACCGACGCATAGGTTGCGAAGAACGAGTACGCATTCCAGAAGGGGATGAGCACCTTTCGTGTCATCTCCTTCAGACCCTCAGTGCTGAAGCGCAGATCCTCCCCGCGGACCGCGCCGCTCTGGAGGAGATAGATTCGCAGTGTGTCCGCGCCGAACTCGTCGAAGACCTGCGAAGCATCGGGATAGTTCTTGAGACGCTTGGACATCTTCCGGCCATCTTCCGCCAGAACGATTCCGTTCACGACAACGTTGCGGAACGCAGGTCCCTTCTCGAGCGCAGTGGAGAGGACGAGCAAGGTGTAGAACCATCCGCGCGTCTGGTCGAGCCCTTCCGCGATGAACTCGGCAGGGAAGATCTCCGCGAACTCCTCGTCGGTCACTGAGAACGGGTAGTGCTGCTGGGCGTACGGCATCGACCCCGACTCGAACCAACAGTCGAGGACGTGCGGGATCCGGCGGAGCTCCGCGCCGGTCTTGGGCGAGCGGAGGACGATCGGATCGAGGTAGTGCTTGTGGATGTCCGGTACCGGGTGTCCCGCGAGCTCCTCGAGTTCCGCCCGGCTCCCGATACAGATCGCTTCACCCGTGTCTTCGTTCCGCCAGATCGGGATCGGGTTTCCCCAGAAGCGATTTCGGGAGATAGCCCAATCGCGTGCGTTGTCGAGCCACTTGCCGAAGCGTCCATCGCGGATGTGCTCGGGCACCCAGTGGATCTGTTGGTTGTTCGCGATCAGCTCGTCTTTGAACTCCGTCACGCGGACGAACCAGGTCGAGATGGCCCGGTAGATGAGCGGCGTGTCCGACCGGTAGCAGAACGGATAGCTGTGCGCGTACGTCTCCTGCTTGTAGAGGAGTCCCCGCTCCTTGAGATCGCGGATCACTTCCTTGTCCGCGTCCTTGAAGTAGAGCCCTTTCAGTGTCGGCGCGGCCGCCGTCACGATTCCCTCGTCGTCCAAGTGGTCGAGCGGATCGAGTCCGTGGGCGCGGCCGAGGTTGAAGTCGTCCTCTCCGAATCCCGGGGCGATGTGTACGAGTCCCGTTCCGGTGTCGTCGGTCACGAACTCGGCGAGGCGGACACGGAACGCACCTTCGGGGAGCTTCCCCTCGAACGCAGGGATCAGCTGCTCGTACTCCATTCCTTCGAGGTCACTTCCCTGGAAGTGAGCCAGCACCTCGTACGCGTCGGCACCCTGCTTCTTGTAGAGAGCACCCAAGAGCTTCTCGAGGAGGATGTGCCGCTCGCCCGATTCCTTCTCCCGGATCTCGACGTACTGGAACTCCGGATGCGCGGCGATCGCGAGGTTCGCTGCGAGCGTCCACGGAGTCGTCGTCCAGATGAGGAGGAAGCGGCCAGGCTCGCCCTTCACCGCCATCTTCACGGTGATGGAGGGATCCTGGACGTCTTGGTAGTTGAGGTTCGCTTCGAAGTTCGAGAGCGGCGTCGTGATCCGCGTCGAGTAGGGAAGGACCTTCTTGTCCTCGTAGATGAGCCCCTTGTCCCAGAGCTTCTTGAAGACGGCCCAGACCGACTCCATGAACTCGGGAGTCATCGTCTTGTAGTCGTTGTCGAAGTCGACCCAACGACCGAGCCGCTCGACGATCTCGCGCCACTCCGCGGTGTACCGGAGGACGATGCCGCGGCACGCTTCGTTGAACCGGTCGACGCCGTACTCTTCGATCTCCTTCCTTCCGTTCAGCTCGAGCGTCTTCTCCATCTCGAACTCGACGGGGAGGCCGTGGCAGTCCCATCCGAACCGGCGCTCGATCCGCTTGCCACGCATCGCCCAGTACCGCGGGACGACGTCCTTGATCGTTCCCGGCAGGAGGTGGCCGTAGTGGGGGAGGCCCGTCGCGAACGGGGGACCGTCGTAGAACGCCCAGGTCGCGGACGGGTCCTTCTCCTCGATGCTCCGCTCGAAGATCTTCCCTTCCTTCCAGAAGCGGAGGACACGGGCTTCCATCTCGGGGAAGTGGATCGTCTGAGGCGGTTTTGCGGTCTTCATCGAAGTCTCCCTCGGTCTGACGAATAGTTCGCGGCAGTATAGTCCTTCGGCGCCCGACGACAAACTCCAAGTCTCACAAGGGAATAAGTCGACGTGGGGAGAGCCTCCTGGAAGAGTGCGTAGTGTTGATGTCCACATTCGGCGTCTCACGCCACTGGGTGGAATCTGTCGGCGACACGTGTCCAAGTGGTGATAACCGTCACGGATGGTTGACAGTGCTGGCTAAGTCATGGCTCTACAATGCGATGACATCATTGGCGTCCGTCGACGGTAGGCGCAGGGGGTGGACTGTCGTCGGGAGGTGACATCTGGGGCGATCCCAGGCAGTACGTGGGACGTGCCCACGATCTCTGGAGTCTAGCCGTATCCGGCTGTCCAACAGTCGGATACACGACCATCGAACTCCGGTGCGAAAAAAGACCCGAAATGGCACACGCATTACATTACCTAGGTCAGCGGGGACAGGCCCCGCAGGACTGAATCAAACAGGAGGTGCTACATGATCGCTGGTGGTGGTGCTCTCATTGCGAGCCTCGTCGTCATCATCTTCTCCTTCGGCCGCGCAGGCTGGTGAGAAATCGCTTGGGACGACTGCCGCAAAGTCGTCTGAGCCAAACGAACTGACAACCATTCGAAGCAGGAGGGACTCGAAGATGTTCATCGCAGGTGGAGCCTTGTTCGTAGGACTCGTCACGGTGATCTTCAGCTTCGGCCGCGCAGGCTGGTAAGCAAAGCGAGATCCCGACTCGACTTCGAATCGGCACGAGGAGCGGTCGCCCGCCCGCTTACTCGAGGCCGGTTCGGCATTTTGGCCGATTCACCCAGACGCCTCTTCCTCACGCGCCTCTCTGTCGTGCACCCTTCCCCTGGAGTGCGCCTCTCAGGCCAATCCTGTCGCTGCGCCGCCTTTCTGGCCGACTCTCGTCCGGCTTTCCAGATCCCCTCTAGCGACTGGTCCTCTCTGACCCGAAGATTCCTGTAAGCAGGTTCCCGTGGTCCCTCGTCCCTGTGGTTGCAACCCGAGAAGCCGACAGGACCCAAAAACCATGAGCGATACACAACGGGACAGAGAACTGGCGCGACGGGCCGCCGGAGGAGACGAGGCCGCTTGGCGGTCGATCTACGACTCCACTTGCGACCGGCTCTTCTCCCTCCTCTGCTATCAGCTCGGCGACCGACAGGAAGCCATGGACCTCCTTCAAGACACCTACGTTCGTGCCTACACCCGGCTTTCCAGCTACCGCGGTGAGGCCCCGCTCTCCGCATGGATCCGAACCATCGCCGTGCGTCTGGCGGCCGACTGGAAGCGGTCGGCCCTCCAGAAGATCAAGCGAACGGTCGGGATCACCGAGCGGACGGCGATCGTCGAGCCAGATGTCGAAGGAATCCGGTTCTCCTCGGAGACCCGAGAACTCGAAACGGCCTTGTCACGACTCTCGACGAACCAGCGGGCCGTGCTCCTTCTCCACGATTGGGAAGGGCTCAGCTTCCAAGAGATCTCAGAGGCTCTGGGATGCAAGGAGAGCACGGTTCGCGTTCATCACGTACGGGCCAAGCAGAAGATGAGAGACGCACTCGGAACCTCATCCCTCGAAGCTCAACCCACGGGAGCGGAGGGACTCGGGCTATGAAGAACCGATTCGAAGAAGGGCGCGCTCGGATGAGCGCCGAAGAGCGGGACGGGCTCTGGTCTCGCGTTGCAGACCGGACCATCCATGTCGACGGAACCTCCGGCGAGCGCTCCGGTCGGCCTCGACCGATCCGGCGGAGCTTTCCGCTCTGGCGCATCTGGACGCCGATGGCGGTCGGTGCGGCGGCTTCCGTCGTCATGGTGATGACGATGTGGGACAAGGCGCCGACGGACGCAGAGCTGAGGCAAGCGGCTCGGCTCGAGCCACCCAAGGCAGAGGGGACGCTCGCGGCGGAGCCAGTCGAGTCGATGGAACAGTCGATGACTGCGGGTGCTGACGAACTCGTGGAAGACGTGGCCGTCGAGAGCGGCGAAGCCGTGGATGCTGTGATCGCACCGAGTCTCGAAGGTACCGAGAACGAGGGCGAGGCGAGTGTGGACGCTGCGGGAGCCGTTCCCGAAGTCGGGGCGGCCCAGGCAACGCCCGACACGAACCCGGTGCCGAAGTCGGACGCGACGCAGCAGGTGGCGGCGTCCGAGGGCACCCGTGGCGTGTCCGCGCCGGCTGAACGGCCAGCGCGAATCGAGACTCCGAAGCCTCTGCCATCTCCGGTTGCAGCCGATTCGTTGCGGGCTCTGCTCGAGGAACTCGATGCACAGCCGAACGAGATCGTCGGGCGCGTGGTCGACCAGAACGGAAAGCCAGTTCCGTACGCCAGTGTGGTGGTGGAGGGCACGCAGTGGGGCGCGATGTCTCTGGACGACGGTAGCTTCCGCATCAGTGGCGTGCCGGATGGTACGTACCGACTTCGGTCGCTGATCATCGGATACACGGATGACGAGCAGACGGACGTCAACGTCGGGGAAGAGCCGGCGGCCGTGATGTTCCAGGTCGAGGAGGCCACGCTCGGCGCACTGAGCGAGGTCGAAGTCTCGGCAGCCAAGGAGCAGATCTACGTCAAGTCCACCGATACCTCTCACGAGATCGAGAGCAGTCCGTCTCCCGAGAGCGGACGAGGTGGTCGAGGTTCACCCAAGACGCGGATGTTCGACGGGTCGGACAGGAACGAGAAGCCAGGAGTCGTAGGGAGCGTACCGTATGTCGCTGGTTCGCCGGTCGAGCGGGGGGATGAGCCGTCCGAACGCGTGAGTGCGAGGCGCGCCCGTGATGTGACGGTCGATCCCGGCGAGAAGAAGGACGGCTCGCAGATCAGAGGGGACGCGTTCTCGTTCTCCATGCCGCCGTTCCAGCAAGATGACGACGACATGCGTCGCGTCCGTCCGAAGGACGCACCGTACGACGCCGTCTACTACCGCGACTACGGCGCCAACCCGCTCGTCTGGACGGATCGTGATGCTCTCAGCACCTTTGCGGTCGACGTGGACAACGGTTCGTACACGATCGCGCGGCGCTACGTCGAGGACGGCCATCTGCCGGAACCGGCATCCGTGCGGGTGGAGGAGTTCGTCAACTACTTCGGCCCGGGTTATCCCGAGTTCGACGACACGGACTTCCGAATCTACGCAGACGGTTCGCCATCTCCGTTCCGCGACGGGTTCGAGCTCGTACGCATCGGTCTCCAGGCGCGAACGGTGGACGAGTCGGAGCGACCGACTGCGCGTCTCACCTTCGTGGTCGACGTCTCCGGGTCGATGGGGCGCGAGAACCGGCTCGGACTGGTCCGCCAGTCGCTCCACATGCTCGTGGATCGTCTCCGTGACGACGACGAGGTCGCGCTCGTGGCCTACGGTTCGACCGCGGAGATCGTCCTCCGGCCCACGTCGGCTCGGAACGAGGACGAGATCGACTGGGCGATCGAGCGACTCGTTCCGAACGGCAGCACGAATGCGGAGGACGGACTTCGTCTCGGCTACGAGATGGCCGGGCGGATGTACGAGAAGGGCGCGATCAACCGGATCCTCCTCTGCTCGGATGGCGTGGCGAACGTCGGACGTACGGGGCCGGAAGCGATCCTTCGCACCGTGCGTTCGGAGTCGGATCGTGGGATCTACCTCACGACGATCGGCTTCGGCATGGGCAACTACAACGACGTTCTCATGGAGCAGCTCGCGGATCAGGGTGACGGCGCGTACTACTACGTCGATCAGTACGACGAGGCGGAGCGGGTGCTCGTACGGGAGCTCACGGGTACGCTCCTCACAGTCGCGCGAGACGCGAAGATCCAAGTGGAGTTCGATCGGGAGACGGTGGAGGCGTACCGCCTGATCGGGTTCGAGAACCGCGACGTTGCCGACCGCGATTTCCGCAACGACAGCATCGATGCGGGTGAGATCGGGTCTGGCCACAGTGTCGTTGCGCTCTATGAAGTGAAGCTCAGGGGCGACCGAGCGCGCGAGGTGGGTGAGGGGCGTGAGCGTCGCCTGGACTTCGGACGAGACCGTTTCGACCTCGCGACAGTGCGACTCCGCTATGCGCTCCCAGACCGCGAAAGTCGTCACGGCGATCCGGTGGTGAGGGAGATCTCTCGCGAAGTCTCGACCGCGGATCTCTCCGAGAGCTTCGGCCGCGCGCCACTTCGCTTCCGCCTCGCGGCGGTGGTAGGACAGTACGCGGAGATCCTGCGGAACAGCTACTGGGCCCAGGACATGCCCCTCGCGGACCTCGCTCGGGATGCCAAGGACGTTGCCTTCTATCTGAGGGACGATGACCAGGCGACCGAGTTCGCTCGACTCGTCGAGCGCGCGGCGGATATCCAAGACCGGATGTCGATCGCGGAGAGGGAGCGTTGGTGGCCGCGGATGGAGGCGCACGCGCCGGACTATCCACCGCGTCGTGGTTGGCGGCGGTAGAGAGTGAGAACGTCGAGGGCGGCTACGAGTTCAGGATCGTAGCCGCCCTCATCGTGCGTCGTCTCTACGCTTCGCGCACTGCCCGTCCTCTACTCGTGAGTTCGTACACTCCCTTTGCGCGCTCCATGTAGCCGCACATGATGAACTCGCGACGGATGGTGCAGAAGTCCGAGTGGAACCCCTTCAGCCAGGCGCTCAGTTCTCGCTCCGGCCAGGGCTTGTCTTCGGGAAGTCGCCGGAGCAGCTCCTCGAAGATGATCTCCTTCTTGCGTCGCTGGGCCGGGATCGACTTCAGCGTGTCTCCCTGGAAGAAGTTCGAGAGGACCTTGTTCTCCTCCTGGGACACGTCGGGGCGGACGGCGAGTTCCTTCACCTGATCCTTCTTGATCGTGTTTCGGAGCACCGACTGCATGCGGCCGAGATCGAGCTTGAAGTACGTGTAGGGCGGTTGCCTGTCCTCGTGGACCAGCCCGACCTTCTTGAGCCCTCGGAGGTGATGGGTGACGGTCGCGGGGCTGAGGCCGAGCTCGGTAGCGAGTTCGCGGCCGCAGCGGCTCTCTTCGGCGAGGAGGCCGACGATGCGGAGTCGGGCCGGATCCGCGAGCGCCTTGAAGAACTCGACCATCTCTGGGACCGGATCGTGAGTTTCGGGATTGGGGGACATCGGACGTCTCCTCCGCGTTGGCGGTTGGGTCGTGGTGGTCGGGCCCCGCGACTCGGAGCCCTGGGAGATGGTGATGTCTGGGGTCATGGAGTTGGCTGACTATCGATTTGATAAGTATCGAACTTATGAGGGGCGAAGTCCAGCAGAATCCACCGACGGCTGGGTCCGCGCCTGGCTCGGGTCTGCAGCATCCGCTCCAGGGAGGGGCGAAGCCGATGCTGCCGATCCGTTAGTGATAGGATGCCGCTCGGAAGGTGGAGCTTTGCGGGTCCCGGAGTGGACCGGGAAGGTGAACGGCTCGAAATGGAGATTCGAAGCGTCTCACGGCACGCGCGGAGGTCGTTCTCGGTTGGTGTACGGCTCGTCGTGGTCGTGGCTGTCCTGGTCGCAACGTCGGTGGCGAGTGCTATGGCCGAGCAGTTCGAAGGCGGTTCGTTCTGCACCTACGACCTCCAGCCCGGTGTGAGTGAACCCCATCCCGCGGTCCGTCATTGCACCTGCACCGCGGATCTCGCGTACTTCATCAACAGCGATGACCAGTTCGATCGCGCGATCATGTGGAGCGGTCCGGGGCTCGCGCCTGGCTCCGGCATGTTTGCAGAGTACTTCGAGACCCCGGACGAGCGGCCTGGCGCCGTCTGCATCCTCTACCTCCGGATCACGAGCCTCGTGTCGTCCCTTCGAACCTCGATCGACCTCTACGTATGGGATGACGACGGGGGGCGGCCTGGCGAAGTCCTCGGGATCCTGCCGGAGCTTCCACTCTTCAGCATTGCTCCGTATCCGGCTGTCGGCACCCGAGACTGGGACATCTACGAGCGGATGCCGATCGGTGTCCAAGGCGGATTCTGGCTCGGACTCCGCGGGAACTGGGATCCGGAGGGATGCTCGGTCCTGCTGCCGATCGACACCTTCGACGATGATCCAAAGGTGCCGGCACTGCGTCGGGATGCGGTCACGTACGTGGGGCCAGGAGTGGACGAACTCTCGGAAGGTTGGCACCCGTTGGAAGACATCGTGGGCGTCCCCGCCGCTACGGGAATCAACGCAGTGATCGGCTGGTGTCCCGTCCCCGTGCTCGAGACGTCATGGGGCCAGATCAAGAGCCTCTATCTCGGCGACGAGAGGTAGGCGAGCCCGCCGTTTCCCTCCGGTGAGCCGGCGGGGCCGGCCGGACCAGCGAGCCGCCGCCCGCTTCCTCCGCTGCGGCAGCTTTCTACGGTTGCTCGGTCCGCTCGTCCCAGCTGACGGACGCTGGGCCTGCGCGACGCACTCTCGACGGCAGCCGCCATCCGAGTGCGAGTTCGATCACGTCGGATGCTTTGCGAAGTGCGGCCGGATCCAGTCCGGTCTGGATGCCGAGGCCGTGGAGCAGGTAGACGAGGTCCTCGGTCGCGAGGTTGCCGCTCGCGCCGGGCGCGAAGGGACAGCCGCCGAGCCCTCCCGACGCGGCGTCGAATGCGGCGACGCCGTGCTCGAGCGACGCGAGTACGTTTGCGAGCCCGGTGCCGCGGGTGTCGTGGAAATGCATCGTCGTCTGCGGGAGCGGGAGGATCGGACCGAGCGCTTCGAGGAGACGATGGACCTGAAGGGGCACCGCCGCGCCGATCGTATCGCCGATCGAGATCTCGTCGACGCCGAGATCTAGGAGCTGCTCGATCACGTCGACCGCTTTTCCTACCGGGATCTCTCCCTCGAACGGACAGACGAACGCGGTCGAGACGTAGCCCCGGACCGGAATTCCGGCGGCGCGAGCGCCGTCCATTACGGGGCGGAAGCGGTCGATCGACTCGGCGATCGTGGCGTTGATGTTCTTCTGGTTGAACGTCTCCGAGGCAGCGGTGAACACGGCGATCCGGTCGACACCTGCTTCGACTGCGCGCTCGAGCCCCTTCGGGTTCGGGACGAGAGCCGAGTAGACCACTCCGGGTCGCCTTTCGATTCCGGCGAGGACCGCCGAGGCGTCGGCGAGTTGCGGGACGAGCTTTGGGTGGACGAACGACGTGACCTCGATCTCTCCGAAGCCGGCTGCGCTCAGCGCATCGACGTAGGCGACTTTCGTCTCCGTGGGCACCGGGAGCGCCTCGTTCTGTAGGCCGTCGCGAGGACCGACCTCGACGATACGAACCCGCTCGGGATAGGACCCGTGACCGGGCGATGGAGAGGACGGATGGGCTGAGGTCATCGACTCGAATCTCCCGGATGCGTTCAAGTCCTTGGCCGTGTCCCACCAAGGACGACTGGCCGGAAACCGCGGAGTCTACAGGGTTCGCCTCACCCGAGGAACGCCCTCGCGCCGATGTAGAGTGACGCGGAGAGGACGAAGACCGCGAACGCCTTGCGCAGCCAGGTGCCGGAAACGCGGCGTCCGATGCGCGACCCGATGGCCAATCCTCCGAAGCTTCCGAGCGCGAAGAGCGAAGCGAGCGGCACGTTCAGCTCGCCGTGTGCGGCGATGAACGAGATGACGCCGGAGGTGCTCACGAGCGCGATCACGGTGAGTGATGTCGCCACCGCCGTCTGGATCGGCTGGCCGGCGAGCAGTACGAGGCTCGGCACGATGAGGAAACCGCCTCCGACGCCGAAGAGGCCGGCGAGCACTCCGATCGCGAGTCCCATCGCGATGAGCCGGACGAGTCGAACGGTTCCCGTCGAGTCCGGAGAGCCGGGTGAGTCGGTCGCGTCTGGTGAATCTGGTGAGTCTGGTGAGCCGGCCGCCGCGGCGCGGCCGTCTCTCGACGGTCTGGATCCGCGGACCATGCGCAGGGCCACCACGAACATCAGGACGGCGAACGATCCGAGCAGCCACTGCTCCGGCATCTTCGTGTTGAGCCACGCTCCGAGCGGAGTGGACGCCATTCCGGCGAGAGCCAACGCGAGCCCGGCCTTCACGTCGGCTTCTTTCGCCCGGATCCGATCGATCGCCCCCACCCAGGCGGTGGCCCCGACTGTGACTAGGGAGACGCCGACCGCGTCGTGGGGTGGTACGGAGAGCCCGTAGACGAGAACCGGAACGGCGAGAATCGCCCCGCCTGCTCCGGTGAGCCCCAAGGGAAAGCCGACGAGCGCGCCGAGTGCGAGCGGGAGGACGGTGGGCAAAGCGCTCAGCTCTCCGTCGCTTCGAGTCGAAGCAGCACGGACTGCGCTTCTGCCTGGGCACCGGCTTCGCAGCGGATCTCCGCCACCACTCCGTCACGCGGAGCTTTGAGCACGTGTTCCATCTTCATCGCTTCCATCACGACGACCGGATCGCCGAGAGACACCTGATCCCCTGCCGCTACCCGGACCTCACGAACGGTGCCCGTCATTGGAGCGAGGACGTCGTCCCGAGTTGCGGCTGCCCCGTGCGCACGCGAGCGGCCGGGGACCTCGACCTCGAACCGGTGTGTCTTTCCGCCGGCATGGAGCCAGAGCACGTCGCCGTCGCGGAAGAACCGGGCCCGGATCGGCTCCCCGTTGCTCACGACCTCGATCCGGTCGCCGTCCATCCGGCGAAAGGTGAACGACGTGTTCGGGTCGCCGTGGAGTTCGACCTGGTCTCCGTGTACGAACGACTCGACTTCATACGCCTCGTCGCCGAGCCGAAAGATCCGACGTCCGCCGCTCATCGCGTTCCTCCGATCCGGAAGCCGGTGAGTTGTTCCCAAGGAGAGTAGGGATCCCCACCGGGGACGGTCCCTTGCGCGCGTCGCGAAGATGCGGCACCCGAGGTGAGGTGCTCTGCGACCGCGGCGAGTGCGAGGACCGGCGCGCTCGGCGTCTTGGGTTCCGTGAGGTCGGCCAGAGCCTGATCGATCCAGCGGGTCGTTGCGTTCCCGGAAGTGAAGACCGGGTGAGAGGTGACGGTTTGCAGGAAGTCGAGGTTGGTCCGGACTCCGAGGAGTACCGTTTCGGCGAGCGCCCGGCGCGCTCGGAGTAGCGCTGCGTCACGGTCTGCCCCCCAAACCACCAGCTTGGCGAGAATCGGGTCGTAGTAGACGGTGACTTCGGCACCCTCGTCGATTCCGCTGTCGAACCGAACTCCTGGGCCTTCCGGTCGCTCGTAGACTGCGATCCGTCCAACGGAAGGGAGGAAGCCGCTGTCTGGGTCCTCGGCGTAGATCCGGAACTCGATGGCGTGGCCGCGGAGGGAGAGATCGGACTGCGAGTATCCGAACTCGCCACCCATCGCCTCGCGGAGCTGTGCGTGGGCGAGGTCGATCCCAGTCGTCAGCTCCGTCACCGGATGCTCGACTTGAAGACGGGTGTTCATCTCGAGGAAGTAGAAGCTTCCGTCGGGTGCCAGGATGAACTCGACCGTGCCTGCGCTCCTGTAGCCGACCGCCGCGGCCAGCCTTACTGCGGCCGCCCCCATTTGAGCGCGAGTCTCTGCATTCAGTGCGGGGGAGGGCGCCTCCTCGATGATCTTCTGGTGACGCCTTTGCACCGAGCACTCGCGTTCGAAGAGGTGGACGACGCCGGTTGCATCTCCGAAGACTTGGATCTCCACGTGCCGGATCGGATCGAGGTAGCGTTCGAGGACGAGTCGGTCGTTTCCAAACGAAGAGCGCGCCTCGCGACGGGCGGACTCGAGCCCGAGCGCGAGCTCTGCCTCCGACGCGATCCGCTTCATCCCCTTGCCGCCACCGCCGGCCGAGGGCTTGATCAGGACGGGGAAGCCGATCGCCTTTGCCTCGGCGGTGAGCCGTTCGTCGCTTTGATCGTCGCCTTCGTAGCCGGGAACCACAGGCACGCCGGCTTTCAATGCGATCTGCCTCGCCTCGGCCTTGTCGCCCATCGCACGCATGGCGGCGGCGGGAGGGCCGACGAATACGAGACCGGCGTCTTCACACGCCTCGGGAAGAGCTGCGTTCTCCGCGAGGAACCCGTATCCGGGATGGACCGCGCCCGCACCGGACTCGCGTGCGGCGTCGATCACCTTGTCGATGCAGAGATAACTCTCGGTGGCCGGGGCGGGGCCGAGGAACATCGAGCGATCGGCTTCGCGCACGTGCCTAGCGTTTGCGTCCGCACTCGAGTGAACCGCCACCGTCGAGAGACCGCACTCGCGGGCCGCACGGAGAATGCGAACCGCGATCTCGCCGCGATTCGCGACGAGGATTCGGTCGAAGGGTTGTCTTCGCAGGAGGATGCCTCCGTCAGCAGGAACCGAGGTACATGGCCGGTCGATGCGCATGCCAGACGGCTCGTCGCCAAAGGACACGCCTCGGACCGTGCCGCGACGTCGCCGACGTGACACCGGAGTCTAACAGAGCCGGGATCCCATGCGGGAAGGGAAGGGGATCAGTGATCCGGCCTCTGTTGTTCGCTCCCGAGACGATCTCCTCGTGGCCGGGAGTCGCGCTCGGCACCGAAACGAGAGCCGTCGGGCGGCGACCCTTGCGGTCGGACGGGGTCCGGTCGGGAGGCGGCCGGCCCATCTTCGGAGTCGCCCGAGTCACCCTCGTGTCGGTCGGAGTGAGATGAGTTGCGACGGCGCCGAGCCTGGATCGTCTCGAACGGAACATGAGTGACCCGGGCGTACTCCCGGAACACTTCGTCCTCGATCTGTTCGCGGAACTCGGCTGTGACGGGATGGCAGATGTCTTCGAAGCCGCCGTCGGTCTTGCGACTCGGCATCGCGACGAACATCCCCTGTCGACCGTCGATGATCTTGACTCCCTTGACGACGAAGACGCCGCCGAGAATCAAGCTGAGCGTGGCCTTGAGCCGGGGTTCGTCACAGACGAACATCCGGATCTCCGTGATCTGCATGCGTAGCCCCCACCATGCCCTGGATGCGTGTGGGAGGCCCGGCCCAGACGCGGATAGCAGGCTCAGAATTGAAAAGCTCTATGATGTCTTCTGCGCTGCAAAGGCTGCGACGGGGGACGGCCCAAACGACTGGGCGGGCACACCGTGATGAGCCCGCTTGGTCGATGTCGACGTACTTCCCGCCCTGAGGAGAGCCGCGTGCAGCAACTCCGTCGGACGGTGGGGAGGACGATCCAAGACTCGCCGAACGGCAAGTCACAGCATCAACCAGCCCCAAAGGACGCCGGGAAGGGTCCAGTCCTCGGTGCGACAGTATACCCGCGATGCGGACATTCGGCGAGTCCGTTTCGCGTCAGTGGGTTCGCTGTGCTCTTAGGCGTCTGCCTGCGGCTGTGCGCCCTCCGTTGGTTGACGATCCCTGTCTCGCGCCCCGCGCGCCGTCGTTTCGTACGCAGCGAGCACTCGTTCCGTCAGATAGGCACGCCCCTGTTGGTGGACGGGGTGGCAGATGTCTCTGCCGTTGTCGTCACGGGTCGGCATTGCGACAAAGAGATCCCCAGTCACCTTCTCGATGACTTTGAGCCCCCGGACGACGAACCACCCGTCGATCGTGATGCTAGCGAACGCGCGGAGCTTGCCTCGCGCGTTCATGCGAACGTGAACTTCCGTGATGTTCATTGTGCCGGCCCCCATAAGAAGCCTGCACGGACGTGTGAACAATAGAGAGAAGCAAACTCGCCGCGCCGTATCGGCGAGTGGGGGTGACGATGCCAAGGGGAGCGTTCACAGCGGCCATGCTGTTCCCTCCTGGTCGGGCGCTGCGGATCACCCGATTTGTTTGATGGAGATTAGGATCAGCGATGCCGCGAAGCGTTGCAACTGAAGATTCCGACCTGGGGGAATGTGCGTATGCCCCCGGAACAGAAACGCGGCGGTGGACCTGCGCCCACCGCCGCGGATGACGGGCCTTGCGACCCGAACCTCTGTCTTGCACCCGGGCCTATCCCCAATGTGCGCGTTGCGTCGCGCGAGGGTCTCGGCGGGCTCCCGTCCCGGGTGCAGACGGGGCTGCCGTGCTCGTTCGGAAAGATCGTCTCGGGGCGTCGACTCCAACGTCAGACCTCACCGGTCATTTCATTGGCGGAGCCGCGCAGGTTGCGTGGTGCTCCCTAGTAGGGTTCTGGCCCGTGATGGAGCCTCGCCCCGAGTGTCACTGTCCGAAGTTCCGTTCGATCGTTGCAGCTCCCTGGAGCCGGCCACTGCGGCCGGCTTCCGAGGGAGACAGAAACTCAGTTGCCGGTCTCGTCGGTCGCGTCCGGAGCCGATGGCGTGTCGCCTCTGCCGTCGCCATGAGCGTCGTCCTGCACCTCGCCTCCAATGTCCACGGGAGAGCCACCGCCACCGGTGCCATCGTGGACCACATCGACTCGCTGGATGGATGCGTCGTCCTGGCCGGTGGGGGCCAGCGGGGAGTTCGAGTTCGAGCAAGCAGCAAGTCCCTGGACGAGGAGCGCCAAACCGGCGAACCAGGCGAAGCTGCGCAGACTGTTCTTCATCTTTCCGTTCCTCCCGAAGTCGCCCTGCCTCTGTCGGGGATCGATGAAGAAACGTGCGTGCCAATGGCGCGCGAACGCGAGACGACAGCGACTTGGGTCGGTCCGCCCAGAATCCTACGTCGTGAAACGGCGCACGTGGCCGTTCGAGGGGAGCTGGGAGCGTAGGACAAGGGTGAGCGATGCAGTCGGTTGAGCCGATCGGCCGATCCTGGCCGGGAATCGGAGATTCGCCCAGCAATCCCGGTCGGGCGTCTTGCATACCACGACGTCCGAGCCGGAGGGCGTGCGACTCGCAACGTGCACAAGGCAGGATCCGGCCTTTGAGACGAACCGAGTGACGGGTGTGTCAGTCTCGGGTGGGGGGAGGCGTCACCCAGTGGGTGGGACGCTTCTCCAGGAACGCGGACATCCCCTCCTGTCCTTCTGCCGAACCGCGGAGTCGCGCGATCCGTTCTGCGGTCATCGCGAACACGTCTGCTCCGGCGTCCTCGGGAAGAGGGAGGGCGGCGGCGACTTCCGTTGCGAGCTGCTTTGCGTCTCGGGACGCCGCCGGGCCGGCGGCGAGGAGGGCGGACAAGATGGTGTCGACGGCGTCATCGAGCGCATCGTCCGGGACGACGCGATCGATCAGTCCGATGCGGAGCGCTTCGTCGGCGCCGAACCGCTCTCCAGTGGGGAAGAGCGCCCTGCCGTGGGCCGCTCCGATCCGGTCCAAGACGAACGGAGAGATGACCGCAGGAACGATGCCGAGGCGAACTTCGGTGAAGCCGAACTTCGTACTCGCGGCGGCGACCGCGCGGTCCGCGGCGGCGACGAGTCCGGTACCGCCTCCAAGGGCGGCTCCCTGCACCCGGGCGATCACATACACGGGGCAGGTGCGAACCGAAAGGAACATGCGTGAGAGTCGTGCGGCGTCGGCACGGTTCTCCGCCTCGCCGTAGCTGGCGATCGACTTCATGTAGTGGAGGTCCGCGCCCGCGCAGAACGACTTCCCCTCACCGCTCAAAACGACGGCCCGGATGCCCACGCCGTTCTCTACGTCGGCCCGTACATCGTCGAAAGCGGTAGCGATGGCCGAGATCAACTCCTCGTCGAACGCATTGTGGACTTCGGGGCGGTGAAGTCGGATCTCTCGGACCGGCCCGCGGTCGTGTACCTGCAGCTTCGGTTCCATGAAGGCTTCTCCTCGATCGGACGCCGTCCCGGGACTCGAGTGCCTCGGGGACGGCGGACTCCGGTCCTACATCCGGAACACAGGGAAGCGGGTTTCGGGGATCGGTGCGTTGAGCGTCGCGGAGAGCGCGAGCGCGAGAACGTCCCGTGTCTGACCCGGTTCGATCACTCCGTCGTCCCAGAGACGGGCGCTGGAGTAGTACGGATGTCCTTCGCGCTCGTACTTCTCGACGATCGGACGCCGGATCTCCTCTTCCGCTTCCGCGGAAAGGCTCTGTCCCTGGGCTTCGAGCTGGTCCTTCTTGACCGTGACGAGGACGCTCGCGGCCTGCTCGCCGCCCATCACCGAGATGCGCGCGTTCGGCCACATGAAGAGGAAGCGCGGATCGTAGGCCCGTCCGCACATCCCGTAGTTTCCCGCGCCGAAGGAGCCGCCGATGATCACGGTGATCTTCGGCACCGCCGCCGTCGAGACGGCCTGCACGAGCTTCGCGCCGTCTTTCGCGATTCCGCCCGATTCGTAGCGACGACCGACCATGAAGCCGGTGATGTTCTGGAGGAAGAGCAGCGGTACCTTCCTCTGCGCGCACAGCTCGATGAAATGAGCGCCCTTGACCGAGCTTTCGGAGAAGAGGATTCCGTTGTTCGCGAGGATGCCGACGGGATAGCCGTGGATCCGGGCGAAGCCTGTCACGAGAGTCGGTCCGTAGAGCGCCTTGAACTCGTGGAACCGGCTTCCGTCCACGATGCGCGCGATCACCTCGTGCACGTCGAATGGACGGCGAAGCCCGGCAGGGAGGACACCGTAGATCTCCTCCGGATCGTAAGCGGGGTCTTCCGGTTCTCTCACGTCGAGTGGGACGCTCTTCCGCCAGTTGAGATTCTGCACGATGCTGCGGACGATCTCGAGGGCGTGTGGGTCGTCTTCCGCCATGTGGTCGGTGACGCCAGAGATCTTGCTGTGGACCTCCGCGCCGCCCAGCTCCTCAGCGGTTACGACTTCGCCGGTGGCTGCTTTGACGAGCGGCGGGCCGCCCAAGAAGATCGTGCCGTTTCCCTTCACGATCACGGTCTCGTCCGACATCGCGGGGACGTACGCGCCGCCCGCGGTGCACGAGCCGAGAACAGCGGCGATCTGCGGAATGCCGAGCGACGAGAGCTGGGCCTGGTTGTAGAAGATCCGGCCGAAGTGCTTCTCATCCGGGAATACTTGGTCCTGCAGCGGAAGGAAGGCGCCTCCCGAATCGACGAGGTAGATGCAGGGGAGACGATTCTCGAGCGCGATCTCCTGAGCCCGGACGTGCTTGCGCACCGTGATCGGGTGGTAGGTCCCGCCTTTCACCGTCGCGTCGTTTGCGACGATCAGGCACTCCACGCCTTCCACCCGACCGATCCCGGTCACGATTCCCGCTGCGGGGACGTCGTCCTCGTACAGTTCGTGTGCTGCGAGAGGAGAGAGCTCGAGGAAGGGGCTGCCGGGATCGAGGAGGCGATCGATCCGGTCGCGGACGAAGAGCTTGTTGCGCGCTTCGTGCTTCTCCCTCGACCGCGCCGACCCACCCTGCCTGATCCGTTCGAGCTTTGCACGAAGGTCGTCCCGTAGCTGCAAGTGATGCTTCTGGTTTTCCTCGAACTCGGCGGACCCGGGCACGACCTGAGTGGGGAGGACTTCCATCCTTCGCTCCTTCGCTTCGTTTGACTTTCGTCCCCGCGTCCGCGAGGAGACCCGCCAGTCTACCGGGTCAGGGCTCCGAGGGCCACGGTTGGCGGAGTCGTCGACGTGGTCCAGGTCAGCTGCGGCGCGGCGCCAGGCGTCACCGGAGAGTGGTCAGGTCAAGGCCACCTGCGGGCCCAGAGGCCGCGCACTCTGTCTTCGCCGTCCGTGCCCTTCGGGATGACTTGCGAGACGCGAGCTCCAGATGAGCCTTGGGGCAGCTTCGGAACTCCCCGAACCTCGAGCACCGAATCGAGGTCGAGGAGCCAAGGGCCATCGGCATGAGTGCGCCGAGCCTTCGCCCTGGCCTCCTCGATCGACCAGAGCGGACGGGGGTCGGCCATGACGAGGAGCGTCTCGCCGCCGTCGAGCCTCACTGTCACGGGGAACGTCCGCTCGGGCGGGATCGCTTCCGTAACCTCGGGCGACGGGCCCGCGACGTGGAGCCGGAGCGAACCGTCCGCCCCCTCCACGATCGCGTACACGAAGGCGGGGACGGACGGCGTCAGTTCGATCGTCCAGCTCGCGGTGACATCGGACACGCGTCCTTCCGACGCGCGTACTTCCATCGTCCACTCACCGCGGGATCGGATCGCCCTTTCGGCGAAGACGACGAGTGTGACGGCGAGAACGACCATGATGGTCCCGAAGAGAAGGGCGAATCGGCGAGATCTCACGGATTCCATTGGACTCTCTACATACGGATGGTGGCGCTGGGCGCCGTCAGGAAGGGACTCCAGGGGTTTCGACTCGGAGCCATTGGCCCGGTCTAGTAGGTCGGGATGTCGGGGTCGATCTGCTCGGCCCAGGCCAGGATGCCTCCACGTAGATTCGTTGCGCTCGATCTGCCGGAAGCGGCGAGAAGGAGACAGGCGAGTGCGCTTCGGCGGCCCGACCGGCAGTAGACGATCAGGTCTCGGTCGCGCGGAACTTCGTCTATCCGGTCCGAAAGCTCGGGAAGCGGAATGAGGACGGCGCCTTCGAGTCGGGCGAACTCCCACTCGTCTCGGTTGCGTACGTCGAGGAGATACGCGCCGTTTCGAATCCTCTCCTGCGCTTCCCGTGGGTCGACTTCCGCGACGTCGGTCGACTGTTCGGTGCCGGGCGAGTGGACTCCGCAGAACTGGTCGTAGTCGATCGGCTCCGTGATCGTCGGAGCCTCTCCGCAGACCGGACAGGAAGGGTCCTTGCCGAGCCTCAGCTCGCGGAACTGCATCGCGAGGGCGTCGTAGAGGAGAAGTCGACCCAACATGGTCTCGCCCCTGCCCAGGAGGAGCTTGACCGTCTCCGTCGCTTGGAGTGCGCCGACCACTCCCGGAAGTACGCCGAGCACTCCGCCCTCCGCGCAACTCGGGACCATTCCGGGTGGAGGCGGCTCCGGATAGAGGCACCGGTAGCACGGTCCGTGCGGCGCCCAGAAGACCGAGAGCTGCCCTTCGAACCGGAAGATCGATCCGTAGACGTTCGGCTTACCGAGGAGCACGGATACGTCGTTGACGAGATAGCGCGTGGGGAAGTTGTCCGTTCCGTCCACGATCACGTCGTACCCGCGACAGATGTCCATTGCATTGCCGGAGGTGAGCGCCGTCTCGTAGGGCTCCAAGGAGACGTTCGGGTTGATGTCCCGGATCCGGTCGATCGCAGACGCCAGCTTCGTCCGGCCGACATCCTTCGTGCCGTGGAGTACTTGCCGCTGGAGGTTCGACTCATCGACCCGGTCGAACTCGACCAGGCCGATCCGGCCCACTCCGGCTGCGGCGAGGTAGAGCAGCAGCGGCGAGCCGAGTCCACCTGCGCCCACGACCAGGACGCCCGAGGCTTTGAGCCGCGCTTGTCCCTCGGCACCTACTTCGGGAAGGATGAGATGACGGTCGTACCGCCTGACTTCCGCGGGGGAGAGTTCCGGCAGTTTCCGGGTCGAGATCGGGTCCATGCCCGGGACTGTAGTTCACGCGAAGGGACGGCGCCAGAGGATCGAGACGATCAGGTGTTTGGTCTTCAGTGCGCTTCCCGCGGCTTGACCGGCAACGTGACGATGAACCGTGTGCCCCGACCGGGCCGACTCTCGACTTTGATCTCGCCGTCGTGGTCCTTGACGATCTGGTGGATCGCGGTGAGGCCCCAGTCCACCTGCACCCGGTTGGCGCGCGTTTCCCAGCCGATGTCGAAGAGGGATTCGATCTGATCTGGCGCGATGCCACGGCCGTCGTCCGAGATCTCCAGGTGGACCAGGCCGTCCTCGGCGTGGGTCCGGATCTCGATTCGGCCCTTGTCATCGATCGCTTCCGCTGCGTTCTCGAGGAGGCCGAGTACGAGTTGGTGGATGGCACCGGGATGACACGAAATGGAGGGGATGTCGCCGAACGACGTTTCGACCACGATGTTCGGCCCGAGCTGGTGCGAGAGCACGGTCAGGACGGTCCGGACGGAGTCACGAAGGTCCAGCCATTGGTTCTCGGCCCGGTCGAGGTGTGCGAAGCGGCGGAGGCTCTCCACCAGCTCCGCCATCCGCCGGCTCGCCTGGTCGATGGTGCGCTGCGATCTCACCAGAGTGTCGAGAGCCTTGACGCTGAGGCTCCCTTCCGGCTCCTGCGGAAGAAGCGGACGCAGGTGGGTGACGGCTCGGTTCGCGGCGTCACAGGACGAGACGATCGCGCCGACCGGGGTGTTGATCTCGTGAGCGAGTCCGGCGACGAGCCGGCCAAGCGATGCGAGCTTCTCGGAACGGACGA
Organism: Candidatus Eiseniibacteriota bacterium; assembly: GCA_020633975.1. Lineage (GTDB taxonomy): Bacteria > Eisenbacteria > RBG-16-71-46 > CAIMUX01 > CAIMUX01 > JACKCR01. The sequence continues at coordinate 1,689,716 of JACKCR010000002.1, read as the reverse complement.
GGCGACCCTGCGTGGATTGCAGCGCCTGGAGGGACTCCTCCAACTCGGCGGTCCGGCTTCGGACGCGTTCCTCCAACTCCTCCATCCTGAAGCGGGCCTGTCTCGCGAGCGTCCATTTCATGGTGAGCGTGCTCGCGATCTGGTGCACCTCGGTGGAGTCGAACGGCTTCCGGAGGAAGAGAAGGCGGTCGTTCGGTCCGAACCGACGGTAGATCTCCTCCCACGCGTAGTCCGCGTACGCCGTGGAGATGACGACCTGGAGTTCGGGATCGAGTTCGAACAACCGCTCCGTCGTCACGATGCCGTCGATTCCGGGAGGCATCCGTACGTCCACGAAGGCGAGGGCGAACGGGACGCCGCCCTCCAGCGACCGCCTGACTTCGGCGATCGCTTCCTCTCCTTGGAAGGCCGAGGTCAGTTCGTAGTTGGGTGCGGCGGTCTGCTCCTTCGAGTCTCCGAAGAACTCCGCCTCCATCGCGTCGAACTCCGGCGTTGCGACCGGCTCTAGAGCGAGGATCTTCCGGTAGTCCTCGTGGAGCTGCTCCTGGTCGTCGACGAGCAGGATGCGCCGGTTGGATACGTCGAGTGGGGCAACATCGCGGGACTTCTCATCAGGGGTCATCATGCGGCTCCCTTTGGATCCTTCGAGGACGTGGCGTCTCTTCGTCCCGCTACGGGCAGGGTGTAGATGAACGTGGCTCCTTTGCCGCGTCCTCCACTCGTCGCCTCCAGCGAACCGCCCATTTCCCTGGCCGCGTTCGCCGCACCGTGGAGCCCGAACCCATGACCTTCCCGTTTCGTGGTGAATCCGTACGCGAAGATCCTGTCCATGAGGTTGGGCTCGATTCCGATTCCGCTGTCGGTGACCTCGATCGTCACGTAGCCCTCGGACTTCTGTCGGATGGCGATGGCGACGGCAGGCCTCTCGGTGGTCACGAGATCGGGGGCCTGAGAGTGCAGCTCCTTGATCGCATCCCGTGCGTTCTTGAGCAGGTTGACCAGGATCTGGAGAGCGAGATGCGTTTCCACGCGCACCCGCGGGACCTCTGCGTCCGCTTCGATCGTGACGTCGATGTGGTGTCGCTCGAACGAACCTCCCACGAGCTGGAGCGCGTCGTCGATCAGGCTCCGCGGGTGGAGGTCTTCGGTCGCGCCCGAGATGCCAGCGTAGTTCTGCTGGAGCGCGATGATCTCCTTGATGTGTTCGTGGCTCTTGGCGAGCCGCTCGACTTCGAGCTCGAGTCGCTCGTGCTCGGCCGATAGCACGTCGGTGAGAGAGACCAGGAAGCCCGGCAGCTTCTGCCCCTGCGGATCCTTGGCCACGTAGTCGGCGAAGTCGCCCTCTCGCTCCCGCACTACCTCGGCGAGCCTGCGAAGGGAGGAGAGCCGTGACTGGGTGACGGTGTGGGCGAGGACCGAGGCGGAGGTGGTCGCCGCGTTGAGAACGTTGCCCACGTTGTGGAGCACGCTGGTCGCGATCTCCGCCATTCCGGCTCCGCGAGCGGACTCGAGGAGCTCGTCCTGGGCCGCCGCGAGCTGCTGTTCGGCTTCCTTGCGGGCGGTCACGTCCGACACCGTGCCCACGGTGCGGGTCGGCTTCCCTTCGGTGTCCACTTCGACGATCCGGCCCACGACGTGGAACCAGCGCCAAGAGCCGTCTTTGCAGCGTAGGCGCATCTCTTCCAGGAACGGGACTCCCTCGTGGAGATGTCGCTGGAACTGCTCCGCGATATGGTCCTCTTCTTCCGGGTGGGTGAGCGTCGCGATGGTCCGGAAGCTGGGATCGAGATCCCCAGCGTCATAGCCGAGGAGCGAGAAGAACCGGGGGCTGAGGTAGATGTCGCCCGTGTCGATCCTGTGGTCCCAGAGTCCATCGTTCGCCACCTCGAAGGCGAGGGCGAGCCGTTCCTCGTTCGTCCGGAGCTGCGCTTCGATCGCCTTCCTCCGGCCGATGTCTGCGATGAGGCTCTTCTGCATCTTGCGGAAGGAGTCGGCGAGTCGCCCGAGATCGTCGTTCGAACGGTAGTCGATCGTCTGGTAGAGGTCGCCGGACGCGATCGCCTCGGTTCCGGTCGTGATCACGCGGAGTGGCCTCACCAGCGAGAGGATGACTCCGACGGAGAGGACGAGGAGGAGGGCCACGGTCACGAGCGCCGTGAGCCGCAGAGCCTTGCCGCCTTGCCGTGCCCGGATGCGCCCGAAGCGAAACGCTTCGTCGATCCGCTGCCGGTTGAGGACGCGCGCCTCCGCGAGCTGGGCGATGAGATCCGTGTACTGGGCGCGGGCTTCGAGTTGCTCGCGGAAGTCCTCGTCGGTGTACTCCGCGAACGGCGTCTCTAGCGCGGTCCGCGCCACCGCCATCGCTTTGTCGTAGTACGCGACATAGGCGTCTCGGAGCGAGAGCAGCTCCTCGTGTGCCAGCTTCGGTGCGGCGAGCCCTTCATCGACTCTCGCCAGGAACGATTCCCGGGCCGCCTCCGCATTCTCCAGGTCGAACTCCTCATCGTTTGCGATCGCGAGGCTGAAGGCGTGCTGGGTCTCCGTGGCGAACTGCTCCAAGAGCACGCTGATCTCGAGCTGGCGGAAGTAGCGGTCTTCGATGTCCGCGATCCGTTCCGCACTCTCGTCCGCGAGGTTCTTTCCGACCACGAAGAATGCGAGGAAGGCGATGAACGCCAACCCGGGGAGGAGGAGGATCTTCTGCGAGAACTTCATCGAAGTGCGATCCCGAGGTTCCTCCGGGAGTCAGCGTGTGTCTGCACCTGACTCCCTGGTGGTCAGCGGACAACGGTAGTCAGCGGTCAACGGACGAGAGCGATGCTGTGGACTCCGGCCGTGGGGGTCTGAATCGAGACGTATCCGATCGATCCCGGAGTTTGCGCCACGAACTCGATCAGCTCCTCTTCGGTGTCGAACGCCTTGGGCGGGACCCCCTGTCCCGTGAATACGATCTGCTTCCAGTACGTCGCGAACTTGGAGACGGAGCGTTCCAGGATGTCCTCCACGAAACTCTTGTGGATCGATCCACCCTTGAGCATCGTCGCGACGATCCGTGTGTCGTCCGGCCAGCGCGTCCGTTTGCTCAGGTAGATCCGTTGCAGATCGACGACCTCGAGCGAGTCCACGGATACGGAGGGGTTCGCGATGATCGCGACGCGGGTTTCCTTGCGTGCGGCGCGGGCGTCCGTCTGGTGGATCGGAGCGACCGAAAGAAGCGAGACGAGGAGCCAGAGTGCGGCCAACCCTCTTCCGGCGGTCAGGTGGCGCCGGAATCCTCTCTCGAGAGGCTTGCATGTGCGTTCGGTTCGCATCCGGTTCGCCTCTAGAAGTGGAAGGTGGCCTTGGCCGCGAAGTACGACCAATAGCGGTTTGCGTCCGTCTGTCCGTTTGCGTCCTGGTTTTCCGACGGCGAGAGCTGACCGACACCGTCGACCCAGTGCTCCTCGAGCTTGAGGAGCCAGTTCGGAGATACGTCGAACCGCGCACTGATGCAGAGGTCGTGTTGCCAAGCACTGAACTCCGGGTATCCGTTCCTCAGCGCTTCCTCACCGTCGCGATCGTTCCGGTCGTTCCAGTAGCGGGAGTAGTAGGCGCCGACGGTGATGTCCCGAAGAAGCCGGTAGGAGCCGGAGAGGTAGTACCCCTCGGTAACCGGAGTATCGCCGACGTGGTCCGTTCCGCCCGTGTTCTGGAGGGTGTACTCGAGAGCCGCGGAGTAGGAGTCGCGTGCGAACTCAGCGGACAAGGACATGATGTACTCGACGTCGTCCTGGATCCTGGGATCCGGGATGTCGAAGCCGAAGTACTCCGGTCGCCCGGTCTCACGGTCCCTGGCCTGGACGTTGAAGAGGAGACGCGCACTGGCTTCGTACCGCGAGCGGAGCCAGCTTCCACCGAAGCGAAGCCCTTCGACCGGAGGTGTCCAGGTGAGCGCTCCACCGACGAGCCAGGGGAGGGCGACGTGTGGATCGATGAACCCGCCGGAGGAGATGTACTCGACGTCGACCCCGTAGAGATCCCCGACGTCCGCCCGGAAGGACGAGTCCGCGGCGGCGCTTTCGCCCGTGCGTTGGAAGATGTCGCCCCAGAACCCGGACTCGGGGCTCGGGACGTTCAGCGTACCGACGTAGAACTCGTAGTCGAGGTCTCCCACGGGTTCGTGGTGCAGGTTCCCGTAGAGGCTCGCGCCTTCATACGCGGTGAAGAAGTCACGGATCCGTTCGTCGTAGACCCCCTGCGGCAGGAGGACGAACGGCCGCGCGACGTCGACGTCCCGGACCACGTTGTAGAAGCCGTAGGGCAGCTTCAGCTTCCCCGCGCGGAATCCGAGATCGTCCCGCCAGTGGTAGTCCCCGAAGGCCCAGTCGATCATCACCTGGTTGTTGCCTTCCTCGCCCAGGTCCCGGGCCAGGAACTGGATGCCGATCCGTGTCCGATCGGCCGGGGTGATGGAGAGTGCGACTCCGACTTCGTTGAACTCGCCCGAGCCCTCTCTTGCCTTGGGTACCAGGTAGTTGTTCTCGGACGTGTCGATATAGCCCTGACTCACGAACCCGCCGATATAGAGGTCCTCGAGACTTCCCGCGAAGGAGAGTGACCCTGCGAGGAGGAGTCCGAGGGAGAGTGCGATCGGGACCGAAGCGGGGAGGCGGAGCCGATGCGAGTTCGGGCCTGCTGTCTGCCTCGGTTTCCGGATGCCGTCGGCGTCCATGGCTATGCCAAGGTCCGCAAGATGTCCTTGCGGATACCGCGGAGGGCGCCGGATCTGGCTTCGATCTCCGCCGCCTGTTCGCCGATCAGGTCCAGCAGTTCCTTCCGCTCGACCGCATTCCTCAGGACCAGAAGCAGGTCGTCGTTGTTCCATGGCTTCTCCAAGTACTGGAAGAGCCCCACCTGGTTGATCGCCCGGATCGCGCTGTCCTTGTCCGCGTATCCGGTGAGCAGGATGCGAGGGGCGGCCGGGTGGAGACGGCGAAACTCGGTGAGACAGGCGATTCCGTCCATCTCCGGCATGAAGAAGTCCGAGATGACTACGTCGACCTGACCCGCCTCCGCGGCATCGAGTGCCGCGCGGGGAGAGGTGAAGGCGTGCGTCTCGTGTTCCGTTTCGAGCGTGAGAAGCGTCTCGAGGCTGTCGAGAACGAGCTGCTCGTCGTCGATGAGGAAGATCCGCCTTCCAGTGGATCCGTTCGTCGTACTCACGAGGTCGGAATATAGCACGTTGGATGGCATCTGAAGAGGGGCGACGCGCGACGTCGTTGGTCGGTGGCGAGCATTCAGTCCGCTTGGGTCGTGCGCGTGGTATCCGTGGAGTCCCTGGCGAGCGATCGGAACCGCTGCGCCAGCGTTCGAAGCACGGCCTGGGCGATTTCGGTGTGGTCCGAGAGCAGTTCCTGGAACCGGTTCGTCCGGATCCGAAGGAGGCGGGCGTCGCGAGTGACGGTGGCGGTGGCGATCCGAGGCTCGTCGTCGAAGAGAGCCCAGGTACCGATCGCCTCTTCCGGGCCGACGTCGGCGACCCACTGTCCTTCGGCGGTGAGTCGGATCTCGCCGTGGATGACGAGGTAGAGCGCATCGGACGGTTCGCTTTCGCGGAAAAGGACGTCGCCTTCCAGACGATCGACCTCTTCGCTCACCGCTGCGAGCTCGGCCAGCTTCTCCGTCGGCACGCCAGTGAAGACGTCGACTCGCCGGAGGAGGATCACGCGTTCGATCGTCGTCAGCATCGGATCTCGCTCCGTATCAGAACTCGCTCCTTCTCATATCTCGCTCTTTCTCAGATCTCGCTCGACACCGCGCGCCGGCCGAGCGCGAGGCGCGCCGTTTCGCGGACGAGGGGAGACTCGTCCGCCTCGGCTTCGAGGAACCGCTTCCGGTGGACGTCCGGAGCGATCCGGGCCGCGGCCCAGATAGCGCAGGCCCTGAGCCACGGCCGACCCGAGCGGAGATAGTAGCGGACCGCGTCCTCCGGTGTGTCGATCCGGAGCCCGTAGAGCTCCTGTCCCTTCTCGTTCCGTTCCCCGCTCCGGTCCGCGATCGCGCACTCGATGACTCTCCGGCTCTCGCCGCGGAGCGTTTCCATGAGGAACTCCCGGGCGTTCGCGCGGTCGGTTCGGGAACGGCTCGTGAGTGCGCGGTACGCGCCCTCGATGTCGCGACGGCGTTCGAGCAGTCCGAGGATGGAGAACAGCTGGGCGCCTGCGAGGTCTCGTCGCTCTCGCGCTGCCTGCCGGAGAAGAGAGAGTGCCGGGTCGTCCTCGGACGAGCGCAAGGCGCGCGTGCTTCGGTCGGCGGCGAACTGCTCTCGGCCGATGCGAAGGAGTGCCCCGTGGACGTCCGACTCGTCCGCCTTCCGCCAAGGGCAACGTTTGCGGAGACGATCGGCGGAGGCGATGCACGCGTCGGCCACTGGAGAGCCGGCGGAGACGACTTCGTCGAGGAGCACGCGGATCGATTCGTCGGAGTCGATCCGCTCGAGGACGCGGGGGATCTGGACCCGCACCTCGAGGGGGAGGGAGAGGTCGCGCATTGCGAGTGCGAGGGTATCGATGACCGGTTCGCCGTACGCGGCGAGCGCGCGGCGGGCCAGGGGGCGGAGCTCGCCGCGACCGAGACGCGCGAGGAGCCATGGGACGTGTTCGGGACGTCGTCTTCGTCCCGCCGCCTCGGTGAGGGCGGGCCAGGTGGAGCGGTCGCGGCTCGCGAGCATCGTCTCGAAGATCGGATCGAAGGCCGGATCCGTCGACCGGCCCAATGCGCCGGCCAGAGCGGCCTTCACTGCGGGAGGAGAGTCGAGATGGGCTTCCGCATCGGCGTAGCGCAGCGAGAGTCCGAGGGAGCTGCCGTACTTCTCGTACGTATCCAACGCTGCAACGACGATCGACTCGTCGGCTGAACGGAGCATCTCACCGAACTGGGCCTGACGCTCGTCTTCCGGTGTCGCGGCGAGCATGAGGTGGACGCCGGCTGCTCGAACCACCGGTTCCGGCGCACGCACCGCCTCACTCACGTCGAGCTCAGGGTAGTCCGGCCAATGGGACGCGAGGAGGGAGAGCGCTGAACTGCGGATCTCCGGCTCCTGCCGCGCGGCGAGAGGGCAGAGTCCGGCCGGAAGTCCGAACGGTTCGAGTTCCCGGGGCGCAAAGCTGCCGAGCGCGGAGATAGCGTAGGAAACGCGGCGAGGGTCCTCCGCTTCGAGTTCGGAGACCAGCGTTCCGAGAGCGGTGGGATCGTGCGTCGCCAGCCCGGTGTCGAGGTCGAGCTCCCGTCGCGCGAGTGCTCTCCGGAACGCGTCGACGTACTGTGGACGCATCCGGACCACCAGCGCCAACCAGCCCACGAGCACTCCGAGAACCACCCAGGCGATCTGCCACGCCCCGAATCCGAGGAGCGCGGTGAGAACGAGAAGCAGTAGTCCCGCGATTCCTCGGAACGTCCGGTCCACGAACACGTCGATGAAGAGCTTCGTCCTTCGTTTGATCTCCGACGGGACGGGGAGGAAGAGGAGTTCCCGTCCGGTGCGGTCGAGGGAGTACTCGAGCGAGAGGACGCTCCCTTGGACGAGTGTTGCGGCGAGAAGCCCCGGAAAGACGAGCAGCCCCGCGGTGCCGCCGAGGAGCACGACGGGGAGGAGCACGAGAATGCCGGTCGCGCCGAGCCGCTTGACGAAGAGCGGCGAGAGCATCTGGATGAGGAGCGAGATCACGCTCACTCGCCCATAGAACGTGGCGAGGAACCCCGTGAGTGCAGCGGTGTCGGTCCGGCTCGCCGCCGCGAGCGTCTTGAACTGGAAGTCGACGAGTGTGGTCGCGACGACGGTGGACCCGATGATCCCCACCGTCGCGACGAGGTGGGGCGTACGGAGTAGGAGTCGCAGCGCGCCGAACGGGCCACCGTCTCCCGTTTCCTCGGAAGGAAGCGCCGACGCTGGATCGCCGCTCCGCTTTCCTCCGACGTTGGCGAACAAGATGAGTGTGACCGAGAGGAGGACGAGCGAGATCCAGAGAAGGTCCTGCGTCGGAACCTCGAGGTCCCCCACGAGCATGCCGGTGAGTTCACCTCCGAACGCCGCGCCGAGGATTCCGAACGTCCCGAGGTGGGGGAAGATCCGCTTCGATTGCCCGGCGTCGAAGTGTGTTCCCGCGAGGAGCCAGAACTGGGAGACGGTGACCGCGCCGAACACGCCTACCCACGCATAGAACAGGTAGTAGACCCACGGGTGCCCGAGTCCGAGCAGGAAACGCATGAGGACCAGTTGGACGGCGAGTCCGATCCAGGTTCCGTAGAGCGTCTGACGGATGGTGAACGAGCGGCTGGCCCGCATGTAGAGGCCGACGAGGGGTGCGGTGAGTAGTGCAGTCAGAAGATAGACCCAAGGGAGCTGATTCGCGCTCGCGCCAACCAGGAAGAGTGCGTCGCGTGCCGGCTTCAGCAGGTAGTGCGTCATGAGAAGGAAGAAGTAGGCCGACCCGAGAAGGAGAGCGGAGAGCCGTTCCTCGGAACGGATGTCGAGCAAGGGACGGAGTAGGGAGCTCATCGACTGGGCTCCGACGGAGAGTCCGACGGAGAGTCCGACGGTGAGTTCGAGCGAGAGTCCGCGCGAGAGTCAGGGTGAGAGTCTGAGCGAGACTCCGCGAGTGAATCCGCCAGGGGGAGGCGGACGATGAACGCTGCTCCGCCGAGGTCCCCGTTCACCAAACGAAGGTCCCCACCATTCCGCTCTACCGCTTCACGCGCGAGCGCAAGCCCGTGCCCCTCTCCTCGCGCGCCCGTGGTCCAGGAGGTGTGACCGGGGAGGAAGATCCGCTCTTCGTCTTCGGGCGGGATCCCTGGGCCGGAGTCTTCGATCTGGATCTCACCCCAGGCATCCGACGAGCGGGTGAGAATGCGGACACGTCCGCCGTCGGGAAGGGCGCGCGACGCGTTGACGAGCAGGTTCACGAGCACCCGTACGATCTCTCCCGGGATCACGTGGAGGCGCACCCCCGAGACGTCGTTCCGTTCGACTTCGATCGAGGTGAACCGGTGGCCGACCAGGAGGAGGGCTGCGTCCACGAGGCCGCGCGCCGGGGTCGCTTGCCTGGCAAGCTGGCCTAGCCGTCCGACGGACCGCATCGTGTCGGCCAGCTCCTCGATCTGACCGACCGCCGCCCTGGATGTCGTAAGTGCTCGTGCGGCAGCACGGTACTCGGGAGCGTTCGAGTCCGTTTCGAGGCGGGCGAGGGCACGCCCCTGGACGTCGATCGCGCTCTGGAGGGCGGCCAGCGGTGACTTGAGTTCGTGGGCGATCCGTCCGAGCGAGGTCGCTTCCGTCAGTTCTCCGTCCGGCGCGATCCCGGACGAGGCGGCATCCTGGCGTCGGAACCGGCGACCGGCCAGTCCGATCCCGATGGCCAAGCCGAGACAGAAGCTCGTGATGGAGGCGATGAACGACATGGAGTCGGGCTCCCCGGGGACGGCGAGTCGGCAGTATAGCCAGAGGGGCAGTCGCCCGAAACCTCTCCCTAGGCCGAGATCGCCCGTTGCCACCCGTTAGAGACAGAACTTACAATCATCTAGCTAAGCCAATGGGAACTCAAGACGTTCAGCAGCAGCAGTCTGGGCAGGCCCAGCGCACCTTCATGCGCCAACTGCTCAATGACCTCCGTGCCCTCGAACAGATGCTGGCCGACGGCGTGTTCGAGACGGGGGTGCGTCGCATTGGCGCAGAACAAGAGCTGTTCCTGGTCCAGAAGAACTGGCGCCCCGCGCCCAAGGCGATCGATCTTCTCGAGAAGCTCGACCGCGCGTTCTACACGACCGAACTCGGGCTCTTCAATCTCGAGATCAACCTCACGCCCCACGTCTTCGGCACGGACTGTCTCCACAAGGTCGAAGACGAACTCAACGAGCGGATCGAACTGCTGCGGGGCGTTGCGGAAGCGCAGGAAGTGGAGATTGCGCTCACCGGCATTCTGCCCACTCTGCTCAAGTCCGATCTCGAACTCAACAACATGACGCCGCTGCCCCGGTATCGGGCACTCAACCGCGCACTCACGAAGCTGCGTGGCGGCGCCTACGACTTCCACATCAAAGGGCTGGACGAGCTCAACACCAAGCACAACTCCGTGATGCTCGAGTCGTGCAACGCGAGCTTCCAGGTCCACTTCCAGGTCGCTCCGGACGAGTTCGCGAACCTCTACAACGTGGCGCAGTTCATCGCGGCGCCGGTGCTCGCGGCGGCTGTCAACTCTCCGCTCCTCTTCGGCCTCCGGCTCTGGCGCGAGACGCGAATCGCACTCTTCCAGCAGGCGGTCGACACGCGCGGAACGATGCACCACGTTCGCGAAACGCGTCCCCGAGTCTTCTTCGGGGATCGGTGGGTGCAGAGCTCGGTCCTCGAGCTGTACCAGGAAGACGTGACCCGCTTCCGGACCCTCATCGCAGGTGAGTCGAACGAGAACGCGCTCGAGCTCGTGAAGGAGGGGAAGATCCCGGAGCTGCAGGCGCTGCGGCTCCACAACGGGACGGTGTACCGCTGGAACCGGGCTTGCTACGGGATGACGAACGGGAAGCCGCACCTTCGGATCGAGAACCGCGTGCTTCCTTCCGGGCCGAGCGTTATCGATGAGGTCGCGAACGCTGCCTTCTGGTTCGGACTCATGAGCAGCCTTTCGCACCGCTACGACGACATCTCCAAGGCCATGGACTTCGGCGAGACGAAGATGAACTTCCTCGCCGCCGCCCGTCTCGGTATTCAGTCGCAGTTCACCTGGCTCGGGGGACGAAACTGGCCCGCGGACAAGCTCATCCTCGACGAACTCCTCCCCGCGGCCGAGGAAGGTCTGCGTAGGAAGGGGATCGACGAGGGGGACATCGAGCGCTACCTCGGCGTGATCGAGAAGCGGGTCGAACGTCAGAAGACCGGATCCGCTTGGGCGCTCCACTCGCTCGCGACGATGGGCGGACATCGCAACGCGACCGAGAAGATGAACGCCATCGTCGCCGCGATGATCAGTCGGCAGAAGGAAGGAACGCCGGTCGCGGAGTGGGAGCCGGCCAAGCTCGAGGAGTCAGGTGGCTGGAAGCACACCTTCCTCCGCGTCGAGCAGTTCATGTCGACGGACTTCTTCTCCGTGAACGAGGACGATCCGGTCGACCTGGTTGCGAACCTCATGCGTTGGGAGCGGATCCGCCACGTCTTGGTCGAGGACCACCGCGACCGACTCGTCGGAGTCGTGTCCTATCGGGCCCTCCTCCGTCTCATGGCCGAAGGCTGGTCCGCGCACTCCGAGAACACCGTTCCCGTCTCGCAGATCATGAAGCGCGATCCGATCTGCGTGACGCCCGAGACGTCCGCACTTCGCGCCATCGAGATCATGCAGGAGTTCAAGATCGGGATGCTTCCGGTCGTGAAGAAGGACCACCTGGTCGGCTTCATCTCGGAGCGCGACTTCATGGACGTGGCCGCCGAACTCCTCGCCTCCAAGCTCAAGGAGTGACCCTGAGCGTTGTCGCCGAGTCAGAGGTCGTGACCCGACTCGTGGGCCGCCACGTCGGCCGGAAGCCGGGTCCGAAGTTGCTGGTCACGACGTTGATGCACGGGAACGAGCCCGCCGGCCGGGACGCGGCGTCTCGCGTGCTCGCACGGCTCTCCCAGGGCGACGTGGACCTATCGGGCGAACTCGTCGTCCTCGTCGGCAACACCCGCGCCAGCCAATCCCACGTCCGGTTCGTCGACAAAGACCTCAACCGTCAGTTCACTCCGGAGCGCGTCGATCATCTACGCCGATCGTCGCCGTCTCAACGGATGGAGTCCGAGGACATCGACGCCTGGGAGCTACTCCAGGTCTTGGATGAGGAGCTCCGTCCCGGGGAAGAGGGAGCGTACTTCCTCGACCTCCACACGACGTCGGCCCCCGGGATCCCGTTCGTTCTGTTCGGGGATACGCTCCGGAATCGGAAGTGGGCCGAGTCGATTCCGCTCACCAAGATCTTGGGACTGGAAGAACAACTCGACGGAACGTTGCTCGAACACATCGGATCTACTGGTTGGGTGACGCTCGGCTGCGAGGGCGGGCAGCACGACGATCCGGTCGCGGTAGACAACCTCGAAGCCGTGCTCTGGCTAGCGATGGTCGGCGCGGGAATGATCCCCGAAGACGCGCACGATCTCGGGCCGAGCCGACGACGGCTCGAGTCCGCCCGAAGTGGCCGGCCGCCCATCATCGAAGTCAGGTACCGCCACCCGATCACCCCGCGCGACCAGTTCCGGATGCGCCCCGGCTTCACCAGCCTCGACCCGGTCGATACGGGAACGCTCCTGGCAATGGACGTGGAAGGGGAGATCCGCGCTCGCTGGGACGGCTGGCTCCTGATGCCGCTCTACCAAGGCCAAGGCTCCGACGGCTTCTTCCTCGCGTCGCAGGTGAAGCCGTTCTGGCTCGAACTCTCCGCCGTACTCCGTCGACTCAGGCTCGACACCCTCCTCCGCATCCTCCCCGGAGTCTCCGCCCACCCCGACCGCCCCGCGACCCTAGTCGTCGACACCAAAGTCGCCCGCATCTTCCCCCTGGAGATCTTCCACCTCTTCGGCTACCGCAAACTCAGGTCCCAAGGACACGTCCTCCTGGTATCGAGACGCCTCCACGACCTCACTCCTCCTTGGTAGACGCCCGGTCTGCGCGAGCCAGCCCTCGCCGCTCCGGCACCCCCCAACGCTCCGGCGGCCAAGCTCTCGACGCTCCGGCAGCCCCCAACGCTCCGGCAGCTTCCAACGCTCCGGCGAGCCAAGCCTCGACGCTCCGGCAAGCCCCCCACACCTCCACCCATCCGTAGGCGGCCACACCGAAGGTCGGGGGCCGGGGACCCGAAGCGAACATTTGAGCCGGGCCAAAAACCCTCGTTGGAAACTCTCGACGCCCCACCGGCGATGCGAGAGCGTAGGGTCCCCGGCCCCCGACCCCTCTGCGAAAGCTCCCGCGCCGACCGAAGGAGGCGCAACTGGGCGACTACCGAGCGTCGAGCGCCAAGCGAAGCCGCTCGGACCAACCCGGGTCCTTCGCAACGAGCATCTCGTACGTGCGCTCGGCATCGTCGGGTCGGCCGGTCTGCTTCTGGAGGACGGCGAGGTTGAAGTAAGCGAGGCCGTACGTGGGATCGCACTCGATCGCCTTGGAGAACGCGGACTCGGCTTCGGCGAAGTTCCGCTTGTTGAACTCTGCGCCGCCGAGGTTGCACCAGGTGAGCGCTGAGCAGGGCTCCGCCCGGAGCGCCTTCCGATACATCTCCATGGCCATCGTGTAGTTTCCGGCTTGATTGAACGCAGCGCCTGCCATGTGCCAAGCGAGGTGATACTCCGGGGCGAGCTGCCCGGCTCGCTGGAACGACGCAGCGGCTTGGTCGTAGCGTTGGTCTCCGAACTGAACCCGTCCCATCCAGAAGTGGGCGGCGGCATTGGTCGCGTCCTTCTTCAGCGCGAGTTCCGCGAACCGACGCGCGTCGTCCGTTCGGCCCTCCGTCAGCAGGATGGCGGCACGAAACGCGAGGCCGGTAGCGTCGTTCCGGGACTCGTAGTCTGGTGGGGTGGGAGGCGTCATGGACGCGAGTTCGACGGGCTCCCCTCGACTTTCGACCAGGTTCGCGATCGACGCGGTCGAAACGAGGTACGCGAGTGGGAAGCCTTGCTCGCTGAGATCGAAGGAGATGCCGACGAGGGCTCCGTTGGCGAGGAATGCCGCGGCGCAGTCGCCATGTCCTTCCGAGATCGCGACGAAGTCCGGGCCGCCGATACTGAACTTCCCGTAGACCTCGGCCGGCTTGGAGTTCGGCCCAGCGCCGTTCGGGCCGCGGAGGAGTGTGATGTCGGTCCCGACCGGTGCGGCCACGATCTCCGGATTCGGCAACATGTGGGGCGTGCGCTCGGGGAGTTCGAGGAGAGCGATGTCCGCTTCCGGATGGATGGCGATCACGCGGCGGGCCGTGAGTGTCTGGCCGTCTCTCGTTTGGGCGTCCACGGTAGTGACACCGAGGAGCGACGAGTAGCGAACGACGAGCCCGGCCTCGAGGAGGAGGCCCGTACTCGTGCGGAGAGCGAGCGAATGGTCGTCCAAGTACTCGCAGCTGACGACCGAGTGCGAAGTATCCACGAGATCGGCTGCTCTAGCAGCGGGAACGGCGAACGCCGAGACTGCGAGGAGCCCGACGACCGCTCCCCTCACGAACTCCGTCGTTTGCGTCGCCGAGCGCTGGACGCTGAGCATCGAGACTCTCCTTCTCACGGCCGCGTTGGATCCGTCGTTCAGCGTTCCGCTCGCAGCTCCTGACCAGCGCCTCGTCCCCGGGCTCCGGTGCGGAGCGCTTCGATCTGCGTTCCCGGGAGATGGAACCGGCCTGCATTTCGTAGTTCGAGTCCGTACCGGAATATGTGTGTCCCGGCCGGAAGCGGCTCGGTGACGAACTCGATCGAACCGTCCGTCCGCACCGTGGTCTGCTCGAGACCCGGATCCGCAGACGCACCATCCTGGACCCAGCCGCGGAACGTGGCGGCAGGGGGGAGCGCCTCACGAACGAAGAGCCCCGCTGTCGACTCTTGCAGTTCGATCGTGAGCTCGACTTCGAGCAGGCAGGTCCGGCCGACATCGATCCAGCCGATCGGGTCCGCGCCCTTGGTGGCGAACGGAGTACCGTCGACTCGTCGGAAGACGCGTGTGACGCGGATGCTGCCGGTGGGTGCAGAGAGCTGCGCAGCCGGGCTCTCCTCGCGAGTCAGGATCTGGTAGTAGGCCGAGCTTCCGCGATCCGTCGTGAGCGTGAGTTCCAACTCGGTCCGGTCTGGGTCGTGACGACGCATCCTCGAGAGCGTGGGGAGATCGTAGGTCACTGTCGCAATCGGGTTCTTCCATTCGGGGCGCGGTTCGTCACGACGAGTCGATCCGGTGTCCTGCCCTCCGCTTCCCGCGGCGAGGGCGAGGTCTCGGCGAGCCGGCGTGCCGTTTCGAGGGGCGACGCCATTCGTGGACGCTTCGTTGCCGATCCTCTGCCCGGGCTCCAGCAGCAGCTCCTTCGTGGTCGACGTGCCGAGGACGAGCTCTGCGCGTTGGGGACGGTCCGCTGACTCGACTCGGTTGAGCAGTGCGCCGATGCCACACACCGCGTACGCGCTGTTCATCCGCTCTGGCCACACTCCTGCGGTGTTGCGCGCGGAGAGAAGTCCTCGAAGGAGAGTGGGTGCGAGCCGATGGTTCGGCGCGCGTTCGGACAGGAGGTGAAGGAGCATCGCACTCGTAGGTATGGAACCTTCGACCAGGACGCGTTGGCGAGACGGATCCATCGCCTCTTCGACGTCGCGGAGCAACGTTTCGTACTGACCTCTCAGTTGCGGCACGAGTTCGGGACGTACCGTCTCCGCGTCCCATGCGAGCGCGAGGTAGGTGCGGCCGAGCGTGCCGAGCAGCGTGTCGCGCGCCAAGAGCCAGACGAGGTCGGAGTCGTCAGGCCGCTGCCGGTTGGCGAGGCGATCCGTCCAGGCGTGCAGCGCTGCGATCTCGAGCTGGGGACGCGCGGCGATCTCGCGGACGCGGACGCGGACGCAGTAGGAGTCCGCCGCAACGTCCAGCTCCTTCAGCCACGAAGATGGTACCGGTAGCCCCTCCCGGACGGCGAGCGCAGCGGCCCAGCGAGCGCGGGCGTCGAGCGAGAAGGGACGGAAGCGGGACGCCGGGACGAGATCGGTTTCGGGGAGGTCGACTCCGTCCCCCAGCGGGATCCCGGCGGCCTGGAGCCGGTCGCAGCATTCCCGGCAGATCCGTGTGAGTTCATCGCGCGTCGTTCCGAACCAGGTCGGTGTGCGTGCGGCGAGGGCGGCGGCCGCGAGTCTTGCGATGTCCCGCTCCGGGTCCGGCACGGAATCATCCAATAGCACGCGCACGGGGTCGTGGAGTTCGAGGAAGTAGGAGGATGCGACCCGAATCTCGACGCCCTGAGCGGCCAGCAGATGCCCGTCGCTCAGATCGAGAGCGTCCGACGCGCGCGGCGAGGCGATTCCCGAGCGGACGACGGTTCGTTCGACCTTCGGCTCTTGCACCTCGCTGCTTGCGGTGCGGGAGCTGACCACGGCTTCGTCCGCACCCGCCAACGTAGTCGTGAGGCGGAGCGCTCCTTCCTCGGCCTGCGCTTCGATCTCGATCCGGCCGGACCAGGTCGTTCCGGGGTCGACCCGGAGAGCGTCGGGTGCATGCCTGACCACACCACCCTCGAGCTCAGTGAGAAGCTGGCCTTCCCAGCGCTCCGTTCCGCGGTTCGTAACCCGGCACGGCCACTCGATCTGATCGCCCGCGTGGAGGGCCGGGACCGAATCGAGTTCGAACAGGATCTCCGAGTCGGGTCGCACGGCGGCCTCGGCGTAGCCGAAGCGGACGTCCGGCGTCGTCGCCCAGACGCGAACGCGGAGCAGGTCACTGCCGATCGTGTGGAGTGGCAGCGCGAAGCGGACACCCGAGTTCTCGGGCACGGCGACGTCGGGGCTCCAGAGAAGCGAACGCTCCGCCGGCGCGTGACGGTAGGCATCGATGCTCTCGTGATCGCGTGCCGATCGGCCACTCTCGGTCTCGTGACGAACGGACGCGATCGTTCCGCGATGGTCAGCCGAGCTGGCGTCTCCGCTAGCGGTGACGTCTCCGCTCGCGACATCGGCTCCTTTTTCGGTAGCGATTCCGGTAGTAGCGATTCCGGTAGTCGCGACTCCGCTAGCGGCCTCGACTCCCCCCGAGAGGACCAAACGGTCGCGCAGTTCCGTCCATCGTGGCGCGGTGCCGGCGCTGCCGAATGCGCTCGCGAGCGGATCCGGTTCCGTGCCGAAGAACGTGGCCATGTCGGCTGCTCCCGCGTTCGTGGGAATTGCCGACGCCGATATGGAGAGCCTTCCGGCCGGATGGGTGCCCGCTGGAGTCTCCACTTGGATCGTGACGAAGGCCGAGTCCGGAGACTGGCCTCCCGCGTCGATCTCGACGTGGACGATCGCTCGATGGGGCGGTGCGTCGCTCGCGACCTCGGCGCTGGCGGAGCGGTAGAACGGCAGCCGTTGTCTCAAGCCGCCTTCGAACCGGACCCGAGACGGATCCGAGCCGACCTGCGTCACGTGCAGTGTTGCGGTGGGCGGTGGAAGCGGGGGTAGGGGGAGGACGAGTCGACCGTCACCCGGAATCCGCTCGGCCTTCGCGGCGAGTACGTCACCTCGTTCCACGACGAACAGCGTGTTCGCGCCGGCGAGTGGGGTGCCGCCGAGCGTGAGGTCGAGCCCGCCTTCGCTGGACGCGGCGCGAAGGAACGAGGTGTTCGAGGCGGCCGTTGCGGTCGGCGCGACGGGGCTCGGCATCGCAGCCGTGCCGTCAGGTAGGACGACGCGGAGTGCATAGTCGCCCGGGCCGGGCCTCTCCACGGCGAGCCGGAGCGGTTCGTCACTGCTCGTACCGTTGCGCGTCCAGAGGAGCGCTTCGTTGCCGGGGTCGACGCGTCGTAGCTCCAGCTGCACGGACTCGCCTTCGACGGGACTCCCGGCTAGGTCCACGACTACCCATTCCCAAGCGAGCGCGCCGATCGATTCGCGATCGCGACTCGCGTTCCGCACACCGGGCACCCGCGTGCTTGGATACCAGGACCAACTCCGTCTCGTCTCGCCGCCGTCCGGGAGGACGCGTGGATGGACTCGCAGTTCGATCCGACATCCGCTCGTCGCTTCTCCGCGGGCGATCGAGAGTTCCGCGCTCGCGACGCCGTCGTCGTTCGTCTCGGGCGCGCGACGGAGCTCGGCGGTCGGGAGCGCGTCGTTCCATGCGTCGTGGAACTGGAACTCGGGAAACTCAGGCGCGAACCGTGCGTCTGTCGCGGTCGTCTCGACCCGCCAGCCGAGGGGGACGACGCCGGCGGACCTCCCTGGCGCCACCTCGACCCGTGCGGTGGCAGAGATCCGGCAGCGGCCGACGAGAGGTGCGGAGGAACCCGGGTCGGCCTGGTTGGTCGCTTCCTCTCCACTGCCAGGAGTCGCGCCGGAAGCGGAGAGATTTCCTCGCGCGTTGCGGTCTGCGGCATCGTCTTCGAGAGTGAGATGAAGCCCGGGGACTGCGGCGGCCGCCACCTGCACGTACCGTTCGAGGACGATCGAGTCGTCGTCCATCGGCGTGAGACGGAGACGGTAGAGGCCGACGGTGCGCGGAAGCGCGACCGTGCCACGAGCCTCCTTCGACTGGTTCATCCGGATCGGGTAGGTGCGCGTCGAAACGGGGGGCGCGAACGGAGTCGGTGACCCTGGGTCGGCCGGCCCGTCGAGATGAAGGGTCCAGTCGCCATCCGTGTTCCACTCGAGCGCGCTGCCTCGACGGAGAACCGAGAAGAGTTGCCACCGGAGGAGATCCTCAGGTGCGTAGACCTGTCGATCGGTGAAGAACACCGCGCGTTCGTCTCCACTAGGGGGCTGACCGTCCGGGTCCGCGGTCGCATCGAAGTCCACGTCCACCCTCGAGGAGTCGGGCAAGACGGCTGTCGGTTCGGGAAGGTCGAGCGGAAGCCAGACGGAGCGGCCGCGGATCGAGGCGCGCGCCGCGGTCGGGCGGCCGGTGGGGGCGAGAACGTCCGTCCCTGGGCCCCAGACGAGGCCGTTCTCGTCCGAAACGCCGCGGAAGATCGGATCCGGGTCTGTACCGGTGTCTCTAGACGATGCCTTCCCCTCGTTGTGCGCGGCAATCCGCGCGGCGTCCCAGAGCGTCAGGTCCACGCCGGAGAGCGGCTCTCCATGGAGCAGGTCCGTGATCCAGAAGAGGCTGGACTGGGTGCCGACATGAGCGGTGATTCCGATCGACACGAACTGGAGGAGTGAGCTCGCGCGCACTCCGTTTCCCGACTCCGCCTCCAGGTAGACGCCGCGTGCGTCGATGGGCATCGAGGGGAGTGCAGAGAGGACGAAGTCGCGGGTCGCTTCCTCGAGCGTGGTCGGATTCCAGATCTCGTCGAGGACCCAGTCCGAGGCTTCTCGTGCGGTGGCGTCATGGGACGTGTTTCCGCCGTGGCCGGCGCCGAAGCTTCCCGACCTCGCCGCGAGGAGCGCATCGTCCATCGAGGCCCCGCCCCAGACCGCGTACGCTTCGTCCTTCTGGATCCAGCGCGCCCGGACGCGTACTTCGGACGCACTTCGGACGGTGAGCCGGACGAACTCCTCCTGCGAAGGAATGAGGAACCCACTAGGCGGCGAGAAGCTCAGTTCGGGCGGTGACGATACCGTCTGTGCCGACGCCGGACGGCCGACCGGGCTGGCGAGGAGCACGAACGCCACGAGGCTCGCCAACGTCAGGGCCCAGGACGACGTGTGCGGCCTGGCGCAAGGGGCGCAGGTGGAGACGACCGGTACGAGTCCGGGTCCCAGACTCCCGGCCTGGTGTCGGAATCGAAGACGACACATCCGTGTGTGACCTCGCGGCGAGCTGATTGCGGGCGGGATCGGCCCGGCGAATACTACTGATGGAATCGAACAGGCTTCCGTACGTAGAGCAAAGCTATACCATGGGACGGGTGGAGTCGAAAGGAGCGCAGCAGATCGCGAACGGGATTCTCGCCCGAGGTGGCGCCTGGCTCCTCCTGGGCGCAGTCGTCGTCGCAGCGCTCTGGCCGTTCCGTGGATACGTCACGGACGACACCTACATCCACCTCCAGTTCGCTCGGAACCTCGCCCAGGGCTACGGCTTCGCCTTCGAGGAAGGCCGGCAGGTCTACGGGTTCACCTCGCCGCTCTGGGTCATGCTCCTCGGCGCGGCGGAACGCCTCGGTCTCCCGGGACTTCCCGCCGCTCGGGTTCTCGGGCTCTTCTTCACGTTCGCCTCCATTGCCGGAGTCCACGCGCTTTCCAAGGAGTGGATGCGAGATCGCCGGTTCGTTTGGACGGCGACCATCGCCTGGGCACTCGACGCCTGGCTCCTCCGCTGGACCTACTCGGGCATGGAGACGTCGCTCGCTGTCTCCGTCGTCGTCTGGGCGTTCGTGCTCCATGCACGGGCGCGGGAGGGGAGAGGCTCGGTCTTTGCTGCGCTGGCCGGCGCGGCGCTCCTCGCGGTGGTCCGGCCGGAAGGGCTGGCCCTGGCTTTCCTCGTCTGGATCGACCTGTCGTTCTTTCCGGTGCCGAGGGGGGAGGCGAACCGGGTTCCGAGCCCGTTCCCGAGCCCGCTCCCGAGCCGTCGCCCGGAACTCGCCGGCGAGGACAGAGGCCCATCTAGGCCTGGCGGGAGTCGCAGGGGGCGGGCGGCGCTCGTCGGGTTGGTGCCGGTCGCGGCCATAGTCGGACCGTGGTTCGTCTATGCCGGGTCGACGTTCGGACAGATCCTTCCGACCAGCATCGCGGCGAAGAGTCCGAGCTTTCTCTGGAAGCCGGCCGACCTCTTGGAGCGCGTGACGTTGGAACTCTCGATCCTGGGTGCGACGCGCGCCGTCGAGCTGATGCTCCTGCTCGCTTCCGTTGCGGTCCTCACGGTCTCGTTCCGACGCGGGCGGGTCGGACGGGACACGTTGCGTGCACTTTGGGACCGGTACCGTCTCGCGCTTCTCTGGTTCGTCGCGATCCTCGTCCCGTACATCGTGCGCGACTCCGGTCTCGTCTCGCGGTACCTCATGGTCCTCACGCCGATCCTCACGGCGCTCTCCTGGTCGGTGGTGGAGACCGTGCTTGCCACGGGGGACGTCACAGTGAGTGACACGGGGAACGACTCTCGCCGGTCGCCCTGGTGGGGACGGGCCACGGTGCTGATTGCGCTCTCGCTCCTCGCGACCGCTTCTCTCAACGCCTGGGTGCTCTATGGACGCACGCTGTCCCACGTGACCGAGTTCTCCTCTCGCCTCGAGTCTTCGATGGGGGCGATTGCCGACTGGCTTCGGACGAACACTCCCGATTCGAGCTCGGTGGCGTCACCGGACATCGGGCTGCTCGGCTACCGGCTTCTCGATGGCCAGCCGAACCGGCACCTCGTGGATCTCTCCGGAATCGTGACACCCGAGATGCTCGCCCTGCACCAAGGCCGGTACATCGAAGACTTCATCCTCGACATCGGGTTCGCCCCGCTCGCTCGACCCGACTACGTCATCGACCGCGACACCGAGCCTCGCCGGCTTCCCGAAGTCGGTCCACACGGAGAGCGGATCGAGGTGGCGCTGGTCCGGGAGATCGGGCCTCTCGGCGTCGCCCGTCCGGGTCCCTACTACTACACGCTCTACCGGATCGATTGGTCAGAGGCACGGAGTCCTTCGGGAACGCATCCTTGACCTGGACGCACCGGTGCTGCAACCCTTCTCGCTCCATGAGCGATTCATCACTCGAAACGAGACTGCTCCAGACGCTGGCCGCACTGGCTTGGGCGGATGGAAACGTAGAAGAGCGCGAGCGCGCGTTCCTGCAGGGGCTGGTCACGGAGTACGGACTGAGGCAGAGCGAAGCGGACGAAGTGCTCGCGCTGCTCGATCGGCCCGTCTCGATCGACGAGTTCGAGAGGTACGCCCGCGCGTTTCTCGAATCAGGTTCCGATGCGGACCGGTCGAGGCTGCTCGCGCGCGCCGAGCACTTGGTAGAGGCCGACGGGAAGAAGGATCGAGAGGAGCTTCGCTACCTCTCTCTGCTCCGCGGCTGGATGGGCGATGCGCGCGACGGACGGACGGGGGAGGACGCCGGGCTCTTTGGCGGCCTCGGTCGTCTACTCGGTCGGGCGACGCCGGGCGTGCTTGGCTCGGCGGTCAAGAGCCTCTTCACCGGCTCGGGCGTCGAAGCGACCAGCTCGCCGCGAGACGCCCAGGTGGTCCTCTTCGGCGCCATCCTCTACCGCGTGATCTACGCCGACCGCGTAGTCGACTCGGCAGAAGCCGACCGGTTGCGTGCACTCCTCGCCGAGCGGTTCGGATTCGCCCACGGTGAGGTGGACACCATGCTCCGCCTGATCCAGCAGCGAGTCGCGGACGATCACGATCGCCAGCGCCTCTGCGCGGAGTTCAACCGGGTCACGGGCCCGACCGAGCGGCAAGATCTGCTCGCCGCACTCTTCGAGATCGCCAAGGCCGATGGGGACGTATCCCGCGAAGAGGAAGACGAGATCCGCCTCATTGCGAACTACCTCTGGATCGAGGTGCAGGACTACGTCGCGATCCGGAAGAAGGTGATCGGACGATGAGTCTCTTCCCTGGTGGACTCGAGCTCGACATCAGTGGGCTCCCAGAGAGGCTCCACCTCGGGACGTCCTCCTTCAGCTCCGCGGACTGGGTCGGTCCGTTCTATCCGTTGGGATCTCGTCCGGCGGACTTCCTCGGTGAGTATGCGGCGCGACTTCGGACGGTCGAGATCGACGCGACCTGGCACGCGCTCCCGGCCATCAAGACGGTCGAGTCGTGGGCGCGGCGAGTGCCGGACCACTTCGTCTTCTCGCTCAAGGTGCCGAAGACGATCTCTCACGAGCTCTATCTGGAAGGGTGCGAGGAAGAGTGGACGGAGTTTCTTCGCGCGCTCGAGCCGCTCGGCGCGAAGCGGGGCCCGCTCGTCCTCCAGTTCCCTTATGTCTCCAAGCAGCAGAGCCCCGAGGAGTGGGAGACGGGCGCTGACTTCTGCAGGAGGCTGGCGCGCTTCCTCCCGCTCGTCCCGAAGGACGTCCGGCTCGTGGTCGAGGTGCGAAACGATCACTGGGTGGCGGAGCCGCTCCTGGACCTTCTCCGGAAACACGGCGCCGCGCTCGCACTGGTCGAGTACTACACGATGCCGAGCGGCCCCACGGTCCTCGAGCAGGTGGACGCGATCACGTCCGACTTCGCCTACGCGAGACTCCTCGGCAACCACCGAGAGATGGACCTGATGGTGGCCAAGGCCAGGCAGGAGGGACTTCGGAAGGGGGACTGGGAGTCGCTCATCGTGGACCGAGAGGCGGAGACGAGAGCGTGGGTCCCGGCCGTCCAGAGCCTCTTGGGACGGAACTTGGACGTGTTCGTCTACTTCAACAACCATTTCGCCGGGTTCGCCCCAGGGTCCCTCGACCTCTTCCTCCGTTGTTGGCGGGATGGTGTTGCCTGAGAACGAGTTCCGGGCCTTGCTCCGGTCCCTGTCGCGTCTCCGTGCGCTGTGCTAGACTTCCGCTCGACGTCCCGGTACCAACCCGCTGTGCCGAATCCGACTACCGAGCCGTCGTTCGTCGGCTGCGTTCCGTAGGAAGCAGTCGTCTGGTTTTGCCTCTCGCGTCCTCCTCTTTCGGTGCAGGAGTACGCCAACCGCAGGAGGCGGTCCCTCGGCGAGTTCCGGAGTGGGCTCCCGTCGAGTATCAAGTCGAGACGTTTTGCACGCCGCAAGGTCCGGTCGCGAGGAAGGCGGTTTCGTGAGGCAACAACGGGGTCCGAGGTTGCTCCCATCCGTGGTCTCGGTTGCGCTCGCTGCGCTCGTCGTCGCGGGTTCGGCACGCGGGGCCACCCTGCATGTCGCCCCTGACGGGACGGGGGAGTACCCCACGATCCAGGACGCCGTGATCGCGGCGGTCTCCGGTGACTCGGTGAGTTTGGCGGACGGGACGTTCACCGGACTCGGGAACCGGGACGTCGACTTCCTGGGGAAGGCACTCGTCGTCGCGTCGGAGAGCGGAAACCGAGATGCCGTGGTCATCGACGCAGAAGAGTCGGGACGCGGCTTCCTCGTGAGTGCCCAAGGACCGGAGCTACGGGATCTCACGATTCGAAACGGATTCCTCACCCCGCCGGCCGCCGGGCTCGATCTCCGAGGGGGAGCAGTCCACATCGCGGAGGGAGCCTCGCTCGTCGTCGACAACG
Source organism: Candidatus Eiseniibacteriota bacterium (assembly GCA_020633975.1). Classification (GTDB taxonomy): domain Bacteria; phylum Eisenbacteria; class RBG-16-71-46; order CAIMUX01; family CAIMUX01; genus JACKCR01. The sequence goes on along the minus strand of JACKCR010000002.1, from coordinate 1,665,914 downwards.
TCGTCTTCGACTCGAACCACGCGACAGATCACGGTGGTGCGATCTACTTGGGCCGCGCCGCGACTCTCGATGTGACGTCGTCCCTCTTCCTCCACAACAGCACGCCGATCACGGCGAGTTCCGGCGGGGCGATCCGGTGTGACTCGCTCTCCGTCCTCACCATCCAGGGCTGCCGGTTCGAGGGGAACTATGCGGAGAAGGGTGGCGCGGTCTACGTACGCAACAACGTCGCCTCGATTCTCGATTCCGAGTTCGTCCTGAACGAGGCGGACCTCGGTGCCGCTGTCTATGCCCGCGCGGAGTGTAGCGTGGCGATCGAGCGGTCGGACTTCTTCGGAAACACTGCGCTCTCGCGCGGCGGCGGGTTCTACGCGATCGATCCCGGCGTGGTGGCGACGATCCAGGACTGCCGTCTCCGCGGGAACAGTGCGCTCGCGGCGGAGGTCCGCAACGGCGGCGGCGCGATCTTCCTGATCCTCGGCCCCGAACTCACGGTGACTTCGTCGCTCATCAGCGGCAACTGGGCGGCGTGGAACGGTGGCGCGGCCTACGCCGAAGACGCCACGATCCATCTCGTCTCGACCACGATCGCCGGGAACGGAGCCGCCCAGCGAGGCGGTGCATTCTACGGCGATACGCAGATCTCCGAAGGCAGTGTCCAGCTCATGGACGGTGACAAGGTCATTTCGTGGGGAAACTGCGCGGGCACGGGTGGGAACGAAGTCGTGCTGGAGACGGGAGCGACGGCGGACCTCTCTTGTTCGGTGGTCGACCTCGCACAGGTCGTCGGTTCGGTCACGACCAGCGACATCGTCTCGAGCGATCCACTCTTCTGCGATCCGATCGGCTGCGAAAGCGCGCCGACCGAAGCAGGGGACTACGCGCTCCAGTTCGGTTCGCCGGCGTCGTCCGACGCGAGCCCGTGCGGACTCCTCATCGGATCGGAAGACCTCTCGAACTGCGTCCCACTCTGTCCTCCTCGGGACTTCATCTCGGACCTGTCCGTTCCAGCGGAACCGGACTCGTCTCTCTGGGACGACGACGTCCTCCATGTCGTCGGTGATTTCGTCGATGGAAGCCTGACGCACTCCGTCTACGGCGACGCCGGGGCCGTGTCGTGTGGCGGCACACGCGTTTTCATCTACGACGGGTCGGACCGGGACGTTGCGGCGCTCCTCGGTGTGGCGGACGTGTTCGAGGATGGCTCGTTCTTCGCCGTTCCGATCGGTTCACCCGCCGTCGACTGCGTCTGGATCTTCGCCGAACGGGACGCAGTCTTCTCCGAAGGGACGCGGATCGCATTCGACCTCGAGTATCCGACCGTCCAGCCGGATCCCGACTCCGCCTTCCTCTACGATCCTTGGAATCCCTACCGGATCTACGGGAGTGGCGACTACGTCAACCTTCGCCTCCTCGCGCTCGATCCGTTCGTCGACTGCGACGAGCCATCGGGACCTGTGCCAGCGCGGTCCAGCCTTCTCCATGTCTGGGCCGACCTCTCCGTACTCGACCAACGGGCCGGCGTGATCCCTGGCTTCTCCACCCCGGCCGACTCGATCCTTCTCACGTCGCTCGGAGCCGACCGCGTCGACAACGATGGCGACTGGCTTCCGTTCCTCGACCTGGACGAGAGCGGCTTCTGGAACGCCGGTGAGCCGCTTCGCGACGACGTCGGACTCGACGGCATTCCGAACACGAACGACTTCGGCGAAGGCGACGGCGTTCCCACCTTCGGGGATCCGTTCGTCGACGAGAACGGGAACGGAGTGTTCGACCCCGGCGAGACGTTCCTCGACATCGTCACGACCTCGGGTGGCAGCTACGGTGACCACGTGTTCGACCCGGGAGAACCGAACCTCGACTCGCGCGATCTCGACGAGTTCGGTTGGTACGAGCTGCGCTCTTCGGTGGCGGGTACCGCCGGGACGGTCGAACAGGGATTCCAACTCCTCGATCCCGACCCATTAGCCGATGGCGCGTCTCTAGCGGTACCGATCCGACTTCGCGACAACGGAATCGACGGAGGGGAACGGCCGGGCGCACTCGACATCGACCTCCCGTTCCTCGACACGATGCCAGACTGGAACCGCTCGCTCTCGCACGTCACGCTGCTCGACGGAACCGATCCCGAGCGTCAGTTCCGTGTGCAGCTCGATCTCACCGAGCCTGGACCGGGCGTCCTCGAGTATCTGGCCAACGAAACCGGGGAGGACTCGGACGGTGGGTTGAGCTTGGCACTCGGGCCAGGCACCGTGTACGGGTTGGGTCGCTACGTCGACTTCACCATGCGAGCGACGCCGGGGGACCCGGTGCTCTACGCACGGATGCTCCTCGACGTTGGAGACGACGGCACCTGGGCGAGTCTCGCGATGGATCCGGGGCCTGCGACCGGTTCTGACTCCGATGCGAACGGCGACGGATTCCCCGGCGGCGCTCTCTTCGACGAGGACGCCGATGCATCGGCGTCCCAGTCCGACGGCTTCGACGATGACGAAGACGGAGTCGTCGACGGACCGAACGAAGGAATCGACTTCGCGGACCGAGAGGTCCACGCTGCGGCACAGAGCTATCTCGACGATCTCTCCTCGCCGTTCGGCAACGGGCTCCATTCCGAGAACGACTACACGGACAACGACAACGACGCGTTCTTCGTCTACGACGCCTTCTATCGGTCAGGTCCGTCCCCGTCGGACGGATACGGTCGGATCCTCTGGTACAACGTCGATGAGAACGACACGAACGGTTTCGACGACGACAACGACGGCCAGATCGACGAAGCGGACGAAGCTCCCGAGAGCAACGGCTACGAAGGAGCGCGTGACGACGACGAGGACGGGATCGCGGACGGCGATGCGGTGGCCGTCCCGATCGATACGGAGTGGTCTCGACTCGCTACGGATGCACTCGCGACCGCACCGGTTCCCGGCCCTGGCGTGACCGGTACGGCTATCCGTGTCGATGCCTCACGCATCCTCGGGGTGCGTCCTCCGGACGGCGTGGATGGGGAGACCGCGCCGTTCTACGCAAACCTGCTCGCCTACACCGAGGTGGTGCCGCCCGGCTTCGAGGTGCTCACGAACTCCTCGCGCACCTTCTCGAGCAGCGGATACCGCTTCGACGCGGGGCTCGACTCTCTCCGGGCCTCACGGCTCGAGTTCTCTACGACCCACGGCGGGAAAAACCTCGATCTCCAGCGGGTGGCTGAAGTCTACGGACTCGCGACGGATGGAGTCGAGCGCACAGGGCTACGGATCGACGCGTACGATCCGGCCGGCAACGAGCGCGTCGGCTGGATGACGCCGGTCCGGTTCACGATCGATCTGCTCGCGCCGAACGTCGTCATTCCCGGCTGCGAAGGTGTCGGCAACCCTTCACCGGACTTCGCGGACGTCGACCCAGTCGAGCCGGGAGTCCAGATCTACGACGCGGGCGCCCACCCGGCCGACTACGAGCTCGTTGCCGAACTTCCGGGGCCGTCCGATCAGGACGCAGTGTCGGTGACCTTCGAGGGTTCCTACGACGCGGACTTCGCGACGATCGACTTCAGTGCGACCGACGCGTCCGCTCCGTTTTCCGCGCTCTGGCCGGGGACCGGGATGTTCCACCTCGAGAACGATCCGCCCGACGCGCGCCGCACCGTCTACTTCCGGGCTCGTGCCGTCGACGAACTCGGCAACGAGACGCCGGACGATTCGCTCTGCGTCTTCCAGGTGGATGTGGTCGACGGGACGGCACCGAGCGCGACGCTCTTCCAGGTGGGAGACGACACCGACCTCTCGGACGGCGCCGAGGTCTACCTCGACTCGACGGTCGTCCTGGCGGCAACGCTCGACGATGGGGACGGCACCGACGCGTCCGACATCGCCCAGGTGAACTTCGAACGGAATCAGATCGGCGACGTGCCCGACGCGGGTTGGATCGCGATCGGCTCCCTCGTCGGGGAGTCGTTCGGCGACACGGTGTCGATCGACTGGAACACGACCGGTCTCACCGCTGCCGACTACGCGGTGCGGGCCTGGGCCGTCGACGTGGAAGGGAACAGCGACCCGGGTTCTGCCTTCCAGGCGCAGGTGACCGTTGCCCCGATTCCGCAGGGTGCGTGTTGCGTCGGTGAAGAGTGCTCTTTCGGGACGGAAGCGCAGTGCGCGTCGCAGGAGGGAGCGTTCTTCCTCGGCCAACCTTGCGATCCGAGTCCGTGTCTACTCGGGGCCTGCTGTTCTGGTGCGGAGTGCGCGATCACGACCGAATCGGAATGCGCCGAATCGGGAGGTGTCTTCTACGCCGGGGGAGCGTGTGACCCGAACCCTTGTGCCGAGGGCGCGTGCTGCGTGGGGACGAGCTGTGCGATCTCGTCCCGGGCGAAGTGTTCTCAAGGCGAGTTCCGAGAGGGCGACAGCTGTAGCCCGAACCCATGCATGACCGGTGCTTGCTGTGAGGACGGCGGATGCACGCTCCGGACGCTCGGGGAGTGTGAAGACTTGGGCGGCGACTTCGTCATGGCCGGCTCCTGCGACCCGGATCCCTGCAACTCCGGCGCTTGCTGCTTGGCGGAAGCCTGTTCGGTGACGTCTCAGCGCGAGTGTGCCCAGGTCGAAGGGGTGTTCCGCCCGGGAGAGGTCTGCGATCCCAATCCGTGTTCTCTCGGTGCTTGTTGCGAAGACGAAGCCTGCTCGCTGAGCACCCGCTTCGACTGTCAGGAGGTCCACGGGGAGTTCCTCGAAGGAGCGAACTGCGATCCGAGCCCTTGCGACTTCGGTGCGTGCTGCACTGGGGACGACTGTGCCGTAGTGAGCGAGGCCGAGTGCGTGGCCCAGGAGGGGACGTTCTTCGCGGACGACTTCTGTGACCCGAGCCCGTGCCTCGAGGGTGCGTGTTGCGTGGGCGATGACTGCACGTTCGGAGCGCAGTCCGCGTGTGTGGATCTGAACGGTACCTTCCTGCCCGGAGCGGCGTGTGATCCGAACCCTTGCGGACAGGGCGCGTGCTGTGTCGGCGAGTCCTGCTCCATCGTCTCCCAGGCCGGGTGCGATTCGCTCGGCGGGGACTACTTCGTGGACGAGGACTGCACACCCAACCCCTGCACTGCCGGAGCCTGCTGCCTCGATGCGTGCACCGTCGTGACGCGACGGGAGTGCGTCGCAGCGGGTGGTGTCTTCCTCGCTGGCCGGAACTGCGATCCGGACCCATGCGGCTCCGGTGCGTGTTGTGTCGAAGAAGCGTGCACGGTCGGTACCGAGTCCGATTGCGTCGACCTCGGCGGCGTCTATCTCGAAGGCGAGGCTTGTGACCCGAGCCCGTGTGATCGCGGCGCGTGCTGCATCGGCGAAACGTGCTCCGTCACCTCGGAACTCGAGTGCACCGACGCCGGAGGGGAGTTCCGTAGTGATGACCGCTGCGACCCGAGCCCGTGCGACATCGGGGTCTGCTGCCAGGACGACCAGTGCAGTCTCGTCACGGAGGCCGCCTGCGTGAACGTGGGCGGACAGTTCCTCGGCGATGGCGAGTGTGAGCCGAGCCCGTGCGTCTACGGCGCGTGTTGTGTCGGCACCGAGTGCTCGCTCACTACCGAGGCCGGTTGCGTCCTGAACGAAGGCCGGTTCTTCCCGGGCGCGGAGTGCGATCCGAGCCCGTGCAGTTCCGGAGCGTGCTGCATCGGTGACGAGTGCTCGCTCCTCACCGAGCTCGAGTGCGTGACTGGAGGCGGATCCTATCTGGGTGCCGTTCCGTGCGACCCAAGCCCCTGTCTCGAGGGCGCGTGCTGCGTGGCCGAGGATTGTGTCCTCGGAACGGAAGCGGACTGCGTAGCTCTCGGAGGACGGTTCTTCCCCGGGGACGGCTGCGATCCGAGCCCGTGCCTGTCTGGTGCGTGCTGTACCGAGAGCGGCTGCTTCGTCGGGACCGAGCCGGGCTGCGACGACGCGGGCGGATCGTTCTTCGAGGGAAGCCCCTGCACGCCGAGCCCGTGTACGACAGGCGCATGCTGCATCGAGAAGTCGTGTCAGGTGACATCGGAAGCCGAATGCGTCGGGCTGGGCGGCGACTTCCTTCTCGACCTCGGCTGTGACCCGAATCCGTGTGACGAAGGGGCCTGCTGCTTGGACGCAGAGTGCCGGTTCGTCAACCGCGCGTCCTGCGATCTTCTCTCCGGTACGTTTGCCACGGACCTTCCCTGTGACCCGAGCCCGTGCGAGGTCTTGCCCTGCTGCATCGGTAGTGAATGTCGACTCCTGACCCCAGCAGAATGTGGACCTCTCGGCGGCACCGTGACCCCGGGCACGAGCTGCGATCCGAGCCCGTGCGTCGAGGGGGCCTGCTGCCTTGGGAACGAGTGTGCCGTCGCCACTGCGGCCGATTGTGCAACCGGTGGGGGAGAGTTCTACGCGGACACGTCCTGCGACCCGAGTCCGTGTCTGACCGGCGCGTGCTGCGTGAGTGGCGGCTGTGCCGTGCTCTCGGAAGCGGACTGTGACGCCGCCGGCGGTGAGTTCTTCGTCGGTTCGTCCTGCGACCCGGATCCGTGCCTCACCGGTGCCTGCTGCGCAGCGGACGGTTGCTCGCAGCTGAGCGCCGGCGCATGTGCGGGGCTTGGCGGAGATCACTTCGCCGGCCAGGCCTGTGACCCGAGTCCGTGCGTCGAGGGCGCGTGCTGCGTCGGCGACGTCTGTTCCGTGGAGTCCGAGGCCGACTGCGCTGCCGACGGCGGGAGCTTCTTCGCCAGCACGAACTGCGAACCGGATCCCTGTCTCCAGGGCGCCTGCTGCGTCGGCGAGGAGTGCACGGTGACGAGTGAGCGAGACTGCAGCTCGACCGGCGGCGAGTTCCTTGCCGGGGACGGCTGTAGCCCAGACCCGTGCGTCACCGGCGCCTGCTGTTCGGGCGAGCTCTGCGCCTTTGGGAGCGAGGCAACCTGCGTTCAGGACGGCGGTGAGTTCTTCGCCGGAGACGACTGCGATCCGAATCCGTGCATAGAGATCGGGTCGTGTTGTCTGGGCGACGGTTCCTGTCTCCTCATCTCGGAAGCGGATTGCACGGCCGCCTTCGGCGTGGAGTGGAACGTCGATGGAGTGTGTGACCCCAACCCCTGCCGTCCGCTCATCGAATCCGTAGAGATCGTGGGCGAACCTGGTGACGCTTCCTGGGAAGTCGCGGCGTCTCCCAATGCAGACGTCGCCGAGATCACCGGCTGGTTCCGACGTGGCGGAGAGAGTACGTACCGTCAGGTGACCGGATTCCAGAGGGACGGCGCGACCTGGGTCGCCTCGTTCGGGGAAGAACCGAGCCTCCGCGGCATCGAGTACTACCTCGACTACCAGGTGCAGGGCGAGTCTGCTCTTCGCTCCTACGGCAGCGCGAGCACGCCGCGACGGATCGCGTTCGAGGAGACGGTGCCCGTGCCGCTTCCCGACGCCTACCATCTCCGTCTCCTCGCAGCGCCGGGGATCGCGTCGAACGCGAACGTCTATGCGTTCCTCGAGTCGGAGCTCGGTCCGCCGTCTGCGACCTCGTGGATTCTCGCCACCTGGAACCCGTCGGATGCGCCGTCTGGACCGCGCGAGTCCTACGTCTATGCGACTCCGGAGACACCGACGGCGTGGGCCGGTGGACGCGCCTACTGGTTCGGCATCGCCGAAGGCGACCTCGACTGGGCCTTCCGCGGGGTCACGCGATTCCCGGAGGCCGTGAGTGGGACGGAGGAGACCCGTGTCTACGAGATCCCGCTCTCGCCGGGATGGAACCTCATCGGAAACCCGGCCGCCTATCCGGTCTCGCTCGATCCAACCACACTCCTCGTTCGTGACGGAGACGCGGTGCAAACCTGGGCGGCACGGTTCGGAGCCGAGAGCGAACTCATCTGGGTCTACGACCCAGCGCGTGACGCCGAGAGCCCGTACCAGCTCGCGAACTCGGTCCTTTCCACTTGGGACGGATGTTGGGTCGAGAATCCGACCGACCGAGCGCTCGTACTCGGGATTCCGGCTGCGGAGGCTTCGAGCGCCGCGATCGCGTCTGGCGGCGCGATGACCTCTGGCGGTGCGATCGGATCCGGTGCCGCGATCTCATCCGGCGGTGCGATCGGATCCGGTGCAGCCACGAGCGGCAGTGCGAACGGTGCCGAGACCGGCTCACGCCCGGCGCCGTCGCCGCAGTTCGAGGTCCTGCTCGCGGTGCGTTCGGGTGGAGAGCGACGTGAACTCGCGGTCGGGATGGTCGGCCCGGACGAGGCTCCGCGGCTCCGGCGAACGGTGCCGCCGTATCCCGGCCAGCAGCTCCACGCCTCGATCGTGGCGCCAGGTGGAAACGCGAACAGGGCAGGCCGGGTCGAGTGGCGTCCCGATAGCGGATCCGAAGAGCTTTGGAAGGTGACGATCGATGCTGCGCAGCCGGTCCAGCTCACCTGGGCCCTGAACGGAAGCGAGACTTCCGCCGGGGATTGGAGTGCGACGATCGAGGACGAGGGCGTCGGCCGGACGTGGTCACTCCACACGCTCCGCTCGCTCGATCTGCCGAGCGGGCATCACGAGCTCGTTCTGACGCTCGCGCGTGCACCGGGGAGTGTGCCTGCCGTGGACGAACTCGGCCTTTCCCTGGACCCGAACCCGATCACGGACGACACCGTCATCTCGTTCCGCTTGCCTGAAGAGTCGGGAGCGAGCCTTTCCGTCTTCGACGTGACGGGGCATCGCGTTTGGACCATGCCGCGACGGAACTTCCCGCCCGGGGAACATGCGCTCGTCTGGGATGGGGAGAGCGACGGGACTCGGCTGCCCTCGGGAACGTATTTCATCCGGCTCGAAGTGAAGAGCAGAGGAGGCGTGAATGCGGCGACGCGCAAGTTCGTGCTCCTTCGGTAGCGCGACGGACCGACAGACCGATCGACTGGGACGACCGTGGTTCCACGGGATCCTGACCTTGCTGTCTGCCGGCCTGGTCGTGTCCGGAGTCGGCGCTCTGTCAGGCTGCGCCGGTGGCTTGACGGCAGGAGAACGCTACTTCCGGAACGGAGACTACCGCGCGGCCGCCGAGGCGCTCCATCTCGAGGAGACCGAGACTCCATCCGATCCGGCGCTCAAGCAGCGTCTCGCTGCATCCTGGTTGCGTGCCGGCTCACCGGACCGAGCGCGGATCAAGATCAACGAAGCGCTCTCACTCGACCCGCTCGATCCGGTCTCGTGGTTCCTTCTCGGCGACATCGAGTCCGAGGCCGACCGGCCCGAGGACGCGATGGCGGCGTATCAGAAGTTCATCATCCTCGGCGGGAAGCCGGAGTCCGAAGTGCGCGGGAAGATCGACCGGCTCGCGCGGCAGCTCGTCGTCCGCGAAGTGAGAGCCGCGATCGCGAACGAGTCCGGAGCGGCGGTGGTCGATAGCACGGTCGCCGTGTCTCCCTTCCTCAACGTTGCAGAGAGCGAACGACTGGCGTCACTGTCCGCGGGGCTCGCCGCGGTCGTCATCACGGATCTTCGCAAGGTCGAGGGATTCCGCGTGCTCGAACGGGAACGGATCGGGGTCCTCGTTGCGGAACTTGAACTCGCCGGGCGAGGCGAGCAGGAGGCGGCGTCTCCTGACAGTGCTGCCGTAGCCGGCGATGCAGCCGCGGATCAGTCGGACGACCCGGAGTACGCCGCTCTGTCCGCGGAACCTCCCGCGGTCGAGCCGACGACGGCGCCTCGGTGGGGGCGTCTGCTTCAGGTCCGCACCTTCGTCCAGGGGTTCTTCACTCCGCTCAGCGACGAGTCGATCATGCTCGGCGCGGACCTCGTCTCCGTGGATGGGTTCGCAGAAGCGGCCGGTGCGCCTCTTCAGGGTGCGCTGAGGGACGTCCTCTACCTCGAGAAGGGCCTCGTCCACCAGATCCTCGAGACCCTCGAGGTAGAGACGACCGAAGAGGAGGACCGGAGGATCGACGAGCTGGCGACGTTCCAGCCGGACGCGTTCTTCGCCTATTCCCGCGGGCTCCGGCTCGTCGACCAGGGACGCCCGGCCGAAGCGCACGCCGCGTTCATGGAGGCGGTGCGGCTCGATCCCGGATTCGCGGAAGCCGCCGACGCGGCAGTGGTGACCGGGTCGACCGAAGAGAGCTTTGGAGAGGCTCAGCACCAGATCTGGGACGACCTCGCTCCGGAGGACCGGATTCTCGAGTTCGACCCCGGGCTCATCGACGTCGCTGTCCGTCTCGGCGGTGGTCCCGCTCCGGACGGCTCCTCGGACGTAGCGAGTGGCGCAGACGAGTCCCACGGCGAACTCTTGGGGCCCGCGGATCCCGATCGGATTCCGCCTCGCACCATTCCAACCCTGCCGCCCCCGCCCACCGGAGGCTCTCGATGAGGAAGACGAACTCGTTCCGTTCAGAGGCCGCATCGCGAAGCCGTCGCGGTAGCGCTCCGCTTCCGTGGCTGGCGGTCGGCCTTGCGTTCGCAGGCCTGTCTCTCTTCGCATCCGCGGCAGCGGCGCTCGATAGAGTCGGGACCCGGATGCCGCTCGAGTTCCGTAGTTGGAAGATCGAGGACCCGGACGGCGTCAGCGAGACCGTCTCCCAGCTGCACATTCCGCTCACGGTTACGTTCGAGATGCGGAAGTCGTCGCGTCTCGTCGTGGAGACGGCGGGTGGGCGCTCCCTTTCTTCGCCGAGCGGAGAGGACGACCGAACGCTCGCGGGGCTGGCCGACGCGCGGATCCAGGTCTACCAGGACGTGCCGACAGCGTCGCTTCTCCTCTTCGCCGGTGCCGAGCTACCCGCGGGCGTCGGCGCTCTCGATCCGGAAGAACTCGCACTCACGCGCCGGATCGCGAACCCGGTGCTCGGGATGCGTCAGCGACAGTACGGCGGCGGACTCGACTGGAACGTCGGCGCGGTTTGGTCCGGGAGAGTTTCGGATCGCACGCGCGTGTCCGTCGGATTGGCCGGAAGGCTGGCCGGGGCCTACGCGGTGAGCGAGAACGAGGCGGACCTGGAACCGGGTGCGCAGGCGACGGCGACGCTCGACCTCTCGTGGCGAAACCAGAACTGGGAACGTTCGCGGCGCGAATTCGGAGGAAGCGTGTCCTACCGGATCTTCGGGTCGGACGAGCAGGGCGGAACCGTCGTCTTCGAAGAAGGTGCAGAGACGCACCTCGAGCTGCGCTCGACCCTACCGACCGGGAGTTCCAGTTGGCACTCGCGGGTGTCCTTCGTCATGAAGGAAGAGAACGTCGCTTATGGCGGGTCGGACGGCGCACTCGCCCCTCGCGATCTCGCTGCAGGAACCGGGCTCTGGCTCGACACGGCCTGGCGCGTTCCGCTCGGTGACTCGGTTCGCCTCGGCCCGGAACTACGAGCCCGCACGTTCGATGGGAACGACCTCGATGAAGGCGTGAGCGACGGATGGGCGCTCGAGCTCGGTCCGTCGTTCGAGTTCGGAGTGGGTGAGGAGAGCGCGCTCCAGCTTCGTGCCGCCTACATGACCGGACAGCTCGGCCGGGGAGACGCCAAGGCCGATCTCACCGGATTCGCTCTCGGTCTCGGCGCGAGCCTCAGGCTGCGCTGATCCCGCGCCGCGGTGCCTGCGACGCGACTGCGTCGCCACTACGACTGCGTCGCCACTACGACTGCGTCGCCACTACGACTGCGTCGCCACTGCGACTGCGTCGCCACTACGACTGCGTCGCCACTACGACTGCGTCGCCACTACAACTGCGTCACTGATACACCTACTCCGCGACCAACGTTGCCCTCAGCTCGACGGCGTCTCGTCTCCCGCTGCGATGACCCGGATCTCGAGGACCGGTTTCCCTTGCAGCGAGTCGTCTAGATCCATGTAGTCGCGGAGTTCGTGGTTGGGGGAGAACGCCGCGCGCTCGAGCTTGACCGAGAGTGTGTAGAGTCCCGGCACCGCGTTCCGTGGCACGGGGATCGACACCGTATCGAGGTAGACCGCGCCCTCTTCCCATAGATAGTTCGGAAACTCGCTGTCGAGCGCGGTGCGCGGCGCGCCGAAGCGAAGGACGACGTTCTTTTCCTGCTCGTAGAACGTCTGGTAGGGCTTGCCAACGAACCGACTGAGGAACCAGCGATCCGGCCAGGCCGTCTCGAGTCGGTAGAACGCGTAGGCGGGCAGAGGACCGGCGGGTCCGGTTTGCCGGTAGTAGGTCACGAGTTCCAGGGTCTCGCCCTGCTCCACCTCCCTCGAGGTCGGGATCACTCCGAGCAGTTCGAGTCCGTCGACCGCGGAGATGCCGAGTGGGGTCGCCCCGAGTGCACGCGCGAGGTCGTCCGCCGGTCTCCCCCCGGCTGCCGTGGCGCTCAGTACCAGGTACGGATTCACCGGGTCCGGGGCGTGGAAGTCCGTTCCGGGGTCGACGAACCGGTAGATGAACACGTCGTCCTTCTCGTAGACACGGCGGAAGATCTGCGGGTACTGCTCGAACTTCTTGCGATCGGTCTCGAACGTCTCCGGCGTGATTGCGGTGAGGAAGAAGAAGTAGGAGCGCGGGAAGCTCTGGTTGAGGAGTACATAGTCCGCGTCGTACTGCCTCAGGAGTTCGAGTGTCCGATCCATCGGCACGTACGGATTGAGGATCGCGAGCGCGTCCCGGATCCGCTCCACCGCACGGTCGTCCGCAGGCGAAGAGTGTTGGTGGAACGGGGAGATCGCGTAGTGCGCGCTGTAGGCAGGGATCTGATAGTTCGTCGTCGGATCCGAGACCACGACAGAGGGCTCGGGATCGGCCGCGTCCAGCCACTCGAGCGCGTCGCGGAGCGGACCACTCTCGGCCCACGGCGCCCGGGACGCAGACGACCTTTGGAAGAAAGAGATCGCCTGCTTGGTCTCGAGCACGAGCATTCCGGCTGCACCGAGCAGATAGATGCCCGCGAGTGCGACCCGCCACCAGTTCTGCGGATCCCGGAAGCGCCTCAACGCCCAGTCTCCGTAGTAGCCGAGGATCGGATAGATCGGGGCGACGTAGAGCATCCGGAAGAGAAGAGAGTGTGCGCCCGCCTTCTCGATCACCCAGGTTGCGAGCGGGTTCAGCAGGACCAAGGAGGCGACCACGGACCCACCGACCAGGTAGGCGTGTGCACGGCTCTCGAACGTCCGCCGGAGGAGCGGGAGGAGGAGGAGCATCGCGAGGAGCCCGGGCCAGCCGAACCATCGCGCGAAGTTCTCCGGCGCGAGAAGCATCATCCCCTTGCCGACGTAGAGCAGGCCCTGCGGATGGTCGAAGATCGGGTTCGCCGTCGAGTAGCTCTGGAGGAGTTTGAGCCCGAGGAACGGGAGGAGAAGGACGAAGCTGGCCAGCGGGATGGAGAAGAGCCACCGCCGGATCGGTCGCGGCTCCTTCCGCGCCAGTGCCCAGGCCCAGGCAAACCCTGCGAGCGCGACCACACACTGCAGCGCCGAGAGCACGTGCACTCCGAGGAGGACGGTCGGAGCGACGATCGCGAGCAGCGCAACGCTCCGTCCCGGTCGTCCGGCCCGCTCCGTGGGGAAGGCGTGCGCGCTCCAGTCCGAAGGGGGCGTGCGTTCCCAACGCTCGAGGTCGAGGAAGTAGGCCACGGCCCAGAGCGCGACCCACGAGTAGACCCATCCGAGTCGGCTCGCGTAGGCGAGATTCTGGAGAAACGCTTCGGGGCCGAAGAGGAGTGCCGCGAGAAGGAACCCGAGTGCGAAGAGCGCGCTTCGCGATGAGGACAGCACACGCCGGAACGTTGCGAAGAAGATCCAGAGCGCGAGAGGAGTGAGGACAGACGGCAGCCACCTCCACATGTCGACCGGATCGGTACCGGTCGCCCAACACACGAGCGCCATGCCGAGGTGGAACGCACCGCGTCTCGGGTCCGGACCGAGTCCCGCCGAATCACGATAGGCCGCGCTCACGATGTCGATCTGGCCCGACTCGAGCATCCGCCGAACGAAGGCGATGAAGTCCAGCGAGTCGTGCACGTATCCGAGCGCCCCTCCGTCTCGCACGACGACGATCCACGCGAATCCGATCAGGGCGAGAGCGGTGATCGTGGTCCAACGGCTTCCCGGACGGAGCAGTCTCCACGCGGACGCGAGCTTGCCCCCGAAGGACCCGCTCGCGCTTTCGACGACGCGCCCACCAGCTCGCCGTCTCCGGAGGACTGCCTGGAGCACGCCGAGGGCGATCGTCCCGACGATCCAGACGGTGCCAGCGCCGTCCACCGTGGGAAGGACCGGCAGGCAGACTCCCCAGACCACACCGATCCACGCGGCGCTGAGGAGGAACGCCGGGAGGATCCGTTCGCCCGGACCGATCCGGTCCCAAAGGGCGGGGATGGAACGTGCGGCAAACGCGCCGGGAAGGAGAAGCAGGGCCGAGGTGGCGATCCAAAAGACGACCATCGTGAGGATGTGCAACAATCCCGCCTGTTCGGACCGGGGCCCAAGGAGGCGCCGAGCAGCGCCAGCCTTCCACGGAGAACGGCGCCCGCTCAGGCGCCGCAACGAATTCGGGGGTGAGTCTACCCCGCGTTCGGAGATGGGCCAAGTCACGCTCCGGGTAGGGCGCGCCCTTTGCCGGCGACGAGGAGGTTGCCAAACGTGACGCACACAGTGCTCGGCCCCGAGGCCGTGACGTCCGCCATGCGGATCCTGGAGGGAACGGTTCGGCGCACACCGGTGCTGACCGTTCCCGAAATCGACGAACGGCTGGGAGCGAACGTCTACTTCAAGTGCGAGCACCTACAGCGGTGCGGAGCCTTCAAGTTCCGCGGCGCATTCCACGCACTCAGTCGACTGGGCGAGGACGCGAGACGCTCCGGCGTGCTCACCTACTCGTCCGGGAACCACGCTTCTGGGCTCGCACTCGCCGGACAGCTCCTCGGCGTGTCCGTGACCATCGCGATGCCGAACAACACCTCGCCCGTGAAGCGCGCACTCGCGCTCTCCTATGGCGCAGAGCTGGTCGACTGTCTCCCCGAAGAGCGGGAAGCCGTGGGGGCGAGGGTGGCGGCGGAACGCGGGCTCACCATCATCCCGCCCTACGATCACGACGACATCATCGCCGGTCAAGGCACGGCCGCCTTGGAACTCATGGAAGACGTGTCCGACCTCGACATGCTCGTCACCCCCGTAGGAGGCGGCGGTCTCTTGGCCGGGACCGCTCTCGCTGCCGCCCTCGGCGGGGAGAAGAGGCCCCGCGTCTTCGGCGCCGAGCCAGAGCTGGGAGACGACGCAGCCCGGTCTTTTCGCACCGGCGAGCGCGTCACTCTGGAGACCGTTCCGCAAACCGTTGCCGACGGCCTCCGCACCCGGTACGTGGGAGAGCGGAACTTCGCCGTCCTGAGGGCGCACGTCGACGACATCGTGACGGTGACCGAGGACGCGATCCTCGATGCTGTCGCTCGCCTCTGGGTCTACGGCAAGCAGACGGTCGAGCCGAGCAGTGCGGTGCCGCTCGCCGCCCTCCTGTCGGGCAAGTTGGACGCGTCCGGCAGGCGGGTAGGCGTGGTACTGAGCGGGGGGAACTGCGACCTCGCTCAGGTTGGCGCCTGGGTGGCGGAGCGCTCGGCCGGGCTCCGCAGCTGATCGGAGCGGCCGGGTTCATCCGCAATCTTCCGACCACCCCCTTCGGGAAAGGGGAGTCGTCGGCGGGTCTCGGCGTCCCTATACTGCGTCCATGTCTTCGGATGCACCCGATTCGCCGAGCCCAGAGTCGACCGCGAAGCCCGCTCGTTCGGGCCACCAGGTGACCAACCCCACCGCCCCCAAGCATCGGGACGTCCCCTGTTTCCTCCTCTCCGGCGGGCTCGGGACACGTCTCCGATCCGTGGAAGCGCGACCGAAGGCGCTCGTTCCCGTGGCTGGGATCCCGTTCATTCTCCTTCTGATCCGTGCGCTCCATCTGCAAGGGTTCCAAACGGTTCACTTCCTCCTAGGGCACGGGGCGAAGGACGTGGTGAAGGTGCTGAACGGGGATACGCCGTGGGCCGAGTTCGATCCTCGCTACGACCAGCGGTTGGAGCCCTGGCTCGCCGAGGTCCGTCGCGAGATGACCTGGCATTTCCACGTCGAGACAGAACCGATGGGGACGGGCGGAGCACTCGGCTTGGCACGGGGCGCGTTCGCCCCCGTGAACCTGGTGCTCAACGCGGACTCCCACGTCGAGATCGTGTACGAGGACCTCCTGGCCGCACTCGATCGCGGGGTCTCGTCTAGCGCTGGCGCATCCACCAAAGGAGCGTCCGGTGGCGGCGCGTCCACCGCCGGCGTATCCGGCGAAGGCGCACCTCCTCGCGCTGGGGCTCTCGGGGCGTCGGCCGTCGGCGCACTCGCCGCCGTATGGATGCAGGACCGGAGCGACTACGGCGGGCTCGACCTGGACCCGAACGGTCGCGTGCGGGGATTCCTGGAGAAGGGCGCGAGCGATGCCGGCTGGATCAACGCAGGGGCGTACCTGCTGACAGAGAACGCGCTGCGCAGCTTGCCGGAAGGTCCGTCGAGTCTCGAACGCGACCTCTTGCCCGCACTCGCTCGTGCCGGCCGGCTCTACGCGCTCGCGGGCCGCGCCTACTTCCGCGACATCGGAACGCCGAAGCGTCTCGCCGAGGCGCGCCAAGAGATGCCGGCCTGGATCCGGCGGATGGAGGACGGGGGAGAGATATGACCGGCGTCGTCTACAGAGCCAAAGCGCCGCTCCGGATCAGCTTCTGCGGGGGCGGGACGGACGTGTCGCCCTACCCGGAGGAACGAGGTGGCGTCGTCCTCTCGAGCACGATCGACAAGTACGCGTACGCCTCGATCCGTCCGCGAACGGACTCCGTGCTTCGGTTGACGTCGCTCGACTACGGCGTGACGGAGGAGCATCCCGTCGGAGAGACGCTCGAGCCAAAGGGAGAGCTCGCGCTGGTCCTCGGGGTCGCGCGTTCCTTCCAGCGAGAAGAGCCGTTTCCGTCTGGCTGCGACGTCTTCCTTCACTCTGATGCGCCCCCGGGTTCCGGACTCGGCTCGTCGTCCACCATGGTGACGACGCTGGTCGGCGCTTTCTCCGAATGGCTTCGCCGGCCGCTCACGCCGTACGAGATCGCGGAGCGCACGTACCAGATCGAGCGAGTCGATCTCGCCTTCGCCGGCGGACGGCAGGACCAGTACGCGGCGACGTTCGGCGGGTTCAACTTCATCGAGTTCTTCGCGGACCACACCGTGGTCAATCCGCTCCGTCTCCGTAGGGCGACGCAGAACGAACTCGAGTACGCGCTCCTCCTCTGCTTCACCGGACGCACGCGCGCGTCCGCACACATCGTCGAGAACCAGGCGAAGAGCTACGTCGAGAAGAAGGCTCCGGTCGTCCAGGCGCTCGACGAGATGAAGCGGATCGCGATCGACATGAAGGGACTGCTTCTCCGCGACCGGATCCTCGACTTCGGCGAAGCGCTCCACGAAGCGTGGCTCCACAAGAAGAACCTCGATGCAGGGATCACGAACCCGCACATCGACGAGCTCTATGCGGCCGCCCGGTCCGAGGGCGCAATCGGCGGCAAGATCCTCGGCGCCGGTGGTGGCGGGTACCTGCTCGTCCTCGTCCCATTCGAACGGCGGCGTCACGTCGAAGAGGCTCTCTCCTCGCTGAACGGCGAGATCCAGTCGTTCGCGTTCGAGGACCGCGGCCTCCAGACCTGGACCGCGCACGTCGATCGATGAGGATCGGCATGGTCGGAACGGCCCACCCGATGCGGGGCGGGCTCGCGCAGTACAACGCGCTCCTCGCCCGTGAGCTCTCCGGGCAGCACGAGGTCGACTTCGTCTCCTTCACGCGCCAGTACCCGTCGATCCTCTTTCCCGGGAAGACGCAGATGGATTCCAGCGAGGATCCGATCCGGTTCCCGGCCACCGCGCTCGTCGATTCGATCGGCCCGATCAGTTGGGACCGCGCGGCACGGCACCTCGTCCAGGGAAAGCCTCCGCTCGACGGTCTCGTCTTCAAGTACTGGATGCCGTTCTTCGCGCCCGCCTTCGGGACGATCGCGCGCCGGGTGAAGAAGTACGCGCGGGCGGCGAGCCCCCGCTCCGGCCCCCGCGTCGTCGCCATTCTCGACAACCTCATCCCGCACGAGCGGCGCCCGTTCGACCTCCAGCTCACGAAGTACTTCATGGGCGCGGTCGACGCGTACGTTGCGATGTCCGCTTCCGTTCGGGACGACCTCCTCGCAGTCGACCCGTCTGCGTCGTGCCTGCTCGTGCCGCACCCGGTCTTCCATACGTTCGGGGAGAGGATCGACAAGGGTGAGGCGAGGAAGCGTCTCGGGCTCGATCCCTCCGCGCGGCTGATCCTCTTCTTCGGGTTCATCCGCGACTACAAGGGGCTCGACATCCTCCTCGATGCGATGCCCCGGATCACAGCCGAGACCGGTGCACATCTCTTCGTCTTGGGTGAGTTCTACGCCGACAAGACGAAGACGACGTCCCAGATCGACTCGCTCGGCATCGGTCCTGACGTGACGCTGCGGGACGGCTATGTGCCGGACGAGGAGGTCGGGCTCTACTTCTCGGCCGTGGACGCGATCGTCCTTCCGTACCGAAGCGCGACCCAGAGCGGGATCGTGCCGATTGCATACCAGCTCGAACGGCCGGTACTCTGCACCGACGTCGGTGGTTTGGCCGAGATCGTCCTGGACGGGGAGACCGGTCTCGTCGTCCCTCCGGAAGATCCGGGTGCCCTGGCCGACGCCGTCAGACGTTTCTACGACGAGTCCCTGGAAGAGCGCTGCGTGCCGCGGATCCAGGTGGAGAAACGGAAGTACTCGTGGGAGCGGATGGCGAGCGCGGTGGTCGCGCAGATACGCGGAGTCCCGTGGACTCCTGAGGATATCCCTGGAGGAGAGCTCTAGATGATCACGACCGAAGAGATCGAAGCGCAGATCGACGAGTCGATCCGGGTGAAGGAGTCGCTCAAGGCATCGGCGCCTCGCTTGAAGGAGCTCGCGCTCCTCTGGGTGGACGCGATCCGACGGGGGAACCAGCTCTTCTTCTTCGGAAACGGCGGTTCCGCCGCCGATGCCCAGCATCTCGTCGCGGAGCTGGCGGGGCGGTTCTACCTCGAGCGGAAGGCGCTTCCGGTCACGGCACTCACCGTCAACACCTCGTCGCTCACCGCGATCGGCAACGACTACGGCTACGAGGACATCTTCTCCCGTCAGCTCGAAGGGCTGGCCCGGCCGGGCGACATCGCGGTCGGCATCTCTACGAGCGGCAACTCTCCGAACGTGGTCAAGGCGCTCGAACTCGCGCGCAGCCTCGACGTCGTCACGGTCGGCTTCACCGGCCCCGGTGGGGGGAAGATGCGGGAGCTCTGCGACTACTGGCTCGGCGTCGACGCGGAGAAGACGCCACGCATCCAGGAGGGCCACATCCTGGCCGGACACATCGTGTGTGAACTGACCGAACGCGAGCTGTTCGGACGATGACGGCGGACGAGAGCCGGCTCGGGCCGCGCGATCGGCTCTTCCTCTGGACCTGTCTCGCGGTCGCGGCTCTCTCGCTCGCTCTCGGTCTCTACCTCTACCCGCGCGTCAATCCCGAAGCCTCGATCCAGTTCGAGGTCACGCAAGACGAGTCGCAGTCGATTGCGGAGTCTCTCGCCGCAGAGCTCGGGATCTCCCTCGAAGACGACACGCACGCCTCCCGCTTCGACTACGACAACTCGACCAAGGTATTCCTCGAGCGGACGCTCGGACTCGAAGAGACGAACGCACTCGTGACCGGACCGATCCGGATGTGGCGCTGGTCCCATCGCTGGTTCCAGCCGCTCCGGAAGGAGGAGTTCCGCGCGGACGTCACGACGACGGGCGCCCTCGCTGGATTCGAGCACGTCGTGGAAGAAGACGGCGCCGGCGCGCGGCTGTCCGTGGACGAAGCGAGAGCGAAGGCGGAGACGTTCCTCGAAGACGTCCTATCCCGGAGCCGGGCCGGCTCGTCCGGTCTTTCGGCTCGCGTCGCATCCCTCGAGTTTCTCGAAGCGCAGACGACGGAGCGGAAGGGGAGAACCGATCACAGCTTCGTCTGGCGGGATCCACAGGTTCGGCTCGGGGACGGAGATTGTCGCTACGAGGTAAGGATTCAGGGGGACGAGGTCGGCGCCTTCCGCCAGTTCGTCCACCTTCCCGAAGCGTGGGAGCGCGACTACCAGGGGCTGAGGTCCAAGAACCAGTCGGCCTCGCTCGTCGCGTCGTTCCTTCTCTTCCTCACCATGATCGCGGCCGTCGTCGTGTTCCTCCGGAGAATCCGGCAACGGGACATCCGCTGGCGGCTCGCTCTCGCGTTCGGCTCGGTGGGAGCCGTCCTCACCTTCCTCGGACAGCTGAACCTCTACTCGATGATCCTCTTCGGCTTCGACACGACGCAGTCCTGGGGGGGATTCTTCGTCAGCAGTGCGTTCCTGCTCCTGCAGAGTTCCGTCGGTGTCGGGCTCCTGATCTTCCTTCTCACCGCGTCGGGAGACGCGCTCTATCGGGAGCACTATCCGGACAAGGTCGCGCCGCAAGCTCTCTTCACCCCGCGAGGATTCCGGACGAAGCGGTTCCTCCTCCAGAGTGTGCTCGGCTTCACGCTCACGGCCTGCTTCTTCCTCTTCCAGGAGCTGTTCTACCTCGTCGCCGAGAGGTTCGGAGCGTGGGCTCCCTCCGACGTGCCATACACCGATCTCCTCGGGACGGCCGTTCCGTTCGTCTTCTTGGTCCTGGTCGGGTTCCAACCCGCGGTGGTGGAGGAGTTCCTCTCCCGGATGTTCTCCATCCCTCTCCTCCAGCGCCTGACCAAACGGACCTGGATCGCGGTGCTCGTCCCGGCCTTCATCTGGGGCTTCGCCCATTCCAACTACCCGAACCAACCGTTCTTCATCCGTGGGCTCGAGGTCGGGTTCGTCGGGATCGTGGTCGGGATCGTGATGCTTCGGTTTGGGATCCTCGCCACGCTCGTCTGGCACTACATGGTCGACGCGCTCTACAGCGGGATCTTCCTCCTCCGGTCCGGCGAGCCCTACTACGTGGCGTCGGCCGTCGTTGCAGGCGGGGTCGTCCTCCTTCCGCTCATCTACTCTCTCGTTTCCTACGCGCGGCGGGGCGCGTTCGAGGATCCGGAACCCCTCCTGTCCCGTCGCGTTCCCGGTCCGCAGGAGCCGGACTGGATTCCGGACATCGAAGACGTTCCACTTCCGCCGCCCTCCTGGCCGATGCGGAGGCGGGTCGCACTGTTCGGCATCGGGGCTGCGGTCCTCTTCGTCGCTCTGCTCATTCCCGGCGCGAGTCTGCAACGAGACGACGCCCTCACCCTTGGTCCCGTCGAAGCACGCTCCCGCGCCGATGAGTTCGCATCGAGGCTCATAGGGCCGATCGACTCGCTCAAAGTCGCGGTCGTGGGCGGCGCCGATCCTGCGAGCCAGTGGGTGGAGTACGCGGCGGAAACCGCAGGGTTCGATGCAGCACGGGAGGCGGTCGCCCTTCATCGTGCGGACTTCCGGTGGACGTTCCGGTACTTCCGCCCGCTCGATCCGGAAGAACTCACCGTGACGATCGACGGCGGTACCGGCGAACTCGTTCGACTTTCTCGACATCTCGACGAGAAGGCGGAACGCACCACCCTCGGATCGGACGAGGCGAGAGTGAGAGCGCTCGGCTTCCTCGTCGCGCGCGGTATCCCCACGTCCCGGCTCGAGCTTCGGGAGTCGTCTTCCGAGAACCGACCCAACCGGCTCGACCACACCTTCGTCTGGGAGACGCGAGACGGGGATCCGTGGAACGTCGGCGAAGCGCGCTACCGGGTCGAGGTAGTGGTCCAGGGTGACGAGGTGGGGGAGTTCCAGAGATCACTCCACGTTCCTGAGAGCTGGCTTCGTGAGCGAGACAAGACCACGCTCGGCTCCGGCGGACGCCTGCTCCTACTCACGATGAGTTTGGGACTTCTACTCGGACTCGTCGCCTGGCTCGTGTTCGATGGTCATCGTCGCGGCGTCACCCGTTGGCGCCGGGCCGTGATCTTCGCGATTCCGTTCGGGCTGGTCGCCGTGCTCGCTCGAGTGAACGGGATGCCCGACTCGCTCATGAAGTACGACACCGCCCTGCCCTGGAACCAGTTCCTGCTCTTCGCGGGTGGCCTCCTCGCCCTCGTCACCACCTTCTTCTTCGGGATGCAGGTCCTCGCGGGCGGCGTCCTCGGCACGCTCTTCCCGGACGTCTGGCACTTCCGGAGACACGAGCACCGAAGCGCAGCCACCTGGGACGCGCTGGCGGCCGGGGTCGCCGGGCTCGGACTCGTCGTTCTCGTCTCGCGGATCGTCGGCTACTTCGGACAGATCTGGCCGGCCTACCTGCCGCCGGAGCTCGAGGGCCCGAGGATCTCGTCGTTCCAGCCGTGGTTCCAGATCGTGGCCAGCGTCGCCAGCCGTTGGCTCCTCGACGTGACGCTCTTCTCCGCGGCGGTGCGGCTGGTCCAACTCGGACGGGTCCAGTGGCGCGTTTGGGGGCTCATTGCCGGGCTCGTCGTCGCGATCCCGTCCGTTTCACACGGGATTGGCGGCTGGGCGGTGGGGCTTCTGCCCGTGCTCGTCGTCGGGGGCGCGGGTGCAGTCTTCACCGTCTTCGTGGGACGACGAAACCGCCTCGCCTACGCCGTCGGGCTCTGGTTCGGCCTCGTCGCGGAACGCGTAGCGCCGTTCCTCGGCGGGAGCGGTCTCTACTTCCAGATGCAGGGGGGCATCGCCCTCGCGGTGCTCCTCCTGCCGGTGCTTTGGCTGGCGCTCACCGCCACCGTTCGTTCGCAAGCGATCGGGACGCCTACTTCTTCTTCCCGATGACGTCGGACACAGCCGAGATTCCCTGCTGCTTGCCAAGCCGTCCGGCCCAGTCGAGCGCGGGGCCCGTGGGCAAGGCCTCGGCGAGGCGGACGAGAACTGCGGGAGCCTTCGTCTCCGGCTGGGCAGCCACGACCTGAGACGCGAGCGCCTGGACGTCGCCCGTCCCGTTCCAGTACGCGTCGAGCGCCGGGAGGAGTGCCTCCGGCTCCTTCGAGCCGCGAAGCGCCTCCAGCACCGAGAGCGAGACTTCGGGGATCTGGACCTGCTCGTAGACGTCGAGAAGAAGGAGGACGCGGTACCGATCGAGGGCGGGAGCGAGTGCCTCGACGACCTTCGCTCCAGCGAGAGGATTGAGCGCCGTACCGTCGGGCCAGGCGCCCTTCTCTAGCACCCGCACTGCGATATCCGCGGCCTCGCCGTACCCCGCCGCAATCGCAGTGTCGAGGAGCGAGATACGCTGGTCTTCCAGAAGTGCGACCGCATCGGACCAATGCCGGGTCCGGATCGCGTTCGAGATCTCGGGGAGGAGGGGTTGGCAGTCGCTCTGCAGGATCTCCGTTGCCGTCGCGATCCGCTGCGGCACTGGCGTCCCCGCGAGAGTCTTGGCCGCTTGGTCGCACGGGATGGCAGACCAGGCGACCGTGGCCGCGCACACCGGAGCGATCCAGGCTCCCAATCTCACCCCAACGAAGACACGATGCAGTTTCCAACTCGATGACATTCTGATCCCTCCCCGGACCCTGTTCTGGTCACGAACCATGAGGTTCTCCGACACGATACGGCCGGGTCAAGCCCGGGGTCCCGAGAGGAGGGTGCACTGAGACCGATCGGCTCCCGCCCATCCGACCGGTGGATCGGAAAACGGTCGCGGTCAGAGCCGGTTCGTTCGGAGGAGCGAGAGAACGCCAGGCCCGTCTCCCCGGTCCACCTCTCGCCAGACGGCCACCTTCCACGCGCCGTCCACGTTCCGCAGGATCAGTTCGGCGGCGAGACCGACCGTGCGCCAGTCCGCGTCTCCACGGCGCGACTCGATTCCCATCTGACGCCACCCGACGACGGCCCAGGACCGAGACTCGTCCCCCTGGAGTGCCACGATGCCAGCCCATTCGAGGCGGTCGAGGTCCGTGTCGTCGGAGAGCCGGGCCAAGGCTCCGAGAAACTCCGCACGGGAGAGCGGATCCGGAACCAGGAACGCACCCTCCGAGCCGCAGGCGCGGAGCTCGAACTCGGGTAGGAGGAGCTCCTCCAGAAGGGCGAGATCCAAGGCGGAGAGGGCGGATCGGAGATCCCTGGCTGCGGTGATGGCTGAGTTCCGTCCCTCGTAGGAGAACCCGTGTACGGAGACGCTGAGCTCGCTCTCGTTCTCAGCGGAGTCCCGGGCCCGGATCTGGATCTCATTGGGGCCGGAGACGAGCAGTTCGGTAGGGAACTGCGTTCCGTAAGCTCGACGTCCCTGCTTGGTTGTCCAGACGATCCGCGCCGGGTCGATCGCGCCGTCTTCCCGGTCCGTTCCCTCTGCGAGGAGGAACCGTCCGGGCTGGAGTTCGATCCAGTCGGTGCGACTCGGCAACACGCACGCGAGAACCGGGCGGTCGTCTCGCTCGAACCAGACGTCGACGGGAGCGCTCCGGATCCGGACGCCCTCCCCGGTCGCTTCCGCCTCCAGCCGGATCCGGCGCGTGGAGGGCTCCAGGACGCCCCCCTCCGTCGTGGGGTGCCACGTTGCGGACCAAGGAGGGCTGTCCCGGTGGACGACTTCCTCACCGTCCGCATAGAAGGTCACGCCCGTGACCGGGACTCCGAGGTCCGCCCAGGCGGAAAGGGGAATGCGACCTCGCAACGTGTCCCCGGTGGTCGGGGCGATCCAGCCGAGGTCCGGTGTGGACAGGGGAGTGGGGCTCCCCGGGTCCTGCGAGCAAGCGGTGAATGAAGTGACCGCCACGATCACCGCCAAGGGGACGGGACGGTGGCGGCGGTAGGGGATCCGATCGGCCCACGAAACCAAGTTACGCATGGTGTCCTCCTCTCGACACTGGGGAGGAACGCTGCGTCTCGCGTGCCAGCAAAATGAGAAACCGGCCGAGTGGGTTGCACTCGGCCGGTTCCCCGGGAGATTCCGTTCCGGTGGGCCGGGCGGCGTCTCCGGGGACACCGCCTCGGTCCGGATCGGGGTCTAGCGCTTCACGACCAGCTTCTGGGTGACGCTGTCCGGTCCGACGTCGAGACGGACGAAGTAGACGCCACTCGGGAGCGAGTTCGTGTGGATGTCGATGAAGTCCACCTTGGCCTCGACCTCGCGGTCGAGGAGGAGGGAGACGAGGCGGCCGTTCGTGTCGTAGAGACCGATCTTGGCCCGGCCGGCTTCACGCAGACCGAAGCGGATCGAGGTCGGGACGTTCGGGCCAGCCGGGTTGCCGAGAACCCGCATGGTGAGCGGCGACACTTCCGGCGTGGCGTCGTCGACTGCGGTCGACGGCGCGAGGCCCGTGATGTCGACTTCCCACATTCCGCGGCCGTGCGTTCCGACACGCAGGAAGTTGTCCGGGTGCCAGCGGAGGTCGTCACAGATCACGAAGGGCAGGCCGACGTTGAACGGCTCCCACGTTCCGCCCTCGTTGAAGCTGACATAGCAGCCGAGGTCGGTTCCGAGGAAGACGATGTTCGGCTCGTCGTACTTGTACGTGATCGACTGCGCACCCTCGCCGGGGAGGTTGTTCGTCATGTCCGTCCAGTTCGTCCCGCCGTCGGTCGTGCGGAGCACACGCGGGACAGAACCGCTGTAGCTGCCGGTGCAGACCATCGCGATGTCCGGGTTGTCCGGGTGAACCGTGATGTCCGTGAGGGTGTTCCCGACGGAGAGCTGCGCCATCTGCGTGAAGCTCGCGCCATGGTCCGTGGAGCGGAAGATCCGCGCACCGCCGATGCAGTAGACGTAGTCGGGGTTGTTGTAGGACTGGTCGATGCTGCGTCCACCGCCGAGGCCCGACGCGAGCACGGAGCCCCAGGAGCCGCCGTTGTTCGTCGTGCGCCAGATCTGGGCGTTGTGACCCGTCCAAGTAGTGTTCGAGGAGTAGTCCATGTGGGTCGGTGTCTGCCACGGACCGTCTTCGGAGATACCGGAGTTCGAGGGGGTGAATCCGCTGCCGCCGGTCGTGCTGCGGTAGTGGAAGCCGTTGTAGACCTCCGCGAACACGAGCTGGTTGTCGAGCGAGATTTCGCACTCGAACCCGTCGCCGCCGAGGACCTGTCCGAAGGACGGGCTACCGAGGAAGCGCCAGGTGCCGTTGTCCTGCGTTCCACCGAAGGCGAGGTTCGTCGAAGTCATCGACTGGTTCATCGCGTAGAACTGCAGCGTGACGAGGCCGGTGTTGCGAGGAATGAACGACTGGCCGCCGTTCGAGCTGAGGTAGACACCACCGTCCGAGCCGACCCACATCCGCTCCGGATCGGAGGGATCGTAGACCGCTTCGTGATGGTCGACGTGCACGTTCGTCGCGATCTGCGAGAACGAGGTCGCGCCGTTGGTCGAACGGTACAGCTCGACGCCTCCGCTCGTGACGATGTCCGCGTCCTGCGGATCGACGGCGATGGAGAGGTCATACCAGCCCTGGCCGAGGCCACCGTCGTGAACCACGCTCGAGCGCTGGGTCCAGTTCGCACCGCTGTCCGTGGAGCGGTAGATCCGGATTCCGGCGCCGGCGACGTCGAACGACCAGTAGACGTAGTTCGGGTTGGCAGGGGTCACCGCGAGACGTCCGTTGCCGACTCCGGTGTTCGGAGCTCCGCCGGCCATCTGCGTCCAGGTCACACCACCGTCGGTCGACTTGTATCCGCCCTGGCCGGTCCAGCCACGGGAGATCGCGTAGTACGTGTCGGTCGTGCCCGGCTTGAGCTTCACGTCCCGCCAGTCACCCGACTCCATCACCTCGGTGAAGGTGGCGGCGCCGTCGGTGGAACGCCAGAGTCCGTTCTCGGCCGCGACGAGCAGTACGCCCGTCGTCTCTTCGTACTCGAGACGGAACACGTCGAGACCGCTCGCGATCGCGTACGTGAAGCCGGTCGTGTTCCAGGTCGCTCCGCCATCCGTCGACTTGAGGATGCCGACCCCGTGGATCGCGTCGACGTTACCCCAGCCCTCGCCCGTGCCCATGTAGATCGTGCTCGGGTTGGACTCGTCGAGTGCGAGCGCACTGACCGACATGCTCGGCAGGTTGTCACCCAGCGGGGTCCAGCTGACGCCGCCATCAGTGGTCTTCCAGATGCCGCCCGATGCGAAGCCGGCGTAGACGATGTTGCTGTTCGTGGGATCGACCGCGATCGCGAGACAGCGACCGGCCACGTTCGTCGGGCCGAGGCTGAACCAGGAGGGGAAGCTGCCGCGGGCGCTCATCTCCTGGAGCTTGTCGAACGCCTGGCCACGAGCGCCGACGGGGATGTCAGCGTCATTGCCCAGACGGGTCTCCATGAACCATTCGTATCGCTTGAAGGGCTTGTAGCCCGAACCCTTCACCGTCTCCGGCTTCGTGTCCGGTAGGACCCGCTGGTAGTACTGGTCCATCTGTTCGATGAGATCGCGTGCCGTCGTCACTTCGCCCTGGATCTGCGCGTGGGCGCAGGTGGCGGAGATCGCGACAGCACAGAATCCGGCGAGTAGGAATCGCGTCTTCGGCATGAGTGGGATGCCTTCCTTTCCGTTGGTACGTCCCGGTGCAGCTCGCGAGTGCGCGGATCTGGGGAAACACCGCCAGATCGGCCCCTGGAATGGTACCACCTCGGAAGCGCCCGGGACCACGCTCGTGTTGGAGGGGCGTACGAACGTATGGCGCCGGTGCGTCGCCTGGGTCCGTCGCCTGAGCCCATTGCGTGGCCGTGACTGCATGGCCGTGAATCGCGTAGCCGTGGCTGAACCACGGGTGCAGGGACCAGGTCGGTCCCGCTCGTTCCGCGACTCGTGATCAGCGACCGAGGAGATCTCCGATCGAGGTGCCGCAGTGGATCCGGTCGATTGCGTCGGCCAGTACCTGGGCGATCGAGCAGACCTTCACCTTCGGATGTCGACGAGCCGGCCCCGCCGGGACGGTGTTCGTGACCAGGAGTTCGGCGATCTCTGGTCGGTCCAGCCGCGACATGGCCGACTCGGTCAGGATTCCGTGCGTGATGGCGAGGTGGATCTCCGGCACCGCGCCGGCCTGGAGGAGGGCGCCGACCTGATCCAGGACGCTCCCGCCGGCGATGATGTCGTCGATCACGATCGGGATCTTGCCTTCGATGTCGCCGACCACGTGCGTCGTCTTCGTCTCGCGGAAGTCCATCCGCCGTTTGTGCATGAGGACGAGCGGGACGTCGAGGGCCTGGGCGTACTTGCCCGCGAGCTTCACGCGTCCTTCGTCCGGGGCGACGACGACGGCTTGCTTCAGGAGCTTCTTCCGGCGCTTGAAGGGAGCGGAGAGCACGTGGACCGCGGTGAGAGGATCCACCGGGATGTTGAAGAACCCCTGGATGGCAGGGGCGTGGATGTCCATGAAGAGCACTCGATCGACGCCGAGGGACTCCATCGTCGTCGCGACCACCTTCGCACTGATCGCTTCACGTCCGCGCGCCATCCGCTCCTGACGGGCGTACGGGAAGTAGGGGACGACGACCGTGATCGAGTGGGCCGAGGCACGCCGGAACGCGTCCACGTAGAGGAGGAGCTCCATCAGATGGTCGTTCACCGGCGCCGAGCAGGACTGGATGATGAAGACGTCGTCGTCTCTCACCGGCTCGTCCACGATCACGTGGATCTCGCTGTCGGGAAGACGGGTCGTCGTGCACTTCCCGAGAGGGGCGCCGAGCGCCTTCGCGACTTCCTGGGCCAGGGCCGGATTGGCCGACCCGGTGAAGAGCCGGAGTGGGTGGGTCGTCTTGATCGGACGATCGGGATGCTTCTTCCGCGTAGCCATGAGCCTCCTCCCTGAAGGTCCGCAGTCTAGCCCCAAACCTCCGAATGCGTCTCTGCTATCCTCATCGGCAGGCGTGCCCCGTTGACCAACGAGAAGGGACTCTCGAGTGCACTTCCGGAACGGAATCATGAGCCTGCTCCGAGCGGGCACGACTCTCGTCGCCCTCGTCGCCGGAGTCACTCGGCCGAGCGTGGCGGAGATCGAGTCACTCGAGGTCGAGCTCCTCGGCTCCTACTCCGTGACCGACTACGATCCGTGGGTGGCAGACGTGTGGGGTTTCACCCAGGACGACCGCGAGTTTGCGCTCCTCTGTTGCGGCAACTCGCTCCGGGTTCTCGACTGCACCGATCCCGCGAACATCGTGCTCGCATCACTGGTCGAGCGGCCGGTGGAGCAGAACGATCTCAAGGACGTGAAGGTCTGGGGGAACTACGCCTACGCGTGTCTCGAAATCGGCGATGTGCTCATCGTCGACATCTCCGATCCGTACGACGCGCATCAGGTCGGGGCGATTCCGCAGTGGGAGATCTGTTGGCCGACTCCATGCGAGATCCCATCGAACGGCGGGTGCCACAACCTCTGGATCGACGATCGCGGGTACCTCTTCCTCGCCGGCGTCCACTTCGACACGACGTTGATCTTCGACCTCAACGCCGATCCCGAGGCTCCACCTCTCGTCGGCAGGTACGACCCCGGGTACATCCACGACCTCTACGTATGGAACGGGCGCGGCTACGTAGCCAACCCGGACGCGGCCGCGAACGAGTGGGAGATCGTCGACTTCTCGAACGTCCAGGCTCCCGTCCGTGTCTCCGGCATGACGTACGACTCGGTGCACTATGCGCATGCGAGCTGGCCGACCGAGGACGGCAACTACCTGCTCACGTCCGACGAAGGAGAGGGCGGCCACCTCGGAGTCTTCGACATCCGTGATCCGGAGGCGCCGGTGCTGGTCGCCGAGTACGAGGTTGGGTCCGGCAGCTCCATCCACAACATCATGGTCCGAGGCCGCTACGCCTTCATCGCGTACTACGACCGGGGACTCCGCGTTCTCGATCTGATCGACCCGACGAATCCGGTCGAGGTGGGGTACTACGACGACGACCGCTGGGACGACGTCTCCTGCAGCTTCGGCGTCTATCGGGGGATCTGGGGGGTCTACGCAAACAACCCGAGCGGCAACGTCTTCGTTTCCGAGATGTGCGGGGGAGGGCTTCACGTCCTCGACTTCGCGCTCGACGACGTCGCTCCGGCACCGGTCGGGGATCGGGTGCGGCTCGAGGTCTGGCCCAATCCGTCGTCCGCTCTGGTCGAGTTCCGGGCGGAGCTGGACGCGCCTGGGCCCGTCACGGCCGAAGTCTTCGACGCGAGCGGGCGAAAGGTGCGCACTCTGGCGGACCGGGAGGAGCGTCCGCAGGGCCTCTCGATCTGGGCCTGGGACGGCCGAGACGACGACGGAACGCCGGCGCCGGTCGGCGTGTACTTCGCCCGCGTGGAGCAAGGGAAGCGGGCCGCACTCCAGAAGGTCGCCTGGATCCGGTGACCAACCGCCAACGCGGCGACCAGACGCCGACACGGCGACCAGACGCGGACACGGTGACCAACCGCCAATTCGGCGACCCGGGCACCGATCATGTGATCGGTAATGGACGCGGTACGACCCGTATCCGCGCTCGGGCTCTAGCCGCCCGTCCGCCGGGTTTCTGACTTCCGGCGCTTACCGAATACTCGTATGCTCGTACCTGGTGGGTTTCTGAGTGCCCCACGATCTCGCCCACCTGTTCCAGTGAACCTTTAGAGAAAGGAGCGTATGCACAGAGTTCTATACGCTTTGGTGGGGGTGTCCGTCGCGTTGGACGTGGTGCTGGGGGCGTGGGCCAGCACGAGTTGGGGTTCCTTCGCGAAGTTCTGGTTCGAGGGCCATGCCGACATGACGAACGCGGGTACGCGGGTCATCGGTTTGGTCTTGGGACTCGCCCTCTTGTTCTATGCCGCTCTCCAGGCGTTCGCAGTGATGCGAGTTCGGTCCGATGATGAGACCGGGTACAAGGTCCTGGCCGGTTTCGGCGGGTACCTCGTGATCTCCGCCGTCATCACCTTCGCTGTCGCGCAGCAGGGGAACGGGGCCGGGCTGAAGCTCAATGGCATGGAGTTCCTCCTCGTGGATGGACTCCGGGGTGCGCTGCTTGCGACCTTTGCCATGCTCGCAATGCGAGAGCCGGCAACCGTGAGGGAGCTCAAGCTTCCCTCGGCTGCAGAGCAAGCCCGCACACGCACCTCGCGTGAGAGAGGGGGCGAACGCCGTCGTTCTGGACGTCGCTCGAACTCGGACTCCTCACGTGGTGGTAGCGGAGGCAGGCGGCGTCAAAGCGCCGCCCGTGGGTCCGGAGAAAGAGGAGGACGCGGCGGCCGTCGTCGTCGGCGTTCCTCGGGGAGTCGTGAGGGTGACCGTTCCGGGTCTCCCGTCTCGGCCGCTTGATCGGACCATCGACCGTCTTTCGTGAAGAGGCGGAGAGTCGCTACGCCCGACTCTCCGCCTCGTTTCCTTTTGGGCGGGCCGCCCGATCCCGGCTTCGCGCGGACGGGTCCGTATCAGCGCTACATCCGCTCCGGCGCATCGATCGTGAGGATGCCGAGTCCGTTCCGGACCACCTGGGCGACCGCGAGCGCGAGCTGCACCCTCGCCCTCATCAACTCCGGAGACGACGCGGTGAGAACCTCGTGCTCGTGATACATCCGCGCGTAGAGCTTGGTCAGGTCGAGTAGATAGTTCGCGACCGGCGCCACGGTGAGGTTCTCGGCCGACGTTCGGATCATCGTGCCGAAGTCGGCGAGCTTCTTCAGCACCTCCTGCTCCTCCGCCTCGACCAGGAGCGATGCGTCCACGAGGCCATGGCCGAGGAATCCGCCCTCGAGTTGGTCGGCCGTGACCTTGCCCTGCTCGAGCCCCTTCCGAAGGATGCCCTGGATCCGCGCGTGGCTGTACTGGACGGCGGGCCCGGTGTCGCCGGTGAACGAGATCGTCTCGTTCGGGTCGAACTGGATGTTCTTGTCCGGGCTCACCTGAAGCACATACATCTTGAGCGCACCCTGGCCGATCGTCTCGGCCGTCTCGCGCGCGGCGTCCGTGCTCTCCGCGTACCCGCCCTCTTCGATCTTCGCGAGCGCGAGGTCGTGGAGGGTGTCGAGGAGATCATCCGCGTCGACCTTCGTGCCCTCGCGAGACTTGAGCCGACCCATCCCGTGGGGGAGGGTGACCATTCCGTAGGACGCGTGGTAGCAGCCTCCCGCCCATGGGAACTCCAGCAGCTCGAGCATGGCGAAGAGGTTCTTGAAGTGCTGCTGCTGCTCGCTCCCGACCACGTAGATCGACCGGTCCATCCCGTAGTCGCGGTGCTTGAGGACGGCGGTGCCGAGATCCTGGGTGATGTAGACGGACGTACCGTCGGACCGGAGGACGACCTTGTCCGCGAGCCCTTTGCTCTCGAGCTTTGCCCAGACCGAGCCATCGTCGTGTCGTTCGAACACGCCGGTCTCGAGGCCCTTCTCGACGAGGTCCTTTCCCAAGGTCCACGTGTTGCTCTCGAAGTACCAATAGTCGAACTTCGAACCCATCCGTTCGTAGGTCTGCCGAAACCCGGAGAGCACCCATTCGTTCATCTGCTTCCAGAGAGCGAGGACGGCCTCGTCCCCGGCTTCCCACGCACGCAGCATTTCGCGGACCGCGCCCATGAGTTCCGACGCTTCCTCGAACTGTGCGTCGAACGCTTCTTCTTCCCGCTCCCGGGCCTTGAGCGCGTCGCCTTCGAGTCCCTTCTTCGCATCTTTGGAGAACTGCGCGAGATCGACGCCCTGCTTCTGAGCGTAGGTCGCCTTCTCCTCTTTGACGAGCTGGTCGAAGAGGATGTAGTAGCGGCCGACGAAATGGTCGCCCTTTTCGCCCGTGCTCTCCGGCGTTTCCCCGTTCCCGAACCGCTGATAGGCGAGCATCGACTTGCAGATGTGGATGCCTCGGTCGTTGACCAGATTGACGCGAATGACCTCGTTCCCAGCCGCTGCGAGAAGATTCGAGAGCGACATCCCGATCAGGTTGTTCCGCACGTGTCCGAGGTGGAGCGGCTTGTTCGTGTTGGGCGCGGAGTACTCGACCATGATCTTCGGCCCGGAGCCGGGGGCGACCTGCCCATACGTTGCTCCCTCGGCGACCACGTCGCCGAGTACGAGTGCTGCGAGCGATCCCGGATCGAAGAACAGGTTGAGGTACGGTCCGAACGCCTTGACGTCACGGATCGTCACTTCCAGCCATTCGGGAGTTTCGTGGACCAGAGCTGCGCGCACCCGGGCTTCCCACTCCTTGGCGAGCTCCGCAGGGTTTCGCTTCGCACGCTTGGCGAACTCGAAGGCGGGAGCTGCGAGGTCTCCCATCTCCTTGCGCGGGGGGCGACCGAGGGCGAGTGCGGGGCGTTCGTCCACCGGCAGCTCCACCGGAGCGAGTTGGGCCAATGCCTCCGCGAGGCGGGCTTCGAAGCTCAGATAGGACACTAGCTCCTCCTACGGATCGAAAATGGTCCCCAAAGCTACCCGGTCGGGGTGCATCGCGTCCACTCAATGGGGAATCGACGGACGCGTGAGAATTGGGTGCAGGAGTCGTCGCGAAACCGGCTATCATCAGACATTGTTCGGCCAATGAGCTGAGCTGATTCGACCGAACTGCATTCGTCATGTCCGATTTATCCGGACATGGCGTATCCTTGTTAACCAGGTGAGAAGTAAGGACGGCCGCTTCCTTGGTCCTTCCGGTTCCCCGTAAGGGACCGCGTTCCGGTGAAGCCAAGTCCGCTCCCACCTACGGCTTGGCATCAGATCTCGCACATCCTCACCAGAGGGGACTCAAATGGTAAGAAGACTACTCGCTCTGGGCGTCGTCGCGACCTTCCTCGCTGTCCCGGCTTTCGCTGGTACTGCGCACAAGGACGGCACGCCGACCCTCGATCAGGCTCCTAGCGTTCCGCAGTCCGAGAGCACCATGCGCGCGGACTGGGTCTACAACACGGGCGGCTCTGAGGACTTCGTTCCCACCACCGGCGGCAGCTTCGACGGTTGGGGAGAGTGGTTCATCACGACCGTCTACAACGACACCGGTTCGGACCTCACGCTGACCGAGCTCGGCTTCCCGTGCGCCGGTCCGATGACCGAGGACTACGGCTGGCTGGTTTGGTTGGGCCTCGGCGGACTCGTCGCTCCGACGGGTGATGCCTACACGGCTGACTACTTCGGTCAGTTCACTCCGGTCGATCCGGGACCCGACACGTTCCCGCCCACCGTCTACACCTATGTCGACGTGAGCGCTGCGAACATCGTCGTTCCGGCTGGCACCTACTTCGCGTTCGGTTACGACAACACCGGCACGGGTGGTCAGACGGACTTCAACGGCGTCGAGACCTGGGCTTGGT
Source organism: Candidatus Eiseniibacteriota bacterium (assembly GCA_020633975.1). Classification (GTDB taxonomy): domain Bacteria; phylum Eisenbacteria; class RBG-16-71-46; order CAIMUX01; family CAIMUX01; genus JACKCR01. The sequence goes on along the minus strand of JACKCR010000002.1, from coordinate 1,631,731 downwards.
ACGGTGGTCTCTGGGATCCGGACATCAACTATGGCCGGACCGCGATCCTCCAGGTGAAGGGTAACTACGGTGCCGTTCCGGTCGAGCAGACCACCTGGGGTCAGATCAAGGGCCTCTACCGCTAGTTTGCTGCTTTCGTCGTCGCAATGACGAACACGGGAGGAGTGGGCGCCCAACGGCGTCGACTCCTCTCGTTCTATCTCCCCATTTTCGTGAGAAACCGGGTCACCGCGGCGATCAAGCGGGCTAGGCTCCCGGAATGAAGTTCTCTGCCATCTCCTCTGGTCGACGGTGCCTCCGTGGCTCCGCCAAGTATCTGTCCCTCATCGGACTCGCCGTGCTCATCGGCGGGTGCTCGAAGGAAGCGCCCGGCCCTCCTCCGCCCCCGGCCGAGTCCCAGTTGAACTGGGACGAAGGTTGGGAAGACGGACCCTGGAGCGTCGTCCTCATCACGCTCGATACGACCCGGTCGGATGCACTCTCTTGCTACGGCAACCCGGACGTCAGCACCGACGTCCTCGACTCGCTCGCGGCGGAGGGCGTCCGCTTCGAGGAAGCGGTGTCGCCCGTCCCGATGACCTTGCCGTCCCATACAACCTTGATGACCGGGCTCGATCCGTACGAACACGGGGTCCGGGACAACGGGCGGTACAAAGCGGGTCCGTCTCTCGAGACTCTGGCCGAGCGGTTCGGCAGCCGCGGGTACGAGACCGCGGCGTTCGTCTCGTCGTTCCCGCTCGAACACACCCACGGTCTCGCCCAGGGGTTTGGCGTCTACGACGACCGGTTCGAGGAGCAGGCGTCCTCGGTCAACTCCGAGTCGGCCGAGCGTCGCGGGGGTTCGACGACCGATGCGGCACTCGCGTGGGCAGGGTCGCGCAGCAATCCGTCTGCACCGTACTTCCTCTGGGTGCACTACTTCGACCCGCACGAACCGTACGATCCGCCGGCTCCGTTCGACGCCGCGAAGAGCCCGTACTTGGGAGAGGTCGAGTACATGGACCACGAAGTCGGGCGTCTGCTTCGCGGCCTCGGTGCCGAGGGGATGCTCGCGAACTCGTTCGTCGTCGCGGTGGGAGATCACGGAGAGAGCCTCGGCGAGCACGGAGAGCGGACCCACTCTTACTTCATCTACGACGCGACGCAGCGTGTGCCCTGTCTCCTCAGTCTGCCGGCCGAACATCCGAAGAAGGGGCAGACGCGAGGCATCCGGATCGACGAGACGTTCCGGCTCCGTGACCTCGCGCCCACGATCACGAACCTGCTCGGGTGGGCTGCAGACGACTGGGCGGGATCCCGATCGCTGAGCGTTGCGAGCTGGCTCCGCGGCGTCACGCCGGCGAGCACCGTCGCGTACGTGGAAACGATGACTCCTAGACTCGAGTTCGGATGGAGCGACCTCCGGGGCGTACGGTCCACGAACTGGAAGTACATCCGCGCGCCGCGCCCCGAGCTCTACGACCTTCGCCACGATCCGGGCGAGACATCCAACATCTACACCGCCGAGTCCGAACTCGTCGCGACGATGGAGTCTTGGCTCTCGTGGTACCTGGAAGACGAAGTCGACTCCGAGGAAGCCAAGGTCGAGATCGACGCCGAGACCTTGGAGCGCCTCCGCAGCCTCGGCTATCTCCAGGGGGGCGGGACGGTGGGCGAGCCGACGTATGCGGATCCGAAGGACCGGATCGAAGCGTTCGAGAAGGTCGGAAGAGCCCAGCTCCTCGCGGCACAGTACAAGAACGAAGACGCGATCCGTCTCTTCGAGAGCGTGGTACGAGAAGACCCGCAGAACGCGAGCCTGCTTCACCTGCTCGCCGCGACCTATGGCCAGGCTCGTCAGTGGGACAACGCGACGCAAGCCTACGAGCGACTCTTGAACCTCGCGCCTTCCGATCCGCGGGTCGTCAAGGAAGCGGCCGAGGTGGAGATGCTCAGCGGGCGCAGCGACCGGGCGCTCGAGCTCTTCGCGATCTTGGGCGATCTCGACCCTTCGGTAGAGGTGTGGCGACACGAAGGAGAGGTCTACGAACAGGCCGGAGACTACGCGTCCGCCATCCGCAGATACGAGGCCGCGCTCGGAGAGGCGGAGCAGGGGAGCGAACGCTCGGAGATCCTGACGTCGATCGGACGCGCGCAGCGGGAGATGGGAGATCTCGACGGAGCGGGACGTAGTTTCGAGCGCGCGCGCGAGGCGGACCCGAACGCGGTCGACCCGCTCGTCAGCTTGGCCGAACTCGCCTACGAGACGGGACGGGTGGAGGACGGGGACGCCCTTCTCGCCGAGGCGAAGCAGGTCGATCCGGACGACGCGAGGCTCAACTTCCGTCTCGGATGGCGGAGTAGCAAGTCGGGTGAACTCTTCGCCGCGGCGGACGCGTATGGGAAAGCGGTCGAGCAGATGCCGGCCTGGCCGGAAGCACGGATCAACTACGGCAATGCACTCGTCGCGATCCAGAACTACCAAGGAGCACTCGCCCAGTTCGGAGTCGCGCTCGAGCTGGGTGAAGACTCCGCATCGCTCCGAGCGAGCCAAGGTGCTGCCTTGGCCGGCCTCAATCGCTTGGGAGATGCGGTGGCGGCCTGGCAGCGGGGCTTGGAGCTCGCCGAAGATCCCAACATCGCGATGGGACTCCAGCGGAACATCGCCATGGCCCGCCGCCAGCTCGGTTCCTGATCGGCTTACTTCACGGTCGGAAGGAACGCGCAGAGGAGATCGAGGCTCGCGGCCAAGTCCCGCTTGTCGATCATCTCCGTCACCGTGTGGATGTAGCGCGTGCCCACGACGAGGCCCGCGGCCCGAGCGCCCGCCATTGCCTGCTGGAGTGCGGCGCCGTCCTGTCCACCGGCCGGGAGGATCGTCCGCTGGTACGGGATCTTCCTCGCCTTGGCCACGGCTTCCATGTCCTTGACGAGCGTGTGGTCCGAGATGAACGAGCTGTCCATCACGTGGAGCCCAACGCCCTTCCCCTGGATCGTCACGGCTTCGCTCTCCGGAACGTCCGGCGTGTCGCAGGCGAGGGTGACGTCGAGACCGATACCGATGTCCGGCTGGACGGCGTTCGCCGCCACCTTGGCTCCACGCAGGCCGACCTCTTCCTGCACCGTGAACGCGACGACGATCTCCGCGGCATGTGCCGTCTTCGCCTTGTCGAGCGCGCGCACCGACTCGATCCCGAGCCAGCAGGCGAACCGGTTGTCGAGTGCCTTCGAGACGACCTTCTGCCCGATCTCGAGGAACGGCTCGTGCATCACGACCATGTCCCCGATCTGGACGACCTTCGACACGTCCTTGGCCGACATGCCCATGTCGACACGGAACTCCTTCACCGTCGGCACCTTCTTCCGGTCCTCCGGAGACGCGATGTGGACGGGCCGTCCGCCCGGATTCATCACCGCGACGTAGTCCTTCTTCTCCGTGCAGACGAGGACCCGGCGCGAGAAGAGGTTCCGCGTATCGAATCCGCCCGCGGGGTTGAGGACGAGGAATCCGTTGTCGTCGATCGACGAGACATAGAAGCCGATCTCGTCCATGTGGGACGCCATCATCACGCGGGTCGGGCGCCCGTCGGCGGAGGAACCCGCGCCGACCGACGCCGCACTCGCGCTGGCCGCGGCCGAGCGCGAACGGGCCGTCTTCTTCTTCGTAGCCTTCGCCCGCGTCGCCTTGACGCGCGGATCGCGCCGACAGATCAGGTTGCCGAGAGAGTCGACGTACCGTTCGTCGAACAGACCCTCGGTCTCCTCCAGGATCAACTCGCGGACGCGCTCTTCGCGTCCGGGGATTCCAGGAGTCTCACAAAGCCTTCTGAGTAGATCGATGTTCACGAGAACTCTCCTCCGTTCATCCGGGACCGGGCCGAGACCGTTCGGGGCGGTCCCAGGAAAGGAGAGATACTGCCACAAGAGGCGCCGAATGGGCGACGCCTCATCCGGCGCGCGCTAGAAGGGTGCGGAAGAAGTCCCTGCGGGCTTCCTTCCGCACCCTTCTAGGCTTGTATTGCGTGCAGATCTGCTGAAGAACTCCTCCCTCCTCGTTCGCTGCGCGGCCGACGAGGGGTTCTTCATCAGCCTGCTAGCGGAAGAGAGCTTTGATCTGTCCCCAGCTCTTCTCGTGCACGGGGTCCCAGCAATGCGAGTACTCCATCCCGATTCCGAGGGCACGGGTGGGTCCCCAGATGACGGAGACCTGATTCCAACCGGTCGGATACCCGATACCGGGCGCGATGAGGGTCTTGGGACAGCCCCCGAACCCGTCGAGGTCCGCCGCGACGAAGTAAGGCGCCGGCTCTCCCGGCCAGTCGCCCCAGTACCCGACGTGGAGCCGGAATGCGTCCGAACACGGGCAGTTCATCGTGAACACGTGTGTGCTGACGGAGGGCCAGGACTCCACGACGCCGGGATCTGCTCCGGGGAGGGCCGCGAGCACGGCTCCAGGCACGCCCTGCACATCCTCCCACACGTAGAGGTCCAACGTCCGTCCACTGGCGCCACCGTCCTGGGTGAGTTCCAGAACGACGCTGCATGCGATACCGTCGGGCGCTTCGTAGCTCTCTGCAAAGGCGCCGAACGTAGGAGCCTGCACTCCGCCATAGCCCCACGCGTACGCGGTCTCGAAGGTGAAATCCGCGTTGAAGAACAAGGTTCCGCAGCTGGCCTCGGGATCGGGGGGGACCGTTCCACTGACTAGGTCGGGCAGTCGCATTGCGGGCGCGGTGGCGATGCGTTCTCTCTGGGCCGCCCGGATCTGCCGGATCTTGTCCGTCCATCCATCGAGTGATTCGGTCCAACCGCAGTCCGTCCGGTATGCGCACGGGTCCGGCTTGCAGGGCTCGCCGGACAGGATGTAGACGCCACCCTGCTCCGCGCAGTCCGCGGCGCTCTCGAATCGGCAATCGCCGTTCGCGACACAGCAAGCTCCGGGGCCGCTTGCGCAGCTGCCCGGATCGCACGACACCCAGGGACCGAGAAAGAGGCCGTCGGATGCGTCGCAGTCGGCCATCGAGACGACGGTGCAGACGTCGTCATCGAAGCAGCAGGCACCAGTGGACTCGGCGCACGGGTCCGGGTCGCAGACGTCTTCGTCGGCTTGGTAGTCGCCGCCGAGCGAGATGCACGACTCTTCCGTCCGCATCACGCAGCGTCCGTCGCGGAAGCAGCACGGACCGCTCGGGCACGGGTTCGGGTCGCAGGGGACATCCGTGCCCAGGTAGTTCCCGCCGCGGGCGGCGCAGCGGTCACTCGTCAAGACGAGGCAGCTTCCGGTGTCGGAGCAGCAGGCTCCCATTGGGGGTGGAACGCACACTTCGGGACTGCAGACCGTGTTGTCACCCTCGTACCACTGTCCCCACAAGGAGCAGTCCGATCTCGACTTGATCGCACATGTCCAGTCGTAGCCGCAGCACGCGCCCACCGGCGGACGACAGAGGTTGGGTGAGCAGAGGGAACCTTCGCCCTGGAACTCGTGGCCTCTGCGGGTGCAGTCGAGGTACGTGCGCATTGCACACCCCCAGCCACCGTCGCAGCACGCTCCGTCCACGTCCTCCGCGACGCACGGCTCGAACGGTCCCTCCCAGACGTCGCCTAGACCCGTGCATTCGGACTCCAGTGTGATCTCACACGATCCGTCCGCGTTTCGACAGGCTCCGTCCGGGAGCGGACAGGGGAGACTGCCGTCCATCCCGAATCCAAAGCTGCCGAGCCCCCGGGGCGGGACGAGTCTCGAAGGGATCACATCGTCGGCGAGCGTAGTGCCGTGGAGCGGATGCTCGGCGATGCGGAACTCACTATCGGCTCCCACGGCCGGCAGGACGCGGAACGTGTAGACCTCGGTTAGCTGGGATTGCTGTAGGTGGGTCCACGTCACCGCGGTTCCCGTCCCTGACGACGGCCAGCCGGCCTCGGCGAGCTCGAAATCGCCGCAACACCCCGCCTCGTCGATGGCGACGTCGTCCTCGTACTCTATGGCGAAGGTCACTCCGGTGAGGCGCGGCGAGGCGCCGGTTGGGAACGCAACGAGCACGTGCAGGTCGGTCGGCGTGCTCCACTCCGAGCGGACGATCGCATCGCGGCAATCGTCGAGAGCGAGTTCGCCGCAGATCACTCCTCCGTCCGTCAGGGCGACCTGGGTGGTGCCGTGGAGGATCAGGGTGCCCGCCGAGTTGGGGCTGATCTCGGCGCGAGAGGTAGTGACCGCGAGGAGAGCGATCGCCCCCAAGCCGAGTGCCGTCGCCGAACGAACGTAGGAAGGGAAGTGTGCCATTCGAACCTCTAGCGGAAGAGCGCCTTGATCTGGCCCCAGCTCTTCTCGTGCACGGGATCCACGGTCCCGCATTCGCCTACCTCGGCTCCGATCCCCAGGGCGCGCGTCGATCCCCAGATGAGGGAGACCCGGTCCCAGCCCGACGGGTAGTCGATTCCGGGAGGGATGAGCGTCATGGGACAGCCGCCGAACCCGTCCAGATCTGCTGCGATGTAGTAGGCCGCGGACTCGCCGGGCCAGTCTCCCCAGTAGCCGACGTGGAACCGGCCGGAGTCGGTGCAGTTGGAGCTGATGCTCAACTCGTGCGTGCTCACGGAGGGCCAGGTTGCGACCGGGCCAGGGTCGACTCCGGTGGCGATCCCGAGGACAGTTCCGGGTTCGCCTTGGTCGTCCTCCCAGACGTAGAGGTCGATGGTTCTGCCAGCAACGCCACCCGGCTGCGTGAGTTCGAGGATGATGCCGCAAACGAGGACTCCGATGGCGTCATAGCTTTCGGCGAAGGTGCCGTAGGCAGGAGCCTGCACTCCGCCATAGCCCCAGGCGTACGCGGTTTCGAAGGTGAAGTCTGCGTTGAAGTAGACGGTTCCGCAGTTCCCTCGCGGAAAGGGAGGGGACGATCCGTTGACTTGGTCTGGCAGACGCATCTCCGGTGCGTCGCCCTCCCTGCCTCTTTGGGCCTGGCGGACCTGCCGAACCTTGTCCGTCCATCCTTCGAGAGATTCGGTCGATCCGCAGTCCGCTTGGTACGTGCAGGGGTCCGGTTTGCACGGTTCGCCGGGCAGGATGTAGATGCCACCCAACTTCGCACAGTCCGCGGCGCTCTCGAATCGGCAATCGCCGCTCGCGACGCAGCACGCTCCGGGGCCGCCGGAGCAGCTGCCGGGATCGCACGAGATCCAGGGACCGAGGAAGAGGCCGTCGGATTCGACGCAGTCGGCCATCGAGACGATGGTGCAGACGTCCCCTTCGAAACAGCAGGCGCCGGGGGATCCGGCACACGGATCCGGGTCGCAGTCGTCTTGGTCCGGGTGGTAGTCACCGCCGAGCGAGATGCACGACTCCTCCGTCCGCATCACGCAGCGTCCGTCCCGGAAGCAGCACGGGCCACTCGGACACGGGTTCGGATCACAAGGGACGTCTGTCCCGAGGTAGATTCCACTGCGGACGGCGCAGCGGTCACTCGTCAAGACGACGCAGCTTCCGGTGTCGAAGCAGCAGGCTCCCATCGGCGGTCGGACGCAGAACTCCGGAGTGCAGACCGTGTCGTCGCCGTCGTAGTACTGGCCCCACCACATGCAGTCCGTCCTCGTCTTGATCTCGCATGTCCAGTCATAGCCGCAACACGCTCCCACCGGTGGCGGACAGGGGTTGGGCGAACACAGGGTGTCGTCACCCTGGAACTCGTAGCTGCGTCGCGTACAGTCGAAGTACGTCTGGATCGTGCAATTCCAGTCGAAGTCGCAACACGCACCGATCCCGTCTACCGCGACGCATGGAACGAAAGGCCCCTCCCACACGTCGCCTTCGCCCACGCACTCGGACTCCAGAGTGATCTCGCACGATCCATCCACGTTTCGGCAGGCTCCGTCCGGGAGCGGGCAGGGAAGGCTGCCATCCACCCCGAAACCGAAGCTGCCGAGTCCTTGCGGCGGAACCCGCCTGGGTGGGACTGCGTCATCGGTGAATGCGGTGGGCCGGAGCGGATGTGGGGTGATGCGGAACTCACTCTCGGCTCCCGCGGCCGGTACGACGCGGAACGTGTAGACCTCGATGAACTGCGTTTCCTGCGGGGCGCTCCACGCGACCGTGGTTCCCGTCCCGGACCAGGGCCAGTCGGTATCCGCGAGCTGGAAGTCGCCGCAGCATTGGAACTCGCGGATGACGACGTCGTCCTCGTACTCCACGGCGAACGTCACTCCGGTGAGGCGTGGCGACGCGCCTTCCGGGAACGCGACGAGTACGTGCAGATCGATCGGTGCGCTCCGGTCCGAGCGGATAACCGCATCGGCGCAGTCCTCGAGAAGGGCGTCGCCGCAGAGTGCCCCTGCGTCCGTCATCTCCACCGGAGTCGTCGCATGGAGGATGAGGGAGCCCGCCGAGTTCGGGCTGATCTCGGCCCGGGATGCGCTGACGATGAGAAGACAAGCTGCGAAGGTTGCGAGTGTCGTCATCGAACGAACCCAGGAAGGGGAGTGCATCATGCGAACCTCACGTTCCAGTAGGAGGCGAACCTCGGCCACGGGCTCCGGTGCGTCGCACGAACGAGGGCGCACGCCGGAACGGAGCTCGGGCGGGACGCACGAAGGAGCGCGCACGCCGGAGCGGCACCTTGGCGAGACGTGCCAAGGCGTGGACTCTGTCATGAACCACTGGAGATGGATCGGTTCGAGAGATGGAGGCGAAGGCGGGGTCGGGTGTCCAAGTCATCCATGCCCCCGGTGCTATGTCTTACACAGGAGGAGAGTAGCATTCGGTCGGCGTGGATGCTATCCCGAAGGCGCCAGAACGCGCTGCATCGGCGCGAGACGGCCTCATGCGGGGGATAGGGCAGGCTCCCCACCGATGCATCCCCCATCTGGCACTTTCCGTCGATTGATCTGACGCGATACAGACCGTTCTGGCCACTCCAAGATGTGCACTGCGTCGATGCCGCGCGCTCTCGCCACTTCAGGTTGGCGATGCGTGGGGAGGATTCCCACTTTGGAGGCGGAACACGGGTCTGGACTCGTTGCGTCGTCCGACCGGCTCCGCTCTACCGGAACAGCGACTTCACCTTTCCCCAACTGGACTCCACCACGGGAACGGTGCCGCAGTCGACGAACTCGGCGCTGATTCCGAGGGCCCTGGTCGGGCCCCAGATGATCGAGACGTTGTTCCATCCCGTCGGGTACCCGATGCCGGGTGCGATGAGCGTGGCTGGGCAGCCGCCGAATCCGTCGAGATCGGCCGCCACGTACCAGCCGGCCGTGTCTCCCGGCCAGTTGCCCCAGTAGCCCACCCAGGCTCCGTTCGACGAGCAGTCCGATGTCACGGGAACGATGTGGTGACTCGTGCGCGGCCAGAACTCGATCGGGCCCGGATCCACACCAACCACGATTCCAAGAATCGCCGCCGGCTGGCCCAGCGCGTCTTCCCACACGTACACGTCGAGAGTCTGGCCCGTGTCGTTGCCGACCTGGGTGAAGTCGAAGTGCACGGCACAGACCCGTTGGTTCGCCACCTCGTAGACCTCGGCGAACGCACCGAAGTTAGGCGGGACGACTCCGCCGTAGGCCCATCCGTATCCGGCTTCGTACGTTCCGTCCGCGTTGTGGAAGAGAGCGCCGCAGCCACCGGTCACAGGGCTTTGCGACGTTCCTCCGGCGGCGTCCGTCACGGATTGGGCGGGGCGTTGTCCTCGCTCCTCCCGTTGCGTCTCCAGCACCTGCCGCTTGCGGTGGGCCCACTCGTCTCTCGAAGCGACGAAGCCGCACTCCACTTCCTCCGGGCACGGATTGGGGACACAAAGTTCGTCCGGGCCGAGGTGCCAGCCGCCTCGGAGGGCGCACTCGCCTTCGAAGAGGACCTCGCACGTCCCGTCCGCGAAGCAACAGGCACCCGCCGGGCCCTCACACGGGTTCGGATCACACGCGATTCCGTCTCCCAAGAAGCGCCCGTCGTCGAGTTCGCAGGGACCGATCTCGAGGACGAGGCAGGTCATGTCCTCGAAGCAGCATGCGCCGACCGGTTGCGGGCACGGATTGGGGTCGCACGAGGTGTCGTCCCCCTGGTACTCCCCGCCGTGGTTCTGGCAGTACGATTCGACGCGAACCAGGCAGTCGCCGTTGGGGAGACAGCAGGCTCCGGCGTGCGGTTGCGGGCACGGATTGGGGTCGCACACGGCGTCGTCGCCCAGGTAGTCGCCTCCGCGGTCCGCGCACTCCCAGATGTCGAAGAGGAAGCAGTCCCCGTCCTGGAAGCAGCACGCCCCCTCCGGCGGCTGGGGGCACGGGTTCGGTGAGCAGTCCGTGCCGTCGCCCAGGTAGGTATGTCCCGTCGCGTCACACTCGGCTTCGGTCCGGACCTCACATCCACCCACTGGCGTGCAACACGCGCCAGTGGGCGGTTGGGGACACGGATTCGGCGTGCAGGACGCTTCGCCGGTTTCCCACGAGCCACCCGCCGAGCGGCACTCCATCTCGTTCAGAACCTCGCAGTGGCCGTCGTCGAAACAACACGCGGCAATCGGGAATGCGCAGGGGAGACGGCCCTCGGTGTAGAAGCCGAAGGTGCCGAAGTCTTGGATCGGGTCGAGGTTCGAGGGCACGGCGTCGTCGGCGAAGAGACCGCCTTGGTCCGGATGTGGGGCGAGGCCGAACGTACATCCGTCGCTGCTCGTTGCGTACAGCTCGAACGCATACACCTCGATCAGATGATCCGTCTGCGCAGTAGTCCACGTCACCGCCGTGCCCGATCCCGGAGCGGGCCAGTCGGGGTTCGCGAGTTCGAAGTCGGCGCAGCTCTCCCCGCCGATCACCGCGACGCAATCCGAGTACTCGAGGCCGAAGGTGACTCCGGCGAGCCGGGGGGCCGCGTCTTGGAAGAACGATGCGAGTACGAAGACGACGATCGGGTCCTGCGAGTCGAATCTCGTAGTCGCGCCCGTGCAGTCTGTGAGGCCGGACGATCCGCAGTAGCCGCCGTCGGTCGTGTAGATCGAGGGGACCGGTGCGTGGAGGACGAGGGTTCCGCCGGCGTTCGGCCCGGAGTGGGCGTAGGTCGGGAGCATTCCGACCATCGCGAGCGAGAGTGCGAAGGTGACGAGGTATGGACGCGGCATGATGGCCCTTCCCTTGTGCAGTGCGCGGGGGACGCGTTGTGAAAGCGGGACTCGTCGGGACCGTTGAGAGACAGACGTCGGGGGGACGGAAGGCGCTGCTGCTGGGCTCGCCCGGGAGCTCGGAGAGCGTTGCCCTCTCGCGACCGTTACGAGTGTACACGGGGCGGGGGCACGAGCGAAGCACGGTCTCGAACGCCGCGGATCGACCTGGGAGGACGAGTTTCGACGCTATTGGCGTGAGACTCTCGCTTTCGCCCATCGCCGATCGTCCATCGGCCGTCAGTCGTCGATGTATCCCAAGCTCCGGAGCAGTTCCAGTCGCTCCTGATCGGTCTGCGGGTCGATCACGGGCGGATCGTTCGGGGGAACGAGCGGGCCGAAGGCGGCGATCTGCCTGGGGCTGCCGAGCCCGGTCGTGTCTGCGACGACACCGGTTGCGGGGCTGCCGAGCATCTCTTCCGAGTAGGGGAGGCCGAGCAGCCAGAGGAGCGTGGGACAGAGGCTCTCGATCGGAATCGGCTCCAGCGTTCCCGTTCCCACGCTCAGGCCACTGATGCCGAACCATCCGGTACGCGTGCCAGACGGCGTGTCCTCGAGCGGCCATCCCGGAAGGGAGAGCCACACCGTTCGCGTTGCGGACGTTCCCGTTGCCGTCTCGTCGACGAGCGGAGTGAGTACCGGGACGAGCACGCTCCAGTAGGCGTCGAGTGCTTCGCTGTACGCGTCGTCCCTCGCTGCCTGGTCGGCGACGTCGCGCCGGAGGACGCGACGGAAGACGTCCGGACCGGGGAGGTGGAGCAGCCAGAGATCCGGATGGTCGCGGCCGAGAAGGTACATCGCGGACTGTGCGTAGAAGAGGTCGGCCCTGAGCACCTCGGACGGCAGCTGGAGTGACTCGAGGTGCGCTTCTGCGCCCGACAAGAGCGAGACGACCGACGAATCGGGCCGGAGGGCCGGCGCGAGTTCGAGGAGGAGCGAGCCGGGATAGGTCTCTCCCTGAGGACGGATGGAGCGGAGTCGCGCGTCGTCGAGTACCTCCGTGAGGGCGTTCGCCGACTCCGAAGCGTTCGAGTGCATGGCTACGCCGTCCTCCACGCGCGAGAGTTCCGAGCGAAGCCGAAGGTAGGTGTTGTCGCTCACCACCGAACCCTTTACGGACTCGGCTGGGTACGACACCCACCAGTTGATCACGTCGCACGTCCGTCCCGCGTCCGTCGCGATGTTCCAGATACCCTTCGAACCGCGCATGTAGCTCCGCATCGGCACGGGACGGGTGAGACGGAAGAATGGGAAGACGTCCTGGAAGAGTTGGAAGAGCCCGACTTGGTTCGCGCCGACCGTGAACGGTCGCGAAAGACCGCGCACGACCTGCGCCTGGTAGTCGACGATGCCGTGTGCTTCGAGCGGTTGCCCGGTGGCGACACGTGTCCAGATCACGGGTGCGACCGGATGCTCCGGAGCGGGCACGTCCGCAGTCTTGCCGCTGAGGAGCGCCGCGAGAGGACCCAGGCGTCCTTCGGCGGTCAGGCGTGCGACGTCCGCCGCGCCGATTCCGTCGACGGCGAGCACCCGGACCGGCGCTTCCAACGTGCCGACGTCGTCTCGCGTGAAAGCGCCCGGCCCGCTCGTGCCGGAGTTTCCGAGCCGCAGCGCGAGCACGAAGATTCCGAAGGCGCCGGCCATGTAGGCGAGGACGAGGAACGCCTTCTTGAGATCGCCCGGCTGCGCGCGCTCCGGCTTCTTGAAGTGGACGATGAGGAGATAGAACGCGTACGTGAGGAGACGCGCCAGTAGCCCGGCAACCGCGATCACCGTGATGAGGATCGGAAGCTGGTCCGGTCCCGGGTAGGTCTCCGGCGAGAGTCCGCCGATCCGGTGCCAGCGACACCACTGGTAGCCGTAGAGCGCGGCGACGGAGAAGAAGACGGCACCGGTCACGAACGCGGCCGTCTTCGTGTCCGAGATGTGACGACCGGTGCTCCGGAAGAGGAGCGTCTTGCCGAGAGCGCCGATGAGTCCCAGGGCCAGGCAGAACACGGTGTAGACAGCGATGAGCCCGAGCACGAGCACGATGACGTCCCGTCCGGAGCGGAGGAGTTCCGGGTTCAGGACGAGCGTGGCGGCAGCGTAGAGCAGCCCGAGCAGGATTCCGCCGATCGAGCCGGTGAGGAGACCGACCCGAAGGTTGTTCTGGAACTCCGTCATGAGTTCGTCGCGGGTCACACGTTCCTCGTCGCTCATTGCGAGAGGACTCCGAGGTATGGCCACCAGAAACGGATCGTCAGCACGATGAGCGCCCACGAGACGCCGAACATCACGAGCCCGGTCGTCGCCATGTCGCGGATGGTGAGACGACCCGAGGTGAGCACCAGTGCGACGGCGGGTGCGCCGGTCGGGAAGATGAAGACGAGTCCCGCGGCGAGCGCGATCGCGAGCGCGATCGGAGTGCCGGCGAGGGCGCTCTCTCCCGCGAGTCCGATGCCGAGAGGGAGGAGGAGTGCAACGACCGCCGCGCTCGACATCCCTTCGGTGAGGAGCCCTGCGATCAGAGCGAGGAGAGCGAGGAGGAGGAACGGTGTCCCCGCAGTCCAAGAGAGTAGGTGATGCGCGAGCCACGGCGCCGCGCCGGTCGCACTCATCGCCTGACCGACCGCGATCGCGCCACCATACATGAGCAAGATGCCCCAGTTGACGTACTCCTCGGTGTCGCGCCACGAGACGAGCCGGAAGACGAAGAGCGAGACGGCGGAGAGGATCGCGACGGTGGCCAGATCCACCTGATGTCCCAAGAGGACCCACGCGGCAACGGTCGCGAGGAAGACGCCGGCCGTGCCCCACTCGGTGCTGCTCATTGCGCCTTGCTCGCGGGTCTGCTCCGAGAGGGTGTCGTGTAGTGCAGAGACCGGGAGATGTCCTCGCCCGTACTTGAAGTAGAGGAGGAGGAACCCGATCGGGAGGAGCCCGAGCGTCACCGGGAAGACCGCGCGCGACCACTCGAAGAACCCGAGCGTCTCACCCGTCGAGCCCTGGAGGATGGCGATCGCGAGCGGTGCCCGCGCGCCGCCCAGCAAGGTCCCGGTGCCGCCGATGACGGTGCCGTAGGTCATCGCGAGGAGAAGCCCCTGCGAGTAGCGGTGTGCCTCCGGGTGCTCCGTCCGCTCCGCGGCTGCGACCAGCTCCAGGATGACGGGGAGGAGTGCCGCCGCGACCGCGTGCTCGGACATGAGGAGGCTGAAGAACCAGGAGATCGTGATGACCCCGAAGAGGAGGAGCCCTGGACTCCGTCCGAACCGGGAGAGGATCCAGAGCGCGACCCGCTTCGAGAGGCCGGACTTCATGATCGCGGCCGCGAGGATGAATGCGCCCAAGATGAAGAAGACAGCGCTGTTCCCGAAGAGACTGAAGACCTCGCTCGAAGGCAGGACCCGGTAGAGGGAGAGGAGCGAGAGCGCGAGGAGGCCCGTGATCGCGAAAGGAAGCGCGGCCGAGATCCAGAGCGAGAAGCAGACGACGAAGATGCCGAGGGTCCGGAATCCCGCCTGACCGAGCCCAGGGGGCGCGGGAAGGACGGCCAGGATGAGGAGCGAGAGGACGGCGAGCTGGAGGACGAGAGAGTTCCAGGAACTCTCCCAGAAGACCCGGTTCGGGTTGCCGAGCCGGGCGAGTCGTGCCCGGGTCCGGGCCCGGCGGAGAGATCTGTCCTGCAGTTGGGTCACCCTGCGGTCCTGTCGATCGTGCCGGTCGAGTGTCGGCCGGGCCCGAGCACCTTTCGCTCAGCGTCCTCGAGACGGCACCCCTCAGGGCTCAGCCCAAGGCGAGCCTCGTGTGTCTATCCCGCTACCTACGAATCAGATCGGGCGGCCAGTCCCGCACGTCCACTGAAAGCGGAAGGCTAGCACGGGGCCGGGAAGGCGACCAGGGAGTGTCGGGGCCCGATCCGGCCGGGCTCGCCGCAATCAGTGGTGGAAGTCACTGACGGCGCTGCCATCTGATCCCCTATACTGCGCCGAATTCTCTGGTCCGTGTGAGTCGCCCCGTGAGGCGAGGAGGGAACCGAAATGTCGACGCAGACGATGCAGAACTCCAGCGAGTCGATCATGCACCTGGCGGAAACCGTCGGTGCGCACAACTACCACCCGCTACCGGTGGTGATCTCGAAGGCCGAGGGAGTCTGGGTCTGGGACCCCGAAGGAAGGAAGTACATGGACTTCCTCTCCGCCTACTCCGCGGTCAACCAGGGACACCGTCATCCGAAGATCATCCAGGCGCTGAAGGACCAGGCCGACCGGGTCACGCTGACCAGCCGCGCCTTCCACAACGACCGGATGGGTGATTTCCTCAAGAAGCTCTCGGACTACACCGGCTTCGACATGGTCCTCCCGATGAACACGGGAGCAGAAGCGGTCGAGACCGCGATCAAGATGGCGCGGATGTGGGGAAGCAAGGTCAAGGGCGTCCCGAACGGGAAGCAGGAGATCATCACGGTCGCCGAGAACTTCCACGGCCGCACTACGACGATCATCTCCTTCTCGACCGATCCCGAAGCGAAGGACCACTACGGCCCGTACACGCCCGGGTTCGTCACGATCCCGTACGACGACCCCGCCGCGCTCGAAGCCGCGATCAACGAGAACACGGTCGCGTTCCTCTTCGAGCCGATCCAGGGCGAGGCCGGCGTCTACGTGCCGAGCGAGGGCTACCTGAAGAAGACGTACGACATCTGCAAGAAGCACAACGTGCTCTACATCGCGGACGAAGTGCAGACCGGATTCTGCCGCACCGGCAAGAAGTTCGCGGTCGACCACGAAGGGATCCGGCCTGACGCGATGTGTCTCGGCAAGGCCCTCGGTGGCGGAGTCTTCCCGGTCTCTGCCGTCGTCGCGAACCACGATGTCCTCGGCGTCTTCACGCCGGGTACGCACGGCTCGACTTTCGGTGGAAACCCGCTCGGTGCCGCCGTCGCGCTCGCAGCGCTCGAAGTGCTGGAGGACGAGAACCTCGCGGAGCGCTCGCACGAACTCGGTGAGTACCTCCGTGGCGAACTCCGGAAGATCCAGCAGCCGAAGATCAAGCAGGTCCGCGGCAAGGGTCTCCTCAACGCGGTCGTGTTCGAAGACGATTTCCAGGCTTGGGACGTCTGCGTCGCACTCAAGGAGAAGGGCCTCCTCGCGAAGCAGACCCACGGCAACATCATCCGGTTCGCTCCGCCGCTCGTCATCTCGAAGGACGAGGTCGATCATGCGCTCGCGGTGATCAAATCCGTGTTCGAGGCGATCGCGTAGGCTCCGCGGACTGCCGTTTGTTCGCAACGACGACGGCCCTGGGGCTACGCACCCACGGGGTCCTTCCGGTTTCGAGGGACGAAACCTGCAGGACCCCGCGGGCGCTCAATGGGCGTGGGTGCGGGGGAACGGAATGGGGCGTCCGCGTTCGTACGGACGCCGTGCTGGAGGTGGGCGCGCCTGCGGCGCGCTAGATGTGCGTTCTGTTGGGTTTTGCGCTTGGTGAGAGAGCCGGCTGCCACTGCGTGGGGCCGGCTCATTCGTTTGTCGGTGGCGTTTGGGCTCGCTACTTCGCTTTCTTCGTCTTCTTCGCCTTTGCTCCGGTCGCAGCGCGCTTCTTCTTGGCGGCTACGGCGACTGGGGTGCGGGAGGCGAGGACTTGGTAGAGGACGATGGAGGCGGCGACGGAGGCGTTCAGGGAGTTCACCTTTCCGCGCATGGGGAGACGGACGACCCAGTCGCATTGGCCGGCGAGGGCACGGCCGATGCCTCGGTCTTCGCCACCGATGGCGACGATGATCGGGACGCGGTAGTCGACTTCGCGATAGTCCGTTTCACCGGACGCTTCCGTGCCGACGACCCAGAACCCCTTCTCTTTGAGCTGTGCGGCCGTCGTCGCGAGGTTGCCGACGCGCGCGACGGGGATGTGCTCGATCGCGCCGGCCGAGCTTCGGGCGACTGCGGCCGTCAGTCCGGCGGAGCGGTGTTTGGGAAGGACCACGCCGTGTACGCCGCAGGCCTCCGCGGAGCGCAGGATCGAGCCTAGGTTCTGCGGATCCTGGATCTCGTCGAGGAAGAGGAGGAACGCAGGCTCGGAGGCTGCCTCCGCGCGCTCCAGGATGGCGGTCAGTGTCGTGTAGTCGAACGCCGCGACCATTGCCGCGACTCCCTGGTGCCGCATGCTCTGCGCGAGACGGTCGAGATGGATCCTGGGTACGTGCTGGACCGGTACGCCTTGCTCGCGTGCCTCGTCGATCATCGTGGTGAGTCCGCCCGCTCCATCGGCGACGAGGAGCCTCAGCACCGAGCGCGTTCCGTCGAGTGCTTCGCGGACCGGGTTACGTCCAAAGACCCAGTCCGGACCGGTTTCATCGTGCTCTTCTTCCGAGAGCCAGGGGGCGGGGCCGTCGTCGTCGCCGAACTCGATGCCGAGAGCGGCGCGTTCCCAGGATTCCGAGCGGAACTCCGTCTCCTCCTCGAACTGAGGGAACCCGCGCCGAACGCCCTTGTCCGCCTGTGTGCCGCGGTGATCCATCCCGCGGGAATCTCGAGGCCCCGCACCACGACTGCGCGGTCCTGTCCCGCGCGCGCGTTCGGGACCTCCGCTCCGTGCCGCGCCCGGGCCACGTCCCGGACCACCACTACGTCCCGGTCCACCACTGCGGCTCGGTCCGCCGCTACGGCTCGGACCACCGCTACGGCTCGGACCACCGCTACGGCTCGGACCACCGCTACGGCTCGGACCACCGCTACGGCTCGGACCACCGCTACGGCTCGGACCACCACTGCGGCTCGGACCACCACTACGGCTCGGGCCACCACTACGGCTCGGGCCACCACTGCGGCTCGGGCCACCACTGCGGCTCGGGCCGCCGCTACCGCGACTGCCTCCACCGCTCCTGCCCGATCCGCCACTAGCGCGACCGCCACCACTCCTGCGACTGCCGCCGCCGCTACTCCGCCCGGCGCCACCGCTCCGGCCCGCGCCACCTCCGCGCCCCGCGCCGCCGCTTCGGCCCTTTCCGCCGCTTGCACCTGGACGACCGCTCTTCTTCGGGGGTGTCATCGATTCTCCTCGGACGGGGCCAATCGTGTTTCCGTCCTCTCTTCACTGGGCTTCTGTTTGGGTTCGAATGCAAGGAACGTAGAGACGAACATCGACGTGAGCACGGACGCGGCGAACACGTAGAGACCGGGGCGCACACCCACCTCTACGTTCGCGAATCCGCTGTTGATCCGCACGATCACGACGACCAACGCGACGACGAACACGTCGCCCATCGACCACTGGCCGAGGTTCTTGATCCAGGTGAGCCAACGAGACCGCGCTGGGTCTCTTTGGGTGAGCACCACTCCGAGAGCGAGGTACTTGCTCACGGGGAAGAGGATGGTGAACGCCGTGATCATCACGACGAGGAACCAGTCGCCCCGCTCGTAGAGCGTGCGGATGGTGCTGAGCAGCCGGACCGGCTCCTCGGTCGTCTTCATCAGCCCCATCACGCCGAACGAGGTCTTCACGAGGGCGACGTCCATCGTGAGGCTAAGGGCGTAGAGGGCGGCGGAGATCGGGAGGAGAATCGCCGAGACCCAGTAGAGAGGGGAACGACTCATCGTGCGGCGTGCTCCTTGCGATGTGCGAGTACGGGGTCGCCGATCCGCATCAGGGAAAGCAGGATGGCGACCGCGAAAGCGAGTAGGAACGAGGCGACCTTGATGTCGAGCAACTCTTGGAGCCCGGGCACGTTCTTCCACACGATCGTCGCGACCGTTCCGACGATCATTCCGCCGATGGCTCCGCCTCGCGTGAACCGTTTCCACCAGATCGCGAGGATCAGGGTGGGGCCGAACGACGCTCCGAGCCCGGCCCAAGCGTACGCGACCATGTCGTAGATGAGATCCCGACTGACGAAGGCGAGGAAGAGTGCGAGTGCGGTGATGGCGAACGCAGAGACGCGCGCGAGAAGAACGAGCCGTGCGGGGGACTCGGTCGGCTGTCCCCGCCGGATCAGGTTCACGTAGACGTCTTCGATCAGGCTCGAACTCGCGACCATGATCTGGCTGTCCGCGGTCGACATCATCGCGGCGACGGCGCCCGAGATGAAGATGCCGGCGAGCCAGGACGGTACGAGCGCTTTCGTCAGGAGCGGCATGACCTGCTCGGCCTCGGCCAGTTCCGGACCGAGGACGCCTCGGCCGACGAACCCGATGAAGACCGCGCCCCAATACGCGATGAGAACCCAGCTCATCGCAATGAGCGTCCCGAGCCGCAAGTCCCGCACGCTCCGGATCGCCATGTACCGCGTGAGTAGGTGCGGCTGTCCGAAGTATCCCAGTCCCCAGGAGAGGTTGCCGATCATCACTCCGAAGACGAACGCGCGGCCGGTCTGACCGGCATCCATCGCGAGGAACGCAGGCGCCGCCCCGGGCTCTGGAGGGGGAGAGCTCGCGACCAGAGTCGCGACGAACGCATCCCAACCGCCGAGCTGCGCGATCCCGAGGATCGGGAGGATGAGTGCGACCGCCGCCATGAGGAGACCCTGGAAGAGGTCCGTCCACGCCACGGCCAAGAACCCACCGAGCATCGTGTAGAGCACGACGACGAACGCGCCGATCGCCATCCCCACCGTCTTGTCGATTCCGAACGTGGCTTCCAGGATCTGGCCAGACCCGACGAGCTGTGCGCCGATGTAGCTCGTGTAGAAGACGAGAAGGATGAGGGTCGCGATGGTGCGAAGGCTCTGGTCGCGTCCCCCGAACCGTCTCGCGAGGAAGTCGGGAATGGTGAGCGCGCCGGTCTCCTCGGACATCCGGCGAAGACCACGCGCGAGGAGATTCCAGCTCAGAAAGATCCCGAAGCCGATTCCGATGACGGACCAGAACTCACGAAAGCCTGCCGCATAGGCGGCTCCCGGAAGTCCGAGGAGGAACCAGGCGCTCTCGCCGCTGGCGCGCTCGCTCACGGCCGTCACCCACGGACCGAGCCTCCGCCCGCCGAGGACGAAGTCGTCGAGCCCCTTCATGTACTTCACCGTCACGGCGCCGACGACGAGCATGAGGAGGAGGTAGAGCCCGAACCCGAGCAGGAGTGAACCGTCGAACGATCCGGTCACGACGCCCCCTCCTCATCGTCGTCCTTCCAGGTGAAGAACGACACGAGGGTGAGGACGAGGAGGAGGACCCACGATCCGAACACGATCCAGAGTGTGGCTTGGGGCAACGGGAACACCTTTCGTCCGCGTCTCTCTCGGCGAGGACGTCCAATCCGCGCGGAACGCGGGTGGAGTCTAGAGGACGACCGGACGGAAAGCGACCGCGCGCTCCTGACAACTGTTCGCTTCGGTGCGGACTCTACGATCCCGAAAGCCTACCGGGACGTGACGACGGTCGGCGGCTCTCCGACCGCCCAGGCCAGCCGGGCCTCGGCGATGGAGAGTCCTGCACGGGACCGGGTCTCGAGGCTCGCCGCTTCCGTGTGGGCACGTTCCGCTTCGAGATAGCGGGCGAGGGTCTCGCGTCCCTCACGGAATCGCAGCTCCACGACGCGTAGGGCTTCGGCCGCCGCGGCCCGACCGGCCCGGGCGGCGTCGAGGCGACGGCGTGCCGTCTCGCGCCCCGTCCATGCCTCGACCACTTCCTGGACGACGGTCGCCTCGGCTTGGTCCCGGACCCGTTCGGCCCGGTTCCACTCCGCGGCCCGTTGTTCGATCTCGGCGCCGGTTCCGCCTCCGCGGAAGGCGGTCCACTCGAGGCCGACCGCGGCGGCGTAGGTGCGGCTCTCGTCGTCCCATTCGCGTTCTGGAGTCGTCGACGTGTAGCTCCCGGAGGCGACGAGTTTGGGCCACCTCTCTCCGCGCTGAGCACGATACGCGAGTTCGGCGGCAGTGGCCGCGCGCACGCTCGCCTCGACATCGGACCGAGACGTCACCCTCGCGAGTGCGGTCTCGAGCGAAGGAACGGGGGGAGCGGCGATCGAGTCGGCCTCGTCCGGCCGAAACCGGTCGGAGTAGGGCAGCCGGAGCAGGCGGCCGAGCGCGGCTTCCGTGGCTGCAACGTCTCCGAGTGCTGCGATCCGTTCCGCGTCGATGGCGTGTCGCCTCGCCTCGAGACCGAGCACGTCGGCTTCGACCGTCCGCCCAACCTCGAGACGCGCCCGTGCATCCTCCAACTCGCGATCGATCTGGGCGAGTGCCGCCTCACGCACGCGCACCTCTCCGAGGTTCGCCACGAGTCCGAAGTACGCCGCCGCGGCCTGGTACCGGACGGTTGCCGCAGTCCACTCGGCACCTGACTCCGTTGCGGCGAGTCCCGCGCGCGTCGCATCCACCTGCGATCCACGCCCCGCATCCCAGAGCACCCACCGTCCGCGCACTTCGGCTCGCACGGCGTCGACGTGGTCGGGAGGCGCAGTGAGCAACGGATTCTCGCCGCGGGATAGGGCAACCCCGAATGTCTGGAACGGGTCGTCCGTCACCTCCCAACTCGCGCTGGCCTGGAGCACAGGCCAGCGGGTCGAACTGGCCAGCGATGTCTTGGCTGTCGCTGCATCCACCTCGGCGCGCGCGATGGCGAGTTCCGGGCTCCGTTCTTCGAGCAGCGCGAGCACGCTTTCGAATCCGAGTTCCGGGAGGGCATCACGGGACGCAGACGGCCATCCGGGTGACGCGCTCGGGAACGACGATGACGACGCGAGAGAGGGCGACTCGACGGCAGTTCCGGACGTGGTCGCAAGAGCGCTGCCGGGGGCGAACGCGAACCCCGCTCCGGGGCCAACGCCGAGTCCGACGCCGAGGACGACCAGCGGGAGTCCGATGCGCGCGAGTCGTGGAATCGACTTCCAGCGGGGACGTCCGGTCGGTTCCTCCTCGGCTTGGCTTCCACCGGTGCGACGGCTCTCGCCGCGTCGTTCCATCAGGAAGTAGGAAGTCGGCACGAGAAGGAGAGTGACGATGGTGGACGAGAGAAGCCCACCGATCACGACCCACCCGAGCGGAGCCCACATGCTGGATCCGCTCAGCGTGAGCGGAAGGAGTCCCGAGATCGTCGTCACCGTCGTGAGGAGGATCGGCTGGAACCGGCTCGTCGCACCTTCCACCAGGGCCTCGGTGAGTGGCGCCCCGTCGCGCCTCAGCTGATTGATCCGGTCGACGAGGACGATCGCGTTGTTCACCACGATCCCGGTGAGCGCGAGGAGGCCGATGAACGCGGTGAAGCTGAACGCCCAGCCGGCGAGGAAGAGAGCCGCGATCGAGCCACTGAAGGCGATCGGGATGCTCGTGAAGATGAGCAGCGGGTGGAGGAAGGAACGGAACTGGAGGACGAGGATTCCATAGATGAGCCCGGCGGCCACGATCACGTTCATCAACATGGAGAGGAACGCGCGGTCTCGTTCTTCGTCTTCTCCGATCACCTCGAACGACTCGTCTGCGCGAAGGTCGAGTGCCTGGGCGATGGGGAGGAGATCAGACATCACCTCCGTCGCCAGTCGGCCGTCGACGTCTGCGCCCACGATCACGGAGCGCTCGAGATTCGTATGCGAGATCTCCGCGAAGGTCGGCGCGAGCGTCGGCCGGGAGAGTTGTGCCAGTGGCACCGACCCACCGCCCGGCAAGGGGAAGCGGATCCTCTCGAGATCGTCGATCCGCTCGTTGCCGCTCTCCGCGACACGGACGACCACATCGATGCCGTCTTCGTCCCGACGCATCTCCGCGGCGCGCGCTCCTGCCAGAGCGAGTCGCACTTCGCGGGCGACAGCGAGTCCGTTCAGCCCGAGATGGTCGACCTTGACCGGGTCCACTTCGAGGTCGAGCCGCGGCGCACCGGGACGGAGTCCGTTGTGCACGTTGATCGCACCCGGAATCTGCCGGAGGCTTCCGGCGATCTGATCGGCGTGGGCGGAGAGGCGTTCGAGATCGTCCCCGTAGAGGCGTAGCGACACCGGCAGTCCGATCGGCGGCCCTTGCGTGAACGTCTTCGTTTCGAGAACGAAGTCGGGCGACCCGGCGAACGCGTCCCTCGTTCGCCTTGCCAGCTCGGGAAGCTCCTCCGAGTTCGTTCCGGCGACTTCGACCATGAGCTCCGCGAAGTGCGTCGCGGCGGGTGCGCGGAGTTGGTTGTAGTAGACCATCGGGTTGCCTTCCCCGAGGTTCGTCGTGACGCCCACCACCTCCGGCTGCTGCTCGAGCCACGCTTCCACCGCTTCGGTTCGGCGCGAGGTCTCTTCGAGCGACGTGCCTTCAGGGGCGTGGACCCGAACGAGGAAGATGTCCTTCTCGGCGCGGGGGAAGAAGTTCATGCCGAGGAAGGGCGCGAGTGCGAACGGTAGGAGCCCGATTGCGAACGCGATGCCGAGAGCACGGAACGGCGCTGCGAGTGCGCGGTCCATGCTCCTCCGGTAGAAGCCGTCGACGATGTGCTTCCGGAACCAAGGGCTCAGCGACCGCCCTTCCCGGCCGTCTCCCATGGAGAGCGAGGCGAGGAGCGGGGTCAGACAGAGCGCGACGAGGAGACTCACGATGAGGACGACCGAAACGACGATCGGGATGTCGCGCGTGAACTCGCCGACGGATCCCGCCATGAGCATCATCGGGACGAATGCGGCGACAGTGGTCGCAGTGGAACTCGCGACCGCTGACGCAACGAGGTCCGCACCTTCGATCGCGGCGCTCCGGATGTCTGCACCTTCCCGTCGTCTCTGGAGGATCGACTCCACCACGACGATCGCGTTGTCCACCAGTAGCCCGAGCACGACCACGAGGCCCGCAATCGACATCTGTTGGAGTGCGAGTCCGAACATCGAGAGGAGCCAGAAGCTCACGCCCACCGAGAGGAGGAGTGCCGAGACGACGGCGAGTGCGGGCCGCCAGCCCGCCAGAATCGCCACGAAGAGCGCGATGATGAGTCCACCTTGGAGGAGGCTTCCGCCGAAGTCGTGTAGCCGCCGCGCGACGTCGCGTGATTGGTCGGCTACGACGGTGGCTGCGAAACCCGTCGGAAGGTCCTGACGGAACTTCCCGAGCACTTGGTCCACGTCTTTGGAGAGGTCGAAGACGTTGTGGCCTTCCTTCATCGTCAGTACGACGCTGATTCCCGGCTCCCCGTCGTGCCTCACGAGGTAGTTTGGATCGGCGTTCGCGAACTCCACTCGCGCGACGTCCGAGACGCGCACCGGCCTTCCCTCGACCGTGCGAAGGACCGTGTTGCCGATGCCTTCCGCCGACTCGTACCGCGCCACGGAGCGAACGGAGAGCCTTCGGGTGCCCGCTGTGACGGCCCCACCGGGGATCCTCGCTTCCCCGGCCGCGAGTGCGTCCTGCACGCTTCCGAGGGTGAGTCCCGATTCCGCGAGACGATCCGGATCGACCATCACGTGAACTTCTCGCTCGAGCTCGCCGCGGAGAACGGCTTCTTTGACGTCCGGAAGGGAGCGGAGGCGTCCTTCTAGCTCTTCTGCCCAGTCCAGGAGCAGCGAACGATCGCCACTCGCCGAGTGGACCACGATCTGCATGACCGCGACGTTGGACGGCTTCCCAGCGAGGCTTCGTACGTCGACCACACCGTCGGGGAAGTTCGGTTCGACCGAGGAGAGCTCCTGGAGAAGGAGGTCGTACGCACGGTCCTTGTCGGCGTCTTCGCGAAACTCCGCATTCACGGTTGCGAACCCAGAGCGGGCCGTGCTCTCGACCAGGTCCACCTCTTCCAAGCCGTGGATCGCCTTCTCCAGCGGCTCGATGATCTCTTCCTCGATCTCGTCGACCGACGCCCCTGGGTAGACGACGGTGATCACTCCGCTGAACGCAGAGAGTGTGGGGTCTTCCTGGCGCGGCATCCGAAGGAAACCGAGCACTCCGAGTGCGAGCGCGGCAACGGTGACGACGATGACGAACCGGTAGTTGCGGAAGGAGAACGACGTGATCGACATTTGTCTCATCCCTCCACGATCTCGACGGCGTCTCCGTCACGCAGGCGGTCCGGTGGTTCGGCCACTACGCGCGCGTCGGGATCGAGCCCGGACGTCACCTCGACCAGACGATCCCGTACCGCCCCCGTTTCGATCGTGCGTGCCCGCGCCGTTCCGTCCTCCACGACGTAGACGACGCTTCCATTCGAGGCGACGCGGAGGGAAGAGAGCGGCACCGTGGGCCGAACGACCTGGGAAGAACCGGTGAACGTCACCTCAGCGATCGTCCCGGCGAGAAGAGTGCGGTCTCGGTTGTCGAGTCGAACGAGGATCGGCACCGCGCTCGTCCTCGGGTCGCCACTGACGGGAGGATGGACGATCCGGCCACGCGCGGCGTGAGCAGGGCGGTCCACGGATCGGACATCGACCGGCGCGGTGAAGTCGATCCGAGCGAGGTCGCTCACGGCGACCGACACTCGCACCTCGAGACTGTCGACAGCGATCAGCTCGAACGCAGGCTCGCCTGCACTCACCACCTGACCGAGTTCGATCCGATCCGACCGTACGTCGCCCGTGAACGGCGCGCGGAGTGTCGACCGTTGCCAGTTCCATTCCGCCCGGTCGAGTTCCGCTTCCGCCGCGCGCAACTCGGCCTCGTCTGCGTCCAGCTCCTCGCCTGCGATCGCTCCCGACTCCGCGAGCGCGCGGCTCCGTTCGAGTCTGGCCCGAAGGAACTCGGCGCGAGCCCGCGCCTGGTCCGCAGCAGCGCGATAAGGCACCGTGTCGAGCGAGGCGAGAACTTCGCCTGCGCGGACCCGGTCTCCTTCGTGCGCTTCGATACGCGCCACTACCCCGGAGACCGGGAAGCCGACGCGGACTTCACGCACGGCAGTGAGGGTTCCGGTCGCCGTCCGCTCGACCTGGCCGGTGACGGAGGTCGGCGAGATCACACGCACGGGCACTGCGCGCGTCGACTCGGGCGAGCCTGTCGGCGCGTCTTTGCTCGCACGCAGTGCGGTGACGAGGGTGAGTGTAGTCAGGAATCCGACGGCCAGGAGGACTCCACTGGTTCTGACGACTCGGGCGCGGCTCATCGGGCGTCTCCTTCGCGGTTGCCGTTACGAGGTTCGGGAGCGGCCTGTGTCGCATTGGCCGCGTCCCGCACGCGGTCCGTGGCCACGCCGCGGAGAATGATTTCCACGATGTGCTCGAGCCCTCTGTCGTGGAGCGCTTCGAGTGCGGCGATGTCATTCGGGTCGGTTCCGGTAGCTGCCACGTGCTCACCGAAGTTCACGTGCCAGTTCATCGAGAGTGTGAGGAACGAGTCGATCACGAGCAGGGGATCGAGTTCTGGGCGCACGGCGCCTGCTTCCTGTCCCTCCCGGATCCTCTGCACTCCGAGTACGTAGGGACGCTCGCAGAGCTCCGACTTGTCGGTGGGGAGGAGGGACCCCTGCTTCCAACCTTGGTCTGCGTGCCACCACGCCATCAGTCTCGGCACGTGGGGATGCTCGCGGAGAAACTGGAAGTGCATCCGGATCGCGCGCTCGAGCAGATCGAGTCCGGCCGCGGCAGGGCTTTCGAGGAGCTGGATCGTCGACTGGAAGTACGGCTCGAGTGCGTCTTCCAAGACCGCCCGGAAGAGATCGTCCTTCCCGGCGAAGTAGTGGTAGAGGAGCCCCTGCGGAACCTTGGCGCGCTTCGCGATGTCACTCGTCCTTGCGCCATCCAGTCCGTGTGCCTGGAACTCCTTTCGGGCCGCCAGGAGGATCGCTGCTCTTGTCCGGATCGGATCCCTGGACTTGGTCTTCTTCGTCCTGCTCTCTGGGCTCATGCGTCCTCCATACCTCTACTTTCGGATCGATGAAGCGGAGTCTACACGAGTTTACTGAATAGTCACTCAATAAATGTCCAAGGGAGAAACACTGCAACCCGCGACGGGTCTTCACGATCTCATTGGCGGCTGGGCAGTTGGCGACTTCATCTCCTACTGGACGTGGATTCGTGTAACTATCACTGGTGGGTCTAGTTGGCGAGGTTCTCCATTCTCAGAGTGCGGGGTGAGGAACGATGGGCTGGTTCGGATCGAATCCCGAGAAGAAGTTGAAGAAGGCTCAGGAACTCCTGGGCGCGGGAAAACTCTACGATGCCCGGAAGGCGTTCCTGGAGCTGGTCCGGCAGGGGAGCAAACTCCCCGGCCCTTTGCAGCAGGCCGCGGCTCAGGGTGAGCTCGAAGCGCGGAAGGGGATGGTCGAGGAGCGCGTCCGAGAGGCTGCGGCATTAGAGAGAGCCGGCGAGATCGGTGCGGCTCGCGACCGGATCGAGACGGCACTGGATCTGGCTGGAGAGGAGATCGATCGGCAGGTGCTCGAGGAGACACATCGTCGTCTGACCTCGCAGCCTCGATCGGGCGCCCCGACGGATGCGTCGGAGCTGCCGAAGGACCTCATGCCGGAGCGCTTGGACCGGGAATCCGCCCCCACGTTGGTAGACGAACCAACCGAGGACGAGATCTTCGGGCCCGACTTCGGGAGCACGTTCGAGCTGTACATGGAGACCTTGTCCCCGGAACTCGCGGAGCTGTTCCGCAAGCAGCCGGAACCGTTCCGTCGTGGCTACATCGCCTCCCTGCAAGGTGCGCCGAAGACGGCGTTGCGCTACTACGAGCAGCTCGAGCCAGACGGGTTGCCTCCGGAAGTGGAACTGGAACGCGCGCGGACGTTCCTGATGGATCGACGAGCCGCCGATGCGCTGGCTGTACTGGATGGCATAGACACTCCTGATGTCGCGACGCGATGGACTCGCGTCGACGCACTCCGCGAGCTGGGCAGACACGAAGATGCGGTGCATGCGGCGGCAGACTTGGTGAACTCGCTGGCCGAGAACAACGAAGGCGCAGATGCGCTCCTCGCGTGGACGCTGCTAGACGCTGGTCGCCCTGCAGAAGCCTGGGAGCATCTCGAAGGTTGGGTCCGAAGCGGGACGATCTCCGAAGAGGTGCTCGTGCCCGCGGCTCAGGCCGCGTCGCTGCTCGGGAGGGAAGGAGAGGCGGCGGAGCTGCTCGAAGGACTGATCCAGTACCGTCTCCATGTCAGCCTGCAATCGGGTCGCGAGCCGAACTTTCCGGTGCAAGCCGGGCGCCGTCTCCTCGGGCTGTTGCTCGACCGCCCCCCGGTCGAGCAGGAGCGGGAACGGATCCGCGCGCTTGCCATGCATCTCCTCGACTACGACGAGGCGAACGCGGAGACCTACCGCCAGATCCTGCTCCAGTACTGACCGGACAGTCCGATCCGTCGGCACGGATGGATCCCCCCAGTGGCGACTGGCCGCCCCGTCGGATGCCCCGTCCGGACCCGCTTGTCGCCCCCCAGCGCGTGCGTCCAGTAGAGGCCCAAGGGCCTCGTACGGGCGGCGTACCTGGGCACGAGTGTCCAACCGGGCGTGTCCAACTGCCTGGAATACGGTCGGTAAGGGGTGTTCGCCCACCCTCATAGGACCAACGCAACTCTAAAAAAACTTTCTAAGTGGGCCAGAATCAATGGGCTACGCCGGACCGTATTTCACCATCCCGCAGGTATTTAGACCTTGTTGGGGTCCCGCGGCCTGGAGTACACTCTCAAGCGCCTGGCCTAGGGGCTGGACATTGGGATCTGTTTCCCGGGGGGATCGCTTCCCGCGTCGCTTCTCGATGATCCGTAGGCTGTGCATGAATGACAACCAGGGCTCAGCTCCCGTCGTCCTCCTCCCCGGAGGCGACGGGTCGTGCGCAATTGAAGATGGAGGGTCGATCGGATGAAGAAACTCCTAGGGTTTCTCTCCGGTGTAATGTGTCTCGGTCTCGCTGCGAACGTGGCGTCCGCCGGTCCAAATGCCGGTGGTACGCTCATTGTTCACGGTGACCCGAGCGTCGTGTACACCACTGATATTGATAGCTACTGCGGATTCGCCCCGCTTCCTGCTGGGTGTGAGAGCGCGGTGACGAACTACCCGTTCTTCGACAAGTTCGTCTGGTGGGTGAAGGCAGCCTTTCCCGAAGGAGCCAGCCCGCGTCTGTCCGGCGTCGTGTTTGGCGTCGAGTACGACGATTCTCAGATATTCCTGCTCGGTTGGGGCCCGTGCGGTGACTTCGAGCTGGCGGACGGATCCTGGCCGGGACCCGGTTCCGGTACGGCGGTCACGTTCCAGAACCCCCAGACGAGTCAGCTCGTCGATCTCTACTGGTTTGCCGGATACGACTACTACGGCAACGGTGTGAGCTTCGACCTCGCGCCAAACCCGTCTCAGGGCGCGAAGTTTGCAGATGACTCCGTTCCGTCGATCCTCGACGACATTGCTGGGCTCGGTAGCCTCGGCTTCGCGAGCAACCCGGGAACACTTCCTTGCCCGGCCGCCGGCGCTCGTGAGGGTGCTTGCTGCTTCGAGGACGGTTCCTGCCAGGTCCTCACGGCTGACGACTGCGGTCTCGCTGGCGGCACCTACCAGGGTGACGACACGGTCTGCGATCCGAATCCGTGCCCGCAGCCCCCGGCGACGGGTGCCTGCTGCTTCGAGGACGGCTCCTGCCAGGTCCTCACGGCTGACGACTGTGGTCTCGCCAGTGGTAACTACCAGGGCGACGACACGCTCTGTGATCCGAATCCGTGCCCGCAGCCTCCGGCGACGGGTGCTTGCTGCTTCGCGGACGGTTCCTGCCAGGTTCTCACCATGGCTGACTGCCAGGGCGACTATCAGGGTGATGACACCGTGTGCGATCCGAACCCGTGCCCGCAGCCTCCGGCGACCGGCGCCTGCTGCTTCACGGACGGTTCCTGCGAAGTCACGACCATGGCTGACTGCCAGGGTGACTACCAGGGTGACGACACCGTGTGCGATCCGAACCCGTGCCCGCAGCCGACCGGTGCCTGCTGCTTCGAGGATGGCTCCTGTACGGTCGTGACCATGGCTGACTGCCAGGGCGACTATCAGGGCGACGACACGGTCTGCGATCCGAATCCGTGCCCGCAGCCCCCGGCGACGGGTGCTTGCTGCTTCGAGGACGGCCGGTGCGAAGTCCTCACCATGGCTGACTGCCAGGGTGACTACCAGGGCGACGACACGGTCTGCGATCCGAACCCGTGCCCGCAGCCTCCGGCGACGGGTGCCTGCTGCTTCGAGGACGGTTCGTGCACCGTGACGACCATGGCGGACTGCGCTGGTGACTACCAGGGCGACGACACGCTGTGCGATCCGAACCCGTGCCCGCAGCCTCCGGCGACCGGTGCCTGCTGCTTCGAGGACGGCTCTTGCACGGTGACGACCATGGCGGACTGCGCTGGTGACTACCAGGGCGACGACACGGTCTGCGACCCGAACCCGTGCCCGCAGCCTCCGGTCTTCGGCGCGTGCTGCTTCGAGGACGGCCGTTGCGAAGTCACGACGATGGGCGACTGCCAGGGTGACTACCAGGGCGACGACACTGTCTGCGATCCGAATCCGTGTCCGCAGCCCCCGGCGACGGGTGCCTGCTGCTTCGAGGACGGTTCGTGCACGGTGACGACCATGGCCGACTGCGCTGGCGACTACCAGGGTGACGACACGGTCTGTGATCCGAACCCGTGCCCGCAGCCTCCGGCGACGGGTGCCTGCTGCTTCGAGGACGGTTCGTGCACGATCTCGACCATGGCGGACTGCGCTGGTGACTACCAGGGCGACGACACGGTCTGTGATCCGAACCCGTGCCCGCAGCCCCCGGCGACGGGTGCCTGCTGCTTCGAGGACGGTTCGTGCACGGTCACGACCGAAGCCGACTGCGGCGGTGCCTACCAGGGCGACGACTCTGTCTGCGATCCGAACCCGTGCCCGCAGCCTCCGGCGACGGGTGCCTGCTGCTTCGACGATGGCAGCTGCCAGGTTCTGACTGCTGACGAGTGCGACGCGGCTGGTGGTAGCTACCAGGCCGACGACCTGCCTTGCGAACCGAACCCGTGCCCGGTCGTTCCGACGCACGAGCGGTCGTGGGGTGAGATCAAGAACACCTACCGTCGCTAAACGCAGGTAGGCGTTCGGGAGGAGGTTCTACCTTCTCCGAAAGCTAGAAGGAGCCTCGGCCTCACGGTCGAGGCTCCTTCGCTTTTCTCAGCTGGGAGCCGTCCACGCCTCGAGCCGTATCATCGCCCGGTGCTCACCTCGGCCGGAGCCTCGCTCTTGGCCCCGTCTCACAAGAAGGCGGGCCCCAAGAATGGGCCAGACCTAGGTCGGGTCCCGCAAGCGACTGACGTGTCATCTCTTGCCGACCACATGACTGTCGCTAATGGTGGTCCCCCCCCCTCCATGTCCGAATCTTTTCGTGCCTCGCGGGGCCCGGGTGTCGTACCATTGCAGGGCCGCGTTCTCTGTGTTGCCCGGTTCGGGGGTTCGGTGCGTTTCGCGTACCGTTCGTCGCTGGGCCTTTCAGATGGGGCCGCAACCATAACGCCAAGAGCCTTTCCGAGGGGGAGAGGCGCACATCATAGGAGGGTCTAGCGGATGAAGAGACTCGTAGGGTTTCTCTCCGGTGCCATCTGTCTGATCGCCGTCGCAGGCGCTGCGACGGCCGGTCCGAATGAAGGTGGTACGCTCATTGTTCACGGTGACCCGAGCGTCGTGTACACCACTGATATTGATAGCTACTGCGGATTCGCCCCGCTTCCTGCTGGGTGTGAGAGCGCGGTGACGAACTACCCGTTCTTCGACAAGTTCGTCTGGTGGGTGAAGGCAGCCTTTCCCGAAGGAGCCAGCCCGCGTCTGTCCGGCGTCGTGTTTGGCGTCGAGTACGACGATTCTCAGATATTCCTGCTCGGTTGGGGCCCGTGCGGTGACTTCGAGCTGGCGGACGGATCCTGGCCGGGACCCGGTTCCGGTACGGCGGTCACGTTCCAGAACCCCCAGACGAGTCAGCTCGTCGATCTCTACTGGTTTGCCGGATACGACTACTACGGCAACGGTGTGAGCTTCGACCTCGCGCCAAACCCGTCTCAGGGCGCGAAGTTTGCAGATGACTCCGTTCCGTCGATCCTCGACGACATTGCTGGGCTCGGTAGCCTCGGCTTCGCGAGCAACCCGGGAACACTTCCTTGCCCGGCCGCCGGCGCTCGTGAGGGTGCCTGCTGCTTCGAGGACGGTTCCTGCCAGGTCCTCACGGCTGACGACTGCGGTCTCGCTGGCGGCACCTACCAGGGTGACGACACGGTCTGCGATCCGAATCCGTGCCCGCAGCCCCCGGCGACGGGTGCTTGCTGCTTCGAGGACGGCTCCTGCCAGGTCCTCACGGCTGACGACTGCGGTCTCGCTGGCGGCACCTACTTCGGTGACGACACGGTCTGCGATCCGAATCCGTGCCCGCAGCCTCCGGCGACGGGTGCTTGCTGCTTCGCAGACGGTTCCTGCCAGGTTCTCACCATGGCTGACTGCCAGGGCGACTACCAGGGTGATGACACCGTGTGCGATCCGAACCCGTGCCCGCAGCCTCCGGCGACCGGTGCTTGCTGCTTCACGGACGGACGCTGCGAAGTCACGACCATGGCCGACTGCGCTGGTGACTACCAGGGTGACGACACCGTGTGCGATCCGAACCCGTGCCCGCAGCCCCCGGTCTTCGGTGCCTGCTGCTTCACGGACGGTTCCTGCGAAGTGACGACCATGGCTGACTGCCAGGGCGACTACCAGGGTGACGACACGGTCTGCGACCCGGATCCGTGCCCGAAGCCGGGTGCCTGCTGCTTCACGGACGGCTCCTGCGAAGTGACGACCATGGCTGACTGCCGGCGGTGATTACCAGGGCGACAACACGCTCTGCGATCCGAACCCGTGCCCGCAGCCCCCGACGACGGGTGCTTGCTGCTTCGAGGACGGTTCCTGCACCGTGACGACCGCGACCGAGTGCGCTGGTGATTACCAGGGCGACAACACGCTCTGCGATCCGAACCCGTGCCCGCAGCCGACCGGTGCCTGCTGCTTCGAGGATGGCTCCTGCACGGTCGTGACCATGGCTGACTGCGCTGGTGACTACCAGGGCGACGACACGGTCTGCGACCCGAACCCGTGCCCGCAGCCTCCGGTCTTCGGCGCGTGCTGCTTCGAGGACGGCCGTTGCGAAGTCACGACGATGGGCGACTGCCAGGGTGACTACCAGGGCGACGACACTGTCTGCGATCCGAATCCGTGTCCGCAGCCCCCGGCGACGGGTGCCTGCTGCTTCGAGGACGGTTCGTGCACGGTGACGACCATGGCCGACTGCGCTGGCGACTACCAGGGTGACGACACGGTCTGTGATCCGAACCCGTGCCCGCAGCCTCCGGCGACGGGTGCCTGCTGCTTCGAGGACGGTTCGTGCACGATCTCGACCATGGCGGACTGCGCTGGTGACTACCAGGGCGACGACACGGTCTGTGATCCGAACCCGTGCCCGCAGCCCCCGGCGACGGGTGCCTGCTGCTTCGAGGACGGTTCGTGCACGGTCACGACCGAAGCCGACTGCGGCGGTGCCTACCAGGGCGACGACTCTGTCTGCGATCCGAACCCGTGCCCGCAGCCTCCGGCGACGGGTGCCTGCTGCTTCGACGATGGCAGCTGCCAGGTTCTGACTGCTGACGAGTGCGACGCGGCTGGTGGTAGCTACCAGGCCGACGACCTGCCTTGCGAACCGAACCCGTGCCCGGTCGTTCCGACGCACGAGCGGTCGTGGGGTGAGATCAAGAACACCTACCGTCGCTAAACGCAGGTAGGCGTTCGGGAGGAGGTTCTACCTTCTCCGAAAGCTAGAAGGAGCCTCGGCCTCACGGTCGAGGCTCCTTCGCTTTTCTCAGCTGGGAGCCGTCCACGCCTCGAGCCGTATCATCGCCCGGTGCTCACCTCGGCCGGAGCCTCGCTCTTGGCCCCGTCTCACAAGAAGGCGGGCCCCAAGAATGGGCCAGACCTAGGTCGGGTCCCGCAAGCGACTGACGTGTCATCTCTTGCCGACCACATGACTGTCGCTAATGGTGGTCCCCCCCCCTCCATGTCCGAATCTTTTCGTGCCTCGCGGGGCCCGGGTGTCGTACCATTGCAGGGCCGCGTTCTCTGTGTTGCCCGGTTCGGGGGTTCGGTGCGTTTCGCGTACCGTTCGTCGCTGGGCCTTTCAGATGGGGCCGCAACCATAACGCCAAGAGCCTTTCCGAGGGGGAGAGGCGCACATCATAGGAGGGTCTAGCGGATGAAGAGACTCGTAGGGTTTCTCTCCGGTGCCATCTGTCTGATCGCCGTCGCAGGCGCTGCGACGGCCGGTCCGAATGAAGGTGGTACGCTCATTGTTCACGGTGACCCGAGCGTCGTGTACACCACTGATATTGATAGCTACTGCGGATTCGCCCCGCTTCCTGCTGGGTGTGAGAGCGCGGTGACGAACTACCCGTTCTTCGACAAGTTCGTCTGGTGGGTGAAGGCAGCCTTTCCCGAAGGAGCCAGCCCGCGTCTGTCCGGCGTCGTGTTTGGCGTCGAGTACGACGATTCTCAGATATTCCTGCTCGGTTGGGGCCCGTGCGGTGACTTCGAGCTGGCGGACGGATCCTGGCCGGGACCCGGTTCCGGTACGGCGGTCACGTTCCAGAACCCCCAGACGAGTCAGCTCGTCGATCTCTACTGGTTTGCCGGATACGACTACTACGGCAACGGTGTGAGCTTCGACCTCGCGCCAAACCCGTCTCAGGGCGCGAAGTTTGCAGATGACTCCGTTCCGTCGATCCTCGACGACATTGCTGGGCTCGGTAGCCTCGGCTTCGCGAGCAACCCGGGAACACTTCCTTGCCCGGCCGCCGGCGCTCGTGAGGGTGCCTGCTGCTTCGAGGACGGTTCCTGCCAGGTCCTCACGGCTGACGACTGCGGTCTCGCTGGCGGCACCTACCAGGGTGACGACACGGTCTGCGATCCGAATCCGTGCCCGCAGCCCCCGACGACGGGTGCTTGCTGCTTCGAGGACGGTTCCTGCACCGTGACGACCGCGACCGAGTGCGCTGGTGACTACCAGGGCGACGACACGCTGTGCGATCCGAACCCGTGCCCGCAGCCTCCGGCGACGGGTGCCTGCTGCTTCGAGCTCGGTGATTGCGAGATCCTGACGCTCGACGACTGCTCGCTCGCGGGTGGTGAGTACCAGGGTGATGACACGGTCTGCGATCCGAACCCGTGCCCGCAGCCTCCGGTCTTCGGTGCTTGCTGCTTCACGGACGGCTCCTGCGAAGTGACGACCATGGCTGACTGCCAGGGCGACTACCAGGGTGACGACACGGTCTGCGACCCGAACCCGTGCCCGCAGCCTCCGACGACGGGTGCTTGCTGCTCCGATACCGGTTCGTGCTCGATCCGGTCCGAGCAGGAGTGCCTCGACGCTGGTAGCGAGTACCTGGGTGACGGTGAGCCGTGCTCGCCGGATCCGTGCCTCAAGCCGGGTGCCTGCTGCTTCGACGAGGTCTGCGAGTTCATGAGCCCGTACGACTGCGAGGACATGAACGGTGCGTTCCAGGGTGAGGAGACGAGCTGCGATCCGAACCCGTGCGTTCCGGCTTCCGGCGCGTGCTGCTTCCCTGAAGGCACGTGTGAGTTCCTCAATGAGGTCGACTGCGACGCCGCCATGGGTGACTACCAGGGTGACGGCACGGTCTGTGATCCGAACCCGTGCCCGCAGCCTCCGGTTGGTGCGTGCTGCTTCGAGGACGGCTCTTGTACCGTCGTCAAGCAGGCGGACTGCCAGGGCGACTACCAGGGCGATGACACGGTCTGTGATCCGAACCCGTGTCCGCAGCCTCCGGCGACGGGTGCTTGCTGCTTCGAGGACGGCTCTTGCCAGGTCCTGACGGCAGACGAGTGCAACGCGGCTGGCGGTAGCTACCAGGCCGACGACCTGCCTTGCGATCCGAACCCGTGCCCGGTCGTTCCGACGCGCGAGCGGTCGTGGGGTGAGATCAAGAACACCTACCGTCGCTAATCGCGGGTAGGCGTTCGGGAGGAGGTTCTACCTTCTCCGAAAGCTGGAAGGAGCCTCGGCCGTTCGGTCGAGGCTCCTTCGCTTTCATCGACCCAGCAGCTTGCTTGGCCGAAAGACAGCACGACGGCGCGGCATCCAAAGGCTCTTCCCAAAGCGGACGTCACTCCGCGCCGTCGTAGCTGAACCTGTCAAACCCCTCTATCGGAGCACGAGCACGCTTTCCTTCGAGCGGAACGATCCCGCGCGCATCTCGAGGAAGTAGCGTCCGGTCGCGAGACGCGTACCGGACGAACTACGTCCGCTCCACTGCACGCGGTAGGTTCCTGCGTCCTGGATCCCGGACACCAAAGTGTCGACCTTCCGTCCGTCCACCGTGTAGAGGTGGATCTGGACGTCGCTCGCCTCCGGAAGTCCGTACTCGACCCAGGTCGAACTCGACATCGGGTTCGGTTGCGGCAGTCCGAGGAACGCCTGAGTCGGGATGTCGTGTGACGACGACCGACCGTTCCACGGAATCGCGATCGTTCCCGCTTCGACCACTTCGTTCTCCGCGTCCCTCAGGTCGAAGCTGAGTTCGAGCGGACCGCTCGGGTTCGTTGCTGCGTCCATGTCGCGATAGCGGAGTCGGAACACCGCGAGGGTTCCGCTGCCACTCACGCCACTCGCGGTGACCGAGAGCCTGCTGATACCGAGATCGAGTCGGCCAGAATCCTCGGTGACGAGATGGAGCACTTGCGCGCCGCCCGTCTCGAGGAATGCATCGGCCTGTCCTTCGGCGTAGCCAAAGCTCTCTTCGGGGTAGCGAAGGTCGAGACGTGCGCCGGTCAAGCGATCTACGTCCAACGTCTCGAGCCTCAATTCGATTCCGCCGGCGACCGCGTCGATCTGCCACGTGAGATGGGCCGCTTGGTACGTCGCCGAGGAACTACCGCTCGGGAACGCGGACGCGATCTCGCGGGCCAGGCCGTCCGCGCCCAAGGTGAAGACGAAGCCAGCGCTGTTCCAGCCGGCCTGCGAGAAGTACGAATACTGGCTCGTGAAGGCCAAGATGTCGTCGACGTCCCATTCCGCGTCCGGCACTGGCCAGAGATTCGGAGAGTCGCCGGTGGCCGGACCCATGTCCGCGATCCTGTCCCGCGTGAACTGGGTGCCGTTCCAACCGATCGTGAACGCCATCTGGTCGTCGAAGTCGATCCGGCCGTCGGGGCGAGGCTGGAGGTGCGGGACGGTCGAGTCCGCGCCTGCACCGGTGGTTGCGATGTCACCGAGATAGGCGATCCGGATCTGACAGGACCTGGCCGCCCACGCAGCGGGTTCCTCGCCGCGGACGTCGATGATCGAGGAGCGTGACTTGTCCAGCGAGAGCACGCTGTCCTTGAACCGCTCCGTTGCGGAGATCGCGTTGGGACGCGCGCGTACCTGCATCGTCGCGACGTTGAACGGTCCGGCTCCGGAGAGGCCGGTCGGTGCACCGAGCGTGGTCGAGTTGACCTCGAACGTCCCGCTGACCGTGTCGACGACCGCGCCGAAGACGTGGTCTGTATAACCGATCCCTTCCCAAGCCGTGCCCGGGGTGATGCCGAGCACTTCCACGATCGAAGGATCGAAGGTGCCGTAGAAGCCGGCGCCGATGATGCTGTCCGGGTAGACGAGCTGCAGGTGGACGTCGCGGACGAGTCCGTTCTGCAGGTAGAGCGTGCGGTCGCCGTCGATCGCGTCGGTCAAGAGGAGTGCAGGGACCAGCGTGGGGTCGATGCAGACGACTTCCGGATCGAAGGTCTGATCCCACGCGACTTCCGTCCCCGTCGGATCCTTGAGCCGGGCGAAGAGGTAGTAGTCGCCCGCGCCGGGATTGCCGCCCGGAGTCGCGTCGAAGTCCCAGTAGGCGGAGGTTGCGGTCGGAGGAACGGTTCCGGCTTCGATCGCGAGCTTGGCCCGCGACGGATCGAACGTCTCCTGCGTGTCGTAGTAGAAGTCGACCCAGCCACCCAACGGCGGGTGCGTGGTCGTGAATCGGATCGGATACCCTGCACTCGGAGGGAAGCAGGCGGGGAGCTCGCTGTCGCCGGTGAAGAGGAGAGTGATGGTCGGCGTCGGGCCTTCCTCGTACTTCGTCACGACGTGGCGGCTTTCGTCCGGTACGTACACGTCGAGGTCCGATCCGTTCGCGAGGAACGCGACCCGCGCGGGCGAGACGAAGTTGCCGAGCCGGTTGCCGAGCTGTCCCAAAGACGCGTCGAAGATGCCGAGGTGTGCTCCCGGAACTTCACGGTCCGGATCGCGGAAGATGACGATCCGTTGGTTGCCCGGATCGCTCACGGCGACGTAGGTCGTGCCGTCGCCGTCGACCGAGGTCTCTACGTCATACGGGTATTGAAGGGGAAGCGCACCCGCTAGGCTCGCGTCCCAGGTGACGAGGTGTTGGACACGCGGCGCGACGCCGAGCGTGGTGTCGGCCGGCTCGAACGTCAGTTTCTGGATCCGGTGGTTGCCGGCGTCCGCGACGTAGAGGTCGAAACGTCCGAGTGCGTCGTTCCAGAGTCCGCTCACTCCTCGAGGCGACGTGAACCGTCCAGCGCCCGTGCCCGACGTCCCGAAGCGCACGAGGTCGGGACTCACTTCGTAGTCGTACTCGAAGTCGGTCGAAGCCGGCGGGATGGCCCCGTGGATTCCGTCGCCGAAACGGATCCGTCCCGACTCCCAGTCCACCTGGAAGACGGAGTCCGAAGGGCTCGCGGTGTGGAGATCATCCACGCGGAGCCAGGAGCGAGGATCGACGTCCGGGTCGAAGATGATCTCGTCGAGTGTGCCCTCGGCGAGTGGCGCGGTCGTCGTCCAGGAGACCCAGTCTTCGGGGACGAGCGACGGAGTGGAGGGGCGGTAGTCGCGACCCGCGGTCGCTCCGAGCGTGCCGGCGCCGGTCGGCTGCACCACGACGGTGCGCGCGTCCTTCGGGAGCCAGTCTCCGCTCCAGTTGCTTCCGGCCACTGTGGCCGAGGAGGGGAGGCCGACGATCTTGATCCGGTCGTTGCCGGTGTCGGTGATGACGAGGAACCGGCCAGGATAGGCGGCCGAGGTCGAGATCGTCGTCGTGCCGTCGCCCCAAGGACCGGCGTTGAGCGGCAAGCTGAGGCCGGGGATGCCGAGGAACGGATCCGCAAACGCAGCCTCCGCTGCCTGGTCGACGAGAACGCGTCCCGTCACGAGATCGGTGATGGTGACGATGCCGGTCGCAACGGAGACGCGATAGTCGTGACCTGTCACCTGGTTCGCGTCAGCGACGAACGGATAGGACGCCTGATCGAACGGGCCCGTGTCCGCGGAGAGCGACGCGCTCGCACCCTTGCCCGCGTCGAGGTCCAAGACGGCGACATCGTACGGACCGTCGAGTTCACCACCGTACGACTCACCGGCCGTCACCGTGCCGTCGAGGGCGACGGTGTAGGTGAAGACTTTCTCGTCCTGCGCGCCGCTGAGGTCAGCTGCGTCCACGATGAAGAGAAGGTCGGTCGTGCTCGTGACCGGATCCGGCACTGCGACGAGGGAGCGCACTTCCTCCCACTCCGTCGGGCCGCCCGAGGTCTCGTCGATCTGTACTTTCGTGACGGTCGTGCCCGCGTCGCGAGTACCGTAGTCCACGTCACCCTGACCGAACTGTGGAGTTCCGGCACCGACGTCTTGGAGGTCCGTGACGAGGTAGCGGATCTCGAGCTGCGAGTCCGCGTCGAGCGAGCCAGCAGGCAGCTCGATCTGGGGCTGATCAGCAGCCGCAGCGTAGTCGATCGTGTAGACCTGATCATCGGTCGTGTATCCGGTGAGGTCTTCCACCCAACGCCAGACGGAGCCATCGACGTAGACGGCTTCGGAGCGCGGCACGATCCATTGCGTCGGGACGTTGAGGTACTCGGGGAGTCGGATCAACTGGTCGTTGTATTCGCCTGCTGCCGGCGCGCCCGCGTTGTAGACCATGTCGTCCTGGCTCAAGGCCTCGAAGGTACCGTTGACCTCGAACGCCTGGACCCGGTGCCGTCCACTGTCGAGCACGTACACCACGTCGCGCCCGGAGTGTGATGTCACCGCGACCGCGCGGGGTTGTTGGAAGGGCAGCTCGACGGGGGGATAGTCCGTCGCGATCTCGAGCCCCGGCGAGTGGAACGGCACGAAGTACGGCCCGTTCCATTCGAGGATCGGTTCATACCGAAGCCCGACGCTCGATTGCGCGTGAGCGTCCGCCGCGCAGACGGAGAGGAGCGCAACGAGGAGGCCGGCTGAGGCCGCACGGGAGCATCGGCTGATGTTGTGAGTGGCGGACACGAGAACCGCTGTTCTGGTCGACATTGAGACTTCCCCCACGACTGGGCGACTTGCCCCAGGTCACACGACCTGGATCGCCCCCTCGATCTGTGCAGGTTTCGCGCCAGAAGAAAGGACGTGGAGTCCGTCTCTCCTAAGACACGTTCACGTAGTCGACAAGCGAGGAGTGGTCGTTGGGCCAGGTGGCCCGGCGACGGGAACCGCAGCGTGCGAATCGCGGGTCGGATCGGCGAATTGCAAGCGAGATTCGGTGGCACCGGCTCGCGCAACGTCGTTTCTGATGCGGGCGTGTTGTGAGCGATCGCAGAGACGCGCGGTGGACAGATGCCCCGTGCAGCTCGAGGTGTCGCGTTGGGCGAAACGCCCCAGTCCCGCGCATTTCTTCGTCCGATCTGGCCGTTCGTCGTTCGTTCGCGAATGGCTGCTCGTGAGGGATGCCCGTGCATCTCTTCGCGCGAGAGGGGGTTCCGCTATCGGGCGACGGCTGCTCATTGCCGCCCAGGCTTAGCGGCCAAACTCGGAAGAATGGCGCATCAAGGAGCCTTCGGGCTTCGCCGATCCGAGAAGCGACTCGAGTGACCTTGACCGCTCCCGATGGAGGCGAAGATGGACGAAGCACGTTGGGCCCCGATCGCTGTCGTGGCGCTTGGGGACCCCGGGCGTCGCGACGAGGGGATCCCGATCCGGATTCTCGGTCGTGTTCGCACGCTGATCGGCGAGATCGGCTGTTCGCGCACCGAAGTTCGTCAGATCGCCGCTACCGCAGGCGGAGTGGATGCGGCGGGTGACGTCACCATCGACCAAGGGAATCTCGCGATCGACGTCTCTCCCCAACACGGAGAGCTGGTCCAGTGGATCGAAGGTGGAACCGAGACCGGCAGGCTCGATCCGTATCTCCAGGATCGGGAACGTGTCGTTCTGATCGATGCGGTGGAGCTGGGCCGGAAGCCGGGCACGGTCGTTCACTGGCACCTGTCGCGCGGTCGCGGTGGACTCACTTTCATCGAGCACTACGGACGGCCTCACGAGATGGGGTTGGATCACCTCGCCTTTTGGCTCGAGGACGACCTTCCGCCTTCCGGACTCGACCTGATCGCAATCCAGCCCGAGGACACCGAAACGGGTGTCGGTCTCTCCGACACGATGCAGGCGCGCTTCTCGACGATCTCTTCGCAGGTCACCGCGCTCGTCTTCCGGATCCTGGTGGAAGAAGGCTGGTAGTCCCATTTCCGTGGTGGCCTCTCGCCCTTCGTCTCTCCGGCGACCCTGGGCACAGTAGGCAATCCCCGTGCTTTCGACCCGCTCCCGCGGGCCACCCACGTACCCTCGCTACTTTGTGCTGACGAGAGATCGATCGATCGGCCACACTCCGACTTTCCGAACGAGTTCCCGCTGCGCGCACCCTCCGTGCGTCGGGCCGGGTCTTGTAGAGCTGTAGGCGCGTCGATGTCGTCCCACGAGGGAACATCGATGACGTCCCGCGAGGGCGGTCGATAGACTCGGCGGAGCGGATCGGGAGCGGGAAGAGGAGTGGACCATGAGCGATCTCGTCCGTGTGGAGCGTGAGAAGGACCTCGTCTGGGTCGTTCTCGATCGGGAAGAGAAGCGGAACGCACTCGACCGCGAGTTCGTCGACGCGATCCATGCAGTGCTTGCCACGCTGGAAGAGGATCCGGACGTCGGTGTGGTCGTCTTCCGAAGCAGCTTCGATTCCGCTTTCGTGTCTGGAGCCGACATCGCGGAGCTACGGGACCGAAATGCGCTCGACTCGCTCGCGCGGATCAACGCGCGGCTCTTCGATCGGATCGAACAGCTCCCGATGCCTACCATCGCCGCGATTCAGGGCTACGCCTTGGGCGGTGGCTGCGAGTTCACTCTGGCCTGCGACCTCCGTGTCGCCGGTCGCTCGGCGAAGATGGGTCAGCCCGAAGTCGGGCTCGGCATTCTTCCCGGCGCCGGCGGGACTCAGCGCTTGCCCCGGATCATCGGACTGGGCCGTGCGAAGGAACTCGTTCTCACCGGACGGATCATCGAGGCGGAAGAAGCCGAGCGGATCGGGCTCGTCCATCAGGTGGTGCCCGACGGCGAACTCTACGACCACACCCGCCAACTCGCGGACCGGGTGCTTGCGAACGGGAAACTCGCGACCCGACTCGCGAAGCTCGCTCTCGACTCCGCGTTCGACGGAGGTCGGGTGGGGCACCGTCTCGAGTCCGTTGCGCAGGCCGTGCTTTTCGATTCAGAGGACAAGAAGGCGCGCATGACCCGGTTCCTCGACCGGAAGAAGACACGTCGTTGACGAATGAGGAGTCGAGATGACGAGTGAGGAGTCGAGATGACGGGTGGGGCTCAGGGGGCCGTCGCGGCCGAGGGGATGACGATCCAGCACGTCGCTGTCGTCGGTGCGGGAACGATGGGGGCGGGGATCGCGCAGGTCGCGGCCATGGCGGGCTATGACGTCGTCCTGCAAGACGTGCAGGAACCGCAGCTCGAGCGGGCGCGCACGACGATCGCGACGATGTTGGACAAGGGCGTGGACCGGGGGAAGGTCACCGAAGCGCAGCGAGACGAGACTTGGGCCCGGCTGACGCTGGCCCAGGATCTCGGTGTCGCTGTCGCATCAGCCGACCTCGTGGTCGAGGCGATCCCAGAGAAGATGGAGTGGAAGGCAGCGCTGTTCCGCGAGGTCGAGACGCTCTGTCCGGAGCGGACGCTCTTTGCGTCGAATACGTCGTCGCTCAGCATCTCCCGTCTCGCGAACGAGACGAAGCGGGCCGATCGGTTTCTCGGCATGCACTTCTT
This sequence comes from Candidatus Eiseniibacteriota bacterium, assembly GCA_020633975.1. Taxonomy (GTDB): domain Bacteria; phylum Eisenbacteria; class RBG-16-71-46; order CAIMUX01; family CAIMUX01; genus JACKCR01. The sequence goes on along the minus strand of JACKCR010000002.1, from coordinate 1,588,663 downwards.
CAACCCGGTTCCGATCATGAAGCTGCTCGAGCTGGTCGTGGGCGAAGCCACGAACGAGTCGACCCTCGCGGCTGCACGGGCGATGGGCGCGCGGATGGGGAAGTCCGTGATCGTCGTGAAAGACGCTCCTGGATTCGCGACGAGCCGACTCGGCATCGCGCTGGGTCTCGAAGCGATCCGGATGGTGGAGCAAGGCGTGGCTTCCGCGGAGGACATCGATCTCGCCATGACCCTCGGCTACGGGCACCCGATGGGGCCGCTTCGCCTCACTGATCTCGTCGGTCTCGACGTCCGCCTCGAGATCGCGCGCTATCTCCACGGAGAGTTCGGTGACGACCGGTTCCGTCCCCCGGTACTGCTCGAGCAGATGGTGGAGGAAGGCCGGATCGGGAAGAAGGCGGGACGGGGTTTCTACGACTGGGAGTAGGCGACCCACCAGCTGCCGCATGGTTCGTTCGGGCCGGTTACGTTTTCGTGGCGCGTCTGCTAGCCGTTCTCGGCGGACGAGACGGTCATTCCTCGGAGGAATGCGAGCACTTCGGTTGGGAAGGAGTCGCGCCGCAGACTCTCGATCTGGATCACGTGCGTCGCGTCCGGCACGACCCAGAGCGCAGATGACGGGATCTTCTCGTGCATCAGCATCGCGTCCGAGAGGGGGACGAGCGGATCTCGATCCCCGCAGACGATGAGGGTCGGTGCGGTGATCCGCTCCAGGTCTTCCGGCTGAGCCAGTTCGCCCGTCTTCTCCGAGCGGACCATCGCGATCACCTTCTTCGCGACTTCGATCCACGCATCGGGTCCGCCCTGGGGTAGATGCTGCTCACGCATCTGCTTCTCGAGGCCCCACTGCCTCCACGTTTCCGGGCGGGTCATCGCGTCGAGCGCTCGACTACCTCCGGGCCCGGTCCGGAAGTTGGTGCGGTAGAGAACGAGACGGTCCACTCGCTCCGGACACCGCGTCACGATGTAGAGCGCGGTCGCTCCGCCCATCGAAGAACCGAGGAAGTGCGAACGCTCGATGCCGAGGTCATCGAGTAGGTCCAGGACGGCACGCGCGAGGTCCGCGAAGCTGAGCGTGTCCGCCGGCGGACTCGACCCGTGGCCAAGCGCGGTGGGAGCGATGACGAAGAAGCGCTCCGCGAGCCGCGGCCCGAGCGTCTCCCACTCGCGGTGCGTGAGTCCTCCGGCATGGAGAAGCGTGAGTGCGGGCCGCGACGGGTCCCCATAGGTGACATGGTCGAGGCGACCGGGATGTGTCTTTTTCACGCCTGCGTCTCCTCTCCCGTCCTTGCGTGTCAGCGAATGCCGTCCATCGGGCTCATCCGCTTCCAGCCTTCGGGAACGGAGAACACGGACGAGTCGACCTTCTCGTGCTCGATGGCCAAGACTTCCATGTCGTGGTCCCCTTCGAAGCGCATCGGGAATCCCACGAAGTTCTCGTTCGTGGGGTCCAGTGCGGCGAACGGGCCCGTGGACCATCCCGCCATGTTGGGCATCGTGGCGAGGAACGTGCTGAGCTCGTGGAAGGCTGACAGGTCGTCCCGTGAGATCCCGAGTTCTTTCGTCGTGGCCATCCAGGCCTCGCCAGCTGCCTTGTCGCCGTCGAATACCCGGTACTTCTCGCACTTCACGCCCAGGATGGTCTCGCTGCCGCCCGCCTTCTCGAACCGGGTGGTCGTGACCGCTGCCTGAGCCGCTTGCGGAGGGCTCATCGCTTCGAGCTTCCGCATCGCCATCGCACGCTGCTCGGGAGGCAGATTGGCGAGAGCTGCCTTCGCTTGCTCCATCGCGTCTGCCATCTGGCCCTGCATTCCCGCCAGCTTCTTGCCCATCATCTCGACGTCCGCCTGGGTCACTTCCATGTACTTCTGTTCGCTGGGTTGGAAGACCCGCATCACCTTTGCGTTGGCGTCGAACAGAAAGGTGCCGTCATCGCCAGCTCCGTCGACGCGGATGAACTGCTTCGTGAAGCGGATCTGTGTCTCCTCCCCGTCGCTCATCAGACGGACGGTCGTGTCCGCGGAGGCGATCGAGGCACAGGCGAGGACGGCGGAGAGAGCACCGATCAGGCAGCGACCGCCTCGTTGGCCACCCGTCTGGATGTGGCTCGGAAGCTGCCGACTGCGCAGGACGGGGACGGAAGCCATCGGGCGGCGGTTTCGTGTCGAGTTCATTGGGCATGTCTCCTCGGGGACGTAGTGGCTTGGGACGCCGTCGATCGGTCCCGGCGCCAGGAGGTCCAGTCACTCCCCGACTCGCTGGACCTCGATCGGCGTCTCGCATTTCCGTTCTGGGGAGATACGGGAGTGTGGCAGCCTAGGTCGGGGGAGACAAGGGAGGGGATGGGCTGATCGAGCCCGTGACGGGGAGTGCAGCGGCCTGGATGGCAGGTCCGAAACGCCTTGGGCGCCACGGAATCGCATCCAGGAAGCTGTTGGTCGCGAAAGTTCTCAAGGGGAGAGCGGTGAGAAGGGAGTCTCGCATTGCCTGAACTCGCGGAAGTGGAGCGGATGCGGCGGGAATGGGATCCCGGCTTGGGTGGACGCGTTCGCGAAGTGTTCCTCCACGCAGAGAAGCGGATCTTTCGAGGGATCGAGCCCGGGGATCTGGCCGCCGCTCTCACGGGACGTTCGCTCCGCAGTTCGGAGGCGCACGGGAAGCAGATGATGTTCCGCTTCTCCGGCCCGCGTTCCTCCTCTTCTTGCTACCTCGGAGTTCATCTCGGGATGACGGGCGCGCTTCGGGTCGAGGCCAAGAACTACGCACCGGAGAGGCACGATCACCTCGTCCTTCGTCAGTCCACGCGCTCTCTCGTTCTGTCGGATCCACGGCTGTTCGGCCGGGTCACGTTCGGTGACGGCACGCCACCTGAGTTCTGGCGACTGCGACCTCCGGCGGTCACGGACCCCGAGTTCACGATGCCACGGGTCGAAGAGTTCTTGGGCCGGCACCGGGGAGCCCCGATCAAAGCGCTCTTGCTCGATCAGTCGATGTTTCCTGGGATCGGAAACTGGATGGCAGACGAGATTCTCTGGAGGGCGGAAATCCACCCGAGGCGCGCAGGTGGCGAACTCGAAGAGGCAGAGGTGCGTCGCGTGTGGAAGGAGACGCGCTTCGTTGCGCGAGAGGCGCTCCGACGGATCGCGGAACGGGGTGTCGACCCGCCCAAGAGTTGGCTCTTCCCTCACCGTTGGGAAGACGGTGGTCGGTGTCCTCGAACCGGGGCGGGACTCGTACGCGAAACGATCGGTGGGAGAACGACCTGTTGGTCTCCAGGTCGTCAGCCGGAACTCGGCCCGACTTCAGTCCGTAGGCGCGTGCTCGCGCCACCACGCAGGTAGGAGTTCTGCGGCTGGTCCTTCCAGACGCTCCGCCACGTAGGGGCTGAGCGGTGTCGCCTCCGGATTCACTTCGACCACGTGCGCACCGCTTTCGAGCGCGATCTCCGGCAAGGCCGCTGCCGGATAGACGAGCGACGACGTTCCGATCACGAGAACGGTTCGTGCGGTTCGTGCTGCCGTGAACGCTGCGTCGAGCACCACTCGGTCCAAGCCTTCTCCAAACCAGACGACACCGGGACGAAGGAAAGATCCGCACTGTGGACAGGGAGGCGGGAGAGGGGCGAGAGGAACGGTACGGTTCAGTTCCTCGTGATCACAACGAACGCAGCGAAGATGCCAGATCGAGCCGTGCAGTCTCCGGACGTTCCTGCTTCCCGCGAGTTCGTGTAGTCCGTCGACGTTCTGCGTGGCGAGGAGGAACTCTCCCGGACCGGTTGCGTCTTCGATGGCGACGATCACTTCGTGGGCAGCGTTTGGATTGCACTTTGCGATCGCCTGTCGTCTCCAGTCGTACCACTCCCAAACGAGTTCGGGTCGCCGAGCGAACGCCTCGGGAGTCGCGAGTTCCTCCGCGCGATAGTTCTTCCAGAGACCGTCGGCTCCTCGAAACGTCGGAACTCCGCTCTCGCGCGAGATTCCTGCGCCGGTGAGCACGAGGATGGGCGTTTCGATCGTCTTCATGGGAGGGACGATAGGCCGCCGATTCCGGCCTGTCAGGCGGAATCCGGAGACTCGAGGCGAGGGAGTCCGTACGGAGGGCCTCCCCGGCCTCCTTTAGTGAACGTTCGGAAGGTGATGTGTGAATTACTGTCACTATAGATTAGGTAAACTTATGCGCGGTCCGCCGCACAGCTGTGAACCGGAAACCGAGTGCCCGTCTCTGGTTGGGGGTGGACCGGACCGGACTTGGGATCCGCGTTCGGGGTCTACTGCGGTACAAACATGGAAGTAGGGGAGTTAGCAGGCTCCGCCCTGGTCCGACCGAGTAGAGACCGAGTTGGTCTTTCTAACCGTTTGGTCCCATTCGGGCCGAGGCCAGAGGGCTCGATTCCTCTCTCTCGATGCCGCGCAAACCTGCTTATCGGTATCGACTTTGTGAAAGTGTGGAACAAGCAGACTTGACACGATCCAACCCCGTCTAGATAATCCCGAGCCTGTTGGGTAGGGAGCCTTCCGGTCGCTCGAACACGTCGCGTGGCCGGTCCGACTGCGACAGAAACAACTCCGAAACGCACGGGACTGAGGGTCGCCTTGGTCGATAACTCGGATCCGCGCGCCAGACGTACGCGCGTGCTCGCGGGGCTCGCGGGAATACCGACGACGCTGACGATCGGCGCTCTGCTCGGTTTCTTCGCGGGACGTTGGCTGGATACGCGTTTCGGAACAGAGCCCTGGCTCCAACTCATACTGCTCGGTTTAGGACTCGCCTCAGCGGTGCGCACCGCGCACCGGCAGCTGAAGCGCGTCTCGAAAGAGTTCGACAAGCTTTGATCGACGCTCCTCGAACGGAGCGCTAGGGGAGGAGTGGAGTGAGCGCGGACAGGTCTTTGCCTTTGGATCACGCGTTCCTTCGCCGCGTTCGCACGGCGACCATCGTCCTGGGACTGCTCGGGTCCCTCTTCGTCACGCTCTACGCGGGTGTGAAGCCCGGAGTCGGATGGACCGCGGGCGTGGCCGTTGCCCTGGCGAACTTCATCCTCCTCCACTGGATCCTGGTCCGCATCTTGCGTCCCCAGCCGTTGCTTGGGCCCAAGGTCTACGCCGCGCTCGGAGCCAAGCTACCGTTCGTGTTCGGCTCCGTCTTTCTCGCGGTGGGCGTTGCGAAGCTCCCGCTCCTCTGGTTCTCCCTCGGGTTTTCGCTCCTCTTCGTCGTCGTCCTGCTGAAGGCTCTCGGGCGCCTGCTCATGACCAAGCAAGGGCTCACGATCGGGGATCCGCGCGAAGGTGCCGCGTTCCGAATGCGACGCGAGCCGAACGGCCCGATGAGTACGAAGTCCAAGGTCGGTGCTCTCCTCTTGGTCATCGGCCTCAGCGCGGCGGCGCCGCAGATGCCCCGGATCGTCGCGCACTTCGACCAAGCCGCGTTCACCACGGACCTGACGGTCGAGTCGGTGCCCGCGATGGCCGTCGCTCAGGATCACGGCACGGATGCCCAAGGCGGAGATGCTCACGGCACGGACGCTCATGCGACCGATGCGCATGCTGCGGATGCGCACGGCGCTGACGCTCACGCGGCGGAGGGGCACGGTGAGGACCACGGGGAAGATCACGGTGCGGTGAAGCACTTCCCGAACCTCGTCACCTACATCACCTGGATCGCGACCAAGGCCGGAGTTTCCGAGGAAGCTGGCTGGCTGAAGCTCCTCAACGAGTACGAGAACGTCTTCTTCAACATCCTGCTCGCGATCTTCTTCGCGGTCGTGACGTCGAAGGCTTCGCGGGCTCGGGCCATGATTCCAGGGAAGCTCCAGAACACCGTCGAGTACGCCGTGGAGAGCCTCTACGAGTTCGTCAAGGGCATCCTCGGGCACGAGACGCGTCGCTACATCCCGTTCATCGGAGCGCTCTTCTTCTACATCTGGGGCATGAACTGGATGGGACTCATCCCCGGGTTCAAGTCCCCGACGGCCTATCTCAACACGACGCTCGCGCTCGCTGGCTGTACGTTCCTCTACGTCCAGTACACCGGCATCACGCGGCTCGGGCCTCTCGGCTGGCTCCACCACCTTTCGGGCAGCCCGAACGATCCGGTCGGTTGGGCCATGGTGCCGCTCATGCTGCCGCTCGAAATCATCGGTGAGATCGCGAAGCCCGTTTCACTCTCCCTCCGTCTCTTCGGAAACGTCATGGGAGAGGACACGCTTCTCGCGCTCTTCGCGACGCTGATCACGATCGGAATTCCTGCGCTCGGCCTGCACGTGGGTGTGCCGCTCCACATCCCGTTCATGTTCCTCGCCCTTCTCGCGAGCACGATCCAGGCGCTGGTCTTCACGCTCTTGGCAACGATCTACATCTCCCAGATGCTTCCGCACGACGATCACTAGCGGGCCGGGAGTCAGGTTTTTTTGGCCCCGTCCGCGATTGGACGGGGGTGGAGGCGCGCCGCTCCGGCGGCGTGAAAACTGAAGAAGGAGCAATCGAAAGATGGAGATGAATCTGCTCGGTCTCGGACTGCCGCTGGGCCTCGGCCTGGCCGCTCTCGGTTCCGGCATGGGCCTCGGCCGCGCCGTGAGCGGAGCGATGGAAGCGATGGGTCGTCAGCCCGAAGCGGCTGGAAAGATCCAGGTCAGCATGATCATCGGTCTCGCCTTCATCGAAGCGCTCACGATCTACGCGTTCGTTACCGTGTTCGTTCTCCAGGGCAAGCTCTGATCCGGGGACACGAACGACGGGGGTTCTGAATGCACGAGATCGATTGGGGACAGGTCATCGCCCAGGTGGTCGGCTTCCTCGTCGTGCTCTTCATTCTGAAGAAGTACGCCTGGGGACCGGTCATCGACATGCTCGAAGAGCGTCGGGCGAAGATCCAAGGTGATTTCGACGAGATCGATGCGCAACGCGCGGAAGTCGCGGCGGTCCGGAAAGGACTCGATGACCGGCTCGCCGGGATCGAGCACGAGGCGCGCGAGCGCATCCAGGCAGCCGTGGCCGAGGGCGAATCGGTTGGGAACGAGATCAAGCTGAAGGCGCGTCAGGAGGCCCAGGCCATCCAACGTCGTGCCGAGGAGCAGGTGGAACGGGATCGGGACAAGGCCCAGGTCGCTCTCCGCAACGAGATGGTGACCATGGTCGTGGCCGCGACCGAGAAGATGCTCCGCGAGAAGCTCGACGCCGACTCGCACAAGAAGCAGGTCGAAGCGTTCATCGATTCGCTCGGTACGGTCCGAGGTGAGGGAGCCAAGTCGTGATCCGAGATCGTGGCGTTGCTCTGCGCTACGCGAACGCGCTCTTCGGAGCGGCGCATGCGCGTGGCGTGACTCAGCAGGTCCTGGGAGACCTCGTGGCTCTCGAGGAGCTGGAAGGGAAGGGATCGGCGCTCCAGGCCTTCCTCGAGTCCCCGTCGGTGCTCGACGAGGACAAGGAGGCGCTGGTCGTGAAGGTCCTGCGGGGAAGGGCGGAGGAGCTGACCGTTCAGCTCGTGCTGCTCATGCTCCGCAAGGGACGGATCCAACACCTTCCGCTCGTCCAGAAGCCGTATCGCAAGCTCGTCGAAGAGATGTTGGGCGAGGAGCGAGCCGAGGTCGTGAGCGCGGTTCCGCTCGACGCAGCCACGCTCGAACGGATGCGCCAGGGGCTCGAGCAAGCCACGGGCAAGAAGATCCAGGTCGCTACCGAGGTGGATCCGTCGATCCTCGGAGGCGTCGTCGTCACGGTCGGCGGACAGATCCTCGACTCCAGCCTGCGTACCCGCTTGGGCTCGCTGCGCGAGGAGCTCATGCAGGCGCGCGTCCACTAGAGGTAGGAGAGGGAGAAACGTTTCATGGCTTTCAAGCCCGAGGAAGTCAGCTCGATCCTTCAAGCCGAGCTCCAGAAGTTCGACACGAAGCTCGAGATGAAAGAGGTCGGATCCGTCCTCATGGTCGGTGACGGTATCGCCCGCGTCTGGGGTCTCGAAAACTGCATGTCCGGGGAGCTGCTCAAGTTTCCCAACGACGTGATGGGAATGGTGCTGAACCTCGAAGAGGACAACGTCGGCGCCGTTCTGTTCGGACCCAGCCAGCTGGTGAAGGAAGGCGACCCCGTGCACATGACAGGGAAGGTCGCCCAGGTTCCGGTGGGGCCGGCGCTGCTCGGACGGGTCGTCAACCCGCTCGGCGAGCCGCTCGACGGCAAGGGACCGATCGTCACCGAGCACTACTATCCGATCGAGGGATCGGTCCCCAACGTCGTGTCGCGGAAGCCGGTGTTCGAGCCGGTCCAGACCGGCCTCAAGGCCATCGACGCGATGATCCCGATCGGTCGTGGTCAGCGAGAGCTGATCATCGGCGACCGTCAGACGGGTAAGACCGCAGTCGCGGTGGACGCGATCATCAACCAGAAGGGCAAGAACCTCTTCTGCATCTACGTCGCCATCGGTCAGAAGGAATCGACCGTTGCCCGCGTCGTGCAGACGCTGACGGATCACGGCGCGATGGAGTACACCATCGTCGTCTCGGCTTCGGCCTCCGATCCGGCCCCGCTCCAGTACCTTGCGCCGTACGGCGGTTGTTCGATGGGTGAGTACTTCCGTGACAACGGACAGCACGCGCTCTGTGTCTATGACGACATCTCGAAGCAGGCCGTCGCCTACCGTGAGCTGTCGCTCCTCCTCCGTCGTCCGCCGGGACGCGAGGCCTATCCGGGAGACGTGTTCTACCTCCACAGCCGTCTCCTCGAGCGTGCGGCCAAGCTCTCGGACGAGCTCGGCGGCGGAAGCCTCACTGCACTGCCGATCATCGAGACGCAGGCCGGTGACGTGTCCGCGTACATCCCGACCAACGTGATCTCGATCACCGACGGTCAGATCTTCCTCGAGACCGACCTCTTCTACTCGGGTGTCCGTCCGGCCATCAACGCCGGTATCTCGGTCAGCCGAGTCGGTGGTAACGCCCAGACCAAGGCGATGAAGTCGGTCGCGGGTAAGCTCCGTCTCGACCTTGCGCAGTACCGCGAACTCGCGGCCTTCGCGCAGTTCGGATCCGACCTCGACGCCGCCACGCAGCGTCAGCTCACCCGAGGCGAGCGCATGGTCGAGGTGCTGAAGCAGGACCAGTACTCGCCGATGGAAGTGGCCGATCAGGTCATGATCATCTTCGCGGGAACGAACGGATACCTCGACGAACTCCCGGTCACGTCGATCCGGCGTTTCGAGAAGGAGTTCCTGACGTTCATGGCGAGTGACTATCCGGACGTCGGTCACAGCATCACGTCCGAAGGGAAGCTCCTGCCCGAGACGGAAGCGAAGCTCCGCAAGGGTATCGAGGCGTTCGTCGCGAAGTTCAAGCAGAGTCTGTAAGGGACAGGGGAGAGCGTAAGTGGCGACCCTCAAGCAGCTGCGTCGACGGATCCGTTCGATCAAGAACACGCAGCAGATCACGAAGGCGATGGAGATGGTGGCGGCGGCGAAGCTCCGCCGCGCCCAGGGCCGTGCCCTCGCCTCCAGGCCCTATGCTCAGAAGACATCAGAGATGCTCCAGAGCCTAGCCGCGGCCGCGGCGACTCTATCGCATCCGCTCTTCGAGCAGCGGCCAGTGGAGACGACGTCTCTCGTCGTCGTCGCTTCTGACAAGGGCCTCTGCGGATCGTTCAACATGAATGTCTTCCGCCAACTCGAGCGTCAGTTCGAGGCCGAGGCGAGGCGGGGCGTCAGCCTCTACCCGGTCGGTCGGCGTGCGAACCTCTACTTCGGAAAGCGCGACTGGACGATCGACGGGAAGGTTCCGCAGCTCGGTGACCAGCTCGACTTCGAGAAGGCACGTCTCCTTGCGCTCGAGCTGACCAATGCGTTCATTGCGGGCAAGACCGACAAGGTCCAGCTCATGTACACGAAATTCCGCACCGTCGCATCCAGGGAGGTGGTCATCGAGGACTTGCTCCCGATCGTCCCCAGGGAGGATGCGGAAGGTGCGGTCGCCGGCTACATCTTCGAGCCGAGCCCGGAGAGGATCTTCGACACCCTGCTCCCACGATACGTGCAGAACCGGGTGCTCCAGGCCATGGCCGAGTCGATCGCGTCCGAACACGCGGCCCGGATGCTCGCGATGGGCGCGGCGACGAAGAACGCGAAGGAAGTGCTCGGAAACCTGTCGCTCCAGGCAAACCGGATGCGTCAGGCGGCGATCACGAAGGAGATCTTGGATATCGTGGGCGGCGCTGAAGCTCTCAAGTAGGGTGGGGGGCGCCCGCTGCAGCTGACGAGGCTGGCGCCTCGCAGCTGACCGGGCGTCGTCGGAGTCTTCGTTGGGAGCGCGATGCACCCGGCAGGCCTTTGGGCCTGCGGGTGATCGGGGTGAGGTTGGGGGGGCGGTTGGGGCCCAGCGGTGAGTTTGGCGGGACCGATTGGGGCCGCCGGTCGAAGTAGGCGGGTCTCCGCCCGCGGGCGAGTTTTGGGTGGGGCAGGGGCCCTACTTCGTGGTGGTGGGGAGGAGGGCACGCGCGGCGAGGGCCGGTGTGCAGAGCGCGGCCGACGTCAGAGTCGGCATGCGGAAGTGACATGCGGGGCTTTGTAGCTGGGCCCCGCGACACGGTTTCGATAGTCCAGATGGACCGGGGAGCGAGTTCACGCGCTTCCCAACGGCCTCCGAAACGGGGGCTCGGGAGAAGGAAACAAACAGATGGGTGAAGCGAACTACGGGAAGGTGCTCCAGGTCATCGGGCCGACGGTCGACGTCGAGTTCCCGTCTGACCGGCTGCCGGCGATCAACAACGCGATCCGGATCGTCGACGAGGCGAAGCAGATCGACCTCATCGTCGAGGTCGGTCTCCACGTCGGCGACAACGTCGTCCGTTGCGTCTCGATGAAGAGCACCGACGGTCTCGTTCGCGGCATGCCCGCGCTCGACACGGGCCAGCCCATCGCGGTGCCGGTTGGCGACCAGATTCTCGGTCGCGTCGTCAACGTCACCGGCGAGATCATCGACGGGAAGGGACCGATTCCGCATCCGGAGCAGACCCTTCCGATCCACCGCCCGGCTCCGTCGCTGGAAGATCAGCAGACGTCGCCGGAGATTCTCGAGACGGGAATCAAGGTCGTCGACCTCCTCGCGCCGTACGCGAAGGGTGGAAAGATCGGTCTGTTCGGCGGTGCCGGTGTAGGTAAGACCGTGCTCATCCAGGAGCTCATCCGCTCCGTTGCGACCGAGCACGGAGGCTATTCGGTCTTCTCGGGTGTGGGAGAGCGGACTCGTGAAGGGAATGACCTCTGGCTCGAAATGAGTGAGTCGGGAGTCATCGAGAAGACCGCGCTCATCTTCGGCCAGATGAACGAGCCCCCGGGAGCGCGTCTCCGCGTTGCGCTCACCGGTGTGACCGTGGCCGAGTACTTCCGCGACGAAGAAGGGCAGGACGTGCTCCTCTTCATCGACAACATCTTCCGCTTCACGCAGGCGGGATCCGAAGTGTCGGCTCTCCTCGGCCGAATGCCGTCCGCAGTAGGCTATCAGCCCACGCTCGCAACCGAGATGGGCGCGCTTCAGGAGCGGATCTGTTCGACCAAGAAGGGCTCGATCACCTCGGTGCAGGCGATCTACGTGCCCGCCGACGACCTCACGGACCCGGCGCCGGCCACGACCTTCAGCCACCTCGACGCGACCACGGTTCTCTCCCGGCAGATCGCCGAGCTCGGTATCTACCCGGCGGTGGACCCGCTCGACTCGACGTCGCGGATGCTCGATCCGCACATCGTCGGTGACGTGCACTACAAGGTCGCGCGTGACGTGCAGCTGATCCTTCAGCGCTACAAGGACCTCCAGGACATCATCGCGATCCTCGGTATGGACGAGCTCTCGGACGAGGACAAGCTGACCGTGGCCCGGGCGCGGAAGATCCAGCGGTTCCTCTCCCAGCCGTTCTTCGTAGCCGAAGCGTTCACGAACACTCCTGGAAAGTTCGTCAAGCTCGCGGACACGGTCGAAGGCTTCCGCCAGATCGTGAACGGCGATCACGACGATCTTCCGGAGATGGCGTTCTACATGGTCGGTTCGATCGACGAGGCCAGGGAACGGGCCGCGCAGCTGGCGAAGGGTTGATCCGAATGGCAGCGACGTTCCATCTCTCCGTGATCACGCCCACCCGGACGCTCCTCGACGAGGAAGTCACCTCGATCGTGGTCCCGGGTAGCGAAGGGTATCTCGGAGTGCTCGCGCACCACGCGCCGCTCATCGCGGCGCTTGCGCCGGGAAAGCTCACGGTGAAGACGGAGGGCGGGCAGACGCACGTCTACGCGCTCTCCGGTGGCTTCCTCGAAGTGTCGAACAACAAGGCGATCCTCCTCGCAGACGCGATGGAGACGCTCGAGGAGATCGACGTCGAGCGGGCGAAGAAAGCTGCAGAGCGCGCGCGGAAGCGGATCGACGAGGGCGGCAAGCTCTGGGACGTTCCGCGCGCTTCGGAAGCCCTCAACCGGGCCCTCAACCGGATACACGTACACGGGGGGCGGTAGCGACCAGGCCTGGCGCTGCAGCTGACGAGCCTCGAGGACTCGGCTCGCAGCTGAGCGCGGACTTGCGTTTGTGGCGGGTCGGCGCGCAGGGCTTGCGAGCGGGGCTCGCAAGCCTGCGGGTGGGAGTTGGCGGGGCGTTTCCTTCGGGTGGTTGGGCGTGCGGAGTTCGTTACGCCGGTGCCTCGGATCGCGCTTCGCGGACTCGCGCTTGGGATCGCGCTTCGCGGACTTGCGCTTGGGATCGCGCTTCGCGGACTCGCGCTCGAGAGCGCGCTTCGCGGACTTGCGCTTGGGATGGCGCTTCGCGGACTCGCGTTTGGGATCACGCTTCCAGGCTCACCTTCGGACTGCATTTTCCGCGCAGTGCTTCCGGACTTTGAGTGTCTTGCCGCCAAGTCGTCGTGGCTTCGTCTGGAGCACGACCTGTGCGGCTCAGATTCGCTCCACTTGCTTGCAAACGAAAAGCCCGACGCGATGGCGCCGGGCTTTTCGCTTCGGTGAAACCGAACTTCGACTAGCGGGAGAGCTTCGTCACCTTCGTCTGGACGTCGCCGTCGGCAGTCTGAAGGAGTCCGAAGTAGACACCGCTCGGGACGGAGCGACCGGTTGCGTCGCGGCCATCCCAGCTCACGTCGTGACGGCCCGGCTCGAGGCGACCCTGAACCAGCGTCTGCACGATTCGGCCGCCGGCATCGACGATGCGGAGCGAGACGTCCTGTGCAGCGGCCCAGTCGCTGAGCGCGAACGACAGGTTCGTGTTCGGCGAGAACGGGTTCGGGGTCGCGCCCATGACCTTGGAAACGGTCGGGATCGACTCCGGAGCGTCGGCCGGATCCTGTCCGCCGGCGAGCCAGGAGATCATCAGCTCGGCCACTTCCTGCGCACCGGCGTCGAACGCGGTGTGCTGGATGGACGAGAAGACGATCCGGTTGCCGCCTGCGGGCTCGTTCCGGATGACGTTCGAGTCACCGTTCTGGTTCCGATAGACGGTCGCAGCGGTTCCGGCCGGGTTGACCGTGTCCGTCCGGTCGGACGACTGGGTCGGCCAGACCAGCGCGTAGGCCGTGCCATCGGAGATCGGGTCGCCAGACTGACCGATCGCCTGCGCCGCCTTGGTGTCGGAGACATAGCTGTCGACGCCGAGGAGAGCGCGGAGCTCGGGGGTGTTGGCCTGCGAGGAGAGGAAGCCCATGGACGAGAGGAGGAGCGAGCCTCCGTTGTTCAGGTACTCCTGGAGCCCCTCACCGACGCTTGCCGCCATCGGGCTCACGACGAAGCCGGTCTCCCACACGACGAGGTCGTAGCCGGTCATGGCGACCGCGGACGGGCCTTGGCCGGACGAAGCCTGGTAGAAGTCGTGGAGGTATCCGAGCGCAGGGATCGCGTCCTGGAACGGCACTTCGTACGCGCCGTTTCCGTCTGCGTCCACGAGCAGGATGGCCGGTGATCCGTTGAAGATCCGCAGCAGGCCCGACGTCGAGAACACCGAGTTCTGGGCGGCCGCGCTCAGGAACGCATTCGCCTGGGTCACGGTGCCGTCGGTGGAGACGCGGAAGGTCACGTCACGAGACTCGCCGGAGGCCAGCGAGATCGTCGCCGTCGTGTACCAGTTCGGGTCGCCCGAGAGCTGGAACTCGTAGGTCCAGGCTTCCTCACCGCTGGTGCTGAGGTCGAAGAGGTCTGCGGCCTCGTTGCCGTTGGTGATCGTGCCCGGAACCTCGATCACGCCGTTTCCGTTCGGAGCGGACGCGATCCCCTGGTCGAACTCGATCTTGAGGAAGTTCCGGAACTGCGCCGACTGGTGGATCGTCCGCGGAGCCGCGACGTTCTCTACCACACCGACCGCGTACAGGTTGCCGGAGACCCAGGCCGGATCGACCGTCCAGGTCTGCTGTGCCTGCACCGTGCCGCCGCCGAAGGTCGGCGTGATCGTCGCGGAACGGATTCCACGGCTGATCGAGTGGTAGGTGTCGCCGCCGTGTGCGTCACAGCAGTCGATGACCGGATCCTCGACGAGGAAGAGCGTCATCTGCAGTGCCGGGAGGGAGACGTTGTCGACCAGCTCTGCCGTACCGGTGATGGTGGCCTGGTCGCCGACGATCTCCATCACGACCGAAAGGTCGATCGGAGTCACGCCGCCGCTAGTGCTGATGATGTTGTTGATTGCGGGTCCGGTAGCTCGACGCTGCACTCGCGCAGCTTCCTGCACCGGTCACACGCGTGGTTCCGTCGAACCAGACGTCGGGGATGCCGCTCACGCCGTAGCGGGAGCCACGGGCGGAGAGTTCAGAAGTCGTGCCGGAGGTCCAGAGGTCCCCGGAGACGTGCGTGTCGACGTGGATGAACTGACCAGCGAACTCGGATTCCATCTGCTGCATCGCGCACCGCGCGTATGGGCAGAACGTTCACCAGCTCGCTCCGAACTCCTCTCCGAATACTTTCTTGGGGACGGACGCTAGCGAAAGGCTGCTCCAAAGCACGAGTGCCAGGAACGCGCCGGCAAACGAGAGCAAACGGTTCATTGGAATCTCCCGGTGGGTGAAAATTGTCTCTGCACTGCTCCGAGGACGGGGTACGCCCTCGCGAACCGCAAATGAGAGTAACACATAGTCGCGCCGTCACGCGAGGGCCAGGCTCGGCATCTCCTTTTCTGACTTGTCGTTCCACTTTGTCGGACGGCGGCGGGGAGCGGCCGGACGACTGACCCAAGGGCCAGTCGAAACAACTGGTTTCTGGGGGGCAATCTCGAACCGGGTCCGATCGGTGGGAAGGGCGATCGAGCTACGGATCCGGTCGATTCGTGACGAGCCCTCCTCTAGGATGCCCCGCGAGGGCGGGATGCCCTGAAGGAGGAGAGGACGATGGATTCGTCGAGACCGATCCGCTGTATTGGAGTGAGCACGGGAGGGGGAGACGCGCCCGGGCTCAACGCTGTGATCCGCACGGTCACCCTCTGCGCCATCCAGCGTGGGTGGGAGGTGTACGGAATCAAGCGCGGGCTGGAGGGACTGTTCGATACCCGGGAGATCCTGCCTCTGACTCGAGATGCCGTCCGCGGCATCGGTCACCTCTCCGGAACGATCCTCGGCACGACGAATCGAGGGAATCCGTTCGCCTATCCCGTTCCCAAGGGGGATGGGACGTTCGACAAGGTCGATCGGTCCGACGAACTCGTGAAGAACTTCCACCGTCTCGGTCTCGATGCTCTGGTCTCGATCGGCGGCGACGGCTCTCTCACCATCGCGAATCAGCTCGGCGAGAAGGGCATCCCGGTCGTCGGCGTCCCCAAGACGATCGACAACGACTTGAGCGGCACGGTCCTCACCTTCGGTTTCGACACTGCGGTGCGGGCTGCCACGGAAGCGATCGACTCCCTTCACGCGACGGCGGAAGCCCACGAGCGTGTCTTCGTCGTGGAAGTCATGGGCCGCTACGCGGGCTGGATCGCGCTCCATGCGGGGATCGCTGGTGGAGCCGACGCGATCCTCATTCCCGAGATCCCGTTCCAGATCGAGAACGTGTGCCGGAAGATCGAGCGCCGTCAGCTCGCAGGTCGGCGATTCAGCATCGTCGTCGTGGCCGAAGGCGCACAGGTCGGGGGAGAGCGCGTGATCAAGGCGGAGGCCGACGAGAGTCGCACCGAGGTGCGGCTGGGAGGGATCGCGGAGGTTCTCGCGCGGGAGATCGAGGCGCAGACCGGGAAGGAAACCCGCTCCGTCGTGTTGGGACATCTCCAGCGAGGCCACCGGCCCACTCCGACGGACCGTCTCATCGCCATGCGGTTCGGGGCCGCCGCGGTACGCACCGTCGCCGACCGGCAGTTCGGGGTGATGGTCGCGCTCGACCCGCCTCAGGTCCTCACCGTGCCGCTCTCCGAGGCGATCCGGATGAAGACGGTGCCACTCGACAGCGACATCGTCGTGACGGCTCGCGAGATGGGGATCTGTCTCGGCGACGACTGACGGTGACCTGACCAGACTGACGGCGTAGGTCAGACGTCTCCGAAGTCCCGGAACGGCTCGATCGAGTGCGGGCGGGACCCGTCGTTTCCGAGCGGTGGGCAGAGGAGCCGGAACACGGTGGGCGCGAACGTCGTCGTCACGGCGGCGAGAAGGATCACTTCCGCCTGCAGGTCGCGTCCGAGGAGCCCGAGCCGGACGCCGAGTGACGCTACGGCGATCACGAGGCTGAGCCGGGCCGAGAGCAGGGCGCCGGCAGCGATGCTGTCCCGGAGGGAGATGCCTCGCAGTACGAGGAGAAGCGAGGGGAAGAGCTTCACGGTGAGCGCTGCGGCGAGGATGAGTCCGCCGTGGATCAGTGCCGTCGGATCGAACAGCGCGGACACGTCGAATCCGACCCCGACGTTGATGAAGAAGATCGGGATGAGGAACCCGAAGGAGAAGCCGGAGAGCTCTCGCTCCAAGGATCCTCGGTGTCGGAAGACGAGAGAGAAGACGGTTCCGGCGAGGAAGGCTCCCAGGATCGGTTCGACGTCGAAGGCGAGAGACAGGCCGACGAACACGAAGAGGAGCGCGAGGCTGGTGCGGATCCCCATCTCGTCCGGATCGTCCGGACGGAAGAGCCGTTCGAACTTCTCGGGATACCAGTACGCGGTCTGACGAAGTGCTAGGAGCACGACCGCGATGATGGCGAAGAGTGCAGGCACCTTCATGAGCTGCCATCCCACCCCGTGCTCGTAGGCGAGGGCGAACACCGTGACGCCGATCATGGTGAGAAAGTCTGCGAGTGCCGCGCAGATCAGGATCGCCTGCCCGAGTGGCGTTTGTGTCCTCCGCGTGGCGCGGAGGGTGGGGACTACGAGACCCATCGAGGTGGTAGCGAGGAGGAAGGTCACGAACGGACCGTGCCCGAGCTGTTTCGAGAAGAAGAACGAAAGCCCCAAGGTCGAGGCGAAGACGACCAGCGCGACTGAGATCTGACCCGGTCCTTGGCGCCCTAGCTTTCCGAAGTCGATCTCGAATCCCGAGAGGAACATGAGGAGGAAGAAGCCGAACTCGGCGAGAAAGTCGAGGAGCTCGGAGTGTTCGATCCATCCCAGCCCGTTCGGTCCCATCACGACACCGAAGAGGATTTCGAGCACTACGGCCGGCACGAGCATCCGCCCCGCCAAGAGAGGGAGGACGAGCGCACCTGCGGCGATGAGGATGAGTGTCGTTGCTTCGTTCACGGTCCGCTTACTCTCGGGACGGCACGATGAGAATCGATGAAGGCGACTGAGCGACGAGGTACGCCGCGATGCTCAATTGGAACCGGTTCTTCGGGTGTAGATCGATTCCGAGCACGACCAGATCCGACCCTTCGCGGATCGCGCCGAGCAGCACCCGTCCAGGATTTCCCCGGCGGATCCTGCCTTTGACGTGCTGCCCCAGTACCGTGGCCTCTTCGCGGACGAATCCGATGGCGAGTCTGGCCTCATGGCCGGCCTCGGGCGAAGCGAGGAAAGCCGGCTCCACGGCGGCGATGGCCGTCAACTCCGCGCCGACCTGAACTGCGATGTCGATGGCGGTTCGCGCGGCGGACCTCCCCGCCTTCGTCCGGCGCGCCGGAACCAGCACTCTCTGGTAAGGGAAGGTGCCACGGGAGACCAGCACCGGAGTCTCGGTCTTTCTGGCCAGATCGATGGCACGCCGGGCCTTGAGGAAACCGATCGGTGAGCTCGTCGGCCTCAGGGGGCGAACGATGACGCCGACGCTCTCGTCCGCGGCGGTCTGTACAAGTGCGTTCGTCGGAAGGGCCGAAACAGGTCTCGCCTCGAGTTCGGTTCCGCCCGCGATGCTGCGCGCGTTCTCCACCAGCTTCTCGATACGCTGGCGTTCGTCCTCGTCCCGGGTTGCGTTCGGGTCTTTGTGGACGAGGACCAGGGAAGACGCTCGAGTGCTCTGCACGAATGCCGCCGCCTCCTTCAGCGTCGGCTCCATGTCGGTGTTCTCGAGCGCGAGCGCGACTCCTTTGCCGAAGTCGAGTGGGAAGCGGGCCCGACCGGAGGTGAACGTCCGGACGATCTCCGCGAAGTCCGCGCCCGATCCGACGACGGTCACGAGATCCCCGGCCTCGAACACAGTGTCGCCGTGCGGGATGAGGAGCTGCTCTCCCCGGAGGACGGCTCCCACGACCCAGCTCCGGGCCCGGAGTTCCTTGAGGGAACGTCCGCGTACGGCCGAACTCTCGGCGACCTCGAACTCGATCGCCTCGGCCCGTCCCCGCGCGAAGGACTGCGAACTCACTTTGCGGGACTCGAGCCCCTCTTCGAGCCGGCGAGCGGTGAGGCGATCTGGAGAGAAGGAGGGGACCTGGAGGTCTCGGTAGTCCGTGATCCGCTCGGGATCCGCCGAGATCGCGACGACCCGAGGAATTCCTGCTTCGCGTGCGAGCCGACAGACTTCGAGGTTCACTTCGTCATCGTTCGTCGCTGCAACCAGAGCATCCGCATCCGCAAGGCCGGCGCGCTGCAAGACGACCCGACTCGATCCGTCTCCGGGAAGGGCGCGAAACGGCCGGATCGCCCGGGCCAGGTCCAGTCGAGTGCGATCCTGTTCGATGACGGTGATTTCCCAGGCCGGGCCAAGGCGTCTCAGAAGCTCACGGGTCGTCCCGCCTGCCCCGACCACGATTCCCTTCATTCCACCCCCGCTCTCGCCGTCCAAGGCTCCGTCCCACGTGCAAGGGAGAATGGATCATTTTCATCGAGAACACCAGTGACCGCGGAACGAGCGGCAGTCGGATCGGGCGGCAGCAGGATCGGGTGAGAGAGGGATCGGGCGGCACATCGATCGCGCAGGCCGCGGATCGGGCCGAAGTCGGAGTGTTGGGTGGAAGTCGAAGCTGGGGTGACGGATCAGAGCAGGCGTCGAAACGCGCGTTCATCGATCGAGCGCGGGCCGGACCCGACGCGCGGCGGATCCGACGACGGAGTGCTAGGAGCCAAACAGATCAGGCCGCGGACTGCATCTCGTTTCGGATCGCGTTCACAGATGCCGTCTCTTCCTCGTCGGTCGGGAACACGCGACTCATGCCGGTCAGACGGAACAGATTCGCGATGGACGGCTGAAGGCCGAACAGGCGGAAGTGGCCGCGCCCTCGCACCGTCTTGAGACCGGCGACGAGCGTGCCGAGCGCCGAGCTGTCCATGAACCCGACCTTGCTCAGGTCGAGTGCGCTCCACGGACACTCCTCGAGCTTGCCGAGGAGCTGCTTTCTGAGCTCTTCGGACGAGTCGGCTCCCAGTTCGGACGCAGATGTCCGGATGATGCAGATGCCGTCACGATCCTCGAACTGGAGCTCCATTGCTCGCCTCCCCAAAAAAGAAGTCGTTGGGTCCCGCACCTTCTACAGCTGTTTCGATCGGCGTGAGGGATGCCCGTCTTTAGTGTTCGTGCGTCCGAGATTCCCTCGAAGGGGTGGGGGTGGGGTTCCGGACCGCGGGAGCGGGGGATCGGTCAAGAAGCACGCAGCTCCAGCCGATTGTCCACGAGTGGGATATCGATAGGGGGGACGCGTGAGTTCGGACGAGGTCCTGAAGCAGCTGCTGTGGAAGCACGAGGCGACGATCACCGACCTGGCCCACCAACTCGGCGGCCCGGATGCGGAGTGTCGAATCGAAGACATTCATGGTAACCCGCTGTGGGACTCGGAGTTCGTCGCCTGCCCCGAGGGGCGGCACGAACGGGAGCACGCGGCTGGGGGAGCGTGGGAGGAGGGGGCTGCCGCGCCGGGTGAACCCACCCGTCTCTCTCTGGAGTCCGCTGGGCCGGGGCCTGGTGGACCGGCTTCGGGAGCGGCCGGCGGAGCGACGCACGGGGCGGGCAGCCGGACTTCGCTGGAGCCGGGTTGGATCGTCCCCTTGGCCCAGATGGGCCGTCTCGTGATCCGGACCCCCTCGCCCCCTTCGAACGGCCCGACTCAGCTCGCTGCCCTGGGGCGGTTCCTCATCGGCTCGATGGAGACCGAAGAAGAGTTGGACCGGGTGGTCGAGGATCACATCGCGAACACGAACCAGCTCGTTGCGCTCTACCACATCATCGGAGCTACGCACGAGACGTGGGACTTGGCGGACAAGCTCGACGTGATGCTCGAGGAGGCGGGGCGTCAGATTGGGACATCGCTCGCGTTCCTCCTCATCTCCCAGGACGACGAAGAGCACTTTGCGCTCTGGCCGGGCGACGACGAATTGCGCCGGAAGAGAGCGCGCACGCTCCTCGACCTGTGTGCCGGTGAGCAGGATGCGTTCATCGGAGACGAACCCGAGCCGTTCGTGGCCGCCCCGATCCTCGTACGCGACGAGATCGTCGGCTGGTTGGGCGCAGGGGAGCGTCCGGTCGGCGACCCGCTCGGGCAGCGTGACATGAAGCATGTCTCCGCACTGGCCGAGCTCTCTGCGGGTTTTCTCCAAACGTCGAGGCTGCAGGATCAAGTCGTCGCGAACACCAAGCTCCAACGTGAGCTAGAGATCGCGAGCCAGATCCAGGACATGCTGATGCCACGCGAGGTTCCCCAGCCGAAGGGCGTCGGTGTCGCTGCGTCGTGCCGACCGGCCTCGAGCGTGGGTGGAGACTTCTTCGTCGTGCAGAAGCTCGCGGACGAACGGATCGCGTTCGCACTGGGGGACGTCACGGGGAAGGGTGTGCCCGCCGCGCTCATCATGGCGATGGCACGAACCGTCTTCCGGTCGCTGACACCGCTTTCCGGCGGAGCTGGTGTCGTCCTCGATCGTCTCTCCGAAGTGCTCTACGACGACCTGGAAGAGGTTGGGAAGTTCGTGACGCTCGTCCTCGGGTTCTGGGACCCGCGGGCTGGTAGTCTCGAGATCGCAAACGCTGGCCATTCGCCCGTGCTCTACCGTGCGCACGCCGACGCCGCGTTCGTCGCGCTCGAACCAGAGCAGCCCCCACTCGGAGTGCTCCCGGAACCAGGTGCCCCGACCGTGACGGTGGAGTTCGGCCCGGGATCCGTCTTCCTCGCCTGTAGCGACGGTGTGACCGAAGCTAGAGATCCGGACGGAGGATTCTACGGCGACGAGCGGCTGCAGGGCCTCATCGACGAACTCGGAATGGTGGAAGCGGAGGCACTCCGCAGCCGGATCCTCGCCGATGTCGAGCTGTTCTCGCGGGGCGCTCCTCAGTCCGACGATCAGACCATCCTCATCCTCGCCCACGGCGAAGTCGAGTCGAGGGTCGAGGATCTGCCGGGCTCAGACTCGCGCGAAGTTCGGTCCAGGGACATCACGGCGCACCTGGGGAGTAGCGGCGCCGAGCTTCGGACCGAGCACGCCGGCGGAGTCATCGCCTCGGGCGTGGACGGCGGCGGCGTGACCGTGGAAACGGGGCTGAAACTCCTCGTGGAGTACAGCGCGTGCCTCTGTTGCCGCGCCGAGACGGCGGGTCTCTCCGCACTCAACCGCGAGTTCGACCGGTGGATCCAGAAGGTGATCTCCGGCATGCCCGACCGCGCCCAACAGGAGACCGTCGTTTGCACCGGGGAGGATCTCAAGCTCGCCGTCTACGAAGCCGTGGCGAACATCGTCGAGCACGGCCAGGTGCCGAACGATGACCGCGTCGAGATCGCGTTCCACGCCAATGCCAACGGGCTCGAAGCGGAAGTCGTCAGTACCGGCACTCCGTTCGATCCCACCGCCACGCGCATCTCGCCTCCGGCCCCGGAAGAAATGGCAGAGGGAGGCTACGGCCTTCACCTCATTCGTTCACTAACCGATCACATCGGGTACGACTCCAAGGATGGACAACACACGCTTCGCCTGACCCGACTGTGGAGAGCATCAGCATGAAGATCAGCAGGGTATTGGTCATCGACGACGACACCGTGGTCCGGCGGACCGTTGCACGCCTCCTTCGCGACCAGAAGATCGAGACGGACCTGGTCGCGACCGGAGAGGAAGCGATCGAACGGCTCCAATCTGGAGACGTGCCCGACGCCGTGCTCTGCGATCTCTACCTTCCGGGGATCTCCGGACTCGAGGTGATCGAGGCGATCCGGTCGACCGAGGCATGGCAAGACGTGCCCGTCGTGGTCCTGACGGGGCGAGCCCGTGGTGACATGATGGTTCGGGCCGAAGCGCTGGGAGACTGCTGCCTGACCAAGCCGTTCAGCTCTGTCGATCTGGTCGACACGATCGAACGGGTGTCTCAGATCGAACGCCGCAAGGCGAGCTGACCGCCTACCTCGGTCTCACGCTCGACGCGACGATCACGACCAAGTCGTCTCTGACCGGTCGGCCTGCCCGAGCATTCTCGTCCGACGTCTCGAAGCGCATGTTCGGACCGGACGAGATGAGGGCGATCGAGCCCTGGTCCACGGGATCGTCTTCGACCGAGCCCCGCGGCGCGAAGTAGGCGAGGCGGTAGGGACGCCCCCAGGCGTCGACCACACCGTGCCAACGTTCGTCCGTCTGGGTGGCAACCGTTCTCGTCCCATCCACGTCGACTCCGTGCTCGAGGTACGGGCCGTTCCAGCCGTCGAGCGACCTCACGTTCTCGTAGAGCGATGGGAAGTTGCGGAAGGTGACCCGGCGATCGGCCTCGCCGGAGTACTGCTCCGGCCAGTATCCCGTGTCGTATCGGTACCGTTGGAAGGCGACCGCGATCGAAGCCATGTCCGATTCGGTCTGTGCGGCGGGGTCCCGGAGGATGTCGTTCCGGACTCCCGGAAGAGCCAACCCGATTGCGACGAGAACGAAGAGTGCGAGTGTCGGAGCCGCGCTCCGAGGAATCCGGAAGGATTCGTCTCCTCGTGTCTTCATGCGGGTTCCGTGGGCGAGAGTTCCCTAGAGCTGATACGTCGCGCGCTTGGCGCTCGGCCTGTTCTCCAAGGAACGTCCGGAACCCCTCATTCCTTTACCGAAAGGTTGTGGCTGGGCGATTCCTGATCACTTTGCCCGCTGGCGAGTTCTGAATAATGGGCGAACGTCGCGCGTTCGGCGCGGCGTTCGGAGTGGGATGTTGGGAGTATCGACTACTCAGCTCTCTCGGCCGCAGTCGTAGTGCTCTGGCCGGCGGTCGTCGAGAAGATCGTTGCGGGGAGTGACAGACTTGTCCCGGGCGAGAAACGGGTCGATCTCGACCACTCGCGTTTCCTCCGACGTCTCCGGTGCTTCGGCGAGCAGCTCGCCGCGGGGTCCGACGAGGATCGACCGGCCGGTGAAGGTGAGGCCCGACTCCGTTCCGATCCGGTTCGCGGTGACAACGTAGAGCCGGTTGAGCAACGCATGGACGGGGATGGCTCTTTGTGCGAGTCCAGGAAGGACCAGGTTCGAAGGGTGGCAGACGATGTCGGCGCCGCGAAGTGCGAGCGTGCGCCAGGCTTCGGGGAACTGCCAGTCGAAGCAGATGAGGAGTCCGATCCGTGCAGCGCCGACCTGGAACACGGGGAGCCCTAGGTTGCCGGGGGCGAAGTGGTCCTTCTCGTTCAGGAAGAGGTGGAGCTTCCGGTAGAGCTCGATGGAGCCGTCCGGGCGGACGAGGACCGCGCTGTTGTAGAGCGTGGATCCGTCCCTCTCGGCCAGGCCCGAGACGAGGGTGAGGTTGCGGGCCCGGGCCAACTCGCGCAGTAGGGCCACAAAGGGGCCGTCCACCGGCTCCGCGAGCTGGGCGGATTGGCCCTGGCTCTCGAAGTGGTAGCCGGAGTTGGCGAGCTCCGGAAGAACGAGGAGGTCGGCCTCCGGCGCGGCGAGAACGGCGGTCCGCACTCGCTCCCGGTTCGCCTCCGACTCCCCGACGCGGGGCTCCATCTGCACGTATCCGATGCGCACGGCGGAACTATAGACGAGGTGCTACACTTCCGTCTTCGGGAGGTTGAATGACCTGGATCGACCGGCTCCTCGCCCTTGCACGATGGAAGCGCCTGATCGCGATCAACACGATCGTCGTCGCAGTCCTTTCCGTGGGCTACGCGCTCCTGCTGGACAACTGGTATCGCTCTACGGCGACTATCTTTCCCCCGGAGGAGGAGACCTTCTCCTTGGGGTCGCTATCGTCGCTCGTCGCCGTGTCGGCTCTTGGCGCGGGGCGCTCTGCCGTTCCGGTCTGGGCCTCGCCTTCGGACGTCTATGCGTCCGTCCTCCGGAGCCGGGTCGTGACGGAGGCGATCATCGAACGGTTCGATCTCCAGGAGCTCTACGACAAGGAGACGCTCGACGGCACGATCAGCGAGCTCCAGGATCACGTGGAGGTCTACGTCGCGGCGGATGGGATGGTCTTCATCCACGTCGATGACAAGGACCCACAGCGGGCGGCGAACATGGCCAACGCGTTCGTCGAGGAGTTGGACCGCGTCAACCGCACCAAGCGCCACACGGCCGCGGGACAGGCCCGGATCTTCATCGAACGCCGGATCGCCCAGGCTACGGTGGATCTGGCGGCGGCCGAAGACCACGTCAGGGAACTCCAGGTCGAGACGGGTCTCCTCGATCCCGAGGAACAGGTGAAGGGCGCCGTCCGAGCGATGACGGAGCTTGAGACGACGCTGATCTTGAAGGAGATCGAGCTGCAGGTGTTGGAGAGCCGGGTCGGGCCGCAGCATCCGGAGCGCGAGTCACTGTCGCGGGAAGTCAGCGAACTCCGTCGCAAGCTCGCCGAACTGGAAGAGGGGTCGTCCGAGTCGAAGGCGGACGAGCGGATCGCCATTCGTGAGCTGCCGGATCTGGCCCTCGATCACTTCCGCGCCCTGCGGGAGGTCAAGGTGCAGGAAGCCATCACCGAGTTCCTCCGCCAGCAGTACGAGCAGTTCCGGATTCAGGAGGAGCGAGATACTCCGACGGTCTACGTTCTCGACTCCGCGCGGCCAGCGGATCGGAAGCATCACCCACGGCGGTCGATTCTCTGCATCTCCGCCACGCTCGCCGCATTTCTGGGGAGCGTGGGGTTTGCCCTGAGTGCCGAAGCGCTGGCGAGGATGCGGGCCCACGACCCACGGACGTTCGAGAGGCTCCAAGCTCTCGCTGGCGAGGTCGGATTCGGCTGGCTGATGAGGCGGGTGCCCGAACGGTGACGGGCTCCGGGCCTAGTTCGTCGCTCTTGCTCGGTCCTCCGCGCCGGGTCAGCTGGGTGGGGTGGCTCGGGTTTCTTCTTCTCGATGTCGCGATCGTCGCGGCACTTCCGAAGGCGCCCCTGCTCGCGGGCGCCGCCGTTTCCGTGCTCCTCCTCGTGCCACTGGTTCAGAGGCCGATCCTCGCCGCAGGAGTCGCCGCATACGGCGCGCCTCTCCTCTGGCCGATCGGTCTCTTGGGATTCCAGCAGGTAACCGGCTACTTTCCGACCCTGCTTCTCGTGCTGCCGTTGCTGGCTATCGTCGGCGATGTCACCTGGGAGTTTCCTCGGTTCGGTCCCCGGGCGCAGCGGATGGTTCGTGGACTCCAGAACCCGCTGTTCGTGTGCGCATTGGTCTTCGGAGTTTGGCTCCTCATCCGGACGATCGGGACTCCGTCGCCGCTCTACGGCCGTTTGAAGACGTACGTCTACTTCATCACGAGCCTGCCTCTCTTGCTCGTCGGGCTCGTTCACTTTGGTGGAGGAATCCGGGAGCGGGACCGGACGTTCGCCCGCTTCGTGCGTGTGACGTTGGTGGTGCTGTTCTTGTTCTCGGTGGCAGGGATCTGGAATTCGATCACGGAGTTCTGGCCGTACGACGGAAGGCTCCGCGTTCTGGGTATGAACCCGATCTGGGTCGCGAGATATACCGGCGTCGGGATCATTCTCGCGTCCACGGCGTGGGCGGGACGGGGCCTTCGTGCCCGGGTCGCAGTTCCCCTGCTCGCAACGCTGACCGTGCCGTTCTACCTCGCTGGGTCACGTGGGCCGCTCCTCTCTCTGCTTCTCGCCTTGGTGTTGTGGTGGACGTTAGGTGGGCGGATCCGGCTTCGTGTATCGAGCGCTGCCGTGCTCGTAGCGTTGGCGGCGCTGTTCGTGCTCGCGGTGGAGTTCGGTTTCGTCCTCCAAGGGAGTCCCCTCGCTGAGCACCAGGCCTCGAACATCCTGCGCGCGCTGCTGCTCAAAGTCGTCTACGACCAGGGCCTCCTACCGGGTCTCTGGGGACTGGGGACGGGCGGATTCGCGGCCGCCGCCGGAGTCGGTGACATCCGTGCCTACCCTCACAACATCCTGCTCGAGATCTGGGTGGAGCTGGGGCTGGTCGGAGTCTTGGTGTTCTTGGCCTGGGTCGGCGCACTCGTCCGTCTCGCCGTGACGCGGTGGCGCGCGGCGGCTTCTCTCGATCGTGATGCCGAAGCCGGGGCCGCTCCTCTCGATCCCGGTGTCGGGGCCGAGGCGACCGCCCTCGACCGTAGGGAGCCTCGGGTGGGGTCCCTCTTCCAGAGCGAACGATCGAGGTTGCGCGTCCTCGCGGCCCTCACGTTCTTCACCTTCGCCAATGCGCAGTTCAGCGGGGACATCTCGGCGAACCAGTTCCTCTGGCTCTGGGCCGGTCTGCTCGCCGCGCCGATTCTGCCGTATGCTGCGCCCCGGACTTCGCCGAGTTCAGCGTCGGTCGAGTAGTGCGACTACGGAGATCGTGATCGCGGCGGCGCTCGAGAGCGGCGCGAGTACCCGGCTGATCCAGTAGGAGCGTCGCTCAGGTACGCGGAGAGTGGAACCTGGCTCCACGAGAACGACCCGGTCGATGTTCCGGGACTTGCCGTCGGGGTCCTCGAACTGCCAGCCGTTGCTTCGGCCGTTCTCCGTTTCTCCGCCGGCCAGGAGTACGTACTCGCGCGGGGAGAGGCCGGGGACGTAGGGGTAACGACCGGGCGTGCGCACGGCGCCGACGACGTAGATCCAGCGGTCCTCTTCCTCCACCTGGAGCTTCGAGAACGCGTTCACCTCGCGGGCGAGGTCCGATGGGTCGAACAGGTCTAGTTCAGTCTGAGTCCCGTCCGCAGAGATGAGGATGGCGGTTCCGCTCGCGCCGTTGCCGAGACCGCCGGCCATCGCGAGGACGTCGCCGATTTGGTCTCCGCGCACCCACTCCACCCGTATGCGGTCGGGCTCCTCGGGACGGTTCGTTTCCAGGCGTGGCGTGTCCTTCTCCTCGGCGAGAATCCCCGGCGCTCCGCCGACCGCGCCTCCCACTTCCACGAAGGACTCGCGGGTCGGGACCTCGACGGTGTCTCCCGGACGAAGGTGTGGGTTCGCATCGAGGTCGCCGTTGACGTACCAGCTGGCGTGGTCGACCTCACGTCCGTGAGTCATCGCTCCGGATGGCTCCAGGTCGACGAGGGCCTCGTCGTTCGAGCGGATCCGGATCCGCCTGAGACTCGCCTCCTTCCGCACTCCCTCCGCTTCCCGGAGAAGGTCCGAGAGGCGCTGCGTTCCGTTGAGGTCGTAGAGCCCGGGTTTGGAGACGGCGCCGGTGACGGCGACGCGGAAGTTGCCGAGTCCGAGCAAGTGGAGCTCGACGGGCTTCCGTGGATAGAGGGGAGCGAGGGCCGTGCGTGCGGCGTCGCGAGCGGCCGACAGCGTGAGGTTCCGAACGTCGACGGCGAGTAGGTCGGGCACGACGAGGTGGCCGTCCGGAGTGACGACGGTGCGGTACGACTCCGGCCGGTCTCCCCAGATCCCGACGAGCAGCCGATCACCTGGGACGAGTCGATAGGTATCCGGATCGACCGGCGCTTCCAGGGAGACGTCTTCGGTGTCGGAACTGGTGTCGAGGAGCTGCGTCGCTGCGCGGAGTCGTTCTGCCCGCACGAGCTCGGAGGTCTGCGCGAGTCCGCTGGTGTGGAAGACGAAGCAGAGGATGAGAGCGAGCGTTAGTCCCGTGGCCGTCACGCGAGACCGATTCGAGAGTGCCATCATCAGCTGAGCATAGCCCAAGTCGAGACGCGATTCGACCGAACGCGGCCCGGCCACCCCCGGGGAGAGGGGCGGCCGGTTGGGATCGGGTGGGCATCCGATCCAGGGGGTCCGTCTAGGGGTCGAACGGCGGGTCGTCTCGATAGGTGTCCTCCGTCTGCGGGGTCGGGGCTCCAGAGTTCGTGCGATCAGCGTCCGTCTCGTCCAGTCACCCGAGCATCCGCTGGCGAAGAGGACGTATCCGGTTCGGTGCGGAGCGCGGGCTCGAGTATGTAGAGACAACGGGCGTGCCAACGCCGTCCAGAGCCGCGTCGGTCCACGTTTCCTTGCACTTGCGAGGCCGGCGCAGAACCAGGTGCGGGAGATGCAACCCAACGGCGATACTCTCCGGGCAGTGGTTGGGTCGGGAACTTCTGCACTGGGTCGGGGATAGACGGCGATGGCTCCCAGCGGCCGGTTGGGGAGAAAGCCGCGGCCCCGCGATTGACCTGTGTACCTGGGCTCCTTAGGATGCGACCCCGTGACAGAAACTACGAAAACCGACCGTCATCGTTCCGGGAGTCGCCCGGGACGTCGCTCCGAGGATCGCCGCAGGCACTCACCGGGGTCTCCGTTGCGTCGCTTCTGGGTGCTCGCCCTGGCCGCGTCCAGCCTCGCCTACCTGGCTGCGTGTGGCGAAGGGGAGAGCGAGGTCTTCGACCCGGGCTCGACCCGAGACCTCGACGCAGCTCCGGACACACTCGACCATGCTGCGCTGGATGCCGACCGCGGTTACATCGAACGCGGCGAGACGGGTGCTCGGAGCGTCCTTCCGCTCATGCGCGAGGGAGACCTCGTCTCCACCGTCTATCTTCGGTTCGGTCTGGACGACTTGCCGGACACCACTTCGATCACGGACGGAAAGCTCAGCTTCCGTGTCGTGGGTGGGAGTGGCGATCTCGTCCGGATGCAAGTCTTCGAGGTGGTAGGTGACGCGCCGGACTGGCGTGAAGACGATCTGCCGCTCGAACCGTTGGGCCTCGTCGAGCCCTTCCTCGACTCGCAGACGACACCGGTTCAGGGTTCGCCGGGCACGGAGACGGATCTGTCCCAAGTGCTCACCATCCCGGCCACACTCATCCGGCAATGGAAGTCCGATCCGGAGAGCAACCGAGGGATCGCACTCAAGCTCGGTCCGCAGAGCGAAGGCTTTCTCGTCGTCTACTCCTCGGAGGCCGTGGTCACGGACACGAATACGGACGGCTCCGTCATTTCCGTGAAGACTCCCGAGCTCATCGTGAGGCGAACGGATCAGGACTACACTTTCGAGCCTGACGACGACGCCTACATCGTCGAAGGGGGAACGGTGGACGATCCTTCGTCGACCACGATGTTGCTCGAACAGCTCGTTCCGCATCGCGCACTCCTCCTGCCCGAGATTCCGGATCTACTCCACAAGGGTGACACGATCCACAAGGCGGAGCTCTTCGTGCGGGTCGTTCCCGGCAGCTTCGCGGACACGCTCGACCTCAACCTGGGGCTCTATCGAGTGCTCTCGGACTGGCAAGGAGGCGGCGCGCCCGACACGGTCAGCAGGGAGACGTTCGCAACGGACATCGTCACCGTGACCGAGGAGAGCGACACGCTCCGTTTCGACTTCGGTCCGCAGCTCCAGCGTTGGCTCGATGGTGCCGACGAGGAAGGGATCCTTCTCCGCATCGTCGGCGAAGGGGCTGACGATGGCGCGTTCCGGATCTATTCGAGTGAAGCTGCGGAGGAGAACCGTCCCTTCGTCCGGATCATCCGGTCCGAGGCCGTGGATCCGCGTTGGGAGGGCCGATGAGTTTGCGTTGGCTGCTCGGATCGAATCCGGGGCAAGCGAAGCCGCGTCGGGGTGAGAGAGGTCGTTCCTTCTCCGTCGCCTCCATCGCGTCTGTCGCCCTAGCGGTCTCGTCGCTCGGCGGGCTCGAGGTGGGGACAGCCTCTGCCGGTTCTCTATTCGGCGCGGAGGGACTCGGTCTTCCTCGTTCTGGGTACGATCTCGCCGCTCGCGGCGCAGGAAGCACGTCGATCGGTTTGATCGACCCATTCCAGTCGAGCGTCCTCAATCCTGGAGCGCTGGGCTGGACGAACCGCCCACAGCTCTACTCCGGCCTCTTCACCGAAAGCACCTGGATCACCACGAGTGCGACGAGTAGCTCTGACCGCGTCGGCGGGACGCGCCTCGCGGGCGTTCGGGCCGCGGTTCCGATCTCGCGCCTCCGGTTCGCGGCGGGCTTCTCGGACGTCACCGATGCGCGTTACTCACTGGACGTCCTCGAGAACGACGGACAACCGGACGAGTACGTACGGCATGCGGAAGGTACGGGTGGCCTCTCCGAGCTCTACGGAGAGGTGGCGGTTCCGATCGGAACGGTGGCCTCGGTCGGATTCCGCTACGCCGCCCTCGGCGGAACCCTGCGCGAAGTTCGAGAGGACCTATTCACGAACAGCGAGTTCACCGTGAGCGAGTCCGTTCTCCGGACGCGTCTCGAACGGGGACGGACGTTCACGTTTGGCGCGCAGGCTCGTCCCCATGCCTCCGTGGGCGTCGGTGCGTACTTCGGATGGGGAGACGACGCGGCGCTCAAGTCGATCTACCGGTCGGGATCTGGCCTCACGAGCGAAGAGCGGCTGAAGTTCGAGCTTCCGCCTACGTTCGGCTTCGGGGCTTCAGTTCAGGTGTCGCCCCGCTGGGTCGTCGCGTTCGACCTGAGCGAAACCCGTTGGAGCGAGAGTAAGACGACGCTCGGCCGGAACGCGGGGAATACCTCTCTCGACAACCTCACCGACGATCGTCACTTCGGTGTCGGTCTCCGTCGACTTGGTTCGCCGGAACCGTCGAACCGAGTGTCGTCGCGCACGATCTGGAGAGCCGGATTCCGTTGGGACGAACTCGGGCTGCCCGATCGCGGTGATCCGATCCAGGAGTGGGCCTTGACCGGAGGTGTCGGTCTCCCGATCCAACTGGATCGTGGCTACATCGACCTACTCCTCGAGTTCGGACAGCGGGGCGATGACGCCACGGTAGGCCTGCGCGAGACATTCGCCCGACTCGGGGTGGGGGCGACCTTCCAAGAACTGCG
This sequence comes from Candidatus Eiseniibacteriota bacterium, assembly GCA_020633975.1. Lineage (GTDB taxonomy): Bacteria > Eisenbacteria > RBG-16-71-46 > CAIMUX01 > CAIMUX01 > JACKCR01. The sequence continues at coordinate 1,557,261 of JACKCR010000002.1, read as the reverse complement.
TCGCGCGTTCTAGAACGAGCGGGAGGCGAGCCGCTCCGTCGAGTACGCCCGTCCTCCAGCGATCCGTACGTCGGTCGGTATCGCCGTCACTGGATCGAGTGGCGGCCACCGGAGTGAGTCGCCGGAGCGAGTTACGGGGAGCGAGTCACCGGAGCGACAGGACGAGCTGCTTCCGCAGCGCGGTGCCGTCCACTTCCAGCTCGAAGTAGAAGACGCCGGTCGGTGCATACTTGCCGTCGTCTCTCAATCCGTCCCAAGTAACTGCGTAGTAGCCCGTTGGCATCGAGGTTTCGAGCAACGTCCGAACCGACCTTCCCCTTACGTCGAGTACCCGGAGACGAATGTGGCCGGACTCGGTGAGTAGGAATCGGAACGTCGACTCCGGGTCGATCGATTCCGGGAGGTCCCGGTCCATTTCCTTGGCCAACTCCTCGCGGGGATCCGCGGGCGCATCGTTACGTGGGCCCGAACCCGATCCGGACGCCGTACCGGAGGACGCGTCGAAGGGCGGGCCCATCCAGGTCAGGTCCGCAGGAGGTGGGGGCATGCCGACGTCCTCGCGTCCGAGATCGGAACGTCGCCAGGGACGTGGGCCTCCCGCCGGGAACCGATAGACGTCGAGCTGCGCGCTCCCTCCGCGTGCGACGATGACTTCGGCCAGACCGTCGCCTTCGAGGTCTCCCACGGTGACGCCGCCGGCATAGGCGTCGGTTGCTTCCACTTCGATCGGAAAGCCCCGGAGCGGATGCCCGTCGCTTCGGAGGACGTAGAGGAGGCTCTTTGCCCCGTACTCCACTGCGCTGCCGAGCACGACGATCTCGAGGCCCGGTGCCGGGTCGAGTTCCGCGACGACGACCCCCGAGTCGAACGAGACGTTCGGGAAGACGCGCGGCCAGCCCGAGAGGATCGTGCCGTCGGGCTTCCAGATTGTGATCTCGCCGTCGCCACCCACGGTTGCCGTGATCAGCTCGAGTTCGCCGTCCCCGTTCACGTCCGCGACGGCGACGCCGCCATTGTCGCGATCGCGCAGAGTCTTCGGCCATCTACTCGCCGCCCGTCCATCGGAGCGCAGGATCGCGAGGTTGGCCGCTCCCGTCTCGCTCCGGTCCGAGGCGACCAGGATCTCGGGGCCACCGCCGCCGTCGAGATCAGCCACCACGACAGGCCCGAACCCCGCGCGCGCCGAGCCGGGCAGAAGCGCTGGCCAGCCCGGGAGACGGCGGCCGTCCGACCGGTATGCGACGATCGAGCCCTGGTCCGTTCCGACGACGATCTCGAGGTCGCCGTCCCCGTCCAGATCCCCGGTGGCTGCGGGTGCGCAGGAGCCGAGGCGACGTTGCGCGGTCTGTCGAGGCACTCGGACCGGCCATCCCGGCAGCGGTACTCCGTCACTTCCGAAGAGCTGGACCGTGCCGTCCGTCCCGACCAAGACGACTTCCCGGCCGGGGTGGGGGTGGAGTTCAGCGATGGTGGGAGCTGCCCACACCTGCTCTGTCTGTAAGACCGCGTCGATGCAGACGGGCCAGCCGGGAAGAGCCCGGCCGCCGTCCAGGCCGATTGCGTGGGCGAATCCCGCTTCTGTCGCGACGATGATCTCGAGGCGGCCATCCTCGTCGAGGTCCGCAACGCGCGGGCCGTGCCTTATCGGATCGCCTAGCTGCTTCGGCCAGCCTGGACGAACCGTGCCGTCGGCGTCGAACACGTAGAGGCTGCCGTCCACGAGACCGAGAACGATCTCCTGCCGTCCATCGCCGTCGAGATCGGCCACGGCGGGGGATCCGGACGGAAGGGCGGGTAGGGACACCGGCCAGCCTTCGACCTCCACCACGCCGGGGGGCAGTTCGCTCCGAGGTGTCAGCTCGTCGAGCGACTGTCCCGATAGGCCTTCCAGAACGCTTCCTAGCTCGAGGACGGGGAGCTGTGCCAGTACGCGCCCGGTCTCACTGCCGACGAGGTACACCGCGTCTGGGCGGTCGACCAGATCGAACGGGGGTTCGGCGACTCCGGTCTCGTATGGGACCGGGATGTCGAGAGGAAGCGTGGTCGTCTCGGCCAGGACCGTGGTCCCCGCGAGCAGGCAGAGGATCGGATGGAGGACCAGTCGCGCGCCGTTCACACACGCAGGATAGCAAGCGGACGACCGTACGGGCAGGGGCGCGAGTGCTTTCTCGGGCGATGACTTGACCCGAGCTGGGATCCCCGGTCCAATGTGCGGAGAGCCGGGGACCAAGGGAGGGGATGGGGTATGAACCGCGCTTCTCGGCGTTCCGGGGCGTCTCTCCGCCTCGCGTTCCTCACCGGATGTCTTCTCTTCACGCTGCTCGCCTGTAGCGACGATCCGTCTCAGCCGGACCCGGTCCACCGGCTTCCGTTCGGAGTGCACGCGGTGCCAAGGGGTGGCGTGGGCGGTGACCGGCTCTTCGTCGAAGCCTTCGACGACATGTCGAGAGGCGGGTTCGCGTGGAGTCAGCTCGCACTCGACTGGGGTGTGACGGAACCCGAGTTCGGAACCTTCGACTGGAACGCGCTGAACCTCCAGGTGCAGCAGTCGAAGCGCACCCACGTTCCTCTCTCTGTCGTCATCCGCCTGATCGATGGGCCTCGCGTTCCGGCGCTACCGAGCGACCTCGCGGGACAGGGTCTCACGTCGCCGAACGTCCGAGTCCGATTCCCTTCGTTCGTGAGGAAGCTGGTCGAGCGAGGGCAGGGACAGATTTCCCAGCTCTGGATCGGGCGTGCGGTCGACGAGAGGTTGAGCGAGCACCCCGAGGAGTTGAGCGCGTTCGTCGACCTCGTCTCCCTTGCGGCCGACTCCGCGCACGTCGAGCAGCCGGATCTCCCGATCGGGACGTCGTTCTCCTATGCGGGTGCAGGAACCCCCTCCGGCCTCGACGACCTGCTGCCCGGGCTCGATCTGCTCGGCTGGGTCGTCTTGCCGTTGGACGACCAGTACGAGCCTGCGTTCACCCCCGAGGGGGCGATCGAGCTGGTCCGCGAAGCGGTCGCGCTCCGTCCGAGCAAGCCGACGATCGTCACCGAGGTGGGGTACCCGCGATTTGGTGGAGATACCGAGGCGGACGAGTTCCTGGGGCTCCTCCACAGGTACCTCGAGGGCGCGCCGTCCCATCTCGAGGGGGTGACCTGGTTCGGCCTCTACGACTGGTACGTCACCGAGGCGGAGGCCCGGGCGGAGCTGGTCCATCCGGGAGACGACACGGCCGCAGCGGCCTACACGGCCTGGCTGCGCGCGTCTGGGCTGGGTCAGGTGACCGGGGTCCCGACCCCGCTCTGGTACCGAGCCACGGACTGGAACACCGCGGCGGAAGGCTCGTAGCCAGAGCCACACTTTCGCCCGCGCCGAGAGTCCACTAGAGTCCTCTAGTTCCACGCGTCACGAGGGACCGAGAAAAGCGAGGATTCAGTGTTCGACCAGTTCAAGCAGCAGCTTCCCGACATCGACCCACAGGAAACCTGGGAGTGGGTCGAGGCTCTCGACCGGATCGTCGAGCGGAAGGGCGAGGAGAGGGCGCGGTTCCTCTTCTACCGTCTGATGAAGCGGGCGCGCATGCTCGGGGTCGGACTCCCGCCCACGACCACCACCCGCTACATCAACACCATCAGTCCAGAGCAGGAGCCCGACTACCCCGGGGATGAGAAGCTCGAGAAGCGGATCCGCCGTCTCGTACGGTGGAACGCCGCGGTCATGGTCACCCGCGCGAACCAACGGTTCGATGGGCTCGGCGGTCACATGTCGACCTACGCATCGTCCGCGAGTCTCTACGAGGTGGGGTTCAACCACTTCTTCCGAGGTAAGAACGGCGACTTCATCGGAGACGCGGTCTACATCCAGGGGCACGGTTCGCCGGGGATCTATGCGCGGGCCTACCTGGAGGGCCGTCTCGGGCAGCAGCACCTGGACCACTTCCGCCGTGAATGCGGTGGGAACGGCCTCTCCAGCTATCCGCACCCGAGGCTGATGCCGGACTTCTGGGAGTACCCGACCGTATCGATGGGGCTGGGGCCGATCTCGGCGATCTACCACGCGCGCTTCCTCCGCTACCTCGAACACCGCGGACTCAAGCCGAAGGACGACGCGAAGGTCTGGTGCTTCCTAGGAGACGGCGAGACGGACGAGCCCGAAGCGCTCGGTGCGATCGGACTCGCGTCCCGTGAGGGGCTCGACAACCTCATCTTCGTCGTGAACTGCAACCTCCAGCGTCTCGACGGGCCGGTGCGCGGCAACGGCAAGATCATCCAGGAGCTGGAAGGACACTTCCGCGGCGCCGGCTGGCACGTTCTCAAAGTGATCTGGGGACGGGAGTGGGACACACTTCTCGGCGCGGACTTCGAGGGCGAGCTCGTCCGCAAGATGAACAACACTCTGGACGGTGAATTCCAGCGAGTCTCGGTCGAGTCCGGCGCGTGGATCCGGGAGAACTTCTTCGATACGCCCGATCTCAAGGCTCTCGTGGCCAACCACTCGGACGACGACCTCCGGAACCTGCGTCGCGGCGGACACGACATCAAGAAGATCTACGCGGCGTATGCGTCGGCGGTGAAGAACGAGAACGCTCCAACGATCATCCTCGCGAAGACGGTGAAGGGATGGACGCTCGGCGAGAAGTTCGAGAGCCGGAACCCGACGCACCAGATCAAGAAGATGACGTTCGAGGAACTCCGCAAGTTCCGGAACCGTCTCGAGCTCCCGGTGGGTGACGACCAGCTCGACGATCCGCCCTACTACCACCCGGGACAGGACAGCCCCGAGGTTCAGTACCTGATGGAACGTCGCGCCGCGCTCGGCGGACCTCTGCCATCGCGTCGGACGACTCATTGCTCGCTGACCCTGCCGGAGCGGAGCCTCTACGAAGAGTTCTACCAGGGAACGGGGGATACGCCTCCCGTCTCGACCACGATGGCGTTCGTCCGTCTCCTTCGGAAGCTGCTGAAGGACGACAAGCTCGGCGACAACATCGTCCCGATCATTCCCGACGAAGCACGGACGTTCGGAATGGAGGGGCTCTTCCGCGAGTTCAAGATCTACGCCGCTCTCGGCCAGAAGTACGAACCGGTCGATGCCGCGATGCTCCTCAGCTACAAGGAGTCGAAGGACGGGCAGATTCTCGAAGAGGGGATCAACGAAGCCGGGTCGATGGCGAGCTTCATCGCTTCGGGCACCAGCCACGCCACGACCGGAACGCCGACGATTCCGTTCTTCATCTTCTACTCGATGTTCGGATTCCAGCGCGTGGGTGATCTCTGTTGGGCCGCGGCCGACGCGCGCACGCGCGGGTTCATGCTCGGTGCGACGGCTGGCCGGACGACGCTGAACGGTGAGGGGCTCCAGCACCAGGACGGCCACAGCATCGTGCTCGCGTCGACCAACCCCGCCTGTGTCGTCTACGACCCGGCCTTTGCCTACGAAATCGCAGTGATCATCGAAGACGGCATGAAGCGAATGTACGGGGACTGTGAGGACGTCTTCTACTACCTCACCCTCTACAACGAGAACTACACGATGCCGGAGATGCCGTCCGAGAAGGGCGTGCAGGAGGGAATCCTCCGTGGCCTCTACCGCTTCCGCGGCCCGCTCGAGAAGCGGCGGAAGGCGAAGGTGCGGCTCCTCGGCAGTGGCTCGATCCTCCAGCAGGCGCTCCGGGCTCAGGAGATCCTCTCGTCACTCGACATCCCCGCGGAAGTCTGGAGCGTGACGAGCTACGTGGAACTCAGGCGGGACGCGCTCGAAGTGGAACGGCAGAACCGGATCCACTGGAACAAGCCCGAGAAGAAACCGTACGTCACGATGGCGCTCGGCTCCGAGCTTCCGACCGTGGCTGTCAGCGACTTCATGAAGGCGGTGCCCGACATGATCCTGCCCTGGGTTCCGGGGCGGTACGTCACGCTCGGAACGGACGGCTTCGGTCGCTCGGACACGCGGGAGGCGCTCCGCCGCTTCTTCGAGATCGACGCAGAGAACATCGTGTTTGCCGCCCTGGTAGCGCTCCATCGGGAGGGTGGGCTCAGCGATGCCGCGCTTCAGGACGCAGTGCGTTCGATCGGATTCGACCCCGACACGGTGCCGGCAGTGACGATCTGATGAGAGGTGGGGTGACCGCAAGGCCGTCTCCCGTTCTCGCGGCTTGGCTCGTCATCTGGCTCGCCTTCGGAACGGTTCCTTCAGGCTTCCCGAGGACTTCCGAAGGCGGCGGAGGATGCGCGTTCGCCGCGTCGATCGAACGTGTCGTCGTCCTTCCGCCGGCGCCCGACGCCGTGTCGCCGGCCACGGCACAGCTCCTCGGCGAGTTCTTCCGGCAAGAGGTCGAGCAAGACGTCCGCTTCCAGCTCGTGTCCATCGATTCGCGCCCTTGTGGCGACGCGGCGTGTGCTGCTCGCGTCGGACGGGAACTCGGCGCGGACCGCGTTCTCTGGTCGCGCGTTCTCGAGGCGTCTTCCGGACTGCGCTTGTTGGCGGAGGTGACCCACGTTCAGACCGGGCGGAGCCTCGACTCCGTAGAAGTCTCCGCGAAGGGCGAACAGGAGCTGTTCGTCGCGGCCGGGACCGCAGTCGAGCGGCTTCTCGACGGGCTGGCGTCGCCGCCGCCAGAGACTGCGACAGAGACGGCGCCGCCGGGTTCCTCGCTTCCTGTCGTCGTGCATGCTCCTGTCGAACGAGCGCCCGTCGGTGTCGCTCTAGACATCGAGGCCGAGGTCCGTGGCGGACTCGGGAAGCGTGAGCTGTACGCGATGTTCCAGGTCGGAGGAAGCAGTCGCGTTCGCTACACCCAGCTCCGTCCTTCGGGCGAACGCGACGGGGCGACCGTGTACCTTTCGTCGATCCCGAGTTCGGCCCTCACGAGCGCAGGGCTCCGATACTACCTCCGGCTGACCACGAGCGGTGGCAACGAGGTCGCCCGGTTCCCCTCGTCCGGTTGGTGGAGCGTCGAGACGATCGGTGATCCCAACGCTCCGGCCACGCACGGCCCGAGGCAGGAAGGGGTCATCGCAGATCAGACGCCCGATCCGGGAGCTCGTCCCTCTGCCGACGAAGCCGCGGAACGGGCGGCCACGGATCGCGCCGGAGAGACGACTCCCGGTCCGACGGGAGCGGAACTCGCGAGGTCGGACGCAGGCTCGACAGGCGGCAAGAACAAGAAGTGGTTCCTCATCGGCGGAGCGGCCGTCGCGCTCGGCGGACTCGTTGCTCTCTTGGCCGGCGGGGGAGGGGACTCGTCCGATCCTCCTGGCGACGAACCGACTACGCTACCCCTTCCGCCGGAGCACGAGTGATGCGCCCCCTGGGCTCACGAGGTCTCCCAAGGCGGACGGTTCCTGTCCGGGACGCCGTCCGTCTCCACCTGGACTCCGTGTTGCTCGGCGTCGCCGCACTCGCTGCCATCGCGCGGGCCACTGCCGTACGCGGCTCCATCGCGCTCGCTTCGGTCGCGTTGGTTCTCGCCCTGAGCGCGACGCCGGCTCCAGGTGCGTCTCACGAACCCGCAGACGCTCCGAAGACACCGCCCGCGAAGTTCGTTCAGCCCGCGAGGTTCGTTCAGCCCGCGCGGACCGTCCAGCCCGCGCAGACCGTGCAGCCCGCGTGGACCTCGCAGCCCGCGCTGCGGGACGCACCCGGGCCGGTCTTCACGCATTCGGCGGTGGCGCCTCCTCAGGTCTTGGCCCCACCCGAACCGAACGGTGAGGATCTGAACTGGCAGGTCATACTCGACGAGGGGTTCGAGTCGGGCTTCCCCGGGAGCTGGCAGATCTTCCGCCGAGGTACGAGCCTCTACCGCTGGGACGATGTTGCATACCGCCCCCACAGCGGGACCTTCTCCGGCTGGTGTGTCGGTTCGTCAGACAACGCGATCGAGTTTCCGCCGCTCGATCCCGCAACGGATTCCTATCCGAATGACGTCAAGGTGTGGATGGTGCGCGGTCCGTTCGATCTCAGCGATGCCGAATCGGCGACGATCGAGTTCTGGGAGTACCTCGATCTCGCGCCGGGCGACACGCTCTACTACGGTGTGAGCACCGACAACGTGAACTTTCTCGGGTACTTCGAGAGCCTGCGCACGTCGGCCTACGTCCAGCGAGAGTACGACGTCGCCGATGCCTTCGGTGTCGAGGATCTCAGCAGCCTCGACGAAGTCTACTTCGCGTTCTACTTCTTCAGCGACAACGTCACATCGGTCGGCAGCGGTGTCTTCCTCGACGACATCGTCGTGCGGAAGCGAGTGCCCGGGCCGATCTGTCGCCTCGACACCGATGCGCTCGACTTCGGCACCGTTCGGGTGGACAGCAGTGCGGTGCGATCGCTCACGATCTTCAACGACGGAGATCAGCCGCTCCTCGGTACGGTCTCCTTCAGCTGTGCCGAGTTCGAACTGGTGGACGATGCGGCCTTCTCGGTCGGTGCGGGCGGATCGGCGACGAGGTCGTTTCGGTTCACTCCGAGTTCTGACGGCCTGAAGTCCTGTCAGGTCTCGCTCTCGGGCACCGAGTGTGGGAGCGTCGACCTCAGCGGGTCCGGCGTCACCTACACACTCCCTGCGCTCAGCCACACGGAAATCGGAACCGTCCCGACGGGGCGAGCCACCGAACTCGCGCTCGAGCTTCAGCAAGACGGGACACCGCCCCCTGGTGATCCGGTGGTCACGCTCCACTACGTTTTGGGTGGCGGGACCACCGAACCCTCGTGGACTCAGCGCACGATGACTGTCCAGTCCGCCACCCGCTACGTCTCGACGATCCCCGGGGAGGAGGTCCGCCTCTTCGGCTCCCGGTACTACTTCGAGTACGAACACGACGGTCTTCTCGCGCGTCTGCCCGCGGATGCGCCCACCACTACGTTCCAGTTCCGGACGTCGACGACGACGTCACAGCTTCCTTCGACGTTGCCCGGAGGAAGTGAGCAGTCCGGATACCGGATGATCTCCCTACCCGGAGTCGTGTCCGACCGAAGTGTCGACGCCCTTTTGGTGGACGACTTCGGCGCGTACGACGATACGAAGTGGCGCTTCTTCCGGTACGAGACGGGCGTGTACAACGAGTACCCGAACGCGCCGGCGGACGAGCTCGTTGCCGGGAAGGCGTACTGGATCCTGGTCGCGGCCACGGGTTCGCGGTTCGACACGGCGAACTTGCTGTCCGCTCCTCTCGAACCGTTCGAGATCGAGCTGGCGCCGGGGTGGAACGACGTCGGGAGTCCGTTCGTTGCGCCGTTGTCTGTCAGTGCCGCATCGGTCGGCGCGACCGTCGACGGTCCCTACGCCTACACCGGCTCGTGGGTCTCCCCGGGGTCGATCTCCACCCTCGAGCCCTGGACGGGATACAGCTGGTACAACCCAAACGGATTCGCGGTGACGTTGGAGATCGATCCGATCCCGGCAGCAGTAGGGGCGAAGGCCGGTTCCTCTCGAGCCTCCGCTCACGTTTCATCCGAGTGGTCGCTCCAACTCAGCGCGTCCGCCGGCGACGCGCGTGATGCGGACAACGTGCTGGGAATCGCCTCCACGGCGACCGCCTCGAAAGATCCGTTCGACTACACCGAACCGAGAATGATCGGTGACGGCGTTCGGCTCGCGTTTCATGGGGCCGAAGGAGACGGCCTTCTCTGCTCCGACTACCGCGCTCCGGAGTCCGGGCTGCTCGTCTGGGACGTGATCGTCGAGACGAAGGCTCGCGAAGAGAGCGGCGCTGCGTCGTCGCCGTTCCTTCCCGTCGTGATCGACTTCGCGCCATCGGGCGCGCTTCCGTCGGGGTGGATCGCTCGTGTCGTCTCTACCGATCGAGTCGGCGATGCGCTTCTTCCGGGCGCCGAGTATCCGCCAGACGCCTCGCTGCCGTTGAACGGCGCACTTTCCCTGGACGCGTCGCGTCCCGGTACGCTCACGTTGTCGCGTCTCTCGCGCGACGGCGATCTAGCGCGAGGCGAGTTCACCGTCCTGGCCGGCCCGCGTGACGCGTTTGGGGGCGAGGGCTCTCTCGAGACGCCGTCGCACGTGTGGTCGGTGGAGAATCTGGGGCCCAATCCGTTCCAAGGACGGATGACGCTCCAGCTCGACCTTCCCGAGTCTGCACCGACCGTCGCCACACTCTTCGATGCCTCTGGACGACGCGTGCTCGCGCTAGCCGACGAAGTACTCACTCCGGGACGGCATGTCCTGACCTGGAACGGCCGAGACCGAAACGGCCAGGCCGTTCCGTCGGGGGTCTACTTCTGGGAAGTACGGTTGGGAACCGAGCGGTTCCAGGGTAGAGCGACGCGCGTGACGACGGGTCGATAGCTCGGGATCAGGGGCCCGCCGTTCACGGGTTGCCGAGGAGCTTGTCCCGCGATACCAGCCTCCGTTCGATCCGCTCGATGCCCGCATCTACTGCGAGGAAGAAGCGGTCGAATCCGGGACGAGTCGACGGCGGGAAGGCCATTCCGCGCACCTTCTCGATCGTCTCGTCGAAGTCCTGGAAGAGAAGTAGGTCGAGTTCGAGGAGCCGCTCCAGGAACTCTTCCGAAACGGCTTCGGCGTCGAAGAATCCTGCGAATCCGTAAGGGGCGTATCGAACGGCTTGGTGGAGTCGCTCGAGTCGGTCGATCCGTTGCTGGAGAACGTCGGCTGCTCGATCCAGGGAGACTTCGAGCAATGTGCCGTGTCGGTTCGAGAGAAGGCCCGAGAGTTCGTCGAGGTGTGCCAAGACCCGATGGCGGAGCCGCGCGTCCTCTTCTTGACGCGTCCGCTTGTGCTTGTACCCCTGATACCCAGGAACCAGGTAGGCCAGATTCGCAAGGAATCGATCCCCAGACCCTGGTCTTTCCTTCGGTTGCGTCGTCATCTCACCTCCGTCGCGGTGCGAACTGCAGGCCCGATCGTCGTCCTGCAATGCTCGCGAAACGAGTTCGCCTCTCGCTTCCGCCCGGAACGGCTTACTGATCTGGCCGTTTCCCGTTCCCGACGCTGCCCGCCTTGGAGTCGTCGTGACTAGTGTGACAATCGGCGTGCCGAAGCGCGTCCTGGTGCCGGGGAGACGAAGACACTTACCGCTGCCGCCGCGGAGGTGATCGAAACTGAAACACCTAGTCGTCGGTGTACCAAATCGAGACGGCGGCGCGGTCGAGGCGGGAAGGGATGTAGGAGATTGTGAGACAACACTCTACGTCGAGGGGAGTCGACAGCCAGGTGGAAAGGGAACTTGTTTCCGGGGTGTCATTTCGAAACACACGAGCGGGCGTGGGTCGGACGCTGGATCGGGCACGGAGTGGTAAGTGCTTGTAAAGATGAAGGATAGAAGCTAATAAGTTCTCTTGGCACGGAGGTTGTTTCTAACCGATCGGATGCACACGAAGCGGGGTGCGTCGCTGCCGCGACGTTTTGCCGCCCCGCGATCCAGACAAGAGACAAGGAAGACCTTTCCAGGAACGAGGAGGAGATACTCCCGATGGCAGCCAAGACCGCCTCGAAGATTCGTCCGCTCGGTGACCGCATTCTCGTGCGCCGCGTGGAAGAGGCCGAGCAGATGAAGGGCGGGATCATCATCCCCGACACCGCCAAGGAGAAGCCGACCCAGGGTGAGATCATCGCCGTCGGCCCTGGCAAGAAGAAGAGTGATGGCACCTTGATCCCGATGGACGTCTCCGCCGGCGACAAGGTCCTCATGAGCAAGTACGCGGGCACCGAGGTGAAGATCGACGGTGAGGAATACCTCATCCTCCGCGAGGACGACGTCCTCGGCGTCCTCGAGTAGGACCCTCCCTCGGTACTAGAACCCTGAAGATTTCCAAGAACGATCGAGACTCCAGAAACCAGGAGGTTTGGTAGACATGCCTGCGAAGCAGCTCGTTTTCAAGACCGAGGCTCGCCAGAAGATTCTCGAAGGTGTCGAGACGCTGGCCAAGGCCGTCAAGGTCACGCTCGGACCGCGTGGTCGTAACGTCGTCCTCGAGAAGAAGTGGGGCTCCCCGACGATCACCAAGGACGGCGTCACCGTCGCCAAGGAGATCAGCCTCGAGGATCCGTACAAGAACATGGGTGCGCAGATGGTCCGTGAGGTCGCATCGAAGACCTCTGACGTCGCCGGTGACGGCACCACGACCGCGACCGTCCTCGCTGAGGCCATCTTCCGTGAAGGTCTCCGCAACGTGACCGCGGGTTCCAACCCGATGCACCTCAAGCGCGGAATCGACAAGGGCGTCGAGGCGATCATCGCCGAGCTCCGTACGCTCTCGAAGAACGTGAAGGACTCTTCCCAGATCCAGCAGGTTGCGACCATCTCCGCCAACGGCGACACCGAGATCGGTGAGATCATCGCCGAGGCGATGGACAAGGTCGGCAAGGACGGCACGATCACGGTCGAAGAGGCCCGCTCCATCGACACCACGCTCGACCTCGTCGAGGGTATGCAGTTCGACAACGGCTACCTCTCGCCCTACTTCGTGACCGACAAGGACACGATGGAAGTGGTGCTCGAGAACGCTCACATCCTCATCCACGACAAGAAGGTCGCGAGCCTCAAGGACCTCCTCCCGGTTCTCGAGAAGATCAGCCAGGCTGGTCGTCCGCTCCTCATCATCGCCGAGGACATCGAGGGTGAAGCCCTCGCCACCCTCGTCGTGAACAAGCTCCGCGGCACGCTCCAGGTTTGCGCGGTCAAGGCTCCGGGCTTCGGCGATCGTCGGAAGGCGATGCTCGAAGACATCGCGATCCTCACCGGTGGTGCGGTCATCTCCGAGGAGCTCGGTCAGAAGCTCGAGACGGCTCAGCTCTCCGACCTCGGTAAGGCCAAGCGGATCACGATCTCCAAGGAGAACACCACGATCATCGAGGGTGCCGGCAAGGCGGGCGACATCAAGGCTCGTTGCGAAGTCATCCGGAAGCAGATCGAGGACAGCTCCTCCGACTACGACCGTGAGAAGCTCCAGGAGCGTCTGGCCAAGCTCGCGGGCGGCGTCGCCGTCATCAACGTCGGTGCAGCCACCGAGACGGAGATGAAGGAGAAGAAGGCTCGCGTCGAGGACGCGCTCCACGCCACGCGTGCGGCCGTCGAGGAGGGAATCGTCCCCGGTGGTGGTACGGCTCTCATCCGCTGCCAGAAGGCGCTCGACAACATGAAGCTGACGGGTGACGAAGAGATCGGCGCTGCCATTCTCCGTCGCGCGATCGAGGAGCCGCTCCGCACGCTGGCGAACAACGCCGGTGTCGAGGGTTCGGTCATCGTCGCCGAGGTGAAGAACGGCAAGAAGACCTTCGGATACAACGCGGATCAGGACACGTACGTCGACATGTTCGAGGCCGGGATCATCGACCCGACCAAGGTCACGCGTACGGCCCTCCAGAATGCGGCGTCGATCGCCGGTCTCATGCTCACGACCGAGGCTCTCATCGCCGAGATCCCGGAAGAGAAGCCTGCGGCCCCGGCCGGCGGCGGCATGGGCGGCGGTGACTTCGGCGGAATGTACTAATCACTGATGTTTCCAAGGGCCTCCTCCGCACCCGTCGGGTGCGGTAGGCCCGACGATAGCCCCGGCACCGGTTCCGACTGATGCCGGGGTATCGTATTTTTTGGTACCCTTCCGCGCCATGCTGGCGCATGAAGGTGTGCCGGTGTGCTGTGGGCACCAGAATCGCGATGTCGCGACTGCGAATGCGAACGCGAACGCGAACGCGAATGAGACTGCGACTGCGAACGCGAACGCGAACGCGAATGCGAACGAGACTGACAAGGAGATCTCTACGAAGCCAGACATCCTAAAGCCCGAAACGCCACGCGCCCTACTCGTCGGGTTCGGTGACAACGTCCAGGATTCGCTCGAGACGCTGGAGGAACTCGCGTTCCTCGCCGACACGGCGGGCGCCGAAGTGGTGGGACGGATCCACCAGAGACGTTCGACCGTCCATCCGGGGAAGTTCCTCTCGAAAGGAAAGATCGAGGACGCGAAGGAACTCGTTCGCGAGCACGACGCGAACTTCCTGATCTGCGACGAGGATCTGAGCCCGGCCCAAGTTCGCAATCTCGAGAAGGCGCTCGAGGTCCGTGTCATCGACCGGAGTGAGCTCATCCTCGACATCTTCGCGCAACGGGCCCAAACCCGTGAGGCGCGCATCCAGGTGGAGCTCGCGCAGCTCCAGTACCTGTTGCCGCGGCTCGTCGGCATGTGGGGACACCTTGCCCGCACCGGTGGCGGAATCGGAACGCGGGGCCCGGGCGAAACCCAGCTCGAAGTGGACCGCCGCGCGGTTCGTCACAAGATCACCGTCCTCCAGAAGCGGCTCGAGGGTGTGGAGAAGGAACGCGAAACGCAGTCTCGGCGCCGTTCGAATGAGTTCCGGGTCGCGCTCGTCGGCTACACGAATGCAGGGAAGTCGACACTCTTCAACCGACTCACTCGTTCCGAGGTGCTCGAGGAGAACAAGCTCTTCGCGACCCTCGACACGACGACACGGAAGCTCTTCCTCGACGGGAGATACTCTGTCCTTCTCTCCGACACAGTCGGGTTCATCCGGAAGCTGCCGCACCATCTCGTCGCTTCGTTCAAGGCGACCCTTCGTGAGGTAGAGACCGCGGACCTCCTTCTCCACCTCGTCGACGGTAGCCATCCGTCCTACCGCAAGCAGATCGAGGCGGTGGACGAAGTCCTGGACGGCATTCTGACCGAGGACAAACCTCGTCTCCTCGCCTTCAACAAGGCCGACGTGTTTGCGGCCCCGGATCCCGACGAGATCGTGATGGCGGGTGCCACCGGTACCGAAGGATCGAGCATCGACGGGAGGGATACGGACGGCGCGGGTCCCGAAGGTACGGGCTTCGAAGGCAAGGGTTTCGGCGGGGCGAATGCGCGGGACGGCTCATCGGATGGCGGCGCGACCGACACCGCGGCCGCGGCCCTGGAGGGCCGGGACGAGGAGATCCGACTCGCGTTTCCTGGCTCGCTCCGGATCTCTGCACTCGACGCTGCCGATCGTGAGCGACTCCGTGGGCAGATTGCGGAGAAAGTGCGCGAGCTCCGGACCTTGGTCCGCGTCGAGTGCGACGTCGTCCGTCTTCCCAAGCTCAGGGAGCTCACCCGGAGAGGGGAGACGCGGAGCGAGGGGTACACCGAGTCCAGTGTCTGGAGCGAGTTCTGGCTGGACGAGCCGGAACTCGTCGCGCTGAGACGGGCCGGGTTCCGGGTCGAGGCGGTCCGCACCCGATAGGGTGAGTGTCTTCCTGATGCACGCCGACGTGCTCTTCGTGCGCCGGTCCGTCGTCACGGGGGCGGTGGCCCCGCCCCGGGTCGTGCATTGCCAATTGGACCCATTGCCGAGGTTACAGTTCTCAATTGGACTACTGACACTTGCCCGTGACTTGCCAATGCGGCGGTCCAATGGCGGAACATTCCATCAATGGAGCAGCAAATCTATTGATTGGAGCGGTGCCATTCGCCGATAGTCTCGGTATGGCACCGTCTTCCTCGCATCGCACCGGGACCGTCAAGGTCGACTCAGGAGAACTGGGGCTCGCCCTGGACCGCCGTTCGGAGGTTCCGCTCTACGCGCAACTGGCCGGATCCCTCCGCTCCCAGATCGAATCGGGAGCCCTTCCGGTGGGGGCGCGGCTCCCATCCACGCGTGAACTAGCAGAGGTCCTGGAGGTTCACCGCAAGACCGTCGTCCAGGCGTTCCAAGCCTTGGAGGCCGAAGGATGGGTCGAGGCCGGGGTGGGCCAGGGCACGTTCGTCCGCAGGCCAGGAGGGAGACCCGCTCCCGACGGAGGCACCGGCTCCGCCTTCCCGTGGGAGGAGGTCGGTCCGTCCAATCCCACTCGTGATGAAGACCTGCGAGAGTTCGTTCTCCGGCAGGCGCCGCGAGAAGATTCCGTACGGTTCACCGGGGCGACGCCAGATCCGGCGCTCTTCCCAGCCGACGAGTTCCGAGGGATCCTCGACGAAGTTCTTCGGACCGAGGGTGTGCATGCGCTCGACTACGGTCCGGCCGCCGGGCTGCTCTCACTTCGCGAGTGGCTCGCGGCTCGTCTCTCGGCCAAGGGGATCGCCGCGACGGCGGACCAGGTGCTCATCGTCAACGGGTCCCAGCAGGGGATGGACCTCGTCGCGCGGACACTGGTCGAACCAGGGGGGCGCGTGCTGGTCGAGGAGCCGAGCTACTCGAACGGGTTCCGGCTCTTCCAGAGCTACGGTGCTCAGATCGACGGAGTCGGCACCGACGAGGACGGGCTCGATCCGGAAGCGCTTCGCTCCGCACTCGCCAAGGGACCGGCCCAGCTCCTCTACGTGATGCCGATCTTCCAGAATCCAACGGGTGCGGTGCTTGCTCCAGAGCGGATCGATCCGATTCTGGAGACAGCTGCCGAGCACCAACTCGCGATCCTCGAAGACCACTTCGATGCCGACCTCGTCTACGAAGGGGAGGATCCGGAACCGATCCGGCGTCGGGACACGCGCGGCCAGGTGATCCTTCTCGGCACGTTCTCCAAGATCCTCTTCCCGGGGCTGCGTCTCGGTTGGCTGCTTCTGCCGCCGCCGCTCGTCGAGCGCTTCGTCCAGATCAAGCAGATGGCGGACCTTTCGTCCGGCCTCCTCGTGCAGCACGCGATGGACCTCTACTGTCGTCGAGGTCTCCTCGACCGGCACCTCGAGCGCGTGCGCGCGACGAACCGGTCACGCCTCGCGGCCCTCTCTGCGGCGTTGGAGCGCGAGATGCCCGAGGGCGTCACGTGGAGGTCTCCGCGCGGCGGCATGACGTTCTGGATGACCCTCCCCGCGGAAATCGATTCGCTCGCGTTGCTGCAGACGGCACGTCGACTCGGGGTCGAGTTCTCGCCGGGGTCACTCTTCTTCCCGAACGGGGGAGGAGCCAGGCATCTCCGGCTCTGCTACGTGCGTGAAACCGAAGAACGGATCCGGACCGGCGTGGCCCGACTGGCCGAAGCCGTCCGTGAAGAAATGGCGAGGGGGCGGGAAGAGCCCGCCCGTCCTTTCGTGTGAGTTCCCGAACGAACCAAGACCAAGGAGTACGAACGATGGAAATCGGAAGCCTGAGGCTCAAGACCGGCCTCGCAGAGATGCTCAAGGGCGGCGTCATCATGGACGTCGTCAACGCGGAGCAGGCGAAGATCGCCGAAGAGGCAGGCGCGGTCGCCGTGATGGCGCTCGAGCGCGTGCCTGCAGACATCCGTCGTGATGGCGGTGTCGCGCGGATGTCGAACCCCAAGATGATCCAGGAGATCATGAAGTCGGTGTCGATCCCGGTCATGGCCAAGTGCCGGATCGGTCACTTCGCCGAAGCGCAGATCCTCCAGGAGTTGGGAGTCGATTACATCGACGAGAGTGAAGTCCTCACGCCCGCGGACGAGGTCAACCACGTGGACAAGCACGCGTTCACCGTCCCGTTCGTTTGTGGCTGTCGGAACATCGGGGAAGCGCTCCGCCGGATTGGCGAGGGTGCCGCGATGATCCGGACGAAGGGCGAAGCTGGAACCGGCGACATCGTCGAAGCCGTGACTCACATGCGTGCCCTCCAGAGCGGAATCAAGCAGCTCACCGTTCTCGAAGACGCGGAGCTCATGACGCGGGCGAAGGAACTCGGTGCTCCCTACGAACTCGTTCGTTGGGTGGCGAAGGAAGGTCGTCTTCCCGTCCCGAACTTCAGTGCGGGTGGCATCGCGACACCGGCCGACGCCTCGCTCATGATGCAGCTCGGAGCAGAGTCCGTCTTCGTCGGCTCCGGGATCTTCAAGTCCGACGATCCAGAAGTTCGCGCCAAGGCGATCGTGATGGCGACGACGCACTACATGGACCCGAAGGCGCTCGTCGAAGCGTCGGCCATGTGCGGCGACGCGATGCGTGGCATCGAAAGCCAGAAGCTACCCGAGTCTGAACTCCTGTCGACGCGCGGATGGTGAGCACGTCCGTGCCTGAGACTCGCGGCGAGAGCCAGAACCAGAGCCGGAGACGGAGCGCGACCGAGATCGAACGGGGGAATGCGGACGTTTCGGACCACGAGATGTCGGGCATTCGTGTCGGAGTACTCGCGCTCCAGGGCGACTTCGCCGCCCACGCCCTAGCTCTCGAAGCCGCCGGTGTAGGAGAGGTGGTCGAGGTACGTCGTCCCCGGCAGTTGGATGGCCTCGCTGGGCTCGTGATGCCGGGCGGAGAGAGCACGACGCTTCTCCGACTCCTGGCGCTCGAACGGATGGACGACGCGATCCGTGAGTTCCACGCCCGGGGAGGGCATCTCTTCGGCACCTGCGCTGGTCTCATCTTGCTCGCGAAGGAGGTCGAGGCCCCGAGTCAGGCGAGTCTCGGCCTGCTCGATGTCACGGTGCAACGAAACGGGTTCGGTCGTCAGCGCGAGAGCTTCGTCGATCAATCCAAGCTCGAGTGGCCAGGCCGGCCGGCCGAGTCCACCGAGGTCGTGTTCATTCGCGCTCCGAGGATCCTCCGGGTCGGACCCGGAGTGGATGTGTTGGTCCGCTGGAAGGACGAGCCGGTCCTCGTCCAGCAGGGGAGGATCCTGGGCGCGACGTTCCATCCGGAGCTCTCCTCTGGAGTCCCGATACACCGGCTCTGGGCCGGCGGGCTCGCGGCTGTATCCCTCTGAACAGAAGGGGGTTGGCTACATGAGGTCAGGTGTCGTGGCAGGGGCTGTGCCTCCGTCCGACCGGACTGTCCCTCCGGCCGACCGGACGGGTGACTGGACGATTCTCCTCGATTCGAACCGGAGTTGAACGGCCGGGGGCCGGATTCCGTCTCAGGTGACGAGCGCTGCATGAATGGGTAGGAGGACCGCGGGTGGGGGAACCACGGTTGCACGCAATGACCGACGAGGAGCTGGTTGCCATGTCGCAGGACGGGGACGTCCAGGCATTCAACATGCTGGCCCAGAGATGGGAAGGATCCCTCTATCAGTACGTTCGCCGCTCGGTCGGGAACCCTGACGAGGCTCGGGATCTGTGTCAGGAAGCCCTGACCAAGGCGTACCAGAACATCGAACGGCTGCGTGACGGGGACAAGTTCAAATCCTGGGTGCATCACATCGCACTCAACCTCTGTCGCGACCGCTTTCGCACCCAGAAGGCTCGGACCGAGCTCCGGTCTCTCGATGATGTGACCGTCGACGAACTCGAACTCGCCTCGAGCGAGGGTAGGCTCGAGAGTCCGGATACGACGGCCGTCAGGGGACAGCTCGCAGACCTCATGGCGGAGTCACTCAGCCTCCTTCCGCCTGATCAGAAGAACGCGATCATGCTTCGGGAGTACCACGGGTTCACTTCGCAAGAGATCGCCGAGATCACAGGCGTCCCTTCCGCGACGGTTCGCACCCGGATCTTCTACGGTCTCAAGTCGCTTCGCAGGGCGCTCGAAGAGCGAGGAGTCACAAGCGATGCGTTCTGATGAGGAACACGAGATGACGAACGGCCCACTCGACCCGCGTATCGACATGATGGTGGCCGCACTCTACGGTGAACTCTCCGACGACGAGCGAGCTCAGTTCGAGACTCAGCTCGCTCAGGATCCTCAGCTTCGGGCGGAATGGGACGAACTGCGCGGTACGCGAAAGGCACTTGCGAGCTGGGAGATCGAAGAGACGCCGCCCAGCTTCGTCCTGATGGAGCCCACCGGTGGGCCGAGCCGCGCATCCGTGCGTCACAGGGCGGAAAGATCAGCCGAGACCTGGGGGGAGCGGCTGCGAGGGCTGCTCACGAACCGAGGACAGCTCGGTTGGGCCGTGGCGGCTGCGGCTTCGTTCCTCCTCGTGCTCTCGTGGTCCGGCTTCCGGGTGCAATGGGAAGGCAACGGGATCGCGTTCCGTTTCGGAGACGCTCCTCGCCTCGAACAGCAGAACGGCACTGGCCCCGGTGGCGCGCCGACCGGAGAGAATCTCGCGCAGTTCGCGACGGATTCCCTCGGCACCCACATTCCACTCACCGGACGGTTCGGGACCGCTTCCAACGAAAGCCCGTATCTCACCCGGGACGAGTTCCAGGCGTACACCCAAGGGGTTGCGCTCGCGTTTGGAGACCTTTTGCACGCTGCGGAGTACAACCGGGTGAAGAACGAGCAGTTCTCTGGCTACATGCGCTCCCTCTACGAAGGATTGGAAGACCGGCAGGCGGAGACCTACCTCGACCTTCGCGGACGGATCGAGACGATCCGCTACGATATGGTCCGGACCGACGACGGAACAGTTCTCGACGGTCTTCCCCCAGGTGAGTCGATATCACCGGGAGGACGGCGCGACACCACGCCGCGCGAGAACGAGCAAAGAGAGGAAGGTCGATAGTGCTCCGCAGAACCATCACCGTGTCACCGCTTCGGTGCGCCACCCTACTCGCAGTTGCGCTCCTCGTCGGGGCGGCGGCTGGGTCGAGTCACCCCGCGCACGCACAGGACGACGCGAAGGAGCGGAAGATGGCGCGCCAGGTCGGCGTCCTCGAGAAGATCCTCGACCAAGTCCTCATCGACTCTCCGAACTTCGTCGTCCCTGGACGGAACAACACACGGGGTATCTTCCTCGACGAGTTCGGCGTTCTCCTCACCTACGAGGCGTCTCTCGTCGACAAGGACAAGTTCGATTGGAACTTCGACTTCGACTTCAAGCCGCAGATCAAGGAAGACGAGAACGGCAATCAAGTCATCGTCATTCCAAAGCGATCAGAGGAGGACTCGCCGTCCCCGGTCCGGCGTGGGGAGGCCCGGCTGTACGAGCGGGGGAAGGTCGAGATTCGCGAGATGCTTCTCGACTACGGGGACACGATGACCGGGCTGGGTGACAATCACTGGCTCGCCGTCGCCGCGTATCTCAAGGATAGCGACTACTTCATCGACGAACGAATCTCGCGTCTCGTGATCAAAGTGAAGATGCGCGACCTCCGTTCCTACGCCGCGGGGAAGATCGACGAGGAAACCGTACTCTCTCGCTTCGTGGAGGAGGAGTACTAGAGTCATATGTAAGGACGGGACGTGGATGGCGTCGTCGTCGATACGAGACGCTGCTATCGATGCGACCTACACCCGCTCTGGCTCAGATGACGATCCACGCGCGTTCGGATTCAGATTGGAAACTCGAGTTGCTTCCGTCCCTTCACGCGATCTCGGAGGGCGAGCGCTTTCGTCAGGAGAGAGGATCGTCCGAGTTCCTCCCGCGCCCGCTCCGTCGCCACGGTGAGATCGTCGCGGGTCGCCCACAGGTCCGACGGCGCTGACTGCAGGGTTCCCTCCACGACCTGGAAACGGATCCGATGGTGCGTGATCGAGTGCCGGATCGACCCCAGGTGACTCCAGCCTCCCACCTCGAGCCCCTTCGCGCGGTGGCGGGTCCAGCGGTTCCATGCGTTGGCCCAGCCTTGCTGGCCTGCGTCGCTCGAATCGGGGGGCCCTCCGGCCGACTCGACGATCGGCGGAATCCAGAGGTGGCGGATGAGCGGCCAGTTCCCACGCTCGAGGAGAAGGCGCTCCGTCGCGCCGACGGCCCGATCTACGACGAGGAAGAGCACCAGCTCCAACGCCACCGTTTCTTTCCGGGGAGGTGGGCTCGGATACGCGTCGACCACGCCGTCGACATGGGCCTGGCAGTGTTCTCCGATTGGGCAGAGGTCGCAACGCGGGTCTCGCGGGACGCACACGGTGGCGCCGAGCTCCATCATCGCCTGGTTGTGGTCTCCGGGACGCTCCTTGGAGAGCAGCGCTTCCGCCTGTGCTTCGAGGAACGACGCCTTTCGCTGGAGCGGCACGTCCAGTCGGCAGACGCGAGCGAGGACACGTGCAACGTTCCCGTCGACGACCGCGAAGGGGAGTTCGTACGCGATCGAGAGGATCGCGGCCGAGGTATAGGGGCCGATTCCGGGGATGGCCAGCGCCTCGCTGCGAGATCGGGGAAAGCGGCCGTCGTGCGTTTCCGCGACGACTCCGGCCCCCCGGCGGAGGTTTCGGGCTCTCGAGTAGTACCCGAGGCCGGACCAGAGGGAGAGCACGTCTTCTTCCTCCGCAGATGCGAGAGCGAAGACGTCGGGGAATCGTTCGAGGAACCGCGTGTAGTAGGGCCGCACCGTCTCCACGCGGGTCTGCTGCAGCATGATCTCCGAGACCCAGATTGCGTAGGGGTCGGAGCTCTTGCGCCAGGGGAGGTCCCGTGCGGTCTGGTCGTACCAACGGAGGAGCTGTTCCGAGATCTCCGGATCCCGGACGAGGGCGTCCTCTAGGCGTTCGTTTCTCGGTTGGGTCGTCATCGGGTTCCTGGAGAGGTACTCTACGGACCGAGGGAGAGTCCGTCGACTGCATCCGTGTCGGCGTTCGTTGATGGAGACAAAGGAGGTCTCGATGCTCGGAAGTCTACGGACCGGAGTTCTCGTCGTGTTGTCCCTCGCACTCGTGACCGTGGGTTGCTCCAAGGCGCCCGACGGACTCGCTGCCGAGGCTCGAAGCGCCGTCGACGCGGCGCGGACCGCCGGCGCTGAAGAGTATGCGCCCGGTGAATTCCGAGCTGCGACGGACGCGCTCTCGCTCGCTGACATCGAGGCCACGGCCCAGGCGAAGCGGAACGCGATGATGCGCCGCTTCCAGGCCGCAGCCACCCTCTACCAGGACGCAATCCAGAAGGCGAAGAGTGCGGAGTCGATCGCGACGGAAGCCCGCGTTCATGCGCGAGACGACGCGGACGCCCTGCTCGTCGCCATACGCCAGCAGATCGCGGCGGCCCATGCCCTCCTCGAATCGGAGAAGGGACGTCAGGCGCTCGTTGGGCCTCGATCGGGGCCGGCCCTGGAAGGGCTCCAAACGGAGCTGACCGATCTCGAGGGCAGCCTCGGTGCGATCGAGGATGCGATCGACAACGGCGACTTCGCTGGTGCGCTCCGCATGGGGCAAGCGGCGCGGGACCAGGCGGAAGTGGTGGAGGCGGAGATCGCGGAGGTCATCGACACTGGTCGGCCGCCGCGCCGTCAGAAGTGACCGGCTAGCAGCCGTCGAACCGTCCCCGCGGGCCCGCTTCCATGCGTCGCTACAGTCGCCTGGAGTGCAAGCCCGTTCGCGGTGCCGAGTTTCCGGGTGAGCTACTTCGCGGGAGTGCGTGCCGTGCGGATGGCCTGGCCGATCTCCGTTCCTTTGCGTGCGAGCTCTTCCACGAACTCCAAGGGTACGCCGCGGAACGAGAGCGTCCTTCCGATCGCCGCCCCGACTTCGCTGTCCGGGGTCGACGCGCCTGCGGTGACACCGATGAGCGCGCGTCCCTTGGGCAGCCAGTCTTCCTCCATCACGGGACCGCGCTCGCCCAGCTTCTGGTGACGGATCCACTGGGGGCTGACGAGGCAGTCCGCGTCTTCGATGTGATACGCGCTGGTGTGGGGGAGGCAGAGTTCCAAGAGGTGGGTGGTGTTGCTGCTGTTGAACCCGCCGATCACGATCATGACGTCCGGCGTGTCGCTCAGCATCTGCTTCACCGCGTCCTGCCGGTCCTGGGTCGCGCTGCAGATGGTGTCGAAGCTCTTGAAGTGACCTGGGAGATGTCCTTCCCCGTGGGCGCGGGCCATGGCGTCCCGAAGCATCTTTGCGATATGGAGGGACTCAGACGAGAGCATCGTCGTCTGGTTCGCGAGCCCGAAGCGCGCCAGGTCCCGATCCGGGTCGAACCCTTCGGAGTAGGCACCGTCCAGACGGGTTGCCAGCTCGGCGCCGGAGAGTTTTCCCTCCAGGAAGTCACAGACCCAGCTGGCTTCTTCTTCGTCACGGAGCACGAGGTAGTGGGCGCCCTCGTACTTCCTCACCTGGGAACAAGTTGCCAGCGTCTCTTCGTGGTCTTTCTTGCCGTGGACGATGGCGGTGAAGCCCTCGCGGGCGTACCGCTCCACGCTCTTCCAGACGCTCAGCACCGAACCGCACGTCGTGTCGACGAGCACCACTCCGACGTCCCTCAGCCTCTCGAACTCCTCATTCTCCATTCCGAACGCTGGGATGATGACGACGTCGTCTTCCTGGACGCCGGAGAGCCGTTCGTCACCGGACTCGGGCGGGGGAAGGAACTCGATCCCCATCTCTTCGAGACGGCGGTTCACCCAGGGGTTGTGGATGATCTCTCCGGTGATCCAGATGCGCCGCTCCGGGAACCGGTCCCGACATTCGTAGGCGTACTCCACGGCTCGGTCGACTCCGTAACAGAAGCCGAACTCACGGGCGAGACGGATCTCCGTGTCCTCATAGACGACGCGGTAGTCCGAGTGTTTGAACCATTCGACCAGTCCGGAGTGGTAGTCGGCATGGAGGAGGGGAGCTACGTTCTCCCTGTTTCCGAGGCCCTTGCGAAAGTACTTGCCGTCCTGGAGCTTCGACATCAGCGTCTCCCGAGTGAAACGTACCCGCCAGTATAGGAGATCCTTGGGGGACACCCCAACCGGACGCCGCATGTCCGGAGTCTTCTTCGTGTTCCTCTCCCTTGGGATCCTGTTCGCTGGATTCGGTTTCGCACCGTCTCCCGAACTCGACGATTCTGCCTATCCGGTTGGGCCCGCGGAGCCGGCGCCGTCCCCCGACGGGACCCGTCTCGCGTTCAGTTGGGCGGGCGATCTCTGGACGGTTTCCGCCGAGGGCGGGATCGCTTCGCGACTGACCGACGGGCCGGCCGAGGACGAGCGGCCCGTATGGTCCCCGAACGGCCGGACGATTGCGTTTGCGAGGCGTGAGGGCGAGAGGCGAGACGTCTGGATCCTGGACCTCGCCTCGGGCGGGCAACGTCAGCTCACCCGCCACGACGCTCCCGAGTCTCCGACCGCGTTCTCATCCGACGGGGAGGTCGTCTTCTTCCATGGGGGGCGCGAAGACGGCGTCGCGGTCTTTCAAGTCCCGGCCAAGGGGGGCGAGATCGAGCGTCTCCTTCCCGCGCCGTCCCGAGACGCCGTACTCACCTCGGCCGGGGACCTCCTGTTCGTGCGTGGCGAGGATCCTTGGTGGAGACGGGGTGGCGGCGCGCCAAGCAACTGTGACCTCTGGGTCCGTCGGCAAGATGGCGCCGTGCGGCGGCTGACGACTTTCTCCGGACCGGACCTCTGGCCGATAGCGACGAAGGGGGGCCGATACGTCTACTACGTTTCGGAGGAGTCGTATCAACGGAACCTCTGGCGGTTGGACGTCACGAACGGTCAGCGAGAGCAGATCACCGCGCACCGCGACGAAGGCGTCCTCTTTCCCCGAGCTTCGGCCGACGGACGCTGGATCTTCTACGAGCACGGTGGCCGGATCTGGAAGCTCGAGCTGAGCGACCCGGGAAGCGGGGCACGAGGGAATCCGGGACGCGACCCAGACCGCGATCCGGCACGGAGTCCGGACCGCACCTCTGACCGCAATTCGATCCGTTCCCCCGAGCCGACCGTGGAGCACGTTCCCACGCCGGTGCCGATCTACTTCCCGGAACGAGACCGAGCGGAGGCTCCTGTGATTCGGGAGTGGACGTCGGACGCGCGTCGTCTCGTCGTGAACGGATCGATGCTCTACGCCGAAATCGGGGGAGACGTCTTCCAGGGTCCGGTCCCTTCGTTCGCGTTGGACGGGCTCGACTCCGGGCCGGCCGCTTCGGCTCGCGGCGACGCGCAAGAGTTCGTCTCGTCCGATCGAGACACCCTCCAACTCTCTCCGGTCGCTTCGGGAGGATTCTTCGAGGAGGGACTGGTCCTCGGGGCCGACGGGACTTCCGGATGGGTCGTCTCGGATCGGAGCGGATCGAGAGACCTCTACCGCGTGGATGCGGCTGCGATCGATGCCGGTGCTGCGTCCACGACGACGAACGTGGATCGAGATCGAGGTCGAGCGGATTCCGACGCGACGACTGGGTCGCGACTACAGCCGTATCGGCAGGATCGCTCCGACCTGGTGCATCCAGTGCTCTCTCCCGACGGTCGGTATCTCGCCTACGTGAAGCGCTTCGATGGCGCGCAGCTCCGCCTCGGGGATCCGGAGGGCGGGCGCGACGTCGAGGTGGCTCGAGCCGTGGACATCTCCGAGCCGACATTCAGCCCGGACGGGCGTTGGATCGCCTTCACCGCGATGGACGAAACGGGCAACCGGGACGTGTTCGTCGCGTCCCTCTTCGGGAGCGGCGTGTTCGATGTCACGCTTCACCCCGCACTCGACCGTTCGCCGCGGTTTTCTCCCGACGGCCGCTGGCTCTTCTTCCTCTCGGACCGAGCAGGAAGTCTCGATCTCTGGGGACTTCAGCTACGCACGTCTTTCGAGACCGAGGGCGCGTCGGAGGAAGGTGCTGAGACGGAGAAGCAGGCGGAGAAGGAAGCGGAGAAGGAGACGGAGAAGGAAACGGCGGGCGCGCTGGTCGCGATCGACTTCGATGGGATCGCTTTCCGCTCCGTCCAACTCAGCGCGCTCCTGGGTGACGAGACGACCTACGACGTGGGGAGTGACGGACGGATCGCGGTCATCGGGTCTGCGCTCGGTTCGCAGGACCTCTACCTGATCGCGGAGCCGGGTGCGGACCCCGTCTTGGCGACGCGAGGCATCGATCTCGCGCACGTCGTGTTGGAGGGTGACGACGTTTGGCTCCTGGATGCGCGCGGCCGGATCCGCTTTGCGAAGGGCTCGGCCGTGGCTCGTTCGTCTGCCGTCCCCCTAGTCGAGTTTCTGCCGACGATCGAGTTGCCGTTTCATGCCGCGGCCACTCACGATCCCAGGGACGAACGGCAGAGTGTCGTCGACCGCGCGTGGTCGGAACTCCGAGACGGCTTCTACCAGGAGACGCTGCACCTTGCGAATTGGAGCGACGTCCGTGATCGGGTGAGGGAGCGGATCCCGGGCGTCCGGACACGGGGCGAGTTGGAGCGGCTGCTCCTCGAGATGAGCGGCGAGCTGAATGCGTCCCATCTCGGGGTCGGGACCCCATCGCACGATCCGGTGGGGATGCTTGGAGTCACGGTCTACTCGGACGACGGGCGGGTTCGTGTTCGGTCCGTCGTACCAGACGGACCCGCTGATGCGCTCGGGATCGCCCCTGGGGACCAGATCTTCTCCGTCCACGGAAGCCTTGTCGACGGTGCCAAGGCGCTCGAGGTGGCTGCCCCGCTCGTTGCAGGCGAGCCTGTCGACCTGGTTTGGCTGAACCGGAAGGGAGAAGAACGTCGAGGGACCACTCGCACGGCGAGTGCCGAGACGATCCGGGCTCTCCGTTTCTCCCAGGACGAGCGGGTCCGGTCCGAGTGGGTCAGGAAGGAGACGAAGGGGAAGATCGCCTACGTCGCGCTCCCCACCATCGACCGGGAGTCGCTCCACGAGCTGCGGCGACAGGTCGAACTCGTGCAGCCGAAGAGCGAAGCGATCATCCTCGATCTTCGTGACAACATCGGCGGTGACCTGCCGGAGGAGTTCCTTCGCCAACTGGACCGAACCCCACTGGTCGCGCGACAACCTCGCGGCGAGCTGCGTCGGCCCGTCCCGGCCCCGATCACGCGGAGCCCGCTCGCGGTGCTCGTCGGACGACGTACGGGCTCTGCCGCCGAAGTCGTGGCTCGAGGACTGGCCGAAGACGGCCGTGCGGTCCTCGTGGGCGAGACGACCGCCGGATCCGTCATCGGGGCGGACGAAATCGAACTCGGGATGGGGCTTCGCTTCCGGATCCCTCGTGTGGGTTGGTATACGCTCCAGGGCGAGAATCTGGAAGGCCGTGGGGTGTCCCCGGATGTCGAGGTGGAAACGTCCCCGTTTGGGGCGTATCTCGGGAGCGGTGAAGGGTTCGGGACGCCCGCCGAGCCCGGGGTATTCGTCGAGAAGCGTCCGCCTGGCTACGACTCGGATGATCTGGTGCTGGAACGAGCGATCGAACTGCTAGAAGATCGCCTCCGCCGTCGTTGAACGCGGACTCGAAGGCGGGTCCCAAAAGGAGATCGATGAAATCCGAGCAGCCGAAGAAGCGCGGGACCGGGAGCCAGTCGTCGTCCAAGAGCGGGTCGGGAAGTCGGGCCGGTTCGAGGTCCGGAGCCAGGGCCGGAGCCAAGACTGGAGGCAAGGCGGGAGCCAAAGCCGGAGCCAAGGACGGTGTCGACGCAGGAGCGAGAGCTCGGAGCGCTGCGCGGCGGAGGTCCGGGAGCAAGGCCTCGCCGAAGCCCGACGCCGGGAGCAAGACTTCGCCGACGACTCCGGGCGGCGAGACGTCGCCGAAGTCGCACGGGTCCAAGACGTCGCCCAAGGCAGGTGGTGGGAGCAAGGGTTCGCGGACGACTCCAGCCACCAAGAGGTCGCCGAAGACCGGCGCCGGGAGCAAGGCGTCTCCAAGGGCTGGTGCCGCGAATCGCGCTACGCCGAAGAAGCAAGGGAAGGCGACGACGTCTGCGCCATCGACTCGATCGTCGCAGCCACGTCGTCCGTCCGAGCCACGGCGACCATCCGAAACACGGCGACCGTCCGAATCGCGGCGACCGTCCGAATCGCGGCGACCGTCTGAATCACGGCGACCGTCACCGTCGAGTCGAACGTCGGAAACCCCGGTTTCGTCACAGCCCTCTCGGCCTGGCCATTCGTCGCGACCGAATCCGCCGGTGGAGCCGCCACAGCCGAAGGACGCCACGACGGCTCTACTCGATCAGTTCTTCGCGGGAAGCGGCGAGGATGTGCTGGCGGAGCAGGGGCTGCCGGAGGGGTTCCGGTCCGGGTACGTCGCGTTCATCGGTCGGCCCAACGTGGGCAAGTCGACCCTCATGAACTGCTTCCTCGAGCAGCGGATCGCCATCGTGACACCCAAGCCGCAGACGACACGGAGGAAGACGCTCGGGATCCTCAACACGGACAACTACCAGGTCGTGATGCTCGACACTCCGGGGATCATGGAGCCCAAGTACGCCCTCCACGAGGCGATGATCGAGGAGGCGATGTCGGCGCTGGAAGACGCCGACGTCATCGTCTACCTGGTCGAGGCGACGCGTGCGCCTGAGATCCTGCCCGCTCTCGAGGCGACGAAGACGCCGAAGATCCTCGCAGTCAACAAGGTCGACCGGGTCCCGCAGAAGAACGAACTCTTACCGATTCTCGAAGGCTATGCCGCCACCGGTCTCTTCGATGAGATCCTGCCGATCTGTGCGCTGAGCGGTGATGGGGTGGGGGAACTCCTGGGAGCGGTTCTCGCCCGGCTACCCGAGGCCCCGGCGCTCTATCCGCGCGAACAGATCTCGGAACAGCCGGAGCGGTTCTTCGTCGCCGAGATCGTGCGCGAACGGATCTTCCGTCGGTACGAGCAAGAGGTGCCCTACTCCACGGAAGTGCTCGTGACTCGCTTCGACGAGCGAGGAACGCACAAGGACTTCATCGAGGCGACGATCTTCGTCGAGACCGACTCACAGAAGGCGATCGTCATCGGGAAACGAGGAGTCGCGATCAAGGAGCTGGGAGAAGACGCCCGGGATTCGATCGAGGCGTTCCTCGATCGCGAAGTGTTCCTCAGCCTACGCGTCAAGACGATGCCGAAGTGGCGGAAGAAGGCGAACTCCCTTCGGAAGCTGGGATACAAGCAGCGCTGAGGGGGCCGCGTGAGGTGGCCGCGTCAGGTGGACAGGAGCTGATCACTGTGGACCGTCCAGAACATCCCAGGCTCGAGCGCGACCCGGAGATCTGCGAGACGGCGTCTGCCGATGCGTCGGGACTGGCGCACGTGCCGGATGGACTCGCTCGGCCGCAGACCGAAGGCGAGGTCTCGGAACTGATCCGTCTGGCCGGCGCGTTCGGTGAGCCGGTGACGGCACAGGGACTCCGCTCCAGCACGACCGGATCCTCGGTGGCGTTCGAGGGAGTGGCGCTTTCGCTCGAGGCGATGAACCGCGTCCTCTTCGTCGATCCGGAGAGACGCGTTGCGCGTGTGGAGGCGGGCGTGAACCTCGGGGAGTTCAAACGCCGGCTGGCGGAGGACGGGCTCTTCTATCCGCCCGATCCGACGAGCGAGAACGAGTGCACGGTTGGTGGGACGGTTGCGACGAATGCGAGTGGGTCGCGTTCCTATCGCTATGGCGCGACCCGGCCCTGGATTCGGGGCATCAGGGTCGTAACGGCCGACGGTGTCACGCATGACCTGTCCCGCGTCGCGGCGAGGAAGAACGCGACGGGGTACTTTGGACTCCAGGATCCGATCGACCTGTTCATCGGCAGCGAAGGTACGCTCGGGATCGTGACGGAGGTCGAACTCACACTCCTCCCGGCTCCGCCCGAGCCGATCGCAGGGTTCGCATTCTTTCAGGATTGGCGCGAAGCCGTCCGCTTCGTGCAGACGGCGGACGCGTCTCCGACCTTGTCGCCGCGCTGCCTCGAGCTGTTCGACCGCACCGCGCTCGACCTCGTGCGAAGCGAACCAGGCGGGAACGCGATTCCAGATGAAGCGGGCGCCGCGATCTCGTTCGAGGAAGAGGCCGGACCGGAGCACGAGGAGGACGTCGTCCTCAGGTGGATCGAGGCGCTTGCGGAAGCGACGCCGCTTGCGGACCGGGCGTTTCTCGCGCAGACGAATGCGGAGAAACTGACGCTCCGGACTCTCCGACACGCGATCCCGGCCCGGATGAACGAAGCGGGAGCGCGCGTCGTGCGCGCGGGCGGACGGAAGATCTCGACGGACTTCGCCGTTCCGCTCGTACATCTGGAGACGATGATGGAGGAGACCTATCGGCTCGGCGCCGAGCGGTTCCCGGGAATGGTGATCGGATACGGTCACGTCGGCAGTGGGCACCCGCACTTCAACTTCCTCGCCGAGGATCCCGCGATGCTGGAGACGGCCGAGGAAATGGCGATGACTCTGGCCAGACGGGCCATCGAACTCGGCGGGACGCTGTCCGCCGAGCATGGAATCGGGAAGGTGAAAGCGCATCTCTTCCGCGAGCTCTATCCGGAGTGGATGGTGGGTGCGATGCGCGCGATCAAGGAGCGGCTCGATCCGAAGTGGATCCTCGCTCCGGGCAACCTATTCGAGGAGACGAGATGAAGAAGGTGACCTTGATTCGTGGCGACGGGATCGGGCCCGAAATCGTGGCCGCAACCGTTCGCGCGATCGAAGCCACCGGTGCGGGGATCGAGTGGGAAGAGCGGGAGGCAGGGCTCGCCTGCGCGGAACGTCACGGCACGCCACTGCCGGACGAGACACTCGCGTCCATTCGTGAGCACAAGGTCTGTCTCAAGGGACCCCTCACCACACCTGTCGGCAAGGGGTACCGAAGCATCAACGTGGCCCTTCGAGCAGAGTTCGATCTCTTTGCGAACGTCCGGCCCGCGCAGAACCTCCCGGGCGTAGATACCCCGTTCCAGGATGTCGATCTGATCGTCGTGCGTGAGAACACGGAGGGGCTCTACTCGGGGCTCGAGGCGTGGCTCGATCGCGAGCAGAACATCGCCGAGAGTCGGGCTATCGTCACGCGCGCGGGCAGTGAAAGGATCATCCGCCGGGCCTTCGAGATCGCCAACGCGCGGCCACGGCGCCGGCTTCACCTCGTCCACAAGGCGAACATCCTGAAGACGACGAGCGGACTGTTCCTGGAGGTCGGTCGCGAGATCGCGAACGACTTTCCGGACGTCGACTTCCGCGACGTGATCGTGGACGCGTGCTGCATGCGGCTCGTGCGTAACCCGTCCGAGTTCGATGTGATCGTCACGACGAATCTCTTTGGCGACATCCTCTCCGACCTGACGGCGGGGCTGGTCGGCGGACTCGGTGTGGCGGCCGGGGCGAATCTCGGCAGCGAGGGGTTCGCGCTCTTCGAGGCTGTCCATGGAAGTGCGCCAGACATCGCCGGCAAGGGAATCGCCAACCCGCTCGCGGTGATGCTGGCCGGCGTCCTCATGCTCGGGCATCTCGGGTACGCCGGCGAGGCTGCCCAGCTCGAGGCCGCGGTTCACCGGACGCTGGCCGACGGAAAGGTGCGGACGCCGGACCTCGGCGGGGACGCGACGACGCGAACGTTCACCGATGCGATCCTGACGAACCTCTGAATCCAGGGTACTCTGATGGGTGCGCGTGGCCCCACGGCAAGGAGTCGGAGGTCTTGGTGTGATCGGAGAGCAGCAGCCGAGTAGCCCCCGCGGTGGGCTCGGAGCGTTTCTAGGCGTCTACGTTCCGACTGTCCTCACCATTCTCGGCGTCATCATGTACCTCCGGTTCGGCTGGGTGACCGGACAGATGGGTCTCACGCGCACCCTCGTGATCGTGGTGCTCGCGAACCTCATCACACTCATCACTACGCTCTCCTTCTCCGCGATCGCGACGAACTTCAAGGTGGGAGTGGGGGGCGCGTACTACATCATCTCTCGGAGCCTCGGGCTCGAGTTCGGCGGCGCGATCGGGATCCCGCTCTTCCTCTCCCAAGTCTTCTCCGTCACGCTCTATGCGTTCGGTCTCGCGGAGTCACTCCAGATCCTCTGGCCGAGCCTGCCGGTCCAGCCGGCAGCGTTCCTCATCATCGTCTTGGTTGGAGCGCTCGCGTTTCGGGGAGCGAATCTGGCGCTGCGGGCCCAGATCCCGATCCTGGTGTTGATCGCGCTCTCCCTGCTCGCGCTCACGATCGGCGCGTTCACGCGGCCGGCCGTCAGCCACCTGGGCGAGTCGACTGGTGCGGGCCCGGTCGAGGCGGTCGGGTTCTGGGCCGTGTTCGCCGTCTTCTTCCCGGCCGTCACCGGGATCATGGCCGGGCTCGGCCTGTCCGGAGATCTCAAGGACCCGATCCGGTCGATACCGCGCGGAGCCCTCACCGCGACCGTGACCGGCCTGCTCGTCTACCTATTCGTCCCGATCTGCCTCAGCCGAGGGGCGACCCAGGACGCGCTCCTCCACGATCCGCTCGTCTGGACCCGGATCGCGGTGTTCGGTGCTCCGCTCATCCTGCCCGGTCTCTGGGGTGCGATCTTCTCCTCCGCTGTCGGTTCGATTCTCGGTGCGCCCCGAACTCTGCAGGCGCTGTCCCACGACGGGCTCATGCCGAAGTTCGTTGGGCGAACGGCCAAGGCGGGGGGTGAGCCGGTCTTCGGGCTCATTCTGTCGACGGCGGTCGCCGCGGCTGCGGTTCTGCTCGGAAACCTCAACGCGGTTGCGCCGGTCGTGACGATGTTCTTCCTCACGGTCTACGGGATGGTCAATCTCGTTGCCGCGGTGGAGACGCTGTCCGGGGATCCGTCATGGCGACCGAGGATCCGGGTTCCGTGGGGCGTCTGCCTCGTTGGAGCGATCGCGTGCTTCGGGGTGATGTTCCTCATCGACGCCCGCGCTGCGCTCGGTGCGCTCGTGATCGAGGTCCTGCTCTGGATCGTGTTTGCGCGCCGGGAACGGAGTGCCGGATTCGGTGACATCCGGCGCGACGTGTACGAGGCACTGATCCGCTGGTCCCTCGTGCGGCTCGCGCGTCGTCCGATGACCGCGCGGAACTGGCGTCCGCACGTGCTCGCTTTCGTGGACCACGCGGAGAAGCGGCTCGACCTCATCCGTTTCGCAACCTGGCTTTCCCAGGGGCGCGGCGTCGTCACCGTGTGCGAACTCGTCGTCGGTGACCTCGCCTCTCAGGAAGTTTCGAGCGACGAGATGGAGAAGCGGATCCAGAGGCTGCTCGAGCGGGAGGAGCTGGTCGCGTTCGGGGAGGTGGACGTGGTGCGCGACGTCGTCTCCGGGATCGTCGACGTCTCCCAGGCGAACGGAATGGCAGGGTTCGACAGCAACACGATCGTGCTCGGGCTGCCGCGCACGACGGAGAGACTCACGGACTTCCTCCGCGCGGTGCGTGCGCTGGAGAAGGTCAACAAGTCGGTGCTCATCGGCCGGGTGCAGCCTGGGCTCATCCCCCGGGGAGACGAGGAACGCGTCGTCCACGTCTGGTGGGGAGGGCTGCAGCGGAACGGGGACCTGATGCTGCTCCTAGCGCACCTCGTGACGCGGAACCCGGAGTGGCGGAATGCGTCGATCGAGGTGCACAGCCTCGCGTCGAGCGAGATGATGAAGGAGCACACGGAGCGGCAGTTGGGACGCCTCATCCCGGCCATCCGGATCTCCGCCGACGTTCACGTCCGGATCCAGCCGAAGGACCGGTCCGTGCGCGAGATCATTCACGAGGTGAGTGCGGAGGCCGACGTGGTTTTCCTCGGCCTCGCGGTGCCGGACGGCGAGGATGCCGGCGCTGGGGAACGTCTCGAAACCTACGCCCAGCGGCTCCTCGATCTCGCGGAACCGCTCCGGACCGTGTTCTTCGTCAAGAACTCGAGCCTCTTCGTCGGTCGACTCGTTCAGACGACGGAGGAGCTGGTCGCGGAGGACGGCTCGCCCTCGCAGAGCTGACGGCACCCGACGCGGACGTCGCCGCCCGCGGTCAGTTGCAGAACACCTTTTCCACCTGCTCGATCGCGTCGTGGAGCGCGAAGACGACGACTCGGTCGCCTTCCTTGATCTGCGTGTCGCCTCGGGGGACGATCACCTGAGTTCCCCTGATGATCGCGCCGACGACCGCGTTCTTCGGAAGCCCGAGCTTCTGGAGCGGGCGCTTGAGTGCGCGGCAGCCATCCTGGGCGAGGAATTCCAGCGCTTCGGCGTCGGTCTCCTTGAGCTGGGCGAACGAGAGGATCTCTCCGCGACGGAAGTGCTTCATCACCGCGGTCGCGGTGGAGAGCCGGACGGAGACGGCGGCGTCGATCCCCACCACGTGCACGAGCGGCACGTAGTTACTCCGCCGGATGAGCGAGATGGTCTTCTTCGCGCCGAGGTGCCGCGCGAGAAGGCACGACATGATGTTCGTCTCCTCGTCGTTGCTCGCTGCGATGAACGCGTCCATCTCGCCGACGTTCTCCGCGCCGAGGAGCTCGACGTCGGTGCCATCGCCGTGGAGCACCATCACCTTGTCGAGTTCACCCGCGGCCCAGCGCGCCTTCTCCTTGTTCACCTCGACCAGCTTCACTTGGATCTTGTGGTCGACGAGATACCGCGCGAGGTGACGGGAGACGGGGCCGGCCCCAACGATCATCACGTTTCGGACGGGCGCGAGGTCTTCGCCGATCAGCCCCATCACGTCCGGCATGAGCCAGCTCTCACCGATCACGAAGACGTGGTCTCCGGGTTCGAGCGCGGTGTCTCCCATCGGGATCAGCGTCTTGTCGTTTCGGATGATGGCGACGATGGTGACGGGGAGAGGGCCGAACTTGCGGTCCAGTTCGCGGAGGGGGACTCCCACCACTTCGCTCTTCTCCGCGACGTAGAGGCCGACCATACGCGCGCGAGCTTCGCCGAAGTCGGTCACGTCGGTCGCACCGGGGAGGGAGACGAGTCGCTCGATGTCGATCGCGGCTTCCAGGTCCGGGTTGATCATGAGGTCGACACCCACGCGCTGCATGGAGCGGCCGGACCGTTCGAGGAAGTAGTCGTTGTCTTTGACGCGGGCGATCCGCCGTTTGATCCCGAGGATCCGTCCGGTGACGCACGCGACGATGTTGATCTCGTCGATGTTCGTCACCGCGATGATCATGTCGGCGTTGGCCGCGCCGGCCAGCTCGAGGACCTTGAGGCTCGCGCCGTTTCCTTGGAAGGTGAGCGCATCGAGCTCGTTCTCGGCGCGTTGCAGACGCTCCGCATCGCTGTCGATGAGGATGATGTCGTGCCCTTCCTGGGAGAGGTGAGACGTGATGTGTGTACCGACCTCGCCGGCTCCCACGACCACGATCTTCATTTCAGTCCTACCTTTCCTTCGCTCCGGACTTCGGTCCAATCGGATCGCTCCGACGAGTGGCGGATCGCGTCCAGCACCAGTTGGTTCCTATGCCCGTCCTCGAGCGTTGCGGCGGTTTCGTTCCGTTCCCCGGTGCGGATCGAATGCACGAGTTCCCGGCACATCCGGAGAAACGCGCGGGCCCAGTCCGTGTCGGGGATTCCGAGTTCGCCGTTCGTGGGGAGATCGTCCTCCGGCGTGTGATCCTCCAGGGGAAGATGACCAGAGCTGCCGAATGCAGCCAGGAGCGGTCCCTGCTCGAGGATCCGCACGGTGCCTTCGGTTCCGGTGACGGAGACTTCGTGGCGCCGCTCGCCCTCGACCACGGAGACTTCCATGGTGGCGAGCGCACCCGAGCGGAAGCGGATCCACGCGCCCGCGAAGTCGTCCGCGGTGACGCCACGCTCGGTTCCCGTGAGCGGATCCCTTCTCGACTTGATCGTCGTGTGGAGTGCGCCCCGCACCACCTGCACTTCGCCGAGAAGGTGACGGAGCGCGTCGACCGCGTGCGACCCGAGCGCACCGAGTGCGCCGCCTCCTTGGTTCTCGTCGCTCCACCAGGTCCAGGGGAACTCCGCGCTCCGCCGGCTGCCGGAATGGACGAGGTAGGTCGCGCGGATCGGTTCGCCGATCCGTCCGTCCTGGATCCACTTCCGGAGCAGCTTCCGGCGCGGGTCGAAGCGGAGTTCGTGATCGATCCAGGCGATCTGCCCGGGACGCTCCTTCGCCTCCTCCCACATCTTCAGGGATTCGCCGCCGCTCAGCGCCGTCGGCTTCTCGCAGACGACGTGGCAGCCCGTGCGGAGCGCGTCCACCGTCTGTTCGTAGTGCCGGTGGGGAGGGGTGACGACAAAGACGAGGTCCGGAGACGTGCGCCCCAGGATCTCTCTGTGGTCGTCCGAAACCTCCTCGATTCCGAACTCCTCTGCGGTCTCCTTCGCCTTCTCCTGGTTCGGACTGGCGATCCCCACGAAGCGGACGCCGTCCACCTGGCGGAGGCAGGGGAGGATCGTGCTGCGGGTGAATCCGTTTCCGAAGAATGCGACCCGGATGTCCTTCTCCACTCGGGAACTCCTTTCCCGCGGATCCCCCAGATCGCCTCGGTTCGGTGCCTGCTTTGGCGCGAGGAGCCGAGGAACCTGTCGGCCAGAGACCCGGTTCGGGTGAACATCGACGAAGGATAGCCGAAAGGGTGGCGCACGTCCCGGCCTCGGGTGATAGTTCCTCCGAGATCGCCGATGCCGTACGACTGGAAACGACACCGAGACCGCAGCCGAAGTGGAGCCACGAGACCACGGTCCGAGGGCCGTGGCGAGAGCGCGCGCGGCGGGCGCGGCTCGATCGGCCCACTCCGCGATGACCTGTTGGGCGCACTTCGAGAGCGGGATCGAGGACCGTATCCCGCCTACCGCGATCTCCGGGGCCGGTACGCGCTGGACGGGCTCGACCTCGAACTCGTGCGGGTCCAGCCCGA
This sequence comes from Candidatus Eiseniibacteriota bacterium, assembly GCA_020633975.1. Taxonomy (GTDB): domain Bacteria; phylum Eisenbacteria; class RBG-16-71-46; order CAIMUX01; family CAIMUX01; genus JACKCR01. The sequence goes on along the minus strand of JACKCR010000002.1, from coordinate 1,520,111 downwards.
TCCCTTCGCGGGACCCTCACTCGTTCGTCTTCTCATTCCCTGGGGACGGATCTCGCTGGAGGCCCACGTTCCTTCTGCGTATGGGGCCGAGCACAACGACGGGCCGATCTCGAGCCTCCCCGGTGCGACGTCCACGCCCGTCTCCGGGATCGTCTGCTCCGCGTCGTCCACCCTGGTCGCGGTTCGTGACTTTCTCGGCCGCACCATCGGCGCGTGGCTCGAGCGCAACGCGCCGAGAGGAGGGAAGGGTCCGTCGGTCCGGATCGTGCCGCACGGCCAGGAAATGCTCGACCGTACGGCGGTGCTGCTGCAGGACGACGGTGTCGAGATCCGGCTCAGCGTCGACCTACCCGCCCAAGGACGTCGGATCCTCGCGCGAGAAGCCGCGGAGCGTCTCGTCGACACGCCGGAGAGATTGCTCGCCCACCTCGATACTTTCGACGCGGACCTGCTCGCGAGACACGTGAGTGCGGCGCAGGACTTCGCCGCACTCCAGGAACTCCTGGAAAGGCGCGGCTGGGTCGCATTCGTCGCCGATGGTGCGCGCCTCGCTCGGCGGGCCGGAAACGACGACCGTCCGCTCCAGGGAGACGACGTCGTCCCGTTCCTCTCACCGGAATCGCTGCGTGCCGAGGTGGAGCTCCCGAACGCAGGGACCGTGCGCGGGATGGGCCTGCCCGACGGAGTGACGCTGCTCTGTGGTGGTGGATTCCACGGCAAGAGCACGTTGCTTCGCGCGCTCGGTGCCGCGCTCGTGCCGCACATTCCCGGTGATGGGCGGGAGCTCGTGGCGCAGAGGCCAGACGCCCAGACGATCCGGGCCGAGGACGGCCGTGCGATCCACGAAGTCGACCTCCGGCCGTTCCTTAGGGATCTCCCGCTCGGCCGGAGTACCGAACGGATGTCGACCGAGAACGCAAGCGGGTCGACGTCCCAAGCTGCGGCCATTCTGGAGGCGATCCAGGCCGGCGCCCGCTGCCTCCTCCTCGATGAGGACACCTCGGCTACGAACTTCATGATCCGGGACCCGCTCATGGAGCGGCTCCTCGCCCGGGACCGGGAGCCGATCCAGCCCTACCTCCACCAGGCCCGGACGTTGTTCGAACATCTCGGCGTGTCGTCGATCCTCGTCGTCGGCGGATCCGGCGAGTACTTTCGTGTCGCCGACCGCGTTCTCGTACTGGACACGTACCGTCCCTACGACGAGACTGAGCGGGCGAAGGAGATCGCGAGGGAACGTGATCCGATTCTGCCGGACTCGACTGAGGCCGCGCGCTTTCGTGACGCCATCTCCACGGAGAGGAGACAGGCGACAGGACCGCTTTCCAGCCGTGATCGTGGGCTCCGTGTACGCACTTTGGGCGCGAGATCCGTCCTCGTAGAGCGGATCGAGTTGGATCTCTCCGGGATCGAGGCCCTGCGGGACCCGTCGCAAGCACGCTTCCTGGCGAGAGTTCTGGCCTGGCGGGCTGGGGAACTTTCCCGTTCCGGAACGGGTGAGAGTCCAGGAACCGTGGCCGGGATGCTCCATGCGTTCTCCGAGGAGTGGAAGCGCCAAGGACTCCTCGGATTCGGGGACGCGTTCGCAGGTGACCTGGCGGCGGCGAGAGCGGTCGAAGTGCTCGCGGCGATCGACCGGCTGAGAAGCCGACCGGCGCCGAAGCCCGACTGGGGACTGGACGACGACGGATCGGAAGAAGACTGACGTCGAGGAGACGGACGTCAACGAGGACTGGACGACGACGTGACGGACTCGCCACGAAAGCCGAAGAAGGGATGGTCCTGGACGTTTCGCCGGGCCGTCGTCTTCTCGCTCGTGTTGCACGTGGTCGGCGTGTTCGTCGCCGTCGTCTGGGCGCGTGCGGACTTCAAACCGCCGGAGGAAGAGCGCATTCCGGTCCAGCTCATCGCCGAACTCGCAGCTCCACAGGTGACCATTCCGCCCGAGCCCAAGCCGGTCGTCCGTCCGAAGGAAGAGCCCCAGGTCGCCGACCCGCTCAACAAGCCCGAGAAGAAGTACGAGCCGAAGCCGCCCGAGCCGAAGGTGGAGGAGAAGCCTCCGGTCAAGCCGCCGGAGAAGCAGCCCGAGCCACCGCCGGTCGAGACGAAGATCGGTGACCTCAAATCGGAGGTGGTCCCAAAGAAAGCGCCGGAGCGTCCGACTCTGGGTGACGACCCAATGCAGATCGAGGTGGAAGGGCCGCCGTTCGAGTTCGCGTACTACCTCAAGCAGGTGAGGAGGAAGCTCGCGACGAAGTGGAGTGTGCCCGCGGGCTCGCTCCTACCGGGACAAGAGACGAAGGCACGGGTGTATTTCCGCATCCAGAGGGGGGGGCGGATCATCGACGCGAAGCTGGAGAACGAGTCTTCCGTCTTCCTCTTCGATCAGTCGGTGCTTCGCGCGCTGGAGAAAGCATCACCCATGCCGCCACTCCCCGCGGAGTACGAAGGAGAGTGGCTCGGACTGCATGTATGGTTCGTCGAGGAGTCGCAGTGAGCGGGACCGACGCGAGGTGGGTCGAGCTCTCGCAATCAGACGCAACGGGAAGGATTGGAATGGACGAATCGCAAACGAGACGGATCGGGGTCGCTCGGGCCCGCAGCCGACGGTTCGCCATCGGCGCGTTGATGGTTCTGCTTTGCGGGGGGGCGACCTCCACGTGCTGGGCACAGGACGAATTCGACCTCGAGATTCGAACGGACTCCACGGCCAAGACGCCGATCCTGGTCCGCGACTTCACCTACGACGGCCCACCCCGAAAGCTGCTCGCGCGCGGCGAGGCGCCGGAAGAGATCGTCGTCCAAGACCTCGAGTTCAGCGACTACTTCGACGTGTCTCGCGAAGGCGGTCGGGTCAGCTCGCAGAGCCACGATGCGGTGGTATGGGGTCGGGTGGTCGAGCGGTTCGGGAAGGTCGTCCTCCAGGGGCAGATCATCGACGCGGAGAATGGTGACCTCATCTACCAGAACGACTACCCGCTCGGTGATCCGCCGGACCGCTGGGCGCTCCATGCCTTCAGCGACGACGTCGTCCTCTACCTGACCGGGGAGAAGGGTGTGTCGTCCACCCGGATTGCGTTCGTAGGTACGGCCACGGGATCCAAAGAGATCTACCTCATCGACTACGATGGCGCACGCCTCTCACGTCTCACCACGCTCGGGTCGATCTCGCTCTCACCTGCGTGGTCTCCGAACGGCAAGTCGATCGCCTTCATGACCTACGCGAGCGGGAATCCCGACCTCGTCATCATGGACGTCGGCGGGTCGGACGTACGCGCGCTCAGCCGGCGCCAGGGACTCAACTCGGCGCCCGCGTATCACCCCAAGGGGAACAAGGTGATCGCAACCCTTTCCTTCGAGGGGAATAGCGAGCTCTACACCATGAACGCCGAAGGAGGAGAGCTCCGTCGGATCACCTTCGATACGAACTCGATCGAGACGTCCGCGGCCTATTCTCCCACCGGAGACCAGATCGCCTTCATCTCGGACCGGACCGGGCAGCCGCAGGTCTACGTCATGGACCAGGACGGCTCGAACGTGCGGCGGATCAGCCACCTGAACGGGTTCTGTGATTCTCCGGACTGGTCGCCGAACGGGGAGTGGATCTCCTTCGTCGCCCGGATCGACGGAGTGTTCGACGTCTTCATCGTCCGGCCCGATGGATCGGGTGGCAAGCGGCTCACCGCAAACGAAGGCAACCACGAGAACCCGGCCTGGGCTCCCGACAGTCGGCACCTCGTGTACGCGAAGACGTACGGAGGCGAACGCCGCCTTTTCGTCATGGCCGCCAATGGGCAAGGGAAACGTCAGTTGACCTGGTCTCAAGGCGATCAATACAATCCCGCATGGTCTCCATCACTAAAGCAGTGATGTGAGGCTAAATATGTTCTCACACAGTGAGTTACATGGTTTTCGAAAGGAGTCGGTTGAATGATTGGCGTACGCAAGGTGGCCCCTCTCCTGAGCCTCTCGCTCTTGGGTCTGGCGCTGGCGCTCGGCGGCTGTAGCAAGAAAGCCGCTCCCGAGCTGCCCAACCCGGATACGACGCAGAACCAGCCAACCGTTCCCAAGGATCCCACCCCGAAGGAGCCGATCGACAACGGTGGTGATGTTCCGGTCCCGATGAGTCTCAATGACGTCTTCTTCGACTACGACGCGTTCGCACTCCGGTCGGACGCTCGTCGTGTCATCGATGAAAATGGCAATACGATCAACGCGAACCCGGACTGGCGCGTGATCACGCTCGAGGGGCACTGCGACGAGCGGGGCACCACCGAGTACAACCTCGCGCTCGGCCAGAAGCGTGCGGACTCCGTCCGTAGCTATCTCGTCCAGCTCGGGGTGCCGCGTGAGCGGCTCCAGACGATCTCCTATGGAGAGGAGCGTCCGTTCGACGCCGGTCACAACGAGGCTGCTTGGGCTCAGAACCGTCGGGTCCACTTCGCTCGCTAACGAGAGCGAGTATCGCCAGACCGGAGATGCGCTTCTCTGAGAGGTCCGGACGCCGCGCTCGCGCTGGCGTCCGAACGAAACTCTTGGAGCGCACGCCGCACCGGCCGCGCTGCAGGGAGGAATCATGAAGCGACGTTCCAAGGCCCGCACCGCCGGTACGGGGATAGTTCTCGCCGTCCCCGCCATCGTCCTACTCTCGGGCTGCTACGGAACGAAGACTCTGCGTCAGCCGATCACGGTCGAAGAGATTGCGAGCGACGTCACAGAGATCCGTAGCGGACAGGAAGAGATCCGTGAGGACGTCCGTTCCATGGAGGAGCAGCTCACGACGCAGGCGGAGACGATCCGCACGCTCCAAGCGGAGAACCAATACCTCTACAAGGAGCTGGAGAACCGCCTCTCCGCGATCGACGCCAAGCTCGCGGACGTCATCGGCAGGGACACTGGCTACACCGGCGGGAGCCCGTACTGGTCCGGGTCGTCTCCGTCGGAACGGGATGGGTCTCCCGACTGGACCGGCGCCGCGACCGACTACGCCGGGATGAGCGAGGACGAGGCGGGGAACCGGTTCGAGAACCTGGGCGAGGAAGCTTCCGTCCAGTCGACCGGGACGCCTTCCGTGCTCGACCGAGAGTTCGTCGCCGAGAACACGAGCGACGCGGACGGTCAGTCGAAGCGCGTCTACGACCAGGCCTACTTGGACCTGACTCGCGGCAACTACTCGCTCGCCATCCTCGGCTTCAAGGAGTTCCTGCGCCGCGTGCCCGACTCCGACATCTCCGACAACGCGCAGTATTGGATCGGCGAGAGCTACTACATGCAGGGCGACTATCGCCAGGCGGTGCGGGAGTACAGCAAGGTTCTGGACTCGCACCCCGCCGGTGACCGTGTCTCCAGTGCGCTCTACAAGCTCGGGCTCGCACAGCTCCAGCTCGGTGACCGCGCGAAGGCGATCGACTACCTGCGTGAAGTCTACGAGCGGTTCCCCGACAGCGAAGAGGCTCGTCTCTCCCGAGACAAACTCGACTCGATGAACTAGCCGAGCACATCGACCGCGGTGCCCGCGCGCTGGCTCTGCCGCGGCGGTGCTTGCGACCGAGAACTCGGCGACTCACCACACGGATGCAAAGCAGGGAGGACGAGTAGCTCGTGAGTCGTCCTCTCTTCGGCCGGATCTTTCTCTCGGCCGGGCTCTTCGACGGATCCTTCTACATGGTCGGAACGCTCGTCCCGCTCAAGGCCGTGGCCTTGGGCGCGAGCGCATTCCAGCTCGGCCTCATGCCGGTCCTCGGAGCGGGGTCGTACATCCTTGCGGCGCTCCTCGGCGGTCATCTCTCGGACCGTTGGCCTCGGATCACGATGGCGAGGTGGGGAGCCGCGCTCCGTGCCGCGGTCACCCTTCTTCTGTTTCTTGCCGACACGACGCCACACCTCCTCGCGGTCCTGCCGCTCTTCGGAATGGTCAACGGCCTCTTCTGGCCCGGCCTCCAAGCTGCGCTGCCGTCGCTCGCGACCCGACGGCGGCTGGGAGCGCTGGTCGGGCAGTTCAACGTATCTTGGTCTGCAGGCAAGATGCTCGGGTACGCCGTCGGCGGCGTGCTCGTAGACCGGATCGGGTACGGCCTCCCGATCTGGATCGCGACGATCGGCGGAGGGGCGCCTGCGTTGCTTCTTCCATCGGAGCGCGACGTCGCGCGGTCGGCCGTGGCAGTCGCCCAGCCAGCCGGTGGCGCTGGTGGGTCCAAGACAGCCTCGGGCCCAGGCCCAGGCCCAGGCGCAGGCCCGGGACCCGAGCCGGCCAGCGCCGCGGAGCCAACCGGAGCGACTGATCCGACCGACTCCGCTGCGGACATGTCCTCCGTTTCGCCGGAGCGCGCCATTGCCTGGCGAAGGATCGGCTGGACCGCGAACTTCCTTCTCTTTGGTGTGGGGGCGACCCTCAACTACCACTATCCGAAGCTGCTGGACGGGCTCGGGCTCGGAGGGACCGAGTTCGGCGTCTTCCTAGGGCTCGCCTACCTGGTGCAGACGCTCACGTTCTTCCTCTTCTCCCACTGGGACGGTTGGCACTACCGGTCGGGTTGGCTCTTCGGGGCGGAAGTCTCCGTTGCGCTCGCGCTGTTCCTCCTACCCAGGCTGTCGAACCCGTGGCTCATCTGGGCTCTCGCTCCCGCGGTGGGGCTCGGGCTCGGCTTCGCCTACTCGGGGAGCCTCTTCTACTCCCTCGTCGGCCCTGGAGCGCACGGACGGAGCACAGGTCTCCACGAAGCGATCCTGGCATCGGGGAGTTTCCTCCTCCCGTTTCTGGCTGGCGTCGGGGTGCGGATGACCGGAAACCTCCACCTGCCCTACCTCTTCGTGGCGGCCGTCGTCCTGGTCGGCGTGTGCGTTCAGGCGGCGTGGCTCGGCCGGATCCAGCGGAGTGGCCCGATGAGTTCGTTTCCGACGACGAGCTGAACCACCGCCGACCCGGCTCTCGCTCGCGCCCGACCCGCCCCCGGCTCGCCCCGAACCCGCCCCCGACCCGCCCCGAGCATCGACTCCGGATCGACTCCGAATCGGCTCCGAATCGGCCCGCTCTTCGCCGGTAGCTGCCCTCGTGCGCATGCCTAGTGCGTGTGCTACGGTCTCGGTTTAGGCCTGGAACGGCAACTGATAGGGAGGAACCCCATGAAGAGGATCCTAGGCTTCTGTGCCGCGCTCCTCGCGGGAGGAGCCGTGGTCTCCTCTGCGTCGGCGAGCGGGTTCGGTGAGCTCGAGTCGGAGGTGAAGGAGTTCAAGCTCGACAACGGGCTCACCTTCCTCGTGGTCGAACGACACGAGGCTCCTGTCTTCTCGTTCGTGACGTTCGTCGACGCGGGCGGTGTGGACGAAGTTCCGGGAGTGACCGGCATCGCCCACATGTTCGAGCACATGGCGTTCAAGGGAACGCCGACTGTCGGGACCGACGACTACGAGAAGGAAGCCGCGGCGATGAAAGCGGTGGACGACGCGTGGTCCGCCTATGCCGACGAACTCGACAAGGGCTACAAGGCCGACGCCTTGAAGCTCGACGAGCTGATGGCGAAGTTCAAGGAGTCGCAGGAGGCGGCGAAGGAGTTCGTCGTCAGCAACGAGTTCAGCAAGCTGCTCGAAGAGAACGGCGTCCAGGGGCTGAACGCGTCCACTGGACTCGATTTCACCTGGTACTACTACTCGCTCCCGTCGAACCGTCTGGAGCTCTGGGCTCGTCTCGAAGGCGACCGCATGACGAACCCCGTCCTCCGCGAGTTCTATGTCGAGCGTGACGTGGTCATCGAGGAACGCCGGTTCCAGGAGTCGAGCCCGACAGGACGACTCTTCGACGAAGTGCTACTCAGCGCCTTTCTCGCCCATCCCTACGGCACGGGCGTCATCGGCTACACCTCGGACCTCAAGCGGATCACGCGAGAGGATGCGTGGGACTTCTTCGACAAGTACTACGTCGCGCCGAACATGACTGTCTGCGTGGTGGGGGACGTCGACGCGAAGGAAGTCGAGCAACTCGCCCAGAAGTACTTCTCCGGCGTGCGAACGGGGAAGGATCCTCGCCGTGTTCGGACCATCGAACCCGAGCATGGTTCCGAGATCCGTCTCACCCGCGAGGAAGACTCTCAGCAGATCTACGCCATCGGCTACCACATCCCCGGCAGCGACGACCCGAACTACCAGGCCTACCAGCTGCTGGGTGACGTCCTGGCCAGTGGTCGCTCCAGTCGTCTCTACACGCGCCTCGTGAAGGACGACCAGCTCTGCAGCCAGATCTTCGGCGGAGTCGGTTTCCCGGGTGAGAAGTACCCGAACCTCCTCGTCGTGGCCGGCTTCCTCAACGCGGACGCCAACCCCGACGACGTCGAACGCGTTCTCCGCGACGAGATCGAGAAGCTCATCCGGGACGGTGTGACGCCGGAAGAGCTCGACAAGGTGAAGACGATGAACCGTGCCGCGTTCGTGCGTGGTCTCCGTTCCAACCAGGGGCTCGCGAACCAGCTCGCGATGTATCAAGGCATGCACGGTGACTGGAAGCAGCTCTTCGAGGTCACGGATCAGATCGACGCGGTAACCGCTGAGGAGATCCAGAAGGTGGCGGCCGAGGTGCTCCGGAAGGAGAACTCCGTCGTCGGCGTGATCAAGAAGCCCAGCACCGCCTCCTGAGCCCAGGCCTCAGACTCCAGGCATCGACACGTTTGCCAAGGACTCCAACGGCCCCAAGGACTCCATGGATTCCACGGACTCCGGGCGCTGTGAGACGCGAATCCCAGAGAAAGGGAGACACTCGACGTGAAGTACATTCATCAGGTTGCTCTCATCGCCGGACTCGGGCTGCTCGCGACCGTCGGGACGGCGGCTGCCCAGTTCGGTGATCCCCGCGAGATCCCGATCCCCTCACTCGGGACGGTCGAGATCCCGGATCCGATCCGGTACGAAATGGACAACGGCATGGTCGTCATGATGGTCGTGGACCACGAGTTCCCGATCGTCGACGCCCAAGCGCGCATCCGCGCCGGGTCGATCTACGAGCCGGCCGAGAAGGTCGGCCTCGCCTCGATCTGCGGTGAGGTGATGCGGACCGGTGGTTCGACGAAGGTCGATGGCGATGCCCTCGACGAGATGCTCGAGTCGCTCGGAGCGAGCGTCGAGACCTCGATCGGCCAGAACTCCGGCACGGCGAACATCTCGACGCTGTCGGAGGATTTCGGGACCGGCATCGAGATCCTCGCCGATCTCCTCCGCCGCCCTGCATTCCCAGAGGAGAAGATCGACCTCGCGAAGAAGCAGGAACGAACCGCGATCGGTGCGCGTAACGACGATCCGTTCGAGGTGATGCAGCGGGAGTTCCCCAAGCTCATCTACGGCGCCGATTCGCCCTACGCACGTCAGACCGAGTACGCGACGATCGACGCGATCACGCGTGCGGACCTCGTGGAGTTCCACCACCGCTTCTTCCATCCCGACAGGATCATCCTCACCGTCTACGGTGACTTCGATCCGAACGTCGTGAAGGCGAAGCTCAACCAGGTCTTCGGGGACTGGCCCCCGGCGACCGAACCTCCGCCTCCCATCCCGCCGGTGGAGTTCGCGAACGTCCACGGGAACTTCCTCATCCAGAAGGGCGACATGACGAACAGCTTCGTTCTCATGGGGCACCCGGGCATTCGGATGGACGATCCCGACTACCCAGCGATGCAGCTCTACCACGAGATCATGGGCGGCGGTTTCTCCAGCCACCTCTTCAACGAGATCCGGACGAAGCGCGGACTCGCCTATGCCGCCGGTTCGAGCGCAGGTGCGGGCATGGCACAGCCGGGCGGAGAAATCTTCTTCGCCGCGACTCAATCGGACTCGACCGTCGCCACGCTCGGCTACATTCGTGACGAGATCGACAAGTCGCTCGCGAACCCGTTCACCGCGGACGAAGTGCAGCACGCGAAGGACGGCATTCTCAACTCGATGGTGTTCCAGAACGCTTCCAAGGGCGCGGTGCTGAACCGTCTGGCACTGTACGAGTACCACGGCTATCCGAAGGACTTCCTCGAGACGTATCAGAACGCGATCCAGTCGCTCGAGCCGGACGCGATTCTCGATGCGGCGAAGCGGAACGTCGTCCCCGTCGAGATGGCAACCATGCTCATGGGCAATCCGGAGAACTTCGCGCTCGACCTCGCGTCACTCGGTGAGGTGAATGAGATCGACATCACGATTCCCGAGCCTGCGGGGGAGGAGATTCCGATCGCGACCGACGCCGACATGGAGCGGGGGATGGGCATCATCCAGGCCATGGCGGATGCTGCCGGTGCAAAGAACCTCGGGAAGATCCACGACCTCGAGATCTCCGAGAGCGGCAGCTTCTCGATCCAGGGGATGACGCTCCAGATCGGTCTCGAAACCGAGAAGCTTCTCCCAGACTGCGAGAAGCAGGTCCAGAAGACGCCGATGGGCCAGTTCACGTCCGCGATCTGTGGAGACGTCGCTTGGATCGTCCAGATGCAGGGGCCGCAGGAGATGCCGGCGGAAGTTCGCATGGAGATGGAGAAGAGTCAGGTTCGTGACTACCTGGGCCTTCTCACGAACTACGCCTCGATGCGCTTCCAGGCGCTCCCCGAACCCGCAGACGTAGATGGGCGCCAGTGCGACGTGGTCTACGTCCACAGCGAGTCCGTCGCCGGGTGGAAGATCTACGTCGACTCCACCACGCACGAACTCGTCCAGATGGAGTACCGGGATCGTTCCATGATGACCGGTGCCCCGGTCAACGCCCGTGAGGTCTTCTCAGCCTACGAGCCGATCGAGGGAGTGGCGTGGCCGCGCGCCCGGAGCGTCTTCCACGATGGTGAGCCACTGGCTGAGATCGAGGTGACGTCGATTACCGCGAACACCGGACTGACCAAGGACGCGTTCGCGATGCCGGCTCAGTAGGAACGGCGCTAGTTCGGCGGCTGACCGGTCCGGTCGGCCGCCGGCAAACGGCGATCGAATGCAAACACTGAGGGGCGACCCGTTCGGGCCGCCCCTTCGTGTTTGACGACGATTCGGGGTGAATCGAGATCAGTCCTTCACGAGGACGAGCTGCTTGGTCTCGACCTTGCTTCCGGACTGGAAACGGTAGAAGTACACACCTGCCGGCATCTGCCGACCGTTGGTGTCGGTTCCATCCCAAGCGACCGAGTTCCGGCCCGCCGGGCGGATGCCCTCGGCCAGCGTCTGAATGAGGCGACCGCTCGGGGTGAAGACCTGAACGCTCACCGGCGCGTCCTGCTCCAGATCGAAGAAGACGTGGGTGATGGCGCTGAACGGGTTCGGCTCCGCATGGAGGCCACGGTTCGCAGCCGTGAGCTCGTCGCCGACCGCGGACGGATCACCGGAGATCGAGATGTTGAAGTTCGAGATGTCGAAGAAGATGTTGTCGGCAGCCTTCACGCGAACGCGGGCCGTGGTCGTCTCGAGGACCGGGACGGAGACGTTGGCGCTTCCGTCGTTCGGCGTGTTCGCGAGAAGGGTGATCGGGTAGGTGAAGCCGCCGTCGGTCGAGAGCTCGATGTTGACGTTGGCGCAGCTGACCGGCGCGACGTTCGTTCCCGCCACGTCCCAGGTCACTGTTTCCGTCGTGCCGCCCGACCACTCGATGCCGTTGGTGTTGGGGCTCGTCACCGTGAACGGTCCGGAGCCGGAGTCGAGACCGATGAGCTGAGCGGTGGCCCAGTTCGTGCCACCGAGGCCGTCACGGCAGGTGAGGCGGAAGCGGAAGTTGCGGTCATAGGCAACGTGGACCTCGCCCGAAGGCATCGTGTTGTTCACGAGGTTCGAGATGCGGGGGATGATCCGGTTCGGCTCGGTCACCGGGTCCCAGGTCCGGAACGCCGGGGCGTTGCCGGTCGGAGTCCGCCAGTCGCCCGCCGGGCCCAGGTCCATCTCTTCCCAGCAGTAGGTGAGGTCGTCGCCGTTCGGGTCGGTCGCAGAACCGATCAGCTCGAACGCCGTGCTCCGCGGGATCGTGAAGTCGCCGCCGATATCCGAGTTCACGGAAGGAGCGTCGTTACCCGTGGCCGTTTCGACGTCACAGGTGCTGCCGCTGCCCGTCTCGGTGAACGCGCGGATCTGCTCGAAGCTGATGTTGTGGAAGTAGTCGTCGCTGTGCTGCTGGATGTTGTGCGATCCACAGATTCCCGCGTAGGCCATGATGGTCGATCCGCTACCCGGCTCGTAGGCCGTGCTCGCGGTCCGGTTGCCGCCGCCGCAGCTGCCGTTCGAGCCGTTGAAGCTGTGGGTGGCGCCGAACTGGTGGCCCATTTCGTGCGCGACGTAGTCGATGTAGAACGTGTCGCCGGTGGGGGAGTTGAGACCGGTCACGCCCTGAGCCTTCCGCGAGCTGACGCAGACGCAGCCGAGGGACGCGATTCCACCGCCGCCCGTCGAGAAGACGTGGCCGATGTCGAAGTTCGAGTTTCCGATCACGGCGTTGAGGTTGGCCTGGTTCTGGCTCAGCATCGTTCCGCCGTTGTTGTTCGTGTACGGATCCGTGGACCCGTTCGTGTACACGACGAGGTCGTTGTTCGCCACGAGCTCCATGAACACGGAAACGTCGCGCTGATAGACGCCGTTGACCCGGTTCATCGCGACGACGATGGCGGCCATTCCGGCAGCAACCGTTCCACCGTGGAACTGGGTGTATTCGCCGGTGGCCGCGACGACCGTCCGGTAGGTGTGGAGGCTCGGGCCCGTGCTCGTGGTGCCGCGGGAGTACCCGGAGGAGATTGCCGCAGCCTCGGCTTCGGCGAGCGCATCGGGCTCGGAGTGGAGATCACACTCGAACGACGGCTGAGTCGATCCGTCCGCGCGACGGTAGTCGGCCTTGTAGAAGACCGAGCAGGTCTCGAGGTCACCGGACTGATACGGATCGATCCAGACCGAACCGGTCGGCGTGAAGATCAAGCCGTGGAAGCCGAACTCGGTGAGACTGAAGCGGCAGAAGTCCGCGTCGTCCGTGAGGCCGTAGCCTTCGTACGTCCGGATCTCGGGATACTTCGCCTGGAGCTCCGGCGCCATCACCGGCGACTCGTAGACGCGGAACTGCACCTTCGACCCGTCCGGCATAGGGAGGTCGATGACCGGCGCCTCGGCGCGGGAGTTCGACCGAGCGAGCGGTGCGCGGAGGAGCTGCTTGTTCAGCTCATTCAGATCGAACTGCACCGTCTCGAAAGCCTCAGGTGCGTTCAGGCGGGCACCCTTGTGGGTGATCGCCGACTCGTCGACGCGGACGAATGCCGGCGCCGCGAGCACCGATCCGGCGCAAACGACACCAAACGCCGCGGCGACGGAGGCTCGACAAGTTAGGGAGGTGAGTGGGCTAGGAATCCTCATGTCTCAGAATCTCCGTGGTTCTGCTTCCTGAGTCTCTGCTACGGATGTGCGGCGTACGTATTTCCCCTGCAGCACGCAGCTAAAAGCCTACCACAACCCCGTTCCGGGATCGTCCAGCTTCTTCTGCTATGGATAACAGACCGATGAGTCATGTTTTGCTGGCTCACGGATGGACGGCTCTACGAGGGCTCGGAGGAGAGGCGTGTTCGGTCGTCCTCGAGGTTCGGACAGCCCGCCGTGAGGATGCCGTAACTATCGTAAACGCAGAGGAGTACGGCCGTTCCGTGCTCAGTTGCCCGGTCACGACCCGTAGCGCCGCCCGCACCCCTGGCCCAGGACCGGCCTCCCATGGCTCCCAGCCCAGGGCGGGTCACCCACGATCCCCAGCCCAGGACCCGTAGCCCACGCCCAACAACCCCCACCGCCCCCACTCGAACGAGCCCGGCCGTGCTCCCCCGGCAGCAAACGCCCCCTGAGCCTCCTGGGCCTCCTGCAGGTTTCGTCCCTCGAAACCGGAAGGAGGCCCAGGAGGCGTAGACCGCGCACCCCGCCGTCCCGTTCTGTCCGGGCGTCAGCTTCGCCCCAGTGACTAGGTGAGCCAGCTCTTCCAGTACTCCTCGTCCTCGATCCCCTTCGCTTCCTCGGCCACGATGAGTGGCCGGAAGGTGTCGACCATGACGGCGAGTTCGTCCGTGGACTTGGCGCCTAGGCCTGCCTCGACGGCGCCCGGCTGAGGACCGTGGGCGATGCCGTCGGGGTGGAGGGTGATCGAGCCGTACTCGATCCCGCGCCGGCTCATGAACTCGGCGCTGGCGTAGAAGATGACCTCGTCCGATTGGGCGTTCGTGTGGTTGTAGGGGACGGCGATCGCGTTCTCGTCGAAGTCGTAGAGCCGCGGGCAGAAGTTACAGACGACGAAGTTGTCGCCCTCGAAGACCTGGTGCACGGGCGGGGGCTGATGGATCCGGCCGACGATCGGCTCGAAGTCGTGGATGGAGTAAGCCCAAGGGTAGTAGTAGCCGTCCCAACCCACCACGTCGAACGGATGGTTCGCGTAGACGTAGCGGTGGAGGCCGCCGCGCTGCTTCACGCGGACCTCGAACTCACCCGACTCGTCGCGCGTCTCGAGTTGCTCGGGGACGCGGATGTCCCGGTCGTAGATGGGGGAGCCCTCGATGTGCTGGCCGTGCTTGTTCCGGTACCGCTTCGGGGTCCGGATCACGCCACGAGACTCGACGATGAACTGCCGATGCTCGACGCCGGGATCCAGAAGGAGTCGGTAGACGATGCTGCGCGGCACGATCAGGTAGTCGCCGTCTCGGAAACTGATCCGGCCGAAGACGGACTCGAGCGTTCCGGTTCCTTGAGCGACGTAGATCAGCTCGTCCGCTTGGCCGTTCCGGTAGTAGTAGTCTGCCGTATGGGTCGGACGCACGTGTGCGAGGAGGACGTCCTCATTGTAGAGGAGCGGCTTCCGGCCAGAGATCGGGTCTCCGCCGGTGGAGAGTCCACTCGTCCGGAAGTGCCGGTGACGGATGCTCGGATCGCTAGAAGCGCGCAGCTCGTGCGGCTCGATGAGCCCCGCGTGACGCACGATCGTCGGGGGAGAGATGTGGTAGAGGAGTGAGGAGATCCCCGAGAACCCCTCGTTGCCGATCAACTCCTCATGATAGAGCGAGCCGTTCGGACTCCGGAAGACGGTGTGGCGCTTCTTGGGAAGCTGTCCCATCTTGTGGTAGAAGACCATCGTTTCTCCTGCAGTCGGCTAGAGGTTTCCGCGCCGAGACTGCTCGCGCTCGATCGACTCGAAGAGCGCCTTGAAATTCCCCTTGCCGAATCCCTGACATCCACGCCTCTGGATGACCTCGAAGAAGAGCGTCGGCCGATCCTCGACCGGCTTCGTGAAGAGCTGGAGGAGGTATCCGTCCTCGTCGCGGTCGACCAGGATCTTGAGCTTGCGGAGCTCTTCGATGTCTTCCTTGATCTCTCCCACCCGTTCCGTGAGCGTCTCGTAGTAGGTGTCCGGAACTTCGAGGAACTCGACCCCGCGAGCTCTCAGATCGTGGATCGCGGAGATGATGTCGCCCGTGATGAGAGCGACGTGCTGGACGCCGGCTCCACGGTTGAACTCGATGTACTCCTGGATCTGCGACTTCTTCTTGCCGGGCGCGGGCTCGTTGATCGGGAACTTGATCCGCTTGTTCTCGCTCGCCATGACCTTGGAGCGAAGCGCGGAGTACTCGGTCGAGATGTCCTTGTCGTCGAACGTGATGAAGTTGTCGAACCCGAAGACGGACGAGTAGAACTCCGCCCAGTTGTTCATCTTTCCATCTTCCACGTTGCCGACGATGTGGTCGATCGCCTTGAGGAACTGGTTGCCGCCCTTCTTGTCCAGCGGACGGAAGCCGGGGAGGAGCGGCCCTTCGTAGCCGTTCTTCTCGACCAACGAGTGGATGGTGTCGCCGTAGGTCTGGATCGCGGCCTTCTTCATTGCGCCTTCCGCGTCCCGCACCTCTCTGGGCTCGTAGACCGAAGGAGCTCCGCGTCGGACGGCTTCCGCATAGACCTTCTCCGCATCGTCGACACGGAGGGCGATGTCGTAGACGCCGTCTCCGTGCTGGTGGATCTTGCGCGCCGCCTCCGAGTCGGGAGTGAGCGGGGTCGTGAGGACGAACCGGATGTGCCCCTGCTGGAGCAGGTAGCTAGCTTGGTCCCGGATCCCAGTTTCGGGGCCGGCGTACCCGATCAGATCGAATCCGAAGAGGAGACGGTAGTATTCCGCGGCTTGCTTGGCGTTCCCGACGAAGAACTCGACGTGGTCGATGTCCTTGACCGGAAGGGGAGTGTTCACCTCGCCCATGGGTCCATCCTTTCTCTGGTTCTCCTGCGCGCTGAGACGGCTGAGACTAGCAGAGGGAGAAACGGTTGCTCAACCGCAGGGGAGGGGCCGAAGTGGACCCGGGCCGGGCGGGCGTGAGGTGCGCGAGAGGACGTTCCCCCATGCACTTCGCGTGTTGACCTCGTAGATGATCTGAACCGAGACTCTGCGCTCGGGCAGCCGCCTCGGGCAGCAGCCCCGAACGCCGTGCCCAGTGGGGCCTGCGTTCCTCGGGAGTGACGAAGGGAGCGACGGAGGGAGAGAGGTTGAGTCGGATCCGACACGCATTCCATCTCGCGGGGCTGGCGATTCGCACGCGGGTCGTGACGGGCGTGGCCGTGATCGGGCCGCTCGCGGTCACCGTTTGGGTCGTTCGGTTCCTCTTCCTCCGGATCGACGGGCTGCTCCAGCCCCTCCTCTACGAGCTGATCGGGCGCCGCATCCCGGGCGCCGGGCTTCTTGCGACCTTGCTCCTGCTCTACTTGGTCGGTCTCTTGGTCCAGACCATCGGCGGCCGGACCCTGCTCCACTTCGCGGAACGCATCCTCCTCAGACTACCGTTCCTCAAGGACGTCTACGGATCGAGCAAGACGATCATGGAGACGTTCACGAACCCCGCGGGGAAGGGGTTCAAGCGTGTCGTCAGCTTCGAGTATCCGCGGCGCGGATGTCGGGCGTTCGGCTTCGTCACGAACGAAGTGGAGCTCGCTGACGGGACGATCGAACTCGCGGTCTTCCTTCCGACCACGCCGAACCCTACCTCTGGATACCTCCTGTTCCTGCCGAGCACGGACGTGGAGGAGACGACCATGACCGTGGACGAAGCCGTGAAGCTCATCGTCTCGGGAGGCGTCGTCCTTCAGCGTCCGTTCGCCAGTCTCGTTCCCGGTGCGAAAGCGTGGAGCGCAGACGGCGTGAGTGTCGTCATAGACGCCGACGCGGACGCTGACAACAACGCCGGCATCGATCCTCGAAGCTGAAACCCACCCTGGTACTCGACGCAGAGGTCGGCGCCGCTACCGCAGAGGAGATGGAGGAAGGCGGCGAGCGGCTTCCGTCGCATTCGTCCCGAGCGCGCGCGCGTAGGCCTCGAGGTGTCGACTGGCCCGGGCTGCGTCGGGGAAGTCGTCGCGGTAGAGTCTCGCGAGTTTGCCCTCGATCAGGATCGGCGGCGCGCCGAGGACACGTGCGGAGTCGAGGAGTGTTGCCGCGCGGGCCACGTCTCCGGCCTCCCACGCCAAGTCTCCTAGGCCTTCCCAAGAGTCCGGAGAGTGCGGCAAGAGCGTCCGGGCCGTGACGAACGCGGTGCGTGCGCTGTCGGGATGACCGAGTGACATCTGCGCCCGACCCATTCCCACCCATGACCTAGGCGAGTCTGGCTGCAGTGCGAGTGCGGTGCGGTAGGAGTCGGCGGCGTCTCGGAACTCGCCGGCCTGGCGATAGGCGACGCCGAGGAACTGGTGGACGGATGGATTGCCTGGATCGGCGGAACGTGCGTCCTCGAACTTTGCGATCGCTTCGTCTACTCGGCCCGACAGGAGGAGCGACTTCGCGCTTTGGAACGGTCCGCGGAAGAACGCGACCTGCCGCTTCGGGTCGGGGAGCTTGCTGAAGTCGACGTCACCAGGCGATGGCGTCCCGGCGTTTCCGAGGTAGCCGAGGGACCGGAGTCGCTCGAGTTCTTCTTCGCTCGCAGCGCGGGTGGCGCCGGCAGCGAGGGTGCCGCCGGAGGCCCCCGCTATGAATGTGTCCAGATGGTTCGAGAGATCGCGCACGACGTCGGGCTTAGCGGCCGCGAGGTTCGTCTCCTCGTTCGGGTCGGAGACGAGATCGTAGAGTTCGGGGAAGGGCGCGCGGATGTACTTCCACTGCTTCGTTCGAACCGCTTCGAGCGGAGCCCAGCGGTAGCTCACGTAGGGACTCCATGTCTCGCAGTAGATCGCGCGCTCCGGATCGGACTCTCCGCGAAGGAGTGGGACGAGGCTTTGGCCGTCGAGCCCGGCGGTTGCTTCGCTCCCCGGAGGCGCGATTCCCATGAGGTCCAGGAGCGTGGGATAGACGTCGACGATTCCGGTGACGTCGTCTGCCACGAGTCTTGGCGCTCCGGTTTCGTACCGTCCGTTCGCCGGGGGGAGGCGGAGCAAGGAGACGATCCGTTGGGTGACGTCGTAGACGAACAAGGAGTGCGTGTCTTCTCCGTGCGCGCCGAGCGACTCCCCGTGATCGCTCACCACCCAGATCAAGGTGCGGTCCGCTTCTCCGACCACTTCCAGTCGATCGAGGACGGCGCCCAACACGGCGTCCTGGTAGGCGAGTTCGCCGGCGTAGGGGTCGCTCGGGTACGACTCGCGGTACGGACTCGGCGGTGCATAGGGGGCGTGGGCATCGAAGAGATGGAGGAAGAGGAAGAACGGTCGCGTCTCGTCGCCCCGGCGTCTCGCGGTGGCGTGCGCGGAGATCCACTCCGCGGCGCGTGAAGTGGAGACCGCGCCCGGGAGTTCGACCGCTCCTGGACGGACGGAGGGTGCAGTGAGGTCGTCGACATAGTCGTCGAAGCCTTGCTCGAGCCCGAAGCGGCCATCCATTACGAAGGCGGACACGAACGCCTGCGTCCGGTAGCCGTGGGAGCGGAACGTCTCGGCTGCCGTGATCGCGTCGTCCGGCAGTGCGTACTCGGTGTTCTCCCGAACTCCGTGCCGGTTCGGGTTGAGACCCGTGAGGAGACTCGCGTGCGAGGGAAGAGTGATCGGTGCGGGGCTGATCATCGATGACAAGACGAATCCGCCTCCCGCGATCCGGTCGAGGCTCGGTGTCGCAACAGGACCCGAGGCGCATGCGGCGAGATAGTCAGGCCGGGTGGTGTCGAGGCTGATGAGGAGGATGTTCCACGGCTCGGTCGGCCGATCGGAGTCGCCAAACGGCGACGTCCGTTCGCGCAGGAACGAGACGTAGTAGGCAGCTCCCGAAACGGCGAGAACGAGGAGTGCGAGGATCACCGCATTTCGCGGGAACCCACGTCGGGGTGGCACGGCACCGGAGCGGGCGCGATCGGCTGACCGGGTCTTCTTTGACGGACGCGACTTCGACATGTCGGCACGTTAGCACCGGGTCTGGCGCCCTTCCAGTATCGCCATCCGGCCGTCTGGTCGTCGCGTTCCTCGATCGCCTGGCCCTGGCCGCGGGTCGTGGCTTCGTCTCGCGCTCCATCCCGCCGTCTGGTCGCTGCGTCGTCTTTGGTCTAGACTTTGGAGTCCATGGAAGAAGCAGAACTGGAAGCATCGCTCTTGGAGAAGGCGCAGGCGGGAGACCGCGAGGCTTTCTGGGAACTCGCCGCGCCGAGCGTCGATCCAATCTATCGGCTCGCCCGACGTCTGATGAAGACGGAGGAGGATGCCGAGGACGTAGTCCAGGAGTCGTTCCTCAAAGCGCTGGACAAGATCGGCGAGTTCCAGGGCAAGAGTCGGTTCAACACCTGGCTGCACCGGATCGCGGTGAACCAGGGGCTCATGAAGATGCGGAAGCGTCGGTCCGACGTGTTCTCTCTCGACGCGCCGATCAAGGGAGAGAACGGCGACGGGAAGGCGATGGACCCGATCGACTTCAGTGAGTCGGCTCTCGACGAGCTGCAGTCTCGGGAAGCGGCCGGCGTCCTCGAAACGGCCCTCGAGGATCTCCCGATCGACCTCCGGACCATCGTGGTGATGCGGGACATCAACCGCCTTTCGAACGACGAGGTGGCCCAAGCGCTCGAGCTTCCGCTCGGAGCGGTGAAGTGGCGTCTCCACCGGGCGCGGTCGATCCTCCGGGATCGGCTTGGCGAGTACTTCGCGGAACGGATCGGAACATGAACTGCCACGAACTGTCGAAAGAGCTGATCGCTGGCTACGTGGATCTCGCCCCGGACGTGAGGCGAGAGATCGACGAGCATCTCAGAACGTGTGACCGGTGCCGGATCCAGATCCAGAACACGGTGGCGACCATCCGGATCACGGAACAACTCGGGTCGACGGGCGCACGGCGTGAGATGATCATCCGCCTGCAGCAGAAGATCATTCGCGTCAAGCGCGGCTGAGTTGTGTCCCCAACGCGCCACGGTCCATCGGAGTCTCACGTGTCAGGCCGCCCGTCCGTTCACTCGCCACAACAATCGGACCCCGAGCCGAAAGGCCGGCTCCTCGGTGACGTGAGAATCCTCTTCGCCGGGACGACGTATGTGGTCGGCGGAGCCGAACGTGTCTTCGCGCACTTGGTCCGCGGCTTTCGCGATCGCGGATACGACGTCGAGCTTCTCGCCCTCAGGGAGTTGGGCCCGGTCGGGGAGGAGCTGAGGGCCGAGGGCGTCGTCTGCCACTCCGGGTTCACGGGGCAGCAGCGGGTCGACCCGACCCTGCTTCCTCGCCTCATGCGGTTCCTCCGGACCCACAGGTATGAAGTCGTCTACTTCCTCGACCACGCGCATGCGGTGTTCTATGTGACCGTGGCGTCGATCGGGAGCGGCGTGCGTGTTCGCCTCATGCCGGTCCACACCACCGGGCAGTGGGGTGGGGCAGCGAGCCTCAAGCGACCGATCCGACTCGTTCGCCGTCACCTCGACCGGATCATCTCGATCGCGGACGCGCAGCGGCAGTACCTCGTCGAGACGGAAGGGATCCCGGACGAGCAGATCGTCGTCATTCCGAACGGCATTCCGATCGAGCCGCGGACGGACGCCGAGATCGATGCGCTGCGCCGCGAGGTACACCGCGAGATCGCGGGGCGCGAAGACGTCAAAGTGATCGGCATCACGGCGGTGCTGCGGCCGGAGAAGAATCACGAGCTGCTCCTCGCTGCCTTCGCTCGTGTGCGAAAGGACGTGGACGCGGAGCTCTGGATCGTTGGAGACGGGCCTCGACGTTCCGAACTCGAGGCACGCGCGAAGGAACTCGGCGTCGAGGGGTCTGTGCGCTTCCTCGGACTTCGCAAGGACGCTCGTCGTCTCATGTACGGCTTCGACGTCGCCGTACTCGCAAGTCATCCGCTCGTCGAGACGCTCCCGCTCGCACTGCTCGAGGCGATGGATGCGGGAGCGCCGGTGGTGGCGACTCGGGTCGGCGCGCTCGCGGAGATGGTGGCGGACGGCGAGTCCGGCCGTCTCGTTGCCCCGGGCGACGAAGCAGGTATGGCGGAGGCCCTCCGCTCGATCCTCCTCGACCCGGAGCTCGCCGCGTCCTACTCGCGAGTCGGTACGGAGATCGTCCGCTCCCGCTACTCCGTGGATGAGATGGTGACGCGCACCGAGACGCTCATGCAGCAGTTGCTGCAGGCCCACTGATCAACGTCGGTCGCGACGCTGCGGGGCCGTGCCCGCGCTCGTGCCCCGTGCCCGTGTCCGCTCCCGTGCCCATGCCCATGCCCATGCCCATGCTCATGTCCGTTCCTAGGCTAGCTTCCGGACTCGCGCGCGTACTGCTTTGAACGCCGGCGTTCCAGACTTCGGATCGATCCGTCGCGGGACGAGGACGTTGGCCTCGGGGTAGTACATCGCTCCGTTCCCCGCGCGGATCGAGACGATCGCGACCTGGACTTCCATCCGTCCCACTTCGTTCTCGACCGACACGGTGTCGCCCTCCTCGAGGTTCCATCGCATCGCGTCCTCGGCCGAGAGCATGAGCACGTTCCGGTGCTCGTTTCCCCGGTACAGGTCTTCCTCCTCGTAGACCACGGTATTGAACTGCCCTTCCGAGCGGATCGTCATGATCCGGAGTTCGTCGGACGCGAGCGGATGGTCGGGGGCGGTTTCGCGCGGAAGCGGGGTCGAGTGGAACTGGGCCTTGCCGCTCGGGGTCGAGAACTGGGGTTCGTGGAACGTGCGGCCTTCGATCTGGAACTCGCCCGAGACACCGCCGTGCGTGCGGTCGATCTCGGCGATGGCGGAGTATCCGGGGACCGTCTTCGAGATCGCCTCACGCAATGTGGCGTGGGAACGCATCTGCTTCCAGTCGAAGCGGCCGGGAGGGAGGATCCGCTCCGCGACGGAGGCGAGAATCTCGACTTCGGACCGCATTTCTCCGTCGACTGCAGGGCGTCCTCCTTCGGACACCCGCACGAGGTTGAACATCGATTCCTGCGTCGTCGTCTGCCCCTCCTCGTCGCGCGCGAGCACGGGAAGGATCCAGGTCTCGTCGCCGAGCCCGTGGGCATGGCCCTCGTTCAGTTTGGTCGACAGGTAGCACTTGTAGGGAATGCGGGAGAGGGCACGCGCGGCCCAGTCTCGGTTGGGGTTGCTTCCGAAGAGGTTTCCGCCCAGCAGTACCGCGGCGCGCATCTTGCCTTCGTCGGCGGCCACCATCGAATCGTAGGTGTCGAGCCCGCCAGGACGGACGTCGACGCCGTAGATCTCGCCCATCCTCTCTGCGAACGCGCGCTTCA
Organism: Candidatus Eiseniibacteriota bacterium; assembly: GCA_020633975.1. Taxonomy (GTDB): domain Bacteria; phylum Eisenbacteria; class RBG-16-71-46; order CAIMUX01; family CAIMUX01; genus JACKCR01. The sequence goes on along the minus strand of JACKCR010000002.1, from coordinate 1,497,496 downwards.
CGTACGGCCCGACGCCGACCGAGCCGACGCCTTGCACGTTCGAGTGACCGCGGATCGGAAGGAGCCCGACTCCGGGACGGCCGAGCCAACCGCGCGCGAGGGCGAGGTTCGCGAGCGCGAGGATGTTGTCGACTCCGTGCTCGTGATGCGTGAGCCCCATCGCCCAGAAGAAGATCCCACGCTTCGCACGGAGAACCGCTTCGGCCACCTGCTCGATCTCGGATCGCGGGACTCCGGAACGGGCCTCCAGCTCGGTCCAGGAGGAGGCCATCACATCTTCGCGGACGGTGTCCCAGCCCTCGGTGAACGAGGAGACGAACGATTCGTCGACTCCGCCCCGCTCGATCACGGACTTGAGGACACCGACCAGGAATGCGATGTCGCCGCCGATGTGCGGCTTCACGTAGAGGTCCGAAACATCCGACCCGAAGAGGAAACTCTTCGGCTTGGACGGGATCCGGAACCGAACGAGACCGAGTTCCTCGAGCGGATTCACCACGATGATGGTGCCGCCCCGTTCCCTCATCTCGACCAGCTGCGTGACAAGCCTCGGATGGTTGCTCGCTGGATTCGCGCCGATCACGATCGCGAGGTCGGCGGAGGCGAGGTCTTCCAGGACGACGGATGCGGTGCCGGAGCCGTAGACCTTGGAGAGCGCGACCCCGGAAGCCGCGTGGCAGTAGGCGGAGCAGTTGTGGACGTTCGCGGTTCCGTAGGCCCGGGCGATGAGCTGGAAGAGGAACGCGGCTTCGTTGCTCGAACGACCGGAAGAGTAGAAGAACGTCTCCTCCGGCGCGGCACCCCGAAGTGCATCCCCGGCGCGGTCCAACGCTTCGGCCCAGCTGGCGCGACGGTAGTGGGAGTCGCCCTTCCTGTGGACCATCGGGAAGGTGACCCGGCCGAGGTACTCGAGTTCGCGGGGGGTGAGTTGGGCGAGCCGTTCGACCGGAGTTTCTGCGAGGGTCCGCTCGTCCAGGGCGCCGGCCATGTCTCCCGCCTGCGCTTGGATCGACTTCTTGCAGATCTCGGGGAAGTGGCCTGCTTCGTTCACCATCCCGCCCCGCACTCCGCCCATCCCGAGTGCGCACGTCTTGCAGGCATTGCGAGATCGGAGTCGGTTCCAGAGGCGGAAGAATCCGCCTGCTTCCCCGGACTTCCGATGGACGTAGAGCAAGGCGGGGATTCCGCCTCCAGCTGAGACCTTGGGTTTCGCCATGTGCGGGAGGCTACGGGAAGGGAGGGGAAGGCACAACGGCTTGCCCCGAGGTCCGATCGGAGCCGCGCCAGCCCGAAACGACCGCGTAGTCCCGGGCTCTCACCGAGCGTCGACGGACCGTCTCCCCCAGGGATACCAGAATCACTGGTCCGGATCTTGCAACCGAGTTGCAGCTATAGGGGAAATCCCCTACTCGGAGCGGCCCCGACCCCGTAAACTATCTGAATGCCGCTTCGTGCGCGTGCACCTTGGAGCTTCGCAGCCATCACGCAAGGCCCCGTAAGGACGCTTCGGGGCGTTGTGAACGGCCACGGGCATTCGAAGAACTGAAACTCCACAGGAGGAGACTGTGTTGACACGAACCCCACTCCGTGTCGCGAGCTCGCTCGTGATCTCACTCGTGCTCGCCGGTTCTGCGCTCGCGCAGACCAGTGAGAACGTCAACCTGATCGGCACCTGGGACGGTGCGAGTTCCTACTCCGACATCTGGGGCTACAGCGCTCCGGATGGCACCGAACTCGCGATCATCGGGCTGGGGAACGGCGGTGTCTCCTTCGTCAACGTGACGAACCCGGCGAGCCCGCAGGAAGTCTTCCGCGCTCCGGGCGGTACGACGATCTGGCGCGACATCAAGACCTACTCCCACTACGCCTACTGCGTCGACGATCAGGCGGGGAACGGCCTCATCGTCGTCGATATGGCGAACCCGCTTGCCCCAGTCGAAGTCCGGCGGCGGACGTCCGAGTTCACGACCGCGCACAACGTCTGGATCGACCAGGAATACGGTCTTCTCTTCGCCTGCGGCTCCGGCTCCGGCGGCGGCCACATGTACATCTACGACCTCACCGGTGACCCCTCGAATCCGCAGTACATCTACGACTTCAACAACTTCTATATCCACGACCTCTACTCCCAGGACGGGATCGCGTACCTCGCGGGAATCTACGACGGCCGGCTCTACACCGCCGACATCACGAACGTCCCGGCGTCGATGCCGGTCCTGGGGTCGGTCACGACCGACAATGCGTTCACCCATAACGTCTGGACCACCGAAGACGGCCGGTACGCATTGACGACCGACGAAGTCGGTGGGGGGCACATCACCGTCGTCGACGTGAGCGATCCCTCGAATCCGTTCAAGGTGAGCGAGTACCAGCACCCGACGAACCCGTCTGCCATCATCCACAACGTGACGGTCGAAGGGGACCTCGCGCACGTGGCTTGGTACACGAACGGATACGAGGTCGTCGACTTCAGCGTTCCTGCTTCGCCCGCTCGTGCCGGCTTCTACGACGAGTTCCCGGGCAACTCCGCGAACTACGACGGCGCCTGGGGCATCTATCCCTACGCGAACAGTGGCTACACCTACATCAGCGACATCTCGACCGGACTCTGGATCGTCGAGTTCGTCCCGTCGTACGGAACGGTCTCGGGGTTCCTCACGGATTCGGGCAACGGCGATCCGATCGACGGCGCCGTCATCGAAGTTCTGAGCGAAGGTATCCAGAGGACCTCTGGCTCAGACGGCAAGTACAGCATCAACCTGGATCCTGGCACGTACCAGGTCGACGTCAGCGCATTCGGCTATGACCCAGTTTCGTTCCAAGTGAACATCGTGGCGGGGCAGACGGCGAACGGTGATCGTCAGATGGACCGGGTTCCGGGAGCGTCGCTCTCGGGCGTCGTCTCCAGTTCGGACCTCCTCGCACCCCTCGCGGGCGCGTCGATCGAGCTCGTCGGCACTCCGCTCTCCGGGACGACCGGTGCGTCCGGTGACTACTCGTTCGGCTTCGTGCCGGAGGGGACCTACACGCTCTACGTCGCGGCGTTCGGTTACGGCGCGAAGGAGGCCCAGGTCACGGTCGGAACGTCTCCGGTGGTGAAGAACGTCGTCCTCAATCCGGGCTTCCTCGTCGACACGATGGAGACGAACGTCGGATGGACCTTCTCCGGCACCGGATCGACCGGCGCGTGGGAGAATGTCGATCCGAACGGAACGGGCGGTGGATTCGTACAGCCCGAGGACGACCACACTCCGGATCCGGGCCACATCTGCTTCATCACCGGCCAGACTCCTCCCGGTGCCTTGATCGGCGACAATGACATCGATGGCGGAACACAGATCCTGACCAGTCCCTCCTTCGACCTCACCGGACTCGAGGATCCGTACATTCGCTACCACCGTTGGTACGTCAACGACGGGAACACCACGGTGGACGACGTTTTCACGGTGCAGGTGTCGAACAACGGCGGCTCGACTTGGACTACGGTCGAGATCCTGGACAGCTCCCGTCGCTTCTGGGAGCTCGCCGAGTTCCGGGTGGAGGACTTCGTCCCGTCGAGTGCGAACGTGCGGGTCCGGTTCATCGCTGCCGATGAAGGCGGCGGTTCGATCGTAGAGGCGGGGATCGACGACTTCGAGATCTACGATCTGGGCATGGACACCTCGGACACGCCTCCCGTCTTCGCCGACGGCGCGACCCGGTTCCTCGGTGCGAGCCCGAACCCGGTGGCGATCTCGGGCCAGACGAACCTCCGCTTCCAGCTCGCCGCGGCCGGCGAGGTGCGTCTCGAGATCGTGGACGTCCAGGGCCGCCGGGTCGCCGTCGTTGCGGACGGAGAGTTCGCCGCGGGCGCGCACTCCGTTTCGTGGGACGGACGCGACGAGCGCGGGACAGCGGTGCCGGCGGGCATCTACTTCGAGCGGTTCGTTGCGGATGGCGCTCAGGAGAACGGACGGATCGTCGTTCTGAGATGACGTTCGGGGAGGTGAAGCCGCTCGCCGTCGTGTCTGACGTGGTGGGAGGCAAGCCTCCCACTAGAGCCTTCTAGGGAAGAGCCCGGGATCTCTCTCGGGCTCTTCTCGATCCGGTTCGGATCGGCTCCTGTCCATCGTGCGGAGAAGATCGAGAAGGTACGTGGCGTTGTCCGTTCCTCTAGGTCGGCTCCTGGATCTCCACGACGCGCTCCGGGTAGCAGAAGCTCCGCTTTTCCGCTGCGCCACGAGAACTGCTACCATGTCGACGAGTGCCCTTGCCGGGGCGGGCAGATCCCAGACAGCCGATCGAGACCCAGGGAGGGCATCCGGTCGGCAGACTCGACAGGAGACGTCGATGCGCCCGATTCCTCTCCGGCCCTTGATCCGGCACTTCACCCTCCTCGCCGCATGCATCGCGATGGTCGCGTTCACCGGCGCGTCCGTCGTCGCGACCGCGTGGGCACAGTCCGAAGGGGTGACCCTCGTCTCTCACTTCGACGTGGGGACGACGTACAACGACATCTGGGGCTACACCGCTCCCGACGGCACGGAACTCGCGATCCTCGGCACTGTGACCGGCACGTACTTCGTCGACGTGACGGATCCCGAGAATCCGGAAGAGGTCGGATACGTGGGAGGGAACTCCAGCACTTGGCGGGACATGAAGACCTACGGTCACTACGCGTACTCCGTGAACGAGTCCGGCGGAGGCCTCCAGATCATCGACCTCGCCGATCCGAAGAATCCCACCCTCGTCAACTCGCGCATCGCTCAGTTCGAGACCGCGCACAACATCTTCGTCGACGAAGGTGCGGGAACTCTCTGGGCTGTGGGAGCGAACGGACCGGCGGGGAGGAATGCGTACGTCTACGCGCTCGAACCCGATCCGTCCTCGCCCGAACTCATCACGTCCTGGGGCGACTCCTATCTGCACGACATCTTCGTGCGGGATGGTCTCGCGTTCGGAGCAGCCATCTACGCGGGGGAACTCTGGATCCTCGACGTCTCGGACCTTCCGAACATCCGCGTGCTCTCACAGATCGCAACGCCCGGCCACTTCGCGCACAACACCTGGCTCACCGACGACGGGGACTACTGTCTCACCACGGACGAGAACTCGGGCGGCCACGTTGCCATCTACGACGTGCGGGATCCGGCCAGGCCGCGCCTCGTCTCTCACTGGACGAATCCGGAGTCGCCGACGTCGATCGTCCACAACGCGTTCGTCCACGGGAAGCACGCGTACGTGTCCTGGTACACCACCGGAGTGCAGATCCTGGATCTCACCGATCCGAGTGCGCCGACTCGAGCGGGTTACTACGACACCTATCCGGGAACGGGGACGACGTTCGACGGAGCCTGGGGCGTCTATCCTTACTCGCGGCACGGCTACGTCTACGTGAGCGACATCTCCTCGGGGCTCTACGTGCTCCGCTTCGACGGCGCGCGTGCGTTGGTTTCGGGCCAGGTTCTCGACGGCTTCGGCACGCCGGTCGAAGGCGTGGACGTGCGTGCCTTGGGGACGTCGGAGCACGCGATCACGGGCGTGGACGGCACGTTCGGACTCAGGCTCCTTCCGGGTGACTACGAGATCGAGTACTCGCGCTTCGGCTGGGGAACGGTCGTGAGGTCTGTGGAGGTAGAGCAGACGGACCTAGCGGTCGGCGAGGTTGTCCTGGATCAGAGCCCGCTCGGCGACGTCGACGGCACCGTCCGCGACGTGCGAGGCGTCGGTCTCCCGGACGTATCGGTTCGGATGCTCGGCACACCGTTCGAGACACGCACCGACGAGAACGGCGCGTTCGCGTTCCAGTCCGTTCCGGAAGGCAATCGGGTTCTCCAGGCGGAAGCGCTCGGAATCTACGGAGAACCGACCGAGGTGCGGGTCACCGGGTCGACCGATGTCCAGATCGACCTCGTCGTCTTCCTCTCCGCGACCGTCACGGACTTCGAGTCCGATGTCACTGGGTGGACCGTCGGAACGGCGGAGGACGATGCGACCGCGGGGATCTGGGAGCTCGCGGTCTTGGATGACGCGGTGGACTCTCCGGCGCAACCGACGGCCGATCACACGGAGAACGGGACCCACGCGTTCGTGACCGAGCGCGGCGAGCCGGGGAGTGAGGCACGGGATCACGATGTCGACGGCGGCTCCACCACGCTCGAGAGTCCGGTGTGGGACGTCTCGGATCTGCCCCACCCGGTCGTCTCCTTCCAGCTCTGGTACGTGAACGCTACCGACCTCGTGCCCGACGACGAGTTCGTCGTTTCGGCATCGCCCGATGGGGGCGCCAACTGGACGGAAGTGTGGCGCACTCCGGACGGCGCGCAGGAGTGGCGCCGGGTCGAGCTGGTTCTCCCCGAACCGTTCTCCGGGACGAGTCAGCTCCAACTCCGGTTCGTCGCATCGGACATTGGCATGGGATCGCTGGTCGAAGCCGCGATCGACGATCTCGAGATCTACGGCGCCGAAGGACGGATCCTCGGAGCCGTCGCTCCCGCCGGAGAGGGGGAGGAGTTCGACGGTACGGTGTCGCTCGTCGGCGCCGGTGTCGAGGTTCCGCTCGGCTCGGACGGACGGTTCGAACTGATCGTGCCGGCGGGAGACGCGACTATCGCCGTGGACGCGTTCGGCTACGCAACCGCCACACGTGCGGTGACCGTCGCGACCCGGACCACGATCCGTGAGACGTTCGAGTTGGCGAGGCTTCCGCACCGGGAGGTGACGGGCCGGGTGCTCTCTGAAGACGGAAGCACTCCGCTCGTCGGCGCTGTGGTCGCCTGCGTTGGCACGCCCCTCCGGACCGTCACGGACGACGATGGCGAGTACCGCCTCGACGTTCCGGTGGGCGAGTACATGGTTCACGTCACCGCCCAGGATTTCGAGCAGACCGAGCAGTCGCTCGTCGTCTCCGAGGAACAGGAGTCGGTCGTTCTCGACCTGAGCGTTCGGCCCGCCTTCGTCACTGGTGCGGACCGGGCGGCTCCCAATCCGTTCTTCGACGAGACGGTGTTTCGCTTCCGGGTCGCCCGCGCGACCGACGTTCGCTTGGAGCTGTTCGACGTTTCCGGACGGCGTGTTCGGATCTTGTTCGACGGCCCGGCTACCGTTGGAGAACACGAAGTCCCGTGGGATGGCAGGAGGGACTCCGGAGAGCTGCTCCCGGCAGGAATCTACTTCCAGCGCTTCGCTGCAGACGGACGGGAGATGCGCGCGAGGGTGATCCGGCTTCGATGACCCCACGTGTCACCGTCATCGCACTCTGCGCGTGCCTCGCGTCGACGGCGATCTCCGCCGCCGCTTCGGCAGCCACCGGAGTCGTCGCGTTCTCCGGAGCCGTCGACGCCGCCGAAACCGTTGCGTCTTTTGAGGCCGCCGCTGCGGATCGCGGCGCCTGGAACGTGACGACCGTGTCCCACGTCTTCCGCGAGGACGATCTCGCCTACAGCGACGTGTGGGGCTACGACGCGCCGGACGGAACGAGCCTCGCGTTCGTCGGCTACCTGGGCGGCACCTGGATCCTCGACGTCACCGATCCCGCCACGCCCCGCGAAGTTGCGGACATCCCCGGCAACCGAAGCATCTGGCGCGACTTCAAGACCGCGGGCGAGCATCTCTTCATCGTGATGGACCGGTTCTCGGAGACGGCGGGACTCCAAGTGGTCGACCTCACCACTCCGCTCGAGCCTCGTCTCGTACTCGAGACTTCCGAGTTCTTCGGCCGCTCTCACAACATCGCGATCGATGGTGAACGGCTCTACTGCGTCGGTACGTACCGGCAGGCCGGTGAGCCGGAAGAGGTCGTCATCTTGGACGTGTCCGAACCGGCGGCACCGGCCGAAGTAGGGAGGTACTCCCTCGACCGGTTCCACGACATCTACGTGCGGGATGGGATCGCCTACGGAGCCGACTTCTTGGATGGCGAGCTCGTCATCCTCGATGTCCACGATCCGAGTGCGTTCGAGGTTCTGTCCCGCACTCCCGATCCAGGCCAGGACACACACAACACGTGGCTTTCGGACGATGGACGCACCTGCTTCGTGACGTCGGAGGAGGAAGGCGGATACGTCGACGTGTTCGACGTCACTGATCTCCGCGCTCCGGTCTGGATCACGGACTGGAAACTGAACGAGTACCTCGCGGCGGGCGTCCACAACGTCCAGGTCCAGGGGGACCTCGCGTACTGCTCCTGGTACACCGCGGGACTCCAGGTTCTGGATGTCCGAAACCCTGCGTACCCGAGGCGCGTGGCGTTCGTCGACACTCATCCGAACGACCGCACCTTCAGCTTCGACGGCGACTGGGGCGTCTTCCCGCACACGCGCTCCGGACTCGTCTACGTGAGTGACATCAACACCGGGTTCTACGTGTTCCGGGTCGAGCCCCAGTCGGCTGAAGTTCTGGTGACGGTCGTGGATGAGCAGACGATGTCTCCGATTGCGGATGCTTCCGTAGAGGCCGATGCCCCCGCACCTGCACCTGGTGACGCGCTCGACGCGTCGACGGGAGCGGACGGAACCGTGCGGCTCGTCTTTCCGGTCGAGGTCGAAGAGATCCGCGCCAACCGCTTCGGATACCTCGACGCATCCGCGGAACTCCAGCTCGTGGCGGACATGTCCCAGGGAGTGACGCTCGCTCTCCGGCGGATGGAAGTCGGAGTCGTGTCCGGGCGGGTCCACGTAGAAGGGGAGACGACCCCGGTCGCGGGCGCGGACATCGCGGTACTGGGCGCACCGGTCGCCGCGATCACCGAGTCCGACGGTTCCTTCGAGGTGGAGGCGTTGCCCACGGGAGCATGGACGGTTCGCGCGGACCACTTCGGCTTCCGCCCGCTCGAGGTCGAGATCGATCTCGACGTCACGGGACTCGATCTCGATCTCGCTCTACTCCCTTCGCTTTACGCCGACGACTTCGAGGAGGATCGAGGGTGGACGGTCGGAGCGGTTGGTGACGACGCGACGAGCGGGGTCTGGGAGCGGGTGGACCCTATCGGGACGGGTGGGGGACAGACCCAGCCGGAGGACGATGCGTCGCGAGACGGAACCTTCGCGTTCGTGACGGAGAATGGAGAGCCCGGGGGCGACGGGAGCGACTCGGACGTCGACGGAGGGGTGACGACCTTATTGAGCCCGGTCTACGACCTGACGGACCTGGTCGCTCCGATGCTCGAGTTTCGTCGATGGTTCACGACCTCCGAGGACGCGGACCACTCCGACTACTTCGAGGTCTCGGTCTCCGAAGACGGGGGCGTGACCTGGGCTTCACTCCTTCGGATCGACGCGAACGAGCCGAGCTGGGTCATCGAGACGGTCGAACTCTGGTCCCGGCTCGCAGGACGGGGCCAGGTCCAGTTCCGGTTCGTGGTGGGCGATGCAGGCGTTCCGACCATCGTCGAGGGCGGGCTCGATGACCTTCAGATCTACGAGCGTGAGGGCGGAACGCCGCTGGGCGGCTCTTCCCTCGCTCTCGCGTCTTGGCCGAACCCGTTCCAATCCTCGGCTCGCCTCCAGATGAGGATTCCGACGGAGGGAACGGTGCGGCTCGGTGTGTTCGATGCGGCCGGTCGACGGGTGCGGTCGTTGATCGACGGACCGATGGCTCCGGGGTTCCATGCCATGGACTGGGACGGAATGGGGGACTCGGGTCGTCGTGTCGCCAACGGCGTCTACTACCTGAGGCTCGAAACTGCAGGTGGCACCACGACCCATCCCGTGATCTCCCTGCGCTGAGGCCAGAAGGCGATCCCCTCGTCGTCCGACCTGCCCGTCCTTCTCGTAGGTAGGTCTCGCGGGCCCGAACGCGGTCTCGAACCGTTGGATTCGTCGACGGTTCTGCCGGGGGATGCCCCACCCCGGACGCCTCGCAAAGAGCGACGCACTTCGGCAAGTACGTAATCCAAACCACCGTTGACCCGTTCGGACGCTGTGCTATCCTCCCGTGTCGATCGAACCTTGAGAACTTTTTCTCAAACCTCTCGGCCCGTGAGATTACTGCACGGAATAGGCATACCCGCTAGGGAGAGCGGTTCCATGGATGTGATCCGGCCGGAGACGAGGTAAGCCCGTGGATTGGTCCTACACCCCGTTGCTGTTCGTGGTCCCTCTCGCGATTCTTATCCCGACGATCATGATGCTGCTGACGCTCAAGACCGGTCCGAACAACCCGGAACCGGGCAAGATGGTGCCCTACGAGTCCGGGATCCTGCCGCCGACTACGGCGGAACAACGGTTTCCGGTCCGGTTCTACCTGGTCGCGGTCAGCTTCCTCCTGTTCGACGTGGAGGCGCTCTTCCTCTTCCCGTGGGCGGTGAGGTTCCGGGAGCTCGGTTGGTTCGGGTTCGGCGCGATGACGATCTTCCTCTTCATCCTCGTGCTCGGCCTCGCCTACGAATGGCGCAAGGGAGGACTGGAATGGGACTGAAGGACGGCCAGGAGAACCCGGTCGCACCGGGAGCGGTGGTTCCCGGAGCGCGCGACGTGGGGGAGCGGTATCCGCTCCAGGCTCCTCTCGGACGCAGTGGTGATCCGGACGTAGACGCGCTCGGTGGCGCGGTCACGATCACGAAGGCAGAGGCCCTGGTCGCCTGGGGGCGGAAGAACTCCCTCTGGCCGATCCCGTTCGGCACGGCCTGCTGCGCGATCGAGTTCATGGGCACGGTTTCGAGCGTCTTCGATCTCTCGCGCTTCGGTGCCGAGGTCGTACGCTTCTCGCCCCGTCAGGCGGACCTCATGATCGTGTCCGGAACCATCACCTACAAGATGGGGCCGATCCTCAAGCGGATCTACGACCAGATGTGCGAGCCCCGCTACGTGATCTCGATGGGCGTCTGCGCGTCCAGCGGGGGCTTCTACGACAACTACTGCACTCTCCAGGGAATCGACAAGATCATCCCGGTCGACTACTACATCGCCGGATGCCCGCCCCGTCCCGAGGCCGTGCTCCAGGCCGTCGTAGAGCTACAGAACCGTCTCCAGCGGACGGGGGCCTAGAGGTGCCGATGACCACGACGACTACTACGCCGTCCACCGTCGATCTCACCAAGCTGCGCAACAAGATCCAGGGGGGCATCCTCGAGGAGTCCACCCTGCCTCCGATGCCGTGCGTGCGGGTGAAGCGGGAGGCGCTCCTCGAAACGCTCGAGTTCCTCCGGAACGATCCGGAGTACCGGATGCACCAGCTCAAGGAGATCACCGTCGTCGACGGGCTCTATCTCCGGGAGTCCGAACGGTTCGAGCTGGTCTATCTACTCCACAACCTCGACACCCAGAAGCGGGTCGCGGTGAAGTGCCGAGTGGAGGAAGACGACGCTCACGTGCCGTCGATCAACCACCTCTGGCGCGCGGCCAACTGGGGAGAGAGGGAGGCGTTCGATCAGTACGGGGTGAAGTTCGACAACCATCCCAACCTGAAGCGGATCCTCAACCACCACGAGTTCGTCGGGCACCCGCTCCGGAAGGACTACAACATCTTCCGCGGCCACTGGTGCTCCGAGGCCGAGACTCTGCTCGACGAGCTGGAACTCCGTCGGAAGATGTTCCCCGAGCGGATCGCCGACGCGGATCACGATCCGGGCGAGACGATGATCCTCAACATCGGCCCGTCGCACCCGGCTTCGCACGGAACACTCCGAAACCTGGTCGAGTTGGATGGTGAGACCGTTCTCTACTGTGTGCAGGAGATCGGATACCTCCACCGCGGTTTCGAGAAGTCCGCGGAGACCCACGAGTACAACCAGGTCGTCCCATACACGGACCGTCTCAACTACTGCTCCGCGATCTCGAACAACGTGGGCTACGTCAAGGCGGTGGAAGAGCTCTGCGGCATCGAGATCCCGCCGCGCAACCAGGCGATCCGGGTCATCATGTGCGAGCTCTCGCGGATCATGGACCACCTGGTCTGCAACGCCGCGAACATCGTCGACTTGGGAGCGCTCACCAACTTCTGGTACCTCTTCAACCTGCGCGAGAAGATCTACAACGTGATCGAGGGAGTGACGGGAGCGCGGCTCACGAACTCCTATGCGCGGGTGGGTAGCCTTTGGGCCGACATCACTCCGGACTTCATCGAGCAGGTGCGCGGACTCCTCGCCGAGATCCCGCAGCACGTGGACGACACGATGAAGCTGGTGGCGCGGAACCGGATCTTCATCGACCGCACCGTCGGCATCGGCAAGATCTCGCCCGACGACGCGATCGCCTACGGCTACACCGGCCTCTGCCTCCGTGCGACGGGCTACGAGCACGACCTAAGGAAGGCGCAGCCGTACTACGGGTACGACCAGTACGACTTCGAGATCCCGGTCGGACACCAGGGCGATACCTACGACCGGATCATGTGCCGGTTCGAGGAGATCAAGCAGAGTGCGCGGATCGTGGAGCAGGCTCTCGACAGCCTTCCCGACGGGCCGTACCGTGCCGATCACCCGATGGCGTACCTGCCGGACAAGCAGACTCGCACCTACGCGAACATCGAAGGACTGGTCAACCACTTCAAGATCGTCATGCACGGGATCCAGCCGCCGAAGGGGGAGGTCTACTCCTGGACCGAGACCCCGAACGGCGAACTCGGGTTCTATATCGTGAGCGACGGTGGGATGAAGCCGTACAAGTGTAAGGTCCGCCCGCCGTGCTTCTACCTCTACAGTTCGTTCCCCGATCTCGTGGAAGGACAGATGGTCGCGGACGTCATCGCGGTCCTGGGCAGCCTCAACATCGTGGCCGGCGAGCTGGATCGCTAGTCACCGGATAGGGAGAAGGTCCGAACAATGCAGCCGTATGCCAAGCCGAACCTCGACATCGCGGGACGCGAAGCCTGTCATGTCGAGAGCATGGGGCACTCCGTCGCATTCTCCGACGCGAGCATGGAACGGTTCCGTCACCTGCTCACGCGGTATCCGAACAAGCAGGCAGCGCTCCTGCCCACGCTCTGGATGGCGCAGCAGGAGTTCGGTTGGATCAGTACGGAGGTGATCGAGTACGTCAGCGAGCTGCTCGAACTGCCGCCGTCCCACGTCTATGGCGTGGTGAGCTTCTACACCATGTACTACCGGAAGCCTATGGGTAAGTATCACATTCAGCTGTGCACCAACCTCTCCTGCATGCTCATGGGCGGTTCGACCGTTCTCGATGCACTTCAGGAGAAGCTCGGCATCGGGCTCGGCGAAACCACCGCGGACGGGATGTTCTCTCTCGACGAGGTGGAGTGCCTGGCCGCTTGCGAGATGGCTCCCTGCTGTCAGATGAACGACGAGTACCACGGCCCACTCACTCCTGAGTCCGTTGGCCGGTTCGTCGACGAGCTCCGCGCGAGAGGGAAGTGATGGAGATCAAGCGTCTCACCAAGAACTTCGGGAACCCCGAGTCCTGGACTCTCGCAGCCTACGAGAAGACAGGCGGCTATCAGATGGTGAAGAAGGCCTTCGCGATGGATCCGGAAGCGATCATCGAGTTGGTCAAGCAGTCCGGGCTCCGCGGCCGAGGCGGCGCCGGATTCCCCACCGGAATGAAGTGGGGGTTCGTTCCCAAGCAGTCGGACAAGCCGAAGTACCTCTGCGTGAACGCGGACGAGTCCGAGCCGGGGACGTTCAAGGATCGCTATCTCCTCGAACACGACCCGCATGCGCTCGTCGAGGGGATCATCATCAGTTGCTGGGCCGTTGGCATCCGCTACGCCTACATCTACATCCGGGGTGAGTTCGGCCTCCCGTACTACCGGATCGAGGCGGCGGTGAAGGAAGCCTACGAGAAGGGTTATCTCGGCTCGAACCTCAACGGGAAGGGCTTCGATCTCGACGTCACCGTCCACCGGGGCGCGGGCGCGTACATCTGTGGGGAAGAGACGGGGCTCATCGAGTCGCTCGAGGGCAAGAAGGGACAGCCGCGTCTCAAGCCGCCGTTCCCAGCCGTGGTTGGTGTTTTCGGTTGCCCCACCGTCGTCAACAACGTCGAGACGATCCAGTCGATTCCCTGGATCATCGAGCACGGTGCCGAGGAGTACCGGAAGGCCGGGACGGAGAAGTCCCCGGGCACGAAGCTCTTCAGTGTGAGCGGACACGTCAAGAGGCCCGGCGTCTACGAGATCCCGCTCGGACTTCCCTGCAAGACGCTCGTCCATGATCTCTGCGGCGGCATCATCGACGGAAAGCGCCAGAAGGCGAACATCGTCGGCGGTTCCTCCGTGCCGATCCTCACGGGTGAGGAAGCGGACAACGTGGACCTCGACTACGAGTCGCTCGCCGCGGCCGGCACCATGCTCGGCTCGGGTGGAATGATCGTCATGGACGAGGACACATGCATGGTCTGGGCCCTCGCCGTCCTCCTCAAGTTCTATGCGCACGAGTCGTGCGGGCAGTGCACTCCGTGCCGGGAGGGGACCGGATGGATCCGGAACCTCGTCTATCGCCTGGAGGCAGGGGACGGGAAGCGCGAGGACCTCGACAAGCTCCTCTCCATCACCGGCAACATGATGGGGACGACCATCTGCGTACTCGCGGATGCGGCGGCCATGCCGACGGAGAGCTTCATCAAGAAGTTCCGCGCTGAGTTCGAGGCACACGTCGGAGCGGGACGTTGTCCCATCCGTGGCAAGTCGGCCCACTTCCTGGCCCACGCGCACTAAGGGGAACTCATGGCCAAGGTGAAGATCCAGGTCAACGGTCGGGAAGTCGAGGTAGACGAAGGTCTCAACCTCATCGAGGCGGCTCGCATTGCCGGCGTCGAAGTTCCGCACTTCTGCTACCACCCCGGACTCGGTGTGGACGGCAACTGCCGGCAGTGCTTGGTCGAGATCGACGGGATTCCGAAGCTCCAGATCGCCTGCAACAGCTTCGTGAAGGACGGGCTCGCCTTCCGTACCGACACGGAGCGAGTGACGCGGATGCAGGCGGGCGTGCTCGAGTTCCTCTTCCTGAACCATCCCCTCGACTGCCCGATCTGCGACCAGTCCGGCGAGTGCCTCCTCCAGGACTACTACATCTCGAACGGCAAGTACGAGAGCCGTCTCGACACGGACAAGCGCCACAAGCGGAAGGCCGTCCCTGTCGGTCCTCGCGTCATGCTCGATGCCGAGCGCTGCGTCCTCTGCAGCCGATGCGTCCGGTTCTGCGACAAGGTGACGGGAACGGGCGAGATGCGGATCGTGAACCGCGGCAACCGCGCCGAGATCACCACCTATCCGGACCGTCCGCTCGAGAACGACTACTCGCTCTGCACCGTGGACGTTTGTCCGGTTGGAGCGCTCACCTCGAAGGACTTCCGCTTCCGGAAGCGTGTCTGGCACCTTCAGTCGGCCAAGTCGCTCTGCACCGGATGTTCGCGCGGCTGCAACGTCTACATGGAGCACGAGGGCGGGAAGGTCTACCGCTACCGTCCCCGTGAGAACATGCACGTGAACGACTTCTGGATGTGTGATCCTGGGCGTCTCACGTACACCCCGCTCAACGATGAGCGCCTCGATGTCGCGATCGTGACGGGCGAGGAGCGGACGTTGCCGGAATCGATCGAGCAGGTCGGCACCTGGATCAACATCGCGGTCGCGTCCGGTCAGTCCGACAGCGTCGCGGTTCTGGTCTCGCCGCAGAGTTCGACCGAGACGCTCTACGCGGCCAAGCGGTTCGCCAAAGACATCCTCGGCGGTGCCCGGATCGGCGGCGGCAACGTGCGGCCGGCCGGAGTCCAGGACGAGATCCTGCGCCGGGCCGATGCGAACCCGAACAGCAAGGGGCTCGAGATGCTCGGCCTCTCGGCGGATCCTGCGGCGGTCCTGTCGGCAGGCGGGACGGTGCTTCTCGTGATCGACGACGACCCGCTCGGGATGAACCCCGATCTCGCGGGGGCGTTCGGGAAGTTCGAGCACGTCGTCTATCTCGGATCGAACGAGAACGCGACGAGCGCGAAGGCGGAGATCGCGCTGCCGATCACGCCCCATTCGGAGTGTGACGGCACCTTCGTGAACTTCGAGGGCAGAGTGCAGCGCTTCTGGAAGGCTCTCACTCCGCGTGGGGATTCCCTATGGTCGCCCACGATCATGGGACGGATCGCGGAGTTCACCGGTCAGGAGTTCGGGTGGAAGTCGGTGCGGGATCTCTGGGCCGATCTCCAGAAGACGGAAGACGCGTTCGCGGCGATCGACTATGCATCGCTGGGTGAAGTCGGAGCGGCGGCCGGCAGTGGTCAGCCCGCGTCGGCTTCGGCCGAGTAAGGGGGGAGAGGGATGTCTCCTGTCGTGGAGATGAGCATCGCGGCCGGACGTGCCGCCCTCGTGTGGATGATTCCGCTGGCGCTCCTGCCGCTCATGATCTGGGCGGAGCGGAAGGTGTCTGCGTACATGCACGATCGGACGGGTCCAAACCGCGCCCAGATTCTCGGGATCCGCGCGGGTGGTGTCGTCCACACCCTTGCTGACGTGCTGAAGCTCGTGATGAAGGAAGACATCACGCCGACCCACGTCCATCGGTTCTACTTCCTGCTCGCCCCGTTCATCGCGATGATGGTTTCCCTCATGACCTTCGCGGTCATCCCGTTCGCGGACGTGCTCCATCTCGGGGACAACGCGATCCGGATGCAGGCGCTCCATCTCAACGTGGGCGTCCTCTGGATCTTCTCGATCGCGTCGTTCGGCGTGTTCGGGATCATCTTTGCGGGGTACGGCGCGAACAACAAGTACTCGATCCTGGGCGGACTCCGGGCCTCGGCGCAGATGATCAGCTACGAGCTGTCGCTCTCTCTCTCCATCCTCGGACTGATCATGATGGCGGGGACCCTCGATCTGAACGAGATCGTCCGGATGCAGGGCGAGTTCTTCCAGCTCGGTCCGATTCCGATCCCGAAATGGGGCGTACTGCTCCAGCCGCTCGGCGCGGTCATCTTCATGACCGCGGTCATTGCGGAGACGAACCGGAACCCGTTCGACCTTCCGGAAGCCGAGAGCGAGATCGTCGGGTACCACGTCGAGTATTCGAGCATCAAGTTCGCGCTCTTCTTCATGGCCGAGTACGTCAACATCACGGTCGCCTCGGCGCTCGTCGCCACCCTCTTCTTCGGGGGATGGCAGGTTCCGTTCCTCGACACCGAAACGCTCATCGCCAACGCCCAGCAAGTCGTTCTCGGAATGCTCGGCGGGATGGCCCTGGTCAGTGCACTCCTCATCATTCCGACGAGGAAGTGGAACAAGACCCTGGCCCGTCTCTACCCGAACGACCTTCGGAAGAACGAGGCGAACTTCTGGGCCATCGTGCTCCTGCTCCACATCGTCGGTGCCCTGGGCGGGATCGGTTTCTTCGTCGCGAACCCGATCACCGGAACCTCGGCCCACGTCACGGCAGCCGTCATCCAGTTCCTCACTTTCATGGGGAAGCTGCTCTTCTTCGGGTTCGCTTTCGTCTGGGTGCGTTGGACGCTTCCCCGGTTCCGTTATGACCAGCTCATGGGTCTGGGTTGGAAGGGGATGCTTCCCCTCGCCCTGCTCAACCTCTTCGTGACCGCAGCCCTGGTGCTGCTGGTCCAATAAGAAGGAGTCCCGACTCGTGGCCCTAAAGGTCGCCAGCCCCAAGCTCTCGTTCCTGGAGAGGATCTACGTCGCGGAAGTGTTCCGCGGGCTCGGTGTCACGTTCCGGCATCTGGCAAAGAACGTAGTCAACCAGAGCGACATGCCGACCGTCCAGTTCCCCGAGCAGCCGAAGCCGCTCGCGGTTCGGCACCGGAGTCGGCACCGTCTCACCGTGAGGGAGAACGGCCAGCCCAAGTGCGTCGCGTGCATGTGCTGCGAGACCGCGTGTCCCGCTCGGTGCATCCACATCGTCGCCGAGGAGTCCGACGAGGTGTGGATCGAGAAGCGTTGCAAGACGTTCGAGATCGACCTCCTGCGCTGCGTCTTCTGTGGGTACTGCGTCGAAGCGTGTCCGGAGGACGCGATCCGGATGGACACGGACGAAGTGATCCTGGTCGGCGAGCGCCGTGAGGACTTCATCGTCGGCCGAGAGTTCCTCATGTTCGGCAAGGGGGACGACTGGAAGACCGGACGCCCGGCGGAAGTGGCCGTGCCGAGGCCTGGTGACCCAGAAGCACCTCCGGCCACGCCGGACGAAGATGCAGGTTGGCGAGATGGTGCGCCCCGTGAGCGGATCAAGATTCCCGCCGGCTGGCGCGCGAACTCGAAGGAGGTGTGACCTTGAACCCGGTCCTCTTCTATGTACTCGCGGCCACCATGGTCGTGTCGGCCCTCTTCGTCGTGACGAAGCGGAGTCCGCTCGCCAGCGCACTCGCGCTCGCACTGAACATGGTCGCGCTCGCCGGGATCTTCGCGGGACTCGCCGCGCCGTTCCTCTTCATCGTGCAGATCCTGGTCTACGCGGGCGCGGTGATCGTTCTCATCGTATTCGTCATCATGCTGCTCAACCTCCGGCACGAAGAGCTGAAGGCGCAGGCGATCCAGCGCGGGAAGTTCGTCGCTTCGGCGGTCCTCTGTGCGATCGCGGCCGTGCTCGTGCTCAGGTTCACCGCCGGTGGCGTGTCCGCTGCTCCTGCGTCGGTCGACGCGAAGTTCGGCACGATCGAAGAGGTGGCGATGGAACTCTTCGCGCGGTACTCGTTGTCGCTCGAAGTCGTCGCGGTGGTTCTCTTGGTCGGAATTCTCGGGGCCGTGGTCCTGGCGAAGCGGGGGGAATGACTCGTGGGTGAGATCACGACCAACCACTATCTCGTGCTCGCGACCGTGCTGTTCTTCATCGGGACTCTCGGGGTCCTGGGACGGCGTGGCGCGCTCACGGTTCTGATGTCGATCGAGTTGATGCTCAACGCGGTCAATCTCGTGCTCATCGCGGGCTCCCGGCAGTGGGGAAACCTGGACGGGCAGATGATCGCCTTCTTCGTCATCGCGATCGCGGCGGTCGAGGCCGCGGTCGGTCTGGCGATCCTCATGGCGATCTTCCGGGCCAAGGAATCGGTCAACCTGGACGAGCTCTCGGCGCTCAACGAGTGAGTTCATGAACGAAGCTGCCTATCTCTGGTTGATTCCCGCACTGCCGCTCATCGGGAGCGTGATCGCGGGGCTTGTCACTCTCCTGACGTCGCACAAGGAGATACACCATCCACCCAAAGTGGTGGGGTGGATCTCTAGCCTCGCCGTGCTCGGGTCTTTCCTGATCACGGTTCAGGGGTTCTTGGCGCTCAGGGGGCTGGAACCCGCCAACCGCTTCTTGGAGCTAACGCTCTTCGAGTGGATGGCGATCGGTCCGCTGAACCTCAACATGGGGTTCCTGCTCGATCCGCTCTCTTCGACGATGCTCCTCTTCGTGACGGGAATCGCCTTCCTGATCCACGTCTACTCGATCGGGTACATGTCGCACGATCGTGGGTTCACGCGGTTCTTCGCCTACCTCAACCTGTTCACGTTCGCGATGATCCTCCTCGTTCTGGGGGACAACCTGATCGTGCTCTTCGTCGGTTGGGAAGGGGTGGGGCTCTGCTCCTACCTCCTCATCGGCTTCTGGCACACGAAGACGGAGAACGCTGTCGCCGGAATGAAGGCGTTCGTGGTCAACCGGATCGGTGACTTCGGCTTCCTTCTCGGAATGTTCGTGATCTTCTGGACCCTGCTGAGCCAGCACGGCACGCCCACCTTCGACTTCCGACTCATGCAGTCGCAGGCGCATCTCATTCCTGCCGGGGCAGCCGCGCTCGCGGGCATCCTCCTCTTCGTCGGCGCGACCGGAAAGTCGGCGCAGATCCCGCTCTTCGTCTGGCTCCCGGACGCCATGGCCGGTCCGACGCCCGTGTCCGCACTCATCCACGCTGCGACCATGGTCACCGCCGGTGTCTATATGGTTGCGCGGATGAACTGGCTCTACGAGATGACGCCGCTTCCGCTCACCATCATCGCGATCGTGGCGGCGCTGACGGCCCTCATGTCCGCGACCATCGGACTCACCCAGTTCGACATCAAGAAGGTGCTGGCCTACTCGACCGTCTCCCAGCTCGGCTACATGTTCCTGGCCTGCGGAGTCGGCGCCTACGCGGTGGGTATCTTCCACGTCCTTACCCACGCCTTCTTCAAGGCTCTCATGTTCCTCGGCTCGGGTAGCGTGATTCATGCGCTCCACGAGGAGCAGGACATGCGGAAGATGGGTGGCCTGTTCAAGAAGATCCCGATCACCGGATGGACCTTCCTCGCCGGGTGGCTCGCTATCTGCGGAATCGTTCCGTTCGCCGGCTTCTTCTCCAAGGACGAGATCCTCTGGAAGGCCTGGAGTTCTCACAACGAGCTGATTCCCTGGCTCCCCAAGGCGCTCTGGGTGCTCGGATTCCTCACGGCCGGCCTCACCGCGCTCTACATGACGCGCCTCGTCGCGATGACCTTCTTCGGGAAGAGCCGGGTGGAGCCCGAGAAGGAACACCACATCCACGAGTCTCCGTGGACCATGACCCTTCCGCTCGTGGTTCTCGCGATCGGCTCGCTCACGGTCGGCTTCCTCGGGACGCCGGAGTTCCTCGGTCTCGGCCCGAACCGGTTCCACGCCTGGCTCGAGCCTGTGTTCAGTGGTGAACTCTACGCCGTACAGGCGCCTGGATCCCGCCAGTCTATCGACCTCGCCGAACAGAGGGCCCACGGGACCGACTCTCCGTTCGTCTTTGCCGACGGGGACGAGAACGCGACCTTCCGGACCGTGCAGGACGAGCATGGGCACCAGGCGACGGAGACACAGACCGACGCGCATGGCTCCGTGGGTACTGACGCCGGAACGGAACACGGTACCGACGCACACGCCACACCAGCGGGGACGGACGCCCACGGCTCCGTGGACACGCACGGAGCGGCGGCGGCTTCGCACGGTGGTGCAGCCGCGCACGGTGGCGGCCACGGTGAGCACGATACGACGATGGAGTGGATCCTCATGTTCGCGTCACTCGGGATGGCAGCGCTCGGGATCGCGATCGGACTCTTCCTCTATCTTCGCAGCCCGGCAACGCCCGTCAGCATCGCGGCAGGGTTCGGTGGGCTCTACGCCCTCGTGCGGGACAAGTACCGTGTCGACGAACTCTACGACGCGACGATCATCCGGCCGTTGGTCGGGATCTCCCGGTCCTTCCTCTGGAAGGTGATCGACGTCCGGGTCATCGACTTCATCGTCAACTTCGTCGGCCTTGCGGCGAAGGGGACGAGCTTCATCTTCCGGTTCTTCCAGAGCGGTTACGTCCAGGCCTATGCCTTCGTGATCCTGCTCGGGCTGGCCGTGATCCTGTTCCGGGTGTTCTAAGGGGGACTGGATGGATTCGCTACTCTCGATCATCGTCTTCCTACCTATCGTCGTCGGGCTGCTCATGCTGCTCGTGCCGAAGGAGCAGTTCGCGGTCTTCCGCTGGGGTTCGTTCCTCGCGATGCTCGCGACCTTCTTCCTTTCGCTGCCGCTGCTGAACGGCTTCGTGACCTCGGACCAGATGCAGTTCGTGACGAAGCTGCCGTGGATCCCCGAGTTCGGAATCGACTACCACGTCGGGATCGACGGAATCTCGCTCTTCCTCGTCCTCCTGACGAACCTGCTCGGGCCGCTCGTGGTCCTCTCCACGTTCAGTGCCGTCCAGGACAAGGTGAAGCAGTTCTACGTCCTTCTCCTCGTTCTCCAGACCGGGATGCTCGGTGCGTTCGTCTCGCTCGACCTCTTCCTCTTCTACTTCTTCTGGGAGGTCATGCTCATTCCGATGTACCTCCTCATCGGAGTGTGGGGGGGACAGCGCCGGATCTACGCGGCGGTCAAGTTCTTCATCTATACGATCGTCGGTTCGCTCCTGATGTTGGTCGCGATCCTCTACCTCTACAACAATGGTCCGGTCGACCCGGCGACGGGCAAGCACACCTTCAACGTGCTCGTGCTGCTCGGGGCGAATCTCTCGGCGGCGCAGCAGTCCTGGCTCTTCCTCGCGTTCGCGCTCGCCTTCGCGATCAAGGTTCCGCTCTGGCCGCTCCATACCTGGCTACCGGATGCGCACGTCGAGGCTCCGACCGCGGGCTCGGTGGTCCTGGCTGGCGTGCTCCTCAAGATGGGGACATACGGGCTCATCCGCTTCGCCATCCCGCTCTTCCCGGACGCTGCCGTGCAGTGGCAGATGCCGATCCTGATCCTCTCGGTGATCGGAATCGTCTACGGCGCCCTCGTCGCCATGGTGCAGACGGACGTCAAGAAGCTGGTGGCGTACTCCTCTGTGAGCCACCTCGGCTACTGCGTGCTCGGTCTCTTCAGCTTCAACCTCCTGGGCGCTTCGGGTTCCGTCTACCAGATGCTCGGTCACGGGCTCTCCACGGGCGCGCTCTTCCTCCTCGTCGGCGTCATCTACGAACGTCGGCACACGCGCGAGATCTCGGCCTTCGGTGGTCTCGCCCAGACGGTGCCGTTCTTCACCTTCGCGTTCGTCTTCACGACGCTCTCCTCTGTGGGGCTGCCGGGACTGAACGGATTCGTCGGCGAGTTCCTCGTGCTCCTGGGCGCGTTCGGGGAGAACCGTGTACTCGGCATCATCGCCGCGAGTGGCGTGGTGCTCGGAGCGGTCTACATGCTCTGGCTCGTCCGGCGCTTCCTCTTCGGGCCATTGGTCCATGAAGAGAACAAGAACCTCCCTGATCTGAACGGACGGGAGTGGTTGGTTCTCGCGCCGATCTTCATCCTCATGGTCTACATGGGCGTCCAGCCGAAGCCGTTCCTCTCGCGGATGGAGCCCAGCCTCCAGAAGGCCTACTCGCGTGTCGAGCAGGTTCGGGCGCGGGCGGCGCTCGAAGAAGAACTCCCCGGTCTCTTCGAGGCCAGTTCTCCGGCGAACGCTCCGGCCAGTTCTCCGGCGGGAGACTCGAGCGAGACGGGTGAGGAGGCTCGCACGGCCCCGGCTCCTGGAGAGGGGGCCGAGGTGGACACGGGATTCGATCCTCTCAGCCTGCGGATGGATGATCAGCGTGGTCAGGACGTCGATCCGACCGATGGTGTGTTCGAAGGAGTAGCGCGATGACGACCTCGCTCCCGCAGATCGGCCTCGCCGACCTGGCCCCGCTCCTGCCTTTCCTCGTGCTCTGTGGCGGTGGGCTGCTCTTGGTGCTGATCGACGCGCTCGTTCGCGGCCGGCCCGGATTCCCGTGGGCTCCCATCACCGCCCTCTTGCCGATCGGCGCCCTCGTCGCCTACGCGGCTCGTTGGGATCACATGACGGGCGTGACGAAGACCTTTGGACCGATGTACATCGAGGACGCCTTCGGTGGAGCGGTGGGGGTACTCGTCTGCATCGCGACGCTCCTGGCGGTGGGACTCTCCGGAAGCTATCTCGACAAGGTCGGGAGGTCTCGCGGCGAGTACTACGCACTCCTCACCTTCTCGGCATCAGGAGTGGTGCTGTTCGTTTCGACGACCGAGCTCCTCAGCCTCTTCCTCGGCCTGGAACTCCTCTCCATTCCGGTCTACGTGCTCTCTGGATATCTCCGGAAGGACCCGAAGAGCCTCGAGGCGGGAATGAAGTACTTCCTCCTCGGAGCGTTCTCCTCGGCCGTCTTCCTCTTCGGCGGCGCGCTCATCTACGTGGCCAGCGGCACGACGAACCTCGTCGCGGCGCTCCAGAAGGTGCCCGGCGACCCGCTCGCTCAGCTCGGTTTCATCGTTCTCCTCAGCGGCTTCCTCTTCAAGGCGGCGACGGTGCCGTTCCACATGTGGACGCCGGACGTCTATCAAGGGGCGCCCACCGCGGTGACCGCTTTCATGGCGACCGCGGTGAAGGCCGCGGCCTTCGGTGCGCTCGCGCGGGTGCTCTTCGCGGGGACCTCTGTCGGCCAGCTCATTCCGGTCTCCGACATGCTCTGGTGGATCGCGGTGCTCACGATGACGGTCGGAAACCTCGCAGCGCTGACGCAGAGCAACGTCAAGCGGATGCTCGCCTACTCGTCGATCGCGCACGCGGGGTACCTCCTCATCGGCCTGGTCGTGTACTCGGGGACGGGCGATCCGGACGCGCTCTCCGGGGTGCTCTACTACCTCCTGGCCTATACCCTCATGAACATCGGTGCGTTTGGCGTCGTGATCGCGTGGGGCGAGAAGGGACGGGAGCATCTCGAGATCCCGGACTTCGCCGGGCTCGGTTGGAAGTCACCGGCACTCGGACTCGCCATGCTCGTCTTCATGGTGTCTCTCGCCGGCATTCCGCCGACTGCCGGATTCTTCGGCAAGTACTTCATCTTCCGGAACGCGGTGCAGAACGGGTACACCGGTCTCATCATCATCGCGGTGCTGAACAGCGCCATGTCGGTCTACTACTACTTGCGGGTCCTGGTCGCTCTCTACATGCAGAAGCCGGTGAGAGAGATCAACCTCGGTAGGCCTCAAGTCGTCGGCCTCGTCGTGGCCGTTTGTGCGGTACTCGTCTTCTGGGTCGGGTTCGCTCCGAACTCGTTCCTCCCAGGTGTGCCGGCCATCGTGGACTGGGTCCAGGGCGCGGAGATCGTCGGTCGCTGATGATCCGCTGGGTCTTCCTCGACATGGGGAACGTCGTCATGAACGACGATCCCGTCATGACGTACCTCTACGAACTGCTCCACGACGAGCTTCAGCGAGAGGGCAGGAAGGTCTCGTTCGAGCAGCTCATGGCGGATCGCGAGGAGATCATCGCCGAACGGGGGACGGGCCACTGGTCGATCCTGACCGAGCGGATCCTCGGGAAGGAGCGCCACGAGACTCTGGCCCGCACGTCGGCAGAGCATCTCCGGGCGAACTACCTCCAGTATCACAACGTGCTTCCCGGGATGGCCGACGCTCTCCAGCAGCTTTCGGAAGAGTTCAGCCTCGGGATCGTCGCGAACCAGATGTCAGTGGCCGAGGACGCGCTTCGCGAGGTCGGGTTGGCCCATCATTTCCGGTTCATCGCCCTGAGCGAACGGGTCGGTGCTGCCAAACCGGACCCGACGATCTTCCACTGGGCCCTCGCCCAGGCGCAGTGCCAGCCGGAAGAAGCGATCATGGTGGGGGACCGGATCGACACGGACATCGTCCCTGCCCGTCGTCTTGGCCTCTGGACGCTCTGGTTCCATGCCGATCCTCGCTGCAAAGGTTGGGATCCGAGCGGCCCGAGAGCGCACGCCTATCGGGAGAGCCAGCTCCGCGCTTCGACCTCCTCCGTCGGGCCGACCGGCAAGTCCGAGGAACCGGACGGCCGGGCCGTGAACGCCGACGAGTTGGTGAGCGAGATCCGGCGGATCTGTTCGATTTCCGAGTAACCTGGGGCGTCTCGAGTTCCGTTCGCACGGCATCACTGCACGAAACCTCGCAGAAAATGCATGTGTAGCAACGATTCTGCCCGTCCCGACGTTATCAACTCCGCGAACGTTGCCGATCTTCCCACTGTCGGTCGTTCGAATGAGCGGACCCGCAGGCATGGTGCGGCGGTCGCGAGGGCCAAGAACGACCCGAGGAGGATCGGAGTTGGCTCGGATCGGGAACGTGACGGCGCCGGGACGGTACACCCTGGGCGCCTGGAAAGAGCAGACCGCGAAGTACACCCAACAGCAGCTCGAGCGGCAGGTGATCTCTACGGACCGGATCACCGTGGTCCGATGCAGCTACCCGGCCGGTTCCGACTTCTGTCTCCACTTCCACCCTCAGGAGCAGATCACGATCGTCGAGTCGGGCACCCTCGTGTTCGAGATCGAGGGAGAGACGCTCGAAGTCTCCGCCGGAAAGATGATCGCCATCCCCGCCGGCGTGCGACACCGCACGCGAGTGGACGACCACCCGGCTCAGGCGCTCCATCTCTTCGTGCCCTGCGCGGAGCCCAAGGAGGCCGCGAGCCGTCCTCAGATGGCTCGGGTCTGACTGGTCTCTACGCACCCTCCACGCGATGATGTAGACTGGCGCCGGAGCCTCGGCTCCGGATGAGCCTGCCAGGGATCGCGAGGAGGAACGGATGCTTCGGAACGATCACCCGAAGTGGCTCGGCATGGTCGTCGCTCTGGCCTGGCTCTACGCTGGCTGCGGAGGGGGGGCCGACAGGCAAGCTCCCCAGATCGAGAACCGACCACCGGAACTTCGCCGTTTCGGCGTCGTGCAGGCGCGAGCCCACGCTGCCGAGGTGGTCCGGGTGGTCGCTGCGGCCACCGATCCCGACCTCGACCGCATCGACTACTTTTGGTTCGTCTCCCGCGGGACGATGCCGCTCGGTCGGGTAGGGCCCTCCATCGAGTGGCAGACCGCGGACACGCGTGGCGTCGACACGGTCACCGTCCGGATCACCGACCGCCAGGATACGGTCTGGACCCGACTCGCCGTTCCCCTCGTCACCGCCATCCCGCCCGACTCGGTCTGGACGCTCAACTCGCGCGACCTCGCCGAGGTGAACTGGACGCCGAGCCGGGACGAAGGGATCGACAACTGGGTCGGCTATGACGTCTACGCGTCGGAGGAGCCCCTCGCGGGTCGGGATCCGGAGGCGATCGAGGCGTTCCGCGTCACTCCGGAACCACTGACCACGTACGCCACGCGCGTCCGGCCCCTCGAGCAGGGGAAGCGGTACTACTTCCACGTCCGCAGCGTGCGGCGGTTCGGAGGGGAGACCGAGCGCTCGGCCAGTGGAATGGAAACGGACATGTCGCCGCGGCCGAGCGGGAGCGTGTCCGGCCTCAACGAACTGGGCAGTGGGCGGTCTACAGTCTTCGACCTCTCCGCGGGCGTTGTCCGTCCACTCGATCCCGCCGATCCGAGCGACCGAGCCCGCATGGACCTCTATATAGAGGCGGATCCCGACGACCCGGTGGAGGAGCTTCGCCTTCGCAGTGTGTCCCACCTCGCCAGTCACGATCCCGCCTGGGCGGATCGGGTCGTGGAGATGAAGACGCTTGGAGAGGACTTCGACGTGTCCGGCACGGAAGAGGACGGTGAGTGGGTGACGGAGCTTTCGATCAGCCTCAACCAAGTTCTCGCGATCCGGACACCGGAAGGCAACTACGGCAAGGTCCAAGTCACGGCCATCCAGCGGTTCCTGCCCGACCGGACCGTCTGGCTCAGCTGGGCCTACCAGACCATCCCCGACTACATCAGCTTCTAGCGGATGATCGGCGTGGAGAGGTTCGCAGTTCCGTTCGCGAAGGGGCTCGTCTTCCGGCCCGGAAGCGACCAGTTTCTCCTCCAGCGACGGGTCAAGCCGGGGGACACGTACTTCGGATTCTGGGAGGTCCCCGGCGGCCGGATCCGAGAAGGCGAGTCCGTGCTGGACGGATTGGCGAGGGAAGTTCGGGAAGAGACGGGAATCGTGGAGATCACCTGGCTCGGGCAGGCCGATGAGGTTCTCTCCGACCGGTTCGGGGGACGGGTCCGTGCCCTTTCGCCGCTGGCGACGGTGGAGATTCTCCATCACTCGCGCCCGGTGTTCGGTCACTACTTCGTGGGCGAGACTCGGGAGCAGCCAGTCCCGACCGAAGAAGCGCGAGACCACCGCTGGGTGACTCCGGAGCAGTTTCGGCAGGAGTTTCTCGAGGTGTCTTCCGACGAACGGCAGTGCACGACGGTGGATGCAATGGCGCTACGAATCCTACTCGAGGGCCGGCTCGCCGAGCTTCTCGAGACTCGCGACCGAGGGCCAGCTGCGCACTGAGATCCGTTGAGGGCTAGGCGTCCGCGCGAGGTCGGCGCGGATTCGCGTCCCGCGGCGGCTCCAGGCCGTCAGTGGATCCGGACGACGGGTATGACCGCGTCTCGTCCTGCGCCCTTCGCCTCGATCCAGTAGCGCCCCGCAGGGCTCGGCCTTCCGGCGTCGTTCCGTCCGTCCCACTGGACGATCGTGAGACCGCGCTCCGTCGGCCCCGACGCGAGCTTCCGCACGAGCCGCCCGTCCGCGGAGTAGACGGTGACGCTCAGTTCCGTTGCGACAGGGGTGTAGAGCCGGACTTCCGTCGACTCCCGGAACGGACTCGGCTGGGCGTGGAGTCTGAGCGCGTCTCCCGCCGAGCGGCCGATCGACGTCCGGCGCAGCTCGAAGCCGCCCGTGTCACCGGGCGCGACTTCCCAGCGCTCGCCGACCGCGTCCGAGATCTCGGCCGGGTGTGTTCCTCGGAACCCGAGCAGGCCGCTCCAGTCGCCGTCCGCGGTCCAGTCGATGTCGCTAGGCGTCGAGTTCTCGAGCGCCGCTCCGCTCCAGAAGCGGCGCGAGTCGGACCGCGCCGGCTCGCCAACGGGTGCCACATCGACGAGACACCAGGATACGACTCCGGTGTCGGTCGTCCACTCCGTGCGGGACCGCTCCAGCACTGCACCCGACTCGTCTTTCCAGGTGAAGTCGAGGGAGATCTCGTCGACCTCGACGCTTCCGCGCACGGAGAGTACGAGGCCGGTCGGATCCTCCGGCGCGAAAGGCACGAGCCAGGCCGGATCGGCGTCCGTCCTCCGGGTGTCCACGAACTGGATCTGCCCGGCTCCGTCGATGTCGAAGGCGAGTACGTCCTGTCCGAGGAAGGAGACCGCCACGGGCAGCTCGACCCGCGCCTGCTCGTCCTGGGAGAGATCCATGACGACACTGCGCGCCACGAACCCGCGCTGGGCGAGATGCGGCTCGACCCTGGTTCGGGGAATCTCCAGTCTGTCCGCCGCGCGGAGAAGCGCCTGCGCGGCGTCGTCCCACGTCGAATCCCACGACTGCTCGCGGAGGGCGGCCAGAGCGAGCGTTTCACCGAGCTCCGCTCCGAGTTCCTCCCGAAGGTCCCAGAGCAGTGCGCTGAAGATCCGGCCATCCTTGTGCACGCTTCCTATGAGCGAGCCTGGGTAGACGACGTCGTCGTCGACCCGGCGCAGGCACGGAGGGCCGTAGGAAGTCGCGTCCCAGTCCCCGACGCAAGCACCATCCGTGAGCGACGCGGCCCAGAAGTCGGAGAAACCTTCGCTGATCGCACGCGTGTCGCCGCCCCCGAAGCCGGGAACGAGCGCGTCGTGGATGGCGTGGCCCGTCTCGTGGATGATGATGTCGGCGTCTTCTGCGTCATCGACTCCACCGCTGCCGAACACG
This sequence comes from Candidatus Eiseniibacteriota bacterium, assembly GCA_020633975.1. Lineage (GTDB taxonomy): Bacteria > Eisenbacteria > RBG-16-71-46 > CAIMUX01 > CAIMUX01 > JACKCR01. The sequence goes on along the minus strand of JACKCR010000002.1, from coordinate 1,468,514 downwards.
ATCTCGCGCGTGGGGGGCGAGTACCACGAGTTGTCGAGTCGTGTGCCGTGGACGACGATCTGGATCGGTTGACCGAAGAGGCCGGAGAACCCGAGTTCTGAGGTCCGCTCCAGCGACCGGTCCCCATGGTAGTAGGCCATGGTCTGTTCGAACCGTGGATCGGTAGAGACGTAGTCGTACACGTGGCTCGGTTCGATCGATTCTTCTCCGAGTTCGGTGCGAACCCGCACCCACTCGCCGCGGAGCCTTCCGCTATCTTCGAGCCGCTCGACAGGGACCCAAACTCGATACACATTCACCGGGTCTCCGTCACGTAGGCCAGGCTCGCCGCTCGTAACGATCGGGTTCGGATCGAACACATGCGCGGTTCCACTCGCTCCGCGACGGAGATCGATCACCTCGGCCGCTTCGAGTGTCTCCGGGTCGTAGACCACGCGAACCGGCACCGGCGTTTCTACAGCGACGGGCATCATCGTCGTGACCTGGGCGCCCACGATCTCGTTCCGGAAGTCGGTCGCGATCGCAGCGACGGTGGGAGGGAGGGGAGCGGTGACGCCGTTGGAGCCGTCCTGCGTGGCCGCGCGGTCGTCTTCTAGAAGAGCGGCACCGGGGACGACGCGCTCGGAGGCGAGGAGAATCTGAGAGCCGGAAACGAGGAGGACGGCCGAGGGGGGCGCGAGTAGGGGCGAGATCGGCCCCGTCGCGCCTTTCGAGGAGGAGCGATGCCCCGCGGCACTCCGTTCCTCGATGATCCCCTCGAGCCGACCCGCCTCGCGCCGCAGCCGGTCCCCATCGTGCTGCGGCTGCTCGAAGATCCGTCGTCCGTCGTCCAGAACCCGTACGTCGATCCCGCGAATCTCGACCCGTCCCACGTAAGGACGGAGCCGGGCGTCGAGTCCCCAGGGTGTCTCGAGAATCGAGACCGCGCGCCACTCGAGGCCGTCCGACCCGGATAACTCGTCCAGGGCTTCCGCCACCACGGGTGGAGTGTCGTCGCAGGGAACGAGGCCGGGAGACTCAGGGGAGGAGGGGGGCGTGCCCGGATTCAGACGCACGAACGCGATCGCCGCACATACAGCGGCGATGGCCAAGAGCCAAAGTGCGATCGTTCGTCTGGGATACAGCACGAGCCATGAACTCCCCAGCCTGAAGCCATGCCAGGCGGAGTCCGGGCCATGCGCGGGTCGAGTCGTCGAGGGAAACTCGAAGCACCAGTATATCGAACTCGATCGACGCCACGAACAGAATCATCCAGCACGCCGGGGAATGGGGGAAATGACCCTTCACATTCCGCTTCAGAGGTATAGCCGATAGGACTGGGAGTCAGTCATTTGCGGGTCGTTTGCGGGTCATGCGGGTCGCGCCGGCCATGCCGGGCATGCCGGTCGTGTGGGTCGTGCCAGCCATGCCGGGCATGCCGGCCGTGCGGGTCGTGTGGGTCGTGCCAGCCATGCCGGCCACGTGGGTCGTGTGGGTCGTGGGCGTCGCCGCGGGGCGACTACCGTCGACGGAACGCGTCGACCACGTACTGAACCTCGGCCCGGCTCCCGATGTAGAGCGGCACCCGCTGGTGTAGCTCCTTCGGGACGATGTCGAGGATCCGTTCCGCTCCGTTCGTAGCCATTCCGCCCGCCTGTTCGGCGACGAAGGCCAGCGGGTTGCATTCCGAGAGCAGTCGTAGCTTGCCGTTCGGCTTCGCCTGGGTTGCGGGGTAGAAGTAGATGCCTCCCCGGAGGAGGTTCCGGTGGAAGTCGGAGACGAGCGAGCCGACGTAGCGCGCCGTCAGCGGCGTCCCACCCGGGCCTTCGCCGTCGCGGAGCGCCCGCACGAGTTCTCGGTCCTCCGGTGACCAGCTCGAGGTGTTGCCCTCGTTCGCCGAGTACACCGTGGAGTGCTCGGGAGTCTTTATGTTGGGGTGGGAGAGGAGAAACTCTCCGATGGTCGGGTCCAGGGTGAACCCGTAGACGCCACAGTCCCGCGCTGCGTAGACCATCATCGTGGACGACCCGTAGATGATGTACCCCGCCGCGACCTGGGTGGAGCCGGGTTGGAGGACGTCCTCGAGTGTGCCCGGCCCGGATGCGGTGACCCGTTCATGCACCGAGAAGATGGTTCCGGTCGACACGTTCACGTCGATGTTCGTCGAGCCGTCCAGAGGATCGATCGTGACGACGTACTTTCCGCATGGGTAGCCCGGTGCGACGGGGATCGGGTCCGCGTTCTCCTCGGAGGACATCACACAGACGTGACCGCTCGTTCCGAGCATCCGGACGATCGTTTCGTTTGAGAACTCGTCGAGGAACTGCACTTGTTCCCCCTGGACGTTCACTCGTCCGGTGAGCCCCATTTCGTGGACGAGACCGGCGCGACGCACTTTGCTCGAGATGATCTTCCCGGCCAGCATCAGCTCCCGCATCACCCCGCTGAACTCGCCCGTGGCGAACGGGAACGCCTTCTGGAGGAGGTTCATGTGCTCGGGAAAGGTGATCCCGACGGTGTTTGGGTCCTCGTGCTTGGCGTAGGCGCCGTGCAGGTCGCTCACGAGCGTTCTCTCCTCTCGGGATGAAGTGACAAGAGGCGGATGAGGTCGCGAAGGCGCTGCCTAGCGTAGCACTCCGTCCCGGAGCGGTGCCGGAGAATCGAAGTTGCGATAGGAAAAGTCTTTGCGCCGCTTCGGTTCGCTTTGTACTCTACGAGCCTTCGGAGCACTCGTGGCTGGGAAACCCGAGGCCGGCTGCAGAGTTCAGCTCCGAAGGCCTTCGTACCTCCACTGGAGGTATGGAGCCGTGTGGGGGCAGGGAGTGCCGCCGCATCACGCCGGAGGTTGGACGACATGCAGCTCTCCCCGTTGGACATCCGTAAGCAGACGTTCAAGCGTACACTGCGAGGGGTGGACCCGGAAGAAGTCCGAATGTTCCTGGAACTCGTCGCGTCCGAGTTCGAGAAGGTCGTGCAAGAGAACGCGATGATGGCTGAGAAGATCAGCTACCAGGACGAACGGCTCGACGAGTACCGAGATCTCGAGAAGAGTTTGCGCAACTCCTTGGTGACCGCGGAGCGGATCGCCAGCGAGTCGCGCGAGGCATCGGACCGCGAAGCGCAGCGGATCATCCAGGACGCCCACTCCCGTGCGGAGCGGATCCTGGAGGACTCCCGCGAGCGTCTCCAGCGGCTCGTTCAGGAGATCGAGGGACTCGCGAACAAGAAGGAGACCTACGTCCGTCGCTTCAAGGCGATGCTCGAAGGTCAGCTCACCGTGCTCTCCGATCACGAAGAGCAGTTCGGTGAGATCGACTCGATCGCCGACGACGCCCACGAGGCGCTGTCTCGGTCGAGCAGTAGAGACAAGGAGTACGCGAGGGTTTCCGCGCCCCGGGCTCCGGTTTCCGATCATCGTTCCGGGACGACGACGGCTCCGCGCCGTGTCGCCGCGGCCGTCAGCCGCGCGAACAGCGTCGCCGTCGAAACGGAATCCGAAGATTGGATGGGCACCCGGGATCGCGAAGAGCTACCCTTCGATGAACGGAACACCTACCGCTCCGCGTCGGCAGCCGACTCGGCGGGTGGGGATCCGGAAGGGTTCTTCGAGGTTCAGGAACGTCGCGAAGGGTTCTTCCAGGTCGACGCGTCCGAGGAGCTCGACGAGTACGAACCGCGTCGCGCCGACTAGCAGGGCCCAGTTCGGCGTCGACCTTCCTGGCGGATTGCGGGCCGGACGACTCCTCGCGGAGACGTCCGGCCTTGGCATGTCCGACGCCGAGGCCCACTAGGCGGTTGAGGACCGGCGGGCGCCTACGCCCCTTCCGGACGAGGGTGCCGAAGGAGACGGAAGCAACGTGAGCGACCTCAAGGATCGAATCGACGAGTCGGTGGCTTTCATCCGAAGCCGCTTTGCGACCACGCCGGAGTTCGGACTCGTGCTCGGGACCGGGCTCGGTGGCGTTTCCGGTGACATGACCGTCGAGGCACGGATCCCGTACGGAGAGATCCCACACTTCCCGGTTTCCACCACCGAGAGCCACAAGGGTGAGCTCGAGTGCGGTCACATCGGGGGACGGCCCTGTATCGTGATGAGCGGCCGGATCCACTTCTACGAAGGCTACTCGATGGAAGACGTGACCTACCCGATCCGCGTGCTCCGTGGGCTCGGGGTGGATCGACTCCTGCTCACGAACGCGGTGGGGGGGATGGACCCGAACTACCGTGCGGGCGATCTCTTCGTCACGACCGATCACATCAACCTCATCGGCGCAAACCCACTCATCGGTCCGAACGACGACAGTCTCGGTCCCCGGTTTCCCGACATGTCCGAACCGTACGACCTCTCCATGGTCGAACGGGTGGAGACGCTCGCGCTCGAAGAGAAGATCCCGCTCCGCAAGGGCGTGTTCGTGGCGGTGGCAGGTCCCAACCTCGAGACGCGTGCGGAGTACCGGTTCCTGCGCTGGATCGGCGCGGACGTCGTCGGCATGTCGCTGGTTCCTGAGGTGCTGGTTGCGGTGCACGGCGGGATGATGGTCTGCGCGCTGGCGGTGATCACCGACATGGGCCTGCCCGATGCCCTCGAGCCCGTCGACATTCCGCGCATCCTGGCCGTGGCGGCGGAGGCGTCGCCCAAGGTGACGCGTCTCCTCGTGCGTCTCATCGAATCGTACACGGCCGCGTGAGACGCGCCCCGGAGTTTGCATGATCTTCAGGCTGTTCTATCTCACCGCGAGCCTCATCCTCGTCCTCGACATCGTGACGAAGCAGATCGTCTATCGGTCGATGACACTCGGTCAGTCGATCCCGGTGCTGGGCGACTTTCTCAAGTGGACGTACATCCACAACGATGGCGCAGCGTTCGGACTCTTCCAGGGGAATCGCTGGTTCTTCGTCGGCGTGTCCGTGCTCTCCATTCTCGTACTCGTTACGCTCGCACACTCGGCGCGGTACCGCCGACCGTTCCTTCTCTTCTCCCTCGGCCTCATCCTCGGCGGGGCCGTGGGCAACTTGCTGGACCGGTTGTGGCTGGGAGAGGTGATCGACTTCGCGAACTTCGGGATCGGGAACCATCGATTCCCGTTCTTCAACATCGCGGACTCGGGCATCAGCGTCGGGGTCGCACTCCTCGCTATCCAGATGCTCCGTGAAGGCGGCGCGAACCAGACGGCCGAGAACGTGGATGACATTGCCGACGGCGCCGCAGAGGACGCGGCAGAGAGCCCCACGGTAGGAACCGCAGCCGACACTGCGCACACAGAGTCCGACGATCTCAACCGATACTCCGAACCGAATCGGTAACGCAGACGAAGCCAACGATGAACGACCGCAACGAACGCCACCACGACAGCGACGGCACCGGAAACGCGCACGAGACCAGGCGAGAGTTCCGGGTCGAGGAGAGCGAACCGGCACGTCGCGTAGACGTGTGGCTGAGCGACCGATGTCCCGACGTGTCCCGCTCCCAGATCCAGAGCTGGATCAAAGAGGGCCGGGTCACTGTGGATGGGGAACCGGTTCCTGCACGCCGCAAGGTGTCGCTGGGGGAGACGGTGCACCTCGTCATCCCCGCTCCCGCCAAGACGGAGCTCGAGCCGGAAGACGTCTCGCTCGGCATCGTCTACGAGGAAGAGGACTTCGTCGTCATCGACAAACCGGCCGGGGTCCAGGTCCACCCAGGCTCGGGTCCCAAGCGCGCGACCGTGGTGCACGGGTTGCTCCACCGGTATCCGGATTGGGATCCGCCCGGCCCGCAGGAGCGGCCCGGGATCGTCCACCGGCTGGACCGCGCGACCTCGGGGCTGATGGTCGTTGCTCGAACCCCCGTCGGGTACCAGTCGCTGGGGAAGCAGATCCGCGAACGCTCCGTCTCCCGGCGCTACGTTGCGCTCGTCTGGGGGAACCTAGGCGCAGAGGCGGGCCGGATCGACGCCCCGATCGGACGCCACTCCCGGGAACGGACGAGGATGGCGGTGCGGAGGCAAGGTCGGGAGGCGGCGACCAACTGGAGGGTGCTAGAGCGTTTCGAGCAGCTCACCCTGGTCGAAGCGGTCCTCGAGACGGGGCGGACCCACCAGATTCGGGTCCACTTCTCTCATATCGGCCACCCGGTGTTCGGAGATCCAACGTATGGTCGGGACGCACTCTGGGTGGAGCGGTTCGCCGGCCCAGAGCGCTCGGTGTATCAGACTCTCGCGCGTCGGTTGAACCGCCAGGCGCTCCACGCCTATCATCTGGCCTTCGACCGTCCGGGGGATGGGAGGCGGGTACGGTGCGAGGCGCCGGTCCCGAAGGACATGGACGAAGTGTTGTATCGGCTCGCGGAGAGGGGGATGAACGGATGAAGATCAAGCAAGAGGCCATTGGGGATGTCTATGTCGTCCGGCTCTCCGGCCAGCTCATGGGCGGGCCGGATGCAGACTCGGTCAGGGAGACGATCCTCTCGATCCTCAACCAGGGGTACAAGAAGATCGTCATCGATCTCAAGGACGTCTCCTGGGTGAACTCGACCGGCCTCGGTATCCTCATGTCCGCGCACATCACGGCCACGCAGAACGGCGGCATCGTGAAGCTGATGCGGATTTCTCGGCGGATCGACTCGATCTTCATGGTGACGCGGCTCAACACCGTGTTCCAGGTGTTCGACAAGGAAGAGGACGCCATCGCGAGCTTCGAGGGAGACGTCACGGGCCAGAAGAACTAGGCCGTGCGGCCTCAGAGGCGTTCATGACTCTTCCGCAGTGCGACTTCCCGGCTGACCGCTCGATCGTCTTCCAGATGCCGAGCCGCTTGGAGCTACTGGTCGTCGTCGATCAGTTGGTGCAAGCGATCTGTCACGACATGGACTTCGATCGAGATGACACCGATGCGATCGCGAACTCCGTGATCGAGGCGGCGACGAACGCCGTCCAACATGCGCACGGCCACGATGTCATGCGCCCGGTCGTGTTCCGATTCCTCTTGGGGGACGACGAACTCCAGATCGAGGTGACAGACACCGGACCCGGCTTCGACCTAGAAGAGGTCAGTGCGCTCGATCCGACCGGACCCGAAGGAATCCTCAAGAGCCGGGGCCGAGGGATCTTCATCATGAAGGCGATGATGGATCGCGTCGACTTCGACATCCAGATGGGGACGGGAACCCGAGTCTGTATGGCGAAGTCGCGGCGCCCCGCGGAGGGCGGAGACGGCGCTTGAGCTCGCTTCTCGCGATCGACTACGGAACCAAGCGGTGCGGGCTCGCGCGCTCGGACTCGAACCGGATCCTCGCGACCGGACTGCCGACGTTCGAGAAGCGTCCCGGTCGGTCCTTCCATCGGCACCTCAGGTCGCTGGCCGAGAGTGGGGAGTATGCGTGCGTCGTGCTCGGCCTTCCGGTCAACGACAACGATGACGACTTCGACCACGACGACGACCACGACAACCACGACAACGCAGCGAACGCGGCCACGAGCGTTGGACTCGACGCCGCTGTGAACGCTCCTCCCGGTTCGCTCTCCGCGGAGATCCAGTCGCTCGGTGGATGGATCGAGCGAGAGCTCGGTCTGTCCGTGGTCTACTGGGACGAGACCCTGACCAGCGTCGAAGCGGAATCCAGACTCAGGATGGCACGCCGCGGACAGCGCCGCGACAAGGGGGCGATCGATCGGCTCGCCGCGGAGATCCTGCTTCAAGAGTTTCTTGACGCAGGGAGTCCCGGGGCTCCCGACCTGGCCGGAGACCGATCCTGATGAGACGGCTCTTTCTCGCCTTCTTCGTCCTCGTCGTGTTTGCGTTGGTCACGGCAGGGGGGCTGTGGTTTGCACGCGCGCGTTTCCTCGCCGCGCCGGTCGGCCCGCCGAACCCGGGAGCTGAGCTGTTCGAGATCCGGAATGGCGAGACGTTCGGGTCCGTGGCGCGAAGGCTCGAGGCTTCCGGCTGGACCGAGCAAAGCCGACTCCTTCGCCTGGAAGCGAGGTTCCAGGGTTGGGACCGGCGCGTCTTTCCCGGCTACTACTCCTTCCGCGAAGGCGAAACGACGCGTGAGCTGATGGAGCGGCTCGCCAGCGGGAAGATCGAGGATACGCTCGTCACCATTCCCGAGGGCTGGCGGCTCGCCAATGTCCTGCCCCTCCTTGCCGAGTCGACCAAGACACCCGCCTCCGAGTTCGAGCGGATCGCGTCCGACCCCGCCTGGCTCGACGCCCAGGGGGTGCCAGGCCCTGGCCTCGACGGGTACTTCCTGCCGGAGACCTACCGGATCCCACTCGGACAGAGTCCGGAACGAACCCTGGAACAGATCGTCCGTCCGGCGACCAGGCTCTGGGAGGACAGTCTCCGCACACCGGCCAGCGAGCTCGGTCTCGACCGCGCCAAACTGTGGGCGCTGGCGTCAGTGATCGAAGCCGAGGCTGCGGTCGCGGAAGAGCGGACCCGGATCTCGGCCGTCTTCTGGAACCGGATCCGGCGGGGGATGAAGCTCGAGTCCGATCCTACGGTTCTCTTCGCGCTCGGCAGACCGCCCGGCCGTGTTCTCTACCGGGACTTGGAGGTCGACTCTCCTTACAACACGTACCGGTACCCCGGAATTCCACCGGGCCCGATCTGTGCCCCGGGGAGGGACGCGCTCTGGGCCGCCGTTCGCCCCGAGCCTGGAGTCGACGACCTCTTCTTCGTCGCCCGCGGCGATGGCACTCATGTATTCTCGAAGACCTTGTCGGCTCACAACCGCGCCAGGATCGAGGTCCGGAAAAAGCGTTGAGTCGCCCCGTTTGGGCCTCATTACGCTTTGGATCGGCTGGGAACCATTCGATGGATGAGACGTTCAGATCGGGGGTGTGCCGATCGCACGGGCCAAAGTGGCCGCCCAACCGCTGATCGACCATGGGGAGAGATCGTCACGTGATCCATTTCCAGAGTTCTGCGTCCTTCGTTCGCTCCGTTTCGGCGACGCTTTCGGTCGCCATCGCAATCGGGGCGCTCTTCGCCCCCGGTGCGATGGCCGACGATCGGAAGAAGGTTGGCAACGGACCGAAGCACGAAGGTGGTGTGATCTACCTCTCGGTGATCGGGGACCTTCCTTCCGGGTCGCTCGTTGGGGACTGCTACTCGTTCCCGCGGATCGCGCCGCAGGACGCGGTCACGGAGATCCCGAGCGATGGGACGCCCAAGGTGTGTGTGGTCTACGCCGCCTTCCCGGAAGGCACCGAGATGGATCTCACTGGCGTCACTCTCGGTGTGGAGTACGACCCCAGCATCGAGTTGACGGGCTACGGCTACTGCCAGGGCGAGGGGGTGCTCGTGGGCACTCCTACCTGGCCCAGCTCCGGAGCCGGGCTGGCGATGACTTTCATTCCGCACCTCACCGAGAATCCCACCCCGATTGCTTGGTTCGTCTTCCAGGCGAGTGAACCTGGTGAGTTCCGTCTCGTGCCTCACCCGATCCCCACGCACGGGGGACGGTTCGCGAACTTCGATGCGATTCCCTGGCTCGAGCCGATCACCGGTTACGGAACGATCCGGGCCGGCTCTCCCGGGTACGTCCCGATGCCGGGCGATCCGGACCCGATCGGGATCTGCTGCGTCGGAGAGTGTCTCCAGCTCACTGCGTTCGAGTGCGCCTACCACGACGGTCTGTTCCTCGGTGAGGGCAGCTGCTCGGTGAGCCCATGTGCGGACGATGCGGAGAAGGGGGCGTGCTGCCTCGGTGATGGCTGCGAGCTCGTTTCGCGCGCCGAGTGCTACCGCTCGAACGGAGCCTTCGCTGGGGAGGGCACGGCATGCGAGTCCACCCCCTGCGACGAGTCGGATCGATGACCGAGGTCTCGCCCCGCAGTGAGGAAGGCGTTCCCTCGGGTGGAGCTCTCGCAGCTGACCTCGACGCCAAGACCACGGCTCTGGTCGAGCATCTGGCCGGCCTCGGCCCTTTGGCCGTCGCGGTCTCAGGAGGCGTCGACAGCTCATTCCTCCTCGCCGCTGCGCTCCGGGCCGAGCGGGACGTGCTTCCTCTTCTCGGCGTATCCCCTACGCTCCCGCAAGAAGCGAGGGCGCGGGCCCACCGGATCGCCGAAACGCTGGGCGTAGTGGTCCGGGAAGTCGAGACGCATGAACTCGAGGACCCGTCCTATGTCGCGAACGGCCCCGATCGATGCTACTTCTGCAAGAAGGAGCTGTTCGGCGTCCTGAAGTCACTCGACGCCGTAGTGCGGTCCGACGCCACCGGGGAAGGCCGTGCGCTGTTGGACGGCACCCAGCACGATGACCGAGGGGACACCAGACCCGGGCGTCGCGCTGCCAGGGAGTTGGGGGTGTCTTCACCGCTTCTCGATCTCGGGTGGACGAAGGCCGACATCCGGATCGTGAGCCGGCACTGGGGGCTCGAGACGTGGAATCTGCCGAGCGGACCCTGCCTCAGCTCTCGGGTACCGACCGGGATTGCAGTCACGGAGCCGGCCCTCCGGCGGATCGAGGCGGGGGAACGGGCACTCAGGGATCTGGGGTTTCTGGAAGTTCGTGTCAGGGACCATGGATCTTTGGCGCGAGTCGAGCTACCCTCCACGGACTTGCCCCGGGCCGTCGAGTTCCGAGATGAGATCGCCGAGCGGCTGGAGGGCATTGGGTATCTGGAGGTGACGCTCGATCTGCGTGGTTATCGGCCGGCGGGATCGAGCCGGAGAGCCCGCGCGAACGGGGACAGGAACGCCACCTCGTCGCAACCGATCGATCGTTCGGAGGTCTGAGTCCCTTGGCACAGGTTGCGAGGAAGCAAACGAGAAAGGTACGCCAGGCGGAAGGCGCCGAAGGGCGCGCGTACCAGAGCCTCGATTTCGCGAAGAAGAACTGGATCCTCTTCGGGGCCGGCCTCGCCTGTATCTCGGGAGGATTCCTTCTCCTAGCCGCAGGCGACATCACGATCGCACCCATTCTCCTCGTCACGGGGTATCTCGGCCTCATTCCGTGGGCTCTGGTCACCCATGCCAGGCGTCGCTCCGACGAGGGTTCTGTGTCCGGAACGGGCGAATAGCTCAGCTGGTTAGAGCACCTGCCTTACAAGCAGGGGGTCACAGGTTCGAATCCTGTTTCGCCCAATCCCTTCCACTCGACGCCACTTGTCACCCGTCCTAGCTAAGTGCTTGCAATCAGGTAACTTGCCTGGCTACTTGGCCCCACCTGGCAGAAGGCCCTAACTCGTTGTCAGGGAATACGATCGCCGAGCTTGAGGGTCCGTCCTTGCAGGGCCCGCGCCCGGAACGCATTAGTTCGCGTTGGGCCACGGATTTGCCGCTTTGACGGGGTGAACTTTTGTTGGTATACTTGCACGCGTGCAAGCCAGTCGTGGAGATGTGTCCGTTCGCGGGTGCAGGTCCACGATGGATGGGGGTGTCTCCGGCGGCTTCATCGTGGAAGCGAGACTCCGTTCGGGAATCCCTCTCTCGCAAGACATCAGTGATAGTTCACCCCATTCCTGGGAGGAAAAACTCAATGAAGAAAGTGCTGTTCTCGCTTCTGGGACTTGCACTTTGCGGGTCGGTTGCTCAGGCGAACATTCCGGATCCGGCGAACTGCTCGGTCACTCCGGCTGACGCGCTCGACGGTCTGGTTGTTGCTCCGCTGAGCCCGTCGGCTCTCGCGGCGACGATCAACACGATCAACGTCCGCAACGAAGCCAACAACCCGATCGCCGGCGCGAACGTGACGGTCGAGTTCTCGGGCGCAATCAACCTGTGCTCCGCGACGGTGACCTCTGGTACGACCGATGCCAATGGCGACGTCGTCATCACGCTCGGTGGCGGTGGCTGTGCTCACATGGTCGCTCTCTCCGGCGTCATCAAGGCCAACGGCCTCTCGATCCGGAACTACGACAACGTGAAGAGCCCGGACTACGACGGAGCTTCCGGTGACCTCACCGTGAACCTGTCGGACCTGGTCGTCTTCTCGGCCGAGTTCCTCGGTTCGAACCCGGCTGAGTGCCACGACTACGACAACAACGGCGCGACGAACCTGGGTGACCTGGTCGTCTTCTCGCCGGCGTTCGTCAACCCGAACACCTGCAACTAAGGCGTTTGGAAAAAAAGCATAGTGGATACGCCACAGGCATTCCGCTATACTGGTTGAAGTAGAGTTCGTTTCAGCCTCCAACCTGTCTGGAAAAATCCTCAAATCGGGTGGTGGTGGTGGGGGAGTCACCTTCGGGGTGATTCGACTTCGACGACGATTCACAGCTACGCTTGACAGAAGTCAAGGAGGTTCGAAGCAATGAAGAAAGTGCTTCTGGCTGCTGCGGCACTCGCCTGTATCGGTGGTACCGCGCTCGCCGGCCCGAACGCCAACGGATCTCTGATCGTTGCGCTGGCGGACGGTGTTGTCTACACGACCGATATCGAGAACTACTGCGGTGCCACCGGTCTGCAGAACTGTGCCGACGCTTCCGTCAGCACGGCCGGCGACGCCACCGTGGTTATCGGTATTCTCGCTGCATTCCCGTCGGTCGCCAGCCCGCGTCTCTCCGGCGTTACGTTCGGTTGGACGTACGACGACAACGACGTCGCTCTGGCTGGTTATGGTCCCTGCGGTGATTTCGAGCTCGCGACCGGCGGTTGGCCGGCCTCGGGTGAGGGTACCGCTGTGACTTGGGGTGCCGCTCAGACTGGTACCATCGTTGATGTGTACTGGGTCGCCGCCGCGAACTACTACGGCAACGCCCAGACCCTCGACCTCATCGCTCACCCGTCCCAGGGTGCGATGTTCGCCGACGACGACGTTCCTTCCAACCTCGATATGATCGCGGCCCTCGGCTCGTTCGGTTTCGATACGGAAGGTACGCTCCCTTGTCCGACCGACGTGGCTCCGGGCGCTTGCTGCGCTGCTGACGGTTCCTGCGAAGTCGTTCTTCGTGAGGACTGCCAGGGTGAGTTCCTCGGCGACGGTACCGACTGCGACCCGAACATGTGCATTCAGCCCGCAGAGGGCGCTTGCTGCGTGGGCGAGGTCTGCTCGATCCGTACGGCGATGAGCTGCGACGAGAACGGTGGTAACTACCAGGGCGACGACACGGTTTGCGATCCGAACCCGTGCACCGTTGTTCCGGTGATCGACTCCACCTGGGGTACGCTCAAGAACAACTACCGCTAAGCCTAGCTTCGGTAGCTGAGTCCTGAGGAAGGGCCGGATCCGCAAGGGTTCGGCCCTTCGCATTTTGTCCTGGCTGGCAGCGCTACGCTCACGCGTGTTCTGCTGTTGCACCGAGGACTGCGGTCGACGGTTCGAGAAACGCTAGGGGAGGGACCGGCCAGCATTTGTGCTTGCCCATCGGCTCGTACCAAGCTAGCTTTCGCAAAAGATTGGAGCCCGATGCCGGTTGCACGCCGCGAGAGTCTGGCAGGGCGAAGGGATGGGGTACCGCAAGGACGACTCGCGGACTGTTTTTCTTCCGAGGAGGATAGGACATCGATGAAGATCGCTACTCTTGGCCTGCTGGCCATCATTGGAGCAAGCTTTGCCGGAACGGCGACGGCGGGCGTAAACGCGAACGGCTACTTGCTTCTCCACACCGATGACTCGGTCATCTACACCGAGGACGACGAGGACTCGTACTGCAATCTCCTGGAGGTCGACTGTCCGTTCGATCCGGAATGTGATGACGATCACATGGGTTGTTCCAGTGCAGCGATGTCGCTGACTCCTACGTCAGGGCTCGGGCCGGACGAGACCCTCGTTTGGGTAGTAGCGGCATTCTGGCCGGATGCATGTCCGCGTGTCACCGCAGTGCAGTTCGGGCTCAGTTGGCCGGTCGAGGCCGCGGCATCGCCGATCATAAAGACGGGAAGTTGTGCTCCATTCGAGCTGCCGACGGGGAACTGGCCGAATGAGTTGCTCGAGGGCACCGCGGTGTCGTGGGCACCGAACGCAATCACGCGCACGGCTTTTCCCGTCTACTGGTTCACTGCCTATAGTTACTACGGTCCGATGGAGGTCGCCCTCGCAGACTTCCCGACGGGGACGACAGGCGCTGCTTTCGCCGACGACTCTGTTCCTGCAGTTCTAGATCAGATTCCGGACGCGAACATGGGTTCAGTCGGCCTGAACGGCGCAACCGGGTCGAATCCGTACATGGTTCCGGTTCCCGTCAACGAAAAGAGCTGGGGTGAGGTCAAGGCGATCTTCGGTCGCTGAGTCTGGTGCCAATCCGGCCTATCTGCTGGTTGAATGTTCCGAGAACGGACGGTCCTCGCCGTCCGTTCTCTTTTTGCGTCTGCTAGACTACTGGAGACGGTGATTCCGGGCGCCGTCCCCCCTGCTCGTGTCTCGAGCCGATGGATCGTGGCTCTTCCCGGAGTTGGAGATTGGAACTCCGTTGTCCCGAGATATCTCGCCCAAGTGCGCCGCGCCCGTGAGTTCAGCCCGGCTGGTCTCGCTCTCTTCCTCTCGTGTCTCTCGTTGGGCCGTGACAGCTGTGGTCATCGCGACGGCCATCCTCACCCTCAGCAACTGCGGCAAGCCTCAAGGGCCTCCTCTCGTCGTCATCGGGCTAGATGGAGCCACGTGGGAGAAGCTCGATCCGTGGCTCGAGCAAGGGAAGCTTCCGAACCTGAAAGCGCTCCGAGACCGTTCCGCGTACGGAACGCTCAACTCGGTCATGCCGTACCTGTCACCGCCGGCGTGGACGTCGGCGACGACCGGGGTGAACCCCGGTCGCCACGGGATCTTCGACTTCCAGCGTCGACTCGCCGACAGCGACAAGATCGTCTCCGAGACTGCGAACAGCAGGCGGACACAGCCGATCTGGAATCTGCTCAAAGGGGAAGGGCCCCGGGTCTGCATCATCAACGTTCCGATGACAGATCCTCCGGACGAGGTCGACGGGGTCATGGTCTCGGGGTTTCCGCACGTGTCGGGGAGGAATTGGGTCTACCCGCCGGAGCGTCAACCCGAGATCGAAGCGATGGGGTACCTCCGCGACCAGATGGAGATGAAGCTGCCGGGTGGGGAGGAGCAGGCGGTTCTCGACTCCCTCATGCTGATCCAAGAGAAGCGATTCGAACTCGCGAAGAAGCTGTACCAGGAAGAGCCGTGGCGGCTCTTCTGGGTGGTGTTCACGCAGACGGATCGGGTGCAGCATCTCTTCTGGAAGTTCGACGACCCCGAGAGCCCGGTCTACGATCCGGAGACGGCGGAGAAGTTCGGCGGCTCGATCGAGCGGCTCTGGGTCCGCTGTGATGAACTGCTTGGCGAGTTCATCGCGCTGATCCCGGAGGACGCGAACATCCTCGTCCTCTCGGATCATGGGTTCGGGCCGATCCGTCGCGAGTTCCGTGCCGGGAACTACCTTCGTTCAACCGAGTCCGGGTTTACGCGCGACGAAGCGATCGACGTGTTCACGCTCGATCGCTCCGATGCGGCCCGTCTCTACGTACGGCAGCTAGGAAAGGACCCGGGCGCAACGCGGACGAGCGAACAGGCTCGCGAGCTCGAGGCGAGACTCGCCGAACGGTTCAGGACGTTGGTCGATCCGGAGACGGGGAAGTCCCCATTCGACCGGGTGGATGAGAAGCACGAGATCTTCAAGGGCGAGCAGTCGGAGAAGGGGCCCAACATCAATCTCACGCCCGCGCCCGGGTACTACGTCGCGTTGGGTGATAGGGACGAAGGGTACCAGCTACCGAGCTTCGGGGATCCCCGTTCGACCCTCTCGGGGTGGCATCGGATGAACGGGATCGTGATGATCGCGGGGCCGAACATCAAGCCAGGTCCACTTCCGACGAACGAGGTGCACAGCCTGCTCGACGTGGTGCCCACCGCGCTCTATCTCCTGGACCACACCATTCCGAAGGACCTCTACGGGAAGGTGATCTCGTCCGGGATCGATCCGGCCTACTGGCAGGCCCATCCGCCGGTGACCGAAGGCCTCGTCCAGCCGGAGAGCAACCCGCTCACGCCGGAAGAGGAGGCGCAGATCAAGAACCTGCCCTACGTGGGGGGATGATCGGACTCGGTCTCTAGGCGGCGTGTGGCCGTTCCGACAGAGGATCGTCCCTAGGAACCGAGCAGTTCCGTTCGGACCTGCTCGAGGCGACGGCCCATCTCCGGCGACGGGGGGGTGGCGATGCAGCCGTCCAGGAGCCGCTTCGCGTCGGCTTCGCGTCCGAGCTGGACGTAGATCTGCGCGAGTTGTCCGGCGATCGCAGGGCGGCACGGGGCTAGACGGTTGCACGTCTCGAGGGCGCGCGTCGCTCCGCCCAGGTCACCGGTACGCGCGAGCCACGCAGCACGCATCCAGTGAGGAAGAACATGATCCGGGCGCTGCTGCTCGATCTCGGTGATCAGGCTGTCAGCCATCGCGGAGTCCCCCTGCTGGAGGGCGCGACCGATCTGCCCGAGGGTCGTGTTGAGCGGGTCGTCCGCCGGTAGACGCATCTCGTCCGGGATGAGCGAGCGCTCCGCCTCGAGTTCGGCTTGGGTCACGGCTTCCAAGTTCGTCTGCGCCGTCCGGTAGTCCGGCTTGATCTCCAGGGCACGGAGGAGCAGCGGCTTCGCGATGTCCCAGCGCCCGGACTGGATGAACATCCGTGCCGCTTCGTTGAGATAGAGCGGGTTGTTCGGGTGCTGGTTGACGAGCCTCGACACGAGATCGAGGGCGCGACCGGCGTTCTGCTGCTCCTGCTCGACCGAGGCCAAGCCCAGAAGCACGGTAGCGTTGGTCGAGTCTGCATCGAACGCCGCGCGGAACTCCCGCATCGCGTTCTCGGTCAATCCTTCGCGCTGGTATGCGCGGGCGAGGCTCGCATGCGCCTCGGCATTCTGCGGATTGGTGCGCACCGAGCGTTCGAGGAGAGGGATCGCCTCTCGGGGTGACGCGGAGATGGCGAGGATTCCGGCCAGCCGGTAGTCCTCCGAAGGGTTGAGTAGAGCTGCCGTCGGCGAGAGCTGTCCCAACACGAACGAGAGGCCCAGGGCGACGGGTAGGGCGATCAACGGGAGGGCAGAGCGAGCACGCCCCCCTTCGAGAGTGCCTGCAAGCGAGGCGAGGAAGCCGCCAGAGGCCATCGCGAGTAGCAACACGCCCGGCTGCCGGGCCGCCGCCGACGTCGTCCCCAGGATCGAAGTAGCCGCGACGGCGAGGAGCCCGAGGGACACTCCCCGGCGGATCGGGCCGCGGGGCGCGGCGAGCCAGCCGGCGATGCCGAGACCGAGAAACAGTGCGAACGACCAGCGACCGAGGGCGAGGGCTCCTCCGGCTCGCTCCAACACGAAGGTCGGGCTCGGGCCAGTGTCGGGAAGCGGCGATACTCCCAGGGAGGCTGCGACCTTCACGAGCACCACTCCGAGGAACTCGATCGGCCGCTCCACCAGCCTCTGGAGTCCGCGCGCGAGGTAGAACCGGTACACGTCGTAGGAGCTGCCTTCCTTCGCGATGGCTTCCCACACGTCGGAGCGGATCGCGCCGTCGGTGCGCCACTGCGGGGGGGCGAGCAGACGGGAAGTGCCGCCCGTCTCCGCGTTCGTGGCGTTGTACACGCTGTACCCGGTGCCCCAGGAGAGTGCGAGGCCGCCGTCGCGAAGCGACGAATGGTTCATCGAGACGAGCGCCAGTGCCACCACGAGCGGGAGAACCGCGAGCCCGAGACCGGTGAGGCGGAGGCCGAGGCCGGGAGTGGGACCATCGGGCTGTCCCGCTCGGTTGCCCGGAGCGTCGCCCGGGAGCTCCGCGTCCGGGGCCGGGACCGTCCATCGCCGGTATCCGCCGACCAGCGCGAGGACCGCGAAGAGGAGCGGCGAGAGGAGGAAGCCAAGCGCCGCGACGACGCCGAAGGTGAGGGAACCGAGCGGAGACCTCTTCCAGCAGCCGGCCGATCCGTCGAGCAGCACCACTCCGGCTGCGAAGAGGAGCGTGACCGCAGAGGTCGGTGCGACCCGGGCCGCGAAGAACGCGCCGACCGGGTCGAGCGCGTAGAGCAATCCGCCGAGGAGCGCGGGAAGCACGCCCCATCGAGAGGCGACCCAGACTCCGAGCAGGAGTACGGCCAACCCCTCGAGGATTCCTTGGAAGAGTGGAAGAGACTTCACGCTTCCTTCAGCCATTCCCGGTAGCCATCCGACGAGACGTGGATAGAGCACGGAGCCTCGAGGCAGCACGGGCTCGTCGAAGTCGGTCGACTGGATCTGCTGGATTGCGGTGACGTAGGTGCGGTCCTCGAGCACTGGAGTGGAAAGAACACGCTCCTTCTGCAGCGCTCCTCCGGCCAGGGTCCTGAGAACGACGACGACGATTGCGACGAGCACGATGGGAAGAACCTTCCGCGGCTCGAGTAGCGATGGCCTCGCCCCCTTGTCCCGTCGCTTCGCCTTCTTCCGCTCACCGCTCACGTCCATCCTCCTCTTCGCGTTCCTCGAGTTCGGCGCCCGAGCTGTCACCCGAGCTCCCAACGACACCCGAGCTGCCGACGTCACTCGAGGAGCCGACGTTGCCCGAGCCGCCACAGCGCTCCGCCAGTTTCGATTCGAGCGGCTGACGGATCGTAGTCGGGAACTCGGTCTCCTCGAGCCAAGCTCGCGCTTCCTCGCACCCTCGGGCCTGCAGCCACGCCTCGAGCCAGGTGTCGGCGACGTTCGCGTCCGGGCGCCGCCCATAGGCGTCGGCCGCGAGCCGAAGAGCCTCCTCCGGATATCTCTCCGTGACCGCCAGGAACCATGCCAGCTCGTTCGCTCGCTCCGGGTCGGTTCGGTTCTCGTTCCAGAGGGCTCGATAGATCGCCTCGGACTGATCGAGCTCGCCGTGCTGCCAGAGAACGTATGCGTACCGCTGGCGGAACGCCGGATCCTCGGGCTTGATCGCCACGGCATTCTGCCAGTATTGGACCGATTCCGACCAGCTCGATTGCAGGGCGTAGGCCGAGGCCAGCCCGACCATCCATCGTTCGTCGTTCGGCTTGGACCGGGACCGAGCTTCGGTGAAGTAACCGAGCGCCTTCTCTCCGTCTTGGAGCGCAAGCTGTGCGTTTCCGAGCTCGATCAGAGCTTCCGTTCCGCGCTTGCCGGCGATGTTCCGGTTCTTCTCGAGCCAAGGGATCGCCTCGTTCGGTTTGCCGAGCTGTACGAGCGCGCTCCCGATCGCCTGAACCGCCGGGGCATAGGTTGCATCCAGCTCGATCGCTCGCTGCGCGCGCTGGAGCCCGTCTTCGATCCTGCCTTCTTTGATCAGCGCGAGGGCGGCGTTCGTCCAGGTCTTGGCCGAGTGGCTAGAGGTACGGGTAGCCGCCTCGAAGAGGGTCACGTTCGTCTTCCAGTCCGGGGCCCTCACCGCACTCCGCACGCCGAGCGCGACGACCACGGCCGCTGTGAGCGCGATCGCCAGGGGGCGCGGACGAAGCACTCGTCCGATCAGCACGACGAGAACCCAGATCACACCCAAGGACGGCAGGTAGGCGAGCCGTTCCCCATAGACCGTTCCGATCGGGAAGACGAGGTTCGAGGTGAGGATCGCGGTGGCGACTGCAAACACCAGCCCCCAGAGTACCTCGAGGTCGCGGCGGACGAGTGCCCACGCGAGGAGGCCAAGTGCCACCGCTCCGAAGGCCGCGCCGATGACGGAGTGGGCTCCCGTCGGCACGATCTGCGGATAGCTGTAGTCCGGGCTGAGGGAACGAGGCCAGACGAGCTGTCCGAACGAGTAGGCCTGGACGTAGAGCGCGGTGAGGATCCTGTCAGCGGGCCCGACATGCGCGAGCACGTTGTCTGTCTGCGTGACGGGACCGAGCGCGAACAGTTCGCCCAGGACTCGGATACGGGCGAGGAGTGCGACCGCGACCGCGACGCCCCAGCCGACGCCGAGCATCACGGTGCGTCTGGCCGCGTGGGCTCGCTCTTCCGCGTTGGGCGAGGACCCGGAGCCGAACAGAGTCGCGACGAGGTGGAATCCGAGGACGAGTAGGAGTCCGGTTGCGCTCTCCTTGCCGAGCAGTCCTAGGAGGAGGGCGAGAGCGGAGAGGGGAATGAGCGCAACGTTCTGGCTCCCGCGAAGCCAGACGAGCCCGACGCGGTACGCGAGGAGCGCGCCCAAGGCGGCGCAGAGCTCCGCACGACCCGCGATGCCGACCACCGCCTCGGAGTGCAGAGGATGGACCGCGTAGATCGAGGCAGCCGCGAGTGCGAGTCGATGGCGCGTCGGGAAGAGGGCTCGCAGGCACGAGAGCACGAGGAGCGAGACCAGCATGTGAAGCAGGTAGTTCGTCGTGAAGAACCCAACCGGGGACTTGCCGAACAGCCGCCCATCGAGCCAGTAGCTGAACGTTGCGACGGGGCGATAGAGCCCAGCCGTGTCGGACTCTGGCCAGTAGCGACTCTGCCAGGGGGTGATCGGTGAGTCCGACCACACCGCGGGGTTTTCCAGGACGAGGCCTTGATCATCGAAGACGAAGCCGTTGCCCAGTCCAGTGAGGAACGGGAGCACCGCGGCAAGGGCCACGAGCACGTAGAGCAGAGGTACCTTTCCGAACCTACTCACCTCGGTCCTTTCGTTCCCGGTCATCGTCCGCTCTCGATCGGCTGGAGCGAGTCGAGGACGACGAACTCGCGCGCCGGGATGCGAAGCGCGACGCGCTCCCCGCCGACCCAGTCCTGCCGATACTCGCGCAGTACGTCGACCGGTTCCAGGCCGCGAAGTGTGTAGACGAGGACGCTCATCGGGTAGGGCAGATCGTTCGCGGTCAGATGGCTGCGCGAGCCAGGAGGGGGCATCGGAACGGCGCCGGGCGCGGGGAAGCCTGGTCGAGCGGAAGGGGATGCCCCACCGCCGTTGGGCGACGAGTCTGTGCCTGTTGGAGACGACTCGGTCGCACCCTGAGGTCCTAGCAGCACGGCCAGGATCCACACGTTCCGAGTCCCGGCGCGTTCCCATTCCGCACGGAGTGACTTGGCTTCTGACGCGTACGACGTCAAGGAGTCGATCGGAGTCGGGAAGACGGCCGCAGGGTTTTCGTCGAGCAGGGCCGGGTAGGCGCGGAGATCGCCCAGTCGCGACCGCCACCCGTTCCGGGTCGCGTAGTACTCGAGAGTCGGGCGGCCGAGTGCGGAGACGACGACGGCATCTCCCGTCTCGATCTCGTTCGACATCCAGGTGGCGAGCGCGCGGTCGGTGGACTTGGGGTTCGAGGTTGGCGCGAAGACGAGCCACGATCCGACGGCGATCCACATCGCAAGGAGCGCCCACCCGATCTTGTGACGACTCCAGCCCCACCCGACGAGTGCCACGAACGGAACGAGCGCGAACGTGTCCGTCCGCCCGACGACGTACGCCGGTCCGACGATCAACGTGGTGAGGACGAGGCCGAGGAACGGGGCCGCGAATAGGACCCAGACGCCGACGTCACGGGGGCGGAGCTTCGTCCGGACCGTTCCGACCAGGGCCAGGGCGAGTCCGGCTCCTACTGCGCCCCAGATCAGATACGCAGCGAGGGCGTAGGCTTCCGGTAGCGATGGGAACGGCGTCGGGGGGCGCACCCAGGCCGAGGTGCCGTTCGCGAACACTCCGATGCTGTAGAACGGACCGAGCCAGAGCGAGTGAGACTCCCACCACTTGCCCATCCATTCGTTGAGCTCGGTGTGAACGCCGAGCTGGGAGAGCGTGGCGACCGCCCAGGGGATGCTTCCGACTACGAACGCTCCGAGGACGAGCCCGCCCGTGCGTCTCTCCTTCAGGAAGGCGGGCGCAACCCAGGCGGACGCGGCGAGTAGCGTCCACACGGCGAGATTGTGCGCGTAGAGAAGTCCCAGCGCCGTGAGGAGGAAGCACCATGAGTCGCGCGGCCGGGGACGTGACGACTCGTGGATCCGCGTCCCGAGCCACAGGAGCAATGCGACGCCCAGGTGGAGGAGTGCGTAGCTCCGAGCCTGCTGCGCGTAGAACACCGCGATCGACGTGGTGGACCAGGCCAGAGCGACGATCCCTGCTGCACCGAACCGACGAGCCCAGGTCCAGAGGACGAGAGTCGTGAGGAGCGACGCCACGGCCGAGAGAAGCCTGACGGCGAGTTCCGACGTGCCGAAGATGCGGAGGATGCCGGACTGGAGCAGGTAGTAGAGCGGTGGCGCGTCGTCCGCACGGAGTTGGGCGAAGAGCTCGCCGAGTGGACGGAGCGACACGTTGACGGTGTATGCCTCGTCTACCCAGAGCCCCTGCGCGCCGAGTGCGTGGAACCGGAACGCGGCCGACACGATCAACGCGATCGCGAGCAATGCCCAGTCGACCGGAGAGACCCGCCCCTTCGTCTCACTCACGGCTTCTCGCCTCCCCGCGCTCCAGAGGGACGATGCGAAAGCGCGAGCACGCTGAGCCCGAAGGGAAGGGGCGCATGTTGCAACCAGCCGCGCTCCACGGCCAGTGCGGTCTCCAAAGCTCTGTTGATCGGCGTGGCGAGAGGGCGGACGTCGCTTGGTGCGACCGGGGCGTCGTCTCGCGTCTCGCGTCGACGGAGCCAACGAACCGCGGCGAGTGCAGGGAAGAGGAATCCGTTCCAATAGTGGACCCGGAACGGCTCGAGCCCGGCGCGGCGAAGGCGGTCGACGAGGCCCGCCTTGCGATAGCGCCGCGCGGTGTGGATTGCGCGGTCGTGTGATGAACGGAGCGACTCGAACGCCGGGAGGTTGAGAAGGAGCGTGCCGCCTGGCCGAAGCACTCGCGTCAGCTCCGCCATCGCGGCGACGTCGTCTTCGACTCCCGCGTGGTAGAGCACGTCGAGGGAGACGACGAGGTCGAAGCTCGCATCAGGGAACGGAACCGCCGACACGCTCGCTCTCGCCAACTCCAGGTCTGCGCGAAGATGCGTAGATATCGCGTCGTTCCCTCGTGTCGGCGCGTGCATCGAGGTGCGCCCGGACGCAAACGCGACAGCGTGCGGGCTGAAGTCGATTCCCCGGAGTCGAGCGGATGGGTAGCGTTCGGCCAGCTTCCGTAGCATCCCGCCGGTTCCGCACCCCGCGTCGAGTATGTCTCTCGGCGGTTCGGGGAAGGCGTCTGCGATCCGGTCCAGGACGAGACGATGAAGTCCCCGGTACCACCAGAAGTGGTCCTCCAAGGATGCGAGTGTCTCGTACTCCCGAGGCTCCATCGTCGATCAGGAACGGGAGACGAGGATGACGCCGATCACGATCACGAGGACACCGATCCAGCGAACGAAGCTGATCGACTCGCCGAGGAAGAGGGCGGAGAGAACGAGCGCGAGGATGTAGCCGAGCGACAGCATCGGGTAGGCCCAGGACAGCTCGACCCTGGCGAGTGCCGCGAGCCAGAACACGGCGCCGATCCCGATGCTGGCGAATCCGGTGAGGATCCTCGGGTGCTTCAGGATCCTTCCCATCGTTGGGATGAGGTCCGAGATACCAAAGGCGCCGATTTCGTTCATCCCGGCCTTGAGGAAGAGCTCTCCCGTCACCGAGAAGCAGACGGCGATGAACACGATCAGGAGCGGGATCAAACAGAGACCTCCTCGGGATGGGGTTCGCCCTGGAGTGAGTCGCGCACCGCGTCGATGACCCGTTCGACGTCCCGGCGGCGCATCTCCGGGTAGAGCGGTAGGCTCACGATCTGACCAGCACGGAGTTCCGCACTCGGGAACCGTCCGGCTCCGATCCCGAGGTACCGATAGGCCGGCTGCAGGTGGATCGGGATCGGGTAGTGCACCTGGGTACCGATTCCTCGCGCTTCCAGTTCTGCTCGTAGACGGTCCCGGTTCGCAACGCGGACCACGAAGAGATGCTCCACGGACGGAGCGTCCGTGTCTTCGCGGGCCGTGAGAAGCGGCAGATCCGCGAACGCTTCCCGATACTGGCCAGCGATCGCGCGTCGCCTCGCGTTCCAAGCATCCAGGTGAGCGAGCTTGACCCGAAGGACCGCAGCTTGGATCTCATCGAGCCGCGAGTTGAACCCGAGTTCGACGTGGTGATAGCGGTCCTCTTGACCGTAGTTGCGAAGGTGCCGGAGTCTGGCTTCGAGTTCGGGGCGCATGCCGCTCACGGCACCGCCATCTCCGAGAGCACCGAGGTTCTTGCTCGGGTAGAAGCTCCAGCATGCGAGGTCGCCGATCGTCCCGGCGTTCTGGCCGTTCCGACTCGCGCCGTGAGCCTGAGCCGCGTCTTCGATCACCGGAATGCCGCGGGCCTTGGCGAGCTCCAGGAGCGGGCCCATCGGAGCCGTGCGGCCATAGAGGTGGACTGCGACGATCGCGCGGATCGAACTTCCGTCGGGCGAGTCGAGTTCTCGTTCGACGGACGAAGGATCGAGTAGTCCGTACTCCAAGTCCACGTCGGCGAAGCAAGGGACCGCTCCAGATTGGACGATGCCGCATGCGGTCGGGACGGCGGAGTTCGGGGCGGTGAGGACCCGGTCTCCTTGGCCGACGTCGAGTGCGCGGAGGGCGAGATGGATCGCGTCTGTGCCGTTCGCGACTCCGACCGCGTATCTCGCGCCGAGGTGGTTCGCGAACTCGAGCTCGAACTCCGCGCACTCCTCGCCCAAGACGAACCACCCGCGCGTCAGCACGCGCGAGATGGCCGCGTCGAGTTCCGGCCGGAGGGCGGCGACCTGCGCGCGCAGATCGGAGACGAGGAGGAGCTGAGGCGTTTGGCTCACGTGAGGTACGGCTCCAGGCGATCCCGGTAGTAGGCGAGGGTGCGGCGGATGCCTTCTTCGAGCGTCACCTTGGGGGACCAACCGATCTCCGTGCGGATCTTCTCGAAGCTTCCGTAGTAGTCGCCGATGTCGATCTTCTTGCTCTCTTCGGGGAAGGGAACGATTCGATAGCGCCCCTTGCCGGCGAGCTCGAGCAGCAGTTCGGTGAACTCGAGGAGCGAGACGATCTCGTCCGCGCCGAGGTTGTAGATCTCGCCGTAGGTACGCTCGTCCGGGGCGACGAGAAGGAGCGCGTCGATCACGTCGTCGACGTAGTTGAAGTCACGCCGCTGCGTTCCGTCGCCGAAGATCTGGATCTCCTCGCCGAGGAGCGCGAGCCTCGTGAACCAGGGGACGAAGCCCTGCCGGTTGTGCTTCAGCAGCATGCGCGGACCGTACGTGTTCGTGAGGCGGAGCGACGTCGTCCGGATGTCGTACGTGTTCGCGTAGAGGATGTGGTACCACTCACCGGCCATCTTGTTGATGCCGTTCACGTCGACGGGGCGGCTGAGGTGCTTCTCGTCCACCGGGAGGTAGTCGGGCCGTCCGTACTGCTGCCTCGTTCCGGCGAAGACGATCCGGATCTCCGGATTGTTCAGTCGGCACGCTTCCAGAATCGAGAGCTGAGCGCGGCAGTTGATCTCGAGGTCGGTGAACGGGTCCCGCATCGAATCGATGTGGCTCACCTGGCCGGCCAGGTTGAAGAGATACTGTTGACCCTGGACGAGGTACTTCATCGAGTGGGGGTCGCGGACGTCGGCGATGTTGACGTGGACCCGGTCTTCGATCCCACGGATGTTCTCGAGGTTGCCCCCGTACTCGGGGATGAGTGAGTCGACGAGCGTGACTTCCGCTCCGACAGCCACCAGCCGGTGGGCGAGGCTCGAGCCGAGGAAGCCGAGGCCGCCCGTGACCAGCACCTTCCTTCCTTGGAACGCCTCCGAGAGCGCAGCGTCTTCCACCGGTGCGGTCATGTCGAGGACTCCTCGCCGCGCGCTGCGAACTGGCTGCGCTCCGTGACGAACACCCGCCACCAGAATCCGAGCATGCCGAAGAGCACCCGGGTGACGCGTGGGAAGTTGAAGAACTGGGACGCCCCGTGCATCCGGTGGAAATGATGGACCGGAACCTGGGCGATACGGAACCCAGCCCGGTGGATCCGTGTCATGAGTTCCACACAGATGAGACCGGAGTCGTACTCGAGCCGCACCCGATCGAACACGGTGCGGCGGATGAGCCGGAAGTCACAGTCCACGTCCTTGACCGGGAGCCGAAAGATCGTACGGGTGAAGTAGTGGTAGGCCTTCCCGACCAGGATCCGGTGGACCGGATCGGATCGCCGGATCTTGAACCCGTTGACCAGGTCGACGCCCTCGCGCTGGGCCCAGAGGAGCGCCAGCTCGCGGACGTCGTACTGAGCGTCGCCGTCCGTATAAAACACCCAGTCCTTGGTCGCGGCCGCGAACCCGCTCTTGAGCGCCCCGCCGTACCCTCGATTCTGGGGGTGCACCACCACACGGAGGGTGTCCGGGTAGAGCCCGCGCAACTCCTCGAGGACGTCCTGTACGTGGTCGGGAGAGGCATCGTTGACCACGATCACCTCGAAATCGTCCGTCAGCTCCCGGGCCGTGCGGTGAGCCACGGCCACCATGGTGGCGATCGTTCCCCAGTCATTGTAGGCGGGGAAGAAGATGGAGAGGCTCTCTCGTCCGGTCGCGGTCAAAGGGTGGATCCTCGGTTCATGCCCGTTTCGGCGCAGGCCGTGCACCCATGGGCCTCGGCCAGGCAGAATCGACGTTTGTTCTTAGCGTTACGGCGCTTAGAGTCCGTTTCTTGACCCGGTCCCTAGCTGCGATATGCTCATAGCTTCCGGGTCCGAACTGCGAGCGTACCACGGGCCGCGTCCGGCCCCTAGTGGGCCCTTTCGACGGACGGCGAGATGCGAGAACGTGAGAGGAGAGATGATGAGACGGATGTGGGTGGCCCTGGCCCTGA
This sequence comes from Candidatus Eiseniibacteriota bacterium, assembly GCA_020633975.1. Lineage (GTDB taxonomy): Bacteria > Eisenbacteria > RBG-16-71-46 > CAIMUX01 > CAIMUX01 > JACKCR01. The sequence continues at coordinate 1,441,897 of JACKCR010000002.1, read as the reverse complement.
CGGTGGTGCTCCTTGCCTGCGGTAGAGAATCCAACCCTGTTGTAATCACCGTCGGTGACGAGGCGATCCACGCAGACGAATTCCGCTACCTCTTCCGTCAGGAAGCAGCCGCGGACACGTCCCTCCTACGTGACGTTGCGGGTCGGATGCGCTACGCCGAGAGCCTGGCGGAAGAGCTCGTCTATGAGCAACTCTTCCGCGAGAAGGAAGCGGACCTCGACCCCTCGCGGTTGGATCGGGTCCAGGACTTCAAGGAGCGTCGGATGGTAGAGCTCCTGAGAGAGATCGAGTATGGCGATGCCAGAAAGGTCAGTGACGCTGAGCTGGCGGCCGCCTACGCACGCCAGGGTACGCGCCGACACGTCCGCCGGATCATCGTCGAGAGCCAGCAGAAGGCGAACGAGATCCGCAGAGCAGTCATGGAAGGCGGGCTCTTCGACCGAGTGGCACAGCAGGTGTCTCTGGACGAGCGGACGCGGCCGATCGGTGGGGACCTCGGCTGGCTGTCCTACTCCGACGTGCCCCCATTGGAGCGGGACGAGGTTTGGGCCACGCCAGTGGGAGAGGTGAGCGCTCCCATCTCCGGAGGGGCTGTCTGGGCCGTCTACCAGATCCTCGAGGAAGACCCGAACCTGAGTCGGGGTACCTTGGAGGAAGAGCGTGAGACGCTCGAGCTGGGGATCGCGATGCGAAAGAACGCGACCGCGATCGAGAGGTACCGGCGGGACCTATTCGAGCGGTCGAACTTCCGGCTCGACCCTGCTCAGCTCGCATGGATGACGATCCATCTGCGTGAGAAAACGCAGGGGGCCGTCCGTGGCACGGACGTCATGGAAGCTCCGACGACCGAGGAGAAAGACGGCTACCTTCTGAGCCGTGGTCAGATCCCGTGGACCGGGCCGCCCGTCCTTCCGGCGGACACATCCAGGGTCATCGCGACGTACGACCCGGACGGGAAGGTCCAGCCACTCCTCGTCTTCGACCAACTGCTGAGCAGCCCGATTCCGACTTGGCCGACGTTCGAGAAGAGCGAAGATGTCGAGAAGTTGGTTCGCGAACTCGTGCTCGAGCGGTTGGAACAAGCGGAGGCGTATCGCCGAGGACTCGATCAAGCTCCCGAGGTATTGTTCGAACTTCGCCAGCGTGAGAGGGAGGTGGAACGCCGCCAGTTGGTTCGGAACCAGCTCAGGAATCCGAACATCCCCGATCGGGACGAGATCTACGCCGAGTACGAGCGTCGGCTGGACGAGTTCACGTCCCCGGAAGCGCGTCGCTTCGTGGCTTTCAACGCTACCACGGAAGCGGCTGCGGCTCGGGCCGCCGAGTTGATGCGTGCCGGAGTGCCGATGGCCGAGGTCGTGGCGCAGTTCGGTCCGGAGGACAACGTCCAGGCCACCGGCGATTCCGGGACACCGCCGATGACCGAAGGACAGTCGGCAGCCCTCGATCACGTGCTCTTTGCTTTGGGCCTCGGAGATGTTTCCGACCCGATCCCTGTGGGCGATACCTTCACCGTCGGAAAGGTGATCGAGATCCTTCCGGCCGAGGTGGAACCGTTCGAGGACGTTCGCGTCGATCTTCAGGTCCGGATGGTCGACGAACGTGTCGAGCCGTTGGAGAAGGAGATGCTCGCGAAAGCGCGCGAGACCTATCCGGTTCACATCGACGTCGCCGCGATCCGCAAGATCGATCTGCACGGCAAGTGAGTCCTCGTCAGTCCCCGAGGAGTGCGCGCTCCAACCATTGGCGCCACATCGGGGCCAGGGTCCACTTCAGCACGATGTCGAGCAAGAAGAGCGCGACGCTCGCGTAGAGAAAGCGGCGGAACGCGTCGGGGCGCCAGCGCGTCCTGCGTAGGAACCGCGCGAAGAAGAGGTGCGCCACGGTGATCGCGCCTGCGATGAACCCCGCGACCCGGACGTAGGACCAGATCGGCCAGCCCACGAGTGCGCCGAGCGATGGAACCTCTCCCAACCGGACGAGTGAGCCGACGTAGTAGTTCATGTAGTCGAGCAGGATCGCTCCGAGGAAGAGACCGCCGAAGCCTCCGCTCAGGGTCGAGATCACGAGAGTCAGCGAGTAGTGGAGGCCGTGCTGGGGGAGGAAGAGCCGGGGCGTCCCTTCCGCACCGATTCCGGTCTCGATGTAGCGGAACATCTCCTCCCGATACATCTCCCCGCGAAGGATCGTGCTGCCGGCCGCATCGGGGAAGTGGAGAGTCACCTGAATCGTGACGATCGAGACGCAGAGCGCCCAGAAGAGCATGTGCCGGAAGCCCGCCCCCAGGTCCGCTCGCTGGAGGTCCGTATAGAGGATGACGTAGGCTAGCGCAGATTGTGCGACCAGCAAGAGCCAGGTAGAGCGCGCAAAGACGAACGCCGTCCCAAGCACCGCGGCCAGAGCGAGGAAGAGGTACGCCTTGGGTCCTGTCACGCTAGAAGCCCGCGTACTTGAGCAGGTAGGAGGCCATGAATGCGATCTGGGCCGCAAACATCATCATGTACATGTGGCGCCAGGAGACATGGTTCTCGGTCCTCGCGAGCTCGTCGGGGTCTCGCAGGATGAGCGAGACGGTGTAGGCACCCCAGGCTGCGAGTCCGAATCCGACGATGTAGAGCATCCAGGTCACACCGGTCAGGTGCCCGGTGTAGGCGCCGATCGGAATCAAGAGAAACGGGAAGACGAAGAACGGGGAGATCATCCACGCAGCCTTGCGCGGGCCGTACTTGATCGGGAGGGTGATGCAGCCTCCAGCCTCGTCGCCCTTCATGTCCGCGAAGTCCTTCGTCGTGGAGGCACCCAAGAGGAAGAGGCCGAAGATCATCCCGATGAACCAGGCTTCGCCGTGCGCATCGAGCACGCTCCGGGCCGACGACCAACCGGCCACCTTGAGGAGTACACCTCGAGGGATGGCGATGGTGAGGTTCGCGAGAATGGCGTTCGCCTTCGTGCGGAACGGTGGCACGGAGTAGATGACGGTGAGAAGGGCGGCCGCGGATGCGATCAGGAAGCATTCGAGGCCGACCAGCGCGGCGAGGGTGAGCGCGACCGCATAGAGCACTAGGGTGACCCAGCCGGCCTCGCGGATCGACATGCGGCCGGATGGAATCGGCCTTCCCGGCTTGTTCACGCGGTCGACATCGAGATCGTAGATCTGATTGATCGCGTTGGAGGCGGCGTTCAAGAACGCGGCCATCATGGTCCCGAGAGCGATGTCGAGGATCCGGAGAGGCGTTACGGGCACGGGATGGCCAGCGCCGAGCGCAGTGAGACCTCCCGAGAGCATCCCTAGAGCGGGTGCGATCAGGGTGAACGGTCGAGCAAACTCCCAGTAGAGGTGCAACCTGCGCATAGCAATCCTATGAAGGCAAAGGCATAACAATATCACAGTGCACTCGGTCCAGAAAGGTGGCGTTTTGGATCGGCGACCGCGGAACCCTATGTGGCGAAGCGGGTACCGACTTCAGCCCAGAAGGCTGGTCTCCACAGATGGGCGAAACCACAGGGCATCCCCCTCCTGCCCTCGAACTTGACACTCTCGCGCCACGGGTGCGAACCTCGGCCGACGAGTGTGCTGTCGCACATAGGTTTGGAGTACCGGGCACGCCCCGGATGGGAGCAGAACGAATGAAGTTCCGCCTGATCGCCTTCCTGGTTCTCGTTGCTGCGGCCTGTGGACCTGACGTCCGGGCGGAGGCGGACACGATAGAGCTTCTCAGCTCCACCCAGGACGAGGTCCTGATCCGCGTCACGGTTCCCACGCCGCAGTTCTTGCCGACGCCGGAGAACGGTGATGTCGCCGTCGTCATTCCCGGCTGGCCGAACGCGGGTGAGGTGGGAGGGCCTGGACTTCCGGCGCGGGGCGTGTCTGTCGGCGTTCCGACCGGCGTCGTCCCGACCGTCGAGGTGGTGTCGATCGAAACGTACTTCGAGCCGGGCCGTCGACCCCAGCCGGTGCCGACTCTCTCGATCGACGATTCCGGGAACGGCATGCCAGTTCAGGACACCCAATACCTGGCGGACCGGGAGCTCTTCTCGCGAACGAGCCCGACACAGTGGGCAGAGCTCGCCCAGGTAGGTCAGATGCGTCACCTGCGCATCGCCACCGTCGGCATCCATCCAGTGAAGTGGGATCCGACCCGCGGTGGCTTGATCGTGGCGAAGGAGATGACCGTTCGCGTTCGCTTCCCCCAGGTCGGAGAGCGGGACGCCGCGGCGAGGGCTCCTCGAGATCACGAAATGTGGGAGCGGCTCTACTCCCGCGAGGTTCTCAACTGGGACCAGGCCGCGAACTTCGTACGTCTTGCGCCGCGGGCCGAGCCGCTCTCCTCGTCCGTGGCAGCGCGGCGGGGAGGGGTCTCCTCCGAGTTCCGGATCGACGTCGACCGTGACGACATGTACGGCATCACCTACGAGTCGTTGGTCGAGGCGGGGTGGGATCTCGGGTCGATCCCGAAGGAACGGGTCGCCATGCAGGAGCGGCTCTGGGACGACACCGAAGCGACGATGAACGTGAACGACGTCCCGATCTACGTTCACGACGCCGACGCCGACGGCGAGTTCGGTCCGGGAGACACCGTAGTCTTCTACGGATTGATGATGTTCGATCGACTCGATCTGAAGCCGTGGGAGCGTCGGTCCGGGAGGACCAACTCGTACTTCCTGACCGTGCTCGACGAGGGCGGCGCGAGGATGCGGGTCGAGCCCTCGACGCTGAACCGGAACGATCTCACCTCGGTCTCCACATGCCAGTGGACGAAGCACTTCGAAGAGGATCAGTACCACTTCCTCTTCTCGGCCGCTGACGAGTCTCCCTTCCCGCTCTCCAACGGAGTCGAGAACCTCCTCCGGGATCACTACGTCTGGTTCGGCGACACGCGGGATCCCGTCACGGTGCTCTTCGACCTTCCCGGCTATTCGAGCGCGGTCGCGGTCGACTTCCTCATCCAGGATGTGTTCCGGCTGGAGGGGAACGTGCAACCGTTGTTCACGGTGAAGGTGGGACTGACCGAGAACGTTGCCATCGACTTCCCGAATCTCACCATCGCCAGGGAGATGGGCGCCGTGGAGTTTCACTTCGAGGGCTCCGACCTCGCCGGTATCCAGCTCGGCGAACGAGGCAACGACTTCATCATCGACAGCGATTTCGGAAGGACCGGTGCGTACGTCGATTGGTTCGAGTGGACGTATCGCCGGACTCCCAAAGCTCTCTTCGATCGGGTCGACTTCGACACGGACGACCTGACCGGCCCGCGTCAGTGGGACCTGTCCGGGTTCGGCGGGACCGATCTCGTGTTGATCGACGTGACCGATCCGCTCCAGCCGTCCCGCCTCGATGTCACTCCGGCCCAGATCTCGGGCACCGGTTCGAATCGGACGGCCCGCATCCAGCTCGACCTCGGCACCTCCGGCACGGAGCGCACGTTCGCGGCGGGGAGGATCTCCACACTGTTGCCGCCGGCGAAAGTGGAGAAGACATCCGGTGTGGACATCACCGCTCCGCGGAGTTCCGACGTGGTGGTCATCTCGCATCCCGATTTCATCGACGGGATGCAGCCGTGGGTCGATCACCGCACGGACCAGGGCTGGGACGTCGAGTTCCTCTCAGTGCGCGATGTCTATGACCAGTTCAATGGCGGCCGCGTCTGGCCGGAGGCGATTCGGAACTTCCTCCGCTACACGTTCCGTACTCGGGAGACTCCGCCGTCTTTCGTGCTCCTCGTTGGGGACGCGAGTCTCGATCCGATCGGTGCGAACTCGGCCAGTGCGCCGAACTACGTTCCGACGCAGTCGATCTACTCGAATGCCTACTCCACCGGTCTCGGCTACCAGCTGGTCGCATCCGATCACTACTTCGTCGACAACCTCGTGGGCACGGGGAACATCATGGACTCCTATCCTGATGCATCCATCGGCCGACTGCCGGTGGGGAGCCTCTCTGGAGAAGAGGATCAGCTGACGAACTTGGTGGACAAGATCATCGGCTACGACCGGTATGCGGAGACGCAGGCTTGGCGGAACCGGATTCTGCTCAGCGCGGACGACGAGTTCTCGAGCCGGGTGGACTTCGATCAGGGCTACGAGTTCCGGGGCGACGAGTTCAACCGGCAGTGGCCGCAGTTTGGCGAGTCGATCTTTCGCTACGGATGCCGCGAGGCGGAGCGGAGGATCCGGTCAGCAGGCTTCTCTGACGTCGTGGTCGATAGTTTCTACGTGGCGGCGTACTTGGATCCGATCGCCTGCCTCGACCGGTGTGTCCCGATCGACGATCCCCTGCCTCCCGATTGTGAAGACCAGCACTGCCGTCTGACCGATGGCGGAGAGATTCTGGACATCATCAGGGTTCCGGAGATCGGCGGCCTCGGGACGGCCACGTATGCGCGAGAGGTGGTAGGACTCCCGGGCCTGCTGCGCGCAAAGCTAGATCAGGGCAACCTCTTCTGGGTCGTCCAGTCACACGCCAATCGGTCGCAGGCCGGACATGAACAGATGTGGCTCGAGAGCGACGCGCTCGGGATTCACGACTCGGCCCTCCTCCAGAACGAGGGGAAGCCGTTCATCTTCTTCGGATTCGGGTGCCACATGTCGGAGTTCGCTCCTCCGGCCGAGGAGTCGTTCACCCGTGGGGACTCGATGACGGAGCGGATGCTCTTCCTGGACCGAGGCCGCGGAGCGGTCGCCGGCATCGCTTCCACCGCTTACGAGTGGTTGCCCGACAACGACCTTCCACTCGTCCCGTTCTTCGAGCACTGGTTCGGCAGCCCGCCGTCAGGCCCAGACGGAAGTTCTCGTTGGCTGCTCGGTGAGATGATCGACTCCGGCAAGGTGTACTCGCGGTTGCAGGCACCGAACGACAGAACTCGGGAAGGGATGGTCTCGACCTACGTTCTCTTAGGAGACCCGACCATGACCGTGGACCTCGCACCTCCGCGGAGCGATGTCGTGGAGGTGGACGGAGAACCGTGGACCGGTGAACACGACCTTCGCGCCTCGGTCCTCTCGGATGACGTCACGATCGAGATCCGCTTCCGGGACGAGGTGGCGCTGGACGACATCGCGGTCCGCGTAGGGGGGGCGATTGCCGACACCTCGACGTACCAGGTGTTGCCGGATCCCGACTACGCGCCGACCGACCGTCGGGCCCTCGTGCGCTACCAGACGTCGCTCGACGTGCCTGCCGAGGACTACGACATCGCGATCAGTGCGACGGACCACGCCGGAAGAACTCGGAGCGTGGTCTTCCCGGTCCGTTACGAGGCAGAATTCGAGCGGTTCCAGGGAGGCGCCTTCGTTCCGCTCGACGACGGTGACATCGCACTTGCGGGGGACAGCCTTCGCGTCTCGTTGTCGGTGCCGGTTCCGGTTTCGGCCGAGGAGATCCAGCTACTCGTCGGCGATGTTCCGATCGAGATCCACGAGCTCGTACCCGAGACTGCGGGTGCGGATCGTGATTGGGTCTGGACGGCGGTGGCGTCGCTCACGGTGCAGCCAGCCGAAGAGTTCCAGTTGCGAGCGGCCGTGACGAACCGGGACCAGGAACTCGTCTACAAGTCGGTGACTCTGCTCCCGGCCGATGCCGAGGCCGCACTCCAGTACGTCGTCAACATTCCGAACCCGTTCTCTGATTCCACCGCGTTCGTTTACCGGTTGAGCGGGTTGGTTGCCTCGGTCGACGTCACGGTCTTCACTCTCGGCGGAAGGAAGATCTGGACCGGAAGCGGGCCTGCTTATGCCGGAGGAGCGTCGCTGAATTGGGACGGCCGCGACATGGAAGGAGACCAGGTGGCGAACGGGGTCTACTTCTACAAGGTCGCGGTGAAGACTCTCGGCGGGAAGGAACTCACCAAGGTCGACCGGATCGCCCGCGTGCGCTAGCGGGCAGGGCCTGCCCCGAGTTCGTGTTCGCTCGTGGGCGTGCGGGATCCGTCAACCCGGGAAGAGCACCTGATTCTTGCCGTCCGTCTTGGCCCGTAGGAGTTCGAGGTTGGCGGCGGTGGAAAGCGCTTCTCGGGTTTCGCCATGGACGGGGTAGAGCGCGCCCCCGATCGAGACCGTGACCTGGGCGGTCTCCGTTGCGCCAGATAGATCGTCGAGCCGGAACTCCTCCTGCTCGACGGCCTGGCGCAGACGATCTGCGATCCGACTCGCCTCCTCCTGGCTCACCGGTGGAGCGAGGATCACGACGAACTCCTCTCCGCCGTAGCGGGCGAGAGTGTCGGTGCCCCGGAGCGCGGACTTGAGCACGCACGCCACCGTGGCGAGCACTCGGTCCCCGCCTTCGTACCCGTGACGGGTGTTGAACGCCTTGAAGTCGTCGATGTCGACCAGGAGCAGGGCCAGAGACTCGTTGCGGCGTCTCGCCAGCTGGAGCTCACGCTCCATGTGATCCTCGTAGAACGACCGGTTGTACACCCCGGTGAGGAAGTCGTAGAAGATGAGCCCCTCTAGTCGCATCACGGTAGAGAGAAGTTCCGCGTAGTGCCGTGCGACCCAGACGGTGGTCGAGATCCCGTCTGCATCCCAGTCCGCGTCGCTTTCGAGCACGAGGACGCCTCTCCATCCGAGGGAGTCGTCGCCCATGCCGAGGACGAGACGGGATCCGCCGTGCTCACTCGAGGTCCATCGATAGAGGTGATCGCGCTTCCGGGAGAGGTCTTCCAGCTGCTGGACGTCGAGATAGATGCGGCCCGAGCGGCGCGCGTCGGTCGGGACCGAACTCGCGTCCCCTTCCTCGGGGTTCGGCAAGGGCTCACCTTCGATCGGCTCGCCTGACGAGACGACATCGCCGCCGAACTCCACCGGGTGGAACCGGACCGTGCGGGCCGGTACGACCTCGGCGAGGAAGCGCTCCAGGTTGGAGACGATCTCTCGAGGGCTGAGGATCCGGTCGTAGCTGACGAGTTCGCTCGGGGAGGCGAGGATCGCCCGGGTGACGCGTGCTGGGAGGACGCGTTCGTCCACGCTGGGCGTCGGGAGCCTCTCCGGTGCCTTCGGGGCCTTGGGTCCTAGGCGAAGCCGGAAGCGCACGCGGCGGATCGGGTCCCGCACGAGGATGGTGTCGGCCGCTTCCGAGAGCGCTCCCTCCGGGGCGTCCCAGTAGCCACGGGCCACCAGGGCTCGGACGAGCTTCCTCAGCGGGTCCACGCCCCGCTCTTCCGGAGAGTCCGGTGGACCTTCCGTCCGCGCACGGAGAATCGCTTCGACCTGGCGCCTCTCCTCGGGGAAGAGCTCGGGGTCGCTGCGCAGGCGTTCCAGGAAGTCGAGGAACGAGAGGCTCAGGTGTCTCACGTGGAATCGGCCCTTTGGGTGTCGGCTCATGATGCGTTGGCAAGTCGGGCGGTCACCCGTGTCGCCCCTGGAGGGGCGACCTCTGCCTGGAGACGTCGATGACCAGACAAGGATATCGCGGGTGGGGGGCGGGTCTCAAGGTGGGGAGAACGGCATTGACGGGTCGGCAAGTCCCTCTATAGACTCTTAGTTATCCGGGGTAGTGGATCCTATCGTCGATCCAAGTCAGGAGGCGAATATGCGCCGTTCCTACAGGAACTCGATCGTGGCCGCAGTGGCCGCGGCTTCTCTCGTCGCGTGGATCGCGACCCCCATTCTGGCAGCTCTGCCGGAATTCGAACAGGCTCCCCGGGGCTGGCAGGGCGATGGCCCTCCGCCTCCTCCGAACGGCGGTGAAGGTGAGGACGAAGAAGAAGTCCTCATTCGTGCACGTCCCGGCGTCGGTGATCAGGACTCCGTCCTCGAGAACGATCTGCTCTCCGAGGACTCGGGTTCGATCGATGTTTCCGATTGGCTGACCCATCTGTTGGAGCGTCTCGGTCTCCGGTTCTGAACCGGTAGACGAGTCCTGCCCTCGTCGAGGTTCGCCTGCGGACCTCCTTGAGCCGAATCCAACGTGGAGGGGTAGCACGATGGACGATCGTATCCGCAAGTCTACAGGTTCCGATTCTCGAGCCGACTCGGCGCGCGAGACCGTTCTCGGGCGTCTCGCAACCGGGGACATGTACAGCAGCGTCGGCGACCACGCCCAGGCGCTCTCGACGTATCTCGGCGTTTGGCACCGGGCGTCTTCCGACCTCGTTCTGAGCATCGCGCGTCGCGTCGCGTACTGCCAATCGCACCTCGGCCGACACTCCGAAGTCGTCGCCTTCCTCGCTCCGATCCTGGCCGACCACACCGAACCCGAACTCCTCGACAACGACGAGCGGGTGGAGCTCGGTCGCTGTCTCACCGAACTCGGGAACGCACACTTCGCACTCGGACAGCTGGCCGAGGCGCAGGAAGCAGGGCTCGCCTCCCTCAGCTGTCTGCGTCATGGACCGAGCGAACATCTGGGCACGGCAGAGAACCTACTGGGTGGAATCGTCCTCCACGGTGGCGAGATCGATCTGGCTCGAACTCACTTCCGTTCCGCCCTTCGGTACTTCCGTTCGGCCGGCGACGTCACGAACCTCGCGTTCGCCTACAACAACCTCGGTCACGTGCACAAGCGTGGCTGCGAGTGGCAGCGAGCTCTCGAGCACTACCAGGCTGCGTACTATCTCCTCGCCACCGAAGGGGAGTTCCAGGATCGCAGCGCCCTCCATCACAACCTCGGCATCGCGCTCCTCATGGTCGGGCGCTTCTCGGAGGCGAGAGAGCAGCTGGACGCGGCACTCCGCTCCGCCGCCGAGCTCGGCAACTCCGCTCGTGCGTTCCGTTCCCATCTCGCCATGGTTCGCTGGTATCGCGAGATCGGCGACTTGAAGAGCGCCGGGGCCGAACTGAGTCGTTGCCGTAGTGGTCTCACCGATGCGGTGGGAAAGAGGGAGAGGTTCCTCCTCAGCCTGGCCGAAGCGCACCTCCAGGTTCAGCAAGGGGAGCACGAGTTCGTTCGCGGACGGCTCGAGGAACTGCGGAACGAGGCAGGGTCCGTCTCTCCCGGAATGGTGGTGGAGACGCAGCTCCTTCACGCGGAGATCGCCCTCGACGAGTCGTCGTGGGACGAGGCCGTCGGACTCATCGACGAGGCGCGGCGTACGAGCCGTGAGCGGAAGGACCGGGAGCAGGAGAATCGGGCACGCTGTCTCGAGATGCGTCTGCTCTTCGGACTCGGTCGCGTCGAACAGGCCGAGAAGGTGTTCGAGGAACAGCTCGGCCGCACATCGATCCACGGGGAGCGCCCCCGGGAAGCGCAGCTTCGGTTCCATCGCGCTCAGGCCGCGATGAGTTCGGGCGACAGCAAGGTCGCCTTCGCCCAGTTCGAGTCGGCGCGGGAACTCTGGCAGCGGATGGGATTCCCTCAGCGTGCGGAGTCGATCGAACTCGGGTCGATCCGTTGCCTGATCGAGTCGGGTCGGATGGCCGAGGCCGCGGCCCGCTTCGAAGCGATCCGAGACCGCGTGGCCCAGATGGCCCCGCGTGTCGTGGCGGAATCGCAATCGATCGCGGAGCGTTTGGAAGCGCATCTCCTGGCCGAGCCCGAGCTCGGGATCGACGGGGCGCGCGTGCTGCGGCGGTTGGAGGAGATCTTCTCCTGGGACGCGCAGCCGAGTGAGATGGTCCGTGCGTCCGTGATCCTTCTCGCGGAAGCGCTCCGGGCCGAAGGGGCGATCCTCGGACGAGTGCCGCTGGATCCTCAGGCCGCGCTCGACGTCGTCACATCGGTTTCGATGGGACGGTTGGGCGGCCGTCGCTCGGTCGAAGCGGACGTCCTCGGTCTCACCGACACGACGGTGGCCCGCACCTTCGAGCTCTCGTCAGAAGGCGAGCGGATCGGTGCGCTGGCCGTTCCGGCGAGGATCCACGGCGTTCCGCACCTCTTCTACCTGGAACGCCGGACCGGCGACCGCCGTAGGTTCGGGCGGGTCGAACTCGACTACGCCACCGTTCTCGCGGAGCAGATCGCCCGGTCCGTGCCGCGCACGTCCCCGGAACCCGTCCAGGACGAAGCGACGGCGATGGAAGCGCTTCGCCACGGCATCTACGTTGCGGACATCATCACGCAGGATCCGCAGATGCTCGGGATCCTCGATCTGGTTCGGCGCGTTTCCGCCAGCGACCTCTCCGTTCTGCTCCAGGGCGAAACGGGCACCGGAAAGAAGCTGGTCGCCCAGGCGATCCACCGGATCAGCCCACGTCGAGACCGTCCGCTCGTAACCGTCGACTGCGCGGCGCTCCCGGACACGCTCCTCGAGAGCGAGCTGTTCGGCCACCGAAAGGGCGCATTCACGGGCGCGATGTCGGATCGAATCGGTCTCCTCGAGGAGGCCAACGGCGGAACCATCTTCCTGGACGAGATCGACAAGGCGGGGCTCGCGGTACAGCGTCGGTTCCTCCACATGCTCGACTCGGGCGAGATCCGTCCGGTCGGAGACACCGGGTACCGGTCGCTCGACGTCCGAGTGGTTTGTGCGACGAGCTGCCCCGACCTCCGAACCGAAGTCGAGGAAGGCCGTTTCATCAAGGACCTCTACTACCGTCTCAACGACATCGCGATCCAGATCCCGGCTCTACGCGAGCGGCCAGAGGACATCCTGCTCCTGACGGAGTGCTTCCTCGACCGCTTCGCCCAGGAGTTGGGCCGTGCGATCCGGGAGGTGTCTCCGACGTTCCATGACGCCATCCGGAACCACGACTGGCCCGGCAACGTCCGCGAACTCGAGAAGGCCGTCCGTCGCGCCGTCACCTTGGCCGAAGACGACAGCGTACTCGGGCCGGAGCACCTTCCACGCGCCGTCCTCGAGGCCGAGACGGTGGGGGATTCGAGCGGAAGCCTCAAGGACCAGCTGGAAGCGATGGAGAAGGACATCCTGCTCCAGGCGCTCAGGCGGAACCGGTGGAACAAGAGCCGGACGGCAAACGAACTCGGGCTCTCCAGAAAGGGCCTCAAGGGGAAGTTGGAGCGGTTCCAGCTCGATCGGCGGCGCTCCCGCTAGCTGGCTTCGGATTCTCGGAGTCCGGCGGTCGTCTGGGTGGCGTCCGCCGGATTCTTGACACAACCGCGTTTTTTGCTAACCTCCTGCGCGGTCCGGGTCGATCGAACGGTCGGCCCGTTTTTTCTTTTCTGTCGGGAGGGACCTCTCGTGGTCCGTTTGAGTGAACTCGTACAGCCCGAGTTCGTTCATCTCGGGGTCGAAGCACAGACGAAAGAGGAGCTCATGGAGCGACTCGTCGACTCCCTCGTCGCCCAAGGTCGGGTAGAGGATCGGTCGTCTGTCTTGAGTTCCCTCGTCGAGAGGGAGCGCGTGATGAGCACCGGGATCGGCCGGGGCGTTGCCATTCCGCATGCCCAGTCCGGGGGGGCCAAGGCCCTCACCGTGTCGATCGCTCGGCCCAGCCAGCCGCTGGACTTCGGTTCGGTCGACCACGAACCGGTGAAGCTCGTCTTTCTCGTGACCGGTCCCGAGGAAAGGGGCGGGTTCATCCGCGTGTTGGCGAGAATCTCCCGCCTACTCTGCTCGAGTGGACTTCAGGAGCGGGTGCTGGGCGCAACCGACCCCGATGCGGTCGTCGCGGCGCTGACCGAGGAGGAGGACGCCCTCGGCTAGAGGGTGGGGATGCGCTTTCTATCCGCCTGGCTGCCGTTCCTCCTGCTGGAGGCGACTGTGATCTTCTTCTCCAGTCGTCCGGGCAGTTCGATCCATCTTCCGTTCGCTCGGGTGGACAAGGTGCTCCACTTCGGGGAGTATGCCGCCCTGGGTTTCCTGCTCTACCGTGCGCTTCGAATGTCCGGCGGAAGACGAAGGGAGGCGGTCGTTTCGACCCTCGCCCTGATCGCCGCCCTCGGTCTGGGCGACGAGGCCTTTCAGAGTAGGATCCCCGGACGTGATTCGAGCATCTACGACTGGTTCGCGGACCTCATCGGCGGGAGCACTGGCGTTGCTTTCGGCGCGCGGATCGAGAGGCTCATGCCATGGCTCTTCTCCTTCAAGACAGAAGGGGCGGAACCCACGACGAATCCGCGGGTCGAAAGCGAGGGCTGAGCCCAAAACCCGCTCGAAATCACCTCCCCGCACCGGCGGAGGTTCAGGAAGGAGCTGCCATCCGCATGTCCACACCCTCGGACATCTACCAACCCGAGGCCAGAATCGCGCTCTTCATCGACTTCGAAAACATCGCCCTGGGTATGAAGGGCGGAAAGAAGAAGGCGTTCGAGATGGCCTGGGTTCTCGACCGACTCCTGGAAAAGGGGCGGATCATCGTCAAGAGAGCCTACGCGGATTGGACTCGGTACGCCGAGTTCCGCGAGAACCTGCACGAGTCCGGGATCGAGCTCATCGAGATCCCGAAGCGGAGCCAGGCCGGAAAGAACTCCGCTGACGTCCGCCTCGTCGTCGACGCGCTCGACCTCTGCTACACGAAGGAGCATCTCGATACCTTCGTCATCTTCTCCGGCGACAGCGACTTTTCCCCGCTCGTCTCGAAGCTGAAGGAGAACAACAAGACGACGATCGGGATCGGCCTGACCGGTTCCACTTCCAAGCTCCTCGCAGACAACTGTGACGAGTTCCTCTACTACGAGGACTTGGCTCCGGTGAAGCGCCCGAGCGGTTCGGGCAAGGGAGGGGCGCGCGGAAGCAAGCTCTCCAAGGAGAAGCAGGAAGCGTTCGAGCTCCTGCTCGATTCGATCGAGGCTCTCCTGCGCGAGAACCGAGAGATCCTCTGGAGCTCGGCGATCAAGGACACGATCAAGCGGAAGCGTCCGAGCTTCACGGAGAGCGCGTTCGGATACCGCACCTTCAGTGAACTGCTGGAGGACGCGGCCGAGAACGGATACATCCAGATCACTCGTGACGACCGGTCCGGCGGGACCTACGTCGTCACGGAAGTTCGTTTCCCGTAAGGTGTTCCCGGGCTGCTTCCCCTGACGGTGGGGTGTGCTACCATCGACCGATGTTTTGGGAGGAGGAAACCGTGAGATCGAGGAAGTTGTTCGCCCCGTTCGGGCTCGTGCTCGCGGCCAGTGCGATCGTACTGGCGAGCGGGTGTGCTCAGGTCAAACCATGCATGATCATTCCCGCGCAGATCGAGCTTGCGGAGTCCAAGCGCGACCAGGCAAAGCGGGCCTACGAGGACAAGCTCGAAGACGTGAGCCGCTCCAAGAACAACTTGGAAGTCTCGCTCGGTCGCCTCGAGCGGTTGGTCGAAGAGAAGAACGAGCTCGAGTCGATTCTCGGAGAAGGGGGGGACCAGTGAGGAATCGAGTCTGGGCCTCGCCGCTTCTTCTCGTGGTCGCGCTCGTCCTCTCCGTTCTGGCGAGTGGCGTCGCGAAGGCGCTGGAGCGGGATCCCCGTCAGGGGCAGTTCTACACGAACGAAGAGATCATGCAGCTCTCCGGCTCGGATCGGAATGCCTACTGTGAGGCGATGGAGAGCTACCTCGAGGAACTCCGCGAGGAAACGGATCTCTACAACGGTCGCCTCGACAGCCTCGATGTGATGGCGGACACGCTTCGGACCCGCACGATCGAGATCTCCGCGCAGATCCGCGAGGTCAACTCGGAGTTGCGCGAACTTCGTCTCAAGCGGAAGTCCCTCACCGAGTACACGACGCGGGATGGGGACACGCTCCGCTCCATCGCGAAGACTCTGTACGGCGATCCACTGCGCTGGGAAGAGATCTACGGAGCGAACAAGGCCAAGGTCGCCGACCCGAATGCGGCACTGCCGGTAGGAACGGTTCTCACGATCCCAAGAGGAGGGCGCTGACGCCCTGATGAACTCAGGTGAGCATCGCGCTGTCGTATCGATCGAGGGGATCGATCCGCTTCCGCTCTTCGGCCAGGCTGACGGGAACCTGCGTGCCATCGAGGACAGGTTCGCCGTCCGGCTGAGCAGCCGCAACGGCGAGCTCCAAGTGTCAGGAGACGATGAGTCGGGCGTTTCGGCGGCCGTGCACGTCCTCGGCATCTTGGTGGACCGGGCGCGACGAGGCAGTCCGATCACGGGCGAAGACCTGGAGTATCTCTTCTCCGCCGCCGACCACGGTGCGCGACCGGCCGCCCCCAAGGGCGACGGTGTGGTGGTGCTCGGCGACAAGAAGGTCGTCAAGGTCCGGACGCTGACTCAAGCGGAGTACGTCGAAGCGCTCCTCCAGCGAGACGTCGTCTTCGGGATCGGCCCGGCGGGAACGGGGAAGACGTACCTCGCGGTTGCGGTTGCCGTCCGCCTCCTCAAAGAGAAGCGGGTCGATCGGATCGTGTTGGCGCGTCCGGCGGTCGAGGCGGGGGAGCGGCTCGGCTATCTGCCGGGAGACCTCCAAGAGAAGGTCGATCCCTACCTCCGTCCGCTCTACGACGCGCTCAACGACATGATCTCGCTCGAGAAACTGCAGCGCTTCATGCAGCTCGGCGTGATCGAAGTGGTTCCGCTCGCCTATATGCGCGGGCGCACGCTCAGCAACGCGTTCGTCATCCTGGACGAAGCGCAGAACGCGACGTTGACCCAGATGAAGATGTTCCTCACGCGGCTCGGGCCCAACTCGAAGGCCGCCGTCACGGGCGACATCACGCAGATCGACTTGGACGACCCGGCGGAATCTGGACTCGTGCGGATTCAGGGGATCCTGGAGGGCGTCGAATCGATCCGGTTCGTCTACTTCAACGAGACCGACGTCGTTCGTCACCGGCTCGTCCGGGATATCATCCTCGCGTTCGACCGCAGCCAGCAGGGCTCTGAGAAGAAGGGCTCTCCAAAGCGTCGCGATGGGGGCCGATAGGGGCGCTTCGTTTGAGAGCCGATAGGGATGCCGGCTCGGCTTCGTGGGTGCGTTCGGTGAAGACCAGGAGGTCCCCGTGAACCAAGAAGAGCCCAAGGATGGGGGGCGGGAACGGTTCCGGGAGTGGGGACGCGGCACGCTCATCCTTCTTGCGCTTCTTCCTTTGCTTCCGCCCATCGCCGGCGATGCCCCGCCGACCTGGTCCTTGGGTGACGTTGCGCCGCGAGCGGTGGTGGCGGAGTTCGACTTTCCTGTCTTGCGGGATCGGTCCGAGTTCGAGGACGAGCTGAAGCGACTGCGTGGAGAGATCCCTGCGCTCCTCGCTGTGAGCGACAGCGCCCGGGTTTCCTCGCGCACTCGCCTCGTCTCACTGCGCGCCGAGGTGGAGACACTTCGCGCGACCTATGATCCGAGCGGTCCCGACTCTTTGACTCTCGGTTTCGACCCGGAAACGAGTCTCGCCCTCGTGCTCGGAGAGAAGGGGCCTGGGCTCCTCGATCTGATCGACGAACTGGGTGCCGAAGTCGAGCGCCGTGGTCTGGTCTCTCAATCGCTCGGTCGTGACCTCGAGCCGTTCCACACCGTGACGATTCTCGGCGCAGGTGATCCGGTTCATGTCGACCGCTCACGCCTTCTCACCCCGAGTTCACTCCGGGATTCGGCGGCGGTCGAGGCACGGTCTCGCCGGCTTCCCGTCGGTCCGACCCTCGCGCTGGTGAACGATCTCTTCTTTCCGAACCTCGTCTGGCAGAAGGCGGAGACGGAGCGGCTCCTCGATGAGGCGGGGTCGGCGGTTCCGCGGCACCGGCGCTTCGTCCGCAAGGGAGAGAAGATCGTCGGGGCGAACGAGGTCGTTTCACAGGACGTCGCTCTGGCTCTCCAGTCCTATGCACTCTGGCGCGGCGCGAATCAGGAGGGTGACCAGGGGTGGACCGGTACGGTGGACCGGATCAGCCGGATTGCACTCGGGGCCGCGCTCATCGCGCTCGCTCTCGCGCTGCTGCCGCTCGATGAAGGAGGCGTCCGTCGTCGTCGGCGGCCCGGGCCGCCACGCGGCACTCTGGGTGAGCGCACGCTCTTCGCACTCCTCGTCTCTGGGACGTTGGTGGTGTTCTTCCTCCTACGCGGGGCGGGCCTGTCGCAGTACGTCCTCCCGGTCGCGGGTGCGGCCCTCGCAGCGGGGCTCCTCCTCGGGCGGGAGGCCGGTCTCCTCGCGGGCGGGCTCCTCGCTACTCTCGTCGCGCTCCCGGCGGGTGCGGGGTTTGCGGCGTGGGTTGTCTTCGTCTTCGGGGCCTCGGTGGCCGTGCTCGTTCCGACCCGGAACCCCGCTGGGCTTGGCCGCGCGGCGGTTCTCTCGGCGGGTGTCCAGGCGGCCGTGCTCCTCGCTCTCTTCGGGGCTGGGGTCGCTGCCCGTCGCACCTTCCAGATCGATGTCGTCATGGTGACGCTTGGCCCGCTCCTCGGGGGCGCACTCGCCTGGGCCACCGTTGCGTCGGTCGAGCAGCGAGCGAGGTGGAACACCGCGCTGGGAAGCACCGAGCTCACGTCACTGGACCAGCCGCTCCTGGCCCGACTCCAGGCCGAGGCGCCTGGCACCTACGCACACTCCGTTCGTGTGGCGAGTCTCGCCGACGCCGCGGCACGCGCGATCGGTGTGGATGGTCGCCTGGCCCGCGCGATCGGCTACCTGCACGATGTCGGGAAGCTCGCGCGGCCTCACGACTTCCCTGAGAATGGCGGGGAGCCCGACGCACACCGGAGCCATCTTCTCCGCGAGATGCACGTGCGCGACGGGGTGGCGCTCGCCACGGACGCGAGGCTCCCTCGTGCCGTCGTCCAAGGGATCGCCGAGCATCACGGGACGGAGCTCGGGGCGGACGGCCTCCGTCCGAGCTTCCCGGAGTCGGCGCTGGTTCTCATCGCCAACCGTGCAGTGCGCGGTCTGCCCGACGGACGCAGCCGGGACAGCGTGGAGTCCGGCCCGGATCTCGAGGCGCTGCTCGATCCGGTCAACCTGCTCGCGGATCTGGATGCGTGCGGGATATCGTTGGACGAGCTTCGTGTGGTACGTAACGAGATCACCGCCCTCTGCCGTAGCTGGATGCAGAGGCGGCTAGAATCTGGGAGCACGCTGGACGCGGGAGAGGTGGTGCCGTGAGGGGATGGTGGAATCGTGAGGGAGCCGGTGAGTGAGAGTGGGCGCGGAGTGAAGGAGACGGACGTCTCGAGCACGCGTCGTGATGTCGCTCGGTTTCCGATCACGGTTCGGAACAGCAGCGGTCGAGTCGATCGGACGGCCGTGCGTTCCGTGCTCGGGATCTGTCTCGAGGCGGAGTCGGTTCAGGGCGACGCTTCGATCGGTCTCCTCTTCTGCGGCGATCGGACGATGAAGGAGCTGAACGCGCAGTTTCGTGGAAAGGACAAGACCACCGACGTCCTCTCGTTTCCCGAGGATCCCGAGCCGTCTTCCCCGGTGGTTGCCGAATCCGGTCCGTTCCTCGGCGACATCGCGATCAGCCTTCCTCAGTGCTTTCGGCAGGCGGGGGATCAGTCCGTCGATCCGGGCGAGGAGTTGGTCCGGCTCCTCGTGCATGGAGTCCTACATCTGCTCGGTTACGACCACATCGAAATGGAGGAGCGGAAACAGATGGAGGCTCGGGAGCGGGTCTGTCGCCGTCGAGCGAGATCGCGTGGGCTCGGTCCCGGGATGCTCGTGACTTCATCACGTCCAGGGGCGCGGGAGGCACGGCGGTGAGTCTGGTCTGGGTCTTTCTGGCTTTGGGGCTGGTGTCGCCGTTCGTGATCCGCGCGATCTCGCCACGCGGCTGGGCGCGGCCCGGCGCCACGAACGTCATGCTGCTCGCGGCGGCGGCTTCGGCTTGGATCGCGGTCGGTGCCTACGTGGGGCGGGCTGACGGCGGCCTGAGCGAGCATGGGCCGTTCCTCGTCGTACTCTTCGTAGGAATGGTGATCGTGGAAGGATGCCTGCTCCTCCGTCCGTCCCGCTGGCGATCGGGATCCGTGGACATGGGCGAAGTCGACGAAGTGGCCGGGACGAACGGCGAAGAGCCGCTCTCGCCCGAAGCCGAGTTGCTCCTCCAGCGCGCGCTCGGTCTCGAAGACACGTCGGTCGAACAACTGATGACACATCGGGACCAGGTTCTCACGGTCCAGGGCGGCCTCACGGCTGGCGAGGTGCTCGAAGAGATGCGTCGGTCCGGTCGCACGCGTATCGTGATCGTGGAGGGAACGCTCGACCGGATTCTCGGCATCGCGCACGCGAAGGACCTCGTGCCGCTCGTCTTGGAAGGTCGAGGTTCGGAGCCGGTGAGACGTCACCTGCGTCGACTCCTCCGTGTGCCAAGAAAGGTGTCCGCGCGTCGGCTGCTCGAGGAGTTCCGTCGGAACCGAGTGACACTCGGCGCTGTCGCCGACGTACGCGGACGGACTCTCGGCATCGTCTCTCTGACCGACGTCTTCCACTTCATCGCGGACGGGGCCGGAGGAGGCGACGGGCCGGCGGCAGGACCGCCGGACGGGGCGCCTCGCGCTCGGCTCGAGGGCGGGAGAGGAGGCGAGGCGTGAGTTTGGTCGAGCCGATCACGCTCCTCGTCTGGGGCACCTCCGCGCTCGTGGTATGGCTCCTTGGATGGGAGTCGACCATCGTCAACGAAGAGCGGCGGTCCAGGCTCCATCGGGCGATCGAGGTTCATCTGGGGCTCTGGGTCTTTTTCGGGCTCAGCGTCCTTCTCAAGAACGCGTTCTGGCGGACCGCACCGCCCTGGACGGCCGCGCTGACGACGCTCGCACTCGGGCCCGTTGCGGCGCTTCTCCTGTCGCTCGGCCGTCGCCGTGAGGGAGTGCCGTTCCCTCGTTTCGGCCTCTGGCTGCTCGCCCCGCTTCGGGGAATCTCGCTCTGGCTGCTTCTGGGCTTCGAAGCGCTCCGGTCACGGATGAACCGCGCAGAACCCGCACCGAGTCACGATCAAAAGGCGGAGGAGCCAACGAGCCCCGTTTCGCTCCTCGAGTCCGTGCGCGAACTCGATTCCCTCACTCTCGAGGAGATCATGGTGCCGCGTTCGCAGGTCGTGGCGCTGTCTGGTGAGGTGACCCCGCGTGAGGCGCTCGGCCATGTCCGAGGGGCGAGGCACACGACCTATCCGGTGCACACGGAGTCCGTCGACCACATCCTCGGACTGGTCCGGATGCTCGATCTCGCGCAACCCGGTCAGATCGATCGACCGGTGAGTGAACTCGCGACTCCCGCTCCGATCTATCCAGAGACGATGCGCGGGCTCGACCTCCTCGGCGACCTCGGACACTCGGACGTCAAAGCCGCACTCGTCGTGGACGAGTTCGGAAGCCCCGCCGGACTCGTCACGGCGGAGGATCTCTTCGAGGTGTTGATCGGTGATCTCGTGGGTGAGCACGAAGTGGTGAAGCGGCGGATCCTTCCGATGGAACCCGGGATCTACCGAGTCGACGGCGCGTGCGAGATCGAGGAGTTCAACGACGAAGTCGCGGAGGTCCTCCCGGAGGGAGACTACGAAACCGTGGCTGGGCTCATCCTCGAGTACACCGGACGGATCCCGCAGTCCGGTGACGAGGTGGACCTCGGGCGGGCGCTCCTCGAAGTGGAGGAGGCGACGGACCGACGGATCCTCTGGGTCCAGGTGACGCTGACCGATGCGAAGGGTGGTGGAACTCCCGCCGCGAACTCCGGATGACGTCTCAGATCCTTCGTACCGACGGGCTCGTGCTGAGGAACCTCCGCTACGGGGACACCAGTCGGGTGGCGACGCTGCTCACGGCAGAACTCGGCAAGATCTCCGTCATCGGAAAGGGTGTGCGGGAGCCGAAGAGCCCACTCGGTTCGAGCCTCGAGCTGTTTGCGCGTGCCGAGTATGTCGTCTACTTCCGATCCGGCCGGAACCTCCAGATGCTGCGGAGCGGCGATGTAATCGAACCGCACTCCGCCCTCGCCCGCGAGACGTTTCGCTTCGTCTACGGGTCTGCGGTCGTCGAGTTCCTGGATCGGATGCTCCTGGAAGAGGAACCGTCTCCTCCTCTCTATGCGCTCGTGCTACGAGTGCTCGCGCGGCTCGAGACGACGCGGCGTTCCCGTGTGAACGAGGTGTTCCGCGCGTTTCAACTGCGCGCGGCGTCGATCCTGGGGTATGCGCTCCTGCTCGACGGTTGTCTCCACTGTGATCGGTCCCTCGACGAAGCGGCGTTTGCCCCGCTGGACCCGTCGGAACGGGGAGAGATCTGGCTCTTTCGCCCGAGCGAAGGCGGCGCCCTCTGCTCCGACTGCGCCCGTCTCGTCGAGTCGGGCTACCCACTCACCGTTCGTGCGCTCCTTCGGATCCGTTCCATGGTCCGATCCGAGCCGACCGGTGCGAACCTACCCTCGTCGGAACGTGCGAGAGGCGCGGTGGACGAGGAGGCTGACGACCGACGTCAGGAAGCCGAGTTCCGTTGGGGCGAGGCACTCGAGCAGATCGTGGAGAGTTTCCTCCACTTCCACGTCGAGCGGTATCGGGGGCTTCGCAGCCTGCGCAGTCAGCTGCCGGCTCCGCAACGCTGACCCGCGATGCCGGATGGTGGTGAGACGCGCGTCTCTTGACGCGGACCTCGGAGTTCCCACATCCTGCCGACCATGAACGCAATACGTATCGCTTGGACTCTTCTGCGGGAGCCTCCCGCTCGGGTGGCCGTCGTTGCTCTCTTCGTCGCCCTCCTCACGGCGGGCTGTGGGAGTGAGAAGGGCAAGACCGACTCCGAGTCGACACCCGGTGCGGTGACGACGGAAGACGCCGGCTCGGCGCCGGCTGGGGACGCCCAACCGAGTACGGACCTCGGCGGAGCCGGCGGTGAAGCCGCGGATGGCGCTGGTTCGGCGAGTGACGCGGGGTTCCTCACCCCGGAGCGGCTCGCGCTCCTCGGTCGCCTCCAGGTCGACGAGGAAGCAGGGTTCGAGTTTCGAGCTCCGGTAGTATTCGAGCGTGCTGCGGATGAGTTCGTCGCACAGGCCCGGAGTGCTCTCGGCCAGACCCCTGGTTCGGACGGTCCCTACTTCACGCTTCCCCGGATGGTCTTCGCCGTCCCGGGTACGGAAGCGCGCATCTTCGTCGGCGAGTTCGTGCAGCAGTCGGTGCCGGACGTCGACGCCTGGACCTCGGGGTACATCGAGGCGGCGCAGAGCAAGGCCACCGGCGCCCGCTTCCAGCAGGACCGCCTTCACTTCGCGGGACAGGATCTCCTCTTCGTCCGGATCGAGTCGGCGGCCTTTCGCAACGACCGAGTGGTCGTGACGACGGGGAAGGGGGTTCGGCTCCAGGTCGACTATCTCCTTCCGGCCGTGAGTCTGCCCGACATCGGAGAGGCGGTCGCGGTGTCGATTGCCACGATCCGCACCCGCTGACGGGACCTGCTCAGAACCCTCAACGAGACGCGGCCAGGCTCACGCGGCACCGACGCGGGAGAGCTCTGCCAAGGGCTGACGCGCCAATCTTCCTGCTGGCCCTGCCCAGGTGGCAGCTGCTACCTTCCCGCGAGCGTTCTGGAGGAACGCCAACCGGCTTCCGCCTTTAATCTGGTCCCGCGAGACCAGAAAGGAGCCTCTCGAGATGAGCCTACCGCGAGGCAGCACCGCGCCGAGTCGCCGTGTGCGCCCTTTCCTTACCACGTCCTGGGTGAAAGTGTGCCTGGCCCGGCCGTGGATCCGTACTTCGTGTCGGAGGTCTGAATGAACTTCAAGCACAAGGCCTTCATCGTCAACGCGGACGAGATGCGTCGGGCGATCGTCCGCATCTCCCACGAGATCGTCGAGCGGAACCGGGGGATCGAGGACGTCGTCCTCATCGGGATCCGGCGTCGTGGGGTTCCGTTGGCGGAGAGAGTTCAGGACAACATCAAGAACTTCGAAGGGGCGTCGGTGCCGCTCGGCATCCTCGACATCACCTTCTACCGCGACGACCTACAGAAGGTGGCCCAGCAGCCGATCGCGCGGCCGACGGAGATTCCGTACAACCTCGACGACAAGATCGTCGTCCTGGTCGACGACGTGCTCTTCACGGGACGTACGGTGCGAGCGGCACTCGATGCGATCATCGACTTCGGCCGGCCCCGCGCCATCCAGCTCGCCGTCCTGGTCGACCGTGGGCATCGCGAGCTGCCGATCCGTGCGGACTACGTCGGGAAGAACGTCCCGACCTCACGACGGGAAGTGATCCACGTTCACCTCGAAGAGATCGACGGAGAAGACGGAATCCGGATCGACGAACTCGATCGCGAGATCCCGCGCGGGGAGGGTGAATGAGCGAGGGCGCGTTTCGTAGGAAGCATCTCCTCGGCCTGGAAGACCTATCGCGGGAAGAGATCGAGCACATCCTCGACACCGCTAGTTCGTTCAAGGAGGTCATCGGCCGCCAGGTGAAGAAGGTGCCGAGCCTTCGCGGGGTCACGATCTGCAATACCTTCTTCGAACCATCCACTCGCACCCGGCTTTCGTTCGAACTCGCAGAGAAACGACTCTCGGGAGACGTGATCAACTTCTCCGCCAGCGGCTCCTCCGTGTCGAAGGGCGAGACGCTGAAGGACACGGTGCGAAACATCGAAGCGATGGCGGTCGATATGGTCGTGCTGAGGCACGGCGCCTCTGGTGCGCCGAACTACCTCGCGCGCAACGTCGACGCATGTGTGATCAACGCGGGTGACGGCTTTCACGAGCACCCGACGCAAGGGCTTCTCGACCTCTACACGATGCGGGCCCACAAGGGAAAGTTGGACGGGTTGAGGGTCGCGATCGTCGGCGACATCGCGCACAGCCGGGTGGCGCGGTCGAACATCTGGGGGCTGAAGAAGTTCGGCGCGAACGTCACGTTGGTTGGTCCGCAGACTCTGATGCCGCGGGACATCGAGCGGCTCGGGGTGAGGGTCACGCATCGAATCGACGAAGCGTTGGAAGCGTGTGACGTCGTGATCGTGCTCCGGCTCCAGCTCGAGCGGATGGAGAGCGGTTTCCTTCCCTCGATCCGAGAGTACGCCCTCAAGTTCGGTTTGGGACAACACCACGTCAGAAACACGCCGAACCTCCTCGTCATGCACCCGGGACCGATCAACCGGGGAGTGGAAATGGATTCCGAGGTAGCGGACGGTCCCGAGTCCGTGATCCTCGAGCAGGTTGCGAACGGAGTGGCCGTTCGCATGGCTGTCTGCTTCCTCGTCTGGCAAGCGAGTGGAGCCGCGAACGTTCCCGAGCCGGTGGCGCTGTAGGAGGGAGTGAGCATGAGCGAGACGAAAGCAAACCTCCTTCTCCGCAACGTCCGGAGGTTGGGAGACAACGGGGCGATCGATCCGGCGCCCTGCGATGTACGGATCGAAGAGGGCAAGATCGCGGCGATCGGCCCGGAGCTGGTGGGGAACGGGCTCCCCGAGCTCGACCTGGGAGGCTCCACCGTCGTCCCCGGCCTCTTCGATCTGCATGTGAACCTGCGTGAACCGGGCGGTGAGGACGCGGAGACGATCGCGTCCGGCTCTCGCGCCGCGGCGGCGGGTGGGTTCAGCGCGGTGGCGGCGATGCCGAGCACGCCGACCCCGAACGACACGCGGGCTGTGATCGACCTGATCCACGAACGGACGCGTGGCACGTGCGGGACCACGGTCCACCCGGTGGCAGCGCTCACCAAGGGGCTCGACGGCAAGCAGCTCACCGAAATGTGGGAGCTGGCCGATACCGGCGCGGTCGGTGTTTCGGACGACGGGCATGCCACCGCATCGAGCGAGGTGCTTCGCCGCGGGATGGAGTATGCGCGGATGTGCGGGCTCCCGGTGCTCGTCCACTGCGATGACGCCGACCTACGGGGACGAGGAGTCATGCACGAGGGGTTCGTCTCGACCACCCTCGGTCTCCGCGGGATCCCGAGTTCCTGCGAGGAGATCACGCTGGCCAGGAACCTCTCGATCGCTGCGCTCACCGGATGTCGCGTCCACGTGCAGCACGTCTCGAGCGAGGCCGGGGTGGAGATGATCCGTCGTGCGAAGGAGCGTGGTCTCGACGTGAGCGCCGAAGTCACGGCTCATCACCTCACATTCACCGACGAAGCGCTGCGGGACTACGACCCACGCTTCAAGTGCAACCCGCCTCTCCGGGAGGAGAGCGACCGAGCCGCACTCCGCCGGGGGGTGATGGATGGGACGATCGACGTGATCGTCTCCGATCACTTCCCGCACACCCGCGTCGCCACGGACGTCGAGTTCGATCGGGCGCCATTCGGGGTGGCCGGTCTCGAGACGGTCGTCTCCGCGTCATTCGCCGTCCTCGTGGAAGAAGGCGGTTGGAGTCTCGGATCGTTCGTGAGAGCACTCTCTTCGCGGCCCCGGGAGATCCTCGGACTGCCCGTTCCTACGCTCTCGGTGGGAGAGTGGGCGGATCTCACCGTGCTCGATCTCTCCGCCCGTCGTACCATCGCGGCGGAGACGTTCGAGTCGATGGGGCGGAACTGTCCGTTCGTGGGGCACACCCTTCCGGTCGCCGTGAGGCTCACTCTCTCCATGGGCTCGGTGACGTTTCAGGAACCGGGCATGCCCGAGCGGGGTGGGACAGGGACGTCGGCCGTACCGGTCGGGGAGAACCAGCGCTGAGCAAGGGGACGTTTCGAGTGAGAGGCTTCGGAAGCCATCGTGAGCGGCCGGGGGGGACGGGATCCCGTCCCTCCGGGTGGACGTCGCGACTTGCCCGCTGGGGGCGTCCATCGGCTCCGTTCCTCATGCTGTTCCTCGCCGGGTGCGCCTACTTCAACACCTTCTACTTCGCAAAGCGGCACTACGAGGCGGCGGAGAGGATCCGGTTGACGGCTCTTCGGACGACCCCGAGCGCGCGCGGGGCGGCAGCCAACGACCCCGTCCCACAAGAGGCGGTACGTCGGTACGACGACGCCATCCTCCAGTGCAAGAAGGTCCTCAACTTCCACGGGGACAGCCGCTGGGCCGACGACGCGGTCTACCTCCTCGGCGCGTCCTACTACGGCAAAGCGGCGTACGACTCCGCACTGGTCACCTTGGACGGGTTCATCCAGGGGTTTCCGGATTCCGACTTCCTCGCGCGGGCCTACTACGTCAAGGGTTTGGCGCTCCATGAGCGCGGTCGCTACGAGGAGATGGAGAAGGCGTTCGACAACGCGCTCGCCACGGATCCCAAGTTGGAGCAGAAGCCGGACATTCTGTTCACCCTGGCTGGAAGCGCGGAGAAGGAAGGCGAACGGAGCGAGGCGATCCGGCGCTATCGCACGCTGGTCGACTCCTACCCGAAGGACGACCGCGGACAGGACGGACTCCTCGAGATCGGTCGGCTCTACTTCGAAGCTGGGAGCTATGACAGCGCGCTCACTGCGTACGAGGAGTTGGCGGCGAAGACCAAGGACCAGTCTCGGTACGAGGAGTCGCAGCTTCGATCGGCCGAGGCGCTCGTCCGTCTCGGGCGGGCCGACGAGGCCATCGATCGGTTGACGCAGCAGCTCCCGAAGAACGAAGCGAACTTGCGGAATCGAGGCGACTACCCGGCTCGCGTCCGTCTCGGTCTGGCCCAGGCGTACAACCGCGAAGGCCGTCCGGAACTCGCGATCGAGGTGCTACGCGAAATCCTGGAGAAGGACAAAGCGTCGCCCTACTCCCACGAAGCCCAGTATCAGATCGGGTACACCTACGAAGCCTACATGGACTCGCTGGACGCAGCCCAAGGGGCCTATGACGAGGCGGCGAGGGGAAACCTCCGGCCGGCGTTTCGAGACCTGGCCCGTGCCCGGGCCGCGGACCTCCGCAAGCTGCGTGCCCTGTCCTCGGAAGAAGCGGCGGGGACGGATTCCGGTGAGGACAAGCGTGCGGGGGCCGCACTCCAGATCGCCGAGCTCTACTACTACTCGAAGAAGGATGTCCCGGCCGCTCTGGCCCAGTACCAACTCGTCGTGGATCAGTATCCCGAGTCCAAGATTGCGGCGCGCGCGGCCTATGCCGAGGCGTGGATCCACCTCGAGGAGGACGACCTTCCGGACGACACCGGATACGAGCAGCTGCGGGACGTCGTCGCGAGCTATCCAGCGTCGACCCAGGCGCGCGCGGCGATCCAGGTGCTCGCTGATGCGGGTGCGGACACGAGCGGGCTAGCGGCGCTCCTCGTCGAGCCGGAACCGGAACCGGAACCGGAACCCGAGCCTGAGCCGGAAGCCGCCCCGTTGCCAGAGGAGGGGGACGCACCGAGTTCCGACGTGAACCTGCTGCGCGGGCGCGGCATGCTCGGAGACGGTCGTTTCGCCGGGATGCCGGTCGATTCACTGGGACGGCCGATGTTCTCCGACTCCACGTCTGCGGTCTGGGACTCGCTCGGATTGGGTCGGATGGGACCGGACTCACGGGACGCGCGTCGCTTCTCGGCGCTCGATTCGTTGGGCCGACCGATTCCCGTCGCCCTCGATTCGCTCGGGAGGCCGATCCGCTCCGTTCTACCAAGACCGCCACGCGGCGCGGAGGACGGGTCTCCCGTGGCTGACCCGACAAGTCAGGTTCCCGCGGTTGGATCGAATGCGGCGGATTCGACCGGGTCTGATTCGACCGGGTCTGATTCGACGTCTGTCCCCGTAGCTCCCGAGGATTCGCTGCGTACCCGATCCCTCGAACCCTGACCGGCGCGGATTGCGCTGGACCTAGGAGATCCCTTGTCACTCCCACATCCCCGAATCGTCAGTGCGGAGATCCTCCGGAACGACCCACTGACGAAGGAGATCCGTGAGATCGTGTTCCGGCTCCCCTCGGATTGGGGGCCTGCGGAACCCGGACAGTTCGTACAGGTGGAGTGCCGGCCGGCCGATCCGTTCGTGCTCCGTCGCCCCTTTTCGATCGCCCGCACGCGAGAAGGGTCCGGCGAGCTGCGACTTCACCTCGTGTTCGCGCCCGTCGGAGACGGCACCCGGGCGCTCGCGGCGTGTCGACCTGGCGAGCACACGTCTCTCGTAGGTCCGTTGGGACGCGGCTTCCGCCCGATCCCGGGAAGACGACCGATTCTCGTCGGCGGCGGACGGGGAGTGGCTCCGCTCCTTTCCCTCGGCGACCAGATCCGCAAGACGCATCCGGAGGGGCTCCTTCTCTTCGGCGTGCGCGGACCGGATCAGCTGCACGAACTCGAAGACCCGGCCTACCCGATCGAGATCGCGACCCAAGACGGTTCGGTCGGATTCCATGGTCACCTTCTCGGGCTTCTGGACGCGTTGCTCGAAGAGGGGCGGATCCGGCCCGACTCGGACGCGATCTACTCGTGCGGTCCCAACCCGATGCTCCATGCGCTCTCGGACTGGGCGATCGCTCGCGGCTTTCCGGCCCAGGTCTCGCTCGAGACTCTCTTCGGCTGCGGATTCGGGATCTGCGCAGGATGCGCCGTCCCGGTGAAGCAGAGCGAGGACGAAGTCGGCGACGAGTTCGGTCACTACCGCTTTGCATGTGTGGACGGCCCGGTCTTCGATGCCGAGCGGGTCGACTGGGAAGGGGTACGGGAATGAGTGGTGAGCTGGACCTCTCCGTTCGGGTGGGAAGCGTCACCCTTCCGACGCCGGTGCTCGTAGCGTCCGGGACGTTCGGGTACGGCTCCGAGTCGCCCGAACTGACGCGGGCCGGCGAGCTCGGTGGGATCGTGACGAAGACGATCACGTTGGAACCGCGGCGCGGGAACGAGCCGCTCAGGCTCCACGAGACTCCGGCCGGGCTCATCAACTCGATCGGCCTCCAGAACGTCGGCGTCGATCGGTTCCGCGAAGAGAAGCTGCCGAAGCTGCGCGCGCTCGGCGTGCCGATCATCGCGTCCGTGGGCGGGAGGCGCGCCGAGGAGTTCGTCGAAACGGTCCAGCGTTTGGAAGGCGTGGACGGGATCGTCGCGTATGAGATCAACGTCTCGTGTCCGAACGTGAAGGAGGGCGGGATCGAGTTCTGTCAGCGCCCCGAGTCCGCTGCCGAAGTGATCACGGCCGTGCGGAACGTCACGAAGCTGCCGCTCTGGACCAAGCTCAGTCCGAACGTGAGCCACATCGGCGTCGTGGCGAAGGCCTGCGCGGATGCTGGCGCCGACGCATTCACCGCGGTGAACACGTTCGTCGGGCTCTCGGTGGACGTGAAGACGCGACGGAGCCATATCCCGCTCGGCACCGGCGGAGTCTCCGGACCCGCCATCCGTCCGCTTGCACTGGCCAAGGTTCGCGAGACGGTGCGAGCGACTCCGCTTCCCGTGGTGGGGTGCGGGGGGATCGCCTCCGCAAACGACGCGCTCCAGTTCCTCGTCGTCGGCGCCTCGGCCGTCCAGGTAGGGACGGCATCGTTCCGGGTCCCCGACATCGCGGCCCGGATCCAGGACGGAATGAAGGACTTCCTCCGCTCGGAGGGACTCACGAGCATCGGAGATCTGATCGGCTCGTACCTCGACCCGAGCGGGCCCGCTCGCCCTTGAAAGGAGTAACGATGACCCAGACCGCGCCAGACACGAACCCCCTCCGGCCGGGGACCGCTCTCGATCGGTTGATCGTGGCCTTGGACTTCCCAGACGGGAAGACCGCGCTCGAGATGGTCGATCGGCTCGGGGACGCGGTGTGTTGGTACAAGGTCGGCATGGAGCTGTTCTACGCCGAAGGGCCGTCGTTCTTGGGAGCGTTGCGTGAGCGACGGAAGCGGATCTTCCTGGACCTCAAGCTCCACGACATCCCGAACACGATGGCGAGCGCAGTCCGGAGCCTCGCCGCGCATGGAGTCGATCTCACGACCGTCCACGTGCCGGCCGGCCAGGCCGCACTCGAGGCGGTGTCGGCCGTCACTGCAGAACTCCGGGGGAGGGGCCAATCGGCGCCGCTCCTCGTTGGCGTCACTCGGCTGACCAGTTTGGCCGCACCCGATCCGGAGCGCCCTTGGGACGACGTGGTCGCGCTCGCGGGAAGCGCCGTGGCCGCGGGGCTCGACGGATGGGTCGCACCGGTGGACGCGGCCGGTCCGCTCCGCGGGGCCCATGGGCCGAATCCGGTTCTCGTCTGTCCGGGAATCCGGCTGCCGGAAGGGGATAGGGGCGACCAGGTCGCTGTTGGAACTCCTGAAGCGGCCGTCGCAGGCGGTGCGGACTGGATCGTCGTGGGGCGGCCGATCACGAGAGCGACGGATCCCGTCCAGGTAGCCCGCGCGATGGTCGAGAGAATGGAAGGTAGGTAGGCCGCTAGGTGCCCGCGCTGAGAGAGCCGTGGCCGGGTGGAGGGCTGGGAGAGGGCCGTCCATGGGCCGATCACGGGCGACCGCGGACCGGTCAGGGCTGAGCAAAGGGCCGAAGGTGGCCACTAGGACCGTTGCGCATCGTTCCAGCAAGCACTCACGGTGCTCGAACGGGGCGTTCGATTGACCTCTGCGTACGGACGGCCTACCATTTACGCTTTCGTGCAAGTGGGACTACGGAGGAGTCGATGGAGAAGATCGCGATTCTGGGAACGGGGTATGTCGGCCTGGTAACAGGCGCTGGTTTGGCCGACTTCGGGAATCATGTCACCTGCGTCGACCTCGACGAAAACAAGATCGCCAAGCTCAAGGACGGGAAGATCCCGTTCTACGAGTTCTCCCTGGGAGAGGTGGTACAGCGGAACGTCGACAACGAGCGACTGGTCTTCACCTCGGACCTCGCCAAGGCGATCAAGGGTGCGCGCACCATCTTCATCGCGGTGGGGACTCCGCCCGGCAAGGGTGGGGAAGCGGACCTCTCTCAAGTCTTCGGCGCAGCCCGTACGATCGCGGAGACGATGACTTCCTACAAGCTCGTCGTCCAGAAGAGCACGGTGCCGGTCGGGACGGGACGCAACGTCCACGAGCTGATCGGGAAGGTGCTGAAGGAGCGGAAGAAGAACGTTCCGTACGACGTCGCGAGCAACCCCGAGTTCCTCCGCGAAGGGTCTGCCGTCGAGGACTTCATGCGTCCGGACCGCGTCGTCATCGGCACGTGGTCCAAGAAGGCGGAGCAGATCCTCACCGAGATCTACCGCCCGCTCTATCTCAACGAGACCCCGATGGTCCGGACGAACGTCCAGACCGCAGAGCTGATCAAGTATGCGTCGAACGCGTTCCTCGCGACCAAGATCTCGTTCATCAACGAGATGTCGAACATCTGCGAGGCCGTGGGCGGTGACGTCAAGGTCGTCGCGAAGGCGATGGGACAGGACCGCCGGATCGGGCCCAAGTTCCTCCACGCGGGGCCCGGCTACGGTGGCTCCTGCTTCCCCAAGGACACGCTCGCGCTCGCCGATTTCAGCAAGGCTCTCGGAGTTCCGAGCGCCATCGTCAACGCGACCATCGCGGTGAACAAGCGCCAGCGGCAGAGCATGCTGACCAAGGTCGAGAGCCTGGTCGGTGACCTCGAGGGGAAGACGATCGCAGTGCTCGGTCTCTCCTTCAAGCCGCAGACCGACGATGTGCGTGACTCGGTTGCGCTCGAGCTGATCAAGGGGATGCAGAAGAAGGGCGCGGTGGTTCGGGCCTACGACCCGATCGCGATGGAGACGGCGGCTCTCGAACTCAAGAACGTCGACTTCACGCAGGACGCATACGAAGCGGCCAAGGGAGCGGATGCGCTCGTGATCGCGACCGAGTGGAACGAGTTCCGTCAGCTCGACCTCGGAACGCTCAAGAAGGCGATGAAGAGCGCGCGCGTCGTCGACTGCAGGAACATCTACGATCCGGCCAAGCTGCGCGACGCCGGGTTCCAGTACCTCGGTGTCGGCCGTGGGTTCGACGGTGGCCCCAACGGCGCTCCTGCGGCAGCCTCCGGTGGCTCCAAGGCCAAGGCATCGAAGAAGGCCGGTAAGGCCAAGAAGAAGGGTGGAGCGGCGTGATCGACGGAGTCGTCGTCAAGAAACTCAACGTGCTCGCCGACGAGCGGGGGTATCTCATGGAGATCCTCCGCAACGACGACAGCTTCTACGAGAAGTTCGGCCAGGCCTACATCACCGCGGTCTATCCGGGTGTGGTGAAGGGCTGGCACTACCACGAGAAGCAGACGGATCACTTCTGTGTGGTCAAGGGCATGGTCAAGGTCGTGCTCTACGACGGACGCAAGGAGTCTCCGACCCACGGTGAAGTGAACGAGTTCTTCATCGGTGAGAAGAACCCCTGCCTCGTTCGGATCCCGAACTTCGTGCTCCATGGCATGAAGGGGGTGGGGACGGAGACAGGGATCCTTCTCAACATTCCGACCGAGCACTACGACTACGAGAATCCGGACGAGTACCGGGTCGCGCCGCACGACAACGACGTGCCGTACGACTGGTCCCGGAAGGACAAGTAGTCACGGCTTGGGAGGCTCTCCACCTGTGCTGGGGACGGGCCGAGCATGGAGGCTCGGCCGGTACCGGACGGAAGTGGGGGGTGCGAAACGAGTTGACCCCGGGAGGGGCGCTCCGTAGCGTTGTGCTTGTTTGACGACGGAACCCGCTGACGGCCCCGCATTGCACCGATTCGTTCGGGGCGCTTTGGCCTCGAACTCGGGTTCCCCACCGTTCTCCGGATGAGGATACGCGCTCTGAAGTCTCTAGTCCTGGTGACCGGCGGCGCTGGTTTCATCGGCTCCCATCTCGTCGACGAACTGGTTCGTAGGGGCCGAACCGTTCGGGTTCTGGACAACCTCTCCACCGGGCGGAAGGCCAATATCGACGGCCACGCCCTCGCGGGGACGGTCGACCTCGTCGTGGGGGACGTCCGAGATCCCGAGACGCTCGCCTACGCGGCTCGTGGCTGCTCCACGATTTTCCATCTCGCCGCCTCCGTCGGAGTCGGAGAGGTGACTCGGGCGCCACTCTCCTGCCTGGAGAACAACCTCGAAGGCGTGCTCTCGCTCGTCGGGTTGGCTCGCTCGGTTTCGCCCAGCCCGAGGCTCATCTACTTCTCGAGTTCCGAGGTCTACGGAAAGAGCGGCGATGCGCCCCTCGTGGAGGAGGGGACCTTCGTGATCGGCCCCGCGAACTCCCCGCGGTGGTCATACGCGGCTGGGAAGATCGCGGGTGAGTACCTGGCCCTCGGGTCAGGCGACGCCCACGGCATCCCCGTCACCGTCGTGCGCTGCTTCAATACGAGTGGACCGCGGCAGATGTCGACCTACGGCATGGTCATTCCGCGCTTCTTCGAGCAGGCGATTGCTGGGGACCCGATCACCGTCTACGGGGACGGCTCCCAGACGCGCTGCTTCTCGTACGTCGGCGACGTGGTGGAGAACGTCCTTCGTCTCGAAGCGGCGCCGGAAGCGAACGGTGAAGTGTTCAATGTCGGATCGGACGAGCGGATCTCCGTGCTGGAGTTGGCCGAGAAGGTCAGACGGCTCACGGGCTCTTCGTCCAAGATCGCGTTCGTTCCGTTCGACGATGCCTACGGCCCTGGGTTCGAGGAGTCGTCGCACCGTGTCCCTGACCTCACCAAGCTCGAAGGAGTGACGGGATCTCGCCGATTCACCTCGCTCGACGAGCTCCTCGCGCGCTACTTCGAATGGGTCCGGGAGGATGTGCCGCCCCATGAGGAGGTGGAGATTCCCGAGGGCAGGAACGGTCGGGCGTCTGCGCCCCGCGAAGCCGAGAGGGGAGTGCGCGAGTCCGGGCTACCCGCCCGGGGCGCCGTTCGCCCGGACGCCTCGCGAGGACTCCACTGAACCCGTCTCCGCTCTTCGCTCCCGTAGGCCCGGGGTCGCCGCTCCTCACCGTCGTGGTGGTTGCGGCGGGCCTCACCATGGCGAGCATTCCACTCTGGACCCGGAGGCTCGTGCGTGGAGGATGGCTCGACCACGCGCGGGACGACCGCCACAGCGTCCGGTCCGTTCCCCGCACCGGCGGAATCGGCTGGCTCACCGGCTGGGTCCTGGGCGTCGCGTTCGCGGCTCTGCTCGAGTACTTCCACAGCCGCACCGGGATCTACTGTGCGGGACTCGTCGTGCTGGCCTTCGTGCTCGGTCTGATGGACGACCACGGCAAGGTCTCGCCCCTGATCAAGGGAACGACGGCGCTCCTCTTCCTCGGACTGTTCCTCCGGGTCAGCCTCCTCTGGTTCGACTTCGACGGCTGGCGACCGGACTGGATCGGATTCGCGCCCCCCGCAACGGGTCATGCCGCGCTCGCCCTGATCGGCCGCGCGACCGCCAGCGCTTCCCAGGCGGGGGCGTCCACAGCGTGGTTCGCGCTGGTCCTCGCGATCGCATTCGCGCTTCACCTGGCGTTCCAGATCTTCGACAACCTCGACGGGGTGGTCGGAGCGACGTCGATGGTGGGACTGCTTCACCTCGCGATGGGGGCCGGCACGTCCGAGTTCGCGATCTTGGGGTTGGTCGGCGCGAGTGCGTCCCTCGGCTTCCTGGGCTGGAACCACCCGCCCGCGCGCGCCTTCCTCGGAAACGCCGGGAGTCAGTGCGTCGGGCTGATCGCCGCGGGTCTCCTCGGTGCTGCCCTCCTCCGGGCTGGTTCTGGGCGGTCGATGGTGGCGATCGCACTCCCGTTCGCCTGGCCGCTGTTCGACCTGGGCTTCGTCGTCCTGACCCGCTTGGCACGAAGGACGCCCCCCTGGGTAGGTGGGAGGGACCATACGACCCACCTGCTCGCCCGCCGGATCGGCGACGGGCCCACCTTCCTCGTAGTCCTGCTCGTGAGCCTGATTCTAGCGGTGGTTTCCCGGTTCCTCTGACCCCTCCGTTTGACCGTTCCCAGCCCGTGTGCTAGCTTGGCGGATCTCGACAGAGGTGTGAGACAAGGACTTCCGCGTCCCGGGGGGACGAGTTTCGAGAGGGGCGGATGCTCGACATCAAGCGGATTCGGACCGAGCCGGAGCTGGTGCGGCGCGGGCTCGACGCGAAGAAGACACAGGTGGATCTGGACGAGATCCTGCGGCTCGACGCGCGTGTGCGCGAGATCCTCGGCATCGTCGAGGCGAAGAAGGCCGAGAGCAACAAGGGCTCGAAGGAGATTCCCCAGCGGATGAAGGCGGGGGAGGACATCTCCGCACTCAAGGCCCAGCTCGCGGAGCTCTCCAAGGAGATCAAGGAACTCGACCAAGAGCACAAAGAGGTCGAGACAGACCTCGCGGAACGTCTTCGTTGGCTTCCGAACTTGCCACATGAGTCGGTTCCGATCGGTGGGGAAGCCGACAACGTCGTCACGCGTAGCTGGGGAGAGCCGAAGCCGGCCGCGCCCTGGCGGAAGCCTCACTTCGAGATCGGCGAGACGCTCGGGCTCCTCGACTTCGCGAGTGCATCGAAGCTCTCGGGCTCTGGCTTTGCGGTCTTCACCGGGTGGGGAGCGCGGCTCGAGCGCGCACTCATCCAGTACTTCCTCGATCACAACCGAGAGAAGTTCGGCTTCTTAGAGGTCTCGACTCCGTACCTCGTCAAGCGCGAGACGATGTACGGCACCGGGCAGATTCCGAAGCTCGAAGAGGACATGTACCGGACCGAGCCGGACGATCTCTTCCTCATTCCGACTGCCGAAGTGTCGATCACGAACCTCTTCGCAGGCGATCAGCTCGCGCATGAGACTCTGCCCCTCTACCGGATGGGCTACTCTCCGTGCTTCCGTCGCGAAGCGGGGACGTACGGCAAGGAAACGCGCGGCCTCGTTCGCGTGCACCAGTTCGACAAGGTCGAGGTGGTGAAGGTCGTCGCTCCCGAGACCTCGTACGACGAGCTCGAGTCGCTCGTCGGGATCGCGGAGTCGCTTCTCCAATCACTCGAGCTTCCGTACCGGATCCTCACGCTCGCGTCGGGAGACCTCTCCTTCGCCGCGGCCAAGTGCTACGACCTCGAAGTGTGGGCGCCGAGTGAAGAGCGTTGGCTCGAAGTCTCGTCGTGCAGCAACTTCGAGGACTTCCAGTCGCGCCGGATGAACCTGCGCTGGCGGAACGAGGACAACAAGCTCGTCCATCCGCACACGCTCAACGGCTCGGCGTTGGCGCTGCCGCGGATCGTGGTCGCGATCCTCGACAACTACCAGACCGAGAGCGGGACCGTGCGCGTGCCCGAGGTGCTGAAGCCCTATCTGGGAGGGCTCGAAGAGTTCACCCCGGAGGGGAAGGGGGCGTGACCTGGAGGCGGCTCATGCCTGTCGGTGGGCGCCAGAAGGGCTCCCCTTTGGTCTCCCACGTCGGCCGCGGTCGTGTTCGTGGACTGGGGGACGACGCGTCCACTCGGTGCTGGAAGTGAGCCCGTAGACGATGTCGCGACGTAACCTGCCATTCCTCCTCAAAACGTACCTACTCTTCGGGACGCTGATCCTGGTGGCGGCCGGTGTGTTCTACACGACCCGCCAGGTGCGAAAGCTCAACGAGCAGTCGCGAAGCATGGCCACGCTCTTCGCCGAGTTCACCGCCGAAGCGATCCTTCCGGCCATCGAGAACGAGCAGGTCAGCCGGATCTACAAGGAGGTCGTCGCGAAGGCGGACTTTCCGGTCGTGCTGACCGACGCCGACGGTCGTCCCTTCGTCTGGCGTCTCTCCGACCGGAAGATCGGAGACATCCCGGTCGAGACGATCGCGGAGATGGACCCGAAGAACCCTCCCGCGGTAGGTCCGCTCGCGGAGCTGCTCAAGATCAGAGACGAGTTTGCGGAGGCGAACCCTCCGGTCGTGATCAAACGGCCGGGCGAGGATGAGCCGTTCGGGTACGTCTACTACGGGGAGTCTTCGCTCGCTCGGGAACTCCGGATCCTTCCGTTCGTCCAGATCGGCGGGATCCTTCTCTTCCTCACGCTCGCCCTCGTCGGATACCGAAGCATCAAGACGAGCGAGCAGCGCGCGATCTGGATCGGGTTGGCCAAGGAAACCGCACACCAGCTCGGGACGCCGATCTCGTCGCTCTTGGGCTGGATCGAACTCATGCGGGAGCGGCAGCTCGAAGTAGACGACAAAGCGGATCGCGTCGAACTCGACCGCGAGTTCTTCTCCGAGATGCTCGACGAAATGGAGTCCGACTCCGAGCGTCTCCAGAAGGTGGCGAACCGTTTCGGGCAAGTCGGCTCCATGCCTAGGCTCGAGATCGCGGACGTCGCGCCGATCGTCTCGGAGGCCGTTCGCTACTTCCGTCGGCGCACGCCCCATCTCGGCAAAGACATCGAGATCCGCGAACGGTACGACCTCGTCCCTCCGGTCAGCATCAACAAGGAGCTGATCGAGTGGGTGGTCGAGAACGTTCTGAAGAACGGAGTCGATGCGACGGAAGGGGACCGCGGCGCGATCGAAGTCGATGTCGTCTACCGGAAGGACATCGAGTCCGTGATGATCCGGATCACCGATCGTGGACGCGGGATGACCTCGAAGGAAGTCCGTCAGATCTTCTCCCCGGGCTTCACGACCAAGGCGCGGGGTTGGGGACTCGGTCTCACCCTCGCGAAGCGGATCGTCGAGGACTACCACGGCGGGAAGATCTGGGTGGAGAAGAGCGCCCCGGGCCGTGGGACGACCATGGCCATCTCCTTCCCGACCTGATCCTCAGCGACAGGGGCAGAGACGCCGTCCTGGAACACTGCCGAAGCCGAGCCGCCCGAGCGCGGCGGCCGGGGCGAACTGGGGCGGAACGGACTCGTCTGAGAACCCCGGTGGTCCCAGCACCGGATGATCGATCAGATCGAAGCTCCCTTCCTCGGAGTAGCCCTCGAACCAACAAACCGGGAAGAAGAGCTCGCTCTGAGCCGGACCTCCCCAGCTCGCGACGAGTCCGCTCGTCGGTTCGGGCCAGTTCGAGGTGATTTCCTCGGACGGCGCACAGACCGCCCAGTTCGTGACCTCCATGCCATGGAGGATTCCCAGCCGAATCGAGCCGACTTCCGGGGTAGCGGAGGGCGGGAAGGCCGCAAACACGGCCAAGAGCACCGATGCGTCGGCGGGAGCTTGGTCGACGATTTCGTCGCACCGGCTGATTCCAAAGCGACATGACCGTCCCGCCTCGGTACCGGTGAGATCCTCCGCGTAGTGGAGGAGGAGCACGCCACCGGCGTTCGGGCCTGCGAGCGTATCCGGCTCCGCGGCACATCGGGTCCCGTCGCCCCAGTAGTCACCGGACTGGGCGGCGCATTCGTCCGACGACAGCTCTGCACACTGGGAGTCGAGGCAGCACGCGCCAGTTTCGGGGCAGGGGTTGGGGATACAGACAGTGTCGTCGCCTTGGTAGACGCCAGGAGTCGTGCACTCGCCTTGGAGTACGAGCGTGCACTCGCCTGCTTCGCAGCACG
The DNA here is from genome assembly GCA_020633975.1 of Candidatus Eiseniibacteriota bacterium. Lineage (GTDB taxonomy): Bacteria > Eisenbacteria > RBG-16-71-46 > CAIMUX01 > CAIMUX01 > JACKCR01. Next base: position 1,402,940 of record JACKCR010000002.1, on the reverse strand, counting down.
CGCCGCTAGGGATACATGCGGGCGGATCGCAGGTCGACCCCGATCCCAGGAACACTCCCCGATCGAAGCACTCGGTCGACTCGAGGATCACGCAGCCATCGTCGACACAGCAGGCACCGACCGGTATTGGCGGGGTGGGGGGCGAGTCGTCCCCACAGGAGGCAAGTCCAAGGGTGAGTCCGGCGATGAGGCCGAGAGTGAGGGCATTCGCGCCAAGCGCGGCGAGTCGGGTCGGGGTCTGCATCGTCATCCTCCTGGAACCCCAACCCCAAGTCGCTCGCGCGTCCGCTCGCGGCGAGCCGATGACGGAAGGGTAGGAAAGGATTTCCCACCTGGCAAGGCGCAGCATGAGCAAGGCGGATGCCACTACAGAAGCGAATGTCATCCGTCGATCCGCGTGATTGGGGATGAGCGTCACAGCGTACGGGGTCTCCCGCCCCGCGTTCCGTGACGATCCCCAAGGGGGTTTCGATGCTTCGTTCGCTCCGCGCAAAGCTGGTCCTGACCGGCCTGGCCCAGTCGATCATCCCGTTGGCGGTCGTCTTCGTACTCGTGCTCTTCCAGCAGCGCGATGCGGTCAAGGTGGCCGGCGACGAATGCCGACGGATCAACCTCGAGAATCTCGATCAGATCGCCAGGAGCGTCTACGACATGTGCGCGTCCCAGCACGAGGTTCTCCAGCAGAACGTGGATGCAGGGCTCCGGTTGACCAGCGACGTGATGACCCGGCTCGGAACCCCCACGCTCGATCCCGACGAGAGCGTCTCCTGGCAGGCTGTGGACCAGTACACGAAGGAGTCCAATCGAGTCACGCTCCCGCGCTTCGTCGTGGGCACGACCTGGCTCGGGCAGAACGCGTCGGCTGAGGCAGAGTCGCCTCTCGTGGACGAAGTGCAGCGGATCGCAGGCGGGACCGCGACCATCTTCCAACGGATGAATCCGGCGGGTGACATGCTCCGCGTTTGCACCAACGTGATGAAGGGGGACGGCACGAGGGCGATCGGGACATACATCCCTGCGACGAACCCGGACGGCTCTCCCAATCCGGTCGTGAAGTCGGTCCTCGCCGGTGAGACCTTCCGCGGCCGTGCCTACGTCGTCGACCGCTGGTACCTCACCGCCTACGAGCCGATCTTCGGTTCGGGCCGGGATGTGATCGGGATCAGCTACTTCGGCGTTCCGATGGAGTCCGCCAAGCAGCTGCGGCATTCGATCATGGACATCCAGATCGCCCAGACCGGCTACGTGTATGTGCTCGACGGGAAGGGCAACTACGTCATCTCCAAGGATGGGAAGCGGGACGGCGAGAACATCTGGGATGCGACGGACTCCGATGGGGTCTACTTCATCCGGGAGATCGTGGAGAAGGCAAAGGCCGCCGGGACGGAGGAAGTCTTCGACCAGTACTACCCGTGGAAGAACAAGGGCGATTCCGAGGCCCGGATGAAGATCGCCCGCTGCGTCTACTACGAACCTTGGGATTGGATCATCGGGGCCAGCTCCTACATCGACGAGTTCGAGGAAGCTCCGCGCCACATCGCTGCGGACGGCAGGCGGAACCTACTCTTGGTCGGCCTCGTCGTGCTCCTCACCGGGGGCGCTGCTATCGGCCTCGGCCTCTACTCGAGTAGCAAGATCTCCGTGCCGGTTCTCCGAGCCGTCGATATGGCCGATCAGATCGCACTCGGTGACCTGACCGGACGCCTCCGGATGAACGGCTCGGACGAAGTGGCTCGGCTTGGCAAGGCCCTCGACCTGATGGCCGATGGTCTGGAGCGAAAGGCGACCGTGGCAGACACGATCGCCGACGGCGACCTCACGGCCGAGGCGGAGATCGCCTCCGACCGTGACCACTTCGGACACGCTCTCCGGAAGATGGGCGACAGCCTGAGCGAACTCCTCGGGGGAGTGAAGGAAGCGGCGAAGATGGTGGCGACGAGTTCGAGTGAGATTCGCGCCGCCAGTGCGGACACCGCAAGGAGCGCGACCGAGCAGGCCGCGTCGCTCGAGGAGATGTCCTCCGCGACCACCGAGCTGAGTGCGCAGGTCGAACTCAACGCGCAGTCGGCGAAACGGGCGGACGACGTGTCACGTCACGCCTTCGAGGCTGCCCAGCAGGGGGCGGACCGGATGCAGGCGCTGAACGCGGCGATGAAGGAGATCTCGGAGTCGAGCGAGCAGATGGCAAAGATCATCGAGGCGATCGACGAGATCGCGGAGCAGACGAACCTGCTCGCCTTGAACGCAGCCATCGAGGCCGCACGTGCCGGCGAGCACGGACGGAGCTTCGCCGTGGTCGCAGAGGAGGTCCGAAGCCTCGCCGCGCGGAGTGCGGCGGCCGCTCACGAGACGTCGGGACTGATCCGGGGATCCCTCGAACGGGTCGCGAACGGACGGGCCATCGCGGACGAGACCACGGTCGCGCTCGAGTCGATCGCGAGTGGAGTCCGGGAAGCGTCGGAACTCGTCGCGCAGATCGCGGCGGCCACGGTAGAACAGGCGGCGGGGATCACCGAGCTGAGCGCGAACCTCGGCCAGATCGACTCCGTCACGGCTCGCAGTTCGGCGGCAGCCGAAGAAGCTGCGTCGTCCGCGGAGCAGCTCTTCCGCCAGGCCGAGTCGCTCGACGAGATGCTGGGGCGCTTCCGGCTTCGCTAGCGGGGCCACCCCGCCCTCGTTTTTGTCGGGTCGGCCGGTTCGGCCGGCCCGGCGCCCACTTCCCGCTTTCACCTCGGAGACGCCTTCCGTACCCTCCTCGGAGCGAAGGGAGTTCTACGTGAACGGTGTGAAGGCGCAACGGATCCTCTGGGCCGACGACGAGATCGACATGCTCCGCCCCCACATCCTCTATCTCAAGGGGAAGGGGTACGAAGTCCAACCCGTGGCGAACGGGGAAGACGCGCTTCAGAAGGCGGATCAGGAGCGGTTCGACGTCGTTCTGCTCGATGAGATGATGCCAGGAATGGGCGGGCTCGCCACGCTCGAGGCACTCAAGGAGAAGTTCCCGCATCTTCCCGTGATCATGATCACGAAGAGCGAGGAAGAGAACCTGATGAACATGGCGCTCGGGCGCCAGATCGCCGACTACCTCACGAAGCCGGTCAATCCGAGCCAGATCCACCTCGCGATCAAGAAGGTGTTCGAGAGCGAATCGCTTCAGCGAAGCCAGCGCACGCGCGACTACGTGGCCGAGTTCAACCGGATGCTGTCCGTGCGGCACGGTGAACTCGGTTGGGACGGCTGGGTCGAACTCTACGACAAGGTCGTCTCCTGGGACCTGGAGCTCGGGCGGATCGAGGAGGAGAGCCTCATCCAGTCCCACCTCGACCAGAAGGCACAACTCAACCGTGAGTTCGCCCGCTTCGTCGAGGATCACTACTCCGGTTGGGTGACGGGCAAGCCCGAGGACCGGCCCGCGCTGTCGGTCGACGTCTTTCCGCGTTGGGTCAAGGGCCACCTCGCGAACGGCGAGCGCGTCGCCATGGTCGTCGTGGACTGTATGCGCCTCGACCAGTGGCGGGTTCTAGAACCGCTTCTCGCTCCCTATTTCGAGGTCGACACCGAAATCCTCTGCTCGATCCTGCCCACCGCGACTCCGTACAGCCGGAACGCGATCTTCGCCGGTCTCTATCCGAAGGCGATCGCTGAGAAGCACCCGAAGTACTGGCTGGAGGACGCACCCAAGGAAGAGGGACGGAACAAGTACGAGAAGGAGCTGATGGACCTCCAGCTCGAGCAGGCCGGGATCACGGACGCGAGCCACCGCTACATCAAGATCTCGACCCCGAACGAAGGAAACCAGCTCCGTAAGAAGATCGGAACGCTCGGTGAGCACCGGTTCCTCACCATGGTCTTCAACTTCTTCGACATGCTGGCCCATGGACGCTCCGAGTCGGACCTCCTGGAAGAGCTGGCCCCAGACGAGTCCGCGCTTCGCGACGTCCTCCAGGGCTGGTTCCAGCACTCGTCCCTGTTCGAGGTGCTGAAGGTGCTCTCCCGCCAGAGGACGCGGGTGATCGTGACGAGCGACCACGGAGTCGTGCAGTGCAAGCGCTCGAGCGAGGTGAAGGGGAACCGCGACACGTCGACCTCGATCCGCTACAAGTTCGGCGACAACCTGGCCGTCGATCCGAGGGAGGCGCTTCACGTGAAGAAGCCGGGCGACTACCAGCTCCCGGGCGGAAGCGTGATCAAGCACTACCTCCTGGCCAAGGAGAACTACTACTTCGTCTATCCGACGAACTTCCATCACTACGAGCGGCACTACAAGAACAGCTTCCAGCACGGTGGCATCTCGCTCGAGGAGATGATCCTTCCGGTCGCGACCCTGACGCCGCGGGCTTGATCGACATGACGATTCTGGTCTGGCGGACCCGCTCGGAAGAAGAAACGGTCTCGCTCGGGCGCGCGCTCGCTCTCGCGCTCGTTCCTCCTGTTTGGGTGGGACTCACTGGCCCACTCGGCGCGGGCAAGACGCGGCTCGTGCAGGGCATTGCGGACGGGCTCCACTACCCGGGCCGCGTTCGCAGTCCGACGTTCGTCCTCGAGAACCGATACGCGGCGAGCGTTCCGATCGTGCACCAGGACCTCTATCGCCTGAGTGACGTCGATGAAGAGATCCTGGCCGGTTGGGAAGAGAACGTGGACGCGATCGTTCTCGTCGAGTGGGCCGAGCGCGCAGACGAGCGGCCGGAGCGTGCCGTATCGATCGAGATCACTCCGATCGAGTCGACGACGCCCACGGCCGAGACGCTTCAACCTGAGGATGCGAGCGATTCGTCGATGAGGCCTTCGCCGGCGGGCCCGGCGGTGACTCCGGATGTCGCCGCGGTCGACGATGTCGACCAGCAGGGTGAGCGGGAGATCCGCGTGCGCTTCGCGCCCGGGCTCCTTCGCCTGGACCAGACCACACGCGCGGCCGCGACCGAGGTCTCCGCGTGAAGCCGGTCCTCGGGCTCGAGACGAGCGGCAAGCTCACCGGGGCGGCGCTCGCCGTGGGGGACCGTCTCCTCGGAGAGTGCGCCGTCGACATTGCTGCGGGCCGAGAGGAGCTCCTGCTCGCGCTGGCGAGCGATCTCCTCAACCGGCACGGCATGACCGTGGCCGACCTCGGCCGGATCGGCGTCTCCCTCGGGCCGGGGTCGTTCACTGGAATCCGGGTCGGGGTCGCGGCGGCTCAGGCCCTCGCACTCGGTGCGGAGACGGCCCTGGTCGGTGTGCCGTCCCATCACGCGCTGGCCTATCCCTTTGCCGGACTTGACCTCGCGATCGTTCTCCTCACCGGCTTTCGCAAGGGGCAGGTGTTCGTGGAAGTGGGGAGGTGGGAAGGCGCGAACTGGCTCGCGGACCTCCCCGGCCAGAGCGTGGGCGTCGAGTCGCTCGAGGACGCCGTAGTTCCGGTGCTGGAACGGCTCCAACGCCCGCGGCCGATCCGTTTCCTTTTCCTCGGCGAGGCGGTAGAGTCGATCCGTGAACGGGTCCCGGACCTCTTTGGGGAGGGGGACCGGATCGCGTCCGGCCTGGCCATGGCACGCCGTCCCGGACCCGTGGCGCTGCTCGCGGCGCGTCCCGAGGCTGTCGAGGCGACGGGACGCTCGATCGAACTCATGGAACCGCTCTACTTGCGAGCAGCCGATGCTCGCAAGCCGGGAACCCGATAGGTGTACGAGATCCTTCCACTTGGTCCAGAGGATCTGGACGACGTAGCCGAACTCGAAGCGAGGTGCTTCTCCGACCCCTGGCCGCGAGAGCTCTTCCTCCGCGAAGCCGAGGACCGGCCCGACAACTTCTGTCGCGTGGTCCGGAATCTGGAGGGCGAACTCCTCGCCTACAGCATCGCGTGGATCATCGCGGACGAAGCGCACCTGGGCGACATCGCGGTCGCTCCGGAGCAGCGCGGGAAAGGGCTCGGAAAGCTCCTCCTCCAGGAACTCATCGACGAAGCCAAGATCCGCGGCGCCGTCCACATCGTGCTGGAAGTCAGGGCGAGCAACGAGAGCGCGATCGCACTCTACGAGTCGTACGGCTTCGTGAAGGTGGCGATCCGGAAGGGCTACTACCAGGACGACGCAGAGGACGCGCTCGTCATGATGCTGCTGCTCCAGACGGAAGCACAGCGCGACCGAGGGACAGGGACGCAGTCCTACGTAGGGAGGAAGAGCTGATGGCAGAGGCGGCGCAGGCCCAGAAGCGAGAGACGCCGGACGGTGTCTGGCTCAAGTGCCCTGATTGTGGCGAGATCCTCTACCGCAAAGAGGTTTCCCGGAACCACTGGATCTGTCCGCGCTGTTCGCACCACTTCCGGATCTCCGCGGACGAGTACATCGAGCTGCTCGTCGACCCCGGTTCGTTCCGCGAGCTGTTTCACGGGGTCGCGCCGGTCGACGTCCTCGGATTCAAGGACACGAAGAAGTATGCGGACCGGCTGAAGGCGGCGCTCACCGCACATCCTGGCCGCGAAGCAGTGCGGACCGGAAAGGCGACGATCGAGGGGAACGAGCTCTGCCTCGGCGTGATGGACTTCTCCTTCCTCGGCGGGTCGATGGGATCGGTGGTCGGTGAGAAGCTCTCCCGCCTCGCCGAGACCTCGCTCCAGGCCGAGATTCCGTTGCTCATCGTTTCGTGCTCGGGTGGCGCCCGCATGCAGGAGGGGATTCTCTCCCTCATGCAGATGGCGAAGACGAGTGCGCAGCTCGCGCGTCTCTCGGAACGCGGGATTCCGTTCATCTCGCTTCTGACTCACCCGACGACAGGCGGAGTCTCCGCGAGCTTCGCGACGCTCGGTGACGTGATCCTGGCCGAGCCGAAGGCGCTCATCGGATTCGCCGGACCGCGCGTGATCGAGCAAACGATCAACCAGGAGCTCCCGCCGGGATTCCAGCGCTCCGAGTTCCTCATGACCCATGGCATGGTCGACCGGATCGTGAACCGTCACGAACTCCGGCCGACGCTCGCCACCCTGCTCCGGTTCTTCAGCGACGCAAGACTCTCTCGTCAACTCACGTGAAGCCCGAACAAGCGACCGAGTACCTCCTCGGACTGAACAGCCGTGGGATCAAGCTCGACTTGGACCGGATGCGTCACGCGCTCCGGGATCTCGGGCATCCCGAACGCGACTATCCGGTCGTCCTCGTCACGGGGACGAACGGAAAGGGCTCGACCGCGAGTGCGCTTGCGTCGATCCTGCGCGCTTCCGGTCAGCGCACCGGCTTCTTTTCCTCGCCTCACCTCGTCGATTATCGGGAACGGATCCGGATCGACGGACGGATGATCTCTCCCGAGTCGCTCGCGGAAGAGGTGACCCGGTGGCGCGAGGTCTGGGAGCGGTACGAACTGACCTTCTTCGAGGTCGGGGTCGCACTCTCGCTCACCGCGTTCCGAGATGCGGCCGTCGACGTTGCCGTCCTCGAGATCGGGCTCGGGGGACGCCTCGATGCAACGAACACGACGGAACCGTGTCTCTCCGTGGTCGCCTCTGTCGGGTACGACCACGTGCACATTCTCGGCGACACGCTGGAGCAGATCGCGCGGGAGAAGGCGGGCATCTTCCGGCCCGGGGTGCCCGCACTCGTCCAGGATGGATACGCCGCTGCCGTACGCACCCTCCGGGAACAGGCGTCGCGGATCGGCGCGCCCTGCCACTCGCGGCGCGACCTCGTCCAGGTGAGGGGGATCGAGCCGGCCGGGGATCTCCGCATGCGGTTCCGACTCGCTCCACGGGCGGGGATGGGCGAGCTTCTGGAACTACCCGAAGACGGCCTCTCGCTCGAGATAGGTGCGTGGGGGAAGTACCAAGTCGCGAACGCAACGCTTGCTGCTCTCGCCGCGCGCCTCCCCGGCGGACTCATGCGTCGGCCGAGCTGGGACGATGTGGCACGCGGCCTGTCGGTGTGGAAATGGCCGGGTCGTCTCGACCGGCCCGATCCGAACCTTCCGCTCCTCTTCGACGCGGGACACAACCGGCAGGCGGGGGAAGTGCTCGCCACCGCCCTCAAGGACTACCTCGGTGGGCGGCCCTTGGACCTCGTCGTCGGGATGGTCGCGAAGAAGGACCACCTCGGCTACCTCCGTCCTCTTCGCGAACTCACGCCCCGGATCCGGCTCAGTCTGCCGATGACGCCGAGAGCGGCGACGCGGGAGGAACTCGAGGCTGCCGCCCGGAGTGCGGGTTTCGAGTTCGAGTGGTGGGACAGCGTGGGAAGTGCGCTCCAGGCCGCGTTGGACGCTGCGAACCGTGCCGACGCTGTGAACCGCGCGGATGCTCCGAACCTCTCGAACGCGGCGAACCGCGGGAACGGCGCGTCCGCGGGGCCGAATCCGCAAGGTCCGCTCGTCGTGCTGGCCGGCTCGCTCTTCGTCCTCGAGGAAGGCTATCGACACCTCGGACTCGTGCCAGGGGAGCAGATCTGATGACGACTCTCGGATTCGACATTGGTGGAACCTTCGTCAAGGTCGGCCGGCTTTCGGGCGATGGGATGATCGAGGAGGAGTCGAAGTTCGAGACGAGCCGCTCCGGGCCCGATGCGCTCGTCGACGAGATCGAGAAGGCGGCGTCTCGGTTCGGGAGCGACCTGGCGATCGGTGTGGCCTGTGCCGGAATCATCCGGGACGGAGTGGTCGTCACCTCGCCGAACCTTCCCGGTTGGACACACGTCGACCTCGGTCAGAAGCTCCGGGCGGCAGTCGGTCGCCCGGTCGCCGTTCTCAACGATGCGAATGCGTTCACCGTGGCGGAAGTCCAGTGCGGCGCCGCCCAAGGAGTCGACCACGTGGTCGGCCTCGCGATCGGGACGGGGGTCGGTGGGGGGATCGTCCTCGGTGGGAAGATCTGGACCGGTCGACACGGATACGCAGGGGAGCTGGGTCACGTCATCTTGGATCTCGGCGGTCCGAAGTGCTCGTGTGGAAATCGTGGCTGTCTCGAGGCTCTGATCGGGACCTCAGGGATCCTTCGTCGGTACTGCGAAGAGCGAGAGAGCCGCGGCATGGAGCCGGACGAGGACGTCCGGCCTGTCGACGTGTATGAACGAGCGGAACAGGGAGACGCGGCTGCGGTGGCTACGTGGGAGCACATTGGTGAGTGGCTCGGTCTCGGCCTTGCGTCTTTCACGCACATCCTCGACCCCGACCTCTTCCTCGTCGGGGGCGGAATCTCGGCTGCCGGAGAGCGCCTTCTCGCGCCGGCGCGAAGGGCACTTCACGGGAACACACTGCTTCCCGAGTCCGAGGTGCCGGAAGTGAGGCCAGCGGCGCTCGGAAACTCCGCGGGCTGGATCGGCGCCGCGGTCGCTGCGAGAGGAGCTGGATGACGATCCTCTCGCGCATCGTCCTCGCACTGCTCGGGGCGCTCCTCCTCGTCTCGCTCCTTCCTTGGGAGCCGAAGGCGCAGGTGCCGGTTCCGATAGAGCCCTGGATCGTCGAAGGCGACAGCCTCTGGGGCACGCGCGGGCAAGGCAGCGAAATCCTCTTTCCCGACATCACGCACGGGCGACTACGGATCACGGCGGATCGTGGGCGGATCGACGACGGGCGGTCGCTCCTCGTCATGGTCGGTCGCGTGCGGATCCAGGACAGCCTCGGCATCGTCTACGCCGACCAAGGGGTCTACCGGAGGTTCGACCGGATGCTCGACCTCGTCGGCAACGTCCACGGCACGGGAGAGCTCGGGAAGTTCCGTTCCGGACAGCTCACCTACGACCGTCGCCTCGAGATGGTCGACTTGCGCGGCCGGCCCGAGCTGTCCGATTCGACGCGGATCATCTGGGCCGACTGGGTGAGATACCGCTCCGGAACCTCTCGCGGAGAAGCCCATGGAGACGTCCGAGTTCTCCTCCTAGCCGACTCCACTTGGATCGCCGGAGACGACGCCTACTACGACGAGGCGAGTGGCGCGATCTCCGTGATCGGCGACCCCTGGCTCTACCGCCCCGGATTCGGCCGCGACCAGGATCTCACCGTCTGGGCGGACACACTCGAGATGAACGAAGTGGAGCGTTCCGGCCGCGCCGCCGGAAATGTCCAGATCCAGCGAGGGTCGGTGCGGGCGACGGGGGAGGAGGCCCACTTCGAACTCGTCCGGAACCGCACCATCCTCACCGGCTCCCCCGTGGCCTGGGACGACGAAGGTGAGATCCGCGCCGACGTCCTCGACATCCGGGTCCGCTCCGGCGCGGACGACGTCCTTCGCGCGTACGGGAAGGTGAGCGTCGACTACCGCCCGCGGACCAATCCGGGCGAGATCCAGTTCGTGCTCGGGGACACGCTCGAGGCTTCGATCGAGGACGGCGAGGTCGAAGGGCTCGAGGCGATCGGAGACGCGCACTCGCTCTTCTTGCCGAGCGTCGACGAGATCCGCGAAGGGACCGGGCGGAACCTCAGTCGGGCCCGACGGATCCGTCTCGTGATGGGATCGAGCGATGCGGACCGGGTCGACCTCATCCAGACCGCCTCGGGCGAGTACCGGTACCCGAGTGCGCGGAACGTCAGGCGGCTCCGGAGCCCCGCCTTCTTCGATTCGATCGCGCCGTCCGAGCTCGGGCAGATCTTCCCGGACATCGGCGAACGGATGGCGAGAGACGCCGCCGCCGAGTCCGTCTACGTTGCGCGCCGTGGAGGTGCCGACGCGGACTCCGTGGCTGCGGCCCGTCGGGGTGTCCCCGCCGAGGAAGAGGTGATACGCGACCTCGAATCCCTCCGCCCGGCGGGATCCGACTCGACCGTGGTGTTCCGGCCTACCGAGGCCGACTCGCTTCGGGAGATCGCTGCGCGCGAGCGTCGCGAGGAGCGCTCGCGGATCCCGGATACGTTCGGCCCTTCTCGTCCGGAACGGCGGGATCTCGACAAGCCGATCGATCCGAGGCTCGTCCACTTCCGTTCCGCGCGGAGCATCGACTTTCCGGACAGTCTCGGGTCCCCACTCGACGCCCTCCTCGACGAAACGGTGATCTACGAGGGCGACACGATCCGTTTCTACTCGTCAGAGGATCGACTCTCCATCCGCGGCTCTGGGCGGATGGTGTACCACGAGAACGAACTCGCCTCGCAAGAGATCGACTACTTCGCCGACGACGAACTCGTCGTCGCGAAGGGAGAGCCCAAGCTCCGTGACGGCGCGTCCGAAGTCGTAGGTGAGCGGATGACCTACCGGACCGACGAACGCGAAGGAATGGTCTACCAGGGGAAGACCGCCTTCGACGGTGGCTACTACTACGGCAAGGAGATCAAGAAGCTCTCGGACGACGCGCTTCTCGTGAAGGACGGACAGTACACCACCTGCGCGGAAGACCCGCCTCACTACAGCTTCCACTCCTCGAAGATGAAGCTGATGATGAAGGACAAGGCCGTCGCCCGTCCCGTCATCCTCCACATCCGAGGAATCCCGGTCTTCGCGATTCCGTACTACTTCTTCCCGCTCCAGAAGGGGAGGCAGTCCGGATTCCTCTTCCCGAACATGGAGTTCGGGTTCAACAACAACCGTGGCCGCTTCGTTCGGAACATCGGCTACTACTGGACGATGAGCGACTACGCGGACCTCAAGACCTGGTTCGACTTCTACGATCGGGGTCCGGAGTTCAAGCTCAACGCCGATTTCAACTACGCGCTCCGATACTACTTCGACGGCGGCGTGAAGGGCGAGTACGTCGACTCGAACTCGGGAACGCGGCGGAAGAGATGGAGCATCCAAGGGGATCACCGGCAGCAGTTCGATAGCGGCGCCCAGCTCACGATGCGAGCGAACTTCCGGAGCGACAAGTCGTTCATCGACGACTACGACATCGGAGCGGGGGTCGACGAGCGGCTCAACCGCCAGCTCGACTCCTCTGCGAGCTTCTCCAAGAGCTGGTCGCTCTTCCGGGTCTCCGTCGACGCGACGCGCACACAGTATCTGGACGAGCAAGCAGGCGGCGGAGTCGAGATCAGCGAGAGCTACCCTTCGGTCAACCTCAACGTCAACTCGTTCCCTCTCGGCCGAGCCGCGGACGACATCGGCCGGGGCGGCCGTTTGCCCTTCCTCTCCAGCACCTACGTCTCGACGTCCTATCGCTTCCGCCATGTCCGCACGAAACGGTTCGAGGAGAGCTCGGAAGAGAACAGCGCCGCCGCCGCCGCGTGGTCGCTCCGCGACACCAGGAGCCTCGGCCCCTACCTGAGGGTCACCCCGAGCGTGAGCGGGAACGTCGCCTGGTTCCACGAGGACAACCGAGAGCGGATGAATCAAGTCGGCGGAACCTGGTCGGCATCGGTCTCTGCGGGCAACACCCTCTACGGCACGTTGCCCTTCGGGGCCGGCCCGCTCGCAGGTGTGCGTCACGTCGTGGAACCGAGCGTCTCCTACAGCTACCAGCCCGAGTTCGAGAGCCTCAGCTACGAGACCGAAGAGATGCAGGCCGACTCGACCTTCCGCACCGTTACGCGGCAGACTTTCCCTTCGGTGGGAGGCATCGGACTCTCCGGCTCGGAACGCAAGTCTCTCAGCCTCTCGCTCTCCCAGCGCATCCACACGAAGTGGAAGCGCGGAGAGACAGTGGTGAAGAAAGAGAACGTGCTCTCCATGGACACCAGCACGAGCTACAACTACCTCGCCAAGGGGGAGGGCGTGGAGAAGTGGTCAGACCTCTCCAACACGGTCCAGCTCCGCCCGTTCAACACCTTCAACTCTTCCTATCGTTTCAGCGTCGATCCATACGAGTGGACCAACCAGTCCTTCGACGTGCGCACCGCGGTGCGTCTCTCCAGTAGCATGTTCTCCCGCAGCGCAACCGCAGACACGACCGGAAGCGACCAGCTGGAGTACGGCGAACTCGGCCAAGTCGACTTCCGCGGCTCGGACCTCGGCAACCGAGAAGCCCTCCAGGGCGCCTCAGGCACGGTCCCCTGGAACCTGAGCCTCTCCCACGACTACTCCGGCCGACGCGGTTCCTCCCGCTCCCAGAGCCTCAACGCCAGCCTCGGTCTCACCCCAACGTCGAAGTGGGAGATGTCCGCGAGCGCCTACTACGACCTCAAAGAAGGCAGCTTCCGCAGCCACTCCTTCAGCATGACCCGCGACCTCCACTGCTGGACCTTCTTCTTCGAGTACCGCTCGAGTGGCTCGTACTACTTCCGCGTCTACCTCCGCGACATCCCCGAAATCCAATACGAGACCGACGGGGGATAAGTCGCCCGTGCCCTTGGGTGTCCTTCCGATTTCGAGGGGTGCCCTTGGATGTCCTTCCGATTTCGAGGGACGAAATCTCCAGGACACCCCGCGGGCGAGGTTGGGGGAAGAGGTGGACCAGGCTTGCTCCTGACGGCCCACCCCGACGTCCCACCCTGCAGGCTCCGCTTCCCCCCCCCTTCGGAGGCGCCGTCCCCGCTCCACCTCCGGCCGCACCACGCCCCCGGCGCTTTCCGCCTCCTCTGCCGCTTCCACCCCCCCCCAACTCCGGAGGCGCCGTCCCCGCTCCTCCTCCCGCCGCACCACGCCCCCTGAGCCCCTCGGGCCTCCTGAAGATTCCGTCCCCTCCGGAATCGTAAGGAGGCCCGAGGGGCGTACGACCGACGAGGCCAGGAGAGGAGCCACCGCGACAAGCCGACCCGAGGCCCGAGGGGCGTTGGCCCACGACACGCCGGTGGAGGAGCCACCGAGACAAGCCGATCACTCGTTCGGGATGGAATCCGGGAACCAATCCTCGATACAGTGTGTACATCGCCCGGCGGCGCTGCCGCAGAGCAACCCAAACACCAGGGGGAGAGCTTGATGAAGATTTGGAAGAGTTGGGCCGTCCTTGGGTCCCTCGCAGCCGTGATGGCGTTGTCCATCGGGTGCGCGGGGACTCAGACGAGCGACAAGCGCCTCAGCAACGCGGACGTGTCTCTGATCTCGTTCGGGTCTGTGAATGGCGAAGTCGCTCCCTGTGGGTGAAAGTCCGGCCGTAAGGGCGGGCTGGCCCGGAGGGCCGCCTACATCGATTCTCTCGAAGCGCGTCACACCCCCTACATCCACGTGGATTTGGGGAATTTCGCGAGCAACCGCGCCAAGGTAGACGAGATGACGTCCCGGTTCATCTGGGACACCATGGTCGACATGGGCGTGGATGCGTTCACACCGGGTCCTCGGGAGCTCCAGTATTGGAACCTCCTGTCGGACTTCATGGCGGAAGGGGCGATTCCGGTCGTCTCCTCGAACTTGACCTACCTCGACAACGGGGAGGAGAAGCCGGTCGGACAGCGGTACCTGATCCTCGAGCGGAATGGAGTCAAAGTCGCTCTGTTTGCGCTCATGGGTGGGAGCCAGTTCAGCACCGCGCGGATCCCGGCCGATGTCCAGGTGGTGTTTGCCGATCCGTTCCAGACTGCGCAGGAACTCGTTCCCGAGCTCCAGAAGCAGGCGGACCTCGTCGTTCTGTTGTCGGAGATGACGACACCGGACACGAACCGGCTGATCCAGGAGGTTCCGGGGATCAATGCCGCGCTGTATGGCAACTTGGCACCTTGGGTCGACCGGGCATCCCAGGTCGGAGAAACGATCATCAACCAGACGGGGACGCGGGGTCAGTACCTCGGCCACCTCGTGATGATCGTCGATCCGGACGGGAACGTGATCGACTGGGGCTCCAAGAACGTCCAGATGGCGGAGAACATCCCCGAGGACGAGGCAGTCGCGGCGAAGGTCGCAGAGCACGAAGAGGAAGTGAAAGCGTTCCAGACCGGTTCCCCGGGTGCGGGCGAGTCCGGCGAGGACGACGGCCACGACAGCCACGACGGTCACTCCCATTCGGGCGAGTGAGCTCGCTTCGTCTAGCGAAGTCAGCGCTCTTTCTGGGGACCGGGGTTCGACTCCGGTCCCTTTCTTTTCCTTCCCGGGCGTCGGCTGGTAGACTGATGGCTTGTGCATCGAGGTCGAAACGAAGAGCGAGGTGCGATGGTGAAGTACCTACGGAGCAGGTGGATTCCGATCTCTTTCGTCGCATGTATGGTCGCGCTGGGATGTGCGGGCACGAAGGGCGGCGAAGAGGGGAAGCTGGCCGAGCGGACCACGGACGCGGAGGTCGTCGTCCTGTCCTTTGGCGGGGTACAGGGCGAACTCCTCGAATGTGGCTGACACTCCGGTCGTAAGGGCGGGTTGGCCCGGCGGGCCACCATCGTGGATTCACTGGAAGCGGCTGGGATCGGCGTCTTGCATGTCGACCTCGGCGACTTCGTCAGCACCCAGAACGTAGTGAAGCAACAGCGCACGCAGTACCTCTGGGAAGAGATGACGCGACTCGGAGTCAAGGCGACGACTCCAGGGAAGCGGGAGCTCTCGGAGTGGCGGATGCTCGAGGATTTCCTCGAGAGTGGGGAGATTCCGTTCGTCTCCTCCAACCTCTACCGCGGGACGGGGGAGGAGAAGCGTCCGCTCACCAACCGTTACTTGCTGGAGGACGTAGGCGGAGTCCGTTTCGGGATCGTGGGACTGATCGGTGCGGCCGACTTTGCTCGGGCGCGGGTGCCCGACGACGCCGAACTCTCCTTCCAGGAGCCGGCGGAGGCGCTTCGCGAACTCCTCCCGGAACTCGAGACGAAGGCGGAGGTGGTCGTCCTGCTCTCGCAGATCGATCGGGACGCAACGGCTGAACTCCTCCACGAAGTCCCGGGCGTCGACGTTGCGTTGATCGGGAACCGTGCGCGGGCCGACGACGAGATCGTGATGGAGGGCGAGACGATCACGAATCAGTCGGGAGTGCGCGGGCAGTGGGCCGGCATCCTGAGCCTGATCGTCGATCCGACGGGGCACATCGTGAAGGGCGAGGCTCACAACCGGCCGCTCGACAAGCTCGTGGCCAAGGACCCCGACGTCCTGCAGCGGGCGCAGGCGGCGAACGAAGAGTCCGATCGTCTCCGGCAGGAGGATCTCCTGGCGCAGAAGCAGGAGAGAGCGGCGCGCGAGGGATCGACTCGCTACCTCGGAGCCGAGACCTGCAAGCGGTGTCACGTGTCCGAGTACGAGCAGTGGAAGAGCACTCCCCACGCCAACGCGTTCCTGACGCTCAAGAAGGACTTGGGGGGTATGCAGGACGCAGACGCGTGCATCGGGTGTCACGTCACGGGCTTCGAGGCGACAGGCGGGTGGATCAACCCGAACACGAACCCGGATCTCAGGAACGTCCAATGTGAGGCGTGCCACGGGCCGGGCACCGAGCACGTACGAACGGGCGGCGGAACCCGGATGGGTGAGGCAGTCTGTACCACTTGTCACACCGGTGAGTTCGCCAAGGACTGGAACTACACGAAGTACTACGAGCTGGTTCGGCACGACTGATCGCGGCAGCGGGGACGCCGCGAACGGCGCATCCCCGCGATCCGCAAACGGAAACGAACGTCGCAGACGAGAGAACGAGCAGGCGCGTGGCGTCTGGCACGGAGGAGCAGAAGTGGGAATCGGGACCGACGTCATCCACGGTGGACAGCATCCTGAGGAGCGGACGGGCGCGGTGAGCGTCCCGATCTTCCAGACATCGACCTACAAACAGGACGCGATCGGAAAGCACCGTGGTTACGAGTACGCTCGGACCCAGAATCCCACGCGCGAGGCGTGGGAACGGTGTGTCTGCAAGCTGGAGGGCGGCACGGAAGCCGTGGCGTTCTCCTCCGGGCTCGGAACGACGTCGGCCATCCTGAAGAATCTCCGCGCCGGCGATCACGTGGTCGCTGGAGACAACATGTACGGCGGTACGTATCGCCTCTTCGAGACGATCTACCGTCCGCTCGGACTCGATTTCTCGTATGTCGACTCGACGGATCCCGCGAAGCTCCGGGACGCCATGACGGACCGGACCAAGATGGTCTTCATCGAAACTCCGACCAATCCGATGATGAACGTCACCGACATCGCGGCCGCAGCCGAGATCGCCCGCGCCAAGGGCGCGTTCCTCGTCGTCGACAATACGTTCCTCACTCCGTACTTCCAGAAGCCGCTCTCGCTCGGCGCACACGCGGTGATGCACTCGGCGACGAAGTATCTCAACGGCCACGCGGACGTAGTGGGTGGAATCGTGGTCACGAACGACCAGTCCTTCGCCGAGCGGATCCGATACGTGCAGAACGCGGAGGGTGCGGTTCCCGGTCCGATGGACTGTTTCCTCGCGCTCCGCGGAGTGAAGACGCTCGCCGTGCGGATGCCCCGCCACGAGTCGAACGCGAAGAAGATCGTGGAGCTACTCGTCTCGCACCCGAAGGTGGAGAAGGTCTACTACCCCGGCCTCGAGGACCATCCCGGATACGCCGTCGCGCGGAAGCAGTGCACCGGGTTCGGCGGGATGGTCTCGTTCACTCTGTCCGATTTCGGCGCGGTCCAGGCGTTCGCGACGCGGACCAAGATCTTCACCCTCGCAGAGAGTCTGGGCGGGATCGAATCGCTTCTCTGTCATCCGGCCTCGATGACGCACGCGTCTGTGCCGAAGGAGAAGCGAGACGCGATGGGGCTGACTGACAGCCTTCTTCGTCTCTCCGTGGGCATCGAAGATCCGGAGGACCTCGTCGAAGACATTCGGCAGGCACTATCTCGATGAACTTCCGTCTCGGCCTCTCCATCCTGTTCCTCGTCCTGGTCTCTGCGCAGCACGCCCTCGCCGTGCCGGTGCAACTTCCAGGGATCCTCGTCACCGACGATATCGCGGACCCGTTCGACTACGGAGATTCGCGCGGTGTGGTCGTCGGGATCCGGTACGGGGGGCTCGATCGCCCGATCATCACGATCGCGACCGCTCCGGACGGCTTGGTGAAGCCGGTGAGCGCGGCGCTCCTTCCCGATCGGCGGCTCTATGTTCTCGATCGCGCCTCGGATCCGTTCGGATTCGGAACGGCTACCGGTGCGGTCTACCTCGTCGATCCGTCGGACCGTCCGGCCGAGGCCGAGGGAATCCCGGTCATGGCGTCGCCTCTCTTCCGCCGGCCGACGGATCTGCTCCTCGACGAGTCGCTCCGCATCCTCGTGCTCGATTCCGACGCCGACCCCTTCGTCCGGGGAGGAGGCCCGGGTGCGCTGTTTCGCGGAGATCCCGAAACGAACAACTTCGAGGTCCTGGCCGCCGACACCCGTTTCAAGGAGCCGGTCTGTCTCGCGCAAGACGTGGATGGGACGCTGCTCGTGCTCGACCGCTTCGCGAACCCGGGCGGACATTCCGACCCGACTCCCGGCGCGCTCTTCCGAGTCGATCCGTTCACCGGAGAGGTGACTCTGGTCAAGGCGTTCGACCCGGCGGAGCTTCCCGATCCTCGCGCCGTGGCCGTGCGGCCCGACGGAAACTATCTCATCGTGGACAGCGTGGCCGATCCGACCGGTCAGTCCGACACGCGCGGTGCGGTCTTCCTGCTCACGCGTTCGACGAACGAACTCTCCGTCTACGTGGATGATCCGTTGTTCCGCGATCCGACCGACATCCTGGTCGGAGACTCGAACGACGTTTGGGTCTTGGACCGAACCGCAGATACCGACGGCGCGCCGTCCAGCGTCGGGACGATCTTCCGCTTCGACCTCACGACCGGGGAGCGGAGCCTCGCCCAGTCGTCCACGCTCTTCAAGGGACCTGTCGGGATCGCATTCGCCGGGGGGCCGTCGCTCGACGGTTCGTCCACGGAGTGGATCGACGAGACGGAAGGAGAGCTCGAGCCGGGGAACTTCGTGACCGTTCGGACGACGCTCCAGTCTGCGGGCACCGAGGACGCGATCGGCGCGGTCGTCACCGACACTCTCAGCACCGACTGGGTCTTCGTGGCCGGCTCGGACTCCCTCGGCCGCGGAGCCTTCGACTACGATCCGGAAACGTCCATCCTGACCTGGAACCTCGATATCCCGAAGGGCACGTCCGAGACGCTCCGGTACCGGCTTCGCGTGAACGGCGCACTCGAACACGGCGATGCCGTCTCGGATGACGTCTACTACAAGCTCGACACCTTCTCGATCCACACGGGCTACGAGGACTTCGTCGCTGTCGCCTTCTCACCGGGTGTCGTCGTCTTCGTAGACCAACGTGTGCAGGACGGCGAACAAGTCGGACTCATTCGTGAAGTCGTTCCTGGAAGTCTCACCCCGCGCACCGTTCACATCGGGGCGCCACTCGTCCAGCCGGTGGATGCGGAGTTCCTGGAAGACGGGCGCCTCGCTATCTTGGATCTCGCGGCGGCTCCCCAGCAAGGTACGGGCTCTCAGGCCGTACTCGCCTATGACCGAGCAAGAGACCGTTTCGACATCCTCTGGAGTCGCGAACAGGGTGACGGAGTGGTGGCGCCGACCGGAATCGCATTGGATGCGAACGGGGACATCCTGCTCGTCGATCGGAACGCGAACCCGTTCGATCTGCCGTACACGCCCGGACCGGGTGACACCGGCCCCGGCGCTGTCTTCCGGATCGACATCGAGACCGGTGCGTTCGCGCCGGTCTTTTCCGACGAGCGGATGCGCGAGCCCTACTCTGCCGATGTGGCCCGCGACGGGACGATCGTGGTCGTCGACTACCAGGGGACGAACGGGAACGGGGATCTCTGGGAGTACTCTCCCGTCACCGAGGCGGTGACCCGGCGCGCGCTCATCGACTCGTGGTTCCGCGATCCGATCGGCGTGTCGGTCGATCCGGAGACGAACGCGGCGTACGTTACGGACTTCACTCACTTCAACGACGAGAACGAAGACCCATTCGTCAACAACGGTACGTTGCTCCTCGTCAACCGCGGCTCCAACACGACGTACGCGATTCTCAGCCAGAGTCCGCGTCTCGTCGATCCCGCGGACTGTTACCTCAGCTCGGATCGGGTCCTGTATCTCACGGACCGGGAGGCGAACCCGAGGAATCTCGACGAGTCGGATCCGGGCGCGGTCTTTGCCTACGACCTGACGACGAATCTGTTCACTACCGTCGTCGCGGACTACGGCGTCCATCGGCCGGCGGGGCCGACCGGAATCGGTGAGGGACGTCTCGAGGTCGGCGATCTCGTAGTCGTGGACCAAGACGGCGGTGCGGTTTCGGAGGGAGACACCCTTCTGGTCTCGCTCGAACTGGTCAACACGGGGAAGCAACAGCTCCCCGAAGTCCTCTGCAAGTTCGAACTCTCGGCTGCGCTGGACTTGGGGGCCGCATCGGCGAACTTCGGGGAGGTCCTGCGGAGCGACCTCGACCTCTTCTCCTGGGTCGGGACGATCGGCGCGGGGGACACGCTCCGGATCGAGAGCGAGTTCTACGCGAACGCCGGTACCGGCTACGGTGACGAGGTCGTCGCGACCGCGACCGCATACGCGAGCGACCAGGTCGAGGAGCGGCGGTTCGAGACGGTCCTGGCCGCGCCGTTCGTTCCGGGGACGATCCTCGTCTCCGATGAATCGGCGGATCCGAACGATCTCGGCGGCGGTTTGGGAGCGGTCTTCCGCCTCGGCAGGAACCAGGAACCCGCGTCGATCCTCGAAGCAGGCCCGCCTTTCGTCGACCCGTCGTCGATCCTATTCCGTTCGGACGGCCATCTCATCATCGCAGACCGGCAGGCGGCGAACCCCGGGGAAGTGTTCGAGCTGGATCCGAATCGCGGCACGCTCGAGTCGATGCTGACCGACAACAGCGCTCTTCCCACCCCTGTCGATCTCGTCGAGACCCCGGACGGCGACCTTCTCATCGTCGACCGGAGCGCCGACTTCAACGGAAACACCGCAGGGGAGGGGGGCCTCTTCCTCTTGGAGCGTGGGGCGACCGTGCCGACGTTGCTGTCGGGCGATCCGGAGTTCCGCTTCCTCTCCGAAGCGACGTACCTGGCAGACGGGCGCCTCTTCGTGACGGACCGGAGCGCGAATCCGGGACAAGTATCGAGCGCTTCGATCTTCGAGATCAATCCGAGCACCGGGGCGATCGAGAACACCTGGCAGTTCCCGCAGCTCGTCGAGCCCACGGGCCTCACTACCTACCAAGACACTCTCCTCCTCATCACGGACCTGGTCGCGAACCCTAGGAACTTCTCGACCACGACCGGGACTCTGTTCACGCTCGACCCTGATGAAGGGACCCTGAGCGAGTTCCTCGCCATCGCGCGCCTCGTTCGCCCCTATCGCAGCTATCCGCAGCAGGACGGCAGCGTGCTCATCCTCGACCAGGCCGCGTCGCCGAACGGCCTGCCGGATCAGACTGGCATCATCTTCCGGTACGATCCGGCTGCGCGCGTCCTTCGCGACTTCGCCTGGACGGACGGCCTCGTCTTCCCCTCAGAGGTTGCGCAGCTGCCCGCCTCGGCCATCCAGTTCTCCGCGTACGGGGTCGAGGACACGGACGGTGCACCGCTCCGGGCCTCGGACCGGGTCGCCATCCAGGCTGAGATTCGAAACGACGGCAGCATTCCCGCTGTCGCCGAGTTCGAAGACACGCTGCCCGACGGGGTCGTCGCCGTTCCCGGCTCGGTCGAAGCTACCGTCGGGACGGCCGTGATCGTGGGCAACACGATCACCTGGACCGGCGAACTCTCGCCTGCCCAGTCGGCCCAGATCTCGTACGAGGCGCAGCTCGATCCGCCTCGGGTGAAGGATCGCATTCTGGAGTTCGCGCCGCTGGCGCGCGGACCAATCGTCGGCGAGCTCTCCCGAACCGCGCACCTAGCGGTCTTCGTCGGATTCGATCCCGGGTACTTCTACGTCGTCGACGAAGACGCCGACCCGCTCCTCACCGGGCGAGGACGTGGCGCGATTCTCAAAGTGCAGCAACGCACCGGAACGACGGTCTCGCTGTTCGCAGATCTCGATTGGGTCGTCCCGATCGATCTCGCGATCTTGGGAGACAGCAATCCCAAGCTCTACCTGCTCGACGTCGCGCAGCAGCCGCCGAACGGTCGCCGTGGTGCCGTCTTCGAGGTCGATCCCTCGGACCTCAGCTCCAGGCTCGCCGCCGCGGATGTTTCCTGGCTCCGCACGGAGTCGATCGTGCCGTTCGAGGAAGACGGGTTGCTCGTGGTCGACTCCTGGGCAGATCCGTTCTTGCTCGACGATCCCGTTGGACCGGGTGCGGTGTACTACGTCGAGCCGACGAGTGGGCAGGTGCTTCCCTTGGTGTCGGACACGACCTGGGTCCGTCCGATCGACATCGCTCAGACGAAAACCGGTCGCTGGCTCCTCTTGGACGCGGACGCGGATCCGCTCGGTACGGGTGTCAATCGAGGCGCGATCTGGGAACTCGATCTGGCCGAAGGCACCTCCACGTTGTTTGCCGCGTCCCCGGAGTGGGTGGAGCCGGTCGCAATCACGGTCGCCGGGGACAGCACGATCTACGTCGTCGACCAGAGGGCCACACCGTCTGGGAACGGGATCGGTTCGATCTGGACGGTCCCAGACACCCCGGGTTCGACGCCTGTGCTCTACGCCGTTTCCGACGAGTTCCGGCGTCCGCACGACCTCGTCGTGCAGATCGATGGGGACCTCGTGCTCGTCGACGGAGAGGCCGCACCCGCGGCTCAGGAGACGGGGAGGGGAGCGATCTTCGTCTCCCAAGGCCAGGGGTTCGCGCCGCTAGCTGCGGTCGAACTCATGCGGGAGCCACGCTCGATCCTGGTGTTCGGGGACGTGACTCCGATCGTCGACCTCCACCTCTACGCGCGACCTCTCGATCTAGGCGTCGAGGTCGGATGGACGGGCCTCGCCGGCGCGAGCGGAGTCGACTACCTCATCTACCGGCGGATCGTCGAGGGCCCGGATGTGGACCTGTCGGGTGAGCCGAACCTCGAGGACTACGAACTCGTGCCGACCGAAGTCACGTTCCGCGGCACAGGAGAGCACGTCTTCGTCGACCGAACGGTAGAACCAGACACCTGGTACGCCTACGTCATCGCGTCCGTGCGCAATAGCGGCGGGTACGACACCTCGTATCCCGTGACCGCGCGTTCGGGCTCGCTCGCCTTCGCCCTCGGGAACGGCGAGCCGAACCCGTTCGGGGGGCAGACCACGCTTCGCTTCCAGATCCCACGGACCGGCCAGGTCGACCTCGAGATCTTCGATGTCGGCGGGCGGCGAGTTCGTCGGCTGGTCTCGGAGCCGCTCGAGGCGGGACGGCACCAAGTCGTCTGGGATGGTCGCTCGGACCGTTCGCATCCGCTGGCGTCCGGCGTCTACTTCGTTCGCTTGGCCTGGGACGGCAAGGTGCTGACGAACCGGATGGTTCGACTGAAGTGACCGGTCAGCGTGCCGGCTCTTCAAGCTGGCACGCGCCCGACGCCCTCGCGTCGGGGCGATTCCGATCGGCCCCGTCGGAACTCGCGCCCGCGAACGATCCGCCGGAACGGCTGCACTTCTCGCGCACCTGGTCGAGGTGTACTGCTGCGCGCAGGGGAACCTCTGACCCGTACCCGAATGCACAATCTTCCCTGAGCCCGAGTAGATCCATTCTCTGCGCTGATCTTGCTAATGGTTTATGAAATATGTACTTGCCCCTTTGGCGGAGCAGGTGGCACGGAGATTCATACGTTCTCTCAGGCAGCGAGAAACAAGGGGAGGGCCGGGGGGCCTCCCTGTCCGATCAGACAGGAGGGATTCCATGAAAGCGAAGCGGCTGGAGCTGGGGCTCATCGCCGCCCTCGGTCTCGCACTGATGGCCTGGAGCGGTTGCTCCAGCGACGACAACGGTACGGACCCGACGGGCGGGACCGACCCGAACATCTCCGAGGAGTTCGGTGGCTACGACACGTCGGACGAACTCCCCGCGTTCGGCGATAGCGATTTGCAGGCAGACCTCACGGGTGAGGTGAGCGTCGCGGATCCGGTCGCGGACGATGAGGAAACGCGCGACCTCGCCGACGATCCGAACGGGAAGAGCTACGCCGTCACGCTGCGCTGGGGCGTCCTCGAGCGGAAGCCGAACGGCGACCTCAACGATCCTCTGGGCGAGACGGTGGACTGGAGCGGTTCGCTCACCACCAGTGTCGGGCGGATCGTCCTCCGCCACGTCTACTCGTTCGAAGAGTCGCAGGGCGACGAAGCGGTGTTCCCACGTGAAGACCCGGCCATGGTCGAGTGGATCAGCCACACGATGGGTGGGGTCGACGGACTCACGGTGGTCGTTCATGTTCCGGCCGACGCGGTCGGAGACCTCTCTTCCGAGACGTTGGTCCTCGATACGGCGGCCTACGATCTCACTCTGACCTTCGACCAGCTCGCCGAGTGGGACGAGACCTACGACGTCGACGACGCAGGCAATCAGCTCCGTGTGAACGCGATGGAGAGCAACGCGGCGGTCAACGTCCAGGGTTGGGTCATGGGACGCTGGGGCTGGAACACGACTGAGGACGTCGGCGCGTTCGAGGGTCAGTGGGTGAACCCGCGGACCGGGATCGACGGATTCCTCCGCGGTCACTTCGAGAACGACGCCTCGATCGACAAGACCGTCTTCTACGGCAAGTACATCGGACGCGACGGCGCGTTCGAGGGGCTCCTCAGAGGCACGGTCGAAGTCGCACGCGGGGACCTCGCGAACGGAGTCGGCACCTTCCGTGGCGGCTGGTACAGCGAGACGGGGGAGGAGGAAGGCCTCGTCCGCGGACGCTGGGTCACCTCAGGGGAACGCGGCGGCTACTTCTCCGGAATCTGGTGCGCCACCTGTCCGGCCCAAGACGGCCTCGGAGGCGAAGGCAGGCAGTAACGGCCATCCAACGATCGACAGCGGTCCCTTGCCCCGGCCGCTGATCGAAGGAGAGGGAGGAGGGACGGATTCCCTCCTCCCTCTCTCGTTTTCGGCGATCCGAGGTACTCTTCGCCCATGGCACGCGCACCGAGCCCGTCGGGATCACCTGGCCGATTCGTCTGGATCCTCGACGGGCACAACCTGATCTTCGCTTCGGCCCGCTGGGGAAGGCTCCATAGGACCGGTGATGGTCAGCGCGCGCGGGAAGAGCTGGAGGAGTGGGCCGAGAGTTTCGGCCGTGCGGCCGGGGTCCAGCCGCACGTAGTGTTCGACGGCGCGGACACGGCCACCCGACCGGCCCGGAACCTGCCGAACCTCCGCGTCTCCTACGCCGGTCCCCCCGCGGAAGCCGACGACCTGATCCGGATCCTGGCGAACGCAGAGCTCCAGGCGGGGCGCTCCGTCTGTGTCGTGACCTCGGATCTCCGGACCCTGGGGGCCTCGCTCGGAGACGAGATCCGACTCCTCTCGGTCCCAGAATTCCGGAAGCTGCACGCCCGGGTCGTCCGGACTCCGGAGAAGTGGCTCCGCTCCGGTTCCCTCGACGACGTCGAGCGCCACTTCCTAGCCGGGTCTCCTTTCGCCTCCGATCGAGAGGCGGCCGACCCGGAGCGAGGGCCAGGTGACGCCGCCGGCCCGGACGAGGACGAGGATCCGCGTTGAGCCTCAGGCAGTTCCGGGTATAGGCTCACGTCTTTGCCCAACCCGCAGTTCCGACTCCGGAGGAGGTTGCCGGGATGTCCTACTCGTCCACCGAGCGTCACCGCGCCGAGTCGCCGTTGCGCCTCGACCTCACGAACATCCTCGACGAAGTCGTCGGCCCGAAGCACGGCCTCTCGACTCGAGAGATGGAGTCGTGGCTCGATCGTCTCAGAGACGCGCTCAAGGCAGTCGAAGCCGAGCGGCTCGGGTTCCTCGATCTACCCGAGCGCAGGGATCTCCTCGCACAGGTCGAACGAGTCTCGGAGAAGACCCTGGGTGGGATCGACACGGTCGTCGTGCTCGGGATCGGCGGGTCTGCGCTCGGGCCGCGCGCGATTTTCGAGACGGCCTGGGGGCCGTTCGGTCTCGGCGACGTGGGAAAGACGGGCGGGCCTGCGCGCTCGCTTCTCATCGCGGACAACATCGATCCGGACGGGTTCGTCCAGCTCCTCTCCCAGCTCGATCTGAAGCGGACGCTCTTCAACGTGATCAGCAAGTCCGGCTCCACGGTCGAGACGATGGCGCAGCTCTCGATCGCGTGGCGCGAGCTCGCCGCGGTGGTGGGAGAGGAAGACGTCCGGAAGCACCTCGCGTTCACGACGGATCCCGTGCGCGGTTTCCTTCGCGAGACGGCGATGCGTCACGACATCGCGGTCATGGACATTCCGGAGAACGTCGGTGGACGGTTCTCGGTCCTCACGCCGGTCGGGCTCTTTCCGGCCATGGCGACCGGCCTCGATCCGAAGCTGCTCCTGGACGGCGCGTTCCAGATGCACGAGCGCTGCACGAACCAGGAAGTCGAGTCCAATCCGGCGGCGCTCCTCGCACTCATCCACTTCCTGATGGACCGCCTCAAGGGGAAGTCGGTCGCGGTGATGATGCCGTACTCCGATCGTCTCAAGACGTTCGCGGAGTGGTTCGGACAGCTCTGGGCCGAGAGCCTCGGCAAGAACCAGTCGCCCGACGGCGAAGAGCGAGCTCCGGTCGGACAGACACCGGTTCGGGCGCTCGGCACGACGGACCAGCACTCGCAGATCCAGCTCTACACTGAGGGTCCGAACGACAAGCTCCTCACGCTCGTCCGGGTGGAAGATCCCGGGGTCGACGTCGCCCTCGGGGCGCCCCCGCTCACGGGCGAAGGGAAGGGGCTGGCCTACCTCGAGGGGCACTCTCTCGGTGAAGTCTTCCGGATCGAGCAGACCGCGACGGAGATGGCGCTGGTTCGAGCATCGAGGCCGACGATCACGTGGCGGGCCGATTCCGTGGGGCCTCACGTGCTGGGGCAGCTCTTCCAGGTGTACGAAATGGCGACCGCGATCGCTGGCCAGCTCTACAACGTCGATGCCTTCAACCAGCCCGGAGTCGAGGAAGGCAAGAATCTCACGTACGGCGCGCTCGGCCGTGCCGGATACGAAGAGAAGGGCGAGGAGCTGGCGTCGTATCAGAACCGTGCAGAGTCTTGGATCGTGGGAGGTGCGAAGTGAGCGGAGGATTCGGGTGGAGTGAGGCACGACGGCCGCGCGGCGCGATGGCCGGCGTCTGGCGTTCCGAACGTCGCTGGGTGTGGCGCGGATTCCTCAGTGCGGCGGTCCTCGTCTTCGGAGTCGCGGGGGCGACGCTTACTCCTCGGTTCGCCGCGGCGCAGTCGGAAGCGAACGCGGACGAGGCGTCGGAGGAAACCGCTCTGCGCGCGAAGATCGCGGCGGATCCGGAGGATGTCGAGGCCCACTTCGATCTCGGGAACTTCTACTACAACCTCGGACGACGCCCGCAAGCGGAGGCGGAGTACCGGAGGATCCTCGAGATCGATCCGAAACACCTGGGGGCAACCATCAATCTGGGGGTCGTCCTCAACGAGTCCGGGAAGTCCGAAGAGGCGCTGGTCGCGTTCGACCAGGCGCTCGAGCTCGATCCCGGGAACTCGCACGTCCTCTGCAATCGGGGTCAGGCTCTCTACGCTCTCCGTCGTTACGACGAGGCGCTCGCCCTCTACGAGGAAGCGGCTCAACGTGACCCGGAGAGCCAGCTCGCGGTCTATCTGATCGGGGTTTCCTTTGCGGACGCCGGCATCTACAAGGAGGCGATCCGCGAGTGGGAGAAGGTGATCGCAATCGACCCGGACTCCGAGACGGCCGCGACGGCGCGGGAGGGGATCCAGGTGCTGAGGACACTGGTCGGAATCGGGGGCCCGGGAACCGATTCGAAGTGAACCCGGTATCAGGGCTGGAATCATGGCCTTGCGCCGCCCCTGGGATCGGATGATACCCTGCGCCCAGGGTTGGGTAGGCACTCGCTGAAGAGGGAGAGAGGATGTCGATACGGAAGACCGTGAGCCTGCTGGTCGTAGCCTTGCTCGTTTCGGGGCTCGCGATCGTCGATGACGCGTACGCGAAGAAGAAGAAGGAGACGAAGACGAAGGTCTTCGACCCGAGAGAGCTGTGCGATCGTCAGTACGCCTCCGGGGTCGAGTTCAAGAAGAACTCTCGTCTCATCGATGCGAAGGACGCGTTCGTCACGGTGATCGAGGCCTGTCCCGACTACCGGAAGGCCTACGTCCAGCTCGGGAACATCGAACTCAATCTCAAGAACTTCCCTGGCGCCATCGAGAACTACGAGAAGGCACTCGAGCTCGACGGTACCGACATGGAAGCGAAGGAAGCACTCGGCTTCGCCTACCAGCAGAGTGGCCGGGGCGAGGAAGCGGTCGACCTGTTCCTCGGCGTACTCGAGGACCAGCCGGACCGGCTCTCCACCGTGCAGTACCTCGCGGTGGCCTATGAGCAGGAAGGGAAGAAGCCCGAAGCGTTCATGCTCTACGAGAAGGCCTATCAGTCGGATCAGCAGATCGTAGGCCTCGAAGAGAAGCTGACGAACCTCGCGCTCGAGCTGAAGCAGTACGAAGAGGCGTATGCCTTCACGCGTCGTCAGGTCGATCGCGACTCGACGAACGTCGATCTCAAGAGGAAGCTCGCGTACTTCCACCTCAAGGCCGAGGACTGGGAACACGCGGTCGATCTCTACCAGAAGCTGGTCGACCAGCACGGGGACGACCCGGGCACGCTCGGCGATCGAGAACTTCTCGCCTACTCTCTGAACAAGGCCGGACGGACCAAGGAAGCGTTCCCGATCTACGACTACATCTTGGAGCACACCGAGTCGCCGACCGAGAACATGTACTACTTCTACGGGAGTGCCTTGGTCGACGACGGCCAGTACGACCGCGCGATCTCGGTCTGCAACAAGGGGCTCCAGATCGATTCGGGTTGGGGCTGTGTGGCCTACGTTCGTGCGGAATCGATGTCGAAGAAAGGCGAAGCGCAGCAGAAGGCGAAGAGCTGGGACGCGGCGAAGGCTTCCTTCGAGCAGGCCAGGACCTGGTTCGGAAACATTCCGAGCGGTTCGAACTGCGCCGGCAACGCTCCGGCCCAGGTCGAACGTCAGTCGCAGCTGATCGATCGTCTCGGCAAGATCCGGGCGAAGGAAGAGGGATAGCAGACCTCGGATGGGCCGTATCCTCGTTGCGATGAGCGGCGGTGTCGACTCCTCGGTCGCCGCCGCTCTTCTCTTGGAGTCCGGTTGGGACGTCGCTGGCGTCACCTTCAAACTCTTCTGCTACGGCGAAGAGGGGAGGGAGACGAAGGCGTGCTGTGGGCTCGAAGGCGTCCGTGACGCGCAGTCTGTAGCGAGACGTCTCGGGATCCCGCACACCGTGCTCGACTTCGAGGAACTCTTCCGGCGCACCGTGATCGAAGACTTCGTCTCCGAGTATGGACGAGGACGGACGCCGAATCCCTGCGTCGAGTGCAACACGCACGTGAAGTTCGCGCCGCTCCTCTCGTTCGCGAAGGAGAACGGCTACGACTGGATCGCGACCGGGCACTATGTGAAGCGCGAGACGGTCGACGTGGAAGGGAAGCCGACTGTGCTTCTGCGGCGCGCGGACGACGCGGCCAAGGACCAGACCTACGTGCTCTGGGGCGTGCCTGGTGCCGTCCTGGAGCGGACTCTCTTTCCCTTAGGGGACCTCACGAAGGCCGACGCGCGCCAGCAGGCGAAGCGGCTGGGCCTTCCTGTGTGGGACAAAGAAGAGAGCCAGGACATCTGCTTCGTCGACGGAAAGGGCTACGTGAAGGTGCTGGAGGAGCAGCTCCCGGAAGAGCACCCGCTCTTCCGGCCCGGAGACATACTCGACTCGTCGGGAACACGGCTCGGGGAGCATCCGGGGCTGGTCCACTACACGGTCGGCCAGCGGAGGGGGCTCGGCATCTCGCACGAGACCCCGCTTCACGTGCTCGCGCTCGATCCCGAGACGAACACGCTCACCGTGGGTACGTCGGAAGAGCTCGGCCGGAAGCGGTGTCGCGTCTCCGGCGTTCAGACCTTCGTCCCGCGCTCGTACATCGAGGCAGCGCCGGTCGAGGTGAAGATCCGATACCGGCACGATCCGGCCCCTGCGACGGCGACCTTCCTGGAGGGAGACGGTCCCGACGAGCTGGAGGTCGTGTTCGACCACGAGCAGCGCGCCGTTGCGCCCGGTCAGTCGTGCGTGATCTACCGCGACGGACGGATGCTCGCGGGCGGTCGAATCGAAGGGGAGAGCGCATTCGCGGTGTGATCTGGGGCGCGGGGTTGCCCGCGCGGATCCAGAGATCGCGGGCATCGTGGAATCCCGTAGGGAACGTGGCTTGACAGCGTTTCCGAGGCGCTGTTACCTTGCCGGATCTACGGAGGGTTGGCCGAGTGGTTTAAGGCGGCGGTCTTGAAAACCGTTTGGCGAAAGCCACGTGGGTTCGAATCCTACACCCTCCGCCAGGTCGAGATACCTGGAGAGGTGGCCGAGTGGCTGAAGGCGGCACATTGCTAATGTGTTGTGGGTCAAAAGCCCACCGGGGGTTCGAATCCCCCCCTCTCCGCATCATGGAATTGGCGCCCGTAGCTCAATTGGATAGAGCGTCTGACTACGGATCAGAAGGTTGGGGGTTCGACTCCTCCCGGGCGCGCATGTACGAGTAGCCGGCGACGGAAACGTCGTCGGCTTTCTTGCTTCACTACCATCCGCGGACGCCGGGATCGCTCCGGCAGACCCCGTCCGCAGACCGCCGCGCTCGAGGACTGCGCGGCCCGGTCCTCTGGAAAGGAGAAGGTCGTGGGAACGGTTCGTCTACTCCGGCTCGGCCTCGCAACGCTGGCGGTGCTCGCGCTCATCGGCGGTTCTGCGGGATGCAACAAGAAGACGGCAGCAGGGGGGAGCGACGTACTCCAGCTCTACGTCTCGCCCAGCTGGTCCGACTACGGGATCTCGACCCTCGCGTATCTCGGCGAACGCAACACCTCAGGGGAAGCGAACGCGCTCAACCTTGCGAGCCGAGTCATCGGCGGTGAGATCCGGAACCAGGACAAGTACATCGTCCTCGGTGACAAGGTGGTCGCAGATCGCGCCCAGGCGGCCGGGAAGACGGAGCTGCTCGATCACCTCCGCGCCATCTGGCGTTCGGATCGGGTCGTCGACAAGTTCCAGGCTGGGGAACTCTGCGAGGCGCTCGGAGTCGATGCGCTCCTGGTCGCTGAAGTCTCCGACTGGACCCAGTACACGATCGAGCCGACGTCGGAAGGCACGTCCTGGTCTCGCGCGGGCATCGCGCTCTACATCTACAGCCCGAAGGGTGAGCCCGGTCCGCTCGTCTGGGGCGCGAATCGGGTGCTCAGGGAGGACTCCCTCCCGTATCGGCCGAGTGGCGGCGCCGCTCAGCTCGCGGGATCGGAGACCTCGAACGCGAACCGTCAGCGGGAATCACGCCGGGACAACACCCTCGAGACCGTCCCACCTCCTCCGCCGATCGAGAACGTGGCCCGTGCCGTGCTCGGCGAGGTCCTGGCGGCGCTGCCGCCCAGGAACTAGGGGCGCCCCGCTTCTAGGATGGAGGACGCTCAGCAGGATCTGCGGTTCATGGCGCTCGCCCTCGAACAGGCCGAAGAGGCGTTTCGAGCGGGGGAGGTGCCCGTCGGGTGCGTCATCGTCCAGGGCAGCCGGATCGTCGGTCGCGGATGCAACCGGGTAGAGGGGCTCTCCGAGGCGTCGGCGCACGCAGAGATGATCGCGATCTCTGCTGCCTCGTCCACTCTGGGTGACTGGAGGCTCGAGGGCTGTACCGCCTACGTCACGCTGGAGCCCTGCATTATGTGTGCTGGAGCGTTCTTGCTCGCCCGCGTGGAACGTGTAGTATATGGTGCCCCGGAGCCGAAGTTCGGGGCCTTGGGGTCCCGGATCGACGTCAGGCAGGTCGAGGGCTGGAATCACAGCTTCGAGGTCATGTCTGGCGTTCTCGCGGAGGAGGCGAGCAGCCTCATGCGCGAGTTCTTCCGGCGTTTGCGGAGAGATGCGAGAGTGGTTGAATCGGGCGGTCTCGAAAACCGCTGTGGGGGTAACTCCACCGAGGGTTCGAATCCCTCTCTCTCCGCCAGTTTTGACGACGAGGACTAGCGGGCTCGACGCCCCCGGTGAGAGGGGCGAACGAGCGCTGTTTGCATCTTGAGCCGAAGGCCCGACTTCCGTAGACTGTCGGATCTTCGGAGAGATGTCCGAGTGGTTGAAGGAGCACGCCTGGAAAGCGTGTGTACAGCAATGTACCGAGGGTTCGAATCCCTCTCTCTCCGCCAGTCTTCGAGGAGGTCCAACGGGAGCTCCGATTTGGAATCGGCAGGATGCCTCGGATCCTGCTCATGGGGATGTAGCTCAGCTGGGAGAGCGCCTCGTTCGCAACGAGGAGGTCGGCGGTTCGATCCCGCTCATCTCCACATCGATGTTCGAGTCGATCGGCGGACCCTCAGTTCGCCGATCGGCGTTTTCGGCCGGTTTTACGAAGCCACGCAGATCAGCAAGCGGAGGATCGTCGACCAGGCCCCACGCGACGGAGCCCTGCCAACCCCGTCAGGACCGGAAGGTAGCAGCGGTACGCAGTTTCGCTTCGGGCGCCGTGGATCGCCTGGTCGACCATCCTTCGCCCATTCCTCGCCGTAGGAGGGCCGATGAGCTACCGCGTCCTCGCACTCAAGTGGCGTCCCCAGCGCTTCGAGGACGTCGCGGGCCAGGCCCACGTCTCCCGCACCCTTTCGAATGCGCTCCGCTCCGGTCGGACAGCGCACGCCTACCTCTTCACCGGTCCGCGCGGCGTGGGGAAGACGTCCACCGCACGCATCCTGGCCAAGGCGCTCAACTGCGAGCGTGAGCTGGACGATCGACCGTGCGGCGAGTGTCCGGCATGTCAGGAGATCACGGACGGCCGTGCGCTAGACGTGATCGAGATCGACGGCGCGAGCAACCGCGGGATCGACGACATACGTGAGCTCCGGGAAGCCGTGCGCTACACCCCTGCCAGGCTTCGCTCCAAGGTCTACATCATCGACGAAGTCCACATGCTCACGCAGGACGCGTTCAATGCGCTCCTCAAGACGCTCGAGGAACCGCCGCCTCACGTCGTCTTCGTGCTCGCGACGACGGAAGTGCTCAAAGTTCCGCAGACGATCCTCTCGCGCTGCCAGAGGTTCGACTTCGCGCGTCTGCGCGGCGCTGAAGCGACGGCGCGCATGGAGCAGATCTGCGAGTCTGAAGGGATCGAGACCGAACGGGACGCTCTCGCGCTCATCGCACTCAAGGGCGACGGCTCGATGCGCGATGCGCTCACGTTGCTCGATCAGGTGGCTGCCTCCGGCATCCGGCCACTGACAGCCGACGTGGTGAGGGACGCACTCGGGATCGCCGGCCGCGAGCTCTTCTTCGAATGGACGGACGCGATCCTCGCAGGGGACGCGTCCCAGGCGCTGTCTTCCTTCGCTCGCGCTGTCGACCACGGCAGCAACTTGCAGGAACTCGCGGAAGAGTTCCTCGTCCATCTCCGCAACATCATGGTCGTCGCCACCGAGCCGACACTTCTCGAGCAGGTGGAAGGAACCGACGAGGAACGCGCGCGCTACGGCGACGCTGCGTCCAAGTTCGAGGTCGCGGACATCCTGCGCTTCTGCCGACTCCAGATGGACTCGGTCCAGCAGATGCGCAGAAGTGCGTTCCCACGGGTGCACCAAGAGATCGCACTGGCCGAGATGTGCGCGCTTCCACGCTCGCTCGATCTGCGGAAGTTCGTCTCCGTGGCGCGGTCGAAGTTCGGGGAAGGAGCCCCCGTCCCAAAAGCTCCGGCCACCCAAGCGCGCCGGTCGTAGAGCGGGGTGGAGACAGTGCCGCGGCCGATGCGGCTGTGACTAGGGACGCGCGTTCCGGCGCGCGTGCGGACGTGCCGCCAGCTTCCCGTCCGTCCGCTTCGGGTCGTGCGTCGTCGCCCCCGATGAGCCAACCGGTCGAGGCGACGCCGCCGACGCCACCAACGCCGGCGCCCGGTCCGCCCGACGTCCCGACGCCCACCGCCGCGTCCACGCCCGCCACTGGGGCACCGACGTCTCCAGCGGACCCGTCGCCGGCGCCCGTTCCGCCCTCCTCGCCGAGTTCGAGCGGCGACGCGGACGGGGATCCGTGGACGCAGGTTCTCGAGGGGGTACGGAAGAAGAAGCCCGCGATCCAAGGGTTCCTGCGTGGAGCCGAGGCGGTGCTCGAGGGGGACGCGAGCCTCCGGATCGAGATTCCGGCCGGGCAGTCGATCTACCTCGACCTTCTGCAGTCGAAGGACAATCGGAGGCTTCTCGTCGAGCTGGTTCAGGAGTGCTACGGTCGCCCTCTCGCGCTCAGATTCGAGGCAGTAGCTCGAGCTGTGCCGCCGAAGCCGGTGGCCCGGGAGGCCGAGGTGGAGGAAGGCGCCGGGAAGGCGGGCATCCAACGGATCGTGGACATCTTCGACGGGGACGTCCTCGGGCCTTCCTGAGCCGAGGACGAACCGGGAAGCGCGCCGCACCACTTTCGAGGTACTTTTTCAGGAGCCCGCGCCAACCGCGGGCTCGATCCGGTTCAGGGAGGTTCGATTCGACATGGATCAGATGAAGAAGTTGATGAAGCAGGCCCAGAAGATGCAGGCCCAGATGGCGGACCTGCAGGCCAAGCTCGAAGAAGACACGATGGAAGGGACGTCGGGCGGAGGGATGGTCACGGCCGTGGTCAACGGACGTCACGAGCTGTTGTCGCTCAAGATCAAGCCCGAGGCCGTGGATCCTGACGACGTCGAGATGCTGGAAGACCTGATCCAGACCGCGATCAACGAAGCGAACCGGAGAGTGGCCGAGCACCTCCAGTCCGAGATGTCGAAGGTCACGGGCGGCATGGGTCTGCCGGGGTTCTGATCGCGTGCAGTACAGCTCACGCTATCTGGAGGACCTCGTCGAGCGGTTGGCCCTCCTGCCGACCATCGGCAAGAAGACGGCTCAGCGGCTTGCCTTCCACCTCCTCAAGACCGACGAGCAGGAAGCGCTCGCGCTCGCACTCGCGATCCAGAGGGTCCGCACCGAGGTCGGCGTGTGCGAAGTCTGCGGCAACATCGCAGAGACCCAGCCGTGCTACATCTGCGGGGACGCGCGCCGGGACAAGTCGGTGCTCTGCGTCGTGGAGCAGCCGGGAGACGTCGTCGCGGTGGAGAAGAGCGGTGCATTCCGGGGCCAGTACCACGTGCTGCGAGGGGCGCTGTCTCCGCTCGACGGCGTGGGTCCCGAGGACTTGCGGATCGCCGAACTGTCGCGGCGCCTGGACGAGGGCGGGATCGGCGAAGTGATCGTCGCCACGAACCCGACGGCGCAAGGGGAGGCGACGGCGCACTACCTTCACGAACTCCTGTCAGCTCGTGAACTCCGGATCACTCGGATCGCGCGCGGCATCCCCGTGGGAGCCGACCTCGAGCTGAGCGACCAGGTGACCCTGGCTCGCGCCCTCGAGGGGCGGAAGGAGATGGACTGATCCTGCTCTTGCAATGCGAACACTAGTACGGTACTCTTCCCTGGCATGAGATTCGCACAGGGTAGAAGGTAGTGACGGGGCACCGTCGCTCGAACGGCTCGGGTGGACGCGGCGACCAGAATCGGCGCGTGGGCCCGTCCGGAGCGGGGTCCGGGAGATCTCGATCCGGGCAGGACGTGCGCGCATTCCTCGCGTTGCTCGCACCACCGGTCCTGATCGATGCGGCGGCTCGCGTCCAGGAAGAACTGCGCTCCGGACTCTCCGGGGCGAGGATCCGTTGGGTCGATCCAAGGAACTTCCACCTCACGGTTCGCTTCTTCGGCGACCTCGGCCCCGAGCCTGTCAGGTCGGTGGTCGAAATGCTGCAGACGACGGAGCTCGCGAGGATGGAGGTTCGTTTCGGGAAGTGCTCTGCGTTTCCGAGCGAAATGCGTCCGACCGTTCTCTGGGTCAGCCTCGAGGACAGGACGGGACAGCTTTCCGATACGGTGCATCGTTTGGAAGGGGAGCTCGAACGCCGCGGGTTCGGGCCTCCCGACAAGCCGTGGCGGAGCCATCTCACGCTCGGTCGGGTGCCCCGCGACGCAAGTCTTCGGCTCGACCCGGAGGACTACCGGGCGGTGAGGCTTCCAACGGAGTCGTTCTTCTTGGACGAGCTCGCGCTCATGAAGAGCGAGCTCCGTCCCCAAGGTCCCCTCTACTCGGCGATCGAGACCGTCAAAGCACGGGTTTGATAGTCTAGGTGATCGGCAACGCATCTCGAACGAAGCGAAACCTTCGAGTCGCGAACCGGCCGCTCTGACGAGGTCGACGAGTAGACAGGCAAGAGTACGTGGAGCGGATCTCGGCGGTTCGAGGTCGGTCAGGTAGCTCCGAAAACGATCGGGCAGCGGAAGTCCGAGAGGAGAGTGGCGAATGAAGGATGATTCGAAGGAGCGTGAGAAGGCGCTGACCCTGGCCATCTCGCAGATCGAGAAGCAGTTCGGCAAGGGATCGATCATGAGCCTGGGCGACGACTCGGCGAAGATCGATACGGATTCGTACTCGACCGGTTCGCTCGGTCTCGATCTCGCACTCGGTGTGGGCGGCGTGCCGCGCGGCCGGATCGTCGAGATCTTCGGCCCTGAGTCGTCCGGAAAGACGACGCTCACGCTCAGCATCATCGCGCAGGTGCAGCGTGCCGGCGGCAACGCCGTCTTCATCGATGCGGAGCATGCACTCCAACCTTCGTACGCCCGACTGATCGGGGTCGACATCGACAAGCTCCACGTGTCGCAACCGGACACCGGAGAGGAAGCACTCGAGATCGCGGATCAGCTGGTCCGCAGCGGTGCCGTCGACATGATCGTGATCGACTCGGTGGCAGCTCTCGTTCCGAAGGCGGAGATCGAGGGCGAGATGGGAGACAGTCACGTCGGTCTCCAGGCTCGCCTCATGTCGCAAGCGCTCCGGAAGCTCACGGGTTCGATCAGCCGCTCTCACTGTGTCGTCATCTTCATCAACCAGATCCGGATGAAGATCGGAGTGATGTTCGGGAACCCCGAGACGACGAGCGGCGGGAACGCACTCAAGTTCTACTCCTCGGTCCGTCTGGACATCCGAAAGATCGCGAGCATCAAGGACGGCGACAAGGTGATCGGCAACCGCACCCGCGTCCGCGTGGTGAAGAACAAGGTGGCTGCTCCGTTCCGTACGGCCGAGTTCGACATTCTCTACGACGAGGGCATCTCGAAGACCGGCGAACTCATCGACCTCGGTCTCGATGCTGGGATGCTGCAGAAGGCCGGTACCTGGATGTCCTACGGCGAGGAGCGGCTCGGGCAGGGACGGGAGAACGCCCGGCGCACGCTCCGTGAGAATCCTGACATGATGAACCGCCTGGAGGATCAGGTCCGTGTGACGTTGGGTCTCCAGCCGATGCACGGCACCATTCCGGATCCGAAGGACTCCCCTGCGTCGGCCGCCGGAAAGGATGCACCGGGGGCGAACGGCGCCGATCCAGACAAGAAGTCCGAGTCTGCAAAGGTCACTGCGAAGGCGAAGAGCTGAGCAGGTGAGACGCGGTAGACGTTTCCCGGGCTCCAGCGCCACCGGCGAATCTGGGGCCTGGGATCCGGGCTCCAGCGTGGAGGACGCGTCCGAGGCGGACGCCGAGACCGAGTTTGGCGTGGAGAGCGACGGCTCAGGTCGCGGCGCGCGGGCTGCGGACCCGTCCTCAGCCTACAAGAGTGCCCTCCGGTCGCTGGCTGCGCGGGAAATGTCGGGTTTCGAGGTCGCTCGGACCCTCCGAAGGAAGGGCCATCCCGCTTCCGTGGCCAGTGAGGTAGTAGAGCGACTGCGCGAGGAGGGGTGGGTCGATGACGTTCGCTTCGCCCGGGCGTTCCTGCGTCACCGGGCTCGGTCCAAGCCAGCCGCGGTTCACTACCTTCGAGCGGAGCTCCAGAAGCGAGGATGTGATGGCGCGACGGTCTCCGCGGCGATGGATGAGGTTGCTGAGGAGCTCGAGCTGAACGACTTCGCACTCGCCGTCGCGGCTGCGGAATCCCGGCGCGGGGCAGAGTCTCGTGACTTCGATCGGATGCTTCGGTTCCTCGCGCGGCGCGGCTTTTCGCTCGATGTCGCGCGGCGGGCCGCTACGGAGGTGGGGACGCCGACTGCATCGGTCGACGATCCTTCGTAGTCGGAGACGCCCCAACCGTCGTACCATCGTCCGAATGGAACAACGAGTGCTGATTCTGGGAGGGCACGGCTTGCTCGGTCGTGCCCTGAGGCGCCATTTCCCTCCGGCCGTGAGGATCGATGCGCCGACCCGCGCAGACCTTCCGCTCGAGGACGTTGCGCAGATCGAAGAGCACTGGCGCGAACGCGACATCACGCATGTGCTGCTGGTCGCCGCCTGGACCCGGGTCGACGATTGCGAGTCGGATCCGGAGCGAGCGTTTCTGACCAACGGGATCCTTCCAGGGAGGATCGCGCGGAGAGCTGCGCACCACGACGTTTCCGTCACCTTCCTCAGCACTGACTACGTATTCCCAGGAACCGCGGGTTCGCCGTATCGCGAGTCGGATCCGGCGGCTCCCGCGGGGATCTATGGGCGTAGCAAGTGGATGGGGGAGTCCGAAGTCCGGGCGGCTGGGACGAAGCATCGAGTGGTGCGGACCGCCGGGCTCTACGGCCAAGGGGGGCCCGACTTCCTCGCTGCGATCCTTCCTCGGCTGGAGGCAGGCGAGGTGCGTGTGGTGGACGACCAGGTGCTGGCTCCGACATGGGTCGATGCACTGGCTCCTGCCCTTTGGAGTGTCGTCCTCGGAAACGAACCGGGTACGTTCCACCTCACCTGCGGCGGAGAGGTCTCCTGGTTCGGATTCGCTCGGGCGATCGCAGAGCTCCGGGGACTGCCGGTGGAGAGAGTGGTGCCGATCGCGACCCGCGAGCTCGGTAGGCCCGCTCCACGGCCGGCCTATTCTGTTCTCGACAACCAGCGCGCCGAGGTTCTACTCGGAGTCACGCTACCTTCCTGGCGGGACGCACTGGCGAGCTACCTGGCCAGCATGGAGGATCCTTCGGTTTGAACATTCGTGCCGTGTTCTCTCAGATGCGGGTTCGTCAGTGGACCAAGAACCTCGTCCTCTTCGCGGGCGTGGTGTTCAGCCACAGGTATACCGAGGGCAGCGAACTGCTACGCGCGTGTGCAGGATTCCTTTCCTTCTCGCTCTTGGCATCGGCGGTCTACGTCCTCAACGACCTCAAGGACGTCGAGAAGGATCGGATCCATCCGAAGAAGCGGTTCCGACCGATCGCCTCGGGGCGGATCTCGGTTCCGTTCGCACGTGGCTTGCTCGCCTGTCTCCTTCTGGCCGGGCTCGCCATCGGATGGGGGCTCGGTATCGGGTTCCTCGCCATCGGCGCGATCTACTTCACACTGAACGTCGCGTACACTCTTCAGCTCAAGAACGTGGTCATCTTGGACGTCATGATCATCGCGATGGGGTTCGTGCTTCGCGCCGTCGCAGGTGTCGAGCTATTGGAGTCGAGAGAGACGATCTCTCCCTGGCTTCTGATCTGTACCTTGTTTCTGGCGCTCTTTCTCGCTGTCTGCAAGCGGCGGAATGAGCGAGTGCTTCTCGCGGATCAAGCCGAAGGGCATCGAAGCACACTTCAGGAGTATCCGCCGGAGCTGATCGATCAGCTCGTGCCCGTCGTCACGGCGGCTACTGTCATCTCCTATGCGACCTACACCGTGAGCCCACAGACGGTGGCGAACTTCGGAACCGGGGCTCTCGTCTACACGATTCCGTTCGTGGTGTTCGGGATCTTCCGCTACCTCTATCTGGTCTACCGGAGGCAGAGCGGGGGATCGCCTTCCGAAGTCCTACTCACGGACATTCCAACGCTGGGGAACGTGCTCCTGTGGGGACTCACCGTGATACTGATCCTGACGTTCGCCGGAAAGCCATGACCGAAGCGCCGAGTCCCGAGCCACGCGGCGGCGACCCAGGCGGCTGCGATCCAGGCGTCGGCGTTGTCCGTGTCCTCGCTCCGGCCAAGATCAACTTCGCCCTCGAGGTCGTGGGGAAGCGCCCGGATGGGTATCACGAGCTGGCCACGATCTTCCAGACGGTCAGCTTCGGCGACGAGATCGAAGTGGAGCTGGCAGCCGCCGGTCGGGGGATCGAGCTCGAGGTAGGTTTCGAAGGGTTCGAGGGGACGGGCCGTTCGCAGGATCTGACGGGTCCTACGGCTTCCGAGCGCGCTCCTGTCGGGGGGCCACCGGACCTCGGTCCCGCGGACGCCAACTTGGTCGTGCGGGCGGCGGACCTCCTCCTGAGAGCTGCGGGGCGGGCCAACGACCGAAGAGTGCGTCTCCATCTCACCAAGCGGATCCCGGTGGGAGCGGGCCTCGGTGGGGGATCCTCCGACGCGGCAGCGACGCTCATCGCCTTGAATCATCTACTGGGGTCCGAGGGTGTGTCCGACCACGTCCTCCACGAGATCGCGGTGACCCTAGGAGCAGACGTTCCGTTCTTTCTAGTCGGCGGAACGTGTCTCGGGACGGGGATCGGCGATGTCCTCCGGCCGCTTCCGGCCTGCCCTGACGTGTCACTGGTGGTCGTCTTTCCAAATGTCGCTGTCGCTACGAGTTCGGTGTTTGGGCGCCTCGAATCCGGATTGACACCCCCGGGCCCCCTGGCTAGGATGTCCCCGCTCGATATCCGGCCCGATTTCTGGGACCGGGACTGGACGGATTTCCGGAACGACTTGGAGCCCCTCGTCGCCGTCGATGGTTCGGTGGTGGCAGAGCTCCTTCGTACGTTCCGGCGGCTGGGGTCGGGCTTTTCGCGCATGAGCGGCAGCGGGTCTGCCGTGTTCGGGGTAGCTCCAGACGAGGGGCAGGCGCGGGAATGGACGGGGCGGTTTCGGGCCGAGGGGTTCTGGGCACGGGCCGTCCGACCGACGAGAGCTGGATGTCGGCTCCTGGAATCAGGGGCCGGCTGACCGGGGCGGTTCACTGGAGAGAACCGCGGCACGGCTCGCCAGAGTCCCCTGCGATCGGGGCACGCATGGAAGGTGGTGAGTCCATGGACATCCGGATCACTGAGATCCGCATCTCTCTCCGGGATGACGAGAAGCTCAAGGCGTTCGTGACGATAACGCTGGAGGGTTGCTTCGTCGTCCGGGGAATGAAGATCATCAAGGGTAACCAGGGGATGTTCGTGGCCATGCCGAGTCGGCGCAAGCCGGACGGGACGTACCAGGACATCTGCCACCCGATCAACCAGGCGACGCGGGAGAGGATCGAGCATCAGATCCTCGAGAAGTACCGCCAGGAGCTCGAGGGAACCCTGGTCAAGTAGCGCCTTGTAGGGGCGTCGCCAAGTGGTAAGGCATCGGGTTTTGGTCCCGACATCCGCAGGTTCGAGTCCTGCCGCCCCTGCCATATTCCTCCC
The DNA here is from genome assembly GCA_020633975.1 of Candidatus Eiseniibacteriota bacterium. GTDB lineage: Bacteria > Eisenbacteria > RBG-16-71-46 > CAIMUX01 > CAIMUX01 > JACKCR01. The sequence goes on along the minus strand of JACKCR010000002.1, from coordinate 1,361,748 downwards.
GGATGCCTGGTGGCTGGCCGGACCGGCCCTGGCCCGGGAAGAGGTCCCGGCCCGGTGGTCGGAGCCGATCGCGCCACCAGCCCCGGCCTGGGCAGACCGTCGATCGCATCCCGAATCAGCTCTGCCGCTTCCCAACTCCTTCCCGTTCGTGTAGACTCCCGCTTTTGCGTCTATGGCCTGGGCCCGGACGGGGCCCGCTGCTGGGCTCGAAACGCCTTCGGAACGGAGAGAGTGTCGTGGTCGATTCGCTCAGAGTCTTCGCGGGGAATGCACACCCCCGTCTGGCTGAGCAGATCTGCGCCTACCTCGGTGTGGACCGGGGAGAGGCGGAGGTCGGCGCGTTTCCCGACGGGGAGATCCGCGTCAAGATCAATGAGAACGTTCGCGGTTGCGACACCTTCATCGTCCAGCCTACGGGAGCGCCGGCGGAGAACTTGGTCGAGCTGCTCGTGATGATCGACGCACTCCGTCGGGCGTCGGCTCGTCGCGTGACCGCGGTGTTGCCCTACTTCGGCTACGCCCGCCAGGACCGGAAGGACCAACCGCGCGTTCCTATCTCCTCGAAGCTCGTGGCGAACTTGATCACGACGGCAGGAGCGGAGCGGGTCCTCACCATGGATCTCCACTCGAGCCAGATCCAAGGGTTCTTCGACATCCCTCTGGATCACATTTTCGCGGCGCCGGTCCTGATCGAGTACTTCCAGAGCAAAGAGATCCCGAACCTCACGGTCGTGGCGCCGGACGTCGGATCGCTCAAGATGGCACGTGCCTATTCCAAGAGACTCAATGCGTCCTTGGCTCTCGTCGACAAGCGTCGCACGCGAGTGGACGACACCGAGGTGATGAACCTGATCGGTGAAGTCGAGGGACGGAACGTCGTGATCTTCGACGACGTGATCTCGACGGGGCGCACGATCGCGCGCGCGGCTGTCGAGCTCAAGAAGCGAGGCGCGACGAGCATTCGGGTGGGAGTGACCCACGGTGGGTTCGCTCCGGTCGCTCAGGAGATTCTGGGCGAAGCTCCGATCGAGGAGGTCGTCGTGACCGACTCGCTGCCGCCGAAGTCGATGGACCTGGGTGGCAAGCTGCAGACGCTGACCGTGAGCCGTCTCCTTGGGGAGGCGATCCGGAGGATCCACGAAGAGAGGTCGCTCAGCTCACTCTTCGTTTGACGGAAACCGATTGTCCGGACCAAAGGGGTCCAGACGAACTTGGAGGAGAACCATGGAGTCGTTGGAGATTGCGGTCTCAACTCGTGAGGCCACCGGCAAGGGCGGTGCGCGGAAGCTGCGCCGTGATGGCCGAGTTCCGGGCATTCTCTACAGCAAGCAGGAGAACCTTGCGCTCACCGTCGATCTCGGTGAGTTCAACAAGCTCCTGCGGCGCGCGTCCGCGGGCAACGCCCTGCTCGACGTGAACGTAGAAGGCGGCAAGCAGGTGAAGGCGCTGATCAAGGAGATCCAGCGCGATCCGATCACCGGTACGCCGACCCACTTCGACTTCCTGCACATCGACATGGCCCAGCGGGTCAGGGTGCGCGTTCCGATCCACCTCCAGGGAACCCCCGTCGGCGTGAAGCGCGGTGGAGTGCTCGAGGAGCGTCTCCGCGACCTGGATCTCGAATGCGTCGCGTCCGAGATTCCGGCCTCCATCGATGTCGATATCAGCCCGCTCGGACCGAACCAGGCGGTTCACGTCCGCGACCTCAAGCGAGACGGGATCACGTTCCTGACCCCGGGTGAGTTCGTCATCGCCCAGGTCCTCGCGAAGAAGGGCTCCGAGGGCGGCGACGACGAGGCGCCGGCGGATGGCGCGGCACCTGCCGAAGGTGGCGAGGAGAGTTCGGAGGGCTGATCGCCTTCCGTCACTCCCTATGGATGACTCGGGTGCCACCGGAGCGATCCGGTTCCTGGTGGGGCTGGGGAATCCCGGGGAGCGTTACGAACGAACCCGTCACAACGTCGGCTTCCTCGTCCTCGATCGACTCGCTGGGACGACGAACTGGCAGCGTTGCGGGCTCTGGATGGAGTCGGACGTGACGGTTGGGGGGGAGCCGATCCGGCTCGTGAAGCCCCTCACGTACATGAACCGAAGTGGAGAGGCTCTGGCCGAGCTCTTCCAGCGGGCGAACGGACGTCCCGAGGAGATGGTCGTTGTCTATGACGACATCGATCTCCCCTGGGGACGGCTCCGGATTCGCGCGAAGGGAGGCCCGGGCGGTCATCGGGGGATGGAATCCCTCGTAACCGAGCTGGAGTGCGAGAACTTTCCCCGCCTACGGGTGGGGATCGGGGGGCCTCCGAGCGGACAGCCGCTGGAGGAGTTCGTTCTCGAGGAGGTCCGGGATTCGCTCTGGACCGAGTTCGAGTCGATCGTGGAGCAGGCGGCGGAAGCGGTTCGCCTACTGCTCGAGGAGGGCGTTGGGCGGGCCATGAATCAGGTCAACCCGGGCCCTCGAGACCGAACCGAGCCGCGTGAAGCACGCGAGCTGAACGGTGGAGGATGTAGACACGATGGGTGAAGTGCCAGTCGGAGTGGCGATCGCGATCGGGGGGGGAGTGTTGGGCCTCCTCTTCGCAGCCTACCTCGCCTTTGGTCGGGTGATGAACCAGGACGAGGGGAACGATCGGATGAAGGAGATCTCGGGCTACATCCGCGAGGGGGCCATGGCCTTCCTTGGTCGGGAGTACCGCAACATCGCGATCTTCATCATCGCGATGGTGGTTCTCCTGATGGTGGGCGGCCTGGGATGGGGAACTGCCGTTGCGTTCTTCTTCGGTGCGGCTTGCTCCATGGTCGCTGGATTCGTCGGAATGCGGATCGCGACCGCGGCCAACGCGCGCACCGCAGCGGCGGCTCGGACGAGCTTCAACGCTGCGCTTCTCGTGGCCTTCCCGGGAGGGGCGGTGATGGGAATGACGGTCGCAGGGCTCGGGCTCTTCGGCCTCACGCTCATCCTCACCATCTACTGGAAGCTGCACGGACTCGACCTCGCAGCCGCAGACATCGCCGGCTTCTCGATGGGCGCTTCGTCGGTCGCTCTCTTCGCCCGTGTGGGTGGAGGGATCTACACGAAGGCGGCGGACGTGGGCGCGGACCTGGTCGGTAAGGTCGAAGCGGGAATCCCGGAAGACGACCCGCGGAACCCGGGCGTGATCGCGGACAACGTCGGCGACAACGTCGGTGACGTCGCCGGTCTCGGCGCGGACCTCTTCGAGAGCTTCGTCGGCGCGATCATCTCCGCCATCGTCATTGCGCACTCCGTCACGGAGATCCCGACGGGCGAGTCGATTTCCTACGTCTGCATGCTCGCGGCGGTGGGAATCCTCGCTTCGATCATCGGTGTGTTCTTCGTCCGGATGAAGGAAGGCGGAAACCCGCAGGCGGCGCTCCGGAACGGAACCGTCGGCGCGGGGATCTGCTTCGTCGCCGGTGCCGCGGGCATCTCGTTCGGGATGTTCCCGCAGTTCGGGATGAACTACTTCCTCGCCACCGTCGGCGGTCTCGTCGCTGGAATGGCGGTCGGGTTCGTCGCCGAGTTCTACACCTCGGGCAAGTCGGTCCAGAGGATCGCCGAGGCGTCTCAGACCGGTAGCGCGACCAACATCATCGCCGGCTTCGGTACGGGCATGCGCTCTGCGGTTCTGCCGCTCGTCCTCATCGCGCTCTCGATCCTTCTCGCATTCTCGCTCGCCGGCTCCTTCGGCATCGCGCTCGCCGCCCTCGGCATGCTCGCCACCACGGGCATGACGGTTGCCGTCGATGCGTACGGTCCGATCGCGGACAACGCGGGTGGTATCGCGGAGATGTCGCACCTTCCCCCGGACGTCCGGAAGCGGACGGACGCGCTCGACGCTGCGGGCAACACGACCGCCGCGATCGGAAAGGGGTTCGCCATCGGTTCTGCTGCGCTCACCGCGCTCGCGCTCTTCACGGCCTACCGTGAAGCCGTCGTGAAGGCGATGCAGGCGACCGATCCGACCTTCACCGAGCTCGCGATCGACGTGACGGACGTCTACGTCCTCGTCGGTCTCCTCGTCGGTGGTGTCGTTCCGTACATCTTCGCCGCCGACACGATGAACGCCGTCGGTCGCGCCGCCATGGGCGTCGTGAACGAAGTTCGTCGTCAGTTCAAGGAGATCCCGGGCCTCCTCGAGGGCAAGACCGGCGTCAAGGCCGACTACGCCCGTTGCGTCGACATCACGACGCAGGCCGCGCTCAAGGAAATGGTCGGCCCTGGTATCCTCGCGGTCGCGATTCCGCTCGTCATGGGCATCATCTTCGGACCGAAGACGCTGGCCGGTGTGCTCGCCGGTTCGCTCATCTCCGGTGTGCCCCTGGCCCTCCTCCTTGCGAATGCGGGAGGCGCCTGGGACAATGCCAAGAAGTACGTCGAGGAAGGCCACTTCGGTGGTAAGGGCTCCGACACGCACAAGGCGGCGGTCGTCGGGGATACGGTGGGCGATCCGTTCAAGGACACGTCCGGCCCGGCCCTCAACATCCTCCTCAAGCTCATGGCGATCGTTTCGCTCGTGTTTGCGCCTCTGATCATCAAGCTTCACGGTATGGTCGCGAACCTCTTCTAGGTTCGCGGTCTCCGTTCCATCGGCCGCGTCGGGCGGGACGGCGCGGTCGGAAGCTGAGACAAGCATCCCGACCGGGGACCCGAAGTCCCCTAGGAGATCAACGTTGAGAGAGTACGAAACCGTCATCTGCGTGCGCACGGACCTCGATGAGGCCGAGCAGGAGAAGGAAGTCCGCACGATCACCGATCTCATCACCGACAAGGGTGGTGACATCGTGATGGTCGATCCCTGGGGACGTCGCCGGCTCGCCTACGAAGTCGACAAGCACAACGAGGGTGTCTACACGCTCGTTCGATACCATGGGACGAATGAGATCCTGAACGAGCTCGAGCGCCGCTTCCGGATCAACGAGAACCTGCTCCGTCATCTCACCGTCGTGGCCGAAGGCCCGCTTCCGTCGCCTGAGGCGGAAGGTGAGAGAGGTGCTGAAAGCGCCGGCGAAGCTGGTGATGACGACGATTCCGCGGATCAGGCGGACTGATCGGAGGTGACGAGATGGAAGTGATCCTTTTGGACAACGTGGAGGGCGTAGGAAAGCGCGGCGACCAGGTCAAGGTCCAGCGCGGCTACGCACGCAACTACCTCCTTCCGCGCTCGCTCGCCCTCGAGGCGACCAGCTCCGGAGCCCGGCAGTTCCAGGAGAAGGAACGTGTGCGGGTCGCGCAGGAGTCGAAAGCGCGGGTGGAAGCCGAGAAGCGGGCTACGCACCTCAACAAGCTCACGATCCACATGAAGGTACAGGCCGGAGACGACGGCAAGCTCTTCGGTTCCGTCACGAGCGGCGACATCGCGGAAGCGATCGCGGCCGAGGGACACACGGTCGACAAGCGGGACATCCTCCTCGAGGAACCGCTCAAGGAGCTCGGTGTGTACCACGTACGGATCAAGATCTTCAAGGAAGTCGAGGGTAAGGTTCGCGTTCTCGTCACCAAGGTGTGAGACGGGCCACGAACCTCGACCTGGAGGCGCCCGAATGAGAACGATGCTCTGGACCGCCGCGTCAGCGGCGGTCCTCTTCGCCGTCGCCTGCGGAAACCCCAATCCGCAGGCGGAGTCGCCCCCTTCGGGCGATCCCGCCGATGACACGGTCCTGGCCACCGTCGGCGATCAGGAAATCCGCGTTCGCGATCTCCTCCACAAGATCGAAGTGCAGATCCCCGCAATGGCGGAAGCCCGAGGCGTCCAGGACATTCGCCAGAAGCGCCAGGTCCTGTCCCAGATGGTGGACCAGTACCTCTGGGTGCTCCTGGCCGAGCAGAACGGGTGGGACAATGACCCTGAGTTCCTGGCTGTGCTCGAACTCTCGCGGAAGTACATCCTCGCCAATCACTCGGCTGAGAAGGCGGTCTACTCCGAGGCGCAGCCGACGGGGGAGCAGATCGCGACCTACTATCGGGAGAACGCCGATCAGTTCCGGCTACCCGCGACCTGCAAAGCGTCCCACATCGTTGTCGCCACGGAGCAGGAGGCGCGAGAAGTGCAGCGCCTGATCCGAGGGGGGGCGGACTTCGGCGAGGTGGCGAAGGCCCGCTCGTTGGATCGCACGGCCCGTTCCGGAGGGCTGCTCGGCACGGTGGCGGAGAACCTGGACCTCAAGGGGTACGGTTCCCGGCCGGATCTGACGCAGATGCTCCTCTCCATGCCTGACGGAGTCGTTTCCGATCCGGTGCTCGTGCCAGACGGTTGGGCCGTGTTCACTGCGTACGAGCACGAGCCCCAGAGGGTTCGTCCGTTCGAGGAAGTGCAGGCCTCGATCCAGGACATCTTGTACAAGAAGAAGGCGAACGAACTCTTCGCCGAGACTCTCGCGCGGCTTCGGAAGGATGCCCACGTCCAGATGTACGATGCCGCGTTCGCCGACTACGCGGTGGCGCATCTGACCGATGTGGAGATCCAGGCGCTGGCGACGGCCGAGTCCGAGCCCAACACCAAGATCGCTTACTTCAAAGGCCTCCTCCGCGAGCATCCGACGAGTCCGATCGCGCCCCAGGCGCAGTTCATGATCGGCTTCGTCCGTGCGGACGAGCTGGAGGACTTCGGTGGAGCGAAGACTGCGTTCGAGGAGATGATCCAGAAGTACCCGGACGACGAACTGGTCGACTCCGCTCGCTGGATGCTCGCGAACATGGAGAAGGGTGTGGGAGACGATCCCCAGCTGGAACAGATTCGGCTCCTGTCCAAGGAGAAGAGGAAGTCGAGATGATCGAGGTCAAGGTTCTCCACCTAGCTCTCGACGAGAAGAACCAGTTTCCCGTCGTCATTCTGGAGACCCTGGACCGCGCCAAGCGCCTCCCGATCTGGATCGGCCCCCCGGAGGCGAACGCCATCGCGATGGAGCTCCAGAAGAAGCGGTTCCAGCGTCCGCTCACGCACGATCTCATCATCGCGATGTTCACGGGGTGCGGGATCAAGCTTCCGCGCGTCGAGATCGTGGATCTTCGCGAGAACACGTTCTTCGCCAAGATCTACCTCGAGAAAGACGGCGAGTTGATCGCCGTCGACGCGCGCCCGAGCGATTCGCTCGCCCTGGCACTCAAGGCCAAGGCGAAGGTATTCGTCCACCCCAAGCTGTTCACGGACGAACTCGACCGTCTGGTCCAGCCCGAACCGGACGAAGCGCTCCTCTCCGAAGAGGAGCGGGCCGAGCGGCTGAAGAAGTTCCTCGAGGGGATCTCGCCCACGGACTTCGGTCGGCTGGAGTTCTGACCGCGATGGCTTCCCAGCCCCCTTGGATTTCGCCGGACGCACGCGTCCTTCCGTTTCGCGGCATCCTCCCATCACTCGGTTCGCGGGTGTTCCTCGCCGCCGGTGCCGTCGTCATCGGCGACGTCGTCCTGGGGGATGAGAGTTCGGTCTGGTACAACACCGTGATCCGCGGAGACGTGCACCGGATCCGGATCGGCGCCCGCACGAACCTCCAGGACTCCGTCACCGTGCACGTGACGGCGAAGACGCATCCCACCACGATCGGTGACGGCGTCACGATCGGACACGGTGCGATCATCCACGGTTGTACGCTCGAAGACGGCTGTCTCGTCGGGATGGGCGCACGCGTCCTCGACGGTGCCGTGGTCGGTGCCGGCGCGTTCATCGGCGCGGGAGCCGTCGTCTCTCCGAACACGCAGATCCCTCCGGGTGTGCTTGCACTCGGGGCGCCGGCGCGCGTCGTTCGCCCGCTTCGTCCCGAGGATGCAGCCCAGGTTGCGGCCGCGGCGGGGCTCTACGTCGGGTACGCAGAGGAGCACGCGAAGGAGCAGGGGCTCTAGTTCGCGGACGCGACGCGCGGGACGCACGCCCAGGACGCACGCGGAGAACCGCGGACGCGTCAGCTGACGAGCGTGAAGCGGAAGGGGACGACGACCCGGAACTTCCGGAGTTCGCCGTTCATCTCGAGCGGCTGGAACTCCCAGAGGAGGAGCGAACGGGACGCGGCCAGCGCGAGCCCACCATCCGGGGCCTCGAGGACGTGTACGTCCAGCACCTTTCCGGTGATTCCGACTTCTGCTTCGAGCTTCACGAGCCCTTCGATTCCGGAGCGCCGCGCGTAGCTCGGATACTGGGGCCGAACCATCCAGAGCAGCCGGATGTCCAGAGAGCGCGCGGACGGGGTGGCCGAGACGTCCACGGAGAGGTCCTCACGCAGCTCGACCCGGATCGGGGAGTCGGGGTCGGGATGGGCCACGGCCGGAGGGGCTTCGATCACGTAGTAGTTCGTCGGCTCCCGGCTCACGAGTTCGTTGTGCTCCGTCTCGTGTTGGTCCCTGGGTGTGGGGGCCTTCGGGTCCGTCTCGGTCTGGATTTCGGTGGCTACGAGCGCTCCCGAGCGGCGTCGGTCCTCGGCCAGCCGTTCCTGATCGGTGTCCGTGTCGGTGATTTCAATGGCGAGGATCCGGGTCGGACCTTCGTAGCCGATGATCGACTGCGGGCGATACGGCTCCTGTTCTCGGATGGCCACGAAGAGTACGACGTGAACGAGCACGGCCAAGACGGCGGCGAGTCCGAGCGTGCGTCGGTATGCCCGCGTCAGGCCACGAAGTCGCGTCGGGAGGGTGCGCGACGCGGGGTACCTCGAGCGGACCGGAGAGGTCGCCCGTTCGAATGGGCGCGGATAGGGACGTGGGTACATCCCGGCTTTCCCTTTCGGTTCCCCCCGGCGAAGCGACTGACTAGCTCCACCGACAGGATACCAGTGGAACGCGGCTCATGCGAGACGTGGAGGTGTTCGGGGTGGTACCCTCCACGGATCGTGCCTCGTTTCGGGCCCGGTCCGGGTTTTCCCGGTCTGGGGCCGAACCGCCCCGCAGAAGGGAGAGGCGTGTGGAACCCAGGTAGAACGAGCCAAGTCTTTGGAGTGAGCTGTGCCCTAGCGGGTTGCTAGGCGTCGTGCAGCGCACAACGCGTCGGAGCAGATCGAAAGATGTCGGAGAAGAAGACACCCATCCAGAAGCTGCGCAACATCGGGATCATTGCGCACATCGATGCGGGGAAGACCACCACGAGCGAGCGGATCCTGTACTACGCGGGCGTATCCCACTCCCTCGGTGAGGTCGACGACGGCTCGACGCAGATGGACTGGATGGACCAGGAGCGAGAGCGGGGGATCACGATCGTCTCGGCGGCGACCCGGCTCGAGTGGAACGCGCACCCGATCAACCTGATCGACACTCCCGGCCACGTCGACTTCACCGCGGAAGTGGAGCGCGCCCTTCGCGTGCTCGACGGTGCGGTCGTCGTGCTCTGTGCGGTGGGAGGTGTCGAGCCGCAGTCGGAGATGGTCTGGCACCAAGCCACTCGGTACGGCGTCCCGCGCATCCTCTTCATCAACAAGATGGACCGGCTCGGCGCGGACTTCGAGGCGGTGCTCGTCGACATTCGGGAGAAGCTCGGCGTCACTCCGGTCGTGACGAACTTCCCGGTCGGGACCGAGAGCGACTTCGAAGGTGTGATCGACGTCATCCGTGGCGACTACCTCGTCTGGAAGAGCGAAACGCTCGGCGCCGAGTACGATCGCGTTCCGATTCCCGATTCCGAACGCGAGCGGTACGAGGCCTACCGCTCCGCGCTCGTCGAGGCGGTGGCGAACGAAGACGAAGCGCTTCTCGAGAAGTTCATCAACGGGGAAGAGATCACGCCCGAGGAGATCATCGCGACGCTCAGGACCGGCACTCTCCACCGGAAGCTCTTCCCGGTACTCTCGGGCGCGAGCCTCAGGAACCGTGGGATCCAACCTCTCCTCGACGCGGTCGTCGACTACCTGCCCGCACCGACCGACATGCCGGCTCCAGTCGGGATCGACACGAAGACGGGGGACCGAATCCTTCGTCAGCCGAAGAACAACGAGCCGCTTCTGGGACTCGTCTTCAAGACGCAGACCCAGAAGGAGCGCGGGCGGATCTGCTACGTGCGGATCTACTCCGGTCAGATCACCGAGGGCATGACGGTGGAGATTCCGCGTCTCGGTGCGAACGAGCGGGTCGCGCGTCTCTTCCGGATGCACGCGGACAAGCGGAAGAACCTCAAGGACGCGGGTGCCGGCGACATCGTCGCGCTCACGGGGCTCAAGCTCGCGGCGACGGGCGACACCGTTTGCGTAGGCGAGCCGATCCTGCTCGAAGGGATCGAGTTCCCGCAGCCGGTCGTCTCGTCCGCGCTCGAGGCGAGTACGTCGGCCGACGAGGAGAAGCTCCAGACCGCGCTCACGAAGCTCTCGGACGACGATCCCACGTTCCGGGTGAAGATCGACGAGAACACAGGGCAGACGCTCATTTCGGGAATGGGTGAACTCCACCTCGAGATCCTCGCGCAGCGTCTCATCCGGGAGTTCGGTCTCAAGATCCGGGTCGGTCGTCCGCAGGTGACCTATCGCGAGACGATCACGGAGAAGGTGGAGGCTTCGGCCGACTACGACCGGTTCACCGGCGGAACCGAGAACTTCGCGCAGGTCACGTTGGCGGTCCGTCCGCTCGAGCGAGGCGCGGGTATCGGTTTCGAGTCGAAGGTTCCGGAAGGCGGTCTACCGGCGAACATGATCGCGATCGTGGAGCGTGCGATCCGGGAAGCGACCGAGTCCGGGATCCAGTACGGCTATCCGATCGTCGACGTCGGGGTGACGCTCCTCGGCGGCAGGTTCGAGGAGACGCGCTCGACCGAGCTGGCCTTCCGAAACGCGGCCATCGCGGCGTTCCGCGACGGCTGCCGCAGGGCCGGGCCGCAGCTGCTCGAGCCGATCATGTCGCTCGAGATCGTGACGCCGAAGGAGTTCGTCGGTGGAGTGATGAGCGGGCTCGGGCAGCGCCGGGGCCGCGTCACCGCGAACGAACCGCGCGGACAGGTGCAGGTGCTGGAAGCCGAAGCTCCGCTGTCGCAGATGTTCGGCTACGCCACCGACCTCCGTTCCGCCTCGCAAGGCCGCGCAACCTATACGATGATGTTCTCGCACTTCGATACGGCGGTGACGAACGACCAGTTCGTCGGATGAGAACGGCTGAGAGGGATCTCTAACGTGACCGACGAAGCGGAGATCGCTCGCGAGTACCGCGAGCTGCCTTCGGTCGACCTGTTGCTCGAACGGCTGGGCGATGCCGAGCGTTCGCGAGCAGAGGCCGGCATGGAGGGGGCACGTACCGTAGTCGATGCGGAGGGTTCGCGTAGCCTGGCCGGCGCCCCCCGTCTCCTCGTGCGCGACTGGGTGCGGCGGGGGCTGGAAGAGGCTCGGAGTGCCCTGGCCACGGCGAGGACGGCCGCGGCGAACGGGGACCCGGCCGAGCTCCCTGCCCGAGGCCGGGAGGCCTGGATCACGTGGGTGCTCGCCCGCGTGGACGAGTTCGCCGCCGAGCGGAGCGACGGGATGCTCCAGCGGGTCGTGAACGCGACCGGCGTCCTCCTCCATACGAACCTCGGGAGGGCGCCGCTACCTGGGTCCGCGCTCGACGCCTATCTCCAAGCCGGAACCGGATATTGCAGCCTGGAGATGGATCTCGCGTCCGGACAGCGTCGGTCTCGTCTCGCGCCGATCCGGAGGCTCCTTCCGCTCCTCACCGGAGCGGAATCGGGAATCGCCGTACACAACACCGCGGCCGCGGTCTTCCTCACGCTCTCCGCACTCGCGCGCGGACGTGAGGTCATCGTCTCGCGTGCGCACCTGGTGGAAATCGGTGGCAGCTTCCGCCTCCCGGACATCATGGAGGCCGCAGGTGTTCGTCTCGTCGAGGTCGGGGCGACCAACCGGACGCGGATCGGCGACTACGAAGCGAAGATCGGACCGGACACGGCACTCCTTCTCAAGGTCCATCCGAGCAACTTCAAGATGGTCGGGTTCACGGAGGAGGCGAGCACCGAGGAACTCGCCGCGCTCGGCGCGAAGCACGGTGTTCCGTTCTTCGAAGACCTGGGAAGCGGCGCGCTCCGCCAGCACGGGGACCTCACCCTGGACGAGCCGAGAGTGCAGGACACTCTCGTCGCCGGGGCCGACATCGTCGCGTTCAGCGGGGACAAGCTCCTCGGCGCGCCCCAAGCAGGGATCCTCGTCGGCAAGAAGAGTTGGATCGACCGGATCTCCAAGGATCCGGTTGCGCGGATCGTTCGGCTCGACAAGACGGCTCTCGCGGCGCTCGAGCGCACGATCGAGCTCTACCTCGGGGATCCGGCGGAACTCCGCGCCCGCGTCCCGATGGTCCGGATGCTCTCCGAACCGCTGGAGGAGGTGGAAGCTCGCGCCAACTCGCTCGCGGCGGATCTCCAGTCTGCCCTCGGGAGCGGTTGGCGTTGTATCGTGGTGCCCAGTGCCGCAGAAGTGGGGGGCGGGAGCCTTCCCGGACAAGAGCTACCTTCCCGTGCGGTCGAGATCTCGGGCCCGCTCTCCGTCCAGGAACTGTCCCGTCGGCTCCGCAGTGCGTGTCCTCCGGTAGTCGGCCGGATCGAGAAGGACCGGTTCCTCCTCGACGTCCGGACGCTCCTCACGGGGGACGACGTGGACATCGTGAACGCCATGGAGGGCTTGCGGTGAACTACTTCGAGACGGCGGAGGAGATGGCCGAGAAGCTCGACCTCGAGCTTCTCCATCGCGCGAACGCGGACTCGCGCGCCGTCATCCGTCACGACCGCCTCGCAGCCTACGCCACCGACCCCGTGCAGTCCGGCTACGCCTGGGCCCGGGTTCGAGAGGAGCTTCGTCGCCAGGGTGCCGAGGTGGAGACGCTCTGGCTGGCTTGTCCCTACGGCGGGATGGAGCAGCTGCCCTGGGCCGTCGGCTTCGCGGAGCAGTTGGCGCGTGGCGGAGAGCCCGTCTACATCGCGGGGCCGGAAGTGCCGTCGCTTCTACCCGCCCACCCGGGAGCCAGGAGCCGGGAGCTGCCGCGGAACCTCCGGCGTCGTCTCAAGGATCTGCTTTCCAAGGGAGCGGTGGCGGTGACGACCGACCTCGAGGGTGTCCGGATCGTCGCGCCCCACGAGCCGCCGATGCCGACGGCTGGGGAGGCCGAGACGAGCGCGCATCCGGTGCTTCTCTGGGTGCAGTCCCTTCCCGAGGAACTCGGGACCCGACTTCCGTTCCCCGATACGTTCGACGGGGTGGTGTTCGTCGCCTCTTTCCGGGATCACACGCCGTTCGAGCTAGAGGCGTGTGCGCGCCAACTGCGCACGGCCGGGCAGAGACTGCTCGGCGTGATCGCGATCGGGCCCGATGGCTCCGAGCCGTCGGTCGAGCTGCGCGAACCGAGCGGCACGTCCGTGCGGCCGTCCTCGATTTGGGACGACTCGCTTCCCGCCGCGCGTCCAAGCGCCTCCTCCGGCGCGTCCCCGAGCGGGGGGAAAGGGGACGGCAGGTCCGGAACGCATACGTCGCCGATGGCGGAGATGTCCGGCTCGAGCAATCCGCGCGAGCGCGGACCGTTCGGCTTCCCGAAGACTCGGGCCGCCAGGGAGGCCGAGTCCGGTGCCGCTGGAATGGTCACCGCGACGAGCTGGGCTCATCTGGCGTCCGGTGGGCGGGGTACCGATCGGCCTGCGGGCGCTGGTCGACATGCGGGCGCGGCCGGCCACGCAGCCAGCGGTCCGAGCGGCCGGTCACAGAGCGGCCCACCGACACCGGACCCAGAGGCGAAACGGCTCCTCGATCGCCTCGGGGGAGCGAAGCCGAAATCGAAGAGCGCGACGCCGGACCCGGACCCGGACACGGACCCGAATCGGTCCGGCCACTGGCCCGACCCGGAAGCCCCGGTCCACATCACGCTGGTCGAGGCCGACTCAGGGCCAAGCCTGGCCCCGGTGGCTCCGAAGGGACGACAGACGCCGCTCTCGTTTGCCGGGGCACCAACCAAGGGTGCGTCGGAGGCAGATGCCTCGCCTTCGCGTGCCGCCGACAGCCAAGCGGGCTGGGCGGCAGGGCTCGCAAACACGATCGAGGCCACGAAGGAGGACGGCGCTCCCGGAAGGAAGAAGAAGCGGAACCGGAAGCGGAAACGTGCCGGGGATGCGCACGGAGGAGCGCCTGACAAAGCGGCGGCCGGTGCTGCCCGGGAGACGGCCGCACGCGAGCCTCGCGAAGTGCCAGCCGCCGAGCGCCAGCACGCGGCAGCCGATGCCGATGGACGCCCACGCGCGGCGGCCGCTGGGCCCCAGCGGAAGGAGAGAGCGGAGCGCCGCGCAGACGTGCCGAACGGAACGAGTCGTCGCGACGAGTCGGGTCCGGGGCGTGCGGGCGGGGGCGCGCCCGGAGTGGTCCGGGTCAGTGCTGGCCAGGATGGCAGCGGCGCTCGGGAGGAGTCGCCCGGGACGGCGGCGGTTCGGGAGGGAGAGATGACAGAGGCGCGGACCGTTCCGCTCATCGGGCTCTGGGAGCGTGAGCATCGACGCGGGACGACCCCGAAACGCGCCGCGAAGATGGCGTTCTGGACGATCCTGGCCTGTCTGGGCGCGGGTGCGGCGTACTGGTTCGGAACCGGACACACCCTGGAGCAGCTGAAGGAGCTCTTCCTCGGCGGCAGCGAGTCCACCGCAGCCTCGATCGCGCGGCCCGGGCCCGGCACGAACGAGACCGATGCCGGAACGCCCCCGAGGGTAGAGGCCGGATTCGGGAGCGTGACGGGCGGATCTCCCTCCGTCGCCGCAGGCGATGCCGTCGTGGGCGTAGACGACGCGATCGTAGGTGCGGACGGCGGTGTTGGGGACGCCGGTGAAGCTGTGGCCAGAGTAGACGACGCTGCGGAGGCGACGGGCGCAGCCGGGGACGGCCCGCCAGCCGCAGCGCCGAACGCCGGCGACACCTCGGCCGATGGCTCAGGAGCCTCTGACCGTTCGCCAGCCGCGGCTGATCGATCGTCGGCTCAGGGGCCGCTCGTGACGCCTCCGCGCACCGCGTGGACCGATGTCGGCTCCGCATCCGACTACGCCCGCGGGCGTGCCGGCAAGGACCCAAGCGATGCCGCTCACGTTCCAGCCGGCTCCCCCGGGGCCGAAGCCGCGCGCGGACGCGGAGGGATGTCGTCCGCGGAGCAACCTGCCGGCAGGACGGAGCCTGCTCTCCTGTCTCCCTCGCCCGGAGGGACGGAGTCGACTGTCTCCGCGCCCGCATCGGGTGGGGTGGAGTCGTCGCTCCCGGCACTGGCCCGCGAAGACGTGGAGGCTGCGCTCGACGCTCCTGAGTCGAACCGATCCGGATCGGGGCCTGGAACCAGCACTGCGCCAGGAACCAGCGCTGCGCCAGGAACCAGCGCTGCGCCAGGAACCAGCGCTACGCCAGGAACCAGCGCTACGCCTGGAACGGATGTCTTGCCAGGGGCCGGCGCGCTAGACACCGCGCCGTCCGACCGCGGCACGACCCCGTCGGCTGGACCGGTCGCGGGAGCGGCCGAAGCATCTGCTGGTGCGCTCACTCCGCCGGTGTCCCCTCCCGATGAGTCGACGGCTTGGGTCGTTCACCTGGCGTCCTTTCGGGAACTGGAGGACGCCAACGTCGACATCGGCCGGCTTCGAGGCAAGGGAATCGAAGCCCGCGCCGTCTATGTCGAGGTACCGGAGCGCGGTCCCTGGTATCGTGTCGTGGCCGGAAGTTTTGCCTCGTTCGTCGAGGCCCGTCAGAGGTCCCTTCAGCTCAGTAGACAGCTCGGGCTGGATCAGGTGCACGTGATCTCGGGCGGTGGACAGGACGTCCCGGTACCCATTCCGATTCCGAAGGCGGGCGACGCGAAGGCTCGAGACGGAGCGGGGACAGACGGCTCCAACGCGGGTGGAAAAGACGACTCGGCGCCGGGCGATGGATCGCAACCGGAAGTCCGTGACGGTGACAGGTAGGGGGGAGGCCACGGTTGTACGTCGAGAAGATCGAGCTCTATGGGTTCAAGTCGTTCCCGAACCGGACCGAGATCCCGTTCGCGCGGGGCATCACGGCCATCGTCGGTCCGAACGGGTGCGGCAAGAGCAACGTCTCTGACGCGTTCCGCTGGGTGATCGGCGAGTCGAACATCCGCAACCTCCGCGGCGAGCGGGTGCAGGACGTCATCTTCAAGGGCACGCGAACCGCGAAGCCGATGGGGATGGCCGAGGTGACGCTCACGGTTCGGAACGACGAAGGCCGTCTTCCCGTCGAGTACACCCAGGTGGGGGTGGCGCGACGGATCTTCCGCTCCGGCGACAGCGAGTTCGCGATCAACAAGACGAACTGCCGTCTCAAGGACATCAAGGAGCTCTTCTCGGGCACCGGAATGGGTAGCCACGGGTATGCGGTCATCGAGCGGTCGATGATCGACGACGTGCTCTCCGACAAGGACGACGCTCGCCGGTTCCTCTTCGAAGAGGCGGCCGGAATCGTCCTCTACAAGCAGCGCCGGAAGGAAGCGCAGCGGAAGCTGCAGGGAGTCGAGGGCGACCTCGTCCGGATCGAGGACATGATCCGCGAGATCGAGCGCGAGGTGCGAAGCCTGGCCCGACAGGCGGGAAAGGTCCGTCGCTGGCGCACGTTCAAGGACGAACTGGATCGTCTCGAAGTGCGGGATGCGCTCACTCGCTGGCAGAAGCTCAACGCCGAGTCCGAGTCGGTCGATGCGGTGCGGAAGGAGAACCAGCGGAAGCGGGAAGACCTGGAGTCTGCGATCGCGGCGCTCGACGGCCGGTACGTAGATCGTCGGCAGGTCTTCGTCCAGTTGGGAGATCGCTTGAGCGACGGACAGCGTCGGCTCAACGAGGCGACGCTCGCGGTGTCGAAGGCGCACGAGGAGATGCAGGTGCTCTCCACGCGCAACGCGTCCTGGAAGCGCGAGGAAGCGGATCTGAGACTCCGGCTCGACCGCGACAAGTCCCGTCTCACTGACGTACGGGGAGAGCGTTCGGACCTCGGGCCGCGCATCACCGAGATGAACTCCCGGCTCGGGACGGCGAAGCGTCGGTACGAAGAGGCACGTGAGGTCCGCGTCCAGGCGGAAGAGGAGCTGCGCAACGCACGGAAGCAGCTCGACGAAGTGCAGCAGCTCCACCTGAACCTCAAGTCCACGCACAGCGAGAGTCGGAAGGATCTCGAAGGGAACGAATCCCGCCGGGCCGAGAACCGTCGGCGGATGGAATCGCTCGCCTCCCACCTCGGTGCGTTCGGGGAACGGCGCGAGCGCTGTCAGCTCGAGCTCGAGGAAGTGGAACAGAACGCAGACCGTTTCGAAGAGCGGCTCGCCGATCTCGAAGGGGAGCGGGACGAACTCGAAGTGCGGCGCGGATCGCTCGAGGAGGCGCAGGAGTCGGCCGAGTCGCGGATCCACGAAATCGCTCGGTCGAGGGCGGGAATCGCGAGCCGACTCGCGGTGCTGGAGGAACAGCACGAGAACCACGAAGGCTTCGACGCCGCCGTCCAGTGGGTGCTGGAGAATCGCGACGACCTGAAGGGATTCGTCGGCGTGGTCGGCGAGGAGGTCCGTCTCAAGTCCCAGCGCGAGGAGATGGGACGCGCCGTGCTCGGCGACCGCGTCTCCTGGGTGCTGGTCGAGGACGAAGACGCAGCGATCGAGATCATCGGTCGGCTCCGTGAGGAGCAGCTCGGCGGGGTGACGTTCTTCCCGTTGGCCGAGGCCGGAGTGGCTTCGGACGCCGATCCCGCAGTCGAAGATCTCTTCGACGTCTCGGGTAGCGCGATCCCGTTCGTCCGCTATCTCAGCGGCACGTCTCGACTCGCCGACGATGTCGACGCGGCGAGGCGGGGAGGCGAGGAAGGCGGGAGCGGACGGCGCGCCCGGAGCACCGCGACGCCGGAAGGACTCCTCTTCGGCGCGGAGGGTGCGATCTACCTGGGTGGCGTGCGGACGCGCGAGGCGGCGATCCTCTCGCGGGAGCAGGAGATCCCGGCGCTGAGCAGCGAGATCGACGAGTTGGACGAAGAGTCGCGTCAGCGCTCGAACGAACTCGCACGCGTCGAGAGCGAACTGTCCGAAGTGCGCGCGCGGTCGGAGGCGCTCCGGGCCGAGACCGTGCAACTCCAGCGGGACCTGCGTGGCGCTACCGAGCGGCGGAGCGCACTCCGTACCGAACTCTCCATGTTGGAAGAGGAACAGCAGCGTCTCACCGAAGAGCGTCTCGGACTCGAGTCGGAGATCGCTCGGATCGAGAGCGAGATCGCAGCCCTCATCCAGACCGTGGCCCAGTCCGGCGAGGACTCGACCGAGGCGCAGGAGCGGTTCGATCGTCTCCGCTCCGAGGCCGAGGAGAAGGAAGACGCGAAGGACCGGAAGGTGAGGGAAGCGACCGAGCGCGAGCTCGAAGCGCTTCGCCTCGAGAACGACCACAAGGAGCTCGTCTCGCTCCAGGCGCGTCTCGAGAAGGAAGAGACGGAGAAGTCGGAGTCGGTCCAGGAGATCGAGCGGATCATCGCCGAGCGGTCGGAAGAAGCGGCCGCGGCCGACACGCGGATCGAGGAACTCCAGTCCGGACTCGAGCAGCTCCAGGAGTCGCGTCGCGAGATCGAGGGCGAAGTCCGGGAGATTCGAGATAGTCACGCCGAGGCGCAGGTCGCGATCGGTGAACTCGAAGACGAACTCAAGGCAGAGCGGGGACGTCTCGACCACATCGTGCGCTCGATGCACGAGGAGGACATGGCCCGGGTCGAAGCGAGGGCCGAAGCCGAGCAGATCCGGAAGCGGGTCGAGGAGGAGTACCGCGTCGACCTCGCCGCGTGGACTCCGGAAGAGGGCTTCCCCGAACCCGAAGTCCTCGAAGACGCATCGAGTTCGGAAGACGGCGAAGACGAGGACGGTGCGCTTGCCACGGACGGCGTCGACGCGAACGGCAATGCGGGCGCGAACGGAAGTGACGACGGGGTGAGCCATGCCGAAGTCTCGTCGGCGGAGGCGGGAACGAGCGGCGCCGATGCCCAGGGCGTCGGCGCGGACGGTGCCGCCGCGGAGGCGGGTGACGCCCACGGCCCACACGGCGAGGACGGGGAAGAGGACGACGAAGTGCGTCTCCCCAAGGCGAAGCCGCGTCCGGTCGTCCAGCTGACCGAAGAAGACGGTGCTCTCACCTCCGAAGAACGGCGCGAGCGGATCGTCCAACTCCGCCGCCGTATCGAGGGGATGGGGATGCTCAACTACCTCGCCGAGGAGGAGTACGAGACGCAGAAGGAGCGGCTCGACTTCCACTCCCAGCAGGCGAAGGACCTCCACGAGTCCCGGAGCAACCTCCTCGAGACGATCCGTCAGATCAACGAGACGGCGGGGCAGATGTTCCAGAGCACGTTCGACGAGGTGCAGACGCTCTTCGTCAACACGTTCCAGGAACTCTTCCCTGGCGGCGAGGCATCGATCCGGCTCGTGGGGACCGATCCTTTGGAGAGCGACGTCGAAGTGAGCGCGCGCCCGCGCGGCAAGCGTCTCGAATCGATCCGTCTCCTCTCCACCGGGGAACGCTCACTCACCGCGATCGCGCTCCTCTTCTCGCTCTACATGATCAAGCCGAGCCCAGTCTGTCTCCTCGACGAGGTGGACGCGCCACTCGACGATGCGAACCTCGACCGGTTCCTCGCCATGCTGAAGAAGGTGGCGAAGCGGACGCAGTTCATCATGATCACGCACAACAAGAAGACGATGAAGTGCGCGGAGAACCTCTTCGGTGTGACGATGGAGGAACCCGGCATCTCGAAGATCGTTTCGGTGCGTCTCAACGAGCACGATCTCGGCCTGGGCGAGCCCGTCCGGACGAACGGCGCGGGAGATGCAGCCACCGCCGATGCCTGATCGGATAGCGCGTTCTGACTCGGAGCAGCCGCTGAGATGAAGCTCCTGGGGAAGGCCCAAGAACGGGAGATGCCGTTCCTCGAACACCTCGAGGAACTGAGGCGCGCCATCCTCGGGGCTCTCGGCGCGATCGTGGTCTGCTCTATCGTCGCGTACGTCTTCTCCGGGCCGGTCGTCGACTTCGTCGTCGTCCAGCACGTGGAGCAGGCACAGTTCCTCCGTCCGATGGAGGCGTTTCTCGCCCGAATCAAGGTGTCCCTTCTCCTGGGACTGATCGGAAGCCTTCCTTTCGTCATGTTCCAGATCTGGAACTTCGTCGTGCCCGGGCTCCTCGAGCAGGAGAAGCGGCTCGTTCTGCCGATGGTGGTCTTCTCGACGTTGCTCTTCATCATCGGGACCGCGTTCAGCTACCTCGTGCTCACGCCGACCATGGTGAAGTTGCTCGTCGGTTTCGGGACCGAGCACGTCTACGCGAACATCTCGGTGGAGTACCTCCTCGACTTCATCATCCGTCTCGCGCTCGCCTGCGGGATCCTCTTCCAGCTTCCCCTCGTGGTCGCACTCCTCACGATCGTGCGGATCGTGACGCCGCAGTTCCTCTGGTCCAAGTGGCGCCACGCCATCGTCGCGATCCTGATCGTCGCAGCCGTGGCCACTCCCGGTGACGGACCGAGCCAGATCGTGCTCGCGACGCCGATCATCGTTCTCTACTTCCTCTCGATCCTCGTCTCCCTCCTGATCGTGCGAGGACGTCACGATGATCCCGAGGCCGGCGAGGACGACGAACCGGGCCCGGAGGACGACGGCGGGAACGGGGCGGGACCTGCGCCAGTCTCCGAGGCGGAGCCGGAGGAGCCGGCCGACGGGGGCGCGAAGCTTCCCGCCGGGACGCCGGAGGTTCCCTCGGACGGGGCGGAGGGCAGTGCGGCTGGCCCAACGGGTGACGCGCCCCAGCCCGCGCCGGATTCCGACTCCTCACCCGACTCACCGTTCGATCTGCCTGGAACCGCGCCCGAGGGGACGGAGCCCCAGCATCCTCCGCGAGGGCCCTACCGGCCACCGCGGGACGACGACGGAGGCACGAGATGAGTGTTCGCAAGGTGGCGGCCGAGGCTGCCGGTCCCGGTTTGGCCATCAACGTCGGGAACACCCGGGTCGCACTCGGCGTGTTCGGGCCGAACGGCCTCCTCGGGACGTTCCGCCTCGCATCCCGGATCGATCGATCCGCGGACGAGGTGCAAGGGCTCGTGACTCCGTTCCTCGAGCCGTTCGCGCCGCTTCTCGACGGGGCATGGTGTGGCGTGGCGTCTGTCGTTCCTGCCCGCACGCCTCGGTACCAGGCGTTGGCTCGAAGCTGGACCGGCTCCGAGCCATATCTCGTGCGAGGCGACCGCGCCCCCGGGCTCTTCGTGGACGTTCCCGACCCGGCCGCAGTCGGTGGGGACCGGATCGCGAACGCTGCGGCAGCCGGGGAGTGGAGTTCGCTGCCGTGCATCGTCGTCGATCTAGGAACCGCAACGCACTTGGAAGTCGTCACTTCCGGCCCGACCTTCATAGGTGGGGTGATCGCTCCCGGAGTCTCGACGGCGGCGGAAGCGCTCTTCACAGGCACGGCCCGGCTCGCCGCGGTCGAACTGGAAATGCCCGAGCACGTACTCGGACGGACCACGCGAGAGTGCCTCCAGTCCGGGATCTTCCACGGCGCCGTCGCCCAGATCGAAGGACTGGTCCGGGCCGTTCGGAAGGAACTCGTGGAGCAGGGATACGCAGGTTCGGGCCGCCAGGCAGCTTCCGGCAGGGCGTCCGCAGAGAAGGCGTCCTCGGAAAGGGCGCCCTCCGCGAGGGCCGCGAAGGGACGGCCGGCGAAGGCCGCCGCTGCCCCGAAGGGCCGGAGCGGCCAGGCCGTTTCCGTGCTCACGACGGGGGGGCTCGCCCCGGTCTTCGCGCCCGAGTCCAGTCTCCTGCGCCGGGTCGTTCCGGAACTGACGCTCCAGGGCATCGCGATCCTGGCCCGGCGGGCCGCGCTCGAGGCCGCCGCGACGCGCGGCCGCTGAGTCTCTTCAGCAGCTCAATTCCGGCCAAGAGTCCGACCACGCAGCCCTGTCCGGCGGGGCCTGCTCGGTCCTGGCCGGTAGAGCGCGCAACCCGCCCGCCGCGCACCATCCGAGGAATCCCAGTAGATCCCGCTCCGAAGCGCCGAGGAGAACAAGGAGACGTCTCCGCCTGGAACGCCGTGGACCTGGGGCCGGCGAGCGGGGTTTCGTCACGACGACGGGCGGCCGGCAGGAGGGATCCTAGAGATGGCGAAGATGCTGCGATTCGACGACATGGCCCGCATGGCACTCAAGCGCGGGGTGGACCAGGTCGCCGATGCGGTCAAGGTGACCCTGGGCCCGCGAGGACGAAACGTCATCGTCCATGGCCCGAGCGGATCCCCCGTCCTGACGAACGACGGCATCACCATCGCTCGTCAGATCGAGCTGGAGGATCCGTACGAGAACCTCGGGGCGCAGCTTCTCCGCGAAGTAGCCGCGAAGACGCAGGAGATCGCGGGAGACGGCACGACCACGGCCACCCTGCTCGCCCAATCGATGGTTTCGCAGGGGATCCTCGCGGTGACTTCGGGCGACAACCCGGTCCGGCTCCGGCGGGGGATCGACCGCGCCGTGGAGCAGGTGGTCGAAGCGCTCCGTTCCCAGGCTCAGCCGGCCACAGACCGGGCATCGCTCCTTCGCGTCGCGCGGGTGGCCGCGGGTGGGGACGATCGGCTCGCGAGCTGTGTGGCCGAGATCCTCGAGACGGTAGGCCCGCACGGGATCGTCCAGGTGGAGGAAGGGAGAGGCGTCGAGGACCACGTCCGCTGGAACCGCGGGCTCCAGCTGGAACGCGGATACCTCTCGCCGTACTTCGTCACCGAGCCGGAGACGATGGAGTGTGTGATGGAGAACCCGTGGGTTCTCCTCTGCGACGACAAGCTCGACAGCCTGGCGCCGCTCATTCCGCTTCTCGAGGCAGCGGCCGAGTCGAACAGTGCACTGCTCCTCATCGCCGACGACGTCGAGGGAGAAGCGCTCGCTACCCTCGTGATGAACCGGCTCCGCGGCGTGCTCGACGTTGCGGCAGTCAAGGCGCCAGGGTTCGGCGAGTCCCGTCGCGCGATGCTGGAAGACCTGGCCGTGGCGACCGGCGGTACGGTCGTGGCGGAAGATGCCGGACGAAGCCTCGACTCCCTTCTCCCGCGGGATCTCGGGCGCTGCGGCCGAGCCGTTCTCACCCGAGACAGCGCCACCCTCCTGGACGGCGCCGGGGATCGTGAGGCGATCCAGGAACGGGTCCAGGAGCTCGAGACCTGGCTGGAGCGGGCCAGTTCCGAACACGACCGCGTCCGGCTTCGCCGCCGGATCGCGCTTCTCACCGGTCGGATCGCCATCCTCGAGGTGGGCGGGACCACGCCTCTCGAGGTCGCGGAACGTCGGGGCCGGGCGCACGACGCGGTCTCCGCGGCCCAGGCAGCGATGGAAGAGGGTGTGGTGTCGGGTGGTGGGGTCGCCCTCCTTCGGGCCATCGGCTCGCTCCGGGATCTGGGCGGCGGCAACCACGCCGAGCGACGCGGGGTCGAGATCGTCGAGGAGGCGCTTCGGGCCCCCCTCCAGACCATCGCCGAGAACGCGGGCTACGATCCGGCCGAGACCCTCTCTCGGGTTCAGGCAGAATCTGGCGACTTTGGCCTCGATGCCGAAACCGGGCTCTTCGGTTCCCTCTCCGAAGCGGGTATCCTCGATCCCCTCAAGGTCGTCCGGAGCGCGCTCCAGAATGCGGCATCGATCGGCGCGCTCATCCTGACGACGGAGACCCTCGTGGCCGAGCGGCCGGAGGATGGGGAGGATCGCCGCAAGGAGGCCTGAGCTTGGATCGGATGAGCCTCGTGAACATGGTGCTGTTTCCGCGCCTTGGAGTCACGGAGTGGGAGAAGGAGGGAGTCAACAAAGTCGCACTCGATCTGGACCTCTACCTCGACATGGAGGCAGCGGCCCGTGAAGACAGGATGAGTGCGACCGTCGACTACTCCGAGGTCTACACGCGAGTTCAGGAAGTCAGCAAGGTTCGGAAGTACCACCTCATCGAGTCGCTCACCCACGACATCGTGCAGACGGTGTTCGAGAGCTTCCCCCAAGTCGTTCGCGTCGTGGCGCGTCTCCGCAAGAAGAACCTCCCATTCGACGCGAACCTCGATCACGTCGAAGTCTCGCTGGACCGCAGCCGATGAGCCAGGTCTGGATCGCTCTCGGGAGCAATCTGGGGGACAGGGAAGAGAGCATCTCGCGGGCGGTCGCGAAGCTCGCGACGCTCGACCTTCCACCCAGCCGTCTCTCCCATCTCTACGAGACCGCGCCGGAACACGGCCTGGACGAGCCGCCCTATCTCAACGCCGTCCTCCAGACGGAGAGCGAACGGGACCCTCTGGAGCTGCTGCACATACTCCAGCGGATCGAGACCGAACTGGGCCGGCCGCCGGTCGGACCCGCTCGTTCCGGATCGCGGACGCTCGATCTGGATCTCCTGGCCGCTGGCGACTGCATCGAAGGCGTCGACCCGTCGGGAAACGCCCCGTCGGGAGTCGGCGCGCCCGGCTCCTCTGGCATCGGCACCAGCGCTCCCGTGTGTCCGGAGCCGGAGTCCGCGGACGCGCGCGCGGAGCTCATCCTCCCGCACCCACGTCTCCATCTCCGTTCGTTCGTGCTCGTTCCGCTCTGCGAGATCGACCCCCATTGGCGACACCCGCTGCTCGGACGGACGGCTGCGTCGCTTCTCGCCGAGCTCGACGTTCCGCCCGGCAGCGTCCGGCTCCACGGATCGCTGGGGCTCGAACCCGCGGGCTCGGGCCCGTATCCTTGGCGACAGCTTCCGGCTCGAGGAGGGATCTGACGTGTCCGTGGCTACCGGGAAGTTTCTCGCGATCGAAGGAGTGATCGGCGTCGGGAAGACCACGCTGACCCGCGTGCTCGCCGAACGAACGGGCGGAACGACCGTGCTCGAAGCGGTCGAGGAGAACCCGTTCCTCGCCTCGTTCTACGAGGACCGCCGTCGCTTCGCGTTCCAGACCCAGCTCTTCTTCCTGCTCTCGCGCTATCGCCAGCAGATGGCCCTGGTACAGCGCGACCTCTTCGCAAACGCGGTCGTATCGGACTACCTGTTCCAGAAGGACCGGATCTTCGCTTCGATCAACTTGGCGGACGCGGAGATGGAGCTCTACGACCAGATCCTCCCGCTCTTGGAGCGTGACCTTCCGCGTCCCGATCGTGTCGTATATCTGCGGGCGGACCTCGCCGTGCTCCTCTCCCGAATCGAGAAGCGCGGACGTCCGTTCGAGAAGCGGATCGACCCGGACTACCTGGAGACCCTCCGCGAGGCGTACGACTACTTCTTCTTCCACTACCAGGACGCGCCGCTCCTGGTCGTGAACACGAACGAGATCGACGTGGTGGGGAACGAGGAGCATCGGGAACAGCTGGTCAACCGGATCCTCCAGCACGACAAGGGAACTGCGTACTACAATCCCGCGTGAAACCAGGGGACGAGTTGCAGAGTCCGAAATGCAGCGAGAGGGTCGAGAGAGCCTGAGCGGCCGAACGGACCTTGGAAGACTCTGGGGTTCCCTGCGAGGAGGTGAGCCAATGCGCTGGACGACGCGAGACATTCGGCAACGGAAGGGGCGGGACAAGATTCCGGTCCTCACTTGCTACGAGTACTCGATGGCGAAGCTGCTCGACCAGGCGGGCGTTCCGATGTTCCTCGTCGGGGACAGCGTCGGAAACGTGGTCTTGGGATACGAGACGACGGTGCCGGTCACGGTGGAGCAGATGATCCACCATGCCAGCGCGGTCATGCGCGCACGGCCCCAGGCCCTCGTCATCGTCGACATGCCGTTCCTCTCCTTCCAGGTCAGCCCGGAGAAGGCGCTCGAAGCCGCGGGACGGATGATCAAGGAGTCCGGAGCCGACGCCGTGAAGCTGGAGGGCGGAGAGCGGAACGTCGAGGCGATCCGACGGATCGTCGAAGCGGGGATTCCGGTCTGCGGACATCTCGGACTCACCCCGCAGTCGGTGCTCGCACTCGGCGGCTATCCGCTCCAGGGGAAAGGTGAAGAGGGCGACCGCCTGCTCGAAGAGGCGAAGATGCTGGAGGCCGCCGGCTGCTTCTGTCTCGTCCTCGAGAAGGTCCCGGAAGCGCTCGCGCAGCGCGTGACCGATGCGATCGGGATTCCGACCATCGGCATCGGAGCTGGCGCCGGCTGCGACGGCCAGGTCTTGGTCCTCCACGATCTCCTCGGACTCACTCCGGACTTCCAGCCTCGGTTCGTCAAGCGCTACGCCGAAGTGGGCGAGATCGTGATCGAAGCGGCGGCCCGTTACTGTGCGGAAGTCCGACAGGGTGTGTTCCCAGGCAAGGAGCACGGATACAAGGACACCTCCGCGACTCCGCCCGCCGAAAAACCATCGGATGCGAAGTCGCCCAGGGCCAAGTCGTCGCCTGCTTCGAAGGGAGAGACTTCGTCGGCAGGTCGCGGCGCACCCGGCGACTCGGACTCCGACGCACACTACGGGCCGGGTCGTTCCGGTGCCGCTCCCAAGGCCACGAAGAAGAAGAGCCCGGGGCGGTAGCGGTTGAAGCGGATCTCGTCGGCCTCTGCACTCACTCGCGCAGTCCGCGCGTTCCGCCGGAACGGGGAAACCGTCGGATTCGTTCCGACCATGGGGTTCCTCCACGAAGGCCACCTCTCACTCGTCCGGCGCGCGCGGAAGGAGAACGACCGCGTCGTCGCGAGCATCTTCGTGAACCCTCTCCAGTTCGCCCCGACCGAAGACCTCGACGCCTATCCGCGCGACATGAAGCGGGACAGACGCCTGCTCACTGCGGAAGGGGTGGACCTCGTCTACGAGCCGACGGCAGCTGCGCTCTATCCCGATGGGTACCGCACGCACGTCGAGGTGACAGGGCTGGACGGAGTCCTCTGCGGAGTGAGCCGGCCGGGACACTTCCGAGGCGTCACCACCATCGTGACGAAGCTCCTCCACGCCGCGGATCCCGACCGTCTCTACCTGGGGCAGAAGGACCACCAACAGGCCGTCATCCTCACCCGGATGGTGCGGGACCTCGACTTCGCGCTGAAGGTGGTCGTCTGTCCGACCGTACGCGAGCGAGACGGCCTTGCCATGAGCTCCCGGAACGCGTACCTGACAGCGGAAGAACGGAGCTGGGCACCGAACCTCCAACGCGCACTCGCGGAGGTGAAGCGGGAGATCGAAGCGGGGCGGATCGTGCGATCCGAACTCGCGACGCAGGCTGTGGCGGCACGGCTCGCGTCGGGGCCCGGAGAGCTCGACTATGCGGAGGTTCTGTCGCGGGACGATCTCGCGCCGGTCGACCCACTCCGCGGGAAGCTCGTCCTTGCCGCAGCGTACAAACTCGGCCGCGCACGACTCATCGACAACGTCTGGCTGGACGCGAAGGGTGGAAGTCGCCCGCGCGGCAGCGGAGAGCGGAGGAAGACGTGAAGGAGACCTGGTCGACCCTGATCCTGGCGGCGGGAAAGGGGACGCGGATGAAGTCCGATCTCGCCAAGGTGCTGCATCCGATCGACGGGAAGCCGCTCCTGACCCACGTGCTCGACACGGCGGCACGTCTCCAGATGGAGAAGACGATCGTCGTGGTCGGACATCAGGCCGACGCGGTGAAGGACGCGCACGCCGGCTACGATCTCGCCTATGCGCTCCAGGATCCGCAGCTCGGTACGGGCCACGCGGTCATGTGCGCACGGGAACACCTCGAGGGCCTCTCCGGCAACCTCCTCGTGCTCTACGGCGACGTGCCGCTCCTCCGGCCGGCCACGCTCCACGAGCTGATGGAGCGCCACGAACTCGGGAACAACGGGGTCACGGTACTGACCGCACGTCTCGAGGACCCGACCGGCTACGGCCGCGTCTTCCGCGACGAGAACGGCGGCTTCCTCCGGATCGTCGAGCACAAAGACCTGGCTCCGGACGAACTCGGCAACGACGAGATCAACTCCGGGATCTACACCTTCCGGATCGAGGCGCTCCTCGAGGCCCTGTCGCAGCTGAAGAACGACAATGCGCAGGGTGAGTACTACCTCACCGACACGCTGGAGATGATCCGGGAGAGTGGGCTTCCCGCCGGGATCATGGAGATCTCCGATCCCGAGGAGATCTCAGGGATCAACACGCCGGACCAGCTCGCGGATGCCGCGGCGGTTCGCGCAAATCGGATCGCGGCTGGAGAGGGACGCTGGGGAACGCCGGTCCTCGACGTCCTCGAAGCGCACGGAGACGAACTGATTCTCACGAAACGCGACGGCATGATTGTCGCGCTGAGTCCGCACCCCTACAATGCGGGGCACTTGTGGATCACTCCGGAGGAGCCGACCGTCTTCTTCGAGACTCTATCTTCCGAAGCGCGGGAACGTCTCTTTGCCCTCGGTAGGGAAGCCGAGGGATGGCTGGAGGAAGCCTACCAGCCGCAAGGGTTCAATCTCGGCTTCGACTCCGGAGGCAAGGGCCAGCTCGTGATGCACGTGGTGCCGAGGTGGACGGGAGACAGCAACTTCATGCCCGTGATCGCCGGCGTGAACGTTCTCCCGGAAGATCTCCCGGCCACGCGCGAGAAGCTCCTGGGGATCCTTGGAGACCACTGAAGTCTAGAGGCCTGTCTACGAAGGGGTGCAAAGGATGGCACGTCGTCGTCGTAGTCGGAAACGGAGTGGGTTCGGGCGCGCCCTCGAAGGGATGGCGGTGCTCATGCTCTTCCTCGTGATCCTCGTGTTCGGGTTCTCGATCGCGAGTCGCTACGGGGGGCAGGAGGGGGAGCGGCCCACGAACTCGGAGACTTCGGCCGCTGAGTTGCGGAACACCGGATTTCCGGGAGACGGAACCGCGTCCGAGGGCTCGCCCCCGGTCGACACACCTAGCCACACCCCGCGGATCGGCACGGATCTGCCCGTCGACCGGGTCCAGCTCCTGGTCGAGAACGGCTGCGGGGTTACGAAGCTCGCCAAGAAGTTCGCGGACGAGATCCGGAGTCCCCGCTTCGACGTGGTGGATTACAAGGACGCCGATCGCTACGATTACTTGGAGACGTTGGTTCTGACCACCGAGCGTGGTCGGCAGGAAGCACTCGAGGTCCTGGAGGAACTCCAGGCGCGCTTCGGTGTCGGAGAGATCCAGCTGACCTCGGAGCCGATCTACGCAGCCGACGTGCGGGTCATCCTCGGGGCGGATTTGGCGGACTACTGGAACCGCCCTACGGACGTTCCCTGAAGGAGTCTTGAGAACCATGGGTGCTGTTGGAATTCGTGAAATCCTCGTCATCGCTCTGATCATCGTCATTCTCTTCGGAGCGAAGCGGATCCCCGAGCTGATGAAGGGGATGGGCCAGGGCATCAAGGAGTTCAAGTCCGGTATGCGGGAGGACCTTCCCGATCACACCGACGACGAGAAGAAGACCTCCGTCTGAGCCCAGCTTGACGCCTTGGCGCTTCCGGAGTTTCCGATCAGGAGCGGAGAGCGCCGAACAGCAGCACCGCCGCTAGCACGACGGCGATGGCGAGGACGACCCAAGCCCACTTGGGCGGGCCTCCCTTGGCTGCGGCGGGAGCAGTTTCCCCACCCGACTCCGCCCAAGCTCCTCGCGGATCGGTGTCGAGTAGATCGTCGCCCGCGAACGGATTGGGGTCCGTGGGGGCGTCATCGTCCGGAAGCGTCGAGGTGCCCTGCGGCTCGAGAATCGGCTCGGGCGCGCCCTCCCCGCGGAGTTCGAAGATCACCGCAGTGATGTTGTCCGGGCCTCCGGCGTCGTTTGCCTTCGCCACCAGCGCTTCCGCCGACTCCTGGGGCGAGTGACGTTCGTCCATCCGCTCGGTGATCTCTTCCAGCGTGACCGGTCCGTGGAGCCCGTCGCTGCAGAGGAGGAACCGGTCCCCGCTCTGCCAATCCAGTTCGGCCGTCTGCACATCGAGTTCCGTATCCACGCCGAGCGCTTGCGTGAGCAGATTGCGCTGCGGGTGGTGGAGTGCCTCTTCGGCCGTGAGGAGACCCCGCCGGCGCTGTTCTTCGGCGAACGAGTGGTCGAGGGAGAGCTGCTCGAGTGCTCCTTGTCTCCACCGGTAGATCCGGGAATCGCCCACGTGACCGAGGACGAGCCGTCGCCCGATGAGGACGACGAGGGAAGCGGTGCTTCCCATTCCTCGGCTGGCCCCGCGGGATTCGGCGAGGTGAACGAGGGAGCGGCTCACTCCGGAGAACCAGCGGCGCATCGGCTCGTCGAAACGCTGGCCGGAAAAGGTCTGCCCGCCGGCGATCGCGCGCTCGAGCTCCGCCACGACGAAGCGGCTCGCGACGTCTCCCGCCTCGTGTCCTCCCATCCCGTCCGCGACGAGGAAGACCGCGCGGGGCTCCTGTTCCGGTGCCTCCGGCATCCAGACCAGGTACGAGTCTTCGTTCCGGGACCGGACTCGTCCCGTGTCCGAAGCTGCGCCGTACTCGATCTCGACCGTCATCCGAGCTCCTTCCTCGATTCGCGATCACTCACGGGTCACCGTTCCCTCGGTGAGTCTCCATTCGTCGCCGTCCGGACGCACCATCCAGTCTTGGAGCCATACCTGTTTCGACTCGGCTCCTCCGGGCGCGATCGTGATCGTTTCCTGCCGGAAGCGTACTCGGGCCTCCGGTCCAGGGCGCCACTCGATGTCGACTGTCCCAGACGTGCTCGCACTCCGGACCTCGGCGGAGCCCAAGAGCCCGGCCATGGCAGCGCCGACGCCTGGGTCCAAACGTCCCACGGCATGACGAGCGATGGCTTCGGTCGGCCCCAGCTCTGCGAAGTCCGAGAAGTAACCGTTCAGCAGGATGAAGATACCGGATCGGTTCGGTGTCGGCGCGTCCGAGATCGCCCTTCCTGAACTTGAGTCCACCCCGGCGGCGTTCGTGGTCCCTTCTGCAGCGGGTTCCACCCCCTCGGGAGTGGGGGGGACGACCTCCGTGCCCGGCTTGCCATCCGCGCCCGATGCGAGATCGGTCGGATCTGGAGACTGGGCGGCGTTCCGGGCCCAGAGTGCGATGGCGATCACGGCTAGGACCGCGACGACCGCGGCCGCCGTCCAAACCCGAGAGCCGACCCCGCGGGCGGCGGTTGGGAGGGGCGACCCCTGCGCGCTCTGCGACTCTGGCCCGCGCCGAACGTCCGCAGCAGGCGCTCCACTCGGCGAGTCCGGTGAGATCGCCACCGTCTCGCCTTCGTAGATCGGAACCTCCGGGCGAGGGAGGGACGGCTGCGGTGCGGGGACTGCCGGCGTCGACGGACTCCCAGGTCCTGTGCGGGCGCTGAACCAAGTACGGAGCGCGCGACCGGGCGGGTCGCCGAGGTCCAGCCGTTCCAGCTCTCGCGCCAGCTCCGTGCCGTCGGCCGGACGCTTCGCTGGGTCCTTTTCGAGACATCGGTGCACGACGGCGGCGAGTGGGTCAGGGACGTCCGGGAGTGCGTCCCGCAGATCGGGCACGGGTTCCTGGATGTGCTTGAGGTAGACCTCGATCGCGTTCCGTCCCTGGAAGGGTCGGGACCCGGTGAGCATTTCGTAGAGCGCAATCCCGAGCGAGTAGACGTCTGATCGCTCGGTGGCGTGTTCGCCGTTCGCTTGCTCCGGCGCGATGTAGTGAGGAGTCCCGAGGAGGGAGCCGGTCTTGGTCTCCACCCTGGTGTCGTCGACGCGCGCGATGCCGAAGTCGGTGAGCTTGGGAGTGCCGGAGGGAGTGAAGAGGACGTTGTCCGGCTTGATGTCGCGGTGGATGATGCCCTGACGATGCGCGGCGCCGAGGCCGGTGGCGATCGCCATGCCGATGTCACGGACCACGGCGAACGGGAGCGGGCTGGACTCCCGGAGAAGCGCGGCGAGCGACGGACCGGAGACGAGCTCCATGACGATGAACGGCGTCCCGTCGAGCTCTTCCACGTCGTAGACATGGACGACGTTCTCGTGGCTCAGTCGCGCCAGGGTTTCGGCCTCTCTCCGGAACCGGCCCAAGAACTCCGGGGTCTGCGTGAACGCGAGCGGCAGCATCTTCACCGCGACGGTCCGGTTGAGGCTGGTCTGGGTGGCCCGATAGACCACGCCCATCCCACCGCGTCCGATTTCGCCGGTGATCTCGTAGCGACCGAGGGTGCGGCCGATCATCGAGGCGCTCACTCGCCCGTCCTCCTTCGTTCGCGGGCCGATTCTAGTCGCTGGCCCCGGATTGGAGAAGTTGCGGATGCACCGATCAGCGTCCCCGGGCCCGGGCCAGGAGTCGATGGGCGAGAGAGCGGCGGGTGAAGACCGGCAGCGAGTACCGAACTCCTCCGAACCCCTCCTTGAACTGCTCGACCGGTTCACTGCCTCCGCTCGGAAGGAAGTCGTAGAACGCGTAGCGATCCCGGATGCCGTGGAGGATCGAGTCCACCTGGAGGAGGACGTTCGGACGTAGCGCTTTCGCCTCGGAGTCCATGTACCCCGCGAAGTAGTGGACCGCCCGCCCGAAGCGGAGTGCGAACACACCTCCGATCACGGCGCCCTCGAAGCGTGCGACCGAGAAGCGGACGTCGCCCTGACCCATGGAGACGAGGTTCTGGTAGAAGAGCTCCGGATGGACGAACGCGGGGGCGCCGCCCCAGCGCTCGAACGAAGCGCGGTAGAGCCGGTAGACGGCGCTCACGTCGTCCGGGTTCTGGCTCTCTTCGATCGACACGCCCTTCTTCGTGAGCCGACGTACGTCGTTCCGCCGACGAGGCGGAAGTTCGTCGTCCCAGAACGCGGACTCCGTCTCCGGAAGAGTCCGGAGGTGCGTGGTGAGCTCACCTTGCTCCCAGTTCGCGGACGGCACCATTCCGCTCGAGACGGCGGGAGGCGGTGCGCTGCCTTGCTCCTCACGGATTCCGTCTGCGGCATCGGCTCTCGCTGCGGCGTCGCGTCTTCCTGTAGCGTCGTCGGCAGCGCTTGGTAGCCGGTCGAACGGGCGCTCCGCGAGTGGATTCGACGTGACCAGCACCGTCCCGCGAACCGTCTCCAGGAACTCCAGGATCTCCGGAAGGACCACCCGTCCGCCGGCGCCGCGGAGCGGTAGCGGTCCGCCGTAGATGAACGGGAAGGACGAGTGCACCGTGTTGACGAGTCCGGCGCCCCGCCTCCACTCGAGAAGCGGAAGCTGATGACGAGAGCTGCCTGCATCGCTCGTCACTTCCACCCAGAGGCTTCGGTCGCGCAGCTCGGGAAAGGACGCGACACAGATCCTCGACCACAGCCGGGTGTGGAACATCGTCCCTTCCGGACTCCGGCGGACCTCGTCGTCCCAGTCGGAATCCGACCATCCGCGCAGGACCTGAACGCTCATCGTGCCGGATCCCAGGTGGGGAGGGGACGCCGCTCGGCAGCCGCCTCGTAGAGGTCCACCTCGAAGTCGAGCCGCTCCTTCGGGGTCCGGACGAGCCGCTCGATCCGCGCTCGCGCGTTCGCACCCGCGCGGCGAAGTGCATCCGGGTCGGAGAGAACGCGGACGAGGAGCGACGGAAGCTCGGGAAGCGCGTTCGGATCGAGGATCCATCCGGAGACGCCGGCTTCGACCACCTCCCGCGTCGCACCGGTCTCGAGCGCGACGATCGGCAGCCCGACCGCCATCGCCTCGAGGGTCGGGTTGTTCGTGTTCGTCCGGTCGAGCAGGGAGACGAGGACGTCTCCCGCGCGGAGATAGCGGGGGATCTCGGAGTTCGCCACCGCTCCCGCGAAGATCACGTTCCTCTGCACGCCGAGTGTTTCGACCAGCCGTTCCAGATCCGCGCGCTTGTCCCCGTCTCCCAGGACGAGACAGACGACGTTCGGGATCTCGCGGGCGACTGCCGGAATAGCGCCGAGGATCCGTTCCACCTTCTTCTCTACGTTGAGTCGAGTGGCGGAGACGATGACGGGCGCGTCCGGCGCGATGCCGAACTCTGCGCGCACACGTTCCCGTTCGCCGGGAGGCCCGTCGGGATGGAACTGTTCGAGGTCGAGTCCGTTCCGCGGGAAGAAGACGCGGTCCTCCGGTACACCCGCCCGGTAGGCGATCCGGTCGCCCATGCTTCCGTCATCGGTGATGAGGTAGGCGACGGCGGGCGTCCGGAGGGCGGCGAGCGCGGGGAAGTTGAGGTAGTACCGCACCGACTTCTCGATCGGTAGCCAGCTCCCGTAGAGACGGACGACGTTCGGCACTTCGATCGCCTCGGCCACGGCGCGTGACGCGGGAGCTTCGGACGTCCCGAGCGAGATGACGAGGTCCGGGTTGAGTTCGCGTGCGATCCGGAGCCCCGCGGTGCGGGCCCAGCGCTGATACCGGTACCAGGCGGTCGCGCGCTCCAGGACTCGCTTCACCACCGGGAGCGACGCCCGAGGCTCGAGTCGTCCCGGGGACGGTTCGTGATGGAGGACGACGTCTCCGAACGAGTCCACGTACGGGGCGTCGATGCCGGACTCGGCCGGCATGAAGACGTGGACGGAGTGGCCGCGCTCGGTGAGCGAGTTCAGGGTGCGCACGAACGACGGTGTGCCCTTGCCTTCTCCCATCGACCAGAAGTGAGTCTGGATGTAGAAGATGAGAAAGGTCCTCGGGTGGGCCTGGGTCACACCTTCCTCCTCTCCGAAGGCGTGCGCGGAACGTGGGCGGAACGGGCGAGGCCCTTGAGCACGCGCCGGACTCGTTGGGCGTCCGCGCGCTCGGGAACGAAGAGTTTCCACGGGCCGATGCCGGAGATCCGCCAGAACACGAGCGCGAGCATCAGTGTCTGTGCTGTGTAGGCGGCGTTCGTGGCCCAAGCCGCGCCGATGATCCCGTATCTCGGGATCCACCAGAGATCGAGCGCGAAGTTGAGGAGGAACGCGAAGGTCATCGCCACCGTCGCGGTCCCGCGGCGGTTCCGTCCCGAGAGATCCCCGGCCAGGATCTTGCCGACCGCGAGGAGGACGACGCCCGGAAGGAGAACCCGGAGCGACGGAAGGCAGGGGAGGAAGTCGTGCCCGTAGAAGAGCCGGACGAGCGGTTCCGAGAGGAGGAAGAGCGGAAGGGCCGCTCCCAGCACTCCGAAGAAAGCGAGTCGACAGGCCACGGGCGTGAGCCGGTTCGCATCCTCGGCCGTGCTAGCGGAGATGCGCGGGAAGAGGATGAGCTGGATCGACGCGGGGATGTGCGACAGCTTTTCCGAGAGAAGCACCGCGATCGAGTAGAGCCCCTGCGCTTCGAGTCCGAGCATCTTCGTCACGAGCAGCTGGTCCAGCCGGTAGGTCATCGCGGTGACCAGCGTGCCGAGATGCCCCTTGAGGCCGTAGACGACGCTCGACTTGGCGAGCTCGGGGTTCCAGCCCACGGGCTCGGGTTCCTCTTGGTGCTCGCGCAGCCGTTCCGCGACCCACACTCCGCCCAGGATCACGAAGACGACCAAACTCGCGATGTAGGCCCAGACCGCCTCCCGGATTCCTCCGGGGAAGACCAGGAGCAGAACGACGACGAGCGCGAGGAGCGCGATGTTCGACACCACCTGGAGGAGGTTGAACCGGTCGACGCGTCCCTCCCCGAGGAACATCGAGAGCATGAGGTACTTCGCCATGACGAGCGGTACGGAGAGCGCGGAGAGAGTGAGCACGGAACGGAAGACGGACGAGTCGTCCCCGGCGAGCCAGGGCGCGACCCACCAGTAGACCGGCGTCGCGGCCGCGCCGAGAATCAGCGACCAGATCCAGCTGTGTCGTACGATCTGCCGGAGGGTGTAGCGCTTGCCCGCGAGGAGATAGGTGTGGGCGGTGTCGATCCCGAGGAGGAAACTCGTTCCCCACAGAGTGCTGAAGGTGAGGACAGCGGAGTATCCGCCCTGGCCCTCCGTACCGAGTGTGCGGGCGACGAGCACGGAGATCGGTACGTTGATCAGCGTGACCAGGATCCTCGAGAAGAAGGTCGTCACGCTCTGCTTGAGGAAGCTCAGTCCGCAGCCCTCCTTCGCGCTTCTGTCGCCTTCCGGTGGCGGGGCGAACCCCCGGCAAGCGGGGAACAGGTCCTTCCGCGTTTCGGTGCGGGACGCGACCGGAGCCGGCTCGGCTCGGTCGCGCTTCGTGGAGACGTGTTCGGGGCCTTCGAGTGGCCGTCTAGCAGTCCTCTGACAGGACGCCCAGCGGCCCCGCGTTATCCGGCGCCGCCGGGACCTCGGATCAGAAGAGACCGGTGCGGAAGTCCCGGACGGTCGAACTCTCGCTCAGGTCGGCAAGCCAGTTGCCGAGAGCTTCCCCCTGCCGGGCCTGCGTGACGGACTCGCGAAGCTGCGCCTTCTGCGTGTCGAACGCTGCGCGGTCTGCCGGGATCTTTTCGTCGACCCGGAGGATGAATCCACCACGCCGTCCGGCGAGAACCTCCGGAATGAGTCCGGTGTTCGCGGCGGCGAAGATCGGGCCGATGAGGTCCGGATCGTTTCCGATTCCGCGGCTGAAGGCGAGGCGGGTGATCTCATCGGTGGTGTCGAAGGTGGCTAGGGAGTCGCTCGCAGCGATGTCTTCCATCGACTCGCCGCCCTGCACGCGGGTGAGGAGCTTCTGGGCGTGAGCCACGGCCTTCTCCCGACGCATCGACTCGGCCGTCTCCCGACGGACGCGGTCCGTGATCTCGCTGAGCGCGGGGACGTGCGGTTCGCGACGCTCGACGACCTCGACGACGACCCAGTCGTTCGGCCGCTCCATCGGTGCAGAAATCGTGCCCGGCTGGTTCTGGAAGGCGAACTGCTGGAGTTCCGGCGCGTTGCCGAGCCCGGGAATGAATCCGGTCTGTCCGAACGGCTGTGACTCCATCGCCTTGAGTCCGTGGTCGGCCGCGGCTGCGCCGAGTCCGTCACCTGCCGCCTGACGGATCGCGATCGCGGTCTGGGCGACGGCCTGGTACGTGTCGGAGGAGAGCTGTAGCGGGATGAAGAGGTCCGCGATCTTGATCTGCTTCCCCTTCGTCTCGTCCTCCTGCATCTCCTCGACCCGGACGACGTGGAACCCACGCGGCTCGACGATCACGTCGCTGACCTCACCCACGGGGAGTGCCTGGACGACAGCCC
Organism: Candidatus Eiseniibacteriota bacterium; assembly: GCA_020633975.1. Lineage (GTDB taxonomy): Bacteria > Eisenbacteria > RBG-16-71-46 > CAIMUX01 > CAIMUX01 > JACKCR01. Next base: position 1,324,799 of record JACKCR010000002.1, on the reverse strand, counting down.
GCACCTGTGTCGGGAGCGTGTTCGGGGAGATCCAGGCAGCGTTCTCGCCGCCGCGCTGGTTGGCCGGGCCTTCCGAGTAGTCCATCAGTTCGAGGAAGTCCTGCCCGGACTTGTGGTCCTCGAGGAGGGAGGCCGCGAGGTCATAGGCGGCCAGGGAGTCGTCCGCGCTCGGAACCTTCGGCACCGACACCCAGCGGATGACCGCTTCGCGCTGGGTCCGGAAGTCGTCCTTGTGCGCATCGTAGTAGCTCTGGAGCGCGGCTTCGTCGATTCCCGATTCGTTCACCTGGAAGTTGCCGGACGGGACCATGAGGTAGCTCACCTTGGCCTTCTCGTTCTGCATCCGGTACTGGTTCCAGAGTTCGGCGTCGGAGACGATCGCGGTGGCCATGACCCGCTTCTGCAGCTTCTCGAGCGGCAGGTTCATCGCGTACTGCGCTTCCAATCCACGCGTGTCGTTCGCCGGGTCCTGGAGCATGGCGTGGTAGAGCGAGATGTCGAACTGCCCGTCGCGCTGGAACTGCGGGCTCTGGACGAACTGGGGAAGCGGGTCGTTCATGACCGCGAACACCACCTCGGGATCGGTCGCGGAGAGTCCGCGCTCGCGCGCTTCCTTACTCAGGAGCGCCTGCTGCACCAGGCTCTGCCAAGCCTGATTCTGGATCATGACGCGGGTCTGGTCGTCGACCGGCTGCCCGGTCTGGGCCGCCATGCCCTGGAGCGTCCGGTTGACCATGGTCGAGTATTCGTTTCGAGAGATCGGCTCGCCGTTCACTCGGCCGGCCTCGTTCGCGACGTTCCGCGGGGTGTTGCTGCCGTTGCCGCTCCAGAGCTGGAAGTCCGCGCCCCAGACGATGAAGATCAGCCCCACGAAGGCCACGGCCACGAAGTAGGTGAAGAGTTTGCTGCCTTTGCGCAGTTCATCGAACATTGGGTAGAGACCTCTCGGAGTTCGTGGATTCGCCTTCTACGATACGAAACCGGCAGTGTATCGGTTCCCTGTGGGCGGGACAAGATGCTGGCCTGGCCAGTTTCCGTCCGCGACCGCCGGGCCGAATCCCGCTAAGATGCGGTCCCAGCAGGGGGCTAGCGGGTTGCGGTCGGCCCGAGCGGGCACGGGCCGCGGCTCGCCGATGATTCCGACGACGGCCCAGGGCCGGGTCCCGGGAGCGGGACGGGCCGAAGGCGAGGAACGAGGGAGGACGAAGGACGGCCGTTCAGTCGGCCGGCGAACACATGTGGCAAGCGGAGCTGCTTCTCATCATCCTGCTGCTCCTGCTCTCCGGGTTCTTCTCGGGGACGGAAGCATCGTTTTTCGCGCTCAACCGTGTTCAGCTCCGGCGTCTGGAACGTCACGGAGAAGCCACGTCCAAGCTCATCCTCGAGGTGCTCTCGAAGCCGAATCACTTCCTCACCTCCGTCCTCGTCGGGAACACCCTGGTCAACGTCGCGCTCTCCGTTCTCACGACGAGCCTCTTTCTCCGGCTCTTGGGCGACGGAGGTGGTCTCCAGGTCGCGATTCTCGTCACCACCGTCTCCGTGCTCTTGGTCGGTGAGGTCACGCCGAAGACGATCGCGGTCAACTATCCGGAGCGGGTGAGTCGACTCACCGTTCGCGCGCTCCGGTTCGTCCAGGTTCTGCTCGCCCCGGTCATCGGTGCGGTGACGTTCGTGAGCGACGCGATCCTCCGGCTCTTCGGCGTCGAGGACGGCGGGATCGGGCACAACAGCGCGATCTCCCGAGGTGAACTCGGCTCCCTGCTCGAAGGTGCCGACCGTGAGGGCGTGATGACGGCCCGCGAGTCGTGGCTCGCCCAGAACATCCTCGAGTTCTCGGCCACCCGCGCGGAGGAGGCGATGATCCCGCGGGTCGACATGGTGGCGGCCTCCCTCGAGATGGACCGAGACGAGCTCGAAGCGCTGGTGCTCGGGGCCAGGCGCTCGAGGATTCCGATCTACCGGAACACGATCGACGAGATCGAAGGCTACCTTCCAACGAAGGAGTTCCTGCTCTATCCGGAGACGAAGGTGTCCGAGCTCGTCCGCCCGGTCGCGATCTTTTCCGAGCGGGCCTTCCTCTCCCAGATCTTCTACGAAACGCAGAAAGGTCGGACTCCGGTCACCATCCTCGTCAACGAGTATGGGGAGACGGTGGGGATGCTGACCCGCGAGGACCTCCTGGAAGAGCTGGTCGGAGAGATCCACGACGAGTTCGGCGCGAAAGAGGATCGGTTCCACCGGCTCGGCCCCGGGGTCTTCTCGGCCTCCGGTCAGATCAACATCGAGGAGCTGAACGAAGCGGCCGGGCTCTCCATTCCGGACGAGGACACGGTCACCCTGAACGGGTTCCTCAGCGCGCTTCACGGGGGGATCCCGGTCAAGGGCGAGGAGATCGTTTGGAACGGGGTCCGGTTCCAGATCGCCGAGGCGAGTCGGCACCGCGTGCAGCGCGTCCGGGTCGTGGTCTCGCCGGAGGAGGGGGCATGAACCAGATCCTCCTCTACGTGCTCTTCATCCTCGTCGGCGTCGCCGCGTCGGCCTACTTCTCCGCGACCGAGATCTCGATCATCTCGGCGAACCGGCTCAAGCTGCGGCAGCAGGCGAAGCAGGGAAGCGCGGCTGCCAGTCTGGCCCTGAGTCTGCTCCACGACCAGGAGCACGTGCTCGCGACGACGCTCATCGGCCTGAACCTCGCGAACCTCGCCACTGCAGCCTTCGTCACCTCGCTCATCGAGGGCTGGCTCGGGGTCGGTTGGCGGGCCTCGCTTCTCTCCACCGGAGTGGCGACGCTCGTTCTCCTCGTCATGGGCGAGATCCTCCCCAAGGTCTATGCGAGCCGCCACGCGACCACGTTCGTGACGCGAAATGCCCGGCCGATCCAGGCCACCGAGCAGCTGTTCCTTCCGGCAACGGCGGTCATCCGCCTATTCCTCGGCCTCCTCCTGCGCGGACTGCGCAAAGCGCCCCAACAACCGCTGGTGACGCGAGAAGACCTCAAACACCTCGTAAGGGAGGTGAAGGGGGACACGGGGCACGGCCGAAAAGAGAAGAAGATGCTCGGCTCGCTGCTCGGGTTCACCGAGACGACGGCCCGGGAAGTGATGGTCCCGATGACCGAGGTGATCGCGATCGAGAAGGGGAGCGGCATCTCGCTCGCTCGCGCGCTCGCCAAGCGCCACGGGTTCACCCGGCTCGCGGTCTACGAGCGGCGGATCGACAAGGTCACCGGTGTGGTCAACATCAAGGACATCCTCTTCGACAAGGATCCGGACGAGCAGGTGGCGCACTACATGCGGCCCGCTCTCCTCGTTCCGGAGACGAAGCGGATCGACCGGCTTCTGGTCGAACTCCAGCGGAGCGAGCAGACCATGGCGATCGTCGTTTCCGAGTTCGGTTCGTGCGTGGGTATCGTCACGCTCGAGGACATCGTGGAAGAGATCGTCGGCGAGATGGCAGAGGAACACGAGATCGGCGTCCGAAAGATCCGGGAGATCGCTTCCGGAACGTACGTGGTGGACGCGCTCACGGACATCGACGACCTGAACGACGAGCTTGGACTGGAGCTTCCGAAGGGACGTTTCGACACCCTGGCCGGCCTCCTTCTCAAGCACTACGGCAGGATCCCTGCCGAAGGGGAGCGGTGCCGGATCAGCGAGGTCGAGATGGAGATCGTGGACGCGCACCAGTTCGGGATCGGCTCGGTCAAGTTGGTCCTGCCGAACGGGTCCGTGGAGCGCGACTGAACTGGCGAGGAATGGGCGGCGGAGCGACTGCTCCGCCCTCCGGGGAGAACAAGATGCGTCCAAACATCACCAAGCTTTCCGCCGGAGTCTTCGTCTTGGCGGCACTGGGAGCGACGGCGACCTCGTCGATTGCGCGGATCACATTCACCGGCGTGGACGGCACGGCCTCTGCGGGCGTAGCGAGCGCGGAGGAGAACATCTGGTTCTCGTCGTCGTCTCACCGCGATTGGCAGAAGGCCACGGGTGCAGGAGAAGGACGCACCTACACGACCGTGCTCGCCACGAGTGACGGCTATTTCCTCGTCGCGGCCGACGACGGCGGCGTGTGGCGTTCGAACGCCTCGAGCGGAAACGCGTTCACTCTACGGGCCACCGTCTCGTCCACCATCCGTGACTTCACGGAGTATGCGAACGCCGTTCTCGCCGTGGGTGACGGCGGCTACGTAGCTCGGAGCGCGGATCGGACCGGCGGGAGCTGGACCACGATCGACACCGGCGTCGCCACGACCAGCGACCTCCATGCCATCGCGACGAGTGGCGCTGCTTCCACCGTGGCCGTGGGTGAAGGCGGGACGGTACTGAGAGCCGGCGCCGGCGGCAACGTCTGGCAACAGGTCGACATCGGCGAGACGCGCACGCTCCGCGGAATCGTCGTCGACGCATTCGGAAACTACCTCGCGGTGGGAGACGGCGGCGCCGCGTGGCGCTCCCCGGCGGACGGTCTCACTTGGACGGCGGTCGATCTCGGCACGACCGCGGACCTCTACGCGGTCGACATCGTCGGGCTCGTGACGGTTGCCGTAGGTCGGGACGAGACGATCCTCTACTCGGGTTCCGGGTTCGCGAACTGGATGCCGCTCCTCGCCCCGTCGTTCGACGGCGTGTCGAGCTACGACCTACTCGCCGTGGCCGGAACCGGCACGCCGGACTGGGTCGCAGTGGGCACGGAACGGGTCGCGATTCACAGCCAGCTCGGGTCCAGCTGGATCAGTGGCCAGGTGACTCCGATCCTCGAAGAGAGCTGGGGACGGATCAAGAGCCTGTTCGTGCAGTGAGCGAGTCCGCCAGATCGGCGAACGGCGCGTAGCTCCGGAGCGAGTGGAAGGCCGGGTCCGTGTAGAGCGTCTCGGTGTCGGTCCATCCCGCCTGGGCCGCTGCGCGCACGGAATGCACCGCCGCCTCCGGGTCGCCCGCGGCCGCCTGACACTTCGCCATCCCCAGCGACCAGGACGCAGGGGGTAGGTCTCCCGACAGCGTCTCGAACGTGGCCAGCGCATCCCGTCCCAGACCGAGGTCGAGGAAGAACTGCGCACGCATCTGGCGCTGCGCGGGGGAGAGTGTCGTCCGCCCTTCCAATTCGGTCAGCACCTCGAGTGCACGAGCGGGCTGCCTCGTCTCGCCGTAGAGCTGCACGAGATATCCGAGCCGACGCGTCTCGGCTGCGGGGTCCGACATCGGTGGAGTGAGCCAGCGAAGCGTCTCGGTCACGATCCCGAGCCCGGCCGAGGTGAGAGCGCGACGCGTGCGGTCTTCGTCGCCGAACTTCGTGGGATCCGCGCTCGGTGGAATGACCGGAGAGAGTTCCCGATCCCGTGCGATCCGCGTCCGGAAGTCGTCCCAGAACGCGGGCTCCTGGCTCACGGAGCGGGCGCGGGTGAGTGCCGCGTCGGCGTCTCCGTGTCGTCCGAGCCGTTCCAGGCAGAGCACGATGCGAGAGGGAACGTGACGGGATCCGAGGCTCGGATCCCGGGACGCGAGTTCGTAGAGGGAGAGCGCGCTCCGGAAGTCGAGCTTCCCGAAGAGTGCGTCGGCGAGCCCTGCGGCCACCGTCGTGTTCCCCGGGTGGACCTCGATCGCCTTGCCCAGAACCTTCTCGGCTTCGTCGTACCGCGCGACCCGGACGAGCGCGGTGCCGAGGCCGAGCCGGGCGGTCGAGTTCTCCGGGTTCTTCTCGAGGACGGCTTCGAAGAACGGGATCGCATCCCGGAAGCGAGACTCGTCCATCGCACGCTTCGCGTCTTCGAAGTCCGCGTGGATTCCGATCATCGACTTGGGATCGGGAAGATCGGCGTCCGCGATCGGCGCCGCGCCGCCCGCCAGATAGCCGAGAGAACGCAGCCGCTCGGCCACCTCCGGGCTCACCGGTTCGTCCGCTTTCGGCGCAGGCTCGCCCACCACCGCTAGGAACCGAGCGAGACGGTCGGACATCGTCGTCGCGGTAGACGGATCCCGCCCCAACAGGTTCTCCTGCTCGTGCGGGTCCGCCGCGATGTCGTAGAGCTCGGGCGAAGGCGCTTCGATCCACTTCGTCTCGTCGGACTGGAAGGCACGGAGGTCGGCCCAGCCGAAGTTCTCCTTCGGGTAGAGCGTCTCCATGTAGACACCACGGCGGTCGGGTGCGGCGCCACCCGATGCGAACGAGACGAGCGACGCCCCGTCGATCGGCCCGGCCGGCGCGGGAACGCTGAGCAGCTCGAGCACGGTAGGGAGGAGGTCGACCGTCGCGACCGGGGCCACGAGCCGTCCGCCCGCGGGAAGGCCCGGCCCGGAGAGGACGAACGGCACCCGGATCGTTTCCCGGTAGAGGAAGATGCCGTGCTCCGCCTCGCCGTGATCGTCGAGCCCTTCCCCGTGATCACCGAGTACCGCGACCACGGTGTTCGCGCGCTCGCTTCCAAGCGCCGCCAGCAGCTGGCCGAGGCAGTCGTCGGCCACCGCGATCTCGCGGTCGTAGTCGTCGGGAAGCGCGAGCCCGCGGCCGAACGCGGCGGGCGTCCAGGGCGTGTGGGGATCGAACAGGTGCACCCAGAGGAAGAACGGGCGGTCGTCCTTCTTCGCGAGCCACTCCAGGGCGCGTTGGGTCGTGCGAGGCCCAGTGCGTTCGTTGTAGAAGTCGTCGTCGTAGGTCTGGAAGCCCTGCGAGATTCCGAACTGCTCGTCGAGCACGAAGGCGCTCACGAACGCGCCCGTCTGGTACCCCGCATCCGACAGCACCTCGGCCAACGTCACGGAAGACGGGCTGACCGCGTAGCTCCCGTTGTTTCGGACGCCGTGCCGAAGCGGATACTGACCCGTCATCATGGTGGTGTGCGACGGGAGAGTCACGGGGACGGCGGTGAGTGCGTCCTCGAACAGGACTCCGCTCTCCGCCAGCGAGTCGAGGTGAGGCGTGTGCGCGGGCGCGTAGCCGTAGCAACCGATCCGGTCCGCGCGTGTGGTGTCGAACGTGACGATGAGGAGGTTCCGCGGAGCGGAGTCCGAGGAGCACGACGCCAAGAGAAGCGCGAGAGGGCCGGCGATCAGCAGCCAAAGACGGTGGGCCGGCAGTGCCGACCGGCCCACGGATCTAGCCGGCCGGGAGTTCACTCGGCCTGGGCGTGCGCGAAGGGAGAGAACTCGGAACGGCCGGACGCCTCTGCACGGAGCGGCGTCGCCTGGAACGCGGCGGGAATCTCCCCACCGTCTGCCGAGCTGAAGTCCCGATGTCCGGGCAGACGGTACCGCCCCGGATCGATTCCGTCGCCTTCGCGAAGGAAGAAGTCGTCCCGGCCGGTGCTGGCGGAGTAGACGCCATAGGCAAAGCCGCCGAACATGCCGAGGACCAAGCCCCAGCGGATCGGCTTGTCCCGGTTGTCATCGACGACGATCGCGACCGCTCCGCCGAGGAGAAGTCCCAGGAGTCCGCCGTAGACCGTGCTCTTCGAGATCCGGATCATCGTGTTGTCTTCCGCCTGCGCGGCCGGCACGAGAGGAACGAGCGGGACGTGCAGGAAGGAGACGAGGACGAGGAGTGTGGTGGCGCGGCGCCAGGACGAGAGTAGTCGTTTCATGGGACTCGGGAACCTCCTTTGAGCCTTCCGGCGCTTCCGGCGCCTGCACAGAAGAAGCTAGAAGATCGACGGCCGAGCTGCAACCGCCCCTTGCCGTTAGGACATATGCCTGTCAGACCGAGGGACGGGGTGGTACCTTGGAAAACCAAAGGACTCCTGCTCGGATTTCAACCATATGATGCAAAAGGACTTGTGAGGTTCCGTCCGTGTCCGGTTTCGTCCACCTGCATACCCACTCCCACTACAGCCTCCTCTACGGAGCCTGCCGCATCCCCGACTTGGTCAAGTCGTGCGCGGAGCTCGGAATGTCCTCGGTGGCACTCACGGATCGAGGCAACCTCTTCGGGGCCGTCGAGTTCTACGAAGCAGCGACGGCCGCTGGCGTCCGCCCGATCCTAGGGTGCGAGATCCTGGTCCGGCGCACCCCCGTGCCCGAACGGCCTCGAGACTGGGACGAACTACGCTATCGGATCCACCTCCACGACTCCCTCGTCCTCCTGGCCAAGAACGACCTCGGCTACCTCACTCTGATGAAGCTCGTCAGCCGGGGCTATCTCGGGGACAGTCCGCACCCGCCGGAAGTCACGTGGGAGGAACTCGCCGAGCACAAGGACGGCTTGATCGCGATCTCCGGCGCTCTCAGCGGAACAGTGAGTCGGTACCTCCGTGAGGACCGCTGGGACAAAGCCAGGGAGCGGCTCGCCCAGCTGAAGGAGATCTACGGTCCGGACCTCTACCTCGAGCTCGTCGACCACGGCTTGCCCGATCACCGAGCGCTCGTGAAGCACACCGCGGACCTCGGCCAGGAGATGGACGTTCCGCTCGTCGTCTCGAACCACGTGCACTACCTGCTCGAAGACCACGCCGACGCGCATGACGCGCTCCTCTGCATCCAGACCGCGGCGCAGAAGGTCGACGAGCGTCGCTTCCGGTTCGAGACGCGGGAGATGTACCTCAAGTCTCCCGACCAGATGGCGGACCTCTTCGAGGAGTATCCCGAAGCGCTCGAGAACACGGTCCGGATCGCTGACCAATGCAAGGTCGAGATGGAGTTCGGGAAGCTCAAGCTCCCGCCGTTCCCGAAGCCGGACGAGTTCGATTCGCTCGACGACTTCCTCGAGAAGCTCTGTCGCGACGGTCTCGCGGAACGCTATGACGAACTCACGACCGAGCTCACCGATCGGCTCGACTTCGAACTCGGCATCATCAAGCAGATGGGGTACTCGGGCTACTTCCTCATCACGCAGGACTTCATCCGGTACGCCCGTTCCATCGGCGTGCCCGTCGGTCCTGGACGAGGTTCGGCGGCAGGGAGCCTCGTTTCCTACTGTCTCGGGATCACGAACATCGACCCGATCCGCTACCAGCTCCTCTTCGAGCGGTTCCTCAACCCCGAACGCGTCTCGATGCCGGACATCGACGTCGACTTCTCGGACCGTGGACGCGGCAAGGTCATCCAGTACGTCGTCGAGAAGTACGGCATCGAGAACGTCTGTCAGATCATCACGTTCGGAACCATGGCGGCACGTGCGGCGGTGCGGGACGTCGGCCGCGTCATGGGGATGAGCCCTGCGGACGTCGACCATCTCGCGAAGATGGTGCCGGAAGAGATCGGCATCAAACTCGCGAAGGCGCTGGAAAAGTCGCCCGATCTCGCCGCGCGCTACGAGAACGATCCGCAGGTGAAGGAGCTGATCGAGATCGCGCTCGTCCTGGAAGGGCTCTCCCGGCACGCGTCGACGCACGCGGCGGGCGTCATCATCACGCCGTCCGCCCTCACCGAGTACGTTCCGCTCCACCGGGCCGGCGAAGAGGAAATCACGACTCAGTTCGACATGGTCGCGTGCGACAAGATCGGGCTGCTCAAGATGGACTTCCTCGGTCTCCGCACGCTCACCGTGCTGGAAGACTGTCTCTGGATGCTCTCCCTGCGCGGGATCGAGGTCGACCTCGATGCGCTGGAACTGACCGACGACGAGACGTTCGCGCTCTTCGGCCGCGGCGAGACGGTCGGCGTGTTCCAGTTCGAGTCGTCGGGAATGGTCGAGTACCTCCGGAAGCTCAAGCCGCAGGTCATCGACGACCTCATCGCGATGAACGCGCTCTACCGTCCAGGCCCACTCGGATCCGGCATGGTCGACGACTTCATCCTCCGCAAGCAGGGCGAGAAGAAGATCGTCTACGAGCATCCGGTCCTGGAGCCGATCCTTCGCGACACGTACGGCGTCATCGTCTACCAAGAGCAGGTCATGCAGATCGCGTCGGCCATGGCCGGCTACTCGCTCGGCGAAGCCGACCTGCTCCGGCGCGCGATGGGGAAGAAGAAGAAGGAAGTGATGGCCGCGCACCGGGCCACGTTCGTCGAACGCTCGGTCGAGAAGAAGGTGCCCGAGCATGTCGCGGCTACCGTCTTCGATCTGATGGCGCACTTCGCGGGGTACGGATTCAACAAGTCTCACTCCGCCGGATACGCTCTCGTCGCGTACCACACCGGTTACCTCAAGGCGCACTACCCGGTCGAGTTCATGGCCGCCGCCCTCACCTCCGAAATGTCGAAGCCGGATCGACTCCTCATCCTCCTCGCCGAAACGCGTCGGATGGAGATCGAAGTGCTTCCGCCGTCCATCGGGGAGTCGGAAGACGGGTTCCGCGCGACGAACGGGAAGATCCGCTTCGGGCTCGGCGCGGTGAAGGGTGTGGGGCATGGTGCCGTCGCGGCGATCGTCCACGCGCGCGAGCAGGGGGGCGCGTTCCTGGGGCTCCACGACCTCGCAGAGCGGGTCGACACGAGCGCCGTGAACAAGAAGTGTCTCGAAGCGCTCATCCAGGCCGGTGCACTCGACGCATTCGGCGAGCCTCGGGCCCGCCTCTTCGAAGGGCTGCCGACCGTCCTCGAGTGGGCCGCCCGTAGACGACGGGAGCGCGAACTCGGGCAGGTCTCCCTCTTCGGCGACAGCGGGGGCGCGTCGCCCCGCCCTCCCTTGCCGGATCGCGAAGAGTGGGAGAGTGCGGACAAGCTCGAGCGCGAGAAGTCGGCGCTCGGTTTCTACCTCACCGGGCATCCGCTCGACCGCCATGCGGCGCTCGCCGAGCAGATCAACGCGATTCCATGTGGAAAGGCCCGGACGACGGACTCCGGGGAGGGATCGATTTACCTCGGCCTTCCGATCCAGGTGAAGGTCTCCCAGGACAAGAAAGGGCGGTCGATGGCCTTCTTCACCCTCGAGGACGCCTCGGGGACGGTCGACGCGCTCTGCTTCGAGGAACCACTCCAGTACGCCAGGCCGCATCTGGAGGCCGGTGGCCCCGTCTACGTGAAGGCAAAGCTGTCGAGGCGGAAGGAAGAGCAGCCGAAGCTGATCGTGGAGGAGGTGCAGGGACTCGCCGCGATGTTCGAGCGCGGCAAGCTCTCGCTCCACGTGGCCGTTGCGACCGCGGCTGAGGACGCCCTGCTCCAGAGCGTGAAGGAATGCCTCACGGGTCACAGTGGAGGATGCCCGGTCTATCTCCATGTCGACCACCGCAAGCTCGAGGGCGTGATCGTCAAATCCCGCTCCCTCGAGGTGGAGCCGAGCAGCGATCTTGTCGAAGGACTTCGGGAGATCCTGGGACCAGATGCGGTACGATTGACGGTTGGCCAGCGGGACGGGTTCCGCAGCCAGGACGTCTTCGGCCGCGCGCCGCGCGGCGGGGGAGCCGCGAGTGGGGTTCGGGAGTCCAATGGGCGGAATCCGGCCGACGGAGGAGATCCCAGCGACGTAGGTCCGGCCAATGGGCCGGATGCGGCCGCCGGTCTCGGGTCGGCGGCGGGCCCTGGCGAAGTCGGAGTCGACCCGGGGGAGACCGCCCTCCGGGCCTGACATCGCGCCTTTGGCGGGCCGACATCGCTCTGTGGGCCGCGGCGTGCGGGAGCCCGTCCAACGCGAAGTGAGTGGGGAAGATGACCGGACGTATCGATTTGCATCTCCACACCCTCTGCTCCGACGGACGGCTCTCTCCGTCGGAGTTGGTGCGTGAGCTGGCGTCGAACGGGGTCACGGTGGCCGCGATCACCGATCACGACACGGTGGACGGCTGGAGCGAAGGACACCGTGCGGCGGAGGAGATGGGGATCCGCCTCATCTGCGGTACGGAGCTGAGCGTGGCCCACGAAGGGCAGGATCTGCACGTTCTCGCCTACTTCGTCGACCCTGAGGACGCGGAGTTTCGGGACGTGCTCGAAGGGATGAAGCGTGACCGGATCCGCCGGATGGAGGAGATGGTCGGTCGGCTCGTGCAGCTCGGGATTCCGGCGCGCATGGAGCCGGTGATGGAGCGGGCGGGGCGGGGTTCCGTCGGCCGCGTCCATCTTGCTCAGGAACTCGTAGAGCGTGGCTGGGTGCGTACGTACGGCGACGCGTTCCAGCACTATCTCGGCGATGGCGCTCCGGCCTGCCGACCGAAGACGACCCTGCCGCTCGCGAGTTCGCTCGCTGCGATTCGGGCCGCCGGCGGGGTGGCGGTGCTGGCACATCCCGGGATCTACGACTTGGACGGCCTCCTCGAGGTCATGGTGCCGTTGGGGCTGGAAGGGCTGGAGGTCTACCATCCGTCACATTCGACGGAGCAGGTGAAGGCGTTCGAGGAACTCGCGGATCAGTGGGGACTCGTGAAAACGGGCGGAAGCGACTACCATGGGGCGAGAGAGCAGGAGCTCCCACCGGGATCCATAGATTTGGGACAGGAGATCGTGGACGAGCTGGAGGCCCGCCGGCCTTCGGCGCGAACTCGTGGAGATTTTGCATGACCGAGACTACTCCGGAAACCAAGGGCCGCCGGGCCGGACGTGTGCGATTCCTGATCGGATTCGTCATCATCCTCAGCGCGGTCGGGTTCCTGGTCGCCCGCGGCGCGAAGAATGCGATGGTCTACTACATCACCGTCACCGAACTGGTGCAGAAGGACCGGGGTGCGGATCTGGCCGGATTGCGGGTGAAAGGGAACGTCGTCCCCGGCACGATCGAGAAGGACGAACTCGTCCTCCGCTTCGAGATGTCCGACGGAGTCACCGCCGTTCCGGTGACCTACAAGGGGATCGTCCCAGACACGTTTGGGGAGAACGGTGAGGTCGTGGTCGAGGGCACGCTCGCCAGCGGCAACTTCGAAGCCGACTTCCTCATGGCGAAGTGCCCGTCGAAGTACGAGGCGGAGATGGGAGAAGAGGACAAGGGAACGTCCGTCCAGTCGCCCAAGTCCACGGGCGTCTGATCCAAGCGCCCCCGCCCTTTGCGGGGTGGGGGCTCCATGCGAGGGAACATGATCCAGCTCGGCTACTACGCCCTGTGGGGCGCGCTCGGCAGCGCGGCCTTCGCGCTCGTCTTCTCCGTGCTCGCGTTCCGTGGCGGGCGGGAGGACCTTCAGACCTCCGCACGGCATGCGACATGGGCGGCGGCGTTCTTCACCACCGTTGCCTGCGCCGGCATCGTCTACGCGTTCCTCATGGGCGACTACCAGATGGAGTACGTCTGGGGGAACAGCGACCGGGACATGCCCACGTTCTACAAACTCGGTGCGCTCTGGGGCGGACAGTCGGGGTCACTCCTCTTCTGGGGATGGCTCCTCTCGATGTACACCGCGTTGGTCGGGCTCCGTCACCGGAAGGACCACGTTCGGCTCATGGCGCCGACCACGACGACGCTCATGAGTGTCTTGGTGTTCTTCCTTGCGCTCGTTCTGTTCGGAACGAATCCGTTCCGCCGGGCGGACTTCATTCCGCCGGATGGTGTGGGATTGAATCCGCTTCTCCAGCATCCGGCCATGGTGATCCATCCGCCCTGTCTCTACCTCGGGATGATCGGGTTCACCGTGCCGTTCGCTTTCGCTGTCGGTGCCTTGGTCTCCGGACGGCTCGACAACGATTGGCTGAAGAAGGCTCGGCTCTGGGCCGTGGTCGCCTGGCTCTTCCTCGGAGCCGGAAACATCCTCGGCGGTTGGTGGGCCTACCTCGAACTCGGTTGGGGTGGGTACTGGGCCTGGGATCCGGTGGAGAACGCTTCGTTCATGCCCTGGCTCGCCGGAACCGCGTACATCCACTCTGCCATGATCCAAGAGCGAAAGCAGATGCTGAAGATCTGGAACATGGTGCTCATCCTCTCGACGTTCGTCCTCACCGTGATGGGAACCTTCATCACGCGGAGTGGACTCATCTCGTCCGTCCATTCGTTCGCGCAGTCGAACATCGGATACTACTTCGCGGGGTTCCTGCTGGCGTCGATCGTCGTTTCACTCGGATTGATCATCTGGCGACGGAACGAGCTCAAGAGCCAGCAGCACCTCGACTCGTACCTGTCGCGGGAGTCCGCGTTCCTCTTCGGGAACCTGATCCTCTTGGGTGGAGCGTTCGCCGTCCTCTGGGGAACGCTCTTCCCGATGTTCACCGAAGCGATCAAGGGCAACCGGATCAGCCTCGGCCCGCCCTTCTTCAATCAGTTCATGATCCCGGTAGGACTCGGCATCCTCTTCCTCATGGGGGTGGGACCGCTCATCCCGTGGCGTCGTGCGAGCTGGAGTGGGCTCAGCAAGGTGTTCACCGTTCCGGCGGGACTCCTCCTCGCGGCGGTCGCGGTGCTCCTGATCTTCGGCGTGACCCATGCCTATGCTCTCGTCACGTTCGGATTCTGCGCCTTCGTAACCGGGACGATCTTCACCGAGTTCAAACAGGGGATACAGGCCCGGATGAGATCGCAGGGGGAGAACCCGATCGCGGCGTTCTTCCGTCTCTTCACGAAGGGCCAGCGGCGGTACGGTGGGTACATCGTCCACCTCGGTGTGGTCATCATCTTCATCGGGTTCGCGGGTGCGGCGTTCACCCAAGAGTCGGAGACGACGCTCGGTCGAGGGGAGACCTGGCACTTCCGGAACTACGCGCTCACCTATCGAGGTCTAGCGGTGGAGCAGACACCGAGCGTCGAGCGGATCTCCGCGGACGTGCTCCTGGCCAAGAACGATCACAACGTCGCCGTGATGAAGCCGCGGAAGGACTGGTATCAGAAGAACCAGCAGCTCGCTTCCGAGGTTGCGATCCATGCGACGCTCGGGGCGGATCTCTATCTCATCCTGGCCTCGTTCGACGAGAAGGCCGATCGGGCGAGTCTCAAGCTCTACTGGAACCCGCTCGTCAGTTGGTACTGGATCGGCGGTCTGGTGATGGTGTTGGGCGGGATCCTCGTGCTGCTGCCGCTCCGAAGGAGGCAACTCACATGACGACCGAGTTCCACCCGACATCGTCCCCGCGCGCCGCAGGACGCGACGTTGCAACCGCACGCGTTCCGGGGCAGACGCTACCTGACGCCGGGGCGTTCCTGATTCCAGGACGCGTGGGCGCTTGGCGCGGCCTCACGCCCCGACGCTACGTTTGGATGCTCTCGCTGGTCTTGATGTTCGCTCTGGCGCTCACTCAGAGCTCGGTCAGGGCAGACCAACCGGCGGACATCGGCCAGCTCGAGAAGGAGCTGATGAACCCGTGTGAGAACTGCGGCGGGAAGCCGCTCGCCGGTTCCTACTGCGGTGGGGCCTCCGCAGCCAAGGAAGAGCTGCGCGAGATGGCCGATGCCGGCATGTCGCACGACCAGATCATCAATGCGTTCGTCGCAAAGTACGGTGAGTGGATCCTTGCCGTACCGGAGCGGAGCGGGTTCAATCTCTTCGCCTGGATCCTTCCCGTCGTGGGGATGGTCCTGGGTGGGGGAGGGCTCGCCCTCTTCCTCAAGCGAACGAACGAAGCGCGTCGACTTTCCGCGCCGGTCCCCGCACCGGCCGGTCCGGGGCCAACGTCCCCGGAGAGTGGAACGGGCGCTGCTTCCGGTGCCAAGGACATGGCCGAGCTCCGCCGTAGGCTCGAGTGCGAGGTGCGTGAAGACTGAACATGGGTCCTGACCAGATCGCTCCGATCATTCTGTTCGCCGTGCTCGTAGCCGGCGGTCTCTACTTCATCCTTCGTCCGCTCGGATCGGCACAGTCGCGAGAGCGCGCCCGGGCCGAAGGGCGACGCGTGCGTCTGCTCGAACGCAAGGCGGCACTCGTGCAGCTCCTCCGGGACATCGAGTTCGACAAACGAACCGGCAAGCTTTCCGAGGACGACTATGTCGCTGCGAAGGAAGAGGCCGAAGCACAGGCTCTCGAGGTGATGCTCGAGATCGAGTCGCTCGAAGGTCCCTGGACCACCGACCGGGTCGAATCCGAGATTGCGTCGATGCGGCTCCGTCTCGAGTCGAGGGGGCGGAATGTCTGAGCGCGTTCCTCTCCGCCTCTGGGCCGCTTGTCTCGTCATGATGGTCTCGTGCCTATGGCCGGCCGCCGCTTCCGCCCAGACCGGACGGATCCTGGGCCAGCTCTTCACGGCCGAGCATCCGGATTCCGTCGCGGTGGGCGCCGAACTCACTCTCATCTTCCGCGGGGCGGACGGAGAGGTGGAGCGGATTCCGGCCACCGCCGGCCCGGACGGGGAGTACGAGTTCTCTGGTCTCTCGACCGACCCCGAGATCCAGTACGTCGTCAAAGTCTCGCACTTCGGGCGCGACTTCCTCGGCGCGCCGATCCAGTTCGAGCAGGGTGAGACGGAGCTCGCATACAACTTCCTCGTATCGCGTGACGCAGCCCCGCTCCCCGCCGACGGGATGGAGGGGCACCCGCCGATGTCGCAGGGTGCGCCCGCGCAGATGTCTCCACCGCCCGTCTATCAGGATCCGGTGACGATGGTGGTGATCGTGCTCACGCTCTTCGCTCTGTTCGGTCTCCCGATCGCGAACGCGTACCGAAAGGACGGACTCGCGCCCGCCAGTGGCGGGACCGACCCGGAAGCCGCGGCGCTCATTCGTGACATCGCAAGCCTGGATGTGCGCTTCGAACGCCGTGAGCTCGAGGAACCGGACTACCAGTCCGTTCGCCGGAGCCTCCTGCGTCGTCTCAACCAGATCACGGGGGTCTCGGCGGAGACCCCACGTTGAGCAGCGACGTCGTCCTTGCGACAGAGAAAGTCACACAGGGCTACGGGGGGCCGGACGTCCTTCGAGGGGTAGATCTGGAACTCCGTGCCGGGGAGGGGCTCGCTCTCCTTGGGCCGAACGGCGCCGGAAAGTCCACGCTGCTCCGCCTTCTCGCGGGGCTCCACAAGCCTAGGAAGGGAAGCATCTCACTGAGGGGACGCCCCTTCGATCCGTCGGACCCGGATCACCGGCGCTCGGTCGGCTTCGTGTCTCACGAGAGCTTCTCTTACGAAGCCCTTTCCGCGCCCGAGAACCTCCGTCTCGCCGCCAAGCTCTATGGGCTCACCAAGACCGAGTCCGACATCACCACACTCCTGGGCGACCTCGGGCTCGGCTGGGCTTCGAAGCGTCCGGTGCGGGAGTTCAGCCGGGGGATGGGCCAGCGTCTCTCCTTGGCTCGTGCACTGCTCCACGATCCGCCGATTCTGCTTCTCGACGAGCCGTTCAGCGGCCTCGACCCGTCGGGGATCGAGTCCTTGTCCGAGCTGCTCGCAGCGAGGAGGCGGGGCGGTTGTGCGATTCTGATGACGAGCCATGACCTCAGCCACCTCGCTCCCGTAGCGACGCGTCTCGCATGGCTCCATCGCGGTCGGGCGCTGGATACGGAGCTCGACCCTGCGGACATTCCGAGCGTCGAGGCAGCGTACCGGGAACGGTTCGCAGGAGCGGCACGGTGACCGGCTACTTCCGCACTGTGGCTGCACTCGTCGGCAAAGACCTTCTGCTCGAGTGGCGGGGACGCGAGACCCTCACCTCGATGGCACTCTTCTCGGTGCTACTCGTCGTCGTGTTCGGATTCGCCTTCCAGGCCCAGGCCATCGACCCCGGTTCCCAGGCGCCCGGACTGCTCTGGATCGCGTTCACCTTCTCCGGTGTGCTGGGGCTCCACCGGACCATGGCGGTCGAACGGGAGAACGGATGCCTCAAGGCGCTCCTTCTCGCACCGATCGAGCGGAGCGCGATCTTCCTCGCCAAGTTCATCGTCAACGTGATCCTGCTCGCGGTGATGGAGATCGTGACGGTGCCGCTCTTCTCGATCCTCCTCCGCGTCTCGGTGCTGCCTTGTCTGCCCGAATTGGCGCTGATAGCATTCGCCGGAACGGTCGGGTTCGCGAGCGTGGGAACGCTCCTCTCGACGATCTCGAGCGGGAGTCGACTCCGGGAAGTGCTCCTTCCCATTCTCCTCTACCCGCTCTGGGTGCCGATCGTGGTGGCCAGCGTGGAGCTGACCGGTTACGCACTCACCGGACGTCCGATGTGGGAGGGAACCGACTGGTGGACGTTGATCGTCGTCTACGACGTCGTCTTCCTCGCCGCTGGAACGTTGCTCTTCGACGTCATGCTCGAGGAGTAGAGGGAGCCCAGCCCCAGATCGGCTCGAGGAAAGGCACGAAGGATCGAGAGGATGCGTGAGACGACGGAACCGAACTGCTCCACCGAGAGGACGCCCTAGCGCATGAAACGGCTTCTCGCACTGATCCAGGGGCTCGACCTCCTGCTCATACCGGGCGTGATCTTCGCGCTCTACATGGCGTTCCAGTACGCCCCACGCGAATCGACGATGGGGGACGTGCAGCGCATCTTCTACTTCCACGTTCCGTTCGCGCTCGGATCGTTCATGGCCTTCGGCGTCGTGATGGTCGCTTCCGTCGGCTACTTGATGAAGCGGGAGCTATCCTGGGACCGCGCCGCGCACGCCGCCGTCGAGGTCGGCTTTCTCTATACGACGTTGGTGCTGCTCACCGGGCCGGTCTGGGCGAAGGCCGCTTGGGGTGTTTGGTGGACGTGGGACGCGCGGCTCACCAGTACCCTCATGCTCTGGCTCATCTTCGCGTCCTATCTGTTTCTCCGGACGTACATGGCAGACGATCCGAGGCTCCCGCGGTTCGCGTCGGTGCTCGGGATCCTCGGTGCCCTCAACGTTCCGGTCGTCTACTACTCCGCCCTCTGGTTCAACGTGCACCACCCGAAGCCGACCGTACTGCGCTCCGGCGGTCTCGACCCGAACATGGCGGTTTCGTTCCGAGTCTCTATGCTCGTGATCACCTTGCTCATGGTCTCGCTCTTCGTGAAGCGGTGGCTCTTGGGTCGGCTGGAGGCGGAACGGATGTTGTTGGAAGCTCGGATCGAGGATCAGGAGGACCGATGAGCCCGCTGCAGTACCTGGGATTGGCCTACGCGTTCATCTGGGTCGGACTCGGCCTCTACCTCTTCGGTCTGGGCCGGCGGATCGATCGCGTTCGCGGAGAGATCGAAGAGCTGAAAGCGCGGGTCACGGACGGCGGAAGGGGCTGAGGAGCGCACCGAAGATCCGACGTACGACGGAGGTCGGACGACGCCGCGCGCGCCGTGCATGGAGAAGATGGATATCACGAAGCGCTTCGGAATGGCGCTTCCGGGACTCCTCGATTCGCCGGAGTTCCCGCTGCTCGATGAGCTGGAGAGGACGCCCTTTGTGGATCCGGTTGTAGAGTTCGACCAGACGAGCCAGGGATTGGCGGGTGAGGATGAGACGCCCAGACGATTCCTTGGCGTGGACGAACCACGTCTCGGTCTTCTCGTCGTAGCCGAGGATCTCCTGGCTGCGGGTGTCTTCGGAATCCATCATGGTGCGCCTGTGCGGGAAGGTGACTGGAACCCCGAGGTCCTGCGCGAAGCGTATCAAAGCGCCGATCGAAGCGTCAACGCGACCGGTGTGAACCCGCTCTCCACACCCGCGTCTTGGATCCGAACCTGGGTTGCTGCGCTCTTTGCGCTCGTCTCGGTACTACCCGCGAGGGCCCAGTCTGGTTCTCCGGAGCCCGACAACAGCCTGCCGAGCATGCCGGTCCCCAGCGCCGAGCTGTCGCTCGATGGGAGCGCCCTCACTGCCCTCCTATATCGGTCGCCGCTCGGCGGCTCTGAAGGGGTGGTCGTCTTCGCCGGCGCCGACTCGGGACTCTGGGACCGATTCGTGGTCGCGTCGCTGGATCGCGGTGTGTCCGCCCTCGTTCTTCCAGAGGGAACGTCGATCTCGGCGGCAGGCTCGGCCTACGCGAAGCTGGAGTCACACCTGGGGGACGGCGCCAGCTTGGCCGTGGCGGCCGAAGGTCCGGAGTGCGTCGTCGCCTGGCAGCTCGTTCGGGCGTCCTCTCCCGGAGCCGTCCTCTTTCTCGACTCACACGCGGAGCTCGTGCCCTCTGCTCTCCTCCAGGGGCCTGGCGGCCGGCAGTCCATGCTCCTTCTCGCCTCGGAGGACGACTACCTGGCGCGCGAGCGCGCGCGAAACCTCTGCGTCGCTGCATCGGAGTCGGTCGACCTCTGGCTCGTCGATCGCGCCGGCGCTGGCTGGACCGAGGTCCTCTCACGGCCGGACGTCTCGTCCGACCTCGCTCAGTGGTGCCTGCGTGCGCTCGAAGCGACGCGTGCAGCGCGCAAGTCCCCGATGGTGGACCGAACGGAGGTGGCGCGATGAGCCTCCGCCGGACCTCTCACGACATCCGTGGCCGCTGGGTGGCACAGGTCGTCCCACTCTTGGCGACCCTCGCCAGCGCGACGAGAGTCGCGACCGTCACGAAAGTCACCGTCACGACCGTCATCTTGGCCGCGACCGTCGCCATCGTTACGACCGTTGCCAATGCAGCGCCCGTCGAGACGCAGCGGGAACGTCGCGAGCGTGGGGTGGACCTCCTCGAGGGCGGTCGCGCCGCGGAGGCGCTCGCTGTCTTCGACAGCCTCCTCATCGGGGACCTGACGGATCTGGGTGCCGGGTACTTGGCTGCGCGGGCGGAGGCGGACCTGGGACGGCCGGGACGTGCGAGGTGCCGCTGGCTGGAGGTCGAGGTCGTCGCCGAGAAGGACCAAGTCGGTCGTCTCGCGCGGCACGATCGGAGACGGACGGAGCGCGAGCTCGCGGATCGTCAGCTCGGGCTCGGTGCGGCCTGGTTCTCGTCCGAAGCGCCAGTGCTGGCAGCCCCCGGGATCGCACTGCTTCCGCTGGAGTCGCTCGGTGGAGACGTCGAGGGCCCGTACTACGGACTCACCTGGTCCTACCTGCTCTTCGACGCTCTGCGCGGAAGCCGCCTCTGTCCGGCGCCGATCCCGTCGACTCTCCTCGCACTCGATCTCGTCACCGCCGGCCGGGGCGTTCGTCTTCCTGCGGACATCGCAACCCAGCCGCTCAACACCGTGGGAGGACTCCGCGGACGGCTCGCGCTCCTTCCCGGAGGCTTGGGTGGGGGAGTCCTGGAGTCGAGATCCGGGGACTGGGACGATCGACTCCGCGAGGCGTTGCGGTTCTTCCAGCAGACACAAGGACTCGCGGTGACCGGGGAGGCGGATCCGGAGACGCAGCGTCGTCTCGAAACCGTGTTCCGTTCGTGGCTCGAGTCGCCTCCGGTGGCGCTCGCCCCGAACCTCGTTCCGCGGGTGCTCTCCGTGCTCGGTTCGATGCGCGCCGTGCGCGGCACCTACCGGATCGAGGCCGGCGAGGTGCGGGTGCAGATCAGCATCGTCGATGCGGCGGGACAGCCGACTCACCCCGAGCCGATCCTCCTCGACTTTCCGCTCGACGAGACTGCGGTCAACGCGCGGCGTGCGGCCGCGGAGATCGCTCGCCTCTCCGGCGGTCGGTTGAGCGAGTGGATCGACGCGCCCGCGGAAATCGGATTCGGCCGCTGGAACAGCGCGGCCCAAGCGCGCCTCGTGTTCGATCGAGGCCTTCCGCGAATGGAGACCCGACGGTGGGAAGAGCTCCCGAAGCCGGTGCGCGAATGGGAGCCGCTCAGGGCCTGGGTGGAGGACTCCGTTTGGGATTCACGCGACCGCGAGTGGGCCGAGCGTGACTTCCGGCGCGCCTGGATCGCGTCGTCCTCGATCGATCCGCACGCGGCTCACGACGCGTTCATGCGCGGACTCGGCGGTGGGTCGGTTCCCTACTCCGGGCCGAGTCCGTCCGCGGTGGTCGGTACGCTCGGGCGGATCCGGATCCACGGGGAGGGGCCGTGATCCTGCGTGAGGGAAACCGGCTCGGTGCGTCCATGGCGCGAACGGCCCTGCGGACCGTCCTGGCTGCGTGTCTGCTCGTCGTCGCCTTGGCTCCGAGCGCAGCGCACGCGTCGGTCACGACGCACGTGGGCGCGCAGCACGGGGCGGTCACGTTCGAGACGTACCAAGGCGAGGTGAGCGTCGATCAGACGCTCGTTCCCGTCGACCTCATCGGACGCCGTGGCGCTCTGGGCTGGCAGCTCGGTTTCGGTTTCGCGTCGAGCAGCGCGGAGGACTGGACCGGCGACGGCTCGCTCTCCGGTCTCGCCGACGTGCGTGGCGCCCTCTCACGCCGGTTCGCGTCGGACCGGATCCTTCTCTCGGCCGCGGCTGACATCGCACTCGAGGACGGACCGTACGACGGCGGCGAGCGTCTTCTCCTCGCGTGGGTCGCCGCGCCCGAACTCAGTCTTCCGCTGCCCGGGCAGGGGAGGGGGAATCGGTACCGCTTGGACGCGAGCGCACGTCTTCTTTCGACCAAGCATGCGGCAGTGTTCGCCGGTGCCTTCTACGAACGGGAAGACGCATTCCAGCTACGCGACGACGGCTTGGAGCTGGACCCGTCCGACGTGATCGGGGGCGGGCTCGGCATCGAACGCGGGTGGGGTGACGTGCTCGCGCGGTTGCAGGGATTCCTCGAACATCCGCAGGACGGGCAGATCGACGGTGCGGACGCTTGGCGACTCGGTGATCGGACTCGCCTACGCGCCGAGGTGGTCGCGCCGGTTGCGGAGGGCGAGGGAGTGTTCGCCGTCGACCTTCTCGGTGTCGGCTCAGGAGAACTCCTTCCCGGATGGGTGCTCGACGAGAACTGGGCACGTGGCGGAAACCGTGTCGACTGGAACTTCGGCTGGCAGAGCAGCACGCCCACGTTCTGGGGCGCGGGGATCGGCGGCACCCACGTGCGAGGTTTCACGGGCGCCTTGGGCCACGCGGACTGGTACCTGCCTCACGCGGAAGTCGGCCGCCGTTCGGCGAACGGTGATGTGCGGTGTGGAGCGACGTACCGCACAGGGTCCGTCCGAGAGGGCCGCTCACTCGACGGGTTCGAGCTGTCGGTGTCTTGGTCGCGGGAGTGGCGGCGATGATGTCTCCTGGAGACAGCCGTGGCACGGGCCTGGTGCGGTCGGCCTGGCGGAATGCCGGGCTCCTCGTGCTCCTCTTCCTCCTCGCCTTCGTCTCCTGGCGTTGCACCGATGATCCAGCGGCGCCGGGCGGTGGAGCGGTCGAACTCGCGGTCGACTGGTCCGGGTACCTCGCGCGCGGCACGGAGGACGTCGTCCATCTCGAGATCCGGGATTCCTCCGGGCACCTCTGGACCGAACCGCAGGAACAAGCGATCGGAGAGGGTGACGACATCCTCTTCGACTTGGAGCTGTCCGAAGGGGACGGACTCCGCGTCGCCCTCTGGATCGATTCCGCGAACGAGGCGGGGCCGGGAATCACCGCGGAGGGCGAGACGTCCGGTGTTCGTGTCCGCGCCGCGCGGACGACGGAGGTCGAGGTTACGTTGGGTAGCCGCGTGCCTACGCTGCAAGCGATCGAAGCGGCGCCGGGGGACCTGGAGTACGAAGTCGCTTGGAGCGCAGTTCCGACCGCGACAGGCTACGAGCTCGTCGAGAGCACGAACGAAGGCACGCAGACGTTCGAGACCGACGCCACGTCGCTCTCGCTGCCGATCACGGAAGCGCGCGCGGCAGCCTTGGCGGGCGAAGGTGAGCTCACCTACCGGGTGCGCGCGAAGCTCGTGCGCGGCGACGGACTCTTCAGCGAACCCGTGGCCTTCGCGATCGAGGACGTTCGTGACTTGCCGTTCGTAGAGAGTGTGTTCCCGCTCGAAGGCGCCGAAGCGGTGCGCGACACGGTGGCACCTGTCCTCGTGTTCGATCGGGAGATGGACTGGTCGACACTCACGCTGGCGACGATTGCGCTCGTGGACGCGCAGAGTGAGTTGCCGGTTGCTGTCGTCCCACGCGGGGAAGGGGACCGTCTTTTCCTGGACCATCCTTCCGCACTCCGTCGCGGCCGCACCTTCCGTCTCACGCTCTCGGGTCCGATCGCGGACCTCGCCGGGCATCCGTTCGACCAGGAGCCGGGCGAACTCGGTCTCCAGGGCTTCTCCAGCACGTTCTCGGTCGAGGTCTACGATCCCCTCCGGGTCGTGGGCGTCACTCCCGAGGACGGCACCGAGTCCGTCTCGATCGGAAGTGAGCTCGACGTGACGCTCTCCCGAGCGGCGGACCCCTCGTCGCTCACGTCGTCCACCGTCGTTCTGGAAGATGGAGCCGGCACGTCCGTCGGGACGACTGTCACCTGGTTCGAGGATGAGTTCCGAGTGCACGTCGCGCCGACCTCGCCACTCACGTACGACGCGGACTACACGCTCCGCGTCACCACGAACGTCCTCGATCTCCGTGGCGAGCCTCTCGACCAGGATCCCG
The DNA here is from genome assembly GCA_020633975.1 of Candidatus Eiseniibacteriota bacterium. Classification (GTDB taxonomy): domain Bacteria; phylum Eisenbacteria; class RBG-16-71-46; order CAIMUX01; family CAIMUX01; genus JACKCR01. Next base: position 1,300,737 of record JACKCR010000002.1, on the reverse strand, counting down.
AGACGGAGATCCCGGTGTTCGAGGAGTTCACGTCGAGGTTCCACACCGAGGTGCAGCCGATCGGCCCCAAGGTCGTGTCGACCGTGCCAGCGGAAGGCGAGCAGAACCATCCGGTCGATCAGGTTCTCGTCGTCACGTTCGACCGCCCGATCGATCTCTCCACGGTTCGCGATCACTTCCGGGTTAGGAAGCTGCCGGTGAACGCCGCCATCCTCGGACAGACGACGAACGACGCCGAACGGAAGGTATTCACGTTCACGCCTACGGGCGGACTCGAAGCGGGAGTGAGGTACCGCTTCGACCTGACGAACGGTCTACTCGACGACGACGGCGTTCCGCTCGATCAGGATCCGGATACGCCGGGCTTCCAGGGGTTCCAAGCGGAGTTCCGCGCGCAGGCGAGCTTCGGCGTCTCTTCCGTGTCGCCGGCGGACCGTTCGCAGCGCGTCGCGCTGAACCAGTCCGTGGTCGTGACCTTCCCGACCGCACTCGATCCGTCGACGCTCGAGGCGGGCACGTCGCTGCTCGACGGAGCGGTCCCGTTCGAGGTGACCCGTTCGCTCAGCACGGACGGGCGCGTCGTCACCATGGTTCCGGTGCAGCCGTACGACACGTTCACGCAGTACAAAGTGCGGATCGACGAGGACCTTCGTTCGAGCCTCGGGGACCGGTTCGATCAAGACCTGATCCGTCCCGGGTATCAGGCGTTCGAGAGCGTGTTCACCACGAAGCCGGACTCGATCCCGCCGCGCGTCGACCCCGCGGGGCTCGTGCCGCAGGGCGGCGCGACCGGAGTGTCGCCCGACATCACCGTCCAGATCCCGTTCACGAAGCGGATCCTTCCGGCTTCTGCGAACGCCGAGACCGTCCTCCTCCGGCGAGTGGGGGGCGGGACGGTGTCGGGAACGGTCTCCGTTTCCACGGACAGCACGGTCGTTTCGTTCGATCCGGCAGCGCCGCTCGTCGAGAACGCGTTCTACGAACTCGAAGTACAAACCTGGATCGTCGACATCTTCGACGTGAGGCTGGACCAAGACCCGGTCCAGCCCGATCGGCAGGACTTCCGCGCCACGTTCCAGATCGATCACGAACGCGTCCCGCCTCGAGTGATCACGGTGAGCCCGGGAGACGGACTCGAGGACGTCGCGCTCACTACGGACGTCGAGCTCTTCTTCGACGAGCCGATGGATCCGACGAGCCTTCTCTCCGCCATCCGTCTCCTCGATCCAGAGGAGCAGCCGGTGAGCGGAACTGTGACCGTGGCCGAGGATTCCGTGCGGGCCACGTTCCTGCCGACCGCTCCGCTCCGGGAGAACCGCGACTACACGGTGCGAGTCGAGGTGACGGCGACGGACCGGTGGGGCAACCCGCTCGACCAGGATCAGGGAACGGGAGAGCTCGATCCGTTCACGAGCAGCTTCCAGACGCAGGCCGACGTGGTCGGGCCGGTCGTTCTCTCGACGTCGCCTCTCGACGGCGCGGACGGAGTGGAGCCCGACACGGAGATCACGCTCGATTTCGACGAGGCGATCGAGCCGTCGTCCCTCGGCGGGTCGTCGATCACGATCGCACCCGAGGGGGGCGATCCGCTTCCACTCGCCGTCCTCGAGCTCACGAACCCACTGCGGGTCCGGCTCGTGCCGGCCGCTGACCTCGAGACCTCCACCGACTACGTCGTGACGGTAGGGGACGCGATCACGGACACGCTCGGGAACGGGTTCGATCAGATTCCCGGGACTCCGGAGTTCGATCCCTTCGTGCTCTCGTTCCGGACTCGCGAAGAGAACGATCCTCCGTTCGTTCTCGACACCGTGTTCGAGGACTTCCCGCCGCCACGCGAGACCCAGCCCAGGGTGGCGTTCAGCGAGCCGATCGATCCAACGTCCTTGGACGACGGAGACGTCACCCTCGTTCGGGCGGGTGGGAGCGCAGTCCCGATCGCGCTGTCCTTCCTCTCTCCCGATACGCTTCTCGTAGAGCCTCAGGTGCTCTTGGAGCCGCTGACGTCGTACGAGCTCACGGTGTCGGGCCTCAGCGATCTGGTCGGCAACCCGTTCGATCAGTATCCGGAGACGGCCGAGATCGACCCGTTCGTACAGCCGTTCCAGACCGCACGGGACGAGACGTCTCCGCGCGTGCTCGAGATCTCGCCAGAGGATGGCTCGGAAGGAGCCCGTCCCGACGTCGTCATTGCGCTCACCTTCAGTGAGCCGATGCGGACCGGCGACTTCGACGACTTCACGCTCCAGGTAGTCCGTCTGGAAGGCAGCCAGGAGTACCCGGCGAACGGCGACATCACCTGGAACGAGGACGAGACTGTCTTCTACTTCACGCCGGACACGGAACTCCTGCTCGGGTTCGTCTACGAGGTGCGGGCGGACTATCGTCTCCGTGACCTCGCCGGCAATCCGCTCGACCAGGACCCGGACACCCCGGAGGAAGAGGTGTTCGAGTCGTTCTTCCGGATCGGTGATTTCCCCGAGCCCGTGGTGAGCGGTTCGGTCTGCAGCGACACGACCTTCGTGACGTTCGATGCGACGGGCAGCCTCGATCCGGACGGTTCGATCACGTCCCTCACGTTCGAGTGGGGAGACGGCGACGTCACCATCGTGGACGACCCATCTTCCGAAGACTACGTCCAGAGCCACGCCTACCCATGTCTCGACTTCGCGGGCTGCGACGGGATCGACAACGATGGCGACGGTGACATCGACGGCGACGACTGTAACGAGTCGTACCGACTCATCCTGAAGGCGACGGACGACGACGGTCTCGTTGGAGCCGACACGTCCGGAGTTTCGTTCTGCGCCTTCGGTGCGCTGTCGAGCGATCCCGTAGACGGAGACATGAACGTTCCGGGCAACGTGGGAGAGCTCCGAATCCTCTTCACGCGTCCGATCGCCGAAGCCAGTCTCGACCCCACGAACCTCCGGCTCGCGACCGGGCCGCTTCCGACACCGATCGACAGTCTGACCTGGGGTGTGGACCAGCGCGAGGTCGTAGCACACGTCTCGGTCATCCTGACCCAAGGCGTGACGTACGTACTCGAGGTGCTGGACAGCCTTCTCGATGAGTCCGGGATGACGAGCGACCAGGATCCCTGCACTCCCGAGCGTGACCCCTACTCGATCAGCTTCCGGGTCCTCGACCCGATGCCGCGCCCCATCGGCAGGCCGGAGCCGGCCACGAGCGGTCGCAACTAGCGACTCAGCGGTGGTTTAGCTCTCGGATCTCGACCGCTGGTCGAACGCCGTGCCTCTCCAGGCTCCGCCCAGCCACGTGATCTGGCGGCACCCACCTCGATCTCGCGCCAACCGTCCCGGAACCGTTTCTCAAGAAGCGGCTTCCGTGGGTCGATCCCTCCGATGGGTCGGGGTTCGCGCCAGATGCGGACGTAAGACCCGAGGAGGAAGGCGTGCGTTTCGTCGGATTCATCGTCGTACTCGGCTGCGTCGTCGCCGGATTCGTTCTCTCCGGTGGCCAGGTCGCGACCCTCATCCAGCCGTTCGAGGTCCTCGTGATCTTCGGCGCCGCGACGGGTGCGACCCTCATCATGGCCCTCCCGCAGCAGTTCAAGAAGCTGTTCCCGAAGGCCATGGCCCCGCTCAAGGGCTCTGCCTACAGCAAGCCGTATGCCCAGGAAGCACTCGTCTGTCTCTTTCAGCTAGCACTCCTCGTGAAGAAGGAAGGTGTCATCGCGCTCGAAGGGCACATCAACGAGCCCTCGAGCAGCGACATCTTCTCGAAGTATCCGAAGCTGATGAAGGATCACCATCTCCTTCACTTCATCACCGACGCCCTGCGTCTCCAGGTGGACGGCGCGGTGACGCCCGAGGAACTCTCCGACATGCTCGACCGGGAGCTCGAGGCGCATCATCAGGAAGAGCACGTGTATCCGCACTTGGTCCACCTCGTCGCCGACTCCCTGCCCGGGCTCGGTATCGTTGCGGCGGTGCTCGGAATCATCATCACGATGGGACACCTGAACGGGAGTCCGGAAGAGATCGGTCACCACGTCGCCGTGGCGCTCGTCGGTACCTTCCTCGGTATCCTCGTGTCCTACGGATTCGCCGGCCCGGTATCGACTGCGATGGAGCAGGAGCTGGCCGATGGCGGGAACTTCTTCGGCGCGGTGAAGCATGGCCTGGTCGCGTTCGCCGAGGGCAAGGCGCCCGTCGTCGTCGTGGAGACGGCGAGAAGAGCCCTCTACTCCTACAACCGGCCCGATCGCGAAACGGTGGAAGAGGCGTGCAAGGAGCTGCGCGCGGCTTGATGAGCAGAGTGCAGCCGCTTCGGTCCGCCGGGGCCGAACGCAGAGCACCTCAGGAGGCGGAGTCGTGAGTCAGACGGTTCATCACGGTGGAGCCTGGAAGGTCGCGTTCGCGGACTTCGTGACCGCGCTCATGGCGCTGTTCATCGTGCTCTGGCTCGTCGGGCAGAGCCCCGAGACGAAGGCCGCCGTGGCCGCATACTTCAACAACCCGAGCATCTTCCCGGGCGAAGGGCGCGGGTTCCTGTCCCAGGATGGCGCAATCCAGCTCCACGAGCAGCTCCACGAGATCGAGGTTCGCAGGGCCGCGCAGGGTGGGGGAGACGAGAACCAGCAAACCGGCACCACGTCCGAGCTCCAGCAGCTCGAACAGGAGTTCCTCCTCGACTCGGCGAAGCAGATCGAGAACGCTCTCGAGAGCTCCGCTACTCTGAGCGAGTTCGATGGTCAGGTGTCGGTGGAGATGACGGCCGAAGGGCTTCGCATCCAGGTCCACGACGAGGAGATGAGACCTCTCTTCGCGTCCGGCTCGGATCAGGTCACTCCGGAGACCCAGGAGCTTCTCTCGGCGATCGCACACGTCTTGGCCGACATGCCGAACCCGATCGTCGTGGAAGGTCACACCGACAGCCGTCCGTTCCAGTCCGGTGACAAGACGAACTGGGAGCTCTCCGCGGAAAGGGCGAACGCAGCCCGGAAGATCCTGGAGGCGAACGGAATCGACCCGACTCGGGTCACGCGAGTCGTCGGCTATGCCGACCGGAACCTACTCGAGCCCGACCGCCCCTTCAGCACGCGGAACCGCCGGATCTCGTTCATCGTTCGCTACCAGAACGGGAACCACTGACCGCAAGACTCCTTGCTCGCGGCCTAGCGCTCCGTAGGCCCGGTGCCCGGGAAGTCGATCAGACCGAACTCGTACTGGAAGTCGTCGTCCTGCTCGAACGTCGTCAGCCGGGGATCGACGATCGTCACGACCAGCCCTTTGCCCGGCGGAAGCGGGTCCTTGCCCGAGGGATCGAGCCAAAGCGGTGGATCGACGTCCGCCTTTACCACGACGCGATCGAATTGGTCGAGCGACGCAACCTCCTCCACCCAGCTTCCCGTCTGTGACCGCACGAAGACCGGTGACGCGCCGACGCCCGCGAGGCGCAGGGCCGCGGTGAGGAAGAGTGCCTTGTCCATCGACCCGCCTTCGCCGTTCGCGAAGACAGTGGCCGGATCGAACGGACGCGCAAACCGAAGGATGTCCGGGACGGGTACGGTTTCGAAGTCGTCTCGAGCCCACTTTCCGAGCGCCTCCGCTCGCCACCGCGGGTCCGTCTTCTGAGAGAACAGCTTGCCCGCGGCCGTCGTCATCTCTGGAGAGATCTCCTGAACCAGGAGGTACCACTGACGGCCGAGGTACTTGCTGAGGTAGTCCCACCCCACGTTGGAGTACGCGATCGTCGTCACGGAGTCGGCGTCCGAACGCACTGTGGCGCGTCGACTGAAGACGCCACCTTCGACCGGGCCCGGGAGGCCCAGGAGATGGCCGCTGAGGTAGCCACGGCCATCGAAGGAGTCGACGATCCGAGAGTCCAGATACGGAGCCGGACCGGAGAACGCCGCGACCCCGCGCAGCGCGCGCGGAGTCTGGATTTCGAGTCGTTGCTCGATGACCGGTAGTTCGTCGCCCATCGTGTCGAGGAACCACTGGACGTTCGTCTCTCCGGGCCGCGGAACACGCGCCTTCGCGAGTCGGATTTCGAGAACGTCGCCCGGCTCGACGCTCGGGAAGTCGATGGTCACGCGGCGAAGCATCTCGAAGACGCCGTGGCCTTCGCCGAGCGGCGAGAGGTCGTCCCTGACCGCCTCCGGGGGGAGCGCGACGAAGGTGAGGTCTTCCTTCCAGATGCGCGCTGCCAAGACGCGCACCGAGCAGTTCTCGGACCAGTAGTCGACTGAGTAGGGTGAGAAACTCTCTCGTGCGCGGTCGGGATCGAGGATTCGTGCGAAGAGATGTTCCTTCTCGGTCGCGCCGCCTCCACCATCGATCCGGAGGGTCTTCTCGCGCGCCATCCAAACCGCCGGCGCGTCGCCCACACGTTCCGGTTCCGGAACGTGGCGGATGATCGCACGGACTTCCGCATCCTCGAATGCAAGGGCGGAACTGGCGGCAAAGAGAAGGAGCCCGGTGACGGCTCCGGCCCAGCAAGTTTGGAGAGACGCCTTCATTTCGTCCTTTCGCACGTGGTTCCTCTATGGTCCGGGCGGAGTACACCGAGAGCGAACCTCAGGGTCCGTGGTTCGATCCGACGGCCCCTGCGGCTGGGTTCGGTGTCTGCTTCCGCATCCATCAAATGTAGCGCATGGGGACCCCTTGCGTGGAGAGAACGAGCCCTATCGCGCGGGTCAAGTCCGTTCATTCCGTAGTTCGAATCGACGTGATTCTCTCGTGCACGGAGCTTCCCAACTTTGACTTGACACCTTCCGGGGGCAAACCTACAAACTCCGCACCACGTAGAGTGAAATGGTATCGGTGACGGGGAGGACCGGCCCCACAAAGCCGAGGGAACCGGTCCGCAGGAGGGCAGAGTCCATGTCGACACAGCTGCGGCAGAGCGGGATCAGATTCGGGGACGAGTTCGACGAGGAAGATGACTGGGAGGACGAGGACGGGGAAGAGCTCGACGACGACGACGACGATGATTGGGACGAGGACGACGACTCCGACGACGATTGGGACGAAGACGACGACTGGGACGACGAGGACGAGGACGACGAAGAAGACCTCGACGAGGATTGGGACGACGACGAAGACGACGCCGACTGATTCCCTCTCGAAACCAGTGAGTGTGGAGCCCTCCCGGTCCTGACATTTCGTCGGGACCGGGGCCCGCCACAGGGTTCCGCCTTGACAGCTCGACACTTCCACCCTGACCATCCAGGCCAGACGTTTTCGAGCGAGGCCCCGTTGAAACTCAATATCCTACATCGCTCCCACGTCGGCCGTGTCCGTGAGCTGAACGAAGATGCCTACGCCATCTGGCGGCCGCCGGCGAGTTCCGACGCCGACTGCGCGCTACTCGCGATCGCCGACGGGATGGGGGGACATCCGGGCGGCGAGATCGCCAGCCGACTCGCCGTCGAGGCCGTGGAGAAGATGGCTCCTACGCTCGTGGGGAAGTTCCCGAGCGAACTACTCACCTCGTCGTTCCAGTTCGCGTCGCACCAGATCAAGGAACGAGCGACCGCGGAGCCAGAATACGGGGAGATGGGCACGACCCTCACCTGTGTTTGGTACCAAGACGGGCACGCGTACGTGGGGCACGTCGGGGACACTCGCCTCTACTGGTTCCGCGAAGATCGCTGGGTGCAGGTCACTGTGGATCACACCATGGCCCAGGATCTGGTCGACGCGGGTCGTCTCGAGCCGGAAGAGGCGGACGAACATCCGACGAGCCATGTGCTCACACGCTGCCTCGGAGTCTGTCCGAGGCAATCTCCGGACATCCTCCATGGTTCGCTCGCTCTCCAGGACGGGGACACACTCCTCCTCGCCACGGACGGGCTCGGGAAGACCGTGCACGACGAGACGCTGGCCGAGATGATCGGGAAGGTCGGCCCGGAACAGGCGTGCGACTGGATGATCGAGGCGGCGCTCGCCGCGGGCGCTCCTGACAACGTCACGGTCATCCTCGCTCGGGCTGAAGGCGATGCGCCTTTCGCGCCCGCGTACGGTGGGCCCAAGCACCAACTCGACGGAAGCCCCGCACGCTTCTCCTGGGACTTCGGGATCTAGTAGCCCCAGCGGCCGATCGTGTCGAACACGACGATGCCGAAGACCACGGCTACGTTGAGCGAGTTCTTCCGTCCCCACATCGGTACGTGGATCACCTCGTCGGCCAGCTCTAGGAGCTCGGGATCGACTCCTGCCACCTCGTGCCCGAAGACCAGGGCGCCGGGTTGGGGCAGCGGAGTTTCACGCAGCGAGCGTGCCTCGGGCGTGATCTCGACCGCATGGATCCGGACGCCCTCACTCCGCAGCGCAGCGATGGCGTCTCGGCTGTGCCGATGATGCGTCCACGGGACGCGGAAGGCGGTACCGAGCGCGGTACGGTCGAGCTGGGGATGGGGGGGATGAGGCGTGATCCCGCAGAGGTGGACGTGGGAGACGCGCGCGGCCTCGGCGGTGCGGAACATCGACCCGACGTTGAACGCGCTCCGGACGTTGTCCAGCACGACGTGGAGCGGTAGAGGATCCGCGAGACGCGGACCCTCCTCGGGCGTGCGGTCAGGGTCAGGGGCTCCGCCGAAGAGCCGTGGAGCCCCTTCGTCGATCAGAGGAGCGACTCCAGGGTCTCGACGACCCGGTCGACCTGGCTCTCGGTCATCTCGGGGAAGATCGGCAGGGAGACGATCTCCTTCGCGATCTTCTCGGTGACCGGGAGGGCGCCCTCTTCGTAGCCGAGGTAGCGGTACGCCGGCTGGAGGTGGAGCGGGACCGGGTAGTGGATTCCCGCGTCGATCCCCTTGTCACGGAGCCCTGCGAGCACGTGATCGCGGTTCGGTACGCGAACGACGTAGAGGTGGTAGACCGGTTCGGCGAACGGAGCGACGTAGGGAGTGACTACCTTGTCGTTCGCGGCGAGCCGCTCGTCGTACATCTTCGCCACGCGGCGACGTCCCTCCGTCCAATCCGGAAGGTGCCGCAGCTTGATCCGGAGGATGGCCGCCTGCAGTGCGTCGAGGCGGAAGTTGAACCCTTCCTCGTCGTGCAGGTACTTGTCCGCCCGGCCGTGGTTGGAGAGGCTCCGCATCCGCTCGGCGACCTCCGCGTCCGCGCAGGTGATCGCGCCTGCGTCGCCGTAGGCGCCGAGGTTCTTGCCTGGGTAGAAGCTGAAGGTGCCCATCGGCGCGATTCCGCCGCAGGTCCGCTCGCCCTTGTAGCGCGCTCCGTGGGACTGCGCGGAGTCCTCGATCACCTGGATCCCCTTCGCGGCCGCGATCTCCAGCACCGGATCCATGTCCGCCGGCTGACCGTAGATGTGAACGGGGAGGAGGAGCTTGGTCTTCTCCGTGATCGCTGCCTCGAGTTGGTTCACGTCCATGTTGTAGGTCTTCTCGTCGATGTCGACGAACTTGACCTTGGCGCCGAGCGTCACGATCGGTTCGGCCGTCGCGATGAACGTGTGCGAGACGGTCACGACCTCGTCCCCCGGACCGACGCCAGCGCCGATGAACGCGAGGTGAAGGGCCGCGGTGCCGGACGCGACTCCCACGCAGTGCGCGGCGCCGCAGTAGCGGGCGAACTCCTCCTCGAACGCGGAGACTTCGGGACCGCCGATGTATCGGGTCGATGCGATCACCTCGCGCACCACCGGGTCGATCTCGGAGGCGATGGAGGCGTACTGGGCTTTGAGATCACAAAGCGGGATGTCCAAGGATGTCTCTCCTCTGTGTGCAGCGGGGCGCCGGGCCCGGGTGCTGCGTCGTCCGATTTGCCGGCGGGATGCGTCTCCGTGGCCCGCTAGCGAGGCGTTGGTTCGTCTGCTGCAGAGACTCTCGTTCGTCTGCTAGCGAGGCTCGGTTCCCTTTGCGAGTCCGAGGCGACCCCGGCGCGGCTCGAATCGGAGGAAGACCTCGCGGCCCGTCTCCATCGACTCGTAGATCGCGTTGATCACCTCGAGCGACTTCCGTCCCTCGATCCCGTCGATGAGCGCGTGCCGGTTGCTGCGCAGCGTGTCGACGACGTCGAGGTAGAACTCACGGTGGCTGAAAGCGGGGACGTTCGGGTTCTTGCCCCATTCGTCGAAGACCGTCGCGTCTTCCGGCTGCTCGTCCTGGAACGCCCAGGTCTCTAGCTGGTTGGCCGCAAAGCCACCGATCTCGACAGTCCCCTTCTCGCCGTAGAGGAGGAGGGATCCTTCGAGGTCTCTCGGCTGGACGCAGGTCGTCGCCTGGACCACACCCAGCCCTCCACGCCGGAACTTGAGGAGGACGACGCCCGTGTCTTCCACCTCGATCTGGTGCATCACCGTCCGTCCCTTCGCGAAGACGGACTCGACCTCGCCCATCATCCAGATGAGGAGATCGATGTGGTGGCTTGCTTGGTTCGTGAGCACGCCGCCGTCGAGGAGCCAGGTGCCCCGCCAGGGTTCGGCGTCGTAGTACTCCTGCGTGCGCCGCCAGAGCACCCGGACTTCTCCGAGGAAGATTCGCCCGAGCCTACCGGATTCGAGCGCGCGCCTCGCGGCCTGCACCGGACGGTTGTACCGGTTCTGCTTCACGACGAATAGTTTGACCCCGAACCGGTCACAGACCTCGATCAGCTGATCCGCCTCTTCGAGCCGGAGCGCCATCGGCTTCTCGACGATGACGTGCTTGCCCGCCCGGGCCAGGACCGCGCCTTGGGACGCGTGGAGACCACTGGGAGTGCAGACGACTCCCAGCTGGACGTCGGCAGCCCCGGCCACGGCCTCGAGGTCGGGTAGGACCCGGCAGCCGGGGACGGCGTCGGCTACGGCCTGGGCCCTCGTCACTTGGTTGTCGTAGACCGCGACCAAGCGGAGATCGTCGATCCCCTGGATGACGTCGATGTGCTTCTTCGTGATCTTGCCGCAGCCGACAAGGGCGACGCCGATCGGGTCCTGGGACATTTGCGCTTCTCCTTCCAGCCGTTTGGGGCCCCGCAGGCTGGGGGCAGGACGGCCGGGGCCTCTCGGCGAAGCCGAGGCAACCGAGGGAGTGTACGGGTACGGTTTGCATCGGACAAGACCGCTCCTATACTCCGGCGAATGAGAACGCCCATTCCCACCTCGCTGTCGCTCCTCTTCTTGGTCCTCCTCCCGATCCTGTTCTACTGGCAGATGATCGTGAAGGACGTCGAGCCCGTGAACCCCGACACGCAGGCGCACAAGCCGGTCGGCACTTGGGCCCAGGAGGTGCAGCAAGAAGAGGGGAGGATGCCGGAGTGGTTCCCGTACATCTTCTCCGGGATGCCTTCCTACGGAAGCTTCCTCTACATCCCGAGACCCGGGGCGAACGTGCTCGGCCAGAGCCTCCAAGTCTTCCGCTCGAGCCGTGGGGCTCGGTACACCATCCTCTTCATCCTGGCGGGGATCTCTGCCTTCGCGTTCTTGCGCAGGCAGGGCGCGTCTCACATCGCGGCCACGGTGGCGGCTCTGGGCTACTCGATGACACCCTATTTCACCGGCCTCGTCGCGGCCGGGCATTCGACGAAGCTAGAGGCGCTCGCGATCGCGCCACTCGTCTTCTTCTCACTCGACTGGCTCCTCACGAAGCCGGGTCCATGGCCGGCCGCCGCGCTCGCGTACTCCGGAGCTCTCCTCGCTTGGGCCAATCATCCGCAGATCTCGTACTACGTCGTCCTCCTGGCCGTGCTCTACGTGCTCGGCCGCTGGGCCTTCGAGGCGCGGAAGGACTGGATCTCGTCGCACGGACTTCGTATCGCCGCCTATGGCGCGGTCGCGGCCGCCGTCGCCGGAGCACTGGTCACCATTCCGTACCTCGGGATCCAGGAGTACGCGCCCTATTCGATCCGGGGCGCCGCGAGTGCGCTCTCGTCGACCCCTGGAGACACAGGCGTCGGCTGGGACTACGCGACGGCCTGGTCGTACCCTCCGGGGGAGCTCCTCGCGTTCTTCTTCCCGGCCTGGTACGGGCTCGAGGGCGCGACGTACTGGGGGCACCTGCCGTTCACCCAGTCGACGCACTACGTCGGAATCCTCTTCCTCTTGCTCGCCGTGCTCGGGCTCTGGAAGGGCCGGGGACCGAGACGATGGATCTTCGGCACGCTCGCTGCGGTCCTGCTGCTCATCGGATTCGGAAAGCACTTCGCCCCGCTCTACCGCGCGCTCTACGAAGCGATGCCGCTCTTCGACAAGTTCCGCGTTCCGTCGATGATCTACTCGCTCCTACCGCTCGCCATGGCGCCGCTCGTCGCCGCCGGCATCGACTGGCTGCAGGACCTGTTTCGCGGGGCGTGGGCATCCGATGGAGCGGAGAGGCCGGCTTCAGGGAAGACGGTCGGCGCGGGCCAACGCGAATCCTCGGCCACACCCGATTCGGGCAAGAAGGCGTCCGGCAAGAAGGCGAGGAAGAAGGAAACGAAGGGGAGTGGAGCGCACCCGTACTTCGTGCGCGCCCTCATCGGGCTCGGAGTCGTCCTCGCGCTCTGGGGGCTCGTGGCGGTCGGGGCGAAGAGTGCGCACTCCGGCCCCGAGTCACTCCTTCGGGCTCAGGAGATCACCCAATACGGGGTTCAGACTCTCGCGCCACTGCGTGCCGAGCGGATGGACCTGCTCTCCAGCAGCGTAACCCACGCGTTTCTGCTCCTCGTGCTGTCGGCCTTCGTCCTCGTCGCCGCCTCGTACGTGGCGCGGAGCGGGCAGGTCTCGGCGAACCGGTTGGGAGCGGGCGTCGGCTTGGCCTTCGGCGTGCTCCTCGTCGCGGATCTCTGGGTGATCGACCGCGCGTTCTACCATCCCGAGCCAGCAGAGAGCGCGCAGGAGCTGCTCCCGAATCCGGGGGCGACCGAGTTCTTAGCGGAGCGGCCTGGACCGTTCCGGATTCTTCCTCTGCAGCCACTCTTCGGCTCGAACTCCTTCGTCACCGCCGGTCTCGAGTCCGTCGGTGGCTATCAACCCGCCAAGCTCCGGATCTACCAGGATCTCCTCGACGCGAACGTGCTCTTCGCTCCGGGAGTCCTGGCGATGCTCAACGTCCAGTACGTGCTTTCGGCCTCGCCGGTCGACACGGGGATGCCGCCCATCTACGAAGGCGACGGGTTCGTCTACGATCTGCCGCCCACGCCAGGCCCGGTCTGGTCCGTGGACCGAACGGAGACGCTCGCGTCCGGCAAGGAAGTACTGGCCCGCCTCGGCGACCGGAGCTTCGATCCGACGGCCGTCGCGTATCTGGAGGCCGGGGACGCCGCACCCAGCCGGTCCGAGTTCTCGTACGCCGAGGTTCGCCTGGAGTCGCGGGATCTCCATCGGATTGTCGCTCGGTCCGAGTCAGACGGTCCCGCCCTCATCGTCTTCAGCGAGATCGACTACCCACCGGCTTGGCACGCTACGGTGGACGGCGCCAGCACGCCGATCCTGCGCGTTGACCACGTGCTTCGCGCGGTCGAAGTTCCGGCGGGAAGCCACGAGATCGAGATGACCTATCGGTCGCCCGCACACGACCGGGCGTCTCTCGCGAACAAAGCGGGTCTCGCGGCGCTCGGCGTGCTCCTCCTCTTCGGCGCTGTGTTGCGACGCCGGGGATCCGTGCAATAGACGTGACCTCGACGGGTGGGGGGAAGTACACTCCGGACACCGGCGGTTGTGTGCGTCCGCGCCAATGGCGCGAGCGACACGCATTCGGCCGTCTCCAGGTTCCGGCTGAGTTCGACGGTTCCACTTCGTCGACTCCGTCCGGTTGCGGCTCCCACCGGTCCCCCCGAGATTGGAGCTGGTCATGTCTTCGCGTTCGTTCCCTTCCCTAGCTCACGCGTCTTCCGAGCTTTGCACGAATTCCGCGATCTCCGCGAGTTCCACGATCTCCGCGAGTTCCACGACTCCTGAGGCTCTCGGCCGGTTCGAGCCCGCAGAGTCGTCTGCCTGCCGCATCGCGATCTCGATCACGATCTTCTTGGCGGCTTTCTTCCTTCCAGGAACCGCGAACGCGCGCCCTGACCCGTCCGATACCTGTCTCTCTGCGCCGGCCGACGCGCCTCTCGGCGAGTTCCTCGATCGACTGCTTCCTGATCCAGGTAGCGTTCATTCCGGCGGTTCGACACGGACGATTCTCGGATCGAATCCCGCGGTGGGGGGTGTCCTCTCGGACTCGGAGACCCGTGCGCGGAGTCTCGCTCGGGTCGCTCCGGGCGACACGCTTTCGTTCGGCTACGTCGACGGGGCCGGATTCGCTGTGCTCGACGACATCTGGACCTTCGACCACGGGGGCCCCGACCCGCTCGAGGGGTGGACGTCCCTCGACGTCACCGCGCAGACCGGCACCTACGTACAACAGATCAGCAGCGCGACCTGGACCGTAGATCCTTACAACGACGTCCCGGCGCCGATCCTTTCGGGTAGCGGCTCGGCCTGGATCGGGGCCACGGGATCGGTCGCGCGGGAACTCTGCTTCTCTCCCGGGCCCGGATATGGGAACAAGTGGGCGCAGCGCCTGGTCTCGCCGATGTTCGCGCACGACGGTGAGTCGGATGTGACGGTCGGATGGACCTACTTCGTGGACAGCGAACTCACCTTCGACCACACGCGGGTCTACCTCGAGCGGCTTCCCAGTGGGGAACGGGACGAGGTACGCGCGTACACCGGGCAGGCCGGCCTCTCCGGAGATCATCCTGCCAGTCCACCCGTGGGGGTAATGGACGGAGTCGTTCTCACCGCCTCTTCGTTCGCTGGGGACACTGAGTTCCGCATCGCGTTCGAGATGACGTCGGACGGATCCTGGTCGGACGAGGACGGCTTCTACGAGACGGCATACGGACCGTTCGGACTCGATGATGTCGCGGTGAGCGGGTTTGGAGCCGGGGGCGCAGGATCTGCGACCTACGGGTTCGAATCGGACCTCGAAGGTTGGACTGCAGAACCGGTGCCCGGCCTCGGGACGAGCGTCGGTGTCGCGAACGTCGGAGCCTATACGATCCAGGGCGACTGTCCGTGCTCGATGACCGGCAACGTGCTCGAGATGCACGACGACCAGCGCGAACACCCGGACGGTCAGCGACTCTATGCGGTGTCTCCACCGGTCGACGTGCTCAATGACGTGGCGTTCGCCGGCGACGGTGATCTCCTCGTGTTCGCGGACTGGACCCAGTACGTCGAGCTGCCGCGCGCCAACGGCGTCTTCTTCCGTCCCGGGTGGCAGTACTTCCCTTGGATCTGTGACGTCAGCGGGGAGGCGGGCTGGTCCCCGCGCGTCGGTACGAGCACTTTCTCCTTCGAGCCTGGACCCGCGTGTCTTGCCCTCCGCGACTTCGCTACGGCCGGGCTCGATCCCGTCCCGCAGGGCATCGAGCAGGTTCGCTTTCTCTACGAACTCTACTCTTCTTGCGAGGCTTTCGGAGTGACGGACTGCTCAGGTGAGACGAACTTCACTCCGATCTTGGACGACCTCCAGGTGCGGTTCACGCAGGTGCCGCACGCCCCAACTGTCTCGATCGTGGACGGGCTCCAGTTCCAGGACGGGTTCTCCCAGTCTGCTTTCGAGAACGATCCCTGTTTGTCAGGCCGAGCGGACGTGACCCGGAACGTCGGCGGCTTCGGGAACACCCCACCCTTCGTGCTGGGAGATTCCCTCGGGATCTCGGGGCCGGTGGTCAGTGACCTCGACGGTCGGTGGGAGTCTGATCTCTGGTTCCGAGTCGCTCGGAAGGGCCCCTGTTCAGAGGACCGCGCTCGCTATCGCGACTGGCGGGATCAGGCGAACCTCGCTGCAGGCGTCGACATCGAGGCCGGCGAGTTCGCTCGCGCTTCGATGGATTCGGCGCAAAGCGGTACGAACGCGTGGAAGAATCGATTCTGTTCCTATCTCAAGGAGGAGGACTGGGCCGCGTGGGGGCGGCCTGCCTCCGGTCCGGAACTCTCCGACGCGGTCGAGATCATCCAGGACGACGTACTCTATCCCGGGACACAGATCGAGTACTTCGTCACGGCGAACTACCTCGATACGCCAACGGACCGATTTCTGCTCCCCGATACGACCGGCGGCTTCTTCGCCGAGTTCGAGATCCTTCCGGGCTGGCGTGAGGTGGGCGGGGACTTCAAGTACCCGTGTCTACTCTATGTCGACGCGTTCAACGGCGGCGCCCAACCGTTCCTCCAGGCCGCGTTCGATTCACTCGGTTATGACCCGGATCGGTACGACTACCTGGATGCGACGTCGAGTTGGAAGGCTCCGATGGCACGTGGGCAGTCGTCCACATCCAACAATGGGTGTGTGTTGACCCAGCTCCTCCAGTATCGGGGAGTCCTCGTGAATACAGGATCGTCGAACGTCTCGTCGATCCTTTGGCCGGAGGACTACACGCTTCTCAGCGACTGGCTGACCGTGGTGGCCAACGGCGGTTCCTACACACGTCAAGGGTTGCTCCTCAATGGAGACGGGATGGCGCTCGCGCTGGATGCGGACGGTGGCGCGTTGCTTTCGCGGATGGGAGCCTCGCTCCTTGGTGACAGCTATTCGCAGCTCACCGGCAACACGGACGCCTGTGTGGGGATCGAGAGTCCGTCGGGAGGGCCCGGGGCCTACGGGACGGTCAACTCCGCCTGGGATTACGAGTGTGACGCCTATGGCAACTGGTGTCCTCAGCAGCTCCGGTTCGATGTCCTTGGTGCGGTCGGCACAGGTGTCGGCAACCGAAGCTACCTCGATCGCGATGGCCTCATGGAGACCGAATACGCTCAGATCGTGAACGAGAACATCATTCCGTCGGGAGACTCGTACCTCGAGAACTATCGGACCGTGCTGGACGGAGTGTCTTGGCATCATCTCGTGTCGCCAGATGGAAGCGGGGGAGATCGGTGCGTGCCGAGTTTGGAAAACGTGAGCCGGGCGGCGTTCGGAGAGATCGCCTCCGCGTTGGAATGGATCTATGAGGTCGATTTCGAGCAGATCGGGTTTTGTGATCCGATCCCGATTTCGGGGATCGATGGTGGAGTGGGGTACGGAGCCTCCATCCGGCTCTATCCGGGAAGTCCGAACCCGTTCAACCCGAGGACGACGATCCGTTTCCATCTGGCCACGTCCGGAGCCGCGGAGCTTTTCGTCTACGACGTGTCTGGACGCAAGATCCGGACTCTGTCGAAGGGTATCTTCGATGCCGGTGCCCATGATGTCGTCTGGGACGGAACGGACGACGACGGACGCTCGGTGGCGAGCGGTACGTACTGGACGCGACTCGAGACGATGGGGCACCGGTCGGCATCTCGGTTGGTGCGTGTGAAGTAGACGACGAAGATCCGAGTTGAGGCTTCCGAACGGCTTCGGGTTGTTGTACAATCCGCCTACCACCCCCGAGAACGGAGCTAGATATGCGTAGGCGTTCTTTGGTCTGGGGGGCCCCCCACCTCCGTTGCCTTTCTCCTACACTCACCGTCCCTTCCCTGATTGCACTCGGCTCGATCGTCGTGCTAGGTGTCTGTTCGCAACCCGCAGAGGGGCGGCCGACGCGCGACGAAAAGCTCCTGTTCGCGCCGCTTGGCGCGCCGATGGGGGAGATTCTGGATCGCCCGCCGGTCGCTGGGCATGGAGTCATGCCCTCCTCATCGCGTGTAGTCTACGGGCCGGATCGATCCAACGGTGCCGTTCAGTCTGCGGGCGGTGTGCAAAGTAGATCGCCGCTGGCGTATGCAGACACGGTCTCTTTCGGGTACGTCGACGGCGACGGCTTTGCCGTGCTCGGAGAAACCTGGACGTTCGACCACGGCGGACCGGATCCGCTCGAGGGCTGGGAAGGCCTCGATAGGACCGAGCAGGACGGCGTTTTTGGCCGCCAGATCGATGCTACGAGTTGGACCACCGATCCGTACCACGACGTACCTGCACCGATCCTCTCGGGCGACGGGTCCGCATGGATCGGGGTGTTCGGGACCGAGGCGCGAGGGCTCTGCTACGATTCCGGACTCGGCTACGGGAACTCCTGGGATCAACGGCTGGCCTCGCCAACCTACACCTACGACGGTGCGTCCGACGTCACGCTCCAGTGGACGCACTTCAACGACACCGAAGAGAACTTCGACTACTCACGCGTCGTCTTGGAACGCTTCCCGAGCGGCGAGCGCGATCCACTTCGGGAGTACACGGCCCAGATCGGGCTCGCACCGGATCATCCGGCCAGTCCGCCAGTGGGTGTCGTCGACGATTTCACTCTGACGAGTGCCGACTTCCAGGGCGACACCGAGTTCCGGATCGTGTTCGAGATGACCTCCGACGGCTCCTGGTCGGACGAGGACGATCTCTTCGTGACGGCCTACGGTCCCTGCTCTTTCGATGACGTCACCGTGAGCGGGTTCGGCCCCACGGGGACGGACGTCGCCACCTACGGCTTCGAGGTCGATCTCGAAGGCTGGTCGGCCGAGATCCTTCCCGGATTCGGCACCTTCGTCGGTGTCGCCAACTCGGCGGACTACCTCCTCGAAGACGTTTGTCAGTGCGATATCGAAGGCAACGTGCTCGAGATGCACGACGACAACGAGGAGCATCCGTACGGCCAGCACCTCTACGCCGCGTCGCCGCCAGTCGACGTCCTGAACGACGTCGACCTGCCAGGGTCCGGGCCTCTCGAGATCTTCGCCGACTGGACGGAGTACTTGGATCTCCCACGCTCGAACGGCGTCTTCGTCCGCCCGGGGTGGCAGTACTACCCCTGGACCTGCGACATCACGGGGGACACCGGCTGGTCGCCGCGGGTAGGTCAGGAGGCCCAGTTCTTCGTGTGGGAGGACCCGGGTTGCCTCCAGTCTCGGAGTTCGGGAACAACGAACGACAACCCGATCCCGGACTACGCCGAGCAGGTCCGCTTCCTCTACGAGGTCTTCGCTTCGTGCGACGCCTTCGGCATTCCTCCGGAGCAATGCACGAACGAGACGAACTTCACGCCGCTTCTCGACAACATTCAGATCCGCTTCACGCGAGTGGTGGAAGCTCCCTACATCGCCTTCGACAACGGCCTCAGGTTCCAGGATGGATTCGCTCAGTCCAGCATCATCAACGATCCGTCCAAGCCCGGCCACGCGGACGTCACCCGGAACGTTGGAGGTTTCGGCAACACCGCTCCGTTCATCCTCGGAGACTCCCTCACCGTGGCCGGTCCGATCGTGACCAGTTCGTCCAACAGCTGGGAAGCGAACCTCTGGTTCCGGGTCGCCCGCACCGGGCCTCTCGCTGGGAGTCGGTACACGACCTGGCGTGACGGAGTGAACGCGGGTGCCGGTGTCGACATCGAAGCGGGCCAGTTCGCGGCCGCACCAATGGACTCCGCCCAGCTCGGTACGAACGCCTTCAAGCACCGGTTCTGCAGCTATCTCAAGGAAGAGGCGTGGGCGTCGTGGGGTAGGTCCCCAGCAGGGCCAGAGCTCACCGACGAGGTGGAGATCATCCAGGACGACGTCCTCTACCCGGGTACGAAGGTGGAGTACTTCCTCACCGCGAACTACGTGAACTCCCCGAACCAGCGCTACCTGCTTCCGGACACCACCGGAGGCTTCTTCAGCGAGTTCGAGATCCTTCCCAGTTGGCGGTCCGTCGACGGTCAAGGCTTACGCCACCCCTGCCTTCTCTACGTCGACGCCTTCAACGCCGGTGCGCAACCGTTCATCGAGGCTGCGTTCGACTCCCTCGGCTACGAGGTCGACCGCTACGACTACCTCGACGCAACGTCCAGCTGGAAGGCGCCGATGGCGCGCGGAAGCGACGGCCGGGACAACAACGGTTGTACGCTCCTCCAGCTCTTTGGCTACCGAGGAGTCCTTGTCAACTCGGGATCTTCGAATGTCCCGCAGCTCATGTGGCCCGAGGACTTCACGCTCTTCAGCGATTGGCTGACGTTCGATGGATACCTCGACAAGCAGGGGCTGATCCTGAACGGCGACGGGATCGCCAAGGCGCTCGAGTCTCGGGCGCCCACGCTACTCTCTCGTATGGGTGGGCAGTTCGTGAACGAATGGTACGCCGACTATTCAGGAAACCTCGATACCTGCGTCCGGATCGAGAGCCCCGCGGCCATGGGCGAGGCGTACGGTACGACGAACTCGGCCGGTGACTACGAGTACGATGCCTACGGCAACTGGTGCCCGCAGCAGTTCCGATTCGACGTACTCGGCGCCGTCGGACCGGGCGTCGGGAACCGCGTCTATGTCGATGGAGACGGGTTCGCGGAGACGGAGTTCGCGCAGATCGTTGCGGAGAACATCGTGCCAAACGGTGGAAGCTACGACGAGTACTACCGCACCGTGCTCGACGGCATCTCCTGGCACCACCTCTCCACTCCTGACGGACAAAGCGGCGACCGCTGCGTATCGAGCATGGAGAGTATCTCCCAGGCGGCCTTCGACGAGATGGCAGCAGCTCTCGAATGGATCTACGACGTGGACTACGATCAACTCCCGTGGCTCTGTGAGGACACGCCCCCCGACGTGGTCGGCGTTTCCTACCCGAACATCGTGAGCGCGGCCACCCGTCTCCACCCGAGCGCACCCAACCCGTTCACCCCACGGACCACGATCCGCTTCGACCTGGCCACGACCGGCCCCGCCGAACTCGCGATATACGACGTGGCAGGCCGGAAAATCCGAACCTTGGCCCAAGGCACCCTACACGCCGGCCCTCACGACCTCGTCTGGGACGGCACCGACGACGCCGGCCACTCGGTACCCAGCGGCACCTACTGGATGCGGTTGGAAGCCATGGGCCACCGCTCCGCATCCCGCCTGGTCCGACTCAAGTAGTCGCAGAGGCCACCCCATCCGTCCACCCCCAAGGGGCCTGAACCAAGTTCAGGCCCCCACCTCCAAAGCCCCCACCGTTCCAAAGGATCTCCCCCCAGCACCACGCAGCAGACACGTTCCGGGTGCCCTGATGGTCTCACCCCCAGCAACGCGCCGAAGACTTGGTCCCGAGCGAGGGGCCCGACTCATCTCACTTCAGCTCTATGGCGCAGACTCGATCCCGGGTGCCCGAAGCGAACATATGAGTCCGGCCACCAACCCCGCTGCCAACCCACCCACGCCCCCCGGCGATTCGAGAGCGTAGGGCACCCGGGGTCGAGTCCCCGCCGCGAGCGCAAGAGGAAGAGAGCCGCTGGATCGAGTCTCTGCCGCAAGCGCAAAGGAAGAGAGCGCACGACCGCTGGATCGAGCCCCCGCCGCGAGCGCAATAGGAGATGCGTCCGGAACCGGATCTAGCCCCGGCGGAGCAGCTCGAGGATCCAGTACGGCCGTCGCTTGCTGATCACCTTGTTGATCCCGTCGAGCGCAAAGGAGAGCAGGTTGTGCCGGAACGGAGCGAACTCCGTCTCGTGGCAGCGCGGGCAGACGTTCCCGCCTCTGGACGCCATCTCGCTGAACCGGTGCGCGATGTCATGGCGGAGGTGGAGGAGCGTGTCGGGATAGTCGCGAACCGGTGGTCCACAGATGTGGCTCCACTCGAGACGGAACTCGGGGAAGAGTCCGGCAAGGCGGTCCCGGTCGAAGCTCTGCACGTGACCGGTCCGGTTGAACCGAAGGCCACACCGAGGGCAGAGGAGGAAGTTCCTCGCCAAGTTCTCCCGGTGGGGAACGCCGACCAGGAGCCACTCGCCCGCAATCCGCGCCATCTCGTTCGCGATCGGCCGGAGCACTTCGTCGGGGATGTGCTCCAGCATCTCGAGCGAGAGGACGAGGTCGAATGACCGGTCGCGATGGGGAAGGTGCGTGGCGCTGGCGAGATAGGGAAGAGGCGGCCGTGCTTCGAGGGCCGCTCGACTGAGATCCGTACTCACCACGGTGCGCCCAGTGGACGCGATCGCGTGGCCGACGATTCCCGGACCGCACCCGACGTCGAGCACCGTGCGCGCAGTCTCCGGCAGAACCTCGAGTAGGATCCGGTTCCGCTCCTGCAGGTACGTGTTCGAGCCATAGTGGTCGTAGGCCTCGGGCGCATGGAACCGAAGCGCCGCCAGAGCCCCAGCATCACCGGGATCCGCGGAACTCGACGGCCCATTCGCAGCGTCCGAACTCGTCCCACCGCTAGCGCCCCGAGCACCCGTTTGGGTTCCGGGCGCAACCCGCTTCGACGTGTCGCCACTCTCTCTGGCATCTCTGTCTGACATGGAGCGCGAATCTACCACAGCTGCGAGACCCACTTGCGCGCGGCCTGCCGTTCCGTGGGCGGCAGCGAGAGAAAGATCGCGACCGGGAGGGCGAGGAGAATGATCCCCTTCACCGCGATCGCGGAGGCGAGGCCGAGTTCGGGGACGAACCGGCGAGCCCAGCCGAGAAGGACCGCGACGATGGCCCACGGCACCACCCGGCGCCACTCGTACGGAACGGGGTACACCCTCTGGACGGTCCCGAGGAGGAACCCGCACATCACCAAGTAGGAGAAGAACGTGGCAATCGCCGCCCCCATCATCCCGTATCGAGGGACGAGGACTGCGTTCGCCGCGAGGTTGCAGAGTGCGGCGAGGACGAACGACGTCGCGATCGACTTCGTCTTGCCGGTGATCGCGAGGCCGACCTGGAAGTGCTTGTAGAAACCGAAGACGATCATCGATCCCACGAGAAGTGGGACGACCCGGTCGGCGCTCGCGTACTCGGGCGGAGCGGCCAGTGCGAAGGCTTCGGGCGAGAACAGGTAGAGCGCGAGACCGAGCACGTAGAGCACGAATGCGAAGTAGGTGAAGAGGCGGGAGAAGATCCGCTGGGCCTCCACCGGGTCGTCTTCCTCCGCGAGACGGAAGCTGAGCGGCCCCCACACGAGCGTGAATGGGGAGAGCACGAGGATGTTGACGAGCGACGCGAGCTTTCCGCCCAGGGAGTAGATTCCCGCCTCGACGATATCCCCTCGTCCCGCGAGGAAGAGTCGGTCGATGGCGATGAGTCCGAACGCGCCCAGGTTGACCACCATGTAAGGCCAGCCGAAGGAGAGGAACGATCGCACTCCGAACTCCGGGTGCTGGCCGCTGCCGGTTCCCCAATGCCGCCGGAACACCGGGAGCAGGGTGACGAACAGGGTCAGGGATGCGATGACGTCGCCCAGGATCACTCCGAGCACGCCCATTTCCCGGACGACCACGAAGTAGACGACGAGGAAGAGGGACAGGAGCAACCGGAGCAGGGTGCCCGCCCCGTACCGGGCGCTTCGTTCCTCGATCCGGAGGAGGGTGAGCGGAAGATCGGAGATCACTCGGGCGACGATCCCGACCAGGAACAGACGGATCACGTTCGTGAGGTCCGGACCACCCAGGAACCGGACGGAGAGCGGTTCCGCGACCAGGAGGCCGAGAGCCAGGAACGTCGCACTCGACGTCGCGACGATCACGGTGGATCCGCGGATGAGCTGGGAACGCTCCGCGTCGTCTCTGGCCTTGGGGTGGTAGCGCAGTACCGTCCCGATCTGTCCGATTCCGAACGTCATCACCCCAAAGGTCTGGAAGAGAAGCAGGATCTGGAGCTGACCGAACGCTTCGGGGGAGAGCTTCCGGGTGTAGAGCGGGATGAGGAGGAACCCGACCGCCTTCCCGATGAAGTCGGCCATTCCGTACACCGCGGAGTGTTTCACGACTCGCGTGAGGAGCTGGGAGAGGTTCACGAGCGGTTCTGCTGGAGCGACGCGTAGAGATCGATGAGCGTCTTCGCGGTTTGATCCCAGTTGTACGTTTCGAGCACTGCGCGACGTCCCCGTGCGCCCAGATGCGCGCGAAGCTCGTCGTTGCGAAGGTCCCTCAAAGCGTTCGCCACCTCGGCCGCGTCGCCGCTCGCGTGGACGATTCCCGCCTCGGTCTCCTCGAGGATGCGGGCGATCGGCAGGCAGTCGCTCGCCAAGACCGGGCGCTCGAGCAACATGTAGTGGAAGAGTTTGTGGGGGATCGTGGTGTCCGTGTGCTCGCTCTTCCGATGCGGGATCGTGCAGACCTTGCAGGCGCGGACGTAGGAGGGGAAGAGCTTGTAGTCCTGCCACCCCTCGAACGATACGCGATCGGCTAGGCCGCGAGCGCGGACGCCGGCTTCGAGTCCGCGGCGGGTGGCCCCGGTGCCGACGAGGAGAAGGTGCGCCTCGGGGATCTCGGGTGCGATCTGGGCGAAGCCCTCGACCAACGTGTCGAGCCCACGGTGACGATCGAATCCGCCGAGATAGCCGATGGTGAATCGGGACCCGAACCGCTCTTCGATCGAAGCATCGCGCGGGAATCCCTCGAACTCGTCCACGTCGACGGTGTTCGGGATCGACACCATCCGGTCCGGGGCGACCACTCCTTGGAACCGTTCCATCGCCTCCGGGACGACGACGATCACTCGATCCGCGGCCGGCACTGCCCTTCGTTCGTACCGACGCCACTGTGCGACCGAGATGAGCCAACTTCCCGGCCACTTGTTCGCGTAGTCATAGGTGGCCACCGCCGCCGGGTAGTTCTCGTGGAGGTCGGTCACCACCGGAACGCCGAGGGCGCGGCCGACCCGGAGTCCGACCCGGAGGAGCGGAAGGTCGTGGACGTGGATCGCCTCGATCCGTTCACGCGCCACGAGCTCCCGGAACGGTCGTTCGAATGCGTTCCAGTAGAGCGGCACGCGGAGGACGAGCGCGCCAGCCTTCTTGAAGAACGTCTTCGACATCCGGATCCGGTGAACGTGGATGCCCTGCCACTCTTCCGCCAGTGGGCGTCCATCCTCGACACTCGGGCAGAGGAGGTGCACCTCGTGGCCGGCGCGATGAAGCGAACGCATCTCGTTCCCGACCCGCGGGTCCGGTGGAAACGGTTTGTCGAGGAGCATCCCGATGCGCATGGTGTCAGGGACGGACCCGCGAGGGGCGTCCACTCTCCGACCAGTGTTCCAGGACTCGCACGATCCGTGGTCCCGCAGCTCCGTCCCAGAGTTCGGGGATCTTCGCACTCAGCTCCAGACGTCCTGAGAGGAACGCGTCGATCGCCTCGGTCTGCTCCTCGATCCGGTCCGAGACGAGGAGGTTCGTTCCTGAGGTCACCGTAACCGGACGCTCGGTGCTCGGCCGGAGAGTGAAGCAAGGGACCCCGAGTGCCGTCGTCTCCTCCTGGACACCGCCGCTGTCCGTCAGTACGAGCCGCGCCGTCACCATGAGGGAGAGAAAGTCGAGATACCCGAGGGGAGGAAGCCGCTTCACCTGTCCGAGCTGGTCGAGTCGGGCTGCCAGTCCGTGTCGCGCGAGGCTCGCCTCGGTGCGCGGGTGGAGCGGAAGGAGCACCGGAGACCGGCCGGACAAGGTGGCGAGGAGATCGAGCACGCGGACGAGCCCGGCTTCGTCGTCGACGTTCGAG
Organism: Candidatus Eiseniibacteriota bacterium; assembly: GCA_020633975.1. Classification (GTDB taxonomy): domain Bacteria; phylum Eisenbacteria; class RBG-16-71-46; order CAIMUX01; family CAIMUX01; genus JACKCR01. The sequence continues at coordinate 1,275,460 of JACKCR010000002.1, read as the reverse complement.
GGACGGTGGAGGGTGACGAGTGCGTACTCGCCCTCCCGCGCGCCGTGGGACTCGCAACTCTTCCGCTTCCGCGCGGCGTCTTCGAACTTCCGGAGGGTGTCGATCATCGTGTTCCCGACGAAGTGGATCAGGTCGCTGGGGACCCCTTCTTGTTCCAAGTTGTCGTCGGCGTCACGAGAGGTGGTGAGGAGGAGGTCGGACACCGAATCCGTCACGATCCGGTTGATCTCCTCGGGCATCGTCCGGTCGCCGCTCCGCAGCCCAGCCTCCACGTGCGCAACGGGGATCCCGAGCTTCACCGCGGCAAGCGAGCAGCCGAGCGTGGAGTTCACGTCGCCGGCGACGAGGACGAGATCCGGGCGCCTCTCGAGCAGCACCTCCTCGAACCGTTCGAGGATCCTCGCGGTCTGTACCGCATGGGAAGCAGAGCCCACCTTGAGGTGGACATCCGGTTCCCGCATCCCGAGTTCCCGAAAGAACTGGTCCGAGAGTGCGGCATCGTAGTGTTGACCGGTATGGGCGAGGGTGAATCGAAGGGAGGGGACGCCCTCTGCGGCGTGCAGGATCGGCGCGACCTTCATGAAGTTCGGCCGGGCTCCGACGACCGCGAGCACCTCGCAAGCCCGGGTCATGGACGGTGCGGCCCTGTCTCTGAGGCAAAGGCGTCGCGGAGAACGCGCGTCGTCTCCTCCAGAGGGACCGGGAGGTCTCCGTCCGAGCCGTGGATCGGGATCCGTCCGCCGCGCGGTACGAGGTGCAGGTGGACATGCCCTTCCACGCCCGCTCCTGCCGGCCGCCCTAGGTTGATCCCATAGTGCACCGTCTCGGCTCCCAGACGATCTCTCAGCACCCGTTCGGTGTGGGCTGCAGAGTGGACGACCTCGCTCAGCTCGTCTGCGGTCAGCTCTCCGCATCGGGCGAGGTGACGAAACGGCACCACCATGATGTGTCCGACCGTGTACGGATAGAGGTTCATGACGACGAACGAGTGCTGTCCACGTGAGAGCACGAGCTCGGTCGCGCCGTCACCCCCGAGCAGACGACAGAACACACACCCCTCCTTGGGAGGTGGCGACGTGATGTACCGCATGCGCCACGGTGTCCACAGCTCTTCCATCTCGTCTCCTCGTCGCGCATTCCGCGCCGCGGTCCGCGTCCGTCGCCCCATCGATTCGCAACGCCCGCGACTCGACACGCACATCGAGTGCGACAGAGAATCTATCATAGTCATGTCAATCGACCCAATTCCCCCTGGACAGGACGCGCGTTCCTTTCGTAGCGTACTTCGCAGGTTCGAGAACGTCAGGGACTTCGTTCCACGAGCATCGTGAAGGAGCGGGAGTGTCACTCCTCTTCGATTTCATCCAGCGCGGCGGCCTCCTCATGCTGCCCATCGTGCTTTGCTCCATCATCGGCTTGGCCATCTTCATCGATCGGTCGGTGAGACTCCGTCGGTCGGCGCGGGCCAACGCTGCGTTCCTCGATCAGATCCGCGGGAACATCCGGGTCGGGAAGATCGAAGACTCCCTCGAGATCTGTAAGAGCAGCCAGTCGCCGATCGCCGCCGTCTTCGCCGCCGGGCTCCGCCGGGTCGGAGACGGTGAGGCCGCGACTCGCCAGGCGATCGAAGACGCCGGACGCAAGGAGACGGCGGAACTCGAGAAGCATCTCGGCGGACTCGCGACCATCGCCGGCGGTGCGCCGCTCCTCGGCTTTCTCGGCACGGTCCTCGGAATGATCGGAGCGTTCCAGACGGTCGAGCGTCTCGGTGGGAACGTGAATGCGAGCGTCCTGGCGGGAGGGATTTGGCAGGCACTCCTCACCACCGCAGCCGGGCTTGCGGTCGCCGTGCCGGCTTTCTTTGCCCACAACTTCCTCTACGACCGGATCCAGAGCCAGGTCCACGCGATGGAGGAGCGGTCGAGGGAACTCATGTTGCTGCTCGTCACTGGCGACGAGTCGATCCTCTAGGCGGGGGTGCAGGTGAACTTCGGCGGGAAGCGGGAATACCTCCTCAAGATGGAGTCGACCGCCATGTCGGACATCGTGTTCATCCTGCTCATCTTCTTCCTCCTCTCGTCGAACTTCATGATCCAGACAGGGATCGAAGTGGACCTCCCTACCGAGGTCGCGCCGAAGCCGATCGAGACTCGGGAAGTCGTCGTCACCCTGACCAAGGAGGGGGACGCGTTCGTCAACGAGACGAGAGTGGGGCTCGACGCCCTCGAACCGGCTCTTGCCGGCGCTTTGGAAAAGGCCGCATCGAAAGTCGTCGTGATTCGCGGGGATCAGGCCACGCTCTTCGGGAACGTGGTCCAAGTGATGGAGATGGGCCAGCGCGCCGGTGCCGAAGGCATTGCCGTCGCGACCCAGGCGTCCTCCGGAGGGGACGGAAACAGATGAGTGAGTCGACGCTGGCGAAGTCGAGCGAGCAGCTCGCGGTACACCTCCTGGACAGTCTCGATTTCGGGATGATCGCCCTCGATCGAGAGCACCGGATCCTCCACGCCAACCGGAAGGGGCTGGAGATCCTCGACACTTCCTCGACGAGCCTGGTCGGGCGTGAGATCGCGGACGTCCTCCTCTCACGAACACCCGGCTTCTCTCTCTGGCCGGATGCCCAACTCCTCGCCCCCGGAGAGTTCCAAGAGGTGATGCTCGAGTTCGAGGGACGGGAACTCATCCTCCAGCTGCGGTGGCTCGAAGTGGCGCCGGGAGAGCGAGAGATCCACGCCATCCTGGCCTTCGACGACGTGACGGAGACCATGGGCGAAATCGAGTTCCAACGCACCGTGGACCGATTCTCTTCGGTCGGAGAGCTCTCGGCCGTGATCGCTCACGAGATTCGGAACCCTCTCACCGGCATCCGGACGACCATCCAGTACGTTGCGAGCAAGCTGGAGGACAAGAGCCAGCTGCGGTCGGATCTCGGCGATTCGATCACGGAGCTCGACCGAATCGAGCAGTTCACCACGGACCTTCTCCAGTTCGCCCGGCCGAAGTCGATGCAGCTAGAAGAGGACGACCTCTCTCCGATCCTCAGCAAGGTGCTCGACAACCTGGACCAGAGCTTCAAGGCTGCCGGCATCACGGTGAAGCGAGAGCTGGCCGATAGCCTTCCGGCCATCCCGATCGATCCCGACGCGATCCAGCAGGTCTTCCTCAACATCGTCCTCAACGCGATCGAGGCGATGCCGACGGGTGGTCAGTTCCGCGTGTCGACGAGCTCGCGTCGGTACCGCTCCCGACAGGCCGTCGAAGTGGCCTTTCACGACACGGGCTGCGGAATCCCAGAAGAGGTGTTCGACAAGGTGTTCGACCCGTTCTTCACGACGCGTCCCAACGGGACCGGCCTGGGGCTCTCCATCAGCCTTCAGATCATCAAAGAGCACGGAGGCCGTATCAACATGAGGAACCGGGCTGGGGGAGGGGCGACCTTCCGCCTGTCGTTCCCCGTGCCCGTTCCGAGTGATGGAGACCGCCGCTCATGACCCCACGCGTCCTCGTCATCGACGATGAGCCTTCGATCGGCCGCTCGCTCACACGAGTGCTGACGGACCGGGGATACGAAGTCCATTGTGCGACGACGGGGCGAGAGGGTGTGGCGACGGCGGAGCGGATTCGTCCACACATCATCATCTTGGATCTACGTCTTCCGGATGCCAGTGGTCTCGACCTGATCGAACCACTCCGGCAGGTGGAAGCAGACGCCCAAATCGTGGTTGTCACCGCGGTCGGTGACACTTCCTCCGTCGTACGGGCAGTGAAGCTCGGGGCGCTCGAGTACCTACGGAAGCCCTACGACCTCGACGAACTCCTCCTGGTGATGGAGAAGGCGGGGCGCAGCTTCTCCGAGCAGACGCACCTCTCGGGGTTCCGGGAGAAGAACCGGAGCGACTACGACCGGAACGAGCTCTGTTACGAGTGCGACGCGATGGAGCGGGTGTGGAGTCTGGTCAAGAAGGTCGCCCGCTCGGACGCGACGAGCGTCCTCATCACCGGCGAGAGTGGCACGGGGAAGGAGTTGGTCGCCCGTGCGCTCCACTTCGAGAGCGAGCGGAAGGCGGCCCCTTTCCTCGAGATCAACTGCGCGAACTTCCAGGAGAACCTGCTCGAGAACGAACTCTTCGGCCATGAGAAGGGCGCGTTCACCGGTGCGAACCAGCTGAAGCGCGGACTCGCAGAGCTGGCCGATGGTGGCACCCTCTTCCTGGACGAGGTCGGGGAGATGCCGTTCACGACGCAGGCTAAGTTGCTGCGGTTCCTGGAGAGTCGGAAGTTCCGGCGCGTGGGTGGGAACGTCGATCTCAGCATCGACATTCGGATCGTCGCGGCAACCAACGTGGATTTGGAAGAGCGGATCGAGCGGCAACTGTTCCGGAAGGACCTCTTCTACCGTCTTCAGGTCGTATCCCTCCAGCTTCCTCCGCTCCGCGAGCGGGGATCGGACGTCTGTCTCCTGGCCGAACACTTCCTTCACCGGTTCTCCTCGGAGCTGAAGAAGGGGTTCGAGGCGATCGACGACTCGGTGCTCGACGCGTTCCGTGCGTACGCCTGGCCCGGCAACGTCCGGGAGTTGCGCAATCTGATCGAGCGGATCGTCATCATCGAAGACGATGCCACCCTTCGGATGTCCCACCTACCTGAAGGGATGCAGCAACGCCGCGATGGCCGGAGCGGCCCCTTCCGAGGCGGCCCACGCCGGACGCTGCGGGAGGTGGAGGACGCCTACATCCTCGACGTCCTGGAGGAGTGCGAAGGGAACAAGAGCCGGGCGGCTCGTATCCTCGGACTTTCCCGCCAGGGATTGCTGGACCGCATCAAGCGGCTGGAATCGGCGCAAGCGGGCCACTGACTGACACTTGGTCACTGTCCAGAATCTGTACAGTGCGACTCAGTCCGCGTAAGGCATTGTAGTACAGTGCGTTGGGCTCTTTGGTCCATCCTCTCCACTTCAAGTGTAAGTCTTCTTTGCACTTCTCGCGCTTCATACACGCTTGAGAATCAGGTACCTCTGTTCGTGCCAGTTTCGGCAACTACATGTTGGACAGTCCCTTGTGCTCTATTGGGTCCGGTTCCCCGAACTTGGCACGCACATTGCCTTGTGACCTCTCGTGGAGGCTTGGGACTACGTGAATTCTACGGTGTTCATACTGGACGACGAGACTCTGCTCCTGAGGACGCTCTCGAATGCGCTTCGGGACGAGGACTTTCGCGTTCTGTCTGCACAGCGCGTCACAGACGGGCGAGAGGTGCTTGCCATGGATGGCGAGGACGTCGAGCTCATGGTGCTCGACGTGAAGTTGCCGGACGGAAGTGGGCTCGATCTACTCGAGCAACAGCGCAAGTCCGGATACTCGGGCCCGGTAATCGTGATGACTGCATTCGACAATCCGGAATCGGAGCGTCGGTGTCGTCAGTTGTCCGTAGATCACTACATCCGTAAGCCGTTCGATCTCGGTGAGATCCTGGGTCTGGTCCAAGAACTCACGCGAGGGAATGGAATCCGCCTAGGTGCAGATGGAACTGGATCGCGCTGACGTGCGAGAAGGGGGTAGTAGAGTGGCTGTCGCGAAGAAGAAGACCGCGAAGAAGGCGACGCGGAAGAAGGTCGCGAAGAAGAAGGTTGCCAAGAAGAAGGCAACGCGGAAGAAGGTAGCGAAGAAGAAGGTGGCCAAGAAGAAGGTCGCGAAGAAGAAGGTTGCCAAGAAGAAGGTAGCCAAGAAGAAGGCGACCCGGAAGAAGGTAGCCAAGAAGAAGGTCGCCAAGAAGAAGGCGACGCGGAAGAAGGCAGCCAAGAAGACCACGCGGAAGAAGGCGGCCAAGAAGACTACGCGGAAGAAGACTGCGAAGAAGAAGACCGCCAAGAAGAAGACCGCTACCAAGTAAGTCGCTTCGAGGGGTCTCGGGACGCTCTCACCGCGCTCCAGTGACATCTCGGCGAGTTCGCAGAGCCGCTTCGGGGTCCCGAGGCGGCTCTTTGCGTGTCTGGTCGATTTCGAGGAGAATCGGGTCGGAGCCGCTGCGCAAAAAAGTAGGTTCCCCGCGCTCAGCGTTCGAGAACCCCCGGTGGCCCCAAAGAAAGCCCGCTACGTTAGGATTGGGGTCGAAAGCCTCTGACTGCGCTGACGCAGGGAACCCTAAACCGTTACGGAAAACGGTAGATGATGTCCGGTTAGGGCGTCAAGATGCTTTATGTCGGACGTTAGATTTTCTGAACCGTCACCACGACCGTTCGAGAAAGGGATCCAGCCATGGCAATTCTGGTGACTGGGGGAGCGGGGTACATCGGGAGCGCCATGGTCGAGCGTCTCCTCGCTTCCGGGCGCTCCGTCGTCGTGCTCGACAATCTGTCGCGTGGGCATCGAGAGGCCGTGCCTGCATCGGTTCCGCTCGAGGTCGGAGACGTCTGCGATCCCGCCTTCGTCTCGCGGGTGTTCGATACCCATCCTGTCGACGCGGTCTTCCACTTCGCCGCGGAGAGTCTCGTTGGCGAGTCGATGACGGATCCTGGAAAGTACTTTCGCAACAACGTCGGCGGAGTGCTCACGCTCCTCGAAACCATGGCATCCCACACGGCGCGCCGGTTCGTGCTGAGCTCCACGGCCGCCACGTATGGAGACCCAGAGGAAGTCCCGATTCAGGAGACGTTTCCCACACAGCCGACGAATCCGTACGGGGAGTCGAAGCTCATCTGTGAGCGGCTTCTCCATTGGTTCGGTCGGATCCACGGGATCCGCTGGACGTCGCTCCGCTACTTCAACGCTGCTGGCGCGACCCCCACTGTGGGAGAAGATCACTCGCCGGAGACTCACCTCATTCCCCTCGCGCTCGACGCGGCCTTCGGTCGCCGGGATCCTCTTCGCGTGTTCGGCCTCGACTATCCGACCCCGGACGGCACCTGCGTGCGGGACTACATCCATATCGAAGACCTCGCCGATGCACACCTTCTCGCGCTGGAGTACCAGGAGCGTTCGGAGTGGGGAATCTTCAACCTCGGAAACGGCCAGGGATTCTCGGTGCTCGAAGTGATCGAGTCGGTACAGCGAGTCTCGGGACGTCGCGTTCCCTGGGAGCCCGCGGAGCGCCGTGCGGGCGATCCACCTCGGCTCGTCGCGTCGAGTGAGCGGGCGAGGAAGGAACTCGGTTGGAACCCCAAGAGAGACTCGCTCGACGAGATCATCGCTTCCGCCCTCCGCTGGCGGGATGCCCACCCGAACGGGTACGGGGACTAGATGGAAGACGCGGATCGACAGCTGCCTCTGGGTGGACTCGTTCCCGAGGTCGAGGCGAGTGATCCCGACCCGATCGACTCCGCCCCGCTCGCGGACCGCCTCCGCCCGAGAAGCCTAGATGACGTCGTCGGTCAGCCCCACCTCACGGGACCCGATGGCGCGCTCCGTGCGTTCCTCACGGCGGAACGGATCCCGTCGATCGTGCTCTGGGGACCTCCCGGTACCGGTAAGACGACGCTTGCCCGCTTGCTCGGTACGCACCCGGGTTACACCTGGGAGATGTTCTCCGCCGTGCTCTCCGGAGTGAAGGAAGTGCGGGAAGTGGTCGCGCGGGCCAAGGAGCGGCTACGGACGCAACGGCGCCGCACTCTTCTCTTCGTCGACGAGATCCACCGGTTCAACAAGGCCCAGCAGGACGCCTTCCTTCCGCACGTAGAGGCGGGAACGATCGTCCTGATCGGCGCAACGACCGAGAATCCGTCGTTCCAGGTCAATCCGGCTCTGCTTTCCCGGTGTCGCGTGTACGTGCTGAGGGAGCTCGACGAGGACGCTCTCGCCGCTCTCGTCGAGAAGGCGTTGAACGCGCTGGGGAATCCGCTCTCGTTTCGGCCCGAAGCGCTCGCTGCCCTCGTTCGGATGGCAGAAGGAGACGCGCGCCGACTGCTCGTTTCGGTAGAGACGCTGGCCCAGATCGTTCCGCGCGGCGCTGAACTCGACCTGGACGGGCTCGAGCGCTGTCTCCAAACGGGGACCGCTCGCAACCTCGGTTCCGAGGACCACTTCAACTGGATCTCGGCCCTGCACAAGTCGGTCCGTGGGAGTGATCCGCACGCCGCGGTCTACTGGTTGGCCCAGATGCTCGATGCCGGCGAGGATCCCCGCTACGTCGCACGTCGGCTCATCCGGATGGCCACGGAGGACATCGGTCTAGCCGAACCGGGAGCGCTCCAGATCGCGCTGTCGGCACGGGACGCGTTCGAGCTCCTAGGTGTACCCGAGGGGAAGCTCGCGCTCGCCCAGTGTGCGGTCTACCTCGCACTCTGTCCGAAGAGTGATTCGGTGTACCGGGCCTATGGTGCCGCCGCCGAGCTGATCGAACACCATGGTGCCCAGCCGGTGCCGCTCCACCTCCGGAACGCTCCCACTCGTCTCATGACCGAACTGGGCTATGGAAAGGGATACCAGTCCGCGCAGACGGCGCCGGGTCGGTTCATCGAAGCGTCCTACCTGCCGGAGCGTCACAGCGAGCAGTCGCTCTATCGCCCCTCGGACCAAGGGCGAGAGGCTCGGATGGTGGAGGACCACAAGCGGCGGACCGGCGACTTCTTCCGGCTGCGTGCCGAGGCGCAGGCCCCCTCCGATCGGAGCGAGGCTCCCGAGGAGTAGCCGCATCCCGGCAAGCGCTTGCATGAAACCCGCCTTCGCCCGGGGACGGCATTCGGAGTCTTTACAAAGCATTGTTAGCGTGTGTGTTACCTGGGCTGGCTCGCGCCCGCTCTCACGCTTCGTTTCCTCTCGGTTCGAACGTGACGGGAGTCGAATTCGATGCGGCGGGGGGGGCCAGGGGCGCCCGTATGTCTCCTTGGGAACGCCAATGAGGGTCAACATCCACCCCGTGGGGGTCGATACTCAACTCGATACGAGAGCACTGTGAGCGGAACGAATCAGCCGGACGGGAGAATGATCACATGGGCTCGAATCCAGCGATCCTGGTCATCGACGACAGCGAGGTGGACCGGAAGATCATCGAGCACGTTCTCACTGGCGAGGGGTACGTCGTGTACCACGCGCATGACCCCGCCGTTGCCCTCTGGATTCTCGAGAATCGGAGTGTGGAGCTCTTGATCACCGACGAGGTCATGCCGGGCCAGAATGGGCACGAATTCGTGGCGCATCTCCGCTCGAGTCCGGCCTTCAAGAAGCTGCCTGTGGTCTTCGTGAGCGGGAACGCGGTGTCCCCCAAGAAGGTGATGAAGATGTTCGATGCCGGCGGTCCAATCCGCTTCCTGCCGAAGCCGGTGTCAGGGGAGCGGCTCCTGGAAGAGATCCACGGCGCACTCGAGGACGCTCGGGACGCCGCCTGAGCGCGGCATTCCCCCATCCCGCAGACGTGCTTCCTTGATCCAGCACGGAACGCGTCCGTATCAGGCATGCTTGACGAGACTGCGGACCAGGGGATAGGTTTCCCGGAGTTGTCCCCATCGTCTAGTCGGTTAGGACACCACCCTTTCAAGGTGGCGACACGGGTTCGAATCCCGTTGGGGATACCAGTTTCGGAGGGGACGGCTGCCAGACGCTCGGCGGTCGTCCCTTTTTCGCAAGCTTCAGGAGATCCGCCGATGGACGACCATACCTCCGCCCCCGAGGCGCCGAGGGACTCCTCCCTCGATCCCGCGAAACCGAAGGACTTCATCCGCGACATCATCGAAGCGGATCTACGTTCCAGCAAGCACCAGCAAGTCGTCACTCGATTCCCACCCGAGCCGAACGGCTATCCGCACATCGGGCACGCGAAGGCGGTCTCCGTCAACTTCGGCATCGCACAGGAGTATCCGGGACGATGTCACCTTCGTTTCGACGATACGAACCCGGTCAAGGAAGAGACCGAGTACGTCGAGGCGATCGAGCGAGACATCAAGTGGCTCGGCTACGACTGGGGTGAGCACCTCTACTTCGCGTCGGACTACTTCGAGCAGCTCTACCAGCTCGCCGAAGGGCTCATCGAGAAGGGCTTGGCCTACGTCGATGACCTCACGGCGGAAGAGATCCGCGAGTACCGGGGCACGCTGAAGGAGCCGGGGAAGAACAGTCCTCATCGCGGCCGGAGTCCGGAGGAGAGTCTCGACCTCTTCCGCCGGATGCGCGCGGGCGAGTTCCCTGAAGGGTCGCGCGTCCTTCGCGCCAAGATCGACATGGCGTCGCCGAACATCAACATGCGCGATCCCGTGCTCTACCGGATCCTGCACACGCATCACCACCGGACGAGTGACGATTGGAACATCTACCCGATGTACGACTACACTCATCCGCTCTCCGATGCGATCGAAGGGATCACCCACTCCCTCTGCTCTCTCGAATTCGAAGACCACCGCCCGCTCTACGACTGGGTGGTGGAACACGCCGCGGTGCCGCACCGGCCCCGCCAGATCGAGTTCGCACGACTCAATCTCACCTACACCGTGACGAGCAAGCGCACGCTTCGTCAGCTCGTCGAACAGGGGAAGGTGAACGGCTGGGACGATCCGCGGATGCCGACCCTCTCCGGAATGCGCCGTCGTGGCTACCATCCTGAAGGGATCCGGAACTTCCTCGGCGCGATCGGCCTGGCGAAGGCGAACAGCGAAGTCGAGTACGGATACCTCGAGCACTTCCAGAGAGAGGTCTGGAACCGTGAGGCCCCGCGGGTCATGGCCGTGCTCGACCCGCTCAAGGTGACGATCACGAACTATCCGGAAGGGCAGACCGAAGAGGTCGAAGCGATCAACAACCCGGAAGACGAGTCCGCGGGCACGCGGATGATGCCGTTCTCCCGCGTCGTCTATATCGAGCGGGAAGACTTCATGGAAGATCCTCCGAAAAAGTTCTTCCGCCTCGCTCCGGGTCGGGAGATCCGCCTCAAGCACGCATACTTCATCCGCTGCGACGAGGTCGTGAAGGATGCGGAAGGGAACGTCGTCGAGCTGCTCTGCTCCTACGATCCCGAGTCGCGTGGAGGAAGCACGCCCGACGGCCGGAAGGTCAAAGGGACGAGTCACTGGGTGTCTGCGGAGCACGCGATCGACGCCGAGGTTCGTCTGTACGGTCATCTCTTCACCGTGCCGCGTCCCGGGGCGACGACTGGAAGTGCCATCGACGACGTCGACCCAGAATCTCTGACGCTGCTGAACGGGGTGAAGGTGGAAGCGGGCCTTGCGGACGCGAGTGTCGGCGCGGTCTTCCAGTTCCTCCGCCAGGGCTACTTCGCGGTGGATCCCGAGAGCGGGCCAGGAAAGCTCGTCTTCAACCGGACGGTGACTCTCAAGGACACCTGGGCCAAGGTGGCGACGAAGGAGGGGATGCAGTAGCGCTCCAAGACGTCTTCCTCTGGGCTCTCGGAGGTGCGGTGATCGGATGGGTCGGTCTCCAGATCCTCCAACCGATCGTCCTCCTCTGGCATGAGCTCGGACACTGGATCCCGGCGGCCCTCCTTACCCGAGGCCCGGTCGGAATCGAGTTGGGAGAGAGTCCGCGAGGCTTCGCGTGGGGGCGGTTCTCGCTCCGCGCGACCCCAACCGCCCGTACGGCCCGGACCTCCTACGATCCGGGCGCCCTGGGCAGATGGGGACGGACGATCGTTGCGATTGGTGGACCCATGGCAACGACACTGGGAGCCTGGCTTGGAGGGAGTCTCGCGCTCGATCCCTCGCAAGCGCTCTGGCTACGGTTCTCCGGCGTCGTGGTGGCCTGGGCCCACATCCGTGTGCTGCTCTTCACCTGCCTTCCTACTCGGGGCCAGGGAGAGAGCCAGATCGGAGCCCGAGGGGCCGATTGGCGTGACCTCCACAGAATCTGGGCATCGAAGCGAGGGCCCTAGCCCCGAGGTGCCGATGAAGGGGAGAGGGCCGTTTCGCGAGGCCTGCCCCTGTGGCAGAATGAGAATCCGCAGCCATTCGTGGCCCTGAAGCATCCATTGCGAATCCGCTGGCGAAACTATGACGAGAGCGGCGCGATCCGGAGTCGCGCTACGGGATTCAGCCTGTAACGAGGAGAAGACTCTACACATGGTGACTGCGACCAAGCCGTTCGAGTACAAGGTAGCCGACCTGTCCCTTGCCGAGTGGGGCCGGCGCGAGATCGAACTCGCCGAACAGGAGATGCCGGGCCTCATGTCGGTGCGTGCGGAGTTCGCGCCGCAGCAGCCATTCGCCGGGCTCAAGATCACCGGGTCCCTTCACATGACCGTTCAAACCGCCGTCTTGATCGAGACCTTGGTGGCGCTCGGGGCCGACGTACGTTGGGCCTCCTGCAACATCTTCTCGACGCAGGATCACGCGGCCGCGGCCGTCGTCGTCGGACCGAACGGCACGACCGCGGATCCCAAGGGCGTCCCGGTCTTCGCCTGGAAGGGCGAGACCCTCGCGGAGTACTGGGAGTGCACGGAGCGCGCCCTCGACTTCGGCGACGGGCGCGGTCCTGACCAGATCGTGGATGACGGTGGCGACGCCACGATGATGGTGATGAAGGGCGCGGACTTCGAAGCTGCCGGTTCCGTTCCGGCCAGCACCGACGACATGTCCGAGGACTATGCCGCCTTGCTCGACATCCTGCGCAAGCTGCCCAAGGGCACGAACCGGTTCTCGAACTCCGTGAAGGTGCTCCGCGGGGTTACGGAAGAGACGACGACCGGTGTTCATCGTCTCTACGAACTCGCACGGGAAGGCAAGCTCCCGTTCCCGGCCATCAACGTCAACGACTCCGTGACGAAGAGCAAGTTCGACAACCTCTACGGCTGCCGTCACTCTCTCGTCGACGGGATCATGCGTGCGAGCGACGTCATGCTCTCGGGCAAGGTCTGCGTCGTCGCCGGTTATGGAGACGTGGGGAAGGGATGCGCCCAGTCGCTCAAGGGACAGGGGGCGCGCGTCGTGATCACCGAGATCGACCCGATCTGCGCGCTCCAAGCCGCGATGGAAGGCTACCAGGTGCTGACGATGGACGACGTGCTGCCGTACGCAGATGTCTTCATCACCGCGACGGGGAACTACAACGTCATCACCGCTGCTCATATGGCCAAGATGAAGGACAAGGCGATCGTTGGGAACATCGGGCACTTCGACAACGAGATCGACATGGCCGGTCTCGCGAAGACCAAGGGCGTCGTCCGGACGAAGATCAAGCCTCAGTACGACATGTGGACCTTCCCCGACGGTCACAGCGTCCTGGTTCTCGCCGAAGGACGTCTTCTCAACCTCGGGTGTGCGACCGGCCACCCCTCGTTCGTGATGAGCAACAGCTTCACGAACCAGGTTCTGGCCCAGATCGAGCTCGCGAAGAACCGGGAGGCCTACCAGAATCAGGTCTACACGCTTCCGAAGAAGCTGGACGAGAAGGTAGCCAAGCTCCACCTCGACAAGCTCGGCGTGAAGCTGACCGTTCTCTCGGACGAGCAGGCCTCCTACATCGGCGTCTCCAAGGACGGCCCGTTCAAGCCGGATCACTACCGGTACTGATCCATGGGTCGGACAGATACGGCCTCTCGAGACGTCGTTTGGTGCGGCGGGGGAGCGATCTGCTCGACGAGCATGAATGGACGAAGAACCGTGGCGTGACCCGATGAGGTTCACGTCACGGTTTTGCGTCTCGAGCGAATAGCGAATCAGTCAGCCCAGCAGCCACGCCAACCGCCGCTCCTCCGGTCGGGCCGGAAGCGAGAGATGATCTCGCACGGGACGTCCGACGCCGCGGCAGCTGGCGGACAGGACTTTCGAGGAGTACGCAAGCAGCCGTGTCCGATTCTCCCCACATCCCCCTGGAAGATTTCTTTCGCAAAGCAGAGCGCACTCGGGTCGCGATCTCCCCGCAGGGAACCCGCGTGGCTTTCCTCGCCCCGTACGAGCGGCGGCTCAACGTCCACGTCCAAGACTTGGCCAGCGGATCCGTCACGCGCGTCACCCATGCGACGGAGCGAGACATCGCGGGCTTCCTTTGGGCGAACGAAGACCGGGTACTCTTCGCGCAGGACCAGGGCGGTGACGAGAACTACCGTCTCTACTCCGTCGGCGCCGACGGGGAAGGCACGCTCGACCTCACTCCATTCGAGAACGTGCAGTGTCAGATCGTCGACGAGTTGGAAGCGAGCCCCAACGAGATCCTCTTCCAGATGAACGATCGAGACCCCGAGCACTTCGACGTCTATCGACTCGACGTCACGACCGGGGAGATGACGATGGTCGCAGCGAACCCGGGCAATGTGCAGTCCTGGGTCACCGACCACGATGGCAACCTGCGCGTTGCCGTGACGACCGATGGGGTCAACTCAGCCCTCCTCTACCGGCAGACGGAAGAGAACGAGTTCCGCGAGGTCGCACGCTACGACTTCCGGGAGTCGGCGTCGCCCCTCGACTTCTCGTTCGACGATCCCGAAGAGCTCATCGTCGCCTCTTCGGTCGGTCGGGACCGGAGTGTCATCTGTCGTCTCGATCTCCGGACCGGCGAGGAAGGTGAGGTGCTCTACGAACACCCGCGCGTCGATGTCAGTCAGATTCTGGTCTCGCGGGTCCGGCGGAAGATCACCGGTGTGGCCTTCGAGGACGACCGACCCGGCTGGCACTTCTTCGACGACGAGAGACGAAGACTGCAGGAGACAGTGGATGCCGCACTTCCGGGGACGGTCAACCAGTTCATCTCGTGGACGCGCGATGAGACGAAGTACGTCATCGGTTCTACGAGTGATCGCTCTCGCGCCGTCTACCACGTCTTCGACACCGTCTCCGGCCGGTTGACCCAACTCTTCTCGAGCGCGCCGTGGTTGGATCCGGAAGCGCTTCGCCCGATGGAGCCGATCCACTTCCAGAGTCGGGATGGTCTCACCGTCCATGGGTATCTCACCCGGCCCCGCGGGCACGAAGACCAGAACGGCCCCGCGCCACTCGTTCTGCTCGTGCACGGCGGTCCGTGGTGGCGAGACACCTGGGGATTCCAGCCGGAGGTGCAGTTCCTCGCAAATCGGGGCTACGCTGTCCTCCAGGTCAACTACCGCGGATCGACCGGATACGGCCGCGCGTTCTGGAGCGCCAGCTTCGGCCAGTGGGGCCTGGCCATGCAGGACGATCTGACCGACGCAGTCGAGTGGGCGATCGCCTCCGGGATCGCCGACCGAGATAGGGTCGCCATCTACGGGGGGAGCTACGGTGGATACGCGGCCCTCTCCGGTCTCTGCAAGACCCCGGAACTCTACCGATGCGGAGTGAGCTTCGTCGGTGTGTCGAACCTCTTCACCTGGATCGACGCGTTTCCGCCGTACTGGCGTCCGTTCCTCGAGATGGTCCACGAAATGGTCGGCCATCCCGAGCGGGACGAGGCACGCTTCCGGGCCACGTCTCCCTTCTTCAACGCCGACAAGATCCGCGTCCCGCTCTTCGTTGCCCAGGGAGCGAACGACCCTCGTGTGCGCAAGGAGGAGTCGGATCAGATCGTCCAAGCACTGGAGTCGCGCGGTGTTCCTGTCAGCTACCTAGTGAAGGAGAACGAAGGGCATGGCTTCATGAACGAGGAGAACCAGTTCGAGTTCTACCACGCTATGGAGTCGTTCCTCGCGGAGCACTTGAAGTAGATTCTACGCGGCCCTCTAGGAAATCGGGGCTCGAGGGAGCCCCGATTCGAGCCAAACTATCTTCCGGTCGAAGATTCGAGGTACTTCCAGAACTCACCGTCGGTGGTGAACAGGAGCTGTGTCTCCGCATCCACCGCGGCCTCCAGAGTCTCCATCGACTTGATGAACTCGTAGAACGATCTCGTGTCCGCGTTCCGGTCGTACGCCGCCGCGTAGATCGCAGTAACGGCCGCGTCCGCGTCGCCTCGGATCTCTCGCTCCTCTCGCGTCGCCTCCGATTGGATTCGCTTGAGTTCCCGCTCCCGCTCTCCCGCGATGCGCGACGCTTCTCCTTGACCTTCCGAGCGGAACCGCTCCGCAATCCGCTTCCGTTCGGAGATCATTCGCGCGTAGACGGTCTGGCGAACTTCGTCCACGTAGTTGATCCGCTTGAACTGGACATCGAGGATCTCGATCCCGAGATCCGCCGTCCGCATCTGGGCATTCTGGAGAACGATCTTACGTACGTCCTCGCGGCCCTGCGAGATCTTCTCCAGGACGATCTCGTCCTCGACCAGGAGTTCGCCCCGGAGCGGCTCGCGGTTCGTCGACCGGATCACCTCGACGAGATTCGAGTTGGCGATCGCGTTCCGCGTCTCTCCGTCGAGGATGTCGTCGAGTCGCGTGCGTGCCCCTCGTTCGTCGCGCAGCCGCTGGAAGAACTTGAGGGGATCGGTGATCCGCCAGCGAGCGTAGGTGTCGACCCAAATGAACCGCTTGTCCTTGGTCGGAAGCTGGTTCGGAGACCCGTCCCACTCCAGGAACCGCTTCTCGAACCGGTGGACGGTGTGGAACAGGGGGACTTTGAGCTTCAGGCCCGGCGTGGTCTTCGGATCGCCGATCGGTTCTCCGAACTGCGTGATGATCGCCTGTTCCTGCTCGGGCAGGATGTAGAAGGTGTTGCCGACTGCGAGTACGACCACGATGGCGATGACGATGAGGCCGATGCGTCCCATGATCAGTTGTCTCCCTTCTTGGCCTTGAGGTCGAGAAGTGGCAGGACGCTCCGGAGGTCATCGTCGACCAACACCTTGTTCGGAACGCGGGGCAGGATCTCTCCGAGCGTTTCGAGGTAGATCCGTTTCCGTGTTACGTCCGGGGCTTGTCGGTACGCTTCGTAGAGCGCGACGAATCGCGCCGAATCTCCGCGGGCCACGTTGACCCTCTCGAGCGCGTATCCCTCGGCTTCGCTGATCACCTGTTGGGCCTCTCCACGCGCCCGGGGGATGACCCGGTTGTACTCGGACTGCGCTTCGTTGATGAGCCGTTCCTTCTCCTGCTGTGCCGTGTTCACCTCGTTGAATGAAGGCTTCACCGGTTCCGGTGGGTTCACGTCCTGGAGGACGACCTGGTCGATCTGGATCCCGGTCTCGTACTGATCGCACAGCTCTTGTAGGTGTCGACCCGCGAGGTCCGCGACCTCCTGACGCCCGACGGTGAGCACCTCGTTGACGGTTCGATCCCCGACCACCTGCCGCATCACGGCCTCCGCCATGGCGCGGAAGGTGGAGGTGACGTCTCTGACTCGGAAGAGATACTTGTAGGCGTCGACGATCCGGTACTGGACCACCCACTCGACGTCAGCGGCATTCAGGTCACCCGTCAACATCAAGGACTCACCAGAAAGCCCTTGCTTGCTGTACTGGGTAGGGCCGGCCCGGCCCGCGCTCGACACCGTTCGGAATCCGAACTCCTGCTTGAGCTGCCGCTGCACCGGCACCTTTCGCACCGTCTCGATTCCGAAGGGGAGGCGGGCGTGGAGGCCAGGCTCGGTCGTCCGAGTGAACTTCCCGAACCGCATCACGACCCCAATCTCCTCGGGGCTGACAGTGAAGACGGCGGAGAGAACGAAGGCCAAGAGCACGATCAGGAGGGCGAGTATCCGAACCAGCCCCATGGGAGGCCGGGGGATTCGGATATCCGGCATTTGGATTTCGTCACCGAACGGGTCGCGATTCATCGGACGTCTCCTTTCCGTGGACTCGGCCCTGTGAGGGCTCCGAACGAGTCATCCTAGCCGTGTCGCCTCGCTAACGTAAGAGTAACCGGCACGCATTTCGCATTGGTCTCGGGTATGAGTCGAATCCCAGACACCGGTTGTCGTAGCTTCATCCGCTCGTCGTTCTTCGTTCCATCGTTGGGCGCATGCCTTGTTGCTGCCACTTTGGCCTCTACCGTCGTTTGCGCCGGTGATTCGCTCAGATCCGGCGCGGATTGCGAGTTTGGAGTGGATCGGTTCGGCGAGCGCATTCACGCGCTGGGTGACCAGCTTGTCGTCGTATCGAGCCCGTTCGCGGACGGCGGTGCAGGTTGGTGCGGGGTCCTCGACCCCTGGACCTGTGAACTGCTCCAGTCTTGGGCTGGAGCGCCCGGATCCGGATTGGGAACAGCCATCGGGCACGCAGACATCGATCGGGATGGGCGGGACGACCTCGTCATCTCCGCCCCTGGATCGATCACCGGCGAGGTTCGGGGCGAAGTGCGAGTCCACCGGGGCTTGGACGAAGGCTTCGAGCAGGAGCCGAGCTACCGGCTCGTGGAGCGCGTGTCGGGGGAGAGCTTCGGCGTTTCCCTACTCACGTTCGATCCGGACGGAGACGGCTGGCAAGACCTCGCTGTCGGCGCGGGGACCTATTCGGGAGTCTGGTCGTTCGAGGGAGCCGTTCACGTCTATCGGTCCCGCGCGTCGGGTCCGGACTCGATCCCCTGGGTCACCCTCACCGGACGGGCTACCGCTGCAGCGTTCGGCCGAGCCCTCGACTCCGCCGACTTCGACGGCGACGGCAGAGACGACCTACTGGTCGGGTCGCCGGAGGGTTCCTGGGGCCAGAACAGGGAGGGACGGGCGGAGATCTTCCTGGGCACCGGCGGAGGCCTGAGCGCGTTCCCGACCTGGTCCGTAGAGGGCGGAGAGCCGTACGCCTACTTCGGATTCGCGGTGGGAGTTGCGGCGCTCCCTCCCGGAGACGGTCGGGCACTTTGGGCAGTCGGGGCTCCTGGAGTGGGGGGCACTCGCGGGCGATGCTCCATCTACCGCGGGCCGGGTTTCCCCGTCGCACCAGACATCGTCCGCAGTGTGGATGAACCGGGCGCGTGGTTCGGGGCGGCGATCGAGCCTGTCGTCACCTCTGCCTGTACCGGGCCGGTGCTCGCGGTCTCTGCGCCGGGAAGTGGGGCCGGCAACGGGCGAGTCGACGTGGTGGGGTGGGATCGATGCGATGGTACGTACCGTTGGGGAACCGTCATGGACGGGACGTCCGCCGGATACCTGGGGACGTCGCTCTCGGCATCGCCCAGTGGCCTTTGGATCGGGGCGCCCTGGGAGACGACCTCGTCCGGTCGGGGAGCGATGCACAAGTGGTCACGCCCCAGTCTCACCCCGCAGGACGACTCGCTGCTCGTCCTGACCGGGCCGGACGTCCCCGTCCCGGCCCAGGCCCCGACAGACCCCCCGTGGACCGTGGTGCTGAGCCCGCAGCCGGTTCGGGACGGTGCGGTTCTCTCCGTCATTGGGGAGGCCCACTGCGAACTGGAATGGGCCAGCCTTGGAGCGGATGGGAGGAAACTCGCCGGCGGCCTCCTTCGGAGCGGCGAGAGGATCCGGTGGTCCGAGGAGATGAGCCAGGGGGCACGCACGGGTTGGCTCACCTTTTCGGACGGGCGAGACCGGAGGACGATTCGTTGGGTTGCATTGGCTCACCGTTGACGTGTGTCACCGGGCGCACTCCGCGCCGGCGACGCGCCGAAGCGAGGACGGGACCGCTACCGAAGCAGCGGTCCCGTCGAGTCAGGGACCCTCGGTGCCGTGAGGCGCCGGAAGGTAGGGGGGCGGACTTAGTTCAGAACGCGGAGAGACCGGACGTCCTGGAGCTGGCCCGCACGCAGGCGGTAGTAGTAGACGCCCGAGGGCACCTTCACGCCGTCTGCGCGAGTTCCATTCCACTCGAAGCTGTGCGTGCCGGCCGCGAGATCACCACTCACCAGCGACCGGACCTGACGACCACTCGCATCGTAGATGTCGAGGGAGGTCTCGGCCGTCTCGCTGAGCTGGAAGGAGATCGTGGTCGATGCGCTGAGCGGGTTCGGGGCGTTCCGGAGCTGGAGCCCCGCGGCACCGGCGAGCTCGCCGACGCTGGCCGGGTCGAATCCCGGGATGCGGGCGTCGACCGAGATCACCGGGCTACCCGGGCCAGTACCGGTGGCGTCGGCCACACCGTCCGCCGGCTCCGCGTCCGACGTGAAGCGGAAGTTGTACATCTCGCCGTAGGTGATCACGTTCGCGGTGGTGGTCCAGGTGATCTTCCCGTCGGCGACCGTCGCGTCCCACGAGTCGAGATCGTTCAGATTCGGGTCATGGAATCCGATGTTCGAGATCGTGGACGTTCCGACCGGAACCGAGAAGGACTGAACGTCGATGTCGGAGTCGAAGTTGAGAATCGCGTACTCGTAGGCCCAGAGGTTGCCCGGCATCGACGTGACCTTGGACGAGACGATGATCTGGCCGTTGCCAGGGAACTCACCCCAGCTCTGCATATCGCCCCAGGTGAGGATCTTCGGCCCCTCGATCACCGGATAGCCGGAACCATCGGAGAAGTTGTAGGAGTTGCCGCTACGGTTGAACGTGCAGGGACGCCAGCCGTAGTTGTTGATCCTGTTCTGGTCGCCGCGGACGACATAGAGGCCCTCGAAGAAGTAGTTGCCTGCGATGTCGAGCTCAGCATCGGTAACCTGGAGACGGTGGTCGGTGGGGCCGTGACCGCTGCTGCCGTGGCGACGGACGCAGTCGTTCTGGCCACCGGAGAAGTGGCTGCCGTTGCAGGTCCACGTTCCCGGGTAGGCCTGCCACTCGTCACGAGGGGCGAGCCAGTTCCGGTCCGAGTTGTTGCCGACGCCGTACGTGTCGGAGCAACCGACACCGAGGAACGAACCGTTCGACGGGTTCTGGCAGGGGGTGCACTGGCTGCTCGAGAGAGCGAAGAAGCCGTGCTTGATGTCGCTGACACCGATCTGCTCGAGAACGCCGGCCGTCTCTCGGTAGAGGTGCATGGCGATACCAGGGTGGTCCTCCTGCATCGGCGCGTGCCACTCGACGTCGCAGTTGCCGAGGTTGCAGGAAGTCGTGGCCATGGCCAGGCCGACGACACCGGTCGGGTAGACGCCATCCCGGTTGATGTAGCTGATGTCGCTGAGGATTCCGAGGGCCACGTCGCGGAAGTCGCACGTTCCTTCGGGGTTCGGGCCCGGGTTCTCACCGGCGTAGGCGCCGTCCGTCCAGAGCACGTTCGCCATCGTCTCACCCGCGCCGATGAACTGACCATCGAGTTCCGGACGACCGAGGCGCTGGGCGAACTCTGAGTTGATCTGGATGTCGAATCCGATGACCCGCATCGTCTCGCTGTCGCGGTCGTAGACGATTCCGCCATGAACGAGGTCGAAGAGGGGAGCGGCACCGACCTCGCTGAGCTGGAAGATCGTCGTGGGGCCGATCGCCGTCTGCTGCGTCGCCGGGACGACGTCGAAGTCACGGAAGGCGAAGACCTCTCCGGTTGCGTTGTTACGGATCGAGAACGTGCCGAGGTGCGCGAGGTGGCCGCTGAGCGGGCCTGTCGCGTGGAAGGCACCCTTCTCGACCTCGAAGGAGAAGTCGCTGGCGGGGGTCATCTGGAAGTGCCACGCCGGAGCATCCGGATCCATCAGGACGACTGCACCGGTGGGCGTCTCCTCGACGCCTGTAACAGTGAGGCCGAGCTCGTTCATCAGCTCCGTGTTGAACAGGAGCGACGTTTGACCGTCCTGGACCGACCAGATCTCAGCGGCATCCGAACCCGAAGCGGCCAGGCACATGGCGCCGGCAGCCGCGAGCGCCCCGAGACGAAGAGCAAACTGCATGATTGGGTTCCCCTCAAAGAATTGCGGAAAAGTGAGTGGATTCAGGATCACGGTTACAAAGTGTACGGGATTGTGCGTACGGCGGGCAACCGCGCTTCTCGTTGACATAAGGTCGACGCAACATTAGCGGAACCGTTCGATCAGGAATGACCGTTCCAAAAGCCGTGATCACAAGCTCTTGGGGTTCACCCAAGGTCCGGGGCTCGGGCGCCCCGGCCTACGAGGGGGATGGTCGACACGGCGAACGGTGCGATATGATGGACGGACGATTCCCGCACTCGGTCCGACCACCCCGAGCCCCTCGTGGCCGGCTGTACCGCACCTGGGAATCGGTGCCGCAATCACTCACCTTCTCGACCACTGGAGAAAGGGGACAGTACGTCCATGAACCGATCGCTAAGGCTGGTGATCCTGGCTTCGGCTGCCGCCGGCGCTACCGTCTGGAACGCCACGGACGCGAGTGCATTCGCGCCCGTCGACCAAACTCATCTCGAGATTCCGATTCCCACCTACCCCACGGGCGTCTACCAGACGTCTCAGACCGTCCAGGCCTCGCTCGACGCGGCGACCTCCGTGGAGGGGGCGTACGGGGGTGATTGGATGGTGCAGTCTTGGAACCCGCAGACGAACACGCCGCACCGGATCCTCGGCTCGGGTGCCAATGTCGCCGGTTCCCTCGTGGCGGACTTCGACGCGGCCGACGCTGCCCTGTCCGTCGCGACGCAGAACTCGCAGGCGCTCGGACTCGACCCCAGCTCGCTCGAACTCCTCAAGGTCACGCGAGGACTTGGAAAGGTCGCGGCGCACTTCCAGCAGGTGTGGAACGGGTACGAAGTGATGGGGGGGAGGTACCACGCGACGTTCCTCGAGAGCGGTCGACTGTTCGTGATGGGTTCGGACTTCTACTCGAACATCACGCTCGACCCGAATCCGACCGTCTCTCTTGCCGAAGCTGAGTTCGCGGCCACGAAGGACCTCGGGTTCGACCCCTCCGTGGACTCCATCGTCGGCGAACCGGTCCTCAAGGTCCTTCCCTTCGCTACCGGTGTCGACCAGGTTCGTCATCATCTCGTTTACGAATTCCGCATCGAGATCCAGGAGCCCTACGCAATCTGGCAGACGTATGTCGACGCGCATGCCGGTGAAATCGTTTGGCGCTACGACGACGTCCACTACTTCTCGGGAACTACCGAAGCAGACGTGGAGCAAGACACCTACTGCAACGGAGAGACTCCCGGCCCCGTTGGGTACATGGAAGTCTCCGTCAGTGGTCAGGGGACGACGAACTCCGATGTCGACGGCAACTGGTCGATCGGTGCGGGGAGCGGATCTGCGACCGTGACGTCTCGCTTCTATGGTCCGTACTGCGACGTCAACCGTTCGAGCGGTGGCTCGGACGCGTCGTTCACGGGTACGGCCGATGGTGGCACTCCGTTCACGATCGACTGGACCGACGCGAACTCCCGTCAGGACGAACGTGACGTGTTCGAGGGTGTCTCCGACGTCCACGACTTCATCTCGACGTTCGACCCGACCTTCGGCTACATCAACCAGCGGATGACTGCCCGCGTCGGAGTCTCCGGCACCTGCAACGCGTTCTGGAACGGAACGATCAACTTCTACAACGCTGGCGGCGGTTGCGCCAACTCCGGTGAGATCCAGGGCGTCGTCCACCACGAGTTCGGCCATGGCGTGCAGAACGCGATCATCGGCGGCCAGGGCAACGAAGGACTGGGCGAAGGCAACTCCGACATCCTCGCGAACTTCATCACGGACGAATCGATCATCGGCCGTGGCTTCCAACTGAACTGCTCGGCCGGCATCCGGAACTCGGACAACACGCTCCAGTATCCGGAGGACCTGACGGGTCAGGTCCACAATGACGGCCGGATCATGGCCGGCGCGGTTTGGGACGTGCGGGAGGCGCTCGAGGCCAGCCTCGGTCAAGAGGCCGGGGAGTTCCGCGCCGCACAGCTGTGGCACTTCGGCCGGATCCTCGAACAGCCGACGAACCAGCCGGACCAGGCTTTGTCGATGTTCATCGCGGACGACGATGACGGAGACCTGATCAACGGTACGCCGAACTTCGATGCGATCTGCACCGGTATCGGGCAGCACGGGTTCGAGTGTCCGCTCGTGGTCATCGGCGTGTTCATCCAGCACACTCCGCCGGCGAGCCCCCATCCGGAAGGGACGGTGGATCTGGTCGCGGACGTGACGAGTACGGTCACCGGGGCGAACATCATCCCCGGCTCCGTCGTCGTCGACTACTGGGTCAACGGCGTCGGTCCGAGCCAGGTTCAGATGACGAACACGAGCGGGGCCACCTACACCGCGTCGTTCGCCATCGATGCGAACGAGGAAGTCGCCTACCAGATCTCCGCTGAGGACGATCAGGGCTATGCCGGAACCTCACCGCTCGATGCGCCGGCCACACTCCACTATGTCGATGCGCCCACGGTGTTCGACGACATGGAAGCTGCTGGTGGTTGGTCTGTGAACTCCGAGGGTTCGGACGACGCGAGCACGGGGATCTGGGTCCGTGTCAACCCGAACGGAACCGAGGCCCAGCCCGAGGACGACCACACCCCGAATCCGGGTGTCAACGCCTGGGTGACAGGCCAGGGCACGGTCGGCGGAGCCGTTGGCGAGAACGACGTCGACGGTGGCACCACCACGCTCTATTCGCCCGTGTACGATGCGAGCGGCGGAGAGTTTGCGATCGTGAAGTACTGGCGCTGGTACTCGAACGACAAGGGCAATGCCCCGAACGCGGACGAGTGGGTGGTTCAGGTGCGCAACGACGGCGGTCCCTGGATCGACCTCGAGCGGAACCAGGACAACCAGAACCAGTGGTTCCAGATCCGTGCGGACCTCGTCTCGATCTTTGG
The DNA here is from genome assembly GCA_020633975.1 of Candidatus Eiseniibacteriota bacterium. GTDB lineage: Bacteria > Eisenbacteria > RBG-16-71-46 > CAIMUX01 > CAIMUX01 > JACKCR01. The sequence continues at coordinate 1,251,095 of JACKCR010000002.1, read as the reverse complement.
AACGCCTGGCAACATCCAGTTCAAGTTCCTCGCGTCGGATCTCGCCACCGGTTCGATCGTCGAGGCCGGACTGGACGACTTCTCGGTCGTCATCGGAACGACGCAGGATCCCGCCGACGCTCCTTCGATCGGTGCGGACGTTGCGCGGTATGCGCTTCTCGGGGCACGTCCGAATCCGATCGCGGGCCAGGGAAGGATCGCTTTCCAGGTTCCGACCCGCACAGACGTGAACGTCGAGGTCTTCGACGTATCGGGCCGTTCGCTCCGCGTGCTTGCGAACGGCGCTTTCGAGGCCGGAACGCACAGCGTGGAATGGGACGGGAAGGACGACCGCGGGCACTCGGTCGGATCGGGCGTCTACTACGTCCAGATGGTGACCGGTGAGTACACCGCGACCCGGAAGATCACGGTCCAGAAGTAGTCGACGGCTGTCGTGAGTCGGCTGCCGTAGCTCGTCCCTCGGGTCGAGCCATAGACGGATAGTTCGAGGCAGCCGCCTCCCTTCCATGGGAGGCGGCTGTTTCTTTTGGCGCGGAATCCGAGTGGCAGGTCCGGTAAGTCCGGGCGGTAAGTCCGGGCGGTAAGTCCGGGCGGTAGGTCCGGGCGGCAAGTCCGAGCGGCAAGTCCGGGCGGCAAGTCCGGGCGGCAAGTCTGGGTGGCAAGTCCGAGTGGGGAACCGAGCAGAAGGATCGAGTGCAGAGTCCGAGACGTGACGCGGTGGCCTGGTAGCGGAGCGGGCGGACGAGCACGCACGGAACGGAGAAGCGCCGGGCCCGTTTGGGAACCCGACGCTTCTTTTGGCGTCTCGGTGCGTTTGTGGAGGCCGAGAAACAAAGCCGGCAGCGGAGACCAGGAGCGCCCCAATTGGGGTGGGGGGGTCGAGATCCCAAGACGCTCAGGTCGCCGCTGCCGTCGAAAGGGTGGGACCGCTCACCCCACGAGGCCGGGGCCGGTCGCCGAGACGTTTTAGCGTCCCGGCCGCAGCCCCGATCTCGGAAAGCTCGCAGTACCCAAGATCGTGTTCAGTGAGAGATACCCTGGTCGTGGGAGCGAGTTCCCAGGACAATGCAATCATGTTGGCTGATCCACATCCGTTCCTCGTTCACTTCCCGGTCGCCTGGCTGCCCATCGCAGCGGGATGGGCGGTTTGGGACGCCGCCCGGTCCACTGCGGGCCCGGCTCGCGGGCTTCCCGCACCGGTGCGGCCGGGAGGGCTGGACGCGGCGCTGCTCCTGACCGCACTGGCCGCGATCGTCGCCTCGTCCACGGGCGATGCCGCCCTGTCCGGACACCAGCTCGAGGGCGACACCGCCCTTCGTCTCGCCGAGCGTCACGAACTCTTCGGGGGCTGGTGCGCCTGGCTCGCCGGACTCGCCCTTGCTGGGCGCGCGTTCCTCCTACTCCAGTCCCGTCCTCGGGCAGGACGTAGGAAGGTCTCAGCAGAGTCCGTGGGCGAGTTCGGAAGGGAGGCCGCTGGAAAGTCCGCGCGCTCGACGCGGACCGTGAACGTCCTCCGGTGGGTCGTCGCCAGCATCGTCGTGGCGTCGTCGCTAGCCGCCCTTGGCGCTGGATACTACGGCGGCCGGCTCGTGCACGAGGAGTCCGTGACGGCGGCAGGCCCCACAAGGGTAGCCACGCAGGACGACTCGCCTGACGTGTACCGGGCCCGCTAGGCGGCTGCGGCTCACGGCCTCTCGTACCGGCTGCCATCGCCTGGCTTCCGCCGGAGGACACGCGTCTAGAGCAAGGAGCGTCCTCCGTCGACCCTGAGGACGGTTCCGGTGACGAAGTGCTCTGCGTCGATCAGGTAGAGCACCGCACGGGCCACGTCCTCTGGAGAGCCGAGGTGGCCCACCAGTGTCTTCCGTCTCACGGCCTCCTGACGCTCGTCCGTCGTACCCTCTGGGAGCAGCACTGCGCCCGGAGCAATGCCGTTCACTCTCACCTCGGGGGCGAGCGCCCGTGCGAGCCCGAAAGTGGCCTCGCGGAGCCCGGCCTTGGAGATCTGGTAGGGGATGTAGCGCGGATCGGGGCGGTCGAGCGACCAGTCGAGTAGGGTGATGATCTGCCCATGGCCCCGCATGCGCATCCCGAGCCCGATCTCTTGCGCAAGGAGGAACGGGGTCACCAGGTTCACCCGGAGGGGTGCGAGCAGATCCTCTGGAGCGAGCGAGCCGACTTCACCCATGGGGTAGCTAGACGCGGACAGGACGAGGACGTCCACCGGACCGAAGCTGTCCGTGACGGCCCGCGCCAGTTCGACTGCAGAGGATGTCTCGTCGAGGTTGGCTTGGAACGCCTGCGCCCTCCGCCCGGAGTCTTCGATCTGGGCCACCACATCTCGTGCCTCCTGTTCGCTACTCCCGTAGTGGACGGCGATGTCGAAGCCTGCCCGCGCCAATGCGAGCGCGATCTCGCGCCCGACTCGACGGGCTGCCCCGGTTACGAGGGCGATGCGGGCCTGGTCTGCCATGTATCTCGAACCTCCACGGAGCGTTCCAAAGCGTTCGTCATAGGATACCGGGTCTCCTCGGGCATGGAAGGGCGGTACTTGCTATCCTGCCGGATCGAACGTGCCGACAAAGATGGGTGCCGAACGGGCACGGAGTTGGTGATCCGCGGGTAGTGCGCATCGGTGCGGTCGAGGAACCGGTTTCGAAGGAGGTGTCGATGATCGGGTTCGGGCTCAGTGAAGAGCAGCGAGAGCTCCAGCGGCTTGCCCGCGAGTTCGCCGAGAAGGAAATCCGCCCTCGGGCGCAGCACCATGACGAAACCGGAGAGTTTCCGCGAGAGATCTGCCAGAAGGCATGGGAGCTGGGCCTCATGAACACCCATATCCCTGAGGAGTATGGCGGTCTCGGCCTGGGGGTGTTGGACGGTGCCCTGATCACCGAAGAGATGGCAGCGGGTTGCTCCGGAATCGCGACGGCCATGGAGGCGAACACTCTCGCGGAAGCGCCCGTGATCGTGGGGGCGAGCGATGACCAGAAGAAGGCATGGCTCGCTCCGATGTGCGATGAGTTCCGGCTCGCTGCCTACTGCGTGACCGAGCCCGACGCGGGCAGCGATGTCGCCGGTATGAAATCGACGGCCCGCAAGGTCGGCGGCGAGTACATCCTCTCCGGTAGCAAGATGTGGATCACGAACGGGGGCGTTGCCGATTGGTACTTCGTCGTTGCGTACACGGATCGAGAGAAGGGGCATCGGGGCATGACCGCCTTCGTCGTTCCCTCCGATGCGGCGGGGATCGAACTCGGCAAGAAGGAACAGAACATGGGACAGCGCGCGTCCGACACACGCGCGGTCACGTTCCACGACGTGAAGGTTCCGGAAGCGAATCGGATCGGGGGAGAGGGACAGGGTTGGTCTCTCGCGATGGCCGCGTTCGATCATACCCGTCCGGTCGTGGCTTCTGGGGCCGTCGGCGTGGCGCGCTCCGCGCTCGAGCACGCTCTCCGTTATTCGACCGAGAGGGAGACGTTCGGCAAGCCGATCGCGAGACACCAGGCGATCCAGTTCATGATCGCGGAGATGGCGAGAGACGTCGAAGCTGCCCGGCTCTTGGTTTGGAAGGCAGCCTGGAAGATCGATCAGGGCGAGCGCAATACGCTCGAGGCCGCGTACGCCAAGCTCTTCGCAGCGGACATGGTGATGAGAGTGACGACGGACGCCGTGCAGGTCTTCGGCGGTTACGGGTTCAGCCGCGAGTACCCGGTCGAGAAGCTGATGCGTGATGCGAAGGTCTATCAGATCTACGAGGGAACGAGCCAGGTTCAGCGGATGATCATCGCGCGGGAGCTCTATCGTCAGATCGAGGGGGCCTGAACCAGTTCGGGTGCGCGCCACGGCACTCGAGTAGGAAGGAGTGGGCGAGAGCTCGGAACTGCCCCCAGCCGATCCACCCGCTTTCGAGGTTCTCGAGGCCGAAGATCGTTTCGGGGAGGTTCGCCCAGCTCACGACCCGCCAGTCGTCGATCTCTTCGCCGGTATCTTCGGGTTCGATCGGGCCGTCGCTTTCGGGGTACAAGAACCCGAAGGAATGGAAGCCCCTGCGGGGTGCTCCCGGCCGACCCGGGTAGCGGAGATGGAACAGGAACCGAGTCGGTTCGAGCTGGAGGCCGGTCTCCTCTCGGACCTCTCGCCGTGCGGCATCGAGGATGTGTTCCTCGTCGTTCACGCCGCCGGTCGGAAGTCGGTAGATTCCGTTCGGATAGAACCGCTTCGTGTGGAGTAGGACGCCTCCCGCCCGAGGAAGCACCATGACGATCTCGGCCGCGCGGTTGAGACCATAGGTGTACACCCCTCCTTGGCTACGGGACGGAACGAGCCTGGCGTTGCGCCGAAGCGGAGTTCCGAGGCTGGATTCCGCGTCTTCGATCCCGATGAGTTCCGGTGGATGGAAGAGCTTGTTGGAGCTGCGTCGCGGCACTGGGTTCCCATCGGTAGCCGGAGGTACCGCGGCGCTCTCGAGTCGCCGACGGTACCTTCGGTCGAGTCCTTCAGACTACTGGCTCAGGCAGAGGTGACACTGGAAAGGCGACGACGTGCTGGGCGACGACCCGAGAAGAGCGGATCGCTCACGTCTAGCTTTTCCACTTCGAGAAGGAAGCGCTTCTTCTTCCGATCGTAGAAGTTGGATCGTTCCGTGTTGTCCCGCTGCTTGTACCCACTAGAGAGCTTGCCACACCGCTCGGCAAGCACTTCCGCGACACGGTGACGCTGGAACGGAGTGAGGTGTCCGCTCTGGAACGCTTTCTCGAGGGAGTAGACCCGGTACCGGTCGAGGCTCCAGGGCGTGCGTTCCTTCATCGGGATGGCGGCCTGGTAGAGATCGGGCAGGCGTCCGATCTGGTATCTCGATCCGATGCGGAGCCAGAAGTCGAACTCCTCGCACGAAGGCAGGTTCTCGTCGAACGGTGCTTCCCAACCGAGACAGCTGCGACGGAGGATCGCGCCGGAGAGCGTCAGGCCGGGCGGGGTGACCGTCTCCTCGAACTCTACGAGTGAGGGGACGGGGCGCTTCCGCGGCGGAGCCTTCTTGGTCGGGGCCGTCTTCGGCCCGACGAGGGCATGGAGGTCACGGTGCGTGTCCATCACGTCGACGGCGACCTCCAGCTTCCGCTTGTGCCACTCGTCGCCTGGGCTGACGAACACGATGTACTCGCCGCTGCTGGCCGCGAGCGCGCGGTTGCGGGCTGCTCCGAGTCCACGGGAGAGAGTCTGGTGGAGGTAGTGGACGAGAACCTCGTCCTTGATCATCTGGATGGATCGTTGTCCGGTTTCTTCGTGTAAGGAGTCGACCCAGACTTGCTCCGCCCTTGCAGGGTCGGGACCCAGCTGCTTCAACATCTCCACACCGGTTCCATCCGTGGAACCGTCGTCAGCGATGATCAGCTCGAAGTCGCGAAACGACTGGTTCATGATCGACTGAACCGCGACGCTCAGCGTTTCGGGCTGTCCCGAACAGGAAACCATCACCGAGACCCGTGGCATTCCATGCTCCTTCCCTAGAGAGTGCCCCTCGACCGGTCGGTCCAGCGCAGCGAAACGCACGGCGGCTGCACGGACTCACGTCCGCCCAAAGGCGTGAACGGTCGATTACGAATCCGAAAGCTCTGTCATGCAGTGTGGGGGAGTGTAGACACTCCCTGCTTCGGTGTTCCGTGTTGGCGGTCGAGCGGACCTTCCTTGGACCTACCTGCCGAATGGCAAGGCCGACCGATGTGATATGGATGAGAAGCCGATCTGCGGAACGACTTGCCCTGGAAGAAAATAGCCGGAAACGGCACGTCTGGTCAACAATGGGGGTCGGACTGTGGCAAAAATCCGATCAGTGCGGGGCTAGAGGGGGAGCTTGCCGGCGGTTGGAAGCTCGGCGCGGGGCCGCCCGCGGGTTGCGGGGGAACTGGAGCTGTGGAGGCTAACCGACTCTGGGACAAAGCGAAGGGCCTCGGACTAGCGTCCGAGGCCCAATTCGCAGTCGCCTAAGCGATCAAGAACTTCTTACTTGTAGAGGTTCTTGATGGCGCCCCAGGTCTTGTTCTCGGTCGGAACAACACCGCAGTCGACGAACTCAGCACCGAGGCCGAGGGCCTGCGTCGGACCCCAAACGATGGAAACGTTGTTCCAACCGGTCGGGTAGCCGATGCCAGGAGCGAGGTTCGAGTACGGGAAGCCGCCGAAGCCGTCGAGGTCAGCACCAACGAACCAGCCGCTCAGAGCGCCCGGCCAGTTGCCCCAGTAACCAACCCAGGTACGATCGGCACAGTTGGCCGTGATCGAACCGGAGTGACGGGAGAGGCTCGGCCAGAAAGCGATCGAGCCCGGATCGTAGCCGGTGGCCACACCGAGGACGGCGCCCGGGATTCCGCCAGCGTCTTCCCAAGCATAGAGGTCAGCCGTCTGGCCAACGTCGTTACCGGTCTGGGTGAGGTCCATGACGACGGAGCAAGCCATGAGGCCGACCGTGTCGTAGGCTTCGGCGAACGCACCGTAATCCGGAGCGACGATTCCGCCGTACTGCCAGGCGTAGCCGTTCTCATAGGTACCGTCGGCATTGAAGAACAGCGTGCCGCAGGAACCGTCCATGTTGTCGTTCAGGATTCCGACGCCCTCGCCGGTCGAAGCGACGTTGGCAGCATTCGCGGAAACGCCAGCCACGAGCGCGGCCGCGGCGAGAAGCAGTGACAACTTCTTCATTGGATTCAGATCTCCCTGTTGCGAGTTTTCTCAGAGATGTCGAATGACCGGAATTCCCGACCATTCTTCGTCACACATCGTGAGATTCTACCACCCCACACCACCACACGAGTCGTTTCAGCAGCTTGTTAGCATCACCTCCTTCTTCCGGAAATCCTCAAACCGGGTTCGGCGCACTCGTTTGGTTGCGCCGGAAGGTGCGATGCGAGCCTTGGCTCGCGAACTCGTCTGGCCCGCTATGGAGCCAAAAATCAGGTCGACCAGATTCCTCGAGCAGCGAGAGCGGCACTCGAGGCCAGGTCGCAACGAAATCAAGAGTACGGCCGCTCCTGCGCGATGTCAACAGAGATATCGAAAAGACTGTATTCCCGAATAAATCCCGTGGCCCACCCAGCCATCGTTTGCGCAGGTTCAGGGCGTCCCTACCTTATCCTGCGCGCGACCGCTCTTAATGGCCACCCTGGAGCGACGCTCCAGCGACCCTCGAGCGACGCCCGAACGACGCACTAGCGACTCCGAGATCGGTCCCGGGACGGGCGCGACGGGCTGGATGACTGGCTCCGAGTGGACGGAGAACTCTGTGAGCGAGACGTCGTCCTCGGGGCCCGAACTTCGCTTCTCGAACGGCTGTTCTCACGTTGCCGATCGATCGTACGGTCACGGGAACGGGTCGACGGCTGGCTCCTAGAGCGGTCCGCCTCGATGCTCCGGCTTCCGCTTCGAGAGCGGGTCACCTTGCTACGCGAGTCCGAGCCATGGGTGCCGTAGTCGCCACCCTTGTCCCGGGCCACCCGGTCGTACCGACTCCGGTACCGGACATCGTTCCCGTACTCCTGGTGGTGGTAGTAGGTGTGGTGGTGATTGTGCCAGTAGTAGGAGTCGCAGTAGTTCCGGTAGTAGGACGGCCAGTAGCCATTCCAGCCCCACCAGCGCCAGTGGTGCCATCCCGCGTAGTAGAAGCCGACGTCCCAGCTGCGGAACGGGTAGTAGTAGACGAAGTACGACGGTGCGGCACACCAGTAGTAGCCGAACGGGTCGTAGACGTACTGGACTCGATAGCTGCGATCGAGGTCGTAGTAGCCGGAGCTCCAGTCGTCTCCCGGGGTCTCGTACTCGTCGTACTCGCGGTAGGTCTCGACTTTACCGTCGGCCTCCCGGCTCCGCTGCGCCTCGTAGGCTTCGCGTTCGGAGCGACGGGTGTCCCCAGAGTCGATCATTGCTCTCAGCAGGCGATCGGTAGCACCGGCGCGACGCAACGCGAGGATGTCGTCGGTTTCCAGCTGGAAGCTGGCCGACTCGGCATCCATCTGCTTCAGAATCACGTCTTCGCCAACCCCGGCCTCGAGGAGATCGAATACGTCCCGGGTCGTCATGGACCAGGCCGGGACGGCCAGGAGTAGTACACCAATTGCGAGCCCGATGTCTCGGAGCGGTCTCATTGCAGAACCTCCCGGAACGATGGCTCCCGTCCTTGCCACTCGTTCACAGTATAGATAGCTCGTCGTCGCGCGGTCAAAACGTCACTTACTTCCTCGGCGGTGGGGGGAGTTCGCGCCACTCGTTCGTCTCGAGGTCGTAGAGGTAGCACGCGCCAGACTTCGTCTTGAAGAAGCCCCAGGTCTCCATGTCGTCGATCTCGTTGGCCCGGACCGGGAGGGGGAGGATCTTGGTCTCACGTCCCTGGTCGAGGAATGCCTCGTCGATCGTCTGCCACTTCCGGCTCGGCGAGTACTGCCAGAGAGTTCCGTCCTCTGTCAGGACTCCGCCCACGGAAAACACCATGAGGATCCGTCCCGGCGAGTCCTGGGCGACGGTGGTTTCTGCGTCCAGCGCGGGAACACCTGCCACAAGAGCGGCCAAGAGCAATAGCGAACGGAACTTGACTCCCACCTCTTCCTCCTTTGCTCGAATCACGGAACGCGAATCACGGGAACGACTCCGGCGTCAGGGCGATCCTCGATCACCGGAGCTGCACCAGTCGAACGACACGACGCCCGACTCCTGATACCTCACCTACGGCCCAATAGATCCCTCGGCTGTCACTGCCGCCCCAGTTCAGAGGATACCGCCCCGGCTGGACCTCGTTGTCGAGGAGGCTTGCCACGCGTCGGCCGTCCACTCCGAACACCTCGACACGAGCCCTCCCGGCAATTGGAACGTCCAGAGTGAGTTCGACCTCGGTTATGAACGGATTCGGCGAGCGAAGGTGCAGCGCCAGCGCGGACGGGGCGTTGGGGCGGTACGTCGCGCGGTACGGGCCGAAGACGTACGCACCCGGGAGGCCAGCGAACTGGATCCTCATCCGGTAGTCATAGGAAGTTCCGGGAGTGGCCGTCTGGTCCATGAACTCGAAGTGACCGGCCTCGTCCGGAACGAGTAGTCCGTCTCCCAGAACGGTCCATACGGCTTCGTCTGCGAGACTCCGCTCGAGGATCGCCGAGTTCGCCACCAGACCGATCGGCGCCTGGAACGACACCTCGAACCCATCGTCCAGGGAGCGGAAGCTCCGAGCGGGGAGGTCCTGCGGGACGACGCCGCTGGCCTCGAACTGGACCGGAAGGAGCGCCTGGGGAACGGTGGGATCGTTCGACGTCAGATACACCCGGGCCGAGTACGTCCCGTTGCCCACCGAAGACGCATCGAACTCGAGCGAGAACGGTCGTTGTTCTCCCGGACGGATCCGCACCTTGCGAGGCTCACGGCGCAACCAGTCGAGGGAGGGGAGATCCGGGGCACGGTCCATCGGCGTCGAGAATCGAGTCGCCGAGAATATGACCGAGAGATCCACGGCTCGCGGATCCCCGAGTTCGGAGAGCGGAACCGTCAGCGTGAGGTGGTCGGCATTCTCTGGCATGTCGGTGGTGGCCAAGGGCTGGACGCTCGAAAGGTCGTCCGCATGGAACAGCAGCGCCTTGGCGGAGCTGCCCTGGTCCCGAACCAGCCGACCGAACATGATTCCGACATCCCAGCCGATGTTGAGGTCCTCGTCCCAATCGAAGACCGAGCTGGACGGGCCGGTACCGAGGTCTCGATCCGTGTCGAGCAGGAGGAGGCCGCCGAAGTCGTCGACCGGATCGCCCCAGTTGCGATGGCCACGGATCTCGAAATGGATGAGGTCGCCGCTGATCCCTTGCGTGCGGTACGTCGAGATCTCCGCGATGTCCGGTCCCGGAGCGTCCGATGGGTCGAGGAACACGACGACTGGGTCTTCTCCCAGGTCTTCCAAGGAGGCGCGGATCCGTACGTCACCGATCGACTGGTCGGCTTCGGCCACGTACGCATTGAATTCGAGGATCCCCTCTCCAGAGTTCGTCACCACGAGCGTCGTATCACTCTGGCTCGCGCCGTTCAGACGGAACACCATCTCGTCCACGGGAAAGCCGAACACCGGGGCGGCAGGCCGCGCCGTCTGCTCGACTCCGGGGCTCTCTCCCTCTTCGTAGACGGCGTGGAGCCGGTACCGGTAGGTCGTGCCGTTCGTCACGTCCTCGTCGAGCAGCTGCGTTACGCGGACTCCGGACTGCCACGGCTCGTCGGGATAAGGAGCGTCGCCTTCGGTCCGGTAGATCGCGTAGCCGAGGAAGGACGCAGCTGCCGTGTTGATGCCTCGCGGAGCGCGCCAGGCCAGAGGGACGGCCTGGCTCTGGCCCGAGCCGGCGGTGAAGGTGTTGGGCGAAACCCGAGCTTGGGCCGAAACGATCTGAAGGTCGTCGACGTACCACCCCTTGGCTCCAGCTGTCCCGGTGGAGCGGGTGACGAACCGCACCCAGATCTGGCTACCAGAGAACCGATCGAGGGCGACGATCACGTCCTCCCAGCCCTCGGTGGTTCCGGTGTACGCGACATCGCCCCAGGCGGACACGGTGACGCCACCGTACCCGGTCGAGGGCGAGACGACGCTCCAGGTGGCCCCGTTGGTCGAAACCTGGATCTGTCCGCCGTCGACCCCTTCCAAGAAATCCATGTAGTGGCGGAAGGTGAGCCGGCGGGGAGAGCCGGCGTCCACGGTGACCGGTCCCCAGACCAGCGCGGAGCTCGTCGTGTTCGAGTAGTTCCGGTCTAGGCCGGTCGCCCAGACCTTCGCACCGAACCGAGGCGTGGGGATGCCGGAAGGCGTGCCCCATTCCCAGTCTCCGGAAGGGGAGAGTCCTCCGTCGGTTTCCTCGAGCTGTTCGGTCGCGCCGGTTCGGACCTGTGCGACATGGGTGCCCGTCGCCGGGTACGAAACGGAGTTCCCGGCGGCGGAGGCGTCGATCGCGGTGATCGAGTACTCCAGAGCGGAACCCGCCGGAAGGGGGCCCACTGCGATGGCACCGCGGTAGCGGTTGTCGCCGGTGTCGGAGAGATGCTCCACGCGAAGCGGAGTCTGCCCGTCGAGACCGTAGTCGACCTTGACGTCGGCGATCCGCCCGGAGTTGTCGCGGACCTTCGCGTCGACCAGGAAGTCGAGCTGATCCGTCGTGAGGTAATCGACCGGGTCGTGATCGAGGGTGGGCGGCAGGAGATCGGGGCCGACGAGGAACGTGAGAACCTCGTCGCCAGCGGGGAAGCGGGCGGTCGTGCCGGCGGTGTCCGCGGCGGTCCAGTAGTACTCCACCGCGCTCCCGAGAGGAGGCGCCGCAAAGCGGGCGACGAACTCCCGTGCCCCGGACCCGGGCTCGGCCTGGACGTCGTCGAACGCGCCGTCCGGCACCGTGCGGTAGTGGAACTGGAGCGCGCCCTGGTCGAGGCCGAGCAGGGAGAGGACGCGGGCCGTGGCGGTGAGTTCGAGTTCAGGAGCCTCGATGTCTGGGACCGGCTCTGCCTCGATTGCGACCGAGTAGTCACCGATCCCGTGAGGACGGAACGCATCGATGATCGCGCCGAAGTTCGGTGTGCCGTTGGCAAGCTCCCCGTCGTCGTCGTCGTAGTTGAGCAGGTCGATGAGGAACTCGTCGAAGCTCTGCGGGAGAGCGTAGCGGGCGAAGTGGAAGAGCGGGTCGGCTACCTCGGGGCCGAGCTCCTCGCGCAGGTCCCAGAGGGCGCCGGCGAGGATCAGACCCTGGATGTGTGGCGAAGTGGGGTTGGCGTCCTCCGGCCAGACTCGGTTCGTGTCGAGTTCACGGATGTAGGTACCGGGCTGTCCGTAGAACCCTTGTCCGATCTCGGGCTGGTCGGTGATGGTGGCGGCGAAGTAGTCGCTGAACGCTTCGTCCATGTCCCTCGGAGCACGGAACGGTCGATACACCTGTGTGGTCACCGCGTGTCCGTACTCGTGGTAGACGACGTCGGCGATCTGCCCGGTCGCGACGCAGAGCCCTCCAGCAGCGTAGAAGGTGAGACCACTTCCGTCCCAGTAGGCGTTGCAGGTGCCTTCCGTCGCGTCGACGCGCACGTTGATGCCTTCGTCGAGCGGGTCGAGCGCATCGCCCTGGTCGAGGGAGCGGGCGAAGATGTAGGCGACGTTTCCGTGATAGAACGCGTCGCGTGCCGATCGGCCAGCGAGGGAGGCGTCCCAGACGAAGGTGTGCGTGTCGCCGCCGTCCACGATGACCGAATCCGCCGGTGTGGCGAACGCGAGGCCGACGTCCCGGATCCGGATCCTGGGGCCGGCGAGTTCCGTCCGAAGGACGTAGGACTGACCGGAAGTCGCGGGAATCTCGAACTGGCCGGCATCGTCGGTCGTCGTTTCGATCACCTCGCCCCCGGCCGCGGGACGCAGCGTGACGTTCGCGTGTCCGATGGGCAGCCGAACCGGCTCGTCGAGCGCTGTTCGTGGCTGGATGTCGCCCTCGACCGATCCCTCCACGTGTCGTGCCAGGCACTCTCGCCCGATCAGGGAGCCCGTGCGGGCGTCGACCCACGCTTCGTAGGGGGGGGAGCCTTCGGAGGCTTGGAACTCGTAGTGCAGGGTGGGCAGGAGTGTCGGTCCCTCGGGGGAATCGACCGGGAGCCACCTCTCGCTCTCTTCGAGCCAGACGATGTCTTGGGGATTGACGGTGATTCCTCGGAGCGCGGCCTCCCTCCGATCTCCGGGACGGAACGAGAAGTCCGCGGCGCTTGGCGCCTTGGTTCCGAGAGGTGACCCGCCCAGGGATCCGCCGGGCTGTCCGACCGACGCTCCGCTCTCGGTTCCGCTGGACGCACCGCTTCCTTCGGCGGTCCCGAGGACGCGTTGCTTCACCTCGAGGAGTTGGCCGCTCGTGGAGTAGACGCAGGTGGCCCGGAGTCCCTCGACGGGGATGCCCTCCAGTGTGGGAGAGAAGTGGACATAGGTCCGTTTGGGTGCCTCGAGAACGCGCGCGAGAGTCCAGGACCATCGACCTGTCGAGTTGCTTTGCCGGGCTCCGCCGAGTGGGTCGTCACCGGCCGAACTGCCGGAGAGTTGCTCCAGGGCGACGAACGAACGCCCGACGAGATCGTCCAAATCCACGGATCGTGAGGATCCGCTGATCCGTGCCGCTACCTCGGCGCCCTGAATCACTCGTACTTCCGAGTTCGCCGTGAGGGGGAGCGGTACGCTCCACGGGTCTGACGACTCTGGCTCGTCGAACGCAGCGCTACGGCTACTGAAGACCCCGCCGGCGAGGACTCCCAAGAGGATCGCCGCGATCACGGACCGTCGGCCCTTCGGCGCGCTTGCTCGGGGCCGAGACGGGGGCGCCCCGATTGCGCGGGTAGGGCGGAGCGCCGGCCGGGTTCGGCTCGTACTTTCCTGCAACTCTCCTCCAATTGGGTACGGACTCGCCCCGGCGAGCCTCGCACGGACCGTTCCTTCCCTGGAACCGGTTCCATACTACCGTAAGACCTTCGAGAAGGTCCGAACCTCGTCGTCCGAGGCCGGGCCCATCGGACGACGAAGTCAGCCCAGATGACGGGGGCCCCTCCAGTCGCCGTAGATTCTGCGTAGCTTTACAGTCCGGAACGGCCAAGCTAGCATCCCTCGTCCGCTCGGGAAGGGCGGCAGATCCCCAAGGAGAGGAATCGAGTGAGCCTGTTCGACCGTGCCGTCGTCGCCGCATTGCCCTGGGTGCCCCGATCGCTCGTCCGACGGTTCGCGGACCCCTACATCGCCGGGGAGACCCTGGGCGACGCGATGCGCACCGTCGAGCAGCTCGACCGGCGCGGGATCCGAACGACGCTCGACCTTCTCGGCGAACACATCGAGAGGATCGAACAAGCGGATGCGCCGCGAGACGGCTACCTCGTCGCGTTGGGCGAGATCGGCAAGTCTGGCCTTCCCGCCACCATCTCGGTGAAGCTGACCCAGCTCGGCCTCTATCTCGACGAGGACGCGTGCTACCGGAACATCCGAGCGCTCGTCGCCGAGGGACAGACCCTGGGCGTGGGCGTCGCGATCGACATGGAAGAGTCCGCCGTGACCACGCGCACTCTCTCGATCTTCCGGCGGCTCCGGTCCGAGTTCGACAACGTCTCGACCGTGCTCCAGGCGATGCTGAGGCGTACCGTGGACGACGCCGTGGCGTTGGGAGATCTCTCGCCGTCGATCCGAGTGTGCAAGGGGATCTACGTCGAGCCCCGTGAGATCGCCTACCAGGGGGCAGAAGAGGTCCGCACGAGCTACCTCGAGACAGCGAAGGCTGTACTCGACTCCGGCGGGTTCGTCGCATTCGCGACCCACGACGACGTCCTCGTCGAGCGCTGCAAGGGGTTGATCCGCGAACGCTCTCTCGACGCGTCCCGCTTCGAGTTCCAGATGCTGCTCGGGGTCCGCGAGGAGCTACGCGACAAGACGGTGGCCGAGGGATACCCGCTCCGGGTCTACGTTCCGTTCGGGCAGGAGTGGTACGCATACTCGGTACGGCGGATGCGGGAGAATCCTCGGGTGGCTGGGATGGTTGCGCGCGCCGTGCTCGGATTGGAGTAGTCTCTTCTCAGGCGGCGGGGTGTCTCCGCTCCCGTGGTTCCGTCGAGCCGACGGTTGCTCGAAGTGGACTGCGTGCAGACTTCGCCCGCCGCGAGAGGAGGAGTCATGACCTTCGAACGCCGCGAACCACTACGGCGCGCCGACGCCCGCCTCGCTTCCCGCACGGTGCTTTCGCTCTTCGCCTTCCTCGGAGTCGTGTCGTATCTCCTACTTCCCGCCGATGCCTCGGCTGCCCGCGTCCTCGAACTGACGATCGACGACGCCATCGGTCCCGTGTCGGCGAGCTTCCTGGAGAGCGGTCTCGAGCGGGCCGTGGAGTCGGACTTCGATGCGGTGGTCATCGCCCTCGACACTCCCGGGGGACTCGACCTCTCCATGCGCTCCATGGTGAAGGCGATCCTCGCTAGCCCCGTCCCTGTGATCGTCTACGTTTCGCCGTCGGGAGCGCGCGCGGCTTCCGCAGGTCTCTTCATCGCGCTCGCGGCGCCGGTCTCAGCCATGGCGCCGGGGACGAACATCGGCGCCGCTTCGCCGGTCAGCATTGGAGGAGGTCCTGCGTCGCCGGACAGCACGATGGCGAAGAAGATCACGAACGACAGCGCTGCGTACGTGCGGTCGTTGGCAGAGCGGTGGGGAAGGAACGCGGATTGGGCGGAGCGAGCGGTTCGCGATGCCGTGTCGCTCTCTGCCGAAGACGCGGTACGGGAGAACGTGGTCGATCTCGTGGCCTCGGATCTCGGGGATCTCTTCGAGCAAGTCGAAGGGGACTCGGTCGAGGTCGCGAACGGGTGGAAGGAACTCCGACTGGTCGGTGCGTCCGTGGAGAGGCGGGGGATGAACTGGCAGGAACGATTCCTCTCGATCATCGCGAACCCGAGTCTCGCCTATCTGCTTCTCCTGGGCGGAATCCTCGGCCTCGCCATGGAGCTCTACCACCCGGGAACGGTGTTTCCGGGAACTGCCGGGGCGATCTGTCTCATCCTCGCCTTCTTCGCCCTGCAGCAACTCCCGGTGAACCTGGCCGGGGTGCTTCTCATTCTGTTGGCGGTGGTGTTCTTCGGATTGGAGATCAAGGTGCCGAGCTACGGAGTCCTCTCCGTGGGGGGCATCGTGAGCCTCGTCCTGGGCTCGCTCTTCCTCTACCAGCCCGAGTCGTCGCTGCGGGTCGGTTGGTCCGTCCTCGCGCCGACCGTGATCTGCTTCAGCGGCCTCGTCCTCTTTGCCGTCTCGATGGCTGCGCGGGCGCAGAAGCGTCCGCGTGTCTCGGGGCTCGAGGGAATGCAGGGCGAAGTCGGCGTTGCCGTCACTCCGCTCCAGCCGGAGGGGAAGATCTTCGTACACGGTGAGTATTGGAACGCACGGGCGGGCGGGGCGGTCGAGTCCGGCGCGCGCGTACGGGTGCGGTCGGTGGAGGGACTGACTGCCGTGGTGGAACCGGTCGAAAGGAGTCAGCCATGAACCCGGCCTTGATCGTCGTCTTCGTCATCTTCGTGGTGGTTTTGGCAGCCGCGATCCGTGTCTTGAAGGAGTACGAGCGGGGCGTGATCTTCAGGCTCGGACGGCTCATTGGGGTGAAGGGGCCGGGGCTGATCTTGCTGATTCCGTTCCTCGACAAGATGCAGACCGTCTCGCTTCGGACCCTAGTCATGGACGTTCCGCCCCAGGACATCATCACGCTCGACAACGTGACCGTGAAGGTCAATGCCGTGATCTACTTCCGAGTCGTCGAGCCAGCCAAGGCGATCGTGGAGGTGGAGAACTACCTCTTCGCGACGTCCCAGCTCGCGCAGACCACTCTGCGCTCCGTACTCGGAGAGTCCGCGCTCGATTCGCTCCTCTCGGACCGAGAACGGATCAATGCCGACCTCCAGTCGATCATCGACCGGCAGACCGATCCGTGGGGGATCAAGGTGTCCGCCGTCGAGGTGAAGGACGTCGAACTCCCTGCGGAGATGCGACGCGCCATGGCGAAGCAGGCGGAAGCAGAGCGGGAACGGCGGGCGAAGGTCATCGCGGCGGAAGGTGAGTTCCAAGCGGCCGAGAAGCTCGCCGAGGCCGCGGGGATGATCGAGGTTCACCCGGTGGCGCTCCAGCTCCGCTATCTCCAGACGCTGGCCGAGATCGCGACCGAGAACAACTCCACTACGGTCTTCCCGATTCCGATCGAACTATTGGGAGCGTTCAAGCAGATGGCCGAGCGGAGCGGGGCGAAGTCGGGAGAGTAGCGGTCCGAAGTCGGGCGTGGGGCCGCCGGAGAGTCGCGGTCGATCCCTTCAGCGGATCGCGTCGTCGGGAAAGGCGGCGAGAGCGCTGGCCTCGAGGTTCGTCTTCCCGACCGCCGCGTCCCCTGTCCGGTGACCGAGCCAGGCCGCGAGCCACGACACCGTGCGCTTGACACCGGGAGTCTTCTCCGGAGCGGAGCGAGGATGGACGCGCACCATGGCGGTGCCGTCCTTCGTCGTCGCCAAGAGGAAGAACCCCTGACGAAGGTGTCCTTCCACGACCATCGCTTCCACGATCAGCGCGTTACCGTCCGTGCTGAGGAATGCGCTGAGGAGCTTCGAGACGAGTCTCTCCTCGTGCAGGGCGCGCGGTTCGAACCCGCGATGAAACGAGGTGAGGTCGACCGAGCCCAGAACTTCACGATGAGGCATGAGGACGTCCGAAGAGGGAAACGGTTAGTTGCGGCGCGCGCGGAGCATTCCCAACGCGCGGCGGGCCGGCTTGAACGCGGGGTCGAGACGAGTGGAGCGAACGTAGGCCGCTTCCGCCCGGTCGAACTGGAACCGGTGTTCGTAGAGCCGTCCGAGATTGTAGTAGGGAAGGTGGTACGACACGTAGCGAGCCGCGCGGGTCGCGGCCTCGAGCCAGGGCTCCGCTTCGTCCCACTCGCTCCGCTCGATCAGGTACGCGCCGAGATCGTTGTAGGCGTTTCCGAACGCGGGATCGAGATCGATCGCGAGCTTGCAGTAGCGGATCGCTTGCTCGTACTCACGGCGATACGCGTGGGTCCATCCGAGGTAGGTGTAGGCCTCTGCGGTGGGATGCGTCTGGATCGACTCTTTGTAGAGACGCGCAGCGTCGTCGAGTCGTCCTCGTTGCTGAGCCTTGTAGGCTCTCTTGAACAACGCCCGTGCTTTCAGTCGGGGCGCCGCGCTTGGGTCCGCTTCCGCCATGCGTGGGATTGTCGAGGATCGAACTCGAGCTGTCAACGCACCCAAAGCGGTTGGAGAGAAGATCTCACGAAGGGATTCAGGACTGCGGATGAGCAGGGTGGCTTGTGCTCGTGTTCGGGGCAGAGTAGCCTCGATCGATGCACCTACCACCTCGCAGACGAGGCTCACGGAGCGCGTGGGCTTCGATTGGCAAGACCTGTCTCGTCTGGACCGCTGGCGTTGCACTCGCGACTAGCTATGCAGTGGGATCGGGGACGAGTACCGAGGCCCGGACTTCCGTGCCCGAGGTCCAAGACGTCGAAGAGAGCGCGCTGAGGATACAGGAGGCGCTGCTCGAGCTGCGTCAGGATCCGACATCGCAAGCGCCGCACTTCCGTCTCGGCGAGACCTACTACTCGATCGGGAACCTTCCCGCGGCCCGCTACCACCTCGAGACGTTTCTCCAGGGCCAGCCCGCGGGTCCCGATTCGGTCCGGGCTGCGTATCTCCACGCTCGAACACTCCTCGCTTCGGGAATGCGGCTCCACGCCACGCGGGCATTGAAAGCACTGGTCCTCAGCCCGAAGGCTCCGCCGGAAGCCGATCATGACCTCGCCCTTCTCCTTCGCGAGGACGGCTTCGGAGCCGAGGCAGTGATGGAGGAGATGCGGGCCCTCGAGCGAGGTGGGGCGGTCCCGAGTCACGTGCGAGAGGCGGCCCACCAGTGGAAGGAGATCCGCCGCCTCGACCAGGCCGGGACGTTCTTCAGGATGCTGACGGCGAGCGATGGGGAAGTGACTGCAGAAGACTGGTTTCAGCTCGCTTACGTCGCCCATCGGATGAAGTACTTCGGGCTCGCGGACGAGGCGTACACGACCTGTCTGGCGATGGACCCGGGGCACGCGGAAGCGCATTACAACGCGGCCATGGTGGCGGAACACGACGAGCGGAACGACTCCGCAGCGTTCCATCTGGAGCAGGTGCTCCGCCTCCGTCCGCACTACGAGCCGGCCTACTTCCAGCTCGGGCGGCTCTTCCTCAAGCAGGAGCGGAACGTCGAAGCGGCCTCCGTGTTTCGGCGGTTCCTCTCCGTATCCCAGGACTCGCTCGCGGTCGCGGAGGCGCGCGAACTCATCCGGAACCTCTCCGGGGAGTCGGAAGCTCGGGCGCAGTAGCGGACGCCGCAGCGCGCACCCGCGCTGCCGCAGCATCGAGACTGGCCGTGTCTTCGCCCAGCGCGGGCGGCTGCGCCAGCACCGGATCGGAACGCCCTCACCGTCCGGAGACGATGTCTTCGAGAACGTCGAGCGCACGCGCGGCTCGACCGAACGGAGGCATCACGTAGGCTCCGCGGATCCGTGGCGACGTTCGCGCGAGAGCGAGGGCTTCCTTCGCGATCTGGACGCCGACCTTCTTCGCTTCGTCTCCGTTTCCGGCGGCGCGCATCCTCTCCCGGACGTCTTCTGGCACGTCCATTCCGGGAACTTCGTTGTGGAAGAACTCGGCGTTCCGGTGGCTGTTGAGGGGAAGGATCCCCACCAGGATCGGGATCGGGATGTCCTCGGTTCGCGAGAGGAAGGTGAAGAGACGCGTTGGGTCGAACACCGGCTGCGTGTAGGCGCAGTGTGCGCCCGCTTCCACCTTGAGGCGGAATCTGCGGATCTCCTCGTCGAGGTTGACCGCGCCTGGATTCACGCCGACTCCCACGAAGAAGGAAGTAGGGGGGCCGAGCGGGTTTCCGCCGAGGTCGAGCCCTTGGTTGAGTCGACTCACGATCCGCGTGAGCCCGATCGAATCGACGTCGAAGACCGCCGTCGCCTGCGGGTAGTCGCCGAGCTTGGGCGGGTCCCCGGTGATGACGATGAGGTTGCGGATCCCGAGTGCGTGCGTCCCGAGCAGGTCCGACTGCATGCCGAGCAGGTTCCGGTCGCGGCAGCAGTAGTGGAGGATCGCTTCGATCCCGACCTCTCGAGTGATGATCGCCGAGAGTGCCATCGGGGACATGCGAGCGGAGGCGCGGGGCCCATCCGGGATGTTGACGGCGTCGACTCCAGCGTCCCTGAGGCGCGTGACTGCGGCGAGCACCTTCGTTGGATCCACGCCGCGCGGAGGAGAGATCTCGACGCTCGTGACGAACTCCCCGGCCGCGAGCCGGGCGGAGAGGCGGCTCCGCTCTTCGACCGGCACCGGTGTGACGGGTGCTTCCGTGGTCTCTGTGGGTTGTTGTGGCTCGATCAGCTCCACCTGACCTGAGCCGACGGAGCGGAGATACGCACGCATCTCGCGGACGTGATCCGGTGTCGTTCCGCAGCAGCCACCGACGAGGTGCGCCTTGGGACCGCGTACGAACCGCCTGGCGTACGTGGCCATGTACTCGGGTGACGAGAAGTAGATGTAACGTCCTTCGACGAACTCCGGAGACCCTGCATTCGGCATCGCCGCGAGTACGAGGTCGTCCCCGGCGGCGCGCATCTCGTTGAGTACGTCGACCATCGCTCGAGGTCCGGTCGAACAGTTGCAGCCGACGACGTCCGCGCCCTGGTCCTTCATCCACCGGGCGAGGTTGCCTGGGGAGTCTCCCTGCACCGTGTGGCCGTCGTCACCGAAGGTCATGAGTGCGACGACAGCCAGGTCCGAGTATCCGCGGGCTACGTCGAGAGCCGCGGCCATCTCCTCGCGGCGCGAGATCGTCTCGACGAAGAGGACGTCGATGCCCGCACCGACCAGAACGTCGATCTGTTCTTGATAGATGTGCCGCAGCTGGGCGAGACCCAAGTCCAGGGTGTGGCGCGGATTGCCCATCGGGCCGACGGAGCCGGCGACGAACGCGTCCTTCTTCGTCTCCTCGATCGCCCTTCGTGCGAGCAGGACGCCGGCGGTGTTGATCTCTCCGACCTTGTCTTCCAGCCCGTGGCCAGCGAGTTTGATCCGGTTCGCGCCGAAGGTGTTCGTCTCGATGATCTCCGCACCGGCGCGGAGGTACTCGTGGTGGACCTCGAGCACGAGGCTCGGTTGGGAGAGGTTGAGTTCGTCGAAACAGCGGTTCACGAACACGCCGCGCTCGTAGAGGACAGTGCCCATCGCACCGTCGCATAGGATCGGCGCGCGCTGTACCCGTTCGAGGAAGCGTTGTCTCATGGCTTGGTCTCCGGGGAAGTCGACCCGAGTCTGGTTTCGTCTCTAGGATCGGCCCCGTATACTCGCCTCTTCGCACCGAAGAGGAAAGGACGATCGTTGCTCATGCGATTCTGGAACGGCGGAAGTGGGGCTGGAAGGGGCGGGGGAGGGCTCGTCTCCGCGGTCCTCCAGCGGGTCGAGTCGATGCCCGCGGGGCTGATGACCCCGTCGCCTTCGGTGGTGTCGCGAGGGCGGCTGTCTTCGACGCCGCGGCTGATTTCGATGGCATGGCTGACGTCGCGTTCCCTCGTACTCACCCTCCTCCTCACCCTGGGAAGCGGCTGCTCCGGCGACGAGACCCAGCGCCCGAAGGTCCTCCTGGTCGGCCTCGACGGCGCGGACTGGAGCTTGATCGAGCCGATGATGGAGCGGGGGGAGCTCCCAAACCTGGCCTCGCTGAGCCAGCGCGGCGTACGGGCCAGGCTTCGCTCGATCCAACCGATCATCTCGCCTGTCATCTGGACCACGATCGCGACCGGATACGGCCCGGATGACCACGGTGTGATCGACTTCACGGTTCCGGACCCGGAGACGGGGGACCCGATCGTCATCACCAGTCAGCACCGGATGGCGAAGGCCTTCTGGGACATCCTCACCGAGGACGGGAAGAGCGTCGACGTCGTCGGCTGGTGGGCGAGTTGGCCCGCAGAGGAAGTGGCGGGAAGGATCGTCTCCGACCGTGTGCTCTCGCATGCGTTCTACGCCGAGTCCGACGTCCAGGACGGCCTCACCTACCCACCGGAACTCTACGAGTCGCTGAAGCCGAGCTTCCGGTCCCCGGAGGACGTGAGCTTTGCCGAGGCGGAGCGCTTCATGCGGATCGACCGGGCCGCGTGGGAAGCTGCGGACGTCCATGACTTCAACGATCCGATCGGCCACTTCCGACACATCTATGCGACGCTGGAGAACGCGGGCGCGGCCGCACGGCGACTGTTGGAGCAGCCGAGTGACGTGGTGGCGGCGTACTTCGAGGCGACGGATACCGCGGGCCACATGTACATGCGGTACGCGCCCCCGGAGTATCCCTACAGCACGGACCAGGAGCGGGAGCAGTTCGGCGGAACGGTAGAGGCGTTCTACCGGGCGGCGGACGATCAGCTCGGCCAGATGCTCGCGATGGTGGGGCCGGAGACCTACGTCATGGTCGTCTCGGACCACGGATTCCTCACCGGTTCGGGGCGGCCGCTCGAGAACCGGGCCAACCTCGATTACCGGACGGCAGCGCTCTGGCACCGGCTCGACGGTGTCCTCCTCTTGGCAGGGCCTGGGATCCGCGCGGGTGAGGTGCTGGAGTCCGTGAGCGTGTTCGATGTGCTCCCGACGCTTCTCTACTTGATGGATCTTCCCGTCGCCGAGGACTTCCGAGGTACTGTGCTCTCTGGTGCGTTCGAGACCGTCCCGCGACCCCGAACGGTGCCCACGTATCGTGACCGGCCATGGTCCGATGCACGGAGAGACGCCCTCGCGGATGCCCACCAAGACGTGGACGAGGAACGGATCGAGAAGCTCCGTAGCCTCGGATACATCGGTGGGGCCGAGACCGGCAGCTTGGTGTCGCTCCGCGGGCGGCTCGCTCTCGCGCAGTACCACCTCTTCGTGGGCGACAAGATGGAGGCGATCGAAGAGCTCCGGGGCACGGTGGCAGACGCTCCGGACTTCTACGAAGCGCAGTACCAGCTCGGGCTCGTCGCGATGCAATCCCGAGACTTCGGCGCGGCAGAGCGGTGGTTCCGTGCGACGCTCGAGGTGGAGCCCGACTACGTTCCGGCGCTACTCAACCTCGCCTTCGTCCTCCGGCAGACCGGACACGCCGACGAGGCGATCGAGCTTCTCGAGCATGCCGTAGAGATGGATCCCCTAGACCCCGGCCCCGAGGTGAACCTCGCGATTCTGCTGCGAGACTCGGGGGACGCCGAGGGAGCACTCGCTCGACTCGACGCCGTTCTGGCTCGGGTGCCCTACTACCCGACTGCGAGGGTGCAGCGGGCGTTGACCCTTCATCAGATGGGGAGATACGCCGAAGCCGTGACCGCGTGGGAGGATGTGATCGAGGTTCAACCGCAGGATCAGCGAGCGCAGGGCTACCTCGAGCAGGCTCGGGCAGGCCAGCCGATCAGCGGTAGCTGACCGGCCGGCGCCCGAGCCGGTTCTCAGGAGCGACGCGGCTCGTCTGCAATCCGTCCCCACACCGCACGGACGAGACCCGCGGGAACGCGCACGTCCACTTGCTCCGACGGTGTTTGGACCGAGACGACGAACCGGGCGCCGTGTTTGCCTACGCGAACGGTTTCGTCGTCCGACTCGACGAGGACGAACGTTGCGTCGTCACAGCGATCCAGCTGCTCGAACGCCGTGTCCATGGCCGCGCCCCACGGTCCGAGATCCTTCCTCGCGCCGTCCCACACACGGTCGGGAATGAACGCGATGGCGACTCGGGCGAGGGCGGAGGGCACCTGGAGGTGCAGATTCACGTCGTCGTCTTCGACGTGGATGGAGGTCCATCCGAAGAGCCCCTGTGCGTGCACGAAGCTGGTCACGACGACGCCGGCCAGAAGTACGAATGCGAGCCAACCCAGGATCGGTTTCCAGTTCATCTCGGAGCCCTCCTTCCTTCGCTCGTTCGTCGCCAACCCGCCGGGTCGGTCGAGGCTTGTTGATTTGGCTGGGTTCGTCTTCCGCCGGCCGGGTCGCATCGAGCCCGGCCGGCGACGTGTGTAGCGTTAGCGATCGCTGCCCGGGTCGTCGTCGATCCAGATCCGGATCGCAGTGCGATCGTCATTGACGGTCACTTCGATCTCGTCGCCGTGTTCCTCGAGTGCAGCCAGCCCCGCGAGGAGGTCGAGTTCATCTTCTTCGCCGGAGAGCAGTGCATTGACGACGGCGATCGGGATCTGAATGTCCACCTGGTCGCCTTCGGCCTCATCGGCGCACTCGATCTTGAGTAGGTGCCCCTGCTTCGCGACGCGGACGCTCTCGTCCTTCGTCTCCATGTTCAGGTAGACGCCGTCCTCGGACTCGCGGATCGACTTCCAGAGGGCGCGAAGGTCGTCACCATCGATCTCCTTGCCGTCGACTCGGATCCTGCCGTCCCTCAGATCCTCGCTCTCGATCATCGGAAGCATGGTCGCGATGGTCTGGACCGGCATGTTGACGGAGACGCGGTCGCCGTCGTCGTCGTCTCCCAGGATGCGGACGTGAATCCATGCGCCTTTCGCTGCTGCGAGCGTCGGGGTGAGGAGCGCGAGCGCCAGAACGAGTCCGAAGATCTGCTTCACGGTACGTGTCATCTTGCACCTCCAGGTTCGGGCCCTCGAGCCCAGCTCTTTCGTCACCCGAATCTACGAATGCCGATCCTCAGGGTTGCATGGTTTCGACAAACTTTTTTCTGTCCCGCCGGCCTTCTGGGGACTCGTGCGTCTCCGGCTGGCTAATCGATGATGCGACGGAAGGTGAGGATCGACTCGATATGTCCCGTCTGTGGAAAGAGATCGACGATCCTGAGACCAACCGGCCGGTACCCGGCGGCGACGAGTCCGGCCGCATCCCGGGCCAGGGTTGCGGGGTTGCAGGAGACGTAGGCGATCACCCCGGCGCCGAGCCAAGGCAATGTCTCGAGCGCTTTCGGGTGGAGCCCCGCCCGCGGAGGATCGACCACGAGGACGTCGAACGGCCCGGGGATTCCGCGGGAAGGAGAGGCCGGATCCTGGTCCGGGCCGCCCTCCCGCACCCACCGTTCGACATCGTCCACGTGGAACGAGACGTGTTCGATTCCGTTCCGTTCCGCGGTGCGCTGCGCGGACGTCACGGCCTCGGCCACCTGTTCGACGCCGGTGACCTGGTCGAACCGGTCCGCCAGGCAGAGGCCGAGCGTTCCGGCCCCGCAGTAGAGGTCGAGCAGGTGCCCGTGACGACGACCAGCCGGCCCTGGCGCTTGCGTCGGCGAGCTGCCGAGGGCTTCGTCCAGCGACTCCCGGAGCACGTCGATCAAGAGCTCCGCGCCCGCGGTGTTGGTCTGGAAGAACGACTGCGCGCCGAGTTCGAACTCGATTCCTGCAAGCTTCTCGCGGAAGTAGGGCCGTCCCCAGAGCACCTGCTCCTGCTCGCCCTTTGCGATCGATGCCTTGGTTCGGTTCACGATCAGCACGACGCCGGTGAGGTCCGGAATCCGCTCGCCGAGCCGCGGCCCGAGTTCCAGCAGAATGTGTTCGGGCTCGCGCACGACCAAGGCGACGAGGAGTTCTCCCGTGTGGTGGCCTTCCCGCACGACGAGATGGCGAAGCAACCCCTCGTCCCAGCGGCTCCGGTAGGCGGGGAGAGAGTGTTCCCTGGCGAACGCCCGCACCTCCTTCAGGACCTCCACGGCCCGCGGGGAGGGAAGGACGCACTCTTCGAGATCGAACACCGCGTCGAACCGTCCGGGAACGTGGAGCCCGAGCGCGGGCCCCGGCCCGGGTACCTCCGGGGGAGTCTCCTCCCAAGGACGTGGCTGGAAGGTGAACTCCATCTTGTTCCGGTACCGGGTCTCCCGTGGCGAGGAGACCGGGGGGCCGGACTCGGGCACGTCCAGCCCGCCGATCCTGGAGAGACAGTCCCGCACGTGTTGCGCCTTCGCTTCGAGTTGCCTCTCATAGACGAGTTCCTGGAGTGAACAGCCGCCGCAGAGAGACACGTGGGGACAGAGTGCCGGACGCCGGTCCGGGGAGGGGGTCAGGACCTCGATCAACTTTGTCCGATCGAACTTTCGCCTCCGTCCGACCACTTCGATCACTACGGTTTCGCGGGGAAGGGCTCCTGGAACGAACGCGACCTTGCCGTCGACGCGCGCGACGCCGGCGCCTCCAAAGGCGAGGCTGTCGATGGTGACGGTGTGGCGCGATGGGGCGACGGATCGACGGGTACGGGACATGCTCCTCCCGACTTCGGGGCCCTCCTGGCACGCACCGCGCACCAGCTCTCGGGGGCCCGTCGGTCTGATTGACCTGAACTCCAAGGAGCCGCTAAGGTTACGCGAATACGAACGAAGAGAGGAACCCCGTTCCGGGGACGGTAATGGACGACGCCATGAAATCGCAGTGGATCCTCCCCACGGGTGCTCCCCCTCCCGAGTGGAAGAGGATGGAGTCCGATTGGGGTATTCCAACCCCGATTCTCGACGTGCTCTGGAATCGCGGCCTACGCGAACGGGGAGAGGTGGAGGCCTTTCTCCGCCCGTCGCTCGACGGGCTCCACGATCCGTTTCTCCTCCAAGACATGGACCGCGCCGTTGCTCGGGTGCACCAGGCGCTCCAGGGGGATGCTCCGATCGTCGTGTTCGGGGACTACGATGTCGACGGCGTGACGTCGTCGGCGCTGCTCTCCCGAGTCCTCACCCGTTTCGGTGCGACCGTGCGTACGTTGCTTCCGAACCGGTTCGACGATGGATACGGACTGAACAAGGCCGCGATCGAACGTGCCGATGCGCTCGGTGCCAAGCTCTTGATCGTGGCCGACTGCGGGACCACGCAGCACGACCCGATCGCGTTCGCGAACGAGCGGGGCATCGACGTGGTGGTTTGCGACCACCACATGCCGGAGTCGTCTCTTCCTCCCGCGCATGCGCTGATCAATCCCCGTCGCACCGACGATGCCTATCCATTTGCCGATCTCGCCGCAGTCGGCGTTTCGTTCAAGCTTCTGCAAGGACTCGTGCGCGCACACGGGAACGAGGAGATCGAGCGGTACCTGCTCAACCAGCTCGACCTAGTTGCGCTCGGCACCGTGGCGGACGTCGTCCCGCTCGTGGACGAGAACCGGATCCTCACTCACTTCGGAATCCGCGTCTTGCGCTTGCGGCGTCGGGCCGCGTTCGAAGCGCTGATGGAACAGGCGAGGCTCCAGGACAAGCACCTCGACTCGAGTCATCTCGCGTTCTCGTTGGCCCCGCGTCTGAACGCGGCCGGCCGGCTGGGAGACGCGACACGCGCACTCGACCTCTTGCTCGAAGAGGAACTCGGAGTGGCACGGCGTCTGGCCAGCGCACTCGAGGAGGTGAACTCGGAGCGGAAGAGCCTCAACGAGCGGGTGCAGCAGGAGTCGCTCGACACGATCGGTGACGAGGGGAGAGAGCCGCTGCGCGAAGCGATCGTTCTCGGCTCGACGGAGTGGCACCCCGGAGTCCTCGGGATCGCCGCGTCGCGACTGGTCGGGCAGTTCCACGTCCCGGTCATGCTCGTCTCGCTCACCGGAGAGATCGCGCGTGGGTCCGCTCGTGCTCCCCATGGGATCGATCTGCTGGAGATCCTGGAACACGGGGCCGAGTTCCTCACCACGTTCGGTGGGCACCGCCGGGCAGCTGGCTTCTCGCTCGCACCGGAAGCGTTCCCTGCATTCCAGGCCGCGGTCACGAAGGCATCTCGGGCCTACCTCGAGACGCCCCTGGCCCGGTCCCTGGGGCTCGATGCGGCGCTCGAACCCTCCGCCTGTGACCTCGAGCTGGCCCGCTGGGTCGAACGACTAGGACCCTTCGGCGAAGGGAACCCGGAGCCACTCTTCCTCGGCCGGGGGCTCTGCCGCGGGGTGCGAGTCCTCAAGGAGCGGCATCTGAAGCTGCAGGTCTTCGGACCCGGGTGCCAGGTCGAATGCATCGGGTTCGGGCTCGGGGAGTTCGCCGCCGAGATCCCGGACCGGGGAGCGCATTTCCGCCTGGCCTTCACCCCGACGGTGAACCGATACCGAGGACAGGAGCGTCTTCAGCTGAAGCTTCGGGAGATCGACTTTGTCTAACGCCCTTCATGCCCTGGGCGAGCTCGAGGCCCTGTTCCGGGCCGAGCTCGGCGAGTACCTGGCCCAGCCGGGTCCAGAGCAGGTGTGGCGTGCCTACGAGTTCGCTCGGACGGCGCACGAGGGGCAGACCCGGAAGAGCGGTGAGCCGTACATCACCCATCCGATCCACGTCACGCGGATCCTTCTCGATCTGCTCCGGAAACAGGCCGACACGAACATCCTCCAAGCCGCTCTCCTCCACGACGCGGTCGAGGACAATCCGACCGTCGCCTTGGGCGACGTCGAGAAGGCGTTCGGCGAAGAGGTCCGTCACCTCGTCGACGGAGTGACGAAGATCGGCGGGATCCCGTTCCGGAACCCGCAGGCGGAGCAGTCCGAGAACTTCCGGAAGATGCTCCTCTCCATGGCCAAGGACATCCGGGTCATCCTGATCAAGCTCGCAGACCGTCTCCACAACATGCGGACGATGGACTCCATGCGTCCCGAGAAGCAGATGGAGATCGCGAGGGAGACGCAGGAGATCTACGCACCGCTCGCACACCGTCTCGGGATCGCCACCTTCAAGTGGGAGCTGGAAGACCTCGCCTTCAAGTATCTCGAGCCCGATGGCTACCGCGAGGTGAGCGAGCTCGTCGCGACGAAGAGGGATGAGCGCGAGCGCGCCATCCAGGAGATCAAGGACCCGATCCGTCACCGTCTCGAGGCGGAAGAGATCGAAGGTGAAGTCACGGGCCGTCCGAAGAGCTTCTCTTCCATCTGGAAGAAGATGGAGGCGAACGGCACTCGCTTCGACCAGATCTTCGACCTCCTCGGCGTGCGGGTGCTGGTCGATTCGCGGTCAGACTGCTACCGCGTTCTCGGAATCGTGCACGACCTCTTCGTTCCGGTGCAGGACCGGTTCAAGGACTACATCGCGACGCCGAAGAGCAACATGTACCAGTCGCTCCACACTACGGTGGTGGGGCCGCGCCGGCGCATGGTCGAAGTGCAGATCCGGACCTACGAGATGCACCGGATCGCCGAACTCGGGATCGCGGCCCACTACCGGTACAAGGAGAAGGGCGCGGTCGACACGGAGCTGGAGCGGAAGCTCGGCGAGTCCGTCGTCCAGCGGACGACCGAGTGGCACGAAGACGTGGAGAATCCCGAGGAGTTCATGGAGTTCCTCCGGACCTCGCTCTACGAAAACGAGATCTTCGTGTTCACTCCGAAGGGCGAACTCCGTCAGCTCCCGCGCGGCGCGACCCCGGTGGACTTCGCCTACGCCGTCCACACCGCAGTGGGGAACCACACGGTCGGCGCGCGGGTCAACGGACGGCTCGTCCAGCTGAAGTACAAGCTCAAGAACGGTGACACGGTGGAGATCCTCACTTCGCCGAATGCGAATCCGAGCGAGGGCTGGCTCGGGTTCGTCGAGTCGAGCCGGGCCCGGAGCAAGATCCGGCACTGGCTCAAGGCCCAGCGTCTCACCGAATCCGTTGCGCTCGGCCGGGAGATCTTGAACCGCGAACTCAAGAAGCACCGGAAGCGGATGCCCGACGACTCGGACCTCCTCGACGTTGCGCAGTCCTTCGGCTTCGCGGAACCGGCCGTGCTCTTCGCGAAGGTCGGGGAAGGCGCCCTCTCCGGGCGGAATGTGCTCCACCGGATCTATCCGGAGCTCGTCGCACCGAAGAAGGAGACGCCGGTCGACAAGCTGCGCTCGCTCACGAGCCGGCCGGTCAAGGGGATCCGGATCCAGGACATCTCGTCGCTCATGATCCGGATGGCGCAGTGTTGCCACCCGGTGCCTGGGGACCCGGTCGTCGGAGTGATCACGCGCGGGCGGGGCGTTTCGATCCATCGGAACGACTGTCCGAACGTGCTCGAAGGCCGCGTCGAGCCGGAGCGGATCACCGAAGTGTCCTGGGACGTCGACAAGGACAAGCTGTTCCTCGTCCGACTCTCCATCTACGGAGACGATCGTGAGAACATGCTCGCCGACGTCGCCATGGCGATCTCCAGGTCGGGCACGAACATCAAACAAGGTATGATGGACGCAGACGACGATCACGCCATCGGGGACTTCCTCCTCGAAGTGAAGAACGTCGCTCATCTCGGCCGCGTGATGAAGGCGATCCGAGGGGTCAAGGGAGTGACTCGGGTCGAACGACAGCAGCTGGAGTCCGAGGAGGCAGAGTGAGTTTCGTGAGACCAGGGATGGCTTCGATCATTGCGTTCGTGGCGCTTCTTCTGCAGCCCACCGCGGACGCTGCCGCGTCGAACGCACGTCTCGGTGTGCGCGCCGGCTACTCCGAGATGGACGGAACGCTCTACGACCTCGACCTCGAGAAGGGAGACGTCGCCCTCTTCGGCTTCCACGTCATCTTCCCCTTCCTCGCAGATCGCCTCGCGTTCCAGATCGCCGGCGAGGGCTCGTCGAGCGAACTCGAACTCACTCGCGATGGATTGGACGACGCATCGCGCGGCAAGGTGGACTGGCAGGATCTCGCGCTCTACACGTCTCTCCGGGCGGAGCTCTTGCCGCCCGGACTCCTCGGCTTCTACGTGGGCGGCGGGGTCGGCGTGCATCTCACCGAGCTCGACGAAGACCAGCTCGTCCAGGCGCTACAGGACGCGCACGACGACATCCAGAACGAACTCGACGGTAGCTCCTCCGACCTCGAGTGGCACGGCCTCGCCGGAGTGGGGCTCGGCCTCGGGTCCACCTTCGAGGTCTTCGGAGAAGGTCGGTATCGGCGGGTCGAAGGGGACCTCGACCGCGACGGATTCGCGGGCTACGTCGGTCTCAACATCCGGCTGCCCTAGATGCTCGCGGTCGTACAGCGCGTCGCGCGCGCGTCGGTTCGAGTGGCCGAAGAGGGCGGGCTCCGCACGTCGGGCGAGATCGGACACGGCCTCGTCGTCCTCCTCGGCGTCGGGCACGAGGACGACGAAGCCGACGCGGAGTGGATGGCGCGGAAGTGTGCCGAGCTCCGCATCTTCCGGGACGACGAAGGCAAGATGAACCGGAGCGTTCTCGATGTCGGCGGCTCCGTCCTCGCCGTGTCCCAGTTCACCTTGTTCGGGGACTGCGCGAAGGGACGGCGGCCGAGCTTCATCGGCGCTGCTCCACCGGAGAAGGCAGATCCACTCTACCAACGGTTCGTCGAAGAGTTGCGCGGGCGCGGCCTCGCCGTGGGGACCGGTGTCTTCCAAGCGATGATGGAGGTCGACTTGGTCAACGATGGTCCGGTCACGTTGCTTCTCGACTCGAGCGAGCAGCGGAAGCGGAAGGGTGGGGCGTGAGGGAAGAGTTGGGCTTGAGGCTTCTCGGTCTCGCGCGAGGCCCGATCGCGCTCGCTTCCAAGTCTCCCAGGCGTCGCGAACTGCTGGGCCGGCTCGAGGTGCCGCACTTCTGCGTCGACGTGGACGTGCTGGAAGGGGATCTCGAACCGGGTGAAGCGCCGGAGGACTATGTGGTCCGGCTGTCGCGTCGGAAGCTCGCCGCGGCACGGAGCGCAGCGGAGGAGGGTGGTGCGTACGTCGTCCTGGCCGCCGACACCGTCGTCGTCCTGGGGGATGAGGTACTGGAGAAGCCGGTCGACAAGGCGGACGCGGCTCGGCTGTTGGGCAAGATCAGTGGTCGCTGGCACGACGTCTGGACCGGAATCGCGCTGCATCGGCTCCATGACGACCGGATCCTCACCCATGCGGAGAGGTCACGCGTCCACATCGATCTCGGGGACGCGGAGACACGCGATGCCTACATCGAAACGAACGAGCCGATGGACAAGGCCGGCGCGTACGGGATCCAAGGGTTCGGCGGACTGTTCGTCCCGCACATCGAAGGCGACTACTTCAACGTAATGGGACTGCCGCTCGCGGCGCTGCGGGCACTCTGTTTGCGCCTCGAGGCCGACGAAGCGAGGTAGGTGGTAGGAGAGGGATGGGATGAGCACGGAACTCCGAACGGTGGAGTGGAACGATGGGGCGGTTCGGCTGATCGACCAGACGCGCCTTCCCCACGAGGAGATCTACCTCGACATTCGCGACACATCGGTGCTGATCGACGCGATCGCGCGGCTCGCGGTGCGCGGCGCTCCTGCGATCGGCGTCGCCGGCGCGTATGGCGTAGTCCTCGCGGCCGAGCCTCGCCCCGGGGAGGACGCTGCGGCCCATCTCGCCCGCGTAGATTCCGAGTGTCGGGCGTTGGCCGACGCACGCCCCACGGCGGTCAATCTAGCCTGGGCCGTCGACCGGACCTGGAGCTTTGCGAAGAGTGGGGGGTCTCCCGAAGAGCGGAAGGTACGCGCGCTCGAGGAGGCGGAGCGGATCCGCGAGGAGGACCTCGAACTCTCCCGCCGGATGGCCGAGCACGGTCTCTCCGTTCTGCCGGATCCCGCGCGTGTCGTGACGCACTGCAACACCGGTGGCCTCGCCACGGCAGGGGGAGGGACCGCACTCGGCGTCGTCCTGGCGGGGGCTCGGCTCGGACGGAAGTTCTACGTCCATGTCGACGAGACGCGCCCGCTCCTTCAAGGGGCGCGACTGAACTCTTGGGAACTCCAGAGAGCCGGTGTCCCGTACGTAGTGCAGTGCGACGGAGCTGCCGCGTTTGCGCTGTCGCGCTTCCCGTTCGACGCCGCGTTGGTCGGCGCCGACCGGATCGCTGCGAACGGCGATACGGCGAACAAGATCGGCACCTACGCACTCGCGCTCGCCGCGAAGGCCCACGGGGTTCCTTTCTACGTTGTCGCTCCGCGGAGCTCGTTCGATCTCTCGATCGGCTCGGGTGAGGAGATCCCGATCGAAGAGCGCATCGCGGACGAAGTGCGCATGTTCCGTGGCGCCGCGTCGACGCCCACCGACGCTCCGGTCTACAACCCGGCGTTCGACGTCACCCCAGCCCACCTCATCGAGGGCTGGATCACGGAACGAGGCGTGGAGCGGCCGCCGTTCGCTCCATGAGAGGCCGTCGGCGAGTCAGTTCGGACCCGATGCGATTCCCGGTCGCGGCAGTCATTACGCGCCTCATTCTCGGCGGCGCGCAGGAGACTGTAATCCTCTCCGCGGAGGGTGTGGGGGGGCGGGAGGGAAACTACCCGACCGACGTGTTCGCCGGTCCCGAAGCCGGCCCCGAGGGTTCGATCTGGGAAGACGCGGTCGTCCGCGGGGTCCGCACTGAAATCGTTCCGTCGCTCGTTCGGCAGATCGACCCGATCCGCGATCTCGCGGCCTTCTCCTGGCTGGTACGGCGGTTGCGGCAGGGGGCTCGGGTTCCCGGCGAGTCGGCAGACCTTCGGTTCGCTTATGAGGTCGTTCACACCCACTCCTCCAAGGCCGGAGTCTTGGGGAGGCGGGCCGCCCGAAAGCTGGAGGGCGTGGCGATCGTGCACACCGTCCACGGCTGGCCGTTCCATGACGCACAGCCGGCCTGGCTACAGTCCTTCTACAGGGCGCTGGAGCGACGGGAAGCCGCGCACACGGACCGGCTGATCTGCGTGTCCGAGCGCGATGTGCAGAAAGGGCTGGCGGCGGGGATCGGCCGGGCCGAGCAGTATCGGGTCGTGCGTTCCGGGATCGAACTGGACCGGTTCCATCCGGACCCGATCGCTCGGCGCGAGGTCCGAGAGGAGTGGGCGATCCCGCAAGACGCGGTGTTGGTCGGCGCGGTGACCCGGCTTTCGCCTCAAAAGGCGCCGCTGGAACTCGTTCAGATCCTTCTCGGGGCACTCCGTGACCAACCGTCGACCTGGGGGCTGATCGTCGGGGACGGACCGGACCGACCCGAGGTGGAAGACGCGGTTCGGTCGGAGGAGGCGGGGCGGCGGATCGTTCTGACCGGCCTTCGGCACGACGCCCACCGCTATTTTGCGGCCCTCGATGCCTTCGTGCTCCCGAGCCGTTGGGAGGGGCTGCCCCGGACCCTTCCGCAGGCGATGGCCACCGGCGTGCCGATCGTGTGTTCGGCTGTCGACGGGAACGCGGAAGCCGTGAGGGACGGCACCGAGGGGTTTGTCTTCCCAGTTGGAGATGTGGAGCGGGCGGCCAACCGGGTCCGGGAGTTGGTCGGAAGCGAAGTGCTGCGGCGTCGGTTCGGCGAGGCGGGCCGGTTCCGAGCTAGGGAGTTCTCCGCCGAGCGGATGCTGAAGGATCTCCACCAGGTGTATGACGAACTCGTGTTCGGTGGTCCTCTTCCCAGGCGCCGACCCCGAGCGGGGGCCCGGTAGTGCAGTCTGCCGAACGGAGGAAGGTCGAACTGGGGCTCGACCGGCCAGGCCCAGATCCTGTAAGATGCCTTCCCTTGATCCCTTGACAGGACGAGGCGAGAGTTCTAGTCTCGCAACTTTGCGTCCTGGTACGAACTGCGAAATATGAAGGAGTCGGAGATGAGCACCTACGCCACGAAGGCGAAGGACGTCCAACGTCGTTGGTTCCTCGTCGATGCCGATGGGGAGACGTTGGGTCGCCTTGCCAGCGAGGTCGCGTATCTCCTTCGGGGCAAGCACAACCCCATGTACGTGCCGTATCTCGACACCGGCGATCACGTCGTCGTCGTGAACGCGTCCCGCATTCGGGTCACCGGTCGGAAGTTGGAAGACAAGTACTACTTCCGGCACACCGGCTACCCGGGCGGCGCGCGGACGACTACGTTGTCGGTCCGTCTCCAGAAGGAGCCGGGCGAGGTGATTCGTGATGCGGTGAAGGGGATGCTCCCGAAGGGACCGCTCGGTCGTCAGATGCTTCGCAAGCTGAAGGTCTACGACGGACCCGAGCACAAGCAGGAAGCCCAGCAGCCGGTGCCGTATGAACTCGGCAAGGGTGGCAAGGCGGTTCCTGCGGCTGAGTGAGAGAGCGCGGTCGTGGAGTCACGGCCGCACGAAACAGTTAGAGACTGGAGGGCAATTCTAGGATGGCGACGAAGACGGCCTACCTCGGTACGGGGCGGCGGAAGTCATCGGTCGCGCGCGTGCGGATCATGCCGGGGTCGGGCAAGAAGCTCGTCAACGGCCGGCCGCTGGAGGAGTACTTCGCTCGTGAAGTGCTCGTGCTCCAGGCCAACCGCCCGCTCGTGGTCACGGAGATGGACAGCAAGGTCGATATCACGGCGCGGGTCGACGGCGGCGGAGTCGCTGGTCAGGCCGGTGCGGTTTCCCTCGGAATCGCACGTGCGCTCAAGGAGTACGACCTGGCGCTCAAGAGCGCGCTGGACAAGGAAAGCCTTCTCACGCGTGACCCGCGGATGAAGGAACGGAAGAAGTACGGACAGCCCGGAGCTCGCAAGCGCTTCCAGTTCTCGAAGCGTTAGTGGTTCGGGAGTGCCGCTTCCCGCCTACATAGGCGAGTGAGGCGACTCCCGCCGATGAGCGCATTCGGTCCGTACATATCACGCACGCCCCGACAAGGGTGGTTCTCCGTCGAGTGCGGAGCCCGGGGCGGAGGTTCAGAAACTACTCGAGGAGAGACGTAAGACTCATGTCGATTCCTACGATTCACGAACTGCTCGAAGCAGGCGTCCACTTCGGACACCAGACCCGGCGTTGGAACCCGCGGATGAAGCCGTACATCTTCATCGAGCGGAACGGGATTCACATTCTCGACCTGCAGAAGACCCTCCAGTCGATCCAGCAGGCGCGGGGAGTGATCCACAAGGTCACCAAGGCCGGAGACTCCATCCTCTTCGTCGGCACGAAGAAGCAGGCCCAGGCCGTGATGACGGAAGAGGCCCTGCGTTGCGGCAACTTCCATGTCACCGAGCGCTGGCTCGGCGGAATGCTCACGAACTTCCAGACGATCAAGATGAGCATCCGCTACCTCCGCAGCCTCGAGCGGATGCGGGACGACGGTACCTTCGAGAAGCTCTCGAAGAAGGAAGTCTCCCGGCTCGAGAAGGAGCGTCAGAAGCTCGAGAAGATCTTCTCCGGGATCAAGGAGATGAACCGTCTCCCGGGTCTCATGTTCGTGGTCGACACGCGCAAGGAGAGGATCGCGGTGGCCGAGGCCAACCGTCTCGGGATTCCGGTTCTCGGCGTCGTCGATACGAACGTCGACCCAACCGAGATCACGCACGCGATGCCGGGTAACGATGACGCCATCCGTTCGATCCGCCTCTTCGCTCGGTTCGTGGCCGACTCGGTCATCGAGGCGAAGGCGGCGGGCACGTCCGAGTCGCGTTCGAGCTCGGCCGAGCAGCAAGAAGCCGCGCAGCCGGCGTAAGTTCCGATCCAATCGAATCACCGACGTTTCGGCGGGGGAGCAGGGCGCTCCCCTCGGCCGACGATGCGAACGGCTCCCCCGTGCGGGATGCCGAGCCGAGTTCCAAGGAGAAATGATGTCGATCTCGAGTGAAATGGTGAAGGAGCTCCGCGACAAGACGGGCGCGGGCGTCATGGACTGCAAGAAGGCCCTGGAAGCCGCTGGTGGCGATATGCACAAGGCGGTTGACGAACTCCGCAAGCGCGGCGCGGCCGCGGCCGAGAAGCGCTCCGGTCGTTCCACGGGCGAGGGCCGGGTCGAGGCATACATCCACCCCGGTAACCGCGTCGGCGTTCTCCTCGAGGTGGACTGCGAGACCGACTTCGTCGCGCGCACCGATGACTTCCAGAACTTCTGCCACGACGTCGCCCTCCACATCGCGGCGGCGGCGCCGGTTTCCGTCTCTCGTGAAGACGTGCCGGCCGAGATCATCGCCAAGGAGCGCGAGATCTACACGGAGCAGGCCAAGCAGTCCGGCAAGCCGGAAGCGGTCTGGGAGAAGATGATCGACGGTCGTCTCCAGAAGTACTTCGCCGAGAACGTGCTCCTCGAGCAGCCGTTCGTGAAGGACCCGGACAAGAAGGTCTCCGACCTCCTCACGGCCGTGGCTGCGAAGCTCGGCGAGAACATGATCATCCGTCGGTTCACGCGGTTCCAGATCGGGATCTACGAGAACGAGTCGGAGTGATGTCTTCCGAATCCGATTCGCTATCCAAGCCTGCCCGGCCTCGCTGGCGCCGGATACTGATCAAGTTGAGCGGCGAGATCCTGGCGGGCGATACCGGCTTCGGACTCGAGCCTGCTACCCTCCACTCCATTGCGCACCAGGTTCAGGAGGTGCGGGGTATGGGGTGTGAAGTCGCGATCGTCGTGGGGGGTGGCAACTTCTTTCGCGGGCAGACCGCGGTGTCGGACGGTATGGACCGGATCACCGCGGACCACATGGGAATGCTCGCGACCGTGATCAACGCCCTGGCCCTTCAGGACTACCTGGAGCGGCTGGGGCTTTTCACACGCGTCCTTTCCGCAGTCGACATGGAGCAGGTGGCCGAGCCGTTCATCCGGCGGAGGGCCGTCCGTCACCTGGAGAAGGGGCGGATCGTCATCTTCGCGGCAGGAACCGGCAACCCCTACTTCACGACCGACACGGCCGCCGTCCTCCGCGCGGTCGAGACGGGCTGCGACGTCCTTCTCAAGGCGACCAAGGTCGATGGGGTCTACTCGGCGGATCCGAAGAAGGATCCGAGCGCGGTTCGGTACGAGCGGGTCACGCACGCCGAGGTCCTGGAAAAGGATCTCCGCGTCATGGACCTAACTGCCATCACGCTGAGTAAGGAAAACGACATTCCGATCGTGGTGTTCAACGTACGTCAATCCGGGAACATCCGGAGAATCCTCCAGGGCGAGCCGATCGGCACCCTGGTCATGGAGGAGTAACGGAAATGGCCGATCCTCAACTCGCCGCTCACGAAGAACGGATGCAGAAGAGCGTCGACTCCCTGAAGCAGGAGCTGACGGCGATCCGGACGGGGAAGGCTACGCCGGCCCTGCTCGATCCCGTTTCGGTGGACGCATACGGATCTCCCATGCCGCTGTCGCAGGTGGCCTCGATCTCCGCGCCCCAGCCGCGGCTCCTCGTCATCCAGCCGTGGGACAAAGGACTCGTGCAGGCGATTCTCAAGGCCGTCCAGAAGGCGGACCTGGGCCTCAACCCGTCGGACGACGGGCAGCTCATCCGGGTGCCGATCCCGGCCCTGACCGAGGAGCGTCGCCAGGAGTTCGTGAAGAAGGCGAAGAAGATCGGTGAGGAGACGAAGGTCTCGATCCGGAACATCCGCCGCGATGCGAACGAAGACGTCAAGAAGCAGGAGAAGGACAGCGCCATCACCGAGGACGACTCGCGTCGTCTCCAGGCCGAGATCCAGAAGCTGACGGACAAGCACGTGGCCGAGGTGGACGATCTGCTGACGAAGAAGGAAAAGGAGATCCTCGAGGTCTGACCCCGGGGGACGCGAGACGTCTCTCCGGCTCTGCCGCGGAGGGGACGCGCGTCCGCAGATCCAGGGGCCCCCGCGTGCTCCTTGACACGCACTCGGGGGCGGTGTCAGCCTACTTCGCAATGGTTTGCCGGTAGCAGGGCCGAACGCGTCCACACCGAACCGGTTTGGTCGTGAAGGGTAGGGCGATGAGCCAATCCGAGTCCGTCCTGGAATGCCAGGACCTCAAGGCGAAAGGGAACCTGCCCCGACACGTCGCCATCATCATGGATGGCAATGGCCGATGGGCCACGCGCCGAGGGCTTCCGCGTATCGCTGGGCATCAAGCTGGGCGCCGCTCCGTCCGGGAAGTCGTGGAGGGATGCGGCGAGCTCGGCATCGAGTGCCTCACGCTCTTCACGTTCTCGAGCGAGAACTGGAGCCGGCCCCGCGCTGAAGTGCGCGCGCTCATGCGCTTCCTCCACCAGGTGCTGATCGAAGAGGTGAAGGCGCTCGACGAGAACGACGTCTGCCTCGAGACGATCGGTCGTCGCGAGGATCTGCCTCCCGAGGTCAACGAAGAGCTCGACAAGACGATGGAGCGGCTCAAGGACAACAAGGGGCTCCGCCTCATCCTCGCCCTCTCCTACGGCGGACGGCGCGAGCTGGTCGACTGCTTCCAGAAGCTGATGGGCGAAGTCCAGGCGGGCAGACTACGTCCCGAGGACGTCGACGAGGCGATGGTGGAGCGCAATCTCTACACGGGCGACTGGCCCAACCCCGACCTCCTCATCCGCACGAGCGGAGAGATGCGTCTCTCGAACTTCCTCCTCTGGCAGCTCGCCTACGCAGAGATCTACGTCACCGACATCCTCTGGCCGGATTTCCGCAAGGCGGACCTCTTCCAGGCCATCTCGGAGTATCAGAAGCGTGACCGACGGTTCGGGCGCGTCGGTTGATCGGGACCGAAGCGCGGCCGACCTCCCCCAGCGCATTCGCTCTGCGGGGCTCTTCGTGCTCGTCTTCGTCGGTGCCGTGTTCGCGGGGCCTTGGGTCTTCGCGGGCGTCGTCGCGCTGATCGGACTGATCGGAGCGTTCGAGCTTCGGCGGATCCTCGTCAATCTCGGCTGGGGACGGGGAGGCGCCTTCCTCTTCGTCGCGCCGGTCTTCACCATCGCGTCTCTCCTTCGCCTTCCGACGAACGAGCTCGCGATCGGAACCGGGCTCGTCGGGATCGCCACGCTGGCCTGGCTCTTCCATCCGACGACTCCGTCCCGGCATGCGGAGGCAGGGGACGAGCGCCAGGCGACCCGTCTCGCCGCCTTTGCTCCCCTCGTCGGGTTCCTGGGGGCGCTCTACCTCTCGCTGCTCCCGGCGTTCCTCGTGCGGCTCCACAGCGGCCCTTGGGACGGCGTGGCGTCGCTTCCGGACGCGTTTCCTCGGGGGGCGCTACCGGTGCTCTTCCCGGTCGTCCTGGTTTGGGCTGCGGACACCGGGGCCTACGCGTTCGGGATTCTCTTCGGCCGTCACCGCCTCTGGCCGTCGGTCTCCCCGAAGAAGACGTGGGAAGGCTTGATCGGCGGCATCGTCGCGACCGTTCTCGTCGCGGTCCTCGCGAGCGGACCGTTCGGCATCGGATTCGGCACGTTGGAGGCGGTGGTCGGGGGGCTCCTCGTCGGGATCGCCGCCCCGCTCGGAGACCTCTTCGAGTCGAGGCTCAAGCGGGTCGCCGGGGTGAAGGACAGCGGCCGACTCCTGCCCGGACACGGAGGCGTTCTCGACCGGTTCGACAGCGTGTTCTTCGCCGCACCGGTTTTCTACTACTACCTGCTCGAGATCGCCGGTAGGGTCTGACCCCGATGTCCGCACCGAGTTCTCATAGTCCGCGCCGCGTGGCCGTCTTGGGATCCACAGGGTCCATCGGTACGTCCACCCTGGATGTGATCGAGCGGCTCGAAGGTCGTCTCACCCCGGTCGCGCTCTCCGCGGGACGGAACGTAACGCTCCTCGCGGAGCAGGTCCG
Organism: Candidatus Eiseniibacteriota bacterium; assembly: GCA_020633975.1. Taxonomy (GTDB): domain Bacteria; phylum Eisenbacteria; class RBG-16-71-46; order CAIMUX01; family CAIMUX01; genus JACKCR01. Next base: position 1,211,198 of record JACKCR010000002.1, on the reverse strand, counting down.
CAGGTGGCAGCCGGCGATCGCAGCACTGGCGGATCCGGGCCTGGCGGAGGAGTTCCGCGCTCTCGTCGGTACCGAGTGGAGCGGGGAACTCCTCCTGGGGGAAGACGCCGCGGAGAGGATCTGCCGCGATGCCGACGTCGACATCGTCCTCAACGGGTGCGTGGGCGCCGCCGGACTCCGTCCCTCCTGGGCGACGATCCAGCGAAAGCTGCCCCTGGCGCTCGCGAACAAGGAGTCCCTCGTCATCGCGGGAGAGCTGCTCACCCGGGAGGCGATGGCGCGATCGGCGCCGATCCTGCCGGTAGACAGCGAGCACAACGGGCTCTTCCAACTGCTGGAAGGATCGGACGGGGAAGAGGTGTCGCGCCTCATCCTCACCGCGTCCGGAGGTCCTTTCCGCGAACGGGACGTCGCGACGTTCGACGCCATCCGGCCGGAGGAGGCGCTGCGTCATCCCACCTGGTCGATGGGTGCCCGGATCACGGTCGACTCCGCCACGCTCCTCAACAAGGGGTTCGAGGTGCTGGAGGCGCGGTGGCTCTTCGGGATCCCGCCGGCGCGGATCGACGTCTGGATCCATCCCGAGTCGATCGTCCACGGGTTCGTCGAGTGGCGGGACGGTTCGACCACGGCGCAGCTTTCGCTTCCCGACATGCGTGTCCCGATCCAGAACGCGCTCTGCTATCCCGAACGGCTCGAGTCCGGGCTGCCGCGTTGTGACCTCACCCAGCAGGGTGCGCTTCGCTTCTTCGCGCCGGAACCAGAGCGGTTCCCGTGTCTCGGCCTCGCCTACCGTGCTCTCGAGGAAGGGGGGACGGCGCCCGCGGTTCTCAACGCCGGCGACGAGGTATTGGTCGAGGCGTTCCTGGCCGGAGAGATCCGCTTCCCTCAGATCGCCGAGTGCCTGGCCGAGGTGCTCGACGCCCGTCCCGACGAGCCGGTGGATGGACTCGACTCGCTCCTGGCTGCCGACGCCTGGGCGCGGCGGGAAGCGCGCTCCGTCCTCGGGCGATGTCGCTGAGTCCAGAACGGCGGGGAGACCCGGCGACGCGCCGTGCGTCCATCACTGCGTCCGCCATTGCGTGCACCACTGGATCCGCGACTGCGTGCATCACTGCGTCCGCGTTGTCGGCCCTACTGATCTTCCTTGCTTCGCTACTCCCGTTCGCGGCGCCCGGGGTCGCGCAGGCTGCAGACGACTTCCTCAGCCCGCTCATCGGGGAGATCACGTTCGAGGGGAACCGTGCGCTGAGTGATGGAGATCTCCGGAACGCGATGCGGCTTCGTCAGCCGACGCCGCTCCGCCCGCTCTCCAAACCGAGGTTTCCCGGCGCGGACTTCCTGGCCGGTGACCTCAACGAGATCCTCCTTCGCTACCGCGAAGCCGGGTATCCGCTCGCGGAGGTCGTCGAGGCGATCGTCTCGTACGACGAGTCTGGCGAGAAGGTCGACATCCACGTGCAGATCGACGAGGGCCCGCTCGTCCGGCTGCGGAATCTGCGCGTCGTGGCGCCGCCGCCGGGTGACGAGCGGAAGCTTCGGAACGACGTAGACCTCTCTCGTGGCGACGTCCTCGCCCACGCCAAGCTCGAAGCGGGCGGGCTCGCGATCCAGCAGTTCTACGAAGAGAAGGGGTACGCCCTCTCGAGAGTGCTTCGGGAGGTGCGGATCGACGCGGACAGCGCGGATGTCGTCTTCCGCGTCGCTCCGGGGCCGGAGGTGCGGATCGACTCGGTCGTCGTCGAACCGATGGAGATGACGAAGCGAGAGACGGTGGTCCGCGAGCTCACCCTTGCGGAAGGCGACCTTCTCACGCCGAAAGGACTCCTCGAGAGTCGTCGCCGGCTGCTCGACAGCGGTGTGTTCCGCTCCGTGCGTGTCTCGCCCGAGTTCGTGGACTCGACGACGGCGCTCGCCTGGCTCAAGGTGACCGCGCGCGAGAAGAAGCGGTACTGGGTCGGGGGCGGCGCGGGGTATTCGTCGGCCGACCAGCTCCGGATCCTCTCCGAGTGGGGAGTGAGGAACCTGCAGGGAGAGGGACGTCGTGTCTCTGGGACGGGGGACCTCTACTACTCGATCGATCCCGGATTCCGAGGCGGTGGTGTGAACTTCCAGGAAGGGCTCGTCCGTCTCGACTACTTCGAGCCACGTTTCCTTCGGACGCGCAACCGCGCGTCGATTGGAACCTATCTCCGCTGGATCCAGGAGGAGACGTTCCACGAGCGGATCTTCGGGTACACGGTGTCGCTTCTCCGAGAGATCAGCCTGACCACGCGCGCGTCCATCTCTCTCGAGACGCGCGAAGTGGCGACGACCGAGGACGGGGTTCGTCCCCGCTACTCGACCCGGTTCCTCCGCTTGGGTGCATTCCAGGACGACCGGGACAATCCGTTCGATCCGAGCGAAGGACGCTACCTACAGGGGCAAGTCGAGTATGCGGGAGGGCTGCTCGGAGGGACGAACGAGTTCCTCCGCACGGTCGGATCCTGGCGCGGCTACACGTCGACCGACGCCGGCGTCGTCTTCGCCGCGCGGGTTCGCGGCGGCTTCATCGAGCCGCTCAGCTCCGGTGTCGACTCGGTGGATTCGCTCGAGGTGGCGCGGATTCCCTGGGAGGAGCGGTTCCGTGTCGGCGGAAGCAACACGATCCGTGGGTACGGTGAAAACGAAGTCGGACGCCGAAACGCGGACGGTGAGTCGACCGGTGGTCTCCTCCTCTTCCTCGCCAACCTCGAGGTGAGGTTTCCGATCTTCTGGATCGTCCGCGGGGGACTTTTCCTCGATGCAGGCAACGTCTGGGCCGATCCCAAAGAGTTCAAGATCTCCCGATTCACAGCGGGGCTCGAGAACAAGGACTACGATCCACTCGGGGTCTTCTACGGGGTGGGAGGAGGTCTCCGTTTCGTCACTCCGGTGGGACCCTTACGCTTCGACTACGGGTTCCAAGTCGGGAGCGGGCACTCCCCGGACGAGCCGAGAGGGCAGCTGCACGTCGCGCTCGGACAGGCCTTCTGAGCCGGGATGACGAGCGACCGACAAGAGCCGACGATGGAGAGGGATACCGGGCGATCGCCCGGATCGAGGACGTTGAACGACGACGATGACCGATGACCTAGACACAAGGGATCCGGAGGAGTTCCGCTGGCCCTCCCGGCGGATACGGCGTCGGGTCTGGGTTCCGGGGCTGGGGTTGCTCGTGATCCTCTGCCTGGTCCTCGTCACTCCGTTCTTCCTCGTTCGGCTGGACCCCGTTCGCGAATGGTTGCTGAAGCGGTCGCTCGAGTCCGCGTTCGCCGACAACGTGCAGATCCAAGTCGGGAGAGTCGACCGGTTTCACCCTGGCGAGATCCGTCTCTACGACGTTCGCTTCGAGGAGACGTTCCCCGAGAGTGTGCGCGTGTTCGCTCGGGTCGACCAGATCGCGGCCCGGTGGAACGCATGGGACCTGGCGAGCGGGAAGATCTCCGTACGCGACCTCCTCGTCTCGGAGCCCTGGCTCGACGTGTCACTCCTCCCGGACCGGATCTGGGCGAAGAAGCGGCCGAAGTCGGCTCCGCTCGTACCGCGGCCTCTCGCGCCCAAGCTTCCACCTCTTTCGTGCGACGACCTCGCGATCGAAGGTGTCGCCGTCGATCGGAGTGGAGAGCCGTGGCTGCGTGGGGACTTCGCGTTCGGCGATCTCGAGCACGAGGACGGACGGGTCCACATGCGTTTCGAGGAAGGTCGGGTCCGGTCGATCCCGGACTCGTTGGACCTCACGCTCTCTCGCGGCGTCGTGACCGGAACCTGGATCGAGTATCTCGAGGTCGACTCGCTTCGGATCGAGTCCGACGCGATCGAAGCGGGGCTCGCTGCGACATTCATCGCGGCTCCTGCGGGCTCGACTGCCGTGTCCCTCGACGGCGAACTCCAAGTGGGGCGCGTGGAGCCGCAGCGTCTCGCTCCGCTCCGCAACACAGGGCTTCCGTGGCGACCCGATGACATGGTGCAGGGGACCATCCTCTTCGGCGGGGAACTCGCGCCGCGGGAGGAGCCGCAGGCGGATCTCGTGCTCGGCCTCCACGGCCGGGTCTTCGGGACACCGGTCGACACGCTGCACATCCTCGCCGACGCGACTCCGTCGGTGGCAGAGCTGATCGACTTCCGCATCCGATCGGGACGACAGACGCTCGAGGGCGAAGGGCTCTGGCAACCGAAGGCGAAGCGTGCAGAGGGACGGGTCAGTTTTGCGGACCTCGATCTCGCCGCACGCCCCGTGGCGGCGTTCGCTCGGAAGCTACCGGAGTCCAGACTGGACGGCATGATCTCGGGCACGGTCGACTCGATCGGTCCGAATCTCCGGTTCGATACGTCGGTTCGACTCGACGACGGCGTTCTCGCGGGGCGGCCGCTCGGTCAGATCCACGCGAACGTCGTCGGGGATCCGGAACGCGTCCTGCTCGACACGCTCTGGGTGGGGAGCCCGGAGCTCCCACAACTTCGCGCCGCGGGATGGCTCGAACGAGGGGGGAACCAGCCGGTCGGGTTCCAGGGAGAGCTCACCGGGCTCCCGATGGAGAGTTGGGTGGAGCCCTGGGTCGGCGAGAACCTCGGCGGCAAAGTCTACGGGCAGGTTTCCGTCCGCGGGACGCTCGATCGTCCGGAAGTGTCGGCCGATCTCGAAGTGAGTGCGGGCACCGTCGTCGAGATCACGGTCGACTCGCTCCACGTGGGGCCGGTCAACGGTACGCTCCGTCCCTTCTCGCTCGAGGCGCCGTTCGACGCGCGCGGACTCGACTTCTACGGATTCACGATCGACTCGCTCCGCGCTGACGGCGTGTTCGGACTCGACACCCTCCGCACCTGGGCCCACGGGCTCAGGGACACCACCGACATCTACCTCGCCGCGCGCGTCGTTCCGCGCGACCCGGGGTTCGCGTTCATCGACGAGTTGGTCGCCGAACCGGGGAGCGCGCCGAGCGTGCGGCTCGCGCGTCCTGCGGTGCTCGCGTTCTCGAAGTATCGGGTCGAGATGGACTCGGTCTTGGTCGTATCGGAAGCGGGCACGGCAACCGGATCCGCCTGGATCCTCCCGCGACCCGGAGCGAGCGGGACGGAACCGTTCGCATTCGAGATCGAAGGGGAGGGGCTCGACCTCGCAGAGTTCGCGGACTACTACGGACTCGACGGGGACTCGCTCGCCGGGACCGGGTCCGTCCGCTTCTCCGGGACGGGTACGGTCGAAGCGCCAGGGTACGACGTCGACTTCCTCGCCACGGGCGGCGAGATCTACGGCTGGCTCTTCCGCGACCTTCGTCTTCACGCGATGGCGGGGGCGGTTGGAACTCCCGAGGGCGGCGTCCCGCATCTCTTCGCGAGCACACCGGGCGACACGCTGTCGACGCCGGTCGTTCCTCCGGGAGTCGACACACGAGGGATGTTCTTCGTCGACTCCCTGAACGCGACGTTCACTGGCTACTCCGGACGGATCCCCCAGGTCGGCCCCGAACGGGAGGGGCCCCAACCACCGGGGCCTCCGCTCGAGGTGAGAGCGAAGGACGTGCGCCTCCGTTCGCCGCTCACCTGGTTCGACTGGGTCGAAGCGATGTCGAACGGTGAGTTCTTCCCGCGACTCGAGGAAGCGGACCTCGGCGGGACGGTGTCGGTGAGGAACCTCCCGGTGGCGCCTTGGATTGCGCCGATTCTCGTTCCCCAGGCGAAGCAGGGCACCCAGGCGACGCTCGCCACCGAGGCGATCGACCCGATGCTCTCGAAGATCCGGATCATCCGTCCCGAGGATCTCGAAGAGGGCTACCGCTCGAGCGGCTTCGGCGGACGGTTCGACTTCGATCTCGAACTCGCGGGCACGGGGGGCGATCCCGAAGTCCGTCTCGACGGGCTGGGCCGGAAGATCCAGGTGTTCCAAGCGCAGGCCGACACCGTGGCCGTGTCGGCCGTCTACGTGGACTCGCTTCTGTATCTGCGCGACGCACGTTGGAGGCGGGGAGACCAGAGCCTCGACGCGTCCGGTCGCGTTCCGCTTTCGTTGTCGGTCGATCCACACCATGTCGGCTGGACGGGACGTCCGCTCTGGATCGAAGCCGAGGTTCCGTCAGTCGACTTGGCGCTCGCGTCCCTCGCGACCGCTCTGGTCGAAGATCCGCGAGGTGATCTCTCGGGTCGCGTGCGCCTCAAGGGGGTTCCTCCGAACGTGTACGTGGAAGGGAACCTCTCGGTGAAAGACGGGGCTTTCCGGATTCCGCTCCGCGAAGAGCGTCTCTCCGACGTCCGGGCCGAACTCCGCCTCGACTCGCTCGGTGTCCACATCGAAACCGCGAAGGGTCGGTGGAACGAGTCGGGAGAGGCGGAGGTGACCGGTTGGTACCGGAACCCGGAGAAGTTCGAGCTGGACGGCGAAGCACGGAACGCGACCGTGTTCGAATCCGGGAACTACCACTTCCTCGCCGACGGCACGTTCCATGCCGAGCCGGAGCTCCAAGACGGTGTGCTCCGTCCGACTCTCTCGGGTGACGTTCTCGTACACGAAGGCAGTCTCACCTTGGATCTCGCGAAACCAGGGCGACAAAAGGTGCTGGTGACGCCCTGGATCATCGATCTCGACGTCGAGGTGCCGTCCAACGTGCGCGTGATCCAGCCGACCTCCTCGATCGACCTCACGGCCGGGGAGCTCGCGGTGCGCTACGACATGCCGTACTGGAGTCTCGGCGGGAAACTCGACATCGCGAGCGGGCAGTATCTCGTCTTCAACAAGAGTCTCGAGATCGTGGAAGGGCGGATCGACTTCCTCGACACAGGAACCGGCCCCTACCCGGTCCTCGACGTCACCGCGCAGACGGACATCGCGGACCCCGAAGGCGAGAGCACGATCCTCGTCAAGATCGACGTGGACGGCTCTCCGCTTCCCGGCGAGGCGCTCACCATCGTCGTCTCGAGTCCGACCCATCCTGACTACACGCAGGAAGACCTGATCGACCTCCTCACGATCGGACAGCTCAAGAGCAGCGAGTTCGCGACTGGATCCTCGGCCGACCCGGCGCGCGGATTCCTCACCGGGCAGGTACTGAATCAGCTCGAGCGAGAGTTGATCCGCGAAGCACCCTGGCTCGACGTCGTCGACGTGCGGGGCGGAACGGATCCGAACGATCCGATCGTCATCTCGTTCCGTGCCATCACCGAGCCGCAGTGGAGTGTTCGGTACTCCCAGGAGCTGAGCGCGCATCCGGGGCGGGAAGTCTCGCTCAGCTACCGGATCAGCAACTTGTTCTTCCTCAACGCCTCCGCGGATCAGAAAGAGGACGACCTCGGGTCCTCCGCCGAGACGTATTCGCTCGACTTCCGCGTCCGTTACGAGTTCTGAGGTTCGTCCTTCTCTCTCGACCTCCGATCGAGTAGAACAGAGGGGGGCCAGGAAGGCCCTGACGGCAGGTCTCGCCGCAAGGGGCACTGCCGGATTCGTGGCGCCTCCCTGCCCGCCAGGACAGGAGTGCCAGGACACAGGGAAGGATCGTGGCCACCTCGCCGCGTCCCCAGAGCTCCGAGGAGACAACGTGGAGTGGAGTGATCCCACGACGTGGGGCGGTCATTCGTCGGCCCCCACCGAATCGGATGGAACGGCCCAGACATCTCTCGATGCAGGTTGGAGTGACGCGGTGCACGAACGGCAGAATCCAATCGTCGACGGACTGAACGAGGTGCAGCGGGAGGCGGTCCTCGCGGGAGACGGTCCGCTCCTCATCCTCGCGGGCGCCGGCAGTGGAAAGACGCGCGTCCTCACCCGCCGGATCGCGCATCTCATCGTCGATCGCGGAGTCCCGCCGGAGCGGATCCTCGCCGTCACCTTCACGAACAAGGCGGCGGGCGAGATGCGCGAGCGAGTCGAGTCGATGCTCGGACACGGCGCAGGCGCACTCTGGATCGGCACGTTCCACTCCATCTGTCTGCGCATCCTCCGTCGTCATGCGGAGCGGCTCGGATTCAGCGGTCCGCCCACGGTCTACGATCAGGACGACCAGGTGTCGGTGCTGAAGGAGGTCGTGAAGGAGAACGGGGGAGACGCCGAGGCTCCCCGCGTCCGGGACCTCCAGAACGTGATTTCGATGGCGAAGAACAAGATGTGGGATCCGGACGACCTGGTCGAGAACTGGGAGCATCCGGACCGCGCCCGCTTCGCTTCGCTCTATCGCGAGTACCAGTCCAAACTCCGCGCGCAGGAAGGCGTCGACTTCGACGACATCCTGGTTCTCGCGGTGAAGCTGCTCCGTCGTCACGAAGATCTGGGCGACGCCTACGCGGACAAGTTCCTCTACGTGCTGGTCGACGAGTACCAGGACACGAACCACGTCCAGTTCAAACTCGTCGAACGGATCGCGCGCCGACACGGCAACGTGACCGTGGTGGGCGACGACGACCAGTCGATCTACGGTTGGCGTGGCGCGGACATCTCGAACATCCTGGAGTTCGAGAAGCGGTTCCCCCGCGCGCGCGTCCTTCGGATGACGCAGAACTACCGCTCGACGAAAGCGATCCTCGACGTCGCGAACGCGGTCGTCTCGAACAACGAGAGCCGGCTCGACAAGTCGCTCTGGACCGATCACGACGGCGGAAAGGCCGTCCGCTTCTGGGTCCACGCGGACGAGGAACAGGAAGCGACCAAGGTGGTGCGGGAGATCCTCTCGCGCACGCGAAAGGGCGAGATCTCACCCGAACAGGTGACTCTGCTCTACCGGATCCACGCACAGTCGCGCGCGTTCGAGGAAGCGTGTCTCCAGCAAGGGCTCGCCTATGTGATCGTCGGCGGAATCGCGTTCTACCAGCGGCGCGAAGTGAAGGACATCCTCGCCTACCTCAAACTCGCGGTGCATCCGCGCGATCTCGTCTCGTTCCGGCGCGCGGTGTCGTCGCCCAAGCGCGGGCTCGGGGACGTCAGCCTCGAACGGATCGAGCGCGTAGCCGACCAGTCCGGAAAGGACGTGGCCGAAGTCTGCGCGGAACTCACCCCGGCTGATGGCGTGAAGGGGAAGTCGCTCAAGGCCGCACGCGAATTCGGACAGCTCATCCTGGAACTCCGCTCGCGTACGGACGAAGGCCCGGAAGCGCTCGTCCGCCGCGTGCTCGAAGCGACCGACTATCTGCATTGGCTGAAGGAAGTGGAGCGGAACACCTGGGAAGAGCGGCAGGCGAACGTCCTGGAACTCCAGGAGGGCGCGGCCCGCTTCCAGGAAGTCGTCGGAGAGAACGCACTCCAGGCCTACCTCGACCAGGTGGCGCTCTACACGAACCTCGACCGCGGAGAGCTAGCTGAAGAGCGCGTCTCGCTCATGACTGTGCACAACGCGAAGGGGCTCGAGTTTCCCGTCGTCTACATCACCGGGATGGAAGAAGGGCTCTTCCCGCATGCGTCGTCGCTCGACGACGCCGCGGAACTCGAAGAAGAACGTCGCCTCTTCTACGTCGCTGCGACGCGCGCGATGCGCGAACTCACGCTCTCCGCTTCGCTCGAACGTCGGCGGATGAACCGTGCCGCAAGCGGTGGTCTCTCGCGATTCCTCAAGGAGATCCCGGAGCACCTACTCACGGTCGATGACGACGAAGGCCGTTCCCTCGCGGAATGGCTCGAAGCGTCGGAGACCTGGGGCGCGTGGGGCGCGGGCTACGGCGGCGGATACGGAGGCTACGGGGGGGCTCGCGGCGGCTACGGGAACTCCGGCGGCTATGGCGGTGGACGTGGCGGGTACGGCGGAAACGCGGGCGGCTACGGCGGGAACTCCGGTGGGTACGGTGGCAACGCCGGCGGCTACGGCGGCCGTGGGCAAGCTGGGTCGCGAGGCGGCTACGGCGCACCTGGACAAGGTGGCCCGCGCGGCGCTGGCGGCTACGGCGCCGGTGGTTCGGGACGGGGTGGGGCGGGGTCGGGTGGACGTCCCATGTCTCCGATCGACGCCACTCCGGACAGCACGAGCGGCGAGACCGTGATCGACCGCGGCTCGTCCAAGCAGTCGTTCGCCGGACGCAAAGTGCAGCACGCCATCTTCGGCGTCGGCGTGGTCGAGACGGAGGAAGGATCCGGCCCGGAAGCCCGTCTCTCCATCGCGTTCCCCGGGGTCGGACGGAAGAAGATTCTCGCCCGGTTCGTGCAGGTCGTCGGATGACCTCCGAGGCGAGGCGAACCCGGTTCGTGCAGGTTGCGGGATGAGCGGCGACCGCACTTCCTGGACGGTGTCGGACTGGGCGCGGCTCGCCCGGATCGAGATCCCGGAGGAAGAGCGGGCCGGCCTCGAAGCGGACCTAGAGCGGATCGTCGGCTGGATAGGTGCGCTCGGGGAGGCGGGAGTCGCCGCAGCTGGGGAGAGTGCCTCCTCGCTCGCGGCGAGCGACTTCTCACTCGCGACTAGTGACGGCACACCCGTCGAGCGTCCCGACCGCGTCCAGCCTTCGTTGCCTCAGCACGACGCCATCGCCGAAACAGCATCCTCACACGACGGCTACCTCGTCGTCCCTCGAGTGGTCGATCGTTCCGGGGACGAGGCATGAACGGCGCGGAGATCCGCCGGCTCTCCGCGCGCGAACTCGCCGCGCGGGTACGTGACGGCGAGGTCTCCGCACGCCGCGTCGCAGAGGCATACCTCGAGCGCGCCCGGCAGGTCGAGAAGACGGTCCGAGCGTTTCTCCACCTCGACGCCGCGGAAGTCCTACGGGTCGCCGACGAACTCGACAAACGCCGCGAACGCGGCGAGCGACTCGGTCCTCTCGCCGGCGTCCCGGTCGCCGTGAAGGACAACTTCGCGACCCGCGGCGTGCCCACGACCTGCGGCAGTCGGCTCCTCGAAGGACACCGCCCGCTCTACGACGCGACGGCCGTCTCGCGACTCCGTGAGGCCGACGCGATCGTCTTCGGGAAGACGAACCTCGACGAGTTCGGAATGGGCTCGTCGACCGAGCACTCCGGATTCCACCCCACCCACAATCCGTGGGACGTGAGCCGCGTGCCCGGCGGGTCGAGTGGTGGGAGCGCTGCGGCGGTCGCATCCGGTGCGGCGCTTCTCGCCCTCGGTTCGGACACCGGCGGCTCTGTGAGGCAGCCCGCGGCGTTCTGCGGACTGGTCGGCGTGAAGCCGCAGTACGGGCGGATCCCGCGGTACGGTCTGGTCGCGTTCGCTTCGAGTCTCGACACGGTTGGAGTTCTGGCCCGTACGACGAGCGATGCCGCCTTCCTGCTCGAGACTCTCTCCGGACCGGACCGGCAGGACGCGACCGCGATCGCGCATGGCGGCTTTCCGCTCAGTGCAACCGGGCCCGCGCGGGGCGACACGCTGACCGCGAGGGGCGACTTGCCGCACGACGCCCCGACAGCGAAGCGCGACTCATCGCACCATGCGCCGACTGCGAGCGCGAAGTCCTTGCGTGTCGGCGTTCTTCGTGACCTCGACTTCCGGGACCCGGCTCTTCATGACCTACCGGAATCGGGAGAAGCGGCGCGCGCATCCGGCGCTCCGTTGGACGCTACGTTCGGCGTCGAAGCGACCCGCGCGCTCGAGGAGGCGAAGCGGCGTTTCTTCGAGCTTGGAGCATCGATCGACGAGGTCTCGCTCCCGATGCTTCGCCATGCTGTCCCGATCTACCACGTGCTCGCTGACGCCGAGGCGTCGGCCAACCTGGCGCGGTACGACGGCGTCCGCTACGGATGCCCGTCGCTCGTCGAGAAGGCTCTGGCGGAGGCGAGCGGGATCGAGCCCTTCCAAGCGCGCGTCCGCGGCATAGGCTTTGGGCTCGAAGTGAAGCGCCGGATCCTTCTCGGCACCTTTTCACTCTCGCGTGGATATGCCGACGAGTACTACGAACGTGCGCGGCGGGCCCGTGCTGCGCTCACCGAAGCGATGTTCGACCTCTTCGACTCGGTCGACGTCCTGCTGCTCCCAACGACCCCCGGTGCCGCCTTCCCGTTCGGAGAACGCGACGACCCGCTCGCGATGTACGCCTCGGATCTCTTCACGGTCTTGGCGAACCTGACCGGTGCACCTGCCGTCAGCGTTCCGATCTGCCGTTCGCGGACCTCGAGGTCCGGTGCGTCGCTCGGTTTGCCGCTCGCCGTGCAGCTCATGGGACGTCCGTACGGTGAGCGCGACCTCCTCTCCATCGCGAGCAGAATCGAGGCGATGGGGGACGGTGCCGGCTCCGTGGAACGCGACCCGGAGTCGCCGGCGTTCGGAGAGTGGAGCGCGCGCAGGTGCGACGATGAGGGGGCCGAACTCGGTGTCCGGGACCGCCCGCTTCGTGTACGAACGAGTACGAGTGTGCCTCCGAACTCGGACGGAAATAGTCGGCTCGGTAGAGAGGCGCACGCGCAGGCGAGTGCAGAGGGAAATGCGAACGCAGGTGCTCAGTCGCACCGGAAGCCGAGCGCCGTGTCCGACACCGGCGAGGGCGAGCCGACCCCGGTATTCTCCAGCACAGCGCCAACTGCCGATGCCTTCGAGGTGGTCATCGGCCTCGAAGTCCACGCGCAGCTCCTCACGGCGAGCAAACTCTTCTGCGCATGCTCGGTGGTCACGCCGGACGAACCGAACAGCGCCACCTGTCCCGTCTGCCTCGGGCATCCCGGCGCGATGCCGTACCTCAACACGACGGCGGTCGACCTCGCCGTCCGGCTCGGTCTCGCACTCGGATGCGAGGTCCACCAGCGCACGGAGTGGGCGCGGAAGAACTACTTCTATCCGGACCTTCCCAAGGGCTACCAGATCACGCAGTACGCACACCCTCTCTGCACCGGCGGCGCCGTCCCACTCGATCCTCCGGTGTCTCTCGTCCGGATCCATCTGGAAGAGGACGCAGGGAAGTCGAAGCACACGGTCGATGACCTCGAGCTGGAGACACGCCGTGGTGTGACGTCCCTTGGCGCGACACTCCGGGGTGCGACGCTCCGAGGTGCGACGCTCCTCGACTTCAACCGCGCGGGCGTCCCGCTCGTCGAGATCGTCTCCGCGCCCGTACTCCGGAGTCCGGAGGAAGCGGGCGCGTATCTCTCCGAACTCCGGCGGATCGTGCGCTACCTGCAGGTGAGCGACGGCAACATGGAAGACGGAAGCCTGCGTTGCGACGCCAATCTGTCTCTACGGCCTCGCGGCTCTAGTGAGCTCGGCACGCGCACCGAGATCAAGAACCTCAACTCGATCCGGAATGTGGTGCGCGCGCTGCGCCACGAGGCCGAGCGTCAGCGGGCGCTGCTGGAACGAGGCGTCCCTGTCACACAGGAGACGCGGCTCTACGACGAGTCGACGGGGAGGACCCGCGTCATGCGCGCGAAGGAGGAGTCGTCGGACTACCGGTACTTCCCGGAGCCCGACCTCCCGCCGCTCGAACTCTCGGAGGCGCGGCTCGATGAGATCTCCGTCGCGATTCCCGAACTCCCGCATCGACGGCGCGCGCGGTTCGCCGATGCGTACGGCCTTGCGGACGAAGAGATCGCCGTCCTCACGGAGACGCCGGAACTCGGCCAGTACTTCGAGTCCGTCGTGGAGTTGCTCCGCGCGCGCGTTCTCGAGGACGACTCGTCGCGGGCCTTCGCGAGCGAGGCCGCGAGCGACGCGCCCAAATTGGCGGCGAAGTGGATCCGGGGCGACGTGCTCGGTCGGCTCGCGACCCTTCCATCCGCGGACGAACTCGCCGAACTCCTCCATCGAGTCCGTGAGGGGAGTCTCACCGGCCCGATGGCGAAGCAAGCGTTGGCCGAACTCGCCGCGACGGGGGATACGGTGGAGGCGATCGTGGCCCGGCACGGCTGGGTCGTCGTCGCGGACGATGCGCAGCTCCGGGCCTGGGTACGCGAGGCGATGGCGAATCACCCGGGTGAGGTCGACTCGTACCGTGCGGGCCGAACAGGCCTGCTCCGCTTCTTCGTCGGACAGGTGATGAAACTGTCCCGTGGGCAGGCCGATCCGGTGGCGTTAGGCTCCGTGTTGGACGAGGAGCTGGGGCGCGGGTAGAGCTAGGGGTCAGTAAGGAGATATCGTGGCAGCCTGGATCCTCCGCGGAGAGGATGCCCACCACTGGGACCTGTACCGACACCTCGGGCGTCCCCCCGTGCTCGCGCCGCCGCGCTGGGCGCTCTACGAACGGATCTGGGACGTGACGGACCTCACGGGCCCACCAGGCGGTATGTCGCCTGCCGATCCGCGGCCCGGAGATCCGGGACCTAGCGGTCGGCGACCCAGCGATCCGCGGCCGGGAGGGACGATCGAACCCGCGGACTGGGCGGAGACCTTGCGTGCGTCGCTCCGCGGAAGGTCCGTCGTTCTCGTCGTGCCGGACGCGACTCGCGTCGGCGCCTGGCGGCGGATCCTTCCTACCGTCCTGGAAGCTCTCGCGCCGAACTTCACGGACCGCACCATCCTCGTCGCCACCGGAACCCATGCGCCCGCGACGGAGGCGGACCTCGCCCGACATCTCGGGGCGGACTCTCTCGACGCGGACGGCTCCTTCGCAGGCTGGCGGATCGTGCAGAACAGTGCGGACGGCTTCTTGGGGCACCGGGCCGTCGGCCTCACGCAGCGGGGCACGGAGATCCGGATCCACCCCGACTATCTCGACGCAGACGTGCGCGTGCTCCTGGGCGACGTCAGCTATCACTACTTCGCCGGCTTCGGTGGCGGCCCGAAGCTCGTGTTCCCCGGCTGTGGAGAGCCCGGCGCGGCCGCGAGCAACCACCGCCGGTCTGTCCGCCCCGATTCTCGAGGCGACGGGTTCGTCTGGAACGAGGAGTGTGCCCCGGGCAAGTCGGTCGGCAACCCCGTGCTGGAGGAGATCGAAGCCGCTGCTGCGCTCGCCCCGGCCCACTGGTCGATCGTTCCCGTGGAAGATCCACCGATGGGCGAAAGCGACCTCGATCCGTCCACACCGGTCGCGTTCCCGCTCCGGGTGATCCAGGGCCCGGACCTCGAGACGCGGGCGGAGTCTCGTCTTCATCACGACCGCACGCACCGGGTCGAGTTCACCCAGCGGCCCGACATGCTCGTGGTCGACGCCGGCGGACGTCCTCGTGACGACTCGTTCCTTCAGTCACAGAAGTCGCTCCAGCACGCGCGCAGATTCTTGGAGCCCGGCGGACGGATCCTGCTCGTCGCGAAGTGCGGCTCCGGAACTGCGAGTGCGATGCTCGACCGGTTCCTCGCCGGCCCGTCGAAGTTCGCTGCCGACCCGAAGGACCTCCACGTCCAGACCCTCTATGCGCTCCAGAGCGTCACCGAGAGCTACGAGGTCGCGCTCTGGTCCGACCTTCCGGAGACGAGCGTCCGCGCGCTCGGACTCGAGCCGATCCTGTCGGAGCAGGATGCGTTCGCATGGATGGACCGGATCCCTGGAGCCCGTTGGGGATGGCTCCCGCGCGTGGAGCGGTTCCTCCCGGCCGCCGGCTGGCTCGGAGGCACGCCGGGGCCCGCGGACGTGGCAGAGACGGGCGGTGAGGAGACGGGCGAGCGTGAGGAGCCGGGGGAGGGTGAGACTGCCGAGTAGATGCGAGTCGGCGGCCGGGTGACTCGAGCGGTCCCGAACACGGGCCGACTCGCGCGATCCGAACGCCTGACGCCGGTTCCGCCTCCGCGTTGACCGCCGGGAACGGCTTGGGTACCGTCCGGCTTTCTGCTCTGGGGCCCGACCGACCTCCACCGTTTGAAGGCACGTTCGCCGGAGGTTCGGTTGAACGTTCCGGTGGCCGCGCTAGACGCTCGGTGGGCCTAGCGAGTACGAGTCCGAGGACGCTGAGCGCAGGAGGCGCGAGATGAAGGTCGTGATCTTGGGTGGCGGGGGACGGGAGCACGCACTCGCCTGGGCCGTGCAGCGACACCACGCAGACTGGAAGGTCGTCGTTGCGCCCGGAAATGGCGGCACCGACGGTCCCTTCCGTAACTTGCCCGTCGCCGCGGATGACCCCAACGCGGTGCTCGAACTCGCAAGAGCCGAGTCACCTGACCTCGTCGTCATCGGCCCCGAAGCGCCCCTCGTCGCCGGTGTGGGCGACCGTCTCGTGGACGAAGGCTACGCCGTCTTCGGGCCGAGCGCGCGTGCGGCGGAGATCGAAGGAAGCAAGGTCTTCGCGAAGGAACTGATGCACTCGCACGGCATCCCCACCGCCGCGTTCGACGTCTACTCGATGGAAGCCGCCGCGCTCGCTGCCGTCCGCAAAGGACTCTTCCCGAAGGTCGTCAAGGCGGACGGGCTCGCGGCTGGGAAGGGCGCGATCGTCGTCGAGACTCCGAGCGAAGGAGAAGAAGCCGTCCGTCTCCTCATGGGTGGCAAGTTCGGCGCAGCCGGAAAGCAGATCGTGATCGAGTCGTTCCTCCAGGGAGAGGAAGCCTCCGCCTTCGCGATCTGTCGCGACGACCAGTTCCTCCTCCTTCCGCTCTCGCAGGACCACAAGCGGATCGGCGAAGGCGACACCGGCCCCAACACCGGCGGCATGGGCGCCTACACACCCTATCCGCGCACCACGCCCGAACTCCTCACCCGGATCCGGGAGTCCGTGATCGCGCCGACTCTGCGCGCGCTCGCGGAGGCAGGGCGCCCCTTCCGCGGACTCCTCTACGCCGGCCTCATGATCGACGCCGGCGTTCCGTCGGTCGTCGAGTTCAACTGCCGGTTCGGCGATCCGGAGACGCAGGCATTGGCGCCGCTCTTCGGCCCAGGATTCGCGGACGCGCTCTACTGGTCGGCTACGGGCGAGGGAGACGTTGCGGAGCTGGAGCGGAGCGTGCTGGATGGGGGCGCGGGGGGCGAGACTGGGACCGGATCGTCCTCCGGAAACACTGCCTCCGCGACCGTCGTCCTCGCCTCGGCCGGATACCCCGGCGCCTACGACACCGGCGCTCGGATCGAAGGACTGCGGCGTGCGGCGGAGCTGCCGGACACCGTCGTCTTCCACGCCGGCACGAAGCGGCAGGGGGACGCGCTCGTCACGTCCGGCGGTCGCGTGCTCGCCGTCACCGGCACCGGGCCGGACCTCAGGAGCGCCCTCGGGCGGGCGTACGAGGGCGTGTCGACGATCGAATTCGAAGGGAAGACCTTCCGGCGGGACATTGGGCACCGGGCGCTGAAGTAGCGCGGCAGACCAAAACGCTTCGGCCGTAACGAACCGCGGCCCGGCGAATCGGACCCTAGTTACCGCGCCGACCGGCGCGGCGGAACCACGAATCGACGAGGAGGACGCAAGCAGTGAGCGACGCGCGACCGGTGGTAGGGATCGTCTATGGAAGTCCGTCGGACCAGGAAGTGATCGCGGCCGCAGAGAAGGTGCTGGACAAGTTCGGCGTCCCGTTCGAGTCGAAGATGATGTCGGCCCACCGGATGCCCGGAACCGTGACCGAATGGGCCACGACCGCGCGGGACCGCGGCATCAAGGTCATCATCGCGTCGGCCGGCCTCGCCGCCCACCTCGGTGGAGTCGTTGCCGCCCACACCACACTCCCAGTGCTGGGAGTCCCCGTTTCCGGCGGAATCGCGAACGGCCTCGACGCGCTCCTCTCGATGGTGCAGATGCCCGCCGGCGTCCCCGTCGGAACGCTCGCCGTCGACCGTCACGGCGCGAAGAACGCCGCCGTCCTCGCCGTTTCGATCCTCTCGCTGTCGGACGAGGGCCTCGCGAAGAAGCTCGACGAGTTCAAGACGGAGATGGCCGGCGGAGGACGTCTGTGAGAGGAAGACGGGCGGTCCGCATGGCGGCCGCCTGTTCGTCGCGTTGGAAGCGTGGGGGCCAGCGCGCGCTGACCGTAGCATTCGCGACCGCCGCCCTCATCGCGCTCTCCGCCTGCGCGTCCGACCCGAACACCAACAACGCCGACACCACCGCGGCACCGGCCTACCCGCCGGTGCCCGCGTCGTTCTACGAAACGTGGAGCGACGGCAACGGTGAGGTGAACAGCTACGAGCTGGTAGAGGAGAGGTACGGCGAACGACGCGAAGGAAACGCCGTCCTCGTGTTCGCGGCCGAGGAGCTGAACCGAAACACCTACGTCAAGGTCGAGTCCGACGCGACGCCGCAGGACCAGCGGATGTACGTCATCAAGCTCAACCAACTCCGGAAGTTTCCCACCGGCATCTACGACTACTCCGCCATGACCACCGTCTTCAGCGTGGCCGGATCCCACCTCGGCCACCATCCCTTCCAGGCCGCACGCGTCGTCCACACCACGCAGGAATGGTGCGGTCAGGTCTATCACCGGGTCGACCTCACCGAGTCCGGCTGGAAGGAAGAACTCCGCAGCTACTTCGAAGCCGAAGGAACGCAGGACCGCGTGTCACCGGCCGCCCGAACCGATGTCGAAGACAACCTCTGGATCTGGATTCGCGAACTCGGTGGACGCGTGTTGGAGCCGGGCGAGACCGTCGAGATGCAGCTCTATCCGTCGCTCTGGGAACTCAGGAAGACACACCGGCCATTCGACGCGGCGCCCGTCGTCGTGAAGAAGGACGCGGCTGCTCCGTTCGAGACGCCCGTGGGGACGTTCGACGCGTATCCGTGGTCTTGGACCGTGTCCGGACGGGCGTTGACTGTATACGTCGAGGCGGAGGGCGCGCATCGGATCCTCGGCTGGGAAGACAGTCGCGGGGGAAGAGCGCGGCTCGCCCGCAGTGAGCGGCTTCCGTACTGGCGGATGCACGGGACGGACGCGGATGAGGCGCGGGAGAGGTTCGGGTTGCCGGGGTTTGGGATCGCGGGGTAGGGCACTCTCAACGTGGTAGTGCGCTGAAGGAGTGCGGTCGGCGGGGACGTGCGCGGTCTTGCGGCGACTCACAGCGTGGTAGTGGATACACCTGTCGTCCGACGACTGTCACGGCGGCTGGACACAGTGAATTGGACGCCTCCAGCACCTGAGATTCTGCTATGCCTTCCCCGTGGGGGCCACGCGCACCGACGATGGCCCGAGTGGCCTGCTGCACGTTGGGCCTTGGAAGACTGAATCGGTCCGATGGGTTTGCCTGGACCCGGCGAGGCGGCATCAGGTCCCGACCTTGCACTCGACAACGCCATGCTATGTCGGATTCCCTGACAGCGTCGCTGTTCTCTCGTGGGGCGAGGGCCCGCACCGTCGAACCGCAGCAACGAGTTGCCCGGCGTCCACGAGGCGAGTCCGGAGATCGAGAATGGACTCGGTGATCTCACGCTTCCAGGCGTTCTGAAGCGAGGATCAAGGAGGCTTGATCTGAATCGTCGTTGGTCCTCGGATCCGTCCGGAGCCGTTCAGGGCTGCGACGATTCTCGGCCTCGGTGTCCCAACGATTGCGGAGATCGAGGTGGCCTGCTCATCGCGCTCGGTGTTGGTCGAGGACGGGACCGGATCGACGAGCCAATCGGAGCGGACAAGCCCGCATGCTTTGATGAGTCAGAACCGCTCCAGGCGGCATCGTGAGTCCACTCGTGGCGGACCACGTTCGTAATGGACCAGAGGCCGAGAGACGTCGGCGCCGGATCCGTCCTGACGCCGATCGTCAACTTCGCGATCCAGGTGGATACGCCGTGCAGGACGGTCCAACGCGCCGCGCCCCTCGTCGCGGGGTGCGGAATACGTCGGATCGGTGGGGACGGTGGTTTCGCGAACTCACCCGGGCTCTGCCTACTGGGCCGTCCTCCGCGACCCTCAGGCAGAGGATCGGCAATGAGATCGACAGTGCGGCCGAGGTGGAGCGTGCCTGACGCCCGCTGCGAGATCAGAGACAACTTCCGTGCCGACGGTTGGGGTGGCTCGACTTCGACGGGCCAGTGCAGAGTGGTGGAAGCAGCCTGCGTCGCAGCAGCGGTCCGGTGTCGCGGAATCGCATCGAGCGGCGAGACCAGAGGGTCTTCATCGGACCAGGACTTCGACGGGGCAGGATCCTGCTAGACGCGGACTGCCTGGATACGACCGCGTGGACGTGGTGCATGCGAACCAGGCGAACGGGCGGTCGTGGGGCCTCGCACTCGCGTTCCGATCGAAGACAACTTCATCACCTGCAACTGCGTCGATTCCACCGATGCGAGTTCCCGATCGAGGTTCCGGAGTCGGCTGATCTCGAAGGCGTGCCAGTCGGAACTGCGCGCGTGACACGACTCGTGTCCGTCGAGCAGGGCACGCTGACTTCTTGCCTGACGCTCCGCTCGAGCTCCATCTCCCCACCTCAACCTCTGGCGAAGTCGCGGTCTCTCCGGGCTGCCGCAACGTGGGGAGTCTTCGTGGATCGGGAGGTGATGTTCCGAACCCGGCCGTTCCTGGCACGGTCGACGCTCGAACCGGATGGACGTCACGGGAGCCGGCTCCATCAGACTCGATCCCAGATTCTGCGGCATCGCCTGCGACGCGAGATCGCCACTGGAGTCTCCGTCGCGCCGAAGAACGATCTCCATGCGACCGCATCGGGTAGTAGGACGTCAGTTGTGTCATCTCCGGGATCGCTGCGAACTCGATCCCAGTCGTCCGGGTCGCGAACCCTCCGGTTCGTAGAGAGTCGCTTGCGAGGTTCGACGGTGACGACAGCGAGGTGTTCGATGCTGGTGGTCTCCGCACTTCTGGAGCAGTTGCTCGGTGGCGCCGGGCGAGTTCGGACACTGGCCGGTGGACCGAGCCCGGGGTGTACTTCGTCCGGTGCGCGAAGGCGGCGGCCTCGTATTCACGCTCCGTGGTCGATGTTCTAGCATCTATCAACGGAACGACGAAGTAGTGGACTCCATCTGACGAAGTCCATCTGCCGAACCAAGTCCATCGTCTCGATCTGACGCTCGTTCTCCGTCGGCTCGGGGTCCTCGTCGTTTCCTACGGATGGCCCGTGGCTGTCGATCGGCGCGCTGGTCCTCCGACCGCTGACGAGGGCCATGGATCCCGCGATCGTCTTCATCCCGTGTCGGGGCGATGGCCACGTGCAGCTGGTGCCGGCCCGACGGGATTCGCGTTCAGCGCGTTCGCGCCGGCGTGGTCGATGCCGGGAACTGGATCGCGAGCGCGGATCGGCAACGGCATCAGGATGTGTGGGTGCGGAGCGTGGATCGACGTGTGCACTCTCGACGTGGTAGTGGGCGGGGGGGAGAACTGGACAGATTTCAATGGTGGTTGACTGCTCCGGCGTCGTCTTCTCCAGCGTCGCCGTCTCCAGACCTTTCGTTCCCATCTCCGCTGTTTCCGGGCGGTGCTGAGTCGAGCGTCGCCGTCTCCCGCTTCGCCCCGACCCAAGGTCGCGCCCCTTCGCCAGCGGTGCCGGATCGATGACGAGGTCCGCCGGTTCCTCCCGGAACCCATGCGCCGCCGTGCTCTGATCCCGTAGCGGCGACGGCACCACCCGAAGCAGCAGGTTGCGCAGAAGCTGCCGCGGCGTGCCGACGTAGTAGTCGCTCACGGGGCCGCACACTTCCTTGCAGAGCGGGAGAAAGCCGTCCCGCGCGAGGATCGCGGTGGAAGTCGCGGTGCATCCGGCTGAACCAGATCTTCCGCACCGACGACTCCGGGTAGGTCCCGTACGCGTAGTTCATGTAGACCGAGCAGAGCTTGATCCGCCCGAACGGATCGACGTGGAACGCGTTCGTCTCTGGGCAGTGTTCGCGGTTCAGGATCGGGCTCGCGAGACGACCGAGTCGGCCGATCAGCCCGACCAATACGCGGGTGAGACGACTCGTGTCCTGCGACGCCCGGATGCACTCTGCCTGACGCTCGAGCTCCTCGTGCTGCGCCGCATTCAGCTGGAGCGACTTCCCGATCGGGAGGTGATGCCGGTCCGCCAGCTGCTTCCCCCGCCAGACGCTCGAGACCACTTCGTCCGCCGTCGCCTCCCAGACCGGCCCGAAGAGAAACCGGATCGGAGAGCGGTCCGACTGCGCCCCAGGTTTCCGACCCGACTGCGTCTCGGACTCTGCCGCGGACTCAACCCCGGACTCTGCCGCGGACTCGGATCCCGGCTGCGTCTCGGACCGGCAGGCTTCGTAGAGCGGGAGGATCTGGTCGTAGTTGAGCGACGACACGACCGCGAAGACCTGCACCTCTGGCGTCTTCGACCCGAGTCTCACCTTGGCGTCCTGGACGGAACGGATCGCCCGCGCCACCTGCGCGAAGGCGCCGGGCTTGCCGCGGACGATGTCGTGCGTCTGCCCCAGACCGTCGACGGAGAATCGGATGCTGTCGAGACCACTCTCGACGATTTCCTCGGCAACCGTCTCGTCGATCAGCGAGCCCTCCGACACGACGTTTACGTGGATCCCGCGCGACTTGGCGTGTCGCACGATGTCCATGACGTCCGGCCGAAGGAACGGCTCACCGCCCAGAAGACGGATCCGGCGGACTCCCAGGTCGTCGACCAGCTCATCGATGAGGGAGCAGATCTGGTCGGTCTTCAGCTCGCGGGACTCGTCGTGATCGCCGTCGATCCAGAACCGACACATCTTGCAGTGATACTGACACCGCTCGGTGATGTCGAACGACGCCACCGTGGGGAGACCCCGCCGGTACTGGCGCACCTCGTACCACAGCCTGTCCAGCGTCGATGACATCCCTGCTTCGCTTCCTTCGCTCAGGGCGGGGGTCGGGCGGCCGCTTTCGGGTCGATGCTGCCCTGGCTCGGCCCGGCCCGCGATCCGCGCGGACGGCAGTTCGTCGTACCGGAACCCGCCAGAATCTAGCGAAACGGCCGTTCGCTGGCAAACGTGCGATCCGGGACCGGAGTCCGGTGCGGGGATGGCGTGTGCTCCGCGGTCCGGGGAACGCGGTGTCGAGTTCACTCTCAATGCGGTAGTGACACCGCGCTCGGTTTGGGTGGACTCCCAATGTGGGAGTCGACCCTGGCCGCGCAGTGGGAGGCACTCTCGACGTGGTTGTTTCCCGCCATCTGTGCACCTCCGATCGAGTAGTGGTCCACGACGTGGAACGATCTGTGTCAAAGGAGTCGGTCGTCGCTCCGTTCGCGGCAGAAAGCGGGAGAGGATGATGGCAGCGAGGCGTACACTCGAGAGCGAGCCAGCAGTGGAGGGACTCCAGGGACCGTCCACGGCCGCAGATGGGGAGGAGATCATGCATCGCATGCTCGCACTCGTAGGGCTATGGCTCGCGATGATGGCATCGACGGCGCACGCTCAGGCCAAAGCACCCACCGACTTCGAGTTCCTGGATTTCGGAGCTGGCCCGCTATCAACCCTCGACCAACGATCCCGGATGCAGGTGGATACGGCTCGCATCTCGGTCTGCCGCCGTCCCTACGGCGCGCAGGGCCGGCCCCGGATCGTGATCATCCTCGATCTGGGGTCGACGTGATCGGGCTCACTATCGACCGTGATCACTATCGACCGGATGGATACGGATCCAACTGAAGGTCGAACAACCAAGGAGGACGCCATTCGAGCGCTGACCACGACCGCCCTCACGATCCTACTTCTCATTGTCGGGTGCGGAGGTTCCGACGACGGGACGTCCGGCCTCCCCGTCGATCCCGGTCCGTTCGATCTTGCGCCGGAGACGGTTGTCTCGATCAGCCTTCGTCGCGGATTCGGGTCCGACGAGAAGGAGACGACACTCACGGGCCGCAGCCAGATCGATGCCATGCTCGCGCGCATGGCGTATGAACCGAAAGAAGCGTGCAGGTGCGCTCACGACAGAGAGATGATCTTCGCGAAGGCGTCCGGCGACACGGTTCGGTTCTCCATCTGCAGTCACTGTCTGGACTACGTCGGCACTGAGCGCGGGCAGATGCAGCATTACAAGATGCCAGAGGCACTGTGGAAGATGGTCGAGAAGCGGGGAGATAGGAACGTGGCCGACCTGCTGAGCCTGTCCTCGACGCCTAGCGGAGGGAGAGTGGAGAAGAGGCCGGCCGCGGGGACCGCCCGATGACGGGCGCAGGCGCACGCTGGGTCGGTCTGCTGCTCGTCCCTCTGATCGTCGCGGCCCTAGCGCTCGGATGTGAGGAAGCCCCAGTTGGCGGCGTCCGGTCCACTGGCGCGTGCTGCTCCGACGATGATGGCTGTACGGTCCTCTCACGGTCAGATTGCACGACCATCGGCGGCTTCTATGTGGGGGACGACGTCTCCTGCGATCCTAGCCCCTGCGCTCACGTCGACGTACTGGATGGCGCATTCGTCGCGGTCGACGGAAACGACACCTACCCTGGCACACCAGAACGTCCGAAGCGAACGATCGCGGCCGGCGTCGCGCGTGCAGCCGAACTCGGTCGAAGGAAGGTGTACGTGGCGGGTGGCACCTACCGGGAGACCGTGCGGGTCATCGACGGAGTGTCCATTCTCGGAAGCTACGTACGAGGGACCGTCTGGCGGGAGGATCCAGGCGCGGTTACGACCATCGTAGAGGGGTCGACAGTCGACGGCGTACGCACCGACTGCCTCATCGAAGGCGTCGCCGCTCCGACGGTCCTCAGGAAGTTGCGATTCGGTAGGAACGATGCTGTGTCCTCGGAGGGGACGTACGCTGTCTATGTCGCTCGCAGTTCGTCCGTGATCCTGGAGGACTGCGAGGTGTACGCGGGGTCTGGGGGAGTCGGAGCCGACGGATCACCGGGAAACGACGGGGCCGACGGTCTCGGAGGTGTCGGCGGATGGGGCGGCTCCGGGCCGGGTCTCGTGGATTGCGACTATCCGACGAACTGTGAGTTCGGCACGGACGGAGCGGCGGAGGCACCTGCCCGTTACCGGGGTTTGGACTGCCCGGTCCCGGAGGGCCAGCGCTGGAGCCCTCGACATGCGGTGGCAGCTTCATCGCACCTGACGGCGAATCCGGTGGGGACGGCGCCGATGGACAGGTCGGGATTGGTGGAGGAGATGGGGTCTGGGAATCGCTCGGCTCGCTGGAGGTGTGGCGATCAGACAGCGGCCGCGACGGAACTGCAGGCGGATGTGGCGGCGGCGGGGGTGGCGGAGGATCCGGATACTCGTTTGGCGGCTCGCCCTTTGGAACCACTCCATGTGCCTGCATGCATCCTGGTGTCGATGGCGGACGCGGCGGAGACGGTGGTGAAGGCGGCGAGGGAGGGACGGGAGGTCGAGGTGGTGGCGCGTCGATTGGCGTTCTCTGTCTCGACTCTTCGATCACCCTGCAGGACGTACGGATCGAAGGCGGGACCGGCGGCAGAGGAGGCTCTGGTGCTGCCGGAGGCCGCGGAGGCCTCGGCACGGCTGGAAGTCCTGGCGACTTCATGCAGGACTATCCGGAGAGCGAGTGTACGAACTCGTGGACCGGAGGATCAGGAGGACCTGGCGGTGACGGCGGTCCGGGTGGATCCGGCGGTGGCGGTGCGGGCGGCGTCTCGTTCTGCGTTGTGAAACTCGGGTCCGGCACTCTCACCCGGATCGGAGTCACGTGCGAAGTTGGATCCGGCGGCCCGGGAGGCGACGGACCCGACGGCAACTCCGGTGACGCCGGAGAGAGTGGGGAGTACCTCGAAGCGGCGGAGCGGTGAAGTTTGACGTAGGTGGAATGCGGTTAGCCGCACCCACGGTGTTGCGCCTCTCTGCGCTCTTCTCGATTCTCCATCCGCAGCGAATGTGAGGAGACGCACCCATCAGACTCGTCGCCACGAAGTGGACCTTCCTCATCGGCACCCTCGTGGGTGTCGCCGCCATCGCAATCCTGAGTCGCAGTGACCACCAGGTGCGGCCACCCGAGTATCCGAAGCGCGATCTGGGTGACCTGTGGGAAGCGGTCGAACGAGACACCTCCGGCGCCGCTGCCACCGTCAGCGACGCACTCGGCCTTGTCGCCCCCATCGAGGTCCAGCGGAATCTCGGCTACGCAGATCTCGGATCGTGTGGAGTGGAGCTCATCGACAGCCGTGGCGGTGTGATTCTTGTCGTCCTCGCTGGCGACATGTCAGACTCCCGCACGGGGCACGTCTTTCTCGGAGAACACCCGGCGAATCCCGGATCCGACGAGGTGTCGCCAGGTTCGGACCAGGAGCGTGCGATCGCAACGGCACTGGTGCTGGCCACGCGCGACGCGGAGCCGAGCACGAAGGTGGACGCCGCGCGATGGATGGCGAGTGTTCTCATCGGGCGGAAGGCGGACTGAGATCGAGGTTGCGTTGGGTCTCGTTGCGCCAATCTGCCTTGCTGAGCGGTGTCCCGGACTTTGCGACACGCGTCGCAGGGAATCTGGAGGAGCAGCGGGACCTGTGCGGTGATTCTCCAGTGCCGGGCGGTGGAAGCCGCGAGTGAAGATCGGCGGGTCGATGGCGGTGATGGGTCGAGGTTTGCCTGGGGGGCGTGCGATGCGGAGTTGGGCAGTTCTTCTCGTGGGATCCGTCACCTTGGCTGCGTGTAGCGATGACGACCCTGGTCCCGGGGCGCCTGCCCTGAACGCACCGCCGACGATCACGCAGCTCCCGGACACGACGGGTTCCGTTGGCGACACGCTGCACCTCCAAGCGTCCGCTCTCGATCCCGACGGTGACGAACTGCGTTTCCAGCTCGCGGTTCTCATGACGCTCGAGGAGTTCCGTGACGGCTACCGCCCGGAGGTGGGGATGGATGGTGCCACGGGCAGTTTCTGGTTCGTGCCAGGGTACGCCGACCGTCCCACCGGGAACTTCAGGTCGCCGTAGAAGACGAGTTCGGCGCACGCGACTCCACGAGGTTTGTCGTCTCGGTGCCGTGAGTTGGTGCCCTGAGACTGCTCTCGGCCTTGACCAGCGCCGAGGGACCCGGACCCCGTGTATGGCCCGAGGACCAGCACTTCCACACGGAGTTTCTGGAGAAACAGGACCGACGCTCCGACCATGCGGCGTACACTCCGTGTACAGACGGCGCGCTGAACCGGGGGCAGCCCGTCGCGAGAGAAGGGAGTGAGGATGCGTCCGTACCTCTTTGGCGTCGCGCTTCTCTTGATCCTGGGTCTGACGAGTTCGGCCAATGCACAGTACATCGGGGCGTACGTGGTCGACATGTCCGGCACGGAGTCGTCCGGCCGAATGCAGTTGGTCCTGAGCTGGGCCTCCGGGGATCCGTGTCAGGAGGTAGACGAGCCGCTCGTCATCCGGGACATGGCGTTCGATGGCCTCGCCGGTGCACCGTTGGAACTCAAACTGCGCGGTGGAAACGGTGGTACCGATGGAGTCGTGGCGCTTGGGCCCATGGACTGGACTCCGAGGCGAACGGAAGTGCCGGATCGGGACTGGCCGGTTTGCAGTGAGTGGTTGTTCGGCAACCTCTACTTCCAGCTAACGACCACGGCTTTCCCAGAGGGAGAGATCCGAGGTCCGGTGCAGTTCGCTCTCCTGCCTGTCCAGGAACTCTCGTGGGGCAGGGCGAAGGCGATCTGGAGAGAGTGAGGAGTAGGCCGGCCGCCATCCGAGCACAAATGACGTTGGTCTTCGCAGGGTGTCCACGCGCGAACCGTCCGAGCCCTTCTCCGGCGCACTACGATGTTCGAGAAGCGTAGGAAGTAGGTCAGAACCATGTTCGACGTTCGTTTCCTGTTGATCGCAATCGCGCAGCTGGTTTCAGGCGGTTCCACCGCGCCTGGCTACCACAGAGTGGAAATCCAGGTCCGGGAGGATGCGACCGGCGCGCCTTTGTCTCACGCCAGTGTCTTCTACCAGGGAATGCTCTACACGTCGGGCGAAGATGGGGTCGTGCATTTCCAGGTCGTGGGCGATGAGCCGGTGAGGGTTCCCGTCGCCCGCAACGGATGTGGAGTCGACACGGTTCTGGTCATCCCCGGGCAGACGCCCGATCCCGTGAGCTTGCGATTGGATCTGGACCTCCATCCTCATTCTCTGTTCGGACCGAAGGGCGTGTTCCCCGCCGCCGACGCGACAGCAGGGGGCCGCGCCCTGCCTCTCATCGATGGCCCGGTGCCTGGTAATGGGCGGGAGGAGTGCGACGAAGCGGAGGTTGGATAGTTGGACGGGCGCCGTTTCGGTCGGAAGCCACTGGGACGCCGAGTTGGACGGCAGGGGTCTTGGTAGGCGCCTGTTGGACGCAGTTTGCCGGACGGATGGAGCGCGAATGGAGCACGAGTCACTAGCCAAGGAGATCAACCGGGTGTCGCGTCTCCACGGGGAGTTCCGTCTCCGGTCGGGGTCAACATCCGCAGAGTACTTCGACAAGTACCAGTTCGAGTCCGATCCCAAGTTGCTGAACGCGATCGCCGGTGCGCTGGCGGATCTCTTGCCTTCGGGTATCGACGCACTGGCGGGCCTCGAGCTCGGTGGGGTGCCCGTCGCGACGGCCCTCTCACTCCGCACGGGGCTTCCCGTAGTGTTCGTGCGGAAGCAGGCGAAGAGCTACGGCACCTGTCGACTCGCGGAAGGATGTGAGATTGCGGGCCGGCGGCTTCTGATCGTGGAGGACGTCGTGACATCGGGCGGTCAGGTTCTCGAATCGTGCGAGGAACTACGCCGGGCGGGTGCCATCGTGGACGACGTCGTCTGCGTGATCGATCGTCAAGCGGGTGGGGTGGAGGCGCTGTCGTCGAGAGGACTGAGGCTTCGATCACTGTTTACGAAGTCTGACCTCGACGGCTGAAGCGAGGGAAGCCCGACTTCGGGCGTCTGAGCTCGAGCCTGGCCGCATGAGGCGGGCGGCCGGAGGTGATGGTGTCTGGACCGTTCGCGTTTGCGGTGCTTGTGACAGTCTCGATCGCCCTGCTCGGCTTGGTCGCATCTCGTCGTTTCGCGGACCGCGGCGTCCGATCCGTGGTCTTGCTGCTCACTTCGTTGTCCTGTGTGATTCTGTGGGCGATGGTCTGGTTCCTTCGCAACGTTGGGACGGACTAGTCTTGGTCTAGGTATAGCTATGGCTATAGCTGTCTCTCATCCATCACGCGGAACCGCCACCTAGGTCTTCTCGCATTCGATTGTGTCGTCCGCAGCGGAGTCTGAGGTTGCTCAGCGTATGCCTTCCGCCGTGTCTGTACGGGACGAGGTGGTCGAACTGCAAGAACACCCGCGACGCGCGCGAAACCCCGATGGACTGACGTATGTGCATTGACCGCCGTCGCGTCGGAAGACTTGGTCGCGTACGTCGACCGGGATGTGACGGGTCCGAGGGGCGGGTTCGGTTGGCGGTGTGGGGTTCGGGCCTCGACGGTGCAACGGCGGTTGCGGAGTCGGCCCGATGGCGGTTCCCTTCGCGGATGTCGGTGTCGATACGAGTGTGGCTCCCTTCGCGGGGTGCGGCGTGGGTGTAGGCGTGGCTCGCTTAGTGGATGTCGGTGTCGATGCCTTGATGGGTCCCGGCGTAGGTCCGGGTGCGCGCCTCTTCGCGACTCGGCGTGCACGCCGCTCCGACCGACGCTCGGGGTCGCGACGATCGAGTAGCTCGTCGAGGGCCCTCTCGAGAACGGACTCCAGGTCCGCCTTGTTCGAGCAGATCGACTTCGCACGTTCGAGCTTCTCGACGAATCTCTGCCGAGCGGAGAACCGGATCTCATAGCGGAGCTCTCGTTCGGGCGTCGGCTGAGAGCGGGCGCTACCGTATTGGGAGTTGGTAGCGCCGTCCGCCGGCCGATCCGGGGCGGCGCTCCTGTCTTCGGATTGCTGGGGACAGCGGTCTGCGGGGCGTTCGCAACCGGGTGAACCTCGTCGTTCTTCCGCGGATCGCTCGTCCCGGGTCGCCGCGCCCGTGCCAACTTCGCAACGCTGCGTGCGCGACTCTCCATCCAGCGCGAGCGACAGGGGCGCGGAGGCCGGGTTTGTCGGGCGCGACACGCCGATCATCCGGATTCGATCCGGGACTCGCGGTGCTGTCCGCCTGGCTTCGACCAGGGTCTCGACCTCAGCGAAAGTACGGCCAGCAGCACGCGACGTCAGTTCGTCGCAGTTCTCTGCGTTGAGCGTGCTGGCCAGTCGGGCGGCTGCGCAGACGGTCAAGCGCCCTGCGTCGAGCAGCGTTCGTACTTGGGGAAAGCGTGCCGCGGCTCGGGCGGCTGCAATGTAGCGACCGGCGGTGGCGGGGGCGTACTTCCAGCGTCTGGTGCAGTAGTCGAAGAGCGAGGAGTAACCTTGACGCAGATAGAGGGATCGGCGATCGATCTCGGCAAGCGACTCGAGCAGATCGATCACGGACGCGCGTTCTCTCCGAACCGCAAGATCTGCGTGTTCGACGAGTTGCGAGTCGGTGAGCCTCCGAATGGGGAGACCGGGCGGAGAGAGTGTTTGGCGCATGAGGTACTCCGGTTGATTCGCGGTCGTTGAGTGGTTCCGCGTTCGTCGTCGGCTTGATGAAGGAGCCGTGACCAACGAGTACAACCTACCATGCGTGGTTTTGGGGTCTCTCAGGTGCGCGGAGGAGTGCTGTAGCGACGGGAGGGTCGTCGAGGGGCACGACGTCGTGGATCGTTGTGTACAGGGGCGCCTAGGCCCCTTCTGGTGTGACAGGGAGACCGTATGTCGACTTCGTGTCGACAGCGGTGCGAAATGCTGTCAAGAAGTATAAGTGGCGTTCGGAAGATTAAACTGTGCGGAGCGGGCACGGTTTGTGTCCCTCGCGTTGCGGCGGTGGTATCGGTCCGCCCCGCCGAGTTTGTAGGCGTCGCCGTTGGTCGGACATGGTGCGGGTTGAACGTGCGACGACGGTTGTTATGGCCGTCGTGGTTTCGGAGCAGCTCGCCGCGGGGTGATCACCACCGCATTGGGAGTTCGACAGTCGCTCTGCCACTTTCACTACCGCATTGAGAGTTCGACGGCCGGCCTGCCACGGTCACTATCGATTGAGAGTTCGACGGGTGGCTCGCGGCGGTCACTACCCGTTGAGAGTTTCGACGGCCGGTCTGCCACGGTCACGACCGCATTGAGAGTCCCGACTCGCAGCTCGCTCGACTATCTCAACCGAACACGACCGTCTTGTTG
The DNA here is from genome assembly GCA_020633975.1 of Candidatus Eiseniibacteriota bacterium. Classification (GTDB taxonomy): domain Bacteria; phylum Eisenbacteria; class RBG-16-71-46; order CAIMUX01; family CAIMUX01; genus JACKCR01. The sequence goes on along the minus strand of JACKCR010000002.1, from coordinate 1,180,406 downwards.
CCGTACACCAGCACCCGGTTCATCAAGTGCAAGCGGACTGCGCGGGCGAGGACGACGCGTTCGAGGTCTTTGCCTTTTCGGATGAGGTCGCTGATTCCGTCGCGGTGGCTGACGCGGGCGACGTCTTGTTCGATGATGGGGCCGGCGTCGAGTTCGGGGGTCACGTAGTGGGCGGTGGCGCCGATGATCTTGACGCCGCGGTCGTAGGCTTGGTGGTAGGGCTTGGCGCCGACGAAGGCGGGGAGGAAGGAGTGGTGGATGTTGAGGACGCGCGGGCCGCGGTCGATGAAGTCGTCGCTCAGGACCTGCATGTACTTCGCGAGGACGACGAGGTCGATCCGGTGTTCGCGTAGGAGTGCGAGTTCCTGGGCTTCGACCTCTGACTTCGACTCCCTCGTCACGGGTAGGTGGACGAACTGGATGCCTTCGCGTTCGACTTCGCCGCGGAGCGCGTCGTGATTGCTGACGACCAGCGGGATCTCGGCGTGGAGTTCGCCGGCGCGGTGTCGCCAGAGAAGGTCGAGGAGACAGTGCTCCTGCTTGCTCACGAAGAGCGCGACTCTGGGGACGATGTCGGAGTAGGCGAGGGACCAGTCGGCGCCCAGTTCTGCGGCGATCGGGGCGAAGGCGAGCGGGATCTCGTCTCTTGCAAGGTCGAATCCGTCCAGCTGCCACTCGATCCGCGTGAGGAAGAGCTTTGCGGCGAAGTCGGTGTGGTTGTCGGAGTGTGTGATGTTGCCGCCGTGGCCAGACAGGAACCCGGCGAGTCTGGCGACGACGCCGGGCTGCTCGGGGCAGCTGAGGAGGATCGTCGCCGTCGGGCTGGTTCGGCCCGCAGGCCGGTTCGGCGTCTCGCTCGATGTGCTGCTGGTGTTCGGGCTCTGAGCGCGGGAATCCTGCGGACGGGTCACTGATCCTCCAAAGGCAGTCGTTTCCAGATCTCTCCGAGCTCCGCCAGGAGAAGCGCGGTGGCTCCCCAGACGAGTCGGGCGCCGACCTCGTAGGCTGGCGCTTCGAAGTCCATGCCGTCTCGATGACGCCGATAGAGCCCGGTGGGGCCGCGTCGGGCCAGGTCACTGGGTTCGGCGAACAGGAGCTGCTGGACCTCTCGACCGTCGGGTATCCAGGTGGGCTCGTTCCGGGCGACGCCGACGAACGGCTGGACGCGGAATCCGCTCACGGGGATCCAGATGGTGCTGAGCTCTCCCAGTAGTTCGACGTCCCCGGGGGGCACCCCAAGCTCTTCCTCCAGCTCCCGCAACGCGGCGGTGGCGCCGTCCTCTCCAGGTTCGAGCCGACCGCCGGGGCAGGCGATCTGGCCGGGGTGGTGGGGCATGGTGGTAGGGCGTTCGACGAGCGGGATCAGCACCTGCCCGTCCCTGGGAAAGAGCAGCACCATGACGGCGGCGTCTCGGTAGTCGTCGAGGACTTCGTCGGGGCCGCGCCGAGGGAGGTGGTCCGGCCAGGCGATCCGGTGGGCATCGGCGCCGGGCAGTTCTCCTGTGAGGACGTCTCGAAGTCGTTCTGAGAGGCGGGAGAGCGTCAAGCTACGTGTCTCCGGCCCTGGTCGCCAATGCAGCCGACGCCAGGTTGTCCGCCGACGTCACTGTGTCCGCCGCCCTCACGCTCCCCGCCGCCATCACGCTCTCCGCCGCCCTCACGCTCTCCGCCGGCGCCACGCTCTCCGCCGCCGTCGCGCCCTCCGCCGGCGCCACGCCGACTCGCCCGCCGCCGTCACGCCCTCCGCCGTGGATCACGGTCTGTCGTCCTTCCGGTCGCGCGGGGGGAGGACCTGATGGAGCAGGCGCTGGACCTGCTGCTGGAGTTGCGTCTGCACCTTCGTGACCTCGGCTTGGAGCGTTGCTTGGGTTTCCTCGATCTTGCTCTGGATCTGGCTCTGGATCTGCGCGCCGGTTTCCCGTACCTGACGTTCGAGGTCCCGGCGGAGGTAGAGGTCCCTCAGTTCCTCGAGGAGGGCGTCGCGCGAGGCGTAGAGTTGGCGGCCTTCCTTCACCGGTCCTTCCTGGAGCCAGATGGCGGAGAGGAGTGGGAGGGCGAGGTCGGACGCGAGTTCGACGACACCGAGGGGGGCGCGGAGTCTCCCCAATGGCTTCGGAAGCGCGAGGCGAGACGGGCGCGGCCGGGCTTTGCGACTTCGAGGAAGGCGGAGTAGAAGCAGGAGCCGAGACCGAGCGGCCTCTCGAGGTGGAGAGATGCTTGGACGAGAAGGTCGCGCGGGCTTTCGCCTCCGATGCTGACAGCGACGGACCGGCCGGCGATGTCGGCGCGGAGGACGATCGCGGCGGCGAGGTTGATGTCGCGGCTGTGGTCGAGGACGAGTCGATTGCCGGAGAGCGCGGCGGCGGCGATCCGCCTTCCGACCACGGACCCGCCGGGCGTGTCGGAGAAGACGGGGATCTTGTGCTTGTGCGCGATGGCGAGAACGGAGGTGGGGGCGGTGAGTCCGAACACCCGGTCCCGCTCGCCGAGGAACCGGCCGAGGAGGTTGTTGAGTTCAGTGGTCGCGAGCGTCTTCTGGAACGGGGGCGTGACGACGAGGCGTCCTAGGAACTCCTCGGTCGAGAGGACCTGGTTCCGGTGGAAGATCTGATCACCGATCCGAACGCGCTCGGACGCCCGAGACTCGCTGGTCGTGGCAGATCCCGCGGCCGCGGATGCGGCGCCGCCGGACTCAGTGCTGCCGGCAGCCGCGGCCGAACGAGGTCCGGCCGTGTCGGGCACCGCCGTGTGAGGGGAACCCTCACCCTGATCGGCGGCGGATGCTCCCCGTGACGGGTCGGGGCGGGTCGAACCAGGCGACCCTTCGGCTAGCTCGCTGCCTTCCGTGTTCCGGATCGCGTGCTCGAAGCCGGTCTCGGCGTCCAGGTAGAGATCTTCTCCGCGCGCGACGACCCAATCCACGAACCCGCCTTCGAGGAGCGGGGCGAGGCCGTCGAGTCGGTGCCCGGTCGCGGCGAACGGGCCGGCGAGGGAGAGCCCGACCGTGGTGTTTACGTCCATGGCTTCGGCAGTGAAGGCGAGGAATCCGGACAGGATCCTCTCGGCCTCTTCGGGCTCGAAACTCGTCCGGACGAGCTGGGAGAGAGCAGGGTTCTTCGGCTCCATGCCCCGAGTCTAGCCGAACCGGGGCCGCGCGGGAGATCCCTCGCATGTGGCGGTCTCGGACGGTTGCCCGGCACCACGCTTCCGGCCACCTCCGCCCCCGGGCCTGCGGCCCTCCGTCGGCACCGCGCTTCCGGCTGCTTCCGCCCCCGGGCCGGCGGCCGCCGGCCGGAAACCGGCTTTTCCGCTCCGCTCGACGGGGGTAGTCTCGTGGATCTGATCTTCGCCGAACGGGAGGGAACCGGTGTCAGACAATACGAACGATCGGGAGCTCTTCGGAAACCGTCGCCTCGGGCTCGGGGTGGACCCCGCGAGCGTCTTCCCAAGATCATCCCCGCCATCGCGGACGAGGGCGTGATCGTCCTGCCGACCGACACGATCTATGGCCTCTCCTGCCGCTGGGACAGCAGCGCGGCTCGGGATCGGCTCCACCAGCTGAAGGGAGGCCAGCGGGTCGCCTTCTTCGTCTCGCTGGTCTCGGATCGGGAGATGGCCTATCGCTACGCAGTGACTCCGTCCGACGAGTGTCGGGAGCTGCTCGACGTGGCTTGGCCGGGGCCGGTCACCGCGATCTTCCGGGCTCGGGAAGGAGCGGTCCCGGACTTCGTTGGAAGCGATGGGACGATTGCTTTCCGCTTCCCGAACAGTCCGTTCCTCCAGGAGTTGGTGCGCGGAGTCGGTGTGCCGGTGATTTCGACGAGCGCGAATCGGACCGGGGAGCCGCATGCGGAGTCGGCCGAGGATGCCTGGAGCGTGTTCGGCGAGGACGTGGACCTCTACGTCGACGGTGGGCCGCAGGAAGCGCTGCCTTCTACCTTGGTCGACGTGTCGGGTGACAAGCCGAAGCTGCTTCGCGTCGGGATCCAGGCGCTCCGCGGTCTCCAGATCGAGGGAGAGCCGTTCAAGGAGTGAGTCGGGCGAGAGCCGAGATCCCGCTCGGTCGCTGTTTCTGTCAGGACCGTAGCAGCCAGAGCTGTCTCGGCCAGTAGCGTCTCGGCTAGGACCGTAGCAGCCGTTGTAGTCAGAGCCGTCGCAGGAGGTGACGTTGTACCGAATCCTCGTCGTCTGTACCGGGAACATCTGCCGTAGTCCGATGGGGAAGGACTCCTCAAGGACCGGATCGCGAAGGCCGGGCTCTCGGACAAGGTGCGCGTGCGTTCTGCCGGCACCTGGGCCGACTTCGGCTACGCGGCGAGTGAGAACGGCGTCACGGTGGCGGCTGAGGACGACATCGACATCGCAGAGCATCGCTCGCACCCGATCACCGCGCAGCTGATCGAAGGCTCGCACCTCGTCCTGGTGATGACGCCCGAGCACCGGGCGGAGATCCTGGCCAACTATCCCGAGGCGGAGAGCCGCGTCCACATCCTCACCACGTTCGCCGACGAGGTGAACGGGGACCCCCACGGCGTCGCCGATCCGATCGGCGGGAACCTCGCCGCCTACCGCAAGACCTACATGGAGCTGACGGGTCTGATCGACGCCGCCATGCCGAAGATCCTTCAGCTCATCGAAGAGGAGACTGCTCCATGATCCGCCAACTCGCGGAAGTCGATCCCCAGATCGCGGACGCCATCCGCGGTGAACTGAAGCGCCAACGCAGCGGGATCGAACTGATCGCGTCCGAGAACTTCACCTCGCCGGCCATCCTCGAAGCCGTGGGATCCGTGCTGACGAACAAGTACGCCGAAGGCTATCCCGCGAAGCGCTACTACGGTGGATGCGCTTTCGTCGACGAAGTCGAGCAGCTCGCGATCGACCGGGCGAAAGAGCTCTTCGGGGCACAGCACGCGAATGTGCAGCCGCACTCGGGCGCGAGCGCGAACCTGACCGCGTACTTCTCGATCCTGGAACCGGGCGACAAGATCCTGGGGCTCAACCTCGCTCACGGGGGCCACCTCACGCACGGCCTCGCGGTCAACTTCAGCGGCCGGTTCTTCGATGTCGCTGCCTACGGTGTCTCGCCGGAGACCAAGCGGATCGACATGGAAGACGTCGCTACGAAGGCCCGGGAGCACAAGCCGAAGGTGATCGTAGCGGGTGCGAGCGCCTACGCGCGGACTCTGGACTTCCCGCGCTTCCGGGAGATCGCGGATGAAGTGGGCGCGAAGCTCATGGTCGACATGGCGCACATCTCGGGGCTCGTCGCGGCGGGCGTCCATCCGAGCCCGGTGCCGCACGCGCACATCGTCACCTCGACCACACACAAGAGCCTGCGTGGGCCGCGGAGCGGATTCATCCTCTGCGAAGAGGAGCTCGCGGCGGGGATCGACAAGACCGGGTTCCCGGGCATGCAGGGCGGGCCGCTCATGCACGTGATCGCGGCGAAGGCGGTCTGCTTCCATCTCGCGATGCAGCCGGAGTTCAAGGAGTACCAGGAGCAGGTGGTGCGGAACGCGAAGGCGCTCGCGCAGACGCTCCTCCAGCGCGGCTACGACGTCGTCTCGGGCGGGACCGACAACCACCTCTTCCTCCTCGACTTCTCGGAGAAGGGGTTCAGTGGGAAGAAGGCGGAACGCTGGCTCGAGGCGGGCGACCTCACGGTGAACAAGAACACCGTACCGTTCGATCAGCGCTCTCCGTTCATCACGAGCGGTGTCCGGATCGGAACGCCGGCCGTGACGACGCGCGGGATGAAGGAGAAGGAGATGGAGCTGATCGGCGGATGGATCGCCGAGCTGCTCGACTCCGAGGGAGACGAAGCGGTCGCGGCACGCGTGAAGAGCGCGGTCCACGACCTCACGGCTACCTTCCCGCTCTATCCGGGGCTCGAGGGCTGAGCTTTTTCGTCGTTCGCGAATTCGAAACGTCGCGACGAGCGGGCCCAAGACGCATTGGCAGGGAGATTGCACGTACCCCGGGAGATGGGCACGCGGAGGGTTCGTCGTGCCCGATTTGGGGAGTTTCGGCCGCACTCGGATGACGTTTTCGGGAGATGGGATCGGATCGGGAACCTCACGCTCCGGAAGGCGTACATCGCCCGTTGGCAGGAAAATACGCCGGACGGCCCGCTGAGCGGCCCGACAGCGGAGTGGCCGGACGAGCTGAGCGGCAGGACAATCTAGCGGCCGGACAATCTAGCGGCCGGACGAGCTGAGCGGCAGGACGCCGAGTAGCCGGAGAGGGCAGAGGAGGAGGACACGGTGCATCCGGAGATACGCGAGATCCAGGCAGCCGTAGAGCGAGAGTCCGAGATCACTCGGAGCTTGCTCGTGGAGATGAAACAAGGTCGTCGTCGGCCAGAAGCATCTTCTCCAGAGCCTCGTGATCTCTCTGCTCGCCGACGGACACATCCTATTGGAGGGTGTGCCGGGGCTGGCGAAGACCCTTTCGGTGAAGACCCTGGCGCAGGCTCTCGACGTGCCGTTCTCGCGGATCCAGTTCACGCCGGACCTTCTCCCCGCGGACCTCACAGGAACGCTGGTCTACAACCCGAAGACGGGCGAGTTCGATACGCGGAAGGGTCCGGTGTTCGCGAGTGTCGTCCTGGCGGACGAAATCAACCGCGCGCCGGCAAAGGTGCAGTCCGCTCTCCTCGAGGCGATGCAGGAGAAGCAGGTGACGCTCGGGCAGGAGACGTACACGCTGCCGAAGCCGTTCCTCGTGCTCGCTACGCAGAACCCGATCGAGCAGGAGGGGACCTATCCGCTCCCGGAAGCTCAGGTCGACCGGTTCATGCTGAAGCTCCGGGTCGACTATCCGACCAAGGATGAAGAGCGACAGATCCTCGCCCAGATGTCGGGAGTTCGTCTCCCCGAAGTCCGTCCCGTGGCCGATGCCGCTCGGATCCTGGGGCTTCGCGACGCGGTCCGGATGATCTACATCGACGAGAAGATCCGCGAGTACGTGCTCGACCTCGTCGCAGCTACGCGCCGGCCCGAAGACTATGGGCTCAAGGTGAAGGAGCTGATCGCGTTCGGTGCCTCGCCGCGTGCGGGCCTCTTCCTGCTCCAGGCTGCGCGCGCCCATGCGTTCCTCCAGGGACGCGCCTATGTGACGCCGGAAGACGTGAAGGCGCTCGCGCTCGACGTCTTCCGTCACCGGATCCTCATCACGTACGAGGCGGAAGCCAAGGAGGTCACGTCCGAGGACCTTGCCCGGAAGATCCTAGAGACCGTGGCCGTGCCGTGATCCGGGAGCGCACCGGAATGGAACGGAATCGAGACACAGAGCCGAGCGGAAAGGACGACCTCTTCTGGTCGTCGGAAGCCGCGCGCCTGGCCGCGAACGAGGACGAAGAGGAGATCGCGCTTCGCGTGCTCCGAGGCGTCCGGCGGATCGAGCTGGGCAGTCGTCGCCTCGTGCAGGACATCTTCGGCGGGGAGTATCACTCGGCGTTCAAGGGGCTCGGCATCGAGTTCTCCGAGGTGCGTGAGTACGTCCCCGGAGACGACGTGCGGACCATCGACCGGAACGTCTCCGCGCGGATGCAGAACCCGTTCGTCAAAGTGTTCCACGAAGAGCGCGAACTCTCCGTCGTCTTCCTCGTCGATCAGTCGGCGTCGACACGATTCGGCTCCAAGGATCGGAGCCGCGCGGAAGTCCAGGCCGAGCTCGTCGCCACGCTTGCCTTCTCCGCCATTGCGAACGGCGACAAGGTCGGTTGCTGCCTCGTCACGGACCGGGTCGAGAAGTGGGTGCCGCCGGGCAAGGGACGGAGCCACGTCCTTCGCGTGGTCCGCGAGGTGCTCTTCGGCCGTCCCGCGGGACGGAAGACGTCGCTCGCAGAGGGGCTCGAGTTGATCGCGCGGATCCAGAAACGGCGGAGCATCGTCTTCGTCGTTTCTGACTTCCTCGACCACGGCTACGAGACGGCGCTCGCCGTGGCTGCGCGTCGACACGACCTGATTCCGCTCGTGCTCATCGATCCGGCGGAGCGCGAACTCCCGAACGTCGGACTGGTCGAAGTAGAGGATCTCGAGACCGGTGTTCGTCGTCTCGTCGACACCTCCGACCGTGCGACGCGAGAGGCGCATGCGGCCCGGTTCCACCAGCGTCTCGAAGTGGAGCTCCCGGACTCGATGCGGCGCGCCGGCGTCCAGCCGGTGCTTCTCCCGATGGACGGCGACTACATCCAGCCGCTCCACCGCTACTTCCAGCGCCGGATCCGGCGCCGGGCGGAGGGCAGGTGATGCGCGGCGAGTTTCCGTCGAACGGGCCGTTCGGGGCTGGAGGTGAGCGACGTCCGATCGCGGCGTTCCATTTCGCGTCTGCTCTCTCGACTGCCTTTGGGGCGCTCCCTGCCACCTCTACGACTCTCCGCATCGTTCGGTCGATCAGCTTGTTCGCCTTCGCGATGCCGTTCGCGATCTTCTTCGCGCTTGCGACGCCTACGCCGTCGGATGCGGAGTGGACGCCGTCGGCGGAGCTCCACTTCCGCGCCGAGATCGTCCCGGACACGCTCACCGTTGGAGATCCGATCGCGCTGATCCTCGAAGGATCCGCGCCAGCCGGCGGCGATCTGCTCGTGCCTAGCTTCGCCGACTCGGTCGGACCATTCACGCTTCTGGGCGCAGAAGACCTTCCGGTAGCGAAGGAAGGACGCAAGGAGGGAGAAGACGAACTCCGCGTCTCCTTCTCACGCCGTCTCCGGATGACGGCGTTCGACACGGGACGCGTTGGCCTCGCTCCGATCCCGTTGCTCTGGGTTTCGTCGGAGGGGGACACCTCGGTTGCGTACAGCGACTCGCTCTTTGCGGAAGTCGTGAGCGTTCTCCCGGATTCGGTGCTCGCCAAGATCGGGGCGGGAGACCAGCAGGCGGCGCTCGCGCAGATCCGGGATGCGAAGGGGCCGGAGGAACTCGTGCCGTCGCGGCTCTGGCTCTGGATCCTCCTCGGTGCCGTTGCGGTCGCGCTCCTCACTTGGGCAGCGCTTCGCTATCTGCGGCGGAAGCCCGCGGCGGTGGCACTACCGGCCGCCAAGCCGGCGGCCCCGAAGCTGCCGCCCGAGCTGGCGTTCCGCAAGGGGCTCGACGCTTTGGTCGCCCAGAAGTTCGTCGAGAAGGGGAGTTCAAGGAGTACTACGCCGAGCTCTCGCTCCTCCTCAGACGCTACGTCGAAGGTCGGTTCGGAATCCCGGCCGTGGAAGAGACGGAGCGGGAGATCATCGAAGCGGCCCGCGCAGATCGGAGGTGGAACGCCGCCGATGTCGATTGGCTGCGTACCTGGCTTCGGGACGCGGACCTCGTGAAGTTCGCGAAGATGGACCGTCTCTCAGCGGATGCGACGCGTGCGACCGAAGAGGCGAACGACTGGGTTGCCCGGTCGACGAAGGAAGCGCAGGAGCGCGCGCGTCGAGGCGATGACTCCGCCCGCGCAGTCCAACGGAAGCGCTCCGCCGCACGCGGTCAGGCCCCCGACCGTCCCTCTGCCGACAGTTCCGCCGCCGACGAATCCTCTGGCGGGCAGCCCGTCGGCTGCAGGTCCAGGTGAGTCGTCGCCTGTGGTTCCGCCACCGGTACCGAACGAGTCGAACGCGAATGCGACGAGCGCGAACCAGGCGGACGCGAATGACACGGATCCGACGTCCATCACCGTCGCGCACCCGTCCTCGCAACCGACGTCGGCCCCGTCGTCGCAGCCGACGACGCGTACCGGAGAGGGGGAGCCGCGATGAGCTTCGCCTATCCGCAACTACTCTGGCTCCTCGTCCTCCCGCCGCTCCTCTTCGCGTGGCGCGTCTACCGGCGGCGCCGGATGAACGCGCCGGTGGCGTTCTCAGCGTGGACGCGATCCCGGCCCGGAGAACGTGGCGTACGATCGGCGCGGCCGCACTGCCGTGGCTCCGCTTCTTCGCCCTCTGCCTTCTCATCGTGGCGCTCGCGCGTCCTCGGACGGGGAGAACGAAGTCGAAGTGACGAGCGAGGGGATCGACATCGTCCTCGCGATCGACATCTCGTCGAGCATGAAGGCGGAGGACTTCCAGCCGAAGAACCGCCTCCATGTCGCGAAAGAAGAAGCGAAGAAGTTCGTGGCGGGACGGAAGACGGACCGGATCGGACTCGTCGTGTTCGCGTCGAACAGCTTCACCCAGTGTCCGCTCACGACCGACTACGCGGTGATCGACCGACTCATCGACGAGATCGACTTCGGTGACATCCAGGACGGGACGGCGATCGGGATGGCGATCGCGAACGGGGTCAACCGTCTCAAGGACGTGGAGGCGAAGAGTCGCGTCCTCATCGTACTCACCGATGGACGGAACAACGCGGGGACGATCGATCCGCTCACCGCGGCGGAACTCGCGCACTCGCTCGGCGTCCGTGTCTACACGATCAGAGTCGGCGATCAGGACGAGGCGCCGTTCCCGGTCGAGGATCCCGTTTTCGGCAAGCACTACGTTTCGATGCCGGCCCAGGTCGATGAGGAAACGCTGACCCAAATCGCCGACATCACGGACGGGAAGTACTTCCGTGCGACCGACGCAGAGTCGCTCGCGGGGATCTACTCCCGGATCGATGCACTCGAGAAGACGGTGGTGGAGACCCGCGAGTGGGTGAACTACTCGGACGTGGGAACCCGGTTCCTCCTTCCCGCGCTCGGACTCCTCCTCCTCGAACTGATCACCGGACTCGCGTTCTTGCGGCGATTGCCGTAACGCAAGGGAAGGAACGATGCGATTCGCAGCCCCGGAATTCCTCCACCTCCTCTGGATCCTCCCGATCCTCGGGGTCTGGTGGCTCTTCCGTATCCGGCGGGCCGAGGCGGACCTTGCGAAGTGGTGTGGCCATCCGCTCTGGTCGCGGATGGTGCCGGACCGTCGCGCCTGGGCTCCGTACGTCAAGTCCGTGCTCGTCCTCCTTGCAGGGGCATTCCTCGCCGTCGCCGCCGCGCGTCCACAGGTCGGGAGCCGGGTCGTGGAGATGAAGAAGTCCGGCATCGACGTGGTCGTCGCGCTCGACGTCTCCGAGTCGATGCTCGCGGAGGACCTGTCGCCGGACCGGATCACGCGCGCGAAGCAGGAAATCGGGTCGCTCATCGAACGGCTCAAGGGCGACCGGATCGGTCTCGTCGCCTTCGCGGGTGATGCGTTCGTCCAGTGCCCGCTCACGCTCGACTACGGAGCGGCACGAATGTTCCTCCGCTACATGGACACGGGGCTCGTCCCGATCGCCGGTACCGCGATTGCGCGCGCGGTCGACGTCTCCGTGAAGGCGCACGAGGTCTCCGACGCCGAGGACTTTCAGGCCGTCGTCCTGATCACGGACGGCGAGGATCACGAAGGGGACGTTCAGGCAGCGGCCCAGCGTGCGGCCGAAGCCGGCGTCAAGGTGTTCGCCGTCGGCATCGGAACAGCCAAGGGCGAGCCGATCCCGATCAAGGACGCGCAGGGCAAGGTGAAGGACTACAAGCGGGATCGAAACGGCGAGGTCGTCTTGACGAAGTGCGACTCCGCTACCTTGGAGGAGCTCTGCCGCACCACCGGCGGGAAGTACTTCGACGGTTCTTCCGGCGGGCTCGCACTCGACCGTCTCTATCAGGAGATCGAGACGATGGAAGCGCGGGAGCTCGAAGGCGGTTGGGCTACGGAGTTCGAGGACCGGTACGGCTACTTCGTCGCTGCGGCACTCTTCCTCCTCCTGCTCGATTGGCTCATCGGAACGCGGAAGCGGTTCGGACGGGCGCGTCGTCGTCTCCTTCGTGCGGCCGCGGCCAGCGCGGCGTCTGCCAGTCTGTTTCTGGGTGTCGTGGGGACTGGTCTCCTCGGGTGTCCCGACTCCGGTGGGGGAGCTGCCGTCGCGGGACTCGACTATCTCTCCCTCTTCGGTTGGCTCGGTCCCCGCGAGGCCTACGCGGACGATGGGACGTCTGCCTACGGCAAGGGTGAGTTCGAGGAGGCTCGCGACTTCTACGAGGCGTACGGGCGCGAGAACCCCGACGATCCGCGCGTCGACTACAACCTCGGGACGACGCTCTACCAAACGCGCGAACTCGATCCGAGCGAGTCGTCCCTCCAGCGCGCCCTCCGCACGGATGATCCCAAGCTCCGCGCGCGCGCGTTCTACAACCTCGGGGACGTCCAGGTGAAGAAGGGCGACCTCGAGGCAGCACGCGAATCGTTCCGGATGGCGCTCCTCCACGACCCTTCCGACCGAGACGCGAAGACGAACTTCGAGATCGTCGACCGGCTGCTGCGAGAGTCTCCGCCGGACTCGTCACAACAGAATCAGGATCAGCAGAACCAAGATCAGCAGCAGCAGGACCAGAACCAAGATCAGCAGAACCAAGATCAGCAGAACCAGGATCAGCAGAACCAAGACCAGCAGCAGGACCAGAACCAAGACCAGAATCAGGATCAGCAGAGCCAAGACCAGCAGGACCAACAGGGTCAGGATCAGCAAGACCAGGATCAGCAAGATCAGCGACAGGACCAGCAGCAGGATCAGGGCGAGCAAGACGAGCAGAATCAGGACCAACAGGAGCAAGGTCAGCAAGACCAGCAGGATCCTGGAGAGCAGAACGACGACCAGGCGGAGAACGGACAGCAGCCACAGCCTGAGCAGGCCGACGAGCTGCCGATCAGTCCGGAGGAAGCCCGCAGGCTCCTCGAGGCCCTGGGCCAGCAGGAGATGCAGCTACAGGCAGAACGGATGAAGGCGGCCGCGAAGACGAGGAAGGTGGAAAAGGACTGGTGAGCGCGATGGGGGCAGTCCTGGGAACTCTGCAGCGGACCGGCTGGCGTCGGCCCGCGTCGCTCCCGGCTTTCCGTGGGAGGCCGTCCCCGTGGCGAGTCGCACCTGGCAGGCTCTGGCTACTCTCCCTGCTAGCCGGAATCCTCGGATTCGCTGGAGCGCTGCCGCGTGATGTCCTGGCGGCGTCGGTCCAGCTCGGGCTTCGTCCCGAGGCGGCGCAGGTGGGGCAGTCGATCGAACTCGGAGTGACGATCGAGGGCGCGACCTCGGTCGACGGTGAGCCGCGGATCCCTCCGGTCGAGGGGCTTCGGTTCCGCCGGGCGGGGCAGCAGACGAACTTCTCGCTCGTGAACGGGAAGATGAGCCGGTCGATCACCTTCCAGTTCCTGATCCAAGCGGACAAGGCTGGTGAGTACACGATCGGTCCGGTCGAGATCCAGGTGGGGAAGGAGACTCTTCGGAGCGGCAAGACGAAGCTCCAGATCGTCGCAGCCGGTACCGCGCCTCCGGCGTCGGGCGGAGCGCAGTCGGGAGCCCCGGGCTCGGGCGCGTCGGGTCCGGACCCGATCTTCGTCGAGGCGAGGATCGACAAGTCCAAGGTCTATGCCGGCGAGCAGGTCACTCTACGTCTTCGCTTCTGTCAGGCCGTTGGGTATCGCGTGCTCGAGACGCAGCTCGAAACACCGCCGTCGACCCAGGGCTTTCTCCGCGAGGAGATCCCACCGCAGCGTACGTCCACCGCGAACATCGATGGGCGCACCTACCAAGTCACGGAACTCGTCTACGGACTCTTTCCGACGCAAAGCGGAACGCTCGAGATCGGGCCGGCAACGTTGCGCTGCGTCGTTCAGGAACGACGCTCTCGCGGCGGACGTCGCGATCCGTTCGATCTCTTCGGCCTCTTCGAGGAGCACGAAGTCGTCCTGAAGAGCCGGCCGGTGAAGGTGGAGGTGCTGCCCCTGCCGAATCCGAAGCCCGAGACGTTCACCGGTGGGGTGGGCTCCTTCCGGCTTCGGTCCAAGATCGATCGGACCGAGGTGGAGCAGAACGAGCCGGTCACCCTCTCGTTCACTCTGGACGGAACGGGCAACATCGCCGCGATCGGTCCGCCCGCCATTCCCGAGATCCCGGGCTTCCGCACCTTCGACGGCGCGGCTCCAGCCGTCACTCCGTCCCAGACGGACGACCGGCTCGGAGGCAAGAAGACGTTCCAGGTGGTGCTCGTTCCGGAAACCACCGGGCAGCTCATCATCCCGCCTCTCGAACTGTCGTACTTCAAGACTTCGGGCGGGAAGTACCAGACCCTTTCGAGCGACTCGATCGAGGTTGCGGTCACCCCCGGTACGGGAGGGCCGGCAGGTGGCCCGGTCACGCGCTTGGGCTGGGACCTCCGGCAGATCCGGGACGACGCGAAACTCCGCCCAATCGGAACGAGCGCGCCCTGGAAGCACCCTACGTTCTGGATTCTCGAGAGCGGCCCATTGGCCCTCCTCGCCGTCGCGCTCCTCGCGAGAAGGCGTAAGGACCACGAGTATCGACACCGCGACCGCCTTGCCCGCGAGCGCGCACCAGGACGTCTCCGGAAGGAGATCCAAGCGTTGTCCAAGTCCGGCGGGGATGCTGACGCACGGCTCCGCGGGCTCGACGAGATCTGGACGCGGTACGTAGAGACCCGCTTCGGGTTCGCACTGCGGGGCCGAACCAGGAACGAGCTGAACGAGCGTCTGCGGAAAGACGGGTTCCCGGACGACGTGATCGCGCAGTTCGGGGAGCTCCTCTCCGCACTGGACTTCGCTCGCTTCGCACCCGGCGACCCCGGCCAGACGGAAGACTTGATCGAACGCTCTCGGGTCGTTGCGATCGAGCTGGAGAAGCGTCCGGCGTCGGGCGGAGGGAAGAGCGGTCCAAGTGCGCGAGACACGGGAAGCGGCGGAGCCGGAGTGGCGACGACGCTCTTGCTCGCGTTGACGCTCGGGGCGTCGGTGGCTCTCGCTCAGTCCGGGGCAACGATCGCGTCGGGATCGGGGCATGCGAAGTCGTCGGGCGATTCGATCGCTGAGTCTCCCGCTCTCGGCATCGACGGCATCGACGGCGCCGTCAGTGACCTCAGCGAGGTTCAGAAGGCGAGCCCTACCCTGTCCGAGGCCGAGGCAGAGGCCCGGTTTCACGCCGGCAACGAAGCGTTCCGAGCTGGGGAGGCCCGAAAGGCGGCCTCGCTCTATGAGCAGGTGCTCCGCGGGGGATACGAGTCCCCGGCGGTGTGGCTCAACCTGGGGAACGCGCACTTCCGTGCGGGGGACAAGGGCCGCGCGGTCCACGCGTACGAGAGCGGACGTCGGCTCGCTCCGCGGGATCCCGACCTTCAATCGAACCTGGAGCTCGCCCTTCGGGACATCGACAGCGCGCCAGAGGTGGAGAGCAACGCGGTGCTCGAGGCACTCGCCTCCTCGCGTGACCTCTTCCCGCTCCGAAGCGCGCTTCCCTGGGTCACCGGCATCTGGTGGGCCCTCGCAGCCTGGGGGGCCTGGGTGCTCTACCGACGCACCATCGGTCGCAAGGGCGTCGCGCTCGGACTCCTGCTCGGGACGGCGTGGCTCGCCGGGCTGGCCTGGCTGGGAGTGTTGGGGATCCAAGCCGAGACTCGGCCCGACGCCGTCGTGGTGGCGGAGAGTGCTCCGGTTCGGAGCAATCCGGACGGGAAAGCGACGGTGGAGTTCCATTTACCGGGAGGAACCCTCTTCCGGACCGGGCGCGAGGCTCCTGGGTTCGTCGAGGTGCTCTACTCCGACGAGCTGCGGGGATGGATGGAGACATCGGGGCTGGCCAAGGTGGGCCGTCCATGAGCGATACGCGGGCGAGGCATGAGCGATACGCGAGCGACACGTGAGCGTGTGTCCACGCGGAGGCGTGGATTCTCGTGAGCCTGGCGTGATTCGAGTCCGCTTCCTCGAACACCGAGGTTTTTGCTGGTTGTCGGCCCTCGTCGCGCTTGGATATTCTCCGGAGTCGAAGTCCGTTACGTTTCTGAATCTCTTCGCGAGGTTACGACTATCCTTCACTACTTCGATCCCAATCTGTTCTGCGCAGAGCTCGAGTCTCGGACCAAGGACGACGTCCTCAGAGAGTTGACCGATCGTCTCGTCCAAGGGGCTGGGGTGAAAGACCCTGACCTTCTCTACGACATGCTGAAGCGGCGCGAGTCTCTCGGGTCCACCGGCATCGGAAAAGGCGTGGCCATCCCTCACGGGAGGAGCCTGGCAGTGAACGAGTTGCGCGTCCTGTTCGCGCGTTCGTCCGCTGGCGTCGAGTTCGAGTCGATGGACAAGAAGCCCGTCCACCTCTTCTTCCTCATCGTCGCGCCCCCTCAGGACAAGCGGAACGAGTATCTGCCGCTCCTGGGTCGGATCGCCGAGCTGGTGAAGGAGAAGAAAGTCCGGGACAAGCTCCAGGCCTGTGAGACCTTCGAAGATCTCGCCGACCTCTTGGAAGGGAAGTTCGGTGCAGTCGAATAGCGCGCTCAGTGTCCGTCTCATGAACCTCTTCCGGCTCCAGGATCTCGACATCCTGATCCGCGAAGCATCCGATCCGGAACTCAAGTCGTCCGAGGAGAAGATGGGCTTCGCCCATCCGCACCTCGACAAGCTTCAGGCCGCACGCGAGCGGCTGCTGGAGACGATCGACAAGCGTGACCTACGGCTCTACCAGAAGATCGCGAAGCGGCTGACGCATGCGATCGTTCCGGTCGAGGACCGTACCTGTCTCGGTTGCTACATCGGACTCCCGACTTCTGCCGTATCGCTGACGACCGATCCGGACCAGCTCCTCACCTGCGAGAACTGCGGTCGTATCCTCTACTGGCTGGAGTAGAGGATGGGCGCCTTCCGTCCGAGGCGCTCGTGACGTCCAGTGAGACGAACCCTCCCCGTCGGCTGACGCGTGTCGAGGGGCCGATCCTGCTTGCCCACGGAGCCGTGGTTCCGGCCGTACTCACCGTTCGGGCCGGACGGATCGCGTCCATCGACACCCAGAATCCAGATGAAGTGACACCGGGAAGTGCCGTCCTCCATTGGGACTCGGGCGAGTCGACCCGGCTCTCTTTGCCGGGCGTGGCTTGCCTTCCGGCGTTCGTCGACGGGCATACCCATCTCGTGGGGCACGGGCTCGGCCGCACGAGGCCCCGCCTCTCGAACGCTCGGTCGAGAGACGAGGCACTCGCCGCCCTAGAGGCATGGCTTCGCGTCCATCCGGGGGAAGGCCCGGTGATCGCCGAAGGCTGGGACCAGTCTCGATGGCCGGACCGGAAGGGGCTCACGGGAGCGGACCTCGACCGGCTCGGTGAGACGCGTGCCATTGCTGCACGAAGGGTCTGTGGCCATATCGCCGCCTTCAACTCGGCGGCTGTCGCGCTCCTCGGGACGGACTGGCCGGGATTCGATCCTGCGTTGGGAGTGGCCTCGGAGGAGTTGCCGCTTGCCCTGTCGCAGCTCTGGCCGCCCAGCGATGAGGAGATGGACGAGGCCGTCCTCCGGGCCCAGGACGAGGCCCTCGCACGGGGAGTCGTTTGGGTGCAGGAGATGGGCGACCGGCGTGGGTGGGCTGCCCTGAGACGTGCCGATCGTTCCGGACGGCTGCGGGTTCGGGTGAGTCAGTTCTTTCGCTGCGAAGGCCGGGAGGCGCTCGACCTGGTCACCTCGTTCGCAGCGCCCGAGGACGGGCCCCGTCTCCGGTTCGCGGGGATCAAGCTGTTCCTCGATGGCTCGTTCGGCGCGAGGACGGCCGCGGTCCGGGAAGCCTATCCGAGTGAGGCACCCGGTGCGCCGGAGGCGTTCGGGACTCTGGTGTGGGACGACGCGTGTCTCGAGGAAGCGCTTCGCGTCTGCAAACGGAACGGCTTTCGAGTCGCCGCCCATGCGATCGGAGATCGCG
Organism: Candidatus Eiseniibacteriota bacterium; assembly: GCA_020633975.1. Taxonomy (GTDB): domain Bacteria; phylum Eisenbacteria; class RBG-16-71-46; order CAIMUX01; family CAIMUX01; genus JACKCR01. The sequence continues at coordinate 1,162,725 of JACKCR010000002.1, read as the reverse complement.
CGCTCGAGCAGTACCTTTCGGCTCTCGACCGGGTCGGGTTCCCGGCGGAATCGGAACCACGAGTCGAACATGCCGAGATGCTCCCCGCCGATCTGTACGATCGGTCCGTTCGGCGTGGGCTCCGGATCTCGATGCAGCCGAACTTCACGGCCAACTGGCAGGGCGCGGGTGGGCTCTACGAGCAAGTCCTCGGACCCGATCGGGCGCGAGCCCTCAACCCCTACGCCCGCGTCGAACCGAACCGGCTGCTCTTCGGGTCCGATCACATGCCGCTCGGCCCTCTCTACGGTGTCCGAGGCGCGTGCGAGCATCCCGACCCCGATCAGCGGCTGGATCGCGTCGCGGCCTACCAGGCCTACACCAAAGGGCCGGCGCGCTCCGTTCGGGCGCCCTTCCACCAAGCGCGGATCGAGGTCGGCGAGCCGGCTCACCTCGTCGTGATCGGGGAAGACGTCCTCGCCACGATCGTGGACGGCGAGGGGGTGTTCTTCCGACGCGCGGACCACCCGCGCGGCGCCGATCCAGGCGGTGTCGACCGAGGAGCCGCGGACTGATGGCCCCGGACGGGCAGAGGCGCGACGGCCAGGGGGTGGATGCGCAGTTCCTCCTCGGGGCGTTCCGTCGGCTCAACAAGACGTTGCGGCTTCGTCCTCTGCTCTTCGAGATCCGCAACTTGACCCTCGAAGCTCTGGAGGCGGAGGGGGTGTCCCTCCTCGTTTGGAACGACGCTCACACCCAGCTCGAGTTCCATCTCGCCTTCAACGAAGTCCCGGAAACCCGGCATCGGCCGACGCTGGAGCCGGGGCAGGGGATGGCGGGGTGGATCGTGGAGAACGACCAGGCGGTGGTCAGCCACGACGTCTCCAAGGATCCGCGATTCAGTCACGAGTTCGCTCGGCAGGCTGGGTTCGTGGGGCGGAGCCTCCTCGGAGTTCCTCTCTACCGGGCGGGGATCGTCTTCGGCGCCATCGTCGTCCTGAACAAGCGGCGTGGGGCGTTCGGCGAGCGTGACCTGGCCACACTGCGCACCTTGGCGGACCCGATCAGCATCGCGCTCGACAATGCACTGACGTTTCAGATCGCGCGGCGCGAGAGAGCGCAGAACGAAGCGCTCTATCGCGTCGGGCTGGTGCTCAGCCGGAAGATGGACCTCGAGGAGATCAGCGAGACCCTGCTCGACCAGCTCCTCAAGGTGGTGCCGTACGACGCGGCGGCGATGTACCTCCTGGACGGGCAAGGCGGAATCCTGGAGTGGTTCCAGCAGCGCGGCTATCCGGAAGGGACGGTCGACAAGATCCACTTGAAGCTCGGTCAGGGCGCGGTCGGCTGGGCGGCCGGAAGCGGTGAGGCCTTGATCCTGGGGGACGTTCGTTCCGACTCGCGGTACGTCTCCGCGCGTCCCGAGACGAACTCCGAGATGGTCGTCCCGATCCTCGCGGAAGGGAACGTGATCGGAGTCTTGAACCTCGAAGCGGACGCGCTCGACTACTTCACCGTGTCGGACCTGCGCGTGGCCCGTGCGTTCGCCAATCAGGCCAGCATCTCGATCGTCCGCGGCCGGCTCTATCGGGAGAGCAGGGACCGGGCCCGTCTCCAGCACGAGCTCGTCCTCGCCCGGTCCATCCAGCGAAAGTTCCTCCCGAGTGCCGCACCGAGCGTTCCAGGGTACGAGATCGCGGGGACGAACCGTCCCTCGACGGAAGTGAGCGGCGACGCCTTCGACTACATCACGCTCACTCCCACCCAGATCGGCATCTTCATCGCCGACGTGGCGGGAAAGGGCGTCTCCGCGGCGCTCATCCTCGCTACGCTCCGCGCCTCCCTTCGCACCGAAGCGGCGGGTCGGTACTCGATCGCGGAGATCGTCTCTCGCGTGAACCGACTGATCTGGGAATCGGTCGATCCCGGCCAGTTCGCGACCGCGGTCTACGGGGTGCTCGACACGGAGAACGGCGTCTTCAGCTACGTGAACGCGGGGCACGAGCGTCCGTTCCTCCTCCGGGCCAGGGGGACACTCGAACGGCTGTCCGCGGGAGGGTTGCTCCTCGGGCTCGATCCCTCCACTCCCTTCGAGCTCGGACGGATCACCATGGAGCCGGGGGACGTCCTCCTCCTCTTCACCGACGGCGCGACGGAGGCAGGGGCGCCGGCGGGCGAGGCGTTCGGGGAGGATCGGCTGGGAATCTTCCTCCGGGACCAGGCATCGGAACCTCTGCCCGCGCTCCTCGACGGGATCGTTCGCGAGGTGGAGGTGTTCTCCGGAGGCAACTCTCTGGAGGACGACGTAACGCTCGTCGCTCTCCGGCGGTCGCCAAGCGAACCGGCCTAGGTTAGGATCAGACACGATGTTCCGCCGAAATGAAAAGAAAGACGTCGTTCCGAGCCGGGCCTCGCTCCCTCCGCGCCCGGCCGGCCCCACACGGTCCGAAAACGTCGTGGATGGAGGTGTGACCCTCCATGCCGATGTATGGGTAGACGGTTCGATCGTCTTCCACGGGACCCTATTCGGGAACCTCAAGGTGCAAGGTTCGGTCTATGTGGGACCGAAGGCGACGATCGAAGGGAACGTCGAGGCAGACGAAGCTCGGATCGAGGGAAAGATCCTGGGAGACCTCAGGGCCAAGGAGCGGGTCGACTTGCTCCCCGGGTCCAGGCTCCAGGGCGACGTTCATACATGCTCGCTCCGGATCGAAGAGGGAGCCATCCTTCGAGGGACGAGCTACCACGGTGGCGACACCTGGGGAGAGGACGACTAGCGAAGATGAACCGATATGCCTACGACTCGGGCGGCCGGAGCTTCATGATGGGAGGCTCGCTCGCCACGGCCGTCCGCATGCTGATGGCGTGGAACCTCATCATATTCCTGCTCCAGTTCCTCGTCGGGGACGTCCTGCTCAGCTGGTTCGGCCTCATCCCGGATGACGTCTGGCACCGTGGCTACGTGTGGCAGATGGTCACGTACATGTTCCTCCACGGCGGCCTGTTCCACATCATCTTCAACATGCTCGCCTTGTGGATGTTCGGCTCCGAGCTCGAGTTCCTCTGGGGGACCCGCAGATTCCTGCAGTACTACTTCCTCTGCGGAATCGGAGGCGCCGTTCTCACGCTGCTCACCTCGGCGCACAGCACGCCGTATCCGACGATCGGAGCGAGCGCCGCAGTGTTCGGCATCCTCTTGGCGTACGGATTGACCTTCCCGAACCGGCCCGTGCTCATCTACTTCCTGTTTCCGATCCCGGCCAAGTACTTCGTGATGATCTACGGTCTCATGGAGCTCTACTCGTCGCTCTCAGGTGGGAGTCCGGGGGTCGCGCACTGGGCGCACGTCGGTGGTCTCGTTACCGGGCTCATCCTCCTCAAGGGCATCCCAATGCTGACGCGCTCTCGGAGGCGGCGGAAGCAGCAGAACTTCCGCGTGCTCGAGTTCCATGACCGGGAGCGGGACGACGATCCCAGGCGCTAGCGCGCGGGGATTGCGGAGGCAACGATGGGCGAATGGCGATGGGGACTCGGCGCGGTCATCTTGGGAGTGATCGTGGTCGCGTTCTACGTCCAGATGCTCACGGCCCGGCACCGGAACTTCGTCCTCTCGAAGCGCCGTCGCGAGCGCCGGTTCCAACCTGATTGGGACCGTGGGAAGCCGGACGATCCGAAGAAGCGGCGAGGGATCAACATCTCGCGCTGAGGGACACAAAAAAGAGCGGGGGCCGTGGCTCCCGCTCTTCTCGTTCTGTCGGGATCAACGCCGAGACACGAAGCTCTCGGCGTGGTCCGCGATCTTGGATCTAGACTAGTTCAGCTTGACGGCCTTCTGAGAGCGAACCTGGCCGTCCGCGACGAGCTGGTAGAAGTACGTTCCAGCCGGAGCGGCGGTGCCCAGGTCGGTCTGTCCGTCCCACTGGACCACGTGTCCGCCAGCGGCGAACTCACCGTCGACCAGGGTCCGGACGAGGCGACCCGCAACGTCGAGCACCTGGACCGTGACCTGCGCGGTGCGCGGAACGGTGAGGAGCATCTTCGTCGAGGTCGTGAACGGGTTCGGGCTGGACTGACCGAGCGCGACCTGGGTCGCGGTGGCGCCGAACTCCGGAGCGTCCGCGCCGACGCCGGAGACGTCGAGCAGGTCACGGGTCATCATCCGGAACTGGTTGAACTCGTACTTCAGGATTCCCGTGACGTTCACTTCCATGCCGGGCTCCGGCTCGAACGAGATGAGGCCGAAGTCATCGAAGTCCACGCCGGCGCTGTCGGGAAGCTGGAGAAGCTCCCATTCGCCGAACGCCGGATCGCCGAGTCCGTTCGAGTCGAGGAACGCGCTCTCGAGACGGACGAGGTTGAACTCCCACGGCTCCGCGGCGTTGGAGGTCACGATCGCGTTGTAGGGGATGTCTGCGGCGGTGAGCAGGTTCGTCACCGGCGGCGTCGCGCTCACTCCGAGGTTCTGGTAGTTGTTGATGCCCTGGAGGAAGTTCAGCTGCGTGGCGCCGAAGAACTCGTTGACCCGTCCAGAAACCTGGACCTTGTCACCGACTTCGATCGCGCCCTGCTTGGCGACGCGGGAGTAGATGCTGTCCCACATGCCGCCGTCGTCGTCCTGGAGGTAGTAGTAGCTACCGTTGACGCCGGTGACCGTACCTTCGACGGTGACGACCTCGTTGAAGAGCGGGGAGGCGTCGTCGATCGACGGATCGGCGACTTCCTGGATCATCCGGATCGGAGTGATTCCCGAGCGGAAGCTGGATGCCTGGAACGGATCGCCGAAGATGAGATCCTCGGAACGGGCGTCGATGACCGTCACCGTCTCCGGGCTTCCGGGCGTCAGCGGGTCCGTCGTGAGACGAACCACGTTCGGCTCGATGAGCGTCGCTGAGAGGACCGGAGTGAAGGACGCGAGCTCGTAGTTCGCTTCGTCCGTCATCGTGCTCGGGTCGAGCGGCACACCGAATTCGACGTCGATCGTGGAGTTGCTCGTCGCGTAGGCGCCCGAGAGGACCGGCGGGCAGGACGTGCCGATGTCGCGGATGCAGTCACGCGGTGCGAGCTTGTACTGGCTGAAGTTGTAGACGAGGACGCCCTGCATGTACTCGAGTTCCGTGCCGGCGGCCGGACGCTCGTAGTCGAAACCCGAGTAGTTGTCGACCAGGAGCGAGTCGCTGCCCGCGCCGTTGAAGTTCTCGGTGCGGACGTACCATTCGTTGAAGGAGTTCGCTGCGAAGGCGTAGAGCGTCGGGTCTTCACGATCTACCTTGATGAGGACGGACTCGTAGGCCTCGGAGTCGAGACCCGTGTCATTGACCTCGGCGATCGTGACCTCGACCGGATCCGGAACCGGAGCCTGACCGATGACCGCGAAGCCACCGCCAGTCACGTCGATCTCGGAGAAGTCGAAGTACTCGTAGTACTCGCCCGAGACGTTGACGCGGTCGCCTTCCTGGACGTTGTTGTTGTTCGCGTTCGTGTAGACCCAGATGCCGCTCCACTGACGGCCGAAGGTCGGGTCCGGGTCGATCGTCTGGACGAAGAATCCAAACACACCCACTCCGGTGACGACTACGTTGCTGATCTGGACGTCCGAGTGATCGGCAACGAGTCCCAGCTGGATGTCCTGGATGGTGGTGGGGACGGCCAACGAGTTGCCCGCGACAGCCGCGAGAGCGCCCAGGCCGAGAAGGATCGGAAGCACACGCTTCATCTGTTGATGGACCTCCTGAAAAGGGTGTGGGCGGGGGCCGCCCGAAGATGGCTGAGCGACGAGTATAGAGACGCGGCTGACCTTCGGTCAACGCGTGGTCCGTGCCCCATAACTTAGTTTTCCGCGAGGGATCGGCGAGGGACCGATTTGTCGGACGGATCCTGGAGGGAAGGGCCACTACGCCAGGGGTTTGGGGGCGGACTCGTCCGGTTCGGAGAGGGCCTGGCTCGGCACCGTCGCAGCAGTGGCCGCTCCTGGTGGGCGCCCCCACACGACGTACGGGGGCGCGCCCACGGTCGGCGGGTGGGCTACTGGAGAATGTCCCTGGCGATGTTCCGCATGGCTTCCGGGGAGTTCGCCCCAGCCCCAGCGCTGACCAGGAACGTGACGACTCCGATCTTGCCCGCGCGGCGTTCCGACGCGATCCCGAGGAGAGCAGGCTCGACCTGCTCCGGAGTGAACTCCTCGGGGTCGAGGAACCCGGGCGCGACCCAATAGAGCGGTAGCGCGTCGCTGGCCGGAATCATGAACTGACTCCGGATGTTCGACGTGGTCGTCGTGAGCACCTCGCCTGCATCGAGACCGACCGACTCGACCACCATTCCACGCCCGACACTGATGTCGTCCTCGCCAGTGGCGGTGTACCGGTAGTAGTCGTCGATTCCGAGGATGTTCTGGGCGAACTCCGGACTCAGCGCGGCCGTATCGCCGACCGCGTCTTGGTAGATGATGAGCATGTTCCCGCCCGCATCGAGGTAGTCGACGATGGGATCCTCGGCGAGTCCGAGGTTGTGGGCGAGCGACGCGTCGTCCTGGGGCTGGCGGGCCGCACCCCCACCGTACCAGAGCACTCCGTCGAAGAGCCCGAAGAGAGGGGCGATCTCCGCCTGCGTGCGGAAGTCCCCGCGAAGCGCGACGTCGTACTTGAAGTAGTCGTTCGGGGCGATCGAGTCCATCAGAGCCTTATAGAAGTTGTCGTGCGCGGTCTGACCTGGGTCCCGGCTCGAGATGCCGTCGATCAGGAGATAGTGCTCGGTGGGCGGGGGCTCGACCGTCCAGGTGTGGGAAATGGTCCGGCTTACGGTACGTGCTTCGTCGACCACTTGGACGTAGAGCGTGCGCTCGCCGTAGCGCCCATCGAAGTCATCGAGGCCGAGAGCGAACACGCTGTCGGCGAACGTCCGCGCTGCGACCTCGGGATCCTCTCCATCGAGCCACGCACGGAAGTAGTCGAGGGTCTCTTTGCCGTCGAGATCGCTCGCGCTGACGGCAAAGCTCACCGCGGGGAGACTCACGGTCGGGCGAGAGAGACTCTCGGACCAGTCGATCTCGGGGACCCAGCTCCGGAGCGGGAACGTCTGACTCTTTCCAACCGGATCGACGATCAAGTCGTCATCGACTGCGTGGACCGTGAACGTGCGGCTGGCCGACTCGCCGTCCAAGGGGACGACGAAGGTGTCGATCGTGGCCGTCGTGAAGACGAACTCGTCGTCGAACCCGCAACGGGTGGCGCCCTCGAGTGGGGTCCAGCCGCCGTCCCAATGGATGCAGTAGCCGATGACGCGGCCGTCCTCGTCCGAGCCCCACCAGCGCATGATCTGGCGGTAGTCCGTGGTGTCGAGATCGGCGCCTTGGATCATGAGGTAGGTGGTGGGTGGGATGTTGTCGGGCAGTGGACCGGCGTCCTTCTCACATCCTGCGAGGAATCCGGTCGCGGCGGCGAACAACGCCAAACCGAGCCACGGGGCACGGAAGCCCGAGTGGACCCGCGCGGCGCTGGAGAACTGGCCGTGGCAATGAGAGCGCATCGTGTCGTTCAAATCGAACCTCTGGGAATCGGAGTTCACTCTCGGCCTCTCACTTCAGGATGAGGAACTTGCCGTTCTGCTTGTCGCCCGTGGCGTGGTCTTCGACGTAGAACAGGTAGAGCCCGCTTGCCACGCCTTGATCCTGACGCGTGACGAGGTCCCATGCGGCCATCCCGCCGGGGAGCCTCGGGAGGTCTGCCTCGGGATTGGTGCGGTCCGTCGGGTCGTAGATCCCGCGGATGTCGGTCGGGGTGTACGAATCCGAGTCGAACTCGATGGTGTCCACTAGGTCGCCCGCCAGGGTGTAGATCCGGATCGTGCACCGCGCGGGTAGGTTTGCGAACCAGAGATACCGGTCACGTCCGAGTGCGCCGTCCCAGGCTGCATCCCCGCGATACGGATTCGGGAAGACGAGGACGTCGTTCGGACTCTCAGCGACCGGGCTCCCGGAGAAGGCGAAGGTTCGGTTCTGCGCGAGACCGCTCGAGAGCGACTCGATCTCCTGCGTTCCCGTGTCGAACGCGGTGACCGCCGCCCAGTACTTGAACCCGTCGCGAAGGCCGGTGACGTCGTAGCGATACTCGTAGTCGACTCCGTCGATCGTGATCGGGTCCCTCAGGCTCTCGATTCCGGTGTTGTAGAACACGGAATCGATCACGTCCGCTTCCAGGATCGGCTGGAACTCGCTCTCCAGGCGACTCTCGCTCATGTGGACCCGGTAGCCCTCGAAGTCCTTCCGGCCGCTCTCCGGGTCGATGAAGTCTTCAGGGTCGTCCGTCCACCGAAGGGTGAGTCGCCCGAGGTCCGGAATGACCTTGAGACGTGGAGACGGCGGGGGAAGCGGGATGTTGAGGTTGAGGTCGAACGCCGTCTGGGCCCAGGACGCGTTGAAGAGGAGGTCCTCGTTCGTCGTCCGGCCCGTACGCGGATCGGCTTCTCCACCCACCCAGGCGAAGGAAACCGTGAACTTCTCACCCGGCGCGAGAAGTGGGATCGGCCCGATCGAGATGAGCGTGACAGGGTCGTTGTTTCCGGCTTCCGAGCCGGCCGTGCTCCGCTTCGCGCCGTTGCTGAGCGTGCGGTACCGCCCGATGTCGTCCACCGGCGCATCGCCGATCCGGTCGGTCTCGTCCCGCCAGTTCCACCAGTTGAAGGAGACGACGAGGCTGTCCTGCGCGAAGTCGATCGCGTTGCCGTCGCCGTCGCGGACACCGAGGAGCTGATAGCCGGCCCAGGCGGGAGCGTCGCCGTTGTCGTCGTTGAAGTGGTGCTCCGTACAGATACGAAGCGAGTCGACCCAGGTGATGTCCTTCTGACCGAACCAGCCGCTTCGCCAGTTGGGATCGTCCGGGGTCTTGTAGCCGGTCGCCATCTCCGCGTAGACGCCGACGTAGACGTCGCTCAGGAGCTCGAACGGGTTGATGTTCTCGACCGTGAAGTCCATGAGGACGAAGGCGTCGAACGGCTCGAAGCTGAAGAGCGAAGTGGTGGTCGTCACCTGGATGTTCATCGGCTCGTGCGCGTCTTCGGTGTTGTCGACCGGACGGACCGAGTCCGCAAAGGAGTAGACGAAGTCCTGTTCGCTCCGCGCGTCCGGGGAGAAGTACCGGCTGAAGGGGAGCGTGGAGAGCTGGCGGATCTCCGACGTGGGCACGTACTCGCTCGCCGCATCGAGGGAGCCGGCGTATCCGGCCGTGGCCGCGGTGGAGACGAGCGTGTCACCGGTCGAAGCGACGACCGCGCCGATCCAGACGCCGGCGCGCACCAGGTGCTCGATGTCCGATCCGAGCGGATACTCCATCGAAGGTTCCCGGCTCGCGAGGTTGTTTCCGATGAATCCGTCGTTCTGCAGCGCGAGGCCGAGGTTGTTGCCCGTGGTCACCTGGTGTTCCACGTCGACGTCCTGCGCGAACGACGTCGTCAGAGTGCCGGCGCAGAGAATCGCGGCGGCTGCGACGACTGGGATCAGGCCGGCCCTGAGGCCCGACAAAGAGGTCGACAACCGGGTCGACGAAGAGATGCGCTCCATGCGTGTCCTATCCATCATGGCCGCCCCGCGGCGGTGGTGTCCGGTACTCCGGCCAGTTCGAGTGCGAGGATCCGGTCGTTGGGCGGATCCGCGAGGAAGACGAGGACGCCCGCGACCGCCAGGTGCTTGGGATCCTCGACCGGCGAGGCGAGCGGAATCTTGCTCGCGGTGTAGACGGAGTCCACGAACGTTCCTTCCGCAGTGAACTTGAAGACGCGGTCCGAGCCGGTGTCCGCCACGTAGACGAACTCCTGATCGCCGCGGTCGGCAGAGACGCCCTCGGGGCTATCGAGATCGAAGTCCTCACCGATGGCGGGGCCGGGTGCGGCGGTGTTCGTCACGCTTCCGTTCAAGCGCTGCACCCAGTCTTTGCCGGTGTCGGCGCAGATCAGGTATTCACCGTTCCAGTAGAGGCCGTGCGGCTGGTTCACGAACCCGCGCCCGGAGCCTTCGTCGGAGACGAGCATGTCCGGCTGCCCGGTCGGGGTGTACTTGAAGACGGTGTCCCGCGTCGCATCCGAGACGTAGACGTTGAGGAAGCCGTCCGCAGAGAGTCCGCTGAACTCGTTCCAGCGCGAATCGGTGAACGAGGCCCGGGGGGATCCGCCGGTGAAGTGATAGCGCTTGATCGACATGTCGCCCTCGTCCGCGACGTAGACGTAGATCGATTCGCGCTGCGCCACCGCGATCTGGACGGGTCGGATCAGCCCCTCGAAGTCCGAGACGATGCTGGCCTGGTTCGCGACCTGGTCGTTGACGAAGTATGCGCCGATCGACTGGTTCCCTTTGATCACGTAGATGAGCGATCCCTGGCTCGCCATCGCAGACGGAGCTTCGACCGACCAGATCTTCGCGAGGTTGTAGGTGTCGATCTCCACCGGAACCTGAGGCGGCGGCTGGGGCGGCAGATCGAACTGCTGACCACAGGCCGCAAGGAGACCGAGTCCGAGGAGGAGAGGGAGCCGGCGGATGTTCATCGATTGACTCATCTTCTCTTTCATAGCCCGATTCATAGCCCGAAGCCCAAACCGATCCGGTGGACGGCATCGAGGTTGCCGCCTTCGGTGAACGCGTAGTCGAACACCGCCTCCTGTCCGGAGAACCGGACCTTGAACCCGAACCCAGCGGAGAAGCCGAGTTCGTCGGCTGCGAAGTCATAGCCGGCCCGGAGGGAGTAGGAGTCCTGGAACCAGTACTCCGTGCCGAAGAGGAGAGACTCGTTCTGGTCCGCCGGGTGGACGACCTGGGTGACCATCGTCAACCGGTGGGGGCCGGCGATCCACGGGTCCATGGCGAAGCCGAGGTGGAACGAGGTGGGCGGAGAGTAGGCCGTGTAGTCGACTTCGGCGCCCGTGACGTTGCTGAAGTAGCTTCCGGTCGGCTTGAGGTCCGGGCCGAAGTGGGAGAGCGCGATTGCGATCTTCCCGTTCCTGTAGCCGAGCGAATAGACGGTTCCGGCGTCGAAGAGCGCACCGGTCGTGGTGGGTCCGCCCACTCCTGTGCCCATCTCTTCACGCAGGAGCTTCGCCGTGACGCCGATCGCCAGTCGGTCGGTGAAGAGTCGCGAGAAGGAGATCGAGGCGAGGAAGTCCGAGTAGCTCACCGTGCGTCCCGTGCCCTGCGGATAGAACTCGGTCGTCTCCGGAAAGTCGGTGGAGAGGAAGGCGAACCCGATCGCAACCTGCCCGCCGAAAGAGGAGACGGGACGGGAGAAGGACGCGGAACCGATTCCGATGTCCGCGAGCCAACGGACGTAGGAGACGTTCGCGGCGGGAAGGCCGGTCGCGGTGATCACCCCCGCGGGGTTCGAGAACGTGGCTTGAGGGCCGTTGACGATGGCTGCATAGGCGCCACCGAGAGCCGCGACTCGCGCATCGAGCCCGATCTTGAGGAACGTGCCACTCGACGTGGCGACGCGCTGCACTCCGATCTCGTTCTGTGCCGCAGCCAGAGGGGCGAGACTGACGAGGCCGGCGACGGCGCAGAGCGCACCGAGTAGCGTCGTCTTCACCCGGGTTCCCGCGACTTCCTGTACGCGTCTGAGCTGCGTGCCCATCATGTGCGTGCGCTCCGTTGCGCCCTGTGTCCGCATCACCACTCCATTCCGATTCCGACTCGAACGTGACGCGGCGCCGCGATCATGGACGGGTCCGAGTAGCGGTTGATCGTTCCTTGGATCGAGGCGCGAATCGACCGAGCCGTGCTGGCGAGGTTCTCTTCGTAGATCTGATCGAAGACTTCCCGATACTCGGGAGTTCCCGGGGTGAGTCCCGCGAGCCTCGGGTCCTGCGAGCTGACCCGGATCTCGTCTCCCGTCACCTCGATGAGTGCTTCATCCGTCAGCTCGAGGTTGTCGGGGTTGTCACGTGGGTCGATGCTGAGCTGGCCCTCTCCTGGCTTCCAACGCTCGCCGGTCGAAGGATCGATGACGGTGGCGTTCCTGTGGTTGAGCAGGTTCCAGCCCTGGATGGAGAGCTCGAGCCGCCTTCCGGCGACCTCGAGCCCCTTCGTGATCGTCATGTTGAGGGTCGAGTCGAACGGCCCGTTCTTCGAATAGCCGAGCCCGGTCGGACGGCCCTGCTTGTCTTCCGGGGTGTAGGCGCGCCCGGACCGTACGAGGAGGTAGGTGTTGATCCGGAGGTCGTCGGGGAGCCGCACGCCGAGGATCGACGGACCTTCGTCGCCATCGACGACCGAGAGGTTGGCGTACGCCTTGAATTCGTGGGGACGGTTCCACCACATGTACTCTTCTTCGAGCGCGGTCTCGCGTGCGTCCCCACCGGACTCCTGAACGAGACGGAGGCCGTTCGGATCCGACGCCTTCCCCTTGGCGACCGAGAACGTGTAGGTCGCTCCCCAGGAAGTGAAGTCCGTGCGCTTCTTCTTGAGCTCGAACTCGATTCCGCGGGCCCGGGCGTAGTCCAGGTTCCGGTAGAGGAAGAGGTTCGCGTTCTCGAGCTTGATCGAGGTCGGGTAGTCGTAGATGTCCTTGTTGTAGACCGACACCTTGATCGCTTTGTCGTCCGTGAACTGATGGCCGACGCCGAGCTCGTACTGGACGGAGATCTCCGGGTCCAGGTTCGGGTTCCCGATGTTGGGGAAGTCCTCGGAGCTCTGCGAACTGCTCTTCGCGTAGACGTAGAAGTAGGCCGGGCGCTGGGTGAAGTGGCCGTAGTTGAAGTAGAGGTGAGAGTTCTCGCTGATCGGGTGGGAGACCTGGATCCGCGGGGAGAGGTAGCCCTTGTACCGGTAGCCGAAGAGCGAGTTCGTGTTGTCGTAGTACTCCTGCGCCGCGGCTGCGGTGATCGTCGGTCGGTCCTGCCGTTCGTAGAGCGTGTCGACCTGCTCTCCCGGGAACCAGTAGTCGTAGCGGAGACCGACGCTCGCGACGAGCCCTTCGAAATTGATCTTGTCGTTGAAGTAGAGCGCGCCCGTGTTCGGGTAGACGTGGAAGAGGTCGAACTCGCGGCCGAGCGGGAGCAGGTCCGGGTCGACGGTCGAGGCATCGAGGCTCATGTACTGGACGTCTTCGTACTGGGAGTGGAGGCCCCAGCGCATCTCGTGCGTCTTCCAGAAGTGGGTCCACTTCGAGTCGAGTGCCCAGGTGCGGATGTAGCGATCACGGTAGGCACTCGGCTGGCCGACGTCGAGGAAGTACGGGTTGGGATCGATGTTCCCGACGCTGTCGTAGTAGTCCCCGTCCGTCAGGGTGCTGTACTCGGTCCAGAGCTGACCGCGCACGTCCTGGTGACGCGCCGTGAAGAAGCGCGTGACGGAGAGCTCGTGGACGAGGCTCTCCTTGAGCGTCTGGTTCCAGGCGAAGGAGAAGGAGTTCCGGTCCGTCGTGACCGTGTAGTAGTTGTTGAGTCGACGGCTCCAGGCCCACGGGTAGTTGTTCACGTTCCGGTTGATCTGGGCGATGTCGGTGTCGTTGAAGCCTTCGCTGAACTGCATGCTCTTCATCAGCGAGATCGAGAACTTGTGGTGGGCGGACGCCTTCCAAGCGGACTTGAAGAGCCCGCGCCACTCGTTGCTTCCGCGCGGATAGAAGAAGTTCTTGTAGGTGAACTGGTTTCCGAAGAGCCGGTCCTGGTAGCTCGAGATCAGGCTTCCGCCCGTCGTGTCCACGGTGGGGAGGTGGCCGTTGCTGAGGTCGGCCGAGACGCTCGCGAAGAAGGTGACCTTGCCCGCGCCCTTCCCGCCGAGCGGCTTCAGCATTTGCGACACGAGCGGGACGGGTCCGCTGAGCTGGAACTCAGTGAGGTCGACGTCCCAGTCATCGGTGAACTGGTCCGTGGTGTACCCGAGGAAGCCGTGGTAGACCTCGTCGCCTTCCTTGAGCTTGGCGTCGACGATACCGGACATCGCGTCGCCATACTGGGCGTCGAAACCACCCGTGATGATGTTCACTTCGGCGACGGAACGCGCGCTGACCGTACTTCCACCACTCGACTCACCGGAGAGAAGGTCGCGCATCTTGACGCCGTCGACGACGTAGAGCGTTTCGTCGGAGCGTCCACCACGCACGTGGATCTTGTCGCGGTCCCGGGTGACGCCCGCCTGCTGCTCGACCACGCTGTCGAGCGTGGGACGGACGACCAGCTCCTTGATGTCGTCTGCCGTGACGGAACGGATCGTGGCGCCCTGCTCCACGTCGACGAGCGGTCGCTCTCCCGTGATGACGACTTCGTCGGTCTTGCCGACCGTGGTGGGCTGGAGTTTGATCTCGATGGTCGCGGTCCGCTTGTCCTGGACCTCGACCGGCACCTTGCCCGAGGTGTACCCCATGAACGACGCCTGCACTTCGTACGAGCCGACCGGCACGCCGGCCAGGACGAAGCTACCGTCTTCCCGCGCGATCGCGCCGCGGGTCGTCCCGACGATCGACACGTTCGTGTAGGCCAGAGGGGACCCTGTTTCCGCGTCGAGCACCTTCCCGACTACGGTTCCTTCTTGGGCCCAGGCGGCCGTGCCCGAGAGGAAGGAGACGGCTGTCAGTATGAAGAGCAGTCCGAAGGATCGTCGCCACGAGTTCGAGCGAATGGAAGCTACGGCTGCGTGGACGCGCATCGCGGTGGTCGTCATGTATGGAGATCTCCGCCGAGGGCAAGCGATCGTTCCCGGGGACGGACTCCTTCGGCCCCCAGGGTCAAGACGGGGTACGCTAGCAACCCGGTCCGGAAGGGTCAACTTCGGTCACCACCTATCCCGCAGGTCCAAGGGAGATAGGGACTCTGGCCCGCTGGACGAGCCTGGCCAGTTCCGAGGAAGGCCGGAGCATCGCTCGGGCGACCCGGTTCGCGGCTCTAGTGGGGCTCTGTTGGGACGCTAGTGCGGCGCTAGTGGGACGCTGCGATCTGGATAGAGGCGGAGGCGCCGATCCGCGTGGCCCCAGCTTCTACCATCTTCCGCGCCGAGTCCGTGTCGCGGATCCCGCCCGCGGCCTTCACCCCGAGCGTCGGCCCGACGACTTCCCTCATCAAACGGACATCCTCCAACGTCGCACCAGACGGGCCGAACCCGGTGGAGGTCTTGACGTAGTGTGCCCCCTCGTCCCGGACGATCTGGGAGCCGACCCGCTTCTCCTCGTCGGTGAGGAAGGCGTTCTCCAGGATGACCTTCGTGATCACTCCGGGGATGGCTGCCTTCACGACCGCACGGACGTGAGCCGCCACGGTCTTGTGGTCCCCGCTCTTCATCGCGCCGATCGGAATCACCATGTCGACCTCGCGGGCGCCCTGGGCCACCGCGACCTGCGTCTCGTACGCCTTGACCTCGGCCCGATTGGCGCCGTGAGGGAACCCGATCACGGTGCAGACTCGCACCCGGCTGTGATCGAGGACGCGCGCCGCGAGCGGCACCCAGATCGGCTGGATGCAGACGGACGCGAACCCGTGACAGTGCGCCTCCTCGCAGAGCTGGATCACCTGGCGGTCGGTCGCCTCGGGTTTGAGGATCGTGTGGTCGATCATCGCGGCGAGCGCCTGGTCGACCGAGCCCACGCCGGGAAGGCAGCCGAGACGCGCGACGCCGTAGTCGCGGAGCAGTTCGAGCCGGTCTCGGTCGTGACCGTTCTCGAAGCCCGGGATCCGGCAGCCCGCCACGGCGGGACCGCACCCGCAGACGCCTCCACCTCCGCAACCGCAGGACGAGGCCCCGTCGGGGGCGCTGGACGAAGCACCGTATCCGCCTGTGGAGGCGTCTCCGCCGGCCGACGCGCTTCCAACCGGGCCGTCGTAGCCGCCGCCCGATCCGCTCGCGGAACCGTATCCGCCTGTGGAGCCGTGACCGCTCCCCGATTCACCGGCTGCGCTCGGCGCTCCGCTCGGATCGAGCCGCTTCAGCAGTTCGCCTGCGACCTGTCTCACCCAGGCGTCCGGCACTTCGCTCGGCTTCATGAGAGCACTCCTCCGTCGCGTCCTTGGTCGAGGGCGCGGATCTTGTCGACTCTCCGTTGGTGACGGCCGCCTTCGAAGGAGGCGCCGAGCCACACGCGGAGGATTCGGACCGCTTCGCCGGCGTGGACGACGCGCGACCCGAGGACGAGCACGTTCGCGTCGTTGTGGGCGCGGCTGTTCACCGCGGTGAAGGTGTCGTGGCAGAGTGCGGCGCGGATTCCAGGGAGACGGTTGAGCGTCATGGTCGAGCCGATGCCGGCCGCGTCGATCATCACGCCGAGGTCTGCGCGCCCTTCCTGAAGCGCACGCGCGACGGCGACGGCGAGGTCAGGGTAGTCGACCGCATCGGTCGAATGACATCCACAGTCGAGCGGGACGATTCCGTGGTCCTCTTCGAGCGACCGGACGAGTCGGCGCTTGAGGTCGAAGCCTCCGTGGTCCGATCCGATCGCGACCCGCGTCCCTGCCGCCTTCCGCATCGTCACTCCTTCGTCTTCCGCTTCGTCAGCGCGCCCGCCTTCGCTGCGGCCTTGGTCTTGCGCGTCGTGGCCCCAGTGCGTGCGGCCGTCTTTCCCTTGGCCGTCGACGGTGCGAGATGACCCGATCCGAACGCTCCCGGCAAGAGCTCGCGTACGGTTTGTCCACCTTTGGGTCGGGCCTTCGTTCCCCAGTGGACGACGAGTTCCGGAGCCAGCTCGAACAGCACTTGAAGCGTGGCGGACGTGGGAGGGCCGGCATCCTGACCACCTCGCGCGCCGCCGCGTAGGACGAGATGGCGGAACCGGGTCTCTCCGGCCATGTGCGCTGCGTAGATCGCAAGTCGTTCGGCCGAGAGGGCGACGCCCTCCTCTCCACCTAGCTCCGCGCCCGGGAAGACGGCGCCGTTCCCAGCAAGGAGCGCCGCACCCCGCGGTCCGCGGGAGGGGGACGCCACTCCTGGTGCCGCGGGCGCATCGTTCGCCAAGGCATGCGACCGTCGGGCGGCTGCGCGTGCGACTCGGTCTAGTTCGGCCCAGGCTTCCGGAGAGGGGAGGCTCGTGGATCGTTGCCGATCCGTTCGTTCCGGACGACTTCGAGGTCCGCGAGTCGGCCGTCCTTGGTTTCCGGTTCCGCGGGGGCTCGGCATGGTCAGCTGACCGACATGTGCTCGCGGAGCCCGGCGAACTTCGGGTCGGCGAGACGCTCGAGATAGTCGCGAACCGCACCTTCGACGCCCGCCTGGTCGGTCTCCTGCATGAGACGACCGCGGAGCCAGGAGATGTTCGGCATGCCGCGGAGGTAGCCGGAGACGTGCTTGCGCATCTCGAGCACGGCGCGACGTTCGCCCTTCATCTCGATGTTCTCGGCGAGAAGGTCCAGGTAGAGCCGTGCGCGGTCCTCGAACTGCGGGGGGCCGGGATCGGGCCGTCCCGAAAGGAGCGCCTGCGCCCGCGTGAAGATCCACGGATTGCCGATCGCGCCCCGGCCGATCATGACGGCATCGCAGCCGGTGTGGTCGAACATCCGGAGCACGTCCTCGGGCGCGGTCACGTCGCCGTTTCCGATCACCGGGATCGAGACGGCTTCCTTCACCTTCGCAATCCAATCCCAGTCCGCGTTGCCCTTGAACATCTGGCAGCGGGTACGGGCGTGGAGCGTGAGCGCGGCCACTCCGAGATCTTCGAGACGCCGCGCGAGGTCCACGATGATGATGCTTCGGTCGTCCCAGCCGAGCCGCGTCTTCACCGTGACGGGAAGAGAGGTGGCCTGGACCACGGCACGGGTGAGGTCCACGAGCAGGTCCGGATAGCGAAGCAGCCCGGAGCCCGCACCCTGTCCCTTGCAGGCGACCTTCTTCACCGGGCAGCCGAAGTTGATGTCGATGAGGTCCGGGCCCATCCGCTCGGAGAGCTGGGTGGCCTCGACCAGGGCTTCCTCGCGGTTGCCGTAGATCTGGATGCCGACCGGATGCTCGTCCTCGGCGAGGAAGATCTTGTCGTGGGACTTGGCCGCATTCCGGATGAGCGCCTCGGCGCTCACGAACTCGGTATAGACCATGTCGGCGCCGAACTTCCGGCACTGCCGGCGGAACGGACGCTCGGTGACGGCTTCCATCGGAGCGAGGAAGACCGCGCGGTCGAATGTGTTGGAGCCGATCTGGAACATGGAACTGGAAGTGTACGGTCAGGTCTGGCGAGGAGTCAAAGCAAGCTAGGAGACCGGCCGCTGGTTCGGGGGTTGGCCGCCTCGGCTCGACTGCCGATGTGCCGTGTTACTTGGACGGACCGACCGCAGTCCGCAGCATCTCCAGCTTCATCCGCTCGTTCCCGAAGATCGGGGCGGTCTCGTCCGGGGTCTCCGGGTCCATGTGCATGATGGTGCGCATGCCCTCTTCGAGATGATGCATGTCGCCGTTCTTCATCTTCATCATGGCCGTGCCTTCGAGGAGGCAGACGCAGGTGCTGGAGGTGTCGGCGATGACCGCGAGCGTCGTTCCCATCACGTCCACCCGGGTGCCAGGCGCGCCGATCTCGATCGCCTCGCCGTCGATACCGGGAAGGGTGGCGACGCGCACTTCGCCCATGTCGACGAGGAAGCTGTTTCGGCCTTTCTTGGCCGGATAGGGGACGGTGAACTCGGCGCCCGCGATCGCGACGAGGCGGAAGTCGTCTTCCACCGTCATGTGGATCTCGGCCGACATGTCGCCCTGGACGAGGATCTTGGTCCCCGGCTCGAGGAGCGACGCGTACTGCTCGACCTCGGCGATCGGGAAGTCGCGGGTACCCACGCGGAGCGTGCCGTTTCCCTGGGCCGCGACGTCGAGGCCAGAAACCACGGGCGGCGTCGGGCGCACGAAGTAGAGGAGCAGGACCGCGGCCGCCGCAACCGCGGGCACGAGCCAGAACCGCCAGGATGGGCGTGGCTTCTTCGCACGTCGGGTGCCGAAGTCGAGCGGGATCGGGTCTCCCTGAGACGACGTCCCCGAGTTCGGGGCTCCGGAATCACCGAGCGAGGAGCGGTTGGCGTCGCCACCGGAAGTCGCTCCGCGCTCGGCGGCGAGATCCGAGATGTCCGTGACCCGCGCGCGATCGGTGACGTCGCCAAACGCCCCGGTCCGACCCGACGACTCTCCGAAGAAGCCCTCCGCTGCAGGGTCCTCCTCGGCATCTCGTGGCAGGGTGGGGGTGAGCTCGCCAGCCGCGAACATGCTTCGGAGACGGTCCTGGAAGTCCGGGGCCGGCGCCGACGACGGAAGCGAGCGGAGTTCCGCTTCGATCCGTTTCTCCCGATCGGGAGGCAATGTCCGCTCTTCACTCATGGCACGACATCCTCGAGCAATTCCCCCAAACGGGCGATTGCCCTGGAGTACCTTTTTCTCGCCGCGGCGTGACCGATCCCCAAACTGTCGGCGATCTCGTCATGTCCTAGGCCCGCATAGAGGTGGAGTACGATCGACTCGCGCATCGGTTCGGGCAGCTCCTGGAGCGCGGCCTCGATCTTCTGACGCTTCACCGCGTCCTCTCGCAACGCTTCTGGATCCGGGGCGCCGGAGTCGATCCGTTCGTCCAGGCCCGGGTGGTCGTCGATCCCTGTCGTTCGTTTCGCCTGGGACTCGGCCTTCGAGGCCCAGTGCTTGCGGCAGCAGTTCATCGCGATGGTCATGACCCAGGGGAGTGGGTCCCGCTCCGGATCGAGGCGATCGATGGCCCGATGGATCCGGTAGAACACTTCCTGGCAGACGTCCTCGGCTGCTTCGCGTTGCCGGACCATCTTCTCTACGACGCGGTAGACGCGGGGGAAGACCTGGTCGAAGAACGCTTCCAATGCAGCCGGCTCCCGGCCAATGGCCCGGACGAGCACGTCGCGTGGAATCACGCTTTCTGCGGAAGTCTCGCTCACGGAAGGAGAAGCTACCCTCTCGAGCGCGGCACGACAATCGTCGTCCGCTATGATTCCGACTGGCCATGCCCGAGAGGGAGTACCCCAGGTGGGCGGAGGAGTGACCGCGGGGTCGTCGGGCCGGAGGAGATGAGGTAGAGAATGCTCGAGAGGTCGGTCGTCCAGGAGATCCAGGGGATCTTGGAAGAGAGGGACATCGAGACGAAGCTCCGGCTCACGACGAGGCTCTGCGCCGACTCGGCCAAGCTCGGGACCGCTGTCTTCCGGTATCCGGGGAAGGCGGACCAGCCGCTCGGAGCGGTGAGGCCGGGACGTCCGGAGAGCTGGCAGGTGGTGGATCCTTCGACGATCCCGGACCGCCCGAAGCTCGGCGATCCGCGAGGCCGCTACCGGCTCATCCACTCCGTCGCGAACATCGAACTCGCCGCGATCGAGCTGATGCTGATGGCCGTGGCCGACTTTCCGGGCGAGCCTCAGGAGTACTACCAGGCGATGCTCCAGGTGGCGCGCGAAGAGGTGATGCACACGCGGATGCTGATGCGTCGTCTCAAACAGCTCGGCGGCGAGTTCGGGAGCGAACCGGTACACCTCGGTCTTTGGGAAACCGCCATCCGCTGGGACGACCTTCCCGGCCGTCTCGGCGTCGTCCCGAGGATCCTCGAGGCACGTGGACTCGACGTGTCGGACCGTCTGCGCGATCAGCTGGGGAAGGCTGGCGACCACGAGAGCGCGGAAGTGCTGGAGCGGATCTACTACGAAGAGATCGGGCACGTCGGGGTGGGGACGACCTGGTACCGCGCCGCCTGCGAGCTCCGCGGGCTCGATCCCGAGGCGCACTTCGTCGACCTCGTCCACCGGTTCCAACCTCGGCGGGCCGGTCCACGCCGGATCGACCGCGAAGGCCGGATCGCGGCGGGCTTCACCGAGCGGGAGCTACTCGCGCTGGAGGGACGAGACGAGGAGCCGGAAGGCGAGCGCGCCGACTCGTAGACCGGGGCGGCGCACGCGTTGACCGAGGCGGCCGAATGTAGGGTCGTGACGCTGCCTCGAACTCGTTCCGATCCGCCGAGCGTCGACGCCTACCTTACGACCACGAGCTTCTGCGTGTCCTCGCGTCCGCCTCCCGCGGCCCGGAGGAAGTAGACGCCGACCGGTGCGACGTTCCCGTCGTCCATCCTGCCGTTCCACTCCACCCAGTGAAGGCCGGGCTGGGCGCTCGTCTCGAACTCGCGGACGAGACGTCCCTGGACGTCGTAGAGGCCGAGTTCGACCGTAGATCCGCCGGGCACGTCGTAGGCGATCGTGGTGCGGCCGCGAACGGGCTGCGGAGCGACCGTGGCGAGGAGCTTGGTCGACTCGACCGGGGTGCCGCGTTCGAGGTTCCGGAGGAACCACTGGTCCGGATCGATCTCCACGTGGTCGACCGCGAACGGTGCCACCCAGTCCGCCTCCTCCTGCCGCTCGTCCTGTTCGAGGAAGAACGACATCGAGTCGCCGGTGGCGGAGTACACGCGCACTTCCCACGGCAGGACGTAGAGGTCCGGGCTGTCCGGGAACGGCTTTCCGGAGTCGGGATAGACCGGACCGTCCTGGATCTGTTCGACGGCGAGATGGACGCGGCGGCGATCCGAGGAGTCGGTCGTCCAGTCGTAGCGCAGAGTCGGACGGCCGGCGCCGTAGAGGTAGGGGCCGAAGTAGCTCCGTGGGTAGTAGGTGAAGCAGTCGAGTCCGCGCGTCTCGTCTTCGACCAGACGGATGAAGTCCTCGGTCGAGGCGTAGCCGTAGCGGTGGGCTCCGGTGACGTGTTCGCGGAGGATGCGGAAGAAGGTCTCGTCGCCGTCTTCCGTGCCGCAGTAGTGACGGAGGAGGCTGCGCAGTCCGTGGAGTACCCACGCGCCCTTCCAGTAGGTGGTCGTGCTGTACGTCACCGTGGGATCGTAGATCGAGCCGGTGAAGGGGAAGCTGCTCCGACGCGTGACGGTCATCCAGCGGCGGTAGGCAGGCTCGCCGCCACGGGAACCCGCGAAGAGGGCCTCGCAGTAGGTCGCGAACCCTTCGTTCAGCCAGATGTCATCGAACGTGGCGGGGCTGATGCAGTTGCCGAACCACTGGTGGCTGAGTTCGTGGGCGACTGCCCAGTCGTAGCTTCCGGTGCCGTTGATGAAACCCGAGCCGTAGCTCGTCATCGTTTGGTGCTCCATCGCAGCGGTGCCCCACTGGATCTCCGCGTGCCCATACTTCTCGACGATACCGACGTCGGGATCCGCGAACGGATAGGGGCCGAAGAGCGACTCGAAGAGCGCCATCGACTCGTGGACCGACGCGAGGTCGACTCGCGCATCTGCTTCGTCTTCGGGGTAGACGAAGTTGTGGATCGGGATCGAGTAGCCGGTGGCCTCCGACTCGTACGTCTCGACCCAGTGGACGTAGTTCGAGAGCGTGATCGAGAAGTTGTAGGTCGACATCGGGTACTGTGTCCGGTACTTCGTCGTCGCCGTATCGTCTCCGTTCTCGACCCGGCTCACCTGAAGTCCGTTCGAGGCGAGGATGTACTCGGACGGCGCCGTCACCGTGATCGAGCCCGGGGCCTTGTCCGTCGTGAGGTCTTTGCAGGGCCACCAATGGCCGGAGCTGGTCGGGACGGAAATGGTTTGGACGATCGGGAAGGAGTCGACGCCCGTGCCGTGGTAGTTCCAAGTGTCCCAGGTGCTGAAGGCGGGACCGGGCTGCCCTCGGTAGGAGATCCAGAGTGTGTCCGTGGCCCCGAACGGGACGAGGGTCGGGAGCGTCACTTCGATCTGCTCGTCATCCCTGCCTGCGATCGATCCGGCTCCGTCGCCCGTGACGATCGCGGTCACCTCCATGCCGTCGTAGAGGTCCAAGACCATCGTCGTCATCGGCTGGAGTGCCTCGAACCCGATGCCCACCGTGCCGACGAACGTCTCCGTCTCCGGATGGACGACGATGTCGAGGTCGTAGGAGAGGACGTCGTAGTCGTTCCGGCGGTCGGCTGTCGTGGGCTGCGGGCGGTCAGCGAAGGTGTCGGCGCCGAGCCCCGTCTGGTGTGAGCCGGCGTTCGACCACGCTCCGTAGCTAGGGGGCTGCGATGACAATCCGGGGAGCCGGACGCCGAACGCGAGCTCTTCGGGCGTGGGGAGCGACCAGGGAGCACTTCGCTGACAGCTCAGTTCCAGACCATTGGCGCCGGACTCGTCACCCGGAGCGATCGGGGACGGGATCGCTGCGAGGGCCGAATGCGCGGCGACGCCCAGGAGGACGGCCGAGAACAGGAGTCCCACGAGCACCGATCCCGATGGCGAGGACGGAGTTGGCTGGTTGGGACGTTCGGTACGTGATGCGAGTCGGGTGGCGTCGTACGAGGGGGTTCCGTGGGCCGATCCGCCGGCCGGAGTGCGATATGCGTTCATGTGGGAGAGCATAGTACGATCCCCGCCGGGAAGGGATCGTTGAGAGCCGAAACCGGCTTTGCTAGCCTCACCCTATGACCTCGACCAAGACCCCTGAAGAGATCGAAGCGCTCGTTTCGCTGCTCGCGGACGAAGACCCGCGCATCTACGAGATCGTGGCCGGGCACGTCCGGGAGCTGGGAGACACCGCCGTACCCGTTCTGGAGCGGTGGATCGAGGACTCCGACGCCCGGATCCGTATGCGCTGTCGTCATCTACTCCAGGAGATCCGTTCCGGCGAGGTGGACAAGGAGCTCGAGGCGATCGCCCACGCTCCGGACGACGAGGTGGACCTGGAGCACGGTTGCTGGGTCATCGCCCGGACCGAGTACCCCGGGCTTCCCCTGGCCGCGATCTCGGATCCCTTGGACCGGATCGCCTCGGACGTCGCGTCGCGCCTCAGCGGAGTGGCCGAGCCCAAGGACCAGATCCAGATCCTCAACCACGTCCTCTTCACCGAGTGGCGGTTCCGGCGCGACTACCGGAGCTACTACGACACGGACAACACCTTCCTCCACCGCGTGCTCGAGCTCCGGTCCGGCGTGTCCGTCTCGCTCGCGACGCTCTACGTGCTCGTGGCGAAGCGGCTCGGACTCCCGATCTACGGAGTGGGGATGCCGAACGGCGTGCTCGCGCGGTATGGAGACTCCGAGACCGACCTCTTCCTCGACCCGTCCGTCGGGGGACGGATCCTTTCCCGTCGCGACCTCGCGCAGTACCTCTCCAGCGCCGGCTACTACTTCAAGGACGGGTACATCTCGAATGCGACGTCCCGCGAACTCCTGCTCCGGACGCTCCAGCACCTGATGGTGTCGTACTTCGGGCACGAGCATGGGACGCGGCTCCTGAAGTACTTGGAGCACTTCCGGACACGGTAGGTAGCTACTCGATCCGCACCACCTGTCCGCTCGCGTTCGCGCCCTGGCCGCTCACCCGGATCCAGTACATTCCGGCCGGGACGACCCGTCCCTCCGAGTCGAGTCCGTCCCAGTAGAGGTCATGTCGACCCGCGTCGGCCTGACCCGCGTGAAGGGTCCGGACCTCACGGCCCGAGACGTCGTGGACGGAGACGCGCGCTTTGCCACTCGAAGGAAGCTCGAACTCCACCTTGGTCCAGCCGCGGAACGGGTTCGGGATGGCCTGGGCCGAGGCGAGGCCGGGTGCGGCGAGGTCGGTTGCGAAGCGATCGGCGATCCGGTACGTGCGGAGTCCGGACTTCGGAATCTCTCCTCGCCAGTGGGAGGTCTGGCGGCCGAGCACGAACGCGTACTCTCCATCCACCGCGATCGATACGGCCATCCACTTCGAGTACTCGAGCCACTCTGCGACCGGGTCGTACGGGTTCGAGACGTCGAGTTCGACGACGTCGTAGCTGACGTCGGCTACGTAGACCCGGCTGCCGGCCGACGAGATTCCCGAGGTGCCGATGCCCGTGAAGACGTGCCCGGTCTCCACCGGAGCCGACGGATCCCGGACGTCGACGACATGGACCCGGCCGATGTTGTTGGATCCGCAGAGGTACGCGAAGTCTCCGGAGACGATCATGTCCGCGGGCCGGAACCCCACCATCCGAGTGGATCCGAGAATGACGGGCGAACGCGGATCCTGGATGTCGACGATCTGGAGCGACGGGTACGACGATGCGACGTACAGGAAGCGGCCCTGTCGTTCCACTGCGGCGGGACCGCTGGTGTCGTAGATCACGTTCAGGATCTCGGGCCCTTCCGGGTCCGCGATGTCGACGATGTAGACGGCGTTCGCGACGAGGTAGGCGAGGTCACCGTCGAGTGTGATGTTCGTGACGGAGAAGGGGATCGGCAGGGCGGATACGATGCGTGGGGAGGCGGGATCCGATACGTCGACGACGTTCAGTCCCGTCCATACACCCGTCCCGTGCCAGGCCTGCGAGCCGACGTACGCGTAGTCTCCCGCGACCGCGATTCCGCAGGCGTTCCCCGGGGTCTCGAGCTGACCGACGAGCGTGGGCGCCTCGGGAACGGAGACGTCCACGATCTGGAGACCGTTCTCTTCACTGGTCAGATAGGCGAGATCCGCGTCGACCGCAACCTGCCAGAGTCGACCCGGGATCTCGTAGTGTCCGCGCACCTGGGGCGCGACTGGACGAAGGACGCGGACGACCTCGAATCCAGTCCCGTCGCCGACCGCGTAGACGAACTCTCCATCCAGGGCGAGGGCCTGGACCTCTCCGGGGAGTGAGCCGCGTTCGCGGATCTGCGGACGCGCGGGATTCGTGATGTCGACGAGCTGGATGCCGGACGCGCCGCCCGCCACGTAGAGGTCGTTGCCGACGACCCCGATTCCCGATGCAGTGCCGGGAGTGTCGAACTGCGTGACCAGAGCCGGATCGGTCGGGTCCCCGAGGTCCCACACTTCGATTCCGTCTTCGCCCGCGCTGAGGAACGCGTACGGACCAAACGCTTGGACCGCCGTCGTCTTGCCTGGAGTTGGGGCGGCGGCGAGAGAGGCCGGCCGAGCCGGATGCGACACGTCGAAGGTGTGGAGTCCGAGTTCAGGGCCGGTGACGAGGATCTGTTGCCCGCGGAGCGCGAGTCCGGTTCCACCCGGGAGGTCCGTTTGGGAGAGCAGAGCGGGGGTGCTCGGCTCCGTCAGGTCGAACGCGAAGAGTCCGGTGATCCGGTCGAGGACGAAGGCCGTACGGCCGGTGACGAGCACGTCGACCGCATCGCCGCCAGTGGTTGCCGTCCCAACCGGGACCGGAGCGAACGGATCCGAGAGGTCGAGGATCGTGAGCCCCCGCGAGCCGGCGGCGACGTAGGCGTAGGCCCCCGATGCGAACACGCTCTGGCTCTCACCCGAGATCGAGACTACGGCCATCAGGGTCGGCTCGGCCCGGTTCGATACGTCGAACACTTCGAGTTCGTTGCCGCCGGTCGTGACGAAAGCGTGCGTGCCGCAGAGCGCGACGTCGGTCGTCACGGACGATCCGAGTGGCCGCGCGGCCGACGTCAGCCGTTCCATGGCTAGGGACGGCTGGACGATCACGGTGAGGGCGACTGCGCACGCGACGAGCGCGATCGCAGAGTGGCGCCAGCTCGGCGAACAGGCCGAAGGCGATTGCACTCCGGAAGACGCTTGCGCGTATGAAGACGGACGTGAATGCGCGTGTGAAGGCGAATGCGAATGCGAATGCGGAGACGGTGGCACGGTGAACATGGCGTCCTCCCCGATGCAGGTCCCGGACCGGGATCTACCTATGTACTCGGAGAGCGTAGCGGAACCTTGGAGCGTACGCAGGCATTCTGCGGAAACTACCTACACAGAGGGAGTCTGCGCCGAGCTGTACGGCCTGCAGCTGTCTACGATGGTTCGGGGACGGCATCAGCCCGAGGCTGGAGCTGAGGCGAGGGTATCGACGTCGAGTCTACCCCTCGTCCCCGTTGTCGACCTGCGTCTCCTTCTCCTGGATCCGTAGTCCTCGTGCCCGAAGCGCACGTAGGTACGGTTCTCCCGGCACGACTTCTTCCGCGAGGAGTACACCTCGCTGCTCGATCGTGCCGCGCGCGAGGAGCAGTGCACTCTCCGCCGCGGGGTATGCGGTCGTGCGCATCATCGCGGTGAGGCCGGTCTTCTCGTCGAAGAAATCGAGGAGATCGTAACGGCGCACGAGTCCCTGCCGGTCCTTCTCTCCACGCACGGTGACACGGAGGACGACGAGGTCGCGTACACCGGGCACGTGGAGCCGCGGTTCGAGCAGTGTCGCGAGGACGTTTCTCGGCGCGACCGCGTGGCCGTCCACGTCCACTGGGTCCGAGGACAACAGACCCATCTCGTTGAGGAACTGGAAGCGGTTCCAGTGTCCCGGATACCGCACCGTTTTGTAGTCGAGCTGCCGGACCTTGCCTTGGAACGTCCAGGGGAGTGTCGAAGTGCCACCCGAGGTATACGCCGCCTCCGCGCTGCCGACCGGTGACGGGAAGCGGATCTCCTCCAGACCGGTGAGCGTGGGCTTCCGAACGATCTCGCCGTTCTCGAGGCAAACGGCCTCGCCGACGTACTCGTTGATGAGGCCGTGGATGGAGAAGACGAGTGCGTAGCGGAGGGTGTTCTCTGGATCGACGGGGAGACCGCCGACTCGCATCTTGACGCTGACCACCTCGTCCATCCCGCGCATTCCGTGTCCGGCGAGGATCCCGGCGAGCCCTGGTGCGAGCCCTTGGTCGGGCAGGATGCCGACACCGGCGGACTTCGCATCCTCGTCCAGCTTTCGTTGCTCGAAGACGACGTCCGTGTTGCCGCCCATGTCGGCGAGGTGGACCCCAGCCTGGATCGCGGTCCTCGTGACGCCGACGTTGAAGAAGTAGGGGACGGCGCTCACCGCGGCGCGGCACCCGGAGAGCGCAGCCCCGAGCGCATCCTGGTCCGTCACGTCGCAGAGAACGGTCTCGAGGCGCCCGTCCTGGAACTTCCGCCCCAGGGCGTCGAGTTGGTCCTTGTCCCGGTCGATCACGCGGACGGAGCTCACGTCGGGCTGACGGAGCCAGTCCGCCGCACACGCCGATCCCTGGAGCCCTGCGCCGATCACTGCCATTCGCATCGTCGTTCGTCCTCGCTTTCCGGCACCGGTTCGGAACCAGCACACCCGATCGACTCTAGTGCACCGGATGTGGCGCAATCCAGCAGTCTCGCTGGATGCGTTTCGACCGCCCGGTGGCCTCCCGGCCAAGCCGAGTCGACCTGGCGGGGAAGGAGTGTTACCGTTCGTCCTCGCTTCCGGCGCGTCCCCGCGGGATGGGGAGGCCGAAGCCATGAGGGAGGATGCCATGAAGACGATCATCGAACCGTTCCGCATCAAGTCCGTCGAGCCGATCCGGATGACCACGCGTCCCGAGCGGGAACGATGCTTGGATGAAGCGGGCCACAACCTCTTCCTCCTCCATGCGGACGATGTCCTGATCGATCTGCTCACGGACAGCGGCACCTCGAGCATGTCCGCCATGCAGTGGAGCGCGATGATGAAGGGCGACGAGTCCTACGCGGGCAGCCCTTCCTACTTCGAGTTCGAGCGCGAGGTGCAGAAGATCACTGGGTTCAAGCACGTGATCCCGACGCACCAGGGACGCGCGGCCGAGAAGATCCTCTTCACCGTCCTCCACAAGCCGGGGTCGGTCTATCTCGGGAACACGCACTTCGACACCACCCGGGCGAACATCGAGTTCACGGGTGCCAAGGCGTTCGACCTTCCGATTCCGGAGGGGCTCGTCCCGTCCCAGAAGCATCCGTTCAAGGGGAACATCGACCTCGTCCGTCTGGAGAAGGCGCTGGACGAGCACGGTGACAAGGTTCGCGCGGTCATCGTTACGGTGACGAACAACAGCGGCGGCGGTCAGCCGGTTTCGATGGAGAACATCAAGAAGGCGAGCGCGCTGGCCAAGGAGCACGGCGTCCTCTTCGTGCTCGACTCCTGCCGGTTCGCGGAGAACGCCTGGTTCATCAAGCAGCGCGAAGACGGCTACAAGGACAAGTCCGTCCTCGAGATCGCACAGGAGATGTACTCCTACGCCGACGCGACCACGATGAGTGCGAAGAAGGACGGCCTCGCGAACATCGGCGGTTTCCTCGCGATGAACGACGACGAACTCTCGATGCACGCGTCGAACATGCTCATCCTCACCGAAGGCTTCCCGACCTACGGCGGACTCGCCGGTCGTGACCTCGAGGCGATCGCGCAAGGACTCCGCGAGGTGGTCGATGAGGACTACCTCCGCTACCGCGTTCGGTCCGTCGAATACCTGGCCGACAAGCTCGAAGCGGGGGGCGTTCCGCTCATCCTTCCCGCGGGTGGACACGCGGTCTACCTCGATGCGGGCGGGTTCCTTCCGAACATTCGGCCGGAGGAGTTCCCAGGACAGGTGCTCGCGAACGAGCTCTATCTGGAAGGCGGCGTGCGCGGCGTCGAGATCGGCTCGGTGATGTTCGGAAAGAGGGATCCAGACACGGGCAAGCACGTCGCACCGCCGATGGAGCTGGTCCGCCTCGCGATTCCCCGGCGCGTCTATACGCAGAGCCATGTCGACTATGTCGCAGAGGTCGTCCTCGCGGTCTTCGCACGGCGGGAGAGCCTGCGCGGGCTCGAGATGACGTACGAAGCGCCGTTCCTCCGGCACTTCACGGCGCGGTTCCGACCGCTCGCGCAGACGGTGGCGCGGTGAGGGGGGCGGGGCGCACTGGCACTGCCAGCGTCGTTGGGGGCTGGCTAGTGCGACCGCGGGTGTCTCTCTTCGCGTCTCGCCGAGGAGGCGATCGCGGCGTCGCCCTTGTCGTCGCCACAGCCCTCGCGGGATTCCTAGGCGTTGCGGCAGTAGTGACGACCCTCAGCGTCGCGGCACCGCAGACTGCTTTCGCGTTCCCCGGCGAGGGCTACCCGGACCACCGACAGATCGCGTCGCGTCTCGAAGCGGCGGCGAGTTCGTCCAAGGGGATCGTCCGGAATCTCGAACTGGGACGGGACTCGGCGCAGCGTCCACTCACCGTGGTGCAGATCGGATCGGGTGATCCCGCGTCTCCGGCTGTCCTGCTCGTAGCGGGCCTGGACGGACGTCATCTCCACGGCATCGAACTAGCTCTCCGCCACATCGAAGCGTTCGCCGCGGACCAGGCGCATGCGCGCGAGGTGCTGAACGGCGGAACGCTCTACGTCGTCCCGACCCTTCTCCCGTACGCGGCGCAGTCGGTGACGCAGCGGCCCGCACACGAGCGGGCCACGGCGGCCGGAGCGGGCGACATGGACAAGGACATGGAGCGGAACGAGGACCTGGGCGATGACCTCGACTTCGACGACGTCCTCCGTTGGGTTCGTGTCGCCGAACCGGGCGGCCCGTATCGGAGCGAAGACGCGGAGCCGGGGATCCTCCATTCCGCGGACCGCACGTCGGGTGAGTCGGGTGCGTGGAGACTTCTCACCGAAGGGCTCGACGACGACGGTGACCGCCGCTGGAACGAGGAGATGGACGGCGGCGTCCTCCTCGCGAACAACTTCCCGTTCCGCTACGAGTGGTTCGGACGCAACACCGGCGTCCACCAGGTGTGCGAGCCCGAGACCCGCGCACTGATGGACTTCATCGTGCTCCATCCGGAGATCGGAATCGTCCTCACCTATGGGTTCGAGGACAACCTCCTCCAGCCTTGGCCGGAGCAGAAGAGTTCGGACCCGAGCCTCACCGGGCCCGGCTGGGGACGGAAGCCGGTCGAAGCGCCGAACAAGAACGACCTTCCGTACTTCCGTGAACTGTCGGATCGCTACCTGAAAGCCATCGGTCTGGACCGAGCGAAGGGTGGCCTCGGCGTCGGGGGATTCGTCACCGACGTACGCGCCGAGGAAGAGCTCCCGATCCCCACGTCCGACGATGCCGCCAAGGGCGGGTTCGCGGCGTCCGCGTACTATCACCGCGGCCTCGTCTCGCTCGCAACGCCGGTGTGGACCCCGGGCGTCCAGCTCGCGCGGCTCGAAGCGGCCGAGGCGGAGGAGAAGAAGGAGGAGAAGAAGAAGGCCGGCGAGAACGACACGAAGGACGACGGCGACACGAAGAGCAACGCAAAGGGCGACGCGAAGGGCGACAGCGATGGGACGAGCGATGGCCCTGGTGACGACGGCCCAGACTCGATGAACGCGACGGGCGACCAAGACGCCAAAGACGGGCCGGGCCCCTCGGACGCTGATGACGAGTCGGGCGACGCTGCGGCCGACTCCGACGAGTCGGAACTCCCCAAGTCCGTGAAGGACGAGGCCCGATACCTCGAGTGGCTCCGCGAAGTCGATCCGGCCGCGTGGAAGGAGTGGGAGTCGTTCGACCATCCCGACTTCCCGGGGCGAAAGGTCGAGATCGGTGGGTATGCGCCGCTCGCGAGGATCGTTCCGCCGATGAGCGTGCTCGCGGAGACGTTCCCTGGTCATCAGGCGTTTCTCGAAGGGCTCTTCGCCGCGCGGCCGCACGTCGTGCTCGAGTCGCTCTCGCTCACCGAGAAGGAACTCGGCGTCTACACGCTCGAGATCGAAACGCAAAACGCCGGTTATCTGCCCGACGTGTTCGCGCAGGGCGTCTTCTCGCGCATCGTGCGCCCGACCCGCTACGAAATCTCGCTGCCCGCGGGCGCCGAGGTGATCGGCGGGACGACACGCGGACCGCTCGAGCGGATCGGAGGAGAAGGCACGACGCTCCGCACCACGCGGCTCTTGCGGCTGCCGGGGAAGGAAGGAGTCGAGGTGACGGTGGTGTCGCAACACGGTGGGACGGATTCGCACCGGATCGCGCCGGGTGAGAGCTGGAGGCGGTCATGATGCGACGGACGCGCACGACAGAACGGAGTCTTCTACGAACCGTCACGGCGATGTATACGCCGCGTCCGTGCTGGTTCACAGCGGCGTCGCTCGTCGCAACGGCTCGGACCATGCTCGCTGCGGCGTCGCTTGCGGCGACCGCTCTCGTACTCGTTCCGCGGGTTGCACCCGTCTCCGATGCACTCGCCGCCGGGATGACGGTGAACGGACTCGGCGCGCCGTCCGATCCCAAGATCGTCGAGCCCTGGAACCGGTTCCACGACGTCGATGCGATGGTCGAGCTCCTCCAGTCACTCGAACGTGCGCATCCGGGCCTGGCGGAGTGGGTCGACCTCGGCAAGAGCTACGAAGGCCGCCCGATCGTCGGACTCGCGATCACGAACGAGGCGAAGGGGAAGGCGAGCGAGAAGCCCGCGATGTACATCGACGGGAACATCCACGGCAACGAGGTGCAGGCGGGCGAAGTCGTCCTCTACACCGCGTGGTATCTCCTCGAGACGTACGGTGAGATCGAGCGGATCACGAAGCTCCTCGACGAGAAGGCGTTCTATCTCGTCCCGACGATCAATCCGGACGGCCGGGATCACTGGTTCCACGATCCCGCCAACCCGCACCTTTCTCGGGGCGGGCGGATTCCGACCGACGAGGATCTCGACGGCCGATTCGACGAAGACGGTCCGGACGATCTCGACGGAGACGGCGAGATCACCTACATGCGGATCAGAGATCCGTGGGGACGACACGAGATCGATCCCGAGTTTCCCGACGAGCTCACCCAGGAGGTCCTCCGGGACGAGCAGGGGAGCTACCGGCTCCTCGGTTGGGAAGGGTACGACAACGATGGCGACGGTGAACTGAACGAAGACGGGCCGGGTGGATACGACCCGAACCGCGACTGGCCCTGGCAGTGGCAGCCGATGTCGATCCAGTGGGGAGCGCGCGACTACCCGTTCTCGCTCCCGTCCACCCGCGCGGTGGGCGACTTCGTGAAGTCCCATCCGAACATCGCGGGCGCGCAGAGCTTCCACAACGCCGGCGGGATGATCCTCCGTGGCCCCGGGCAGGAGAGCGGGCCGGTCGCACGGGAAGACGAGGAGATCCTCTCCTACATCGGGAAGCGCGGCGAGGAGATGCTCCCGTTCTACAAGTCCTGGATCACGTGGAAGGACCTCTACACGGTCTGGGGCGGCGAGTTCGAGTGGTTCTACGGCGCCCTCGGAGTCTTCGCGTTCACGAACGAACTCTGGACCAACGACAACCTCTACCGGAAGAAGGAGGAGGACGGCCAGGAGGGACGCCGTGACCGCGCCGCCTTCCGTCGCGACATGCTCATGGGCGACGGGTTCACGCCGTGGAAGGAGTTCGACCATCCGGACTACGGGAAGGTCGAGATCGGCGGTTCGCCCAAGACGTTCGGGCGCGTCCCGCCCGCGTTCCTCATCCAGGAAGAGCTCCACCGGAACATGGCCTTCACGCTCTACCACGCTGAGTGCATGCCGCTCGTCCGGATCGCAGAGGCCACGGTGGAGGACGCGGGCCGTGGACTGCGTAGACTCGTCGTCACGGTCGAGAATCGAGGAGTGCTCCCCACACGGAGCGCCCACGACGTCCAGAACGGGATCAACCCGCCGACCGTGGTTTCCGTGCGCGGGGCCGAGGTGGTCGCGGCCGGGATCCGGACGGATCCCTACCGCGAGCAGGTGACCTGGCAGGAGGTTCGGCCGGAGCGCGTCCTCGTTCCGACCATCCAGGGTCTCGAGCGGGTCGTCGTCGAGTTCCTCCTCCAGGGAAGCGGGAACGCGATCATCGAGGTCACCTCGACGAAGGCGGGGAGCGACCAGAAGAGCGTTCGGGTCGGGTAGGGCCGGGACGCAGTCCACGCGTCCCCGGCGGATCGAACTTGCCGACCTTCCAATGGCTTGGGTAGGCTGCGGCCGATGCAGTCCGATCTCGTCGTCATCGTCATTCCGGCCTACAACGAGGCCGAGACCCTCCCGACACTCCTACCCCGAGTGCGCGAGGTGCTTCCGCATGCCGAGATCCTGGTCGTGGACGACGGCTCCGCGGACGAGACGGCCGACGCAGCGCGCGCGGCCGGCGCGATCGTGGCGAGCCACCCGATCAACCTCGGGTACGGAGCGGCGATCCAGACCGGCTACATATACGGCCTCGCTCGGGGGGCGAAGGCGATCCTCCAGATGGACGCGGACGGGCAGCACGAGCCGCGGTCCGCACTGCGCCTTCTCAGTGAACTCGAAGCCGGCGCAGACCTCGTCCTCGGGTCCCGCTTCCTCTCGGGAGCGCGGACCTACCGGGCGCCGTTCGCGAGGCGGGTAGGGATGCGCCTCTTCTCGGCTATCTCGGGAACCATCCTCGGCCGTCCTGTCACGGATCCGACCACCGGCTTCCAAGCGCTCTCTCCAGCGGTCGCGCGCTTCTATGCGGACGGGAACTTCTTCCCACCGGACTTCCCCGATGCGGACGTGCTCATCCGCGTCGGGCTGGCCGGGTTCCGGGTCACCGAGGTGCCGGTCGACATGTACGAGAAGGACGGCCCGTCGATCCACTCGGGCGCCAAGCCGATCTACTACGTGCTGAAGATGCTCGTGACGATCGTGCTGCTCCTCACACTTCCACGGCGGCGGCTCTCGGCATGAATACTCTGGCCGAATCCGCACGGAAGGAGCAGCGATGACACTGGAAGCAAGGCTCTTCGTCGCCCTGCTCGGGATGCTCTTCCTGCTCATCGTGCTCCGCTCGCTCCGGAGCCACCGGATGCAGTTCGAGTACTCGCTCGTCTGGATCTGCCTGTCGCTCGTCCTGATCCTGGCCGCGGTGTTCCAGAAGACGGCGGATCGGATCGCGAAGTGGGTTGGAATCGACTATCCTCCCGCCTTCTTCTTCCTGGTCTGCTTCTTCGTGGTCCTCGTGATGCTGTTCCAGATCTCGCTCCGGCTCTCGGTCCTCTCGGATCGGATCCGGAGGCTCGCTCAGGAGACGGCTGTGGCGGGAGCGCTCCAGAGCGTACGGGGAGAGGGAGGGCAGGACGGGCAGTCAGGGGCGCGGGTCGAGTCGGGGACGACTCCGGATGCGCCGGTAGAGAGTGAGGACCGATGAGTCGCGATCAGGTCGAAGGGATCTTCTCGAGGGAGGGCGTGCTCTCGCGCGTGCTCTCGCCGAACTTCGAGTGGCGTCCGCAGCAGGGAGAGATGGCCCGCGCGGTCTGGGACTCACTCGAGTACGGAGGCTCGGTCCTGGTCGAAGCACCGACCGGTGTCGGGAAGTCGCTCAGCTACCTCATCCCAGCCGTGCTCTACGCGCAGCGCGAGAGCAAGCCGTGCGTCATCTCGACGCACACGAAGAACCTGCAGGACCAGATCCTCGAGAAGGAGATCCCGAGGATCCAGCGGATCGTGGACCGGAACATCCGAGCCGTCGTCCTCAAGGGGAGAGGGAACTACCTCTGCCGCACCCGCTGGGAGTCGTTCGTCGAAGAGGCCGGCGGGACGAACGACGGCGAGCGGATCGTCCGTCTCCTCACGAACTGGGTCGACTTCACGGAGACGGGGGACCTCTCCGAGGCGCCCGAACTCTCGCCGCGGGACCGTCACGTCCTCGCGCGGATCTCGAGCGACGACCGGTTCTGCGCGTCCAACCGCTGCACGCCCGAGACCGGCTGTTTCTACAAGACGTCGCGAAAGGAAGCGAAGGAAGCGCACCTCATCGTCATCAACCACGCGCTCCTCGTCACCGATCTCTTCGGGGCCGGGGGAGGGCTGCCCGACTACGACAGCCTGATCCTGGACGAAGGGCACCATCTCCCGGACGCCGCGGCGGGTCCGCTGAGCTACGCGGTCTCCGAGAAGTCACTCGAAGGGGCACTCAAGTCGTTGGGCGGACGCGGAGAGCCCGGAGTGACCGATGATCTCCGGAAGATCCTTCGCAGCGTGACGAGTCCGGAGCAGCGGCGGGTCGTGTTGGAGCGTCTTCGCGATCTCGAGGCCGAGACTGGCAGACTGCTCAAGTCCGCGCGTGGGTTCTGGCAGGAGCTGCAGGCGGCGCCGGTCTACCCGAAGCAGTGGGAGCGCTTCCGCTACGGACCGAGCTCGCCCAACCTCGAATCGTTCCCCTCGTCCGGACCCGAGCTCTGTCAGCAGCTCGCGGCGCATCTGCGGAAGATCGCCGTCGAGATCGACGACGTCGCGAACATCGACCGTCACGAGCGTGGGGATGTCCGTGAACCGGCGCCGGTCCGCGAAGCTCGCCGTCGCCAGGACCGGGCGATGGAGATGCTCGGCTACTTGGAAGAGCTGCTGACGCCGAGCGAGCGGGAACGCGTCTACTGGATCGACCCCACCGGTCCCGGCGGTTCGACGCTCCGAACGAGCCCGCTCCACGTGGGCCGGTACCTCCGCGACAGCCTCTTCCAGAAGAAGCGCGCGGTCGTCCTCACTTCGGCCACGCTCTCCGTGCTGGGGAGCTTCGATCTCGTCGCGGACAAGCTCGGCGTGCCGGAGTCGCAACGCGAGACGCTCGCGCTTCCGTCGCCCTTCCGGCTCGAGGACCAGGTGCAGGCGTGGATCCACACGCAGGCTCCGGACCCGAACGATCCGTCGTTCGTCGATGTGATCGCCGCGGGCGTCGAACAGCTGGCGGTGAAACTCCAGAAGAAGACGCTCGTCCTCTTCACTTCGCACGACGCACTTCGCAAGGTGGCAGAACGTCTCGAAGACCCTCTCGCCGCGCGCGGGATCCCGCTCCTTGCACAAGGCGTCCACGGAGGACGTCGGCAGATCCGGAACCGGTTCGTGCAGGGGGAGTCGGCCGTCCTTCTCGGGGCGGCGTCTTTCTGGGAGGGCGTCGACTTCCCGGGGCAAGAGCTCGAAGTGCTGGTGCTGACGCGACTGCCCTTCCTCGTCCCGAACGATCCGTTGGTCGAGGCGCGGGTCGAACGGTTGAAGGCCGAAGGGAAGGATCCGTTCTCGAGCTTCTACCTTCCGGAGGCGATCCTCCGGTTCCGGCAGGGGTTCGGTCGACTCATCCGTCGTCAGGAGGACCGCGGTCTCTTCGTCGTGGTGGACCCGCGGATCGGGCAGAGGAACTACGGGAAGCAGTTCCGTGAGTCGGTCGGTGTCCCGTTCCGTCAGGCCACGGCCTGGGACGAGATCACGGCAGCAGGCGAGGACTGGTTCACCGTCGACCCGTTCTGACCGCGTCCGGCCGTGCGACGCAACTAGGGCGGCCGGCCGTGTGACCCAACGTTAGGAGCGAACGTGAAGGAAGCAGTCGACCTCCTGGTCCACAACGCGGGACAGGTCGTGACCATGGGCGACGAGGCTGGGCCCAGACGTGGCTCCGCCCAGTCGAACCTCGGACTCATCGCGAACGGTGCCGTTGCCGTGAAGGACGGAAGGATCGTCGCGGTCGGGCCCGACGCGGACATCCGCTCCGCATTCGAAGCGCCCGCGGAACAAACGGTCGACGCGGACAAGGGAGTCGTCCTCCCAGGGTTCACCGATCCGCACACGCACCTCCTCTTCTCCGGCACGCGCGAGCACGAGTTCGAGATGCGCTGCCAGGGAAAGACGTACATGGAGATCGCGGCGGAAGGGGGTGGCATCCGCTCGTCCGTCCGCTCTTTCCGCACTGCGTCCGACGAAGCGATCGTCGGCCAGTCGCTCCGTCGTCTCGACCGGATGCTCTCCTACGGAACGACCACGGTGGAAGTGAAGTCCGGCTACGCGCTCTCGACCGAGCAAGAGCTGCGCGCACTCCGTCTCATCGACGAACTCGACGCATCCCACCCCTGCGATCTCGTGCCGACGTTTCTCGGTGCGCACGAGTTCCCGGACGAACACCGGGCCGATCCCGAAGCGTATGTCCGGATCCTGACGGACGAGATGTTGCCACGCGTCGCGGAAGAGACCCGTGCTCGCTTCTGCGACGTCTTCTGCGAGAAGGGCGTCTTCGACCTCGAGCAAACGCGCCGCGTCGTGACGAAGGCGCAGTCTCTCGGCCTTCGCCTGAAACTCCACGCCGACGAGTTCGAACCGATCGGCGGCGCAGAACTCGCGGGTGAACTCCACGCGACCTCCGCGGACCATCTCCTCGCCAGCACCGACCACGGGCTCGAAGCGCTCCGCGCTGGTGGCGTCATCGCGGTCTGTCTTCCCGGGACGAGCTTCTCGCTCGGCAAGCACGTCTACGCGCGCGGACGGAAGATGATCGAGATGGGAATCCCGGTCGCACTCGCGAGCGACTGCAATCCAGGCAGCTCGATGGTCGACTCGATGCCCTTGGTGCTCGCTCTCGCTTGTCTCGAGATCGGCCTGACGCCGGCCGAAGCCGTCGTCGGCGCGACGGTGAACTCGGCCTATGCAGTCGGGGAAGGGGACGACCGGGGCCGGATCGCGCCCGGGCTTCGTGCCGACCTCCAGATCCTGGACGCCCCGTCCTACGTGAGCCTCGTCTATCATCTCGGCGGATCGCACGTCCGCTGGGTAGTGAAGGACGGACGCCTGCTCGATCCGACGCCCCCGCGAAGGCCTTCGTTCCGCGCCTGAGGTCCGGGCTGTAACTGTAGGACTATGTAGAGTTTGTGTGGTCTTTGGTGGCACCCCGCCGGAAAGTGGCGGGGATCCGCCGTTTTGACGTATCTCCCCTCGATTCCAACTTTCCCCAAAAGCCGGCAAAAGAACCGGGCCGACGTTCCGAGAACTCTAGAGAGGACCTCGGAGTGCGTCCGGGGGACGCGAGACCGGCTTCGCACGGTTTCAGCCCCGGGACGACGCGTCGGAAACGCGGGGCTGCAGGGAATCGGAGACGCCACCGTAGATGAGCATCACATCCAAGAGGAAGGCCCAGGACCTCGTACGGCAGGGGAAGATCCACGACGCCATTTCGGTTCTCCGTGAGGGGCTAGCCGACAGCGACGCTGATCCGTACGACCACGTCTACATGGGCGATCTCCTGATGAGGGTCGGCGAGACGGAGGACTCCCTCTCGGCCTATCAGAAGGCGATCCGTTCATACGAGGACGTCGGGCTCTATCGCAACGCGGTCGCCATCGGCAAGAAGATGCTTCGCATCGATCGCCAGCGTCCCGAGATCCACCGTACGCTCGCTTCGCTCTACGATCGTGAAGGTCTTCACGGCGAGGCGATCCCGCACTACCTGACCTATCTCGATTCGTTCGTCGGTGAGGCCGTTCCGCCCACCGAGTTCCTCGAGACGCTGGACCATGCCGCTTCGATCACCGGTTCCAAGGTCGAAGTCGCCCTCCGGCTCACGGATCACTTCCTCCGCATCCGGCGCGGAGACCGCGCGGCCGCTCTCCTCAACGAGGTGGCGAACAACGCCGAAGCGGCTGGTTCCTTCGACATGGCAGAGGACCTTCGCAGGCGAGCGACCGATGCGCTCGGCCAGAGCGATGCGTCGGCGAACGGAACCTCTTCAGGATCAGGCAGCCCGCCGCCGCTCCCGGCCGCCGAGCCGGTCGCCGGCTTCGAGGTCTCTGGTGCCGACGACGACGAGGGCCCGATCCTTCCGCCTCCTCCTCCGCCACCGCTGCAGGACGTCGAACCGATCTCGTTCGATACGTCCGCGATGGACGGGCTCGGCACCGAATCCGACGCGGATTCCGGCGCTGGTGACGGCGAACACGGTGGATCGGTTGCGCTCGAGCTGGACCTCGACTTGGACCCCGCCGACGAGGGCGGTCTTTCCGGCGTCCGTGACGTTGGAGGTGCCGCGAGCCTCTTGGACGACGAGGAGGAAGACTCAGGCTTCGTCGTCGAGCACCTCTCGGGATCGAATACGCTCGGCTCCATCGGTGGTGAAGAGGACGACGAGGACGAAGACGCAAGCCCGTTCGACCTGGGCACTCCGCGTTCCTCGGCTTCTTCCGGCGCAGAGCTCGGGTTCGGCGAAGTCGACTTTTCCTCCGAGAGCGAGGACGAAGACGAGCCGGACGATCACGTCCTCGACCTCGATGCAGACGCGGATTTCGGCGCCGTCGACCTGACCGACAGCGCGCCCACCAAGAGCGAATCAGACTCGGACTCCGCCTCCTCGGACCGAGATTTCGGCGCCGTCGACTTCGGCAGCACGGAAAGCGCGGCCGACGGACCCGGTGACGACCACGTCTACGAGATCGACGTAGACGACTCGGACGAGACCGAGTTCGACCTCCGTCCCGTTTCCACGATGTCCGGTGCCGACGACTCGGACGACTCGGACGACGAGCCCGACGACACCCTGGACGACGATTTCGGCGCGCGCGCAACGGCGAACCCGATGGCGACCACCGCCACTCCCGCGGGCGCGGGTACGCCACCGTCGCTCGACGTATCGCCGGACGACAGCGCATCCGACGACACGGACGACGCCGCGGCCGACGACGGGGACCGTGGCAGCCTGGATGTAGACCTAGACGCCGAGACTGACGACGACACCAGCGACGACCTCGATACCTTCGGCGCGAACCCAGAGCCCACGAGCACGGGCGCAACGCATGCCTCCTCGGACGACGCCCACCCGGTAACGATCGAGAGCGCCAACGACGCTTTCCTCGCCGGTCGGTGGTCCGAGGCCCGTCGACTCTACGAACACATCCTCGAAGAGACTCCGAATAACCGGCGCGTCCTCGCCCGTCTCGTCGAGACGGTGCGGTACCTCCAGGACCACCACGGCGAGGTCCACTACCTCGTACTCCTGGGCGAAGTCTGGATCGAAGAGGACGAACTCGAAGAAGCGCTGGAATGCTTCCTCAAAGTCGTCCGTCTCGACCCGGAGAATGCGACTGCCAAGCGGCGCCTCTCCCGGTTCCGCGAGATGGGCGTTCGTGGTGCAGAAGTGATCGAAGAGTCGGACTCGAACTCGGTCCACGGTGTACTCGAGACCGGACGCACGGAAGTCGCGATCCGCGCGAACGAGGAGAGCTTCCGGAGCGAGGACTGGGTCGAGCTCGAGGGCCTTCTCGAAGAGTTCAAGGACGGCCTCAAGAGCCAGATGGATGACGGCGACTACCAGGGCCACTACGATCTCGCGGTTTCATACCACGGGATGGGGCTCCTGGAGGAGGCGCTCGAGGCCGCCGACCTCGCTCTGGCCTGTGAGAAGATCCCGATCGCGACGGAACGTCAGGCGAGAGAGCTCAAGGGCTCTTGCCTAACCGAGCTACATCGCTATCGTGAAGCGGTCCACGAGTACCGGGAAGCGGTGGAGAAGGCGGGGAGTGACCGCCAAGCCCGTCGGACGGCGCTCTATCATCTGGGAAGGTCACTGGAAGCGTTGGAGGAATGGCAAGAGGCGGTCGACACCTACGTCCAGCTCAAGCTGGCGGCGCCCGGATTCCTCGACGTGGAGGAGCGCATCCGCAACTGCGAGGACCAGCTCGGCGACTCTGCCTCGCGGCCGCCGTCGGAAGCTGCCTAGCCCTCACCGCACTCGCGGACGATTCCCTCGATTTCGAAACGGGAGCCGGCACGGTACGCACCGAGCCGGCTCTTTCCGATTCCCTCATGTCGGCCGGTAGCCTAGCGGACTCGCTCGCTGCCGGTCGCGACGTGGACGCTGGCGGCAGTGATGCCGATTCGCTCGCCAGGGCAAGCGCAGTCGACTCCGTCGCAGCCGACTCTCTCGCTGTCGACGACACCTCCATCTTCCGCTTCCTCCGAGACGCGCGTGCGGTCCCTCCACCCGGGCCGGGCGAACACGGACGGCCTGCCGGTCAGGACAGCCTCGGTGCCGTTCCGCCGGTGCATCCGGGCGCGGATGGCCCGCGTCCGGGCTCTGGCCGCACCGGGACCGGCCCGGACACGACATGGACGGATCCTGGCGGCACGTGGAAGGATGTCCAGAAGGAGTGGGCCGTCGGCGACAGTCTCGCGGCGGCCGACAGTCTCGCAGCCGTGCTCGACAGCCTGTCCATGTCGATGCCGAGTGCCGAGCGTGTCCGGCCAGCACCGCTCTTCGAGTGGGGGCCGACCTGGGCAGATCGATCCGTGGACCGGGCCCCGCGCGAGATCTTCGAGTGGATCAGCCCGCTCCGAACCATCGAGAGCGGAAACGCGTTCATGCCCGATCCGATCGACTGGGGCGATCTGCCCGGACGGGAGCCGGTCGCGTACATGCTCGGCGGGATCCCCGCCAATCCCCCCGGAATGCCCGAAGCGGTGGAGGACCCGTTCGCGCCGTCGTTCGTCTCTAGCGTCTCGATCCGTCGGCCGAGTCCACTCCGCCTTCCGAACAACGCAACGGGCGGTCCGCTCGTAGAAGCGGAGTGGGTGGTCCCCGACAGCGCCTACGCGCTCTCCGCGGCTCGACTCTCGGACGGCTCGGCCGTGAGCAACTCCGACGAGTTCATCTTCGTCCGTCCGGGCAACCGGTCTCTCTTCCGGCTCTTCTGGTCCGACCAGAAGACCGGGGGCCGCCAGGGCTACGGGGGCGGCAAGGGTTCTCAGGTCTGGCTCGGTTACGAGTTCGAGCTGTTCGGCGGGCGTCTCTCCCTCTGGTCACAGAACCAGTTCGCGAAGCAGCGCCTCATCGGCCCCACCGGCCTTCTGACCCGCCGGTGGCTCTGGAACCGCGACGCGTACACCGCGACCTACGCCCGACAGGTGCGGGACTGGTCCGTTTCGCTCGACTACGCCGCCTCCTGGCACAGGTTCGGGTGGGAAGATGCCGTTCCGGCTCGTAGAAAGGACGGCGTGCACCAGGCCATCCTCCGGGCCCAGGGTCCTGGGGAGTCGTGGTGGCCGCTCGCCACGTTGCAAGTGGACCGACATCGTCTCCGGTACTGGGAACCGGACCGAGCCTCGATCGACCGCACCGATACCGGCCTCGGACTTGCAGTAGGTCTGGGTGGGGTGACGACGGACGGACGCTACGAGCTGTCCATCGGGCGTTCGGATCCGGGGACGGAGACGCCGGGATTGGTCTACGGCGCGGAGGCGGATTGGTCGGTCGGGGGTTGGGATCTGCAGGGGTACCTCGGCCGGTCACGGCGCGTGCGTCTCTTGCCGCGTTTGGCCAACCACCTGTCCATCCAGGTGGCGCAAGGGATCGCCATAGCCGAGATCGACGAAACGCCGGAAGCGGAGGAACTCGACTCGGCCGAGGTCTGGGGCGGGCGCCCGATCGGGGGAGCGGACGTGCGACTCGGGGTCCGCGCCACGCGGATCACCGGGGCGATCTCCGCAGAATCGGTCGGCCTGGTGAGGCTCACGCCGTCTGGGCTCCTCCTCGATCCACTTCCGGAGGACGCCGTGGATCAGACGGTCTCCGTGCTCGCTCTCCATGGAGAAATCCTCCGGCCGCTCCGCTACGGCTTCGAGCTCTCCCTCGACGCCGCTGTCCGGACGTCCAGTCCGGGTCGCGAGGCCCAGCTCTGGATGACCCCCGCGGAGGTCCGAAGTCAGCTGCACTGGAAGGCACTCCTCTTCTCGGAGGCGCTGAACCTCGATCTGTTCCTCCGAGGCCGATGGAACGCGGAGCGGACGACCACGATCGAGATCCTTTCCCCGATGACCCGGTTCGACGGGGGCGGGAGCGCCCAGATCGACGATCTCTCGCTCTGGATGCTCTTCGTCAACCTGACCGACGCGCAGCAAGGAGCGGCAGCGGTGGACGGCGGGTCCTACATCCTTCCGATCCGGAGCTTCCGAATGGGGCTCACCTGGCGGTTCCTCGACTGACCCCGCGGCCCGGCCGTGGGGCGGGGGAGCGTCCGTGATCTTCACGCCCGACGAGCGACGCGCACTGCTCGCGTTCGGGGCCGTCCTCGTGTTCGGACAGCTGCTCTCCTGGTACGAAGGTTGGCGCATTCACGCGCCGGACCGGGAGCTCGCTGCCTGGCTCGATCAGGTGGACGCCGTCCGCGCAGCTGCGGATGCGGCGTCCGGGGAGTCCACCACGCTGGCCAAACCGAGCGCGCGGCCGGTTCCGAGCTCACCAGCCAGCCGGACTTCTCCGTCCGACCCGGACTCATCCGGGCAGGTCTCGCCGGGTCGTGCC
Source organism: Candidatus Eiseniibacteriota bacterium (assembly GCA_020633975.1). Lineage (GTDB taxonomy): Bacteria > Eisenbacteria > RBG-16-71-46 > CAIMUX01 > CAIMUX01 > JACKCR01. The sequence goes on along the minus strand of JACKCR010000002.1, from coordinate 1,119,120 downwards.
GAGCTCGATTCCGCCACACCCGGTCCGGCTCCCTCGACCCGCATACCTGAAGTCCGACCGCCCAAGGTGCTGGCCGAGGAGCCTGCTTCCGCCCTTCCGCCGGGGATTCTCGAGACTGGGCGTCTCCGGCTCGACCTCGCCACGGCCGAGGAGCTGACGAGCCTGCCCGGAATTGGGCCGGCTCTGGCCGGAAGGATCGTGGCGACCCGGGAGGAGGCTCCGTTCCGGACCGTGGAGGATCTCCTCAGGGTGAAAGGCATCGGTGCAAAAACGCTCGAAAGGCTGAGACCGCACCTTTCGGTCGAGAGTCCTGCCGGGACTGCCGATAGCTCCCGGGGGGAACAACGCGTCGATGCAGCAGAAAGTGGACGTCGGACTCAAGCTGGTACAGGCAGGCCTCATCAATGAGGAGGACCTTCGCCGTGCCCGTGAGGTCGAGAAGGACGACGGGTCTCTCGTCACCGTCACGCTGATCAAGCTGGGTGCGATCACCCAGGGTCAGCTTCTCACCTTTCTGAGCGAAGTCTACGAAACCCCCGGCGTGGATCTGGACGAGGTCGAGGTCGACCAGAGCGTCTCGAAGCTCCTCCCTCCGGAGGTCGCGAGCAAGTTCCAGGTGGTTCCGATCCGCCGCACCGGTCGGCACCTCGAAGTGGCGATGTCCAACCCCGCCAACTTCTTCGCCATCGACGACATCAAGTTCATCACGGGCCACGAGGTCCGGGTCCGCGTCGCCACCGAAGGCCAGATCAAGGCCACGCTGGACAAGCTCTACGACTCGACCGAGACGATGCAGGACGTCCTCGAGGGGATCGAAGAGGACCTCGAGGTCGTCGAGGTCACGGAGGAGGAGTCTGACAGCTCTTCCACCGAAGAGGCTCCGGTCGTCAAGTTCGTCAACTCGCTCATCGCCGAAGCCGTGCGCCGGGGCGCGAGCGACATCCACATCGAACCGTTCGAGAGGAAGCTGCGCGTCCGCTTCCGGATCGACGGAACGCTCTACGAGATGATGTCTCCGCCGGTGAAGATGCGTTCGGCCATCACCTCGCGCCTCAAGATCATGGCGGAACTCGACATCGCCGAGCGCCGCGTCCCCCAGGACGGACGTATCAAGATCCGTCTGGCGAAGAAGACGATCGATCTCCGTGTTTCCACGCTGCCCACGATCTTCGGCGAGAAGATCGTGATGCGTATCCTCGACAAGTCGAACCTCGCGCTCGACCTGACCAAGCTGGGCTTCGAACAGACTGCCCTCGACGGTTTCATCCGCGCCATCGAGTCCCCCTACGGAATGGTGCTGGTGACAGGCCCGACCGGATCCGGTAAGACGACCACGCTCTACTCCGCGCTCTCCCGGATCAACACGATGGACACGAACATCATGACCGCGGAAGACCCGGTCGAGTACAACCTCGAAGGGATCAACCAGGTCAACGTGAACAACCAAGTGGGGCTGAACTTCGCAGCGGCCCTCAAGGCGTTCCTCCGGCAGGACCCGAACATCGTGATGGTCGGAGAAATCCGAGACAAGGACACGGGCGCGATCGCAATCAAGGCCGCGCTCACCGGTCACCTCGTGCTCTCCACGCTCCACACGAACGATGCACCGTCGACGATCAACCGGATGGTCGACATGGGCATCGAGCCGTTCCTCGTCGCGTCCTCCACGAACCTGATTCTGGCCCAGAGGCTCGTGCGCCGGCTCTGTCAGAAGTGCAAGGAGCCGATCGAGCTGAGTCCGGAGACCCTGCACGAACTCGAACTCAAGCCGGAGCGGCTCGAGGGGCACACCGTGTACGGCCCCAAGGGCTGCTACGAGTGCAACAACACCGGCTACAAGGGTCGCCAAGGTATCTACGAAGTGATGCCGCTCTCGCCGGGGATCAAGGAGCTCGTCCTGGAACACAGGCCGACGAGCGAGATCAAGGTGCGCGCGGTGAAGGACGGAATGCTCACGCTCCGGATGGATGCGCTGGAGAAGTTCCTCAAGGGCATCACGTCCGTGGCGGAAGTCATGAAGGAGTCGGCGCCGGACAAGCTGGACGCGGTGTAGACCGGCGGCTCGGCTGAGCACTGCACGACAGACAGGGAACGAGGCACGCTGCCGGCCGGTCGTGCGTCTGCCGGATCGAACCAGTTGGGGCAATTGGCCCAGGCGTTCCCGCGGGCGTCCCGTGGGGGAGATCCCCCAGATCGGGCCAAGTCCTCAAGGGGCCGCCCGGAACTGCCGATCTAGGACCGGATGCCGCCGAGTGGGCGCGGAACGCATCGCGAAGGGAGACTAGGCAGGGACATGGCCATCACGCTGCACAAGCTTCTGGAAGACGTGGTCAAGATGGGCGGTTCGGACCTCCATCTCACGGCCGGAGTGCCTCCGATGTTCCGTGTCGATGGGAAGGTTTCCCCGACCGAACACGAACCACTCACGCCCGACGCCACCGAGAACATGGTCTATTCGGTCCTCCGAGAAGACCAGAAGAAGCGGTTCGAGCAGAATCGCGAGCTCGACCTATCCTTCGGCGTCAAGGGACTCTGCCGCTTCCGTATGAACGTGTTCATGCAGCGCGGCGTCGTCGCGGCTGCCATCCGGCAGATCCCCTACACGATCCCGGAGTTCGATGCTCTCGGACTCCCGCGGGCGGTGAAAGAGTTTGCCGACCATCCGCACGGACTCGTGCTCGTGACGGGGCCGACAGGGTCCGGTAAGTCGACCACCCTGGCCGCGCTCATCGACCGGATCAACACGAACCGGAGTGGGCACATCATCACGATCGAAGACCCGATCGAATACATCCATCAGCACAAGACCTGCATCGTGAACCAGCGCGAGGTGAACGCCGACACGAAGTCGTTCCCAGAAGCGCTCAAGTACGTGCTTCGTCAGGACCCGGACGTGATTCTGATCGGAGAAATGAGAGACCTGGAGACGATCCAGGCCGCGCTCACGATCGCGGAGACCGGTCACTTGGTGTTCGCCACCCTCCACACGAACTCCACCTTCGAGTCGATCAACCGTATCGTCGACGTCTTCCCGGCCAGTCAGCAGAAGCAGATCCTCGCCCAGCTCGCGTTCGTGCTGAAGGGAGTCATCACCCAGCAGCTCATCGTGAAGCGCGGGGGCAAGGGCCGGACGAACGTCTCCGAGGTGCTCGTCTGCACGCCGGCAATCTCCGCCGTCATTCGCGAAGGCAAGACGCACCAGATCTACTCGCTCATGCAGGCCGGAACGAAGTACGGCATGCAGACGATGAACCAGGGCCTCTTCAACACGGTGACCAAGAGACTGATCACCGTCGACAACGCCCTCGGCCATAGCCCGAACCGTCAGGAACTCGAGCAGATGATGGCCAAGCAAGCACCCGACCTGCTCCGTCAGGTGGGGATGAACTCCGGATTGAGCAGGATCGCCTGAGGAAACCAGCAACATGCCGGTCTACGCTTGGAAAGGTAAGGCTCCGGGGGGAGCAACCCAGTCGGGTGAGCTCACCTTGGCCAACAAGGAAGAGGTCCTCCAGTACCTCCGGAAGAAGCGGATCGTCGCGACCGAGGTGAAGGAGAAGGGCGGTGCCCTCTCCTTCAAGCTGCCGTCGATCAAGAAGGGGGTCTCGATTCGGGACCTCGTCATCTTCACTCGGCAGTTCTCGACCATGGTCAACGCCGGTCTCCCTCTCGTCCAATGCCTCGACATTCTCTCGAAGCAGGCGGAGAGCGCTCTCTTCCGGCAGATCGTGGCGGACGTGATGCACGACGTCGAGTCCGGCTCCACCCTCGCCGAGGCGATGGGGAAGAGGCAGGCGGCGTTCGACAATCTCTACGTCAACATGGTCGACGCGGGAGAGGCGGGAGGTATCCTCGACGACATCCTCGCCCGTCTCGCCGGCTACCTGGAGAAGGCAGAAGCACTCCGCCGGAAGGTGAAGAGCGCGCTGACCTACCCGACCGTCGTCTTGATCGTGGCGCTCGGAGCGACCACGTTCATGCTCCTCTTCATCATCCCGACCTTCGCAAAGGTGTTCGCGGACTTCGGCGGTGAGCTGCCGCTCGCGACTCGGGTCGTCCTCGGGCTCTCGAACTTCCTCAAGGGGTTCTGGTGGGCCTTGATCGCTGGGATCGTCGGAATCGTCATCGGGTTCCGTCGGATCTACAAGACCGAGGCTGGTCGGATGAAGCTCGATGCGTTCTTCCTCAAGATGCCCGTCTTCGGGAACATCCTCCGGAAGGCGTCGATCGCTCGATTCACGCGTACGCTCGGAACGATGATCTCGTCCGGTGTGCCGATCCTCTCCGCGCTCGACATCACGGCGCGTACCGCGGGGAACAAGGTGATCGAGCAGGCGATCCTCATGACCAAGGCGTCGATCGGTGAAGGAGAGACGATCGCGGCTCCTCTCAAGGAGTCGAAGGTCTTCCCGCCGATGGTCGTCCAGATGATCTCGGTCGGTGAAGAGACCGGTGCGCTCGACAAGATGCTCGACAAGATCGCGAACTTCTACGACGAAGAGGTGAACGTCGCGGTCGACACCCTGACTTCGATCATCGAGCCGATCATGATCGTGGTCATGGGTACGCTCGTTGGTGGCATGGTCGTCGCCATGTACATGCCGATGTTCAAGCTCATCAACGTCGTCTCGGGACACTGACGGACACCAGTGCACTGGTCGCCTTTCTGCAAGGGAGGCGACCGGGCTACCGAAGCGGCCGGATCGCGGAAGCGGCCTGAATCGCGGTCGCAACCGGACTTCGGCCCCGGCCGGCGAAGGAACGAACGGGCTGCTCAGTCCCGGAATGGGGCCTAGGGGGAGACATGACCGACGGAACGCGCCCGCGCGTGTATCGGATCGTGCTCCTCCTTGCCGTCACCGTCTTGGTCGCGGGAACTCCCTCCGTTCCGATCGAGCAGAAGTTCCCAACGGCGTTCGTCTACCTCGCGCTCGGACTCCTCTCGACGCTTCTCCTCCAGGGCCCGGGAGTCCCCGGTGGGCGCACGAGTTGGATCATCGCTCTCCTCGTCGATCTCGGCGCGCACGCGCTCGTCGTGCAGAGGATGGGTGGATCCGCGGGGCCGTTCCTCCTTCTCTTTGCGCTCCCGATTCTGGTTTGGGGCGTGCAGCAGGGGCTCGTGGGAGGTCTCCTCGCCGCGACGCTCAGTGTCGTGGTGGGAAGCAGCCTCGGCCTCGCGTCTGGCGGCGCGGGTGCGGGATGGGCCGAGACCTGGGCCTTCCGGACGGCGGCCTTTCTCCTTCTCGGAACGTTTGCCGGTCTCCTGGGACGCCGGCTCGCCGACGAGCGCGCCGCTCTCCAGCAGACGCGGCGAGAACTCGAGCAGGTCCAGCTGGACGCGCTCTCCATCGTCTCCTGCCTTTCCAGTGGACTCATCTGCCTCGACACAGAGGGAAGGGTGCGTCTCACCAACCGGAGCGCAGAGGAGCTCCTAGGCCGCCCTGGCGGCCTTCCCAGTGGGATTCCACTCGAGTCGATCGGAAGCGATCCCCGGCTGGCTGGCTTCACGGCGAAGATCGCCGGATGCGTGGAGCACGGGGCGCCCTCTCGGTTCGAGACGAGGCTCGGCGTGGACGGTCGGGTCGTTCCGATCGAGGGGACGTCCTCCCCGATCCTGGATCCGCGCGGGCGATACCGTGGACTCGTGGTCCTCTTCGGTGACGTGAGCGACCGGATCCGGCAACACGACGAAGAGAAGAAGCGGGAGCGTTTGGCCTGGATCGGACAGCTGAGCGCGGGACTCGCCCACGAGATCCGCAACTCGCTCAAGCCGATCACCGGCTGCGTGGAAATGCTCCAGGAAGAGCCGCCGGGAGACGGCCAGGCAAGGCTCATGGAGATCATTCTCCGCGAGTCGGAGAACTTGGAAGCGTTCTTGACGGAGTTCTTGAGCTTCGCCCGCGACAAATCCCTAACGGTCGGGCCGGAGCGTATCGAAAGGGTAGTGGAAGAGGAATCCGACGCCCTTGCTGCGCTTGCCGACGGCCGAATCCAGGTCGTACGGGCAGCCCCCGAGGACGAGGACGCCTTTGTGGCGGCGGACCGTTCGGCCCTCTCACAGATTCTGCGCAATCTCGGAATGAATGCGCTCGAAGCCACCGAGTCCGGCCAGGTCGAGCTCGGGTGGCGAACGGAAGGACAGGAGGTCGTCTTGTACGTAAGGGACCACGGACCTGGGATCCCGGATGAGATCCACGCCAGGATTTGTGATCCCTTCTTCACGACGAAGGCTCGCGGTACCGGACTTGGGCTCGCGATCGCCCGCGATCTGGCGGAACGCCAGAAGGGGCGACTCTCGCTGGAGCCCGCGGATGGAGGAGGAACGGTGGCTGAGCTCCGACTTCCTCTCGCCGAGGAGCCGCTCGAGATTGCCGAGGGAATGAGATGACCGAGTCCGACATCGTCAGAGTTCTCGTCGTCGACGACGAAGAGAGCATGCGCCGCTTCCTCAGCATCCTCCTGGAGAAGGAGGGCTACGAGGTCACACTCGCCTCGAACGGCGAGGAGGCTCTCGGAAAGCTGAAAGAGGGGAGCTTCCATCTCCTCATCACCGATCTCCGGATGCCGGGGATGAGCGGAGTGGAGCTGCTAGAGAAGGTTCAGGCCGACGAGCCGAATCTCCCCGTCGTCATCCTCACTGCGTACGCTTCCGAAGCGTCCGCGATCGAAGCGATGGAGAAGGGGGCCTACCAGTACATCGAGAAGAAGGCGAAGAACGACGAGATCACGCTCGTCGTGAAGAACGCGCTTTCTCTGGGTCGGATCCAGTCGGAGAACCAACTGCTCAAGTCGCAACTCAAACGGACCCACACCGAGCGGAAGATCATCGGCCGGTCCCCCGCCATGCAGAAAGTCTTCGGCATGGTAGACAAGGTTGCGGGGACCGACTCGACCATCCTCGTCTACGGGGAGAGCGGTACGGGTAAGGAACTCATCGCCCGGGAGATCCACTACCGAAGCCATCGCTGCAACGGTCCGTTCGTTTCGATCAACTGCGGCGCGCTTCCGAAGGATCTCCTCGAATCGAACCTGTTCGGACACATCCGCGGTTCGTTCACCGGTGCGATCAAGGATCAGCAGGGACTCTTCACCGTCTCCGAGAACGGGACCTTCTTCCTCGACGAGGTGGGAGAGATGGCGCCCGCCACGCAGGTGAAGCTGCTCCGCGCGCTCCAGGAACGGGAGATCATCCCGGTTGGTGGCACCAAGCCGATCAAGATCAACGTGCGTCTCATCGCCGCTACGAACGCTGACCTCGAGAAGATGATGGCCGAGGGCACGTTCCGGACGGACCTCTTCTACCGACTCAACGTCATCCCGATCAACCTGCCTCCGCTTCGCCATCGTCGGGAAGACATCCCTCTCCTCGTCGAGCACTTCCTGCGCCGGTTCTGTCCGGGCAAGGAGAAGGGAGTGGAGCGGGACTGCATGGACGTCCTCTCGAAGTACGACTGGCCGGGAAACGTCCGTGAGCTCGAGAACGTGATGGAACGCGCCGTCATCCTGAACGACGGCGGCCCGATCCAGATCCGCGACCTTCCGGACAACGTGGTCCAAGGACAGTCGCGGCGCGGCAGCCTCGTCATCGACTCGCCGTCTGTCACGCTGGAAGAGCTGGAGAAGGAGTACATCCTCAAGGTACTCCAGCACACCGGGTGGCAGAAGAAGCGCGCGAGCGAAATCCTGGGGATCAACCCGTCCACGCTCTACCGGAAGCTGCTCTCCTATGGCATCACGGAGAAAGCCGAAGGGGAGGAAGACGAGGAAGACATGGCCGCGTAGCGGTGGGAGCCGGTGCGTATCATGCAACGCGCCGGGTTTCGACAGACCTTGCCTAGCGAAGAGAGAGCCCGCTTCCTGCCGAAGCGGGCTCTCTTCGCGTCCATCTGTTTCACACTCTGTTGCAGATCAGCTGCTTAGAACGAAAGAGGAACATCTTGCCGAATGGCTTGCATTGCGGGAGGCCCATTGCAGAAGCGTGCAGGGTTCAATGGCGAGGTGCGATCCGCAATTGCGAAAGCCCCGTTTCGCAGCCCGCAACGCGAACCGGATTGGAGGGGGTATCTCTCAACGGGCGATACAGCAAAGACTTACGAAATGGCCCGCAAAAACTTCGGGGCTGGCACGTGAGTTACCTCTTACCCCACCAGAAGTGCCCGAGACACTTCGAGCAGACAAAGAGAGAAGAGAGCCCCGGGCGGTGCTCGAGACGGAGAGATCCGAATCGGACCGGGGGAGAGACAGAAAGAATAGCGGATCCACCTGAGGAGGTTCGGATGCTTCGGAAGAATCAGCAGGGTTTCACTCTCATCGAGCTCATGATCGTGGTCGTCATCATCGGTATCCTCGCGGCCATCGCGATCCCGAACTACGTGAGCATGCAGGACCGCGCTCGTGAGTCGAGCGTCAAGGGCAACGCCCACGCCGGTCAGCTCTATGCAGAGGACGAGGCCGTCAAGGCGAATGGTACCTATCCGGCTGGCGTCGCTGACGACATGAACGCTCTGGCCAACGTTTCCAACCCGTTCGGTGGCGATGCCTTCGCGGACGGTGCGGCTGCTGACGGTGCTGGCGTTTGCTACTACGAAGTCGGCGATCCGGCGGTTTCCTACACGATCACGGCGAACGGCAAGGAAGGTACCGAGATCCTCCTCCTGTCGAACGCTGCGAACTAAGCCGAGCGAGTATCGGGGGAGCCGGGCAGCCGACCCGGTTCCCGCGTTCCCGAGGGGCGGCCCGCTTCGTGCGGGCCGTCTCTTTGTATTCCGCAAGTTGCACGCTGGGGCTAATGGCGCGGGCGGGATCCGCCGATCCTTGAGCCGTATGGAATACGTCATTGCTCTGCACCGGCTGGAAAAGGTCTACCGGCCGAGCGTCTTCCGTCGCCCAGTCCAAGCCCTACGCGGATTGGACATGGACGTACGGGCTGGAGAAACCTACGGGTTCCTCGGACTCAACGGCGCCGGAAAGACCACGACCTTCAAGCTGATCCTGGGGCTTCTCCGTCCCACGGGTGGGGAAGGTTGGATCTTCGGCCGCCCTCTGGGAGACCGACGCGCGCTCTCGCGGCTCGGTTTCCTTCCCGAGCTGCCGGCCTACTACCCGTACCTGACGGGTGGCGAGGTCTTGAGAATGGCACGAGACCTGTCCGGTGTGCCTCGTGACGATGCGCGGGACAAGGGCCTACTCGAGGAACTCGGCATCGGATTCGCGTGGTCTCGCCCGACCCGGAGGCTTTCCAAAGGCCAGCTCCAACGGGTCGGACTCGCACAAGCGCTGGTCCACGGGCCAGAGCTGCTCATTCTCGACGAACCGATGAGCGGTCTCGATCCGGTCGCCCGCGGCCTAGTCAAGGACCGGCTCCGGGCAGAGCGGGAAGCCGGGCGGACCATCGTACTGAGCACGCACGTGCTCGCCGACGTCGAGGCTCTCGCGGATCGGATCGGACTCGTCTCGGAGGGAAGGCTGATTCGGAGCGGCCGAACCGAGGAACTCCTGTCCGGCTCGGTGCGAGAGGTGCGGATCGAGGGCAGTGGAGACGTGAACGACGACGTCCTCCAGGGCACCCCGGACGGTTCGATTCTCGTGCCGGGAGAGCCGTGGCGTGTGTTGCTCCGTCGTCCGGAGCCGTATCAGGTCGATGGGTGTCTTCGGCGGATCATCCAGCACGGCGGTACCGTGCTCGGAGTCGAAACGCGTAGAGAGGATCTCGAGGCTGTCTTCGTTCGAACCATGGAGCAGGCCGCGCTGCCAGAGGAGGAGGAACGATGCGCGTCGTGAGAGCCATCGCTTGGAACACCCTCGTCGAGGCGCTGAGGGACAAGGTCCTCTACCTGCTCCTCTTCTTCGGACTGTTCCTCTTCGGGGCATCACGACTGCTGGCGCCCCTCGCTCTAGGTGAGACGAAGCGGATCACGCTCGACGTCGGACTCAGCTCGATCTCGGCGTTCGGCTGTCTCATCGCGATCTTCGTCGGACACCAACTCATCTTCCGAGAGGTGGAGCGGAAGACGCTCTACTTCCTCTTCTCGCGGCCGATCCACCGAGCGCAGTTCGTGTGGGGAAAGTTCCTCGGTCTCTATGCGATCCTCGCGCTCTCGGTCGTACTCATGGGCGCGATGCTCGCGGCCGTGCTCGTCGCGGGCGGTCACGGAGTCGACCTATCTCTCCTCCAGGCGCTCGTCCTCATCCTGGTCGAGATGGGGATCCTCTCGGCGATCGCCATCCTCATCGCGTCGTTCACTTCGCCGATCCTGGCGGGGTTGTTCACCCTCGCGGGATACCTGATCGGCCACGGCAGCGGTGATCTCACCGAACTCCTGGCGCGCACCTCGAGTCCTGTCGGACGGGGAGTCGTCGAGGGACTGAGGTGGATCCTGCCTCGACTCGATCTCTACGGAGAACTCCTCCCGGTGCTGAGCGGTACGGGCTGGAGCGAGACGCAGCTCGGCCTGGCCGTAGCCTATGGCACCGTGTACGGCACCGCGTGCCTTCTCCTCGCCGGTGTGATCCTGACCCGTCGGGAGCTGGCACTGTGAGACGAGGTCTCGACCGGATCAGTTGGACGTCGCTCGTCCTGGGATTCGCGCTCCTCGCGGGAGGCGCGCGGCTGGGGCGCGCGGTCGAGACGGCGTTGGGAGAACACACTGACGGCGCGGAACTCGCGCTCTTCCCGCGTGGCGAACTGATCCGTCCGTTCACCTTCGGCAAGCCGGAAGTGGCTGCGGACCTCGTCTGGCTCCGCGCGATCCAGTACTACGGACAACATCGCGGTACGGACCGAAGCTATCCATACGCCGAGACGCTGTTCGACTCGCTCACGGATCTCGATCCGACCTTCATCAACGCATACATCTTCGGAGCGCTCGTCCTCCACGAGCAGTTCGGTCGGTTGGAACCGGCGCTCGCACTACTCGACAAAGGCATCGAGGCGAATCCGGATTCGTACTGGCTTCCCTTCGAGCGTGGCTTCTTCCTCTACGTCACGCACTGGGATCGCGAGGGGGCCGTTGCTTGGCTGGCGCGTGCCGCCGAGATGGAAGGCGCACCCGACTCCTACCGACGGCTGGCGGCCTTCGCAGCGCAGCAAAGCGGAGAACGGGAAGTCGCCGTCGCGCTCTGGCTCGAGGTCTACACCAGCACGGAAAACGAGGAGATCCGGAAGATCGCACACGATTACCTGAGAGACCTCGGCCATCCCGAGTTCCAAGACGATCCAGAGGGAGGTGGACTGTGAGTGGCTGGCTTCCTCTCGACACCTTCACCCTGCCGGTGGTGCTCGCCTTCGGACTCTGCATCGGGAGCTTCCTCAACGTAGTGATCTACCGGCTCCCGCTCGGGCTCTCGCTCGTGCATCCACCTTCCCGCTGCGGAAGCTGCGAGACGCCGATCCGTTGGTACCACAACGTTCCCGTGTTCGGATGGCTGTTCCTGCGCGGGCGCTGCGCTGCCTGCGGGGCGCGGATCTCGCCGCGCTACCCGTTCGTGGAGCTGCTCGGGGGCCTGCTCTTCGCCCTGGCCGCCTTCGCGTTTCCGACTCCGCTCGAGTCGTTCGCTGCGGCGTTCGTCTGTCTGTCGCTCTTGGTCGTGTTCTTCATCGATCTCGATCACCGGATCATTCCGGACGAAATCAGCCTTGGCGGCACCGTGCTCGGCCTCGTCCTGGCTCACTGGCGGATCGGACTGGTTCCTGCGCTCGTGGCAGCCACCTTGGGCGCCGGATCACTGTTTGCGGTTGGGTGGCTCTACGAAAAAGCGCGTGGACGGCAGGGAATGGGGCTAGGTGACGTGAAACTGGCCGCCATGCTCGGGGCGTTTCTCGGCCTCGAGGGGCTCATCCTCACCGTGCTCCTCGCGTCCTTTCTCGGTGCGCTCACCGGAATGGGGCTCATCTGGGCCCAGCGAGGCAGCGGCGTAACTGCGCTGCCATTTGGGAGCTTCCTCGCTCCGGCTGCGGTGCTGGCCCTCGTTTGGGGGCCGTCGATCTGGAGTTGGTACCTGGGCTTCTTCCCCCAGGGCGCGAACTAGGGGATTGGGCTGGGCGAGAGGCCGCAAAAAAGGTGCGTTTCGGGGGAAAGGGCAACCGAACGGTAAACCCTGGCCACCCGCCGGCCGATGAAACAGAGGGTGAGATGCCGGGCCTTGGGCCCAGGAGGTTCCGTTGCTGGGGAGATCGAAGACAACGGTCGGATTGGACATCGGGTCCAGCGCGATCAAAGTGGTCGAGATCGAACAAAAGCGCGAAGGGTCCCGGATCCTCAACTACGGAGTGGCCGAGCTCGTCCCCGAAGCGATCGTCGAGGGCGAAATCATGGACCGCCAGCTCGTCGTCGAGACCATCCAAAACCTCTTCGAGCAGCGTGAGATCCGTCCACGCCACGTGAACACCGGAGTTTCGGGACGCGGCGTCATCGTGAAGAAGATCACGATGGAGCGGATGCCCCCGCAGGAAGCCCGTGAGGCGATCCAGTGGGAAGCTGAGCAGCACGTCCCCTATGACATCAACGACGTCGCCTTGGACTTCGAAATCCTCGGCACCGACGTCGGTCCGAACCAGATGCAGGTTCTCCTCGTTGCGGCGAAGAGAGACCTCATCACCGCCCATGCCGACCTCGTCCGCGAAGCCGGGCTCGTGCCCGCCGTCATCGACGTGAACTCCTTCGCGGTCCAGAACGTGGCCGAGAGCAACTACGACTTCCTCAAGGGCGAGGTCGTGGCCATGGTCAACATCGGGGCGGAGCTGACCAACATCAATCTCGTCCAGGGAGGGGTGCCGCTCTACACGCAGGACCTCTCTCACGGCGGAAACAGTTTCGTCGAGAGCCTGCAGAAGAAGTACCAGGTGAGCCGAGAAGAAGCTCAGTCCGCGCTTCGCAGCACGGAAGGAGCGTCTCTCGACGTGGATCCGGTCGTCCGCACCTACTGCAACGATCTCGGAACTGCGCTCGAGCGAAGCCTGGTCTACCTGAAGTCGAACGGAGACACCGACCACATCGATCGCATCCTGCTCTCCGGAGGCGGATCCCTGACCCGCGGGCTCAAGGATCTCCTCTCGGCGAAGATGGAAGTGCCCGTCGAGCTCACCGATCCGCTTCGTCGCATTGCCGTTCGGGAAGACCTCTTCCCGGGGCATGACGCGGAGATGCTCGGTCCTCAGCTGGCGGTCGGGATCGGTCTGGCGTTGAGGAAGGCGCACGAGAAGTGATTCGGGTCAACCTACTCCCAGTCGAAGAACGGATCCCAGAACCGAAGATCACCGTCCAAGTACCAAGGGCGAAGATCTGGGTGACGGTGATCGCGGCCCTGGCGGTGCTCGCACCGATTGCCGGGGTGCATCTGATGCAGCGGGTGAAGATCGCTTCGATCCGTGCCGACATCCAGGCCGCGGAAGTCGAACATCGTCGTCTCAAGCCGCAGATCGACCGGATCGAGCAGCTCATGGCGCAGAGAGAGCAGCTGAATCAGCGTCTCTCCGTGATCCAGAGCCTCACGCGGCAGCGCTTCTTCACCGTATCGCTCATGGACGAGCTCGCTGCGCTCGTTCCGAACTATCTCTGGTTCACGGAGGTCGGCGAAGTTCACCGAGGGAAGGTGGAGATCGTCGGACGGACCTTCTCGAACCTCATGGTGGCCGAACTCATGCGCCGGATGGAAGAGAGCGAGATGTTCGACGACGTCGCCATCGTGCTCTCGGAGAAAGTCCAGGACCGGAAAGCCGGCCCAGACGGACCTCCGGTACTCGAGTTCACTGTTTCGGCAACCGTGAAACCCTGACCCGGTCCGACGACGGGGGATTACATCGATGGCGATCAACGCGAGGGACCCGCGCGTACAGAAGTCCATTCTCGGTGCCATGCTCGTTGGCGCCGTGGTCTACGTGTACTTCTTCACGGACTGGTTCGCGTTCACCTACAAGGCGAACGCTTCGGAGCTCTCCGAGCTCGAAGAAGACTACCGTGAGCTCTCCAAGGACCTGAACAAGGCCCGGCAGGCGATCAACCGGCTGCCCTATTTGGAGAAGGAGTACGAACTGCTCCACGAGAAGTGGGAGCAGGGACGCCAGCTCCTCCCCGAAGAGGAAGAGATGGTGGAGATGCTCCAGAAGATCACGCTTCTCGGGACGAGGGCGGGTGTGGAGTTCACGCTCTTCAAGCCGCTGCCTCCGCGTCCCAAGCAGGACTACACGGAGATCCCGATGGAGATCACCGTGGCCGGTGGATACCACCAGGTCGGTGCGTTCCTCAGCGAAGTCGCGAACATGAAGCGGATCGTGAACGTGAGCGGCCTCGAGATGAAGACGGTGGAAGAGCGTGTGGCCCGCGATGGGCAGACCGCGACCGCCACCTTCGAGGCGGTCGCCTATCGGCTCGGCGGCACCGGAGTCCCGGATGCCGAAGGCCAGGCCGATGCGAGCGCGAACGGAAAGCCCGCACCGAAGGCGAAGAACACGAAGAAGAAGGCGGACGCCGCCGCGCGTAGCGGTGGTAAGTCCCGCGGAGGGAGCGGCGAATGAAGCGGCGTGCTTGGATGGTCCCCGTCCTCGGGGCGGCCTTCCTCATCGGCACCGGCCTCGGCGCGTCGGCCCGCGAGACGATGTCCCTCAAGGACGCCGTCAAGCAGGTGGTCGACAAGCGTGCCGAAGAGGGCGCGGAGTCCGGAGAGGCGACGGAAACGGGCGTCGCGGCCGACTCGAGCGGCGTCGACACGGGACTTCTCGACGAGATCCTGCTCAGCCCAGAGCCCTACTACTACGAGGGTCTCGGGCGTCGCGATCCCTTCATCAGCCTCGTGGCGGATGCGGATGAGAACGAACAGGACCAGCTCGGTCCGGACAATATCGCCGTCGTCGGGATCCTCTGGGGGGACAACGACAAGTTCGCCCTCGTCGAAACGTCGGACGGCATGAGCGCGATCCTCCGCGAGGGGGACAACTTCCGGAATGCAACGGTAACGCGGATCAACCAGGACGGGATCGTCCTCTACCTGGACAACTTCGGGATCGGTCGCAGCATGACCATTCCGCTGAGCGAAGGAAAGGGATCGAACAATGGTTTTGGACGCAGCGAACGCTAGTCGTGGTTCCGTCCGGCGCGCCATCGGCGCAACGGCGGGGATCCTTGCCTTCGGGGCGGCGCTCGTCCTCGCCGGTCGGGCCGATGCCTATCCGCTCGGCAAGGCGACGCTCGAGCCCGCAGGCCAGGGAGGCGTGTTCCACCTCGAGACTGCAAACGGATCCGGGCAGATCGCTCACGAAGTGTTCTGCCTCGAGGAGCCGTATCGCGTCGTCTTGGACGTCTACGGCGCAGACGAGCCGGTAGAACTCCAGGGCGCCCAGGGCAGCCTCGTCTCCACCGTCCGCTCTTCCATCTGGAAGGACGACGACAACGGCCGGATCGTTCGGTACGTGCTCGAGACGAAGACGCCGGTCAGCTACGCGACCGAGTCTTCGAGCGGTAGCCTCGCGCTCACGCTCACTCCGTCGAACAGCACGGACCCGATGCCGATGCCGGAGCCGATGCACACGGCAAAGGCGGTGACGGAGTCCGATGACCACGTCATGGCCAAGGAGCCGATGCAGGCCAAGGCTACGGCGATGACCAAGACGACTGAGGCTCCGAAGCTGTCGGCCGAGCCGCTCAGCGCGCATCCGGCTCAGGATGCGGCGCCGGTACTCGGATCCGCCGACCCGCGTGCGAACCACGCGCCGAAGCAGCCGAGCTCCGGTTCCAGCGGCGGTGCCAAGAGCACGAAGCCGATGAACCTGGACGTCCAGAACGCCGAGGTCCGGACCGTGTTCCGTTCCATCTCCGAGTTCTCGGGCGTGAACATCGTCCCGGATCGCGACGTCGTCGGACCGGTCTCGATCAAGCTCTCTCAGGTGCCGTGGCGCCAGGCGCTCGACATCGTCGCGCAATCTGCGGGACTCATCGTCGTCGAAGGCGACACGAACGACGTCCTCCGCGTCGCGACGCTCAAGACCTACCACGCTGAGGAACTCGAGCGTGAGTCGCAGGCTCGGAAGCGCGAGGACTACCTTCCGCTCGAGACCCACGTCTTCCGCGTCGGCTACGCGAATGCGTCTGAGCTGACGGGCGCAGTCGGCCTCGTACTCTCCGAGCGCGGTACGGTCAACTTCGACGCGCGCACGAACTCTCTCATCATCAACGACATCGCTCCCCGGATCTCCGAGGCGAGCGTCCTGATCCGGGAACTCGACGAAGAGACCCAGCAGGTCGAGATCGAAGCGCGTCTGGTCGACATGGACCGCGCCGCGACCCGCCGTCTCGGAGTCACCTGGAACGCCGAGAACCTGGGCGATGCCGGCGAGGGTTTCTCCGCAGCGGGCGCAGTCAATCAGCCGATCGCCACCGCGAGCGGTGATCTCCGCCTCGGTCTCATCCGCTCCTGGGGCAACCTCGACGCGACGCTCGAGGCCTTCGAGCAGGAGAACCAGGCGCACATCATCTCGAACCCGAAGATCATGACGGTGAACAACCATCCGGCCGAGATCCTGGTCGGTCGGGAGATCCCGCTGATCACGCTCGACGAAGCGGGCAACCCGGTCACCGAGCTCAAGAAGGTCGGTATCGCGCTCCGCTGCACGCCGTACATCAACAGTGACGGCAAGATCACGATGGACCTCCATCCGGAGATCTCGGACCTCTCGAGCCAGGCAACGGTGCAGGGCGGACTCATCTTCACGACGAGCGAAGCTCTCACTCGGATCATGGTCGAAGACGGTCAGACCGCGGTCATCGGTGGACTCGTCCGGACGAACGAGACGGAGTTCGAGCAGGGTGTGCCGATCCTCCGGGAGATCCCGATCCTCGGCGGCCTCTTCAAGTCGTCGGACAAGGTGACCGAAGAGCGCGAGCTCCTCATCTTCGTCACCCCGCGCATCGTTCGCCACATGGCGAGCAACTAGTCAGGCGAGCCCAGCGTGCTGTGAGGACCGCTGAGGTCTCGCACCGCTGGGAGCGTCACGTTGGAAGCCGGTCCGTGAGCCGGCCGACGGGGGAGGCCTAGGACCTCCCCCAGTCGATAGAGAAGACGGGACCGAGCGATCGGTCCCGTTTTCGTTTCGAACGGTTCCCGCCTCCGCCGATGGGGGTGTCGAACACCCGCAAGGAAGCACTCGAGTGCCTCCCAATCTGCGCTTTCCCCCCGATTCCGCCTCTGATAGCGTCGCCACCTGTCCGGACAACCTATGGCTTTGACGCCGGGCCCTGATGATGGGCCACCGGTGAATGTGCGGAGGACGGCGATGGAAGAGGCTCTGGGCCTGATCGAGACACGTGGCTTCGTGGCCATGGTGGAGGCGACCGACGCGATGCTGAAGGCCGCGCGGGTCACGCTGGTCGGGTACGAGAAGATCGGCGGCGGCTACGTCACCACGATCATTCGGGGAGACGTGGCAGCCTGTCGTGCGGCCACCGAGGCGGGAAGCCTCGCCGCGAGCAAGGTGGGCGAGGTCGTTTCGGTCCACGTCATCCCGCGTCCGCACGCGGGCGTCGACGAAGGACTCCCGGTCCGCAAGAAGTCGGCTGCGAAGTAGCCACGTCTCGAAGCGAACCCTGTCGGTTGTCGCGTTTCCGCGCGGCGTCCGCGAAGTGGACGAGGCGGGGAAGACCAACCCCTCTCGTCGCCGCAGTAGACGGGCGGGCCGATGTGTCCCGCTCGTCGGCAGTTCTATCGGAGGTCCGTTAGCGTGCAGCTCGGTCGGATCGCAGGCACCGTCGTTGCGACTCGGAAGGACGAACATCTCGTCGGCCTTCGGCTCCTCCTCGTCGAGGAGCTCAGTTCCGAGTTCCAGGGGACCGGGAAGATCGTCGTGGCCGCCGATGCGGTGAGCGCGGGGCCAGGCGAAGTCGTTCTCTATGCGAGTGGAAGCTCGGCTCGTCTCACGCAAGTCACGAAGGACAAGCCAGTCGACGCGGTCGTGGTCGCGATCGTCGACACGGTCGACGAGGACGGGACGCTACGGTACGACAAGTCCGGAGCCACGGGCGTCGCCCCGTCGTCCATAGGTTCTTCCTCAGGTAACGGACCCGACACCGGCGCCGACTCCGGCGCTTCCTCTGGAGCCGCCGGATGAGCGGTTCCGGCGCAGGCTACGGTGACCCGGGCCTACTCGGTCCCGAAGAGTTGAACGCAGTCGTCGAGGAAGTGCTGGCACGGCTCGGGACCGGCGCGAGCGGGGCCGGGGCAGCCGGCTCTCTCCCGACTCGGGGCAACCGGACCAGATCCGCTTCGGTGGCGACCGCTTCGGCGGCGAGTGGTCCCGCTGCAGGTGTCTCCGCTGCCAGTGTCTCGCGGGACAGCGAAAGAGCTTCGGCGGCGCCGCGTCCATCCCACATAGACGCGGCCGCGTTCGGTCCGGGACTCGTCAAGGACCTAGACGACGCAATGACGATGGCGCAGCGCTCGTTCGACGCGCTCCAGCAGCAGTCGCTCGAAGCGCGTGCCGCGATGATCGAGGCGATCCGCGCCTGCGTTCGTCGCGAAGCTCCGCTCGTCGCAGAAATGGCGGTACAAGAAACCGCGCTCGGTCGCGCCGAAGACAAGGTCCAGAAGAACCTGCTCGTCGGTGAGAAGACACCCGGCATCGAAGTGCTGGAGCCGTGGGTGCGCACGGGAGACCGTGGACTCACCCTGCAAGAACTCGCGCCCTGGGGCGTCATCGCGGCGATCACGCCGTCGACCAACCCGACCGAGACGATCATCTGTAACGGCATCGGAATGCTCGCCGCAGGGAACACCGTCGTCTTCTGTCCGCATCCGCTCGCCCAGCGGACGTCTGCCTACATGATCGCTTCGCTCAACCGCGCGATCGCCGAAGTCGGCGGGCCCGAGGCGGTCTTCGTCGGCCTTCTCGACCCGACGATCGAGAAGGCGCAGGCCCTGATGACGCATTCGGGTTCGCGGATGCTCGTCGTGACCGGCGGCCCCGGTGTCGTCAAGGAAGCCATGCGTTCGGGAAAGCGGGTCGTTGGCGCCGGGCCAGGCAACCCACCTGCAGTAGTCGACGAGACTGCGGACATCGAGAAGGCGGGGAAGGACCTCGTCCGTGGCGCGTCCCTCGACAACAACATCATCTGCACCGACGAGAAGGAAGTGTTCGTCGTCTCCAAGGTCGCGGATCGGCTGAAGGAGGCGATGCGAGGCGCAGGTGCGTACGAAGTGCACGGCCCGCAGATCGACCGACTCGCAGACCTCGTCCTCCAAGGCGGGGTTCGTAGCGACCCACGTGCCGCCCACGTGAAGAAGGAGTGGGTGGGGAAGGACGCGGGCAAGATCCTCGAAGCGATCGGGATCTCCGCAGGTGGTTCTGGTGGGCCCGCCCGCGGCTCGGCTGGCGTCTCCGGCTCGGGAGCGTCCGGCAGCTCGGGCAGTTCAGCTGCTGGCGGTGGCGCGCGCAGCGATTCCGGCCCTCGCCTCATCATCGCGGAAGTCGGTCCGGACCATCCGTTCGTCTGGACCGAGCTGCTCATGCCGATCCTTCCGATCGTGCGGATGCGGAACGCAGAAGAGGCGATGGACCTGGCCATCCTCGCGGAGAAGGGGAATCGGCACACCGCGAGCATGCACAGCCACGACGTCGACCGGCTCTCCCGGATGGCGCGACGGGTCGACTGCAGCATCTTCATCAAGAATGGACCGAACTTCTCCGGACTCGGGATGGGAGGCGAGGGCTACACCTCGTTCACCATCGCGGGACCGACGGGAGACGGCATGACGAACGCACGGACCTTCGCTCGCCTCCGGCGCTGCACCCTGGTCGACGCGTTCCGGATCGTGTGAGTGAGGAATGGACGTGTCGCCTCCTGAGTTCCGAGAAGTCCGCCCGCGTGAAGCGCTCGCCGTGCTCGAACTGCCGGAGATCCATCCCGGACTCTTCGTGCTCGACGCAATGGTGAAGGAAGCGCCGATCGAGGTGCTCTCCGCCACGCCGATTCCGCCGGGCCGGTTCCTCATCGTCGTGACCGGTGCCGTGGGAGAGGTCGAGTCTGCGTACCACCGCGGCGCCACGCTTGCGGAGCGTGGCGGTGGCAATGTCCCGGGAAACGTCACTGGAGACGTCATGGGGCGTGCCACCGGGCACATCACCGGGCAAGCCGCGGGCCGCGTCACCGTCCACGACAGACTCTTCCTCGCGGACGTCGCTCCTGCCGTCCTCGCCGCGCTCCGGCCGGACCGGAAGGAGCGGGAGATCGATGCGCTCGGTATCTTCGAGACCGCTTCGGTCGCGTCCTGTCTCGACGCGTCTGATCGTCTCGTCAAGGGTGCGGACGTCCGCCTCGAGCAGCTCCACCTGGCGCGTGGAATCGCCGGACGGTCGTTCGGAGTGGTGACGGGTCGCCAGGACATGGTCGAAGCCGCACTCGAACTCGCAGAGGAACGCGGCGAGCACCACGCCCGCTGGGTCGGATCGTCGCTCATCGCGAGGCCCGACCCCTCGATCGCGCGTCGCGTCCTCGGTGAGCCGTGGGGCTTCTTCGAGGGGCAGGAGATCCTCTGATGGAGGAGGCTCGGGTTCTGGGGACCGTCGTGGCCACGGCGTCGGTGGACAGCCTCCGCGGGCAGAAGCTCGTCTGGATCGAGCCGCTCGACGAGGACGGGCATCCAACGGGTGCCCGTGTCGTCGCGGTCGACACCACCCAGTCTGGCCCGGGAAGCCGGGTCTTCTTCGTCCGTTCCCGCGAAGCCGCGGAAGCCCTGGACGACCCGTTCACTCCCGCCGACGCCGCCGTGATCGGTATCATCGATCGTTCGGTACGTGGGATTGTGCGTTGACAAGCAGTGTGAGGCTTTTGTAGCGTCTCGGGTCTGGATCGTCCGCGCAGCCCAGGAACCCGCTTCCCGGGGACGAGCGCTGCGGCGTAGACCAAGCGTACGACTCTCTGACGTAGACGAAAGGACCGAGCTCGATGGGCTGTGGGAAGAAGCGCAAGCGCAAGAAGATCGCCACGCACAAGAGGAAGAAGCGCCTCAGGAAGAACCGGCACAAGAAGCGGCAGTGGCAGAAGTAGCGCCTAGCGCTCGCATCGATTTCATCTACGTCCCGGGGTGCGGTCAGCCGTATCCCGGGGCTTTCTGTTTGTGAAGAAATGCACGTCACCGGAACCATACGCTCCACCCGGAGCGGCTTCGCATTCCTCATCCGAGACGACGGGGAAGACGACCTCCTGATCGCGTCGGACGGCCTCCAGGGCGCGATCCACGGAGACAAGGTCCGCGTACTCCTATTCCCGCGCGCGAACGACTTCCGCCCGCTCGCCATGGTCGAGGAGATCCTGGAGCGCCCGAGTCCGCACTTCACCGGCGAGCTCGTACGGGAAGGGAAGGCCTACTGGGTCCGTCCGGACTCTCCGATGCTCCCCGAACGGATGAGTGCGCGACTCGGCACCGTCACGCCGGTCTCGGGTGCGAAGGTGCTCTTCCGGGTCGAGAACTCGCACCGCCGGCAGCACACCGCGTACGCCGTCCTCGAAGAGATCTTGGGTGACGCGGACGATGCCCGGCTCGACACGCTCGTCATCTCGAGCGAGTTTGGGCTTCCTGCTCGGTTTCCTGAGGCCGTGCTCGAGGAAGCGGAGGTCGTCACGGCCGGAACGCCCTGGTGCCGCGCGGCAGAGGAAGAGGACGCGCGCAGAGAAGACTTCCGCGATCAAGTCACCGTGACCATCGACCCGATCGACGCCAAGGACTTCGACGACGCGATCGCGCTCGAGCCGCGCGGCGACGGGTACCGCGTGTACGTCCACATCGCAGACGTCACCTACTTCGTCCGCGAGGGGACCGCACTCGACGCCGACGCGCGTTCCCGCGGGACGAGCACCTACTTCCCGGGCGCGGTCGTCCCGATGCTCCCCGAGGCGATCTCGTCCGTGGCCGCGTCCCTTTCGCCGGAAGCGGACAAGCGCACCATGACCGCCGTGCTGGATCTCGACGCACACGGAGGTGTCGTGGCTACGCGGATCACGCGCGGCTGGATGCGCAGCAGCGCACGCCTCCACTACGACCAGGTACAGGCGTTCCTCGACGGCCGCGAAGAGATCGAAGGTGAGGTAGGCGAACTCCTCCGTCGGATGCAGTCGGTATCGCGCGTACTCCGGAAGCGTCGCTTCGCCGGCGGCGGATTCGAACTCGAAGTGCCGGAAGCGAGCTTCAAGCTCGGTGCCGACGGCGTCCCGGTGAAGATCGTGCGTCGCGTGCACGAGGAGTCCCACCAGATCATCGAGGAGTTCATGATCGCCGCGAACCGCGCGGTGGGCGCGTGGGCGAAAGCGCGTGAGATCCCGTTCCTCTACCGTGTCCACGAAGAACCGGACGTGAACGCACTCGACGAGTTCCTCAGCATCGCACTCACCTTGAAGCCCGGCACGCGGATCTCCGACGTACGCGACATCCCTTCGCTTCGCCGCTGGCTCGCAGGACTTCCTTCCGGCGACCCGCTCTCACGCGTCCTCCACCGGTTCTTCCTCCGCACGATGAAAAAGGCCGTCTACTCGGCGGAGGACGTCGGCCACTTCGGACTCGGCATCGAGAGCTACGCCCACTTCACGTCGCCGATCCGGCGCTATCCGGACCTCTTCGACCACAGACGACTCAAGGAGCTGATGGACGGACGAAAGCCGTCGTCCCTCGCTCAGGACGCACCCGCGTTGGCCGAAGAGACGAGCCGGGCCGAGCAAAACGCGGAAGAAGCCGAGCGGGAGATGAACCTGCTGAAGACGGTCCGTTTCCTTCAACGGAAGGAAGGCCGCACCGCGCGCGGACACGTCACCGCGCTCACCCCCAAGGGCCTCTTCGTCGAACTCGAAAAGTTCCCCGCCGAAGGCTTCGTCCCCCGAGACTCTCTACCGTTCGGCGCGCAGTACGACGAGGATCGACTCGCCTTCATCGAGAAGCGCTCCAAATGGGAACTCCGTCCCGGCGACGCCGTCGTCGTCCAGATCGTCTTCGCCGACCTCCGCCGTCGACGAATCGAGTTCCGCATCGTAAAGACGGAGCGCGGGCCGCGGTCGGGTACGGAAGGCGCGCGCGTGTCGGGTGTCGCGGAGTCCGATCGTGGACGTGGACGCGGACGGGCTCGGGGCGGACGGGATGGAAGCGCCGGTCGGGACGGAAGCGCCGGTCGGGATGGAAGAGGGCGCGGGAAGGGTCGAGGCAGAGGACGGAACGCTCCGCGTGGAGGTCGCCGTTCGGACGGCGAGCGGGATCCAGAGCGCGGGCATGTCCGGGACGGAGACCGCGAGCGTGACCGCGGTCGTGGGCGCGACGGAGACCGGGATCGTGACCGCGGGCGTGTACGTGACGAGCGCCGAACAGGGCCCGGTCCGAGGGGGAGGCGGAGTCGATCCTCGGATGACACCGGTGGCGGAAACCGCGGACGATCCGGAAGCGGCCCCGATCGCGGCGGCCGATCGACAGGAGGCGGACGACCCGGTCGCTCCAGCCGTTCCGGCCGTCCTTCCGGCGGCGGCTCCGGCGGGTCCTCCGGCGGTTCCGGAGGACGGCGAGGCTCTACCACCCGCGGCGGCAGCGGGTCGGGACGTCCAGGCCGGTCCGGCGGGAACAGATCCGGCGGCCAGCGTGGCACGGGCGGACGAGGCGGTACCGGCGGACGGTGAGCCGTTGGGGGCGACGATCCTATTTGGCCTACCGGGGGAGCGTGGCCCCTGGTGACGAGGCTCTGCCTGCCCGATGCTTCATTCCCACCCGGCTTCGCGTCGCCGGTTGTGCTTCCCACACAGAATCCTCAGATTCTCATGCCCGTGGCTTCCGCCCTCGGAGAACGGCACGACGTGGTCTATCTGTAGAAGCGCCCTCGCGGCCCTACCGCCAAGCCCCGCGGGCCAGACGACCCGTCGTGCCTCCCGACTCACCAGCAGAAACCCAGCAGCCAATGGCGCCAAGCCCCAAGCCCGTCCAACGCCCCTGGCCCCCGGCCAAGCCCCCGGCCCTTCTGGCGGCAGAACCGTCCCACACAACTTGCCGTGACTAGTGGCACCGGCCCCCGGATCGGGTATCCTGCTCTGGATCGATCCAGGGAAGGGTCGATGTGCCAACGATGTGACAACGAGGTGGCCGGTCCCCCTAAGCCTTCGGCGGGAGATGGCCGAATAGATAGGGGACACACGCATCTGCCTGTCATCAGGGAGGAACGGATGACCGACGAAACAGATCTCCCGAAGGGGACCGAACGCAGGAAGCATCGTCGCGCGGGGATCCGGCTCGAAGCCGTTCTTCGCGGTGAGACGCCGGATCGCGACGCTAGCATCGAGGTCGTGAACTTCAGCGTCGGCGGTTTCCTCTGCTTCATCGACCGGCCACTCGAGTTGATGACGAAGCTGGGCGTTCACTTCCAGTTTCCGCCCTTTGGGGACGAGGATGCCCGCGACGTCACGGCCGTGAGTCTGGTCGTCCGGTGTGAGGCTACCGACGGCCCTCGGTTCCGTCTGGCGGCCTGCTTCATCGACATGGAGCCTGGCTGTCGCGACCACGTTCGGAAGTACGTCGAGTGGTATCACCGTACCCACGACGACACCGCCGAACTCGAGGCCCGGGAAACCGCCTGAGTCCTGACGCGGATCCGAAGCACTGGCACGATTGGGCCAAAACCTGGGAACCGAAGCGGTTTCCCAGCGGTTGACCTGTTTTGGACCCCGCCAGTAGCATTCCCTCGGGTCCGCGGCTAAGGCGTCGAACGTCCAGCGTCCGCGGTCGGGGAACAAACCGGACCGTATTACTCTCGGAGGTTCGATGCGCCGTCTAAAGATCGCCGCTCATGCAAGCTGCGTTCCGGCCCTGGCACTCGCCCTGACCCTTGGGGCCCTACCGTCCTCTTCCCAAGCCGCGGACAAGTACGCTGCCGAGTTCCTCAACATCGGAGTCGGGGCCCGCGCCCTCGGGATGGGAGGAGCGTTCGTCTCGCTGGCGAGCGACGCGTCTGCGAGCTACTGGAACCCTGCGGGGATTGCCGGCCTCGAGAGGGCCGAGCTGCTCGTGATGCACTCCGAGCACTTCGGGGACCTCGTCAACCACGACTACTTCTCGTTCGTCCAGCCGCTCTCGGGCGACGCCAACGCCAGCGTCGGAATCAGCCTCATCCGTGTCGGAATCGACGACATCACCGTCACCCGGGATGCGTTCGACGACCAGAACGGCGATGGCGAGTGGCAGGAGGGGGAGGAGATCTTCTTCGACCGGTTCCAGATGGACTCGGACGTCGAGTACGGGCTCCTCCTGAGCTACGCCCGGGAGTACACGGACCGGCTCTTCCTCGGCGGAAACGTGAAACTGCTCCGGCAAGGTCTGATCGACAACACCAGCTTCGGGATGGGGCTCGACATCGGTGCGATGTACTTCCCGAGCCCGAACCTCACGCTGGGCGCTCGTCTTGCCGACGCCACGACCACGCAGATCTCCTGGGACACGGGCCACCACGAGACCGTCGCGCCGTCGCTCACCGTCGGTGCCCGGTACACCATGCTCATGCCCGCGGCGTTCGACGGTTCGGTCACGGTCGCAGCGGATCTCCGGGAAGCGTTCGACGGAAGCGACGAGGTGAGCCAGCTCGGAGGTGGTCTCGACTCTCGTCTCGGCCTCGAGTACTGGTTCAAGCAGCTCTTGGCCGCACGCGTCGGGTCCGACACCGGCAACTTCACCGCCGGCGCCGGCCTCAACGTTCCGGGGATGCTCCAGGGCATGTCGGTCGACTACGCGTTCCTCGCGCACGACGAACTCGACGACACCCACCGGCTCTCCGCGTCGGTTCGGTTCTAGAGCGAGCAAAGGGGCCAGGCCCCCCGTAGACCGGCGCCCTCGGGCCGACCGGAGTTCCCCACAAGGACCCCGATCCGTGGCCAAAACGGCCGCGTTCGGGGTCCTGTTCCTTTCTGCCGACCACGTCCTGGCCACTCTGCTGGTCGGATCCCTGCCATGTACGAGAACGGGCCGATCTGGGCCATGGGTGAGCTGACCCAGCAACCTCCACTCGAGTCGTAGGTCCAGCGTGCAAATGGCTGGACTACTGAACTTTCCGACGACCCCGAACTACCCCTGAATCCGCGTCGTTCTGCCTTCGTCCGTGGCACGCGCCTTTATTGGCGAGCCCGTTGGGAGGACCCGACGCATGCAACAAACCATCGATTCTCAGATCCAGGCTCGAGTGCGCCTTCTCCTGGCGCGCAAGTGGGTGGATCTCAAGTCGCTCACCATCGGCACTACGAACGGCACCGTCTACCTAGGAGGCGGTCTCAAGCTGACCGGTGGCAAGAACGGCGAAGGGCGCGGCGGTCGCACCTGGCTGACCCGTCTCCGTCAGGAGATCTGCGCCATCCCCGACGTCAACGACGTCGTCTTCCAGTTCCACCAGATCGAAGAGGAGAACGACTGATGAGTGAAGGGCAGGCAGCCCAGAGCATCGAGCTCGTCGTCGATCCGTGGTCGGAGGCGACGCACGAACTCGAGCGGGATCGGGACGCGCATCCGGGATTCGCGGATGTCCGTAACCAGCTCGGCATGATCTATCTGGAGGACAGCCGTCCTCAGGACGCGCTTCGGGAGTTCCAAGCGGCGTTGGCCAAGAACCCGGCCTACTCACTGGCGAAGTTCCACTACCTCGTCGCCAAGCGGATCCACGAAGGCGTACTCGAGGCAGAGGAGTGGGACGCGGAGAACATCATCCAGCAGGTGGATGAACCGCAGGCGTCGCTCTGGACGTCGTGGTACCTCAGCCAGTCCGGCGACGTGCGCGGGAGCGTGGAAGTTCTCGACCGGCTCGCTCGGACGGAACCGCGGTTCGCGGCCGTGGCGCACTACCACCGCGCCATCCGGAGCATCTCGCTCGGTGATCCGACCGCGGTGGAATCCGCGCTCGGCCAGGTTTCGGAGTGTCACCCGGTCTACCGCCGGATCTTGGCAGAACGCGGCTGGACCGGCTCTCAGGCCGGACGAAGCATCGCTTCTTGGACGCGTGCTCTCCTCGGAGAGTGGTCAGACCCGCAGACCTGGTGTCCGTCGACCTCCCCGGTCTTCGAGGTTCTCGGTACGCGGTGCGCACGCGAAGGCGCGCTGGAGCAGGCGCGCGGGTTCTACGAGGACGCGTTCCTCCGTGACGGCGCCGAGTCCCTCCATCAGCTTCGCATCTCTCGGCTCGCCCTGGCCAACGGGGACGAGGATGAAGCGGTGCAAGCACTCCGCCGCGCCATCGAAGTGGACCCCACCTCGGTGGAAGCACGGATCGCGCTCGGCTGGGAGTACCAGTCACAGGGCTATCACGACGAAGCACTCGTCCAGTTCGAGGTGGCAGCGCGCCTCCAGCCCGGCTACCCGGACGTCCAGTACAACCTCGGACTCCTCTACGAAGCCCATGGCCGGGCCCGTGACGCCCGCACCTGCTATGAGCGGGCGCTGGAGACGAACGGGAAGTACTTCCAGGCCCGTGCCAGCTTGGCGCAGCTCCTGATCGGTTCCGGTGACTTCGAGGGCGCGCTCGGCGCTCTTCGGCCGCTCGAACGTCAGGGCATCCGTTCGGCGGATCTTCTGGTCCAGAAGGCGGAAGCGCACATGGCACTTGGCGAACTCGAGGCCGCGATCCGCGAGCTCGAACGGGCCGTCGAGCTCAATCCGAACTACCCGAGGACGTACTACATCCTCGGCCAGGCCTATCGGAAGCAGGGGTGGAAGCGGAAGGCGCAGGAAGCCTGGAAGCAGCACCTCGAACGGACTCGTAGCTGGAGAGAGCAGCAACCGCACCTCGAGGAAGGGGAGTGGCGTCCATGAACGAAGGATCGGACCGGGCCGTCCCGCCCGTACGCATCGAGCTAGCGACATCCGAGATCGAAGGGGGACCCTGTAGGGCCTGGGCCGATCCCGTACAAGTGATGGCGGCGGTGGCAGTCAGCCATCCGCCGGAAACGTTTGCGAAGTCGCTCCTCCCTTCGTTGGAGGAGCTGAGCGAGTTCTCGGAGTTCGGCTACTCGCCGAACGGCCTTCCGATGCTCGTCCAAGCCGTGCTCGAACGGCTGCAGAACGCTCACGTCCGTCTCTGGCGTGAGAATGCGTCCGGACTCCACGGGCTCCAGAGCGCGGCGATCACCTGCGCGGTCGCAGAAGAAGACCGCGTCTACTTCGTCAAGACGACATCGGCCTGGGTCTGTCTCCTCCGCGGAGGAAAGGCCCACCCGGTGGAACGTCTCGACGAGCAGGCGGACGAGTCGAGCGGTCTCGGTGCAACGGAGAAGCTCGGACTCGCGGTCACCTCGCTCCCGGTTCAGCCCGGCGACATCGTCGTCCTCCTCGCGTCCGAGATGAACTGGGCGCCGGATCTTCGGGCCGTCGTCAACGTGTTCAGCCAGACGACAGACCTCAAGCGGGCCTGTGACGGACTCGTCAACCTCCTCGGGCTCCAGTCCGAAGGAGCTGGTGCCGTCGCCTTCCGGTTCATCCCGGTCGGTTCGGAGCGACGAGTGGGTGAGAATCCGCTCGCGGACCTCGCCGGCCCGATGTCCCTTGCGGCCCTCGGCGCCGCCGGCGCTGCCATCGATGCCGCCAACCAGCGCCAGGCCGACGAGCGGGCGCGGCAAGAAGCGGAGTACAGCGAGCAGATCCGTCTCGAGGCTGAGGCTGCGGAACGCGCTCGTATGGACGCGGAGCGTGCCGAGCAGGCTCGAGCTGAGCAAGCGCGTCTCGAAGCCGAAGCCGCGGAACGTGCCCGTATGGAAGCGGAACGGGCGGAGCAAGCACGTCTCGAGGCCGAAGCGGCGAAGCACGCGCGTATGGAAGCCGAGCGGGCGCAGCAAGCGCGACTCCGCGATGAGGCTGAGGCTGCGGAACGCGCTCGCGTGGAAGCGGAGCGTGCCGAGCAGGCTCGAGCTGAGCAAGCGCGTCTCGAAGCCGAAGCGGCGGAGCAGGCGCGTCTCGAGGCCGAAGCCGCGGAGCACGCTCGCATGGATGCGGCACGAGCCGAGCAGGCCCGTCTCGAAGCGGAGGCTGCGGAACGTTCTCGTCTCGAGGCGGAGCACGCGAACTTCGGGGCGACGGATGATCCCTTTGCCGATATGACCGCGTCGATGCCGGAGGCGTCCGGCCGGCCTACGGAAGGAGTTCGGTCAGAGGCCGAGAGCTTTCTCGAGAGCTTGGGAGGCGGCCCGGCGGCAGAGGAAACCGAACCTGCCAGGGCACCGGTAGAGCGAACGTCCTCGGCGGATACGACTTCGTGGCGCTCGTCGACTCCGCCGGAGCCGCGACCGGTGTCGACGCCAGAACCGGCCAGTAGCGCATCCACGTCGGGGATGACCCCGGACCAGTTCTTCGCCGGATCGTTGCCGACGGCCTCGAACGGCAAGAGTCGAACGACGACAGCCGACGAGTCTCGGCGGGACGCGCCCGGACAAAGCGTCGAGGCCGACGCAACCGAGCACATCGCTCATGACGCGACCGAGCACATCGCTCATGACGCAACCGAACACATTGCTCACGACGCAACCGAACACATTGCTCACGACGCATCCGAGCCTGCTTCACACGTCGACCCAGTCGACCAAGTGGAAGGGACCGACGCGTCGAACGCTGGCGTCCCAGTAGTCGCAGCCGCTGCCGGGCAGAGCACCGATGGTGCCGAAGCGGCAGCCGAGCCCGCCTACGCGTTTGCGGGGTCCAACGAGACCGGCGCCGAGGCGTCGTCGTCGGAGATCGAGAAGAGCCCGGATGGAGTCGTCGCCGTTGCGTACCGTCGTCCTCCGAGTCGGGACGAGTACCGGGGAAAGACGGTCTTCTGGCCGGTTCTCTTGGCCGTGCTTCTCGGCATCGCCTTGGGCATCGCGGCGATTCCAGGCGGAATCCATCTGCCAGGAACGGACGCGCTCAAGAGCATCGTGGGAGGGGACTCGGGTACCGGGCCCACGGGCGAACTCCACATCGAGTCCGACCCGCCGCCGCGACGCATCCTCGTCTCGGGGCAGGATCCGATCGAAGGATCGATCGCGCACATCGAGCGGCTCCCGATCGGGTCGTACGAGGTACAGCTCGACCTCGGCCCGTGCGGTCTCTGGAAGACCAAGGTAGATGTCCGAGAGGGGCAGACTACCGAGATCCGTCCGACCTTGCGCGGGCAGGTGAAGGTAGCGGCCTCCGATCCGACCCGGAACGGATTCGTCTGGGTGGAAGGGGGAGAGAAGCAGCCCGTTCCCACCACGCTCGAGGGACTCGAAGTCGGCTGGCAGCGCGTCTTCTACGAAGACGACGGTCTCCCGATCTGGGAGCGTCAGGTGCTCGTGCGCACGGACAAGGTGGCGAGCGTTCTCGTCCCGAACGACCTGCGGAAGGGTGAGGGGATGGTGCGCGTGGAGTCGCTCGTGCTTCGCGACGGACTCGGCATGGTCGAGAGCCGTGGGGATTCCGTCTGGGTGGACGACGCCTTTGCCGGCGCGACGCCGCTAGAGTCCCGTCTTTCGCCCGGGCTCCACTCCGTCCGGGTCCGTACCGGGGACGAGTACCACACGGAAATGCTGGAGCTCCACGGAGGTGGCGCCCAGCACGTGATGGCGCAGTTCGGGCTCGGCGCGAAGCCGCGGCTCCGGCACACCTCGCCGGGAACGGTCGCGCTCTCCGGAAGCCTCGTCCTCACTACCGAGGTCGAGAGCACGGATGGAACGGGCGTGAGGCAGCCGCTCCTCCACTTCCCGCACCTGGACTCGAGTCTCAAGGAGATCCCACTCTCGCAGGTGGAGCCCGGCCGTGGCGTCTGGGTCGCGATCGTCGATCCGCTTCGCATGCCTCGTGGGGAGCAGGTTCAGTACTACTTCTCCGCCAGCACCGCATCGGGCGACCAGGTCTATTCCGACCTCTACACGCTGAGCATCGGGGGTCGAGGAAGCGTGAGCGCGAACCGGACGCGCACGAACGCGGCGCGCGACGAAGCGCCCGCTCTCGCGAGCCAGGGGAACGTTCCTGTCACCACACCGCAGGCCACTCTGAAGAAGTCGACGGCAAGCACGGGTACGGCGACTGCAGCGCAGGCAGCGCGGACGACGGCACCGGCACGTCCGGTGCAGCCGACCGCGGACGGTGTTGCGGCCGGCAACGCCCCCACTTCGACTGCGACGAAGGGAGCAGTGGCTGGAACGGCGGCCGCGGCTTCGGCCGGGTCGTCGGCCACCGTCGCACCTGGTGCCGGGGCATCCGCAGCAAGAGAGGCGAGCCCGCAGCCGACCCCGGGGACGAACTCGCAACCCACACCGGAAGTCGCACGACAAAACACACCCCAGGTCGCACCCCAGACCACGCCATCCGAGCCAGCCGAGCAGACCACGGCCGAGGATGCGGAGTTGGGTGATGGAGCCGAGACTACGGAGCCAGATCCGTCGGCCCTACTCGGAACCCTGCCAGAAGTCCGCCGCGAAGTCGGACTGCGCGAGAGCAAGTAGGCCCCCTCCGTGCCGTCCGCGGACGGCACGAACGACGCAGCAGCCTCCCTTCGGAGTCTTCGCTTCGACGGAAGCGATAGCCACACCGGAGTGGGAGGCGTCGAACCGTGATCCGGAGCGGACACCAGACCCGCGCTCTCCCCGGTGGGGAAGAGGGCGAGAGAACCCGCACGCCGGCACTCGACGGGTGGATCGGTCCGTGGATTGCGTTCGCGGTTTTGTTCGGATGGCACGCGTGGCGCGCCATCTCGACTTGGGTCGAATCACCAGGGCCTCTTCTTCTCCTCGGATGCGCTGCAAGTCTGGCCTTGGTGGCGATCTCCAAGACTCATCGAGTTTCCCCAGCACTGGGAGTCCTCGCGGTTTGGATGGCGGTGGGCTGGTGCGCAGGAGCACGCGCGACCCATCCGGTGATGTTTCGCGGGGACACCCTCCTCGCTCAAAGGCTCATCGACACCACACGGTCCACCTACCACGCCATCGAAGTGACCCGCACGACTGCGGGTTCCTGGCGAGGCTCGCTCCTCGCCACACTCGAGAACGGTAGGTGGGAGGTCTTCGACACTCCCGTGCCCGTAGAGGGAGCGCAAAGCCTTCCCAAGGGCGAGTGGATCGTCGAGGCGGGGTTCGTCCCTCGTCTGGATCACTTCCCGGCCATGACGGCTCCGGTGCGGCTGGAGATCGCCCGGAGCTTTCGCTTCCTCTTCGGCGAAGGCGCTCGGCCAAGCGGACCGGCACCGCCAACGTTCGCGAGCCGTGAGCGTCGCGAGTCCTACTTCGACCCATCGCATTGGACCGACATGCGTGATCGCACGCGAGACCGAGTCGTCGCTCGTTGGGTGGAAGTGTTCGGCCCCTCCGTGGGCGCGTTCGCGGGCTGGGTCCTGCTCGGTGTGCGGCCGGAGGACAGCTCGGTCATGCGCGAACCGTTCGTGCGAACCGGCACGGCGCATCTCCTCGCGATCTCCGGGCTCCACGTAGGAATCGTCGCAGGAGCGGTCTGGGCAGTGCTCCGTATCCTCCTCGGACGGCCCTCGCTCACGCGAAAGGTGACCGCGTTGGTCCTGGTGCTCTACGCCTTCCTCACCGGGGGAGGGGTGTCGGTGCTCCGAAGCACCGCGATGTTTCTCCTCCTCGCATTCGGGCCGGCCTGGGGACGACTCGGTCGAGGTTGGAACGCGCTGGGGTGGGCGGCTGCCCTCCTACCTCTCGTCTGGCCGGAGCTGCCGCTCCGCCCTTCCTACGTCCTCAGCGTTACGGCGACCACCGGAGTCTTGCTCGGCGCGCGGGCGTCGTCTGCCTGGATGCCGAAGGCGAACCGGGGCCTCCGCACGCTCGTGTCTTCCGTGTGCGCGTCGATGGGAGCACAAGCAGGGACGTTCGCACTCGGCCTCGGCTTCTTCTCGGTCGTGTCGTGGACGGGCCTCGCGTTCAACCTGGTGGCGATTCCGCTCGCCGGAGTCGTGGTGCCCCTGCTTCTCGTCGGGGGGCTCGTAGCACTGCTTCCTACAGCCACGACGAACGCGCCGGTGATCGTCCTGGCGCGAAGCCTGACAGAGACGCTTCTCACGCTCGTCGAAGTCTCGAGCCGACATGCGCTCGTCACGGCGGGCGGAATGGGAGTGGAAGCGGCGCTCCTACTGTCGGGGCTCGCACTCTGTCTCCTCTGGGCGACTGCCCGGAGCGCTGACATCGCGGTGTTGCGCTTGCCGCATCGTTCGAGGATCACTGCCCTTTTCTTACACCGGACGACGCTGGGCGTGCTCGTCCTGGCATGCGGGTTCGTCCTTCCCACGCTCTGGGCGCGATCAGCAAGGCCCCGGACAGACGGTGTGTCCGCCACGTTCTTGGACGTGGGGCAGGGCGACGCGGTGCTATTGGAGGTCGGCGACGCCACGTGGCTCTTCGACTGCGGCCCACCGTACCCTCGACGGCTCGTCCGGGAGCTCCTGGACCGCAACATCACCCATCTCGATCGCCTCTTCGTCACGCATGGGGATCAGGACCACTGGGGTGGCTACCTCGCTCTCGCCACGAGCCCGGTCCGGGTCGACACCGTTTCGATCTCTGCGGCGGGACCCTGGCCCGACCGGTTCTGGGATGCGCTCGTCGCCGAGCCGCCGCCAGGGATTCCTCGCGCACGTCCTGTGGTCGAACGGGTTGGGGCAGGTTGGACGAGAAGTTGGGGAGATCTCTCGGTTGCTGTGCTCCATCCGTCCCCCGGGTTCTCCGCAGACGGCCGGAACGACCATTCGATCGCGCTCCGGGTGTCTCACGGGAAGGACGGAAAGCTCCTTCTGATCGGAGACATGGAGGAGCCGGGCCAGGTGGACCTCCTCCAGCGAGAGGACGTTCGGCGCCTGCTCCCCGCCACCGTGGTGCAAGCCGGGCACCACGGGAGCGGCACTTCCCTGGCGGCAGGTTGGTACGAGTCGGTATCGCCTCGTCTCGTCGTGGCGTCGCTCGCCTCGGACAATCGCTACGGGTTTCCTCATCCGGACCTACTCGCGCGTCTCGCTGGTCTGGGGACACCGCTCCTTCGGACCGACCTGAGCGGGTCCGTCAGGGTCACCTGGACCCCTCGCGGCTGGAAGGTTCGGAGCGACCAGCCAAGCACTACGCTGTTTCTGCGAAACGCGGACGTCCGCACCTATGGCGCGCCCTCGTTCGCTGGTGTACGATCACTCGTCGCTCACGGCCAGTGAACGCCACAAGCGACCGATGTACAGGGAGTTACGCTGAGCACTTCGCACGGCTCGGGAAAGGATCGGACGGCTGGGATGCGCGTCGGAGTACTCGTATCGGGTCGCGGAAGCAACCTGCAGGCTCTTCTCGATGCGCAGGCAGACGGAACGCTGGGCGCGGAAGTCGCCGTGGTGCTGTCAGACCAGCCGGGCGCGGCGGCGCTCGAGCGAGCCGAGGCGGCGGGAGTTCCGGCGATCCACGTGCCGGTCGCGTCCAAACGGGCACGGATGCGCGAAGACGACGAGCAGCAGTTCGTCTCGCTCCTACGCGAGCACCGAGCCGAATGGGTGGTGCTGGCCGGCTTCTTCAGGATCGTGGGCACTCCGCTGCTCGAGGCGTATCCGGACCGGATCCTCAACATCCACCCGTCGCTCCTTCCGTCGTTTCCGGGGTTGCACGCGCAGCGACAAGCCCTGGAACACGGAGTACGGGTCACGGGTTGCACTGTGCATCTGGTGGACAGCGGCGTGGACTCGGGTGCGATCCTCGAACAGCGGACCGTCCCGGTCGGCCAGGCCGACACCGAGGAGTCGCTCTCATCCCGCGTCCTGGCAGAAGAGCATCTCGCGCTTCCCGCCACGGTGCGCCGAATCGCCGTCGCCGGCTTCCGTCGAGAAGGACGGCGGGTGTTCTGGAACGATGAGGGTGAGGAGCGAACTTGAGGGAGCTGTGTTGGAACGAAGGCGAACCTGTCGCCGTCGTTCTCGAATCAGACGAAGAGCGAACGGAACGCGGTTGTTCCAAGGTGAGACGCTCGGAAGCGCGGCCAACCGCAGGAGCCGGAGTGCGAAACGTAGGCGGTGATGGAGCCAAGTACGTGGCGCAAGCCGGAGGAGAGGCAACCGACAAGGTGAAAGGGCAGAGGAGGCAGACACCGTGAAGGGCGCATTTCAGACCGTGCGGGACCTCGGCATCGAGCCGACCCACAGCGGAAAGGTTCGGGAGACGATCGACCTCGGCGACACGCTGTTCATCGTGACGACGGACCGGATCTCCGCATTCGACGTCGTCCTTCCCGAAGGACTCGCCGGAAAGGGGAAGATCCTCAACGGACTGACGACGTTCTGGTTCCGCGGCCTCGGGAAGTACTTCCCGACGCACTTCCTCGGGACGGAACCGGAGTTTCTCCCCGACGCCTACAAGAGCCACGCGTCCGCACTCGAGGGCCGTTGGATGCGCGTGCGTAAGGCCGACCGACTCCCGGTCGAGTGTGTCGTGCGCGGCTACATCACCGGCTCGGGTTGGTCCGAGTACCAGAAGTCCGGAAGCGTATGCGGCATCCCGCTACCCGCGGGGCTGAAGGAGTTCGACCGACTGGCCGAGCCGATCTTCACTCCGACGACGAAGGCGGACGAAGGTCACGACATGCCGATGACACCGTCCGAGGTGGTCGACACTCTCGGCGCGGACGTCGCGCGTGAAGTGGAGCGGATGAGCAAGGAGATCTACTCCCGCGCGTCCGAGTACGCGCTTGCTCGCGGAGTCATCATTGCAGACACGAAGTTCGAGTTCGGTTGGATCGACGGCAAGCTCTCGCTGATCGACGAAGCGTTGACGCCGGACTCCTCGCGGTTCTGGCCGAAGGCGTCGCTCGAGAACCGGGGCCCGGACTGGAAGGGCCCGGACACATGGGACAAGCAGTACGTGCGTGACTACCTCAAGACCCTGGACTGGAACCGGGAACCTCCGGGACCGGCGCTTCCTCCCGCGGTAGAAGAAGAGGCTCTCGCTCGCTATCGCCGCGCCGTCGACGCGATCACGCAAGGGAAGCGCGAGCCGGAGTGGGAGGCGTAGATGTCCGATACGGTCCGGATCCGCCGCGCGCTCTTCTCGGCCTACACCAAGTCCGGGATCGTCTCTCTCGCGAAGGAAGTCGTGCGTTGGAAAGGGGAGGTCATCGCTTCTGGCGGGACGGCGGACGTCCTCACCGAAGGCGGCGTCCCCGTGCGCACGATCGAATCGATCACCGGCGTCGGCTCCCTCTTCGGGGGCCGCGTCAAGACGCTCCATCCCAAGATCCACGGCGGGATTCTCTTCCGTCGTGACGAGCCGGCCGACGTGCGCGCGGCGGAAGAAGCCGGGATCGAGCCGATCGACCTCGTCGTCGTCAACCTCTATCCGTTCACGTCGGCCCTGGAGCGACGCGCCCCCGAGGACGAGACGATCGAGTTGATCGACATCGGAGGACCGGCCATGGTGCGCGCCGCGGCGAAGAACCACGCGCACGTCGCGGTCGTCACGTCTCCAGAGGACTACGCTCGCGTTCAGGCGGCACTCAACCAGGGGGAAGGGCGCCTCAGCGTCAAACTCCTGCGCGAGCTCGCGGCGAAGGCGTTCCGTGTCACCTCGGAGTACGACGCTGCGATCGGCGAGTACCTGTCGCGCAACGGCGCGTCGGTCGAACTCCCGAACGCGTGGTCCGTCCATCTGCCGCTCCAAAAGGAACTCCGGTACGGCGAGAACCCGTCGCAGAAGGGCGGGCTCTACGGCACCGGCGTCGGGTTCCCGTTCGAGCTCGAACAGCTCCACGGAAAGGAGCTCTCCTACAACAACTACCTCGATCTCGCGTGCGGTCGGGACACCATCGCCGAGTTCCAGGGGGAACTCACCGCGGTCGTCATCAAGCACGGGATTCCCTGCGGGGTGGCGCACGGAGAGTCGCTCGAGGATGCGTACGTGCGTGCTCGGGCCGGAGACAGTCTCTCTGCCTTCGGCGGAGTGGTCACCCTGAACCGCGTGGTCGATGACGCCACCGCGACGCGGCTCAACGAGACGTTTCTCGAAGTCGTACTCGCGCCAGGCTTCGCGGACGACGCTCTCGAGATTCTGCGGAAGAAGAAGAACCGGATCCTTCTCCGGTGTCCGTCAGACGCGCTCCTCCGTCCTGACACGGGAATCCGCGGACGGTTCGTCGGGCAGGGGGTGCTGCTCCAGACCCCGCTCGCCGCGCGCGGCGGTGAGGACGACTGGAACGTCGTGACGAAGCGCAGCCCGGACGACGGTGAGGTGAAGGACCTCCGCTTCGCTTGGCGCGTCCTCCGGAACATCCGCTCGAACGGCGTGATGTTCGCGAAGGACGGGCAGACGCTCGGGGTCGGTTCCGGCCAGACGAGCCGGATCGACGCCGTCGAGTCCGCGATCGCCAAGGCGACGCGGGAAGGACACAGCCTCGCGGGCTCCGTCCTCGTCTCGGATGCGTTCTTTCCGTTCTCGGACAGCGTCGAGCGCGCAGCTTCGGTGGGTGCGACTGCCGTGCTCCAACCGGGTGGGTCGGTCAACGACAAGGAGTCGATCGAAGCGTGTGACCGTCTCGGCCTCACCATGGTGACGAACGGGTTCCGCGTCTTCAGTCACGGGTAGGCCGCTTGGAGACCGATCGCATGGAAGGGATCGCGCCATCCAGGACCCTGGCCGTGACATTCGTCGCGGCCGCGCTCCTCATCTTGCTCGCACCGGCGCGGTCGTCGGACGCGTCCGGGCCGACGTCAGCAGTAACTTCGGCTCCAGTGAGTCCGCTGCCGCTCGCCGCGTACGCGGTCCGCTGGGCAGAGCTCGAGGTCGCGGCGGACTCTCTCCACCTCGACGAGATCGCAGCCAACGAGGCGGGTAGAGACTCCCTTCGCGCCTCACTGGCTTCACAGCTCGCCGCCTGGACGACGTCAGGAGCGCGTGGCTGGGACGAGCTTCCGGCAAGTGCAGCCGACTGGATCCGCGCACGGGTTCGGGAGGGCTTCGTCCTCGCCGATCCGAAGTGGGAACCGTTCGCGCGAGCGACGGCTGCGAAGAGCGCTCCAGCGGGACTCCTCTCGCGAATCGACCCGAGTGGCGACTGGACCCTTCCAGGCACGCTCTTCCTCCTGTCTCACCACGCAGAGTCCGCCGACCGTTGGATCCAACGGTCCGTCTGGCCTCCCGAAGACAGGCCGTTCCTCGCCGTTCTCGCGACCGAGGCGCGGGCAGCGGGTGTCGACCTCCAGGGCGGTGCGGCCCTCGCGGATTCGCTTCTCGCACTCGGAGGCTGGCCGACCTGGACCGAGGAGCCGCTGGAGGAGACCGCGATCGACGCTGCGTTGGCCCGAAAGGACTGGAGCGACGCGGAACGTCGCCTAGTCGAGTACGGTGCGCGGTTCGCGAAGGGCCCCTGGTTCTACGGTACGAGCGAGACGCTCGCCCGACGGGCCGGACGCACGGCGGAGGCGGACTCACTCGCGTGGAAGATCGCGCGATCCTATCCCGGCAGCGCGCGGGCGCGGTCCTGGCTCGAGGAGCAGGTGCC
Organism: Candidatus Eiseniibacteriota bacterium; assembly: GCA_020633975.1. Lineage (GTDB taxonomy): Bacteria > Eisenbacteria > RBG-16-71-46 > CAIMUX01 > CAIMUX01 > JACKCR01. The sequence goes on along the minus strand of JACKCR010000002.1, from coordinate 1,080,666 downwards.
GCTGGATCAGTCGCTTGCCGGACTCACGAAGGAAGAGATCGAAGTTCTCCTCGAGATCGCGTCCGAGACGCGGGGCGTCACCCGCTACCTCCTCCTGTCGGAGGAGTACGTCCGAAAGGTGGCCGCCTCACAGCCTTCGGGAAACGCGGCTCGGGCCGAGAAGTCGCGACTCGATCTCCGCGCCGCAGAACTCGCCTACCGCGCGAGGCGTTACGAAGACCTCTTCGACGCGCTCCAGGGCGGCCGGATCGTCCCGACGAGTGCGTGGATCTCGCGGTGGGGGCTGGTCCTCGGTCGTGCCTACCGGAACACCGGTCAACCGGACTCGATGGCCGTCTGGTTCGACAAGACCGCGACGAACGGTTCGTCATCGGATCGGAACGACGCGCTCTGGGAGTGGGGCCGCGAACTCGAATCGCTCCGTCGGTTCGCGGACGCGGAAGCCGTCTACGAACGGATGGCGAAGCTCGGCGCGGGCGACAAGTCGGAGGACGTCCCGCTCCGGATCGGCTTCACGCGCTACCAGGAGAAGCGATACGCGGACGCGGAAGCAGCGTTCGCCACCGTCGCGTCCAGCTCTACGGCGTGGCGTGTGGCCACCGCTGAGTTCTGGCGCTACCGCTGTCGCCTTGCCATGGGCGACGAAGCCGGAGCCCGAGCCGCGCTCCAAAGGGCGGCGCGCGCTCCCGACGGCTACTACGCCTCCCGTGCGCAGAGTGCGCTCGCCATGGAACCGCGCGTTCCGATCACGGACATCGAAGGGTATTGGCGAGAGGTCGCTCGACTCGCAGAAGTGCCGGCCTTGAGCGAGATCCCGTACCGCGCCGACATGGGTTCCAACCTCGTGAACGACGAGCTACCCGCGAACTCGCTCGAGCAGAAGGCGGAACGTCTCTGGCTGTTCCGTCAGTACGGACGCGGCCCTTGGGCAGCGAGAGCCCTGGACGATCTCGACGCGGACGCCGGACTCGGAAACGGGCTCGACAGAGTCGAAACGCTCCACACACTCGGGTTCCCCGACCTCGCTGCACGTCGTGTCATCCGGATGAACCGGGGAGAAGCAGAGCTGCGTTACCCTGCGCCGTACGCCGCGGCCGTCGCATCCGCGGCCAGACGCGGCGGACTCGCGCCGGAGTGGATGTGGGCCGTGATGCGACGAGAGTCGTTCTTCGAGGCGACGGTGCAGAGTCCGGCCGGTGCGCTCGGCCTGATGCAGTTCATGCAGGCCACGGCGGACAAGGTGGGGAAGGAGAACGGACTTCCGTCCGAGCCGCTCTCGTCGCCGGTCGTCAACCTCGCCCTCGGGATCACCCACCTTCGCGAGCTCGTCGACGAGACGAATGGAGACTGGCCGCAGATCCTCGCCGGATACAATGCGGGGATGCACAACGCGGTCCGCTGGATCTATCCGGACGAGGATCCGGACGTCTTCATCGAGATGATCGGATACCGCGAAACCAGGGACTACGTGAAGGCCGTGCTCGAAGGGTTCTGGATCTATCGACGGACTCTCAGAGTTCCCGGGATCCAGGTGCCGACCGCGGAGGTCGGCGCTTCACCAGCGGAGGGACGGGCCCCGTGATCCGCTACACGAGCGAGCTGATCCGGAAGGCGGTGCACTTCTCGAGCCTCGCGATTCCGATCGGTCTCTATCTCGTTCCGGTTTCCGTGAGTCAGCCAGCGCTGGCCTACCTGACGCTCTTCACGCTGATCGTCGAGGTCGTGCGTCTCCACGTGCCCCAGTTCCGGGCCGTCTTCTATCTGCTCTTCGGCCGGATTCTCCGGGAGCACGAACGGTTCAACCTGCTCGGGTCCACGTACCTCTTCATCGCCGCGCTCCTCTGCATCCACTCGTTCGAGAAGGGGATCGCGGTCGTCTCGCTCGGTTTCTTGGTCGTAGGGGATACCGTCGCCGCCCTGGTTGGACGGCGTTGGGGGCGGATCCGACTGCTCGACAAGAGCCTCGAGGGTAGCCTCGGCTGCTTCTTCGCCTGCCTCATCGTCGGATGGGTCTATCCGGGGACGGACGTGACCTGGCCGATGATCGTGGTCGGCGCGTTCACCGCGACCCTCTTCGAGTTCCTACCGATTCCGATGGACGACAACCTACGGATGTCACTCAGCGCGGGGTTCGCGATGAGCCTCCTCACGTAGGCGAGTCGCGGCTCAACCGTCCGGCCAGTTGTCGTCCCGGTAGAAGTCCCGCATCGCCCGGCTCACCTCGTCGAGTGCGCAGCTCATCACGACCAACGCATGGAGGTTGCCGTCGGCGTCCTTCACGTGATCGGGGAGCGTGGCATCGACGATGAACCCGAGCCGCTCGAAGATCTTTCGTCCCGCCGTCTCGGGTTCTGCCATCCGGGCGACCACGCGGGTGACGCCTCGCTTCTCGGCCTCCTCGAAAAGCTGGCCGATGATGTGGGTGCCGAGACGAAGGCCCCGATAGTCCGGGGCGACGAGGACGCGGATTTCTCCGATGTGGCGCTGCCATCCGTCGTGGCTGAAGTAGAGGGCGCCATGGCCAACCACTTCGTTGTCCACGAGGGCGAGAACGCGGTAGGCCATGCCTGCCTCGGCCTGACGGATGAGCGTCTCCACCACGTCGGCTCGACCGAGGTCGAACCGGAAGTAGCGACGATCCTCCACCGGAAGACCGACGAAGAAACGGCGGAGTCGCTCGGCATCGGCGGCCTGAGGCTCCTGTAGCAAGACGGTGGCCCCATCCTTCAATGCTTCGACCTTCACGGGATCCTCCTTTCCGACGTCGACGCGGCTCGACGTCCCTGGGGGCTCGTTCGGGATTGGAGGCTCCGCCTCCAGAATCATTGTCGCCTGGACCTTCGGCGACGGGAAGGGTGGGGGCCGTACGGGGAAACCCGTACGACCTGGGGTGCTCTCAACTCCCCTCGAGGAGTCTTCGGAGCGCGGCGTGGTCGGTCTCGCTCACGAACAGCGTGGCCTGACTGGACGCGAGGTCCGCGACGACGTCCTCCACGGGACGGCTCGCCTTCTCCACCTGACGAGCGCTCGGGTCCCCGATGAAGAGCCAGAGGCGATCCCGGATCCGGGCCGGGAGGACGTGTTCCAAGTACTCGAGCGCGAGTCCTCGGACCCGCTCGTCTGGGTTGCCGAGGGCCTGATAGGCGGCACTGACGGGATCCGGGTCGAGGACGAAGCTGAGGAGCCGGAACGTGTGCTCGAGGCTCAGCGCGCCGCGCTCCTCGATGCGGACGCCAACCAGTTCGTCGACTTCGGTGTCCGCGTTGTCGTCGAGGAGCCGCTGCAGTTCCCAGACGGGCCGTTCCTTGGCGACTTCGGCTTCGATGACGCGCCAGACCCCTTCCGTCTCGGCGGACGTCAGTAGGAGTCTGGACTTGCGACGCTGGCGCGCCAGCGCGACGCCGCACCGGTACCGGATCTCGAACCGTTCCATCTCGAGGCCTTCGATGAGGACCGCCGTCGCCGTGCGCTCGTCACTCCGGGCCAGGACGCGGGGGATCCGTCGGCGAATCACGAAGTCCCCGTCCTGGTCGAGGAGATGGGCCCGAAGCGGAGGAACGGCGGCGCTTCCGAGCGCGAGCAGGCGTTCCGCGACGTCGTGGACCCGGTCGTCGCGCGCGAGCATGGTGATGAGATCATTGACCGATGGGTCGGGCGACGGGGCTATCGACCGGCGAGTCGGTGACGTTGATCCTGTCGTCGACTCAGTGGCCGACCGGCTCGTCGAAAGGTCGGTCAGCGCCTTCGCCGGGGGACCCGCCGCACTCGCCTCCGCCCGTGCCGCGAGCACCTCCATCGAACGGATCTGCGTGAGTGTTGCCGTGAACCTCTCGAATCCGTCGAGCCCGCCCGCCGGCTTGGGGGCGGTGTCCGCGTCTTCGGCGCGCAGTCGATCGACGACGCTTCTCAAGTACTCCCTTCCCATCCTGAGGCTAGCGTAGAGGAGGGCCAAGGCTCCGAACGCGACGATTGCACTCAGGCCCCGCGAGGGAAGGGCGAAGACCGTCACCCAGAGGAACACGATTCCGGCCGCGCCCGCTTCGGCCAGGCTGTCGGCAAAGGAGTCGAGGAACGTCTTCGTGCGTTGTTTCAGTTCGGCAGGAAGCGGTACGTAGAGCAGCTCCATGGTCGGTCGAAAGATCGCGCGCCGGAACGAAGCGTCGGCACCGCGTGTCGCCGTGATTGCGAGAAGACCGGGGAAGGCCACGAAGCCGGCCGTGCCGAGAAGGAGTGCACTCGGCAGGACCGCGATCGCGCCCGTCCCGAGTAACCTCACGATCCGGCCGGTGAGGAGGAGCTGGACCGCCATGGCCACGAGTCCCGTCCAACCGTAGAACGCGCCGAAGAACGCGGTGAGGCTCGGCACGCCCCAGACCGTGCCGTCCGGCGACGCTGCGTAGGCCCGCTGCGCGTACTCCTTGAACTGGTAGTCGAGGAGTCCGCTCGCCATGGTGGCGCTGATCGTGATGAGCGCGATGAGACGCAGGTGCTTCGACTGCCAGATCGCGCTGATCCCTGCGGTGGGCGGCGACGTGTCCGTGGACCTCAGCGCAGGGTCCTCCGCGGGCGTCGAACTCGCCGCGGTACTCATCGCCCCCCCCGCGGGCGTCGGGCTCGCCGCCGACGGCGACGCGGGTATCGTCCGCGGCGGAAGCAGTGTCCGGCAGACGAGGAGCCCGCCGAGAAGGAGCACGAGCACTGGGATGAGTGCTTCCGGGGACGTGTTCCGTGCGAGAAGCGGGAGGAGCGCTCCCATCGTCATCGCCCCCGCGGTCCCGCCGGCACTGATCACGCCGAAGAGTCGTTTGGCCGCGCGCACGGAGAACCGCTCGGACAGGTCGACCCAGAATCCCGAAATGAGGGCGAGCATGCCGAGTGAGGTCCAAAGGTAGAGGAGCACGATGCCGAGATCCCGCCCGGACGCGGTGCCCACGAGGAACCAGATGGGGAGAAGACCGGCGGCTTCGACGAGCCCGAGCACGAAGACGACCCTGGACGGGGAGTATCGTTGGAGGAGCCGCGTGAACCCGATGACGACGGGGAGGTTGATCGCGACGGCGGCAGCGGTCACGTAGGGCAGAGTCTCCACGGCGAATCTGCCCAGGTACATCGCCTCGCGCAACGACCTCGCCAGGGTGAGAGCCGCCAGGAGGAGGAACGCGCTCGCGAGCGCGATGCCGACGCTCCGCGCTTCCCCCGGCCGGAGATCCAGCCAACCCGTCCATTTCGTCTTGCGGGACACCTGGGGAGGATGCCAGGCGATCCCCACGAAGAGAACCCACGGTTCTCGTGGTAGGCTCGCGCGTCCCGATGGTGGGGCGCCGTATCGAGAGGAAGTAGCGGGGAAACGACGTTGCCGCGATCGCACGAAGTACCGAACACATCCGCCGATCCGAACGAGTTGGACCATCTCCGCAATCGTATCCGGCTCTACCTCCAGGTGATGCTCATCATCGATCTGGTCGCACACGTCAGCGATTGGGTCACTCCGCTCCTGATCGAGGGGCTCAGTCCTCCTTCCTATCCGCTGCCGACGGCGGCACTTCGCTACGGGGTCACCCCCCTGGTCGCGGTCGCCTGGGCGCTCGCGAAGTTCCGCCGACCGGGGCGGCGCGCGCTCATCGCGCTCGAACTCGGCGTCACGATCGGGCTCTCGCTCGTCTACGTGCACATCGCGGACGCCACGCTGACCGACGAAGACCGGGGCTATGCGGCGGTCTTCGCCATGTACGGGATCGTGCTCCTCCTGAGTGTCCGCGCGGCACTGGTGCCGAGTCCGGTCGTTCGAACCGTCGTCGTCGGAATCGTGGCGGTCGGGAGCCTCTACGTGCTGGGGCACGGCACCTTCGATGGACTCGCGCCCAGCGTGCTGGACGGGGTCAATTTCATCGGCGGGGCGATGGTGCTCGTGACGGGTGTCACCTCGCACGTCATCTACGGACTCCGACGCGAGATCCGTCAGGCCCGCCAACTCGGCCAGTACACGGTCGAAGAGAAGCTGGGCGAAGGCGGGATGGGCGCCGTCTACCGCGCCCGGCACGCAATGCTGCGGCGGGAAGCAGCAATCAAGCTGATCAAGCCGGGACTCGAGTCCGACGGGGCCAGTCGCTCGCGCGTGCTCGAGCGGTTCGAGCGGGAGGCGCACGTCACCGCGAGCCTCAAATCTCCCCACACGGTCGAGCTCTACGACTTCGGCGTCTCGTCCCAGGGCGCGTTCTACTACGTGATGGAACTACTCGACGGGATCGACCTCGAAAGCGCGGTCCGGAAGTACGGCCCGTTGGCACCGGACCGAGTCGCGTTCCTGCTCCGACAGGTCTGCGACTCCCTCGAGGAAGCGCACGCCGTGGGTCTCGTCCACCGCGACATCAAGCCGGCGAACCTCTTCATCTGCCGCCACGGACTGCACTTCGACTTCGTGAAGGTGCTGGACTTCGGGCTCGTCGCCCTCGGCACAGGACTCCAGAAGGACGACGAGAAGCTGACCCGGGAGGGTTTCGCGGGTGGAACTCCGGCCTACATCGCTCCCGAGATGGTCGCCACGCCCGATTCGGTGGACGGCCGCGCCGACATCTATGCGCTCGGTTGCGTCGCGTACTGGATGCTCACGGGACACCCCCCGTTCGTGCGCGACGGGTCGATGGCGACGATTCTCGCCCACGTCAACGATCCACCGCTGCCGCCGTCCCAGGTGAGTGAGGTGGCCGTCCCGGCGGCGCTCGATACGCTCGTGCTCGCCTGCCTTGCGAAGAAGCCCGACGAACGCCCGACAACGGCCCGCGCACTCTCGCAGCGACTGGCTGAGTTCTACGACCCGGAGAAGTGGAACGAGGACCTGGCGGCGAACTGGTGGAAGACGCACGCGCCATCGCGCACGCCGTCCTCACACGCCGACGAGCACGGGGCCACCGTGCTCGTGACGAAGAAGCTCTAGGACGGCTATCCGTCGCCTATGGACATCGGCTCCGGCACGACCTGCCACGCTGGTGTACGCGCTCCGTACCGACTAGCTTCGGTGCGCTCTCAGCCACGTAGGCCCATCAACGCACGACCTGCACCTTGCCGGTCGCGGCTCCTGTCGGAGTCGTCGCACGCCAAAGGTAGACCCCCGCGGGCACGCGTGCACCCGCCCCGTCTCTGCCATCCCAGTGGGCTTCGTTCGGCCCGGCGGGAAGTCGGCCGAGAAAGCGGCCGTCAACCCTGCGCCCGTCAGGGCTGAAGACGGAGATCTCGACCTCACTCGACGTCTGGAGGCGGAACGCGAGCGCGACCCCGTCGCGGGTCGGATTCGGCCGGGCTTCGAGGCCAGCGACGACAGCGATTCCGTCGGCGCCGGGAAGAGATCCAGGGCTACCAAAGCCGTCTCCTGAATCACCTCCCACGTTCGGCTCTTCCGATCCGTCAGCGATCCCGGACACATCGAGGAGAGGCTCGAAGTCGACGGTGCCGAGCAGAGGATCGTCGACCGAGTGGACGATCCGGTCTTCCACCTCCTGGGGATCCATCGTGCCCCACCAGTTGTTCTCGGCACTGATGTCGTTCGTTCCGTTGTTGTAGAGCTCGTAGAGAGTTCCGCCGAGCCCGTTCCCGAGGAACTGGTTCATCCCATCGTCGTCGGGATCTGCGTTCGCGAGGTTTCCCACGTTCGGTTGTCCACCGTTGATGATCGCGATCCCATAGTTGTGGCCCTGGATCCGGTTCCGCGCGATCACGGGAGCGTTCTCACCGTTGCACGCGATCCCAAAGCCCCAATTCACGGTGTCAGGGTTCGTGTCGTTGTCGACGATGGTGTTGTCGTTGATGAACGGGTTGGCGTTGAACTGGTAGCAGAGGATGCCGTAGCCGCAGCCTTCGATGTGGTTGCCTTCGATCACGCCGTAACAGTCGTTCCAGATCGAGATGCCACCGCTCCGAAAGCTGTCGCCGCCTAGGATCGTGTTGCCCCGGATGGTGGGGGAGTTGACTCCCTGTAGGCCGATGTTGATGTACGGGTATGGATTCGAGTTGACGAGGTTGTTCCGGCGGATGAGGTTCCCTTCGATGACGGGCGACGAGGACAGCGTCATGTAGATCGTCTGTCGTTCGTTGTCCTCCAGGACGGAGTCGCGAAGGATGCTGTTCGAGCCGGTGAGGTCGAACGCTTTCTCATCCGAACCCCGGATCGCGCACTTCTCGAGCCGCGCGTCCGCCGAGACCACGTCGATCGCGATCGTCGCGTCTTCGATCACGCAGTACTCCATCTCGAAGGTCGAGCCCGCCGTAGTGTCGCGGAAGTCGAATCCGTCCCAGTCCCCGGGAGCGCCTGTGGCGCTCTCGAATCGGATGGAGTCGCCGAGAGCCCCGATCGCGCGGAGGGAACCGTTCACGTCGATCCGCACCGTCCCCGCCGTGTCCTGAATCTCGACTCGAGTACCGGCCGGGATGGTGAGCAGGTCGGTGGTCGAGAGGATGAGCGAATCGTGGAGCTGGTAGTCAGGTGCACTGCCAGTGACGACCCCTCCGGAGAGGGCCACGAGGTCGTCCAGAGAGTAGAACCCACCGGTACCAGGCGTGGTGTAGGCCGCGAACCCGGGGACGGTGAGGCCAAGGAATGCCAGCGATGCGACGGAAGCGGCGAACGAGCGCGCGCGAAGAGACGAGCCGAGTTGCGTAGCCAAGGAGTACCCCCTCTGGGATGGGGCCGGGACACGACAAGGCGGCCCGGACATGTGTGTCCCGGGGAGTATAGCGCTTCCGGGAACCCCAGCACGTCGGACTCGACTGTAGCCGACTACGCACGAGTCCGGGGGCGGCGCCACGCTAGGGCACGAGGTGGATCGCCGAGAGGATCGTCGAGAGGATCGACGAGCGGATCGACGGTCCCCGTCCTCGGTACGGGATGACCCGGGCCTTCACACGGTGTACCGTCGCGGTCGGCGTCCCCCGCGCCAGTTCGCCGACCTTCAGAGGTACCGACAGATGACCACAGGATCCCAGACGCAGAACACGGCGTCCCCGGCGTACCGTGTCTCCCGCGACCAGATCATCCAAGCCTTGACCCGTGCCACTGAGCCGCTGGACTACGTCCTCGCTGGCTACTTGGGCGGAAGCGATGCCACCGGCCGAACGGACGAGTACTCCGACGTCGACTACCAGGTGATCGTGGAGGACGACCGCGTCGAGGACGTGTTCGAAGTCGTCCTCCGTGAGCTCGCCGCGTTGTCACCGGCTTCGCATCAGTACCGTCTTCCGGAGCCGACGTGGCACGGCTGCTCGCAGGTCTTCCTCAGCCTGGCGGACGCCGATCCCGCGCACTTCATCGACTTCGTCGCGATGAAGCGGAGCCATACGGACCGGTTCCTCGAGGAGGAACGTCACGGAGTCGCGATCGTGCTCTTCGACAAGGAAGGGCTCGTGACGGTCGACCCGTTCGATCGCGAGACGCACCTCGAGAAGATGCGGACGCGGCTCTCCGTGCTGCGGGAGACCTTTCCGCTCTTTCAGACGCTCGTGACACGTGCCGTGCGCCGAGGGTTTCCCGCGGAAGCCGCCGCGGCGTATCGATCGCACACGCTCCATCCGCTCATCGAGCTGCTTCGGATGAAGCACTGCCCGGATCGGTACGACTTCGGTCCGCGCTATCTCGACCGAGACCTCCCGCCTGAGTGGCGGGATGCGATCGACGCGCTCGCGCTTCCGACGGACCTCGAAGAGATCGAGACGTTTCGGACCAAGGCCGAAGCGCACTTCGCCGAGGTGCTGCGAACGCTCGACGCTTAGAAGACCGCGAACGTGCCCGCCGTCCGATCTGCCGCGAGCCAGGCGAGACGGAGTCTCCCGCAGATCTGCACGCTCCTAGCGCTTCTTCTTCCCTGGACGGGACGGCTCCGCCGTGCGCGGGTCTTCGGGCCAGGCGTGCTTTGGGTAGCGTCGCCGCAGCTCGCTTCGGATCTTCGGATACTCGCGATCCCAGAACCCGTCCAGGTCTTGGGTGATCTGGACGGGGCGCTGGCTCGGAGCGAGGAGGTGGAGGAGAAGGGGCACCCGTCCCTTCCCGAGAGACGGCGCGCTACGGCCCCCGAACAGCTCTTGCAACCTCACCGCGAGCACCGGCACGTCCCCGTCGTACTTGATCCGGAAGCGCTGTCCGTTCGGCAGCTCGATCCGGTCCGGCACGTCCTCGTCGAGTGCGCGGCGAAGGTCGGGAGAGAGGAGCCCCTCGAGGCTCGCGCGCACCGGCTTCTTCCGGAGGTCCGCGAGGCTGCGGCATCCGAAGGCGAGCGGCTCGAGCACCGAGACGAGGAGGTCGTGCCGGGAGGGGACGCCGAGTTCGGGGCGATACCGCGCCAACGTGCCGAGCCGCGCGAGGAGTGACTCGAGTTCCCGGTCCGGTTCCAGCGCCTGTTCGGGATCCCTGGACGCTGCCTCGACCAAAGCCGCCTCGATCGCTTCCGGTGCGGCGTCGCCCGTCTCCCGTTCCTCGATCACGACGCCCAAGAACCTCGTGACGCGCGCGGCCCGCACCCGCTCTTTGGCCGAGTGGAACACCACTTCGTCGGTCTCGCGGTAGAGCGTAGGGAAGAGCTCGGCGAGCCACTCCCGTTCGACCGCGCTCGCGGTGTAGACGCGGATCTCCTCGCGCGCCCGGCCAGCCTGTCCGGTACCGCCAGGCCCGCTCTGCCGTGGCCCTCCGTGCGCGCTCCGCCCCTGGGCACCCGCAGTTCCTGCGCCGTGCGTTTCGCGTCCACTCGCGTCGAGCGCGACGAACAGCTCCGCCTTTCGGACGGACGACGAAGGATCGAGCCGCACCCCCACGCCCGATGACATGACGCCGGTTCCTGTCCCGGTTCCATGTCGCCGGACGACCCGGTCCGGGTGTCCAGCCAGAAGGGCGCGCCGGAGCGCCTCGTCGCGACTCATCGGCCGCGCACCGGAGAGCAGGGACTCGACCGCGGCAGCGGCGTCGAGCTGGGCCGCGTCCTTGCCGCGACCCTGTCCGACCAGTCGTTCGAGCTGCTCCGCTACGTCGACGATCCGGCGAACGATCCGGCCATCCACACCTTCGCTATCGAGAACGTCGCGCGCAAATCGGGCTTCCTGGACGCTGCGGACTTTCTCCTCCAGCACCGCCAGATCCGACTCGCCGGTCACATCACTCGACGCACCCATCGACGAACTACTCGACGACCTGCTCGACGCGGTGCGTCCGACCGGGCTCTTGGCGACGCGTCCCTTCGCACGGTGCGGCGCGCCCTGGGCAGGACCGCCCGATCTCCGGGGCTTGTCGTCTCGTCGCCGCGGATCCCGTTCGCCTGCGAGGGCCACCCAGAGGGCCGCGTCGCTCGCCACGCCGAGCGCCTCCGCCTCCACGAGCACCCGCGCGTGCCTCGGGGGGACGGGGTAGCGGAGCATCTGCCGCCCCAGCTCGGTGATCTTGCCGCGGGGCTTCAGCTCATCGTGGCCTCTCGTCTCTTCGCCATCGACCGCGCCATCGACGGCACCGTCGACCGCACCGAGCCAGCGAAGAAGCTGCTCCGCCCGACGAACGGCGTCCTCCGGGGGAGGCGTCGGCCACTGCACGGTGCGCACGTCCGTCGTCCCCCAGCCCTTCAGCGCGAGCACTGTCTGGGAGAGATCGACCCGAGAAATCTCGGGTTCCGCGAACGGACTCCAGCGGGCGAGTTCGTCTTCCGTGAAGAGACGGACGCACCGCCCAGGCCCGAGGCGTCCTGCGCGACCCGCGCGCTGCACCGCGGACGCACGCGAGATCCTCTCCGTACGAAGTCGGTCGACACCGACCCAGGGGTCGAACCGGGCGACGCGGACCCGACCGGAGTCGATGACCGCTTCGATCCCTTGCACCGTCACCGACGCCTCGGCCAGGTTCGTCGACACGACGACCCGGCGTTCCCGGCTCGCGATCGCTGCGTCCTGCTCCTCCGGTCTCTGGTCGCCATGGAGGCGCATCCCGACATAGCCGGACTTCCGAAGTGCAGGTTCGAGTTCGCGGAGACAGGCCTGGATCTCCCACGCTCCAGGAACGAAGACGAGGACCGAGCCGGTGAGTCCGTCGTCGAGGAGATGCTCGAACGCCATGCGCACCCCGACCGGCATGGGAGGCGCGTCCGGGCGGTCCAGGTGGTCGATCTCGATCGGGTGGGTGCGGCCGGGGACGCGGAGCACGGGTGCGTCTCCCAAGTGACGTGAGAGTTCGTCCGAGTCGAGCGTCGCCGACATCACGACGATCCGGAGATCGGGACGGAGGGTCGCCTGCACTTCGCGGGTCAAGGCGAGGCCCAAGTCCGCATCGAGAGACCGCTCGTGATACTCGTCGAAGACGACGCAGTCGATTCCGGAGAGCTCGGGATCCGCGAGAAGACGTCGCGTGAGAATCCCTTCGGTCACGAAGCGGACCCGGGTGGCGGGCGAGACGCGACGCTCGAACCGCACTTGATAGCCGACCTCGTCTCCGACCGAAGACCCGACCTCGGCGGCTACCCTGCGTGCTGCCGCCCTCGCCGCGACCCGCCTCGGCTCGAGGACCCAGACTTCGCCCCCGGATGTGCCCGGTCTCCCTAGTCCGGCGAGCCAGGGGGGAACCCGGGTCGTCTTTCCCGCCCCTGGTTCGGCTTCGAGCAGGAGTGTGGGGGACGCCCTCAGCTCCTCCCCAATGCGCGGGAGCCATTCATCGATGGGCAAGGGCGACAAGGTCATGCGGGGCGTGATCTCTCGTGGTGGTGGAAGGCCGATCTTTCCGGCAACCGATCCGGCCGGGGCATCATCCAACCATCCCGGTGCCGAAGTCCATACCGGACCGCGACTTGACCCTCTCGGAGCCTGGCGCGTAGTATTCCGAGCCTACTTGCGTCCGGGAACCGGCCCCATGGAGACCGGGTTCGGGGCCGAGTACGACCTCGGCCACCCGTCCGTACGGGAGAATCCCGCACGGCCTCAGATTGCTGCCCGAAGGAGCGTCTTCAGCTCATGATGGATCTATTCAAAGGGGCCCTGACGAAGGGGGTCTCCCGCATCTTCGGCACGAAGTCGGACCGCGACCTCAAGAAGCTGAATCCGATGGTGGAGCAGGTGCTCCACGAGGTCGAGAAGCTCAAGCCGCTTTCCGACGACGAACTGCGTGCGAAGACCGACGAGTTCCGCGCGCGGATCGCGAACAACGTCCCGCTCGAAGACTTCGTCCACGAGACGTTCGCCGTCGTGATGGAGGCCTGCCGCCGCAACGTGGGCAACAGCTGGATCGTGCGCGACCGGAAGATCGAGTGGGACATGATCCCCTTCGAGGTCCAGATCCTGGGCGGACTCGTCCTCTTCCAGGGCAAGATCTCCGAGATGCAGACGGGTGAAGGAAAGACCCTCGTCGCCATCTTCCCGCTCTACGTATACGGGCTCACGGGCAAGGGCGCGCACCTCGTCACGGTCAACGACTACCTGGCCCAGCGCGACAGCGAGTGGGTCGGCCAGATCCTTCGCTGGCTCGGTCTCACCGTCTCCGTGATCGTCCACGGGATGACGAACGAGCAGCGTCGTCTCGCCTACAGCGCCGACGTCACCTACGGAACGAACAACGAGTTCGGGTTCGACTACCTCCGCGACAACATGGTCGTGCGGAAGGAAGACAAGGTCCAACGGCCGCACTACTTCGCGATCGTGGACGAAGTCGACTCCGTGCTCATCGACGAAGCGCGGACCCCGCTCATCATCTCGGGACCGGTCGCGCACGCGAAGCAGCACTACGATCAGCTCCGCGGTCCCGTCGAGAGCTTGGTCAAGCAGCAGAACCTGCTCATGAGCCGGTTCATGGACGAGGGCGAGCGCCTCATTGCGTCGTCCAACAAGGACGAGCAGTACGAAGGCTACGTCCGGCTCCTCCAGGTCCAGCGTGGTGGGCCGAAACACAAGCGGTTCATCAAGATCGTGAGCGACAACGAGACGATGAAGAAGCGCCTCCTCCAGGTGGAAGGCGACTTCATGCGCGAGAAGCGTCTCCACGTGCTCGACGACGACCTCCTCTACTCGATGGAGGAGAAGGGCGGCACGGTCACGATTTCGGACAAGGGCCGTGAGGTCCTCTCGCCGAACGATCCGGACATGTTCGTCCTTCCGGACATCTCGGAAGCGCTGGGCGCGATCGACGAGGACGAGAGCCTCTCCGGTCGTGAGAAGGTGGAGAAGAAGGAAGTCATCCACCGCGCCTATGGCGAGAAGAGCGAAGTGCTCGGCAACGTCCACCAGCTCCTCAAGGCCTACACCCTCTTCGAGCGGGACAAGGAGTACATCGTCCAGGAGGGGAAGGTCATCATCGTCGACGAGCACACCGGACGGCTCATGCCCGGCCGGCGCTTCTCCGACGGTCTCCATCAGGCTCTCGAGGCGAAGGAGCGCGTCGCGGTCGGCCAGGAGAACCAGACGCTCGCCACGATCACGATCCAGAACTACTTCCGTATGTACGAAGTGCTGGCCGGAATGACCGGTACGGCCGAGACGGAAGCCGGCGAGTTCTGGGACATCTACAAACTCGACGTCGTGGTCATCCCGACGAACGTGCCGGTGGCGCGCGTCGACATGGACGACCTCGTCTACCGGACGAAGCGCGAGAAGTACAACGCGATCATGGAAGAGATCGACACGATGCGGAACCAGGGCCGTCCGGTTCTCGTCGGTACGATCTCGGTCGACGTCTCGGAGACGATTTCGCGCATGCTGAAGCGACGGAACGTCCCCCACGAAGTCCTCAACGCCAAGAACCACCAGCGCGAAGCCGAGATCGTCTCGATGGCCGGCCAGCCCGGCGCGGTCACGATCGCGACGAACATGGCCGGTCGCGGTACGGACATCAAGCTCGCGGCCGAAGTGGTCCAGGGTGAGGTCCGCGAGGTGAACGGTAAGCGCGACAAGAGCGAGCTCACCGGCGGTCTCCACATCATCGGTACCGAGCGTCACGAGAGCCGACGGATCGATCGTCAGCTCCGCGGACGTTCCGGTCGTCAGGGAGATCCTGGTTCGTCCCTCTTCTTCCTCTCGCTGGAAGACAACCTGATGCGCCTCTTCGCGCCCGAGCGGATCGCCGGAATGATGGACAAGCTCGGCGCGGAAGAAGGGGAGGTCATCACCCACCCCTTCATGACGAAGGCGATCGAGCAGGCGCAGAAGAAGGTCGAGGGGCACAACTTCTCGATCAGAAAGCACCTCCTCCAGTACGACGACGTGATGAACCAGCAGCGTGAGGTCATCTACACGCTCCGGAACAATGCGCTCGACAAGGGCGACATGAAGGAGCGGATGCTGGAGATGATCGACGGCACCACGTCGTCCATCCTCGCCAAGCACTGCAACCCGGAGGTCCACGCCGACGAATGGGATCTGGAGCAGCTCCAAGCGGAGATGCAGATGTTCCTCTTGGCGCCGGTCGAAATGGACAGGATCAAGGGGTACACCTTCCTCGAACTCGAGCAGAAGCTCATCGAGATCGCGCACGAGATCTACGAGCAGCGCGAGCAGCTCTTCGGTACCGATGCGATGCGCGAGATCGAGCGGCGCGTGCTCCTCGCGGTGATCGACGACAAGTGGCGGGACCACCTCTACGAAGTCGATCAGCTCAAGGCAGGTATCGGCCTTCGCGCCTATGCGCAGAAGGATCCGCTCATCGAGTACAAGCACGAGGCGTTCGGCATGTTCGAGCAGCTCATGGAACAGCTCGAGCGTGACACCGCCCGCTATCTCTTCCGGGTCATGCCCGCCCGTCAGCAACCGCCACAGGCGCAGCGTCCCGCTGGTCGCCCGGCCGGTGCCGCGCAGGGTTCTGCCCAGGGCTCGGCTCAAGGCGCCGTTGCTCCGGGCGCGCCCGCGGACGGCACGAGTGCCAACGGGGACGGCGGCGAGCCCGTACCCGAGCCGGTCCTGCCTGGCGGCGCATCGTCGTCCCAGCAGGTTGGGGAAGGTCACGAGAGCAAGGCCGAAGTCGACGCTCTGAGCGGCATGCCTGCCTCTGCGCCCGGTCCCGACGGAAGCGAAGAAGGCGATGGCTCCGGACGGCAGGACGGGCCACAGCGTCCGGTCAAGCAGGAGACGTTCGTCCGCACGCAGCCCAAGGTTGGGCGGAACGATCCGTGCCCCTGCGGTAGCGGCAAGAAGTACAAGAAGTGCTGCGGAGTGAACGACTGACGCGAGGACGTCGTCCCGCGGCGGACGACGCGCCGCCGCCCGCGGACTCCGAGCTGGAAGCGCTCCACGAGCGTTGGCTCCGGCAGCTACGAGCCGTAGAGGGACGGTCTCCGCACACCGTCGCCGCCTACGGACGGGATCTCGTCGCACTCTTCGCGGAGACGTCGCTCGAGTACGATCGTCCGACCCGGATGGAAGATCTCGACGAGTCCCGCCTGCGCGTCCACCTGCTCCGTCTCAATCGTGCGGGATTCTCTCCTCGAACGGTGCAGCGCCGGATCGCGTCCTTCCGCAGCTTCTTCGCGTTCGCGAAGAAGGGTGGGCACACCGAGAGCGATCCGTCGGCGAACCTGATCGCTCCCAAGGCGGGCCGCACTCTTCCACGCTTCGTCCCAGAAGACGAGATCACCTCGCTGTTGGACGGTGAGTGGCCCAAGGGCCGCACCGGGGCCCGAGATCGCGCGATCTTGGAGCTGTTCTACGCCACCGGCATGCGACTCTCGGAACTCGTCGCACTCCAACGAGAAGACATCGACTTCCGGCGCCAAACCGTCCGAGTCCTCGGCAAGGGGAACAAGGAGCGCGTGCTCGTCTTCGGCGACAAAGCGCGGGAGGCGATCGAGGCGCACCTCGACGAACTCCGTCGCGACCGCGTCCCGACGAGCGGGCCGCTCTTCCCGGGCCGGAACGGTGCGATCAGCGCGCGCACGGTGCAGCGGATCGTCGGGCGTCACCTGGGAAGACTCGTCCGCGCAGGCGGACGGAACCCGCACGTCCTGCGGCACAGCTTCGCGACCCACATGCTCGACCGAGGCGCCGACATCCGGGCGATCCAAGAACTCCTCGGCCACGCCAGTCTCGGAACGACCCAGATCTACACCCACGTCTCGATCGAGACACTACGGCGCGAGTTTTCCAAAGCGCACCCACGGGCCAAGAAGCGCTGACCTCGCGGACGTCACCCGAACGAGAGTTTGGGAACGCACCTTCCGCTCCGGGGTACCTGCCCCCGGGTCAGGGACTCGGACGGCACCACACCGATGTTCGCCCGAAATGCAGGCCTCGATGGCAAGCCTCGCGACCTTGCTTCCCGACCTTGCTTCCCGACCAAAGGTTCCGTCGTGTCGCGCCCCCGGGAAGCGGTATGCTCGCCGCCCTCGGTGTCGAGAGTGGATACGACGTCGCGTGTTGGAGCGCACGAGAAGAGGAGTCTCATTTGGAACGGTTCCGTTCGACCACAGTGCTCGGACTCGTCCATGAAGGAGCCGTCGCTCTGGGCGGCGACGGTCAAGTCACCTTCGGCTCGACGGTGATCAAATCGAACGCGAACAAACTGCGTCGCCTTGCGGACGGCCGCGTTCTCGCAGGCTTCGCTGGATCGGCAGCCGATGGACTTCAACTCTTCGAGAGGTTCGAGGCGAAGCTCGAAGGCCACGGTGGCAACCTCAGACGCGCCGCTGTCGAATTGGCCAAAGACTGGCGAACCGACCGTATCCTTCGGCGGCTGGAGGCACAACTCGCCGTCCTCGACGACGAGACCGCACTCTTGATCAGCGGTTCCGGAGATGTGCTGGAACCGGAGGACGGCATCATCGCTATTGGTTCCGGTGCACCGTATGCACTCGCGGCGGCGCGCGCGCTGCGCGCCCACTCGGATCTCTCCGCCAGCCAGATCGTGGCCGAGGCCCTCGAGATCGCGAGTCAGATATGTATCTACACGGGAGGACGGATCCAGGTGCTGGAACTGGAGGAACGTTCGTGAGCGATAGGGAACGATACGTGGGGCCGGAACTCGGCCCCTGGACCCCGCGCAAGATCGTGGCCGAACTCGACGAGCACATCGTCGGGCAGTCCGATGCCAAGCGGAGCGTCGCGATCGCGCTTCGGAACCGGTACCGGCGCCAACTCGCGCCGAAGGAGATCCGCGAAGAGATCCTTCCCGGCAACATCCTCATGATCGGTCCCACCGGCGTAGGGAAGACCGAGATCGCACGCAGGCTCGCCAAAATCGCCGGCGCGCCGTTCCTCAAGGTCGAGGCGACGAAGTTCACCGAAGTCGGATACGTCGGGCGCGACGTCGAGTCGATCGTGCGTGACCTCACCGAGATCGGCGTGGCCATGGTCCGTCAGGAGATGGCCGATCGTTTGCGGGTACGCGCCGAGAAGCACGTTGAGCAGCGGATCCTCAACATCCTCGTCCCCAGACGAAGCCGCAACCGGCACACCCGCCGGAGTCTCGCCGACACTACGAACGAAACGTTCGAGCCGAACGGAACCGAGGAACTCGGGAACCGGACGGATGGGTCCGAAGCCTCCGAGCCGCGTCACCCCTGGCCCACATCGGATGCGGACAGCTGGCGCACGCGCCGCGACGAGACGCTCCGCCAACTCCGCGCGGGCGATCTCGACGAGACGATGATCGACATCGACATCACCGAACAGCACGGCGCCACCTTCGACCTCATCTCGCAGCTCGGCTTCGAGGGGCAGGATCTCGGTCTCTCCGAAGCGCTCGAAGGGATGATCCCGAAGCGGAAGAAGCGTCGTCACGTCACCGTCGGCGAAGCCCGTCGCCTTCTCTTGCAGGAAGAAACGCGCCGGATGATCGACATGGACGAAGTCGTGAACGTGGCCGTCAAACGCGTCGAGAGCCACGGCATCGTCTTCCTCGACGAGATCGACAAAGTCTGCTCGAGCGGGGGACAGAAGTCGTCCTCGCCCGACGTCTCGCGCGAGGGAGTGCAGCGCGATCTCCTCCCGATCGTCGAGGGCTGTGCCGTGACGACGAAGTACGGCGTCGTCCGGACCGACCACATCCTCTTCATCGCTGCGGGCGCATTCCACATCGCCCGGCCATCGGATCTGCTCCCCGAGCTCCAGGGACGGCTACCGATCCGCGTCGAGCTCCAGAAGCTCGCGACGAACGACTACTACCGGATCCTGACCGAGCCGCGTGCCTCCATCGTGAGGCAGCAGCAGGCGCTCCTCGCCTCCGAAGGCGTCCGTCTCGAGTTCACCGAGGATGCACTCCAGGAGATCGCCGCGATCGCGTCTCGTGTCAACGAGACGACGGAGAACATCGGCGCCCGTAGGCTCCAGACTTTGCTCGCCGCAGTGCTCGACGATGTGCTCTTCGACGTGCCGGACCTCCGGGACGAGCGGGTCGTCGTCGACGGCGAACGGGTGCGGCTCCGGCTTGCACGGATTGCGCAGGACAAAGACCTGTCGAGCTACATCCTCTAGACACATCGTTCGACAGGTCCACGAGCTCGGGGCTCGAAGAACACGCCACCTTTTCGGTCTGGGGCTCCGGTAGAAGAATTGCCATCTACGTCTCCCACGCGCCCTCCCGGTTTGCGGTTCGCTTGGAGCCTCCGGTCTACGCCTCCCACGCGCCCTTCCGGTTTCGAGGGACGAAACCTCCAGGACGCGCGGGAGGCTCAGGGGACGTAGTTGCCGGTGGAGTTCGGAGGAGATGCTTGGAGCTGCGAAGGCAGGTTCTCGCGACGAGCGGTGATCCAAACGATCGGGAAGTGGGGGGGGCGAGGCCTTCGGGATTCACGGACTCTCGGGGGTTCCAAGAGTCGCGTAACGTTCCGTCGAAGGCTGGCGTTCGGATCATCGGTGGATCGGCCAGGGAGTCGTGGATGCTGCGTCGAGGGATTGTCCACAGTGCAACGCTCGTGGTTCTCGGCCTCGTGGTCGTGGGCACCAGCGGCTGCGGCACCGTGGCGGGGTACTACCTCGGGGCCGCGCTCGACGGCGGGATTCCGCGAGAGGTGGGGCCGGATGGGCTGGCGGTCGACGAGGGAGAGCTGCTGACCGTCACCACTACCGACGGTGAGGTCGTCCGTGGCAAGTACCACGGGCTCGTCTCCGAGCCGGATTCGGCTCTCTGCCTCGTGATCGGGGAAACGAACGACGTCTTCTCGCGGACGGAACCGCGCACGATCGTGATCGACAAGGACGAGATCCAGTCGATCGAAGCCCCGCGCAACTTCCTCCGCTACGTCGGAGTCGCAACCGGCCTCGCGGTCGACGGCCTCATCATTCTCCCCGCCGTCACGAGCCTCGACCCACTTTGGACCACCACGCCGAACTGACCCCGGCAAGCGCCCGCTACCACGATCTTCGAGCCCACTGAGTCGCGTCGATGCCCTTGTTGTTGTAAGAATAATAGACTACTATTTCTTACATGAAAGCTAGACAGAAGGCACCGCAAGCTGTTGATGCACGGATCGTTGCATCTATCCATAGCCGTGGGCGCGGTTCCGTGTTCGTTCCGGCTGACTTTCTGGACATCGGCAGTCGGGAGGCCGTGGATGTCGCCCTTCACCGCCTCGCCCGGCTGGGAACCATCCGTCGTCTCGCTCGCGGGCTCTACGACTTCCCGAAGGAGCATCCGGTGCTCGGACCGCTCGCGCCGTCCGCCGAGGACATTGCGCGGGCACTGGCAGGTCGCGACCGTACCCGCCTCCAGCCGGCGGGGGCGTATGCCGCGAATGCACTGGGGTTGTCCGAGCAGGTTCCTGCCAAAGTGGTGTTCCTGACGGACGGCCCGGCCCGGACGGTCAAGGTCGGCCCAACCACCATCCAGCTCCGCCGGACGACGCCGAAGAACATGGAAGCAGCGGGCCGCTTGAGCGGCCTGCTCATCCAGGCGCTGCGCGAGCTGGGCCAGGAGCATGTGACGCAGGAGCGCCGGGAGCACTTGAAGCGGACGATCCCGGCCGACAAGCGGCGCGAGCTACTCAAGGACCTGCGGCTCGCCCCGGCCTGGATGCACCCGATCTTCCGCGAGCTCGCCGAGGAGGAAGCATGAGGCTCGGCTTTCTGGCGTTGCCCGAGAACGAACGCCGTCTGTACATCGAGCAAGCGGCTGCTCGCCGGGGCCTTTCCACCGTGATTCTGGAGAAGGATCTCTGGGTCTGCTGGCTGCTCGGCATCCTCTTCGAGTCCGAGTTTGCGGGAAGCCTCGTGTTCAAGGGAGGCACGTCGCTGTCGAAGGTCTTCGGCGCCATAGATCGCTTCTCGGAGGACATCGACCTGTCGCTGTCGCCAGCCTTCCTGGCGTTGCCGGAAGCGGGCACGAGTCGGAACCAGGCCAATAGATGGATGACCAACGCCGAAGCCGCTTGCGGCACCACCGTCCAGAACCAGATCGCGCCCGCGCTGGAAACCGCCGTGGCGGGGATTCTCGGCGTACGTGATCGCGCGTGGTTCGAGTTCCTCACAGATCCCGTCACGCACTCTCCGGTTCTGATGTTCCACTACCCTTCGACGCAGCCGGCGGGATTCGAGTACCTCGAGCGCGCGGTCAAGCTGGAGTTCGGCTCGCTTACCGACCAGCAGCCTGTAGGCCGACACCAGGTGCGGCCGTGGGTGGCCGAGATCCTTCCGGACGCGTTTTCTGACTGGCGGTGCGAGGTCGTTGCCTTGGAGCTGGAGAGGAGCTTCTGGGAGAAGGCGACGATCCTCCACGCGGAATACCATCGCCCAGCCGACAAGCCGACACCGGGTCGCTTCTCCCGCCACTACGCAGACACCGCAGCGCTGGCGAAGCATCCTACCGCAAGCACCGCAGCGGACCAGCACGGGCTTCGCAACCGAGTCGTAGAGTGGAAGAGCCAGTTCTTCGGCAGTGCTTGGGCGAACTACGATCAGGCAAGGTCCGGCACGTTTCGCCTCGTCCCGCCGCCGGAGCGGCTGCCCGCTCTTAGACGAGACTACCAGGCGATGCGGGACATGTACCTCACCGAGCCCGCCAGCTTCGACGACGTCCTCTCAGTCTTGTCCGAGTTGGAAGCCCGAATCAACCTGCCCCAGGCTGATAGCTGAACTTGTGCGTTGTGAAAGCCCAAGCGAACACGAACCACCCATCCGTCTCCGAAACCCACGCTCCTCGAGCCGGACCCGGAGCCGGAACCCCCAACCCACCAGCGAAGACAAGGCCCACATCCGCGCTCCGGAGCCCACGCCCCCTGAGTCCGGCCGGGCTCCTGAAGGTTTCGTCCCCTCCGAAACCGTAAGGAGCCCGGCCGGACGTAGACGCCGCTGTGTCCCGGAGCGAGATGAGCGCCTTCCGTCGAGCGCCCCGGCGGTATATGCTCCTCGGCGATTTGCCCGGGATCCAAGGGCCCCCGCCGGGGTTCGGGAGAGGCACCCCGAACTCGTGGGCGGAAAAGGAGATGGCCGACGTTCCGCGCCCGGATCCCAACGACAAGGCTTTGGCGGGACGAGATCCCGCGACGGCCGAAGGAGTTCGATGATGCCGAACAAGTGTGACTTCATCACGCTCGCCGACTACAACCGCGACGAGATCGACCACCTTCTCGACCTGGCCAAGACGATGAAGGCCCAGGTCAAGGAAGGCATCTTCGAACCCCGGCTGAAGAACAAGGTCCTGGGCCTCGTCTTCCACAAGCCGAGCCTTCGCACCCGACTCTCCTTCGAGGTGGGGATGTACCAGCTCGGTGGGAACGCGGTCTACATCACGGACAAGGAGATCGGGTTCGGGAAGCGCGAGTCGATCTACGACATCGGCCACGTGATGAGCCGGTTCCTCGACGGGATCATGATCCGCACGTTCGACCAGAACGACGTCGTCCAGCTGGCGAAGGCTTCGTCGATCCCGATCATCAACGGACTCACGGACCAGACGCACCCGTGTCAGGTGCTGTCCGATCTTCTCAGCATCTCCGAGAAGGGCGTGCCGCTCGACGGGATCAAGGTCGCGTATCTCGGCGACGGCAACAACATGGTCCACTCCTGGCTCAACGCCTGCCGTGCCTACGACATCGACTTCTGGTTCGCCGGCCCCGAGGGATACGACCCGAACACGGACCTCGTCGAAGCGATCCAGATGGAAGGACGGGGACAGGCGCGGATCACGCGCTCAGCCGAGGAAGCGGTCGCGGGCGCGCACGTCATCTACACCGACACCTGGACCAGCATGGGACAGGAGGAGGAAGCCGCGAAGCGTCGCGAGGTGTTCCCGCCGTACCAGCTCAACGCGAAGCTCCTGGCCAAGGCGGACTCCAAGTGTCTCGTCATGCACTGTCTGCCCGCGCATCGTGGGGAGGAGATCACGGACGAGGTGATGGATGGCCCGAACTCGATCGTCTTCGACCAGGCCGAGAACCGGCTCCACGCGCAGAAGGCGATCCTCGTCCACGCGATGTCGAATCGGTGAGTCGTTCGCGAAGTGGCCACCGGCATCGGAGGCTCGTCGGCGAAGTCTGCGGAAGCCTGAATGAGCCGAGGCGTCGGCCGGGGATCCGGGCGTTCCTCAGTCTAGGCCTCCTCGCCGCCGTACTCGCCTCGGGCTTCGTCGTCGGGTGCGCGAAGATTCGCGCACCTAGCGGCGGGCCGGCCGACGAGACGGACCCGTTCGTCACGCAGAGTTTCCCGGACTCCGCGGCGACGGGTGTGATGCCCACGGACAGTCTCGCGATCGTCTTCAGTGAGCCGATGAAGAGGCGCACGGTGGAGGAGGCGTTCCGGATCACTCCTTCGGTGGAGTTCCGATCGATCGAGTGGGAAGCGGACACGCTCACCTTCTACCTCACTGCGCCACTCGATACGGCGACGACGTACGTCGGTCTTCTCGGCGGCGACGCGGCGGATCGGCGTGGCCGCAAGATGACCAACCCTTGGTCCTGGCCGTTCAGTACCGCCGCGACGCTCGATCCCGGCACGGCGTCGGGGAAGCTCCACGGCGGACGGTTCAAGCCGAACGGACTCTTCCTCTACGTCTGGCCGTGGGAAGCCGGCCCACCGGACACGACCGAGTCGTACTATCCGCCGGATCCGATCCGCTTCGGTCAGACGAACAGCGACGGCACGTTCACGATCGACTTCCTTCCGACGGAGACCCCCCTTCGGATCTGCGCATTCTACGACCGCGACAAGGACGGGAGCTTCCAACCGCTACCGGACCGCTGGGCCTGTGTCGAAGACCCGGTCGTGATCCCCGACAGCACCGCCGTTCTCCCGGACATCGATATCTTCCTCGCGGAAAGCGAAGAGCCCGGAACGATCGAAGGAACGGTCGTCGACTCGCTCTGCATCGTCTCGGCACCCGGGGCGGTGCTGAGGTTGGTTCGCGCGGAGAGAGACTCGCTCCTCGAGTGGCTCTCCGGGGAGTACGAAGCCCGTCAACGGGGCCGAGGAACCTTGACCGTCGCGGACTCGATCCGGATCGAAGCCGAGATGGCGGAGTTCGCACGCCTCGAGATGCGGGCGGTGGACGACAGCCTTCTCTGCGCCCAACCGATCCGCGTCGAGCTCGTCACGGGCGACTCGCTCGTGAGCGAGACGTCGGGCCCCGACTACCGCTTCACCGAAGTCGACCCGGGGATCTATCGTGTGCGTGCGTACCGCGACACCGATCAGAACCAGGAGAGGAGCGTGGGAGAAGCGGAGGGTCGCTATCCGTTCGCCCTCGAAGTGAGGCCGCTCCGCGTCCTCGACGAACTGGAGATCTCGCTAACGCTACCGGAAGGGGAGACGCTCCTCCGGCCGCTGCCGCCCGAACCCGCTGTGGAGGACTCGCTGCCATGACGACGAGACGACCGGAAGGAGACGCGTTGAGATCACAATCAGCGATCGACGTGCGCGTACGCTCTCCTCACGTCGTCCCGTTCGAGAAGCTCGACGGCGCAGGGAACGACTTCGTCCTCCTCCGCGCGCCCGCGCCGATCCCGGACGCCGAGATGATCCGGCGTCTGCTCCACCGTCATCATGGAATCGGAGGCGACGGGCTCCTCTATCTTCGTACCGGGGACCGTCTCCACGCAGACGACGCTGAGCTCGATGCCGCGGCGGACTACTGGAACTCCGACGGCGGTCGTGCCGAGTACTGCGGGAACGGAGCGCGTTGCGTCGCCGCCGTCCTCCTCGGTGACCGCGCGGACAATGACACGGTTCGTTTCCGCCTCTCCGACGTCCTCGTTCGGGCTCGCCGCGACGGAGATGCGCGCGAGGGACGGTACGCCGTCGCTCATCCGATCCCGCGGCGTCACGACTGCCCGAGCGAGATCATCGGGCTCGCGTCGACCCTCGGCCTCTTGGAGCCGCCGACTCTCTTCGACTCCGGCGTACCGCATCTCGTGCTCGTGACGGAAGACCCTCGGAGTTTCGATCTCGAACGCTGGGCGCCGATCTTCCGGTCCCATCCGTCTCTCGGAGCAGCGGGAGCGAACGTGGACATCGTGAGCGCGAAGCCCACCGAGGGCCGGTTCTTCGTGCGCACCTTCGAACGCGGAGTGGAAGGAGAGACGCTCGCCTGCGGGTCGGGCCTCCTCGCCGTGGGAACCCACCTCCGTGCCCGGGACGGCGACCGTTCGGTCACGCTCCAGAGCGCGAGCGGCGCGGTCTTCCGCGTTTGGGAGGAAGACAGCGATGCCTACCTCGCGGGCCCCGCACGGCGAGTCTTCCACGGTGAGGTCGATCTGGACGCGACGGGACGCGCCTAGCGATCCGCCTCCGCGTGCCGCGACATCCGAGCGAATGCAACCCCCGCGAGTCCGTAGGCCGCGAGCGCGATCCCTCCCGTCGCCGCCATTCCGATCGACGCGAAGAGCCAGGCCACGAGCACGCTGCCGGTGACACTGGCCGCGCCGTTGAGTGCCCAGGCCGCAGCAACCTCCCGGGTGTCGCCGAGAAGCACGAGGCCGCTCGGGAAGGGGAAGCCGAGGCAGAACGAGAGCGGAAGCGCAGCAAGCACGAAGACGACGAGACGGACGCCGATCGGGTCGTCCCAGAGGCTGGGGAACACGGCCGGGTAGAACGTGAAGAGGAGCGTGCCGATGAGAAGAAGCGCCGGGAAGACGACCCGCGCGGAAAGGCGCGACGATGCGAGACTCCCCAGGGCCGAACCGACGAGGACGACCGCGAGGGCCGCGCCGAACGCTGGGATCGGTTCGGCGACGAGACGCATCGCGAACTGGACGAGCGTCCACTCGACGCCGATGAACGCGAGGCCGACCAAGTAGAAGTAAGCGTTCCGCGCGAACGCGCTTCCATGCCGGGGCGCTGGTGCCGGAAGATCGCTCGCGTGGTCCGCGCGAGCACTCGGAGCGATCGTTCGTCGACCGGCGAATGCAGCGACGGCGAACGCGATCAGGCTCACGAAGACCCCGGCCACGGTGAGAACCACGAGGTGTGCGATGTCTCGGGGAAGCGGAACGTGGTTCGGGATCACTTGGTTGAGAAGGACCGCTTCGGACTCGGTCGCGAACCCGTCGCGCGTCGGTGCGATCCGTCCCCATCCCTTCCTGAGCCAGTGCGAGAACGGATCATCGTCCGTCACCGGTGTAATCCGGTACGCGGCGCGATCCCGGAGCGACGGCGAGAGCGGCGCGTCGTAGATTTCGTCGGGGAGGAAGCTCCCTGCACGGTCGACCGGTGACTCGATCCGGACGTAGTTCCAGTCCTCACTTGGGAAGTCCGCGAGCAGGAAGGAGTCGACGTCACGAACCTCCTCCTCAGTCCAGGGCGACCGTTTGAAGAGGATGGTGTAGTGATCTTCGACCTCGTCCCGTCCGTAGACCAGGACGTGGCGTTCGAGGTCAGTGCCGCCGAGTTCGCTCCACGCCTTCGCAAGGGTGGCTACGACCCGCGGAAAGAACGCCTGGTGGATCTGGAGGATCCCGTTCGGCGAGAGCGACTCCATGCAGAGCTGGTAGGTCTCCGCCGTCTGGAGGTAGAACGCTTTCAGCGCGAGCGATCCCGCCGCGACGCGCGACGAGTTGTGGTAGCTGAAGATCTGGATGACGTCGAAGTCACCGGAGCTTCGGGCGAGTTCCGTGCGCGCCTCGGCCTGCCGGTACTGCACACGCGGGTCGAGGAAGATCCCTCCGTTGTAGTCCGCGTACCGTTCGGTACCGAGTTCGATCACGGTCGGAACCAGGTCGACCGCGAGGATCTCCTTCGCGCCGAAGAGAAGGCCGCCCGTCACCTCTTGTCCGCCTGCGCACCCCGCCACGAAGATGCGGGCCCCTTGATCGCGGAAGAACCAGGGCGCGGCCAGCACCCCACGCTGCCAGAAGTGATCGAGCACGTGATCGGGGAGGGTCGCGCGCAGCGTTTCGTAGTCGCCATCGAACGCATAGATGTGACTGCTCTGCGCGCCGCCGTCGTAGCTGATCAGCTTCCGTCCGGTTCCAGGGAGAACCTCGCCAGTCTTCGGATCTCGCTCGGTGAGGTCCACCACTTCGATCTTGGAGACCGGATCCCAGCGCCGGAACTCGGCGTGCGTGCGGCGTTCGGTTTCCTCCGCGCCTCGCTTCTCGGCGTGATTCGGTAAGTCCCAGGACGCGAGACGCCCGGAGAGTGCGACGACGAGGAAGACGACACCTACGAGCGGAAGGGCGTGCCGCCCCACACGCGACGCTCTAGGTGCAGTCGAGGGTGCGGCCGAGGGGGCACTCGACGCAGCTGGAGTCAGCCGCTCGTGCGGCTGAGCGGGTTGCGCGGGTCGTCCATCGGCTGGTGCGAGCAGATTCGCTGCGAGGACGTGCCCGCCCGCCACTGTGAGCAAGACGCCGGCCGGCCCAGCCAGGGGCAGTAGGAGAGGGAGGAGCCACGGCCCGAGCGCGGACCCCGCCAGGTCCGCTGCGTACACCGTACGCACCGTTCCGCGCGAGAGAAGCCCGACGACAGCGAGCGCGCTGAGGAAGAACGGCAGAAGCAGTGCAACGCCGAGAATGAGGAAGGAGACGGCTTGGAGCACCGGTTCGTCCGCAATCCGCGCAACCGAGAAGGGAACGTACCGAAGGACGACCCAGAGGAAGACGGGAGTCGCGCCGAGCGCGAGCGTGATCCGGCGCGGTGAGAGTGCGCCCCAACTCGGGCGGAGCGCGACGACGACTCCGGCGAGCGAGATGCCGAAGAGTGCGAGGCCGACCAGTGCGTAGGCTGCGCTCGGCCCGACGATCGCGTCGAAGATCCGGATCAGGAAGAGCTCGGTGAGAAGGGCGCTCCCACCGATCCAGGCGATCCAAGAGAGCGCACGGACGGTCGGTGGGTCCGGGGAGGGAGCGTCGACACCGCCGGGGCCGCGGCGGTCTTCGCCCTCCTGTGGAGCGGATCGTGGGTGTCTTCTGCCCGTCGAGTTCACTCCGCAGACTGTGCCAGGACTGCCTCGGATCGGCCAGGGGCGTTTTGCGCTCAGCCGGCGAGAGCCCGGACTCTGGCGGCCATCCGCATGGGTCACGCCTGTCATCTCTCCGCACCTCGAACGATGTGCGCCGCCTTCGGCACCAAGTGGTGGATTCGATCGTTCCTGGCCTTGTGGTAGCCTGCCCGGAACCAGGGAGGGATCGACATGAGATTCGCAGGGCTGTCTGTCGCAATGGTGACTCCGTTCCGCGGAGGCGAGGTCGACTGGGACGGGGTGGACCGGATGCTGGACCATCTCCTCGCGGGTGGGGTCGACGGCATCGTTCCGGCCGGAACGACAGGCGAGGGCGCAACCCTCTCCACGGACGAGAAGTCGAGGCTCTTCCGTCGCTGTGTCGAGAAGGCGAAAGGCAAGGCGTTCGTTCTCGCGGGCACCGGGTCCAACGACACCCGCGCCACGATCGAAACGACGCAGATGGCCGAGGAGTGCGGCGTGGATGGCGCGCTCGTCGTCACCCCGTACTACAACAAGCCGTCCCAGGCCGGACTCGTCGCGCACTTCCGCGCCGTGGCAGATGCGACGACGCTCCCGATCGTCCTCTACAACGTACCAGGCCGCACCTCCGTCAAGATGGACGTCCCGACCATGAAGACGCTCGCCGAGCATCCGCGCATCGTCGCGGTGAAGGAGGCGTGCGGGTCGCTCGACATGGTGACGGAGCTCGTCCGTGATACTCGACTCACCGTGCTCTCGGGCGACGACAGTCTCACCCTCCCGATGCTCGCGGTCGGTGCCACCGGAGTCATCTCCGTGCTCGGAAACGTCGTTCCCGCCGCCCTCCAGTCGATGCTCACGGCATATCGGGAAGGGAAGGACACGGAGGCGCGTCGTCTCCACCTCGCACTCTTCGAGCTCTCCCGAACTCTCTTCCTCGAGACGAACCCGACCCCGGTGAAGCGCGCGCTCGCCACGCTGGGCCTCATCGAGGAGGAGTTCCGTCTGCCCCTCGTGCCGGTCCAGCCCAAGACCGCGGAGATCGTCGATCGCGAGCTCGCGGCGTTGGGCGACGAGTTGGCTCCTGCCGTCGCGGGACAAGGATCGGAGGGCAGGTGAATCCCCTCAGACCGTCTCGTCCCGTCCCCGGGCCGGGCCCGGCCATGGGGAGCACTGCCGGCGCACCCTTCCGTAGCTCCGGTACCGCGGAGTCCGAACCGTTGCGGCTTCTCGTCGTGGGAAGCAACGGCCGGATGGGAAGGAAGCTCTGCACCGCGATCGAGGCCGCGAAGGATCTCGAACTGGCCGGATCGGTCGACAGCGATCCGGACTCTTGGAACGCGATCGATCCAAGGAAAGTCGACGCCGTCGTCGAGTTCACACACGCGAGCGCCATCGTCGGCCTCGCCTCTCGCCTCGAAGCTCTCGGCAAGCCGTGGCTCTCCGGCACGACGGGACTCGACGAACAGGAACGGCACGCGATCGAGCACACCGCGGCGCGTGTTCCGGTGCTCTGGGCCGCGAATACGAGCCTGGGTGTAGCGCTGCTCCGTCACTGGCTCCGTGAAGCCGCTGAGCTTCTGCCTCCGGATTGGGAGCTCGAGATCGTCGAGACCCATCACACGGGCAAGAAGGACGCACCGAGTGGGACCGCGCTCGCGCTCGCCGAGGTCTATCGTGAAGTGCGCGGCGGGAAGCTCATGCTCGGAAGGGGACGCGAGTCCGACCCGCGTGAGGCGGGCGAGATCGGGATCCAGTCGCTCCGTCTACCGGGAGTGGTGGGGGAGCATCGCGTACACCTGTCGAACGGGGCGGAATCGTTCGAACTGACGCATCGCGCGCACGACCGTGTCGCGTTCGTCCTGGGTGCACTGGAAGCGGTGAGGTGGTTGGTCGGTCGACCGGCCGGTCTCTACGGGCTCGATGATTGGGCCCAAGACCGGCTCGGCAACTGACTCACGACGATGGCGGGATTACTTCGACTGCGCCTTGTGAACAGCGCGTGCGAGACGGGCCTTCTTGCGGTCCGCGCGCGGCTTCGGGATCACGCCCTTCTTCGCAGCCTTGTCCAGAACCGAGTGCGCCTTCCGCAGCGCCTTCTCGGCATCTTCGGCCGCTCCGTTCATGACGGCGGCCAGATCCTGGTTGGCCCGACGGATGAGGGACTTGACCGACTTGTTCTTTGCCCGATCCCGAGCGTTCGTCTTCATCCGCTTCTTCGCGGAAGCATGGTGCGGCATCTGCCAGCTACCTCCTTCGTGAGTTCATTCTGCGCGGCTCCATCCCCCCAGAGGGGAGAACAGCGGCAAGCGGTGAAGTTACCCGGACTTGGCCGCGTTCGTCAACGCCCGAAATCGGATGGATTCGTGGCCAACGGCCTGGTCGGCGGTCCCCCTCGGGGCTGGAGCCGGACCCTCGCCGCCCTCGCTTCGGGAGTCCTCCTCGCGGCCTCGTTCCCTCCGCTGGACCTCTCCTGGCTGGTCTTCGTGGCTCTCGTCCCACTCTGTTGGGCCGTCTTCGGAACGGCGCGACCGGACGAGGGCGAGGTCGGAACCCCGAAGCCGTTCCGTCCCTTTCGACTAGCCTATCTCACCGCGTTCGTTTTCTACGTCCTCCACCTCGACTGGCTCCTCAACCTGTCGAAGGAGGAGGTGACGATCCCGTGGATCATGTACCCGGCTCTCGCGGCCGTGTCGCTCTACTTCGGGCTCTTCATGGCTGGCCCGGTCTGGGCCACGGCGAAGCTCACCTCGGGGTCGGGGGCCGCTCACATTGGCCAGGGTGACGACCGGTCGTCCGCTTCGGACAAGTCCCAGTCCGGCCGGACGGTCCGCTCTCGGCTCCAGCTCCCGGTGTTCCTCGTCCTTCCCGTCTTCTGGGCCCTCTTCGACTGGCTCCGGACGACCGGCGAGCTGGCGTTCTCTTGGGGTTCCCTCGGGTACGCACTCGCGCCGATCCCCGCCGCTCTCCAGGGGACGCCGTGGTTCGGCTACTGGATCCTCCCCGGCTGGATCGTCCTCGTGAATGGACTCGTCTGGCAGGGGATCCGCGGAGACCGGCGCTGGCTCGGGGTCGCGGCCGCGCTCGTCCTCCTACCCTGCGCGGCCGGGGAGTGGATCGTCGCCCGGGCTCCGGAGACGGTCTGGCTCGCGAGGAGCGAGACGACCACCACGATCGACCCGGAGGAGCCGCTCGCTCCCATCGTGCTCCCGGAGCCCGACAAGGGATGGACGAAGTCGAAGCCCGCCGGGACCGTCCGCTTCGGGATCGTCCAGGCGAACACGCCGCGCGAGGTGAAGTGGAACGAGGACTACCGCGAAATCGTGGTCCGCGACCTCGTCTCCAAGACGTACGAGATTGCCCACGATGCTAGGCCGGATCTCATCTTGTGGCCGGAGACCGCGGCTCCGCTCCTCGTCATGTGGTACGCCTCGCTCCGTCGCGAGGTCATGACCTGCGTGCGCGACATCCAGACCTGGACGCTCGTAGGAACGCTCGACGCAAAGCGAGTGGGAGAAGACACCGAGCAGTACAACTCGGCCATCCTCTTCGGCCCGGACGGAAGTGACGTCTTCCGCTACAACAAGCGGAAGATGGTCCCGTTCGGAGAACTCACCCCGTGGCGCGACTCCTTCCCGTTGCTCGCGAAGGCGGACTTCGGCCAGTCGGAGTTCACGCCCGGCAAGACGACTGGGTTGGTCACGATTCCCGACGTCGGCACCGTCACCTGCCTCATCTGTTTCGAGTCGACGTTCCCCGAACTCTCCCGCCGGGACGTGAAGGACGGCGCGAAGTTCCTCGTCAACATCACGAACGACTTCTGGTTCGGGGCCGGATCGGGACCGATCCAGCACCAACAGTTCGCAATCCTGCGCGCCGTGGAGAATCGCACCCCCCTCGTCCGCTGCGCGAACACGGGGATCAGCTGCGTGATCGATCCGTACGGTCGGGTTCAGTACCCGACGGAGCTGTTCACCGCGGTGCTCCACACCTGCGACGTGCTTCCTGGCGAGGGAGGAAGTCTCTACGTACAGTGGGGGAGCTGGATCCTCTACGTCTACGCAGGCTGCGCCGGTGTCTTCGTCATCCTGGCGCTTCTGAGAAGGCGACGTTCGGACGGAACCGCGGTATCCTCCGCGCCGCGGTGAGCTGAGTCTGGTTCGAGATACTTCAGGAGAGACGATGACGTCCCAAACACTCGACGTGCGGTTCCGCATCCGGCTGCGTCCCGGCCGGGAGCGATCGGTCGAGCTCCGTCATCCCTGGCTCTTCAGTGGGGCGGTCGAAGAGATCGAAGCGCTTCCCGATGCCGTCCCGGGGGATGTAGGGGACATCGTCTCCTCGGATGGACGGTTCCTCGCTCGCGGTACGGTCCACCCGTCGAGTCAGATCGTCTCGCGCCTCCTCACCTGGAGGGACGAACCGATCGACGAAGCGTTCTTCGCTGCGCGGATCGACCAGGCGATCGAACTCCGCAAAGGGCTCCTCACGTCGCACCGGACGAACGCCTGCCGGATCGTGAACTCGGAAGGCGACGAACTTCCCGGACTCGTCGTCGACCGGTACCACCAGCATCTCTCCGTGCAGACACTCACCGCTGGGATGGTGCGGGCAAGGGACATCTGGCTCGGCCTCCTTCTGGAACGACTCTCTCCGTTGGGAGTGATCGAACGCGGAGACAACTCCGCACGTGAGGAGATCGATGCGGAGCCGGGCCAAGTGCTGCACGGACTCGTCCCGAGCGAACCGATCCTGATCCAAGAGAACGGGCTGCCCTTCCGTGTCGACCTCTTCGGCGGCCAGAAGACCGGGTTCTATCTGGACCAGCGTGACAACCGGGCTCTGGTAGGAAGCGACTGCGCTCATCTCGACCTGCTGAACCTGTTCGGCTTCACAGGTGGGTTCTCGATCTACGCGGCAGACGGCGGCGCCGAGCGAGTCGTGCAGGTGGATTCGTCGGGCCCGGCGCACGAACTCGCTCGGCAGAACTGGGAGCTCAACGGCCTGCCCGAGTCCCGTCTCACCTTGGTGGAACAGGACGCATTCCGCTTCGTTCGTGAGTCGGACGACCTCTTCGATCGGCTCATCCTGGATCCACCGCCGCTCGCACGCTCGCGACAGAGCCTCGACTCCGCCCTCCGCGCCTACAAGGACCTCCACCTCTGGTCGTTCTGCCGTGCGCGTCCCAACGCGGAGATCTTCACCTTCTCCTGCTCGCAGCATGTGACGCCCGATCTCTTCCAGAAGGTCGTCTTCGGCGCGGCCCACGACGTCGGGGCGCGTCTCCAGTGGATCCACCGTCTCGGTCCGGGACGCGATCACCCCGTACACCTGAACCATCCTCAGGGGGAGTACCTCAAGGGACTCCACCTGCGTGTACTCGAACCCGGAACTCCGCCTTCGCGGAAGGGTGGAACGGGGCACGACGAACTGAGCGGACAGCTCGACGATTTCGGCACGGCAGAGCGGGATGCCGGGAAGCGACCAAGGAGTAGGCGATGACGTGGACGGTAGCGATCCTCGGTGCGACGGGCGCGGTCGGTCGCGTGATGCGGACGTGTCTCGAGGCGAGTTCGATCGAAGTCGGAGAACTCCGTCTTCTCGCCACGCCGCGCTCGGAAGGAGCGAGCCTTCCGTTCCAGGGCCGAGACGTCCGCGTTCAGGCGGTGAGCCCAGACGCGTTCCAAGGAGTGGACCTTGCGCTCTTCTCAGCCGGCGCGTCCGCGAGCGGAGACTGGGCCGGCGTCGCCCGCGCGGCAGGCGCGTGGGTCGTGGACAACTCGTCCCGGTGGCGGATGGATCCGGAAGTGCCTCTCGTCGTCCCCGAGGTCAATCCGCACGCGATTCCGGCGGCGCCCGCGCTCATCGCGAATCCGAACTGTTCGACGATCCAGATGGTCGCTGCGCTCCAGCCGATCCACGCGCGCTACGGAATCCACCGTGTCATCGTCTCGACCTACCAGGCGGTGTCCGGCACGGGGGAGAAGGGGATCCGCGCGCTCGAGATGGAGAGCGAGCGTTGGCGGACCGAGGCAGGCCACACAGGCGAGTCCAACGCGTTCCCGTTCTCCTACGGTTCCCCGGATGCGCCGCCGGCGGCGCAGTCCCCGTATCCGCATCCGATCCTCGGCAACGTCATCCCGCAATGCGACGTCGTCTTGGAAGACGGGTACACGCGCGAAGAACAGAAGATGATCGACGAGACGCGAAAGATCATGGAGCTCCCCGACCTCATCGTGCAGCCGACCTGCGTCCGCGTGCCGGTCGTCAAGGCCCACTCGGAGGCGGTGTACGTGGAGACGAACCAGCCCGCCAACGTAGAGGACGTGCGAACCCTGCTGAGCCAGAGCCCCGGTATCGCGTTGCTCGACGATCCGCACCACGCGGCCTACCCGCTGCCGAGGAAGGCGGCGGAAACCGATCCCGTCTGGGTGGGCCGGATCCGGAAGGACCGCTGCGTTCCGAACGGACTCCATCTATGGGTGGTCGCGGACAACCTCCGCAAGGGCGCGGCCCTCAACGCGCTCCAGATCGCGGAACAGATCTGGGAGCGCGCGGCGAGGTGACGGACCAGCCTGGGCAGGATCCGGGGGACGAAGCACGGTCATCAGACCCGCCGGCATCTGCGGACGCAACCCAACCAGCGGACGACGCGTCCCGTCGCCCCGTCACGCGCTACCGCGCACTCGTCTCCTACGACGGTTCGCGCTTCCACGGCTGGCAGATCCAACCCAACGTCCGCACGGTGCAGGGTGAGATCCAACGCGTGCTCCGTGAACTCACCGGCAACCCGGTGAAGAGCGCCGGCGCGGGCCGAACCGACACCGGAGTCCACGCGCTCGGGCAATCGGTCACCTTCGAGGTGGAAACCCCGATCCCGGTGGAACGCCTCGAGGGAATCCTCAACTCCCGACTCTCGAGCGACGTGCGTCTCCATCGACTCGAAGTCGCGCCGCCGGAGTTCCACGCGCGCTTCTCCGCGTGCTCTCGGGAGTATTGGTACTTCCTCGGCCGGGACCGAAGCCCGTTCGTCTTGCGGTACGCCCACGTTCCGAACGAGTGGCCGGACCTGGACCGGATGAACACCGCGCTGCCGCCGCTCCTCGGGGAGCACGACTTCCGCGCTCTCTCCGCCGAGCCCGCGGAACCCTACGGCTGCTGCCTCCAGCTTGCGGAGTGGGTGCCGTCACGGCTCGGCTGCGTCTTCCGGGTTCGCTCGGACCGCTTCCTCTACCGGATGGTGCGGTTCCTGGTCGGTGCCTCGCTCGCCGTCGGTACTGGGAAGCGGCCGGTCGAGTGGATGGGCGAGCTACTCGAGAGCAAAGACCGACGTCAGGCCGCTCCGCCTGCGCCGCCGCAAGGTCTCTTCTTCGCGGCCGTCGGGTACGAGCCAGCGTGGCCGGAAGAGCCGCTGCCCCTCGTTCGCGCGTTCGACGCACCCGAGAGCCGCTTTCTCTCCGACTAACGGAAATCAAGGGGTGCCGCACACACGCCACCCGCGCTAGTCTTCCGTTTCACCTCACGGATGGAGTGTGGGAGGTTGATGTACACCGAGCCGTCCCGGGGAGAGCGACGGGCCGACCGCTCGACCCTTGCCTGGATGCTGGTCATCTTCCTGCTCGGCCTCTTCGGAAGCTACGTCTACTTCGACTGGCGGGAAGAGCAGCGTAGGCCTGCAGTTACGAATGGGACTTCGAGTGCCGACTCCGGCGGATCCAGCGTGTCCGCGAACGGAGGAAGCGGCGGCTCGGGGGCCTCGTCCGCGAACGGGACCGGAGGCGCGGGGAACGCCACGGGCACGAACGGAGCAGCCCTGGGCGACAGTGCCTACGCGGCCAGCCCCGATGGCCAGCGGATCAAGACGACACCCGACGAGATCGAGAACTCGCGCAGAAACGCGATCGTCGTCGCGGCTGAGATGGCGGCTCCCGCAGTCGTCTCGATCGTCACCTACCAAACCCGCCTCGTCACGACTCGGCCGCGCACGGTCGAGGAGTTCTTCCAGTACTACTCGCTGCCTCAGTCCTTCACCCGGCAGCAAGTGATCCCGAGTTCCGGAAGCGGGGTCGTCGTCGACCCGTCCGGAATCGTCCTCACGAACGAACACGTCGTTCGCGACGCGGAGCGGATCGATGTCGTCTTCTCGGACGGTAGGGTGATCGAGGCGCGACTCGCCGGGTCGGACCCGACCTACGACCTCGCCGTGCTCAAAGTCGACGCGGACGAACCGCTTCCGAGCGCGGTGCTCGGCCGTTCGGACGACCTCCAGGTGGGCGAGTGGGCGATCGCGATCGGCAACCCGTTCGGACTCGCGTACTACGACAGCCAGAACACGGTCACCGTCGGCGTGATCTCCGCGCTCCATCGTGATGTACGAGACCAGAGCGAAGGTCGGGAGCCCGCGATCTACAAGAACATGATCCAGACCGACGCAGCGATCAATCCAGGCAACTCCGGCGGGCCACTCGTCAACAGCAACGGCGAAGTGATCGGCATCAACACGTTCATCTTCAGCCAGAGCGGCGGCTCGCTCGGGATCGGGTTCGCGATGCCGATCGAAACAGCCGTTCGCGCCGCGCGCGAGATCATCCAGTTCGGTGAGGTGAGGCACGTCGATCTCGGAATCGAGGTGGCGGAGATCCTTCCGGTCGTTGCCACTCGTCTCCGAATCGCGGACCGGCGGGGCCTACTCGTCACCTCGATCGAACGCGGAACCCCCGGCGACCTCGCCGGAATCGAACCAGGAGACATCATCCGCGCCATCAACGGCAACCCGGTGGTGAAGCCGCGCGAAGCGATGCGGATCATCTTCGGTGTCGAGACATCCGACACGCTGCTCTTCACGATCGAGCGGAACGGGGAGCGGTTCGACGTCCCCGTCGTCGCGGAGCTGCCGACACCGTCCAGTCAACAGGACCCCGAGCAAGGAGCGAGCCGGTGATATCACGCT
Organism: Candidatus Eiseniibacteriota bacterium; assembly: GCA_020633975.1. GTDB lineage: Bacteria > Eisenbacteria > RBG-16-71-46 > CAIMUX01 > CAIMUX01 > JACKCR01. Next base: position 1,043,440 of record JACKCR010000002.1, on the reverse strand, counting down.
ACACGAGGCCGTACATGGCCGAACTCTGGGACGACCGATCCAGGTTCGGCGTCTGGCTCGAGGTCGAGCTCGCACATCTCGAAACGCTCGAGAATCACGGAATCGCGCCCAAGGGATCGACCGAACGGGCCCGATCCAAGGCGACCTTCGACGTCGCGCGAATCGACGAGCTCGAGCGGGAGCTGCACCACGATGTCGTGGCGTTCCTCACGAACGTCGGCGAGTCGCTTGCTGAGGACAAGACCTACCTCCACTACGGCATGACCTCGTCGGATCTCGTCGACACCGCGCTCGCGATCCAGATCCAGCGCGCACAACCGCCGATCATGGAGACGATCGGTGCGATCGGAGCGCGGCTTCACCAGCTCGCGCTGGAGCATCGCAACACGGTCTGCGTAGGACGCACGCACGGAGTCCATGCCGAACCGACCAGCTTCGGGCTCAAGATGCTCGGCTGGTACTCGGAGATGGGACGCCAACACGCACGCCTCGCCGAAGCGTTTGCGCAGTGCCGATACGGGAAGATCTCGGGTGCCGTTGGTACTGCCGCCCACCTTCCTCCGGCCATGGAAGAGGAGACGCTCGGTCGTCTCGGACTCGGAGCCGAACCGATCGCCACTCAGGTAGTCCCACGGGACCGTCTCTCGGCACTGCTTTCGGCAGTGGCAGGACTCGGCGCGACGCTCGAGCGGTTCGCGGTCGAGATCCGTCACCTCCAGCGGAGCGAAGTGCGCGAGGCGGAGGAGCCGTTCGGACGCGGACAGAAGGGCTCGTCGGCCATGCCGCACAAGCGGAATCCGATCCTCTGCGAGCGCGTGACCGGACTCGCACGCGTCCTCCGAGGGAACGCACACGCAGCGATGGAGAACGTAGCGCTCTGGCACGAGCGGGACATCAGCCACAGCTCGGTCGAACGGGTCATCGTTCCGGACAGCCTCACTCTCGTCGACTACGTGCTCGACAAGTTCCATTTCGTCATCGCCGGCCTCCGCGTCTTCCCGGAGCGGATGCGGCAGAACCTCGAGAGTACGGGCGGCCTCGTCTACTCGCAGCGCGTGCTCCTCGCGCTGACCGAAGCGTGCGAGAGCCGCGAGGTGGCGTACCGGATCGTCCAGATGCATGCCATGCGAACCTGGGAGCAAGGCGGCCGGTTCCAGGACCGTCTGGCCGAGGATCCCGAGGTGACACAGCACCTCACCGGCGACGAAGTCGCCGCGCTCTTCGACCCCAATCACTATCTCCGCAACTTGGATGCGATCTATGGCCGCGTCCTGAAGACGCAATGGGAAGGAGCCAACGCGTGATCGATCCCTCCGCGCACGTAAAGGTCCGCGGGCTGAACGACGACGAGATCCGAGCCGAGAACCGCCGGTGCGGGCTGACCTTGAGCCCGGACGAGTGGCGAGGACTCGCCGATCGGATCGGCCGCGACCCGACGCTCCCGGAAGCGTTCCTCATGGACGTGTCGCTCAGCGAACACTGCAGCTACAAGAGCAGCCGTCCGCTCCTCAAGAAGCACCTGCCACCGCTCGCGTCGCACGTGGTGCTCGGGCCCGGGGAAGACGCGGGAATCGTTTCGCTCGGGGACTGGGCAGGGGAGGAGCACGTCCTCGTGCTCGCGCACGAAAGCCACAACCACCCGTCACAGGTCCTCCCCGTCGAAGGCGCTGCGACCGGGATCGGCGGCATCGTCCGCGACGTCTACTGTATGGGCTCGGACGTCCTCGGTGTGCTCGATCCGCTCCGCTTCGGTGACCCGAACGGTCCGCACGGAGCGCACGTCTCGGCCATCGCGCGCGGTGTGGTGCAAGGAATCGCGGAGTACGGGAACGCGCTCGGCGTTCCGAACCTCGGCGGCGACGTCTACTTCGACGAAGGCTTCGACGACAACTGCCTGGTCAACGTGGTCGCGTTCGGCGTAATGCGCCGGAGCCGGATCATCCGGAGCCGCGTCCCCGAAGCCGCGCGGAAAGAACCGTTCGCGCTCGTTCTCGTCGGGAAGCCGACCGACTCGACCGGACTCGGCGGTGCGTCGTTTGCATCGCAGATCCTGGACGAGGAAGAGGCGGCTCAGAACCGCGGCTCCGTTCAGGTGCACGACCCGTTCCTCAAGCGCGTGCTCGTCGAAGCGACGAAGGAGATCTGGAAGCGGATCGAAGCCGAGGACATTCCGATCGGCTGTAAGGATCTCGGTGCAGGTGGACTCGGCGGCGCCTCCTCCGAACTCGTGCTCGCAGGCGGGTTCGGCGCGGAGATCGACCTCGACAAGGTTCCGATGGGCGAACCGGGCCTGCTCCCGCACCAGGTACTCTGCGGCGAAACCCAGGAACGGTTCGTCTGGGCCGTCCCCGAACGCTGGGTGGACGAGTTCTGCGCCGTCTTCAACCGCGACTACGAACTCTCCAAGGTCTATCCGAACGCTCGCGCCGCCGTGATCGGTCGCGTGATCGAAGAACGCGTCTACCGCTGCAAGTGGAACGGTGAAGTCGTCGTCGAACTCTCCCACGCAATTCTGGAAGACTCGCCGATCGCCGAGCGTCAGATCGCAGAGCGCACGGACCCGGCACCGGTCCGCGATCCGGAAGCACCTGGGAACAGTGCGGCCGCCTGGCAGGCCTGGGCCGAAGAGCTCCTCGCCCGTCCCAATCGTGCTTCGCGCGCGCCGATCTACCGGGGCTACGACCAGGAAGTCCAAGGACACGCCTACCTCCGCCCCGGCGAAGCCGACGCGGGAGTGCTCCGTCCTCTCTCGGGAGAGTCGCTCGGTCTCGCCATCAGCGTCGACGGCAATCCGGACTACGGCCGGCTCGACCCGTACTGGGGTGGCGCACTCTCCGTCTTCGAGGCCGCCCGCAACGTGGTCGCGACGGGTGCCGTTCCGATCGCGATCACGGACTGCCTCAACTTCGGCAATCCGGAGATCCCAGTCGCGCTCGGGGACATGGCGTCGGCGCTCGAAGGCATGCGCGATGCGTGCGTCGCCATTGGAAGTCCGGATCATTCAGATGAGCCGCTCCCGATCGTCTCGGGCAACGTCTCGCTCTACAACCAGTCGAGTCGCGGACGCGCGATCGCGCCGTCGCCGATCGTCGCGTGCTTCGGAACGCTCAGGGACTACTCGAAGGCCCTCACCCAGCGGCTCCGCGCTCCCGGCTCGGAACTCTGGATGCTCGGCGCACGCGGACGCCACTGGGGACGTCCCGGCGTCGAGAAGGGCGGACGCGTCCCTTCGCTACCGCTCGCAGAACAGACGGCTCAACTGCGCGCTGCGATGGCCGCGATCGAGCGCGGCCTCGTCCTCTCCGCTCACGACATCTCGGACGGCGGACTCCTCAGCGCACTCTTCGAGATGGCGGTGAGAGAAGACGGACCGGAGGGGCACGGCGTCGAGATCGATCTAGCCACGTCCACCGCTCGTTCCATCTCCACGGATCCGACGTACACCGGGCAGAGTCCGGCAGAGGCGGCCCCGCTCGCACCGCACGAACTCCTCCTCAGCGAGACACCCGGGTTCGTATTCGAGTCGCCGCCGGGAAGCTCCGACGCGTGGACCGAACTCGCAGCTGAGTTCGAGGTCCAACTCGTCTCGCTCGGAAAGGTGACCGCGGACCCGAACCTCATCGTGAAGATGGGCGGTGCAGAGATCGCTCGCCTCGACCTGGCGGGGCTCCACCGCTCATGGAGCCTTGGCCTCGCTCCGATCTTCCTCGCCGAGACGGCGGGTTCGCCGGCTTCGACGGGTCCGGAAGGAGGTGCTCGATGACGACCTCACGTCCCTCTGTCGCCGTGATCCGCTTTCCCGGGAGCAACTGCGAAGGGGAGAGTCTCGAGGCCGTGAAGCGCGCCGGGCTCGACGGCCGGATCGTTCGCTGGAACGAGCCCGAGTCGACCCTCGCACCGTTCGACGCATACTTCCTCCCCGGTGGATTCAGCTACCAGGACCGGATCCGCGCCGGGGCCGTAGCAGCGCGTCTCCCGATCGGCGATCTACTCGCTCGCCGAGCCTTCGAGGGCGCCCCGATCGTCGGCATCTGCAACGGTGCCCAGATCCTCACGGAGACGGGGCTCGTTCCGGATACGGGCCATGTTTCGGTGGCACTCGCCCCGAACCGCACTCCGGAGCGGTCCGGCTACTACACCCGCTGGGTCTTCCTCGGCCCCGGGCCTGGGGCCGACCGCTGCGTCTTCACTCGAGGCTGGACCGAACCGCTCCCTATGCCGACGGCACACGGTGAGGGCCGGTTCGTCTCGAGCGAGGACGAGGGCCTATCCGCACTCGAAACGAGCGGCTGCCTTCGCTACCACGCGCCAACGGGCGGCCCGGCTGCCGAGTTCCCGTGGGTTCCGAACGGAAGCACGTACGGAGTCGCGGGACTCTGCAACGAGCGGGGTAACGTGCTCGCGCTGATGCCGCACCCGGACCGCGCCCTTCGGCTCGCCCAGGTCCCCGACTGGCTACCGGGCCCGTGGGGAGACCGACGGAGAAGCGCACGCACCCATGCGGAACTCGAAGCGGACGGTCCCGGAATGGTGCTGTTCCGTTCCCTGGCTCGCGCGCTCGGCGTCACGAGCGGGAACGGATCCGCGACGGAGGTGCGCTCATGACCACGGTTCACGTTCTCCTCGCCGCGAAGGGCGCAGACGCAGTGGCGATCACCGCGCTCGGCGCTCTGCAAACGCTGCTCGGTTTCGGGGACACCCTCCGTGCGCTCGAGCGACGCCGGATCTTCGAGCTCACCTGTGACGGAGACGAAGCCGACGTCGTGCGCGAACTCGAGTCCTACCTCCAGCGCACGTTCGAGTTCTGGAACCCGAACAAGGAGCGCTGCTGGATCCGAACGGACTCCCAGACCCTCGAGGTCGTCTCCGGGCAGGCTCCGCGCAGCACCGACACTCCCGGGGAAGGCGGAGACCACCTTCTCCTCTGGACCCGTCCCGAGGGAACTCGGGGCGAGACCACGGTTCCTCCCACGGCATCGGATGGAATGCCGAGGGATTTCCCGGCGAATCTGGGCGGGCGATCCGTCACGGCACGAAGGGGAGAGGTGTACACGTTCCGGTGGGCGGACACTCCCGACGAGACGGAACGTCGCGAACGGATCGACCGCGCGGGAGCGGTGCGGACCCGGGGGGTAGGTCTCCTGGTACAACCGCAGTATCAGCTCTGGCAGGTCGCGCTCGGCGCACTGCCCTGGCCGGTCTGGGAAACGGCGGGGCGTTGAGTCCGCCGCGTCGAGGGTCTGCGGACGAATGGAAGAGACGTCGAGATGAAGTCGCGTCCCCGAGCCGAGTCGACTAGACTGTCTGTTTCCTCCAAGGAGGTGTAGGTGGAAGAGCGAGAGCGCCGGGAGGACGGCTTCCGCGAAGAGTGCGGCGTCGTCGGAATCCTGGGCCGGGGCAACGTCGTCGACCTTCTCTACTACGGTCTCTACGCCCTCCAGCACCGCGGACAGCAGGGCGCGGGCATCTGTGTGCACAACGGCGAGAAGACGTGGGTCATCAAAGGGCTCGGACTCGTCCACGACGCGCTCTCCGACGAGAAGCGTGCGTCCGTCAACGGCTACATGGGTATCGCCCACAACCGGTACGCGACCACCGGACGCTCGACGAAGATCCGGAACGTTCAGCCGCTCCTCGTGGATTACAAGGGCGGGAAGCTCGCCATCGCACACAACGGAAACCTGACCAACGTCGGCGCGATCCGGAAGTCGATGGAAGAATCCGGCTCCATCTTCCAGACCACCACCGACTCCGAGATCGTCCTCCACCTCATCGCGCGTTCCAAGGGGAAGACGCTTCCGGACAGGGTGAAGGAAGCGGTCTCGCAGCTCGAGGGTGCGCTCACCTGCCTCATCATGAACGAGCAGATGCTGCTCGGGTATCGCGACCCGTCCGGGGTCCGGCCGCTCTCGCTCGGCGTGGTCGACGGAATGCATGTCCTCGCGTCGGAGAGCTGCGCTTTCGACCTTCTCGGCGCGGAGTTCATTCGCGACGTCAATCCGGGTGAACTCGTCGTCCTGACCAAGGAGGGCGCCACCTCCATGCAGCTCGTTCCGCCGAAGCGGGACGCGCAGTGCATGTTCGAGCTCGTCTACTTCTCGAGGCCGGACAGCGTGGTCTACGGAGAGCCGGTCAACGAAGCGCGTCGTGAGATGGGGCGCGCGCTCGCCCGCCGGCACGCCGTTCCTGCCGACGTCGTCATCGCGATCCCGGACTCGTCCAACTCCGCGGCTCAAGGCTATGCGGAAGAGGCCGGGCTGCCCTACGAACTCGGCCTCATCCGGAACCACTACGTGGGCCGCACCTTCATCGGGCCGGACCAGGCTGCGCGGGTCGACGCGGTTCGGGTCAAGTTCAACCCGGTCCGGAGCATCTTGGACGGGAAGCGGGTCATCGCGGTCGACGACTCGATCGTCCGTGGGACGACGAGCCGGAAGCTGGTTGACCTCCTCTACCGGGCCGGTGCGAAGGAGGTGCACTTCCGCGTCTCTTCGCCGCCCGTGACCCACCCCTGTCACTACGGGGTCAACACGCCGAGCCGCGAAGAACTGATCGCGAGTTCCTCGGACGTGGAAGCGATCCGGCAGTACATCGGGGCCACCACGCTCGGCTACCTCTCGATGGATGATCTCGAGCACTGCGTGAAGGACAAGAGTCGCTTCTGCTACGCCTGCTGGACCGGCGACTACCCGATTCCCGTTCCGGAGCTGGCGAACTCCATCCCGTTCGACGTGGACTGATGTACGAGCTCTTCGTAGCGCGACGCTATCTCGTCCCGAAGCGCGGGAAAGGGTTCCTGTCCCTCATTACCTGGATCTCGATCGGTGGGGTCTGCCTCGGCGTGCTCGCGCTCGTCGTGGTGCTCGCGGTGATGAACGGGTTCGAGAACGAGGTGAAGTCTCGCATCGTGGGCTCGAACGCCCATGCTTTCGTGCTCCGCTTCGGTACGGAGGGGCTCGACGATCCGGACAAGGTCCTCGAGACCTGCGAAGCGAACCCGGAGGTGGTCGCCGCGTCTCCCTTCATCCTGGGCAAGGCGCTCGTCAGTCACGGTCGCGGTTCCGACGGTGCAGCGATCAAGGGCGTCGACTTCAGCCGCGAGTCGGAAGTGACCGAGATCCTGAAGTATGTAGAGAAGGCTCCGGGCATTCCGCTCGAGCTGAAGCCCGCAGAGGGGGAGCTCCCCGGGATCATTCTCGGGGTTCACATCGCGGACAACCTCCAGGCGAACGCCGGGGACACGATCCAGCTCCTCTCGCCGCGCGCCGGTTCCAGCTCGCCCTTCGGCTTCGTTCCCAAGGTCGGCAACTTCCGGCTCGTCGGCGTCTTCCGTTCCGGGATGTACGAGTACGACGCCTCCTTCGCCTATGTCGACCTGACGCAAGCCCAGTCGTTCTTCGGGATGGGGTCGCGGGTGAGCGGCGTCGAGCTCAAGGTGAAGGACATGTACCGGGCCCCCCAAGTCGCGGACGCGGTGCTGAAAGCGCTGGGCGGCTTTCCCTATCGCGTGAACGACTGGATCCAGATGAACTCGAACCTCTTCTCCTGGATGCAGATGGAGAAGGTCGTGATGTTCGTCATCCTGGGGCTGATCGTCCTGATCGCGGCGTTCAACATCACGGGCGCACTCATCATGCTGGTCAACGAGAAGAGGCGGGACATCGGCATCCTCCGCTCCCTCGGGGCCACTGCCCACGAAGTGCGAACCATCTTCGTGCTCGAAGGGTTCGTGATCGGGCTCCTCGGGATCGTCCTCGGAACGACGGGCGGACTCGTCCTCTGCTATCTCCTCGACCGGTACCAGTTCATCAAACTGCCAGGCGACGTCTACTTCATCGATACTCTTCCGGTCGACGTCCAGGCGCTGGACGTGGTCGCGGTCCTCGCTGCCGTGCTCGTGATCGTCGTCGTGTCCACTCTCTATCCCGCGTACAAGGCCGCTCAGCTCGACCCGGTCGACGCGATCCGGTACGAAGGATGAGCCCGGTGGACGACCCGCACGAACTCGGTCCGGTGCTCCTCCGTGCCCAAGGCATCCACAAGACCTACCGCGGAGTGGGGGACGCGCTCCACATCCTCCGTGGCGTGGACCTCGAGCTGCGCGAAGGGGAGATGCTCGCGATCACCGGCGCTTCGGGATCGGGCAAGAGCACGCTCCTCCACGTCCTCGGTACGCTCGACCGTCCGGACGAAGGCACGGTCGAATTCGGAGGCAAGGAGCTCTTCCGGATGGGCGAGGTAGAACTCGCGAGATTCCGCAATCGAAACCTCGGCTTCGTCTTCCAATTCCATCATCTCCTCCCGGAGTTCACGGCCCTCGAGAACGTCATGATGCCGGGAATGATCCAGCGGAAGCTTCCGGGGGAGTGCGAGCGGAGAGCGAGGGAGCTCTTGGAGGAGGTCGGACTGGCGCCGCGCGCGGACCACAAACCGGACGAACTCTCGGGTGGAGAGCAGCAGAGAGTGGCCTTGGCCCGAAGTCTCTTCTCCAATCCGAAGGTGGTCCTGGCCGATGAACCGTCGGGAAACCTCGATCCGGAGTCGGCCCGACGGCTCCATCAACTCATGTATACTCTGGCCAGGCGTTACCGGCAGTGCTGGGTTGTCGTCACGCACAATGAAGAGCTGGCGCGACTTGCCGATACCCAATGCAGGATCCAGGACGGCATCCTCGCCACGACCCCGAACGCCCCGAAGGCACTATGACGGAGTTTTTCAGGGATGAGATGCCAGCAGTGTAGCAACGCGGAAGCCACCGTCCACCTCAAGGAGGTGACAGACGGGAAGTTGCGGGAACTCCACCTCTGCGAGACCTGCGCGAACGAGAAGGGCTTCCACCCAGTGATCGAGCAGAACAAGCTCTCGATCGCGACGCAGTTCATCTGGATGGCGGAGAACCTCTATCCGGAAACGTCGAGCAAGGTCGGCGCGGTCCAGTGCTCGGCCTGTGGACTCCGGTACAGCCAGTTCAGCCGAGTCGGCCGGGTCGGCTGTCCAGAGTGCTACGACGCCTTCCAGCCGCAGCTCCAGAAGATCCTCCTCCGGGTCCATGGCGCCACCAAGCACAAGGGACGCCTTCCGGTAGACCCGTCCGCGGCCCCGACCATGACCGGGACCCTGGGCGGCCCTGAGAGCCCGGCTGGCGGATCTACAGGCGGAACCACGACGAAGACCAGAGAAGGCGGCCCCGCCTCCGCGCAGCCGGCCGAATCGGCCCCCGCTGACCTCTCCGCTCTCACTCCGGAGCAGGTCGCTGCCCACGTCCGGGAGCTGGAGGAGAAGCTACGCCGGGCAGTCGAGACCGAAGCGTACGAGGACGCCGCCCGGATCCGGGACGAGATCCGGCGGCTGAGGGGAGGCGCCGAGTAATGCCGATCCGAGACCTGATTCAAGGCCCGATCCGCTGGCTCGAGGGCAGTGCGCCCAAGAACGACCGCGTCCTCTCCACTCGGATCCGGCTGGCTCGTAACGTTGCCGGGGTTCGTTTCGTCGGAAAGGCTCTCCCAGGTGAGCTGGAAGGACTGCGGGAGCGGGCTTTCGAGAGCGCGGGACAGGTGTCGTCCTTCCGGGGCGCGGCCAAGGTGCGGATGGAGGAGCTTCCGCTCCTCGACCGCCAGTTCCTCCTCGAGCGGCACCTCGTGAGCCACGACCTCACGGGAGAAGCCCAGGCTCGAGGGCTGGTCCTGGACCCCGAAGAGAAGCTTTCGCTCCTGGTCAACGAGGAGGACCACCTCCGGATCCAGGCGCTCTATCCGGGCTTTCAGCTCGAGGAAGCGTTCGAGCGGGCCCGGATTGCCGATCAGGAACTGGAGAGTAAGCTCCAGTACGCGATCCACCCGGAGCTGGGTTATCTGACCGCCTGTCCCACGAACGTCGGGACGGGCATGCGGGCGTCGGTTCTGGTCCACCTCCCGGGGCTGGTGCTCAGCCAGAGGATCAAGAAGATCCTGACCGGCATCCAACAGGTGGGCCTCACGGTGCGCGGGTTCTACGGGGAGGGGAGCGAGGTCGTCGGAAACTTCTTCCAGATCTCGAACCAGGTGACCCTGGGAGAGTCCGAAGAAGAAACGTTGGGCAAGTTGGAACAGGCGATCGGGCAGCTCTTGGAGTGGGAGAACCGGTCTCAGGAGGGACTCCTCCGGGATGCGGGGCTCCAAGTGGAGGACAAGATCCTCCGGGCCCTGGGGACGCTCAAGTACTCGCGTCTCCTCGGCTCGCAAGAGCTGATCGGCCTGTTGTCGGCGGTTCGGTTCGGCCATACCCTGGGGATGCGGAACGTTCCATCGATTGCGGTGTTGAACGACCTGCTGCTCAAGGGGCAGCCGGCCCATCTCCAGCGGATCGCCGGAAGGGAAATGAGCTCGGAGGAACGGAACGCCTTCCGAGCGGCACGAGTGCAGAAGGCATTGGGCGTCGAAGACGTCCCGAGTCTCCAGGGCTGAGCAGCCCGAGCGGCGCGGGACGGGACGTCCAGGGGCGCCGGAAACGGGCAGGAACGAGGAGCGAGAGATGCACGACAAGTTCACGGAGAGAGTGCGGAAGGTGATCTTTCTCGCCCGCGAGGAAGCAAGTCGCCTCCAGCACGATTCCATCGGGACCGAGCACCTGCTCTTGGGGCTCCTCCGCGAGGGAGAGGGCATCGCAGCCACGGTCCTCTCGAACCTGGGGCTCGACCTGGACCAGATCCGCCAAGCGGTCGAGAGCATGGTCGCGCAGACCGGCGGGACCCTCACCATCGGTGAGATCCCGTTCACCTCGAACGCCAAGCGCGTCCTCGAGCTGTCGGTCGAAGAAGCGCGTCAACTCGGCCACAACTACGTCGGCACCGAGCACCTCCTGCTCGGCCTCATCCGCGAGGGCGAAGGCGTCGCGGCCAAGGTTCTGGCCGACATGGGCGTCGACCGGAAGAAGGTGCGCGAGGAGACGCTGAAGCTCCTGGGCGGACATCCCCAGCAGCAGCAGGGGGCGGAGTCCGAGGAGAAGGCGGACACGCCGTCGCTCAACCAGTTCGGACGGGACCTCACGCAGCTCGCGCGCGAAGGCAAGCTGGACCCGATCTTCGGCCGCGAGGGCGAAATCGAGCGCGTCGTCCAGATCCTCTGCCGCCGGAAGAAGAACAACCCGATCCTGATCGGCGAACCGGGCGTCGGAAAGACCGCCATCGCCGAAGGCCTGGCCCAGCGGATCGTGGAAGGAAAGGTGCCGGAGCTCCTCCGGAATCACCGGCTCATCACGCTGGACCTGGCGTCCGTCGTCGCGGGAACGAAGTACCGCGGCCAGTTCGAAGAGCGGCTCAAGAACATCATGAACGAGATCCGCGAGTCGCAGGACACGATCATCTTCATCGACGAGCTCCACACCATCGTCGGGGCCGGTGGCGCGGAAGGCGCGATCGACGCGTCGAACATGCTGAAGCCGGCGCTTGCCCGCGGTGAGCTCCAGTGCATCGGCGCGACCACGCTCGACGAGTACCGGAAGTACATCGAGAAGGACGGTGCGCTCGAGCGGCGGTTCCAGACCGTCATGGTCGACCCGCCGAGCCTCGACACCACGATCCAGATTCTGAAAGGGCTGCGCGACAAGTACGAAGCGCACCACCGGATCCACTACTCGGATCAGGCGCTCGTCGCTGCGGTCAAACTGAGCGACCGGTTCATCACCGATCGTCACCTCCCGGACAAGGCGATCGACGTGATCGACGAAGCTGGTGCTCGCGCGCGTCTCTCCGTCTCCACGCTCCCGAACGAGCTGCGTGACCTCGACGCCAAGATCGAGAAGGTCGCTTCGGAGAAGGAAGCCTCGATCCGGGCTCAGGAGTTCGAGAAAGCGGCGTCCTTCCGTGACAAGGAGAAGGAGCTCCGTCAAGAGTACTACCGGCTGAAGAAGGAGTGGAACGAGACCAAGTCCACCCGCCGGATCGAGGTGACGGACGACGACATCGCCGTCGTCATTTCGAGCATGACGAAGATCCCGGTCAGCCGGCTCGAAGAGAAGGAGCAGCAGAAGCTGGTCCGGATGGAAGAAGAGCTCGGCGCCCACATCATCGGGCAGGAGGAAGCGGTCCAAGCGATCGCGCGCGCCGTACGGCGGAACCGGGCTGGGCTGCGCGACCCGCGCCGTCCGATCGGTACGTTCGTCTTCCTCGGCCCCACGGGAGTCGGAAAGACAGAACTCGCGCGCGTCATCGCGAAGTTCCTCTTCGACGACCCGGATTCGCTCATCCGGATCGACATGTCCGAGTACATGGAGAAGTTCTCCGTCAGCCGTCTCGTCGGCGCCCCTCCGGGCTACGTCGGCTACGAAGAAGGCGGCCAGCTCACCGAGAAGGTGCGCCGGAAGCCGTACTCGGTCGTCCTCCTCGACGAGATCGAGAAGGCGCACCCGGACGTCTTCAACATCCTGCTGCAGGTGTTCGAGGACGGCGTCCTGACCGATTCGCTCAAGCGCAAAGTGAGCTTCAAGAACACCGTCATCATCATGACGTCCAACATCGGCGCCCGTCAGATCCGTGGGAAGGGGAAGCTCGGTTTCTCCCGTCCGGACGCGGAGATCCAATACGGCGCGATGAAGGACACGGTGATGGACGAGGTGAAGAAGGTCTTCAATCCGGAGTTCCTCAACCGGATCGACGAGATCATCGTCTTCCGCCCGCTCGAGAAGTCGCACATCGAGAAGATCGTCGAGATCCTCCTCGGCCAAGTGCGCGATCGTCTGGCCGAGCAGGAAATGGCGATGTCGATCACACCAGGGGCTATGGGCGTACTCATCGACCAAGGGTATGATCCCGACCTCGGCGCACGTCCACTCCGTCGCGCCATTCAGAAGCTGATCGAGGACCCGCTTGCGGAGATGGTCCTCAAGGGACGGATCAAGTCGGGCTCCGAGATCCGGATCTCGAAGAAGGGGAACGAGATCGCGATCGACGAGAAGACGTCTCTCGAACCCGCCCCGGAAGTCACTCACCAGGAGTAGCGTCGACAGACATGGTGCGATCGGACCGTAGGACCAGGAAGGGCCTCCGTCCGGAACTCGTCAGCCTCTGGATCTGCGTGGGGGTGGTCCTCACGCTGTGGGCGAGCGTTCCGGCTTGGGCACAAATCGGCGCAAGTAGCCCCCTCGGGGGATTGGGACAAGAGCCCGCATTCGCTCTACCGGAGGACTTGGGCCCGCAGTGGTCGCTGCCGCTGGAAGAGCTACGTGTGACCGGCAACGTGCGGGCGGACTCGATCCTCATCGTCCGCTCGTCCGGGCTCGAGCTCGGATACCCAGCCCGGCCCGCGACGCTCGCGAGTTCCGTCCGATCCCTCTACCAACTCTCCCTCTTCTCGGACATCGCGATCTACGACGAGACCCCGATGGAAGGCGACGTGCCCGCGGAAGGTGTGGGTCGGAAGCTGCGCATCGAGGTGACGGAGAATCCCCGGATCGAGTCGATCCGCTGGGACGGCCAGGACAAGATGAGCGAAGAAGACCTCCGCGCCGAGATCGAACTCCGCGCGGGTGACCTCCTCTCCCGACGGAAACTCTTCGCGGCCACCAACGCCCTCCGGACCTACTACCAAGACGAGGGCTATGCCTCTGCCGACATCGTTCCCACGGTGGACCGGCAGGAGGACGGGGACGTCGAACTGGTCTTCACGATCGACGAGGGGAAGCGGGTCAAGATCAAGGCGATCGAGTTCGTCGGAAACGAAGCTCTCTCGGACGACAAGCTCGGCGGCGAGGTGAAGCTCAAGCCGAACGGACTCTTCCGGAGGAAGCGGTACACGGCGGAGCGCGCACGCGAGGACGTCGGCCACATCGAGTCCTACTATCACAACCACGGCTACCGAGACGCCGAGGTGACGAGTCACGAAGCGGTCTTCTCCGAGGACGCGGAAGGCGAAGTCACCCTTCGCTACGAGATCTCGGAGGGGCCGTTCTATCAGTTCGGGTCCGTGGAATGGACCGGGAACACCGCGGTCACGACGGACGATCTCAACCGCGTTTCCGCGGTGCGGAAGGGGGAGGCGTTCAGCCAGGAGAAGGTCGAACTCACCCTCTCCGAAGCCTACGGTCTCTACACCGAGCACGGATATCTGGTCGGCCTCGACATCTTCCCGGCCGTCAGCATCGAAGCCGACACGGTCGACGTCGCGTTCCAGGTGCGGGAAGGCGAGCCGAGCAAGGTCAACGAGGTCCGAATCGTCGGAAACACGCGGACGAAGGAGCGGGTGATCCGCCGGGAACTCACACTCGTTCCCGGAAACCTCCTCCGCCGGTCCGTCCTCATGCGGAGCCAGCGGGATGCGTTCGCCCTCGGCTACTTCGAGGACGTCCAGGTCGAGTATCAGCCGGTCGGAACGGGAAGCGACATCGACGTGGTGTTCCGGGTGAAGGAGAAGTCCTCCGGCACCGCCACGGCCGGCGCGGGGTTCAGCAGCGAGACCGGGATCACCGGTTTCCTCGAGTTCGGGCACAACAACCTGTTCGGAACCGGCAAGGCGCTCAATCTCCACCTGGAGCGCGGGTCGCGCCGGAAGACCTACGACATCTCCTTCACGGAACCCTGGGCGTTCAACACGCCCACGTCGATCGGCTTCCACGTCTTCGACACGACGCGGGACCTCGACTTCTACGACGAGAAGACCCGCGGCTTCTCCATCAATGTCGGTCGTCCCTGGTTCTTCCGAGTACCGGACTACACCCGGGTCTTCGTCAGCTACTCCCTCGAGGATCTCCGCTTCCGAAACTTCACGAACCTGGACGAGGAGAGCGAAGCCTACCTCAAGGCGTCGAACGGAACGGTTTCCAGGCTCGCACTCTCGTTCTCGCGCAACAGCACGAACAACCCGTTCTACCCGACAGCTGGCAGCCGGACGTCGCTCCGGTCCGAGATCGCCGGCGGTTATCTCGGCGGGGAGGTGGACTACCTCAAGCCGACCATCGACCACCGGAACTACTTCGTCCCGTTCTGGAAGCCGGCCGTGATGCTGAGGCACCGGGTCGGTTATCTCTTCCCGTTCTCCAAGGGAGGACGGGTCCCGGGCAACGAAACGTTCCGGCTCGGCGGGACGCGGACGGACTACTTGCGCGGCTACGACGACTGGTACGTCGTGCCGGAGGACAACATCCGGGTCGGAAGTTCGGGATCCGAGATCCGCTTCCCGGGTGGAAAGGTCATGTACTCGTTCACAGCGGAGTATCAGTTCCCGCTCTTCAACCCCGTGCACGGTCTACTTTTCTTCGACGCGGGGAACACCTGGAACACGGTCCGCGACGCCTCGTTCTCGGATCTCAAGAAGGGCGTGGGCGCGGGTATCCGTCTCGAGATTCCGCTCCTCGGCAACGTCGGCTTCGACTACGCCTATGGCATCGACCGGGGCAAGTGGCAGCCCCATCTCATCATCGGCCCCGCGTTCTGAGAAGGAGGCCCCATGCGTTCCGTTCGCCCGTCGGTCCTTCCCATTCTCGTCCCGATCTTCCTCGCGCTACTGGCGATGGGCGGGACGGCGTTCCTCGGTGACGGGGCCTACGCCCAGGAAGCCCGGGTCGCATTCGTCGACTCCGAGAAAATCGTGGACGGCTACAACCGGATCAACGAAGTCCGGGCCAGCTACCAGGCGGACGTGAAGGCCTGGAACGACGAGGCGCAGGGGCGGAAGCGAGAGATCGACCTGCTCGAGTCCGAACTCGAGAAGCAAGGTCCCGGCCTCAGCGACGAGAAGCTCCGTGAGAAGGAGCAGGACTACCAGAAGAAGGTCTCGGAGTACGAGAGCTTCGTCCAGTCGATCTGGGGGCCGAACGGCCTAGTCGTCCAACGGAACGAAGAGGTCCTCCGCCCGGTGATCAAACGGATCCAGACCATCGTCGGGGAGATCGCCGAGGAGCGGGGGCTCAACCTGATCCTGGATGCAGCCGACGGCAATATTTTGTATGCTGACCCGTCTCTGGACCTGACCGCGGAAGTCATCCAGCGGTTGAACGGAACAGATCAGTAGCCTCGAACGGGCCCGTCCTCGAACACACAGGGCTCAGTCAGGGAACGACGCATCGAGGTCGGGAGGGTCGGTACCGGATGCATTTCACGTTGGGCGAGCTCGCGGGACGGCTCGGCGCCGAACTCCGCGGGGACGCCACCCTCGTGATCCGGAGTGCGGCCGGAATCAAAGAGGCCGGCCCCGGAGACGTTACCTTCCTCTCCAACGGCAAGTACCGCGCGCACTTGGAAACGACGAGCGCAACGGCAGTGATCGTTGGGCCGGCAGAGGCTGACCACGAGCATCCCGTCCCTGTCCTCGTCGTGGACGACCCGTACCGCACGTTCCTCCAGGTCCTCCATCTCTTCGCCCCTTCCCTGGACCTCCCGCCGACGGGCATCGACCCGTCCGCGATCGTGGACCCGGGAGCGACGCTCGGCGAGCGGGTCGCGATCGGCGCCCATGTCGTGGTCCGTCCCGGGGCAGTCCTGGAAGACGACGTCGTCGTGATGGCAGGCTCCTACGTGGGGGCAGATAGCCGGATCGGGGCACGGACGCTGCTCTACCCGAACGTCGTCCTCCGGGAGCGGGTCGAGGTTGGAGCTCGGTGCATCCTCCACTCGGGCGCCATCGTCGGTTCTGACGGATTCGGCTTCGCGCCCACGGCGGACGGGCACGTCAAGATCCCCCAGATCGGGCGGGTCGTGGTGGAAGACGACGTCGAGATCGGCGCGAACTCCGCGATCGACCGCGCCACCACCGGAGTCACCCGGATCGGACGCGGCACGAAGATCGACAACCTCGTGCACATCGCGCACAACGTCGAGATCGGGGCGAACTCGGTTCTCTGCGCGCAGGTCGGCATCTCGGGCAGCACGAAGCTCGGCAGCTGGGTCACGCTCGCAGGACAGGCCGGCTTGGTCGGCCACATCGAGATCGGCGACGGGGCTCGGGTCGGCGCCCAGGGTGGCGTCACCAAGTCGATCCCCAGCGGCGAGACGGTTTCTGGATACCCGGCGACGAACCATGCACGTGCCCAGCGGGTCTACGCCTCGATGCGTCATCTGCCGGACGCGCTTCGTACTCTCCGGAGCTTGGAACAACGGATCGAGGAGCTGGAGGCGCGGCTCGCGACCTCCACGCCGCCCGCCCGTACGGAAACGGAATTTCACGAGACGCTCCGGGAACACGCCAGAGTCAGCGGGGGACGGAAAGAGTGACCGAACTGCAGCGAACGATCGCGGCCGAGGCCACGTTCACCGGAGTAGGGCTCCACACGGGTCGGCAGACCCGTCTCACCTTCCGACCCGCGCCCGCAGACCACGGCATCGTGTTCGTTCGGACAGACCTCGAAGGATCGCCCGAGATCCGCGTCTGTCCCGAAAACGCACGGACGGACATCGACGCTCTCCGGCGGACCGTTCTCCGCTGCGGAAACGCGGAGGTTCACACCGTCGAACACGTCCTGAGCGCGCTCTCCGGACTCGGGATCGACTCGCTACGAATCGAAGTGGATGGGGAAGAGCTGCCCGAGCCCGAAGCGGGAAGCGCACGGCCGTGGGTCGACGTGCTCCGCGCGGCAGGAATGGAGGAGCTGGACGCCCCCAAGCGCTACTTCGTGATCGAGAAGCCGATCGCGCTCGACGACGGCGCGGCCCGGATCGTCGCGCTGCCGTACGATGGACTCAGGATCAGCTTTACGATCGTCTACGACAACCCGGTGGTCGGCACCCAGCACATCGAGTTGGACATCGATCCGGACCGGTTTGCGGAAGAGATCGCGCCCGCCCGCACGTTCGCCCTCTACGAGGACATCGAGAAGCTGCAGAAGGCGGGGCTGATCCAGGGCGGAACGCTGAGCAACGCCGTCGTGGTGAAGGGCGATGAGATCCTGAACGAGGAAGGGCTTCGCTTCCCGGACGAGTTCGTTCGGCACAAGGTGCTCGACCTCTTGGGAGACCTGGCGGTGCTCGGTCGTCCCGTCCGGGGTCACATCACTTCGGTTCGGTCCGGGCACCGCTCGAACGTCGCGTTCGTTCAGAAGGCGTACGAGACGGCGAACGGTGCGTCCCGGTTCGATTCGATGCTCGGTCAGACGCACTTCGACATCAACGCGATCACCCGGATCATGCCGCACCGTTACCCGTTCCTCCTCGTCGACCGGATCATCCATCTGGTCGAGCGGGAACGAGTCGTCGGAATCAAGAACGTCACGATCAACGAACCGTTCTTCGAGGGACACTTCCCGGGCCACCCGATCATGCCCGCTGTGCTGATCCTCGAAGCGATGGCTCAGGTCGGCGGCGTCCTCCTCCTCAACACGGTGGACGACCCGGATTCCAAGCTCGTCTACTTCATGGGGATCGACAAGGCGAAGTTCAGGCGGCCCGTCCTTCCCGGAGACCAGCTCCTCATGGATCTGGAACTCGTCCGGTTGAAGCGTCGGATCTGCACCATGAATGCGAAGGGATACGTGCGCGGTCAGCTCGTCGCGGAAGCCGAGCTCAGCTCGACCATCGTCGACCGCTGACCCGTGGCCCCGTCTCGGACGCCAGGAATGCACCGATACGGGCGGGGAAGGGAGTAGGGATGGGGTGACCATCGATCCGAGTGCGCGCGTCGCGGACGGAGCGCAGCTCGGAGAAGACGTTCAGATCGGTCCATGGTGCATCGTGGACGCCGGGGTTCGCCTCGGGGACGGATGCATCCTCGACTCGATGGTCAAGGTGACGGGCGACACGGAACTCGGGCCGGAGTGCCATCTCCATCACGGCGCGGTCATCGGTACGTCGCCGCAGGACCTCAAGTACCGCGGCGCAGTCGCACCGGTGCGCGTCGGCGCCCGTTCGGTATTCCGCGAGTACTCGACCGTGAACATGCCGACGGCGGAAGGCGAGCTGACCCAGATCGGCAGCGACTGTCTGATCATGGCCTACGCCCACGTGGCTCACAACTGCGTGCTCGGGGACCACGTCATCCTGGCCAACTCCGTGAACCTCGCCGGTCACATCGAGATCGGTGACTACGCGATCATCGGCGGCGTCACCCCGGTCCATCAGTTCGTCAAGATCGGAGCGCACTCCATCATCGGCGGCGGATCGCGGGTACCGACCGACGTCGCGCCGTACGTGAAGGCGGCGGGATCGCCGATCAAGGTGTTCGGAGTGAACACGATCGGACTCCAACGTCGCGGCTTCTCCGAGGAAACGCAGCAGGTGCTGAAGCGGGTCTACCGGATCTTCTTCCGCTCTCCGCTCCTCAAGGACCAAGCACTGGCCCAGATCCGCGCCGAACTGCCGGACATCCCGGAGGTCCGGGTCTTCACCGAGTTCGTCGAACGTTCGGAACGCGGACTCGCGCGCTGACAAGGAGGGATCCCATGGCGAGGCCGATCCCGGTGGCTGTCATCGGATGCGGTCACCTCGGGACCTACCACGCGAGGCTCTACGCGGACTTGCCGGAAGCGGAGCTCGTCGGTCTGGTCGACGTCGATGCCGCCGCGGCGGCTAGGCTCGGAAGTGAACTCGGCGTCCCCGTCTTTTCTTCATTCGGCGAACTACTGACGTCACGCGAGTGGGCCGGCGCACCGCTTCCCGAGGCGGTGAGCGTGGCGACCCCGACGGTGACGCACGAAGAGGTGGTGCTCTTCTGCCTGGAACGCGGGCTCCACGTGCTCGTCGAGAAGCCGATCGCGGACTCCGTTCCCGCCGCCGCGCGGATGAACGCGGCCGCGAAGGAAGCAGGGCGCGTTCTCGCAGTCGGGCACGTCGAGCGGTTCAGCCCCGCCTTCCAGGCCGCACGGGACGAACTCATCGCGCCGCGCTACGTGGAGGCTCATCGCCTCGCGCCGTTCGTTCCGCGGTCGCTCGATGTCGACGTCGTCCTCGACCTCATGATCCACGACCTCGATTTGACGTTGGCGCTCGTCCCGAGTGAAGTCGAAGCGGTCGATGCGGCCGGCGTTCCCGTCCTCACCGACGGCGCGGACATCGCCACGGCCCGGATCCGGTTCCAGGACGGCACGATCGCGAACCTCACGGCGAGCCGTGTCTCCCGGGACAAGGTCCGAAAGATCCGGTTCTTCGGTCGCGGCCGGTACCACTCCTTGGACCTGCTTCGGGGAGACGGCGAACGCGTCCTCCTCTCGCGTAGTTCGTCCGGCGCCTTCACGCCGCCACCCGACCTGCCTGCCGCCCTCGCGCCCGCGCCGCTCCCACCGGGAACCGACGTCGACGCAGCCGCGGCGCTTCCGCCGTCGCTGAGCGAAGCGCAGGGGATCGAACTCCTCGCCTATCTCCAGCACGCAGGGCTCTCGCTGCAGTACGGCAAAGTCGACGTGACGTCTCGGAATGCTCTGCGCGATGAACTCGCCGACTTCCTCGCTGCCGTCGCCGCAAGCGAGTCCGCTGCGGAGGGCGCAGGGCCGGGTACGGCCGGCGTGGCGTCGCGCGGCGGCGACGGATCGACGGTGGACGGCGATCATGCCCGCCACCGCCTGCGTGGCGCGAGCGGGGAAGACGGGATGCGTGCGCTCGTCCTGGCGGAGGAAGTGCGGAAGGGCGTGCACGACTCCCTGGAACGGCTCCGCCCCGGATCCTAGATGGCGAGCGCGTTCCTTCTCGCGGGTGAGTCTTCCGGCGACCTCCAGGGAGCGCTGCTCGCCCGGCAACTCAAGGCCCGTCGTCCCGATCTCCAACTCTACGGAGTGGGGGGAGAACGGATGGAAGAGGCCGGAGTCGAACTCCTCTTCCGGAGCGACGAACTCGCGGTCGTCGGTCTGACCGAAGTGTTGGGTGTACTGCCGAAGATCCTCGGCGCAATGGAGCGGATCCGCGAATTCCTCTCCGCGCGCCGGCCGGACGTCTTCATCCCGATCGACTTCCCGGACTTCAACCTCCGTCTCCTGCCCCACGCCTGGCGGATCGGCGTTCCGATCGTCTACTACATCGGGCCACAGGTCTGGGCCTGGAGACGAGGGCGTCTCGACTATCTGCGCCGGTACGTCGCGCTCATGATCGTGATCTTCCCGTTCGAGGAATCGCTCTACCGGGAGCGGAACATCCCCGTCCAGTTCGTCGGTCATCCTCTGGTCGGGGAAGTGCCGGACGATCTCGACGCCGCGCGGAGCGAGGCGCGTGAACGGCTCGGCCTCCGTCCGAACGAAACGGTGATCGCTCTCCTTCCCGGAAGCCGACGGTCCGAAGTGCACCGGGTCGGTCCGGTGCTGCGAGACGCCCACGCCGCGCTCTCGGATCTCGACTGCCGGTGGATCGTAGGGCAGGCGAAGGGTCTCTCCCTCGATGTGCGGAGCGAACTCGGTTGCGTCCCGTCCACTCCCGTCACGGACGGGTTCGCCGCGCTCCTCGCCGCGGACCTGGCCTGGGTGGCGTCCGGAACAGCGACACTGGAAGCGCTCCTCCTCACCACTCCTTCGATCGTCGTCTACCGAGTGAACCGGACCACGTACGAGATTGCACGTCGTGTCGTGAAGGTGCCGCACATCGCCATGGCGAACCTGATCGCCGGCCGCCGTCTCCTTCCGGAATTGATCCAAGACGACGCGGACCCCGTTGCCCTGGCCGCGCTCACGCGCGAGTGGGTGGCCTCGCCCGAAACGCGTGCGGAGATCCGGTCCGGCCTCGCCGACGCCCGTCACTCGCTCGGGGAGCCGGGTGCTGCGGGGCGGGCAGCCGATCTCATCCTCGAACGGATCGAGTCGGAGCCGACCGAGTGAGTGGCCCCGACGAAAGGATCCCTCGCCCCGAGACGGAGTTCTCTCGGCAGGCTCGATTCGTCTGGGCGGGCCGGATCGGCGGCGCGGTCCTTCGGCTTTGGGGACGCACCTGGCGGATCCGGAAGGAAGAGCCCGCGGCCGTCGCGGAGTTCGTACGCACCGGACAGCCCTACATCCACGGGTTCTTCCACGAGCACATCCTCTCCCTGAGCTATGCGTACCGGAAGCGGGGTGTGGTCGTCCTCGTGAGTCAGTCGGCCGACGGCGAGTACATCTCTCAGGTCATCCATCGTCTCGGATACGGCACCGTGCGCGGCTCGACCACCCGAGGCGGCCTCCGAGCGCTCCTCACCATGGCGAAGATCGGCGCCGGCGGCCGCGCCCTCTCCGTGACCCCGGACGGCCCACGCGGCCCCCGGCGCGAAGTGCAGCTCGGCATCCTCCACATCGCGTCGCGGTCGGGACAGCCGATCGTCCCTCTCGGGGTGGCCATCTCGTCCCTCCGGCGCCTTGGAGGGTGGGACAGGTTCGAGATCCCACTGCCCTTCGCGAAGATCCAGATCGTCGCCGGCGAACCGATCCCGATCGCCGCGGACCTCTCCCCGGACGAACTCGAGAAGAGGTACCTCGCGCTTCTCCAGGAGCGGTTCGCGTACGTGGAGGAACGGGCGCAACGGCTCCTCTTCGGGGAACCGAAGAGTGACGCGACCGCGAGTGACGCGACCGCGAGTGACGCGACCACGAGTGACTCCTCGCGTGGGCGGAGTGATGAGGCCACCCGTGACATCGGTGGGAGGGCGGAATGACGTCGTCCCGCCCACGCTCGACGCCACTGCTCCAGGCGTACCGCGTTCTCTCCGCAGTGGTGTTCGTGCTCGGCTTCCCGTACCTCCTCTACCGGCGATCCAAGCATCCCGACGAGATGCGCGAGCGATGGGGACAAGAGCCGAGCAGCGCGGTGTCGGGAGTTCCGGCGACGTCCGCCACATCGCCGCCGGCTCCAGGTGTGTCGTCGGCGACGCTGTCACCTTCGAGAACGTCGTCAGCTCGCCCAGTCCCGACGGGGGCCGTCTGGATCCACGCCGCCTCCCTCGGGGAGGTGGAAGCCGTACGCGCGTGGATGGAGGACCGTCCGCTTCGGGACGGCGTCTCCTGGTTCGTCACCGTCACGTCGACTTCAGCGCGTCGCCGGGCGCCGGAGCGGCTCGGCCCGGAAGTCGCCGTCCGCTTTGCGCCGCTCGACCAGGACGGACCCGTGCGCAGATTCCTCGCACGCCATGAGCCGCGTGCGTTGATTCTCGTCGAGACGGAACTCTGGCCGATCACGCTCGATCTGTGCCGCCGCGCCGGTGTGCCGGTCTACATCGCCAGCGGGCGGATCTCGCCGAAGGGATGGTCGACGATGGCCTGGGCGCGGTCTCTCTATCGGGAGGTCGCGTCCGCCGTACGGGCCGCTGCCGTCCAGGGAAACGCCGACGAAGAGCGGTTCGCCGCGCTCGGCATCGCACCCACGTGTGTCTGCGGAAACGTGAAGTACCGGGTCCCGGGGTCCTCAGAGCGCGATGACACCGTCGCGCGCTCGGAGGAGGAAACGCGGTTTCGCGGTCTTCCGATCTGGGTCATCGGCAGCTTGCGCAAAGGGGAGGAGCTCCTCCTCCGGGTCGCGCGGGAGGTCGGAGAGCAGGGGGGCTACGTCGTCATCGCTCCTCGTCACTTGCGCGAACGGAGCGCTTGGGTGGAGGCATGCCGGAAGGCGGGGGTGGAACCGGTGCTCCGCTCCGAAACGCCGGAGGAAGTACTCACGGACGCCGACGCGTTCCAGGAACTCTTCGCACCTCCGCGGCACGATGGTCCGCGCGTTCTCCTGGTCGACGTGCACGGCGAGCTACGGTCCTGGTATGCGCGTGCGGCGGCTGCGTCGGTAGGAGGGACCTGGATGCGGATCGGGGGGCACAACCTCTTCGAGCCGCTCTCCGTGGGCGTTCCCGTCTCGTTCGGGCCATACATCGAGAACGTACGGGACGTCGCAGACGCGGCGCTCATCCACGGTGGAGGCTTTCAGACTTCGGATCCGGCCGCACTCAGGGAATGGGTGCAGCGCTGTCTCGACAGGGCCTCCCGACAAAAAACGGAACGGTCCGCTCTCCACACCGCGAGGGTGCTCGCCGGTGCGGGGGAACGGACTCGTGCCTGTCTCTCCGCAGCCGAAGCCGCGGAGGTAGAGGGCGGAATCTTCCGCCCTTGACCCGGATGACCCGGGTCTAGAAAGCGTCTACTGGTCGGTCCAGTTCGCGAAGTTGACCGGAATCTGCGTCGTGAACGTGAGTTCGTTCTCCGAGTCGGTCTCGCGGGCGTGGAACGTGATGTGCGCCGTCGCCTGGATCTCGCCCCCGGCCTGAAGGGCCATGAGCGGGTTCTTGGCCTTGAGCGAGGCTGGGACGAGGGTCAGGACACCGTCGTAGGTGTTCCGCACCGGAACGAACCAGCCGAGTCCGGCCGAGAAACCGTCGATCTCTTCCGACGACTCGAACCGCACATCGTAGCTCTCGATCATCACGTTGCTGTACGCGGCGTCGGTGTTGACGATGTCGTCCCGAGTGGTGGCCCAGATCGTTACCTGAACCTCGTCCTCGTAGACGAAGTCGTCGTCGGAAGCGACGCGGTCGTTCCCATAGTCGATGACGTCGCTCGTGAGCGCCTCTCCGTTGTTGATCTCAGTGACGTAGAGGCTGGAACGGACGTTGTCACTGCTGCAGCCAGTCCCGACTCCGACGAGCACGAGGGTGGAGACGGCGAAGGTGAGAATCCTACGGACGTTCATGGTTCTTGCGATCCCTTCCCCTACGGACCTCGACGCCTGGCCAACCCAGGTCGTCGCTACTCGCCTGGGGCCGTACATGGCACGACGCGCCCGGGGGCCCACTTGCTCCCGAACGCCTGACCCAGGCGAATCGTTTGTTCCCGTTATCGGCCTTCCGTATACTGCCCTGAAGTGGAAATGGACTCCTCGCCGAAGGCGGGCAACTCTATGTACTCATCGGACTTCCTCGTCATTGGCTCAGGCCTGGCCAGTCTCGTTTTCGCCCTCCGGGCGGCGGACGAGGGCCCGGTGACCATCGTCACGAAACGCCAGCCATTCGACGGCAACACCGGCTACGCCCAGGGCGGGATCGCGGCGCCCCTGGGAGGCGACGCGGACTTCGAGTCGCACGTCCAGGACACCCTGAGCGCGGGGGCCGGGCTCTGCGACGAGGCCGCCGTCCGCTCGATCCTGGCGGACGGTCCGGCCGCAGTCGCCCGCCTCGATGCCGCCGGGGTCCCCTTCTCACGGGACGGAGACGGCAGCTTCGCCCTGGGCCGGGAGGGGGGACACACCCATCGCCGGATCCTCCACGTCAAGGACCACACCGGCCGGGCGATCCAAGAACAGCTCCTCAGCGCAGTCCGGGCCCATCCCCGGATCCAACTCCTCGCGGACCACTGCGCGGTCGACCTGATCGTGGAGGGGAGGGAGGAGTCCGACGTCGAGAAGCGGCGCTGTGTCGGCGCGTACGTGCTCGACTCCCGGTCCCGGAAGATCGAGCCGTACGGCGCTCGCGTCACGTTCCTCGCCACTGGCGGCACCGGCAAGGTCTACCGCTACACCTCGAACTCCGACATCGCGACGGGCGACGGCATCGCCATGGCCTACCGGGCCGGCTGCCGAGTTCAGAACCTGGAGTTCGTCCAGTTCCACCCGACCTGTCTCTACCATCCCGACGCCAAGGACTTCCTCATCTCGGAAGCGGTGCGCGGCGAGGGCGCGTTCCTCACTACGCTGGAAGGCGACCGTCTCGAGATCCCACATCCGATGGGCGATCTCGCTCCGCGCGACATCGTGGCCCGGGCCATCGACCGCGCGATGAAGCGGCAGGGCGCGCGCTCGGTCCTCCTCCACATGGAGGAGCTGGGGGCTAGCCGGGTCCGGGAGCGGTTCCCGACCATCTACGAGACCTGTCTCCGTTACGCGATCGACATCACCCGCGAGCCGATCCCGGTCGTTCCCGCCGCACACTACCAGTGTGGAGGCGTCCTCACCGACCTCGCCGGGCGGACCGATCTACGCGGACTCCTCGCAGCGGGAGAGGTGTCCTGCACCGGGCTCCACGGCGCCAACCGTCTTGCGTCGAACTCGCTCCTCGAGGCGACCGTCATGGGTGCCCGGGCCGCCACGACTGCGATCGAGGTCAGAGGCGAAGTCGGCGCTGTCCCCGAGCTCGAGCCGTGGGACTCCGGCTCGGCGGAACTCCCTCGGGAGACCGTGCTGATCGACGCGCACTGGGACCTGGTGCGGACGATGATGTGGGAGTTCGTCGGAATCGTTCGCACCGATCACCGTCTCGGACTCGCCGCGCGCTACCTCGAGATCTTCCGGAACAGCATCGAGGCCTACTACTGGGACTTCGTGCTCGACCAGGACCTGATCGAACTCCGGAACCTCGCCCTCGTCGCCGAGCTCATCATCCAATCGGCCAGGGCGCGGAAGGAATCGCGCGGACTCCACTACAACGAGGACCATCCCGAGACCGACGCGGTCGCGCTTCCCACCGTGGTGTCGCCGTTGGAGCCCGCCCAAGCGGCCGTCGGGGCCCCAGGAAACGGGAGCCACCGGGCATGAGCGTCGACCGGAACCTCTACGAGCAGCTCGAAACGTTCTCCGAGAAGAGTCGCTACCCGGTGGCTGCGTACGTTTGGATCCTCCGAGTCATCGATGAAACCCGTCGGCGCCTCGGTCGAGACGGACACATCAACGCGAGCGAACTCCTCGAAGGCCACCGGACACTCGCACTGCAAGAGTTCGGACCGGCCGCATTCGACGTCTTCCGCCATTGGGGGTTCGAGGGCCCGGCAGACGTCGGTCGCGCCGTCTACGAACTCGTCGAAGGCGGATTCCTCGGCAAGACGGACGAGGATTCGGTCGACGACTTCGCCTCGGGCTACGACTTCCGAAAGGCGTTCGTCGAAGAGTATCCCTGGTGACAGGTTCGCGCACGCTCGTCCTCCGCTACCACTCGCTCGGTGACGTCGTTCTCACCACTGGCGTGGTCCGTGCCCTCCACCAGGCAGGTCATGTCGTGGACGTGGTGACCGAAGCCGCATTCGTTCCGATCTTCGACGGGCTCCCGTACGTGGCCCGCACCTGGACGAGGGAGGAATGGGAAGCGTATGCGCGCGGAGGCGCGGCACCGGCGGTGGATGCGTCAGCGCCCCACTCCAACCTCGACGCCGAGTTCACGCGGATCGTCGATCTGCAGGGGAGTCCAAGCAGCCGCAGCGCCACCGTCGGATACGCATCCCGAGTCGGCGCGACCCGCACCGCGGTCAACACGCGGAGCTTCGCGCGACGGCTGCTCGTGCTGCGAGGCAACGTCGACCCGGGCGGCCGCATTCCGCATGCAGCGCTCCGCTATGCGGAAGCGGCGCGCCATGATGCGGTCCCGCCGCTCACTGCACTCTACCCGGAGATGCGTGTCACGGCGGAGGACCAGGCGGCGTTGACAGGCGAACGCGCGGATCTCTCGGTCGAGCACGGAGTCGGCCAGACCGGAAGCCATCGACCTCGCCTTGCGCTTCTCACTGGAGCGTCGAGAAAGAGCAAGGCGTACCCGTTCCAACGATTCGCGCAAGTCGGAAGCTCCTTCCTCGAGCGAGGTTGGGATGTACTCTGGGTGGAAGCGCCAAACGCAGAACCCGCACCAGATCGATACGCCGGCGCGTTCCGCCGTGTGGCCGTTTCGCTGCGCGCACTCAAGGCCGTACTCGCGTCCGTCGACCTCGCGGTGAGCGGCGACTCGGGCCCGATGCACCTCGCCACAGCATTCGGCGTTCCCGTCGTCGCCGTGTTCGGATCGTCGATCCGCGCGTTCGGATTCACGCCGCTCGGGAAGAGAACACGCGTCCTCGAAGTCGCAGGACTTCGCTGTCGCCCGTGCGGAGTTCATGGCCGCGATCGCTGTTGGCGGGGCGGATTCCCCTGTCTCGACGTGGATCCGGCCGACGTCGTAGCGGCGGGGCTCGAGCTGGTCGATGAGGTGAATCGAGACCAGGGTCGACGACCAGACACCCGACCGCATCTCGATCCCACCTCGCCCCACCGCTGGGAAGTCCACTCGTGACGCGCCCTCGTGTACAGCGCCTCGATCCGGGCGTCGTCTCCAAGATCGCAGCGGGAGAGATGATCCTCCGCCCGCTTTCGGTCGCAAAGGAACTACTCGAGAACTCACTCGATGCCAACGCGAGACGGATCGAAGTCGAACTGGGGGACCGTCCCGACGCGAGCATCTCCGTCTCCGACGACGGCATCGGAATGACGCCCGAAGACTTGGAGCTCGCTCTCGAGACACACGCGACGAGCAAACTCCGCTCGGAAGAGGATCTCCTCCGCGTCGGTTCGCTCGGGTTCCGAGGCGAAGCCATCCCTTCGATCGGTCGCGTCTCGCGAATGGAAATCCGCACGTCGCCCGACGACTCCGGGCTCGGGCATCGCGCCGTGGTCGAAGGAGGCGACCTCCAGGCCTTCGAACCGTGTTCGCGGAGTCGCGGCACTACGGTCCGTGCCGACGATCTCTTCTTCAACTCACCGGTCCGGAAGCGCTTTCTCAAGAGCGCGAGTGCAGAAGCGCGCACGATCAAGAAGATGGTCGAGGTCTATTCGCTCGCGCATCCCGGCGTGCACTTCCGCCTCGCCAGCCGTGGCGAGTCCGTCCTCGATCTCTCGCCCGTGAGTGGGCTCGCAGACCGGATCGTCCAGCTCCACGGGCCGAAGATGCTGGAGAAGCTCCTTCCGGTAGAGGAACGCGCACCGTCCTACTACGCGTTTGGATTCGTCGGCGTACCGGAACTCGCCCGGGCCGGGACACAACATCAGACGTTCCTCGTCAACGGACGCTGGGTCTCCGCACCGTGGCTCGTCGCATCCGTGCGCCAGGCGTTCGGCGATCTCCTTCCCCCGAGCAAGAACCCCTGGGCCGTGATGCTCCTCGGCCTCGACCCCGGGCGGATCGACGTCAACGTCCACCCGACCAAGCGCGAGATCCGTTTCCTCGATGAGTCCGAGCTCTTCGGCTGGCTCACGCGGATCGTGCGGCAACAGGCGCAGTCGCTCGTGCCGACCTGGAATCTGGATCGTGCGGACAAGGGCGGAGGATGGAGTCGACCTCGCACTGTGGAAGGTGGCGGCGCGTCACTCTTCGGCGGCGGAGGAGACGGACGCGGGGAAGTAGGAGGACGAGGAGGCGGACGCGGCCACGAAGGCGGCGGAGCTGACGTATCGGGTGCGTACGGACCGAACACCGGCGCGAGTCAGGCTCGATCTGACTACCGTCCGAACATGGGGCCGCTACTCGATGACCTCTACCGTGGCCCGAAGATCGACGCTGGGTCAGACGCGGCCGGAGGCGCCGTCGCGGAAGGCTCCGCGCTGAAGTGGGACGAAGACACACTGCCGTGGGAGGCTCCGAGCGGTGCGGCCTCCGGCGAGCAGATTCGATCCGGAGCGGGTGCTCCGGCCGACGCGCCCCCCGGGTCCGGCGCCGACACCAGCGAAGGCATCAGCTCTGCGATCGACGCTCGATTCCGCGAGAACACCCTATCCGATGCCGACACGCGGCCGGCCGTCGGCACGGAGCGTCCGAGCGTTCTCTGGCAACTCCATCGTCGCTACATCCTCGTCCAGACCGAAACAGGGATGCTGATCGTCGACCAACACGCGGCCCACGAGCGGATCCTCTACGAGAAGTTCGTGGCGCAGCTCGAAGCAGGGGCCGGGCCGACGCAGCAGCTGCTCACACCGATTCCCGTCTCCCTCGAACCCGAGGAGATGGACCTCTTCGAGCGATTCTCCGGCGACTTCGGTGCCCTCGGCCTCGACGTCTCGGAGTTCGGGAAAGACACGGTGCTCCTCCAAGGCGTGCCCGTGCTCTGGTCCCGCGATCCGGAGCAGCACTTCCGCGACGTACTCGCAGACCTTTCAGACCGTCCATCCCGCCGTCTGCAGGAGCGTCGCGAACACCTCGCCGCATCCTTCGCCTGCCGGAGCGCGATCAAGAGCGGGCGACCGCTCGCGCGGGACGAGATGGATCGACTCATTCGCGACCTCTTCCGCACCTCGGTTCCACACGGGGATCCCCACGGACGACCTACCTACATCGAAGTCGACCTCTACGACCTCGATGGTCGGTTCGGGCGGCACTGACGCACGGGAAACGCGGGATGAACGGGCGATGAACAGGCAGCCGACAGAAGATTCCGAACGGGCGGACGGTGCGACTCCCAGCGCCGAGACTCCACCGATCGTTTGCTTCCTCACCGGTGCGACCGCAGTGGGGAAGAGCGACGTTGCTCTCCATCTCGCGGAACCACATGGCTGGGAGATCGTGTCGGTCGACAGCCGGCAGATCTATCGTCGGATGGAGATCGGTACAGCGAAACCGACCGCCGAGGAGCGCGAACGCGTCCGACATCACCTGCTCGACCTGCTCGACCCCGACGAAGTCGCGAGTGCCGGGTGGTTCCGCGAACAGTTCCTCGAAGTAGAAGCGGACCTCAGAAGCAGGCACCGGTCGGCGCTGGCCGTCGGCGGCACCGGGCTCTACTGGGAGGCCGCGACGCGCGGTCTCCATGCTCTTCCGCCCGCCTCTCCCGAACTCCGCGCGGAACTGGAAGCGATCGTGGAACGCGACGGCCTGAGCGCAGTGTTCGCACGCCTCGCCGCAAGTGACCCCGAGGGTGCCGCTGGGATCGACCGGTACAACCGACACCGGGTCATCCGGGCCTGTGAGCTCGTCGAGCTGACGGGGAAGCCTCTCGCGCACATCTACAGCGGAACGCGCGAAGGCGAACGGGGCGCAGCCCATCTCGGCGAACTGGGCCCAAGCCACCTCGGCCGTCACGCCCCAACCCAACTCGGTGAGGGGAATCCATCCCGAGTCGATGGACCCGACCCATCACGGAATCCACCGTACTTCCCGACGCCACCCGTCATCGTCCTCTCGCGACCGAGGCCCGAACTGCGCGAACGGATCGCGCGCCGCTGCGAGGCGATGTTGGCGGGCGGGCTCCTCGACGAAATCCGAGCGCTCCTGGACTCGGGACTCGCTCCCGATGCGCCGGGGCTGCGCACGGTCGGCTACCGCGAGTTCCTCCCGCACCTCCTTCACGGCGCGCCTCTCGACGAGTGCCGGTCACGGTTCGTGATCCAGACCCGCCAATACGCGAAGCGCCAAGAGACCTGGTTCCGAAACCGGCTCCCGCACGCGACCACGATCGAGATCGAAGACGGCGAATCCTTCAAAGCAACCGCAGACCGCGTCGACGCCGCACTCGGCCGGGGTCAGGCCTAGCGGGAGCTGCTGACGAGAACTGCTTCCGAGGTCTGCTGCGCACAGCTCCGATCCGTCCGTCAACCGAACTCCCAGGTTCCACACCGGTGTGCCTGCGTGCACGTAACTCCGCCGCCCAGGCCCCACAGGTCGCTCGCTCCCGTTGTCTACATGTCGAGAACCGTGCAGTAGAATCTCGGTCGGGCGAGGGCCTGCGCAATGTGGCCGAGACCGCCCGCCTTCCGAACGGGGTTGGAAGGAGAGTCCGATGAGGAGACGCGCTCCCGCCACTCATTCGCACCCGTCCCGTCGATCGACGCCTCCCGCCTTTCGACATCGCCTCCGCACCGTCTCCCAGGCCCTGCTCCTCTCAGCGGCTGGGGCGTTCGTCGCCGGATGTGCGGACGATGATCCGCTTCCGCCGATCCCACCTCCTGACGTCGAACCTGTCGTGCAATGGGAAGCGCACGACGTATCCGACACAGACAACGGCTACGAGTACACCTTCCGGTGGTCACTCAGATCCGAGACGTCGGACGGGTTCGATGGACCAGACGCTCTCGGTGGAACAGGCGGTTTCGGTGGAACAGGCGGTTTCGGTGGAGCAGACGCTTTCGGTGGAGCGCAATCCCAGTCCCCGATGGATGACCTCGTGTATGAGTGGCGGGTCGAACGACTCACGGACTCGGAGCTGGTTCCCGAGATGACCGGCCAGGCGACCACTTCTCCGGAGCTCGTCCTGGATGAACCGATCGACACGGACAGTGGGGAGCCACGTGTTCTCACGCTCACAGCTGTTGCAAACGGACGGAGGTCCGCACCGATTTCCGTCGTGTTCGGACAGGGTTCGATCGGCCCGCGCAGCCGGATCGTTCTGCCGGAGCTCTCCCAGGAATCCATGCTGAGCCCGCCATACTTCTATCGCTGGGACGACTTCGACCCAGCTGGCCTGCTCGCGGGCACCGACGCGTCCCCGTCCGGCTTTCTGTGCAAGCTCGTCGCGTTACCTCATCTCGATGGCGTGTCTGACGCCGAGGTCCGAAGCCTTCTCGAGACCGCGCCGAACCTGCTTCTCACTGATACGGACGACGACCCGCGACGCTGGGAGTTCACGAGGGAACGGTCCCGCTGGATCGAGACTCTACCCAGCGCGGACGGTTCCGAAGGCTATGCCTTCGCGGTGCGTGCGCTCGCCTCCGACGAGACGGAAGAGGGGTTCACCCAGATCGGTCGGAACGTCGTCACACACTCGGTTTCGAACGACGTTGCCAGTCCGTTCGGGATCACGGTGAACACGGGATACGAACGGATCGAACTCCTCACAGAATGGGCGGTTCTTCGCAATGTCCGGATCCCGGTCGACGCGGGGCTCCGTGTGGCGTGGGAGACCGATGCGCTCCTCTATCCGCCGGTGGAGATCAACTACGTGGTCGACCCGATCGATCCCGTGATCGATCGCGACTCGGACCCGGAGGGACAAGGTGGGTGGATCGGGTGGGAGTCGCGAGACGAACAGGAACCGCTCCTCATCGTCCGCGAACCCGGCGAACATGTCGTCCTGCTCGCCTTTCGTGACGGGAGCGAGTCGGAACGTGCGGTACGGGTCTTGGAACTTCGGCTCCAGGTGTACGCCCCGGTGCAGGATCGCTTCGCCTTGATCGTGGACGACCACGCGGGCGCAAGGCGATTCGAAGAGGAGCGAGACCTACTCGACGAAACAGTGCTGGGCGCGCACCTATTCGATCTCGGACAGGTCGATCACTGGTCGACCTACCAATCGGACCCACGCGATCCAGACGGTCAGGAGGGTTCGGTGCCTGTCTCACCCGTACCGGTGGAGGTTCTCCAGCAGTACGAGATCGTGGTCTGGCACTGCCTCAGGGGCTTCTGGTCCAGCTCGGGATCCAGTGGGCTCTACGGTTCGCAGTCCGCACTCAGACAGTATCTCCGAAGTGGGGGACGCCTGTTCCTGGTCGGAGAATCGCTGATGGCCCTCTCCGGCCACGGAAACGACCCGACGTTGTGGAAGGGAACCCTCCTACGAGAGCAGCTGGGTGTGATGGATCCCATCGCTCCGTGGGGCGGCCCGTGCCGGATCAACGGCGGTCAGCCTCTCGTGGACGGTTTGCCAGTCTTGGAAGTGAATGCGGACTACGGCCCCGAAGGCTCATACTTCTGGGAGGGACTCGACCCCGGGCCGGACGGTGCTCTCGCATCCCGGGTGGAGCCGCTCTACACGCCGACCATCCCGCACACACCGCTGGATCCCCCGGACTGCTTCCTCGAAGACACGGTGATCGGCTTTCGGCGATCCTTCCCGATCGCGGAGACAGGTGGCCCGGAAGCGCGCGTGTTCGTGCTCGGCATCAACGCGCTCGGCTTCGAGGAGGAACCGATGCGCGAGGTGGCGACGACAGCGATCGACTGGCTACTCGCCGGACCATAGCGGTATACTGGTTCCTCGCAGGAACGTAGCTTGCACACGACGCGGTTGCGGGACACCGTGGCTTCGTCGAGGAGGCAGTGTTCCCGACGGCAGGGTCTGTACGACTGGGGGGATCGAGGGAGCAGCATCCTATGCGTCGAATTCATCCAATGATCCGGCCGCTCCTCGGAACGGTCTGCCTTCTCTCGCTCTGCGGCTGCAGCGACTCGAGCACGAAGCCGGGCGGAACCCAGGCCCTCGAGTTCGAGGCGATCCGGTCCGGAATCTCATTCCAAGCGATCTGGTCCGACGACAGCGGCCGGTCGATCGCCGTCGGATCGGGACTCGATGCCGCTCACTTCGACGGTCAGGAGTGGAAGCGGCGAAGCCTCGGTGGCGCCTACAACCTCCGTGACGTGTGGGCGACGAGCGTCGATGACGCCTGGGCCGTCGGGAACGACGGGGCTGTCCTTCACTTCGACGGATCTAGCTGGGCCGAGCGTGCCACGATCGACGGCGCAAACCTCTCCAGCGTTTGGGTGAGTCCCTCTGGCTTGGTCTGGGCAACGGGCGGCGAGAACCTCTATCTGATCGATGGTCCCACATACAACACGATACCGTTCGATGTCATGCTCTCCTCAGTACGAGGAGTCTCCGATGACCAAGTCTACGTCGGAGGTCTTCAGGACCGGATCTACGGAGGCGACGGCGAGACGTGGAGCCTCACCTTCGGTGGAACGGTGGGCAGTTCATCCTCGGCCGAGCTCGCCGAGGCGGGGGGCCGGATCTTTGCGCTCGTGGCCACGGGTTTCATCGAGCGCACTGGTGATGCCTGGGATCCGGTGTTGGTCGCCACCGAAGACTCGCCGCCCTTCCACGATTTCTCGATCGCCTCGAGCCAAGAGATCCATGTGGTCGACGGACGAGGTGGCCGAAGCGTCGTGTACGAGTGGGACGGAAACGGATGGGAACTCCTCGTCGACGTTCCAGCGAAGGACATGCTGTTGAGCGAGTCCCCGAAGGGCCTACTGACCGTGGATGCCTCTGGAGTAGCCCGCCGCGAGTCCGAGGACTGGGTCACGGAACGGGTCGCTGAGTTCGTGGCGTACTCCTGTGTCTCGATCGACAGCCGTGGCCGCCTCGCCCTAGGTTCCAACTCCGGGACGTTGTCTTTGTGGGACGGAAGCAGTTGGTCCAACATCGAGATCGATCAAGGCGCAGCGAGAGTCGAGGATATCGAGTTCTTCGATGATGAGACGATTCTAGTGGCGTTGGCGGATGGGAGACTCGGCTGGTACGACAACTCCACCTGGACTTTCTACGATCTCGGCGGACCCGTGTACTCAGGCGTGGCGAGCATCTGGTGTGACCGCGCCGGAACCGCGTTCGCTTCCACGTACGATGGAGCTGTCTTCCAGTACGACGGCGCGAGCTGGATCCCCGAAGAGGCGGAGGGGATCCGGTATGTGTGGGGGTGGGCCAGTGGAGGACAGCCGCATGTTCTCGGGTCGGGGTACGCGCTGGGAGTGAGGGGCGCGAACGGTAGCTGGTCGAGCGAGTGGATTCCCTGCGACTCTTGCTTCCGTGGCATCACCGGCTCGGGTCCGAATGACGCAATTGCCTTTGGGCTCGCAACTGCGTGGATCTACGAGGCGAGCGGATGGGTCGTGAGCGATCCCCCCATCACCGGTTGGACCGCCGCAGCCGGTGGCGTCGCCCGTGGCGCCTTCGCGGTCCGCGACTATTCGTCGATCGTGCAGTACGAGGACGGAGCAACCGAGACACTGCTCGAAGCCCCCGGCCTCTACCTCACCGGAATCGACATGCGGAAGACCGAGTTCGGTCCGGATGTCGTCGCCGTGGGCTCGCCTGGAATCGTCTACCGCACGAAGGGCTCGAGTCGAAGTGCGGCTACCGTTCCGGAGTACTGATCGCGCGCTCAGCAAGCCGGGTGCGATCCGTTCGGAGATGCGGGGTGTGCGCAATGACGTGTTTCTCGATCGAAACCGGCGCGTCCCCGCCGAAACCTCGCCGCAAGAACGACTCGCCTACGCCGCCCGGTACCCGATCCGGAATCCGCCCCAGTGACGCCCCTGGACGAAGATCGGTACGGAGAGATCGTGCATCACCTCTCCCGTGTCCCGCTTGTACGTCTGGAGCAGGAACGGTTTCTTGTGAGACCCACAACGAGATCCAGTTCGATCGTCGAAGATCCGCTTCGTCCGACTATTCGTGAGATCTCGGTCGTAGTCGCCCGTGAGTGGCTGGGCGAACTTCCGGTTGTGGGTGGGGAGGTAGCCGTGGTCGTCCACCGCCGCGGCGAAGATCACTGCCTGGCACTTGGCGAGAACCGGCTCCTGGATCTGGGGGAGTAGTTCGTCCGTGAGTCGATCGAAGCGCGTCCGGTACTTCGTCGGCCGTGTGCCTTCGATCGGTTCGTAACTCCGGGAGAAGAGATCCGAGAGAGAGATCCGATTCTGGGATACGGCGCGTTCGAAGGCGCCGCCAATCTCCGCAGCCGCGTCCAGGGCGAGTCGACGCACCTCGTCGTGCACGTCACCCATGGACTCGCCGCCCAGCTCCTCGAAGATCGTCTCGGCCCGTTCCGACAGCTCCAGCGCCTGCCTCGATACGGAGTCGACCTCGGTCGCCGTCTCGGACAACTGCTGCGTCACGCTGTGGACGGAGCCCGTGATCTGGGCGAGCTGGTCGTGCGTCCGTCGTCCTCCTTCGGCGACACGGAGGATTTGCTCTTCCACCTCGCCGGTCCGCGTCAGGACCTCGGCGAACTGATGATCGACCGCAACCGTCTGCTCCGTGCTCTCGCGGACAGCGCGATCGAGTTCCTCCATCGTACGCACTGCGGCCGACGCTTCGTCGTCGATGTCTTGCACCATCCGGCCGATGTCCGTGGTCGCCGTCGCCGTCCGGGCAGCGAGATTCCGCACTTCATCGGCGACGACCGCAAAGCCTCGGCCGTGCTCACCGCTCCGGGCCGCCTCGATCGAGGCGTTGAGGGCGAGAAGGTTCGTTTGCTCGGCGATCTCGTCGATCACTCCGGTGATCTTCCGGATCTCCTCCGTCCGCGACTCGAGGCGCTTCACGGAGTGAGCGACGTGTTCGACCTGGGTCTGGACGTCGTCCATCTTCTGGCGCGCGGACTCGATCGCGCCCTGTCCGGAGAGGGACGCTTGCCGCGCGAGCTCCGCCACCTCGACAGAGTGGGAAGAGCTCGCAGCCGCTTCCTCCACCGTGCCTGCAATCGACTCGGTTGCGGACTCGATCTGGGTGGCATGCTCCACCTGCGCCCCGACGCGCTTCCGCAGCTGGTCCGAAGCGAACGAGACCTCCGCCGCGGCGGTGGCCATTCCGCTGCCGATCTGCACCATGTGCGCCACGAGGCGAGAGTGGTTCTCCAAGACTCTACAAACCCCGTCAACGGGATCGACTCCCGCCAAATCGCCCGAGTGCCGACCACGGGAGTCGGCGAGCGCGGCGGTGATTCTGGCGATCTGCTCCGTGGCCGGGCGCACGACGAGGGCGTACACGGTGAGAAGCGCGGGCACGCAGCAAGCGGCGCCGAGAGCGAGCGCCCGAAGAGCGGGAATGCCGAGGAAGGGGCCGAGCGCGGCACCGGCCGCGCCGGCGACCACGATGACGGAAGTGAGTTTGACCCAGATGCGCATGAAAGAGACTCCAACACGTAGCGACTGCTTGGGTGGCGTTGGTGTGGAGTCTCTCGAAGGTGTCGATCCTAGGTGCGGCGATTCTCCACCACACCTCGGTTGTCGGCTCATTCGCGCCGCTTCTGGACCTCCCGCCGCCCTACTCTGCCAGGACGACGCGGAGTACGTCGGATCCACCAATGCCGGACCTGGCATTGACGAAGTAGACGCCCGCCGGCATCTCGGCTCCGCGGGCGTCCCGCCGATCCCAACGGATCGTGAACTCGCCGGCCGAGTGGAAGCCGTGCGCTAGCGCCGCGACCCGACGTCCGGAGCTGTCGATCACGTCGACGTCGACCGAACCCGGGGCGGGCATGACGAGCCGTAGAGCGACGTCGCCAGGCGCGGGATGCGGACCCGCGTACCTGAGTTCCGGCGCCGTGCCTCCGGCCGTCCCCTCGAGCGCTCCCGGATCACCCGAACCATCGCCGATCCCGTCCGGCCCAGAACCCGAACCTCCGCCCGGGAACTCTTCCGCTCCGTCACCGATTCCGGCCACGTCCTCCGGTGCGAGCCGCATGAGCGCCGAGCCGTCTCCACTCACGATGAACTCGTGCCCGGTTGATAGGACGCTGAGCGGGGAGGTATCCATCGGAGTCGGCGTGGAGTTCCACGTCATGCCGGCGTCTGTCGAGTAGTAGAGGCCGTACGAGAAGGCCCCGACGGCAAGTCCTGTGTCGCCGAGGAACGCGAACGCCTGGAGCGGGACCGTCGAGACGATGTCCCAGGTTTGCCCTCGGTTCGTCGTGCGCCACGTCTGCTCGAACCCGGCCTTTACAACGGCCGTCTCGGTGTCGAGCCACTGTCCGCCACCGATCAGATCGGTACTCGACGGAACAGGGACGGGCGTCCAGTTGGCGCCGGCGTCATCGGTGAAGTAGATGCGGGGAAAGTCGCCGCCTTGACGGAGGCGTCCCATGACGAAGCCAGTCTGCCGGTCGAAGAACGTGATGACCTGAGCTGCGAACTTGTCGGGCAGGCCAGCATCGACCTCGTTCCAGGTGAGACCGAGGTCGGTCGAGAGGTAGAACGAACCGTTGCCACTGGCGAGATCCCAGGCACCTCCGTAGACCCAGCCGTCGATCGCGAACAGGCTGGTGTACTCGAGTCCCGAAAGTGTGTTCGCCACCGTCCACGTCGCCCCGGCATCGTCGCTCCGGAAGAGATCGGCCCGGTAGACGCCGAGACCGATCGTCTCCGTGGGCCAGGTGTACCGCGTCCACCTTCCCGGAGCCGCGGTCGTAGCAGTCCAGCTGTTCCCACCATCCACGCTCCACATCGCAGACGTCGGAATGAACGAGCTACTCGGTTGGGTAGACGCGTGGATCTTCCCAAGTGGAGTCGATGCAAGGCCAACCATCCGTGCGGGGTGGAGGTCGATGCGCGCAGCGCCGTTTTGAACCGTTTGTCCGAGGTCGTCGGACCAGAACAGATCGCCGACGTCGGAGGGGAAGTAGATCCGGCCGCCCGCGTCCCGTTCGAGGTCTAGCAACCCCACCGTGAACTGAGCGAACACTTGCGTCCAAGTCAGCCCGCCATCGAAGGTCTCCCAGAGTTCCGCCCCTTCGACATTCGTGACCCGAAGTCGATGTCCGCCACCCAAGTCGACGGTCTTCTTCTGATAGAGCGGCCACGGATTCCCGCTCACCGGATTCCAGGTCGCCCCACCATCGAAGGTCTGCCAGGTCTGGAAGTCCTCGGAGACCTCGCCCTCGAGCGGGTTGTAGAAGATGACCTCGTGGTAGCCGAAGAACGCGAAGTCGAGGAACTGCGTCCAGGTCGCGCCCCCGTCTGTCGTGTGATGCGCTACATCCTTGCCGACGACCCATCCTTCCATCGCATCAGCCCAGTAATGGGACTCGATCGTTCCCACACCGGGGCCGATGTCGCTCCAGGTCGCTCCGTCGTCCGTCGAGCGGAGGACCTGCCCCTGATCGCCGGCCGCATCGAGTCGTCCGTCGCCCGCGTCCGTGATCTGATAGAGAGTGCCCGTAGACGGGTTGGCGACTTCTACCCAAGTTACGCCGCCGTCGGTCGAGCGAAAGATGCCGGGCGCGTCTCCAACGGCGAGGAGGTTCGTCTCGTCGAATGGGTGGACTCCGTAGAGGTCGACACCGAACGTGCTGATGTCCGACCGTAGCGACCACGACTCGCCGCGATCGGAGGTGTGGATGACCGATCCACCCAGACCCACGCCGTAGGCCGTGGTTCCCGAGACGAGTTCGATGTCCTGGATCGGGTTTCCCTGCGGTCCCGGATGCCCCCAGGACGGTACGAGTCCGGCGTCGGAGAGGTCCGCGCGGGCCAGGGTCACGAGACAAGCAGTGGGGAGGAAGGATAGAGCAAGCGCAGACAAGCGAGACGTTCGCACGGTCAAAGAGCCTCCGGTCGGTGAGGGCGTAGGTTGCGGCCGAGAGTCGAGTCCGAGTGCCGGGCCATCCTCGGCCTCTCGAGTGGTCGCAGACGCGGATCCGGTGATACCCTGACCAGGCCTGTGAGCGAGCTGACCAGTCAACCGCGCGGAATGACGGACGCCCTCGCCTGACCGGCGAGCGACCTGGCGCGTCACCGCCTGGCCTTCTCGTGACCCGGCATGTCAGTGGCCCGGGACATCAGACGCCCCCTGTAGGGAGGTCCGAGATGAGAATGCAGTCCTGCCTTCGGTTCCCGCTCCTGTTCTCGTTCCTGCTCCTGTTCTCGTTCCTGCTCGTCCCTCTAGTCTCTCCAGTCTGCTCGACGACCTACGCCGCAGGCGCGGCATCCACCGGCCCAGGTACCGGCACGCTGGTCGAAGCATCCGAGGGTACGTGCGGAACCCTCTTCTTGAACGCCGACGCGTCCTACGAGAACGGCTACGCCTGGGCGTACGACGGAGTCGTACCTCCGGACTACGGAGCGTTCGCCGAGAAGTACTTCACGCCCAACTTCGTCGTGTGCAGCATCGTCCTGGACCTGACTACGGTGGGCGACAATCCGGACACCGCGGATCTCTACGTGTGGGAGGACCAGAACGGCGCCCCCGGAGCGGTGCTCGCGACCATGACCGGATACAGCCCGGGTGCGATCGCGTTCTGGCCGTCCGTCTCCCGTCACGTCGCGTCCATCGATCTCCATTGCGAGAGCGTACCTGTGACCTGGATCGGCTACTGGGGCAACTGGCCGGGCCGCGATCCGGCTTGGTTCGTCGGTGCGGACCTCGACGGATTCGGTGGGTTCCCGTTTGCGAACATCGCTCCTGGAATCGGCTACCCGACCGGATGGAACAACGTCTCGGTGGTTTGGGGGCCGACCCAGGCCCTCGGCATCGGCGCCGAGTTCGACGTCTGCGAGACTCCCACCCGGACGATGACCTGGGGCGCGATCAAGGGACTATTCGAGTAGAACGGAGGGTCTGCTCTCCGCTTCTTGTTCCCGTTCCCGTCCGGTCGGTTCGTGTCGAGCACTTGACAGCCGGCGTCCCCGTGCCTACTTTCGCCAATGCACGAGTCGTTTTGAGCGGGCATAACTCAGTTGGTAGAGTGTCAGCTTCCCAAGCTGAATGTCGCCGGTTCGAACCCGGTTGCCCGCTCCAGCATCGAAGACGCCCCCGCGCTGACGGGGGCGTTTTCGTATCTACGGCCATGGCTCAGATAGGCACAGCCCACCTGATTGACGAGCGCGACGGCTCGCGTGCGTGCGCACCTCATCGACATCACTCGGAACCCTCGCCCGAGTTTCCGGGTTGCGCAGTAGGCACGAAGGGAGACAAGACAGATGCGCATCTTGATCGTCGGCGCGGGCGTGGCAGGCATGACACTCGCGGCACTACTCCGTCGCCAGGGGCTCGACCCGACCATGGTCGAGAAGGCGCCCAACCTCGACCACGCTGGCTACATGCTCGGGCTCTGGCCACTCGGATACCGCGTGCTCCACGGTCTCTCTCTCTACGACCGATTCGCAGCGGAGTCGATTCCCGGCAACCACTACGAAGTGCGAAGCGACGACGGCAGCCTCGTCCACAACTGGTCGATGGAGCCGATCTCTCGGAAGTTCGGGCCGAACCTCAGCTGCACCCGTCCGCAACTCGTGCGTCTCCTCCGCGAGGAACTCGGCGATCTCGACCTTCGCTACGGAACCGGCGTCTCCTCCATCGAACAAGGGAACAGCGATGTCCTGGTGGAGTTCACCGATGGAAGCTCGGGCGAGTTCGACCTCGTCGTCGGCGCCGACGGCATCCACTCGCAGGTGCGGGCCCTCGTCTTCGGCGAAGCTCCCACCTACGACACCGGGTGGGGAGGCTGGGTCTGGTGGGCGTCGCTCGAAACCCTGCCGAAAGAGACGTTCATGGAGCACTGGGGCGCAGGACGGTTCGTCGGCGCCTACCCGACGCACGACGGCGCCGGGATCTTTGCTGGCGGACCCCGTGGAGACGGACTCGAGGACCCCGGACCAGGCCGACGAGACCGGATCCGCGCGCACTTCGCCGGGATGGGGGAGCGAGTCGACGCGTGGCTCGAAGCTCTTCCCGACGACGACAAGTCCCTCTTCTACTGGAAGCTGCTCGACATCCGTTCCGAAGAGTGGACGAAGGGGAGAGTCGTGCTCCTGGGAGACGCCGCCGCAGCCTTCCTGCCGACCGCCGGCATCGGAGCCTCGATGGCGATGGAGTCCGCGGCCGTTCTCGCCGACGAACTCTCCCGCACCGATCAGACCACGCTGCCCCATGCGCTCTCACTCTACGTGAAACGGCGTCGCGACCGCGTCGAACGGATCCAGGACGACTCCCGACACCTCGCGCGCGCCATGTTCGTGAAGTCCGGCACGCTCGCGCACATCCGGGATCTGATCACGAAGCACTACTCGCTCGAACAGCTGGCGAAGTCGATTGCGAAGGCGTTCGACGAGCCGATCTGAGGGACGGCAGGAGACTGCCAAGCTGCCCCTACTGCCCTAGCGCGGAGTCTCTCGCGTCCCAGTGCGGGTCCCCACGGCCCGCGTCAGGTAGAGCGCGGTCTCGGACCCAGCCTCGCCGTCGGGGTCGTAGAGGCTCCGGTCGAACCCCGCGACCTCGAACCCCAGCGCTTCGTAGAAGCGGATGGCTGGGACGTTGACGTTCGTCACCTCGAGCCAGAGACACCAGCACTTGGCCGACCTGGCCGAGTGCTCGGCCGCGGCGAGTAGAGCCCGGCCCACGCCCTGGCCGCGCGCCTCGCGGTCGACATAGAGGTGCCAGATGACCATGCGGCGATTCCAGCGCTCGTAGCGGAGCGCGAGGAACCCGATCACGGACCCCGAACCGGTGCCGGTGTCCGGAATCCGCTCCGCGACGAACCGTTCCTGCCAGAACTGCTCGTCTCCGAGT
This sequence comes from Candidatus Eiseniibacteriota bacterium, assembly GCA_020633975.1. Lineage (GTDB taxonomy): Bacteria > Eisenbacteria > RBG-16-71-46 > CAIMUX01 > CAIMUX01 > JACKCR01. Next base: position 1,000,897 of record JACKCR010000002.1, on the reverse strand, counting down.
TCGCCGTCCAACGGAAACGTCTTCTGGAGGGGCGCAGGCAGTAGCTCGTGTTCGACGTCGATTCCGAATCCGTTGTCCGTCAGTCCCGTACCGCGCATGTCGATCCGGAACCGCTCCCGCGACACCACGGAGGTGTCGAGCCTGAGCACCGCGTCCCGGTCCTCAGGTAGGGCGATCGGACGCACGGTGAACCCGCGCCCGTCCTTCGTCTGGTACTCGGTTTGCATCGGTTCCTCCGGTCCAAACTCGCGCCTACCCGTGGATGGGCCACTGCCCAGGGCTACGGTATCCGCGGGCACATCCGGTGGACAACCACGGACCGCGCCCGGTACTCTCATCCGTTCCCAAGAGATTCGACCAACCGCACGAGGGTGGAAGCACAGACTCGCCGACGGCCGCGGGCGAAACCGACACATGGTCCAAGTAGAATCCATCGCCCCGGGATCGGAGGCCGAGCTCCTCGGCATCCGTCCCGGAGACCAGATCGTTCGCATCAACGGCGAACCGGTCCGCGATGCCCTGGACTTCCACTTCCGCGCCGCCGACATCGACCTCTCGATCGAGCTCTTCCGAGGAACCGAGAAGATCGCGGTCGACGTGAGCCCGATGGGCCCGCCCGACCTCGGCATCTCCCTCGCGCCGATGAAGGTCCGTCTCTGCGGGAACGACTGCGTCTTCTGCTTCACCTACCAGAATCCGTCCGGCATGCGGAAGACGCTCTACGTGAAGGACGAGGACTACCGTCTCAGCTTCCTCCACGGCAACTTCGTCACCCTCTCGAACCTCAAGGAGTGGGAGATCCGCCGGATCGTCGAGCAGAAGCTCTCGCCGATCTACGTCTCCGTGCACTCGATGGATCCGGTCGTCCGGCAGCGGATGATCCGCGCTCGCCAGGACCGCGACATCCGCCCGATCCTCGACTATTTCGCCCAGAACGACATCGAGATGCACACGCAGGTGGTCTTCGTCCCCGGCTACAACGACGGGGAGGACCTGAAGAACACCGTCCGCGAGCTCGCGAAGTACTTCCCGCACGTCCAGTCGCTCGCCGTCGTCCCGCTGGGAATGACGACGCATCGCGAAGGACTGCCCGAACTCCCGCCCGTGAGCGAAGAGCTCGCACGCGCCACCCTCCGCGACGCCGAGGAGTTTCAGGAGGAGTTCCGGAAGACGCTCGGCGTCACCTTCCTCCACATGGCGGACGAGTGGTACCGAAAGGTCGGCCGTCCCGTACCGCCCGAAACGCAGTACGACGGGTTCGCCCAACTCGAGAACGGCATCGGACTGACGCGCTGGTTCACGAACAAGATGGGCCGGGTCCGCCGTCTCTTCCCGGACGCCGAGGAGGCGGGTCTACGGAAGGTCACTCTCGTGACCGGTGAACTCTTCCGTCCCGTCCTCGAACCGATGGTCCGAAAGAAGCTCGAGCGTTCGAAGGAGGACGTGGAGGTCCAGATCGTCGGCGTCGAGAACCACTTCTTCGGCCGGTCGATCACGGTGTCGGGTCTGCTCGTGGGGCAGGACATCATCCGGGCGCTGGAGCAGGTCCCGGACCTGGGGGACCGGATCTATCTGCCCCCATCCACGCTCAATGACGACGATATCTTCCTGGATGACACTCCGCTGGCGGCGATCGAGGAGCGATTCCGGATCCCGGTTCAGGTCGGATTCCGTGACCGCATCTGGTAGGTTGTGGATCGAAGAATGTCCTGAGCCTGAGTGCGGCAGCTCCGATCTCCTTACTCTGCTGCGTGTTAGCCGGAATTTGCACCGCTTCAGGGCCATTGGCATAAACTACTGCTGACGTGCGACTTAGGCGTCGCGAGACATTTTCCGATCCACGACCTTTCCGATCCACATCCGTTCCGAGCCGAAAACCGGGACCCAAAACCCAGGACCCCAGGACCCATGAGCCTCCCAGTCGTCGCCATAGTCGGCCGACCCAACGTCGGAAAGTCGACACTCTTCAACCGCCTCATCGGCTCACGCCTCGCCGTGGTGGACGATCTCCCCGGCATCACCCGGGATCGACTCTCCAGGCGTGCCGAGTGGACCGGATTCGAGTTCCACTTGGTCGACACCGGCGGCTGGGTACCGAATTCCGAAGAGGCGATGGACGACCGGATCCTCCGGCAGGTCCTCCAGGCGATGGAGATCTGCGACGCGGTCATCTTCCTCACGGACACCCGCCAGGGACTCCATCCCCACGACGCGACCATCGTCCGGGAGCTCTTCAAGCTCGACATCCCGATCCTCCTCGCCGCGAACAAGACCGACCACGACAAGCTCGATCCCGACGCGCTCGAATTCGTGGGCCTCGGATTCGAGAACGTCTTCCCGATCTCGGCGGTCGAAGGGCGTGGGGTGGGCGATCTCCTCGACGCGCTGGTCGCGCGGCTCCAGGACAAGCCGCGTCGCGTGAAGAACCCGCGTTCCGCGGTGGGCGGCGGAGATGGCATCCGGATCGCGCTCGTCGGGCGTCCGAACGTCGGGAAATCGTCGCTCACGAACCTCCTCCTCGGTGAGGATCGGATGATCGTGGACAACGTTCCCGGCACCACGAGGGACGCCGTCGATGCGCCGTTCAAGTATCACGGGCTGGACATGGTCTTGATCGACACGGCCGGGATCCGGAAGAAGCTCGGGCACCATCCGGACCACGAGTTCTACGCCACTCTCCGGGCCATGCGGGCGCTCGACCGCTCCCAGGTCGCGGTCCTCGTGCTCGACGCGACCCAGGAGATCCAGCGGCAGGACGCGCGGATCGGGGCGATGATCGTCGAGTCCGGAGCTGCGGTCGTCGTGGCGGTGAACAAGTGGGACCTGCTCGAGAAGACGCAGGACACGATGGGAGAGTGGGTGCGCCGGATCCAGGACCACCTCCCGTTCCTCACCCACGCTCCGTTCGTCTTCGTCTCGGCGCTCACGTCGCAGCGGATCCACAAGCTCCCCGAAGAGATTCTCCGCGTTCACGAGAACAACACGCGGGAGATCCCGACCGCGGAGTGGAACGCGGTCCTGGAGAAGGCGGTGGAGAACAATCCGCCTCGCTCCCGCGGCGGGGGACAGAAGCCGGTCAAGGTCTACTACGCCACCCAGGTGAAGTCGGGGCCGCCGACGATTGCGCTCTGGGTGAGCGACCCGCGAAGACTAGCCCCGGACTACGGGCGGTACCTCCTCAACCGGTTCCGGGAGGCGTTCCCGTTCGAGGGCGCCCAGCTGAGGCTCGCCCTCCGCAAGAGCTAGGTCGCGTCCCGGCGGACACGAAGGCACCTGCATCGCGGCGGGGTTCGTCGTAGGATCCGCCCATGAGCAGCACAGCCGGACTCCTACTCGCCGCGGGGATCGCCTACCTACTCGGGGGGATCCCCAGCGGCCTATGGATCGGTCGCATGGCGCGCGGAGTCGACGTACGGCAACACGGCTCGGGCAATCTAGGCGCAACGAATGTGTACCGCACACTAGGCCCGCGTTTGGGCCTCACCGTGCTCCTACTCGACGCGGCCAAGGGTGTGGCCGCGGTCCTCATCACCCGGGCTCTCGTCCCATCACAGCCGCTCGCGTCGGGGCTCATCGGGATGGTCGGTTCCTTCTTCGGCCACATGTTCACGCCGTTCGCCGGGTTCCGCGGTGGCAAGGGAGTCGCGACGGCCGCTGGGGCGTGGGCCGCGCTCGTTCCGTTCGGCCTTCTTACGGCGCTCGTCACGTGGATCGTGCTCTTCGCCACGACACGACTCGTCTCCCTCGCGTCCGTCTGCGCGTCCATCGTTCTGCCGATCGCAGTCTGGGGATTCGGTCATCGCAGCCCAGCGGATCCTTTCCTCTGGCTGTCGATCCTCACCGCTGTGTTCATCGTCGTCCGGCACCGGAGCAACCTGGGGCGCCTGAAGCGCGGGGAAGAGAGCCGTCTCGCCGTTCGCGGCTCCACGGATGGCGGATCGAAGTCGACACCGCCCGTCGGAGCACCGAAGTCGACACCGCCCGTCGGAGCGCCGCCGCAGGGAAGGAAGGGATCGTGACACTGTCCGAACCGGTCGTGGTCTACGGCGCGGGGAGCTGGGGCACGACCCTCGCCCTGGTCCTGGCAGGGAAAGGCGTCCCGGTCCTGCTCTGGGGACGGGACGAGGTCCAACGGGGAGCGATGACCCGCGAGCGCGAGAACAGGAAGTATTTGCCAGGCATACCGTTTCCTGGTTTCATTCACGTCGTCCCTGAGGGAGCTCCACCGAGGCCGGCGGGATCGGTCGCCGTACTCGCGGTCCCGTCCCACGGCATCCGAGAGCTACTCGCGGCAGTGGAACCGAAGGACGGAGTTACCTGGGTGATCGCAACCAAAGGGCTCGAAGAAGGAACCGGCTACCGGATGAGTCAAGTCGTGGCCGACGCCTTCGTTGGCTCCGCCGCCTCGTCGCCCGTCCCGTTCGATCCTGCGAGTTCTCCGCTCGTGACGCTGGCTGGCCCGAGCCTCGCGCGTGAAGTCGCGGAGGGAAAGCCGACCGCTCTCCTCGCCGCGTCGACGTCCGAGAGTGCCGCAGCGCATGTGCAGGAGCTGTTCGCAACGGAGCGCTTCCGGGTCTACCGAAGCAGCGATCCGATCGGTGTCGAGCTCGCCACGTCGCTCAAGAACGGGATCGCGTTGGCCGCGGGAATCGCGGAGGGGCTGGAGCTGGGCCGGAACACGCTCGGCGCACTGCTCACGAGAGGACTTGCGGAGATCACGCGGCTCGGCGTGGCGCTCGGGGCGCAGATGGAGACGTTCTTGGGACTCGCCGGCGTCGGGGACCTAGTCACGACCTGCACGAGTCCGCTCAGCCGGAACAACCAACTGGGTCGGCTGCTCGCGCAGGGACACTCACTCGACGCCGCGCTGGGGAAGATGACCATGGTCGCGGAGGGTGTCCGAACCACCCGCGCAGCGGTGAGCTTGGCCGCGGACAAGGGGATCGAGGTTCCGATCCTCGCCCAGGTCGAACGGATCCTCTTCCATGGGCTCGATCCGGCAGAGGCGATCGATGCTCTCATGACACGTCCTCTGCGGGCCGAATAGACGAGAGGGCCGAGGCCGCAGCTAAGGAGCCAGAGGGATGACCGAGACGAAAAAGCTCTACTACTCGATCAGCGAGGTGAGCAAACGACTCGGGGTAAAACCGCACGTTCTCCGCTACTGGGAGACGCAGTTCCGTTGGCTCCGCCCGAAGAAGAACCGTGCTGGAAACCGCAGCTACCAGGAGAAGGACCTCGTCCTCCTGGAGCAGATCCGCGAGCTTCTCTACGACCGGCGGTTCACAATCGAGGGCGCACGAAAGGAAATCGACCGGATCCGGGCAGGTGGAGCCCCGAGCACCGGAATGTCCCCGGAGTCGGGAGGCGACGCCTCCGAGGGTTCGGGTTCGGGTTCGGGTCCGGGTTCGGGTTCCGGAGCGGGGCCGGGTTCGGCTGCGACGGCGGCCGCAACCCACGGAAAGGGAGGGGCCGCGACCGACGCGGCAACGGGGGCGGCGAGCGCAGCGGCGACCCGGGTTTCCGATGCAGCGACTGCGACCGGATCGGCTTCACCGTCGTCCGGCTCGAGCCCACATGGCCCGAACGCGTCTAGCTCGAACGCTGCTGGCCCGGGCGGGTCCGCCACGGCAGCTGCCGTCCCGGCAGGTCTAAACACGACTTCGCCCGGTTCAGCGGGTCCTGGGAACGGACCGGCGGGGGCCGGCGGGAACACACCTGAGGTCGTCGTCAAAACCGAGGTGAAGACGGGCGCGGATCCCGAGCAGATCGGAGAGCTTCGCGCCGAACTCCTCGGCCTCAAGCAATGGCTCGAAAGTCGTTCGTGAGCGCGCGGTTCCACTTTCGACTTGAACCGCGTTCATGGCTCCCACTACCGTCTGGGGCCGATGGGACATAGGTCGGGGCGTGGCGCAGTCTGGTAGCGCACTTGCATGGGGTGCAAGGGGTCGCTGGTTCGAATCCAGTCGCCCCGACCAAAATCTCGAGACGAAGCCTCCTTTCTGGGGAGGCTTCTCTGTTTTGTCGACGTACCTCCGGGTCTATCGTCGAGTGCCGGGGCTGGGTCGGGAGGCAAGGCTTCTATCATGGAGGGGACGTGCGCATCCTGCTGAGCAACGACGACGGTATCAACGCCAAGGGAATCTGGGCGCTGCATGACGCACTCGCGGACCACGCCGAGATCCTGGTCGTTGCCCCGGAGAGGGAGCAGAGCGCGTCGAGTCATGCCCTCACCATGCACCATCCGCTCCGTCTCCGGCAGCTCGACGAGCGAGTCTTCGCCGTCGATGGCACCCCGTCCGACTGCGTGCTCATGGCCGTTCGCGGGCTAGGCGGCAAGATCGACTTCGTCCCTGACTTCGTCCTCTCCGGGATCAACCATGGCGCGAACCTGGGCGACGACGTCACGTACTCGGGAACGGTCGCGGCCGCGTTCGAGGGGCACCTTCTCGGCTTTCCGTCGGTCGCGTTCTCTCTCGCCTCGGGTACGGGGGACTTCGGCTTGGCCGCAGCCGCTGCTCGCGAACTCGTGCTCCAGCTCGCCGCACGTGAACGGGTCCCCACGCTGCTTCTCAACGTGAACTTCCCGGACAGCCCCGAGTACCGGGGGCTCCGGGTCACGTCACTCGGACACCGTCGATACGAGGACGTGATCGACGAGCGCACCGACCCTCGAGGAAAGACCTACTACTGGATCGGCGGCTCTCCCTCCTGGGACGACGATCCGCGTTCCGACATGGCGGCACTCAAGGACGGGTTCGTCTCGATGACGCCTCTCCACCTTGCGCTCACCGACGTTCCGATGGTCGAGACGATTGGCACCTGGGGCCTGAGCCTCCAACCGAACGGATCGAAGGCCGCGGAGTAGAGGTCGGCGAAGAAGGGAGGACGAAATGACGGCCTTCCCCAGTGACACCGAAGTGCTGCGTGCCCGCATGGTCGAAGAGCAGATCGTGCGCCGGGGAATCCGGGATCCTCGCGTCCTTCGCGCCATGGCCGAAGTCCCTCGGCATGTCTTCGTGGATGCCGAGTTCTCCCACGTCGCCTACGGTGACCATGCGCTCCCGATCGGTCTGGACCAGACGATCTCCCAGCCGTACATGGTCGCGCTCATGACCGAGCGGCTCGACCTCCTCCCACAGGACCGTGTCCTCGAGATCGGGACGGGCTCCGGCTATCAGACGGCCGTCCTGGCCCGGCTCGTCGGCGAGGTCTACTCGGTGGAGCGGCTCGAAGTGCTGGCGGAAGACGCCCAGGAGCGGCTGGCGCGGCTCGATGTCCGCAACGTCCAGTTCCGGATCGGGGACGGCACACTCGGCTGGCCGGAGGAAGCGCCGTTCGACGGAATCCTGGTCGCAGCCGGCGCACCCGGGATTCCGCACACTCTGATGGGCCAGCTCCGCTCCGGGGGCCGACTCGTCGTCCCGGTGGGGCCGATCGGGCGGCAAGGGCTGCGGGTGTACGAGAAGCGGGACGGGGGAGAGCACGAACTGCTCGAGTCGCTTCCCTGCGCCTTCGTCCCTTTGGTGGGCGAAGAAGGGTGGCCGGATGCGAAGAAATCCTCGTGACCGCCCACTGGACAGTCGAGAATGGCTTGGGTATATTCCGGGATCTGCGACCCAAGGGGTTAGGTCGGGGCGTAGCGCAGCCTGGTAGCGCACCTCGTTCGGGACGAGGGGGTCGGAGGTTCGAATCCTCTCGCCCCGACCATCTTTTCAAACCCCCTCGCCGGGTCAGGATTCCACGGAGGGCATCGTGACCGAATCGCTCGCGACGCGTCTGCGTCGCACCATCCGTGACGTCCCCGACTTTCCCAAGCCAGGGATCCTGTTTCGCGACATCACCACCGTTCTCCTCGACGGCAACCTCGTACGAGAGTGCCTCGAAGCGATGTGGCGGCCCTACGAGGGCGAAGCCCAGGTGATCGCCGGCATCGAGTCGCGCGGCTTCATCCTCGGCGCGAGCATCGCCGCGCAGTACAGCCTGCCGTTCGTGCCTCTGCGCAAGCCCGGCAAGCTCCCGGCCGCGACCCATCGTGAGTCCTACGCACTCGAGTACGGCACGGACGCGCTCGAGATCCACCAGGACGCCGTGCGCCCCGGAACGAAGGTCCTGATCGTCGACGACCTCCTCGCCACCGGAGGCACCGCCTCCGCCGCGGCGCGTCTCGTCGAACAGTGCGGGGGAGACGTGCTCGGGTTGTCGTTCCTCGTCGAACTCGCGGACCTCGGAGGCCGGAGTCGTCTCGACGGACGACGGGTCGACGCGCTCCTGACGTACGAGTAGCAGACGTCGAGTAGACGCGCTGCTCTCGTACGAGTGGCAGACGTGGGATCCGCGCACTCCTCACGTACGAGTAGTGGAAGCGACGGCGCGAACTTCGACGCTTGCTAGTTCGGAAGCGTCGGTTCCTCCAGCGGAAGCCAGCACCGAGTGTGCACGAACGCCACCGGATAGGGGACGTCGATCGAGTATCCGTGGAACTGACCCGGCGGCAGGTCGGCGCGCCGGAAGACGTCGCGGAGCGCGTCCAGGAATCGAGGGATCCCTCGAATCCCTGCATTTCGGATTCCACGCCCCAACGCCGCCACCGGCGCATCGAGATCGATCGATCCGACGCGCGCGAGTAGGCCCTCTTCACGAACACCCGTGTCGCGACCCGGCCGTGGAAGCTCGAACGTGAAGACCGGCGGACCGCAATGACAGTCGTCGTGGATGAACACGGTTCGAACCATCCTCTTGCAGGGGATCTGGATCCTGTAGGTTCGAACTCCCTCCGCTGCTTCGTCCGTCCTGTACCTGTGGAACGCCCGCTGCATCCGGAGAGCCGAGGTTACTGTGATCGGGTCGCGCAACGCCGCCTGCTCTTCCGCGAGGATGAGCGTGACATCCTCTCCGTCGCCCACGACTTCGAATTCGGACGGGGTCGCATCGCTATGGTCAGCCAGGATCACATCCTCGGGTCGGCGGATCGGATTCCCCTCCACGGTGAGGAACGACAGCCCGTCTTCGCCATCCCAGGAGGGGGCCGTCATCGCCACCCGAAGCACGCCGATCGCGGCGGTCGGACGGAGCCGACGAATAGCGACTCGTTGTTGGACTTCGACGGCGTCGAGGTAGTCCGGGTGCGCGGAAGGGACGACGAGAAGAGCCGAGGACAAACTCGCGCTCTCGTATCCCAGCAGAGCGCTCGTTCCTCGGAAGATCGACTGGCTCGCGGATCTCATCGCGCGCTGACGAACTTGGGATGCCTCGTCGGAAATCAGGGCTTCGAGATCGGCACGGCCGCCGGACAGTGAGTTGAGGAGATCCCGGAAGCGATCGACGTCGGAGTCCAGACGATCCACGATGGCTGGATCCATCTCACCAGACCTAGCGGCTTCGATCAGGATCTGGAGGCCAGCGGGGGAGGGGACGTAGTGGAGGAACTCCGGTTCACTTCCCGCCGAAACTGCACGAACGAGTCGGCTCGCCAAGCTCTTGTCGAGCGTCAGCCGCCGCCCCAACGCCGATGGCCTTGGCTCCGGTCCCGCTGCGGCTTCCACCAGGGCGCGCAAGCTCCCTCGCAGGGCCCTAGCTAGCGGCCCGATCCGATCCTCTGGACGTTCCAAGTCATTTCTATCTAGCACGTTCGCCAATCGAGTACCCCGGTCCGGCAGTGTAGACGTGATCCGGTTCCCAGGAGTAGGAGAATCTGCCCCTCCTGGACGCTACCTGCGAGAGATTCTCTCAGAGATACTTGCAGAGATAGCGACGGTTTGCTAGCTTCCGTTTCGGTCGACGGCCATCGCGGCGCGTCGCAATCCGCAGAAACACATCGTGACCGCAGGAGGACCCCATGCGGAAGCTCGCGAGTCTCGTCGTCATCGGCATGCTCGCCGCCACCGCGGCACACGCCGAGATCGTCAACGTAGAAGTAACCGGACAGGTCGTGTTCAACGCGATCGGGGACGCCCCGCTCAGCGGCGTTGGCTCCGGCGAAGGTGTCACCGTTGCGTTCCAGGTCGATTCGAACGACTTCGAGGAGGCTCTTCCCGGAGACGTCCGTGGCTATGTCGTCGATCCGGCGTCGTTCTCGATGTCGTTCAGCGGCGGCACCGTCGTTGGACTGGGTGCAGGCGATGCATACTTCGCGCTCGTCGAAGGATTCCCGGTCGCGGACGGCTTCTTCCTCTCCAGTGGCCCGGTCTCTCCCGGCGGCGTACTCCTCGACGTGACCGATCACAACCTCAACGTCGATCTCGGATACGTCGGCGAAACGCTGACCACGCTCGACATCCTCGACGCCTTCGGGACGTACGACTTCACCGGTCTCACCCGGTTTGGTTTCAACATCTGGCGGATCGTCCCGGACAACGTGCGGATGGAGATCGACTTCTCTCAGCTGACCATCTCCGGCCAGCCCACGCCGGTCGAGACGGCCACGTGGGGCGAGGTGAAGGCGAGCTTCCGGTAGAGACGCTCTCCTATTCGGGCGGACCCTGTAACCAGTGGGGGACGTCCGAGGCCTCCTGAGCGGGGTGGCATGCGCCACCCCGCTTTCTGTTGCGTGGGAGGAGTGGACAGGCGCAAAGAACGGTGCTAGCGTGCGTTAGCTCATCAGCCCCCGTAGCTCAGTCGGATAGAGCGACGGTTTCCTAAACCGTAGGCCACAGGTTCGATCCCTGTCGGGGGCACATGCTTTCCCGCGCTCTCGCGACGCCGTTCGTGGGGCGTCCACGGTCGGAGTCGCGGATCGATCGACGACTCGACCGGATTGCTCAGCTTCGACCGAACGCTCAGCTCCCACGCGAGGCTAGAAACAGAAAGAGCCCTGGAGACCACCTCCAGGGCTCTTTCGCGCATACGTCGCGAAGACGTCGCTTGTTTACTGCACCTTGACGATCCGCCGTGTCTCCTTGTGCGTCCCCGCCCGGAACTGGAGGAGGTACGCGCCGGAAGCGACGACGTCGCCGCGATCGTCACGTCCATCCCAATCGACGGAACGCGCGCCCGCGGCCTGCGTATCGTCTACCAGCGTCCGGATGTGGCGTCCATCGACTGCGTAGACGTCGATCTGGACCGGCGTCGCTGATCCGAGGTCGTAGCGGATGGCAGTCGACGTCGAGAACGGGTTCGGCTGACTGAGCTGGAGCTGCGTCACTGCCGGAATGTCGAGGTTCGAGGCCGGCTCGATCAGATGGGGATCCGTCGGCTCGTGATCCGTCTCGTCGGCACACATGACCGAGACTTGATCGATCAGCATGCCGTAGGGTCCGGAGTCGTTGCTCTCGAAGATCACTTCGATCGTCGAGCTGTACGCTGTGAACTCGATCTCCTTCCACGCCCACCTCGCGCTGCTTCCACGGCCACCTGCCGTCGAGTAGACCTGGTGGTCGTCCTCGTCGATCCAGACCGTGGCGGAGTTCGCGGCGGCACGCGGATGCCGGGCGCAGTGGAAGCGGAGCACGTACTCCGTTCCGACGTCCAGGCCACCGACGAGTGTCCCGACCACGCCGGGCTCTCCACCGTTGAGATCGAGGAGTAGGTCGCCGGCGTTTGCATCGAGGCCGTCTCCAACACCGTCGTGAGCCATGTGGTGGAGATCGACCGAGCCGTAGAGGCAGGTCCAGTAGTCGCTGATGTCGTCATCTTCCCAGTAGCGCTCGTACTCGCCGGCGCCGACGGGACCACCTTCCTCGAAGCTCCAGTCGTTCACGAGTCCGCCTGGCTCCGAGCCGACCGTCCAAGTGAACTCGATGTAGGTCTCCTCGTCATCGTTCCAGGCGTAGACGAATACCTCGTGGGTACCGGCATCGCACTGTTCCAGTTCGCCGTAGATCCGGCCGGTGTCCTCATCGATCCAGAGCGAGCCGGGCAGACCCCAAGCGTCGAAGCCTGTGACTCCACCTTGCGACATGACCTGGAGCTCGACCTCGTCCCCGACTTCGTTGGTCTGATCTCCGGGGTTGAGGAGCGCGAACTCGGGAACGTCGGCTGCGAGCTCGGCGACCTGCTCCGGGCTGAGCGCGTAGTCGTAGATCCGCACCTCGTCGATGCCACAGGGGTCAGTATCCCACCAGTCCGAGAAGCTTCCGAGCTGAACTGGGCCGTTGCCCCAGGCCGCCAGCTCGTACCCTTCGTAGCCCCAATCGTCCCAATTGAGGAGCTCGCCATTCACATAGAGCTTGAACCCTTGCCCATCGGTCGTGACGACGAGGTGATACCACTCGTCGAAAGGAAGGCCCTCGGCTCCAACCCAACCCCATTCGAGTTCGTCCTCGACCTCGTTGTAGAGAAGGAACCCGCCGTCCATATAGTCCCCGTCCTGGAGCAAGTAGTAGTCGAAGTCCTCTCCGCCCGCGTCCGGAATACCCCAGTCACCCATGAACGCGATCATGGAGAACTCCGGGCCGCCCGTCGTCGGGTCTCCGCCCTCCGCGGACCACATCGGCTGGTGCCGCACCCAAGCGGAGAAACTGAACCCTTCGCCGTGTGGAAGCAGGCTGGGAGAGAGGTCACACCAGACGAACTCGTCGTCCCAGCCGAGGATTCCGGTCCCATCGACCCCGGCGATCCACTGCGTACCTTCGGTCAGCTCGCCGTCGTTGCCGTAGCCGGAGAGGTCTTCGGCGTAGTCATCCGTGCCTTCGTCGAGCGGAAGGTAGGCGACGAGACCGGTCGACGACCGGACATGCCAGTTGAAGTGGTAGTAGCGGTCGTCTTCCTCGTCCTCTACGTAGATCTCGATCCAATAGAACCCGGCGGCGTCGTCGTCGATCGTCCCGCTGATGAGGCCGGTCTCCCCGTCGATATCGAGTCCGGGGGGAAGCTCGTAGGCCCAGAACTCGACGTCACCGATCCCGATCGACTCGAGCTGGAGGGAGACTTCGTCACCCTCCTGGTTGTACTGCGTTCCCGGATTGGTCAGGCTGGGCAGGAATCCGCAGATCACGCTGACGTCGTCGATCACCATTCCGGCCTCGCTCGTGAGCGAGAGGAAAGAGATCGTCTCCACGTCGTCTTCCGTGTAGAAGTCGAAGTAGCCCAGACTCCACCCGTCGAGCACGTCCTGATCCGACTCGAAGTACCAGGAGTCGTCGTCGGAGGTGACGTACATCGCCGTCTCGGGTCCATCGGGGACGGTCGCGTAGTGGAACATCACCGTGTAGTGGGTGTATGGCTCCAGTCCCCCGATCATCTGCGAGACGTTGCCGGGCGAGTCGCCGTTGATCTCGAGCACGGTTCCGGCCGGGATGCCGTGGCGACCGACCTTGTAGCGGTGGAGCTGTGCCGAGCCTTCGTTCACGTTCCACGCACCGTGGATGGTCTCGCCCCATTCGTACATGGTCGAGCCGCCGAGGCTCGGACGCGGCTCGGACTCGAAGTTCGGGTCGAGCACTTGCGGGTTGCTATCGCAGCTGTAGTAGTAGCCCGTCGTCGGATCCCCGCCCCCTCGATGGGATGCGGTCTCCCGGTGGCTTCGGGCTCCGCCCTCGGAGGCGCGGTCCACATAACTCTCGACCCGAGCCCGCAGCTCGCTGCGCGTGAGCACAGCCGACGGATCGTCGCTACTCGCGGCGTCGGCAGCCACGCTGACGGCCGGAACGGTCATCGAGGCGAGGCAGAGCATCAGCGGCCACTGGTTGAACCTGTTCTTCATCACACCCCCTGCTGGTTACCCAATCGGGGCGATTTGCCGCGCGGCTCGACCTTCCCACGGCTCGGTGGGGAGGTCGCCGGATCGCCCTTCGAATCTCTGTGGATTTGTCGTCGGCCCAGTTCCGACTTGGATAGAGATCGGTTGAGCGGAGCATCAGCTTCACTTCTGGGTCGCGAGTCCGAGAGGCCAGTCCTTTCCTGACCGGCTCGAAGTCTCCTCCCGATCGGGCTAGACTGCGGGGATGCCACCTCGTCGACGGAAGAAAGACTGGCTCCCGATTCCGGCAAACCGGACAGACCTCCCGGACCTCGATCCGGATCGGGGGAGGGAACCTCGAGTTAGCGAGCCGAGCGCAGACCAGGGCGGAACGCCAAACTCGGCACCTCGCGCCAGCGAGAAACCTGGCAAGGGACCTCGGGGCACGGGCGAGAACCTGGGCCAGGGCCAGAGCGAGAGCCCGGTCGGGGACACGAACCCAGGCGCCGACGCCTCTTCGGCGGCGGGCACGGACTGGAAGACGGCAATCGAGACGAAGCTGGGCCTCCTTCCGAAGCAGCCCGGGGTCTACATCTTCCGCGACGCCCGGGGCCGGGTCATCTACGTCGGAAAGGCGAAGGTGCTGGCGAACCGGGTTCGGAACTACTTCCGCGGGCCCGCTCCCGACGACAATCGGCTCCGAGCCTTGCGCCGCACGATCCGGACGCTCGACTACATCGCGCTCGCGACGGAGATGGAAGCGCTCATCCTCGAGTCGCACCTCATCAAGCAGTACCACCCGCGCTTCAACATCCAGCTCAAGGACGACAAGAAGTACCCGTACCTCAAAGTGACGCCCCACGCCTTCCCGGCGCTGTTCCTCACCCGGCAAGTCGTGAACGACGGGTCCCGCTACTTCGGACCGTTCATCCGGGTGAAGGACTTCCGCAAGACGCTGCGCGTTCTCCGGAAGGTCTTCCAGCTCCGGAACTGCACGGACCAGCGCCTCGCACGGGGCGGGAGGGAGTGCCTCCAGTTCTTCATCGGGAATTGCAGCGCGCCGTGTACGCAACGGGTCGATCAGACCGGCTACGCAGGCCAGGTCGGTCCCCTCGTGGACTTCCTCTCCGGGAAGGGGGAGGAGGTCCTCGCCTCTCTCCGCGGGCGGATGCACGCCGCCGCGTCGGAACACAAGTTCGAGGAGGCCGCCCGGCTCCGCGACGGGATCCAGACGCTCGACTTGCTCATGCGCGAACAGCGGATGACCCCACCGCTCGCAACCGACGCCGACGTCATCGGCATGGCGATGCGCGGCAACCACGCCTGCGCCGTCTTCCTCCACGTCCGCGAGAGCAAGGTACTGGGAAAGACCCATCGGATTCTGAAACAGGTCGAGGGCCGCACGGAGTCCGAGGCACTGCGGGCGCTGCTGCTGTCGCTGT
Organism: Candidatus Eiseniibacteriota bacterium; assembly: GCA_020633975.1. GTDB lineage: Bacteria > Eisenbacteria > RBG-16-71-46 > CAIMUX01 > CAIMUX01 > JACKCR01. Next base: position 985,837 of record JACKCR010000002.1, on the reverse strand, counting down.
TCCTCCACTCGCCCTCGGTTCCGGGACGCGTCATCACGCGAGTCGAGCCAGAAGACCGGGCGGAGCTCGAGGTGGTATTGGGCGAACAGGCCGGACATCGCGTGCACATCGAAACGCGAACCCGCGGCGAGCTCGGTGACCTCCTCGCCGCGGCTGCCGAAAACGCCCATCTACTGCTCGAGGAAGAGGAGCTCATCCAGGCGCAGAAGAAGGCCCGCGTGAACCGCGCGGTCTACGAACTACAGAGCGTGCTCGATCTGCCCAACCCGCCGTATCAGATCGAAGGCTTCGACATAAGTAACACGCAGGGAGCGTTTCCCGTCGCCTCGGTGGTCTGCTTCCGGGACGGAAAGCCCTGGAAGGGGGGATACCGCCGGATTAAGATGGACTCCATCGAAGGCCCCGATGACTTCGCCATGATGGAGGCGGCCGTACGAAGGCGGCTCCAGCGGGTGGAGGCTCGTGGAGAGGTTCCTCCAGACCTCATCCTGATCGACGGCGGCATCGGCCAAGTCGGACGTGCACGTCGGGTCCTCGAGGAAATGGGATTTTCCCGCATACCTCTCGTGGGGTTGGCCAAGAAAGAGGAGGAGATCGTGCTCCCTCAGGGCGGCCAGCCCATCCGACTTCCGCGCAGCTCCCAAGCGCTCCAACTCCTGCAGCGCGTGCGGGACGAAGCCCACCGCTTCGCCGTCACCTATCATCGCAAGCGACGCACCGGGGGCCAGCGGAGTTCGAAGTTGGACAGCGTTCCCGGGATCGGGCCAGTGCGACGGAGACAGCTCCTGCGCACGTTTGGCAGCGTGCGCGGAATCCTGGAAGCGGGGGAGGGCAGGGTCGCGGAGACACCGGGGATCGGAGAGAAGGTCGCACGTGCCCTGTTCGAGAATCTAGCGGGAGCACCGTCCGCCGCCCTACGACCTGAGCCTCGGGATCGCGACAGCGGGCTCGGTGGCGCCATCGAGTCCCCGAGTCCGTCGGGTTCGGTTCCCAGTGCCGGAACCAGGGAAGGAGCCGGGGAAGGGACGGAGTCGGACCGGGACACGAAGTCGGAGGAGGGCCGAAGATGATGCCCCTCTTGGACGGATTCGTCGAACACCTCGCGTTCGAGAAGCGGCTTTCGCCTCGCACGGTGGATGCGTACGCGTCGGACATCCGGGCCTATCTCTCCGCGCTCGAGGACTGGGAAGTCGCCCCACACGAGGCGGACACGGACGTCCTCCGCGAGTATCTGGCTCGTCTCCACGATCTCGGCCACGCGGCGTCGTCCCGGCAGCGCGCACGCTCCGCACTTCGGAGCTTCTACCGACACCTGGCCTCCCGGGGACAGGTGAAGAGCGATCCCGCCCGCGAACTCGAAGCGCCCTCCAAGGCCAAGACCCTCCCTCGGGTCCTGACGATCGAACAAGTCGAGGCGTTGCTCGCCGCGTGCGAGGGCACCAAGGCAGCGGAGATCCGCGACCGCGCCCTCATCGAGACGGCGTACGGCACCGGAACCCGCGTCTCCGAACTCGTCGGTCTCGGCAGCGAGGACGTCGACCTGCGGGACCGGTGGATCCGGGTTCGGGGAAAGGGAAGCAAGGAGCGCCTTCTCCCACTCGGAGACGCCGCCGCGACGGCCATCGGCGCGTACCTCGGCGGCCCTCGGGGGCATCTACTGGGTCGCAGGTCCGATCCGGGCGTGCTGTTCCTGAATCAGCGAGGAGGCGGCCTTTCCCGCATGGGGTTCTGGAGGATCCTGCGCAAGCGGGCGATAGAGGGCGGTCTCCCGTCCAGCGCCGTCCACCCACACGTTCTGAGGCACAGCTTCGCGACACACCTACTGCACGGCGGCGCGTCACTCCGAGTCGTCCAGGAGCTACTCGGTCACAGCAGCCTCAAGACCACCGAGATCTACACCGCCGTGGACCGCGACTACCTGCGCCACGTTCACCATGAGTTCCACCCGAGGGGTTGAGGAGGAGGACGACGTATGTGTTCTGGAAATCGGGACCGGAGCAGAGCCGCCGGTAGAGGATGGCTGGGAGTCGTTTGCGCGGGGCTCGGCTTGCTCTTCGCTCTCGGCACCGCGGGTCCTGCCTGGGCCTACGAGCAGCGAACGAACACGCCCAGTGTCGGGTTCCAGATGGGCGGAGGTCTGATGTGGGGCTCGGACGCGTATCAGTTCAGCCCTCAAACCGACGAGATTCCGTACGACATCTTCGAAGGTGGCTTCGGACTGGGTATTCACATTCGTTACAGCCTGGATCGGAGGAGTGCCATCGGTGCCACCTTCGAGGACCTACGGTTCCGCACGAAGAGCGGCTCGGGCTACCCGCAAGATGAGTATCAGGTGAACAACTTCTTGGCTCGGTACTACGTCTACTTCGCCCGTCGGAGCAAGATTTCCCGTTACCTCGTGGGAGGCATCGGCTTCCACCGTCCGTCCATCCGGGATGGAGACGAGAGCAGTCTTCCCGGGGAGGGCTTCTCGGCGAACCTGGGCGCGGGTTTGGAGTACTTCTTGACGAGAGTGATCACGATCGACGGGTCCATCGACGGATACATGCTGAGGCCCAAGGGCGGATCGATCACGGCGGCAGAAGCGAAGGTCGGGCTCCACTACTACTTCACGAGATAGGGACCTCGCAGAGTCGGGGATCGGGTCCGAAGAGCATCGAGTATTCAGAGGACCGAGTCCTCGAAAGGTCAGGGAGAGAACGGTGTCGACCGCGTATCAGAAGTACGAGATCGGGGCGAAGGTCTATCACGAGGACTACGGGGAAGGGATGGTGGTCGAGGTGCGTCCTCGCCAGTTCTTCGACATCCTCGAGGTCGCATTCGCGGACGGCGTGAAGCGGCTCAACTCCAACCACCCGAAGATCTCGGATACGCCTCCACAGGCCGCCACTCCATCCAAGACTGCGGCGAAGAGCCGCCGGAGCCGGAAGGCGCATCGCGACGGAGCGCGGCGTAGACGGAGCGTAGATGCATCTACGGCTCCCGGTCCCGCCATCGACGAACCTGAGCTGGAGACCGAGGAGAACGCGGCGAGTGACGAACTGGCCGCCGACGTCGATGCGGCTGGGGAAGAGGCTGAAGGGATCGCGTACTTCAGCGACTCCGAAGTACTTCGCTTCGAGGAGACCTCCCTCGCTCCGTTCCGGGACGCGGACACTCCCCTCGATGGGGACGACGCGTTCATCCGGCACATCTTCGCGGAGAAGCTCTCTCTCACCCGCGGTTTCGAGAAGCTCCTCTGCCTTCCCGCAGTCCGTGACCTAGAGCAGTACGACTTCCAGATCCAGGCGGTCCTCCGCGTCCTCAGGAACCTGCGCGGCCGGGCGATCCTGGCCGACGAGGTCGGTCTCGGAAAGACGATCGAGGCAGGACTGATCCTCAAGGAGTACGCGCTCCGAGGGCTCGTCCGACGCGCGCTCGTTCTGACGCCCGTCTCCCTCATGAGCCAGTGGCGCGAAGAGCTCCGGCACAAGTTCGACCTTCCGTTCGAGATCCACTCCCGCGGCCAGCGCTGGGACAGCTACCCGTGGATGATCGCCTCTCTCGACACGGCCAAGACGGAGAAGAACCGAGACGAGATCGGCGAGGCGGGCTTCGACATCCTCGTCGTGGACGAGGCGCACCGCCTGCGCAATCACCTGACCCAGGGCTGGCGGTTCGTGGACGCACTCAGCCTCAAGTACCTGCTCCTGCTCACGGCGACGCCCGTGCAGAACGATCTGCGGGAGCTCTACAACCTGGTCACGCTGCTCCGTCCGGGCACGCTCGGCACCTATCGGGAGTTCCGGAAGCAGTTCATGGTCCGGGGCGACAAGCGTCTTCCCAAGGATCCGACCAAGCTCGCCGCGACTCTCAGCGAGGTGATGATCCGGACGTCTCGGAGCTCGACCTCGCTCACCTTCCCCCGGCGCGAAGTGCGGATCCAGGAGTTCCGCATGTCCGACGAAGAGCGGAAGCTCTACGACGGCACCTCCCGGTTCGTCCGCGAGGTTCTGACGGACGCGGACCTCCAGGACCGCTCCCGCTGGCACCTCCTGCTCCTCCTCCTGCAGAAGGAGATGGGCTCGTCCGCCCCCGCGGCCGTGCGCACGCTCGAGCGCGCGGGGCGGGTGTTCCATGGAAGCGCCGTCGGAAAGAAGATCGACAAGCTCGTTCAGATCGGACATGCGATCGAAACGCATGCCAAGCGTGACGGCCTTCTCGACCTCCTGCGCGACGAGCCGGACGAGAAGTTCATCGTCTTCACCCAGTTCCGAACGACCCTCGAGTTCCTCGAGTCCGGGATCCGCGAAGCCGGCTTCGAGCCGGTCGTCTTCTACGGCGGCCTCACCCCGGCCGAAAAGGACCGCGCGATCGAAGCCTTCCGAGGCAAGAAGCGGATCCTCATCTCGACGGAGGCCGGGGGAGAGGGACGCAACCTCCAGTTCTGCCGGACGGTCGTCAACTACGACCTGCCCTGGAACCCGATGCGGATCGAGCAGCGGATCGGCCGCGTCCACCGACTGGGCCAGACGCGCGACACGCTGATCTGGAACTTCACGGCCCGTGACACGGTGGAAGACTACGTACTCGCCATCCTCCATCAGAAGATCCAGATGTTCGAGCTGGTGATCGGAGAGATGGACATGGTTCTGGGACAGTGGAGCGACCGCGATGGGTTCGAGCAAGAGGTCTTCCGGATCTGGACCGAGCACCGGACCGCACGCGAGCGTCAGCAGGCCTACAGTGAACTGGCCGAGGACCTCATGCTCGCGCGCACTCGGTACGAACGGATCCGGCAGTACGACGACCGGATCTTCACTCCGATGAACAAGGCGCACCTGGAGCTGGCGCGATGAAGACGACCGAACTCAGAGGGTTCACGCGGGACTTGCTCTCCGCCCACGGCGCAGAGATCGCGACGGACTCGGCTCACCTTCTCCGGATCGAAGCTCCTTCGGAACTCGCGGACCGGCTCGGCCGTACGTCGCTCGCCCTCGCTTTCAATCAACGCGGCCTCCAGGACGACCCGAACTCGGAACTGGCGACGGTAGGAAACCCCGTCTTCGACCGAGTGCTCGATCTCGCGATCGAACGCGGACGGATCGGGGTTGGCTTCGTCCCACAGCCGAAGAAGACTGTGGACGCGAAACCGAATGGACTACCGAAGGAGCTATCGAAGGAGCTATCGAAGGAACTATCGAAGGCCCTGCCGAACAGCCTGCCGAAGGACGTGTCAGTGGGCGGCTCGCGAGACTCCTACGCGCCTCTCTACTACCACGTGTTCAAGGTGCAGTACTCCGTCGAAGAAACCCCGGATTCGCTCGAAGTGGTGGCGGTAGACGGCGTGACCCTCGAACTGGAATCGCAGTCACCCGATCTGCTCGGCCTGTGGGAAACGCTGGACGCGGACCCGAGCGAAGGTCGGCGGGTTCCCCCGGCTCTTCCCTTGCCGGACGAAGTGCTCCGCGCCGCCTTGGAAGGCTTGGAACGGCGGTTGCGCCGAAGGATCGGGCGTCTCAAGCGAGACGCGACCGAGCACCTGACGCGGGAAGGCGAGAGCATAGGTACCTACTACCAGAACCTCATCGAAGAGGCACGGACCTCCAAGCGGAAGCTCGCAGGCGGACTGCAGGCTAGGGAGGAGAAGATCCGGCTCCTCCAGCTGGACTGGAAGCGCCGGATGGAAGAAGCCCAAGAGTTCTGGCAGCCGAAGGTCGAAGTCGAACTCTCCGGTTTGGGCGTCGTGTTTCGCCCAACCCGGGAGTACGAACTCCTTCGTGGAGGTGAAGTCGTCGGTCGGGCCCATGCGAGCCAAGGAGACGGAGGTTTTTTGATTCCTCGCGCGCTCGCCGATGGTACCGTCTAGGGCTGTTGTTCAGACCCCGTCCACGACAGCGACGGGGCTCAATCGGACGCAAGAGCGAGTGCGAACGTTCCGGAGTCGAGCAAACGTAGCGACGGGGAGCAGCTCTCACCACCCACGAGGTGGAGCTCCCTTCAGGAGAGAGGAGAACCCGGGCAAGATGAAGATGAACTGGATCGCTGCTTGTGGACTCGCACTGACGACACTCACCCTCGTCAGCGGCATTTCCCAGGCCAACGAAGTCGATCGGATCCGGGAGAAGGCGGAAGAACTCGCCGGCAAGCTCCAGTCCGAGCGGTACTCCTTCATGGGCGAGGCCAAGGAGTCGAATCTCGATCGCGTCTACCGCGATTTCGACTACCTCCTCAAGGAGAGCAAGAACGAGATCGTGGCCGAGGCACTCGGCGCGGCCTCCGGATCCGAAGCAGATCGTCTCCATCGTCTCGATTCGTTCCTGCTCCACGGCCGGATCTATGCCCCGGTCGCGTCCAGCTTCGACAACGCGAACAGCTACCGTCGTGACGCGGCGATTTCCACCGGCGAGCAGGAGATCACCCTACAGAACTACGAGGCGACCCTGGCCGGTCAGAGCGACCGGACCAAGCGCCGGATCCTCTACCTCGCCTCGCGGGACCTGCGCGAGAACTTCAACGTCTTCGAGATCAACCTCGGTATCGACCTCGACCGGCAGTCGAACGAGATAACGGGGAAGAGCTATGCGGACTTCCTCGCCTCGACGTGGGGGATCGATCCCGCCGAGGTCGAGGCGATGTGCGCTGAAGTGCTCTCCGCAACCAAGGACGAGTACATGAGCCTCCTCCCGACCGTGATCGGGGATGCGCTCGACGGAATGTCCGTGGACGACTTCCGGGAGTACGACCGTCCGTTCCTGCTCCGCGCCATGAACGTTGATGGAACGTTCAAGTCGGGCAAGGAAGTGGACACGGCGGACAAGTGGCTCAAGGACATGGGGCTCGGGGTCAAGTCCGCAAAGAAGCTTCGCCTCAAGATCGACTCGAAGGTAGGCATGTGGCCCGAGGCCGCCGTCTTCCCGGTCGAAAACTCCAAGGACACACGTGTGAGCATGGTCCCGATGGGTGGAGTCCGGGACTATTGGGAGCTCTTCGGAGCGCTCGGTAAGGCCAACTTCTTCTACAACATCGGGGATGATCGGCCGTTCGAGTACCAGCGAATCGGTTCGCCGCTCAGTCCGATGGTCTACGCGTCGCTCTTCCAGAGCGTGCTGGCCGATGCCGCTTGGCGGGACAAGTACCTCAAGGTGGAGGACGCGGCCGCAGTCGAGCGGACCGTCCGCTTCCGTCAGCTCTTCGAGCTGCGGCTGGACGCGGCGCACTACATCTTCCAGCGTCGGCTGGTCCGGGGCGAGAACGCCGCCCCAACCGACTACACCGCCTGGATTCAGGAGAACCTGGGATACGCCCAGACGTCCTCGGAAGAGCCGAACTACCTCCTGAGCCAGGACCTCCATCGCTCCGGTCTCCGGGTCTGGTCCGCCATCCTGGCCGCTCAGCTCGACGAGAAACTGACGGCACAGTTCGGCGAGGACTGGTGGTCGAAGGGTGAGGCGGGGAAGTGGCTGAAGAGCCAGTGGTCACGCGGTTTCGAGGTTGCTCCGACCGATCTGGGCGCAGCCCTGGAGATCGGCACGGCTGACCCCACGGCTGTAGTGTCTCGCTGAGGTTGTGGATCGGAAAGTGTGCTGACTACCGTCGGCACACTTTCCTCAAAAGGCCATTCGTAGCTTGTGCACTTGCTGTCGCTTTCCCAACGTCGCGGTGAACACTTCGCTGGCGTAGTACCGACACTCGAACTCAGCCAGCTCCGCATGCACCGGGAACAGACGACACCGGAAGACGTCGTCCCACCCTAGTCTCCCTCTGGCAACTCCCACCGCCATCGCTGCCGTCGTGTCGTCCCCGTTCTCCTTCCGCCGCTTCACCCAGTTTCTCCAGACCCGAAAGACCTGCGCCCGGGAGATCGCCGCCATGCGTCGCTTGCTGAACGCGATCGTCTCCCGACGGTGGTTTGCATGACTGTGACGAAAGAGAAGGTCGGCGAGGTTGATGGCGAAGAGCGGATTGTCTCGAGTCCGCGCCGCTCGGGAGGAAATCGTGCGGTGGATGATTGTGGACACCTTTCGCTTCACCTTCTCCGCTTCCCTCACAACTCGACGAATCGCACGAGGATAGGCGGGGTGCTCGTCGCTCTCCAGGACGGCTTGCTGGTCGATCGGGATCTTCTCCAGCAAGGACCAAAGTAAGGTGGCGGTTCCGAGCTCGATTGCCTTCGGATCCGGACGTCCTAGCTCAGCTTCCAGCTCCGTGCGTCGGCGCCTCTGCCCGGGTGTCATCCGTCCCTTTCGGCGGAGGGGACTGTCGGTGAGTTCGTAGAGGAACCAGGAGTCGCGACCGGCCGCAACGTTGATGTGGAAGGGAAAGAACTGCGAGTACTCGAACGTCTCGAAGCCGTCGAAGGCGATCGGCTCCGCGATCTTCATGTTCTTGGTTTCTGCCTTGTGGAAGAGGAGGCAGTGCCGACCGCCTCGCGCAATGAGTCGGGCCACCGTCGAGTGGGCGACGTGGTAGTGGCGGGCGATCTGTCTCAGGCCCGCACCGTTCGACGCGATGTCCGCGATCTTGGGGAGGAGGTCTCGCTTTCGTAGCCAATAATCGGAGCAGAACGTCCGTGTGGAGAAGGTTCGTGAGCAGTGGAGGCATCGGAACCGGCGAAATGAGCGCTGATCGGAGCGCCTGGTGTAGATGCCTTTGGGTCTCCACTGCCAGCCGGGAACCTCGGGCATGTGGAAGGGACAGTGCTGGTTAGGGCAGTGGGGAGGGGTGAAACAGGGATCGGTGTCCGGGGTGTGTCGGATGTTCATCATACCCATCGACGAATGCGCGTGCCGTGCCTGAGACCATTCTCCGATCCACAACCAGAGGTTTGGTCTCCGTTGACGACACCGATTGCTCGCCCTATCATCAGGGCTTCTCTGTGGCTTACCGTACTTGTCCCAGGAGGGCTGTCTCGTGGCTGTCGCCAAAAGGATGACGAAGGAAGAGCTTCGCGAAGACAAGGTCGTCACCGCACTAAAGGAGCTCGGCGAGATCGCGAAGGAGAACTCGCGTACCCTGGTGATCATCGCCATCGTCGTCGCAGTCGCCATCGGTGCATGGATGTTCGTCAAGCAGAGCCGGGCACGCGCGGAAGAGAACGCATCGCTCTCCCTGGCGCAGGCCCAGAAGCTCTACTTCGATGGGCGCTACACGGAAGCCGCCACGCAGCTCGAGTCGATTCTCGGGGACTACGGCTCCACAAACGCCGCGAAGTCGATCCCGCTCTTCCTCGGCAACTGCAAGCTCGCCGCGGGCGACGCCGCCGGAGCCAAGGCAGCGTTCGAGACTCTCTCGGGCAAGGCAGGAGCGGACCCGCTCCTGGCCGCGGCTGCGGATCGGGGAATCGGAGCCGCCCTCTCCGATCAGGGTGACATGACAGGTGCGGCGGAGAGCTACCGTAGGGCGGCTCAGCGCGCCGACAATCCGCTCGCCGCAGAGGATTGGATGGCTGCAGGAAACGCCTTCCTCGAAGCCGGGAAGAAGGACGAGGCTACCGCCGCGTTCCAGAAGGTCGTGAGCGACTACCCGACTTCACAGCGGGCTGTCGAGGCGAAGGTCCGCCTCGCCGAAGTCGAGTCCCGCTAGCCCCGTTACGCCACCCTCGAGTCCAACGACTCGAGTCCAACGAACCGAGTCCAACGACTCAAGCCGACGAACCGAGTCCAACGACTCGAGCCGACGAAACAGAGTCCCGTTACTCGTGACCTGCCGCCCGTCGAGTTCTCCCGCGGGGAGACTCGACGACGACGGGACGCACGGTTCGGCGCCCCGATTCACTTGACGACGAACACGCCCTCTTCCGATCCCGGCCACACCGTGCGCAGTACGGACTCCACGTCCTTGGCCGTCACTTGGCGCATCCGGTCGTAGCGGCCTTCCTGCTCCGCCGGGTCCTTTCCTTCGAGCCAAGCGCTTCCGGCATAGAACGCCCAGTTCATCCGCGTGACCCGGCGCATGAGGGATCGCCCCTCCATACTGGCCACGAGCGTCTCGAGCGTGTCCTCGTCGATCGGTTGGTCGAGCGCGATCTGGACCCCGTCACGGAGTCCGGTGAGCATCCTCGAGAAGTTCTCGGCGCGCGTGCCGGCTGCGGCGGTGTAGAGCCAATTGTTGCCACGGAGGGGGCTCACCGCGGCGCCGATCGAGTAGGCGAGGCCTTCGCGCTCCCGAAGCTGGAAAGCGATCCGATCGGAGAGGAGGGACGCCGCTAGATCGACGGCGGACTCAGACCCCGCGGGGACCTCGAGTACGCGCGTCACGGCCATGTAGCCCTGGGACGCACCCACCTCGTCGAGATTGGCCACGAACGGCTGGGGAAGCTCTCCGAACCACGCGGACCAGGCCGAGGCATCCACACCGCGGAGGTCGCCCGTCGCCTCCGATCCCATCGCCGTTCCGCCCGCATCGAGCGCGACGAATGTCTCGGACCAGGGGGCGGATGAGTACCTGGCATCGAGCGATCCCGGAGTGCCTTTGATCGATCCCACAGTCTTCTGCGTCAGGTCTTCGAGCGCCTCCGTCGGGAGGCCGGACGCGATCACGAGCAGCATCCCGCTCGCATCCAGGTAGCTGTTCGCGAACGACTGGAACGTCTCCCAATCGAGGCTCCGCAGCCCGTCCACTGTGCCGAACACGTAGGCGTTCGAGTCATCCACGCCGTAGGTGTCCCGGATGGCCCGGCGGGCCCGGGTTCGAGGAGACGCGTCTTCCTTTGCTGCCCGCTCGATGGCGGCGGTGCGGGCCTTCTCGAAGGACGCCGCATCGAATACTGCGTGGCCGAGGATGTCGGCGAGGAGCTCGAGTGCGGTGCCGCCGAACCGGTCCAGCGTCTGGAGGCGTACATAGGAGAACTCGGGCACGGAGTAGAAGTCGTCGTAGGGGATGAAGGCCGCGTCGTGGGTCTTGAGCTCCGCACCGATCGCGGCCAATTCCTCCGACAGTTGCACTTCGTTGCGCGACTTCGTCCGCTCCCCGAGGAGCGTGTGGAGGAGCTCGGCAGCACCCGGCACGGGCTCCCGCTCGGCCCGCCCGCGGATGAACAGGTGGGCGGCGAACACGGAACTCTCCGGTCCGGACCGCGAGACTACCGACAATCCGTTCGGTAGAGTCCAACGCCCCAACTCCGCTCCTCCCGCCGCCGTCGCCGTCGTGGCAAGACCATCCTCGGACTGAGCGGAACCGTGTCGGGAGCCGGCCGAGCCGGCGGAGCCAGCCGAGCCGGACGAGCCCGCCTCAACCTTGTCGCCGGAGGCCCCGTGCCCTGAGGGGGTCTGGCCGTGCGGAGAGGCCCCCGTGCCATGGGCCATCTCGAGCATCCCGTGGGGCCCGTCGCCTGAGCCAGCAGCTACGGGCTCCGACGCTTGGGGTGCGGGATACAGAACGGAGATTCGGATCGGTGCCTGGCCGAACGGAAGCGCCCCAGCGAGAGCCGACGCGGGCAGGCTCTGGATCTCCGAAAGCTCGCTCGCGATCGCGGGCAGGCCACGAGCGACGATCCGGTCACCCCGGAAGACGGCGTAGTAATGCGGCTTCTCCCGCAGGAAGACTTCCTCGGTCTCGCGGCCCACCCTCCAACGACCGAGCGCTGCCGCATCTGGGGCCGCTTGTCCGACTGCGCGAGCGGCTTCGGTGAACTTCGCGACGAACGTGTCCGGGTCAGTTCCCGCCTCCAGACTGCAGTCGATCTCGGCCAAGGTCATGCCCGGGTAGATCCGAAGAGACGCGCTGTACTCAGTCGCACCGAGTTCCTTGGCGCGAGCCGCCAGGGGAGAGGCATCCCCTTCGCAGCGGATCTGAAATGCGGCCTCCAACGCTAGGAATTCTTTGGTGTTAGGTGCAGAGGCCTCCCAGACCATTCGGACCCGTGGGGCATCCACGCCGGCGAGCACGTGATCTCTCCGTACCGGACCGCCTGTCTCGGGGCCACCGGGACTGCGATCACTCGTTCGGCCTCTGGCAGGAAGAGAGCCAACGCGAACCTCGAGCGAATCGACAGCTGCATCTGGGTCGAGATCTCCGATCAGCACCCAGGTGATGTTGTCCGGCCCATAGTACGACCGGTAGAAATCGAGGATCTGGTCCCGACTCAGAGCCCGGATCGACGCCTCGGTGCCTAGTGTCGGAAGACCATAACCGTGTGGTCCGAAAAGGTCGGTTTCCAGCACTCGGTTGACGGTGTACGAGGCTTCCAAGCGATCCTTCGCGAGCTCTTCGAGGACGATTCCGCGTTCCTTCTCGAGCTTGTCGGCCGGTATAACGGAACGAAAGATCATGTCCGACTGCAGTTGGAACCCGTCCCAGAACGATCCCGAAGGCCCGAGGATCATGTAGCTGACGTGTGTCGGCCGGGTCGTCGCGTTCGAGTACGTCCCGAGACGGTCGAATCCCGCGTACAGTTCCTCCTGGGACATCGTTTCCGTGCCGTTGAACAGCAGATGCTCGAGCATATGGCTCGCGCCTTGAGAGTTTGCCGATTCGGCGCCCGAACCGCCGTGGATGACGGCCGAGCAACCGACCATCGGCGCAGACCGATTCGAGATCACCAGGTAGCCGGATCCATTGGACAAAAAGCCCCAGCGAACCCCGGGTTCCGGAGCAGAAAGCGCAGTCCCCGCGAAGAGCACGGAAAACACGGAAAACACCGGGATCGAGACCGACAATGTGGACTTCGCGACGAAGGTGCCCGAGACGGAGCCCAAGACGGACTCGAAGAGATTCCGCACCGGGATTCGGAACATGGAAACGACCTCCAAGAGAGAAACGAGACACACGGACAGCAGCTACTCAACGGAGGAAACCGCACCGTGAATCCGCGTGCAAGTCGATCGTCGGGAATCGACGAAAACCGAGGGAACAGAGATCAACTGCGGGACGGTCGTGAGCCGGTGACGGCGACACGGAGCTCGGACCGGAGTTCAGAGCGGGAGTTTGGAGCGAAGGCTTCGGAAAGGACCGCCCGAGTGGGACCGGCGATGACACCCGGCGGCATGGGAATGACAGCCGGCGCCCGCAACAGAACCCCAGAGTACGTGCCGCATAAGATATATTATGTAACGTAAACACAGGAGGTGGCTGCGGGGTCTGCCCCAAACCTCTGCGTATTCTCACTCCTTCGGGCTCCCGAATCCCTGATTCTACGAGCCCTCGAGACCATGTGCCGCCCTTTGAACGATGCGATTTGAGGCCAGGCAGTGCACGACGCATCGAGATCTTCATCTCTCCCGTCCGCACGAGCCTGCCGAGGACATCGAGCCAGCGACGATCGACAGAATCTCGGTCTTCGCCCAACACCTGCGACAACAGAGACTTAGGCATGCGTCGCCGACCAGTTCACCGGTCGCACGCCTTCGATATCTCCCGGTGGCAGCTCCCGTGGCACGCGCATTACTAGGTAGGGGTTGTTCGCAGATGGGATTGGTTACCGCACCGTTTGACTTTGCTTCCCCATCTGCGAGCAGTCAGAGATTCAGAACTGGGACGTACGTGAATGGTCCTGGGCTGCGCGGGCCGAATCGTCGAGGGTTTACCGTTCGCGGCTTAAGGTACGGCCTCTTGGTGAAGCTTCTTTGACACCCCATCCGACGGTCCCCGTTGGAGGCCAGGTCCCCGGCTACGTGCCCTTGGGACCTGGTTCTGTTTTTTGCCCGACGCGTCTGCTTTGGATTCGGCTTTGGCGGCTTTGGATCGGCTTTAGCGGCTTTGGATCGGGCTTTGGAGTCGCGTTGGAGAGGACCTAGAGGCGTGCTGCCGCGGCGCTGGCGGCAGATGCGAACCAGCTCTTGCCACCCGTCTCGGCTACCTCCTGAAAGCTCTCACGGGCCGCGACGCGCTCCCCCGCCGCTTCCTGCGCCTTGGCTAGGTAGTAGCGCGCCTCGAGCGACCGGGGGGCGTCTCGGTGGTGCTTCGCCCAATCCTGGAGGGCAGATGCCACGTCCTCTCCGGCCCTCATCTGGAAGACCAGCCTGTCCAGCTCGATCCCCGCGCGGTCTTCTTCGGGAACGAGCTCGAGGAGCGCTCCACACTGGGCCGCCGCTTCCGACCACTTGCCGTCGATAGCGAGGAGATCGATGAGCTGGCGCCTGAGCCTGGGTTCGTCGGGGCGGTCCTGAACTTGGTTCTCGAGCGCGAGCATCTGGCCTCCGACGGCCAACGCATTGTCGATCTGGGGCAGAAAGCTCTCCGGAGGACGGAATCCGCGCACGGACATGCGAAGGGAGCCGTCGGGCTTGAGGAACGCGATCGTCGGATAGGCGGACACTCCGTACTTCTTCGCGATGTCGACGTAGGTTCCGGCGTTCACCTTCACGTTGACCATGGACTTGGACGCCTTCACGACGCGTGGGTCGCTATAGGTCTTCTCGTCGAGCACCTTGCACCAGTGACACCAGTGGGTGAAGAAGTCGACCATGATGATCTTCTTCTCCGCCGCCGCCTGCTCCAAGGCTTGGTCGAAGGTCGCGGCCCACTCGATTTCGGTGGCGTTCCCAGCCTCTTCGGCCCGGACGTCGCTCGACGCGAGTAGGAGCGCACCGGCGGCGAATCCGAGCACCGCAGCGTGGCCCAACAGAGTCCCAACCACCCGGCGAAGTCCCTCGTTTGCTGTCTTCTGCACTTGGCTGTCTCTCCTTCCAAAACCCGGGTCGGCGCGTTCCGAATCCGTTTCAGACGCTTGTTCGGCTCGGCCACTCGCAGCACGGATGGACCCGCTGTTTCACCCTTCGGGGACCCCGCAGTTCCCACCCAATCGGGTCCGCGGAACGCCACCGCTCAGTGCAGGATCACGCCTCGTCAGGATGGCCTGGGGCGACCGCGACCAGCCGGCGGGGCCGTCTCCACGAGCGCACGCTCGAAGGCGACCTGCTCACCAACGGAGGGAATCCGCCCGGACTTGATTCCGTGTTCCAGCTCATCCAGAGCGAGTAGCAACCGCTCCAGTCGAACGTCCTGGCCGCCACCCCGGGAACGGGCGATTCCGTCGCGAGCGCGTTGTTGGAGGATCCAGAGGAGCCGCGGAATCGGCTCGGTGGCCCGCACGGCCTCCCAGGACCGGAGGGCATCCCCGATCCTGCCTTCGAGAACCGCGTCACAGAGCTCCCAGCTGCTGCCGAGGTGGCCCTGCCGCACCAGCATCTGCAGTCGGTCGACGTCCACCGTCTCCCCGGGCTCCGCGAAGAGAGAGAGCTTCTCGAGCTCTCGAGCCAACTCCTGGAGGTCCGGGCCGATCTTTCCCAGCAGCATTTCGCCAGCATCCGGTGTGAGTCGGACTCCCAGCTTCTGAGATTGCCCCAAGATCCATCGCAGCGCCTCGGCCGGCCGCGGATGAGAAAGCTCGAGGACGACGCAAGCGCGCGTGATCCCCTTCGTGAACGCGTTCTTCTGTCCGAACTCCCGCGGCGCGAGCGACGTCGTGGCCACGAAGCAGGAACCGTCCGGCAGGTCTTGGAGGGCGGCAAACAGCGCCTCCTGGTCCCGTTTGCCAGCTCGCCCGCACCGGTCGGCATCGGAAAGGACGACGAGTCTCTGCGGATGGAAGAGCCCCACCGTCAGACAGGCGTTGGCCACCTGAGGAAGCGACGCTTCGCCCCCATGGAAGCGGTCGACGGGCACATCGCCGCTCGACGAGAGTCGCGAGCGGAGTTCGACCATGGCCTGATCCCGGAGCAACGTCTCCGGGCCGGAGAAGAGGAAGCACCCACCGGAGCCTGCGCTGTCGAGACGAGCCACCCATTCCGCGTACCGAAGCGTTCGCCCTTCCCCACCACTTGCTCGCGCCATGGCTACCACTGCTCCAGTGTCTTCGTGACGATGTCGTTGGCGAGGATCTCGATCGCTTCGCGACGAGCCTCCTCCTCGGTCTCCCCTGCCCCAGGCTCGTACACCGCCGTGGCCACGAGCCGGTCTTCCTTCCAGAGATCCCGGTTCTTCACCTGATCGCGCATCTGCGCGGAGAGAGTCAGCACGACGATGTAGTCGATCGGTTCCTGACTCGCCGTGTAGTTGTTGACCTTGTTCTCGTAGTTCGTCAGCTCGCCGATGAAGACAGCCTCCGCAGTCCGCTCCGATGCGATCTTGAGTCGGCCGTCGGAAATGAACCGCTCCGTGATCTGGTCGGTGAGCTCCTGCTCCACTCCTGGCTCTAGCGTCGCATTGCGGACGGTAGGGACTGCGAGTGCCTTGATGTGCCCGGGAAGGTTGCTCCCAGTGAAGGAATAGCATCCCGCGCACAACAGGAGCGAGATCGAGAACAGCGCGAGCCCGGCACTCGCCAACCACGCAGTCGATGCGACTCTCGCGATTCGAGCGGCCGAGCCTCGTGCGCCGAGGACCGGAGAACGTGTTTCGTAGCGAGACATGAAGCGCAGGATACCAGACCAGAGCCGATGCGAAGAGGGGGCATCCGCGTCTGCGGCGCCCCCTCACACTGTTGTCGGTCTGTCGATCTCGCCGATCTCGCCGATCTGTCGATCTGCCGATCTCGCCGATCTGCCGGTCTGCCGATCTCGCCGATCTGCCGATCTGGCCGGTCTGTCGATCTGTCGAACTGTCGATCTCGCCGGTCTGCCCACCTGCCGGGACTGAGTCCGTTCCGGCCCGGTTTCGGCTCAACCGCGACTGCTCGATCAGGCTTCGATCGTCGCCGACTCGTGGAGATCGTGGATCTTCATCCGGTAGCGGAGTTTGTCCCGCTTGATCCCGAGGATCTCCGCCGTACGGCTCTGGTTCCACCCCGCGGTCTCGGCCGCGCGGATGATGAGGCCGCGTTCGATGTCTGCGATCAGCTTCTCGAACGGCACGCCTTCGGGATCGACGATCCCTTCCACCATGATCCGCTGGAGCGACTGGAGGAGCCCACCGGAGCGGGCCGCGGCGTCCGGGTTTCCGAGCCGGAGCTGATCCGCTTCGACGATGTCGCCGTCTTCGAGCAGAACGGTCCGCTCGCAGACGTTCCGCAGCTCGCGAATGTTCCCCGGCCACGGATACTCGAGAAGCTTCCGCTTCGCTTCCTCCGAGAGCCGCTGGAACCGCTTGTGGAAGGTCTTCGAGAAGTCGTGGATGAAGTGCGACGCGAGGAGCACCACGTCCTCGCGCCGCTCTCTCAAGGACGGCATCCGGATCGGCACGACCATCAGTCGGTAGTACAGGTCCTCGCGGAATCCACCGTTCGCCACCATCTGCTCGAGGTCCTGGTTCGTCGCACTCACGATGCGGACGTCGACCTTGATGTCGCGCGTACCACCGACGCGGCGGAACGTCATGCTCTCGAGGACAGTGAGTAGCTTGACCTGGAGGTTGAGTGGAAGCTCGCCTACTTCGTCGAGGAACAAGGTGCCGCCGTCGGCCAGTTCGAGCAGCCCTTGCTTCTGCGTACGGGCGTCGGTGAAGGCTCCCCTCTCGTGACCGAACAGTTCGCTCTCGAGGAGTTCCCGAGGGATCGCTGCGCAGTTCACTTCGAGGAACGGCTTCTTCCCACGCGGGGACTGGGCGTGGATCAGGTTCGCGATGATCTGCTTCCCGGTTCCGCTCTCGCCGGTGATGAGGACGGTCGTGGAGTCGCTCCCCGCCACCTTGTCGATCGTGTCGTAGACCTGCTGGATCTTCGGCGAGCTACCGCGTACGAAGTCGCGACTGAACTGGTCACGGCCCTGACGGCGGTGGTGCTCGAGTTCGCGCCACATGCGGACGGACTCGAGCGCCTTCTCGACGATCAACTTGACCTGCTCGAGATTGACCGGCTTGGTCAAGAAGTCGAAGGCACCGAGCTTCATCGCTTCGACTGCAGTCTCGATCTCGCCGAAGGCCGTCATCATGATGACGGGCAGCTCCGGCACCTCGGCCTTGAACCGCGCGAGAAGATCGATTCCCGTGGTGTCCGGAAGCCGCAAGTCGAGAAGCGCGAGATCGGGGATCTCGGACTGGAACTCCTGCACCGCCTTGGCACCGTCACCGGCCGTTCGAACGGAGTACCCTTCGTCCGTCAGAGCGCGCTCGACGAAGTGACGGAGAGACTCCTGGTCATCAACGATCAATATGGACGCAGGCATTCGTACGAGTCCTTTCACCTTCGGGCTGGGGCAGCTCGACGCGAAGGATCGCGCCGCCACGAGTCCGGTTGCCCACGACGAGCTTGCCGCCGTGTTGTTCGACGATGGAATGAGATAGGTAGAGTCCTAGGCCGGTCCCGTTCCCCTTGGTCGTGAAGAACGGCTCGAAGGCCTGTTTGCATTGCTCCTCGGAAAAACCGGGGCCTTCGTCTTCCACCGTGAAGTGGAAGCCGTGGCCGTCTCGCCAGCTCAAGGTGACGAGTCCGCCGCTCGGCGACGCCTCGATCGCGTTGCGCACGAGGTTCAGCAGCACCTGTTCGAGTCGTGCGGAGTCGCCGACGAACCGTGCCTGCTTCGGGCCACCTACCTCGAGCCGCACCCCTCGCTCATGGGCGTAGGGAGCGAGTCCGGTACGCACGTGCTCCGCCAGCTCGGTCGCGAGGAGCGGCTGGATCTGGAGCGGACGCGGCTGCGTGTAGTCGAGGAGATCGGCGACGATCGAGTTGAGGCGGTGGACCTCGCCGAGCACGTATTTGACGTCACGCTGCTGCGGAGCGTCCTTGGCGAATCCGCGAGCCAAGTACTCGACGCCCGCGCCGATCCCGGCGAGCGGGTTCCGCACTTCGTGCGCGATTCCTGCAGCGAACCGGCCCAATGCGGCGAGCCGATCGAGCCGATCGATCTCGGCCTCCATCTCTCTCAGGGTGGTGAGATCGCTCAAGTTCACCACGATCCCCTCGAACGTGGAGTCGGGGTCCGCGAGGAACGAGATCGCCACGTTGATCGGGCACTTCTTCCCTTCGAGGACGACGGGGATCTCCCGCGGGAGCGGCAGTCGACGGGTTCTGAGAACCTCCACGAGATGCTCGACCAGCGCCGCCGCGGTCTCTTCGTAAGACTGGATCAGGGTGCCTCGGATCGCGGCGGAAGGGGCGCCGAGGACACGGACGGCTTCGGCGTTCGCTTCGAGCACCGCTCCGGACTTGTCGAGAGCGAGGACGCCGTCGTGCATGGCTTCGAGCAGACGACGACGGAACCGGTCTTCCCGTTCCTTCTCCATCTTGCGGATGAACGTTTCGAGCATTCCCGCAACCCGGCGACCGATCTCCTGAGCGCTCCAGTCGATCTCGTCACCGTCCAGCCCGTTCATCGCCAGGTAGCCGATGATCTTGGACTTGCCGCGCTCGTCGGTCTCCGTGCTCTCGAGGGGCAGTACGAGCCCGTATCGTTTGGGGTCGGTCCGTCTCGCCGACGAGTCGCCATCGGGAATGGAGCAGAGGCGGTCAGTATCGGTCACGTCGAGGAAGGAGGTCGGAGGAGTCCAGTTGACCGGCCCGATCCGTTCCGCCCGGCCCGGGTTGGAGCCATAGGTGGCGTACCAGCGCCCCTCGGACTCCTTCTGGACGATCAGGACCTCCCCCACGCCGAGTACTTGGCAGAGGTAGATCGCCATCATCTCGACGGTGTTCTCGAGGTCCCGCCCCCGAAGAAGCGCGCCCATCAACTCCTGCAGACTGTCGCGAACGATCCGGTCACGGAGTACGTGTCGACGCAGCTGCTCCGCGGTCGTGACGACTCGCGACAGCACGTCCGGAGCGTTCCCCGAGTCGACGGACGGGAGATCCGCCAGATCGGGAACGACAGCGCGTAGCGCTTCGAGTTGCGTTTGTACCTCGCCCCAGCGGTCGAGCGATTCCTCGGCAGACATGGGCCCCCTTCGCCCTTAGGGCGTCAAATCCCCCTTCCTAGTTTTCGTGGAGTTTGGTGGAGTCCTTGAGGGGCGATTGGCGCAGCCAAGAGAACCAAATCGGCGGATCCCGGCCGATATCCGAGGGAGCCTGAACGGCGGAACGAAGCGAGGGTGAGGAACACGGACCGCTCGGCTCGAGTTCGCACCGAGCCCTAGGTGGAATGAAAGCAGGACGCCCCCGGCGGCCGAGATGGCTCACCGAGGGCGTCTCACGGATCGATCATGGTCCGCGCAGGACCCGACGAGCGCGCGTGCGGTACTGCGACGACCGCACGCGCCGTTTCCACCGGGCGGGCATCCGACTCTAGGAGGCGCTCACCTCGGCCGGAGCTTCGCTCGCCGTCCCGTCCGAGGCCGGCTTCGGCACCAGCTCGATCCGAAGCTCGTCGTCCGCTAGATCCAGCCGGACGACGGCGCCTTCATGCGCGTCCCCGGCCAAGAGCCGGCGCGCGAGCTGGGACTCGACCTTGTGCTGGAGGTACCGCTTCAGCGGCCGCGCTCCGTAGACCGGGTCGTACCCTTCCCGGGCGATGTACCGCACCGCGTCGGGGGTGATCTCGAACCCGAGCCTCCGGTCCGCCAGCCTCCTCGCCAGGTCCTCCGTCAGAAGGACCACGATCTTCTCGATCTCGCTCAGCTGGAGCGGATGGAACAGCACGATGTCGTCGATCCGGTTGAGGAACTCCGGACGGAAGTGCCGCCGAAGGTCCGCCATCACGGCCTCTCGCGCCGACTCGCTGATCTGTCCTCCCAGCGTCATCGACTCGAGCAGGTGCTGCGAACCGAGGTTCGACGTCATGATGATCACCGTGTTCTTGAAGTCCACGGTGCGTCCCTGACTGTCGGTCGCTCGGCCGTCGTCGAGGATCTGGAGCAGCACGCTCCAGACCTCCGGATGCGCCTTCTCGATCTCGTCGAACAGGAGAACCGAATACGGCTTCCGCCTCACGGCTTCGGTCAGCTGCCCCCCTTCGTCATATCCGACGTAGCCGGGAGGAGCCCCGAGAAGACGGGACACCGTGTGCTTCTCCATGTACTCGCTCATGTCGATCCGGACCATGTTGTTCTCGGAGTCGAAGAGCGCCTCGGCCAGCGCCTTGGCTAGCTCCGTCTTCCCCACTCCGGTGGGACCGAGGAAGACGAACGATCCGATCGGACGGTTCGGGTCCTTGATCCCGGCCCGCGCACGCAGCACCGCGTCCGCGACGAGCTGCACGGCCTCGTCCTGACCGACGACTCGGTGATGCAGAATCTCGTCGAGCCGGAGGAGCTTCTCCCGCTCGCCTTCGACCAGACGCGTCACCGGAATCCTCGTCCAGCGGGAGACGATCTCCGCGATCTCATCGTCCGTCACCTCCTCGCGGAGGAGACGGGACTCTTCGTCCGCCTTGATCCGCTCTTCCGCGGCGCGCAGCTCGGCCTCCATGCGCGGAATGTCCCCGTGCTTGATGGTGGCAGCGCGCTCGAGGTCGTATTGCTGCTCTGCCTGCTCCAGCTCACGCCGGAGAGACTCGATCTTCTCACGCAGTGCACGTACGTCCACGATCGCGCTCTTCTCGGCCTCCCAGCGCGCGCGCATCGCACCGGCTTTCTCCTTGAGGTCGGCCAGTTCCTTGCGGAGTCCGTCGAGCCGTTCCCGACTCGCCGCGTCCTTCTCCTTCTTGAGCGCAGCCTCTTCGATCTCGAGCTGCATGACGCGACGCGTGATCGCGTCGAGCTCGGACGGCATCGAGTCGATCTCCGTGCGGATCATGGCGCACGCTTCGTCGACCAGGTCGATCGCCTTGTCCGGGAGGAAGCGATCCGTGATGTACCGGTTCGACAGCGTGGCCGCGGCGACCAGTGCGTTGTCCTGAATGCGAACGCCGTGGTGCACCTCGAACCGCTCGCGCAGCCCGCGCAGAATCGAGATGGTGTCCTCCACCGTCGGCGGCTCCACCAGGACGGGCTGGAAGCGTCGCTCGAGCGCAGCGTCCTTCTCGATGTGCTTCCGGTGCTCGTCGAGCGTGGTCGCCCCGATACAGTGGAGCTCCCCGCGGGCGAGCATCGGCTTCAGCATGTTCCCGGCGTCGGTCGATCCTTCGGTCTTCCCGGCGCCGACGATCGTGTGGATCTCGTCGATGAAGAGGAGAATCCGACCGTCGCTCTCCTTGATCTCGTGGAGGACGGCCTTGAGCCGCTCCTCGAACTCACCGCGATACTTCGCACCGGCCAGGAGCGCGCCCATGTCGAGGGAGAAGATCGTCCTGTCCTTGAGCCACTCGGGCACGTCCCCGCGGATGATCCGCTGCGCGAGCCCCTCGACGATCGCCGTCTTTCCCGTACCCGGCTCTCCGATGAGGACCGGGTTGTTCTTCGTCTTGCGCGAGAGGATGCGGACGACCTGACGGATCTCCGCGTCGCGTCCGATGACTGGATCGAGCTTGCCGGCGCGCGCCATCGCCACGAGGTCCACGCCGTACTTGGCGAGGGCTTCGTAGGTCTGCTCGGGATCCTGCGACGTGACCCGCTGGCTGCCGCGCACGTCCTCGATCGACTGCTTCACCTTGCCGCGCTCGATCCCGAACCCGGCGAGGCCGTCCACCACGCTGCGCTTTCCCTGCTTTCCGAGCAGTGCGAGCAGGAGGTGCTCGACGGAGAGGTACTCGTCCTCCATCGACTTCGCCTCGGACTCAGCTTCGGCCAGCACCTTCTGCAGCGCCTGCGTGACGTAGATCTTCCCCTGCTCCGCCCCCGGCCCCGTCACCTTGGGACGCTTCGCCAGCTCGCTTTCGAGCCAGCTCGAGACGGCAGCTACATCGACGCCGTCGCGCGCGAGCACGCGAGGCACGAGCCCCTCGTCCTGTGCGAGTAGCGCGACGAGCAGGTGCTCGACGTCGACCTCTTGATGACTGTGGCGCGCAGCGATTCCTTGAGCTGCCTGCAGCGCCTCCTGAGACTTGTGAGTGAAACGGTTCAGATCCATCTCTCTAGTTGTACCTCCTGGCGGTTCTCGTCAAGACTTCGCGGCCCTTGATCGGCCTTCCGGCCCTCGTCGGGCCTCGCGGTCTCGATTCTCGTTCAACGCTTCGGACGGAACGACGACTCGTCCCGCCATCGGCGTGCAATCTCTTCGTCCTTGGAGCTCGGCTCCGTCGGTACTTCGATGCGCACGCGGAGGAGGAGATCGCCTCTTCCTTTCCCCGCGCGCGAGAAGCCCAGTCCGCGAAGACGTACTTCGCGGCCCGAGGGCGTACCCTTCGGGATCGTGACCCGGAGGGTTCGGCCGTCGGCATGGGTGAACTCCACCGGTCCTCCCAGCACTGCCTCCCATGGCGCGATGGCCAGGTCCCGGACGAGGTCATGTCCCCTGATCTCGTAGTCCGCTGGAGCGTCGACGCGGACGCGCACGCGGAGATCGTCGACTTTGAGGCGCGCACCATCGGCCACACCGACCGGCAAGCGCACGTCGACGTTTCGGGTGCCTCCGGCCGTCTCGAATCGGAAGGCGTGCACGCCCCCTTTCAGCGCTTCGGCAAGCGGAAGGTGCAGTTCGAACTCCTGCTTCGGCCTCTGGGAACGGAACTGTCCGTTCCTTCCAGACCTCGCTGAGCCACCGGACCCAGTGGCGCCGTTGGTGTTCGCATCACCGAAGCCCGCGCGTGAATCCTCGTAGCCGGAGCTTCCAAAGCCCCCGCGACCAAAGCCCGCGAAGCCACCCGCACCAGGTCCACCGAAACCGGTGCCGCTGAAACCCGATGCGGACTCCGCACCCGAGAATCCGTGTCCGAAGACGGAACGAAGCAGCTCCTCGACGTCCTCTGCGTCGACGTCTTGCCACGCACCGTGCGTGCCGCCGCCCTGGGCACCTCCCGGCTCCCACGAGAAGCCACCCGCGTGCGAGTCGTCTCCCCGAGCGCCGGCCGCAGCCTCGGCGTCCTTCCAGCGCTCTCCGTAGCGGTCATAGAGGGCCCGCTTGTTCGGGTCGGACAGAACCTCGTACGCCTCACCCAGCTCCTTGAACCGCTCCTCCGCGTCGGACGCTTTGTTGCGGTCAGGATGGAGCTTCACGGCTTGGCGCCGGTAGGCGCGCCGGATCTCGTCCGCCGTAGCCTCTCTCGAAACTCCGAGTATGTCGTACAGGTCTCTCAAGTCAGTCGTCTCCGCCTCGCTCTCTCGCTGTTTCCAACGGTCTCGGCCACGTCGCGCCATCCAATGCGCATCGACGCGAGCGGTTTCACTCACCGCAGGCCGATCGTATTCGAGTGATTGCCGTTCGTGCCTTGGAGCCCCGGACCAACCATCGATCAACGCCCCACCGGCAATGGAGTTCCGCGGTGAGGGCCCGACAGCCGTTTCCATGGCTCACTCTGGACTTCGGAACCGAACGTTTGGATGCGCACCGGCCCGGATCGATCGGCGGGAAGTGGGACGAACCCGCGTGCTCGGTGGCGCAAAATGCAGGTTGGCGAAGTGAGCAAGCGGGTGCCTCACGAAGCAGGTGCGGGCACTCGCGGATCGGTCTGGGCGGAACCGGTAGAGCCGCCCAGGCGGTGATCAGAGGTGAGAGAAGGCGGACTCGTGCTCCTGAACCCAGGCGAGCAAGCGATCGACACCCTGCTCCGGAGTCACCTCGGGACGCCACCCGAGCTCCGCGCGAACCTTCCGGATGTCGCTCACGTACACCTTCTGGTCGCTCGGGCGCCAGGGGCCGGTCGCGGGTTCGATTGGGCGGCCGAGCCGGTCGCTCAGCTGGCTGAGCAGCTCGCGGAGCGACAACGTCATCTCCGGTCCGCCACCCATGTTGTAGACGCCTGTTTTGGGACCGCGCTCGAGGAACGCTTCGTAGGCCCGGACGAGGTCGTCGACCCAGAGCACGTCCCGGACCTGCTTGCCGTCACCGAACACGGTGAGAGCGGCGTTCCGGATGGCGGCGATCACGAACCAGGCCACCCAGCCCTGGTCTTCCATGCCGAACTGATGGGTTCCGTAGATACAGGACATCCGGAAGATGCCGGTCCGGATCCCGTAGAGGTGGCCGAAGTCCTGCGCGTAGAGATCGCCGGTGAGTTTGGAACAGCCGTAGGGCGTGTGCTCGCACAGATCGATTCCGAACGTTTCGGGAATCCCCTCGGCGTGCTCGGAGGCGAACCGGTAGCGGGTCGCCTCTTCCTCGATCGGAACGTTGTTCACGTTCTCGCCGTACACCTTGTTGGTGGAGCAGTAGACGAAGCTGGCCTTCCGTCCGGTCCGGCGGATCGCGTCGAGCACCCGGAACGTTCCCACCGCGTTCGTATCGAAGTCGGTGGCAGGGTCGACGGTCGAGGTGGTGACCGCCGTCTGGGCGGCGGCGTGCAGCACCGCGTCCACACCGTCGACGGCCGCTTCTACGTCAGCGGCGTTCCGCACGTCCCCACGGACCCGCTCGATGCCGGGCTCCTCGGCGAGCCGGTTCCAGTTGTGCTCCGCGTTCGGGTCCGCCTTCTTGAGGAGCGCTCCCCGGGACAGGTTATCGAGGATCCGAACGGACCATCCCTGCCGCGCAAAATGGAGAGCTGCGTGGGACCCGATGAATCCGGCTCCGCCCGTGACCAAGATCTTCGCCATTCCAATCCCCTTCTCCGCGTGATCGTAGACCGGGAGCTTCCGGTCCACAACCCAGGGAGAATGGGGCAGGCGCGAGGCCCGTCAGGCCACGTGGTAGGGACGGATAGATGGGTCGATCACGGCTCCGGAGTGTCGAGGTGGCGCCAGCTGTTTTCGGAGCGCAACGGCAGCTCGATCCCGAGCTGGTGACGATCCCCGAGGACGTCGTCGACGATGAAGGCGTAGCTGGCGTGCACCCCACTCCGTTCGAACCCGAGACCGGTCGACCAGAACATGCCGCGGCCCGTGTCTCCGGACTCCTGGCCCGCCCCAGCGAGGAGCGAGAGCCATGGCGCGGGACGGAGCTCCGTGCCGACGGACAGAGAGAGTTCCGTTCCGTACTCGACCCCGGCGCCGAGACGCGCCCACGGCGCAAGCCACTGTTGCCCACCGGCCCGATAGCGGGTCGGGAGTTCATACCGGCTGTCGCTCGTCGAACCGAGATCCACCGCGGACACGGCGAACGACCGCGTCTCCCCACTCCAGGTCGCCCCGGCGGAGATTCCGACGCTAGTGAGCGGTTCGGTCGGGTCTTCGAGGCGGAAGTACCGCACGCCCGCGCCCAGTCCGAACCCCTGACCGAGGTCGGCCCCGACGGACGCGGCTACGTCCCATTCGGACGGTGAGAAGGTCCCGGTCGGATTCCCCGCTTCATCGAACCCGTCCAACGCGTCGGCGCGGAGGAGTCCGAAGTCGGCCCCGACACCGAATCGGGTGCCGAGCGGTGTGGAGAGAGCGGCCCACTCCCGGGAGAGTCCGGCCGCCCACTGAAGGTGGCTGAGTGCGATCGTCGGACGCGAGAGTTCGCTCGCCAGAGCCGGATTCGCCGCAAGGCTCCCGGCTCCCCCTCCCGTCACGGCGAACGCACCCGCCGTCGCTTGCCACGTCGGATCGGCTGCGAAGGTTCGCGACTGGAACGCTTCCTCGCCAGCCACAGACGCCGTGCTCAGCGCGCACAGCAGTGCTGCACCCGCAAGCCATGCGCGGCTCAGGGTCACGGGCGCCCGGCGCGTCGACGCGTTCGTGGATACGCGGTCGAATGTGCTCGTGGGTGTCGAGGCCCGGCGATGGGTCGATCGCGCGGGTTGGCCGCTCTTCGCGGTGCTTCCGGTGCTGTTCCCGGACATGAAGGTGCCCCCTGGACGGACGGAGATGTCATGAGGTGCCACAGATGTCTTCCCAACTCGCAGCCAGGGTCGTGCCATCGAAGCCAAGTTCCACTATCGACTGTGGGTTTCGGGAAACGCCTTCTCCCCATCCGCTTCCAAGGTCGCTATCTCGCCCTCAGTTGCGGTCCCCATCGAGGATCTAGGCGTTCCGCCATGCAAACGTTGCGGATTGCACGGTGCACCCACACGGCAAAGGAAAACGGCAGTGGGAACCGTCCGGTTTGACCCGAACGGACCACTGCCGCCCCGTATGTTCGCTAGACTAGCTCGTTCTTACTGCGTCTTCACCCAGTTCTTGATCGTCTCGACCACGTAGCCCTGCTGGTCGGAGTTCATCTCCGGGAAGATCGGGATGGAGAGAGCTTCAACGGCCTGCTGTTCGCACACCGGAAGACTTCCCTTCTCGTACCCGAGGTTCCCGAACGCCGGCACCAGGTGGAGCGGATACGGGTAGTAGATCTCGCACCCGATTCCGTTCTCCTTGAGGTGTGCTTGGAGCGCATCCCGCGAGCCGCGCTTCACACGGATCGTGTACTGGTTGAACACGTGGTTGCCCGGGATCGCTCGCGGCGGAGTGGCGATTCCGTCGACGCCCTTGAAGGCTTCGTCGTACCGGGCCGCGTTCGCCTGACGAGCCGCACACCAGTCGTCCAGATGCTTCAGCTTCACGGACAGGATCGCGGCATGGACCGCGTCGAGCCGGCTGTTGAATCCGATGACCTCGTTCAGATACTTCTTCTTCGCTCCGTGGACCCGGAGAACGCGCAGCTTGTCTTCCCACTCGGCGGAGTTCGTGGTGATGATGCCGCCGTCTCCGTTTCCGCCCAGGTTCTTGGACGGGTAGAACGAGAAGCAGCCGACGTCACCGATCGATCCGACCGGACGGTCTCCGTAGGTGCAGCCGATCGACTGCGCCGCGTCTTCGATCACCGCGAGGTTGTGCTTCTTCGCGATCGCCATGATCGGGTCCATGTCCGCGGACTGGCCGAAGAGGTGGACCGGGATGATCGCGCGCGTCTTCGGCGTGATCGCTCTCTCGATCGCGGCCGGATCGACGTTGAAGCTGTCTTCCTGCGAATCGACGAACACCGGCGTCGCGCCGGCATTGACGGTCGCACCACCCGTGGCGAAGAAAGTGAAGGCGGGCGCGATCACTTCGTCGCCCGGCTTCGGATCCAAGGCCCGCACGGAGAGAAGCAGCGCGTCGGTGCCGGAGGCGCATCCGATCGCGGCTTTGGCGTGGACGTAGGAGGCGACCTCCTCCTCGAACGTCTTGACCTTCGGCCCCATGATCCAGGCGCCGGAAGCGAACGTCTCGTCGACGGCCGCGAGGATCGGCTCGCGCAGCGCCTGATACTGAGCCTTGAGATCCAACAGAGGTACTTGCATCGTCGAGAACTCCTTCGATTACGCGGCCGAGCGGGTCGCGGGAGCGGCAACGAACACGTCCACTCCCACCCCGTTGGCCTTGTGGGCCGCTTACTCCGGCCAGCCCTGGTTGTCGAGCAGCTGCTCCTCGGGAACGGCACGGAACTCCCGGGCCGGCTGTCCGAGCACGATCTGGCGCGCAGGCACATCCTTCGAGACGACGGAACCGGCAGCGACGAGGCCGTCCTCGCCGATCGTCTTGCCCGGCAGGATCACCGAGCCGACGCCGACCCGGCCGCCCCGCTTCACGGTCACGCCCTTGAAGTGCTGGAAGCGCTCCTCGGTGCGGCCGACGAAGTTGTCGTTCGACGTCGCAACCTGGGGCGCGATGAACACACGATCCTCGAGAGTGGAGTATGCGGTGATGTAGCTCTCCGTCTCGAGCTTGCAATAGCGACCGACGGTGCAGTCGTTCTCGACCACCACGCCACGACCCACGATGGTGAACTCGCCGATCGTGACGCGCTCACGGATCGTGGCCTGGTCCGCCACGAGGATCGCCTGGTTCAGGGTGGCACCCCGATAGACGGTCGCGTGCGTCCCGATCATGCAGCGGTTCGAGACCACGGCTGGGTCGAGCTGCTGCGTGGGCTTGAGGATGCTGTTGACCGCGCGAAGCGGCCACTTCCCGACGACGACGTGATCGTCGATCCGAACCTGGTCCCCGATCTTGGAATCCGGGTGGAGGACCGCCCCATGTCCGACCTGGCAATCGTCACCGACGGTGACGTTGGCGCTCACGACGATGTGATGTCCGAACTTGCAGTTCTTGCCGATGACGGCGCCGGCCTCGACGATGACGCCGTATCCGAACGTCGTCCCCTCACCGACCTTGGCCGAGGGATCGATCTTTGCTTCCAAACCCTGCCTCGCTCTCTCCGCCCCCGTCCTCCGGCGGAGTTGTGAACGAAACCTCGCCGGACTGCCAGTCTCTGGAGTCCGGCGCGAGGCACGGAGGACGGCTCCGGCCTCGAAACACTCTAGTCCGCTGCCGCGGCCTGCTAGCCGATGCGGATCGGCTCTCCCCCGCGCTCGAGGGAACGCTGTCCCGCCTCCAGAATACGGACGACGGTGAGTCCACTCTCGCCGTCCGTGCGCGGACGCTTCCGCTCGCGCACGCAGTCGACGAAGTGCTGGCACTCGATCCGGAGCGGCTCCTTCATCTTGAGCTGCGGAATGACGATGTCCCCGAAGCGGAGCGCCGGCGCCTGGTCGTAGCTGACGAACTGAGGAGTGTCGACGCCCTTGTCGTAGATCCGGATCTTCTCCGCCGGCTCCATGTCGTCGAAGACCGCCATCTTCTTGCTGCCGACGAGCGTCGTCTTCCGGATCTTGTGCGGATCGAGCCAGCTCACGTGGATCTGGGCCGTTCGGCCGCTCGGATACTTCACGTTGAGGAAGACGACGTCCTCGATGCTCTCCTGGACGTAGCAACCGCCCCGCGCACTGACCGACTCCGGCTGCTCGTCGAAGAGGAGGCCCACGATCGAGAGGTCGTGCGGGGCAAAGCTCCACATCGCATTCTCGTCCGAGCGGATGGCTCCGAGGTTGACGCGCTCGGAGTAGATGTAGTGGAGGTCGCCGAGTTCGCCTTCGTCGACCAAGCTCTTCAGATACTCGACGGCCGGATGATAGAGAAGCAGGTGGCCGACCATGACGATCCGGTCCTTCTTCTCCGCCGCCCGGAGAATGGCTTCTCCGTCCTTCGAAGAGAGCGCCATCGGCTTCTCGAGGAAGACGTCACGACCGCTCTCGAGGGCCTGCACGCCGAGCGGAGCGTGGGTAACGGCCGAGGACGCGATCACCATTGCGTCGATGTCCGGACGCGCGAGCAGCGCGTCGAAGTCGTCCGTCACGAAGACGTCGGGATGCTCCTCCCGCACGCGGGCGAGCACCGCCGGGTCCCGGTCACAGATCCCACCGAGACGACAGCTCGTGAGGGACGCGAAGTTCCGGAGATGGTTCTTTCCCCAGTTTCCGACTCCGACCATTCCGATCGAAGGAACCGACCCGCGACTCATCGCGCACCCTCCTCGCTCTGGAACCAGTTCACCGTCTGCGTGAGCCCCTCGCGGAATCCGACTCGTGGCTTGAAGCCGAGCTCTTCGACCGCCTTTTCGATCCCGGCCTGGGAGTCTCGTACGTCGCCCTTTCGCGCCGGATGAAATTCCGGTTCGATCTTCGTTCCGATGATCCCCTGGAGTTCGGAGAGCAGCTCGAGCAGCGAGATCCGGTCTCCACACGCGACGTTGTAGATGCTCCCGGCCTTTCCGCCTCCTCCGAGAGCGAGGAGGTTCGCGTCGACCACATTCGCAATGAACGTGAAGTCGCGCGTCTGGCCACCGTCACCGAACACCTTCGGCCGGTCGCCGCGGAGGATCGCCCGGGTGAAGAGAGGAATCACGGCCGCGTACTGCGAGTCCGGATTCTGGCGGGGTCCGAAGACGTTGAAGTAACGAAGCGTCACCGTCTCGAGCCCGTAGAGTTCCGAGTAGAGGGAGCAGTAGGCCTCACCCATCTGCTTGCTGAGAGCATAGGGCGACTTCGGCATCGGCCGCATCGACTCGCGCTTCGGGAGCTCGCCCTGGTCTCCGTAGACACTGGACGATCCCGCAAACACCACTCGCTGGACGTCACCGCGACGCGCGGATTCGAGCACGTGGAGGGTTCCGGTGGTGTTCACCTCGTGCGTCGTCGTGGGCGCTTGGATCGAACGCTCGACGCTCGGGAGAGCGGCCTGGTGGACGACGTGCGTCACGTCGAGCATCGCGTCCTCTACGGACTGCGCGTCCCGAAGATCACACTCGGCGACCTCGAAGTAGCCGTCACGGGCGAGCCCGTCGAGGCGTTCGACGTTCTTCCGGCTCCCCGTCGAGAAGTTGTCGAGGATGCGAACCTTGTTCCCCTCCTCCAGCAACCGCTCGGCGATGTGTCCTCCGATGAACCCGGCACCCCCGGTGACGAGGATCCATCTGCTACCTGAGATCATCCAGTCCTCCTCCTTGCTCCCCTACGTCTTCCCGCTCCGATTTCGTCCGGCGAGCGACCGCATCCGTGTGGCGGTCTACCGTCATTCCAAAACCGACCGGAGCCCGGCGGGCTCCAATCGGCGTCCGGCTAGAGGCGGACGAGCTTCGGATCCTCCACGTTCGGAAGACAGTTGCGCGTATCGACCATGGCGGGAACCTGGGAAAGTACCCAACCGTAGTCGATCCCCTTGTGTGCCGTGGTCACGACCACGCACTGGACGTTCGCCAGCGTTTTCTCGTCGAGCGGCACGGACTCCATCGTGGATCCGTCCGACTCGAGATGAAGATGCGGAACGTACCGGTCGTGGTAGACGACGTCCGCTCCCATGCGGCGAAGAATCTCGATCACGTCGAGGGCCGGTGACTCGCGGACGTCGTCGATGTCGGCCTTGTAGGCGACACCGAGGGCCATCACGCGACTGCCCTTGACCGAGCGCTCGATGTTGTTGAGCGCTTGCGCGACCAGCATGCCCACGTGGTCCGGCATGGCTCCGTTGACCATACCCGCGAGCTCGATGAACCGCGCCTCGAAGCCGGCAGCCCGCGCCTTCCACGAGAGGTAGAACGGATCGACCGGGATGCAGTGACCGCCGAGCCCCGGACCGGGGTAGAACGGCATGAAACCGAACGGCTTGGTCGCCGCGGCATCGATCACTTCCCAGACGTTGATCCCCATCTTCTTGCAGAGGAGCGCGAGCTCGTTGACGAGCCCGATGTTGACGCTACGGAACGTGTTCTCGAGCAGTTTCACCATCTCGGCGACCTGCGGGGAACTCACGGGGACGACGGTGTCGATCCCCGTACCGTAGAGCGCGGCCGCGAGCTTCGAACACTCGGGCGTCACTCCACCAACCACCTTCGGGATGTTCTTCGTCTGGTAGACCGGGTTGCCCGGGTCCACACGCTCGGGAGAGAAGCCGAGGAAGAAGTCCTTCCCGACCTGGAGCCCCGTCTCCTCGAGCTCCGGAAGCACGAGTTCGACGGTGGTGCCCGGGTAGGTCGTGCTCTCGAGCAAGACTAGCTGCGGGCTGTGGAGCCGCTTCTTGATCTCCGACACCGCGGACACGATGTACGAAACATCCGGGTCCTTCGTCTTTCGCAGCGGAGTCGGAACACAGATGTTGACCGTGTCGACTTCGGCGAGAAGGTCGAAGTCGATCGTCGGACGGAAGAGCCCTTCCTTCACGAAGCGGGCGACTTCCTCCGAAGGAACGTCCTTGATGTATGAGATTCCATCCGCGAGCTGGGCGACTCGCTTGGCGTCGACGTCGAAGCCGGTGACGTGGAAGCCCGCCTTGCAGAACTCCATCGCCAAAGGCAGCCCGACGTACCCCATCCCGAGCACTCCGAGGTGTGCCTCGCGGCGCTCGATCTTCTGCAGTAGAGACATTTGCTGGTTTCCTCCTCGACGCCCTTATCGTCCCGGCGGCCGGATATCCTTCGAACCGATTGTGTCTTCTGTGCCTGCCCTGGTCCGCCGGCACACCTTCCCTGGCCGCATTCCGCCTTCGCGGGAACGCCGGCGCCGGTCTCTTTGCCCGCTATCCGAGCCGAAGAGCCATCCACAGTAGCGCAGCCGAGAGCCCCGCGCCCACCACGGTGTTCGCGAAGTTGAGCCCACCGTGCGGGAGCATTCTTCGTCCCCAGCTCCCGACCAGACTCTCGAGCAAGTTGCCCAGGAAACCGCCGATCGTCACAGCGAGGACCCCAATCGGCGCGAGAAGTCCCAGAACGCCACCCAGTACGCCCAAGATGCCTGCAGCCACCAACCCACCGAGGAGCCCCTCGAGGGACACCGCCCCCTCCGTCCCGACGGGCACGGCCCGCAGCGTGCGCAGGGAAACCGTCCGCTTCCCATAGAGTTGGCCGATTTCGGAGCTGGTCGTGTCCGACGCCGCCGCGGCAAAGCTCCCGACGAAAGCGGCCCAGAGCAGGGGCTCTTCCGGGATACCGTCCGCCGCTCCCATTCGCACCAGAATGGCCCGGAGACCGAGGACGAGGAGGCCAGCCCCGCAGTTCGCCAGGACATGGCTGCTTCCTCTGCGCCCGCCTTGTTCCTCCGCAACCCCCTTGGCGGCCTTCGCCGAGTATCCGAGGCGGGTCACCGCCGTTCCCCAGAGGAAGAATCCGAGCAGGACGAGGAACCCACCCAGCCCTCCGAGCCAGAGGACGGCCGCGCCGAAGGGCACCCCCGCAAGGAATGCGGACCGTCGAACCCACCCGAGCGCCAAGGCGAGTCCGCCCAGAACGATCGGGAGCCCGAACGTCAGGTAGAGTGGAGCCGGAGGCGCGAGGTTCATTCGGAGTCTCCCCAACTTTCCAGACCACGGACCCAGTCCACGGTCTGGTCGAGTGCTTCGTCGAGCGGCGTGATCGTGTAGCCCAGGGCCCGCTCCGCCCTCGTCGAGCTGTAGGCCCAATGCTCCCTGTAGGCGCCCGCCGCACCCCGCGTCAGCTCGGGCGCCTTCTTGGTGAATCGGGCGCCGAACTCCATCAAACGACCCAAAGTTTCGGCGATCGGTACCGGAATCGTCCGCATCTTCACTGGCTTGTCCAGCTTGGTGAAAATCATCCGCAGGATGTCGCTTAGAGCGATGTTCTCGCCCCCGAGGATGAACTTGTGCCCACCCATCCCCCGCTCGATCGCGGCAACATGCCCCGCGACCACGTCGGGGACGAAGGCGTAGTTCCAAACCTGCCGGCCGGAGCCGATCTGCCCCGGGAACGTGCCTTCGCGGACCCAGTACGCGAGCTTCCCAAGGAGGTTGCCGTCCGTGCACTTCCCCGGTCCGAACAGGATGGTCGGGTAGAGGGTGACGATCGGGAGCCCCTTGTCGAGAAAGCGATCGGTGACTTGGTCCGCCAAGTACTTGGTCCGTTCGTAGTCCGTGTAGAAATGGGTCCGCTCGGCCCGACTCTTCTCGTCGATCGGCGTGGGCGACGGCGAGGGGCCGAGGCTGAAGAAGCTGGAGGTGTGAACGACCTTGGTCACCCCGGCGATGGCGCATCGTTCGAGGAGTTTTTGATAGGCCAGGACGTTGACCCGATCGAACTCCGTGGGGTCCGGCGCCCAGGTCTTCACCATGGCCGCGGAATGGACGACGACCGCGTGTTGGTTGAACTCCGAAGCTTCGGGCAGGCGCTCTCCGAGATCCCCGAGCACCCAGCGAAGGCCTGGGCGCTCGTCGTCGGTGCGGGGGCGGCGGGTCAAAGCGCTCACTTCGTGTCCCGCGTCCAGCAGCCCCTCGAGCAGCTGGCTCCCGAGGTATCCAGTTCCACCGGTGAGGAAGACTTTCATCCGCCCATCTCCACTCTGCTCGCCGGTTCCAGAGAACTCCCCACTGTCGGGATCACCTCCGCCGCCGGAGAGGCGCCTCCCTTTGAACTCGGTGTGACCGATCCCGTTCTAGAGCATCCAATTCTCTAGATGGCTTCACCTGTTGGAATCGGCAAACGGTGACGATACGAGTAACCACACGCGGTTGCAATTCGAGACCGGGGACGCGCCAAAAGGTCACAAAACGGCGCAAAAGCCCCGAACCGCAGCCGCAAATCGGTGTATGCTCGCGACATAGGAACGGACAGCAGGGAGACTGTCCCTCCGAAACCCCACCCCACGGGAGCGGACATGAGCGGAAAGCGCGTTTTCTACTTCGCTAGCACGTTGCTGGTCGTCGTCGGGATCTTGGCCGGGTTCATCTTCCTCGGCAACGTGATGGCGTACGGGAACTCGATCTACAACCAGCTGGGCGTGTTCTCCCAGGTGCTGGGCCACATCAGCGACAACTACGTCGACGAGGTGGACGGAGAAGAGCTGATCGACGGAGCGATCACCGGGATGCTCGAGGAGCTCGATCCGCACAGCAACTACCTCGATGCGGACCGCTTCGGACGGATGCAGGAACGGAACCGCGGTACCTACTACGGCATCGGCGTCTCGTTCGACATCGTCGAAGGCAAGCTGACCGTCATCTCCCCGATCGAAGGCTCTCCGTCCTACAAGCTCGGTATCCGCGCCGGCGACGTGATCGCGAAGATCGAAGGCGAGTCGGCCAAGGGCATCACCCGGGAAGAGGTGTTCGACAAGCTCCGCGGCCCGCGCGGCACCACGGTTCATGTCTCGGTCGAACGGGAAGGCCACGACGAGCTCCTCGAGTTCGACATCGTCCGGGACGAGATTCCGATCCTGTCCGTCCCCTATCACTTCATGCTCTCGGACAACATCGGCTACGTCCGGATGAACCGGTTCAGCGCCACGACCAGTGACGAGCTCGGGGAGGCGATCGAGGACCTCAAGGGCAAGGGCATGGAGCAGATGATCCTCGACCTCCGCGGGAACTCGGGCGGCTACCTCAACGAGGCGATCGAGGTGTCGGACATGTTCCTCACCGGCGACAAGCGGATCGTCTACACGCGGGGCCGTCTCCCCGACGCGAGCGAGGACTACTACACGACCGGTCGCGGCCGTTTCACCGAGCAGCCGCTCATCGTCATGGTCGACCACGGCAGTGCGTCCGCCTCCGAGATCGTCTCCGGCGCTCTCCAGGACTGGGATCGGGCGCTCATCGTCGGACAGACCACGTTCGGCAAGGGGCTCGTCCAGCGCCAGTACAAGCTCAAGAACGGCGCCGCGCTGCTCCTCACGGTCGCGCGCTACTACACGCCGAGCGGTCGTCTCATCCAGCGGGACTACAGCGACCGGGACGCCTATCTCTCCGCGGAAACGCTCGACGAGATCGAGGCGAACCACGAGCAGGCGGTGGCCGACACGACGATCGAGAAGTTCCGTACTGCCGGAAACCGGACCGTTCTCGGCGGCGGCGGCATCTTCCCCGACGTGGAAGTCGACCTCGCCTATCCGAACTCCGAAGCGACGACCCAGCTCAACGCAGACCGCGCATTCTTCGACTTCGCACCGGTCTACGTGTCCCAGAACGGACTCGACGCCAAGGAGCAGGACTTCGACCTCTTCCGTCGCAACTTCCAGCTCTCGGACAAGGATCTCAGCGCGTTCGAGAAGTTCCTGGACTCGCGGGAGCTCGAGTACTCGGCCGACTCGCTCGCCGTGCACCGCGAGCTCGTCGAGCGCTCGATCAAGGCGGAAATCGCCCGCACCCTCTGGGGCGAGCCGCAGCGGTATCAGATCCTGATCGAGGCGGACCCCGAACTCGCCGAGGCGATGAGCCTCCTGCCGGAAGCGAAGCTGATGGCGCGCAGAGTCACGGACGGAGAACCGGGCCCGGTCTTCGACAACAACTAGGCCGAACCAGATCGGTCGAGACTGCGAACCCTCGTCGACGGCGGACCCGTCGGCGAGGGTTTTTCTCGTCAGCGAAGCCGCACGAATCGAAGCGTCCGCGCGTGGTCCGCGGACGTGACCCGAACGAAGTAGACGCCGGACTCTAGGTCGTTCCGTCCCGCCGACACATCCAACTCCTGCGTCCCCGTCTCCAACACGTGTGTCCGGTCGGAGAGTCTCCGGCCCGCAACGTCGATGACTTCCACCCGCACGAGGCTCGGTTCGGGAAGCTCGAGCAAGAGCTTCGGAGACGCCGCAGTGGGGCTCGCCGCCAGTCGTACCCAACTGGACCATCCAGCGCTCGGCGACGCACTCCCCGAGAGGATCTCGTCGATCTGCGCGGAGAGCTCCCGGGCGACGCCTCCGCGGCCCTCGAGCCGCTGCGAGAGCGCCAGGAGCTGCTCCGGCGGGAACGACTCGAGCCAGGTCAGGTCCTCCGGTAGGACGGCCGGTGTGGTGGCTCCGTCGAGGCTTTCGGTGCGGTCTTCTCCCCAGTTCTCGATCACGGCGACGACATCGTTCAGATCGACCTGACCGGAACCGTCGGCATCGGCATAGGTCGCCTGCACGGGCTCCCAGTCTTCGGCGACGGAGGGAGACCAGTCCGTGCCGGTCTCGGTTCGCGAGGGGCCGATGCGGTCCCACTGGCGGGCCAGGGCCAGGAGATCGAAGCCATCTACCCGCCCGTCGTTGTTGCAGTCACCGGGCCACACCTCGAGCTCGAGCGGGCCGGTACGGATGGCGAAGCCGAGAGCGACCGTGCCTCCAGCGACGGCGAAGTCTCCGCCGAGGACGAGGTCCTCTCCGTGAGAGAGAAGCGCGTTCACAGCGGCTTCGTGTCCCTCCACTCCGCCGTCGACCGCGTTCCATCCGGCGCCGTCCCAGAAGGCGAGGCCAGGGGCGGGCTTGCCGTCGGCATGAGTGAACGTGCCCCCGGCGACGAGTCGACCCTCGTGCACCGTGAGCGCGCGAACGGACCCGTCGAACCCGTCACCGAACGTCGACCAGCCTGTTCCGTCCCAGGCCGCGATCCGACCTACGTCGAACCCGTCCACGGCGGAGAAATCTCCGCCGGCAACGATCTGGGAGCCGTACTGGGCGAGCGCGAGCACATCATCGTTCGGACCGGACGGGAAGGTGAACCAGGAGCGGGTGTCCTCACTCCAGTACGCGAACCGAGACGACTCCACTCCGCCCGCCATGCGGAACTCGCCGCCGACGTAGAGTTCGCGCCCGACACCGAGCAGTGCGCGGACCGCGTCATCCACTCCGGCGCCGAACGCATCCCAGGTCGTCCCGTTCCAGGACGCGACGCGTTCCGCCGGAAAGCCCCCGGCACGACGAAACGTGCCGCCCACGACGGGGCGGCCTTGGAACGATGTGAGGGCCCAGCAGACGGCGCTCGCGCCACCTCGTGGAGACAGCCACTCACCGTCCGCATAGTAGGCGACGTTCCGCGCGATGACGGTTCCGTCATAGTCGGTGAAGGAACCGGCGCAGAAGTACTCGCCGCTCTCGGCAACGAGGACGGCGGAAACAGACCGATTGAAGTCCGCACCCAACGGGACCCACGCGTCGCCGTTCCAGAGCGAGGTGTTGTCGCCTAGGACCCGACCCGCGCGCTCGAACTGGCCGCCGATGAGGATGCTCTCGCCGTCGGCTGACATGGAGGACACCTCTCCGTGGATGCCGTGCTCGAATCCGATCGGGTTCCAGGCGGACCCACCCCACCTCGCAAGCCCCCAGCAGCTGTGGCCGGCCGCATTCCAGAAGCTGCCGGCGGCGACGAGAGTCGATCCGTAGAGTCCGAGGTCGTACACCGCGCCGGTCTCGATGAATCCGCTCGACATCCGCTGCCAGGAAGTGCCGTTCCACCTCGCGATCTGCGAGTACCGCGCGTTGCTGATCTCCGTGAAGTCACCGGCCACGATGAGCTCACCGCGGAACTCCGCCACGCAGCGTACCGAAGGGTCGATCCCTTGGAACTCCGAGCCCCAGGAAGACCAGCTCGTTCCGTCCCAGGCCGCGAACCCGGCGAGCGGGTCGTCGCGGTCCGTGAGACGGAAGTACCCGACCGCGATGAGAAGGCCCTCGTGCGTCTCGAGGTCGTAGACGATGTCTCCGAGGCCTTCCCCGATGGCGGTCCACTCCCCCTCCCGCCAGACACCGATCGACCCGAGTTCGACGGCACCCGCCCGTTCGAACCGACCGGCCACCGCGATGCCTCCGTCGAACGGCTCGAGAGCGCGCACGGTGAGGCGCGTGCCCTCGAGAGCCGCGCCAGGGACTGCAGACCAGCTCTCGCCGTCCCACACTGCGAGCCCCGCAGCAGGAACACCATCCGCGTGGGTGAACGTGCCGCCTGCGTAGAGGCGCCCCTCGAGCGAGAGAAGAGCGAAGACTTCACAGTCCTCTGGAGCGGTGCGGTTCTCGAACCCCGCACCCAGCGGCTCCCAACCCGTCTCAGGATCGAGCACGGCGATCCGCGACGCCAACGCGCCGTCCGCGAACTCGAAGCGACCTCCTGCTACGAGCGCGTCCTCGTGAAGCGCAAAGCAAGAGACACGATCGTCGAACGCCCCGGCGTCGACCCACTCGGCCCCGGTGAAGTGCGCCACGTTTTGGGCGACTCGGTCGCCGGCGACCCCGAACTCCCCGCCGATCCAAAGGCCATCGGAGCGTGCGATGACAGCATGGGCGACTCCGTCCACCCCCTGCGCACCGAAGTCGGTCGCCCAGGCGCCGACGCCGGCGGCGGGAGGGATCGAACGACGGTCTGCACTCGCGGACCGTGCCATGACCGCGGGAAGCACGACGAGCCCGAAGAGAACCAGAGATGCGACGAGGACCGGACGGCCACCGAATCGGCCCGAGCGGGCGTCGCGCCTAGGAGCACCAAACCTCCCCAAGGAAACCTCCCTCACCGGCTCTCCGCCTCTTCTGGATCGATCGCGATCTCCCATGAAGCGGGCAGAAGCTCCGCGCTCTCCGCTCCTGGAATCGCGGTGCCGTCTTCCCTTTCCAGCGCGTGCACGCGAAGAAAGACGCTGTCGGGCACCGCAGGGACGGGGCCCAACCGGATGGTCGCCAGCTCCGCCGATCCCGTGAGTCCGGGCGCACCGCGGACCGCTGAGAGCGCGAGTTGCGTGGGCTCAGGGAGTTCGCCCATGCACACGGACAGCGTTGGGTCGCCGAGCGGCTGGCCCACCGAGCACCCGGACCGAGGCGCGGAGTGGACGATGTCGAGCACGAGTCCGTGGAGGTCCGCTGCGCCCACGATCCAGAGAGTCAGTTCGACCTCGGTCCCCGCCTGGACGGACGCGCGGCGCGGCTCGAAGCCGAGCGCGAGCCCGTCGGGCAGCGTGGTCGTGGCCTCGATCCGGGCGTCGTCACTCCGCTGGCCGGCGAGGTCCAGCGCCCACACGCGATAGGCGTACCGATGGCCGGGGGAAACATACGGATCGATCCAGACGGTATCGAGAGCCGACGCATTCCGCCCCAGCCGGACCCACGTCGTGTCCGGACTTCCGGCGAAGCTGCCCCGTCGCCCGCGCCACACTTCGTAAGCCTGGAAGTCGACCGCGTCGACGGGGGACCAGGTGAGGGTGTCTACGAACGCCCCGCTTCTCACAGTGAGGCCCGAGGGTGCCGGCGGGGGCAGATCCGGTGGTGGAGGAGGCGTCGGGCTCGAGTCCGTACAGCCGGCCAAGACGGCGGCGAGAACGAGGAGCGCGCCGAGGCGAAGTGAGGCCAAGCCTGCGGAGCGCGCACGTGCACGCTCCGCTCCCATCATCCGTGACATCAGCGTGGTCCCGGGACCGAGATCCCGACGTGCACCTCATGGGGAGACGACGCCGGGATCCGTCCAGATCAGTTGGCGGAGGCCTGACCGCTCACGACGTTGGAGTCGGTGCTCAGCCGTTCGCCCGTGACGATGTCCCGATCGTACACGACCACCTTGAAGAAGTAGACCGTCTCGTCCCCGAGCGTGACGAAGACGGTGTGGCCCGTCTGCTCCCGCTGCGAGAAGGTCGAGACCAGCGTGCTGATGTTCGAGTCCGTCGTCCCCCGGTAGAGCCGGTACTCGTCGAAGTCCGCGTTCGCGTTCTCCGTCCAGCTCAGGGTGATGCTGGTCGGCGTCGTTCCGGCCACGACGAGTTCCACCGCCGTCGGCGGCCGGTTGTCGGTCGTGATCGACTGCTCGTTGGAGCCGGTGGCGCCGCCCGCGTCGTCCTCGACGAACACGCGGTAGTAGTACTTCGTGTTGTCGTCGAGGTCCCGGTCCGTGAACGAGGTCACGGACGGGTCCAGGATGGAACGCACCGCGGTCGAAGCCGTACTCACGCCCGGAGACGTGTCTCGGAAGATCCGGTAGCGCTCGAAGTCGTGCGCGCTCGAGCGGCCCCAGGAGAGGACGACCGACGGAGTCTGCGCGCCCTGCTGCTCGGACGGCGCGGCCAACACCACCGCCGACGGATCCGCGTTCCCCGTGAGGATCTGGATCTCCCCGCTCCCGTTCCGGTTGCCGCCTCGATCGACCACGAAGACACGGTAGAAGTACTCCGTGTTCTCGGTCAGCCCCGTGTCGAGGTAGGACGAAACGTCGGAGTCGGAGATCGAGGCGATGAGGCTCGAGGTCTCGGACACACCGGCCGTTCCGGACCGGCGCACTTCGTAGCGCTCGAAGTCGAGTTCGTCGTTCGTGGTCCAGCTGAGGAGGACGCTCGTCTCTCCCACCGAACTCGGCTCCGACAGGTCCACCGGGGTAGGAAGCCGGTCAGGCGTCGTTGCGTTGATCACGTTGCTCGCGGCCGTCGCCCCGAACTCGTCCGCGACCACCACCACGTAGTAGTAGGTCCGGTTCTGCTCGAGCTCCGTGCGGTCCGTGTAGGACGTGGTCGCCGCGTTCGTGATCCGAGTGAGGAGACGACGCTCGGAGTCGTTCACGACGTCCGCCTGGAGCGAGCGGAACACCCGGTACTCGGCGAAGTCCTCCGCGAAGCTGCGCGAGAAGTTCAGGACGATCGCATCCTCCGAGACTTCGGTCGGGGTATCGAGGACGACCGCGTCGGGAGGCGTGTTCGTGAGCGTACGGCCACTCACTTCGTTGCTCGGCACTCCGTTTCCGAAGTCGTCCCGAACTTCGACCACGTAGTAGTAGGTCTGGCTCGGATCGAGATCGGTGTCGGTGTAGGTGGTCTGCGCGATCGAGAAGATCTCCGTGAGGAGCCGCCGTGCAGGATTGGTGTAGACGTTCGCGCTCGTTCCCCGGTAGACGCGGTAGTTCGAGAAGCGGATCGCGTCCGGTGTTTGAGACCAGCTGAGCGTGATCTCCGTGGGGGTCGAGCTCTGGGGCGCGCCCAAGACGACCGGGGTCGGATCCTGGGACACCGTGAGCCGCCCGGACGCGACGCGCGGACTGGCCCGGTTCCCTGCCTGATCGGTGAACTGTCCCGTGACCAACGCTTCGAAGATCTGGAGGTCTTCTTCGGCCACGTAGTCCCGAGAGTAGACTCCGTCGTTCGCGGTCTGGTCGCCCGAGGTACCGTCGTCGCGGAGCGTGATCGTGCGTTCGTTGCTGCCGAGCACGACGGAGGCCTCGCCGAACGGCTCGTCCGCGTCGAGCCGGAACTGCACCGTCTCCCCCGGCGCTACATCGAGCGGGCTCGCGCTGACCGAGAGGATCTCGGCCCTCCGGTCGAGCACGATCGAGTCGCTCACGACGGGAGACGAGTTCCCCTGCGCGTCGATGAACTGCGCGTAGACCGTCTGCTCCCCGTCGACCGCGTCGAGCGTCCAGGAGAGTACGGTCGAGAAGGGACGCGTCGACGCGGACGTCAGGTCCGAACTCGTGCCCAGCTTCACCCCGACCGTCCCGCCGGTCGACTGCGCCGTGATCGTGATGTCGCGCGTGTTCGTGCTGTTGTCTCCGCCCGCGAGCACGATACCGAAGATGCCCGGCGTCGCGCTGATCGAGCTGGACAGGTTCCCTTCCAGTCCGTTCTTGAGGACGGCACTGACCCGGAACCGGTAGATAGTCCCGTTGTCGAGGCCCGAGAGAGCGATGGGCGGAGCATCGGTCGAGTCCACGCGTTGGAACGCGATGTCTGTCGGCTCGAGCCGGTAGATGCGATAGCGATCCACCTCGTTCGCGTGTGTGTCGTCCGAAAGGTCCCAATCGAGGGTGACCGTCCGACTCGACACGTCGGCGCTCAGGCGGCTTGGGGTTGGCGGCTCGATTCCCGAGACGCTCGGGTCCGCAGGGTTCTTCACCGAGTCGAGAGAGTGGTCCTCAGAGCATCCGAAGAGCGCGAGGGTGGCGCATCCGGCCAAGAGACCGATTCGGGCGGCCCAGGATCCGAAGAGTCCATTCCTGATCATTCGCATCGTTTCGATCTCCTCAGAAGCTCAGCCGGAGGCCGAGACGAGACTCCTGTCCGTCCACCTTCGCTGCCCAACCCAAGGACGTTCCCGGGTCCTTCCCCGCGTCCAGCTCGGCCCTCGATGGAAGCGGGCTTCCCGCCTCTTCGGGCCCGGAGAAGAGCGCGTCGAGGAATGCGAACGCATAGACGCCGATCGCCACCATCTGCGCGCGCTGCACGCTGTCGAACGCATCGTCGGCACGCTCGCTCCTGCGTTCGAGTTCCCTGCGCAGGATCGGAATCGCGTCCACGTCTCGGGAGTCCTCGTACAACTCGGCCACCCGATCGAAGTCGTCTACCTTGTCCTGGTACCGGATCCAGTAGACGTAGGTGGCGACGAGCGCGCCCGTCTCTGCGAGCCAGACGAGGTTCCGCTTTCCCTTGGACTCGTTGTAGTGCTGTCCCCATCCGGGGAAGACCAGGCTCCGCCCGGCAGCGGACAAGCGTGACTTCCGGGAGAGCTTGATGTGGAGGTCCTGGATCCCGGTCGGACCGAGCACGACCTGTCGACTCCAGGTGCCGTAGCCGGGAGCGCTCGCCTCCACCCGATAGATCCCCGCGACCGGTCGGAAGAGGTTCCACGGGGTCGTCCCCACGAACTCGTACTCCCCGATCAGCTTGACGACGATGCCGGGCGGGTCCGACGTGATGGTCAGATACGTCGTCGCCGGGGCCTCGACGCCCTTCTGGGTCCCGACGGCTTGGGTCGGGCTGTTCTGGGCCGATGCGGCCCCTGCCAAGAAGACGCCGAAGGCGCACACGAAGGCCAGGCAGGAGAGGGCAGCGTTGCCGCCCATCCTCCACCGCAACCGTGTCTCGAGCTTCCTTGCGTTCACCCTACCTCCCTGTCGTCGGCGCTCCCGCCGTTCGATGACGGCACCAGCCGTCGCCGCTCCAAAGACATCACTCCGGGCGCCTCTCAGCGCCGCTTCCTCCGGTCGACGACGCGCGCGGGTACACCGAACGCGATCCGATCCGGGGCCAGATCTTCGAGGAGCACGGATCCCGGCCCCAGCTTGGACCAGGAGCCGATCGTCTTGCCGGGTACCACGACCCCGCCCAGACCGACGAAGCTCCCCTCTTCCATCGTCACGAATCCGCCCAAGTTCGACCCCGGCGCCACCGTCGCATAGGCGGCGAGGCGGCAATCGTGGCCCACCGTCGCCCCGAGGTT
The DNA here is from genome assembly GCA_020633975.1 of Candidatus Eiseniibacteriota bacterium. Classification (GTDB taxonomy): domain Bacteria; phylum Eisenbacteria; class RBG-16-71-46; order CAIMUX01; family CAIMUX01; genus JACKCR01. The sequence goes on along the minus strand of JACKCR010000002.1, from coordinate 941,921 downwards.
GACGAGGCACTGCGGACCGAACGACGTGTTCGCCGCGACCACGGCTCCGGCGCCGATGACCGTACCGGGCCCGAGCGAGACGTCGCCGTAGATCACCGCACTCGGATGGACGGCGAGAGCGAACTCCCCGCCTGCCTCGAGCACGCGCTCGGCCACGGCGCGCCGTGGGTCAGGATCGCCCACCCCGATGAGGAAGCGGAACTCGGAAGCGAGCTGGGGCATGAGTTCGGTGGTGCCGAGCACACTCACCCCGCCCACCGTGCTCCCCGTGCGATCGGGATCGTCGTCGAGGAATCCGTGCACCATCGGCGGGTCGCTCCGGTCGGACGCAGCTGCGCGTAGGATCTCCAGGATCCCCCGGCCGTGCCCTCCCGCACCGATGATTACGATCCGCTTCATCCCGCCGTCTTCTCTTCCACGTACCGGATCAGTCCGGCCAACGTCCCGAAGTTCTCTTCGTCGATCTCATCGTCCTCGATCCGGATCGAGAACGTGGTCTCGAGCGTCCCGATCAGCTCGATCATCCGGAGCGAGCTGATGCCCAGGTCCCGGAGCGACTGCTCCCCGTCCGTACTCGGATCCGGATCCTGGGCCGTGATCTGGCCGACGATCGTCGCCACCCGCTGCGAGGTCGACTCCGTCATCTCTGGCTCCCCCTCATGGTCATCGGTCCTCGCGCCCCGGATCCTTGGCTCCGGCGCCTCCCGTCGACTCGGGATCTACGTCCGGCCCGTCGAGGAACATCTGCACCTCCGAGTGCGGCCTAGGCGTCCCATCCTCCCCGACCAGCGTCGTCCGGAGCGTGTTCGCAAGCTGCCCGCCGAAGTTCTCGAGGAGCACCCGGTGCTCTCGGTCGAGGCGGAATCCAGCCGGGGGCGCGAGCCCGAGAAGCGCGAACGGGGCCTGCCCGGAGTACATTCCGAGAAAGACCCGGAATCCCCGACTCTCCACGAGGAGGAGGTTCTCCACCACGGCTGGAATGTCCTCGAAGCTGTGGGGGCGATCGACGATCAGCTCCATCACCTCGTGATCTCGTTCGACCGCGACGCGGATCGGGTTGTCCGCACGAAGCGCACCGAGTTCGACGCTCCCCGAGCTGACCGGCACCCACGGCTCCCTGTCCGGCCCCGGCACCCAGATCGCGACCGCCGTCGGACCGAGGATCTCGTCCAGGAACTCCCGGGCCCTGTGCACCAGATCCGGTAGGGACGACGTGGGCTCACAGGCACGGTTCGCACGTTTCCACTCGTGGCGGAAGTCCCACCGCTGGGCATAGAGGCTTCGGTCGAAGTACTCGGAGAGCGGCCCGCGGACACTCGGCACCAGCGACAGAAGCGCAAAGGCCAGGAGGACGGCCGTCCCTCCGTAGCGGAACCAGAGAATGCCCCGGTCGGGGAAGATCTCGTGGACGACCTGCCCGAGTGCCGCCAACGAGACGAGGAAGAGTCCCAGTCCGAGGAGGAGCAGTCCGGAGGTCTGGACGCGCGAGCTGACGGGCAACGCCGCGCGCACGCTGGCCCGTCCCATCAGCATCGGCCAGGTGACGAGCGTGGTCGGGACGATGACGAGTGACCCGATCGCGACCAGCTCGAGCGGCAGCGAGCCGTAGAGGAGGAGCTGACTCGTCGTGAGAACCAGCGCTACCGTGGCGAAGAGCGGGCCGACCAGCCCACGCCCGAGCAGCTCGATCCCCGCTCGGCGCGCGGCTTCGATCGCAGCCTGGAAACGCACGATCGCGTAGCAACCAGAGAGAAGCAAGCAGACCGCGGTCGCCCTCGCCGGGCCTGGAGCGAGCTCGAGGAAGAGCGATCCGTCGTCCCACGCGCGCAGGCTCGACTCCGTGCCTGCCTGGATCCAGAACCCGATGAGGAGGCTCGAAACTCCCGCAACCAGGACCGCGCCCGCCCCCCCCGACGAACGGAGCCGCCCGGGCTGTCCAAAGCGGATCGACAAGGCGACGACCGCAGGCGCGAGCAGGAGGAGCGCAAACACGACGAGGACGTGGAACTCCGAGCGGAGGAAGACGACCGCTTCGCCCAGGAACGCTGAGAGCCAGACGAGGAGCGTCGCCGTGCAGAGCATGACGAGCGTGTATAGACCTCGTCCCGCCGGCGCGCCTCTTCGGGACGACGCAGCCACGACGGTAGCGATCGACGCAACCGCGCCCACGAGCGGGGCAACCGATGCAGGGGTCCAGTTCATCGACTACGACGCGCCCTTCAGCTCTTCGATCCGTTCCGCGGCCCGGAGCGAGAGCGGCAGGTCTGGATAGCGCTGCCGAAGGAGTTCGAGGGTGCGGATCGCTCCGGCCCGGTCACCGAGCTGTTCCTCTTGGATGGTAGCCGCGCGGACGTACGCAAGCGGTGAGCGGCGGTCCCCTGGAAACTGGTCCGCGAGCGCGATCAGCGTATCCACGGCCTCGTTCCAATTGCCGAGACGGGCCCACACGTCGACGAGGTAGTCCATCGTCTGGAGGACCGTCTCCGCTTCGCGTGGGAGGCTCGAGAGGTCGCGGATCATCCGCTGGAAGTCTTCCGCTGCGCGCTGGAGAACCGCAACGGCCGCGGCGTCGTTACCTTCGTCCTCATAGAGGGACGCGAGCTCGAGCGGAGCCAGGAGGCCGGATGCCGTACGCGGGAAGTCCGTGGTCACCGACTGGTAGGTGCGGATCGCCTCGTCCTTTCGGCCGCTCGTTTCGTAGATCTTGCCGCTGAGGAACCTCGCCTGGGAGACGTACGAGACCTTCCGCGGGTAGAGCGCCTCGACCCGCTGGAAGAGCACGAGCGCAGAGTCCGGCATCCCCGCAGCACGGTACGCAATCCCCGCCTGGAGGATCGCACCAGGGGCGCGTGGATCCTGCGGAAACTCGCCTTGGAGCTTCTCCAGGACACGAATGGCGCCGAGCGGGTCACCGATCTTCTGCTGACGGAGGTTGGCCTGGGTCTGGAGGACGGTGGGGACCATCATCTCCCCTTCCTTCGTCTCCCGCGCCCGCGTCATCGTTTCGTCCGCCTCGACGTACCGCTCACCGATCACGTAGGCGTTGGCCTTCTGGAGCAGGGCCGCGACTTCGAGCGTCGTTCCCTTGCCCCGCTCGATGAGGTCGTCGTAGTAGACATGAGCCACCTGGAGTTCGGCCCGCGCGTCGGTCTCCCGTCCTACGGCCATGAGGATCTCTGCCTTCTGCGTCGGAGCCTCGAGGACGAGCGGGAACGGGTCTCCGTTCGGATCGACCGGCGGGAGACGATCGACGACTTCGTCGAGGAGTTCCACGACCGACTCGGGAGTCCCGAACTGCGACTCGAGGCGGAGGAGTTCGGCGTAGATCCGCGCCGTCACGGCGACGTCCTTCGGCGTGTCGCTGCGGATCGCCTCGAGCGTCGCGATCGCAGACTCCGGGTCCTGCTTCAGGCCGACGAGCAGACGGACGAGGCCCAAGGCAGCGTTGCCGCGGATCTGTCCGAGGAGCATCCGCTCTTCGTCGTCTTCGGGGATCGAGTCGAGCGGGAAGCGATCGAGTACGGCTTGGTACTCTGCGATCGCCTCGTCGATGAGCGATCCGGCGGCCTCGGGCTGACTACCGATCCGCCTTTCCAGCTGCCTCCCCTTCCACAACTGCTGCTCCGCTTGATAGCGGATGCCGAGCGTGTCGCCAGCGCATCCGGCGAGAACGACGGCCAAGACGATGAGCCACCCGAGCTGGAGCGGCCCCCACCCTGCGTGGTGTCTCAGTTCCATGTCAGCCCTCCTCCCGGGTTCTCCCGGCGCGCGCCGTAGACGCGGACGACGGAGCCCACGATGAGGAAGTTGATGAGCGCGAAGATGAGGATCGCGCCCACGATGAGAGCCGTGACGAGTTCCGGAGACAGCGTCTCCACCACCACTCCGGCCCGGCGCAGGATGAAGGAAACCGGAAGCTGGAGCAGGCTCGGGACGGCCACGACCAGGAACGACGCAATCGGAACCCGTCCGAGGAACGCGATCGCTTCCTTCCAGGCAGCAGCTACGTTCTTCCGCTCGAAGAGAAGGAAGAGCGGCGCGTAGACGAAGAGCGTCTCGATCAGCGCTCCGACGATGAAGGTCGAGTAGCGAAGGAGACGGATCTGCGTACCCGACACCTCGACTCCCTCCGGAAAGAGGAGGGTGGGGAGCTGCCAAGCCAGGAGGTAGAGCAGTATCAGGAGTGGCAGACGCACGAGGACGAGGGCGAAGGCCCGGCGGAGACCGAGTCCCCACGGATCTGCGTTCTTCGTCCCGGCGATCCGCGCCCAGACCACGAGCATCGCCACGCCGACGCAGAAGCTCCCCACGATCAAGTCGACCGCGAAGTTGAGCTTGCTGAACACCATGGGGAGGGCGAGGTAGAACTGCGGATAGTGCTTGGCTCCCGGACCCGCCGCGTTCTCGATCAGCGGAGCGAGCATCGAGGACAAGCCAGGCCGGAAGAACTGCGTCAGCAGAAGCAGCATGGCCACCTGCACGAGGGCCAGAACCAGAAACGGTCGCCAGATTCGGAACCGTCCGAGATCCTTGAGGCTCTCGAGCCAGGCCCAGAGCACGAGGTTCAGCTGCGCGAGCACGAGGACTCCTTTCCTCTCAGTCATTCTCCGGGAAGAACCGAGGGAGCCACGGCGCGAGATCCTGGAGGAACGTGTGGTTCCACCTCACGGCATCCGCTGCGCCATCCGACTCCACCGTCGAGATCCGCACGAACGCACCGAATGCGCGGTTCTCCTTCAGTCCCTGCAAGAACATCTCGTCCCGGAACGCTCTCACTTCCGCGAGCGCCTTGGCACCTGCCGTGTACCAGAAGTAGTTCACCCGTTCCACACGATTCCCTCGCACGGCACGGAACGCCTTGGTCGGAACCGGTCCGATCCCCGTCTGGACTACCTCATCGGGAAGGAGTTCGAGTTCGAACCCCTGGGAGCGGTAGCAGAGAAGCGGATCGTGCGCGCCGAGACGCGCATTCTCGAAGTAGACGATGATGAGCCAAACCGGCAGCCCGTCCGGCCGTTCGTAGGCGCGCGACAGGATACCGTCCGGCTGGAGATCGTCGAGCACGGTCTGGGAGAGGTCCAGGTCCACGCCACGCATCGACGCAATCGTCATCGGGCAGGTGTCGAGGTGCTGGGTACCGAGCTTCTTCGGCGGAAGCGCCACCACGTAGACCGCGAGCGCCGCGAGCATGACGAGCGACGCGATGATCGGGAGCGGCTTCAGCATCGGAGGAGCCTCTTCGCTGCAAAGAGCAGGAGGAGCGCGACGCCGAAGAGCACGAAGCCGCCGATGTCGTGGAAGAGGCCGGACGCGGAATCGGTATCCGTCACGGACGCCGCGACACAGAGCGAGGTGATGCGCGCCACGTTCGCAGCGATCGCGATCGGGATCGAGGCGAGGAAGAGAAGCCCACGCCGCCAGTAGGGGCCAGCGCCAAAGTAAGCGAAGAGCGCGCCCAGGGCCATGAGGGCGATGAGCGAGTTCATCCCGCTACACGCATTCTCCACAGTGAGCGTGCCACTCGGGAAGTAGAGGTCCATTCCCCGTTGGACCACCGGCGCTCCGAGGATCTGAGCCAGGTGCACAGATCCGTTCGCCGCCACTTCCTTCAGCCGGAAGCTGACCTGGTTCATGAAGATCGGAAGCGCCGGCACCATGAAGAGAAGGAAGAGGATCGGGAAGCTCAGCCGCCAAGCGATCCGCGTTCCGAGCCAGGTCCAGACGAGTCCGGCGACGATCGCGACGAACCCCCACCCCTGAAAGATCGTCACATCGCCACGGGTGCCGACCAGATGCAGCCCGACCCCGGCGATGAGGAACGGAAGCCCGAGCCAGGTGGATCGAGCCGGCAGCTTCGCGAGGTCCCGCCGCGCGGTCCACACCATGAAGAGCGACACTGGCAGGATCAGGATGCCGTGGGAGTAGTTCTCGTTGTTGAGCCACGTCCGCCAGAGCGTCCGGAAGGTGGCGCCGAAGGCAACGGCGAGCAGAGCGAGCGCAAGGATCGCCGCACCCATCACCCACACGTTGCGCGTGCCGAGGATCTGTCCAGAAGTGCGCTGCGTCTCCGCCTCCACTTCCCCGATCGCCTCGGAGCTCGTCGTCGGATGCATTCCGTCCTGGTAGGTCGAATCCACCGACTCAGCCACGTGCCTGCTTCTTCTGCCCATATCCGTAGCCGTAGTGCTTGTACGAGTAGTAGTAGGGCAGCGCAGACGCCATGTCGTTCATGAGTACGCCGATCACGTTGTCCTGGAACTCCCGTTGCAGATCCAGGCTGCGGCGTACCATCTCCCGCGGAGTGGTCCCGGCCTTGACGACCATGAGCACGGCATCGACCTCGGGGCCGAGCACGAGCGGATCGGGCACCGGCAGGTTCGGCGGCGAGTCGATGATGATCCGGTGGTACCGCTGCATCAGCTCTCCGAGAAGCCAGCGCACCCGTTCCTTCGTGATGTACTCGCTCGCGTCCGAGGTGTTGTCCATCGGAAGCACGGCCAGATTCGGACGGATCCAAGGCTGCGCCACCCCATCGATCCAACGCTGCTCGCGAAGGATGGTGCCGGCGTCCTGCGGACCGAGTTCGAGACCGAGCCGCTTGGAGATGGCCGGCTTCCGGGCATCGAGGTCCACCAAGACGATCCGCTCGTTCGGGAGCTCTTTGGCCAGGGTCAGAGCAAGGCATGTGCTCGCGGTCGACTTCCCTTCCTCGGAGCGGGCGCTCGTGATGAGAAGCGAGCGCGGTCCACTCGGTCCGGCCCGGAGCACCGCGAGCGCCGCCTTGCGGAACTCCTGATACCCTGGCGAGTCATCGAGGAAATCCTGGTACGCGAGCTTCTGCTTCTCGGGCTCGAGGGCAGCTCCCTTCGAGATCCCTTCGATTCCTGGGATGGTTCCGACCACGCGAACTCCCAGCCGCTCCTCCGTGTCTCGGATGTCCCGGAAGGACTGGTCGTGGTGCTCGAGCACGAACGCACCGAGCACACCGATCGCCATGCCCGCGATGAAGCCGAGCGCGATCATCGGAGCGCGACGCGGCTTGAACGGCTTGAGTGGCTGCTGCGGGGGCTCGACGACCGCGATCTTCTCGCCTGCCTTGCTCTGATCGAGAGCCACCGTGAGCTGGGACGTCGTGATCTGCTTCTCGAACGCTTCGTAGATCTGACGGAGGGAGATCACTTCCTGGGTCAGCCGCTGCTCCTCGAGCGAAGCCTGCGGGGCCGAGGTGATCCGTCCCTGGTACTTCCGGATCTCTTGATCGAACTCGTTGTAGCGGGTGCGAGCCAACTCGGTCTGGAGACGAGCGACGAGGTAGTCTGTCGCTTCCCCGACTCCGTTCGGAGCGAGCGACGCCACGGAACCTGCCGCAGCTGCTTGAGCGTCGCCGAGAAGGCGACTCACCTGGATCGCGATCGTCTCCGGACTCATCTCGCCGGTCGTTCCCGAAAGCGTCTGGCGGACGTAGTCGCGCTCCAGCTTCTGCCCGCGAGCGAGGAACCCGCGAAGCGGATCCTGCTGGAGCAGCCCATCGAGTGCCGCGGTCGAGACTCCAGACGCGCGCAGACGCGCCGCGATCGAGGCCGCTTCGCCCTGGACGCGGGTGAGGTCGGACTCGGCGAAACGTCGCTGTTCGTTCGCCGTCGTGAGGTTTGCGTCGCCGACGAGGCCAGGAGTGACCGTGCCGTAGGCGCGGTTCCGTTGGAACGTCTCGAGCTTCGCCTCTGCGTCGTCGAGCTGCCGCTTCCACTCGAGCAGCTGAGCCTGGCTGTACTCCTCGGTCGACCGAAGGACGTCGAGGTGAACCGAGCGGCTCGCCTCGATGATCCCGGAGCAGAGCGAACGCACGAGCCGGTAACAACGATCGGGTTCCGTATCGATGGCCGAGACCTGGATCTGGTTCCCTTCATCCGCGGTCTTGAGGCGGATGGCCTGGCGCAGATACCGCTCGAGACGCAACGAGATCAACTCGTCCATGGACATGTCCGGGTACTTCTTCTGGTTCTTCTCCGCCCAGCGCTTCGTGTCCATGTCGTCACGCATTCCGGTGTTGTCGATCACCTTGGCCAGGAAGTCCGACGACTGCACCTGGTTCTCGAGACGAAGGAGGCGCTCCATCAGGCTCGGGTTCGCGACCATGCCGGAGAGTTCGCGCGTAAGCGGCGTCGGCAGCTCGATCGAAAGCGTTGCGGAGCAGCGATACAAGGGCTGCATGAACCGCGGCATGGTGAGGATGATCCCCGCGACCCCGGCGATGAGCGTCGGAAGGATCACCATCCACTTCCGTCGCCAGAGCAGCTGTCCATAGCTGCGTAGGTCGACGGTTTCTTTCAGGCGTGGTTGCGTTTCCATCGGTCTCCGAAGGCTCCGAGGCTCAGTTGTTCGTGGTGTTGTCGTTGTTCGTCAGAACGTCGCGCACCAAGAGAAGGTTCAGCACGTCACGCGATGCCTCGAGCGTGCCGCGGAGCGCTCCCAGCGCGACCTGGCCGAGATTCGGATCCCGGGCCGGCACACGGATCGAGTCTCCAGGACGGATCTCGGGGCCGCCACGACCACTTTGAATCTCTCGCTCGAGGTCGACCCGCAGCAGATAGCTGCCGCCATTCGGGTCCGTCATGATCACTTCCACGTTGTGCCAGTCCGCGTTCGGCGCGAGCCCGCCGGCCAGGGAGAGTGCCTGGACCAAGGTGAGTCCGTTCGTCACGCCGAGGGGGCCAGGGATTCCGACCTGGCCCAACACGAACGCCGCACCGGAACCGGCCACACCGCCGCCCGCCGTCGTCGCGTTCGAAGGGACGATGATGAGATCGCCGGGCTGGAGACGTGGCAGGGCGCCGATCGTTCCAGACTCCACCGCGCGGGTGATGTTCGCGTCGATCGTGTTCTGCGCATCCCCGTCGCGACGGACGATCCTCACACCGCCGAGGTCAGCCGTCGGCCCAAGTCCCCCCGCCCGTGCGAGCAGGTCCATCAGGTCCGGCAGCTTCTCGAACGAGTGCGCGCCCGGAACAGCGACTTCACCCGCCAGGTACACCTTCTGGCTGTTGAACCCGATCACGGTCACCGTCACCTGAGACGTCCGGCGGAGGTTGTTGTAGATCTCGCGCTCGAGGTCCCGCGCTAGAACGGTCGTGGTCTTGCCCGCCGCCATCACGTCGCCGAGCGGCGGAAAGCTGATCATGCCGTTCACCCGGACAGCCACGGTGCGGCTGAGGTTCGGGTTGTCCCACACGCTGATCGAGAGCACGTCGTCCGGACCGACGACGTAGTCCTCGTCAGCCAGGGCCGCGCCCGCGGATAGAGTGAGGAGCAATGCAAGCAGGACGGACCAGACCCGTACCCAGGCCGCCGTGTCTGCCCGAAGCGTGGTCTTCACCCAACGACTCGTCCCAGCCGTGGCCAGGCACGCGTTCGCTCCGCTCCACTGCTCGGCGCGACCGAGCTGCGTCCCTTCCCTCACAGGTTCCCTCCCAGGCTCCGGGCTCTCCCTAGAGCCCCACCAGGTTTCATCCATGTCCGACCCGCCCGCTGGACGAGGCCGGTATCCGTGACTCAGCGCTCGAGGCTCGATTCGCCGCGGAAGAGCCGCGGTATCGACCGCATCAAGGTTTCCATGTCGAGCCCGAGGCCGCCGAACTTTCCGTAGTACCCGTCGTAGAGCTCCGCGAGATCCCGGTCTTCCGACTTCCGCGCGAACACCTTGCCCGGGCCGATGAGGCCGGGGCGACGCGAGTGGATGTAGGCCATCGTCCAATCTTCGGTGTAGCTCGCCTTGTCGACGAGACGGGCCGACGGGCCGACCAAGCTCATCTCACCACGGAGCACATTCCAAAGATAGAGAACACGGTCGAGGCGATATCGTTGCATCCGTGCGAGGATCTTCCGCTGGCCCTCACTCGGTTCTCCCACGGAACGGATGCGATAGCAGACGAAGATCGGCCCCGGGAGATCCCGCTGACGGCGGTCCGAGTCCCGGCGATCGATCGGAATCCCCTCCTCCGCCCCGCGTCGGCGATCCGAACGGCGACGGTTCCGGCCCACCTTCTCCTCCCGCTCGAACTGCACCCGTCCCGAGCCTGCGGTGCGGTATGCGAGGAGCAGGAGGCCGACGATCGGGGCGAGCAGCACGAGGAGTCCACCGGACACCGCGAGGTCCAGGAACCGCTTGACCCTCGGCTCCCGCTTCGGGCCTCGGGCGCGAGACCGGCGTCGGGAAGGAAGCTCCTTCAGGTCGACTGCGACGCGTTCCTCAGGGAGCTTCGCGACCTCGATCTGTCGGTACTCCGGAACGAGGTCTGCCAGCCCGGTCTTCAGTTCCGGCACCGACGCGTGGTATGCGGAGCTGATCAGCCGGTCCACCTTCGCTTCGGTCTCGGCCGGATTCACCGGATCGAGCTCCCAGCGGAAGATCTTCGCGTGCTTGGTCACACGGGTCTGTTCGGAATCGGAGAGGAGTTCCTCTTCGAGCTTCTCCCCGGGCCGTAGGCCGACGAACCGGATCGGGATGTCGATCCCGGGACGAAGTCCGGAGAGGCGGACGAGCTGTTCGGCGACGTCGACGATCCGAACCTGCTCGCCCATGTCGAGCACGAACACGGTACCGCTGGAGCCGAGAAGCCCGGCCTGGATCACGAGCTGGCTCGCTTCGGGAATCGTCATGAAGTAGCGACGGGCTTCCGGATGGGTCACCGTGAGCGGCCCGCCCGCAGAGAGCTGACGGCGGAAGATCGGCAGGACCGATCCCTCGCTCCCGAGGACGTTCCCGAACCGCACGGCGACAAAGGTGGTGTCGCGATCCTTGCCGTCAATCGCCATCGACTGGAGCACCATCTCGCAACCGCGCTTCGATGCCCCCATCACGTTGGTCGGGTTGACCGCCTTGTCCGTCGAAATGAGGACGAACGTCTCGACCCCGTTCCGCGCTGCGGCCCGCGCGACGTTCCGCGTCCCCATGATGTTGTTGAGGATCGCCTCGCGTGGCGCGTTTTCCAGCAGGTTGACGTGCTTGTGCGCGGCCGCGTGGTAGACGAACGCAGGCTTGTGCGTGCGCATCAGCTCGTCCACCCCGAACTCGTCCTTCACGTCGCCAACGGCGTAGAGGACCTCGAGCTCCGGGTGATGCTCGGTGAGGTCGAGGCCGAGATAGGTCAGCCGGTTCTCCGCATGGTCGACCGCGACGAGACGGGACGGGCCGAAGCGCGCGAGCTGACGGCAGAGTTCCGATCCGATCGACCCGGCGGCGCCCGTGACGAGCACGGTCCGTCCGCGGATCCGCTCGGAAATCCCGGCGAAGTCGACGGCGACCGGAGCGCGTCCCAAGAGGTCTTCGATCTGCACCTCGCGCACCTGCCCGAGGGGGCCCTTGCCGTGAACGTAGTCGGTGAGAGACGGAACGGTCCGGCACGTCACCCCTGCCTCTTGGCAGTAGCTGACGATCTGTCGCACGAGTCCGGCCGGCGCGGACGGCGCCGCGATCAGGACTTCGTTGATCCTCTTGTCTTCGATCAGCCGCGGGATGTCGATCGTGGTGCCGAGCACCGGCAGATGCTCCACCTTGCGCCCTTGCTTTGCAGGGTCATCGTCGACGAACCCGATCGGCACCGCGTCTTGCTCGTTCCTTCGCTGGAACTCCATTGCAAGCGTCGCACCGACGTCACCCGCGCCCGCGATCAAGACACGGCGACTCCCCGTCTTGGAACGTCTCCCAGGCTGGGTGCGGAGTATCTTCCACGCCATCCGGCTTCCCAGGATGGCCGCAGTGCCGAGCACCCAGGTCAGGATGACCACGCTCTTGGGGAACGGCTGCTGCTGCGGGATCAGGTTGACCAGGAAGACGACGAAGAACGCGAAGAAGAGCGTCCTCGTGATGGCGAGGAAGGTCGGAACGCCCGCGTACCGCCAGAGCGTCCGGTTCACGCCGGACAGGTTCATCAGGAGCAGCACCGCTACGATGTAGAACGGCGCAACTTGCCCGAACGCATCTAGGTAGATCCGGGGAATCTGTCCGTCGAAACGGAGTGCGAGGGACGCGAGTCCGGCCAGCGCCAAGGTTGCGGCGTCGACCAGATTCAGCGTCAGGAGTTTCCAACGACGCGTCACGGCTCCAGTATCCTCGCGGCCGAGGTGTGTTCGAAGGTGCGATCTAGCATTCTGAACCCTCGGTCTTCGGTCGTCAAATGTCGATTCTGTGGGCATCTGCCCCTGATCTCTTTCGACCGATTCCGGGGGTTCTTTGATCGCTTGGTGGTCGGGGGGCGAGGATTGCTGGTGCCCACCAAGTCCGGCGGACGGCCCTGGAAACGGCACTCCTTTCCGCCTTGGGCCCTGAGGAGTCCCGTTCCGTCCGGTTCAGCTACCCGCGGACACGCTCACTTCCGGAACGTCGTCGGCGCGGAGCTTCGAGACGGCGACGGCGCCCGGCCCGGACGTGACGCCGGCCAGGCCCCGGATCCGACGGCTGCTCACCTCGGCCAAACCGTTCGGAGCGGACGGGTTACTTCCCTCCACCTCACAACCAGCTCCACCCTGTCGCCTTCGGACCTCCGCTTGACGTACCCACGGGCCGAAGAGAGAATGCCGATCACGCATCCGTCGCGGCCGTCGCCATAGGGAGGATCGAATGGACCTGACGCCGAGATCGCCGCACGACGACAACGGGTTCGCCGACGGCCAGGCCGGTACGGGTGGAGGCGGTTCGCACACCCTCCCGCCGGAGTCCGAGCCGAACTTCTTCGACCGGGTCGGGAACCTCTTCACCTCCCCAAGACGGGCCTTTCGTTCCCCCCGCCGCCTCTCCTTCTGGCTGATCCCGCTTCTCGTGATCCTCGTCGTCAACGTGGTCCACGGGCTCCTGCTCCAGGACCTCTACAGCGAGTGGTTCCTCGAGTTTGCGGAGACCAACACCGCATTCAGCGAGGAGCAGCGGGCAGCGATGATCGAAGCGTTCGAGGCGAAGGCAGATGCTGGCACTTCGGTGACGACCATCCTGCAGTCCGTGGGCGGCGGAATCGGAAGCCTCGGCTTCGCGTTCTTCCTGGTCGGACTGTTCTACATGCTCGGAGTGAACTTCGGGCTCGCCGGTTCTGCGCGTTACCTGGACATCGTGGGCGTTCTCGGCCTCTCCTCGATGGCCGTCGTGTTACGAGAGATCATCACGATTCCGCTCAAGCTGTCACAGCAGACTCTCGCGATCTACACCGGCCCGGCTGCTTTCGCGCCCCATGACGGCGGCATGCTCAGCACTGTGCTCGGGTTCTTCGACATATTCGACATTGCGAGGCTCGTCTTCATCACGATCGGACTCTCCGTCGTGGGCAAGATCTCGACCTCCCGCACCGCGATCCTCGTAGTCGCATTCTGGATCCTCGGCTGCGGCTTCAAGCTCATCTGGGCCATGACACCGTTCGCGGGCATGACCCCGTGAGCTGGACGGGGACCGGGGTTCGCCTACGCGCGGGTGAGGAGCTGGAGGAAAAGATCCTGGAAGAGCTTCCACTCGTCTTCGTCCTGGGCGATGACGGTGATCTCCTTGACGCTCGATCCAGCTTCGAGAACCGGAAGGAACGCGCCGAGGAACTCCTTCGTCGCGGCCATCTTGTCGGCGTGCATCCCGCGGTAGAGCGGATGGAAGACGAGGGCCGTGATCTTCCGCTTCTCCGCCTCGGCGAGCACGGCGGCCACGGCCTTCTCCCCGACTCCCTCCACCCACTGGAGGTCTTGCCCGCTCACGACCGCGTGGAAGAGATGCGTGAATCCGGTCGGCCCGCCCGCAGTGACCGCAACGCCTCCGAGCGGAATCGGCCCGAGCCGCACCGCTTCGAGTTCGAGCTCATTGCCGTGGGCCTTCTTGATGTCGAGCCCAGGCCCCGCACCCATCCAGAGGTGATCGTTCGCAGGGAGGACGAGGGCTTCGCCTTCCGTGGGAGCCTTCTTCGGCAGGGCCCAACCGATCCGACTGTTGACGACGTGGAACGTCACGGGGTCTCCTCTCACTCATGAAAGATCCTTGGCTCCACCGCGCGCTTCTCTTGGGAGCGGTTTCGCTCCTCGCGCTGCTCCTGCACCCGATGTTCGGAATCGCGCCGCTCTTCCTCGCGGCGTGGATCCTCTGGGTTCCGGAGCGGAAGACGACCTCGGGACGCGCCGTGTTCGGTGTCCTCGTCCTCTTCTTGGTGCTCTGGATTCTCCATCAGGTCCGGTGGATTGTCTATCCTCTGGTCGCGGGCATGCTGATCGCGTACTGGCTCGACCCGTTGGTCGACCGGCTCGAGGGGTGGAAGTTCCCGCGCGCGCTGGGTGCCGCGATCTCGCTCCTTCCGATCGGTGCGGTGATCGTTCTCGTGTTCATCGTGCTCGTCCCGACTCTCCTCGGCCAGATCGAGGAGATCGCGAACAAGGCGCCGGACGCTCTGGCCAGCCTCCGCGACGCGATCGCCCCCCATCTCGATCGTCTCCAGCTCTTCGCGAGCCGGGGCGACGGCGGCATGCCGCCTTGGCTCGAACGACTCTTGGGACACGTCGAGACGCTGCTCCGGGCCACGGTGAGCGGCGTGACCGGTCTCTCCAAGGGAGTGACCCGTGCGTTCCAGTGGCTCGGGATGGTCGTGCTGACACCCGTCCTCGCGTACTACCTGCTCGTCGACTGGGACCGGATCCGGGACGGCATCGTCGGGATGGTCCCGCCCCGCTTCCGACCGACCGCGGAAAAGGTGAACTCGGACATTCAGGAGATCCTCCCCCGGTATCTGCGCGGACAGTTCGTCGTCGCAGCAATCCAGGTGGTCCTCTACTCGGTCGGTTTCTTCATCTCCGGACTCGAAGAAGCGATCGCACTCGGCTTCCTCGCGGGCATCTTCTCGCTCGTCCCTGTGCTCGGATTCTGGATCACGGTGACGGTGGTTCTCCTCTCCGCAGTGATCGCTCCGGACCCGATCCCAACGCTCGCCAAGGTGGCGATCACCCTCGGCGTCGTACAGTTCCTCGAAGGACAGGTGCTGGTGCCGAGGATCCAGGGGACGGGGCTCGGCCTCCATCCGTTCCTCGTGCTGCTAGCGGTACTGACGTTCGGACTGCTCTTCGGCTTCGTGGGCGTCGTCCTCGCCGTGCCGATCCTCGCGGTGGGAGCGGCCTCCTGGCCACGGATCCGGGAGAACTACCTCCGGAGCGGGTTCTACGAGGGCGCGTCACAAGCGGAGAGCGACGCACACGGCTCCTGAAGCCGCGGGCCGCCCGACTCGCGTCAGATCGGAACGCCCTGCTTCTTCCAAGCGGGCTGGAAGGGGATCGCGTCCCACCGTTCCTCGAGGTTCGCGCCCAGATCGTCGGGTAGAACGTGCGCCCCGATCCGGATCCCGGTGCCGAGCCACGGAAGGACGCGCGACGTCGCGAGCGACTGGCTTCCGACGTCGGCGAGGAACACGACCGCGCCCCCCATCACCACGACGAGCAGGTATCCGCGAAACGCGCCGAGCAAGAAGCCCACAGCTCGACTCGCAAACCCGGGAGACTTCCCCTCCCAGACGCCAGCAAGCAGCGAGCCCAAGAGCGACGCCACGATGAACACGATGATGAAGACCACGACGAAGAGGATCGTCGCTCCGAACTCGGATCGAAGGAACGACAAGCCGGTCAGGTCTGCGACGGGGCCGGTGAACCGCAGCGCCGCGTACACCCCGAGCGCGAGGCCGATGAGCGAGAACAGCTCACGGAAGTAGCCGTTCCGGAGCCCAGCAAGCGCCGTCAGGATGAACGCGAGGCCGAGAAGAATGTCGATCAAGGTCGCCACGGGAGACTCCTTTCTACCCGCGTCGTACTTCGGCAACTTCGGCGGGCGCGGCTCGCACGGCAGGCCACGGCTACCGCGTCGCCGACTGCCCCAAGCCGCTAGCGGTTCGAGAGGAGGACCATCCGGCCGTTCGCGTCCTCGATCCCGGAACCAGAGACCCGGTAGTGGTACACGCCCGAAGCCGCCGGCGTCCCGTCGTCCGTGCGGCCGTCCCACGTCCACGCTTGCTCTCCGGCGTTCAAGGTGCGGGTGCCGAGGTCCCGCACCCGACGACCGGCCGAGTCGAGCACGACCAGCTGGACCCGGTAGCTCTCTCCCGAGCTACGCGCCGGGAGCACGAAGCGGATGTCCGTCTGCGGCGAGAACGGGTTCGGCTTGTTCTGGAGAAGCTGAACGCGTGTCTCGGACGGCTCCACAGGGTCGATCCCGGCGGGCTCCTCTTCCACCGTGATCCAGATCGGAGACGACCAAGCCAGGTCGCCGTCGGTCTGACGACCCCGGATGAAGTAGTAGTGGCTCTCGCCCACCTGGAGATCGGAGTCCACGAACTGGTGCGTGAGAGACGTTCCCACCGCGACATATGTGTCGAAGAGGACGCCGTCCTTCCAGAGCTCGATCCGGTTGCAGAGCGTGGTCTGGTTGAGCGACTCGGTCTTCGTCTGGAAGATCACGACCGGTCCGGTCGTGATCGTGGAGCCCATCGGGTTTCCGGCGACGGAGAACTCGAGCGTGAGCAGGTCGCCCTCCGGCCGCTGCTCCGTTGCGAAGAAGCGACG
Organism: Candidatus Eiseniibacteriota bacterium; assembly: GCA_020633975.1. Lineage (GTDB taxonomy): Bacteria > Eisenbacteria > RBG-16-71-46 > CAIMUX01 > CAIMUX01 > JACKCR01. Next base: position 925,364 of record JACKCR010000002.1, on the reverse strand, counting down.
CGCGCGAAGTGCCTCGTGGACCCCGGCCTTCGTCAGCTCGGTCGCGTAGACGCCGGTGAGGTAGATCCGGTTGCCGTCGTTCGTGTTCTGCTGGTTGCCCCAGTTCGCCTCGTGGTTGTCCTGGTTGCCGAAGGCTCCCAGCTTCCACCCGTTGTTGAGGGCCATGATCCACGTGTCGGTGTAGTCCCCGCTATAGAACCCGTTGATGATCTCCATGCCGTACATGGCGTCCACGTAGGCAGGATCGAAAGCGAGATTGTCGAACCACGTCCCGTAGCTCGGATTCGGGTGGTTGAAGGCCCCGATCCCGTTGTTCTGGATGATGAAGTTGTAGGTCGCGGGCAGGTTCGTAGTCGCGTTCGGATTCTTGACGTCGCAGTCGTGGATGTTGAGATGCCCGAAATCGTTGAGGATCCCGAACTCCTGAGACCTGAGGGCGACGAAGACTCCGTCCTCGGTGTAGGTGTCGGCCTGCGTGCCGAGATAGCTCCACTCGCTCGCGGACGTCATGTGCGTGTGGTCCGAAAGGGCGAGGATGTCGATTCCGGCGACGTCCCGCGCGTAGGTGTACGCGTCGGCGGGTGGCCCTGCCCCGTCGGAGAGCGACGAGTGGGAGTGGAAGTTCCCCCAATAGAGGTTGTAGTCCCCGGCGAAGCTCGGGGCGGCGAGCAGACAGGCAGCCGAACAGACAACGCCGAGCGCCGCGAGCACGGGGCGGGAGTGAGTGGGCATCGTTCCTCCGCGATTGAGAAAAGCTCCGAGCGAGGATACCACAGTAGGGACGCAATCGAGTCCCCCTGGGTCACATGCCCCATGAGGCGCGGGACCCGGAGTTCGGCTGGAACCGTCACGGTCGGCGGATCGGCTCGACCGGGGGAGCACTCCGGGTTCGGAGCGCTCCACGGTGGGTGCGCCGATCTGGCGGATCAGTAGTCGAAGCCGCCCGCTGGACGCTCTTCGCCGTCCAGGACGTCGACGAACACCGTGTCGCCCTTTCCTGCCCCGATTCGGCGGTCGGCGCGTCCGCCGGCCACCGCGAGTTCGAGCAGGTTCGAGGAGCCGAAGAGCGCGAGTAGCCGTCCCTGAGGCCCTTCCAGGTAGGACCGGTGCACCTGATCGACCACCTTGCCGTTCAGCCGGATCCGGACAGCGCGCCGACCGACGTTCTCGTCGAACTGCTTCTTCGAGATGTTCGTGATCACGTTCCCGAAGCTGTCGATGTAGACGACCTCACCGGCCAGCTGGTTCGCGTAGATCTTCGGTTCGGGCAGCGCGACGCGGACGGCGTCCGACACCTGCCGACCGAACTCGGAGGGTGCGACGCCACGAGCGACGTACGCGGCAGCAGGGGCGAAGACGTCCCGTCCATGGAACGTATTGCTGATGTCGGCGAGCATGAGGCTCGGGTTCTCGATCACGAAGACGGCCTCGACCGTCCCGCTCTCCAGGATCCGCGTGAACGTGCCGTTGTCCGGCCCGACGAAGTAGTGATCCTGCGCGACCACGAGAATCGGCCGGCGGTTCGTCCCAACGCCTGGATCCACGACCGCGACGTGGACGGCGCCGACCGGGAAGTACGGGTACGAACTCTCGAGCACGAGCGAGGCCTCGAGCACGTCCGTCGGTGCCACGTGGTGGGTGATGTCCACGATCCGTATCTCGGGGAAGATGCGCAGCCCCACCCCCTTCATCGTACCGACATAGCTATCCTCGATGCCGAAGTCGGTCGTCAGGGTGACCACGCCGCAAGGCGGTCTCATGCGTCCTCTCCCCTCTCTCAGATCGTGCAATCGTTAGGCTGGCGAACCGCGTCCCGGCCCGCCGGATTCCGGCGGAGCGACCGAGTCGATGAGCCAACTGTGGTACTCCGGTGAGGCCCCCTCCACCGTGAGGACGAGGAACTCGGGAACGTCATACGGATGGATCTCGAGAAGCCGGAGCCGAAGTGCCTCGATCCGTGAGGCCACGGTCTTGATCCAGAGAAGCTGCTCGTCTTCGGTCTGGACCTCGCCCCCCCAGCGGTAGGTGGAAGCGACCTTCGGAATCACGGTCACGCAGGCGGCGAGTCGTTCCTCGACGAGAGTTTGGGCCAGCCGCTTCGCGTCAGCTGCATCCGACGTCGTGGTCACGGCGACCCGGGGCTCCTGCTCCTCACGCACATCCATCGGCGGGCAGTCTAGGGAGCGCGGGAATGAGGGTCAAGTTGGGGGAATCGTCGAGGTCCGGGGGTGCGAGGAAACCACGGGCCAGAACGGGTGAAGTGGAAGTGGGACGGAAGCCGGATGGAGGTCGGACGGCAGGCGGAGAGACGACGGGCTACAGGCGGATGGCGATCGGGCTGCAGGTGGAGAGAGGACGGACGCAAGTTGGGCAGCGAAACGGATCCAAACGAAGAGCGGCCCCCCGAGAGGGGCCGCTCCGAGTCGAAAGACGTTCCGGCGAGCCGCTTAGGCAGCGCGACGGGTGGTCGTGCGACGAGCGCTGACCCGACGAGCGTTGTTCTTGCGGACCGAAGTGCCCCACGCAGAGGTGGCCTTCTTGGCCTTGCTGCGGGTGGTGTTCGTCCGGCTCTTCGTCGCGCGAGCGGTCCGGCTGGAGATCGACGTGATGTTCGACTTCCGGCTCTTGGTCGCCGTCGACTTGGCCTTCGCGTTCGTCTTGCTCTTCGCGGTCGTCTTCGTCGTAGTGGTCGAGGTGGCCTTCTGAGCCTTGTAGGCATTCTGGAAGGAATTCCACTCGATCATCATGATCTTCTGGCGGCTACCCTGCGGGGTCCAGTAGCAGCAGTCGACCTTGTTCGTCTTGCAGAAGTTCTGGACCGAAGCGGTCGTCTTGCAGCCCTTGTAGCCCTTCTTCGCGATCTGCTTCGGATCGATCATCGTGTACTTCTTGCTGATCATCGGGTCTCAACCCCCTTCTGGACATGCAGTCCTGATGGTTTTCCGATACCAAAAGGGGGTTCGGCGGATCTTTCGTTCGGCTTGAGCCGTTTTTTGTGCGCGGGTGCGTCATCCGCCCCGATCAGAGGTCGGAATGGTCTCTCCTGTACCGCCAAACTCGATAGTTCGTGTCTGGAATGCGGCCCCAGAGATCCTTTCGATCCGAGCGCGCGAGTGCGACACCCGAGTCCGGATACGCCGCCATCGTGACGATCTCGGGAGTCGCGATCGCCGAGCTGTCCGGCAACATCACGGCAGTGGCATCTGGCACGAGACGCAGCCGCACGACATCGGCGCGGCGTTCCGGCGACTCGCGATCCATCGGATAGGACGTCCACTGGAGCGCGCTCAAATTCTCGAGATCCTGGACCAACGCGCCTTCCCGACGCACCCGAACCATCTCGGGAATGCGGACCCAGCCCGAGTCCGTCCGGGCATAGGCGACCTCCGTTCCCAAGAACTCCACCCGCTCGATCGTCTTGGGATCGAGTCGTGAGAGCTTGAGGGACGCGAGCCCGGGCCACCCGTCGACGAGCTCTCGGAATCTACTCGACGTGATCTCCCCGATCCCGCTGCGGCCCGCAGGCTTCACGTAGACACCGGTCCCGTCCGCGTTCGGCGAACCGACGGTGACCGTCTCGACGAACGCGTCCTGATAGACGATCCAGCGGGCCCTGGGAGGAGAGATTCCGTAGTCCGCAGGATCTGCGTCCGCGGGCAGGAACTCTCGGATCGACGGCGTTCGGAGCTGCTGGAGCGCGCGGTTCATCAGAAGCGGGTCGAGTTCGAGACCGGGCGGATCGACCGCACGCCAGTAGGATCTCGACTCGCGCACGGCCCGGAGCCGAGTTTCCCGCGTCACGACATCGACGGAATCGACGATCGGCGACGGAAGCGCCAGCGGCAGAGGATCACGTAGCTCCTCGAGCGGCGGGTAGAAGTCGCGCTTCGCCCCGAACTCGCGCAGGAGGAGCACCGTCACCTCGTCCCGCTCCTGGTCGGACGAACCGCCCTCCGAGTTCGCGCCGGACTGCGCACTCCCAGCTCGAGACGCGCCGAGTGGCTCGACGATCGCGTAGACCTGCCCGCCGATCGGCACCGTGTCTCCCAGAGCAATCGACCACCGTTCGCCGGACTCGAGCTCGGCCGTGAGCCGATGACGGGGCGGTGCGAGTCCGTAGGTCGCGAGGTCCGTCGCCTCGATCCCTCGCGTCGGCTTGAGCCGAGAGGCGGCTTGGAGTGTCTGGAGGATCCGGGTCGGATCCGCTTCATCCTGGATCGGATCGACGATGAGGTAGCGGTCCGTCCCCTTCACGACGACGACGCTGTCCGTGTCCGTGCCGTAGATGATCCGGTCCGCGTGCATGATCTCGCTCGGCGCGGCGAACGACGTCAGATCGAGCGCTTCCGGCTCGCGGCTCCGAAGTCGCCAGAACCAGATCGAGAGTCCCACGAGGACGAGCATCAGGACGACGCGAAGGTCGAACCGCATCAGCGTCTCCGCGTCCAGAGGAGGAACCCGATCCCGTAGGCGAGGAGCGGGAGGGCCACCTGGACCACGTAGAAGACCGCGAGGAGACCGTTCCTCCCCACTTTGAGCGGGGTTCCGGACGGTCCGATGGCCGGGAACTGGATGAGGTACTGCCGCTCGCCCAGCCATCCGAACACACGCGTCATGAAGACGGAGTTGCCGAAGAGGTCGATCATGTCGTCGCGGAGGAAGTCGCTGTCTCCCACCACGACGACGCGCGCGTACGGCTTTTCCGCCGGCCGGTCGCCGCGCGGCTCGGCCGTTCCGGTCACCTCCCACTCGAGCGCAACACCGAGCGGACGCGCGGCAGGCTCACCGATCGCCTCGCCGGTCTCCGGATCGAGCAGCTTCGCGCGAGGCTCCGAACGGAGGATCTCCGTTCCACTCGTGCCGAAGACGGGCCGCGGAACGAGGCCGACTTGCTGCGCGCCCCGGAGCACCACGCCGGCCGGGAGAAGACGGGTCACTTCGTGGTCGGCCAACCCTTGTGGCGAGACGGCCACGGCGTCCGGACCGAGTTGGACGGCGCGGGTGAGACGACTGTCGTCGCGGACGAGCCGTCCATCGCAGAAGATCCCCTGCTGCGCGAACAGCGGTTCCAGCCCTGTCTCTACCTCGGGATCGAGGAACGCAGCGAGTCGTCCACCGCTCCCGAGGAACCGCTCCAAGGACTCGACCTCACCGGGTAGGAACTCGCTCGTCGGACCCGCGACGACCACGATCCGCACGTTCGCCAGAGGCTCGGTGAGGTCCCGCGAGGTGAGCTGGCGGAGCTGGAAGCCGGCGTCACGAAGGCGTCCGCTCAGCTTGTTCCAGCTCGCGCGGGCATGGGAGGCCTCTCCGTGGTCGACGGTGAACCCGACCACCGGCCGCTCTGGATCGACCAGCCGCAGGATCGCCTGGGTGATGTCCGGCTCGCGAACCGCATCTACGATCTCCTCGAGTCCCTGGGAACGGATCGTGATCGTGTTCGCAGTTTGGATCGAGAGTTCGCGCGCCTTGTCGGGTTCGCGGTCGGGATCTATTCGTAGCGTTTGGATCCGTCCCGAAACCGCACGATAGGCATCGAGAATCGATTCCACCTGGAGACGGGCCGGGTGATCGTCGCGAAACGTCGCGATCATCTGGACGTCCTGGTCGATCCCCTGGAGCAGCTGCTTCGAGGTCGGGGACACCTCGTGGATCTTTCGCTCCGTGAGGTCGTACCGGATCGGCTCCATCGCGAGGATCCCGGCGCCGACACAGAGGATCGCGCCCCCGAGCGCCCAGAGGAGCGACGGCCCTGGCTCCGCGACTTCGCGGACGCGCAAGAGCACGGCCCGGAGCGCACCCGCCGCCACGACCAGGGTGAGGACGAGAACCACCACCCCCGCGAGGAAGAACAGGTTCGGGAGGTACGCGGACCCGCCCGCGAGCGTCCGGAGGAAGCCGCCCGTGAGGAAGAGGAACGCCGCGAGGACGAAGAACGGGAAGAGTCTCGTTTGTCGGTTCATTGCGCGCTATCCCTGCCACCGCACGATGTCGAGTCCGCGAAGGGACGCCGCCCAGAGGAGGAGACTCGACCCGAGGAAGAACGCGACGTGCGACAGATCGAACACGCCGTGGGAGAAGTCGCGGAACCGCCCCTCCACGGAGAGAAACTCCGCCATTCCCCTCACCCACTCCGGACCGTTCGACATCATGGCCGGGCCGGTGACGATGAGAAGGAGGATGCCGAGTGTCAGCACCGCCGCTTCGATCGGGGACCTCGTCAGCACGGAGAGCAGCGTCCCGATGCTCGTGAAGAGGATCCCGAGGAGGACGAGCCCGAGCGCGCCGACCAGAGTGGCCGTCCAGTCCGGCGTGCTCACGATTCCGAGCACTACCCCATAGACGAGGAAGATGGAGAGACAGGAGACGAGCGCGAGCACGGAACCCGCCAGCTTCCCGATCAGGAGCTCGCTCCCGGCGAGCGGTTGGCTCATGAGAAGCTCGAGGTTTCCCGTTCGTCGCTCTTCTGCGAACGCTCGCATGGTGAGGAGCGGAATGAAGAAGATGAAGAGCACTCCTCCCGTGAGGTCGAAGGTCTGGCTCACGACCCAGTCGTTGATGTGCACACCGGCCGGTCCACTCTGGAGCTTCGAGGCTTGTTGGGCTGCGAGCCGGATTCCGCGCTCGAACTGGAACAGGTTGAGCGTGAAGATGAGGCCGGTCGCCGCCCAGAAGGTGCCGACGATGAGGCCTCCTCCTGTGGACCAGAGGAGACCGCGCGCTTCGCGGACCGCGATCTTGTAGGAACGTCCGAGGTTCATCTCTGCCCCACCTCCCTCACTCCCCGCCCAGGGTCAGACGACGGAAGACCGCTTCGAGCCCCGCAGCGCCCGTCTGCCACTCGAGGAGATCCCAGCCGTTCTCGGCGACCAGGCCGAGCAACGCGCGCGCATCGTCCGCGGACAGATCCCGCCGCACGCAGTAGACGAGTCCGCCTCCTCGCTCGGCGGCCTGCCCCGTGGCGCCCTCAGCCTCGAGACCGAACCGTTCGCACTGCTCCGGCGCAATCGGCGACGCAGCGCGAAGACGGACCCAGTGGAGACCGCTTCCCGAGCCGGCCAGCTCCTGCGGACGGCCTTCGGCGACGACACGGCCGCGACTCAAGATCACGAGCCGGTCGCACACCTCGAGCGCTTCGGGGAGGATGTGCGTCGAGAGGAGCACCGAGCGTTCCTGGCCGAGCCGCCGGATCAGGCTTCGGAAGTCGTGGATCTGGTTCGGATCGAGGCCGGACGTCGGTTCGTCCAGGACGAGGACCGAAGGGTCGGCGAGGAGCGCCTGCGCGAGGCCGACCCGCTGTCGATAGCCACGCGAGAGGTTCCCGCACGGCCGTTGGATGACGTCTTCCAACGAGAGGTCCTGGACGACCCGGTCGATCGCTTGCGCCGGGCCTGCCACTCCCTTGAGCGACGCGAAGTACCCGAGGTAGGCGCGTACCGTCATCTCTGCGTAGAGCGGCAACGCCTCCGGCATGTAGCCGAGGCGGGACCGCGCTTCCGCTCCCTGACGGTAGACGTCTCGTCCCTGGAGGCGCACCTCTCCCGAGTCTGGGTACTGGAACCCGACGAGCATGCGGAGCGTGGTCGACTTCCCGGCGCCATTGGGACCGAGCAGGCCGAGGATCTCACCCCGATGGACAGCGAACGAGACGTCGTCCACGGCGCGAACCGGGCCGTAGGTCTTGACGAGTCGGGATGCCTCGATCGGGTGGGGGGCCGACGTGTCGTTCGTCACGTGTGCTTCGTGCGCGTTTCGTGAGGAATCCGGCCGAGTCTGGGTGGAATCCCCCACGCGGTTTCCGTCTTCGCCCTCCGAGATCGCACTTTCCGGCGTCTTCGGACCTCTCAACACAACCCTCCGCTTGAGCCCCCCGGCGGGACTCCGGTACCCTTAAACATAGCCGAGGAGTTCTGGTTCTCAAGGCTCCACCGGCGTTTTCTTCCCCGACCTGGTGATCCGTCTCTTCCGCGAGGCCGCTCCGCGATGCATCCGCATACGCGGGACTCGGTCGAACGGAAACCAGTCCGGGGCACGCAACCGAGTCACGACACCACTTGGGAGGCGGTCTTGCGATTTCGACGGGGCAATCGCAGCACCTCTCGTCCGGTGGGGACGCGCCTGCGTCTTCTCGGAGAGAGAGTACCTGCACTCGGGTTCTTCGCGCTGTTCGCGTTCCTCGTGATGGCGGCGACGCCGCATTGGGTGCCCACGGCGGCCGCAGCCAGTTCCGCGCTCAGATCTCTCGACGGCGTGAACTTCGGCACAGACGAGTTCCCGTGCCCGGACGAGCTTCGTCCCCGGACCGAGTTCTGGCTCCGGATCTTCACGGAGTTCGAGCGCTCCCAGAAGGTGCTCCACGACCAGCGGTATCCCTGGATCATCTACGAAGTGATCGACGTGTCCGGCATGGAGCCGGACTCGGCCTCCGCCACCGAGAACGAGCGGATCGCGTTCTATCAGGACCAGCTCGACCACATGGGCTCGCTCTCTCCGTCGGACTACTCCGCTGCGCAGCATCGGATCGCCACGCTGCTTCGTGACGTCCCCGAAGAAGCGAAGTACACCCGCGCCAAGGAGCGCCTCCGCACCCAGAGCGGAATCCGCGACAACATTCGGGCAGGACTCGTTCGCTCCGGTCGCTACATGGCCTACATCCACCAGACTCTCGCGCGGTACGGCGTGCCTGCCGAGGTCGCGTTCCTCCCCCACGTCGAATCGTCCTTCAATCCTAGGGCGCAGTCCAAAGCGGGCGCGTCCGGACTCTGGCAGTTCACGAAGGGAACGGCGAAGCTGTTCATGAAGGTGGAAGGCGACATCGACGAGCGGATGGACCCCTACGCCTCCTCGGACGCCGCGGCGCGGTATCTCCTCAACAGCTACGACAAGCTCGGGAGCTGGCCGCTCGCGGTCGTGAGCTACAACCACGGGCTCGCCGGCGTCCGCCGCGCGATGGACGCCCTGGGTACCGATGACATCGCCCGGGTGCTGAACGAGTACGACGGACCGCGCTTCGGGTTCGCCTCCCAGAACTTCTACTGCGAGCTCCTGGCCGCGATCGAAGTGGGACGGAACCCCCAGCGCTACTTCGGCGACATCGAGATCGAACCACCCGCGCTACCCGTCGAGTTCCCGCTCGATCACTACGTGTCGTTCAACGCGCTCTGCATGGCGTTCTCGATGCCACGGGCCGAGATGTCCGCCTGGAATCCGGCCCTCGGACGCTCCCACGTGGAGGGTGAGCGCCACGTACCGAAGGGCTACGTGCTCCGTCTCCCTGCCGAGACCGAGGATCCCCAGGCCCTCTACGCCTCGATCCCGTCGTTCGAGCTCCATGCCAAGGCACCCCGCCCACGCGGACACCAGGTGGTGGCAGGAGACACGCTCGCGAAGATCGCACAGCGCTACCGGGTGAGCCTGGCAGACCTTCGGGGGATGAACGGACTCGAGAAGTCGGACCGGATCTACCCAGGCCAGGTACTCGCCCTACCCTGACGATGTGGCCGGAGGGTTCCGCAACTCCCCGGCCTCCACCTATGCAGATCCGGAGACGCGTTCGCGCATCCAGGCCAGCAGGCGCTCCGTCATCGCATCCGTGTCCGGCTCCCATGGCAGGTCATGACGACCACCTCGAACGACGGCGTACTCCCGTCCCGCACGGCCGCCGAACAGCCGGCGATTGGTCGCGGCGGAGACGACCTCGTCCTCGTCCCCCTGGAGACAGAGGATCGGCGGGGTGTTGCTCCTCACGAGGCGCCACCAAGCCAGCGTGATCAGATGCTGCGCGCGGAGGTGGCTCCGTGCGGAGAACGCAGGCACCGCGTCCGGGTCGTGCCGGAGCCGCTCGAGCAGGTCTTCGTCTCGCACGACCGGAATGCCTCGGTGGATCGGCGTCCCGTACGCACCGCCGCCCCCTACGCACAAACGCGCCACCATCGCACCAATCACGGATGGAGGCAGGTAGGTCGCGTGGAGCGCAGGCGCGAAGAGACAGACGCCTTCGGCCGGCAATCGCGCCGAGAGTTCGACCGCGAGACAGCCGCCGAGGCTCGTCCCAGCGAGGAACAGGGGCAGGTCGGCGGTTGGGTGGGATTCACGGACTCGGTGATGCGCGTACGCCGAGCGAACCCCGTGGTCCTCGCGGTGCGCGCGGTCTTCGTGGTGCGCGTGATGCGCCGACTCCACCGATTCCGTGAGCGCAGCCGTCGCCACCGCGACGAACTCTGCGGGAGACGGAAGCTCCGTCCCCGTGGACCGGAACAGGTTCGGCGCGATGACCTCGACCCCAGCGGCGGCCAGCCGCTCGGCGAGGGGCGCGCACCAACCTGCATGCGCGCCGAGACCATGGAGGTGGAGAAAGCGCGCCCAGGGCGACTCCGGTCGCCACGTGAGCGCGCGTGGGCGGGTCACGGCTGGAGCCAGGCCCGGTAGGTGCCTTCGTTCCCGGCGGAGTCCCGAGCCTGGACGACGACCCAGTTGCCGGCATCGGGCTCGTCCAACGGAAGACGGACCTCGAACTGCTCCTCGGAGCTGTCGAGGAGCCCGTCCGACGGATGGATGCCGCGGAACTCACCGCCATCGATCGATACTTGGATCGCACGAAGGGGCGAGTCCGAATCGACCGCGCGTCCGCGCACGACGAGCGACTCGCCATCACGACGCGCCTCGAGTCCCAACACAGACGGCGGAAGGTTGTCGACCTGGAACGGCGGCGACACACTCACCGTCTCGAGCTCTTCGCCCGGAGAGTTGGAGGGCGCATCGGAAGCCGTGATCCGCACTTCGTAGGTCCCGTTGGGAAGGAGCCCAGTCTCGAGCGTGTAGGCTGCGTCGTGGAGGTCCTTCGCGACCGGACGGAACGTCTCCTCCCCCAGCTGCCGGATGTGCACTTGGAAGACGAGTTCGTCCGAGTCGGGATCGTCGGCCGTCCAGACGATCGTGCGCAGCTGCTGTACCCAGGCCGGGACGCCCTCGGGCGGCATGGTGTTCGCGCCGCGAGAACCGCCACCGAGCGAGTAGTCCACCTGAACGCCACCGGACAGGACTTGCGACACTCCACCCGGGCGTTCGGAACGGAACCCGGAATCACGCGACGAAATCGTGAGCTTGCTCAGCATCGGTCGCCGGTTCGAAACCGCGTACGGAACGCGCACCGAGCGGAGGCGGGTGACAGGCTTGCCCGAGTCCTCGAACGTTGCCCGCCATTGGAGATAGCGTCCCGCCGGCGACGGAACCTGCCCGGAGCCCTGGACCGAGTTCAGCTTGGAACCGGCCGGGCCGGCGCCGGTGCGGACGTCGGCCGTCACTTCGGACCAGTCCGTCCAGGTCTCATCGGGAACGGAGGTGTAGCCGCTCCGCGTCTCGAACCGGACACCGCCCGCTTGGCCTTCGGCCCGCCACGCGAGCTTGCCCCACTTCGCGCGGTCCTTCGCGTCGAGTACGTCGGAGAGGAGCGTCGCTGTCTCGGCCCGACCAGGACCGAGGCGATAGACCCGCCCAGGGTTCCCCGTGCCGGCGTAGAGCCCGTCTTTCGCTTGGAGGAGGCTCAGCACCTGGTCTTCGTCCGCGCGCCAAAGGAGCGTCTCGCGTCCCATCGGGTCGACGCGGTAGAGGCCGCCCGCACCGCCGGTCGCGACGAGCACCGATTGGTCGGCTTGGCGGAGCAGCGAGTGGATCGTGCTCTCCGGTGCATGCCAGAGCGCGCGAACCGAGCCGTCCGGCGAAAGCTGGTAGAGCGTCGGCTTGGGCGAACCACCGTCGTCGCCCTTGTCCGGGCCGCCAGGACCACCGTTCCCGCCACTCGACGGGCCCGGGTTCCCTGCAAAGAGACACCCGCCGTCAGAGAGCGCGACGATGTCGACGACTTCCTCTTCGTCCGCGTCGAAGATCGTGCGGACCTCCCCGCTTCCGATGTCGACGGACTGAAGGAGCCCGCGTCCGTTCGTGCCGACCCAGAGGGACTTCCGTCCTTCGGCCCACACCATCCGGCGGACGTGGGCGTCTCCCGTTTCGGCGAGGACGTCTGTCTCGCCGTTCTTCTTCACCCGGTAGATCCGCCCGCGCTCGCCCGTCGCTACGTACACCGTACCGTTCGCGTCGACCACGAGATCGAAGACCAACCCTTCCGGCGCGGTGAAGATCGTCTCCTCACTACCATCCTTCCGGATGGCGACGACGGAGCCAGAGGGTGCACCCGCCGCATAGACCGTCCCGTCTTCACCCGCCGCGACCGAGAAGATCTCGTAGTTGTAGAGGGTCGCGAGCACTTCGGCGCCATCGGCATCGATCGAGTAGACCTTCCCCTGATCCCCCGTGGCCGCCGCGATACCGTTTCGAGTCGCGGCCAACTGCCACACCGTTCGGACGGAGAGCTGGTCCGAAACGGGAACGGCTTCGAGCCCGGGGCTGATCGTGCCGTCTTCACCGAGCTCCGTGCCGACGAGCTCGAGCCTCCGGAAGTCGTCGTAGCCTTCGGTGGTGAAGAACCGCGTACGCACGGCTTCGCTCGGATCTGCGACCACGCCGAGAAGCGTCATGGCCATCACCGCTACCGTCACCGGTCCGACGTACTTGGAGCTCGATGTCCTGTTCAACCGTTCCTCCTCCCCCCAAGGGAGCCGACTCACTTCAGCATCTGCATTCCGCGACCGAGCCCGCGCCCGGCCCCCGCACGCGCACACTTCGATGTCAGGCACCGCCGTGGTCCGCGCGCTCATCGATCCGCCACCTGTACCGACACGACGTTACCGCCGGAGAGAACCCAGCGCGTCTCCATGTGCCGCTCTTCGAGGAGCGCTGCTTGGGTCACCTGGATCCCGCCAGGACGGGAACCCTGTGCGCTCGGCGCTGCGAGTGACGGAGGCAGACCGGAGAGCTCGACTCCCTGGAGCAGCGCGCCGTCCTGTCCATCGTAGACACGTAGCGTGAGGTTCGAGTCGTCCGGCATCCGCTCGATCATTCCAACCATCTGTTCGAGTGAGTGCGGAACGAACTTCTCTGGAACGCGGTCTTCGTCCCAACTCGCGAACTCTGCGTTTGCGCCAACGTAGAACCGCAGCATGCGGCCAGCCCACGCCGGCGGAATCTCCACGTCGAACGTCTCCACCTGCGGCTCGCCTCGGAACGGCTGCAGCTCGACGTCGATCTGAACGACGTCACCCGGATGCGCGCGCCGCTGGCTACTCCGCACGTCGACTACGGTGGCCTGCGGATTCCCGCGCTCGTAGTCCACGCGTACCGACATCGAGTCGACACGCACCGTCTCCCACGGATTGATCGAGAGCAGGACAGCCGGGAGGGTGATCGAAGCGCCCAGAGACGTGCCCGGCGCATCAGCGCCGATCCGTTCGACCCGCCGAACGACCTCGCCGCCGTTGTAGTAGACGTCGACTTCAGTGCGGATCGAGGCATCTCCCGTCACCCAACCGGACGCGAGGTAGCTGTTCGTCACGGTCCAGGGCAGGAAGAACGGCGTGAGGAGCGGGTTCCGCGCGAGCGTGTAGCGGAAGTGTTCCGTGCCTTCGCCTGAGTTCACCACGTCGACACTCACCGGAAGCTGATCCGGAACCGCGCCGTGTAGCCCTGCGATCCCCGGTCTCCGGTCGTTCCAGATTCCGCCGAGGAGGTTCGTCGAACTCCCCATCTTCATCGAGACGTTCCGATTCGCGAGCACGGTGTGGATCCACGCTCCCGTCATCGGGAACGAGACGTCGCCGGCCTGGATCATCGGATGCCCGAATGCGACGACCTGATCCCCCTCCACGTGCGTCACGGTGCCGATCGCCACGAGGTCCGCGTCTCCTCCGATCATGCGGAGACCGATCGCGCTCCCCGGTTCGAGACGCGGCACGCCTTCGTAACGGCTGGACGAACCCGACGCGGCGGAGACGCTCCCCGTCACGGGTGCGGCCGGCATCCCGAGGCGAGCGAAGACGTTCGTGATCTCGTCGTTCAGCGACGGATCCCAGCCGGAGAAGCAAAGCGGCGTGCCGATCGGGACGAGTCCGCCCGTCGCGTTCCCGAGGCTCGGGGACACCGAGGCGTCGAGCGCGACGCCTCCGTTCCAACTGCCCGATCCCGACGGGCCATCGTCCGTCCGGCGCAGCGCCGTCTCGTCCGCCGCACCGGTCTCGAGCGGGCCGAACGCACCCGTAGCGGCGTCCGAGTGGACGAAGGCGCTCCAGGTGCGGTCGAAGTCGAAGTACTGCCCCATCGTGGACTGCGAGGAGACGCCGCCCCCGCTCGATAGCGACGCCGAGGCAAGGGAAGACGCCGAACCGCCCGCGGCCCCACTCGAGGCCGAACCGTTGGGCGCAGACATCGGTGCACCGCCACCGGCGGATCCGCTCGGGCTCTTGGCCGCGTCTCCCAAGCTCGGGAACGGGCCCGGAGCGGCAGGCCCCAACCCGCCGTCCCAGAGCGCGACCATCTCACCGATCGGAGTGATCGCGCCGATCGGGTCCTTTGCACCCGGATACGCAAACGCAACGGCGCCGACGAGCTTGCCGTCGATGTAGACCGGGGAGCCGCTCATCCCCTGGATGATGCCCGCGTGCTCCAGCACTTCGCCGTCGCCGCGGAAGAGGATCAGGTTTCCAGCCGGACGAGCCCGCTCGATCACCCCGATGATCTCGACTCCGAACTCTTCGATGGAAATGCCACGAAACACGCTCTTTCCGACGCCCTTCATCCCAGGCTGGACGTCCGACACCGGCATGTACTCGACGGCCTGGGAGTCGGAGGGGAACACGCCGAGGGCGAAGACGGCCGCGACGAGAGTAGCTAGGACCCACGAGAACCGGGTCCGCGGCCTGGGCGATCCGCCCGTGGACTGCCGCGGAGTCGAATGGTCGAACAACGTCACCTCCCTGAGACTATCCGCGGATCCCTACGCGGAGCGCAGCTTCCGGTTCCCCTGATCCTTCCGATCGGCCGTTCGGGTCCCCTTCTTGCCACGGATCTGCCCGGCGGAGGGTCCCCGTGCGCCACCCAGCCGATCGAGCCAGCCGGCTCTCGCTCCGATGACGGCCGACCGCCGAAGTGTCTCGCCGACGCGGGAGGTTGAGTCCGTGGCGCCGGGCTCCTAAGATGCCAGCCCTGAAGGTCCGTGGGACCCCGAAGGATACGGGAGCTCCCGACAGGAATCGAGACCCAACGACCTGAGGTGCCAGTGAAGATCAGCGGCTTCTCCTTCGTTCGCAACGCCGTCCGGCTCGCCTACCCGATCGCGGAGGCGATCCGGTCCGCCCTGCCGCTGGTCGACGAGTTCGTCGTCACCGTGGGAGAGTCGGACGACGGCACAGTGGACGTGATCCGTGCCATCGGAGATCCCAAGGTCAGGATCATCGAGACGGAGTGGAACCCGGATCACTTCGTCCACGGCCACATCAACGCCGTCCAGACCAACCTCGCGATGGATGCCTGCTCCGGCGACTGGGGTGTCTATCTACAGGCGGACGAAGTCTTCCACGAGGACGACCTCCCGAAGATCCGCCGGGCCATGGAGCAGCATCTGGACGACCCGCGGGTCGAAGGGTTGCTCTTCGACTACCTCCACTTCTGGGGCGACTTCGACCACTTCCACTGGACGCGGAACTGGTACCGGCACGAGGTGCGGGCCGTGCGCATGGAACCGTCGATCCGGTCTTGGAAGTCCGCTCAGGGGTTCCGCAAGGACGGCCGGAAACTGACGGTGAAGCCTTGCGGCGCGCGCGTCTTCCACTACGGATGGGTCCGTCCGCCCGAGACGATGAAGAAGAAGCAGATGGCGCTCGACCGTCTCCATCACCCGGAAGACTGGGTCGCAAAGCGTCACCCAGACGGTGGGAACGTGCCGTTCGACTACGGTCCGCTCGACCACCTACGCCGCTTCGATGGAACGCACCCGGCTGTGATGCGGGAGTGGATCGCGTCCAAGGACTGGAACGCAGCAGACTACCGGCTGGAAGGAACGCTCCACGAGCACAACCGGAGAAGCGTTCGCGCCCTCTCCTGGGTGGAGAACCAGATCCTTCGGCACCGGCTTGGCGAGTACCGGAACTACGTCCTGCTCAAGTAGAGGGTAACGAGCGGCTCGAGTAGTGCTCGGATTGGGTAGCGGAGGGCCCAGATGGTCGAATCGCCGTCCTCGGGCACTCCCCCTGCGAGTATCAGAAGATGTAGATCCGAAGCCCGACGTTCGCCTGGGCTCCCGAGAAATCCAGGTCGAAGTCTTTGACGACGAAGGTGCTGATGTCGTCCTGGATGAGGGTGCCCCGCTGATCCTCGACGATGAAGGAGTAGCGGAAAATGCTGCTGTCGGAGAGGTCCCTTCCCTCCGGCGTCGTGTCGTCGTCGCTTCCGTCGACGGCGGGATTCGCGACTTTGGAAATCCCGAGTTCGTACGAGTCCTGCGTGAGATTGAGGTATCGGTACCCGACGTCACCCACGATGGTGAACATCTCGTTCAGGATGAGCTCGGCCTCGAGAACGGCAACCGCACCGGCTCCAGACGCCTTCGCGGTGAGCGTCTCTAGCCGCTGGACGCCCGCTTCGACGTTTCGTTGCTCGTGAGTCACTTTGAGTTCCGCGCCCGTGCTCCCGAGGAAGCCCGCACCCACGGCGAACCGAACCTTCTCGGACGGCCGCCACGGAACCCGGTACATGAGCCGCCCCTCGTAGAAGTTCGTCGACGGAGCGGCATCGATCACTTGGTCGAAGTCGACACTGGAAGACCCGGAGATCCGGCCATAGCCGAGGTCGAGCATCCAGGGGCCGAAGAGGTCAGCGCGTAGTCCGCCGCGGAAGTTGAACCCGCTGCTCACATCGTCGAGCACGGTCCAGTTCTGCTCGCGCATGTAGACACGGGCATCGGCGATCTCGTCGTTGACGTCAGACATGGCGAGACTCGAAGCGCCAAGCTGCCCACTGAGCGAGAACCGGGCAGACGGATCGAAGGCCTGCGCAGGATGGACGAGTGCGCCGAGGAGAAGCCCCCCCAACAAGGTCGCACTCAGCGAACGCAAGAAACGGAAAGTCAGCTTCATTCTCTCCCGCCTGCCTCCCAACCCCGAACCCGTGCCAAACGACGATAGACCCGCGGACTATATCAGCGGCCTATGAGGGGGTCAACGGAGCCGGGGATGGCGGCGAGCGTCGGATCTTTGGCCAGCTTTGGCCTCATCGGGCAGCGGCATGGGTCGTGGACAGGATCACGCCGCCTTTTGCGACTTGCGGTCCTCGACCAGGAAGCGGGTGCGCACGGGGTACGGCTGCTCCGGCGATCCCGGCTGCACCCACCAGAGCCCGGCGAGGATCGAGGCAAGCGTCGTGCCCCGGCCCGAACGGTCGCCGCGTGCCCGGACCTCGTCGAGCGTCCGGAGGACGGCCGCCGCATTGGATCCGGGCGAAGCGATCAGCACCTGAAGCTCCTGCGAAACGAGCGAGAGCGCTTCCTGGAGGAGCTCCCCATGGCGACACTCCCGGAGGACGAGAAGACGCGGCTTGGTCCGCTCGCACAAGGCGACCAGGTCGCCCGTCTCCGAGACCCGGTCCATCTCGAGAGAGCGGATCCGTCCCGGGAGCTTGGACCACGCGAACGACGGCGCCGATTCCAGAACCCAGACGAGCTCAGGCGACTCCGCCGCGCGCTTCGAGAGAAACGCCGCGATCGACTGCGAGACGAACCGCTCCGATGTCGCACCGAGGACGACCGGCCCCTGCTCGAGATGACGGAGCGATGCCGCGAGGTCGTCGTCGAAGCCCATGCCGTACCAGTCCGGGAACGATTCCGAAGGCGCAGCCACGGTGAACCAGACGCCGTCCGGCGAACTGTGACGCGACACCCAGAGACGCATCTCCTCAGGCCCCGCGCCCCATCGACTGACGGACCGTCCCGAGAAGGGACTCCACTCCGGCGCTACCGTCACCATCCGCGCGAGCCACTCTTCCACTTCCGCGAAGGACGGAACCTCGACAGGGATCACTCCCTTGCCGTGGACGAGGTGGATGGTCGACGCCGGTCCGACCACGAGCCGCTCCGCACGACCGTCACGGAGCGCTTCGATGATCGACTCCTTCCAGGTCGAACCAAGCGTCGTCTCTTCGTCCTGGGACACCGCGGTCCGAAACGCTTCACTCAGCTCCGCGCTCCGCCGGTTCGTCTCCTGATAGCGGTCGACATGGGACTGCGGACGCTCTCCGTCCTCATCCTCTTCCAAGAGATCGCCCGCCGACATCTCGTCGAGGAGCCGCGCCGCTTCGAGAAGGACGTTCTCGGTCGACGACTGGATCCGCCTCTCCGGCGGCACCGGCCCCGCCTCGAACGTGACGGTCCCGTCCGGCCATTGCACGGCCGCCAGGATCACCTCTTCCCCGTTCTTCAGCGCGTGATCGACCGCGTTGAGAAGCTGCCCCTCTTTGAACGTGAGGTAGACCGCCTTCTGCTCGTAGCGTGCGGTGAGCGTGCCGGTCTTCCGGTTCAGCATGAGGAACTGGCAGATGTCGAAGAGCGAAACCTCAGCGAGACGGCCGAGCAGCGCGTACTGCATCGAGGCGAGATCTGGCGCCTTCTTGGACGGACCGCCCGGGCTCGGTGCACTTCCCGCCACGATCACGCCGCCTTGTCGCGGTTCAGGAGCGGTGCGAACGTCTCTTTCGAGTTCGCGACCCGATGTGCCTCTTCGATACTGACGAGGCCGTCCTTCACGAGCTGCATGAGATGCGAGTCGAGAAGGAGCATGCCGTCACGCTTGGACGTCTGCATGATGCTCGGAATCTGGAACGTCTTCCGCTCGCGGATGAGCGTCGAGATCGCCGTGTTGCAGAAAAGGAGTTCGAGTGCACAAACCCGCCCCTGTCCATCCGCCCGAGGAACGAGGCGCTGCGCGACCACACCGCGCAGCGAGTCCGCGAGCATGGTGCGGATCTGTTGCTGCTGGTCTTCCGGAAACGCATTGACGATTCGGTCCACCGTAGCTGCCGCGCTCTGCGTGTGCAGCGTGGCAAAGACCAACTGCCCCGTCTCCGCAGCAGTGAGCGCGAGCTGCATCGTCTGGAGGTCACGCATCTCGCCGACGAGGACGATGTTCGGATCCTCACGAAGGGCGGCGCGGAGAGCGGCGGCGAAGGAGCGCGCACTCTTCCCTACCTCGCGCTGGTTGACCAGGCAGTTGAGGTTCGGATGCACGTACTCCACCGGATCCTCGATCGTCAGGATGTGCTTCCGCTGGGTCTGGTTGACGTGGTGGATCATCGCCGCGAGCGTCGTGCTCTTCCCACTCCCCGGCGGACCCGTCACCACGACCAGTCCCTTCGGCATGTCGCAGAAGCGCGCGATCGTCTCCGGCAGGCCTAGCTGCTCGAGCGTGAAGATCTGAGACGGGAGAAGACGGAACGCCCCCGCGATCCCCCGGATCTGCTCGTAGAGGTTACAGCGGACCCGGACCTCGCCCGGCACCTCGTACGCGAAGTCGATGTCTCGATCCTTGTGGAAGAGGGACTTCTGCTCCTGGGTCATCAGCTCGTAGAGAAGCTGACGTGCCTGCTCGCCAGTGAGCTCGGGGTAATCGACCGGCCGGATCTCGCCGTGGATCCGAAGCATTGGCGGCGCCCCCGTCGAGATGTGCAGATCCGACGCCCCCTGCTGCTTGACCATTTTGAAGATCGCATCGATCCGTGCCACGAGACGCCGTCCTGAGGAGAGAACTCCTTTAGCTGCTTCCAGATGGGTCTACCCCACTGAAGGAATCGGCGGAAACGGGTGGAACCTGAAGAATAAGGACGGCCCCAGCTGGAGCCGGGGCCGTCCGGGGAGGAAAGCGAAGCAAAGCAGGGAAAGAGCGAGGTCCTACTCTAGATCGAGCCACAGTCGGTATGCTCGGTGGTCACCGTCAACTACCACTCTCACCCACTCGCCAACCCGATTCCCCAGGAACACAGTCCACGCGCCGGTTGCTGGATCAAGTAGCTCGATCTGTTGCTGTATCTGCGCGCTGTTTCCCTGCGGGTCACGCAACCACACTTCGATAGGCCCATCGATCTCCATCGATGCGGGCAGGAGTTGGAAAGCGGGTCCGTCAGCCAGGACACTCACTTGGTAGTTCTGTTCCACGGCCCCGGCAGGAACGATCACTCGGCAGTCCGGCTGCTCGACGACTCCTCCCTCGGGTCCGATCCACGTCGCCACCGACGTGACAGCAACTCCCTGTGGGACAGGCGTTAAGGGCGGGCTCGTCTCCTGGGAGCAACCGACCCCCTGTATGGCTACCAAGGTCAGAAGTCCAAGCGCAATGATGCGATTCATGTTGTAGGCGTCTCCCCGGCGTGTAAACAAACCATGTCACCAGTATGGTCTGCAATCCCGGCGCCAAACACCGTCAACTATCCTGTACACATCGCTATGCCGTTGATTGACAGGGCATTGAGATTTCGTCATCCGCGCGTGGGAGAGGAGGGGACCGAGATCCGTTGAGTGAGGCAACCCGTCGTGCCCCCCGCGGCAAAGGGTGCAAGCACTCAAACTATTGCAGAGAAACAAGTTCAGTACGGATTGCGCATCCAGCCGATTTGGGGGGACAGGCCGTGGGGGGTACAAAAAGGTAGTTGCCCCCGAGACCAGGTCTCGGAGGCAACCTTACGACGAGTCGACTATCGTGAAGCTATGGGGCCACTTAACTCCGAACGATAACCATCTCGTCGAACTCGAAGCTCGGGAACCGGGGGACGCGAAGCTGGGAGTCAAGCCATCCCCGGTTCCCGTGGGACCGACTGTAACCAGCCAGCCCTGCCACACTTAGCTGGACCGCATTGCGGCCCGGTCTTCCTGCACCAGCAATGATTAAATAGTCATGCCACAACTCAGGCAACAGGAGCCAAGAATCCTATCACGTTGCCGCATTGTGTTTTGCGGAGTTTCACCCGCCCGGCACCGCCAGACCGAGGGTGATCACTCAAGCGTACATTGTAATGATGAGGTGACAGCAGCTCAGCCGCCGGTAGCCAGCAGATCGCACGCACGCGCAACCCCAGGCAAGCCGCAGAACAAGCGCTCCTGTTTGGGGCTCGTGAACGGCGCGAGCATCCAGACGAGCTCGTTTCGTAGCGCGCCACGGGCGAACTCTCTGTCTCCATTCGCAACGCCGACACGATCCTGGAGTTCGCAGTACAGCCACCAAGCACGCCACGCGTGATACCTCAGTCCGAAGTGGGAGATGGACTCGATCAACTTCTCGATTCGACCCAATCCTGAGTCATCGCCATCCGTCCCGTTCAGGACTCTGTGCTGTGCTAGAGCCAGTCTGGCCGTCGCCTCCAAGGGACCTGTCGCGTGTTGAAGCAGACCTGGTAGCTTGCCGACGATCCTTCCAGCGATCTCAGTTCGGCCCAACCACGCGTCGGACTCGGCAAGGAGCCAATCGACCAGAACCTCGAGCTGACTTCCGTAATCCTCAATCTCGGATGCGAATCGTTCGCTCGCGGCGAGCAGGGGCCGCCCCTCTTCCCTCCCAAGCAGCAAGAGTGCCGTTCCTCTGTAACGGCGGTACAGATTCTGAAGTTGGGGAGCGGCGCTCGAAGGCATCTCGTCGGTTTCCGCGACAACTCGCTCCAACCATCCGCCTCTCAACCAGGCATACACGGCTCCGGATCGATCGAGGCTGCTCTCGTGGGAGACCTCGGCGAAGGAGAGTGAGTCCGCCAAGAAGCCCATATCCGCGGCAACGACCGACAGGTTCGTCACAGCAAGGTCGCGAAGACTCGCAATCTGCTGAAGAAGAGCCTCCTCGTGCACTGCATCCAGGAGTTCTCTAGCTTCAGCGAGCTGTCCGTTGTCGATCAAGACACTCGCGAGGTTCATGTAGATCCCCGGAAGCACACCACCTCGCGTGTGCCGCCGGGCGCCTTCGACTGAGAATCGCATGACTGCCTCAATCGTGCCGATGTCTGCTCGACCCCAACCCTCGGCAGCCGCCCGCATGGCAATGGCCCAAATCCAGTAGTCATCGCGGTTCTGTGCAAACTCTGAAAGAAAACGGGAAAGTTCGCCCCCGCCTGAATCGACAGCATTCCAGACATCGCGCCAAAGCTGGGCCTCGGGATCTGGGACGTCCTCAGTCGCACTGGGCGACGTCGGTCGGCCCACAGCACGACACATGTTCAGCCAGAACTCTGATTCCGGGTATCGAGGCGGTGGAGTCGCGGAGAGCACTTCGGCGGCCTTCGTCCGTCCTTCGGCCAAGATCACAACCGCAGACTCCAAGAGTCCCGGGGCTCCGGAGGCGGTATCGAGCGCCAACGCGTACTCCCTGGATAGTCCCGGGCGGGGCAGGCGCGTACGTCCGCTGAGGACCAAAGCGCGAACTAGCGAGGAAACGGCGGGGAGGACATCATCAGGCTCCACGCGTTGGACTGAGGCAAGAAACAGACGAATGCCTGTCTCGTAGTAGCCGGCGGACGTAAGTTCGTCGATCGCCGACCTCAGAAGCTCAGCGTCGACGGCCCCTGCAATAGCCCTCAAGCAGGCCTTCTCCACAGGTCCAGCTGCCTCAGGGAGCAGAACGCTCAGTGCGCTCGCGAGTTCGCACTCGGGTGCGCCCGCGACTCCCCACCGAGCGATTTGCGCATCCGAGGCATCTGGCGTCGGCAACGCAACAAACAACGGTACGGGGTACTGCCAATCGAAGAAGTAGGCACAAGTGATAAGAAAGCGCCGAGTCATCGCCGCGCGTTCCAGGTCGGGCATCACGCGCAAACCGTTGGCCACCCACTCAATGCCCTTGGGAGGCGAATCCAAACCGAGAAAACACCGATCGAAGTCGGCCCCTTCGCGCCATGCATGTGATCGAATAGACGGCGGTGTGGCCTCGACCCAGTGGAGCAGCACCGACAGTCGGCCTCGGGCTCGTTCGACCAAGAAGTCCGCCAGGGGGCGGCTCACAATGCCATGGGCCATGACGGCATCGCGAACGGATTCAGAATCCAACGGCCCCACTCTGAGACTGCGAAAGGCAGCTTGGTCATCGCCGCGCGTTCGTGGGAACGCTTGAAGGCGGTCTGGTGGACGCCGTTGAACACGGATACCGACCCTAGTTCCGTGCGCAGTGACGAGTTGGCCACGATCACCGAGCTTCGCTCCAAGCGTTTGAGCGAGGGCAATCAGGCGACCCACAAGACGCTCCACCCCGAAGTGTGGCTCGGCCTCTAGAACAAACTCAGCATGCTCAGTTTCGCTTCCCTGGAACTCGCGCCAAGACTCCTCGAACCAGCTTAGTTCTGCCGCTCTGCCGACGAACGGCAGCGCGCGACTCAGGGACAACTCGTCTCGTAGACCGCCCCACGCGTGGGCCCGCACCACGTCTCGCACACGACTCCAAACTTGCATGACCGAGGGAGGACGCTCGAAGGCGTCGACTGAGAGTAGCTCCGAGACCACCAGGACGACCGGGCGCGGAACAAGCCCCTCACGATACTCTGCCGCCAGTGACATTCCACGCTGCTGAGCACGGAGCACCTCTCCCGCGCTATCGCCCGGGAATGGATGCCGATCCCACAAGAGCTCGTAGATGATCACGCCCAGCGCGTACAGATCCACCCGCGCATCCCACTCCGCCCCCCGCGTGAGCAGCTCGGGCGCCATGTACCCCGCCGTCCCCGTCGGCGGAATCGACGTACCAAACGCGCACGAGAACCCAAGGTCCAGCAAGTGCACGTGAATGTCGTCGACACCGCCTTCGCCGCCGTCCCCATCCCCCCACTCCACCAACACCTGCTCCGGCTTGAGATCGAGATGCGCCATCCCCATCACATGCAGTGTGTGGAGTCCGGACAGGATCTGCCGAATGATCTCCGCGATCTCCGGACACCAACCGCGCCATGGAATCTCGAGGAGCGGACGTCCCGACGACAACTCCAGTTCGAACCCGTACCCGCCATCCGGAAGTGCGAAAAAGCGGCCGGGCCTAACCCAGTTCGGATGGTCGATCGCTTCGAGACGGAGGTACTCGGCGCGGAATGCCTCGACCGTGTCCTCGTCGAGTGATCCTTGCGCGGACGGTTCGGCATCGCCCCCGGGGACGATGCATTTGACGGCAAGCCACTCCCCCGTCTCCTCGTTCCGGCAACGGAAGACGCGGCGGTTGTCGTGCGACGTCAGGAGCGTGACGTCGACGTACCGTCCTGGAAGCAAACCGTCCATGGGGCCCCACTCCTCGCCGTCCTGGGCCCGAACCGTTCACCGGTCCGAGCCGATACGAGAGTAGGACAATGGTACGCGTCGAAAGCCGGTAGGCAAAGCTCGGGGACCAAATCACTGCCTGCGGACCGGATCCAACCTGTCGACGTTCTGGTGTTCCGTCGACACATCGCCATCGACATGTCGACGGCAGCGACACATGGGTGCCGGGGTTGCTGCTCCTCGATTCGCAGCTGCTCGCGCCGCGGCAGAAGCCGGACTGGAACCGAACACGGATCCCGCGCTCGCTCTCGCCGGGCTCGTCCCTACCCTTTCGGCCGCTCCAGTCCGTGATGCCGGATCCGGTTGTGCAGATGCTGACGGCTGATCCCGAGCTCTTTCGCCGACCGGGTGATGTTCCAGTCGTGTCGATCGAGCGCGGCCGTCAGTGTCTGCCGCTCGGCCGTCGTCATCGCGTCTTGCAGCGCAATCGGCAGCGAGGGCTCGGCGAGCTGGGGTGTCACCATCCGCGTCACGGTCAGGTCGGGCAGATGGAGCTGGAGGTGCGAGACGTCGAGCGATTCTCCGTCTCGAACGAGCGCGCAGGCGCCCTCGATCGCGTGACGGAGTTGGCGGACGTTCCCGGGCCACGGATACGCGAGAAGCGACTGCAGAGCGCGGTTCGTCATCCCGTTGACGGCTCGCTGGAACCGCTCGACCGCGAGCTTGAAGAAGTGCTCGATGAGGATCGGGATGTCGACGCGACGTTCTCTCAGGGACGGCAGGTCGACGTGGACTCCGTCGAGTCGGTAGAAGAGGTCCGCACGGAACGTACCTTCGTCGGCCATCTTCCGGAGATCACGGTGTGTGGCCGAGATGACGCGGACGTTCGACTTCCGAACCCGCGTTTCGCCCACCCGGCGGTACTCGCCGGACTCGAGGAAGCGGAGGAGCTTCGGCTGGAACTCGATCGGCATGTCACCGATTTCGTCGAGGAAGAGCGTGCCGTGGTCGGCCTGTTCGACGAGTCCGGGTCGGTCGACGTTCGCGCCGGTGAACGCACCGCGAACGTGTCCGAAGAATTCGCTCTCGAACAGGTTCGCGGGAATCGCGCCGCAGTTGACGGGCACGAAGGACTGCTTCGCGCGCGCCCCTTCGGAATGGAGCGCCTGCGCGACGAGTTCCTTTCCGGTCCCGCTCTCTCCGATCAGAACGACCGAGAGATCGAGGTCCTTCACGAGACGGAGACGCTCGAACAGCTTCTGCATCTCTTCGCTTCGGCCGATGAGCGACGCGAAGCGCCAGTTGCCTTGCACCTTCGCAATCAGCTCCTGGTTCTCGCGCGTGAGTACCACCTTCGAGTTCTCGAGCTCCCGAATGAGGTCCGCGTTGACGAGACAAACGGACGCCTGCGCGGCAAACGCTTCGAGCATCTCGCGATCGCCGGGTGTCGGGGTCATGGTCGGAAGGGAGCTGTCGAGGTAGAGCACCCCGAACGGTTGGTTCTGCTTTCGGAGCGGTACGCAGACGGCGGAGAAGAGTTGGTTCAGCTGGATACTCTTGATCTCGCGAAGGTCCGGACGGGTCGAGAGTTCGTCGAACTCGAGAAGCTCGTTCTGCGCCATACATCGACGCGCAAGCGTGAGAGAGATTTGCCCCGCGTCGGACGGGAGCGACTCACGAGACACGTCACGCCCTCTCGCCACTTCGAGCTGAGTCCCTTGTTGCAGGAGAACGAGCGCGCGCTGCGCACCGGTCAGCGGAATGACGGCGTCCAGAATCGCGTCGAGAAGCGACTCGTGATCGAGGATCGACGAAAGACGACGCATCACCTGCAGGAGATCTCGAAGTGCGGCGAGCTGTCGATCGGAACGAGGATCGAGCCAGGGATCCCGCCCACCGGACGGGAACAGCCGCGGCGGAACGAGCTCACGTCGCTCCGACTCACTCACGCCTCGACCGCGGGCGGAGGGATCGAGTAGGCGCTCGAACGGCGACGGCTTGGCGGATCCGGCATCCCGGGTCAAGTCGCGGGCTGGGCTCGGCGCCGGCTGAGGAGCGGGTTGCGGGCTCGGAGCCGGCTGCGGGCTGGACTGCGGTCTTGGAACGCCTGCCTGCGGCCACTCGCCGCTGGTTCCTTCGTTTCGGTCGATCCGCTCGGGACGAGGGCGACGCTCCCCGGGCTCGCCGGGACGGGACGGGTCTGACATGGAGCTACCTCGGACGACGTTTCAGCCGTGGCGGGGCACCCTGTCGCGTAGCAGGCAGATCGTCCTGGGTACCGCCGGAACAGGGAAAACTTATCCTAGTTGCACCCAACTGTCAAGCAGTTGAGACAGCCATCCCGGGGGCCAGCTTCGAGATTCCTGCCAGAAATCACTGTATTTGTACAAGATGGACGAGCAGAGATGTCAGATGTGTCGTTCCGGATTGACAGGGGAACTCACCCAACTGTAAACGAACCGATTCGGGGGGAATCCCCGAAACTGCTGTTCCCACGGGCAGTTGTGGCGACTCGTTCGACCGGGACGGAGGAGCCGGGGCCTCGATCGGCAGCTAGGGCGTCACCGTTCACTGGGAGTCGCCAAGGTTAGATCAGTGATTTCCCAAGCTCAGTCGCCGAAGTGGTATCGGATGATCGTCCAGATCGCGTTGACGCCGTCCCTCCAGCCGATCTTCTTCCCTTCCGCGTAGGTCCGCCCGTGGTACGAGATCGGAGTCTCGTACACGCGGTAGCCGCGGCGCGCGATCTTCGCGGTCACCTCAGGCTCGAAGCCGAATCGGTTCGACTTGAGAGGGATCGACTGGATGACCTCGCGTCGGAAGACCTTGTAGCAGGTTTCCATGTCGGTGAGGTTGAGGTTCGTCGTCATGTTCGACAAGGTGGTCAGAAGCTGGTTGCCGAGGTAGTGCCAGTAGAAGAGCACTCGGTGGGGACCGCCGAGGAACCGGGACCCGTACACGACATCCGCCAAGTCCTGCTCGATCGGCTCGATCAGCTTCCCATACTCGGACGGGTCGTACTCGAGGTCCGCATCTTGGATCAGGACGACATCCCCGGTGGCGTGCCGGATCGCCGTACGTAGGGCCGCACCCTTTCCCCGGTTCTCCTCGTGATAGAACTTTTTCACGACCGGATTCTCGTACTCGCGCAGCAGCTCTCTCGTCCCGTCCGTCGAGTAGTCGTCGACGATCAGGATCTCTTTCTCGAACGGCGTGGCCAGCACCCGATCCACGAGATCCATCAACGTGTCTCGCTCGTTGTAGACCGGGATGACCACCGACAGCTTCAGTCCCATCACTCCCCCTCCGAATGACCCGAGGCGTTTCAGTCTATCAGCTCGCGGATCGAACGGGGACCAGCTACGCCCCCGACCCTTCGCGGTAGATCGCGGCGATCTCGTTCACCATGTCGTCCTCGTCAAAGCCCCGGACTCGTTCCCGTGATGCGCTCCTCAACCGCTCACGATGGGCCGGGTCTACCAGCCAGCGGACCGCAACCGCCCCCCACGCATCCAGCCGCCAGGGCACCACCCCCTCGGCCAGGTCCCCGGTGAGGACCTCCGCTATCCCACCCACCGGCGTCGAGAGTGTCGGCCCCCCCGCCGCCATCGCCTCGAGCAGCACGTAGGGAAGCCCTTCCTTGCGAGACGGCAGGAGAAAGAGCCCAAGCCCGCCCAACGCGCCGAGGACGTCGTTTGTCGGCCCCGGGAATGAGACCCGCTCCGCTACCCCCAACCGAGCTGCCAACGATTCGAGCTCTGGGCGAAGGGGACCATCACCGTACATGGCGAGCCGAAGTCGTTCGCCGACTCTCGAGGGGAGGCTAGGCTCGCCGGAATCGGAAACCCCGACCAGCCACGCGAACAGCTCGATCACCCGCTCCGGTGCTTTCTGCTCCGCCATGCGACCGAGCCAACCGATGACGAGCGGAGCGTCGGACTGCGCAGGACCGGTGCCCTCTACGGGTGCGCCGTGACTCGATGCACCATCGGTGGACCCAGGTTCCGTGAAGGCATCGTTACTGAGTCTGCCTCCCGTACGCGCCCCGTCGAGCGAGATCCCGTTGAGCACGACTCGTGTCTTCTCCCGAGCCACCCCTCCAAAGCGCACGAGGTTCGTGCGGTCGCGTTCACAGACGAGAAGCGTGAGATCGGAGAGTGCCGTCTTCGCACCCTCGATTCGCCACGCCGCACGCTCACTCAGTCCCGGTTGGAACTCGGCGCCTTCGGGGCGAACGTCTTCGTTCGGGTCGAGCCGGAGATCGAGGTTGCCGTGTCGGGTGTCCAGAACCAGCGGGACTCCGGCCACGCGAGCGGCGAGACAAGGGAGCCGTCCCGTGTGGGCATGGACGACGTTCGGACGGGTCCGTCGTAGGTGCCCGGCGAGTTTCCGGAAGTACGCGCTCCTCGAATGCCGTTCGAGGCACACCACGCGGACCCCACTCGCCGCGGCGATCTCGGTGAGTGCGCCGCCCTCTGACAGAACCAGTTCGACCTCGAACCCACGTCGGGGTAGTCCCCGGACGAGCGAGGCTAGATGGCGCTCCGTCCCCCCGATTCCGGCTCGGCTGCCGACGAGGGTGACCCGTGTCTCGCGGTGAGTCGACACGGGGGAAACCTACGACAGGTCGAACGGATGCGGAACGAAGGTCAGGAGGAAAAAGAGCAGGGTGAGGACCCCGAGAAGGACGCGAGCCCGTCCGAGCGGAACGTGTTCGTCGTCGGTCGATGGGTGCTTGAGACGGGTGACGAGAAGGAACGCCAGCAGCACCCACCACCCGGGAAACCAGAACCCGGCGACTGCGAGAGCCGCTGCGAGGACGAACGACACCTTGCGGGCTTTGGCCCCGAGGATGCCGTAGAGGATGTGCCCACCGTCCAGCTGCCCGATCGGAATCAAGTTGAGCGACGTGACGAAGAGCCCGGCCCAACCGGCGATCGCCACCGGATGGAGTCGGATCACCTCCCCCCCTTGGAGCTCCGGATGAAGCAGATGGGTCGCGAACGACAAGAGCAGTGACATGCCGAAGTGCGCGCCCGACAGCCCTTCACTCACGGCCCGATCGCTGACCGGGCTGTGCGCCAGTCCCCACCACACGGCGACGAGGGTCGGCGGAATCCCGGCGAGCGGACCGGCGATGCCGACGTCGAAAAGCACCCGCCGCGTGCGGATCCGCTGCCGTAGAAAGATCACCGCGCCGAACGTTCCGAGCGGCGAGAGCGGGAAGGGCAGGAAGTACGGGAGACTAGCCCGCACCCGATAGTGGCGGGCCACCAGGTAGTGACCCATCTCGTGGCAGAAGAGGATGCCGAGAAGCGTGAAGGCGAACGCCAACCCGCCTTGCGGGAGCGTCGCCGTCGACACGATCGTGCCGACCAAGAGGACCGCGAACTGCACCCACTCCCGAGTCGTCGGTCGTGGCAGAGGTGGAGCGAGGCTCTCGTAGGGAAACGGGTCCCCCGCGACGGAAGTGCGCCATACGCCCGTCTTGCCATCCATCTCCGGGAGCGGACGAGCCCGAGTCGTACCGTCCATCGGCGGGAGCGAACGAGCCGGTGCCGTGCGAGCGGACGAAGGGTCGCCGTCGGGATGACGTGGTTCGCTCGCCTCTGGATCGGGACTCGACTCTCTCAACGGTTGCCTCTTCGGGTTGGCCGCGACAGTATCACGGAGACTCGACTTCACGATACAAACGAGAGGACGCTGCCGCCCCATGAAGGCTGATCGCCCGCGATACGGCATCATCGGCTATGGCCGATTCGGAGAACTGGTAGTCCGCTACCTCGAGCCGTACGGACGCCTCGTCGTATGCGATCCCGGCAGGCAGGTTCCATTCCCGCTTCAGAACGGCTCGCTCGAAGCGGCTGCCTCGGCCCGAGCCGTGATTCTGGCCGTCCCGATCCGGATGCTGGAAGACACGCTCCAGAGCTTGCGCCCTCACCTCACGCCCGGAACCGTGGTCGTCGATGTCGCGAGCGTGAAGAGCCTTCCGATGCAATGGATGGAAACCCACCTTCCTCCGGACGTGGACTACGTCGGCACCCATCCGCTCTTTGGGCCGGACTCATCCAGAACCGGCATCCGCGGACACCGGATCGTCGTCGTCCCGGGAAGGATCGCACGCTCTCGTCTCGAGCGGATGTACCGACTCCTCGATCGCCTCGGACTGCGCATCATCTCGACCACGGCCGAAGAACACGACCGCGCCATGGCGCGCACGCAAGCGTTGACGCACTGGCTCGGGCGCAGTCTCACCGCGTTCGGAGTCGGGCCGGAGTCGATCGATACGCATGGATATCGTCTCCTCGCACAAGTCGCGGAGTGGGCGAGCCGGGACAGCCGCGAGCTGTTCCAGGACATGCACCAGTTCAATCCGTTCACGCAAGACGTCCGGGCGAGGTTCAGAGATGCGCTCACCGGACTCGACGCCGAACTCTCGTCGCTCACCGCGAACCCCGCTCCCGAGGACGAGACGTGAGTCGTGTCTTCCTCATCGAGTGCGCGGAGTCACGTCGGTTCCCGTCCCTTCCGTGGTCGCTTCTCGCATCGTCGCTCGCGGAAGTCGAGCCGGCCCGGCTCCAGGTGCATCCCTACGCACTCGCGGAAGCCGGCGTCCCCTCCGACGCGCGTCTCGTCCTTCTCGACACGCGCTTCCCGGTTCGTGAGTCGCTCAAGTTCGTAGAAAGCGTCGTTCCCGCCACGGTGGTCCTCTACGGCCCCTACGCACTCGACCGGTTCGAGTCGATTCCCGTGCGGGCCGCCATGATCGGCCCGAGCCGGAGCGGACTGGTCGAACTCGCAAAGCTCGCCATCCATGCAGAGAGCGCGACGGACGCAGACCTGGCGTCCATCCCACGACTCTCCCTCCGGAACCGCCCAGGAGGAGATCCGAACGAGGACGAACCGGCATCCTGGTCGATTCCGTCTCCGGGTCCGTGGCCGAGCATGGAAGACCTCCTTCTCCCCTTCCAGCCGTCGCTCGAGTGGGAGTACTGCGGCCCTCGCCGGCGTCTCGAAGATGCCGACACACGACGGGTCTCGCTCTGGTGGCCGACCCGCGTCGAGGGAGCGCCATCGATCGAAGAACGGGACGCGGCCCGGCTCCCTGGTGTCGACGACGCAACCCCGGCTCAGATGGAGATCGACCCACGCTGGGAACCGTCGGCTCGAGACGCAATCCGCGCATGGCTCCGGGCAGACCCGAACGGTGCGCTCTTTCCGCTCCACGCCGTCTCGCGCGACCAGGCCCTATCGCTCCTCGTCGAGCAGGCGAGAGCTTTCGGGCGCCTCGGACACCGCGCTTTCCGGATCGTCTCGAGTGATCCCTCCGTCCTCCTCGCCTCCTGGCTCGGGATGCTCTCCAAGCTGGACGAAGCGCCCTCCGAGGTCGTGCTCTCGCCCAGTGTCGCAGCGCTCCGCCGCACGGACGGAATGCGGCAGGAGCTCCTGGGAGCGGCTCACCACTGCGCGCGTCTCGTCGTCGACCGCGTTCCATTCCCATCCTTCGACGACCGCTCCCTTCGAATGCGCGGCTACCGCGAGACCCACTGGGATGTCCGGTGGGTGGCGCGTCTGCTCGCCGAAGTCGACGGGTCGTTCGGAGGCAAGGTGCGTTCACGACTCGGACACCGTCTCGAACTTCTCGATCCGTGGACGACGCCGCGGGAACTCGTCGACTCGCTCGCCGCCGTCGAAGAAGACGCGCCCTTCCTCAAGGGGCAGTGCCACCCCAGCTCCTTCCTCACCGTTCCCTCCCGCTACTCCGCGATCGGTCAGCGGGTCGCAGAGGCCGCGAGCCTCCGTTCCGGCCCCAGCGAGAGCGGTTGGGACTGGGGGTTCCAAGACCCGCGGATGGGCACCTACCTCGCCCTTGCGCAACAAGGGCTGGGACCTCTCCTCGAAGGGATCGGCCGCCTCCGCCTCGCCGCGGCCGGACGGGAGCGAGCCATCGTCGAGGCCAGATTCCGCTGGATCCGCCAGCTCGCAGAGTGCGTCGACTCGGACGTCGAAAGCGCCGCGAGCTCCTGGGGCAAAGTGCTCGCCGGTGTGACCCGAGAGGTCGCGATCGACATGAAGCGCGAGACGGACTAGCCCGGGCGACCGCCGACCGAGGAACGGACGACGGGTAGGCGTTCCTCCACGAACGAACCGCGCTATACTGGGCGTCTTTCGAGAGGAGATTCGCGCGCCATGGCCATGGAACAGGACCTCGTCGACCGCCTACGCAACGTCAACTTCCCGGGCATCGACCGCGACATCGTCGCGCTCGGATACGTCAAGGGCGTCCGGATCGAAGGGGACGGCTTCCGTATCCACGTGGAGCTCTCTCCCACCGCTGCCGCAGCGCGTGACGAGATCGAGGGGCGGATCCATGCGGAGCTGGGACAGCTGGGCGTGCAATACGACCTGGATCTGCGCGTCCAGGAGCCGAAGCCCGGCGCAGGAGTCGGCGGCCCAGCGGGACAAGGACGAGCCGAGCCCGCACCCGAGCCCGATCCGCTCGGCTACATCCCGATCAAGATCGCGGTGTCGTCCGGGAAGGGCGGCGTCGGAAAGTCCACCGTCGCAGTCAACCTAGCGCTCGCCTTCGCGAAGCTGGGAAAGCGCACGGGACTCCTCGACGTCGACATCTACGGCCCATCCGTCCCGATCATGCTCGGTCTCGAAGACGAGGAACCGATGCTCGACGAAGCCCGTCAGAAGCTCATCCCGATGGAGCGGTACGACGTGAAGAACATGTCGATCGGCTACATGGTGGACCGTCACACCCCGGTGATCTGGCGCGGTCCAATGATGACCAAGGCGATCGACCAGCTCATGCGCGACGTCGCCTGGGACGGGGTCGAAGTGCTCGTCTTCGACCTCCCGCCCGGCACCGGCGACGTCCAGCTCTCGCTCGCCCAGAAGGTGAGACTGAGTGGCGCGGTCGTCGTCACCACTCCGCAGGACGTCGCGTTGGTCGACGCGGGCCGCGGGGTCGCCATGTTCGAGAAGACGGACGTCCGAGTCCTCGGGATCGTGGAGAACATGAGCTACTTCCTCTGCCCGGATTGCGGTGGCCGTCACTTCATCTTCGGTGAGGGCGGCGGACAGCGCGAGGCCACCCGGCTCGGCGTCCCCTTCCTCGGGCAGATCCCGATCGACGCCCGGATCGGCCAGGGCGGCGACGCCGGCAAGCCGATCGTCTTCGAGCATCCCGAGAGCCCGGCAGCCGATGCCTTCGCGGAGATCGCCAAGTCGGTCCTGGCAACTGTCGAGGGCTGAACAGCCAATCGGTCCGGGTGACTGTCGAGGGCGAACGAAGTAGGCCCAAATGGCGCCTCTGTCCCCGAATGGCATTTGGAAGGAAAACCCCACAGCTATCCCCTCACCGGGCCGATGGTTGACTCGGGGGTGGGAGTCCGTTTCCCGCCAAGTGTGGAGCCATCGGGAGACCCGACGACGTGGAGAACCAGTACCGGATTCCGAAGCAGCGAGTCGCCGCGGACATCACCTTCTCCGGAAGCCCGTCCGCTCGTCTCAACCTCTACTTGAGCGAATGTGCGCAAACGCATGCCGGATATGAGCGTCCAAGCGACCTGCTCAACGGGAAGTCGCAGTTCATCCCCGCGACCCAGACCGACGGCGCCGTCGTCATCCTGAACCGGGATCTCATCCGATCGGTCGAGGTGGAAGCCACCTTCGAGTTCGGGGGCCCGAGTCGGAACGGCGACGGGCCGGACCCGATGTCTCCGTACTCGGTGACCAGCGCCGAAATCGAGGTCACGCTCTCGGACCGGACCAAGATCACGGGGACGGTGTCGTTCAGCCTCCCTGGCTCGCAACGTCGGGTTCAGGACTTCATGAACCTCGAAGAACAGTTCCTGGTCATCCGCAAAGACGACCTCGCGGTGCTCGTCAACAAGACGCAGATCCAAAGCGTGGCCATCGTCTGATCCAGCTCCCAACCCGGCACCACAACACCGCGCGGCAACCGTAACGAGGGGGACTTCGTGGCGAGAATCGACAAGTTCATCGAGGCGGCCCTGGGCCACGGCGCAGAAGAGATGCGACTGGCCCCGGGTGACAAGATCCAGCTGATCCGCGAGGGAGTCGCGCGTCCGCTGTCGTCGAAGCCACTCGAAGCCGACCAGATCCTCTCGGTGCTCTCGGAGATCGCCCCTCCGGAGATCGCGCCCCGCGTCGAGGCGGGCCAGTCCTGCGAGTTCCCCTACCTCGCACCGGCGGGCGCGGTGAAGATCCTGATCGAAGACGGCAACGTGGCGCGCGTGATCCCGTCACAGCTCGGTCTCGTGACCAACGGCAGCGCCGTCGACGGAGCGAACGCCGGAGCGCAGGGGTCGAACGGAAACGCCTCCGCGAACGGTTCGGGCGGGAGTGCGGCCACCAGCAGCGGCGCGAACGGAACCGCAGGCGTCGGTGGCGCGCCCGATGGACTCGCCTCGATGTTCGGATCCGGTGGGCCCAATGTTTCCTCGGGCACGCCCGAGCTCGAGACTTGGCTCTGCAAGCTGGTCGAGCACGGCTGCTCGGACCTCCACCTCTGCGCCGGCTATCCCCCGCTCTTCCGGAAGGACGGCGACATCACTGACTTCGGCGGCACGGCCGACCTCGACTCCGCGGCGACGGAACGCCTCCTTCGCGGCATCACTCCCGACGAAACGTGGGAAGAGTTCCTCGAGACGAACGACGTCGACTTCAGCTACGAGATCCTCGGAGTCGCGCGGTATCGCTGCAATCTCTTCCGCGACCGTCAAGGGATGGGCGGCGTCTTCCGGACCATTCCGTCGGTCATTCCGACGGCGGAGCAGCTCGGGCTCTCCAAGCCGGTCCTCGGCCTCTGCGACCTCCACAAGGGGCTCGTCGTCGTCACCGGACCAACCGGATCCGGAAAGTCGACAACGCTCGCCGCGATGATCGACCACATCAACCGGAACCAGGCCCGACACATCATCACGATCGAAGACCCGATCGAGTTCGTCCACCCGAAGCGGCGCGCTCTCGTCAACCAGCGAGAAGTGGGCAACCACACGAAGGGCTTCCGTTCCGCTCTGCGCGCAGCGCTCCGCGAAGACCCGGACATCGTCCTCCTCGGGGAGATGCGAGACCTCGAGACGGTCGAGATTGCGCTCGAGACCGCGGAGACCGGGCACCTCGTCTTCGGAACGCTCCACACGAACACCGCTGCGTCGACGGTGGACCGGATCATCGACCAGTTCTCCCCCGACCAGCAGGCGCAGATCCGCGTGCTCCTCAGCGAAACGCTCAAGGGCGTGATCGCGCAGACGCTCTGCAAGAAGAACGGCGGTGGGCGTGTCGCGGCGCAGGAGATCCTCTTCGTCACCCCGGCCATCTCGAACCTCATCCGCGAGGGAAAGACGTTCCAGATCCCGTCGCTCATGCAGACCGGAAAGGGACAGGGCATGCAGACCCTCGATGCGAGGCTCCTCCAGCTCGTGCAGGACGGGACGGTGACGTCGGACGAGGCCTACTCGAAGTCACTCACGAAGAACGAGTTCAAGGCTGCGCTGGAGCGAGCGGGACACAAGCTGCCCGCTGCCGCCTAGCTGGCGCTACGCGGGCACGGGCCTCGAACGCCACGGACACCACCGTCGTGCCCGTCGCCAACATCCGATTCCGGCGACTTCGGGGTGTATCCAGCCTCCCCTGACTTGCCCTTGTGAGAACCGATACCCCCTTCTATCGGCGCTGAACACGAGTGCAGGTCGAGCGACCCAGGAGGTATCCGATATGAAGCGCCAGTCCAAAGCGCCGTTGCTAGTGTGCCTTTTTCTCGCCGTGATCACGTTTGTGCCCGGCTGCGGGGCGGATCGGTCCGCGGTCTCCCCGGAGGGGTCGAGCCTCACAAGCGAGGTCGAAGAGCTACCTACGCCTCGATCGACGTCCTATGTCCCGGATGTCTGCAACCTCGAGGACTTCACACCACCTGATTGGAGCTGCGTGCCGGAACCGCCCGAAAACTGCTACTACTCCGTAGACGCGGAGTGCTACGAAGCTGCGAAGGATGCCTATCAGTCCGCAATGCTGGCGGCGTGTCAGGAACTCGTCGAGGAGTACTGGATCATCAAGGATCTCGTCAACCAAGCCACGGACGAGTGCTACCAGGCGCAGTCAGATTGTAATGAGCGAACCGGTGGAACGAATGAGCAGTGCCACGCGCAGTGGCACGAATGCATCGATCTGGTGAACCAGTTCTGGCACGACGGCCTCGGCGCGGCATTGGACGCTCAGGATCAGAAGGAACAGGAGGCGGCAGATCAGTTCCAGGAAGCGATGCAGAACTGTTGTCAGCTGACCTGTCAGGAGCCTCCCGGCGGGCACTAGTACCCGCGACCGAGGGACTCTCTCGGCGCCAAGCTCGAGTTGCGCCCCGCGCTGACGAGCCCACCAGGCTCGAGGCCACCCTCTCGTGGGTCGCCCCGAGGTAAAGCGACGGGACCGATCCGCTGCCAGATCGGTCCCGTAACTCGGACCCCCCAAGTAGGGTCCCATATCATCGCGATGCGGGGTCCTTGGCTTCGGCCTCTTGCCCTCTCCCAACAATTGGCTTCTACGTTCGGTCCGCTTCGCGATGAACACCTGCGGCGAAGCTGTCTGCCCGACGACCCGGGTATTGAACCGGCCTCTCCCAACATCCACTCATCCGTCGTCGTCGGGCACCCTTACGCTCTCCTTCGACACAATGCCCGTGCCACCAGGACGAAAACTGTCACGTGGTGGCCTTCCCATTTGTAAAACGTGCGTTTACAACCACTTCCATAGCGGCCGCGGCCGCCGGCGCGGCGAAGCATCTGGGAACGACGGAGTCATGTGCTGGGTTCGCTGACACCGCGGGTGCCAGCGAGCTCCGATCAGTGGCTGTTACTCTCTGCAACTACGCGACTTACCGATGCCACCGGAGGTGATCCCGAAATGGTGACCACACCCTAGTCCACTGTGATAGCTTTCGCCGCCATGAGCCGTTATCGACTTCCTGCCCCTCTAGAGGAGCTGCCGTTCGTCATTCGGCCGGATTCGGAAACGCCGCCCTTCGATTGGGAGACCGTCTTCGGCCGCTCTGCCCCGGTGGAGTTGGAGATCGGATCTGGCAAGGGGCTCTTCCTGGCGAGCGCAGGTGCCCAGTATCCGGACCGGTCATTCCTCGGCGTAGAACGAGCGGGCAAGTATTTCCGACGAGCAGTCGTTCGCATCCACGGCGCGGGCCTGGAGAACGTCAGGATCATCCGAACGGACGCGTTCGACCTGCTGGAGCGGTGGATCCCGCCAGGAAGCGTCGCCGTAGCCCACGTCTACTTCCCCGACCCGTGGCCGAAGAAACGCCACGCGAAGCGTCGTCTGCTCCAAGGCGAGCTGTTCCGAGGGATCCACAAGGCGCTGTGCCCCGACGGCGTCTTCTGTCTCGGATCGGACGTCCGGCCGTACTTCGACGAATCGGTCGCAGAGATCTTGGGGTCGGGCCAGTTCACCCAGATCGAGTGGCCGGATGATTCCCCGGACCGGATCGCCACCAGCTACGCGATCAAGTACGAGAAGGAAGGCCGGGGCCTCAACTATGCAAAGTTCCGGCGCCTGGACACGAAGTGACCGACCGCGCCTTCCATCGCGGACGACCGGCGAAGTCGTGGGTCGCCCTCCGGCCGCGCACGGCCAGCAGAAGAATTGGGCGACGGGACCCAAGATGGGCTTCCCGGAGTAGACGCCAGCAGTAGACTTCGGATGGTTGAGGTGAGTCCGAGGACGGACGAAAACCCATACAGAGAGATTCCGCTCCGGCGGACCTGCGACCGCTCACACAGGGAGGACTTCGATGAGCCGCCTCTGGCCCTTCAAGTACGACGACGATGATGATGACGACGATGACGACGACGACGATGCTCAGGAGTCATCGAAGAAGGACGAGGACCCGAAGCTGACCGAGAAGTTCCTCAAGGCCCGCACCG
Source organism: Candidatus Eiseniibacteriota bacterium (assembly GCA_020633975.1). GTDB lineage: Bacteria > Eisenbacteria > RBG-16-71-46 > CAIMUX01 > CAIMUX01 > JACKCR01. The sequence continues at coordinate 887,258 of JACKCR010000002.1, read as the reverse complement.
TGCTGGTCTCGGAGCCGATCTCGAGTTCGCTCGCGAAGACGTTCTACCAGCAGCTGGTTCTCCTCGAGAGCGACGACCCGAAGAAGGCGATCACGGTGATCATCAACTCTCCTGGCGGAGAGGCGGATGCCGGCTTCGGAATGTACGACATGCTCCGGTTCGTTTCCTGCCCCGTACGGACCATCGTCGCGGGCCTCTGCGCCTCTGCGGCAGTGATGGTCTTCCTGGGCGGCGACCGCGGACACCGGTTCAGCCTGCCTAGCTCTCGGTTCCTCCTCCACCAGCCGAGCTCCCAGAGCTTCGGTCAGGCGTCGGACCTCGAGATCGCGTCCCGCGAGATCCTGAGGCTCCGGGACCAGTACAACCAGGTGGTGGCCGAAGAGACCGGCAAGACCCTGGACAAGGTCACCGAAGACGCAGACCGCGACTTCTGGATGTCCTCGCAAGAGGCGGAGGAGTACGGACTGGTCAACAAGGTCGTGACGACGCGCGCGGAGATGGGCTAGTCCCCCTCCGGATCGCGGTGCCCCGATACGAAGAGAGGCGGCGTGGGTCGACCACGCCGCCTCTTCTTCATTTCCGCCGTCCTGCCCTCGCCGGCTATCCGGCTCATCTGTTCTCGCGCCTACCCGCGCTCTCCTACCTCGACCGACCTCGCCGCCGACGGTTGCCGGAGATACTGGACGATCGCCTCGGCCTGCTTTCCAGCGTTCTCGATGCAGGCATTCATCGCGACACCGTAGTACGAGCTCCCCGCGAGCCAGAGCCCCGGAAACGCTCCGAGTGCATCGTGGATCCGGCCGAGCCTCGCCGCATGGCCAACGTCGTATTGGGCGATGCCGAGACGGTGGCGGAACACCCAGGTGCGGATCGGTTCCGCGCGGAGACCCATCGCGACCTCGAGGTCCCTTCTCACCTCGCGAAGAAGACCGTCATCCGAGAGGTCCACCGCACAGGGATCGTGTGCTCCGCCGATCATGGCGCGAAGGAGCACCTTCCCCCGCGGCGCGCGGCCCGGGAAGAGGCTCGAGTCCCAGAGACAACCCAGGATGCGCGGCCCCTGTCCGCGCGGGACGAGGAAGCCGAAGCCGTCCGGATCTCCACCGATCTCCTCTGCGTCGTAGGCCAATGCAACCACGGCGAGAGGGGCGGTGGGGATCTCCGACAGCTCCCGTCCGAGATCGCCGTGAAGCGACGCCAAGAGAGGTGAGGTGTGGACGGCTGGCATCGTGAGCACGAGTGCGTCGGCTTCGAGTTCGCGTCGGTTTCCGTTCGTCCCGACCTGGACGGTCCACGTGTCGGACGTCTCTGACCATCCGATCGACTGGATCGGCGACCTCAGCTGAACAGAGGAGCCGAGTTCTTCGCCCAGCCGCAGAATGAATGTGTCGAGACCGTTCCGGAACGAGGTGAGCGTTCCTCCTGGCCCTGCCGGACCTCCCCCGCCCTTGTTCCGTTCCGCGGCCGCGCGCTCCGCCGCACCTTTGGCGTCCGCACCGCCCACGCTGCCCGACGCGGCGGCGAGTTGCTCCGCGTCACGCCGAGCCTTCTTTCGCGCCTTCCCGGCCGCCATCATCGCCTTGAAGAGGCTGCCGTGTTCGGCCTCCATCTTCGCCATCTTGGGAAACGCGCTCGCCAGGCTGAGTTTGTCGACGTTTCCCGCGAACACACCGGAAACCATCGCATCTACGAGCACGTGCGCGGCTTCGTCACCGATCCGACGCGCAGCAAAAGCGCCGACCGTCTCGTCGACACCGGCGGGTTTGGCACTCGCGAACGGCTCTCCGAGGATGCGGAGCTTGCCGGGCCAACTGAGGACCGAGCTTCCGAAGAACTTGAGCGGACTCGCGGCTAGTTCATGGAGCTGTCCGCCCCGATAGAGAAACCGCTTCGCCGCACGTGCATCCGCAGGCTGGACCTCACCCGCGAGGCCGATCCGATCGATCAGTGCGGGCGTGGTCGGAACGTTGTCCAGGTAGCCGTTCGGTCCCCACTCGACGATGAATCCGTCGTCTCGCTCGGTCCGGATGTTTCCCCCGAGTCGATCACCCGACTCGAGCACGACGATCTCGGTGCCTTCCGGAGCGAGGTCCTTCACCTTGATCGCCGTAGCGAGTCCGGCGATTCCGCCTCCTCCGATGACGACACGCTTCATCCGATCCCTCCTCCGAGTACCCGGCCGCGATGTAGTGGCGTTCGCGGGTGGCTTTCACTAGCCATCGCTGCCCGAACGAACGCGGGTTGGCCGGCATCGTGTCATCGCGCGCCAGGACCAGCCCAAACTAGACGGTGCGGCTGAAGACCGGCTTGCTCTTGTCCTTCTTCCCCATGTACGCGTCGAAGACCATGGCGGCGTTGCGCACGAGGAGCTTCCCGGCGTCCGTGATCCGGAGTGCGTCCTCGTCCCGGGAGACGAACCCCGCGCCCTCGAGCTCGGCGAGCGCGGCGAGCGCGTCTGCGAAGTAGGAATCGAAGTCGACGCCGAACCGTTCCTGCACCTCCGCCTTCTTCACCTGGAAGTTGCACATCACTTGGGTGATGACCCAACGGCGGAGTCTGTCGTCGTCCGAGAGGAGGAAGCCCTTTTCGATCGGGAGCCCACCTTGGTCGATCCGTTCGTAGTAGGTCGAGAGCTTCTTCATGTTCTGGAAGTAGCCGGCCGGGATGTCGCCGATCGAGGAAACCCCGAAGCCGAGATTCGCTTTCGCCGGCTTCACGGTGTAGCCCATGAAGTTCCGAGCCAAGCGACCTTCCCGTTGCGCGACCGCCAGCTCGTCGTCCGGGAGTGCGAAGTGATCCATCCCGATCGGGTCGTAGCCGTGATCGATGAAGTGGTTGAGTGCGGCCAAGTAGAGTCGGAGTTTGAGATCCGCGCTGGGAAGGTCGTCCGTGTCGATCTTCCGCTGGTTGCCGCGGATCCAAGGAACGTACGCGAACGAGTAGACCGCGAGCCGATCGGGACGAAGCGACGCGACCTTGGAGAGCCCGTCTAGGAAGGTCTCCTCGGTCTGGCGCGGCAGACCGTAGACGAGGTCGATGTTGATCCCTTCGTGGAAGCCGACCTTGCGCGCGTGCTCCAGCACCCGCTGCGTCTGCTCGTACGATTGATGACGTCCGATCGCGTCCTGAACGTCCTCGGTGAAGTCCTGCACGCCCATGGAGAGACGGTTGAAGCCAAGGCTTCCGAGCGTGTCCAGGTGCTCGAGTTTCGTCACCCGAGGGTCGACTTCGATCGCAACCTCAGCGCCGTCGAGCAGGTGGAACCGACTGGTCAGCGTCTTCCAGAGCCGTTCCAGCTGGGAAGGAGTGAGGTAGGTCGGCGTACCACCACCGAGGTGGACTTGCGCGAGCCCGCGACGGTCCGGAAGGAGTTCAGCCACCCGGCCGATCTCGATGTCGAGGTAGTCGAGGTACTTGTCCGCGACTTCGCGATGCTGGGTCGCGATGACGTGGCAGCCGCAGAACGTACAGCGTTCTTCGCAGAAGGGCAGGTGGATGTACGCAGCGAGCGAGTCCTGGGGCGACTCGTTCACTTCCGCCAGCGCCTTCTCGTAGTCCTCGTCCCCCACTCCATCGTGGAACTCGACGGCAGTCGGATAGGACGTGTACCGAGGCCCGGGACGGTCGAACTTCTGCAGGGTCTCGATGTCGAGCGTGTAGCGGCCTTCGCTCATCGGTTCTTCCTCCGTGCGCTCTCCTCGTGCACGAAGTCGACGAGTCGAGCGACCTGATCGGGGTCTGTCGTCCGTTCGATGCCGTGGCCGAGGTTGAAGATGTGTCCGGGAGCGGGCCCGGCTTCGTCCAAGACTTCGCCGGCGAGACGAAGCAGCTCGGACGGCGGCGCGAAGAGCGCGGCCGGGTCCAGGTTCCCCTGAACGGCTTTCTCCGGTCCCAAGATCCGCCTCGCCTCGGAAAGAGGAAGGCGCCAGTCGATACCGACCACGTCCACCGGAAGCGTTCGTACCGATTCGAGCAGGGTCGAGCCCTGATTCGGGAAGTAGATGATCGGAAGGCCGAGCGGAACGATCCGCGCCATCACTCGCTCCAGCGCGGGCAGAGCGAATCGCCGGTAGTCCCCTGGGCCGAGGAGTCCAGCCCAGGAGTCGAAGACCATGAGAGCCTGCGCGCCAGCCTGGGCCTGCGCTTCGAGATACGCGCCGACCATGTCGCCGAGCTTTCCGAGAAGTGCGTGGGAGGCGTCAGGCTCTCCGTAGAGGAACGACTTCGCCGTCGAGAAAGTCTTCGACCCCTTCCCTTCCACCGCGTAGCAGAAGAGCGTGAAGGGTGCGCCGCCAAACCCGATGAGCGGAACGTGGGCAGGAAGTTCACGCCGAAGGATCCGGATCGTCTCCATCACGAAGGGGACGTTCTCTTCGGGATCCGGGATGCGCAGAGCGTCGACCTGAGCCTGACTCCGGATCGGATTGGTGATGACGGGGCCGGGGTTGAAGTCGAGCTCGATCCCCATTCCCTCGACCGGGGTCATGATGTCGCTGAAGAGGATCGACGCGTCGAGCGCGAATCGGCGGATCGGCTGGAGCGTCACCTCCGCGGCGAGTTCCGGCGTCTTCGTCAGAGTGAGGAAGTCCACCTTCTCGCGAACGGCACGGTACTCCTCGAGGTAGCGTCCCGCCTGCCGCATGATCCAGATCGGCGTGTGCGGAGTCGGTTCGCGGCGACAGGCCGCGAGGAATGGCAAGGTGCCGGACATCAACCCTCCTTGAGCCACTCGGCGGCTTCTTTGGCGAAGTACGTCAGGATGAGATCGGCGCCGGCCCGGCGGATGCCGATGAGCGACTCGAGCGCGGCCCGCCGCAGATCGAGCCAGCCGTTCTGGGCGGCTGCGTGGATCATGCTGAACTCGCCCGAAACTTGGTACGCCGAAACCGGTACCGAGACCATCTCGCGAACGGCGCGGATGATGTCGAGGTACGGTCCTGCCGGCTTCACCATCACCATGTCCGCACCCTCTTCGATGTCGAGTGCGACTTCGGCCAGGGCTTCGCGCGCATTCGGTGGATCCATCTGATAGCCGCGCCGATCTCCGAACGCCGGGGTCGACTCGGCCGCATCCCGGAACGGGCCGTAGAACGCGGACGCGTACTTCGCGGCGTAGGAGACGATCGGAACGTGGCCCAAGTTCGCGCCGTCCAGCTCGTCGCGGATCGCCCGCACCCGCCCGTCCATCATGTCGCTCGGCGCGACCGCGTCCGCGCCCGCTTCCGCGTAGACACGCGCGGCCTTTGCGAGGAGCGGAAGCGTCGTATCGTTGTCGACCTCGCCCTCGGATGTGAGGAGCCCGCAGTGTCCGTGCTCGGTGTACTCGCAGAGGCAGACGTCGGCCCAGACGTTGAGCGTGGGAATCTGTTCCTTGAGCGCGCGGATCGCCGTCGGGACGATCCCTTCCGGATCGTAGCCGTGACTCCCGTGTGCGTCCTTCTCGGAGGGAATGCCGAAGAGGATGACGGAAGGCACGCCGGCCGCGTGAACCGCACCCGCCGCGTCGACCAGACAGTCGACCGAGAGCTGCTGCACACCTGGCATGCTCTTCACGTCGTTCCGGACACCGCTTCCCTCGACGGCGAACATCGGATAGACGAAGTCCTCCGGAGCGAGACGGGTCTCCGCCACCATCTTCCGCCAGACCTCGGTCCGCCTCAGGCGCCGCATTCTCCGGTCCGGGAATCCACTGCTCATCGTCTCGTCTCCTCGTCGCGTCTCACGCCTGCTCTCTTGCCATTCCAACTCGCACGGCCGAACGCCTCCGAGACTGGAGGTCGAACGGCCAGCCACTCACGGCCGTCGCGCAAACGCGGCCTCGAGCGCCTCGGCGAGCCCGACGAACGTGCTCTCCTCGGCGACGACGGGGTTCAGGATCCCCGCCCCCTTCACCGCTGCCGCGGTCGTCGCACCGATCGCCGCGACGACCAGCGCATCGCCGAGCCGCGAGCAGCCTTCGGTTCCGAAGGTCCGCAGCCACGACTGCACGGCGGACGGACTCGCAAAGCATACCGCGTCGATCGGTGCCCGTCCGTCCGAGGGCGCCTCCATCGCGGTTCGAACACGCTCCTCCGCCTCGGGCGCGAGGTCCACCGATTCGGTGCGATAGGCCACCACCTCTTCCACGATCGCTCCGAGCTCGGACAGTCCTTGGACGAGCGTCCGTCCGGCAAGCGAACTCGCCGGAAAGAGCACACGACGCCCCTCCACCCCCACGTCACGCAGCGCACGCACGAGTGCGACCGAGGAGTGCTCTTCGGGCTCGAGATGCACCGGCCATCCGCCAGCCCGGACGGCCCGAGCCGTGCCCGTTCCTACCGCAGCGATTCGGACCGCTTCCGGAAGGTCTCCTCCCCGGAGCACCCTCCACCGTTCGGTCAGTGCGTCGAACGCGCGAGCGCTCGTCAGAGCGACCCAGTGATACGACTCGATCTGCGTCACCGCGTCGTCCAGCGGAGCGAGGTCATCGGGCGGAACGATCCGCACCGTCGGCCAGGAGAGCACGGTCGCACCGCGTCGGGTGAGTTCGGACGTGAGCGGACCCTCCACTCCTTCGTCACGCGTCACCACGACCACGCGGCCTTCCAAGCTCTCCTTCTGCTCGGTCACTTGCATCGACTCCGCTACTCCGCCCCGGGAAGCCGAATCTCGCCGAGGATGTCCCCGGCGCCGTTCTGGAGTAGCTCTTCCGCCAGGGCCAAGCCGATCGCTGCCGCATCCGCGGGCGAACCCTCGCGCTCTCCCTCCACCGATCTCGTTCCGTCGAGGGAACAGACGACTCCCTTGAGGAGGAGCGCATCGCCCTTCCGCACCGCATGTCCGCCGACGGGAACCTGGCACCCTCCCTCCAGCCTACGGAGGAGCGCCCGTTCCGCGGTCACCGAAACGTGGGTTTCTTCGTGGTCGAGCTGCCGGACCCACATGGCTGTGTCCGCGTCCGTCTCGCGGATCTGTACTGCCATCGCTCCCTGCGAGACGGCAGGCAGCACTCGGTCCATGGCCAGGAACGCACGGATCTTGTCACCGAGACCGAGCCGCTTGACGCCCGCAGCGGCGAGCACGATCGCGTCGTACTCCCCACGTTCCATCTTTTCGATCCTGGTCGGCACGTTGCCACGGAGTTCCATGAGTTCGAGGTCGGGACGCCAACGGAGAAGGAGCGCCCGCCGACGGAGGCTGCTCGTACCGACCCGCGCGCCCTTCGGAAGGCCGTCCAATCCATCCACGTCGAACGTCGTCAAGAGCGCGTCACGTGGATCCTCACGCTCGAGTACCGCGGCGACGTCCAAGCCAGCCGGCTGCACGGTCGCGAGGTCCTTGAGGCTGTGCACGGCAAGGTCGACGGACGCGTCGAGGAGAGCCGCTTCGATTTCCTTCGTGAAGAACGCTTTCCCCGCCACCTGAGACAGCGGCACGTCCTGGATCCGGTCGCCTTCCGTCTTGATCACCTGGATCTCGACTTCCGGAGCGCCCGGCAGCGCGCGAAGGCGTGCCTGTACGTGCCGGGCCTGCCAGAGCGCGAGGTCCGATCCACGGGTGCCGATGCGCAGGACATTCTTCATGACTCGTTCCCTTCCGTGAGGAAGCGATACCCAACACCACGAACGGTGATGAAGTAGACGGGGGCGTCGGGATCGCGTTCGAACTTCTTGCGGAGCCGCTGGAGCAGCGTGTCGATCGTGCGGGTGGACGGGTAGACCTCATAGCCCCAAACCGTCTCGAGGAGGTCGTCTCGCGAAACCACGTCGCCCTTGGCTTCGAGGAGCGCTTTGACCACCATCGCTTCCTTCTGCGTGAGCTCGTGCTCCTGGCCGTCCCAGGCCGTGCCGCGAAATGCGCGGAGGTCGATCTCGTTCTCACCGAATCGGACCAGCGTCGCGCCACCAGCTTCCTGACCGTACCAGTCCCAGCGCCGCAGGATCGTCTGGACCCGAGCGAGCAGTTCGCGCAGATGGAACGGCTTGGTCAGGTAGTCGTCGCCGCCGGCACCGAGGCCGCGGATCCGGTCGTCCACCGAACCCTTCGCAGTGAGGAAGAGGATCGGCGTCTGCTTCCCCGCCTTCCGCACTTCCTCGCACACGGTGTAGCCGTCCATGCCGAGCAACATGACGTCGAGGAGGACGAGGTCGTATTCGTTCGCGAGGATCCACTGGAGCGCGACCTCACCTTCGCCGGTCGACTCGGCCCGGTATCCCTCCGCGACCAGGTTCTCGCAGATCCCCTCTGCCAGATGCCGTTCGTCTTCCACGACGAGGATCCGTCCGCCGCGCGCAGGCGCTCCGCTCCGTTCCGTATTCGGGTCAGACATCCTCACCTGCCTCCGGCCACCAGACATCGAAGGTGGCTCCCTGTCCAGGACCGAGGCTCATCGCGCGCACCCGCCCGGACATCAACTTCTCGACGATGTAGAGCCCCAGCCCCGTCCCGGCCGTGCGCACCTGACGGCGCATCTCGTCGCCCGGACGGTAGAACTTGTCGAAGATCCGCTTCGCTTCGTTCGGCGGGAACCCGATCCCAGTGTCCTTCACCTCGAGGTGGACGCCGTCCTGCGTCCGGTGCGCGTGAAGCGTCACGCGTCCGCCGCCGCCCGCCGCGGTCGCTTGGATCGCGTTCTCGAGCAGGTTCCGAACCACGGTTCGGGCTGCCACGGGATCGGCCAGCACTTCTAGCTCGTGCGGAACGTCGATCTCGATCTCGACCTTTCGCTCCGAGGCACGCTCCTTCAGCTCGCGTGCCGCCTCGCTCACGATGTGTCCCAGCGCGACCGGCTCCGGATGGAGTTCGATCTTCCCGCGCTCGAGGCGGGACGCATCGAGCAGCTTGTGGATCATGTCGTCGAGCCGCTCCGTGTCCGAAAGCATCCGCGCAACCAGCGTGGCCCGCCGCTCCGGATCCGCCGGACCGCGCAGCGACATCGTCTCCGCGGTGAGACGAAGGCTCGCGAGTGGGCTCTTGAGTTCGTGTGACACCGCAGCGATGAAGTTCTGCTGACGCAGTCTCAGATCCGCCTCGCGACGGATCGTCTGCCAGAGGATCCACATCGCCATTGCGAGCACGGCGAGGAAGAAGCCGCCCTCCCAAGCATAGCGGCGAACGCGTTGGCGCTCGGAGTGGCTGAGGCCGTCCACGATCGCAGGGTCCACGATGGCATGGCCGTTCGCGACGTCCAGGTGCGGAAAGCGCATCTCGATCTCGCTCGCCGACGTTCCCGTCGCGAGGAGCTCCGCTGCGGCCTGCACGTCTACCTGATAGTGCGCAAGCGCATCCTCCGTCACCTCGGCGGTGAACATCCGCTGGTCCACGAACCACCACAGCACCTGCGCAAAGCAGATGACGAGAAGGAGGAACATGCAGATCTGGAGCGCGCGGGTGCGGCTCCAGAGAAGAGCCGCACGCATCAGCCGTTTGCTCCCTGCGTCTCTGCCGCCGCGATCTGGAACGCTTCGTCCAGCGCGGCTGCGAGACCGTCGATGTGTTCCGGTGTGTGCGCCAATGACAGGAAGCCGACCTCATAGGCCGAGGGCGCGATCGAGTACCCCTTCTTCCGCAGCTGGTGGAAGATCGGACGGTAGTACTCCGCCGCCCTGGGATCGATGCATTCGGCGGTGCGAGGAGGCTCGCCTTCTTGGAGGCTCAGCCAGAAGGCAGAGCCCACCCGCACCATCTCCACGGGAATCGGCGCCCGTTCCATCACCGGCCCCATGAGACCTTCGAACCGTGTGCCCAGCTCTTCGAAGCGAGCCCATGCGTTCTCGCGTTCGAGGATCCGGAGCGTTTCGAGGCCCGCCGCCATGGCGACCGGGTTCCCGGAGAGCGTTCCCGCTTGGTAGACCTTTCCTTCCGGCGCGAGGTTCTTCATGAGCTCGCGCCGTCCGCCGAACGCACCGACCGGCATACCTCCGCCGATGACCTTTCCGAAGGTGGCAAGGTCCGGGGTGATGCCGAACCTCTCGGCCGCGCCACCCTTGGCGATCCGGAATCCGCTGATCACTTCGTCGAAGATCAGGAGCGCGCCGTGTGCCTTCGTCAAGTCGCGAAGCTTCTGGAGGAACGCCTGGCGCTGGAGAAGTAGGCCGTTGTTCGCCGGCATCGGTTCCAGGATGACGGCCGCGATCTCGGAGCCTTCGCGCGCGAACAGCTCCTCTACCTTCGCCTCGTCGTCGAGTGGGAGGACGCGGGTGAGAGACGCGAACGGAGCCGGCACGCCCGCAGACGACGGCTCCCCGAACGTGACGAGGCCGCTTCCGGCGGCCACGAGCAGATGGTCCGCGTGTCCGTGGTAGCAACCGGAGAACTTGACGATGAGATCACGCCCCGTCGCGCCGCGCGCGAGCCGGATGGCGCTCATGACCGCTTCGGTGCCCGACGAAACGCAGCGCACCTGCTCGAGCCCCGGATACCACTCGACGATCTTCTCGGCGAGCTCCACCTCAGCACGACACGGCGCGCCGTAGCTCGTCCCCTTCGTGACCGCGTTCTGGATCACTCCGATCAGCTCGTCGTTCGCGTGACCCAGGATGAGTGGTCCCCAGGAGTTCACGAAATCGACATACCGGTTCCCGTCCTCATCGGTGAGGTAGGCGCCCTTCGCCTCCTTGATGAAGAAAGGCACGCCTCCCACCGCGCGGAACGCGCGTACAGGCGAGTTCACGCCTCCGGGAATGACCTTCTTCGCACGCTCGAACAGTTCGGTCGACTTCGCCCCAGCTTCGGTCATCTTCACATCTCCCTGATTCGCGTCGCCATGAGGACTCCCCTCGCTCATGACTCCACCCCTTCCATTTCGGTGATCGACTCGAGACCGTCGAACACCGGCTCGACGTAGAGGTCCTCGTGCGTCGCCTCGAGGAAAGTGCGCACGGCTCCTGCACCGAGTTCTTCCGCCAGCCCGCGCAGCCCGAGCACGGGTACGTGCGCGAACCGCTTGGCCAGGACTTCGGCCCAACGCCGCACGGCTTCTCTCTCTTCCTCGCCGAGGTTCTTCAGCTCCTTCCGGAAGAGTCGCTCCACGCCTTCGTTCGCGGTGTCACGATAGCGCTGCGTGATCTTCGCGATGACCGGGCCGACGATCTTGTCGGCGAGCTGCGTCCGTACGGTGGCAAGCCCTTCGTCCACGATCTCCCGAGCCGGCGCGAGATCGAGGAGACGGCTCTGACGCGACGCCTCGGCCGTCTGCGTGATCTCGTCCATCGTCATCCGCGGCAGTCCCACGGCGCGGGCCGCGTCGGGGTCGACATCCGGCGGAATCGCCATGTCGATGAGGAGCGGCGCCACTCCGCTCGGGACGCGCGCCGCGAGCCGCTCGAGCGTCGGCCGCTTGAGGACCGGCTCAGGACTTCCCGTTGCGAGGAGAACCGCCTCGACCGCGTCCGGCGTATCGAGGAACTCGGCGAGCGCCCGGCTCTCTCCCCCGACTTCCGCCACCAACTCATCTGCGCGCTCTTTCGTGCGGTTCACCACGATCACGGGTACGCCGGCGCGCGTCAGTGAGCGCGCACAGATCCGCGTCATCGGAGAGACTCCGACCAGCGCGATCGGGCCTGGAGTCTTGGCGTGCCGCTCGAGCAGCGTTTCCGTCGCGACGTCCGCGAGCGACGTAGGGCTCCGGTTCGCATTGACCGAACGGTGTACTTCCGCCGAGACCTTGAGCGCTTCGCTCATGAGAAAGTCGAGGAGCGACGAGGAGAGGCCGAGTTCACGCGCTTTCTTCTGCGCATCCCGCATCTGCGTGCGGATCTCGCGCTCTCCAACCTGAGCCGAGTCGAGCCCAGACGCGACGAGGAACATGTGCTCGACCGCGCCTTCACCGGCCCAGATCCGAAGCGCCCGCTCCGACTCACCCGGCTGCGGTGGACGTCCCTGCAGGAGCTCGAAAATGCGGGGACGGAACTGCGCGATCGGGATGTCTTCATCGGCGTGGAACGCCACCTCGACCCGGTTGCACGTAGCGAGGTAGATCATCTCCTTCGCACCGAGCGCGCGACGCAGTTCGGGCAGACGCTCCGCCTGCTCTTCCTTCGGGATCGTGAACGCCTGGAGCGTTCCCGGCCCCGCCCGCCGCGTCGACACACCGACCAAACCGATCCGTTCCATGGCCATGGATCAGGATCCTCCGAGGCTGCGCATCGCAGCCGACTCCGGTAGTACCCAGCCCTGAAGGCTCCGAGCGATCAGCTCCGTGAGCATCCGGACGTGGTCTTCCCGGTCGTTGAGACAAGGGATGTAGCGAAACCGTTCCCCACCGTGCTCGAGGAAGATCTCTCGGTTCTGTCCGTCGATCTCCTCGAGCGTTTCGAGGCAGTCGACCGAGAAACCGGGACAGATCACATCGAGGGTTTTGACGCCGTTCCGTGCGAGCTGTTCCACCGTCGCGTCCGTTGCGGGCTTCACCCACTCTTCACGGCCGAACACGGACTGGAAGCTCGTGAGACACCGCTCTTCGGTCATCCCGAGCTTCTCGCGCAGGAGTCGTGCGGTCTCCCGGCACTGGTCCGGGTAGGGATCGCCGTGGTCGTAGTAGCGCTTCGGGATTCCGTGAAACGAGAGAAGGAGCCGCTCCGGCTCCCCCTCCGAGTTCCAGCGCTCCCGGATCGAGGCGACAAGAGCGTCCAGGTAGCCGTCCTCCGTCCCGTACTCCCTCACGGTTCGGATCTCCGGAACCACCCTCCAGGTGAGGAGCTCCTGCCAGACGGCGTCGAACGTGGACCCGGCGGTGGTGGCCGAGTACTGCGGGTAGAGCGGAACGACCAGGATCCTGCTACAGCCCTCCGCCTTGAGGGCCTCTAGAGCCGAGCCGATCGACGGATTGCCGTACCGCATTCCGAGCCCCACCCGAATGCCGGCCTCTGTCCCCAGGGCACGAGCCACCCCGTCCGTGAGCTTCTGAGAGAGGACGAGGAGGGGCGAACCTTGGTCCGTCCAGACGGTCTCGTAGAGCTTGGCCGACTTCTTCGGCCGGAACGGGAGGATGAAGCCGTAGAGCACCGGAAGCCATTGCCAGCGGCGTAGTTCCACGACTCGCGGATCCCCCAGGAACTCCCGGAGATACGGCCGGAGAGCCGCCGCAGTGGGCGCGTCGGGCGTGCCGAGATTGCAGAGGAGGACACCAATCTGTGACGGGGAAGTCATGCGGGTATGGTGCCGGTCTGGGCCTCACCCCGTCACCTAGGAAATTCCCGTATGTGATTACGGGAGAAGCCCGAGCCGGGTTCTGAGGCCAACGGAAAACCCGCAGCCGGGTGGCTGCGGGCCTCGTGATCGTAACGGCTCCGGGCACCGTTCTATGTGGAGCTAGTCGGGATCGAACCGACGACCTCATGACTGCCAGTCATGCGCTCTCCCAACTGAGCTATAGCCCCGGGAGCAGGAAGACTATCCAAACCTCGCCCTTCCGGTCAATTGCTACTTCGATCCTCAGGCGAAAGGCGCTACTCTCCGCACCTCAGCCGGAGTGGTGGAATTGGTAGACACGCCGGACTCAAAATCCGGTGGGAGTTGATCTCGTGTGGGTTCGAGTCCCACCTCCGGCACCACTTCTCTCCCTAGGCAACCGTTCGCCTGCTACGTCCGACCTCATCGACGACCCATCGAGACGACGCGGCCCCTCAACCACCGATCAGCTCTTCCGGATGGAGGCTCGTGTTCGCAGCCACCTGGTTCCAGCCCATCGGCTCGCGCAAATAGACGTCGAGGACCCGCAGGCGATACGCCTCGGTGCGTCCCTGCCGGTTCTTGCCGGCGATGCGCGCCACGTAGGGAACGATCGCGACGTCACCGTAGAAGATCGGCGCGAGGTCCAGGATCTGGTACTCCTCGAACTGCATCGAACCGACCGCACCCTCCGCGGCCTGGATGTACGCGTCGATCCCCCGACCGACCGACGGCGAAGACAGAGTGAACCCACGCCAGTCCGCGGTATGGGTCCGCCTCAGCATCGCGATGTCCTTCTGCCGATACGCTTCGAACACACGGAGGATCTGCTCACGAATCGCCTGAACGTCTTCAGCCCGGTGTGAGCCCTCGACCGCGTGATGCTGGCCTCGGCTCCCGAGCCAGCCGCGAACCACCCACTCCCCACCTTGCTGGAGGAAGGTGAGCGCAACACGTCCCGAGACGTAGCGCGGCGACCCCTTTTGTCCGAGTCCGTACTCCGCGATCCACCGGCTCTGGACCACCCCTGTCTCGTCCAGAACCTGGGCCGCATCGACGAAGTACACGAGGTTGGTGAGCCCTTTCCCTTCACCAAAGAAGCGCCGAAGGTACTCGATCCCTGCCTCGGGAGTGGGTACGGGGTCGGACTCGCCATCCGACTTGCCATCGGCTTCGTCCGGAGCCTCCTCCTGCCAACGGGCGAGTCTCGATCCCGCAGCAGGCCCCGGGAAGCCACGGAGTTGGAACTCCGCGTGGAATCCGTTCCTCGCGTCGTCATCGTTCGATCGGCGGATGCTGTCCCAGAGCCGTTCGCATGCGTCCCGCAACGACTGGGTGTCCATCTCTCTACCTCGCAATCCTCTGAAACGCCGGATATCCTGGTTTGCAGCGCGGCCGAGTTCGATTCTGCCAGACGACCTCTCGCCGTCCAGTAGGAAGATCCCGAAGGGCCGCACGAAAGGGCACTCACACTTGATCATTCGCCCCACCACACCGGCCCCGTGCCCGATCGAAACGGATCGTTCCTTGGCGGCACTCACGACCTGGCGGATCGGTGGCCCAGCAGACTTCTACGCGGAGCCGGAAACCCCCGAACAGCTCGCGGCCTGCTACGAGTTCGCGGCCGAGCGCGACATTCCGGTGCTCGGCCTCGGCGGCGCGAGCAACATGCTGGTGCACGACGACGGCTTCCGCGGACTCGTCGTGCGCTACATGGACCGCGAAGAGACACGCACGATCACCGGGACCCAGCTCGAGCTTCGCATCGGAGCGCGGACCCTTCTCGCCCGCCTCGCTCGTCAGATCGCACGGGATGGATGGTCCGGCCTCGAATGGGCGGAAGGGATCCCCGGCACGCTGGGCGGCGCCATCGTCGGCAACGCGGGCGCATTCGGCGGCGAGATGGCCAGCGTCGTCACCGAGGTCGAGGTGTTCGATCCGCCGCGGTGCGAGGTTCACACCTACGCGAACGACGAGTGCCAGTTCGCCTATCGAAGCAGCCGGTTCAAGACGGGCGGCGCGGCCGCCGGCTACGTCCTGGGCGCAACGCTCCGCCTCCGCAAGGAGGCGGCCGAGTCGATCCTCGCTCGGATGGACGCCATTCGCGTGCGTCGAAAGTCGAACAGTCCAACCGGCCTCTCCTGTGGGTCGGTCTTCAAGAACCCACCCGGAGACTTCGCTGGCCGCATCGTCGAAACCCTCGGCCTCAAGGGCACGTCCATCGGCGGCGCCGAGATCTCGTCCGTCCACGGCAACTACATCGTGAACCGCGAGCGTGCTACGGCCAAGGACGTGTGCGCCTTGATCGACCTGGTCCGGAGCCGCGCACGGGACGAACTCGGCCTGGAACTCGAGTTGGAGGTTCGCCTCGTCGGGTTCGGGGACGCGTAGTCAGACGAGGTCGGAGGCGTTCCCGCGCGTCGCCCAGCGCACGGCGAGAACATACTGAGGAGGAATCTCACCGACCCCGACTCCGATCGCTTCGGCCGCGGCCTGCATCTCTTGCCAGGCTCCTCGCTCGTAGGCACGGACTACATCGAGCAGACGTCGGAGGTCGTTCTCTTCTCCGAGTAGTGCCGTCCGCACCGACTCGTCGAGTGGAAGAAGGTCGAGCGCCTCCCCCATCGGCTGGTCGGTGAATGCGTCGATCTGCGAGAACATTCCGACCAGGAACGCCGCCATCGAGCGCTGCTTGAGGCCAGCCAAGGGCGCCAAAAGCTCACACATCCGGGCTCGGATGCTCGCGTTCTGGAGGAGCGCCAGGGGCTTCCCAGGAGCGAGGGAAGCCATGACGAGCAAAGTCATCCACTTCCGGATCTCGGCCTCCCCGACCAGGAAGATCGCCTGCTCCAGATCCTCGATCTGACGACGCCACCCAAAGGTCGGCCGATTGATGAAGCGGAGGAACTTGTAGGTCAGCGACGGATCTCGCTTGATGACGCCGACGAGGCGAGTGATGTCCAGCTCGCGAGACTGGAGTTCCTGGAGCAGCTCGGCGTAGAAAGCCTGGTTCTCCGGGATCGAACGCTTCCGAAGAAGAAGCGGCTTCTGGAAGAAGTATCCCTGGAAGAGGGTGTACCCGTCCTCCAACGCTTCGTCGAAGAGGTCGGGAGTCTCGAGCTTCTCCGCGAGCAGGGTCACGCCGTCCGGAATGTGCGTCGCCAGCTCACGGCGCTGCTCCCTCGTCGTCGTGAGGAAGTCGACTTTCACGATGTCGGTGAGCGCGAGGATGCTGTCCCACCCCGGCGAGTAGACGAAGTCGTCGAGCGCGATCCGGAACCCCTTC
Source organism: Candidatus Eiseniibacteriota bacterium (assembly GCA_020633975.1). Classification (GTDB taxonomy): domain Bacteria; phylum Eisenbacteria; class RBG-16-71-46; order CAIMUX01; family CAIMUX01; genus JACKCR01. Next base: position 870,823 of record JACKCR010000002.1, on the reverse strand, counting down.
TCCTTGAGTTCGACACAGGCCCGGTAGACCTCGTCGTCCGGCTCCACGGTCTCGAGAATCTCGACGATGGTGGTATCCGTCGGAAGCACCTCGACGATCCGTTCGACCAACGCCTGACGGGTGACGTTGACGAAGGCAGCCCGCCCCTGGGTCAGCTCTTGGAAGTCCAGCAGTAGCGTCCCGTTCATGATGATGGACGACGACGCCTGATCGGGGTCCAGGCCGTCATACGCATCGACGGCCGCGCTCCGGACGAGGAGCTCGTACCCGAAGACCTCCATGTGCCGATCGAGTATCGGCTGTCGTGCTACGAAGACTTCCATAGGCGTACCTCTGGGATATCGACGTCCGAACTTCGTTTCCGCAGGCCGAACCGGGGAAGGGACTAGGCAAACTCTGCCGGGCGGGCCACCGGCCGGTTCTTCGGACTCGGTACGGCGGTCAGGCTTTGCCGACGAGGTCAGGCTTTGCCGACGAGGTCAGGCCTCGCCGCCGAGGTCAGGCATCGCCGGCGCGGTTGGGCTTGGCCGCCGAGGTCAGGCCTCGCTGCCGCGGTGAGGATCTCTCTGCAGGTCGAGGACCGTCTTCACCGGCGTGAAGGTCTCGATCGGAATCTCGAGGAAGACCGTGTTCCAGGCGGCCATGGAACCGTTCCAGAGTCCGGGCAGCTCGAGAGCCGACAGAGGACGTCCTCCGTCAGACTTGCTCGCGACGATTCCGGTGTCCTCGTCGACGAAGCGAGAGAGGTCGTAGGGCTCCCGTCGCCCGTCACGGAGGGAGACGGCGAGGTCCACGGGGTTGAAGTGGGTCGCACGTTCGACCGCGTCGCGCTGGGTCGAGTCGCTCCGATCGACCTGCGACAGCTCGACGATCTGAATGTCGAGGCTCCCGTCCGGATGACGCACCCAGAACGGACCGCCTCCCGGTTCTCCTTCGTTCCGCACCATCCCACACACTCGGATCGGGCGATCGAGCAGCCCTCGCAACCGTCGCACCCGCTTCTCCAAGTCTTCCACCCCCGGGTCGATCGTTCGACAGAACGTCGCCGAATAGGCGCGCTCGATCGCACCGATCCGGGCATCGAGCTGATCCCCTTCGTCGAGTGCGGAGCGCCAACGAGCGATGTGCTCCTCGAGCTGGACGACGAGCCCAGCGAGGACCTTCCGGTAGTGGTGCTGCCGACGACGGAAGGCGCGACGCGCAATGTTGTCGATGTTCTTGACCAGGACGAGGTCACCCTCGAGCGCGCTGAGGTTCGCGAGCAGCGCGCCGTGACCGCCCGGCCGAAAGACCAGCCGGCCATCGCTGCTTCGGAACGGAGCGCCGTCCGGATCCGCGGCGAGCGTGTCCGTGGAAGGCGACTGGATCGACAGCTCGATCTCGAACCGCGAGTCGAGGAATTCGTGGGTCGCTTCCTCGAGGTGAGACCGGATCCGCTCCTCGAATCCAGGCGGCACAGTGAAGTGCAGCCGGATCGGCGCTCCTCCGTCCCCGAGGAGTTCGTGACTCTCGGCGACGTGTTCGGCAAACGGTGTGCGCGGTCCGTCGGTGTAGAGATGGAACGGAATGAGCCCCTTGGGAAGCGAAGCAAACCCGAGGCCAGGCTCTCGGAGCACCGTCTCGAGGATCCAACGACCCCGCCCCTCTCGCACGAGCTGCGGGAGCCGGGCCACTCCGCGAGGATCCGCTGACTCGTTCCCGGCCAAAGCCTCCGCGAGCTCCTCCGAGAACGGGAACTGGTCGATCGCGCGAAAGAACCGGGAGACGAGGCGAGCGTCCTTGGGATCGAGTGCGGGCTCGCTCGAGGACTCGCCGGACCGCTCTTCCGACGCGCCCTCCGCCAGCGCCTCCAGCCGTTCCGTCGTCAGTTCGAGGCCAGAGCCGTGCGCGGAGAGGAGTGCATGGAACATCCGCGTGGCCGCGCCGGACGCCGGAACGAACTTCGAGATCCGCCCAGCGTCACGCGCTCGGTCGAAGGCGTCGACACATCCTTGGCGGCCCTCGGCATCGAGACGGAGCAGACCATCACCCACCGTACAGGGTCGATCGAGCGCGATCCGAGGGAACCCTCGCTGGATCCGCTCGAGCTGGTGACGCGCGACCTCAGGCGTCACTCCCTGGCGTTGTAGCTGGAGCAGATCCTCACGCGAAAACACAGGCGGTCCTCCCGAAAGCACACATGCCGCCGCACGACCATCGGGTCGCGCGAGGATTGGGGTCATGTACGAAGTGGAGACTCCCCGAGCGCGAGATACTCCGGAGTTCCGTCTTCGGTCGGGACCGTCATCTCGAACATCACAGCCGGGTTCTGGAGGCCGAGCCGCGCGAGCGTGCGCGGATGGACTTCGCCGAAGACCCCGATCGGCGCACCAGCATCCCCGACGAGGAACGCCGCACGCCCCGGCACGAGGAACGGCACCTCCGCCCGCTCCAGACGGAACGGAATCCGCGCCTCGCGAACGAACGCCTCTGCCTCCGCCCGGATCTCTGCGAAACCGACCTTGGGAGCAATCGTCCCGAACGCAACGTAGTGTCGTTCGTGCGCACCCGTTTCGGCCTCGTCCGAGAGGAAGGAAACCTCTCCGAGTTCGAACACTCGCTGCGGGAGAGCGTTGTGCCGGTTCCGGGCGAACGTCTGGAGAAGGCCGGGGAGGAGCGAGGTCCGAAGCTGCGTCTGGTCCGAGCTGATCGGGTTGTCGAGCACGACGGCCCGCGGATGTGCCGCAAGGCCCAAGACGTCGTCACCTTGCTCCGTACTGGTCAGCGCGATCGTGAACAGCTCGAGGTATCCCATGCCGACGAGGATGTCGCGCAGATCGGACGTGACGCGAGTGCTGTGGAGCTCCTTCCCCACGGTGAGGGTCGGGACGAGCGCACGCGGGATGTTCCGGTAGCCGAACGCGATCGCCGCGTCCTCCATGAGATCCCGCTCGTGGAGGATGTCGTTCCGGTAGGCCGGCACTTCGACTTCGATCTCGGTGCCGTTCCGCTTCGAGATCCCGTGCCGCATCTTCCGCAGCAGCTCTTCCACATCGTCGGTCGACAGTGGGATGCCGAGGAGCTTCGCCGTGTGCTCCGAGTCCACGCGCGCGATCTGTGGCGCAAGGTCCGGCGTCACGAGCGTGGTCGTGGCACCATCCACCTCACCGGCATCGGTCGCGCCATGGATCTCGACCAAACCGAGCTTCGCGTCCTTGTGGTACTCGAGAATGGAAGTGACGAGGATGGCGAGCGTCCTCTGCACGATCCGCTGTCCGGACCCGGTCACGTCGATGAAGAAGCGGCGTGACTTCCCGTGGACCTTCGTCTCCTCACTGTTGATGATCGGCGGCATCGAGAGCACCTGGCCCGACTTGCTCCGGAGGATCGGATACCGGTCGAAGCCCTGGAGAAGGTTTGCGTAGGCGCGCCCCTTCGCGTGCTCTTCCAAGATCCGTTCGAGCGTCCACGGCTCGCTTCCAGTCGCCCCGAGGGGCACGAATCGGTAGTCAGGGGGCTCGGTCGTGTACTCGAACTCCGTGTCGCCTCCCAGCGAGTCGAGATCGTAGACACCGATCGATGCGTGCTTCCGGTTCCGCCCCAGCGCCCAGTGCAGGTTCTCCTGAAGCTTCATGAGGAGCTTGATCGAGTCGTCGTCGAGCGTGACGTTCTCGATCACCGCGCACGCGATGTGCGGACGAAGACTCTCGGGACGACGCACCGACGGATCGACCGTGAGCTTCGCGACCACGTCGTGAGACGGATACTCGATCGGTCCCGTCTCGATTCCGAGGACGCCGCGGATGGCACGGGCGAGACCGGCCGGATCGAACATGTCGGGTCGGACGGCGAGGAGTTCCATCCGGACGACTTCGATCGGCGACATCTCGCGAGTGGACCCCTCGACGTCGCGGAGCGGAGTCGTGCAGTTTCCGCAGGTCGGCGGCGTGTCTTCCTTCCCAGCGAGCTCCATGACGAAGCCGCAGCGGACGCACTGCATGCGGCGGAGCGTGGCCAGGCCTTCTACGTCGCAGCCCATGTCTCCCAGCACTTCGAGGAGCTTGTCGCCTTCCACTTCCTCTCCGATCCGGCGGCGCAGCTCCGCGGTCGGGATTCCGATCACCGGCATCGCGGTTCCTCCCTCAGCCAGTCCAGATCCGAAAGGTAGAGATCCCGGATGTCACTCCGGTCATGGAGCAGCATGGCGAGACGGTCGAGACCGAGCCCCCAGGCGAGCACCGGCTCGGTGCAACCGAGTGGTTCGGTCACTTCGGGACGGAAGATTCCGGAGCCGCCCATCTCGAACCAGTCCTGCTTCTCCTCGTGCCAGATGAACACCTCGACCGAGGGCTCCGTGTAAGGGAAGAACCCGGGCCTGAAGTAGAACTTCTCGAACCCCATCCGCTCGTAGAATGCGGCGAGCGTTCCGAGGAGCGTGGAGAAGCTCGCGTCCTTGTCGATGATGATCCCGTCCACCTGGTAGAAGATCGGGAGGTGCTTGTAGTCGATCGTCTCGCGGCGGAAAACACGGCCGATCGAGAAAACCTTGCGCGGTCCCTTCGGGTTCTTCGCCACCTCGCGCACCGTAGTCGCTGTAGTGTGCGTGCGGAGGACGTTCTGCATCGCCTTGGCCGGATCCCACTTGTATCGCCAGCCGACAGAACCCGTGTCCCCGCCGGTCTCGTGCGTCTCGCGAACTCGGCGCACGAGTTCTTCGTCCGGGAGCGGCGTCTTTCCCGGCTTCGCCACGTAGAACGTGTCCTGCATCTCACGCGCGGGGTGGTCTTGCGGCTGGAACAGTGCGTCGAAGTCCCAGAAACCGGACTCGACGTAAGACGACACCGACTCCTCGAACCCCATCTCGAGGAACGCCTGACGGGTCGACTCGAGCACGCGCTGGAGTGGATGCTTCTTTCCCGTACGGAACGGCTCCGTCTCGAGGTGGATGTCGTACGGCTTGAACTTGACCGACTCCCACTCCCCGCTTGCGAGAAGCTCGGGCGTGATCTGGCTCACCTCTCGCACTGCCTCGACGCCGGATGCTTTCCGCTCCACGCCCGCGGGCGTGAGCTGGACGAAACGGTCCGTCTTCTCGCGCTCCAGAATCGCCTTCTTGCCGAGTGCAGCCGGACCGAACTCCCGCAGCGCACCCACGTCGACACCGTCCGAGACGAGTTCGGCCTCGCGCGCCGTACCCTTCGACACGAGCAGAAGAACGGCGTCCGTCTCCGGACAAGCGAACGGCTTCCCGGTGAGTGCGAGGTTGCCTCCCTGCTTCGCGACGGCGCCGGAAGCGAGAAGACCCTTGAGGTTCTGCCCCACCGCTTGCGGCTCGAGTCCCGCCCGGGCGGCCACATCCTGCATCGCGAGGGGCTCGCCCGCATCCGAGAGCGCCGCAAAGATCCGCTGCCGAGGCGGCGTCCAGCCGTCCGGAAGCGGGTCTCCCTTGAATACGAACTCGACGAACGGAACTTCCCGAACCGCGACCAGCCCCTTCTCCGCGAGGAGAGTGCAAGCGGCGGCGACTTTCGCCTGGTCCTCGCCGACTCGTGCCACGAGTTCCGGCATCGCCGTCTCGTCTCCCGTCAGCTCCGTGAGTACGCGTGACTCGTCGGGTGTCAGTTCCATCATATCCTCGTCTCGCTCGTCGTCTGGGTCGGCGCCTTGCGACTTGTCATCCAGCCACGATCGCCTGAATCCGTGTCGATCTCGTCGTCTCGTAGCGGCCAAAGTGCAGCCGCGTTCTCTTCATCAGCTCCCGGTGAACGCATCCTTCATCTTCTCGAAGAACCCTTTGTGGAGTTTGGGCGGCTTCTCCCCCGTCACCTGGCCGAGCTTCTCGTAGAGCGACTTCTCCTCGCCGGACAGCTTCGTCGGAATGATGACGTGCAGGCGAACGAGTAGGTCACCGGCTCCTTTGCCGTGGAGGCCCGGAAGGCCGAGGCCGCGCATGCGGAGGACCTTTCCGTTCTGCGAGCCCTGGGGAACCTCCAGCGACGCGGATCCCTCGAGCGTGTCCACGTCGACCTTGCCTCCGAGCGCCATCTGGTGGGGATGGAGTGGCAGCTCCAGGAGAAGATCATCCCCATGGCGTCGGAATCGGTCGTCTTCCTTCTCGGTGATGACGACGAGTAGGTCGCCCGCCTCGGCGTTTCGAATCCCCGCGTCACCGAGTCCGGACAGGCGAAGGTAGTTTCCTTCCATCACGCCGGCCGGGATCTTCACTTCGGCCGTCTCACTGCCCTTGACCCGGCCCTCTCCGCCGCAAGTGGAGCACGGATCCTTGACGATCTCACCTTCTCCACTGCAGGTGCGGCAGGTCGTCACGTTCACCATCTGGCCGAAGAAGGACCGCTGGACCTGACGGATCTGTCCCGCGCCCTGACACGTAGGACAGGTCTGGTTGCCGGCGCCCGAGTTCGAGCCCTTGCCCGCGCAGTTGCCGCAGCGGACCATCTTGCTCACCCGGAGCTTCTTCTTCACGCCCTTCGCGATCTCGGGCAGGCTCAGCTCGAGGCGTATCTGACGGTCGCCACCTCGCCGGTCGACAGTTCGGCCCCGGCCGCCCATGTCGCCGAAGATGTCGAAGCCTCCGCCACCGAAGTCGCGCATGAACGCCCGGAGCGCGTCAGAGAGGTCGAACCCCTCGGCGCCGCCGAAGCCGCCCATCCCCGCGCTCGGATCCACACCGGCGTGACCGAACTGGTCGTAGGCCTGGCGCTTCTTCGGGTCCGACAGCACTTCGTACGCCTCGGTCGCTTCCTTGAACTTCTCCTCGGCGCTCGTGTCGCCCGGATTTCGGTCCGGGTGATGCTTGAGGGCGAGCTTCCGATAGGCAGACTTCACCTCGTCCGCCCCGGCGCCCTTCTCCACCCCCAGGACTTCGTAATAGTCGCGTTTCGCCATGGTATCCCTTGAGTTACGGCGTAAGAGTATCGAGAGAGCGTAGCCTCCTCAGGCCCGGAAATCAATCGCGGAGCCCGGGCCGAGACTCGGAAGGCCCGAGAGCATGGAAGAGGGTGACTGCGGCAGTGGGGCTAGGGACGGCTACGGACGGCTCCGGCCGTCGCCAGGCCGGGGCCGCCCGTGGGATGCGGGCGCGGAAAGCACGGACGTATCGCCCCTCGCGCTATCGAACGACGACGACGCGGGACTCTTCGGTGGCCCCGCCCATGGTCAACCGGAGCCAGTAGGTGCCGGACGGGAGTTCCCGGTCGAGGTCGAGCCCGACCTCCCCACCATCGGTCGCCTGGAGATCCCCGGACCACACGACCCGCCCGTCGGCTGTATGGATCGTGACTTGGGGAACCATCTGCATCGTAGACGGAGGGAGACGGAGGAGGAGACGGCCCGCGGACGGGTTCGGGGCCACCGACCAGCGCCCCATCCAGTTCGACTCCTCGACGGCGGAGGGATCGCACAAGCCCGGATCGCAGACGACGTCGGCTCCCTGAAACAAACCCCCGGCCTGAACGCAGGCGGGTCCTTCCAGAACCTGGCAGTCCCCACCCGGGAGGCAGCACGCTCCGACGGGGATCGGACACGGGTTCGGACTACAGAACCGGATTCCGATCTCGTACTCGCCACCTACCGACGTGCACCCGTTCGGTTGGGTGAGGAAACACTCCCCGGTCGCGAGACAACACGCAACTTCCGGCGGACAGACTCCGGGCGAGCAGATGACTCCAGGGCCGAGATACGTACCTCCTCCGGACTCGCAGATGTTCTGGAAGGTGAAGACACACGAGTTCCCGTCGAAACAGCACGCGCCGGGATCGGCGGCTCCGCAGGTGTTCTCCGCCCAGCCGATCCAACCGCACCCTTCGTCGTCGGGATGGTTTCCGGGGGTGCATGGTGACTCGGGCGTGAGTCGGAAGTCCTCGCCTGCGTTGCAGAACATGGGATCGAGGGAGAAGTTGCCGTTCAACCCGGTCTGATCCGGGCCGTGGTAGTTCTCCGGAGTATTGGCCCAGATGTCGTTGCAGAGGATCGTCGTGTTCGAGTTCGAGTGGGTCCACATCCCCGTACCACCATCGTTGTTCGCAATGATGTTCCGTTCGACCAGGATGTCCGAGTAGTTGTACGAGATGATCCCACTCGCGTAGTTCGCAGTGTTTCCCCAGATCGTGTTTCCGACGATCCGTGAGCGGTCGTCGCCGTTGCAGCAGACCCCTCCACCGATGTTCCCGTTGTTCTCGAAGATCAGGTTTCCCTCGATCAGGTTCGTGGCCGGGCACTCTTGCGTGTATACGCCCGCACCGTACGCGACCCCAGTGTTCGTGTTTGCGGTGACGATGTTTCCTCGGAACTCGATGCTCGATCCGAACACATGGAGGCCGCCGCCGAGCTCGGCCCGTCCGTTTCGAAGGGTGAAGCCTTCGATGATGGTCGTTCCACCGAGATTGACACAGGAGATGACCGATCCCATGGCGCGGCCGTCGATGATCGTTTGGAGCGGCCCCATGGAGCTGTGGAGCCAACGACCGGATGCCATCTCGACGTTCTCCAGGTAGACCCCGGGACCGACGAGAATCTCGTCACCGACGCGAGACGCATCGATCCCGTCCTGGATCGATGGGTAGTCCTCCGGAACCCGAAGAACCGCCGCGTCCGCGGAGTCGGGCCCATGGAGCGCAGAGCATGCCAACGCGACTGCGAGAACGTACGAGTGGTTCTGGCAGGCGCGCGAATCCACCGGAAGGAGCTCGAGAATCAGGGAACGGAGGCGGGAACTGGGGCGAAGGCGTGGAGCAGGCATGGCACCTCCTTTGTACGCAAAGCGCCTGGAGAGGATACGGTGGCCGACGCGTGCCACTCAAGATAGTTTGACGTGGCCGCGTGGCTGTTCGAGTCGGTCATGGTGCTTGGGTCAGGGGGAGGTCTCGGTGACCCGATCGAGGATGGAAGCGAGCCTCTCTGCCTGCACCCGGCGTGAGAACTGCAGCCGGTCCGTGCCCGTCGTGGCGGCCTTCCACGGCGCACGTCCGTGCTGCTGCACAGAGATCCACCATGCATCGAGCGCATTGCCGATACCCTCTGCATCGGAGGGTCGCACGGTCGCTCCACCTTGGGACGCGTCGAGCAGCTCTTCCGCCTCTCCTTCCGGTGCGAGGGCGAGGATCGGCGTTCCGCTTCCCAAGTACTCGAACACCTTGCCGGTCAGCATCCCGCGACTGGTTGCGTCCTCGCTCGTGAGTAGGAGGAGAAGGTCCACGCTCCGCATGAGCGCCAGGCTCTCACGATGGCTGAGGAATCCGAGGAGGTCCACGTTCGGCTGGAGATCGGGTTTGGCAACACGGAGTTCCATCTCCGGTGCGAGTCGTCCGGCGAAGACGAGCCGCGCCTGACGGCGTTCCGGCAAGGCTTCGGTCCATCTCGCAAACACGTCGAGGAACGTCCAGGGAATCCGCTGAGCAAATACAGATCCGACGTGGGCAATCGACGGATGGCGACGAGGCTCGGGATCGACTCCTTCGAAATCGGCAGGGTCGAAGCCGTTCAGGAGGATCTCCCAGTCACCGGTGGTGCCACCGACCCGCTCGATGAGATCGTCGCGCAGCTCCCGTCCGACGCTCACACACACGGAGGCCTGACGCACGCAGGACGCTTCGAGCTTCTCATCGAGCCGCTTCGCCCATCCCGGTCGCTCCGGATAGAACGTGGCCCGCGTCCACGGGTCGCGAAAGTCGAGAACGAGCGGCTTTCCGGACACGGATGACAGCGTTCGGCCGATCCAGTGCGCGGTGAACGGTGGTCCCGTCGCGAAGATGGCGGCCGGATCGAGTTCGCGGAGGATCCGCTTGCCCAACGCCACACCGGGCCGATACCAACCCACGCGCCCGTCCGGGATGAAGACACTCCCCCTCACCATGCGTGCGAGTGCGTCTTTCCAGGATGTATCCGCTCGCTGCACGGTCTGGATGTCGAGTGAGACGTCCTTGCTCTTCCCCGTGAGTCGACGATAGACGTCGTAGAACTCCGTGATCCCGCTCCGGAACACCTGGGCCTCATCCGGAATCTCCGCCGCCAAGCCGGGGTCACGAACCGGGAAGTCCGCATCTTCCGGAACGGTGAGGACGATCGGATCCCATCCGAAGCTCGGCAGGTACTTCACGAACTTCAGCACACGCTGCACGCCCACGCCGCCGGACGGAGGGAAGTAGTACGTGATCACGAGCACCTTGCGTCTCGACTCCACGTTCGTCACTCCCCCCGGTGAGCGAATACTGCCCACGCCGTCATCCAGAGGATGCGTAGATCCAGCCAGAGCGACCAGTTCTCGATGTAGTACAGGTCGTACGCGGTCCGGTCCTCGATCGGAACGTTCCCGCGGAGTCCGTGGACTTGCGCCCAACCGGTCACACCGGACTTGATCCGGTGGCGGTCGTAGTAGTCCTGCACGCTGGCCTCGAACTCTTCGACGAACTTGGGACGCTCCGGGCGCGGCCCGACGAGCGACATCTCGCCTTTGCACACGTTCCAGATCTGCGGAAGCTCGTCGAGGCTCCACTTGCGGAGGAACGTGCCGAGACGGGTCCGGCGCGGATCGTTCGCCTGGGCCCAGACCGGCCCCGTCTCCTTCTCCGCGTCTGCACGCATGGAGCGGAACTTCACCATCTCGAACGGCCGACGATCCCGTCCGACGCGAACCTGTCGATGAAAAACGGGCCCCGGAGACGAGAGCTTCACGGCAATGGCGAGGATCAGGAACACCGGCGACAGAACGACGAGGAGCGGGATCGACACGACCAGGTCGAGCGCACGTTTCACCACTCCGTTCCACCCCGTGAGTGGGAGATCACGGAGACGGAGAAGCGGCAGTCCGTCGACGTCTTCCACTCCGACCGACCGTCTCCACACGGAGAGGATCTCCGGCACGAACTGGAAGTCGACATCGAGCCGTTGGCACTGAATGTAGGCGGAGTCGAGCGCCGGTACGGCCCCACCACTCGCAGCCATGACGACGAGGTCGAGATCCTCCCGACGCGCAATGTCCGCGAGTTCGTCGAGTGACCCGAGAACTCGGGTTCCGCTGCTCGGCTCGGACTCGGCGGAAGCGAACGCAACCGATGCTTCCGCCGCGAGCGTGATCACCCCCGCGCATTCGTGCGGATAGGAAGACTGCGACAACGACTCCACGATCCGCGAAGCGAGCGCCCCCTCCCCCACGACCGCAAACCGGATCGGCGTCAGCTTCGAGAACCGCCGCCTCGCGACGTAGATCAACGTCCGCCCGAGGACGACGAGCGTCGAGATCGTGAGCCAGGTCAAGACCATGCCGATGCGCGAGAACGACGCACCGCGGTAGAAGAACCCGACCGCGGCGAGAATGAGCGCGCCGAGCACGAACCCACGAGTGAGGTCGCCTCTCCTATGACGGGCCCGGCCTCTCTCCACCCGGTAGAGACCGAGCGCATAGAAGAGCGGCACCCAGACGACGACGATCGCGGTCGCGGCGAGGAGATAGAGATCGAACGGCGGAATCGCGTTCACGGGCGGCACCCAGACCGCGAACGGACTATGGAACCGGATGACGTAGCCCAGCACCACGCCGAACAGAATCGCGACGAGATCGGACACGACCCAGAAGAACTGGAGCCAGGTCGTTCGCTTCTGTCTCTCTACCTGACCCATGACGCCTCGAGTCAGCCCTGGACAGGAAAGGAGGCGTCCGGACCCGGATCCGGAACGTCGGCGCGATCCGGAACGTCGGGCCGATCCGGAACGTCGGGCCGATCCGGCGCATCGGGTCGATCCGGAGCGTCGGGCCGATCACCCGACCCCGACTTGGCAGCCGGAACCTCGGGCCGCGCGTCGTCGAAGATGCCCTTGGGCCCGTCTTCCAAGAGCCACTCTGTCACTTCGTCCTCGAATCGCTCCCGTCCGAACCTCTCCGCATTCCGCCTCACGGCAGCAGTGGAGAACTCCTGCGACTCGAACCGATCGATCGCGGCCACCAAGTCCTCCGCGCGCGGCTCCCGGAAGAACACGCCACTCTCGTCTTCGCGCACCGTCTCGAGGAGGCCGCCGCGGCCGAGGCCGATGACGGGCGCACCACACGCCTGTGCTTCGACCGGAACGATCCCGAAGTCCTCTTCCCCCGGGAAGAAGAGCGCGCGGCACCGCCGGTAGAGATCCCGAAGCGCTTTCGCGTCTTGCCAACCCAAGAAACGAACCGAGGAGGGCGCTTCCCGTTCGAGACGCTCCTGCTCCACCCCGGACCCGACGATCACCACTTCGATCGGACGACGCCTCGCCGCTTCGAGCACCAGCTCGACCCGCTTGTACGGGACGAGCGCGGTCACGACGAGGTAGAACCCCTCTCGGCTCACCCCTGGATCCGGCGTATAGAACTCGGTGTCGACGAGCGGATGGATGACACGAGCAGGACGGCCGTAGTACCGCTCGATCCGGGCCTGCACATGCGCGGAGTTCGCAGCGAAGCTGTCCACCCGGAGCGCACTCGTCACGTCCCAGTTGCGTAGGTAGCTCGCGACGAACGGCAGGACCCAGGATGCAATCGTTCCGACACGCCCCTCTCCGAAGTACTCCTCGTATGCGCTCCAGACGTAGCGCATCGGCGTGTGGCAGTAGCAGAGGTGCTTCGTCCCGGGATGGATGACCACGCCCTTGGCCACACAGTGCGAAGTGGAGAGGACGAGGTCGAATCCACGCAGATCGAACCGCTCGATCGCGGCGGGAAAGAACGGGAGGTAGCGCTGGTACTTGGTAGCGGCGCCCGGCAGCTTTTGGATGAAGCTGCTCCGGATCTCATGGATCTCGATCGCCGCACTGACCGATCCGCGGTTGTGGATCAGGGTATAGATCGGGGCCGCCGGAAACCGCTCGCTGAGCGCCTCCAGAACCTTCTCGCCCCCGCGCATTCCCGTGAGCCAGTCGTGGATCAAAGCCGTCCGCATGGGGTGCGAGGATAGGTGTCACTCGGGGACGGCGCAAGCGAGGTGGCGGAGCGGATTCCAGTCGGTCGGCTGCAACCAATCCGATCCGGCCAGCAACCGCTCCGGCGCACGATCGGCCCGGCCGACGGCGAACCTACTTCACGAGCCCGCGGCCCCGTACGGGCCCGAGCGCCTCGCAGCACTCGGCGAACACCGTGTTGCTGACGAAGAGCGCTTCCGGCGCCAGCCGCACCCGGCTCTCCCCCGGCGCGAGCGGCTGGTCGAACTCCAGCCACTTCTCGAGGGCCGGGACGGCCTGGAGCCGCTCCACCGCGCCTTCTCCCCACCACTCGGTGATGAGAGGAAGCGGCACCCCCTCGGTCCGGCGGAGTCCGAGGAAGATCCACTCCTCCGCCCGTTGCTGGGGGTCGAGCACCTCCTCCGTGTCGAACGGCCGGACCGACTTCGCGAGCGCGTCCCGATAGCCGGGAAGCGACTTCACGTTCGACCACCGGACCCCGCGGCGATGGGAGTGCGCGGACGGACCTAGCCCCAGGTAGTCACCACAGAGCCAGTAGTTCTGGTTGTGTCGACTCTCCTCTCCGGGCCGAGCGAAGTTCGAGATCTCGTACTGGACGAGCCCGTTCGCACTCGTCCGGGCCCGCAGCGTGTCGTACTGCGCGGCCGAGTCCTCATCGCCCGGCAGCTCCGCCACCTGTCCTCGCTTCAGCTTCCGTGCAAGTGGAACGTGGGGCTCGAGGCCGAGGAGGTAGGCAGAGAGGTGATCGGGCTGGAGCGCGAGGGCGGACTCGAGCGTCCGGAGCCAGCGCATTTCCGCTTCGGTCGGCGTTCCCGAGGTGGACGCGGCCGTCCCAGGAAGGCCGTAGATGAGATCGAGGCTCACCGCGGAGAACCCGGCCCGACGGGCGTCGTCCATCCGCCGAGCAGCGTCCCCCGCGCCGTGCGCACGGTCGAGTAGGCGAAGCTCCTCCCGGTCGAGAGACTGGACCCCGAACGACACCCGGTTCACGCCAAGCTCCCGATACGCACGTAGCCGGTCCGCGGTGGCAGACTCCGGATTGCACTCGACGGTGATCTCCGCGTCTTCGGCGAAGCGGAATCGAGACCGAAGGCGGGTGAGAATCGTCTCCATCTGGAGCGGAGTGAGGAGCGACGGGGTCCCTCCGCCGAAGAAGAGCGTCTGGAACGTCGCGTCCGAGAAGTCGAAACGAGGGTCTTGGGAACGCGCGGCGAGATCGATCTCCCTCAGAAGCTGCTCGACGTACGCCTCACGGGCGTCGTCTCCTCCGAGGACGACGAAGAAGTCGCAGTATCCGCACCGTTGGACGCAGAAGGGAAAGTGGACGTAGATCCCGGGGCCGTAGCGACCCCGCTCCCGCTCGCTGGGAGTCTCGCCGGACGGGCCGGCCCCCGGGCCCGTCGTTCCGTTCCCTGGAGCGGACCTCATGAGTTCACCGTCCCCCTCGTCGGGATGAATCGTTCGTGTCCCGACGGCTACTTGATGAGTCGGAACATCCGACCGAAGCGGGGGAACTTCTTCTCCTTGTCCCAGGAGAAGTAGGTGATCCACGCCTTGCCGCGCACCAGCGTCATGTCGACCGTGCCCCAGTAGCGGGAATCGTACGACTCGTCGCGGTTGTCCCCCATCATGAAGAGCTGTCCCTCCGGCACGACGATCTTCTCCATCTGGTCGCGGGGCGGGTTCCTCTGGATGATCGGCTCGCGGTGGACGGTGAAGCTGTCGTCCTGCTTCACGCCGTTGACATAGACCGCCTTGTCCTTGACCTCGACGGTATCGCCTCCAACCGCGACACACCGCTTGATGTAGTCCTGGCTCGGATTCTCCGGAAACTGGAAGACGATGATGTCTCCCACCTTCGGCTCGGTGAATCCGGGAAGCCGATGGTGGGTGAACGGCACCTGCGCCCCGTAGGCGAACTTGTTCACGAAGAGGAAGTCTCCAGGAAGAAGCGTCTCCTCCATCGAGCTCGTCGGAATCCGGAAGGCCTGGAAGGCCAACGTCCGCACGACCAGGAAGATGAGCAGGGCCACTCCGAGAGACTCGATGGACTCGCGGAAGACTCCCTTGCTCGCCTTCACCGGAGTCGTCGTCCCCGGGACGAATTGCTTCGCTTCGCTCATGAAACCAGTCTCCTACAAAGCACCAACCGGCCGCATTGCTCGACGGCCGGTCGTCTCATTACTCGTTCGTCTTGAGCAGGGCGAGGAACGCCTCCTGGGGTACATTCACCGTCCCGATCTGCTTCATCCGTTTCTTGCCTTCCTTCTGCTTCTCCAGGAGCTTCCGCTTCCGGGAGATGTCACCGCCGTAGCACTTCGCGGTCACGTCCTTGCGCAGCGCGCCGACGGTGGAGCGGGCGATGATCTTCGCACCGATCGCAGCTTGGATCGCGATCTGGAACTGCTGCCTCGGAATGAGGTCCCTCAGCTTGTCGACCAGCTCCCTACCGCGATCGTACGCCTTGTCGCGGTGCACGATGATCGAGAGCGCGTCGACCCGATCTCCGTTGAGGAGCACGGTGAGCTGGACGAGATCCGACGGCCGGTAGCCGTGGAGCTCGTAGTCGAGAGTGGCGTAGCCACGGGAGAGGGACTTCAGCTTGTCGTAGAAGTCCCAGATGATCTCCGAGAGCGGCATCTTGTAGTTGAGCTGGACGCGCGTGGGATCGAGGTAGGTCATGCCCTCGAACTCCCCGCGCCGATCCTGGACGAGCTGCATGAGGGGGCCGGTGTAGTCGGTCGGCGTGATGACCCGCGCGTCGATGAACGGTTCCTCGATCGCGTCCTCTCGCTGCACCTCCGGCATCTCCGCCGGACTCGAAACCGTGATGACTTCGCCCGTCCCCTTGATCACACGCATTGCGACGTTCGGGACGGTGGCGATGATGTCGAGGTTGAACTCCCGCGCCAGCCGCTCCTGCACGATCTCGATGTGGAGTGGCCCGAGGAACCCACAGCGGAAGCCGAAGCCGAGAGCTGCCGAGGTCTCGGGTTCGAAGGAGAGCGCGGCGTCGTTCAGCTGCAGCTTGGCCAGCGCGTCCTTGAGGTCTACGTAGTCCTCTGTGTCGATCGGGAAGATCCCGGAGAAGACCATCGGCTTGATCGGCTGGAAACCGGGTAGCGGCTGCACTTCGGACCGCTTGTGCGTGATCGTGTCGCCGACCTTCGCATCGGCCACGTTCTTGAGGCTCGCAAGGAGATAGCCCACCTCGCCCGCGCGCAGCCCGTCGCGCTTCACCATGGTGAGCTTGAAGCTGCCGACTTCGTCCACTTGGTAGACGGCCTTGGTCGAGATGAGGCGGATCTCTTCCCCGGACTTGATTTCGCCGTCGACGACGCGCATGTGCGCAACGACGCCTCGGTACTGGTCGAACTCGGAGTCGAAAATGAGCGCCCGGAGCGGAGCATCCGGATCTCCGGAGGGCGGAGGAATCCGCGAGACGACCGCCTCGAGGATCTCCTCGACGCCGATCCCCGCCTTTGCCGAGGCGAGCAGGATCTCCTCGTCCGTCGATCCGATCAGGTTCTTGATCTGCGCCTTGACGTCGTCCGGACGGGCAGCCGGCATGTCGATCTTGTTGATGACCGGGATGATCTCGAGCCCGGCCTCCATCGCCATGTAGAGGTTCGAGACGGTCTGCGCCTCGATGCCCTGGCTCGCATCCACGAGGAGGAGGGCGCCTTCACACGCGTGGAGCGAGCGGCTCACTTCGTAGCTGAAGTCGACGTGCCCCGGGGTGTCGATGAGATGGAACCGGTAGGTCTCTCCGTTCGACTTGGCCTTGTAGTCGAGCGCGATGGCGTGGGCCTTGATCGTGATGCCCCGCTCCCGCTCGATGTCCATGTCGTCGAGAACCTGGGCCTTCATCTGCTTCTGCGTCAGTGTCTGGCAGACTTCGAGGAAGCGATCGGCCAGGGTCGACTTCCCGTGGTCGATGTGCGCGATGATGCAGAAGTTCCGAATGTGTGACTGATCGAGGCTCTTCATGCTTCTAGAACGTCCAGCGGAATCCCGCTCGTCCTCCCGTTTCCGTGGGCTCGAACTCCGCGTCGAATCCGCGCAGATGCGCGTCGACGTAGGCGTCTCCCATACTCAAGATCACGACGAAGAGGAGCCACCAGGTGTAGTCCCGGCGTTCCTCGTTCCAGCTCAGGGCTTCGTCGTCGCGGCCCTGATCCTCTAGGTCCCATTCCTTTTGGGCCGCCCGAGCCGCACGGTAGAAGAAGTACCCCTCCGTGAGGAAGAACGCTCCCGCCTTGACGTGCTTTCCGTTCGACCATTGGCCCCACCCGGGAACCAACGTGGACTTGAACATGGTCGCCACGGGCTTCCGGTGCCAGGCCGTCGTATCCGCTTCCGCCGCGCTGCGCTGCTCCTCGGCACTCTCCGCCCGCTCCTCGGCACGCGACTCCGACGCGGACGGCTCAGTCGCCGATTGCTCCGTCGCCGACGGTTCGAGCGCCGACGGGCTCTGCGCCAGAGCAACACCAGCCTCACCGACGACAGCAATCGCCCAAAGCAATACGAGCAGGGCCGGCAGCCCTGCTCGCCTCCGGAAGACGCGGCTTCCAAGATGGCGGGAACGTGTGGGAATCGAACCCACCTCGGACACTCGAGTGCCCGACAGAGGATTTGAAGTCCTCGGAGCCCACCAGGACCCATGCGCTCCCAATAAGGCGCAATACATCAAACGATTAGAGTAGTTCTGGTCGAGGTCCCAAGTCAACGCAGCGCTGCCCCGTTCAGTCGATCAGGTCCAAGGGCTGCCGTGCCAGGACTTCCAGCTCGACGAGCGCCCCTTTCGGGAGTCCCGCCGCGGCCACGGTCGACCGGGCCGGGAACGGCGGAGTGAAGAAGCCCGCGTAGATCTCGTTCACCTTGAGGAAGTCCGCCATGTCCGCGAGGTAGAGCGTCGTCTTGAGGACGTGCTCCGGTGCCATCCCGCGGGCCGACAGCACTCCTCTGACGTTCTGCAGGACCTGCTGGAACTGCTCCTCGACGCCTCCCGGAACCATCTCCCCGGACTTGGGATCGAGGCCGATCTGCCCGGAGCAGTAGAGCGTACGGGTGTCGGCGTCGTAGACCGCCTGCGAGTACGGGCCGATCGCCTTGGGCGCCCGATCGGTGTGGATCACTTCCATGTCTCGCCCTCCGTGTTCCCGTCCCGGACCTCGTCCGTCGGGCTTTCTCCCGGAAAGGGCGAAAGCCTACTCGACCGTGACGCTCTTGGCTAGGTTCCGTGGCTGGTCCACGTTGCATCCCCGGAGGACAGCCACGTGGTACGACAGCATCTGGAGCGGAAGCACGGAGAGGAGCGGTACGAGGGCGTCGACCGTCGGAGGAACGTAGAGCACCTCGTCGGCCAGCGACTGGATCTGTGTGTCGCCTTCCGTCGCAACCGCGATGATCCGGCCCTGCCTCGCGCGCACCTCCTGCATGTTGCTCTTGATCTTGTCGTACGCACTGTCCTTGGTGCAGATGAAGACGACCGGCATGTTCTCGTCGATGAGCGCGATCGGACCGTGCTTCATCTCCGCCGCCGGATAGCCTTCCGCGTGGACGTACGAGATTTCCTTGAGCTTGAGCGCGCCCTCGAGCGCGACCGGGAAGTTGTACCCACGGCCGAGGTAGAGGCAGTTGTCGTGGTGGTAGTAGTGCCGCGCGATGTCCGCCACCTTGGGCTCGCTCGCGAGAATCTTCTCCATCTGCTCCGGAATCCGGCGGAGCCCGTGGATGAGAGAGCGCGCCGGCTCATCGGAGAGTCCGTGAAGACGCGCCAAATGAAGCGTGAAGACGGCGAGCGTCGCGACCTGGCTCGTGAACGCCTTGGTGCTCGCGACTCCGATCTCCGGACCCGCGTGGATGTACATACCCCCGTCGGCTTCCCGCGCAATGGTCGAGCCGACCACGTTGCAGATACCGAGCGCGGTCGCGCCGCGGCGCTGGGCTTCGCGCATGGCTGCGAGCGTGTCCGCGGTTTCACCCGACTGGCTGATCACGATGACGAGCGTCTTCGAGTCGATGACCGGGTTCCGGTAGCGGAACTCGGAGGCGTACTCCACCTCGACCGGGATCCGGCAGTACTCCTCGATCATGTACTCGCCGATCATCGCTGCGTGCCACGACGTACCGCAGGCCAGGAAGACGACGCGCTCGTGCCGGAGCAGCTCTTCGTCCGTGAGGTTGAGACCGCCGATGTGGGCCTTCCACCCGTCGTCGTCGAGACGACCGCGGATCGCGTTCTGGATGCAGCGCGGCTGCTC
The DNA here is from genome assembly GCA_020633975.1 of Candidatus Eiseniibacteriota bacterium. Lineage (GTDB taxonomy): Bacteria > Eisenbacteria > RBG-16-71-46 > CAIMUX01 > CAIMUX01 > JACKCR01. Next base: position 851,639 of record JACKCR010000002.1, on the reverse strand, counting down.
GAAGATCTCCTTGAGCATGAAGTGGTCGTAGCCACCCTTCTCGACCTGCGAGAGCTCCCAGGTGATCTCCTCGATCTCCTTCGAGACCGGGATCTCGTGGATCGTCTGGGTCCGGAAACCGCGGCGGGTGATGACGACCATTTCGTCATCGGCGAGATAGATGACCTGATTCGTGTGCTGCAGGATCGCAGCGACGTCGGACGCGACGAAGTACTCGCCGTCTCCCACCCCGACGACGAGCGGGCTGCCCTTGCGGGCGCCGACGATCTTGCCCGGATCGAGATCGGAGATCACTGCAACCCCGAACGCACCCTCGACGAGACGGAGCGCGGCCGCTACGGCCTTCTCGAGGGTCCCGTCCCAGTACTCACCGATGAGATGGGACAGCACTTCCGTGTCCGTCTCCGTATCGAAGGTGTGTCCCTTCGCCCGGAGGGCTTCCCGGAGTGCGTCGCAGTTCTCGATGATTCCGTTGTGGACGATCGCGATGTGTTCGGTCTGGTCCGTGTGCGGGTGGGCGTTGACCTGGTTGGGAGCCCCGTGGGTGGCCCAACGCGTATGCGCGATCCCGAAGTTGCCATTGACCGGATCCTTGGCGACGAGGTCTTTCAGGGCCTGGAGCTTGCCCTGGTCCTTCCGAACCCGCAGGCGACCGTCCTCGCCCACGATCGCAACGCCGGCGGAGTCGTACCCGCGGTACTCGAGGCGTTCGAGGCCGCCGATCAGGATGTCGAGGCTCTCGCGGGGGCCGGTGTAGCCGACGATTCCGCACATGATGAACTCCTTTTGTCGATCCGACCCGGGGTCATGACCCCGAGAAGTGTCCTACGAGGTGCGTCCCGTCGTCAGGAATTCTCGAGAGCGTCGCGCGCCCCCATGATCCTGTCTCGAGCGACCGACTCCGTCTCCGCCTCGGCCACGACCCGAACGATCGGTTCGGTGTTGGACGCCCTCACGTGGAGGAAGCCGTCCGGGAAAGACCAACGAAGTCCGTCGCGACGGTCCTCGGCTGGCCCGAGCTTCGACTCGAGCGGGCCCTCCCACCCCTTCCCTTCGTTCTCGGAAATCGGGAGCTTCTCTTTCACCATTATCCGGGCTGGGAAACTCGCGGCAAGTCCCCTGAGGCCGCCGACTTGCGTCGCCTCGGCTTCACACAGCACGGCCAGGGCCACCGCCGCGTCCCGTCCCAGGTGCACCCTGGGATCGATCACGCCACCGTTCCCCTCACCTCCGATCAACCCGCCCAACTCGCGAAGCCCCGCAACCACGTGAGCCTCGCCGACCGGCGTCCGGTGGAGGGACACACCGTGCCTCTCCGCAGTCACGTCCAGCCGCGTAGATGTCGAGAGATTCGTAACTACGGGGCCCTTGGCTTGGCTCAGCCGATGGGCCACGACCAACGGGAGTGTCCACTCCTCACCGAGGAACTCCGTTCCCGGGATTGCGAAGCCGCAGCGATCCGCATCGGGATCCGTCATCGCCAGGAAGGCGTATCCGGGGCCGATCTCCTCTGAGATCTTGGTCAAGGTCTCGAGCGTAGGCTCCGGATTGGGTAGGAGTTGCCCGTTCGGCTCCTCGTGACGGACGTGGAGATCCACGCCGAGTTCGGCAGCCACACGCGGCAGGAGCGTCCCGCCCGCCCCATGACCGCACTCGAGGGCCACCTTGAGCTTCGCCTCCCGGATCCGGGCAACGTCCAACCCCTGGAGGACGGCGGCGCAATGGGCGTCCAGCGCTTCCTCGTGACGTCGCTGCATCCCGCCGTAGCCCCTCGCCTCGGACCAGGGGGACGAGTTCTGCTCATGGGCCGCCACCAGCTCCTGGAACCGTTCCGGGGAGAGGAAACTCCCCCCGTGGTCCACGAACTTGAGTGCGTTCCACTGTCCCGGATTGTGGCTCGCGCTCAGAATGATCCCGCCCGCCGCGTGCCAGAGCTCGACTGCGAGCTGGACGGTGGGGGTCGGCACCAGACCGACGTCATGGACGTCGCGGCCCGACGCTACGAAGAATGCCGTGGCAGCGGCGGAGAGTGCTTCCCCGGTCGTACGCGAATCGCGCCCGATCACGACTGGACCGGGCGGCAAAATGGCCGCGAGGGCGCGAACCCACCGGCCGATCACGTCTGGATTGAGGGAGTCCCCGACGATGCCGCGAACGCCAGAAACGCTGACCATCAGCGTCATAGCCAGTCCCCCTTCGGGTGGGACCTTGTCGCGGCCCGATCCTGGTAAGGAAAGGAAAATGGAGCTGGTGAGCGGATTCGAACCGCTGACCTGCGCATTACGAATGCGCTGCTCTACCAGCTGAGCTACACCAGCTTCCGTAACAATTGGTGCTGCCTCGCGGACTTGAACCGCGGACACCCAGATTTTCAGTCTAGTGCTCTACCAACTGAGCTAAGGCAGCACGCAAACCTGAGGCGCTTTCGACGCCAGATGGATAGTTTTACGTTCGGGCCGCCGGATCCGTCAAGTCGTTTCCGTACAGAACATCCGGTTACAGGGCCCACTGCTCGGTTCGCTGCGTCGCTCGAGCGTCGGTCGAGCCACCCGCGAGCCAGCCAAGCCCGTCCCCCCGCATTGCCAGCCCGACGCCCCGCGTCTCCAAGCAGGAAGCGTCGGTCAGGCGGCCCGGCGGTCCTTCCTGCGGCGGTCGTTGGCTCGGCGACGGTCCCGGTTCTCCGCGATCGGGAACCGGATGCTGAAGACGACGCTCCAAGAGTCGCCGGACTTCACATCGATCTCACCGCCGTGGTCGACCACGATCTGCCGCGCCACCGCGAGCCCGAGCCCGCTCCCACCGGGACGACGGGTCGCGAACGGGACGAAGAGTCGGTCCAGCAGGTCTCCCCCGAGCCCCGCCCCATCCGTCGCCACCTCCACCACGAGCCGTCCCGAAGACCGGTACGTCTTGATCAGGAGACGCTCGCCTCGCTCGAGGGGTTCGAGCGAGTTCTGGATGACGTTCCGGAACACTTGCGTGATCTTTTCCGCGTCGAGAAGGATCTTCGGCAGCTCCGCTTCGTGAGACTCCTCGAGCCGCACGCCCCGAAGCTCTGCCTCCTCACGGATGAGCTGGATGCAGTCCTTCACCAGGGAAACCAAGTCGACCATTTCGAGACGCGGTCGCCCCACCTTCGTCCGGGTCGACTGTTCGTCCAGCAGAGACTCCACTCTCTGCACCTCTCTGAAGACGAGCGACGCGAGCCGGGCGTTCCGATCGTCCTCGGCTCCGGCCTCCGCGATCCGCCGGGCTGACTCCGCAATCGTCGTCAACGGACCCCGCAGCTCTTCCACGAACCGACCGGTCTCCTCGCCCACTCCGGCCAGCCGCTCCGCCTGTAGGAGCATGCCCTGCGTCTCGCGGAGACGCTGCTCGGTGAACCGGAGTCGTCCCAGCACCTCCGCCTCACGGACAGCGAGCCCCGTGAGCTGCGCGACCGACTCCAGATGCTCGACGGTGAGCCCATCGGGATCGAGCTTCGCGCCGCCAACCGCCAGGGCGCCCAGGGCGCGGTCCGAGGCGAGCAGAGGAGCAACGTACAGGTTTGGGGAGACCATCCGTCCCTCGCTCCAGACGAGAGAGGCGCGAGCCTGCTCGAGGACGTGCTCCACCACCGGCCCATCTGCTTCGGGCCAATCCCCGACCGTGGCCCGAGATCGGAACGCCTCGTCCGCACCTTCGGTGGTCCAGACACGGCACCAATCCGCTCTCACGTCTTCGACGAGCGCCTCGGCAACGGCGGGGAGCAGGTCGTCGAGATTGCTTGCGCTTCGAATCGTGCGGACGATTCTGGCTACGCTATACTGGCCGCTTTGGGAGGAACTCAAATGAACGACCTTTCCGGTGATGGGGGCAACGCCCAGAAGACGTTGCAGATCGATCTCTCCAACGTGGAGGGCACCTATTCCAACTTCACGCTCCTGGCTCACTCGCCCGCCGAGTTCGTACTCGACTTCGCGCGGATCGAGCCAGGTCTGCCGAAGGCCAAAGTCTTCTCGCGGATCATCATGACGCCCCAGTCGGCCAAGCTGCTCCTGAGGGCGCTCGAGTCCAAGGTCGCCCAGTTCGAGCAGGCGTACGGCACGATTCCGACGCCCCGCGCGGGTGGGGACCCTAATGGAGGTATCGGCTTCAAGTTCCCCTAGCCTTTAGCCGAACGCTGACGGACGGGACGCTGGTGCCTGGGACACAAGTCCAAGCCCGAGCGGGCGCTCTGCGCCCCAGACACGAGCGTCCGTTCCCCACCCCACGGAGGACCGACCATGAAGCCCGTCAAGGTTTCCACCCGCGGAGCCACGTCACCGGCCAGCCCGATCCGGAAGCTCGTCCCTCTCGCGGTCAAGGCGAAGGAGTCTGGGAAGACCGTCCACATGCTCAACATCGGGCAGCCGGACCTGACCACCCCCCAGCCGATGTGGGACGCGGTCCTGAAGAACCCGCCCGCCGTCCTCGCCTACTCGCCCTCCGAGGGGTTCCCGGAGTTGCGGCGTGCGATGGCCCGGTACTACGAGAAGCTCGACATCCGGATCGGCGCGGATCAGATCATCATCACGACCGGCGCGAGCGAGGCGCTCGTCTTCGCGGTCGCCTCGATCGCAGACCCCGGCGACGAGATCCTCATCCCGGAACCGCTCTACGCGAACTACATCGGCTTCTCGCACATGCTCGGCGTGAAGGTAGTCCCGATCCCGACCCGTCCCGAGGACGGCTATCACCTCCCCCCGCGCGAAGTGTGGGAGGAGAAGATCAGTCCCCGGACGCGAGCCGCGATCGTCTGCAATCCGGGCAATCCCACCGGCACCGTGTACCGGCCCGACGAACTGGAGATGGTCCTCGGAATCGCGAAGGACCACGGCCTCTTCGTCGTCGCCGACGAGGTCTATCGCGAGTTCTGCTTCGACGGAGAGCGCCATCGCTCGTTCATGAACTACCGGGACACCGAAGACCGCGTCATCCTGATCGACTCGATCTCGAAGCGGTTCAGTGCGTGCGGCGCGCGGATCGGCGCTGTCAGCACGACGAACCGCGAAGCCTATGAAGCGTGCCACCACTTCTCCCAGGCGAGGCTGTCACCTCCCACCCTTGGGCAGCTGATGGCGGTCGACGCGTTCGCCTTCGACGACGACTACTACGCGGAACTCGCCGGCGCATACGTCAAGCGACGCGATGCCGTGATGGAAGAGCTGAGCAAGATGCCGGGCGTTCTCTGCGAAGTTCCGAAGGGTGCGTTCTACGCCATGGCCAAGCTGCCGGTGGACGACTCGGACACATTCGCCGCGTGGATGCTCTCCGACTTCTCGCACGAAGGTGAGACGACGTTCGTCGCGCCCGGAGGCGGCTTCTACGCAACACCCGGCGCGGGAAAGCAGGAAGTGCGGATCGCGTACGTGTTCGAGGCGGACGTCATGCGTCGCGCGATGGAAGTGCTCGGGAAGGGGCTCGAAGCGTACCCCGGCCGGATCGGCTGAGACGACTCCTCCCCGACATCCGTGTACGACAAAAATCGCGCGCCTCGTAGATCGAGGCGCGCGAGTCTTGTTTCGATCGCGTTTCGAACAAGGGAACGGTGACGCGAATGGGATCGATCGCGCGAGAAGGTCGGCGCGTGGCTAGAAGTTCACCCCAGCCGTGACGGTGAGCGTACGGTTCTTGATCGATCCGGAATCGTCCACGCCATCCACACTGGTGGCATCGCTGATGTCAGTCAGGCCCAGTGCGTACGCTGCCCCCACGACGAAGTCGTATCCGCCCGCTGGAATCTCGACTCCACCGCCCAGGCGAAGCGAGAAGTCCGTCGATTTGAGGGCGTCCTTGATGTCGGTCTTGTCACCGTCCTTCACGTCGGACTCAGCCTTCATGAGGAATCCCAGATCCAATCCCCCGAGTACGAACGGGCGGGTCCCGCCGTCAGTACCGAAGCTCATCCGAGCCACGGCCGGGATCACCAAGTAGTCGAGCTTTGCCGTCGACTCGACCGAAAACGTATCACCCCCGAACTCGAACGAGCTCGCGTACTTCGCACCGCGCAGCTCGTAGAGGAGTCCGGTCTCCACGGCCACGTTCGGAGCTACCGGGAATCCGACGATGCCACCCGCCGTGATGCCGACTCGGGATCCATCGGTCTCTCCCGGGTCCACCGACTGCATGCCGACCCCGAGGCCGAACCGGAACCCGAGCTCGAACGGGCGCTCCTGAGCCGCTGCCGTCTCGAGACCCGCACTGACCATCAACGCCCCGGCAACCAGGGCCCATCCAAATCGCTTCATGTCTGTCCTCCGATGATGCTGGAGCCTCCCAGCCCCAGGTGGTGTCTCCCCCGGAACGGAACCGGCAGAGGCTAGTGCCTCTCCGAATCCTCGTCTAGTAGATCTCTCAGAGCGGTCGCAGCCGAGGAGAGGGGCCGGGCGCGCCTCACGATCCAGCCGGAGCTCCGGTCGATGACGAACCCCTGGACCGGAATCCTCGCCAACCGTCCGCTCCCGATGTCCCTGCGGACGGCGGCTTCTGGGAGGACACTGAGACCGAGCCCCGAGCGGACCAGTTCGCGGATCGCCTCTGGACTCGAGATCTCCATCTCGACCCGGAGTGACAGGCCGAGCGCGCCGAAGAAGCCTTCGACCAACCGTCGGGTCACGGAGGTCGACTTGTGGAGGATCCAGGTCTCTCCGGCGACGTCCTCGGGGCTGACTTTGCGAACGCGCGCCAGCGGGTGCTTCGGCGGCCCGACCACGACGAGCGGATCGTGGAAGAGGGCTCGGGCCTCGAACCGAGCGGGATCCACCGGGAGGGTTCCCACCGCGATCTCGGTCGCACCCGTCTCGAGAAGGTCGAGGAGTCCGGACGTTCCTTCGACGAACACCGCGAGCTCGAGCCGCGGGTGACGTCGGCGGAGCTTTCGCAGAACCGGCGGCAAGTGGTGCACCGCGACGATGTCTGTCGCCGCGAGCTGGAGGCGACCGCGGAGAGGACCGTCTCCGGTGACCTCCTGCCCCAGACGTAGCAGCTCCTCGAGCATCGGGAGGGCTCGGGAGTAGAGGTGCGATCCTGCTGGCGTGAGCGTGACGCCGCGGCCCGTTCGGAGAAGAAGCGGCTCCCCGACCGACTGCTCCAGCTTGCGAAGGCGCGTGCTCACGGCCGGCTGGCTCACGTGCAGCTTTCGCGCAGCCGCGGAGAGGCTTCCCTCTTGCACGGCTCGAACGAAGGTCTCGAGCTCGGTCAGATTCATCGGCGTTCCCCCCGGTAGCGTGCGATCGAGTACGGATGAACGAGGACGGGATCGGCCAAAGCCCGCCGGCTCCGATCGTGGCCGAACCACGCCGACGGCCGCCTTCTGGACCATAACGTATCGTTATGGCTTCCCTAGAAACAATCCATTATCCGGATACCCGCGCCGACGCCTAGTCTCCGCCTAACCCAATGGATTCGGGTCGCCCGTGAAGGAGCGATCCCACGGAGGAAGGACCAATGAGTCAGAAGATCCAAGAAGCGCAGGGCAAGCTCGGCGTGCTGCTCCCCGGCCTCGGAGCCGTCGCGACGACCTTCATCGCCGGCTGTCTCGCCATGCGCAAGGGCATCGCGGAACCGATCGGAAGCCTCACCCAGACCGGTACGATCCGGCTCGGTAAGCGCACGGACAAGCGCTCCCCGAAGATCAACGAGTTCGTATCCCTCGCCAAGCTCGACGACATGGTATTCGGTGGCTGGGACATCTTCCCCGAGAACACCTACGAAGCGGCAATGAAGGCCGGCGTGCTCGCTCCCGAGCTTCTCGCCCAGGTGAAGGACGAGATGGAAGCGATCTCTCCCTGGCCGGCCGTCTTCGATCAGCGCTACGTGAAGCGGCTCCACGGTGAGCACGTGAAGAAGGGTGCGAACTGGATGGAGCTGGCCGAGCAGCTCATGGAAGACATCAAGACCTTCCAGAAAGACCACGGCCTCGCCCGCATGGTGATGGTCTGGTGCGGCTCGACCGAAGTCTTCATGAAGCCCGGACCGGCGCATCAGTCGCTCTCCGCGTTCGAGAAGGCGATGCGCGAGAACGATCCGTCGATCGCTCCCTCCATGGTCTACGCCTACGCCGCGATCAAGCTCGGCATCCCCTACGCAAACGGCGCCCCGAACCTCTCCGCGGACTTCCCGGCTCTCGTCGAGCTGGCCAAGGAAACGCGGACCCCGCTCGGTGGAAAGGACTTCAAGACCGGCCAGACGTTGATGAAGACGATCCTCGCGCCCGGGTTCAAGGCCCGACTCCTCGGCGTGAGCGGCTGGTTCTCTACCAACATCCTCGGCAACCGGGACGGTGAGGTGCTCGACGACCCCGAGTCGTTCAAGACGAAGGAAGAGTCCAAGCTCTCCGTGCTCGACTCCGTCTTCCAGCCCCACCTCTACCCCGAGCTCTACTCCGGGCTCTATCACAAGGTGCGGATCAACTACTATCCGCCCCGCGGTGACAACAAGGAGTCGTGGGACAACATCGACATCTTCGGATGGCTCGGCTACCCGATGTCGATCAAGATCAACTTCCTCTGCCGGGACTCGATCCTCGCAGCGCCGATCGTCCTAGACCTCGCCCTCTTCCTCGACTTCGCCAAGCGTGCGGAGATGCGCGGCGTCCAGGAGTGGCTCTCGTTCTACTTCAAGAGCCCGATCCACGCGCCGGACCTCTACCCGGAGCATGACCTCTTCATCCAGCTGATGAAGCTGAAGAACACGCTCCGTCACCTCAAGGGCGAGGAGCTCATCACGCACCTCGGTCTCGAGTACTACGACTAATCGGAGACTGGGGCTGCGCCGAACCCGAGCGAATCCAGGCCGGTTGAGCCCGGCGCCGAGAACACTCGAGTGCGAACAGCCTCCCCGAATCGCCGTTCGATTCGAACCTGCCTTTGAACCGGTTGCTGTGAACGTGGAACGCCGGACTGGAACCATAGGGTTCCGGCCCGGCGTTCTTCGTATCGGCTCCTCTCAGCAGCGAGCGACTTGGCGCTCGTCTCAGACGACGAGGTTGATGAGCTCCCCCACCTTCTCCAGACAGATCCGCACAGTCATGCCACGCTGGAGGAACACCTTCGGATCGCGGAAGACGCCCACTCCCGAAGGCGTACCGGTCGCGATGAGGTCGCCCGGTTCGAGCGTCATCTGCTTCGAGATGTACGCGATGAGAGCCGGAACGTCGTGGATCAGATTCGACGTATTGCCGGACTGCATCCGCGTCTCGCCCCAGTGGGATTCGAGAGAGAGACCGGACGGGTCCCCCAGCTCATCCTTCGTCACGATCCACGGGCCACACGGGCCGAAGGTGTCGAAGCTCTTCCCGCGGAACCACTGCTTGTCCCCGTACTGCGCGCCGCGACCGCTCACGTCGTTGAACGCCGTGTATCCGAGGATGTGAGACATGGCGTCTTCCCGGCGCACGTTCTTCCCACGCGTTGCGATGACGACACAGAGCTCCGCCTCTGCGTCGACTTGGTTCTCGACCGCGTCGTCAGGAAGTACGATCGGGTCGTTCGGGCCGACGAGACAGCTCGGGGCCTTGGAGAAGAGCAGCGGAACCTCGGGAGGTTGCTTGTTCTGCTCCTCGGCGTGGTCCCGGTAGTTGAGGCCGACGGCCACGATCTTCGACGGGTCCGGCACCGGTGCTCCCAGGCGAACGGAACCGAGCGGCACGGTAGGTAGACCCACAGCCTGCTCTGCGCCCGCAACCATCGACTCGAGTTCGGGCCAGAGGTTCTCCATCAGGATCCCACGCCAGGACGACGGCCACGCTGGCCTCGCCTCGCGGAGGTCGAGGATGTCGCTGCCGATCAACACGCCTGGGCGCTCCGCGCCCGGGTCCCCGAAACTGACTAGTCTCATCCCGCTTCCTCTCTCGGAACGCCCAACGTTCCCCCCGCCGCCTCCGGCGGTCGTGTCTTCCATCTACGGTGCATCCAGAACCAGTGCTCTGGGTGCTCCCGGACTCTCGCTTCGAGCTGTTCCACCAGTCGCTCTAGCGCATCTCGTTCTGCTTCTTCGGTGGGCAAGTCCTCTCTCATCCGTACCGGAGCCTCGATCCGGGCGAGGTAGGTACCGTCCGGTTGCCGCACCGAGTATCCGAACACGATCGGACTTCTCGTCATCCGCGCGAAGCGGACCACGCCCACAGGGGTCGACGCGGGCCTTCCGAAGAAGTCCACGAAGATCCCTCTCCTCCCCGCATCCTGATCGAAGAGGAACGTCATGAACTCTCCGTCCCTGAGCGGACGGAGCATCCGGCGGAAGCCTTCCTCCACCTTCAGCACACGCATCCCTCGAAGCTCACGCCCCCGGGTGACATACTCGTCGACCGCGCGGTTCGATTGCGTCTTCGCCGCTACCCAGATCGGAAACCCGGCCAAGGCGACGCGGGCCCCCAACGCCTCCCAGTTGCCGTAGTGCCCCGTACAGAGGACGAGCCCACTTCCGCGCTCCCGGGCCTCGGCCAACGCCTCGACTCCCTCGAGAGTTACGAGCGCACGGATCTCGTCGTCGTCCATGGTCGGAAACCGTGCCAGCTCGAGAAACGTGATCCCGAAATGCCGGTAGCAGGCCCGGGCCACGTCCGTGACCCGCTCACGGCTCCACTCGGGAAACGCCTGCGAGAGGTTGTCGAGTGTGACGCGACGACGGATCCGCAAGAAGGAGAACGCGACGTCACCGAGGCCACTCCCGATCCGGCGCGCAGCCCGGACGGGAAGCAGTCCTACGAAGAAGACGACGCTTCGGAGAAGGATGTACTCGAATCGGTGCCGCAGACTCACGACGGGGATTGTACCGTGCGGAGGAGGCGCCATCGACCGCCAGCATCTCGTCTCGCCCACCCGGTCAACTCGAGCTCGGTGAGCACCGCGGAGACCTCACGAGGCGAACCACATCCCGATGTGTCGACGAGCTCGTCCAAGGTCCGGCCCGGAGAAGCGCCGAGAAGCTCCCGAAGTCGCGCGGAGACATCGGGAGGGCTTGTACCGCATTCGGAGTCGGGGCTCTTCTCCCGCGCAGAAGTGCCGTCTCCCGGCACCGAACGTCGACGTCTAGGATCGGCCAAGACCTGGAGGACATCGATGGCTGAAGTCAGTGGCGTCGCGCCTTGGCGGAGGAGCCGGTTGGGAAGCTCGCTCCCTTCGTGAAGTGGATCCCGCGGGACGGCGAAGACCTCCTTCCCCTGGTCGAGCGCGTGATCGACGCTCGACCGTGCGCCGCTCCGATCTGTCCCTTCCACTACCACGAGGGCGTCGGCGAGACCGATCAGGATCCGGTTCCGGCGGGGAAAGTGGAGCGGTAGCGGCGGCGTCCCGGGAGCGAACTCGGTGACGAGGGCACCCTGCCGGGCGACGTCGACCGCGAGCTCCGCATGCTCCTCGGGGTAGACCCGATCGAGGCCCGTCCCGAGCACGGCAATGCTGTCCCCACCCGCGCCGAGAGCGCCCCTATGCGCCGCGCCATCGATGCCCCGGGCCAGACCGCTCACGACGACGGCCCCACCGATCGCAAGGTCGCGTCCCAGTTCACGGGCAAGCCGGAGCCCCGCAGCGGAGGCGGCCCTCGACCCGACGACCGCAACTCTCGGACGCACGTCCGCCGCGAGTCGAAGTTCACCACGCACAAAGAGGTGAAGCGGCGGATCTGGGATCTCCCAGAGCTCGCGAGGAAACCCAGGGGCGTAGTAGGTGACGAATTCGTACCCGCGCTCCGCCCATTCGCCCACGATCTCTTCCGTCGCGAGGTCGTCCGGCAGGGCCCGGAGCATCTCCGCCTTCCGGCCGCGAATCCCGGGCACGTTGGCGAGCCCGGTGGACCCCACCATTGCGCCGGCGAGCGTCCACTGCTGCTTGGGAGAGAAGGCATGGAGCAACGCGATTCGAGCGGCATCGAGCATCCCCAGGCGGGGAGCGGAGCTCACGAACGGCCCTCGGAATCGAGCGAGTCCGGCTCGGCCACGTCCCCGTCGTCGGCTTGCCCCTCGTCGTCGGCGAACTCGTCGTCATCTCCGTACGGAACGCCCCCGCTGGCTTCCGCGACCCGCGGTGCGTCCTCGACCCGAACCCGGGTCTCCTTCGGCCAGGGGAACGGCCCGAGGTGCGCGCCCTGGTCGACGAGCTCGGCAAAGAAGAGATCCCCGCCCAGGGCCTCGGTTCCTGTCTCCTCGTCCGCCAACGTGCCTTGCCGCCCGCGTGTGCCCCCCGCCTTCCGCTCTTCGAGCTCGATGTCGACGAGCATCGGTGCTGGACCTTCTTCGTACTCGAGACGTCCGAAGAGCGCGGCCAACTCCTTCAGCAGGACGTCTACCCCGTCTCCGGTGTGCGCGGAGATCCGGAGTGGCTCCTGCTCACCGAGCGGAGGCAGCTCCTGTCCAACGACCAGGTCCGCCCGGCTGTAGCAGATCAGGCGAGGGCGTTCGAGGAGCGCCGGACGAAAGGCGCGGAGCTCGCCGAGCAGAACGTCCAAGTCGTGTTGCGGTCGAGCCGAAGCGGCGTCGATCAGGAAAACGAGAACCCGGGTGCGCTCGACGTGACGCAGGAACTGGTGCCCCAGGCCACGTCCTTCGCTCGCGCCCTCGATCAAGCCGGGCAGGTCCGCAACGACCACCGATCGGTACTCGCCCAAATCGACGATTCCGAGGTTCGGACGGATGGTAGTGAAGTGGTAGTCGCCGATCCGCGGAGTCGCGTTCGAGATCCGGCGCATCAACGTCGACTTCCCGACGTTGGGGAGTCCGACCAATCCGACGTCGGCCAGGAGCTTCAGGGTCAGCTTGAGGGTCGACTCCTCGCCTGACTGCCCGTCCGTCGCGATCCTCGGCACCTGCCGGGTCGAACTCTTGAAGTGGACGTTGCCCTTGCCACCCTTGCCACCCCTGGCGACGACGACACGCTGCCCGGGGCTCACGAGATCCGCGACTACCCGGCCGGCTTCGTCCTCGACCAGAGTGCCTCGGGGTACGGGAACGACCTTGTCTTCGCCGTCCCTTCCAAACATCTGCTTTCCCATCCCGGGCTGGCCGTTCTGGGCCTGGAACTCCCGTTCGTGCCGGAACGGAAGAAGAGTCCTGAGGTGCGGGTCGACCTCGAGAACGACGTCCCCGCCCCGACCGCCGTCCCCACCGTCCGGACCGCCCTTGGCGACGTACTTCTCGCGCCGAAAGCTGATACAGCCATCACCGCCCTTGCCCGACCGAACCAGGATCGCAGCTTCGTCGATGAACATGGATCGAACTCACTTCCACGCCGTGCGCAGTCCGCAGGGGCGAGCCACCCGTTTGGCGCCGCCGAGACTCCGTCGCCCAAGGGAATCAGTCTGCGGATTTCGTGCCCGAGGTGCGCTTCTGGCCCGACTTCGGCTTGGAATCGGCCTTGGACTCGGACTTTCCGGAGGAACTGGACTTCGCCTTCGAAGACGACCCCGAGGACTCGCCCGACGACGAGCCGCTCTTCTCGGCCGCGGCTGCCTTCTTGTAGCCCTCGCTCCGGTAGTCGGTGATGTAGAAGCCGGAGCCCTTGAAGATGAGGCCTGCTCCGGCACCGATCTTCTTCGTGACCTTGCCCTTGCACTCCGGGCACTTCTTCGCCGGAGGATCACTCATCTTCTGGAACAGCTCGAACTCGTGTCCGCACGAGTTGCAGACGTACTCGTAAGTGGGCATGGGTTCTCCTCCTGTCCCGATGTACGGGGGCTGCCTAGAGCGCTGTCGAGTTCCATCAAAGACCAGGAAGTCTAGCGCGCTCGATCCGGATCGGGAAGCGCGATCGACACCCAGGCTGGATGTGGGTGGGCCGATCGGCGCCAACCACGAGGGTTGGATGCGGGGCACCTGTGATCGGTTGCGGTCAGGCGAGCTTGCCCAGAGCCGCCACCATCGAGCGTACGCCCTCCTCGATCTCCCGATCCGAAGCCGCAAACGACAGCCGCATGTGCTTCGGCGAGCCGAAACCGCTGCCCGGCACGAGTGCGACCCCCGCTTCCTCGATCAGGTACCCAGCCAACGCGAGGTCGTCCTCCAGGACGGTTCCACCAGTCGAGCGACCGAAGTACCCGGAGACGTCGGGGAAGGCGTAGAAAGCGCCGTCCGGAGGGCAGAGGGAGAGCCGTTCCGCCGGACGGAGGAGATCGAGAAGCTGCTCCCGCCGACGCCCGAAGACCGACACCATCTCCCGAACGCTGGCGTCCCCTCTCCGGAGCGCCTCGATCGCCGCTTCCTGAGAAACGCTGCACGGGTTTCCGCTGAGGTGGCTCTGGAGCGCGGTTGCTCGCTCCGCCCACTCCGGCTCCGCCGCGAAGTATCCGATCCGCCACCCGGTCATGGAGTAGGCCTTGGAGACCCCGTTGACTACGGCCGTCTTCTTCTGGAGCGCCGGGGACAACGACGCGAGGCTGACATGTGCAGAGTCCCCGAACACGATCCGCTCGTAGATCTCGTCCGTCACCACCTGGATCCCGCTCTCGAGGACGACCTCTCCGATCGCCTCGAGCTCTTCGCGCGAGTACACCGCCCCTGTCGGGTTGGAAGGCGAGTTGAGGATGAGGCAGGCCGTGTTCGGCGTGATGGAAGCGCGGAGCTGCTCGGCCGTGATCTTGAATCCGGTCCGTTCGTCGGTCGGGATCACACGCGGATTCCCACCGAGGATGGAGATCTGCGTTGGATAGGAAACCCAGTACGGTGCGGGCAGGAGGACGTCCTCCCCAGGATCTACGATCACCGCGAGCGCCATGAAGATCGCTTGCTTCGCGCCGGCAGACACGACGATCTGCTCCGGACGGTAGCTGAGTCCGTTGTCGCGCTCGAGCTTCTCGCAGATCGCCTGCCGTAGCTCGAGACAACCGCCAGGACTCGTGTACTTGGTCGCACCACCCCGGATCGCGGCGATGCCCGCCTCACACACTTCGGGCGGAGTCGGCGCATCGGGCTGACCAGCGCCGAACGAGATGACGCGGCGGCCTTCCGCGCGCAGCTTCTTCACCTTCTCGTCGATTGCGATCGTTTCGGAGAGCCCGACCTTCCCGCTCATCTGCGACTGCTTCACGTTGCTGACCTCACTTCTTGAATCTGCGCTTGAGACGTCGGGCCACGAGCGGCGGAACCAGATCCCGGAGCGAACCTCCGCCTGCCGCGATCTGCTTGATCAGGGTGGAATTCACCGCACCGTACTTCTCGGAGGGTGGAAGGAACACCGTCTCCATCTCCGGATAGAGCTTCCGGTTGAGCTCCGCCATCTGCATCTCGAACTCGAAGTCCGAGACGAACCGCAAACCGCGCACCACGGCCAGCGCACCCACCTCGCGCGCGATGTCGACGAGGAGTCCGTCGAACGCGATCGTTCCGACACGGGCGGACTCTTCCTCCGAGAGACTCTCCCGGAACATCTCCATCCGCTCCTCGACGGTGAAGAGCGGCGTCTTGTGGTGACCGGTCGCGATCGCAACGATCACCCGGTCGAAGAGGCGGAGCGACTTCCGGAGAATGTCGAGATGACCGAGGGTCACTGGATCGAACGTGCCCGCAAAGAGCGCGATCCGGCCGGCGGTCTCGTCCTTCTTCCCACTTCCCCGCGTCGTTCGTTGGCTACGTGTCACGTCCATCCTCCGATTCGCCACGCGTTGGATTCTCGTCGTTCTGGCGGTAGAACCGCAAGGACGTGCCCCCCAGAGTCCTCTCCCTCTCCAGCTCGAGCGTCCCGGTGTCCGGGGCCAGTGGCGCGCGGCTCGAGACCTCGATCACGAACCGCCCTCCATTCCGCAGAAGCGCGCGCTCCTTTCCGCCTATCCGGGAAAGGAGACGGACGTCCTCGCCCTTCCCGTAGGGAGGATCCGCGAAGATCCAGTCGAACCGTTCCTCACGCTTCTCCAGCTCCTGGAGTGCGGATCCGACACGCCTCGTCCAGACTTCCGTGATCTCCTGCGCGGCGAGGGCCGAGATGTTCTTCCGGATCCCGGCTGTGGCCTTGGGATCCTGATCGACCAGGATGGCGAACGCAGCGCCGCGCGAGAGTGCCTCGAGGCCGAGCGCCCCCGAACCCGCGAACAGGTCCAACACGCGTGCCCCCTCGATCCGGCCTCCTACGATGTCGAACAAGACCTGACGGGTCCGGTCCGTGGTCGGACGCGCCGTTCGTCCCTCGCTCGCAATCCGGTGGCTCCGCCACTTCCCCGAGATGATCCTCACGGCGCTACCGATCCGCCGCCGCGAGACCGAGCCGCACGACGATCTCCTCGGCGACCGCCTCCACGGTCCGTCCGTCCGTCTCCACCACGTGGTCCGCTTGCGCGTAGTACGGCTCGCGCGCCTGGAGAAGATCGTGCACGACACGGGTCGCATCGAGCCCCTCGAGAAGCGGGCGACGCGGCGCATCCGGATCCTCCAGTCGCCTCAGTACCTGCGCCTCGGAAACCCGCAGCCAAACCGTCTCGCACCGTTGCGCCAACGTCCTGCGGTTCTCCTCGGCGAGGATGGTGCCTCCCCCGCACCCGATGATCTGCCCGCTACCGCGACAGAGTTCTCCCAGCAGCCGGCTCTCGATTCCCCGGAAGTACGGCTCCCCCTTCACGCGGAAGATCTCTTCGACGGTGTTCTGCTCGAGCTCCATGATCAGGAGGTCGATGTCCACGAACGGCATCCCAGTCCGCTCCCCGAGCCGCCGGCCGACGTGGGTCTTCCCCGCCGCCATGAAGCCGATGAGCGCGATGTTCTTCGGAGCCAGCATCACGGGACGCTACTGACCGTCCGTTGTCGGGGTCGGATCGGACGAGGCACCTCGTCCGGAGGGCTTCGGCGGGGCTGGGGCAGGTCCCGGTCCCGCAGACTCGGCGCCGTCGGGCGCGAGCGTGCCTGGAGGCGGACCACCTCCCACCCAACCCCGCATCGGCTTGGAAGCCGGCGTGGACTCGCCTGCGGAGGCGGCGGGCGACGTGGTCGCGGGGGCCGACGGACTCGCCGGTGCCGAAGGTCCCGCGGGTGCCGAAGGGCCCTCTGGAGTCGCAGGGCCCGCAGCTGCGGTCGACGCGCCAGCCGGGTTCCACGATGGGGTGGCGAGCGGCGGGGCTGTCGTTCCGTCCGGTGGCGCAGCCATCGGATCGGGGGCCGGCTTGGGCGTCGGGAGCGCTGCCTTGGGCCGCTCGGTACGCTTGGGCGGCTCATCCAGGTCGAGCTTCAGCTCGCTCTCGATCCCGGCCATTGCCTTTCGTAGATCACGCATCCCCTGGCCGAAGGCACGGGCGACCTCCGGGATCCGCTTCGCCCCGAAGAGCATCAGGACCACGAAGAAGATGATGAGGAGTTCTTGCGAACCGACGTTGAACATGGGTCGTTGTCTCCGCAAAGCACGAGACTAGCACGCGGTCCAAGAAAGAGCGAACCCCCTCCGGTCGCGAGACCGGAGAGGGTCCGAAGTGTCGAGCCACTCCGAAGTCCAGGCCGCAGCCTAGAACCGGAAGTGGGCCGAGAACGTATGCAGGTCGTCGAAGTAGCTGTCGACAGACTGGAAGGCGTAGTCGACGGACAGATTCGCCGCCCCGAGAGGCAGGTTGAATCCGGCGCCGAAGGTGGGACCGAACAGATACTCGCTCTGGTCCGCATAGTCCACGCCACCGCGGAGCATCAGGACGTCACGATACGCATACTCCACTCCCCCGCGGACCTCGTCCTTGGAGAAGTTGTTGCTGAGGTACGTGCCGTAAGCCATGACCTGATTGTCACCGCTTTCCCATGCCGGGATCTGGCCACCGATCTGGAAGTAGGACGGGAGTTCGAACCCGGCCGACTGCGTGCTCAGAATCCGCGGGCGCGAGCCAGGCTCGGACCCCGGAATCTGAACGCTCTGATCGAGGCCAGCCCCGCTGAAGGTCATGTCCGGACCGAAGTTCTTCATCACGAGTCCAAAGCGCGCTCCACGCCAGGGCATGTCGTAGTTCAGACCGAGGTCGAACGCCATGCCACGCGCCGAAACGTCGATGATCGACTCGTTGATGTAGTACCCCGTGACACCGAAGCTCACCGCGTCGGTCAGGTACCGAGCCATCGAGAGCCCGAACACCGTGAAGTTGATGTTCGAGACCTCACCCGTCCCTTCCGGCGCATCCTCGGTCGTCACCTCGAGCTGTCCGAGGTCGAGGACCTTGATGGTCGCCGCGATGTTTCCAAGTCCCGTCTCCGTCGAGATACCGAAGTACCTGACGTCCGTCTCGGCGAGATAGGACGTGTTCGCGAAGAGAGCCTCGGTTCCCGTCCCGCCAGCCAAACCGGCGGGGTTGTAGTAAACCGACTCGAGTCCGTGCTGGGCCGAAACGGTAGCGCCGCCAAGGGCGATGCCGCGCGTCCCGACCGGAATCCGGAGTTCTTGTGCTCCGGCCGTACCAATCCGACGCTCGCTTCCTGCCCAGGCGGACGTCGCAACCAAGGACGTCGCGAGCAGGATCGTCGTCGTCTGAAGAATCCGTCTCATGTTCGATTCTCCTCGAAAGCCAGTGGATTCCCTTCCCAACCGACTAGAAGAAGTTCAGGCGTTCCTTTTCCATGAAGATCGCGATCTTGCCCGTGGTCGACCCCATCGCTCGCCCATCGTTACGAGCCTCGATGTGGTAGAGGTAGATTCCGCTCGCCACGGGAATCGAACGCTCCGTCTGGAGGTTCCATTCCATGATCGAAGTGCTGTGGTCCGTCTTCTCCAACGTCTTCACGAGATCACCCGCGAGCGTGAAGATCCGGATCGTGCACTCCGGCGGAAGGTTCGTGAACTTGATCCGTCGGTTGAACTGGTTGAGCTCGTAGGTGGACTGGTTCCGATAGGGGTTCGGGACGACCTTGATCTTGTCGAGGTCGTTCTCGAGCTTTGCCTGATCGAACACGACACCCTTGGTGTCGATGGTGAAGTAGTCGCCCGGGAGCTGCGGCTTCGTGGTCGAGAACTTGTAGACCGATCCCTCGATCGGGAGCACCGGCGTGTCTTCGGCCGAAGCGACGACCAGACGCGAGAAGAGCTCGGTTTCTCCGTGCGAGTCAGGGTCGTCGATCGTTCCGTCAGCGGCATCGGCCGCGAACGCATCCCAGTCACCCGTGTACGCATAGCACCAGTCGGTGGCAGGCCACCCCTGCCAGCCGTCCGGAGTATCCGCCGAGATGTCGTAGACGCCCGGAGTGCCGCCGCCGCTGAAGAAGAACGGCAGGAGGCGGGTCTCTTCACCCGTGAGCGGATCCCGCTGGATCAGCTTGAACGGGATGACGCCCAGCTCGTTGCCGTCGAACACCCACATGCCATAGTTGTCATCGGCGTAGTCCCAGATCATGTAGATATCACGAGAGTCGAGGTTCCCGAGATCTCCACCATCACGGGTGAACCGGCCCTCACCACCATCGCCACCGCCCGCGGAGAAGATGAACTCCGCCGTGGAACCGTAGCTGTGCCAGACGTCGTTTCCAGGACCACCGTTGGCATCCGGCTCGATCGTGGTGTCGCCGTACTGGATCTCGTCGATCATCGGGTTGCCCTTGGCGTTCCGCTTCCAGCCAGGAAGGGCGCCCGTGACCTTCCAAAGGATCCCGTGCTTGACGAGGTAGTTCTCGTCCCCGCTCTGGTTCTCCTGGTCGGAGAGCAGCACTGTGTTCGTGGTGACGTCGGTGAGGCTCCAAACCGAAACCATGGTGGTCTCAGGTGGGTCATGCTCGAAGTCCACGCGCGGAATCTCGTAGAAGTCTACGCGGTAGGTATCCCCGGTCGTCTCGCTGGGATCGACGACGATCGGTTCGACGTTGGCGTCGAGTCCTTCACGGTTCGCGACGCTCTCGAGAGTGACGCCCGAGTCACCGTCGGCATAGTCGGTACCAGCCGTCGGCTTCTGCGGGACCACGGTATGGATCGTTGCAGACGACTCCAGCATCCGGAGTCCACCGACAGCGTCCGGACCGTACGAGTAGGCCGTGACACCGAAGTAGTACTCCTTGCCGTTCCGGAGAGCCTTGCCGAGGATGTTGTCCTGGCTGATCCGAGCGTAGTGCTGGATTCCCGAGTCCGATCCACGAGCGACCGGAGAGTTGATGACGACGCCCTGGTTCGGATCGAACGTGTCATCGAAGATGAGGGCGACACCGTTCACGACGTCGTAGGTTGCAACGCGCGTCGGGTTCGAGCCGTCGGCCCCCGAGTACTGGTACACGTTGTACCCTTCGAAGCCGTAGCCCGGCTCGTCGTACTCGACCTGGGACTCGTTGCCCCAGTTGAGCGTGATCTCGTTGTCGAGCTGGCCGACTTCGACCACCGGCGGACTCGGAGGAGTCGGCAGGTCGAAGTTGAAGTCGAACGCGGCCTGAGCGAACGAGTCGACGAAGCGGAGTGCCGTGATAGACGTGAGCCGGTCAGCTCCCTGCCCGACGATGATCGCGGTCACGACTTCCTGAGTGTCCCCAGGCGCCATGTTGAATGGTCCGGAGCTCAGCATCATCCGCCGGTCGGCCGGATCCGTGTCGAGCCAGAGGCCGACCTGCGACGACGCGGTCGGATCGTCCGGATGCACGAACTTCGTCACCTCTCCCGTGATCGGGTTGACCACCGGGTCCCCCTCACGCGTGAGGCCGGACTGGTAGTTGTAGGTGTTGAGCGCGCTGGAGGGGTCGGTACCGTTGATGTACTTGTTGAACGAGGTCATCGGGAGGTTCTTGAACCCCGGAATCGCCCGGCCACTCACGTACGCGGTATCCCCTTCCGAAGCCACGATCGGCCCCTGGAAGAAGTCGAACCCGATCGCCGGCGGAGCCGAACCGTACTGGTTGTCGTTGTTCGTCGCGTTGTAGCAGTAGCCCAGGGAGAGCGTCGTGTCGCACCCGACGAAGTCGTCTGCGGCACCGCCCAAGTCCGGATCCGACCAGACCGAGACATAGGTGTCTTCCCAGGTGTCGTTGCTCTTGTTGATGAACAAGAACTTCAGGAACACGACGTTCTGGAGAAGCCCGAACCCGTATCCGAAGGTGGTCTGCTGGACCTCCATCCCGAGCGGATCGGTGTTTCCTGCGTCGTTCTGGTGACCTTCCGGATCGGCATCGTGGTAGACGGACCAGAGAGTCTGGTTGCCGAACAGCATCGGATTGCCCACGGAGTCGACCGGAGCGCCGTCCTCGACCGGCCAGTCTGCGTAGTCGGTGTTGTTGGTGGCGTCGTCGCCTTCGCCGATCTTGTAGGTCCGCCAACGCTCATTCGTGTCGTAGTTCGTGTCCCACGTTCCATCGGCGTTGAGCTTCCCGGGCGTGCACTCGAACGAGTACTCGTTCACGGCCACGCGGATCTGTCCGTCGACCTTCGCGCCCACCCAGAGGCCGGCCGCGAAGAGCGCCGTGTTCTGACCACCCTTGGGGAAGATCAGACCAGGGTCACCGTTGGGAATGTCATACGCAAAGGAGCCGTGGTTCGTCAGGCTCATGTCGATCCGGTTCCCGTCGAAACGGGTAGTCCGATCGACATCCTGGGGAAGGGGTCCGCCGAGCTCGGGAGGCGCCGCCAGAACCGACGTCGCCGCGAGGCCGAACAGCGGAACCAGACCGCCCCCGATCAGTTTCGCGAGTCTCTGCTTCATTCGTTCCTCCATGAAGCGATGGCCGGGCCGGGACGTTCCGTGTCGCGGCCCGTTGCCATGTACTAGTCGGCCTAGAAGTCCATCTTGAGCCCGAAGCGAACCTGCCTCGGGATACCGAAGTTGGTGGGATCGTTCTCGGCGAGGTGATAGTAGGCAACGCCTTCGTCACCGTTCTGTGCCGCCCAGGACCGCCCCTCCTCCGTCGCGAGCCAGCCCGTCGTCGCAGCGTCACCACTCGTCTGATAGACGCTGATGTCGTTCTGCGTATCGAACAGGTTGAGCACCCAGACGTAGGCTTCGAGGCCGAGTCCGCCGCCGATCGGGAGCTTGCGCGAGGCCTTCGCGTCCACCGAATAGGTCCAGGGACCGTAGACGGAGTTGATCGGGCCTGCGACCTGCTCGGAGAACGACGCGAGGGTGATCACGTTGGCCGGGTAGACCGGGGTGTACGGGAAGCCGCTGGCGGCCCGCATGAGGACGTTCAGGTTGCTGTTCGCGAACGGGAACATCCCGCCGAGCATCGGCCCACCCTCTTCACCCGACGTGAAGTCGAGGTTGACGGAAATCTTGTGCCGCTGATCGAACGCGAGCGGAGCCGTCGTCCGCGGAGCCTCTTCCGCCTGCCAGGCAATGTCCCGCTGGGACTGAGCCGTCGAGCCCGTACCCTTGGCATACGAGAGGCTGTAGTTGAGCGATCCCGAGATCCCGTTGACCGCACGCATCGCAAGAGCGACGTCCACACCCTTGATCGTGCCGTAGTCCGAGTTCCGGAACGACGCGAAGGCGGACGGGGACGAAGGCACGTTCTGGACCTGGACGAGGTCCTTCACGTCCTTGTAGTAGGCCGTCACGTCGAGACGGACGTCCTCGTTGAGAGCGCGCTGGATCCCGATCTCGTACGCCGTCGTCTCCTCTGGCACGAGGTTCGGGTTGCCGAACGGGAAGTAGTAGCCGGACAGGTTCACCTTGTACTCGAGATAGCGATAGCTCGTGTAGAGGTCCTGCAGGTTCGGCTGCTGGTAGAACTTGCCGTAGTTGGCGAAGAACTGCGTCCCTTCGGAGATCGGGAACGCGATTCCGAGCCGCGGCGAGACCTTGTCCTGAGCGGACGAGTCCGTCAGGTCAGCGGCGTCGAGGCTTGCGTCACCTTCGCGCGGGCCGAAAGGCGTGTCCACACTCACGAGCGCCGGGGTCTTCGGATCCAGACGATCGTACCGGAGCCCCGCGTTCACCACGAAGTCGGTCGACTCGTACTTGTTCTGGACGTAGAAGGATCCCACGATCGGGTTCTTCGGACCGTCGTCGAAGCCGTCGGGCGAGCTGTCGATCTCGTTCCCGAACTGGTCGAAACCGTAGTTCACGACGTCGTCGAAGTCGTTGTCCGAAGCGCGGGTCGGGAAGAGGTTGTTGTAGTAGCGAAGCTCGTGACGCTGGAAGTCACCGCCGAGCTTGAGGGTGTTCTCCTCGTTCCACTTGTGCGTACCGGAAGCCTCGAAACCGATGTAGTTCGAGCGACGCTCCAGGTAGTCATCGAAGTAGTGAGCTTCGTCCTCCGCCGTGGTCGGATCGTCGCCCAGCCAGAAGAGGTTGTACTCGTCGAAGCGCGGGTTACCGATCGCTTCGCCGGAGCTGTCGACACGACCGTAGGCGTACTGATCGTCGAAGAAGACGCCGTCGCCCCGCTTCCTCTTGGTCTCGAAGAAGTTGACCTTGAGCTCTCCGAACGTGTTGGCGCCGAAGGTCTGGGTCACCGTTCCGAAGATCGAGAGGTTCCGGTCCTGGTAGCGCGGAGTGTGCTCGATGTTCCGGATGTAGGTGTGTAGGTACTCCTGCCAGTCATCCGAGGAGCCCATCGTCCCGAACTTGAGCGTGGTCTTGGGCGAGAGCTTGTAGTTCAGCTTGCCCTGCCAGGTGTAGCCGGACAGGGTGTTGTTCGGCTGGATCCCGTTGGAGAGGTCCTCGTTGAGGCCCTCGGGAACCGAGCTCGTATCGAAGCTCCGCGGAGACCGGTCCCCGTACCAACGACGCTCCCCGGAGACGAAGAACGTGATGTCGTCGTTACCTGGGATCAGCGGTCCGCTCAGGGTCATGTCGTAGACGTTGTAGTCGTACTTCGTCGTACCGACCCAGTCGCCACCGAGGTTGTCGGTGAGGATCTCGAGGGTTCCGGAGTACTCGTCCGAGCCCTCCTTCGTCACGACGTTGACGGCGCCCGACATGATCCGGCCGTACTCGGCGTTGAATCCACCGGTCATGACGACGACCTGAGAGACCGAGTTGGTGCTGATCGCGGTCGTCGAGTACCCGGTGAGGGGGTCCTGCTGGGAGAAGCCGTCTACATAGTAGGCAACCTGGTTCGCACGGCCTCCACGGACGAAGAGCTGCGCGCTGTTGGTCGACTCCTGCCCCTGGAGCTCCGCGTTCGCGGAACCTAGGCTACCCACGACTCCGGACTGCAGGGAGACCGCGTCCTGGTAGCCGCGCGTGGGGAGCTTCTCGTACTCCTCCGAGTCGACGATCCGGACCGTCGAGGTGGCGTCGCGCTGGATGAGCGGACGCTCCGAAGCGACCTCGACCGTTTCCACGGTGAGGGCAACGCTCGGCTCGAGCTTGAACTCCAAATCCGTCGTGAAGTCAGGAGTCACGAGAACGTCGCTCATGAGGAGCGGCTTGTACCCGATGACCATGGCTTGGACGCTGTAGGTGCCTGCGGGAACGTTGAGGATGAAGTACTCCCCCTCCTCGTTCGACGCTGCACCCATCGTGGTCCCGATGACCGTCACGTTTGCTGCCGGAAGCGGGAGCCCCGAGGCAGTATCGCGGACGACGCCCGCGATCTTACCCGTGGTACCCGCGTGGACGCTGGCCGCCATGACAAGAGTCAAGGCGAACGCGAGCCACGGCCGCAGGGAATACGGTCTGAACGACATAGAACCCCCTTGCTTCTCTGCCTCAGACATCCATTGTCCAGGCGCCGGTTCGTGGGCGGTGCTGACCGCCGGGTTGTTTCCGTGCGAGGAGCCCTCAGGAATTCCCTTCCATCGCACTCCTCGCGCATACCTAACGGAACTCATCGAAGCTCCAAAGGGTATGCGATCGTTCCAGTCGGTCGGCGCACACAACTTATGCGCCCGCCCGGAATTATGTCAAGCCGCATCCCCAGTCCGGCCCCACCCGACTGACGCACGATCGTTCGTATCGACCACACGTCCCCTCCCTTCGATGCGACGCCCCGGCTGCGCTATTCCTTCGGCCGACCTTTCCGAAAACTTGTGTTAGATCGGCCCGGCTTCATGCAACGCGGACGTTGCACCCCGCAACGCCGAGGCCTGTCCCCCGCCCTCGGGGGCGGAACTCCCCATTCCAGCTAACCACTTGGCGATAGAGCTTTTCCTCCGGACCGGGGACCCGTCTGCCGATACCTCGGAAGGAAGGCACGGTCCGTGCCTCGTCGCGTTTGGGTGGTGCCCGCTGCACCGCCCGGCATGGCCATGCGCGGAATCGAGGAGAAGCGAGATGACGATCGTCACGAACTGCCCAAGCAGCGTCGCCACGCGACGCAGGACACGGACGAGGCCCGGACGGCGGATCCGGCCGAACCGAAACGGTCGCGATGGATTCACGCTCGTCGAGACGATGGTCGCCGTTTTCCTTCTGACCATCGGTCTCCTCGGCGTCTCCCAGGTCTTCACCGTCTCGAGTCGGCACACCATGAACTCCCGCAAGGAGACGGTAGCGAACTCGCTCGCCCAGGAGATCCGGGAAAAGATCATGAGCGAGACCTTCGCGGACGTGCACTCGATCTTCGATGGGATCGACACGAACAGCGGGACCATCGCCGGCCCGGCTCAGGACTGGGCGGACCACGTAATCGACCGCCTCGGAATCGGCGCGCGCGGCCAAGTCGACATCCAGCTTCCCGCCGAACGCGCGGACCTCGAAGACGGAATGCTCGCCGTGGTCATCACGCTGAGTTGGTACGAGGGAGAGACCCTGGTCGAACTCCCGTTCGAGTTTGCGATCGCAAAGATCGGAGCCTAACCCCAGTGAGAGGACGGAGCACCATGAAGACGACGCCGAGGGTGAGGCGGCTCGGATCCGAGGAGGGTAGCACCCTCCTCATCGCGCTGCTGGTCCTGGGGTCCCTTTCCATTCTGGCCACGACCATCGTCGTCTCGGCCATGGGGGACCGGAACCTCTCGAAGTACGAGCGCCACTCGCTCATGGCCCTGGGGGCGGCCGAGTCGGGCATTGCTTGGGCGAAGAGGCAGATCGTGACCCAGACCGCGGACATGACCGACTACGACGCGGATGGACGGCCGGACTTCACGCTGAGCGACAGCCTCTCCAACGGCGGCTCCTTCTCCGTCGTCGCAGAAGCGTCGGACATCAAGGGTCTCGGGATCACCGCCTACCAGTCGAACGGCTTCGCGATCGTCTCCGAGGGCTCGTACCTCGGCGCGGTCCGACGAGTGAAGGCCGAGATCGTCCACGACTCGTTCCTCAAGTTCGCTCGCTTCGTTTCGATCAACGATCTCACCTACGCGTGTGGCGCCGCCCTCACCGGTGAGGTCTACACCGGCGGAGACCTCAACGTGCCGTGCGGGTGCTCCTCCGGCCAAGAGGCGCAGTTCCTCGAGAGCGCCTACGCGGTCAACGACATCCCCAACGCCGGATGCGGGATCTTCTACCGAGGCTACGTGACGGACGCCGAAGAGATCGACCTGGAGAACTCGTTCGACTGGACGGACACCGAGGACAAGGCCCAGGGCCGCGCCGCCGAGAACGATTGCGAGAACAAGGGCGACGCCGGGATCTACATCAAGATCGGTACGAGCGATCCACTCAGCACGGGTACGAACGAGATCAACTTCAGCCTGTTCGATTTCCACAACACGACCATGGTCCCCGGAGACACCGTCATCACCTACAACGGCGTCGCTGTCCCCCACCCTCAGCACTTCCCCAACCCGATGAAGTACTCGGAGTTCAACGGGATGATCGTCGTGGTCGGCGACGCCTTCGTCGAAGGCACGATGGATGGAAAGTCTGCGCACCCAGTGACGGTGTTCGCGAAGGACGACCTCGTCGTCATGGACGACATCATCGCCGGGCACACGGGATTCGACGAGATCTCCGGCAACCCCGATGGGTCGGGGGATCCGGTCAACATCGGGCTCGTGGCCGAGGACTTGGTGGAGATCGACGCAAACACGAGGCGCGTTCTCCGAGTCGACGGTGCGCTGTTCTCCCGAACGAACACCTGGCGGGCGAACGGCGATACGGGAACCCACGGCCAGCTCCCCTCTGGGCCCTACGACCTCGACCTGGACGGAATCACCGGCGAGACCCCGTTCAACAACGACCCGGTGCCGGGAGGCGGCTGGAACGAAGTCATCACGGCGTCCAACACCGGCAAGACCTGGGTGCTCAACATCACGGGGCCGATCATCACGAAGTATGGTGGATCGGCGGGACCGTGGTCGAGCGGCACCGTCATCGCGAACGCGGACGGCCCGACCCGACGCTACAACTACGACCTAGATGTGACCGAGTACCCTCCGCCCTGCTATCCGGTCCCACTCAACCTCTGGAAAGAGGTTTCGTGGACCGAGATCTTCGACGTGCGGACGGACCTCGCAAGCCACCTGCCCAACTGACGGAGGAGCGATGTCCACGCAAGTCAAAGGCGGCTCCCGCGCCGGGTTCAACCTGGTCGAGTTGATGGTGACGTTGGTCATCATCGGAATCGTCGTCGCGGCCGCCGTACCCAACTTCACGGAGCGGAACGAACGCTACCGGGTCGAGGGCCAGGCCAAAGAGCTCGGGATCCGGATCCAGCTGGCGCGGCAGCGTGCCGTCGCCGAGCGAACACCGTATCGAATGAACATCGATACCGGAGATCGTGCCTACTACTTCGAGAAGCAGGATACGGACTCCACCTGGGTGATGTCCCCGGACATGGTCTACGAGATCGAAGGGGTGTACGACATGGACCTCACGATCGGTGGCCAACAGTCGGAGACGATCGTTCGTTTCGAAACTCGCGGCACGATCCAAGACGAGGATTCGCCGGTCGAAGTGACGTTCGTGAGTGCAAATCAGGATACCGCGACCCTCTCCGTCGTCCGGACGGGACGAGGGATCGTGACGTTGTCGAACTAGCAGGCCCTTGCTGCTAGCAACCTCGGAGCCGGCGCCCGCTCGCAACGTCGGTTCCACTGGAGACTCTCGTAGATGAACTACGGTCCACCCACGGTGAGGCAGGACGGCCACCGACACCCGAGGAGGGAGCAGATGCACGCATCCTTGCGCCAGGCCGGTTTCACCCTGGTCGAGATGATGGTGGTGATCGTGATCACCGGCATGATCTCGACCGCGATGTACCAGATGCTCCAAGCGGGCCAGGCCACCTACGAGCAGAACAAGACCATGGTCGACATGCAGCAGAACGCTCGTGTCGGCCTCCAGTCGCTGTCTGACGACCTGAGGCTCGTCAGTTACGGGAAAGATCCGACGCAGCCCTCGATCTTCTATGCGGGGCCAGAGTCGGTCGCGTTCGTCGCGGACATCCTCCCGGATGAGCCGGGGGCGGAAGTGATCAGCTACTTCCTCTCCCCCGACGGAGACCCGGACACCGACAACCCGAACGACACCGTGCTCATGCGGGTGGTTGCGGACACATCGGGCAACACGCTCGTGTCGTCCACCCAGAGCTACGGCATGTCCGCCACCGGACTCTCGTTCCGGTGGTTCAACGGCTCGGGCGTCGAGCTATCGAACCCAGTGCCGAGCCCGGAGCAGGTCGGAGAAGTCTTCATCGAGGTCACCGCGACCGCAGCGAACGCGATCGACGGCGAGTACCCGGAGATGTCGCTCTCGACGACGATCTACCCTCGAAACCTCCCGCTCTCTCCCGCGCGTAGCCGTCCCAATACCCCGGCCTGCACCGGCCCCTCGTTCCCGACGTGTGACTCGGCGACCCTCACCTGGACTCCGCCGACGAACAACACGGACGGGACCGAACTCCCGATGAGCGAGATCAGCCACTTCAACTTCTACTTCGGGACGGACCCGGACGACCTCTCTCTCTACACGAGGCTCGCCCGAACGATCACCGAGTGGACCGTCCCCGACCTCGAGTCCGGGATCCCGTACTACATCGCGGTTTCCTGCGTGAGCCGGTCCGGAGTGGAGAGCTACCTGTGCGAGCGGAACGCGACGCTCTCCTCCTCCCTCGTCCCGGAGGCTCCGACCAACTTGGTCGCGACCACGAGCACGGGTGTGACGCTCAACTGGGACGCAGTGACCCAGTTCACGAACGGCTCCACGATCGGTACCGTAGTCGTCTACAAGATCTACCGGGCTGAAGGCGACTCCACGTTCGTACCGGACGACGCCAACCTGGTCGACGAGGTCAGCTACACGACGACCTGGTTCGACACCGAAACGAGTGGACTCGGATGTGGCGACTACTACTACAAGCTCAAGGCGGAGGCCTGCGGCAACCTGAGTGTCGAGTCCAACTGGGACGACGGGACGCTTCCGGCGAAGCCTTCGTGCGTCTCGAACATCCTGGCCGTGAACAGCGCGACCGAGGGTGAAGTCAACGTGAGTTGGACGCTGCCGACCACTCGAACGGACGGCTCCGCGCTAGCACCATCGGACATTCTCTACGTCAAGATCTACGCGGACACCGCGTCCGGAACCCCGTACTCGAACCAGACGATCGTGACGGGCGCACAGACCTCGCATGTCCTCTCGGGCATCTCCAGCTGCTCGACTTGGTACTTCAACGTGGTCGTGGAGGATGCCTGCGGCCACGATGGTGAACTGTGTTCCGGTGAAGAGGTCTCTCTCTTCACCTCCGCCCCGTGCGACGCCGACCCGCCACAGCCACCGGCGTACGTAGCTGTGACCGAGCACGACGACTATCTCGACCTCGAGTGGCCATCGAACTCCGTCGACTGCGACCTCGCGGGATACCGTGTCTACTACGGGACCACCCTCGGCGGCCCCTACAACGGAAACGACGCAGCGGAAGGTCCTAGCCCGATCGAGATCTCAGCGGATCTCGTCACCTACGGCAACCTCTGTCGCTATCAGCTCACGGGCCTCGGCTCGTGCACGGAGTACTACGTCAAGGTCACCTCGGTCGACGAGTGCATCCCGGCGAACGAGAGCGTCGGCAGCTCCGGCGAAGAGATGGGCCAGACGAGCTGCGTCTCATGTCAGATCGACGCGAACTGCGTGAGCTGGGCCGTGGACGGAGGCTCGAGCAACACACTCCACCTGGAGCTCCACGCCAACGGTGCGAACGAGCTGTTCTCGCAACTCCAGCCGTCGTGGAGTGGTGGCCAGACGCTGCAGGAGGTCTGGTTCGGTCGTCCGCTGACGAAGATCTGGGACTACGATGGAAGCGCAGGTGAGGACGGGTGGTATGGGGGACCGGCCAACTCCGGCGACCCGCTGAATCTCGACGACGTCTACGTCGGTAGCTGGACCTCGAACGAGGACGGCGAGCCGCTCGCGCTCGTGTTCGACTCGGACATCCGTGACATGCCGATCGACCTCGAGTTCTCCGGAACGGAAGGCACCTGCAGCGCTACCGGTGCTGGTGTCGGTGCCCTCGACTTCTCTGACTTCGACAACGGAATGGCCGGCTGGTCGCCGCAGAGCGGCAACTGGTTCGTCTCCGGCGGCGAGCTCCGTCAGAGCTACACCGGAAGCAACTACTTCGTCCAGCTCGATGGTAGCCCGCAGACCGACGTCACGTACGAAGCCAAGGTGCTCGCGTCCGGTGGCTCCTACCACTCGTCGTACTTGTACTTCCGGTACTCGAGCGATAGCTACCACTACCTGGCCGGGATCCGGACCGACGCGAACAAGGTCCGGATCGCACGGATCCAGGGCGGTTCTTTCATCGAGACCGGCGCGTACTACACCACGCTTTCGGACAACACCTGGTACACGCTTCGGGTGGTCGTGACCGGGAGCCGGATCCGCGTCTACTTCGACTGCGAACTCGTGATCGACGTGACGGACAGCTCGATGCTCTCGAGCGGGCAGCTCGGAATCGTCACCCGTCGCACCTCGGGTCGCTTCGACGACGTGAGGATCTTCCAGGGAGAAGTGTTGCCGTGATCCGATCGGTTCTCTCCGTTCTCGTAACCGCTTCCCTGCTCCTCGCGAGTTCGGTCACGGGAACGAGGACGGAGACGAACGGCGGAGCGCTCCAGAAGCCCTCCGCGTCCAATTCGGCCGAGCCTCGAAGCGAGTCCACCCGGACCGACTCGAGGCTCGCGATCTTGTTCATGTCCGAGACCCGAGCCAACCTGGTCCCGTGTTCCTGTCCAGACGGACCTTGGGGCGGACTCGCCCGTCGGGTCGGCTACCTGGCGGACCGGAAGTCCGCTATCGGATCGCCTGTGATCAGCCTGGATGGAGGCGGCTTCCTACCCGTGGGGACCGTCCCCCTCCGCAACGATCCGAACGCCGAAACGGGACTGATCCGGCTTCTCGCGGAATCCCTCCTCCGTTCGAACCTCGACGTCATCACCCTCGATCCGGGGGACGAAAGCTACCTTCGTCAGATCGTGCCGGACCTCTGGCCACGGATCGAGGCGCGAGCCATCGATGCCTCCATTCCCTCGCCGACAAGGGTCGTGTCGTGGAACGGAAAGCCGGTCGCGATCCTGGCTCTCCATGAGAGCCTGGACGACGAGGCTGTGATAGCCGCCGCCCAGGCAGCGCGAGCCGAAGCGGAGGTTCTCATCGTCCTAGCGAGGGCGGATGGTGTCTCCGGGAGGAGGATCGCCGCTCTCACGCGCGCCGACCTCGTCGTGTTCTCGTTCGGGGTTCGAACCGAGCGGCCCGTTCGCTACGAGGGCTGCTGGATCGTCGGCGCGGGGCGGGAGGGCAAGGAAGTCGGCGAACTCTACCTCACGTTCGACCAAGGCGAGATCCGGATCGAAGACTACAGCCTGACCCCGATGGACGACGCCATCACACCGCACGCCGCCACGGAAACCCTCGTACGCACGCTTCTCGATGAGTTCGGACCCGGGTGGCGGATGCTGGTCACCCCCGTCGAGTAGCGGGGCGAGCCCGGATGGGCTGCGCGGCGTCCCTACCGCGCACGGCGCCAGAGTGAGACGCGAACGGGCCTCAGCCGGCATCGCCGACGGAGGCCCGTTCGTTTCAAGAGGGCTCAGACAGAGTTAGTCGCTAGAAGCCGAAGCGTGACCGAGCCTGATTCAGCTGGTCCTGGAGTTCGCTCGGGAGCCGATCACCGAACTTGGTGAAGAACTCCGCCTGGTCGTCCAGCTCCGCCTTCCACTCGTCCTTCTTCACACTCAGAAGCTGATCCATCGTCTTGGGATCGACATCGAGTCCGCTCGTATCGATGGCGCCGGGTGTCGGAACATGACCGATCGGAGTCTCGACCGCCTCTCCCTTTCCGGAGCAGCGATCCAGGACCCACGCGAGGACCCGCAGGTTCTCGCCGAAGCCGGGCCACATGTAGTTGCCGTCCGCATCCTGGCGGAACCAGTTCACGTGGAAGATCCGCGGCATCTTGTCGCTCTTCTTCCCCGTCTCGATCCAGTGCTTCCAGTAGTCGGCCATGTTGTACCCGCAGAACGGAAGCATCGCCATCGGGTCACGACGCACCACGCCCACCTTGCCGATCGCGGCCGCGGTCGTCTCCGAACCGACCGCCGCGCCGACGAAGACGCCGTGGTCCCAACCGAACGACTCGAACACGAGCGGATTGGTCGAGGCACGACGTCCGCCGAAGAGGATCGCGGAGATCGGAACGCCCTTCGGGTTCTCCCATTCCGGGGAGATGCACGGACACTGGCTGGCGGGGCCGGTGAACCGGCTGTTCGGATGCGCCGCCTTCTCGGATCCCTTCGGATCGTAGGGCGCGCCCTTCCAGGTCGTCATGTTCGCAGGGGGCTCCGTCCCCATTCCTTCCCACCACGGCTCGCCATCGTCGGTGAAGCCGACGTTGGTGAAGAGGGAGTTCTTCTGCACGGTCTTGAAAGCGTTCGGGTTCGTCTTCGTGCTCGTGCCAGGGGCCACTCCGAAGAAACCGTTCTCCGGATTGATCGCGTAGAGCTGGCCGTCCGGGCCGAACTTCATCCAGGCGATATCGTCCCCGACGGTCCACACCTTCCATCCCGGCATCGACGCCGGTGGAACCAACATGGCGAGGTTCGTCTTGCCGCAGGCGCTCGGGAAGGCGGCGGCGACGTAGCGCGTCTCTCCTGCCGGGTTCTCGATGCCGACGATGAGCATGTGCTCGGCGAGCCAACCCTGGTCACGCGCCATCACGCTCGCGATCCGGAGCGCGTAACACTTCTTGCCGAGGAGGGCGTTGCCTCCGTAACCGGAGCCGACGCTCCAGATCTCGCGATCCTCCGGGAAGTGGAGGATGAAGCGGCGATCGGGGCTCAGGTCACCGAGCGAGTGGAGACCCTTGCAGTAGTCGGTCGAGTCGCCGAGCTGGTCGAGGGCAGCCTTCCCCATCCGTGTCATGATCCGCATGTTTGCGACAACGTACTTGCTGTCGGTGATCTCGACTCCGACCTTGCTGATCGGACTGCCGAGCGGCCCCATGACGTACGGGATCACGTACATCGTCCGGCCCTTCATCGCGCCTTCGAAAAGCGGCCAGACCTTCTTCTTCGCGTCGCCCGGAGCCATCCAGTTGTTGGTTGGGCCCGCGTCGTCTTCCTTCTCCGAGCAAATGAACGTGAGGTGCTCGACCCGCGCGACGTCCGAGGGATCGGACCGGTGGTACCAGCAGTTCGGATACGTCTCCTCGTTCATCTTGACGAACGTGCCGTCGGCCACGCTGTCCTCGTAGACGCGCTGAATCTCTTCCTCGGACCCATCCAGCCAGACGACCCGGTCCGGCTGACAGTGAGCGGCACAGGAGTCGACCCACTGCTTCAGATCCTGGTTCATTCGTACCCCCTTCCCCGACGGGCCCCCACCAGAGGAGCCCGATTCCTGTTCATCCAGGGAAAGTAACGGCTGAGGGGTCGATTCCCAAGGGAGGAACTGCCTGCTCGGGGGCAGGGAATCTACGTAGGAACAGGGACTTCGAGAGACTCGATCTGCAAAAAGTGAAGATCCCCCGTCCTGTGGGGCGATGACTCGGACCGTAGACGCTGCAAGGTGCTCGAGCGGCAAGTCCAGGTCTCGGTATCCCAACGGACAGGGGATCTCTAACTCTCTACCCCATCACGATACAAGCCGCGTGCCGACGGACCCGAGCGGGCGGCGTCGAGCTCGCGTACGACTCGATCCGTGCCGGGCAACTCCCTGTCTCGCCATTGCTTGGGCAGGGCTAAAACGAACCCGAGCCCGACTCGCCGCTGAGGCGAACCGGGCTCGGGAAACTGATCGTTCTGGGTGCTCTGCCTCAGCTTTTGGGGCAGGGCCCTCAGAGATCTACTGGACGTTGATGGTGGCCGACAGGATCACACCACCGAAGTTCGGGTCCGTGTCCATCACCACCACGTTGACCGGTCCAGCGACGTCCGGCGCGGTGAACGTACCGATCGACTGCCCGTAGGAGTCGGTTGCCGGCAGCTCACTGACCGTACCTGAACCCGCACTGGCGGAGAAGGTATGGCCACCGAGCGGGTTCCCGTTCCGGTCCTTGATCGTAACCGTGAAGTTCACGGACTCGCCGACCGCAACGCCACCAGCGAACTCCATGTCCGACTCGTCCGAGTTCGCACGGCCCGTCGTCAGGTGGACCTCGATCTGATCGCCTACACCGCCATAGCCGGTGCTGACTTGTGCGAAGTCGATCGCTCCGATCCCGTCGTCCGGGGTCGTGTAGGAGAAGTCCTGCTCGAGGACGTTGGACTGGTAGACCGCACGCGCGACGCTGGCCGCACAGCCGTCACCGGACTCATCCTCCTCGGCCATCCGGCCGTACTCCACGGCCCACTCGAGTTCGGAGGGCAGGACGTACATGCCGTTGAAGTCGAGGACCTCGACCCACATCGTGAACTTCGACTCACCGTTCGCGGGCAGGATCACCGGCTCCGAGGTCGGCGAAAGGATTTCGGCCGAGAACGCGAGGTCCGAGGAGATGAACGACACGGTGTCGATCACATCGCCACCAGCCGTTGAGGCCGTGACGGTGACGATCCCGCCGTAGCCGTTCGAGAGCCAGACGCCCCCAGCTTCCCCTTCCGTCGTAACGTCCGAACCGAGTCCACCGCTTCGGCCCCGGATGACTCCGTGATCCACCGTGAAGTAGACCGACGTGCCGTTCCGCACCGGGTTGTTGTAGACATCGGCCACGAGCACGACGACTTCGTTCTCGACGTTGACCTTGCGCGACGCTTCGACGTTGCACTGCTCGGCACCGACATACAGGTACGTCGGAGGACCGGCCGCAACGGCGACGTTCGCGTGTCCGGACGTGACCGTGCCGGAGCTCGCCTGGACGACGATCGTACCGGAGACGGTGCCCGAAACCAGCGTAGCCTGGGCGATACCGGCGGCGTTCGTCTCGGAGGTGACCGGGCCGGTCGCGTCGAGGAAGCTCTCGCCGCCACCCGGACCGACCAGGATCTCGAAGGTGACCGGGATACCGGCACCAACCGGATCGCCGTTCTCGTCGATCCCCTGCGCTCTGATCACGGTCTGCGACACTTCACCGGTTCCGCGCACGCCGACCTCGGAACGAACCGCAGTCAGCTCGAGGTTGGTGAGAGCGCCGTCCGGATCCGGACCGCCGAGGATGTCCACGTACACCTTGCAGGTGTTCGCATTGGACGCCGTGACCGAAATCTCGGCCAAGCCCGCTTGGGCCGCATTCGGCGTGGCCGTGTAGATCGCGGATGCCTTGCCGTTGATCGTGAGGCTCGAACCGCCTCCTTCGACACCGTCGACGAGACCGTCGGACGCGTAGAACCAAACCACGGTGCCGTCCGGCACGGAGTTGTGGTTCGTGTCGTAGACGAACGCTTCGATCGTCGTTTCGACGCCGACCTGCGCGGTCGCCGGTCCGAGGCACTCGACCTCGAGGATGTCACCGGCCGCCATGCCGACATGAACCGAAGCCTGGAGGTCCTCGTAGGTCGCCTCGACCTCGATCGGGCCCGACATCGAACCGGAGCGGAGCGTCACCTGCGCGATGCCCTCTCCGTTCGTGATCATCTCGACCGGACCCCAGCCACTGCGGTTGATGCTCTCGCCGCCACTCGGGCCCTCGACGATCGCGAAGTCGATCCCGAAGCCGCTGCCGATCGGACGGCCCATGCCGTCGAGCGCCTGAACCGTAATGACGGCTTCTTCGGTGCCACCGCTACCCTGAACCGAGATCTCCGCCCGGCTGCTCGAGATCTCGAGCGCCTCGATCACGACGGAAGCCGCGCCAGTCAGTGGGATATCGAAGCTCGTGAGCGCCGTGGTCCCCGGCACCTTGGCCGAGACCACCGCAACGTTGTCGGTGTTTTCCGACGGGCCGAGCGCGCGATAGACCGCGCTCGCGCGGCCGCCTTCGGTGCGAGAGATCCCCGCGCCTTCGTCAGCCACGATCGTGCCTTCGTCGACCGAAAACTCCACCGCGGTCCCGTCATTCACCGGGTTGCCGTAGGAGTCCGAAACGAAGACCTCGATCTCCGTCTCCGACCAGAACGGCACTTCGTCGCTGAGAGAGCGGCCGTTCATCGACGCCGCCTGGCCCGCACCGACCACGAGGTCGAGCTGGCGAGCGGTCGTACCGGAGTTCGCCTGGAGGTTGATGAGACCTGGAACCGTTCCGGAGCGGAGGATGCACGTCGCCGCGCCGGTCACCCCGGTCCGCGTCTCGTAGATGCCACCGACCGCGCCCTGGATCATCTCACCCCCGTCGGGGCCGTCGACGATCTGGAACTGGATCGGAATCCCCGCCGGAACCGCGTTGCCCTGCGCATCGAATGCGGTCGCGGTCAGGATCACGTTGTCCGTCCCGCCCGTACCGTAGACGGAGAGCTGCGTCTCGGACGCCGTGAGCTGGATCGTCCAGGCCGTCGGCAGATCCTCGAGCGCCACGCGAGACTCGACGGAGACACCGTCTGCCGCCGCGCGGATCCAACAGTCCGCAGACTCGAGGCCGGCGGTGTACTCGAACGTCGCGACACCGCTGACGTTCGTGAAGACACTCTGCTCGACGGTGCCTAGCGCCGTCCAGGAGTGGCTGCCGTCGGCGTCGTCCAGAAGCTGGTCGACACCCGGCGTGTAGGCGCCGTCCTTGTCGACATCGCTGAACCGCTCGCCCGCAACCAGCGTCACTTCCTTGCCGGAGACCGGCGCGCCGTTCACGTCGAAGACGCGGACGCTGCCGAGCGAAACGGAGAGACCGTCGGCAGGCAGCACGTCTTCCTCGAGCGACAGTTCGATCGACCAGGCCGGTGGCACCCGGACGAGGTTCACCGTGGTCGCCGTCGAGCCGCTGCTCGACGAAACGTGGATGGTGACCGCACCAGAGCGGAGCCCGGCGGTGTAGGTCACGAACGCCTCGCCGCTCGAGTTCGTCGTCGCGACAGACTCGATGGAACCGATGGAGTCCCACTGTCCGTTCGAGTTCGTGTCCTCGTACGAATCGACCCCCGCGGTGTAGTACCCGTCCTCGTCGACGTCAGAGAACGGCTCACCGGCAACGAAGCGGAGGATCACGCCCTGAATTGCGGTACCGCCCCAATCCTGGATCGAGGCACGGATCGCGGTCTGGCTCACGCCGTCGGCCAGGAGTTCACGGCTCGAGGCAGAAGCCGCAACCTGGACCGAGGTCGGATGCTGGTAGAGGACGAAGTCGGTGGACGCTTCGGGCATGGTCGCCTTGATGTAGACGTTGCCCTCGTGCTCGCCCGCCTGGTAGACGAACGTCGCCGTACCGCTGAGATCGGTCATGACCTGCTCGGGGACGGAGCCTTCGGCATCCCACTCCCCGTCGCCGTCGAGATCCCCGGTCGCGACCACTTGATCGCCACTGGAGAAGACGCCGTTCTGGTCGAGGTCGAGGAACTCGTCGCCCGCCACGATGGTCACAGGCGTCGAGGTCACCGGAGTCGCGGCCAGGCCGCGGGTCGCCGTCAGCGTCACGGTGACACTGGAGGAACCATCGGCCGGCAGTGAGGTCGCGCCAGACTGCGCAGCCACGGTCAGCTGCACTCCGTCCTGGCTCGCGCTGCCGACGTACATCGTCTGATAGGCGATGTCCGATCCGGCTTGAACCTTGAGGGTGATCGTCCCGTCCCCCGTCTGAGGGGTATAGGTGACGCTGGCCAAACCGGTGACGTCGGAGAGCTCTTCGTCCTTGGAGAAGGCGCTCGCGACGGTGCTGGTGGCCGGGAATTCTGAGAAGGCAACGGCGACGCCCTCAGCTGGGCTGCCACCCTCCCCGCGGACGACCCGAACGCGAAGTTCGGTCGATTCGCCGACCGCGAGCGAGGTCGATTCGACCTCGAAACTCTCGATCATGATGTCAGACTGGACCGGCGGCTGGGTGGTCTCTTCCGAGCAGCCCGCAGGCAAACCGAAGATGACCACGGTCCAAAGAAGGATCCAGTACCAGCGCAGATGATTTCGAGACGACACGGCAGACCTCCAGGGATGCCTCTTCCTCGCAGGAGAAACTGCTTCAAGAAGCCGTGTGATTTCGTTCCCTATCAACGGATTAGACGATTTTAGATCATCGCCGGGGACGGCCCACTCAGACGTTGGTCCCCAGGTAGACATCGACTCATCTCTGACCGGACTGGAGTGATTTCGACTGCGTGCCGAGATCTCGCGCAGGCTGCAACGAACCTGGCCCATTTCCAGGACAAGGGCGGCACAGAGGCGGGCTCAGTGTCGGCGCGGGGACGCGGCCAGGGCCGCTCTCCCCCGCCCTAGAGCAGGTGGAGCCAGTCCCCGAAGAGGAACTCGAGACGACCGATCAGGAGCGACATGCGGGCCATGACGGTGAAGCCGTAGGACGCCCCGAAGGAGATCATGAGGAAGTAGATTCCCGCCTTGGAGAGCGCGCCAACCGCGCCTTTGTGCTCGGTCGAGAAGAAGAAGTACACGAGCGTGGTGAGGACTCCCACGATGAGGAGGAAGTTGTTCACGTTCGTCACCCAACTCCCGGTGTTCACGGAGAGGATGTTGGCCTGGACCTGAGCGATGAGGTCACCCTGGAGGAACCCGATCAGCTGGAGCCCCGCGTACGCCCCGATCATCGCCCCCATCGGCCACCGGCTCAGCCACTGCCCGCTCGGAAGCATCCGCGTGAAGAGCAGGATGGCGAGCGCAAGCGGGATGAAGCTGACGATGTCTCCCGCGACGAGCCGATCCCAGAGGTTTGGCTGGAACACCGTGCGGTACTGGAACGCGACGTAGTAGCCAGCGGCCAGTCCTACGAAGAGGTGCTCCGCGAACTTGTAGACGACGTTGTCCTTGTAGAGGAAGCTGAAGATCGCGAGGGTCAGGAGCCCCGCGAGCGTGTTTCCGACCAGCTCCGGCATCAGGCCACGCTCCCTTCCCGAGAACGGAGGAAGTAGATCAGGTTCCCGAGCAGGATGAACCCGATGATGACGATGTGTCCGAGCGACTGCGCGTCCATCTTCTTGGCCGCGGGTCCGCTACCGCTCACTAGAACCTCGTACTCGGCCGCGCCCGCGA
Source organism: Candidatus Eiseniibacteriota bacterium (assembly GCA_020633975.1). Lineage (GTDB taxonomy): Bacteria > Eisenbacteria > RBG-16-71-46 > CAIMUX01 > CAIMUX01 > JACKCR01. The sequence goes on along the minus strand of JACKCR010000002.1, from coordinate 812,393 downwards.
GCCCACCGAGGAGTCCGGAAAGCTGTCCGCTCTGGAAGTACGGGAAGTACTCCGGCGCGGACACCGCGGTACAGCCCGCGACGATCGGAATGCTGTACCGGCTCCGCACCTGCTGGACCCACTCCTTCGTGCCTGGGTAGCCAGCGGACACGTTCACGATCAGCTTGATGTCCGCGTAGCTGTCGACACCCGACATCACGGGCATATCCCCGATCGGTGCGCCCGCCGAATCGACCGGGTAGACCCCGCGGATGCTCTGGCCGAGCTGGTTCATCACCACCTCGCGACCTTCCTTGAAGCCCAGGTTGACGTAGTCGGTGCCGTAGACCTTCTGGAAACGACCTTCCGCGATCTGCGTGAACGCTCGGTTGACGAGAGGCGGACAGGCGGGCCAGAGCGAGCCCGCGATGATCCGGACGTCCTTCTTGCAGAGCTGCTCGATGGCCGCCTCCAACATCGGCTGGAGTTCGGGAAGGCTACCCGGGTCGTAGTCGGCCGCGAGATACACCGCATCGCCCGGCTGCAGGGCCTCGATAGCTGCGTGGAACGCAGTCGCCTCCGGGCCCGGAGTGATCGAGAGACCAAGCGGGAAGAACAGTGGCATCAGCACTGCGAAGAAGATGACGAGAAAGATGATCCGACGGTCGAGCCGCTCCAGGCGAGTCTTCCAGTCCATCAGTCACCTCCGATCGCGCTGCGCTCGATGCCGAGGATGATCTTGAGGCTGGTCGCGATCGCCCCGAGGGCGGCCCCGATCAGGATCGCTCGCTTCGCCGCCAGGTTGGGGATGTCCATGATCCACTGCTGGATCTCGGGCAGAGTCCAGAGATCCAGGTGGATGAGTCCATTGAACCAGTTCGAGATGCTTCCCCCGACCGGCACCCGACCGATCATGACGAGCACTGCCGTGATGGCGAGGAGCGCGGCCTCGACGGTCCGGATGCGGAAGGCGCGGAACGCTGCCGACGCGATGTAGAACGCGAGGAGAGCGAACATCGTCCCCTGCATCGGAACGTAGGCGTTGTTGTAGAGCCAGTCGAACGGCGACCCCTCGTCCGTCCCTCCGGCTGGGAAGCCCATGGAGGTGATCCAGTCCTTCGGGACGATTCCGAGAAGGATCATGAGGAACAGCGCGAAGAGGAGCGGAAAGCTGTACTGGAAGTCCCGGTCCCTGCGGCTGATCTTGTGCATGTGGATCCGGGCGACGTTGGCCACTCCGAGGACGACGGCCGCGGCCGCGAGGATGATGGTCCACTCCTCGACCCGACTCCGGGCCTCGTTCACGATCGGATGGGGAACGAAAAACCCGATGACCATCATGCATCCGAAGAAGATGGTCAGGAACAGTGGGATCTCTCTACGCACGCCCTTACTCCTAACGGATCACGAGAAGACTGCGGAATGCCTCGGAATGCCCCATGGTCGCAGCAATGGCCGCGACGACGAGGAAGACCATGATGACGAGCTTCATCATGTCGCCACCCTTGAGAGTTCCGACCAGCATCGGTTCCCTCGACAGGTACGCGGAAGTGGCGAAGAACTCCTCGCCGATCATCGTGTAGTCGCAAGCCACGACGAAGAACGGAAGCTGATGAATATTCGCGGTACCAGCGATCTGGATGGCGCCGGTCGTGAATCCGGTTTCCGCGAGGACGAGCGACTCGGCGAAGAACGAGCCGAGGAAGAGGTTCGCGGCCGGCTTCTCGCGCAGCATGATTCCGTTGACTGCCGCAGTGAACGCGAACTGCTCGTCCGAGAGGAATCGGATGTTGTCGGCCCGGAAGCTGTCGGGACGTCCCACGTCCATGTAGCCGGAACGGACCGTTTCTTCCGCCAGCGGGAGCACGAACGCCTTGGCGAGCGGAACGATCAGCTCCGTGTCGTACTGCGCAACCATCTTGGCGACGCTGTTGAGGATCGCCATCGAGTAGATGGTCTGGATGTTGTTCGCGTCGTCGATACCGGGAACGTAGAGGACCGGCTTCCCCATCTCGGTGGCACGACCGATCGCCTCTTCCATCGCGTCGAGTCCAGCGATCTTCCGGATGAAGAGGCTCCCGCCCTTGCGGGCGATGTTGAGGAAGACCATGATCAGCCCGAGGTAGAGTGCGAGGATGAGAAAGAGATTCGTCCTCCCCTTGTTCCACCACTGCGCGGTAGGCGTCGCAGAAAGCACCTGGCCGTTCACGCGGTAGAAGTAGGTCTTTCCCCGCTCCGGACCACCCTCCCCTTGATCTACGAATCGCGCGGCGCTTCCCGGTAGGGCTCTGCGCATGACCCAGGGCCCCGCCTCGGACTCCGCGCGCTCGACCCGAACGGAGTCCCCGGCCGCCTCTCCGTCCCACTCGACGAGAATGGCCTCGCCTCGGTCGTCCGGGTTGTCTCGCACGACCAGCCCGGGAACCGCGGCCGCGGCGGAAGTCGCGAGCAACGCGGCCAGCCCGAGGAAGAGCACCAGCCCGGAGCAGGCTGAGAGTGCGAGCCGCTTGGCACTACTCGGCGAAGCGGGCAGGGGTGTCCGGTTCTTGATCACGTCTCGATCATCTCCACGTTGGCTCGGGGAAGCACTGCGGTCGATCCGTCCGGGAAACGAACCTCTAACACACGGACCGTAGCCTCCGACTCCAGCTTTTGCAATTCCGGAGGTAGTGCGGTCACCTCGCCGAGACGGCCGAAGTAGGGAGTCCGGATGGCGCGGATGGGCGACCCGATGGTGAGGCCTTGGACCTCCCCTTCCTCTTCACGCACGTCCGTGAGGTGGGTCTCGGTAGGGATGATGACCTCCGGACGCATGACACCGGCGCGGATCTGGGTTGCGCCGTTGACCGAGGCCCGCCGTCCCACATGACCGCCAAGCAGGTCGAACGTCCGCGAAGCCATCGTCATCCGACCGAACCCTTCCGTCACCACGAGGCTCAGCCCCAAGGTCTCGTGCCCGGTGATCGCGACCCCTAGGTCGTACCCGAGCAGCTGCTTGAGGTCAGCGTCGTCGATTCCGCCGACCACGACGGCGCGCACCCCGAGCTGCTTCGCCCTATCGATGGCCGGAAGTTGGATCCGAGAGCCACCGATCACGATCTTGCCCGCGTGAGACTCGTTCAGTTTGTCTGGGGTCAGCTCCTCGTCGGGCTTCTGAACCGCCAGTGCGAGCTCCCCGCTCGTTTCGCCGCCGACACCGAAGATCCCCTGGAGGAACGCGCCCACCGCCTCCATCACCACACCCTCTTCCGGGATGATCTCGGTGACGGTCCCGTCGAAGTACGCGTGCACTTCGACCGGGATCGGCGCTTCCCGGATGATGAGCTGGCCCGTGACGGTGGAAATCGACTCGACCGTTCCGTCCACCGGCGCCTTCACGTGCGACTTGAAGAGGCCGAAGAACGACTTCGCGGTGGCGATCACCTCGTCCTTCGCGACGTGGTCCCCCACCTTCTTGAGCATGTACTCCTCGAGATCCTCCTGGTGGATACCGAGCATGCTCGCGGCTTTCACCGGCTGCACGTTACCGGGCAGTTCCGTCCGCGCGACGACGTCCTCGGCGCGCATGACCTCGCCCGCCTTGACCACGACTTCGCCTTTCAGCGGAAGCCGCCTCTCCTTGACGATCCGAGTCCGCGTGGTGACGCGGAGCCCTGGGGTATACGCGTGAGCCAACGGTCGTTCCTTTCCTTGCTCCACCTGTGCCGGAGCTTGCTCCGACACTCGATACCTACTCTGCTTCTCGACCTACTCGCTCGAACCGGTCACGAGTGGGCCCGTCTTGCCGCGCCGCTCACGATGTCAGCATCGAGCGGCCTTCTTGCGACGCTAGGCCGACGCGGTCGCGTGCTCCTTCGGGTAGACCTCGAGCGCGTCGGACCACTCGGTGAGCTTCCTGATCCGGCTCGCCGGATCGGTCGGAATCTCGAACGGGCGGCGACCACGACAGTCGAGGAAGATCCCTCCGACGCCACCGACGAGCTCCGTCTGGAGCGACTTCCCCGGACCGGACCCGAGGTCGAGCTTCCCTTGCGGCTCGAACGTCGCGTTGGCCGTCTCCCCCACGGCGAGCGGAAGACGCACCATCGAACCGAACGGAACCTCCACGTGCTGTGCGCCGCTCGGGAGCTGGATCGTCGCCTTGAGCGCGGTCTGTCCTTCCTTGCCCTTTCCGATCGGCGCCACCGCGGTGCCGAGACGGATGAGGCAGTCGGCAACGAAGACGTCCGTCGCTGCGCGTTCGTTCACTTCGGCGAGCACGCCGAGCTGCGGCATCATGAAGATCGAGTCGACCGCGAGCTGCGTGACGCCCTCGGGCAGGAATGCGTCGAGCATCATGAGCACGCTCTGGATCCGCCGGGGCGCGTGCGAGAGCACGCCGCCCGAACCGACGAGGAGATCGAGACCGAGCAGATCGATCAACGTTTCCCCGGAGCTGCTCTGCTCGAACGTGTCGGAGATGGTCCGCTCCTGCTGGACGCCCTTCAGACCCACCGCGAGCGCCTTGTGTTGTTCGAAGGCGAGACGCAGTGCCTCCCGCGAGATCGCCTGCTCGATGATGAGCTCCTCGAGCGACTGCGGAATGGTAGTGGGACGGATCATCTTGTTCTTGATCCGGTTCCGGAGCTCGGACTCGTCCATGTCGAACGGCACCCAGCGCATCACGTTCGGAAGGCCCGCTTCCGCGAGAACGTTCGACACGGAGTAGGACATTCCGAGGTTCGCACTCACCGTCCGGTTGAACACGTCCTGGAACACGGAGAAGACGTCTGTCGTCGCACCGCCGATGTCGACGCCCACGACCTGGATGCCTTCCTGTTTGGCGATGGTCTGGATGATGTTTCCGACCGCAGCGGGGGTGGGCATGATCGGCGCGGACGTCCAACCGCTGTTGGTCTGGTACCCGGTCCAGCTCATCAGCTTCTTGTAGCCGGGCGCCTGGGCCATCACGTGCTCCATGAAGAGGTCATGGATCTTGTGCCGGGCCGGCATGAGGTTCTCTCGCTCCATGACGGGCCGGATGTTCTCGGTGACCTCGAGCGACGTCTTGCCGCCCAGACGCTCCTCGATCTCCGGAATCGCATCCTGGTTTCCGGCGTAGATGACCGGAAGGTCATACGAGCTGCCGAGACGGGGCCGAGGATCCGCCGCAGCGATGATCTCCGCGAGCTCCACCACGTGCGTCTTCGTTCCGCCGTCGATCCCGCCGGAGAGGAGGATCATGTCGGGACGAAGGTCGCGAATCCGACGGATCTTCTCGTGGGGCAGACGGCGGTCGTTGCTCGCGACGATGTCCATCACGATCGCGCCGGCGCCGAGAGCCGCGCGCTCCGCGCTCTCGCCGGTCATCGACTTCACTACGCCCGTCACCATCATCTGGAGACCGCCGCCGGCGCTCGAGGTGGAGAGGTAGGCGTCCACACCTTCGGTCCCGTTCTGGGGGACGATGATCTTGTCGCCGTCGAGCAGCTTCCTCCCCGCGAGCTCCTCCACTTCCATGATCGCGTTGAGTACGCCCTTGGTGACGTCCTCGAACGGGGCCTCCACCGTGGTCGGGGCCTCTCCGCGCACGACGAGACGGTAGCTATCCCCTTGCTTCTCGATGAGGATCGCCTTCGTCGTCGTCGAGCCACAGTCCGTGGCCAGGATCGATCGGAGCTCTTTGCCTTCGCTCACCCTGCTCTCCTTCTCCTACTCCTACTTCCTACGGTTCTTCCCCAACCAACCGCGCCATCCGGGCGTCCTCTCTCCGGACGCGCCTCCGGCGGCGTTCCCGTCGCCCGTCGCCCCCGTTCCGACATCCGAGCGCTTCGCATCTTTCGCCGCCTTCTCTGCCGCCTTCCTCGCCCTCACCAGTTCCGCGTCCCGCTCCTCGATCGTTTCGATGAGTCGCTCGTAGTTGTCTCGATCTTCGAGAAGACGGACGAACCGGCCGTACGACTCCATGTCGAGGAATGCGCGAATGAACGGTTCGAGGAAGAGGAGGGCCTGGCTTCCGACGTAGCTGAGAGGCTTGCTCGACTCGAGGAAGAACACTGCGGGAACGGTGAGACCGCGGCGGACGATCTGGTCGGCCACCTTGTCGAGGAGCGCCCTGTCCTCAGGCTCCAAAGGCTCGATCCTCTGATCCACCGCCGCCTTCAGCTCTTCTTCCCCCACGTCCCGGTTCAGGACACCTTCGTCCACTCGACATCGGCTCGGACGCGCGTCCGTACCGCTTCCCGGATCGCGTCCGGGTCACCCTCGCCCCAGAGGAGACGGAAGGCACGAAACATCGAGAACCGGCCCCCCCGGCGGGACGGCGAGAGATAGAGCCCCGCCGGATCCTCCACCACCCGAGCCACCGTTCCCCACGCTCGAAAACTCCGGTGAAAGAGCCTCTGTGCTCCCACCCCGTCGTCGGTGAGCTGGAAACGTGTCGGGAAGTAGAAACTCTCCAGCGACAGGAGGAGCACGAGGGCGGCAAACGCCGCCCAACCCCAGGACCCCATCCCAATCCCTAGACCGACCGCGAGTATAAGGACGACCCCGAGGGCTGCCAAGCCTCGCCCCCGGCGCGCCTGGAAGGGCCAGGCACCCCAATCGAGTCCGCCCGGCCTCCCCGAGATCAGGCGCCTTCCTCGAGACCGGCGACGAACTCCTGGTATTCCTCGGCGCCCATCAGGTCGTCGAGGATGCTCGGGTCCGCGACCTTGATCTTGATCATCCACCCGTCCTCGTACGGCGAGCCATTGACGATGGCCGGATCGCCGTCGATCGCGTCGTTGATCTCGACCACTTCGCCGCCAACCGGGCTGTAGAGATCGCTCACGGCCTTGACCGCCTCGACCGACCCGAACACGCCCTCCGCCTCGACGGTGTCACCGACGGACGGGAGTTCGACGAACACGATGTCTCCAAGGGACGACTGCGCGAAGTGGGTGATCCCCACCGTCGCCACGTCGCCCTCGAGGAACACCCACTCGTGCTCCTTGGTGTACTTGAGACCCGCCGGATACTCCGCCGACATGTATGTCGCCCTCCTCAGGATTCGTTTCGTCCAACGACTTCGTCAGGACCGCCGTCCCGTCTTCTGCCTCGCCCCCAGACTCCCGGAGGCCCCTCAACGTCGTCTAGCTCGCCCGTCAGGCAAGTGCGCCACCGACCCGGGAGGTCGACTGGCCAGCCCGGTTCGTCCTCCCCGGACGGCCCGCCGCTACCGGTGTGTCCCGTCCTTGTAGAACGGAGTGTCGACCAACACCGCCGCGACCCGCGTCCCGCGCACATCGACCTCGAAGGTCGCGCCGGGGACGGCATGATCGGCCCCGACGAGCGCGAGACCGATGCCGTGCCCGAGAGACGGCGAGAAACAACCACTCGTGACGATGCCGATCTTCTCGTCGGCCGCATAGACGTCCTGGCCCGTACGCGGGAGCCGGCGTCCCTCCGTCTGGAATCCGACGAGACGCCGTCTCGTCCCTTCCGCCTTCTGACGGGTCAAGACCGGCTGCGCGATGAAGGGATCCTTCCGCTTCTGCTTCACCGTCCAACCCAGTCCTGCCTCGATCGGCGAGATCTCCGGAGAGAGCTCGTTCCCGTAGAGGCAGTACGCCATCTCGAGCCGGAGGGTATCCCGGGCACCGAGGCCGGCGGGAACGATCCCGAGCGACTGCCCGGCAGAGAGCAGATCACGCCAGAGCGCGACCGCGCTCTTCGCAGGGAAGTAGATCTCGAACCCGTCTTCCCCGGTATAGCCGTTCCGCGAAACGAGTGCGGGAACGCCGAAGAGATCCGTCTCGACGAAGTGGTAGTACCCCACCGAGTCGATGTCTGCACCGATCCGCCCCAGGACCACCTCCTGCGCCTTCGGACCCTGGAGGGCGATCTGAGCCAACTCGTCCGAGCGATCCGTGAGGACGACGGCATCGCCATCCCACTCTCGGGATTGCTGCGTCATCCACTCCCAGATCCGAGCTCGATTGGACGCGTTGACGACGACGAGGACGCGATCCTCGAACCGGTAGGCAGTGACATCGTCCAGGACGCCACCCTTCTCGTTGCAGATCGGCGTGTAGAGGAGCCGACCCGGATCGAGCTTCGCGACATTGTTCGTGACGAGGAAGTTCGTGAACCCGAAACACCCAGGACCCGAGACCTCGTAGCGTCCCATGTGCGAGACGTCGAACAGGCCGGCTGCCGTACGGACCGCCTCGTGTTCGGCGAGGATGCCTGGAGCGTACTGGAGGGGCATCTCCCACCCACCGAACGGGACGAGCTTTCCGCCGAGATCCCGGTGCTCACCATGGAGCGGAGTCTTGCAAAGCTCCCCACCCGCCATCTGACCGTCACCCACCGTTCACCTCCATGGCCCCACGCGCAACGTCGTCAGGGCGAAGCCACTTCACGGGAGTCGACACCACTCGCGATGAGCGGAACCGCGCCGTGTCGGCCGGCACGCCCCTCCCTCACCGCTTCTCATCGTTTGCCCGGAAACGCACGGGCGAGGCAGGACAGTAGCACAGCCGCGGAACCCGTTCGAGACCGGTCGCAGTAAGGGAGTCCGCGGACCTAGAACCCTGCTTTCCGCCGATTTCCCTACTACGGAGCGTTCGCTTGTGGGACTCTGACGGATGGAGCGTGAGCCGCTGCTCCTCATCAGGAATCATCCCCATGCGGCTGCGCCCCGGATCACGCCCCCGAGCCGGGAGATACCGGTTCTCGCACGTGACCCCCACTTCCAATCCATCCTCAGGGAGGAGTGACTCGTGAACCAGAAACGGATCGGAGTCCTGCTTTCCGGCTGTGGGGTCAAGGACGGCACCGAGATCCATGAAGCGGTGCTGACCCTTCTCGCCCTCGACCGTGCAGGTGCAGTGTCCATCTGCATGGCTCCGGACAAGGAGAAGGCCGACGTCGTCGACCACGTGACCGACAAGACCAGCCACGAGAAGCGGAACGTTCTCGCAGAATCCGCCCGCATTGCGCGGGGCAACATCTCGAACCTCGAGCAAGTCGACGCCAACCTGCTCGACGGCCTCATCATCCCGGGCGGGTTCGGCGCGGCCAAGAACCTCTGCAACTTCGCTACCGCGGGCGAGAAGTGTGTCGTCGACCCCAATGTCGCGACCCTGCTCCGCACGCTGCACGAGCAGAACAAGCCGATCGCCGCGCTCTGCATCGCCCCCACGGTTCTCGCCAGCGTGTTCGGGAAGGACCTCCACCCGACGCTCACGGTCGGCAACGACCCGGATACTGCCGCCAAGATCGAGAAGATGGGCGCGAAGCACCAGCCCGTGGAACCGACCCAAGTCGTGATCGACACCGAGAACGGGTTCATCACGACGCCGTGCTACATGACCGCAGAGTCGATCAACGAGATCGCGACCGGGACGGAGAAGGCCGTAACCGCGCTGCTCTCGCTGACCCGGGTCGAAGCGACCGTGTAGTACCGGCCTGCCGCTGAGCTGACGAAAGCCCACCGGAGCCGCCAAAGCTCCGGTGGGCTCGATTCATCTGCCCAACACCGAGGTCAGGCCGTACCGGAGTCCCCGCGCCCGTCGGCCTTCCGTGGCCGTCCCTTCGAGGTGGAGCGACGAGCCTTCGGTGAAGACGAGTCCTTCGCCGTACGAGTGGCACTCGCCTTCGCCGACTTCGAGGCAGTCGCAGCCTTCGCGGTCTTCGTAGAAATCGCGGCCTTCGCAGACTTCTGAGACTTCGGCGCGTTTGCAGACCTGGAGGTCTTCGCCGACTTCGCAGACCTAGCGTTCTCCGCCGACTTCGCGTTCTTCGCAGACTTAGCGCTCTCCGCCGACTTCGCGCCCTTGGCAGACTTCTTCGTCTCTGCCGACTTCGCGCTCTTCGCCGGCTTCCTGGTCTCTACCGGCTTCGAGGCTTTCGCAAACCTAGAGCCTCTCGTAGCCCTCGCCACCGAGGCCACCGACGCCGCGTAGACGACTTCGCCGCCCTTTCGGAGCCGTGCCTGCATCGCCGGGCTTTCGCGGAGCGCTTGTCCCGTGTACGACTCCTTCACCTTCGCGACTTCCTCGGGCGCTCCCTTTGCGACGAGCTGTCCTCCACCGCTACCGCCCTCCGGCCCGAGGTCGATGAGGTAGTCCGCCGTCTGGATGACGTCGAGCTGGTGTTCGATCACGAGCACGGTGTTGCCCTGTTCGACCAATCGGCCGAGCACGTCGAGCAGGACGCGCACGTCCTCGAAGTGGAGCCCGGTGGTCGGCTCGTCGAGGATGTAGAGCGTGCGTCCGGTCGAAACGCGGGAGAGCTCCGTCGCGAGCTTCACGCGCTGCGCCTCTCCTCCGGAGAGCGTCGTCGCAGGCTGACCGAGCGTCAGGTACCCCAAGCCGACGTCGTTGAGGGTGCCGAGCTTCCTCCGGAGCGACGGAATGTGCTGCAGGAACTCGAACCCTTCCTCGATCGTCATGCCGAGGACGTCCGCGATGTTCCGTCCCTTGAACATCACTTCGAGTGTTTCCTGGTTGTAGCGACGTCCCTGGCAGACCTCGCAGCGCACGTAGACATCGGGCAGGAAGTGCATCTCGATCTTGACGACACCGTCGCCGGAACACGCTTCGCAGCGTCCGCCCTTGACGTTGAACGAGAACCGGCCCGGCTTGTACCCACGCACCTTTGCTTCGGGAAGCCTGGCGAAGATGTCACGCACGTCGGTGAACGCACCGGTATATGTGGCGGGGTTCGAGCGCGGGGTCCGTCCGATCGGGGACTGGTCGATCTCGATCACCTTGTCGATCGCGTCGAGCCCTTCGATCCGGTCGTGCTTCCCCGGGGCGGTGCCGGCGCGATGGAAGTGCCGGGCCAGAGCGCGGTAGAAGATGTCGTGGACGAGCGTGCTCTTTCCGCTTCCAGAGACACCCGTCACGCAGATGAGCTTGCCGAGCGGGAAGTCGACCGTGAGGTTCTGTAGGTTGTGCTCACGAGCCCCGACGAGACGGACGACCTCGCCGTTGCCGGCCCGCCGCGTCTCGGGAATAGGGATCGAGCGGTGGCCCGAGAGATAGCTCCCGGTCAGCGAGTCCGCCTTCGCCATCACTTCCGCCGGCGTGCCGGCCGCGACCACTTCCCCACCGTGCACGCCCGCACCAGGGCCGAGATCGATCAAGTGGTCGGCCGCACGCATGGTGTCTTCGTCGTGTTCGACCACGATCACGGTGTTGCCGATGTCACGCAGCTTGATCAGGGTTTGGAGGAGCTTCTGGTTGTCACGATGGTGGAGACCGATCGAGGGCTCGTCGAGGATGTAGAGCACGCCGACGAGCTGCGACCCGACCTGTGTGGCGAGACGGATCCGCTGCGCCTCACCGCCGGAGAGCGAGCCCGAGGAACGATCGAGCGACAGGTAACCCAGGCCAACGCTCGCGAGGAAACCGAGTCGGTCCCGGATCTCCTTCAGCACAGGCCCCGCAATCTGAAGCGCCGTCTCTCCCGGCGCCAGCTCGTCGACGCTCGCGAGCGCGTCGGTGACGGAGAGACGGGTCCACTTGTCGATGTTCCAGTCCCCGATCTTGACGGCCAAGCTCTGGGGACGAAGACGCGCTCCACCGCAGGCACTGCAGTCCTTCGGCGACATGAACTTCTCGATCCAGTCCCGCATGTCTTCGGACTGTGTCTCGCGATAGCGGCGTAGGAGGTTCGGGATCACGCCTTCGTACTTCGTTCGCCAGACGATCTCGCCGCGCTTCCCCTTGTGCCGAACTTGGACTTCCTTGCCTTCGGTGCCATGGAGGAGGAGCTTCCGCACCTTCTTGGAGAGCTTCCGGTAGGGCGTATCGAGCGAGAACCCGTTCTCCTCGGCCACGGCAGCGAGGATCGAACCGTGCCAGCCCGCCTCGGCGTCCTTCCAGACCCCGATCGCCCCCTCCGCGAGCGTGAGGTCGGGATCCGTCACGAGAAGATCTTCGTCGATCTCGTTGAGGAGCCCGAGCCCCTGGCACTCCTGACACGCACCGTAGGGGCTGTTGAACGAGAAGTTGCGCGGGTGGAGCGGATCGAAGCTCACTCCGCATTTGAGGCACGCGTTGTTCTCGCTGAACAGCTCTTCCTTCGACTCCCCGAGAACCCGGACGACACCCGAGCCGACCCGGAGCGCGGTCTCGAGCGAGTCCGCCATCCGCTGACGACGCCCGGCATCCACCTGGATCCGGTCTACCACGACCTCGAGCGTGTGCTTCTTGTTCTTGTCCAGCTCCGGGGGTTCCTCATCGAGGCTGATGATCTCGCCGTCGATCCGGACCCGCAGGAACCCTTGTCGACGGAGCCTCTCGAGTTCCTTCCGATACTCTCCCTTCCGCCCCTCGACGAAGGGAGCGAGGATTTGCGCCTTCTCACCGCTGAACCCTTGCAGGACCTGGGCGAGGATCTCGTCGATCGACTGGCCCGAGATCCGGCTCCCGCAGTTCGGGCAGTGCTGGACACCCACCCGCGCAAAGAGTACGCGGAGGTAGTCGTAGATCTCCGTCGTCGTCGCGACGGTCGAGCGCGGGTTCCGTCCTCCCGTGCGCTGCTCGATCGAGATCGCCGGCGAGAGTCCCTCGATGTGGTCGACGTCCGGCTTCTCCATCTGACCGAGGAACTGCCGCGCGTACGCCGACAGAGACTCCACGTACCGCCTCTGTCCCTCCGCGTAGAGGGTGTCGAACGCGAGCGACGACTTCCCCGATCCCGAGACGCCCGTGATCACGACGAGCGAGTCCCGAGGGATGGTGAGCGAGATGTTCTTGAGGTTGTGTTCGCGGGCACCGCGGATCCGAATAGCGTCCAAGGACTGCACCTCATCTGAGAGATCTGGAAGATGGAGCGTCGTCGCCGGCGGCCGGAGAGCCTTCACTCGTTCCCGGGCGGTCCGTACCGGTTGGTGAACCTGGAGAGACTACACCAGAACATTCGTTCGTACACGACGAAATCTCGGATCCTCCGCCGTGGGGCCCACCGGCTCGACCCAGGGAGAGTCGCACGCAGGATTCGCGACTTACTCGTAGCGGAGGGCGTCGATCGGATCCAGGCGGCTGGCGCGGTAGGCCGGAAAGATACCGAAGAAGACGCCGACGCCCAGCGAGAGGAAGATCGCGGTGAGGACGCCGGGCCAGGTGACCGCGATCGGGATACCGCTGGCGAGACGAACGATCCCTGCGAGACCATACCCGAGCAGCATTCCGAGCACGCCGCCGACCAGGCTGAGGGAGATCGCCTCCCAGAGGAACTGGCCGAGTACGTCGCCCCGACGGGCGCCGACCGCGATCCGGATGCCGATCTCGCGGGTCCGCTCACGGACGGTGACCAGCATCATGTTCATGACTCCGATTCCCCCGACGAGCAGCCCGATCGAAGAGATGATGAGCGTGATCAGGAAGAAGACCCCGGTGATCTGGTTGTAGAGGTCGAGCAGGTTCTCCTGGCTCGTCAGGTCGAAGTCGTTCTCCTGTTCGGCGGCAATCCCACGACGGCGACGACAGAGTTCGATCACCTCGTCCGTCGCTTCGTCGACATACTCCGGCCCGAACGGCTGGATCACGATGTACGTCACCTTGTCCCTCATCCCATAGAGTTCTTCCGCGACGCTGAGCGGCATGACCGCGATGTCGTCGAGGCTCTGGCCGAGGAACCGGCCCTTCTTCTCGAACACCCCGATCACCTGGAGCTGTCTGCCCTCGACCCGGATCCACTGTCCGAGTGGCGACCCGACCGGAAAGAGGAGTTCTGCGGGACCGGCTCCGATGACGCAGACGTCGGCCCGGTGGCTATCGTCGTACCCAGTGAGGAACCGTCCCTCACGTAGCTCCCAACCGCCGGTTTCAGCAAAGGTCTCGGTGCCGCCGAAGACACCCAGGACCGAGGTCTTCTTGCCGCCGAGCTCGGCGAAGCCGGGACGTTTGATCTCTGCGGACGTCCGCTGGACCGACGGACAGAGACGCGCGATCGCGAGGGCGTCGTCTCTCGTGAAGTCCTTCCGTCTCTCGTCGCGCTCGTGGTTGGTCTGGAACCCGGACTCGTACTTGCTCAGGTAGAGGATTCCGGTGCCGAGGGAATCGATCTGGCTCCGGATCGACTTCCCGAGCCCGCTGATCACACCGACCATCGCGATGATCGTGGCCACGCCGATGACGATGCCGAGGATCGTGAGCGAGGAGCGCATCTTCGCGGCTCCGAGGTTCCGGAGCGCCATCGCGATGTTCTCGCGGAAGAGTGTCCGTCTGCGCCCCATCCCCTACCCCTCGTATCTCAGCGCCTCGATCGGCGCGAGTTGGGCCGCGCGTCTCGCGGGGTAGATCCCGAAGAAGAGGCCGACAGACGCTGCGAGGAGTAGCCCCACGACCACGGACCACAGCTGTACGGAGGCAGGGACCGGCGAGAAACGTTCGACGAAGAACGCGGCGAGCGCGCCGAAGAGGACACCTGCGACTCCCCCGGAGAACGAGAGGACGATCGCCTCGACGAGGAACTGGGCAACGATGTGTCCCGAGCGCGCGCCGATCGCCTTCCGGATCCCTATCTCGCGAGTCCGCTCGGTCACGGACACGAGCATGATGTTCATGATCACGATGCCACCCACGACCAAACTGAGGGAGACGATGCCAACCAGGGCGGCGTAGACGAGTCGCGTCGTCTGTGAGTAGATCCCATACACCTGGTCATCCGTCAGCACGTCGAAGTCCGCTTCTTCGTACGGTTTCTTTCCGCGCTTGATCTTGAGGAAGAGTGAAGCCTCGTCCTTCGCGTCGGTGATCCACTCCGGGTCCGCGGACTTGACGAGGATGTCGACCGAACCCCGCTGCACGAGCCGCTTCCGGAAGGTAGAGAGTGGCATGATGACGACGTCGTCCTTGGAGTCGTCCTGCGTACCGCCACGCCGTTCGAGGACTCCAACGATGGTGAAGCGGTGGCCGGCGACGCGTAGTGTCTTGCCGATCGGGTCCTCGTGGGGAAAGAAGCTCTCGGCGATGTGCGATCCGACGACCGCTACCTCGGAGCGACCGAGTACGTCGGTCGTGGTCAGATGGCGACCGAGCTCGACCGGAAAATCACCGACATCCGGGTAGCCGGCTTCGACTCCCCAGACCGGGACACCCGCCGCGTCTCGGCCCTGACGAGAGACCGAGGCGCGAGTCGATTGCCGCGCGACGACCGCTCCCGCCAACGTGAGCCGCTCCCTCAGGAACGCCGCGTCTTCCGGTTCGAGATCCGACCGTTTGAGAGCGTCGAGGTAGGTCTCGAAGTCGAGGGTGAGCCCGATCTTCGTGAGCGTGAAGACGTCCGTCCCGGTCGTGAGGATCTGAGCGCTCACGAACCGGTCCAGGCCGTTGAGAACGGACACGACCGCAACGATGGACAGCACGGACACCGCCGTCCCGAGAACGGTGAGGAAGCTGCGCAGCCGGTTTCCCCACAAGGTGGAGAGCGCGAGTCTTGTCAGCTCCTTCCAAGGCACCCAATCCTCCCCGCGCCACGTCGTTCAGTTCTCTCGCGCACCCCTCGCAGCGCGCACCCGCTACGCGGCCAGGAGCGATCCTCGCGCGACCGGCTACGGTCGACTTCGCTCGTCGCTCTCGATCCGGCCGTCCCGAATGCGGAGGATACGGCGCGCGTGGTTAGCGACCTCCTCTTCATGGGTCACCAGGATGACGGTCGCGCCCCGTTCGTGGATCCGTCGGAACTCCGCGAGGATCTCGTCGCCGGTCGTCGTGTCCAGGTTTCCCGTCGGCTCGTCGGCGAGGATGATGCTGGGATCGGTGACGAGGGCGCGCGCGATTGCGACGCGTTGCCGCTGTCCACCGGAAAGCTGATTCGGACGATGGTGCGCGCGATCGGTCAGTCCCACGAGAGAGAGAGCCTGTCGGGTCCGCACCTTGCGCTCGGACGGCGACATCCCGCCGTACACGAGGGGAAGCTCCACATTCGCTGCAGCAGTAGCGCGGGGCAGGAGGTTGAACGTCTGGAAGACGAACCCGATCTCCTCGTTCCTCACCCGGGCCAGCTCGTCTTCGTCGAGCTCGTGGACGTACCTGCCTGCGAGCTGGTAGACCCCCTTCGTCGGCGAGTCGAGACAACCGATCAGGTTCATCAGGGTGGACTTCCCCGAACCGGACGGCCCCATGATCGCCACGTACTCGCCGACCTGAATCGTCAGATCTACGTCCCGGAGGGCGTAGACCAACTCTTCGCCGACGACGTACTCCTTGGAGACGCCTTCCATCCGGACGAGCGGACTCCCGACCGTGCGAGTCGCAGATCCGGACGTCGTTCGGGACGTCCGCCCGGACGGCACTCCGGCCTCCGGCGTGGACTCCTCCCGGGACGTCTGCCCTCGCGGATCAGTTGGATCTCGGTCGGTCACTTCCGGGACCTCGTACGCGGAGCCGACTCGGGCTTGACGCCGTCGCCCTGAGAGAGCTCCCGGAGCGTGCGGTACGGCCCCACCACGATCTCTTGGCCCGCCTCCAGCGGCGGACTCGCGGACTCGACCTCTACGTGAGTCTCGCTCCGGAGGCCGAGTTCGACACGATGGAAGAGTGCCACCCCGTCACGGACCGAAAACACCCCTTCGACCCTGTCTTCGTTGAGCGGCGAACTGCTTGCGCTCGTGGTCCCGGTCCGTTCGGAAGAGTCGTCCGACGAGCTCTTTCCACGCTTGGACGATCCGCTCCGTTTCCGCTGCGAACGCTTCGGAGCCTCTCCGCTTGCGATCTTCGCGGCGTCTTCTTCCCACTCTTGGGCCACACCACCAGGCTGCGCGGTGAGCGCCTGGATCGGCATCACCAGCGCGTCCTCCCGCCGCCCCGTCAGAATCTCGACGTCCGCACTCATCCCCGGACGAAGCGACGACGGCGGGTCGTCGATCCGCACTTCGACGTGGAAGTTCGTCCCCTCGCCGGAACCGCTCGGAGTCCGCCCGGACTGTCCGACCGACGTAACGGTTCCGCCCAGCTCCTGGTTGGGCAGCGCATCGACCTGGACCTTGGCGGGCTGGTCCCTCTCGATCCGGACGACGTCGGTCTCGTCGACTTCGGCCAGCACCTGCATGGTGTCGAGCTCGGCAATGGTCAAGATGACCGTTCCCGGATTGTTCATGGTGCCAGTGACGACGTTCTCGCCCTGCTCGACGTTCAGTGAAGTGACGATCCCCGCGATCGGAGCAAAGAAGACGGTCTCCTCGAGGTCTGCCTCGGCTTGGGTCAGCTGGGCGCGGGTGCTTTCGACGTCTTCGCGTGCGGCCTCGGCCCTCGCCGTCTCTACCCGGGAAGTGGTGGCCGCATCCTCCAGAGCCTCGGGAGCGATCAGCTTCTGCTGGTAGAGCCGCTCCTTCCGCTCGAGGTCCTGCTTGGCCCTCGCTTCCTGGGCCTCGGCCACACGACGCTGCGCAATCGCAGCCTCGAGTCGGGAGCGCATCTGGGTGGCCTGGGACCGGTAGCGTTCGTCATCGAGACGAAGAAGAAGGTCCCCCGCGCGGACTCGATCCCCTTCTTCGACGTCGAGAAGCTCCACCCGGCCCTGCACGTTCGACGAAATCTGCACCGTGCGTACGGGCTCGACCTTGCCTGGCGCCCTGACCCACGATTCGATCGGCGCTCGGCCGAGTGCTTCGACCTTCACCTCGACGGCTCCGCGGTCCTTCGAGCGCTGGACGCTCACCGCCACGAACCCGCCCAGCGCGAGGAGTAGGACGAATCCGATCCAGAAACCACGCGCGCGTGCGCTCATCTTCCTCCCCAAATCGAACCGCCGGCGTCACTCACCCGCGAATGATCAGCGGGATCCGATCCGACCGACGGCGAGGTCCAGTTGCGCGAGCGCGAGCCGCAGATCTACCTGTGCTTGAACGAGGGAGACGCGGGCCCTTGTGAGCTCCACCTGCGCGTTGTTCCACTCGAGCAGGGTTCCTCCCCCACTCTCGTACAAAGCCTGCTGGAGCTTAGCGCTCTCCTCGGCAAGTCGCACCCCCTCTTCGGCAGAGCGGATCGACTCGGTCGCGTTCTGGATCGCGAGATGGGCCTCGCGAACCTCCAACGCAGCTTGGAGTTCCGCCTCTTCCAAGGCCCGCCGGCGTGTGGCGAGTTCCGCCTGCGACCGTTCGATGCTGCCTTTGGTATTGAGGCCATCGAACAGCGTCCAATCGAGCGACAGCCCCGCACCGTAGTTGATCTCGCGGTTGAGCTTGTCGAACACGTCAGACGGGCCATCTCCGGACTTCCTCCAGCTGGCGGAGGCGTTGAGGGTCGGCCACCGGTTCCATTTCGAGGCCGAGAGGCTGTGTTTGGCGGCGTCCAAACCAAACTCGGCCGCCCGAATGTCGGGACGCGAGTCCATTGCCTCTCCGATGAGAGCCGGCTCGTCGTAGCTGGTGGGAGAGGAAGGTAGAGGGCCGGGCTCATCGACGTCTACAGGCGCATCGACGGGCGCACCGATCGCCACCGCGAGACGAGCCCGTTGCTGCTCGACTCCCGTGAGGGCTGAGATCCGATCCCGATCGGCGCTGGCCAGATTCACCTGCGCCTGCAGTACGTCGCTGCGGGCCACCGAGCCCAGGTCATACAGAGCTTGCGCTCGCTGCAGCTGCTCCTGTGAGAGTTGGTACGCCTGGACACTCACCTCGGTCAGCTGCTTCGCCCGGACGAGCTCGAAGTACTGCTGCGTCATGGTGTAGGCGAGACTCTGGCGCCCGCGATCCACGTCGGCCTTCGTGGCATCCAGGCTGCGGGACGAAGCCTTCACCGACTGCCACGCGGAGGGGTCAAGAAGTGGTAGTCCCCCGCTCAGCTGGAGAGATGATTGCACCGAGACGTCGGTCTTGTTCTCCACTCCACCTACCAGGTTCCCGTCGACGACACGCGGCGCCGCCGAGTTCGAAACATTGCGCGTGTACCCAAGCGAACTCCGAATGTTCGGCATGAGCTGCGCACGACTGCTGAGTAGGTTCCCTTCCGCGGAGTCGATGGTCAGAAGCCGCTGCTGGTAGCCCAGGTTGCGTTCCACGGCCAGGCGGATCACGTCCTCCAGACTGAGCGGCTCGCCCAAGTCGACCGTATCCTCCCCGCGTGCCACCGTGGGAAGCGTGGTCAGGGCCAGGCCGGCAGCGAGTATGAGCCCCATCGCCGCACGACGCGCGCGCAGTCGGTCCAGTACCTGATTCGACATCGAGAACCCCCTATGTCCGAGTTCGTGCGACGGCCGCCCACGGAACCACGAAGCCCGTGCGCGAAGTCCGCTCATGGCGAGACCGCGTCCTCTCCACGTTCTAGTACGAATCCGAACGCCCAAGGTTGCGTCGCCATTTTGAATCTCTCGAAATGTCACGGATTCGTCACAACTCGAGACATCCTGCACGTATCGTGCCGCGCCGGCCCACCGAGGGCGAGCACGCCGCAGAGCTGCATCGCGTTGGCACCGGCTCCGCGGTGAGGGAGCTTAGTCGAGGGACCGGCGCAGGGGAAGTGGACCTCCGGGCTCGGGGAACGATCGGCAGCCCCTCCCTCCATGCGCCGGTCCGCTCCTAGTCCAACCGGAACTCGATCGGGACGTGCACCCGCACCGCCACGGGATTTCCGCCCTGCTTCGCGGGCGAGAAGATCCACTGCCGCACGGCATCGAGCGCCGCCCGCTCCAACGTCGCAGGAACGTCGCTCTGCGCGATCCGGGCGTCGCTCACGCGTCCGTTCGAGTCGATCCAGACCTCGAGCACGACCCGTCCCTCCGCGCCCGACAGGCGGGCCAGCTCAGGGTAGCTGGGTGGAACCCGGTGGAGCGGGACCGGAAAGACCTCCGGCGCCGCGACGAACGCCTCGGGGGCACCGGCTCCGACCTGGCTCGCGAGCGCGGGCTGGGCCCACTGCATCGGCACCGGCGGCGGTGGCTCGAGCAGATCGGGAGCATCGGAGACCATGAACTGGAAGTCATCGTCCGGGACTTGGGGCCGAGCCACGGCCGGTGCTTCAGGAATCACGCGATACTCGGTGTTCTCGATACGAGTGATCTTGGGATCAGGCGGAGAGATCGAGAGCGGCATCGGCCGGATCGCCGGGACGCTGCTCAGCATCAGCCCGAGGTGGACGAGTGCGGCCAGAACGAACCCAGCTACGATGAGACGGGGATACTCCGACTTGAGCTCCCGGTGGGCGGACTGCTCGAGCGTGGAGCTCAAGGAAGCGATCATGGCAGACATGGTCTTTCCTCCAGGTGCACGCCCGAGCATGGCGTGGGAAGCACCTTGGGAAAGGCCGGCTCCACTTGGCGGCAGACCTAGCCCCAACAGTGCTGCCCCGTCCATTCGGGAGAGGAAGAGACCGTCCGCCTCGCGGGAAGGGTCTCTGTCTCGGACGACGCGGTTCGCCCTCTACCGACGGTAGAGAGACTGGTTTTGCGTACATCCCCGACAGAGAAGAAGACGGGCGGAACCTGTTGGCCCCGCCCGAAAGACGGACTAGTTCAGCGAGAAGCGGAACGGAATGACGATCCGGACCTTCACGGGCTTGTCACGCTGCTTCGCCGGCTTGAACAGCCACTTCCTGGCTGCCGCGACGGCCGATTGCTGGAGTGACTCGATCGCGTCCGAAGACTGGACCTTCGCGTCGACGACTCGCCCGGTCTCATCGATGGTGATGAGCACCTGAACGATGCCTTCCGCTTCCGCCTGACGCGCGAGTTCCGGATACTCCGCTGCAACCTGGTGCACGACCTCGGGAGGCGTGTCGAAAGCGACGAACACTTCGGCTTCGCCACCGGAACCCACATCGGGAACGGCAGGCGGTGCGAAGGGGTCGAAGCTCGTCGGCGCAAGAGTCTCCTCTTCGCTCGCTTCCTCCGAGATCTCCGCCTCTTGCGGGAGCTCCGGACGGGAGATCTCCTGCGGGGGCGGCGGAATCACGATGTCGTCCGGAATATCGACTGCGGCGAGCGAGCGCTCACGCAGTTGATAGGGACGAGGCGTGTAGGGCGGTGAAAACAGTGCCATGAGCACGTGCACCACGATGGCCAGGAGAGCACCTACGACGAAGATCCGGTTGTAGGCTTTCCTGAGCCTGAAGTGCTCCGATTGTTGGATTGTCTCGAGAGCTATCGACATACCGTCTCCCTCACGAACCCGACTTCTCGGGTTCGACGGTGAACGCGGTGTTGAGCGCATTCGCGCGCTTCATCTGCTCGAGACACTCGTGCACGAGCCGGTACGGCACTTCCTCGTCGAACTTCAGCCCGACGACCGTCTGCGAGTTCTCCTGGAGCTTGGTCACCAGGATCGGCTCGATGTCGGTCATCCGGATCAGATTGTCGTCGACGGAGATGTCACCCCGCGTGTCGATGTAGATGTTCACGAGCTGCTGGCGGGGAAGTTTCTGCCCCGCCTCGGCCCGTGGCAATGTGATGACGAGTCCGTCTTCCATACGGAAGATGGTCGTCACGATGAAGAAGATGAGCAGGAGAAACGCAATATCCGCCATCGATCCGGTGGGGATGTTGCTCTCCGACTTCACCGTGCGTTCGAACTTGGCCACGTCGTCTCCCCCATCAACCCCGGAACATCTTGATCGAGATTCGTTCCGCGTTCGCCAGCTTCACCTCGTCGAGCACGTCCACCATCGCTTCGTACTTCGCGTCGGGAGAGGTTTCGATGGAGACGACCAAGTTCGGGTTCTCACCGGTTCGCCGCTTCACTTCGTCCTTGAGCCCCTTGAGGGGGAAGGCTTGATCGTCGACGAAGACCTGACCGGCCGCATCCACGGTGATCACCATGACGTTCTTCCGGTTGATCTGCTTGGTCGTCGCGGTCGCGCCCGGAAGGATCAGAGGAATCCCCTGCTCGGTCGGAAAGATCGTGGTCGCGATGAAGAACACGAGCAGAAGGAACGCGATGTCGGACAACGACGCCTGACTGATCTCGCCGAGCTGCTGCGTTTTCTTTTTGATCGCCATGTCTGACTCCTACGGAGAGGTGTTTTGGGTCTCTACCGAAGGTGCCTCAGGGACGGATGTTTCCGGCTTCCAGCTCGTTGACCAGGTCGATGGAGGACTCCTCCATCTCGATGATGAAGCGGTCGATCCGAGACAGGAAGTAGTTGTGGAAGATCTGCACCGGGATGGCGACGACCAGACCAGCCATCGTGGTGATGAGAGCTTCGGAGATACCGGAGGCGACGAGCTTCGCGCTCACCTGCTCCGCAGCCGCGATCGCCTCGAAGGCGTTGATCATTCCCGACACCGTGCCGAGGAATCCGACGAGCGGAGCGACGTTGGCAACGGTCGCCATGACCATGAGTCCACGCTGGAGGAACGCCACCTCGATGCCACCTGCAGCTTCGATCGCCTTCTCCACGGCCGCGGGGCCTTGGTCCGCCTTGGTCAGACCGGAGTGGACGATGGCAGCGATCGGGCCGCGCGTCTTCTGACAGACTTCGATCGCAGAGCGGATTCCGTTGGAACGGAGCTCTTCGATGATCCGCGCGATGAACTTCTTCGTGTTGGTGCTGGCCTTCTGGAGCGTGATGAAACGCTCGATGATCGCGGCGAGACCGACGATGGAAAGGAGGAGGAGCGGCCACATGAAGTTTCCGCCCTTGCGGAAGAACTCGAGGAACGCGCTCGTCGTGCCGGCGGCTTCCTGCGTAGCTGCGGGAGCCGAGTCCGCCATCTTGTCGGCGGCGTTGTTCATCGCGTTCGCGGCGTTGTCGACCGCGGCGCCAGCGGCGTCCTGCATGTCACCAGCCGCCTCTTCGACCGCTCCGGCGGCGTCGTCAGCGGCCTGCTCCATCGCCTGCCCGGCGTCTGCCGGCTCCTGGCTCTGGCCCCACACGACCGTCGGTGCAATCGCGATCATCGCGGCGCACAGAACTACCCAACCCCTCTTCGGAAGAAGACTTCCTAGCTTCATCGATCCCATCTCCCCCGAGCAACTCGGTGATTGATCGCTTCCCCGCCAGCCAACGGCGATGCCAGCATCATGCCGGCGAACAGGAACGATCGTTCGTTCTCTGCCCCCCGGCATGCTCTGGCGGAACCTTCCTACAGTGTCCGATGTGAGCGCAAGCGCTTTGTACGTTTGGGTTCCGTTCGGCACGGCTCAGACACCACACGAACGTTTGCTCCACGCACATTCGACTCCGCTCGACACCGCTCGGGCCGCCTGTGGAACGGGCGCCCTCTTCGCATTTTCACGGGACGCACTTCAAGACCGTGCCCCTCGATCCGATAACGAAACGAAGGCCTGCGCGACTGCCTCTCGCCATCGCGCACCGTCGGGGTATGCCCGTCTAGGGGGTAACACGTTGTCCACAGAAGCTCGACTCCTCCCCGAACCCGTCCGTGAGGCGCGGCCCAGGAATGGGCTGGACTCCCGGCAAACAGAGCGTGCCGTCGCCTCGAAGCGGTGGCAGTTTGCCATCACACCCGCGATCGGGATCGCCGCCATCCTCACGGCCATCGTCGTCGTCTCCGTCTTGCCGACGTGTACCGACGCATCGTCCGCGGCTGTGGACACCAAGACGACGGAAGTGACGGCAGATCAGGGCGACGGCGCCGCAATCGATCCCGCCACTGCGTCCTCGCTCGACGCAGCACGCTGGACGACCCTGGAGGCCGAACGGCGACTGAACCCGGGTGGCAACCACCGCCTCGCCGCCGTCGACGCGTTCCTACTCGGCGAACGTGCTTGGGATCAGGGCCAGAAGGAAGAAGCGCGCGCGTTCTGGACGAAGAGTGCCGCGTTCGACATCGCCTACCTGCCGCCGCGTCTCCGTCTCGTGCAAGCAGACCTCGTCTCCGACTTCTCCGGAGCCATGGTCACGCTGAGAGAGTGCGCCGAGGTCTTTCAGGGTGACTTCCACGTGCAGCGCTGGGTGCTCAGCAACGCCATCTTGGGCTTCTGCCTCGCGACGACGCTCTCGGCTCTCGCCGTCGTCCTAGGCTTGCTCCTCAAGCACTCGCATCCGCTCCATCACACGGTGACCGAGACCCTCTCGTACGCGCTCCGCATGAACCGCACGGTTGCCGCCATCCTCGCCACCGTCGTCCTCCTCCTTCCGCTGACGGCAAACCTCGGGTTGGTCGTGACGGCCATGTTCTACCTGTTCCTCGTCTCCTACCGGTACAACCGGCCGGAACGGATCCTCGCGCTGGCCGCTGCAACCTGGGGCGTCATCGTCGGACCCGTCCTCATCGTGAGCAGTCCGTGGTGGTCGATTCCCCCGGACGGTCGGGACGCTGGTCTCATCAGCGAAGCCCAGCAGGATCCCACGTCCCCTGCTTTCCGTCTTCGTGTGCGCCAGTGGATCGAGGACGAACGCCCCGGCGTCGCACTCTATCTCGAAGGGTTGGCGAGCAAAGTCGACTCCGAAGGACCGCGCGCCGTTCTCTTCTACGAGCGTGCGGGACGTTCCGGCGAAGTTCCGCCCTGGGTCCTCGAGACGAACGTCGGAAACGCGCTCATCCAGGCGAAGGAAGTCGACGACGGGATCCGCCGGTATCACCGCGCAATCGAAGTGCAGCCGGACGCGTTCGAGCCGCACTACAACCTCGCGCTCACCCAAGCCCGGTCCGGTCGTTACCTCGAGTCCGACGCCCGGTTCGAACGCGCGAGTCGGATCGACCTCGATCGACTTCGCGTCCTGACACGGAAAGGCGACCGGATCGACAATCCCGATCCGATCGACGCACTTTGGTCGCCGCCCGATCTCTGGGCCTGGACACTCAAGCATCCAGGGCCAGTCATCGCTCCCGAGCCACTTGCGTTCTTCCTGCCTCTCCGGAGCCTGGTTTGGGCGACTCCGGCGGCGCTACTCTCTCTGGTCTGTGGACTCGCCCTCGGTCGGTGGCTCAAGCGGATCATCCGCGTCCACCAGTGCTACCAATGCGGCACTCCCGTCTGTCGACGTTGCCTCGTGCGTCTCGATCGTCGGGCCTACTGCTCGAGCTGCGCCGAAGCGCTCGGCGGCCTCTCTTCCGGCGAAGCGACGCGACTTCTCCTGAAACGTCTCCTCGATGACCGCCGCGAATGGACGAGCCAGATCGCTCGGATCGCGGCCTACTTCGCACCAGGCATCGGCACGTTGGTGTACGGAGGCGCCGGAATCGGATTCGTCGCTGCCGTGTTGGGCGGATTGGGTGTCGCCTTGGTTCTCTACCCCGAATGGGGACAGCCACTCTTCTGGGGACCCTGGCCCGACCCGATCAGCGGATTGGTTCGTGCCATCGGCGTGATCTTCTCGATCCTCGCGATCCTCGTCGGCTCCGCCGGAGTTCGGGCGAATCGGCGCCGTAGTTCCACCGTGAAGGCGTTCCTCGACCGCGATGTGGACCGACTCGCGGCCTAGCGGGCCGCGAAACAGCCAAGCAACCGAAAGGGACTTTCGCCCGTGTCACTCAGCGGAAACCTCAACGAGTTCAGCGTCCTCGAGACCCTCCAGGTCGTCGCGCTCCAGCAGAAGACCGGTACCCTCAGGGTCCGCTCCGGAAAGACCGAATACGGACTCCATTTCCGCGACGGCAAGCTCGTCGGCTGCCAGCCCGAGAACTCGAACGAGCCCGACGCGTTCCTCGACACGCTTCTCGGCCTCGGACAGGTAGGACGCGACGAGGAACGGCGGATCCGGCTGCTCGCCGCCGAGCGCGGGGTCGACCTATGGCGGCAGATCGTCGAGAGCGTGAAGCTCGAAGAGGAAACTCTCGAAGAGACGCGTGGCCTCGTACTCCAGGGTGTGCTCGACCGCGTGCTTCTCTGGAACAAGGGACGCTTCGAGTTCGAGTCCAGCCCGGTCCCTCCGATCTCCGGTCCACCCTGGAACGTGGAGACGGCGATGCTCGAGTCGATGCGTCGACTCGACGAGGCAGCGGACCTCAAATCGGGTGGATTCCCACTCACAGCCGTGCCCGATCTCGTACCGAATCCGCCGAATACGAGCTTCGAGTCGGAGAATCCCGTTCCGGCATCCCTCGAACGGGCGCTCCTTTCCCGGATCGACGGGAAGCGGAACATCGGCGCGTTGATCGATACCCTCAAGGTCGCCGAGTACGACGTGCTCACCGCGATCCGTGATCTTCGCGACCAAGGTACCGTCCGGATGGAGTCCAGGGCGACCGGTTCGAGCGTCGCGCAGATCCTGATCGAGCAACCGATGCGGCTGCGGAGTCCCGCACTCGCCGGTTTCCTGCTCGTCTCGTGCCTTGGCAGCCTGGCCGTCGGTTTCTACGCCCACAAGTACACGGCGGAGACCATCCGTCCCGAAGCGAACCGATCTGCAGAAAAGCGTCTTGCCGTCCGGAATCAGACCTCGATCCTCCAGGGCCTCGAAATCTTCCGGCAGCGCGAGGGAAAGTACCCGGACCGTCTGGAATCCCTGGTCGACGAGGGCGTGTGGCCCGCGGAGAGGGCCGAACTGCTGTCGGATCAGACCTACGAACTCCGGGCCGATCGCACCTACGCCTGGAACGGCGTGGGAAGTGACGACAGGATCTCCTGGGACGCGATCGTGATGTCGTCTGCTACGGACCCGGAATCCGGCAAGCCCGGCTCCACGTCCCGGCCGTAGCCGGTACGGACGAGTACGAAGCGCACCCCAGCGGCCTCGGCGGCGCCGACGTCGCCCTCGTTGTCTCCGATCATCCAGCTTCTCTCGAGATCGATCCCAAGCCGATGCGCGGCCCGGAGGATCATCCCCGGGGACGGTTTGCGGCAGGCGCATTCCGGTCCGAAGTCGGGATGGTGGGGACAGACTTCGATCCCGTCCAGAATGACACCCTCTGCGGCGAGGAGTTCGCGCAGCCGTTCGTGAACCCGAGCGACATCGTCTTCCGTCGCCTCACCCCGCGCCACTACCGACTGGTTCGTGATCACGACGAGCGCCACGCCTCTGTCTGCCAGTTCGCGGAGCGCCTTCCCGGCGCCGGGCACGAGACGGACGTCTTCCGGGCGACGGAGATACGGCACGAGTTCGATCAACGTGCCGTCACGGTCGATGAAAACCGCGGGCCGCAGCCCGGTGCGCCCCTGACTCGCAAGCTCCAACGCCTGCTCCCGGACCGTCGAGACCTCGATTCCCGTGAGGCACTCGATCGCGGTCGGACAGGTGCGGGAGAAGCAGGGCGAGCAATGGATGCCGAGATGCACCACGCGAGCATCCGGGCCGACGGGCCCGGTCCAGGTAGGCGAGGTCGATCCGAAGATCCCGACCACCGGCGTCCCGCTCGCCTGCGCCATGTGCATCGCGCCCGAGTCGTTCGAGATCATGGCGCGGACTCGCGTGAGGCAGGCGAGGCTTTCCGGCAACGAGAGCGAACCGGCGAGGGAGACGCTCCGAGTCTCCTCGGCGAGCCGTTCGCACAGCTCCCGCTCCGCTGGACCACCGAACCAGAGCAGTGACCACCCTTTCTCGAGAAGGTCCCGGCCGAGCGCAGAGAACTTCTCACTCGGCCAACGCTTCGTCTCACCGTAGGTCGCGCCCGGTGCCAGCACGATCGTCCTCTCCGGAACGAGACCAGTCCGCTCCCACGTCGCCTCCCCCGCCATCAGAGCGCGCGCGGACAGCGGCAGACGCGTCCCTTCTACGGGCGGTTCGACTCCGCGTCCCCAGAGGCGACGCGCGAGAAGCTCAGCCAGCTCTACGTACTGGACGCGGAGATGGACATCGCGCCGAGGTCGCGGTCCGACATCCGTGAGAAGTGGACGCCTTCCCTCTCCCGGCCACCCAAACCGTCGCGGGGTGCCCGCGGCAGCGTGAAGCACCGCGGAAGAGAAGGAGGGCGGAAGAACGAGCGCAGCGGCCGCAGCGTTCCGACGAACCCGGCCGACGAGGTCTGCGAACCGACGCGGCCCGCGGAACGAAGGAGGCAACGGTTCGAGCGAGAAGCACGAGCCTTCGCCGTAGAGCTCTAGGAATCCCTCGAACAGGCTCGCCGTGCGCGGCACCGCCCAAAGCGTCCACTCCACATCCGGACGTGCCTTCGCCAAGCCGAGGAGTGCGGGCGCGGCCATGATCGCGTCGCCGATCCAGTTCGGAACGCGGACATCGATCCGCTCGCGGCTCGTGCGCTCGGACGTCGGCGCGGGCTTGTGCGGCGACGTGCGCGGGGGCGGGGGCGAGGGCCTGGGCGAGGGCGTGGGCGTGGGCGGAGTCATCTCGTGGCTCCAGCTCCGGCGCCGGCCCCTTGCGACGCGGGAAGCTGCGCAAGGGCCGATTCGACTGCCTGGCGTCGCTCCGGTGACGGATTCAGGGTCAGAACCTGCCGCAGTGCAACCTTCGCGAGATCGATCTGGTCGAGGGCGAGGAAGGTACGTGCGAGTTCGTAGTGCGCATCGCCGTAGTTCGGGCGAAGTCCCACCGCGCGCCTCAGCAGAGACTCGGCCCGCCCGTACGCTCCGAGCTCGAAGAAAGCGCGCCCCGCGTTGTAGCAGAGCTCCGGTGAGTCTGGATCGCGACGGAGTCCCTGCTCGAAGACACGGGCCGCCTCTTCCCACTCGGACTCGAGCAGGTAGACGGACCCGAGGTTGTTGTAGAACGACTGCCGAGACGGGTCGAGCTGGAGCCCACCCTGGAAGAGCACCTCGGCGAGGTCGATCGCTCCCGTGCCGGCATAGAAACTGCCCAACCGATCTACGAACTGCAGGAGGTCGGGATTGGGCTCGATCGCCGTCAGCTCCGATCGCGAAAGCGGCTCACGCCAGGGAGACGTCTCGGGGACGTGATAGAGGACCCAGCCTTGGCCCTCGGCCTCCCAGCGAGCAATCGCTTCGCCCTGTTCCTTGAGCTGCCCATAGAAGTGGAGCGGACGCGACCGGGAACGGTTCTGCGCGAACTGCGGTTCGGACAGGAGCACGAAGTCGAACCCAGCGTACCAGCGGGGCCAGTACGCGAAGTCGTATCTCTCCGGATGTCGGCTGTCGCGCGGCAGGACCAGCGCGGACGTGGCCCCCTCGAGCCCGGGAACCGCGCGCTCGGCCAAGAGTCGCGCCCCGGGCGGTACGATCGCTCGGATCTCCTCCACGACCGCTTCCGGTGACGCCGTGGGTTGAGCACTCCTGGCCTCGAACCGCGCGCCCCCTGCGGTCACCACCGCCAGCAGCGCGAGGACCGCGCCCAACACCCGGCGCCCGGTCTTCGGCGACCGACCGACTCCGTCGATTCCGGCCGCTGCGACGAGGACGGCGACCGGGCCCCAGGCCTGCTGCACTGCGGACAGAGACCGGATGCCGCTCGTCACCGGAACGAGCACGGAGGCGACGAAGAGCCCAACCGTCCAGACGAGCAACGAGGCACGGCGCTCGAAGAGCCAAAGACCGACCGCAGCCACCACTCCAACTGCCGTGCCCCACCCGAGGAGCGGCTTCAAGGCGAGTACCTCGAGCACCGAACGACTCCCCAGAGTCGTCGGCGCGAGGTTCCATCCGCCAGCCCGCGACCATTCGGTGAGGAGCCGGTTCGAAAGGTTCGACGGATCGTGCAGATACGCCGGATCGAGCGCGAGACCCAAAGCTACGCCCACGACCAGAGCGACCACGACCGCGCGCCATCCACGCCGCGCGACGGATGCCGCGAGCGCGAAGACCGGGAAGACCGGCCAAAGCCACCCACACGTCCCAAAGATCGAGCCGAGGACGACGCCACTACCGGCTCCCCACCGGAGCTGGTTCGCGTCCGACGGCACGGTGAGGCGCCACGTGGCGGCGAGAAGGAGGATGGTGCCGAAGAGCGCCGGCGAAACCGTGGAGATCTGATCGGCCAAGAGGGGTGCTGCGAGCAACACTCCGACGAACGCGATGACGGCCACGATCGACCACGAGTTCGCCGCCGGGCCGGTCCTCGTAGATGCGTGATCCGGCTGCGACGGCGCGGCAGACGAGTCCTCCGGACGGGCGAGCCGCGCCACGAGACTCGCGCCTCCGACGAGAGATGCGGCGGCGAGACACGACACACAGAAGCGCAGGAACGCAGTCTGACCGCTGCTGGACTCGGCCACGAAGCTGGCGAGTGTCTCTCCGCCACCGACGAGGACGTGCGCCAGCCGGAGGACTCCGGCGAGGAAGATTCCGGCCCAGGTGGCCCAGCTCGGAAACGTCGGCAGCCCCTCTCCCGCCGGAACGAGTCCGAGCAGGTCGCGGGCTTTCAGCAGCACGAGATCGGCTGCGCCGCCCCGGGTGGGCGGTGACGAGTAGTAGAGGAAGCCGGCGAGCAGGAGTAGGAGGAGGAGCCCAGCTCCCCACTGCCGAATCCGTCCTACTCGCTCCGATGAAGCCTGCACCCGGCGAAGAAAACCACCGAGCTCGTCAATAGTCCAGGCCGAACGAGATCGACCCAGCAGGCTTCCCGAGGTTCGTGAACAGGTCGGTCTTCCAGGCCAGGTCCCACTTGAGGATGGTGAAGCCGATGTTCATGCTCGTCGAGAGCCCGTAGCTCGCCCGGAGATCCACGAGCCGGAAGGATCCGGAGTGGGACTCCGCAGGCTTGAAGGCGGAGCTGTCGTTCCAGGCGCCTCCAACGTCGAAGAAGATCGCCCCCCGCACCCCCTGAAGCGCGAGCGGAAGCGGCCACCCGAGGCGGAGCTGCTCGATGAGCGGGAAGCGGAACTCGGCGTTGGCCATCGCGATCTTCGTCCCGCGGAACTCGCCGTACTCGTAGCCGCGGATCGTGTAGGGACCGCCGATCCGGAAGTACTGTGGATCCCGTCCGTCCGACGTGGCGGCGATGCCCCTGAGCGCGAGCGCATACCGCTGACGCACGTTGTAGTACCGCCGGACGTCTCCGAGCCAGGTGCGGTACTGGAGATCGCCGAACGCAACGTCGAAGGAGAGCCGGTCGCGTCCGCCACTGATCGGCCCGGTGTATCCGTAGAGCGTCTTGTCCGTGATGAGGGCGAGGCCGGGCTGGAAGTAGTACCGGGTGCCCTCTTGGTCTTGCGTGAACTCCTGGGAGTAGAAGCTTCCGCGGTAGACGGACTCCGACACGGCCATTCCGGAGAGCGACGTCTCGATCCGGCGGAACCGGTTGAACGGGCGCTGCACGGTCAGGTTGACGCCTCGGTAGATCTGGCTGACGAAGTCGTCCGTGTCTTCCGCGGTGAAGATGTAGAAGTCGTTGCGATACTGGAACGCCGAGACTCCCCAGCTGATCCGGTGCCTCAGGTTCGTGTAGCCGAGGAAGAGGTCCGAGTCGGAGAAGCTTCCGTACACGTCGGCACCGACCAAGATGATCTGATCGCCCAGCACGTCGGAGAACTGGAGAACGCTCTGCGCGGCGAGGCCGACGTTGTTCGCGAAGAAGCCGTTCGCGGAGACGTAGTCGGCACTGAACTTCGGAGTGTAGCGCTCGATCTTGAACGCGGACGGATCCGGCAGATCGAGGTTCTCGGCGAAGACGTCGGTGACGACCACTTCCTCTTCGGCATGAGACTCGGGCCCCTGCGCGAACGACGGAAGGTTGTCGCTGCCGCGGACGGCGCCCTCCGGAACGTCGATGTCCCGGATCGTGGACCAGAGGCTGTCGAGGCGAGCCTCCACTTCCGGATCGGACTCCTCCACCTCCTCACTGGGACCGAAGAGGTCGAACGGATCTTCGCCCGAGTTGGATGCGAGGTCCGGACCCATCTGCTCCGGCTCGTCGGAACCGCTGGACGTATCGCCGTTCGATCCGTCGGCAGGACCGGACGTGCCCTCGGCGCCGCTTGGCGCCTTGTCCTCGTCCGCCTCGCGAGAGCCGGTGTCTTCGGACTCTGCGGGGACCGCATCGGTGGCTTCGCCAGGCGTCGCCTCGAGCTTCCGGGGCTGAGGCAGGGTCGTTCCGTCGTCGAGTGCGATCCGGATGCTGAGATCCTGTGGGTCGTCCGCGAGGAGCGGATCGGGAGCCGGCTCGTGCCAGGGCGTCCCGTCCTCCCACATCTCGAGCGGGTTCTTCACCGCGAAGAGGTCGAGCCCGCCCCGGCTGAACGCGGAGAAGACGAGTCGCTTTCCGTTCCGCGAGAGGCTCGCCGCGGTCCCGGTCGGAATGATGCCGCTGACCCCGGTCAGTACGTTCGTGATCCGACGATCTTCGTTCGTGGCGAGATTCCGCAGGTAGACGTTCGCGATGCCGGAGCGATCCGACACGTAGAGCAGGTACTCGTCTCCCGGGAGGAAGTGGGGGCTGATGTTCGTGCCCGGCTGCTCTGGAAGCACCTGAATCTTCCCCGACGCGAGGTCGTAGATTGCGACCTTCGGGTTCGCGAAGAGGAGCCGGTCGAAGTCCGTGTCGGGTCCACGGTCCGTGATGAAGACGATCCGGGTTCCGTCGGACGAGTACCGCGGCTCGCGCACCATGAACCGATCGTCCGTCAGCTGCTCGAGCCCAGTGCCGTCCACTCGGGAGCGGTAGAGGTTCGAGCTGCCGTCGTCCATTCCGGAGAAGACGATCCACTTGCCATCGTTCGAGAAAGACGGGCTGTTGATTCCGTCGAGCTCGAAACGGAGTTTGTGGAGGATCTTCTCGTCTCGAACCCGTTGGACGTAGATCGCGTCCCGCCCTTGCGAGAGGGCGACGAAGCAGATCGACTCACCGTCCGGCGCCCAGTCGGCCGTGCTCCGGAAGTAGCGCAGGCTCTCGAAGTCCGGGTTCCGCTCGCCCTTGACCAGTCGCTTCTCCACCGTCCCGTCGATGGCCGATGCGAGGTAGAGATCGTTGTAGAGCGACCGGTCGCTGAAGAACACGACGTGGTCTCCATCCGGCGAGACGGATGGAGACAGGTTCACGTTGGCCAGTTCGGCCTCGGAATGCGTGAGACGGAAGGCAAAGTCGTCAGGACGGTCGTGATCCGCAACCGCGGGAAGATAGGTCTTCCGCATCTCCTGGATGAAGTTGTCGGAGAGCTTCTCCAGCGTGACGCCGATCGCCTCTTCCATCGCCCGGGAGACGTTGTGGGTCACGCTGAGCTTCTTGAAGAACTCACCGATCGTCTCGTCACCATAGGTGTGGCCGATGTACGACATGATCGCCTGGCCGTACCGATAGACGCGGATGTCGCCGATCCGGTCCATGTAGGTCACGGGTAGGAGATAGCCCTCGAGAGCGCCGTCCCGGAGCCACATCTCGGTGAGCGGGTCGAGTTCGCCGGTGGAGACGTACTCCGCCATCCCTTCCATCACCCAGAGAGGCGGGACCCACCGGAGCCCGGCCCCCATACTCCGGCTGCCGTGGGTCAGCAGGTCGATCTGGAACGCGTGGACGAGTTCGTGCGTCAGGACGTGCTCGGTCTCACCGTAGTCGCCAGTGACCGGCATCGCGACGCGACGCTTGAGGAACTCGGTGAAGCCCCCGGTCCCCTCACCAACGAAACCTTGCGAGACGTTGGAGACCTGGAACTCCGCGTGCGACGCGGAGAGGATGATCGGGACAGGCTCCGCGATCTCGTGGTTCAGGATGGTCGAGATCCGGGTGTAGGCCCGCTCCGCCATCCGGGCGACGTCGAGTGCGACCCGACGTTCCCCCTCGTGGAAGTAGACCTTGAAGTTGTCGGTCTCGATGATCGACCAGTCGTGCGTCTCGTACTGCACCTTGTTCTGGCCGAAGTACTGTGCGGAGGCGGGCTGAACCGCGAGAGCACAGAGCAGGACGAGGGCTAGGGCCCAGGGGCGGAGGTTGGAGTCGTGCATCGGAGGTCGGCTCCCTCGAAACGTATCGAGACGCACCTCCCTCCACTCGGCGTCGGGAGAAGCGCCCACAATCTAAGTCCTCTGATCGTCCCCGGCCTGCTTACTCCACGAGTGTACCCCGTCCGGCCAGCCCTGAAGAAGCGATGGATGAACGGACCTGATCGGTTACGACTCGGGGATCACCACGGCAAACCCCAAAGAAACAAGGCGGTTCCAAGAGGAACGAGAAGGTTGTCGAATCCCCACCGGCTCCCTGCCTCGAGCCCCGTCGCCAGGACCGCCCCTCCCAGGATCGGCAGGAGTCCGTAGGGTTCTGAACCTACGAACTGCCCGGCCACGGCGATCGCGAGGGCGGAGAAAGCCAGCATGGCTGCCGACCCCTCCAGGCTCCGCCAGTTCGTGCCGACGGCGTAGCGGTGACGCCCGAACCGCTTGCCTACCAAAGCGGCCGCTGCATCGCCCCAGGCCAGGACCAGGATCCCGGCGACCAGGGCGGCCTTGCCCCCGTCTCGGTTCCAGAAGAGGGCGATCGCGAGGACGAAGGCGAGGGGAAAGAGCGTCGTGCCCAAGTTGTCCCCGGACTCCTCGTCCATCGCCTTCATGAGCTTCAGGCGATGGCTGACAGCGTTCGCGAGCACGAAGATCCCGGGAAGGAACGCTGCCCAGAACGGCGACTGGAACAGCAGTGTGGTGGGAAGGATCCAGGTCCCGACACCGACGTGGACCCATTTGCGGGAGAGGTCGAACCCGATCCGACCGGACCGGCGGAGGAACTCGGCGGAACCGACGACCGCACCGATGTAGGCGACCGAGATGAGGGTCGCGTAGAGGTCGTTCATCCTGGGGACTCCTCCGGTTCCAGTTCGCGAAAGGGAACCGGGGGTCGTCCTAGCGGGCTGCTAGCGGCGGTCTCCGGGCATCGTGGAGATCTCGCGGACCCGCTCTCGCTCCGGACCGCTCTTCACCCCACCCGTCCCCGACTCCCCCGTCCAGACGACGCGGTTCCGTCCATCCAACTTCGCTTCGTACAGCACACGGTCGGCCGACGCAATCAGCCCTTCGTAGTCGAATCCGTCCTTGGGGAAGGAGGCGACCCCGAACGAACAGGAAAGCGCCTCGCCACCTCGGCCGACCAACGTCTCGTTGAGACGGCGGCGGATCCGCTCGCTGAGGGCGAGCGCCCCGGAGGCGACGGTGCGAGGCAGCACGAGGAGGAACTCGTCTCCACCGTACTTCGCGACCGTATCCGAGCCGCGGATCTCGCGACGGAGGACCGCCGCGATCCTCTGCAGCACTTCGCTGCCGGCCAGATGACCGTGCGCGGCATTGTACTGTTTGAGGTTGTCGACATCCACCATGACGACGGAGAACACCTCTCCGTAGCGGCGCGCGCGCTCCATCTCCGCTTCGAGAACCTGCCGAAGGTAGCGGTAGTTTGGAATGAGGGTGAGACCGTCGGTCATCGCCAGATCTTCGAGGCGCTCCATTTCGGACTCGATGTGGAGCGCCGTCCGCAGCGCACGCGTCCCGATCTCGAGCAGGGCGAGGCTCCGGTCGCACCACGACTCGTCCGGACGAGAGATCCCAGCCACGACCCAAACCGAGCGAGACTCGAGTGGAACCGAACGCAGCGCGAACGTACCCACCGAAAAGCCACTCGGACCGTCGATGCCCTGCGCGAACCCCGAACCCGCTTCGGCGAGCCCAGAAAGGAACTGTTTGGGTTCCCGAGAGAGCCGGACGGCGAGGCCCTCACGCAGCTCTCGCGCTTCGGTCTTGAGACCGTCCCGGTCGACGAACCACCGGGTGACCTGTCCGTCTCGATCTTCGACGAGCGAAACGAAGCTCGCCCCCACTGCGAGCCTGAGCCGTTCGAGCGTACGGTGTAGCCAAACTTCCCGGGCCGCGGAGGGGCCCAGGTCGATGCACTCGAGGAGATCCTGGCTCAACCTGAGGGCGTCCATGTCAGCATCCTTCAAGGAATAGAGTCGCGTTCACGGGGTGGAGGCGGGTGCCCCGGAGTTCCCCCCCTCGCACTCGTATCCACGGTATGGAAACAATCCCCGTGCCTCGCACCGGACAGACTTTGGCCAGTACCGGGATCAGGCGTCCGAAGGGTGTTCCTGGCGCGCCGCGGCGTAGGTTTCGCGGGCCTTTCGAAGCTGACGTAGCGTGCGAAGGATCAGGTACAACTCGATGATCGCGAACCCGATGACGAGTGCCCACCCCTTCTGCCCATCGAGGCCGAGACGCCCCTTCACGGACGAGAAGACGCGGACGAAGACGAAGAGTGCACCTGCGAGGAGAGCGAGCACTCCCCCATGGATGACCTCGGGTACCCAGGCGTTGGCGTCCGTCCTACGAGATTCCGGACGCGGGATATGGATCCTATCGGGCATGGTGCACGGTCCAGGAGGGCATTCTGCAGCGGGACTTCGACCGGTTCCGGAGGGATGTGACCCCGGCAGGATTCGAACCTGCGACCTTCTGCTCCGGAGGCAGACGCTCTATCCAGCTGAGCTACGGGGCCTCACCGAGAATCCGGGACACGGACTGGACGTCTTTGTCCCCCCGCCCGGAGAGGTTGACGATTATCAGATCATCTGAATGTGCGCAAGCCGCCAGTTTCTTCGCCTCCGCGAGTGCATGCGCGGTCTCGAGCGCCGGGATGATTCCGGTGAGACGTGAGCACTCCTGGAACGCTTCCAGCGCTTCGGCGTCGGTCGCAGAGTGGTACTCGACCCTTCCCATGTCGTGGAGCATGGCGTGTTCGGGGCCGACCGCGGGATAGTCCAGCCCGGCGGACACCGAGTGCGTCTCCCGGATCTGTCCGTGTTCGTCCTCCAGGACGTAGGTGCGCGTTCCGTGGAGCACACCCACCCGATCCTCGGCGAAGCGCGCGGCGTGCCGTCCCGACGCGATCCCTTCTCCCCCGGCCTCGACCCCGATCATGGCCACGCCTTCGTCCTGGACGAACGGGTGGAAGAGACCGATCGAGTTGGACCCTCCCCCGACGCACGCGACGAGGTGCGTGGGGAGACGCCCCTCCCGCTCCAGGATGGCCGCCCGCGCTTCCCGCCCGATCACGGACTGGAAGTCGCGGACCAGCTTCGGGAACGGATGGGGCCCGAGGACGGAGCCGAGGATGTAGTGCGTGTCGTCGACGTTCGTCACCCAGTCGCGCATCGCTTCGTTGATCGCGTCCTTGAGCGTCTTGCTTCCGGAGTCGACCGCGACCACTTCCGCGCCGAGGAGGCGCATCCGGAAGACGTTGAGGGCCTGACGGTGCGTGTCTTCGAGACCCATGTAGACGACGCAGTCGAGACCGAGGAGCGCGCAGGCAGTCGCCGTGGCCACACCGTGCTGGCCCGCGCCGGTTTCGGCGATGATCCGCTTCTTGCCCAGCTTGCGTGCTGCGAGCAGCGCCTGGCCGAGCGAGTTGTTGATCTTGTGCGCGCCCGTGTGGGCGAGGTCCTCACGCTTGAGGTAGATCTTGGGCGAACCGACGCCCGCCCCCCAGCTGCGTTCGAGGCCGATCGCGCGGTAGAGCGGAGTGGGACGGCCGACGAAGTTCGCGAGGAGATCGTCGAGTTCGCACCAGAACTCCTCGTCCCCTTCGAGCGATTCGTAGCAGGCGCGCAGCTCGTCGAGCGCGGCGGACAGCGTCTCCGGGATGAAGCTCCCGCCGAACGCACCGAAGTGACCCGTATCTCCCGGGTGAGTCCCGACGCGCCCGTGGGCGTTCTGGCCATGGGCATTCTGGCCGTTGGCGCTTCGCTCCGTCATCTCGATCTCCCTTTGGTCTCGATCGCCTCTCGGCTCTCTCTACGACTCGTCTCGGGCTCCACTCGCTTCACTTTCCCCCGCTCCGGCTCCCGCTCGGGTCTCCGTGCCGCGGACCGCGTCGAAGAACTCAGCGAGCTTCGTCGGATCCTTGCAACCCGGCTGAGACTCGAGGCGTGACGACGCATCGACCGCGTACGGCCTCGCCAGTCGTACCGCCTCCGCCACATTCTCGGGCGCGAGACCACCCGCGAGGAAGAGCCGATAGGGCCGCGGCGGCGTGGGCAGGACCGACCAGTCGAACGTCTTCCCCGTGCCTCCGGCTTGGTTGGCCGACGGTGTGTCGACGAGCCACGCCCAAGGGGAACGAGACTGCCCAGATGGGAGTTCGTTCGGATGGACGGCGCGGATCCACGGAACGTCGATGTCGGGCGCCGACGCGCGCCGGTGAATCTGGACCAGGTCGAGGTCGACGCGCGCGAGCGCACTTCGCAGCTGCTCGTCCGTCGGATTCACGAACACTCCGACGGAGCGCACGCCTGGAAAGGCAGCGCGAACGTCCGGGAGCCACATCGCCACGTCGTCCGGATCCGCCTGCCTCGGAGACGGAGCGAAGACGAACCCGAGAAAGGACGCACCGAGTCCGGCTGCGAGCGCAGCGTCGCCGGGACGCGTGAGTCCGCAGATCTTGACGCGGACCGTGGCCCTATCGGTGGAGGAAGAGGTCACCGCTCGTCCTCTGCGTCAGGCCGCGCTTCGGAACGCGCCTCTCGCCGCCGCGCCTCTCGCTGCCGCTCCTCACCCGGCTCGATCCCGCGGAGCTCCAGAAGGGCGTCGCCGGGATGCTCCTTCCGCATGAGCGACTCACCGACCAGGAGTCCGTCGAACCTCGCCCGTTCGAGACGGACGACGTCGTCCCGAGTCTTGATCCCGCTCTCGGCGAGACGTGTGCCCTTCGGGAGGAGCTCGTAGAGCCGTTCGCTCGTCGCGAGATCGACCTCGAACGTCTTGAGGTTCCGGTTGTTGACCCCGGAGAGCTCGGGCGCGAGTTCATGTGCGACCTCGCACTCCCACTCGTCGTGAACCTCGAGAAGCACGTCGAGGCCGAGTTCCTTTGCCGCGGCGCGCATCTCACGAAGGAGCGGCCGGTCGCCCAATGCGGCGATGAGGAGCAGTGCATCCGCTCCCATGCTCCGCGCGAGCACGACTTGGTAGGGATCGACGAAGAAGTCCTTCATGAGCACGGGGAGACCCACTTCGCGCACGCGCGGGAGGTCATCGAGCACGCCTTTGAAGTACGCCTCTTCGGTGAGGAGGGAGAGTCCGCTCGCCCCCGCCCGCTCGTAGTACTCCGCGATCTCGACAGCGTCCGCTCCGGGACGGATCCATCCGGCGGAGGGCGACGCGCGCTTGATCTCGCAGAGGAACCGCACCGGATCGCCCGGATCTTCCGCGTTGCCGCGACGAAGCGCCGTGGACAGGGAGCGTCGCTCGACGGCGTAGAGTTCGCTCGATTCGAGGTCGGCGAAGCTACGTTCTCGGCGCAGCTCGGCCACCCGTTCCCGCTTCGTCCGACAGATCTCTTCCAGGATCGAGCTCACAGAGATCGCGCTACCTCCACGAGCCGGGTGAGGAGTTCCGCTCCCGCTCCCGACTTCAGAGTCTCTTCTGCCAGTTCACGTCCGGCGGACAGGTCGTCTACCCGGCCTGTCACCACGAGAGCGGCGGCGGTGTTGAGGACGACCATCTGGCGCGAGCCCCCAACCTCTCTCCCTTCGAGCAGCTTCCGCATCCAGTCCGCATTCTCTTCCGGGGTCCCGCCTGCGAGTTCGGCCGGATCGACGGCCGGAAACCCGAGCGCCTTCGGGTCGAGTTCGCGCTCCTCGACTTCGCCGTTCGCAACGTCGAAGACGACGGACGGCCCGACCACGGAAAGCTCGTCGAGCCCTTCCAATCCGTGCACGACCCATGCGCGCTCCGTTCCGAGCATGGCGAGCACTTCCGCCACCTGACGCGCACGTCCTCGATCATAGACACCGAGTAGTTGGCGCCCCGCGCCAGCCGGATTCGTGAGGGGCCCGAGGAGGTTGAAGAGCGTGCGGAGCTTCATCTCGCGACGCGGCCCGATCGCATGTCTCATCGCGCCGTGCAGTGCAGGCGCGAAGAGGAACGCGATCCCGACTTCATCGAGGCATCGCCCCATCTGGTCCGCGTCGAGGTCCAGCCGGAGACCGAGTCGCTCCAGCACGTCGGCCGACCCGCTCTTGCTGCTCACGGAGCGGTTTCCGTGCTTCGCTACGTTTGCACCCGCCGCGGCCGCGACGAGTGCAACGGCAGTGGAGACGTTGTATGTGCCGGAACCGTCCCCGCCCGTACCGCACGTGTCGAGGAGCGGCGTGCGTGAAGTAGTGACACGAGACGCGACGGCCCGCATCGCTTCGGCGGCTCCCGCCAGCTCTTCTGACGTCTCGCCCTTCATCCGCATTCCCATGAGGAACGCACCGATCTGGGCCGGCGTGGCCTCTCCCCGCATCACCTCCGCGAGGACGTCTCGAGATTCGTCCTTGGAGAGCGAACCGCCCTCCGCGACGCGGGCCAGGGCACGCACGATGTGGGGATCTCCTGCGCCTGCGCTCATCACGCCACCTCCCCGACGAGACGAAGGAAGTTCGCCAGGATCTGCTTTCCTTCCGCCGTGAGGATCGACTCCGGATGGAACTGCACTCCCCAGAGAGGATGCTCCTTGTGCTGGAGTCCCATGATCTCGCCCTCGGGCGTCCACGCAGTCACTTCGAGTTCAGAGGGCACGGTATCCGGGTCGACGAGTAGCGAGTGGTAGCGCGTCGCCTCGAACGGGCTCGACAGCCCGTGGAAGACACCGCGCCCATCGTGGAGGATCGGAGAGGTCTTCCCGTGCATGAGCCGTTCGGCACGCACGACCTTGGCGCCGTAGACGTGGGCCATGCATTGATGCCCGAGGCAGACGCCGAAGATCGGAATCTTCCCGGCGAACTCACGGAGAATGGCGTTGCTCGGCTCGGTGTCCTCGGGACGCTTTGGTCCCGGCGAGACGAGAATCCCCTTCGGTGCGAGTTCGGCGATCGCCGCGAGGTCGATCTCGTCGTTCCGATGCGTTTCGACTTCGGCCCCGAGCTCGCCCAGGTATTGGACGAGGTTGTAGGTGAACGAGTCGTAGTTGTCGATGACGAGGATCACGCCGTCTCCCCCTTCTTCGGCAGCTCATGCACCCGGCGCTTGAGGTCGCTTCTCGAGAAGCTGTGGAGCCCTCGCTCCGCGAGCTCGCAGGCCCGGAGGATCGCGCTTCCCTTGTTCATCGTCTCGAGATACTCCGCCTCGGGATCCGAATCCGCGACGATCCCCGCGCCGACGCCGAGGTAGGCCGTCCCGTTCATCATCCAAAGGGTGCGGATCGCGATGCACGTGTCCATGTTGCCGTGGAGATCCAGGTAGCCGACCGCGCCCGCGTAGATGCCGCGACGCACCGGCTCCAGCTCCTCGATGATCTCCATGGCGCGGATCTTGGGCGCACCGCTCACGGTGCCGGCGGGGAAACAGGCAGCGAGGATCTCGTCGTTCCCTCGCTCCGGCGGAACGTGCCCGCGAACGTTGGAGACGATGTGCATGACGTGCGAGTACCGCTCCACGACCATGAAGTCGTCGACCACCACGGTCTTGAAGTCCGCGATCCGCCCCACGTCGTTCCGCCCCAGGTCGACGAGCATGACGTGCTCGGCGCGCTCCTTCTGCGAGTCCAGGAGATCCGTTTCGAGCAGCTTGTCCTCGGCCTCGGTTCGCCCTCGCGGACGCGTTCCCGCGATCGGACGGACCTCGACCCGGTCCCCTTCCCGGCGGACCAACACTTCGGGAGATGCGCCGATGAGCTGGAGATCGCCGAAGTCGAGAAAGAACATGTAGGGCGACGGGTTCGTGACCCGGAGCGCGCGGTAGACCTCGAACGGCTCCGCCTCGAGCTTCGCCTCGAGGCGATGGGCCAGGACGACCTGGAAGATGTCTCCCGCCCTCACGTATTCCTTGGCTCGATCGACCGCGGCCATGTACTCGGCCTTGGACATCGTGCTCTCGAAGGCCGGTGCGTTCGCTCGCGTCTCCGTGGCGGGACGTCGCCCGACCGCTCGGGCCAGCTCGGCCTCGATCTCCTCGATGCGCGCGACGGCCGCATCGTAGGCGGCATCGGACGCTGCATCAGATGCCGCATCGGAGACTGCGTCCCGGCCTGTCTCTCCGGACGTTGCATCGTTGGAGCGTCCAGCCCCCACGACCTCTCCCGGCGCGCTGGGCCGTGCATTCACCACGATCTTGAGCGTGTGGAACTGGTGATCGAAGAGAACGGCGGTATCGAAGAAGACGAACCGACTGTCCGGCACGTCGAGATCTCTTTTCGCGGTCTCGGGAAGTCGCTCGAAGCTTCGGACGAGGTCGTAGGAGCCGAATCCGACCGCACCACCGGTCATCCGTGGCAAGCCGGGCACGTCGGCGGCCCGCTCCAAACGCACGAGATCCTGAAGACGAGCCATCGGGTCGTCCGTTTCGGACTCGTCCGCTTCGCCGTTCTCGAGGATCCGCACGGTGCATCCACGGCTCTCGAAGATCCGGCGTGGGTCGAGGGCGATCATCGAGTAGCGTCCCCAGTTCTCGTCGCCTTCGATCGACTCGAGGAGCGCAACGGGACCGCGGGGGTCGAGCTTCCGGAACGCAGACACCGGCGTCTCCTCGTCCGCGAGAATCTCGCGATGGACGGGGACGATGTCGTGGGTCCGGGCCAGCCGCCGGAACTCCTCGCGCGTCGGCGTGATCATCGAGGCTCCTTCTGTCTCCGGGACGATCCCGACCGCGTACTCGGGGTGCGCTTCTTCGGCGCGGACGCCCGCGTTCTCTTGGCCACGACGGACGCGGCTCCCAGGAGTTCTTCGGCGTGTTTCCGCGCGATCTTCGACCCGACGTCCCCGGAGAGCATCCGAGCCAACTCGGCAAGACGTTCCTCCCCCTCGACTGGGTGGATTCGCGCGGAGGGAACAGCGTCCGAGCCTTCCTTGGTCACGGTCAGATGGCGCTGCGCGAGCGCGGCAATGGCCGGTAGATGGGTCACGAGCAGCACCTGCGTGTGCTCCGCCATGCGAGCGAGCCTCTCACCCACTCGGCGCGCGGTCTCGCCACCGATCCCCTGGTCGATCTCGTCGAAGACCCAGGTGGCGGGCGGAGCGCCCTCACCGAGTACCGCCTGCATGGCGAGGAGGACACGCGAGAGTTCGCCTCCGGAAGCGACCCGTCCGAGGTCTCCCCACTCGAGCCCGCCGTGGCTCTGGAAGCGCACCGTGATCCGGTCGAGTCCACCTTCGAGTGGAAGGTAGCGTGGGCCGTCACCGGACCCGAGTCCGTCGGGCGACTCTTGCCGGTCGAACTCGAACGCCAGCGCCGCGCCGGGCATGGCCAGCGCTTCGAGCTCCGGCGTGAGCTTGGCAGAAAGGCGTCCCGCCGCGCCCCGGCGGAGCTCGGAGAGCTCCTCGGCTACGCGCGACAACTCGATCTGGACGTCTTGGATCTCGCGCTCGGCTCGATCGATCTCGTCGTCGAGGCATCGGCCCTGCTCGAGCCGCTCGCGCATCCGGTCCAAGTGAGCGCGAAGGCTCTCCTCATCGCCGCCGTGCTTGCGCAGGAGGCGTGCGATCTCGGAGATCCGCTCTTCGATCCGTTCGAGTTCGGCCTCACTGTCCTCGGGCGCATCGGGGATGGCGTCGATCGCCTCATGAACCGAAGTGCGCGCCGAGAGAAGCGCGGCCCGCGTGACGGACCAAGGATCGTAGGACTCTGGATCACCGACCGCGGGATCGTCCGTCCCGGGATCGCCCACTCTGGGATCTCGCGACCTCGCATCGCGCGCGCGTGCATCGCCGGGGTCGCTTCCCAAGCGATGGAGGAGCGTCTCGATGTGGTCGAGCACGGACCCGTCGTCTTCTTGCAAACGCGCGAGGAGATCCTGCCGTCGCTCCGTATCCCGGCTGGCACGGACGAGCGCGTCGCGGCGCTCGATCAGCTCTTGCCGCTCCCCCGGCTCGACCGATGCGGACTCGAGCTCGCGCACCTGGAACTCGAGCCACTCCTCCTCCGCACGAAACGCCTCGCGCGCCTTGTCGAGGTCGCGCGCACGTTGCTTCGAGTCCAAGTAGTGACGACGGAGTTGACGGTATTGCTGTGCGTGCGAGCCGCCACCCGCGAGTCGGTCGAGGAGGAGCTCTTGCTGCTGCGAAGTGAGGAGCGCCCGCTGTTCACCCTGGCCAACGATCCAGACCAGTCCTTCGGTCCATTCCCGAAGTTGGGAGACGAGCACCTGGCGACCGTTCGCGAACGAGCGGCTCCGTCCATCCGCGCCGATCTCACGCCGGACGATGAAGAGCTCTTCTTCGTCGACGGGGATGTCGGCCTCGCGCAGCCGCCCCAGGATCTCGGGGTTGTCGTGGAGGTCGAAGACGCCCTCGAGACGGAGGCCACCTGAGCCCTTGCGTACCCAGTCCGCGCTACCCCGTCCACCGACGAGCAGGCCGAGGGCGTCGATGAGGATCGACTTACCCGCACCGGTCTCCCCGGTGAGCACGTTGA
The DNA here is from genome assembly GCA_020633975.1 of Candidatus Eiseniibacteriota bacterium. Taxonomy (GTDB): domain Bacteria; phylum Eisenbacteria; class RBG-16-71-46; order CAIMUX01; family CAIMUX01; genus JACKCR01. Next base: position 768,394 of record JACKCR010000002.1, on the reverse strand, counting down.
GACCCGGGCCGAACTCGAGTTCTCCCCGGTCTACCAGCACGAACTGTTCGAGGACCAATCGGACGAGCATTCCGAACCATCACCTCCGGCCCGGGCTCGTCACGTCGGCCCGCCGGAACAGCCACTAGGGGCCGGATCCAACGTGCCGCTAGAGGGTCAGGCCCCACCCCAACGAAGTTTCGAACGCAGAACCTCGTAGAAGGATCTGTTCCCAACCAAGATGAAGTGAATGAGACGCTGTGCCCGCCGAACTCGAACCCGTTGCGTAGAGTCCAACTCTATCACGAACTGCCCGTCGACGAAGAGGTACACGTGCTCGCCCCGGCTCAGATAGGTGACCTCGATCTCCTCCTGGGCCGGAATGAGGAGGGGACGGACCGAGAAGGTGTGGGGACAGATTGCCGTCGCCATGAGCACCTGGACCGACGGCTCGACGATCGGCCCTCCGGCGGAGAGGGCGTAGGCGGTAGATCCGGTGGGCGTCGAGATGATGATCCCGTCCCCCCGGAAGTTCGCGAGGGGGGTGCCTCCGATCGAAGTCTGGATATCGACGGAGCGGCCGCCGGCTTCTCGGACGACGCAGTCGTTGAGACCGACCACGCTCTCGACCACCGTGCCTTCTTCGTCGAGTACGTCCGCTCGCAGCATGAGGCGCGGCTGAACCCGGTACTCCCCGTCGAACACCAGCTCCATCGAGGGGATCATCTCTTCGACGTCGATGTCGGTGAGGAACCCGAGCGTCCCGAAGTTGACGCCGAGGATCGGCACACGGTGACGGTACGCGCCACGCGCCGCGCGCAGCAGCGTTCCATCTCCGCCCAACACGACGAGAAGGTCTGCGCCCGCGAGAAACACATCCTCCGGGAGTCGCTCCACGCCAGCGGGAATCCGTCCGGCGGAGTCGTCCGGAATCCGCACGGCCACGTCTCGTTCGAGTAGCCAACTCGCGAGCCGGCTCAGCGCGAGGATGCACTCTCGCTTCGTCGAATTCGCCTGGAGAGCGACGACCTTCACTCGACCGACTCCGCCAAGAGCGAGCCCGACCACACTTCCGGAAGACGCACGACGACGGTCTCGATGAGCCCGTAGTAGACCTCGGCGCGTGCACCGTTCGCCGGCACGGTCTCGCGGCAGCGACGGAATGCGGCCTGGAGCGCGCGACGTGTCCCATTCTCTCCGAGCACCGAGGGGTAGGTCGCCTTGCCCTTCTCGCGATCCCCGCCTGTTTCCCGACCCAGCGCCTCGAACGTTCCGACCTCGTTGAGGAGATCGTCGACGATCTGGAAGAGGAGACCGAACGCTTCCCCGAACTCAGTCAGTTTCTCTACGCGCGGCGCATTCGCTCCAGCGAGGACAGCGCCGCCGACGAGCGACGCACGAAGGAGCGCGCCGGTCTTGTGCCGGTGGATCCAGCGCAGCCGCTGGGGGGTGATCTCCTGTCCTTCACTCTCGATGTCGACGACCTGTCCACCGATCACGCCCGCGGTCCCGACCGCCTCCGTGATGAGCGTCAGCACCTTGAGCCGCCGCTCGGCAGACGCCGGGAGCCGCCCGATCCGATCGAAGGCGAGTACCTGGAGAGCATCGCCGGCGAGTACGGCCGTCGCTTCGTCGTACTCCTTGTGCACGGTGGGACGTCCGCGCCGGAGATCGTCGTCGTCCATGCAGGGAAGATCGTCGTGGATGAGGGAGAAGGTGTGCAGCATCTCGATGGCCGCACCGAGCTGCGCTCCCGCGTCGCCCTTCCCGCCTTCGGACCGATACCCTAGAACCGAGAGCCCCGGCCGGATCCGCTTTCCTCCCGAGAAGACCGCATAGCGCATCGCGCGATGGATGCTCTCGGGACGTTTCCGGGCCGCGGGAAGGGACTCCTCCAACGCCCGTTCGATCGACGGACTCTCGCTGTCGAGCCACTTCGTCCAGGCGTTCTCAGGCGCCTTCGTCACCGTCCGCCTCCTCCCAATCTTCGGTCTCGAGCGTGCCGTCGGCGCGTCTCAGGATCGTCTTCACCCGCTGCTCTGCGCGGTCGAGCAGCTCGCCGCAGGTCCGGAGGAGCTTCTGCCCCTCCTCGAACCGCGCGATCGTCTCTTCGAGCGGAAGATCGCCCGATTCCATCTCTTCGACCAACACTTCGAGGCGTTCGAGCGCGTCTTCGAACTGGAGCGGCTCGGCCGCCGTTCCGCCTGCGTCGGTTCCGGTCGAGACGGTTCCGGCGGGGTCGGTTCCCGCTCCACGTTCGGCCTTCCTTGGGCGCTTCGGCTCCGTCATCGAGCTTGCTCCCCTGAACGCTTCGTCATCGCTCGCCTCTCTCGGAGCGCTTCCGCTCAGCCATCGTTCGTCTCCATCTGGCCGAGTGTACGCGCCTCGACCCGGCACTCCAACTCCCCGCGCGAGAGCTTCACGCGAATCTCGTCACCATCGTTCGTGGCGGCTGCATCTCGAACGATCCGCCCATCTCCCGCCAGGACGATTCCGTACCCGCGAGCGAGCACACCGTCCGGGCCGAGGGCCCGGAGCCGCGCCCCGGCGAGCTCGGACCGTCGTCTCGACTCGGCCAGAAGACGTTCCTGTCGCCGCTCGATCCGTGTCCGAAACGTCTCCAGGCGGGCACGTTCCTTCTCGAGAACGACCTCGACGCCGGACCGGGCCAGCCGTTCCTCGGCCCGCCGGAGCCGAAGCCGCCCTTCCTCGGTCGGTCGCCTCAGGGACCGCTCGAGCCGGTCCGAGAGCCGATCGACGTCGAGTCGACCGGTGCGGATGCGGGACTCGGGAGCGAGAAACGCCCGGTCCTTGGAGAGCCGGAGGAAACGGAGACGGAGCGAGCGCACTCGCTCTTCGAGCCTCGTCCGGAGAGCGCGCGCGTCGCGAACGAGACGCGCCTCTACTTCCTGACGATCGGGGACGACGAGCTCCGCAGCATGAGTCGGCGTGGCTGCCCGCACGTCCGCCACGAAGTCGCAGATCGTGAAGTCGATCTCGTGACCGACGGCCGAAACCACCGGCGTCCGGCAATCCGCCACGGCCCGCGCGACCAGCTCTTCGTTGAAGGCCCAGAGATCCTCGAGCGATCCTCCGCCACGCCCCACGATGAGCACGTCGAACGCGGAGAGTCCGTCCAACGTCCGCACTCCTCGCGCAATCGACTCCGCAGCACCCACGCCCTGCACTTGGGCAGGCCAGAGGAACACCTCCGCCGCGGGCCAACGCTGCCCGAGCACGCGAAGGAGATCGCGAAGAGCGGCTCCATCGGGCGCGGTGACCACGCCGATCCGCTTGGGAAACCTGGGAAGAGGCTTCTTCCGCTCGGGGTCGAAGAGGCCCTCCGCTTCGAGTCGGCGGCGTAGCTCCAGGAACGCCGCCTGGAGTTCGCCCTCACCGCGGAGGTCGAGCCGGTCGACGTAGAGTTGATAGACCCCGCGTGCGGGATAGACGGCGACTCGGCCGACGCAGCGCACTTGCATCCCGCTCTGGGGACGCACACGGAGACGCCGCATGGTGCTCGACCAGATGACGCACTGGATCAACGCGTCGACTTCGGGGTCTTTGAGCGCGAAGTAGGCATGCCCGCTCGACGCGTGGAGCTTCCATCCGGAGATCTCGCCCTCGACCTGGATCCGACCGAGCTCGCCTTCGAGTACGTCCTGGATCCAACGGGTGAGCTCTCCCACCGAGAGCACCCGTTCCTCCTCGGACGGGAAGAGCGAGTAGGTGTCACTCATCGCGAGGTCACGTCCGCCATTTCCAGCGCGAACTCGACCGGCCCGGAGGTCCCCGCCTTCCCAGCCGACGCGAGCGCAGAGTAGACCGTGTTCGTGAGAAGCAGCGCGATCGTGAGCGGCCCGACTCCGCCGGGCACGGGGCTGAGGAACCCGGCGACAGGCTCCACGCTCTCCGCGTGGACGTCGCCGACGAGCGCATCCTTGCCGTGGTCGCGCGGAATCCGGTGGATACCGACGTCGACCACTGCAGCGCCTGGGCGGATGTGCTGCCCCGTCACGGCCTCGGGCCTACCCATCGCGGCGATGACGACGTCTGCTTCGCGCGTCAGCGACTCCCACCCCTTGGAACGGCTGTGACACACCGTGACGGTCGCGTCCGCCCAGGGCGCTTTGAGGCCGAGAAGCACGGAGAGCGGCCTGCCCACGATCTGGCTTCTGCCGAGCACGACGACGTGGCGTCCGGAGAGTGGCACTTCGTACCGATGGAGCAAGGCGAGCACGCCGAGCGGCGTACACGAGACGAGACGCGGCGCACCGAGCGTGAGGAACCCTTGGTTGATCGGATGGAGACCGTCCACGTCCTTGTGTGGGGCGATCGCTTCGGCTATCCGGTCCGGATCGATCTGCTTGGGCACCGGAAGCTGGACGAGGATCCCATGGACGGACGGATCTTCGTTCGCCTCGGCGATCCGCGCGAGAAGGGCGCTCTCGGACGTCGACTCGGGCATCACTTCCACCCGCGACGCGATCCCGACCTGCTTCGACGCCTTCTCCTTGCCACCAACGTAGACGACCGACGCAGGGTCTTCCCCGACGCGGATGAGCAGGAGCCCCGGACGTAGTCCCTCCCGTTCGATCCGCTCCGCCAGTCGGGCTCGGATCGACTTCGCCAGCGCCTTTCCGTCTAGCCTCTCCGCCATCATCGCTTCCCTTCCGTGAGAGCGCGCTGGATCCGCTCGACCTTCTGCGCGCGGCCGCTCGACGGATCGACCTCGAGCAGCACTCCATGGAGCCGAATGTCCGATTCCGCAGTCTGGAACCGCACCGGAAGCCCGGTGATCATCTTCCGCACGGCGTCTTCCTTCCGCACCCCGATCACGGAGTCGTGCGGGCCGGTCATCCCGGCGTCAGTGAGATACGCCGTGCCGCCGGGAAGGATCCGCTCGTCCGCGGTCTGCACGTGGGTGTGTGTGCCGATGACGGCGGACGCGCGTCCGTCCACGTGCCAGCCGAACGCGATCTTCTCCGCCGTGGCTTCCGCGTGGAAGTCGATGAAGACCACCTGGGCCCGCCCTGCCAGCGATTCGAGTGCGGTGTCGATCGCACGAAACGGACACTCGGCTGGGCTCATGTACACGCGTCCGAGCAGGTTCACGACCGCGACCGTCACCTCTCCGACTTCGTAGAGGCCGAGACCGCGTCCAGGCGTACCGGGAGGAAGGTTCAGGGGACGGACGATCCGAGGATCCTTCGCGATCAGGTCGATTCCGTCGGACTTGTCCCAGATGTGGTTCCCGCCGGTGAAGACCTGCACTCCCGCCGACCAGATCTCCTTGGCCGCGGCCGGCTGGATGCCTCGACCCGAGGCGGCGTTCTCCACGTTCGCGAGTACGAGGTCGATCGCGAACTCCGAGCGCAAGTCGGGAAGCAATGCCTCTACCGCTCGGCGGCCCGGACGGCCGACGATGTCGCCGATGAAGAGTATGCGCACGGGGAACTCCCGGATGGTGGGGTGAAGAGGCCACCGTCACGCCGATCTCCGGTGCGGGTTCTGGCCTTGAACCTGGATAACCAGGTGGGCGCCTATCCCGTTCCCTCGCGTCGTCCCGGAGGACGGCCACTCGTAGACCGGTTTTCAGCTCCCTCGCGGATAGTGTTGGCTCAAGGAGCCATACCCCGTCACCAGGAGATCAGCGAGACGGTGGCCCTACTTCTTGGATGCTCGGGGCTCACGATCCGGCGGGATCTGATTCCTCGAGCGCTCCGTCGAGATACCGACTGCATTCGCGAAGACGGTAGCGCGTCCGCTCCTGATCGTCCAGACGCCTCTCTCGTTCGCGGAAGACCTCTTCGGCAATGTTGAGGGATACCAGTACTGCCTGTCGACGAAGATCGTGCGTGCGCGAGGCTTTCTCCATCTCGCGGAAGCGTGCATCGACGAACTCCGCCAGCGCCCGTATCCGTTCGGGCTCGGCGCCCCGGATCTTGAACTCCTCGCCGTGGATGCTGACAGGTGTGCCGCCGTCGTCGACCAATGGATCCCTCCTATCGAGAGGGAGGCTCCCACTCCATCCAACCTCGGCAGGACACTGGCTCGATGCCGAAGGTTCGAGCGCTGGGTCTCGACGAGGAACGAGGACGGGACGAAGAGGGCACCTCGGGCGCCGGGAGCCAGACGGCCCCCGGACCTACTCAGAGTGTCTCGATCGCGTCGACCTTCTCCAAGATCTTCGAGATCCGAGACACCGTCTCTCCACGTTCCGCGCGCAGGCGTTCGCACTCGGCTTCGAGGCTGGCCTTCTCGGCGCGCAGCTTCTCGATCGTTTCGGCCGCCTTGAGGATCTTCTCCTCGATCAGGTCGAGCTCCATCTCGATCGAAACGTCTGCCGTGGACTCCACTCCGTTGTTGCCCATCGGAACTCCCTGGAACCGGACACGAGGCCCGGGCTGCAGCCTGATTCGTTATCCCCGGTGCTGACGCGCGGTCTCGACGATCTTCCCGAACGCGTCGAGATCGTGGACGGCGAGGTCGCTCAGCATCTTCCGGTCGATCAGCACCTCGGCCTTCTTGAGGCCATCGATGAGCTGATTGTAGCTCATACCGTAGGTGCGGGCGGCAGCGTTGATCCTCTGGATCCAGAGAGTCCGCATGTGACGCTTGCGCTGCTTGCGATCCCGGTAGGCGTATGCCATGCCGCGCAGGACGTTCTCTGCGGCTACGCGATAGAGCTTACGGCGCCCCTGGAAGTTTCCCTTGGACGCGGCGAGTACGCGCTTGCGACGTGCGCGACTCGGGACGATGGATCTGGATCTGGACATCTCTTGGCGACTCCGTATCGTTCGACTATCGGCCGCACCGGCCCCGCGAACGTCGAAAGAAGGTGAAACTCTTCTACGGCGGTACTACGGGACTAGGCGCGTCCGAGCACGCGCAGGATCCGCTTTTCGTCCGCCTTGGCGACGAAGCCGGTCTTGCGAAGCTGGCGCTTCCGCTTCGAGGCCTTCTTGGTCAGGAAGTGCCCCATCATGGACCGACGCCGCTTGAGGCGACCTGACCCGGTCAGCTTGAACCGCTTGGCTGCGGCTCTCTTCGTCTTCATCTTGGGCATCCTCGTGCCCTCCTTTCCTCGTCTTGCGAAACTCGCGTCCGTCGATCCGACGGAGTCGCTCACTCGTCTTCGGCCGCGCTCTTGGAGCTCGTCTTCGCCCCTTGCGGCAGCGGCGAGAGCAGCATCGTAATCGTCCGTCCTTCCGCCGACGGATTCTGTTCCACCTGGCCGATGTCCGTGAGTTCGGCGATCACGGCCTGGAGGAGCTCGTACCCCAACTGCGGGTGAGACATCTCGCGACCGCGAAACATGACCGTCACCTTGACCTTGTCCCTCTCGCCGAGGAACTTGCGCGCGTTGCGCATCTTGGTCTCGAAGTCGTGCCGCTCGATCTTCGGGCGGAGCTTGACCTCCTTGACCTGGGTCTGGTGCTGGCGCTTCTTCGCCATCGCGTCTCGCTTGGACTGCTGGTACTTGTACTTCCCGTAGTCCATGACCCGGCAGACGGGCGGCTTCGCATTCGGAGCCACTTCGACGAGGTCCTGCCCCATCTCACGTGCCATCCGAAGTGCATCGGAGATCGCCATCACTCCGAGCTGATTGCCGTCATCACCGACGACCCGGACCATCGGCGACCGGATCTTGTCATTCACCCTCGCGAGGTCTGATTTAGGCGGAATAGCAAACCCTCCTTGCACCGTCCTTTCCACGGACACGAAACGAAAAAAGGCGACCCGAAGGCCGCCCCACGCCCACGACGAACCCACCTCAACTACGTGAGGAGGCCCTTCGGGGTCCGGAACCCTGCCTGGCTCGTTTTGGCCGGCGGGTGAGGAGCGGCGCTCCTGCTTGGATCGATCTTCCGCCCCAGGAGTCGGTGCCCTCCCGGGTATGTAAAGCTGGTGGGCGATACTGGAATCGAACCAGTGACCTCTTGCATGTCAAGCAAGCACTCTAACCAGCTGAGCTAATCGCCCTAACCGAACGGGGAGAATAGATTCCGCCCCATGGAAGTGTCAACGCGTTTTCTTCGGCGGGACGCCAGGGGCCGGAGTCGGGCGAAGTGGCCGCGCCGGGGTCGAGGAAGACCGCCCAGTGACCGCCCGGGCCGGGTCAGCTCAGCTCGACGCCCCGCTCCCCCGTCTCGATGGTTCCGATCTCGAAGGCAGGCTCCCCAGTCTCGGCCAGGCGGGCCTGAACCTCGGCCACCTGCTCCGGCCGGACGATGAGGACGTAGCCGATTCCCATGTTGAAGACCCGATGGGCCTCCGCACGGTCCATTCCGCCGCGCTCCACCAGGTGTCGGAACACGGGTAGAACCGGCCAACTGCCGACCCGGATGTGGGCTCTACACCCAGCTGGGAGGATGCGTGGTGTGTTGTCGACGAGTCCGCCGCCGGTGATGTGAACCATCCCCTCGATCGGCACCTGGCCGAGCAAGGGGCTCACCCTCGGGAAGTAGAGGCGGTGCCGGGCGAGGAGCATGTCCCCCCAGGTGGGGCCCCCGGCCTCTGGGGACTCGCCCAAGACCTCGGGACGTGCGTCCGAGCCCACGATCCGACGGGCAAGCGAGTAGCCGTTCGTGTGGAGACCGATCGAAGCCAGGCCGAGGAGGACGTCCCCAGGCCGGATCGAGCGTCCGTCCACGAGATCACTTCGCTTCACCTCGCCGACCAGCGTCCCGACCAAGTCGAGGTCCCCGGAGCCGTAGACTCCCGGCATCTCGGCCGTCTCCCCGCCGAGGATCGCCGTGCCGGTGGCGCGACATGCCTCGCTCATTCCGGAGACGAGCTGTTCGACGACGGCCGCGGAGAGCTTCCCGGTGCCGATGTAGTCGAGGAAGAAGAGCGGCCTAGCGCCGTGGACGAGGATGTCACTGGTGCAGTGGGAGACGATGTCGAACCCGGCGTCGGCCCAGCGGCCGAGCTGCGCGGTGAGTTTGAGTTTCGTGCCGACGCCGTCGGTCGAGGCGACGAGGAGCCTCTCCGAGCCGGCATCCGGATAGGCGAAGAACCCGGCGAACACGCCGAGTTCACTCTCGACCCGGGACGTGCGGGTCGAGGCCACCATCGCTTGGATCCCGCGGACCGCGGTCTGGGCCTCGTCGATGTCGACGCCGGCGTCCCGGTAGCTCGCACCGCTCTGACTCACGCCCAATCTCCCTCTCGGTGGAGCGCGACGATGTCCTCCACCTCGTATTCGATCTCTTCCTCCACCGCCTTCTCCGGAAGCACCCGGTTGAGCGCGTCGAGGACTGCGAACACGGTCGCCTCGAGCGGGTCGCTCGTCACGAGAACGCTGCCCGACAGGTGCTGCTCCTCCCGCCGGCGGACCAAGACGAGATGACAGAGCACGAACGAGCGCCCGCCGATCCGCTTCCGCTGCGCCGCTGCGAGATCGATCGCGACGTCCCGACCGAAGGCCGGGCCGACGGCGTCGAGCGTCGCCAGTGCGACGAGACGGATGAGACCGCCGCGAACGGCCACGCCTTCCGCCCTACCCACGCGGCTCCGCTCCCCTTCGAAGAGCTCGACCTGAGCCTCGGCCCGCTGTCCCTCGCGGTAGATGTGGACCGAACGGAAGACGAGCCGGATCCGCTCGCTCCGGGCGGGTACGACCTGCGCCACGTGCACGTTGTTCGGGAGGAGGTCCTCTCCCCGCTCGGCCCGGACCAGGGTGCGCACCTGCGCAACGATCGCCTCGGGTGTGGAGTGGTCTTCGGCCACGACGAAGACTTGGAGGTTCCCCTCGGACTCGCGCTCGATTCGAACGGAGCGCACCCCACGCAGAGATCCGAGCGAGCGCTCGAGGCCGGCGTCCAGATTCGGAATCACGCTCCCTCCTCGAGCTCGAACCGCGAGAGGTCCCAGACCTCGCGCACCCGCGCATCGATCTTCGCCCTGTCGAGTTCGAGTAGGCCGTCGACACCGAAGTGCTCGACGGTGTGCGACGCAACCGCCGTTCCATGTGCGACGGCTCGGCGCAGCTCGCCGTCGTCGAGACGACCGCCGCGCGATGCGAGATACCCGAGCATACCACCGGCAAACGAATCCCCGGCTCCGGTCGGATCCTGCAGAGACTCCACGGGAAACGCGGTGAGCGAAAACCATCCATGCTCGGTCAGGGTGAGAGCGCCATGCTCGCCGCGCTTGATCACGACCATGCGCGGGCCCATCCGCAAGATCTCGCGGGCCGCCGTGAGCACGTTGGTCTTTCCGGTCAGCTGCTTCGCCTCTTCGTCGTTGAGGAAGAAGAGGTGCACCTTCTCGAGCACCCGATGGAGCGCGTCGAGCTTGGACGAGATCCAGAAGTTCATCGTGTCGAGCGCGACGAGCCGTGGGGAGCGGGTTTGCTCGAGCACTTCGAGCTGCAGCTCCGGATCGATGTTCGCGAGGAGCACGTAGGGCAGCTCTCGGTAGGATTCGGGGAGCTCCGGATGGAACGTCTCGAATACTCCGAGTTCGGTGAACAGCGTGTCCCGACGGTTCATGTCTTCGTGGTAGACGCCGCCCCAGCGGAAGGTCGGGCCGTCCGCAGTCTGGAGCCCGGTCAGGTCCACCCCTTCCTTCGCGAGAAGGTCGCGGTTCTGGCCAGGGAAGTCCGAACCCACGACGGCGACGAGATGCACTGGGCAGTAGCGAACCGCCGCCAGCGAGAAGTAGGAAGCAGATCCGCCGAGGGCGGAGTCCCTCTTCCCCGCGGGCGTCTCGACCGTGTCGAGCGCTACCGACCCAACGACCAAGAGACTCATTCGTCCTCTCCTTCCTCGGAGGCGTCTTCCCATTCATCCGAAACTTCGAGCGTCCCCGCTTTGCCACTGGCCGCCCTCACCCCCGTCTTCTTCGGGAGGACCTCCTCCTGGGGAGCGTCGGACCAGAGTCGCTCGAGCAGATAGTAATCGCGCGCTTCCTTGTGGAACACGTGAGCGACCACGTGGACGAAGTCGAGGAGAACCCAACGACGTTGGCTCCGGCCCTCGATGTGCCACGGGCCTTCGCCCAGTTCCTTCTTCACCGTCTCCTCGACGTGCTCCGCGATCGCCTTCACCTGCGGCTCGCTCGCCGCGGTGCAGATGACGAAGTAGTCACAGGCGGACGAGAGAGTCCGCAGGTCGAGGACGAGGACGTCGGTGGCAGCCTTCTCCAACATGAGGTCGGCGATGCGCCGCGCCAGTTCGTAGGATTCCCGTTCCGTCTCGGGTCCGGTCATCGCGTCGTCTCCAGGTGTCTTGCCGGGTTGGAATGAAGCGAGAGCGAGGCGACCTCCTCCCGATCAGTGGATCCGTTGGACCGCGTACGCGACCGCCTTCTCCAGGGAATCGCGGTAGACCCCTTCCGGCAGAATGCGGAGGCGATCGACCGCTGTGTCGGCGAGCCCGAGCGCCGTGTCACGCGTGTACTCGAGAGCACCGCAGGACCGGAGGATCCCGAGGAGTTCGTTCCACTCCGCCTCGTCGAACTTCCCGCGCTTCGTGATCTCCTGGAGGAACTCGCGTTCGCTCGTGTGGGTCACGTTCTGGAGCGCATGGATGAGAGGCAGCGTGATCTTGCCGGCGGAGAGATCCGAGCCGACACCCTTGCCGAGCTGGCCCTCGGTCCCGATGTAGTCGAAGAGGTCGTCCGTCACCTGGTAGGCACGTCCCAAGTTCTCGCCGAACTGGGTCATCTCCTCCACGGCGTCGTCGTCCATTCCGGCGAGGATTGCGCCGGATCGGGCAGCCGCGCCCATGAGCGACGCGGTCTTCTCGTCGAGGAGGTGGAAGTAGTCCTTCTCGGACAGGGTCACTGCGCGCTTCTGCTCGATCGCGAGCACTTCGCCTGCGGTCATCCGGTGCGTCGTCTTGGCGATCACCGGAACGAGTCGAGGCATGTCGCGATCGATCAGCTCGCAGAACGCCTTCGTGTAGATGTAGTCGCCGAGGATGGTCGCGACCTGGTCATTGAACATGGCGTTCAAGGTCGGAAGACCCCGGCGGACGGCGCTCCGGTCGATGGTGTCGTCGTGGATCAGAGTAGCGAGGTGGATCAACTCCACGACCGTCGCCGCGAAGATCGCGTCGTCGCGCTTGGACGTCCCCATCTTCGAGATGAGGAGCAGGACGGTCGGGCGGAACATCTTCCCCCGAACTCCAAGCAAATAGCTGCCCACTCCCTGCAGGAGGGCCAGTGAGTTCTGGAAGAAGTCGGCCATCGAGCGTTGGAGGTCTTCCAGCTCGCCTGCGACTGGATCCTGGAACTCGCGGAGGTCGGAATCGGACTGAACCGAACGGACGAAGGACTCCAGGTTCGACAAGGACTAGGAATTCCTCTCGCGGAAAGTGTTGGCGCAACCCGAACCGCAGAAAGGCGTGGCCGATCTCCCGACGCGGGTGAGTGTTCCCTTGAACGCCGGAGGCTAGCATCCGCCTCGTGAGGTGTCAACGAGGCCGAACCCGACGAAACGGCAGAGACCCCGCCCCGATCGCTGGGATGGAAGTATCGACGAGCCCGCCGGGCTACTCCGAGTCTGACGCGAAGGAGGCCAGGTCTGGCGTCCCTGACGGGGCGTCCGCGGGACGGATCGGGGGAACGATCTGGCCGGCCAGGAGATCGTGTTCCAGGTCACGGACCTGGGCGGCCCAGCGGAGATACTCCTCGAGGTGCTCCGCGGGAATCGGCTCGGCCGGTTCGTTGTCGAAGGCCAAGGGGTCGATCTGTCGCCCGTTCTCGATCATCTCGAAATGGAGGTGGGGCCCGGTGGCGAGACCGGTCTTCCCGACGTAGCCGATGACCTGGTTCTGCTCCACCCGCGTGCCCTTGGCAACCCCCTTGGCGAACCCCTTGAGATGGCCGTAGAGAGTCTGCATCCGCTTGTTGTGCCGGATCCGGATCGCGTTCCCGTAGCCACCCTTCCACCCACAATAGTCGACGACCCCGTCTCCGAGGGCGACGACCGGAGTGCCGGACGAGGCCGCGTAGTCCACCCCAGTGTGGTGCTTGTAGACCTTCCGGATCGGATGGAACCGCTTGCCGAAATGGGAGCTGATCCGCCGGAAGTTGAGAGGCGACTTGAGGAACGCCTTCTTCATAGCCCGACCGTCCGCCAGATAGTGTCCGTCGGCTCCGTCCCCCCACTCGTAGTAGAACGCTTCGCAGTCGGCCAGGGCCCCGTCGTAGTTCGCGTACACGATCTCGCCGTAGCCGAGGAACTCACCTTCGATGAACTTCTCCTCGACGAGCACCTCGAATCGGTCCCCCACGCGGGGCTGGGTCATGAAGTCGATGTCGTAGGCCATGAGATCGGCGACCTTGAGTGTGAGTCGATAGTCGCCACCGGAACGCTGCACCGCCTCGTCGAAGCTGCTCCGGATCTCCCCCTCGAACTTGCGAAGGCGGACCTCGCGATCCAGATCCGCGTAGCTCGCTTCGACCGAATCACCGACCGCTTCGAACACGAGGACGTCTTCACGCGACACCTCGAACCGGAGCTGGCGGAAACCACCGAACGCGTCCCGGGATACCGTGAGCACCTGGCCGGGACGGAGCGAACGTGGAGAGAAGAGGTCGTCGGTGCGCATCCGGTGGAGAATCTGACCGATCTCCTGGACACCGACTCGGTTCCGGAGAAGCACGCCCGAGAGTGTGTCCCCGCGACGTACCGTGTCGGCGACCGTGGTCCAGCGGGGCGCGGGACGCGGCGTCGCGGCTTCGACGACCACCGCGCTCGCCGATTCTTGATCAGCACCAGGGGTCGAGCAGGCGACGAGACCACCGAGAATCACGAGCGAGGCCAGCACGGGGAGCAGAGAAACGGGAGTGGCGATGCCGAGCGAGAGGAAGCGCGCGGCCAAGGAAGCCCGGTGCGTCCGCGGCAGGACGCGCGTCGGCTGAGACGGCATGTTCGGAACGGTTCCCTCCGTGGTGGTGCTACGGAGCCGACACGGTCTCCGTCCGTACGATACCCCGCCCACAGAAACCATAGCGGCCCTCCGAACGGCTGACAAGCAGCACTCCTGCAAGACGAGACACGAGGTGCCGGTTCGCAGCCGACTCACACTCGTTCGGTCGCCAACGCCCAGCTACGCCGCGCCGCGGGTGACCACGGTCGGCTCCGCGCTTCCGTTCTGCGTCTCCGGATGAGAACGCGGGAGCTCGAGCACGAACGTAGCGCCACTTCCCGGCGCGGAACGGAGGTCGATTCGACCCAGGTGCTTGAGGAGGATCGCGCGGCACGTCGCGAGACCGAATCCGTGACCGTACTTCTTCGTCGTGAAGAGGAGGTCGAACACCTTCTCCTGGAGCGACGGAGGAATGCCCGGGCCGTTGTCTTCCACTTCGATCCGAACGCGGTCGCGGCCCAGCGCGAAGGAGCGAACGGTAACGACGGGAGCGTCCACGCGCGGGTCGGCATCTCGCATCGCCTCGGCTGCGTTCTTGATCAGGTTCACCACGACCTGACGGATCTGCGCCCGGTCGAACTCGGCCATGCCCGCGTCCGGGCTGAGCTCGGGAACGATCTCCACGCCTTCGAGTGTCGGGTACGGCCGCAGCATTTCCACCTGATGGAGGAGGAACCGGTTCACGTCGGTGGACTGCGGACGCACGCCGCGTTCCGTGGACTCCATGATCTGCTTGGAGAGGTCCGCGAGATTGTCGATCTGCTCGCGAATCTGGCGCAGGTCAGACCGAAGCTTGTCGTCTCCCATCCGCTCGACGTGGCGGTCCATGAGCTGCACACGTCCCAAGATCACACCGAGGAAGTTCCGGATCTCGTGACCGATGGCTCGCGCGATACGGCCTGCTTCGACCAGCTTCTCGCGCTGCACCTTCTCTTCGGTCATTCGCTTGAGCTGGATGTAGTCGCGGTTCTGGTTCTTCACGATGAGGAGCGGGAGGAAGAACAGGAGGACGCCACTGAATCCGAGCGAGCTGAAAGCGATGATCATGAGCGGGGTCAGCGAGAAGAGCGCCACCGAGCTGACGATGTTGTTCCTCGTCCCCCAGTTCGCCCTCCACACGCTCCAGAGCCCCGACTCCGTCTGGAGGGCCACCGCACCTGCGACCAAGAACGTGTTCGTGAGGAAGTACACCGAGGCGCAGACGACCGTCGCACCCACGGACTGCGTGGTCCCGAACGCCGACGACAGAACCGGGTCCGGATGGAGGAGGCGGAACACATGGGCGGAGATTCCGCCCGTGATCGCCATCTGACCGAGCCCGAACAGCGACTTGACCCAGTCCCGCTTCTGGATGAACCGTGTCGCGATGAAGACGGAGAGCGCGATGATCCAGATCGCCTGGGTGGGATCGAGGAGCAGGATGACCCCGAGGTTCATGGTCGTGGCCATGGAATCGGTGGCTTCACCGCTCTCGGCTTCCAGCCAGAGGAACTCGGAGAGGAGGTTGGCCGCGAACCAGGCGAGGAGTCCCCACTCGAGGAGTTCGCGTGCCCCGGCGAGGCCGCCGGAGAGGGCGAGGGTCCCAATTCCGCACATGACGACAGCGACCACGTAGATCATCAAACGCGGTTTGCCGGCATATTCGGGTAGGACCCGACCGAGCCAAGTGGTTGTTGCTGCCGTGCCTTCGGCCATTTTAACGCCCATCCTCAATGGTCATCGGCATTTGCAGCCGAACACTGAAGAGATCTTGGGGATTTCCCCCAGTTCGGTGTACGGGGCACAATTCCCGGCAGTCGCTCCGAACCGGGACGGCAGAAGGGGGATTCGATGGGACGAGACACCGATGCGAATCGTCGAGTCACACACGAGCGGCGCGAGAAGAAGATTCGTCGCCGGGATGCCCTCCGTTTGCTGGGCGGAACCGCGCTGGCCGGAGCTGGAATCAGCGCGGGAGCAGGCATGAGCGGCGGACAGACCGAGCCGAGTCTTCCGAGCGACGACCAGATCCGGGGCGCGGAATGGCTCGCCGGACTCGAGTACACGCCCGAGGAGCGAGAGCTGCTCCGGGAGGACCTCGCCGGGACCCTCGAGGAGTTCCGCGCGATCCGGGCCGTGCCGCTGGACAACAGTGTGGCGCCCTCTCTCCGGTTCGATCCCCTCCCGCCTGCCGGGCCCGGCGTTCCCGCGACGATCGATTCCGCGGCCGTGGACGCGGGCGACTCGGCGAAAGGCGACGGGGTCGGTGCCGCCGCGATCCCGGGGCCGCCGCCGATCTCGAGCGCGCCGGGGTCCCCCGACGACGTCGCATTCGCAGGCATCCGAGAGCTTGCAGGCTGGCTCTCCGGGCGCGCGCTGTCCTCCGTCGAACTGACCGAGCTGTACCTGGGGCGGCTGGATCGATGGGACCCGGATCTCCACTGCGTGATCGAGGAGACGAGGGAGATCGCACTCCGCGTCGCGAAGGAGGCGGATGGGGCTCGGGCTCGAGGCGAGTCGGTCAGTCCGATCCACGGGATCCCCTGGGGCGCCAAGGACCTCCTGTCCGTCGAAGGGACCCGCACCACCTGGGGCGCGAAGCCGTACGAGGCCCAGACCCGGAACGAGACGGCCACGGTGGCAAAGCGACTGCTCGCCGCGGGATCTCCCTTGCTCGCCAAGCTCTCGGTGGGTGCGCTGGCTTGGGGCGACGTCTGGTTCGGCGGAACGACGAAGAACCCGTGGAACCTCGAGCAAGGTTCGAGCGGGTCGTCGGCCGGGCCCGCGGCCGCGACGGCTGCCGGACTCTGCGGCTTCTCGATCGGCACGGAGACGTGGGGAAGCATCATCTCTCCCTCGACTCGGTGCGGAGTCACCGGACTCCGTCCCACCTACGGACGGGTGAGCAAGTCCGGGGCCATGGCCCTTTCCTGGACCATGGACAAGATCGGCCCTATCTGCCGCAGAGTCGAGGACTGCGCCTGGGTGCTGGCCGCGATCCAAGGCCCGGACGGTCTCGACCCGAACGCTCTCGCAGTTCCGAACTCTCGTTGGCCGGGACGGAACCCGAAGGAGATCCGCGTCGGCTACGTCGCCAAGCTCTTCGACGAGGACAGGACCGAGGGCATCGAAGACGAAGCCGAGAAGACGGCGGCGAGAGAATGGGAAACCTACGACCGCGCGGTCCTCGAGGTACTGCGGGGCCTCGGCTGGGAGCTCGTCCCCGTGGCTTTGCCCGAGGATGTTCCGATCGGGCCACTCGGCCTCATCCTCACGGCCGAGGCGACGACGGCATTCGATGAACTGACCCGAAGCGGTCGAGACGAAGAGCTGACGCGCCAAGAACGGTTCGCGTGGCCGAACGTGTTCCGGCAAGGCCAACTCATCCCGGCGGTCGAGTACATCCGGGCGAGCCGGATCCGGACGCTGCTACGGCACGCGATGGAGCGAGTGTTCGAGACGGTCGACGTGTTCGTCGTGCCTTCGTACGGTGGAAACCACCTCCTCGCGACGAACCTGACCGGCCACCCTTCCCTCTGCGTCCCGAACGGGTTCCGGAGCGGAGACGGGACGCCCACGAGCATCACCTTTACCGGAAGGCTGCTCGGCGAGTCGGATCTCCTCACGGTCGGGAAGGCGTATCAGGAGGCGACGACGTTCCATCTGGAACGGCCTCCGGTTGGCCGCTCGAAATAGGCACAGGTGTCGGGTCTGGCGGCGTCGCGCCTCCCCTCCCGCCCCGCACACGTCTCCATAGGTACACGGCGCCGCGCCGCAGACCGATCGCGGAGAAACCCATGGAGGTCCCGAACGCCGCCCCGACGAGGATGTCGCTCGGGTAGTGCACACCGACGTACGGCCGCGAGTACGCAACCAGCGCACCGAGCACGAGCGCGGCCCAACCGACCGAGCGTCGGAACTCGAACAACACGACCGCGACGGCGAACGAGTTCGCTGCGTGGGCCGAAGGCATCGAGGGACTTCGTGCCTGCTTGCCGAGGAGGAAGCGCACCTCGTCTGGATGTGCGAAGAGCGGCCGGACTCGTCCGATCGCCGGCTTCAGAACCTCGGCGATGATCTGGTCCGTCAAGGCGATCGCGATCCCGAGGGTGAGAACGGCAACGAGCCCCTTCTTCTTCCCGAGAGCGATCAGCGCAACCGCAGCGAGGACGAAGTACACCTCACGATACGGCGGATCCGTGAGCCAGACGAAGAACGTGTCGAGCCACGGGCTCACCCACCGCTGATTGATCAGCTCGAGGACTCGTAGATCGATCGCTTCCAAACTCGAGGTCACTTCGGCATCCTTCCCAGTCGAGAACGAACCCGAACTCTGGAGCGAGCGCCCCGATGAATCAACCCATTCGATTCACCACCAGTCCGGAAGGACACCTCGGCGACTGCGGTGGCCATAGCTGTGGTGCTTGCCGTGCCTACGTGACGCAGAGAACCGGCGGAGTGTCACCGCATCCGTTCCGCACACTGAACCTCGGCACGCGCGTGAACGACGACCCGGTGAACCTGCTCGAAAACGAACGCCGAGTCCTCACCGCTCTCGGCGCCGGCCCGCCCGCCCGAGCCGACCTCGTCCACGGAATCCGGACCGCGGTGGTGGACTCTCCGGGTGTCGTCCCCGAAACAGATGCGCTCGTGACGAACGTTCCCGGTCTGCCACTCGCGCTCACCGTGGCCGATTGCTATCCGGTCGCGGCAACGATCGGGGCTTGGCGCGGCCTCGCGCATTGCGGATGGCGCGGCGTCGCCGGTGGGATCGTCGAAGAGTTACTGCGCGTTCTCCGGCTCCACGCATCGGGACCGGCACGTGTCTGGATCGGCCCCGGAATCGGGGTCTGCTGCTACGAAGTCGGGCCGGAAGTCGCGTCGGTCTTTCCACGCTCTACCCGGGAACAGACGGAGGGGAGCCGATCCGTTCGCCTCGACCTCGCCGGCGAGATCCGCCTACGCCTGACCGAACGAGACGTCGCTCCGGAAGACATCGCCACGTCGGGCCTCTGCACTGCGTGCAACACCGACATCTTCTTCAGTCACCGCGCGGAAGGCCCCACGGGAAGGATGTCCGCCTACTTCTTCTAGCCTCGATCCGGCAATCGGCCCCCGGGCGCGTACTATGGCGCCAGCCGCAGGCGTCCCCGCCGGCGAAGACGACGGTTCGAAGCTAGCTTCGCACGGCTTCGCCGGTGAGCTCGCGATACACCTGCTCGTACTGTGCGATGACCTTGTCTTCGGTGAAGAGCTCCAAGACCCGCTTCCGCGCCGCTTGGCCCACCAGGCGATGACGCTCCTGATCTGAGAGCAGTTCCACCGCGATCCGTCCCATCTCGTCGATGTCGTGCGGATCACACAGATAGCCCGTCACCCCAGGCACTACCACCTCCCCCGTTCCTCCACGGGAAGTCGCGATGACCGGAGCTCCGCAAGACATCGCCTCGAGCGCGGAAAGCCCGAAGCTCTCGTGCTCGGACGGGAGCAGGTAGAGGTCGGCGCATCCGAGAAGATCCGACATCCCCTCCCGAATGCCGAGGAAGTGGACGTTCTTCTGAAGCCCGAGCTGACCCACCAACTCCTGCGCGCCGTACCGCTCCGGACCGTCTCCGACGAGGAGCAGTCGCGCGGGCATCGCCTCTCGGATCTTCGCGAACGTATGGATGACCGACGGGATGTTCTTCACGGGGCGGAAGTTCGACGCGTGCACGACGATCTTCTCGTCGCGATTGGCGCAGAACGGGAGTCGCCGTTCGTCGAGCGGCCGGAACTTGTCGGGGTCGACGAAGTTGGGGATCACCTCGATCTCCCGCTCGACTCCGAAAGACTCCACGGTCTTTTGGCGGAGGAACTGACTCACCGCGGTGACGCGGTCGCTCTCTTCGATCGAGAACCGCGTGATCCGGTGGAACGCAGGTTGGACGCCGACCAGAGTGATGTCCGTTCCATGCAGCGTGGTCACGACCGGCAACCGCTTCGGAAGGAACATCTGTTTCGCAAGGTAGGCCGCGGTTGCGTGGGGGATTGCATAGTGGACGTGGAGCACGTCGAGCCCGTGTGCCTCCGCGACTTCGTGGATCTTGACCGCCAGACTGAGCGTGTAGGGAGGATGGTGAAAGACCGGGTAGTTGTCGGTCTGCACCTCGTGGAAGAAGACGTTGCTCTCGAAGCCCTGGAGCCGGAGTGGTTGGGCGTAGGTGATGAAGTGCACTTCCCAGCCGCGATGGGCCAAGGCCAGGCCGAGTTCGGTCGCCACGATGCCGCTTCCACCCGAGCTCGGGTAGCAAACGATCCCGACACGGTTCTTCTCGCTCATGAGCCGATCCCTTCCAGACGAAACACGCTTCGCTCCACGAGGATGTCGTCCGCCCCTCCACGTTCCTCGCTCCGCACTACCGAGTGCATGACGTGCTCCTTGGCCGCGGCCAGGAGGGGCGTCACGACTTCCGGACCCTCCGCTGCGAACGGCGTCCACCAAGAGAGACTCCGCTCTTGCGGACGTTGCCGCGGGAGGACGAAGTCGGCCAGCCCCGCAAGCGCCGGGCAGCGCTGCTGGAGCCGGTGTCTCGCCTTTCCCTTGATTCCTTCGAGCATCCGATCGAACTGGTAGTCGGCCTTCCCGGCAGCGGAACTGATCAGCTGCGGAAGGCTCTTGTCGAACTCGCCGAGCGCAGGCTCCAGTCGATCGATCGATCCACGAACCCGTTCGCGCAGCTCGCGGATTTCTCCGAACAGTTCGTCGGGAAGGGATGCCTCGACCCTTCTGTCGACGAACGCCGCGGGGTCGTGTCCTGCGGACAGGTAGGAGCCGTCGTCGACGCTTCCCGCACAGTCGAGATCCGGAAGCAAGACCGCCGAGAAGCGCGACGGGCGGAGCGGCTCGGGGACGCCGAGGTGTTGGTAGAGCGGACCGAGCTGATGGCGGTAGCGGATCTCGGACGGTCCACAGATCGTCGCGACGTTCGGGAGCGCATGATCCTGGAGCAGCGGCCGGAGGACGACGTTGGGTGCGACGAACTCTCCCCCCGCCCGCATGGCGGCGACGTCGATCTCACGCGGGTCCTGAACGGAGTCCCTTCGGCCCTTCGCGATCCGGAAGAGCGCTCGGTCCCCCAACTCGGGTGCGAGAACGGGCTCCTCGCCCGCAGGAACGGCACGGTTCAACAGGTCCGCCAGCGGCGCCTTGGCGGCGTCGCCGAGCCAATCTCCGGCCGCACCGAGAAACGCGTCGCTCCCCCCGTCCAAGAACAGCGCCGACCGGGCTCCGAGCGCGCCATGGAACAGGGCGGCGTGGAGATCGCTCCAGGTGCTCGCGTGTGCGAGCGCCGCTTCCATCTTCCCCAGCACGAACTCGCCATGCCGATGCCCTCTCACATGTGGGGCGAGCTCGAACAGATGGGCTTCGTGACGCGAGGCAGGAAGGGCGCCGACGAGCGTGCCACCCTCCGGCTCGTCCGCGTCGCGGACTCTTTGTGGCCTCCCCGTCGCGTCCGGGAACCAGATCGAGGAGACCTCACCGAAGTCGGAGTCATCGCCGACGACCCAGAAGACGGGAAGCGCCGGGACTCCCGTGGCGCCCTCGATTTCCTCGGCCAACGCGACGGCACTGAGAAGCTTGTAGAGGGTGTAGAGCGGCCCGCCGAAGAGCCCGACCTGCTGACCGGTGAGCACGACCACGCCGCCCTCGGTTCCGATCCGGGCTGCGCGGTCGAGGAGCTCGGGCGCGGCTCCGGTAGCTCGGTTCCACTCGATCGTCGGCCGGAACCAGGCCGAGTCCGGCACGGCTCGACGTCGGTGCACTCGATCCAGGAAAGCAGGAGGTAGCGATCGGCTGCCCCCGTCGAGCGGCGCGAGCCCCCGACCTTCGTCTCCCACCCTTCCCAACGACCTCACGAGGACATCCTCCTTCCGACCAGAACGTACCGAAGGGACCGATCGCGCTCGAACGGTTCCTTCGCGTAGCCACCGTAGCGGTGAACTACCTCCAGCCCCGACCGGGCGAAGATCGCGTCGAGTTCGTCCGGGGTGTACGCGCGGACCCGCTCTTCGTAAGTCACCTCGAGCGCATCCTCGCGAAAGACTCGGACCGTCTTCCGGATCACACGACTCGCGACATCGAAACTCCTCGAACTCTCGACCCGCCGATCCCCGATCGTCTGCTCGGACTTGGGGACGAGTTCGCTCGTGACCGGTCCGGCGTTGAGGAAGTCGAGAACATACTTCCCGCCGGGCTGGAGGCAGTGAGCGACCCGGGCGACGACGGCCTCGTCGTCCGCCGGGTTCTCGAAGTATCCGAAGCTGGTGAAGAACGAGAAGACCGCGGCAAACGAACCCGCAGCGAACGGCGGAGTCCTCATGTCGGAGCGGACCAACCGAGCGCTTCCCGCGCGCTCTCTCGCTACCGCGAGCAGATCCCTCGATAGGTCCAGACCGACGACCTCGCCGAATCGACGACCGAGCGGACCGAGGAGCCGTCCCGCCCCGCAGGCGAGATCGAGGACCGGGCCGCGGGCCGGGAGCAGGTCTTGGAGGGAGTCCAGCAGGCTCTCCGCCTCGGCCGTATCCCGGTGGGCATAGAGATCCGCGTAGAAGCGGGAGAACGCGGCCTCGAACCACGGTCGAGTGCAGCCATTTGAATGTCGCCCAGCCACAGGGGCTTGGAGGCCCGCAAGTACGTTGCGGTTACGGCCGAGGAAACCGGAGAGGATGGTCGGTGTTCTCATCATGTGACCTGCCGCGTCCCATGTGTGTCTATCTCAGTGCGGCGCGCGCGGTTGACCTGGAATGAACGTGGGTGATAGCGTGCCGCGAGCGAGTTGGGCTGGACGAACAGAGGAGACCGAGAACGTGACGATTCGGAAGACCCTCCACCAGATGATGCTCTTCGGCATCGCCGCCACTCTTCTACTCGGTTCGGGAGCTGTGACCCGGGTACAAGCGCAGGCCGTCGATCCCGCGTTGGCCGAGGCGTACAACGCCGGACTCGAAGCGGCGACCTCGGGCAACTACGACCTCGCGAAGACGAAGTTCGAGGCCGCCCTCGAGATCGACCCGAAGTACAAGGATGCTCACTACAACCTCGGGCTCGTCTACCAGAACCTCGGTCAGTTCGGCAAAGCGGCGGAGCACTTCGGCAAGACGCTCGAGCTGGACCCAGGCAACAAGAACGTCCTCCGTCTCCGCGCGGACGCCCTCCTCCGTGGCGGCCAGCCGAAGCAGGCAGTCGGCGCCTACGACAAGGCGATCGCCGCGGACTCGACGAACGTCGACCTCTACTTCTTCGCCGCCGACGCCGCGAGCAAGGCGTACCCGGACCCAGCGGACCTTCCAAAGGTGATCGCCGCATTCCAGCGCGCGATGAACAAGGCTCCGAAAGATGGCCGGACCTACTCTGCCGCGATCTCCCTCGGCACGATGTGCAGCCGCGCTGAAGACTACAAGGGAGCCCTCGCCGCTTACGAGAAGGCGTCCGAGCTCAAGCCGAAGGAAGACACTCCGCACTTCAACTCTGCCGTCGTCTACCAGAAGATGAAGAAGTACCAGGACGCGGTGAAGAGCCTCGATCAGGCATTGGCCCTAGATCCCAAGAACGGCAAGGCCCACTACATGCTCGCCGGGATCTACTACAACCAGCTGAAGAACGACCAGCTCGCCCTCGAGCACTACGACGCCGCCGCCGCAGACGGCAGCTTCAAGGACCGGAAGAAGGCGAAGACGAACGCGACCACGATTCGCGAGTACCTGGACAAGAAGAAGAAGCAGGCCGAGGAGGCAGCGGGAGGCCAGTAGACCGTCGTCCGCCGACCCCATGAGAACGCGGTGACCGTCGAGAGACGCGTCACCGCGTTTCGTCTGTCCTACAAACGAAGCCCGCTCACCGCGTAGAACTCGACGCGGTCTCCGTTCGTCGCCACCTCGATCCGCGCGATGTCGACCCACGGCATGATGAGCGCAATGCCGCCGCCGCCTCCCCACCGCTCTCGGGCCTCTCCACGCAGCAGGGCGCCGCCGTCCCAGATCGCGCCCACGTCGGTGAACGCGGTCAGATCCACTGCGAGATCGAACGTGCGGCCGTACGCACGATAGGTCCGCTTCGACAGCACGGGCACCCGCAGTTCCGCCCAGCCGATCCATCGGCTCTCTCCGCCGAACTCACCCTGCGAGAAGCCACGTAGCGTGTTCACGCCACCGAGGCTCTGCCGAAGGTAGGTCGGTACGTGTCCGTCCGAGAGCGCGGCCCTCGAAGCAAGCGACAGTGCCGTGTTCCCGGGCGTGGGCAGTACGAGCATCCCGTCCAGGTTGTAGCGGACGAACTCCGCGTCGCCGCCGAGAAACCCACCGTGTTGGGTCGTGGCGACACGCAGGACTTGCCCCCGTCGTGCCTGCACACGGTACTCGCGGGTGTCGAGCGAGAGTTGGAGGCCGAGCCAGCGATGATCTTCTGACTCTCGCGGGGGCGCTTCGGGATCCAGCTCGTCGATCGGACGGGTTCTCGCTTGCTCCTGCCCACCGAAAAGGGTGGCGCGACGTTGGTAGTCCCGGGCCGGAGAGACGCTCCAGGCCACACCGTACTTCCGCTGCCGGATCCGTTCCGTCGACTTCTCCGAATCGGAGATGAAGAGACTGACCCCGAGCCCGATCCGCCGTCCGGCCACCCACGGGACGCCATACCCGACGGCGGCGCCGCGTCTCTCGCCCCAAGCACCACGAGCGGAGAGTCGTTCCGCCCGGCCCCGGAAGTTTCGGTCCGCGAAGTAGACCCCATAGCTCCAGCCCTCTTCGGGGTCGTACTCGAGAAGAGGTAGAAGCGCGAAGGCGAAGCGTTCTTCCAGTGTGTAGGTGAGCACCGGACGGCCCTCGGCGGAGTCCCGGCGAACTTCGGTGCGGACGTCCGCGAACAAGCCGGTGTCGAGGAGACGCAGTCGGTCCGACTCCACCGCGGACCAGTCGACCGGGGATCCGGACTCTGCGCGCAGCTCCCGACGGATGACGAACTCGCGGGTACGTCCGAGGCCGGAGACCTCTATCACTTCGATCGGACGATCGACCCAGAGCCGAGCTTCGCTCGAGTCGGAGACCGCTCTCGTCGTTTCCGCATTCGTGGTTTCAGCGACGAGTCGATGGGGTGCGGCTACGGAGAGAACGGCAGCCGCGAGCGCGACGGCTCCGGCCCGGCCCCCGAATCCGACACGCAATCGTCTCTGGCCCACTAGCCGTTGGGATCCGACTTGACCGCCGCGCCGCCTCCCCCGCCGATACCGAGGGACTGGTCGAAGAGGTTGTTGAGGAGCAGTCCGAACGCGGTCACTCCGATCCCGAAGAAGAGCGTTCGCTCTGCGTCCTGCTGGCGGGTGCTGAGCGACAGCACTTCGTCTCGACCGACGGCCCGCTTCCGGGAGATGTCCTCGAAGTAGACTCCGTCCCTCGCACTCTGCCGTTGCACCTCGACGGTGTACTCCCCGACGAGGGAGTCCGGAGTGACGAGGACCCGATCGAAATGATAGGCGCCGGCTCGGGTCGAGATCTCAACCGACTCATACGACCGACCAGGGTCGAGGTCGGACTCGAGCACGGTCACCTGCTTGGAGCAGCCGGCCGCTCCAAGAAGACTGGCGATGACGATCCATCCGCACGTTGTCTTGGCGTTCATGGTCTCTCCCTCCCCGACGTCTCTCATCGTAGCAAAGCGCGCCTGGTTCCTGCGAGGGGGTGGTCGCGGCGTGTCATCCGCCCCCTTCTCCTCCTTCGGCTTCCGACTGCCAGCGCCTGAGCAGCTCCCACGCTTGGATCGGGGCGAGCCGATCGAGGTCGAGCCTCCGGAGCTCCCGGACCCACTCCGGCTCCGGAGGGGCGAAGAGCGAGAGCTGCGACCGAACCCCGCCCTGGCGAGGGACCCCGGGCTCACCTGCGCCGCCCGAGGCACCGGAGGAAGCACCCGGCGAAGCGCCACCGGGCGCGTTGCGTGTGGAGCCAGCCGGAGAGCCCGAGAGGTCTACCCCGACGTCCCCCGAACGTTCCAGCGGTGCGCCGTCCGGAGCGCTGGACCGCGTGGCCGGCGACGGGCCACCCGGAGCGCTCAGCCCAGCCGTGGGTGAAGGACCGCCCGGAGTGCCTGGCGAGGAACCGCGCACCGAGCTGCCTGGGGCGACCCGGGCGGACCGGTTCCGCCCCTCGTGCTCGAGTTCGGCCAGAACTTCTCTCGCCCGTCCGATCACTTCGTCCGGGATCCCGGCGAGCTGGGCGACGTGGATTCCGTAGCTGCGGTCCGCGCCACCGGGCACGACCTTGCGGACGAACACGATCTCGTCGCCCCATTCCTTCACCTGGACGTTGAGGTTGTGCACACCCGGACGTCGATCCGCCAGGATGGTGAGTTCGTGGAAGTGAGTCGCGAAGATGGTGCGCGGACGAGGCGTTCCTTCTGCGGAGATGGCCTCGGCGACGGCCCAGGCGATCGCGAGGCCGTCGTAGGTGGACGTACCGCGTCCGACTTCGTCGAGGAGGACGAGGCTGCGCTCGGTAGCGTGATGGAGGATCCGGCTCGTCTCCACCATCTCGAGAAGGAAGGTGGACTGGCCACGCGCGAGCGAGTCCTGCGCGCCCACTCGAGTGAAGACACGGTCGCACAGCCCGACCTTGGCCGAAGTGACCGGAAGGTAACATCCGATCTGCGCGAGGACGACGAGGAGTCCGACTTGGCGGAGGAAGGTCGACTTTCCCGCCATGTTGGGACCGGTGAGGATCGCGAGCTGCCGCTCCTCGCGGTCGAGGTGCGTGTCGTTCGCGATGAACCGGTCCGACCCGATTGCGCGTTCGACCACGGGATGCCGGGCGTCTTCGAGTTCGAGGATCGGCCCCTCTTCGATCTCAGGGCGCACCCATGCGCCGCGCATGGAAACGTCGGCGAGCGATTGGAGGAAGTCGAGCGCCGCGATTTGGCGAGAAAGCGACTGGAGTACGGTCGTCTCCTCGCTGATCCGCGCGACGAGAGCGTTCCAGAGCTCCCTCTCGCGCCGTACTGCGGTCTCTTCCGCCCCCAGCACCTTCTCCTCGAACTCCTTCAGCTCGGGAGTGATGTAGCGTTCGGCCGAGACGAGAGTCTGCTTCCGCTGGTAGTGATCCGGCACCTTGTCGTGTTGCGCCTTGGTCACTTCGAGGAAGTACCCGAAGACTCGATTGAAACCGACCTTGAGGTTCGGGATCCCCGTCTCTTCGCGCTCCTTCTGCTGCAGACGAGCGATCCAGCCTTTCGCGTCGCGCGCGAGAGAGCGGGACTCCGCGAGTGTCTCGTCCCAGCTGTCGCGGAAGACACCGCCGTCTCCGAGCCCGGAAGGGAGCTCGTCCGCGAGAGCAGCGTCGAGCTCGCGCCCGAGCCGTCCGGCGCGGAAGGCTTCGCTCTCGTCTCCCGGTTCGATGCCCCCATCCTCGGGATCTCCTTCGATCCAAGGGAGGATGTCGCGGGTCGGGTCGAGTTCGTCGATCAGTTCGGTGATCTCGGGGATGTAGAGCAACGTGGACCGGAGTGCGCCGAGGTCCCGCGGCGAGACGCGTTGGCAGTGCAGCCGGGCCAGAATCCGCTCGACGTCCGCAGTGTGGCCAAGGGCATCCCGTAGCCGTCCCCGCGCCGCTTCCGGACGGAGCGCTTCGATTGCGTCCTGACGCCTCAGGATCTCGTTCCGGTCGGTCGAGGGTCGCCTCAGCTCCTGCCGCAGACGGCGTGCTCCCGAAGCTGTGCGGGTTCGGTCGAGCACGTGAACGAGCGTCGCTTCGCGCGTCGCCCCCGGCATCGGATCGAGGATCTCGAGAGACCGAAGCGTGGATTCGTCGAGCACGAGCCCGGCCCCGGGACGAAGGCGTCGGATCCGGTTCCAGTGACGAAGTTCGGACTGCTTCTGCGCGCGCACGTACTCGAGCAGCGCACCACCGGCCGCGAGTCCGGGCCCCAGGTCACCGCACTCGAAGCCGTCGAGCGTCGCCACTCCGAGATGATCCTCGAGCGCGCGGCGCCCCTTCTCCTTTCCGAACCGCCATACGTCGAGCTCGGTTTGGAACGGACTGCGTTCGAGGCGGACGAGCCAACGCTGCACCCGCTCGTGCGTATCGGAGGTCCAGAGGATCTCTGCGGGTTGGGTGCGGACGATCTCTTCTTCCGCGTCGCTCTCGGAGAGATCACCGAGCCAGAGTTCGCCGGTCGACACGTCGCCGATCGCAATTCCGAACCGGTCCCCGTCCGCGTGGAGCGCTACGAGGTAGTTGTTCGCCGATGCGTCGAGCTGCGAGTCGGCAAGAGCAGTGCCGGGGGACAACACCTCGACGACCTTCCGCTCCAGTAGCTTCTTCCCCGCACCTGGCTCTTCGACTTGCTCGCAGATTGCGACGCGGTAGCCTGCGGCGAGCAGCTTTGCGATGTGGCCTTCGGCGCTGTGCCACGGGAATCCCGCGAGCGGAATCGGATCCGGGTCGCCGGCGTTTCGGCTCGTGAGGACGATCGACGTGACGCGCGACAGGACCTCGGCGTCCTCGAAGAACGTCTCGTAGAAGTCACCCATCCGGAAGAGAAGGATGGCGTCCGGGTGCTCCGCTTTGGCCCGGAGGTACTGCGCCATCATCGGGGTCTGGGCGACACGCCCCGTAGCCCCTTTGCTCATGGCTCCACGCGAACGAGCTGGTACGGCAAGCCGTCCAGGATCCGGCCTGCGAGCGCCTCCGCTTCCGCACGCGATGACGCCGCACCGAGCCGAATCCGGTAGACCCGCTCTCCCGAACCGTCGAAGCCACGTTCCAGGCGAACCGAGAGTCCGCGCGAGGTGAGGCGCTCCATCTCCATTCGAGCCCGCTCCCGGTCGCCGTACGCGGCGATCTGGATCACGTACAGCTCTTCCTGAGCGCGCGACGCCACCTCGGCGCGCGCCTCCCTGGACGCAGAACTCTCGCGCCCGACAGACTCCTCGGAGAGGATCCCCTCCGCGCCGTCTCCCCACTTCACGGATTCGACCGACCCCGCCTCCACTCTGCCGCCGGACCCGACCTGGCTCGCGAACTCCGACCCGCCCTTGGACGACGGTGGTGCGATCGACTCGTTGGACCGGAGCGCAGCGAAGACGAGCCCGCGTTCGGGAGAGAGACTCAAGATGTCGTCCCAACTTCGGATCGGAGCGGTGTCGAAGATCGGGTCCTTCTTCCCGCCCTTCTCCATCTCCCTCGCCCGTTCCGCGATGAGAGCTGCCCGGTAAGCGAGCGGACCGAGTGCACCGTTCTCGCGGGCACGCCCCTCGGCCTCCAGGTACGTTCGCATCGCAGCGTCCAGTTCGCCGGAACGTGTCTCCGCGTCTCCTTCGGCGAGTTCGGTGAGCACGTGGTAGAACGGCGCCGGCTCCACGCTCTCGCCAGGACCGCTCCCGGCCGACGTCGCGCGGCGCTTGCCTGGTTCGGCTGTGGCGTTCGAGCCTCGGCCTGACGCTGCCCGGCCTTCGTGTCGGCCTTCGCCACCGTCGTCGCGGCCAGCACCACCATCCGAGGCGTCGTCACCACCGCCGGAACCGCCACCCGACTCGCGACTCGCATCGCCGTCCGAGGAGCCGCCCGATGTACCGCCACGCTCGCTTCCGCTCGCGTCGCCCCTACCTTCCGCTGGCGTCCCGGTGACGATGTTCTCCACCTGCTCCGTCCAGAACGACGCTCGCGCGACGACCGCAGCATCGTGGGCCAGGGATTCGGCACGAGAGAAGTAGTCCAGCGCGTCCCCCAACCGACCGAGGGCGTACTCGTACTGACCGAGCCAGATACCGGCCTCCGCCGCAACATCCCCATCGTCGGAGCCGGCAAAAATCCGTTCCATCTGAATACGAGCCGTGGCCGCAGAGTCTTCCTTCCGCGCGGACTCGTACCGCTCGCGCGCGTCGTTCTTGGCGAACGAGGAGGAAGGAGCGGCAGGTAACAGCGCCGCACATAGAGCGATGACGCCCGGCACTCCGAACACGAACCGTGTGGACGCGAACCGTGCGAACGCGAACCGTGCGGAAGCGCGCCGTGCGGGCACGAGCCACGCGGACACGAGCCGCGCGGACACGAACATCGAAAGCGCGAATGCTCGGCCGGCCACGACGCAGTCCCTCATCCGTCCTGTCGACCGGAGAGCGCGAGTCCCGTGGAACCGGACGGTTCCCAGCTTTCGACGAGTGCCTCGACCTCTTTCACGGCGGCCTCGGTCTGCCCGCATTGGATCTGGCACTGGATCAGGCTGCGCCGGGCATCCTGACGACTGGGATCGTTGGCCAGAAGGGACTGGAGCACATGGATCGCCTCTTCCGGACGTCCGCGGCGACGATGCATGTCTGCGAGTGCCACAGCCGCCGCACTCGGATCGGAACTCTCCTCGACGAGCCGTTCATAGACCTCGAGTAGATCTCCGAACTTCCCCATCTCGTAGTACGAACGTTCGAGACGAGGGAACACCGTCCGTGACCGGTCGGGGTGGTTGCGGGCGAATCCGAGCCACTGCTCCGCGGCCTTGTCGTGCTCGCCGAGCGCCGAATAGACGTCGCCCAAGAGCACGCGGGCCTCCCCGTCCGTTGCGCCGAGCGCGATCGCTTCCTCGAGCAGGCTGCGCGCGTTCGTCGCCTGCCCAGCTTCGAGCCTCTCCCGCGCCGCTTCGAGGCGTAGCTCGTGCGGACGAGGACGCGCGGTGCCGGGCGCTTGCCGTTCCCACTCGTCGAGCGCTTCGAACGCTGCGCTCCACTCGTGGCGGGCGCGGTGCGCCTGGGCGAGCGCGCGGAGTGCGATCAGGTTCCGCTTGCTCGACTGCCGGATCTCCTGACCGACCCGCAGTACTTCCGGCCAGTTCTCGAGCGCGACCTGGTCTTCGAGCAGGCTCTCCCGCACGCGGGCGCGGAGTTCGCCGGACTCGAGATTCCTCGCGGCGAGGCTGGCGTGGATCTTCTGCGCCTTGGCCGGATGCCCCATCGACCGGACGAGATCGCCGAGCCGGAGGTACGCACCGACGTTGTCGGGCTCTTCGCGAGCGACGCGTTCGAGGGCCCGAACCGCACCGTTCTTCTGGCCGCGCACGAGAGCATCGATCGTCTCGAGATACGCAGCGGTTGCACTCCACGGCTCCCGGGTTCGACGCCGGCTGAGCAGCCAGGGCAGTCCGATCGCGGAAAGCACGAGCAGGAGCACCAGGATGAGGAGCCAGAACTGTCCCGTGGTCATCGCCAACTCCTGAGGTTGTCGCCTATCGCTTGGGCCTTCGGCATCACCGGGACGTCGCGCCGCCGGAAACGGCGTCGTCGTTCACCGGGAGGTCTTCCAGGGTGATGCTCCGGAGCTGATGCAGCTCCTCCGAGACCTTCCGGTTCTCCTTGCGGAGCCGCGAGATCTGGGTACGGAGTTTGAGATCCTGGAAGAGGTGGACCACCGCAAAGGTCAGCAGCCCCGCGAGATAGGAATAGAGCATCGCGATGGCGAGCGGCATCACGAACGGCGCCTTCCTCACGAGGGGCAACGTGAGCGCGACGGACTGGGTGTTGTTCCAACCGATGATGGCCAGCGTCGTCACGAGGAGGATGGCGAGGATCATCTTGAGCAAAGAAAGCATGGATCAGCCGTCTCCCGTCAGCCCGCGAACCCCTGCAGGATTGGAGAACTCCATGTACTTCACCCTGCTAGGCGTGTTCATCGCGGCACCGGCATTCTAGGAACGCTGCCTGAGGGGGGCAAGGGAAACTAGGAAACTGCGACGGGCTGGGGCCGCGAAACGGCGACAAACGCAGGGCGTGACAAACCCGGGGGCGGGAGAACGCGGAACGGCATCGACCACGAAACGACTTCGAGCGCGGAACAGCGGCGTTGGCACGACCGCCTAGGAATGCGAACGGCGACGAGGAGTTCCCCGTCGCCGTTCCTTCCGCTGAACCCGTCCGCCGCCCCGTAGGATGGCAGGCGGATCCGAAACCCTCAGTCCGCTGGAGACTCGGGTCTGACACCCGAACTCGTCACGGACTGGATTCCGCTAGAACCTCAGTCCTCGTCGCCCTCGTCGGACGATTCGTCGTCACCCTCGGCCGGAACTTCCGGCTTCTGGATCGGCTCCCGAGCCTCACTGTGCTTGGAGACGAACGCCTGCTGCTCTTCCTCGTTGGCCTGCTCGAGCCAGGACTTGATGGAGAGCACCATGCGGTGGTTGGCGAGGTCGATACGAGTGACCTGCATCGGCACTTCGTCGTCCTCGAGGAAGTGGTTCGTCGGGTCCTTCGACTCGTCGATGCCGAGATGGCCGGCCGGGACGAATCCCTCGACCTCTTCATCGACGATCACGATGATGCCACGGTCCATGGTCTTGACGACCTTGCCCGTGACGTTCCGACCGACCGGATACTCCTCGACGAGACGCGGCCACGGATCCTCACCGGCCTGCTTGAGACCGAGAGAGATCCGGCGGTTCTCCTTGTCGATGTTGAGGACGCGGACCTCGACCTCCTGCCCCTTCTTCAGGATCTCCGACGGGTGGTTGACCCGACGGGTCCAGGAGAGGTCGGAGATGTGGACGAGACCGTCGATTCCGTCCTCGAGCTCCACGAACGCACCGAAGTTCGTCAGGTTGCGAACCTTGCCGTGAACGGCGAGGCCAACCGGATACTTCTCGTCGAGCGTGAGCCACGGATCCGGCTCCACCTGCTTGAGGCCGAGCGAGATCTTCTCGTGGTCCTTGTCGACCTTGAGCACCATGCACTCCACCTCCTGACCCTCGGTGAGGATCTTGTTGGGGTGGCGGATGTGCTTGGTCCAGGACATCTCGGAAACGTGGATGAGACCCTCGACGCCCTTCTCCAGCTCGACGAACGCACCGTACTCGGTGATCGAGACGACGCGGCCCGTGACCTTGGTGCCGACCGGGTACTTGTCCTCGACGCGCTCCCACGGGTACTCCGTGAGCTGCTTGAGACCGAGGCTGATCCGCTCGCGCTCGACCTCGAACGAGAGCACCTTGACCTCGACCTCGTCTCCCACCTGGACGACCTCGGATGGGTGACGCACCCGACCCCAGGAGATGTCCGTGATGTGGAGAAGACCGTCGATTCCACCGAGATCGATGAACGCACCGAAGTCGGTGATGTTCTTGACGTAGCCCTTCCGGACCTGACCGACCTCGAGCTCCTTGATGAGCGTCTCCTTCGCCGCACTCCGCTCTTCCTCGAGCACGAGACGACGCGAAACGACGATGTTCCGGCGACGCTTGTTGAGCTTGATGATCTTGAACTGCAGCGTCTCGCCCATGAGCTCTTCCACCGAGTGCGGAGGACGGAGCGCAATCTGGCTGCCGGGGAGGAACGCCTCGACGCCGAAGAGATCGACGACGGCGCCACCCTTGATCTTCCGAGTGATCCGGCCCTCGACCACCTCACCCCGGTCGGCCGCGTCACGAACGCGATCCCAGACCTTGAGGAAGTCGGCGCGCTGCTTCGAGAGCACGACGAGACCGTCCTGGTTCTCCATCTTCTCGAGGAAGACGTCGAACTCGTCCCCCACCTTGATCGCATCGGAGTCACCGAATTCGTCGAGCGGAATGACGCCTTCGGACTTGAATCCGATGTCGACGACGACCTGCTCCTGGTCGACGCGCAGGATCTTGCCGCGGAGGATTTCACCCTCCTCGATCTTGTGCATCGAGCCGTCGTACATCTTGAGGAGTTCTTCGAGCTCGGATTGGTCGCGCTCGTCCTCGTCGTCGATGTTCATGATCGCGTCCACCGTGAGTGGACGTGGTGCCTTCGGCTTCTCCGTGGCGACGCTGGTGTCGTCGGAGTCCGGTTCGAGGTGTGGGTTGCGAGTCTCTTCGTACATTAATTCAGGTTCTCCTGGATCGGCAGGGCACGCGGGCCATGTGCGGTTCCATCACCGTCCGGGGTTCGGGTTCGGGACGCCCCGCAGCTCGGAACCGACCTGGTTCCAGCCTGGTACGCCCGTTGACGGACAAGCGAGGAGTATACCAATCGGGAGATTTCGCACAATCCCAACCTTCGAGGCCAGGCGATTGCGAGGAAACACAGCGCAACTAGTCCTGTAGCAGTCAGTTAGCTGCACACAAAAAGAAGGGACTGGGTAGTCTACGAAGCCGTCTCCACGCGCGAGGCGGGAGTCTCGACACCGCCGAGTTCAGCGATGGCAGCCATGACCTGCGCCGTCATGGCGGCATAGCGCTGGCGACGGTCCCCCTCGCCGGTGCCGGAGCCGTCCCCAAAGTCGATCGGCGGACCGAACCGAACCTCGATCGGGATCCGTCGGAAGATCCCGCGACGGGGTTCGTACGTGTGGCCGACCCACACCGGCACGACCGGAACACCCGACTGGGACGCGAGGAGTGCGATCCCCTCCTTCGCGTCTCCGAGACCGGGGCGACGGATCCGAGTTCCCTCGGGGAAGACCAGGAGCGCTTCGCCGCCCGCGAGGATGTCGAGGGCGAGACGAAGCGTCTTCCGATCGAAGGCGGCCCGATCGACCGGGATGGCGCCGTACTGACGGATGACGTAGCCAAAGAGCGGAAGCGTGAACAGCTCCCTCTTCGCGAAGTAGCGGATCTCGCGCTCGAGGCATGCGCCGATCGCAGGTGGGTCGATGTAGGACTTGTGATTCGCGGCGAGAAGACAAGGGCCGTCGAGCGGAACGTTCTCCGTTCCCTTCGCTTCATAGCCGAACACGATGCCGTGGAAGGTGCGTACCCCTGCCTGGCTGAATGCGTAGGTGAATCGTCGACGGCTCATCGCCTTCCCTACTGCTCGCCGTCTCGGGCGGCCTCGTGCTCTTGCCACATTCGCACGATCCGGGCCACCTGCTCTTCCAAAGAGCCCGCTGACGTGTCGAAGAGGACGGCGTCCTCGGCTTGACGAAGTGGAGAGTGCTGGCGTCCCGAGTCCCGTGCATCCCGCTCGGTCAGGTCGCGTTCCACCTCGGACTCAGGGATCTCCCTGCCGAGCCGGACGAGGTCGAGCCAACGGCGATGAGCCCGCACCCGAACGTCCGCGGTGAGGAACAGTTTGAGATCCGCGTCGGGAAACACCACTGTGCCGATGTCCCGACCTTCCACGACCATCGGTCCTCGATGGGCGGCGCCCCGGAGTAGCTCCCGCACGACCTCCCGCACGTCGCCGCGCACGGCGATGCGAGACGAAGCCTGACTCACCTCCGGCGTCCGGATCTCGTCACCGATCAAGACATCGTCGACCCATACCTCGAACCGTGTGCCCTCGGGTACGACACGGATCCGAAGCGACTCGAGTTCGTCCGGGATCCGAGGGTCGTCGCTCTCCGTGATCCCTTTGCGCGAGAGAGCGAGGGCCACGGCGCGATAGATCGAACCCGAGTCGACATAGGCGAAGCCGATCTGCGCGGCCACTCCGGCGGCCGTGGACGTCTTTCCCGTCGCCGAACCGCCATCGATCGCGATGACCGGATGTGTCGCTGCGTTGTCCTGCATCTCGTTGCCGCCCGTCGGTTCGTTCATCTCGTTCACTGCGCTGCTCCGCCGGTCGCGGTTTGGAGTGTCGCTTCGAAGCCTGGATCGCTGGTCGCGATCATGTCCCGCGAGTCGACCGCGAGCGGTTCGTCCGTGAGGAGGGACGCGATCAGCCCGGTCATGGCAATCCGATGATCGCCGTCCGCCCGGATCGCGCCGCCGGAGAACGTCGCCTTGGGGCCCCGTCCATGAACCCGGAGGACACCTTCCGACTCTTCCGCCTGGACGCCGAGGACCCGCAGCAGTTCGAGCGTCGTCCGTACCCGATCGGACTCCTTGTGTCTCAGCTCCTGGGCTCCGCGGAACTCGGTCGTTCCCTCGGCGCGCGCAGCCGCGAGCGCGAGGATCGGGACTTCATCGACCAGCCGCGGGATCTCGCCCGGCTCTACGATGGTGGCCCGTAGCTCCGAAGATCGGACCACGAGTCGACCGATCGGCTCCGGCTCTTCCGACGTCGTCTCGATCTCGAGCTCGGCGCCCATCCGCCTGAGTACGTCGATCGCGCCCGTGCGCGTGGGGTTGAGGCCCACGTCATCGATGACGAGTTCGCTTCCCGGGGCGAGGGCCGCACCGACGAGAAAGAATGCCGCCGCAGAGATGTCGCCGGGAACCAGCCACGATCTCGCGGAGAGGTTCGTACCGGCGGCGCCAGCGGGGCCGAGGTCGCTGGATGCCCGAAGGGTGACGCGGGTCTCGCCCACTTCGAGCGGAACGCCATAGAAGCGGAGAAGGCGTTCGGTGTGATCGCGCGAGCGCTCCGGCTCTTCCAGGGTGATCTGCCCTTCGCGCAGCGACAGACCAGCGAGGAGGAGGGCCGACTTCACTTGTGCGCTCGCGACCGGCGAGCGGTAGTCGACTCCGTGCAGTGCGCCTCCTTCGATGGCGAGCGGCGCGCGTCCCCCCTCCCGAGTCGAGATGCGCGCTCCCATCGATCGGAGGGGATCTGCAATCCGTGCCATCGGTCGACGACAGAGAGAGTCGTCGCCGGTCAGTACGGTGAGTCCGGGAAGACCGGAAACGAGCCCGGCGAGAAGGCGGATGCCGGTGCCGGAGTTGCCGAGGTCGAGCACTTGCGTGGGTTCGGAGAGAACGCCGTCGCTCTCGAGCACCCAACGCTGCTCGTTCGCCTCCACCACCCGTGCTCCGAGTGCCGCGACCGCCCGGAGAGTGGCCTGGCAGTCGGCTCCAGGATTGGGACGTGTGAGCACGGTCCGGCCTCGCGTGATCGCGCCGAAGATCGCTCCACGGTGGGTGAGCGACTTGTCCGGCACGACGCGGATCGTTCCACGGAGCGACGTCATCGCGTGCCTCTCAGGATGTCCTCCATCGCGTGGACGAACCGCTCGTTCTCGTGCGGGGTGCCGACTGTGACCCGGTAGCGATCCGGGGTGAGTCCGAAGCTGACCAACGGACGGATGACAACGCCGCGTTTGAGGAGTTCGATCGACAGCTCTTTGGGCTCCGGCACGGAGATCATGAGGAAGTTCGTCTGCGAGTTCGTGTAGGACACTCCGAGGCGGTCGAGCTCACGGCGGAGATAGCCCTTCCCCGCGACGTTGAACGCTCGTGCCCGGGGGATCTGCGCAGCATCCGAAAGAGAAACGATCGCTGCTTGCTGGGCGACGCCGTTCACGTTGAACGGAAGCCGGATCTTCTCGATCCGGGACGTCACGTCACTCGGACAGAGCCCGTAGCCGATTCGGAGTGCGGGAATGGCGAAGATCTTGGAGAAGGTCCGGAGAACGCAGAGCCGTTCGCCGCGCCGTACCCGCGGAACGAGGTCTGGGAACTCGGCACTCTCCGCGTACTCGAAGTACGCTTCGTCGAAAACGGGAAGCACGTGGTCCGGTAGAGACCGAAGGAAACGGTCGACTTCTGCTTCGGTGTTCATCGTCCCCGTCGGGTTGTTCGGATTGCAGACGTAGACGAGTCGCGTGTCCGGCCCGACCGCTGCCGCCATGGCGACGAGATCGTGGGTGTCGTTCTTCTGCGGAACGAGCGTGAGCTTCGCACCGGACCCGAGCGCAGCGATCCGGCAGGTCGGAAAGCTGTGCTCCGACATCACGACTTCCGTGCCGGGCGCCGAGGTGATCCGGACGAGCAGGTCGATCAAGTCGTTCGAACCGTTCCCGACGGCGATCTGAGAGGGATCGAGATCGAGCCGAGCCGCGACGACACCCTTCAGCGTCTGGGCCCGGTCGTCCGGATATCGATGGAGCGTGGCCGCCGCATCGCCCAGGGCCTCGAGCACCCGATGCGACGGACCGAGGGCATTCTCGTTACTCGCGAGGTTGGCGAGGGAGTCGAACGGGATCTGCCCCAGGATGTCCTTGGGTGGCTTCCCCGGCACATACGGCTGGATCGCATCGAGCCAAGGAAGGAACGGGCTCGTCTCGGTCATCGCTACTCTTTCCGTCGTCACAGATCCAGATCCCTCTCGCGGTGCGCTGAGTCCTCTCCCTCGGGCGGCCGCCGTCACCGGCTCCGCGCGTTCGGGGCAGTTTACGCGAATTCGTGCGGGTAGGAACCGAGGACGCGCATCACTTCCGTCCGGCGCGCCAATCTCTCGACCGCGCGGGCGACCGCGGGATCTTCACGGTGGCCGTCGATCTCGAAGAGGAAGAGGTGGTCCCAGCTCCCGAGGTGACTGCTCTTCGGCTCCATCCAGGAGAGATTGAGCCCACTCTCGACCAGCACTTCGGTCACTCCGTGAAGCGCACCGGAACGGTTGGCGAGCACGAGGAGGAGCAGTGTCCGGTCCCGCCCAGATGGCGGAGCGCTCCGCGTCGCGAGGACGAAGAACCTGCGCTTGCGGGCCGACTCGTCCTGGACACCCCCCGCCACCTCGGACCACCCGAACGTCACTCCGACGACGGGCGGAGCCAGCACCATTCCGCCGCGGGACTCCGCTGCCCGCAGCGCATCCCCGAGGGTAGCCGCCACTTCGACCGGAGCCTCCGTCCGCGTTGAGAGGAAGGCGGAGGCTCGGGCGAGGTTGGCCGGAGTTCCGAAGACCGGCGCATCGAGGGGCACCTGGGTTCCACTCGGCGGAGTCGTGCCGGGCGGCGCGAAGACACTGAGCGTCGACCGAACGGCAACCTCGGCAAACACCTCGGCGGAAGAGTGGAGAAAGAGGTCGAGACGCTCCACGGAGAGTTCGAGCGAGCGTCCCTCGAGCGAGACGACCGCGTAGTCGCAGCTTCCGTCCGCGAGTCGTCCAAAGACGTCAGCGTCGTTCGGCGTCCAATCGAAGCGAGGTCCGGTTCCGAACCTCAGATGAGCGGCCTCGTGGGCAATGCTTCCCGGTGCGCCGTGAATGAGGACCATCTCCCCCGCTTGTGCCGTGCGCGAGGCGGAGATGATCTCGCGATAGATCGATTCGATCCGGTCCGGAGGGTAGCGATGGCCCGCGAGGCCCCGCACTTTGTCCAGCACCCTGCGCTCCCGGACGGGATCGAAGAAGGAGTGGCCGGCTCTCACCTTCGCTTTGCCGATCTCGAGCGCGATCTGCAGTCGTTCGCTCAGGAGATCGACGAGCTGACGGTCGATCCCGTCGATGTCGGAGCGGAGACGACCCAACGCGTCGCCGCGCCCCGAGTCACTACCGTCCACGCCGGCATCCTCCGCCGGCTCGGGCCCGCCGTCCGGCCGGCCCGCTTCGTCCTTGGCCGGGTCGGGCTCGGCCTCCGGCCGGTCGTGCTCGTCCTTGGTCACAGCTCGACTCCCGTGACCTGGGCTAGGTGGGCGATCTCGTGGGGTTCGAGCTCCCGCATCGCTCCGGGCGGGAGTCCCCCGAGCCCGATGCCGGCGTAGTCGATCCGGCGGAGTGCATTCACGCGGGAGCCGACGGTGCGAAAGATCCGGCGCACCTCGCGGTTCTTGCCTTCGCGGAGAGTGATCCTCACGCGGAGTGCACCGCCTTTCGGCCCGAGCACCTTCACGTCGGCCGGCCCCGACCACTCACCCATTCCGATCGGGACGCCCTGCCGGATCCGGTCCATGTCGCTCACGGTGGGAGGCGGCTCGACCCACACGAGGTAGGTGCGCGGCTGCTGGTAGCGCGGATGAAGGAGCCGGTTCGCCACTTCCCCGTGGTTCGTGAACAGCAGGAGCCCCTCGCTTCCGCGATCCAGCCGTCCGATCGGACGAACGCGTCCACGGTATCGCCCGAGCAGTTCTTCCACCGTCTTCCGACCGTGCTCGTCGGCGCGAGTGGTGACATACCCCGCCGGCTTGTGGAGGGCGAGAAAGACCCATTGCTTCGGGAGCCGGCGCCTCTCCCCATCACAGCGGACGATGTCCTTGTGAGGGTCGACCCGGCGCCCCGGCTCCGTGACTACGTCGCCGTTGACGTCTACGCGGCCTTCCTTGATGAGGTCGTCCGCGCCGCGGCGTGACGCGACGCTCGCGAGCGCGAGGAACCGGTTGAGACGGATGCCGGTTGTGGCGTCTTCGCCGCTGGCTCCATGGCCGCTTCGAGGCGAACGGGTGCGTCCCCCGGCCTTGGCACTCCGCGCCGGCTTCCCGGAGCCCCCTTTCGCGAGACGAGTCCGGCCCGGGATCAGGCGAACATCATCGGGACGGGCCGGCTTCGTCCCTGGCCGCGGCTTCGCTCCCGGCCTCGTCTTGCTCTGAGGAGTCTTCGCCGACGGTGTCGACTTCCGCGTGGATCTCGTCTTCGAACTCGGCGTCGACTTCGGGCCCTTCTTGGAAGTCGTCGTCGTCCCCGAAGCTCGGCGGTTCGAGTTCTGCGGAGACCGCGGTTTCCGGGACGAACCCCCCGGTGGGTTCCGTCTCGACTTCGCTGCGTTCATCTCCGCCCTCGTTCCCATTGCCCATTTCGGTCAGTACTTCGTGACCGTTGCCATTCGGCTCCGAATGGCCGTTCCCGTTCTTCGGCGAGTGGCCGTTGCCGTTGCCATTCCCCTTCGCCATGCCGCTGCCGTTCCCATTCCCGTTCCCGGCGGCGTGACCATTGCCGTTGCCATTTCCGACGGCATGACCGGTGCCGGTGCCGTTGCCGTTGCCGTTTCCGGCGGCGCGACCGTTGCCGTTCCCATTCCCGTTCCCGGCGGCGTGGCCGTTGCCGTTGCCATTCCCATTGCCGACGGCGTGGCCATTCCCGTTCGCGGGCTCCGCGGTATCGTCCCCGCCGTCTCCAGCGGCGACCGCCTCGGTGATTTCGGGCGATTCGTGGACGTAGACCGTATCGGCAACGAACTCATCGTCGGAGTCCGTGAGCGCCTCTCCGAGAGACCCGCCGGGAACGGAATCCTCGGAGTCGTCCAAGTCCGCAGTAGTGGCGGCAGCACCGCTCGCTTCGGGTTCTTCACCGGCGGCCCAGAGCCCCTCGTTCTCGAGCGCCTCGCGGATCTCCGGATCGTCCAGAGGATCATCCGTCGAGAGGGCCTCGAACTCTTCCAGGTTCGGCAGATCTGCCAAGGACGAGATGCCGAAGAACCGGAGGAACTCCGTCGTCGTGCCGTAGAGCAACGGACGGCCGAGTGCCTCGCTCCGGCCGCGCACCGTGATGAGATCGCGCTCCATCAGCTTTTGCACGACGTGGCCCGAATCCACTCCGCGGACCTCTTCGATGTCACCGCGCGTAACGGGCTGACGGTATGCAATGGTCGCGAGCGTCTCGAGAGCGGCGCGCGAGAGTCGGGCCCGACGCTTGCCGACGAGGAACCGCTCCACGTGGATCCCCACTTCGGGACGCGTGGTGATCTGGTATCCGCCCGCGATCTCCTGCATCACGATGCCCCGCACCGGAGAGTGCTGGTACTCCTGCTCGAGCTCTTCGAGAGCGCCGAGGAGAGAGTCTTCGTCGGCCTCGGGAATCGCGGCACGCAGGTCTTCGAACGTGACGGGCCGATCCGTCGCGAAGAGGATCGCCTCGACGATCGAAACCAAACTCGGCAGCGTCTGAATCTCGTCCCGGTTCATCCTTGCTCCTCCGAAGCGTTCTCGCTTTCGGCGTTCATTTCGCTAGCGGACGATCCATCGTCCGCGATGGCTGCGGCGGCTTCCTGCTCGTGGTCCGGTTCGGTTGTCGTCGCTTCATCCGTCGGACCTGAATCGGCCATCTCCGTCTGGAACTCCGCGGGGTCTTCCCATTGCGCCTCCGGCACCTCCGCGGCACTCGGCGCGGCTTCGGTCAGCCAGATCTCCTGGAACGCCTCGACCTGCCAGGTACGGAGCTGCTGCCCTTTCGAGAGCTCGAGCACGGCGAGAAACGTGACGACCACTTCCATCACGGCGCCCTCGGAGCGTAGGAGCTTCGAGAAGCGGAGCCCGGTCTTGTCGGATCCGGGAATCGGCTCGCGCGGGATCTCGCCCGACATCCCCAAGCGAACCCAAGCCATCTGGTCGTCGAGATCCACCTCTTCCAGATGAACTTCGTGCTTCCGCTCTTCCTTGTCCCGATCCAACACATCGCGGAAGTAGCGGACGAGGTCGATGAGACGTGGTTCACGAAGCGGGAGCTGGTAGCCCTTCTCCAAACTGGCGAGCGTGCCCCGGACGAAACGTCGACCTTGCTCGCCTTCCCTACGGCGGAGATCTTCGGCGGCTTCGCGGATCCGGCGGTACTCGAGGAGCTTCGCGATCAGGCCTTCGCGCGTGAGCGGCGGATCGTCCTCCTCGTCCATCGGAACGAAGGACGGCCGAGGAAGAAGCATCTGGCTCTTCACTCTCATGAGAGTGGCGGCCATGACGAGGTACTCGCCCGCGATCTCGATCTCCAAGGCCTGGAGGGTCCCGATGTAGTCCAGGTACTGCTGGGTGATGCGCGTGATCGAGATGTCCCAGATGTCTTCCTTGTTCTGCTTGATGAGCTCGAGCAGAAGGTCGAGAGGACCTTCGAACCGGTCGAGATGCACGGGATAGCCCCGGAACTGCTTCGACTCGGATTCGCTCTGGATCACGGTGGACGTCACCAATCCTCCCTTGGGCTCATGTGCGCGTAACATAGGTGGATAGGGGCGGTTCGTCAAGCAGCGGCACCTTTGGCGGACTCTAGGGAACCGTTCCACTGCTCGGAGCCCGGAGTGTACCAGACCGGCCCTTCCCGGCGGCACACAACCCAAAAGAGAACGGCGGACCGACTCAGGGTCGGTCCGCCGTCAAAAGAGCGATTCCCCCGGGGTGGTCGGAGGATCAGTTGCAGGTGTTCGGGTTGACGAACGCCGGCGAGAAGACGACCAGGTCACCCAGGTTCGTCGCGCCGTTGTTGTCGTAGTCGTGGCACTCAGCCGGGTTCGAACCGAGGAACTCGGCCGAGAAGACGACCAGGTCCGACAGGTTCACGGTGAGGTCACCGGAAGCTCCGTCGTAGTCCGGGCTCTTCACGTTGTCGTAGTTCCGGATCGAGAGGCCGTTGGCCTTGATGACGCCGGAGAGAGCGACCATGTGAGCACAGCCACCGCCACCGAGCGTGATGACGACGTCGCCATTGGCATCGGTCGTACCAGAGGTCACCGTCGCGGAGCACAGGTTGATTGCGCCCGAGAACTCGACCGTCACGTTCGCGCCGGCGATCGGGTTGTTGGCTTCGTTGCGAACGTTGATCGTGTTGATCGTCGCAGCGAGAGCGGACGGGCTCAGCGGAGCAACCACGAGACCGTCGAGGGCGTCAGCCGGAGTGACCGAGCAGTTCGCCGGATCCGGAATGTTGGCCATGGAAACGCTGGCACAGAGCGCCACGGCACCGAGAGCGATAACAAGCTTCTTCATCCTAGTCGACCTCCGTCGTTCTGTTGTTCTGCACTGCATCGAGCCGAGTCCA
This sequence comes from Candidatus Eiseniibacteriota bacterium, assembly GCA_020633975.1. Classification (GTDB taxonomy): domain Bacteria; phylum Eisenbacteria; class RBG-16-71-46; order CAIMUX01; family CAIMUX01; genus JACKCR01. The sequence continues at coordinate 725,250 of JACKCR010000002.1, read as the reverse complement.
ACATCCTGCGATCCTGGTGTCTCGGACCGAATCGTCGAGGGCGTAACCCCATCCCTCTTCTCTGGAGGAGAACCCGGAGCTGTTTGATACAGCCCCGCGTTCTCCAAAGGCACTGGCCGGAAGGCACTCCGTACGCCGTGCAAGCCATCTGTGGAGTCACCCTTGGTCGCCTTCTTCCGAAAGCTTCTTCCGGGCTCCCTTCCAGCCAAGCTCCTAGTGGCGAGGGGACCTCGCAAGCCACAACGAATCAGGAGGAGAGGCGATACCGCACAGTGCAGAGGTCCTCAATACGGGGGAATCGCATTTGAGGAAGGTTGCTCCCACTCATAGCAACCTCGTTTGTGTACCGCCTCTCCTCCATCAGACCGTGTCGGTTCATGACCGACCATGGACCGGGGCTCCCGCGAACCGCTAGAAGCCGCAGTCCTCTACTTCCGAGATGTGATCCAAGACCATTCCGCCTTCAGTGCGTGCCACGGCGAGAAGCAGGAACGGCTGCGTCTTCGTACTCGCGGGCTCGCAACCTCGACCGGGCTCGGTCGAGATGATCTGGACCGTCAACCAGCCATTGTCTCCAGAAAGGGTGGCTCCATGGCTGAGGGAGTACCCATCGGACTGCTTCTCTCCCGCGAAGATGGCGACGACGACTTCGTTCCGGAAGTCGACGGGCGGGAGCGCGACGATGCCACCAGGGCGGTGTTCGCGAATCAGGGCGAAGAGTTCGTCGCGGTCATCGAGGACGACTTCCCGGGCCGTCCGGATGGCGCTGGTCGAGCCGCTGGCGAGAACACGAACAGCCCCTGCGTCGAGGCGCTGGGGCTCGTCGATCTCGGCCGCGAAGCCGGCGAGGAAGTCGCGAAGGGACGTCAACGAGGCCGGCGTGCCCTCGGCACAATCGCTCCCGCGGTAGGTGCGGAGCGAGCCGTCACGGGTCACGCTGAGGACGTACTCGTCTTCGCAAGACCCCTGGGCGGAATACGTCTCGAGGGGGAGATCGCCGATCAGACGGGCGAGCGTCTCCAGTCTCTCGCCCGCAAGGAGGCCCCGCGCCGGCGACTCCCCCCCTCGAGAACTCGAATCGAGCGCGAACTCGCCGTTCGCCCCGATGCTCAAATCGGAGTAGCTGTCGGTGTCGCCCTCGTGCAGGCGAACCCAGTTCCACGACGACGACTCATCCTCGGGCGCGGTCGTCTGGCTGGCACAGCCCACCCAGGTGAGCGCGCAGACCGCGAGGATTGTCATGGAAACCGACCGCATCATTGGACCTCCACCGTCGATAGAGTAATCCGTGTGCCAACACACCCGAACCGAGCCATGAGTTTGCAAGTCGATGATCAGTAGCTACTTACGTCTAGGACTGGAATTCTCGATCTGTGGCCGCGAAGGAGGGTGTCATCGAGAATCTGAGTCCAGCAGGGACCGTCCCTCAGAAACCTGAGAGGCGACCGAACTGCCAGGTGAGCCCGGCGGACCAGACCGCCTTCCGGTAGTAGGTCCCGATCCGGATCGTCTCGTTCCGGAACCACGTCTGCCGGACATGGAGCTCCAGGCGATCTCCCACCGACCTTGCCACCTGGAGGGCGACGAGGTTGTTGTCGTCTCGGGCTTCGAGCTCCTCCCCCGGCAGGAGGATCTCGATGTCGTCGAGTTCGTCGTCGCGGTAGCGCCGGGCTTCGATGCTCCCGAAGAACTGCCCTCGAATCTGGCCGACGAGGGAGCGGGAGATGATCCATTGGAGCTGGTGGCTCCCGAACGACGCTCCGAGCGAGTTCGAGCTCTGCGAAAGGTAGCCGTACTCGACCTGAGCCACCGTCTTCCCCAAACGACGTACACCGACCCGGACCCGACGGACGGCGTCACTCTGGTCCGATCCGTATTCGACCGGTTGCCCATCGGTGGGGATTCGCTGGATCGACGGACGGCTGTACGCGATCCCGCCGAGGTCGAGCCCACCGAACACGATCCACTCCGGCCGGAGACGCCAGTCGTACGCCATGCCGACCTCGAAGCTCTTCCGGTCGTCCGCCTCGGACCCGTTCAGATCCAGCTGGTCATAGACGAGCGAAGGGCGGAGCGTGCCCCTCGGGCCGAGCCGGAACCGGCCATCCCATCGGATCCGGTCACGCGAGAAGTTGCGCTGCGTCGTGTCGGGGTATGACCGGTGCCGCGTGGACAGCTCGAGCCTGCCCGCACCGCCTCGGCGTCCGATGCTCTGGTCCAAGCGGAGACGGAGTTCGAGCTGCGCACGATGTTCGACCGGCAGCTCCATGTAGCGCTCGTCGAATCCTCGGATCGAAAGCTCCGCCCTCCTTGCGAACGGCGTCGCGAACGGACGGGCGAAACCCAGCTCGCCTTGGGCGCGGAAGAAGCCTCCCCCATCGTGTTCAGCGGTTGCCTCGTTGGGATTCGAGTCCCACCCGCCGGCCGACTGGAGACGCGCCCCGATGTCCCAACCTGCAGCATGCCCCGGTCCGGACAAAGCAGCGCACAGCAGGACGACGAGCGAGGCGAGGACCAAGGCTCGGCGAATCGCAGGCCGCAAACTAGGGGCGCTCGGTTGCGAGTCGAGCCTGGTGAAGTTCCATTTGGTCTTCCATGACCGAGAGCACCTCCTGTACGGCGTCCCGCCGTTCCTCCAGGATGCGGAGCCAGGACACGGCCTGTTCGGGCCCGACCGGCGATCCAGAGAGCGCGAAGTCGATGTCGGAGAGAGAGTGGCCAAGAGACACACCACCCTCCGGCCGGGACGAGGGAGGGGAACCTCCCGGGTCCGCGCCGAGAGCCTGTCCGCCGAGGTTCGGATCGCCGATGTCGGCGAAGGAGAGATCGTCGAGGAACTGCCACGCATCGCGTAGAGCTTCGGCGCTTTCGCGCACGGAGTCGAGACGAACCTCTATCCGATTCTCCAATGCCTGGAGGAGGCCGACCACTTCTTCGTAGTACTGGAGTTTGAGTTCGATCGTCTCCACCGTCTCGTCGTCCTGTGTGGGAAGCACCGGGTAGTCGTAGACGGTGGAGGCAGCGAGCGCGCCCTCCAGCCGCTCACGGGCCGACAGCAAGCGCGAAAGCTCGGCCGCGCGTTCCCGGCCGTTCCGCTTCCCGTCTTTCTGGATCGCGGCGATGGCAGAGCCCGCCTCTCCCACCGCTTCGGCCGCTAGTCCGCGGCAGACCTCCTGCCTCAGGAGCAGGTCGAGGCCGACATCCGCATACCGGTTCTTCACCACCTCGATCTCGCGAAGGAACGGCTCGCGCTCCGTGGGACCGGCGAGTTCGGCGGCGAAGCCCAGGCTGTCGGCCTGAGCCAGGATCGCGTCACGCTCCCGCTGCAACTCCTCCTGGAGTTCCAGGCACTCGAGGGCATCGGTGACGACGGCGGGAAACTCGGTGGTGGCCCGAGAGTCCGGATCCGAGAGCAAGGTTTGGGCGACGGACGACTGTGCCCCACCGGCGATCCCGAGGAGGATGCATCCGAGGAGCCTCAGGAAACCGAGACAAGACGCCGCACCCTTCGAAAATCCGAGGGGTCGGACTCCCTCTAGGGCGAGTCTGTCGTCTCCGTCGCCTGGGCGTCGGGGGGTGTGTCCGAATCGTTCCAACCGTACTTCTCGAGCTTGTAGTAGAGGACGCTCGGCTTCAGATCGAGCAGCCTGGCAGCCTCTGTCTTGACACCTTGGGCCGACTTCATGGCCCTCTCTATCATCTGTCGCTCAACGCGTTCCACTACTTCCCGCAGGGGTGGGAACCCACCGCCGAGCGTGACGTCGGGCTCACGCTCGGGAACCACGAACGGCAGGTCCCTGGGTAGAACGACGTCCCCCTCGCAGAGGACGATCGCCCGCTCCACCACGTTTTCCAGCTCCCGGACGTTCCCGGGCCACCGATACACCCGCAGCAAGTTCGATGCCTCGGGGTCGATTGTGACTGGAGAACGCCCCATCTCGCGGCAGATCCGGCGGACGAAGTGTTCGGCCAGAAGCGGAACGTCCTCCGGCCGCTCGCGAAGTGGAGGGACCTCGAGCGGGATGACGTAGAGCCGGTAGAAGAGGTCCTCTCGGAAGCGACCCGCTGCGACCTCGGCTTTGAGATCCCGGTTCGTGGCCGCGACCACGCGCACGTCGACGTCGAGAGTCTCTTCCCCACCGACTCGCTCCAGCTGCCTCTCCTGGAGGACCCGGAGCAGCCGGACCTGCGTCGCCAGCGGCACCTCGCCGATCTCGTCGAGGAGAATCGTTCCTCCCTCCGCGAGCTCGAACCGTCCGCGGCGCTGCTTCACGGCTCCGGTGAAAGCGCCCTTCTCATGCCCGAACAGCTCGCTCTCGAGCACACCCTCCGCGAGCGCACCGCAGTTCACACGCACGAACGGCCGGTCCTTCCGTGGGCTACGTGCGTGGATCGCGCGAGCCACGAGCTCCTTGCCGGAGCCGCTCTCCCCCAGCACGAGGACGGAGCTCTGCGCCGCAGCAACCTTGTCGATCTTCCGGAACAGTTCGAGCATCGGAGCGCTCTGCCCGACGATTTCGCCGGCCCAACGATCCTCTACTTCGTCGCGGAGAAGCTGGTGTGCATCGCGCTCGCGCTCCGCCTGCTTCCGCTCCTCGATGATCGCCCAGACCTTCCGGACCTTCTCGAGCAGGTGGTCGAGCGAGAACGGCTTCTGGAGGAAGTCGAACGCGCCCGCCTTCATCGCGTCCACCGCAACCTCGACGGTTCCGAACGCGGTCATGAGCAGCACTTCGGTCTGAGGCGAGCGGCCTCGGATCTCCCGCACCAGGGTGAGGCCCGACTCCGGCTCTTCCAAGCGGAGATCGGTCAGGACGAGCGGCGCAGGATCCGCCTCGAACGCGGCCAGCCCATCCTTTGCCGTACCGACGCCCCATGCGTCCAGCCCGGTCTCGCTGATCGCCTCGACGATCGCCTCGCGCAGCGTCGCCTGGTCCTCGATCACGAGGACGTCCCTCACACCTGCCTCCCTTCGGGTAGGGTCAGTTGGAACCTCGCTCCGCCTGTCGGTGCGTCGGTCACCTCGATCCGTCCCCCGTTGAGTAGTGTCAGCCTACGACAGATCGGGAGGCCGAGGCCGGCGCCGTGGATCTTCGTCGTGAAGAACGGTTCGAAGATCCGATCGCGAACCGCGGCGTCGATTCCGGGGCCATCGTCGTCCACGAAGAACTCGAGCATGCGCCCTTGGTTGCTCCGAGAGTCTCGACCTGCCTGCGTTGCAGTCGATCGCCAGGCCACCCGAACGCGCCCACCCGGTTCCACCGCCTGGAGGGCGTTCCCGACCAGGTTGTGCAGGATCTGACGGAAGTGCGTCGGATCCGCTTCCACCGTGGCTTGCGGCCCGTCCGTCTCGAACGTGACCGACCGCGCCTCCGCCTCCGCCGCGATCCACTGCCCGAGTTCCTCCATGAGCGTGTGCACTGCGATCGGCTCCGGCACGGGGCTCGCCGGACGGGCATAGGTGAGGAACTCGTCGACGATGTTGGAGAGCTGCTGTAGTTCCCCGAGCACCTTTCCGACCCGATCCCGATGCTTGTCCGAGAGAGACGAGTCCTTCGCCAACATCTCGGTGTAGAGCCGCATCCCCCCGAGCGGATTCCGTATCTCGTGCGCGACCCCGGAGATCATGGCGCGCAGCTCACGGTCTTGCGTCTCGAGGTGCGAGCGCATCTTCTCGAGCGTGCGGGCGAGCTCGCCGAGTTCGTCCTGACCCGCGGCTGGAACGGGCCGGGAGAGATCCCCCGCAGCCGGAAATCGGGTCCATTCGACGAGGCGATCCACCGGCCGGGTGAGCGTGCGCGAGAGAAAGAACGCGAAGAGGAGCGCGAGCGCGAATCCAACGAGCCCGACGGCGAGGATCCGGTTCCGGAGACTTCGCACGCGACCGAGAAACGTCGCGTCCGCTTCGACACCGATGAGGCCGATGACATCGTCCCCCACGATCACGGGCAGGTAGCCGCTCTTCCGGATCTCTCCGTCCACGTCGGTGAAGAGAGGGGCGGCACTCGGCTTTCCCTCGAGAAGCGCCCGCATCTCCGGCCGGTGAGCGCGGAGTTCCGGGAGGGGGTCGGCGATCGCGACGCGGTCGTCTGTGTCGACGAAGGAACGCCCTTCCAGGTCCGCGAGAAAGATCCGTTTCACCTCGGTGCGAGAGGCCAGGTCACGGAGCTCGCGCCGGGCATCTTGATAGGTGCGGAGCCCGGCCTGGGCCGGCGTGAAGGAGAGAAGACCTGGAACGATGCTGGGACGAAGAGCTGCGATCGCGCTCCCTCCCACCGCGTGCAGCTTCGCCGTCAGCTCGGCCTCGAGTTCGCCGCGAGCTTCTCGTTCGATCCAGAAGGACAGGAGTAGAGTGAGAGCGGAGGCGAGTAGCGCGAACGCAACGAAGAGGCGGGTGCGAATCCCGTGGATCCAGGGGACGCCGCCCGCCGTATCGGCCGAGGTCTCGGGGGTTTGCCTAGTCGGCTCGTTCACGAGTGGAATGTACCAGGGAAGCCCACGGCGCGGGGAGGAGACTCCCTCCCCGCGTCACCCCCCACCACCACGACACTCCGGTCAGGACTTGCCGTTCGTCCCGAACACGCGCGAGAGGACGCTCGAACGGATGAAGTCGCGGTTCATCTTGGAGATGTTCCGCATCTGGATCTCCTTCGGACAGGCGACCTCGCACTCCCGGTGGTTCGAGCAGTTTCCGAACCCTTCCGCGTCCATCTGCTCCACCATTCGACGCGTCCGCTCGAGAAGCTCCGGCTCGCCCTGAGGCAGCCCGTTGAGATGCGTCACCTTGGCCGAGACGAAGAGCATGGCGCTTCCGTTCGGGCAGGAGGCGGCACAGGCGCCACAGCCGATACAGGCCGCGACGTCGAACGCGGCATCCGCGATCTCCTTGGAGATCGGGATCATGTTCGCTTCCGGCGCGGACCCGGTGTTCACGCTCACGTAGCCACCCGCCTGGATGATCCGGTCGAACGCGGTCCGGTCCGTGATGAGATCACGCACGATCGGGAACGGCTTCACCCGCCACGGTTCGATCGTGATCGTCTGCCCGTCACTGAAGTGGCGCATGTGGAGCTGGCACGCCGTCGTCCCCTTCTCGAGGCCGTGCGGGTAGCCGTTGATCATCATCGAGCACATGCCGCAGATTCCCTCGCGACAGTCGTGATCGAAGGCGATCGGCTCTTCGCCCCTGCTCTCCAGCTCTTCGTTTACTCGGTCGAGCATCTCGAGGAAGGAGCTGTCCGGACTGACGTCCTTCGCCGGATAGTCGACGAAACCGCCCTTGTCCTGGGGCCCCTTCTGCCGCCAAACCCTGAGCGTGAGGTTCATTTGTAGCTCCTCTGCGTCGGCTTGCAGTATTCGAACTCGAGCGGTTCCTTGTGCAGAGTCGGCTCGTTGCCCACACCCTGGAACTCCCAAACCGCGGCGTAGCTCATGTTCTCGTCGTCGCGTTTGGCCTCACCTTCCTCGGTCTGGTGCTCTTCGCGGAAGTGTCCTCCGCAGGACTCTTCTCTCTGGAGCGCATCCCGAGCCATCACCTCGGCGAACTCGAAGAAGTCGGCCACGCGGCCGGCCTTTTCGAGCGACTGGTTGAGATGATCGCCGCTTCCCGGCACGGTGACGTTGGCCCAGAACTCCTCGCGCATCGCAGGGATCTCGCGGATCGTCTTCTCCAGGCCTTCTCTCTTTCGGCTCATGCCGACCTCGTTCCAGATCAGCCGTCCGAGCTGACGATGGAAGTCGTCGACCGTGCGCTTCCCCTTCGCGGAGAGCAGCTTTTGTATCCTCTCTTTCGCTTCCGCCTCGATCTTCTTGCACTCCGGATGGTCCTCGGAAACCGGGGCGAGCTTCGTCGTCGCGAGGAAGTTGCCGATGGTGTAGGGCAAGATGAAGTAGCCGTCGGCCAGCCCCTGCATGAGCGCGGACGCGCCGAGCCGGTTCGCACCGTGGTCGGAGAAGTTCGCTTCGCCGATCGCGTGGAGGCCGGGGATCGTGGTCATGAGGTTGTAGTCGACCCAGAGACCACCCATCGTGTAGTGCGGCGCCGGATAGATCCGCATCGGAGTCTCGTACGGATTCTCCGCCGTGATCTTCTCGTACATCTCGAAGAGGTTGCCGTAGCGATCTTCGATCGCCGGCCGCCCGAGCCGGTTGATCGCATCGGCGAAGTCCAAGTAGACTCCATACTTCGTCGCGCCCACCCCGTACCCAGCGTCGCACCGCTCCTTGGCCGCGCGCGACGCGACGTCACGCGGGACGAGGTTGCCGAACGCCGGGTAGCGACGCTCGAGGTAGTAGTCGCGATCCGACTCCGGAATCTGCGACGCCGGCCGTGTATCGTCCTTCTTCTTCGGCACCCAGATCCGGCCGTCGTTGCGGAGGGACTCGCTCATCAGCGTGAGCTTCGACTGCTCCTCTCCCGCAACCGGAATGCAGGTCGGGTGGATCTGCGTGAAGCAGGGGTTCGCGAACCCAGCGCCGCGACGATGCGCGCGCCAGGCTGCGGTGACGTTGCACCCCATCGCGTTCGTCGACAGGTAGTAGACGTTGCTGTAGCCGCCCGTCGCGAGGATGACCGCATCGGCCACCCAGGAGCGGATCTCCCCCGTCACCATGTTCCGCGTCACGATCCCGCGCGCATATCCATCGATGACGATGAGGTCGAGCATTTCCATCCGGGAGTAGTGCTTCACTCCGCCCGCATCGATCTGCCGGGCCAGCGCCTGGTACGCGCCGAGGAGGAGCTGCTGCCCCGTCTGGCCACGCGCGTAGAACGTGCGCGACACCTGCGTTCCACCGAAGGAACGGTTGGCGAGAAGTCCGCCGTAGTCGCGCGCGAACGGAACGCCCTGCGCGACACACTGGTCGATGATGTTGACGCTCACCTGGGCGAGTCGATAGACGTTCGCCTCCCGGGCTCGGTAGTCACCACCTTTGACCGTGTCGTAGAACAGACGGTAGATGCTGTCTCCGTCGTTCTGGTAGTTCTTCGCCGCGTTGATTCCTCCCTGCGCCGCGATCGAGTGCGCGCGACGAGGAGAATCCTGGTAGCAGAACGAGAGCACGTGGTAGCCGAGCTCCGCCATCGACGCAGAGGCGGAGGCTCCTGCGAGACCGGTCCCGACCACGATGACCGTGTGCTTTCTCTTGTTCGCCGGGTTGACGAGCTTCATCTGGAAGCGGTGTGTGTCCCACTTCTCCGCGATCGGCCCGGACGGGATCTTCGCATCTAGCTTCATTTCTTCCCTCCTGACGGACCGTTGCTCACTTCACCACGCCGAGTAGGACACCGATCGGAACCGAGGCGAACCCGATCACGATGATGGCCGCGAGCGCGTGGCCGAACTTCTCCACCGCTTGCAGGTGTCGCGGATGGCTCACTCCCAGGGTCTGGAAGAGGCTGACGACACCGTGAAAGAGGTGGAAGTAGAGACACACCGTGGCCACGACGTAGACGCCCGCGATGAGCGGTTGCTGGAAGCTCCGGATCACGTTCGCATAGACGTGACCGTGCTCGAACAAGTTCGCATGCGCGACACCAGCGGTGAGATGCAGGATGTGGTAGACGATGTACGCGAAGAGCGCGAGACCACCCCAGAACATCGAACGCGAGAACGCATTCGCACGCTGATAGTGCCGCACCGCATAGTTCTGGCCCCGGGCTGCGGAGTTCTCCGCCCGGAGTTTCACTACCGTGATGATGTGCAACACGACGGTGGTGATGAGAGCGACTCGTATCGCCCAGAGGATGCCGATCTCGAAGCGGAGGAGTTCAGCGTACTCGTCGAGCTTCGCCGGCTCGGTTGCCGTCCCCGGCCCTGCGAAGACCTGGAGGTTGCCGAGCATGTGACCGATCAGGAACAGCACCATGATCGCCCCTGTCACGGCGACGATGGTCTTCTTCCCGATCGACGAACCGTAGAAGGTACTCACCCAACTCATCGGCTCTCCTCACCCCAAGCCTAGAGGCCATGGCCCCGACTCGGTTTGCCGTGCCAACACTCAATAAGCTAAGGTGATAGAATACGGTTAGTTGTACGATTGTCTCAAGAGGCAGGCCGATGAAATCCCTATCCGCCACCCATTAGCCCTGCTAATCGTTCTCCGCTTCGGCCGCCGGGTCCCCTTCCTCGAGTTCGGCTTCGACGAACTCCAGAAACTCCGGGGTGAGGAGGGCGTCCACCTTCTCCTCGATCCCTTCGTCTTTGAGGTGGCAGATGTCTCGGAATGCCTCCACGCGTCCCGGGAATCGAGCGGCGACGTCGATGCAGAGAAGCTCACGACGCGCGCAGAGAGCCCGCAGCCGGCGGTTGTAGATGTCGATCCACCGAACGTAAGTCTCGGGAACGAGGAGCTGACCTGGCCAGCCGTGGTGCAAGTCGTACCAGAGGAACTCCCACTCCGCGCGACCTGCGGACTCGATCCTCGGACGCGCGAACGTCGCAAACGCAACGTCCACGCCCTCCTTCTCCGCCACGTCCGCCAGACTTCCCAAGGCACGGATCGTCTGACGATCGATCGCACGCTCCATCTGGTCCTCGTCGGGTAGAAACCACTCGGAGAAACGAGTCCGCAGGAAGAGCGAACGAGCCAGGATCGACTTCCACCGACCAAGCCGTCTCTCCCGCAGCTCGAGCGCCTCCCAGATGTCGTTGACGCCGTTGTACTCCAGCAGGAGGTCAGGATCGTAGGAAAGGTAGTCGTCGATGCGTCGTCGCTCCGCCTTCGCGGTGTAGCCAGAGATTCCGCAGTTCACGACCTCGATCCGACCGGTCCCCAGGGTGTCCCGGAGTGCGGCTTCGAGCCTGGCCGGATAGGTCGACTCGTTCGTCCAACCGGACACCGTCGTCGACCCTCCGACGCAGACGATCCGGTACACGCTATCCGGCTTCGGGTGTTCGATCGGATCGTTGCGGAACCCGAACTCATCCGTACGGAACTCGAACTCCCTGCCCAAGACGGTTCGCTCGATCGATTGGGAGGGACGGTAGGCGTAGAACGGCTGTTCCCAGAGCGTGGAGTCGAGAGCGGCCGCGAAGCCGAGCAAGCGCTGTCTACCCTCCACAACGTGCTCGTTGCGAGCTCCGACGAAGTGAAGACGAAGTCGGTAGAAAGCTTCGACGGAAAGAAACGCCAGGGGGAGCCAGAGCAGCAGGATGGAAAGGAACCGGAAGAAGACTAGGGGCGCGGCACCTCGAACGGGTCGAGTCCGTCGCATCAGTGTTTATGGTGCCGAGAGCGGGATTCGAACCCGCACGGGTCTCCCCACACGCCCCTCAAGCGTGCGTGTCTACCAATTCCACCACCTCGGCCCAAAACTCTGCTGCGTGCCCTCCGGTCGAGTGCCCTACTGACCTGACGTGCCGGACCCTTCGGTCGTGCCGTCCCCCCCTGCGGGAGCCGACTCGGGGGCATCTTGGCCCGAAGCCGGTGCGGACGGAGTCTCCGGGGTCGCCGGAACGTTCGTGGCCGGAACCGTCTCGGTGCCCGTGCTCCGAGGAGCCAACGGGGTCGAACCCGCGCGCTTCTCGATCAAGCTCTTCCGATCCGGATTGTCCGACGACGAGAGAAGCGCAAGGATCAGAGCCAACGCCATGAACGCGCCGCCCAGGATCCAGGTCGCCTTGCCCAGGAAGTCGACGGCACCGCGCCCTCCGAACAACGTCTGGTTTCCGCCACCGCCACCGAAGGCGCCGGACAGACCTCCCCCGCGACCGGACTGCATGAGCACGACCACGACGAGGAAGAAACAGATGATGACGAAGAGAGCTACGAGAAAACCGTACATTGCCGAAGCAACCTCCCAGTGACGTAAGCAGGGAAGCTACCAGCGGTAGCGCGAAACCGTCAAGCGCATTTCTCCGCCTGTTCTGCGATGGCCAGGAACCCCGGAACGTCGAGACTCGCGCCTCCCACCAGCACCCCATCGACGGCCGGAAGGACCAGGATCTCGCCGGCATTGCTCGCCTTGACGCTCCCGCCGTAGAGCAGCGGCACCGCACGCCCCGGCGCGCCCCAGAGCCGCCCGAGGGTCTCCCGGATCTCCGCATGGGCCTCCGCCACCTGCTCGGTACTGGCGACCTTCCCGGTCCCGATGGCCCAGACCGGCTCGTAGGCCACTTCGAGACGCGCCGCGTCGACCGGCGTGAGGCCCCCTAGCCCCCGCTCGATCTGACGGGTCAGCACCTCGTTGGTCCGGCCCGCCTCACGCTCGGCCAAGTCTTCCCCGATACAGAAGAGCGGCAGCAGACCCGAGTCGAGCGCCGCCCTCACCTTCTTGGCCAGGAACGCATCATCTTCGCCGAAGAGGTGCCTTCGTTCGGAGTGCCCGATGAGCACACGCTCCACCCCGGCGTCGAGGATCATGGGAGCCGAGACTTCGCCGGTGAACGCACCGGACCGCTCCGGGTGGAGGTTCTGTGCTCCCACCTCGAGGCGGGAGCCGTTCGCCGAACGAGCCACCGTTTCCAGCGCGACGAACGAAGGATAGACGCGGAGCCGCACCTTCGCCGAGATCGGGCCGGACGCCGCGAGCAGATCCTCTACCCACGAACGCGCCTCGCCGCACGTCTTCTGCATCTTCCAGTTGCCTGCGACGATCACGAGAGGGCCCCCTTCGGATCGAGCGCGGCCACGCCCGGAAGCTCCTTGCCTTCGAGGAACTCCAGCGACGCCCCACCGCCGGTCGAGATGTGCGACATCTCGTCGGCCAGCCCCGCCGCATGAACGGCCGCCGCGGAGTCCCCGCCGCCGACCACACTCGTCGCGCCGAGGCCCGTGGCCCGCGCGATCGCACGCCCCACCTCGAACGTGCCGTCCGAGTAGGCAGGAACCTCGAACACTCCCATCGGACCGTTCCAGACGATGGTCTTGGCCGAGACGAGACTCTCCGTGTACTTCGTAATCGAGGCGGGCCCGATGTCGACCCCCATCCGATCTCCCGGGACTTCGTCCACGGGGACGATGGTGCCCGGATCCGACCCGGAGATGTCGGCCGCCACCCGCGTATCCACCGGCAAGACCAACTTGTCTTTGTGCGGCCCGGCCAAGAGCGACTTCGCCATGTCGATCCGGTCCTCTTCGACGAGCGACGTCCCGGTCCCGAGCCCCTGGGCGCGGAAGAACGTGAACATCATCGCGCCCCCGACGATCAGGTGGTCGACGCGAGGCAGGAGGTTCTCGATCACGTCGATCTTCCCTGAGATCTTCGCGCCACCCAGGACGGCGACGAACGGGCGCTTCGGAGATTCGAGCGCTCCGCCCAGATACTTGAGTTCCGATTCCATCAGGAATCCTGCGACGGAGGGACGAACGAAGCGGGTGATTCCCTCGGTCGACGCGTGGGCACGATGCGCGGTGCCGAAAGCGTCGTTCACGTAGATGTCCGCGAGGGCCGCAAGCTGCTCTGCGAACGCGGCGTCGTTCTTCTCCTCCTCGGCATGGAACCGGAGGTTCTCGAGGAGGAGACACGCGCCCGGCTCGAGCTTGGCCACCCGTTCCTGAACCTCACTCCCCACGCACTCGGGAATGAACTCGACGTCTTGCTTCAGGAGTTCGGCCAGCCGGATCGCTGCCGGCTTCAGGGAGAGTTCCGGCTTCGCCGTCCCTTTCGGCCTGCCGAGGTGCGAGGCGAGCACCACTCGCGCTCCACGCTCCAACAGATACTGGATCGTGGGCAGCGCTGCTCGAATCCGCGTGTCATCCGTGACACGCTCCCCGTCCAAGGGAACGTTGAAGTCCACGCGCACGAACACCCGCTTGCCACGCGGATCGACATCCCGAACCGACATCCGTTCCACGACCGATCCCTCCTCTCACAACACACGTCCTGGCCGCCACGAGCGAGCCAGCCGCATCCCGGCTTCCAGACGCGAACCAACTGCGTCCTGGCTGCACGCACAAGCCAGCTGCGTCCAGGCTGCCAGAAGCGGGCCATCTGTGTCCCAGCGCACGACTGGCCACGGCCGCTCCGGGCGGCAACGGTACATCAAGGAAGAGAGCGATCCCACCAGATTGGCACATCGGATCGAGCAGATCGGTCAGCGGAGATTGCCTGGCAGGTTCGAGTAGACGAGGAGGAAGTCCCCCACGCCGAGTTCGTCCACGAAGATGAACTTGAGCCCGTGCTGCATCCCCGCGAACTCTGGGATCAGCGGGTCCCCTTGCGAGAAGTAGTCCCAAACCTCGTAGGCGCGGTTGTCCCGGAGACTACGTCGCTTCGTCTGCCGGAGACGCGCCTCCAGGCTCTCGCCCGGATCATCGATCTCTTGGGGGAGCACGTAGGCCAAGAGTTCGCGATCCTGCGGGTTCAGGTTGAACGTGATCTCGTCCGGCGATCCGAACCGGATGAAGACCCTCCCCTGATCCGTCCGGTACCCCTCTTTCGCCTTCGTCCCGAACTCCCGGTTCGCAAACTCGATCCGCCGGAGGAACTCGGCCTCTTTCGGATTCGGTTCGCCGGGGCTCGTGGGATAGAGCCGATCCCAGAACCGACGGAGGAACTCCTCCTGAGCCCCTCGATCCATGACGAGGAGAGACTCGTGCTCCGCCCGACTGAGGAGAAGCAACTCTGCGTAACGGAGCAACGTCTGCTCGTCCTCGGTCCACCGTCGCCTTTCCCAAACGACCTGAAACTCTCCGTCGGTCGCGGCGAGCACTGTTCCATCCGGGCGCTCGATCCGCACGTCGAGACGATACGCGCCGCTTGCGAGCTTCGAGACATCGAACCGCTGGAGTTCCCATCTCGAATCGTTCGACGCGGCCACCTCGTTCCGAACCACGGTGACAGTCTCCGCCCCCTCGAGAGCGGTGATCTCATGGACCAGAACGAGTGGAGCACCGTCCTCCACTTCGGGAGGCAGTCCATACCTCTCCCAGTACACAGTCATGACGGGTTGATGGAGTCCGTAGTAGTGGAACGGATTCGGATGGAGCCGCGCGCGGACACTACGAAAGCCGGGCAGCCCGGAAGCCGGCTTCTCGTCCGCCTGTGCCCATGCGAAGAGGAGTCCGCTCATGAGCAACCCATCCGCTTCGTCGGCCCCGAAGATGCCCCCGTCGACGGCCGTGGAGTCGGACCCGAATTCGGTCCCGGCGTCCGAATCGGGATCGAGCTCCGAGTCGGAGTCCGAGTCGGAGTCGGAGTCCGAGTCGGAGTCGGAGTCCGAGACGGTCAAGCGCCGCATCGGCCAATCGAGACGTCCTTCCGCAACCCCCGCGGGATGCTCGCCCCGCAGCTTGTCGAGCAAACCTACTTTGAGCCGAGTCACGTCCTCGACCGTGATCCGCATTCCGCGTGTTCCTTCGAACCACTTGGGATGAAGCCGAAGCCAGCGCTCGGGAACCGGGAAGGTGGAGGTCTCCCCTGCCGTGGAATCGGGGTCGAGAGGTAGCTCGGTCTGGTACTCGACGCGTGCCTGCCCGTCGCGGTCCAGCATGGCGACTGCGACCCGCACGCGCAACGAGTCGGACAGCTCGGCCTCGAGGGCATCACGTGGGATTGCGATCGACACCTCGGGCGCGATCACTCCGTCCTCTTCGAAGAGAACCACGTCCGCCTGGAACCGGATGTTCCCGGAGGCTTCCGTGGGAAACCCCGTCGCTAAAGGGTCATCGCCGCTGAGTGGCCAGATGGCGAAGAAGAGAAGGAAAGGGAGGATGGGTTGGATCATCGGGGAGACTCCTCCGGACTCTCTCGAGGCCCTAGGTCCGGCCCGAATCCCCGGTTTCGGCCCGACGGTTCGCACCCCGCCCAGATCGCTGGGCGGGGTGCTCCGTGGCTAGAAGCGGAAGTCGATCGAGATCCGATGGACGCCGGTCCCGATCTCGCTCATGTCCGTGTAGGCATAGTCGACTCGGGACTCCGAGTTGAAGCCTGTCGCGACCTTGAACCCGAGACCAGCCGAGTAGCTCTCGAGGTCGTAGCGGAACTGGTAGCCACCCCGGGCAAAGAAGAACTCCTTGAACCCGTACTCTGCGCCCCAGCTCGCCCGCTCCTTGTTGTCCGGCGGGTGGCTGAACTCGCCGGCCATGGTCAGGAGATGGGCGTCCGATTCGTAGAGGTTCATCGACATTCCGACGCGGAAGACCGTGGGCATCTTCACCGTGTCCTCGATGAACTTGAGGTCGCTACCGATGTTCTGGATCGCCATTCCGATACGAAGGCTGCGGTACCCCGTGTCGTAGAGCGTTCCGAAGTCGAAGCAGTAGCCCGACTCGGAATAGCCCGGAGCCAAGGACTGCTGGACGTAGTTCATGGAGAGTCCGGTGGAGAACTTGTCCGTGAACGAACGCCCGTAGGTCAAACCGACGGCGAGATCTCCCGCGTCGAACGACTGGCCCGTCCCCTCCGGACGGAACACCGTGCGTTCGACCATCGCGTCCATGTAGAGGGCGCGAGCATTCACCGCCACCTTGCCGGGCAAGAAGCCGACGTCGAACACAGCGCCGAGCTGGGAGAACGAGATGTCTGCCAGGTACGCCATGTGGTTGACGTTGACGACCGAGTTGTTGATCCGAGCGATCCCCGCCGGATTCCAATAGATCGCAGACGCGTCGTCCGCTACGGAAACGAACGCACCGCCCATCGCCTGCGCACGAGCGCCGACGCCCAGCTTGAGGAACTGAACGCCGATCGTTCCTACCTTCTCGAACTCTTGCGCGGCCTGGGATACCCCCGGGACCAGTGCCAGCGCCAAGCCGAGCGCGATGATCGTCCTCTTCACCGGGAACCTCCTTCGAACTCTCGTTCCCATCAACCCCGTACTCCCGCTACTTGATGATGACGAAGCGGCCGATCTTGTGCTCGTTGCCTGCTTCGATCGCATAGAGATAGACGCCCGAGACGACATCCTGGCCGTTCCGACTGATCAGATCCCAGAATGCAGTTCCACTTCGGCCGTCATGATTGATCGTCCGTACCAGGTCGCCAGAGAGGGTGAAGATCTTGATCTTGCACTCCCGGTCCGGCAGACCGGCAAACGCGATCCGCGTACCCGTCGGGTCCTTGTCGCTCGGGACGAGGTCCCAACCGGCCGGGTTGCCTCCGTTGGCCTCTCCGCCCGTGATGTACGGGTTCGGGACCACGAACACTCCGTCCAGGCTTCCGCCCTCGACCGCGCCCCACTTCGGGATCACGGCCTGGGCTTCGACAGCCGCGGGAAGACCTTCGAGCTCCGTCGTGTTCAGCGAATCGAGCGGAACGATGCTGTACGACGTCACGTCGTAGAAGTAGTACATCCCGTTCTTGAGGCCCGCGCTGTCGACGTAGGTGTAGTAACCGACCGGACGATACTGTTTGAGGGAGTCCGCCCCAGTCGCACCAGTGACGACGAGCTCGCAGTCACCCGACTCTTGGCACGCCGCCGAGTCGAAGTTCGCATCGGCGAACTTCGGGAGGTAGCTCTCAGACTCCTCCCCCTCGCCGTCGCGGGGATCGTAGGAGAGGTCCGCGATGAGCTGCCAGTCCGTCGGAGCCGGACCCACCGCACCTACGGGACGGTTCCATCCTTCCACGCGCCAGACCTTGTACCCCGTGAACAGGATCGATCGCGAGGCCACGTCTGCGGTCAGCTCGCTCAGGTTGTCCCACTGGATGATGACCTTGTGGTCCCCGTCCGGCGCATAGACCCCGATTCCGGAGGGCGCGTTCGGATCACCGTTCGGATCGTCGAAGTCCCAATCGTTCGGATCCAGGTTCGTGCCGGGCGGAGGCGGAGCCACCGAACCGACCCAGTGGACGAGAGTCTCGTTACCGTCGGTGATCGGAGTGCAGCAGTTGCAGTCCGCATCCACGTAGTTCTCTGGAATGCACTCGACTTCCTTGATCGTCCGCTGGGTCACGTTGTTGGAGTCGCAGGGATCCCGCCAGAACTGCGGTTCACCCGGCGCCAGTGCATGGAGACAGGTCTCGGCACCGTCCACTCCGGTCGCGAGGTTCTGGTCCACGTCCTTCCAGGCACCGTTGTAGATCCGCTGCGCGTTGATCGCGTTCCGGATCATCCCGTCCTTACCCGCACCGATCACGAACGCCACCTGGAGCTGGAGCCGCTCGCCGGGGAGCACTTCCGCGAACGGACCCGCCGCGAACGTGTACCGGTAGTCACCCGGCTGCTGCGACGGTCGGCGAGAACGTTCCCCAGACTGGAGGAGGTCATAACGCTCGGCGTCGTTCGTCGGATCTCCCGCCGGATACGGGTTGCTACCCGAGAAGAACCGGGCCGTGTGCATCTCGACCTCGGCGGGAGCACGGACACCGAACGCGTCCGTGGTGTGGCCGAGGAACATTCCTCCGAAGTAGCCGTCCACGTCACCGCCGGTGGCAGTGTTCCCGTCGTCGGGAACGTCCCACATGTACATGATGTCGAGGTTGTACTCCGCCTCGCCGCAGTTCACCTGCTCGTGGGAAACCCGGTCTTCGCAGGTGGTGCCGATCGTCGGATCCGTGATGAGGGAGTCCGTCGAGTAGAGAGCCACTGCGTCGTCGGTCCAGTACCCTTCGGCGTCCTTCGGGCCGGCGTCCGAGTCGACGAAGAATCCGAGATAGACCTGGCGGAGAGTCTCGAACCCGTCGTTGATGATGTCGAAGTCGAACCCGACGAACTCGTTCGACCCGCTGGTCGACCAGGCATAGCTCCGCTGCTGCACGCGAACGTTGAGCGGACGGTGCTCCGGGTTGAGCGACTTCGCGAGCTCGGTGTAGTCGTAGTACTGGCAGGAGTACATCTGCTGCGAGACCGCAGCGTAGTCCTCGTCGATCAACGTGTCGCCGTCGTCGTCGATCCCGTTGAGGAACTCCTCGTCGGTGACGCCGTCGTTGTCGTCATCGGGCTGGGTCGAGAACCCAGGCCGGTTGCCGTTCGTGATCCCTTCGTACGCGGTGTACATCGTGTCGATCGGATTGAGTTCCGGCAGAAGCTCGAACTCGTACCCTCCGGTGGACACGTACGCGAGATTGTCGCTCGCGATCGCCCCGATCCACATCGCACCGATGTAGAGATACTCGCCACCACGCCAACCGGCGGACACCTGGTCGGAGAGCCCGTTCAGCTGTCCGTTCCCGACGCGTCCGACGTTGCAGACGAACAGCTCGAGAAGGCCGACGTTGTGGTAGAAGATGAACGGTTCGGATGTGGCGAAGAGCGGATGAGGGCCCCCGTACTTGCCGCCGGGGGTTCCATAGGGATTGTACTCGTCGTCCGCCCACGACACGCCATACGTGCTGGCGATCGCAACCGCGGCGAGTGCCACTCCCTTGATCGAGCGGTCCATCAGGTTCCGCATGTCTCCCCTTCTCCTTGTCCGAGGAGTTCCAACCCCGAAGGAACTCCCCTTCCATTCCAATGCGATCAGAAGTCGAGTTGGACTCCGAGCTTGATGCTACGAGGGTCTCCGAAGACTCGTGGGTCGTTCAGCGGCACCCAGTCACCGACTCCGTCACCGTTGTTGTCGTCCCCGACGTAGGCGCCGCCGCCCTGCCCGGTCTCGGTGTAGTAGATGGCGTAGTCGTTGCCGATCGACCCCGGGGGCGCGGGCCAGTTGCCCGGGCTCAGGTTCGTGATGTTCTTCGCATCGAGGACGTTCCGACTCTGGAGGAAGACTTTGAACTGCTGTCCCCAGAGCTGGTAGTACTTCTGCGCCTGGATGTCGAGGGACGTCGTGCTCGGGAGGCGACGCGAGTTCGTGTTCTCCGGCTGCAGCTCGCGGGTGTCCCGGCTCTCCGGCGTGTATGGGAAGCCGCTCTCGTACTGCCAGATGAACGACGCGTTCCAGCTGCCGATGTCGGCGAAGCTCGCCTGCACGCTGAAGGTGTGGCGAACGTCCCAGTCGAGCGCCTGCTCCGAGATCGGCTTGTAGGTCAGGTTCCCGACCGCGTTTGCGTTCGGGTCCGAGGCGACACCGGTCGCGACCCCGAAGCCGTAGTTGAGCTCACCGCCAAAGCCGTTCGCGAAGCTCCGAGCGAGAGTCGCCTCGAACCCGCGTGCGGACGCGTAGTCCTTGTTGACCCATTGGTTCGTTGCGGACACCTGACCGTAGCCGACGGCGCTATCCGTCGAGATCAGTCCGAAGATGTCCTTGTAGTAGACCGAGAAGAGCCCCGAGACGTTGTCGCTGAAGAGGTGCTGGATACCGGCCTGGTAGGCGACGTTCGTCTCGTTCGTCAGGTTTGGGTTTCCACGAACACGACCGTCATACGCATCCTGGTTGTCGAAGAGGTACTGACGGTCCGGGATCTGGTAGAAGCGACCGTAGTGGAACGAGAAGGCATCTCGGTCCGAGATCGGGTACGCGATTCCGACCCGGGGCGAGATCTGCTGCTTCACCGGATCGTCCACATTGACGATCGACAGCTGCTCGCCGACGGAGAACACGTCGTACCGGAGACCGACGTTCAGAACCATCCCTTCGTGCTCCCACCGATCCTGCAGGTAGTAGGCACCTTCGGGGTTGAAGTAGTGGTACCGCGTCCGGGTTCCGCCGATCTCCTGGGCCGCGTTCGTGTTGTAGGGACGATCGACCTGGAAGTACTTCATGTCGTTGTAGCTGGCTTCGACACCGGTCTTGATCGTGTGGTTCTTGTACTTCTTCGTGAAGTCGCTCTTCACCGTGTAGACGATGGTCTCCCGGTGCGAGAGCGTCGGGTAGTCGCCCGAGATGACGAAGAACGGCTCGGTCTCCCGCTCGAAGTAGTCGTACCAGAGGTCCCGCTCGCGCTCGCCCAGGTACTCCCAGGCGGTCTTGTTGGAGACGCGACGGTCGCTATAGAAGAAGTTGCGCCCCATCTTGATGTTGTAGAACGCGGACTCGTCGATCGTGTGGTTCCAGACGAACTTCATCTGGTTGAACCGGTCGATGTTGGTCGGCGTGTGGTTCGCCGGGTTGTAGTACTCGTAGGTCTCGTCCACCTGGGTCGGCGCCCAACGGCCGTGACGGATGACGACGTCACCAGTCTGGGTGGTGTCCCGGAAGGTCTGGACGTACCCGACCCGGCTCCACATGTGGTAGTAGGTCTCGGACCGAGTGTTGTTGAAGATGAACTCACCCGTCAGCTTGTAGTTCGGGCCCGGCTTGAAGGCGAGCTTCGACTGGAGCCGAACCGAGTTCGACTTCCGGTCGCCGACGGAGATGAAGTTGAGGATGCGCGTCCGTCCGCGGTCGCGCGGGGTGGCCGGGTATGCATCCGCGAAGGTCCCCTCCACCGACGCATAGTAGCTGAGGTTCCGGACCGGGCTCGGACCACCGACGCCCAAGAAGACGCGGTCGAGGTTGTCGTAGGTGTTGTCCGGCTGGCCGTAGTCGTCGGTCATGTAGTAGAGCTGACCCTCGAACTCGCGCCCACCTTCCTTCGTCGTGTAGTTGATGACGCCGGACTGCGCATTTCCGAACTCGGCATCGAGTCCGCCCATGATCGTCTCGGTCGCTTCGACGGCGAGCGTGGCCGGAGCGGCTCCGGCGCCGAGCAGCGGGTCCTTCACGGCGACACCGTCGACCATGATGTTGACCTCACCGGATCGACCGCCGCGGAAGTGGAGCTCTCCTCCCTTTGCGATGACTCCGGCCTTGAGGCCGATGGCCTCCGAGATCTCGTTCACGGGAAGGCTCTCGAGATCCTTGCTGTCGATCTCGTGAGACGTGTCCGTGCTCTTGATGTCGATCTTCTCCTTCTGCGCGGTGATCTCGACCTCGTTGAGAGAGCCGAGCGTCGTTTCCGCGACGGAGAAGTTGACGGTGGCAGTCTGGTTCGGGATGACCGTGATGCCGTCCTTCTGATCCTCGGTGTAGCCGATGATCAGGGCCTTCATCGTGTACGTACCGGCGGGGATGTTCACGATCGTGAACGAACCGTCGTCGACGGACATTCCACCCCATTGGGTCCCGACCAGAACGACGCTCGCGTAGGGCACGGGCTTGCCGCTTTGATCGACGACTTTGCCGGAGATCGTACCTTGGCCACCCAGAGGGCTCTGGGCCGAGGCGGTCGCCGCGAACAAGAACACGGCAAGGAGCGCCCACAGGCGTACCGCCGGGATCATGATGGGTCTGCGCATTGGAGAGAGCTCCTTCCCCGAGCCGTTTCCTGGTCTCTGCCCCCGGCAAGCATCGACCGCGCTATTGTCTTTTCGTGAAGGCCTAAAGGCCCACGCGGATGTTATCGGCACATTTCCCGAGAAGTCAAACATTTCCCATACATCCTGGTCCACTTTGGCCGGTGCGCATGCCGGTTGCGCGCGATCCGGCCCGGAAACCGTGGCGATGGAAGATGTCAGACATGACCATGCTCTACACGCTTAGAAGAGCAGTCTACCGTAGACCGCCAGCTCGAAACCGTCTCGTTCCTCTCCCCCGGTTTCGTCCGGGGTTCGATCGACGTAACGGAACAAGCCGTCTAGAACGTACGTAGCGCCCTTCGGCACCCAACCGAACCCGACCGAAGCCGCCTGTCCGGTCTGCAAGGTGAACGGACCATCGACGTCCGAATCGAGCAAGAGCCGCTCGTAGCCGCCTCGGAGGATGAAGTCCGGGCGAGTGAACCACTCGAATCCCACGCGTCCGGAGACGTCACGCGCCTTCGTTTGCGCCTTCGCGCCGTAGAGGTCCACGGTATCGTCGGTGGTGAAGATCCCCATCCCCTCGACCGCGAGCGTCAGCTCCTCGTCGAAAAGCGACGTGCCGAGTCCTCCACCGATCTCGTTCCGAGACCGATCCAGGCTTCCCTGACGCCTCGAGCCGATGAAGTTCGGGCTCTCCGTGACGTCGGAACTCCGGGACTCGTGAGCGACGAATCCAGACACCCGCGGGGCCCAGCCCAGCCAGTAGAGCGCACGAGCCTCGATCCGAGTCCCGCTCTCCTCTTCCTCGAAGGTCGGGACCTTCCGGTCGAACTGGAAGCCGCCAGGGTTCCCGGGGAACTGTCGGGACCAGCTGATGTTCGCTTCTTCGGCTCCGTCGAGCGTGAACGTGGAGAGGTTCACTCCGAGTTCGAGGTCTCCACCGTTCGGGAGGAACGCACTGAACCGGAACTTCTTCGTCGGCCGGAGCCACTCGAGGTCGTCCTGGTGGAAGCCAGAGGCGTCGCGGCTGGATCCCTCGATGGTGACACGCTCGATCGTTGCCTGCGCGCCGAGTTCGAGGAACGCCACCGGATACGAACCGGCGACGGTCCAGCCGAACACGTCCGACCGATGTTGGATCGAGAAGACGTCCGGCGAGACGAGACTCTGACGGTCCGTCCAGCGCTGCAGACTGAGCCCGAGAGCGAGGTCACCGATCGACTCGTTCCAGAACGCCTGGAGGAGCGGACCGCGGATCTTCGAACGATCGCCGTACCGATCCGAGGTGCTGTGCGCGACCCACTGGAACGAGCTGCCGACCGCACGTCCCGAACCGTTCCGGTAGATCACCCGGTTGTTCATGACTTCGGAAGTGAGGGCGAGACGATCACGCAGGGTCTCATCGCCGACGAGGCGAGAGGACTCATCGACGGTTCGACTGCGGGAGAACCACGACTCCACGCTCCATCCGTCCTTGTCCGACGCAATCCCAGCGATGTTCTGTCCGAAGTCCGACAGGGTGATTTCGTTGTTCTCGTCGGGAATGGTGAAACGCATTCCCCCCATGGCCAAGAGCCGGATCCCACGCGCAGCGGGATCGACCGGCACGCCGAGTTCGTCGGCCCGGTACTCGAGGTACTGCGCGCTCGCATCCGGAGCCAGCGTGGCGAGAAGGGCCAGCGGAAGGACCGCCAGGTAGGATCGAATCGAAACGCGCATCACGACTCCTCCCCCGGCCGCCTGTTGCCAGTGACCCGCGGGCCGGCCAGATGGAGCACCTGGGGCCCAGAGCCTTTGAACTCGTCCTCGGAAGCGTTGTAGACCTGGAGTGTGAAGTCGATCGTCTCACCCGTGAGGCCCTGGATTGCGAGATCGTTCGCCGTGTCCCCGGTACGGAGCGGGCGACCGACCTCCAGAGTCCAGACTCCATCCACCCAAACCGCCTTGCCGCGCACGTCGGCCCGGCTGCCCTCAGGGTAGGTGTACCAGTAGCTGCTGACGAGGTCGAACGTACGCCAATAGCGAGGCTCGTCTCCGTCCGTGCCCGGGATCCGATCGAACCCCTCGTCGTTCAGTGCGGAGACCGGGAAGAAGTTCGTCGTGTCGCACTCGGCGAAGTGGTCGACGTTCGCGTTCGGATCCTCGCGCCAGAGGAAGTAGAACGGCAGTCCGTTGTTCTGCCGGCACTCACCGCCGAAGCCGTTACGGCACTCGTCGCCGTCCGGTGGCTCGAAGAACGGATCGTTCGACTCCCGGTACACGAAGGTCGGAACGAAGGAATCGACGGAGTAGTTCCTTCGCCAGACGGACGTTCCCGGATCGAAGAACTGGCCGAACGCAGGATCGTAGATCGCGTCCTCCAGGTACCCAGGGAAGCCGCGCTTCGGGAACCGTGGATCCTCATCGTCGTTGTAGGTCCGGAACGGCACGTCACCTCGCGCGGCGAGCCACTCCCACACATCCCTTCGGCCGGCGGAGGCACCCTCCACGTCCGGAATGTCGAACTGGACGACGAGCTTGTCCTCCTGGACGTCGGTCAGGTGGAACCAGTTGGCCGGGTCGATGAGCGAGAAGCTGCAGTCCTCGAGCTCGGGATCGTAATCCGGACCGACGTAGACCAAAGGCTCGTCGAACACCGTCGGCCCCGGATCCGTCCAACGGATCAGAAAGTAGATGTCAGAGTCGGTGTAGATGCACTTCATCGCGACGTACGCCGGGGTGCCTACGTCACCCTCGCCGTTCTCGCCACTCACCCGAATCTGGTGGAAAGGAAGGTCCGCGTCGAGAGGTCCGCCCCACTCGCGTTCGAGCATCTCCCCGTTCAGTTCGATAGGATTGTCGACGAAGATGCTGTCCGGAACGTACACCGCATAAAGGGTTTGCGCGTCCGATTCTCCAGGCTTCATCACGTCGTCGGTGTTCTGGCACGCGGGCAGGATGGCAAGCCCGATCAGGCACAGCAAAACCATGACAGGTAGTCCTGCACCCGCTACGGCTGCCGGAAGCCGCCGAAAGTTGGTCATCAGCTAGATTGCTCCCTGTTTCACTGAGGCACGGGTCCAGGGAGCGATGGGACATGCGTCCGCCTCTCGCCCTTTCCCGCCACGCCACCCAACCCCTGGCAGACCGAATCCGTGGGTATGAGGAGACCTCCGGACCACCTCGGGAGAGTAGTTAGGGGGCCTTGGAGTGTCAACCGATTCCCCCCTGTCACTCCGTCCATCTCACCTCGGGATAACGCGAAAGCGCATTCCGGAAGGTGTTCGAGATGCGCTCGAGCCCCTCTGCCGTCTTCGCCTCGAACCGAAGCACGAGCACGGGCTGCGTGTTGGACGGCCTCACCAGTCCCCAACCGTCTTCGAACGAAACGCGAGCGCCATCGATGTCGATCACGTCGTGATCTCGTGCGAACTCCTTGGCCAGTTCGTCCACGATGGCGAACTTTCGATCGTCCGGGCACTCGATCCGGACTTCGGGGCTGTTCACGTACTTGGGAAGCGTGTCGACGATCTGGGAGACGGTCTGGTCTCCTTTGGAGAGCATGGCCACGAATCGGGCGGCCGCGTAGAGAGCGTCGTCGTGGCCGAAGAAGTCCTGGCTGAAGAACATGTGTCCGGACATCTCACCGGCGACGGGAGCATGCTCCGCCTTCATCTTCGCCTTGGTGAGAGAGTGGCCGGTCTTCCACATGATCGGCTTGCCGCCATGGGCCGCGATGTCCTCCTCGAGGCCTTTCGAGCACTTCACGTCGAACACGATCTTGGCGCCGGGATCTCGGGTCAGCGCGTCCCGGGCGAAGAGCGCGAGGAGCTGGTCGCCGTAGAGGAGCTTTCCTTCTTCCGTGACGATGCCGATCCGGTCTCCGTCACCGTCGAAACCGCAGCCGACGTCGGCGCCGACCTCGCGCACCTTGGCCTTGAGGTCCGTCATGTACTTCTCGACGGTCGGATCCGGTTGGTGGTTCGGGAAGTTGCCGTCCGGCTCGAGGTAGAGCTCGGTGACGTCGTACCCGAGCGCATGGAACACCGCACGCGCGGTCGGACCAGCGACGCCGTTACCGGCGTCGAGCACCACCTTGAGCTTCCGCGCGGGCTTGCACTTCTCCACGATCATCTCTTCGTACCGAGACTGGAGGTCCACTTCACGCCGGCTCCCCTCCCCGGTCACGAAGTCCTGTTCCTCGATCCGGCGGGCGAGGTCCAAGATCTCGTCTCCGTAGATCGAAGCTTTCCCGACCTGCATCTTGAACCCGTTGAACTCGATCGGATTGTGGCTGCCGGTGATGACGACGCCCCCGTCCCCGTTCAGCACGTTGACGCCGTAGTAGACGCCGGGAGTCGGGATGATGCCGAGGTCGATCACCTCGAGCCCCGTCGACATCAAGCCGCGGCCCAAGTTCTGGGCGAGGCGCGGAGACGATTCGCGTACGTCCCGACCGATCACGACACTCTTCGCGCCGTCCTTCCGGAGGCGCGAACCGAACGCCTTGCCGAGCTGCTCGGCGAACTCGTTCGTCAGCTCCGTCTCCGCGATTCCACGGACGTCGTACTCGCGAAACACGTGCTTCGTGACTTCCATCGTGCGTTCCTCCTGCTAGCAGGCCTGCTAGTCGCGCGGCTGGCGCAGATAAGCGTCGATGAACTTGGCGATGTCCCCGTCCATCACGGCCTGGATGTCGCCGGTCTCTTCGTTCGTTCGGTGGTCCTTGACCATGGTGTAGGGATGGAAGACGTAGGAGCGGATCTGGCTGCCCCAGGCGATTTCCTTCTTCGATCCCGTGAGGTGGCCCAGCTTCTTCTCCTCCTCCTCGCGGTAGTGCGCCCAGAGGCGCGCGCGGAGGATCTTCATCGCGAACTCGCGGTTCCGGAGCTGCGAACGCTCGGCCTGCGACTGGACGACGATGTTCGTCGCCAGGTGGGTGATCCGTACCGCGGACTCCGTCTTGTTGACGTGCTGTCCACCCGCGCCCGAAGCGCGGTAGGTGTCGATCCGGAGATCCTCGTCCTTGATCTCGACGTCGGTGAACTCCTCCACCTGCGGGAGCACGAAGACCGACGCGAAGGACGTGTGCCGCCTCTTCTGCGCGTCGTAGGGAGAGATGCGAACGCAACGGTGGACGCCGCTCTCGGCCTTGAGATAGCCGTAAGCGAAGTCACCTTCGACTTCGATCGTCGCGTCCTTGATCCCGGCTTCTTCCCCCGGCTGGTAGTCGAGGATGTTCGCCTTCATCCCGTTCTGCTCGACCCAACGGAGGTACATCCGGAAGAGCATCTCCGCCCAGTCCTGGCTCTCCGTTCCGCCGGCGCCCGGATGGATGGTGAGGACGGCATTGTTCGGATCGTGCTCGCCGTCGAGCAGCGTCGTGAGTTCGAACGCGTCCAGGTCCCTCAGGAACTTGTCGAGTGCGGTCCGGACCTCGGCTTCGACCGAGGCATCCTCCTCCGCGAACTCGAGGAGCACGGTGAGGTCGTCACGTTCGGACTCGAGAGCCTCGAAACGCTCGACCTCCTTCTTCATGAAAGTGACGCTACGAAGCAGCTCCCTCGCTTCCTGGGGCTTGTCCCAGAAGCCGGGAGCGGCCATCTTCTCCTCGCCTTTGTCGATCTCGGACTTCTTCTTGGGGAGGTCAAAGATAACTCCGGAGTGAATCCAAACGCTCCGTGCTCTCCCCGACCGTCTTCTCGATTTCGTACATCATCGGGAATCTCCTCTCCCCAAGTTTCCCTGCATCGCGGGAAGCCCAAATCGCGAACACACGTCGGCCCAGAGGGCTCGCGCTCTCCGGGCCAGGTCGTCCACGTCTCCGTCGTTGACCACGATCCAGTCCGCCGAGGGAGTCCATTCCTCCTCGGGTCGCTGGCTCTCCATTCGCCGACGCGCCTCGTCTTCCGGAAGTCCGCGAAGAGCGAGTCGAGCGATCCGGACATCGGACGGCGCCGTCACGACGACGACCGCATCCAGATCGAGCTCTTCCTCCCAATCGAGGAGGAGAGCGGCGTCGAGCAGGATGATACCGACGTATCCCGATGCCTTCAAGGCGAGCCGACGGGTCTGGATCCGCTCGAGGATCCACGGATGGACGATGGCCTCGAGGTCGCGAAGCGCCTTCGGGTCCGAGAAGACGATCCGGGCGAGACGGGACCGCGAGATGGAGCCGTCCGGCTCCTCGAGTTCGTCCCCGAACCGGGCGAGGACCGTCTCGTAGGTCGTCGTTCCGGGGAGGAGCGCTTCGTGCCCGAGCATGTCCGCGTCGAGGAGAGGCGGGCCGAACTCGGTGGCGAGGAACCGCGCCAGGGTGCTCTTCCCCGTCCCGATCCCGCCGGTGATCCCGACGAGCCTCGGGGCGAGCGCGTCATCGTCGCCCCGGGCGTCGCGGTCCGAACGGCCGCCACCTTTCGAACGGCGTTCACCTTCCGATCGGCCCTCGCGATTCGGGTGGCCTGCGCGTCGATCCGGTTCGTCCATGCGGGACTCGTCCATCGTCGTCTACCCGTGTGCCTCGGCCCATGTCCTCCCGGAGCCAACCTGCGCTTCCAAGGGAACGAAGAGTTCGCGAACGTCTTCCATGCAGCGGACGACGACCTCCTGCACCTCGTCGGCGCAGGACTCGTGCGCCTCGACGACGAGTTCGTCGTGCACCTGGAGGAGGAGACGCGCGTCGAGCTTCTTCCGGAGGAGTTCGCGGTCCACGTCGATCATCGCCTTCTTCATGAGATCCGCGGCCGAGCCCTGGATCGGAGTGTTCGAGCAGATCCGCTCCGCCTGCGCCCGCACCCGCTGATCCGCACTCGAGAGACCGGGGAGACGACGGCGCCGTCCGAAGATCGTCGTCGTGTAGCCACGTTCCCGTGCCTCGGCGAGGTTCTGTTCGAGGTAGCCCTTCACGCCGGGCATCTTTGCGAAGTAGTCGGCGATGAAGTCCTTCGCCTCCTGCATCGAGATGCCCATCTCCCGGGAGAGCCGCTGCGGGCCCATCCCGTAGATCACGCCGAAGTTGACCGCCTTGGAGCGCGACCGGAGTTCCACTCCGACCTCCTCGGGCGGTACACCGAAGAGCCGAGCCGCGGTCGCCGTGTGGACGTCGTACCCGCTCGCGAACGCCTCGCGCAACCCCTCGTCCCGCGACAGGTGCGCGAGTACGCGAAGCTCGACCTGCGAGTAGTCTGCCGAGATGAGACGTCTTCCTGGCGGCGCGATGAAGGCCTGGCGGATCCTCCGGCCGGCTTCGCTCCGGATCGGAATGTTCTGGATGTTCGGATCACTCGACGAAAGACGTCCCGTCGCAGCGACGGCCTGGTGGAACGAAGCGTGGATCCGGCCGTCGTCCGGATCGACCAGTGCAGGAAGCGCGTCGACGTAAGTTCCCTTGAGCTTCGAGAGGAGCCGATGCTCCAAGACCAGACGCGGAACGGCGTGGAGTTCCGCCAACGTCTCGAGTACTTCAGCGTCGGTCGAGAACCCGGTCTTCGTCTTCTTCTTCTTTGGAAGGCCGAGCTCCTCGAACAGGACCTTGGAGAGCTGGAGCGGCGAACCGATGTTGAACTCGCGACCCGCCGCCTCGTGGATTTCGCGCGTGAGCCGGGTCAGGTCCGACTCCATTTCGGCGCCGAGCACGGTGAGGAAATCGACGTCGAGCGCGATCCCGGCGCGCTCCATCCGCAGCAAGACCGGAATGAGCGGACACTCGAGATCCGTCCATAGTGACGTGAGTTCGTCCGCTTCGAGCGCGGGTCGGAAGTCGTCCACGAGATCGCGTGCGGCGCGCGCCCGCTCCCCCATGAACTCCGCAGCCACCCCCGACTCGAGTTCGTGGAACGACCGCTTCTGCTTCCCGACTCCGAACACTTCCTGCGCCGTGGGAAGCCGCCGGCCGAGCCGCGACGAGACGAGCGTATCGAACGCGTGCGACGTCTCCGGGTCGACGAGATACGACGAGAGCATGGAGTCTTCGAGCGTCGACGGCAGAGCCGAGAGTCCGAGCGCGCGGAGACCATGGAGCGCCGCCTTGAGGTCGTGTCCGAGAAGCGACGTACCATCCGCAGAAAGGAGTTCATCGAGCCGCGCGCGCAGCTCTTCCGGAAGCGGGGGCTCGGAGTCGCCGAGCATCATGGACACCTGGCCGGGGGCTCCGTCTCCTGCCACTTCGGACTGCCCCGAGTGCACGGGAACATAGGCGACCTTCCCCCCTCGCACGAGCCCCAGCCCGACGGGGCGGGGTGGTCGCCCTTCCATCCAGACGTCGATGGCCCAAGGCCCCGTCGCCTTGGCGAGCGGCGCGAGCCCCTTCGCATCGGTCACGACCAATACCTGCGATGCCGGTGCGCCAGCCGCTTCGGCTCCCGCCTCTCCCACGCTCTCCCCATCGTTGCCAGCCGCGGGGCCGAGCATCTCGAGGATCCGCTGGAACTCGAGCTCACGCAGAATGCGGACGAGGTCCGGACGAGGTTCGAGCAGAGGCACACGTGCCGACTCATCGGAGAGCCCGACGTCGAGATCAGCGCGGATCCGAACGAGATCGCGACTGAGGAACGCACTCTCCTTGTTCGTGCGGAGCTTCTCTTTGAGCCCCTTCTGCGGGATCTCTTCCAGGTGCTCGTAGATGCCGTCGAGCGAACCGTACTCTTCGAGCAGCTTCGACGCGGTCTTCGGCCCGACGCCAGGAACGCCAGGAACGTTGTCGCTCGTGTCACCCATCAGCGCGAGCAGGTCCACCATCTGCTCGGGCGACACGCCCCACTTCTCCTGCACTTCATCCGGCCCGACCCACTTGCCCGCTTCCTGCATCTTGGGAGGAATCCACTGCCGGATGCCGGGCTGGATCAGCTGCATGAAGTCTTTGTCCGCGGAGACGATCACTGCGTCCTTGCCCGCCGCGATCGCCGTCGCGGCGAGACTGCCGATGAGGTCGTCCGCCTCCATCCCTTCCTGCTCCACCCGCGCCACCTTCATCGCGTCGAGCAGCTCCTTCGCCCGCGGGATCTGGGAGCGCAGTTCGGGAGGCTGGGGCGGGCGGTTCGCTTTGTACGCATCGAACATCTCGTGACGGAACGTCTTCCCCTTCACGTCGAACGCTACGACCAGTTCGTCAGGGTTCTCGTCGCGGAGAAGGACGAGGAGCGCGTTGAGGAAGCCGTAGATCGCACTCGTGTGCTCCCCCGTCGTCGTGATGAGCGGGTTCCGGAGGAACGCGAAGTGCGCGCGATAGACGAGTCCCGATCCGTCGACGAGGAAGATCCGCTTCTTCTCAGCCACGAGCGCTTCCCTTCTGCTCAGCCACGGGCGTTCCCTTCCCTGCCGTACGTGTGGTGTCGCTCGATCCACTTCCGTGCACCATCGGGCACGAGATACCGAACCGAGCGGCCCACGCGCAGACGCGCCCGGAGTTCGGTCGAGCTGATGGCGAGTTCGGGTCCGTCCAGCATCACGACCCGGGCGCCGAGTGAAGAGACATCGGTTGGGTCGATCCCCGGGCGTGGAAGCACGGCGAGTGATGCGAGCTTCACGATCTCCTCGGGAGCGCGCCAGGTGGGCAGATCCCGGAGCGAGTCCCCGCCCAGGATGAGCCAGAGTTCGTCGCCCGGTCGCTCCGCATGAAGGCGCGCGAGCGTCTCTGCCGTGTAGGAAGGGCGCGACTCGTCGCGTTCGATCTCGGAGACTTCGAGACCGGGACAGCCCGCGATCGAGAGACGAAGCATCGCGACTCGGTCGCCGTAGTTCGTGGTGTCCCGGTCCGTCTTGTGAGGAGGACGGCTCGCAGGGATGAGGAGGACTCGGTCCAGGCCCAGCTGGTCGCGCGCCGCCTCCGCCATCCACAAATGCCCGACGTGGACCGGATCGAACGTGCCACCGAGGACCCCGACCCTCATGGGCCTTCCCCGGATGCCTGCTCGGTGGAGTCTCCGTCCGACTCCGCCCCTTCGTGTTCGTGTATCGCACGGTCCGCGGCTTCGAGCGCGGACTCCAACTCGTCCCCGTAGCGCGCCCGGGTCTCGGGAGTCGCCCACGACTGGAACGCCTGGTAGGCCTCCTTGGCCGCATCGACGTCGTCACTCGAGAGATACGCTTTGACCAAGGCGAGCTGGACCTTGGGCGCGATCTCGGAGTCCCACTGCACTTGGAGCGACTTCGCGAAGTAGATCGCAGCAGCCGGGTACTGCCGGAGCATCACGTAGGTCTTCCCGTTCTCGTACGCCTTCTTCGCGAGCCGCCCGGTCGAGTCCCGGATGAACCGGTCCGCCTCCGCTCGGTACGTGCCGTTCGGGTAGTGATCCCGGTAGGCCTGGAACGCGCGGATCGCCTGCTCCGTAGGCTCCGGGTCCCGATCGGCCGAATGCCGGGACTCGTGGAAGCAGAGCGCACGGTTCCACTCCGCATCCTCCCGATGTTCCGACTGCGGGAACTCCCGGAGCAGACGATCGAACTCGTCCCGAGCGAGGATGTACTCCCCGAGACACTTCCGCGACATGCCGAGGTAGTAGATCGCTTCGTCGACGAGCACGCTCCCCGGATGCTGGGAGAGGAAGGTCTGGAGCGCCTCGGCCGCCTGGAAGCAGCGACCGTTCTCGTAGAGGTTCTTCCCATGCAGGAAATCCCCCTCGGCGCCAGGGCCCTTGAACTTTCCACCCGAACCGCAGCCGACGAGCAACGTGAGGACGAGCGCAACGAAGGACAGTCGAAGATACGATTGAGACACGGCCGCTCTCAGTTCTGATTCTCGTAGAAGAGGAAGACGAGCCCTCCGACGATCGCCACGACGAGGGCAGGCTCGAGATAGGTGCCAAGACCCGGCGCTCTCAGTTCCGGCCGCTGGAACGGATAACTCGCACCTTCCGCGAGCAGCCGCTCCCGGCCCGCGACGCGGTCCCAGTGGTGGCGTTCGACCGTGCTCATGTCCCGCACGAAGCCGGACTCGCTGTCGTACTCCGTGACCTTGAGATAGACGCCGCCGACCCGGGTGAACTGGACCGGACCGAGCATGAGCTTGCGGCTCGCTTCCGAGTAGCGGATTCCGAACTCCAGGATCTCGACGTCGACCACGGCAGGGTCCCGACCTTGGAGGGCAGACCCCTTCACGAGCTCTTTCGCCAGCTCGAGCGGAGACGCGGGCGGCGCGTCACCCTTCGGCTCGTCATTGGCCGCAGGCTGATTGCCCCTGGGACCGTTGTTCCGCGGCCCGTTGTTCGCGGGCCCGTTCGGCTTTCCGTCCTCGTCCGTACCTTCTTCGTCGCCCGCTCCGGTGCCGTCTTCCGCGCCCTCTTCTTCGTCGGCTCCTCCACCCTCGTCGGGACTCCCACCACCCTGGATGGCGCTACTCCGCGACACCAGGACGTCGTACCCGGCGGCGGAGAATGCCTGGGCGAGCCGATCCTTCACGAAGACGTTCCCCTCGTGCTTGGTCGAGCTGACCAGCACGACCGGACGGTCCTTCGAGATCTCCAAGTCCTTCAGGACGTCGTCGACGGCCCCCTGCGTCAGCTGCTCGAGGAGTCCCAGATTGCTGAGCAGAGCCGTGTCCGCATACGCACTCCCTCCGGTCCCGAGCTGTGCCAGGACGAAGGCCCCTAGAATGGCGAAGCGCCCCACTTGCGTTCTCAAACCTCGATCTCCTTCGGTATCGCAGCGACCGCCGCCTCCGGCGTGGCCACGAGGTCGTACGGCCCCGCGCCCACGATGCGGACGTCCACGAACTCACCCCTTTGAACCCCGGGAGACTTGGGGCCCGCTCCAGAAACTTTGACGAACACCTGACCGTCGATCTCCAGCGCCTGTCCCGTGTGCCGGGCCCAGGCGACCGGGCGGGTCTCGTCGATCGAATCGACCAGCACACGAAGCGTGCGCCCGATCTGGCGCCGGTTCCGACGCAACGAGATCGCGCGCTGTTGTGTCAGCACACGAGCCCGACGCTCCTCCCTCAGCTCCTCGTCCACCTGCTCCGCCATCTCACCTGCGGGCGTCCCGTCTTCGGTGGAGTAGGCGAAGGCGCCGAGGTTGTCAAACTCGAAGTCGCGAAGGAAGGAGAGAAGCTCCTCGAACTCCGCGTCCGTCTCTCCCGGAAAGCCGGTGATGACGGTGGACCGGAGGGACATACCGGGGGCCGCGTTCCGGATCTTCTCCAGTAGTTCCCGAGTGGCCTGCCATCCCGAACCGCGACGCATCCGCTTGAGGACCGTGTCCGACGCATGCTGGATCGGCATGTCGACATAGGGGACGAGCGTGCGGAGCTCCCCGAAGCAGGCGAGGAGGTCGTCCGTCCAGTAGCGCGGGTAGGTGTAGAGAAGGCGCACCCACTCGATCCCCTGCACCTGGTCGATCGCCCGGAGCAGCTTCGGGAGCGCGAACTCGCGGTAGAGGTCGAGCCCGTAGGACGTCGTGTCCTGGGCAACGATCGTGATCTCCTTCACTCCGGCCTGTGCGAGCCGCTCCACCTCATGGACGATGTCCTCGATCGGCCGGCTCCGGTGCTTTCCGCGCAGCTTCGGGATGATGCAGAACGTGCAGGTGTTGTTGCAGCCTTCGCTGATCTTCACGTACGCAGCGTGGGCGTGCCCCGAAACGACGCGCGGCTCCCAATCGAACGGATCGCGGTCCAGGTGCCCCACGCGCGAACCCCGAGCGAGGTCACCGTAGAGAAGGCCGTCGGCGACGTCGACCACGGCATCGTAGGTGCCGGGCCCGAGGAGGTAGTCGATCTCTTCGATCTCGTCGAGGATCGCATCCCCGTGGCGTTCGGCCAGACACCCGGAAACGATGAGCCGCTTGAGCCTCCCCTGCTTCTTCAGCTCGGCGACTTCCAGGATGGTGTCGATCGACTCCTGCTGCGACGCCGTCAGGAAGGCACAGGTGTTGACGACGACGAGCGAAGCGTCTTCCACGTCTGGGGAGACGGAGTAGCCAGCCCGGTGCAGCCGCCCCAGGATCGACTCGGAGTCGACGAGGTTCTTCGGGCACCCGAGGGTGACCACGGAGATGCTGTCTGTCCGAAGGGAGCCTTTCACGCCGTTGGACGCTCCGGAGGAGGGCGCTGTGGAGTGCCCCGAACTCGTCGCGCTATCCGAACCGGACGCGCGCCCTCTACTCCCCTGCGTCACGTCCCCCGCTTCCGAAGTCGTCATAACCTCTCATTAGGATGGATGGTCGGACCAGCGAGCGGTTCACTCGAACCGCACACAACATCATGGCCGCCCGGTCGGCCCGAGCGGCCTACCCCACCTCGACCACGGGCACGCCCTTGGGCGGCTCGAACTGGAAGAGGTTCGGATCGAGCTTCGGATCGGACCAGGTCTCGATGAGCCTGTAGGTGTCCCGATTTCCCGAGAGCTCGTTCAGCTCGTACTGAAGGATCGCACCGGAATCGCTCCGGGTCCAGAGGCGTACGCTCTCCAGCTCCAGTCCGTCCGGCGGGTCGAGGGTCAGAATGCGCACCGCGATGCCGTCGAGATCGGCCTCGGCAACCTCCGGGTGCGCGACACTCTCCTCCAGGATCCGGCCCAGGATGTCGGCCCGGCCGTCCCTCGGGAGGGTAACCGCAAGCACCTGCTCGTTCTCGGGAACGTAGGTATAGACCGTCTCTCCGTCACAGAGCTGGAGGGTCCCGGCAGGCTCGGAATACTCCTTCCGGAACTTGTTGGGCCGCTCGAGATAGAGGACGCCCCGGAAGAAGGAGGGATCGTCCATTCCCACCCACTCTTGAGTTTGGACGAACTCGGCCTTGAAGGTGTGGAGACGAAGGAACGGTTCCGCCGCCCGCTGCAGGGCCGCTTGTGCAGGACTCGTCTCGTCCGCGGACTCCGCCCGCGTAGCCTCCCCCGAACCCACTGTCAGAGTTAGCCCTACGGCCAGGGACGCGAGAATCCGGATGAACCGGCGCTTCGCCCGGTCCGGAGCACCCGACCGGACGAGCCCTGGGCTACCTGCCGGCAACGCTGTCCGCTTTGGAGACCCAGTCCTGGACGAACGACTCGTCGGCCAACACCTCGCGGGGCTTGCTTCCCTCGTGGGGACCGACGGCTCCGATGCTCTCGAGGAGGTCCATGAGGCGCCCTGCCCGGGAGTACCCGACCTTGAGCCGGCGCTGGAGGAAGGAGACCGACGCCTGCTTCTGGAACACGACGAGGCGTAGGGCGTCCTCGAAGAGTTCGTCGTCGATTTCCGCACCATCTCCCTCCTTGTCCAACATCTCCTCGCGGAAGACCGGCTCTGGCTCCGGCATCTCCTTGAGGTAGGCCACGAGCCGCTCCGCGTCCTGATCGCTGACGAAGCAGCCGTGGAGCCGGACGCACTTCCCCTGACCCGGCGGGAGGTAGAGCATGTCTCCCTTCCCGAGGAGGTCTTGGGCGCCGTTCATGTCGATGATGGTCCGGCTGTCGACCTTCGTCGCCACCTGGAACGCGATCCGGCCCGGAAAGTTCGCCTTGATGACGCCGGTGATGACGTCGACGGACGGGCGCTGGGTGGCGAGGATGAGGTGGATCCCGACGGCACGCGCCATCTGGGCGAGCCGCGCGATCGGCGTTTCGATCTCGTTTCCGAGCGTGAGCATGAGGTCCGCGAGTTCGTCGACCACGACGACGATGTACGGCATCGGCTCGGCTTCGCGCTGGACCTTCTTGTCCTTCATCTTCTCGTGGTAGCCCTCGATGTTCCGGACACCGAAGGTCGCCATCTTCCGGTAGCGACGCTCCATCTCCCCCACCATCCACTGGAGCATCCGCGCCGCCATCCGTGCGTCCGTCACGACCGGACAGAGGAGGTGCGGGATGCCGTCGTAGACGGTGAGTTCGAGCATCTTCGGATCGATGAGGAGCAGACGCAGCTCGTCCGGCGTCTTGTTGTAGAGCAGCGAGAAGAGACAGGTGTTGAGGCAGACGCTCTTCCCCGATCCGGTCGTACCGGCGACGAGGAGGTGCGGCATCTTCTCGAGACGTCCGTACTGAGCGCGTCCCCGGATGTCACGGCCGAGACAGAGCGGAAGGTGGGCATCCGAGAGGTCGAGCTCCTGGAGGACGGTGCGGAAGTCGATGTGCTCGGCCTGATGGTTCGGCACCTCGATCCCGATCGCGGCCTTCCCCGGGATCGGCGCGACGATCCGGATTCGCGCGGCGCGCATGTTGAGCGCGATGTCGTCCGAGCGCGATACGATCTGCGAGATTCGGACGCCGGCGGCAGGCGCATACTCGTACTGAGTGATGACAGGTCCTGGGTGGACTTCGCCGACCGTGCCCTGAATGCTGAAGTCTTCGAGCGTCTTGACGAGGATCCGGCTCTTCTCGATCACCTCCTGCTCGGAGACGGTGCCGAGACGCGGGCGGGCCGGTTCGAGAAGGTCGAGCGGAGGAAGACGGTACGCACCTCGCCTGGCGGGGCGCTTGGGACGCTTGGGAAGGCGCGGAGCCTCCTTCCGGGGGACGAGAACCGGAGCGATGCCGTCGTCTTCGGCCGTCACCTCCTCGTCGTCTTCCTCGTCCTCGTACTCCTCGTCGTCCTCTTCGTCTTCGTCCTCGTACTCGCCGTCCTCGTCGTCTTCGTACTCTTCTTCGTCGTCCTCGTACTCTTCGTCGTCTTCGTACTCTTCGCCGTCTTCCTCGTCCTCGTATTCTTCCTCGTCTTCGTACTCGCCGTCTTCGTCGTCTTCGAGGAGGTCGTCGTCTTCGGCGTCTGCTTCGTCCCACTCCTCCTCGGCGAACGCACCCTTCGGGTCCGCGGAGACCGCGGCGAGCACGCCGTCTTCCGGCTTGGCCTTGGAACGAAGGGCAGCCGCGACTTCCGGCGTGACCTGCACCGAGCTCGACTTGCGGCGACCGACGACGTCCGTCGGCGCGTCGGCATCGTCCTGACGGCCGTAGCGACCGACGACTACCGGGGCGCTGTCGCGTGCGGCGGCATCGCGAGTGCCTGCGTCCCGTGCGGCGGCGTCGCGGGTCGCGGTCTGGCCGGCAGCGGCGCCGCGAGAGGCGGCCGTGCGACTCGCGCCGTCCCGCGTCGCGCTATCGCGCGTGCCACTGTCTCGGGCCGAAGCGCCGCGAGATTCGGAACGCTTGCCCTTTGCGGCCGGGGCGTCGCTGGCGTTCCGCTTCGCTCTGCCCCGAGCCGCGACCGTCGCCGCTTCGCGTTCCGTTGCGGCATCTTCCTCCACCTCGTCCTCGTACTCGACGTCATCGTCGGCCCGCTGGAAACGCGCAAAGAGTGCGCCGAGCGAGGGACGCGGCAGGCTCGGCATCCGCTCACGGATTCCGTCCGCACCAGCCAGTGCGCGCTCGGCGAGATCGCTTGCGGAACCGGGGATCTCGGACATCCGGTCCCGAGCGCCGACGGCCCAGTCGCCCGCCCGGTCCTGCACCGGCGCCGGCGTCCAGCGCGGCGCGGCCCAGAAGATGAGAAGGGTCAGCAGTCCTCCGGTGATGAGGGCCGCACCCACCGGGCCTAGCAGCGCTGCGGACGCGATCCAGTGAGCAAGCGTGTCCGGACCCTGTCCCCAGACCGGAGAGTCCCCGACACCGGCGACGAACACGGAGAGGACGAACGCGAAGAGATGGGACCAGAGGAGGAAGAGCCAGGGAGACCGCGGAAGCCCGATCAGGCTTCGCATCGTGAGGGCGACCAGCCCGAGCCAGAGCGCGATCGTGACCGGCGCTCCCAAGTACCCGAGGAGCACGTTCGCGAGCGACTCGCCGATCATCCCGCAGGCGTTGCGGGGCAGGCCGAGCAGCGGAGACGAGTTCGGCCAGGGCGGCGAGGACAGCGCCGACCCCGCGACGAGCGCGACCGTCACGAGCAGCAGAACGCCGAGCAGCGGCTTTCGTGAGACCGAAGCCATGATCCCTTTCCTTCCCTGTGGGATCCGGCGGACCCATCGACCACGCGCCGAAGTCGGCCTCTACGGGGCCAAAATCGATGCGCCGTCATTCCGTTGCGAGCGACGTAGCCGAATCCATGGCTGCGCCCCCGCCGGACTCCGCCGGCGACCGTGCCCGGCAGTGTAGCACGGAGCGGTCAGGCGCCGGGATCGAGATGTCTTCGGACGGCGTCTTTGATCGACCCGAGGACGTCCACCGGCTCGGGGTCGATTCCGCGAAGCTCAGCCATCCGGATGGAGACGAAGTCCGCGAGGAAGACCTGAGAGAGGAACCCGGTGATGCGTGCGCCCTCCGCCGCGGGCACGCGATGGACGCCGAGTCCGGCGGCGCCCGCTACTGCGAGCACCGCTTCGAGTGCCGCATCCCGGCCCCGGGCCACCCGGTCGGGTTCGCTGGTGCGCGGAGGCGTTTCGAGGTAGACGACCTCTCCCCCTCCGAGCCGTGCCCACCCTTCGATCTCGTTGTGGGCAGCCTCGGGGAACGCGACCACCTGCGTTACTTGCTTCGCGTTCTCCTCGAACTGGTTCTTCCAGCGGTAGGCGAGTGCGAGGTCCGACTCCCTCGACACGAGAACGAGGACTCGTCGGCCCGCGAGTGCAGCCGCGAGTGTGTTCGGGTCGCGCCCCGGTCGTCCCACTTCATCCGCGCGCCAGAGCTCCCTCTCCGCCGCCAGCGCATCGGCAGCGGTTGCGAGCTCCGAAGCGACGCCCCGCCATGCGTCCGTTCCATCGGATGCCGCGAGCGCGAGCGCAACGGACGAGAGGAGCCAACCGAACGCTGCCCGCGGAGCGTACCCCTGCGGGACCAAGACGTACGGAGCCCCGGCCGAACGTGCTCGCTCGGCGAGTTCACCGCCGCAGGAGACGACCCAGGGTAAGGCTCCGCGCTCGCGGAGCTGCTCCCAGAGAGCCAGCACTTCCCAGGTCTCCCCCGAGTAGCTGATGAGGCCGACCGAACTGTCCGCCTCCACCCAACCGGGGAGATGCGGGTCGGACCCGATCTCGACGGGACCGGAGAGCGCGTCGATGAGAAGCGCGCGAGAGAGGCGCGCGGATACCGCAGAACCACCCATTCCGCCGACGAACACGGCGGCCGAGCCGCCCGGGATCGCCTCTCGGATCGAGGCCGGCCAACCGCGGGCCTCCGCGCGTTCGAGGCCGATCCGGATCTGGTCCGGCAGTTCGAAGACCCAGTCCCGCATACGTTCGAGGCTCACCCTTCGTCCCCTCCCACGATCTGATCGACGCACCGGCGAACCCACGCTTTCACCTCGCGTGACGTCGGCATCTCGAGCGCGCGCTCCATCATCCGTGCCAGGTCCGTGAGTCGCGACCTCCGCACCAAATCCTTGATCCGCGGAAGCTGCGCCGGGCTCACGCTGAGGTGCAGACAGCCGAGTCCGAGCAGAATCGATACGCCGTAGAGGTCACCGGACATCTCCCCGCAGCAGGTGACCGGACGATCGGCGCGATCCGCGGCCACGACGATGTCGCGTAGGGCGCGGAGGATCGCGGGATGGTACGGATCGTAGAGATGGGCGACGTTCTCGTTCCCCCTGTCCACTGCGAGCGTGTACTGGATCAGGTCGTTCGAGCCGATCGAGAAGAAGTCCGCCTCCGCCGCGAGGAGGTCGAGCAGGAGCACCGCCGCGGGCGTTTCCACCATCGCGCCCCGCGGCACCGGAGGAACGTCGAGCCCTTGCTTCCTGAGCCGCACCTGCTCTTCGTCCACGATCCGGTTCACTTCCCGCATCTCTTCGACCGAGGAGATCATCGGCAGGAGCAACCGGACGTTTCCGTGGACGGCAGCGCGGAGGACCGCACGGACCTGCGTGCGGAGGATCTCCGGATGGTCGAGCAGGAACCGGATTCCGCGCACCCCGAGGAACGGGTTCTCGCTCCGGGTGAGGCCGAAGAACGCCGCGAACTTGTCTCCACCCACATCGAGCACCCGAAGAGTGACGGGACGTGGAGCGAGCGCACTCACCACGTGGAGGTAGCTCTCGTACTGCTCCTCCTCGTGCGGGAGTTCGTTCCGTTCGAGGAAGAAGTACTCGGTCCGGAAGAGACCGATTCCGTCACAACCGAGCCGTTCGAGCGTCGGTAGTTCCGCCCGCGTCTCGATGTTCGCGCAGACGCTGACGGTGGTGCCGTCCTCGGTCACCGCGGGCTCCGCGGCCGTCGCAACGAGCCGCTGCGTCACCCGCACCGCCTTCGTCATCTTTCCTAGGAAGACCGAGCGGGTTTCCGGGGTCGGGTCCACGATCACTTGGCCCGATCCGCCGTCGACCAGGAGCAGGTCTCCAGTCTCCACCTTGCGCGAAAGGTCCCGAAGTCCGACGACGGCAGGAATTCCGCGCGCGCGGGCGAGGATCGCGGCGTGGCTCGTCGCGCCGCCGTGGTCTACGACGATACCGCCGATCCGCTCGGGATCGAACGCCGCCGCTTCACTCGGCGAGACGTCCGCGGCCACGACGATCGCGCCTTCGGGGATCGAGGTCCGCTCCCTGCGACCTCCGTTGAGGTGCCGGAGGAGTCGGGTCTGAACGTCTCGTAGGTCGGCGCTTCGTCCGCGGAAGTACTCGGTGGAGGCCTGCTCCAAGGTCTGGATGTAGCGCGACAGCACCTCGAAGAGCGCGCCTGCAGCGGAACGGCGCTCGTTCTCGATCGACTCCCGCACTCCCTGGAGGAGCGACTTGTCTTCCAAGATGAGGAGGTGCGCTTCCAGCACCCGCACCCCCGGGTCGTCCACCTCCCCGAGGAGACACTCCCTGAGCGCGGCGATCTCGTCTCGACTCCGGCGGACAGCGTAGAGGAACCGTTCGACCTCCGATTCGACCTCGTCCTCCGAGATGACCCGGTCATCGGGAGCGAGGATCTCGGGCCGGACGACGAGCGCGAGTCCGGATGCGAGCCCCGGTGACACGCCCACCCCGCGCCGCACCAGCTCCTTCGGAGCTCCGACTCGCCGGCGAGACTTGACGGGCGCGTCGGTACCCCCTGCTTTCGGCTCGGCCCCGGCCTTGGGCTTGGCCTTCGCGCCGACGGCCTCTTCGCCGCGGGCCCTTCGGTCGACGGCCTCTTCGTCGACGGCTTTCTCGACGCTGGCCTTCTCGGCTACGGGATTCTCGGCGACGGCTTTCTCAGCAACAGGCTTCTTGGGGACGGTCTTTCCCGACGGCGACGCCTTGGCGGACGCACGCTTCTTCGCGGACGTACCCTTCACCTTCTCGCTCGCGCGTGCCTTCAACTCGCCTCCCCGAACTTCGAGTCGACCAGCTCGACCAGGCTCGCGACCGCTTCCTTCTCGTCCGGGCCGTTGGCACGGATGACGAGTCGGGAGCCGGTCTCCGCCGCGAGCATGAGCACGCCCATGATCGACTTGCCGTTCACCCACATGTCTCCCTTGGAGACTTCGATCTCGGCCTCGAACTGGCTAGCTCTCTTCACGAAGAGCCCCGCGGGATGCGCGTGGATGCCGGGGTAGTTCCGCACCTCGACTTCTTGCTGCGTCATCGTACTCCACACCTCCCGTACCGAGTCGGTCCTTCCCTGAGCCTACCGCGACCCGCCTGCCCTCGACGGTTCGCGGCCCGTCTTCCGATATCGGATCGCCGCGCGTTCACCCGAGCCAGCGTCCGAGCAACGTCCCCATCCCTACTAGCAGCCAGAGCCGCAGAAAGGGCGGAAGTCCACGCCGCCACGCCACCGTCGCTAGCACGATCAAACCGAATGCAGACACCACGAATGCACTGCCACCCTCCGCGCGCCCACTCGACGCGAGGAGGAGGCCGACTGCTGCACCGAGCAGCACACGCCCCGCGGCTTCGACCCGTTGCGCCCACCGCTCCAGCTTCCTGCCCATGAGCAGCTCGACCGCGGCGTCTTCCCCTCGGAGACCGACCTCCCAACCCCAAACCGCGACTCCGAAGACGAACACGCCGCAAAGGATCGGATACCAGAACACATAGAGGGGGGCGAAGTGAAGCCCCAAGACGACGAGGCCAGCGGAGAGACAGGCCGGCACCGCCGCATGGAACAGTCGGTCCCCCACCGAGGCCACCAGAGGCGCAAGCGTATCCTGAGCCCTGCGCCAAGCCTGGGTCAGCTCGACCGAAGGCTGTTCGGCCGGAGAGGGCTGGGCCGCGCGTCGCCTAGCCGGAGTCAGCTCCACACCAGCGCCCGCACCCAGCGCCGCCGTCGACGCGTCGGCGGTTGCGGCCGCTGCCGAAGTCGCTGCAAGAGCCGGGCCCCACGCGAGACCGGCCAGTACCGGCTGCGTCTGCGAGGCGCGGGCCGCGACGAACTCGGGCAGAACCGACTCCGTCCGGCCGGGCACGGTCGAATCGGTCTCCCCGACTTCGGACCAGATCCCTTCCCAACCCAGGCGTTGGTGCCCGGCCGAGGTGAACGGAACCTCGACCGTCAGGGAGAGAAGAGCAAGCCGAACCGGCGAGAGACGGCGTCTGCCTTCCTTCCGCTCGCTCACCAGACACTCCCGAATAGCACGACGGCAAAGGCGCCGAGTCCAACCCCGATCGCCCACTCCCGGACGCCGGTGATCTTGCCCCGCGAGCGTCCGAACTGGGACGCCACGCCGAGGAAGGCGGCCAGTACGATCCAGTGCCAGGCGCCTCCGTCCCACCCTGCCTCGATGCTCCGCTCGACGAACCGGAGCGCGAGCATCGCTTCCCCCAGAAGCCCCGCGACCACTCCGATCGCCGCACCCAAGAGAAGCGCTTCCCCCCACGCACGGGTCCGAAGCGCGGCCGGAATCGACGGTTCGCCCTCGGCACGCCCGAAGCGCGAACGCAACTTCGTCTCGATCCGGTGGTGAATGTACGCCCCGCCGGCGCCGACCAAAACGCCCCAACCGAGATCCGCGTTTCCGGTCTCGGCAAAGATCTGACGGAGCGTCGTGCCCACCCGGACGTCGACGGTGGGTAGCGCAACGGCGGCAGCGCCGACGAGTGCCGCGATTCCCGGGGAGGGATCACGATGTCCGCCGCTGCGAAACGGCGCGGGCCAGAGAAGGGCGAAGACGATCCCGATCGCAAGGCCGAGCGCGGCGTGGCCGACGACCCACCCGGTGAGCGCACCGACCAGGACCGGGGTGCGAAGAATGCCAGCGAAGAGACCGCGCTCGTCGAGCTCGACGAGGGCGCCGAGTGCGGCGAGACCGACGAAAGGCAGGACGGAGGACGGGCTCACACCGCCTCCGCGAGCCGAGCACGGAGAGCCTCCCCGCCGATCGACTCCGCTTCTGGAAGCTCGCGCGCCTCGAGTTCGTAGCCTTCCTCGATCAGCTCGAGCGCGAGACGTAGCTCGTCCGGGTCGAGGTGGAGGAACGGAAGGATCTCTACCGCACCCGGATGGGCGTGGATCCCTCCCAGGTTGAGCGGCCCGGGGACGCCGGCGCGGAGGAGGTGAGCCGCGCCCGCGAGATCGCGCACGAGAAGGATCGTCCGG
Source organism: Candidatus Eiseniibacteriota bacterium (assembly GCA_020633975.1). GTDB lineage: Bacteria > Eisenbacteria > RBG-16-71-46 > CAIMUX01 > CAIMUX01 > JACKCR01. Next base: position 680,883 of record JACKCR010000002.1, on the reverse strand, counting down.
CGCACCGAAGCCGCTGGATCGTCGCCCAGAGCGAGCGATACGAGCGACGTGACTTCCGTACTGGACCCTTCCGGCGTCATCGCCTCGTAGAGCCGGCGCGTGATCGGATCGCCTGCGAGGGCGTCATCCGCGATGAGATAGCGTTTCGGGCCGAGGCGCAGTCCCCACCCGAGCGTCACCTGTCCGTGGAGCAACCGGTCGTCGACTCGGAAGAGAAGGTAGGCCTCGCGTCCTTCACCTGGGAGTGTCGGCATCGACGTCACGGCACGCGAACGCCGTCCCGTCCGCGGGAAACGACGCGTTCGAGGAGCTCTTCCGGCCCCACTCGATCTCGATGGTGGAGGAACTCGAGGAGCATCGGAAGGTTCACGCCGCCCACGATCCGGATGCGCGGGTCGAACTCCCGCAACGCGAGCCCGGCATGGCAACAGCTCCCGCCGATCAGGTCGACGAAGAGGAAGACCGGTTCGCCCGCCACTCCCGGCTCCGCGCCCGAGCGCCGTCCTTCGTCTGAGTCTGGCTCTGCCCCCACGCCGAGCTCCTCGCGCAGCTTGGCGACGAGGGACTCGATGCTCATCCCTTCGTTCGTGAGCGCACTCACCCCATCGGGCGTTCCGTAGATCTTGCCCGCGGCGCGAACCAGTTCCGTTCCCAGCATTCCGTGTGTCAGGAGAACCGCCCGAATCATCCCTACTCCAGATCGTCCCGAGCGAGGACGGCGAGATTCGCCTTCCGCCGCATGAGCTCGAGCAAGTTCTCGTTGAAGTGCTGCGCGGGGTCGTAGCCGTAGGCCTTGATCAGGTAGTTCAGTGCGATCGTCTCGCAGATCACCGTGATGTTCTTTCCCGGGAAGATGGGCACGACCACCTTCTCGATCTCGGTGCCGAGGATCTCCGCCCGCTGGGTATCGAGCCCGTGGCGCTCATAGTCCTGATCCTTGGACCACTCTTCGAGGTGCACCTCCACCTCGATCCGCTTCTGCGCGCGGATGGCGCGGATCCCGAAGATCGCCTGGATGTCGATGATCCCGATACCGCGGATCTCCATCCGGTGCCTGAGGAGGTCGTTGCCCGATCCGATGAGGACGTTGTCCGCCTTCCTCCGGATCGTGACGACGTCGTCGGCGACGAGGCGATGTCCCCGCTCGACCAGGTCGAGCGCTGTTTCCGACTTCCCGATCGCGCTACGGCCGGTGATGAGGAGACCCGTTCCATAGACGTCGACGAGGGAGCCGTGCGCCGTCGTCGTCGGCGCGAGTTCGTCCTCCAGGACGTGCGTCACTTCGTGGATGACATCGATGGTCGACGCACTCGCCGAAATGACCGGGACCTCGAACTCCTCCGCCGTCTCGAGTAGGCCGTGTGGTAGCGGGAGTCCCTTGCAGACGATGAGGCAGGGCACGCGGAATTGGAGCACGTGCCGGAGAGCTTCCGGACGCTCGCTCTCGGCGAGCGTCCCCAGGAAACGGACCTCCGTCGCACCGAGGATCTGGACACGGTCGCGACGGAAGTAGTCAGTGAACCCGGTCAGCGCGAGTCCGGGACGGTTGACGTCCGAACTCTCGATCGAGCGCCCTGGGTCGATCTCGCCCGTTCGCACGGTGAGGCCGACTCTGCTCTTGAGCCGTTCGATCAGATCGACGACCGGGTATCCCACGTATCCTCCCTACTCGGTCTCCGTGAGTCCGAAGTTCCCGTCCGGCCGCATGAAGAGAAGCGCGACCTTCCCACTCCGCGAGTTCGGGAAGAGCACCTGATCCCAGTCCTTCTCACGCAGCAGGCTGATCGCGTCCTCGACGCTGATCGGCTCTTTGGAGACGTTGTCCATCCGGACGACGACCGGCGAGTACTCGTCCTCCACCTCGACTTCGGCCAGCTCCTGTTCGTGAACGATCACGTTGGCCGGCACGGTCCGCGGAGCAGTCTGACGACGCTTGACCCGCGCGGCGTGCTTCTTGAGCTGACGTTCGACACGGTCACACACCTTGTCGATGGAAGCGGCCATGCTGTTCTCTTGCTGCCGGCTCGTGAGGTCGAGCCCGGCCCCGTGCAGGGAGAGTTCGGCGATGAACCGATACTTCTCCTGAGCGAGTACGAGGTGCGCCTCCTGCAGGTTGTCGAAGTAGCGCTCCAGTTTCTGGATCCGCTTCTCGGCGAGGTCGTTGATCCCCGGTTCGATCTCATACCGGCGACAGGTGGTCGTGATCTCCATGTCGACACTCCTCTCGTTGTGTCACGCTGCGGGGACGGCGAGCCCACGGAGCTGAGCGCGCGGAATCCCCAACTGATCTCTGTACTTCGCGACGGTCCGTCGCGCAATCCGAATTCCCTCGTACGTCAGGCGCTCGGCGATCGTCTGGTCGGAGATCGGCTTGCCGGCCTCCTCCTCGCGAATGATCTCGCGGATCCGCTCCTTGACCGCTCGTGCCGCCACGTCCTCGTGCCCGGCCTTTCTCACCCGCCCCGAGAAGAAGTAGCGGAGCGGGAGGATGCCCCTCGGGGTGTCCGCGTACTTGTCCTGCGTCACCCGGGCCACCGTCGACTCGTGGAGCCCGACGGAGCCTCCGATATCCTTCAGCGTAAGGGGCCTGAGGGCCTCGGGTCCCTCGCGAAAGAACCGTTCTTGGTTCGACACGATCGCTTCGGTGACCAGGACCAGGGTGCGGCGCCGACGCTGGAGCGCGCGCAGGATCCACCGAGCGGACCGGCGTTTCTCGGTCAGGAACCGACTGACGTCCGGATCGGCCGACTGGAACTCGGCCAAAGACGGGGACCACCGGACCCGGGGCTGGATCGCTTCCTCCATCGTGACGACGAACTCGCCCTCGAGTTCTCGAACTACGACGTCGGGCCAGATGGCCCGGACCGGATCCGGGTCGAACTCGTGTCCGGGGCGCGGGGAGAGGCTGGAGAGTACTCCGATGGCCCGCCGGATCTCCTCGACGGGCTCGCCCAGGTGAAGAGAGAGACGGAGGAGCCCCTTCGGCAACACGTGCCATGCCTCTTCGACGATCTGCCGGGCCAGCCGGGCCTCGGGATGGAGCCGTTCGAGCTGGAGGCGGAGCGAGTCACGGAGATCCGTGGCGCCCACCCCGGGAGGGTCGAGCGACTGGACGAACCGGAGCGCGTCGACCGCCTCGGGCGTGGTGACCTCGAGAGCTTGCGCCACCTCTTCGGCCGACCCGTGGACGTACCCGCGGTCGTCGATGTTCTCGACCCAGTATTCGGCGACTTCGCGGAGGGACGGGCGAAGCGCGGCGCTGAGCGCGATCTGGCGTCTCAAATGCGGTCGCAGCCCATCCGGGGGAGCAGGGATCTCCCTACTCGTCCACTCCTCCCAAAGCTGGTCAGGGCGATGCGTGCCGAACAACCTATCTCCTTTGGCCTCCCCCCACTCGAGGAGACCTTCCTCTCCTTCGTCATCGATCTCCAAGCACGGGTTCTCCATGATCTCTCGCCGCACTTCTGCTTGGAGTTCGATGCCGGGAAGCTGGAGTAGGTGGAGGGCCTTTCGTACCTCGCTCCCTACGTGAACCCTTTGGGTCAAACTGAGCGCCAAACGGGGACTCGTCATCCTTGGCTCCTTGGTCCACCCCCTGGGGTCCTTGGGGCCGTCGTCCTAGAGTCGGAAGTCCTCCCCAAGGTACAACTTTCGAGCCTGCGGGTCCGCCGCGAGCTGTTCCGCCGAGCCCGAGAGCAGAATTCGGCCGTCGTACATGAGGTAGGCCCGGTCGGTCGCCGAAAGGCATTCCCGCACGCTGTGGTCGGTGATGAGCACCCCGAGCCCGCGGTCCTTGAGGGCGAGGATGATCGAGCGGATCTCCCCCACCGCGATCGGGTCGATGCCGACGAACGGCTCGTCGAGGAGGATGAAAGACGGCCGCGTGACGAGCGCCCGGCTGATCTCCACCCGCCGGCGCTCTCCTCCCGAGAGCTGGTACCCGCGACGGTCCCGGAGGTGGAGGATGTCCAGTTCGGTGAGGAGATTTGCGCACCGCTCCTCGCGCTCGTCCTTGGAGATGCCGACCGTCTCCAAGATCGCCATCACGTTCTCCCAGACGGTGAGCCGACGGAACACGGACGGCTCCTGGGAGAGGTACCCGATCCCCATCCGGGCCCGACGGTACATGGGGAGCTTCGTCACGTCTTGTCCGGCCAGGTAGATCCGGCCGGAGGTCGGCGGGAGCTGTCCCACGATCATGTAGAAGGTGGTCGATTTGCCCGCGCCGTTTGGCCCGAGCAGTCCGACGACTTCGCCCGGCTCGACGACGAGCGAAACGCCTTTGACGACCTGGAGCTTTCCGTACTTCCGGACGAGGTCGGTCGCCGCGAGCGCTCCCGGATGGACGGGACGGGCCGCGTGGCCGGAGAGGTCCCGCATGGCCGGGACCTCCACCGTCTCTACGATCGGGGCGCTCCCCGCTTCTTCGGCGTCAGCGTCCGTCATCGTCGTCGATCTCCTCCAAGTCCGGCGCGTCGCGAACCACCGCCCTGAGCTCCTTGAACACCGAGTAGGAGCCGAGATCCGGATCGGCCTCGATACCGACTCCGGTCACCACATCGACTTCCCGGTAGAGTGTGAACGGTAGGTCGGTACGTACGCGTTCCGTCTTGGGATCCCACTCCAGCTTCTCGGTTTCGAGTCGATCCCCCTCCGGCGTGACCACGACCACGCTGTCCTCGGCCACGAGCAGGTCCGACTTCGGGTCGATGTGGCCGCGGCGGCTCGTGAGAATGGAGCGGACGGAGTCGTCTCCGTCGTAGAAGTGGAGGGTCAGTTCCCGGAGCTCGGTCGGTTCGTCCTCTTCGTAGGAGAGCACTTTGTCGGCCCGGAGGACGTAGAGCAGTCCCTTGACGCTCGTCTCGCGCATGACCGCGTTCTCGACGATCTGGCGGGCCCGATCCGGACCGTCGATCGGCCCTCCCACCGGGGTCTCTTCCGAGCCACAGGCGAACGCGAAGACGGACAGGATGCATGCGATCCAGACGGTCAACTGATTGTGTTTCATCACCTCGAGGGCCGAACCTTCCACCGATCGTAGAACCAAGGCCACCGCTCGGGGGCCATCCGCACCAGCTCTTCCGTCCAGCTCGTGAACTGTCGACACAACCGTTCGACTTCCGAGCTTCCCGTGCCTTCCTCTCCCTTCGGCAGCTTCGGCAGTTCCGCCAGCTCCATCGGCGGCCAGAATCGCGCCCGGTACCGAGCGGAGTCATCCTCCCACAACGCTGCACAGAGGACCAGTGCCCCGGTGCGGAGCCCGAGACGGGCCGCACCCTCCGCCGTCCGGCACTCCTTGCCGAAGAACTCGCACCGCACTCCCCCGTGAGGAATCCGGTCGACCAGGACTCCAACCAACTCCCCCTGCCGGAGGGCGCGAAGCGCCGGCGCGGGCCGGTCTGCTGAAACCGAACGGATCCCCGCCCGATCTCTCACCTTCCGCACGAACCGCTCGAGCCGTCTCTCCTCGAACGGGTGGTAGAGAACGTGGAGCTTCCGGCTTCGCCTCGCCAAGTACACCGCGAGGAGCTCCCAATTCCCGAAATGCGCCGTGACGAGGAGAGTGCCGCGCCCGGAGCGCTCGGTGGCTTCGAGGTGCTCGAGCCCTTCCACGACGAGTCCGTCGAGGAGGGACGCCCCCCGCCCTCGGCCGATCCGTAGGAAGTCGACCGCGAGGAGCCCGATCGATACGAACGTCTCCCGGAGGAGTCGCGCTCGGTCCTTCGGTGGGGCGTCAGGAAAGGCGACGGCGAGGTGCGTCTCCGCTCGTCGTACTTCCTTCGGAAGCGAAATGCGTGCGAGGTGCCCGTAGGCGGCCCCGAGGCGTCGCGCCAGCCGGCGCGGCAGGTACCCGAGGGGCAGGAGGAGCGGCGCGAGAAGGACGAATCGAAGCGCACGCCGAGCCTGCTTCTTCCAGCGCTTCCTCCGGGACGGCCGCTTCGCCGCCTGCGGTGGAGTGGCGTCCTCTGGACGGTCGGTCTCGGCCGGTCCCGGCCGGCCCTGTCCGCCCGTCATCCCCGCGGCGTGCCGATCCGCAGGCACTCGTGCAGGTGCACGACGCCTTCCGGCGCGCCGTCCGCGCCGATCACGACGAGACAGGTGATCGGCGCCGGCTGGTTCATCTCCATCCGCGCCACGGCCTGAGCCACGCTCGCGCCCGCGTCGATCGTGCGCGGGTTCCGCGTCATGACGTCGCCCACGCGGAGGGACTCGATCGAGTCGTGCGCATAGACCATCCGCCGCACGTCCCCGTCCGTGAGGATGCCGACGAGACGCCCCTGCTCGTCGACCACGGTCGTCATTCCGAGACGCTTCTCGATCATCTCGACGAGCCCGTCCCGCACGGAGCGTTCCTCCGTGATGATCGGGAGCGCCGCGCCCTTTTGCATGATCTCGCCGACCCGTCTCGTCGCCTGGTGGCCGATCAGTCCGCCCGGGTGGAGGAAGGAGAGCTCCTCTTCCGTCATGCCACGAAGGCTGTAGAGACACGCGACCAGGATGTCGCCCACGACCTGGAAGATCGTAGTGGAGGTCGACGGTACGAGAGTGAGCGGCCCCGCTTCTTCGATCGGACCGACCTCGAGCACGACGTCGGCGTTCCGGGCCAAAGTCGATTCGGCTTGGCAGACGACGGCGACGACCGGAACTTCGAGCCTCTGGAACGCAGGCAGGAGCGCCGACAGTTCCGTGCTCTCGCCGCTCTTGCTGAGGAAGAGACCGACATCGCCTTCGGCCACCATGCCGAGGTCCCCGTGGAGCGCTTCGGTCGGGTGAAGGAAGACGGCCGCGGTCCCGGTCGAACGGAACGAAGCGGCGATCCGCTGCGCGACGTGCCCGGATTTCCCGACGCCGCACACGACGATCCGTCCCCGGCAAGAACGCAGCCGCGACACGACCTCGGCGAACGCGTCGCCGTCTAGGGCTTCGCCGAGCGTCTCGAGGCCCGCGAGCTCCTTCCGCAGGATCTCGCTCGCGAAGGCGGCTACGTCGAACGGTTCGGACATCATCCGCCGTGTGCCTTCACCGGATCCGGCCGCTCCCACTTCGCCTGGAGCGCCTTCCACTCGCGGAGTTCTTCCAGCAACGGACGCATCGACGCGAGAGGAAGCTGGGTCGTCGCGTCACTCATCGCGCGGTCGGGATCCGGATGCGTCTCGATGAAGAGTCCGTGCGCGCCGGCTCCGATCGCCGCGCGCGCGAGAGGTAGGGCAAAGCGACGATCCCCGCCCTTTCCCGGATGCTGGAGCGAGTGTGTGACGTCGTAGACCACGGTGGCGCCCGTCGCCCGCATCTCGGTAAATCCGCGCATGTCGACCACGAGGTCATGGTGACCGAAGGTGGTTCCGCGCTCCGTTGCCCACACTTCGACTCCGGGCCTCGCCCGGCGCACCTTCTCGACCACCGAGTACATGTCGTCCGGTGCGAGGAACTGTCCCTTCTTCACGTTCACGATCTTGCCGGTGTTGGCGGCGCGCTGGAGAAGTTCGGTCTGCCGCGAGAGGAACGCCGGAATCTGGAGGACGTCCAGAACCTCCGCCGCCTGGTCCACTTCCTCGGGAGTGTGGACGTCGGAGAGGATCGGGAGCCCCGTCTCGCCTCGCACGTCGGCGAGAAGACGAAGCCCCTCCTCTCGGCCGAGACCGGTGAACGAGTTCACCGAGGTCCGGTTCGCCTTCTCGTAGCTCGCTTTGAAGACGATGTCGATCTCGAGGTCTCGGCCGATCTTCGCGAGCTCTCCAGCGATCTCGAGCAGCATCTCGCGCGACTCGATCACGCAGGGGCCTGCGATGACGAAGAGGCGATCCGACGCGAGGTCACGTCCGAAGAACTGAGGAGCGGCAGGGGCTCCAGTCCCCTCAGACATGGGTGGCTCCCCCGACTCCCGAATCGCGAACGTCCGCGTCGTCTCCGGATCCGCCGGCAGGTTCACTCGGAGCGTTGCCCGTATCGGAAACGCTCACTCCGCGATCGCTGGCCCCGTCGATCGGCCTTCCACGATGGAAGCGGAGGGCCGCCGCCACGAACGAGCGGAAGATCGGATGAGGCCGTTCCGGACGCGACTTGAGCTCCGGATGGAACTGAACGGCGAGGAACCAGGGATGGCTCTCGAGCTCGAGGATCTCGACGAGTCCGTTGTCCGGGCAGATCCCGGTGAAGCGGACGCCCGCCTCCTCGAACGCGGACCGGTAGTCGTCGTTGAACTCCCACCGGTGACGATGACGCTCGCGGATCCGCTCGTCTCCATAGGCTTCGCGCGCCCGGCTTCCGGCCTGGAGGTCGCACGGATAGGCACCGAGCCGCATCGTGCCGCCCTTCTGGTGCTTCGTCACCTGATCGGGCATGAGGTCGATGACCGGGTGGGGCGTCTCGGGATCGAACTCGGTCGAGTTCGCGTGCTCGAGGTTGCAGAGATGCCTGGCGATCTCGATCGACGCGCAATGGAGTCCGAGGCAGATTCCGAAGAACGGCACCCCGTGCATGCGGGCGTAGCGGATCGCTCGGATCATCCCCTCGATGCCCCGCTCTCCGAACCCGCCCGGCACGAGCACTCCGTCCACGCGATCGAAGATGTCCTCGGGTTCGCGGGTCTCGAGTTCGGTCGACTCGATCCACTTCACCTCGACCTGGACGCCATTCGCGGCCCCCGCGTGGACGAACGCTTCGAGGATGCTCTTGTAGGCGTCCTGGAGATGGGTGTACTTGCCGCAGACCGCGATCCGGACCTTGTCTTCCGGCTCCAGGATCGCGCGAACCGTCGACTCCCAGCGAGAGAGGTCGAGCGGCGTACCGGGTCCGAGCGCCAGACCTTCGAGGGCGAGCACATCGAGGCCGCCACGATGGAGGACGAGCGGGACTTCGTAGATGGAACGGACGTCCGGCGTCGCGATCACGGCGTTCGCGGGAACGTTGCAGAAGAGCGCGATCTTGCTCCGGACTTCCTGCGGAATCGCCGTCTCGCAGCGGCAGAGGAGGACGTCCGGCTGGATACCGATCTCGCGAAGCTCCTTCACGCTGTGCTGGGTCGGCTTCGTCTTCAGCTCTTTCGCCGCGCGTACGAGCGGGACGAGCGTGACGTGGACGAAGAACGTCTGATTGCGGCCGAGTTCCAGCCGAAGCTGCCGGATCGCTTCGAGGAACGGAAGCGACTCGATGTCACCCACCGTACCGCCGATCTCGATGATCGAGACTTCGGCGTTCCCCTCTTCCGCCGTATCGATCATCCGGCGCTTGATCTCGTCGGTGACGTGCGGAATCACCTGCACCGTCTTCCCGAGGTAGTCGCCCTTCCGCTCGCGGTTGATGATCTCGTCGTAGATCTGACCGGCCGAGACACTGTTCTTCCGGCCGAGCGAGACGTCCGTGAACCGCTCGTAGTGTCCGAGGTCGAGGTCCGTCTCTGCGCCGTCATCCGTCACGAAGACTTCGCCGTGCTGGAAAGGCGACATCGTCCCCGGATCGACGTTGAGGTAGGGGTCGAGCTTCTGCAGCGTCACCCGGAACCCTCGCTCCTTGAGGAGGAGGCCGAGCGATGACGCGGCGATCCCCTTTCCGAGCGAAGACACCACTCCACCGGTGACGAAGATGAATCGGATCTGCGTCTTCATGCTCCTCCCTTCGGACTCTTGTCTAGCACATCCTTGCGCGCCGAGCACCGGCCGCATGCGGCTTTCCAGGCTTCCTTCGTCGGGAAGCGATCCATGAGCCTCTCTAGATCTTCTGGAACGTCGATTCCCGGGCTGCCGCCGTCACAGGGCAGCGCGACGATCGACACTCCGGCTTCCATCCAACGCAGCTGCTCCAACCCTTCGATCCGCTCGAGGGGAGAAGGTTCGAGCGACACCATCCGCGATAAGACTGTCGACGGATATCCGTAGATACCGACGTGACGCCAGAAGGGCGCCGGGCCAGGCTCCGCGCCTGTTACGGCGGAGGGTGCGCTGCCGCTTCGTGGGTACGGGATCGGTGCGCGCGAGAAGTAGAGCACCCTTCCATCCCGCGCCAACGCCGCCTTGACCACCGATGGACGTCGCCACTCTTCCTCGTCTCGGATCGGCTCCACCAACGTGAGAACGGCATCCGGATGACCCGCTCTCTCAGCCAACATCCGCTCCACCGCGTCCACCGGGAGGAGTGGCTCGTCTCCTTGGAGATTCAGGACGAACTCCGGCGGACTCTCGAGCGACGCAAACACCTCGCCGATCCGATCCGTACCGCTCTCGTGATCCGGCCGCGTGAGACGGACTTCGGCGCCGAACTCCGAGGCGACTCGCTCGATCCGCGCATCGTCCGTGGCGACGATGACCCGGTCCACACCTTCGATCTGCCTCGCGCGGCGGTACACCCACTCGAGCAAGGGATGGCCGTGGAACTCGGCAAGGAGCTTCCCGGGAAACCGCGTCGACGCGAAGCGCGCCGGAATCACCGCAACGACCCGGTTCCTGCTCATCGGCTCCCACTCCCCCGCCCAAACGCGGGAAGGGCGGCGAGTCCCTTGGACCTGCCGCCCTTCACATTAGGAAGCTGCTGCCTCACCGGCTACGACGCCTGCGCCGTTTCCGCCGGCTCGATGCGGATTGCCTTCTTCCGCTTACCGACACGCTCGAAGACGACATGGCCGTCGACCAGAGCGAACAGGGTATCGTCGCGACCCTTCTTCACGTTCCGACCCGGGTGGAACGACGTCCCACGCTGACGAACGAGGATCGTTCCAGCCGTCACGAGCTCACCGCCGAAGCGCTTGACGCCCAGCCGCTGACCGGGAGAGTTCCGGCCGTTACGTGAGCTACCTACACCTTTTTTGTGCGCCATTTCCTAGATCTCCTGCGGACTCCGCCTGGAAGGCGGATCGCCTGTTACCCGCGGATCGCCTTGATCCGGACTTCGGTGTAGTCCTGACGGTGGCCCTTCTTGCGACGATAGTCCTTCCGCCGCTTGAACTTTCCAACGATGACCTTCTTGCCGCGGCCGTGTCCGACGACTTCGGCTTCGACAGCCGCGTTCTCGACGACGGGCGCGCCGACCTTGGCGTTCGTCCCGTCGTGGAGGAACAGCACGCGGTCGAAGGTCAGCTTGCTGCCGGGATCCCCATCAGTGAGGGATACCTGCAAAACCTGGTCCGGGGTAACACGATACTGGAACCCCTGATGCTCCACGATGGCGTACACGTCACATGCTCCTTCGCACCTAGTAGCGATAACACAAGGGGAGAACATATTTGGTCTGATGCGGACTCGTCAAGCCCAAGGCTCAGGAAATCGTCACCGACCCGAACATTCGCTCGCCTCGCGTCTACTTGTCTCGAACGCTGGTGACCAGGAACGTCCGGACCGCTCGACGAGCGCTTCCAGATCGAGAGCCGCGAGCAGCCCGGCCGTGATCGGTCGCTTGGAATCCGGGAAGACGAAGGCCCGGAGAAACCGGCCGACCGGGGCCGACGATAGAACCTCGAAGTACTGCCGCGCCTCGGCTTCCGTCCCGAACGGCAGGAAGTAGCAGGTGTCGTCGAGCATCGTCGGCTTCCCCCCCATCGGCCCGACGAGCACGAACCGGACCTCTTTGTGGAGCCCCGACACCGCCACCTTCCAGGGCGCGAACGAGTACGGACCGACTCCGAAGATGGAGAACCTCGGTTTCCCCTGGTAGATCGAGCTCGACCTCCGATCGAGACGGCTCCCGTGCTTGGAGAGGTACGACCAGGTCGCGGGCGCGGACCCGCGGAGCGGCTCCGTGTCCTCCCCCATCGCCCGCTGCGGAACGATCACTGCCCGTCCCCCCCGCACCAACCCGTCGGACATGGACCCGCGCGCGAGGTCACCGCTCTTGAGGAGTGGAAAGACGCAGCTCTCCTCGAGAGTGACGCGCTCACCCAGCCCGTTCTCGAACACGGACACCGGCGCGTCCCCCGGCTCACGCCCGACGACACCCTCCCACACCTGATCGACGGAAGGGTCGAGCCGTGTCAGCTCCATCACCTTCGCGCAATCGTGCTTGATCCCTGATCGCCACTGGAAACTTGGAGCCGAGCGGGAGCGCGGACTCCGGACGAACTGGACGACCTCTTCATACGCACTCAGGTCTGCGAGGAGGCGTCCGTCCCGAACACCGAGGATCGACGTGGGCGTCACCGCATCGAGCGAGTCGTAGACCGGACATGTCGGTCCTCGTGCGGAAGACGTCTTGCCCGCGGGATGACGAAGGAAGGTAACGAGACATGCGTCGACTGCGACTCCGAAGGACCGCCGTGCGTCGATCCGATGGATCGATGGGCCGAACGCGCCCAGATCCCGTCGCCACGCCTTCTCCAGCAGCTTGCGCGCGACCGAAGTCTTGCACAGCATCGCGAGCCCGTCCCCAGGGCGGTCCATGGCAGCGAGGAGTGCGTCGATCATCCACTCCGAGATGTCGAAGTTGCTCTTCCCCGTCCGCGCGTCGAGACCGACGAGATCGACATTCGACTTGGGCGGGAGGTTGCGTCCGCCCAACACTCCCTGCCCCGCGTTCGTCACCCAAGGTGGGTTGCCGATGATGAGAAGGGGTGCGGGAAGAGAGCGAAGCACCGAAGCCCAGTCGACCGAGAAGAAGTCACGCGTGGAGACAGATGCCTCGACCGCTCGTACTGGCCGGTCACGTCCCTCTCTCAGTCCCGGCTTGCTCGACGCATGCCGCGCCGAGAGTCGTCTCGAGAGTGCGGCGACATAGTCCTCGTTCACGTCGAATCCGACCGCGACTTCGAGGCTCGGGAACCGTTCGATCGCAGCGAGGAGGATCGAGCCGAGCCCGCAGGTAGGTTCGAGCACCGCCTTGGGAGCAAACGGAGCCGAGACAGCGGACGGTCCGGCAGTGGAGTCTGAATCAGCCTGGGCCCGCCCGAGTTCGCCGGTGTCGATCGACTGCGCCCCGACTGCGCGGTCCGCCACCTCGCAGACCGCAGCGGCAAGGCCCTCCGGCGTCTGGAAGTCACCGAACTCGACCTTGGACCGCGCGCGTGCCATGCTCGGTCGTCACACCGGGGCCGTAGCCGTGCGGCTACGGCATGAACTGCTCGGTCACTTCCTTCCGGAGACGAGGGAAGTAGACGCGAATGTCGTCCCGCTTCATCCGCGGGTCCTCGCGGATGTCGATGCGGAGGCCGAACTCCTTCTCGAGCTGGTCGAGGAAGGTCGAGCGCTCGAAGAGGAACGTCGCGACGTCCGGATGGACCTTCACCTGGATCAGCTTCTCCTTCGAGTGCGCGCCGATCCGGCGGATCGTCCGCTCCGTCTTGAGCGCCGTCGTCTTGAGGGAGAGGACCTGTCCGGAACCGCCGCAGCAGGGGCACTGATCGGTGAAGTAGTGGAAGAGGGAGTCGCGCTCGCGCTGGCGGGTCATCTCGATGAGACCGAGTTCGGAGATCGGGAAGATCTTGGTCCGTGCTCGATCTCTCCGGAGTGCGCTCCGGAACGTTTCGAGGACGGCCTTCTTGTTCCCCTCGTCCTCCATGTCGATGAAGTCGCAGACGACGATGCCGCCGAGGTCGCGGAGACGAAGCTGGCGCGCGATCTCTTCGGCCGCTTCGAGGTTCGTCTTGTAGATCGTGTCCTCTTGCGACTTCTTCCCCGTGAACCGCCCCGTGTTCACGTCGATCGCGACCATCGCCTCGGTCTGGTCGATGATGAGATAGCCGCCCTTCTTGAGCCACACCTTGCGCTCGAGCGTCTTCTCGATCTCGGACTCGATCCCGTACTCGTCGAAGATCGGCCCGTCACCCTTGTAGAGCTTGACCCGATTCTTCAGCTCCGGCGAGAACGCCTTGAGGTAGCTGACGATCTGCTTGTACGCCGCGCGAGAGTCGATGGTGAGACGGCCGACGTCCTCGGTGAAGAGGTCGCGGATGAGGCCCGTCGTCATTTCCATCTCGCGGTGGACGAGTGCCGGCGCTTCGTTCGACGCCGACGTCTCCTCGATCTCCTTCCAGAGACCGACCAAGAACTCGACGTCCGCCTCCAGCTCCTTCCGGCTCCGTCCTTCCGCAGCCGTGCGGCAGATGATGCCCGCGTGGTTCGGGCGGAGTTCGGTCAGGATCTTCTTGAGACGCTGCCGTTCCTCGCGATCGACGATCTTCCGCGAGACTCCGGCGTGCTTGAGGCCGGGCATGAGGACGAGGTAACGCCCCGGAAGCGAGAGCCGGCAGGTGACCTTGGGGCCCTTCTGCCCGATCGGCTCCTTGATCACCTGGACCATCACCTCCTGGCCCTTCTTGAGGTGGTCCTGGATGTTGAGGTCCTGCTTGGGACGGCGCGGGCCGGAGCTCGCCTCTTCGATGTCGAACCCCTCGATGTCGATGATCGACTCGAGGAGGTCGGACGAGTGGAGGAACGCGGTCCGGGAGAGCCCGACTTCCAGGAACGCTGCCTGGATGCCTGGAAGGACGGCGTTGACCTTGCCCTTGTAGATGTCCCCGACGAGACGGCGCTCCTCTTCACGTTCGACGAAGAGTTCGACGAGCTTAGCGTCTTCGAGGACGGCGATCCGAGTCTCGCTCGGATCCGCGTTGATCACGATTTCCTTGTACATCTGCCCCATTCTTCCATCGGCGCTTTCCCGCGCCGCGTCTGGGAACATCCGGGTGGCGCTGCGAGCCCCTAGGGGACCCTGCAACCCTCTTGCGAGGGCGCTCTCAGCAACTCCCGAGGCCGACCGGACCACTCTTTGGCCGGTGACCCCACAAAACTGGAGGGCAGGGCTCATCCTGGGCCCTACGCCTCGAAGCAGACAAGGTACCAGCTTCTGGGGACTTACGGAAGTCTCGGCGGTAGGGGCCGGGAAGACGCGTCAGAGCGCCCTGGCACGCGTCCCATGGTGCCGGTGATCTGGATCTGGCGGGTCGGTTTGGGTCTAGCGGTACGTTCCCTTGATCCTGCCCCAGCTGCTATCGAACACCGGGACCACCTCGCACGGATTCGGATCGCAATCGGTGAACTGGCCGAGATAGGTTCCGCCGGCGTCGATGCAGGAGGGCTCGCTCCGCAGCGAGCAGGTCCCGTCGTCGAAGCAGCAGGCGCCTTGCTCCGGACAAGGGCACTGGTTCGGATCACACGCCGTGTCGGGCCCCATCCATTCCCCTTGGGACGAGCATTCGTCTCGGGTGGTCACTACGCAACTACAGTCCGGTAGGCAACAGGCACCGAGCGGGTCGTCCACGGGACAGGGCAGGTAGCCCGGGTCGCCGTTGAAACCGAGACGCCCATAGTCCGCGATCTCGTCCAGGTTGGAGGGAACGTCGTCGTCTGCGAAGAAGCCGCCGCCGTTCGGGTGCGGAATTAGATCGAAGGAGGTGTCTTGGCCGTAGTACTCGTACCCCGCGAACACCAGCACGCGAACGAGATGCTCCGTACGGGCGGCATTCCAAGTGATGGCTGCACCGGTGTTCGGGCCCGGCCAATCGTTGTCGTGGAGAACGAAGTCCCCGCACGACTCCCACGCCCCAGGGACGAGGAATACTGTGCTGTTGTCGTAGTCGACGCCGACGGTCACCCCAGCCAGTCGGGGCGAACTCTGGAGGGGAAACGCCGCGTAAACGGCCCAGAGAACTGCCCGGCCGGGAGGATCGGTCAACACGTTCGTGACCGCGCTCCCGCAGTCGAGGAGCGGATCGAGCTCCTCGATCAGTTGACAGACCGACTCCGGGTCTCCGTCGGAGTATGTGGTGGCGTCATGGTAGCTGACGATGAGCACACCGTCGGCATTGGGGCCGGCGACGGCCGCGCCCGAACTCAGGAGAAGACCGGCAACGATGGAAAGGCCGGCTACGAAAGACGAGAAGGCGTGGTGACCTCGCGAGAGCTTCATCTGCTGCCTCCGTTCGGGGTAGGTCGTCGGACCCTGGGCGTGAAGAGGGTACCTGGGCCGGCGGCTCTCAAACAACCTTGGCAAGAGTGGAGCGCCCCCGCCCCGATCATGGGGCGGGGGCCCGCAACGGCGCGGAGACACCGTCACGGCAAGCTGCGGCGAAGTGTGGCAGGTCTCCTAGCGGACCCGCACCACGCGGGCAACCCGCACCGCACCCCCCGACGGAGCCGAGACGTTCGCCCTTGCGAAGTAGACTCCGCTCGGTACCTGCCCGATCCCCCACTCGTACACGTGGCGACCGGCCGACTCGCTGCCGTTGGCGAGCGCCGCGACCCGGCGTCCCGTCGCGTCGAACACGGCGACCTGGACGTTCGATGCCTCGGGTAGCGCGAGTTCCAGCTGCGCAGCCGCCCCGGAAGCTGCAACCAAGCGGAACTCGACGTCGCGCGGAAGAACCGGCTCGTCCGGGTTCGAACCGTCCGGTTCGCCGTCCTCGATCCCGGCCGGCGCGAGGTGATGGACCACGATCCACACGCCGTCCGCTCTGTACTCGACATCGACACAGAACTCCGGCCCCGGACAGCCGATGACTTCCGCGAATTCGCCGGTACGAGTCCCATGGGTCAGGATCTGGAACTCGTCGCCTTCGGTCGGCTCATACTCGTCCAAGCCGACGACGCGTAGGGTTCCGTCGAGACGAGCCTCTCCCGTGACGTGGAGCCGATCGTACTCTCCTTCCGCAGTCCCGCCGATCTCGATGTAGAACCGAGCGTCTGCGGTCTGTTCGAAATCGCCGTCGATCGTGAGAGTGCCGGTCGGATCGCCGGGACTCATACGACAACTATTGCGGACGAACCCGTCGACCGTCCCGGCGCCCATGAGCCAGCCGCCACCGACGAACGCACTGTCCGCACAGGCGAGCGTGCCGTTGACGACCGTCTTGCAGCCGCGTGGCGCTGCCAGCGAGTGGGCGAGGTTTCCGGAGATCGTGAGCGTCGATCCCGTTCCGACCACGATGTCACCCAGGCTGCTGAGCGGACCGGCGGTGACGAAGTCCCGACCATTCTGGAGTTCCAACTCTCCGCCCAGCGCGATGGCGACGAGACCGCCGAGCGCATCGGTTCCGGCCGCGTCCCGCGTGAAGGCAGAGTTGGGTCCGTCGAGGAGGACGTGTGCGGCGAGAGTCGAGATCGGACCGTTCGTCATCCGGATCTCGCCATCGGTCCGAGCGATCCAGGTGCCGCCCGAGAGAACGTCGCCGTACTGATCGTAGTTCAGCGGAAAGACGGCGAACTCCACCAGACTCCCCGTGCGCGCGTCGATCGTCCCGGGATTCGAGAGCTGTGACGTCGACGACAGCAGGCGCCCTCCTCCCTCCGCGGCCAACATGCCGAAGTTCGTGAACGCGTTGCCATAGAGTTGGAGCGTCTTCTCCGGCACGTCGGCCACGACCAGGCCTTCGTTGCCAAACGGAGCCGCAATCCGCCCTTCGCCGCGAATCGTATGATTCGCTCCCTGGGTGAGATCACCGTAGTACGAGGTGATCTGTGCGTCCTCGATCGAGCCCAGAGTCTGGAGCACGACCGAGCCGTTGCCCTCGAGACGGTGGCCGTAGGCATCGGTCCGCAGGTACGTGTTGGCGGAAGACGCCGAGCTGTTCACGGTGATCACACCGTCATTCGTCGTCGTCTGACCGGTGAGTTGCAGGACACAGGCATCTATGTTGATCACACCCGAGTTCGCGATGTTCGAGAACGTGGACGTTCCGACGACGTCGACGTGGCCATCGTTCGCGGTCTCGAAGACGCCCCCCGTGACGACCGACCCACCGTCGATCTGCACTCGTCCACCGTCTGCGCGGATCCGCCCGTTCTCGGACTGGGTCAGCTGAGGGCCGGTGATCCGGAGCGTACTCGTGCCTATCGCGGCGAGGAGACCGTCGTTCGCTTTCGAGCCACCGTAGAGCTGGAGCACGGAGCTGTCCGCGTCCGCGACGATCGTGCCGAGGTTCGAGACGTCGGCACTGATCTGCCCGGTTCCGCGGATCGTGTGCGTCTCGCCGTTGACCAGGCTGCCGTAGTACTGCCGGATCTGGGCATCCGTCAACGCACCCGGGGCTTGGAGCACGAGTTCACCCGAACCAGCGAGTTCGACCCCGTACGCCTCGGCAGTGATGTAGGTGTTCGCGGAGGACTCGTTGGTGTTGATCCGGATCGTGCCGTCGTTCGTGAACGTCGTGCCTCGGAGCTGGAGGTTCGCTCCCCCTCGCAGGCCGAACTCCCCCGAGTTCGTGTTGTCCAGAACCGCAGCCGATCCCGATACGTCGACGTGCCCGTCCCCATAGGACTCGAAGGTGCCTCCGGTGATCTGTGCCCCCGCCTGGAGAAGGACGGTCGCGTCGTTCGCACGGATGACCCCGAATGGCCCCTGCGTGAGGACCGTTCCGTAGATCTCGAGCCGGCCGTCTCCGGTCGCTTCATAGACCCCGTTGTTCGTCTGACCGACCGCATCGCATCGGAGTGCAACGTCCCCGTCATCAGCGACAATCCGACCTTCGTTCGTCAGCTCGGTCGAGATCTTCCCGCTTCCCCGGATGGTGTGGTTGGGACCGTTGATCCAACTGCCGTAGTATCGCGTGATCGTTGCGTCGTCGATGTCCCCGGGCGCCGCGAGCACGACCTCTCCGCTTCCGTCCAAGAGCACGTTGTAGGCGTCGGCTCTCAGGTAGCAATTCGCACTCGAATCGTTGGAGTTGACGGTGAGCGTGCCATCGTTGTGGAGGGAGCCGTAAACTTGCGTGGTCGTCCCTCCCCGAAGGCCGAAGTCTCCGAGATTCGTGATGTCTGTTAGGGCAGACCCTCCGACCACCTCGACCCTGGCGTCGCCCGAGGACTCGAACGTTCCGCCCGAAACCGACGCACCGCTCCCAAGCCGCACATCCGACCCGTTCGCGAAGATCCGGCCCGTCTCGGTCTGAGTGATCGGTCCACTCTGGATCCGCAGGATCCCGTCCGACGTGGCCTGGAGGAGGCCCGAGTTCGTTTTGGCGCCGGAGTCCAGCTGCAGAACCATCCCGGCGACGTCGGCCGTGACCGTACCCTGGTTCGTCAAAGGCGCCGTGATCCGACCCGTCCCGTGGATCGTGTGGTCCGGCCCCTGCGCCCAGCTTCCGTAGTAGTTGCTCATCTGTGCGTCGTCGGGATCGCCAGCCGTCGCGAGCACGACGTCCCCACTGCCGCTGAGCAAGACGTCGTAGGCGTCTGCGCGGAAATAGGTGTTGGCACTGCTTCCCAACGGGTTGACGCGGATCGTTCCGTCGTTCTGGATCTCTGGGCCCATCGCCTGGAAGGTGGTTCCCGCCGGCAGCTCGAGAAGTCCCGTCGAGAGGTTCGTGAACTTGCCGGAGAGCCAGGCGCCCCCAACCGGCAGGACCGATCCCGCGCTGACGAATCCACCTTCGAGCATCGTCTGCAGCTGCAGTCCCGAGTTCCAGATGAGGGTGAGGTCCGGATTCGGCTGGGTGATCGATCCCAAGTAGATGCTCCGGTCGAGCACCACGTCGAGGGCTCCACCGTCCGACGGGAACGTGGCCTCCTCGGTCGCGTCGTCCGGCACGTCCTCCGGATCCCAGTTCGTCGCCGTGCCCCAGGTACCTCCCGAGGCACCGTTCCAGGTGATCGTCTCCGCATGGGCCGCCATCGGGAGGATCGCCGTGAGGACGAGAGTCCCGAGCAGTCTCTTCGAGGTCCGCATGGATGGCATGTCTTGGCTCCTTCCTGACGGGTGCCGTTTCCCGTCACGTCGGAAGGTTCCTCGACAGCAGTTACGCGAGCGTTACGCGACCTCGCATGCGCGCGAACGACGCCTCTCCTGGATCCTCAGGGCTCAGCGGGTGACGACGAGCTTCGCCTCTCTCACTCGCTCGCCGGAGAACGCCCGAGCGAAGTAGATCCCCGACGGCACCGGCCGACCATCCGTACCGACCAGGTCCCAGACGATGTGCGACGTCCCTGGAGCCGGCGACCAGCTCCGGACCCGCCTTCCCGACGCGGCAAAGATCGCGACCCGCTCTCCCGAAACGAGGGGCGACCCGAACGCGAGTTCCGCCATCCTCGACGCGGGCTGTGGCGCGACCTCGATAGGCCCGATGACTCGCTCACCCGACGCCACGACGTCGGCGGGATCCGCATCCTCGAATGCCAGGGCGATCTCGTAGAGCCCGGCCGCGCCGCTCTGCATCTCCTCCTCGCCGAGCGCCGAGCCCGAGGTCTCCACGGTGAACGTGTAGACCCCGGCCAGCAGGATGCCCAGTCCACCGACCGTCTGGTTGCCGTTGGTCGGCGAGTCGAACCGTTCGATCATTCCCGATGGACCCGAGAGTTCGACGAAGGTCGCGCCTCCTCCGGACGCGGTGATGAGCCCCACGAGCCGGTACTCCTGCGGTGTCACGACCTCGAAGCTGTACTCGCAGTGTGACGTCGACTGCGCGATCCCCACTCCGGTCGGGTCGATCGACTCTCCACGTAGCGCGACGGTGCCGAGAACTGTGGCACCCGTCGGTCCGATGCCCGACTGCTGAACCGCGTTCGCGTACGCGGCCGCGCCGTCGACCGCCACGTCCACCTCCACGCCGGAGGAGAAGGGATCGAACCCCGGGGACGCATCGGCTGCGCTGTCGTCGTCCATCGTCATGGAGTCGGTCGCGGAGCCCGAGGCCTCGACCGTCCGGGTTTGGGAGAGGAGCAGAACTTCGGCGAAGCTCGGTGCCGCGACCAGCAAGCCCGCGAAGGCGAAGATGATCGGACGAGCGAAACGAGTGGAATCGGCCATGGCAACCTCCAAGCGAGTGGGTGCAGGTTCGTCGGTCACGAGCACGACGCGTGCGCACGGTCGTGTGGCAAGGGCGACTCCGGAGAGAAGCCATCCCAGGAAGTAGCGAAAACCGTCCCGGAATTGCGACACGCCATCTCGCCCGGAGCCGCTCCCCCCTCCCGGCCGGATCGGGGGACGCCCCCGCATGAACCAGATCACTCCGTCACGGGCCAGGATCGCACCGTCCGTACGGATCGGGGTCACTCCGTCCGGGCCAGAGTGACGCAGACGACATCGTAGAACCCGGCCTCGAAGAGTGCGTCCCGACAGGCCCCGAGCGTCGCTCCGGTCGTGACGACGTCGTCCACCAGCAGCGCGCGAACCGGCCACGCGTCCTCGGCGAGAGAAGATCGCTCGTTCTCCTCCGGACCCACCGCTCGGTCCACCTCCGCTCCCGACCCCAGCCACCCCCGCTTGCCTGTCCGAGTCGCTTCTGCCGTACGGGCCGTTCCTGCCACACGCGCCGCCGCTGCAGCACGCGCCGAGAGGGTCTCTGGACTGTCCTTCCTGAGTCGGATCGCCCCCGAGAGCCTACGCGCGCGCTCGTCCTTGTCCGAGCTCGCCAAGGTGCCTCGATAGTGGACTCGCTCGAGGATGTCAGGCGCCACCGGCCACCCGAGGTCGGCGGCCAGCCGAACCGCCAAGTGTTCGGGAGGATTCCAGCCCTTCTCCCTCCGCCGCACGCGCGCCATCGGAACGGGGACGATGACACGTGGAACCGGCTGGGCTGCCAACGGAACGGGAACGCCTCCCTCCCCTTCGCACACGACACGCTCTTGGAGTTCCCCCGGGCCGAGAGCGTTCCGGACCAGCTCCAGCATCACGCGGTGAGCGAGGTTCGCGACTCCCGGAACGGGGTCCTTCTTGTACGCGAGCACGACGGACTTCCACACCCCGCGGTAGGGCCCCGCCGCGAATCCGGAGAGTTCGCCGGCGACGAACGGGACAGGCAGGGCGAGGAGTCGCTGAATCTCCTCGGCACACGGAGAACAGGGACCGGGCTCCGCGACTCGGCTGTGGCATCCCGGGCATTGCTCGGGAAGAAAGAGCCGAAGGAATGCCGAGGCCGCACGCTGCCCAGCCACCCGGGATGACTTACCGACTCGGACCCAGACGACGCTTCGGCACTCCGGCAGCCAGTCGGAACAGCTCTGGCTCGACCGGCCGGTCCAGCCAGATGGAAAGAGACCGCGCGGCTTGCTGGAGGAGCGGACCCAGTCCGTCCGCCGCGCGATGCCCCTCTCGCCTCGCTGCATCGGCCATCGTCGTCCGTCCTTCTCCGTAGTTCATGTCGAGCACGAGGCTCCTCGGACGCAGCCTCGACCAGAACGCCGCGGGAGGCATCGTGCCCGGAGGCCAGGTCGACACCCATACCTTGGGGACGACGCCGCTCAGCGTACCCGGCTCCCCCACCTGCTCCACCGTACTCACCTCGGGCGGCACGGCGCGAAGACGATCTCGCCCAGGCTCCACCCGCCAGCCCGAGAGCAGACGCTTCACCGGAGCCGCACGCCGCGTCACCACGAGCGCAGGCGGCCGCCCGCCTCGCCACGACGCGTGAACGAGACTCCGTGCGGTCGCTCCAAAGCCGAGCACGCCGAACGGCTCGTCGCCGAGGCCATGATCCTCCAGCCAACCGACGATTCCGCGGCCGTCCGTACCTTCCGCCATCGGCTTCCGTCCCGGGACGAACGTCAACGTGTTCGCCATCTTCGTCCTGCGCGTCTCTACGTCTCTCGGCTCCGCGGAGCGAAGCACCGACTCCTTGAACGGCGTCGTCACGTTGCAACCGCGGAACCCGAGTTCCGCGGCGAGGCCGAGGAACGCGCGCAGTCGGGCGCTCGACACCGGTACAGGAACGTACAGCAGGTTCTGGTCCAGCTTTCTCAAGACTGCGGAGTGAAGCTCAGGAGAGAGTGAGTGGTCGATCGGGTCTCCGAGGATCCCGAGAAGCCGGGTCCGTCCGTTCGGAAGGAACTCGCGGAACGCTTTCTGGGTCACTCGAACCTCCTCCCGAACTCCCAGCACAGACGAGGTACTCTGCACCTCGGTGTCAACCCCGATCGACGGCGTCAGTACTCGAACCGGTGCGCCGCCACATTCCCCATCTGTCCCGCGGCCGCGAGCATCGTCCAGAGGAACGAACCTCCGTAGCTGAGGAACGGAAGCGGCAGTCCCGTCACCGGGAACAGTCCCATCGTCATCGCCATGTTGACCGCTGCGTGGTAGAAGATGAGGCCCGCCACTCCGACCAGGAGAAGCGAACCGAAGGGCGATCGACACTGGGTCGCGACGCGAACCGATCTCGCGACCAGGAGTCCGAACAGGATCACGATCACCGCGGCGCCGAAGAAGCCCCACTCCTCACCGATCACCGAGAAGATGAAGTCGTTGTGCTGCATCGGAAGGAAGGCGAGCTTCTTCTGGCTCCCCTGGAGATACCCCTTCCCGAAGAGCTGGCCGGACCCGATCGCGATCCGTGACTGCAGCACCTGCCAACCGCTCCCGGAGGGGTCGCTCTCCGGATGGAAGAAGGTGTGGATCCGCGCCTGCTGGTAGGGATGGAGCGTCTCGATCACGCGCGGCGCACCCAGATGGAGCCCAACCTGGAGAAGCAGGAACAGCCCGAGCAGAAGGTTCGAGAGTCGTGACCTCCGAAACACCACGATCGAGAAGACGAGGAAGACCACCCAGAAGACGAGGTTGTAGACGAGCAGGAGCCCGATGATCGGCGAGAGCAGGATGAAGAGGAGGATCCTCGGCATCCCGGCCCAGATCAACATCGGCAGCGCGAGCGCAGGGAACGCGCCCGCCGTCCCGAGGTCCGGCTGTTGGAGTACGAGTGCGGTGGGTGCGAGGACGAGCAGCATCGCGATCGCGAGAGGCCCCGGCCGGGAGAGATCGACGCGCTTCCCCGCGAGATAGCGGGCGAGCACCGCGACGAGCGCGAGCTTCGCGAACTCGGACGGCTGGGACCGGAGCGGCCCGACCTGGAACCACCTCTGCGCGCCGTGACTGTCGACCCCGAAGAGCAGCACCGCGACGAGCAGCAGTAACGAGATGCCGTAGACGACGTAGGACCAGTCCTCCCAGAGCCTGAGAGGAAGGAAGAAGAAGAACCCGAAGACGACGCTCCCCATCGCGAGGTACATGAGGTGACGCTCGAAGAATGCACTGGCGTCACCGGTTGCGAGTCGCGTCGCGCTGTAGATCGTGGCCACCCCGGCCATCACGAGGAGCAGAGTGGGCAGCATGAGGAGCCAGTCGTTGTGCTTCCGGTAGACGCGCAGGTTCATGGCTGCGCCTCCAGGCTCGCGGCGAAGTCTCCCGACCGCTCGAAGTAGCACTGGAGGACGCGCCGGGCCGCCGGGGCCGCCACGGACCCTCCATGCCCAGCGTGCTCCGCGACCACCACGACCACGAGGGTGGGAGCGTCGGCCGGGGCGTAGCAGGCGAAGAGCGCGTGGTCTTCTCCAGGGTTCTCCGCGGTCCCGGTCTTTCCGGCGATCCGGATCTCGCCGACTCGCGCGCTCTTTCCCGTCCCGCGGGCGTGCATGACCACTTCTTCGAGCGCCGAGTGGACGAAGTCGAGATCGGCCGCGGGAATGTCGGCGCGTCCGCGGGTCCAGTCCTCCCGCTCGGCCGCACGGACGAGACGTCCGTCGCGAGCTCGAACCTCGCGGATCATGTGCGGCTGAACGAAGGTGCCGCCGTTCGCGACCAAGGCGTAGAAACGTGCGAGCGCGAGCGGGGAGAGCAGGATTTCGCCCTGCCCGATCGAGAGGTTGAGCGCCACTCCCTTTCCGAACCCGCCGTACTTCTCCTTGTACCACTCCGGAGTCGGAACGAGCCCCGCACGCTCTCCGGGGAGATCGATCCCGGTCTTCTCCTGGACATGGAGCCCACGCGCGAAGTCGGAGAGCCCACGCACTTCGAGCTGCTCGCCGACTTGGTAGTAGAAGACGTCACACGACTGGCGGAGCGCGGCGGTGTGGTTCATCGGTCCGTGCCCACCGCGATTCCAGCATCGGAAGTAGCGATCGCCGAACTTGTACCGTCCCCAGCAAGGCTGGAGCATCGTGTCGTACCCGACGATGTCGGCGTGGAGTCCCGCGAGGCTGGTCAACACCTTCCAGGTCGAGCCGGGCGGATAGGTGGACTGGATGACGCGGTTCTGTTGCGGATGACCCGGACTCTGGAGCTGCGCGTACTCCTCCTTGGAGAGACCGCCGACGAACATGTTCGGGTCGTAGCCCGGATAGCTGGCGAGCGCGAGGATCTCTCCATTCCGCGGATCGATGGCCACCGCACACGACGCGGGCGCCGGCTTTTGGTCGAATCCATCCTTTCCCCCGTGGATCCGGATGTCCGCGAGCGCCGCTTCCATCTCCTTCTGGAGCTCCGCATCGATCGTGAGGACGACGTCCTCCCCAGGCACGGCGGGCTTCACGGGAAGTTCCGTGAACATCCGCGTGCGGCGTCCGCGTACGTCGACTTCGACGTAGGCCTCTCCATCCTGACCGCGAAGGAGAGTCTCGTACTGCCGCTCGATCCCGGTCTTCCCGATGAGATCGCCCGCGTGGTAGGTCTCGGGATCGCGGTTCAGATCCTCGGGGCCGACTTCACCCAGGTAGCCGAGCAGGTGGCACGCAAGCCCTCCGTTCGGGTAGCGACGGACCGGAACCGCTTCCACCGTGATCCCCGGCAGCCGCGAGTGCCGTTCCTCGAGCAGCGACACCTGTTCGAACGAGAGCTGACGCGCGAGGATGGCGGGACGGGACTCGGTCGCAGACGCGAGACGCTTTCGAAGCTCGTCCGGCGTCCGGTCCAGCACCTCGCCGACGGCGGCGAGTACCTGCTCGAGCGAGTCCGGATACTGCTGGAAGATCGCGTGGCGCGGGTAGAGCGTGAGTTGGGACGACGGATAGTCGTCAGCCAGGACGACCCCGTTCCGATCGAGGATCCGGCCCCGGTCCGAAGGAAGCACTTCGGCGCGGATCCGGTTCTCTTGCGAACGCGTGCGGTAGAACGATCCCTTTGCGAGCTGCAGTTCACCGAGCCGCCCGACGAGGAGAAGTGTGATCCCGCCGATCAGGAGGTAGAGAAAGCGCGCCCGGTGCGCTCGGTCTTCCTTGTGGAACCTACGTGGCATGCAGCACCCAGTCCTTCCACCCCAGGAGGCGCGACAAGATCCACGAAGCGAGCGCGACGAACACCGTCGTGTAGAGGGCCGTCGGGAGGGTGAAGCGGAACACGCCGGCGAAGTGCGCGAGCCAGCCGCCTTCGGTGAACGCGAAGAGCCGGATCGTCTCGGTGAGCACCGCGACCAGGAAGAGGAGCACTCCGACCACGATCGGGCTCGAGCGGTCGAAGTTCTTCGACCAGCGCTCCACGGCGATCGACGTCAGGACGTAGGCGAGGGCGTGGAGTCCGAGCCGCGAGGGCTCTTCCAGGTCGACGAGGAGCCCGATCGCGAAGCCCGTCCAGACCCCCCAATGGATCCCCTTCTTCAGAGCGACGAAGAAGACCATCCCGAGGAGAAGGTCCGGCTCGACACCCCAGAGCGCGAGCCCCTTCACCCAGGTAGCCTGGGAGACCAGGAGGAGGAACACCCCGAATGCGATTCGAAATCCTGCGAGCATCGCGATCGAACTTTCCTTCCGGCAGTCGTCTAGCGGCCCTGCTAGGGTGCCGGAAGTGGGCCGTAGGTCAGGCCGCGACCGTCGTCCCAGGAAAGGACCGACAGAGGCGGCTCGGGATCCGAAGGGAACCACTCTATGTCTTCGGCCGGCTCTTCCCCGCCCGGCAGGAGCAAGAAGATCTCTTCCGCCCGCGCAGGCGACGCCGCCGGCTCCACCCAGATCCGCTCGAGGGGCCCCATCTCCTCGCGGCGCATCCCCTCCACCGTACCGACCAGGAGCCCGCGCGGGAAGATCGTACCGAGCCCCGACGTGATGACGCGGTCCCCGACCCGCCAATCCGCCTGCACCGGTACGTCCAGGACGACGAGGAGCCCTCGTCGCTGGAGCGACCCACGGAGGATCCCCTCGTCGCGGGTCCGCTGGTTGAGCACGCTGACCGACGACTCGGAGTTGGTCAGGCACTGCACCCGGACCCGGCCTCCGTCTCTCGCCACGATCCGTCCGAGGAGACCCTCCGGCACGAGTACAGGTGCGTCGGTGTAGACCGGGCTTCCGGACTCGACCTCGGCGATGACGAGGTCGCCGTCCCGCCCCCGCTCCCGGGCCACGACGGCGGCCGGGACGAGCCGCTCCGCGGTCCGGCGACGGAACCCGAGGAGGTGCCGAAGCCTCCGGTTCTCCTCCTGGGTCTCCAGGATCTGGTCCTCGCGGACGCGCCACTCGGTGAGTTGCTGGGAGAGTCGACGGATCTCGGACCGGGCGGCGAGGCTTCCCTCTCCCCAGCCGACCGCGTAGCGATAGGGCGAGAACACGGAGTACTCGAGCCCCGTGGCGATGCCGCGCCGGACGTCTTTCGGAAGCACGAGAAGCGTGGCGGACACGAGCACCGCCAGCATAGGACCGATCCAGGCGCGGACCGGAGATGGCGGAGAGCTCGGTCTCAGCATCAGGTCATCAGGACCTTCTCGTAGTGATCGATGTTGTCGAGGATCCGTCCGGATCCGAGGACGACGCAGAGGAGGGCGTCTTCGGCCACACGGATCGGGAGATGCGTCTCCTGGTTGAGGAGGTCCCCGAGACCCCGGAGGAGCGAACCTCCCCCCGTCATGACGATCCCGCGGTCGACGATGTCGCTCGCGAGTTCCGGCGGCGTCTTCTCGAGCGACTCCCGGGTCGCCTCGACGATCGCACCGACCGGCTCTTGCAGGGTCTGACGGATCTCCTTCGAGCTCACCGTGATCGTCTTCGGGATTCCGCCGATCAGGTCACGGCCCTTGATCTGCATCTCCATCTCTTCTTCCATCGGGAATGCGGAGCCGATCTTCAGCTTGATCTGCTCGGCCGTCTGCTCGCCGATGAAGAGGTTGTACTGGCGCTTGACGTACTGGACGATCGCGTCGTCCATCTTGTCCCCGCCCACGCGGATCGAGGTGTCGGTGACGATGCCGTTGAGCGTGATCACGGCGATCTCGGTGGTGCCTCCCCCGATGTCGATCACCATGTTTCCGGTCGGCTTGTCGACCGGGAGCCCGACACCGATCGCAGCAGCGATCGGCTCGGCCACGAGGTAGACCTCACGCGCTCCCGCGTGTTCCGCCGAGTCCCGCACCGCACGCTTCTCCACTTCGGTGATTCCCGAAGGCACGGAGACGATGACGCGCGGACGGACGAGGAACCGCCGGTTCTGGAGCACCTTGAGGATGAACTTGCGGAGCAGCTCTTCGGTCTTCTCGAAGTCTGCGATGACGCCGTCTTTCAGCGGCCGAACCGCTTCGATTCCGGACGGCGTCCGGCCCAGCATTTCCTTCGCCTCCCGCCCGACCGCCAGGACCTTCTTGTTCGTACGGTCCACCGCTACAACGGAAGGCTCGTTCAGGACGATGCCCTTGCCCTTCACGTAGACGAGCGTGTTGGCGGTACCCAGGTCTATGGCGATGTCGTTGGAGACGAAGCCGAGCAGGCTACGAATTCCCATTGTGGATTCCCATCCCTCGATGGATTGTGCCGCCCGAGTGCTGCAGGGGCAGCCCTCCCGGGAGGACGGGACGAGGCCGCGTCAGGCGGTCGCGAGATCCATCTCGCCGGGCGCACCTGTCCTTGGCCGCGCAATAGAGACCCGCGGGCGGGCCCGACTGCGGCTTCGGGCCGACGGTCCCCCCGTGATCCAGGTCATAGAAACGGCGGGAACGTATCAGAGCTTTTCCCCTCGCGCCAACGATTTAACTCCCTTCCGGGCCGGGTTGACCCTTTGGGACCTCGTTGGTACCCTCCGGGGTATCTTGGAGCGCGCATCCGCCGCCACCTTTGCCGGGGTGTGGGTTGGATAGAATCTAGACGCGAGAGACATTCGGTACGCCGACTCCGGCCCGCCGACTTCTCTCGTCCACGACAGTTCGGGAGGAGACCCCTTTGTTTCGATTCGTAGTCTGCGCGCTCGCGCTCTTTCTCGCCGCCGCACCTGCCCTCGCCCAGGATCAGCTCGCCACGTTCTCGGGGACGGTGTCCGATGCCGACGATCTCGGCCTCGGTGGCGTCTCGGTCAAGGTCTTCGTAGACGGCTTCCTGAAGGGTTCTGCCGTAAGCGGCGCCGACGGAGGCTACGAAACGAACTTCCACTACGATGAGTTCGGCGACCAGACCATCGTGGCCTGGTTCATTCCTCAGGCCGGTCTCGGCCAAGTCCCGGAGATCGTCGTCCTTCGCGAGAGCGAAGCGTCGAAGACGATGGGGCTCTGGAATCCGTGCCTCATCCGTGTGGACCTCTCCGCCTCGACCAGCTTCGACGCGACGATCTACGACGAGAAGTCGAAGTTCGGCGTGCTCGGCGAACGTGAGTGTTTCTGAACCCCTGAGACGCGTTGGCGGGCGACCCGGCCTCTCGATTCTTCGGCTCGGGTCGCCGGACGTTTCGCCCTCGGCATCGGGACGTGAGGATCGTGGAGGTAGGTAGGATGCGCGGCGTAGTCGGCACCACACTCGTTATCATGCTCGTTGGTCTTTCCGCTTGTAGCAAAGACAGCGCGCAACCGCAGGTAGAACCCGCACCGGCGCCGGCAGCGCCGAACGAACTGACACCGAACTCGGTGACTCCGAACACCGTCACCCTCTCGTGGCGCGACGTCTCGTCCGACGAGACCGGTTTCCGCATCGAGCGCTCGACCGCGGGAGCCAACGACTTCCAGCTCGCCGGAAGCGTGAACGCAAACGTGCAGCTCTTCATCGACCGCACCGTCACCGCGGAGCAGAGCTACGACTACCGGGTGAGGTCGATCCGCACCGGGGTCGAGAGCCAGCCGAGCGAAACCGTGCGCGTCACGGCGACGACGAATGCAGCACCGACCGTTCCGGGCACCCCAACCCCCGAGAACCGCCTTCAGGAACTCGATCCGACGTCGACGGTCGTCCTCTCGTGGCAGGCCTCGGATCCCGACGGCGACACGCTCACCTATGACGTGTACTTCGGCTCTACCTTCGCCACTCTCGCCCGCGTTTCCGAGGCGCAGACCAGCACCGAGTACGCCCTCTCGACTGCGTTCGAGTCGAACCGCTCCTACTTCTGGCAGGTAGTAGCAACGGACCGTGCAGGCGTGATCCGGCGCTCGCCCGTGTGGGTGTTCAGTACCGTCACGGAACGTGTCGACGTTCCCGAAGGCCCGTTCGTGATGGGAGCCCCGAGTGGCGACTTCGTTCACCCGGGCAATCCGGTTTCCGTGCGCGCGTTCGACATCGATCGGTTCGAGATCACGAACGCGCAGTACGTGAACTTCCTCAACCAGGTGCGTGAGTTGGGGCTGGTCAAGGTGTCAGGCGGCATCGTCTACAACGCTGCCGGAACCCAAGAGTATGCGGACGTTCATCAGGAAGTCCGGCAGGGACCGGGAGACATCGACTCCGCGCTCGGGTACACCCCTGGAGATAGTCTCTTCTTCGTCGTCGAGGGCTGGGACAACTTCCCGGTGGTGCAGGTGTCGTGGTTCGGTGCGAACGCCTACGCCGAGTACTTCGGCCGCGCGCTGCCCTCGGAAGCCGAGTGGGAAAAGGCCGCTCGCGGAACGTCGAGCGATCTCGGCACTCGGACCTTCTTCGCAGGAACGCCAGAGGAGCTGGTCCTCGGCCTCGGCTTCCCCTATCCCTGGGGCGCCGAGGCAGACAACACCCGCGGCAACTTCGACAACAGCGGCGATCCGTTCGAGAACCAGACACGAGTGCGCACGACGCCGGTCGGCTACTACAACGGCAGCATCCGCGCCGGCTACCAGACGGGTGACGGCGCGAGCATCTACGGATGCGAGGATCTCTCCGGCAACGTCTGGGAGTGGACCGCCGACGTCTACGAAATCTACATGTCGCCCCACCGACCGCCGACATCTGGGCACTACCGGGCGATCCGTGGAGGAGACTACGACCGCGGGATCGGAAGCGCCACGTGCTGGAACCGCTCCTTCGCGATGCCAAACGTTCGGGACCGCGCAATCGGTTTCCGCACGGTGTCTGCCGAGTAACAGGGTCGGAGTCTTACCGAGTCAGGACGATCCGCCCGGCGGCCGTGCCGTCGTCGCTTCCGATCCGGTAGAAGTACACTCCGGGTGCTACGTCGCGTCCGGAGTCTCCGGATCCGTCCCATACGATTCGCTGGCGCCCACTCGACAGCACCTCGTCCGTCAGGTGGCGGACGCTGCGCCCGGCTGAATCGATGATTTCTACCTCGACACGCTGAGACCGCTCGGTGCGAAAGGCGATCGAGGTCGAGCCAGAGAACGGGTTCGGAACGACGAGCGGATCGAGGCGCGTACGGCCCGCCCGCGGACCGTCGCCAACCGCCGAAGGCTCCGCAAGGGGCTCATAGGCGACGAGGATCGATTCGTAAGGCCCGTTCAACCTGTGCAGGGTGAAGATCGCACCACCTTGCCCGTTGTCGAACGCCTTGGCCCGAATCCCGAACCACCGGTGTTCGCCATCGAGGGTCCAGCCCGGCGCAGGATTCCCGTCGGGCCCGATCCGCGTGATCCTGGTGTAGGTGAAGTCGTCCCTCCAGGTCGCGAGGAAGCCCCCCTCGGGGTGGGCGATCACCGACGGGTCGAGCCCTCCCCCGTCCGACGTACAGACGGGCACACCGTTGGGAGCCCAGTCCGGAAGAGAGGACGCGAGGATGTGTTGGCCCCACACGTCTGTGTGTCCTGCCACGCGGATTTCGTAGACGGCATACACTCCCCCCGCTCCATCGGGCGTCAGATCTCCCCAACCTCCCGACGAGTTGTTGTTCGCAGCGTCCGTCAACACGGCACCGTTCTCGGGAATGTTCGCGCTGATCTCGCCGTTGGCGAGAACATGGCTGTAGAACACGTCCCACCCATCGCCCCCTCGATCGTCCTGCCAAGCGACGAACGCGCCCCCGGCGCCGTCCGTCGTGACGACCGGATTGAGTTTCAAAGCGATGAGATCACTCACGAGGCGCCCGTCGGCTGGCCAGTCCGGATCGACCTGACCGGATGGGAGCACATGATGGACGTAGATCCGCTCCGCATCGTCCCAGGCCACGATCACCCCACCCTCGCCGTCGGAACAGGCAACGGGCCGCTCCGGAGTGCCCGGAACCGGATCCAGGACGACGCCTCCTTCCGGCCAGCCCGGCGCCTGGACACCGTTGGACAGAATCCGTTGCACCAACACGACCGTCTCCCCGTTCGACAAGCCGAGCCAGGTCACGATGCAGCCACCGTTCGCGTCCGGAACAGGCACGGCCCAACTGTTTGACGCCGATGTAGACGAATTGACCTGGATGACGACGCTGGGCCAACTCGGATCGAGAACTCCATCAGAGAGCACATGACTCGCGAGGACGTTCCCCGTGGAGCCGTTGTGCCACGTCACGATGGCTCCTCCCACACCGTCGGAGACCACACCGACGGATCCTTGGCCGCCTACGCCGTTTCCGATGAACTGTCCCCCGTCGGTCCAGGCGGGGTCCTTCCCCCCGGTCGCGAACACGTGAGAACCCATGACACCGAGAGCGCTCTCGTCGGCCCAGAAGGTGAACACGCCTCCGGCTCCATCCGTGCAGGAACTCGGTGAGTTTGCCACGCCCACCCAGGGGCTGACGAGGATTCCGTCTTCGGGCCACGCCGCGGCCGCATCCGAGACACCGAGCACGGGAAGAACCGTTGCCAGAAGAGAAAAGGCCGGTGTGAATCGACTGAGACGGCGGATAGGGCGCGCAGAGGTGGAACGGAGACTCGACTTCATCGTTCTGCCCTCCAATCGTGCGTTCGAGCGGGTTGGAACCGTGACCAGCATCGGCGGGGACCATTTGTACGCAGCTAGAGGCTATGACAGAGCCAGGGCTCGAACCAGAGCCAATCGATCTTCACTTGTAGAAGGAAGGCTAATCCGGGCTCTGGAGTTGGACAGACGGGCACAGCCGCCGGACGCCGATGGAAGGGTTGCGCACGACGCCAGGAGCCCTCGAGAAGGCCACCCGCGTGCGAGCGTGAGCAAGGCGGAGCGTCGCTCGCAGGCGACGCTCACGCGATCGTCGCCACGCCTACTTGCTCTTCCCGAGTCCCGCCGCGCAGCTCGCCGCGCGTTCCACTGCACGCGCGAGTGTGCTCCGGATCTTGCCGTCTTCGAGCGCGAGGATTCCGGCGATGGTGCATCCCGCAGGCGTCGTCACCTCGTCCTTGAGTGCGGCCGGGTGAGCGCCCGTGGCCAGCACCATCTCTGCAGCACCGAGCAGAGTCCGTGAGGCGAGGCGGATCGCAACGTCACGAGGCAGACCCATCATCACTCCCCCGTCCGCGAGCGCTTCGACCATGAGATAGCCGAACGCGGGCCCGCTCCCGGACAAGCCGGTGACGGTGTCGAAGTGACGTTCTTCCAGCTCCAGCGTTTCACCGAGCGGCCGGAAGATGGAGTGCGCAACGGTCAGGTGCTTCTTCTTGGCCCGCCGTCCTCCCGTGAGAACGATGGTGCCTCGCCCGATGGCGCACGGCGTGTTCGGCATGGCGCGCACGACCGGGCACTTCGGCCCCACCACGGCCTCGATCTCCTCGGTACGGACTCCCGCAGCGATCGAGATGATGAGCGGCCCATGATCGAGTGCCCCAGCGGCCGCGACTTCTCCCAGCACGCGCACGACGTTGATCGGTTTGAGTGAGACGATCACGACCGATGCAGACGCGACCGCGCCCACATTGTCGGTTCCGACCGCGACCTTGAGCTTCTTGCTCAGCTCGGTCGCCCGGTTCGCGTTTCGCACCGTACCTCGCACCGAGCCCCGCGGGAGCGGATCCGACCCGCTACGAAGTCCGTGCAGGATCGCTTCCCCCATCGTCCCCACCCCGAGGATGGCCACGCGTCCGTCGATCATTTCGCCTCCGTCAGGAACGGCCGGGCTGATAGAGCTCGTAGCGTCCGAACCCGTCGTAGTCCACGAACACGAAGCGGAGGCCGAGGTCGATGTAGGTCCACACCTCGACGGCGAGTCCATCGACCCGGCTCGGTCGTGACTCGACCTGCTCCGGTTGCCCGTACTTGATGTAGATCCGTCCCCGGTCAGAGCGCCATCCCGGTTCGAGAACGCCGTAGTTCTCGTTTGCGTAGCGGACGCGTTGGAAGAACGAGTTCTTGAACTCGTTGTCGGGAGTTCCCGGGGTCGGATCGCGTTCGTCCCAGAACTTGGTCCACGCCTCGGCACGCGCCTCCTCCGGCGCATCCTCCAGCGCGTTGATCTCCGCCTTCGTCGCGATCAGGCGCACCAGATCGAGGCTCTGCTCCATGTCGTTCGTCAGCGAGACGGTCGTCTCGTCCATCTGGAACGCGAACTTCCGCTTCGCCTTCTTCCCCCCCGCCTCGACCTCGACCTCGAGGAGATAGTTGCCGAGCCAGAGATCCTGGAGGTTCGGCTGGAACCGGAACGGAACACGCTCTCCGCCGTCGAAACTGAGGCGATCCTCGTGAACCTTCTCCTGGCGAGCGTCCAGAACTCTCCAGCGCAGCGAAACCGGGCCGGGAAGATCGTTCCGGTAGACTTCGCCACGGACGCAGATCGAGCCGAGCGGCTCACCGAACCGGGACTCGAGGAGCCAACTCCGCGGCGGGAACTCGTCCGAGTCGCCGTCCTTTTCACAGTCGACCACCCAGAGGCTCGAGAGGGAGATCCGCTCGTCTTCGTAATCGGGTACGTCGATCTCCCAGCTCGTTCCGCTCGCGCGACCGGACTCTCGCTCGTGGATCGACACTTCGGCCGTGAGCCGTCCCTTCTCCGCCGGGATGCGCACGATCCGACGGTGCCAGCGCTTCCGAGACTCCGTCTCCGCTTCGCTCTCGACCCGGATCACCTCGTTCCAGAGGTCACCGCCAACCTGACGCTTTCCGTCCGAGAGGAGCATGATGAGATCGAACTCCGCCTCGTAGTAGGTCGCACCGAAGGTGTCGGTCTTCTCCGCAAAGAACAGCTCCGAGTACGGGATGCGA
Organism: Candidatus Eiseniibacteriota bacterium; assembly: GCA_020633975.1. Classification (GTDB taxonomy): domain Bacteria; phylum Eisenbacteria; class RBG-16-71-46; order CAIMUX01; family CAIMUX01; genus JACKCR01. The sequence goes on along the minus strand of JACKCR010000002.1, from coordinate 646,069 downwards.
AACGCGAGGACGACTTCGGGCGCACCCATTTCTCCGAGGTAGTTCGCTGCATTCACCTGGAAGCGGGGCCGAGACGTGCTCGGAAATGGCGGCACGTCGGTGACGTCGAACCCCGCCCGGGCCACGGGGACATCGACGAGGATCCCCAGGCATAGAAGGAGTAGTCCGACCAGCTGTCGAGAGGTCGGCAGTCGAGAGCTCAGCAGTCGAGAGGCGAGCAGTCGGAAGGCCAGCTGTCGAGAGGTCGGCAGTCGAGAGGCCCACTTGGTCATCGGCACGGTCGCTAAGTCCTTTCCTCGTATCGTTCGCTCGCGGCGCTCCCGGCTCTTCTGGCCCCCCAGCTCTCCCAGCCGGCGCGTACCGGCCAGCCGCTACCCGGCCCGTCTACCCCGGATCGGCACCTCGGGTCCCCACCGTAATGTCGGAGGCGAGATGGAACAAGCCGTTCTCTCCGTTGCGACAAGCCCTGGCCGATCCCTGGCTCATCCCTGGCGGCCCCGGGGCCGCCCTGGGGCCGCCCCCGGGCCGCCCCAGGACGACGGATCGCAATACCGGAAGTCACTGTCGTGTTTATTGCCGATCGGGCGGCGCCTGCCGCGCCACTTCTCCCCCGCGACGCGTGTCCGTCTCCAGGAGCCAGCCCAAAGCGCCGAAACTCGGAGTGCGGCTCAGCAATGGCGCATCCACGGGATGGCTCGAGTTCGCTGACCTCGATCGGGATCCCCAGGCGAGAACTCGCCAACGTTCCGCTACGATCGGAACTCACGTCGACCACGCGGGTCCCAAGGACGGGCCCAGGTAGGAGAAACCATGGCGACAGCACGCAAGAAGGCGACGGGGACGAAGGCGAAGAGCGCCAAGAAGGTCGCGAAGAAGTCCGCCAAGAAGACGGCCAAAGCGGCGAAGAAGACTGCCAGGGCCGCTGGGAAGGCAGCAAAGAAGACGACCAAGAAGGCGGCCAAGTCGGCGAAGAAGACCAAGGCGACGAAGAAGGCTGCGAAGTCGACGAAGAAGGCTGCCAAGAAGGCAACGAAGCGGGCCGGCGCGGCCAAGGGCGTCAAGAAGACCGCGAAGCGGGCAGGCGCGGCCAAGAGCGCCAAGAACGCGACCAAGGGCACGAAGAAGTCGGCCAAGAAGACCGCGAAGAAGTCGGCGAAGAAGTCGACCAAGGCAGCCGCCAGGACCGCGAAGAAGCCAACGAGGAAGGCGGCGACGTCCGCCCGAAGCGCGAAGTCGACGAAGAAGAAGACGACGCGGAAGAAGGCGGCCGCGGGTCGGCTCACGAAGGCGTTCGTGGAGCGGCGCGCGCTGAGTGCGGTACGTGCGGACACTCTCCTCCACCTCGAAGAGCGGCTCGGGCAGCGGATCGTCGGGAAGAAGGATGCGGTGGCCGCGATCTCCCGCGTCGTTCGGATCGCGGGAACGAACCTCGACTTCCGGCCGGAACGCCCGAGTGGCGCGTTCCTCCTGGTCGGCCCCGAGGGTGTCGGAAAGAACGAAGTCGCGTACGCCGTCGGTGAGGTCGTCTTCGGCTCGGACGAAGTTGTCGTGTCGATCGACCTCAGCGAGTTCGACGACGAAGAGTCGCTCGCCCGCCTCGGCGCGACACTGGTCCCGGGAAGCGAGACGCATTACTTCCCCGGCGTCCTCACCGCGCCCGTGCGCGAGAACCCAGAAGCGATCCTGCTCCTGCGCGGACTCGAGCACGCCCATCCGGCGCTGCAGCGGGTGCTCCTCAACATCCTGGAACGCGGGCGACTCGACGATCTACTCGGCGAGGTCACGTTCGAGAAGACGCTCGTCTTCGTCACCCTGACGATCCCGCGCGAAGAACTGGCGATGCAGGAGATCGGCTTCGGCCGCCCCACGAAGACACCGGAAGCCCGCCTTCGCGAAGTCGTCGGACGGTTCGTCATGCCGGACCTCCTCGACTCGTTCCACGAGATCCTGGAGCTCCCTCCCCTTTCCGTTCCCGAAGTGCGCCTCATCGCGCGGTACAAGGTGGACAAGGTTCTCCACCGGATGGCCCAGAAGAAGACCACGATCGCAGTCGCCCCCGCCGTCTTCGACGAGCTGATCACGGACGACCTGTGTGGCAAGGGTGGCGCGAAGTTCCTCAACCGGACCCTCGAGCAGCGGCTCTTCAATCCGCTCGCGCGGTATCTCCTCGAGCACCGCACGAGCCGGCGCATCCACGTCGGGATGGATCACGGCGACGTCGTGATCGATGCCCCCATGAGCGAAGAGCAGGAACGGCCTCGGGACGGACGCGTGGACGACAAGAAGCAGCGGCGAAGGTAGACTCCCATCTACGTCGCGGCGGTCGCGAGGGTGGACGGGAAAGGGATGTGGGGTGGTGAAGGTGACACGAACGGGCGACGGACATGCCTGACTGGGCTGTAGAACTGGCCGGCTGGGTGCCGGCCATCGTGATCCCCGTCGCGACGTTCCTCCAGCTGCTTCAGATCGTCCGTTCCCGCAGCGTGGACGGCGTGAGCTGGGTGAGCTGGGCCCTCTTCGGAATCGCGAACGTCGGTGTCTACGTGTTCACCGAGAAGTGGCTCGCGCCGCAGTCCCTCCTCGGATTCCTCCTCAGCGCGATCCTCGACTTCGTGATCGTGGGGATCGTGCTGCGCGAGCGGAGCCGGGCGGGGCGCTAACGACTCTGGGAATCGTCGGACCCGCCCCCTCGCCCATACAACGGCGTCATAGAGCATCGTCTCCCGCCCGACGCCTGAGGGAATCCCCGCGCAACGGGAACCACGCATAGCGAGAGCCTAGGCCATCCAGCAGTGTCGATTGTTGGTGGCTGCGATTCGTCCAAGGACCGCCGAGTTCGCATCCGGTCGGCAGTTTTGAGATCCAACGTTGGAGCCTCAGCATGAACCTTCGAACGCTCATTGCTCCGATTCTTGGATCGTCCATGGTTCTCGCCTTTGGCGCGTGCTCCGACCCCGCGAGCCCTCCCCAGAACCGGAGCCCCGTCATCCTTTCGTTGGTGGCGTTCCCGGAGGTTGTCAGCGCGAGTGATTCCGTACTTGTCGCCTGTCAGGCTATGGACGCCGACAGTGACACTCTGGTCTACGACTGGATCACCGACTCGCGATTGAGGCTCCAGGGTGTGCGACACGGTCAGCACTCGCTATACAACACCCACGAGAGCTTCATGATCTTCTATCCCGACGTCATATATGCTCCCGTAGATACTGCGTGGATCCAGTGCTTCGCACGAGATCGGCGAGGAATGTCCGCTGCCCGGATAGTGCACGTTGTTATCCGTTCGTGAGGGGAACGTCCGGACACGGACTCAACAGGATCCGGCTTCACTCCGTAGGAAGGCTCCATGAACTTCCGATCTCTCATCGCGCCAATTGTCGGATCGCAGCCGTCGGGAAACTAGCTCTTCAACCGAGGGGACGAGCGGCACTCCCACTTCAGGATCTTGTCAGCTGCGGTATCGAGAGACGGCGTACCCATGGTATGCCTCCTTGCTTTTGGTCTCACCCCGCTCTTGGTTTGTATGCACCTGCAATGCAGAAGGTTGCAGTCTCCGGAAACATCACTCCGGGGTGGATCATGATCGTGACAAATCCCGCGTTTCCCCTGCGCCATGGCCCTGAGAAACCTGGTTCGTGATCGTGAGAATCGGTGGGTCATGTTGGTGAGAAATGACAGGTCCGAGCTGTTCGCCCCCGGATCGACCCGAACACTAGGACCGTTTGTCGCGACCGACACTCTGCTGCTATCCGCCCACAATTGCAGTGGGTTGCGGTGCCGCAAGACGCGTCGGGACGCACTCTGCACACCGTCGGACGCGACTTTCCCCTGTAGGGATGGGTTCTGCACGCGTGCAGAACGCTCCCGTAGGCTTACGGATCCGTTCTGCAGACGTGCAGCGGCCATCGTTGCGCGTGCGGGAACCGTCTGCACGGATGCACGCGCCATCCCCACGGGTACCGGAGCACGCTGCAGCCGTGCAGCACGCTTCCGCAGGCCGGAGGGAGTGCGACGCACGTGTGCATGGGCCGTCCGTACGCGGGAAGACGCGTGCTGCAGGCGTGCAGAGCCCACCGTTACGCGGGAAGACGCGTGCTGCATCCGTGCAGGGCGCGCCGTTACGCGCACCGACGCCGGCTGCAGACCTGCAGAACGGATCCGTACGCATCAGGATGCGCTCTGCATGCGTGCAGACAGCGCCGTCACCCCTACGGATGCGCCGTGCACGTCTGCAGAGAGCTCCCACGGGCCTACGGATGGTCGCTGCAGCCGTGCAGAGGACTCCTTCATGGTGAAGGGAGCGCGCTGCACGTATGCAGACGCGATCTCTACGCGGGAAAACGGCGATCGGAGGCGTGCACGGGGCCCCCTCGAGCCGGTCGGGACCGGTCGGCGGCGCTTCCGAAGATGCAGACTTGACCGTCGAGGGTTGTCGAAGAGCCTGGGGTAGCAGGCGTAGGTCCCGGACCTGTCAGGATCTCCGTGTGCAGACCCGGCTGGGACGGCAATATCCTGCGGATCACATCCAACGTGGATGCACTCCGGCAGGGTATCGCCTCCGGTTGTGGCGTTACGCTGCGAATCACTCTCAACGTGAGAGTGATCGACGCAGAACACCGCACGATCCGCAGTTACGCTGCGGATCGGTCTCAATGCGGATGTTCGAGGCGGATATCAGCACCGAGGGGAGCGTTACGCTGCCTATCACTCTCAACGTGGATGTTCCTGGCGGATATCAGCACCAAGGGGAGCGTTACGCTGCGGTCTACTCTCAACGTGGTAGTGCCTGGCGGACCTCGCCGCCCTGGTGCCCGATTCCTCATGTGTGAACTTCGGCCTACTCCAGCTTCGTGATCTTGCGCGTAGCGCGTCCGACGTCTCCCGCATCGACTCTGAGGAAGTAGACGCCTGGCGGAATCCGTGCGCCGTCTCCCCACTGCCAGGCGAGGACGTGACGCCCGGCACTCATCCACCCGGACACGACCGTGGCGACACGACGTCCATCGGGCGAGTGGAGGGTGAGGTCGACGTGGGCGGGCGCGGGCAGGTCCAGAGGCAGCTGGACCGACGACGATGACATCGACGGGTTCGGCGCCGGCTTGTGCAAAGCGAACCGTGCAGGGATCGCGTCGATCGCGTCCAGCGAGGCATCTCGGGACGCATGGACGTCGACGAACCCCGCACTCCGCTGCATCAAGAGGCCGGAGTTCCTCGCGTTGGCGTGGACCTGTGGCCAAGGAAGGCTGAGCGGATCCCGCGGATGCGACGTCCCCGGTCCCAAGTCGTAGGTCGATAGCTGCTTCCTTCCCAGCGACAGGACGACGAGGTTCTGCGACCCGTTCGCGTCGAGGTCAGAGGCCGCGAAGGAGAGGGCGAGCGGATCCCAGAGCCACCTCCGCGGAGTGCTTCCGTCTCCCGGCACGACGAATCCCCAACCGTCACGGTCCGCGACGAGGATCTCCGGGCGCGAATCTCCGTCGAGATCGGCCAGGACCGGGGAGTCTAGTGCGGCTGCGCTGTCGAGCTGGAGGTAGTCGTAGGGTTCGGTGTGGAACATCGGATGGGGCTCGCCGGTCTCGGCGTCGAGCACGTACAGGTGACCGGAAGCGCCGCCGACCACGACTTCGATCCGTCCATCGCGGTCGACATCACCGAGCGCGGGAAAGGTGACGCGATCGTACGACATCGGTTCGATGGCTCGCGACCAGCCGAATCCGCCCGGAGCGTCTGGGTCGATCATCCAGATGTGATCCGCCGTCGTCATGAACAGTTCGGGCAGCGGTTCGGACGAAGATCCGTTGGGGTTCCTCGGACTGACATCGGCTGCCGCGGGTGTCGCTCCGGACCTGTGGTCACCGGCCGCGTAGTCCGCGTAGCGGAGCGGGAAGCCCTCCACGCTCGTGCCGTCGCCGTTGATCGCCTGGAAGGTCGCGTCGTTCGGCTCGCTCGAGTTCGTGGTGAAGAGCATCTCGAGTTCCAAGTCATCGTCCACGTTGGCCAGACAGATCCCGGACCAGGGGTAGACTGCAGGGAATGACGTGAGAGCCGGCGCATCTCCTACGGTCGTACCGTCGCCGTGGAATGCGAAGAGAGAACCGCCGGCCAGTGCAACCACCTCCAATCCCGGATCGGAGTCGATGTTTCCGATCGCGGGTGGGCCCCCGGAGTAGTTCAAAGGGTGCTCCCAGAGAAGCTCACCCCGGTCGTTCGCGACGAGGAGTCGCCGGTACTCCGTCACTGCCGCGATCTCGAGGCGGCCGTCGCCGCTGGGGATGAGGTCCGCCGCGGCCGGCTTCTTCAGATACTCGCCGAGCCCCAGGTCCGGCAGCCTCCCGTCACCGTTGGGCTCGGCATAGCCCGTACCGTCAGCCCGGAACGCGTGGAGAACGTCTCCTCCGACGACCGCCTCGAGCCGTCCGTCGCTGTCCAAGTCGGCGAGGAGAGGGGGACCGAACGAGCTGTGGTTGGACGCGACGAGTACTGGCCATCCTGCGAGTTCGGAGGGCGGAGTCGAAACGTGCTCGACCGCACTCCCCGGCGACTCGAGGCCGTTTCCACCGACCGCGACGAGTTGGTAGAGGAAGTCGCTGTTCTCCGGTAGCGACACGTCGACGTAGTGGCCCTCCTCCGCGTCGTCGGAGGCAGCTGGGATCCATCCGGTGCCCAGCGGCACGAACGGGCCGTCGTCACGGCCGCTCGTGCTCGCGCGAAGGAGCCGGAACCCTGCGATCGACGCATCCGATCGCGACCAGAGGAACGAGATGTCGTGGCTCGCTGGCTCGACGGCGAGGAACTCCGGTGCCGCGGGGCGATCGAGCCCGAACGTTCTCTCGAACCGGACCGCGCCCGTTCGGGGATCGCGGAGCGTCAGCGTCATCTCATGGCCGTGGACGAGACGGAAGGAGAGCCGGAACGCGGTCGTCTGCCCGTGATCTCCCGGCGTGATGCTCTCGAGAAGACCGGGAGAGTCCGAGACTTCGAGGGAGTTCGGGTCGAGGGCGACGAGTTCGGCGACGAGTCCGTCCGCTCCGCCGGGTCCGTCGTCCAGGAACTCGAACACGATGTCGAACACCTCCCCCGCTTCGGGAAGGTCGTTCCCGTTGCCGTACACCTCGGTGAGGTGGGTCGCGTAGAGGATGAGGGTCGGCCGATGAGCGAAGACCGAGCGTGAGTAGGACGCGGTCTCCGCTCCGAACGTGAGACCGATCCCGAGTTCGGCATGGCCGCGATCGGGTAGCGACGTACCGCCGTCGGGACTGTTGTCCTCGAAGCGAACCAGGAACGCACGTGGAAGACGGATCGTCTCACCGGGCGCGACGGGACCCAGTGCAGACGCACCGGAGACCAGCTCCAACTGGAGGTCGTCCGAGATGTCGTCGATGGAGAGGTGAGCCTCGCCGGCCTCGGATGCCACGACACCAGTGTTGGTCAGGGTGAGGTCGATACCCACCGTCTCCCCCACTTCGATCTGCCCGTTGCCGTTTCCGACGATCCCAGCGTCCGGGTCCGCTGTGTCGTCGATCGAGACGTCGTCCAAGTCCAGGAAGGCGGTCCCGGCGGACACGACGTTTCCTACACCGCGGAACGGTAGAGCATCGAGATGGACGACGGTGACGAAGTAGGTACCGAGGGTTCCGGTCTGGAACGGGAGCACAACGTCTCCGTTCTCACCGGTGAGCCCGACCGCCACCGCGTCGCCTTCCTTGTACAGCGCCACCCGCGCGCCAGCGACCGGCCCTTCGTCGGACTCGACGTGAACCGGCACCTGAGTAGCGCCGAGCGGGATCTCTGAGGGGGCGGTCACCGCCAGCACACCGGGGTCCCCCATCCACGGCCGGAAGTCCGGATCGCCGTGGTAAGCCAAGCCGAAGAGGACGAAACGATCCGGCGAACGGATCTCCGTGACACGCTCTCCGGACAGAGTCTGCGCGCGGAAGAACGCGTCCCCGGGATCGAACGTGCCGTCGCCCGGCCATGCGCTGAAGAACTCCCGCGTCATCCGCCGGACGGAGGACGGGAAGTCGAGATTCGAACTGCTGATGACATTGAGTGCGCCGACTCGCCGGCCGAACATCAGCGCCTCGGACATGCTGTTCCGCTCGATGTCCGACGTGAACGCGGACTGTGCCACGTAGCACAGACCGGGCGACGCCCGTCTGAGGTCACTCCCAGCCGGGACACGAAGCTCGGACGCGAAGGCTTGGTCGGGCCCGAGATCCCACTGGCCGATATCTCCGTGGCCCGCACCATAGACGACGTTCACGCCACGAGCGAACTCGCTCACCCAGCGCGCGTAGCCGAGGGGCTCGGCGTTCGGACGGCCCCGCGGGATCCACCAGTAGTCACGTTCGTAGAGCTCCGTCGCGTTGATCCGGCTTCCGATCGCCGATCCCTGCAAGGCTTCGATCACCTCGATGCAGTGCTCCGCGCCGTCGTCGGATGCGCAAGGGCCAAAACCGGGGCAGTCACTACAGTCGTCGCAGTCCCCGATCTGCCAATCGCGTTCGAAGAGCACCTCACCGAACGCCATCATCCGGTCGAGGTATCCAGGAGCCGGATCGAAGAGGTAGCGGAAGTAGTCGTCGAGATACTGCTCGGCTTCCGCAATGTCTGCGCATGGGATCCGCCCGACCTCGAGTTCCGGGACCACATCGGCGAGGTCCGTAGGGATGTCATAGGAGGGGATCGGCGGCTCGCCATACCGGTCGTTGCCGTTCGCGTTCCAGGTTCCGTCGAGACACGCGTAGTAGTAGTCGGTGGCGATCTCCGTTCCGCCGGCGAGACCGTTCCAGGAGTAGTCCCGGGCCTGCCGGATCGGAACGTGCTCGTCCCCGCCTCCGAGGATCACCGAGCGGATGCCCCAGTAGTGATACGCGTCCTGCAGAAACGCCCGGACACTCGCCTGGGTGTCGACCTCGCCTGGATACTCGTCCCGGATCCACTCGACAGTACGGAGCGTCGTCAGCGTGCCGGAGCGGTTCTTCCAGTCGACGAGCCGCTGGAACGACGGCGCCAGGGCGTCGCTCGTCACGATAACGGTCTCGACCGCGATCCCCTCGAGCGCGGGCCGCTCGGAGACGTTCATCCCCGGACCTGCGCTGTACAAGACGGAGGGCGCAGACGGCGCCGTGACCGCTAGAGGCGCGAGGAGTCGGTCGCGCAGGAGTTGGACCGACGAAGCTCCGCGGAGCGGAACGAGCTCTCCGTCGACCACCGTCTCCGGTCGATCCGCCGCGGCATCCAGAACATCGGCCGCAGAGCGGGCCGGCGCGTCCGAGGTGCCGACAGCGAGCATTCCACTCGCGAGGAACAAGCCAACGAACGCGGACGCCATCGATCGCGACACCACGTTCTCGACGAGAGGGCTGGGAGCAGAGTTCCAACGGGACGGGACCGAAAGGCGGGTGCGAGGTAGCATGGAAGAACCTCCGTGGAGACCTTTGGCCACGAGCGAGTGTACACGATCGAGTGAGTCGTCGATCACAGTGAATCGGAGAATCAGCCTCCTTCGAGATTCGCACTCCTCCCACATGGGCTGTTCGCCTAGTCTCTTCCTCATGGAAGATTCCACATCGAGACACGGCTCCTCTCCCGACCCGCTTCGTGGCACCGGCCCGACATCCAATCCCTCGCCGGACACGACACCGAGTGCGCCGCCTGACGGTTCGCCCGCGCCATCCACCGACGCCTACGGTGACATCCGCTACCGTGGACTGATCGCATGGTCGAATCGACTCGAACGGGAGTGGCCGTTTCTCACGCAACAGCTCGCGTCTGCTCCGGAGCGAAGCGTCGTCGATCTCGGCTGCGGTCCAGGAGAGCATGTCGCTCGCTTCGCGTACGAAGGATGGCGCGCGCTCGGCATCGATCGCTCCCCCGCGCAGATCGAGGACGCGCGCACGCATCACCCCACGATCGCCTTCGAGGTCGGCCCGATGGAAGAGCTCGCGAACCTCACAGATGCTCGGTTTGGCGCCGCGCTCTGTCTGGGCAACGCACTCCCGAGCCTCGACGATGCACAGATGGACCAGCTTCTGGCCGCACTCTCGAATGGGCTTCTTCCGGGAGGCGTGTTCCTCGTCCAGTGGATCGACTACGCGCCGATCCTGGCCGGAACGAAGCGGGCGCTTCCCGTCGCCGTTCGGCCGGGGACAGACGGCAGCGAGATCGTCTTCATCCGCGTCTACGCCCCGGACCCGGATCCCAGGTTCGTCCACTTCCTCCCCACCACACTGGAGCTTCCGGCGGACGGCGAGACCTCGCTGCAGCTGAAGAGCGGACATCGGATCCGGCATCGTGGCTGGACGGCCGACGAGATGACCTCACGACTGCGTGCGCATGGATTTGTGAGCGTAGACCAGTACGGCGGGCTCGACGGCGCCCCGCACGAACCGGGTCGGAGCCAGGACGTCGTGCTCGTAGCGAAGAAGGCGTAGGAACCAGGCCTACGACTCCACCTTCCACACCGTGTCGATCACGGTGCCGTCGACCCACTTGATCACGGCAACCGGCTCGTCCGAGAGACGGGGACGCTCGGGCTTCCCTCCACACAGCTGCTCGACTTCCGCTTGGATCTCTTCGATCGGCCGGATCGGCAGGTCACTCCCCTTCACCGCATCGAGCAGGTCCTGGCGACGCGGGTTGATTGCGAGACCTCGTTCCGTCGCGATGACGTCGATCAGCTCTCCGGGTCCCGTGTACGTCGTGACTTCGTCCACGATCACCGGGAGTCGGTCGCGGAACGACGGCACGGCCAGGATGGTGCAGCCGGCGAAGAGGCAGTTCTGCCATCCGCCGATCCCGTGGAGAAGACGTCCGTCCGAGTGCGTGTTGACGTTCGCGTTGAAGTTCCGGTCGACTTCCGTCGCGCCGAGCACGACCACGTCCACCATGGATGCGAAGTTTCCTTTGCCGTGGTAGTTGTACGACGTGAACGGCGAGGTCGGCACGTGGCGGGGATCGCTCGCGATCGACCGGACTGCATCGAGATCGAAGGTCTGTCCGTCCAGGATGGCGCTGGTGTACCCGTCTTGGAGGAGCTGGACGAGCTGCTTGGTCGAGCCACCTCGCACGAACGATGCCTTCACACCGGTCTCTTCCATGATCTGGCGGATCTTGCCGACGAACGCGAGAGCGACCCCGCCCGCTCCAGCTTGGAATGAGAACCCGTCGCGGAGGATTCCCGCGTCGCGGACGAACTGGGCGACGTAGTCCGCGATGAGGAGACGGTCCGGGCTCTTCGTGATCTCCGTGGTGCCCGAGACGATCTGCGACGGGTCCCCGATCGAATCCACTTCGACGACGTAGTCGACGTTGTTCCCCTGGATCTGCCACGGAAGACACGGGAACGGCACGAGGTTGTCCGTCACGACGATCACGTGTTTGGCGTACATCGAGTCCGCGAGCGCGAATCCGAGCGATCCGCACGCGGTCGGTCCGTGGCTCCCGTTGCAGTTGCCGAAGGCGTCCGCCGTGGGCGCGGCGATGATCGCGATGTCGATCTGCACTTCGCCGTCCTGGATCGCCTGCCAGCGCCCTCCATGGGACCTGAGCACTCCCATGCCGCGCATCTTGCCCTGCGAGCAGTAGTCCCCGAGGGGACCGTTCATCGATCCTTCGATGTGATGGACGACGCGCTTCTCCATCAGGTCGATCACTTCCGCCTGGCACGGGAACGCGGCACTCGGGAACCACATCAGGTCCTTCACGCCGAGGGAGTCCGCCGCCTTGAGAACCTCGAGAGCGACACGATCGCCGTTCCGGAGATGATGGTGGTTCGAGATCACCATGCCGTCCCGGAGACCGCACTTCTCGAGCGCCGTGCGGAGGTCGGCGACGCGCTTGTCTCCGTTCGTCGGATAGTCCGCACAGCGACGGATCGGTGGCGCGGCCTTGTCGCCGTCGGGTTCGTACGCGCCCACACCGAGGAACGGAGTCTGCGGACGCCCGTTCACTTCCGTCGGGACCATCCGACCGGCGGCGTTCCGAACGAGCTCGCTCGACACCTTGGGGGAAGTCTGCATCGTCGTCATCGGGTCACCTCCCCACCGTTGGAGCCGTTCGTACCTGCACGCGCCGCCGCAACCGCTCCGGGTGCATCCGACGCTCCGCCGGAGTCGATCAACCCCATCGCGCGTGCCTGGGCGACCAAGCGGACGGCGCGGTTCACGACCGGTGCGTCGATCATCTTGGAACCGAGACTGACGACGCCGAGACCGCGTGCCTTCGCGTCTTCGAATGCAGCAACGATCCGAAGGGCCTTCTCGATCTCCCCTCGTGTCGGAGCGAATCCGCGATGGATCACGGGGATCTGTCGCGGATGGACACACCCCATCCCCTCGAAGCCCATGCCGCGAGAGCGCAGGGCCCACGCCTCGAGCCCGGCCAGGTCTTCGATGTCCCCGTAGACCGAGTCGATCGCCTGAACACCGGCAGCCTTCGCGGCGTTGACGACGCGATAGCGGGCGAAGAGGGACTCCTCCCCCGTCGGAGTCTTCACCACTCCTAGATCCGCGGTGTAGTCCTCCAGCCCGATCGTGAGCGCGGCCACGCGCGGTGAGGCGGAGGCGATTGCGAAGGCGTTCTCGATTCCGAGCGCGGACTCGAGAATCGGCATGAGCCAGATCGACTCGGTGACTCCACGTTCCGCGAGGATCCTCGAGATCGCGGCATCGACCTCCTGCACCTGCTCGGCATGTTCGACCTTCGGGATCAGGATGAGTTCCGGTAGCGCCGGGACGATCGCCTCGAGGTCCGCGAGTCCGAGCGGAAGCTGGTTGATCCGGACCATCGTCTCCGCGCTGAGGAAGTCCAGAGCGAGAAGCGCATTCCGCACGAGGAGACGCGCCGCGTCCTTCTCGGCTGGATGGACGGAGTCCTCGAGGTCCAGGATGATCCCGTCCGCCCGGTGGAGGCCGGCGTTGAGCATGTACTTCGGCTCGGACCCGGGGACGTAGAGGCGGGAACGACGAAGACGAACGCGGGCCGAGCGCGGTGACGCCAGGGCGCTCTCCGCGTTCCAGCGTGGCACGAGGCGAAGTGCGGTCTCGACGGCGCCTGCGGCCGCCGAGGTGGAGGTCGCGCCACCCAAACGCTCCGGAAAGGCCGAGCGCAGCGCGGCTTCGATCCGGGCCTCGATCACGAACGGGACGGCGCCGGCGTCGTCGATCTCCATACGTCCGCCCGTCACACCGAACGCGCCGAGCACGTCACGAACCTGCTGACGGATCGCATTTCCGTAGTACGGTTCGACCCGCGAACGGAGGACGATTTCCGGACCGTCCGCGTCGCCGCCTTGGGTTTCGAACGACACGGAGAGATCCGAGCGCACGTCCTTCCCCTTCCGGCCCGCTTCGTGGAGACGTCCCGCAGTCTCCGTGGTCTGACTCATTCCGACCTCCGTCCATCGAGGCTGCGCCGCTGCGCTCCTCGCCTTGCCTACAGGTTCGCCAGGATCGCGTCCGTCAGTTCACGCGTAGACGCAGCCCCCCGCTGGAACACCTCCGGCCCTCCCGGGAGCTTCAGCATGTCGTAGGTACGAACCTTCCCTTCGGCGACGACGGCCGCGACCGCTCCACGGATCCGGTCCGCCTTTGCGCCCTCGTCGACATGGTCGAGGAGCATCGCGCCGGAGAGGATCATTGCGATCGGGTTGACGATCGGCGGATCGAGCTGCTCGTACTTGGGCGCGGATCCATGCGTCGGTTCGAACACCGCGACGTCGTCTCCGATATTGCCGGAACAGGCGAACCCGAGTCCGCCGACGAGACCGGCGAATGCATCCGAGATGATGTCCCCGAAGAGGTTTCCTGCTACGAGAACGCCGTAGTCCTCGGGATTCTTCGTCAGCCACATCATCTGGGCGTCGATGTTCGTCGACCAGAGCTTCAGCTCCGGATAGTCCTTCTGCACCTCGGCCGCGACCGTCTCCATCATCCCCGACGTTTCGCGTAGCACGTTCGGCTTCTCACAGACCGTGACACCCGGATACCCGTGTTTCTTCGCATAGGCGAACGACGCCCGGAGGATCCGCTCGCAAGCCTTCCGCGTGAAGAGACGGACCGACATCGCGAGTTCTTCGGGTGGGACGTCGGCAAACGCCTTGTACTTGGGATGGAGGGCGAGCCCATCCCGGACTCCCGCGGGCGGGTTCGTCCACTCGATCCCGCAATAGAGCCCTTCGGTGTTCTGACGGAAGATCACCGCGTCGACCTTCGGCTCCTCGAATCCGCCGTCCACGGTCCGGCGGATGAAGTTGAGTGGATTGCCCGGGAAGGAGCGGCAAGGACGAAGACAGACGTCGAGCTGGAACCGCTGCCGCATCCCCACGATCGGGCTGAAGTAGACATGCCCCTTGTCTCTCAGGGACGGGTCCAGTTCCGCCGTGGCTTTCGCCTTCGGCTTGGAGGTGATCGCCCCGAAGAGACCGAGCTTGTGCTCGGCGAGGAGGTCCACCGTCCGCTCGGGAAGCGCGTTCCCCTCCGTGCACCAGAACTCCCAGCCGATGTCCGCATGGATATAGTCCGCATCGAAACCGACCGCGTCGAGCACGCGGATCGCCTCCGGAAGGACGACCTTCCCGATCCCGTCGCCCGGCATGCTCACGACCTTGTAGTTCGCCATTTGAATGCTGCTCCTCTGCTAGACCGTGTCTGCTAGAACGTGTCCGCTGGTCCGTATCTGCTGGTCCGTATCTGCTGGAACGTGTCCTCTAGACCATGTGTGCGAGACCGAGCCGTTCCCGGATGAGGTTCTCCTCACCGCCGGCCACGACCCGCGCCTGGGGGACTCGACCGAGAGGCGGGAAGGCGAATGTCTCGCCCCGCCATTCGATCGACCCTTTCGTGAAATCGATCTCGATGTCGTCGGTGTAGATCACGGTGCGGGCCGTGTCTCCCGAACTCTTCCGGAGCTCCAAGAGCCGCCGAACGAGGGACGGAGAGGCGATGCAGGGGAATCCGTTGTTGAACGCGTTGCGGAGGAAGGTCTGGGAGAAGCTCCCTGCCACCACGGTCGGAATCCCCTTGGCCCGAAGCGCCGTTGCCGCTTGTTCACGGCTCGATCCGGTGCCGAAGTTGAACCCACCGACGAGGATGTCTCCGCACTGGGTCTTGGGGGCGAACTCCGGATCGTAGTTCTCCATGACGACCGCGGCCATCATCTCGGGCGTCATGTCCTCGCGGTAGGTGTAGTCCTTGCCGTAGATCCCATCGGTATTGAGGTTGTCCTGAGGAACGAAGACGAGGCGTCCTTTGAGACGCTCGGGGAATCCGGTCAGGATCTCGACAGACTCGGCCGCTTCAGTCCCGCTTCCGGCCGTGTTCGCGCCCTCTCCGTGCCGGCCTTCCCCCTTCCCCCCATCCGCCTTGGCTCCGCTCGCCCCTTCCGAACAGAACTGGATCTGGCTATCCGCATCGGTCTTCGGCCAATCCTGTGGAGCGCGGATGTACCCGGCGATGGCAGACGACGCGACGACCGCGGGACTCGCGAGATAGCACTGCGCGTCACGCGAACCCATCCGTCCCTTGAAGTTCCGGTTCGTCGCGGAGATCCCGACCTCTCCCGCTTCGAGGAGGCCGACTCCGAGCCCGATGCACGGACCGCATCCCGGAGGAAGAACCTTCGCGCCCGCATCGAGCAGGACCTGCCATGTGCCTCTCTGGATCGCGTCGCGTTGGACGAGGTCCGAAGCCGCGGCAACATAGAACTCGACTCCAGGCGCGACCCGCTTCCCCGCGAGAACAGCCGCCGCCGACTCGAGATCGCTGAGACGCGAGTTCACGCAGGAGAGGAGATACGCTTTCTGGATGGCGACGCGCTTCGCCTCGAGCTCTGCGAGCGGGGTCTTGGTCTGGACGTTGTCCGGTCCGAGCACGGTCGGCGTCACCGTGGCGAGGTCGAGACGGATCCGTGCGCTGTACTTCGCGTCGGAATCCGGCATCACGGCCGCCGGCAGGGGAACGTCGTCCATGTTGATCGACTCGAGGTACTCGTAGGTCTTCTCGTCGGCCGGGAACCAACCTGTGAGCGCACCCCATTCGGTCGACATGTTCGCGATCGTGAGTCGCTCCTCGATCGTGAGGCTCGCTACTCCCGGCCCGGTGAACTCGACCGCAGCGTTCAGCACTTCCCCACTTCTATAGAGTGCGCAGAGGGTGAGGATCACGTCCTTCCCGCTGACGCCCTGAGGCAGCGCCCCCTCGAGCCGCACTTCGACCGTCTCTGGCACCTGCCACCAGAACTCACCGAGCGCCCAGATCGCCGCCGCGTCCGTCCGGACGACCGGAGTGCCGAGCGCTCCGATCCCGCCATACATGTTCGAGTGAGAGTCCGAGGCGACGACGAGCGTCCCCGGAAGAACGTACCCTTCCTCGATCATCACCTGATGCCCGATGCCACGCCCCGCGGGGTGGAACGCGATCCCGTGCTCGCGCGCGAACGCTTCGATCGATCGGTACTTGGCGAGGTTCGCCTCCGTCTCGTTCTGGATGTCGTGATCCAGCGCAAACACAGGCTGCTTCGGATCGAAGATGCGCGTCGCCCCGATGGACTCGAACTTCTTCATGACCGCGGACGTGTTGTCGTGCGTCATGACGTGATCCGGACGCAGGACGACGAAGTCCCCGGCCCGGATCGGGCGGGCAGGCGGCCCGTCGGCGAGGTGCGTCTCGACGATCTTCTCGACGACTGTCTGACCCATGTCGATCTCCTTGCGCTTCCAGCCCGCCTTGCGAGCCGTGCTCCCGAGCTTCCTACGCGTCCTGGACCAACAGTGCAGTGAGTTCCTTCACGTCCCCGAGCTTCTCGAGGTTCCAGATCGTCTCCTTCACCTTCGCCCGCCGCCCCGAGGAAAGCACAGGCCCGGCCAGTGCATCGAACTTCTCCTCGACCGCCTGGTCCGAAAGCGGGTTCCGCGGATCGCCCATCGGATAGTCGAGCTGCTGGACGAGCTCTCGTCCGTCCTTGGTCGTGATCGTGACGACCACGCGCTGGAGGGCCGGGAACACCTTCTCGATCTCGGGATCCGCGACCACGACGACCTTCTCGAGCTGGGCCCGAATCGTCGGATCCATGATCTTCTCTTGCGTGAACTGGGCCGGCGTCACCTGCCGGTCGGCAAGCGCCGCTGCGATCACGTAGGGCAGTGAGTGGTCAGCGGTCTCCTTGCTCCGCGGATCGTACTTGCTCGGGTCGGCGAGAATGTCCGCCGCGCGCGCAAGCGACCGGATATGGACCCGCTCGACGTTCTCGTGATGGAGGTCGTGCGCTTCCATCAGGGTGAGCACGGCAGAGATCGGAGTGTGGGTCAGCGCCTCGGTCGGGAACGCCTTCATCCCGCACTGGTTGATCCGCCAACTCTCTCCGAGTCCGTCGACCAACACTTCGAGGTTCCAGGACGGGCCGAAACAGTGGACGAGCCCTTCCTTGCCGTCGATCACATGCTCTGGACCGGTGTAGCCCTTCTCCGCGAGGAGCGCGGCGAGCACACCACTCTGGGTCGCCATCGGGTCCACGGTGTTCTTCATCATGGTGAGCTTGCCGGCAGTGACGGCACCGAGGGTCGCGTGGCGGCTCGCGCTGATTCCGATCGCGTGCTGGATCTGCTCGGCCGAAAGGCGGATGGCGCGTCCCGCCACGATCGGCGACGCGAACGCAGTCAAAGTCGCGTGATGCCAACCCCGTTCCCGGATCCCCGGAAACGCCGCTTCACAGAGCCGCATCTCGAACTCGTGCCCCAGGACGATCCCGAGGATGAGCTCCTTCCCTCCCGTACCCGCACGCTCACACATCGCAATCGCGGCCGGAAGGATGTCCGTCGGATGGGACGGATCCTGCTTCCAGTAGATGTCGTTGTAGTCCATGACCCGGACCATGAGCGCGTTCGCGAGCGACGCGGACACCGCGTCGGTCCGCTTCCCCGTTCCGATGATCCCGCAAGGCCCGTCGCCTCCGATCTCGTCCAGCACCTCGAGCGCGATCTTCGCGTCGTGCTGGAGGAAGCCGCCGAGCGCGCATCCGACGGAGTCGAGGAGGTACCGCTTCGCCTGGTGCACAGCGTCGGCCGCGATCGCGTCGTACTCGAGGGCTGCCGCCCATTCCGACATCGTCCGCGTGATCGTCCCGTTCTTCCCGGCGGCCGGAGGGGCCGCATCCTTCGTCGAGGTCATGGTGTCGTCTCTCCTCGGTCGGTCTCGTTGTCCCGTTCGTTCGCGGCTCGGAGCCGCTCGCGGGCGGTCGGCCTGGTCTCATCGGCTCCCGGTGCTCAGAGGTTCTTCATCGGGAGGTAGCTCATGAAATCCGCGTGGTGGACGATGATCGCTTCGGTGGACCGCTTGACGAGGTCCCCTTCGGCCGCATGCGCCGCAATGCAGTGGCAGACCGGATCGGGCACGCCGCACTCCATCGCGAGGGCGACTCCGGTGAACGGGTGACGGAGCGCTTTCCCCCGCTCACTCTGCACCGCCTTGCCATCCACCTTCTCGTACTCGAGCAGCTTCCCCACGTCCGCGAGGATCGCACCCGCGATCACGGTGTCCATGTCGATCGGAAGAGTTCGTCCCATGAACTCCTGCATCGCCTCGGCCGAGCGCTTCGCGATGTGCACGACGCACCGCTTGTGCTCCATGAACGTCACCGCGCAGTTCGGGACGAGGAGCGTGAACGGGATCTCGTTCAGGTCCTGCGGAGTGAGCGGGCTGCGCTCGAAGGCGAGGATCCACGTCTTCCGGACGCTCTCGCGTAGTTCCGGATTCTGGATCCACTCGATCTCAGGCCACAACTTGTCGACGGAGTCGCGCACGGGAGTCATCTCCTTCCGGGGTGGAATCGGGGACGGGGCGAGCAAGGGGATCGCAGGTCGACGCGCGGGTGCGATCGCATGACGCGTTCGCACGGGACCGGAAACGGAGGCGTACGAACCCTGAGCCGACATCTCCAGGAGGACCGGGAGACGCCGCCTCACCGTGCAGGGGAATGAGAGAAACCACGGAGCCAGGCACACCACACCTCGAACCCGCAAACATCGGCAACGACCGCCAAGCTATGCCGTGGCCGCGAGTTGGCGCGATACGGGTTTCCTGAACGGCGCTACGGGGAACCACGTACCCCGTGGCCTCGCTCGACCACGACTCGCGTCATTTTCCTTCTTGAACCTGGGATCGCTCGGGTGTCGCATAGGCAGACTACCCGGCGGGGTGGGGTCCCCCGTATTGCAACCTTGCTGATGACTCCGGGAGAGAACGGGTGATGAATGGGAGGGTGCTCATGAATGCAACACGTTGGATGGCAACACTGTCGCTGGCCACGCTGCTCCTTGCCGGGTGCGGTAGCGACCCCGGGACCAGAACGAACGGCGAGTGGCTGGTGCTTTCGCCGTCGGGCGAGCCCGTCACGACGACCGTCGATCTCGATCAGCTGCAGTACAACTCGATCGAAGGTCAGCTCGCCGCCGGGTCCGGGGGAGTGATGGTGGAGTCCGTCCCGGACTGGGGCAAGAACGTCACTTTCGGAATCGCCGTGCCGCCCGAAGCGATGGATCCGGCCTGGGGCGACGTCTCGTTCGTGATCGAGGTTCCGACCAAGGAGATGTACCTGCTCTACCCCGATCTCTACAACGTTCTCGTGATCCGACTCTCCCCCGATGGAATGCACTTCCTGGCGCCGCTCACCGTCTTTGCGACCTGGATGCCCTGGGAGGGAGCGCCACCGGAGGGTCTGATCTTCGAGAACGACGGCGACTCCGGTGTTCCGATCGTGACTCAGGATGGGAAGCGCTGGCGGCTTCGCTTCGAGGTGGATCACTTCTCCGACTGGAGAGTCGGGCCGCGTCCGATCACCGGACGTTCGAACTCGGACGAAGTTCCGCCGATCACCTGGTAGCTCGCCCAGTAGCTCGGATGCGCCCAGCGCGGGTCTCCGTCCCGGAGGCTCAGCTGGGCGTTTCGTAGCGCCACCGCGACATCACCGTCGCCTTCGAGCCAACTCCTGTAGAACGCGAGCGCGAGAACACGGGCAGCCTCGTCGTCGATCCTCCGGCTCGAGGCGATCACGGACTTCGCACCGGACGCGAGGAAGCTCCTCGCGAGCCCCGCGTGAGCCGGAGACGCTCCCCTCCGCGTCGCCTCGGCCGACTCGCAACACGACAGGAAGACCAAGTCCGCGCCGAGGCCGAACTCCTGGATCTCACTCGACGTGAGCGGCTCGCCTGCACACCCCGCGAGAAGTAGGGTCGTCCGGTCCGCAGCGCCTCGATAGACCAGCGCATGACTCGCGATGTGGATGACTCCGAAACCGCGGAGCTCCACCGGGCCGACGGAACGAAGGTCCGCGCGTTCGCCCAATTGGAGAGACACCCGTCCGGACGGCCAGAGCGACGCGACCTCTCGCGCTTCCCGTTCCGCATGGTGCAAGACATCGAGCCCGCTCACGCGCGCGCCCTCCGATCCGTCGAAGCCAAGCGCGAGCAGTGACCTCTCCCGTGGCACCGATTCGGCGCTTTCCCGAGTCTCTCCCCCTTTCAAGGACTTCACCGCGTCCATGGAGACGCGGGACACGGGTGCGTCGCGCAGTTCGATCGGGCCTTCGTCGAGCCATAGCTGCTCTCCCCCGTCCGCACGAGGAAGCCCTGCCCATGGCACGGAGTAGAGGATGCCATCGGGAACGAGACGCAGTCGTCTGGGTTCCGTGGGCGGTCCACGCCACCATGACGGCTCGCCCCCGAGCGCCGCGGCAAGCGCCTGCCACTCCCGTGGGACCGGAGTCCGATGCGGCTGTTCGAGGTCCGAGAGCACGGGTGCGAGAAGGCCGAAGAGCTTCGTTTCGCCGTCGATCCGGCGCAACTCGACGTCATCAGGACCGATGCTCCACCGAAACGAGGCATCCTTCCCCACGAAGTAGATGAGCTGGTTCGCTTCGAGTTCCGCGGCCCGCTGCTCCGCGGCCCATCCGGGCACCAAGGCCTCCGCGCGTTGCAAGAGCCGCACTGCGACCGCACCCTCCAGCTCCATCTCCGGCCCGGAGAGTTCGAGTTCGAGCCAGGCTTCGAGCACCTCACGGCGAAGATCGGCATCCAGATACTCCGGAGCTTCCCTTCCCAACGAACGTTCCTCGGCGGCCAAGAGCGCAGCCGCCTGACCGAACTCCTCGTTCGCCTCATCCACCTGACCGAGGCCCGCATGGACTCGGCCGAGTTCGAGCGCGATACGGATGAGGAGGTCGGGAGGCGATCCCGGTGTACAGGTCGCGCGCGCACTCTCGAGCGTCGTAAGGGCGCTCGCGTAGTTCCCGGATCGCGTATCGATCCGCGCGTCGAGGATCGAAGCCGAGAGTTTGGTCCGGAACCGTCCGCCGAACGCGAGGCTCTCGCCTCCGGAACGCAGCGTACGCGCTACGTCCTTTGCCTCTGGCAGCCGCTCCTCGTCCAGTAGCACAGAGGCGAGTAGGAGGCGACTCTCCGCCAAGCGATCTTCGTCGCCTCGTGCTTCACTCGACTGGGCACAGGCTCGATACGCGTCCTCCGCACTCCGGTCGTCCCCTCGTCGTCTCGCCAGATCTCCGCGCGCCCGCTCCAGGAGCCAACCCCGACTGGGATCAGGGCGGCGTTCGAGGGCGTCCGCCGCCCGTTGCAGCGCTTCCGCAGCGCTCGTGTACTGGCCCTGGCGTCCGAGAAACTCTGCGACAGCGAGGTCGAGATCGAACACCTCATTCCGATCCGCTGACGCTGTTTGGAGCCGGCCGCGCAGCGACTCGAGGACGGAGATCGACCGATATGCCTGCTCCGGTCGTCCCCGCTCCATCCCCAACTTCACGGCCTGCAGGTGACGCTCCGCAAGCTCCTCCACGGTGGACTCCATCGGGGCGAGTTCGGCCGCTGCTTCGAGAAGTGAGTCGGCCACGGAGTACTCGCCTACCTGTGCGTAGTACTCGGCTTCCATCAGTGGAAAGAACCGACGATTGCTCGGATCGGGATACGCATCGATCCAGTGCTTGGCCTCCTCGAAGTAGACCCGGCACGAGTCCAGCTGCCCGAGAAGCAAGTGCCTCCGGCCGAGGTTGGCGAGGTGCCTCGGGATCGAGAGCGAGTCCTGCGCGGCGAGAGACAGGGCGAGGCTTCGCCTGTAAAACCCGAGGCCCTCTTCGAGACGGCCGCAGCCTGCGGTGAAGATCCCACCATAGTTGAGGGCCCACTCCGCGAGCGCGGGCATCGAGACGGCCAGGGCCGAGTCGGCACAGGCTCGATACGCCTCGAGCGCGGGACGTACTTCTCGACGCGCGCCGAGGATCTCTGCTCGCTCGAGCAGGACGCGAAGCGGCAGGTACGGGTTCCCGGTCTCGTCCGCCACCACGGACGCGAGGCGCGCCGCCATCGAGACTGCGTGGAGCGCGTCGTCCAGGTGATCCGCAAGGGCGAGTCCCCGCGAGATCTCGATCCACGTCTCGAGCTCGAACCGGTAGCCCCCTAGTTCCCGAGCCGTGGGAAGCAGGGAGATGGCCGTGAGCGTGGCTTCCTCCCCCCTACCTTGGAGCCGGCTCTGTCGACAGAGCCGCAATGTCAGCCAGGCACGTGGGAAAGGCTCGAGCTCGTCGCGTCGTGCCCAAATGCGGCCGAAGTCTTCGGCCCCCTGGTTCGACCACCCTGTCTCCCATTCGTGGAGGAACGCTCCAAGAGCGGTCGTCGTGTCAGGGATGCCGGACTGGTCGAACATCGCACCAAAGTCGTTCGGGTCTCGGAAGTAGAACCAGTTGAACGCGGCGAGATCCGGCCAGAGTACGTTCCTGGGTTGGGCGCTCCATAGTGCGAACAGGCTGTCCTCGGCAGCGTCTCGCGTAGCGGGATCGAGAAACATCGCCTGGATCGCAGAGTAGCGATCCAGATCTTCACGAGTCGCCGGATCGCCGGGCTCCTTCGTGACGAGAGAACGGAGAGAAGCGTTCACGGATCCAAGAAGCTCTCCCGAGAGTGGAACCTCCCGTAGCGAGGTGTCCCCCGCCAACATGTCCGGCTGTGAGTGTCGGCCGAAGGGATCATCGTCCGTCTGGGGCGGATCCGAGTCCACGTCCCGGCCGCACGCGAGCCCCGACGCCATCAGACAGAACACGGCGATGCCAAACGCGAAAAGACGCGCTGTTGGCTTCGGATGGACTAGCTGGTACGTCGCCATGAGAGCCTCGAACCGATACAATCGCGAAAGCGCACGTGGGCACCGTCCCACATCGCTGCAGCCTCGCAGATGACGCGCGGATCGGCAAGAAACGGGCGACCGCCCGAGTGTCGGGGCCGAAGAATGCAAGAGGACAGATGGACCAGCGGCCTCAGCACGGACCAGAGCCCCCACACTCCACCGATTCGCTTGCGAGCCTCATCGGAGGTTACATCGCGGGGCTGGACCAAGCCGGAGACCTGATCTGTGTCCACCTCGAGCCTGTGACCAGAGCCGAGGTCGCGCGCTTCCTCCCGGCGACGGATCCAGATCGTGACGACGTGGCCCAGGAGACGCTTCTCGCATTTCTCGCTCACCTGAGGCGAACGGGCATAGCGCCGGACCGTCCCGAGGCGTTCGTGACGACGATGGCGGCGAACCGCTGCCGGAACCTCCATCGGCAGAGGCGTCGGCGTCCCGATCTCGATGCGAAGACCGCCACTGACTGGCCGCTCGGACCCAAGGGAAACGTCCTCGACCTCCTCGAAGAGCGAGAACTCGAACAGTCCGTCCGCGAGGGGCTCGCGAGGCTCGATGCCGAGTGCCGCAAGCTCCTCTTGGCCATATACATGGAAGAGACACCGATGGAACGGCTCCAAAGAGAGGCGGGCCTCTCGACCGTCCAGGGGATCTACTACCGGAAGTACGCCTGTCTCAAGAAACTCCACAGTCTCTTGAATTCAGCCCCGTTCGGCGGTCGTAGGAAGGGAGGGGATGCGTAGTGCTCCTCCCATGCGGACGACTCATCGGGACGGCGAGCGACTCGCCACCCATGCAGATACAGAAGCCGGGAGGCTGAGGGCGATGAGAGAAGGCAAGGACACCCCGTTCGAGTGCGTCGATCCACAGGTCGGTGACCAGATTCACCTTCTCGACGATCCCAGCCTCGCGAGTCCGCTACGCTCAGAGCTCGAAGCGCACCTGGACGTGTGTCATGCGTGTAGCCTCCTGGTCCGTGTCGATGCGAAGGCGAGTCAACTCCTCCGCGCGGGACATGCGCTGCCACTTGCCGGCGCAGCACCCGGGCCCGTCACGCCGTCGAAGACCGCCGCCCGTTACACTCCCGCCTTCCGCATGAGAGTGATAGCGGGAGTTGCATTCGCGGCGTGCCTCTTCCTCACTCTCACAACACCCCCCAGGTCGATCTCCCCGAACGCAGTGTCTCGTGGAAGCGAGTCCGTACACTTCGTTCGTCCGGTCGAAGGAGAGGTGCTCGCCGCACGCGAACCGATTCTCGAGTGGACGTCGATCGAGGGCGCATCGCGCTATCTCGTCGAGGTTCGCAACGACGAAGGCGTAGCCGTGTGGAACGGCGAGAGCACCGAAACGGAGCTTCGTGTTCCGTCCAGTGTCGGACTCGAACGCGGTCGCGCCTACCGCGCGATTCTGTCAGTCCAACCGATGGACCTCGTCCCTCCAGGTTCGGTCAGCGTGCTGTTTCGCGCCGACAGCATTTGGAAGCAGCTACTACATCGAGTTCGATGGGCTGATCCGCTTCTCCAGATCGTGACGCTGCTCGCACTCATCGCATTCATCGCTTCGACTCTTCCCGTGCGGAGATTCGCGCAGAAACATTCTTGAACGACCCGCACCCCGCGTGTCGAACGGGTGCTCCTCGGGGCCAAGAGGTCACAGACCGAACATGAGGAGCCGACCTGCAACGAACGGCCATCCCCTGCGCCGCCTCGAAGCAGTCGACACATCATCTGCTATCAGGGAGGAACTCCTCATGCGGATCTTCGCGCTTGCTCTCGTACTCCTGTCCCTCTGCTTCGGCGGCATCCAGACTGCTCAGGCAGAAGACGGGTTCCTGCGTCCGATCATCCGGGTGGAGCCGGCTTCCGTCGACTTCGGCTACGTTCCACTGTTCGCGGTCGCGTCTCAGTACGTGATGATCTACAACGACGGCGACATGCCACTGCTCATCGACAACGTCAAGACCAAGCTGCCGTTCCTCGATGGCATCAGCAGCCCGGTCATGATTCCTGGACACAGCCAGCGTCGGCTCCTTGTCGGGTTCGCTCCGCAGACCCCGACCCACTCCACAGGTGTGGCGACGATCATCAGCAACGCTGCCAACTACCCACTCTTCAACATCCAGCTGGAAGGCTGGGGTGAGGAGTGATGCTCTCCTTTGCATGACGTGACCCGTCCGGAGAGATGATCACGACATCGTGACGATCTCCCTGGAGGCGCCACGATCGTGTGAGGTCGCCGGAGCTTCACGCAAAGAGGAACGCGCGGATGACCTGGGGGGAGTCCGCGCGCTTCTCCATCTCCCACTTGGCCGCGAACCAGCGGTCAGGACGTCGCGATCTCCGACACGAGCCCGCGAAGTAGTCGCGCCAGTTTCATCCCCGCTCCATCGGCAACTTCCACGACTTCGTCGTGCGAGAGCGGTGACTTGGACAGTCCGGTCCCCAGGTTCGTAACGAGGCTGAAGATCAGGACCCGCACTCCGAGTTCCCGCGCCTGGATCGCCTCGGGAACGGTCGACATCGACGCGACGGTCCCGCCCAAACGACGCCAGGCTCTCACCTCCGCGGCCGTCTCGTACGTAGGCCCGAGCCCACCGACGAGCGTCCCCTCGTGAAACGGGATTCCGAGATCCAGACCCACTGCACGCGCGACTTGGACGAGTTCGAGGTCCGACAACGCCCCGCGGCGTCGCCATACGGCGTCGGGATCGGGCGCGCCGGCATCATCCCCCGGCCGCGTACCCGAACGGCAGGCGGGCATCGCGAGCGGAAGGAAGAAGAGACTGATCGCGTCCCGGTCGAGAACGATCTCGCCCGGCTGTACTTGCGTCGTGAGCGAACCAGCCGCATTGGTGAGTAGGAGCGAGCGGACACCGAGGGCGTGGAGTAGACGGACGTACCGAGTCGCAACCTCAGGGGTGTGCCCCTCGTAGAGATGGACCCGCCCTTGTACGCACCAGACGAACCGTCCTCCCCACTTGCCGAGGTGGAGCTTCCCCTGATGGCCCGCAACGGTCGAGTTCGGGTATCCCGGGATCTCGGAGGACGTGAGGGTGAGTCGGTCCTCTAGCTCGTCCGCGATTCCGCCGAGTCCACTTCCCAAGACGACGGCAACGTCGGGTAGTGACGGATCAACTGCCGCATTGGAAGATCGACCACGCGCGGCCAGATGGGCCTCGGCGCGCGCGCGGACCGACTGCACGGTCGCGGCGTCCGGCCAAGCAGAACCGCGGGTCGTTCCACCGCCGGATGCGTCTCGGCCGGGCCTCGCCGGCGTCTCGTTCGTCACGATCTCCCCTTCTCTCGTTCGTACGGTTCACCCAAGTGTAGCGGAGGATGGGCCCGTCCGATCCAGCCCGCGAGCACGACGAGCGTGACGATGTAGGGAAGCGCCTGGAGGAGCTGCGTCGGAACCACGTCGGAGTCGACTCGGATCTGGAGGGTTTCCGCCGCTCCGAAGAGGAGACAGGCGAGCGCCGCGCCGAGTGGGCGCCACTTCCCGACGATCATTGCGGCGAGTGCGATGTACCCGCGGCCGTTCGACATTCCGTCGGTGAAACTGTGCTGCTCCATCACGAGCCAGGTGCCGGCGAGTCCGCCGAAGAATCCGGAGAGGAGCACCCCACCGAACCGGTGGAGGTTCACGGAGAGCCCCGTTCCGTCGAGCGCGCGCGGCCCGTCCCCCGCAGCTCGTAGCGCGAGTCCGAAACGAGTGCGGAAGAGCAAGGCATGCGCGCCGAACGTGACGGCGACTGCGACGAGAAAGAGCGGCTGGCCGAGAAGAGACAAGAGCGCTGAGTCCGGTCGGCCAAGTGCAGGCACTCCCTCGAAACGGTCGGAGTTGCTCGCGCTGTCGTAGAGGATCTTGAGCCCGCCACGGGTGGCGCCGAGTGCGAGCAGGTTGAGCGCGAGCCCGGAGAGGATCTGGTCCGCACGACCCCAGATCGTGACGAGACCGTGGATCGACGCGAGCAGCGCGCCCGCCAACATCCCCCCGATCACTCCGAGCCAGGGGTTTCCGGTCGCAATGGTGACCGCAGCAGCGCCGAACGCGCCGGTGAGCAGAATCCCTTCCAGCGCGATGTTGATGACGCCTCCGCGTTCGGAGAACGCGCCACCGATCGCTGCGAGCGCATAGGGCACGGAGATCCGGAGGACCTGCGCGATCATGCCGAGGGCGAGTTCGATCACGTCCGTTTCCTCCCGAGCCGCTGATCGAAGAGGATGAAGAGGAGCAGGATGACAGCCTGGAGCACGTCGAGCAGCTCTCTCGGAACGAGTCGATTGACGACGAATCCACCGTAGCTCAGTGCCCCGAAGAAGAGTGCGGACGGGACGACCCAGAGGGGCCGGTTCCGGGCGAGGAGCGCAACCGCGATGCCGAGGAATCCCGCGCCTCCCGTGAACCCTTCCTCGAAGTAGTACTTGTAGCCGAGAACGAAGCTCGCGCCTCCGAGCCCGGCCAGCGCTCCCGCTCCGGTCATCGCGAGAACGGTAAGTCGACCGACGGAGAGCCCTGCATAACGGGCCGCGCCGGGTCCTTCTCCGAGAAGCTGGAGCGAGAGACCGTGCGGCGAGAGCCGCAGCCAGAGTTGCAGCAGCACCGCGGCCGCGCAGGCGAGGAAGAGCGCCGCATTGACCGGCGCACCCCGAAACACCGGCACCCACTCCGTGAGACGCGCGAGTCGTGCGCCTTCCTGGATCTCGGCAGTCCGGACGGTCTCCGGAAGTGCCAGTCCGCGCGTGAGGAGATAGTTGACGAGCGCGAAGGCGACGAAGTTGAGGAGAATCGTGACGATGACCTCGTGGCTCCCCGTCTTCGCCTTGAGGAGGCCGGGGATCGCGCCCCAAACGCCGCCCATCGCAGCGGCGGCGAGAAGTGCGAGGAGCACGCCAAACGGAGCGCCGGGAAGTCCCGTCCAGGCGCCGACCCAAGCGAGCACGAGTCCGCCCAACAGCATCTGTCCCTCGGCTCCGATGTTGAAGAGCCGGGCTTGGAACGCGAACGCCACCGAGAGGCCGGTGAATACGAGCGGCGTGGCGCGAAAGAGCACCTGTCCCCAGCCGAACGCCGACCCGACCGTTCCCTTCGCGAGCACTGAATAGAACTCGAGCGGAGAGACTCCGAGCAGCGAGACGAGGAGGCCGCCCAACAAGAGTCCGCCGCCGATCGCGAGGACGGCTGGCGCGAGACCGACGACCCAACCGGACGCGAGGACGCCAGCGATCCCGGAGTGCGCTCCGCGCCCCGCAACGTCGACGCCACCGCCGACACGTCCCCGCGGGGCCGTCACCTACCGCCTCCACGCGACGACGGCCCATTGCTCGGTGCCCCACCCTTGGCTGTCCCTTCCTTGGACGTCCCCGCCAGCCCGAGGAGCGCGCGCTGCATCCGCTCCGGATCGATCTCTTCACGACTGGCCGAGTACGCAACCTGTCCCCGGTAGAGAATGAGAACGCGGTCGGCTAGCGTCTGGAGCTCCTGGAGGTCCGCGCTGACGAGAAGGATGGCCGCTCCGTTCGTCCGCTCCTCGAGGAGACGGCCGTGAAGGAACTGCGTCGCCTTGAGATCGACGCCACGCGTCGGGTGGACTGCGAGTAGGAATGGCGGCTTCTTCGTGAGCTCACGTCCTGCGATGAAACGCTGTTGATTCCCGCCCGAGAATGCGACCGCGGGAAGGCCGATCGCGTCGGGACGCACTTGGTAGACGTCGACGATCGACTCGGCATGCTCCCGCATCCGCCCCCAACGCAGGATCCCTCCCTGGGTGAAGGGAGCCCGTTCATGACGTCCCAACACACCGTTCTCGACGAGGGAACGCCCGAGCACGAGCCCTTCGCGTTGCCGATCCTCTGGGATGACACCGATGCTCTGACGGAACCGGTGTGACTTCCACGGGCGGACCGACTGACCCAAGTACTGGATCGTGCCGGCTTCGGGAGTGCGGTATCCGAGGAGCGCGTGAGTCAGCTCCTGCTGTCCGTTTCCTTCCACCCCGCCCACACCGACGATCTGCCCTTCTCGCACCTGAACGTCGAACTTGGCGAGGCGACCGAGAGACAATCCGCGCGTCTCGAGCACCGGACGTCCGGGCACGCGCGCAGACCAGCGTGCGGGGGGAGGTGGCGCGCCTCCCACGATGAGACGGACGAGTTCGTCCTCGGTCACTTCGGTCTTCTTCCGGCTCGTGACGACGCGCCCCGCACGGAGCACGGTGATCCGGTCCGCGATCTCCATCACCTCCGGAAGCTTGTGACTGACGAAGAGGATGGCCCGCCCTTCTTCGGCCAGGCGGCGAAGGATCTGGAAGAGGGAACGAACTTCGGAAGCGGCGAGCACCGCGGTCGGCTCGTCCAGAATGAGGATGCGAGCGTCGCGGTAGAGGAGCTTCAGGATCTCGATCCGTTCTTGTTCGCCGAGCGAGAGGCGTTCGACCGGAACGTCCAACGGTACGTCCAGTCCATAGCGCTTCATGAGCGCGCCGAGCTGCTTCCTCCCACCGACCGCCATCGTGCCGAGCACGATGTTCTCGTATCCGGTGAGCGTCGGGACTTGGTGGAAGTGCTGTGCGCAGATACCCACTCCACGGCCGAGCATGGCCCGGGGAGATCCGACCGGCGCAGGTACGCCGTCGATCCGTACGATCCCGGAGTCCGGCTGGACGAACCCGGCGAGGATCCCCATGAGCGTGGACTTGCCCGCTCCGTTCTCGCCGACCAACGCATGGATCTCGCCAGGATGCGCGGCAAACCCGACCTGTTCGTTCGCCGTCACGGGTCCGAAGCGCTTCGTGACCTCGACGAACTCGACCGCCGGGTTCAACTCGCTGGAACCTCGATCCGGCCTTCCGCGATCTCGGTTCTCAGGGCCTCGACTCGTTCTCGGATCTCGGGAGTGATCCACTGCGAGTTGTTCTCGTCGTACACGTAGTCGACCCCGCCCTCTTTGAGACCGAGGATACGGATGCCACCCTGGAACGTGCCGTCTTTCGCCGCCTTCGCGGTATCGAAGACCGCTACGTCGACCTGCTTCGTCATGGAAGTGAGGATATGCCCCGGCGCCTCGGCCTGCTGGTCTGAGTCGACTCCGATCGCGAGCTTGTCTCGATCCCGGACGGCCTCGAACACGCCGAGTCCGGTCGAGCCCGACGCATGGAAGAGGATGTCCGCACCCTGGTCGATCTCGGCGAGCGCGAGTTCCTTCCCCTTGGTCGGGTTCTGGAACGCGTCGCCGGTCACGCCCGCGTAGCGGATGAGCACCTTGCCGTCCGGCCGGACCGCCTCGAACCCTGCGCGGTAGCCGGCCTCGAACTTGTGGATGAGCGGGATGTCCATGCCGCCGACGAAGCCGACGGTTCCCGTTTGCGTGACGAGCCCGGCGATCGCGCCGACCAGGTAGGAGCCCTGCTCCTCGCGGAACTTGATCCCGACTACGTTCGGTGGAATGACGTCGCCATCCTGGTACGTCATGTCGATGCACGCGAACTTCTTCTCTGGGAACTCCTCCGCCACCTTCTTCACGTCGTCACTGAAGAGGAAGCCGACTCCGACGACGAGGTCCGCCTCTCCCGCCGCGAAGATCCGGAGCGCCGCTTCCCTCTCCGAGCCTTCCGCCGGCTCGTAGTACTCGAACTCGATGCCGAGATCCTCGCGGGCCTTGAG
This sequence comes from Candidatus Eiseniibacteriota bacterium, assembly GCA_020633975.1. GTDB lineage: Bacteria > Eisenbacteria > RBG-16-71-46 > CAIMUX01 > CAIMUX01 > JACKCR01. Next base: position 615,234 of record JACKCR010000002.1, on the reverse strand, counting down.
GAGTCCGCGGTGGGCGGCGTCGTTGAACGACTTGTCGCCGAGCCCGCCGATGTCGAAGACGAGGCCGACACGGAACGCATCGACCTTCTTCTTGGACTCGCTCTCACCGCCGCCACACGCAGAAAGGAAGCCGGCGAGGAGGGCGATGGCGGCGAGGAGCAGAGAGATCCGGAGAATCCCAGAGAGGGATGAACGGACACGCGCGGAGTCCGGTGCGAGGCGGGTAGTCGGGTCAAGCATCCTGCTGCCTCCGCCCACCCTCGGCGATCCCGGCCATTTCTTCCGCGACGACATTCGCGTCCTTCGCGTGCGTCTCCTCTTCGATCGGCGCACGGAAGCAGCTCCGGCAACGGGCTTCGTAGTGATCGGTCGACCCAACCACGATCCGCTCCCCCTCCCCCGTCACCCGCTGCGAACGGGAGGCCGGGTGCCCGCACACGACACAGATGGCGAGCGCTTTCGTGATGTACTCGGCGCGCGCGAGCAGCTGCGGCATCGGCTCGAACGGGATTCCGCGGTAGTCGAGGTCGAGCCCGGCGACGATGACGCGTCGTCCGGAGTCGGCCAGCTCTTCGACCACCTCCACGATCCCGGCGTCGAGGAACTGGACCTCGTCGATCCCGACTACGTCCGCGTTCATCCCGAGGAGACGCACGTCTTCCGACGACTCGACGCGAACCGAAGGAACACGCTGCGAGTTGTGGGAGACGATGTGGTCGTCGGCGTACCGGTCATCGAGGAACGGCTTCAGCACGACGACCTTCTGCCTCGCGATCTGGGCGCGACGAAGACGGCGGATCAGTTCTTCCGTCTTGCCGCTGAACATCGGACCGCAGATGACCTCGACCACTCCACCCATGCGCGGCGGTTCGCCGCGTCTCGCTTCATCCAACATCGAGACTCTCCCTCTTCTCGGAACCGCCGGCATCCTGCCGCGCGGGTGAGGCCTGGGCCTTGCCCAGTTCCGTGAGCGCAAGAACCGCCGCGATCTTCGTGGTGAGGAGATCGACCGCCACACGGTTGTTGCCGCCCTCGGGAATGATCACGTCTGCATATCGCTTGCTCGGTTCGATGAACTGCTCGTGCATCGGACGCACCGAGCGCTCGTACTGGTCGAGGACGGACTGCACGGTCCGGCCGCGGTCTTGGACGTCCCGGCGGATACGGCGGATGAGCCGAACGTCGGGATCGGTCTGCACGTAGATCTTGATGTCCATGAGCTCACGCAGCGCGCGCTCGAACAGCACCAGAATCCCTTCCACCACGATGACCGCGCCGCTCTCGACCCGGCGGGTCTCGGCCTTCCTCGCATGGTTCGTGAAATCGTAGATCGGCTCGTCGATTCCTCGCCCCGCGAGGAGCGCCTCCAGGTGCCGGACGAGCAGAGGCACGTCGAACGCGTCGGGATGATCGAAGTTCTGCCTCGCCCGCTCTTCCGCGGAGAGTCCGCGCAGGTCCTTGTAGTACGCGTCCATCTTGAGGAACGCGACGTCCGCTACCCCGATCGCTTCCCGGATGCGCGACGCGACGAGCGTCTTGCCCGACGCGGTCCCGCCCGCGATTCCGATGACTACGCGCTTCGGCATGATCGTCACTCCACTAGTCGCTTTGCATCGCCGTCCGCCCGATCGACGCTGTCGACGATCCCCACGATGACGGTGCGGATCGGCCCTCGGGGACGCTGAAGCACCTGAGAGGCGCCGTTCCCTTCGTCGAGCACGAGTACCCAATCTCCGGGCCCGGCCTGCGCGTGATCGACCGCGAGCGTGGCCTTCCCCGTACCCTGTCCGTCCGCGGTCGTTCGTTCGACCCAGAGGAGCTTCCGTCCTTCGAGCGCTCTGTGCTTGAGCGTCGCGACGACCTCCCCGGTAACCCGTCCGAGGAACATGTCAGCTCTCTCTACTTCCGGCGCCTTCCCCGAACTCGCCAGGGAAGGTGACGTCCTCGCTCGGAGGGGTGCCGACATCCGTGACGTCGTCGGCGAGATCCTCGTCGTCGAGGACCGCGATGTGAGGGAGTCCTCGATACCGTTCCGCGTAGTCGAGCCCGTAGCCGACCACGAACCGGTCTTCGATCTCGAAGCCGATGTAGTCGACGTAGACCGGCGTCTCCCGGCGCTCCTTCTTGTCGAGGAGCGCGACGATCGAGAACGAATGCGGCCCCCGAGCGAGCAGGCTCTTCTTGATGTAGGAGAGCGAGTTTCCGGAGTCCACGATGTCTTCGACCACGATGACGTCGCGGTCGTAGATGTCCCGATCGAGATCCTTGAGGAGCTGGACGCTCCCGGAGGACTTGGTCCGGTTCCCGTAGGAGGAGATCGAGATGAAGTCGATCTCGCAATCGATGCTGATCTTCCGGATCAAGTCCGAGAGGAAGATGGCGGATCCCTTGAGGATTCCGACCAGGATCGGGGTTCGGCCGAGATAGTCTCGCGACAGCTCCTCGCCCAGTTCGGCGACTCGCTTGGCCAGTGTGGCTTCGTCGATGAGGATTTCCAGGGATGCCTCCCGTTGACGGAGAAAGTGCAGCTCTGTAGCTTGCGCGGAATGGTAGCCTTCGGCGAAGCGAACCGCAACGAGGGGACCCACCTACAATGCGGGCCGTAGGTTCACGGCACTAGAAAGAAGCGTGATGCAGCTAGACCGAGCCCTCCTCCGCGAACTCCCCAAGACCGATCTACACTGCCACTTGGATGGATCTCTCCGTCCGGAGACCCTCCTCGAACTGGCAGTGGCACAGGGCGTGGAGCTCCCCACCCACGACTTGGAAGAACTCCGCCGGGAGCTCGTTCCACCGAAGGGCGGTGACCTCCCCGGCTACCTCACCCGGTTTCGCTGGACGGTGAGCGTTCTCCAGACCGAAGCCGCGCTCGAGCGCGTCGCCTTCGAGTTGGGGGAGGATGCCGCCGAAGAGTCGGTCTGGTACCTCGAAGTGCGGTACGCGCCGTTTCTCCACCTGGAGCAGGGACTCTCACCCGACGCCGTGGTCGAAGCCGTCCTTGCCGGGCTCGACCGCGCCCATCGCGACCACGGGATCCGGACGGGACTCATCCTCACCAGCCTCCGCACGGACGAACCGTCGCGCAGCCTCGAACTGGCCGATCTCGCGATCCGCTACCACGACGCGGGCGTCGTCGCCCTGGACCTCGCCGGAAGTGAAGACGGCTTCCCCGCCGCGGACCACCAGGAGGCGTTCGACCGCGTCCGCCACGCGGACATGTTCGTCACCGTTCACGCAGGCGAAGCGTTCGGGCCTCAGTCGATCCGCCAAGCCATCCACGATTGCGGCGCAAACCGGATCGGCCACGGCACCCGTCTCATCGAAGATCCGGACCTGATGGACTACGTCGACGACCACCGGATCGGGGTCGAGGTCTGTCTCACCTCGAACGTCCAGACCGGCGCGGTCGCGCGGATGGAAGACCACCCCTTCCCCACCTATCTCCGGCGCGGCCTCCGGGTCAGCCTGCACACAGACAACCGGCTCATGTCCCACACGGACTCGACCAAGGAGCTGCTCACCGCGGTCGAGACGTTCGGCCTCGACGCCGACGACGTGCGGCGGCTCCTCCTCCACGGATTCAAGAGCACCTTCCTCGCCCGCGAGGCCAAGGCGCACTTGCTCGTCCAGGCGGGCCTCGAGATCGACCGGCTGCTGCCTAGTTCCGACCCGGCTACGCAGCGCTGAAATCCCTCGGCGATCCTTCTTTGCGAACCTCTGGCGTCTCGCTGTTTCCTGGCGCGGACGGCGTCGTGTACGCCGTCTGGGGCTCCTTACGGTTTCGGAGGGGACGAAACCTTCAGGAGCCCCAGACGGCTCATACTGCGTGGGCGGTGGGAAGAGGGGTGGACGGCGTTTGGGGGCGCGTAGAGGGGCGGTTGGAGGCGTGTCTCGCGGGGCTCGGCGATCCGGGAGGGGGTCGGAGGGCGGCTGCGGGGCCGGTCTCGGAGGGTTGTGGGCGTGGGGGGAGATGCGGGGGCGTCCCTGGGGGTGGGGGCGGCGTTTGGAGATGTTTGACCGGTTCGGAGGGTTCCGGGGGATGCGGTCTCTTGGTTGTCGGGGTTGAGGTGGTCGGCGGGGAGTTCTATACTTCCGGTTTGCGCTCTCCCGCCCGAGGAGCGGCGCGGGGTTTTGTGTGCCTCGTGCGGAACGTTCGCCCAAGGAGCGGCGGAGGGGTTCGGGCTCCAAAGGCAGGGATACCAGATCCAGGAGGAGTGTGAGGATGACCCACAAGCTGTCGGCCGTGCTCATTTCAGGACGTCCCCAGACTGCGAAGAGCCGCCCGGGACTGCTCGATTTCGGTGGAGCGAAGGTGGCGGAGCGGACCGTTTCCGCGTATTCGGACTTCGCGCAGGTCGTCCTGGTCGTGGCAGGCGATGCGGACGGGTTTCCGAAGGGACCGAACGTCACCGTCGTGACCGTGTCTGAAGACGCCGTCGTGTCGAAGCAGATCAAGGCGGGACTCGACGCCATGGACAAGGGCAACGATGGGTTCTGCACAGGGCTCATCGACCAGCCACTCCTCACCGCGGAACTGGTGAACGGGATGGCAGAGGCATTCCTGGGTGGTTCGGACAAGATCCTCGTTCCGCTCGCCCTGCGTCAGATCGGACAGCCGGCCTTCTTCAGGAAGGATCTCGCTTCCGACTTCGCAAAGCTCGCCGATGCCGAGACGGCCTGGTCGATCCTCAAGAGCCACGGGAACGATGTCGCGATCTTCGACACGAACGAGACGTCCGTGCTCCGCAACATCGAAGACATGGACGACTACCACGCAATGCTGCAGATCGCCGGACATCCGGTTCCGGTTGCAGCCGAGGAAGACTGATCCGTAGTGAACGTGGCAGATGACGACTGATATGACGACCCCGGCGCCCGATGGCACCGGGGTCGTTCTTCTCTTCGACATCGACGGAACGCTGCTCGACGCACGCGGCGCGGGGCGCCGAGCACTGGAACGCGCGGTCGAGGAGTGGAGTGGACGCAGCCTCGGGTCGTTCCGCGTCCATCTCGGCGGACGCACGGACCTCGACATCTTCCGCGAGTTGGTCGGTGAGCTCGGGATCCCCTACCCTGCTCCACCCGATCGTCGACGGGTCCTACGCCGGTACCTGGAGCTCCTAGAGCTCGAACTCCAGCGGACACCCCCGTTCGTGCACCCCGGCGTAGCCGCACTCATCGCGCGCCCCGGTTTCCATCACGGTCTCGTCACTGGAAACGTGCGTCCGGGCGCCGAGCTCAAGCTCGAGGCAGCGGGGTTGGGCGGACAGTTCTCGTTCGGCGCGTACGGTAGCGACCACGAGGACCGAAACCTACTCGTCCCGCTCGCGCTCCATCGACTCTGGCGCGGCTTCGGGATCCGCATTCCGCCTGAGCGCACCGTAGTGATCGGCGACACGGATAAGGACATCGAGTGCGCGCGCGCCGCGGGCTGCCATGTCCTCCTCGTGGGGACCGGGTTCGGAGACTACGCGAAGCTCGCGCCCGAAGCGGATGCCGCCCTTCCGGATCTAGGAGACGTGGACGACGTCGTCCAGATCCTGGCCCGTCTCACGGCGAGGGAATGAGACAAGAAACTCACAGGATCCGGAGGCCGTTGCGTCCTCGCCAACGCCGCGGCGCCTACTGATTCGGGTTCATCGGATCGATCGCCTGCCAGTCCCCGGAGAGCGAGTTCGGGTCGAAGTTGGGATCATCGGTCCGGTAGTAGTCGCCCAGCCCGTTCGTGTAGTTGTAGTCGTACTGTCCGTCCATCTGCATCTGCTGTCCGGAGTACGGGTCGGCGAAGGACTGTTGCCCGTGGATCTGGTCGATGAACGCCTCGTGGCTACCGTACCCGTCTCCCCCGCTTCCGGCCCAAGCCGAACCGCCAGAGCTACGGAAGTCAGACATCCACTGCTGGTTCATCTGGTCGAACGACTGCGACTGCGACTGCATCCGCTGCTGGTGTGCGTCGAACTGCGCCTGGTTCGACGCCATCCGCTGTTGGTGCGCGGCCTGTGACTGTGCCATCCACTGCTGACTCTGCGCACGATCGCGGGCCATCGCCTGCTGGCTCATCTGGGACGCCGCCTGCTGGTACTGCGGGTTGTCCTCCCGGCTCTGCGAGATCTGGAAATGGATCTGACGAAGCTGTTCGAGGGACGGGGCCGGAGCGAGCAGCACCTCGACCATGACCGTGCCGGAGTTCGGGTCCTGCGGGGTCGGCATGTTCACGACGTGGACGACGCCGGCGAACTGCTTGCCGTTTCGCATTCCGCGTACGGGCGCTTCGAGAGCCTGCACCTGCACGCGCTGCGACAACTCCCGAACCAAGCGCGTACGGGGCAACACCTCGCTCGGCCCGAGACGCCCGACTTCGAGTCGCTCGAGTGTTCCCTGGAGGGCCTGGTTTGCGGAGTACTGCCAGGCCGAGTCGAACGACTGTCCCGCCATGCTGAAGTAGTTGAGGGCGCGGACGTTTCGGATCAGTTCATCGTTCGGTCCCACGAAGTCGACTTGGTAGCGCGCGGACGTCCCGGTGGACGGGTCCGTTGCGATGTCTTGATAGACGCGCCAACCACGAGGGATCTGCACCGCCGCTCTCGGCATGTTGAGCGCCTGGTCGAAGAGCACGACCCGTTCCGTACCTCGCATCTCTCCCCCTCCGTTCCCGAAGCCGCCGTCGCTTCGGCCGTTCGGCGCGCGCCCGGGTGCGTAGTCCGAACCCGCGTACTGCGAGTCGCCATACTCCGCGTCGCCCCACTCCGAATCGTCACCGTCTCCATCGGCATAGTTCGCGTCTGTGTAGTTCGCGTCTGCGTAGCCTGCGTCTGCGTAGTCGGCGTCAGCGTAGTCGCCCTCATCGGCGTCTCCACTTCCGCAGCCAGCGACCAGGACGAACGTGAAGGCGAATAGCAATTGGAAGGCTTTGGTGGCCCACGCACATCCCCCATGCGGCCGAGCCGAGCGTCGCGAGTGGTTCGTCATGGACATCCTCCTTCAGGCATCCTCATAGGGAGCGGTCGTGGTCTGCGATACGTTGGGACTGCTTCGAGGATCGACCGTTCCCCTGAAAGAACTCTGAAACGGTCCGTTCAGGGCGCGACAAACGCCGAAGGACAACTCTGCAACCGATTGACCTACCAAGACCTAGAGCGGTGTCAGAACTCCGGAGGAAAGTCGCGACGCGCGCGCCCGATGGCCTCTCCGAGGGGCGACGCCTCCGCGGACGCGGAGAGAGCGAGTGCGCGCGCCTCGCCCAGGACAGCGTGACAGTGGCGTTCGATCTGGTCGAGTTCGTCTCCGACGGACGAGCCAATCTGTACCCCGAGACGGAGCAGGATGGCCCGGCCCGCACTGAGGATCGGGAGAAGCCACTCCGCATGGTCGGCCGACTTGGGAACGAGACTCAGCATGACGAGACTGTGCGCCGCAAACGTCTCGGAACCGACCCGTTCGTGTAGTTCGGCGCTCTCGAGTAGAAGCTCTGCACCGCGACGGGGATCTCGAGTCCGGGAAGTGACGGAACCGAGGTTGGCGAGCGACATCGCCCGTGAACGGTCGTCCCCGAGTTCGCTGGCGAGCGCGAGGCACTCCGCGTGGTACTGGACCGCGTCGTCCAGCTGCCCTGCACGTTCGGAGAGGTTGCCGAGCCCCATCAACGTGGAGATGAGGTCGCGCTTCGAGCCCCATCGTCGTTTCAGAGCGAGGCTCCGCTCGAAGTGCGCCTGTGCCTCGGCCAGTTCGCCGCGCGCGTTGAGCACGTTCCCGATGTTCTGGACCGACTGCGCGATCGCGCGCTGGTCACCGAGTGTCTCGTGGAGTTCGAGCGCTTCTCGATGTTTCAGCTCGGCCTGGTCCAGGAGTCCCCGATCGAACGATGCGACACCTTCGGCTTTGAGCGTCCGGGCCAGGAAGTCTCGATCATCGAGTGAGGAAAACAGAACGCGAGCTTCTCCCAGCCGTCGATCCGCCATCGCGAACTGCGACAGCTGCACCGAGAAGGAGCCTGAGTGGTAGCGGGCGAGAGCATCACTCCGCGGGCTCAGCTCGAGGTTCGCTTCGAGGATCGTCTCGAGCGCACGCTCGCCGTCCCGGGAACGTCCTCGAATGGTCCAGTACTCGGCGAGCGCGGAGACGAGTTCGATCGCTCGGCTCGCGGCACGGCTCCTCTCCCGGGCGCTTCGTCCCGTCTCGACGAGGCCGAGTAGACGCGCGAGTGCCGCGTCGAGGTTGTTCGACTCCTGGTCGAATGCTCGAAGCGACGTGGGGAGGTCCCCGGTCACGAGTTCACGGCTCCATCGAGCGGCGCGCCCGACATAGTGCTCGGCGTGACGATCCACCCGTCTCCCCCACTCCCTACGAGAGAGCTTCGAACGAGCGAACTCGCGCACGCCCTCGAGCAGGCGGAAGCGCGGGACTCCGTCCCCTTCTGTCTCTGCGATCACGAGCGAGGAGTCGACGAGTTCCGCCAGACGATCGGAAATGAGTTCGTCGTCGGCCACGAACTCCAAGGCATCGAGGTCGAATCCCCCGTGGAACACGGAGAGCAACGCGAAGAGCAGTCTCTCGTCTGGCCCGAGGAGACGGAAGCTGACGTCCACGGCGTCCGCGATCGAACGATGCCGGCCCGGGTGCGCGCCCTCCCGATCGTGGAGGGTGAGTCCCGCCCGAAATCGCTTCAGGATGAGCGAAGGAGAGTGGATCGGGATCCTCGCCGCCGCCAGCTCGAGAGCTAGGGGCAGACCGTCGAGAACGCGAACGAGTTCGGCAATGGCGGCACCGTTCGCAGGTGTGAGCGCGAACTCCGGGTCTCGCACGCGCGCTCGGTCGAGGAAGAGCCGAACCCCGGGATTACCGGCGATCGTCTCGAAGTCGTCGTCCGGGGACGGGACGGGAAGCGGAGTGAGAGCCAGTCGCCGTTCTCCGTCCAGTCCGGTCGGCCGTCGCGAAGTGATCAAGAGCTGAGTGAACTCGAGTCGACTCGAGAACTCACCGAGTCGTTCCTTTCCCACGGGGAGAAGCTGCTCGAGGTTGTCCAGTACCAGAAGGTTCGGCCGAGTGCCCAGATGGAGCGCGAGCACCCGAACGGGATCCCCGCCGCGCGGCACCGAGAGGGAGAGTGCAGCGCAGACCGCCGACGGAAGGACGCTCGGATCGGTCACGTCTTCCACGCCCACGAAGCGGGTGCCGCCGTGGAAGAGGTCCGCGTTGGCGAGTGCGAATTCCTGCGCGAGACGCGTCTTCCCGGCGCCCCCGGGCCCGAGAATCGTCATAGGCGCCGTCGACTCCCGAAGCATCTCACGCCCGATGTTCAGCTCTCGCTCACGTCCGAAGAACCGGGACCGAGGCCTCGGAACGTTTCCCAACCAGACGCGGGCAGAAGACAGAGGCACGATGTCGGAACTTGCATTGGAAAGACCCCGGAGGAGGAACCACTCATCGGCCGGACCCTCGACGTTTCGAGGTACTCGGTCGTTTCGATCGACTCGGTCGTTTCGAGGTACTCGGTCGTTTCGAGGTACTCGGTCGTTTCTCGGGACCTGGTCGAGTCGCTCCGGGCCCAGGCCGGCCGCACTCGACGTCAGGAGCAGGGTGACCGAGTCGCAAACGGTGCATCCCACCCCGACACGCTCGAGGTACCGACGCGCCTCGTCGACACGGTCGCCGGTGAAGAGTCCCTCCACGTACCTCGCCTCCGCGACCACCGTGAGTGCGGTTGCGCCGTCTGATTCTGGCGTCGCCGTTCGAAACGACGACAGGAAGGCGAGCGCTTCCTCGCTACGACGAAAGCCCACGGAAGCCCGGCTGCGAGCGACGGGCTCCGCGAGAACTCTCGAACCGAGCGCCCGAACGAGGGCCGTCCACGCCTCCTCCTCGTCCCGACGCGCGAAACGGACGAAGACGACCGAGACGATCCGCGTCATTTCGCGATCGTCTGACTGGATCGCCGCCTTCCCGCTCCGTGGGCGGGCCGACGCCTCGGTGATCCCTGCCGCCTCGCGGGTCGAAGGCTCCGGCACCGTCTGCAGCTCCGACTGGAGACGTGCCGACAACTCCCGGTACGCGCGGCGCGCGTGCGGTGCACGCCCGATCTGGACGAGCAGGCGGAACCAGACCGCGTGGGCCTCCTCGTTGAAAGGATCTGCTCCGGCCGCACGGCGGGCGAGTTCCTCGGCTCGACCCACATCACCCGCTGCGAGCGACGAATCCCGTCGCTCGGCCACGGCACGGGCGAACGCCTCTTCGAGGGACACCCGACGAGGCAACACCCACTCGTCGTAGAGATCGGGGAGAAGCGGGTGGTAGAGATCGATCGCGACGTCGAGCCACTCGTCTCGCCCAGCGCTCTGCCGCTGCTCTCGCGCCTTCGCGAGCGCGGACTCGAACTCCTGGAGGTCCGTCTGAACGGCATCGCCGAGCGAGACGGACTCCCGGTCCGCGAGCAGCACCGTTCCCCGGCTCTGAGCGTTCGGTTCGAGAAGCACGCGAAGAGACGAGAGAGCTTGGCTGAGTCGTTGGCGGGTACGAGCCGGATCGTCACCGGGCCAGAGCAGCTCGACCAACATGTCTCGGGACGCGGGCTTACTCCGGTGACAGGCGAGGTAGCCGAGCAATGACGCGGCCTGGCGAGTCCGGAAGCGCGTCGTGACCCGGGAGCCGCGCCGCACGGATAGGCGTCCCAAGACGTCGACCCGGACGCTCACGTTACTCCGCCAGCTCCGCCCAGCTCTCGAGCGCCGAGTCGAGCTTCTCCGCGATCTCCTGATACTCCTTCGTGTAGAAGGCGGACTTCGCAGGATCCGCGTAGATCTCCCCGCGAGAGAGGAGTTCGCCCAGCTTGGCCTTCTTCTCTTCGAGCTCAGCGATCTCGTCCTCGAGCTTCTTCAGCTGGTGAGCGCTCGCCTTCCGCTTCCCACCGCCGTCTCCATTGGACTCCCCCACCCCACCGGCGCTCGAGTCCGCGCCGGAGACACCCGCACCACCGACTCCGCTACGCGATGCGTTCGCTCCGCCACCGCGCCCGGCCGCTCGCTCTTCCGCCGCGAGCTGCGCGGCTTCGCGTTCGGCTTTGTGGACGAGGAACGACTCGTAGTCACCGGGATAGTCGTAGATCGTCCCTCCGCCCACTTCGATCACGCGATCGGCGAGGTTCGAGAGGAAGAAGCGATCGTGCGACACGAAGACGACCGTGCCCTCGAAGGTCTTGAGCGCATGGAGGAGCACGTCCTTCGAGTCCATGTCGAGGTGGTTCGTCGGCTCGTCCATGAGGAACAGGTTCGACGGAGTCATGAGCATGAGCGCGAGCGCGAGACGGTTCCGCTCCCCACCCGAGAGGACCGGGATCGGCTTGTCGACGGCCGGACCGGAGAAGAGGAACGCACCGAGCAGACCCCGCACCTGCGGGATGAAAGACGTCGGCGCCTGATCCTCCGCGGCGCGAAGCACGGTGAGATCCTTGGGAAGGCGGTCCGCCGCGTCCTGCGCGAAGAACTCCATCTTCACGCTCTTCCCGGTCACGCGCTCCCCACGGTCGATCGGCTCCTGATCGGCGAGGATCCGCATGAGCGTCGACTTCCCCGCTCCGTTCGGGCCGACCAACGCGACCTTCTGTCCGCGTTCGATGAGCAGATCGACCTTCTCGAACACCTGGAGCGAGCCGTAGCTCTTCGCCACGTCCTCGAGACGGAAGACGATCCGTTCGGACCGATCGGGCGACGGAAACTTGAAGTGGATCGTCTTGGGCGGAAGAACCGGTTTTTCGAGACGCTCGATCTTCTCCAGCATCTTGACGCGGGACTGCGCCTGCGTCGCCTTCGTGTTCTTCGCCTTGAACCGCTCGATGAACCGCTCGATCCGCTTGATCTCTTCCTGTTGACGCTCCCACGCCTTCATCGCCGCGTCGTAGCGACGTTCGCGCTCGGTCAAGAACTTGGAGTAGTTGCCGGAGTAGTCGACCAGCTTCCGCTGCATGATGTCGCTGACGCGGTTGACCGTCCGGTCGAGGAAGAACCGGTCGTGCGAGACCACGACGAACGATCCGGGGTAGCCGGCGAGGAATCCCTCGAGCCAGTCCCGCGCCTCGATGTCGAGATGGTTCGTCGGCTCGTCGAGAAGGAGAAGGTCCGGCTGCTCGAGAAGAAGGCGAGCGAGCGCGACGCGCATCTGCCAACCACCCGAGAGATCGCCGACCAGGCGTTCGAAGTCGGCCAGGCTGAACCCGAGTCCGCGGAGGACGCGGTCCACCTTCCGGTCGATGTCGTAACCGCCGCGGTCCTTGAACTGTTCTTCGAGATGACCGACCCGGCCGAGCAGTGACTCCGCTTCCGCCGGGTTCGCCTCCATCTCCCGCTCCAAGCTCTCCTGTTCCCGGCGAAGAGCGAGGAGCGGTTCGAACGCGGCGCGAGCTTCTTGCCGAACCGTTCCCGTCCCGAGACGGAAGGAGAACTGCGGGAGGTATCCGATCCGGTAGCCCTTGGGCGTCTCGAAGCGACCTTCGTTCGGCGATTCCTCGCCTGCCAGCATCTTGAGCCAGGTCGACTTGCCGGAACCGTTCGGCCCGACGAGACCCACGCGATCCCGGTCCCCGACGAACCAGTCGACGCCCTCGAAGATGGACTGTGTCGCGAATCCGCGGTGGATTCCCATCGCCTTCAGCATCCGGATCTCCTCACGAAACGACGAGAGTACCCCGCAGGCCCGGGGTCAGGGCCAGATTTTTCCCTCCCCCTTGTCTATACTCACACTCATGAGAAGCGATTTCACCGACTGGACCTGCTCACGGCGGCCTCGAGTCTCCAGCCGTGAATCGTCACCCTGGACGGCCTTCGCGCGGGCGCTGGTCGCAACGATCGTCGCCGCGATCGGCGTCACGGTCCCGCCCACCGGAACAGCGTACGGCGCTCCGCTCCCCACCTCGGACGCAGGTAGGACCCGGTTCACGGATGATCTGCTCGCGCGCGTCGCCGCCGCCTCGAACGACGAGTTCGTTCCCGTGATCGTCACGCTCGAGCCACGCATCGAGCTGGAGTCACTGGAGCTCGAGTTGGCCTCTCGCGGAATCGAGACGCGTTGGAAGCGTCACCGCTTCGTCATCGACCGCGCGCGCGAACTCGCCGCGACATCGCAGGTCGTTCTGCGTTCCTACTTGGAGGACGGCGAGGCTCGCGGAGACGTGCGGGACGTCCATCCGTACTGGGTGACGAACGCGATCGCGTTCTCGGCCCGCCCCGCGCTGCTCGCGCGGATGGCGGACGCTCGTGCATCCCTCGGTCTGAGCGCATCCGAACGGGACGCGTTCGGAACGATCTCGCGGCTCCATCTCGACGGGCCGGTCTACTTGAAAGAAGGGACGCAGGAATCCGCTCCCGTCGGCTCGTCGCTCGAGCGCGCAGCCGGCGAACCGAGCCACAACCTGGTCGCGATCCATGCGCCGGAGGCGTGGGCCCGCGGGCTCACCGGTGCGGGCCGGCTCGTCGGACATTTCGACGCAGGTGTGGAAGGCACGAGCGTCAGCTTCGCGGACCGCTGGCGCGGCGTCCGCGAAGACGTCCCGTGGCAAGAAGCATGGTTCGATCCGTACACCCAGACAGAGTTTCCCTACGGTGTCGATCAAGGCCACGGCACGGGCACTCTCGGCGTACTGCTCGGAACCCAGCCGGAAGGACCTCCGATCGGCGTGGCGTACGAAGCGGAGTGGATCGCGGCCGGCGTCGTCATCCAGTACAACGAAGCCAAGATCCTCCAGGCCTTCGAGTGGGCCGCGGATCCCGACGGCGATTCCTCGACCATCGACGACGTTCCCGACGTCATCAACCACTCCTGGGGTACGTTTGGCGGCTGCACCACCGAGTACTGGGACGCGATCGACCTCTGCGAGGCTGCAGGAATCGTCAACGTGATCGCGGTGGACAACTCCGGCCCGAGCCCGGGAAGCGTCCACTCTCCCGAGAGCCGCGCCACCTCGCCCTACGAGAACTTCAGCGTCGGTCGCGTCAGCACCGACGAGGCGGAGATCACGGTCTATCAGACGAGCGGACGCGGGCCGTCTCCGTGCGACGGCACTTCGATCAAACCCGAACTCGCCGGCCCGGGCACCCGAGTCCCCGGCGTCGGTAGCCGCGACAACTTCGACATCGTCTGGAGCGGAACGTCGTTCGCCGCGCCGCATGTCTCCGGAGTCGTCGCACTTCTCAGGCAGCTCGACCCGAGCCTGACCGTACGCGAGATCAAACACGCCCTCATGGTGACGGCCCAGGACCTAGGAGACCCCGGAGAAGACAACGACACCGGATGGGGACTGGTCGACGCCGACGCCGCCGCAACTTGGGTGGAACGGAACATCTCCCCGTCTCCGCCACCCTATGTCGCGCTCGGAGCCGAAGACGAAGCGTCGGTCGCTCTGCTCCGCTGGGCTCCGCCCCGCTACCTCGGACGAGGAGAGGTGCCGGACCTCGTCGGCTACCGGATCTATCGGGCCGCAGACGGCGACCCGTTCGAGGAGACGCCGACCTTCGAGGTCGGCCCCTTCCCCACCGAACTCTGGGACCGGACCGCGGCCAGCGTTCAGAACTACGTCGTCACCGCAATGTACGACGACGGTTCGGAGAGCGAACCGACCTCGCCCGTTCGAATCCAGGTGGCCACGACCGAGCCACCAGATCGTCCAGGTGCCTTGGAAGACGGAGATCGCGCCAGGCTCGTCGTCGTGCCCAATCCGTTCTCGAACGAAACGGAGATCCGACTCACGGGAGTTCCCGACGCGTCCCAATACCTCGAGATCTGGAGCGCGGACGGTCGACGCATCCGAGTCCTGCGGGTGGAGAGTGCGACATCAGAGTCCCAAGACGCCGGACGCACACCGATCGCAGGTACCGAGGGCGTGCAGACCTTCCACTGGGATGGGACGGACCATCGAGGACGCTCCGTGGCTGCCGGGGTCTACTTCGGAAGGCTCTCCGGAGCGCACGCAGCTGACCAGGGCGATGGGCCCGATCCGGTGCGGATTCTTCGTCTGGACTGAGGAGGGATCGTCGGATCGAGGAGGAATCGCCCGGGCGGACTGGACTCCGCGATGGCGCGAACGACGGGTCAGGCGCTCATTCTGCGTGAGCGACGGGCCGCCATCCACTCGGCATCGTTCGCTTCCAGCCAATGTCCGACCATCTCGAGAAGCGCCTTCCGCGCGACCGGCTTCGCTAGGTAGTCGTCGCACCCGGCTTCCAGGCAGCGATCTCGGTCCCCCATCATCGCCTTCGCGGTGAGTGCGATGATCGGGATCCCGTCGAGACGAGGGTCGTTCGCGAGCAGCTCCGCGGCCTCGTAGCCGTCCATGACCGGCATCATCATGTCCAAGAGAATGATACCAGGACGCGACGCGAGCGCCCGCTCGACTCCCGAGCGACCGTCTGCCGCGATCTCGACCTCATACCCGGCTCCGGCCAGTATGGTGCGAAACACATACTGATTGGTCGGATCGTCCTCGACGAGAAGGATCCGGACCGGGACCTGTTCGTTGGCCGTCATTGCCGTCGCTGACTCCCGGACACGTTCGTATTCACTCCTCCTCACGGGATCGGAAGAGCGGGCGCGGTTCTGTAGGAAAACGGGACAGACGCGAGCGTTCCTCGGAGACGGAAGCCCCGCGGATGGACCGCAGAGCCGCCATCGCCACGCTTCGGGCCGTCTTGGACCCCGGGCGGAAGCCCAATGCGCCACGCCGACACCTGGTCCCGCAACCAACAACACTACAGTCCTTTATCGGCGTCCCCTCGAGGAGAGCTTTCGGCTCACTTCAGCGCCGCGCGCTCGTTCAAGGTCCAGTCGTAGTCGATCCAGCCGAAGTCCGCCCGCCGAGACCGTAGCGCCTGACGGACGTCCTCCGGAAACCATCGGGCCACCCTGGCGACTAGCTCGCCCCTGTCCCCCCTCTGGACGGCCCGGATGGCCGGGTCTGGCTCGAGCGGGGAGAAGTCGTCCCCGAACCAGTCCAGGATCTTCGTCAGCTCCACTCGGGGACGACTCCGGTCCGATCGGGGCTCGAACCGGAGCCCGGTCGGACGTCCGAAGTAGCGAACGGCCTGATCCTCGAGTTGGGATTCCAGCTCCGTTCCACGGAACGCCTCCCGGCGAAGTACCGGGCACCCGAGCGACGCGCAGACGATCGCGAAGTGGATCCTTGGCTCCTGGAACTGCCGGCGGAGGATCTCGTGCTCGATCGAGTCGAGGCTGCGAGTCTCCCCCGCGATCTCGTACGCGTTGTCCCATCGCCCCGGGATCATGAGGATCGAGTTGTCGGGATAGATCAGGTCGATCGGAAACCGCCCCTGGATCGGGTAGTGCTCCCCGATGAGCCGCAGGGTGGCGAGGTTGTACGCGTTGATCCAGAAGGCGATCTGCTCGGGGACTGGCCATGCGCCGAGTTCCGCCTCCGTCACGGCCTGGAGGCGCTGCCAGGCCCGCACGAAGTCGGGATCGTCGAGAATCCCCACGTACCGGACGAGCCCGTCCTCGTCCACCCGAGCCCCGAGTAGGGCATCGAAGGCCTCCCAGAGCGGACCCGGCTCCTGCACGCTCTCGGAGATGGCCGCGGGCCCACTGGTGGACTGGCCGACCGCGAGCCCGTACGAGGCGAGCAGCCCCGCCAACACCGCGGTGGAGATTCGCGCGGCCGCCTTCGATCGGCCCGACGCCCGCCCGTTCGACCGACTGGGCGAACGGTCTTGCGACCCGTCCTGCGAACGGAAGGCAGCGACCACCGTAGGGACCACCCCTCTGTCCGGCCCCTCCGGACCCCGGCGGTACTCCTCCGCGAGTCGCTCGAGCGGGACGCCCTGGGAGAATCGGTAGAGAAGCGATGCGTTTTGCCAGACCTGACGTAGCACTCCCCGTTCCAGGAAGCGACGGCCGCTCGTTCGGCACGGGATCTCGAGCAGTCGGAAGGTGCCCTCTCCGCGGTACCGACGGACCGCGAGCCAGTCTTCGAGCAGAGGAACGTTCGGGAATGCGCCATCGCGAAGGAACCGCTCGCGCCGCACGGCAAAGCCCTGATCCCCGAATGCGTACGGGTTGATCGAGGCGACGGCTCGACCGAGGGCCCCGAGCAGCCAAAGCCGCGGGTCGGGCTCGCGAAAGGCGAAACGGAATGCGGCGGCGTCCACGGACCTGGCCTGGAACGCTTCCACCAGAGCGGGCAGCGCCCCGGCTGCCAGTCGGGAGTCGGCGTGGAGGAAGAGGAGGAGCTCGCCCTCGGCCAACTCCGCTCCCAGGTTCATCTGCGTCGCGCGGCCCCGTTCGAGCGAGGAGACGCGACGTACTTTGTCACCCGGCCCGAGCGAGATCGGCACCGGCGCTGGATCGGACGGTGCCTCGACGAGCCAGACCTCCACTACCTCGGGCGCCGCGGTCAGCTGCTCGAGGAGCGAAGCGGGCTCCTCTCCTTCTCCGTGCACCGGCACGATCACCGAAATGCGAAGCCGGGAACTCCTGGGCGCCATTCGAGGTTCCTTCTCCATGGGATCGTCTATCCCCTATACTCTATCTTTTTCCAACCTATCAGGTTAGTTCGAGAGGAGAGCGAGTTCCGATGCGATGGAGTGTCCCGAATCCTGTCCAGCTGGGGCTGCTCGCCATTCTCACCTTGGTCGCTCCGGCGAGGGCTCAGCTGGGACTGAACGAAGGACCGCTCGTGCGGTTCGAGACCCGGGAGCACTTCTTCGGTGAGGTCTCCCAGGGGGAACACGTCGAGTACACGTTCGAGTTCCAGAACGGCGGTACGGACACGCTCAAAGTGGAGCAGGTCGAGTCGTCGTGCGGATGCACGGCCGTGGCCCCGCGGGACCGCGCGATCGCCCCGGGAGCCAGCTCAGGCATCCAGGTGGTCTTCCATACCCGCGACTACAAGGGGGAGCGCTCGCAGGTCGTCGCCGTCTACACGAACGATCCGACCGAGCCCCGGGTGGACCTGGTCGTGCACGCCACCGTGATGCCGCTCATCCAGTCGGCGGACGATTGGCTCGATTTCGGCGAAGTCACCGTCGGCACGAAGAAGACCGTCGGCACACTCGTCACCGCGGATCCGGGTACGGACTTCGAGATTCTCGGTTTCGAAGGCGACAAGGACCTCGTCGACTGGAACGTCGTCCCGGCGAGCGCACCGGACAAGATCGCCTACCGAGTGGAAGCGACCTTGCGCAAGGACGCACCGATCGGCCGGTTCTCGGAGCGAGTGTTGATGAAAGTGAAGCACCCGGCGAAAGAGGAAGAGCGGATCGGAATCCGCGGGCACGTCTTCAGCTACTTCTTGATCGACGATCCTCGGGTGGAGTTCCACACCGTCAAGTCGGGACGCACCGTCAGCCGGTCTCTCGAGATCCGCTGTGACTCGGAACGGAAGTACCACATCCTGAGCGTGAAGACGAACGCCCCCTACTTCTCGGGGAATCTCGTCGACACTGGCGCCGGCTACCGCCTCGACATGACGCTCGACACCTCGAAGGTCATCGCGGAAGAACCCCGTTTCCGCTTCCGGGAGTTCGCCATTCTCGAAACGGACGATCCTGGCCAGCCGGAGATCTTCATCGAGCTCGTCGGCGTCGTGAAGAAGTAGCCTACTCGGGCTCGATCGAGCGCAGGGCGTCGAGCGCGAGGTCGATGCCCGCGTCGTCGACGTCCAAGTGCGTGACGAACCGGACGCCGTTGCCTCCGAACCCCACGGCCCACACGTTCCGTTCCCTCAGCTCTCGGAGCCAGAAGTCGCGCGTCCCTCGCACCACTTCGGCCACGACGATGTTCGTCTCCACCGAGTCGAGCTTCACATCGAGTCCCGCGAGCTCCGATATCCCTTCGGCGAGACGACGCGCGCGCGCGTGGTCCTCGGCGAGGCGGGTGCGGTGGTGGTGAACGGCGTGGAGTGCGGCCGCGGCCAGGATGCCGACTTGGCGCATCCCTCCGCCGAGCCGCTTCCGGATCAGGCGCCCGCGGTCCACGAGTTCCTTGGAGCCCACGAACGCGGAACCGACCGGAGCTCCGAGCCCTTTCGAGAAGCAGACGGAAACGGAGTCACAAAGCGTCGCATAGTCCGACTCGGGGCGTCCGGAAGCGACAGCCGCGTTCCAGAGACGCGCACCGTCCAGGTGAACGGCGAGTCCGTGCGAACGCGCGGTCTCGATGACGCTTCGGAAGCCGTCCATCGGCAGAACCCGGCCGCCGGCCCGGTTGTGCGTGTTCTCGAGACAGAGGAGTCGACTGATCGGGAAGTGCGGGTCCCCGAGCGGACGAACCCGAGCGGAGACGTCGCGCGGGTCCGGAAGTCCGGTGTCGGAACGGATCGGCCAGAGCTGGACTCCGGAAAGCGCCGCGGACCCACCCCCTTCGTACTGGAAGATGTGCGCCGTCTCCTCGAGCAGAACTTCGTCACCAGGACGCGTGTGCGCAGCCACCGCCACCGCATTCGACATGGTTCCGCTCGGAACGAACAGCGCGGCCTCGTGTCCGAGGAGCGCAGCTACCTCCTCTTCGAGACGGTGTACGGTCGGATCGTCGCCGAACACATCGTCCCCGACCTCGGCCTCGGCCAGGATTCGCCTCATCTCGCGAGTCGGTCGCGTGACCGTGTCGCTACGCAGATCGACCATTCCCCCCCCTAGCGCCAGAGCCCCTCTACCTTGACCGGCGTTCCCCCGACATGCGTCCGCCCGAGCACTGTGCCGTCCGTGAGGAAGACACCGATGTCTCCGGCCTCACGGAACGTAACCCACAACTGCTCGGTGGTTGGGTCTCTCGTCACGCCGGACGCCCCGCTCAGCGCGAGAAACTCGACTTCCGCGCCGGTCTCGTCCACGTGGACCAGTCCGCCGCGCCCGGGATCGGCGACGTAGAGCCCGCCTTCACCATCGATCGAGCAGTCCCGAGGATCGGACAGAACCGCGTCCGTGACGAAGAGCTCTCCCGACTGCACTTCCAATCGGGACAACGAAGGAACGGACCGATCGACGATCCAGAGGAACCCGGAGCCGTCACGCGCCAACGCAACGGGCCATTCGAACTCGGTCCACCTCCGCGACACCTCGTCCTGCTCGATCCGGACGAGCCCCTCATCCCTCGTCGCGACCCAAGCGCCGGAACCGGGAAACGGCTCGATCTCGATGTCCTCGGTGAGTCCGACGTCTTGGAGATCCAAGGTCAGCCGTCCATCGGTCACGGAGTATCGCGAGACGGATCGCTCGTAGTAGGAGCCGGCCCACATCTGCGCGCTCTCGACCGCGTAGGCCACGACGTTCACGCCCGTACGGTCCAGTGCTCGCACCGGGTCGCCATCCTGCGTGTACTGAACGATCTGCCCACTCCAGTAGTCCGCGCACCATATCGCACCGGAGAGGTCGACCGCGGCATCGAGGATCGTGCGCCCACCGCCGAGCATGAAGAGACGGTCGCGACCGTCGGGCGCCATCCGACCGAGTCCACGGCCGGAGGCGTCGCCGTACCAAACGACCGATGCACCGGGAGTGGCGAACTCCGGCTCGGTCTCGAGGCGTTGGCCGGTCTGCGTGTCGACGAGGATCCGATAGACGTAGGTCGTCTTGTTCCGCACCGCGGTATCGGTTCGCGTCCCCGCGGCCGGAAGCGACGCGTCGATCACTTCGGGAGTATCGTCCCCGCGCGTGCGCTCCAAGGCGAGGTTCTCGATGCCGTCGAATCCCGACAGATCCCAGGAGAGGGAAACTTCTCCGTTCCCGGCGATCGCATCCACGGCCGACGGCTCCCCTCCCGTCTGGGAGTTGTGCGGGTCGAACGGGTTGTCCCGGTCCCTCTCCGCACAGCCGCCCGCCCCGAGCGCGAGTGCGACGCCGACGATGACGGCGGTGGTGACCCTCACGATGGCCGCGGCGCCGATAGCGACGTCGCCGATGGCTGCGTCGCCGATGACGAAAGCCGTGCCACGATTCGCGCGTTCCCCAACGCCTCTCGCACCGGGACGGATCATCTCGCCTCCCCTTCGGCGGACTCGTCCGTCTGCGTGGTCCCTCCGCCTGACCAAGGCATCGGAAGCGAAACTCCGACGCGGAGCTCCCCACCCGGGTCCGCGCCGAGCTGGAACGGACCGGGCCCGACATGACCCTGCCCCGACCGGACGTCTACGTCGTCTCCACGCAGCCACTTCCAAACCGACGCGGCGAGGAGCACCTCGGCGGCGACCCAGAATCCGACGGCGACGTCGTCGTAGTTGCTGGCTCGATCGAACTCGTCCTGCATCTGCTCGCGATCCACGGTAGACAGGTACGACTCGTACGCCTGGTCGCCTTGCTGCCGGGCCCATGCCCCGACGACACCACAGGCAACCGCACCGAGTGGGAGGAGCCATCCCGTGTGAGAGGAGCCGTACGACGCGGGAGCACGACGCGGCTCTCGCGGAGCCTCGACGAAGAGCGTGCTATCGGACGCGGACTGCGCGCGATAGTGGAGAGGCGTCGCCGCACCCGGCTGCACTTCGAGAGCACGGTCGCGAGGGATCAAGACGTGAAGCGGTGTCCAACCGACGGGGTCGCCGTCGATCCCGACCTCGACGGAACGACCGGTCGAGAGGATCCGTAGAACTTGGAGGGGTGGGATGCTCAGGCGGATCACCTCGTCGTCGCTCGCCGTCAGCGTGACCCTCGTGCTCCACGGTCTGACCCACTCGGAACCGCCGGAACGGTTGCCCACCTCGACGAGGTGAGGGCCCGCAGAGAGACCCGAGACCAAGACCGGAGCGAGCCCCTTGTAGTCGTCATCCACCCAGACCGGTCTCGATACGTCCGACGTCCCGATCCAGAGCGACGCAGCGAGCAGTTCGCTTCCCGTGGACGCGAGGAGGAACGACGCCAGCGCCAGCACCGTGACGATCCGGTCAGTGCTCGTACGCATACACGTCTCCCCGGTTCGTAGCCACGACGAGGAAGCGCTCGGTGAAGAGCGGGGCCGTGGAGAGTCGATCGCCTAGTTCCAGAGACCAAACCTGCGCACCGGTGTCCGCACGGAGCGCAACCAGACGCCCCGCCGACGTAGGCACGAAACAGAGACCCGAAACCGCCGTCGGAGTGCCCCGCACCGCTTCCCCGAGATCCTCGGTCCAGAGAACCGAGTCCGCGCTCGCCTCCACCCAACCGTCCGAGGAGACGGTCAAGACGCGATCCCCGAACCCGAGCGGTGGGGCGAGCTGGAGAGAACGATGGCGTCCGAGTTCCTTCACCGCCCCGTTCTCGATGCTGATCGCGAAGAGACGGCCTTCTGTCGTCGCCGCGAGGATTCGATCTCCGTCCAACTGGGGAGCCGCGGAGAAGAAGCCCGGAACGTAGCTGCCGAAACGGGTCGCACCGGTTTCCCGGTCGAGTGCGACGAGCGAATCCTTCCGCGCGAGCGCGAAGATCGTGTCGCTCTCGAGAAGGAATCCCGGAGCGTCCCAGCCGAGGCCGCTGCGATCCCAGACCGACGATCCGTCGACAGGATCGATCCGTTGGAGATTGCCTGCGAGGTCCAAGAGGAAGAGCGACGCATCGTCCGCCTCGAGCTGCGTCGCTCGTGGGAACGAAGGGAGCTTCCAGACCTCGTCTCCGTCGTCCGCACGGAACGCGTAGAGCTTCGCATCCTCGCGCACACCCACCTGGAGGAAGAGCCGTCCCCCTTCGAGCTCCGAACCTTCTGCAGTCTCCGGCCCGTCGAGCACGGCCGGTGCGGTCGCGAGATCGGTCTTGAACCGCCGCTTCCACACCTTCTCCCCCGTTCCGAGGTCGTAACAGAACAGCTTTCGATCGGTCGTCGTGACGAAGAGATGATCCCCCGACGGCACGAGAGGAAGTTCGACGCATCTCCCCGCGTCGTCACTCCAGGCGACCTCGAGCGGGCCTCCCGACCACGCGGGCACTTCGGTCTCCGTGTCACTGGCGATGAGCACAGAGGTCGGGGCGACGAGCAGCCATCCAAGGAAGAGCGCGGCACGCGCCGCCAGGCCGGGTTGCCGGTTTGGTGCAGTGCGCATCAGTAGTCCCACCCGATGTAGAAGCGAGTGTGCGTCTCTTTCCCGAACGACTCGAAGTCCGTCCGCCGTCCGACGTCGAGTCGAAGCACGAGATAGCCCCCAAAGCCCATCCGGAATCCGACGCCATAACCGCCGAGGAAGTCCGGTGGCCAGTCCTCGTCCCAACCGGATCCGGCATCGAAGTAGACTGCGCCCTCGACGCCCGGCAGCTCGAGATTGCCCATCGGAAGGCCGAGCACGAGTCCGCGCACGAGAGGGAACCGCACTTCCTGATTCAGCATGAGCGTTCGCTTTCCCGCGATCTGCCGCCGATCGTAGGTCCGCATTCCGTGCGAGCCCCCGATCCAGTAGAACTCGGGGTTCGGTCCATCACTCCACCTGCCCTGGAGACGGACGGCGTAGGTCGAACGCGTGCCGACTCTGAAGTAACGCCGGTAGTCGCCGAGCAGATACGTGCTCTCCTCCGAGCCTTCCTTGAGGTTCAGCCGTAACCCCGCTGTGATGTTGAGGCGATGCCCGTCGATCGGACCTGTCGGGATCCAGAGCGAGTTGTCGTGGATGAACGAAACGAAGTGGGTTCCCACCGCACCCTTCCGTTCGAAGCCGATCGACGGCCGGTCGGTTTCCGAGTATGCCAGTGTGAAGCTGGTTTGGAACCGCTCGAACTTCGAGAGCGGATAGCTGAGCAGCACGGATGCCCCGGAACGACGCTCGAAGTACGGAAGAGACAGGTTGTCGTAGAAGTTCCCCGAGTAGTGGAACGCGGAGAGTCCGTAGTTGAGCCGTCGTTTGAGATTGAGATAGGTGAACCCGGCCGAGAAGTTGTCGAGGAACTCCGAAGTCGAGAAGGTCGTGTTCGCGAGATCGAACGCGATGAGATGATTCGACATGAGGTCCGACATGACGATCTGGAGTCCCTCGCCGGACCGGAGTGACGGATCGACGAGCAAGCCGCCCTGCGCGAAGTCGAGCGAGAAGCGAGTCGAGTAGTTCGCCTTCCGCGGCTCCACCGTCGGCGACGCTTCCTCCCACTCCCAGGGAGCGCCCGTCGCCGCCATCAGATCGACGGCCGGGCCGAGCGTGTCCGGATTCGAGAACTCGTACACCTGGAACGTACCGCGCCGATAGACACTCGCGAGGAAACCGCTCCCGTCCGGTAGGGGCCTCGGGTCCAAGATCGCGTCGAGCGACCGCGTGAGCTTGTGCCCACGACCCTCTTCGTCGACTCGATAGACTCCGTAGAACCGGTCCCGATCCGAGACGAAGAGAACGCTGCGGTCGTTCGGATCCCAAACCGGACTCGAGTCCGTCCAGGATCCCCGCGTGAGGTGTTGCAGTGCGCCGGTATCGAGGTCGAGAACGAAGAGGTTCCGAGTTCCTCCCCGCCCACCGGGCGTCCGGTCGCTGCTGAAGACGACCTTCTCCGCCCAGGGGCAGAACGACGGCGCGATGTCCTGGAACCTGTCGTGAGTCAATCGCCGAAGCTGCTGGTTCTCGATGTCATAGAGGTAGAGATCAGAGTAACCGTCCCGCGAGAGACCAGAGAAGACGAACCGTTTCTGATCCGGTGCCCAGCTCGGTGACAAGAGCCCGACCAACTCCGGCCACCCGAACCGTGCCTCTTCCTTCTTCGATACGACGTCGAAGACGACGATCTCGTCTCTGTCTTGATGCTTGGAGACGAGGAGGAGCTTCCCGTCGGGCGACACGTCGAGCCGGTTCCGGAAGAGGTGCAGCGACTCGAACCCAGGGCTCCGCTCTCCCTTGATGAGCGTTTCGACGTCCCGTTCCTTGCCGCGACGAGATCCGCGGTAGACGTTCGTGAATCCGTCTCGCGGCGAGAGGAAGAGGAAGCCCTTGTCCACTCCGCCGAGCGAGTCCGGCAACGGAACGGCCTTCATGTTCGCGCCACCGTCACCGGTCAGTACCTTGGACGAGAAGCGCGCGGGCTCTGCGTTCGCGACGTCGGGGTAGTAGCGGGTCTGAAGATCGTAGGCCCAACGCTCGGAGAGTTCTGACTGGCTCACTCCGAGGACGTCATGGAGGACGTCCGCAAAAGAGTCGTGAAGGTAGAGGCGGCGATAGACCTCGGGGATCCGGTCCTCTCCGTAATGCGTACCGATGTAGTCGAGCACCGACTGACCGAGCTTGTAGGTGAGGAAGCTCCCTGCGTAGCGCCAGAACTCGTCGATCGGCGGAAGTCCTCCGGACACGACCATGTCGCGCAAGATCATGTCCGCTTCGGGATCCCGCGTTTCGGTGAAGTGGACGGCGAGACCTTCGGACCACCAGAGCGGTGGCGAGAGGAACGGTTGCCGGAAGTGCGCCTTGTAGACCTCCGCGATCAGAGAGAGCTGGTAGACGTGAACCAACTCGTGATGGATCGTCGTACGGAAGTCGGAGAGCGATCCGTTGAACGGAACCAGCACTCGCCCGCGCGCGAACTCGGTGAGCCCGGCCACGCCTTCGGGCAGGAAGTACGGCGTGATGTTGTTCTGTTCGAAGTCCTGGAAGCTGTTGTAGATGATGAGCGGGACCCGCCGCTTCACCTGGTGCCCGAACTTCGGCTGGAGATCCTCGAACGCGTCCTCGGCCATTTCGAGCGCGATGCGTGCGAGCCCTTCTTCCTCCGCATAGAAGTAGAGATCGAAGTGTTCGCTCTCGAGGACGTTCCACTCCCAGCTGTTGTACTGGACCTTGTTCTTTCCGAACGTCGAGTATGGCTGGGCGAACGACACACTGGAAAGGCCGCTCGTCGCGAGGAGCGCGAGCGCGAAGAGGAGAAGGGCGTGGAGCCAGCTCCGGGATGTGGCGGACTGCGGCGCGGGGCGCAATTCACCCCTCGTCTCCGCTAGCTGCATCGAATCCTCCAGCCCCCGGCCCGGCCGTGAGCGTAACACACGCTCGGCGAGTGAGTGTTCCCGAGCTCTCCGAGTTCGGTCGCGCAGCCGACGAGTGCGCCTTCCGGAGCCCGCTAGCCATTCGTTCTGGTTCAGTAGGACCACCACCCGTTGAAGTAGTCCTCACGTCGGGCCGAGAGGTGCCGGAGATCGTTCGCGCTCACCGGAAGTTCGTCTGGCTTGGGATAGACGGCCCAAATCGGGTCCAGGTCCGGCTTCCCACGATCCCGGTAGACGTAGTAGCCCCGGAGCTTCGTGCGGAGTCGCACTCGGTACTCACCACGTTGGGCTCCACGGGCCGGACTGAGATCGTCCTTCAGCGGCTCTCCTCCGCGCACGAACGCGCCGTCTGCATGCGAGCTGTAGAGATCCATCGGCCGGGTCAGACGAACGTCGGCCCGCTTGCGGTCTGAGCCAAAGAGCCGGAACTGGTAGACCGAAAGCTCGTAGGGGTTCTCGAGGTACGCGGGCGCATGGACCCGGCGTGTCGGTCCCTTTCGCGGGCTCGGCTCGACATCGCCATCTCCAAAGACGGTGACGCCACCTCCCTTCGGATCGATCAGCTCGATCTCGATCTCCACCTCCGTCCTTCCCCGAAGCGAATCCACCTCGACCGGAATCCGGTACCACTGGAGGAAGAAGTCGTGACCTGCATCCGGATACCTGTGCCGAACATACGAATCCAGCTGCTCGTCATAGGCCCGAAGGACGCGTTCATAACGCTTCTGCGCGCCGTGGATCCGCCGATCCATCAGGTAGTCCTCGTCCAGATTCGCGATCCCCTCGGGAAACTGACGCAGGACCGTTCCATCCAGACGTACGACCACGACCGGCTTGGTCCCCGCGTCCGCCAACATGTCGATCGCCACCTCGGCTCGGATCACTGCTTTCCACTCGAGATCGGCAGGAATCTCGAGCCTCTGCACGATCGTGTCCCCCGGCTTCGAGAGCCTGGCCTCCCACTGATCCGGATCGCGGTTCGCACGAACGTCGGCCACTCCGAGGAGACCGAAGACGACTGGAAGAAGTGCCGCGCCGACCACTCGCGGCCAGGCCCGCCTCCCCCACCAGCCCGAGAGGAGCCAGACACCCAACGCGAGGCAGGACGCGAACCCGGTGAACGCATGCACCAGCGCTGCAGTAGCGGGCGCCATGCCGCCCCCCACCCAGACGTCGCGAGGCACGAGTACGAACAGGAGGAGTAGGACCAACCCAACCGCCAGGATCGCAACACGCGGCGTCCGGAAGGAACGAGGCCCGAAAGCCGAAGGGAGCGCCGAACTCGGCTCCACTTCCCCGGCACGCCTCCGCGCCAGGTCTCGAACCCACCGGCCGAGCAGTGCGGCGCCTCCCGCGGAGTAGCCGAACATGAGAGCCACCGCCGGAATGTCATAGCGACCGACCAGGTGCGTCACGGCGTGGATCGACATGAGGTAGGTCACGAAGAGAAGTGGGAGGAATCCCTGCCGTGCGCCCAGGATCACGGCACCGATCCCCAAGAGCCCAAAGATCACGACGACGAGTTGGAACCGGGTTGGCGGCGGAATGCGCCCGAACCACGCCTGCACGTCCGTGCTCACGGCCGGACAGCTCCAGAACCAGTTCGCCTTCGCTCCCACGAGCGCCAGCCAGCCGATCGGGTCTTGCCGGATGGTCGCGCGGAGCGCGTCTCTGAACACCGTCGAAACGTACTCGTCCTCTTCCATCTCGCCGGCCGAAGCGCGCGAGTTCCTACGCACGGCTTCGACCAACACGGGTACGTTCGCGTCCCCCAGACCGACGGTCTCGAATCCGCGATCCTCCGCGTAGTTTCCCCGGAAGAGGAAGAGGTCGCTCGTGAACCCACCCGAGACTCCCTCTCGGGGAAGGTCTGCACCGGCGAGGAACCCACCCCAGAGACCGAACACCAGCCCCAAGCCCGCGAGCCGAAGGCCCACAAACGCGAGCCATCCGGCCCGGCGACCGCGCTCCACGACGTCGAGCAGAAGAAACGGCAGGATCAGATAGAGCAAACTGAACTTTGCGAGCGCAGCAAGGGCCAGGAGCGCCCCCCCAAAGGCGACGGGGCCGATGTCTCGGCGACGGAACGAGAGTGCTCGACGGAGGAAAGAGCCCTTCTCCGCGAGCGAGCGTCGCGCACCTTCCTTGTCCGCAGGTCCAAGGGCTCGCGTCGACTCGAGCCCCACGATTGCCGCGATGACCCCGAACGTGATCGGCATCTCGGTCATGATCGCCGTGCCGAAGTACACGTGCGGCGGCCAGAATGCGAACGCGACTCCAGCCAACGCTGCCGCGATCCTTCCGAACCTTCTCTCGGTCCACCAGACGAGGAGGAACGCCGTCGCGGCGGACAGCAAGACGGTGAAGAGACGCCCTGCCTTCTCGGAGTGGCCGAGGAGCGAGTACGTGAGCCCGAGCGGAACGACGTAGCTCGGCGCGTGCTGGAGGATCCCGCTCCCCCATTCGTACCGCTCCCGCTCCTCGTCGCTGAACTCACCACCGAAGAGCTTCGGAAGAGCGGTCGGGAGGTCCTCCACGAAGTGAGCGAATCCCATCGCAGCGTTGTCGTACTTCTCGCTATCGGATCGGATCGGATAGAGGCTCTCGGCCGGAAGCACGAAGACGTTCGGGACGAGCACGAGCAGGACGAGCAGCGCGAGGCTCGCCGGCACCAGGTACTGGCGAAGTGCATTCCCTGTGAATCTAGAGGAGGTCATCGAGGAGAGAGAGTACCGGACGGAGAGCGGGCCGTAAGCCGAGTTCTGTTCTCGTCTCGCCGAAGCGGAAGAGGACCGCCATTTATCTAGACCGAACGTTGCCGTCCGGTTCCAGCGACCAACCCGGGAGTCATAGCGAGGCGGACGACCTCTCCTCCCCTATTTGGTCTTGCTCCGGGTGGGGTTTACCGAGCTGTCACCGTCACCGGCGACACTGGTGAGCTCTTACCTCACCGTTTCACCCTTACCTCGTCCGAAGACGAGGCGGTCTGCTTTCTGTTGCACTTTCCTTGGGATCGCTCCCACTGGGAGTTGCCCAGCACCCTGTCCTATGGAGCTCGGACTTTCCTCGAAGTCGACGAATCGACCTCGCGACGGTCACACCTGCTCTCCGTCCGATGAAACTGTATCGCGTGCCGCACGCGGGCGGGTTCGCCGCGCGGCGTGATCGCGTGCCGCGCGCGGGCGGGTTCGCCGCGCGGCATGGTCGCGCGCGACTCGCCAGATCGAAAGCCGAGAAGATCAGTCGGGCTGGGAGACGATCATCCGCCCGCAGCCTTCGCAGACGACTAGGCTCTCCCCCTTCTTGACCTCGCCGATCTTCTGGGGAGGAAGCTGGTAGAAGCAGCCGCCACACGCTCCGTCCACGGCAGGAACGACAGCCATGTCGCCCTTGCTACGGAGGATCCGTTCGTACCGAGTGCGGATCTTCGGATCGAGTCGATTGACCAACTCCATCCGCTTCGCTTCGGCCTGACGGACCTCGGCCTCGAGACTGGCCAGCTCGTTCTCGAGCCGGCTCTTGATCTCACCGAAGCGCGCCTCTTCCTGCTGAAGGAGATCCTGGAGCTTGTCGAACTCCTTCTGGACCGCTTCTTCCTCAGTCAGGATCTCGATCGCCCGCTCTTCGAAGGTCGAGGTGCGACGCCGCATCTCCTCGATCTCCTTCGTGAGCGCCTGATACTCGACCTGGTTCTTGACGCGGAACTGCTGAACTTCGACCTCGCGACGACGAGCCCGCGCCTGATCGGCGTCCCGCTCGAGCGCGCGGCGCTCCCGCATCGACTCTTCGAGCTTCGCCTCGTAATCCTCGGAGGCGCGACGATGCGTGCTCAGCTCGCTCTCGTGTCGTGCGATCTCTTTTGGAATGGAAGCTGCCCGTTCGCGGACTTGGGCGCTCTCTTGGTCGGCTCGGCTCAGTTCTGCGAGAATCGGAATCTGATCCTTCATCATGCCTTTCGAACGAACCTCGCTCCCCCGCCGTGACTAAGACGCCACTCCCGAGGAGAAGAAGTTGGTGGGCGGAAGAGGACTCGAACCTCCGACCACCGGCTTGTGATGCCGATGCTCTACCAACTGAGCTATCCGCCCACCCTGACCATTTGGGCCCACTTGGATTCGAACCAAGGACCAGCCGGTTATGAGCCGGCAGCTCTAACCCCTGAGCTATGGGCCCAGGTTCCTAGCAAACCCGAGCGGGAACCGTAGCACCGAGGTTCAGACGGGTCAAGGTTGTGGAAACGGGAGTCGAGGCGAAAAAGCGCCCGCCTCAGGGCCGGGCCTCAGGGCCAAACCTCAGTGCCAGGTGAGCCTCATCCCCACACCCGGGCCGACGTCCGAACTCGGATAGGTTGGAACGATCTCGAGCCGTCTCGCGTCGCGACGACGGAGGAGGTGGTCCGTGGCGAACCAACCGTAGAGTCCGCCCGTGTAGGCATCCGAGGGCCAATGATGATCCGACGTCACCCTCTGGAGAAGCACCGTCCCCATCATCGTGTACGCCACCGCCTGGACGGGCCAGTACGGGATCCGGTAGGTGATGACCCGCGCGAGCGTCGACACGGCGAGCGAGTGCCCCGAGGGGAAGGATCGTCCGTCTCCCCTCTCGAAGCTGCGCGGCCCTTCGTTGCGAAGAGGGCCACGCCGGCCGACCAACTCGTTCGCAGTCTCCTTGGGAATCGCGGTGAGGAGGAAGGAGCGAAGGATGTCGCTCGTGATCAAGGTGACCGGCTCGAGGCCGGTGGCATAGCCCACGACCATCCCGCCGATCAGGTACTTGTTGATGTTCCCCTGGAGGGCCACGGGCTCGAAGAACTCGCCCGTGTCCCGCACCCACTTGTACGGCTCGACGAACTCGTTCCGCTTGAGGGCGTCGTGAAGGTCTCCGTCATACGCGTAGAGCAGTCCGCCTACGGCAACGAATCCCCCGAGCCACAGGGCGCTTCGCTTGTCGATCCTGGCCGGTGCGGTGTAGAGGGAGACCATGTCACCGAACGTGTCTCCCACTCCGGTCGAGACGTCGTGCCAGACATCGCCGAACGAGGTGGGACGACCCGAGCGCGGCCGCTCTCTTCGTTCGTCGACCGAGGAGGCGTACGAAGTGATGTAGGAATTGGCGTAGGAGGTTGCGTACGAAGTGGCGTACGAGGTCGGCCACGTAGATCGGAGCGGAGGCGGCTGATTGGACCGGAAGTGTCCGGTTCGGATCGACGTCGGGGCCGGAGGCCCGATCACCGAAGATGCACGAAGGCCCACCCGCTCTCCGTAGTACAACCCTCGAAGTCCCTCGGCCTCTCCCTCCGCCGCGAACACCGCGAGAAGGAGAACCGACAAGAAGACCACGGACGGAAACGAGACGGGAGAGAACGGTCGCCCGTTCCCTCCCCTCTTCTCGAACTGCACCGTCTCGCCGCGGGGCGAGATCAGGTCATCTCCACGAACGCGCGCAGACGACGCTTCCGGGTCGGATGGCGTAGCTTGCGCAGCGCCTTCGCCTCGATCTGCCGGATCCGCTCGCGCGTCACGTTGAAGAGCGCGCCGACTTCCTCGAGCGTCCGAGGACAGCCGTCCTCGGTGAGCCCGAAGCGGAGCCGGATCACCCGCGCTTCCCTCTTCGTCAGCGTTTCCAGCACCTCGTTCACCTCGTCCCGAAGCATCGCGAAGGCGGCCGAGTGCGCCGGCGAGATGACGCTCGTGTCCTCGATGAAGTCTCCGAGGTTCGAGTCGTCGTCCTCTCCGATCGGCCGATCTAGCGAAACGGGCTCTTGCGCCGCCTTGAGGACCATCTTGATCTTCTCGGGAGGCATCTTGAGCCGCTCGGCGATCTCTTCCGGGGTGGGTTCCCGCCCCAGATCCTGCAGCAGACGACGCGAGGTCCGGACGACCTTGTTGATCGCCTCGATCATGTGCACCGGCACACGGATCGTACGCGCCTGATCCGCGATCGCGCGGGTGATGGCCTGACGGATCCACCACGTCGCGTAGGTCGAGAACTTGTAGCCCTTCCGGTAGTCGAACTTGTCGACCGCACGCATGAGGCCCGAGTTCCCTTCCTGGATGAGATCCAGGAATTCGAGACCGCGGTTCGTGTAGCGCTTCGCGATCGAGATGACGAGACGCACGTTCGCCTCGATCATCTCCTTCTTCGCCTGGTCACGATCCGACTCGCCCTTGGCCACCGAGTTCGTCACGATCCGGAGTTCCGCCAGATCCATCTTCACGTCTTTCTCGTGACGACGGATCTTCCGCTTCTCCCCCTTCACCGTGCGATCGAGCTCGGCCAACTCGTCTTCGAGCGCCTGGACCTCGAGCTGCTTCGCGCTCAGACGCGCCGTAGTGGCCGCCTTCTTCGTCGTCTTCTTCGTGGACTTCTTCTTCCCGGCCGAGAGCGTGGACAGCTTCCGGTTCCGGGTGTTCATGTCCTCTTCGAGACTGTCGATCAGCTCGTAGGCGTCTTCCAGACGGTAGCGCTCACGCTTGAGCTTCGCGCTCAGGCGATCCACCAACTTCGGGTTCACCCCGAGCCGGAGGACTTCCTTGATGACCTTCTGCTCCGCTTCCTCGAGAGAGGCGTCGAACTCCGTCCGCTTCTTCTGGGACATCTTCTTTCCCATGTCGGCGCGGAGGGTATCGACATCCTTCCAGTAGCGGTTGATCCGTCCCATCGTCTGGGAGATCCGCTTCCGCTCCTGCATCGCAGAGTACTCGCCGTTCCAGTTGGCCAGATCGATCGCGATCAGGTCTTCCAGCTTGGCTTTGTTCTCTTTGATCTTCTCGGTGATGTGCTGCATCTCGCGGATCGCGATCGGAGTCCGGAACATCGCGTGGATGATCGCGTGCTCCGCCGACTCGATCCGCTTTGCGATCTCGACCTCGCCCTCACGATTGAGGAGAGGAACGCGGCCCATCTCGCGCAGGTACATTCGTACTGGGTCGTCATAGCGGACGACAGGTTGCGCAGCAGGCTTTTCCTCTTCCTCTTTCTTCTCGAGAGCCCGGGCTTGCTTCTGGAACTTGTAGGCTTCTTCCTCGCTGTCGTACCAGGGCACGTTGAGCTCTTGCAGCATGGTGAACGCTTCGTCCATCTGGTCCACCATGAAGCTCGAGTCCCCCGACTTGTCGACGCGAGCATCGATCTGGTCGTAGGTGACGTACCCCTGACGAACTGCCAGGTCCTTGAGCTCCTGAAGGGAATTGCTCCGGGTCTTCACCTTCATGCGGGCTTTCTCTCCTTTTTTGGGCATCTCGGCATTATATGGACCCTTCCGCCTCGGCCTCAAGACCAGTAGACGGGATTCTGTGCTCCTGGGGTCCCGTAGTCGCTGCAGATCCAGCCAGCGTCGCCCCGTCCTCCCCCCGGGCCAGACGCTGCTTCTCCATCAGGAGCCGGCTCAGCGCCTCCTGATCTCCGACCGACTCCGCACGGCGGATGTCACGTGTCACCTGAGCCATCTTGTGCCGTAGCGCCCGAGTACGGAGCGCATCGATGAGCGGACCGACCTCGGGTTTCGGCGCGTTGTCCTCGTGCACCAGGGCCGAGGCCAGGCTCGGTACCCCCTCGAGCTCACTCTGGGCACGGGAAACCAGCTCGGCCGGGGTCGGGGACAACTCCCCTTCCGCCGGCGCTTGATCCGACAGCCACGACAGAACCTGGGCGAACTCGGCCCGAGGGTTCCCCAACGCGACCGCCTCGGCGATCTCGGTGGCCCGATCCGGATGCTCCAGAGCCACCTGGAGACAGACCCGTTCGAGGCTCTTCCAACCCTTGCCGGCGGACGCGCTCGGACGCGGAGCGGGGGCTCGCTCGGGCTTCCCGCCGCCTTCCATCTCGGCTTTCACTCCGGTCCAGACCGTGTCTTCTCTTACTCCGAACCGCCCGGAGATCTCCTGCACCCATAGATCGCGGACCAGTGGGTCCGTGATACGGCCCACGAGCGTCACCGCCTGCCGGGCGGCGTCGTCCCGGGTCAGGGCCCCTGCGAGCACCCGCTCTTCGAGGAATCCGACCGGGGTCCACGCGTGATCCAAGGCGTGGCGGACGGCGTCTTCTCCTGCGGACCGGACCCAGTCGTCCGGGTCCTGTCCGGACGGCGGGAAGAGCACGCGAACGTCGGCGTGCTCCGCCACCACGATCGGCAGCGCGCGGAGTGCAGCTCGGATCCCCGCCTTGTCTCCGTCGAAGAGGAGCACGATCCGCCCCCCATACCTCGCCAGGTGACGCGCCTGCTCAGGTGTCAGCGCCGTACCGCACGTCCCCACCGCCGATCCGATTCCGGACTGCGCCAGCGCGAGGACGTCGAAGTACCCCTCCACCACGAGCACTCGGTTCTCTTCCCGGATGGCAGTGCGAGCCTGGGCCGCCCCGAAGAGGACCGAACCCTTTCGGTACACCGGGGTCTCCGGCGAGTTCAGGTACTTGGGCTCCTCGTCGGCCAGGATCCGGCCGCCGAAGCCGACCGGCGCACCACCCGAGCTCTCGATCGGGACGATGACCCGGTTCCGAAACCGGTCGTAGGCGCGCCCTCCCTGTCCCTCGATCGCGAGACCGGCCTCGATCAGGCTCCGCTCCGTGATCCACTGCTTCGCGTGCCGGAGGAGCCCGTCCCACGAATCGGGCGCAAACCCCAGCCCATAGCTCTCGATCAGCTCCTGTCCGATGCCGCGTCCGGCCAGATACTCCCGGGCCCGCGTCCCTTCGGACGCACGGAGCCGCTCGACGAAGAAGCCACGCGCGATCTGGAGCGCCTGCCGGATCCGCTCGAGGTTGGAGCTGCTCGGCCCTTGTCGGTCCGGCACCGGAATCCCGGCCCTCTCCGCGAGGTGGCGAAGCGCCTCGGGGAAGGTCATGTTCTCGAGTTCCATCACGAAGGAGAAGACGTCGCCGCCGGCTCCACAGCCGAAGCAATGGTAGGTCTGGTGGTCAGGGCTGACGTGGAACGAGGGGGTCTTCTCCTGATGGAACGGACAGAGCCCCTTGAGCCGGATTCCGGCACGCGTGAGTGCCACCTGGGCGCCGACGATGTCGACGATGTCGTTCGCCGAGCGCACTTGCTCCACGAACGGATCTGACCCAGTCCTGGCCAAAGCTCCGCAGCCTCCTCCTCCACGTGGGCACCTGGCCCGCGCAGAAGAAACGTCCAGGAACACGCCGAGGCGCGCTCGTCAGAGAGCCGTCGCCCTGGGAGACACTCCCCGACGACGACACCACTGCAGAGCCCGCTTCCGCCGTCCCCGCTAGCTAGGTACGCGGACGAGCCAGAGCGACGATCGTGACGCCCCAGCCCCCTTCACTCGGTTCCCCGATCCGGTAGGTCTCCACGAGCGGGTGCTTGGCCAGCGCCCCCTCGACCTCCCTCTTCAGGGTGCCGGTACCCTTTCCGTGAACGATCCGTATCTGCCCCAGACCAGCCAATGCGGCTTGGTCCAGGAAACGATCCAAATTCTCGCGGGCATCTTCCGCCCGCTGGCCTCTCAGATCCAATTCCCTAGAGACGGAGTCCGTACCGATGTCGTAACGGACCGCAGCCTTGGGCGTCGACTTCGAACTGCCCTCGGGTGGCGCCTCCAGCGCCGAAACCTGAACCTCGAGATGGCGTCCATGCCAGTCGACCCGGACCTTTCCCGCCTCCGAGTCCACACGTTCGATGCGGACGAGCGCACGGAGATCGGGGATGTATGCCTGACCTCCTACGACGATTCCGCTCGGGTCGAGTCGACGCCCCGGCTCCCGACGCCGAGGACCGCGGTCTCGCGACGCCGCCCGTACCCGCTGCATCTTCCGCTCCGCGCGGCGAGCCGCCTGCACTCCGCCTTCGGGGTGGCCCTTCTTCAGCTCATCCTCGAGTTCCTTGCGGATGGCGGCCACTTCGGCGAGAGCCTTCTGGTACGCCTCGTCGACGAGTCGGTCTCGCGCATCCCGAACCGCCTTCACCCGATCGTTGAGACGCTCCACCTGCCGCGAGCGTTTCTCCGCAAGATCCGCGAGTCGGCGGTGATCTGCGGCGAGTCCGCTCCTCTCTGCCTCGAGCGCGCGACGTTCCTCGTCCACGCGCGCCCAGATCCGGTCGAACTCGACGAGCTGCGGGGACCGGTACTCCTGCGCCCGCTCGAGCAGAGTGGAACCAGGAAGGATCCGCTGCGCGATCTCGAACGCGCGGGACCGGCCGACCTCCCCCATCTGGAGACGGAATCGCGGCTCCAGCGAGACAGCGTCGAACTCCATCGAACCGTTCCACATCCCCGCGGCTTCCTGCGCGTAGAGCTTGAGCGACGTGAGGTGGGTCGTCGCCACGGCGAGCGTCCCGCGCTCGGCGAGCCCGGTGAGAAGCGCCATCGCGAGCGCAGCGCCTTCCTCTGGGTCCGTACCGCCACCGAGCTCGTCGAGGAGGACGAGCGAGCGGCTCGTGGCGCGGTCCCAGAGACGGCCGATGTTCCGAAGATGCGCCGCGAACGTGGAGAGGTCCGCTTCGATCGACTGCTCGTCCCCCAGGTCGACGAATACCTCGTCGACGAGCGGAAGATCCGTCCCCGGCTCGGCGGGGACGTGGAGCCCAGCGCGCGCCATCAGCGTGAGGAGGCCGACCGTCTTGAGCGCGACTGTCTTTCCACCCATGTTGGGACCCGAGACGAGGAGCACGGAACGCTCGCCACCGAGTTCCAGGTCGAGGGGCACGACCGGAGCGCCACCGCCAGCCTGGGCATCGGCCAGGATCGGGTGGCGACCCGCGACGATTCGGATCTCGCCAGACTCGTTCAGGTCCGGGGCCCCGGCCTTGATCCGAAGCGCGAGCTTTGCCTGGGCCCGGATGAGGTCGCACGTCCCGACGATGTCGTGCGCTTCCCGCAGACCCTCTGCGTGTTCCTGAAGCGCGTCGGTCAGTTCACGAAGGACTCGCAGCTCCTCCTGGCGGACGTCCTCGCGGCGATCGGCCAGGCGGTTGTTGATCTCGAGCGCCTCGACCGGCTCGACCAGAACCGACTGGCCCGAGTGCGAGCGCCCGTGCACGAAGCCGGGAAAGAGCTCCCGGTCGTGGTTCCGGATCGAGACGACGTACCGATCGTCGCGGAGCGTGACGAATGCGTCTTCCCGTCGGTCCGTTCCGACCCGGTCGAGAAGGGACTGGAGGTGTTCCGAGGCATGTCGCTGCGAGTCCGCCAGTTCGGCCCGAGCTCGAGCGAGGCGTGGGCTCGCTTCGGGGCGGATCTCCCCCGTCGGGGCGATGGAGCGCTCGAGCCGCAGAGCGAGGTCACGGACGTCGGGTATGGGAGCGGTGAGCGCGAGG
The DNA here is from genome assembly GCA_020633975.1 of Candidatus Eiseniibacteriota bacterium. Taxonomy (GTDB): domain Bacteria; phylum Eisenbacteria; class RBG-16-71-46; order CAIMUX01; family CAIMUX01; genus JACKCR01. The sequence goes on along the minus strand of JACKCR010000002.1, from coordinate 578,060 downwards.
AGTTCGGGAAGGGGACGCTCCTCGTCCGGCCGGATGGTGGCCCTCAGCTCCCGCATCTGGCGGAGCAGGGGAACGAACGCAGCCAGCTCTTCTCCGGACAGGACATCGCCGGTCTTGCGAAGACGGCCGAGCATCGGACGGAGGTCGGGAACTTCCGGGGCGGACGGAGCCCGTCCCGCGATCTCGAGTGACTTCCACTCGGTGATGCGGGCGAGCGACACCTCGATCTCTTCGGCTGAGAGATCCGGGAGGAGTGATTCCGCTCGCTCGGTGCCGAGCGCGGAAAAGGTCCATCGGAGCAACATCCGACGGACCTTTTCGAACTCGAGTACCGCGAGCGAATGGGCGTTCACCTTGGAGAGGACTCCTTCCCGCAGAGAAACGCGTGATGTCTCACGCGGAAGCTGGGAGTCGACGCCCTGGCAGACTGCCGGAGGGGCTTCGTTCGCGGGCGACGTCCGGCTAGTTCTGCCGGGCCGCCTTCCGCTGTGCTGCGAGCATCTTCCGTCGCGCGGCGTTCGCCTTGCGCTTCTTGCGCTCGCTCGGCTTCTCGAAGTACTGGTGCTTACGCACGTCGGCGAGGATCCCCGCCTTTTCGCACTTCTTCTTGAAGCGCTTGAGAGCGCTCTCGAAAGACTCGCCCTCTTTGACCTTCACACCGGGCAAACGTATCCCTCCCTTGCTCTTGGCATATCGCTAACGGAAGACCGACCCGCTCGAAAATGGAGCGCTCCCGTGGTCGTGCAAAAACGACCGGTTCGGGCAAGATAGCTGTCCAACTGGGGGATGTCAACGAGAACGGTGAGGTCACTGTGGCCAACTACCCTACGGAGATTCACTTATCGGCGCCTCACTACCTTCCCTGGAGCGCCCAATCTGCTAGATTCTCTCCTCTCGCCGGCGTCCACCCCCACCCGGGCCCGGCGCGGTTCGATACTCGCCCAGTTCTTGGTCCGTGCATGGAGGAGGTTCCAGTGTCCTTCGAGAAGATCCGTATCCCCGAGGAAGGTCAACTCATTCAGCCCCACGGCGACGGGTTGAAGGTGCCGGACCAGGTGATCCTCCCGTTCATCGAAGGCGACGGTACCGGCCGAGACATCTGGAAGGCCTCCGTCCGCGTCTTCGACGCCGCCGTCTCCAAGGCCTACGGCGGAGACCGGAAAGTCGTCTGGTGGGAGATCTTCGCCGGCGAGAAGTCGCTCGAAGTCTACGGCGAGAACGTCTGGCTCCCGAACGACACGCTCGAGGCGATCAAGACGGCGTACGTCGCCATCAAGGGTCCCCTCACCACTCCGGTCGGTGGCGGCATCCGCAGCATCAACGTCGCGCTCCGTCAGATCCTCGACCTCTACGCATGCGTCCGTCCCGTCAGCTGGGTGCCGGGCGTTCCTTCGCCGGTGAAGGAGCCGGGCAAACTCGACGTCGTCATCTTCCGTGAGAACACCGAGGACGTGTACGCGGGGATCGAGTGGGAACAGGGCACGCCGGAAGTCGCAAAGCTGATCGAGTTCCTCGGCAGCATGGGCAAGGAGATCCGGAAGGACTCGGGCGTCGGCATCAAGCCGATCTCCGTCACCGGCTCCGAGCGACTCGTCCGAAAGGCGCTTCAGCACGCAGTGCAGCTGAAGCGGAAGAGCGTGACGCTGGTCCACAAGGGAAACATCCAGAAGTTCACCGAAGGCGCGTTCAACCGCTGGGGCTACGACGTGGCCGCCCGCGAGTTCGGCGATCACATCGTCACCGAGGCGGATCTCTGGTCGAAGTTCGACGGCAAGGCTCCGGACGGCAAGATCGTCCTCAAGGACCGGATCGCCGACGCGATGTTCCAGCAGCTCCTCCTCCGTCCCGACGAGTACGACGTCATCGCGACGACGAACCTCAACGGTGACTACCTCTCCGATGCGTGCGCTGCGCAGGTGGGCGGGCTCGGACTCGCACCGGGTAGCAACATCGGTGATCACATCGGCGTGTTCGAAGCGACGCACGGCACCGCGCCGAAGTATGCCGACCAGGACAAGATCAACCCCGGTTCCGTCATGCTGTCGGGCGCCATGATGTTCGACTACCTCGGCTGGACCGAGGCCGCGGACCTCATCCGCAAGGGGATCGCGAATACGGTCGCGAAGAAGCAGGTGACCTACGACCTCGAGAGACTGATGGACGGGGCGACCCTCCTCCGTACCTCGGAGTTCGCGTCTGCGATCATCGAGAACCTCTAGGGACGGCACGCAACGAGGAAGGCGGCTCGGACGCCCCTTCCTCGCGTCCACGCTCGTCGGAACCCGACGAGTGACGAGTCGACTCGTGCGAACGTCGAACACAGCGCTGGCAGTCGCCCTGGCCGCCCTCGCCGCCCTTGCCTCACCGCTCTGTAGGCACGATGACGCGGTCGCCGCGGAAGCCAAGCTCGGCATCTTCGGAGGTGCCGGCTGGGCCGCTCCCCTCGCGGGCTCGGTGAGCGACTCCCATGGGAGCGGACCGATGCTCCGGCTCGGGCTCGCGCTGACGGGAGAGTCGTTCGGCGGTTCGCTTGGACTCGGGGCCTACCGCGACGAGGCGTCTCTCTCCCACCCCGCGTTCGTCGAATCCGCGAAGTCCACGCTTCTCTGGCTCCCGATCGCGCTCGAGGCGAACTACCGGATGCCCGAGGCCGATCGCTCCCCGTACGCGTCCCTCGGTCTCGAACTCTGGGTACTGCGAGAGGCGTTCGAGTACCGAATCAACGGGTCGAACGAGAAGGCGGACGGGAACCGGACCGCGTTGGCCGGAGTCTTGGGAGTCGGATACGAACTGCGGGACACCGCCTTCCCCCTCCGCTTCGGCGGTAGACTCTCACTCGCGTCCATGGAACGACAGACGCTCACCTCGGAGGGAACCGTGTTGACGACAGGATCGAACCGGACCGCCGCCTACCTGAGCATCGGCGTCGAGGCCGAGTGGTGAGGAGCCGCGGCCTCACTCCCCGCCGCCGCCTGACGACCTGCCAGGGCCTCGCCAGAACGTCGTTACTCGTTCTTTGTACGCTCGCGTTCTTCTCCGGTGCGTCCGCGGAGGAGGCAGACGCAGGGACGATCCAGCCGAGGATCGCGCGTCTCCTGGAGGAGGCAGGCCCGCGCGCCGCCACAGCGACGGACCTGTTCGATCTCGCAGCTCCCCTCGAAACACCGGACGGCTTGCGTCTCCAACTCGTCGTGTCACCTGGTGCGGCAACCGAACCGGGACGTTCTGTACTGGTGCGCCAGCTCGAAGCACAGGGAGTGCGTGTCCTGTCCTCAGCTTCGAGCGCCTCAGACGCATCGGCACGCGTATGGGAGATCGTCGCTCCGCGAGCGGCAGTTCCGGGAATCGCTGCCAACGTGGACGTCGTACATCTCGGCCAGAGGCTGGGCGCCCGCCTCTCCCCTCCTCCCCCGTCCGAGGTGGGCAACGGTCAGACACCGTTGGTGGGCACGGTCGCCGATACGACCTCCGAAGGGGTCGCGGCGATGAAGGTTCCGGAGACGCATGCGCTCGGAATCACGGGCAAGGGTGTTCGGGTCGGCATCATCGATCTGGGATTCAACGGATACCTCAACGATCAGTTCGACGGCGCGCTTCCCGAAACCGTCCACTACCGCTCGTTCACCGGGGAGAGGAGCGATCAGAGCCACGGCTTGGCCTGCGCGCAGATCGTGACCGACGTCGCACCGGATGCGGAACTCTACCTCGCCGAGATCGCGAGTTCGGGCGAGCTCCAGGAAGCGATCAACTGGCTGATTGCCGAACAGGTCGAGGTGGTGAGTCACTCACTCGCGTGGTTCCTGGGCGGAGGTGACGGAACGGGCCCGATCGTAGACATGACGAAGATCGCCGCTTCGGAGGGGATTCACTGGGTGACCTCAGCCGGAAACTACCGTCGCGCGCACTGGAACGGAACCGTTGGCGAGGTGGATGGAGACGGCTGGGTCCTGACCGGCACGGCATCGGGCAACGGCGTCGGGATCGAATCGGGAACCGCGGCGATCTCTCTCATCCTCACCTGGGACCGCTGGCCTCTCTCGACGGATGTCTCGTTCCAGATCGAGGTGTACGAAGGCGGGATCCTTCGGGGCACGAGCGCGATCGACTTCGGCGACGACTACCCCTACGCACTCCGTCAGGTCACGATCGCGTCTGCCAACTGGACGAATCCCGAGTTCCGAATCCGGGCAGATCGAGGCAATCCCGAGGGTGTGCGGCTCCGGGTCTTTCGAGTCGACAACCAAGGGGGGCTGAGCACCGACGACCGGGCGGAATCGGGCAGCCTCGCCATCCCGGCCGACTCCCCGTGGGTGCTCTCGGTCGGAGCCTATTCGTGGCGGGCGACCGTGGTGCAGCCGTTCAGCTCCTACGGCCCTACCGGCAGCGGGCTCGCGAAGCCGGACCTGATCGCGACCGACGCGGTCTCGACGACCGTGCCGGGGTACACCCGTTTCGTCGGAACCTCCGCGGCCTGTCCACATGTGGCGGGGGCCGTCGCGCTTCTCGTCTCGGCTGGACTCGAGGGCGGCGCATTCGATCTCCACTGGAGTCCGGCCGAAGTCGCCGGACTGCTCAGCGGCGCGGCCGAGCCTCTCCCCGATGTGGACTCCGCGGAGCAAGGCTGGGGACGGCTTCGCCTGCCCTTGGCGCCGGCTTCGGCGGCCGCATCTCCACTGACGTTGCTCCGCTCCGGCCGCAACGGCGTCACTCTCCACCTGCGCCGTGCATCGGTCGAATCGCCACCGACGCTGGAAGTGTTCGACGCGAGCGGTAGGCGGGTCGCGCGGATCGCGCCAGGCCCCGTGGCGACTTGGAGCGGCGGTCAAGGGATCGAGTATGCACTCAGTGGTGCGGCCTCGGAGCTGCGATCCGGCCGGTACTGGGTGCGGGACCCCGAGAGCGGCGCGGCCGTTCCGATCGTCTGGAGGAAGTAGTGGCAAAGGGCACGAACTACGTCGAGATCGGACGTGACCTCGGCGCGCTGCTCGAGGACGAGACGGACGTCATCGCAAAGATGGCGAGTGTCGCCGCCGTGCTCTACGACCGGATGGACGACGTCAGCTTCTGCGGCTTCTACCGTGTCACAGAACCGGACGAACTCGTCATCGGCCCCTATCAAGGCCCGGTCGGCTGCCTACGGATCGCGTTCGGACGCGGCGTCTGCGGCGCTGCGGCAAAGGAGACCCGCTCCGTCCTGGTCCCCGACGTCCACGCGTTCCCCGGACACATCGCCTGTGATGCGTCGTCTCGCTCGGAACTCGTGGTTCCGGTCATCTCTGGCGACGGTACGCTCCTCGCAGTCCTCGACCTCGACAGCCGGTCTCCGGCTCGTTTCGACGAACACGACCAGACGGAGCTGGAGGCTCTGCTCCGGCAGGTCTTCTCGTAGACCAGGCGAGTCGGACGGTGGTCGTCGTATCCAACGTATCATCCGTACCTACCCGTACCTCCCCTTGTCGCGTTGACGCCTTCTGCGCCCGGGCGATACCATCCTCCGTTCCGTAGAGATGTGCCGTTCGCAGCTCGGTCGACTCTAGCGAACCGAAGAACGACCGGATCACTTTCGTACGTCTTGGGTGGGGGTGGTGTCTTTGCAACTCGAATCCAGTTTTCACAAGCTCGCCGAACGGATCCGCGACGCGGGGTCCGTGCTGCTCACCACGCACGCCGGTCCCGACGGGGACGGTCTCGGAAGTGTCGTCGCGCTTTCTCGTGCGCTGACGCGTGAGGGCAAGCGATCCCGCATCTTGCTGCCGGACCGCCCCGCGGACAGGTACGCGTTCCTCGACCCGGAGCAGCAGTTCCTCGTCTTTCAGAACGACCGCGACGAGGCGGCTGCCGAGTCGTGGGATCTGGGCCTGGTCGTCGATACGCACCAGCCGAGCCAGCTGAACGGCGTCGACAACTGGATGCGGGAAGCCGGGATCTCGACCCTCTACCTCGACCACCATCCGATCTCCCCAGGATTCGACCGCGAGATCTACGGAGACTCGAGTGCGGTTGCGGCCGGCTGTCTCGTGTACAAACTCCTGCGCGACGATCTCCGCTGGAACATCGACAAGGAGATCGCGGAGCCGCTCTACATCTCGATCAGCTACGACACGAACTCGTTCAAGTACCTTCGGAACGACCCCGACGCCCTCGATATCTGTGCGGACCTCATCCGCCGCGGCGTCGACACCACCTGGGTCTACCGGAACCTCTTCGCTTCGAACCCGCTGAGGAAGGCGCGCGTACTCGGGTGGGTGCTCTCGAACATGCAGTTCCACGAGCACGGCAAGATCGCCGTGGTCAGCATCCCCTACTCGGTCATCGCGGAACACGACGTCGAGCGGGACGACTTGCGCGAAGCGGTCACGAACATCCTGGAGATCGACGGCGTCGAGATCGCAACCGTCCTCAAGGAGATGTCTCCCGGCGACGTGAAGATTTCCCTACGATCCAAGGGGAACTTCACGATCAACCAAGTGGCGCAAGCGATGGGTGGCGGCGGACACACGTTGGCCGCGGGATGCGAATTCCAAGGGAACACGGAAGAAGCGTGGAAGGATCTCGGGCCGCGTCTCCTACAGGTACTCGCAGGTTAGAGGAAAGGACGACTCGATGGAGACAGGAACGCCGCATCCCGATCTCATCTACGACTGGAACAGCGAACTCTTGCCTCCAAAGCTCGCGCCGAACCGACGGGTCGAGCTGGACGATGAGACACTGCGCGACGGGCTTCAGTCCCCCTCGATCACCGATCCGGTTCTGGGCGACAAACTCGGCATCGTCCACCTCATGGAAGCGCTCGGCATCGACGCCTGCGACATCGGTCTCCCGGGCGCGAGTCCCAAGGCTCACGAGACCTGTGTCGCCATCGCCAAAGAGATCGGCGACCAGCGTCTCCGCATCCGTCCCAACTGCGCCGTCCGCACCACGCGCGCGGACATCGACCCTCTCATCGACATTTCGATGAAGGTGGGATATCCGGTCGAAGCTGCGATGTTCATCGGCTCCTCGCCGATCCGCTTCTACGCCGAAGGCTGGACGCTCGACAAGGTCCGCGGCATGACGGAAGACGCGGTCTCCTACGCAGTGAAGAACGGGATCCCGGTGATGTACGTCACCGAAGACACGACCCGGACCGACCCCGCGTCGATCAAGGAGTTGTTCCAGACCGCGATCCGGGCCGGTGCCTATCGAGTCTGCATTGCGGACACCGTAGGGCACGCGAATCCTCCCGGTGTCTCGGCACTCGTTCGCTTCGTTCGGGAGGTCGTCGCAGAGACCGGAACGGATACGAAGATCGACTGGCACGGCCACTCGGACCGCGGACTCGCCATCCCGAACGCGATGCAGGCGATCTACGAGGGCGTCGATCGTGTGCACGGCACGGGGCTCGGCATCGGCGAACGGTGCGGGAACACGCAGATGGACCAACTCCTGATCAACCTGCGTCTCGATGGATGGACCGACCGGGATCTCAGCTACCTCTACGACTACTGCCTCGCGGTGAGCAAAGCGACCGGCATCCCGATCCCGGCGAACTACCCCGCGGTGGGCCGCGATGCCTTCCGTACGTCCACCGGGGTCCACGCGGCGGCCATCGTCAAAGCGATGAACCGGAACGAGCCCTGGCTCGTCGACGCCGTCTACTCGGGAGTTCCCGCGAACATGATCGGACGCCGCCAGGAAATCGAGATCGGCTTCATGTCCGGGGCGTCCAACGTTTCGTTCTACCTTCGCCAGCGTGGGATCGAGCCGACCGAGGAGCTGGTGGGTAAGATCCTCGCGGCGGCCAAGGCCAAGCGCGAGATCCTGTCGGAGGAGGAGATCGTCTCGCTCTGCGGCGAGTGAGCCGACTGGGGACTAGAGCTAGGCCGTCGGATCGTCGTCGAGGTCACCGCCCGTAGGAGCGTCGCGACTCGGCCCGTCAGCCGGCGGCTCTACGTCGGGTCGCTCGCCCTTCGCAGATTCGCTACTCCGCGCTCCCACTCCGCGGCCATTCTCACCGCGGTTCGGGAACTCGAGAATCTCCGCTACGGCTCGAGGCTCGTCATCCTTCATCTCGCCACGGGCCGCCGCAGTGAGACCTTCGAGCTGCTCGCGCAATCCACCGTCTCCGTGCACACGCTCGTGCATCATCTCGCTGAGGCGCACACACGCACCGAGGGGGGTCTTGGCGCGTTCGCGTTCCCGGTCGATCATCCACTGGAAGCGGCGGAGCTGCTCACGCCGATCCTCGGGCACGGACGCGAGGAACGCCTCGATCAGCTCGAGCCGTGAAGCTTCGAACTGGTCGGGGTCGGACTGGGCGAGACGCACCCAAGCCGAGAAATCGAAGTTTGCCGGAGTCTCTGCCAAGAGCGGCCCTCCAGGGAGAGTATCGGCAGGCGGGGTGGCGGTCGTCAGCTCGAACGCGCTGCGCCGTTCCCGTCCTCGTCTTCCTCCGCCTCGAGTTCGGCGAGGTAGGCTCTGGCCTCCTCCTCCAACTCCTTGAGAGTACGCTTGATCAGCGTCTTCTTGATCTGCGAGAGGTAGTCGATGAAGAGCTTCCCGTCGAGGTGGTCGATCTCGTGCTGGAGCACGCGGGCCCACATCTCGTGCATCTCTTCGGTGTGCTCGTTGCCATCCAAATCGAGGTATTTCACCACGATCCGCTCGGGCCGCACGACGTCCGCTCGGATTCCGGGGATGGAGAGACAGCCCTCCTCCATCTTCCAGGTTCCGTCGGCTTCCAGGATCTCGGGATTGATGAAGACGCGGGCCGTGCTCCGATCCTCGGCGTGGTCCGCATCGGCAACCAGGATCCGGACGGAGAGCCCGATCTGGGGCGCCGCCAGCCCGACTCCGTCGGCCTCGTACATCGTGTCGACCATGTCCTCGGCGAGCTCCTTGAGGTCGCCGTCGAACTCGTCGATCGGATCTGCCTTACGACGAAGGACAGGGTCACCGTAGAGTCTGATATCCAAAACGCTCATCGCTTCCGTCTTCTCCGTTCCCCTGGACACTCGTCGTCGTCATAGGCACTGTCGCCGTCATAGGCACCGTCGCTGTCACAAGCATCGCCGTCGTCATCATCGTCATCGTCATCGTCATCGTCGGTCATCGCCGTCGTCGTCGCCGTAGGCGGCTGGCTAGCTAGCTTCCGCTGCCGTGGACGTGGCCGTTCGTCCGCACTTTCTGCATGTCGGCGCGGCGCTTCTTGAGCTTCGGGATCTCCCGCACGAGGTGCTCGATCAGGATCTCCTCCCTCTCGCGTTCGGACCGGGACGCCAAAACGGCTTGTCTCCGCTCGACCCCCAGACCACAACGAGCGGCGACCAAGAAGCTGTAAGGCTCGACCGGCTCCGCATCCTCGATCGGCTCACTGGCCGACAGAGACTGCTCCTCCTCGATCGGAAGCCCTTCGCGGAGCTTCGCAAACTCCTGGTGGAGGCGCTCGAGCGTCTCACGCGCATCCGGGTCCGATGCCTCTGCTTCGTCGTCCTCGAACGGGACCCAGGTCGCCTCCAAGTATCCATCGGCATGCTCGGACGGCGCCTGCGTACGGAATCGCTCTCCGCCTCGGACGAGGATGTGGGAACGACCGTCGTCGAACCGGCGCAGCACCTGCTCGATATGGGCTGCGCATCCCACCTCGGCGATCTGTCCCTCCCGCATCGAGATCACCCCGAACGGGATCTTCTCCTCTCCGCATCGTCTCACCATCGCCTGATAGCGCAGCTCGAAGATGTGGAGGGGGATCCGCTCCCGCGGGAGGAGAACCAGCTCGAGCGGGAAGAGCGGTCGTCTGGGTGCGTTCGTCATGTCGTTCCCAACGTGTGGCTACGGTCCTGAACTGAGCGGCCTATGAGCGAGAGGTGCACCTCGCGGCAGAACGCGCCACGAGGTGCCATCTGGTCTCCTGGCTAGCGACGGCTAGGCTTCGATGCCCTGCGCCTCCAGCCAGCGCTCCGCGTCGATCGCTGCCCGGCACCCGGTGCCTGCCGCGGTCACCGCCTGCCGATAGACGTGGTCCGCCACGTCCCCAGCTGCGAAGACGCCTTCGACGCTGGTACGAGTCGACCCGCCGTCCACCTCGATGTAGCCGACGTCGTTCATCTCGAGCTGCCCAGTGAACGGCTCGGTGTTCGGCTCGTGCCCGATCCCGATGAAGAGCCCGTCGACCTTGAAGTCCGAAGTGGAACCGTCCTTCGTGTTCTTGATGACGAGCGACGTGAGCTTGCCTTCCTCGACGCCGTTGATGTCTTCCACGGTCGCGTTGAGGAGCCACTCGATCTTCGGATTCTTCTGCGCCTTCTCGAGCATGATCTTGGACGAGCGGAACTCCTCGCGACGGTGGATGATCGTCACCTTGCTCGCATAGCGGGTGAGGAAGTTCGCCTCCTCCATCGCCGTGTCCCCTCCGCCAACGACGGCGATCTCCTTCCCCTGGAAGAAGAACCCGTCGCAGGTCGCGCAGGCGGAAACACCGCGCCCCATGAGCTTGGACTCGTTCTCGAGCCCGAGGAGCTTGGCCCGAGCTCCCGTGCAGATGATGAGCGAGTGCGCTTCGAGCGTCTCGCCGTCCTCCAGCTCGAGCCGGAAGGGACGCTGGCCGAGGTGGGCCTTCACGACCTGTCCGGTCTTGAATCGGGTGCCGAACCGCTCAGCCTGACGACGGAAGAGGTCCATCATCTCCGGGCCCATGACACCGTCAGGGAAGCCGGGGTAGTTCTCGACGTCGGTCGTGATCGTGAGCTGGCCCCCCGGCTGGAAGCCGTCGACCAGAAGCGGCTCGAGCCGCGCGCGCGCCGTATAGAGAGCCGCCGTGTAGCCAGCCGGACCCGAACCCAGGATGATCACCTTCTCCACGCCCATGCGCCGTCCTCCATCGTCTCCACGAATTCGTGCGTCTCGGTGCCGGAATGACCCCGATTGCGAGATCGGCACGAGAATCCCCTCCCCCGCCGATCATGGCAAGACAGGGATGCTACCCCTCGTTCCGGGGTCGCGCCAACACTCCTATGGATGCGCTTGGGCTAGCCGGCGATACCGGAAAGGACGTCTAGGGTCAGCCGGACACCGTATCCGGAAGCTCCCTTCGGGATGTGGGGGCGATCCTTGTCCCACCAAGCGGTCCCGGCGATGTCGATGTGGGCCCAGGGCGTCCCCTCCACGAATTCGCGGAGGAACGCGCCGGCCGCGATCGTACCGGCCCCGGCGTTGCCGTCGGCGATGTTCTTGAGGTCCGCGAACGGCGTCCTGAGGTGATCCGGCATCTCCTCCCAGATCGGAAGGCGCCAGACCCGGTCGCCGCTCGTCTCGCCCGCACGCTCGATCCGCTGCCAGAGCGGGTCGTCGTTGGAGAGGACGGCTGCGCCGTAGTGGCCGAGGGCGGTGATGACGGCGCCGGTGAGAGTCGCGTAATCGAGGAGGGCCGCTGGCTTGTGGTTCCGCACCACGTAGGAGAGCGCGTCCGCCAGGACGAGCCGGCCCTCGGCGTCGGTGTTGAGCACCTCGATCGTCTTCCCGGAGTAGCTCGTGTGGACGTCCCCCGGCTTGGTCGCCGTTCCGCTCGGCATGTTCTCGGCTGCGGCGACAGCGGCGATCACGTTCACACCGATTCCGAGAGGGCGGACGGCACTCATCGTCCCGAGGACGGCGGCGGCGCCGCACATGTCGTACTTCATCTCGTCCATCTTCGCGGAGGGCTTGAGGCTGATGCCACCTGAGTCGAAGGTGATCCCCTTCCCCACGAGGCCGACGGTCGGAGCGTCGGGATTTCCGCAGTCATAGCGAAGGAAGATCATCTGCGGCGGCTGGACCGAGCCCTGCGTCACTCCCAAGAACGCACCCATCCCGAGCCGCTCGGCTTCTTCGCGGCCGAAGACCGTGAAGTCGAGGTCGTACTGCGAGGCCAGCATCTCCGCACGTTCTGCGAGGTGGGTCGGCGTCATGAGGTTCGCCGGAGTGTGGCCGAGATCGCGAGCCAGGTTCGTCCCGGCCGCACGGTGGAGGCCACGCTGAGCGGCTGCGTTCGCGTCGCCCTCCGAGAGCCCACTCCGCGAGAGGCGGACCACGGAGAGTGCACGCTCCCCCGCACTGTCCGACGCCTTCGGCGCATCGAAACGGTAGGTTCCGAGGTAGACGGCCTCCGCAGCCGCCTCGACCACCGCACTCGCCGTGTCGTTCCCGGGAAGCGAGTCGAGTGACACGGTCAACTCGGCCGTAGCGAGATCGAGTGCGCGCCGCGCGCCGGCGGCGACCACGACGCGAAGCCTCTCCCGCGTGAACTGGGCAGCGTCTCCCATGCCCACGAGCAACACCCGCGACGGCTGCCCCTCTCCACGGTAGGCAACCGCCACTTCTCCGAGGTCGCCCTTGAAGTCACCGGAACCGACCAAAACGCGCACCGGATCGGAGGGACTCGTGAACATCCCGTTCCAAGGCTCGGGAACGGTCGTGCTGCCCTTCGCGATCGGGAGGACGAGGGTGTCCCCCAGGGGCTCTGTCCCTGGGCCGTTGATCGCTTCGATTTTCCGGACCGTCGTCTTGGACATGATCGTCATCCTCGCGGATCGATGGCACGAGACGTAGGCAAGGTAGCGCTGGCTGGCGTGCCCCCGGCGAGCACTGCCGTGAGACGCGCGTGGATCTGCTGCGGAGTGAGCCCGACGAGCTCGAACAGCTTCTTTCTGGGCGCATGCTCGACGAACGAATCCGGAAGTCCGAAGTGGACGACACGCACGCGGTCCGTCACTCCGTTCTCTTCGAGCCAACCGAGCACCTGGCTCCCGAACCCTCCACACACGCTGTTCTCTTCGAGAGTCACGACGTAGCCCGCAGGTTCGACCACGCTCCGCATCACCGCGTCGTCCAGCGGCCGCACGAACCGTGCGTTGACCACGCCGGTCTCGGTGCCGTCGGCCGCGAGCAGATCAGCCACCTGTTCGGCGATTGGGACCATCGTCCCGACCGCGAGCAACGTGACCGGCGCGACCGGACGCAGCACTTCCCACGAGCCGACCGGAATCGCGGGAGCATCCAGCGGAACCGTCTTCTCCGGGATGGTGTCGCGCGGGTAGCGGATGGCGAACGGTCCGCCCTCGTGCGCGAGTGCAGACCGGAGCAACCCGACCAGCTCGGTTCCGTTTCGCGGCGCGGCCAGAACCAGCCCGGGAACGCACCCGAGGTAGCTGAGGTCGAGTGTTCCGTGATGGGTCGGCCCGTCTTCGCCGACCACCCCAGCGCGGTCGAGACAGAAGACGACCGGAAGGTGCTGCACGGCGACGTCGTGCACGATCTGATCGTAGGCGCGCTGGAGGAACGTCGAGTAGATCGCGCAGAACGGACGCATCCCATCGGCCGCGAGGCCGGACGCGAACGTCACTCCATGCGCCTCCGCGATCCCGACGTCGAAGAACCGGTCCGGGTGGGTCTCGGCGAACCCGACGAGGCCCGTGCCGTCCGCCATCGCCGCGGTGATCGCGACCACACGCGGATCTTCTTCGGCGAGACGAACCATCGCTTCACCGAACGCCTGCGTGTACGCGATGCCGGGCGCCTTTTTCTCCACCTTGCCCGACGCGGGCGGCTTCGGCTTCACCCCGTGGTACTTGTTCGGATCGGCTTCGGAGACGTCGAACCCCTTCCCCTTCCGAGTGAGGACGTGGACGAGGATCGGCCCCTCCATGTCCCGCACCTTCTCGAAGACGGAGATGAGCCCCTTGATGTCGTGTCCGTCGATCGGCCCGAGGTAACGGAAACCGAGGTCTTCGAAGAGCATGCCCGGAGTGAAGAGCGTCTTCACGCTCTCCTCGACGCGGCGCGCTGCGGAGCGGAGTTCGTCCTTTTTGGGAAGCCGACCGGTCAGGTCCCACACCTCGCCCTTCGCTCGGTTGAAGAGCGGATGCGAGATGATCTTCGTCAGGTAGGACGAGATGGCGCCGACGTTGGGCGAGATCGACATGCTGTTGTCGTTGAGCACGACGGTGAAGTTCCGTCCGGAAACGCCTGCGTTGTTGAGACCCTCGTATGCGAGACCGCCGGTCATCGCTCCGTCGCCGACGATCGCTACGACCCGGTGATCCTGACCGGCGAGATCGCGCGCGGTCGCAAACCCGAGTCCCGCCGAGATCGCCGTGGACGCATGTCCGGCGCCGAACACGTCGTACGGGCTCTCCTCGCGCTTGAGGAATCCGCTGATCCCTTTGTACTGCCGGATCGTCCGGAGGGCATCACGACGCCCTGTCAGCACCTTGTGCACGTACCCCTGATGCCCGACGTCCCAAACGAGACGGTCGCGTGGCGTGTCGTAGAGGTAGTGGAGCACGACGCTCAGCTCGACGACGCCGAGGCTCGGGGCGAGGTGCCCACCCAGTCTCGTGATCGTGTCCCAGATGTACTCACGAACCTCGTGGCAGAGATCGGGGAGTTTCTCGATAGGGAGCGCCCGAAGCTCTTCCGGACCGTCGATGTTGCGAAGGAGTGGGCCCGGTTCGGGCAGGCCGTGATCGGCGGAGTCAGTCAACTGTGTCTCCCGATGGATCGGAGTTCCTCCTGCCGCGAAGCGCAGGATTCCATGAGTTCCCTGGGCCGTGGACATGGGCTTCCCAAGTGCGTAGATTGAGCCCGCCTATGGTATGCCGAGGGCAACCGATCAAGCCTAGGGACCTGTGGCAATAGTGTCAAGCGAGCCGCCTCAGGGTGGCCGCGCCCCGAGCGCCGGCGGCCAGGGGCCTCCCGCGGGGGGAACGGATCCGTTCCGCCGGACGGGGACGGGCGCGCGAAGAGGAGCTCTGGATGTCTGGAAGCCGAAGAACCACGACACGTATTCCCGGAGATCGCCCGGAGGTTCCCCGCGAACTCGTCCTTCGCGCCAGACGGATCGATCGTTCGCTCCAGAAAGCCTACCCGGACGCTCACTGCGCGCTCGACTTCCAGTCTCCCTTGGACCTATACGTCGCCACCGTCCTCTCCGCCCAGTGCACGGACGAGCGCGTCAACATGGTGACTCCCCACCTCTTCGCCCGCTGTCGTCGCCCCGAGGACTACCTCGCCCTGGGCCCGGCCGGGCTCGAGGAGATCATCCGCTCCACCGGCTTCTTCCGGGCGAAGGCCCGAAACATCCTCGCGGGATGCCAAGCGATCCTCGACCGACACGACGGGGAACTCCCACGGACGATGGAAGAGCTGGTGAAGATCCCCGGGTGCGGCCGAAAGACCGCGAACGTCATCCTCGGAAACGCATTCGGGACCCCCGGGATCACGGTCGACACTCACATGGGCCGGATCGCCCGACGCCTCGAGTTCACCGCCGAGAAAGACCCCGTGAAGGTCGAGGCCGAACTCCAGCAGCTGATCCCAGAGCAGGACTGGACGATGTTCTCCCACCGGGTGATCTCCCACGGTCGCGCGATATGCGACGCCCGGAAACCGCTCTGCAGCGAATGCCCGATCCGTCGGGACTGCCCCTACCCCGACACCATCGACGCACTCCCGGTGGCGAAAGCGGCGAAGACAGCGAAGACACCGAAGGCGTCATCGAGGGCGAACGCCCAGGCCTCCACGAAGACGAAGAAGACCTCGACCGCAAAGGCATCGCCGACCGCAAGGACATCGAAACCAGGGAAGCGATCATCGGCCGCAAAGACATCGAAGAAGGCTACGAAAGCCGGAAAGCGCACGAAGAAGGCGTCGGCCTAGTCCTCACCGCCGTCCTTGTCGATCTCCCGCTCCTGGTTCGCGCGCACAGCCTCCGCGTTGCGGCGCATGTCACTCGGCTTCACACGCGAGACAGCGGTGCCGCGGATCCGGGCACGATACTCGTCGTCGCCCATGTCGGCCCATTCCTCGAGCGTCGTCTCGACCAATGACGGCATCGGTTGGAAGTCCGGAACGTCGGTGAGTGGAGCTTTCCGGTTCCAAGGGCAGACGTCTTGGCAGATGTCGCATCCGACCAGCCAGTCTCCGATCGCCTCGCTCCACCCAGGCCCGAACGGCCCGCGATGTTCGATGTTCCAGTACGCGATGCACCGGTTCGCATCGAGAACGTAGGGCTCCGGAAACGCGTCGGTGGGACATGCGTCGAGACACCGGGTGCACGATCCACAGTGATCGCGTACCGGAGGATCCGGCGGTAGCTCGAGGTCGGTGAAGATCTCTCCGAGAAACGTGAAGGATCCGTCGACAGGATGGATGAGACAGCTGTTCTTCCCGATCCATCCGATTCCACCCTCTCGAGCGAACGCCTTGTCCGCGATCGGAGACGTGTCACAGGCGATGCGTGTGCGCGTACCAGGCGCGAGCCGTTCGAGTTCCTCGGCCAGTACACGGAGCCGCTCCCCCACCACCTCGTGGTAGTCACGTCCGTGCGCGTAGCGAGAGATCCGAGGTAGGCCAGGCCCCGCGGGAACAGACGCGGTCGTTCGATAGATCATCGAGACGACGATCACGCTCCTGGCACCGGCGAGGATCCGCTCCGGCTCCCAACGCCTTTCCGGGTCGCGCGCCATCCACCCCATGGACGCCTGATGGCCTCGCGCCAACCACGCGAGAATCGCGTCGCGAGCACCCGGGGGTTCCGTTGCCGATGCAAACCCGACCCGGGTGAAACCGAGGGCTTCCCCACGCGAGCGGATCGCGTCTCGAAGCTCATCGGCTCGACCGGAGGACGCGGTCGGTTCGTTCACCGGAGGCTCGTTCACGCGTCGCTCGCTTCGTCGCGGATGCGCTCGCGGAGTCGGAGCGCGGTCGGCGCAGAAAGCCGGCGCTCGATCCAGGTGAGGTCGGCTTCCAAGAGTGGCGATCGCCTCGGCAGGTCGACGGCCGACCGCGCAGTCATCGAAGCTCCTTCCGTCGTCCGAGCTCTCTCCGTCGTCGGTGCTGTCTCCGTCGCCGGAGGCATCCCACTGAGAGGAGCGCTCCCCACGGAAGCCGACTGCCAAGAGGACGCCTCCCACCGCTCCCCGATCGCCGCCCACAACGACGCGCCCATCACACGGGTATCCTCTAGCGCCCGCCCCACGGTAGCGAGTGCCGCAACCTCCCGGTAGGAGATCGGCCGCGGATCCTCGAGCCGGGCCGCGACGCGCTCCGCCACGGCCACGTCCGGTACCGCTCCGCGCGGTGGACGGCCGGGTAGTCGGGGCCTGCGGCGCAGAAGATGACCGAGCCAGCGGAGGAGGACGGCCCGGGCCCGCTCCCGTTCCGCCGGGTCCTCGTCGATCCAGGGAGCCCGCCGACCCGCAGCGTGAGCCAGCCGCAGTGAGACGAACGCCGCGTCGCCCAAGTCCCAGGCCGCTGCATCGCGGAGCAGCTCGCGTGCGTAGTCGTAGGAACCCACAGTGCGAAGGAGACGCGACAAACGGAGCGCGGCATCTTCCAGGCTGTCCGCTTCGATCACGTCGGCGAGCGATCCCGTGTAGATGAAGGCCGCGTCCTCTCGTGGCGTCTGCCGGAGCCACTTCGTTTCCAAGTGCAGCATGGGAAGGGACGCGAGCGTGCGCACGCAGTCACGAACGGCTCCAATCAGCTCGGACCGCTCCGTTTCCGTCGAGCCGTGCCGGAACTCCACCCATTCCGCCAGGGCATCGACCCAGAGAATCGGCTCAGGGTCGTCCCAGTCTCCTCGAGTCGACGCGAAGTGCAGGAGCCGGGTCCACGGAAGGGGCACCGACGCATCCTGCTCCGCAGCGTCGAGCCACCCCTCCAGCTCTTCAGGCTTGGGTGCATCGGGTAGTTCGATCCGTTCCATCGGCCCAGTGTAGACGCGAGTCCCGTCGGGCGGTCCCGGAAACGTCGGCTTGAAGGGTGACAACCGGTCTGCCACCCTTCGGGGCCATGAACCCAACGAACTCGGAACAGGCACGCGAACGGATCGAAGAACTCCGGAGCACGATCGCGGCGCACGATCACCGGTACTACGTCCTCGCAGAGCCGTCGGTTTCGGACCGCGACTACGACGCCCTCATGGCAGAGCTGCTCGCTCTCGAGGAGCGGTTTCCCGAGCATTTCGACCCGAGTTCGCCGACCCAACGCGTCGGCGGTGAGCCGATCGAGGGATTCGCCACGCTCCCCCACTCGCGTCCGATGCTGAGCCTCGGAAACACCTACTCCGAAGACGAGCTCCGCGAGTTCGACGCACGTGTCGCCCGGTTCCTCGGTGACGACGCTCCGGAGAGCCGGACCTACACTGCCGAACTCAAGATCGACGGCGTTGGAATCGCGCTCCGATACGAGCACGGCCGATTCGTGCTCGGCCTCACCCGCGGGGACGGCGGCCGAGGCGACGACGTGACGCAGAACCTCCGCACCGTGCGCGGACTACCGAGCCGGATCGGGCCGAGACGAACGGACACTCCCGGCGCGAGCGCCGCGAACCGAGGTGCACCGCCCGCGTCCGAGGTCGCGATTCCCGAACAGCTGGAAGTGCGAGGCGAGATCTACATCCGGCGAAGCGAGTTCTTGGCCTGGAACGAACGGCGAGAGGCGGAGGGACTGCCCCGCTTCATGAACCCGCGCAACACGGCGGCCGGCACGCTCAAGATGCTCGACTCGCGAGAGGTCGCGCGCCGTCCACTTCGTATCTGGCTCTATCAGGTCGTGAGTCCGGAATCCCACGGACTCACGAGCCAATCGAACACGCTCGCCTATCTCCGCGCCCTTGGCTTTCCGGTCGAGCCGCACGGAGCGAAGCTCGTCGGAATCGACGCGGTGTTGGACCATTGCCGGGAATGGTCGGAGCGGAGACTCGCACTCGACTACGAAACGGACGGCATGGTCATCAAGCTCGACGACTACGCGCTCCAGGAACGGCTCGGATTCACGAGCAAGGCACCGCGCTGGGGAATCGCCTACAAGTTCGAGACGACCGAAGCCGTGACCCAGGTGGAGACCATCGAAGTCCAGATCGGACGCACGGGAAACGCCACGCCTGTCGCCCATCTCGCGCCGGTCGAGCTGCTCGGCACCGTCGTCAAGCGCGCCACGCTGCACAATCAGGACGAGATCGAGCGGCTCGGAGTCCGGGTCGGCGACTGGGTCGCGATCGAGAAGGGCGGCGAGATCATCCCGAAGGTGATCCGCGTCCTCGAAGAGCGTCGGACCGGCGAGGAAACGCCGTTCGTCTTTCCGTCGGAGTGCCCCGTGTGCGGTGCCGGCCTCGTACGCGCGGAAGGTGAGGTCGCAGTCCGCTGCACGAACGAGTTCTGCCCGGCCCAAACCAAGGCCCGTATCCTCCACTTCGTCGCGCGCGGCGTACTCGACGTCGAGGGCGTCGGAGAGTCGCTCGTCGAACAGCTCGTCGACCGTGGTCTCGTCGCCGATCCCGCCGACCTCTATGCGCTCCAGAAGGACGACCTCGTCCAGCTCGAACGGATGGGCGAAAAGTCCGCGCAGAACATCATCACGGCGATCGAGGGATCACGTAGCCCTTCACTCGCCCGCTTCGTTCTCGGACTCGGAATCAAGCACGTGGGCGGCACCGCGGCACGTGTGCTGGCGGAGCGGTTCGGTTCGCTCGACGCGCTCCGTACGGCGAAGGAAGAAGAGTTGATCGAGACGCCGGGCATCGGCCCGGAGATCGCGGGCTCGGTCCGCGGTTTCTTCTCGCGAGAGGAGACGCTCGCGCTGCTCCAGAAGTTCGAGCGCGCGGGAGTCGTCCCTCTGACGCAGGAGCCGATTCTTCCGGATCGCGAGGCGGGCGACGAAACGGCGCCCCTCTCGGGAAAGACCTTCGTCCTCACGGGAACCTTGGCCAACCGCACGCGAGACGAAGCCGCCGAGGCGATCCGCGCACGCGGAGGCAAGGTCACGTCATCGGTGAGCAAGAAGACGAGCTTCGTCGTCGCAGGAGAAGCCGCCGGAAGCAAGCTGGAGAAAGCGCAGGCCCTCGGCATCACGGTGCTCGACGAAGCTGCCTTCGAATCGCTCCTCGAGAGCTAGCCGGCAACGAAAAGCCCCGCCTCGCACCGGTCGGGCGAAGGCGGGGACTTCCGTAGTTCCATATTCGAGCCAGGGCCGAACGCGAACGAAGCCCGAACGCGAGCGATGCCCGAACGCGAGCGATGCCCGAGGTCAGTTCGGCGAACCGCCGCCCGCCATCAGTGCTTCGATTCGAGCGGTGTCCACGACGGCCTTGTACTCGGTCTGCGCCGCGCTCAGCCGTCGATCGATCTCTGCGTTCAGCCAGATCTCCCGCGAGTCGGAGAGAACCTGATCGTGCGCCTCTTCGTAGGTCTTGCGTCGCGGCAGCATTCGCTGATTGCACCGGACGATGGTGAATCCGTGCTGGGTGCGCAGAACTTCGGAGAGATGCTCCGGCTCGAGCGTCAGAGCCGCTTCCTTGAACGGGACCCAGGACGGATCCGGGGTCGAGGCCGAGACATCGCGCAGGCCGGTATCCGCGTAGTAGAGGACCGACGGATCGGCCTTGGCCTCAGCGGCCGCGATCTCGAACCAGGCCACCGGGTCAGCCCCGCGCAGCTTCTCGCGTACCTGCCGGGCACGCGCTTCCTTGTCCGGCGGGAAGATGAGGAGACCGTATGCGACCTGGTCGGTCGTCATGTAGAGATCCGGATGGTCGCGGTAGAGCTCTTGGAGCTTCGCTTCGTCTGGTTGGTACTGACCGGCCAAGTAGACGTCCCGGAACTCGTCGAGTAGGTGCTGTTCGTCCTGTCGGCCCATGAGGGAGAGGAACTCAGGCCGGTTCTGCACGCCCATCTTCTCCGCCTGGAGCTGATTGAGAAGACGACGGCCCCGAGTATCGATCTGGAACGCGATCTTGCCGGGCTGACCGACCGTGACCCAGCTGTCGAGGTCGACATCGTCGAGGGACTTGACGAACTCGCGCACCGTATAGGTCTTGCCGAAGAGCTCCATCACCGGAACCTCGGCCTTGTCCTCGGGAACGAGCCACACGGGAGCACGGAAGGTCTGGAAGTCCACCGGTGCGCCGTTCATCCGAGCCGCGTTCACCGAGTCCCAGAACGTCTGCATGATCTCCTGGACGATCGGGTAGGACTCCTCGTGGAACGCCAGCCCCGCCGCGGTATTGAGGCTCTCCACGTACGCGTTGTTGAACGGCTGGTAGTGAATGTCTGTCACGACGGAACGAGCGCGCTCCATGGCGCCCGGAATGTTGCTGAAGTCCCAGGGCGTGAACTCGACCACGCGAAGGAAGTAGTTGGCCTGGGTCGAGCTGACCGGGCCCACGACGGTTCCCGGGGGAACGTCCTCGAGGAACACGGCGCGAACGAGGGGCCGTGGCGCCACGTCGATCCCGAGCTCGGTCTCGACGAACCCCTTTGCCCCTGGGCCGGACTCGTTGGCGTACTTCTTCGCGACTTCCTCGAACGATCCACCGTTCAGCATTTCCTGCCGGATCGCGTCGATATCCGCCTGCTTCACCGTCGCCATCTGGACCCGAGCTCGCCTCTTCAGCTTGTCGATCGCCGCGACGATCTCCGATTCGGGCAGTGAGAACCGCTCCCGCCGCGCGTCGAGATACGCCTTCGAGAGGTTCTTCTCGTAGAGGACTCGGTGCAGCCGGCCGCGCTTGAGACCCGGCTCGGGACACGCCTTGTCCGCGATCCGGACGAGGAGCTCCTTGTTCATGAGCAGACCGGCGAACTCGGCCCGCTGCTCCACGGTGGTCGAGGTCCAGGGGATGTCCGGATTCACGCGCGTCCACTCCGCCTGGAGCTGCTCTCCGTCGAGGCTCCAACCACGGAAGTGGGCAACCGCGTCGGGACTCTCGGAGCCGCACGCGGATAGAGCGACAAGCGCCACCGCGACTCCCAGCCAGGTCCGGCACCTCGTGACCATCCGAATCATCGATCGCTCCTCCCTACCGTTCCGGGTCGCGCGTCCTGGTCGTTCGTCCAGGCGCTCTGAACTCTAGGAGACCACCGTAGGAGTCCCCAGAGCCGAAGTTACAACTGTAGACAACCCGATTGGCTCCCTGCAAGGTCGGGCTCACGGTCAGAACCGAGTTCGGACCCGAAGATGCACGCGCCCCTGGCTAAAGCCCTCTCCGAACGGAATCCCGTAGTCGACTACGACGGAACGCCGTACGGACTCGTTGGCCAACCCTAGCCCCCACCCTCCGGCCCGTTCGTCAGAACCCGTCGCCAGCGACCGGTATGCCGCGCCGTCCACGAACCCGTAGACGCGCCCCCGGTCCGCGGCCAGGGCGACTCCGGCCTCGAACTGCCCAGAGACGTAACGGCGTGTCGCGAACGACTCCTCGTCCCAGCCCCGCGGCCCGGTCGCGCCGCCGATCCAGAGAGCCTCGGAGGCCGGCAGATCGCGGTCCTTGGCCCCGCTCAGCCCCCCGGCCCGTAGGACGGTGCGCAACACCGCGAGCGTGCCGCGACGCCAGTAGGACTCAGAGGCGAACTCCACTCGATCGAGCCGCTCCGAGCGACGGGTGCCGTCGGCGAACTCGTACCGGCTTCGCCCGGTCCGGAAGCTCCCCTCTACCCGACGCCCCGTGAGCCGGCCAGGACGGAGCGTCTCCCATTCGAGGCCGAACACCGTGGATCCGCGCCGAATCACGTCGGAGGGCGCGCCCCCGAGAACCGATCTACGGAGTTCGAAACCGAGCGAAACGGTGAGATCCGTGCCGAGATCCGAGAACACGCGACCCTCGAACCGATCCAAGGTGAACGTCGTATCTTGGACTTGCTGAAACACCTCGACGCTCGCGCCGATCGGAGTCCCCAGGAGCATCGGCTCTTCATAGCGGAGATCGAGCCGGGAGTCGTCGTCTCCCAACCGCTCCCACCGCAGGGCAGCGACACGGCCGGTCCCGAAGAGGTTCCCCATCTCGACGTCGACCCGCCCGGAGACCTGCCCGGAGGTCCCGGCGTACCCCAGAGCGCCCTCGATCCGGTTGTGCGCCCCCTCCTCCACTGCGTAGTGGATCCGAACCGCCTCTGGACCCAACGGCTCGATCCGCGGCTCGCCCACCCAGGAGAAGAGCCCGGTGCGCTCGAGCCGCCGTTGTCGCCGCATGAGGTCCGACTCGCGATAAGTTTCCTCCGCGTGGAAGCTCAGCCAGCGCTCGAGGAAGCTCTGACGCGTCCCACGCAGGCCCGAGATCGCAAGCTCGGAGACCTGGACCTTCGGCCCAGGATCGAGCCGGATGCCGACCCGGATCTGCCCGGACCGCACCGTGAGGCTCTCCACCTCGGCCACCGCGAAGGGGTAGCCGCTCTCACCCCACTCCTCGATCCAGCCGACCAGCTCGGACTCGAGGCGCGACCTCACGAACGCTCCCTCCGGAGGACGGATCGCGGGTCCGTCCACCCCACCTCGCACGTGGACTCGTAGCTCTTCCCACCGGGCCGACGGTCCGGACTCGATGCGTAGAGTCGTTCCGGACGCCGCGTGGGTCTCACTCTTCGTCTCACCCGCGGAGGCATCCGTCACCGCGCCCGTCTCGCCGAGGTCCGTCTGGCCCAGCTCCGGGACGTGGAGCGTGATCGTCGCTTCCAGATGCCCCTCCCGAACGAGAGCCGCGCCGATCCGGGAGAGAGCGGCGTCCAAGTCGCCACGATCGGGAGTTCCGTAGAGACGCCTCAGCGTCCGATCGGACAAGGGGCCGTCGGCCTCGATCGTGTCGAGCGGCACGGGGTCCGCGAACGCGTCACGCGACGTCGCGTTCGCCAACGGAAGCGACGCGACCAGCGACGCCCACACGAGCGTCCATGTCAGACTCTGCGCGCGCATCAGAACGTAGCCCTCAGCTCGAGCCTGAGATCACGAACGTCCCGTCCGCCGTCGGGCCGGCTCTCGTGGAAGAAGAACGAGAGGTCCAAGGCCTCCCGGAGACGTAGCGTCGTGAGGACGCGGCTGTCCCAACCGGATCGTTCGAGCTCCCGGCTCGCGCGCCCGGACCCGCCACGCCGAACGACCGACGTGCGCTTCGTCCGCACCTCCACGCGACTGCGCGGCTGGGGGGTCCAGACGACAGCCGGCGATCCTTCGTACACGTCGGCCCGCTCGGCCGACTCGACCCGGGCCCGACGACGATACTTCGCGTCCGCCTCGACGGAGAGTCCGCTCCGCAGGCGTACGCTCTGATCGAGGGACACGCCCCGGGAATCCCAACCGGTCTTGGACGTGGCTCCACGCGAGGAGAACGTGCGTCGATCTCGATCCAGGTCCCCCGTCATGTCGAGCGACCAACGTTCCTTGGGCCGGGAGCGAAGCGTGAGACTGTAGGAGCGCGAGGTGGCGCGCTCGGTGATGCCCTCGGTCGCGCCGCTATCGGTGCCGCGGATGCTGACCCCTAAGCGGGGAGCGAAGTACTTGGCTTGATCCAGCGCGGTCAGGTCCGCGCGCTGCAGTACGTCGACTCGCTCCAGACGACGCGTTCCCCAGAGCACCGGAAGCATCCGCCCCCAGAGGTAGGACACCTCGCGCGCGGTCTCGACCGTGGCGGTCCAGTAGTGGACGAACCTCAGATCGTTCCACGCGCGCCGGAAGATCGTGCCGTCCGCCGCGTCCGTGGAAGCGCGCCCGCGATCGAGTTCCGAACGGGACGACCAGCTGATCCGGTTTCGCTTCGTCGCCTCGTCGGACTCCCGGATCAGGATCTCGTAGTCGCCCACGCCCTGATAGACCCCGAGCGAGTCGTAGTGCCCTTCCCCTGTGCCGACGAACTCGAGAACCCGGAGTCGTTCGCGCTCTTCCTGCGTCGAGAGCTCCCAGCGCCCCTCCTGACGGAACATCCCGTCGCTCCGCCGGAGGAGCCAACGTAGCGATCCGAGCTCGCTCGTCGTTCCAGCTCCACCACCGGACGGAGTGAGTGTGCGCCTGGTGTAGGACGCCTGGACCGAACGGCCTCCCCCACCCCGCCACTCCACTTCACCCGTCGACGTGCGACCGGTGTCGCTCCGGAACTCGTCGTCCCCTTCGATCGCGTAGGTCCTCCGCTCCGAGTGTTGGACCGCCGCTCGCACCAGTTTGATCTTTGGACCCGTCTCGAGCCGTCCCCCGACCTCACGGTAGAACGAACCGGACCTTCCCGCGCTCTTGCCCGTTTCCGTCCGCTCGTGCGCATAGCGGATCGACGCCCCGGTCCATCCGCCTTGCCTGGCTAGCGAGAGACGATCGTGATCCCTCCGTCCGTCCCGCGCGGTGAGATCGTCCTCACTTCGCGCGCGGAGCAGCCGTCCATCGAGCTCGAGACCACGCCATGCGGAGTGTCCCTCCACCACGGCACGCTTCGAACGGAAGTCGACCGTGTTCTCGAGCTGCCCCACCTCGACCCGAAGGCGCTGCGTACCTCGCCGGAACTGCGACGCCACCGTGAGTCGGCGATCGCCGGAGAGGAGACGCGACGGATCGAGGTTCCAGTCGAGACCGAAGAACGACTCCTCGAGCCGTCCGACCGGTTCGAAGCGTCGATCGACGTTGCGGAATCTCACCTCCATCCCCAGTTCGGTGGGTCCACGCGGGAGGAGTGCGACCGCGGAAGCGAGTTCGACCGCGGTGCCGACGTTGTCGCCGTCGTCACGATTCGAAAGGGTGTTCCGATCGAAGTCGGAGACCGCGCCATCGATCACGAACGAGACACGATCGGATAGGCCTGTCACCGACCGGAGCGCGAAGAGAGTGCGGCTCTCGGGCGCCGCTAGCTCCCGCGCCGGCAGGAAGTCGCCCTCTTCCCGGCCCGCAAACACGAAGAACGTGATCTCCGTTCCGGTCGAGTCCACCAGCGTCGAATCCACGTAGTCGCCTTGTCCCGGGAGTACGGCATCGAAGCGGACGAGGAAGTCGCCGCCACCCGGTCCCTGGTAGACGAAGAAGGGCGCCGCGAGGGTATCGACGGAGACGAGCGTGTACTCGCCCTCTCCGTCGCCGACGAAGCGGATCCCTTGCGCGAGGGTATCGGCGGCATCTCCTGCGGCGGCGAGGACGGCACGCTCGGCGTCCGTCAGATCGAGACCGAGCGGCTCGTTCGCGGCATCGCGTTCCACCAGCCAGTCGACGGAGAGCGCACTCTGGACGGACGCCGGACGCTCCCGGTCGGTGGCTCCGGGCGAAGTGCCATCCGCAGGCATGGTCGTGGTCGCGGTCCCGGGCGCGGTGGTTCCGCCGGCTGCGGAGCGCCCGACCGTCCCCGTACCCGTTCCGCCGCGTCGCTGCCCTCCGCGTCCTCCCCATCCGTCGAGCAAGGAGCGTCCCGGGCGCACGCCATCGAGGAGGTCACGCCTCCCGCTCTCCACGCCGGCGCGATAGACCCGTCCCTCGTACGGACGGTCGGCCACCTGGTAGTCGACAGCGATCCGGGAGTACGCCGTGATCGCGTTTCGCGCCGTGAACGTGAGTTCGCCCGATGCGTAGTCGATGATGTAGTCGGCGTCCTCACCCCGCGAAAGGGATCGGCCGTCGAGCCACACCGTCTCACTCCCGGCGACGATCGGGTCCGCGACCCCCGCGATGTCTCGCTGGAGGACGTACGGTCCCTGCACTCCTTCTGAGCCGAGGAACTCCTTCGACGCGAAGGCGCCGGGAGACGTCGCGCCGATGGCCAGCACCCGCGCGTGCTGCGTATCGACCGACCCCTCCACTCCGGCCAGCTGACGCCGATAGTCCGTGAACGGAGTGGGACGGAGATAGGTCTCGAAGTCGCCGAGGCGCATCCGCGCGCGCGGACCTTCCACTTCGACGAGCACACGATCGAGGTCTTGGAGCTGCGCGCTCGTCCCTTCCGGCTGGAGCGGTGTGTCGCGATCGGTCAGAACGGCGCGCACCGTGACGTTGCGCCCGATCCGTCCGTTGATCGAGAGATCGAGGGACTGCTCGAGCGAGAGATCCTGCTGCGAACCGACCTGGACCGAGAACGTCTTGCTACCGGCGATGTCGAGCCGGGCCTCCGAGAGCGGATCGGACCGCACCGGACGCTCCTCCCTGGGGACCTGCGCGACGTTCGCAGAATCCGGCGGGAACCACGGCCGATGGAGCCAGAAGGTCGTCGGGAACTCGCTCGGAAACGCCGTCACGCGGACGTGGAGCGCGGACGAATCGGGAGGCGCCCCGAGCAGGCGCACCCGCCCGCGCCGGGGATCGAGGAGGTAGTCGACTCCGCGTTCGAGCGGCGGTGTCTCGCTGCCATCCGCCCGCCTCCAACGGAGCTCGGCAGACGACGGATCGATCCAACCGATCCCGAGACTCACCCGGAGCGAGTCACCGAACTCCGTCACCGTGGTGTCGACGAGACCGGCCGACCATCGCCAGACGCCGACACCGGTTCGATCTTCACGGGAATCGACGCGAGCGAAGCCAGGTTCGGCAACGGAAGCGCCGGCCCCACCAGCCTGGCCGAGGGCCACTCCAAACGGAGCGAGGAAGGCGACTGCGACTACCCGTAGGGCGGCCACCAAGTGCGAGCGTACCTCCGGAGAGACACGCGCTCGGCGTCGGTCAGTGCCCCTCACGTGGAGCATCGTCGTGGTCTGGGTCCGGAGGCAGCTCTCCAGGGTGGAGCGTTCGCGCACGAGCCTCCGGTGGCCGCAGCCTGACGATCCGGCCCGGATCCGGGGCCGCGAGATAGAGCACCCCGTCCGGCGAGAGCGCACCTCCTGCGATGTCGCCCACGTCGATCGGCATTACCGTCGCGTTCGTCCCGTTTCGATCCGAGCTCCGAATCCACCGTCCCTTGGAGTCGATGAGCACGAGTGCGTCCCGGGTCACGACGAGATCGGCGACCGCCGAGCCGGTTGGGGCGTCGGCGTAGGCGATCGCGCCCAGGAGTTCCCCCTGTCGGCTGAACCGCCGGACGCGGCGAGCGCCAGGTTCGAGCACGTACACCCCGCCTTCCGGGTCGAGCGCGAGACGCGTCGGCGCGACCAGCCTGTCCGCGCCCGCCCCACCCGCAGCGAGATCGACGAGGAACTCTCCGTTCCGGCCGAACTTGAGCAGACGACTGCCCGCGCGATCGAGCACCCAGAGCTCGCCCGACTTGTCGACGAGGAAGTCGACCGCGTCGAGTGGCCCCTCCGGCCCCACCAACGGAATCCGCGCACGGAGTCGTCCGTCGAGGCTCATCCGATAGAGCACCGCTTCACCGGAATCGAGGGCGAAGAGATCCGGCCCTCGCACCTGAAGCGCGCGCAGCGACGGAAACCGGGCGCCGCCCTGATCGCCGATGCCGAAGTCGTCCCAGTGTCCTTCGGGGCTCAGTCGGTGGATCCGATCGGAATCGGCGTCGAGCGCATAGAGCACCCCGAACCCGTCGAAGACGAGCCGGATCGGCGCGAAGGACGACGGCCCGAACGACGACGACGCGAGCCGTTGGTCGTCTCGGACGGGACTCGGAGGCGACACCGAAGGCAACACTTCCCAGGCTGGAGGCGCCTCGGTGCTAGACGATGCTGGCTCAGTGAGTACCGCACCGAGAAGAGCGGCGCCAAGAAGTGCGGCACCGAAGAAAGCGGCGCCGAGAAGACGGGAGCCGAGCACGGCTCCCGGGATCAGGGGACGCTCCTCCGGAGCGCGATGCGAGAGACGAGTTCGCCGCCGTCCCGCTCCTGCGACATGTCGAGCCGGTACGCGCTACCTTCCACGCGTCCGGAGAGCAGAACGGCATCGATCATCGCGACCACGCGATTGACGACCGCGAGTCCGATCATGTTCCGACTCTTCTTGAAAGAGTTCTGCGCGTCGGAACGCTTCGTGGCGAACTCCTGCCGTGCAACATCCGAGGACCAGTTCCAGGTTTCGTTCCCTTGCACCTTGTTCGCTTCGTACCACGCTTCCCGGGCCTCGAGGTCATCCCCGCCTTCGGTCCGCGCCAAGCGCCGGACGACGAACTCGTTGTAGAGGTCGCTCGATGGCCAACTCGCGATCGTCTTGTAGAAGTCGTCGTCGAGCGGCGCACCTTCGGCCACGCCGGCGTAGAGGTCCGCCATTTCGCGGTACGTATCCTCGCGGTTCCAACCCTGGATCCGGTACCCGAGGAACCCGGTCCAAAGAGCCGCTTCGACCGTCATGAACGCGATCCCGCGTCCCTTCTCGCCGAGCCGATACTGAGCCAATCCGGGAAGGAGAAGCGTGGTCAGGATGGCGGACCGGTTGTAGTGCTGAGACGTGGAATTCGACCCCGACGTGAACCCCTGGTCCCAGCGGCCCCCCGAGGCTTGGGCACCCTCGAGCCGGAGTGCGCCCGGTCCCAGCTGCCGAGACCACATTCCATCCGCCCCGTCCCACTCGAGGGTCTGGGTGAAGCCTCCTGGATCGGCCGAAAACGCCGACCGATCTGCTCCGCCGGACCCGGTCGTGGACGAGATGGCGAAGGCGGCCGGAACTCCACCGGAAGCACTCGCTGACGCAATGGTCGCGTCTACGCCGAACGTCGTCGTGGCCAGACCGCAGACAACGGCAGCGACGCCGAGGAATCGGCCTCGGGACATCCGCTTCATGGAAGCTCCTTCGTCAGTCGGAAGGTGGCCATCGGACTTCGCAGATCGCCCTCCAGCTCGCTCGTGAACCGCAGGCTCGGAGCCTCTCCACCTACTTCACGACCACGTGCGATCCGAAATGCGTCCACTGCACTCACCAGCCGGTTGAGCACGATCGCGCCGAGCGCGAGGCCGGCGCGCGAATCGAAGCTGCTGGCCTTGTTCCGTTGGTCCCGGTAGTCATCCCAGTTCGCGGACGTGACGTCGTTCCCGCTCGCGACGGCGTCGTCCCAGCCACAGCGATACTCCGTACCCGACGCGAGTTCGTCGTAGTACTGGTTCAGGTCCGACTCTCGATACTCCAGGAGCTGCTGGTCGGTACCGTCCGCCCATCCACAGCCAGGGTCTTCACGCGTACCGACCCACTGGTCGAAGTCCCAGTGACGATCGGCGAAGGCACGGAAGTCGGCTTCCTTCCGGTCCGCTGCGTCCTTGTACGAAACGCGCGCGAACCAAGCCATCGCCTCCACTGCGAGATAGACGTACCCGCGCTGGCTCCCGTTGTAGAGCTGCCCCGTACCGGGGAGGATCGCGGAGAAGAGGAACGAGAGTCTCGGCGACCGCGGCGAACTGCCGCCATCGGTCATGCTCTGCATCCAGGCAGTGGACGGCCCTGTCGTGAGTCGTCCCCCGGAACGCGCGTCGAGCGACGCCGGCGAGCTCGCGAACGAAGCCTGGTTCGAGGCAGACGTCGAAGAGAGAGAGAAGGCCGACGACGAGAGCGCGGACGAAGTGAGGGACCGCGAGGACAGCGGCGAAGACACGAGCGCCGCTGAGGACGACGTCGACGAAGAGAGGGTCGACGAAGAGAGGGTCGACGAAGAGAGGGTCGACAAAGAGGGCGTCGACCAGGACGACAACGAAGCAGAGTCCACCGCCGACATGCCATACGTTGCGTCCGCGGTCGGCGCACAGGCAACGGACAAGGCCAAGGCCACGGTCACTGCGGAAGCCAGCGCACCGACCTCGAAGGTGGGTACTGCGCCACTCGCCCGGTGAACTCCGCGAGACAACTGGCGGCGGCCAGTCGCCGCGATCATACGAACTCGGTCCATTCTCCCTCCGTCAGAAACCGTCACCGAGCTAACGGATGATTGCGATCCGCTCGAACCGCTCGAACCCGAGTTCGGGGGCGCGAACGCGTACGTGGTAGAGGCCCGACGCGAGCGCGGAGAGGTCCCATCGGATCTGGTTCCCGGCCGCTCCCGGCTCTCCGTAGAGCGTCGTTCGCGCGACACTTCGGCCGTCGAGATCGAACGCTTCGAGATCCAGCTCCGTCGGCTCGTCGACGACGAACCTCACGGTGACGTCCTTCCCTCGGACAGGATTCGGATAGAGACGAAGATCGGCCAGGTCCGCTTCGGCAGCCACCGCTTCCGGCAGCCACGCGGTCCGATAGACCCGGCTGCGCGACGTGTCGACTCCGATCATCGGGAAGACTCCGACCGCGTCGTCGTACACGACCCCGGAGCGGACCGCGCTGACGGCCTCGACGACGCCAACTGTGTCGGTTCGTGCGATATCGTAGGTCCCAACCACGAATCGAGGGCTCGAACTCGGCGTGCGCGCACCCGGCATGAAGTGGGGCCCGTGGAACGCCTGTCCTCCGAACGAGACCGGGTATCCCTCGACGTCGTTCCCCTCCGCATCCCAGGCGAAGAGCAGTCCATCACCGCGAAGGAGCAGGAGTTCTAGAGGACCATCGAAAGACCCGTCCGCAGACATGTCCAGGATCCGCGGCCCGGAGGTCTGGTCCAGGTACGGCGATTCATCACGACTCCAGACCGAGCGCGGCCATCCGACGAGCGAGACTCCGTTCGCTCCGATCGCGTGGATCGAACCGTCCTTCCCGACCACGATCGTCTCGAGTTCGCCATCTCCCTGCAGATCGGTCACGGCGATGTCCGGAACCGGTTCGCCGCCGATGTGGTAGGGCCAGCCCTTTCGGAGTTCACCCGACGGACTCCAGCGATCGATGGATCCGTCCTCCCAGGCAACGATGACGTCGAGGTTGGAATCGGCGTCCGGCACCGCGAGGATGCACGCGGGACGGGCGTCACTTCCGACGCGGGACCACATCGGCGTCGTGGTAGGGACCACGAATGCGCCAGCGTGTCCGTCGTCGGTAGCCCAGAAAGCTGTTTCCGAGACACCCGCTTCCGGACTGCCGACCCCGAGCACGCGGACCGGAGACGAGGTGCCCGTGTCGAACGTGATACGGACGAGGTCGCCGCGTGCGGCGATCGCTCGGATCTTTCCGTCGGAGCAACCGATCCACGCAAGGCTGTCCGTGAGCACGGGGGTCGTCGTCACCTTGACCTCGCCCGTAGGGTTCTCCGGCCACTGCACGATGTCGAAGCCGACGCCGTCGACCAGCCGGAATCCACCTTGGGTGACGAAGCCGACCGCGCTCGTTGCCCCGTCTCTCCCGGCGAAATCGGTCCGTGCCGAGATGCCGGTCCCCACATCCAAGCTGTCCGGGAGGTAGGTGAAGATGTTCGCGGTCTCGCCATACGGGACGCACTGGAAGAGCACCGGGCTATAGTCGAACGCGTCACGCCCCGCGAAGATGTATGTGGGCTGCCTCGGCCCGGTCGCATCGAAAACCACACACTGCTCGTCCGTAGCGAGCGAGCTGTACACCGGGATCGGCCATCCTCCAGGGAACCGGGTCGACCGCACGCTGATCCGCATCGAGGGCCCGATCGAGTCGAGCACGGCCACCGAGACGCCGGTCGGGGTGCCGTCATTCGTATCGGACGAAGGAATCGTGCTCGGGTCGATGAGATCGTAGCCGCCTTTGAAGAACGGATCGTACGGTCCCCCGAGGTACTCGTTGCTCGCCGTGCCAATGTCGCGGATCCCGTCGGCCTCGATGACCCCGACTCCCGGACGGCTGAAGAAGATGTTCACGCCGCCGCCGGGCTGGGAGAGACCGGTGAAGAGCGAGAGCCAGTCGACATGCCAGCCGATCACCCCTTCGCCGGGAATCAGCCAGTCGTACTCGAGTTTCGCCAGCGCCTCGAGGCTGTCACTCACCGAGCTCGAATCCGCAGGATCGATCCCCGGCCCCATGATGACCCCAGTCTCCGGGTCCTGACGCACGATGACCGTTCCGTCCCCGTTCAGATCGAGGTAGCGGTTCTCGAAGAGCATGAACTCCGCCGCGCTCAATGGAACCATCGCGATATCGTTTCCGAGCTGCACGGTTTCGAGCTCGTAGCTCCTCTGCTCGTTCTCTCCGGCGAGGTCCGCGGCGAAGTCCTTGAGGTCGACGGCGTCGGAGAACCAGAAGAGTTTGTGGAACGGATCGATGCTCGCGGGAAGTGTGCCTCGGATCGCGCGGTTGATCCCGGAACCCGGCGGGTCTTCGATCAACGCGAAGAGGTTGTCTCCCGAATCCATGAGGCTGTACGCGCCGACGACCGGTGCGCCGATCTGGACGTCGTACAAGTCCAGGAATCCGAGCTGGTGTCCGAACTCGTGCGCGAGCACTCCGTTGAGCGCTCCTGCGAAGTCGTCCTGTGAGACCGTCTCGGGAACGACGAGGACGAGATCGACCTCCACCGAATCCTGAACCACGAACGGATCAGTGACGAAGAGGTTGAAGCTCGGGATGTCCCACGGGGTGTCACGGTTGACGTCGCCTTGGAAGTCCGAACCGGCGTGGAAGATCATGTGATGGTCGTAGCGCGAGAAGTCGACCGCGGGGTCGGACTCGTCGACCTCGGCCAGAGTGTCGCCAACCAAGTCGATCGCGTGTTGGAGAACGTCGGGGTTCGAGTTGCTGAAGATCCAAGGCCCGTACGGGAAGGTGTCCGGGAGCCGGTACGCCGCCTCGTTCTCCTCCGGGTAGATGTCGAACTCGAGCACGAGACGCCCCTGAAGCTGGCTCTCGTAGTACCGCTTCAGTGCATCCATGTGGCGACGGAAGTACTGGCCATCGTGCGGCGGCGGATCGAACTGGACGGCGGTCGTGTCGCGGAGGTCGCGAAGATCGAACCGGCCGTCCCCCGTGGTGAGGGCACCTGGCGTGTCGTTCTCGAACTCCACCCGCAGGACCAGCACCCGCTCCGTGTCCGGAGGAGCGCCCGCGAACCGAACCTGAGCGGCCTCGAGCTCGTGGCGAAGAGCCTCCGTAGTCGGCGCGGAGAGGAGTCGCTTGATCTGCTCGTTGCGCTCCCGGCTCATCGCGTTTGGGCCGACACCACTCGAAGGGTCGTAGTACGTGGAGGACTTCTTCGGCGTCACTCCGGGCGCGAGACGCTTGTGCTCCGGCTTCCGGACTCCCGTGTCGATGAGGACGCACGGGGACTGCTGGGGGCGGAAGTCGGAAATCTGCGCGTCCGCGCTGCGGGAGTCGCGCGGAACCGCATCCGTAGCTACCCGGCGGTCGGGATCTGACGGGTTCGGATTGGGTCTCTGGAGTCTGAGTTCGTGTGCATCAAGGGTACCGACGCCGACAAGCAACATCGACACCGCCAGCAGGAGGTAGTTACCTCTGCGCGGTCTCGCCGCTTCTCTCCTTTGCAAGCCCTCTCATCCCCTTCCTCGACCAACCGATTCCTTCGCAGCCCGGTGCGTACCGGAACTCCGCGCGCAGTGCGCACGGGGCTAGGCCCGATCCGACACCGCCCCTCCCCAAGAGGCCAGTACTAGAAGTCGTACGAAATCGAGAACTTGTTGACGCGGTCCAGCCCCTCGGCCTGAGGAACGCTGGCGTAGTCCACCGTGAACCGACCGATCTCGAATCCGGCACCGAAGGTGGGCGCGGTAATGGCACCGTCACTATCGTGGATGTATCCCGCACGCAGCGCGAACTGGCTCCGATAGGCGAGCTCACCACCCACGTTCTGGATCGGCGACTCTTCGAGATCGTGGATCAGGGACTGATTGAAGTCGTACGAACCGATGAGATCGAAGTCGGTCTGCTCTCCACCGTAGAGCCGAGCCGCGACTCCCACTTTGAGGTTCCGCCCGATCGGATCTGCCTCGTCCTGCTGGATGTAGGCGATGTCCGGACCGAGGTTCTGGAGGTTGAGGGCGAGGTTCACCGGGATCCCGATCCCACTGATCATGTCGTTGACCCGCCAGAAGACCGCGATGTCGGCAGCGAAGGTGTCACCGGTTCCCGCGATCTTCTCCGGGACGGCCCAATCCGGCGCCAAGTCGACATACACGTACTTGAGGGTCATTCCCGCTGCGAACCCGCGCGCGATCTCGGTACCGATGGAGACCTGGGGCGAGATTTCGTAGCTGGTGAACGCTCCGAGAGTCTGGCCGTCAGCGGTGACGGCATCGCTTTCGCCGTAGCCTAGGTAGATGATGCTCGCGCCGATACCTCCCCAGCCAGGGAGGTGCATCGAGTACCCGAGGTACTCGTAGTAAACGTCAGGCGCCAGGTCGGGTACGAGCTTGGCGTGCATGAGCGAGACGACCTTGTCCCGTCTCCACGCGAGCGCCGCTGGGTTCCACCAGTTGGCGGTGGCGTCCTCGGGAAGGGCGACGAACGCCCGGCCCATCGCGTCCGCACGCGCGCCCGGGGTGATGTTGAGTGACTGCGCCCCAGACGTCGTTTGGGCCGTCGCCTCGGAAGCAAGCCCGACACAGGTAAGAGCGGCTGCCGCGGCGAGCCAACCAATTCGTCTCATCTTGAATCCCACTCCTCTCACGATGGCCATCCGGAAGCAGGGTCCGGGCTCCCCCCCGGCCACGCACACGATACGGGTTGAACCCGATCCCCAAGACCCGGTTCCCGGGCATTCGGCAACAACGCCCAGGAAACGCCCCGGCGGACTCTATGAAGAAGAGTCCGGTCCAGGCCGGGCACGGTCAAGGGGAATTCGGAGACCTCCCGGTGAGGATGTTCGCCGAGTCGCGGTAGGCAGAGATTGCCGCCCGAACCTGCGAATCCTCCGGATGGAGCCGAGACCACGAGTCGAGGACATCGACCGCTTCCTGGTACCGCTTGAGGTCCCTCCACCGGAGGGCGAAGAGAATGCGGCGCAGTTCGAAGTCATCCGGGAAGACGGAGACAGCCTCCTCGTAGACCTTCTCGGCTTCCCCGAACCTCGACTGGAGTTCGATGGCGAGCCCGAGGAAGGAGTAGGTATCCGGCGTGATGTTTCCGGACTCGATCGCGCTGCGGAAGAGCGTCTCCATGTCCTCATATCGACCGAGACGCTGGAGCAGGACCCCCAACGAGTAGTTCACGGCCGAGGCCCGCGGGGAGATCTCGCGGGCGCGATAGGCCATGGTCAGCGCCTCCTCCGTCCGCCCCTTCCGCACCAGCTCTTGCGCAAGCGATAGATGTGACGCCGCGTAGTTCTGGACGAGGCGGGCCGAGTTCGGATCCAGGTAGCTCGAACGATCGTGCTTCCCGTTCTGGTCGAGAATCCCTCGGTAGCGGTACGCGTCGACCAGGAGTTCTTCCGACCGCGGGCCGTCGACGCGCGGATCCGTCCCTTGCGGCTCGTCGATCCGGAAGACGATCCCCTCCTGGACGAGCCGGTTGTCGAGCCCCATCTGGTCCGGAACGGTGAGGGCCATGTAGAGCGGCCGTTTCCCGTAGTAGAGGTCGATGATCCGGGCCGTAGCTACGTCCTTGGCAAGAAGCGCTGCGTCCAGCGTGCGGACGTAGGGACGGATCCCTGCTGCCTGCAGCTGCGCCGCGTACTGCTCGCGGCTCATCTTCTTGAACTGGTAGTAGTAGGCGGAGAGAGCGCTGAACTCCTCGACCATGAGACACTGCTCGTCCGACCACCCATGGTCCACTTTCGGCTCGAGGTCCCTCAGCTGCCTCAGGTACCACTCCGTGTTGAGGAGGCTCAGGTTGACGACTCGAACGTCCTTCCGGAAGCCCTCGACCTCCTGCATGTACCAGAGCGGGAACGTGTCGTTGTCCCCGTTCGTGAAGAGGATCGCGTCCGGCTGGAGCGAATCCAGCACGTTGTACGCGAAGTCGCTCGCCACGAAGAAGCGGGTCCGGTCGTGTTCGTACCACCCCGCAGTCACCCGGCTCATCGGAAGGAGGAAGAACAGCACCGCGAGCATCCCGATCGCGGCGTTCTGCATGGCGGGTGAGGAGTTCTTGAGCATCGTCCGTACCTCCTCCAAGAGGTAGGCGACGCCAAGTCCGATCCAGACCGCGAAGAACTGGAACGACGCGACGAAGAAGTAGTCGCGGTCCCGAACCTCGTCCTCCCGGAAGTTCAGATAGAAGACCAGCCCGACGCTCGTGATCAGATAGGTCACGAGCATGAGGACCGCGTCCTTCTGTCGGCGGATCGCCTGTCCGACGAGCCCGACCGCACCGAGCACGTAGGGCAGCCAGAGCGCGAGCGCCCGGAGCTTCCACCCGAGGTCGTACTGGTCCTGCGCGTACCGGAAGAAGTGCGTCCCGAACTGCACGGCCCAACTCGCCTTGCGGAAGCTGAACGGGTTCGGTGGTTTGTACTGGTCCCGGATCAGCACCTTCCAGAGACTGGCGAACGAGCCTGGATCCGCCTCGTTGATCGCCACGCCGGACTGGGCCCGGATCAAGAGATAGAGATGAGTCGAGATCCCCAGCACCGCGACGAAGAGGCACCAAGTGAGGAGCCCTTTCGTGCCGAAGAGCGGATGGACCGGCTTCCCTCCGGTGAGCTCCGCACCGATCGAAATGAGCGACAGGATGAGCACGAGGCCAAAGACGGATCCGTAGATCGCGATCCCGAGTGTCGGGAGCATCCCCGGATGGAGGAGGACGACCACGCCCGCGACGACCATCGCACCCGGTACCGTCTCCCCGAAGAGTCTTCGATCCGTGAGGAGTGCGAAGAGAATGATTCCGGGTAGAACCAGGAACGTCCCCAGGTGGATCCCCATGGAGAGGCAGAGGAGGTAGTAGAGCAGGATGAAGAGCCCCATCTTCCGGCTCCGGTCCCCCGGTTGCGCCCACTTGAGGATGAGCCAGAAACAGAGCGCCATGATGAGGTTCGAGAATGCGTAGACCTCGGCTTCGATCGCGTTGTCCCAGAACGTACGACCGAACGCGGTGAACCCGGCGGCGAGGAATCCCGCCATCATCCCGATGATCGGGCGAGGACCGGCCGCATCGTTCCGGAACCAGTTCCGGTAGAACTCGACGGTTACGAGGTAAGTGAAGACTGCGGCCAGACTGGAGGCGAACGCCGAGAGGTAGTTGACTCGCGTCGCGACCATGTCGAACAGGGGCAGCATCGCAAACACCCGCCCGATGATCACGTAGAGTGGCGTACCCGGAGGATGCGGGATCCCGAGGATGTACGACGTCGCGATGAACTCACCGCTGTCCCAGAACGGACACTCGATCGTCATCGTGAAGAGGAAGACCCACTGCGTGACGAGGAAGACGATCAACGCCCCCAGCAGGTCGCTACCGAAACGAAACTTCATCCCCTCTCCCCTCCCGTCCCTGGGAGCTGCGCGAACACAGTCCTTCGCGCCGTGCCGAAACCTCCCCGCCGATCCCGCCTCAACGGGACACGACGAGTCGGCCGATCTCCGACCGCGACTCTCCCGTCCGAACCGAGGTCGCCGTCACCTTGTAGAGGTAGACACCGTTGCCTGGCCGATCTCCGTCGTCATCGAACCCATCCCACCGGATCCCCGCGGACACGCCTCGTTCCTTGCTGAGACGTGCCGGCCCGAGCGAACGGATCCGGCGCCCGGAGAGCGTGAAGATCTGGATGTCCACATCCGCGTCCTCGGGGATCTCACAGAAGAACTGCGTACCCTTCTCCGTCGGATTGGGCACGTTGTAGACCCGGCCGAGGTCGAATGAGAACTCCCCCGAGCCGGACAAGATGAACGAAGTGCGAACACTCGAACCGAAGTTCAAGTTGTCATAGGCACGAAGCTCGACATCGTATGGCCCTTCCGGCAAGCCGGGCGGGAGCGTATGCCGAATCGTCGCATTCCGGAAGTCGTCGCCGAACTCGATCTGAGCCGACAAGTCCTCCGCGAAGATCGTGGTGCCGTCCTGTTCGATCCGAAGGACCGCGGACCGGGACTGGGTGAGGCCCGTCACGTTGATGCCGCTCGAATCGAAGAGCGCGACCGTGTACTCCGCTTCCGGACGGATCACGTCGCCGGACTCGACGAAGGCGAACTCGATCTCGGGGCCGGTCACGTCCGTCGACGGCTGCGGAAGTGTCTCGGGAACCGTGAGGTCGGCCAGGGCGCCCGCCGCGTCCCGGGTCTCGTCGTTCGCGTACACGAAGATCTGCGCGGCTCCTCGCTCTCCCGTCCGAAGCGAGGTCGGAACGACGAAGCGGGTAGTGAACGTTCCGTCCGTGACACGCGCCGTCCCGTGATAGATCGGGGCACCTTGGAGTTCGTAGCGCAGGAGTGGGTTGTCCGGGTCAGGGACTCGGATGACCCGAGAGTCGTACACTTCGACGTACGCGACACCGTCGAAGTCGTCGAGCGGAGTCCCCTCGTGGGAGTGCAGTGCGCCGGTCAGGTCGATCATCGCGCCGCGACTGAGCAGATCGTCGACCGGCTCACCGGACCTGGCGTCGGTCATGGTGAGGTCGATTTCGTGCTGAGGTGACGCGAGGGCGAGGCAGGGATCCCCGTGCAGTGCGTACTTGCGCTGGTTCGGCCGGTTGTTGTTGAGGAGCAGCTTGCCCACCGCAATGGCCTCACCGATCGGCCGCGAACAGGCCGCGCAGGAATCAGGGAACGCGAGCTGGTAGAAGTACTGGTTCATGAGAGCGTTCTCCGTGGCGTAGGCCACGGCGGACGCGGCGAACACCGCCACCGCACCGCCCCCAGCGTGCCTTATCACCGCTTCGGCCAAGCTCTCGCTCGACGTATCGAACTTCCCGATCGAACAGGACGCGGTCAGCATGAGGAAGAGGCGATCGGCGTTCGTGAGACTGCCGACGTTGGACACCTCGAAGATCCGTTCGTCCGAGACCTGCGTCTCGCCGCCATGCCCGGTGAAGTTGACGGCTAGGGTCCCTTCGGTCATCGCTTTGTTGAGGTCCGCGGCAACGTCCGGCTTGTTCGAGTAGATGCACTCCATGCCGTACTCGATCATGTAGATCTTGTTCTGCTGCAGAGTGCTCGGGAACGACGTCTCCGCGAGTCGCTCCGTCTGCCGAAGATGGAGCGTTCCGAGTCCGTCTGGCGTGGTCCCCTGGCAGAGGTCGTCTGCGATCAGGGTGACTTCGTTCTTCCACGGCCCGAGCGCACTCGACTCCTCGTAGCCCTTGGTCTTGTTCAGCATGGTGCGCGCGTCGGGCAAGGTCTGCGCGACGAGGCGACCTACGTAGAGGTCGAGTCCGGTGTCGTCGGGACCGTCGAGTAGCCCGTAGTAGTCGTCCGAGGTGAAGCGAGGCTCGTAGATCTGCGATGCGAGGGACGCGTCGTAGTCGAGAACGTTCGACGGCACGAGGTCGAACGTGCCTGTCGAGACGAGCTCGCGAGGATCTCGGTGCGCGTCTCCCACGAGCAGGACGTAGAGCGGCCCGTCAGCTGGATTCCCACCATCCCAGTTCGTGCGGGCGAACTCGAGGAAGTTGCGGATCGCCGTCGGGTCCTTCCGGCCGAACGAGAACTCGTCGAAGATGTCCTGCGCCGTCACGACGGCGACATCGGCGGTGGCACGATCGGGGAAGTTGGTACGGCGATACTCCGCGAAGTCTTCCGCCGCGGGAAGGAGCGGATCTGCTGTGACGATGATCATCTGAGCCGGACCCGTCCGCTCCCTCAGATACCCACCGTCGGGAGCGGAGTCCCGCTCCAGGAACGCGGGGGGAACGAGGAGTGCGTCCTCGGACACGACATAGCGGCCTCCGCCCTGGGCACGGAAGCGAGCCACTCCCGACGCGACGTCCGCGCGGATCCGCGTGGGCGCGGCCGGATCGGAGCAATCGAAGACCCAGACGTCGTCCTGCCCGAGTCCGGAGCCGAGCCCGCTCACCTCGAGCGGCTGAGGACCGGAGAGACCGCCGGCGAAGAATGCGAGCCGGCCATCGTGTGCGAGGAGCGTCCGCGTATACTCGAGTTCGGCGAACGCGAGTAGGACGATGTCGAGACGGACGATGGTGCTGTCTTGCCAGGCGTTTCCTTCGACTCGAAACACCTGATCGTCACCGGGCACGAGCCAGTCGCCCGATGTCTCGAGGTCCTGCCGGTTCCGTCCGTTCCACTGGAGACGTGCGAGTTCGGCCCCGTTCAGCTGCACCGTGATGTCGTGATCGGGAATCGTCGAGACACCTTGCGGATCGTTGTCGCCCCAGAACCTGAGGAACACGTCGACAGGGTCGGTGGAGACGGCGTCAGGAAGGGTCACCGTCACCTGCTGCCCGGAGTTCGTCGATTCGTTCGTGCGGAACTCACGCCACCAGAACTGCTCCCATGCGGCCGGATTCGAACTCGTATCCTTCTGGCGCGGGCTGTAGATCGAGTTCTCTTCGATGTGGATCTTGTCGCGCACGGTGGAGAGGAACGGTCCGGACGCCCCGGTGCCGTCGACCTCTTCGATCCGCTTCGGTTCGCCGGAGAACGAACCGCCCCAGGTCAGCCAGTAGACGGAGTGGTTCTCGTAGGTGTCGCGCGCGAAGTCCTCGTAAGGTGCGGGCTCCGTCCCCTTGTTCGAGTACCAGTCGTCGGGGCCGTGGCCGAGGAAGATGATCCGATCCCCCCGATCGAGCACTCCGTTCGCGCCACCGACTTCTTCGACGGCGATCGCGATCTCGCTCATCCACGACGGGACGTCGTCCACGGAGAGTTCAGGAGCGAGCGGCAGCTGGATAGTCGAGAAGATGCGCAGGGTCGACGGATCGATCGACGAGAGAGTCACGCCGAGCGCTTCGAGATCGCTGCCGGTGATCTCGTGGATCCCCTCCTCCGCCGTGCGGACGCGGATCCAGTCATTCGACGATGAAAAGTAGTCGCCTGAACCGCGAGTCGCCCGACGCTCCGGGGCGCGGTGCCAGTTGCGACTCGAAGCGGAGTTGATGAACACCCGCTCGTAGACCGGACGGAACGGGTCCCGCGCAGGAGCGATCCGGCGTGCCTCCCCCGGATCTTCGATCGTCGCGCGGATCCGGATCGAACGGGCCACGGAGACGAACCCGTCTGGGTCGAGCTTCCACGGCCGTACCAACACCTGCGCGCCGAAGCGGTCACGGATCCAACAAGGCTCGGTCGACTCGGCGGCGGGTCCGTCCCAATCTGCGGTGATCTGGACGAGGTCCGGGGACGAGATCGCCTTGGTCGAGGACTCGAAGTCTCCCACCTGGAAGGAGAGGCCCGAGATCCGGCCACCGGGCGGGAGGGCGACCCAGATGGCCGGAAGGTCCACACCGGCTTCCGCGCCGGGCGCCTCGGCGGAGTCGGGTGTCCACACGAACTCGACGACATCGGGCGACTCTGCGATCGAATGGAACGCGGCTTGGGAGGTCGAGCCATACGAGCAGAGACAGATGAGGGCGAGGACGAAGGCGGAGTTACGGATCGAGGCGGCAGAGCGCATCCGGGTCTTTGTCATCGAATCTCCCGCAACCGAAACCCACGGGGCAGGTTGTTCACCTTTCCAGAGCGTACCTATACTCCGAGCCTTCGGAGCACTTCGTTCGAGTTCCGACGCAGGGCCTTCGTGGAAGGCTAGCAAGGGCCAGAAACGAGGTCAACGGAACCACGACATCCGAGAGAGGAGCCCCTCTGTCCCAGCAACCAGGATCGCGCCGACGTCGGCCAGGACGAGAGTTGGAAAAGGCGTGGAAGCGCCGCTCTCTGCCCTGGATCGTCCGGTGGTTCGGACGGCGGCCCGGCCCCGACTTCGGCGACGAGCATGCGAAACCGGGGGCATCGCCTCACTCCTCCCACCAAACCTCCGCCCCTCGAACGGACGTCCGGACGACCGCCCAAGGCGTATGGGCGCGAGCCCAGAACGGGGCCGAGGCCGAAGGCCGGAATCTGCGTGTCCTCGTCGTGCGTCAGGACAATCGACTCGGAAACATGGTGCTCCTCGTACCGTTTCTGCGCTCCCTCCGTGACGCACTTCCGACCGCCCATATCGCCATGGTGACCGGCGACGAGTACGCAGACCTGGTCCAGAAATGGCCCTGGGCGGACGAGTGGATCGTCCAACCGAAGCGCCTTCATGCCACTCAGCCCTGGCGGTTTCCGGGCTGGCTCCGGCGTCTCCGCCGCGGCGGCTGGGACATCGCCTTCGAGATGTCGAATCACAACACGCATTCCTACTACAACTGCGTCCTTACCGTCGCGTCTGGGGCACCGTGCCGAATCGGCTTCGACGAGCCGCGCAATGCGGACGCCTTGACCCATGCGGTACCACCGCCCGGCGACCGGGTTCCGTTCGCGCTCGCGCCGCTCCGTCTCCTCTCCGAGACCGGACTTCCGGTCACACCCGCAGCTCCCTCGATCGACCTGACCACGCCTCCCTCTCCCCGCTTCCAGGAGTGGCGACGCGGGGAACTCGGTGAGGACGGGTACGCCCTGGTCCACGTCGGGGGACGTGGAGAGAAGGCGTGGCCTCTCGAGTCCTGGACGCGACTGGTGCCGAAGATGCGGGCGCTGGGCGGTCCTCGGATCGTGCTGATCGGCGGCCCCGACGAGATCGATCGGATGCGGGCGCTGGAGACGGAGCCCGTCGGCGTGGGACCCGGCGACACGGATGCGCAAGGCCGCCCCGAACTCGTCGCGCCTCCGTTCGACGTCGGAGATCTCTCCCATCTCCTGCGCGGCGCGTCGTACTACCTGGGTTGCGATACCGGAGTCATGCACCTCGCCGCCTCGCTCGGCACTCCCACTGTCGCGCTCTTCTTCCGCTCGAATCCGGTCCACTACGCGCCACTCGGGCGGGTCCACAAGACCGTGCTCCTGGCCGATCCCTACGATGCCGCGTCCCGGTGGGAAGATGCCGTGCCGGAGATGGGAAGCGTTGAGCGCTCCCGCCTCTTCGTCGGCCCCCTTCATGCCGACCGCTCCCCATTGGGCGTTCCGAGTACGGAAGACGACGCCGATCCCGCGATCCTCGCAGCGATCGAGGACGTGCTCGCTTGACGATGGCCGAGCGGCGCCCCGGCGACGAGGCGCGTGACGCAGATCTGGCCCGGAAGTGGAGCCGCACGCGGTCCGAGCCGTCAAAGACTGACGGCTCGAGGCTCAGGCGTTGGGTTCGAGAAAGCGCCCCATCTTGAGGTACTTCTGGAGCCGTTCCTCCAGCAGTTCGTCGGTCGGAATCCGCGACAGGAGTGCGAGGTGCTCGCGAATCTCCACGCGAAGCGTCTCCGCCATCCCCTTGGGATCACGATGGGCGCCACCGAGTGGTTCCGGCACCACGCGATCGATCACGCCGAGCGAGTAGATCTCCTGTGCGGAGACGCGCAGCGCCTGGGCGGACTCAGGAGCCTTGGCCCGGTCCTTCCAGAGAATCGCCGCGCATCCTTCCGGCGAGATCACCGAATAGACCGAGTTCTCCAGCATGAGGACGCGGTCCCCGATCGCAATGGCGAGCGCTCCTCCGGAGCCACCCTCTCCTACCACGAAGACGAGGATCGGTACCTTGAGACGCGACATCACCAGTAGGTTCTTGGCGATCGCCTCGGACTGCCCCCGTTCCTCCGCGCCGATGCCGGGATACGCGCCCGGCGTGTCCACGAAGGTGATGATCGGAGCCCCGAACTTCTCCCCCAGCCTCATCAGACGGAGCGCCTTCCGGTATCCCTCGGGATGAGGCATCCCGAAGTTCCGGTGGATGTTCTCCTTCGTGTTCCGGCCCTTCTGATGGCCCATGATGATGACGGGACGCCCCTCGAACCGCGCCATGCCGCCGACGATGGCCGCGTCCTCGGCGAAGGTCCGGTCGCCGTGCAGCTCCAGGAACTCGGTGAAGAGAAGCGGAATGTAGTCGAGCAAGTAGGGACGACGGGGATGGCGGGCCAGCTGGACCCGTTGCCAGGCAGTGAGCTCCGAGTAGATTTCGGAGCGAAGCCGCTCCGCCTTGGCTTCGAGCT
Source organism: Candidatus Eiseniibacteriota bacterium (assembly GCA_020633975.1). Lineage (GTDB taxonomy): Bacteria > Eisenbacteria > RBG-16-71-46 > CAIMUX01 > CAIMUX01 > JACKCR01. The sequence goes on along the minus strand of JACKCR010000002.1, from coordinate 533,608 downwards.
TTTTCAGCTCGTCCGTGAACTCGAGGTTCTCCTGGGTCGCGAAGGCGCGGAGGTCTTCGATCTTCCTCTCGAGTTCGACCAGCGGTCGCTCGAAGTCCAGCCAGGCTGTTTCCATTGAGTGCCCCACCACGAGGTTCGTTGCCCGAAATCGCGCGGACGTTAGCAGTCCGTTCGGAGCGAGTCAAATCTGGCGTCTTCCGCGCATCCACCTGTGGGGCAACGAGTCGGACCCGCGGCTCGGCCGCGGTGCGGCCCGGGAGTACCGCATCCGCCCCCCACCGCACGCCGGACCGTACCGCCCCGGCCCCCGCACTGGACACACGGACGATGTCATGCGAAGTTGCGAGGCGATCGAGAACTCGGGGAGACGAGACGAGGGGGCGACAGGTGTCGAGACGACGGACGCGACAGCACGGCTTTGGGATCCTACTCGCCTTGGTGTGCTGGCTACTCCTCCTCCCCGGCCAGATTGCCTGGGCTCAGGCCGAACTCCTCACCGGTGGGATGGTTCGGACCGAGATCTCCGCAGCGGACTCGACCTCGGCGTCCACCTCGTCGACCGCTGACATCCGCCTTCGCTCCCCTCGCGCGACGATGATGGGATTCCTCGACGCGATCAACGACGTCGCCCGGGGAACGAAGGAACGGATCGACGATGCCGTGCGCTGCCTCGATCTGGAGTCGATTCCCGCTTCCATCCGCAGCGAGCGCGCGCCACAGCTCGCGGTCGAGCTGAAGGAAGTGATCGACCGAACTCGGTACGTCATCGCAGACGAGATCCCCGACGATGCACAGGGTCCGCCGTACGTGTTCCTCCGGCGGCAGGAAGGCGAAATCGTCCTGGCCGCGAACGAGCGGGGCGAATGGAGGTTCACCGCCGGCACGGTGGAGTCGATCCCCACGCTCCTTCGGGCGACGGAGGATCAGGAGCGGGTCAAGGGAGTGCTCGAGTCTCCCCTTTCGATCGCGCCAGGTCTCTGGGTCCAGTCCAAGGTCCCAACATCCCTCCGCACGTCTCGTCTCTGGCTCGAAGACTGGCAGTGGATCGGGCTCTTCCTTCTGATCTTCCTCGGGATCCTGCTCGATCGGATCGTCGCCGGCGTCGTCATGTCGAACCTCAAACGGTTCCTCTCCAGGAAGAAGGTGACGATCGCCGAGAAGTTCCTGAAGGACGGCCTCCGGCCGATCGGACTCCTCGCGATGGCGCTCACCTGGTGGTTCGGTCTGAGATACCTCGCGCTCCCCGACCGGTTCTTCGTGGTTCTGCTCCTCGCCGCACGGCTCGTCGCCGCGGTGGCCGGGCTCTGGGCCGGATTCCGAGCCACCGACGTCATCGCCGAGTACCTGATGAAGCAGGCGCAGACGACCGAATCGAAACTCGACGACGTCCTCATCCCGATGTTCCGGAAGGCACTCAAGGTGTTCCTCACCGTCATCGGAATCCTCTTCATCGCGAACAGTCTCGACCTCGACATCACCGCCTTCCTCGCCGGGCTCGGACTCGGAGGTCTCGCACTCGCACTCGCCGCGAAGGACACGATCGAGAACCTCTTCGGTTCGCTCACCGTGCTGCTCGACCGGCCGTTCAACGTCGGTGACTGGATCAAGCTCGCGGGCCAGGAAGGTACGGTCACCGAGGTCGGGTTCCGCTCGTCCCGGATCCGGACCTTTTACGACTCGGTCATCACGATCCCCAACTCCCATCTCATCAACAACACCGTCGACAACATGGGAGCGCGCCGCTACCGGCGATGGAGCACGAAGCTCGGCGTCCAGTACGACACCACTCCGGAGCAGATCGAAGCGTTCTGCGAAGGGATCAGAGAGATCATCCGGAACCATCCGTACACCCGGAAGGACTACTTCCACGTCTACGTGAACGAGTTCGCGGCGAGCTCGCTCGAGATCCTCCTCTACGTCTTCCACGAAGCCCCCGATTGGCAGACCGAGCTCCGAGAACGCCACAGGCTCTTCCTCGACATCCTGCGGCTCGCCCGCCGGCTCGGCGTCCAGTTCGCCTTCCCGACCCAGACCCTCCACATGTTCCGGGGCCAGCCCCCCGAGGACCTGGACACCATCCCTCCCCCGCAGGCCGACGATGTGGACGCCGCGATCGGCGAAGGGAGCGCCCTCGGGAAACGGATCGTGCGAGAGCTGCTCGGCGAGAGCCCGGAGAAGCCGCCGCCCGCCTCGTCGAACTGAGCGCGGATCCCACATCGCGCAATCCCGGCAGCCGATCCCCTTCCGTGTGAGGACGACTCGAACGCCCCACACCCGAATGCTCTTGCCATTTGCAAGACGACCGCCTGGTTCGTGCAGGTTGCAGATCGCCGGGGGCGGGAAGGGGTTCTCCGCTCCCGTGCGAGACCGCGGGAACGACGCGACTCCGCGTCGCTACGAGCGTCAGGTCAACGAGTTCCCGCTGTGCCGCAAAAAAGTGCACGACAAGCCACCTTCGCGGTACGGCCCTTGTCACTCCTCCCCCCGTAGACGCGACCAGGTTCCGGAACGGGACCTCACGGGCATGGGAGATTCGATCCAATGTACGAGAAGAACGCACTGCGCACGCTGGGATGCCTCGCCGCCATCGGTGTGCTGCTCTGGAGCACCGGATGTGGCTCCGATGACTCGCGTCCGTCTCCGACGGATCCGGGAATCAGCGACACCGCTCCTCCTCTCGCGCCAGCCGGCCTTCAGATCACGAAGTGGGACGACGGTGGATGCACCATGCGCTGGTTGGAGAGCGCCGAGTCCGACCTCGCCGGGTACCTCGTCTACGTCGCGGAAACCGACACGAAGGGAAACACCGACTACGTGCCCCTCGTCGCCGGACCGCTCGCCCGAGCTTCCTACGTGTTCGTGCCCTCCGCGGCAGAGACACCGTCAGACGCCTACGACCTCTGCGTCACCGCAGTCGACCTCTCGGGGAACGAGAGCGGGCGCTCCGACACCGTGCAGTTCCAGCCGCGTTCGACGCCTCCTGGCGGTGACATCGCACAGGACCCGAACGTGGACGACAACGGCCAGCCGGGCGCACCGGACCCGGTCACCGATCGCACCCCCACGGGTGTGCCAGGCCGAAACCCCAGCATCGAGCAGCCTAGACGCTAGCCCAACGTTTCCGGGGCGTCCGGCATACCCAGCCCGCCCAGCCTCCTGCCTGTCGGACGCCCCAACTTTTCTCCGCACGCCGGGACCGCGAGTCGTCGCCTCCCGGCGTGCGCGGCTTTTTTGGCAGGGGTCGCGCGGAGTGCGGGGCTCCACTACACTCCCGGCCCATGAGCCACCAAACCAATCCCTCGTCGTCTCTCTCCGCCGGTGAACGCGCGCGTCTGCTCCAGGTGATCCGGGAGGTCTCCCTCAAGCGGGGCCACTTCGTCCTCTCCTCCGGCGCCACCAGCGACTACTACCTCGACCTCCGACTGACCACGACGGAACCGGAAGGCGCCCGCCTCGCCGCACGCGCACTCCTCGCGGAAGCCGCACGGTGCGGCGCCACGGGCGTCGGCGGGCCCACACTCGGCGCGGATCCGATCGTGGGAGCGACGGTCGGCGCGAGCGCCGGCACGGACCATCCCGTGCGTGGATTCCTCGTACGGGCCGCCGCCAAGCAACACGGCACGGGCCGTCAGATCGAAGGGCATCTCGCGCCGGGACAGCGGGTCATCTTGCTGGATGACGTCGTGACCTCCGCGGGGTCGCTGCTCAAAGCAGCCGACGCCGTCCGCGAGGCCGGCGGGGAGATCGTCCGCGCCTGGTGCCTCGTCGATAGGAAGGGCGGGGGCCGCGAGGCTTTGGCCCAAGCCGGGCTCGAACTGACCGCTGTCTTCTCGGTCGAGGAAGTCCTGGGTGACGCCCCCACCTCCGCGGGAGGCTCTGCGCCGTCCGCGTCGACGTCGTCCGAAGGCCCTTGGCCTCCGGTCACTCCGCGCGTCACGGTCGATGCGATCCTGGAACTCGTGCCCGGGCACGTGCTCCTCGTCGAGCGGAAGAATCCGCCACACGGCTGGGCGTTGCCCGGAGGGTTCGTCGACGAGGGTGAGTCATTGGAGGATGCGGTTCGGCGTGAGATCGACGAGGAAACGAGCCTCCAGATCACGCGAGTCCAGCAACTCCACACGTACTCCGGCCCCGATCGCGATCCCAGATTCGCAACCGTGACCTGTGTGTTCATCGCCGCGGCGCACGGAGAGTTCCATGCAGGCGATGACGCCCTCAGTGGCCGCCTGTTCCCGATGGACGCCCTTCCTTCCGATGTGGTCTTCGATCACGCACAGATCATCGAGGACTTCCGGAGCGGACGGTACGGCATCTCCCCCGGACAGATCCGTTAGCAACCTGCTGGCGCGTCGGTACCGTCGTTGCTACACTGCCCCCGACGCCGGCCGGGGATTGCCAAGGAGTTCGTATGCCACGTTCCCTTGCGGGGACCCTGGTCGTCCCAGCCCGCTCGTTTTGTACCCTCGCGCTGCTAGGCTCGAGTCTCCTCCTGCCTCTTCACGCCGCGATGGCAGCGTACGAAGAGAACGTCGCGAACGACGATTCCTTCGGCGAGGAAAACCGGATCGACCCAGTCGCAGTACGCTTGGGCGACGGCAACTACGTCACCTTCTGGGCGGACAACGGTCGGGGCCACACCGACATCCTCGCCCGTCCTTTCGACTCTTCCTTCTCTCCAGCCGGAAACGTGTACCGGGTCAACACGGACGAGGGACTGTTCTCCCACCGCGAACTGTCCGTTGGACCGATCGGCGGTGGCCACTTCTTCCTCGTTTGGGAGGACGAACGACACGGGGAAACGAACCGCGCGATCTATGCGCGTGAGTTCGATGGAAACGATGGGGCTCCCCTCAGCGCCGACTTCCGGGTCGACGGCACGCTGGGCTTCGGAAGCGACCTCGTCCCGCGTGTCCACACCTCGCCCGACGGCGAGAGCTTGGTCGTGTGGGTCGGCCGGATCAACCAACGCAATCAGATCGTGGGACGACGGATCGCGGCGGATGGAACTCTCGGCGAAGACTTCATCGTCGCCCCGGAGATCACCCGTCCCATGTACTCCCCTGCCGTGACCAGGACTCCGGCCGGCAGCTGGCTCGTCGCCTGGCATCAGGAAGACGAGAACCGCGACAACAACATCTACTACCGGCTTCTCGCCGCGGACGGCACTCCGGTCGGAACCCCGACCCGAGGCGATACGGACCTCATCCTGGGCGCGCTCCAGCTCGAGCCCGAGGCCGCTCTCATCGGAGATCGGATCCTTCTCGTCTGGAACGATGGACGGCAGGGAACGGCAGACCTTTGGGGCCGCTGGATCGGGCTCGACGGAGTTCCCGACGGCACGGACTTCCTCGTCCGCGGGACCACGGACCTCGCGAGTGATCAGTCCCCTCGAATCCACCTCGTCGCGGACGGTTCGTACGCGATCTCGTGGTTCGGAGGAATCGACGACCGCCAGCGGGCCATGGTCCAGTACTACGACACGGACGGCGAGCGGATCGTCGCCGACCGCGTCATCCACGACCTCACGTCGGGTGTTCTCCAGAGATCCCCGTCCGTCGTTCCGACGGGAGACGGAGGATGGTGGGAACTCTGGAGCGATGACCGGACGGGGCCCTGGAGCTGCATGGCACAGAGGTTCGATCCGGGTAGTGGCACGACCGGATCCGAGTTCGCGATCTTCAGCGAACCCCACTCCGCGAGCCAGCTGTACTCCGACGTGTCGCTCTTCCCGAACGGCGAGGCCGTCATCGCCTGGGCCGACTTCCAGTCCGGTTACTTGGAGATTCGTGCCCGCTTCGTCGACGCTCAAGGCAACCCCACCGGTTCCAGCTTCCGCGTCGGGTCCAGTCCGGTGAACGCAGACCTCACGACACTCGACGCATACCTCACCGTAGAGGACTACGCGCCGAGAGTTGCCGCGGGGCCGACAGGCTTCGTCGTCACTTGGGCGATCAACCAAGAAGGTGGCCGGCTCAACTATTGGGCTCAGTACTACGACCGCAGCGGAACGCCGATCGGCGACAACTTCCTGATCGCTCCGAACGAGCGAACCCGTCCCCAGTTCGCGGCCGTCCCGGTCATGCTGCCCAACGGCGGATTCGCGGTCGCACTCCAGATCCAGACGCCGCGCGGCCAAGGTTCGGACTCCGATGTCGTGCTTCAGCTCTTCCAGGACGACGGACTCCCGATCGAACCACGCACCGATGTCGCGGACCAAAACGCACTGAGCGCGAATCAGATCGCTCCCTCGATCGCCGTCTCTCCGTTCGGGACGCTCATGGTCACGTGGAGTGACGATCGCGCGGAAGGCTGGGACGTGATGTCCCAGCGCTTCACCGAGTCCGGCCAGAAGGTCGGCGCGAACGAGAACGAACACCCTACTGACGTGTTCTCGTCCGATCAGATCGGAAGCGCATCCGCTCTACTCTCCGACCGAACGGTAGCGGTGTGGGACACTCGCCCGCTCACTTCCGGATTGCTCGAAGGGCGTCTCGTGATCTTCGCAACCGCGGCGCCACCACCGGACGGCTCGGGTACCTCCCTCGGATCCGGAGAGCCCGTTGCAACGTCGGGCGGATCGGAGATCGTGACCTTCCAGGTCAACGCAGGTCGCGCCTCCGAAGGAATCAAGTACGCGCGGGTCGCGATGGCTCCTGACGGCCGCTTCCTCGTCAGCTGGTGGGAGAATGCCGACGGCCAGTCGCAACTCCTGGCGCAGAGGTACGACGCGACAGGAACGCCGAATGGCGATCCGTACCCGATTCACGGAAACGACACGGACGCGAGCCGTCTCCCCGCTTCCGTTTCCCTCGACAACGACCGGATTCTCTTCGCGTGGTCCGACTCACGTCGGAGTAAGGGCTGGGACATTCGTACGCGGCTCGTGGATTGGGACTTCTCAGGAGCCCCGACCCCTGTGCTCCTCCGCGCCGTCGACACCGCGTTGGGGCCACAGAGTGTCGATCTCTGGTGGTCCACCGCGCTCGAGATCGGGTTCGAGGGGTTCCTCGTTCACCGCCAGGTTGCGGACGAGACCCCGTCCTCCAGGCCGCGCTCCGACGCCGTCACCCTGACGGACGACCCGATCCTCGCGAGTGCGGACGGCATCTACTCGTTCTCCGACCGGACCGCGCCCGAGAACTCACGCCTCGAGTACTTCCTCGAAGCGGTCGATTCGGACGGGCGCACCGAGCTCTTCGGCCCACTCTCCGTCTCGACGGGAACCTGGGCCCGCGCCAACGCCTGGCCGAACCCGTTCCGGGACCACGTCACGCTCGCTCTGGAAGACGGTGACCCGATCGATCTCGAGCTGTACGACGTCACCGGCCGGTTCGTGCGTCGCCTCTCCGCTGCCGAGGGCGTGAACACGCTGGAGTGGGACGGCCGAGACGTGCGCGGCACGGAAGTGCCGGCTGGCATCTACTTCGCACGCCCCGTCGGTGGAAGTCGGTCCGCGATCCGGATGCTCAAGGTGAACTGACGTAGCGGACAACGAGTGGGAACGAAGAACGCCGCCCTCCACTCCGGGGGGCGGCGTCTTCATACTGCCAAGCTAGTATCGGTCTCGATCGAACGTGCCTCGTCACGGGAGCCGGAGATCGGCGGCGTGACTCCGTCGATCAGATCTTCCGTAGTACTCCAACGACCCGACCGGCAAGGCGGAAGTAGGGATCGTTCGCGACCCGGATCGGATTGTAGGATTCGTTGGCCGGCCGTAGCTCGACACCGTCGACCGAGCGGTGGAAGTACTTCACGGTGACGCTCTGGTCCTCGCCCACGACGGCAACCACCATCTCGCCCTCGCTCGCCGTCTCACGCGGCTCGACGATGACGTAGTCGCCTTCGAAGATGCCGGCCTCGATCATGCTGTCTCCCTTCACCCGCACGGCGAAGGTGTCGTTGCCGAGGTCTTCCAGCCGGAGCTCCCCGTCGAAGTTCGCTTCGGCGGCAAGCGGCTCACCCGCTTGGACCAGACCGAGCACGGAGATCCCGCGCTTCGGACGGAACCCATCCGGCACGTTGAGCTGGCGACCCTCTCGAATGAGGAATCCCTTTTCCTCGAGCGCCTTCAGATGCTGCGCCACGGTCGCCACGGACCGCAGGTGGAACTTGCGGCCGATCTCCCGATAGGACGGGAATCGCCCCGGGTTGTCCACCCGGTCGACGATGTAGTCGAAGATCGCCTGCTGCTTCGAGGTGAGGTCTTTCACGGTCTGCCTCCGCTCTCCCGTAAAGGCCCAATGGGGGTAGTCCGGGACAAGCTTCGTGGGGAATCGAAACCTGCCCGGACGCCACACCTGTCGCTGTATCGACCCCTTCCAGAACGGGAAGGAGGGCGTCGCCTCGAGGCCAGTCAGTGGGGTGACCGCCGGCCGCTGTCGACGACGAAGCGGAAGTTACCGAACGCGCGTTCGAGCGTCAACCGAAAAAACGTTCGCCGATTCGAAAAGCCCGGAAGCTCGTTCGGCGTGGTAGGAGCTACGCACGAGCGGGCCGCTCTCGACGTGTCCGAACCCGAGTTCCCGGGCCACGTCGCCGAGTCGAGCGAACTCGTCCGGGTGGACGAAGCGGTCGACGGGAAGGTGGTTCCGGGTCGGCTGGAGGTACTGGCCGAGCGTGAGGATGTCGCATCCGATCGCGCGAAGATCGCGGAGCACGGAGACGACCTCGTCACTCGTCTCCCCCAGGCCGAGCATGATGCTCGACTTGGTGAGGAAACCACGCGCCTTGGCGTGTTCGAGCACCCAGAGACTCCGCTCGTACTTCGCCTGGGGCCGAACCGTCTTGTGGAGACGCGGCACGGTCTCGACGTTGTGCGCGAGGATGTCCGGCTTCGCTTCGAGGACGCGGTCGAGATTCGCCGCCTCGCCCTTGAAGTCCGGAATCAGCACCTCGATCCGGAGCTTTGGCCTTCGGGCCCGCACCTGACGGATCGTTTCGGCCCAGATGGCAGACCCACCGTCTTCCCTCTCGTCGCGGTCGACCGAGGTGAGGACGACGTGGACGAGGTGGTCCATCGTGGCGAGAGCCTCGGCCACGCGCACCGGTTCGTCCTCGTCATACTCCGGAGGCCGTCCGGTGAGGACGGCGCAGAAGCCACACGAACGGGTGCAGACGTTCCCCAAGATCATGACGGTGGCCGTTCCGGCCGACCAGCACTCCCCCATGTTCGGGCAGTTCGCACTCTCGCAGACCGTATGGAGCCGGTTCCGGTTCACGATTCCGCGCGTGCGGGCGAACTCAGCCGTCTGAGGAAGCTGCACGCGGAGCCAGTCGGGACGGCGCAGCCGGGGACGGTCCTCCGTCACAGCCGGCACTCCTCCCGCACATGCGGGAATCGGTACGTCCTTCCAAACGATCTCGTCGTCTGCCATGCGTTCGTTCCTCCGCCTCGACTAGATCGAGGCGGGATCGAAGTTCTCGAGGTAGTAACGGACCCGCTGGATGAACAGCCCGCCCAACTTGCCGTCGATGTGACGGTGATCGTAGGAGAGGCTGAGGTACATGATGTCGCGGATCGCGATCGCATCACCGACCACGACCGGCCGCTTCACGATCGCTCCGACTCCGAGGATGCCGGACTGCGGCTGGTTGATGATCGGGATGCCGAAGAGGTTCCCGAAGCTGCCCATGTTCGTGATCGTGAACGTGCCGCCCGCGACTTCGTCCGGCTTCAGCTGCTTGCCGCGCGCGCGCTCCGCGAGATCGTCGACCGAGCGGGCGAGCCCGAGGAAGTTCTTCTCCTCCGCGTGCTTGATCACGGGGACGATGAGCCCCGAGTCGAGCGCGACCGCGACGCCCATGTTGATGAACCGCTTGATGAGGATCTGCCCGTTCTCGACGGTGGAGTTCACCATCGGGTAGTCGAGCAGTGCCTTGATCGCGGCGTGCACGATGAACGGCGTGTAGGTGAGCTTGACACCGGTGCTCTTCTGGAACGACGACTTCGTCGCCTCGCGGTAGCGGACGATTCCGGTCATGTCCACCTCGGTCACCGAAGCGACATGAGGCGACGTGGCCTTCGAGCGAACCATGTGCTCGGCGATGAGCGTCCGCATCCGGTCCATCTGGACGACTTCGATCGCGCCGTCCTGCGTCGTGCGGGTCTCGTCCACCTGGTACTGCGGATACTTCTCGGCGTCCTTCTTACCGCGCGGAGCGGCAGACGCCATGTAGACGGGCATCGTCGGCATCGGCTGGGCCATCGGCGCGGACGGAGCCGCCGGAGAGGCCGCGGCCGGAGACGCCGGCTGGGCTGCTTGCCCCCCTGCCGGATGCGCGGCGCCTGCAGGCGCAGAACCTCGGGTCCGCACGTAGGCGAGGATGTCGTCCTTCGTGATCCGCCCGCCGCGGCCGGATCCGTTCAGGCTCTCGAGCTCGGCGAGGGAAACGCCCTCCTCCCTGGCAATGGAACGGACCAGCGGAGAGAAGAACGCGTCTCCGGAGCGGGTCGGAATCTCGCCACCCGCACCCTGAGCCGCGGGAGCCGGAGCTGCGGGCGTGTGTGACGGAGCAGGGGCACTGGGCGCGGGCGCACTCGGTGCCGGTGCACTCGGAGCTGGCGCGCTCGCCGCCGGGGCCTCCGCCTTCGGCTCGGCCTTGGGCTCATCCTTGGGCGCAGACGGAGCCGCGCCACCACCGGACGCCGCCGTGTCGATCACGGCTACGACTTCACCGACCGGGACGACGTCTCCCTCGTTCGCCTTGAGCTCGACGAGGACGCCGCCCGCAGGAGCCGGGATCTCGGAGTCGACCTTGTCGGTGGAGATTTCGAGGATGTTCTCGTCCTTCTCCACGGTGTCGCCGACCGCCTTGAGCCACTTCAGGATCGTCCCCTCGGCGATACTCTCGCCCATCTGGGGCATGACCATGTCCATCTTCGCCATGTCGCTCACGACCTCCTGGCAGGTTGCCGAGTGAGTCCCTCTCTCGGCGCCCTACCCTCTAAAGGACCCGCGTCCCGTTCCTCTCAGTACTCGGACAGTTCTACCATCGCCGCGTGGACGTGACGGTCCTGCGGCAGGATTTCGGCTTCCAGATGCCAGTTGTACGGAACCGGCGAGTTCGCGCCCGCGACCCGACGGACAGGTCCGTCGAGATACTCGAACGCACGCTCCGTGATCTGGGCGGCGACCTCCGCTCCGAAGCCGGAGAAGAGGACGTCCTCGTGCGCCACGAGAGCCTTGCCGGTCTTCTTCACGCTCTCTGTGATCGTCTCGATGTCGAGCGGAACCATGGTGCGGATGTCGATGACTTCGACGGAGACTCCGTTCTCCCTGGAGAGACGTTCGGCAGCATCGAGGCTCTTCTTCACGAGTGCGCCCCAGGTCACCACCGTCATGTCCGTCCCCTCCCGGACCACCCTGGCCTTCCCCCAGGGCAGGAGGAAGTCGGCATCCGGCTCCGGAGTGGCTGCGTACATCTGCCGATAGAGGCCCTTGTGCTCCAGGAAGAGGTACGGGTCGTCCCCTCGAATGGCGGACTTGAGCAGCCCCTTCGCATCGGACGCGTTCGAGGGGTACGCGACGTAGAGCCCCGGGAAGTGCGCGAACGTCGCCTCGATGTTCTGACTGTGATAGAGCGCCCCGTGGATGTACCCACCCACCGGAACCCGGGCCACGAACGGACACTTCCAGTTCCCGGCCGAACGGTAGCGCATCGTCGCCATCTCGTTCCGGATCTGCATCATCGCCGTCCAGATGTAGTCCCCGAACTGGATCTCGACGACGGGGCGCCAACCGGCCACGGCCATTCCGATTGCGGTGCCGATGATCGACGACTCGGCGAGCGGCGAGTTGAACACCCGCGTATCACCGAACCGGTTGGAGAGACCGCGGGTGGCCGTGAACACGCCGCCCTTGTTGTCCTGGATGTCCTCTCCATAGACGACGATCTTCTCGTCGCGCTCCATCTCCTCGGCCATCGCATGGTTGATCGCGTCGACGAGAACGATCGAGTCGGCGATCGTCGACTTCGGCTCGAGCGACGCGCCCTCCGGAGCTTCGTACTCGAGCGTCGAGAAGACGTGATGCTGCGCGGTGGAGGGATCGGGATAGGCAGCCTCTTCGGTCTCCTCCGCGATCCGATCGACTTCCGCCTTCACTTCCTTCCATACCGCTTCGAGTTCGTCTTCCTTGTACACCCCGAGACGGATCAGCTCCGCTTCCAGCCGCGGGATCGGATCACGCTCCTTGTCCGCCTCGAGCTCTTCGGACGTGCGGTACTTGGCGTGGTTGTCAGAGGACGAGTGCGGCAAGAGCCGCACCACGTTCGCGACCACGAGGGTGGGCCCCTCTCCCTTCCGGGCGCGAGCAACCGCCTTCTCCATCACCTCGTAGGAGGCGAAGAGGTCCGTCCCGTCGACTTCGACACGATCCAGACCTTCGTAGCCGTTGCACATGTCGTAGACGGAGGCTCCGGCGGTCTGCTGATGGATCGGGACCGAGATCGCGTAGTTGTTGTCTTCGATCAGGAAGATGACCGGAGCCTTCTCGCGTGCCGCCCAGTTGAGTGCTTCGTGGAAGTCTCCCTGGCTCGTAGTGCCTTCGCCCGAGGAGACCATGACGACCTGGTCCGAGCCGTCTCTCTTGATCGCCATCCCGGTGCCGACGGCCTGGAGATACTGCGTCCCCGTGGGGCTCGACTGGGAGACGATCCGGAGACCTCGGTGCCCATAGTGCGCAGGCATCTGACGACCGCCGGAGTTCGGGTCTCCCTCCTTCGCGAGGAAGCAGAGGAGAACTTCTTCGGTCGTCATCCCGAACTCGATGCAGAAGGAGAGTCCCCGATAGTACGGATAGGCCCAGTCCTGCCCTCCGCGCATGTTCGCTGCGAGCGCGATCTGCGCCGCCTCGTGCCCAGACGCGCCGATGTGGAAGAAGCTCTTACCCTGCTTGAGCATGATGAGCATCTTCTCGTCGAGACGCCGAGTGAGCAGCATGTTGCGATACATCCGCCGGAGGGCATCGTGCGGGATCGGACTGTCCGCCTTCTTGCCCTTCGCCGGGGAGGACTTCACCGTCGACTTCGATTTCACCATCGCGCTCCCCATCATCTACCTGACGAGCAAAGGCTCGCCGATGAGCTTCCCGAGCGCTTCGGGGCCGGAGCGAACCGCCCGCCTCCCGAACCGCACTTCCGTTTCGCAAACGATCCGCTCTTCCAGCTCCGCTCGCGACACCGTATGACCTAGCTTCTGAACCGAGGTCACACCCCGGCCCGTGAGTCCGCACGGGACGATCCAGCCGAACGGACGGAGATCCGCGTCGATGTTGAGCGCGAACCCATGGGTGCTCACCCAGTGGCTCAAGTGGAGCCCCATCGCCGCGATCTTCTCGTTCCCCACCCAGACGCCGGTCGCACCCTCGGAGCGTCCCGACTCGATTCCGAACGCGCCGAGCGAGCGGATCAGTACCTCCTCGATCTCGCGGAGGTAGCGGTGCACATCGCGCTGCCACTTGCGAAGGTCGAAGATCCAGTAGCCGACGAGCTGCCCCGGTCCGTGGTAGGTCACGTCCCCGCCACGATCGACCTCCACGAGATCGACGCCGCGGGCCTGGAACTCCTCGTCCGGAAGAAGGAGATTCTCCTTCCTCGCGTTCTTGCCGAGCGTGACCACCGGCTGATGCTCTAGCAGGAGCAACGTGTCCGGGATCCGCTCTTCGTAGCACGCGCGCCAGAGCCGCTTCTGCAGCTCCCAAAACGCACGATAGGGCTGCGGCTCGTCCCAGGAGACGACCCAGAGCATCGGATAGTTGGCGTAAGGGTCAGAATGCAACGCTTCGGTCCCAAGCGACTCCGGTCGCATCGGCCGACGCCTCGGAGAGGGTCGGATGGGCGTGGATCGTATCGAGCACTTCTTCGAACGTCGTCTCGAGCGTCAGCCCGAGTCCAAACTCTGCGATCATCTCCGTCGCTTCGGAGCCGATGATGTGTGCGCCGAGGAGGCCGCCGTACTTGGCGTCGTAGATCACCTTGACGAACCCGTCGGTCTCGCCGATCGCGAGGCTCTTCCCACTCGCGCGGAACGGGAACTTGCCGACCTTGATCTCGATCCCCTGCTCCTTCGCCGCCTGCTCGGTCAGTCCGACCGACGCCACCTGCGGCTGGCAGTAGGTACAGCCCGGCACCTTGCCGTAGTCCATCGGCGGATGATCGTGCCCTGCGATCTGCTCGACGCAGATGATCCCCTCGTGCGAAGCCACGTGCGCGAGCCAGGGAGCTCCGATCACGTCCCCGATCGCGTAGATGCCGGGGACGTTCGTCGCGTAGGTCTTCTTGTCGACCTTGATGTGGCCACGCTCTACCTCGACGCCGACCGTTTCGAGCCCGAGGTTCTCGACATTCCCCTGCACTCCGATGGCGACGAGACAGACCTCCGCCTCCACCGTCTCGCTGCCCTTCGCCGTCTTGATCACGGCGGACACGCCCTTCTTCGTCGCCTCCAGCTTCTCGACCGAAGCGCTGAGATGGAGGTTCATCTTCTTTTTCTTGTAGATCCGCGCCAGCTCCTTCGAGACTTCGTGATCCTCGATCGGGAGCAAGCGATCCTGCATCTCGACCACCGTCACCTCGGCACCGAACGAATGGTAGAGGTAGGCGAACTCCATGCCGATGGCGCCAGCCCCGATGACGAGGAGAGACTTCGGCACCTTCTTCAGCACCATCGCTTCACGCGAGGTGAGGATCTTCTCGCCGTCACACTTCGCGAACGGAAGCTGCCGGGCGCGAGCGCCGGTCGCGAGGATGATGTTGTCCGCAGTGATCGTCTTCTTCGTGCCGTCGGGCAAGGAGACCTCGAGCGTTCCCGGCGCGGTCAGCTTCGCGTAGCCGTCGATCACGTCGCTCTTGTACTTCTTGAGGAGGAAGGCGACACCCTTGCTGAGTTGGTCGGCGACCTCGCGGCTCCGGCTCACGACCCGCTCGAAATCGAGAGTGAGGCCCTTGGCCTCGATGCCCCAGAAGTCCCCATGGCGAACATGGTCGTAGACCTCGGCGTTCTTCAGCAGTGCCTTGGTCGGAATGCACCCCCAGTTGAGGCAGATTCCTCCCAAGTGCTGGGACTCGACCACGACCGTCTTGAGTCCGAGTTGCGCGGAGCGGATTCCCGCGACGTACCCGCCGGGACCGCCACCCACGACCGCTACCTGCCAATGATCCGCTTTCGCCATTGATCCTCCGCCCGTCCGCTTCCCGCGTACGCGGCCCGAAATCCGTTTCCACCGGCCAGCCCGACCCGGCTACGCCGACTGCGTCCCATCCGTTCCGTGACGAACCATCCGAGGCCGCCCACCGGTCGGGACTCCGCTGAAACCGAGTTGCTCAATCTACCACACGGATGGCTTCGCGGCCAGCTGCGGGCAAGTGAGGAAGCCATTGCTACTACGCGCGCTGCGCGGACGACGGACAGACCCCGCTCGGCCGCGTCCCGTCTCTGATGCCTTTGCGGCCCAGGGGTTCCAGACCCGGGTCACCGCCGAATCAGGACCGGCTGCGCCTGACGGGAACGAGCCTCACCCCCCGGGACTTTGCGCCGAGGAGCTCTAGGGCGCGGGCCTTCATCTTTCGTTCGAGTTCGTTCGCGAGCTTCGGGGTCTCGGCTCCCCCGGGGATCTTGCCTCCGGCCATCATCCCGTGACCGCCGGCCTTGCCTTCGGCCCCCACGACCTGCTGGATCACCCTCCCCGCGTTCGCGAGCGGTAGGTTGGTCCGCGCACTCACGAGCAGGTCCTTCCCGTACCGCCCAATCGTCACGGCCCACTCGATCTTCTCCATCCGGACCATGAGGTCGGCAAACTGGGCGACCATGTCGGGGTTGTTGACCTCTCCCAGCCGCGTGATCGCAACGTCCCCGAAGAGATGGGTCCCTTCGATCGCTTGGTCGATCATCCGGAAGTAGGCGCGAGAGATCGGTGGATTCTCGATCTGAGAGAGCGCCTCGTTGTCCATGATCGGGAAGTAACGAAAGAACGCCTTGGCGTCGGCGCGGGAGGCTTCCCTCCCCAGGTTCAACGTCTCGGTCTTGATGGCGTAGAACATCGCGGTGGCGAGCTTCTTCTCGACCTTCACCTCGGCCGCGTCGAGATACTCGCTGAGGATGGTGGCAGTCGCGCCGTACTCCTCCCGCACGTCGTAGAAGGCCGCCGCACGTGTTGCGTCCCGGCACGGGTGGTGATCGACGACCACGGTCGCGGGCGTGCCCGCGGGGAGGGAGTTGTTCCCGGTTTCGGGCTGGGAGTCGACCAGAGCGAACGCGTCGTAGTCATCCAGGTCCACGGCCTCGATCGGTTTGATCGGGACACGAAGGACTCGGGCCAGGGTGCGGTTCTCCGCCCTCCCGATGATGCCGGCGTACGCCAGGTCCGCCTTCAGCCCGGCCACCTTGCGCACGACCTTGATCAGCGCCCAGCCGCTCGCAATGCAGTCTGGATCCGGGTTGTCGTGCGTGAGGATGAGAAGTCGACGCTTGCCCGCGAGCGCCTCGGCGAGTTGCCGGAGACGTCGCTCCGTCGTAGCGGTCGAACTCAAGTCGCGTCTCCTCTCTCCCTACCGGTCGAAGTCGTGAGATGCTAGGGATCCTCCTTCCAAGGGGTCAAGGAGTTCCGGGCGGCGATTCCGACGCTAGGACCGTGCCGGACGCCGCCCAGGCTCCGGGAACTCCCCGAGGAAGGAAGCGGGATCCACCGGACGCGCCCGACCGCTCCCGGGGGGCAAGTCGAGTCAGGTCCGTAAACCGTTCAGAGGGAACCCATTGAGCGCCGACAGCTCTCAACCCGCACAAGCCTCGTCTTCGGACTCGATCCTGCTCACGGAAGGTAGGATTCTCCCCGTCCTCCTCAGGCTCTCCTGGCCGGTGCTCCTCTCCATGAGCCTCCAGACCCTGTTCCACATCGTGGATGCGATCTGGGTCGGGCGTCTCGGAGCCGACGCCCTCGCAGCCGTCTCGACCTGTGTCTACGCAACGTGGATCCTGGGCGGGATCGGAGAGCTTCTCTCGTCAGGGGTCGTCGCACTCGCGTCGAGAGACGTGGGGGCCGGCCGACAGGACTCCGCCTGGAAGACGGCGGGACAGGCGCAATCGTTCGCCTGGTGCCTCGGAATCGTGCTCGTGGCGGCGGCGCCGACGGCCCCACGGGCACTGTTCACCGCGCTCTCCACCACGCCCGAGGTCACTCGGCTCGGCATCGAGTACCTGAGCCCCCTCCTCTACTTCGCAGTGCCCGCCCTGCTCCTGGCAACCCTGGCCGCCATCCTCCGGGCATGGGGCGACACGAAGACTGCGCTCCGCATCACCGCGGTATCCGTCACTCTCAATCTCGTGCTCGACCCACTCCTCATCTTCGGCTTCGGGCCGATCCCGGCCCTGGGAGTGAAGGGCGCGGCCTACGCCACCTTGCTCTCGCAATCGATCGGAGTGACCCTCTTCTACCTCCACCTTCGCGGGCGATTCGGCTCGCTCCGGCTCCCCTTCCCGCAGAGGTCCACGATCCTCTCGATCGCTCGGATCGGCCTTCCCGTGACGATGAATGCGGCGCTCTACGCGTTCGTCTATCTCTGGTTCGCTGGCGTTGCCGCACGCATCGATACGAACGCCGTCGCCGTCCTCGGGGTCGGAAACCGTCTCGAGTCGGTCGTCTACATCCTGGCAGAGAGCCTGTCGCTCGCGGCAGCTGCGTTCGTCGGTCAGAACCTGGGCGGCCAACGGGTCGATCGCGTCCGCACGGGCGTCCGCTGGGCCCTCGTCATCGGATTCGCGGTCGGAGCGGTCTTCGGCGTTCTCTTCTTCACCCTGGGAAGACCACTCTTCTCGCTCTTCACGAGTGACCCGACGGTTCTCGCGGACGCGGGCCCTTACATGCAGATCCTCGCGCTCTGCCAGGGTTTCATGGCCGTCGAGGTGACTCTGTACGGGGTCTTCGCGGGAGCCGGGTACACTCTGGTTCCGACCGTGGTCTCCGGCCTCGTCCACGCGATGCGCGTGCCGCTCGCCTCCTGGGTGGCGCTTCGTCTCGGTTACGGACTCGAAGGGCTCGCCTGGATGATCACCCTGACCTGTGTGCTCCGGAGCCTCTGGCTCGCCGCCGTTCTCGCGCGCGGACGCTGGCTCGGTCATCGTGCGGATCCCACTCGAGCCACCATCGCCGGAGTCCCCGGCAGCGGATGACGCTGTGGACGCGTTGGGAGCGGGCGACGCGGCTCAACCGAGCGAAGGAGTCGACCCGGTTTCCGCGGCTCCGGGAGCGGACGGCGACGCGGAGCCGGAGGGCGGAGTCGCGGCCGCATCTGCGGCGACAGGAGCCCGCCCGAACGGCACGATGCGCGAGACTCGCGCCTCGATCGGGAGCACGATGGAGACGGACGTCCCTTCCGCCGGCTCGCTCTTGAGGCTGATCCGGCCTTCGTGTCGCTGCATGATCCCGAGGGACGCCGAGAGCCCGAGCCCGCGGCTCGCCGACCCCTTCGTCGAGAAGAACGGGTCGAACGCGCGGGACAGCGTCTCCGCGTCCATTCCCGTACCCTTGTCTTCGATCTCGACCGTGACGTGCGTTGCGTTGGCCTTGGACCGAACGTAGACGTCTCCGCCCATCGGCATCGCTTCGACCGCGTTGACGAGGATTCGACCGAACGCGTCCCTGAGCAGCGGCCCCGCGCCACGGACCGGCGGGATCGCATCGAGTTCCATGTGGACTTCGATCGGCGGAGCCTCCCGCGGGCGTGAAGACCGCCAGACCCGCTCCTGGTAGAAGACGACGTCTTCGAGGAGAGCGTTGACGTCCACCTCGACGAACCGGAGGTCGAACTGTTCGCCGAAGTAGTCCTGGAGATGGCGCACCATCTCGCCGGCCTTCAGCACCGAGGACTGAATCACTTCGAGACTCTCCGCGAGCCTCGGATCCTGCACCTTCCGCTGCACGAGCTGGGCACGTCCGTGGATGATCGCGAGGATGTTGTTGAAGTGGTGGGCGACCATCGCGGTCATCTCACCCATCGCGCGCATCCGCTCGTTCTGAACGATCTGCTGGATGAGCGTCTTCTTCTGGGTGACGTCGACGAGGACGAGCTCCACGACCTCGCGTCCTTCGTACGGAACCCATCGACCGCGGACCTCGAGGTCGATGATCCGTCCCTGTTTGGAGACGCCGACCCACTCTTCCTCGAACGGAGGCGCACCGGCCTCGAGTGCTTCGAACCGAGCTCTCGCCTGCCCGAGGAAGTTCGGATGGAGGATCTGGTCCCAGCCGAGTCCGATCGACACCTCCTCCTCGTCGCGGCCGAAGATCTCGAGGAAGGCAGGGTTGACGAAGACGAACTGCTCGCCGTCGAGAAGGCAGAACGCGTCCAGGCTTCCTTCCACCAGGAGCCGGTACTTCTCGTTCGAACTGTGGAGCTCTGCCGTCCTCTGCTCCACCTTGTCTTCGAGCGTGGAGTTGAGCGCAGTGAGCTCTTCCTTCGCCTGCCGAAGCCTGCGCGTCTGTTCTTCGAGCGACGACGCGGCACGAGAGAACTTTCGCGCCAGGTCACCGATCTCGTCTCCCGTGTCGACTCGGAACTCCGGATCCCACTCGCCGGACTCGAGCCGTTCTGTGGCTTCGACGAGTCGTCTCAGCGGTTGCGTGATCCTGCGGGCGAGGAGAAGCGAAGCGAGTGTGGCCGCAAACACGCCGGCCAGGCCGATCACGGCGAGGAGGACACGGGTGACCCAGAGCTGGTGGGAGACGGTCTCGAGAGAAAGCCCGAGACGGACCGTCCCCCAGCGTACGGTCTCCCCGGGCGGACGCACCGGGAAGACGGCCTCGACTACCCGCACATCGTGCTCGCCGTCGTTCCAATCGAGATTGCGCAGGTTCGGAGCCTCGGCCGCAAGAGACGAGCGCGTGGCCGCGTCATCGAGATGGAATCCCTGGCGGTCTCGCTGACCGCTGTAGCCTGCGACCTTCCCCTCCTTGTCGAGGACGATCGCGTAGAGCACCTCCTGTCCGTCCACCACACCATCGACCACCTGCTGAACCGTGAGGTAGTCGTAGCGGAGCAGGTGCGGCAGGGAGACGGTTGCGAGGGCCTGCCCCATGCCCGAAGCCCGGTGCTCCGCGTTGCTCGTGAGAGTGCCGCGGAAGTAGCGGTCCATCGCGACGAACAGCACACCCGTCATCGCGAGGACGATGAGCGAGAACACCAGCGTGAACCGGTGCGAAAGCCGCATCCTTCCGAGGATCATGGCCGATCCTCCGCAAAGGTCGGGACACCGGAAGCGACCGGAACCCGATAGACCCGAGAGAAACGGAGAGTCGGCATGCCGTAGGGACCGAGGTCCACGCCCGACACCTCAGGGTTCAGCGCCACGCAGGTGAGATCGTGGTAGAGCGGGATGATCGCGACGTCACTCAGGATCCGTTCCTCGATGGCGCGGTACCGAAGCACGCGGTCGGGACCCGGCATCATCTTGCGCGCACCCTCGAGCCCGTCGTCCACGAAGGGAGTGGAGTAGCCGAAGAGGTTGTTCGGCGCGTTCGTGTGGAAGAGCGCGTAGAGGAACCCGTCGGCGTCGGGAACGTCGGCCAGCCAGCCCAGGAGGAAGAGCGGCGCATCGCCCGCCAGCACGATCCGGTCGAGATCGTTCCATCCCATCGACTCCACCTCGAGCGGAATGCCGATCTCCGCCAGGGTCTCCGTGAACCGTCCCCGGAGGTACTCGTACGAGCGGCCTTCGCCTGAGGTGTAGAGACGGACCGTCGCCGTCGGATGGTCGGGCCCGTATCCCGCACTTCGGAGCAGCTCCCCAGCACGCTTCGGGTCGTAGCTCAGGGCCAACGGCGAAGGCAAGTAGCCAGGGAGGCCCGGAGGAATGATCCCGGTGGCGGGAACCACTTCGGTCTCCTCCGCCCCGTTGAATCCGTTTCGATCGAGACAGTGGGCGATCGCGCGCCTTACGCGAACGTCATCGAGCGGAGGGGTCTGCGTCTGTACGCCAACGAAACTGATCGTGAGCTCCGGCGTCGCGGAGATCCGATATCCGAGCGTGCGGAGCCGAGACATGTGACGGGACGCGACGTCGATCACGTCCACCTGTCCGGCGAGGAGCAGGGAGATCTTCGCCTCGTCGGTCGGGGTCTGGCCGAGGTGGCTGACGAATACGAGAGAGTCGAGGTAGGCCGGCTCGCCCCAATACTCGGCGTTCCGCTCCAGGACCAACTCCTCGACATCTCCATCCGTTTGGCGCCCCACGTACACGAACGGTCCGGTACCGATCGGATGGCCGTCGCTCCCTGGGGGAAGCGTCGTCGGCACGATGCGCGTCTGATCCATCGCGAGCACGGCCAGGAAGAAGCTCAGCGGTTCGGTCAGTTCGACTTCGACCGTCCGCGAATCCGGAGCGCGTAGGCCAGTGATGTGGGTGGCTCGACCGGCCCGGTACTCCCGGGCACCGAGGATCTGGAGGAGATAGGTCTCCGCGATGCAATCGCCCACGCGGTCAGGAGACAGGACCCGCTCGAGCGAAGCCACGACCGCCGCGGCGGAGAGCGGAGTCCCGTCGTGGAAGTGGACGTCGTCTCGAAGGTGGAACGTGTAGCGAAGCCCGCCGTCCTCGACGATCCAGGACTCCGCGAGCGAAGGCGCGATCCCGAGCGTGGGGTCGTAGCGTACCAACCCCTCGAAGATCTGGTTGGCCACGGTGCCTTCGTAGATGTCGTCGATGACAGGCGGGTCGAGGTCCTTGGCAGACTCGTGGAGGACGCGGAGAACCCCGCCCCGGACCGGCCCCTGATCGGCATGCTGTCGATCGGGAGTACGTTCCTCGACCCCACCGCCGCATCCGAACCCGATCACCGCCATGGCCATGACTAGGCAAAGGCGGAGGGCCAGGAGCCCGACTCCGGAGTGTCGAATGTTCGAAGACGTCAACGTGTTGTCCCACTGGTGTTTGATCGCGCCGAGTTCGAGTCGCTTCACACTCGACGGGGCGTACTCGCCTCTGGTGGGAGGCCCCTGGAAGGAAGATCGGATGGTGTCGGCCCGTCGTTAACCGCCAAGTTTTCAAAGAGAACGAGGGTCACACGGAGCCGATTCGGGCACTATTCCTCCCGATACCCGTCGAAACAGACGTAGCCATGAACGTCGCCCCACTCGAGCAACATGGACCGGACGGTCGGCGACGAGTTGGAGTGACCAGCGCCATACCCAGCCCAGCAGAGGAGGCCAGATGCGAGTCGTTTGGAACGCATTGTTCGCCCTGATCGTGGCAGTCGTCGGAGCGAGCACAGCGGATGCCCAGGAGCTTCGGGCGACCTACGACGGCCGGATCGTGAAGGTGGAGCTGGACGGCACCTACCCCCAGTACATCGTCCAGCGGGCGGACGGCGCGGAAGCCGGATTCGCGACCCTCGAACACAGCCTCACCGGGTGCACGGAGCGCTGCACCTACATCGACCTCGAAGCCGAAATCGACGCCTACTACCAGTACCGAATCCTGGTCGAGATGCCTGATGGCGAGGAGCGCACGTTCGGCCCGGTCGGCTTCACCATCGACGCCAAACGCGGAATGATCTTGAGCAGCAAGGGTGCGCCGAACCCGATGCGCGGGGAGACCACGATCTCCTGGACCGTCCCCGCTACGATCGCCCACCGTTCGGAAGTTCCGACCCGTGTTGCCATCTTCGACCCTACCGGTCGCGAAGTCCGCACCCTCTGGGAAGCGTACTCTCCCCTCGGAATCTACCAGGTGGACTGGGACGGTACCGACTCGCGGGGCACCCCGGTCCCCACGGGTACCTACTTCTATCGTGTTCAGGTCGGCCCGGCTGACGAGGTGGGACGGCTCGTCGTCCTGCGCAGGTAGATCTCGGCCGTGTGATGCGCGGCCCCTCGTCACGTGGCGGAAACGAAACGACCCCGGAGGAGTCCCCCGGGGTCGTCGTGTTTCGAAGCGGACGAGCGATCAGCGAGCGAAGAGTCGCTTGATCTGTCCCCACGTCGAGCCGCTAACCGGCGTCGGGTCCGAGGGACGCAGCGTGAACGAACGGGTGTAGATGTAGTCGTTCGTCAGCGAGAAGTCTCCGTCCGCCGCGTTGCCCGCGACATAGAACGTCACGCTGTTCTTCTCGGGGCCGGGAGCGACCCACTCGAAGTCCCAGGTAACCGGGCCGTCGGTGACTCCGTCGTGCAGGCCGTCGAAGGTGTGCTTGAGGTAATCCGCTTCGCTCTCCGGGTCGAGCGAGATCTGCGTCTGCACCGCATCGGTAACCTGGAGCTGTCCGCCCTGGAGGTTGAAGTCGGCGTCGTCCAGAACCGTCAGCTCGAAGCCCCAACGCATCTGCCCGGGATCGGAGAGCTGGACGGTGAGCGGATAGACCTCGCCGGGAACGTACTCGGTCGGCAGACCCAGGAGTTCGAGTGCACCGTCGCCAGAGTTGACGTCGAAGCTGAAGTGGCACTCCGTGCAGTTTTCGTTGAACGGGGGGTTCCCTGCGCGGCCGTCGGGCGGACCGAAGCTGTAGGCGGAGGCCAGGGACGGGATGGCCAAGAGAGTGAGCGCAGCTGCGCCCAGGCGGAATCGAGTGGTCATTGTGGTCGGGCTCCTCGTGAGATGTCCGTGCCGGATGATGGGGCTTCCGCCCGTCGGACTAGTGTACGGAAGTGGGCCGGACACGGTCAAGAAAGCCGCACAGTCCCCTGAACGCGCCGAGCCAGGACCGCGACGAGAACGGCCGCTGCTGGGAGCCCGAACTCGAGTGCGACCCAGCCTGCGGGCAGGTGGAAGACCCCGGTCTCGGCCAGATAACCGTATGCGAGGTAAGCGAGCCCGCCGGTGAGGCTGAGCGCCACCCAGCCCAGCGGACGCCGAACGACGAAGAAGGGCACGAGCCAGGTGAGGTACCACGGGTGGAGCGTCGGAGCGAGCAAGAGGAACGCGCCCGTGAGATGGAGCATCCCCTGAACCATGCGTTCGGAGCCCTCCTCACGACGGAACCAGGTCCGGGAAGCGAACCAGAACACGGTGAAGAGGACGAGGGCGAGAAGCGGCGCGCGCTCCTCCCCCACGAGCCGGGACAGCAGTAGATACGACCCCGAGTTGTGCGCCATCTCGCGACCGAAACGGAATGCGATCCGTACGAGCCCCCACCCGGCGTCGAGATAGACGAGCGTGGGCAGCAGCGCGACGGCGAGAGCGACTCCCCATCCGCGCGGACCGAGTCGGCGGCCGAACGCAGGCAGGTAGATCACCGGGATGAGCTTGCTCCCGATCGCACTCGCAAACCCGGCTCCGGCAAACGCGGATCGGCCGGAGAGGACTCCGTGGATCGCGACCCAGAGCGCGAGAAGCATCAGCACGTCCATGTGCCCCTCCCCCGCGAACGCGAGGATCGGGAGCGGGTGCCACGCATAGGCTAGGAGGTCTTCCGATGGACGCCCGCTCGCCCGCAATCGCGCAGCGAGGAGCAGAACGAGAAGGAGCTCCATGCCGAGCATCCAGAGCTTCCACGCCGTGACGCGGTACGACACCGCGGTCGCCGCGCGAAACACGAGCTCTGCGAGCGGAGGGTAGATCGTGGTCAGATCGGGATGGTTGACCCGCGGCAGGTAGGGATCGTGCTCCGCGATCTCCGGAAACGCCGTCCGCGCCTCGATCGGAGAGACGACGTACGGATTCCCACCATGGTGCTGGAGTCGCCCCTCCCAGAGGTATCGGTAGACGTCGTCGGACTCGGGTAGGGCGAGCGCCGACAGCCGGCAGACGATCGCGACCAAGCCGACGAGAACGAGCACCCGACGTGTCGTGAGACGGCCAAGCCTCCCTACCGCCCGCAGTGCGACCAGGTAGGCCACGCAGACGAGCGCGTACGCAGCCAGAAACTCGCCTCGTTGGACACCGAGAGCGCCGAGCCGTGCGAGCCAGACCGTGCCAACGACGAGCCCGACCGCCCCGGAGAGGAGCGTCGTCACTGGGCCGACGCCAGCTCGGAGGCCCGGAGCCTGGGCTGCGACCGGTGGCCGTGGCGGAGCGACAAGATCCCGACCGAGAGATAGCCGACCGAAGTGAGGAAGAGGAACGGGACGACGGCCCACTTCCCCGCCTGGCAGTAGACGTAGAGGCTGACGAACCCGTAGGCCGCGAGCAGGATCTCGACTGCCACGAACGGCTGCGGACGGATCCGATAGATGCGGTACCGAGTCGCGATCGAAGACGACGCCGCTGCACCCGACGCAACCGACCCGGTCTGGTTGAAGTCGAGCCGACGTGAAGCCGCGCAAGCAGTCGCCCCGGCAATCTCCCCAGCGCTTGTCACTCCGGCGCGAGTCACCCCGGCGTTCGTCTCTCCGGCGCTAGTCCCCCCAGCGTTCGGCTCCCCAGCGCTCGTCACTCCGTGCTTCGGGGTCCGCACGAACGCGCTCTTCTTTCCCGTGAGCGCCTCGAACACGGCGCGGCTGTTGTTGACCGCGATTCCCACACCCACGGCAACGAGCACCGGCAGGATCAAGAGCCGCGACTTCCAGTCCGCGTACGCTTCCCTTTGCGAAACGACGTAGAGGATCGAAGGGCTGAGCGTCGAGGCGAGGAGACACAGCCCCACCAACGCGAGGATCGGCCGGGACGCCGCGAACTGGGGGCCGGCGAGTGCGGGCAGCGCGAGGAGGGAGCTCACGAGC
Organism: Candidatus Eiseniibacteriota bacterium; assembly: GCA_020633975.1. Taxonomy (GTDB): domain Bacteria; phylum Eisenbacteria; class RBG-16-71-46; order CAIMUX01; family CAIMUX01; genus JACKCR01. Next base: position 507,964 of record JACKCR010000002.1, on the reverse strand, counting down.
ATGAGCGGATGAATCGCGTAGTGCGTGAGATGGAAGACGGCTTCCACCTTCTTGAACAACGGCACCGGCGCGCGGAAGACACGCGGAAGGATCTTCCGCGCGGTCTGGATACTGCCCTTCGCCCAACGGTGCTGTTGCGACTTGAGCCCGTTCATGTCGACCGGAATCTCCGCGGGAGTGACCACGTCGGCCAGATACTTCATCCGCCAACCGGCGAGTTGGGCCCGATAGGACAGGTCCAAGTCCTCCGTCAGCGTGTCCGCCTCCCAACCCCCGGCGTCCTCGACGGCAGTCCGGCGCCACACTCCGGCCGTCCCGTTGAAGTTCATGTAGAGGCCGTTCCACGTGCGCGCGCCTTGCTCCACGACGAAGTGCCCGTCGATTCCTACGGATTGCGCGCGCGTGATCCAGGAGTGATCCCAGTTCACGTGTCCCCATCGCGTCTGGACCATGGCGATCTTGGGGTGCTGGTAGAAGAACGGAACCGTCTGGAGGAGGAAGTCCCGAGGGGGCACGAAGTCGGCATCGAAGACCGCGAGGAACTCGCCCGTGGCGAGCCGCGTGCCGTGCCGAAGAGCGCCGGCCTTGAACCCCGAGCGGTCCGTTCGCCGGACGTGCATCACGTCGTACCCTTCGGCGCGGTACCGTTCGACCGCGCGCGCCACGATCTCCACCGTATCGTCGTCAGAGTCGTCGAGCACCTGGATCTGGTGCCGCGCGCGGGGATACTCCATGCGCACGACGGCGCGGAGGAGACGCTCGGCCACGAACCGTTCGTTGTAGATGGGAAGCTGGGTCGTGACCTTGGGAAGCTCGGTGCCGGAGTCCACGAACGACCGACGGAACTCGGTGTTCTCCCGCCTCTCCCGATCTCGCGACCGGTAGAACAGGGCGATCATCACGTAGCAGTTCATTCCGTAGAGGAAGAGCCCGAGGGAAGCGACTACGTAGAGCGCGAGCAACGAGACGTCGAGTAGGACCATGAGTATTGAGCGGGTCTCCTCGGGAGCGTGACCGAAGGATTCTCGAAGGGTAGACTTCGGCCGTCAAGCCACTATACGGAGCGACACCCAGGATGGGACAGGAGATGTACCGAGAGAGAGAGCTTCCGGACGCACTCGCGTCGGCCGTCGTCCCGGGAGAGGTCCGGGACATCGCCGCACGCCTCGAGGAAGCCGGAGGACAGGCCTGGATCGTGGGTGGAGCCGTCCGCGACTCGATCTTGGGTCGTCAGGTCCGCGATTGGGACCTCGCCACGGACCTCCTCCCGGAGACGATCCGCTCCCTCTTCCCCCGCACGGTGGCCGTCGGCGCTCAGTTCGGAACCATCGTAGTCGTGGGCCAAGACGACGAGTACGAGGTCACCACCTTCCGTCGAGACCTCGGATACTCCGACGGCCGCCATCCGGACACCGTGGAGTACTCCACGCGTCCGGAAGACGACCTCGCTCGTCGAGACTTCACTGTCAACGCGCTCGCCTGGAATCCGGACGCGCGGAGCCTGCTCGATCCGCATGGGGGCCTCGCCGATCTCGACGCACGTCGCCTCCGCACCGTCGGCACTCCGCACGAACGGTTCGCAGAAGACGCGCTTCGGATCCTTCGGGCGGTTCGGCTGTCCGTGCAGCTCGATTTCGAGATCGAGCGGGACACCCTCCGCGCCGTGGTCCGGCTCGCTCCCACGCTCACCCGCGTCTCTCGCGAACGCGTAGCCGCGGAGATGGAGCGGATCCTCGGGACGGAGCGCGCCGGTGCGGGGCTCGAGTTGCTCCACGAGACCGGTCTCCTCTCACGGATCCTGCCGGAACTCGTCTCCTGCTACGGAGTGGCGCAGAATCCGCACCACGCCTACGACGTCTTCTACCACACCCTCGCTGCCGTCGACGGCGCCGCGCCCGAAGACAGACTCGTCCGCTGGGCCGCGCTCTTCCATGACGTCGGCAAGCCGGAGACTCGCGTCCTCGGCGAACACACCGCCACGTTCTACTCGCACCAGATCCGGAGCGAACAACACGCGCGACGCGCCCTCTCCCGGCTCCGCTTCTCGAACGAAGACCGCGGCGACGTCGCTCACCTCGTCCGGCAGCACATGTTCCACTACACCTCCGATTGGTCCGACGGCGCCGTCCGGCGTTTCCTCCGAACCGTGGGGCCCGACCAGGTGCGAGCTCTCTACCGGCTCCGGGCCGCCGACACGCGCGGCAACGGGAAGCGGACCCGGGTCGCCCCCGAACTCGACGAGCTGGCCGAACGGATCGAGCAGGTCCTCGCGTCCGACGCGGCGCTTTCCGTCAAGGACCTGGCCATCAGCGGTCACGACCTCATGGATCGATTCGGGCGCCCGCCAGGCAAGTGGATCGGTTCCATCCTCCACGCTCTCCTTGAAGACGTGCTCGAGGACCCGTCACGGAACGAGCCCTCGGCGCTGCTGGCCCGCGCAGAAGAGCTGCTCGGCCTCCCGCAGTCGTAGGGACGGAGACTCTTTCGCACATCACAAGCCATGCCGGGCCGGCGCATCGACCTGGACAGGCTGGCGCCCCGACCTGGGCGCGCCCTCACCCACCAGTCTCGCCGCTTCAGAAACCCGCCTCTCCTGGTCGATGTCTCGTCTAGAGTGATCTCCAGAGCGACGATCACCCGGGCCCGCTACACGAATCCGGGAGGACCGACCCCATGACCGAGAGCGTCAAGTTCACGTTGCCCGAGGACCGCATTCCGAAGGCTTGGTACAACATCGCCGCGGACCTGCCGGCTCCGCTCCCGCCGGTCCTCCACCCGGGCACGGGCGCTCCGATCGGCCCGGACGACCTCGCGCCGCTCTTCCCGATGGCGCTGATCCTCCAAGAGGTCTCGACCGACCGCGAGATCGAGATCCCGGAGCCGGTGCGGGAGATCTACCGGCAGTGGCGCCCCGCTCCCCTCTTCCGCGCACGTCGTCTCGAGAAGGCGCTCCAGACGCCCGCGAAGATCTACTACAAGTACGAAGGCGTGAGCCCGACCGGCAGCCACAAGCCGAACACCGCGGTCGCGCAAGCGTTCTACAACAAGGACGCCGGGATCCACCGGATCACGACCGAAACCGGCGCAGGTCAGTGGGGCTCGTCTCTCGCGTTCGCCGGAGCGATCTTCGGAATCGACATCGACGTCTACATGGTGCGGGTGAGCTTCGAGCAGAAGCCGTACCGAAAGGCGCTGATGGAAGCGTTCGGCGCACGCTGCGTCGCGAGTCCCTCGACCGAAACCGCCTCGGGCCGCGCCATCCTCGAGAAGAATCCGAACTCGACCGGAAGCCTCGGCATCGCGATCTCGGAAGCCGTCGAGATGGCCGCGCAGCGCGACGACACGAAGTACGCGCTCGGCAGCGTGCTGAACCACGTCCTCCTCCATCAGACCGTGGCCGGGATCGAGGCGATCGAGCAGATGGAGATGGCGGGCGACTACCCGGACGTCTTGGTCGGATGCACGGGCGGCGGAAGCAACTTCGCCGGGCTCGTGAACCCGTTCCTCGGCCGTCAGCTCCGCGGCGGCGAGAAGGTGCGGGTCGTCGCGGTCGAACCTGCGGCGTGTCCGTCTCTCACCCGCGGCAAGTACGCCTACGACTTCGGAGATACCGGCCACCTCACGCCGCTCGTGAAGATGCACACGCTCGGATCGACCTTCGTCCCACCCGGCTTCCACGCCGGCGGACTGCGCTACCACGGAATGGCCCCGCTCGTGAGCCACCTCCACCAGCTCGGTCTGATCGAAGCGACGGCCTACATGCAGAAGGAGTGCTTCGCTGCCGGCGTGCAGTTCGCGCGCGCGGAGGGAATCGTCCCTGCTCCAGAAGCGACGCACGCGGTGAAGGGTGCGATCGAGGAAGCGCTCCGCTGCAAGGCGGAAGGCAAGTCCGAGACCATCCTCTTCAACCTCTGCGGTCACGGTCACTTCGACATGCAGGCCTACACCGACTACCACGCGGGAAAGCTCACCGATCAGAGCTACGACGAGAGCGAGCTAGCCATGGCACTGGCCGGGTTGCCGTCGGTGAACGAGTAGTCAGGGGCCGTTCGGGAAACGCAGAGACACAGGGCTGCCAGTCCCGACGAACGAACGAAGAAGGCCGGGCACCGCGCCAATGCGCCAGTGCCCGGCCTTCTGTCGTGTGTCGTCCGCGGCGAGTTCCCGCTTCTCACTCCGAGGACGGACCCACGCTAGCGAGCCAGCGCAACCTTCCGTGTCGACACGGAGTCACCCTGGACGAGCCGGATGAAGTAGATCCCGTTCGCGAGACGGGAGCCTGCCTCGTCCCGGCCATCCCAACCGACCTGATGGGTACCGGCGGCGACGACCTCATCGAGCAGCGTCGCAACCCGACGCCCCGACATGTCGAAGATCGCGAGCTCCACCGGCCCCTCCTGCTCCAGCTGGAGACGCATCGTCGTCGTCGCGTGGAACGGATTCGGGTAGGTCTCGACGGAGACGAACGCGGCCGTGTCCGCTTCTAGCACGCTGGAGTTCGCTTCGCTCACGACGCAGAAGTCGTCGAGCTGGAGCTGCTCTCCACCGATGATCACCTCGTCGAGCGGCCCGAGGATCTCGAGGACTCCGCCGACACAGCCACCGGTGTTCGACTCCACCGTGACGTCGGTGTAGATACCCGGACCGAAGGCGTCGAACGGAAGCTGCGCGAGGTTTCCTTCCCAGGGCGTTCCGTTCACCCAGACGTTCTCGACCTCGCCGCAGTCACAGAAGTCGACCCGGGCATACGTGACGGGGAGCACGTTCGTGAGATCGAAGACGGCCGAGATCTGCTTCAGCGACATCGCCTGGCTCGTGATCTGGTCGCACTGCGGCGAATCGATCGACGCGGTTCCGAAGAGGATCGAGCTGCCGAGCTTGAACCGCTCGATCCCGACGACGATGTCGTCCTCCATGAAGATCTGGTCCCCGGGGCTGTTCCCGTTGTCGCCACCCCAGGAGGAACCGAGAGGCTCGGACTGGTTGTCGACGGTCGGACCGCAATGTCCCGGCGCGTCGATCCCGCGCTCGATGCAGAACTCGTCGACGAAGAACTCCTGGCCACCGAGCGTCAGCTTCTGGACGTCGCCGGTCAGGGTGACGACTCCGCGCACGCCGCCGCCGACGGCAACCGTGGTGACCGACGCCGTGACTCCGCTCGCGATGTTGGCCGGCAGGTTCGAGATCTGCCCGACGAAGAGGCCATCGCCGTTGACTTCGACGTTCTCGACTCCGCCCATGTCCAGGTACTCGAAGCGAACCCGCTTCACCGTGACTCCGAGGTCGATGATCGAGTAGAAGCCGTTCATGTTCGAGTACTGCATGGCGAGGCCGTTTCCGAACCCTGCCACACCCGGATCCCAGACCTTGGCACTTCCGAACGTCTGACTGCCGCCCGAGAGGGTGAACTTGTCCGTGTACACTGGGACGCCGCTCTCGGAGAACATGAAGTCTCCGGCGCCTTGTCCGGCCGCATCGCCGAAGAGCGTGCCGTCCGCGATCCCTTCGTGGGTGATGGTGTAGTCGCAGGGCGGGTCGTTCGGATCGGGATCCGGGCCACCGCTGCCGCCTCCAGTGACGTCGTCGAGGAAGAGCTCCTGGCCACCGATCCGAAGGCTGCTCACGGCGCCGGTCAAGGTGACCGTGCCCTTCACTCCGCCCGATACCGCGACCGTGGTCACCGATACGGTCACTCCGCCGATCGTCCCCGGAAGCGCGGCGAAGCTCGAAGCCTCGACCGGCGCGGAGCCGTTGATCCCGAGGTTCACCCCGCCACCGAGGTTCATGTACTGGAAGGACGCGTCACCAGCTCCGCCGAAATCGAACACGAACCCAATGTTGTTGAAGCGGAGGATGTTCTGGTCATAGAAGAAGCGAGGAGCCCCGAACGAGTCCTGGATCCGGCCGAAGCCGAAAGCGGGCGTCCCGCTGGAGAGGAACGTCTGCACGCTCACGTCGATTCCGTCTTCGGTGAAGACGAGGTCACCGGGCACGTCCCCGACGGTGGAGCCGTACTCCGCACCCAGAGCTTGGCTCTGGAACGTCACCGTTCCGGCCGAAGCTGCGGCGGCACAGCCGCAGAGGGCGAGGAGGCCCAGGAGCCCCGCGGAGCACCGCGCGCCGAGAAAACGAGTTGGGGCAGAGACACCTGTACGCATTCGATCTGATCTCCCAGAAGCTGATCGTTCGGCCGCCGCCGCTGATGGAGCGAACGTACGGCGCTGATTTCGGGTTCAGGAGAATCACGCGCAACCGGGTGGCTCATCTGGACACACGACGGCGAAAAAGATCGGATCGGATCGGATCGGACCGGACCGGGCGCACCTGGGCAGCCACCCGAAGAGGAGACCTAGAGGCACTCGTTCACCCCGGTGAAGGATGGCAGAGCCGACCGGGGTGAGCGCAGGACACTCACCCCATCACGGAGAGGCGCTGAAACTCGGAATCGGCCTACGACTGGGTGTCGGGGCCGAAGAAGCCCTCGACGCTGAAGGCGAGCGCCTCGTCGCTATAGAACCCTTCGCCGTAGGGCACGTTGATCCGAAGGCCGGTGTAGCGACGGATCACGTCGAGCGTGTCGTGGATCCCGAGGCGCTGCTTCTTGATCGACATCTGGGTCGCGTAGGCCTCGATCGCGGCATGGACCTCGTCGATCACGTCCGTGACGTCCACGACCACGGTCGGGGAAATGTGCTTCGGCACCATGTAGTAGTAGAGATACGGCACGCCGTACGGCTCGAGCTCCGGTAGGAGCGACCGAAACCTCGCGAGCTTGAGGCCGTCTCGGACCAGCTCGCCCGTCGCGAAGTGGTCGACGTTGGCGCTTCCGTCGAAATGGCCGAACGGATTCGTGTGGTAGGGCGCGAAGACGACCTGGGGACGAGTCTCCCGCACGATCCGGGCGACGCGCAGCTTCCCCTCGTAGTCGTTGACCATCGCGGTGTCAGGGAAGTCGAGCATCAGAGGGTTCGTCCCCATGATCTCGTTCGCCCGCTCGAACTCCTTCTTTCGGACGTCGACGGTGCCGTACGTTCCCTTCTCCCCCCGCGTCATGCAGACGTTGAGGATCCGCTTCCCTGCGCGAACCATCTTGATGAGCGTTCCCGCGATCCCCATCTCCACGTCATCGGGATGGGGACCGAACGCAACCACATCGAACGAACCTAGAGACTCCGCCACGAACCCGTCCTTTCGAGATCCCGCGTCGTCCGCAAACGACACGAACCACCCAACAGCGTCTCTCCACACCCGCCTCGGGAGCTACGAGGCACGGCTAGCCTCCCACCCGTTCCGTCGGGAAGGAGCGTCGCCGTCTCGGGCCCGGCTGACTTTCGACCAGACGAGCGATCTGCCCAAGTAGTTTCGCACGAAGATCCTCAGGCAAGGGACGGACCGGCGGCCGGTTCGGTGCATCCTCCGGCTCCCGCGCGGGGCGCGCGGCGGTTCGCGCGGCCGTGCCCGCGCCCCCAGACGCCCCCGCCTTCCCACGCGCACGAGGTGACGGACCGCGGTGCCCTACCTTGCCACCCTTGGCCGAGCCTCCACCCTTTCCGTCGCCGCCCTCGCCCTCGCTCGACTCACCGTCCTCGAGGTCCCAGACCTCGTCGTCCTTCGTGTCCTTCCTCCGCGCCGCGATCAGCTCGGCTCGCTTCGCCCGGATTCCCTCGAGGGGAATCCGTGGCACGTAGTCGTCATGGCCGAACATCGCGTGGAGCAGGACGAGCGCGGCTTCCTTGTCTGGGATCCGCCCTTTCGTGAAGACGTCCGGGTCCGTGCCGTAGCTCGGCGGAAGCGGCGACCCGACACAAGACGGGCAGCCTTCGAGACAGGGACATCCCTCGATGAGCCGGAGTGCGGCCTCGAGTACCGGCTCGAGCTGATGGAACGCGCGACGTCCGTAGCCGAGACCGCCGGGATACTTGTCGTAGACGAACACGGTCGGTCCGCCCGTGTTCTTCATCTCGACCACGGTGCCGAGATCGTGTGCGTCGCACATCACGTGGAGCGCGATCACTTCGCAGAGCACGTTCGCGATCCCTACGAGGCCGTCCACGGGAACGCGTCCCTGATCGAGTACCTTCCGAAGCGTCTCGGCGGAAGGCACGAACCAGAGCGCCGTCGTGTGGAGCCGGATGTCCGGGAGCTCGATGTTTCCCCAACCGAGCGAGTCCCGGCTCCCGAACTTGATCTTCTTGAACATCGTCACCTTCTCGTGGATCGAGCACTCCCCAAAGGAGACGGAGGTGTCACGCCAGACCCGCCCGAGGTCGGGCTCGGACGCCGCGAGATAGATGTCCGAGATCGCCTGCGTGTAGTAATCGATGTCGGCCTTGTGGAGATAGGCGACCCGCTCCGAGAGGTCGAGATCGTCGACCAGATACGTCTCCGCATCGTGCATGTAGACGGCCTGCGGATGGACCTGGGTGAACGCGGACGGCTCGTCGATCGTCCCGATGACCTTGTTCGACTCGGTCGTGTCGACGATCGTGTACTCGTTCTCCCCGGAGTTCCGGAGCGAGAACGTCGCGGCTGGATAGTCGTTCTCCGTGTTGAACCACTTCCCCTTCACCTGCCGGACGAACTCCCGATCTTGGAGGAGATCCAAGATCGCCGGAGCGTAGTCCCCGTACCCTTCCTCTTCCGTCACCGGGACGGGAATCTCGTGGGTCGCGCAGCGGAGGTGGTTGAGGAGGATGTGCGGATTCCCCGCGTCGAGCACCGCGCTCTCCGGGTTGTTCTGGAAGAAGTAGTCCGGGTTCTGCATCAAGTACTGGTCGATCGGCGCGTTGTGTCCGACCAGGATCGCGACCGACTCGCTCTGCCGCCGTCCCGCCCGTCCCGCCTGCTGCCAGGTCGACGCGATCGTTCCCGGATAGCCGACCATGATCGCCGCGTCGAGCGAACCGACGTCGATCCCGAGTTCGAGTGCGTTCGTCGAGATGACGCCGAGGAGATCGCCGTCGAAGAGCGCCGACTCGATCTTGCGCCGCTCTTCCGGGAGATAGCCCGCGCGATACGCGCGGATCCGTGAGGAGAGCCCGCCGCCCGCGTTCCGAAGGTCGTCCTGGCAGTAGCGAAGGAGCACTTCCGCGAGGAGACGCGCTTTCACGAACGCGATCGTCTGGTAGCCCTCCTTGATGAGACGGACGAAGAGGTCCTTCGCTTCGAGGTTGCTGCTCCGCCTCTCCATCCCCGTCGGCCCGTAGTTCGGTGGGTTCCAGAAGACGAAGTGCTTTCGTCCGCGCGGCGAACCGTCCTCGTTCACGACGTTCACCTCGTCGCCGATCAGATCCTCCGCGAGTCCGCCCGGATTCGCGATCGTGGCCGAGGCGCAGATCCAGATCGGGTCCGCCCCGTGATGTCGACAGATCCGCCGCAGCCGCCGCATCACGTTCGAGACGTGGGAGCCGAAGATCCCACGGTAGACGTGGATTTCATCGATCACGACGTAGGAGAGGCGCGAGAAGAACTCCGCCCAACGCCCATGATTGGGAAGGACGCCCGCGTGGAGCATGTCGGGGTTCGTGAGGAGGATGTTCGCCTCGTCGCGAAGACGCGTGCGCAGTTCCGGAGGCGTGTCTCCGTCGTAGGTGCCGGCGCGGAAGTCGATGTGCTCTGCGCCGGGGAAACTGAGGCCGGGCACGGCGCCACCTCGGACCGCCGCGTCACGGCCACCCGCACCGCGCGACCCGCCGGCGCCGCGACCGTCCCGACCCGTGCGACCGCCCCGTCCCGCTCGTCCTGCTGGCATGAGGTCCCGGCCCTCTGGGAGGAACCGGCGCAGCACCTTGAGCTGGTCCTGGGAGAGCGCCTTCGTCGGGAAGAGGTAGAGCGCCCGCGCGCGCGGATCCTCGCCGATCGACTCGAGCACGGGCAGGTTGTAGCAGAGGCTCTTCCCCGACGCCGTCCCCGTCACGACCACCGTGTTCTTCCCGCTCCGGATGCTGTCGATCGCCTGCGCCTGGTGGCGGTAGAGCCGCTCGATCCCGAGTTCCCGAAGCGGCCGGGCGAGACTCTCCGGAAGCGGACGTTCCGGGTCCAGGTACACCGGGTCGCGCTCCTCCTGTGACTGGACGTGCACCATCTGCCCGCTCTCGCGGGCGATGTTTTCCAGGAGTTCGAGGAGAGGGTAGGTCTCGTGGTATCGGGGCATGGGCTGCGGTCCCTCGCGCTTCGTCCCGCGAACGAAAGAGGTTCGGTCTGGGTCTTCGGTCAGGTCTGGCCGTGGGGCTCGACTGGCCGGATTCTAGCCGACCGGGCGGGATCGGTCGCGGAGGAAAACGTTCGTTCGCATCCCGCAACGCCTTTCCCGTCTGGCGGCGCGCCTCGTCACCGCTGGACTCCCCGTCTCACCCCGCCGAACGAAAGCGATTCCGATCGCGGCCTCAGGCGGAGCCGAGATGCACGTGCAATCGCGCCAGCGTGACGAGGTCGTCCCGGTTGTGGCGGAGGATCCGGACCATGTCCTCCTCCTCCCCCGTCCGCACGTAGTCATGGTACGCCGCAGGGATCTCGTCACCGGGAAGATCACGATAGCGGTAGCGCGCGAAGAGGGCCGACTCGAGCGTCTGAAGACGACAGTTCGGAAGCACTCCCTTGTACACACGCCTCGCGGCATGGAGAAGATCGAGATGTTCGCGCGGCTCGGGCAGCGGGAGGTGATGGAAGCGCGCCCGCTCGCGAAGGAACGGTAGGTCGAAGGTCTTTCCGTTGAAGCTCACCCACGGCGTCTGTTCCGCGGCGACATCGGCAAACGCTTCGAGGATCGCTTCCTCCTCGGCATAGTCGCGCGCCAAGAGTTGGACCACGCGCCACGCGTCGGGGCCACTCGCCGGAGGTGGCACAGCCGGATAGAGGATCCCGATCAGGAAGAGCGGACGCCCGTGGAACCCGAGCGTCTCGAGATCGAAGAGCAGGCCGGAGGTCGGCAACTGGGAGAGCTCCGGATCGGACGACGCCCCGACTCCGAGGGGGTGCGAGATCCGACAGTACTCGCCGCCGGGAAAGTCGATCGTCGCGAGCGGGAACGCGGTGCGGATGGAACGGTCCGCGTCCGGATGTCCGAGGATGAGTCGCGGCCGATCGCCGGCTGACGGAGCTTCGTCCAGGTATGCGGCGGCATCGAGGTCGACACGTGGACCGTCCGGAACATCCGGGATCCGCACGTCGCGGCGGAGGGCCTCCCGATGCCGCGCGCCGCGTCGTCTCGCCTTCGCGCCCGGCTCGGGTTCGAAGAGCACGAACTGCTCCCGGCCGCTTCCGGGGCGCATCCGGGCGCCAGCATCGTCAGCTCTGCCGATGCGGAATGCACCTTCCCCAACGTCGCGGCCGTCGGCGGCTCGTGCAGCGGATCCTTCGCCGGATCCCCTCCCGGTCCGGCCGCGGCCTCCATCGGGGGCTCCGTCGGGCGCTCCTCCGGCAGCACCTTCGGCGTCTACCGCTCCTTCCGCTCCCTTCTCGGCACGGGCACGGCGCGAGCGTCCGGCCGCCCGGCCCCAGGGATCGTCTCCCCTCCAGCGGCGGATGAACTCGAGTTCGTCACTGCGGTCGTTGCGTGCCATCTTCCCACTCGGTTGCGCTCGATTCCGCCCGCCCCGTGAACTAGCATCCTGGGAATGGAAACCTCTCAGATACGAGCGATCGTACGCGGCAGGGTGCAGGGTGTCTACTTTCGCGCATCGACCCGCGAGGAGGCGCAGAAGCTCGGCCTGCGCGGCTACGCGAAGAACCTGGCCGACGGTTCGGTCGAAGTGGTAGCCGAAGGCCCCGAGGACGCGCTGAAGCAGCTCGTCGACTACCTCCACCGCGGCCCCGCCCACGCCCGCGTCGACCAGGTCCAGTGGGCGGAGGCGTTCGGGCTCGAGGCGCCGGATCCGTTCGGAGTCCGGTGAGATCCGCTTCGACGAGGGAGACACGTCCCCAAATGAACCGCCGCGAGATCACCTCCCCCCACAATCCGCTCCTCCGTCAGCTCCGCCGCTGGGTGGACAAACCGAAGCAGTGCCGGGCCGATAACGTTCTCCTCGCCGACGGCGTCCACCTGGTCCAGGAAGCGTTCGCCGCCGGTCTCGAAGGACTGGACCTCCTCGTCGACGTGGAACGGTCAGGCGCCGGACGGTTGGGCGGCCCGAGCGACGAGATCTCGGCACTCCTCGAGGAAGCCGATGCACGTGGTGTGCCCGTCCACGTGCTCCCGGCGAAGCTCTTCCGCGACGTCTCCCCCGTCGAGACGCCGCAGGGCATCCTCGGCGTCTTCCGCCGACCTCCGGCACCAAGCCTCGACCTGGGCGGCGCGGTTCCGGCGGCGGGGGCCGAACGGCTCCACGACGCCCGGCCCCCCCGCGATCCATTGGAGGCCGGACGCGCCGCATCGGAGCGGGTCCACGCAGGTGCGCCCTGGCTCGTCGCATGTGGGGTCCAGGATCCGTCCAACCTCGGCGCCATGCTCCGCACTGCGCGTGCGACGGGCGTGACCCAGCTCCTCACTTCGCACGGCACCGTCGACCCGTTCCATCACCGCGCGCTCCGCGCCGCCATGGGCGCGACCTTCCGGATGTCCGTCCACGCCGATCTCCGCGCGGACGAACTCGAGGCGCACGTGAAGAGCGCGGGACTCCGGAGCGTCGCCCTCTCGGCAGACGGAGACACTCCGCTGGAGTCACTCGACCCGCACGAGCCGGTCGCGCTCTACTTCGGTTCCGAAGGGAGCGGACTGCCCGCGGAGGTCGCCTCGTCCGTCGACGTCCATGTCCGGATTCCGATGGAGCCGGGGACGGAGTCGCTCTCGGTGCCCGCCGCGGCCGCGGTCTGCCTCTACTGGCTCTACCTCGGCCGGAGGTAGCTCCGCCAACGCGGCGGAGCACACGCTCCCCTACTTCGCTTCCTGGAACCGTCCCTTGATCTGCCCCCAGGAGGAGCGGATCGTCGGAACGAGCGGGCAGGTCTCCGGACTGCAACCGGTCTCTGGCCCTTGGTACTCACCGCCCTCCGGGCGGAGAACAATCCCATCCCTTGCCCCGTGCTCGATTCGGCCGGCGCTGACCCCGATGTCGGGCCTCACGCCCACGTCTCTCCGTAGGCACGACGCACGCAAACGGTTCCCCTGGGCGACGAACTCCAGTCGCTCGGGAGGATCACACGTGCCTGAGCTTTCACGCTTCCTCGGAGTGGTGATATCGATGTACTACAATGACCATCGCCCGGCCCACTTCCATGCAAGCTATGGGGAGTTCGGGTTGATCGTGTACCTCGAGGACGGATCGCTCGAAGGCCGCTTCCCGCGGCGGGCAACGAACCTCGTTCTCGAGTGGTACCATCTGCACCGGGATGAGCTGAGCCGGAACTGGGCGCGGGCCGTACGACACGAACCGCTCCTCCCGATTCCACCACTGGAGTAGGCCGAATGACGCCACAATTGATCGCCGCGGAACATCCTCGGGACTACGTCTTGAGATTGATCTTCGCTGACGGGAAGCAAGGTGAGATCGATCTGGAGTCAGAGCTGTGGGGCGAAGTCTTCGAGCCGCTACGGGATCCGGCCATGTTTGCCAGGTTCGTCCTGGACCGTGAACTCAACACGATCACCTGGCCCACAGGCGCCGACCTGGCACCTGAGTTCCTGTACGAAGGGATCGCGTAACCGGCGAGTCGCCCTCACCGCCCCGAGCCCCGACCCGGACGGCTTATCCCGACGACAACTCTCAGCGCTGAGAATGATTGGCAACGTAACCGTCCCCGGACGGCTTATCCCGACGGCAACTCTCAACGTTGAGAGTGATGCGCAAGGTAACCCGCCCCCGGCGGCCTATCCCGACCGCGAGTCTCAGCGCCGAAACTGACTCGCAAGGTAACCCGCCCCCGGCGGCTTATCCCGACCGCGAGTCTCGGCGCTGAGACTGATTGGCAAGGTAACCCGCCCACCGCTGGCTTATCCGGACGGCAACGACGGCGACTCTCAACGTTGAGAGTCCTTGGCGCCGTAACCCGTCCTGCCGGGTTATCCCGACGACGTCCTCCCGGCGCGGCGCATGAAAAAACCGGGCCGGCGAACCGGCCCGGTTTCCGGGAGCGAACTCGTCGTCCGCTCCTATCTCTTCAGAAGAGGCTTAGCGACGGAAGTTGTCCTTCACGCCACCCCAGCTCTTCTCGATGACCGGAACGACAGAGCACGGGTTCGGATCGCAGACCGTGTCGTCACCCTGATAGTTGCCACCGTTGGCATCGCAGTCCTCGACCGGACCGAAGGTGCAGGAGCCGTCGGCGAAGCAGCAGGCACCCTCGTGCATCGGGCCGCAATCCGGATCATCGAAGGTGAGGTCGGCGAGGAAGCGCGGACGGACCTGGTAGCCCTCGTCGTACGGCGAGCTGCTGTCGAACTGACCGGCGATGCCGATGATGCTGAACGGAGCCGTCGGAGCCGGCGAGCCGTCGACATCGGTGTCACGGTCGATCCGCATCGTCGTGACGCCAGAGCCGTCGTCGATGAGGATGTTCGCGTTGGAGCCGTCGGCCGGCCAGGCATCGCCACCGTCGACGACGGTGACGCAGCTGAAGCTGACGAGGCAGCTCTCGTAGCTCTCGCCGTTGGTGGCGAAGTCGCCCGTGGAGACCACGACGCCAGCCGGAACCGGACCCGAACCGATGACCGCGAGGTCAGCAATCGAGACCTCGGTGAGGCCGTTGTAGAAGTCGACCGTACCGCTCACGAGGACTTCGTCGCCGATGTTGAGGTTCTGCATCTCGCCACCGAAGATGGCAACGCAGCACTCACCGTCGGTGATCGAGTACTCGTTCGTGGAGGAGGAGAAGTTCGAGCTGATGACCGTACCGGTGACCTCGACGAGAGCGCCGAAGAGAGCCGGGAAGCCGTTGCTGTCGTCCGCCGCGACTTCACAGATCGTGACCTGCTGAGCGGTGCACGGATCCGGATCGCACGTGGTGTCGTCACCGAGGTACTCACCGCCCGCGCCCGCACAGTCGGCGGCCGTCGCGATGATGCATCCAGCGGCCGGATCGCAGCACGCACCGGTCGGGACCTGCGCGCAGTCGACGTCGTTCGCGGAACCCGGGGTCGGCGTATCGTCGGCGAAGAAGTCAGCAGCGTTGTTGTCGGTGTCGGAGCCGTCCGGGCAGCGGGAGATCGAGCTGTCCGCAGGCGGATCCACCGTCTCGAGGCCCTCGCCACCGAAGAAGTTGTAGCCGCTTCCGTAAGCGACCGCGTCGAGGTACGTGCCCGTGGCATCGCGGAGGATGACCGCGTCCGGACCGTTCTGGAAGTCGGTGTCGGCGATCTGATCACCGAAGGCCTGACCGACGACGAAGTAGCCGCTGGCCGGGATCACGCCGTCGAGCGTCACGGTCTTGTAGATCACGCCGTCGTTGCCGTTGAAGCCCTCGAGGACGTAGCCCGTCAGATCGAGACCAGGGTCGCCCTTGATCTCGACGAAGGTCTGGTCATCGGTGCTGGCATCATCGTAGAGGACTTCGTTGATGACCTGCGCGGAAGCGACCGAGGCGACTGCCATGGCGCTACACGCGAACAGACCAATCCTGAACCAATGCTTCATCAGGTGTCTCTCCTTGTGGAAGCTGCGTTGGGAAGAGTCAAAACTTTACGAACCCCCTGGAGCCGCCCGCGCAGGCGCGAGGCGCTCCTACCTCTCCAGTTTCCTGGCCGCCCGACCCCCGGTCCCTCGAGGGTGAGGTGGGGCGGCCGGCCGATACCGGAACGAGATGAGTAAAATCCTACAGTTCCTTGGAGGCACTGGTCAACGACGAGCCGTTTCCCTCACCGAAACTTAGGACCAGGAACGGGATCTCGGACACCCTTTGGGATGTCCCCCCTGTCCCTCCTCGGCCCGAGCCGCTACCGTCTGCCCCATGAACCGCTCCCCTCTCCAGGTCGACCGAGGCCGGCTCTTCGGCTACTCGATGTACGACTTCGCGAACTCGGCCTTCGCGACGACGATTCTGGCGGTGCTCTTCAATCAGTACTTCGCCCGGGTCGTGGCCGGGGGCGCCACAGGGGTGCCGATCGCGGGGCGGATGGTGCCGGGCGCGACCGTCTGGTCTTGGCTCGTCTCCCTCTCGATGGCGCTCGTCGTGCTCACGGGTCCGCTCCTGGGCGCGCTCGCGGACCGGTCCTCGGGCCGGCTCCGGTTCCTCATCGCGTTCTGGCTGCCGGGGTGCATCCTCACCGCGCTCCTGGCGACGGTCGGAGAGGGAGAGTGGGTGCGGGGCGGGCTCCTCTTCGGGCTCGCCTACTTCGCGTTCTCGGCCTCCTCGATCTTCTACAACGCGCTCCTCCCGGAAGTCGGGCCGCGGGAGGCGCTCGGCCGGATCTCGGGGATCGCGTGGGGAGTCGGCTACGTCGGGGGGGCTCTCCTCCTCGTCCTGAACCTCCTGATGCTGCAATCCCCGCAGAAGCTCGGGTTCCCGGAGGGCACGTTCGGAGTCCAGGAGTGCTTCGTCTCCGTCGCGATCTGGTGGTTCGTCTTCTCGCTCCCCACGCTCTGGATCTTCCGCTACGAAGCGCTCCGGCCGAGGCGGATCGTGGAGCCGCTCGGGAGCCTGTTCCGAGCGTCCCTGGCCGAAGTCAGAGGGACCGCGCGCTCCCTGGCACGGCAACGGAACCTCCTCCGGTTCTTCTTCGCCTACCTGGTCTACAACGACGGAGTGCAGACCGTGGTCGCGATGGCCTCGATCTTCGGAGCGGAGGAGCTCGGAATGGAGCCGGCCTCGCTCATCCTGTTCTTCCTCCTCATCCAGGGGACCGCGTTTCTCGGGTCTCTCGTGCTCGGACCGCTCGCCGACCGGTGGAGCCACAAGGGCGTGCTCCTGCTCTGTGTCGTGGCCTGGGCCGTACTCACGACCTGGGGCTTTGCCGTGGGAATCTTCGGCAACGCGCTCGGGGAGTACTGGGTGCTCGGTGGGACTTCCGGGCTCTTCCTCGGCGGGATCCAGACCTGCTCCCGCTCGCTCCTCGCCAAGTGGATCCCGGAAGGACGTGAGTCCGAGATGTTCGGATTCTTCTCGATCATGACCCGCCTGGCGGCGGTCTTCGGCCCACTGGTCTACGGCGGGCTCGTCCTCGCCACGGGAAGCCTGAGGTGGGCGATCCTCTCCGTGGCTGTGTTCTTCGTGGTCGGAGGCGCGCTTCTCGCCACGGTCAGAGAGGACGAGATTCCGGCGGAGCAGGCGTCCCTCGCGCGAGGGTAGTCGGCCCCAAACGCACGAAAGGGCGCCGAAGCGCCCTTTCCCTTGCTCTCGCGATCCCCCAAACGAGACCACGAGATCTTTCTGCAGGCTGGCTCTTAGCGGCGACCGAACCCGAGTCCGAGACGGAGCGACGGATCGGTGTCGCGCATCTTCAGCCCACCGAGAAGGAAGAACCGCTCGCGACGGATCGGCGCGTACCGGAACGTGGCCGCGAGGAACCCGGACGTCTTGTCCGAACCACGGGCATCGGTCAGGCTGGCCAGCCCCGTCTCGAAGTCGATCGAGGCGCGACGGAACGCGACCGGAACGTTGACGAAGATCCCGCCTTCCTTCACCGAACTCTCGGTCGCGTTGGCGAGACCGACGTTACCGGTCAAGCCGACGTTGACCTGTCCGAACTGCTTGAGAATCCCGGAGAGGGAGACGCCATAGATCTGATCGCCATCTCCGAACTCACCCAGGATCGCGAGCCCGGCGCCCGGAGGGAAGATGCTGATCGGGTCGCGCTCGCGCTCCCGACGCAGCTCTGCGATGTCGTCTTGGATCCCGTTGCGCGTGCTGAGCGAGTCACCGACCTCGCCCTCGAGCACCGCGAGCTGCTCGTCGAGCTGACGGATCTCTTCGCGCCGTTCGAGGATCTCGCCCTGCTTCGTGCGGCGCTGATCGTCCGCCTTCTCGATGTCTCTGCGTAGAGCGACGAAGCGATCGGTGAGTTCCTGGTCCCGCGCGCGGCCCCGCTGGATCTTGTCGATCTCGAGCTTGATCTGGGTGTCGATCAACGACGACTGCGCGATGAGCGCGTCCTTCTGCTCCAGCGTCTCCTTCTGACTCTGGAGTGCGTCGATGATGTACTGCTTGTTCTCCGCGATCTCGCCCGCATAAGACTCCTGGGCCTCTTCCACCCGAGTCGCGGAGGCATCGATCTGCTCCATACCGCGCGAATGGTAGTAGTACCAACCCGTGCCGATGGCGACGGAGAACAGCACCACGAGGTCGAGGATCGGCAGGAAGAAGCCGACGTTGAACATCCCCTTCTTTACCTGATCGGACATTCCATCCCTCCCTAGCGCTTCGGCGGCAGGTTGTCCCGGTCTGGATAGTTTCCAGGTCCGGGGATGAGGGCCGTGTTCTTTCTATAGTCATCGGGATTCGCGAGACGGTCGTACACATCCGCGAGCTCTTCGATCTCGGTCGCGAGGACGGAGATCGAGTCGCGGAGCGTGCGGCGACGCGTCTTCTTCTCGTCGATGTCCAGCTGGTACTCCTGGAGTTCCGCCGAGGCGGTCTGGAGCGCGGTTACCAGCTCGGCCAACGCTTCGTCGAGCGAATCCACTTTCGATTCCGCCGTTGGAATCGCAGCGTCGTACTCGCGGCGTACGGCGAGGAGGCTGTCCAGGACGGAGCGGTAGAGAGCGACTTGGGGAGTCCAGGTGGAGTCGATCTCGGCTTCGACCGCGGAGGTCTCGTTGTCGATGATCCGGAGGTCCGCGAGCAGGCTGTCCCGGACCTGGTCCGTGGCCACCCGCCCGAGGTTGATGGTGTTCTCGTCCTCGACGAGATGTGGCCTGACGTAGGCGTCCTGGGCACACACGATCCCGAGGCCCGGGATGATGAAGTACCAGAACCGCCCGAAGATCTGCTTGAACACAGACGTCCGGACGCGGCTCTTCGCCGTACGGAGCGGCCGTCCCCACCGATCGCGGAGTTCGTCGCCCATCCTCTCCTCCTCACGTTCCGCTAGTGAAACTAGGGAACAAACAAAAACCGGGGAGACGGTTCCAACCTATGTGGACCCGAACTCCCCGGTGTTCGGTACGTAGCGCTACGGGGATTCGAACCCCGGTTTAGTGGCTGAGAACCACCCGTCCTAACCCCTAGACGATAGCGCCATATAGGCTTGAGCCCTCACGGACCCAAGCCTTGGATGAAATTAGCAGACCGAATCCGAACCTTGCAACCCCACAATTTTCGCGCCTCGATCCACCGGCCAGTGGCATTGGGCCACCCCACTCGCCCACACGTGGATCCAACGATGCGGCGCCCGGGTGCAGTCATAAGCGTCGGCCAACACGCGCTCGAGTGCAATCGCACGGCCGAACCCCGCGTCCTGACGTCGGGCTACGGCCGCGGTCGGACCGCGAAGGCCCTGCGGGGCCCCTCCGGACTCGACGATCTCCTCGACGATCGGTAGAAGCGCGTTGGCCTTCCGAGCCGCCAGCGCCTGCTCCCACGCCTCGGTCCGCTCCGCCGGAAGCGGCGGCACTTCGGCCGACCCGTTGGAAGAGCCGATCGTCTCCGTCCACCTCGTTGCCGGCGAGAGCCACCATCCGCACTCGGGAGCCTCGGGACGAAGCCTCACTTCCCTCACGCCCGGATGTACGCCGGCGAGCAGGAGTCCCAGGATCCGCTGTCCCGGCGTCGCGAGGTGGAGAAGCCGCCGTACTGCGCGCGCTCCGGCCACGACCGAGATCCGTTCTTCGATCTCACCCACCGTCCACGGCGTCCGCCGGAGCCCTTCCTGGAGGAAGAGAAGCGTCGATGCGAGCGAGACGACCTCGCCGGCATCTTCGAGCGAGATCCCGTGCGCCAACATGTCCGCCATCTGCTCCATCCGGCCGACGGGCTCGGCCTGGCTCCAGGCGAGGGAGCGCTCGAGAAACTCCTGAGGCTCGGTCTCGCCGAGCGACGGAACTCCCGGTGTCCGCCGACGAACTCGGCGGAGGAGCTGACGGCTCGCGATCTCGCGACAGGCGCGGTCGTAGAGGTCTGAGCGAACCTTGGGCGTCGCCTGCTGGCGAACGACGGGCCGGAGAAGCACCGGCCCCCACTCCCAACCGATCTGCTGGAGCGCAGTGAGCGCTTCGACCGCACCGAGCAGAGTGTCCGACGGACCGGTCAACGCTTCGAGCCCGGAGCTGAAGAGAAGGTCACCCGCTTCGTCTTTGCCGAGGTCGGCCGCGAGTGACGAGAACCGCTCGTCGGCCGCGTCCGGATCGCCCTTGTGGACGGCTTCGAGGAACTCGTAGGTCAGCTCTTCCTTCGCACCCACGCTCGGCCCGGCGAAGTCCGGGAGTCGAAACGGAAAGCGGTCACACGCTTCGCGCACGCTCGAGAGGAAGCGCAAGACGGGAAGATCACCGTCGGGATTCTCGGCCGCGTCCTCTTGCCCACCGTCCTGCAGACTTGCGTACGTCGACGTGAGCTGAAGGAACCAGGAGGGAGACTGCGCGGGATCAACGGCGCGTGCAGAGGCAAGGGCACCGGCTAGAAGCAGGGAGTCGCGATCTCGAGGGCGCTTCGAAACACGCTGGAGGGCCGCATTCCAGAACCCGTTCGAGTCCGACTCTTCGATCCACCTGACGAGCGGTTCGTGGACGCCGAAATCGAGTTGCATGACCATGCCAGGGGAAGACCCCGTTTCCTCCCTAGCTGATGGGCTTGGAAACGACGGCCGCCCCGAGGGACGAGGCGGCCGTCGACGAGAGTTGGCTGGGGTGCAGGGATTCGAACCCCGATTCCACGATCCAGAGTCGCGTGTCCTACCGTTGGACGACACCCCAACTCAAGAACCACCCGAGGAATGTACGGAATCGTACCCCCGGGTCTCAAGCCCCGATTTTTCGCACGAGCACTCTCAGGGACCCGGAGTGCTCGTGCCCAATCGGGCGGTTAGTGAATGCGGATCACCTTACTCGAACGGCGTCCGAACGCGTTCACCTCGGCGCGAACGAAGTAGACGCCGGCACCCAGGCTCCGTCCCGCGTCATCCATGCCGTCCCACTCGACTGCCGAGATTCCCGCTTCGATGTCGCCATCGGCAAGCGTGCGCACGATCCGTCCGGAAGGATCGACGACCACGACACGGCCACTGCTCGCGCGAGGCAACGTCAGCTCGAGTGCCGTCTTTCCATTCGAAGGGTTCGGTCGCGGGAGACTCAGCGAGAACTGGAGTCCCGCGGTCGAGACCGTGATCGTCTGCTCGGGCGTGATGACCGGGTTCACGCCGCCCGGCTCCACACCGGTGAGCCGATAGGTGTACGAACCGAACTCAGGGACGACGTCCTCGAGTTGATAGAACCCGTCGGGGTCCCTCAGCTCGTGAGCGGGCCAGGAGCCGATCAGGTCCCAGTTCTCTGCGCCCGCGGTGCGTCGCTCGAGTTCGAACTCGGCGAACCCCTCTTCGGCGATCCAACGGAGCCGGACGGTTCGGAGTCCGACCTGCTCGAGGTTCGGAGCCTGAAGCGCCAGCGGCGTGATCGGAGAGACCATCGTGTTCCCCGTATTCCGCGTGTCGTGCCGGAACCGGGCCCACGGGTAGCGTGTGAGGTTCGGCTCCACCACATCGAACTGGGTTCCGGCGAACTCGATCACCGTGAGCGGCAGAATCTGCGACGCCTGCACCACGAGCTCCACCGTCCCGTTCTTGTCGACGTCCCAGAGGGCAAGTCCGGAGAGGATCTCGCCGCCGTTGACGAACGGGAAGCCGCGCACGACCTGAGCGTTGTGGTCGAACGCATGCACGACTCCGTTCATCGAGCCGAGGATGATCTCGGGGTAGTCGTCACCGTTCACGTCTCCGAGGATCGGGGATCCGAGGCGCGCGTCGTCGACGATGAGGTACGGCTCGGATCCCGTCGTGAAAGCAGGCTTCGGTTCTCCGGTCAGTGCGTCGAGCACATAGAGTGCTGACTGG
Source organism: Candidatus Eiseniibacteriota bacterium (assembly GCA_020633975.1). Classification (GTDB taxonomy): domain Bacteria; phylum Eisenbacteria; class RBG-16-71-46; order CAIMUX01; family CAIMUX01; genus JACKCR01. The sequence goes on along the minus strand of JACKCR010000002.1, from coordinate 486,054 downwards.
GGAGTCTGGCTGCTGCCGACCCTTCCGCCCGGAACCACGACCTCCAGCCCACCGCCGTTTTCGCCAGGATCGATGTCACCGATCGCGGGCGACGCGTTCACGTCACCTCCATCCCAGTCCCAGAAGATCAGCGGCCGGGTCCAGAGAAGCGGGTCGGCGGAGCCCTGCGGGTCGAATGCGAAGATGTCTTCCCTGGTGGTGACGATCACCTCGCCGAGCGGCGACGACCCGACACCCGGCTCGGGAACGAGGTCCGCGATCGCGGGACTGGAGTTGGAGTTCGTGTGTCGATACCCCTCGTCGAGGAACCGGTAGGGGAACCCAGGGATGTCATTCCCCTGTGCGTCCAGGATGAAGAGCGACCCACCGGTGTCGGTGGTGACGATGCGTGAGAGGAAGATGATCTCTTCCGCGCCCGGCGTGCCTCCGTCGTAGACGTCCGCCAGCCCGATGCCCCCGTACATGTAGCTTCCGTCCGACTCGGGCAACGTACGGATGGCGCCGGCATTCCGAACCGGGGTGCCGTCGTGGTGGAACGCCCACACGCTCCTGTTCCCGAGAATGCAGACTTCGTAGTCGCCGTCGCCGTCGATATCACCGATGGCGGGCGGGCCGAGAACGGGCGTTCCTCCGATCGGCTTCGACCACTTCTTGACACCGCGGTCGCTGAAGCAGGTCAACTCCAAGCTACGTTCCGATTGCTCCGAGTTGCGGTGCCGGGAGGCGGCGATGATCTCCTTGTGGCCGTCGCCATCGATGTCGAAGACGGCCGGGCCAGACTCGAACTTGTAGCCATCGGACGACTTGGTCAGCGCTCCACGAGTCGATTCGCTCTCGTCCCCGTCGAAGTAGTCGCCTCCACTCTCCGTGAAGGCATAGATGACGTCCGCACAGGCGATCACCTCGTATCCGCCGAAGTCGAGCTGTTCGACCACGGGAGCACTCGCGTTGTGATCCCCGAGCGGCACCGGCCAACCCGCGAGTGGCGCCGGAGTCGTCGTCGCTTCGACCGTGTCCGCCCTCGCCGACTCGTTGCCGGAAGAGTCCACGACTGCGACCGTGTAGAAGAAGCCGGTGAGTGCAGGCAGTCCGTCGTCCGAGAAGTACGAGTCGTCCGGACTCGCCGAAGTGAGCGGAACCAGTCCGACCCCGACGGGGCTGAACGGCCCTTCGGCGCTGTCACCTCGGTAGACCCGGTAGGCGTAGGCGTCGTCGGAGCTCGACGGCTTCCACTCGAGGACGATCCGGTCGCGATACCCTCTGGTCTGGAGTTCCGTAGGTGCCTCGGGCCGGAACTGATCGTAGCCGGTGGACGAGACGAGCCGCTCGTTCTCCGGATCGCTCACGTCCCAGATCTCGTAGTGCAGGCTCACGAGACTGGGCCCGAAGTTGTATCTGGCGTAGATGGGCGACGTGGTATGCGCGTGCCCCAACGGTCCGGCAGCTTCGAGCGGCACGGACTCCGGATCGATCGTGACCCGATTCTGCGGCTCGACCAGTCGGAGTTCGTAGCCGTAGGGAGTGCCGAGCCCCTGGTTCAGGAACTCGAAGTCGAGCAGGTACTCTTCGCCCGCATCGGGTTCTCCGTCTCCGTCTCCGGACTGCTCCGTCGCGTTGACGGCGTACATCACGAGCTCGGGACGGTATACGGTCGCCGTCATCGCTTCGGCGCGCTCTGCGCCGTCCTGGTTCCAGGTGATCTCCAACGGAACGGTCGCGAGCCGCTCCACCCCGTCCGAGAGAGATGCGGCGTGGATCAGGAACGCGTTCGAGAGGCTCCCGGTCGCGCCAGCGGCGAGTGCGCCCATGGTCGCGTTGCCCGAGACGATGTCGACGGCGAGCCCGGGGGTGTTTCCTCCCGCAGCCAGATCGAGCGTCGCGCCGAGAGCGAGGATCCCCACGCTCCCATGGTTCTCGAACTCGAGGTCGATCGCCACCGTCTCGCCGACGTCGAAGACACCGTTCCCGTTTCCGAGGATCCCCTGGGCCTCGTTCGTCGTGTCGTCCACGGAGAACGAGGTCACCGTTGCGAATCCGCTGCCTCCGGTCGTGACCTGGCCCGTCCCCTGGAACGGAAGCCCTTCGGGGTGCGTCACCGTGACCGTGTACTGACCAACGCTCGAGGGCTCGAATTCGATGTCGAGGAATCCATCCACGGCGGTGAACCCAGATGCGAGCGCGTCGCCGTCCTTGTAGATACCGACCCGCGCGTTCTGGAGAGGCGTACCGTCCTGCTCGACCGAGACGGTGACGATTCCGCCACCGACAGGGAGCGAGTTCGTGAACGACACCGTCATCGGATGGGGAACGCTGTGCCAGACGAACATGTCCGGGTCCCCGAGGAACGCGAGGCTGTAGAGCACGAACCGGTCGGGACTGCGGATCTCGTTGACCTTCTTCCCGATCGAGTCCGCGGCGAAGAAGAAGCCATCGCCCGGCGTCGAGAACCCATCCCCCGGCCACTTGGAGAAGTTGAGCGCCTGCATCCGGCGGGCCGAGGCCGGGAAGTCCAGGTTCGTCGATCCGACGTAGATCAGGCCGCCGCCGTTGGGAGAGAACTGGAACGACTCCGCCAGACAGTCGTAGTCGATGGCGGCCGAGTTGCAGTTGATCGAGTAGACGAGCCCGGTCCAGCGGTTGCCGTTCGATCCGTTCGTGAGCCCACGCACCGCCACCGCTTCGAGACGGTCCGGCCCGATGGCCCATCGGTCACGATCTCCGTGTCCGGAGTGGAAGACGATGTTGGCGCCGCGGTTCATCGCGCCGACGAGGTTCTCGAGATCGAGCGCCTGCGCGTTTGGCCGGCCGTTGCCGACCCAGTGGTAGTCCCTCTCGTAGTACTCCTCGAACACGAGGTCCTGTCCGGCGTCGTGCGCGTAGAGCGAGTCCATGAACGCAATCCCGTCCTCCGCTCCGTCGTCTGACGCGCACGGAATGAGCGGGTCCGGACACTGGGCACATTCCTCGCAGTCTCCAACCCTCCACTCCCTCTCGAAGAGCACCTCGCCCGCAACGATCCCGCGGCCCAGGTAGTCATCCTCGGGCGGGTCGATCACGTACTCGCGGTACTTCTTCATGTACGTCTCGGCGTCGGAGAGCGATGAGCAGGAGACCCGCCCCACCCTGAGTTCGGGGCGAAGGTCGACGAAGTCGCTGTTGATGCCGTAGCTCTCGATCGGGGGTTCGCCGTAGATCGCGTTTCCGTTCCCGTTCCAGTTGCCGTCGAGGCACGCGTAGTAGAGGTCCGTCAGGATCGACGTTCCGCCCCCGAGACCGTTCCAGCTGTAGTCCTGGGCGTAGCGCGCCGGCACCTGGTTGGGATCTCCCGCCATGAGGACGGTACGCGTCCCCCAGTAGAGGTACGCATCCCGGAGGAAGTACCGCACCTGCTCGGGACGGTCCACGCCGTAGGGGTAGTGGTCTTCGATCCAGGACACCGTGCGGATCGCGGCCGGGACTCCGATCTTCTGCTTCCAATCCCGGAGTTCCTCGAACACCGGCGCGAACTCGTCCGTGGTCACGATGAGGAACTCGACCGGGGTGCCATCGAGGCTCGGGACCTCGGACTCGCCGAGAGCAGAGAGAGAGTGCAAGGTCGTACCGTCGGCGGCCGCGCGGCCCAGAGTGCTCGCAGACGAAGGGAGCGACCGATCGAGCGGAAGGGTCGTCGTCCGGTACGCCTGGGGCAGCATGCCGTCAGGGCCTCCCGCCTGGGACGTATAGGAGAGGGTGCCGGAGGTCGCGAACTCCAACACCTGTGTAATCGGGTTCCAGCGGAACGGGCAGACGAGGAAACCACCGGATACGAGTCCGCGCGACGCCTGGACTCCCAGGAAGCGAACGGGCTCGGCCGGAACGTCCTCGGACCCGGAGTACTGGGCGACATCTTCGGTCGGGAGAGCGCGTCGTCCCTCGAGGATGATCTGCTCCGGGTCGATCGCCGGACGGGGCGTCACCCCGACTTCCAATGCGACCCATCCACTGGCTTCGAAGCTCCAGTCTCCGATCGTCTGACCGCGCTCGAGCGGAACCGATACGGACACCCAGGGGAGATCCGGGCTCCCGGGCAGAGCGGAGGACCAACCTCCATCGAGCTCGACTCCTACGTATCCATCTCCCCCAGTCGTGACGCGAACGGCGTCCCGAGACCAGTGGAGAGGGATGGAGCCGGCCATGGCGGCAGGCACACAAGTGAGCAGGCTGAGGTAGGCGGCGTAGAAAGCCGGCCTGACCAACGGCAGACGCAGGCCCATGAGGGGTCCTCCTCGGTGCGAACAGAAGCTGGAGTGATGACCGATCGTCGCGACCAATCGGTATCTTCGGTCAGCAGGGTGACGGCATCAAGTGCCACTCGATCCATGGGTAGCCAGGGACGTTACGCCGCTCCTCCTGCGGTATGACCGCGTCGATGGGGCCTCGACTGGCCAAGAGTAGTCGATTTCCCCCTCCCGAGTGACACCGAAATCCGCTCGGCGCCGCTCCGAGCGGGGTGCTAGCCCTCGGCAGATGCCTCGATCGATTCGAGCCACTCCCTGTAGACGCGTGGAAAGCGGCCGTAGGTGGCGTCCATTCCGTACCGCTCCACCACTGCTGCCCTGCCCGCGAGGCCGAGTTCCCGGGCCGCATCCGGATGCTGGAGAAGACGGGTCAGCTCCTCGGCGAAGCGAAGTTCGTCGTCCACGATGACCACTCCCTCCCCGTCCTCGAACTCGAGGCCTTCCAGCCCGCCGCGATACCCCACCACCGGCACCCCGAGGGCGAGCGCCTCGACGACCCTCCCCCTCTGTCCGCTCCCGCTCTGAAGAGAGAGGGCGAGTACTCGTCCGGAACTAAGGTGAGGCCGCACGTCTTCGACGAACCCGGTGACCAGCACCGGAGTCTCGTTCTCCGCGGCGGCAGCCCGGAGGTCGTCCGGTGTTCCCGCACCGAGCAGGGTCACTTCCAACCCAGGCACGTCGGCGCGTACCAGGGGAACGACGTCGTCGAGCAGATGACGTGCCGCGACCTGGTTGCTCTCGTTCGTCATGTTTCCGTAGAAGACGACGCGCGGTGCGTCTCCCCGTGACGGCGCGACTGCGTCAGGGGACCAACTGTCGGTGTCGACTCCCATCGGCATCACCGCGCATTCGAGACTCGGCCCGAGCTCGCTCCGGAAGACGTCCCGGTCGTGGCCGGTGATCGCGATCACTCTGTCGTACCGGGAGAGTTCAAGCAGCTCGGCCGCCTTCTCCCGTGGAGAGACACGCCCCCAGAGCCGCTCGTGCCTCTCGAACTGGACATCATGCGTGTCGACGACCCAGAGAGGAGGGCGTGGACGCGCCTCGAGATGCCGGAGCGCATACCAGTAGGCGACGTGCACGATGTCCGGACGGAACGACTCGAGCTGACGCCGGACTTCGTCGGACAGCTCGGGAAAGCTCATGAAGAACGTCTCGCGGTGAAGTCCCTCGGTCATCCCAGACAAGCGAGAGCGGAGATGGGTGGCGAGATGGCTCGCGCGGTTCCGGCGATGCGGAGCCAGAACCGGAACCCAGGTGCCGAGCTCCGCGACCGGTCCCGGCGCATCGAGGTGTTCGCGCCGGTGGACCAAACTCACGATGCACAGCTCGAACTGGCTGGAGAGCGCTTCCAGGATCCGTACGTTCCGGACGCGACTCCCCATGTCCAGGGGCTGAGGATGGTCCGGCAAGACCGCGAGAAGTCGACGCACCTCTCGCGTCAGCGGCCGGGGTCGAGCTCGAAAGGCGACACATTCCCTCCGCCCAGCACCTCCCGCTGCATGGCGAGGTAGTTGGGGAGATCGATCCGGATCGTCCGGGTCTCGTCGCAGCTCGTCCCTACGAGTTCGAACTCGTGAGCGTAGACGTCTTGCGGCGGCGTCTTCGTGCTGTCCACACCGATGAGCGCCATGTACTGGTTCTTGATCTTCCACTTGCCGGTGTTTCCGCACTCGTCCCGAAGACGGACGATCACCCAGTCCTGCTGGTTGAGCCGGCTACGGTACGTGTTGAGTTCCGTGTCGTGGACTTGCCAGTACTCGAAGCACCAGTCGCTGAGGTGTCGCAAGAAACCGTCCGCAAGGCCGTCGAGATCGGTCGTCGTCTCAGGCACGTGGAGTTCCGCGACCTTCTCGGCCGAGAACGACCCGAGGCGTACGACATGGAACCCGAGCACGCGGGCTGGCGGTCCCGTGATCTTCATCAGCTCGAGCTCGAAGAGCTGACGTCCCTGCGTCAGCACTTCCTCGGGATGGGACTTTTGGTAGGCCTCGAGCGGGCCCATGAGGGCGGTCGTGATCGAGTCACAGACTTCGTCGGTGATGAGAAGCCACTCGAGCCCTTCCTTGGGGTAGATCTCGGCGACCTCATCGGTGAAGGCGGAGTAGCGGGCGAAGAGATCGACCACGGACTCGTAGAGTGCGGTTCGGTCTCGAGCCTTGTCCATCGCCTCGAGCTCCCAGGTCTTCGCCATGGCCGCACCCTTGACCACGAACTCGTTCGGAGCGATCCGCGGCATCACGAACGTCTTCCTGGGCGGCGCCTGCGCGTCCGAGTCCGTACTCGCTACGAATCCGAACATCACCATTCCGGCGATCGCAAAGACCACCCACCGACTACGAGCCGTCATCTCACTCCCTCCCCGGCTCCAGGCGGAGGCCCAGAGTCGGTCCCGTTTCCGATTGGCGCTCCAGGATGACCTGGGCCGCCGCATACTCGGCTGTGTGCGTGATGGAGATGTGGGAGTGTGTCGCCCCGAGCTCCTGAGCCCGCGTGAGAGCACCTCCGGAGAGATGCACGACCGGCTGACCGGACGCGAGGTTCTCCACCTGCACGTCCACCCAGCGGACCCCCTGATTCCACCCGGTGCCGAGGGCCTTGAACGCAGCTTCCTTGGCCGCGAACCGGGCTGCCAAGTACTGGTCCCGGTTCCCCCGGACGCTCTCGATCTCCTCGGGTGAATAGATTCGGCGGAGGAACCGATCGCCGTGGCGTTCGAGCACTCCGCGCACCCTGGAGACTTCGATGATATCGATACCGATTCCTACGATCAAAGTTTCCCAATCCCTTCGCAATCGTTCCGAAACGGATTCCAGGCCCGGATCGGTCCGCTGGCTGGCCCTCCGGACCGACCGACGCCCCTCGAGGGGCCTTGGGCCGGCGACGGCACCGTCGTCAGTGGCAGGTCAGGCCCGCCCCGACCGCTTGTCGATCAGGTCCGCCAGGAGCCCGATCGCCGCCATCTGGAACGACGACATGAGGATGATGGACACCGAGGCGTCCATGATCTTGTCGGTCATGAAGTAAGAGTAGGCCAAGACACCGATCGCGAGGAGGAAGAGGAATCCTGCGAGCGGCAGGAAGATCTTGAGCGGGCGGAAGTAGAGCACCGTCCGCACGATGAGCGCGAGGAAGTTCAAGGTGTCCTGGATCGGCTTGATCTTCGAGTTCCCCTTCCGCTCGTGGTAGTCGATCGGAACGTAGAGCACGAAGAGGTCGTTCACGTGCATCGAGAGGGTGATCGTGGTCGTGAACGAGAACCCCGAGGGAAGGATGTCGAAGAACCGGACCACGTCTGGCTTTCGAAAGGCGCGGAGCCCCGAGTTGAGGTCGGGGATCTTCGTCTCGCTGAGATAGTTCGCGAGAAGGTTGAGCGCCTTCTTGGCGGGCCGCCGGATGAGCGGGATGTGCACCTTCTCGCCCGTTCGTGCACCGACCACCATGTTGTACTCGTCGAGCAAAGCGACGAGCTCCGGGATCCGCTCGTTCGGGTAGGTGCCGTCCGCGTCCGTGATCACGATCCGGTCCGCGCGCGCTGCCCGTATGCCAGTCTTGAGGGACGCCCCGTAACCACGATTCACCGTGTGCCGAAGCACTTTGAACCCGGACCCCGCCACGATCTCCGACGTGCGGTCAGTCGACCCGTCGTCGACCACGAGGACCTCGTAGCGCGGGTCGAGCGCAGCGAGTTGCTCCAGCACCTCGCGGATCCCGTTCTCTTCGTTGTACGCGGGCACCACGATGGTGACGAGCGGGGCCTCTTGGGTCACTTCGCCCACTCCGCTCACTCTCGTTCCTTCGCTCGTCTGCAAGTCGTCATGCCCTTTCCGGTGGCAGGCTGCGGTAAGTATCCGGAATCCGTGGACTATAGGCAGTCCATCGGGGAACGACAAGCGCGGCGTCCGGGCCGTCGGCGTCCCGGCCGTCAGCGCGGCTTCCACCCCACCAGAAGATGCACCGCGCCGAGCAATCCTCGACGAGACTCCACCCGCTCGAATCCGGCTCCAACGAGAGCGTCGACGAGAGCCGTCTCCTGCGGGAGTGAAACGACGGAGTCGACCATGAACTGATATGCCTTTCGGTCCGCGCCGAGCCAGCCCGCGACTCGCGGAAGGATCTGGCCGAAGTAGAGTCGGTAGAAACCCGCGCCGAACCCGTCGCGTGGGTAGCGCATGTCGAGCAGAGCCACCTGTCCCCCCGGCTCTAGGATCCGGTGGAGCTCCCGAAAGAACCCGGCGTAGTCCTCGCAGTGGCGCAGAGCGAACCCCTGGATCACGGCCCCGAATGACGCGCTCTGGAACGGGAGCCGGTCCATCTCGGCGGCCGCCCCGTGGTGTGGACTCGCACTCGCATCTCGGGCCCGAAGCTTTTCTCCCCCCACTCCGAGAAGAAAGCCACTGAGGTCCGAGCGGACGAGCTCCCTGCCCTCGGCGCGAAGCCGATCTTCAGCGAACGCGGCCAGATCCCCCGTGCCGCTGGCCACGTCGAGCCAAGGACCCGGTGCCTCCACCTGGACGGACCGCACCGCCCAGCGGCGCCAGGCCTGGTCGATCCCGAGACTGAGGTAGCGGTTCAGTCGGTCGTATCGCGGCTCGATCGACTCGAACAGGGTGAGCAGCGCCTTCCGCCGCTCCGCCCAGGGCTGGCCGGGCATCGCTTCCCGATAGAGGTGGTCCGGTTCCTTCGTCTGCATCGCGAGAGGTTGCCACGACGGGCGCGATCCGGGAACCCCCGACCGCGCCCAGCCGAATAGAGTGCGGGAGGAGTGGTAACCCCCTGGCGTCGCCCGGCGTCGTCAGCTAGGGAGCCTGGGACGCGGACCGGTGCTGGTGGTGCAGGCACCGGCTGGGAGTCGGACTTCGGCCAGCCACCGACTCCGGTGCGGTTGGCCTCAGCTCTCGCCGGGTGTAGCTTCAGCGTTCGAGTGACGATGACAAGGAGTCGGCAGGTGACTCGGCAGTCTGGAGCCCTGGGTCCGACCAGGGACCGGAACTTCAGACGGGAGGCAAGGATGCAGCGTTTTCTTCTCGTGTTCCTCGCAGTGATCGGCGGAATCTCGATCCTGCTCTTCTTCGGCGGGTTCGTCATCTTCTTGCTCAGCGTCGCGGCGTGGTCCGGGAACGAGAAGGGGATCCCGAACGAGTCCGTCCTGCTGATCGAGTTCGAGCAGCCCGTAGTGGAGACGGTTCCAGACGACCCGTTCGCCCGGCTTCTCATGGACGATTCCCTCACCCTGAGGGACATCGTCGACTCGATCGATCAGGCTCGGGACGACGACCACATCACCGCTCTGGTCGGTCGGCTGAGCGGCGTGCAGCTCGGCTTCGCCCAGCTCCAGGAAGTCCGGAACGCAGTCGAGCGGTTCCGCGAGTCCGGCAAGCCGTGCATCGCCTTCGCCGAGACGTTCGGGGAGCTCTCCCCCGGCAACACCTCGTACTACCTCGCGAGCGCGTTCGAGAAGGTCTACATCCAGCCGTCCGGTGATCTCAACCTCACCGGCCTCTACCTCGAGTTCCCGTTCGTGAGAGGAACGCTCGAGAAGATCGGTATCGATCCCGAGATCGACAAGCGCTGGGAGTACAAGAACGCGGCCGACATGTACCTCCAGACGGAGATGACGCCCGCGCACCGCGAGTCGAGTGAGCACTTGATGAACGGACTCTTCGCGCAGATCACCGAAGGGATCGCCGAGTCGCGGAACATGACTCCGGAAGAGGTGCGCGGCTGGATCGACAAGTGCCCGCTCATCGCAAGCGACGCCCTCGATGCTGGATTCGTCGACGGCCTCAAGTACGCCGACCAAGTCGACGCCGAACTCGGCATCCGTGACGACGCCCACGTGGTCGGTCCCACCGACTACGTGAAGCGGGCCGGCCGGCCGCACGAAGGAGCCGCGACGCTCGCGCTCGTCCACGGATACGGCGCGATCCAGCGCGGCGAGAGTTCGGTCGGCGGATTCGGCGGCGATCCCGTCTTCGGCGCCGCCACCGTGGCACGCGCTCTCCGTGAGGCGGTCGACAACGACCGCGTCGACGCGATCGTCTTCCGCGTCAACTCTCCGGGCGGGTCCTACGTCGCCTCGGACATCGTGCGGCGGGAAGTCGTGCGCGCAAAGGAGAAGCACAAGCCGATCGTCGTCTCGATGGGAGACTATGCGGCTTCGGGCGGATACTTCGTCTCGATGGGCGCGGACGCGATCGTCGCGCAGCCCGGAACGCTCACCGGCTCGATCGGAGTCTACGGCGGAAAGCTCGACATGGGCGGACTCATGGACAAGATCGGCGTGAGCTACGACGCGGTGGCGACGAGTCAGAACGCGGGAATGTTCTCGACGAACAAGTCCTACTCCGAGAGCGAGTGGTCACACATCGAGCAGTTCCTCGACCGGGTCTACGAGGACTTCACCGGCAAGGCGGCTTCGGACCGAGGACTCCCGCTCGAGGAACTGCAGGAAGTGGCGCGCGGTCGGGTCTGGACCGGCAAGGACGCGGTGGAGCTCGGTTTGGTCGACCAGCTCGGTGGGCTCGACGACGCCGCCCGTCTCGCCTTGGATCTCGCCGATCTCGATCCGGACGAGGGATACAAGTTCCGTCCCTTCCCCGGCCCCAAGAGCACGTGGGAGCTGATCGCGGAGAAGCTCGAAGAACGCGGTGGCACGAAGGCGATGGTCCGAGCGGCGCACACGACGCTCCAGCCCGTGCTCGTGTTGGCCGACCAACTCGGTCTCGGCGCGGGCGACGACGGTGTGCTCATGATGCCGGTGCCGGCGATTCGCGGAGTGAACTAGCGAGGCAGCCCGCGCCCCGCACCCGTTACTCTGCCCAGGGAATCGGGAGGCCGAGCCGTTCGAGCTTGGCCTCGCACTCGGCCCGTTCGCGGTTCCGCTTGAACCGGCCCGACGTTCCCACCTCGAGCCAACCCAGCTCATCGGCACGCACGCGCGCCGCGTCAGGCCCGGCGCCGTGTAGCGCTTCCAGGATCGAGATGTCGAGCCGTGTGAGCCCGAGCGACTCCATCCGGTAGTCGATGAATGCTTCCCAGACGAGCGGACACCAGCGACGCACGATCTCCTCGCCGATCACGGTCGCATAGGCGCGGATCTCTTCCTGCGCGTGGGAGTCCATACGCAGCGCGAGGAAATGGAGCAGATTGTGGAGGTCGACCTTCCAGTACGCCTCGGTGTAGGTCGAGAGCGGAAGGTCCTTCCGCGCCTGCTCCCGGGCCACACCGGCTTCGAGCCGTGACTCGTAGATCCGGCGGGCATCATCCTGGAAGCGGGCTTCTTCGTCGCTCAGAGTCTGGCCGACGTCTTCGGGCAGTGTGCCCGCACTCCCCTGCCGGTTGCCGGTCGATTGCACGCGCCACGCGTCCGGGGTCGTGCGTTGCGACGCGTCGATCGCTTCGGAGTAGCGGGTGGAGTACTCGTTGACGTTTGCGGTGCGGTGACGGATCCATTGCCGCCAGCAGTCCATCGGGACGCGCACGTGGAACTTGATCTCGCACATCTCGAGCGGAGTGGTGTGACGATGCCGAAGGAGGTAGCGGATGAGCCCGCGGTCCTCATGCACCTTCTTCGTGCCACGGCCATAGGAGACGCGCGCCGCCTGGACGATCGACTCGTCCGCTCCCATGTAGTCGACCACCCGAACGAACCCATCGTCGAGGACGGGGAAGCGCTGTCCCAGGATCTCGTCCAGTTCCGGCGAGACGGGCCGGGTCAGGAGCTCGTCTTCCAAAGGCCGTTCACTCCGCTTCCCTGGTGACTCGCTCTCCCGCGTGGGATCTTCCGACACGACTTCCTCCCCCCACCGCGCACGATCCTCCGTGATCCGTCAGCGCTGCGTGTGCCATCCGGGCCACGGCTCCCGGTTCCTCCGATACCGTCCTTTCTCGAACGCTTCGAAGAAGTACGGGACGAGAGGATGCCTCACCTCGGCCTTGGAGTCATCAGGTTCGAGAGAGTTCTCCGCGGTGTACGTCACGACCTGGGCCCCGTCCACCAGGACGTGATACCACGGCTGCTGCTTGTCCGGCTGGGTCGGATTGCTGAGGTACCAGTCTTCGTCTGCCTGACAGGTGAGGTCCAGATTGACGATGACGCCGCGGTACCCGTTCTTCTTGTGCTTCACGAGCTGTCCGGTCTGGAAGGCCGGCGCCGGCGAGAGCTCGATCGGCGCCACATCGCCCGCCTCACGCAGCGACTGCATCAGCTCGTCGTGCCAGGAACGGAAGACCTGGCGGTCGTCCTTCCGCTTCTCGCGGGCATAGGACTGGATCACGTTCCGCAGCGCGCGGAGCACGATCGCCTCGGCGTCGGTCGGCATCCGGCAGAAGACGCGTGCCGCATCCCCGAGTTCCGGATGGCGGCGAACCATCTCGGACTCCTGGATCAGTTCACCCTTCCGGTAGCCATCCACCAACACGACGACGCCGTCCCGCCGGAACCGCGCGTAGAAGTGCTTCGGGAAGTTGCATCCTTCCAGCTCGAGCCCGAGCCTGGCCCCAACGAGGAGGTAGACGCACGCCAGGGCCAGCGGCAGCCCTTCTCCCTCTTCGATCACATAGACCAAGTTGCTGTGGTGAGACCGCCACCCGCCGGACGGCGCGCCGCTCAGCCGGTCTCGAAAGAGGAACTCGGCCAAGGTCTCGGGTGACGATTCCGGATAGGCGGTCTGGTACTCGGCCGTCAGTCGGTCCAGATGCTCGGAAAGCGGCGTCGGCCGCGTGATCCCAGTCTGGTACTCCGCGATCGCTGCCAGGGCGGATTCGAGCTTCCGCCACCCGGTCGGCTCGGCCATCCAGGCACGCCACCGGCCGCGCAAGCGCACGCGTCGGTCGGCGGAGAGACGCCCCTCGATCAAGCGGAGGTGCTCCGGATCCGGACGTGGATCGAGCGAGGCGAGGGTGCCGCCGAGCTCCCAACCATAGGTGCCGAGCTTCTCGTCCACCGCCCGTCGCACGCTTGGCTCCGGGTCGTCGATCAACTTGAGCAGATGGACGAGGTCTTTCTTCTCTCCCATCGAAACCTTCTCCTTGCGCCCCCACCGGCTCCGACTATGGTAACCGCTTCCAAACCCTGAGCCGATCTCTCCTCGGGACGCGGGCCGCTCGTCGGCCGTTCTGGAGGCCCGGCTCTCCCGAGTCGGTACCGGGCCCTCCCTGGAGGCTACGTCCCATGACGCACGTGTTCGACACCGCCGCCGTCTTGCTCATGCTGGCAGCAGCTTTCGGACTCTTCAACCACCACGTGCTTCGCCTGCCGTTCACGATCGGACTCATGCTCTCTGCGCTCGCGGCCTCCGCTGCCGTCCTGGTGCTCGATGGACTCGTCCCAGGAGCAGGCCTGGTCGGTCCAGTCCGGACCGCGGTCATGTCCATCGACTTCCACGACGCCCTCATGCACGGGATGCTGAGCTTCCTCCTCTTCGCGGGAGCTCTCCACGTCGAAATGGAGGACCTGGTCGAGCACAAAGTGTCGGTGATCGCGCTCGCTTCGCTCGGCCTCCTCATCTCCACCGCCATCATCGGCTTCGCGAGCTTTGGTGTCTTCCAGCTTCTCGGGGTTTCGATCGCGCTCCCCTATTGCCTCGTCTTCGGAGCACTCATCTCCCCCACCGACCCGATCGCGGTGCTCGGGATCATGAAGGCGGTGGGGGCTCCCCGGAACCTGGAAATCAAGGTTGCGGGCGAAAGCCTGTTCAACGACGGCTTCGCCGTGGTGGTGTTCGGCGCTCTCCTGGCCTGGGCAACGGCGACCGGAGTCGGCCACGAAGCCGTCAGTCACGGCGCCGCAGCCGTCGGGCATGGCGCGGCAGCTGTCGGGCAGGGCGCCGCAGCCGTCGGACACGGCGCGGCGGGGGCCGGAGCAGCCGCGGGACACGGCGCCGGACTCGGCATCGGCAGCCTGGTCCGCTTCTTCGTCGCCGAGGTCGGGGGCGGGATCGCGCTCGGGCTCGGTACCGGCTACGTCATCTACCTCGCCATGCGTCATCTCGACGAGCCGAACCTCGAGATCCTCCTCAGCATGGCGCTCGTCATGGGCCTCACTTTCCTCGCGTTCCGCCTCCACGTCTCCGCACCGCTCGCCTGCGTCGTCGCCGGTCTCTTCATCGGCAACCGCGGACGCCGCCTCGCCATGTCCGCCCGGACGAGGAACGCACTCGACATCGTCTGGGCGTTCATCGACGAAATGCTGAACGCGATCCTCTTCCTCCTCGTCGGCCTCGAGATCTTCGCGGTCGAACTCTCGCGGCCGTTCATCCTCGCTGGGTTCGCCCTCATCCCGATCGGACTGATCGCTCGCTGGATCTCCGTCTGGTTCCCGACTTCCGTGCTCCGGCTGGACAAGGAGCCCGCTCCTGGCGCCCTCAAGGTGCTCACCTGGGGCGGACTCAAGGGCGGCATCTCCGTCGCACTCGCGCTCTCGCTACCAGATTTCGAGGGACGCGGCGCGATCCTCACCGTCACGTACGCGATCGTCGTGTTCTCGATCGTGTTCCAGGGGCTGACGATCGGACGCGTGGTGCGGGGGGTGTCGGTACCGGCCACGCACTCGTGAACCTGCCGACGGGGTCTCACTGCGGCGTTCCGCGGGTCCGCTGGACCTTGCTCGTCTACGCCCCCTGACCGCCCTTCCGGTTTCGAGGGACGAAACCTCCAGGACGCCCAGGGGGCTCAGGGAGCGTGGTTGCTGCGGGCGTCGGGGCGGAGTGGGCGAACACACACGTCGTAGGAGCCCGGGCGCACATGGCCTGGGTCGACGCGCCCTGAGAGCGAGGGTTGGCGAACTCGGCCTGGGTCAGCACGCTTCTAGCGGAGGTTGGTGGCTCCGCCCAAGGCGACGCGCCTGGAGGGTGGGGTTGTCTTCCTCCAGGCGTGGTGGGGGTCTTCGGCGCCGCTAGTTCTCGGTGACGAGAGCGGGGGTGGTGGGATCGACTGGCGATGCTGGCGTCGTGCCGCTCTGGCTCGAGAGGAGGCGGAAGGTGTGGAGGTCGTGGCCGATGGGGACGACGATCGTGTACTCGGCGACGCCTTCGGGATTCGGGAGAGCGACCTTGCCGTAGGTGTACTCCTCGGGGGCCAGGGTGGCGGGCCAGAGGAGACCTTCGGCGACGGAGTCGAGGTGGTCGGCCCAGTGGGCGGCTTCGCGTTCGATCTCCTGGCTCATCCGCACAGCGTCTGTCCAAGGCTCGTACGTATCTGTCTGATCGAGGAAGCTGCCTTCGGAGTCGAGGGCGACGGGCTCGACGCGGGTGATCTCGGTCGCCTCGTAGGTGCTCAACGTCCGCATCCAGTCGACGGACTCCGCGCGCGTGGCGAGCTTGGTCGCTTGTGCGACAGTCTGGCGCTCGAGGTAGCGGGACGGAGAGAACGCTTCGAGCGTGGTCGTTGTCGCGTTGTGGTCCCCCGCGGAAACGAGAATGTCCTGCGGGTTCACGTCGATCGGGTTTTCTGACGCGTTCCGTACGGAGACGGTGAGCACGAGCTCCTCGCCTTCCGTGCGTCCCGACAGAGCGACCACGGAGTTCGGCTCGTAGGAGAGCATCGACTCGTACTCGGCAACGTAGTGATCGTTGGCATCGCTCGCGTCGATCGACGGATGAAGTTGGTGACTCGACGACGAACACGCCGCAACACAGAGGGACACCGCCCCCGCAGCCCAGAGAATCCGGGACATCCTTCCTCCTCACACCAGTAGCTGGAGCTTCGAGCGAGGTCTGCCCCGCTCGACGTGACGACCAGGTGGCGCGTGAGGTCCGTCGAGCTCGTCGGAGTCGTGTGCGCAGGTCGGTCGTCGCCTGTAGAGAAGGAATCGGAAGCGCGGAGGGAAACCCTCACCGGAATCTCACGAACGGTTGCAAATAAAGGAGTTGAGTCGGGTGGAAACCCGTCAGAAAGCAAGCAGACTCCCCGTCGAGGCAGCAGAATGGGATGGGGTGGGAACAATGTGCCGGAGGGGGGTCTCGAACCCCCACGGGGCCAGGCCCCGGCGGATTTTAAGTCCGCTGCGTCTACCAATTCCGCCACTCCGGCGAGAGTGCTCGGTCGAGGCCAAAGCTAGGGCCGAAGCCGTTGGCGCTCTCCGCCGGGAAGCGGAACCGAGGCTGCTCGGGTCAGAGAGTCCCGAGAACCTCACTCTTCTCCGGAGGGCGTCGCCACCAGGCCTTCTGCACCACCCCGTCTTCGAGCAGGACGAAAACGGGGACCTGGCGATAATACTGGCGAAGCACCGCTTCTGGCGAATATCCGATTGCGAAGGACGGCACGTGGTCGACGCGGAAGGCGCGGGCGGCTCGCTGGTCGCCAGCTAGGACGGCGACGACCTGGAGCTCGCCGCCGTTCTCTTGCGCGATCTCATCCATGCGCGGAAGGGACTGGACGCACTCGGCGCAGTCCTTTCCGTAGAGCGCGAGGAGCACCTTCCCTTCTTGCACCGGCTTCTTGAGTCCGTCGATCGCCATGTTCGAGAGGTCGGCGCCGGGCGAAATCGGAGTGACCCACGCATCGACGGGAAGGCGGGGGCCGATCCAGGGAAGCGCGACGAAGACGGGGATGAGGAGAAGGAACGCAGCCCAGCGCTTCTTTGCGGGCCCGGGCTTCTTCACGAACCGAAGCGCGATCAGCCCGAGGACGACGAAGATCGAGTCCTCGATGATGACACCGAGTGGCCCGCGCGATGCGGCCCGTCCGAAGCATCCGCACTGCTTCACGTTCCCCTGTGACCACGCGATCGCAGTGGCGACGATGAAGACGATGAGGAGAAGGAGGATGCCGGTGATGCCGAGTCGAGGCGCGAGGTGGAGGATGACCGCCACTCCGAGCGCAAGCTCGACCACGATGAGAAGGTGCGCGAGCGTGAGTCCCCAAGAAGCCGGGGTGAGGTGGTAGTCACTGATCTGCTGCGCGAACATCAAGGGATCCGTCGACTTGATGACGCCGGCGGCGAGGAAGACGAGACCTAGGGCGATCGCGCAAAGAGATCCTAGGACGGGAAGAAAGCGGGACACGGCTTCGTCACCCCCTCGGGAGAGCTCGCGATGGAAGACAACTCTCCGATTATGGCTCGACGCCGAGGTACCTGGCCAGGTCGGCTTCCACCGAAACGAGCGGTTCCTCCTCGAAGCGGCCGACTTCCTCGCCGTTCTGGAGAATGACGAACGTGGGTGTCAGGGAGACATCGTACTGGCCGAGCAGGTCGGCAGGCTCGCTCTGGTCTTCGCTCATGCCGACGAACTCGAGCTGGATCGCGGGGTTCTTCGCCGCCTCGACCGTCTTCATGAGCGGCGGAAGCCAGTGCTTGCAGTAGGAACACCAGGTTCCAAAGAACACCTTGATCGTGGTCGGAGTCTTCACCCCGGAGATCGCAGCGACCATCGCGGCCTCGGGCTGGTACTTGCTCGCGGCGTGAACGTAGTCCGGCTTCGCCGCACGCAACTTGTCTGCGGAGATCTCCCCGACGAGCGGCGGTTCCGGCTGGACGACGTAGGTTCCGTCGTCGCCCTCGAAGCTCAGGATGCCCTCTTCGTTGAGGAAGAGGCCGAGTTCGTCCGCCTGGGCCATGTCCGGCGCGGGGAGATCCTCCTCGTTCCATACGATTGCGTCCGCAGGCAGCGCGGATACAGACTTCGACTTGAGGTCGAGCACGAAGCCTCCGTCGTCGGTGACGATGAGTTGATGCCGATAGTCCGGTGAGTCGAAGATGCGAGCGAGGGGCAACGTCGCGTCGGCGTGGACGACCTGGAGGCCGGCGACCTCCTCCCACGCATCCTGGGCCAGAGCCGAACCTTGGACCGCCACGAGCCCGAGAGCTGCAGCCAAGACGCCCGAGAAGACCCCGTCCCGGCTCATCCGCCCCCCTGTCCTACCGAACCAACCTCGCATCTGATGCTCCCTCCCCCGGACGATGTCGACTTGGATCCGGACCCGGGAACGGCCGGGCCGAACGTCTCGTGTCTGGCTAGTGCCACTCTGGTAATGAAACGATAGCCGGCGGATGGCCGCCGGCCCCCCCATGGAACCGGGGACCCGCAGTCCAGTTCCGAAGAACCGGTCTCCGGAGAGTTGGACACGCGAGTGTAGGGTCTGGTCACCTGTTCGCCAATGCCCAGCCACCGGAGCGTCTGGTCAGAGTTTCAATCCTCGTGCACGATTCACCCTGCGGATCGCACACCCAGCCGCCCCGCCGGAGCCGTAAGTCGATTCGGCGACAGCCGATTCGGGCGTTCTGGGCCCGCTCGGAACGAGGTGAAGCGGTTCTCGCCGAGCCTCGCAGTCCTCCCGGGCCGCGGCCCCCCACGTCCCCCTTCGGGGCGACAACGAACTCGAACACACGAGTGCAACCACATATTTTTCAAAGCATTGACGCGACGGAACGATCGAGAGTCATCCCCTCGAGAGCGAGTCCTCGCGAGCAAGCCGACGCGCTGCGCACCGACATGCCCAAACCGCTGTCCCTCTCACCTCTCGTCCCCTCGCTCTCGTCCGAATCCACGTTGGCACGACGATTCATTCACATCCAACGAACGGCCCACCGAAGTGGGGCTTCGTCCAAAGACGTATTTTCGCGACGTGAGTGAGCAACTCTCAGGGGGAAGGCTCCGATACGTCCTTCGCCGCCGGATCGCCAGGCGGCCAGAACGCACGAACAAAGGAGACCCGAGATGTCGACCCTGAGCCTCAACACCTACCCGACGCGGACCCACGGAACCTGGATCCATCCCGAGACCCCGGGAGATCAGGCTGCCTCCACCCTCGGGCGTCTCTCCGCGGCTCAGAAGGAGCGTGTCGAGCGCGCGGTCGATCGGATCTCTCGCGGCGAAACACGCGGCGCGAACTTCACCTGGATCGACTACTCGATCACGATCCGTTGGGTCGGTGGTCGTCTCGTGATGAGTCTGTTCTCGCACGATCAGTTCGGTTCCGTCGTGGGATACATGGTCGAAGAGATCCTGGAAGAAGGCGACACCCGCGGGTTCGCGTTTGCAGGACGTCGCTGGGGCATCGCGGCATGAGGGCACACTGCTAGCCGGTCCGTCGCCGCTCGGGTACGCTCGGCGCATGAACACCGCCCCCCTCACACGACTCTTCCCCACTCCATCCGAACTCCGTCCTCTGCACGGACTCTACTTGGACGACGAGTTCCCCAAGTCCCAGGCCCCATTCCTCTACGGAAACTACGTCACGAGCCTCGACGGAAGGATCGCGTTCAAAGGATCCGACGAAGGCGATGGCGTTCCCGAAGACATCACGAATCCTCGCGATTGGCGGCTCTTCCGCGAACTCGCAGCTCGCTCCGACGTAATGCTCGTCAGCGGGAGCTACCTTCGTCGACGCGGCGCAGGTTCGGCCCAAGAGATCCTGGCCCTACGCCACGAAGACGACCCCGACTCGCTGGAAGCGTGGAGAGAACAGCGGGGATATCCACCTCTACCCGACATCGCCATCGTGAGCCGCGAGCTGGACTTTCCCGTTCCCCTCGAACT
The DNA here is from genome assembly GCA_020633975.1 of Candidatus Eiseniibacteriota bacterium. Lineage (GTDB taxonomy): Bacteria > Eisenbacteria > RBG-16-71-46 > CAIMUX01 > CAIMUX01 > JACKCR01. The sequence goes on along the minus strand of JACKCR010000002.1, from coordinate 466,295 downwards.
CTCGAGCGGCAAGCGGCGGGTGTTCGTCATCACCGGTCGGGATGGGGCAGGGAGCGACGCAGCGCGGCTTCGGGAGCAGGACGTCGAGGTCGTGTGCACCGGCGGCGAGGGGGTGCGTGGAGACGAACTCGTTTCGATCCTCGAGCGACGCGGGTACCACCGCGTCTACAACGCAGCGGGTCCGGGCGTCCATCGGCTCCTGCTCGGCGCGGGAAAGCCCGACCGTCTCTATCTCACCTTCGCGCCTCGTCTCCTCGCGGGAGACGAGTTCTACACGGTCGTGAGCGGAAGCCGCCTCGAGCCCGCCTCGCGATTCCGGCTACGTCATCTCTACCTGGACGCAGACGCGCTCGACGGCGACGGCCAGCTCTTCGCCTGCTACGAACGGACCTAGACACGACGGCCCGAGCGACCCGAGGTGCGCAGGGACGTTCGGCCCTAGTCCTCGAGCAGGTACTCGATCGTCGACACCACACGGACGGTCTTCTGAAGCTGATCGGACTCCGAGATCCCAGGAGCGGGATCGCGAGGGAGGATCTGGAAGACGCCCTGGTTCGCCTTGAGGATTCCGCCGAGGTGACTCTCCGACTGCTTCGCGAACTCACCCGCGGAGTCCCGGGCCATCTGTGTGGCTTCCGCCAGCATATCGGTCTTGAGAGCGTCGAGCCCGCCGAAGAGGAAGATCGGTTTGAGAGGTCCGTACTCGGCGGAGAGCACTACGCCTTGGGCGAGCAGCTTGCCGGAGCGAGCGGCCGTCGCCTGGAGCTTGTCGACGTCCTGAGACCTGACGAGCACGAACTGCGCGATGATGAACCGCGCGCCCCGATTGTCCCGGCCGTACTGCTGGGCATCGAGGTCGATCACCTGGAGGCTCTGGGTCTCGAACTCGTCGTCCGAGAAGCCGGCGTCGCGTAGGAACTTCGCGACCACTTCACCGTCCTTCTCGATCTTCGACTGGACGGCGCCGAGTTCGTTCCCGCTCGCGACGAACCGGAGTGGCCAGAGAGCGAGGTCCGCTTTCACTTCGCGCTCGGCATAACCTTTGACGACGACCGACCGGACCGGCTTCCGCCCTTGCTGGAACCCCCAGCCGACGAGCGCGCCGGCTACGGCGAGGCCGAGAGCGATCCAGATCGCGGCTCCGACTCCGTTCTTTCCCACTTTGTCCTCCTCGCTCCGCTTGGACCCGCCCGGACGGCGGAGGGAACGGGTGACTGTCGTTCATTTCGTCGCCCACGCCAAGTACAGCTTCGGGCGGAACGCACGAGTGTCCGTCAGAACCACCCGGCCCAGTAGAGCGCGACTCCGGCGACGAGCAAGTCGGCCATCGCGTGGACGGCAAGCGAGAGGCGCGATCCGAACCGTCCCCGCTCGAACACGTAGAAGAGCACGGACGTTCCGATGAGCGAGACGACGGTGATCGCGACGACCCAGTCTCGAAAGCAACCCCAGAGCACCATCCCGTGATACACGGCGTAGCTCAGATGCGCGAGGAGCGGCGCACGCTGACGAAGCGGCTGGTAGTGCACTTCCTCGAGGAACGGGTGGACGATCCCGAACTGGAAGGCAACGAAGAGCAGTGTCCCCCCGGTGAGTCCGTATGAGACGAGCCAGGCCGCGGGATCGAGCCCGGGAACGAGCAGCATCGGTAACACACGGAGGAATCCGAACGCGACGAGCAGTACGAGCGGCGCGAACACCCAGACCAGCCGACCGCCCGCGCCCTGGAACAACGACCGGAATCGCGTCGGCAGCTGACGCCCAGCGAGAAGGACGATGCCGGCCTGATAGAGAAGCAGCGCCGCGAGTCCGCTGTGGAGCCAGGTCCACCCGATCCCGACCGCGACGTAGGGCAAGAGGAGTCCCGCAGCGAGCGATCTACCACCGACCGTCATGAAGGCACGCTACGCCCGGAAGTTGAGGAGGATCAAGTCAGCAGTTGATCTCCCGTGTTCGTCCCCCTCCCCTTCCCAACTACCTTGACCTCGCCAAGGGGAACGGATCCTTTGGCTGGAATCGAACTTCCGCAAGGAAGGACGGAGCAAACACCAGCGATCACCCTCTTGTCCGACGGCAGGATGTCAGTGGCAAGAGGATGAGCCAGCGGCGACCCCGGATTCCCTCGAGCGCGCCCGGGTTTGGAATGTGCTCGCCCGCGCACGACGGGAGGATGTCGTCACCGTCAGGCAGACTCGAGGTCGGTTCGAAGCGGCGATCGAACCGGTTTCGATCCTCCACGGAGGGACGTCTCCGGCGACCTACGCCGGCAGGCGTCCCTCGCTTTCGTTCCGCCGACGCTGCAGATGCGAAGCCGCGCCAGATTCGGACCCGCAAACCGCCGAAGCCCCCACCCCAACTACGCGACACGCTCTCCCGCCGCCCGGCGGAGCCTGGAGCGATCGCGAACGACGATGTGCACCCGGTCGACATCGACCCACCCCTTCCCTTCCATCGCGTGGAGCGTGCGCGACAGGGTCTCTGGGGTCGTTCCGATCCACTGCGCGAGTTCGATCCGGCGAATCGGAAGGACGACTTCCGACGACGCCGACGACAAACGGAGGAGCGCGCGAGCCGTCCGTCGCCACACCGAGTCCTCGGTTCGGCGGAGCCGTTCGTCCTGCGCTTCCCTGAGCTCCACCGCGAGCATCTTGAGGAGCGCGAGTCCGAAACGTGGGGACTCCTCGACCGCTTCACGCACGGTCTGCGCGGGGATCGTGCACGCTTCGACCGGGCCGAGCGTCTCCACCGTCGTCGCGTAGAGGTCCCCGCTCAACACCTCTCCCAAGCCGAGGGCCGCACCGGGGCCGAGGATCCGGAGGATGACGTCCTCCCCCCGCCGTCCGCTCCGCATCTCCTTGACGTGGCCGCTGCGCACGCAGCGGGTCGAGTGCGCGGGTTCTCCCTCGAACAGGATCGGAGAGTGGGCGTCGAAACGTCGCGGGACGACGTCGCGAACGAGGCGAGAAAAGGCTGGTGCCTCGAGTTCACGGCGGAACGGGCAGCTTCCTGGACAGGCTTGGCAAGCTCCAGGCTCCATCTTGGCTCCCGACACGGGTGCGGCCTCCCGCGCTCCGGAGGATACTCCGCTTTCTCGCTCCGTCCCACCCCGCGCGGGAGAATCTCTTCGCAACCTGGAGGAGAGACTACGTTCTGGCTATACTGCCCGGATCTCGAGACTCCGACCCCAATTCCAAGTGGACCCGATGTTCCAGAGCACAGGTATCGCAAATCAAACGGCCCTATCGGACGGTCCCCGAACCGCCAGGTACCTCGATGGGCTGGCCGTGGGGTCTCTGGCTGGGTTCGCGCTCGCGGCCCCCTGGTCGATCGCAGGGGCGCAGATCTCGGTCGGCATCGGGATCCTGGCCCTCCTCCTCGGATGGATCCGGGACCGGCGCTGGGAGTCCCCAAAACGCTGGCCCTGGACGATCCGATGGATCGGCGTCTTCCTCGGCGTCCAAGCGCTCTCGATCCTCTTCGCAGACGACCCAGCCCACGCACTGCACTCGTTCCGTGGATCGTGGACCTATTCGTTTCCGCTCATCTTCTACCTTCTCCTGGGGCAAGACGCCCGTCGCGCTCGGCGGATGGCGACGGTCTTGGCGACGAGCGGCGCACTAGCCGGGCTCTATGCGATCTATCAGTCCGCGTCGGGGCACAATCCGCTCGCGAAGAAGGTGCTCGAGTACCACGGCGGTCTCTACATGGCTCCGGGGACGTTGGGGCACCACCTCACCTTTGCCGGAGTGATGCTGCCGATCTTCTTCGTCGCCTTGGGGCTCGCTTTCGAGCAACGGAGCGAACTCCCTCGCGCGGTCCGCGCCGGCCTCGTCGTCGCGGTCGGAGCCGGACTGCTGCTTTGCTTCGCACGCTCCGGCTGGATCGGCGCGGCCGTCGGTCTACTCGTCTTCGCGATCCGATTCGGTCCTCGCGCGATTCTCGGCGGCGCGGGTGCCCTCGCGCTCGCCGCGGGAGCCGCCTACCAGTTCGTGCCGGCGATTCGAGAACGGCTGGCCTCGGTCGATCTAGCCTCGGGAGCGCGTTTCCACCTCTGGGAGTCCGCCTGGAACATCGGCCTCTCCCGCCCTCTCATCGGCGGCGGGCTCGGCTCCTGGCGGGAACTCTTCGCGATCTACAAGGTACCCGGTGACTACATGTCGACGGCGCACCCTCACAACGATGTCCTCAACGTTCTCGTCGAGACCGGATTCACAGGGGCCCTCGTCTGGCTCGCGATCTGGGCCATCTTCTTCTGGGAGACTCGGACCCGATCGAGCCTCGGCATGGGCATCACCGCAGGCGTCGTGGCCCTTCTCGTGGGCGGCGTCTTCCAGTGCTTCAGCACCGACGAGGAGGTGGCCCAAGCATGGATGTTCGTGGTCGCCCTCGGATTGACTCTCCACGCCGCGGGCAGCGGCCCCAACCGGGCCGCTCCGGAAAACGGGGTTGCGGAATGACCCAATCGGTGGCCAGAGTTTCGGGATGAGTTCGTCCAACCGAAACAAGGGAGAGCTCGGCACGTATTTCCGCGTCCTCTCCTATCTCCGTCCGTACGCGCCACGGCTCGTCTTCGTGTTCCTGCTGAACGGGCTCTTCATCGTCTTCAACATGCTGTCGCTCTGGATGATCCCCGTCTTCCCCCAGGCCCTCTTCGGTGGTCAGGAAGGCACAGTGCGTCCGGCCGCGCCGAGCAGCCTGTTCGAGATCAACGACTGGCTGAAGTACCAGTACTTCGAGCTAGTCGGGCGGCCCTCCCCGGCAGAAGCGATCGAGCTCGCCTGCATCCTGATCTTCGCGACCTTCCTCCTGAAGAACGTCTTCCAGTTCGCGGAGCAGTACGTCGTGAGCTACGTCGAACAGCGCGTCATCAAGGACCTCCGTGACGAAGTGTTCACCGCGGTCCTCCGGAAGCCGCTCGCCTTCTACTCCCAGTACGACACAGGAAATCTCATCTCGCGGCTCACGAACGACATCAACGACCTCAACGTCGCGGTGAACCGAAGCTTCACGAAGCTGATCCGTGATCCGGTCCTCATCGTCCTCTCGATGATGTTCCTCTTCTCGATCAACGTCGGTCTCACCTTCTTCGCACTCATCGTCATCCCGGTGAGTGGGATCGTCATCCGCCAGATCGGAAAGAGCCTCAAGCGGCGGTCGACCCGTGTGCAGCAGATGCTCGCGACGATCACGAGCGATCTCCAGGACAAGCTGTCCGGAATCAAAGTGGTCCACGCATTCTCCCAGGAGGATGCCGAGGCGGAGCGGTTCCAGGAGTACACGGAGCGGCATTTCCGTGCTGCCCTCAAGAAGGTGCGGACCCATCGGCTCTCCTCCCCGCTCTCGGAGACGCTCGGGATCCTCATCATGATCTCGGTCCTGCTGGTCGGAGGACGACAGGTGCTGACCGAAGGCGGTATGCAGGCGGAGGACTTCATCCGCTTCCTCGCCATCCTGTTCGGGCTCCTCCAGCCGATCAAGAGCCTGGCCGACCTCAACAACAACGTGCAGATCGCGCTCGCGTCGGGAGCACGCGTCTTCGAGATCGTGGATCATCCCGCCGAGATCCCCGAACGTCCGGACGCCGTACGCAAGTCGAGCTTGGACGAACGGATCGAGTACACCAACGTGTCGTTCCGCTACGCCCCGAGCGAGCCGCTCGTGCTGGATGACGTGAGCTTTACGATCGAGAAGAACCAGACCGTCGCTCTCGTCGGCCCGAGCGGCGCTGGCAAGTCCACGATCGCGCAGCTCCTCCCCCGCTTCTACGACGTGGAGGGGGGCTCGATCCGCGTCGACGGAGTCGATGTCCGCGATCTCGCGCTCCGGGATCTCCGCCGGCTCATCGGCGTCGTCTCCCAGGACGTCACGCTCTTCAACGACACGGTGCGGAACAACATCGCCTACGGCCTCCCGGACGTGTCCGACGAACGGATCGAGGCCGCAGCCGAGGCTGCGAACGCCCTCCACTTCATTCAGGCGCTCCCGGAAGGCTTCGAGACGATGGTCGGTGAGCGAGGCGTCCGCCTCTCGGGCGGGGAACGGCAGCGGATCTCGATCGCGCGCGCCCTTCTCGCCAACCCGCCGATCCTGGTTCTCGACGAAGCGACGTCGTCGCTCGATGCCGAGTCGGAAGCGCTGATCCAAGACGCTCTCGAGCGCTTGATGGAGGATCGTACCGTCCTCTCGATCGCCCACCGGCTGGCCACGGTTCGGAAGGCGGACAAGATCCTCGTGATCGAAGACGGACGACTCGCGGAGGAAGGAAGCCACACCGATCTCCTGGATCAATCCGAGCGCTACCGGCGCTACTACGAGCTCCAGGTCTCGCAGTGACCCGAGGCTCCGCACGCTTCCGCGTCTTCTTCCTCAATTCCGTCCGCGAGACGAGCTTCGGCGGAGGCGAGCGCTGGATGCTGACGATTGCGAGCGCCCTCTCGGAGCGAGGACACGACGTTCTGATCGGCGGGCGTGCCGGCTCCTCCTTTCTCCAGCGTGCCGAGCAGCAAGGTCTCCGCACCCGTGATGTTCGAGTCCGCGGCGAGGCCGACCCCGCCACACTGCTCGGCCTTCGCGGTCTCTTCCGCCAGGAACACCCCGACGTCGTCGTCGCGAACTTCAACAAGGACGTGCGGCTCGCGGGGATCGCGCGACTGCCCGGATCCAAGCCGAAAGTGCTCGCGAGGAACGGACTCGCGATCCTGCCGAACAACGTCCGCTACCGTCACACCTACTTCCGGCTCGCGGACGCGATCGTCACGAACACGGAATCGATCCGGACGCGATACGTAGGCTACGGGTGGGTGCCGAGAGAACGGGTCCACGTCGTGCACAACGGAATCCAAGTCCCCTCGCCCGACGGACGGACGCCTTTCGAGATCCGGCAATCCCTCGGTCTCCCGCCCCTCGGCCGTTGGATCGGGGCATTCGGACGGATGGTGACGCAGAAGCGGTTCGACCTCTTTCTCGAAGCCGTGGCGAAGATTCGTGAGCAGATCCCGGACCTCCAGGCGCTTCTCGTCGGAGAAGGCCCTGAGCGGGACGCGCTGGAACGGCTCGCAGCCGAGCACGGTCTCGCCGACATCGTCCACTTCGCTGGGTTCCAGACCGCGGTCTGGGACTGGTACCGCGCCTGCGACCTGGTCGCGCTCACCTCTGCGAGTGAGGGGCTTCCGAATGCCGTTCTGGAAGCGATGGCGCTCGAGAGGCCGCCGATCGCATTCGACGTTGGGGGTGTCAGGGAGATGATTGCCGACCCGTCCGTCGGACGCGTCGTTCCCCCCGGTGATGTGGGCGCTCTCGTCGCGGCAGCGGTCTTGCTCCTCTCCGACGACGAGACGCGCCTCGCGGTCGGCAAGTCGGCCGCAAGACGCGTCATGGCGGAGTTCTCGATAGAAGCGATGGCGACCCGGTTCGAGAGCATTCTTCGGGGGTTGGTCGGTCCAGTCGAAGGCTGACCCCGGCCGATTAGGTTTCTTTGGGTCGCCCGAAAAAACTTCTAAAGCCCGCCCCCGAGACGGCCGTAACTCGATAGTGGGCCCACCGCATCCTCGACGTTCACCTCCTGCCCGGCCCTCTGTCTCTCTCCAGCCATCCAGTCACGGGAGGACCCAATGAGCCAGGTCGCGTTTCTCGAGTCGCTCGTCGTCACCACCGAGCCCCAGACCCGAAAGGGGGACTTGCGCGGCGCGCAGACCTGTGAAGTGAACGCACCCACCGCGGAACCTCGCGGCACGCAAGCACCGATCCGCAACCTCCAAGCAAACGAACTGCTCCGTCCGCTCGTACTCGTCGATGACGACTCCGACTTCCATGTCTTGCTCGAAGCCTCTCTTCGCGCGGCGGGGATCTGCGAACCACTGGTCGGAATCCAGGAAGGCCGGTCGGTCATTCCCTGGCTCGAACGCCAGATGGAACTCGGCTCGCGCCGTCCGTTGCTCGTCCTTCTCGACGTCCACCTTCCGGATCGCGGAGGCCTGGACGTGCTGAAGGAACTCAAGGAAAACGATCGCTTCCGCAACACGCCGGTGATGCTCTTGACCGCCGACGCCCGTGACGAGGTCTTGAACCAAGCTCTCGACCTGGGCGCGAGCACGGCCGTCACCAAGCCGATCGACTTCCCGGCTCTCGTAGACCTCGTCCGCTCACTCGCCCGGTACTACGGGATCCTCACCAACGGCTCCGCTCAGGCCCACAGCCATCGCCTCTCCAAAGAGGGAAGCGACAGCCCCGACGGCAACGACCGTGGTAGCAGGAACGGGAGCGGAGAAGCGAACGGCAACGGCAACAGCGGCGGGAACGGCGGCGGGAACAGCAACGGGAACGGCGCCGTCCGCGGATGGACGAAGCGACGCCACTAGCGCATGTCGCATCCCAGGACCGAGGCGGACCAAACGACGGCACTTCGGTTCCGGCAGGATGACGAGAGGGCACCTTCCGACGGAAGGTGCCCTCTTCGTAATCACGTCATGTACCCGCTCGGTCCCGCTACCGGAGTCCCTACGCAGTCCGCCTCAGGCTGCGCGTCCCGGTCGAAGCCAGGCCGAGAACAGTTCGAGGGACATCCAGGGAGCGAGAAGTGGCCCTGTCGCGAAATGGACACCGGCCTGCTTGATCCCCTCTCGGTCTGCCGCGCTCCCAACACCCTCGGCCACGACCTTCGCACGAAGATCCTCGGCCATGTGGAGGAATACGCGGAACAGTTCCCAATCCTCTTCACGACAGTCGAGAACCGATCGGACATCGACCAGGACGACCTCGGGCTGATTCCGGACCAGGGAGCGAAGCGCGGAGTACTCGAGCGGGAATCCACTCACCGCGTGCCGCCGCTCCGACTTCTGCGCCATCCGCCTCACACCCTCCGGTCGGTAAGTCTGTTCGACGATGAACGACTTCCCGAGTTCGGGCGGAATCGAAAGCGCGAGTGCCGGACCGGATGCGAACGAGGAAACGAGGAACGGCGTGGTCGGCGACATCCAGCCCAGACGAACCCAACGTTCGTGACGAACATTCACGCCGCGCCAGATGGCAGCGATCTCTTCCTGTACCTCGATCGGATCGATGCGGAGACGGATGGCTTCCATCCGGCCCGAAACCAGAGATACGATCGGCTGCACCGTTACACGCTCGTCCAGATCGAGACTCCGCTCCTTCTGGAAGGACGTCTGCGTCCGCTCGACCCGCACCGGAGTGGATGGCGGTGGCAGGAGGGTGAGCGTCGCCCCACGGATCGCGCCCTGAGCCTTGCCCTCCCGCTTCGCGTCGAAGAGCGCAGCGTCAGCCTCCCGGAGCCACTCCTGGGGACGGACGAAACTCGCGCTTCCGAGCGCGATACCGAAACTCGCAGTCACACGCACGCTACCGTGATCGAGTCTGACGGGCGCTTGGAACGCGGTGGCCATCCGTCGGACGACGTGCCGCGCCTCCTCTTCGGACCCGACCCCTTCGAGCAGCGCGACGAACTCGTCTCCGCCCATGCGGGAAGCCGTGTCGTTGCAGCGGAGGGAGTCCTCGATCCGGCGGGCCACTTCCACGAGAACCCGGTCCCCGGCGAGGTGTCCGTGCTCTTCATTGATCATCTTGAAGTCGTCGAGGTCGATGTAGAGGATCGCGCACTTCCGCGCCATTCCCGGACGGCTGAGAACCGCGTTCACCTTCTGGAGGAACACTTTCCGGTTCGCGAGTCCAGTGAGCGGATCGTGGTGAGCATCCCGCTCGAGCCTCAGTTCGACGAGCTTCCGATCGGTTATGTCGGACTGGAATCCTGTGAGCCGCTGTTCGCCTCGCGTCAGCGCGAGCCCCCGGACGTGCATCCAACGCCACCCGCCTTCCCGGCTCCGCATCCGATACTCGAGCTGGAAGGTCTCTTCACGACCTTCGAGGTGGTCGCTCAGTTTGGTCTCGAACGTGGAGCGATCATCGGGATGGATCGAATCGAGCCACACCTGCGTGGGAGTAGGCTCCGGTGAGATGTTCGCGTCGGGCAGCCACTGAGCCCATTGCTCGGAAAGGAGCACGGCGTCCTCTTCGCCCAGCCACTCCCAGATCCCATCTCGAGCGGCGAGCGCGGCCTTGGATACACGTTCCTGACGTGCACGCAGGTCCGAGATCATGCGGTGATGATGTACGGCGAAACGGATGCTCCGATGGAGGAGCTCCGGATCGATTCTGAGCTTGGAGAGGAAGTCCGCGGCTCCCAGCTGAAGGGCGCGCCCGTCGAGCTCTGAGTCGGTCTCGTTCGTGAGCATGACGAACGGAAGGTCGACCCCCTTTTCTCGTGCCGAGGCGAGTAGTTGGAGGCCCGTGCGGTCCCCGAGTCGGTAGTCGAGGACACAAAGGTCGTAACGACCGGCACCGAGTTTCTGGAGTCCCTCGTCGAACGTCGGCGCCCAGTCGATGTCGTACTTGCCGGCGTACGCGGATTCGAGAAACCCGCGCGCGAGCAAGTAGTCATCTTCGGAGTCCTCGACCATGAGAAGGCGGATCGTCCCCGCCTCCTCTCCCAGCGCTCCAAGATCCTTCGTCGTGGCCCGCCCCATCAAGCCTCCTATGAAGTGCCGGACGCTCCGGGTTCCATCCCCGATCCGGCTAGTTTCATCCTGCTCGGTATCTCGGCGCTGCACTGCGGTTTCTTGAGTCCACCGGCGGAACCGCGATCGGACGCCGGGACGGCGCTCACGCGAACCGGTCGTTCGTTCGGCAATGCACGAACGCGCGGTCCGCTCCCATGCGTGATCTCACCCAATCCCCCCGAGACACCGTTGCACTGCCGCCTGGCGATGTGAGCGCGACGATGCCCCCGGGGCCTGAGGGTCAGCACGCAACTTCCCACCGATCCGTTTGGACCGTGATGGAGCCTAAGAGCCGCGATCGCGCGCCCGATCGCTATGTGGACGGGAGGAACAAACCTTGGCGAAGCATCGGATTCTCGTGGTCGACGACTGCCCGGAGGACTGCGAGCTACTACTGCCGCTTCCTGGAGATCTCGGAGCTGATCGACGCCGAGATCGAGATCGCGGAAACCGGAGTCACTGGCCTCGAGGCCGTGCGTCGGGGCGAAACCGACTGCGTCATCCTCGACCAGAACCTGCCGGACTGCAACGGAACGGAGTCCTCTCCGAGCTCCAGTTCCTCCAGGATCCGCCTCCCGTAATCATGATCACGGGTGCAGAAGCGAGAAGGTCGCCGCTGACTGCGTGCGGTTGGGCGCCCGCGACTACCTCGTCAAGGGCGGGTTCCGTCCGCACGAACTCGTCCGCGCCGTTCGCTATGCGATTTCGGATCGCGAGCTGAAGAAGCGGCTCATCGATCAGCGCGAGGAACAGGAGAGGTTCGCCCACATCGCGGCCCACGATCTCCGCTCACCGCTCCAGAAGATCGGCGGCTTCTGCGCCCTATTGCACGCCACCAGGTCCAAGGGCAGAGCCACGAAACGGACGACATCCTCTCGATCGGATCTTGAAGAACGTTCATCGCATGAGCGATCTGGTAGATGGACTGCTCGGAGTACGCGAGAACCGGTCGAGGCGACGCCCCCGCGGGACGTGGTGGACTTGGACGAGGAACTCAAAGCCGTTCTGAGCGACCTGTCCGAGACGCCAGGCTTCGAGAGCGCGGATATCATCGTGGACTCACTGCCCCAGGTGGCCGGTGATGCGACTTCCCTCCGTCAGGTTCTCCAGAACCTGATCGCGAACGCACTCAAGTTCCAGGAGCCGAATGGCGCAGCGCGTGTCGAGATCGGTGGAGAGCACGACAACCACGGCTGCCGAATCTGGATCCGCGACAACGGAATCGGAATCGATCCGGTAGATCAGAAGCGGATCTTCAGAACCCCCTGGAGCGCCTGCACCCGCACTCGAAGTATCCGGGCACGGGTCTCGGCCTGACCCAGTGTCAGAAGATCCTGCGCTCCCATGGTGGACGGATCGATGTCGAGTCCGCCCCGGGCCAGGGCTCGACGTTCTATCTATCGTTCCCGCCCGATCGGTTCGTCGAGATGCCGCTCGCGGCCCAGCAACACCGGCACAGATCTAGAAGCGGAACAGGCATAGGCCTCGCCACACACATCGGAACGAAGCCCTACCGAGGACGCCCTGCTGCGGCACGCAGCAGGGCGTTCTCGTCCACCTCCCCGGACGTTTTGGGCAGAGTGGCGTTCCGATTTGCGATAGGGTACAGCTGTTCGTGAGGACACCTCATCTGAACCCGAATCTGAAACAAGGATGTGCCACATGACTACGCGTAAGAGATCGATTGCGAAGAACACCGCGGTAGAACAGAGGATCGTCGCCGCGATGGACAACCTCGAGGCCGCGTGGATTGCAGGCGAAGGCGCCGTCGCCGCTCGAAGCAAGGATGCGAAAGCGTTGACGACGACGGTGAAGCGTCTGTCAAGAGACATGCGTCCCTCAACAAGCGGAAGAAGACGGCGAACGCTCGGGTGAAGAAGTCACCGAATGCGGAGACCCGCGCGGCGCTTCGCACCGTCACCAAGGATCTCGCAACGACGAAGCGGGAGCTCGAGAAGGCGAGGACGGCCAAGGCCGCAAACGCCGAAAGAACTCAAGGCGCTCAAGGACTCCTTCCGTCAGGCCAATGCGTTCTATGTCGCGATCGAGAAGGCGCAGTCGCAGCTCGAGAAGCCCAATCGGCGGCGCCGTCGCTGAGGTACGGCCGATAGGCGAGAGCAACTCGTCGACGCACCCGCACCTGTCCTCGGTCGCATCTCGGCTCGATGTAGGCGGCCTGGTCTCTCGAAGACCAGGCCGCTTTCCTTCGGGGCAATGTGGATAGACTCTCCCCATGATCCGAGTCACACCAGCCGCCGTCGCGGCCTTTCGCGCCGAACGGAACCACCTCGCCGGTCCAGTGCTTCCGACTTCGTCACGGCAGCGGGAGACGTGTTGGGAGCGCAGGCGCAAATCCTGGCCCCAGCGCTCCACTCGATTGCACTTCGCACCGCGGCAAGGAGCAGGCTCGGCGAAGGTGGCCCAACCGCCGACGACGTGAGGAAGGCCCTGCACACGGATCGAAAGCTCGTCACACGTGGGGGCAACGCGACACGTTGCATCTCTATCCAGCTGATGATTGGGCTTACATTCGTAGCATCCTGGCGAGTTTGGCTACGCACCGGGCGGCGCGGACTCGAGCCCCCGACGAAGTCGGTAGCAAAGACACTCGCGCGTCTCGAGAAGGGTGAACCGCTCACTCGAACCGATGTCGTCTCGCATTTGCCGAAGAGCTACGTCGACGAGTGGGAGGAGCGGATCGGGAACCGCGACGATGCGTACAGATTCGGAGCCGGACGGCTGTTCTGGGCGCTCGCGCATGCAGGCCAGGTGTGCCTCGGCACGATGCGTGGACGAGAGCAGACGTACGTGGCCCGCGCCACGTGGCTCCCCCGACCTCGACTGGAAGTCTCTCGATCCCGACACGGGCGGCAACCGAACTCACGAGTCGGTACCTCCGGAGTCCACGGACCCGCCACGGCCCAGGACGTAGCCCACTTCTTCGGCGCGAAGGTGGGATCCGCGCAGAAGTGGATCGACGCGATCCCGGGCACCGTCGACATCGACTGCGAAGGACGAGCCGGCCTGAAACTCCACGGAGACGACATCGACATCCTGCGCAAGCGACGTCCCGTCCCCCTGCCCAGCTCCTCCCCAAGTTCGACACCTGCTCATGGCCCACGCTGACAAGAGCTGGACGGTGCCCGACGAGGCGGAACGTAGGAAGGTCTGGCTCAGGTTCGCCGATGTCGCCGCTGTCGTCCTCGCCGGCGGCCGCGTCGTCGCGACCTGGCGTCACAAAGGCGACCAAGAAACAGCTGGGCATCGTCGTGACGCCGCTCAGCGGTTGGAAGAAGCCGCTCGCCAAACAGGTCGAAACGGACGCAGCACGCACGGCACGATCCTCAGGTGCGCCGAGGCGCACGTCGAGGTCGAGAGCTAGCCCGAGTTCGCACTCGTACCGAGTGCGACCTTGCAGTAGGGACAGCTGTAGACGGCGAGATAGCCGATGCCTGTCATCCCAACCGTCCGAACCTTGTGGAAGAAGATCTGCGAGAGCACCTTGTCGCAGTGTGGGCACTTCGGGTGGTACTCCTTCTGCTCCTTCACTTCGATCTTCTCGGGCATGGGGCTCCTCCTGTTCGTTCGGGCGAGGGTGTCGAGCGCTAGCGTGTTGCGGACCCCATCGACCGTTCCCGGTGAGGGACTACCGCAAGGCACGACCAGAATGCGAGGCAAATGCCAACGGCGACGTAGATGAGTGGGACGCAGGGAGACAGAAGACTCGAGGTCGGAAGTGCCTGGCTGACTCGAGGAAGAAATTGGAGGCGCCACCCGGATTTGAACCGGGGAATAACGGTTTTGCAGACCGTCGCCTTACCACTTGGCTATGGCGCCTCCACGACCTGGCACCCGAGCCGCGGAATCTGGAGAGAGGTCGGGTAGGAAGAAATGGAGCGGGAGACGGGATTTGAACCCGCGACAGCCACCTTGGCAAGGTGGAGCTCTACCACTGAGCTACTCCCGCTCAATCAACCGATTTGCTGCCGATTGCGAGTGACCGCTGCCAGCAACAGAAGCCCAAATCTAGGGAAACCCCCCGGGGTTGTCAACGCACAATCCCAACTTCACCGTCCCGTCGTGGTGCTCCCACACGCCCGGGGGTTCCCTTCGGGATCGGCTGCCGGCCGTGCCGGTCGAGCCGAATTCCCATAGTCCTCCGACCACGTTCCGCCTATTCTCGCGACAAGGTCGCAAGTGGCCATATCGAAAGGATTTGGCCCTTTCGCACAGCCGCTCAGGCCACGTACGAGGAAGGTTTCGGCATGGCGCTCAGAGTTCTGAAATACGGAGGTACATCCGTTGAATCTCCGGTGCGAATCCTCGAGGTCGCACGGCAGATCTTGCGCTACCGGGAAGAGGGTGACGAGGTCCTCGTCGTCGTGTCGGCCATGGGGCAGACGACGGACGAACTGATCCACCTCGCCCACCGGGTCTGCCGCACTCCCCCGCGCCGCGAGCTCGACATGCTCCTCACCGCGGGCGAGCGGATCTCGATGTCGCTTCTCGCCATGGCGCTCGGATCGCTCGGCCGCCCCGCGATCTCGTTCACCGGATCACAGAGCGGCATCGTCACGGACAGCCAGCACGCAGACGCCCGCATCTTCAGCATCCGTCCCTTCCGGATCGAAGACGAGATCGCGAAAGGCAAGGTCGTCATCGTCGCCGGGTTCCAAGGCGTCTCCCCCGAGAAGGAAGTGACGACCCTCGGACGCGGCGGAAGCGACACGACCGCGGTGGCGCTCGCGATCCGTTTCGGCGCGGAAGAGTGCCAAATTCTCACCGATGTCGACGGCGTCTGGACTGGGGATCCACGCGTCGTCCCTGGGGCGCACCGGATCGATGCGATCGACTACGACGCGATGATCGCGCTCTCGCACTTCGGTGGCCGCGTCCTCTACCGCCGCGCAGTGCGCCTCGCCAGACGCTACGGATTGCCGCTCCGCATCCGCTCCACTCTCACGCTCGGCCCCGGCACCCGCGTGCCGGAAACGCCGGCCGAGCGGCTCCCTTTCAGTGAGGAGACTTGTCCGATGGAAAGCGATCGCATCGTCGCCGTGGCTCTCGAATCTCCCGTGCACTGGCTACGCGCCGCCCAGCCGAAGGACGCGTCTCCCCCAAGAGTTCGCTCTCAGGGAACGTGCCTTCTCTCCTTCTCCGAAAGGACAGAGGACGGCACTCGTCGCTGGCACTGGGTGCTCCCTGCGGGGGCCTCACCGGAAGAGTGGAACGATCAGGAGTCGTGGGGCTCGGGCGCAACGCTCCACCTCGAGCGGAACCTCGCTCTCGTCACGCTGGTCGGAGACGGTGCCCATCTCGGCGCGATGCACCTCTTCGAGGCAGAGGCAACTCTCTCGGCAGCCGGCATCCCCACCGTGCTCTCCCAAACGGGCGCCCACGCGCTCTCGTTCCTCGTACCGGAAGAGAAGGGGGAAGACGCCAGTCGGCTCCTCCACCAGCGGTTCCTCGAAGACGTGTAGTCCACAGCGCCTACGTCGGGCAAGACCTCGTCTCGGACCAAACCACGAGCACGTCCTCGACTAGCGTGCGGGAGGCATCACGACCGTACGCTCGTAGGCCGCGATGTAGCGAGTCGCGGTGCGAGACCAGGAGACTTCGATCTGCTGGAGACGCGCGACGAGACGCTTCCAGGCCGACCGCTTCGGATAGACCTCGATCGCCTGACGGATGGCGGTGAGCATCGCTCCACCGTCGTAGCCTTCGAAGACGAACCCTTCCCCCTTCCCTGTCTCCAGGACATAGGGGTGGACCACGTCCATGAGTGCTCCCGTGAGGTGCGCGATCGGGACCGCGCCGTACCGCATGCCGCGCATCGCGAGCTGGGCGGTCGGCTCTCTCCGGGGTGTGCAGAGAAGGAAATCGGTGCCCGCGAGCTCGAGTCGGAATTGCGGTTCGGACGCGTCCCGGACGAACGACACGTTGTCGGGCGCGGCCTTCGCGAGGTCCTCGGCCCAGGTCTCCCACTTGGAAACGGCATCCTGCGCGACACGCCGGCCGAAGAGAGCGAGCTTCACTCGCTCGCCGAGTAGGTCTCCCGCCACCGCTTCGAGCAGCTCCCAGCCCTGGCCGTCGGCGAGAAGCGCATCGAAGGTGAGGAGCGGCACGTCAGGTTCGACCGGAAGGTCGAGCGACTCGAGAAGACGAACCTTGTTGCTCCCGCGCTGAACGAGGTCGTTCGAGGAGAATCGGTACGGAATGAGTTCGTCCGAGAGCGGATTCCAACGTGACGTATCGATCCCGAACGGGATCCCTTCGAGTCGGTCGCCCTTCTGCGCGAGGACGTCCTCGAAGCCGAAGCCGTAGCCTTGACGCTGGAGTTCGGCCGCGTAGGCAGGGCCTGGGGCGGTCACCCGATCAGCGTAGAGCAGCGCTGCGCGAAGGAAGCTCGCGCCTCCGTTCATGTCGACGCTTGCGCGCACTTCCGGGTCCTGCCCGATCGAACCGACCGCGGCCCACGCGTCGCCCGACCCGTACGGAGCTCCGGACAGGTCGTGGATCGAGTAGAGCGTCCGCGCGTTGCGAATCTCGGGATCGATATCCGAGTCTCGCCGCAAGAGCACGGGAAGGAGCGCAGCAGACGGATCCAACACATGGAAGACGTGGGGACGCCACTTCATCTCGTGGAGTGCCGTGAGGACGCCCTTCGCAAAGAACGCCGATGCCACGGCCGACTTGGCCACGTCCGCGGGCGGGATCGACTCGAGTTCCTCGCCGCCGATCGCGACGAACCGCGCCGTTCTCCCTTCCACGGAACCACGGCGGAGCGTCGCCTTCCGGCCGGAGACGTCCAAGTCTACCGAGTCCTGGAAACGGAGTCCGGGGAAGCGGCTGAGATACTCGCCGTCCGGCAGGAAGTAGACCAGGAAGTGTCCTCGACGCTCTAGTTCCCGACCCAGCGCGTCGGCGAACGCGCCTACTTCTGACCTGTGTTCGAACGGTCTGGTCTCCGACCCGACGAACGCGATCTCCAACGGACTGTCCACTGGATGGTTCCCTCCACCGCGGATGGCTCGACATGGCCCACTCGAACCCAGAACCCCGCTCTACGAGAGATCGGCCTGGACGGGCCGTTCCTCAAGAGGCGGTCAGGTATCCCGTCAGCATACTGGAGGGGCCGCGCTTCTGTCCCGGATGGAACTCCCGCGTTCGGATCAGATGTCGAGGTGGCTGCGAAGAACGCCCGCCGCGTCCTCCGGAGGAACGGAGTTGATATAGAAGCCGGTTCCCCACTCGAACCCAGCCACCTTCGTGAGCTTCGGCATGATCTCGAGGTGCCAGTGGAAGAGCGGCGGCCTTCCCGGTTCGTTGATCGGGGCGGTGTGGAGGACGAAGTTGTAGGGTGGGCTATCCAGCGCCCCGTGGATGGCCCGAAGTGTCCGTCCGAGGATCTGCGCAAAGGCGAGTAGGTCGTCGTCGGAACTCGTCTCGTACGCGCCTTCGTGATAGGTCGGGACGATCCAAGTCTCGTAGGGAAAGCGCGGCGCGAACGGTTCGAACGCGAGGAACCGATCGGACTCGATGAGAATCCGCCCCTGGCTGGCGCGCTCTTGCTCGATCATCGAACAGAGAATGCACCCGCCGTTCGCACGCTCATGGAGTGCGAATCCACCGAGCTCCTCGTCCAGCCGACGAGGCACGGTGGGTGTCGCGATGAGTTGCGTGTGGCCGTGCTCCATGGTCGCACCGGCTTCCGCACCGAAGTTCTTGAACACCTGGATGTAGCGGAACCGCCGGTCCCCCGTCAGGTCCAGGATCCGCTCACGTGCCGCCCGCGCTACCGCGGCGATCTGGTCGTCCGGAAGCGAAGCCAGGTTTGCGCTGTGATCGGGGGATTCGATGATCACCTCGTGCGCTCCGACGCCGCGCATCGAACGGTAGACGCCGTCGGACTTCGGATCGAGATCACCTTCGATCTGGAGCGCCGGATACTTGTTCGAGACGACCCGGACCGACCAGCCTTCCCCGTCGTCCCGCATCCCATCCGGACGCTCCGCGTAGACCTCCGGCGGAGTCATCGACTCCCGGCCGGGACAGAAGGGACAGGTGTTCCGCGCGGTCCCGACTTGAACGGGCGGGAAGTCGGACGGCCTCTCGCCGCGCTCAGGAGCGAGCACGACCCAGCGACCGACGATCGGATCTCGACGGAGTTCAGGCACGCGCCAACCTCCGTTCGCGCGTGGATCCACTCTCCGCGAACGCCGAACGACACGCCTCTTCGTACTCGCGGGTCCAAGGAACGCCTCTCCGCCCGAGCACGGTGCGGGCGACGCGCAGGAACTTGTCGACCCGGTACTCCACAGCCTCGGTTCCTGTCCCCCATTGGAAGTCGGCAATGTATCGCTCGGGCACGGCGACGTCTCCGAAGACGTTTGCGCCGAGTCCGACGATCGTCCCCGTGTTGAGGAGTGCGCCGATCCGCGTCTTCGCGTGGTCACCGAAGAACGTCCCGACCTTGTTCGAGCCGGTCTTCACCTTCTCCCCGGCCACGTCCAAGGTCACCTCACCGTAGTCGTTCTTGAGGTCGCTCGTCGTGGTGAGCGCACCCAGGTTGACCCACTCGCCGACGTAGCTGTGCCCGACGAACCCGTCGTGGGCCTTGTTCGCGTAGCCGAGGAATACCGTCGTCTCGATCTCGCCGCGCACGCGCGAGACGGGTCCGAAGGACGACCCGCTTCCGATCGTCCCGCCCAAGAAGAGGCAGCGCCGATCCGCGATGAGTGGCCCTTTGAGGTAGGTCCCCGGGAGCACCACGCAGTCTGCTCCGAGAACGATTCCTCCTTCGCGCGCATCGAGGACGGCCCCGTAATCGATCCGGACCGAGTCATGGATCCGGATCCTCTCGCGGGCGTACCCGAAGCCATCACCGATCGTGCCGGAGGGCGTGAGTGACCCGGCGCCGGCGGCGCTGAGGAGTGAATCCAGGTCCGACTCCAGGCACGTTGCCTGGACGCGCACGAGATCCCCGAGCTGACGGAGAAACTCGCCTGACTCGAGTTCCACCCCCACTGGGGCTCGATCGAGCTGCGACGACACGGCCGCACGCGTCTCTGGGCCGTTGGGTCCGACCTCGCTGAACGCTCCACGCCAAGCGACACGCTGTTCCGCAAGGACCGCACTCTGGCCGGGTTCGAGCCGCCGCAGCATCCCCACCGAAGCGGCCGACGGGACCAACCGATCGTTCACCCAGATCGCGTCGCCGCACGCGCTGCCCGCATCCGTCCATCCGATACGCCCGGGACGAAGCGAGGCGACCTCGTCGCGGCAGACGACGAGCACCGGGTCGTCACCCACCAGCCTGCGCCACCGTCCTTCGGTGGTCTCGGCGCCGAAGCGAAGCTCGCTCGGCGGCCGCAACCAGGTGAGAGGCCGAAGTCCCGCGGAACCGTCGTCCTCGAACAGCACCCACGTCGTCACTTCCGTCCACCCTCCGTCTGCGGCTCGCTGGCCATCACGACCTCCGCGTCGACGTAGCCACGCAAGACCGCATCACGTCGCATGTCCTCCGCCGCATCCTCGGTCTTGAACGATCCGATGCGCAGCTTGTAGAGCCCGTCCTCCGGAACGACACGCACGGGGACTCCCAACACGGTGGCCGCGCGGGCGCGCCACTCCTCGGCCCGCTCGGGCGTCGACGCAACGAGGAGCTGAACCGTGCGGAACGTGGAAACCGCGCGCGCCTCCGTCTGCGTAGCCGTCGCGGGTGGGACAGACCTCGTTGTCGAGGTCGACTCGGATGGTGAGGTCGCCTGCGTCGGCGTCGACTTGGTCGACCCACCGGGCGGAGTAGACGTGGTCGGCGGAGCCGACGTAGCCGGCGGAACCGACGAATCCGCCCCGCCACGGTCCGTGCTCGTGCCGCCACCGGACCTCGCTGCAGATAGGTCCGCGGAATAGTCGGGGAACGCAGCGGGCGCGTCACCCCGGACCGCGTTCTCTTCCGACGGAAGCACGCGGCCGGATCCGGGAAGCGGATCCGTGGAGGGCTTCGGCAGGTACGGCCCACTCGGGCGCGAGGACGCGCATCCGGAAACGATCAACGCGAGCGCCGCCCCGCAAACGAGACAGACCCAGCGCTGCTTCCTCATCTGACGCACCCGTCCGTGAATCGGGACGTGCATCCCATCCTCCCCTGCCCCGTCGAAGGTAACGTTCCTCATCGTCAGAACCTCGGGCTCCCGCTCGCACGCCCCAAGCGAACCAGCTCCCGGATCTCTTGTACTCTGTCTCGCGGACAGACGAGCGTCGCGTCGTTCGTCCGGACCACTACGAGATCGCGCACACCGATCAAGGCGACCACGCCGCCCTCTTCCGAGTACACGACATTGCCCGCGGCATCGTTGGCCAGCACCTCCCCGTGAGTCCGGTTCCCGGATCCGTCGTCCGACCCGAGCGAGGCCCAGGACGCCCAGTTTCCGAGATCGTCCCACTCGAACGGCGCAGCAACGACCGCGACTCGATCGGACCGCTCCATCACGGCCCGGTCGATCGGCACGGAGTCACAGGCGGCGAAGAATCGAGCGCGTGCGGCCTCCGTACGAGGCACGCTCGTCGCGCTCTCGTGCTCTCCCGTGTCTGCGCTCGCCAGCTCCTGCACGAGTCGCGCGAACGGCTCCGCGAACTCGCGTGCGTGCCGTTGGAGTTCCTCCGCCATGGTCCGTGCGGAGAAGAGGAAGATGCCCGCGTTCCAATAGAACGTTCCGGCCGCGCGATAGGCTTCGGCTGCCTCCCGGTCCGGCTTCTCGTGAAAGCGCCGCACCACGAACGAATCGACGTCCCTACCCTCGATCGGCTCGCCGCGTTCGACGTATCCGTACCCGGTTTCCGGCCGGGTCACAGGGATCCCGAAGGTCACGATCCGGCCCGTGTCGTCGGCGACCGTCTCCCCAACGTGGACGGCCCTCCAGAACTCAGCCTCGTCGGGGATCCAGTGGTCGGCCGGGAGGATCAGGACCCGTCGGTCCGTCTCGCCGGAACGGGCGAGGTCGGCCAGGATCTCGGCGACAGCCGCGGCGACGGCCGGTCCCGTATTCTTGCCTTCCGTCTCCCAGATCCACCGGTGCTCGGCGACCGCACCGGCCTCTCTCCGGAGAACGTCCGCCAGGTCTCGCGGCGCAATCGCCCACACCTGATCGACAGGAACTCCGTGGAGCGCGCGTTCGATCGCCGCCCGGAGGAGACTCCGGTCCGCCAAGAGGCGCAGGACCTGCTTGGGACGAGACTGACGGCTCAGCGGCCAGAACCGCTCCCCCCGTCCGCCCGCCAGGACGACGACATCGGTACGCATGTTGCGATTCTCCCGGCGAAGGCCGGTGTCCGCAACCGCGATTCCGCGTAGCGTCCAGCTGGATCGTGCCGATCCGTGGGTCCCCGTCGCTTGCGCTACTGCCTCAGGTTCCTAGGAGGCCCTCGCGCCCGTCTTCCCGATCGTGCGCAGTGCGCTCTCGAGCTGGTTCCAGCGCTCCTCCATGTCTCCGGTGTAGCCCACGGAGATCCGGACCAGGCCCGGGGAGATGCCGGCGGACCGGAGGTCCTCGTCCTCGAGTTCGCTCGACGTGGAGCTCGCCGAACAGGAGAGCAGGCTATCGAAGTAGCCCAGGCTCACCGCGACGAACCCGAACCCCATGCCCTGGAGGAGGTCCATGAACCGGAAGGCCTGCTCGGTGGTGCCCATGTCGAGGCCGAGGATCCCACCGTGCCCGTAGCCCGGGTTCGCGATCTTGAGAAGCCGTTCGTAGCTCGGATGGGAAGACAGTCCTGGATAGACCACCGGAAGCCCGAGCGCCGCGAGCCGCTCCGCAAAGACCTGCGCCCGTCTCCCGTGCTCCTGCATCCGGATGCCGAGGTGCGGAAGTCTCAGCGTGAGTTCGTGCGCGATCCGTGGATCCATGGTGGGCCCGAGGAGCATGAGGGCTCCATGATGTAGATCCATCAGCGATCCGACGAACTCGTTGTCGCCGCAGATCGCGCCCGCGATGATGTCGGACGCTCCGCTGACGTACTTCGTCAGGCTGTGCACCACGACGTCGGCGCCATGGACCTTCGGCGTCACCACGGTAGGCGCAAAGGTGTTGTCGACGACGAGCTTCGCACCCACACCGTGCGCAATGTCCGCGAGTGCGGGAATGTCGGCAACCACGAGCGTCGGGTTGGAGAGCGTCTCGCAGTAGATCATCTTCGTCTTGGGCGTGACCGCGCGCCGCACCGCGTCGAGATCGTCGATGTCGACGAACGTCACGTCGATCCCCATCCGATCCGGCAGGAAATCGTGGAAGAGCGCGAAGGAGCCTCCGTAGATCGCGTTCGCGACGACTGCGTGGTCGCCCGTCTTCATGAGCTGGATCGCGGCTCCGGCCACCGCGGAGAGACCGCTCGCAGTGCAATACGCGGCTTCGGTGCCCTCCATCGCTGCGAGGAGGCGGCCGAGCACGTGCACGGTGGGGTTGAAGTGGCGGCCGTAGAGGAAGCAGCCTTCCGCCGGCCCCTTTCTGCCCTGGAAGATCCCGGGCATGGTCTCGGCGTGCATCACCGTGAAGGTGGTGCTGAGTTCGACGGACGGATTCACTCCCCCGTGCTCGCCGAACTCGTGACGGGTCTGGGCCATGGCCTGAACGGGGTCGAAGGAACGCATGGGGAACCTCCTGCGTCGGTCACCGTCGGGTCTGGACGAACACGATTAGACTGTCGCCCTCAGAACCAGGATCGGATACAGTTCAGGCTAGATCCATCGAATTTACTTCGGAGAATCGCCATGGCAACCGACCTAGACCGAATCGACGTGCAGATCCTGGACGTCCTGCAGAACGATGGACGGCTCTCGAACAAGGAGCTCGCCTCCCAGGTCGGGCTGGCCCCGTCGAGCTGCCTCGAACGGGTACGTCGCCTTCAGGAGCGCGGGGTCATCCGTGGCTTTCACGCGGACGTATCCCACCAGGCTCTGGGCATCGGCCTCGAGGCGCTCATCGCGATCCGGCTGGACCGGCACTCCCGGGCGCGCATCGACGCCTTCCTCGATCACCTCCGGTCCCTTCCCGAACTGATCGGGTTCTTCCACGTGGCGGGAGCGAACGACTTCCTGGTCCATGTCGCGCTCCGGGATCCCTCCCACCTTCGCGATCTGGCGCTCGACGCATTCTCGCAACGCGAGGAAGTGGCGCACATCGAGACCTCGCTGATCTTCTACAGCGAGCGACGCAGCTCACTCCCGCACGTGGGACTGGATCCATCCGTCGGAGGGTGACATCGCAACCGTCAGCCGGAAGGTGACGACGCGACCGTAGGTTGGATGGTGACGACGCGACCGTCAGCCGAGGCGGCGGTTCTTCACGAGAGTCAGCTTCGGGTTGGTCTTCCGAGTCGAGACCGGCTCACCCTTCGCATCGCCAGCGAACAGATCGAGGTAGACCGCCTCGGTCGCTTCGACGATCCGGTTCCAAGAGTAGTGCGCCTCCGCATGTCGCTTGCATGCCTGGGCCACACTATCGACGCGGGCGGGGTCTTCGAGTAGCTCCCTGAGCTTCGCCTCCAGGTCGTCGACGTCACGCGTCTTGTGGCTCACCGCGCAGTCCGCAACCACCTCCATGTTCTCCGGGATGTCGCTCACGAGCACGCATTTGCCGTGCGAGATCGCTTCGATGAGCGAGATGGAGAGACCTTCGAGCACCGACGGCTGCGAGACCATGTACGCGTTCGTCCAGAGTTCGTCGAGCAAGTCGCCATAGACGTACCCGAGCATGTGGATCCGGTCGTCGTTGCCTTTGATCCGCATGAGCGAGTCGACATAGCCATCGCTGAAGCTCGAACCACCGGCCATGACCAGATGCGCATCGGTGTCGAGACGACTGAACGCTTCGAGGAGGTAGTGACATCCCTTCTCCGGAACGAGACGGCCGACGAAGAGGATGTAGCGGTGCTTGTCGAGCCCGAACCGCTTGATCTTGTTCGGGGGACGATGGATCCCCGGGTTCGCACCGTTCGGGATCATCACCGTTTCGACTTTGAACTTCTCGTCGAAGTACTCCTTGAGCGTCTGCGACACGACGATCGTCTTGTTCGGGAAACGGATCGCGGGATGTTCACAGAACCGGAGGAACCAGGTCGCGAACTTGCCCCACTTCCCTCGCTCCCAGTCGAGCCCGTGCACCGTGACGACCGTCTTCGCTCCGCCGAGCCTGGGCAGGCTCGCGAAGATGGCGGGGCCGAGCGCGTGGTAGTGAACGACGTCGTACCGGCGCGCGAGAGCATCCACCGTCGAAAACGCACAATGCGTGATGGCGTCGAGGTGCTTCGTGTTGACGCTCGGAAGGCGATGGGTCTGGACGCCGCGGAATTCGCCGCTGTGGCGCGAGTAGTGGACCCGGGAGTAGACGTCCACCTCGTGGCCCCGTTCGACGAGACGCGTTGCGATCTCCTCGACGTGGCGTTCGATGCCGCCGTACGTGGCTGGGATCCCCTTCTGCCCGATCATGGCGATTCTCACGCGGTCACCTCCGCGTAGAGGGCGAGCAGGCGCTCCAGGTGTCGATCCACGTTGTATTCCTCTTCGATGCGCCGCCGGGCATTGGTTCCCATGGTCTGGAGATCGGCATCCGGACCGGACATCCAAAGAAGGGCGTCCCGGAGCGAGTCCGAGTCGCCACTCTCATGGAGACGCCCCGTGATCCCGTCCTCGACCATCTCCGGTATCCCCCCGATCCGCGCTCCAACCACCGGGGTCCCGAGCGCGAACGGCTCGAGGACGGCGAACGGCAGGTTTTCGAACCACTCCGAAGGTACCACGGCGAACGCTGCCCGCCGAATCGTCTCGTGTAGCTCCTCGCCGGACCGGAATCCGAGAAACTGGACGCGACCAGGGCATAGCTGATTGGCCCGGGCCTCGAGTTCCTCCCGAACCGGGCCCTCGCCCAGGATCCAGAGCTTCAGCCGGTCGTCCGGCATCTTGGCGATCGCCTCGATCAGGGTCGCAATCCCCTTCTCCCGGGAGAGCCGCCCCACGTAGACGCAGGCCCGCTCCCGATCCGCCCCACCTGGCCGATACCGGTCCGCATGCACGAGATACGGCAGATGGACGAGTTTCTCGCGTGGAATTCCGAAGGACGCCACCTTCTCGAGGAGAAAGCGGCTCGGGCAGAGGAACCGGGAGATCCGGCCGTAGGTCCCCTTCATCGAATGGTAGTAGGCCTCGATCATTCCCACGACGGACGCCGCACGACTCGCCAGCAGGCATTGGTGCTTCACCGCCTCGTAGTACTTGCCACCACGGCAGCGCTCGCAGATCTCTCCCTCCGTCATGAGAAGGTAGGCTGGGCAGACGAGCTTGTAGTCGTGCAGCGTCTGGACGACGGGAACTCCTGCGTCGACGAACCCATCGATCACCGAAGGCGAGAGCTGGTGGTAGATGTTGTGCATGTGCGCAACTGCCGTCCCGTTTCGCGCCATCGCGCGGGCGTGGTCCAGTGCTTCCCGGTTGTAGATCACCCGCGAAGACTGGCGAAGCTTCTGCGCGAACCCCATCCGGCCGCGGTAGTCCACTTCCTCGACGAACCGGTCCCCATCCTGCGGCGTCTCGTTGCGATCATGCGCCATCGCGAGATGACGAACCTCGTGCCCGCGTTCCCTCAGAGCGATGGAGACGTCGAGGTAGTAGCGCTCGGCGCCGCCCTTGAGGTAGTGGTACTTGTTCACTTGCACGATACGCATCGACTTCGCTTCCAACCTCACGCCGCCGTCTCGTCGCCAGAGGACGACCGCCGCTTCCCGTTGCCAGAACCACTCGCGCTCGCAGCACCGTTACCCGTGCCGCTCGCCCCTTCACCTCGCTCGCGGTTCCCGCCCCTCGACCCACTGCCGACCTGCGGCGCGCTCGCGAGGGCAGACCGGTACACTTCGAGCGTTCGCTCGGCCATCTTCTCGGCGGTGAAGTTTCGTTCGTACCGCTCCCGTCCGGCCCGCCCCATCGCCTGGAGAGCTTCGGGCGACGCCAGCATCTCTTCGAGTACCCGTGCCGTCTCGACCACGTCTCCGGAAGGAACGAGGCGACCGGTCTCCCGATCCGCAACCAACTCCGGAACTCCGAAGATCGACGTAGCGAGAACCGGTACCCCGCCCGCCATCGCTTCGAGGATCGTGAGCGGCATCGTCTCGACACTCGAGACGAGCGCAAAGACGTCGAACGCCTGCGGCAGCGAAGCCGCATCGGGGCGAGGCCCGGTAAAGACCACATCGAGCCCGAGTTCTGCCGCGAGTTCGCGCAGACGAGCGTCCTCTTCTCCCTCCCCGACCAACACGACGAGCGGCCGGAGCGACTCATCGACACGGGCCACGGAAGAGAGGAGATGGTGCTGCCCTTTCCGCTCCGTCAACCGACCGACGCATCCGACAACCGCACGGTCCCTTGCCCCCCACTCCCTGCGCAGCGCCGCGATCTCCTCCTGAGTGAGTAGGTCCGGCTCTTCGATACCGTTCGGAAGGGCGATGACACGATCCGCATCGACACCGTGCCGATGCACGAGGAATGCGCGGTTCGCTTCCGCGATGGCGATGACGCGATCGATCCAGTGGCTGAAGAGAAACTTGATCGGGAACTTCTTGTACTTCCGCTCGATCATCGGCAGGTGCTCGGTCGATACGACGGCTCGGTATCCCGCCTGCTTCGCAGCCCAGGCGATCGACGACACTCCTGCGTCGTAACTGCTCGGCAGGTTCACGTGCAGCACGTCGCCCGGAACGGAGCGAAACAGCGAGACCAGCTCGGGTAGCTGCTTCCACCATCCGAACCCCGGCCCCGGAAACCGCGTCACCTCGGCTCCAGCGCCCTCGAACTCGGTCGCGAGCCGTTCGGCGGCGTCCTCTACTTCGACGATGGCGGAGAGCCGAGGCCCATCGGGGAACCGGGCGTACTGCCGCGCCAACGTGACGAGGTACCGCTCCGCCCCACCGTAGTAGGGAGCGTCCGAATAGAACGTGAGTCGGAAGGGAGACGCTTGGCTCACTGCGTTCCCTCCGTTGCCGGACGGCCGGCGATCTTCCAAACCTCCGTACCTACGAAGACGGCCTTCTCCTCTACGTCGTAAGTCTCTTCGATGTGGGCGCGGAACCGTCCCTCCGGGTCGTCCCAAGCCTCGCGAAGAAAGAGGAGGAAGATCCGGTCGTGACCCGCGAGAAGACTGTCCATCCGCGCGAACCGTCCGGGCCAGTCGCTCGGTGTGAAGAAGTGCGTTCCGATGTGCTCGATCCCGTCGGGATCGTTGCGGATGTCCCGCCAGTAGTAGTTGTGGAGTGGAGAGTCCAGACCGATGTAGCAGAAGAGGTCGCCGGGACGCATCTCCGACCTGAGGTACGCTACCGCTTCCCGCGTCTCGTCCTTGGCGTAGTCGGAATCCGTGTAGTGCTGGGCGAGCGACACGCTCGTAGGAGCGAGAACGGCGAGCCCGAGGAGGAGGGAACGACGTCGCCCCACGGACACGATCCCTTCGGACACGGCCAGCAGGTAGGCTGGAAACGCGGCTGCGGCGTAGCGCGGATTGAACACCTTGATGTTCCGCACCGCCGTTCCGTAGACCAGCAGTACGGGAATCACGGCGAGCCAAACCCAGGTTCGTCCCGGCACCCCCGATCTCCACAGACGAACGAAGCCGATCACGGCGGCGAGGCCGAACGCGATCGCCGCCCAGGCGAGTCCGGGGATGTGAGGCTGGAGCACGGAGAGGTCCATCTTCCGGTTGAGGGTCGCCAACTCCCGGAGGCTCGGTCCGTAGGAGTAGCCGACGGAGAACGTGTAGTAGGAGTACGGAATCCCTAGGACCGGAGCAGATGACTCTCCACGGATCCGTTCCTCCTTGGGAATGCTCTCCGTCCCGACCGCCCGCGATCCCTGAATCTGGTTCTCCCAGAAGACATAGATCCACGGAGCCAGAAGCACGAAGCTCACGAGCCACGATAGGACGAGTCCACGCCAGAGAGTCCGTCCTTCGCGTCCACGAAGGAGCTGAAGCCAGCCGTGCGCCATCATCGCAAAGACATGAGCGAGATTGGAGAGTAGCCCTACCAGGTTTGCTGCAGCGTACCTCCACAAGGAGTGACGATTCCCTTCGATGGCGCGGAGGAAGCAGCCGGTCGACACGACCACCGCGAGGAGAAGCAGGACGTACCCGCGCAGTTCCTGTGAGTACCAAATGTGGAACGGGTGGATCGCAAGGAGCGCGGTCGCTACGAGAGCCGTGTTCGGCCGACGAAGAGGCTGGAGCGCCCAATAGAACAACGGAACCGTCACCGTGCCGACGAGTGCAGAGAAACTGCGAAGCGCCCACTCACTCGTGCCGAACAGATGGGACCAGGCGTGGAGCAGAGCCGAGTAGAGCGCCCCGTGGAGGTTGTAGAAGAAGAGTCGCCACGAGTACTGCCCGAAAGGTGCGGTGTACTTGATGGTCTCCGTCTCATCGATCCACAGTGATTGCGTTCCAGCGTGGTAGAAGCGGAGCAACGCGGCGAGCAGGGTGAGCCCCAGGAGGATCCGGCCAACCCAAGGAGAGGTGGGCCGTTCGGTTCGATCCATCAGTACGCGCCTTCGCCGGACACCACTGCCGGAACCGTCCGGAGTAGGATGTTGAGGTCACTGGAGAGTGTCCGGTGGTGATGGATGTACTCCATGTCGAGCCGCATCCACTCGTCGAACCCGATCCGGCTCCGGCCGCTGATCTGCCAGAGACAGGTGATCCCCGGCCGTACAGAGAGTCGTTCGAGCTGCCACGGCTCGTAGTTCTCGACCTCGCTCGGAATCGGCGGCCGTGGACCGACGCAGGACATGTCCCCTCGGAACACGTTCCAGAACTGCGGAAGCTCGTCCATGCTCGTCCGACGAAGGATGCGTCCCACCCTCGTGATTCGAGGGTCGTTCTCTATCTTGAAGACAGGCCCGTCCACCTCGTTGAGGTTCTGAAGGCTGTCCCGACACGAATCCGCAGACGGGATCATCGATCGGAACTTGAGGAACCGGAAGCAGCGTCCCCCACGGCCAACTCGCTCGGAGCAGTAGAGGATCGGACCGCCGTCCTCGAGCTTGATCGCGATGATGATCGCAAGGAAGAGCGGCGAGAGGAGGAGGAGTGCGACTCCTGAGGCCAGCACGTCCACGAAGCGCTTCCCGAACCGCTGATAGAGCGTCCGATCGGGAGTGATCTCGATCCTGCCCTCCCAAGCTCTGGGAGTCGGCGGGGCCGCAGGCGGAGGAGGAACCGCACGCGAGGCCTGGGCGCGGGGCGGAGCCGGTCTCTCCCTCCGCGGAGTGGCCCCGGGCTCCTGGCGGATCGCGCCAACTTGGGATTCTGCCCCAAACGGCGTCTCTGCCCTTTGGGGAGCCCCCTCGAAAGCAACGTCTTTGCGGACACCCGAGTTGCGCGCACCTGGCACACCCCGCCGACGAGGGATGTTCGTCTTCGGCGATGCCGCACGGAGATGGGCGGGAATATCCCGCTTGTCGCCTCGGGAAGCCAAGGAGTTACCGCCTGCTATATTCCGGTGGAGCAAGTAGATGGGAGACCCCGGAGGGAAGCGCGACCAAGGCTGGAGATCCTCGGGACGCACTGCGCCATCCGTCGTTTTCGGGCCACTCGAGCACAAGGCCTCCTGAGCACGTCGCTAGGAGCGGGTTCAGCACGACCAGCCGGAAGCCTCCTCGGTCCCGCACAGGCCGTTGCAGTCGATCCACAGTTGTCGTGACCCGCGAGCCAGGCTCGCGGAAAACCTTGTACCAAGGGCCTATACGCTTCCCTCCAGCGGGGTCTCCCAGTTCGAATGGCCCCGAGGGGCCGAAACCGACACTATCCAGGATATCCGATTCCTTTGTCGTGCTTCAAGTCGGCCGACGTTCTCCTACCGCAAGCCTTCCCCAGGCCCGGCCGGGCGGTTGTACCTCGTCGAGGCCGGGATCTGGGTCCAGGTCGAGGTCCCGATCCTGAGATTCCCTCACCCGGATCCGCTCTTCCTTGACCAAACGGGCAGCCACCGCCCCAAGCCCGAACAGGATCCACATTACGTAGAGGTACACGTTCCCGCGCTGGTGCTCGTCCCGAACCTGAGCGGCTGCAAACATCAGGATCTGAATGTGGAGCACCGCCTGCGCTCCCTTGACGAAGGAGGCTCGTCGGAAATCGACCTTGAACCCGGGGAACGTCACGATGGTGAGCTTGATGAGAATCCAGAGCCAAGCCGTCAAACCGAGGATGCCAGTCGTGTAGAGGTAGAAGAGGTAGGCGGAGTGGGGGTACGAGACCTTCGCGTCCCCAAAGCCGCCCAACTCGTAATAGGGCCCGTGCCCGATCCAGAGATGCTCCGGAATCCGCCGGACGACCTGCGTCCAGACCTGCACGCGGTTGTCCGGAACCCCGCGCTCGAGCTGAGTTCCCGCGATGCGGGCGAAGAGCAACACCTTCGACGTCCCGATATCCCTGATCGATTGGTAGAGGAAGTACGCCGCGACGACGGCAGGGGTCACCACGATCGCCTTCACCCAATCGATCCGGTGCCGCATCAGAGCGAGGAAGTACAGTCCACCCAGAGCCCACGCGATCGCGCCTCCTCGGTTGACCGTCCACAGGATCACGATGAGACCGAAGGCAGCCAGCCCGTAGTAGTAGGCCTTGAGCCATCGTCCTCGCGACCGCATTCCCATGTAGACCTGCAGGTAGAAGACGATCGCGTTGAAGTCGGCCAGGAGCCCGTGGAACCCGAACACGCCACCCACGCGGATATCGTTTCGGGTTTGGCCCGCTCGGTGGAGGAACCATTCGGGCACGAGATCGAAGTGGAAGAAGTGCTCTACGAACGCGCTGATGTTCACGAACAGGGAGACGACACCGAGAACGACGAACGCTCGATGGAGATGTCGCTCGGTTCTGAGGCCGTTGTAGAGCAGCCAGAAGAGGAAAGCTCCCGACGCGAGGTAGAGGTACGCGCCAAAGCCTTTGTCGATCCCCTCCGCAGTCTCGATGTTGATGAACGAGAGTGCGTGGATGCCCAAGTAGATCCAGATGGCCCAGTCCACCGGGGAGCGCATCGGTTTCGGGAACCGCCCCATGGCCATGTTCACGACCCAGACGGCGAGGAGGAGACCGATCAGGAGCAGGTTCGTGTCGCTCACGAACACGAACGTGGGAACCGGGAAGACGAGGAGGAAGAAAGTCACGGCCGCCGGGAAGGACGAGCGCAGAATCACGAGCACGGCCAACGCTCCCGCCATCAGCTTGATGTACCGGGGATTGAGCGCAAAGAACTGACTTGCGACGAACGCTCCGACGATCGCTACGATCGGGATGAGGATCCACGCCGAGAGCGCAGACTCCTGGACCGGTCGATGATACTTCGGGCGCCCGTAACGTACGTTCGGTCCCTTGGATCGTCTTCTCAGCGCCGATCGCGTCACGTGCCCTCCCCCTTTGGGTTATCGGCCGCATCGGCGGCCGACTCCAAACCTCGTAGCTGGTCCAGGCTGAGGTGCTGCTGGAGGAAGAAGACCAAGCCGACGGCGGTGACGGGGAACCACTGGCTCGCGTGGTAGAGAAGCGTGAAGGACAGGGCAACGGACGGATCCACATCGTACTGGGTGAGCGCCAGAGTACCCGCATACTGGAGAGTGCCGATGAATCCCGGGGCAGAAGGCACCATCGTGCCCACGGCCATGATGACCAGAGTGATGACTCCAGCTTCAGTGGTCAGATCCAAGGAGAGGGCGCGGAACCCGCAGACCACGACGCCCACCAAGGTCGCCCACATAGGCACGGAGAGAAACGCGGCCAGGCCGAGCTCCCGCCCGTTCTCGAGCGCACCGAGCCCGACGTGGAAGTTCGAGGCCATGGCCAGGAGGCGGGGACGGAGCCGTCCGGGCGCGACCTTCTCGAGGATCCGGAGGAACGGCTTCGGTTGGAACCGGAACACGATCACCGCAGCGAGCACTGGGACGAGCACCACCACGAGGTAGATCCCCCAGCTCTTCACCTCCGGGGGCAGCTTCCCAGCGACCAAGACGAAGAGGAAGAAAACGAGCAGCATCGATATGTCGAGGATCCGCTCCATCACGAGCGACCCGAGCGCCGCACTCCGCGAGACCCCAGCCGCGGTCCGGATCGCCTGGACGCGCAGCAGCTCTCCGAGTCTTGCCGGAAGGACGTTGTTCCCCATGAACCCGATGAAGGTCGACGAGAGGAGAGGCCAGAACTTCACCCTCTGTGCGGAGGCGAGCAGGACCTGCCACCGCCAGGTCCTGAGGAGGAAGGAGACCAAGGTCAGGAGGACCATCGGCACCATCCAGGTGTAGTCCGCGGCCTGGACGGCTCCCCAGACTTCGGAGAGCTGCGCGTCCTTGAGCGCGAGCCAGAGGAAGAACGCGGAGAGAACCAGTCCCGCCAGCAGTTTCCAGATCATCCGACCGTCCTTCCGATCGACTCCCGAAGGACGGAGTGGAGCTCGAACAGGTTCTTCGGATACTCGACACCGGATTGGTTCGTCACGAGGGTCGTATAGGAAGCACGCGCACTCGGATGGTATCCGTGCATTCCGCGGACGGGTTCCTTTCCCATGAACGAGGGCACGAGGATGTGGCCCTCGTCGAGCAGGAAGATCAACTGACCGTAGTCGTCCTCCGGAAAGCGCGCCCCCAACGCCGAGAGTTCCTCGTCACCGAGCACACGCCCGTATCCTTCGTCGCGAAGGAGTGCCCGGACAGCCGCTTCCGCTTCGGGTCGCTCGAACCAGAACCGAGCCATCGTGCTGTCGAGGAAGTAGAGATAATCGCGAGGCACCACGAAAGGAAGTGCGTCGAGCTTGCTCCAGAGGTCGTGCGTCCCCTCCACGGGGGCCATGCCGTGGTCCCCGAACACGTAGAGTTCCACTTCTTCGTACGTCTGCTCCGCCAACTTCAGCGCGGCATCGATCCGCGTGCTGTACGCGGCGAGCTGATCGGCGGTGCGTCGGTCCCTCGGGCCCACCACGTGCATGAGGCTGTCGAGTTCGGGCGTGTAGAAGAAGAGCACTCGCTTGTTGCCGGCGCGCAGCTCCTCGTGGAGTTCCTGCCATGCCCGTTCTTCGGAAACGGTCCAGTCCCAGACCCGGGACATGGAGGGATCGGACAGCACGTCCCCCAATCCGGTCAGCCCTTCGTCCCGAAACGCATCCGGACGATAGATGTTCTTCCGCTGACAAAGGTCGAACTCGGGGAGGAGCGAAAGCGGGATGTCATAGAGCGAGAAGTAACCGGTGATCCCGGTCCGGCGGAGATACTGCATGAGGAGCTGGCGCATCCGCCAATGACCCCTTTGTGTGAGCTGGGACAACCGTCCGATCGCCTTCACCGGTCCACCAAAGACGGTGCGCCCGTTCTGCGCGCGCCGGTACATCGAGAGGTGCCCGTGCTCGGCTGGGGCCTGCCCCGTCATGATGGACGGAATGCACGCGCTCGAGTACCCAAGGACGGTTTCGACGGGACTTCGCGCCGTTCCGAGCGCAGGTAGGAACTCCCCACCGGCTTGATCGAAGCCGAGGGCGTCGATCATGAACACGAGCGTGAGCCTCTTCACGCCGCGCCCTCCCCGATCCCGATCCTCTCTCTCAACCTGTCCTTCGCTCCCTTCCCGGGACGGATCGGCTCACCCAAGAGCCTCGCAACGTCGCTCCACGCAACGGAGAGTTCAGGAGTCCCCTCGTCTGGTGCTGCCCGTCCAGTTCGATCATTGTCCTGGGCCGGAGCGACCGCAAGCGAAGGATCGGTTCGGTCCACTCCCCCGACTCGGAGGGCCGCCAGGTCAGGGTCCGTACCCTCCGGCAACGTGAGCCAGTAGAGGACCGCAGCGCCCAGATGGCGGGTCCCCGGTGTTCCCCGGAATCGAGCCCGCAGCAGCCAAGGCACTCCGCCGTGAACGGAAACGTGATCCCGCCAGGTCCGGTAGCGGTTCCGCCAACTGAGGGGATCGTACTCGTACGGCTCGACCACCCCGCTCCATTGCGTCCCCCGGGTCGAGCGGAAGAGGTCTCGCAGTCCGGCGCGAACCATCGACAAGCCGGCGACCTCCGGCCAGGTGTCCGGCCCCGGGGCTGCGAGGAACCCTCGCACTGCCTGCGACACGGAGCGGATCGACTCGGGCACATCGCTCTGATCGAGCCGATTCCAGCGGGCCTGACGATCCGTGCGGTACTCCCGCCGCAAGAGCAGCCAGGCCGTGCCGATCCCGTCCGCGAGCTTCGCGAGGAGGAACTGTGCCTCGATCGCGCTCCGGTCGACCGCGCCAGAAACCGGGCCCGACCGCACTGCGAGAAGCTCGCGACTCCGGTTTCCGACGATTCGGAATGCCTCCCAGGGCTCGATCTCCCCCTCCATGACCTGAGGGAACCCTTCGAAGAAACTCTCGTCGCCCGCGATCACGAACCGGCGGGCAAGGAAGTCGACGAGCCCGGGCGTCGGCAGACACTCTCGACGTTCCTCACGCAAGTAGATGCCGATCGTGACTTCGGGACCCGCAATACGCTCCGACAGCTCGCGGAGTTCGCGATGCAATCCATCCGTCGCCTCGGCGGTGGGACGAGACGAGAGCACGACACCGAGGTCGAGATCCGAGAGCACGAACGGGTTGGAGCCCGACCAACCGACGGCCTCGCCGCCTCCCGTGCTTCCCGCCAAGAAGAGGAGCAGGGGACCGAAAGGTTCGAGCCGCCTTTGGATCATCGGGATCGCGCCGTGGAGCGTCACCGCGCAGCGCTCGTGGACCCAGGCATCGCGGGACAGAAGCCGGTCCGCCATCGCCGCGCCGTGAGAGCTGCGGTCGTCCGACCCGGGGGAACGGTTCGGCGCAGACGTCATCGAGTCCATGGAATCGTCCTGACCTCGGCGGCGCAAGAGTCGCTCGGCAACGTCACGAGCGAGTTAGAGGCGCCGATAGAGGAACGACGGAATCGGGTACTTGCGTTCGTTGAGGACCGCGCCCAGAACCTGGCAGTTCGACTGATGCAGAAGACGGAGCCCCCGCTGTACGACTTCGCGCCGGGTCCGATTCGCACGAACTACCAGAACGACCCCGTCGGTAGCCGCAGCCAGGAAACTGCTCTCGGGCGAATCGACCAAGGGTGCGCCATCGAGGACCACGAACGCGTAGTGCCGCTGGATCTCGTCCAGCACGGCACGGACACGTTGCGTTTGCACGAGATCGAGCGCCGGGCCGAGATCGGAGCCGCGAGGCAGGAAGTGCAGGTTCGGAAGTTCCGTTCCGAGAAGACAGTCGGTCAGCTTCGCCCGATTGAGAAGCAGGTCGGCGAAGCCAGGTCCGAGATCGCCGCCGTCGTTGCGCATCGTGCCCGTCAGCGTGCGCGGGTATCCTTCGATGTCCGCATCCACGAGCAGCACGGGGCGTTGTTCGGACTGTGCGAGCTCGCGAGCAAACAGGAGGGACAGCGTCGTCGCTCCTTCGCCCTCGACACTGCCGGCGAAGACGATGCTGGCCCCGGCCGTCGTACCGAGCTCTAGCAACACACGCTGACGCAGCCGCTCCATGTCCTGATCTCGGGCAGTGTCGCCCGAGGCAGGGAGCGGCGCTCCGCCCGAAGGCGGCTCCAGCGGCACGAGAGGCTCGGTCGAGCGGCTCGCGGGCCTCTCCGGCTGTCGCTTGTTCAGCGCGTCGA
Organism: Candidatus Eiseniibacteriota bacterium; assembly: GCA_020633975.1. GTDB lineage: Bacteria > Eisenbacteria > RBG-16-71-46 > CAIMUX01 > CAIMUX01 > JACKCR01. The sequence continues at coordinate 430,050 of JACKCR010000002.1, read as the reverse complement.
AGATGTTGCTCATCGAGTCGTTTCCTCAGAATCGCGTTCCCGCCGGCGATCGGCGGTGAGGCAAGGCGATTCAAGCCTCCCGATACACGGATGAGTAGTGCGGCGTGCCGTCTTCCAGGTATCCGAGCTCCTGGGCCGCTTCATGAACGATCTCCCCGTCGATCCGCTCCTGCCCCTTTGCAAAACCGATGAGAAGGGCACGGTCGCAGAGCTGGTTGATCAATCGAGGGATCCCGTTCGACGTACGACAGACTTCGTCCAACGCGGAGTCGTCGAAGAGTCCGGAAACGCCACCGCCGCTCGCGACCTGCAGACGGAAGTCGACGTACTCCTGAACCGCGGGATCCGGGAGACGCGACAGATCGAAGATTCCCGGAATCCGCTGCCGGAGCTGACGGAGACCGTGGCGGTTCAGCTTGTCTTTGAGCTCGGTCTGGCCAACGAGCACGATCTGGAGGAGCTTCGCGTCCGCCGTCTCGAGATTCGAGAGCAGTCGGAACTCCTCGAGGCTCTTCTCCGAGAGATTCTGCGCTTCGTCGATGATCAGCACCGCGTTCTCGTTGCTCTGCCGCATGCGGATCAGGAACTCCTGCAGGGTGAGCAGGAGGTCCACGCGTGAACGGCCTGGCGGCTGGAGATCCCAGTCGAGCAGTGCCATGTAGAGAAGCTGACGGAACGAGAGACGTGCATTCATCACGATCGACGTCCGTACCGTCCGCGGCAGCTGGCCGAGGAGAGTCCGGATAACGAGGGTCTTCCCCACTCCCACCTCGCCAGTGAGCGCGAGGATGCCCTTCTTCTGGTCGATGCCGTAGTGGAGATAGGCGAGCGCGTCCCGGTGATTCCGCGTATGGAAGAGGAACCGCGGATCAGGAGTGATCGCGAAGGGGGCCTCTCGCAAGCGGTAGAACGACTCGTACACGTCCGCCTCCTAGCGGATCCGCCCGACGGAACCCAGAACGGGTAGCCGCAGGTGGTTCTCGACTTCGGTGCTGTCTTTCAGGGTGTGGTCGAGGCCATCGATCAGGAAGGCGAGGGCAATGCCCAGGATCAGTGACAGGATCGGGATGACCGCGAGCCGGACGTAGTCGTTCACTCGAATCGGGAGTGCCGACGCGGCCGGCTTCAGGATGAGGACGTTCCAGTCGGAGCTACCGCTCTGTTCGATCCTCGCCTGAATCTGCTTGTCGACGAGCGCGGTGTAGTTGGCCTGGAGCTGCTCCAGGACCCGGTCGAACCCGGCCAACCTGGCTTCCTTCTCGGGAAGCGACGACAGCTCGGCATCCGCGACCGAGAGCGTCCTCAGGAGCGCGTCTTCTCGCGCCTCGAGCACCTCGGCTCGTGCCTCGAGGTGAGAGAGGTACCGCCGCATCTCCGTCCGGATCGCATCCTGCTGGAGCTGGACTCGATCCCGTCCCGCCTTCACCTGGGGATGGTCTTCGGTGTACTGGGCCTCGGCCGCGAAGAGCGATGACTGCTCGGCCACGAGCTCCGCCCGCATCCGGTAGAGAACCTGGTCGTCTCGGTTTTCCCCATCGGCGAATGCGTAGAGATCCAGCTCGTCAGCTCCGTTGAGGAGCCGAGTCCGGAGGACTTCTGCCTTCGCTTCGGTCTCGGCCAAGGACGCCCGCACCCGAGTCAGGTCGAGTTCGGTGGTCTTTCTCAAGTCGAGCAGTTGAAGCCGTTCGTCCGAGATCTTGACGACCGACTCCTCGTTCATGAACTTCGCGCGTTCCTGCTCCCACTCGTCGAGCTGCTCCCGCAGGTTCTCGATCTCTTCACGGAAGAACGCGTCGACTTGGGGCACCGCTCGCACCCGTAGCCGGAAGTCCGAATAGGCCTGTGTGATCGCGCTGCAGCCGACCCGAGCCGCCTTGGGATCGCCGTCCTTGTAGCTGATGTAGACGACGGCGGACTTGCCCGAGGTCGTCGCCCTCACGTTCCTGGCGGTCAAGTCGATCGGGAGACCGTTCGAGTCCCGTGCGCCCTCTTCCTCCAAACGCTCCTGGGCCAGCTCGACGATCTGCTGGCTCATGATCGTCTCGATCTCGGAGTTGAGCTCTTCCTCCCAGGTGAGCAGGCGGATCCGCGAGTTGAACGCAGACTCCTTTTCCCCTCGGCTCACCCGGATGGTGGAAGACGATTCGTAGAGGACTTCGGAACGCGCATTGAGAAGGATGACGACGAGAACCGCGGCCAGGAACACGGTCGCCACGATCCCCTTGCGTCGGAAGAGGACGGAGAGGAAATCACGCAACGAGACGTCACGGGTTTCTTCCCCGTGGCCGTTTCCGTTCTCTCCGTTCAGGTAGTGATCCGCCATCGTTTCAGATCACCTCGTCGTATCCCGCGAAATCACGACGCGGTCCTTGGTCACGCTGTAGGCATCCCAACCTTCGAGATAGAAGGTGAGGGCTGATAGATTCTGCCGGAACCACTGATCCACGAACACGTTCACGTTCGCGATGAACGTTCGCGGAACGTAGACGATGTCGTAGGGGCGCAGCAGCATGTCGTTGGCGAAGTTCTCTCCGTCCAAGGGACTCCCCAGGTCGATCTGGTAGAACTCCGCGACGTCGGGGCCAACCCGCCGAAACACGACAACGCTCTTCTGTTGGGCGGACGGCTTGAAGCCACCTGCCATCGCTACGGCCTGTAGTGCGGACAGGCCCTTCCTGTAGACGTGGTCCGCCGGAGCGACCACCTCTCCCATCACGTAGACGACGTGCTCGCCGTACTGAGTGACGATGACGTTGACGTCGGGGTACTTGAGATAGCTGGCGAGCCGCTGCTCCACCTGGGTTGCGGCTTCATCCGCACTGAGCCCGAGAACGTAGAGGGACCCCGTGCCAGGCGCCGAGATGGTCCCGTCGGGAAGAACCTTGACCCCGCGGGTGTAGTCCGGCTGCCCCACCGTGATCACCGACAGCTCGTCTCCGACTCCCAGCCGATACACCTGATCTCCAGGCTCACCGACGGGACGGTCGGGCAGCGCGGCCAGTACTTCTTCCGGGGTCGTGGGGCTTCCGCCCCCGTCCTGGATAGCGCCGGGCTCCAATCGGGTGTCAGGAGCAGTGGACCGGTTCGGGTCGGCCAGTGGGGGAAAATCGCGCATCCCCTGCTGGGCCTGCAGCGGTGCAGCGGACGGGGCGCAGCCGAGCCAGAGGAGACTCAGAACGAGCATCCAGACTCTTCCCGGGCCGACGCAAAGCTGGGACCGGCCGCCGTTTACGCGGAAACGGTGGATCAGTTTCTCAACCTCCGCCACGCCGTACCGCCGTGGCTATACGTCCAGCTATGCGGGAAGAGCCAGTAACCAGACACAATCTTAGACATTCCGTCCCTGACCCGTCAATATTTGACGACACGAGTGTGGACTCAATACCCCCGCTCGTCGACGCCAATCTTCTAGTGCGCATATCGGCCATTCGCCTTATCCCCTTGAGTCGGCGTTGGGTTGCGCCAAATCGTCACCGCCAGATCGAAGCCCGGAGAGCCGGAGCCCCTGGAACAGGAGGGGCAAAAGGATCTCGTGATGGCCGACGACGTAGATCCCCTTCCCTCCTTGGAGGGTGGGGCGCCGAACCACGTTCTCCAGCGGCCGATAGTGCCGGAGGAAGTCGAAAACGGCCGTCGTGAGCCCAGGAAACGATGTCCCGAGATTCGTGGCGACCGACACCGCCTTGAGGAAGACCTCCGGGAGGATGACCGCCGATCCGACGTTGAGAGCCACGCCCTCGGACAGCGTGGCCACCTGGGCGCAAAGGATCCGGAAGTCCCGCGCGCTAGTCTCCCCGGCGGCCGCGCCTGGGAAGTTGGGGTGTTGGTGGTTGATGTCCGTTCCAATGGAAAGGTGGATCGTGAGCGGGATCCCTAGCCTGTAGGCGCTGGCGAGGAGGCTGTGGTCAGCGAAGGGAGCGCCCTCCTCCAGGAAGATCCGACCGAGCCCTTCTCCCAACCCCTCGTTCCGATCGGCTGCCCGCTGTGTCCAGTCGTTGAGCCAACGGCAAGTCTCGTCGGCCATGCCGAACCGCCCGGCCGGCAGCTGGGCTGCCACGTCCTCCGACGTCCGGCCGAAGAATGCCAGTTCGAGATCGTGGATCGCGCACGCTCCGTTGCAGGCCAGGGCCGTGATCCACCCCTCCTCCATCAGCTGGATGAGGCCAGGGGCCATCCCCGTCTTGATCACGTGGGCGCCGAGCAGGACGAGTCGTCCCGCGCCCGCGGAACGAGCGCGCTGCCAACGGGACACGAGTTCGCGAAGGTCCTTCGCCCCGAGCTGGTCCGGGAGTGAATCCCAGAACTCACGGAACGAGCCTGGGTCCGCCGGAGGATGGTAGAGCTGAGCTCCATCGACCTTGCTGGCACGCTCCCCCACCGGATAGCGCGTAACCTTCGCGAGATCGATCTCGGGGTACTTACTCAACGGACGGCACTCCCTGCCTTCTCGATTCCGGGCCTCTCGAAACTCTCGAGCTCGACCGAGATCGACCCGACCGGGATCTTACTCTTCATTTGCACCGGCATCCTCCGCTCGTCGTCGGTGAGCCAGATGGTCAGACTTCCCTCGTTCTTGAAGAAGTCACCGCTGCGAAGCGTCGGCTCCACCACCACGCAGTCGAATGTCCCGGCCGGGACGGACACCCGCTCGCGCCGGTGGACCGTCACCCGGATCGGGTAGTTCTTCTTGTCGGAGTGGCTGTCCAAGAAATACTCGTCGCCGTCAACGAGCGGAAGAGTTCTGACGTAGTAGAACGCAGAGAGGACGTCGTACGCACCCGGAGTGAGGTCGTAGGAGTTGCCGTCGTGGTAGTAGGCCTTCCCGGCCGCGTGGTCGCTCCGGACCACCTGATCGCGCCGGAACTTCCCTTCGCGGAGGTGCTTCTTGAAGGCCCAGCTCCGGAGGTCCGAGCTGTCCATGAAGCTCTCGAACTGATCGCGCACGGGATAGACCTTGTCGAACACTGGGTTCGACACCGCGGTCGCCACGACATGGAGGCAAGGCCGACCCGAGACTTCCTTCGCCTCGGTGATCGACATGGTGGCCGTCCCCGCAGGCACCACTCCCCACTTGATCTGGAAGTTGAGCGTCTCGCCGATCCGAAGCGACGAGTGCGGAGAGGAATCGGAGATGGAGGCCACGGGTCCGTCGGTGGCCGTAACAGAGGCTCCGACGTTCGGACTGACGTCCGCCGCCGAACCGAGATCGGCCTCGCTTTCGGCACGGCTAGTGCCCGGCGCGAACAGCGCTGTTGCCAACACGAGCAACGGGAGGAGTCGCCTCATGGCGAAGTCGGTCACATCGAATCCCCTTCTCTCGTTCCGGTATGACCGAACCCGCCCGATCCGCGATCCGTATCTGCGGTGACGTCCCCCCATTCCACCCGGCCGGCAGGCACGGCTTGAAACACGATTTGCGCAACCCTATCACCATCCTGGACGGTAAACGGTTCCCGACCCAGGTTCACAAGTAGGACACCAACTTCTCCGCGGTAGTCACTGTCGATCGTTCCGGGTCCGTTGAGGACCCCGATCCCGTGCCGAAACGCAAGGCCGCTCCGGGCCCTCACGGATCCCTCATACCCCTCGGGAATGGCCAGGACGAGTCCGGTGGGAACGACGGTGCGCTCTCCGGGCCCGAGGACGACGGGCTCCTCGAGGCAGGCGTGGAGGTCCCACCCTGCAGCACCGGGGGTCATCTGGACCGGGAGGCGCGCCCCGGGACGGAGGGCCTGACAGCGTACCGGTGGACGTTCCTGCATTCCCGACTTCCCTCCCTGGACGTCGTTCGCGTTCTGAACTCGGTTTGGATTCGGGTGGGCCCCGATCCTACGTTTCGCGTGAGCGACCCACCGCCTTTAGGCGCATCACCACGCGTCTTCCGCAGCCTGCTAGGCGTCCAGATCCTCCAGACTCGGCGCGTTTACCGTCCCCGGCCCCGCACTCACCAACGCGAAGGACTCGGGACGGAGAAGTCGGTCCGCCACGTCTCGGATCTGCTCCGGTGTGACACTCACGATTTCTTCCACCATACGACGGACCGGGAGCTGCGTCCCGTAGTACATCTCGTCGTAGGCCAAACGGCTCACCCGCTCGAACATGCTCTCGTAGGACAGGAACAGCTGCGTCAGCAGCTGCGCCTTGGCCGCCTCTAGCTCCCACTTCTTGACGCCCTTGTCGCGCACTTTCCGAAGTTCACGTCCGACCAGACGGACGGCCCGCTTCGCTTCCTTCGGCTCCACCGCCATGTAGATGCAGAAGATCCCGGACTCGCGCAGCACCTCCATGTAGGAGTAGACCGAGTACGCAAGGCCGTGCACTTCCCGCACCTTCTGAAACAGACGCGAGCTCATCCCCGCACCGAGGATGGTGTGGAGGATCGCGGCGGCGTGCCGCGTCTCGTCCGTGGCAGACGGTCCGCGTCCCATCAGACAGATCGATGTCTGCTGTAGGTCCCGATCGAGATGGGTCGTGGTCGGAACGAAGTCAGGGAGCGGACGAAGCCCGTTCCGGTGCTGTCTCGTCGGGAGACGGAAGCTCGCCTCGATCTCGTCGACGAGCCGATCGACATCCACGTTCCCCGCGGCCGTGATGATCATGTTCGGTCTGGTGTAGTGGTCGCGATGGAACTTCTGGAGATCACGGGTCCCCATCGCCTTCAGGGTCTCGAGCCGACCGAGGATCGAGTGGCCCATGCTGTGGCCGTCCCAGATCTTTTCGGTCGCGAGGTCGAAGACGAACTCTTCGGGAGTGTCCTCGTAGGCATGGATCTCTTCCACGATCACCTGCCGCTCCTTCTCGACTTCCGGTCGAGGGAACGTCGCATCGGAGAGGAGCTCGCCCAGGATGTTGGCCGCGGAACGACGATGGCCCGCGAAGATCCGGGCGTGGAAGCAGGTCGTCTCTTTCGTCGTGAACGCATCGACCTGACCACCCAGAGCTTCGAGCTTCTGTGCGATCTGGTAGGCGGAGCGCTTCCGGGTTCCCTTGAAGACGAGATGCTCGATGAAGTGGGCTGCACCCATCATGTCGTTCGTCTCGTGCTGCGAACCGCTTCGGATCCAGGCACCGAGAGCGAGCGAGGGTACGCCGGGAACGGGCTCGGCGAGAAGGAGGAGGCCATTCGAGAGCTGTCGCCGGATCGGCTCCGGCTGGTCCACGTTGCCGACGCGACGGAGGAAGTTCATCGCAGGCCCCTCCTAGCAGCCCGTTGAAAAGGTCCCTGCGGGCCTCTTTCAACGCGCCGCTCTACTTGAATCGAGTGCAGATCCGCTGAAGAACTCGTCCATCCTCGCCTGCTGCGCAGTCGACGATGGGTTCTTCAACGGCCTGCTAGGGCCGATGCATCGATGCAAGCGGCCGGCGAGCACGGTTGGAACGGCGACGGACGAGTCCGGCCCTACGAACGACGGCGACGGACGAGAGAACGCGCGACGAGCGAAGTCGACGGCACCGGACGGAGACGGAAGACGGGCAAAGCGGTTCCCGGTCCGCCGAGCCCGGATGAGGTCTCGGCGGACGGGAACGATACGTTCGGATCAGGCGGGGGTCTCTTCGAGAACCGCCTTCCGGGAGAGACGGATCTTGCCCTCTTCGTCTACCCCGATCACCTTGACGAGCACGATCTCCCCATCGGAGAGGACGTCCTCGACGCGAGCGACCCTGTGGTGCTCGAGCTCGGAGATGTGAACGAGTCCGTCGCGACCCGGAAGGATCTCGACGAAGGCTCCGAAGTTGACGATCCGCTTCACCTTTCCACGGTAGATCCGGCCGATCTCCGGGTCCTCGGTGAGCGAGCGGATGATGTCGACGGCACGGTTCGCCATCTCTGCATCCACGCACGCGACCTTGACGGTACCGTCGTCTTCGACGTCCACCGATGCACCGGTGTCTTCGCAGATCTTCCGGATGACCTTTCCGCCTGGTCCAATGACGTCGCGGATCCGGTCCGGGTTGATCTGGATGACGATGATCCTGGGCGCGTGCTGCGAGATCTCGGTCCGCGAGTCCGTCATCGTCTCGGCCATCTTGCCGAGGATGTGGAGACGTCCCTGACGCGCCTGCTCGAGGGCGTTCGTGAGGACCTCGTAGTCGAGCCCCTTGATCTTGATGTCCATCTGGATCGCGGTGATCCCATCCTTCGTACCGGCGACCTTGAAGTCCATGTCACCGAGGTGGTCTTCCACTCCGAGGATGTCGGAGAGGACGGCGACCCCGTCGTCTTCCTGGATCAGACCCATCGCGATTCCTGCGACCGGCGACTTGATCGGTACGCCGGCGTCCATCAGTGCGAGGGTGCCGCCGCAGACCGAAGCCATCGACGACGAGCCGTTCGACTCGAGAACGTCCGAGACGATCCGGATCGTGTACGGGAACTTCTCCGTCGACGGGACGACCGCGGTGAGTGCGCGCTCGGCGAGTGCACCGTGACCGATCTCGCGTCGGCCCGGGCCGCGGAGCGGACGAACTTCACCGACCGAGTAGGGCGGGAAGTTGTAGTGGAGCATGAACGACTTCCAGGACTGTCCGAGGAGCTCCTCGATCTTCTGCTCGTCAGTGGAAGTACCGAGCGTGCAGACGACGAGCGCCTGGGTCTGGCCGCGCGTGAAGACTGCGCTTCCATGCGTCCGCGGGAGCACCGAGACCTCGGAGCTGATCGGACGGACATCGGTGAGGCTACGGCCGTCGGTGCGGCGTCCCTCCTCGAGGATCATCCGGCGCATCTCCTGCTTCTCGAGCTTGTGGACGACGGTCTTGACCGCACCTTCCTGCTCCGGGAACTGCTCGGCGAACGCTTCGGTCATCTCGGTCATGAGAGTGTCGAGAGCGGCTTCACGCTCTTCCTTCTCGCCGATCCGAACGACTTCCTTGACCCGAGCGAGCGACTTGCCCGTGACCGCTTCGACGATCTCCGGGTTGATGTCCTTGTTCGGGAGTTCACGCTTCGCCTGGGAGTTGCGACCGAGCAGCTCGCGCTGGAGCGCGTTGAGCTGACGGATCGTCTCGTGCGCCGTGCGCAGTCCCTCGAGGAACTCCTGCTCCGAGATCTCGTTCGCCTCGCCCTCGACCATGACGATCGAATCGTCCGTTCCGGCGATGACGACGTCCATCCGGCTGTTCTCGAGCTGCTCGACCGTCGGGTTGATGATGTACTCACCCTCGACGAGGCCGACGCGAACGGCGGAGAGCGGTCCCGGGAACGGCATGTCGGTGAGGTTGACGGCACAGCTCGCGCCGACGAGCGCGATGACGTCCGAGTCGTTTTCCTGGTCACTCGAGACGACCTCGGTCATGACCTGGATCTCGTAGCGACACGACTTCTCGAACATCGGGCGGAGCGTACGGTCGATGATGCGGGAGGAGAGGATCTCCTTCTCCGTCGGACGGCCTTCCCGCTTGAAGAACCCGCCGGGGATCCGCCCCGCTGCGTAGGTCTTCTCACGATACTCGACGAAGAGCGGGAGGAAGTCGCGATCGGCCTCGCGCTTGGAAACGACTACGGTGCAGAGCACGACGGTTTCACCAAAGGTGACGAGGCATGCGCCCTGCGCCTGCTTGGCCAAACGGCCGGTTTCGATCGAGAGCGTCCTGCCCCCGATCTCCATCTGAACGGTATCCTTCATGGATGACTCCTATGTATGGGCATGCGAAATCGCCCGCGCACCTGCGCGGGGCCCAATCGACTGCCGGAGAGAAAGCACCGACCTTTGCGGTCTGATGGGAAGACCGCTAGCGGCGAAGACCGAGGTCCTTCACAAGCGAGCGATACGCCTCGAGCTTGGTGCGCTTGAGGTAATCGAGCAGCTTGCGCCGCCGTCCAACCATGCGGAGTAGTCCGCGGCGGGAGTGGTGGTCGGTAGTGTGGGTGCGGAAGTGCTCCGTCAAATGCCTGATCTTCTCCGTGAGGAGCGCGATCTGCACCTCGGGCGAACCGGAGTCCCCCGAATGGAGCTTGTACTTCTCGATGACGTCCTGCTTCTGTTCCCTTGTCAGGGGCATGCAAATCCTCCGCCTTCCGGTCGGGACCTCCGACCTCGGGTGTCGAACCTCGAATATCCGAGAGAATGTAGCGGGTCAACGTCCCTGGTGCAACGGACTTGTGCCATCTCTCTCCCGAAGGAGGGCACGAGCCGTCGCCAGGTCCTCGTCGATGGCCGACCGAAGCGCTTCCAGGTTCGGGAACGCCTCCTCCGGCCGAATCCAATGCGTGAACCCGAATGCGAGGCGACGCCCGTAGATGTCGCCCTCCCAGTCGAGTAGGTGAACTTCGACCCAGTCGTCTCCGCCCGGGCCGAGTGTGGGCCGGACTCCAACGCTCGCCACGGCGGGAACGGGATCCTGGGACCACTCTCCGGCCGGATCGAACGCCCAGCCGGCATAGATCCCCCGCCTGGGAAGGAGCTGCTCGGGGGCGAGACGCAGGTTCGCGGTCGGGACGAGCTCCTTGGCTCCCAGCCCTTGGCCGTGAATGACCGGCCCCTCGACCTCGAAACGATGCCCGAGCAGTGCTCCGGCCTCGTTGAGCATCCCCTCTCGGAGCAGCTCCCGGACCCAGGTGGAGCTGACCTGTCTGCCATCCGCGACGAGCGGTTCGATCCTCCGGACCTCGAATCCGACTCGTTCCCCCTCGCGCTGAAGGAACGCGAAGTCGCCTGCCCGATCCTTCCCAAATCGGAAGTCGGGGCCGACCCAGAGATGGGTCAGTTCGAGGGTGTGCCGCAGGTAGTCCAAGAAGCGAACCGGCTCCCAAGACGCCATGTCCCTCGAGAAGGGCAGGAACCAAACGTGGTCCATCCCGGCATCCGCGATGAGGCGGGCACTCACCGAACGGCACGCGATCCGGTGTCCTTTCGAGTCCGGGGCGAACACCTCGATCGGGTAAGGATCGAAGGTGACCACGACGGACGCCCCGCCACTCGCGGCGGCGTCTCGGCGAACGTGGTCGAACAGCGCCTGGTGACCGCGATGGACGCCGTCGAACACACCGATCGTGGCCGCGGCCCGAAGCGTCCCGCTCGGCACCACGTCAGCACTCAGCTCGAACGGACGGTTCTCCACGTTCAGAACACTCGATCCAGACTGACCATCGCGTCGACTTCGGAATCCGCAGGCCCAGGAAGGTCACTCCGCTTCGCCAACGCGAGGAGGTGACCGTCCGGACCGAGAAGCCGTATCGATCCGTTCCCTTGCGGAGACTCCGGCAACGTACCGAGTTCGGTGCGAGACGGCAGCTGCCCCCGCCGCACTCGCTCCGCCTGAGGCGCCGTGAGTTCGATTGCCGGGAGGTGTCCGATAGCATCTGCCATGGCGATCGCCCCGGCACGAAGGCCGTGCCGAGTGGAACCAGGCCTCGAGATCAGTCGCTGAGAGTCATCGATCGAATGTGGCCCTACGGCCGAGCGGGTCAAGCACTCGACCGTGGCGATCGTCCCCAGTCGCGCGGCGAGGTCTTCGACCAAGGCTCTCACGTACGTTCCCTTGCTGCACTCGACCTCGAAGTCGATACGAGGAGAGGTGTAGTCGAGGATGTCGAACCGGTGGATATCGACACGTCGGGGCTTGCGCTCCACTTCGACGCCCTTCCGCGCGAGATGATAGAGACGCTTTCCCTCGTGCTTCACCGCCGACACCATCGGTGGGAGCTGGTCGTAGCCGCCGACGAAGGACCGGGCAGCCCGATCGATCTCATCGGCCGCGAAAACAGGTGGTACGACCTCTTCCAGGACCGCGCCGCCGAGATCGGCGGAAGCGGTGCGCACCCCGAAGCGAAGAGTTCCGCGATACACCTTCGGAAGGTCCGTGAGATACGAGAGCAGCTTGGTCGCCTTGCCCACTCCGATCAGGAGTACTCCTGACGCGAGTGGGTCGAGCGTACCGGCGTGTCCCACCTTGCGGAGGCCGAGAATGCGTCGCACCCGATCGACTGCGTGATGGCTACTCCAAGAGATCTCTTTGTAGACGTTGAGAACGAACCCCGCTCCACTCTCCCCCGCCGTCGACTTCATCTTCCGTCCGCTCTCTCGCCCGTTCACCTGCGCTCGCCCTCGTCGTCGTCGTCCGTCTCGTCGTCATCGTCGTCGTCCGTCTCGTCGTCATCGTCGTCGTCCGTCTCGGCGTCGTCGTCGTCGTCCGTCTCGGCGTCGTCGTCATCCTCGTCGTCGTCATCCTCGTCGTCGTACTCGTCGCCGAACTGGACGCCTTCCTCGGAATCGGCGGCGTCATCGTCGGATTGGTCGGCCGCGTCGCTGCCGGGTCCCACGGCCGAGCCGGCGACGCCGAGTTCTTCGAGCATCCGATTGACCTTGAGACTGTGTTCGACACCCGGATCGTAGTGGAAGCGGAGTTCCGGGGTCCGTCGCAAGCGAAGCCGTCTTCCCAGTTCGGTTCGGACGAACGGACCGGCCTTCTCGAGAGCGACGAGCGCGCCCTGCTTCGCGTCGTCGTCACCTAGCGTCGAGATGAACACCTGTGCGACCGAGAGGTCCCGCGAGACTTCGACGCGCGTGACGGACACCCAGGCGAGCCTCGGGTCCCGCGCCTTCTGCTGGAGGATCGCGCCGATCTCTCGACGGACCTCCTCGTCGACGCGTCCCATCCGGTTCCCTCTCACCTCGCCTCCTCGGGAGTTTCGTTCACCCTTGGCCGATGGAGAGTCCGCGGCCCGTAGAATCCTCGTGTTCCTGTCGCCCTCAGATCCACGCTCGACTACCCATTCTCTTCGTCATCCTCCCAGCTCCACTGGGAAGACTCGTCACCGAGCGCGGCAACGTGAGTAGCGAAGTCGATCACCCAAGCTCTGGGGTCCTGCTCCACTTCGCGTCTTGCTGCTTCGAGGGCGTTGGCTCCGGCAGCTGGACCGGAGACGACGAAGGCGACGCCGAGGGCAGAGCGTTGGAGGAGATCCTGATGATCCACCTCGGCCACGGCGCAATGCAGCCGTTGCGCGAGCCGCGCTTTCAAGGCTCCGATGACGGAGCGCTTCTCCTTGAGCGACTGGCTCCCCGGAATCTGGAGATCCAGCCGCCCGACCGCGTAGAACATCAGGTGATCGTGCGCGCAACCTGCTCGACGGTGAAGGCTTCGATGACGTCTCCTTCGACCAGCTCGTCGAAACCGTCGAGGCCGATGCCGCACTCGTAACCGCTCGCGACTTCCTTGACGTCGTCCTTGTGGCGCTTGAGAGAACCGAGCCCACCAGTGAAGACGACTTCGGTGCCCCGGTACACCCGGGCCTTGTCGTTCCGGTGGATGGTTCCGGAGAGCACCATGCAGCCCGCAATCGTCCCGACGCGCGAGATCTTGAAGACCTGGCGGACCTCCGCCGACCCGGTAGGCCTCTCGACGTCCTCTGGAGCGAGGAGACCACTCATGGCCGCCTTCACTTCCTTCTCTACGTCGTAGATGACCTGATAGAGCCGGATGTCCACGTCCTCGCTGAGAGCGAGCTGGTGTGCGCGCGGATCGGTCCGCGTGTGGAAGCCGATGATGATCGCGCCCGACGCCATCGCCAGGTTGACGTCCGCCTCGCTGATGAGACCGACACCCATGTGGATGACGCGGACCTTGACCTCGTCGTTCGAGAGCGCCTCCAGCGTATCGCGGAGCACTTCGACGGAACCGCCCACGTCGGCCTTGAGGATGATGTTGAGCTCCTGGAGCTCGCCGGCGCGAATCCGCTCGTGTACCGAGTAGAGCGACGTCCGCTGACCAGACAGCCTGTGCTGGTGCGTACGTGCGATCTGGGCGCGGTGCGACGCGATCTCCTTCGCCTTCGCTTCGTTCTTCATGACGACGAAAGTATCACCGGCCATCGGAACGCCGTCCCAGCCGAGAACCTCGACCGGGGTCGACGGTCCCGCTTCCTTCACCCGCCGTCCGTTCTCGTCGTTCATCGCGCGCACGCGACCGAACTCCGCACCACAGACGAACGCATCGCCGACAGCCAACGTCCCGTCCTGGACGAGCACCGAGGCGACGATACCCTTGCCGGGATCGCGGCGGGACTCGACGACCGTACCCCTGGCATCTCGGTCGGGCGCGGCCTTGAGTTCGAGCAGCTCCGCCTCGAGCGCAACGAGCTCGAGGAGCTTCTCGATGTTGAGTCCCTGCTTGGCGGAGATCTCCACGTCGACGACCTTGCCACCCCACGATTCGACGAGCACACCGGCGTCGGCCAAGCCCTTCCGGATGTTGTCCGGATTGGCGCCGTTGACGTCGATCTTGTTGATCGCGATGACGAGCGGCACTTCAGCCGCTTTGGCGTGGTTGATCGCTTCGATCGTCTGCGGACGGACCGAGTCGTTCGCCGCGACCACCAGGATGACGAGGTCCGTGATCCGCGCGCCTCGCGCACGCATCGCGGTGAACGCTTCGTGACCCGGAGTATCGAGGAACGCGATCGTGCCCTTGGACGTCTCGACCCGGTACGCACCGATGTGCTGGGTGATACCGCCGGACTCGCTCTCGGTCACACGGCTCTTCCGGATGTTGTCGAGGAGAGTGGTCTTACCGTGGTCGACGTGCCCCATCACGGTGACGATCGGAGCACGCGGTTCGAGGTCGAAGTGGTCCTCCGACTCCATCTCCTCTTCCAGAATCCGCTCAGCGCCATACTCGGTGACGAACTCGGCCTCGTGGCCGAACTCGGCGAGGATGAGTTCGATCTCTTCCTTCTCGAGCTGACGGTTGATGTTCGCGATGATGCCGAGGCCGAGGCACGCGCCGATCACTTCCGCGGGCTTCACGTTGACCACCGAGGCGAGCTCGGCGACGGTCGCGTACTCGTGGATCGAAACCGGACCCTGAGCCTCCTCCACCTGCTCCATGCCACCGCCGCGACGACGACGCTTCCTGCCTCGTCCGCTGTCGAGAGACGACATGGTCCGCTTGACGTTGGCCCGGATCTCCTCGGTGGACATTCCCCGCTTCTTCTTCCGCTTCCTCTTCTCGCTCTTGGAGAGATTGGGCCGCATCGCAGGCAGCGAGACCCGGCTCGGATTCGACGAACCGATGTGCGGAACGCGCGAAGGACCGAGCGGCTTCTCACCGGTGTCCTGGGGCGCGAGGTTCGGCGCGGGGCGGCCGCCACCTTGTCCCGGCGCACCTCCGCCCTGCTGCTGAGGCGGACGACGGTCGCCGCCACCCGGACCGCGACTCGGGCCACGTCCGCCACCACCCTGAGCGGGCCGGTCGAACCGACCGTCACCTCGGCCCGTCGACGGCCGATCGGGCCGCGCAGGACCAGGTCGCGCAGGACTCGGACGCGTCGTTCCTCGCCCCGAGTCCGGCGTCGACGGCCGCGGCCGTTCGACTGGGGGTGCACTCGGCCGCTTCGGCGCAGCCGGAGACGCCGCCGGCGTGGCGGGCTTGGCCGGCTGGCTCGGCGGAGGGGTCGCCGGCTCTGCTGCCGGCGTCTGCACCTTTTCGACCGGAGGCTCGACAACCGGCGGAGTCGCGGGCGGAGGAGCAGTCGTGGTCGAAGCCTGGACGGGCGGGCTCGTCCGCGTCGCGGTAGGCGAAGCGGACGCCGCGGAGCGCGCAGCTGCCGGCCGGGCCGCACTCCCGCGAGAACCTTTCAGTTCCGCGATGCGGTCCTTCACTCGCTCGACGACATCGTCGTCGAGGTTGGCCATGTGATTCTTCACTTCCACACCCATGCCCTGGACCATGTCCATGAGCTCCTGGGGCGAAAGCTTCAGATCGCGCGCCAGCTGATAGACCCTAATCTTCAAGCGCCTGCCTCCCGTTGGTCCTCATCGTCGTGGCTGCCCTCATCCTCGGGAGCCGCTGCGCCCTCTGCGTCCTGAGTGGACTCTTGAGGCGCTTCTTCCGTCGCCACCGCGGTCTCGACTCGAGCGGCGCTTGCCTCGACGGCACCATCGTCCGCCTCGGCTGGCGCCGACCCGGCGGCGAGAGGAGCGTCCTCCCCATCCGCGGGGGCCACGTCCGCATCGGCTCCGTCCTCGGAGTCCGACGCACCGGCCTGGGCTGCTGCCCTTTCCTCGAGGATCTGGCCACCCAGGCTGAGCAGACGGCTCGCCGTCTTCTCGCCGATTCCCGGAATCGCCATGAGCTCATCGACAGAAGTGCGCATGACGTCCTGGAGGGTTTCCTTCCCTGCCTTGACCAGTCGCTCCACCGTACGCGGGCCGAGCTCCTTGGCGAGCTCGTCGAGGTCCAGTTCGGGCATACCACCCGACGGACCCTCTGCCGCATGCATCTGCGACTGACTCCGTAGATCGATCGCGAACCCGGTGAGCCGGTGGGCGAGCCGGGCATTCTGTCCGCGCGTACCGATTGCGAGGCTGAGCTGGTCGTCCGGCACCACGACCGTGACCCGCTTCTCTTCCTCGTCGACGTACACATCGATCGCACGCGCCGGAGATAGAGCGCGGCTGACGAAGATCTTCGCGTCCGGGCTCCAGGGCACGATGTCGATCCGCTCCCCGCCGAGTTCGCGGACGATGGACTGGACGCGCGCGCCCTTCATGCCGACGCACGCTCCTACCGGATCGACCCGATCATCGTGAGAGACGACGGAGATCTTCGTCCTCGAACCGGGCTCTCGGGCGATGTCACGAATCTCGACCACCCGTTCGAAGATCTCGGGAACTTCGTTCTCGAAGAGCCTACGAACGAACTCCGGATGCGTCCTCGAGAGCACGAGCTGCGGCCCGCGCATGTTCTTGTCGACCTCGAGGAGCAGAGCACGGACGGGATCGCCGATCTTGAAGCGATCTCGGTTGATCACCTCGCGCGGAGGGATGATCGCTTCCGTGCGCCCGATCTTCACGATGACGCTGCCGCGGTCGACCTGCGACACGGTGCCGGACACCACCTGACCGACCCGGTCGACGTACTCGTCGTACACGTTCTCGCGCTCGGCCTCGCGGACCCGCTGCACCAGAACTTGCTTCGCCGCCATGATGGCCGCCCGCCCCATCTCTCCGACAGGGACTTCGACGGGCACCGTCGACCCGAGACGAGCCATCGGATCGATCTGCAAGGCTTCTTCGTAGTCGATCTCGCCCGCGAGGTCGATCGCGACCTGCACCACCTTCTTGTGGACGCGGATACGGATCTCTCCGGTCGACTCCTGGAACTTCACTTCCACGTCCGCAGCAGTCGAGTACTTCTTCTTGGCCGCACTGAGGAGACCGCTCTGGAGTGTTTCGATCAGCAGTTGCCGGTCCACGCTCTTCTCGCGCGCGATGTGCTTGAGGGCTTCCAGGATCTCATCCATCGCCATGTCGTCTAGCGTCTCCCATGATCCGGTAGATCGAGGCGGGCCATTACGCTCGCGGCACCACCCGGCATGTTCTTCGTCTGTCCCGTCGCGTCACCGATCCTTCGGTTTCCGCTTCCAGGGATCGAGCCTCAGCTTTGCGACCTCGATCTCGTCGAAACGGATCCGTCGGGTGTCTCCGTTCTCCAACCGGAGTTCGAAGTCATCGTCCCCGACTTCGCCGATCTCTCCCAACCACACACGCCCCTCGCTCGGCGCGTCGAGAAGATCGACCTTCACCCTTTCACCCTGAAAACGCACGAAATGCGCGCGCGTCCAGATCCGCCGGTTCATGCCCGGCGATGAAACCTCTATCAGGTAGTTCCCTTGAAGGAGTGGATTCGCGTCGAGCTCTTGTGAGATCCGCCGACTCACTCGGGCGCAGGCATCGATCGACACGCCTGCATCGGAGTCGATGTAAAACCGAAAGACCTGAGACTTCGGCGTTCTCGACACGTTACAGTCGACGAGCTCGAATCCTTCTTCAAACACTGCGGGCTCAACCAATTGCGCGAGCTCGGCCGCATTCACGTCCCCTACCTCCGCGGGACTTCCAGACAAAGAAAAACGTGAGCCGGACGCCCACGTCTCCGATGGAGAACCGTACACAAGATCGCAAACGAGGGCAAGACCCATCCTCTGAATGGGATCAGGGGACCGACGGCGGCCGAAACAGCGCCCAAACACCGGACATATGTACGTCCAGGGCGTGCTTCTATCCTTGCGTCGAGCGCTACCTCCCGAGGTAGCCGCCGTGAACCACTTCCAGGACGACCTCCCCGACGCGGCCGAGTCGATCCGCACTCACACTGGCGGGCACATCCCTCTGAGTGTGCCAGGTGGGCGCGTCGAAGCCGATGATCACGGCGGACGGAATCCCGATCTCGAGGAACGGGATGTGATCGTCGAACAGCTCGTAGGCTCGCGTCCGATCGAACTCGGTGAACCCCAGCCCCTCGGCAACGTCGAAGAGCAGCCGGTTCCACCCAGGGAAAGCGCCGAGAGAGTAGAGATCCCTGCCCAGGTCGGTCTCCGGACTCCCGACCATGTCCAGGACGAGCACGAAGTCCGGCAGTGTGCCTGGCCAGTTCCGGGCCATCCATTGGCTGCCGAGGCAGTACTCGCGGGGATGCCCGGCCCGACCCTGGTCTTCCATGTCGAAGAAGACCAGGTCGATTCCGATCGGCGGAGGCGTGGCGACGAACTGCTCCGCGAGTCCGAGAAGGACGGCGACCCCGGAGGCCCCGTCGTTCGCTCCGAGAACCGGCAGCGCGCGGAGAGCGGGGTCCGTTTCCTGATCCGACCAGCCCCGCGTGTCCCAGTGGGCCCCCAGAAGCAGCCGGGGGGACTTCTCGGGTGCAATCCGCACGAGGACGTTGGTCAGGTCCAGCGTATCTCCTGTCGCCGGAGCCACCGCCCGAAACCCGTGCGCCTCGGGCACGAGCCCCAGTGCGCGCACTTCATCCTGGATCCAGGCCAGACACGCGGCGTGCCCTTTCGTTCCCGGAACTCTTGGGCCGAACGAGCACTGCGCTTCGACCCGGGCAAATGCGGCATCGCCGTCGAACGGCTCACGCGCGAGCACCGCTCCCGCCACGAACAGCGCGGCCAAGACGAGGATCCCAGACGCGGCCCGTACCCGACCTCGAGATGACGGCGCCGGGACGAGATGCCGTCGCCTCGCGCCCGAACCGGCCGGGCACCGAACTCTCGCAATGCGAAGTGGATCCAAAGCGTCTCCCTCGCCCACCCTGCGTGGGTGGACCGACTCGCCCGAACAGCTCGCGGCGCTCTCAGACGGCGCTATTAGAAAGTAAAGGTAGCGGACACCCGAACCTCGACTGCTCGCTGGTTTCGAGCCCGGTTCTTGTTGTCGGACGTCTGCTCGTAGCCAACTCTTCCCGTGCCGGAGATCCGGTCCGTGAAGTTGTAGTTCGTCGTGGTGTTCACGCCCCACTTCGCCGTGTCGGACTGAACTTCAGGTGCCAGTCCCGGCTGGACGTTCTCTTGCTTCGACTGCTGCCAGTCGACTCCCGCAGACACGTCCATCCGAGTGGTGACCATCCTGGACTGCGAGGAGCCCGGGACTTTGACGCGGCGCCTCAGATTCAGGTTCTTCTTCAACTGGAGGCTCGCCCGGTTCGTGGTCGTGATGTTCTGCGTGACCGTCACTCCGACACGGTCGCGTTGGGACCGGATGGACGAGCTCGTGAGCGTCGCCTGCATCCCGTTGTCCAGCGTGGCTCTGATGTCCAGGAGCGGCGAGAGGCTCCGGTCGATGGTGATGTCTTTCGAGTCGATACCGCCCGAGCTGACTTCCTTCCGACGAACCGAGTACGAGGTCTTGGCCGTGAAAGACTTCAGTTTGAGCAGCCTGTCCAGGCCGAGCCGCGAATGCAGCTGCCCCCACCCGATGTCGAGGTCGGGCCAGGTCTTCTCGGAGCTCTTGGCCGGAATCCCGTCTCGTCGCTGGTTCCCGTGACTGGACTGGTACCCGGTACGAACCGTCGCCCCGAATGGAAGCCGGACGTTCGTATCGAAGCTCCACCGGTTGTCGCTCGACACCGAGCCCGACGAGGTAGGTAGCGAAGACACCGCGTCGCCAGGAGACGTATCGAAACCGAGCTGATAGGCCAAAGACGGTGTGCCCACCCGGCGGTTGAGAGACGAGCTCTCACCGAAGGAGTACGTGACGGACACCGGGTCGAACCTGAACCCGGCATCGCGCGAGGACCTCCGACTCGATCGACTGCCCGCGGAGTCCGGCCCCGCGCCGAAGAACGGCATGTTCTCGAACGCCGCCTTGAGCTTTGCGGGGTCGAAGCGGCCAGAAATGCTCGTCGTGTGCTGGTTCGTGAGCCCGTTCGTGCGCTCGGGTTCGCCTTCCTGCGTTCCCCCCGCCTGGTAGAGCGAGAGGGTCGACGAGCTCCTCCAGTTGATCCGTGGAGACAACGCGGTGCGCAGGATCGGAACGTCGTAGTTCGCGTCGACGGACTGGGCTCGGCTCACCTCGTGGCCCAGGCCGACCCCGAAGAGCTTCTTCTCGGACTCCGTCAGTTCCAGGTTGCGCCCGCTGTTGTAGGAGTAGGTCACCGATCGGATCGGCTGCAGCTTCGCTCCGAGCCCGAGGGTCGTGGATCGGGAGTTCGTCACGCCCGATCTCGTGAACTCCTGCGAGAGGTCCGTCCGCGAGTAGCGGTCCACTTCGGTCGTAGATCGCCCGTAGCTCCAGGACAAGAGAGTTGGAAGAAGGTTGATCTCCGCGTTCTTGAACGGCCCCTTCGTCGCGCTTCCCAGCTTGATCTTCCCCTGATCCGTGAGTCCGAGAGACCAACGCAGCGATGCGCTCTTGGTCACCGTCGTGTCCCGCCGGGTTGGCGTGAACTCCTCGGCCCGTCGCCAATCGAAGTTGCCCGAGAACGGATCGACCAGGTACCGCATCCAACCTCGTTGGGAGGCGCTCTTCTTGTAGCTGAGCTGGAGACTCTGGTTGACCAACTCGGTGATGTCGTCCTCTCGCGGGTTCTCGAGGATCAGGTCCTTGTTCGGTTGGAATTTCGGCACGCGCCGGTCGCGGCTTTGGCTCACGGTCAATGGCACCGTGATCCCCGAGGATTCCCAGAAACGGTCCAGGTTCATCGACCCGCGGAAGTTCGAAACGGTGGTCGTCGTACCGCTCCCCTGATCCTGTCCGATCGAGAGGAAGTCCGCTCCCTTCCGTTCCACGCCGGCAAAGAGAGTACCCACGTTCGAGAGCTTCATATCCACGCTTGCCCGCGCAGCGACGCCCTTGTCCTTCTTCACCCCGTTGAGCCTGAACTCGTTCACCCAGACGCTTCCGTCCGGAAGGGAGGTCCTCCCGACGTTCTCCACGGCAAAGGAGACCATTCGGATCTCGTTGAGGCTCGGCTCCCCCCGTCGGATGATGGAGCGTCCGCCACCCAAGTCCTCTTCGACTCGGTCCGTCAGTTCGTTCGGAGTGGAGAGCTGGAGTCGGGACCACTCCGCGAGGTCCACCGACTCCAACACCCATCCGTCTGGCACCGGCGTTCTGTACTCGTAGTAGTTGAGCGTGTCCGTGGCCGCATCCCGGCTCAACCGAACCGAGAACATGAGGTCTGCGCTTCCTGCCACATCTCTGCTGTTCAGGTAGAACTCCAACTCCTCGTAGAGGGTCGAGAAGTCCTGCTTCTGGGGGTAGGTCTTGAAGGCCGCCGCGCGGTGCCCGGGCTGGAGACCTCGGAGCTCCAGGGCGATGGACTGTTCCCGTTCCGTCGTGTTGTCGTCGCGGTTCGTCTGGGGCTCGAACGGAGGATCATAGATCGCAGCGTCGTCCTTGTTGTTGACGACGCCGACGTAGAAGTCCTCGCCGGGGCGGATATCGGTTGGGTCGAGTTCCCGTCCAGCGAGGTCGGTGAGCGGACTCTCGAGCCAGCGGTTTCCGATCACCTCGATTCCCGCGATCTGCACCCGCTCACGCTCGCCGCTGAACCCGGTGAACCAGAGACGCGCTTGGAAGATCTGTTCCCAGATCGGATCTCCGGCACCGCTCTGCCACAAGCGCACACGGTCCTCGTCCGAGAGGGCCACCCGGAGTCGGCGCCAACCACTGGAATCGGCCGGGGTCTCGGTGAGCGGCTCGCCCGGATCGCTGACCACGAAGTCACGCCGCACGTCCGTTTCCCAGAGTGACTCGTCGGCCAGATCGAGGGCGATCTCGAAGTACGACTCGAACGTGTCGATGTTTCCGTCCCCGTTCAAGTCCTCCGTATCGAGTTCCTGGTTGCCCTCGGTACCGTTGATGTAGCGGAACTCGATCGGCTGGTACTCGCCATCGTCCTGCGCATTGGTCTCCGAGAACTTGTAGTCGTCGAACCCATCGGCCGGGTCGCGCGCGAGCCGGTTGTCGAGTCCGGTGTCCTCGTTGTCGCGATCGTTGAAGTCGAGCTGCCCGTCCCGGGTGATGACGTCTTCGGTATCGAGGGAATCGTTGGGCGAGAACACCTGCCAAGTCGATTGGTCGGCGAACAGGTCGTTCCGCTGCCAGATCGCGTCCTCGCTGACCTGCCCCAGTTCCAAGTAGAGCGTTCCCTCGCGTTCGTTCCGGTCCTCATAAGGGACTCCGTCGTTGATCCAGATGTCGAGGAACTGTGCAGTCGAGAAGTTGAGGCCATTGCGCGTAGAAAGCGGCTGTGACAATCCGACCCACGACTCGCGTCGCTCCTCCTCCGTCGCTCCGCGAGGAGCGAAGTAGAGTTCGATGACGGGCCGGTTGTTGTCGCCTTCGGTCCGCTCGAGCGTCGGCTGGAGATCGAACTCCTGGGCGGCCTTCCTCGGGGAGTACCAGATGACCTCGCCTTTGCGCCCGGAGGCATCGAGGACGGAGCCGCCCTCCTCCTGCAGCACGCGGAGAGGTATGCTCGCGGGCCGCCACGCCCTTCGCGAGATCGAGAGGAAGCTGACGTCCTTGGCGCCTTCGAAGTCGTCGATATAGAGCTGATTCTTCGTGTTCGGGTTCGGAATCGAGACTCCGATTCCTCCTTCCAGCTCGAAACGGGACGCCTCACGCGCATTGAGGAACGGTAGCTTGTCGACCATGTCCGTCAGCCACCACGAATCGGTCAGATACTGGCCCGCAAACTCGCCGACGAGCGTTCTCGACGGCTCCTCGCCGAGACGGGGCCGGTTCCCTTCCAGACCCGGAACACCACCCTTGCTCTCGAAGAGCCAGGTAGACGACACATTCCACTTCGCGCCTTCGGGCCGGATGAAGGCGGAGACACCGGCCAGCGTCTTCTGTCCCCCACCTCCACCGAAAGGCACGTGGGAGTAGGACACGCTGATGTCTTCCGTCTCGCTGACTCCCGCGGCGTCCAAGATCTCGATCTCACCGAGGTTGTAGTCGATCCGGTAGTGGACGTCCCGCTGCAGCTTCCTTCCGCTCACGACGACCGACTCGCTGCCTTCGATGATGTTGAAGGCAGGAAGACGGATGCTCGAGATCGGGCTCCGGTACGTCACTTCGAGGTAGTACTTGCTGAACTCGTCCTTGTTGGGAGCGCTGCGGAGATCCTGATTGTAGAGATCCGGTGCCCGGTACGCCGTGGAGTCGAGCGTCGTCCACGCCATGTTCCGAGCACCCATCGTGGCGTACGCGTTCGGATTGACGCGGCAGTAGTTGCAGTCCGCTTCCAGACAGAGATCGGATAGCGAAGGGTCGAACGGCCGAAGGTCCGGAAAGATGATGAACCCGCGCCCGAGGTCGAACGAACGCAGACGCGTGTCCGGGAGATCGTCCGGCCCCGCCTGGACGTCTCCGCCGGTCTCGGTTTGGCGGTCGAGACCGGTGACCTCGAGAAGCGTCACTCCGTCGTCGGTGCGATCCGGTTCCTTCTCCTCACCGGAGTAGTACTTCCGGCGGATCTTCATCTCGAAGCCTTCTTGGAGGACGTTGCGTGCCCCGAGATCGTAGACGTTCTTCATCTCGTACTTCGCGAGGCTCCCCCACGGGCCGGAAGCGAGATCCCGTGGGTTCGACCTCACGGGCCGGAGCATCGCGAGGTAGACCTTGCCGCCTTCCACGCCCCCCACTCGGATCGGTCCGTCGTCGGAGAGATCCACAGGATCGAGTGCCGTCCCGGTGAGCTGGACCGCGAGCACCGTCTGCGTATCGACGATCGGACGCCTCAGCTGGATCGCGGGGTGGCCGTAGTAGAACCAAGGCGAGACGATGTCGAAGTCGACGCCCTCCTCGAGTTGGTGGAACTTCCCTTCGTAGAGCGGTTCGTCTCCCACGGGAGCCTCGCCGTTCAGCGTCGCCGTCGCGGGAATCGCGTTCTGCTCGGTGTCGTTGGATTGGTCCTGGTCGTCCAGATAGAGCTGGATCGTCTCGAGACGCCATGGACACCCGTCCGGATCCCGCAGGAAGAAGAACGTCCCCGCTACGTAGTCGTAGTCTTCGATCCGAACCGTCTGCACCTCGGCGGTGAGCTTGATCGACTTCTCGTCACTCTTGCCCTCCTGCTTGGAGAGGATGAGGTTGAAGTCGACGTCGCCGAGCTTGGCGAGCGCGTTGATCCCGAAGAGCCCCTCGGCCTGGCCGTTGAACGAAACGTACTTGGTGCCGGGAAGCCGGAGGCTCGTGTTTCCGAGTTCGACCCGCTGCACGATCTCGTCCTCGTAGCCGTTGTAGCGGATCTTGATCCGGTTCGCGAGCGGGGTGTCGCTCTCGCTCGACTGCTCGACGTCGACGGTGACCTTGTCTCCGATGGTTCCGGTGAGCCGGAGATTGAGCTTCTGCTCCATCGTGAGCTGGGGAAACTTGGACTGTCCGCCCTGGGTCTCGGTCGCGGCCATGTTGGGGAACCACCGGCTTCGTCCCTGGAGAGAGATCGTTTCCGATCCGCTCACCGACAGGCTCGGCTTGCCCTTTCCGAAGATTCCCTGGAGTCCGCCGGGAAGCTCGACTGGGATGTCGAGGTTGATGAGACGATCCTGGCCCTTCTTCCGATCCGTGCGGGCGAGGTCCTCGTGGAACGCATCCGTCCAGAGCCTATGAATGGCGTCGGACTCGAGGCGACGGATGTATTCATCCATGGAGAGCACGAGCTTGGGACGGACGGGAACACGAGAGTCGTAGAGGTTGTCGAATGTGATCCGCATCTGCTCGTAGTCGAACGCGTACTGGTGCGAGATGAAGTCTTGCGCTTTGAGTTCGGGACCGTCGGGCGTCCAGGGGCGGAACTCGGTCGTGTCGATGACCGTCTTGGCCGACGGCCCGAGAATCGGGCTCTGTCGCGCCTCGGCCCGGAGCCGCCGCGTCTGTGCCATCCGGTAGAGCCACGCGTCCTGGGCTGGATCGAGCTGCTCCGATTGAGCGAAGGGCCGGAAAGCGGAACCGAGCCTCGCCTCGGCCGGCGTTTCGAAGTACGCCTCCTCGGGCATCTGGTCGGGGGTCCACGTGGAGACCCCGCTCGCTTCAGACACCCAATCCGGGATCACGTCGGTGGTGTCCGCTTCCGCGCCAGCCAGCTCCTCCAACTCCGCGTCGGCGATCTCCGAAGCGTCCGCTTCGGCGGCCCTGGATGCCGCAGACTCCGCCACTCGGGCGAGACTATCGACCCGGGCGGTCAAGGAGTCCGGCACTTCCGCCCCGATGGCCGCGAGGGAATCCCGACGGGCAGTCCAGAATCCGGAGAGGCTCTCGGCTCTCGCCGCCTCTACCCGAGCTACGTCGGCCGGGCGGATCGCACCTGGAGTGGTCGCGGTGCGGAGAGAGTCGAGGCGCGCGGCACGCTCCCGCACGGATGTAGGCCGCTTCCTGCCGGACTGTGCAGACCGGTCCGGACGCGTGGGCTCCACCTCTTGATCGTATTGGGCGGCGATCTCCTCCAGCGTGCGGGCCGGGCCCCTGCCTCGTCCGGTGTCCGGAGGCGCTGTTTCCTCTTCGAGCTCGGGCTCCGCCTTGCCGCCACCGGCAAAGATCGACCCTCCGCGTCCAACCCAGCCCGACTGGGACCGGCCGCAGCTACTCACGAGGATGGAAATGACCAGCACGGCCAGCGCCGCGGCGACTCGGTGTGCGGTCATGGAATGGAAGAAGGAGGTCTTCAACTCGCCTCACCGCGCCGCTCGAAGGCGGTCCCCTCGATGAACTCCCTGGCTCCTGTGGCTATACTCCCCGCTCCCTGGAGAGTTTCTCTCTTTCCGGGGTATAGTCCCGAAACCGTCGACGCCTGAAGCTCTTGGACCGGAAAGCCCGTGATTCTCCACCGATACATCCTCACATCCCTCACCCGCCCGTTCTTCATCGGGTTCGGGTTCATCACATTCCTCCTCACGATGGAGATGTGGCTCGATCTGCTCGACATGCTACTCGGCCGAGGCGTCGGTCTCTCCGCCGTCAGCCAACTCTTCCTCCTGGCTTTGGGTTGGATGGTCGCCCTGTCCGTCCCGTGCGGGGTCTTGGTCGCCGTGCTCATGACCTACGGTCGGATGAGCCAGGACAACGAAATCACCGCCCTCCGGGCCAGCGGGGTCCACCTTCGGCAGATCGTCGCGCCCAGTCTCGTCGCCTCGGTGATTCTGGCGGCCGTCTTGGCAGCGTTCAATAACTACATCCTCCCGGAGAGCAACTACAGGTACGCGAGTCTCCTCTACGAGATCAACCGGAAGAATCCCACCGTCCAGATCCGCGAGGGGGTGATCAACGACGCATTCCAGGGATACGCCATCCGGATCAACCAGCTCGACGACCGGACGGGAGCCATGCAGGACATCCTGATCCTGGACGCGAAGGCAGATCCCAGGAACCCCCGAACCGTCCTCGCCAAGTCCGGGACCCTCTCCTTCCGCCCCGACCTCGGGCTCCTCGTCCTGGACCTGAACGACGGCACGATGCACGAGGCGGACCCCGAGTCCAAGGACGGCGACTACCGAGTCGTGGCGTTCGCACACCAGCGGCTCCAGATCGAAGAGTCGGCGGAAGCCCTCGACAGTCGAAACCGGCGGCGGAGCGACCGGGAGCTGTCGATCGGAGCCATGAAGGAAGAGATCACGAAGCTCGAAGCAGACATCGTGAGGGAGCGGGAGCGGATGGACGACGCCCTTGGGCAGCTGGACATGTCCGAGGAAGAGTTGGCGATGGTACAGCCCGGAGTGGTTCCGCAGGGTCCTTGGGAACAGTGGACCCGCGGCATCGTCGGGCTGTTCCGCAAGGTGACTCCACCCGACACGCCCGAATGGACCCGGGAACAAGAGAACGCCATCGGGGTCGTTCGTGCCCGGCTCCGCGAGATCCAGGGGCTCGAGAAGCGGATCCAGAAGTTCAGCGTGGAGATCCACAAGAAGATATCGATCCCCGTCGCCTGTGTCGTCTTCGTCATGGTCGGCGCGCCCCTCGGGATCCTCTCCCGCCGCGGTGGACTCGCCGCGGGGATCCTCAGTGCGGTGTTCTTCGTCTTCTACTACCTCTGCCTCATCGGCGGGGAACAGCTGGCGGACCGGTTGGTCTTGCCCACCTGGCTCGCAATGTGGTTCCCGAACCTGCTCCTCGGGTCGATCGGTCTGCTCTTCATGCGGCGAGCCATCGCCTCCGGCCCGATCCTCCTCCGCACCAAAGGAGGAAGTCGTCCATGAGGCTCTTGGACCGCTACCTGCTCGGCCAGTTCCTGGCCTGGCTCTTCGCGAGCCTTCTGGCCCTCGTCATGCTCTTCATCGTGATCGACCTGATCGAGCGTCTCGACACGTTCGTCGACTACAAGACGCCGTTCCCGGTGATCGCGCGGTACTACGGATACGGGCTCACGACCATCCTCACCCAGATCCTCCCGCTCTCCATGCTCCTCGGCGCGATCCTCTCGCTCGGCCAGCTCAAGAAGACGAACGAGCTGACGGCGATGCAGTCGGCCGGCCAGTCTCCGTGGAGACTCGCGCGTCCACTTCTCCTCGCCGGGCTCCTCCTCTCCGCCGCCCAGTACGTCCTCAACGAACGGTACGCGCCGTATCACTACGTCGAGAACAAGCG
This sequence comes from Candidatus Eiseniibacteriota bacterium, assembly GCA_020633975.1. GTDB lineage: Bacteria > Eisenbacteria > RBG-16-71-46 > CAIMUX01 > CAIMUX01 > JACKCR01. The sequence continues at coordinate 402,241 of JACKCR010000002.1, read as the reverse complement.
GATCCTGATGGAAGAGATCAAGAAGATCTCGACGGCCGACCGGGAGAGCCAAGCCAACGTGCGACTCATCGGCGGCGCCGGCCGATTCTGGGTGTCCCAGTTCTACGACGCCCGGAACGCGGCGCTGAGGTCCGTGACGCTCCAGGCGCTAGCGGCGCCGACCATCCGCTGGCGGATCGACGCGGATCGAGCCAGCTACCAACCTGACGGAACCTGGCGATTCGAGCGAGGCTACCTGCGCGTCTTCCAGGACTCGACCGAGTACACGATGCCGTTCAAGGAGTACGTGACTACCGTACTCTCAGAAGAGCCGGCGGACTTCGCGAGACGGAACCTCGATCCGTTCCACGCAGGGATGGCCGAGCTGCTTCGCTTCGCGCGACGGGTCAAGGAGAGCGGCGGCGAAACACAGAAGCACATGACGAACTTTCACCTTCGCGCGTCCTATCCGCTCTCTGGTGTGATCATGGTGCTGCTCGGTGCGGGGCTCGGCATGCGTGTGATCCGAGGCGGAAACCTGGCCCTGGGAATCGGCGTCTCCCTCGCCATCGGATTCGCGTTCTTCGGGCTCATCCGAGTGGGCCAAGCACTCGGTTACAACGGCACGCTCCCGCCCGCCGCAGCCGCTTGGCTCGGAAACGTGGTCTTCTTCTTACTCGCGATCTTCCTCTTCCGACGCGTCGCTCACTGACGACTGGACTCGCCACGGCGTCTTGCTTGGCGCAGCTGCGTCAGGGTACGGGGCGTCCGGCGCGTCCCGCGTGGCGCGAGTCTTTGACCCTACTCGGCCGTACCCCGGACGATCCTTCCGTCACGGACGAGGGGGACGAACGGTGTCGAGTCCACCTGGAGCGCGAGGGAGACGTCACCGTCCGCTTCCTTTTCGCGAAGCGTTCTCCCTGCCGCACTCGTCCGAACCGCGCGCGCCAGATTACGTCGGTGAGCCAGGTAGAGAATCCAGCAGGCCCGGGCCGCGTCGTTGAGTTCGGAGTCATCCTCCACCGGCCCCAGCCGATCGATCAGCATGCCGGCCGCGAGGGCATCCTCCATCGCGAACCGCCCGCCGGACCCAGCGCAGATCACGGTGAGCTCCTGATCCCCCGAGTCGAGCAGGTAGTCGACCACAGCGCCGACGTTCGTGAAGGAGAGAAGGAGTTTCTCCACCGCCTCCATCGAACGGCTCAGCAACGGGCCGACATCGTCCGAGACGAAGACGATCGTCTTCCCCGCAAGCCCGGCGGACTGCACTTCGGACGGCGAGTTCCCTAGATCGAACCCTTCCAGCTTCTGCCCGTCCTGCTCCCCCGCGAGCAGGCTGCTTTCCCGATCGAGCGTCGCCAGGATCTGCTTCGCTTCTTCGATCGAATCGACGGGAATGATCTTCTCGGCCCCGGACTGGAGCGCGTAGCAGAGTGTCGTGCCAGCCCTGAGCACGTCGACGATGACGACGCGCCGGCCCTTCGTGTAGAAGAGTGGGATCTCCTGAGGCGTAACGAACAGGTCGATTCTCATCATGCCTGGGGCTGTTCCCCTTTGCCTGCCCCTTTGGCGGATCCGTTGCCGGATTGCATCCGCTCGATGAACTTCGTGTCGACCTTCCCCGCCTGGAAGTCCGGATGCGCCAGGACTTCGCGGTGATAGGCGATCGTGGTGTCGACGCCTTCGATGCGCGTCTCCGCGAGTGCCCGCAGCATTCGAGAGATCGCTTCGTCGCGCGACCCTCCGTACGAGATGAGCTTTCCGATCATCGAATCGTAGTGAGGAGAGATCGTGTAGCCGGAGTACACGTGACTGTCGAAACGGATCCCAGGGCCGCCAGGAATGTGGAGCGCTTGGATCGTGCCGGGCGACGGCCGGAAGTTGTGGTAGGGCGACTCTGCGTTCACCCGGCACTCGATCGAGTGGCCGCGCGCCACGATGTCGTCTTGCGAGAGCCCGAGCTCCTCACCCGCAGCAATCCGGATCTGGAGCTTCACGAGGTCGACTCCGGTGATCATCTCGGTGACCGGATGCTCCACCTGGAGACGCGTGTTCATCTCCATGAAGAAGAAGTCCCCGTCTTCGTAGAGGAACTCCATCGTCCCGACGCTGTGGTAACCGATCCCGCGAGCTCCGGCGCAGGCGACTTCGCCCATCCGTTGACGGATCGACTCGTCGAGGCCGGGCGCGGGCGCTTCCTCCACCAACTTCTGATGACGACGCTGCACGGAGCAGTCGCGCTCCATCAGATGGATCACGTTCCCATGCTTGTCCGCGGCGAGCTGCACCTCGACGTGCCTCGGCTTGACGAGGTACCGCTCCATGTACATCGCGCCGCTGCCGAACGCAGCCTCGGCCTCGGCCTGCGCGATCTGGAACTGCTTCTCCAGATCTTCGGCTCGGGTGACGACACGCATCCCCTTGCCACCACCGCCATCGCGCGCCTTCAAGATCACTGGATAGCCGACTCGCTCGGCCGTGGCTTCCGCCTCCTCGAGGGACTCGAGCACGCCGTCGCTTCCCGGAACGACGGGAACGCCGGCCGCGATCATCGTCCGCTTGGCCTCGCTCTTGTCGCCCATCACTCGGATCGCCTCGGCCGGCGGTCCGATGAAGACGATTCCGGAAGCCTCACAGACTTCCGCGAACCCGCTCTTCTCGGAGAGGAACCCATAGCCAGGGTGGATCGCGTCGGCCTGCGTGATCTCTGCCGCGCTGATCACCCGTGGAACGGAGAGGTAGCTCTCCCTGCTGGCCGGAGGACCGATACAAACCGACTCATCGGCGAGCTGCACGTGAAGCGACTCACGGTCCGCTTCCGAGTAGACGGCGACGGTGGAAATCCCCAGCTCCTGACACGCACGTATGATGCGAACCGCGATCTCGCCGCGGTTCGCGATGAGGACTTTCGAGAACATGCGCTTCCGAGGAGCAGGCTCAGTACTTCGTTATCCCCTTCGGAACATCAGGCGGTTCCTGGGATAGTGTCTTACCGGCCCCCTCCTCTTCCTCCTCTTCCTTCGTCTGCCCCTCGAAGGCGGACCAGGTCGTGTCGCTCGAAGAGCTGATACCCCGCATCCGCAGATCGAGCTCCGACGGGTTCGAAGCGTTCTGCATCGCCGCATCGTAGGTGATGAGTCCCTGCGTGAAGAGCGACATGAGAGACTGATCGAACGTCTGCATGCCGTACTGCTGGGCACCCTCCTGGATTGCGGACTTTATCATGAGGGTCTTTTCCGGCGACATCAGATAGTCCCCGATCGCTGCCGTATTGAGCATGACCTCGACGGCCGGGACTCGCCCCTTCCCCTCGGCCCTCTGGATGAGGCGCTGAGAGATGACGGCCTGAAGCGTACTCGCTAGCAGGAAGCGGATTTCTGCGTGCTGGTGAGGAGGATAGAAGGACAGGATTCGGTTCACCGTCTGGGGGGCGTCGATCGTGTGGAGGGTCGAGAGCACCAGGTGCCCGGTGTCGGCCGCCATGAGCGCGATCGACATCGTCTCCTGGTCTCGAATCTCTCCCAAGAGGATGACATCCGGGTCCTGACGGAGAATGTGCTTGAGGGCGGAGAGATAGGTTCCGGTGTCGAGACCGACCTCACGCTGGTTGATGATCGACTTCTCGTCGCGGTGGAGGAACTCGATCGGATCCTCGACCGTGATCACGTTGCGCGCCTCGCTCCGGTTGATGCAGTCGATCATCGACGCGAGCGTGGTCGACTTTCCGGATCCGACCGTGCCGGTCACGAGGATGAGACCACGTGCACGAGACGACAGCTGTTCGACGATCGGGGGAAGGTTGAGATCTTCGATCGCGGGAACACCGAGCGGAACGTGACGGACGGCCATCGCCGCCGTCCCTCGCTGGTAGAAGAAGTTCGCGCGGAACCGCGCGAGCCCGGGAACGCCGAACGCGAAGTCGATCTCGCGTTCGCGGAGGTACTGCTCCTTTTGCTTCGGAGTCAGAACCTGATCACAGATCGCATCGAGGTCTTTGGAGTTGAGCGGCGGATCGTCTGTGGGCCCGAGCACGCCGTCGACTCGAAGGATCGGCCGCGTGCCGGTCTTCAGGTGGAGGTCACTCGCTCCGGTGTCCATCATCTTCTCGAGCAGCCGACGCAGATCCATGTGAGCTCCCCCACGGGATCGGGCCGGCTACCCGGAGACGTCAATCCGGACGCACGAGGAAGAGGGGCTGATTGAACTCGACCGGCTGCGCGTTGTCCGCGACGGCTCTGACGATCGTCCCGGACACCTCCGCTTCGATCTCGTTCATGAGCTTCATCGCCTCGACGATGCAGACGACCTGACCCTTTTCCACACGCGCCCCGACCTCCACGTAGGGAGGCGACTCCGGACTTGGGGCCCGATAGAAAGTTCCGACCATCGGAGAACGGATCTCAGCCAGTCCTGCGTCCTCGGCAGGTGCCGCGGCCGGGGCGCTGGTCGTTTCTTGGGCAGGAAGAGTCGGGTAGGACGGCAACGACGGAGCCATCTGCATCGCGGGCACCGGTGGCGCCATCATCTGCGGCAGATAGGTCCCGTTCTGCTCGGATCCGCCCAGCCTCCGGGTCATCCGGATGGTCTGGCCTTCTCCCCAACTCACCTCCAACTCGTCGATTCCGCTCTCCTGGAAGACCTCGACGAGTCTCTTGATGTCATCGACTTTCATCGGAGCTTTCTCCAGTGCCATCCCAGGCCCTCACTCCCCTACCAAACCGGCGAGCGCCTCCAGAGCGAGGACGTATCCGGTCGAACCCAGCCCCACGATAACCCCGCGGCAGACCGGGGCGATACGGTCATCCTGACGGAACGGCTCCCGCGCGAACGTATTGCTCAGGTGCACTTCGATGACCGGGATCTCGATCGCGGAGACCGCGTCCCGGAGGGAGATGCTCGTATGGGTCAGCCCTCCCGGATTGAGGACGATCCCATCGGCCGTGCCCCTGGCGTCGTGCAAACGGTCGATCAGCGCCCCTTCGTGATTCGACTGGAAGGTATCGACCGTAACTCCAAGCCGGGCGCCCTCCTGCACTAGGCGCGCATCGATTTCGGCCAGCGTCTCCTTACCGTAGACGGCTGGCTCGCGCACACCGAGCAGGTTCAGGTTCGGTCCGTGGAGTACGAGGATTCGCTTCATGATTCGAGGACGTAGGTGAGCGCACGACGGACCTCTTCCGTCGGAACTTGGGTCGAGACGGTAGCCTTGCCCCACTCGGGTGTCAACACCCACCGCTGCCCCTTGGCACTCGCCTTCTTGTCCATCGTCATGAGTTCCATGAGGTTCTCTGCGTCGACGTGCGGCGCGCGCACGGGAAGTCCGTGCCGGACGAGGAGCGCTTCCAGGCGCTTCGCTGCTTCAGGATCCATGCCGACCGTGCGGGTCGAGAGCTGGGCGGCAGCCACCATACCAATGGCCACGGCCTCGCCGTGGAGGAACCGCTCGAACGAAGTCGCGCTCTCGATCGCGTGGCCGAACGTGTGTCCGTAGTTGAGGATGTGCCGCACCCCCATGTCCGTCTCGTCCTCCCCGACCACCGCCGCCTTCACGGCAAGAGCCCGAGCGATCACCTCCTCCAGAACCGTGGAGCGGAGAAGCCTCTGTGGGTCCGCTTCCTCCAGCAGGGTCAGGAGTTGCGGATCCCGGATCGCACCACATTTGACGACCTCGGCGAGTCCGGCCCGGAACTCCCTCTGCGGAAGGCTGAGCAACCACTCGGGGGCGACCAGAACGGCATCGGGTTGGTGGAACGCCCCGATCATGTTCTTGTGGTTCCGGTAGTTCACTCCGGTCTTCCCACCCACCGCGCTGTCGACCATCGCGAGCAGGGTCGAGGGAATCTGGATGTACCTCACACCGCGCTGGTAGGTCGCCGCCGCGAAGCCGACGAGGTCCCCGAGCACCCCGCCTCCGAACACGACGACGACGCCATCCCGCTTCAGCCGGTGCTGCAGGAAGAAGTCATAGACCTGGAAGACCGAGTCGTGCGACTTCATCGGCTCCCCGGCTTCGAGCGTGAGCACCGCGGGATCGATCCCCGCCGAACCAAACGCGGAGAGGAGATCTTGCCCCCAATGCTCCCAGACACGCTTGTCGGCCACGAGGGCCCACGCACCCATGGACTCCAGGTCGAGGAGGCCTCGCAGGTCCCAGTCACGCCACGAGCCGATCCGGACTGGGTAGGTTCTGGACTTCGCTTTGACTTCGAGATCTATCAAGACGGCTCCACGACGCGGAACGTCCGGGCCACCGCCAGGGCTTCGCGTAGATAGGGAAGTTTGCTTCCCGGAGGATTGAACACGGCTGCGTCGACGACATAGAACCGGCCACCTCGCTCGAATCCGAAGGTTCGGAACGGCCCGCCCATCACGAAGCGGTCGTTCTGCCAGACGCCTTCGATGAGCCAGGCCGGCTGGTCCTGGAACGTTCCTTCCCGGGCATCGCTGCGTTCTTCGAGGATGTGGTCACCCTGGTAGTACACCTCGCCCAGTTCGTCCCGAAGTGCCACGAACTCCTCGAGCGACTTGGGGCGTTCCGCGACCGGCATCCAGTGGACGAGCACATAGCGAGCGGGCTCCCCGTCGATGACGCGATAGAGACGAACGACTCGCCCTTCCGCGTCCTCCCCCGTGAGATAACCCCTCGGTATTCCGATCTCGAAGCCGAAGTTCCGCCGGATGTACGACTCCATGTCTTCGTCTTCGCCGGCCGCCAGCACGGCTGGACCAATCGCGGCCTGCAACGCCTCGTCATAGCGTGCTGCCAGGTCGCGCCCAGCGCCCTTCATGAAGTTCTCGAACGTCGAGGTGTTCGTGGAGTGGACGAGCAGGATGCACTGCCCTTTCGCCCATGCATTGTCGATCAAGCGGTAGCCTGCATCGCTCCGGCCGAGTTCCCGTTGCTCGTCCGCCGAGATCAGATGGTCGACAACCTCTCGAAGACTACCGGGTTGGTTCACGTTGGTCAGAACCGCGAGGGCCTTCCAGTCCCGATTCGGCTCGAAGAGATCGAGAGGGATCGGATCGACGCGGAACCGGTTCTCCGGACGCACCATCAAGACCGGCGCCTCGAGAGAGTCACTCAGGATGGCGACGCGTTGATCCTGCATCGAGAAGGAGGTGATCAGACCGAGCTTCTCCGTCTGGCCGACGGCCCACAAGAGATCGCCCGCGCACCCGTGGACGAACAGGAGCGCAAGACCGAGAAAGGCCCAGACGAGTGAGGCTCGGCGAGTGTCGTACATCGTCGGCACGCTAGCACTCCGGATCGACCGGGTCAAAAGTTGCGGAGCTATTGAAGTCGTTCTTGCAGGGCCCGGAGTTCTCCGAGCTCCTGTTCGAGGAGATCGATCTCGGACTCCAGGAGCCGTTCCCGCCGCAGATTGCGACGGTAGCAGCGGTCCAACCAGTCGAGGGAACTCCGGTCTCCGATCACGGCTTGGAGTGAGTACTGGATTCCGCCGCGGAGAACCTGAAGGGTGGCGGTAGAGCCAGGTGCGATCTCGGACACTCGCTCGCTGACCGCGTTGACGTCCTGGACGAGCTCCCCGTCGACCGAGAGAAGGAGGTCACCTTCCATCAGCCCCGCTTGCTCTGCCGGGCTTCCGGGCAGTACGCGTCGCACCTCGATCGGCGCCGCCGAGATCGGCACTCGCTCCACGTCCGCCTCGGCCAAGGAGCGCTGCGTCGTCTGTACGCCGAGGAAACCTGTTCGCGTGTGATCCGAATTCAGCAGAGACGTCGCAGCATCGAAGAGGGTCCCGCGAGGCAGGGCCCACACAGGCTCGTCGAGGATTCCCTGAACCGTCGCGCCCGGATTCTCGACGAGCGGATCGCGATCCACGACCATCCCGACCAGGTCTCCGTTTCCGTCCACGACCACCGCGCCGCAACCGCCGGGACTTCCTTCGACATCGATTCGAAGCAGGGTCGTGCCTCCAGTCGAAGTCGCCGGGAGGATACGCTCCAACCGCCCCAATCTGGTCTCCAGGGTCGAGACCGACGGGTCGGGTCCCAGGAGGACCACCCAGTCGTTCTCCCGCATGGGAGCAGCGGACGCACATCGCCCGAGCGGGGCAAGAGGCTTCGTTGGCGATACGTCGGCCGGCTCGATGAGCGACAGCCCTGTGCGCCCATCCTGCGCTACGAAGCGGGCGGGCAACTCGGTACCGTCCAGAGTCACGAGAACGATTCCGTCCGTGGGCTGAGCCCCATCCGCACACGTGACCACGCGGCCCGAGCCGTCACAAACGACGCCCGCACTCCACAACGTCTCCGTCTCGGGAGTGAGCGAAGGGGCACCGACGACCGAGAGGCTTTGTGGATTCGGGCCGACCGCGCGGGTCGCCCGAACGAACACGATCGACTCGCGATACCTTTGCGTGAACCCCTCGAGTACAGAGCCTAGAGCTGTGTTGCCGCTGGGAAAGGCCAGGCAGGGTGATGATGCGGAGGAAGTGACAATGAGGAGCAACAGAACGGCCGCGTACCCGCCGACACTGCCCTGACGAGTTCGCCAGGTACGGCGCGACGCATCCGCGGCCACAAACACCGGTCCGCCGGATCGATCTCTAGAAGATGATCCGAGGACCGTCACCGTCATCGCTATAGCGCACCTGCGTTTCGAGTCCGCCCCAGTTCGGTGAGTAGAACGGAACCTGCTCCTGCGGCCTGACGTCCGACGGCTTCGCCTCGATCTCATCTGCGAGGTCCTGGAACGGACGGTCTCCCAACGAGGGTGCGAGGGCCGGGGTGGGAACGGTCTCCAAACTCGGAGCTGGAGCAACCTCCGCCATGGTCCCGGCAGTTCCCGCGGGCGACAAGTGGTTGGCCCAGGAACCGAGCGCCACGCCGATCACCAGGGATCCGAGAGCCATTGCGGGGACTGGACGCAGTACCCACTGGCCCATCCAGTCCCTCAGTGATTCGAGCCAACTCGGGCGCGAAGCCGAACCGGCGGAGTCGAAAGGCGCCAGTGCTCGGTTTCCTTCCGCCTCATGCGCGCGGATACGGTCGAGAACTTGCCCAACGAATGCAGGCTGAGTCGTCTCTTCGGGAAGGCAATGCAGCAGACCCACCGTCGTCCGGTACTTGACCCAGGCCGTCCGGCACCCGTGACACGCTGCAAGGTGTGAATCCATCGTCGAGAGGCGATCGAGAGGAAGCTCTTCGTCCATGCGGGCACAGAAGAGCTCGCGGGCCTCACTACAGTTCATCGATGCCACCTTCTACCAAGTCCCCGAGCATCTCCTGAAGAGAGGTTCGGGCGCGGTTGATTCGGGACCGGACGGTTCCGCCCGGGATTCCCAAGACTTCTTCGATCTCTTCGTAGGAAAGCTGCTGGATGTCTCGAAGCACGATCACTTCTCTGAACTTTTCCGGCAGTCGCTTGAGCGCCTCTTCGACGTACTCCTGAACCTCACGCTGGTGCAGCCGACGGTCCGGCTTCTGCGTGGGATCCGCGACGAACTTCCCGGAGTCACCAGCGACCTCGATCAGCTTGTCCAAGCTGACGACGCCCTTGGACCGGACACGACGCCTGATCTCGTTCTTGGCGAGGTTGACAGCGATCGTATACATCCAGGTACTGAACTTCCCGTTCGGGCGGTAACGCTCGCGATGCACGTAGATGCGTAGGAAGACTTCCTGCGCGATCTCCTGCGCGCGGTCCCGATCGCTGATGAACCGGCTCACTAGATTGATGATCCGGTTCCGATACCGATCGACGAGGGCCGCAAACGCAGCCTCGGACCCACGGACGACATGCTCCATCAGGGCTTCGTCCGGCAGGGCCGAGAACACGGGCGGATTCGACTTCTTTTCCGTCAATGGCATCTCGCCTCCCCAATTCGCTCCGTTTGTGAGAACCCGGGTCGACCTTCCCGGTTCCCGCTACTCCCATTTTGGGATGCTCCGGACCGAATCAGGGCATCAGTGTCACTTCTCAGACGTGTCCAGACGTCCGACCCGCTCGAGCAGTTCGGCGTCCTCTGGATTGTACTGCAACGCTTTACGATACTGGACCAACGCATCCTCCGGACGACCGACCGCCTCGTAGACCTGCCCGAGGTGGGAGCGAATGTCCGGGTGCTCCTCGGCCTTGGACACCGCCTCCTCCAGATACCGGATCGCTTCCGCGTAGTCGCCCCGAAGGTAGTACCCCCATCCGTAACTGTCTAAGTACGCGGGGTTTCCAGGGTCCAGCTCCAGTGCTCTTCCAATCATCGTCATCGCTTCTTCAGCCTTGAACCCCTTTTCCAGCCACATGTACCCGAGGTAGTTCAGGGCTACGTGGTCTCTCGGGTCGATCTGGATCGCTGTCTGGAGAGTGCTCGTTGCTCGATCGAATTCCCCGATCCGCTCCTGCGCGATCCCGCAGCGAAGGAGCGCCTCGCCATCCTTCGGTTCGGCCTCGAGGTAGCGGGTCAACACGCCTTCGGCGCCCGCCCAATCGTCCCGAGTCGAGAGCAGTGCCGAGAGCAGGAAGACCCCCGGGCGATGGCCAGGGGCACGAGACGTGAGTTCCCGGAGAATCTGGACCGCATCATCGGAGCGGCCGGCTTCGTCGTATGCCAACCCCTTGAACCAGAGGCCCTCTACGTCCTGAGGGCTCCGGCTCAGAATCGAGTCGGCCGCCGCCAGCGCCTCGGCCCAGTTCTGGCCCCTCGCGTGGAGGCGCCAGAGCCATCGGTAGGGCTCCGGATCCCCGTCGAGGAGGGCAGCAGCCGAAAGCAGGTGCGCCTCGGCGGTCGGGCGATCGTCCGCCTTGAGTGCGAGGAGACCGGCCTGCAGCTGCGCCCGGCCATCCTGGGGCCGGATCGAGAGATAGGCCTGGAGTTGGGGGCCGATCGCGCTCCAATCGTCGGTCTGGCTGAGCACGGTGATCCAAGCCCTGCGAAGCTCGACCAGATCAGGAAGTTCGATGAGCAGCGACTCGACGTCGCTCTTCACGTCCCCCGGATTCGGGATGGAACCGAGTTCCTGGACGAGGGCTGTCTCCGTGCCCGGATACTCCGGGTCCTTGCGGAGGGCCTCAGCGAGATCACGGAGCGCATCGACGTGTCGCCCCAGCTGGCTACGAAGAGCCGCGCGCCGTGTATAGATGTGGGCCGTCGCGAGGTTCTCGGGAATCGCAGGCTCCAGCAGCGCCAGCGCTTCGTCCAACTTGCCCCGACGCTGGAGCAAGGAGAGCAGGTTGAGGAACGCCCACTGGTCGTCCGGGGCTTGATCCAACGACGCCCTCAGGTTCGCGATCGCCCCTTCGGCGTCCCCCTGATAGAGGTCGCAGCGAGCCAAGAGTCGCCGAGCCGCCGCCACTTGGGTGGTGTCCCCCAAAACCGATTCGGCGTAGCTCCGGGCGCTGTCGACCTGCGAAGTTTCGAAGAACGACTCGGCCAGCGGCAGCGCGATCGCGTTCGCCGACCGATCGAGCTGCAGGGCCTGCTCGTACTTGTCGATCGCTTCGTAGTGACGGTTCTTGGAAGCGAGGACTCCGGCCTCGATGAAGAGTTCGAGACTCCGCTCGTCGTTGTGTTCGCCCTCGTCGACCTGATGGAGGGCCCGAGGAGCCGGCTCAGTTTCCTCTGCCGGGATCCCCGCCCAAGCAGCGGTGTATCCCCAACATAGGATCGCTGCGAAAACGATCGCGACCGCCGGACGATGAATGGACTGTCGGGCGGAAGCTCGTGAGGCGGTAGTTCGTGGCGTCGCGGGTCCAAGAGCCGGAACGACGGCAGCTGCGGCGGAATCGGGTGCGGTGTAGATGATTGACCTCATTGATGGACCGTAACCTATACTGTGGCCGACGTCTCGAAAAGGTAGACGTCCGAATTCGAACTGGAGCAGGAGCAAGGACATGCTACGACCCCATCACTTCCTAGCGGCCAGCATCGTGGCTCTCGCGGTCGTTACGTCCGGATGCTACACGAAAGTGGGCGTCCAAGATCCCTACGGCGACCTGTATGGCTCCGGATACGAGTACTCGGACTACGACTACTGGACCGACGGATACTACGTGATGCTTCCGTATTCGCCTTGGGAGCCATATCCGGGAACTCCATGGTGGTATCAGGACTACCATCGCTGTGGTCCGCCGCGCGGCTACCACCCGTACGTCGAAGACATCGACGTGGCGAGAAGCCGGACCGACCGCGGCCCAGGCATCCCCGTGTCCGGATCAGGTGGAGGAGTGGTCGGAGGAGGGTACGCTCCGTCGACACCCGCTCCCACCGACTCGTCGCCGCAGACGGAACCGAGCACCGAGCGAACCGGGAACCAGCCGGCCAAGGTCGACAGGAAGAGAGCCGGTTCGGACGGCGGTGAGAGGAAGAAGAGTGAAAGCAGCACTACGGAGCGTCGGTCTCGTTAGTTCAGTCGCCGATCGGACCCGGGAGCGTCCGGAAGTCTCCCGAGGAATCCCGGCCCTTACGATGGCGATCGCGCTGCTCAGCTCGAGTGGTGTCGTATGGTCCACCGCTTCCGCCCAAGCGCCGATCTACCCCGAAACCCGTCCGGTTTTCGTAGGCACCAGGGCAACCGCAATGGGCGGCGCATACGCCGCCGTGGCCGAAGACGTCTCCGCCCTGATCCACAATCCGGCCGGGCTTGCTCAGATCCGCCGCACCGAGGTTTCGGTCGGCCTGGAGCGGGTGCGCTGGGACGGGGACACCACGTACCTGGGGAACCAAGAATCGACCGACCTCACGACGAACCGACTCACGGAGCTCGGCTTCGCGTACCCCTTCCCCACACTCCAGGGCAGCCTGGTGTTCGCAGCGTCCTACCATCGTCTCGTTCCGCTCGACACGAACTACCTCCGTTCCGGCGTCGGCTTCCCCGGCGGCACGGGCGACGGCATCGTGTCCGAAACGGAGTCGGTGGACGAGTCGGGAGTGATCGGTGCCTGGCAGGCGGGATTGGCCCTCGACTTCTCCCGAGAGGTGTCGCTCGGCGTTTCGGCCACGATCCTCAGCGGTCAGTACGACCGGCAACGAAACTTCGACTTCACGGCAGACGATTGCGTGGTCGACGGCGTGGTCGTCCCGTGCCGTGACACGCAGATCTACCACGCGAACGCGGACTACTCCGGCTACACCGGTGCGCTGGGTGTGCTCTACAAGGGAGACTCGGGTGTGAGGGCCGCGGTCACCGTGCAGCTTCCTCAGCACTACGAGATCGACGGCAAGGGTAGCGAAGACGTCTACTGGAGAACTCTCGAAGACACGCCGGAAGTGCTCGAGGACATCATCCAGGACTTCAAGATCGTCGACGAGCTCGACATCCCGATCCAGCTGACCGGTGGTGCCTCCTGGGAATCGCGGGAGCTGACCGCTTCCGGCCAAGTGACACTCACGAACTGGAACGACCTCGAGAGCTTCGACGGTACGGTCCGACTCTCGGACGGTGAGTTCGCCTACCGCTCGACGGTCGCGTTCCGGGTCGGGGCGGAGTATCGATTCCTCGGAACGCCCCTCGCGCTCCGTGCGGGGTTCGCCCTCGAACCCGTCGCCTACGACTTCATCACGACCGACGCCTTCCAGGGCATCCAGTCCCGTCCCACCAGCGAGGACACCCAGAAGTACTTCACCGGTGGCTTCGGCTACGCCTTGGACCCGAGCGTTCACCTCGACTTCGCTTTCATGCGGGGCAGCGGATCTCGCACCGGCCGGATCGTGGAAGCCGGGGACGTCCGGACCACGACCGAGGAGACGACGGAGACGCGGATCCTCGCCGGCGTCACGTTCTACCAGACTCGATAGCGCGACGACTCTCGGCGTGGCCAACCCCTGTGGAGTCGCCAGCCGGCCGATGGAGGCGCGAGATCAGCTCTGGGATTCGAGGCCGTCGGGAATCGGGTCTCGTTCCACCGCCGTCTCCACAGGCGAGGTAGAACGCCTGAGCGACGCGGAGAACGGCACATCACGGGTGTGGGTGGGTTCGGACTCGGGCGTTCCTACCTGCTCCAGCTCCGCAGCGGTGAACTCGTGAGCCGAGGGTGCTTCCGCGGGTTCGTAGCTGGTTTCGGCAAGTGCGCTCGGAAGCTGTCCGCCCGTGCGTGCGGCGTCGCGTTCGAGCCGTAGGATCGCATTCCTCGCCGCACTCTGTTGCGCTTCCTTCTTGTTGTACCCCTGCCCACGTCCGAGAAGCTGGCCGCGAACGTTGACCTCCACGGTGAAGAGCTTCCTGTGGTCCGGGCCAACCTCCGTGACGACCCGATAGCGAGGGTGCGTCTTGTAGGACGCCTGCACGTACTCCTGGAGTTGGCTCTTGAAGTTCGCGCGGGAGAGGTCTTGGAAGATCCGGTTCGCGTGGACCAGGAGCCGGTCTCGAACGAAGCGACGTGCCGCCTCGAGCCCTTGGTCTAGGTAGATGGCGCCGACTACCGCTTCGAATGTGTCAGCGAGAATGGAACTCCGTGCGGAGCCTCCCGACTCCCGCTCTGCTTCACTCAAGAGGACATAGTCCCCGAGCTTCATCCATTCCGCGGAGCTGGCCAGGACCTTTCGAGAGACGAGCAACCCCTTCCGCTTGGTCAGGGCGCCTTCTCGGTCCTCGGGATGGACCCGATACAAGTACTCGATCACGATCAGTTCGAGCACCGCGTCGCCGAGGAACTCCATCCGCTCGTTCGAGAGGGCGGGGTCTCCCCCACAGCTACCGAGATAGGAGCGATGGGTCAGGGCCTGCTCGAGGAGGGCGATGTCGACGAACCTGACTTCCAGGTCTCGCTGAAACGCTTCGAGACGGCCCTGATTCGAGTCGGATTCCTGGGGGAAGGCATCCGGTTCGTCGGAGAGGACTCCAGCGAAGAGAGCGCGGACTTTTGCGAGCCAACTATCCATGAGCCAAGGCTCTCTTCTCCCCCGTGTGCTCTGGCCTCCTACTCGACCTTCCGGAAGACTAGGGCGACGTTGTGTCCGCCGAACCCAAAGGCGTTCGACATCGCAACGCGCACCTTGGTCTTGCGGGCCTCGTTCGGTACGAAGTCGAGGTCGCAGTCGGGATCGGCCGTCTCATAGTTCATGGTCGGCGGAATCACGTCATTTCTTACGGCAAAAACGGAGATGGCGGCCTCCACGGCCCCGGCGGCCCCCAGGAGATGGCCGGTCATCGACTTGGTGGAGCTGACCGCGAGCCGGTCCGCATCCGCCCCAAAGAGGCCCCGGATGGCGATCGACTCGAACTTGTCGTTGAGCGGGGTCGAAGTGCCGTGGGCGTTTATGTAGTCCACCTCGGCCGTCGACACCCCCGCAGCCTCGAGCGCCAGCTTCATGGCCCGGGCCGCGCCTTCGTGCTCCGGCGCGGGAGCCGAGATGTGGTGGGCATCCGAGGTCACCCCGTACCCACAGATCTCCGCTAGGACGGTCGCGCCCCGCTTGCGGGCATGGCTCTCGGACTCGAGAACCAGCATGCCGGCACCTTCCCCGAGGACGAACCCGTCCCGGTCCTTGTCGAACGGGCGACTCGCACGTTCGGGCTCGTCGTTCCGGGTGCTGAGCGCCTTCATCGACGAAAAACCAGCCATGGCGAGCGGTGAGACCGGCGCTTCACTGCCTCCGGCGAACACCGCGTCCAGCTGTCCACGACGGATCGCCTCGAACGCCTCGCCGATCGCGTGTGCGCCGGACGCACAGGCCGAAACCGTGGCGTAGTTGGAGCCGCGCGCCCCCAGGTCGATCGACACCATCCCGGACGCCATGTTCGCGATCATCATCGGGATGAAGAACGGCGACACCCGGCTCGGCCCGCGATCGAGGAGAGTCTTGTGATTGGTCTCCCACGTCGCGATACCGCCGATGCCCGAGCCGATGATGACACCGATCCTCTCGCCGTTCCCTTCCGAGCAATCGATTCCACTCGCATCCCGGGCTTGTCTGGACGAAGCGATCGCGTACTGGATGAACGGGTCGGAACGACGCGCTTCCTTGGGATCCATGTACTCGGTCGGATCGAAGCCCTTCACCTCGGCGGCGAAACGGGTCGTTTGATCCGAGGCGTCGAAACGGGTAACCGGTGCGATTCCGGACCGTCCTTCGAGCAGTCCGTTCCACAGCTGCGCCGGGTCATTCCCCAGTGGGGTCACGGCACCTACACCCGTAACGAAGACTCTGTCTGCCATCGCGAACCTCGATCCTCGAGACACCGATCACCTGCCCGAAGCTGCGGGCTTCGGGCTCGGGTCAGTGTCGGGTTTCTCGACCGGGCGACCGTGCGCCCGACGAAATGGCTTACTTGGCCGCTTCGAGATGCTCCTTCAGATAATCGATCGCGTCTCCGACCTTGGTCAGCTTCTCCGCTGCCTCGTCCGGAATGTCGATCTCGAACGCTTCCTCGAGCGCCATGACGAGCTCGACCGTGTCGAGCGAATCTGCGCCCAGGTCGTCGATGAAGGACGCCTCGGGCGTGACCTTCTCAGGGGCGACCCCGAGCTGCTCGACGATGATGTCCTTCACCTTCTGCTCGTAGTTCTCCATCCGTTCCTCCTCGGTCGAGATGCCCCGACCTCGTTAATCGAGCTCTTCGGCGAGCCCTTCTCACGCCGGGATCCCCGGCTACGCCATTAGCATCCCGCCGTCCACCCGGACGACTTGACCCGTGATGTATCCGGCCCCCTGAGAGGCCAGGAACGAGATGACCCCGGCGACGTCCTCCGGTTCCCCGAAGCGTCCGACAGGGATCTGCCCGAGCATCGCGGTCTGCACCGCTTCACTCAACTCACCCGTCATGTCCGTAGTGATGAAACCCGGCGCCACAGCGTTCACCGTCACGTTCCGCTCCGCCAGCTCCCGGGCGAGCGAGTAGGTTAGCCCGATGAGTCCAGCCTTGGAAGCTGCATAGTTGCTCTGGCCCTTGTTGCCCATCTGGCCCACCACCGACGTCACGTTGATGATCCGGCCCCAACGCGCCTTGAGCATGGCGCGGGCGAACACCTTCGAGCAATGGAACGCAGCCTTGAGATTCACCGCGAGGACCGCGTCCCAGTCGTCGTCGTCCAGGCGAAGGAACAGGTTGTCCCGGGTCATCCCTGCGTTGTTGACCAGGATCGACACGGGACCGAGCGAGTCAGACACGCGAGCCGGTAGCTCCGCGATCTGGGAGGCGTCCGACAGGTCGCACTTGAAGTGCTCGCACCGGCGTCCCATGGCTCGGATTTCCTGAACGGTGGGACCTTCCGGATCCCCACTTCGATCCACCAGCGCAACGTCCGCCCCGTCTTGGGCCAGCTTCAGCGCGGCGGCGCGTCCGATCCCGCGGCTCCCGCCGGTGACGAGAGCGATCCGATCCGCATGCCATCCGCTCATCGGGATTCCTCCATCGCACCGTTCACGGTGGCGTCTACCTGCTCGAGCGTCCCGATCGCCTGGACCTCCAGGTTCCGGTCCACGGCCCGAACCAGACCGCTCAGCACCTTTCCGGGACCGATCTCGACGAAACGGTTCGCCCCGTCCGTCACCATGCGGCGCAGAGTTTCCTCCCAGCGCACCGGAGACGTGAGCTGCTCGACGAGCGAGCGGCGGATGGCATCCGGCTCCGTGACCGGCGCGGCCGATGCATTCGCGATGACCGCGGACCGCGGCGTGCACACGTCTGTCTTCTCGAGCTCTTCTCGCAGTCCGTCCGCGGCCGTCGCCAGCAGCGGGGAATGGAATGCGCCACTCACCTCGAGCTGGACGACGCGGCGTGCACCAGCCTCCTTGAGCACTTCCATCGCCGCGAGCACCGCCGCGACCTCACCCGAGATCACGATCTGGGACGACGAGTTGAGGTTTGCCGGCACGACGATTCCGTCCACGGACTCGAGCGCGGCTTCGACGGCGGCCCCATCGAGGCCGAGTACCGCCGCCATCGT
The DNA here is from genome assembly GCA_020633975.1 of Candidatus Eiseniibacteriota bacterium. Taxonomy (GTDB): domain Bacteria; phylum Eisenbacteria; class RBG-16-71-46; order CAIMUX01; family CAIMUX01; genus JACKCR01. The sequence continues at coordinate 384,414 of JACKCR010000002.1, read as the reverse complement.
ACCAGGCTGCGTTTGGCCCGCTTCCCACATCAGCTCTCCCCGTCGTCGCACGAGCCGGAGCCCGTCTTCGAACGAGAGCGCACCGGCCGCTGCGTAGGCGGAATACTCACCGAGGCTGTGGCCCGCGAGCGCGAGGTCGTCGCCTGCAGGCTCCCAGCCGAGCGCCGCCAACACGGCCATGCTGTGGACGTAGATCGCAGGCTGTGTGTTCTTCGTCTGCTTGAGTTCCTCTTCGGGCCCATCGAAGCAGAGCGCCGCGAGATCGAAACCCAACACTTCGTTCGCGCGCTCGAAGACTCGCTTCGCCGCAGCGTTTCCCTCGTAGAGATCCCGACCCATTCCCACGAACTGGGAACCCTGGCCGGGAAACAGATAGGCAGTCTGCACGCTCACATCCTCCCGTACTGGTGGTCCGCGTCGCTCCGCCTCACCAGCGGACGAGCATCGAACCCCAGGTGAGCCCTCCGCCGAAGACGACCAGCATGAGGAGGTCTCCCTCCTTGAGGCGTCCGGCGCGCACAGCCTCGTCGAGTGCGATAGGCACGGAGGCTGCGGAGGTGTTTCCATACTTCTCTATGTTGACGAAGACGCGTTCTGGTTCGATCTCGAGCCGCTTCGCCGTTGCGTCGATGATCCGGATGTTGGCCTGATGCGGGACGAGCAGGTCCACATCGGCGGCCGTCATCCCGGCATCGTCGAGCGCCTTGATGCAGGCTTCCGTCATTCCTCGGACGCCGAGCTTGAAGACTTCGTTCCCCTTCACCTTCAGATAGTGAAGGCGTTGCTCCATCACCTCGGGCGTGATCGGCATGCGCGACCCACCCGCTGGGAGCTCGATGAGCGAGCCGTAGCGACCATCGGCGCCGAGGTGACTCGACACGATGTGGTGCGATTCGTCACCGACACCGAGCACGGCCGCACCAGCGCCGTCTCCGAAGAGCACGCAGGTGTTGCGATCGGTGAAGTCGGTGAACTTGCTGAGGATCTCGACCCCGATGACGAGGACGAGATTCGCCTTCCCACTCGAGATGAGGGAGTGTGCGAGTTCGCAGCCGTAGAGGAATCCGGAGCAAGCTGCCGACACGTCCATGCAGAAGGCGCGCGTCGCTCCGAACTTCGCCTGGACCAGGCACGCCGTGGACGGAAAGAGATGATCCCCCGTCACGGTCCCGACGATGATCGCGTCGAGGTCTTCCGGCTTCACGCCGGCCGCTTCCATCGCCCGCTGACCAGCGACGGCGGCGAGGTCCGACGCGGCTTGACTAGGGTCGACGACACGCCGCTCCCGGATACCGGTGCGGGTCGTGATCCATTCGTCCGAGGTGTCCACCATGCGCTCGAGATCCTGATTCGTCAGGACCTTCTCCGGGACGCAAGAGCCCGAGGAGAGGAAGCGGACGTCTCTAACCAGTTGCTTCTTCCCTGAGTAGTTCACGCGAGAGTTCCTCTCCGATCTTTGCCACGACCCTCTCCTGGGCCATGGCCGCGGCCATGTGGATCGCGTTGCGGATTGCGAGCGGCGACGAACTGCCGTGCGCGATGACCACGATCCCGTTGACGCCGAGGAGCGGTGCGCCGCCCACCTCCTCGTAGTTGAGCCTAGCTTTGAGTTTTGCGAACACAGGCTTCATGAGTAGAGCACCGAACTTGTGGACCAGGCTCTTGCCCAGCTCCTTCCGGATCGTTCCGTTGACCACTCCGATGATGCTCTCGGCGAACTTCAGCAGCACGTTGCCGGTGAACCCGTCACAAACGACGACATCGACATCGCCGCTCAGGACGTCCCGCCCCTCGACGTTGCCGATGAAGTTGATTTCCGCCGCCCGCTCCTCGAGGAGCCGGAACGCCTGCTTGTAGAGGTCCGAGCCCTTTTCCCGCTCTTCCCCGATGTTGAGGAGTCCGACCCGGGGCTTCTTCGTTCCCTGAACGGTTTCGGCGTACACCCGTCCCATGACGGCGAACTGAAAGAGGTTCGCCGGCTTGGCATCGGCCACCGCACCTACGTCGAGGAGAAGACTGCGGCCGTGCACCGTCGGAACGATCGACGCGATGGCCGGACGGAGCACTCCCTTGATCCTGCTGAGCCCGAGAAGGCTCGCCGTCACCACCGCCCCGGTGTTGCCCGCAGAGACGATCGCGTCGACCTTCCCTTCCGAGACGAGCCGGTTCGCGACCGCGATGGACGAGTCCTGCTTCTTCCGGTACGACCCGGTCGCGGACTCTCCCATCCCGACCGATTCGCTCGAGTGGACGATCTCCATTCCGAGCTTCTCGAGCTCGTGCGCGGGGCGCACGCGTTCGATCGCCGCACCATCGCCGACGAGCACGACTTGTAGCTCGTCACCGAATCGTTCGGCGGCTTGAATCGCACCGAGCACGGCACTGAGGGGAGCGTCGTCGCCCCCCATGGCGTCGAGCGCGATTCGGGGACGTACCTTACCGGTCAAGTCGATCAGCCCTGAACGGCGATCTGCTCCTCGCCGCGGTAGTAGCCGCACTGCATGCACACGTGGTGGGGCCGTTTCACCGCCCCACAGTGAGAGCAGCGCGTCGCCGGGGGCGCGTCGAGCTTCCACTGGGCGCGGCGCTTGTCGCGGCGAGTAGAGGAATGACGTCGCTTCGGAAGTGCCATTTTTGGATGACTCCCTAACCTGGGCTATGCCCCGGCGGAATGAATGAGTGTCTATTCCTCGGCCTTCTCGCGCAGATCGAGCAAAGCCCGCCACCGCGGATCTACAGGATCCTCGGTGCAGGCACACCCGTCTCCGTTGCGATTGGCTCCACAACGCGGACAGAGGCCACGGCAATCCTCCCGACAGGTCGGATGCCACGGAACCTCTACGAGGAGAACCTGACGAACCTCGTCCGTCAGGTCCACAGATTGCCCGTCATGATAGACGATTCCCAGATCGTCTTCACGAACTTCTTCTCTCTCACGGGGATCCCGGGAATCAGGCGGTTCCGCGAAGACGCGGACCTCCGCCTCGACCTCGGACACCACCGGCTCCAGGCACCGACCACAGGTCTGGCGGACCTTGGTCCGGACCGGTCCCCGGATCTCCATCCGGTCTCCGATTCGGTAGATCCGAGCCCTAAAGCTAATCGGCCCTTCAGGTTCGAACCCGTCTCCCTGGAATGCGAGTTCCTCGGGACTCCCCACCATCTCCCTGTGGCTCTCCCCCTCCTCTACCGTGGAGAGTCGGAGGAGGAACGGAGCGTGGGGATCCATCGGATCACCCCCGAAGCCGGTGGGAGAGGCCGAAGAACGCGATCTCGTTCTGAGCCGTCTCCGGCGCGTCGGAGCCGTGGACCGAGTTCCGCTCGATGCTCTCGGCCAGATCCTTCCGGATCGTGCCGGCATCCGCCTCGGCCGGGTTCGTCTTGCCCATGAGGTCCCGCCACCTCTGGATGGCGTTGTCTCCCTCCAGGACGCCCGCGACGATCGGTCCGGAGGTCATGAAGCTGCAGAGGGAGTCGTAGAACGGGCGCTCCTTGTGGACCGCGTAGAACTCCTGGGCCTCTTCCTTGGACAGATGGACCTTGCGAAGCTCAGCGATCCGGAGGCCGGACTTCTCGACCCGAGAGAGGATCTCTCCGATCAGGTTCCGCTCGGTCGCATCCGGCTTGATCATCATCAACGTACGTTCCATGACTGTTTCCGACTCCTCCTTCGGGATGACCTCCCGAATACGTTTCTTCCGTCTTGTAGTTCCATGCGCCCGAGCCGGAGAGAACGCCCCGGCCCCGTGCCTGCAGCCGACGGCCTCCTCAGGTCGATCGCCCCGTTCGTCGCGAGGGATGCGGACCCGGGGCTCCCGGGACGGCCCTGCCACCCGAAACGTCTCGGGGTCCTCGAGCGCTCTGGCAAGGCCACGTCCCGAAGAGACTGGCATCGTCGGCTACGCTCGGATCCTAGAGGCCGAGCGCCTCCTTGATCAGCCCACCGACCTCTGAGGGAATGCGCGCTACCTTGATCCCCGCAGCCTCCAGCGCGGCGGTCTTCTCATCGGCAGTGCCCTTGCCTCCAGAGATGATGGCGCCCGCGTGCCCCATCCGCTTGCCGGGGGGCGCGGTGCGGCCAGCGATGAAGCCGACGACCGGCTTGGTCATCTTCTCCTGCACGAACCGGGCCGCCTCTTCCTCGGCGTTTCCGCCGATCTCTCCGATCATGACGACGGCCTTCGTCTCCGGATCCTTCTCGTAGAGTTCGAGCGTGTCGATGAACCGGGTGCCGATGATCGGGTCACCACCGATTCCGATGCAGGTCGACTGTCCGATCCCGTTTCGAGTGAGCTGGTAGACCATTTCATAGGTCAGCGTTCCACTTCGCGAAACGACGCCAACCGGACCCGGCTTGTGGATCTCGCCAGGTAGGATGCCGACCTTCGACTTGCCCGGGGAGATGAGTCCCGGGCAGTTCGGACCGAGAAGACGGACGCCCATCTCCTTCAGCTCCGGCATGATCGGAATCATGTCCATCACCGGGATTCCCTCGGTGATCGCCACGACGAGCTTGACGCCCGCGTGCGCAGCTTCGAGTACCGCGTCGGCCGCGAATGGCGGCGGTACGTAGATGACCGCGGTGTTCGCTCCCGTCGCTTCGACGGCCTCGGACACGAGATCGTAGATCGGAATGTCGTGGATCGACTGACCGCCCTTGCCCGGAGTGACGCCGGCGACCACATTGGTCCCGTAGTCCTTCATCGCCTTCGTATGGAAGGATCCGTCCCGCCCGGTGATTCCCTGGACGACGACCTTGGTTTTCTCGTCGATGAGAATGCTCACGTGTTCACCACCTTCCTTCGCTACGCGCCCGCGCCGGCCAGTTCGACAACCTTCTTCACTGCGTCATCCATGGTCTCGGCCGGGTGCAGCCCCGACGCGCTCGCGAGGATTTCGCGTCCTTCCTTCTCGTTCGTTCCGACGAGTCGGATGACGATCGGCAGCTTCACTCCGGTCTGCTTCACGCCTTCGACGAGACCGCGGGCGACGTCGTCGCAGCGGGTGATTCCACCGAAGATGTTGAAGAGGATCGCCTTCACGTTCGGGTCTTCCGTGATGATCCGGATCGCGGTGACGACCTTGTCGGGGTTGGACGAACCGCCGATGTCGAGGAAGTTCGCGGGATCGCCACCGAAGTGCTTGACGAGGTCCATCGTCGCCATCGCGAGTCCGGCGCCGTTGACCACGCACCCGATCGAGCCGTCGAGCTTGATGAAGGTGAGACCCATGTCGCGCGCCACGCGCTCGGAGTCTGTCTCGGTGTCAGGGTCGCGCATCGCCTCGAGGTCCGGGTGACGATAGAGCGCGTTGTCGTCGAGGTTGATCTTCGCGTCGAGCGCGAGGATGTCGCCGTCCGGGGTCTGGATGAGCGGGTTGATCTCGGCGAGAGATGCATCGACCGACGCGTACGTCTTGGCGAGCTTCTCGATCACGCGCGCGATCTTGCCCGCGACCTTGCCGTCCGGCTCGGCCTTCGCAGCGAGCTGACGCGCCTCGTACGGACGGAGTCCGCGCGCCGGATCGAAGTGGAGCTTGTGGAGCGCTTCGGGCTTGGTCCTCGCGACCTCTTCGATCTCCACGCCACCTTCGCGCGAGATCATGATGGCCGGGAGTCCCATCTGCCGGTCGAGGACGATCCCGAGGTAGTACTCGTGTGCGATGTCGAGCGCCGGGGCGACGAGCACCTTGCGGACGGGCAGCCCCTGGATGTGGAGCTGGAGGATCGCCTCGGCCTTCTCCTTGGCCTCGGCGGCGGTCTTTGCGAGCTTCACGCCACCCGCCTTGCCGCGACCACCAGAGTGAACCTGCGCCTTGACGACGACCGGACCACCGATCTTCGCCGCGATCGCCTCGGCCTCGGCGGCCGTTCCGGCGACCTCACCTCCCGGAGGAACGGGGATTCCATGCTTCAGAAAGACCTGTTTGGCCTGGTACTCGTGGATGTTCACGCGGACCCTCCTTTGGCCGCATTCCGGGCGGCGCCGCGGTCCGGTGGGAGTATCTCCCCAACAAGAGGAAACCCGGAGTCGGACCGAACCTCCGGGCGCGCGCAGCCCCGGAAGGTAGAGGGCGGGTTCGGGTCGGTCAAGTACTGGGTCCCCGCAATGGCGGATCTCAGCCTGACGGTGCTCTGGCAGTGCCCTGCCGCGCCCGGGGCTTCGGCGTCCGAGCGCCAGGGCCTCCGGGACTTCGGCGTCCGAGCGCTAGGGGGTCCGGGACTTCGGCGTCCGGGACTTCGGCATCCGGGCGCTAGGGCGTCCCGTCGGTCTCCCGAATCCGCGCCATGAGAGCCGAGGAGGAGAAGCCGGTCACGAACGGAATCAGGACCAGGCGCCCTCCGTCCGCCTCCACCTCGGGGCGTCCCACGACCTCGTCCGGGGCGTAGTCTGCCCCTTTGCAGAGGATGGACGGCCGGAGGTGCTGGATCAGCTCGAGCGGAGTGTCCTGGTCGAACACGATGACGAGATCGACGGAGCGGAGACCGAGTAGGACGGTGGCCCGCGCGGCGGCCGAGTTCCAGGGGCGCCCCTCCCCCTTCAGGCGCTGCACCGAGTCGTCGCTGTTGAGGCCGACGACGAGTAGGTCTCCCAGTTCACGAGCGTCGGCAAGGTACCGGACGTGGCCTGCGTGGAGGAGGTCGAAGCACCCGTTCGTGAAGACGACGGTGCGGCCAGACTCCCGCAACGCCTCACAGCGGCGGCGCGCCTCCTCCCAGGAGACCAGACCCGCGGGCTCATCGAGATCGAGTCCCTCCGGACGCGGCGTGCTCACCGCTCCCCCAACGCGAACGAGAGCGGCGTAGGCTGCCAGCGCTCCGGGTTCTGCCGGATCGACTCGACCAACTTGTCGGTCGTTGCCGTGGCGGTCCCGACTTCCTGAACGACGATACCTGCGGCGTGGTTCGAGATCGCCGCGGCCTCGCTGAGATCGGCGCCCGCCGCGAGAGCGAGTGCGAAGACGGAGACGACCGTGTCGCCGGCGCCGGTCACGTCGTACACCTCGTGTGCGACCGCCGGGAAGCTGAGGGCCGGTTCGTGAGGACGGAAGAGTGCCATGCCGTCCGCGCCGCGCGTGACGAGCACCGACTCGGAGTCGAGACGCTCGAGGAGCGCTCGACCGGCCAGAAGAAGCGTGTCGGTGTCGTGGATCCGTCTACCAAACGCAGCCGACGCCTCGAGCTGGTTCGGCGTGATGGTCGAGACTCCAAGGTAGCGGAAGAAGTGCTCCTGCTTCGGATCGACCGCGACTGGAACTCCCCGCGCACGCGCAGCGGGAAGGATCGCTTCGAGGAGTTCTGCCGTGATCACTCCCTTCCCGTAGTCCGAGATGACACAGGAGTCCGCCTCGTCCAGGCCGCGCTCCACCTTTTGGACGACGGCCGCGATGAGTTCGTCCGGAAGCTCGTGCCGGTCTTCTCGATCGATTCGCAACATCTGCTGCCGGCGCGCGAGGATCCGTGTCTTGCACGTCGTCCTCCGTTCCCGACTGGGAACGACACCGACGGGTGAGATGTCCCGCTCCTCCAGAAGACGAACGAGTTCACGCCCGAAGAGGTCCTCCCCGCAGACGCCGACGAGGTACGGCACGCCACCGAGCGCGCGAATGTTCTGCGCGACGTTGGCCGCGCCGCCCAGCCGCTGACTCTCCTCTCTCGCCTCTACGACGGGAACGGGCGCTTCGGGAGAGATCCGGTCGGTGTCCCCCCACAGGTAGCGGTCCAGCATGAGGTCCCCGAGGACCAACACGCGCCGTCCGAGGAAATCTTGTGCGAGGGACAGTAGCTCTTCGGGATCGATGGGCAACGACATGGGATGGAGACTAGACGAAGTCCCCCACTCCGACCAGAGCCCGAGACTCGCTCGCGGAGACCAGATCGAACGAGCCGGAGCACCCTCGCGCCCCGGCCCGTCGTCATGACGGTTCGGAATCGGACCCACCGCTTCGAGAGACGGCGTCCGCCCGCACATCACTCTGGATCGTAGAGCGCCTTGATTTGGCCCCAGGTGAGGGAGACCGTCGGCGTCGGCACGTCCTCGCCGTTGGCGGTCCCCGGTGTCGGAAGGAGCCCGGTTCCGACGGGAACGGTGTCGCCGCCGTAGGGCGTCAACCCGTCGAAGAGTGCCCAACCGCCGGAACCGTCGGGCAAGCGACCGGACGAGCGGTCGTTCTCCGCTTCGTGATCGAGGAAGGTGTAGCTGTCGACGAGGGTGGTGTCCGCTCCGACCACCTGCCAGAGGGTCACCGTGTCGCCTGTGTTACCGAGGCGCAACCCGGTCGCGGATTCGCCGTTCTCGGTCTCCCACGCCGTCGCCTCCCCGCCGTAGACCACCTGGACCTCTCCCACGCCGAGCGGACCCGAGAAGCCGTAGACGAAGCCTCCCGACTCGTCTCCCAAGAAGTATCCGTCGGCCGTGAGAGACTCGGTCGCGACCACCTCGACCCACTCATCGTTCCGAGAGCTGACGCTCCCATCCCCGTCCCAATCCCGATCTGGATCGGCCAGCACCTCGTTGAGAAGCATCCCACACTGCCCGACACTCGGCCCCGCCAGGGCGAGTCCGCACGCGATCCCCATGATCAAGCGACTCCAGCGCTTCGCCATTCCTGTACCTCCTGTCATCCGAGTCCCAAAGCCGGCCGCGTCGTGCAACCGACAGCAAGGAAGGAGGATGCGCGATCCGTGCCGGACTCGTGACGCGGGCGGGGAAAGCGCGACAATCTGGTGGGACGCCGCTGGAGACAGATCGGGAGGAACTGCTCCCTTCCACATTCATACCGACTTGTGCGATTTATGGGATACGTAGACAAGTATTGTTGACTATTGATAGTCAGCTATGGGAGACTTATCTCGTCTCGATGGCGACACCGTCGTCGCTATTGCTCACGGGAGGCGGGCACGCCTCAACGACCGGGAGAAGTCACGATGTTCGTTCGCAAACTGAGCCTGTCCGCTTCGGCCGCCATCGCCCTCCTGGGTGTGGCCGCCGCAACCTCCTGGGCCGGACCCATCTACTCGTGGAATTGGAACGCCGGTGATCCAGGTTCCCTCAGCAACAACGGCGGCAGGATCAACTGGGTGGAGACGACGTTCGACACCAACTCGAATACGCTGTCATGGTACGGCAACTTCGGGAACGGCACGCGTCTCCGGACGGATGGTTTCACGCTGACACTCCGCTCGGGCGACAGCCCTCGAACGGCCGCAGGCGAAGTGGCCCAGCTCTACTTCGACGGTCGGGGACTCGCGACGAACCCGACGCAGGTGCCGAAGCTCACCGCATACGGGCATAACGGTCTGACCTACTACTCGAGCTACATGGACGGCGCCCCGCAAGCGGGTGTACAGGCCCCGGATCGACTCGCCACCTCGACTCCCCCGGCGAGCGCCTGGGTCCACAGCATGACGGCCCAAGTGAACGGTGATGGATCCAGAACCTTTGGCTTCGAGATCGACGTCACCGACATCGTCGACCACTCCCCCGCGTGGCCGGGAACCAATGCGTGGTCGGGAATCGGATTCGGCGAGTCGATCGGTCTCTACATGCAGACCTTCGGTGGACTCCAGACCAGCTATGCGGACGGGTATCTGACGGGCTGGTCCCGCTCCGCGGAAGGCTTCCTCGAGATCTCCAACGGAAGCACGGAGACCGTGACGGACCCGGTACCCGAACCGGCCACTCTGACGCTTCTCGGCATGGGCGTCGCGGGGCTCTTCGGGTCGCGCCTCCGGAAGCGTCGCCAGGCCTGATCGAACGCAAACGACTAACGTGAACGCCAAGCGCCCTGCCCACCTTCGTGGGTAGGGCGTTTGCTCATCCTCCCGATTGCCGACTCCGCGCCAGCCAGTTGGCGAGATCCGCATCGCTCGGATCGAGAGCGGCGCCACGCTCGAAGAGAGAGCGCGCGAGGTCCGTTTGCCCGCTCTCGAGAGCCAAACGTCCGGCGAGCAGGAACCTCTGTGGGACGACAGGGAACACTTCACACGCAACTACGAGCTCGCGGAGCGCGTCCTCTCGCCTTCCTTCTCTGAACCATGCTTCGCCGAGACGGAAGTGTGCCTCCGCCAAGTCGACCTCGTGATCGATGAACGACTGCGCGAGCTGCTGCACGATCCGGGGACGCGCCGAACGGAACGTCGCCGACCTATCCTCTGGATAGGGCCAGCGATGCACCAGGTGGAACGCTCTCCGCTCGGCGATCTCGTGGTCCAGCGGCGTCAGACCTGCCTTCTCCATCACGAACTCGAAGGTCGGATCGGGGAGTTCCCCTCCCGCCTCGTCGAACTGACGCGTGAACCAACCGGATTCTCGCAGCGTGTGGACGATCGCCCGCGCCACCTCGTCGGCCCCGAACAGGTTCAAGTGAAGGTGTTCGACGAATACGTCGTTCCCCGGAATGCCAAATGACGACCGGGCGTCGATCCAGCTCTCGGTCGGCACGAGTCCGATCGGAGCGGCCCCGCCGGAAGACGCTCTCTCCCCTTCCACGACGGAGCGGATCGCCTGATTGATCTGGCTCGGCGCCCGAAACCGGATCGCGTCGAGATCCCGCGCACGCGTGAACTGCTCGAGAATCGCGGCGGGTGCAGCCTTGGCCGCTGACGGCTCCGAGGCGTCGCCAAGACCCGTAGGGGAAGGCTGGCCGAGCCACATGAGGAGAGCCGCCTCTGCATGCGTGTACACGGCTCCGGCATGGTCCGGCTGCTCACGGACGAGTGACTCAGCGCGTTCGAGCAACGGGGAGACGTCTTCCTCTCCTTGGTCCGTCTCCTCGACCGAAGCGCGTTCTCGCTGGGAAAACGCCGCGCGCAGCTCGCGGTCTAGCATCTCCGCGGACTCACCGAACTGCTCGCACTCCGCGTCGGATCTGTCTGTGCCACAGAGGCTCTGGAACGGGTACTGATCGCGGAGATTCGAAACGACCTCGCAGAAGAGCACGGGGGTGTCGCCTGCTGCGTCTGCGATTCCCCTTAGGTTCGACTCGTAGCCCTCGAGCGTCGCGGTGAAGATCGGGTCGCTCTCCCGGATTCCTGTCTTTCCCACCATCGCGCCCATCAGGGTCTGTCCTTCGACCGCGCCTTGCTCTCCCTTCGCCTTCTGTACCGCTTGGGAAAGGAGACGTGAGATCCGGAGGTCCATGATCGACCGAATCGTGTCGACCCAGAAGCGAGACTTGCCGAACGCGACTCGACTCGCCGGCCCGAGCGCGCCGTAGAACTCGTTGTGGCCCGCGTAGACGAGAAACAGGTCCGGCGAGTGATGACGGAGTTCCTTCACGAAGTCGAGCACGGCGTAGCTGTTGAGTGCGGTGATCCCGCAATTCACGACTTCGAGCTTCGTCCCAGGCATCTGCTCTTCGAGTCGGATCCGGAGGAAGTTGGCGAACGCTCCCTGTGCCGTGTACGGAAAGCCGGCAGTCGTCGATCCTCCGAGGACGAAGATGCGCAGCGTTCCAGCCGGCTTCTCCGCCCGAAAGAGCTGGAACCCGGGCTGCGGCATGATCCGCTCCATCTCGGACGGAAAGTAGTTGAGCCCGACCCGTGGGTTCAGCTGGTAGGCATCGAAGGCGCCCTGCTGCTTGCGGAGTACGAGCGGCTCGGGCGCCGCGACGCCAAGGACGCGGAGCGACACTTCGACGATGCCGAGGAGAAAGAACGCAAAGAGAATGCCGAACGCCCGCAAGGCCCAGAGCTTCGCCCCGGTCGGCGGCTGGGGGCGTTCGCTACCTTTCTTCACCGTGCCGCGCGTCAGGGACGGAGCCCTGCCTCCTCGAAGTAACCGCGGATTCGCGAGAGCGCCGTCTCGATGTTCTGGACGGAGTTCGCGTAGGAGAAGCGCAGATAGCCGTCACCACCGGGGCCGAATGCTGTCCCGGAGAGGCAAGCGACACCCGCCTTCTCGAGAAGGTCGGAGGCGAGCTGCCGAGTCGGCACGTCGAGGTCCGCGACATTCGGGAAGGCGTAGAACGCACCCTTGGGACGCAAGCACTGCACACCTGGGATCGCGTTGAGCCCGTCGACGATGACGTCGCGACGTCGCTTGAACTCCGCGACCATCGCGTCGACCTCGTCCTGTGGGCCCTGGAGCGCTTTCATTCCTGCACGCTGTACGAACACGTTGCAGCACGAGTTCGAGTTCGTCATCAAACGGGTCATGTGGTTCGCGAGCTCCACCGGCATGACGCCGTAGCCGAGACGCCACCCCGTCATCGCGTAGGTCTTCGAGTGACCGTCGAGAATGATCGTCTTCTCCTTCATCCCGGGGAACTGCGTGATCGAGTGGTGTTCGCCTTCGTAGAGGATGCGGGAGTAGATCTCGTCCGAGAGGACCCAGAGATCGCGCTCCCGAACCAGGTCTGCGATCGCGGCGAGGTCTTCGCGCGGAATCGTACCGCCCGTCGGGTTCGCCGGAGAGTTGAGGATGAGGAACCGCGTCTTGTCGGTGAGGAGCGACTTCAGTTCGTCGACGTCGACGGAGAACCCGCGCTCCTCTCTCAGACGGAGCGGGACCGGCTTCGCGCCGAGGAAGTTCACCATCGATTCGTAGATCGGGAACGCCGGATCCGGATAGATCACCTCATCGCCCGGCTCGACGCAGGCGATGAGTCCAAAGAAGATGATCGGCTTGGCACCCGGAGTGACGACGACGTTCTCCGGACCGTAGTCGACACCACGCGTCTGGGTCACGTAGGCAGAGATCGCTTCCCGGACTTCCGGCAGTCCAGCCGACGGTCCGTAGTGGGTGTAGCCGGAACGAAGTGCGTCCACCGCGGCGTCACAGATGAACTTGGGCGTATCGAAGTCCGGCTCGCCGATCTCGAGGTGGACGATCTGCCGTCCCTGCGCTTCCAGCGCTCTCGCCTTTGCGAGCACCTCGAACGCGGTCTCGGTCCCCAGGCGCGACATCCAAGAAGCAAACGCCATCACACATCCCCTTCCGTATGATCACGATCCACCACGAGCGGCGCGGTCGAGAATAGCACAGGCGAGCCGCTAGCCACGTAGGTCCCGCACCTCGTCGACCTGGCGGTCCGAGACCAGAGCCTCGAGCGCCTGGGCCGCTCCATCGGGGCTGCTGAGCGAGAGCGGATCGATCCGGTCGATCCGGTCCCGGAACCGAACGTAGTAGCGCAGGGCGAGCCACGCCTCCGGTGGGTCCAGCACCAAGGCGGACCGGAATCGTTCAGCCAAGCTCGCTTCGAGCAACTCCGCGTTTCCTCCGCTGTCCTCGTCGAGCAGCGACGGGAGGTCCTCTTCCCACGCGGCCCCGACTTCGACGTCGAGGAGCACGCCTCGATCCGCAGCTGCAAGCACGACGACCGTGCGGAGCTCGTCACCTCCCGGCGCGAGGAAGACGAGAGGCCATGTCCAATCGGGCGGGAACCGCTTCGGAGCGTGGATCTCCGACTGCACGTTCCAGGTCGGACGCCCTCTGACGATGGCACGGTACTCACGTACCAGCGCCTCGAGTTCCGATGGGAGCTCCTCGTACTCGAAGCTGCGCACTTCGGCGAGCATGGACTCTCGCTTCGTCGGCTCCTGAGGAAGTGGACGGAAGTGCTCGGGAATCCTTCGAGACAGGTCGAGGGCCTTCCCGACGTAGAGCAACCTACCGTCCGCGTCCCGGAAACGGTAGACACCCGGAACGGCAGGGAGACGTCCGAGGTCTTCCTTCGAGAAGTCGTAGCGAGCCCAGTCGAGCGAGCGTGTCTCCAGTCGTTCCAGTCGACGACGTTCGATCTCTTCGTCGGAGGACCGGGGATCGGCCGCAGACAGGTGATCGAGAAGGGCGGCGAGGAGCCGAAGTCGCCCCGGCCCGTCGTCAGCGTGTGCCCCGAGTGACCAGCGGACCGCGAGCCGTCCGAGTTCGCACTCGTGCCGGAGCGCATCGTTCTCGACTCCGTCGTCGAGAAGGACGAGGCGCGTCCAGGTCTGCAGGTCGAGTGGAGCGCGAGTCACTTCGCCCATCGACCAGTGGCGGTCCATGCGCCAGAGCCAGCGAGAGCATGCACCGGGTTGAAACGTCGCCCACCGGTTCGAGAACAGCTCGTCTGCACGGCCGAACCAACGGGACGGATCGGTCCCTTGGATGACCACCGGGCTTCCAAGCCCACGCCCCGGCGACCACGGCGCCAGGTGGATACGGAGCGCCCCCTCTTCGCCCGCTTCGAACCAGCAGACTCGAAGCGGCTCTTCGGCCACCGGCACCGCTCGCTGCGTACGAATCTCCCAATCACCGTTCGCGAGTTCCTGGAAGCGGCCGTCGCGTTCCAGCACTGCGCGAACGAGGCCCGCGGCCGGGCCGCCCTTCATCCGAAGGACACGTGCCGCGACTTCGTCGGGCGACCAGGCCCGATCTGAAGCGAGGAGTTCGGCATGGAACTGGTCGAGAAGGTCGCTCATCGGAGGTCGAGACTAGCCTGGATCCTCGATCGGTGACAGAGAGATCGGCAGCTCCGTCCGAACTCGAAGTTCGCCCCAACCCGACGTCTCGGGCACACCGAGCGGAACGACTCCGGTGAGCAGGATCTCGAGCTTCGCGAGCCGGGAACGGAAGGTCCCGATCCACCAGCGGGAGTTGGTCGGCACGGAGCGTGGAGCGGCCGCCGACCAGGAGACGTCGAGAGTCGCTCGGCTGCCCGTAGCTCCGAGTAGCTCACAGAGTCCCGAGTCGAAGGAGGAGCGCGTGCCCCACCGCAGGTCACGGTGAACTCCGACCCACGAGTGCACTCTCGGTCGACCACTCCGCTCCGTGCCGGCCACCCCGGCCTCCCATTCGAAGCCGACGTCCCGCGAGGACTCGGGCGGGAGGTATCCACCCCAGTGCCGAAGCGCGAACGACGTCGTCTTTGTCACCGCACCTCGGTCGTTCCTCGACGCTGTCCGCCGTACGCGAAGGTCGAACTTCGCGGACACGGACGTCGCCGGAGTAACGACGGTGGCGGTGAACTCGCGGGACTCGGTCGCGGCCACGAGGCTGGGAAGTCCGAGGATGAACCGGGGACCGCCGTCGGCGCGGCTCTTCTTCCAACGGGCCCCCAATCGAATCGCGGGAGATGTGCTCCACGAAACCCGACGGTCGAACGCGAGGCTTCGAGCGTCGGTGCGGCTCGTGGCGGCGCTTCCCGTGATCCGCTCGGTGACGAGCAGATCGAGCTTCCCTCGAGAGAGAGGCACGGCATGTACGGATCGAAGAAACCACACGTCGCCGTGCGTGCGAATCGCGGCGACCCTCCCCCTACCGGAGTGAAACTCCCCTTCCCAAAGCCCTCCCGTGGAGGCTGCGATCCTCCACTCTTGAAACGCGAGCTCCACGTCCATCCCATCCGGGCCGACACGGGTCCGCAGGCGTCTGCGGGAATCTCCCAGTTCCGCGGTCAACATCCTTCCGGGCGCTGACCGCGTTCTGCCGAGGTCGACCGCGAGCCCGCTTCGCGGGCGCACTCGTCCCCAGTCCACCTTCACTCCCCAACGCGTTCCACCGGCGTGCAGGAAGAGACGCGCAGGTGACGTGGACCGCTCGAAGCGCGTGCCGACGATCGACCAACGCCCGGGGACGCCCGATTCCAGCGACCAGACGGTTCGCTTCGTGGACACACCGTCCAATGAGCGAACTCTCGTCTCGACTCGGACAGTCGGATCCGATGGTCGGCGATCCGAGTGGCCCCGAACCCCGCCGCTTGGCGCGTACGTGCCGGTACGGATCGGCGCGAAGTAGGGAATCCAGTCCCTCCAGAACTCTGCCTCCTCGGAGGACAACGGCATTAGGTCGCCCCAGCGCGACACGTGGCTCCCATGGGCACGATCCGCATCCGCAACGAGATGGTCCGAGAGAAGCGCGACTCGCCACTGCCAAACCGAATCGGGAACACCCGGCCAAGAGTCGAGGGACAAGACCTCGGAGATCGGAAGCGGGATCCGGTGGACGCGCGTGCCGTTCCGGAGCGTCGGCCCACCGAGCGAATCGAGGGTGGACGCGACCGCATCGGCGCCGCCCCGAACCACACTATGGCTGTCGCCTTCAACGTAGCCGTCCCTCATCGATGCGCCGGGAAGCTCGGACGTCGACCACCCGTCCTCCCGACGGAGCTCCCACACCGAGAGCGAGTCCGGCAGCAACCAGGGTCGTTCGTCGAGCTCGACCTGCTCCGGAGCATCGTCCCAATCGACGCTCCCGAACGAATCGGCCCTCGAGAACCCGGCGGGAGACGATGCCGGCGTCGAAACCACGGTAGGTTCGCTCGCCACTTGGGCCGAGTTCTCACCTTGCGAGTCAGTCGACTTGCGATGTCCAGGACCGCTCCCGAACGGAAGTACGAACTCGAGCTCGAGCCCTGTCGTTGGGTTCAGCTCTGGATGGACGCGCACCCATGCACGTACCCGAAGGTCAGAGTGACCGAGCTCCACTCCGCTGAGAGGAACGCGATCATCGAGCCCGATGCGTAGTCCAAGCCCTCCCGCCGGACGCCAGACCATCCAGATCCGGTCCCACGGCGTCTGTCGTGCGTTCCACTCGCGCTCGCCGTGGAGTTCGAACGCGTCCGAGGTGAGTACGTGGACTCCAGTTCGAAAGGTCCGAGGAGGAAGGCCAGCGTCGCCAAACCTGAGGAGATCGAGTGAGGCCAGAGAGATCCTCAGGCGTCCCAAATCCGCGGCCCCACCGATCGACAGCGACCCACCGCCATGGGCCGCCACGCCACCCGCAGGAACGCGGTCGCCACTCGGGCCGCGATGAAAGAGATCGGAGTGAGCCCAGAGGGAACTCGCCTCCGTTCCCCAACCGATCCCCAGTGCCTTCTCTCGATATCCGTCCAGAGACAGCTGGGAAGCGTCGATCGACCACACTCCGGTTCCAACCCGGAACCCGTCGAAGCGAAGTCCGGGGATTTGGTACGGGCGAAGGTGGCGGGTCGTCACCGAGAGACCCGACACTTCCCGATCGTCGCGGGACCAACTCGTCCCCACATGCCCCTGATCCGCGGGCGACATTCTCAACTCGAACGCTGCGCGGGCCGGAGTGACGGCGACGGAGATGATCAACGCGACGAGCATCGAGGCCGTCACGACGATCGAAACCAGAGCGGCCACCCGCGTCGCCGTGGCCACGAGCTGGGAGTGCGTCGCGTCTCTCGTCCGGCGACGGATCCCGGTCCTCATCGATCGAGTACGGCCGTTGCCGTTCGTCGGCTCGCTCCGCGGTCCGTTTCCGCGTGCAAATCGAGAACGTACACGCCAGCGTCGAGTCGGGCTCCGGTGCCATCTCGTCCGTCCCACCGGACCCGTTCTCCTCGCGTCCGTCCGGACACGCGGCGGACTTGGCGTCCCCGCAGATCGTATACGTCGAACGTGTAGGACTCGGTCCCCGGCGGCAGGTCGATCCAGGCACCGTCCGGGTGGTCTTGCAGGGAAACCCCGCCTGGGAAGGGCCAGAGCGATCCTGTCTCCGCATCCGTCAGACGGCCGGGAGTTCCGCCCAGATGGCGCGTATCGGGGATCCAGAGATCCCTGGGATCGGCCGCGGGCGGCCCTCGCGTGCGGATCCACGAATAGCCGGGCGACGTCTCCCCGTAGACGGCCCAGTCTCGCACCCGGCCTGAAGGGTCGAACACGAAGAGGGTGTCCGCGATCCCGCTCCCGCCCGCCCGATCGTTGAGGGAAGGCCATCCTTCGGACGAGACGGACCCCATTCCGCTTTCCGAGGAGACCACCAGGACGCCGGCGAGAAGGCTGTCCGCGGGAAGGAGGCGAACGGCAGAGCCGCTCGCGTCCTCCAGCCACCAACCGGCGAGCGCGATCGGTTCGAGCGCTTCCAACTCGAACCACTCCGGTCCGGAGTCGACAGGACGGGGGTGGATCTCGGTCAACCGGACCGGCGACTCGGACCAGGCCACGCGGAGCGTGTCGACGTCGTTCCGGTCGTCCCCGTCGGCCAGGAGGTGGACTCGAGCGACGAGCGCGGCATCGCCACTCAGCTCGATCGCCGGCTCGCGAAAGCCCTCGGAGATCGTCTCGCCAGGCCGGAGAGAGTCGGCGCCAAACACGATCCGGTTCCCTTGGATCGTACAATCGACCCGTCCGAGCGCGACCGACTCGAGTCCACGGTTCTCGACGATGACGCGCCCCGACAAGCGAACCGTGGACGGGTCGAGGGGGAGGAGACGACCGCCCGGCGGCTCGAGCCGGACGGCGACGTCGACACGGGGAAAGTTCGGGCGGCCCGGAGACGGCGTGCGCGGAGAGAAGTCACGCGCGTTGTCGTCCGTGTCGACGCCGTCGAGGCGCGAGAGGCTCTCTCCCCCAGCTACCGTCTCCGCTGCCTCTCCCTCCCGCAGCTCGGGTGAGAGCGGTTCTCCCCACCCGGCGAGATCGAGGACGAATCCATCTCGCACGAGACGCAGCGCGTCTGGGCCGTTCTGAAGCCCGAGCCGCACGCTCGAGTCGACCGGGCCGTCTGTGCGCTCGCCGACGAGGAAGAACTGACCGGGTTCGATCCACTCCGAGGCTCCGCCCGCCCAGACGACGGTCCAGCTCCCCGGTCCGCTCCCATTCGCGAACTGCAGCTCCAACCCCTCCGCCGGGGCAGGCCAGGGGCCCGTGTTGTGCAGCTCCACCCACTCCCGACCGGAGTCGGCCCCATCAGGGTCGTAGAGAATCTCGTTGATGAGCAGTGCCGCGTGAACCGGGATGGCGGTCGCCGTACAAGCCAGAGTCAGTATCAGCGTCTCGAGTATCGACGGACGGAAACCAACACGACGGGGACAGACGGACATCCAGCCTCCTCGTCTGCCAGGTGTCGAGCCGTCGGCAGACGAGGATCACTGATGCGTGGAACGTGCCAGGGAGCCGGACGCTTGGGCCCGAACCGCAGGGTCTAGGCGAGGCCGCGGCGTCGCCTGAGGAACCACTCCGTCGACAAGACGAGGACGAACAGAGCGAAGAGCAGCCAATGGTTCCAGAGCTCGAGCTCCTTCACCCGTCCGAGCCGACGGATCGCGTCCGGAATCGACTTGGCGAGGTCGGCGAGGGATGCGGCCTCGACCATGGAACCGGCGCTTTCGCTCGCGATCTGGCGCATGGTCTCCCGGTCCGACGCGATGCGCGAGAACTCGGGCCCCATCGTCTCCACCCAGAACGTCCCTTCGGCCGTTCCGAGATCGTGACCGTTCGCGTCGACGGCTCGGGCGACGTACGAGTAGCTGCCTGGTGGAAGACCTGGGCCCCGTCCTTCGTAGCTACCGGGTTCCGTCGTCGAAGGGGCCATTTCCACGGAGAGCGACGAAGCCGAGTCTGCCCGCACCTCGACCGCGATCTGCGCGTCTTCGATCGGCTGGAGGCTCTGGTTCCAGAGGTTGGCGAGGAAGTTGATCGATTCGCCGTTGGGATACACCCTGCGCCCCGGTTCGACCTGGAACCGCTCGCGGATGGCCGGCTCGGCGAGCCAACGGACGGTCCCGATCGCGAAGTCCGCGAAGAGGCTCGCCGGAACCTCGGACCCGACGGCAGTGAGCTTCCACCTCCAGAGTCCACGCGCCGGGAGCCAGACGACCTTGCCTCGGTCTCCGAAGCCGGCGACGAGGGCAGTGCGCCCCGGCCCCTGTCCCCGGAACGTGAGCAACTCGCGGCCGTTCCCTTTGAGCTCCAGCCCGAACCGCGAACGCCAGATCGGCGGAAGCGAGGCAAACACCGCTGCCGTCTGGGATGGGTTGTCGCGGAGCGACGTGATCGGATGCCGCATTCCCTGGGCCGCGAGTTCGATCCCCGCGAGCGCGCTCTGCCCGCCGGCCCTATCCACGGCTTTCGCGGGAAGGATGCGCTGGAATCGGTCGACTTGCGACCAGCTTCCCGCGTCGGTCGGACCGCCAACGATCCATAGACCGCCGCCTCTCGCCACGAAGCTACCGACGGCCTCGAGGAACGGCTTCGGGAAGTTCGCGCTCCCTGTCGAGACGAGCACGACGGTGGCGTAGTCCTCGAGGGCCGCCGCGTTCGTGGGAAGCGCAGTGGGCGGCTTCTTGCCGTAGCCCCGATACTCGTCTCCCCGAGTCCTCACGAGATAGGCGTAGCCGAGCGTGGTATCTGCGTCGAACGTCTGGCGAAGGAAGCCGAAGTCCCAGTCGATCGCGTCGCTCACGCAGAGAACGCGGGTCTTCCGCTCCATCACTTCCACCGCGACTTCGCGGACGTTGTTCTCCGGGACGCCGTCTTGGTCTAGGTCGACCCGTATGTCGTACCGCTCCCATCCCGGCTCATCCGGGTGGAGCTCGAAGTGGAGGACCTGCTCGAGCCCTTTGTCGCCGAGGATCTCGACCTCACGTTCCTCGACCACCTCGCCGTCGGACAGAACACGCACGGTTCCCGTCGCACCCTCGAGGCCGCTCGAAGAAAGCACGACATCCATCGGAAGCGGTTCGCCGGCGAAGGCGCGTGCGTTGGTCTGCACGCGTCGCACTTCCAGATCGGGGACACCCGAACCCGGGCCGACCGGCACGGTGAAGACAGGCACCGGAGACCCCTTGGCCACCCGCACGGGATCCCGACCCTGTGTATTGACGCCGTCGGAGACGAGGACGATCCCGTGGACGGGGTCGGCAGAGGAACGGACCAGAATCTCCTCCAGGGCGCCGCCGATCGACGTCGGCCCGGCGAACACCTCGGCGGAATCCCGCACCGCGGGCTCGATCCGATCACCAAAGTCGAACCACTCCAACGAGTAGTCGCCGCTCAGTTCGCGTGCGAGATCATCCGCGCGCCGACGCGCTTCCTCGCCGCGGTCCCGGTAGCCAGCCTCCCCTGCAGGCAGGGTCATCGAGCCGGACCGGTCGACGAGGAGGGCGAGACGCGGCTTTCCGGTGTCCGGCACCCGATACGTGAGGGTCGGCTGCCAGAGAGCGAAGATGACGAGAGCGAAGGCCAGTCCCCGGAGGATCCAGAGCGTTACCCGAGCCGGTGGAGAGAGCGGGGCCAGGATCTTGTAGTACGCCCAGAAGGCGAGACAGAGCGCGGGAACGAGCGCGAGCGCCCATTTCCAGACGTCCGGGGCGAGAAGCTGGAGACTGACGTCGTTCAATGGAGCGCTCCACATCCTTGGGGAAGACCCCGGGGTTGCATCCTGGCTGGCAGCCCGTTCGTGAACCCCAACGCCACGGCCTGCCTAGGCGAAATGCCGGAAGGTCCCTCGGATTCTCCTCCGCGGGACCTCTCGGCTTCGGGAACACTAACAAACCCCGGCAGGAGCGTCAGTCCGAGAAGGCCGACGCGGCTACCACCCCGCCCACCGCGGTCGGTTCCAGGAGATTCGCGGCCAGGAACGAGGAGCCACTAGGGGCGCTTGCGAGCACGGTCCCCGTAGCGAGCAATCAAGTTTTCTGCCTCCTGCCTCTTCCCGACCGAAACGTAGTACTGCACCGCCGAGGCAAGCGCCGGCTCGTGGCCCGGAGCAATCTCGAGGGTACGAACCCAGAGAGAGAGGGCCTCCTCGGGACGACCGAGGGTAGAGAGGACTTGGCCGAGGTTGAAGTAGGCGTCGGCGAACCCAGGGTTGATTTGGATCTCGCGCTCGAAGTACCTCGCCGCCGACTCATAGTCTTCTCGTTGTGCCGCGAGGAATCCAAGGTTGTGGTTCGCCTTCGGCTCGAGCGGGTTCAGCTCCACGGCCGCCTGATACTGCTCCTCGGCCTCTTGGTAGCGACTCCGGGCGACATAGACGGCGCCGAGGCTCGCCCGCGCATACGACGCGTGAGGTGCCGTCGCGACCGCGTTCTCCCAGAACGCGATCCGGCTGCTGTACGCGTCGAACCTCCCGATGGTGATCGTCGCCAGGAGCCCCAGGTAGATCGCCAGGACCGTAGCCACCCCCCATCGCACAGACCGTGCCTTGGGCACCTGGACGAACCCCAGAACGAGCAAGAGGAACCCGACCATCGGCAGATACATCCGCTGCTCGAGGGCCGCCTTTCTCGGAACGGACAGGGAAGGAAGAATGAAGGCGAGAAACCACAACACTCCGAACCCGATGAGGAACGGGCGTCGACTCTTGGAGAGGAACGCACACAGCGTGAGCCCAACGAGAACGACGATCCCGAACACACTCGACGTGTCTGCGATCGTCGGGGTGACGGACAGTCCCAGCGGGACCACCGCCTTTCCCAGGTAGTGGACGGGAACGATCGCGTGGCGCAGGACATTGGTGACCAGCGTCGGAAAGTCGTTCGGCGTGTCCACGGAGACGGACCTGAGGACCGCCCACAGAACGATCGTCGGAATCCACCCGGCAACGACGATCCGTCGATCGACCGAAGTCGGCCGGTGGAGGAGGAGGACTCCGCCGAGAAGTGGCAGAACGATAGCCGACTCCTTCGTGAACAAGGCGAGGGCGAACAGGATCCAGTGCGCGAGAAGGAGCACCCTCTTCCGAGCATCCGATACCTGGGCGGAGCGCTGAAGCAGGGCGAGTGCGAGAACCGAGGTGAGCGCGAAGATCGCGAGCAAGGAGTCTGCCCGGCCCGGAACCCACGCCACCACATGGACGAACGTCGGGTGGACGGCAAAGAAGAGCGCACCTACCGCAGCCACGGGTCTCGTGTTCCCCATCGCGAGGAGAAGCGCGAAGACGAGTCCGGAGACGATCCCATGCTGCACGACGTTGCTCAGATGGAACGCCAGGGGATTGGAGCCATCGAACTGGGAGTCGAACATGAAGGAGAGCGTGTAGACGGGTCTGTAGTAGATGTTGCCGCCGTCGAACCCAGGAACGCGCCAGGCACCCTGGAGGAACGCTCTACCGATGTTGGAGAGCCTGGACAGGAACTCCTGGTTCTGGGTGATGAGCAGGGTGTCGTCGTATCCGATGAAGCCGAATCGCAGTGTGGGTGCGTAGAGCAGCGCCCCGACGAGTCCAATGATCAACGCCCACACCCACGCTCGATCGAGCCGAGGTGGGCGGTTCGGTTTCGCCGAGCGGCGCTTTGGCATACTGAGAGGTCTCCGCACCTCGAACCAGAGCTGATGATCGATCCCGGAAGGCTCGCACATTGTACGCGCACCGAGTCCCAGGAACGACTGTCGCGATCAGCGTGCTCCCACAACGGAAACGTCCCCTCCTCATTCGAGAACGAGAAGGGGACGAAGCTGAGAGAGTCGATCAGGAGCCGAACTAGCGCGTAGCCACGAAAGCAGCCTAGCGGGTCGCGTCCGGCGCCTCCGTGCCTTCCTGGTGACGGAGCGTGGCCTGGGCCGCGGCCAGCCTCGCGATCGGCACCCGATAGGGCGAACAGCTCACGTAGTTGAGGGCGTGGCGATAGCAGAAGTCGATCGACCTCGGATCGCCACCGTGCTCTCCACAGATGCCGATCTTGATGTCGGTGCGCGCTCCCCTTCCCTTTTCGACTGCACCGGCGACGAGCTGCCCCACTCCGGTCTGATCGAGCGAGACGAACGGATCCCGGTCCAGGATGCCGACCTCGATGTACTCGTAGAGGAACTTGCTCACGTCGTCGCGCGAGTACCCGTACGTCATCTGCGTGAGGTCGTTCGTCCCGAAGGAGAAGAACTGCGCTTCCGTAGCGATCTCGTCCGCGGTGAGGGCCGCACGCGGGACTTCGATCATCGTCCCGACGAGATACGGCACCTCGACTCCGGTGGCCTGCTGCACTTCGCGAGCGACCTGGTCGACGATCGCACGCTGATGACGGAACTCACGAACGTCACCGACGAGCGGAATCATGATCTCGGGGAAGACGCGGATGTTCTCCTTGAGGAGACCGGAGGCCGCCTCGAGGATCGCGCGAGACTGCATCGCGGTGAGCTCAGGGAAGCTGATCCCGAGACGACATCCGCGGTGGCCGAGCATCGGGTTGAACTCGGTGAGCTCCTCCACGACGCGGTAGAGATGACGCTTCTGTTCGAGCTCCGCGGAATCGCCCTTCGTCTCGAGCAGCGCGATCTCGACTGCGAGCTCCTGCTTGCTCGGAAGGAACTCGTGGAGCGGCGGATCGAGCGTCCGGATCGTTACGGGCAGCCCCTCCATCGCCTTGAGGATGCCGTGGAAGTCTTCGCGCTGGAGCGGGAGCATCTTGGCCAGCGCTTCGTCGAAGAGTCTCTGTGGCTCCGCGAGCGCCTCGCGCACCCGCTTGGCCTCCGTCTCGAGCTTCTCCTTGCGCGCACCACCCGCGTCGGCCATCTCCCGCTCGAGCCCCGTGAGCCGCTTGCGCAGCGACTTCGCGGTCGGTCCGTTCAGGATCATCTGGCGCACCCACGGAAGCCGGTCCTCGGCGAAGAACATGTGCTCGGTCCGGCAGAGTCCGATCCCCTGCGCGCCGAACTCGCGAGCTTGTGCCGCGTCCCGAGGAATGTCGGCGTTCGCACGGACACGTAGCCCGCGGACTTCGTCGGCCCAGCCCATGAAGGTCTGGAACTCGGCACTCATCTCCGGCGGCAGCGTGCTCACCGCACCTTCGAGCACTTCACCCGTCGACCCGTTGAGGGTGATGACGTCGCCGCGGGAGAACTTCTTTCCAGCGACGAGGAAGTACCCGTCCTTCTCGTGAATCTCGACGGCGCTGCAACCCGCGACGCAGCACTTTCCCATTCCGCGCGCGACGACGGCTGCGTGCGAGGTCATACCACCTGTCGCGGTGAGGATCCCCTTCGCCGCGTCCATCCCACGGATGTCGTCCGGGTTCGTCTCCATGCGGACGAGGACGACGGCTTCGCCGGCCGCAGCCGCTTCCACCGCTTCGTGCGAATCGAACACGATCTTGCCGACGGCCGCGCCCGGAGATGCCGCGAGGCCCTTGGCCAACACTTCGGCCTTCGCTTTCGGATCGACGCGGCGATGGAGGAGCTGGTCGAGCTGCTCCGGTTGGACGCGAAGGAGAGCCTCCTTCTCGTCGATGAGACCTTCCTTGACCATGTCCACCGCGATCTTGATCGCGGCCTGTGCGGTCCGCTTGCCGTTCCGCGTCTGGAGCATGAAGAGGTTGCCGTCTTCGATCGTGAACTCGAAGTCCTGGACGTCACGGTAGTGCGTCTCGAGACGCCCCGTGATCTCGCGGAGCTGCGCGTAGCACTTCGGCATGTCCTTCTCGAGATCGGCGAGCGGATGCGGAGTGCGGATTCCGGCGACCACGTCCTCGCCCTGCGCGTTGAGAAGGTACTCACCGTAGAACTCGTTGACGCCGGTCGACGGATTCCGGGTGAAGCCGACGCCTGTTCCCGAGCCGTCGCCCTTGTTCCCGAACACCATCGACTGCACGTTGACGGCCGTCCCGAGATCGTCGGGGATGTCGTTCTGTCTGCGGTAGTAGACCGCACGCTCGTTGTTCCAGGAGCGGAAGACCGCGTCTCGCGCCATGTCGAGCTGCGTGCGTGGATCCTGCGGGAAGTCCGACCCCGTCTGCTCGCGGATCTTCGCCTTGAAAATGTCGACGAGATCGGCGAGGTCCTTCGTCGTCATCTCGGTGTCGAGCTTGAGACCGCGTTCCTTCTTGAGCCCGGTGAGTTCGTGCTCGAACACGTCCTTCTCGATCTGGAGGACGACGTTCCCGAACATCTGGAGGAACCGGCGATAGGAGTCGAGCGCGAACCGACGGTTGTCGGTCTTGACCGCGAGCCCCTCGACGGAGTGGTCGTTGAGCCCGAGGTTGAGGATCGTGTCCATCATCCCCGGCATGGAGAACTTGGCGCCCGAACGGACGGAGACGAGTAGCGGATCGTCGGAGTCACCCAGCTTCTTTCCGGTCGTCTCTTCGAGCCGAGCGAGTGCTTCCGCTTGCTGATCGGTGACCGCGCTCGAGAGCTTGCCCTGGGCCTGGTAGAGATTGCAGGCGCCCGTGGTGATGGTGAAGCCGGGCGGGACGGGGATGCCGGCGCGCGTCATCTCGGCGAGCGCGGCG
Organism: Candidatus Eiseniibacteriota bacterium; assembly: GCA_020633975.1. GTDB lineage: Bacteria > Eisenbacteria > RBG-16-71-46 > CAIMUX01 > CAIMUX01 > JACKCR01. The sequence continues at coordinate 358,521 of JACKCR010000002.1, read as the reverse complement.
CCTTTGCCGCCGAGGACGTCCTTCATGTCGCCCCGACCGTCAGCCTGCCCACCACCGAAGGAGTAGACGTACGTTTCGCTCATGGATTCCTTGCCTCGCGAAGTCGGTAACCGTGATTTCGAGCCGAACCGGCAGTATATCAGCGGCGAACTGCGAAGCAAGGCGGCTGCGAGTTCAGACCATCAGGGATTCCCCGCAGGATGAAGCCCCGCCTCCTCTTCCCCGACATAGCGGACGATCTCGTCGAGCACGGGGGCACTGGCGGCCCGAAGCTCGTCCCAGAGATCGAGTTCCGCTCCTCGTTCCGGGATCCCGCTCCAGGGGTTCTTGGAGCGCACCTGCAGCCAGCGCCGTGCCAGCACCTGGGTGTCCCCCGGGATCGTCCGAGACGACTCCGTCCCGCGAGCCGCGGGCTCCTCGTCGTCGACGGCGGACTCCGGCCATCCCTCCGGCGCGCGCCCCAGGGCGACGAGCGCGAGGGAGCGATAGTAGGCGGCTCTCCGGTTGCCCGGGTCGAGTCGAGTGGCATGGGAGAGGTGCTGCTCTGCTTCGCTCCACTCCCCTCTCCGCAGGGCAACCAGGCCACGGTAGTACCGAGTCAGAGGATCGTTCGAGTCCCGCTCGGACAGGAGCCGTTCCGCCTCCCCCAAGTTTCCGAGATAGACATCGGCCACGATCAGGTTGAGCTGAGCCGAAGAGAGTGAGCCGTCGATGGCGAGAGCCGCGCGCGCGTCCTCCTCCGCACCGATGAGATCGCCCGTTTGGACCTTGAGGAAGGAGAGCACGGGAAGGACGTCGACCTCCGGCCATCCCTTCTGGCGGGACATCTCGTACGCGCCGATCGCATCCCGATAGCGCCCAACGTCGCGAAGCGCGGAACCCAAGTAGAACCAGGCTTCGCGCAGCTCGGGACTGTCCTTCGTCGCCTGCTCGAACTCGGGGATCGCTTCGTCGGGCCGACCGAGTGCAGCGAGGAACCGGCCGCGGAGTTGCCGGACCTCGGGGTGCGAGCGAGCGGACTCGGGCGCCGAGTCGAGTCTCTGCAATGCAACCGCCGCCCCGGAGTCCTGGACGGTGAGCTGGAGAAGACTCCGCCAGGAAAACGCATTCTCAGGCAGGCTCTCGATCGACTGTTCATACGCGGTGCGCGCTCGTTCGCGGTCGCCCTGTCTCTCCCACGCATTGCCCATTTGCAGGAGACTGATCGACTCGGCCGACTGGGCGGGTGTCCCAGGAGGAAACCAAGTAACCGCGAGTACGAGCCCCGCGGAGACCATGCTGAGTGCGAACACCCAACCGCCCCGGCTCACCTCACGGAAGTCGCGCAGCCAACGCACTCCACCTGCGAGCGCAGCGCCGCCGAGGATCGCGAGCCCGGGGACCGCTTCCATCCGGTACCTCGAGCTCACGAAGAACACGAGGCAACCGCAGAGCCCGGTCGCAGCCGACAACGCCGCGAGCCTCGCCGCTGGCGTGAACGACAGTTTCCTCGAGGTTCCTAGGAGGGCGAGCGCGAGAAGGACACCAAAGGGCAAGAAAGCAAACGTGAGTCCGCGGATCCGGTCGCGCTCGAGAGCGTGCGAGTAGTTGTCCCCCGGCTCGAACGAGGAGACGAGACGGAAGAGCTTCTTCGCCTCGAGCGCGAGCCACGCCCGGGGAGAATCCGTGATGAACTCGAGCCCCTGTCGGAACCAGAAACGGCTCGTCTCGCGCGGCGTGAGGCTATGTCCCGCGAGCTCCGACGCAACCCGCGTCTCGACTTCCTGCTGACGCTCCGCGCTCCCGAACATCTCGAAGCGCGAAATGATCGTGAGGAGTCCGGATCTGTTCTCGACGTTGTTGCCCTGGAAGAAGGTCATTCCTCCATTCGATGCGATCAAAACGAGGTCTCCACCGACCACGAAGTTGCGCAACGTCACCGGCGCGATCATGACAGCTACCCCGAGGAGGAAAGGGATCCAGACGACGCGCAGAGCCTGGATCTGCGGTCGTCCCAAGAGCACGAGCGGAAGTAGCGGAACCCAGAGCAACCAGAGCGGCCGGACGAGTACGGCGAGTCCGAGCGTGGCCCCCAGGAGGAGCGAACGCGGCCAAGTCGGACGGTCCGCGACGCGAAGGGCCAGGATCAGCACCAGCACCTGGAGGAAGAGCGCTAGCGTCGTGGCCAGCAGCTTGCTTTCGGCAGTGTAGAGCGGACCGTAGAGCGCGAGGAGTGCGAGCGCTCCAAGCCCTGCGCCCGGTCCGCCCCAGCGAGCGGCGAGCCGCGCAACCAGTAGCATCGTCGCGACGCCGAGGATCGCCTGGACGACTATGGTGACCGGTTGCAGCGCGCCGAAGACGGACCAAAGCGCGGCAAGGAAGTACGGGTAGAAGGGGGCGCGGTAGAACACGCCTTCGCTTCGGCTCCAGATGTCACCCTGAACGATCCGCGCCGCCCATTGCTCGTAGATCCTCGCATCGACGAGGGGGCGCTCATACGTCGGGAAACTGGACGCGTACTCGGAGAGGTAGGCAACCCGCAACACGACCGCGAAGACCAGGAAGAGGATGTACGCCCACAGGAGTGGGTCCTTCCACCGTGGACTCGATTCGGTCGAGGGCGGCATGCCGGGGCGGCTCGGGGAGCCGCCCTACAGGATGATGACGAAGTAGCCTTGGATGAGCTCTCCGTCCGGCGTCTCGATGTGATACAGGTACACGCCCGAAGTCACCTGCTTGCCGGCCTTGTTGTCGAGATTCCAAGGCTCGGACGAGCGGGCCTCGCCATACTTGTCGCGTTGATGCTCGATCCGCCTGACGAAGTCGCCCGCCACGTTGAAGATCTTGATCGTGGCGACTTCCGGAAGGTTTCGGAACTCGACGTGCGGACCGCCGATCTCGTCCCAAGGCACTTCACCCGACTTGTACGGGTTCGGAACGACATACACTTCGCTCAGCTCCGGAACCTCGGTGCGCGCATCCGGAGTTGGAACGATCGGAGTGGGACTGTCGGCCCCCGGGTCGCGGTAGAAGCCGTCGATGACCGAGTTCGAGTTCACGTCGGCTACCTGACCCTGGAAGTAGTGCCGGTCGAACCGAGTCACGCTGTAGAAATACGGAACGCCGTTGTGCGGGCCGGACCGCCGGATCTCATCTTCTTCGTCTTCCTCTCCGGGAGGCGATACGCGGATGACGAGGGAGTCCGGGTCGTTGAAGTGGTGGGTCGCGCTGTCCAAGGTCCATGTATCGGAATCGAACCGGTACTCTCGCATGAGCACCTTCCCGGAGGTGTCCGGAACGGTGTTCCGCCAGATCTTGTACCCTCCGAAGCAGATCGGGTCCGCCGCGGAAGGGATGCAGCGTCCTGCCCTCGCAATCTGGATCCGACCGTCCCGATCCCCCACAACCGAGCGGAGACCGTCCGAGCCCAACGTATAGGCAGTGATTCCGTCCGTCGAGACCTGCCGCTGGCGGTACTCGCGCCCCGTGAACCCGTCTCGGATCGTGATGGTACCGTTGCCCTGGGCGATGCTCAGCACGGCTCCATCGGGGAGCGAGTAGGCGAGCTTTCCTGCGCCTTCGGAAGCATCCGTGTCGAACTCTCCCAGCTTCTGTCCCGTTCGGAGCACCGAGATGATCACGTGCCCTGTGGCGTCGATCGAGGCCATCCGAGTGGAGGTCGGATCGATGACGATGTCCCGAACGGTTCCCTGGTGCGTCACGAAGAATGCGAGCGGAGAGTCCGGGCGTCCGTCGTCGATCCTCCAGACACGGAGACGAGCGTCGGCGCCGCCGGTGACGAGGAACGACCCGTCCGGGCTGAGCGCGATCGCCTCGACCCCACCTCCGGGGACGGTCATCGTGAATCCGACACTTCCGATCGCGTTCATGTAGTAGACGAGGTTCTCTTCTCCCGCCGCAACGAAGCGGAAGTCCGCCTCGTCCGTGACACGAGAGAGGAACTCGACGCGATGAAGAGCAAGGGGAGATATCTCCGCGATTCGGGAGGAGTCAGGGCTCTCTTCGAGATCCCACAACTCTACAGAACCGTCGTCGTAGGCAGCGAGGGCGTACCGATTCGACCCGTGAATCGTGAGGTCGACCGGGTTCCCCGGCGACGCGATGGGAAGGCTCTGAATGATCTCACCGTCGTCTCGACTCCAACGCTTCAGCTCTCGCTCCCCTTCCGCGTAGGAAAGGAACTCTCGGACGCTGTTGAAGGCGGCGACATCGACGACGGGACGATCCGCTCCATGAATGAACGGATACTCTTCGTCGACCTCGAGTACGATGTTCCCCGTGAACACCGCATCGTCGGGATCCGCTGTCCAAGACAGTCCGACCGTGCGGTTCCCGATCTCGGGCGGAGCAAGGAACTCCGCGGCACCGCCGCTCGAAGCGCCGAGCACGCTGATGATCAGACCCAACCCAACCCCGTGACTCAACCTCTGCAATAGCCGCGTCACCAAATCCACCCCTCCCTTGGGGACACCCATCCGATCGACGTCCTGACTAGTGGTCGAGGCCCGTCATGAGCCAGTTGATGCTCGAGGTTCCCATGTCCTGGACCGCGTTCGCGTCGAAGTAGTACGGCTGGAAGTCGATAACGACGAGACGGCCTTGTTCCGTGCCGTCGATCGTGTCCTGACGCGTCGACTCGTACCGCCATCCCAACACCGCATCGTCGTATCCCGCGTGGCGGGCTCCGTACGTATACGTCGTGTCGAACGTCACGGGCGCGTACAAGGAATCCATGCCGGCAAACCTCTGAATCGGCCGGAAGAAGCCTTGCACCGCCTCCCACCGCGAGATTCCGCTCTGGAACGCGTTACCGTCCAGGACGAGCCACGGATCCCACTTCTGGTAGTCGAGATCGATATCAGGGTACGCCGGATGGAGAGAGCGTGCCCCGACGAGTCCACTCGCCTCGAGCTGCGCGGGATTCGCGCCCGTCTCGAGCGAAACGATCCGGTTCCGTACCCGCATATGGGTCCAGATGAAGTTGTCCGTCTCGAAGTCTCCGCCTTCGTCCCCTTCGAGCGGCGGCGGGTCCTTCGGATACCGGAACACGCCATCCACCATGTGCGAAGAGATACGATCGCCGACCAGGAACATCCGGCCACCCGCAGAGAGGTACGTGCCGAGATCGTCCTTGATCTGGTTCAAGGGCAGACCCGGCCCGCCCGACACTCCTCGGTTCGTGTGCCAGAGGATGTGCTGGTACTGCGCGAGGTACGAGAGCTGGAGCGTGCTCAGCCCGACGGGTGCGGAGCCTTCGGTCGGCGTTCCCCAGAGCGGAAACTCGTCCACCTCGTCGAAGTCGAGGAAACGCCGCGCCATGACGAGCTTCATGAAAGCATCGTGATCGACATCAGGGACGGACTTCGAGTCATCGACGATGAGTGCGAGCTTCTCGAACGTGAACGGCACCACGAAGATCGACACCTCGCAGAGGAGTTCGGAGTCCCTCGAATCGCTGATATCCCTTCCCTTGACCCAGAAATGGTGCCTCTGCCCCGCCTCAGCGTTGGAGAAGACGATCGGGCTCGCCACTTCGCGCCAGGCACCCCAACCGATCCAGCCGCCGATGCCGTTCGGATCCCGCAGCGTTTCGTCCTCTGGATCCGGAATGTCGAGCCCGTAGTTCGAGTTTCCGAACTCCGAACCGTAGGCGCTTGCATCCCCGGTCCAACGGAAGCGGATCTCTCGGTTCGCGGGCACCTCGATCTCCCACGGGTCGGGCGCGGCGGCCGTGAATCTGTGGCTGTCGCCGGCGGGCAGACCGATCGTGATCTCGGGAGTACCCGGGACACCGGAGACGATGAACGCGATGTAGTTGCGGTTCTTTTCCAACCCTGGTTCGACCGCGCCGGCCTCGTCGACCGCCCGGACCGCGAACGCGAGCTGAGAGTTTGGAACGAGGTTGGCCAGACGAAGTGACGACTCCTCGAATGGAACTCGGATCCAACGTCGCTTGTCCCCAACGCGAAGCGTATCGAGAAGCAGGTTGTCGGACTCGATGATCGACGCCTCGATCACTTCCGGGGAGTCGGTGATGATGTTTTCAACGGGAACGAGCTTGTACTCCCAGGCGACGGGCTTCTGCTCCGGGTCGGAACTGTCGAGGTCGTCGCCGTCCCACCGAACGATGAGCGTCTGCTGGAGCTGCGGGGTAGCTGAGGTGATGATCGGGAACTCGATCGTCGTCTCCGGCGCGATCGTGACCGCGTTGAAGAACCGATGATCGGGAACCGAAACGGCGCTTTCGTTGTCGATCGCGCGGATGTAGAACGTGTGCCAGTCCGTGAACCGACTCGAGTCTCCGGTCAGCGAGTCCTGGACTTCGGCCGTGAAGTTGATTCTCGCCGAGTACTCCGTGGTGTCGCGCCACGCTCCCTCGGTCACGGTGTCATCGACCGCGTACTGGAAGAGCGAGACGACTCCGTCGACATCGACACCGTTCCAGCGGAAGAGAACCTTGTAGCTGAGCCCGGTCGTATCGGAGTTCGAAGCGCCTGCGGTGATCCGGACGCTCGGGCGAATGTTGGCAACGCGCGTGCCCTTTTCCGTGTCGTCCGGAATGAGGAGACACTGGATCTGGAGGAATCCGAGGAACGCGACGACTAGGAGGAGGGGACGTGAGAATTTCATCGAGACTTCCTCTCTCAGCCTTCGACCACGGTGAACTTCACGGAGCGGCGAACTCGTCTCTTTACGAGAGTGGCGTTGCTTCCCGATCGGAACTCCTGAGCCTCGATCGTGAAGATGTACTCACCCGGAATGAACGAGCCGGTCCGTAGCCCGACCAGCTGCCGGAAGTAGCTGGCTGCAGTCTCACCTCGCACCCAAGCAGAGAACGCTCCACCGGTTTGTCCGGGCGCCAGATCGAAGCGAGTGCGGTACTCCATCAGGTTGGCCCTTGGATTCGAGCGATCCGGATCGACCGCTAGGAACTCGACAGCGATGCTGTCTGTCCCGGCGGGGAGAGAGAGAACGTCACCCTCTTGGGGGAACTGCTCGAACGGTGCGCCGAAGAACTCACCGCTCGTGAGGAAGCGGGCGGGCCGGTTCGGATAGAGCCGGATCGTAGTCGGAGTTCCGTCGCGCTCGAGCTTGTCGGTCGACCGGCCCTGGATCGTGTAGGTCGCGCTAGGCTTCAGCGCGTTGCGATCGGTCAGACTGGTCTCCCAGGTCGGATCGGAGACCGGCAGGTCGTCATAGCGGGCGGAGAGTTCCTGGATCCGAGACTCGTACCCGACGACCTCGCCGTTCCCGGACGGATCGTCCGGATCATAGGCGGAGAGCGCGAGCCTGATCGAGATGCCTGCCGACGGGAGCGGGATGGTATCCCCGTCCTTCACCGGTACGAACTCATCGCCAGACCCGATCGTGTCGACGTACACGACTTGCACGGAGTCGCCAGTATCGGGGTCGAAGATGCGCTCGAAGCGAGTGATCGGATCCCGGTTCCAAACGAAACTCCGGAGAGCAATCTCGGAGCCCGAGTACCCTGCGTCGTCGACGGCCCGGACACGGAAGAAGAAGGGACCGCTCGACAGTTCGGACGCGTTGTAGCAAACGGTCGTGTCGTTGATCGTCCCTCCGAGCTCGGAGAACTCGCGCGGCGCCAGGTTCCGGAAGTAGCGCTGGATCGATCCGACCTGGTGCACCTCTCCGTTGTCGTCGAGGATCGCATCACAGTCCGATCCTTCCCACTCGAAGCACACCGACCAGCCCGTGGGCACGGTGTCTGTAATGGAACGTTCCCTCGTTTCCGTGGAGGTGATCTGGAGCGTCTCCGCGAAGTCGGGTGAGAAGGCGATTGCCTGAGTGAACTCGACAGCCGGAGGACAGATGTTTCGGGCGGCGAAGAAGGCCCAGGCCGGCACGGGGTCGACCTTGCCGTCGTTGTCGATCGCGCGCACGTAGAACCGGTGCCCCAAGATCTCGCGAGAAGACTCGACTTGGAACCGGAAGAGGGAATCCGTCTTGGTCGTGAACTCGTACTCGATGGCCTCGAGATCGGGCAGGGATTCCGTCACGGCATACTCGTAGCCGACGACTTCGCCGTCCTGATCGATCCCGCTCCAATAGAGCCGCACGGCATAGAAGGCCGCCTGGCTGTCGCCGGGAGCTCCAGTCAGGAACGTCTCGGGTGCGAGGTTTCGATCGACGGGAATGGTGTTCTCGTCCCTACACCCGGGCCCGAACGTGCCGAGAGCCACGATCGCTACGAGAAGGCAGAGGGCAGATAGGGAAAGTAACGCCTGAGCGGAACGCCGAGGGCGGTTCTCATCCATGACAGGAACAGCTCCTGAGATTCATACCCCCGGCCACCACAACCCTAGCACCACGCCAGAAACGTTGTCAATCTCCGCGCCCGACCGGGACGGCACGGTCACGCGGAATCCTAACGCCTCGGGGCAGCTTGGCATAGCGCGGAAATCAAAGGAGTCGGGCTCCTATCGGCGGGAAACAAGTGACGGTGGATTCCCGAGCCTTCTTCCATCGACGACGAAGGGGGAAGGGCACAAGGCCCTCCCCCCTTCTCGAACGCGGGACGTCGGTGATCCGCGATTAGCGGAGGACCGTCGCCTTCTTGTTGTACGTGTGACCATCCGCGGTCAGCTGCGTCCAGTAGACACCGCTGGCGAGCGGACGACCAGACTCGTCCATTCCGTCCCAGGTCACATTGTGGTCACCCGCGTCGAGGTTGCCCTTGACGAGGGTACGAACCTTACGACCAGCAACGTCGAAGACCGCGAGCTCAGCCGGGCCAGAGTTGGCCAGCTGGAAGCGGATCGAGGTGTGCGGGTTGAACGGGTTCGGGCTGTTCTGGAACAGCATCGTGCGAGCGGAACCGCCGATCGGGTTGACGTCGACGACCGTGGTACCGCACGGATCCTCGCAGAGCGTCGCGATCTGGTCGTAGTCGACCTCGTAGATCCACTCGATCGCGGCTGCGATCTGGTTGAACGTCGCGTTCACGATGCTCTGCTCGGCCGTGTCGCAGTGCGGGTCACTGACGCCACCGAGGAAGTCCGTCGTGTGGTGCCAAGAGACACCGTCGATGATCGTGCGGTAGTTCTCGAGGAAGCCGCCGCCATCCGGAACGATGTTCTCGTTCACGACCGACGCGTAGTTGTCCTCATCGAACGTGTCGAGGTCCAGGTAGACACGGTTACCAACACCGGTGCCGACCGTACCGAGAACGTCGAAGTTGAACTGCTGCGGGCACCAGTTACCGTAGGCGTCGTAGCTGAAGTCCGCATTGCCGGAGTAGCTCGTTCCGTAGAGCGAACCGAAGTCACCGCGCTCTTCGATACCAACGCACTCGGCGCTGTTCGCATAGAACTCGGCGTACCAGTCGTCCACGTGCGAGGCACCCATGCGCGCGAGCAGCGTCGGAGCCTGGGCGTTCATGGCGAGCGAGATACCGTCACCGTTCATGATGAGACCCTGGCGCTCGGCACCAGCGTCGCAGACCACCGCGGTCAGCCAGTCGCTGAACATCGAGTAGTCCTCAGGCCACATGAGCTGAGTGATGTTGCTTCCACCGCTGTTGACCATGATTCCGCGGTAACCGAGGAGCTGAGGCAAGGTGCAGCCGTTGTTGGCGTCCACCGAACCACCACGGGACATCGGCGCCTTCCAGTTGGAGGAAGCGTCGAGGTAGTCGTAGCGATCGATGTCGTAGCCGAGCGAGTCGACGGCAGCCTGAATGAAGTTCTGCGCGCCGGCGTTGAACGCGTCGACGTACAGGAGACACGGGTAACGGAGGCCGCTACCGGTGTTGCGCCAGCTCGGGAGAATCTCGAACTCGCTGAAGAATCCACCGGAGGTGTCCGGGAGGAGATAGTTCTGGGAGCTGCCAATGAAGTTCGAGCTCAGGAAGTACTCGATCTGCGTACCAGGCCACAGAACGTCGTCCTTGATGATCTCGACGTCATCGGTGAGTTCCGGTCCCGAACGGCCCCAGGCCGCCCAGTCCTCTTCCTTCAAGTACGTAGCGAACTTGTTCTTGAAGGCGTTGGTGCCCTGCTGGACGGAGTCCATGGAAGCCTTGGCGAAATCGCCGGCCTCGATGTCGGTCCAAGGACCAGCATTGTTCACCTGGTTCTTCCAAGTCGTGTACGCAGCACCGGCGAGCGGGCCCGTCCGAGCGACGCGGAACCAGAGGTGAGCTTCCCACTCGGTACCGGCGGTCGTAACGACCGGGCCACCAACCATGAGGGAGTCATTGAGCACGAACGGAGCCGTGTTGCCGAAGTTGGCGTTCCGCGTCACGTCGGCACGACCAGCCTTGCTCGGATCGTTGATCAGAGTTCCCTGGGCGAAGCCGTCCTGGAAACGGAGACCGTTGTCGATCGCGATGGCCGGAGCCTCCGGAACGAGGGTGAAGCAGATCTTCACGTTGTCGATGATCGGGGTGTAGTTCGTCACCTGCGTGCACTGGTCCGGCGGAATTCCGAACGCGTCACAGGAAGCGTACACCTCGAAGATGAACCGAACTTCTTCTGCGTCCACCGGAACCGGCACATCGGTCGCCGTCAGGCTGGCACGGTTGAGAACGCAGGTCGGGTCTTCACCGACGAAGAAGAACGTGTTCTGACCGACGCGCGGCGACCAACCAGAATCATTGGTCACTTCGCAGAGGAACGGGAAGTAGTAAGCACCCGGACGATAGAACACGCCGTTGGCGCGCGGCATCACCGAGTACTGATCCCAGTCCACGAACATGGAGAACTGACCTTCACCAGAGAGGTTGACATCGTTGAGGATGTCGACCGCAGGCGAAACGGCGTAGGAGTGCTGACCATAGATATGGTCACCGTCGTCGCCAACGCCACGGTGCATCTCGAGGATGTTGCCGGACAGCTCGCACTGGCACGGGTCCTCGATGATGTAGTCGGTCAGCGGGGCGATACCCAGGAAGGTGCCGAAGCCCGGACAGGCTTCCGCAGTCCAGCCCTGGATGCTCGCGTCGAAGTTGTACGCCGTCGCGCCGATGTTGACATCGTCGAATCCGGCAGGACCGAACGCCGTCGGATTGAGGTTGTCCTCATCCGACCAGCTGCCGTCCGAGGTGACCTCGAAGACGATCTGGTACTGCGTGGAGCCGGCAAAGTCGGCAGCGGTGAGAACGTCATTGTCGACGACACCTGGAGGCGGGTCCAGCAGCGGATCGGCGCCGAGGCCGACCTGGCCGGTGTACTGCTTGAGACGCGTCTCGTCCTGGCTCGGGAGCAGGCGGAGATACACGTTCGAGTAGTCGAAGCTGTCTTCCGTGTCGTTGAAGTGACGCCAGTTCACGGCGACGTTGCCGCTTCCAGCGTAGGTCTGGGTGGGGCTGAGAAGACGCTGACACCAGTCGTTTCCGTAGCCGAGACCACCGGTCCAGCACAGGTCACGAGACTCGGTGCCGAAAACGCCGACCCAGGCCGAGCCCGTACCGGTCATGACCGGAGCCGGAACGTCGTTGAACGGATCCGCGCCCCAGGTAGCAGACGTGATCTGCCGGAAATAGGCAGCCGGCTGCTCTGTGACGTCGACGCCGTACCAACCCTCAGCGCCACCAGCGCCGTGGTCGAAGGTCCAGACCTCGTCCAGAACAGCGTAGCCGTCTCCGCCTACGTAGCCGAAGCAAAGGGTGTCGCCCGGTGCGCGCGTGTAGGACTGCGGAACAGCCCCCGCGGGGACATCACCCAGGAGTTCTCCGGCACGAGGCGCAGCGGTATTGAACTGCTGCGTGTCTTTGGCTAGCGAGTCCGACGCTCCCCCGGCGAGGAGAACGACGGCCATCATCGCAAAGCACTTCCTCATTGTTAGCCTCCGTCGTGGTTCTTGGTTGCTTGCAGGCTTGCGGACCTCTCGCTGCGGGACGATCGGATTCGCGCACCTACACGGGAATCAATGTGACTCCAGGTTGCTCAGAGACAGCCATGGAGAATCTTTCGATGAGGCTTGGGGAATTTGAGACGACGCGTCCAGCTCGTGTTTCGTTCTCGTCCCACCGGGCCTCGTAGTCAGGAGCCAACGTTCCAAGCGGGTCAGAAGAAGGCGAGGTGGACATCCAATGGAGTCTCCTCGATCTCTTCCTACCACTTACGCCAGGAGGGGGGACCAGACGTCGATGTCTACCCAGCGATGCCCGACCCTCGGCGGGAGGGCCTTACCTCAGTCTGGCCAGAATTGTAGTAAGGCCCGCACGAGTTGTCAACATCTACGGCGCGAGCAACCCGGGGCTCGGTGGCGAGAAACGATCAAACGTCCGGTCGAGCGCCGGCCCTGGGCATCGACCCGAGGTGGCGGACCAGGTCTCGCTCCACTTGCCGCGGGGGCACACCCCGCTCTAGCGAGATTCGCACGAGATCGTCATGTTCGAAGTCAGGCTCCGGATCTTCGGGGCTTCCGACCCACTTGAGCCGCACGTCTCCCCAAGGAGTGGAGACGTGGCCGCTACCGCGCGTCCGTTCGTACCGCACCTCCTCGCGCCGCCGAACCCCGAGAGTCGAGCTGGAAGCGAGGATCTGCGAGGCCAACCTGGCCGCGCTCTCAGGGCGGGTCACGACCAGGATCCGAACGCCGGGCCTTCCCTTCTTCATCTGAAGCGGCTCGAGGACGACATCGAGCGCCCCCTCGGCACGGAGCCGATCCGCGAGCGTTCCGATCTCCTCCCCCGTCATGTCATCCACCTGGGTTTCGAGGATGGAGACGACGTGAGCCGCGCCGTCGACGTCGGGAGGCGTGACCGCGTGCGGAGCTGTGATCCGATCGCCGATCCAGAGGCGCACGAGATTCGGGAGATGAGGGTGGGACTTGGTCCCAGCCCCCAGTCCGACGGCTTCGACGCGGAGGGAGGGCAACGACTCCGCCGGTCGCGCGAGGACGGCCAAGAGCGCCGCACCCGTCGGCGTCACCCACTCCCCGTCGCCAGCAGCCGGCCGCACCGGCCACCCTTCGAGGAGGAATGCCGTCGCGGGAGCAGGGACCGGCATCGTCCCGTGGGCGGCCGTGACCAGCCCTCCGGACACCGGGATGCTGGTTGCGGTGGCAGACTCGACGCCGAGATCTTCCAACGCCTGTACCGCACCGACGACATCGACGATGGCGTCGAGTGCTCCGACTTCATGGAAGTGCACGCGGTCCACCCCGATCCCGTGCACGCGCGCCTCGGCTTCGGCCAGCCTCACGAACACGTCGAGGCTGCGGGAGCGAACCTCGTCCTCCAACTCGGCGCCCTCGAGGATCCGTCGGATGTCGGAGAGGCCGCGGTGAGGATGATGCTCTCCACTCGTCACGCGGATCCCACGGCCGACGAACCCCGAGTGCTTGCGAGACTCGACTTCGATCGTCACCCCGGGAAGGCCAAGCCGGCCAGGCAGGGCGAGAAGCCGTTCCTCCGGCCAGCCGGCGTCCAAACACGCGCCGATCCACATGTCGCCAGCGATTCCCGTCCAGAGTTCCCAGTGGGCGACTCTCATCCGTCGGCTCCCTCGCGGTCCTGTGGTGTAGGTTGCGTGGCGCCGGCTGCGGCGCCGGCCGCGGCGCGGTGGATCCGGTGCGCGGCTACCCCGGCCCCGAAGCCGTTGTCGATGTTGACGACGAGGACGCCGGGCGCACACGAGTTGAGCATGGCGAGGAGTGCGGCGATCCCACCGTAGCTCGCGCCGTACCCAACAGACGTGGGTACCGCGATGACGCAGCCGGGAACCAGACCACCCACGACCGACGGAAGAGCGCCCTCCATTCCCGCCACGACGATCAATGCGCTCGCGCCGAGAAGCCGCTCCCGTTGCTGAACGATCCGGTGCAGACCGGCCACTCCGACGTCGTAGATCCTCTCGACCGGAGACCCCAGGAACTCCGCCGTGATCGCAGCTTCGTCGGCAACGGGCACATCGGACGTTCCCGCCGCCACGACGGCCACCCGGCCATCGAGCGGGGTCCGCGACGGGTCCTCCAACACGAAGACGCGGGCACGTTCGTGCCAGGCGCCCTCTGGAAACTCGGATCGAAGAGCTGTGCTCTGCTCGATCGGAACTCTGGTCGCCATCGCGCCCCGTCCTCGCGACGAAAGTGAGCGCAGCGCGCGCACCGTCTCGCTCTCGGACTTCCGCTCGGCGAAGACCACTTCCGGGATTCCCGTGCGCTCACGGCGGTCGAGGTCCGGCCGGAGGTCGACAGGGGAAGACTCACCCTGCTGGCCCGTAGATTGCCCAGGGGACGCACTCGACGACACGGCTCCGTGGAGGTCGACTTCGGCGATCGCTCCCGGGCTCAGGGCGCGAAGGGCATCCTCGATCGAAAGCGTGCCGTTCGATACCGATTCGAGTACGCGACGAAGAGAGGTCATGGTCGCGTGGTCTCCTTGGAGCCGGCGGTTTCGGATCCGACCGTCTCGAGGTGGGCGAGCACGATAGAGAGGAGCTCACCCCACACCTCTTCCTCGGGTCGGGACGCGTCTAGCACTCGAACCCGCTCGGGGCTCCGTGCGGCCAGGGCGAGGTATCCGTTCCGCACCTTGTGATGAAACTCCAGAGGCTCGGACTCGAGGCGGTCTCTGGATCCGCGCGACGAGACGCGAGAGAGCCCTACCTCGGGGTCGAGATCGAACAGCACCGTGAGCCCGGGCCGTAGCCCGGACGTGGCCCAATCGTTGAGCTGCTCCACCTCCCCCACCGGAATCCCGCGCGCGACGCCCTGGTAGACAACCGACGAGTCGCCATAGCGGTCGGCGAGGACGAGGTGGCCACTCTCTAGGGCCGGACGGATCTTCTCCGCGACCAGCTGAGCCCGGGCCGCGACATAGAGCGCGAGCTCGGCCCACGGAGCGACCACTCCGGTCGCGGGATCGAGGAGCAAGGTCCTTACGCGCTCGGACAGCTCGGTGCCGCCAGGCTCGCGCACGAGAAGAGTCCGCCAACCGATCCGCTCGAGTTCGTCTTGCAGTCGACGCACCTGGGTCGTCTTTCCGGAGCCCTCGGTGCCCTCGAAGCTGAGGAATCGTTGCCCGAGAGTGCCCGCAAGGCTTGGCTCGCTCCCGCGTGTTTGGTCAGCCACGAGCTCGTCTCCCGCCTTGCACCGACTCCGGTGTTTCGACGAGTGGCTTTCCTTGGGTGGCCTTCCAAACGTGGTGGAGACGCTGGATGAACGTGATGTGAGCCAGGACAGCGAGTGCGGAGAGGATCCAGACAGCACCACCATCACCCCAGAGAGCCAAGACGAGCAGAAGCACCACCCGCTCAGGTCGCTCCAAGACTCCAACCTCGCAAGCGATGCCGAGGCCTTCCGCCCGGGCCCGCACATAGGAGGTGAGGAAAGATGCGACGCCGGCGAGCAGGGCGATCCAAACGAGCCAATCCGCGGCACCGCGGCTCACCAACCCAAACACGATGCCGCCGAACACGACGCCTTCGCCGTAACGATCGAGCGTCGAATCGAACGCAGCACCGAACTTCGTTCCGCCGCCACCGCCTGCACGAGCGACCGCACCGTCCAGCATGTCGCAGAGTCCACTCGCCAGGAGGAAACCGAACGCGATCGAGTTGCGTCCTTCCGCAAAACCCCAGGCCGCAGGAAGCGAGAAGAGGACTCCGATCAGAGTCACGCCGTTCGCTGTGAGACCGACCGCGCGGAGCGCCCTTCCGATCGGGAGCATCGCGCCACGCGCCGTCTTCTTCACGGCGTCCTTCATGAAGACTCCTTGCCTCGCTTGAGCGCGCTACTCCTGCGCGCTGTCTCGCTTCTTCCTCTCACTCCGCGCCTTCGGCGCTACGACGACGACGATCTCGCCCTTCACCGTGCTCGGCAGTGATCCGAGAATCTCGGACGCGGGTCCCCGCACGATCTCCTCGAACTTCTTCGTCAGCTCCCGAGCGAGAGCGACCTGACGATCCTCCCACAGCTCGGCTGCAGTCTGAAGGGTTCGATGGATCCGATGCGGAACTTCGAAGAAGACGACGGTCCTCGGCTCGTCCCCTACTTCCTGCAAGAACCGGACGCGCCGCCCGGAGCTGTTCGGAACATACCCCAGGAAGAGAAACGGTTCGGGCGGAAAGCCAGAGGCCACGAGCGCAGTGAGAACGGCTGAAGCACCGGGCAGAACCTCGACGGAGATCCCGGCGGCACGCGCTTCGCGCGCGAGAAAGAACCCGGGGTCCGACACGCCGGGCATCCCGGCGTCGGTAATGAGTGCACCGGATTCCCCCGCCAGCAGCCTCTCGACGAGGCGCGAAGACTCTCGATGCTCGTTGTGCGCGTGGTGGGAAATCGGGCGGGTCGAAACGTCGTAGGCCTGGAGCAGAACCCGCGCGCGCCTCGTGTCCTCGGCCGCGATCCAGTCGACCTCACGGAGGACTCGCACGGCGCGATAGGTCATGTCTTCCAGGTTACCGATCGGAGTCGGAACCAGGTAGAGCCGTGCAGAGGTCATGTTTCGAGTTCGGCCGCGGAGCCGGGACGGAGCGCACCTCTCGTCGACGACTCCTCATGGGGCTGTTGGCAATCAGCCCTCGTTCGTTGCGGAAGCGACCTTCTCCTTCAACTCCTTCGAGACCTTGAAGACCGGCACGCGACGCGGAGGAACGGGAACCTGTTCACCGGTGCGAGGATTGCGCGCCATGCGAGCCTTCCGCTCCTTCACCTTGAACGTTCCGAAGCCGCGAATCTCGATGTGCTTTCCGGCAATCAGTGCGCGGCACACCCCATCGAGCAGCTCGTCGACGGTCTCCGCAACGTCTTTCTTGGTCAGCCCCGTGCGCTGGGCGATTTCATCGACAAGATCTGCCTTCGTCATCGACTTCCTCCTAGCAGTTTGCTGAAAACGCCCCTGCGGGCTCGTCTCAGCACACTGCTGACCCTTTCTTTGCGTGCAGTTCTGCGGAGACCTCTCCCCTCCTCGCCTGCTGCGCAGTCGACGAGGGGTTCTGCCGCGGCCTGCTAGCTCGAGTCGCAGTGCCATCCCAAGGGGATGTTCGTCCGGAACTGGAACTGGCCCTGTCACTTAGAGCAGCGGCACCCTAACACCGGTTTCCGAGCCGTGTCAACACAAATTCGTCCGATCCGGGGGACCAACCCTTTTGGGCAGAACGAGTTCTAGCGATCGCGAAGTTCGTCGAGACAGCGCGCGATGTTGAAGAGATCGAACTCCACCATACGGAAGACGCACCGGTGCTCCTTCTGATGCCAGAAGGCGCAGTACGTCAGATCGGTCTTTTCTTCGGGATTTCCGAACACCTTGCCCTCCTGGCACTTCTGCCGGGAGATCGGGCAGTACGGAAACGCCGGCTGCAACGGTTCGCTCATCGTCTGGAGCCCTCCTGCCAAACCTGCACCGAACGGCCTCTGGTATCAGTGCTCCCGCCGCACCAGTACGACCGTGTCGGGTTCGGGCGTCACCGCCCGGACGCTCTCCTTGAGCCTCTCCGCGAGGTTCAGGCGAAGCGCCACACTCTCTTCCTCCCCGCGCACCGGTGGACGTATGTCCGCCCGTACCACCACATCACCCGTGCCCACCGAACGCAAGAGCGGCAACGGTCCCTCGAGCACCACCTGGACGCTGTCCGGCCGTGTCGTCCATTCCCGTCCGAGCGTCGGGATGAGTTGGACTGCGATCGGCCCGAGGCTGCGACGTTCGATCGGCACGATCGGGACCCGCAGCTCCGCTGTCTCGACCTCGAGATCGACCCCTTCCGGGGCCATGAGGACGATCCGCTCCTCCACGCTTTGATTTCGGCCAGATAGGTCCACTTCTTCTGTAAGAATCGACTCCTGAACGTTCACGATGCTTTCCGGACCTCGGATCCAGATGGAATCGGGTACGACTCGGACCTCTCCGAACTGGACGGAAGTCTCTGGGAGGGAGCCCACGAGGTTCGGACGGATCGGCACCGTCCGCTCCACCACGTTCTCGATCTGGAGGGCCAGCGAAACCGGCTCGAGGATGCTCCGGACCTCGGCGTTCGAGCCGCTCGGGAGCGCGACGTCCTCCGTCGTCACGGGGCGCTGCAGAAGGCCAGGCAGGGCCTCGGCGAGGTCGATGCGGACATAGGGTGGGTGCGTACGGAGACGCCACTCATCGAGCCCCCGAGCACGAACGCGCACAGGGACTTCGGACGGAACGTCACCGCGATACGTGAGCTCTTCCGGGAGTCCGGTGAGCCGTACGGGTACGGAGAGCTCGAACTCGCGATCTTCGGACGAACGCACGTGAGCCAGGATCGAGAGCGCGAGGATGCACGACGCGATCTTGATCCCCAGGTTGTGCATCACCATCTGCTTGAGCTGGTTCATCCGGCCCGGTCTCCTCCAGCCGACAGTCTAGCGGGCCTCCGGAAACGCGCAACTGGCTACCGCTCAGAACTTTCGTGTGAGGGAGACCGTCAGGATCCAGAGACGGAAGTCGTCCGCCGATTCATCGTGCCACTGATCTTCGTACTGGCCGAACAGCTCGAGGGAGAGTGCGCCCGGCAACGACACCTCGCCCAGTGCAGACAGCTCGAGAAAGGTGTAGTCGCTACCCGAGAGCGAGAAGTCGAAGCCCTCGAAGACGAGGTCGGTCGCGCTACCCGCCCTCAGGTAGTCCCTTCGGCCTAGACCGAGCGATAGGTCGAGCCAGAGACGCTCTCCCCCCTGCCTCCCGGCGGACGCCCGTCCGCCGACTTCGGTGTAGTCTCCAAGGTCCGAGGTCTCGCCGACACTTCCCGAGCCGAATGCGCCGATCTCGGTGTACCAGCGACCCGAGGCGCGGAACGAGCGGAAGAAGGCGTCGTCTACTTCGCCCCCTGAGGCCGACACGAGGCGCCCCTCTCCCTCCGAACTTTCCGGAGCGTCCGTACCGTTGGCGTCTCCTGGGGCATCGGGATTGCCCCGATGTTCGGTCTCGACCGTGGTCGAGTCAGGAAACGTGACCGTCGAGTCCGCCTCGAACGTGACCTCCAGAGCCTCGAGTTCGGCAAGAGCCTCGTCCAGGTCCCGCAGAGCGCCCAGCAGATCTGGCGAGGATTCGTTCGCACCAGCCGACGTCCGATCAGACGACGCGGACCCGGACGTCGCGGAACGGGATGACGACGCGGCCGCAGATGACACCCGGCCGTCGGTTCCGAGCTCGCGCCTCCACGCGAGGGCTGCGCTCCACTCGAGGTGATCGCGGAACACGGAGGAGTCATGTGCGTACTGGAGCGCACGTACCGTTCCCTCCACGCGCACTTCGTCGCGCCAACCCAATGGACGCGACCAGTCGACGCGGCCGGACGCATCTTGGTAAGACGGCGAGAGGGAGTCGGCGTGCTCGTAGTGTCGCGATTCGGTGCGAGCGACGATGGAGAGGCGGCCCCGCGTACCGCGGAGTTCTAGGAACGAACCGTCGTAGCTGCCATCGCCGTCGTCCACGATCCGCTTCCGCTGCGTACCCCCTTCGAGCGCGAGGGCGGCTCCCGCAAACTGGCCGAAGAGTTCGGCGCGGGGCCGGAGAAGTGCGTAGTCGAAGAGAGACGCGAGCGAGTCCTCACCGGCGCGCGAGAGCTCGTGACTCAACCCGAAGGACGCGCCAGCTCCGTGGCGGTCGAACCAGCCGCCCTGGGTGGAACGGACCCGGGCGTCCCGCGTGCTCCAGCTGAGACCGGCCAGGTGGATCCATCCGCCGTCGGCTTCCGTGCCCGCGAACTCGGTGTAGAGCCGATCCTGCCATCGCCACATTCCGGGGCCGGGAACGATCTCACCGCGAAGATCGAACTCGGCGCGTGACTTCTCGGGACGTGACTTGAGCCTCAAGCTGCCGTCCAGAAGCCGCGTGGATTCTCTCACGCGGAGAGAGAGCAGCGCTGTCGACTCGGTGCTTCGATCGCGAAAGCGGATGTCCGCCGCGACGTCGTCGAGTGGATCGGTTGGATCGATCTGCTCGTCGATCTGAGCGCCGGAGCCGAACTCCTCGCCGATCGAGTCGAGCTGTACGCCGGCCTCGCCGGACAAGGTCCACTCCGCACGCGAAGGCCCCGCCAAGAGGAGAAGGACGGGGCCGAGAACCCAGAGAACCCGGGTGGAATGCACGTCGCATCGCGTGAGAAGCAAGCCCTGGTCACCTCATTCCCACAGTCTCCGCGGCCTTTCGAAGCGAGTTCCCGGCGAGCCGTGCGGAGCGAGCGGCCCCAGCGAACCGGCCGTCGTCCATCTGCTCGCGAGCTCTCTCCAGAGCGTCCCGCGCCTGCTCCAGCAGGTTCAGGACGATCGGATCCTCCGACTCCATCAACGTCGGCTCCAGACGCTCCAGCGAAGCTTCGACGATCTCGATCGCGCGCTGGACGCGAGGGGCATCACCGCCCTGAGCTGTGTCACGGAGAAGATCCGTGGCGAGACGCCTGGCCGCAAGTGTGAACTCGAGCGCCTGCGCGGGCCGCCCTTCTTGGAGCGCGACGCGCGCCCGTCCCTGCGTATCGACGGCCTGTTCGAAGATCGCGAGACGGCGGGCCTGGAGTACCGCGGAACGGAGCTCGGCCAGGGTCTCCTCCGTTCGTTCGAGCTCTACCGCAACCCGGTCCGGTTCGGAAGCGACATCCGCTGCAGGCGAAAGGCTGGAGGCGCGCTCGATGAGTTTCCGAGCCACCGAGAGGTGAGACACGGCCAGTTGGATCTCGTCCTGTCGGTATGCGGTTTCCGCCTTCTCCAGCTGGGCGAGCCCGGCGCGCAGGAGCCGCTGCCCGTCTGCGGAAGACTGCGTCTGGAGACGGGCCTGCGCCTGGTTCGCGAGATCCCGGGTCGACTCGAGAAGGGCGCGCACCTGGTCGACCGCTTGGATCTCGACCTGACATGCCTGCATCGCTTCGCGGGCGAGACTCCGGGCCTGGAGTGTGCGCGCGAGCGCGCCGCGGATCTGATCGCGGTCGCCGACCGAATCGATGCCTCGGGCGGCCTCCTGCAGTTCGCGGGCGCGGGTGAGGAGCAGGCCGCCACGGTCGCACTTGTTGTCCTCGATGACCTTGTCGGCTTCGTCGATCACGAGCTGCGTGGTCTGGATCGCTTGCCGGAGCTCGAGCCGAGTTTGGGCACGCGCGGGGAACGCTCCGATCAGGAGGAGCGCGGTCAGGAGGAAGCCTCCCAGGATCCATGCTCGCGGCTGATTCATCGCCTTGCCCTCACGTCGTTCGTACCCTTACGTCCAAGGTGCACCGTCCGGTACACCGGCCTAGTTCGAGATCCCGTGACGTTCCATCCGAGAGTAGAGCGTCCGGCGCGTCATTCCGAGGAGTTGGGCCGCCTGGCTCTTGTTCCCTCCGGCCTTGGCCAGAGCTGCGAGGATCAGCCGCTTCTCGTGTTCATCGACGGAGAGCGACCCGGCGGGAAGCTCCCCAACTGCTTCGGTGGACGGAACTTCGACCTCGTTGAGAGTCGGGAAGTGTTCCGCTCTGAGCGGACCGTTCCCGGCCAGGATCAGTGCGCGCTCCAGGAGGTTCTCCATCTCCCGGATGTTCCCGGGGAAGTCGTAGGCCTGGAACCGCTGCATCGCCTGAGCCTCCATCTTGGTCACGTCCACCCCCTTCTTTTTCAAGAAGTGTTCCACCAGGGCAGGAATGTCGTCTCGACGGACGCGGAGCGAGGGCAGGACCAGGGGGAAGACGTTGAGGCGATAAAAGAGGTCTTCCCTGAAATCGCCTTCTGCGATCGCCTCTTCCAGGTTTCGGTGGGTGGCCGCCAAGAGACGTACGTCGCACACGTGGCGCTCGGTGCCACCCACTCGGTGAAACGCTCGCTCCTCGATTACCTCGAGCAGCTTCACCTGCACGTGGGAGGAGACGTCCCCAATCTCGTCGAGGAAGAGCGTGCCACCGTCCGCGATCTCGAAGAGGCCGAGCTTCTGCCGGATCGCTCCGGTGAAGGCACCCTTCTCGTGCCCGAAGAGCTCGCTCTCGAGCAAGGTCTCCGGGATCGCGCCGCAGTTGACCTTGACGAACGAGCCCGCATTGCGGGCGGACAGTCCGTGGATCGCGCGGGCGAGGACGCTCTTCCCCGTCCCGCTCTCTCCGCGGATGAGGACCGTCGCATCGGACGCGGCAACGCGGGCGGCGAGGTCCAGCACCTCCTGCATCGGAGCGCTCGTCGCGACCAGATCTTGGAATCCGTCGCGCCCCTGATCCGCGGTGAGGTGGTCGACCATCCGTTCGAGACGAGCCTTCTGAGTGGCGAGTCCCCACTTCTCGCGGACGCGCCTCACGCGGAGGAGGAGTTCGAACGTGTTCCAGGGCTTCGTCACGTAGTCGTAGGCGCCGGCCTCGATCGCCTCGCGGGCGAGTTCGGGATCCGCGTGCGCCGTGAGCAAGATGACGGGGAGCTCCGCGTCGCGGGAACGGATCCAGCGCAGAAGAGCCAGGCCGTCCGGAGGCGGCATCCTCACGTCCGAGAGGACGAGGTCGTACTTGGTTTCCTCGAGCTTCGCCTGCGCGTCGCTTCCGCTATGCGCGCCTTCGGCGACGTACCCCTCGTCCTCCAGAAGGTCGACGAGGTCCCGCACGAGTTCGCGCTCGTCGTCGACGACGAGGATCCGGAAGGCCTGGGACTCGCTCATGCGCTCTCACCTCCGCCAGCCGCTCTGGTGGGAAGCACGACGCCGATCACGCTGCCCTTCCCGATCTGCGATTCGATCTCGAGACGCCCCCCAGTGCTCTGCACCAGGGAGTGGACGAGGGTGAGGCCGAGCCCCGACCCCGTCGCTTTCGTCGTGAAGAACGGCTCCAGGATGCGGGATCGCTCCTCCTGGGTCATCCCCCTACCGTCGTCCTCGACCCGCACGTCCACCCAACGAGTCGAGCGGGAGCGTGTGGTGATCCGGATGACGCCACCGGTGCCGGCGGAGTCGGTGTCCGGGCGGATCGCGTCGGCCGCGTTCAGCACGAGGTTGAGGAGGATCTGCTTGAGGGAGCGCGCTCCGATCCGCACCTCCACGTCGAGTGCCTGGCTCGCATCGAGCTGGATGCCGCGCTTCTCCAGGTCCGGTCCGACCAGCGCTGTGATCTCCCGCGCGACCGCACCGACGGAACACTGTCCTTCCGCACCGCGCTCCGGGCGCGCGAGCGAGAGGTAGTTCGTCACGATCTCATTCAGCCGGTCGACTTCCTGCGGAATGACGTCGAACCACTCGAGAATCTCCGCCGGCTCCTTGCCCTGCTCGATCTTCCGCCTCACCCGCTCCGATCGTGAGCGGATGATCGCGAGCGGGTTCTTGATCTCGTGCGCGACGACGGACGCGATCTGACCGATCGCGGCGAGTGCAGCCGTCCCGCGCAGCGAGTCCTCGAGCTTCACGAGAGAACGGAGCGTGAGGAAGAAGACGACAGCGAGCGCGATGGTTGCCAGGAACCCGAGCCCGGCCGAGAAGAGGAGACGCCCTCGGAGCTCCTTCAGCACGGTGAAGAACTGACGACCACCTTCCACTACGACCGCTCCGACCACGGTCCCTTCCGGATCCACCACGGGCGCGTACCCGGCCTTGAGGAATTCGTCGGCCAAGCCTTCGGCCTCGATCCGCGTGAGCGGAGAGGAAAGAGGCATCCCCGTCACGATCACCTCGGAGAGGACGGTCTCGAACTCGAGCATCGGGTCGACCCGGCCTGGCTCGGCGAGAGAACCGACCGAGACGAGGACCCGCCGGTCCGTGTCGATCACGGTGAGTGCGTCGAGGTCGTTCTGACTCGCCACTTCGCGCAGGCGCTGGCGGACCTCTTCGTAGCGCGGGCTGGCTGGACCGGCCACGGAGAGCTCGAGCACCCCGTCCCACCCGATCGTCCCCGCGACCACCGTTCCCACCGCGAGGAGCCGCTCCCCCATCTGCTCATCGAGCTGGCCACGAACCGCACGGTAGAGCCACCACTGCGAGCCGAAGCTCACGGCCAAGAGGAGCCCCAGGAGCACGGCAAGCAGCGTGAGGTATCGACCGCGGCTCCAGGGTCTGCCGGACGTGGGATCGCTCATGCTACAGTCACCCTTTGGCTCAGCCGATTCCTGGAAGGGTGCTGATGGAAGTCCAAGAGAGGCTTCATCAGCAGCTTGCAGGTGAGTTGGGAGTCCCTGTCCGCTGTCCCGGTCTCTGGAAGAGGAGTCTCGATGACGTTCCTGGTCCCCCGTCCGCACTCTCGCAGGACACGATCGTTCGCGCCGAAGTGGGTCCTCGCGATCCTGACCGTGTTCCTGGCGTCCTCCGCCTTGCTGCCGCAGCTCTGCCGGGCCGAGACGCCGTCGAAAGTGGTCGTCCTCGGGTTCGACGGAGCCGACGCGCAAATGGTCCAAGACTGGATGGACGCAGGCGAACTGCCGAACCTGGATCGCCTCCGGCGTGAAGGCACGTTCTCGTCACTCCTTCCGACCAATCCCCCGCAGACACCGGTCTCCTGGTCTTCGTTCTCGACCGGTCTCGATCCGGGCGGCACGCGCATCTTCGACTTTCTGAAGCGGGACCTCGACACGTACTTCCCGACCTTCGCGATGACCACCCCGTCCGAAGCGCCACTCCTCTTCGGGCCGAAGAACCCCCTGTACATGGGAGCGTTCGGCGCGGTGGCCGTGTTCCTCCTCTTTGCCATCGCGGTGGGCGCGATTTCGCGGAAGCCTCTCATCGGCATCCTCACCGGCCTCGTCTTGGGCGGTGCGGCGTTCTACTTCGTGCGCGGATTCGTCGCCGAGAACATCCCGGAGAAGCGTCCGATCGCGATCAATCAGCGCGCCGGTGTGCCCTTCTGGAAGATCCTCGGTGACCGAGGGATCAACTCCACCGTGATCCGGATTCCACAGACGTTCCCACCCGACGAGAACCCGGGCGGCCGTCTTCTCTCCGGGCTCGGCGTGCCGGACATCCGGGGCACCTTCGGAACCTATTCGTACTACACATCTGACGTCTTCGGAAGCCAGACCGGCGGAGACACGGAGATGGGCGGCAAGGTGATCCTGGTCGACGTCGAGCCAGGCGACGCCGAAGTCGAGACCTTCATCAACGGCCCGCTCAACAAACTGTGGGACGATCCGCCGGAGATCCACCTCCCGCTCCACATCCAGTTCGACTGGCAGCAGAAGAAGGTGCAGCTGAACTTCGAGGACAAGTCGATCGAGCTACGCGAAGGTGAGTGGAGCGACTTCGTCCGTTTCACCTTCCCGATCCGGAAGGTCGTCAAGATCCACGGCGTGGCCCGCTTCTACCTACTCGAGATGGGCGATCACTTCCGGCTCTACATGAGCCCGATCAACCTCGATCCGATCGACCCCGTGGTGCCAGTCACCTACCCGCCCGATTTCTCGAAGGAGATCTACAACGAGATCGGCGACTACAAGACGCTCGGCTGGGCCCTCGACACCTGGGCTCTCAACGAGAAGGTGACGACGGAGGAGATCTTCGCAGAGGACGTCGAGGCCACCGTCGGAAAGTTCGAGGGCATCCTCGACACGTTTCTCGAGAACCCGGACGACCGTCTCTACTGCCAGGTCTTCTACTTCACGGACCGGGCCGGTCACTGCTTCTACCGGTTCCTCGATCCCACCCACCCCGCCTACGACGCGCTCCTCGCGGAGGACTGGGGCGACTAC
The DNA here is from genome assembly GCA_020633975.1 of Candidatus Eiseniibacteriota bacterium. GTDB lineage: Bacteria > Eisenbacteria > RBG-16-71-46 > CAIMUX01 > CAIMUX01 > JACKCR01. The sequence goes on along the minus strand of JACKCR010000002.1, from coordinate 332,979 downwards.
ATCCTGGAATCGTACAAGCACATGGACCGGATCGTCGGAACAGTGCTGGAGAGACTCCCGGAAGACGGCCTCCTCCTCATCTGTTCCGACCACGGCTTCGCGAACTGGAAGTGGTCGTTCAACATGAACACGTGGCTCGTCCGGAACGGGTTCATGAAGCTGAAGGGACAGGACGTGAGCAAGCTCCAGACGCTCGACGACCTGTTCGTAGCCGGTCAGTTCTGGGAGAACGTGGACTGGGAGCGCACCCAGGCCTACGCCGTCGGCCTCGGAGGCATCTACATCAACATGCTCGGCCGAGAGAAGTACGGCATCGTAACCCCAGGCCAGGAGTACGACACCGTCTGCCGGCAGATCCAGGAGCAGATGGAAGCGTACGTCGACCCGGAGACTGGCCTCCACCCGATCTCCAAGGTCTACGACCGCGACGAGATGTACCAGACCTACGATCCGGACCTGATCCCGGACCTCCGCGCCGCCAACAACCCGAACTACCGGGTGTCCTGGCAGACGTCGCTCGGCGGCGTACCGAAGGACATGTTCGAGACGAACGAGGACAAGTGGTCCGGTGACCACTGCAGCCTCGATCCCGAACTCGTGAAGGGGATCCTCTTCGCGAACAAGCCTCTCACGCTGGGCAATCGTCAGCCTCGGATCGAGGACATGTTCTCGACGATCCTCCAGGCGTTCGACGTTCCGCTCCCGGCGGGAACGGTGGGAGAACCGCTCCTGTCCAAGTAGCGAATGAGAGCAGCGAGGAAGCCGCGGCAGAACGGCCCTCCAGATCGTTTGGCGATCTGGAGGGCCGTTGTGCGTTGCGTCTCTCTTGGCCGACGCGATCGCTGTCGTCAGCTCTTCTCCGCTTTCGGCTTCATCGAGTAGCGCGGGGAGAGGAAGCTGTCCGGCATCGCTGCGAAGAGGGTGCGAGTCGAGTCCGAGACGAAGAACCAGGTGCGCTCCGCATGATTCATGCGGGGCGCGTTGCTCCCCGGCCGGAAGCGCTGTTTCGTGATCGGATCGGTCACGATCCCGCAGGTCTTGCGTGGATCTTGGCCGAAGGAGATCCGTTCCTTGTCGTCTGCGAAGTAGTAGATCTCGTAGTTCACGCGCGCGAGATGGGAATCGTCGATCACGGCAGGTCGAGCGGGATCTGCATAGGAGGCGAGCTCGATGCCGAGATCAGAGAGGTGTGGCGACGGGTCCTTCACGAAGACCTCGGAACACGGGCTTCAGCAGAAGCCGACCGGATGCTGGTTCACGTAGATCGCCGGCATCCGCGGATTCAACCCGACCTTCCTCACGGGACAGCGATCGTTCAGGGTCAACTGTCCGTCCGGGTAGAGGAGCGGAGACAGCGCGACGCTCGTGTCGACCTTCGTGGCCAACCCAGAGCGGTCCACCAAGACCGTCTCCTCCTTCTCGGCACACCCCGCGAGCGCGACGAGGGCGACCACGAACGCACCGGTGAGCGATCTTCGCAGAGCGCTGCTCCTCCGCCGCTCCGCGCGGTCGACTGGGCGAACTGGACGAGCTGGACGGGCGGCAACCGAAACTACGGTGATGCGGTGTGACACGATCCCCCCTATCGCGTAGGTAGCACGCGCCGCGTCGTTGGCCTGGACGAGTGGCGGCCAAGACGGTCGATAGCCGAGACGAGCGGCGGCTCTTCACTGTGGATGGGCTCTACACACGCGGAGCCCGCGGGGGTTCCGGAGAACCTGCGGAGCTCGAGGGAAACAAAACGCCCCGCCAAAGCTCTGGCGGGGCGTTTCAAGGTCAGCCCAGGGCGGTGTCGGTCGAGCGAGCCCTCGGGCCCGATCCGCACCGCTGGGAAGGGCGGAATCAGTTGTCGTAGACCGGCATCACGATCTCTTCCGGCATCGCTCCCTGCTGGAACTCGAAGCCGACGCTCGCCAGGTGGTCCATCGAGGGCGCGATGTCCTCCGGCTGGACGTCGAGGCTGATCGATCCGTTCGCGTCGATCTCCTTCATCGCCTCGAAGACGCCGTCATACCCGACGAAGCCGCGGCCGCAGGCGAGATGCTCGTCTTCCAGACCTTCGTTGTCGTGGAAGTTGTAGCAGATCGAATAGTCCTTCATGGCCAGGACCCACTCTTCGGGCGCGACGCGCGAGAAGCAGGCGGCGTGTCCCAAGTCGGCGCAGAAGCGGAGCCAGGGGCTATTGATCGTCTCCAGCACTTCGAGGAGGAGCTCATTGTCCGGCTCGAACGAGTTCTTCAGCGCGAGCACGATCTCCTCGTCCTCCGCGACGGCGACGAGCTCCTTGAGGCTCTCGACGAACCGGTCCTTCCATTCGTGGACGCCGTTCGGGCGGATGTGGTTGGAGAAGCCCGACTGGAGGATCGCCACCTTCGCGCCGAGGATTCCGCCGATCTCGAGTCCTTCGAGAACCACCTCGCGCGAGTAGGCCATGACCCTGCTGTCCGGACAGGAGAGTGCGAGCCCGTGATGCGGGAGGAAGCAGGTCACGGAGATCTTCCGATCCCGGATCTCGCGCTCCATGTTCTCCAGATCTCGCACCGAGACCTCGCGGTTGTAGTCCGCGTCCGTAAGGCGAACGGTCACGTTCATGCCGTGCTCTTGAACGTAGGGCAGCGTGCCCCTGAGCGTGCGCAACGGTTCGCTTCGTGACAGCCACAACTTCATAGCGCTGGTCTCCCTTCCGGTTTCCGAACGCGGCTCTCGGCGTCCCGGGGAACTCCCCCGGTCACCGATGACTCCATACCGGCGGACGCTTCTCGAGAAACGCCTCTAAGCCTTCCCGCGCGTCCGCGGTCTTCATGAGCGATCCGAGGTAATGGTCCTCCACCTCGGCGAGCACCTCTTCCCGATCCCGTCCCCAAGCCGTCCGGAGGGCCGCGCGAGTTTCCGCGAGGCTCGACCGGCTGAGCCGAAGGAGTGTGGTCGCGAGTCCATCGACCCGCTGGCCGAGCTCCTCCATGGGAACCGAATCGGTGACGAGCCCGATCCGTGCCGCTTCTTCGCCGGACACGGGATCCCCCGTCAGAATCATTTGCGTGGCTCGTCTCGTGCCGACGAGCCGCGCGAAGTGCGCGACCGCGAGCGGCGGATACACCCCGAGCCGGATCTCCGGCAGGGCGAACACGGCCCGTTCCGTCGCGAGCACGAAGTCACACGACGCCGCGATTTCGCAGCCTCCGCCCAGGGCGGGGCCGTTGACCGCGGCGATCGAGACGAAGGGAGCGTTCCAGAGACGACGCACGACTCCGTGCACCGCGTGGAGCATCTCCTCCATCTTCGCGTCCTGATGGTCTCCTACGTCGACTCCGGCGCTGAAGGCGCGCTCGAGCTCGGACTCCAGGACCACCACCTGGACCGGCTCCTTCTCGAGCTCGTCGAGCGCAGCGGCGATCTCGTTCAGGCGGTCGATCGAGAGGACGTTGAGCGGCTTCCACGCCATGACGACGTGGGCCAGTCCCCCCTCTCGCTCGATCCTGAGTCCGCTCACCGTGCACTCTCCGTGCGTCCAGAGCCGGATTGTCTGTCCTTCTTCCGACGGATCTCCGCCATGCGAAGCTCTCGCCGCGCCTGTCCCTCTTCCATTCTCCGCCGATCGTCGTCCGTTACGGGCTCGAGCGGAGGAACCGGGGTCGGGTGACCGAGATCGTCGAGGGCCACGAACGTCGCGTACGCGCTCGCGGTGTGCCTCGTCTCCCCCGTCATCAGGTTCTCGGCTAGGACCTTCACCCCCACTTCCATGGAGGTCCTCGAGACGAAGTTGACGCTCGCACGAAGCGTCATCACCTGGCCGATCTTGACCGGGTGGTGGAAATCCACCCGGTCCATCGACGCGGTGACGACCTGACGCCGACAGTGCCGATGCGCTGCGAGCGCGGCGGCGATGTCGACCAGATGGAGGACCTTCCCACCGAGCACGTTGCCGAGCGTATTCGCGTCGTTCGGGAGCATGAGCTCCGTCATCTCGACTTGCGAGTCGCTGGGGTGCTTGGGTTCCAGTCTCCGTCCTTCGCTCACGAACAGGCCTTCTCCAGCTCCTTGGCCAGGAGCGGCGCGATCTCGAATGCGTCTCCGACGAGTCCGTAGTCCGCGACCTTGAAGATCGGGGCCTCGGCGTCCTTGTTGATCGCAACGATGCAGCCCGACTGGCGCATGCCGGCGAGGTGTTGGATGGCGCCGCTGATTCCGATCGCGATGTAGAGCTTCGGGCTCACCGAGATGCCGGTCTGCCCGACCTGGTAGTGATGCGGCACCCAACCGGCGTCGACGATCGCGCGCGACGCACCGAGAGCGGCGCCGAGCGGAGTCGCGACCTCTTCGATGAGCTTGAAGTTCTCGGCTTCCTTGAGTCCGCGACCACCCGCGACGATCACGTCGGCTTCCGCGAGGTCGGGACGATCCGTCGCCTGCTGCTGGACCGACGTGACCTTCGCCCCGAGCGAACTCGGCGCGGCCACGGCCATTGCGTTCACCGCGCCACCACCGGCTGCTTCGGCCGCCTTGTGCGCACCTGGCTTCACGGTCGCGACGAGCTTGGCGCCGGCCTTGCTCTCGACGGTCGCGAACACCTTGCCACCGTACATCGACTTCTTCGCCGCGAACCCATCGCCGTTTGCGTCGAGCGAGATGCACTCGGAGATGAACCCGGCGCCCATCCGCGCTGCGACGCGCGGAGCGAGGTCCCGCCCCATCGCGCTCGCGGTGAAGAGGACGACGTCCGGCTGGACGGCCTGCACCGCCGCGTCGATCTGCGCAACGTAGGCTTCGGGCGACGGCTGGGCGAGCGACGCGTCGTCGGCGACGTGCACGGACGCCCCCGTCGCGGCGAGGGCCTCGCCGACGGATCCGATCCCTTCGCCCATGGTGACGACGTCCACCGATCCCCCGCCGGAAATCGACTGGGCGAGCCCGATGATCTCGAGAACGGACTTCTTGAGGGCGCCTCCGCGCTGCTCTCCGAATACCAGGATCTTCTTGGCCATGGTTCCTCCTTCCGGTCCCTTAGAGGACCTTGGCCTCGTCCTTGAGCACACGGACCAGCTCCTGGACCATCTGCGCGGCATCGCCCTGGATCATCTTCCCCGCGGTGCGTTCGGCCGGGGGCTCCATCTTCACAACGTTCGTGAGAGCTGCGCCGGAACCGACTGTGCTGGCGTCGATTCCGAGAGCCGCGGCGTCCTTGACTTCCATCGGCTTCTTCTTCGCCATCATGATGCCCTTGAGGGAGGCGTAGCGCGGCTCGTTGAGCCCCTTGTTGGCGGTCAGCACGGCCGGCAGGGTGACTTCGAGAGTCTCGGAACCGCCCTCGATCTCACGCCCCACCTTGCAGTGGGACTCGTCGGTCCACTCGAGTTCGGTCACGACGGAGACGTGCGGCATGCCGAGGAGCTCGGCCACCATGACGCCGACCGCGGCGTCGTCTCGGTCGATTCCAACCTTGCCGCAGAACACCAGGTTCGGCTCCGCGCCCTTCACCGCGGCCGCGAGGATGCGGGCCACGCCGAGCGAATCGGAGCCCTGGAAGGCGGCGTCGCGGAGCACGACCGCCTGGTCCGCTCCCAGCGCGAGACACTGCCGGAGGGACTCTTCCACTTTGTCCCCACCCAGCCCGAAGACGACGACTTCCCCGCCGAACTTCTCCTTGGCCTGGAGTGCCGCTTCCATTGCAAACTCGTCGTAGGGGTTCACGACGTACTCGACGCCGTCCGTGTCGATCGATCGGCCATCTCCGCCCACGCGGATCTTGGCCTCCGAACTCGGCACCTGCTTGATCAGTACCGCGATCTTCAACGCTACCTCCTTCGGGAGCTTCCCCGCTGCGCTCCCCCAACAAAGACAGACTCCGCCCAGCCTCCCTCCCCATCGGGAAGAGAGCGGACGGAGCAAGGCCTGCGGTAACTTATCAGACCAAGCGGTCCTACGGCAACAGGGGTTCTGGCCGCGCTATCCGGGGGCTCGGTTCCTCCCCCTACTTGGGGGTCGGCTCCTCCCCCAGATCGGTCGGGAGGCTGAGACCCAGCTCGAAGACCGGCTCCCAGCCCGGGGGCTGGATCAACCCCTTCCCTTCGAGGGCACCTGGAGCGAGGTTCGAGGCCCCGACCAGCTCGATGGTGATCTCCGTCATCCCGTCCGGCTGGCGGATCCGGAGCGACGCTCGCTGCGGAACCCAGGCGTCCTCCAGAAACCGGTAGTCGCCGAGTTCGGCCGTGAGGAGCTCGTCTCCTGCGTTCTCGAGGCGGATGGAGCGCACGCTCCTCGACTTGGGCTCCACGTCGAGCGTGACGGCATACGGAGTGCCGACCAGGGTGCCCGATACGGTCCAAAGCCGGCCCGACATGCTGCCGCGGTCGTCAGGACGGAACGTCCGGAGGAGACTCTGCGGACAGAGGCTCCAGAGAATGGCACGCCTCCAGGCCGCCGGGTTCATCGTCTCCCAGTCCGGCTCATCGCTTGGGACGATCCAGAAGGCGCGAGCGTCGTGGAGCAGGAGTTCGGAGTATCCAGCTACGGTCACGAACTGGAACACGGGCCGGAACACTCCGACCTTCCCCGACAGCCTGAGAGTGTCGGGAAGGGACGCCCGGAGGTTCCCATCCAGGTTGACTGCGGCCCGATCCGGCGGGTGGATCCGGAGGCGTACCCTCGCATCGATCGAGGCTACGCACGGTCCGGACTCGAGCGCATCGAGCCACACTTCCGGCAGCTCGTCCGGATAGGCTGCGGGAAGAGGCGGCGGAGTGGTCGCACAGCCGAGGAGGAGTACGAGTACGGACGCGAGGAGCCAAACCGACACGCCCCGCCCCATTCGCGGCCAGGACCTCTCGGAGCCGGAGCCTGAGCGTTCTCGCTTTGGAGGACACCCCCGGCCACGAACCATCGACGGGCAGTCCAGAGTCCGGTTCGTCAACTCTCGGGGAACTCCGCGGGGCTCCGGCCCACCGCAACGATCGCGCAGTCCTCGACCGGCTCCATGCCCAGTTCCCGAACCTTCGCGGCGATCGCCGGACTGGCCGCGCCGGGATTGAGGAAGACGCGCGCGACGCCTTTCTCGACTGCCTGTTCCATGACGTCGATGGCGAGTTCCGGCCGGACGTAGGAGAGGAGTAGCTCCGCCTCGCCCGGAACGTCGGCGATGGTCGGATAGACGGTGAGTCCTTCGATCTCCTTCGCCAGCGGATGCACCGGCACGACTTCGTAGCCGAGTTCGCGGTAGCAGCGAACGGCCTTGTTGGAGAAGCGGGATCGCTTGGGACTCGCGCCGAGCACGATCACCCGGCGTTCCTTGGATGGGGTCACTACTGCCTCCTCTGGGTCGGACTCGCGGCCAGTCGAGGGATCGGACTCGCCCACGTTCGGACGATGCCTATGCGTTGCGAAACGCTATCACGCGAGGTCGAGATCAGGTAGTCGGGAGTCGTGTCCCGTGGACGACACTCCAGGACGGAGCTAGAGTGCTTCCATGCATCCCAACCTCCTCCACTGGATCGAACTCGACCCGTCCGCTCTGCGCCAGAACCTCGCGCTCTTTCGCGAGGTCGTTCCGCCGTCCACGAGACTCATGCTCGTCGTGAAGGCGAACGCCTATGGTCACGGACTCGAAGAGATCACGCGGCTCGTCCCGACACTTCCGGTCGACGTGCTCGGTGTGCACTCCTTGGACGAGGCGATCCGCGTCCGCGACGCAGGATGGACCGGGCCGGTCTACGTTCTCGGGTACATCGCATCGGCCCGCCTCGGCGAAGCGCTGGATCATGATCTCGACGTGACGATCGTGAGCCCAGCCATGCTCGAGGCCGCGGAAGCGGCGGGACGGAGCCGGGGAAGTAGGATCCGTTGCCACCTCAAAGTGGAGACGGGGACGCACCGCCAAGGTATGAACGACGACGAACTCCACGAGGCGTTGCGAACGCTACGTGGTTCGCGCGGAACCGTGCTCGCCGGGCTGTCGACGCACTTCGCGAACATCGAAGACACGACGGATCCGACGTTCGCGAAGTCTCAGCTCGAAGCGTTCACTCGTCGCACGAGCGAGATCGCCGCCGAGTTCCCCGGAGTGGTGCGCCACGCCGCCTGTTCGGCCGCGGCGCTCACGCTTCCCGAAACGTCGTTCGACCTCGTCCGAGTCGGGATCAGCGCGTACGGCTATTGGCCGTCGAAGGAGACACGGGTCAGCTTCCGGACGCGCGCGGGAGAAGGCTCACTCCGGCCCGTTCTCTCCTGGAAGACGCGGATCGGTCAAGTCCGCGACATCCCATCCGGAGCCTACGTCGGGTACGGATGCACGGAACGGGTCGCTCGCGATACGCGGATGGCCGTCCTCCCCGTCGGCTATTCGGATGGATTCGACCGCGGTCTCTCGCGAATCGGCCACGTGCTCGTGCGCGGACGACGCGCCCGCGTGTTGGGACGCGTCTGCATGAACATCGTGATGGTCGACGTGACGGACATCCCGGAAGCAGCGCCTGAAGACGAAGTCGTGCTACTCGGCCGTTCCGACGCCGAAACGATCGACGCGAACGACCTCGCAGCACTCCTACAGACGCTGTCGTACGAGATCCTGGCCAGGATCTCGCCGACGCTTCCTCGGTTCGTCGTCGAGCCGTAGCACGCCGCTCCGTCCCGTCGGAGCGGAGCGACTCGACCTAGCTGACCCGCGAGCCCGGGGCGATCGGCCGACACGGGGTGAGAATCGCGACGCCCTCGTCGTCCGAGGCGGCGAGCAGCATCCCCTGGCTCACCTCGCCACGCAACTTGGCCGGCTTGAGGTTTGCTACGACCACGATTTCGCGGCCGATCAGATCTTCGGGCGCGTAGTACTTCGCGATCCCCGCCACGAGCTGCCGCTTCTCATCGCCCAGGTCGATCTGCAGTTTGAGAAGACGGTCCGCGTTGGGATGCGGTTCCGCTTCCAGGACCCGAGCGACGCGGAGCTCCACTTTCGCGAAATCGTCGATCGAGATGAGGGCCGGTCCCGTCTCTTCCGTCGACTTCGGAGCGTCCTTGGCACCGGCGACCTTCGCGCCCGCGTCGTTCGCCTCGGCGTGCTTGGCCCCCGTTTCCTTCGCCGTAGCGTCCGCTCCTCCGCCAGCCGCGGCGCCTGGAGCTTCCTTCTTCGGGTCGTCCGAACGAACCTGATCGCCTTCGCCGCTCATCGCTCTCGCTCCTCCTTCTCGCGTAACATCGCATACTTCAAGAACACGTAGGCCATACCCATTCCGGCGATGATGGCACCTCGCCACCCGTCGAGGAACCCGCGTTTCCAGACGAAGATCTTGAGCCCCCGGGCGAGAGGACGGAAAGCCAAGTCCCCGAGCGACGCGCGTCTCCCCCGCTCCCACGCCTGCTCTGCTCCGAGGGAGGCGAGATTTCGGATCTTCCCCCAGTGGTGAGCGAGACCCCGATACGTGTAGTGCTCGAGGACGCCGGACAACGATTCCACCGGCCCGTCCACGAGTAGCCGTTCGTGAACGCGGTCCTGAGAGAACTGCGCCCGTCCACGCCGGAAGAGACGAACGACGCGGTCCTCTCCCCACCCGCCGTGACGGATCCATCCGCCGAGATAGAAGACCCGTCGCGAGAGTTCGTAGGCGACGGGCATCGCGGTGGAACCATCGACAGGTGTCGCGGCGGACTCGTCGCCGATCGACGCGGCTCCCGTCGCTCGCACGATCTCGTCGCGGAGCTCGGCCGAAACGACCTCGTCCGCGTCGATCCAGAGCACCCAATCTCCGCGACACTTCGCCAACGCGAAGCTCTTCTGCTCGGAGTAGCCGCGCCAGGGCTCTACCCAGACGCGGTCCGTGTACTCCCGGGCGATCTCGACGGTTCGGTCGGTGCTCTCCGCATCGACGAGCACGATCTCGTCGCAGAACGAGAGCGCCTCGAGGCAGCGGGCGATCCCGGCCTCTTCGTTGCGGGCGATGACCAATGCAGAGAGACGAACGTCGTCCATGCCCGCGAGCCTACTCGTCTCTAGCCGACATGGGCAGTCCCGGGTTCACGGCTGGCTCGAGGTAGTGGAGGTCACGGGCGTCACTGGGTGGTAGAGGTTCAAGGCCGGCTCGCGGTGGTGGTGGTCACGGGCGTCTCGGGCCGGTGGAGGGCCTGGACTGTGCGAGCTGCCGGAAGACAGCGGCCGCAGAGGCTCCGAACCGCTCGAGGGAGTAGTGCTCCTCGACGTGGGCACGCCCCTTTTCCGCCAGGCGGACGCGCTCGTCTGCGTTCGCGAGAAGACCGGAGAGCGCATCCGCGAGTGGGATCACGCTGGCGGGCGGCACGAGGCGCGCGACGTCGCCTTCGAGGACCTCGCCAACTGCGTGGATCCGCGACGCGACGATCGGGACGCGCACGGCGAGATACTCGAACGCGCTTCTGCAGATCGCCTCCGAGCCGGTCGATGCGATCACGGCGACGTCGAGCGCGGCGGCCCACTCGAGCGGATCCTCGACCCGTCCGACGAAGTGGACGCGGGGCCCTACCCCGATCTCGTGAGCCATCCGTTCGAGCTGCTCCCGCGTCAACTGAGCGTTCCCACCCGCGCAAACCAGGTGAGCGCGCGGGTGTCGCACGCGAAGCTCTGCCATCGCTCTCAGGAGAACGTCATGTCCTTTGACCGGACTGAGACGCGCGATCATCCCAATGAGCGGCTGATCCGGGGAGAGGCCCAACCGCTCTCGCACGGCCCGCCGTGCAGCCTCCCGATCCACCTGATCGGTCCGCGCGAGGTCCGTACCGCCCCGCAGCGTCGTGATCCTCGACTCCGGAACGCCGAGTGCGTCGTAGGGCGCGCGGAGGAAGTCCGCCGAGACGAGATGATGGTCGGTTCCGTCCCGATAGAGCCAGCGCTGGACGCTCCCGGTCCGCGGCGGACGGATGTCGCCGCGCGTGCGGACGACCCGGAAGCCGAGCTGCGTACGCAGGCGGGAGAGGCGGGCGTGGCCCGGCCCGCTATGAACGTTGACGACGTCGATCGCCTCGTCTTCGAGGAAACGACGGAGCGCACGGCCCGACCTCAGCCATTCGTCCGGCCGGGAACTCCCCGGATCGCCGATCTCCGGGACTCGTAGCCCACGCGTCTTCGCCTCCTCGTACGCGGGAGTGCCCTTCGGCGCGAGCACGAACGACTCGTGGCCGATGCGGGCCAGCCCCTCGGCCAGGGACACGGCGTAGTAGGCGCATGCATTCCACCAACGGATCCGGACCCACTGCGCGACTCGTAGCGGTCGCTCCCCACTGCCCTCGCTCACCGTGCGTCTCGGCTCGCGGTTCCTTCCGGCTCGGGTCCGAGCTCGCCCATCCAGCGCTCCCGCTCCTCGAGCAGCGAGAGGATGCGCGGCACTTCCCGGCGTCCCGCGTGGTAGCCCGCCTCGACGAGGCCGGCGGCGTTGGTCAGGTCGAACGGCGCGAACGGAGCGACCGCAGGCCGGATCGTCACGTCGAGCGACTGGGAAGTGCTCGCGGAGTTCGCCCGCGCGACGATGTTCACGATCGTCGCCATCACCTGCCCGAGGTGCCGCGGTTTGCTCCGGTAGCGATCCTCGGGGAGCAAGTGGACTCCTACCCGGACGAGCGGGCGGTAGGCTTCGAGCGCGGTCGCGGGGAGATACTCGACGACGCCTCCGTCCGTGTAGAGCTCGCCGTCGATGTCCATCGGACGGTAGACGTGCGGCATGGACGCACTGGCGAGAGCGGCCCGGATGGCATCGCCGGTTCGGAAGACCCGCCGTTCGCGGCGGACGAGATTCGTCGCGACGATGGCCAACGGCACACGAAGCGTCTCCAACCGAAGCGGCCCCGTCACCGCCTCCAGCACTGCTTGGAACGGCCGGATCGAGATCAGACCCATGCGGGAAAGACTGATGGTGCCGAGGTCCCTCCGGCGCAGGCTCCGGGCGATCTCCTCCATCCGGGGTACGGGCACTCCAGCGGCGTAGAGGACGCCGATGATCGCACCCCCGCTCGTCCCGGCGAGTGCATCGACAGGAACTCCGCCCTCGTCGAAGGCCTTGAGCACGCCGATGTGCGCCATACTCCGTGCCGCTCCGCCGCTCAGGGCGACCCCGACGCGGCAACGGACCGGGGCTTCGACCTTGTCCGCCCCGCCGTTCGTCCGAGGGGCGTTGCTACCCGAATCGACCATGGAGAGGAAATCTACCGGCCCCGCCCAGGCCGCGCAACGGTCGACGAACCGTAACGGGCGACGAACCGTAGAGATAGCCAGCCCCGCCGAGGCGTTGACACCCCACTCTCGAGGTCCCTATCATTCGCCATCGAATCGCGTCCGCCCCGGCGCGGAATTCGGGTCCGTGCGGTGCCCCCGTGGCGCGCCACGGCCCCGAGAAGGTCCATCGATCTCCACCAGAGGACATCTCTATTGGAAACGAGACACGCTGAGTCCGAAGGTCACCCTGCGTTCCGAATGTGGGGAGTCCTTTGGCTCATCGCTCTTGCGTTGTTCGTCCACGACCTGGAGCCGATGGCGTCTCCCGCCGTCGCACAGACCCCATCCCCTACTCGCGGATCCGCAGACGGCGCAGCCCTCGGAGACACGACGCTACCCGAACTGCGGGAGATCCGCTGGGCCGACGTCCTCCCCGATGGCTCGCCCGTGCCGATGGCGAACGGCCGCACCGTCCGGGTGGAAACGGTCTGGAACCGGAGCGATCTCGAGATCACGGCGGACGCGTCGGCCGTCATCGAATCGCTCTTCGTCGTACCACTCACGATGAGCGAGACCGCGGACTCCGTCTACGTCCTCGAACTGTTCGCCGAACTGACCCAGTTCGGAGGGCTGAAGGACGTACCCCTCCACGTCTTGGCTCCGGGGCGAAGTGATACGACGACGGTGGACGGCCTTCAGGTCTGCGTGCAGAACGCGCCGTCCCGGTTCACGAACCTCGAAGTGACGTCACCGCAGTCCGCGTACCGGCCGAACGACGTCCTCCGCTTCGAGAGCGACTGGATCGTCACCTCGCCCCCAGGAATCCTCTCCGTCGACCTTCGCGGCATAGATCCTTCCCTCGACGGTCTCGTCGACGCGGACGTCCTCGAGGAGTCGGGCAGCAACTACAAGTTCGGGCTGACCTACCGGATCCCGAACTTCTCGCCGGATCGCGCCGGGGACTACGTCATCCCGATGGTCTGTACGGGAATCGCCTGTGGCGGTGCACTGGATACCTCGCTCGTGGTGACCCTGAGCCCCGAGCGAACCACGCCTCCCGTGCTCGTGGACTGGGAAGTTCTCGCCCCGCTCGATGGATCGGGGAACCAACGGCCACTCGTCAACGGTGACACCATCCGGCTGCTCACGTACTGGGATCGAGACTCTCTCCTCGTGAGCGCCGATCCGTTCTCGATCGCGCCGGCGGACACGGTCCGGCCCAGCACCATCCAGCGCGGACCGGGCGAGTACGAGGTCGTCTACCGGGTTCCTCCGGAGAACGAACGCCAGGATGCGTCGGACCTCGCACTGGTGCTTCTCGCCGAGGATCTCGACGGCCTCTCCACCATGGACTCGTCCGTCCGGTTCTGTCTCTCGAACGACCACCCCGTGCACGTCGAAACGGAGATAGATCCGGTTCGTCGCACCTACCGGGCGCTCGACGTCTTCACCGTTCGTTCCGTCTGGCTCTCCACCAGCCGACTCCCACTCTCCATCGAACTGGACGTGGACAGAGTCGCGCCGGGAGCGAACCCGGTGGTCCAGACTCCAGAAGGCATCGGGGACAGCCTGTTCACGGCGATCTTCGACTACACGCTCCCCAACCGAGACAACCTCGGCCCCGACGGAGTGGACCTCCCGCTCCCGATCACCTGCCGAGAGATCGGCGGGTGCGACTCCGTACGCCTCGAACGTCCCATCACGGTCGGTATCGACACGACGCCGCCGGACACGATCGGCCCGGTCCTCGACCTGCTCCCGGCACAGTCCTCTGCGGATTCGCTCCTCGTATCGGGGACGACGACGACCGAGGCGGCCCGCGCAGGGTTCACGCGACAAGGCACGACGGTTCGCTATTCAGACGTCGACCCAGTGACCGGTCGGTTCCAGAGCTACATCAAGCTCATCCACGATGCAGAGAACGCGATCCGCGCCTTCGCCGAAGACTCCCTCGGCAACCGAACGCGGTCGTCGGACCCTCAGTACATCCAGCAGGTGAGCGCATTCCGGATCGACTTCGAACGGCCGTTCCTCCGCGGTGGAGAAGTGCGAGTGGGAGACCCGAACGGCCTGAGTGATCTGCAGCTCGGCATCTTCGACCTCGAAGGCCGACTCGTTCGGCAGTGGTCGACACGAGAGTCCGCCCTCACCCACGCCTGGGAATGGGACGGAACCGACATGGAGGGCGACGCGGTTAGGCAGGGCTACTACATCGTACGCGCGACCTACACCAGGCCCGACGGGCGCAAGGCAGAGAAGTCAGCCGGCCTTGTGTTGGGAGACTGAGCCATGAACAAGATGACATCGCCGTCTCCCAGCGCCCCCTGTGCACTCGTTTCTGGCGCCGCCCTCTGGCTGGCCTGCCTCCTCGGCGTCTTCGCCACGAGTTCCGATGCGGCCAGCAACCGCGGCGCGTTCGCGGCCCTCGATCCCAGCGCTCGCGCCACGGCGTGGGGCGTCTCGTCGGTCGTCCTGACGGAGCGCTCGGAGAGTGGACGTCTCAACCCTGCGGGGCTTCTGCGTCTGGCCGAACGCGAGGTCTCTGTTTCTTACGCGGATCTCTTCGGACTCGGACTGGTCAGCCAAACCCAGGTGCACGCGGGGTTCGTCTTTGCCCGCTACGACTACGTGCACGAGGGTGCGTCGATCGAGAAGAAGCGACTTCCTCCGCCCGGACGGCTCGCCTTCGGACTCTCGATCGCACAGCTCCGGGGCGACGTCGGATTCGAGGGTGACAACCTTCCACAGACGACCTACAGCGAGAACGAGGTCGGGCTCTCGCTCGCCTGGCGCTCCTATCGCGGAACGTACGTGGGCGCCCAACTCCGGCTCCTCTCGGCCGACAGTGACCTGGAAGCGACGAAGGCTTCCGGGAACACCGTCGGTCTCGGGGTGCAAAGAGATTTCGGCGCCTTCCGCCTGGGAGCGACGGCCGACAACGTGTTCGGATCGCTGGACTGGGACGAAGGAGTCGACGAACCTCTTCCCCGTCGCTACTCAGTCGGCCTCGCCTGGTTCGGATTCGACTCTCGCCTTCGCCTGGCCGGCGCCTGGAGCGCCCTCGGAGAAGACGGCAAGGGAAGCACCGTGGGCGGAGCCGTCGACTGGCGCCCCTATGACGTGTGCTCACTTCGGGGCGGACTCGACCAAGTCACCGACGTAGGCGGCACCGAATGGGAACCGAGCGCAGGCCTCGGGTTCACCTGGCAGGGATTGACGATCGACTGGGGGTTCCGTCCGAACGGAAACGACCTGGGAACCACTCACCGCTGGAGCGCGAGCGTAGAGATATGAACGTACAGATTCCCCGTGGCGACATGACTCCATCGTTGGAGACCGCACTCCGTCGTTCGGTGCCGCGCATCTACGGCATCGACAACTGGGGCGTCGGATACTTCGGCGTCAACTCACGCGGCCACCTGGTCGTGAAACCGGATCGCGGTGAGCGTGAGATCGACCTCCTCGAAGTGGTGCAGGAGCTCGAGAAACGCGGGATGCAGTCGCCCCTTCTCCTCCGGTTCCCGCAGATCCTGGATCAGCAGGTGGCGAATCTGAAGGGCGCGTTCGACCGCGCGATCCAGGAGTTCGACTACCCGAAGACCTACCAGGGCGTCTACCCGATGAAGGTCAATCCCCGGCGGGAAGTGGTCGAGCGCCTCGTCACCGCGGGGCGTCCGCACAAGTTGGGTCTCGAGGTCGGTTCCAAGCCCGAGCTCTACCTCGCACTCACGCAGGAACCGCACCCGGACTCGCTCCTCATCTGCAACGGCTTCAAGGACGACGAATTCATGGAGATGGCGTTCTGGGCCCACCAGCTCGGCCGCCGCGTCGTCATCGTGCTGGAGCAGGTGAAGGAAGTGTACAGCTACATGCGCGCGGCCGAACGGAACGAGGAACGCCCACTCCTCGGAATGCGCGGAAAGCTCTACACCCGCGGAAGCGGCAAGTGGGAAGACTCTGGAGGCGAGACGTCCAAGTTCGGTCTCTCGACCATCGAGATGCTCGAGTGCATCCGTCTCCTCCGGGAAGAGGGCTACGAGGACAACCTCGCGATGCTCCACTTCCACATCGGTTCCCAGATCACCGACATCCGGAAGATCAAGGCCGCCGTGCGCGAAGCCTCTCGCGTGTACGCGAAGATGAAGTCGCTCGGTGTGCCGATCCAGTTCCTCAACGTCGGAGGTGGTCTCGGCATCGACTACGACGGTTCGGGATCCAGCTCCGACTCGAGCGTCAACTACACCGCGCAGGAGTTCGCGAACGACGTCGTCTACACCGTGGGTGACATCTGCCGGAACGAAGAGGTGGAGCCGCCGATCCTGGTCTCGGAGAGCGGACGCGCGCTCAGCGTCTACCACTCCATCTTGATCCTCTCCGCCGAGAGCCGGTTCGATCCGAACCTCGAAGCACGGTACGAGTTCGATCCGAAGAAGAAGTCGCCCGCTCTCGCGGAAATGCACGACATCCTGGAAGAGATCAACGTAAAGAACTACCGCGAGTACTACCACGACGCCCTCCAGCGTCGAGACGAGCTCTTCTCCCTCTTCGACCTCGGCTACCTCGGCCTGGCTGAACGCGCACAGGCGGAGCTGCTCTTCCAGGAAGTCTGCGAGAAGGCGCTCCACTTCGCGATGCTGACGAAGAACCGCTCGGAGGACTTCGTCCTCCTGGCAAAGGCGCTGCGGAAGAAGTACGTGAGCAACTTCTCCGTCTTCCAGTCGCTCCCGGACTCGTGGACGATCGGACAGCTCTTCCCCATCCTTCCGATCCACCGTCTCGACGAGCCGCCGACCGAGTACGGCATCCTCGCCGACCTCTCGTGCGACTCCGACGGCAAGGTGGACAGCTTCGTCGACATCAAGACGATCAAGGACTTCGTGGAGCTCCACGCCGTCCTCCCCGGCGAGCCGTACTACCTCGCGATCTGTATGGTCGGTGCGTACCAGGAGGTGATGGGCTCATTCCACAACCTCTTCGGACGCGTCAACGAGGCCCAGCTCCTCGTCGACGACGACGGCAAGGTGAGGATCGAAGGCCTGCACGCAGGGCACCGGATCCGGGACGTGGTCCATCTCGTGGGCTACGACGCGGACCAGCTCCGGAGCCGTCTCCAGGCGCGGATCGAGGCGCAGGTGGAGGCAGGCGAACTGCTCCGCGAGGACGCGGACCTGATCCTGAGCGGAGTGGACAAGTGTGCAGCCCGGTCCACCTACCTTCGCGACCACCGGAACATCCCGCAGGAAGAGGAACCGCAGAACCCGTAGGACACAGGCGAACAGGTCGGGCGGCCGCGCGACGCGTGCGGCGGCTCCGCCCGGCCCCCACTGCAGCCACACGTCCATGTCTCGCTAACCCATTGTCCAAGATGTCATAACCCCGTGGCCGACGACGGCTTGCCCAAGGTACGGACTCTGTCGACGGACCGGATTGCGTCCGGACGGCGCGCGAAACGACACATTCTTCGTTCCACCGGGAACTGCCACGAGGCTCGGTCGTACTATTCCGCGAGAACGATCTCCGTCGTCGAAAGATGGAACCTCTCGCTGCGGGAGACGCCCGCGGAGGCCAAGAACCTCCGCGGGCGTCTCTGTTTTTGCACCTTCCCCTCACCTCCTGATACCCTTCCAATGAACCGTCGTGCGGCGTGTTCCCGCGCCCGCTCGGCCTCCACAGAGGAGGGCCCGATGAAGCCACCCGCCTCCGCCTCCGTTTCCGCCTTAGCCCGTACCTTCGCCTCCGTTTCCGTCTCCTGTTTCGTCTCCGCGTTCGTCTCCCGTGCCCTTGCCTTCTCGCTCCTCGGCGTGGCCGCGCTCGCGGTCTTCGCTCCTTGCGCCCGCGCTGCCACTCTGGTCGTCGATCCGGACGACGGCCCCTACACGACCGTAGGAGCCGCTCTCCTGGCAGCACTCGACGGGGACGTCATCGAGATCTCACCGGGGATCTACACAGAGAGTCTCGAGGTCACAGGGAAGCAGGTCACCCTGGTGGGACCAAGCGGCTCCAGTGTCACGACACTCGACGGCGGAGGGCTGAGGATCCTGCGGATGATCGACGCCGATGTCACGCTCTCGGGGCTGACGCTTCGAAACGGACGGGCCCGCTCTGGCGGCGCGATCGCGGCCACCGACAGTGATCTCACGGTCGACTCCTGCACGTTCCGGAACAACGCCGTCTACTACGGCGGGATCGGGAGCCGGAGCTACGGCGGAGCGATCTTCGTCTGCAAGGACAGTCGCCTCGAGGTTCGAAACGCTTCCTTCATCGAGAACGTGCAAGAGACCTACCGCTCCGGATCGGCGATCGCGTATACGGAGCGGGATTGGGCGGGAAACGGCTCGAGTGGAGACCCTTCCGACTGGGATGTGCGGATCCGGGTCGAGCGATCCAGTTTCCTCCGCAACGACCAGCGGATCGGCGGCATCTGCCACTTCGACGCAGCGGCCTCGGCCACCTTCGATCGTTGCCTTTTCCTGGGCAAGGGGATCACCACGACGACCAACTGGTCCGCGTCGAACTGTGTCTACTGGGAAGGGGAATCGCCTCAGGTCACTGCCGACGAGTATCCGGTCGAGTCGCCGCTCGGGTCGGGCCCCAACTGGCGCAACCGATCGACGCTCGCGGAGCCCGTTGGGTCACCGATCGCGTCGCCCACGCTCGGGGCTCGCCTCTCGAGCGCTACCGGTGTCGAAGCGGATCCTCGGATCTGTCCGGACGATCTCGAGCGGCTGCACGAATCGTCACCGGCCTTCTCGGCCTACGGCGGCGGAATCGGGGCCACGCCCCTTGGTTGCACCTCGGCGACCATCCTCTACGCCTCGCCCGCTCGGTTCGTGCCGAACCGGTCTCACAGGCTGGACCTCTACGGGTATGACCTCGATCTCGTCGACGAAGCCCGTCTCGTCGCAGACGACGGGACGTACGTGTCCTCGCGCGACATCGTACGTGCGGACTGCTGGAGTCGCACGGTGTTCGACTTGGGCCTCCTCCCGCCCGGGCCGCGCAAACTCGAGCTCATGTCCGGCAGCTTCCGGGTCCTGAGCCGCGACGACATCGTGTTCATCGACTCGGTGGATCCCCGTCGATTCCGGCCTGCTTGGATCGAAGCGAACGAGGCACGGGAGATCGACCTCGCGCTCGGCACGGCAACCGAAGATGTCGATCTGGAACTGGTCGGGCCAGACGGAGCCACCTTCGCACCGACCTCGCTCTATGCATCCGCTTCCGACACGCTCCACATGTCGCTCCCAGCGCTTGCTGCCGGCGTCTACGGAGTTCGGTTGCGCTATCCGGCCGGCGACACGGTCGACGTGGAGGCGATGTTGAGAGTCGGCTCGCCGACGCCTCGGCACGTGCCCGGTGAGTACGCCACGATTTCGGAGGCCGTAGCGGCCGCAACCCCGGGGGACGAAATCGTGGTCGCCGCCGGAACGTATCCCGAGTCGGTCGTACTCGATCGGCCGGTGAGGATCCGCGGCGTGTCGGAGAACGTCTACGACGTGCGCCTCCTTCCTCCGGCCGGGAGTCGCGGAATCCACGTCCTGGAGGGAGCGGGACACATCACAGAAGTGGCGGGGCTCACCATCCAAGACGCGACGATCGAAGGTGGACCGGGGGCGGGGATCCTCGCGGAGACTCCGGTCCGGGTCGTGGACTCGATGGTGTTCCGATGCCGTTCCGACGGACCGAACGCGGTGGGTGCGGGAATCTGGGCCGCTCCCGGCAGCGAAGTCGTATCGACCACGCTCCAGGCGAACGTCGCGAGTTCGGACTGGGTCTCGACGCCAGATCCGACGCGGGAAGCTTCGGGTGGCACTGCGGGTGGGATCTACGGCGTCGGCTGCAGAGTCGAGAAGTGCGCACTGCGCGGGAACAGCGCGATGAGCTGCGCCGCGGCGGTCGTGGACGGCATCTTCCAAGGAAACGAAGTGGAGTCCGGCAGTTCGTCCGGGGAGCGCGGAGCGATCCACGCATGCGCGCTCCGGGGAATCGCTCGGGGCAACCGGTTCGATCACGGCTGCGGCTCGGTGCGGCCCTATGCGGTGTTCCTCGGCCCCTCCGAGGTGGACCACAACACGTTCACGGACTTCTGGCTGGACCTGTGCGAGTACCTCTCCGTCCTCCAGATCCAGGGACCGGTGGACTTCCATCACAACTCTCTCGCCGGCGTCCGGCTCATGGTCTGCCGACAGCATCAACCGGCGGACGAAAGCGAGGGGTGGATCCGAGTGACGGAGAATCTGATCGAATCGAACGACGCCGGACCACCGCAGCTCCAGTACTGCGAGGACCGGCTGAGTTCGAGCCCAGCCGTCGAGGTACCGCTCAGCCGAGTCGAGTTCGTATTCAACCTCGGCTACCCGATCACGATGTACGGTTTCGGCGGGCTCGACGACTGTGGATCCTGCGTCATCCCCATGGAGTCGGTCGGCTACTGCGAGGTGAGGCGACACGACGGTTATGACAGCTACGGTCAGTTCGACCTCCGGCTCGAGGAGACGAGCCCGGCACTTCCCGGCAACTCCCCCTTCCCTCCGGACACACTCGGAGCGATCACCGAGGTGTGCCCGGCCGTCAACCCGGTCTTCTTGGAGTTCACCCGACTGGACCGGACGAGCGAGGGTGTGCTGCTCGAGTGGAGCTTCGTCTCCGACGTCGAGATCATCGGCGTCGGGATCGAGCGGCGGGAGCTGCGGACGGACGCGGTGACCGAACGCGTGGACTCAGGTTGGCTGCCCCCGTGCCACCAGTGCTCCTTCCTCGACGAATCCGCTTTGCCGGGGGAGCCGTACGCATACTCCGCTGTCGTCCTCTACCCGGGTGGAGCAACGGAACGGATCGACCTCGGCGAGATCGAGGGCGGCGCACCAACGAAGCTGGAACTCGGAGCGCCGTGGCCCAATCCGAGTGGCGCACAGTTCTCTTCGTGGTTCCAGGTACCGGTAGAGGCGGACGTCGTCATCGAACTCGTGGGCCCTTCTGGGCGGAGAGTAGAGACGCTCTGGGATGGACCCGCCGCGGCGGGCCGGCACACGGTGGAACGGCCCGTGGGCGCTGCGCCACTTCCGAGCGGAGTCTACTGGCTGAAGCTGCGGACCACGGCTGGCGATCGCGCGTCGCAACGTCTGGTCGTCATCCGCTGAACTAGGAGATCTGGCGCTCCACGATCGTCCCGACGTAGGGGATCCGATACCGATCGCCGCGGTAGGCCCGGACCATGACGAAGAGCCAGAGGACGAAGAGGCCCACTAGATAGACCTGGAAGAGGTACCCGTAGAGGAACCCGATGATCGGGAAGTAGGCGAGTAGCTTCAGCAGGAGCCCCAGTCCGAGAAAGGCGAGCGTCGCCACGATGGACTGGAGGGCGTGAAACCGCACGAAACTCGAGTCCCGCTTCCAAGCGAGCACCAGGAACCCGGAGATGGCGACGAGGAAGTACGCCGCGGCCGCCGCTTGGCGGTTTGCTGGGCTCGGCTTCGAACTCGATTGGCTGGGGGTACCGTCCATGTTCCGCCTCCGCCGTTGGAAACTACTCGGATTCGCGAATCATGCTACCCCCAAAAAGCGAGACGGCCCGGATCGCTCACTCGCGATACCGGACCGTCTCTAGAGGTGGGGCCGCTCATCCCAGTTCCGGGGATCGAAACTCACCGGACCCGGAAGGATTGGGGAGCTTCGATACTCGTCTCAGCTGATGACTCGCAGCCCGCAGACTGGCGGTCAAGAAGCCCTGTCGGGGCGGATAGCAATCCTTCCGATCGGCCTCCACCGCTTCCAGATTGCCTCTCTGCCGGGGTTGGGTTTTCAGACCCGCCCCAACCGGGGCTTCTTGACCTACTTGCTATATTGCATTCGGCGTGCCAAACACGACCGCCACTCAACGAGAAACGTAAGACACTGCTGTACTGACACTTGTGCCGTCGCCCAGAAAAGACCCACTGGACCCCGCGGTTACCAATCCCCACAGACTGCCGACGCACTGGTACCACTGCTTTCCTGGCGCTCCGCGCAACTAGCCATGCAACAGCGAGATACGTGTGGCACCGGCGGTACCACCACCTCGACGCGTGTGGCTGTAGCGAAGGTTTCGAAGAGCGAGCGCCGAAAGGACTGACGATCGTTCGACCCGACGGATTCCAGGATTGGAGGATCGGAGGACTCGAACGGGGGCCTGCATGCGGCGACCGAAACAGAGTGCCCGGCGTTCCGCTCGTCGCGGCCGCCGGGCACTCTAGTCTTCGCTCTGAAGCGCCCGGGAGAGGGCGCTCATCGCTGATCGTTCCGTCCGGGTCGTCTAGAAGAGACCCGGGAAGGCGTAGGTCGCGGAGAGACGGAACGTCGTCACGCTGCGATCCACGTCGAGCACGGACGGGTGACGAACCGGTGCCGGGAGTTCTTCCTCGTGGGAGCCGTCGTCGTCGCGGATGGTGACCGACTGGACCGTGTCGCCTTCGTACGGATTCGGATTGAAGATCGGGTTCCACGGAGTCCCGAACGCGAACCGCGTATCGGTATACGAGAACCAGTCGATTCCGAGGTCGTAGCTGACGACGCCAGTGCGGAAAGAAGCACCGAAGGAGACACCCGTGCCGGTCGGCTGCTCGCCATGCGAGCCGTTGTAGCGAAGGCCGAGGGTCGTGTACTTGGGCCGCTTCCGGTTCCCTGTCCCGTCCCAGGCCGGGTCGTACATCTGGAGCATTTCCTCGTAGGTGATGCCGAGGAAGTCCATGACCTCTTCGTGGAGGTAGCGGTAGGAGTAGTCCTCCGGATCGACCTGCCTGTAGGGAAGGTCCGTCGACCGGAACCCGAACCGGATCGGAAGCTCGGTATCGCCGTTCCGATAGAGCACGTACTCCGCGCCGAAGGACACCTGCTCGAGATCCGCAGCGGGCAGCGCGGGATCGACGACGAGAGGCGAGCTTCCGAAGGCGACGTCGAACGACTCGCTCCCGACCGAAGCCGCGACGAGCTCTTGGCCGAAGGGGTCGTACGCCTGGGGACCAGTGTAGGTCAGCGAGGTCTCCGACAGCTTCTGGCTCGTGTAGTCCGCCGTCAGCCAGAGTCGACTGGCCGGCTTCAGCGCAACACCGAGAGA
The DNA here is from genome assembly GCA_020633975.1 of Candidatus Eiseniibacteriota bacterium. GTDB lineage: Bacteria > Eisenbacteria > RBG-16-71-46 > CAIMUX01 > CAIMUX01 > JACKCR01. Next base: position 309,727 of record JACKCR010000002.1, on the reverse strand, counting down.
GAGGAACGCGGGCACTGTCTGGTCGTAGCCGGAGAGAACGCCGGTCCGGTTGATGAAGACGAAGCTCGCGATGTCGACGGTCTGGTTCTGCCAGGTTCCGCCGGTGACCTCGAGATCGTACTCGGGCGTGAAGCGCATGGCGAGACGGGCCCGCTCCCCCAGGGAGAGCGTCGCTCCGAGGTCCATCGAGAACCCGGAGTACTTCTGCGTGAAGCGTTCGAAGCCGAGGTCGGAGAGCCCCTGACCACCCGTGTCCTGTTCGAGCGTCTGGTTCACCCGGTTACGGCCGGTGAGGAAGTTCGCCGTGGCTCCGATGTCGAGCCCGGAGAAGAGCCGCACGCCGATGGTCGGCCCGTACGCCTCGACAGCTCCCTTCTCCTTCTGGTCCGTCGCGATCGCGACTTCTGCCGCACCGAGTCGATCCTCGACGAGCGTGAGGACGGTCTCCTCGGGACGCCCGACCTGAGCGAACCGGCGCCAGGAGAAGCCGGCACCGACGCGACGTTCCCCGCTCTGCCAAACCGGAAGCGCAAACGCAACCGTTCCGTAGCGGAGCGACGACTTGAGCGAGTTGCTGTACGAAGTGACGAACAGTTCGGACTGACCAGGCGGAGTGATGCTGGTCGGGAAGCCGGTCGTCGTCGATCCGGAACTCATGCCCATGGCGTCTACCGAGAGTGCAAACGAGTCGACGCCGTTCACTGCGGCCGGGTTCCAACCGATGCCGAGCGGGTCGTTGGCCATGGCGAGGTACGCGCCACCCATGCCGAGAGCCCGGGCGTCGGGCCGCACCACGCCCATGTCGAGCGGGCGGTAGAGAAGAGACGGCGACAAGATCGCGATCGTCTCGAGCCCGAACCGGCCGATGTCGACGTTGACGGTGGGGAACTGCGCGTGTCCGTCCGAGACCACGGTGGCGAGCGCGATGGCGCCGAAGACGCCGGACAGGAGAATGCTACGTGTGTGGAACATGGTCACCTCCTCCGCGCTCAGGACCGCTCGCCGAGGAGCAGGCTGACGATGGTACTCGTGAGGGTCCAGTAGGTGACGTTGCGCAGCGTGCGCGGTCCGTCGAAGCCGACCCGTTCGACGCCTTGGATCTCGTCTCGGATGAGAGTGATCTGGGGCACGGTATCCGCGACTTCGCGGCGCGCATCTGCGAGACGGAGCGCGGCTTCCTCGACTGACCCGGCCGTTCGCTCGAGGACGGCGTCCTCCAAAGTGATGGTCTTCTCGTTCACGGACTGGATCGTGGCGTGGTAGACCGAACCCTGATCCGTGTAGACGACGGCAGATCCAGTATCGATCCGCCCTTCGAGAGAGCGATCGTTCGAGAGGGTGAGGACCACCTTCTCCTGGGCCTCGAACGCCCCGTCCTCGACCGGAACCCGCTTCGCGCAACCGGTCAGAACGAGAGTGAGCAAAAGCGCAGACGAAACTCCAACGCGGAGCCAAGACGCACGGTACATGCAGCTCTCCAAAGGTGATGACGGAGGGAGGTAAGGCATCGGAGTAGTTCAGAGAGGTCCCGTAGGTGGGCCACCCGATTCCCCATCCCCGCGATCGGGCCACCACCCCGAATCGACGTTCTACCACCCCGGTACGGCGGCACTATATGCACTTGGCACGGCACGGTCAAGTGGCGCGCCCCGTGGGACCCTGTGGCGCGGGCGTTTGCCGTACGGCCACCGCTTGCGTACGATGCTCCGGTTCCTCGTCCGCAGACGATCGTTCGCACGGGTTGCTCGCGAGCCACGCGGGTCGCACAGGTATCAGGGAGACCGATGGGATCGAGACAGGCGACGCTCCTCGCGCTCGGGATCGGGATCGCCGTCTTGGCTCTCGTCCTCTGGCCGAGGCCCCACTGGGAGACCCACTCCGGAGACACCATGGGGACGACCTACCACGTGACCTGGTCCTGGTCTGGCCGGGCGTCGGCGGGCGACCGGCTTCGGCAGGAGATCGACCGCGAACTCGTCCAGGTCAACGAGCAGATGTCCAGCTACCTCGAGGACTCCGAGATCAGGCGGTTCGAGGAAGCCCCCGCCGGCTCCTGGTTCGAGGTTTCTCCCGAGACCCGCGACGTCGTCGCAGAAGCCCTCGAGGTCGCCAGGATCACGGACGGAGCCTTCGACCCGACGGTCTCCCCTCTCGTCCGGCTCTGGGGCTTCGGGCGCGATGGACGCCGAACGACGGCACCCGATAGCAGTGAGGTCCGCGCAGCCATGTCCCGCGTCGGATGGAACCGGATCGAAGTCCAGGCCGACCCGCCCGCGCTCCGGCGAACCGACGACGCCATCGGCCTCGACCTATCGGCGATCGCCAAGGGCCACGGCGTCGACAGGATCTGTGCTGTGCTCGAATCTGCCGGCTCGGAGTCATACCTGGTCGAGATCGGCGGCGAGGTCCGGGTCCACGGAGACGGCCCTCATGGCGACTGGCGCGTCGCCTTGGAGTGGCCGGAAGACGGTGGATCGGAAGGCCGGATGGAGACGCTCCTCCTCGCGGACGGCGCGGTCGCAACATCCGGTACCTATCTCAACCGGTTCGTGTCCGGCGGCACTCCGTATCACCACGTCATCGACCCCCGCACCGGCTACCCGGCCGGTCACGCCACCGCCCAAGTGACCGTCTTCGCGGAGACCTGCCAAACCGCAGACGCGCGCGCGACGGCACTCCTCGTGCTCGGAGAGGAGGCGGGGCTGGCCCTGGCCGAACGCGAGCACTGGGCGGCCCGATTCCTCGCGTGGACGCCGTCGTCTGAAGAGCCCGATGCTGGGGGGCGATCGGGGAGACGATCGGCGGGACCGGATGCTCGGTCAGCCGAGGCGGAAGGACGATGGCGAGAGATCGTGTCGACGGAGTTCGCCCGACTCGAACGACGTGACGGCGGAGCCGCCCGATGACACCGCCGATCGTGAAGTGGCCCGACCTGCACCGACACTGGCGGCAGGCCGTCGTCGTGGCTCGCGCACTCAACCGTGCCGGGATCTCCGCGTTCCCGCTTCGGTCGATCCCCGCGCTCTCGATCGAAACTCCACCTGAATACGCGAGCGGAGACGAGATCGTCGGGCCGGCGAGACGACGGACGATCCGCTCCGCGCTGCGGTCCGCGGGCTACTACACCTCCGAGAACGGCCTGCTCGCGGCAGACGGCTGGCCCGCTCTCCTCGAGCATCCCGCACCACCGGACACGTTCAGCGAGTACCCGACCACGGCGATCGAACGGATCGTCGGACAGAGCGCCCGCATCGCACTCCTCAGACCGACGCAGGCCGTCCTCCTGCTGCTCAGGAAGAACTCGGGGCGGATCGAGCCTCCGCTCCAGCAGGAGCTGCTCCATCTCGTGTGGGAACAGTCCGTCGACCTGACGAACGTATCGCTCTGGGCCGGCGCGATGGGATACCGCCGCCTCTTCGTCGTGCTGCCGGCGCTACGCGCGCGCCAGTGCCAGGGCATCGAGCTCAGACGTCGTGGCGAGTTCGACTCGCTTCTCCCCCGCTGACCGACGCGAGGTCACGCCGCCGATTCGACGACGTCGTCGAGGTAGTGCTCTTCGAGCAGGTCGTCCATCTCCACACCGAAGTCGAGCGGATGACAGCTCGCCTTGATCCGGTAGCGAGGGTCGACGGCTGGACCGTCGGACAAGCTACGTTCGTCGCCGGCGAAGAATCCGTGATCCCCGGGAAGGAGGATCCGCACCCGCGGGCGTTCGACCTCGGCTGCGCTCGCGGGAGGTTCTGTCACCACCGCGAGCTCGCCGTTCTCCAGACGAACCAGGGACCCCACCGGATAGAGTCCGATGAGCCCGACGAACTCCCGGAGAAGGTCCGGGTCGAACATCCGTCCCGCGTTCTCCAGCATGTACCTGACGACGGCATCCGGAGTGAACGGCCGCTCCATGTACACGCGGCTCGCGGTCATCGCGTCGAAGCAGTCGGCGAGAGCGACGATGCGTGAGTAGAGCCCCTGCTGCCAGTCGTCGCCCAGCTTGGGGTAGCCCGAACCGTCGTAGCGCATGTGATGTTCGCAGCTCACGAGCATGACGCGCACCGCGAGGTCGCTCGAGCCGCCCATCCGGAGGAGTTCGCGCGCACCTGCGAGCGGGTGCTTCCGCATGATCCGCCACTCGTCCTTGTCGTACCGTCCTGGCTTCCAGAGCACGCGGCGCGGAACGCGAGTCTTGCCGACATCATGGAACATCGCGGCGACACCGAGGCTCGAGAGTTCACTCCGTGCAAGTCCGAGACGTTGCCCCAATGCCACCGAGAGCACCGCGACGTGTACCGAGTGCTGGAACGTGTACTCGTCGAAGCTGTGGATCGCGGCGAGTCCGAGGAGCGAGAACTCCTCTTCGACTACAGTATCGATCATCTCGTGCACGACAGCGCGGGTCTTGCGCAGCTCCGCAATCCGGTTGAGCTGCGCTTGCTTGAAGATGTGCCGCGCAGCCTTCAGCGCCTTGAAGAACGTACGACGAGCCTGACGGCGCCGTTCCGTTGGGTCCAGCCCCTCTTCCGCCGACTCCGGGTTGTACGGAAAGATGACCACACCGGGAACGATTTCGACCTCTTCCTCGAGGACGATCCGGTCATCCCCGCGACTGTCCGTCACCTTGACGGCCACGTCGTTCTCGAGGAGGACGGCATCCAGGCGCGGATACGCGTCGAGGAAGCTGCGCAGACTGTCCTTGTCGAGAGCGGGATCGAGGACGAGCCCACCGATCCCGAACCGGTCGAGGTCCTGCACCAGGTTCTTCACGAGGAGTCGCACCTCAGGATGCGGGCGGACGCGGGTCCGGTCCACGAGCAGGTGCGGGCCGCTCCGCTGGATCCGGATCGGCTCCCGCTCGGCGAGGTCCTGGAGAAGGCCGTGCAGAGTCTCTTCCTCGGCAACCGCTCGCGCGTCCGCCGGGCCTCGTAGCCGCCTGGTCTGCAAGGTGACGAAGATCTGCTTGAGGAGTTGGATCGGCGTCTCGTCTTCATTCACGACGAGATCGACGAACCCCCGAGGCATGGCGCTCACGCAACCTCCCGCTGAGATTCGGAGCTTCCGTGCTCGGTGTCGTGGTCATCGTTCTGAGCTTCTGGTTGGGACGCCCCGAGTGGAGCGAAGACATCATCGAGCGAAGTGTCGACTTCCGCGATCGTCTCACCAGAGTCTGGGGAGCCGGACGTGTCGGCCTGAGGCGTGTTCGAGTGCGTGGATTCGGGCGCGCCCAGCGATGGTTCCGTCCTTTCGGTCATCGGCGCGGGCTGTGGCATTCCTGCCACCGGGACCGGACGCGGCGAAGCAACGCCCGCCGGCTGGAGCGCACCCGCGTCGGACGACGCAGTCTGTAGCGCAGAATCCAGACCCCGATTCGCTGGCTGATTCCCCGAGTCCGCCATCCGTCCGGCGTGGTGGCGATAGAACTGATCGAACCGCTTCATCAGATCCGGACGACGTCGACGCCAGCGATCTTCGACGAAGGTTCGCGCGTCGGCACCGAGACGGCTCATCGCATCCAATGCGGCCTCCGACCGTTCCGCTCTATCGCGAGACGGCCAGAACCGTCGCTGCTCGGCAAGTCGGGCCAGCACGGGAAGCACCTCTTCCGGTGCGATCCTGCCGGCCGCATGGAAGAACACCTTCTTCTCGTCGAGCCCCTTCCGCACGAAGTCCTTCCCGACGATGATCCGGAGCAGGAGTTCCAAACACCGGTTCGCGCCTCGGTGAGCCAGTGCCTCGGCCGCGGCGATCCGGACCGAAACCTCCGGGTCCTCGAGCGCTTCGGCCAACCCTTCGAGGGCGTCCGGACCTTCCGATCGAGCCAACGCCCCGGCGGCCCGCAGTCGGAGTTCGGGGTCCGGCGACGTGAGCAGCTCGCGGACCCGACGAGTCGCGGTCCGATCGAACACTCCCGCCTCTTCTAGAGCCAGCTTCCTCACTTCGGTGCGGGGATCTGCGAGACAGAGTCCGAGCACGTCCGCGCTCTCGCGGATGCGGGCGCGGATCCGGTCGAAGACCTGCGGAGCCACCTCGGCTCGTTCGTCGAGCAGGAGACTCGCCAGGTCCGGCACGACCTCCTCGGGAACGCGCACGAGGAAAGCGTCGGCTGCCTCTTGGTCCGTGGGATGCCCTTGCGCGAGACGGGCGGCGCGCGTGTAGAGCTCGGACTGGAGGAACCAGTCCCGCGCCCTTCCGAACGCGTGACGAACCGGATCGATCTCGTCGCCCTCGAGCTCGAGAGAGTTCGACAAGCGCTGGAGGATGGCGAACCGCTCGGAAGCCATGAGCGCTTCCAGATACTCGTGGAGGTGGCGTTCCAAACGCGGCACCTCCTTCTGGTCCGTCTCGACACGGAGGATCTCGACGAGCACCCGCCCGTACTTGTGGGGGATGTCCTCTTCCGTCTCTCGCTGGAAGTCGGCGAGCACCCGCAGCCGTTCCGCTTCGGTCAATCCGGTCGGCGCGCCCACCGGGTAGTCCGGCATCTCGACTTCGTCGTCCTCGAGGTAGTCTCCGATCGGAGGCTCCTTCGAGATCATCTCCTCGACTTCGATCTGCTCCTGGGTGACCTCCTCCTCGAACTCTTCGTGTTCTTCGTAGAGTAGGTACCCGACGTGACCGAGGTCGCTTTCCCAAAGAAGGATGGAGAGGTCTTCATCGACGGGGTTGAGTTCACCGAGACGGGCGCGCGTCAGCACCCCGAGTAGCCGGAGCACCTCGGTCGCCTCGAGCCCGGGCAGGAAACGGAACTCCCGGATCCCGAGCCGAAAGAGCTGCTCGCCCAGCCCCGCGGTGTCGTCGCCTTCCCCTACCGGTACGGGCTGGCCGTTGACGTACGTACCGTCCTCGAGGAACGCGAAGGAGATCCCCTCGCCTCTCTCTTCCAGGGCAGCACGAAACCGCTCCGCGAGACGCTCCGAAGCGTCCTGACGGACTCGGCTCCCCTGGGGATACAGCTGACAGGCCCTAAGTGCCCGGCGGAAGGTGCGATAGAGATCTATGGGGTCCATTCTTGCTCCGGACGAGACACGACTCCTCTAGATCTATCGGCTTCTCCTGGGGGGTCTGTAGGTCGTGGAGCCAAGAACTGCGTTCGGGGGACTGGCTACCTTACCGGCCGGGTACCTCGAAGCGATCTCCTGAAGGGGTCTCTGGAGCAGTTCCAATACGTTGCGCCGGCGATGCGGGGTCAACAGACCCAGGGCGAGGAACCGCAACGGGCCCTACTCGCCAACGGCCGCAACTCCCCTACTGTCTTCCATATAGCAGTGTCTCAGAGGTTGGAGAAGAGGCCGGCGAATCCCATGAAGGCGAGGGACAGGACACCCGCGATCAGCAGGTTGAGTGCCGTACCACGAACCACCGACGGGATGTCCGACAGCTCCACCTCTTCCCGCATCCCGGCCATGAGCGACAGAGCAAGGGTGAACCCGACGCCCGCACCGAACGCGAAGACCAACCCTTCAGCGAGCCCGTAGCCGCGGTTCGTCTGGAACAGGGCGACACCGAGAATCGCGCAGTTCGTCGTGATGAGCGGAAGGAAGATACCGAGGGCTTGGAAGAGCGCAGGGCTCGCCTTCTTCACGACCATCTCCACGAACTGCACCGTACTCGCGATGACGACGATGAAGCTGATGAGACGGAGATAGGGCGCGGACACGAGCACGTAGGAGTTGAGGAACCACGCTCCAGTGGACGCGATGAGCATCACGAACGTGCTCGCGAGCCCGAGGCGCACGGCGACGTCGAGTCGGCTCGAGACGCCGAAGAACGGACAGAGGCCGAGGAAGTAAGACAGCGTGAAGTTGTTGACCAACGCCGCGCCGAAGAAGATCCAGACGAGGTCTACCATCGCGAGACACTCCTCTCGCACCGACTCCCTGCCATCACACGCCCAGTCATCACGCAGCCTTCTCCATCGTCTCGCGCGAGCGGGACTTCCGCTGTTGGAACCAGTTCATGACGAGGAGGATCATCCCGAGCATGAGGAACCCGCCCGGAGGAAGGATCATCACGACCCAGGGTTCGTAGTTCGGCCCGAAGAGAGGATGTCCGAAGAAGCTGCCGAATCCGAGGATCTCTCGGGCGCTTCCGAGCATGAAGAGAGCGAGCGCGAACCCGATCCCCATGCCGATGGCATCGACGACGGCGTATCCCACGGAGTTCCGGGACGCAAACGCTTCCTGGCGTCCGAGGATGAGGCAGTTGACGACGATGAGACTGATGAAGGCGCCGAGTTCGCGGTGGATGTCCGGTACGGTGGCTTGGAGAAGGAAGTCGGCCGCGGTGACGAACGTCGCGATGATCACGATGTAGGTCGAGATGCGGACTTCCTTGGGCACGAACTTCCGCAGCAGTGACACCAGAAAGCTGGATCCGATGAGCACGAACGCGGTCGCCGCGCCCATGGCGAGCGCGTTGATCGCAGTGTTCGTTACCGCGAGCATCGGGCACATGCCGAGCACCTGGACGAAGATCGGATTCTCCTTCCAGATCCCCTTCGTGAACTCCTGGTAGAGCCGATCCGGGCTCTTCGCCTCAGCTGCCACCCTGGACCTCCTCCTTCTCGCTGACGCGGGTTCGATCCATCGAGGTGTCCTGCGGTGTGGCGTCGTCCCAGTGTGCCCGGCTCGTCCTCAGGATCTCGACCACGGCACGCGACGAGATGGTCGCGCCGGTGATCGCATGCACTTCGTTCTCCTTCCCCGAACCCGCGCCCTTCACGAGTACGATCTCGGGATCGACGGCGAGTGCATCGAAGCCGTGGACGAACTTCGGGTCCTTGTAGATCTTGTCGCCGAGGCCCGGGGTCTCACGGCTCTCGAGAATGCGCATGCCCACGATCTCTCTCGCCTTCGGATCGAATCCGTAGATGAGTCGGATCACGTCCTGGAAGCCTCCGCCCTCCGCCTCGAAGGCGAAGCCGACCAGGCTTCCGGAGTCGTCGAAGCCTGCAAAGGCTCGCTCCCCGGGTGCGGCTTCCTTTCCGCCCGCTGCCCCATCGTCTGCGCCGTCCGCGGCAGCAGACGTCGAGGAGCCCGAAGCCCCGTCGCCCGAGCCAGACTCGGCTCCGGCGGTTCCGGCCCCGGCTGTTGCGCCGCCTTCGGGCGCGATCCGCCAGGCTCCATCCACCTCGACGAGAGGACGCATCGTCTTGGCGGCAGGCAGCACCTCGAGCACCGCCTTGCGAAGAGACTCCGCCTGATGCGCGAGGATCTTGGGACGGGTCCACTCGTAGACGCTCACGATGATGAGGCCGGAGAGGAACCCGGCCACTCCGAGGGTGACGATGAGACGATACGCAGGAGTTTGACGCGGGGCTTCCATCGTCACCTCCCGAAGATGCGCGGCTGGGTCACGCGCTCGATGAGCGGAGTCGTAGCGTTCATGAGAAGGATCGCGTACATCACGCCCTCCGGCAGTCCGCCGAAGAGTCGGATCAAGACGACGAGGACACCGATGCCCGCGCCGAAGATGAGTGCCCCTCGGGGCGCCGTCGGTGACGTGGCAGGGTCGGTCGCCATGAACACCGCGCCGTAGAGAAGCCCGCCCGAGAAGAGCATGAAGAGCGCGTCGGGATACTTCTCCGGTGAGACGAAGTGGAAGATCTGGCCGAGTACGGCCACGGTCACGAGGATCGTCACGGGTACACGCCAGTCGTAGAGACGACGGACGCCCATCCAGATCCCGCAGAGGATGAGGATGCCGGCGCTGGTCTCACCGAGCGAACCAGCGACGTTCCCGCGCAAGAGGTCGAGCCAGGGAAGGAACTCTGCGTCGAACTTCATCCGCGAGAGGGCGGTGGCCGTGGTTACCGCGTCGACTCCGGAACTCGCGAACGGAATGGCGAAGGCACCTTTGTCGACATGGAACAACGTGTCGGCGCCACCACTTGCGCGCCAAGTCGTGAGCGCGGTGGGAAACGCCGCCTGAAGGAACGCGCGCCCGACGAGAGCCGGGTTGAAGATGTTTCCGCCGAGACCTCCCCACACGAGCTTTCCGATCCCGATCCCGACGAGCCCTCCGACGAACGCCATCCAGAGTGGAATCGTGGGCGGCAGGGTGAGACCCATGAGTACGCCGGTGAGGAGTGCCGTGCCGTCTCCCAGAGTCGCGCCTCGTCGTCCCGTCGCAGTTCGTTGTCCGAAGAGCCACTCCGCGCCCATCGCTCCCGCGCAGGCTGCCGCGACGATGAAGAGTGCCGTGATCCCGAAGAACCAAACTGCGGCGAGGAGCACGGGCACGGTCGCGAGCGTGACCTCCTGCATCAGCTTCGGGGTGGTGAGACGCGCCGAATCGAACGGAGGCGATTGGAGGACGAGGTCGGAACCCGTCGTGGTCATCGATTCGTCTCCTTGCCGTCCTTGGCGCTAGCGTCGCCCGGGCCGTCTGCTGCGGGCTTGGCTGCTTGCTCCGCCGCTTCCTTGGCCTGGGCGATCTTCGCGTCTCGCTGGCGTTCGCGCACCCAAGACTTCGAGACACGGATCAGCTGCACGATCGGAATGTTCGACGGGCAGGCGTAGCTACAGGAGCCGCACTCCATGCAGTCCATCACCTGGAACCGCTCCATGTCTTCGTACTTCCCGACCTTCGCGAGCCGGGCGAGACGGGAGGGGTTGAGGAAGACCGGACACGCCTCGACGCAGCGGCCGCACTTGAGGCAGTGATACTCCGCCGGTCGGGCGAGTTTGCTCTCGGTGAACGCGAGAAGTCCCGAGGTGCCCTTGATCACGGGGACGTCGATGCTGCCGAGAGGTTGTCCCATCATCGGACCGCCCATGACGATCTCACGCGCGTCGCCCGTGAGTCCGCCACAGTACTCGAGCACGGCACGCACGGGCGTTCCGATCGGCACGATCAGGTTGCTGGGACGACGCACCGCGGGCCCCGCGACCGTCACGACGCGTTCGACGAGCGGTGTGCCCCGGTCGAAGATGTCGGCGAGACAGGCGACGGTAGAAACGTTGTTCACGAGCACGCCGACCTCGAGAGGGAGCTTGCCCGCCGGAACCTCTACGCCGAGGACCGCCTTGACCAGCATCTTCTCCGCACCCTGCGGATACTTCACCTCGAGCGGGACGACGCGCACCCGATCGTCGCCCTTCGCCGCTTCTTGCAGCGCAGCGACGGCGTCGAGCTTGTTCCGCTCGACTCCGATCGTCGCGAGATGGGCGCCGATCCGGTCGCGCAGGACGACGCTGCCGCGGACGACGTCTTCCGCGTTCTCGAGCATCACACGATGGTCACAGGTCAGGTAGGGCTCACACTCGCACCCGTTGACGAGGAGTTCCTTGACGACCGCACCATCGGGGATCCGGTACTTCACGTGCGCCGGGAACGCGGCGCCCCCGAGACCGACGAGCCCCATCTGCTGGATCCGTGCGACGAAGTCGTCGATCGATCCCGCTTGCGGATCGGCCGGCGTCCCGCGCGGCGTCTCTTGCCCGGCGTAGCGGTCGATCTCGATCTCGATGGCGGGAACGAGGCTGCCGTTCGGATGCCGTTTCGGATCGAGAGACCGCACGGTGCCCGTGACCGGACTGTGCAGCGCGACGGAGACGAAGCCACCCGGCTCCGCGATCTTCTCCCCGCGTTCCACATGTTGGCCGACCTTCACGATCCCCTTGCTCGGCGCCCCGATGTGCTGGGCGAGCGGAAGCACATAGCGGTCGGTAAACGGCATCCGCTCGATCGGCAGCGGCGCCGTGTCCTTGTGCTCCTTGGGATGGACTCCGTGGGGGAAGGTTCGGGTCAGGAGCTTCATTCCGCCTGGGCTCCGTTTCGACTCGCCGAGGCTCCGCTTCCGGACTCGGCACCGCTCGTTGCTGCCTGCGTCCCACTTCCAGTGGCACCGGCCCCGCTGGGCGTCCCTGTCGACTCGGACTTCGTCCGCTGCATCTTCCACATCTGCGCGAGTCGTTCGGTCAGTCGACCGACGAGCTCGGCCTCCGTTTCCTTCCGTACACGGTCCAGGTCCGCTTGTGACGCACCGCCGCCAACGCCGGACGCAGCGGCAGCCGAACCGGCTCCGTCTCCCGAACCCGCAGCCCCGGCGAATCCCTCGCCCCCGCCCATACCGACCGGCAGCCACGGAGCGAGCTCCGCCCATTCTGGTGAGTTGGCGTTCGCCGCCGCCTCGAGTGACTGTTCCGCGACTTCGACGGATTGGCCGAAGGGCCGATCAGGCCGGTAGACATAGAGCGGGAACGATCCCGACGACACCGCATGCACTGCCGCGTCGTAGGCGGACCTCGGCTCTGAAGCCTCGGCCGGTTCCGACGCGAGCACGCGAAGGAAGAATGGATGACCGGCTTCGAGAAGCTCGACCAACGCAGGCCCGAGGTGCTCGGGACACACAGGACTCGACTGCACTGCAGCACCCACGGATCCGACCGCCGCGAGAAGCGGCCACGGAGAGAGACCCGTCGACCCGGAGTTCGAGAGCGCGAGGACTCCCGCAGCACCTCCGTCTCGTAGCACCTGAGCGATCTCGCCGAGATGAGAGACGAGTTCCTCTTCGCGCGCGACGAGCACGATCGGCGGAACGACACGGCGCTCTTCCGTAGTCAGCTCCTTCCACGGGAGCGCCAGAGCGTCCGGAGACTCGGGAGCTGCGTCACGAGAGGTGACGATCCGTTCGGCCTCTCGACAGACGGCCGCTTCCCGACCGGCGCGGTCTGCGTGGGAGGCGACGAGGCCTGCCCAGACTTTCACCGCATCGTCCGCGGTCTCGGCCCGGAGCGGACCGAAGATCGGGTGGGACGGGAATCGTGAGACCCACTCGACGCCCGACGTCGCGACGAGACCGAGGCGAGCACGTCCAGCGCCGAGACAGCCGGTGTCTTCCTTCCAGCGAAGGTCGTGGATCCGCCGCGCGATCTCCACGACGCGCGAGAGACTGGTCCCATCGAGCTTGCCGGACTCGGTCGCCGTCCGAAGACCGTGCGCGACGCCTTCGAGGTCGGCGTTCCGCCCTGCGCCAGCGATGGCATTCGCGAGTGCGTCGAGGTCTCCGACGGGCACGGAGTCGGCGAGCTGTCCGCGGATCCTCTCGCCGAGCCGGTCGGCCAGGGACGCGAGCGACTGGCGGTGCTCGATCACGCGAGGCTGATGGATCGCCTCGATCGCGGTGACCACCCAGCGAAGAGCGAGTGCACCGAGCGAGCCGGGGAGATCCCGCCGCCCGGCGAAACTCTGGGTCACGTAGCGCGAGAGCATCCGGGCCGGAACGACACCGAGGGTCGCTTCGGCCGCATGGATCACGGCGCCGGACGTGTCACCCGTCGACTGGAGTTCGGCCCAGTCGGTCCGCGGACCACGCGGTCCCATCTGGACGGACTCGGGCTCGCAGACGACGGCACAGAGTCCGCAGCTCGTGCAGGCATCGGGATCGACGGCGATTCCGAGCAAGGTGCGATTCTTCTCCGCGGCATCGGTCCAGAACACGTCCGTCCGCCCGCGAGCTGGAGTCGCGGCGATGGACGCCACCGTTTCGGCAGCACCGAGGAGAGCGTTCCGCTCGTCGTCTCCTTGCGGACCGTTCTTCTCGATCCACTCGACGACCGCGGCCCGGACGATCTCCTGAAGTGCGATCGCCGCACTCTCGGACTCCTGGATCTTCGAGGCCACGCTCTGTGCGATCTGCCGCGCGCCCCGGCGAAGAGCGCCAGCAGAACCACCAGCCTTGTCCATCGCCTGCTCGAGGAGCTGAGCCGGCGAGAGAGCCTGCGCCTGGATCGCGCTCTCCGGACAGACGGACCAGCACGCAGAGCACCCGGTGCAGGTCGACATGTCGAACGTCGGAAGCGGCGCGTCGGGCGACGACACCGTCGGCTGGCTGCGGAGGAACGCAGTGGTCAGGACGGGACGAGCGCCGGCAATCCGACCCGGTTCGGGAACGAGCGAAGCGAGCCCGTCCTCTTCCCAAGGGCGAACGGCCTGTTGCCAGGAACGAGCGGGATCGATGATCGACCCGTCGCCCGTCACTTCCCCGAGCGCGGCAGGAGCTTCGGCCGCGAGAACACGCACGGTGTCACGCGGTGTTCCCGTCGAGGTGTCCGCGGATCCCGCCCCGCCAGCGGCGAGACGTTCCGCAACCGTGTTCATCGCGAGCACGAGCGCCTCGGTCCGCTTCGCCCGGTCGTCGGGCTCGAACTCCTTGAGACGCTGCGCGAGGTGCGAGCGGATCGGGCGTTCGGCTAGCTTGGCCCCGAGGTCGGAACGACGCGCCGCCAGAAGTGCGAGGACGGTGCCGAGTGTGTTCGCGTCGACCTTCCAGTCGGGCTCACCCTCCGTCTGGGCACCTCGAAGCAACGAGACGACGTCGTCGGGCAGAACGACGTCCGCACTGTGCGGTCGCTGCGCCCACTCCATCCAGTCGACCGGCTCGTTCTCGGGCAGAGCGACGAGGAGTTCCCGCGGGCCGACAGCGGTCTCGACTTCTCGAGAGCGCACGTGTCCGCCCAGGATCCCGTGCAGGATCCCCGCGACTTCGTGGAGGTAGGACAGACCGGGCCGCGCGAGGATCCGAACGGACTGCGCCGCATCGGCCCCACCGGAACCGCGCTTCGCGTCCTGCTTCCCTCCCCTTCCCGCGGAGCCTCCCGCGGTTGCAGAGGACGGGCTGGATGCAGAGATGCCGAGTTCTACGGCTTCTGCATGCTCACGGCGGAGCCCCGCGTGCAGAGCCTCGCGGTGGGGACGAGCCGGTTCACGAGGAGCGAGGTCCCAACCGACGATCGCACTCGCACCGACCGAACCGTTGCGGTTCGCTCCCGAGTCACCACGACCATTCCCCCGCTTGCCACGCGGCGCGCGCGCGAGCGCTTCGGACACGTCGGCCGGACGGAGCGGCATCTCTCCCATCGAAGCGATCCAGTGCGTCACTTCGGCGCGCTCGTCGCCATGACGACGGAGCGCGTCCTGCACCATCGCCGTCAGAATGCTACTGCCGGATTCTGCGCTCCACACGAGGACGCTCTTCGCGCCGTGCAGCGCACGTGCGCAAGCGGCAGCGGGGAACGGAGCGATCCGGCGAAGTGCGACGATCCGGCGCTGCTCCGCTTCGGCCACGCCGAGGAGATCCTCCGTCATCGCGCCGATCGCAACGATCGCTTCCGGCGCATCGGCCTTCCCGCCCACCCAAACCGGTTCCTGCTCGAGGCCGAGAGGCGTGAGCGCATCAGGGAAGGCCAAGAGGTCCGCGTTCAAGTAGAGTGCGGCGGCGAGACGACCCGCGGCGCCACTCGCGCCGTCACTGCGTCCGTCCGTGCCGAGCGGTCGGTCGAAATCGAACCAACCCGGGACCGCGGTACGCGTCGGGCCGAATAGGACTTCTTCGCTGCCTCCCGCGGAGGGACGGCGCGCTTCCGGAGACTCGAAGAGACGGCGCACTTCCCCGAGATCGGGCACGATCACGTCCTGGATCGCATGACCGAGGGATCTGCCTTCATAGGCCACCACTGCGGGAAGGAGCGTCCGCTCGGAGATCCAACGGAGTTCCACGGAAAGGTCGACGAGATCTTGCACCGAGCGCGCCACGGAGACGATCGCTCCGGTCGCGGCGAGTGCAGGCAGGTCTGCGGTGTCGCGCACCGACGTCCAGACGAGGAACGGCACACGCGTCTCGGCGGCGCGACCGATCGTGCCGAGCGAGTCGCCGACTCCGTCCGGAAGGTGCAGACAGATACGGTCTCCCGCGAGTGCGCGTCCGAGCGCGACGCCGGCGTCACTACAGACCCGGGCCTGCCACGCCTCGGCGAGCCAAGTGAGCGCGAGATCCGCACGGACGACCTCGACTGCACCCGGACGGGGCGTCTTCTTGTCGCCACCACGGAACCAAGGGAACCGGAACTCAGACATAGAACCTCCCGCGCGCCTGACGCACGACGACGGGTTCGGGCTCGTCCTCGGCGAACTGGCCGAAGGGCACCCAACGGATGGCGCCGGTGGGACAACGGAAGGTGGCGTCCGGACGAGCCGGGCCACCGGCTGTGTAGTCCACGACCGGCAGATTGTTGTCCATGTGGATGAGACCTGGCGCTGCGTCCTGCGCGCAGCGAGAGCAGGCGTCACAGGCGACCGAACAGAGGGCCCGCGCCTGTTCACCCGCGAGCGGGATCTTGCACTGCACGAGAAGCGCATGGCTGAGCGGCTGGATGACGAAGAGGTCCCGAGGACAGGCTTCGACGCAGTCGCCACAGGCCGTGCACTTGTCGATGTCGACGACCGGGAGTCCGTTCGAACTCATGTGGATCGCACCGAAGTCGCACGACACTTCACAGTCGGCGAGGCCGAGACAGCCCCAGGAGCAGCCCTTTCCCCCGCCACCGAGGACGTGGGCGCCGCGACACGTGTCCATCCCTTCGTACTCGGCGATCTGCCTCGCCTGCGCGCGGCCCCCGCCACACTGCAGCCGAGCGACCCGCTTCTCCATGACGCCTGCGTCGACTCCGAGGAACTCGGCGATGTCTGCCGTCGCGTCCTCAGAAGAGACGGTGCATCCACTCGGAGTGGCGCTGCCGTTCAGCAGCCGCTCCGCGAACGCGCGACATCCGGGCGACCCGCAGGCGCCGCAGTTGGAGCCCGGCAGCTTTCCCTCGAGAATGTCGAGACGCGGATCCTCCTCGACATGGAGGAACCGGTGAGCGACCGCGAGCAGCGCTGCGAAGAAGAGACCCAGGCCGGCGAGCGTAGCGGCGGCGACGAGGATGGAGTTCACCTCGGCCTCCTACCGGAACGCTTTCGCCCGCTCTACCAACTCCGAGAGACCCGGTTCGTCTGCGTTGAGCGGAGTCCCCGTATGGATACAACGAGACGGACACTTCTCCGCGGCCTTCACCAGGTCGGCGAAGGTCCCTGCCTCCGGGTCCCCGATCCGCACCTGCTTGTTCTCGTCGTAGACGAAGAGACGCGGGTTGATCTGGACGCAGTCGTTGCAGCTCGTGCAGAGCGGCGTGTCGACCCAGGGATCCTCGGCCGCATCCGCAGCCGGCGCTGCGGGTGCAGGGGCGGAAGGCTGGACCGGTGCCTCCTCCGTCGACGGAGTCGACGTGGGCACGTCCACGGTCGCCCCGGCAGACGCCCCCGCGGATCCGGTTCCACCTGCGCCGGCAGTCGTCCCGCCAACGAGGCCGCCCACGGCCCCGCCAAATCCACCGGCGAACGCTTGCGGAGCGTCGCCCATTCCGAGAAGGAACTGCGCGACGCCGCCCAAGGCATCCTTCACCGCGGATTCGCGTGCTTCGTCCAGTTCGCCCTGGAACTTCGCCTCACGCTCCTGGCGTTCGGTCTCCGCGCGTTCTGCCGCTGCACCCTCGGCGCGGGCGACCGCGGACTGGACGTACGCGTTCCGCACCCCGGCCAGCTCCTGCAGGGTCCACCAGAAGTCGAGACGGTCCCGCGATCCGCGGAGCATCGCCTCGGTAGTGGCGAGCCGAGTGAGCCGCCCATCTCCACCCACGGCCCAGACGTATGGGATCCGCGGAGTGTGTGAGAGTTCACTGCTCTCGAGCGCTTCGGCCACCGGCACCAAGTCGTCGTGCTCGAATCCGTCCGGGATGATCCGGAAGTGATCCCGCGCGCTCCGGTCGAGAAGCGCGAAGTCGACGAAGGTGAACGCGAGTTCGAGCGACTGCTGACGCACCGATTCGTCCACCGGCTGGTAGGCGAACGGATAGACCGGCCAGTCGATCTCCGTCGCGGGGTTGCCGCCGAAATCGAAACGCTCGGACCAGCTCCGTCCCGTGCCTGGGTCGTAGATGAACACCGGATGCGCGCGCCCCTCTACCGCCGCGCCCAGGTGGAGCCACGGACCGGGCTCCGCGTCGGTGTTCGCGGTCGCGATGATGTGGAGCGACGGCTCGAGCCGTCCGGACAAACGCGCGAACGAACCGATCAGGTCCGCCGGTTCGGACGCGGTACCCTGGTGCACGGCTGCGCGCCGATGTCCCATTCCGATGTACCCGAGTTCGAGACGGTAGCGGTCGGGCTCGGTGTCATCGAAAGGATCGATCGAGACGAGCACGTGTACCGGCCAGCCCGAACGAAGGACTCGCGAAAGCGCAGAGAGCCCGCGGCCGCGGAGACGAACGGAACTCTCCACCGCGAGGACGGGCGGAAGGAGCGCGAGTTCCTCTTGGGTGAGCGAGTCCCGCGTGATCGCGCCGAGCACAGGTTCGTGGCGTGCGGGATCGAACGTTCCCTCGACCTCGAGTTCACAGCGACGGATCGCCTGAACGATCTCGGTCCACGCGTCGGCCTCGCGCAAGAACAGCTCGAGAGCACGGGACGACGGGTCGGGATCGGTGAACACCCAGACGGAGGATGTCGAGGTATGCGCCTCGTGATCGTCGGCTGCCGTCTCGGCCGACGCAGAGTTGCCATCCATCTCCGGAACGCCGGACGTCCGTCGCACCGCGTCGGTGCGCGACTCCCCCGTCTCGACGACGAGGAGAGCAGGAGAAGCCGCCCCCTGGAGGAATCCCTCGATCACTTCGACAGCAGCGAGAAGTGCATCGCGCCGGGCGGGATCGAGTCCGACCCGGCCGCTGCGCTTCTTGGAGACACGAGCGAGAGCCGATGGGTCGAGCACGTCCGGTCCGCCGCCGAGTCCACGAACGGACTCCGTTTCGTCCGTGAGTTCCAAGGCGAGTCGTTCGCGCGTACGACGACGTAGTTCGCTCAGCTCGGCCACCAGCGTGGACCGAACGGCGTGAGCCCGCGTCTCGGCCGCGTGGATCCAGAGTTCCAACGGCACGTCTCCGCCGAACGGTAGGAGGTCGCCCTTGGGTGCGGCAGACACGAGCACGGTCCAGGCCTTCTCCAGCACCGGACGGACGTGGTCCGAGAGTCCCTGGACCGCGGACGCGCCGGCCTTACCAGCGACGTCCTGGAACGGAATCCGTCCCGTGCGTCCTTCGAGCGCCGCACGGATCGCCTTCTCGAACCGCGGTAGGTTGTCGGTGAGGACGCGTGCGTCCCCCGCATCGAGCTCCAGTCCGGTGAGCGCGCGACGGAGGAGGGAGTCCAGAGGCTCGCCGCCCTCCCCCCCGAGACGCGCGTCTGGGAGGTAGAACGGGAACGGAGTACGGACGTGCCCCTCGTCGCGGTACCGATGAAGAAGAGCGGGCAGCCATCCTTCGCCTACCCGCTCGAGCGTCTCGTCCATTCGGTCGCTTCCGCGAACGAATCGGCGGAGCGCTCTCCCTACTTCCTGGACGTCGATCTCCGACCTACCTGGCTCCCGACGAGGGAGCGAGCTGACCTCGCTCCGGACCTCGGTGCTCTGTGTCATCCCTACCTCCCACTGGATCGGAGCGTCTTTCCGGAACGCCCTCCACGGCCGCGAGACTCCGCGGCCGTGGACATTCCCGGCATCCTACCGATCCAGACGTTCTTCCGCAGCCCGCTAGATCGCGAAGCGGTCGAGCTCTGCGTTGATCGAATCGAGCTTGTCCTCGACCGAGGTCCCAAGCCCATAGTTCGTGAAGTCGTCGTAGATCGGACGGCTCGGATCCCGGAAGAGCACGCCGACCGGAATCCTCTCGTGATTCGCCGCGGCGATGCGCGCCTTGCCGAGATCACTCGGGTCGTGCTGTTCCTTGTTCGGGAAGAGACGATCGAGTTCCGGCGTCATCGGCAGACCATCGTCGTGCGTCAGGAGAAGCAGCTGGTCCGGGCTCTTCTGCAGATCCTGGAAGACATGACCCGAGTAGGTCGGGCAGCGCTGGAGGATCCGGACGAATCCGAGCCCCTTGTGCGCGTGCGCTTGCCTCAGGATCGCGTGGAGGAGGATCGGATTCCAGTCGACCGCCTGCCCGACGAAGGAGACGTTGGTGAACCCGAGCATGGCCTGGAGCGGATCGAGCGGCGGAAGCCAAGCACCACGAGGATGGGTGTTCGACTTGAACCCGACCGGGCTCGTCGGCGAGGTCTGGTTCTTCGTCAGCCCGTAGACCGCGTTGTCGAAGAGCATCACGGTCATGTCCATGTTGTAGCGGATGGCATGGATCCAGTGGCCCGCGCCGATCGAGCAGCAGTCGCCGTCGCCTGTCGCGACCCAGATGTCGAGGTCGGGACGACGCGACTTGATTCCGCACGCGACCGGAAGCGGACGCCCGTGGAGGCCGTGGAATCCGTACGTCTTCATGTAGTGAGGGAACCGGCTGGAACAGCCGATGCCGGAGACCGCGACCACCTTCTCGGGCGGAAGCTGCTGTTCGCGGCAGATCCGCTGCACCGCAGTGAGCACGCCGAAGTCACCGCACCCGGGACACCAGCGCGCGACACCGCCCTCGTAGTCTTCGAGGGTGAAGTACCGTGGAGGGGGATCGAGCTCCCAGTCCGTCTTGAGTCCGAACATCGCTCAGCTCTCCTTCCGCGCGAGGCGGCCGAGATGGTCTTGGATGGCGTCGTAAATGGTTCCCGGCGAGAGAGGCTGGCCTTCGACCCGCGTCCAGGAGTCGACATCGACCAGAGTCTGATCGCGGAGGAGAATCGCGAGCTGCGATCTCCTGCGGTTCGGCTTGTCGATCGGGGAGTCTTCGGGATCGCTGTAGTGGATTCCGATCGCCACGACCTTCTTGAACCGCCGGAAGATCTCCTCGAGCCCAGGCTCGAGCGGAGACATGAACCGGAGGTGGACGGCCGACACGCTCTGGCCCTCGCCGCGAGCACGCTCGACGCCTTCCTCGATCGCTCCCTGGGTCGAACCCCAGCCGACGAGGAGGAGATCGCCACCGGACTCGTCTCCGAACACCTTCGGGGGCTTGAGTGCCTTCTGGAGTGCGGCGAGCTTCCGGCTCCGCATCTCCATGCCGACCCGGTTCGAGTCCGGGTCGTAGGCCACGTGCGCGTCCTTCGTGTGTGAGAGACCGGTGAGAACGTACTCACCGCCCGGCTGCCCCGGAATCGGACGAGGCGAGGCGCCACTCTCGACGTCCCAGTCGTACGCGAGCACCTTCTTGTCCCACGGAGCTTGGTCGATCGGCGGTGCGAGCCACTCTTCCTGCGGGTTCGGCCGCGGAATCGGCTGCACGCCCGTGGCGAGGTTCGCGTCTGTCAGAACGATGACCGGCGTACGGAACGCCTCGGCCAGCTTCCGCGCCGTGATGACGAAGTGGAAGCACTCTTCGATCGTGGCCGGAGCGATGACGACCTTGGGCGAGTCACCGGGCTGTCCCCAGATCGACGCGAGAAGGTCACCCTGCTCCACCTTGGTCGGAAGTCCCGTGCTCGGTCCGCCGCGCTGCACGTCGACGATGACGAGCGGAAGCTCCCCCATCACGGCGAGCCCGAGGAACTCGGTCTTGAGCGCGAGGCCAGGGCCTGACGTCACCGTGCACGCCGTCTTCCCCGCGTAGGAGGCACCGATCGCGAAGCCGATCGCAGCGATCTCGTCCTCCGCTTGGTGGAGAAGACCACCGACGCGATGGAACGCTTCGCCGAGATAGTGCGAAACGGAGGTTGCGGGAGTGATCGGATACATCGCGACGACATCGATGCCGGCCGCCATGATTCCGAGTCCGACCGCCTGGTTGCCGTTCACGACGATCGACTTCCCGGGGTTGGGACGCGCCGGGACGAAGAACTGGATCGGGATGTGATCGGACGCGTACGCGTAGCCGGCGCGGATGAGCTCGTGGTTCAGCGCGACGACCTTCTCGCCCTTCTTCCGGAAGAGGAACGCAGCCTCTTCGAGCGCACGCTCGACCTCGAAGCCGTAGATGCTGCAGAGCATCCCGAGGACGAACATGTTCTTCCCGACCCGGGGGTTCGAGGTGTGCTTGAGGCATTCCTGCTCGAGCGGGAGTTCATGAACGACGAACCCCTTCTCGCGGAACTCCTGCAGAGCGTTCGCGTAGAGCTCGCGAATCTCCGGCGAGTCGTCCGTGGCCCAGCGGTTCTCGAGGAGGATGTTCGTACCCTTCCGGAACGCATGCTGCGTGATCCGACCGTAGAGCACCTGCTCGTTGAACGCGACGACGAGGTCGGCCTCGTCGCCCATGTTCGTCACGGTACGGGAGCCGACGCGGATCCGGATACCGCTGGCGCCGGCCTGGGAACGCGCCGGCGGCTTGATCTCCGCCGGAATGATCTCCACCGTCCAGACTCCACGACCCGACTTGGCGCAAACAGCGCCGAAGGCCTGTCCGGCCTTCTGGGCACCTTCACCGGAATCGCTGACGATTTCGATGATGTGTTGGGGAACCGTGGTCCGCGAACCGGATCCCGTCCCCGCGGCTTCGGCGACGTGCGTACTCAATCGCCTCCTCCTTCTTCGTGATAGTGCGCGTCGGTCAGGAGCGCGTTCTCGCGCGCTTCGTGACGCCTGAGGTGGGTGGTGAACTTGTGGACGTCGGAAACGAGGTCGTGAGACGGGAGACGTTGCTGCGAAGTCAACGCAGCCCGCTCGATCAGCGACACCGCGGTGTCGATGAGGGCGACGTGCTCATCCCGGAGGGCGCGGATCTCGCCACTCTGCCTGGGATCTTGTGTCTCCACTCTGGTGAACATCCCTCCGGGACGTTCCTCCCTTTCGAAATGCATCTCGAGGACCGGAATCAGCAGGCGGATCTCTTCGTGGATCCGCTCCGGCTCCGATTCCGCTTCGATCGCCGCGAGCCGCTCGAGCAGTCCGCGATGGTCGTCCATGACATCTTGGAACGGCGCGCCCGAGTCACGTTGCTCCATCGGCCCCTCCTGCCGCCACAGATCCCTGCAGCCCTCTCCCCTGCGGCTATGCGAGTTGGATTAACTGCTCCCGGGAAGTGTCGTCATCGATCGTGACAACGTCTATAAGGGGTACCTCTTACCGAAGTTACCGAATCTCGGGTCGTGCGTCTCCAAGTCTGGCGAGACCCTCCTTTCCCCTTCACTCGAGCCGCTCCGCGAGCACTTCTCGAATCACCCGCGCGAGATCCATGGCATCCGCGCCCTCGAGTGACGCCGGAACACGGGGAGTACCCGGCACACTCACCTCGTCACCCGTTTCCCGATGTCGGTGAGCGTCTGAACCAACGGCCGTGTCCGCCGGCACGCACGGTATCGGGCCTCCGGCGCGCGGTCCGCTCGTGGCGAGAAGGCGTTCCACCTCGCTCGTCCCGAGCGGCGTCACCCGCCCGAGCAAGTGCGCGTAGAGCAGGATGCGGGCGCCGTGTTCGACCCGTTCCATGGTGAAGTACGCAGATTCGAGATCTTTCCCCGCCGTCACGGCTCCGTGGTTCGCGAGGAGCACAGCATCGTGTGTCCGGATCGCGTCGACGATGCTCGCGCCGAGCTCCGGAGTCCCCGGGGTCGCATAGGGCGCGATCGGAATCCGCCCAAGAGTCAGCACGAGTTCCGGGAGAACGCACGCGTCCAGCGGCTCGCGCGCGACGGCGTAGGCGGTCGAGACCGGCGGGTGTGCATGCACGACGGCGGATACATCGGGGCGCTCGCGATAGATCGTCAGATGGAGACCGAGCTCCGAACTCGGGCGGCCCTCTCCCGAAAGCACCTTCCCTTCCGAGTCGACCCGCAGGATCTGGTCGCGACGGAGGTAGCCCTTGGGAGCGCCGCTCGCACTGACGAGGAAGGTGCCGTCGGACTCGCGAACGCTGAGATTGCCGTCGTTGGCCGCGACCCAGCCCTTGGCGTCGAGACGTCGCCCGACCTCGAGGAAGAGGTCGATCTGCGTGGGACTAGGTGGCGCGTGGCGCTGCGAACTGCTTCGGTAGGCCATCGGACGGCAAGAGTACGTAGCGTCTCCGTCCGGGTCCAGACCGGTTTCGGCGAACTACGCCCCCGACCCTCGAAACCCGCAGCGCTACTCGAAGCGAGCAGCTCAAGAGACGCCGCCACGAGCCGCCCGGCAGCCGCCCCGTCGCTTTCAGACCCAGCGCCAACGCCATCCTTCGGGAAGCTCGGCGGACTCCGCCGACGCGACCGCCTCGGGCAGCGTCTCGATCACGTCCGTCGGGAGAAGCGACCGCTTCGCGCCACGAGAACCCAACTCCGCCGCTCGGCCGTGCAGGTAGCACCCGAGGACCGCGGCACGGGGCCCGTCCATTCCCTGGGCGAGCAGAGCGCCGATCACGCCGGAGAGCACGTCTCCGGATCCACCGGTGCCGAGACCGTAGTGCCCGCTCGGATTCACCCAGGCGCGTCCATCCGGAGCCGCGGTCACGGTCGGCGCGCCTTTCAGCACCAAGGTCACGCCCCAGCGCTCCGCCCAGGCCTTCGCCGTCCCGATCGGATCACCGCTCCACTCTTCGGTCGGTCGTCCCGTGAGCCGGGCCATCTCTCCGTAGTGGGGCGTGAGCACGAGCCCGCCCGGTTCCCCGCCCGCACGGACGTCTCGGGCCCGCGGAACCCACGAGTCTGCCCCCCACTCCGCGAGCGCGAAGAGCGCGTCCGCGTCCAGGAGCAGCGGGCCACGCCAGCTCCCGAGCAGTTTCATCACGAACCGCTCCGTCTCCGGATAGCGACCGAGCCCCGGGCCGAGAACGAGCGCATCCCAGGTCCCGTACCGTGACACCACATCCTCCGCCCCGCGCGCGAGGAGCTGGCCGTCCTCGCCCTCCGGGAGCGCCTCGGACATCGCCTCGAGAAGCGCGCCATCGAAGACACCGGTGAGACCGCGCGGAAGACAGGTGCGAACGAGTCCCGCCCCGACGCGAAGGGCGGCACGAGACGCGAGGATCGGCGCTCCGGAGAGGCCGGGCGATCCTCCGACGACCACGAGCCGTCCCCATCGCCCCTTGTGAGCGCGGCTCCCTGGCCCGGGCAACCACTCCGCGAGGTCGCACGGTTCGGGGATCTCTGCGTCCCAACCCACCGACTGGATCACGTCCTCCGAGAAGCTCAGGTCGACCATGTCGACCGGACCGGTCCGCTCGCGCATCGGTGAGAACGGAAAGCTCCGCTTCGGCAGCCCCATGGTCACGGTCCAGTCCGCACGGACGGGTACCTCCCACGGCACGGACGAGTCGTCGCCGGAGAGCCCCGACGGGATGTCGATGGCGAGGATCCGGGCGCGGCTCTCCCCGATCCGCTGGGTCCACTCAGCGAGGGCGCCACGCGGGGGCCCCGTCAGTCCCGTGCCGAGGAGGGCATCCACGACCACCGCGTCCGGACCGAGCCTCGAGAACGCCGTCCATTCGCGAGCTCCGGGGCGCTCGATCAGGACCCCGCTCGCGTGGGCCAGGGGCAACTGGGCCGCGGCATCGCCGGTGAGCTCTTCAGGTGCGCAGGCGAGGAGGACTCGTGGCCAGAGCCCCCGCTCGCGCATGAGCCTCGCCAAGACGAGACCATCCCCACCGTTGTTTCCCTTGCCGCAGAGGATCCAGACGGGCAGCTCCGCGTCCAGCCGGCGCGAGGTTCGGCCAGATCGACAGGGGCCTGGGGCCTGGCCCCGGGCGGGGACTGGGACGGGGGCTGGGGCCGGCACCAGGCCCGGGGCGAGGGCCGGCGCCGGGACGGGGGCCCCGAAGACCCGGGCGAGGAGGGATCGGCAGATGCCGCGACCCGCCACCTCCATGAGGTCGAGTCCAGGCCGGCCCCCCTCGATCGTCCGCCGGTCCATCTCTCGCATCTGACTCTGCGAGACGAGCTTCATGGCATCACCTCACGCACCGCGGAAGGAGTCAGTCCTTCTCCACGGCGTTCAGCCGGTCGACGATCCCGAGGATCTGCTGGATGTCGTCGATCTCGAAATCGGCTCCGGAGTCGGTCGTGCCGAAGGTGTCCCCGTACCGAGCGAACACGGTACGGATCCCCACTCCACTGGCTCCGATCATGTCACGCTCGGGCCAGTCGCCGATCATCAGGACTTCCTCCGGGGACCGGCCCAGCATCTCGAGAGCCTTCAGGAACGGCTTCGGACTGGGCTTCCGCTCCCCCGTGTCATCGAAGGTGATGACGGGACGGAAGACGTGCTCGAGCGCGAGCTGATGGAGCCGCTGCCAGGCCGGCAGTGAAGGAGCGTCGGAGAGAACCGCGAGCTGGAGCCCCCTCCGAAGCAGCTCGAGAAGAGTCATCCGGACGTGGGGGTAGAGGACGAGCACGCTCTCCCGCGCCCTCCGGTAGCCGACGATGCCGGCCGCGAGCACGTCAGGACGTACCTCACCGTAGAGGTCCGAGAGGAGCTGGTCGAACACCTGCTGGTACTCGATCCCCTCCCGGTCGTAGATCTCGAAGACGCGTCGCCGGGCTTCCTCCGCCGTGAGCGGCAGCCCCATGTCCACCATCGCCTCCACCCCGGCCACCACCGCGGCCTCCTTCATTTTCATGAAGTCGGTGAGCGTGTTGTCGAGGTCGAAGATGAGCGCTCGGATCATGACGGTCTCGGTGCCCCCCTGTCCTGGCCGTTCGGGCGCAAGCGGTCTCGAAGATCGGGAACCGCTCGGAGCGCCGTGGCGTCGACACTCCCCGGGGATGCTGCCAGAATTGGACCCGTTTGGGGAGACGGCACGACGAAGCCCGCCCCCCTCCCTAACGAGAGGAGCGGACCCAAGAAGCCGGTAGCCGCATCACTTCGTGGACTGGCTGATGGCGCGGCCGTAGCTGATTTCCCCGTTGTCGATCCGGATATTGAATCCGCAATTCGGGTTGCTACAAGCCCAAGCCTTGAACTGGATCGGAGCCCCGTCGCGTCCGTAGTCGGACAGCGGCAAGAGCACCCCTTCGCGGCATTTCATACATTGGGCGCGCGGTACATCCATGGTCGCCTCCCCTCACGAGCTCCCCTTTGCCGGAGAGCTGCTCCCAACAATCCTCCCGTGACCCGGACGCAGCCCCGCTCGTCGGCGGAGGTCGCAGATACCGGGCTCCTCGCCCCACCTGCGAACTATCTGCGAATCGCCCACGCCGGAGTCAAGACATTTCCCAGGGCACCGGATCTCAGGTCTTCCTTTCCTTCTTTTCGGCAGCAGGGAAGAGAATGTTGTTGAGAATCAACCGGTACCCTGGCGAATTCTTGTGGAGACGGAGATCGGTCGGGGGATCCCCGACCCGATGCTGGTAGTCCTCGGGATCGTGCCCGCCATAGAAGGTGAAGGTCCCTTGGCCATAGTTCCCGTGGAGATACTTCACCTCGCCCGCCCCCTCGGTCTCGGCCAGGACGATCGTCGACTTCTTGAGGAGGCTCTTCCGGAACGAGGTCGTCTGCCCCATGAAGCCCGGGATCACGTTGACGTGACACTGGGTGAGCATGGTCGGGACCGGATCCTCCTTGGCGGAGAAGTCGAACAGGGTGAAGAAGTCCGCTCGCTGGCCCCGCCGGATCGCCGCTTCGGTCATGTCGATGTTCGAGAACTCGTAGACGGACGGGTGCATCTCGAGCTGAAAGTCATGGAAGACGAAGCAGTTGTCGTACGCGAGGCGAGACTGCGCTCCCGGGTCCGGCCCATCCCCGTCGTAGGGGACATCGACGATGTCGACGCCTTGGGCGGCGAGGCAGATGTCGAACGTGTCCGTGGCGGAGCACATCGCGAAGAGGAACCCGCCCTGAGCGACATACTCGCGGATCCGCCGCACGACCGCCTGCTTGTGCTCCCACACCGTTGCGAAGCCGGCTGCGTGGGCTGCCGCCTCGAACTGCCGCTGCTGCTCGACGTACCAGGGAGCCGAGGCGTAGCTGGCCCAGAACTTCCCATACTGCCCTGTGAAGTCCTCGTGGTGGAGGTGGACCCAGTCATACTGGAGCAGCTTCCCCGCAAGCACCTGGTCGTCCCACACCTTGTCGAACGGAATGTCGGCATAGGTGAGGGCTAGGGTCACCGCGTCGTCCCACGGCTGCTTGTTCGGCGGCGTGTAGACGCAGATCCGGGGCGCCTTCTCCAGAAGGACGACCTCCATGTTGTTCGCCTCGACGGTGTCGTAGATCTGTCCAATCTCGCCGCTCCCCTTCCGGGCGAACGTCACGCCCGCGAGGAGACACTCCCGCTCGTTCGCGCGGGAGTCTTCGAGAAGGAAGGCGCCACCGCGGTAGTTGAGAAGCCACTCGACGTTCTCACCCCGCTCGAGCGAGCGGTAAGCGACACCGTAGGCGCGAAGATGATCCGTCTGCTCGAGGTCCATCGGGACGAGGAGCTTCGCGGACGCACCGCTCGCGACGAGCAAGGTCGCGAGGAGCGTGAGAGCGGAGAAGAGAATCGTGCGTGTCAGCCGAGCCATGAGTGAGCGAGTCCTCCTTCGAGCGCGGAGCTGTCCGATCCGCGTCCTTCGAGCACGTTGAGGTGACCGCGAACTTCCGGGATTTCGATCGACTTGGGGAAGCGGAGAAGGATGTCCGTGTAGATCGCCTTGGCCGTCTCCTCGCTGCCGGTCAGCTCCCGGTAGTAGTCAGCGACGATCTTGAGTCCTCGCGGCGCGAATGCCGACTCCGGATACTGTTCTGCGAGCTGGTCCGCGGTGGACCGTGCTTCGATCGGGTTGCCCAAGCGGAGCTGGAGCGCGGTCTTCTCGTAGAGGAGGTTGTCTCTCGCCTCACTCTCCGGGAACCCCTCGATCGCGTCGGTCGCGATCCGGAGCGCGCGATCGACCTGCCCGAGGCGTGCGTAGTACATCGTCTGGGCCAGAGCGGAGAGAGGAACACCGCCGAAGTCGTTGTTCTCCCCGATGATGAGGATCCTGTCGAGCGCGTCGTTCGTCCAGGTCGAGGTCTTGTACTCGTCGATGATCTTGTAGTAGGTCTCCTCCGCCTCGGTCGCCTTGCCCTGGTAGAAGAGCATCTCGGCGACCTGGAAGAGCGATTCGACGCGCACTCCGGGGTCGGTCGCGTTCTCGGACATCTGCTGGTAGAGTTCGCCGGCCCTTTCCGGTCTCCCGAGCAAGAGTTCGCAGTCCGCCATCGCGAGTTGGATCCGGTTGACGAGCTGCGCATCGTCCGCCGTCTTGATCGGCTGCACCCGCGAGAGGAGTTCGCGGTAGGTCGTGAGCGCGTCTTCCTTCCGATGGAGTTCCACGTCCAGGATCTGCGCTTTCTCCAGGAGAATGTTGCGCGTGAGGGCTCCCTGCGGATTCGCACTCACGATCTGATCGAACACGACGAGCGCGTCGTCGACTCTGCGCAGGCGCCGAAGAAGCTGGGCTTGCTTGTAGAGCATCTCCTGGCCGAGTGCTGGATTCGGGTTCGCGAGAAGCGCGGCCTGGAGCGCGCCCAGGGAATCGTCGAGGTCGCCTCGTTCTTCGAGCAGCGTCGAGTATGCGTAGAGCTCCGCGCCGCCCGCCTTCCGGTCCTTGTCGAGCTTCTGCACAGCCTGGAGCGCCTCCTCCTTCCGGCCCGCGAAGTAGAGCGCGCTGAGGCGGAGCCGGTGGAGCGGACTCTCCGCGTCCCGATCCTTCAGCGCCTCGTCGATCTTCTCGACCGCGGTGTCGCCGAGACGGCCAGTGAGGATGAGAGACTCGAGTTCGCGCTGGACCCATCGCCCCCGCTCCCCGAACCGCGCCTGATACTCGAGACAGGCATCGAACGCCTCCTCGTCCTTGCGGAGCTCGCGATAGATCCCTTCGAGTTCCTGGAGGATCGGCCCAGCGTCCTCCGAGGACTTCACGGCCTTCTGATAGTACGGAATCGCCTCTTCGAGCCGCTCTTCGGTCCGGAGCTGGGCCGAGTAGAGACGGAGAAGCCGAACGTCGGTCGGGTTCGCGTCGAGCAGAGTGCGGAGCTTCTCGAGCGCGGCGCTGGACTGGCCGGACCGGAGCATCCGCTTCGCGACCGCGATCTCCTGCTCGAGCTGCTTGACCGCGGCACGATCCGACTGCGCGTAGACAGTTGTTGGACCGAAGCAGGGTTGCCGAGGAGTGCCGACCCACGGCAGCGCAAACCACCCCGGAATGCCCAGCCCCACCAGGACGAAGCCGAGGAGGACGTGCGTCCCGATCCTTCCGACGCGAGCGGCCGCCCCGACGTACCCGGCCCGATTCCCACCCGTCGTGCTCACCCATCCTCCTTCGATTCCGATTCGGTGACTTCCCGAATCCCACTTACCGGTGGCGAAACTCGGCGGCTTCGCGACCACCGTGCGATCGGCCCGCCCTACTCGCGGGACAGCGACTGGTAGTAGTCCTCGACCATGGAACGGAACTCGTCCGGGATCGGATCCTGGCTCCCGCGCAGGATTCCGCGACGGAGCAGTTCCTGGCGACCGAGCTCCTGCGCAACCGGAGGCGGCGCATCGCGGTCCAGCGGGTTCTCGCCGGTCCTCGAGACGCGATCTTCCTTCTCATCCTCTCGGCGGATCGACTTCTGCGCGGTGAGGAGACGCGAGAGGATCTTCTGCTGACGCTCCAGGATCCGATCGTCGATCTCGCCCTTCTCGTGCATCTCGTCCACGACATCGCCCATGTCGTTGGCCAACTCGTCGAGACGACCGAGGATGTCCTTCCGATCGCCCATCCCTTCCTGCAGCTCCTGTAGACCGCGCCGGATCATCTCCTGGCGCGCCGCGAGCTGCTCCAGCGCATCGGCCCCGCTCTGCCCGCCGCCTTGCGGCTTGAGACGCTGCCCGCCTTGCTGCTTTCCACCCTGCTGCTGTTGCGCGTCTGCGTTCAGCTGCTCCTGCTGCGCGGACAGGCTCCGCATCTTGCTCATCGGGTTGTTGCAGGATCCGGACGACGGGTTGTTGCACATCTGGTCGTTCGTCTCGAGCAGCTCGATGACCGTTTCGTTGAGCGTGTTCGTCGACGACTTCCCTTCTGCCATGGCGCTCTGGCGGTTCCCGCGCTCGAAGGCCCGGGTCGAACTCTCGAGCGCCCGCACCGCCCCGTTCATCGCACGGGTGAGATCCGGAGAGAGAAGACGGGACCGGCGACCCAGTTCGTTCAGGTCGTCGAGCGTCTGCCGGGCCGCTTGGGTGATCTGCGCCTGATTGGCCGCGAGGTCACGGGTCGGCTGGCTCGGTGCGTCGACGAGGAGCCCTTCCTGGCCCTGGCTCACTTCGACGAGCTGACCGGAGATGTGGAAGAGCTGCCGCGTGATGTCTTCCTGCTCCTGCTGCTCGACCGCCTGCTGCGCCTGCTCCATCGACTGGGCGAACTGCTCGAGGCTCTTCTCCGCCTGCCGTCCGAACTTCATGCTCTGGCTCGGGCTCGACGGCATCTTCTGCGCCGACTGATCCATGTTCTGCTGCGCTTCGTCGAGATCCTTCTTCGGCTGGTTCTTCTTCATCTGCTCGTCGAGCGCCTTCCAGTTCTCCTCCGCCTCCTTCTGGAGCTCGGCCAGCTGCTTCTCCAGCTCTTCGAGCTCCTTCTGGAGCTCCTCTTGCTTCTTCTGGAGCTCGGCCTTCTCCTCCTCTGTCATCGAGTCTTCCGCCGCCTGCTGCTCTTTCTGCTGCTGCGCCTGGTCCTGAGGAGGGGTCTTCGGGCCATCCTGCGGTTCGCTGTTCTGAGCGCCCTTTTCGGAATCGGGCGACTCCGCTTGTTCCGACTTCTGCTGGTCGGACTTCTGCGGATCCGACTTCTGTGCGTCAGCCTGGGCCTGGTCGGACTTGGATTCCTGTTCGGACTGTTCCGCCTCGTCGCCCTTGGACTCGTCGGTCTTGGACTCCTCTGTCTTCGCCTGGTCCGACTTGGGCTCGTTCGACTGAGACTCCTCCGACTTCGCTTGGTCGGACTTGGACTCGTCTGACTTCCCGTCCTTGGATTCGTCTTCTTCGGACTTGGCTTTCTCGCTCTGGTTCTCCGGATTCTTGGACGGATCGGTCTTCATCTCGTCCGGCTGGGGGCCGTCCTTGGGATCCTTCTGCTCGCCCTTCTTCGGCTCGGACTGCATTCCGGCCTGCTCTTGCTTCTCCAGGTTCGCCGCGAGCTGCTCGTTGATCTGCTTCTGCTGCTCCAGGAGCCGCTGCGCCTGCTGCACGATCTGGTCGAGCGATTCCTCGTTCTTGAGGCGACGCAAGAGTTCGAGCGTCCGGTCGAGACTCTGAGCGAGGTCCTCCTGGGAGAGCTGCATCTGCTCGAGCGACTTCTCGACCGAGTTCTTGTCCAGCTTCTCGAGCGCAGACTTCAGCTCGTCCATTTGCTTACGGAACTCGGGGTCCTGGATCTGCTTCGCGAGCTCGTTGATCTCCTGGACCTTCTGCTGCATCTCCGGAGAGAAGAGGTCGCCCTGCTCCATCTTCTCGAGCGACTTCTCGAGAGACTCGACCAGGTCCTCGAGCTTGCTCTCCATGTCTTCCTGCTTCTTCGCGAGCTCCTTCAGCGCCTCCTGCTGCTCCCACCCCATCTCATCGGAGCGCTTGAGGTCGGTGAGCGCACGATCCAGCTCCTCTCGAAGCTCTTCCTGCTGTTCCTTGAGGCCGGACAGGTCGCCCATCTGATCGCCGCGATCCTCCTGGACGTCTTCGTACATCTCGGCGAGAGAGGGGAAGCGGACTTCGCACATCGGGCCGCGCACGGTCTTCGGGCCCGAGATGACGTCGTTGTCCGTCAGCTCCAGGTGGTACTTGATGACGTCCTCGGGAACGAGCGCGATCCCTTCGAGGTCCCAGTCGTAGACGACCCGTGCCTCTCTCTCCCCCTTCCAGGTCGAGAGCCGGACGCGTTCCGGCTTCCGATCGTTCCGCTGGAAGACGAGGTCGAGGCGGGTCAGCCCGAAGTCGTCGACGCAGTCCGCGTCGATCTGCACCTGCATGTCTTCGGGAAGCTCGATCGACGTCTCGGGTGCGAGTTGGTAGAGCGTCGGCATCCGATCGGGGACAGGCACGATCCGGAAGGAACGAGAGAGCCACTCCTTGCCGCCGAGGTCTTCCGCCTCGAGACGAACGCGGTACTGTCGCTCCTCGTCCACCCGGAGATCGGCGTAGAGCACGTCGTCGTCCGCCTCGTGAAGCGGCAACGAGCTGCCGTCTTCCCAGACCAGCTCACCGCTGGTTTCGGCGCGCCCAGTCTGCACGGACAAGCGGAGCTCCGTTCCGAACACCGCGGAGACGTTCCCGTCCGCGGAGAGCTCCTGGCTCGACGGAATCCCGGTGTAGGCAGGAGGCGTCAGGTTCTTCCGGTATCCGAGCGCACGGAGCGGCTCCGTGACCTCGATCCCGAACGTCTTGCTCCGTGCGTCGTCGGTCGAGACCGCGTACTCGCCGCTCTCGAGAAGTCCGCGCAGGGTGGCGGAGAACGACTGACCGTTCGAGCCTGCGGCGGCCCGATTCATCTCGATCGAGCGCCACGGGCCACCCTCACTCCGCCAGAAGAGGCTCGCCCCTTCGGCATCGCCCGGAACCACGGCGGTCACGTCGAGCGGCTCGCCGCGCTGAAGCACCACGTCGCCCGGCTCGACGAGGATCTGCACTGCGGGGAGCATTTCATAGCTACCCGGATGGAGGAGCCGAGCCAGTCCGCTCTGGAAAGCGCCGGGAGCGAGGAAGAAGAGCGCGACGCCGAGCGCCACCGCGCCCAGAGCACGCCAAGTCGGTCCGGTCAGCTTCATCGCGGGGGCGAGCTTGTCGAACGGCACCTTGCGGACCGCGCCGATACCCGCGTCGACCGCTTGGGCGGCCAGGCCGCGCGAGAGCGGATCGTCCATCGCGTGGAGACGCGTCTCGAGCTCGTCCGCATTGACCAGCTCGTTGCGCTGGAGTCCCACGAGGGATTCGACCCTCCGCAGGTACTCCTCATAGGTCAGTCGGTGGCTGAGACCGTACCGAAGCGCGACGACCAAGCTGGCGACCAGCGCGGCAATGGCCACGGCCGGGCCCACCCAGCCGCTCTCCGGACGGAACCGAAGCGCGATCCCGACACCGATCGCGAGAAGGACGCCGGGCAGAAGGACCGACAGTCCGAGAACCGCCGACTCCAGGAAACGGCGGCGACGGAAACGCTGGTGTCCGGCCCGGGCAATGCGGCGGAAGCGGTCGCTGGTCTGCATCGAAGTTCGTCTCCTAGGTTGTCGACTCGATTCCTTCGGTACGTCGTCGGCACCCATCGGTGCTCGTCTTTCCTGCCCGTCTGCCCGGCATCAGATCGGGACGTCGCTCAGTGCGTCATCGCGTACACGACCGTGTTCACCGCCATCTGCATGGCGGCTTCGCGGATGTCTTCGGGATCGTTGTGGACCTGGGGGTCCTCGAGACCGTCCCCGATGTCCGATTGATAGGTGTAGAACACCATCAACCGGTCGCCGTCGAAGATCCCGAACCCTTGCGACGGCTTCCCATCGTGCTCGTGCACTTTGGGCGGTCCCTGCGGTAACCGATAGAAACAGCTGTAGATGGGGTGGCTCCAAGGAACCTCGACGAGGGGATGGTCCGGGAACACCTTCTGGATCTCCCGGCGGAACGACTCGTCCATCCCATAGTTGTCATCGGCGAAGAGGAAGCCGCCAGCCAGAAGGTATTTGCGGAGCCGGCTCACCTCGGACTCCGTCCACCTCACCGTGCCGTGACCGTTCATATAGAGGAACGGGTAGTTGAAGAAGTCTGGATCGAGGATCGAGACCGCGGTCTCGTCCACGCGATCGACGGGAACGCTGGTTCGGCGGCGTACGGCATCCGCCAAGTTCGGCAGGCTCGACGGGTTGCTGTACCAGTCGCCACCGCCGCTGTACTTCAAGCGCGCAATGGAGAATCCTGGCCCTGGAGGCCCGTCCTGGGCCCTGACTTCGGGCACCGCGAGGATCGAGAGGGCGCACCAGATCAGAAACGCGCTGGCCCAGGCGCCGGCCCGGAACCGGCCGGGGCGTGCCTTGACCGGATACCGATTCGACCCCTCCTGGCGTGGGGCGCCCGAGGCGAGATCGACGTGATGTGAAGCGGGGGCTCGACGCACCGCATGGTCCTTTCCGTAGGTCCGAGGAGCCGGCTGGAGGCCCGGAACGGCCGGCAACGTCCAAGGTACGGCTCGTCCCCACCCTTCCAAAGCCGGGCGCACGCCTTGAAACCGCGATCCGCCTTTCGGTTCCCGACCGAATCGGGAACCTCAGGACCCCTCCCCACGAGATGCTGCGGTGACCCAAGAGCGTCGGCAGCCCGCCTGCTCGGCGCGGGCACGCTCACCCAACCTGCTCTATGCGAGTACTGTACCGGAAGTGACCAAACGATCGAACCAGGAGATTCGGACGCCGACTGCGGCGGGGCAATTCGCGCCCTCGCCGCACAATCGGCCGGAGGTCAGGACTCGGACGAGGCGATGATCGGGTTCCTCGCGATCTCGAGCGCCAGGGCGGACGCCACGTAGATCGAGGAATACGTACCGATGATGATCCCGATGAGCATCGTGAGGGCGAAGTCGTGGATCACCTCTCCACCGAGGAGGTAGAGGGCTCCCGCCGCCAGGAACGTCGTGAGTGACGTGATGATCGTCCGGGAGAGGACCTGATTGAGGCTGATGTCCATCACCTCGCTCAGCCGGTGCCCGATGAGCTGTCGAGACTGCTCCCGGATCCGGTCGAATACGATGACGGTGTCGTTGATCGAGTAGCCGCCGATCGTGAGGAGCGCAGCGACGATCGGAATCGTGAACTCCACGTCGAGTAGCGAAAGCACGAAGACTGTGATGAGAACGTCGTGCGCAAGAGCCACGACGCCCCCCAGCGCAAACTTGAACTCGAATCGGACACCGACGTAGAGCAGGATGAGCACGAGCGAGATGACGATCGCTTTGATCGCCTTCCCCCTGAGCTCCTGTCCCACGCGCGGCCCGACGAGCTCTTCCTTCCGGAGCTCTGCGGTCACCCCGGGATGCATCTCCTTCACCTTCTCGACGAAGAGACGGGACGGGCCGGCCTCGTCTGCGGCGGCTTCCTCGTCGCTCACCGGGATGCGGACGATGAAATCGTGGCCCTCTGAGCCCATCTCCTGAACCTCGCCCCCGGTCGCACCGATCTGCGTGAGGATGTCGCGAAGCTCTTCGGCCTCCATCGTCTCGGAGAACCGGTACTCGAAGAGACGGCCTCCCGCGAAGTCGACCCCGAGCCGGAGCCCCTTGTGGAGGGTGAGCGAAGCCAGGCCGATCACGCAGAGCGCGATCGAAAGGACATAGGCCCGCTTCCGGATGGCCAAGAATGGGATGTGCGTCTCGTGCAGAATCTGGAACATCGGTCTCCCGCTCCTCTACGTACTCAGATGGAGAGCTCGTCCATCGACCGGTTCGCCGTGATCGTATCGAAGACCATCCGGGTGACGACCACCGCGGTATAGAGGTTCGCCAAAATACCGATCCCGAGCGTGACGGCGAAGCCCTTGATCGGTCCCGTCCCGAACGACCAAAGGACGACCGCACTGATCAGGGTCGTGAGGTTGGCGTCGAGAATCGTCGTGAAGGCCCGGTCGAAACCGGAGGCGATGGCGAGCCGCGGCCGCTTCCCGGACCGAAGCTCCTCACGGATCCGCTCGAAGATGAGCACGTTCGCATCCACCGCCATACCGATGGTGAGCACGATACCGGCAATACCCGGAAGGGTGAGGGTCCCGCGGAAGAGAGCGAGCCCGGCGAAGAGGAACGTGATGTTGAGCACGAGCGCGAGCACGGCAACGAGTCCGCTCATCCGGTAGTAGATCGCCATGAACCCGACGACCAGGGCCGCACCCAAGAGGGCGGCACGAAGGCTCGTCTGGATCGAGTCGCGTCCGAGAGACGGACCCACCGTGCGCTCTTCGATGATGTTGACCGGCGCGGGCAGGGCGCCAGCACGCAGAACGATCGCGAGGTCGTTTGCCTCGGTGTCGGAGAAGCTACCCGTGATCTGGGCGTGTCCGTTCGGGATCTTGCTCCGGATGAACGGTGCGGACGCGACCTTGTTGTCGAGAACGATGGCGAGCTGCTTCCCCACATTGGCGGTCGTCACGCGACGGAAGTCCGTGGTGCCCTGCGCGTTCATCGTCATGCTCACGCCTGAGGCGCTGGGACGCGTCGGGTCGAGCCCGATCTGCATGACTGCATTCTTGATCGCGGCACCGGTCATCTCCGGACGCTTCTTGACCACGTAGAGATGGTAGCCCGATGCCCCCTCCCCTGCGCTCGACGCCTTGCTGGACAAAGCGACCTGAGAGTCTGCCGGGATGACGGAATCCAGGTCGACGAGGTCGAGGAGATCCTGAACACGAGATACGTCACCAGGCGCGACCGCAGGTGCACCCATGGTGAGGGACGGATAGTCGTAGAGCAGGCTGCGGAGCGGACGAGACGTGTCGAGCTCGTTCGACAGGCTGTCCGCGAGCAGCGAGTCACTCACCGTCGTACCGCTCAGCGCCGCGGCGATCGCGCGATCGAGGCGATCGATCACCTGCCGGGTCTTGGCCTCGGGCTGAACCAGCTTGAACTCGAGGAGCGCCGTCTGGCCGATCAGATCGATGGCGCGCTGCTTGTCGAGCAGTCCCGGAAGCTGGATGAGGATCCGGTCCTCCCCCTGCTTCTGGATCGTGGGCTCGGCCACGCCGAACTGGTCGATCCGGTTCCGAAGAACCTCCATCGCACGGTCGAGCGCGTCCGGAACTTCCTCCGGGCTCAGCTCCGTTCGGTCCAGCTGGAGGACGAGGCGCATCCCGCCGAGAAGGTCGAGACCCAGCTTGAGAGATTCCTCTCGCAGGGCCGCGACTTCGGGATCGCTGCCGTACCTCTGCTCCTCTGGCATCCGATACAGCTGGATCGACGGCCAGAGGGCATAGCCGGCGATGCCCAAGATGACGATGAAGATGAGGAGCTTCCAACGATAGGGAGTCATGGAGAGATCCTTGCCTTGCTTGGCTCCGGGTTTCGTGCAAGACGCGGAGGATAGCGACGCGTTCCGGAACGGGTCAACTCGAAAGGCGGGAAGCTGGACCGGAACGCCCGGGGCCACCTTCCGCAAAAAAGTGAGGGAGCGGCCGATCGCCGCCCCCTCCAAAGGCTCGGAATGCGGATACGAGGCCGTCTTTAGGAAATCGGACGTCCCTCGACCCGGATGTCACTCCACTCCGTGATTCTCCACTTCGGATTCAGGTTCCCGTCCTCGTCCTCGATGAGTTCGGTCGGGTACTCCTTGAAGAAGAACTTCGCGCGGTCGCCCGAGACGAGGAAGATGACTGGATCGGTCGGGTCGGCCGGGTTGTTCGTCTCGACCTCGAGGTGGACGCCGGTCACCGTCATCTTCTTCCAGGTGAGATCGACCTGCTCCCCGTCATCTTCGGTCACGGGAAGCACCGGCCCCTTCTGGAACTCGAGCTCGATCCGACGCACGTCGTCGGACTCGAACATGTTCTTCGTGACGTCGTACTCCACCGTCCAGTCCCAGAACTCGGGCAGATCCGTGTCGTTCTGGAGGTCGATCGGATCGAACCGGAATGTGAACTCCGTCGAATCGAAGAGCTTCGCATACTCCTCGACGTTCTTCAGGTTGTACGCCTTGACGAGGTTGTCGAGAACGTTCGCAGGAGACGTCTGCGGCAAGTAATCAGATGTCTCTGTCTTCGGTGGCTTCGTGTCGGGGCTGAAAAGGCAACCTGCTGTGGAGACAGCGAGCAGGCCGACCAGTGCGGGCAGACCCAACGTTGCGATACGCGGAAGCTTCATCTTCGTGGCACCTCCCTATTCGGTGGCTCTGGCTGAGTGTACACGATTCATTCGATCCTAGGAAAACCCGAGTCGCCGAGAAATCACCGGATCGGCTGGGCGATCCGGCCCGATTCTCCGGCAATCCGCCCGTTAGGGCGATCCTCCCGTACCCATCACGTCACTTCGGTTGAGTCGCAGGCGTGTCCAGTTGTCCACTGAGCCGCCCAGGTCCTCGATTCCGGACAGCGCGTAGCCGTCCGTCCCCCCCTCTTTGAAGAAGAGGTTGCAGGTTCCCGAGTAGATCTTCGCCTCCTCTCCGCTGACGAAGACGAACTGATACTCCAGGTTCCGGATGATCGTGACCCCTTCCTCCTCTCCAGGTACGGGCTCCGACGGAGTGCCCCATGTCACCTGGAGATCTGCGTCGGTCGAGAGGTTCGCCGTGACAACGTTCAACTCGTCCGCCCGGTCGTATCCGTCCGGAAAGTTGGCGAGGAAGTCCGCCTCGTCGGCCGGCGGCGGGAGGTAGTAGAACTCTCCCGTCCCATCGTCGTAGATGGATCGCTCGTAGTTCGTGATCTCCTTCGCCTCGAGCGTCACCTCGAGGTTCGTCAGCACGATCGACTCTCGATCGACCGGTGTGATGAACTCGATGATCGGGCC
Organism: Candidatus Eiseniibacteriota bacterium; assembly: GCA_020633975.1. GTDB lineage: Bacteria > Eisenbacteria > RBG-16-71-46 > CAIMUX01 > CAIMUX01 > JACKCR01. The sequence goes on along the minus strand of JACKCR010000002.1, from coordinate 270,625 downwards.
CTCCGGGGCCTCGGGGGTCCGGGTATCGAAGATCCCACACGCGGAAAGCGCCGTGCAGGCGGCGAGCGCAAGCACTGCCCGAATCGCGGGGCCTGCCCGATCCGGACCGACCAGTGTTCGTGAGAGTGGCGCCATCCTCATCTCGATCCTCATCAGAAGAGCCGGGAGACCTTCGCGCCCCCGTACCAATAGCTGGGCTCGACGGTCGACGAGACCCGGTCGAACGCGATGTCCACGTAGAAGTCCTCGTCGATGTTGTGACGGACCCGTCCGCCCCAGTGGATCTCGGTCGTACGCTTCTTCGTCACCGCGCCGGTCACGAGTTTTTCGGACCCACGGATGTAGAACCGCTGCCGGTAGTAGAAGTCGATCCACTGGAGTAGTTTGTACTGCACTTCCGCTTCGGCTTCCTGGTTCAGCACTTTCGTGTCTTTGAAGAACTCACGAAGCCCGGTCCGCCGGTTGACCAAGAAGGCTCCCTGATCCTGGAACTCGAACTTGTGATCGAAGAGGATCCTGGCCTTCGTCCAGAGCCGAGACTCCAGATCGGACTTGAGCTGTGTGGTGCGGCGGAGGCTACTCTCGGCCTCGTTGTAGGGGCGGGTCGACGAGATGGCGCTCACCACGACGTCCTGGGTGATCTTCGTATCCCGCCACACCGTCCAGACGTACTGCCCCCTCGCGGAGATCGACGTTTCATCGACGTTGGCGGCGGCTCGTTCGGACACGATGTTGACCGTACTCGACTTCGCCCAGTTCACCATGAGGAGCGTCTCGACCTTCGGGGCGAGCTGGTACGTCAGCCCGAAGTCGATGCGCTGCTTGAGTCGATCCTGATCCTGGAGCGGGCCCGACTCGGGCTGCTCGTAGTACTTCTGGGACAGGTCGCCGGTCGCACTGAGAGTCGCCGTGGTTCCCCGATTCCAGGAGCGAGAGAGTAGACCCTTGATGTACACGACATCCTCGACGAACCCGGCGGTGACGTCCTGGTACGAGGTCGTCGTGCTGCCTGTGTTTCCCTCGATCGACGCCTCGATCCCTTCGAGCCAACCGAACGGACGGCCGAACGTGAACGACATGGTCCCGTCGTAGGACGTCTGTTCCTTCGACGCGCCGCTGACCGCGAGGGTGAACCAGTTCGAGGTCGTGGACGTGTTGGCCCTGAAGTTCGTCTTGATCCCCCAGAACGGCTCACTGGTCAGGGAGAGACCCAGGTTCCGCTTGTTCCCGTTCGTCGTCTCCTGATCCTTCGCCGTAGTGGAGAAGTACTGATTCCTCGACACGGACCAGTCCGCGTCGATTCGAATCTCGTTCCTCTTGGATGGACTCCACGCGGCGCTGACGTCGAGCGCACGGTCCCGGTCCCGGTTTCTTCCGGTCTGGGCGAACGTAGAGTCCGCGGTCGGGCGGAGCACCGTGTCTCGGTCTTGGTCGCCACGCACCAAGCTGCCCGCGATGTCGAGACGCCAGTCGTCGAACGGGGTGATGCCGAGGTCTGAGTTGAGCTCCCAGCTCGTACCGCCGGCCGATGTCGAGTCGGCCGTGTCGATCCGGCTCGGGTCCGTACGGTTCCTACGCTCGTTGACGTTCTCGTCGTGTACCGCTCCGAACTTGCCGTCCATCTGCCATTCGATCGTCTCTTCGTCGAGTCCGAACTGGTCCCGGACGGTAGCGCCGAGGGCACCGCTCTCACCGACGAGATCGAATCCCGTCGAGTTGTTGACGTTCCTCGAGTAGGTGGTGGTGACGGAACGGCGATCCATGCCGAACTCCGTGCCGAACTTCCATCCGCCGAGCCCCACGCCGTGGCGGGCCACGCGGGTCGTCCCGTCTCCCGAAACGGATCGACGATCGTTCTGCTTCGAGTTGCTCTGAACGCTGACGCCCCAGTCGGAGGTGAGGAGCGTGGGCCCGAAGTGACGACGAATGTCGACTGACTGCCCGAAGGTGGTAGCGCTTCGATTCACGTCGAACCGGGCGGAGAGCTCCGGGTGGAGCCGAATCCGATCGAAGAGGGTCGGGTAGCGGGTCGTGTCCGCCGGCGCCGGATCGGGCCGGTCGTCCGGATTCTGCTGCTGGGCGCCGGGCTGTGCCCAAGCCGACCCGGAAACGAGCGCGAGCGCCAGGCCGAGGAACCCGACCCACAGGAGGAGGCTCGCAACCCCAAACGAACGGGTATCCCGAATCACGCGTCCGCGAGCGACGCACGAGGACAGAGGGGTGACGTATCGGACGAGGTGAGCTTCCCTCGCACGGCTCGGACGGTTCAAGCGCCTCACTCCCCCAGGGTCCCGCCCCGGGTTCTCAGGTCTCGCGTTCGACGTATTTCGTCAGGCACTACGCGGTAGCAAGGTTCGCTAACTCGTCCTCCGAAGAGAGGGTATAGGAATCCGGCAGGAACGCGGGCACGTCCTTCTGATAGTCTAGCAACCGGAGCCCCAGTCCGTCCACTCCCCACGATTGACGGGCCAAGGACCTCCGGATAGAGTGGCCGTCAGCTGTTTCCACCCATGGGGGCGATCCCTCCAACCCCAAGCGATCAAGAACCTTGTACCCCGCAGCCGAAATCACGGAGTCGATTCTGAGCGTTCCACCCAACCCGATTCCGACCTCAGGCCGGTTGGGATCCCGATGAGCGCAACCGAATCGACCCGGGACAAGATGACCGGAGCGCTCTACTGGACCTTCGTTCCGCGATTGGTTCAGATGGTCATCACGATCGGTACGTCCGTCTGGGTCGTGAAGGCGTTGGGCAAGTTCGAGTTCGGACGTCTCCAGACCCTCCAGCCGATCCTCGCCCTGATCGTGATCCTGCTCTCGGGCGGGCTGGGGCAGGCACTCAACCGGTTCGTGCCGGAGCTCAGGGTGAAGGGCCCCGTCGACCAGGCGAGGGCCCTCCTCTATCGGTGCCTAGGACTGCAGTCACTCCTCTGGCTCGCGGCCGTAGCGCTGGTGTTCGTGTTCCGGAGCGCACTCGAGAGCTACCAGATCGAGTACGCCAACCTCTTCATCCTCGGAGTCGTCCTCGCCATCGCCGAGATCTGGGCGCAGTCCATGAACAGCTACGCGATTGCGTCGTACCGGACCAGGCAGGTCGCGATCGGCCTCTCCCTGGGAACGATGGTCTACGCGATCGGGACGGGAGTGCTGCTCTCCCGAGGCCTCAAGGTAGACGGCGTACTCTGGTCGCTGGCGATCGGGCACCTGACCAACGCGATCTTCCTCGGCGTCCTCCTCTATCGGGTCCGGACACCCGGGGTCAGTCTCGCGGTATCTCGCTCCGAGTTCCCCACGGGTCGGCTCCTTCGCTACGCACTCCCCTGGGTTCCGAACTCCGCGCTCCACTTCGTCGTCTGGCGGTCGTCGGAGCAGGTCATCCTCGCGAAGTTCCACCCCGCCGAGTTTGCCGGCTACTTCAATCGAGCCTACTCGCTCCCCCAGATGGCGCTGGAGTTCGTCCCGAACGCGATCTATCCACTCGTTCTCGCAAGCTTCTCCGAGTCGCGCACCGTGACACGCGACGCCATGCCGCGGTTCATCGACTACTACTACCGCCTCCTCTTCTTCGTGAGCGTACCGATCGCACTCGGTGGGTTCGTCTTCGGCGACGTGATGATCGAGGTGCTCTACCCGGAGCTCACCCCTGCCCAACCTTATTGCCAGGCGTTCTTCCTCATCTTCATGGTCACGTTCTTCGGGACGCCGCTCTCCATGGCCGTCTACGTCGTCGAGAAGGTCTGGGTGAATCTGCTCCTCAACCTCGGCTACGGAATCGTCACCGTAGGACTCGACCTGCTCCTCATTCCGAAGTACGGCCTCCTCGGAGCGACCATCCCGACCGCGATCGTCACCGTGCTCACGCCCTACGTCCGCTGGGTGATCGCAAAGAGGTACGTGGACGGAATCCGGATCCCGTGGGCGTTCATCGGTCGGATCTACTTGGCCTCCGCTCCCCTACTCGCTCTCTTCTGGGCAAAGCCGTGGTTCCGGGGACCGGGCGGGCTTCTCGCCGCTGCAGTCGTGGGAGGCGTCGCGACACTTCTCCTCTACCGGATCTTCCGCGTCTTGGGGCCGGAGGACCGGGAGTTCATCGCGAAATCGAAGCTTCCCGGCAAGGAATGGATCCTACGCCTGCTCTGAGGAGTACTCTCACTCCGTCATGATGGATCGATTCGAGATTCTCTACAGCAAGCTCCGCCGGCTGGTGAGCCGGAACCGGTGGAGTGCGCGTCTCCTCGGATATCCACCGGTTCCGCACAGCCGCGACGACGGGGTCGGACTCGTCCTCATCCAGATCGACGGTCTCGGCAGAAAGGTGCTGGACCGCGCGCTCGAAGAAGGACGGATGCCCTTCCTCCGTCACCTGATCCAGGACGACGGCTACCGGCTTCGCGATCTCTACTCAGGACTGCCGAGCAGCACCCCCGGCGCTCAGGCCGAACTCTTCTACCGTGCGAGGACCTTCGTCCCCGCGTTCGGATTCTGGGATCGAGAGGTCGGCAAGGTGGTCCGGATGAACGACCCGTCGACCGCGGCCCGCGTCGAGTCGGAGCTGGTCCAAGAACACGACGGACTCATGAAGCGCGGAAGCGCGTGGTCGAACATCTACGCTGGCGAAGCGGCCGAGCCTCATCTCTGCGCATCCACCACGGGTCTCGACATGCTGCTCAAGGCGCTCGACCCGACGCGGATCATCGGCCTGGTGCTCTGGCACGGGTGGTCCGTCGTCCGCGTCACTGCGAACCTCGTGGCCGAAACGCTCCTCGCCATCTGGGACTTCTTCCGAGGCACGATCGCGGGACGAAACCTGATGGCCGAACTCCGCTTCATTCCACCGCGCGTCGTCGTCACGGCGCTCATGCGCGAGATCATCACTGCGGGCGCGGCCATCGACTGCGAACGTGGGCTCCCTGTCGTCCAGCTCAACTATCTGGGGTATGACGAGCACGGCCATCGGCGTGGCCCGGATTCACGGTTCGCTCTCTGGACCCTCAAGGGCATCGACCGCTCCATCCGCCGCGTCTGGCTCGCCGCGCACCGGAGCCCCAGGCGCGACTACCAGGTGTGGATCTACTCCGACCATGGACAGGAGCGGACACTTTCCTACCCACTCCTCCACGGAGAGGACGTGCGCACCGCGATAGCCAGGGTCTACGAAGAGTGGCGGGCGCGCGCGGACCTCGCTCCCCAGTTCGATCCCGACGAGCGGAGAAGCACCGAGCGGAGCGGGAGACGGAAGACCGACCCGCCACCGGCCTTGGCGATCGGGACGGAGGAGCGGCTACGCTGGCTCGAGCAGGATCTTCCCGAATGGCTCGCGCGGAGTCTTCCCGGCGAGTACGTGGAACAGGAACGGAGGCGACGACCGTCACGTCGCCAGGGTGACGTCCCACCGAAGCCGAAGGCGTCGCGCCCCGCGCAGCTCGAGGTGGTCAACCAGGGGCCGATCGGGTTCGCCTATCTCGATTCGGAGCGGACTCCGGAGGAACTCGTCTCGCTGGCCCGGGCCGTCGCTCGGCGCGCGCACGTTCCTGCCGTGCTCTGCCCGGCGGGGCCGGGACGCGCGCGGGGCTTCCTCGCCGACGGAACGGAGGTCCGCCTCCCGGAAGACACGGCCCGAGTCGTCGGCGAAGATCACCCGTTCCTTCCCGAAGTGACCGACGACCTGCTACGTGTGGTCCATCATGCCAACGCAGGCGACCTCACCCTCCTTGGCTACAGCCCGGAGGGTGCGCAGTCCCTCCAGCTCGAAAACGGCGCGCACGGTGGGCCGGGCCCGCGAGAGACCCACGCCTTCGCACTTCTGCCCCGTGAGGCATGCGACACCCCACCACCTCGGCTACGCATGAGCACGCTCTATGACCTCGCCCGCGCCGTGACGAAAGGTCGGAACGGACTCGGCATCCTCACGCAGCGGAGTGGCGGGCGTCCGCCGACGCGAGACGATGTCCTGGCCGGACGAGTCTCGCCTCGAGACGCCCAAGCACCCGCGACCGCCTTCCGCATCGTCACCTACAACGTCCACAGCTGCCGCGGAATGGACGGAGTGTACTCGCCGTCACGGATCGCCCGTGCCCTGCTTCGGGAGCAGCCGGACATCATCTGTCTCCAGGAGCTGGAGCACGGGATCGGCCGGTCGGGCTGGGCACTCCAGGTGTCGGAGATCGCCGAGTCGCTGTCCACGGACTACCACTTCCACGGCATCTCTCGGGTCGACGACGGCGACTTCGGCAACGCCATCCTGTCGGCTCACCGAATGGAGCGAGTGAAGTCCGGATCGCTGCCCGTGTGGGCCGGCAAGCGCCGGGGAGTGCTCTGGGTGACGGTGGAGATCGACGGGACGAAGTTCCACGTCCTCAACACCCACCTCAGCATCGTCGAACGCGAACGGAAGATGCAGGCCGACGCGCTCCTCGGTCCCGAGTGGCTCGGCGGAGAGGGAGTCGGCGGACCGGTCATTCTCTGCGGCGACTTCAACGCCTCGCGACGTTCCTACACCTGCCGTCGAGTCGCAGAGGTACTGCACAACGTAGACCCGGCCCACCTCCCGATCGAGGTTCTCAACACGTGGAGTTCGCGCATGCCACTCCGCCGGATCGACCACGTCTTCGTGAGTCGGGACCTCGAGGTCAAGCAGACCTATGTGCCACGCACGCGGCTCACGCGCGTCGCTTCCGACCACTTGCCACTCGTCGTAGACCTGGAGTTCGGGAGCACGAACGGCGGGACTGAGGCGTAACCGAGCGCGGGAAGATCCGGTCGGCGAGCGAAGAGTGAAGCGACGAAGGGAGCCCCGAACGTGGTTCGAGGCTCCCTTCATCGTTTCTAGTCCGGTGACGGTCGGCAGGACCCGCCACTGGAGCGTGTCTCTCCGATCAGTCGATCAGGACGATCGAACGAGTCGCCTGGTCCCCGTCCGCGCTGATCCGATAGAAGTACGTGCCACGCGGCAGCGCACGTCCGGCTCCGTCCAGAGCATCGAGGGCGACATCGTGAACTCCGGCGTCCCGCGATCCGAGAGCGAGCACCCTCTGCCGGCGGCCGTGAACGTCGAACAGCTCGAAGGTCACGTCGGCCGTCTGCGCGAGAGCGAAATGGATCGTCATCGCTCCAGGCGAAGGGTTGGGCGACGCGCCGCGCAGCTGGAGCACCGAGCCAGCAGACGGAAGCGCACCATCCGCAACCGCCGCCGGCTCCATCGGCGCGATCGACACGTCGTCGACGTACCAACCTTCCCCACCTTCGCCCGGCGCGATCAGATCACGCGTCCCGAACCGGAAGCGGATCTGGATCGTCTGCCCAGTGTAGGCCGCGAGGTTCGCGATGCCCTGACTCCAGTCGAAGTTGCCCGAGTAGAGAGGCGTGCCAACCGGGAACGGTTGCCCTGGATAGTTCCCGAAGACATGGCTGTAGCCACCGATCGGAGTGAGCTCGGACCAGCTGCTCCCGCCATCGGTCGTGATCTCGAGACGGCCACCGTCTTTCGCCGTCGTCGCGTCCAGCTCCTCCGCCTCCATCCAGTGCCAGAACGAGAGGCCGGACGGAGTGGTCAGCTGAATCGGAGGTGTGACGAGTCCCGCGTCGATCCGACCTACGTACGGCAAGGCGCCGTTCGAACCGCACCGGTAGGAGAACTGGCCGCCGTCGGTGTGATTGCGCCGATCGGAGAGATGCCAGCGGTCCTGGTGGCCGAGACTGACGATCTGGGTGGTCCAGGCTCCGCCCCCGGATTCGATGTCGTCGTCGAACGTCTCGAGGACGCGCGCCATTTCCACGGCACGTGCTGCGTTGACGCGGCCATAGCCGAAGTACTGATCCCATCCTGGAGTGTCTTCGCCCGCCGGACCGACTTCGTCGTCAGATGATGCCTGGAGAATCTCCCGGACCTCCGCGTTGGTCAGGTTCGGGTTCGCGGAGTAGATCAGTCCGACGAGTCCCGCGGCGAGCGGACAAGCCGAGGAGGTTCCGTTGAAGAACGAAACGTACTGGCCCGAGGTGTAGCCGCCGCTCCCCGATATGTCGGTGGTGTACATGAGCACGCCCGGCGCTACGACTTCCTGGCTCGGACCGTAGTTCGATCCCCACCAGCTCTCGCCATCGCACGACGACGGAGACTTGCGTTGATCGCACGGGCTCGACGCCCCGACTGCGATCGCTTCCGGGTACCGGGCCGGATAGCTCACGTCGCTCGTGTTGTCGTTCCCGCTCGCGAAGAGGATGATCGCGTCATTCGCCCAGACGTTCTGCACCGCGGCCTCCACTGCAGTGAAGTCACCGGACGACATCCGCCACGAGCAGCTCATGACCACGCCGTCGAACTCGGGACGACGCGAAGTCGCGTAGTTGATCGCGTCGGCGCGGTTCGCATTCTGCCCGGAGGAGAGGCTCACCTTGAGCGGCATGAGCGTGCACTCGGGACAGACTCCGCTCACTCCGATCGCATTGTTCTGCGTCGCGGTAGCGATCCCGGAGCAGGAGGTACCGTGACCATCCGAATCGGTCGGCGCCGTCCCGCTTCCGGAGAAGTCCCAGTCTTCGCCGTTTCGAGGCAGCACTCGGTCGACCAGGTCTTCGTGGTTCACGTCTGCGCCGGTGTCGATGATGACGACGAGGACGTTCGGATCGCCCTTCGTGGTGAGCCACGCATCTTCCGCATGGACATCGGCCGTCTCGATCCACTGCCCGGTACCGGGGTTGTCGAGGTGCCACTGCTGCGAGTAGAACGGATCGTTCGGAGCGACGAGAGCGTCGTCGTAGCACATGTAGAGCGGCTCGGCGAAGAGCACGTCGGGTGATTCGGCCCACGCGCGGAGCTCGGTGAAGAGTTCGGAGTCCGCGGGGACGGAGATCTTGTAGTAGCCCGGCGTCCAGTAGTCCTGAAGCACCGTGCTTCCGGCCGCGGCGATGCGGGCACGGCAAGTCTCGTCAGAGAGGTCCTTCTCGAACTGGACGGTGAACTGTCCGGGCACGTAGTACTTCGTGAACCCTTCCTGGTCGACGACGGAGCGGGCCACGCCGAGGATCCTGCCGTCCGCTTCGAGGAGCGACGCAGCGACGTCGGGCGCGACGTTCGTGGGTACGCGGAACGTTCCGACGGCGTACTCCGCGTTGTACGGCCGAGACTCGGAGAATCCGCCCGTGCCGCTCAGCTCGGCCCTCGCCTCCGCCGCCGTCGCGGGATCGAAGACGACCACGAGCTCGTCGCCTGCGGGTTCCAGCTGCCAGACCTTACCGAAGTAGGGATCGACCCAACGACGTTGGACCTCCTGTTCGGCGGACGCAGCCCCAGCGAAGACGATGAGAGCCGAGGCTCCGAGCGCTACCGTACCGATGAGCGACGGGATCCGTACGTTGAGGCCAGGCGTGCTGGCGCGGCGGGAAGGCCGACTCTGGGTCATGGGGGTCCTCCTGGGCCGTGGATCGAGTGGGAATGTAAGCGGAGTCCATCATACCGGAAGGGCGCTCGCTCCGGGGACGGGAAGGTTGAGAGGCGGGCAACGGGGACGGGAAGGACGAGAGGCGGACGACGGGGCCGTGGCGTCGCTACCGACGCGGCACTCAGTCGACGACGACGAAGCGAGCCGTCGCATGCCCCCCACCGGCGCGAAGGCGGAGCCAGTACGGTCCGGACGAGAGATCCCTCGCGAGCTCTCCCAGATCCGCCTCGTTCTGGCCGACGTGGCCCGGGCCGAGCGAGACATCCCGGACTCGGCGACCGTCGGAGGTGTGAACCGAAGCATGGACCTCCGCCGCAGCGTCGAGCGCGAATCGGACGGTGGCTCCGTCGTGGAACACAGCTGGGACTTCGAGCGCGGCGAGTCCGAACGGGTGGGAACTTGCGCCGTTCCCGTCCGCCCCGACGCCCAGTCCATCTGCCGAATCCACACTCGAGGTGTCCCGGAGCCCGACACGAACGTCGTCGATCCTCCAACCGAAACCGACCTCACCGCCGGTTGCCTCGCTGCGAGACCCGAATCGGAAGCGGATCCGGACCGGGCTATCGGAGTAGGAGGACAAGTCTACGATCTCTTCCTCCCAGTCGAACGATCCGGAGAACACCGGCTGGCCTGCAGGAAACGGATCGCCTCCGAGATCCTGCATCGTGTGGTCGTACCCGCCTTCAGGGCTGAGAAGCACCCAAGACTCTCCTCCGTCCGGACTCAACTCGAGGAAACCTCCGTCGCCACCAACGGTGGGCGTGATTTCGTACGCTTCCATCCGGTGCCAGAACCTCAGTTCGCCCAACTCCGGCACCCACAGGTCGGGGAGGTAGAGTGCCGCGTCGGTACCAGCCAGATAGGTTCCGCTGCTCTCAGCGGCGGATGACCAGCAGCGGACTCCGCCCACGGTATGGTTGTCGAACTCGCTCAGGTGCCAGGTATCGATGTCGCCGAGCACGGCTTGATGGCGCCAGTAGGGATCCGGATCTTCGACGTCGTCCTCGATCCCTTCGGGATGCGTCGCCAGGACGAGCGCCTTCCAACCGTTGATCCTGCCCCACCCCATGTACTCGTCGAAGCCCGGGAGGTCTTCGGACGCAAAGCCGACTTCGTCGTCAGCCGTTCCTTCGATGATCGCTCGCACGTCCTCCGGGCCGAGGCTCGGATCGACGGAGAGGACGAGTGCAGCGAGAGCGCTGACGAACGGCGCAGAGGCGGAGGTGCCGTTGAAGAACGCCCAGTAGTTCGTACTGGAGAGCCCGAGGTTTCCCGTCCGGTCGGTCGTCCAGATCTTGACTCCGGGAGCGACGACGTCGAGTTCGGGTCCAAAGCAACTGCCCCAAGACTCGCCGTCGCACGAGCCCGGGCGTTTCCGTTCGTCACAAGGCGACGTCGCACCCACCGCGATCGGCTCGGGGTAGCGCGCGGGGTAGATGACGCTGCTGTTCGAGTTGCCCGCGGAGCACACCACGACGCAACCGGCTGCTGCCGCATCTTGGATCGCAAACCGGACAGACGTGAAATCACCCGAGGAGTTGCCCCACGAGCAGTTGACGACGAGTCCAGAGACGTCCGGACTCCGAGCCGCACAGTACTGGATGGCGTCGACTCGCTCGGCGATCTCCCCTTCGTCGAGGGAGACGCGAAGCGGCATGATCCGGCATTCGGGCGCATACCCGGATATCCCGAGCGCGTTGCCTTGCACGGCCGACGCAATCCCGGTCACGAGCGTCCCATGGTTGTCGAGATCTTGCGGAGAGTTGTCCGGATCGAGGAAGTCCCAGTCCTCTCCGTTCTGTGGAAAGAGGTTGGGAGCTAGATCCTCGTGGCCCAGATCCATTCCCGTGTCGACGAAGGCGATGACGACGTCCGGATCACCCTTCGTGATCCACCAAGCGCCGTCCGCCCACACGTCCGCGGTCTCCTCCCACGCACCGTTCCCCGGATTGCGGAGTCCCCACTGGTTCGGAAAGAACGGATCGTTCGGCGTTTCGATCAGGCCGTCGCCGAGTGCGTCGTCCCCGAGTGCGTCATCGAAGCCGAAGTAGACAGGCTCTGCAAACCGGATCTCCGGCCGCGCCGACCACGCGCGCAGCGCCTCGAAGAGTGGCTCCAGACGACTTCCGTCGTAGCGTACGTGACGAAGGCTGGAGACCACGTCATCGCCGGACCCTGGCGTGGACTCGATGGGCGGTCCGCCGAGGACCTCGGGGGAGGTCATGCCCGGGACGGAGATCTGGTAGTAGCCAGGATGGCGATAGCGCCGAACGATCCGGCAACCTTCGGCTTCGATCGCCTCTTCTGCCGCCGCGATGGAGATTCCTGGGCGGAACTGAACCGTGATCCGGTCGGGAAGGAAGTACTTCCGGAATCCCTCTTCGTCTCGATGGACCGAAACGGCTGATTCCAGCAACGAAGCCGCAGCCGTGTTCCAGAACTCGGCGTCGGCCTCGGCCGGAACTTCGACGATCGCGGTCCGGGTGTACGCGCCAAGAGGCCGCTGCACGACCACACCGGTGGTGAGTCGAGTGAAGTCGTCCGCCTGAGACGCCCCGGCTCCGTCCGGACCGAACCGAAGAAGCCATTCGCCGGCAACAGGTGTGAGATCCCAGTGCTTTCCGGACGGGTCGGTCCAACTTCCGGCCTGCGCGTCCCGGACGGACATCGACACGACGACCGCTACAGCCATCGCGGTGAGGCGACGGACGGCGGCTTCGGACAGAGACCGTCTGGAGTTGCGTAGCATGGCCGGGGGGAACCTCCTTGGGAGATGGTCGTCTATCCTACCGTTCATCGGCAACCTCGGTCTCCTCCCCCAACCTCTTGAGCCTTCGGTTCACCCCCCCCCGATCCGTCCGCTCCGAACGGTCCGCGCTGATCCGTCCATTCCGACCCGGCCACTCCGATCAGGCCACTCCGATCGGTCCGCGCCGAGGTTCTCGAACCGTGGATTCTTGCTTTCCCTGGACTTCCTAGTGCGGCCGTGTACCCTTGTTCTACCCCTTCCCCCTCGGAACTGGGAAACATACATGTGGGAACAGAACGGAGGCCGACCGTGATATCCCATATCATCTTGCCGCAGCACCGACTGATCCTGGTGAAGACGTCGGGCGAGGTAACGTTCGATCAGGCGGTCGCGCTTCGGCACGACATCCACGGAGACCCGCTCTACCAGCGCGAGTTCGACGGCCTGACCGACCTCCGGACCCAGGTGTCAGGACTGACGGCGCACGATGTGAAACAGTTCGTCGACGCGCTCCAGAGCGAGCCGACCCATTGCACCGGGCGATGGGCTTTCGTCGTCGATGAACCCACGCAGACCGCCCTGAGCTACTACTACGGACAGCTCCGCGACAAAGGCCGATCCACGAACGTGTTCTCGACCAGTGATGCGGCACTCGACTGGCTCCGTGTGGAACGGAAGGGCGAAGTCTCCGAGCTGCTCGAGGACCTCGGCTGATCACGAGTTCTTCTTCGCGAACGCCCAGGTCGTCGGCTAGACTCCGCCCCTCGGAAGGTGCCCAGGAAGGGCGCCCTCCTCTTCTGGGCTGCGTCATGATCTGCGGCGATTGAAACGGTCGCTTCCGGTCTCGACGCTCTCCGCCGTCTACGATGCGTAGCCGCCGTTGCGATGCGCGGCCAGCTCCCTGGCCAGACGCGTCTGCCAGCCGTGGATCGGTCGACTTGGAGTGCCCGGATCCGGCGTCATACGAAACGGCCGTCACGGAACGCGAAAGGACTTCGCCATGCCCGCGGGCTTCATCCTGCACCCGACGTACTACATCGAGCGTGGCCGCGCCATCGTCCACCTCTTCGGACGCGACGAAGAGGGCCGGACCTTCGTCGTGAGAGATGATCGGTACCGCCCCCACTTCTTCATCCGTACGGAAGACGTCGGCCGAGCCACGGCCGTGCAAAAGCTGGAGACGGAGGAGACCGACTGGACGACACCACACGGTCGAACGGTCTCGAAGGTCTACGTTCCGACACCTCCCGAGGCGCCCGCCGTGCGGGATGCTCTCCAAGACGCGGGAATCACGACCTACGAGGCGGACATCCCGTTCGCAACGAGCTATCTCATTCACCAACGGGTCCGCGGCGCCCTACGAATCGAGGGCGAAGCACGCACCGGCAAGCTGATCCAACACGTCTACCAGAACCCCGAGATCTCCCCAGCCGAGTTCACTCCGGATCTCTCCGTGCTTTCGGTCGACATCGAAACGGACCCGACCGCGACCCATCTGCTCTCGATCGGACTCCACCAGCCGGCGCGCGGGGATGCGCCGGAAGTACGCGAGGTGTTGATCCTCGGCCCGGCTCCAGAGGTCGACGGCGTTCATGTGATCGGTTGCGACACGGAAGGAGACCTCTGCTTCCGCTTCACGGAGCGGCTCCGCGCGATCGACCCCGACGTACTCACCGGGTGGAACTTCATCGACTTCGACCTCAAGGTCTTGGAAGACGTGTTCTCCCGAAACCGCGTGCCGTTCCAGCTCGGGCGCGCAAACCTACCCTGCAAGCTCCGCCTCGAAAGCGGCGCAGCCTGGGGCTCGTCCCGCGCGATCGTCCCGGGGCGGGTCGTCCTCGACGCGTTGAACTTGGTCCGGGACAGCTTCATCCGACTCGACGACTACCGGCTCGAGACGGCCGGTCGTCAGATCCTCGGCCGCGGAAAGACTCTCACGGGCGAAAGCCGCGCCGGAGAGAGCCGCGGCGATGAGATCTTGCGGAAGTTCAAGGAGGAGCGCGAAGAGTTCGTTCGCTACAACCTGGTCGACTGCGAACTCGTGAGTGAGATCATCGAGGCGAAGAAGCTCATCTCGCTCTCGGTGCGTCGTTCCCTCGTGAGCGGAATGCCTCTCGACCGTCTCGGCGCCTCCATCGCTACTTTCGATTTCTGCTACATCAGCGAGATGCACGAGAAGAAGCAGGTCGCCCCGACGGTTCCGCAAGGACGGATCAGCGCAGCGATGCAGGGCGGCTTCGTCTTCGATCCGACGCCGGGAATCTACCGGCAGGTGGGCGTGCTGGACTTCAAGTCACTCTATCCGTCGATCATCCGCACGTTCCGACTCGATCCGCTCAAGGTAGTGCCGAGAGGTGAGGATCCGAAGGACGGAGAGGACCCGATTCCCGCGCCGAACGGCGTACGGTTCGAGAGGACGGGAGGCATCCTTCCGTCCCTCCTCGACGAGTTCTTTCCGCTGCGGGAGGAAGCGAAGAAGAGCGGCGACGGTCTCCGTTCGCAGGCGCTCAAGATCCTGATGAACTCGTTCTACGGCGTGCTCGGCACGACCCGCTGCCGTTTCTACTCACCCGAGACGGCGAATGCGATCACCGGCTTCGGCCAGAAGATCCTCCGCTGGACGCAAGGCGTGCTCGAACGGGAAGGACACGCCGTGCTCTACGGCGACACGGACTCCCTTTTCGTCGACCTCGGAAACGAGCCGACGCCGGAGAGAGCGGAAGCGCGCGCCCGTGAACTCGCCTACGAGATCAACCGGCGGCTCGAGGCGCGTCTGGCCAGCGACTACGCGGTGGAGAGCCGGCTCGAGATCGAGTTCGAGCACGTCTACGCGAGGCTCTTCCTTCCCGCGCTCCGTCACTCCACGCAGGGCAGTAAGAAACGCTATGTCGGGTTGATCGAGGAAGGCGGGAAGGAGCGACTCCACTTCGTCGGCCTCGAGTCCGTTCGTCGCGACTGGACCGATCTGGCCAAGGACTTCCAAAAGGCCCTCGTCGATCGGATCTTCCACGACCGGCCCGTCGAGGACTACACCCGGGAGTTCGTCGACGCGCTTCGAACGGGCAACTACGACGGGCAGCTCGTCTACAAGAAGCAGCTTCGAAAGTCGGCTGAGGAGTACACCTCGACCACGCCCCCCCATGTGCAGGCCGCCCGCAAGATGAGCGGGCCCCCGCCCCGGGTCATTCACTACGTGTTCACGATCGACGGCCCAGAGCCCGCAGACGAGCGGAAGCACGCGTTCGACTACGAACACTACGTCGAGAAGCAAGTCCGCCCGATCGCGGAGAGTGTCTTCTCGCTCGTCGGGTTGGATTGGGAACGCGTGACCGGGGTGCAGGGCACGTTGTTCTGAGCGTGGTGAGAGTGTCAGGTGGCGCGGAGCGAGCGCTAGCGGAACGTTGCCCAGGAACGAAGCGTCAGGCGCCGGAGCGGCCGACGATCAGAGATCGTGTGCCAGTGCGGACTCGGTGATCCGCGCAAACTCCGCGAGACCGAGCGTCTCGGCCCGCACCTCGGGTTCGACTTCAGCATGCTTCAACACGTCCAAGACCCATGCCTTCTCGCGGCCGAGGCCGGACGCCATCGCGTTGGTCAGGGTCTTCCGGCGCTGACTGAACGAGGCTCGCACCACACGTTCGAGCACGGCCCTGTCGCCCGGGAAGGGTGGCGTCTCGGGGAACGCCAGCTCGACGACGATCGACTCGACGCCCGGTCGGGGCCAGAACGAGGATCGCCCCACTTTGAGCACCGACCTCACCTCTGCGTGCGCTCGGGTCCACACGGTGATCGATCCGTAGGTCTTGCTCCCCGGAGCGGCGAGGAGCCGGTCCCCGTACTCTCTCTGGAGCATGAACACCGCACCGGCGAAGACGTCCCGGTAGGAAAAGGCGCGAAGGAGAAGCGGCGTGGTGATCGAGTAGGGCAAATTGCCCGCAATCCACGGACGCCGATCCAGCGGTAGGTCCGCGGTCCAATCGGCCTCCAGGGCGTCCCCCTCCCGCACCCCGAACCGCCCCGCTTCGCGTTCGGCCCGGAACCGCTCTAGCAGCAGGGGGACGAGGTCGCGATCCCTCTCGATCGCGCGCACGTCGTGCCCGGCGGACAGCAGCGCAGCGGTCAGCGCGCCGCTTCCCGGACCGATCTCCAGGACGGTGTCGGCCGGCTGCCATGACGCACGTGCCACCGTGAGCTCGGGAATTCGTGGATCGACGAGGAAGTTCTGACCGAACCGCTTCCGCGGCCGGAACCCGTGCGCCTCCAGACGCTGCCGTTCGGTCAGGTCCGTCCCGCCGGAGTCGGGATCGCGCTCGTCACTCATCCGAAGAACCGGGAGCGTCGGCGGTCTTGGCACGGAACCCGAAGAGGGCCTCCGCGGCGGTGTTCGTCCGGCGGGCCACCTCTTCGACGTCCATCTCCATGTAGTCGGCGAGGTACTGCGCGATCAGGGGCACGTACGAGGGATCATTCCGTTCTTGCTGATGCGGATGGGGCGCGAGGTAGGGACAATCCGTCTCGAGCAGGAAGGCATCCGGGCCGACAGCGTTCCGGAGTTCGGCTACCCACTTCCGGTTCTTCTTCCGGCCGTAGCTGATCGCGCCACCCATACCGAGCTTCATCCCGAGCGCCGTTCCACGACGCGCGACCTCCACATCTCCGCTGAAGCAATGGAGGACCCCACGGACCTCGCCCTTCCCCACCTCTTCCAGAATCGAGAGAACGTCGTCGTGCGAGGAAGGTCCGTCCTTCCGACAGCGGGAGTGGATGACGAGCGGCTTCCCATGATCGCGCGCCCACTCCACGTGACGCCGGAAGAACTCTCGCTGCTTGTCGTGCGGAGAATAGTCCCTGTAGTAGTCGATGCCGGTCTCTCCGATCGCAAGCACCTTGGGGTGTGCCAGCTCCGACTCGAGTCCATCCAGATCCGCGTGCGTCGCTTCACCAACGTCCATCGGATGAACTCCGACGGTGGTAAAGATGCGCGGATCGCTCTCTGCGAGCGCACGCGCCTTCGGCCAACCGGCGCGATCGATGTTGATCTCGAGGATGTAGCGAAGGCCAACGTCCCAACACTTGGTCAAGACGTCCTCGCGGTCCTCGTCGAACGCACGGCTATGGAGATGGGCGTGTGTATCGATCATCTCGAGAACGCGGGCTCCATCCCGCGAGCGATCCGCGTGAGCGCTGCCTCGAGGGCGAGGAGCGGGTTGACGCGTTGTTCGACCTCGGCGATCAACTCTTCCAGTATCGCGGTGCGTCGCCGGACTTCCGTCGGAGTGAGTCGTGCGGCCATCTGTTCGAGCTGCGGCAGCCGGTCCTGATGGATCCGGTCGCCTCGAAGGCCTGCCCGCACACAGAGGACGTCGTGGTACCAGGTGAGGAGGAGTTCGACCGAACGACGGGCCGTCTCCACATCCCACCGACGCGAAACGGACTCGACCCGCTGCGCGATCGCGCCCGGAGTCGCACCATCGACCAGGAACAGCTCGAGCGCACGGTCCCTGAGGCCGAGCACTCCACCTTCTCGAAGCTGGAAGGCACGGCCCAGGCTCCCACGCGCGAGCGCGGCGATAAGCGGCGCCTCCTTGGACGGCGTCCCCTCGGCCTCGAGCCGCATGGCGACTTCGGGGCCGGGTAGTGGACGGATCGTGACGCGCTGACAGCGCGAGACGATGGTCGGTAGGATCTCGCCCGTCCCTTCGGCACAGAGGAGCAGGATGGTGTTCGCTGGCGGCTCCTCGATCAGCTTGAGGCTCGACTGGGCCGCCGGTTCGGAGAGACGCCCGGCCGCGTGGATCACGATCACCTTGTAGGGGGCTTCGACCTGCGCTTTGGCGACCTCTTCCCGAACCTGACGGATCTGGTCGATCCCGATCCGCGCGGTCGGGGAGGCTTCGAGCGGGGCATGCGGATCTGCGGCGTAGGCGTCCAGAATCGCCTGCTTCTTCGAGGGATCCTTCTCCTCGTCTTTCAGCAGCGGAAAGATGATGTGGAGATCCGGATGGACGAGCCGCGCGACCTTCTTCCCCGCGGCCGCCAGCTCCGGGTCGTCGGCCGGGGCGAGGAGGTCCTGCGCAAAGGCGATCGCGGTGCGCGTCTTCCCCGTGCCCCACGCGCCGAGGATGAGGTAGGCATGGGCCATCCGCCCTGACTCCCGCGCCCGGTCCAGGTTCGCGAAGACGGTCTCTTGGCCGACGATCCGGCTACGCAGGCGTTCGTTCAGAGCACTCATGGCCTGGGATCCTAGCACGACCTCGCGTGATCTCGCCGGATCGCTAGCGGAGCCACTTCCGGGGGTCGAGGGCCTCGGCTTCCTTGCGGATCTCGAAGTGGAGGCACGGGCCCCGGGTCGAGTCGGTGTCCCCGACCTCGGCGATCACCTCTCCCGCCCCGACTCGCTGGCCCTTCGCGACCCGGATCTTGGACGCGTGGGCGTAGATCGTATAGAAACCGCCGCCATGGCTCAGCATGACCGTGCGTCCGTACCCGTCGTACCAGCCCACGTAGACGACTTCGCCCGACGCACAGGCCACGATCGGATCGCCTTCGGGAGCTCCGATCACGATGCCGTTGAGCGGCACCTCCGTCTTGTACTTCGGGTGGATCTCCCGTCCGAAGTTCGCTACCACCTTCCCCTGGACCGGCCAGAGCAGGTTGCCCTTCTCGAACCCTTCCGGCGGCGGGCCGGTCGCGAGCCCCCGCTCCTTGCGCTCCCGACGCTCGCGTTCGAGCTGTTCGAGCATCTTCTTGATCTGACTCTGACTCGCCTCGAGCTGCCGGAGATGTTTCTCGTGGTCGGTTCGCTCGCCCTGGATCTCGGAGAGCGCCTGCTGCGCCGATTCGCTCTTGGCCGCAAGCCGACGCTCCTCCGCTCGCTTCTCCTCGTAGAGGTGATCGAGCTCGGCCCTCTTCTCCTCCAGCTCGGTCGACGCCTGGGCGATGAACTCCCGGTCCTGGGCGAGCGACGCCAGTTCGAGCTGGTCGGAGTGGATCAGTCGTTTGAGAAACTGGCTGCGCGCGAAGAGCTGCGAGAACGATTCGCTGGAGAGGAGGAGAGCCTCGCCGGAGACGTTGCGGAAGCGGTGGTAACGAATCAGCCGCTCCCTTAGGCGGGTCGCAGCCTCCTCGGCCTGGATCTGCATCTCGAGAAGCTGGGCCTGCTGGGTCGCGTGATCCTCGCGCAGCGCCCGCTCCTGTTCCGCGAGGCGGTCCAGATAGCGAACGGTGAGACGACGATCCGCCTCGACGCTCGCCTGGAGTGCCGCCGCCTCCTTCTCCTTCTTCTGCAGGGACGCGATCCGCTTCCGGTTCGACTCGATCTCGCTCTTGAGCCGGTCGAGTTCGGCCCGTCCCGACTCGATGCCCTTGTCTTGCGCCGTACCGATTGCGGGTGTGCCGAGCGTCAGAATCAGCCCGATCGCGCCGCAGAGAAACGCGGTGAGGAGGAACGGCCACGGAGATCGTCTTTGCAGAATCCTGCCCCTAGGGGACAAGACTCTGCACGCCCGCCGATCGACGCGAACACGCCCCCACCTCACCGCATTACCTCGTCGTTGTCCTGCTCGAGCTTCCGGAGAGAGGGCTCGATGGCGACGAACGACGCGATGCAGCCGAGGACGGCCGAGCCGAAGAGGAACGTGAGACGAGCCCCGACAGGCAACGGAACGACCCCAGGAAAGAGCGCTTCGAAGAATACCCTGGCACCCTCCAACGAAACCAGTGCCAGTGCGCCGGCAAGGAGGCATTGCAGCGCGCCGAGGAAGAGGAACGGCATCCGGAGGAACTGGTCGGTTGCCCCGACCACCTTGAGGATCCGAAGTGTGTCCTTCCTTCCCACGAAGAGAAGTCGAAGAGTGGTCAGGAGAACGAGCACGACAGCGAACGCGGACAGGATGCCCACGGTGAGGTTCGCGATCCGGACCACGCGAAGGTTGTGCTCCAGGCTCTCCATCCACGCCTCGCCGTAGACGACTTCGTCGACTTCCTCGTAGCTGCCGAGCTCGTGGGCGAGGGCCGTGGCCGCTCCGTCCCGACTCCGCGCTGCTGGGTCCATCTCGACGAGGAGCGAGTGCGGAAGCGGATTGTCACCGAGCGCGGTTCCGATCGGGAAGTCACCCAGATCCCGTTCCAGGTCCTCCAGGGCGTCGTCCTTGCTCACGAAGGTGACCGACGCGATCTCGCCGAACCCTTCGAGGACGTTCACCAGCTCCTTGGCCCGTTCTTCACTCACTCCTGGGGCGAGAAAGACGGTCAGGCCCTTCCGCGCCTCGAGCCCCTCGGCAGCGCGGCGCACATTGAACGTGATGAGCAGGACGAGGCCGAAGAGGAAGAAGACAGCGCAGAGCGCGACAACAGACGCGAGGCTCGTTCCCCGACCGCGCACCAAGTAGTCCCATGCTTCGGTGGCGAAGAACCGGATCTGGTTCACAGGGCGACCCGCTTCTGCCGGATCCGCTCATCCGTACGCACCCGTCCCGCCTCGAGCACGATCACGCGATCTGCGAACCGGAGCGCGAGCTCATGGTCGTGCGATGCCACCATGACGGTGGCGCCGGCCAGGTTGACCCGACGAAGGAGCTGGAGGATGTCGATCCCCATCTCTTGGTCGAGGTTTCCGGTCGGTTCGTCCGCGAGGAGGATGGACGGCTGGTGGACCAGTGCACGTGCGATCGCCGCTCGCTGTTGCTCTCCGCCCGAGAGTTCGTCGGGAAAGTCGTTCCGCTTCGCGATGAGCCCGACCTGGGCGAGCACCCTCCGCGTGATCGCATGGAGCGTGTTCGGATCGAGGATCCCGGTCATCTGGAGGACGTAGGCGAGATTCTCGTGGATCGTCTTGTCCCGGATGAGACGGAAGTCCTGGTAGACCACGCCACAGCGGCGGCGGAGGAGAGGCACCTTGGCCTTGGGGATCGAGTCGGAGTCGAACTCCTGGACTTGGATCCGTCCCTTCGTCGGCCGCTCTTCGAGCGTCACGAGTTTGAGAAGGGTGGTCTTCCCCGCACCGCTGGCGCCCAGGAGAAAGACCATCTCTCCCGTCGGAATCTCGAGGGACAGATCGTCGAGAACCCAAGCGCGTCGGGCTCCCCCATACTTCTTGAAGACATGATCGAACCGGATCATTGGGATTCCGTTCCCATGCCCGTTACCTAGGGACTCGTGGTCACCTGTGCATGTCCCGCCAGTCGGACGGGGCACGGCGCGGCCAGGTGGATCAACCCTCCCAGGGACGCTCGATCTCGCGCTCGCTCAGCACCCGATACATGTCGCGGGACTGAACCTTCGAGACCTGCTTCTCCGGCAGGGCCAGGATCTCGACTTCACGTTCGAACCGGTCCCCTGGGTCGCGGTAGGCGACTCGATCTCCGACTCGCACAGCGCGAGAGGACCGGGCGATCTCTCCGTTCACTCGGACTCTCGAACCGTCGCAAGCCTTCCCTGCCTGCGAGCGAGTCTTGAAGAGACAGAGGCGATGGAGAACGAGGTCCAATCTCATCGACCCGCCACCCCGAGCTACCAGTTCGTGACGCGGCGCTCGATGAAGTACTTCGTCCTCAAGCCCTCGAGCATCTTCTCGAGTTCCTCTTCCAAGCGGGCCTGGAACGCCCACTGGCGAAGGTCTTCCTGGACCTCTGCGTACTCGAACGGCCGCTCCGGCTCTTCTTCGAGAATCCGGAGGATATGATAGCCGTTGTCCCCAGGAATCGGCTGGGAAATCTCGCCCACTTTGAGCGTCTCGATCGCGGTACGGAGATCTCCCATGAAGTTCTGCATGGAGATCCACCCCATGTTGCCGTCCTTCTGCTTCGAGATCTCGTCCTCGGAGAACTTGCGGATCGCCTCCGTGAAGTCGAGCCCGCCGGCGATCTTCTTCCGCACGTTGTTGGCGCGGGCCTCGGCCGCCGCGATGTCGGATCGGGTCGTCGCAACTCCGAGGAGGATGATCCGGACGCGCACCCAGGTACCGTTCGGATCCTTCTCCTCCACCTGGATGAGGTTGTAGCCGAACGGCGTCTCGATCGGTTCGCTCACGACTCCGGCGGGAAGCGCGAAGGCGATCGCCTCGAGCTCTGGACTCAACATCCCCCGCTGAATCGGTTCGGGAAGGAGACCACCGCTATCGCCGGTCGGGTCGTCCGAGTAGAGCTTGGCGGCCTCGGCGAACGCGAGCCCGTCGTTGATCTCCTTGCGTACGTCCTTGGCCTTCTTGAGGGCCCGCTCGGCGACGAACGAATCCGGCTTCACCTCGATGAAGAGGTCTTGGATCCGCACCCCGCGCGCACGCGGCGGCAGCTCCGCCCGGTGCTCATCGTAGAACGCACGAACATCCTGATCGGTGATCTCCACCTTGGGACGGATGTCGCGCTGGACCAGACGACGGGTCACGCCCTCTCGCCGGGCCAAGTCCCGAACGCGAGACCGGAACATCTCTCGGGTCATCCCTTGGAGAGACAGCTCCTGGAGGAAGGCGGCTTCTCCGCCCAAGCCCTGGATGTTCTCCTCCTCCGCCTGTCGGACGGCCTCGTCCAACTCCTCTTCCGTGACATCGAGGCCGCGCGCGACCCCTTCCAAGAAGAGCAGCTCGTTGCTGATCAGCTGGTCGAGGATCTCGCTGCGAAGCTGACGTGCCTCGGCGGTGTCCGCCGGGGTGAGCTGGTACTGGCCAGCCACGACCCCGAACTGCTCCTCGACCTCGCTCCGCAGAATCGGCCGGTCTCCCACCACGGCAACGATTTCCTCTGCCGGGGAAGCTGCGCGGAGCATCGGCACCGCGGCCACCAGTCCAAGCCCCACGGCGAGAAGCGTCGTCCCGATATGGAGGCGTACGCGCCGGATTCCGAATCGTCTGTCCAAGGACAATCCCTCCCTGTCTATATAGCGCGGCGGAGCCGAAACGAAGGCGAACCGTACCCCAGCCGTTCCCAGAGTCGCAACGCGGAACACACGCGCGCCTCGTAGACCCCCGTCCGGCACCGCCCCCCTACTCCCGTCCATGAATCTGCCCGGGGCACCAAACCGTCCCCGTGCGGGCCGCAATCCGAGGTGGCCCAACGATGCAACGTGCACGGCCCGACCCCTGAACTCGTCCAAACCCGCGGGGGTCCAGATGACGAGTACACCATGGCGGCGTTGCGGTTCGGCGATTGCCCGGCCCGTTGGCCCACCGCTTGCACCTTCCCCTCCAGCCGACCCGGGTTCCCGGGCACGGAGGGGGCATGTTTTCCACACGGATCCTAATCATCGCGCACGAGGGACCCGATCTTCGGAGAGCCCAGGAACGCCTGTCCGAAATCGGATACGAGACCCATCTGGCCAACACCGCAGCCGCGGGCATGTTGCTGCTCGGCAAGCTGCAGCCGGAGATCGTGGTCCTAGATCCGCTGGTGGGACGTGGTCGTCCGGAAGATTGGAGACGGGCTCTCGAGCGCTTCCGCGCCGGGCGTCCGCTTGCCGTCGTTCTGACCACCGACGACCCCTTCGCTCGTAGATCCCTGGCCGAGGCTGCAGATCTCGGGGTCCTGCCCCGGATGTTCGACCTCGACTATCTCCTGTCCATCGTGGACGGGTACGACGACGACGAGGAGTTCTTGAGGGCAGGTTGATTTCGAGGCGTCTCGGGACCGCCGCACCATGGATGACCCACCTCCCCGAGACGTTGCGGTGATACGACACGGAGGTATGCATTGATGTCGCTCATGGTCCGGTCCCACAATTCTCCCCAGACGTGGCGGGACACCGCCATCGTTTGTGGGTCGATACTCTTCGCATCCATCGGTTCATCCTCTGTAGCGTCGGCCGCGAGCTACCTCGTGGGCGCAGGTGGAGCCCCGGAAGCTCCAACGCTCTCGGCAGCGGTGTCCGTCGCTTCGAGTGGAGACACTCTCCTCGTTCTACCCGGCACGTACGTCGAGGTCGTCACGACCTCGAAGAGCCTCGTCGTCAAGGCGAGCTCCTCCGCAGGTTCCGCCGTCATCAACGCCAACAACTTCGGCACCGGACTCTCGTTCGTCGGAGTCACGGGCAGCGTAACCGTGGAGGGAATCGCCTTCCAGAACGGTGACGGCCAGCGCGGCGGTGGTCTCTTGCTCGACGGCGTCCTCGGCGGAGTCACGGTGAAAGACTGCGAGTTCTTCGGGAACCTCGCGGACCGAACCGGTGGCGCGATCGACGCGTACGACACGGTCGTCGACGTCTCAGGTTGCTACTTCGAGGGGAACGGCACGAACGGATCGAGCGAGCAGCGTGGTGGAGCGATCCATCTCCGCGGTTTCAACGATGGCTCGACGATCACCGACTGCACCTTCAGCGGAAACAACGCCGACTACGGCGGAGCTGTCTACGGAAAGGGCGTCTTCACCGTCACGGACTGCACCTTCGAGTCGAACTCGGGTAGCAGCGGCGGAGCCATCTACGCAACTTCCATCACCGGTCTCGAAGTGACGGGCTGTCTCTTCGACGCGAACTCCTGCTCCGACAACGGCGCGGGCGTGTACGTCGCCGGCACCACCTTCGAGGCAACGGACAACATCTTCCAAGACAATGCGAGCGGAAGCCACGGCGGCGGAATCTATCTGGGCGGTGGCGGCGGCGCGACCATCCAGAACAACCTCTTCGACTCCAACTCGGCGGCGAAGGGTGGCGGCGTAGCTGTCGCGGGCATGCTCGAGGATCTCAGCGGAAACACGTTCTACGGAAACTCCGCCACGACGGACGGCGCCGGCCTCTACATCCAGCAGACGAGTGCCACGGTCGAGCGGAACATCTTCTCCGACTGTACTGGCGCTGCCGCGATCACCTGCGAGATCACCGCGTCCCCGAGCTACAGGTGCACCCTGGTCCACAACAACGCCGCAGGCGACTTCGATGGTGGCTGTGCGGACACGCTCGGAAGTGACGGTAACTTCGACGAAGATCCACAGTACTGCGACGCCGCGGGCGGCGACTTCGGAATCGATGCCGCCTCGCCAGCCGCTCCCGGCAACGAACCGCCGGACTGCATGGACGAAGGGATCGGATGGGGTCCGGTCACGTGTGGCGCGACCCCGCGTATCAAGACGAGCTGGGGCCAGGTGAAGTCGCTCTTCAGCGACATCAACGAACGATAGCGGCACGCCTCCGCGTCGCCCACCACCACCAGATCACGAGCCCCAAGGACGCGAGCGCGATGAGATTCGCGCTCGCGTTCGGCCCAAGGCGCCGGACGACCGACGCGGGCACGACGCACGCACACGCGAGCGCAATGAAGCTGATCCCCACCCATCGTGTCGGCTTGTGCTCGAACCACGTCATCGACGCCCACACCGGAATCGCCCAGAGGACCGCCGATCCTCGGAGATACTCGGGACTCGCCAGACAGCAAAGCCCGGTGGCGAGAGCCGGCACGACACCCGGAAGCCGGGGCGGATCTGTCCCCCACCTGCGCTTTCCCTCCGGTTCCTCCAACCAGAACTCCGGAACGGCTCGGAGCCGATGCCAGCCGACCACCGCTAGCGAGATCACCGCCCCGAGCGCGGCCACGGCCCCCAGACTCCCAAGCACCCTCCCGACCCGCGCCGTCCACGAGGGATCCCACGCGGGCGCGTGGAGCCAGGCGTCTAGGAACGCGGCTGCGTAGAGTCGAAGGCCCTCCGGCCCGAGCAAGAGGAGCTGGAGGAGCAGTCCCCCACTTGCGAAGAGCCCCGCGACGATCCGGGTACGTCGGGATCCGGCCCAGAGCGAGTAGGCCAACACTCCCCATCCCACCGGCGAGACACTCGCCGCCATCCCGGAAGCAGCGGCCGCGAACTGCTCTCGACGGACCGCATGGAGGGAGACGGCGAGGCATAGGAGGAAGAACACCCAGGGCGCAGCACTTCCGCGCAACGCAGCCTCCTTCGCCCCACCAGACCAGAGGACCAGCCCGGCGAATCCGAGCCACTCGGAACGGTTCCAGCCGAACGTCCGTCCCACTCCGAGGAGGAACAGGCCGCCGAGCAGTGCGACCACACCGGCCGAAGCGAAGAGAAACTTCCCACCCTCGGGCGTGAACCAGGTGAACGGGTACGCGAGCAGAACGAGCGCAGGTGGTGTCGCGCCGAGATCCAGGATCCGTCCCGCGGGCGCGACGTGAGACACGACGCCGGAGAAGAAGTCGGGATCGTAGAGGTCCGCGAAACTCCGCCCCTCACGTACCATCCACGCGCCAACGTAGAGCGGCCCGAAGTCGAGGAGCGATTCGCGGCTGGTGGATCGCAGAGACTGCCCCAAAGCGTGGCCACCGAAGACGACGAAGGCGAACGCGAGAACACGGTGAAGAATCGGACTCCCCGTGATCCGGTCGATCATGAGAGGGCTGGAGTCTCCAACGAGTTGGGATTCGCCGAATGCTGGGCCGACTCGGCTGCGGCCTCCGCCGCTTCGGGAGCCCGCGCGACCGGGGCGGCGGCGTGGGGAACCGGCGTGGCGGCCCGAGCAACCGGAGTCGCCGATCGGTCCGTTGCCGCGACAGGTCGGGCCCCAGGAGGAGCCGGAGCGTCCTCAGCCGCCCGTCCCGGGGCGTGTCCAGTGGCTCGCGCCAACTGCCGTACCCGCGCCGCCTCTCTCGCGCGCGCAGCGTCCCGCGCACGAGCGGCCTCGTCGTAGAGACGGAGCACGAGTGTCTCGATCTCCGATCGAGCGTCCTCCCGAATCGGATGCGCCATCGTGACCCACTGCCCGTCGGTGGATTGCAGGCGAGGCATCAGAAGCACGCGAGTGCCATCCTGACGCTCGAGGATCCGGAGATCGTGCACGACCATGGTGTCCCATAGCGTGACGTCGACATACGCGAGTAGAGGCGGACGCCGCGTGAGGAGGAGTCCAACCTCCGTCACCATTGGACCCTGAGGGAACTTCTTTCGCACCTTCATCGAGAGTTTCTCCTGGGGGAGCTGCTCGCGGGACGATACCACATGGTCAGGAAACCCAGGGGGAACTGAGGGAAGTTTCTACAGGGACCGGATCCCTCGCCCCTAGAACCGCATAGACTCTCGGCAACACGGCTCGAATCGCGTCGTGCATGGACGTCCGAAGCAGTGCCCCCGAGGCCGTCGAACGCCCGCCTCCTCCCAACTCTTCGGCCAATGCGCCGACGTCCTGCTTACCCTTCGAACGGAACGTGGCCTTGATCCCTTCCGTGCCGAGTTGACGAAACATCGCGCACACCTCGACTCCGTGTAGCCCGAGCAGGAAGTCGAGGATTCCGTCTCCATCGACGAACTCGGCATCGGCGAGACGGAAGAGGTCTTCGGAGATGGTGAGCCAAACCAGACGGCCGTCGCACTCACGCTGGAGCGTGCCGAGCGCGAGCCGGAGCAGATGGATGCGCGCCCAGGACTCCCGCTCGAAGAGCTGCGCCGAGACGTGTCGATGATCGGCGCCCAGATCGAGCAGTTCGGTCGCGACCCGGAGGGTCTCGTTCTTCGTATTGCTGAGCCTGAATCCGTGCGTGTCGAAGAGGATCGACGCGTAGAGCGCCTCCGCCATCGGCGGCGTGATCCGTGCACCGGTCGCACGGAAGTAGTGATAGAGGACCTCACCTGCCGACGCGGCTTCCTCCATGATCACGTCGAGAACCCCGAACCGCTCCTGCGAGTGATGATGGTCGATCGCGACGACGGACGTACCCGCTCGCCGGAGCCAATCACCGACCTCGCCCGTGTAGTCCCACGTGCTGACGTCGAGTGTGAACGCGACGTCGAACCTATCCGGGTCCGGGTGCGGGCCGAGGTCTTCCATCGACCCGACGGGATGGAGACGGGTCAGGAACGAATAGCGGTCGAGCGGAGGCGTGTCGTTGACGATCACGACTTCTTTTCCGAGCTGCCTCAAGTGCAGGGCGAGGGCCACCTCGGATCCGATGGAATCGGCCTCTGGGAAGAGATGCGAGGTCAGGAGAAAGCTCTCCGACACCTCGATGATCTCCCGCATGCGGTTCCATTGGGCTTGGAACGCCATGGTCACATCGCTCCCTGATCTGAATCTGGTCCCGGTGAACGCGCGTTCCCTCGCACGACACACCCCACGCCCCTACTCGTCCTCAGATCGTGGGTATGCGAAGACCAGGTCGGAGCTTGCGCGGTCTAGGCGCCTCGAGTCAAGCGTCGGAATCCACCAACCGCTCCCAAATGAAACGCACGCCGTCCGGAGTCGACACGAAGTCGGCGCCAGACTCCCGGAATCTCCGATGAAGGTACCCGAGAGCGACGCTCCCATCCTCGGTGTGCGACACCGATGTGAGCCATCCGACCCGTTCGTTCTCGCCGTCTTGGAGCGATGCGCCGGGCGTGGGCTCGCGATGGGTCGTTCCGCGAAGTCGTACGAGTTCCCAGTTCGGCGTTCCACGGAAGTGAAGACGGGCCAGCGGTTCTTGCCCGAGGTAGCAACCTTTGTCGTAGTGGATCCGATCGTCGAATCCCGGTTCCGGGACGAGACGCTCCTCGTCCGCGTCGATCCCGAACCAGGCGCGTCCCCGTTCGATGCGTCGCCGATCGAAGGCGTCCCAACCGATCGGAGTCGCACCGTGTTCCCGCAGCTGAGCCTCGACCTCCTCGCGCCGCGAACGCTCGAAGGTGACGAGCGCGTCGCCGTGACCGATCTCGTCCACGCTCATCACGAGGGCCGCGCCGGCCGACTCTGCGTTCGGAACGACGAGCGAGGCGATGCGCGACGCTTCGGGCCCGACGACGAGGAATGCGTCGGGATCCTCGTGGAGCCAACGAAACGAAACGTCTTCGAGGATCCGGTGCGACTCGAGCACGGATCCGACCCGCTCTTTGGCGATGGAGGGAAGGCGAAGGAGGAATCTCAGCTCGTCAGCACGATGGAGCGTGAGGTCCGCTTCCAAGTGCCCCTTCCGGTTCGCAAGCGCGGCACGCACCGTGCCTCCCACCGCGACCCCCTTCACGTGCTGTGTGAGGAGAACGTGGAGGAAGCTCGCAGCATCGGGGCCTTGGACTTCGAGCACTCTCTCCCAGGGGGCGTGGAGGAAGCCCGCTGAAGAGAGAATCGCATCGCGCTCCACCTCGGGAGAGCACAAGGCGCGAGGCACGTCGTACCCGAGCACTCGGGCAGACGCGAGTTCCTCTCCATGCTTCGCGCCGGTCGCTCGCCCAGCGGGACTGGTCGCACCCGCGTCGAGTCCAGAGCCTTCGTCTCGGAACGTCACGTCTGCGCTATACCGAGAACGACTCCCCGCACCCACAAGTGCCGGTCGCGTTCGGGTTGGTGAAGACGAACCCTTTGCCGTTCAATCCGCCGCTCCAATCCAGCTCCGTCCCCTTGAGGAACGATTCGCTCTTCGCGTCGACGAGGAGACGGACGCCGTCACGTTCGATCACGGTGTCGTCGTCGCGGCGATCCGGTGTGAACTGGAGCTGATACGAGTACCCGCTGCATCCGCCCGCCTTGACTCCGACGCGGAGGTAGGTCGTCTCGGGAGGAAGACCGTCGGACTTCATCGTCTCGAGGGCGGCCTTGGCCGCAGCCTCAGTGATCTGGATCGAAGGTGCCGTGGACGGCTCGTTCATCACATTCTCCTGCTCCAGGGAGCACCGATCGAAGACTCTGTTCCCGCATCGAGTGAACACAAGCGACGGGACGCACTTGCGCGACGTTTGCGCGAGTCACCGGAGTCTGTCTCGAGTTGCTTGCCAGAAGTCTAGCCGCTGGAAGCGTTCCGGGGACGGGCGTTCCGCTCCGCCGCCCCTTCAAGGATGCCGGAAGCCGTCTCCGGGATACGACCGAACCCCGGGCAAGTGCGGTCGGTGGACCCACAGTTCGCCGCGGCGTCACCCGGGAACTCAGCCCCGCCCGATCCCCATCTCACCGGGCGTCACCCGGCAACTCGGCCTCTCCTGACCCACCCGGCACCTCGGCCCCGCCGCCCCACAGTCCCCGGCGGTGGCGTGCTCCCACTCCCCCGGCCGCCCTCACCGACTCAAGCGCCTCCATCTCTCCCCGTCCGGTGACGAGCACGCGCCGCGCGCAGCGTCCCCACGACCGTGCCGACCTCATCGATCACCCGGTCGACCTCTTCCTCCGTATTGAACCTCCCGAGGCTGAAGCGAAGAGCAGCGCGAGCTTCCGCCGGGCTGCGTCCGAGAGCCAGGAGGACGTGGGAGGGCTCGAGGCTCGCCGAGGCACAGGCACTCCCGCTGGAAACGGCCACGTTGCGCATCGCGAGGAGGAGGGCCTCGCCCTCGACACCGGTCACGCTGAAGTTGAGGATATGGGGCAACCGCCCGGACTCCGGAGTGTTCCAGAGCACTCCGTCCGGGAGACGTTCCCGGATCCCGCGCTCGAGACGTTCCAGCAGCGTCGCGATCCGGTGCGGGTCCGACTCGAGTTCCTCGGACGCGAGCCTTGCGGCCACTCCGAGTCCGACGATCCCTGGAACGTTCGCGGTCCCGGACCGAACCCCACCTTCGTGACCGCCACCGTCCAGAATCGGTTCGATCCGCACCCGAGGATTCCGCCGACGGATGAAGAGCGCACCAACGCCCTTGGGACCGTGGATCTTGTGGCCCGAGAGAGACAAGAGATCACAGCCCAACGCCCGGACGTCCGTCGGAATCTTTCCGAACGACTGCGTCGCGTCGGTATGGAGAAGCACCCCACGTTCTCGGCAAACCGAGGCGATCGAGGGAACATCCTGAACGACACCGGTCTCGTTGTTTCCATGAATGATCGAGACGAGCACGGTGTCCTCTCGGATCGCCCCAGCCACGTCTTCCGGGGCGACGCGACCTTCCGAGTCCACACGCAGGCGAGTCACGTCCATGCCGTCGCGTTCGAGAGCGGTCGCCGCATCCAGAACGGCGGGGTGCTCGACCTTCGTCGTGATCAGGTGT
The DNA here is from genome assembly GCA_020633975.1 of Candidatus Eiseniibacteriota bacterium. Lineage (GTDB taxonomy): Bacteria > Eisenbacteria > RBG-16-71-46 > CAIMUX01 > CAIMUX01 > JACKCR01. Next base: position 239,573 of record JACKCR010000002.1, on the reverse strand, counting down.
CGTCCCTTGGACGAATAGGCGCGGAGGACCCCTTTGAGCGCGAGGTTGTCCGACTCGGTCGCGCCGCTCGTGAACACCAGCTCGCGGGCCTCGCACCCGAGCACCGACGCGACCTCACGCCGCGCGATCTCAACCAACTCCTCGGCTTCCCATCCGAACGCGTGATTGCGACTGGCGGCGTTGCCATAGCTCTCGCTGAACACCGGAAGCATTGCGGCAACGACACGCGGATCGACCGAGGTGGTCGCAGCGTTGTCCATGTAGATCGGCCTCATCGACCTTCCTCGCTCGATCGGTCAGCGTCCACCCATTGGGGTGATCTCCCCCGAACTGTGCCCGAAACCGGAGCGTCCGAGAAGATCCTTCCCTCGGTTGGTATACTCGTCGTGGAAGGGGGCGCGGCCGCGGGCTATCCAAGCGCCCCTTCCGAGTTTCTTCGAGGGAGGCACCACGATGAACATCAAGAAATTCGAGCCACCCCGCCTCGTCTCACTCCCCAAGACGCGACGGCTGAGTTGGATCCCCACCGCACTCGAGTTCACGCAGCAAGTCGTGCTCGGGTCCTGGATGGGCGGAATCCTCGTCTTCGGAGTCCTCGCCGTTCCTCAGCTGAGGCTCGTCGTCGACGACGCACGGGACGCGGCCTGGGCCGCGCTCGAGCTCTCGATGCAGCTGAACTTCGTCAGCGCCGGCGCGGGGAGCTTCCTTCTCCTCGTCACGCTCATGATGTATCTCCTCGCGCTGCGCGAACAAAGGGCGACCTTCGTCCAGATCGCGGTCATCCTCGGGATGACGGGCGCTGCCGTCGCCAGCCATGTCGCGGTCGGGCCTCGCATCGCGGACATCCTGAGGGAGCATCCGGATCTCGCGCTCCTAGCGCCCGATCTGCGCACGACCTTGGACGCGCTCGGAGCGTGGAACGCCGCGCTCATGACGCTTCAGTTCGTCTTGGGCTGCGTCGCACTAGCCCCGGGAGTTCGCCGCTGGTATCGCTACGTCTCGCCAAACGAGAGCGGAGACGAACCGTTCCTCATCGCCGCCGACGGCGAGTGAACGGACCCACCTGGCGCGGGTCGTCCTTCGCAGGTGCTCGACCCGCCTGCCAGACCCCGAACGCCGTCTCGACCTGGACCGTGGCGCTCGGCCTCGAACGCGCCGCTAGACCTCGATCGACTCGACCGGGGCCGGGTCCGGCGCGGCTTCGCGTTCCTGCACACCCTCGGCGATCAAGGTGTGGCTGGTCGCGCGCGCGATCGGAACCGACACCATCGTTCCGGGCTCGGGCGTCCCAGGAAGGATCACGGTCTTGCCGTCGTCGCTCTTCCCCACCGAGTTGAGCGGGTTCCGGCGAGACACGGTTTCGACGAGCACCTCGACATGACGCCCCTCCCAGCGGCGGTAGCGCTGGAGTGAGATCCGCTCCTGCTCCGCGATGAGGCTTTCGAGCCGTTCGGCAGACACCGCGTCCGGCACTTCCTCGTCCCGCAGCTTCCGGTACGCGTACGTGCCGGACCTCGGGGAGTAACGGAACATGAACGCCGAGTCGAATTGCACTTCTCGGACCAGAGACAGCGTGGCTTCGAAGTCCGCGTCCGTCTCTCCCGGATAGCCGACGATGATGTCGGTCGTGAGCCCGACGTCGGGCAGATGGGTGCGAATCCGATCGACGAGAGCCAGGAACTCTTCCCGAGAGTGACCGCGCTTCATCGACTCGAGGATCCGCGTCGAACCAGACTGAACCGGAAGGTGGATGTGTGCGCAGAGGTTCGGCCGCTCGGCCATGAGTGCGAACACGTCCTCCTCGAACTCCACCGGGTGGGGAGACGTGAAGCGGACGCGCAGAATCCCCTCCACCTCGGAGACCTCGGAGAGCAGATCGCGGAACCGGTCTTCGTCGTGGTGATACGAATTCACCGTCTGTCCGAGCAAGGTCACGGCCCGCACGCCGTGCTCGGCCGCTCCCCTTACCTGCCGCACGACGTCCGCGAGCGGTAGAGACTTCTCGCGCCCGCGCGTGAGCGGCACGACGCAGAACGTGCAGAACCGGTCGCACCCGCGCATGATCGGGACGAAGGCGTGGATGCCTTCGATCGAGACGGGATCGAGGTCGGAGTAGTCCTCGTCACCCAGGGTCAGGGAGAAGGTCGGACGCAGAGCGGCTTCCTCGACGAGCGAGGGAAGGTGTCGATAGGAGTCCGGACCGATGAAGAGATCGACTTTCGGGAGCCGGTCCAGCAGCTCCTTTCCGAGATGCTTCGGCATGCACCCCGTCACGCCGAGCACGAGATCCGGACGGATCCGCTTGAGCTGACCGAGCTGCTGGAGTCGCGCAGTCACGCGCTCCTCGGCACGTTCGCGAATGGCGCACGTGTTGAGCAGGATGAGCGACGCTTCGTTCACGTCTTCGGTGACCTTGAAGCCGGCGTCCTCCAAGACGTGGGTCATGAGGGCGGAGTCCGCCACGTTCATCTGGCAACCGTAGGTTTCGATGTAGGCTCGTCTCACACCCGTGTCTCCGTGTGCGCTTCTCGGTTCATCAACAGGCCGGACACCGACCCATCCTCGTTCGCGCGCTCGATCCAAACCGGCCGCGGCTCGCCCCCGACGAGAGGCGGGCCGTCCCACGCGAAGTGGACGCGCAGGTAGTTCCCCGTGAGGCCATGGCCTCCGGACGCGTTCGTCCCCTCCGGGATGACCGTCTGCCAAGACCCGACTGAGCGCGCCGCGTGCGTGGCGCGCATCCGCTCACTCAGCGAGCGCAGAGCGTGGCTCCGTCGCTTGGTCTCCGTTACTTCGATCGGTGCACCCATTCGCGGAGACGCCGTGTCCGGACGCGGGGAGTAGCTGAAGACGTGAAGGTACGCGAGCGGGAGCGCCTCCAGGTACTCGAGAGTGCTCGCGAAGTCCTCCTCGGACTCTCCCGGGAATCCGACCATCACGTCGGCCCCCACGGCGAGGTCCGGCATCCGCCGCACCGCCTCGTGCACCCGATCCGCATAGTGGGCGAGGTCGTAGCGACGATTCATCCGGCGGAGGATCCGGTCGTTGCCGCTCTGGAGCGGCATGTGGAGGTGCCGACAAAAGCGATCGTCACTCGCAAGGAGGTCCAGCCATTCGTTCGTGACGTACTGCGGTTCGAGCGAGTTGAGGCGGATCCGGCCCAGGTGATCGACGGCGAGAAGACCGTTCAATAGATCTGCCAGGTCCTGCCTCGGCGCGAGGTCTCTCCCCCAAAGCGCAGTGTTGATCCCGGTGAGGGCGACCTCGTGGTACCCACTCGAGACCAAAGTCTCACACTGGTGGACGCAGTCGGCGAGCGAACGGCTGCGGCTCGCTCCCCGGACCTGGGGGATCACGCAGAACGTGCAGTGCTCGTCGCACCCGTCCTGGACTTTCAGCGTCGCCCGGGTCCGGCGTCCGTCCCGCGAGACTCCGTACTCCGCAAACCCGGTCAGAGTCGGATCCGCTCCCACCAGGACCTTCGTACACGAGCCCGCGGCGGCGTCGCCGCGCTCGACCGCACCAGGCGTCTCACCGGCTTCGGCGCTGGTTGCTCCGCGGTTGGCAGGCCCGCCGGCGATGTCGCCGTCCATGACCTCGTCCAGGATGATCTGCCCCAGGTTCGGCTTTTCGGCGTTGCCGACGACGAGGTCGACTCCGTCGATTCGCGCTGCGGAGAGCGGATCCCGCTGCACCATGCATCCGGTAACGACCACACGGCCTCCCGGAACCTTCGAGCGAACGGCGCGCCGGATCCACTGACGACTGTCGGAATCCGCGGCGACGGTCACAGTGCAGGTGTTGACGAAAACCCAGTCGGCGGGATCACCGAACGGAACGACCTCGAACCCGTTCGAAACGAGTCGACTGACGAGGCACTCCATCTCCTCCTGGTTCGCTTTGCAGCCGAGGGCATAGAAGGACACCTTCCCGCGCCAGGCAGGCGAGGAGGGCGAGTCAGGCGTTGCCGACGACACGAGCGAGTCAGGCGTTGCCGACGACGCCAGTGAGGCCGGCACCTCGGATCCCCGGTCCCCGCCCTGTATTCTCGTCTTGGAATCGATGGTCAACGGATCCTTCTCGCCGATTCGGGGAGCGCCATCGCCCCCGCTGCTGCCAGCGTACAGATTTCCTCAATGACAGATCATGGTAAGGGCTGCGGCCCCACTATCCAACGTCCGGCTTGCGCCCGGCAACGCCGCTGCCCTCCACGGCTTCCCTCGCCGGGCAGGGAGAGCGAAGAAGAGAGAACACGATTGACGTTGCTGCCATCCCGCATTCGGACGTACAGTAGTTAGGCTGAGGCGTCTTCCTCAGGAACATAAGGCTTCCTTCAAGCCGGAGTGGGGGAACCGATGCAGATCGAGACTCTCAAGATCTTCTGCGACATACTCGAAACCCGCAGCTTCTCGAAAGCCGCCAGCCTGAACTACATCTCCCAATCGGCGGTGAGCCAGCAGGTTCGTGGGCTGGAGGAACGGTACCGACGGAAGCTGATCGAGCGCGGCAAACGAACCCTATCGCCCACCCAGGCCGGTGAGGTCCTCTACGCAGGCGCCAAGGAGATCCTGGAGCGGTTCGTCGCGATGGAGAACCACCTCCAGGTGCTCTCCAACTCGATTGCAGGTTCCCTCCGGGTCGCGACCGTCTACTCGGTCGGACTCCATGAACTCCCGCCCTACCTCAAGACGTTCATGAAGCGGTACCCAGCGGCGAATGTCCGTCTCGAGTACAGCCGCTCCAACCGGATCTACGACGATGTGAGCAGTGGCTCCGTGGATCTGGGGATCGTCGCCTATCCGGTTCGGCGGTCGGGACTCGAGATCATCAAGTTCCGTGAGGACACGATGGTGGTCATCGCCGCGCCGAGCCACCCGCTCGCAAAGAAGAAGTTCGCCGAACTCGGCGACCTCGCGCGCCTTCCGTTCGTCGCGTTCGAGCGGGACGTGCCCACGAGGCGGAACGTCGACCGGATCATGCGCGCGGCCAACGTCCCACTCGACGTGATCATGGAGTTCGACAACATCGAGACGATCAAGCGTGCGGTCGAGGTCGAAGTCGGCGTATCCATCGTCCCCCTCATTACGGTCCAGTCCGAGGTGAAGGCGAAGACGCTGGTGGCGATCCCGTTCAAGGACCGGACGCTGATCAGGAACCTCGGGATCCTCGTTCGCAAGGGACGTGAGCGAACGCAGGCGATGACCAAGTTCATCGACCTGCTGCAGAGCGAGGAAGTGGAACTCGAAATCACGTGATGACTTGCGAGAGGGGTGTCCGGACCGTTTCCACCTGGTGGTGACCTTCCCTGACATCCCTGCTCAGGCGCCGAGTTTTTTCGTGCACATGGAACCGGAAACGACTCATTGGCTTGGGCACCATCACGACGCCACCCCCGAAAGTTATCGTGTTCCAATGTTGTCGATTCGCTAGATTTAGTGGTAGTTTGTCGACCCGTCCACTACCTGTGGCGTAGGGACGATCTTCAGGGGCCATCATACGCAGTGCTCACTGCAAACTGGTCCATAACTGGCCAACGTTAAGCCGCACAGCCTTTTCTACTGCTCACGGGATCAGTGTGCCCGTGACCCACAGGGAGACCTTGGAATGGCTCGAATGGATTCGACGGGCGGCGCGGACGCCAGGCACGGGGCACCCAATTGGACGCAAGACCCCGCTGCCCGCCGCGGCCTCCGCATTCCCCGCCGCCTCACCCGTCCGCACGTGCACCCGTTCGACGAGATCAACTGGGAACTGCGCACAGCCACTCTCTCGAACGAGCGAGGACAAGTCCTCTTCGAGCAGGCCGGGATCGAGACCCCGTCCTTCTGGTCTCAGATGGCTACGAACGTAGTCGTCTCGAAGTACTTCCATGGACAGATCGGATCGGACGAACGCGAGCATTCCGTCCGGCAGCTGGTCGGCCGGGTCGTCACTACGATCACCGGCTGGGGGCGGGACCAGGGGTACTTCGAGAGCGAGGCCGACGCGCACGCCTTCGAAGCCGAGCTGGCGCACCTCATGGTCTACCAGAAGGCGTCGTTCAACTCTCCGGTCTGGTTCAACGTCGGGATCGAAGCACGTCCTCAGTGCTCTGCCTGCTTCATCAACTCCGTGAGCGACTCGATGGACTCGATCCTCGAACTCGCGAAGACCGAGGGAATGCTCTTCAAGTGGGGCTCCGGATCCGGAACGAACTTCTCTTCGCTCCGCTCCTCCGTCGAGCCGCTCTCCGGCGGCGGTACCGCTTCCGGCCCCGTCTCCTTCATGAAGGGGTACGATGCGTTCGCCGGAGTGATCAAGTCCGGCGGCAAGACCCGCCGCGCCGCGAAGATGGTCATCCTCAACGTCGACCACCCGGACATCGTCGAGTACATCACCTGCAAGTCGGACGAAGAAGCGAAGGCTTGGGCGCTGATCGAGGCAGGGTACGACCCGTCGATCGACGGACCGGCCTACGGCAGCGTCTTCTTCCAGAACTCGAACAACTCCGTCCGCGTCACCGACGACTTCATGGAAGCCGTTCGTGACGACACCTCGTGGTGGACACGCGGCGTCATGGGCGGGGATCCGATCGAAGAGCACCGCGCCCGGGATCTCTTCCGCCTCATGGCCGACTCCGCCTGGAAGTGCGGCGATCCGGGAATGCAGTACGACACCACGATCAACGACTGGCACACGTGCGCGAACACCGCCGCGATCAACGCGTCGAACCCGTGCTCGGAGTACATGTTCCTCGACGACACGGCCTGCAACCTCGCCAGCCTCAACATCATGAAGTTCACGACGGAGACCGGCGAGATCGACGTCGACGCGTTCCGTCATGCGGTTCGCATCATGATCCTCGCGCAGGAGATCATCGTCGACGCCGCGTCCTACCCGACGGAGAAGATCGGCGCCAACAGCCACGCCTATCGTCCGCTCGGCCTCGGGTATGCCAACCTCGGCACCTACCTCATGGCCCGCGGAATCCCCTACGACTCCGACGCAGGACGCCAGACTGCCGCAGCCATCACCGCGGTGATGTGCGGCGAGGCCTATGCCTGTTCCGCCGAGATCGCATCCGCGGTGGGACCGTTCTCCGGCTACCCGACGAACCGGGAACCGATGCTGCGCGTCATTCGGAAGCATCGCGAAGCGGTGAGTGAGATCGATCCGGGCACCGTGGCCGAGCGCCTTCTGGCCGCCGCCCGTCAGTCTTGGGAGCAGGCGGAAGAGCTCGGAAAGCTCCACGGCTACCGGAACGCGCAGGTGACGGTGCTCGCGCCCACTGGAACGATCGCGTTCATGATGGACTGCGACACGACCGGTATCGAGCCGGACATCGCGCTCATCAAGTACAAGCGGCTCGTCGGCGGCGGCATGCTCAAGATCGTCAACCAGACGGTGCCGACTTCGCTCGAGTACCTCGGATACTCGCCGGAGCAGCGTCGTGACATCCTTCTCTATCTCGAGGAGCACGAGACGATCGAGGGCGCTCCTCATCTCCGGGAAGATCACCTTCCCGTCTTCGACTGCGCCTTCAAGCCGATGGGCGGAACGCGGTTCATCCACCACATGGGACACGTCCGGATGATGGCTGCCGTGCAGCCGTTCCTCTCCGGCGCGATCTCCAAGACGGTGAACATGCCGTCCGATGCGTCGGTCGAAGACATGGAGAACGTCTACATGGAGGCCTGGACCCTCGGGCTCAAGGCGGTCGCCATCTATCGTGACGGCTGCAAGCGCTCTCAGCCGCTCAGCACCGGCAAGAGCAAGAAGACCGACGAGACGAAGTCCGAAGCGGCTCCGGCGGCAGCGCAGAACGGTACGCCGGCGCCTGCCCACACGCTTCCGGTCACTGAAGCGATCCTCGCGACGGTTCGGACGGAAGAGAGCGACGTGCGCGGTCCGATGCGCCGTCGTCTTCCGGACGAGCGGAAGTCGATCACGCACAAGTTCTCCATCGCGGGACACGAAGGCTACATCACGGTCGGCATGTTCGAAGATGGCACGCCGGGCGAGATCTTCATCACGATGGCGAAGCAGGGCAGCGTGATCTCCGGACTCATCGACTGCTTCGCGACGGCCATCTCGATGGCCCTCCAGTACGGTGTCCCTCTCTGCGCCCTCGTCGACAAGTTCACGAACACGCGCTTCGAGCCTTCCGGAATCACGACGAACGCCGAGATCCGGATCGCGAAATCGGTCGCGGACTACCTGTTCCGCTGGCTCGCCCTCAAGTTCCTCCCGGACCACGACACGGTGCGGGGGAACCAGGACGTCTTCTTCACGGCCAGTGAGGAAGAAGGACCGAGCGAAGCCACCACGGACGCGAAGGCGAGCGCCGGACACGCAACGGCGGCAGCTCCCGCAGTCGCTGCAGGAGCTGTTCCGCAGGGTGACTCCGCATCGCCCGGAGTGGAGATGAGCTACGTACGCGTGAAGACGAACGGAACGAGCCGCTCACAGCGAGACACGACCTGGCGTCCGGAAGCGGATGCGCCACCGTGCCCCGACTGTGGGTCGCTGATGGTCCGAAACGCATCGTGCTATCGGTGCTTCAACTGCGGAACGACCAACGGTTGTTCCTGAGTCAGGCCCGGCGTTCACGAACGTGAGCAAGATCTATACGAAAGCAGGAGATCACGGAGACACCGGGTATCTCGGCGCGGGGCGGATCCGAAAGGACTCGCCCCGGGTTCGCGCCCTCGGTGCACTCGATGAGACGAACTCGGCGCTCGGAGTCGTACTCGCGACCGAAGGGCTCCCCGAGTCGATCCGTGAGACGATCCGTCGGATCCAGAACGACCTCTTCGAGGCCGGTGCGGCGGCAGCGTCCCAGACACCTGACTTCGCAGCCGCCTTGCTCGAAGCGGAAACCACCTGGCTCGAATCCGAGATCGATCGTCTCGAGGCAACGATTCCTCCCCTGGATCGCTTCATTCTTCCCGGAGGCAGCGCGGCCGGAGCCCAACTCCATTGGGCCCGCACGGTCTGTCGCCGCTCGGAGCGTGAGGTGGTCACCGCGTTCGTGGATGAGCAGGGACGGGAACCGCTGCTGCGATTCGTCAATCGGCTATCAGACGCTCTGTTCGTGATCGCGCGCGCGAGCAATCACGCGCTCGGCAGGCCGGAAACGACTTGGGAAAGCCGAGGCAAGTCGCACGGGACGAGCGAAGAAGGGCAGACGTGACGCAGGGGACGTTGCTCGCCTTCTCATCCGGAAGGTCGACGAGTCCTTCGCAGAGCTGTGTGGATTGCAAAGGAGACCAAGCCAAGAGCTTGGTTCGCAGAAAGAGGAAACGGGGCCGGCGCGCCATCTGACCGCTCTTCATCCTGGGCCATGGAAGGCAGGGGGTAGTAGTTTGCCTTTGGCTCTACGGAACTGAGCAGGACGACGAGCGAGGGCTGCCGGCCCCGATTCTCTTCCCCGAAGGCTGAGATCCCTTTCAGCCTACCACCTATCGAGCGGCTACCAACACCGCTCACGGGTCGACTCGGCCTTCTTCCCCGGACCAATCCCTTGGACGGAGGATCAACTGGCCCAGCGGGGATCTTCACGCTCCATGCGAGCACCCTCGCGGGGGACGTCACACTACCCAACGAACATTCGTTCGTCAAGCGCGAGATGTGTCGTCGGAAGATACCTTCGCCAGCAGGAAGGTGAACGCCAAGCCCGCGACCATGATCCCGATCGCCGCGCCGACCTGGCCGCCGGTCGGTGTGAACCGCTCGGTCGGGAAGTCTTCGACCTCGAACTCGGCGAGGTTCTCCAACGTTACGACCTGCCCCTTGATCACGGTTTCGCCCGGGACCGGCGAGATCGGGCGTTGGAAGGGCCAGAGCCCGACCACTGCACCCACCAAGAGCCCGAGCAGGGCTCCCAGAGTGGGCTTGGAGAATCGTGCGAGGAGATATCGGAGCAGGTTGCTCACCCCCACCACCCCCAGGACGACGCCGATCCCGACCGGGAGGACGACGGAGAGTCCAGGGCCTAGTGCGGCGCCGATGTCTCGGGCCTGAAGCGCTACCTTGACCGCGTCGATGGCGGAGAGGATCGGGATGTACTCGTTCATGAGGAGTAGGAGATACCCCCCGCTGATTCCAGGCAGGATCATTGCGCTCGCACCCGCCAGCCCGGCCAAGCCGTGCTTGAGGAAGCTCCCGTCACCACCAGAACTGACACCGGTTCCGGACATCTGAGCCACGGTGATTCCGACCATGGCGAGGAACCCGACGATCGCACCGCCCCACACCCCGGGCGTGATCGGCCGGGCGAGACGCCACACGATCGGAACGCCGCCCAGCGTGAGCCCGATGAAGAGGCTGTACATCACCCACCGACGCTCGACGACCAGGTCTTTGACCGTCCCCGCGAAGAGCACTACGCCGAGAACCGCGGCCACGACCACAACGCCGAGGACCAGGACAGAGCGGACGCGGAACCGCAGAGTACTGAGCTCGGCGATTGCGGCGATGAAACGCGGATAGATCCCGGACGCGAGAAGCATCGTGCCACCACTGATTCCGGGGACGAGGTTCGCCAACCCCATCAGTATCCCTCCGACCAGGGCACGGAGAAGTACCGCAGGACGTACCGATCCTTCGTCGACCACCTCGTCTTCGCGCTCGCCCAGCATCCGTAGCCCTCCTCGGCTCCCTCATCTCCTGCTGCCTTCGGCCGAACAGGTTCGTGGCGGCCCGCGGCGGAGATGGAAGCTGGAACAGTACGGTGTGGGCGCACTGCCGACAAGCTGGACGAGATCGGCCCCGGCCGAGCGGCGAATGCTGTCCCGCCGGATCAGGCGTCGTTTGCAGCCTCCGGAAGCTGGGCCCGCACCGATTCTCGGTCTCCCTCGATCCCGAGCCGCTTCATCTTGCTGATCAGAGTGGTACGCGACAGCCCCCCCAGGCTCTTTGCAGCGTGGGTCTTGTTCCAACCCGACTCATCGAGTGCACGAACGATCAGACCTCGCTCCAACGCATCCAGAACCCCCTCGAGGCCGGCGTCCTCGAGGGCAGGAATGTCCACGCCGTCGTTGCCTGAAAGGGTCTCCGGCGTGGCCGGGTCGGCCGCCTTCAGGCAGGGCCCCGTCGTCCCCGGTACGGGACCCGTCACGGTCACACGATCGGCCCCGCGAGAAGCCGCGAAGAGCATCGAGATCGGTACGATGGAAGTGTGGGACCGGATGCCCAGGAACTCCGGCGGTAGCACGGTCCGGCCGACAGCTCGACCGAGGTAGGCGGCTCTGAGGAGCGCGCCGCGAAGCTCTCGTACGTTCCCGGGCCAGGAGTGACCGAGGAGAAGTCCTAGCGCGTCGTCGTCGAGCCGGAGCCGTCGATCTACATCGGCCAGAATCTCCCGAACGAGGAGCGGTATGTCGCCCGGACGCTGAGAAAGCGACGGGATCTCGACCACGACGGAACGGATCCGGTGGAGCAGGTCGAGACGGAAGCTCCCCTCCTGCACGGCATCCTCGAGGTTGCGGTGGGTCGCCGCAACGATCCGGACATTCACCTTCCGGGTCCGAACGTCTCCGACTCGCCGCACCTCGCCGCTCTCGAGCACTCGCAGCATCTTCATCTGCGCGTCGTGACTCATCTCGCCGATCTCGTCGAGGAAGAGAGTGCCGTGATGCGCGAGCTCCACGAGTCCGGGCTTCTCCCCCGCCGCTCCTGTGAACGCTCCCCGGGTATGTCCGAACAGCTCGCTTTCTAATAGGTCCTTCGGAATCGCGCCGCAGTGGATCGCCACGAAGTCCCCCGGGAGCCCGCTCCACTCGTGCACCGCACGTGCGAGCACCTCCTTGCCGGTTCCGCTTTCCCCATGGACCAGGATCGGAAGTGGACTCGGAGCGAGAAGGAGGAGTCGCGCGATCTCTTCGAGGGTTCGCGGATCCGACGTGACGAAGCCGAGACGGGCGGCCTGACGGCGTACGTCCTGCAGCGAAGAACACCGGACGCGAGGCGACGCCTGGTTGTCGCCGGAGGAGCGGGTTGGCCTCCCCCGACGGTCCGCGCGTAGAAGGGCCGGATCGGGCCCGCCGCAGCCAGGACTGTCGGCATCACGGGCAACCTCCGCCGATGCCCGTCCCACGACATCACCTCCCCACCCGAGGAGTAGACTGCGCTCCTCGGCCGACTTCGCTCGGGATACGAGTCCGAGACGGAAGTAGATTCCCGCCGCGAGCGCGAGGTCCGCCCTCGCTCGCCGCAGTGTGGACGCACCGTGCGTCCGTAGCTCGTCCACGTCGCAGAGCAGCACCTCCGCGGCGGACTCGAGACACGCGGCGCGCACCCAGGCACTCGTACTCCGCGTACCCAGGCCCTCGAGCGCCATCTCGACGCGGCTCCGTTCCTCTCGTGTGAGTTCGTAGCGGCAGCGAAGAACGGCGGCGCAGAGGCCCAGAAGCGACGCTTCCGAGCCCCGCCTTCCCCGTCCTTCCAGATCGAACGCGCCGGCGGCCATCCGGGCAAGCCATCGCCGGACGAACTCGAGCCCGAACTCCTTTGAGAGGCCGCCGGTGCCATCCGCGAGTTCGGCTCGGGCGGGTCCGAGCACGCTACCGATCGACGAGGTTGCGAGGAGCCGTGGCCAACCACGCCCAGCGAACGGCACAGAACAGCGGTCGTCCCCCGCAGCCCTCGGGCAGAGACCCGCGGGGAAAGGAGCGGCCTCGTGATCCCGGGCCACCGCGCGGAAGGCGGTCGCGAGCCTCCGGACGTAGCTGCCGGCCGTCCCCGCGTCGCGAGCGCGGCAGTGCCAAAGGACGTTCGCGATCGAGCCACGGAACCGGCGCCCCCAGCCTCGCTCGAGCTGGGCCACGGCGTGCGCGGTACCTAGCCACGCGAGCAGAGCATCCCCCCCTAGGTCCAGGACGAGGAGCAGCTCGTAAGCCCGAACCGAGTCGTGCACACACTCTTCCCAGAGCCCCGCCCGGATCGACCAGCGCAGGAGAAGGAGTCGCGAGCGAAGCTCGCGGACCCTGGCGTCTCGCTGCGGGTCGGCTCCGACTACCGCGTGATGCAGGAGGGCGGTACGGAGCAACCTCGACGCCTGCCCCCAATCCTGCTTCGACAACGCAACTTGGAGACGCTCCCCGTCTCGCGTTTCGATCCCCAGCCGACTGCACAGCCGCTCGCTGCCATCCATTGCCCCTCCTGGTCCACTCGACAGTCTCCGCCTAGTCGCCGATCGGATCGACGGCGCCTCCGGACCAACTCGAAGCAATGAGCGCGCCAAACGGCGCAGGTGTGTCGCCGGTCCGTCGGCAGAAGGACGCAACTGGAAGGCATCACACCGGTTTCGTCGCACGTCGGGTTCGGACTTGCGATCTGAGCGTGACGCCCGCGCCCCGTTCGCAGTGTCCGGTGGACGTCCGCCGAACGTTCGCGGACGTCCGCTCGCACGATCGGGCGTTCGCACGCGCGATCGCAGGTCCGTCCCGACACCGCGGACCCAAATCGCTCCCCGGTGGTACACTGCGGCGAACTGGTGAGCGACGAGCAGAGCTCGCCCGGAAGTGCATCCCAACTCCGAGGAGCTCCCTGATGGACCGAACACGCTCATCTCGCCGTTTGCCGCACCTTCGCGATCTATTCGTGATCGCCGCCCTCGCCGGCATCGGCCTGACCGTCCAGTCCGCCCCATCCCTCGGCGCCGATCCGCAGCTCGAGGCGCTGAAGGCCGTGACGAGCCCGGACGACCCGGCCGAAATCGAGCGGAGCCGAGCCTGGCGGGCCGCGTCCCAAGACCCGGCCAAGGCCGCGGCCTACCTCGTCACAGCTCGAGCGGCGGCGTTCGACAAGCCGCGTGACCTCGATGCGGTGCGACACTACATCCAGGTCGCGACGGCCCTTCAGAAGACTGACCAGCTCGTCGCCGAGCTCGAGGAGTACGCCGCCGCGAATCCGAAGCGGCCCGAGGCCCACTACTACCTCGGCCTCGCACAGACGGACGAAGCTGCGAAGCACTTCGAGCGAGCCTTGGAACTCGACTCGAAGTTCTACTTCGCGCTCGTCGGCATGGCTTCCGCCGAGATGACCGCGACCCCGCCGGACTACGAGAAGGCGAAGTCTCATCTCGTCGAGGCCGCAAAGCTCGATCCGAGCGAGCCGCTGGCCTTCGTCGTGTTCGAACAGCTCTACAAGCGTCTCGGAGACGCCGACTCCCAGGTCCTCGCCATCTCGAAGGCGATCGAGGCGGACCCGTACGACGCACAGCTCCAGCAGACATTGCTTCGCCAGCTGCAGGCGCAGGCCCAGGCGGTACAGGCAGCCGGACAAGGCATCGAGGGTTGGATCGGGGACACGACCCAACTCCTCACGCGTCTGGCCAAGGTCGGCCCCGGACAGCCCGAGCTGGCGGTGGCCGCCGCACGGATCAGTGGCGCTTCCGGTGACACCGAGTCCGTTCTGGCCAATCTCAGCCTCGCCGCGGACCTTGGATTCGCCGACCCGAGGGGGTTGGAGTTCGATCGGATGCTGGCCCCCGCGATCAACGGCAATGCGGCGGCAAAGCCGATCCTCGACAAGATGGAGACGAACCGGGAGAACTCTTCCGACGCCCTCAAGGCCCACGCGATGGAGCAGTTGGTCACGATCCCGACCCCGGGGGTCGCCTCGATTCCTCTCCTGGGTGGCGGCACCCTCGACCTGGCGAGCAAGAAGGGAAAGGTCGTCGTGCTGGACTTCTGGGCCACCTGGTGCGGCCCGTGCCGACGCGCTCTGCCGGTCGTCCAGAAGCTCCACGAGCGGAAACTCGACGATGTCGAAATCTACGCCGTAAACGTGTTCGAGCGGGACGGCGGAAAGCAGGTCGAGGGGTTCTGGAAGGCCGGAGGCTACCCAATGCCGGTGGCTCTCGGAACGCAGGATTGGGCTACATCCTTCGGTGTGAGCAGCATTCCAACCCTCTTCCTCATCGGTCCTGACGGCCAGATCCGCTATCGCCACCAGGGGTTCAGCCCGTACCTGGACCAAGAACTCGCGTGGATCGCCGAGGGGCTCCTCGCGGGCGACTGAGCATGCACGGCGCACGAATCGCATTGCGCGCCGCACGATCGGCCGGGGCGGAAGCTCGTTGGCGCGATCTAGCCGACCTTCCGTAACTCGAGGCGTGTCTGCGTGGAGTGAATCGCGGGACGCGGCTTGCAACATCGGCGCTGCAAAAGGCACGCCCCTTTCATGAACCGCGCCGCAAGGTACCGGGGGATGAAAGGGGCTCGATGTGAAACTCGGATCACGACTCCTAGCGCAAGCCGCTCTCGTAGCGGTTCTCTCCTCGGGGCTCGGTTTGGTCGGTTGCTCCCGGGACGAAGTCCCCACTTCGCCAACCGGAGTCGACCCGTTCGAGTCCGACCTCGGAGATGCGTCGTCCGGAGCGGTCGCACTGGGGAACGCGAAGCTTCTCGTGACGACCGCCGACCCGGACCAGTACTACGTGACGGAACATCCCGATCCGTGGTTCTACCGTAGCAACGTCTCGAACGCGCAGTACCTCGATCTGATCGTTCGCAATCAGTCGAGGCGTACGGCCACGAACCTCGAACTCCTCGTCACCGTTCCGGGTAACCTCGGCCCCGGCGGCTGGATGATCGTGATCGACGGTCACTACCTCTCGTCGATCGAGGACTTCCCGATGACGGACTTGCGGGACTCGCACTATCCGCGCATGCCCCACTTCGTCTATCAGCCCCAGGGCAACGCGAGGTACTGCCTCGTCCAGGGTCCGGCCACGCTAGCGCCGGGTGAAGAGTGGGTACTACCGGTCGAGGTCCTGCGGGGTGTCTCTGAAGACTTCCGGGTGCACTTCGTCGCGGCGAGCTCGAATCACCTCTGGACGTCACCACTTTCCGATCTGACGGTGCAGCCGCCCTTCGACAACGGTGGAGGCGGCGGTGGCGAGAGTCCGGAAGGCGGCGATCCGACCGGCGGATTGGGCGGAGAATGACGCGCAGCGCGGGACGTCGACCGTCCCGCGCGAGCCCCTACTCGACGAGTCCCCAGACGACCATTGCCTTCTCCCGACCGTCTTCTTGGAAGTAGATGACGTCGTACTTGCAGCGATCGAAGGGGGTTTCGTAGCCGAGCTTGGTCAGGAAGCGTTGCACCTGACCGGACTCCAGGACTTCCCAGCGGACCCTGGGGTGCTTCTCCTGCATGTGACGGATCGATTCGCGAATATCGACAGGCATGTGGATTCCTCCGCGCGGCAGTCTACACGTTCACGAGCTGTTCGAGGAGTCCGGAATGGATCGCACCGTTCGTTGCCGCGATGGAGAGCCCATCGTGGTAGGTGTCGCCGCCGCGGCAATCGGTGACGGTTCCGCCCGCTTCCTGGACGAGGAGCGCGCCCGCGGCGACGTCCCAGGGATTGAGGCTGAGTTCCCAAAAGCCGTCGTAGCGGCCATCGGCGACGTAGGCGAGGTCCAGGGCCGCCGAACCGCATCGACGCAGACCGCGACTCACGATGCTGAGCCGAGCCCAGTTGTCGAGGTTGCGGTCCTCCGGCGCTCCCTTTCCGTAGGCGAAACCGCTCGCGAGGAGGGACCGCCCGAGGTCCGTCTCCTGCGACACCTGGATCCGCCGACCGTTCAGCTCCGCCCCTTGCCCCCGATGGCAGCAGTAGAACTCACCGAGTTTGGGTGCGTAGATGACCCCGACCAGAGGTGTCTCTCTCTCGTACACTGCAATCGAGACGCAGTAGAACGGATGGCGATGGACGTAGTTCGTCGTACCGTCCAGCGGATCGATCACCCACCTGTACGGACCACTGCCCTCCTTCGCCACCCCCTCCTCGGCCAGGATTCCGTGATCCGGAAACACCGCTTCGATCCGCCCGGCGACGTGCGCCTCCACCTGCGTATCGAGCTGGGTGACGAGGTTGCGCCAGCCCTTGTATCCGACGTCGCCGCGCTCGACGGAGCCGTGCCCCGCTTCGAGCATCGCACCAGCTTCACGCGCCAACTCTTTGGCAAACGTATAGATGTCGCTCACGCACACTCTCCTCACCAGCACCCTGTCCGTAGGGTTGCCGCCCTCGGCGCCCGATCCTTCGATCGGTACCGAAGGCCACGCAGCTCGCCGAATCCGGGTTGAGACCCTCGGCCCGAATCGGTAGAGTTTGAGCTTGACCTGTTTCGGTCGGGAGTCCGTCTCCCGGAAACCGTTGGGACCCTTTCATTTTCGCCCTGACCCGTCCGTGTCCTGCACGGATGTTCGTCAAGGTCGGTTGTCGTCTGCCACGGCAGAAGGCCGGTCGGCATCGGACTCGGAGCCAGAGGAACTATGACCACCGTCACCATGGACAAGATCGTCAGTCTCGCGAAACGCCGGGGTTTCGTCTACCCCTCGAGCGAGATCTACGGCGGCATCAACGCGTGCTGGGACTACGGTCCTCTCGGCGTTCGTCTCAAGAACAACGTGAAGCGCGCCTGGTGGCGGGCCATGACCCAGATGCGGGACGACGTCGAAGGCCTCGACGCCGCCATCCTCATGCACCCGCGCGTCTGGGAAGCCTCCGGCCACGTCGAGAACTTCACGGACCCGCTCGTCGACTGCAAGGTCTGCAAGGGCCGGTTCCGGGCGGACCAGCTCGACATGGTCCCCTGCCCCGACAAGCCGTCGAAGCATCCAGGCGAGCACCATTGCGAGCTGACCGAACCTCGCCAGTTCAACATGATGTTCAAGACGTTCATGGGCCCGGTCGAAGAGAGCGCGAACGTCATCTACATGCGTCCGGAGACCGCGCAGGGCATCTACGTCAACTTCCACAACGTGATGACGTCGTCCCGGCAGAAGGTCCCCTTCGGCATCGCCCAGATCGGCAAAGCGTTCCGGAACGAGATCACTCCGGGCAACTTCATCTTCCGCACTCGTGAGTTCGAGCAGATGGAGATGCAGTTCTTCGTCCACCCGGACGAGTCCGAGAAGTGGTTCGAGCACTGGAAGGAGCAGCGGAGCGCGTGGTACGACACGATCGGCATCCGCAAGGAGAAGCTCCGCTTCCACCAGCATGCAGAGGGCGAGCTGGCGCACTACGCGAAGGCCGCCTTCGACATCGAATACGAGTTCCCGTTCGGTTGGCAGGAGCTCGAAGGAATCCACAATCGTGGCGACTTCGATCTCGGCCGGCACCAGGAGTACTCCAAGAAGAAGCTCGAGTACTTCGACGAGGTGACGCGCGAGCGCTACATCCCCTACATCATCGAGACCTCAGCCGGCTGCGATCGTACGCTGCTCACCGCACTGATCGACGCCTACCGGGAAGATGTCCAGGCCGGTGAGGAGCGCGACTACCTCGCGTTCCATCCCAGCCTCGCGCCGATCAAGGCCGCGATCTTCCCACTGGTCAAGAAAGAGGGGATGCCGGAGATCGCGCAGAAGCTCACTGCCGAGCTCCGCTCCCGTTTCGAGGTGTTCTACGACGAGAAGGGCTCCATCGGGAAGCGCTACCGTCGGATGGACGAGGTCGGCACGCCGTTCTGCGTGACGATCGACACCGAGACCCTGAGCAACGACTCGGTCACGGTCCGCGTGAGGGACACACTGGAGCAAGAGCGGGTCAACCTCTCGGAACTGCGAGGCTTCCTTGAAGCGAGAATCGGCTAGCAAGAAGTCGCCAACCGGACGCAGCGCCTCCAAGAAGACGAAGGGGGCTGCGTCCGGAAAGACGACGAAGAGCGCAAAGAAGAGCGCCGCGAAGTCGGCGGCCAAGACAGCGGAAAAGCCCGCCAAGAAGGCCGAGAAACCCTCCGGCAAGATCGCGAAAGCGGCTGCGAAGAAGGCGCCTGCCAAGAACTCCACCAGCGCGGCCACGGCGAGCGTGAAAGCGAAGGCTCCGTCAGCCAAGAAGTCCGGTGCGAAGACAGCGTCCGCGAAGCCGTCGGTGGCGAAGAAGACAGCCGCCAAGAAGACCGCTCCCGCCGCGAAGCCACAAGCGACGAAGACATCGAGCGCCCAAACACCCGCGAAGAAATCCGCAACGAAGGGAAGCACCAAGCGGGCCGGCCGAACCGCGAAGGGACGAGACGCACTCTCCCACCGCTTGGCCGACGAGAGCGCCGCTTCCGCCTCACCGGTACGCGCGAATCTCGCCAAGCCGCCGACCAAAGAGGCGATCTCGCCTACGTTGGACGCCGACAAGTTCCACAACGCGCTCCGTGGCCCGGTGCGTGACTCCGGCCTCCCCCGCAGGATCGCCCACGGCGCGATCCTGCCGGCTCTCTTGTCCGAAGGTCGAACCGAACAGCTGCAGGAGCAGCTCGACTGGGCTCTCGAGGACAGGGTTCCAGCCTTCTACCTGGCCGAGTCCCTCCTCCAGAGCTATCTCTTCGTGGGATTCCCACGGACCATCAACGCACTTGCGCGCCTCCACGAGGTGACACGCAGCCGCCGACGTGGTCTCGGGCTCGCAGCGGACCCTCTTCACGTTCCGTCGGAGATTCCGTCTCTCGACCGGATCCTCGGGGGACCTGGTGACTTCGGAGCAGCTCTCAAGGGCCGGAGGATACGCTTGGCGGAAGGGCCGCCGATGCACCTCGAGTCCCCCGGTGAGGGGCCTGGAAGCTTCGAGCGGTACGCCCGTGAGTGGTGGCGCCGCGGAAGCGAACTCTGCCGCGCAGTGTACGGATCGCAGTACACACGCCTTCGCGAGAACCTCGGCCGGATCCACCCGGAGCTCGCCGATTGGATGGTCTTCGAAGGGTACGGGAAGGTTCTGTCTCGGCCTGTCATCACTCCGAGGGAACGCGAGCTCTGGATCATCCCGCTGCTCCTCGTTCAGAACGTCCCGGACCAGCTCTACTCGCACCTGAGGGGAGCGAAGAACCTCGGGGTGCCGATGAGCAGGATCCGGGCGGTGCTCTGGCTCGCGTCCGCCATCGCCGGGCCCGCTCGGTTTGCGGAAGCCAATGAGATGCTCGACGAGATCGAGCGCCGGGAGGCGGCGCAACGGGAAGACCGGCTCCGAAACGTGTATTGAACCTGCCCCCGATCCTAGAAAATCAGCTGCTCTGGCCGGCGATGGTCGCGGCAACGGCCGCCCAGGTGATCAAGGTCATCACCCACGTCTCGACCGACGGGTGGGCTGGGGCGTCGGGACGCTTCTGGGAAACCGGAGGCATGCCGTCGTCCCATAGCGCGGGCGTGACCGCGCTCGCTTTTTCTGCCGGCCTCGAAGTGGGCTGGGGAAGCCCGACGTTTGCCGTCGCTGCCGTATTCGCCTACATCGTGATCTACGATGCACTCGGAGTTCGTCGCGCCGCAGGAATGCATGCGGCTCTTCTCAACGAACTCGTCGTGCAGCTGAGGCACCTGCTCGATGAGGGATTCCAGCCCGGAACCCTCCGCACTCTCCTCGGGCACTCGAGCCCCCAGGTCTTCGCGGGGATCGCGCTCGGGATCGTCGTGGCGTTCCTCTTCGCTCGGTAGGAGCTCCGGCCCACCCTGAGCAGCTTCGCCCCTACGGCCCAAAATGAGAACGACCGAGAGCCCAGAGGCCCTCGGTCGTTTCGCTTCTAGCTCCGAACTCGCTAGCGCAGCGTGGAGCGGACGATCCGATCCGCCACCCTCGCCATCGCCTCCTGCTGCTCCGCCAAGCTCGAGGACTCGCACGGATCCGGCGGCGGTGCCGTGCGGGTCGCGGTGAACGAGAAGTCCGTGCAGGACGAGAACGGGATGCAGAACTGTCCTTCGCCACTCATTTCGATGCGGGCGCGACCAGTCGCGGTGTACCCGTTGGTGTCGAACCGGAAGCGGGACACGATGACTGTGCGGGTCGTACAGCCGTCGTCGGTGTCTTCGTAGACGCAAGTCTGGACGAACTGTCCGTCGACGATCTCGTACTTGCAGCTCACCGTGTCATCCGGATCGTCGGGATCGTCATCCGGATCGATCTCGTCACCGACCTCACAGATGGTCAGGTCGTCCTCGAAGTGCGAAGTCACGATGTCGGTGTCACAGTAGGTGGACGTGGTCTCGTAGTGATAGACGCCCAGGAAGTCCCCGCTCGGGCACGGACTCGGCGAACAGTCGGAGCCCGCGCCGAGGAAGAGTCCGCTCTGGCTCATGCAGTTCTCACCGCTCAGAACCTGGCAAGACCCGGTTCCGAGACAGCATGCGCCGTTCGTGGACGACGGCGGCCCGCACGGGTTCGGCTCGCAGCTGGAACTGTCACCGAGATACGTACCGCTACCCGCCGAACAGTCCGTCGACTGGACGATCAGACAGGTCCCTTCACTGAAGCAGCAGGCACCGGTCACACCGGCCGGGCACGGATTCGGGAAGCACAGGCTGTCGTCACCCTCGTACGTTCCGGAGTTCGCCGCGCAGTCCGAGGCCGTCGCAGTTCCGCAGAATCCGGTCGGGAAGCAGCAGGCTCCGACGGTCGGACACGGATCGGGATCGCAGTCCGTGCCGTCGCCCTGGTAGGTGCCCCCGAGGGTGCCGCACGAGGTCTGATCGAACTCCACGCACCCACTAGCCGTACAGCACGCACCCGTTGCCGGGCACGGATCGGGATCACACGGCACATCGTCACCGATGTAGGTACCGAAGCACTGAGCGTCCGTCACGACGAGACACGTACCTGCGGTACAGCACGCTCCGGTGGGATCACCGCCACTACACGGGTCCGGACTGCAGGAAGTTCCGTCTCCCTGGTAGTCCCCGGACGACAGAGTGCAGACGTCAGAGGCCAGAACCTGACAAACCAGGCCGCCGGCTAGGCAGCAGGCCCCCGTCCCGGAGGCCGAGCACGGGTTCGGGTCACACGCCGTATCGTCGCCCTGGTAGCTGCCCCCGGAGAGGTCGCAGAGCGCTTCGGTACTGATGGAGCAGTCTGCCCCGCCGACGGCACAGCACGCGCCTTCCGGAGTCATGCAGGGGTTCGGATCACAGATCGTGTCATTGCCCTGGTAGTCACCGGTACAGAAGCTCTGCGAGATCACGAGACAGGTAGTTCCCGTACAGCAGGCACCACCGTTGTCGCTACACGGGAACGGGCTGCAGGTCGTGCCGTCGCCCTGGTACTCGCCGGTGAACGAGAGACAGGTATCGCGATCGTAGATCTGGCAGAAGTAGGAGAAGCAACAGGCCCCCTCGCCCGAGCTGTCACACGGGTTCGGGTCGCAGGTCGTGTCATCCCCCTGGTACTCCCCAACGCCGGCGACGCAATCGGCCTCGGTGTAGACCAGACAAGTCGTATCGAAGCAGCAGGCACCCGTCGTCGGCTGCGGGCACGGGTTCGGGTCACAGTTGGTACCGTCTCCTTGATAGGTGCCGCTGTTGCCCGCGCAGTCGCTCGGCGTGTCGATGGCGCAGGCGCCGTTCTCGAAGCAGCAGGCGCCGACCAGGAGCGGGCAGGGGTCCGGGTCGCAGCTCGTGCCGTCTCCCTGGTACTGACCGACTCCAGCGTCACAATCGGCTTCGGTGTACACGAGGCAAACGAGATCGAAGCAGCATGCGCCGGTCGCCGAAGAGGCACACGGGTTCGGATCGCAGCTCGTGTCGTCACCTTGGTAGGTTCCGCCCGACGTCGTACAGGCATCGGATGTCACCACGGTGCAGCTTTCGTCCGACGCGCAGCAAGCGCCGGTGGCCGGGGTCAGGCACGGGTTCGGATCGCAAGCCGTGTCGTCACCTTGGTACGTTCCGCCCGACGTCGTACAGGCATCGGACGTCACCACGGTGCAGCTCTCATCCGATGCGCAGCAGGCGCCGGTCGCCGGAGTCAGACACGGGTTCGGGTCGCAACTCGTGTCGTCACCCTGATACGTACCGCCGCCCGTCGCGCAGTCATCGGAGGTCACCACGGTGCAGCTCTCGTCCGACGCGCAGCACGCACCAGTGGCGGGCTGAGGACACGGATTGGGATCGCAGACCGTATCGTCGCCTTCGAAGGCCCCTCCCGCGCCGGTGCAGGCGATCGCGGTGATCACCTGACACGTTCCGTCGTCGAAACAGCATGCGCCGGTCACGGGCTGAGGACACGGATTGGGATCGCAGGCCGTGTCGTCGCCTTCATAGGTTCCGCCGTTCGACGCGCAGTCGTCCGAAGAGTCGACGGAGCACGTGCCATCAGAGAGGCAACACGCTCCCGTCGTCGGCTGTGGGCACGGGTTCGGATCGCAGGACTCATCGTCGCCCTCGTAGGTGCCGCCAGCTGTGGTGCAGGCGGCCTGAGTCACGACAGTGCAGGTCCCGCTGAGCTGACAGCACGCACCGGTCGCAGGCTGAGGACAGGGATTGGGCGAACAGGCCGTGTTGTCCCCTTCGTAGCTACCTCCGGCATCGGTGCAGTCGGACTCGCTCAGGATCGAGCACGTCCCGCTCGCCGCACAGCAGGCGCCCGTCTCGTCGGGTTCCACGGTCTTGCGATCCTCGGAACATGCCACGAGGATTTGGGCCATTGCAAACACGGCGAGCAACAAGATCGTGAAAGACGTGCCGCGGGAAGACCACGGACGCCAGGTCGAGATGCGTTCTGACACTTCGCACTCCTTCGAATGTAAATGGACCCCAACGCGCGGCTCAGCATACCGGTGCCTGGCGCGTCATTCCAGGGAGTTCCTGAGTCCCGACTCATGCCACGGAGAGCGTTGATCGACCGCATCGGGCTGGTCGGCCACTCGCATCTGACTGGCCGGCTGCACTCATCTGACTGGCCGGCCGCATGCATCTGACTGGTCAGCGGCTCGCAAGCGATATCCGATTGCTCCGGCTGGACGGTTCGATCAGAGTCCGCACGGTCGGCTCCACCAGGATTTCGGACCTCGCCACCAAGCGCACGAACGAAAGGACGCTCCATGCCCCATGCCCCCCTCGATCTGGCGAGGGTCCGTCGCCAGTTCCCCGGACTGGAAAGTGACTGGACCTTGCTCGACAACGCGGGTGGGTCTCAGGTGGCACGAGCGGTGTCGGACCGTCTCACCGACTACCTCCTACACACGAACGTTCAGCTCGGGGCGAGCTACGAGCCGTCCGAAATCGCGGGGACTCGTGTACGCGCGGGTGTCGAGGCGATGGCGGACTGGATGGGCACGGACGATCCCGCGGAAGTCGTACTCGGTCCGTCCACGTCCATGCTCCTTCGGAACCTCGCAGCCTCATTCGGACAAACGCTCGCGCCAGGCGACGAAGTCATCGTGACGGACTGTGACCACGAGGCGAACATCGGACCGTGGGCGGATCTAGAACGGTTCGGCGTCGTCGTCCGCACCTGGCGACTCGATGAGAGCACATGGTCGCTTCGAGTCCAAGATCTGGAACCGCTCCTGTCGCCGAGAACCAAGCTCGTAGCCTTCACACACGCCAGCAACCTGGTCGGGACGATTCACCCCGTTCGCGAGATCGTGGATCGGATACACGCAGCCGGGGCAAAGGTGTGTGTCGACGGCGTCGCCTTCGCCCCACACCGCCAGCTCGCGGTTCGGGATTGGGATGTCGATGCCTACGTCGTCAGCCTGTACAAAGTCTATGCTCCGCACTGCGCCGCTCTCTACGTGAAGCGAGACCTTCTCGAGTCCCTCCCTCGACTGAACCACTACTTCCTCTCGAAGGAGATCCCGTACAAGCTGCAGCCGGGAAGCGTGAACTACGAGATGGCCTATGCGCTCACCGGGCTTTGGGACTACGTCGATGCTGTCCGCGGTGGCGATGCTGAAGGAGCGGATGGAACGGCAAGGAGCACGTCCACCCGACGTGAACAGCTCGCGGACTTCTTCGGCGCGGTCGCCGAGCACGAGGAGTCGCTTGCGGAGGTCCTTCTCGAGAGACTCCGGGGATTGGGGACGGTGCGGCTCGTCGGCCTCTCCTCATCGGACCGCGAGCATCGCGTGCCGACCCTCTCCTTCTTCATCCCGGGGCGACACAGCGCAGAGATCGTTCGCGCACTCGACGACGAACGGATCGGCATCCGATACGGCGACTTCTACGCGCGACGTCTCACGGACCGACTCGGGATCACGGAGAGTGGCGGGGTCGTGCGTGTGAGCGCGGTGCACTACAACACGGCCGAAGAGATGGGCCGAGCCGCTGACGAGATCGTCAGAGCCCTTGCCTAGCACTCCCATCGCCGACGGGCGCGCGAGTTCGTGACCTGCGAGTGGGGTCGGGTCAGCCCAGCTGACCTCCGGCCTCAAACTCCTGCCAGCGGCGAGTAGCAGCCACGGCCCGGTCGTCGTTCTCGCCCAGCGTTCGGGTCAACGACTCCGCTGCGCCCTTCAGAAGCTGCGCGGCTTCCTCGTTTCGTTCCAGGCCCGCGAGTGCCGCGCCGCGCAGACTCCGGAGAAGCCCTACCCGGTAGTAATCTTCGTCCCACCGTCCGTCGATCCTCGACTCGGCTTCGGACAGCTCCTCTTCGGCGCGCTGGAACTCGCCACGAGCCAGTAGCGTCGCACCGAGATTCGTCCGCACGATGACGCCCCAGAGGTGTGAGTCTCCGAGCTGCTCCCGATAGATCGAGAGCGCCTCCTCGAGGTAGACCTGAGCCTCCTCCAAACGCCCGACCTTGCGCATGAGCCCGCCGACGTTGTTGAGCTTGGTCCCGACATCGAGACTACGGGGGCCGGAGCAAGTGCGGTTGGTCTCGAGCGCGCGAAGGTAGAGCGACTCCGCTTCGTCGAACGCGGACAGGCTCTCGAGCACGGTGGCCAGGTCGACCTGCGTGTTCGCGACGAACGGGTGGTTCTCGCCGTAGATCTTCTCTCGCAGCGCGAGCCCCTCCCGGTAGACCGGCTCGGCCTCCTCGAAGGATCTCACCCAGTTGAGGTAGAACCCGTGCGTAACGAGGGCCAAGCCCAAGGACGGTTCGTCTCCCGCAACCCGTGCACAGGCCACGTTCTCCTCGGCGAGTGTCCTTGCCTCCTCGGGCCGATCTCGCGTCGTGAGGAACCGTGCGAGTGAGCAGACGAACCGGATCACGTCCAGGTTTTCGCGGCCCAGAGCTTCGGTACCGATCTCTACCGCCGCGCGCAGTTCGCCTTCGGCCTCCTCGTCATGGCCGAGGATCTCGAGCGCACGGCCGAGGTGGTCGCGGGTCAGCGCTTCCTGCAAGCGATCCGGTGGGGAGAGTTGTTCCAGAATCGCCAGGGCGCGCCGGAAGTGATCCACGGCCTCGGGGTACCTGCTCAACTCTCTCAGCGTCGCCCCCAAGTGGACGTGGCTCTGCGCCAACTCGAGCGGACCGGCTCCCGCCCTTCGGCGCGCTTCTAGCCCGTTCCGGAGGTGCATCTCGGCGACATCGTAAGCGCCGATCGCCTGATAGGTCGTTCCGATCGTGGTGTGGAGCCTCGCCGCAATCAGAGTGTCGGCGTCGATTTCCAGGCTCACTCGCTTCGCCGTGACATCGAGGACGCTTCGGAGAAGCTGAACGTCTCGGCCTTGTGCCAAGGTCGGATCCACGGACGAGAGCACGTCCTCGAGGAGCCCCGCGATCGTTTCGGCAAGCTGCTTCTGTCCCTTGGACTCGCGACGCGCTCTCCCCTCACGGAAGTACGAGGTCAGTGGATGCCGACGGAGCAGACGTTTCGCCCGCGACCTCAGGGTCTCGGGGCGGGCTTGGACCTCCTCCGAATCGAGCCAACGAGACAGGTCCCGCGCAAAGTCTGCGGCCGTCGGGTATCGGTCCTCCGGTTCCTTCGCGAGGCACTGGAGGACGATGTGTTCGAGATCGCCCCGGATCGCCCCAGCGAGCGACGCGCTACTGGTTTCCCGCCGAGCTACGAGCACGTGGGCACTCGCCCGAACGGCGCGCGCGCTGGGCCGGACCGGCGCCATCCGGACGACGGCTTCGGAGAGCTCGATCGCCGGCCCCTCCGCTTCGTACGGTCCGCCGCCAGTGATGAGTTCGTAGAGAAGGACGCCGAGCGAGTAGACGTCTGACGCCGGGGTGACGTCGAGATGGAGAACCTGCTCTGGGCTCGCGTACCGCGGGGTGAGCCTTTGGAACCCCGTGTGCGTCTCGTCGACCGGATCCGTAGAGGCCATGACCTTCGCGATCCCGAAGTCGAGGAGTTTGGGAGCGCCGTTTCGGTCGACCAACACGTTCGCCGGCTTGATGTCCCGATGGACCACGCGCTGCTGATGAGCGTGATCGACGGCGAACCCGACCGAACGCACCAGCGAGACGCGGTCCCGGATCGGGAGGCGACGGGCATCGCAGTACCGGTCGATCGGCTCTCCTTCCACGTACTCCATGATGAGGTAGGGCCTGCCATCCGGCGTCGCCCCGCCATCGAGGAGTCTCGCGATGTTCGGATGGTCGAGACGGGCCAGCACGCGCTTCTCTCGATGGAACCGGCGAAGGATGTCGGGAGTGGGGAGACCGGACTGGATCAGCTTCACGGCCACCTTTCGCTCGAACTCACCGTCCGAGCGCTCCCCCAAGTAGACCGTTCCCATCCCCCCTGCTCCGAGTACGCGACCGAGAGTGTATGGGCCCACGACCTGAACGGAGGCCGGCGACTCGCCCGTCTCGAGGAAGCCCTTCGACTCGTCGAGCACCTCGAGGAGCGAGTGCAGCTCGGCGAGAAGCGCTTCGTCGTCTCCGCACGATCCCTGCAGGAACCTCTCGCGAGCGGTGGGAGCGAGCCGGGCCGCCTCCTCCAACAGGTCGTCGATGTCGCGCTCAGGGTGTTCGCTCACGACGTCTCTTCCTCGAGGGACGTCTTGAGTTCGCGGTAGAGCCAGGTGCGCGCAAAGAGCCAGTAGCGATCGACCGTGCGACGAGTCACCCCGAGAACTTCGGCGATTTCGGGCAGGGTCAACCCACCGAAGAAGCGGAGTTCGACCACCCGGGCCTTGTCCGGATGGAGGGCGGCGAGCGCAGTCAACGCGCGGTCCAGCTCCAACAGCTCCGGGCCCGGAGGCTCCGTCACGGAAACCGCGAGAACATCGTCGATGGACACGTGCACGGCCCCGCCCCCACGCTTGTCCCGATTGCGGGCCCGAGCGTGGTCGATCAGGATCCGCCGGATCGCGCCCGAAGCGACTCCGAAGAAGTGAGCCCGATCCTGCCACTCGATCCGGCGGAGATCGACGAGGCGAAGGTACGCCTCGTGAACCAGCGCCGTGGTCTGGAGCGTGTGGCCCGACCGCTCCCCCCTGAGGTGGCCCGAAGCCAGCCGGCGCAGCTCGTCGTACACGACAGGAAAGAGAGCTTCCGGGGCCGACTCTCCGAGCCGAACCTTGCGCAGGGTGGTCGTGACGTCCGTTCCGTTCAAGTGCGGTCTCCGGATGCAACTTAGCGGGTGAGCTGGAAGTCTATCACGACGCGCCGCCCCGCTCTGTCCCCCCGAGTCGCGGGAATTACGTACTTGCGAGTCGAGTTTCGGAAGCCGTACCTTATAGCAATTGAGATCGAGTCTCAGTAACGAGGACATAAGGAACGCGCGGATGACGACCCCTCCCCCGATCGAGACCTTCGCAGACGGTACCACCTTCGAGATCGTGACCGACAACTGCAGCCCGGCCCCCCTGACCAAGCTCAACTCCATGGCGCAGATGCAGGTAGGCGTCGTCGTAGACGTCCGCCTCGACGAGATCGACTCCGCCAGACTCAAGGCTCTCGGGATCTGCCAGGGTCGTCGAATCCAGCTGGTCAAGGGCGGTGACCCGCTCGTCCTCCGCGTCCTCGGGACACGGGTTGGCCTGTCCGCCCGGCTCGCCGCCGGCATCACCGTCGAGCCCTGCGCGGCCTGCTAGGGACTTCCATGATCGAACTGACCGACGCCGTACGCACGAAAGTCTCTGCTCCCCGCCCTTCGGCTCAGCACGCCTCGATCGCACTGATCGGCAATCCGAACGCAGGCAAGACTTCGCTCTTCAACCGGATCACGGGCATGCGCGCCCGTACCGCGAACTTCTCCGGAACGACGGTCGAGCACCGCGAGGCCCCGGCCATCCTCGGTCCTCGTCGGGTCCAGTTCATCGACCTTCCCGGCCTCTACAGCCTCGATGCCGTCACGCTCGAGGAGCAGGTCGCGCGCGCCGCACTCACGGGCGAACTCGAAGGCGCAACGAAGCCGGACGTGGTCGTCCTGGTCGTCGACGCGACCCGCCTGGAGCGGAACCTCTTCCTCGCAAGCCAGGTGCTCGAGCTCCAGCGTCCAACTCTGCTCGCGCTCAACATGATGGACGAGGCGCGTCGCCTCGGGATCCAGATCGACCTGCAAGGACTGGCCGAGGAAGTCGGATGCAAGGTCCTCCCCGTCTCGGCACGGACCGGGGAAGGCGTGGACGCACTCCAGGATGCGATTGGAGAGCTTCTCGACGCTCAGGCCGTTCCGAAGGTCGACTCGATGCTCCATGCCTGTGACGCCTGCGGCGGCTGCCGCTACGCAGCGCGCTATCACTGGGCGGAACGGGTCGCGGATCGAAGCGTGGTTCGGCCGGCGACGTCCCATGGGCAGATGACCGAGTCGATCGACCGGATCCTCACCCACCCGATCGCTGGGATCCTCGCCGTAGCCGCGGTGATGACCGTTCTCTTCCTGCTCATCTTCTGGATCGCGCAGTATCCGATGGAGATGATCGATGGACTCTTCACTTGGGCGAGCGAAACGGTCGCCCGCTTCATCCCGAGTGGGGACTTCCAGAGCTTGATCGTGGACGGCGTGATTCCTGGCGTAGGCGGAATGCTCGTGTTCCTTCCGCAGATCGTGCTCCTCTTCTTCCTCCTCGCTCTGCTCGAGGACTCCGGGTACATGGCCCGGGCCGCGTTCGTCATGGACAAGCTGATGCACAAGGTCGGGCTGCCCGGAAAGGCGTTCGTCCCGATGCTCTCCGGTCACGCGTGCGCCATCCCGGCCATCATGTCGACCCGGGTGATCGAGGACCACCGTGACCGCCTCGCCACGATCCTCGTCGTTCCGCTCATGTCCTGCTCGGCCCGGGTGCCGGTCTACGCGATGGTGATCGCGCTCCTCTTCCCGAAGAGCCCGCTCCAGGCCTCGCTCACCTTCGTTGGCGCCTACTCGCTCGGAGTCGTGGCCGCACTGGTCGCAGGCTTCGTGCTCAAGCGCACGATCCTCAAGGGGCAGACGCGGGCGATGGTGATCGAGCTTCCCAACTACCGGATGCCGAACCTCCGGGACGCCGTCCTCCTCACGCTCGACCGCGCGTGGGTCTTCGTGAAGAACGCGGGAACGATCATCCTGGCGATTTCGGTGGGGCTATGGGTGCTCGCTACCTACCCCAAGACAGATACCGCTGCCCTCGACTCTGCGGGCCATGCCCCGGCCGCGGCGGAAGTCGACGTCGCCGTTTCGGGTTCGGGGGCCGGTGCGGGTTCGGGTTCGTTGTCCGGCGCAGATGCGGCTGTGCCGCCGCCGGGCGACTTGGCATCGCTCTCCGAGGCAGAGGTCCAACGGGTCCAGCTGGAGAACTCTGCGCTCGGACGGATCGGGCACTTCATCGAGCCGGTGTTCCGCCCGCTCGGATTCAACTGGGAGATCGGGATCGGAGTCCTCACGTCCTTCGCCGCACGCGAGGTCATCGTCTCCACCCTCGCTGTGGTCTATGGACTCGGCGAGGACGGAGCCGAAGGAGGCTCGCTCTACGACGCACTGCGGGCGTCCAAGTGGCCGGACGGAACCCCGGTCTTCGGCTTCGCGACCTGCCTCAGCCTTCTCGTCTTCTACGTGCTGGCGATGCAGTGTCTACCGACGAACGCCGTGACCCGTCGGGAAACGCGCAGTTGGAAGTGGCCGCTCTTCCAAATCGGATACATGTCCGTCCTCGCCTACGGCGCTGCGTTCGTCACCTACCATCTCGCGAACTGGTTCGTGGGCTGAGGAGAGTTCAGCGCACGAAGACGACTCGGGCCGTCGCCGGGCCGAGCGGACCCCGCGCCTCGACGTAGTACGTCCCGGCTACGACGGCGCGCCCGCGGTCATCTCTACCGTCCCATAGAACCGAATCGCCGGCTCTCTGCCGATCGAGCGTTGCGACATGACGCCCCAGAGCGTCGATCACACGCGCCTGGGAAACGGGTTCGCCGGGAACAGACCACGCCACTCGGATCTCCGCTCGGAACGGGTTTGGTGAAACGATGAGCGCCGCACTGTCGAGTCTGGCGCCCGGGGACGCGGCCCCGCTGCCCACAGCCGCCGGGTCCCGGATGACCTCGAAGTAGACGTCAGTCCCCGTCTGCACGGGACCCCGCGCCCAAGCTACGGCTACGTCACCGCTCGAGAGCAGGACCGGATGGGGTTGGGTATCCCAGCCAGCGTAGGGAAACCAGTTCTCCTCCGTGGACCAAGTCTCTCCGTCGGGAGAGGTCTGGGAGTAGAGGTCGTACGGCCCGCCCTGGGAGACGGCGTAGAAGATCTCGAACTCCCCGTTCGCCAGCTCGAGCGGGAACGAGTCGTGGCAGTTCTGAACGGTAGTCACCGTCGTCTCTGGGCTCCATACGACGCGGTCGGTCGACGTCCGCGTGAAGATGTCGATCTGGGTCGTCGTGCCGACCTGCTTCTGGTAGCTGAGCACGTACGTACCGTCCGAGTGACGCATGATCCGGTTGAGTGGCCCAGTACTCACCTGCACGCGATCTTGGTCCCAGGCGAGACCGTCCCCCGAGTGCGCGACGTAGCCACCGTGGGAGAGGTAGTCGTAGGTCATGGTGAGGGAACCGTCGCTCTCCACGCACACGGTGGGGTTGACGAGAGACTCGGTGGTCCAACCGAGATCGACGATACCGACCGGCGTCCAGCTGACCGCGTCCGGCGAGGTCGCATACCGGATCCGATACCCGCCGCCTTCGTTGCTCAGGTAGTAGAGCTGGAACGTTCCGTCTTGCAGTTGGACGAGCGCAGGGTGCCGTTCGTTTGCCGTCGTGGTGACGAGTGGCTCGGGCGCACCCCAGCTCGCCCCCCCATCAGTCGATCGGGTGAGGAAGAGGTCTCCGATGAGCGACGCGTTCAGCCGCTCATAGGCGATGAGAAGGTCTCCGGACGTCGTCTCGAGGAGGGACGGCTGGTAGCTGAAGAAACCGTCCCCGGTGACGGTGACGCGGACGGGGTCGGCGGAGGCAGGACCGGCGAGGAGCGCGAGCACGGTGGTCGTCGCGATCGCGAATGGTCGAGCTGGCCAGCTCATCGAGAGCGCACCAATCGGATCTGGTATGCAGTCGTGGGCGTCTCCACGCGGGCGAAGTAGACGCCGCTCGCGACGACCGAACCGTCGTCCGCCCGGCCGTTCCAGGCGAGGGTGTGGACTCCGCTGCCAAGCCGTCCGTCGAAGAGACTGGCGAGTCTCCGACCCTCGGCGTCGAACACACTCGCGTGCACCTGTTCCTCCGTCACGAGCCGGAAGGTGACTCGAGTTGCGTCCGTCGATGGATTGGGACTGGCGTAGGCCGAGCCGGAACGGAGCCCGTTCTCCGGACCTGATGCGCCATCAGAGAGATCCTCGTCGACAGAGGCGGAAGCGCAGGTCTCGTCGACGATGGTCACGACGTCACCCAGGGCATCGGTCGGAATCGTGTAGTCGGCGAACGGGCTCGGGGCGCCGTCCGATAGGTGGATGCCGACCATTCCGACTGAACGGGCGCCAAGCGTGGGATCTGTCTCGTGGTTTCCGATCTCGACCAAGGTCTCCCCCACGAAGGCGGCCGAGGTGATCGGTGGCCGAGGCTCCACGAGCGCTTCGTGCGCGAACAGGTAGATGGCGGGGTCTGGCTTGGAGGCGGGGGCCTCGGACGAGAGGATCACGACCTCGAACTCGTCGAGGAACTCCGGCTCGGCCAGAAGAGCTCTCAGGTCGTCGATGTCCCACGTCGCGGGAACGTTCGTGATGATCCCGAGACGCACCCCGCGCGCCTGCAGGTCTTGCACGGTCGATACGGCGCCGCTCCGGAGTACGAACGTCCCGGTGCCGTCGTTCTCGACGAGGGTGTCCCCGAGATCGAAGAACACCGCCTCGACGCAGGGGACCCCAGCCCGAACGGAGAGCGGCGTGCAGAGCAGCAACGCCAGGAGAAGCGCGGAGCGCACGGAGGACGGCAGTGACAACGAGGAAGAGCGAAGCATCGGTACACTCCTGACGCGAGTAAGTGAGCTGGGCGCTCGAAGAGTGTACCAGGCGCAAACGCACGGAGGCGGGACCGATTCAGCGGCCCCGCCCCCCAACGCGTAGATACGGTTCTTCCGGATGCTAGATCAGTACACGAGCTCCACCCAGCGTCCACCGGCACGTAGCTCCGCCTTGCGGCGATTCCAGAGCTCAGCGGAGCCAGCGATCTTGGAGAAGACCTGGTCGAGCTCGACCAGCATCTTGTCGATGCCGGCCACGT
This sequence comes from Candidatus Eiseniibacteriota bacterium, assembly GCA_020633975.1. Classification (GTDB taxonomy): domain Bacteria; phylum Eisenbacteria; class RBG-16-71-46; order CAIMUX01; family CAIMUX01; genus JACKCR01. Next base: position 206,302 of record JACKCR010000002.1, on the reverse strand, counting down.
AGACGTATGTGTTCGAGAGACCGAAGAGCTTCCAGAGCTCTGCGCTCCGCTCCTCCATGGCCCGGTCCCATGCGATCGGATCGGCCCAGTGCGGACGCGGGCTGACGGCGCGGAACGCCTCGAACATCTCACGGTCGTAGTACTGCGTGAAGTCGTCCTTCCAGCGGTTCATGTAGAGCAGTTCGAGCCCGCTCCGTGCGCCATAGAAGAGCCAAATCCGCCCGTGCCAATCCTCGACGTGGTGGTAGATGTGCTTCACGAACGCGCGGAACGGAGCGATCCCGGTGCCGGATCCGATGAGGATGAGGTTCGCGTTCGCTTCACGTGGCACCTCGAAGACGAGACCGAAGGGACCGGCGATCTGGATCTCGTCGCCGGGCTTCAGGTCACAGAGATAGTTCGAGGCGATTCCGGGGTAGCTCTCGCCACTGTACTCGTCGACATAGAAGCAGCGACGAACCGCGATCTTGATCCGTTGCTTCTTCCCCTTCTTCTCCGGCAGGTCCGCGACGCTGTAGAGCCGGAAATGCGACTTGGCGCCGAACTCTTCGCCACCTGGAGCGACGACTCCGATGCTCTGCCCAACCTGGTACTCGAAGTCCGGGCGACTGATCTCGAGAACGATCTCCCGCACTTCTTCTTGGGACTCCTCAGGAGTGATCCGCTCGCTCGCGATCACGGTCGCCGGGAACCGTGTATCGATATCGTAGTCCTGCAAATGCTTGACCGATTCCATCAGGAGACCTCCTTCGGGGTCTTGGACGTACGCGTACATCCACTCTTCTTCTCGCAAACACCCGTGGAGCTGCACGCGCCGCAACCCCGTCTTCCCGCCAGGACGTCGGGATCGGCGAACGCGGTTGGGAAGGAACGCTTCCAGGCGGCCTGCACTCCCACCCAGCCCACGGCGAGAAGCGTCATGCTCCCAGCACCGATCAAATACTGGCTCCAGTCGACCATCGAACTCCACCTCCCGGGTCGGCGCTCTCCGTCCCTCTAGGGTAACTCCAGAACGTCCTTCCCGAAACTCTCAGCGGGAGGCCCAGAGGAGGCCCCTCCGCACAACGCAAGAATCAGCCACCGAGGCCGGCAAACCCCATGAAGATGACGGAGAGGATGCCCGCCACCATCAGGGTGAGTGCCGTTCCCTGCACAACGTCCGGAACGCGGACCAGTTCGAGCCGCTCTCGGAGTCCTGCCATCAAGACGAGCGCGAGCGTGAACCCCGCCCCCGCGCCGAGTGCGTAGACGAGACACTGCGCGATTCCGTATCCCTTGTTCGTCTGGAAGAGCGCGAGTCCCAGGATCGCGCAGTTCGTGGTGATGAGCGGGAGGAAGATCCCGAGCGCGCGGAAGAGCGCGGGGCTCATCTTCTTGACGAACATCTCGACGAGCTGGACCGTCGACGCGATCACCGCGATGAACGAGATCAACTTGAGATAGGGCGCGCCGATCTGCGTGAGCAGGATCTGGATCCCGAACGCGCAAACCGAACTCACGAGCATGACGAACGTCACCGCGGCTCCCATCCGGGACGCCGTCGCGATCTTTCCCGACACGCCGAGGAACGGGCAGATCCCGAGGAAGTACGCGAGGACGAAGTTGTTGATCAGGCACGCGCCGATGAAGATGGTCCAGAGCGGATCCTGGTTCATGCTAGGCCGCCTCCTTCGCTGTGCCGGCCGCATTCGCCTTCCGCTTCTTGATCGCGTTGAAGACGAGGAGCCAGGCGCCGAGAGTGAAGAACCCGCCGCTCGGCAGGATCATGATGACCCAGTCCTGATAGCGGTCCGGAAAGACGTGTACCCCGAAGATCGCCCCACTCCCGAGCAGCTCCCGGACGACTCCGAGGCAGAGAAGCGCGAACGTGAACCCGAGCCCCATACCCAGGCCGTCGAGCGCCGAAGGCACGATCTTGTTCTTGGACGCGAACGCCTCGGCACGGCCGAGAATCACGCAGTTCACGACGATGAGGGAGATGAACGCACCGAGTGCCTTGTGCAGGTCGAGGCTGATCGCCTGGATGACGTAGTCGACGATCGTGACGAAGGTCGCGATGACGAGGATGAACGTGGCGATCCGCACCTGCTTGGGGATGAAGTTCCGGATCGAGGAGACGACGATGTTCGACATCACGAGCACGAACATCGTCGCGAGCCCCATTGCGAGCGCGTTCCGGGCCGTGTTCGTCACGGCCAGAACGGGGCACATGCCGAGCACCTGGACGAACACTGGGTTGTCGCGCCAGAGCCCCTTGATGAACTCGTCGGTCGTGCGAGGGTCGGATTGGGATCCCGCTGTCGTCATCGTGATTCCTCGAAGTCTCCACGCCTCGGGGCGAGAATCGGCATCCAGTACGCTGTGCTCTTGCCGAGGAGCCCGCCAATCGCCTTGGAAGAGATGGTCGCTCCCGTAATCGCATCGATCTGCCAGGGAGACGTCTTCGTGCCGTGAGGCACCACCTCGATCGGATGGGACGCCGCCTTCCCCGAACCGTCCAGAGACACGTCCAGGGCCTGGAAGTTCTCCCGGAAGGCCGGGTCCTTCTCGATCTTGTCGCCGAGTCCGGGAGTCTCTTTGCTCTCGAGGACCTTGAGCCCGACGATCGCGCTCTGGTCGAATCCGTACCCGTAGAGCACCTTGATCACGTCGGCGTAGCCCATCCCTTCGGCCTCGATGGCGACACCGACGAGGGCGCCTCCCTGGTCGTACCCAGCGTAGACCCGCTCCTCACCGACCCCAGGGCTGTCACTCGCCCCATCCGGCAGCGGCACGAAGCGATCCCCTTCCCGGACGAACGTCTTGCTCGAGGCAGCACCCGGCAACACCTCGAAGACGGCCTTCTGCAGGGCTTCTGCCCGGTTCTTTGCGATGATCGGGGTCGTGAGTTGGAAGACCGAGACGATGAGAAGGCCGCAGAGGAGGCCGATCCCCACCATCGCACGGTACATCCGCCAAGTCGGAACCTCGGGCGGGGCGAGTGTCGTCATCTCGCTCATGCTCTCGCCCTCCTCGGTACGCCGTAGACTTTGGTGCGGAACCAGCGATCGAGAAGCGGAGAGATCGCGTTGCCGAGGAGGATCGCGTACATCACGCCCTCTGGCATGCCCCCCCAGACCCGGATGACGACGACCATCACGCCGATCACGACGCCGTACACGACACAGCCGATCGTCGTCATCGGCGAGCCGACCATGTCGGTGGCCATGAACATCGCGCCGAGCATGAGACCGCCGGAAAACAACATGAAGAGCGGCGCAGGGTAGGCCGGATCGACGAGGTGGAGAACGGCGCTCAGCGCCGCCACCGTCGCGAGAATCGCGACCGGGATCCGCCAGTTCATCATGTTTCGCACGATGAGGTAGATCCCGCCGATGAGGATGAGGACCGCGCTCGTCTCCCCCGCTGAACCACTCACCCAACCGGTGAGGAGCTGCATCGCGTCCGTCGTCTCCCCTTTGAACTTCCAGAGAGCGAGAGGCGTAGCTCCGGAAACGGTGTCGTAGATCGGTTCCGCGAACGGGAAGGTGAGGGTCGCTCCCGGAATGCGGCTGAACCGCTCGGGGTCGAACGCAGGCATCCACGTCGTCATGGAGACAGGGAACGTAGCCTGGAGCACGGCGCGGCCGACCAGTGCCGGATTGAACGGGTTGGAGCCGAGACCACCGAAGAGCGCCTTCCCGAGCGCGATCGCGATCACCCCACCCACCGCCACCATCCAGAGCGGAAGCGTCGGCGGAAGCGTGAGCCCATAGAGGAGACCCGTGATCGTCGCCGACCAGTCTCCCAACGTCGAAGGACGACCGGCGACCCGACACAGCCAACGTTCCGTGAAGAGGCAGGACGCCACCGCGACCACGAGAACGAGGAGTGCGGGGAGCCCGAACGCGAAAACCGAGAACGCCGTCGCCGGAAGGAGCGCCAAGACGACGTTGAACATGATCGTGTCGACGCTGTGGCCGGAGAGAACGTGCGGAGACGTGCGGATCTCGAGAGTCTTCTTCGGGGCGGCCATCACTTCCCTCCCTCGCTGCCCTTGCCGCCGCCGGAGGCGGGGGCCGCCGCTGGCGCGCCGTTGGCACGAGCCGCGGCCTGCGCCTTCCTCACCGCCGCCTTCGAGATCCGGAAGTGCTGGACGAGCGGGATGTGCGAAGGACAGACGAAAGAGCACGATCCGCACTCGAAGCAGTCCATCAAGTTGTACTCCTCCGCCATCTGCTCGTGCTGCTCGACGAGCGCGAGAATGCCGAGCTGCGAAGGGTTGAGGAACATCGGACAGGCGTCGACGCAGTACCCACAGCGGATGCATGGATAGACGTGCCGATGAGTCCGCTCAGCCTCGGTCGTCGTAAAGGCGACGACTCCGGACGTCCCCTTCGTGGTCGAGATGTCGAGACTCGATGCAGCCTGTCCCATCATCGGCCCACCGAGGAAGACCCGATCCACGTTCGCGTCGACTCCGACGTGGTCGAGGAGGAACCGAAGTGGCGTCCCGATCGGAACCCGGTAGTTACCCTTGTCCGAGATGGCGGGCCCAGTGGCCGTGAGGATCCGTTCCTGGATCCCGCGCCCCCTGGGAAGAAGCCTGCCGATCTCGGCGCTCGTCGCGACGTTGATGCATACGGCGTTCACGTCGAGCGGAAGCGCCCCGGACGGAACTTCGCGACCGAGCAGAGCGGTGATGAGCATCTTCTCGGCGCCCTGGGGATACTTGACTTCGAGCACTTCGACTTCGAGTGGGAGATCGGAGGGGATCGCCGCACGCATGTGCTCCGCCGCATCGGGCTTGTTCGCCTCGATCCCGAGGATGGCCCGCTTCGCGCCGGTCACTTTCAGGAGGTAGCGAACCCCCATGTAGATGTCTTCGCGTTGCTCCAGCATGACGCGATGATCGGTCGTGAGGTAAGGCTCGCACTCGGCGCCGTTCAGGATCAGCGTGTCGACATGCTTACCTGTCGGGATCGACAGCTTGACGTGGGTCGGGAACGCGGCTCCACCCAATCCCACCACTCCCGCTTCCTGGATCGCCTTGATGATCTCGTCCTTGCTCGCGGTCTCCCACGCGCAGGGCGTCCCTTCCATGATCTCCTGAGTCGAGCCCGGGAACGGCTCGATGAAGACACCCGGAACCATCCGGCCGAGGATGCTCGGAGTGAGCCCGATCCGCCGAACGACACCTGAGGCGGGAGCATGCATCGCAACCGACATGAACCCGTCCGGGGACGCGATCTTCTGGCCGCGTTGCACCTCTTGTCCTTCCTGGACCAGGGGCACCGCGGGCTTCCCAATGTGCTGCACCAGCGGGACGACGAGAACAGGAGCGAACGGGAAGTGGCGGATCGCCATCCCACTCGTCTCGTCCTTCATCTCCGGCGGATGCACGCCGTGCCTGAAGCTCTTGAGACCGAGAAGTCTCACCTCGTCACCTTTCCTCGGGAGGACCTGAGTCCTCGGAAGCGAGATCAGATCAGCAAGACGGCCCGGGGTGTCACTTCCACGTCACGTCCCCACCCCCCGGGCCGTTCATCACTCCAAGAAGACCAGGATGCCCGATCACGTGCGGGAGAACGCTGGCACCGGAAACCCCGACGGAGCGCACTCCCGCGATCGTCTTCTAGCAGCCTGCTAGTTGAACTTCTCTCCGCGCGCGATCCACTTGTCGATGTCCTTCTCCGTCCGGGCCTTCGGAAGACCTGGATGGATGACACGCGCCGTACACTTCTCCGCCGCCTTGACGAGATCCTTGTAAGAACCGCCATCCGGATTCTGGATGAACGCCTTCTTGGACGCGTTGTAGGCGAAGACCTTGTTGTTGATCTTGATGCACTCGTCGCAGGACGTGCACTGGTCCGTATCGATCCAAGGAGCCATGTACCCGTTCGCATCGGCCGGTGCCGCGCCCGCAGGCGCCGCGGCCGCACCGTTCGTCGGGGCAGCAGCCGGTAGCGTCGCGAGCGAGGCTCCGCCTTCGCCGCCCGCCCACTGCATGAGGCCCGCGGCGATCCGGCCGACGACGTCGTTCCGGACCTGGGTCTCGAGTTCGTCCCTCGAGCACTCTTCGGCCCGAATGCCGGCGAGGGCGCGGAGCTGGATCCAGAAGTCCCGCCGATCCTCACACGACTCCACGATCGACTTCGACACGAGGAGACGGATGAGGTGGTTCTTCTTGTCCACGGACCAAACGAACGGGAAGAGCCCTTCGCGTTCGTCCGCGGCCATGTCCAAGAACTCGGCGAGCGGAACCATGTTCTCGTTCCATGTGTCCTGCGGTGCCATCCGGAAGTGCTTCCGGAAGCGGACCTCCGTGAGCGCGAAGTCGGCGAAGGTCATCGGAAGCTCCATCTCGCGATCCCGACTTCCTTCCTTGTACTTCAGCTTGTAGGTCGGCCAGTCGACGTCGATCGACGGGTTGCCTTCGAGGTCGAAGCACTCTTCCGGCGTCTTCCCTGCATCCGGGTCGTACCGGAAGATCGGATAGGCGCGCGACTCGACGGCGAGCTTCGCCTGGTGGGCGGAGAGGTCGTCGCCAATTCCGTGCTCGGGCTGGCAGGAGCTGTAGAGGTTGAAGAGAGCCGGCCGACGAGCCTTGAGGCCCTTGATGAAGCCTTCGATCATGTGGCTCGGATTCGAGATCGCGCTCTGCATGACGTAGGTCGTGCGGTGCGCCATTCCGATGAGCCCGATCTCCTTCCGCGGCTCCTCCTTGCCCTTGATCGCCTTGCCGTACTGAGCCATGTCCGAGACCTGGCCGATGAAGCCCGAGGTACAGGCCTGTCCACCGGTGTTCGAGTAGACCTGCGTATCGACCACGAGGATCTTGATCGGCTTGCCGGACGCCATGGCGCGGGAGAGGTTCTGGAACCCGATGTCGTACATCGCGCCGTCACCACCGACCGAGACGACCGGAGGACAGAGTTCCCACTCTTCGTCCGTGAACTGGTGCCAGTTGAAGTACGTGAAGAACTCGCCGTGCTTGTCCTCTGCATACTGACCGGAGAGCTCGAGCTCGGCCATCCGGATCGCCTTGAAGCCGTCGGCCATCTTCGCCATGTGACCTTCGAAGATACCCATGGCCATCGAGGGCGAGTCCTGGAACAAGTGGTTCGTCCACGGGAACGGATACGGGTTGAACGGATAGGTGCTGCCCCAAACCGAGGTGCATCCCGTCGCGTTGATCATGCCGAGCTTGGAGCGGCCGCGACCCGTCGTCCCTTCCTCGTACTTCCAGCGGAGAGCCTTGAGTTTGCCGATGAGCTGCGTGACGCGACGGAGCCAGTCCTGATCGATCGGCTCACCGCCCGTCATCTTCTCCATCTTCTGTGCGATGCCGGCCAAGGTGACGTCGCCGTCGCCGATCTCGCTCATGATCCGAGACATCTTCTCCGGATCGCTGAGGTCGATCTCTCCCGCCAGCTTCAGATGCACGCTCTTCTCGAGGCGTCCGATGAGGTCGTCGAGATAGGTGACGTGCTTCTCGATCCGCGGCTGCATGAGCGCTTCGATCGTGCCGGTGAAGAGGTGCATGACCGTCTTCTCCGAACAGCCGAGGCACGCGCCATCGCCGCTCGAGAACGAGAGGTAGTTCGCCTTGTCGAGGAGAAGGGTCTCGAGTGCGCCGATCCCTTCCTCGATGTCGTCGATCCGCGAGTACTTCTTCGGAGTCGTCGGAAGGTCGAGCCAGAAGTTCCAGTTCTTCTGGAGCTCCTTCACCGTTTCGCCCGTCTGCGTGATCGAACGAAGCGCGTCGTCGTTACAGACCTCGACGCACTCCATGCAGCCCTTGCAGGTGTACGGGTTGACGGTGATGGAGAAGAGCCCGCCCTCGCCAGCGCCCTGCTTCTCGAGATTCGTGAAGTACGGACGGGTGAGCGCGAACTGGAAGCTGCCGATCTCCTTCTTGAAGAGGTCGAGTTCCTTCCGCAGCGCGTCACGTTCGTCCCCTTCGAGCTTGCTCGCCTTGAACGTCTGCTCGATGGCGGAATCGATCAGGTCCGCAACCCCATCCGTCTCGGCCGACTCTGCGCATAGGGCCTTGAGCTTCTGCTCCACGGTCCGCGCCGCCTTCGGCAGATGCTCGAGCTTGTTCCCCGCCTTCTTGACCCGCTTGACCGCCGTGTCCAGCACCTGCCCGACCTCGTTGACGAGACCAGGAATCGCGGTGTCCGGGCAGACTGTGTAGCAGTCGCCGCACGCCGTGCAGTTCTCGGGAATCCACTCGGGGTGGGTGAACCGGATCTGCGTCATGTCGCGGAAGAGAGCGGACGACGCCGGCATGATGCCGAGTCCGATGAACGGATCGGTCAGGTTGTCGTTCCCCTGCCCGCGCATGTAGAAGTTACCGGTCTGCTCCCAGAACCGGTGGATGTCGGTCATCGGGGCCTTGCTCTGCGGGAGCGTCTTCACCATGACCGGGATGTCCGGTTCGGAACCGACCGTGCCGGCGCCGTTCTTGGACTCCGTGATCGCACCCGGCAGGATCTCCATGTTCTCGTCCCAGCCGCGCTTCACCACCCGCATGTTGTCTTCGACGACCCGTCGGCCCTTGTTCCCGAACTTGTGCTCGAGCTGCTCGTGGATCGCGTCGAGGAGCCGCTTCTCGTCGAGTCCGGCCTGCTTCATGACCGGGGACGCCGCGAAGAACGCACCCTGGAACGCGATTCCCTGCATGCGGAGCTGGAGGTCCGGGTCGCTCGCCTCTTCGCGTGCGATCTTGAAACCGTCGAGCGCGAACACCTTGATCTTCTTGTCGATGATGATCTTCTGGAACGGAGCCGGAATCGACTGCCAGACCTTCTCGGGCGTCGTCTCGTCACTCTGGAGAATGAAGACGCCGCCTTCCTTGAGGCCGGCGAGCGCGTTCGTGTGGTGGAACACGTTCGGATCCGGCGAAAGGACGACGTCGACGTAGAAGTACTCACAGTTGACCCGGATCGGCTCGGGAGCCGCCGAGAGGTAGTACGTAGTCGGCTGCCCCTTCTTCTCCGAACCGTACTTCGGGTTCGCCTTGATGTGGTAGCCGAGGAGATCGAAGAGCGTCATCGCGAGGTTCTTACCCGTCGTGATCGCTCCCCAACCACCGACCGAGTGGAACCGGACGGTGATGGCGCCTTCCGGCATCAGGTTCGGGTTCTCGGAACCCTTGACCGCGAGTTCCTTCACCTTCGGATAGGACTGCGCGATCGTGTCCTGGTAGACCTCCTGCTTCGGCGTGATCGCCTCGTCGCGGAGGAAGTCGACGGAGAGGTAGAAGAACCGCTTCTTCGCGCCCTTGTCGAGCATGTTCTCGACCGCACCGATGATGCCCTCGGGCTGGAGGTCACGGCTTCCCATTCCGAACGAGCCGGAGTAGATCGGCGGCGCATCGGAGAGCTGACGGTAGATGTCGAGCTCAGGATAGGCCGGGTTCGACGGGTTCTGCCCGTTCTCGAGGCACTTGCTCATGGTGGCGCGGATCTCGCGCGCGAGCGGGAGATCGACGGCGAGCGGCTGATCGAGACGCTCGAGCACCGCCACGCCCTTCCTGCCGCGGAGCAGCTTCGCCACGAGGTCGCTCGGGAAAGGACGGAACATGACCATGTCGACCACGCCGACCTTGATCCCCTTGTTCCGGAGATAGTCGGTCACCACTTCCGCGGACGGAACGACGCTGCCCTGGCCGAGGATCAGATACTCGGCGTCTTCGGCGCGGTAGGTCATGACACGGCGATACTCGCGGCCGGTCAGGGCCTCGAACTCACCCATCGCACGGTCCGTCAGCTCCTGGATGTGATCGAAGAAGAACGGGCGCTGGGCGGCCACGCTCTGCATGTAGGAATCCTGGTTCTGGACGAGACCGGCCATGATCGGATTGTCGACGTCCCAGAGAACCGGGATCCGGCGACGCTTCGGACCGTAGATGATCCGCTGCGCCGGGGTCGGCGTGTCGATCTCGTCTTCCGGACGCCCGAGGTACTCGTCGATGAGTGCGCGCTCGGGAACCATGATCGACTCGATCAGGTGGGTCGTGAGGAAGCCGTCCTGCGCGAGCGCACCCGGAGTGAGTGAGAGCTCGGCGATCCGGTGCGCGATGATGTTGAGGTCTGCCGCCGCCTGGGCGTTCTTCGCGAAGAGCTGGAAGAAGCCGGTGTCGTCGATGCAGTGGTAGTCGTCGTGACCGGCGTGCACGTTGAGCGTCGCCTTGGTCATGGCGCGGGCACCGATGTTGAGGATGTAGGTGAGGCGCTTACCGACGGCCGCGTAGAGCGACTCGTGCATGTAGGCGATTCCCTGCCCGGACGAGAAGTTCGCGGCCCGGAGACCGGTCATCGACATTCCCGCCGTGACCGCCGCTGCCGCGTGCTCGCCTTCCGGCTCCACGAAGATGAGTGGACGCCCGGAGACGTTGACGTGTCCGGCCGCCGCCGCTTCCGCCCAGTACTCACCCATCTGGGTGGACGGCGTGATCGGATAGGCGCCGGCCGCGTCACTCGACTCCCGCTCGCACATGATGACGGCGGTGTTGCCGTCCATTGCCGCGCGGACACCCGGGTACTTCGCGTGTTCGCCCTTGTCCTTGTCCTTCGATTTGCGACCGAGAGTGAGCAACGACATCGAAACCCCCTATCGACTCCCGTGACCACGGGACTGTGATCTGATTCCCCAGGACTCGTGAACTTCGTCACCGTGGGACACGCGGATCATGGGTGGTCGGCCTAGGTCGGGGCGTCCACGCGGACGCCCTTCCGGATGATCTTCTTCGCTTCGGGTCCCTTGACCGGACCCGCCTTCGGGTCGAGCCAGACGATGGCCCCGGTGGGACACCTCTGGATCGGCACCTGAGTCTTGTGCGGACGGGAATAGTCGATCACCGGCAGGTTGTTCACCATCCGGATGAGACCGGGCCCGTCCATGGCACACTTTCCACACGCGGTGCAGCCGACCTCGCATTCCTCGAGGACGTCGTCTCCCTCATCGAGAGACTTGCACTGCACCCAGAGACGACGACTGATCGGTTGGAGAGAGAACAGGTCCTTCGGACAGACGTCGACACAGTCTCCACACGCCGTGCACTTGTCCTCGTCCACGACGGGAAGGCGGTTCGCGTCCATATGGATCGCGTCGAAGTCGCAGACGACCTCGCAGTCTCCGATCCCGAGACAGCCCCAGAAGCAGCCCTTTCCGCCGCCCGCCACGTGGGCAGCTGCACGGCAAGACTCGAGACCGTCGTAGCGGGCGTGATTTCGCGCGACGTTCGTCCCGCCGGCACAGGCGAGACGGGCGACCCGCTTCTCCTCCGCGCCCACGTCCACCCCGAGGTACGACGCGATCGCTTCGCGGGCGTCCTGACTACTGACCGTGCACTTCCCGGGCGCCGTGGCCCCCTGGACGAGCGCCTCCGCGAACGGCCGGCAGCCCGGGAGGCCACACGCTCCGCAGTTCGCATGCGGGAGCATGTCCTCGACGACGTCGATCCGCGGGTCCTCGACGACTGCGAGTCGCTTCTGCGCAAGGACGAGCAGCGTCGTCAGGACGAGCGCGAGTCCTCCTAGAGCCAGTGTCGCAGTGACGATCGGCATCGTGATCGAGTCTCCATCCTCGGTCGATAGACGGGTCGGGGCCGTTTCCAGGGCGTGCCGAAACGCGGCCTCAGGGAACGTTCGATCTCACATCCTAACGCGCCGGAGCATAGGCAATCATCGCGACCCGCTATATAAGCACTACCACTTAATCATTGCCAGACATCGTTCTCCTGGCGCAGACTCGCGCCTTCAGCCGCACCGGCGTGGGCACGAGCGCCACGCGTCGGGTGGGCGCGAGCGGCAACGAACCGTCCCTGGCGTACACCCGATGAAAGCCGAGCAAAACCCATGCATCAGCTGCGGCGCGTGCTGCACGCGCTACCGCGTTTCCTTCCACTGGTCGGAGACGACGCTCGGTGATGGCCACGTCGAACGTGAACCAGGCGGCCCCCGAGTTCCCGTCGAGCTGACCGAGCACCTCGGCCCTCATCGCAATGCGATGAAGGGAACCTTATGGGAGCCCGTGCGCTGCATCGCGCTCGAAGGGGAGGTGGGCTGCTCCGCTCGCTGCTCCATCCACCCGATCCGGCCCTCTCCGTGTCGAGAGTTTCCGAGGTCCTGGGAGGACGGAGAGCACAACGAGCGCTGCGACGCCGCGAGGGCTGCGTTCGGTCTCCCACCGCTCCCACGACCGGACGAAGCCGGGGAAACTCCTGGGCTCCCCCTCCCCTCAGCGGAGTAGGCGGCCGAGCCGGGACCCGCTCAGCCCTCGGCGCATCACGACGGATACCCCTTACAGAGGAAGGATCGATCGGTCTGCTACAAAGCTCGGGTGCCGAGATTCGGGCAGGTTTCCGATCGACTCGAAGTCGCTTCCGATCGGGCAACCGAAACCCTAGAATCACCCGCGGCAATGTCTTGAAGACGAGCCGTTTTCGAGACGGAGGAGGCTTCGGATCAGGGCACCGGCAAGACCGCCGGCCGTTCGGACGAAGTCGACGCGGGCCCGGATCCGGCGTGTTCGGAGGATGGCCCATGCCAGCACGGCTTCAAGATAGTCAGGTCGACGTTCTCCCCGCGCAAAACGGTGCCGACTCGGGGACGCGCGAGGCTCGACACGAGCCCGCAGCGGAGGGAAGGCACGTCCGAGAGGCAGGTGCGATGAAGATTGGGGTTCCGAAGGAGGTTCACCCAGGTGAACGGAGAGTCGCCGTCACTCCCGAGTCGGCGGGACGGCTCCAGAACCTGGGGTTCCAGGTCGCCATGGAAGCGGGGGCGGGCGTTGAGGCCCACTTCCCGGACGACGCCTATCGAGCCGTCGGAGTCGAGATCGTCTCGGACACGCGGTCGTTGTGGGCAAACTCGGATCTGATCCTCAAGGTCCGTGCTCCAGAGACGCACCCCTCGCTGGGAGTCGACGAGGCGTCACTCCTCCGCGAAGGCGGACACCTGATCAGCTTCATCTGGCCGGCGGAGAACAAAGAGCTTCTCGAACGGCTCGCCGCGCGGAAGGCGACGATCATGGCCATGGACTGCGTGCCGCGGACGACGCGCGCGCAGAAGCTCGATGCGCTCTCCTCGATGGCGAACATCGGCGGCTACCGCGCGGTGATCGAAGCAGCACACCAGTTCGGACGCTTCTTCACCGGACAGGTCACCGCAGCCGGAAAGATCCCTCCCGCGAAGTTCCTCGTGATCGGAGCCGGCGTGGCCGGGCTCGCCGCCATCGGTACGGCGCGCGGCCTCGGCGCCATCGTTCGTGCGTTCGACACGCGTCCGGAAGTCGCGGAGCAGATCCAGAGCATGGGCGCCGAGTTCCTCACGGTGGACATCGAGGAAGAAGGCAGCGGCGGCGGCGGGTACGCCAAGGTGATGAGCGAGGCGTTCATCAAGGCCGAGATGGAGCTCTTCGCCGAGCAGGCCAAAGACGTCGACATCATCATCACGACCGCACTGATCCCGGGCCGGAAAGCGCCCGTCCTGATCACCGAGGAGATGGTCAAGCTCATGAAGCCGGGCAGCGTGATCGTGGATCTCGCGGCCGAAAAGGGCGGCAACTGCGAACTCACCGAGCCCGGTCAGATCGTGCAGAAGCACGGCGTCATCTTGATCGGCTACATGGACCTCCCGAGCCGGCTGCCGAGCCAGTCGAGCCAGCTCTACGCTACGAACCTCCGCCACCTTCTCACCGACCTCTCCCCGGAGAAGAACGGCGAACTCCAGATGAACATGGAGGACGAGATCGTCCGTGGCGTCACCGTGATCAAGGAAGGCGCGATCACCTGGCCGCCGCCGGCTCCGGCTGCGCCACCGGCTCCGAAGCCGCAGCCTGCCAAGGCTCCGGTCGCGGTCCCGGCGGGCGACGCCAAGCCGAAGAAGAAGACGGGCCGCATGATCTCGACCGCGATCGCCGTCCTCGCGTTCATCGCGCTGGGCTGGACCGCTCCGCTCGAGTTCCTCACCCACTTCATGGTCTTCGTGCTCTCGATCTTCGTCGGATACATGGTGATCTGGAACGTCTCCCCCGCTCTTCACACGCCGCTCATGGCGGTGACGAACGCGGTGAGCGGGATCATCGTGCTCGGGTCGCTCCTCCTCATCTCCGGTCCGCTGAACAGCTGGGTCACGATCCTCGCGTTCGTGGCCACTCTCTTCGCGACGATCAACGTGTTCGGTGGATTCTTCGTCACGCAGCGGATGCTGCAGATGTTCCGGAAGTAGGAGGGCCGTTCCCATGCACGAGTCTGCCATCAAGGTCGCCTACATCGGCGCGAGCATCCTCTTCATCATGGCGCTCGGTGGCCTCAGCCACCAGGAGTCGGCCCGTCGCGGCAACGTCTTCGGGATGGTCGGAATGACCATCGCGATCATCGCCACGATCCTGGGCCGGGAAGTGACCGGATACGTCCCGATCATCGTCGCGATGGTCATCGGAGGCGCCATCGGAATCGCCGTCGCCTCCCGCGTGGCCATGACGTCGATGCCGCAGTTGGTCGCAATCCTCCACAGCTTCGTCGGCCTCGCCGCCGTGTTGGTCGGATTCGCGAGCTATCTCAATCCGGAGAACCATCTCGTGGGCGCGGAGCGAATGGTCCACGAGTCGGAGATCTACATCGGCGTGTTCATCGGTGCGGTGACCCTCACCGGCTCGATCATCGCCTGGGGCAAACTCCAGGGCGTGATCACGAGCAAGCCGCTCTATCCCCCGATGCGTCACTGGGTGAACGCCGGCCTCGTCGTCATCGCGCTCTGGCTGGGCACGATGTTCGTCGGTGCGAACACCGTCACCGCTGGCATCATCCCGCTCGGGATCATGACCGCGATCGCTCTCCTCCTCGGTGTGCACATGGTCATGGCGATCGGCGGCGCGGACATGCCCGTGGTCGTCTCCATGCTGAACAGCTACTCGGGATGGGCCGCAGCCGCGACTGGATTCATGCTCGCGAACGATCTCCTGATCGTGACGGGTGCGCTCGTCGGCAGCAGCGGTGCGATCCTCTCCTACATCATGTGCCGGGCCATGAACCGCTCGTTCATCAGCGTCATCTCCGGAGGCTTCGGAGTGGCGGAGGGTACGTCGTCGGCCCGCTCTCACGAGGGCGAGACGATCGTCGAGACCTCGGTGGACGAAACCGCGGAGTGGCTGGCGGACGCGTCGAGCGTCATCATCGTTCCGGGATACGGAATGGCGGTCGCGCAGGCGCAGTACCCGATCAACGAGATCACGACGCAGCTCAGGAACCGTGGGGTCGAGGTCCGGTTCGCGATCCACCCGGTCGCAGGCCGTCTCCCCGGCCACATGAACGTCCTCCTCGCCGAGGCCAAGGTCCCGTACGACATCGTGCTCGAGATGGACGAGATCAACGAGGACTTCCCGCAGACGGACGTCGTGCTCGTCATCGGTGCAAACGACATCGTCAACCCGGACGCCGAAGAAGATCCAGGCAGCCCGATCGCGGGCATGCCGGTTCTCCAGGTCTGGAAGGCGAGGACGGTCGTCGTGATGAAGCGAAGCATGGCGACGGGCTACGCCGGCGTCGAGAACCCGCTCTTCTTCAAGGAGAACACGCGGATGCTCTTCGGCGACGCCAAAGCATCGGTCGACGGCATCCTCGCACGACTCATGAAGGCAGCCTGATCGACCAGCGCAGCGGCGCACCTGAGTGCCGCAGCGTTTCGTAACACGTCATTTCGCAACCAGAGCGAAGGGTCGCCCCAACCGGGCGGCCCTTCTTCGTTGGGGGAAACGCGCCGTCCCGGTGGAAAGGGGGTTCCGGGGTCGGGGTCGAGGTCGGCAGCGCGTCAGCGACGCGTCAGGTGCTCTGCCGGGATCCCGCCGGTCGCGTTCGACTCGAGCACTCCGATCACCGTGCCGATGCCGTGCGCGTCCAGGAGCCCCGAGTAGGGAAGCGTCGCGATCCGGCCGTAGTGGATCCCGATCATGCTCACGGGGTCGGTAGAGAGACGGACGTTCATCCCCTGGACCCGGTAGAAGAGAGAACCCGCGTCCTGCGCCGCCTGCACCGGGTGACGAAACACGCTGATGACCGAGCCCGCGACTCGAAGCGCCCCCATGAGAGGAGACTGATTCGCGATCTCGGACGTGTTCCCCGCGATGACACCCACACCAGGCGCATTGAACGTGAGGAACGGAAGACGGCGCCTGTTCCCGACGATCTGCGCGATCGCACCGCCGAGGGAGTGTCCGGTGAGGAGGACGCGATGGCCGTCGGGAACCAGCGTCTCCTCGACGAACTGACCCGCGAGGTCGAACTGCACCGTGTTCATCCCAACGCCTAGCTTGAGGTCCGCCAAGACATCGCCTACCGCACTCCGGCTCGCAACCGACGTGCCCTTGAAAGCGAACACGACCGTGCCGGCCTTCTGGAATGCCGCACCTTGGAACGCACTCTGCGGAAGGTAGCCCGCTTCGTGAAACCCGATCCGAGTCCAGCCAGCGGCCGCCGGGTTGGTCTCGTAGACGGCGTCGCAGAGACGGGCACAATCGAGCACTGTCGCCATGGGGTCCTCGCGTAGCCGCGGGCTCGGGCGGTGTCCGCCGAGACCACGGCATTCCGGTTGTTGAGGGTAGCCGCTGAGATCATCGGCAGGACGCCCGGCTTCCGCAACCGGAAGCCGCGGCGACGCCGATCCGATCGATCAGTTCCCGACCATGACGCTGGATCCAGTTTCCGGATCGAAGAAGTACGACGTCGACCCGTCCCCCCCGATGTATCCGCCGGCGGTAGACCGCTGGTAGGACTTGCCGCCTCCGCCCGCTTGGCGCGCGAGCTGCCACAGGTTGACCAGGGCTGGCCCACCCTCGAAACCGGCGTTGCCGTATGCGTCGATCCAGTAGCGCCCTGGGTAGACGGGTCCCAGCTGGGAGAGCGCGGCCACATCGTAGGGGTGCAGTTCCCGGCCGTTGAAGAAGACACCCGTCACCACGCCGTTGCCGCCGCCGGATGCGTCGGGCCGGAGGGGAGCACCGAAGTTCGCACCGGCGACCGTGAGACCGAGGGCCGGTCCCCCTTCGATCCCCCACGCACCACACGCCGGGTCGTACCAATAGCGACCGTCCGGGATGTGGAGCCCGTACCTCTGGGCGAACTCCGCGATCGTCGCCTGGCTGAGGGCGGAGCCATTGACGACCACTCCGCTCGCCGTGGCGCTGGCCGAGGCTCCCTTGTCGCCCCCAGCCCCTCCGCTGGAACCCGTGCTGGACGCCAGGGCCGCGGACGACGCGCCGAGGCCTAGCAACGAACAGACGACTGCGGCCAAGACCAGCAGCCCGGAACGCCACTCCCCGCCGCACGGTAGCCAACCGCGGTCCACACCACGACGCCCCCGGCCCGCCGACGGTGCCTCCTCGGATCGCCGAACGCGCTGGTGTCCTTCCACTTCGCGTCGAGTCTTCATACTTCACCTCCAGGTCCAGATGGATTCCTCGTGGGCAGCCCGGCGTGGGCAGACTCAGTCGCAAGCCTCTCCGGGACCTCTTCGAGGCCCGATCCGCCGAACACACTCCCGTGTCTTTCCGACGTATCGCGACGTGAGCGCCGCCGGTTGCGCCCGAACTTCAGGCGAGGGGTTTCCCCCAGCTTGGGGCGGGTCCTCACCCATCCCTAAAGGACCCTCCCCCCACCTCCGAAATCGTCGAAAGGGACCACACCCTCCCGGTGAGGGCTGGCTGAGGTTTGTCCATCGACTTGTTCGTACTTCCGCAGACGGGCGGCACGCCCACGGCTCGGAGGAGGACAGAATGAACTCACGTATCCTGGGAACGCACGCTGGCTTGGCGATGCTCGTCGCCATGGTCCAAGTGGCCAGCGCCGACGTCGGCGCTCGGGAGACGGTCACCGACTCGTGGTTCGGACTCGGCCCTTCGATGGACGAGCGCGGGGTGTCGGTCGGAGCCTCCTTCCTCGCGGACGAGTCGAGTGTCCTGACGGGAGGTGTCGAAGGATCGAGTGCATACCGGCACCGCTTCGACCTGGGAATCGACGTAGCCCTGGAGTCCCTCGTGGGCTGGAAGGGCGGAAGCCTGTTCGTCGACTTCCAAGCCCACAAGGGACAGGACGGTTCGGAATACGTCGGGGACATCCAAGCGTTCTCGAACCTCGATGCGGACGAGACCACGGAGGTTCCGGAAGCGTGGTTCCAGCAAGAGATGGGACCCATGCGCGCGAAGCTCGGCAAGGTAGATGCGAACTCCGAGTTCGGGTATGTCGAGGTCGCCGGGGTGTTCCTCAACTCTTCAGCGAGTATCAGCCCCACCGTCTTCCTCATCCCGACCTACCCGGATCCCGCACTCTCCGCGAACCTCTTCTACGACGCAGGAACGGGGCCGTACGTCGGCGCGGGACTCTACGACGGCGCGGCACTGGAAGGCGTCCCGACCGGACAGCTCTGGGGCAAGAGTGCGTTCGAAGGGCCGGATCACGCATTCCTCATCTCCGAAGCGGGATGGAAACGGGCGAGCGACGACGGCGCCTCCCGGCTCGCTCTCGGAGTGTGGCACCACAACGGAGCGATCCCGACGTTCGCAGGCGACGCGCTGGACGGGACCGAAGGGTTCTACGCACTCGCGGAGAGATCCCAGTCCACCGACCACGGCACGGTCGGCGTCTACCTTCAGTTCGGAACGGCGGACGGAGCCGTGAGTGAGGTCGATAGGCATTTGGGGGCCGGCGTCACCTGGACCGGCGCCTTCGCGACTCGTCCCGACGACACTGTCGGTTTCGGAGTGAGCCAAGCCGGCGTGACGAACGACCCGGACGCAGGGTTCGCCGAATCGTCGGAAACCGTCTTCGAGCTCGTCTACCGAGCCCAGCTCCTACCCTATCTGGCCGTAGCGCCGGACATCCAGTACGTGACCAATCCCGGAGCGTCCACTATCGACGATGCCGCAGTCGGAACAGTACGCATCGAGGTGACTTTCTAGCCGAACGGCTCACCAACCCAAGGGGATCCTTCCCATGAAAATCCGCTCTCGACTCCTCATCGGCTACGGCGCCATGGCCGTGCTGCTCGCGGCCTGCGGTGCAGCCGGACTCTACGGAGTGACCCTCCTCCGCGACACCCTGGGATTCCTCGCCGGCCCGGCCTGGGACACGGCCGACGGGTCGATGAACGGAACCATCGCACTCCAGTCCGAGATGTTGATGGCCCACGAGATCCGTTCGGCCCAGGACTTCCAGAACCGCCGGCAGGAGATCGAGAACGCGAGCGAAGCCGCCAAGATCGAGTTCCAGCGGCTGGACGCCGCTGGACAGGTGCCAGCGGAACGGGTCGAGGCGCTCGGCCAGGCGCAGGAACGCTCCGAGCGGAGCCTGGAGCGGATGCTCGAGACGAGCCAGCGCCACATGACGGCGGCCGAGAAGTTCGACGAGTTCGCCGTGCAGTACGTCGCGCTCGGCAAACTACTCGAAGAGGTGGGCGACTCTGCAGTCGAAGAAGTCGAAGGCGACCCGAACCGGAGCTACACCTGGAATGGTGGCCTGGCCGAGAAGTGGGAAGCCGCCGATGGCGGAATGGAGGCGAACATCGGCCTCCTTCAACAGCTCTACCACCTCTCACGTCTCCGGAGCGGAATCGAGATCCAGAGTGAGCGGATCGAGATTCTGAGGGCCCGCGTGTTCCAGAAGGACGCGCAGGAAGGGATGTTCGCGACCGGGATCTTCGACCAGCCGATCCCATCCGGTCCGTACGCCGGACAGAACTACTCGGACGCCTACCGCGCCGCGACGCAGACGTTCATGGACCTGATGGATCAAGTCGTGGACACCTACGTCGAGTACGCCGAAGCGAACGAGATCTACGAGAGGGACACTCGTGGACTCGTCGAGATCATGAAGTCGATCGAAGAAGAAGCAGACGCCGTCGTCGAAGGACAGATGGGTGCGATCGACAAGACCGTCCACACCGCTCGGACAGCCGTCTTCTTCACGGTGGCGCTCGGACTTCTCTGCGCTCTCGGTGCCATCGGGTGGACTCTCCGTTCCATCCTCGGCCCGCTGCAGCGCGTGCTCGCGCGGGTGAGGGATATCGCCTCGGGCGATGGTGACCTGACGCAGCGCGTCCAGATGGACCGGAAGGACGAACTCGGCGATCTGGGACGGCAAGTCGACCAACTCCTCGACTCCATCCACGACACGATCGTCCAGGTCCGGAGCGCGAGCGACTCCGTGGCGCGAGATACGGAAGAGGTCAGTGCCTACGGCGAGCAGATCGCACGGAGCGTCGATGAACAGCTGTCCGCGGTGACCACGGTTTCGTCGGCGATCGAGGAGATGTCGTCTTCGGTGGTCGAGATGACGCGGAACGCAAACCAAGCAGCCAAGACTGCGGACGAGTCCGGCGAGCTGGCCCGGACCGGAGGCGAGGTCGTCAAGGAGACGATCGAAGGCATGTACTCGATCCGCGAAGCGGTCGAGGGTTCCGCGGAGTCGGTCCGCGAGCTCGGGGATCGTGGCCGAGAGATCGGCGAAATCGTGAACGTCATCAACGAGATCGCCGAGCAGACGAACCTCCTCGCCCTCAATGCGGCAATCGAGGCGGCGCGCGCGGGCGAACATGGTCGCGGCTTCGCGGTCGTCGCAGACGAAGTCCGGAAGCTCGCGGACCGGACGACCAAGGCGACCGACGAGATCAGCGGCTCGATCGGGCAGATCCAGGCGGGAACGGAGCAAGCCGTCCAGCGCATGCACCACGGAACCGAGCAGGTTCACCTCGGCGTCGAGCGCGCCGGGCAGGCCGGTGACAAGCTCGAGCAGATCGTCGGCCGTGCCCAAGCCGTAGCGCAGATGGTCAAGGCGATCGCCACGACCACGGAGGAACAGGCGTCCGCCGTTCAGCAGGTTGCCGAGCGAGTCGAACGGATGAACGCACTGACCCAGGAGAACTCCGTCGGCACCCACAAGACGAGCCAGGCCAGCATCCGGCTCGGGGAGAGCGCCGCGCTCCTCAACAGCTCGGTCTCCCGGTTCCGGATCGACATGACCCAGGTCGCCGCGATGAGCCAGTCGATTGGCGGCTGGGGAGAAGGTAGCTCTGCAAGCGCGTACGGGTACGGTGAGGAGGAGTCGTACGCGTCATCGAACGGCAACCCGGAATCCAGTGCGGACTACGGCTCCAGCCGCGGTGGGAACGCGAGCACGGGCTTCGGTTCACACGACGACGGATACGGCGCCCCGCTCGGGGGCGCCGACGCAGACCCGTATGCCGGCTACCCCGACCCGGACGAGAGCGGCGCTCACCGCGACGCAGCGTGAACGAGTCCGCCGAAGAGCAACGTGTCGCGGCCCGGCGGCGAACCCGCCGGGCTCCGACGCCAGCGAGCGACTCTCAGCGAACGACCGTGACCGGTACTCCCGCGCCCTCTCCCGCGAACCGGACGAAGTAGACGCCAGGCGCAACGGAGCGCCCGTCGTCGGTCCGACCGTCCCAAACGAGTCTCATACCGGCGTTCGAGGCGACGAGCCCGCTGCGGACCGATCGTCCATGGACGTCGAACACCTCCGCCGAAGACGCAACTCGGTCGAGTTCCGGTCGGCCCAAGACGAGACCATCCCCCTCCGAACGAGAGAGCACGATCTCGACGCGACCGCTGGCCGGATTCGGCGTGGCGTAGGCAGCCGACACTAGGCGGATCGCTCCGTCCGGGGCGGAGGTCGTGTCTCCACCGAGCGAACCGTCCGCATTGATGTTCTGTGCGTAGACGTCCGAAGCATCGGTCCGGCCGTCCTGCCAGGCGAGGATCGCGAAGCCGAGCGCGCCCTCCCTCACCTGGAGTCGCGACTTGTTGCTGACGACCGACGCGACATCGAAGGTGGGAAGGTCGATCGTCCCACTCGCATCGAGCCGGGCGCCGTAGATCCGGTCCTGGGCGAACGCGGGGGCGCGGTCCCAGAACACCATCGCTCCCCCGTCGACGGCCCACGTCTCGATGTTGTTGATGTCATCGCTCGAGAGGGCGACCACCATCGCGCCGGCGTCGGTCCATTGCCGGACGCCGTTCACGTCGATCTTCTGGCCGTAGACTCCGGCCTGCGATTGAGAAGTCGTCTGCTCCTTCCAGAACGTGAAGACTTCCTCGGTCATCGGATCGAAGTCCACGCTCGGGCTCACCCGAACGCGCGACGCGATCGTCGACACGACGACTCCGTTGTGCGGGAACGCTTCGACGCCGGTCGTGAGGATCCGCTGGACGGAACACTGGAGCGAACTCGTGGCCGCGTCGTACCAGCTGAAGACCGCGCCGCCGTCCCCGTCGAGGATGAAGGTCGGGAAGTTACCGAACTGGACAGAACCGCCGTCGAACACGGAAACGTGCGCGGAGCCCCAGAGCAGGCTCCCACTTCCATCGAACTTCTGCGCGATGATGTGGCGCGGGCTTCCAAAGCCGCCGGTCTGGTGGATGAAGGAGAGGATCGCGCCATCGCCGGCGCCGTGTAGGTCGCTCGCCGAGTAGCTGCCGGTTCCGGGGGACAAGACTACGTCGCTCGCCCACACCGGCGTACCGTTCGCGTCGAGCTTCTGAACGCGGGTGTCGACGTCTTGAGTCCAAGCGACCACGACACCGCCGTCACTCGAGCCGGCGATCTTGGGCGCGGCTACGAAGTCGGTCGTCGAGGTGAGCTGCACACCGGTCGCACCCCAGAGCGCGGTCCCGTCGGGAGCGATCTTCGCTGCGGTGATCTGGGTTCCGCCGAGCCGATCGTCACGGAAGACGAGGAGCGCGTTCCCCGACGCGTCGACATCGAGTCCGTAGTCCTGGGTCGAACTGAAGGAGCGATCGGCGACGAGTACGCCGTTGTGCGCCATGACTTCGTTGCCCGAAGCGTCGAGCTTCTGCACGCGCACGTCGTAGCCGCTCGCTCCGTCGTACCAACTGAGGAAGCAGCCGCCATCTGCCGTGGGAGCGATCTTCGGCTGCACCTGCTCCCCTGCGCCCGTCGCGACGGCGAGGTTGACGGCAGGGTCGGTCGACCACTGCGCACTTGCAGTGGCCGGGACGAGGGCGAAGACGGAAGCGACTATCGAGAAGGAAAGGAAGAGACGTGAGCCGGACGAGAGCTTCGAGTGGGGGGACATGATGCGGTCTCCAGTCAGAGGACGAGTAGATGCTCCTGAAAGCGGGCGGGATCCAGCATAGCACGAAGCTGGACGCCGCCCGTCGACAGGAATCTCTACGTCACTCGAGGAAGTGACGGAGGCTCACCCGCGCCAAGACGCGGCACGACCAGAGCCCCCAGCCGACCGACTAGTTGTCCCGAGCTCCCTGGTCGATCCAATCCGCGATCACGAGAATCTGCGCGGCCGGGATCGGTTGCGGGGCACCCTGAGGCATGAGCGGGATCCCGTCCCCGTGAAGCGCCTTGATGATGTTGCTGCCCGCAGAGTTCCGAGGAATCACACCTGGCCCTCGTCCCCCACCGGCCAGGATGTTCGCTTGGGTATCGACGAACAGCCCCCCGGAACCGCCGTGGCAGCTGAGGCACCCTTGCGTCTGGAAGATCGGTCGAACGTGGGTCGCGAGGGAGATCTCGGGCGCCACCTCGAAGTCCAGCGGATCGCTCGAACTCGTTCCGACCTGCACCCGCACGCCGCCATCCGCAGCGTCCGACGGAACGTGGGCAGTGATCTCCGTGTCCGTCCACGAGGAGATCGTCGCAAACGCAGTTCCCCCGCTCGCGGTCGTGAAGGCGACGGTTCCCTCGTCGGTACCGAACTCGCTTCCGGTCAGCCGGATCTCATCGCCGACATACGTGCGAGCCGGAACGACCGAGGTCAGCTGCGGCTCGTTGCCGTCACCCGGCCCACCGGATCCCAGAGGATCCTTCGGATCGTCCCCCTGGTCGCTACACCCGATCCAGAGAAACGTGGCCGCACAAAAGACGACAGCACTCGAAAGCCGGAACGGATTGCTCCGTCGAGATACGTGGAAAGACTGGGACATCAGTTCGCTCATCTCCTTCCAGAACTGTGGGACACACAGGGCACCGATGGAGTCGGCATCCGATGCCTGGTGCACCCACCAAGTGTGATTCTCAGGACGCGGGGTCCGCGAGCAAGTCGACAGTGATCCGCTGCTTTTCATCCAGCTTCAGCATGAGGAACTTCGGACGGTCGATCTCGTAGTCTTCGAGGAACACCTCGAACGTCGCTCTCACGGCGAGCTTGCCGTCGGGACGGAGCGTCAGCTCGGCCTCTACCTCGACGGGCCGCGAGACACCGTGCAGATCGAACGTACCGTGCGCCTTCCCCTTCACGGTCTTGCCAGCAGAAAGCGTAGACGGGAATCCGGCCAGACGGGCACCGGTGAAGGTGGCCCTCGGAAACGTCTCCGTCTCGAGATGGTTCTCCCGCATATGCTGATTGCGAAGCGCGATTCCAGTGTCGAGGGACGCGAGATCGACGGCGACCGAAACGATGATGCTGTCACCGAGCGCGGCGGGATCCAGAGCGATCCGCCCGTCGAGCTGCTTCGTCTTGCCCTCGAAACTCTCCATCGGAGCCTTCGACTCGAAGACGACTTCGGTTCCGTCTGCGCCGGGCACCACCCTCCACTCCTGCGAAGCGGCGAACGAGGGCGTGGTCAGGACTGCCGGAAGCGCGAGCGCTATTAGCATGACCGCGGACTTTGCAGCGAGTGTGGCTCGCGCCACGAGCAATGCCGACTGCGTCGTGCGAGACGTCGCCTTCCCGGTCGACTCCACAATCCAGTTGATACGTCTCATGATCCTCCCTCAATAGAAGAAGTGGAACAGCATCGAGCCACGGATCCGCTCACTGTCCTCGTTGACTAGGCTGCCCCCCTCGAAGGAGTCGACATGCACCATCGCTTGGATACCTAGAAACGGATAGACGAGCGAATCGATTCCGATCCCGTACCGGCTGCGTGCGCCGCTCGTCTCGTCGATGTCCGGATCGTGGAAGTCGAGGGTCGCCCGGAGGTCGACCCCACGGCGAAGCGCATAGGTCAGCTCCTGACTCACGACGAGCTGATCCGCGCCCGAGGCACCTGGCAGATCGAGCCGGTGCCAGTCCGCCTCGGCCACCCACGTGACAGGCCCGAACTGGAGGTACCCGAAGGGGCCCGCCATCCGGTCGAGCCGGATGTTGGACTTGTTGTAGTGGTAGGAGCCCCCGACCGCGAGCCCGAGCCGGCCCACATTCTGACGCATCATCGCCCGCGCGGTGGCCGCCCGCCGGTGGTCGTCGTCGAGCCCGGAACCGCGCGCACCGTTCGTCACACTCACTTCGAGCGCGGCACGTCCTGGGTAGAGACCAGCACCGATCCCGACGTCGGTGTTCGCGGGTGGCGCGAAGCCGAGCGCTTCCCGCGTGTAGAGCGTGTGGTCCGCAAAGCGCCAGCCGTAGGCGGGAGCGAACCGCCCGACCTTGACATGACCACTCGTCGGCAGGACATACCCGAGCGCGAAGACCTCCCGCGTCTGGGACTGCCCCTGGTCTAGATAGATCGAGAACTTCGGGTCGACTTCGAAGAGTGCATAGAAGTCGGCCTGCATCTGGAAGAAGCCGTTCTGTTCCGAGTTGTCCTCGGACATGTGGTAGAGAGTCCGCACATCGGTACCAACGGAGAGCCCGCTCGTCACCTGGCCGTCGAGCCGTTCGATGTGGTCATCGTCCGTCCACTGAACGACGGACATTTCAGCCGGAACGAGGTACTGCGCAGCGTACGCGCTCCTCTTTCCTCCACCCGTCGGATCGTGATGACAGAGATTGCAGTCCTGGCCGTAGCGGGCCGAGTAGCGCGGAATCGCGAGGGCCTGAGCAGCCATCGCGACAAGGAGAAGAAACGCAACGGAGATCGCTCGCACCATCTGAGTTCTCTCGCTCCCCACGCTCGCCAGGACGATGGATCGAAGAGCGGGTCGGACAAGCCGACCCGCCCTTCTGTGTGACCACCGGGGCGAGCGAGTTCCGGCGGCCTCACTCCGCGTTCGCTCTAGTCTACTCGGATCCACTTGATCGAGCGCGTACCTTGGGATGTTTCGGCACGCAGGAAGTAGAGGCCGACCGGCAGGGCTCGACCGTCGACATCCACTTCCTGCACACCTGCGTCGAGAGTCCCCCGGTAGACCGTCGCCACCTTGGCGCCGTCGACCGTGTGGAGGGTCAGAGTCACGTCCGCGGATCGCGGGAGATCGAAGCGGACCCGGCTCGCCCCGGACGTCGGGTTGGGCCAGGCCTGCAGATCGAGCCGCGGACGCGTCGCTTCGGCAATCGGAGCATCCGCCGGGGTCAGGTCGCCCAGATCCCCGCGGATCTCCCCGGCCGGCGCGGTCGTGGAGTGCACGTTCACGTAGAGTGCGTCCCCGAGGTAGTCGCACACGTCGCTAGCGGTGAGCGCAGTGCCGGAAACCGCACCCCACACACCCTTGGCCGTGCCTCCCACGAACGTGCCGGTGATGTTGAACAGAACCGGTCCGTTGACTCCGGTCGAACCCCGGTGGAAGTGGCTCGCATTGAACGCCCCTTCGAGCCCGTCGTAGGTGACGTCGTAGACGAGTGCGCCTTCGCTCGCCCGGAACGCGCCTGTACCGAGGGCCGGAGTTGCGACAGGCGGCACTTCGGAGCCACCGTTCAGCTGCGTATCGGCGAAGAAGCCGTCGGCCATGTAGACCTGGCCCCGGATCTCTCCGGCCGGGTTCGTGGTCGAATGGACGTTCGCGTAGATCCCACCGGTGAGGAGGCTCTGAGCGAGCGCGTTCGTGAGCGGAGAGGAGTCGGCAGGTGACCAAACGTCCTCCGCGTGTCCGCCCGCGAAGGCAGGCGAGAGATCACGGACGACCCCACCGTTCACACCCGTCTCACCCGAGTGGAAGTGGGATGCGGTGAACACGCCCGTGAGGCCGTCGACCGTCGCATTGAGGACGAGTCCCTGAGTCGTGAGCGTTGCGGAGCCCGTACCCACACCAGCGCTCGCCACAGGTGGCTCCTCCTGGTCCCCCGTCAGCGGGAAGACCATACCGGCGCCGGACGAGAGAAGGATCTGACCCCGGATCTCGCCGCCCGGATTCGCGGCGGTATGGACGTTCACGTAGCAGTCCCCACGCAGCAGGTTCTTCACTTGGGCGAGCGTCGGAGCTGCCCACGTCCCGCGGGCATGCGGCGTACCACCGAAGAACGGCCCGAGATCGAAGACGACGCCGCCGTTGGTCCCGATCGCCGCATTGTGGATGTGGGCGGCAGTGATCGCACCCGTGAGCCCCTCCACCGAGATGTCGAACTCGACGCCCGCAGGCCCGATCCGGAACGTGCCCGTGCCGGTGCCGGCCGTCGCATTCGGAGGCTCCTCTTCAGTGCCACGGAGGGTAGCCGTCATCGAGGTGCGATCCGTGTTCAGCAAGAGCTGTCCACGCGCCTCCCCAGCCGGGTTCGCCGCTGTGTGGACGTTCACGTAGATGTTCCCGGCGAGGATCTCGCACATGAGCGCCGGCGTCAGCGGCTGCGAGTCCTGCGGCGTCCAGACGCCGCTCGCGGTGTTTCCGACGAAGCTCGAACCGATGTCCCGCACCACGGAACCGTTCGTGCCGGCCGGAGCGCGGTGGAAGTGCGCAGCAGTGATCGCGCCACTGAGGCCGGTCACCGTGAGGTCGTAGACGAGTCCGGAAGGAGTCAGCGTGAATGCAGCGCTGCCCTCTCCGGGTCCACCGACCGGCGGAACTTCCTGGCCGCCGTCGATCTTCGCGGAGAGTCCGAATCCGGAAGAGCACTGCACCTGACCGCGGACTTCACCGCCCGGGTTCGCCGCAGTGTGGACGTTGATGTAGAGGCGTCCAGCGAGGAGCTCCTGAACCAAGGCCGGGGTGAGGTTCGGAGCTGCCGCGCCGCGACGCCAAAATGCACGCGCATGGTTTCCCGTGAAGCTCGACGTGAGATCGAACACGACGCCACCGTTGACTCCGATGTCGCCGCCGTGGAAATGAGCGGCCGTCAACGCGCCGGTGAGACCAGTCACGGTCAGGTCGACCATGAGTCCTTCGTCCGTCAACGTGAGCGCGGCGGTGCCCCGTCCCGCTCCCGCCACCGGAGGGTTCTCGTCGGCGCCGGACAAGTCGGCCGTGAGGTGCGTGCCAGCCGCGAGGTCGAGCTGACCGCGCACTTCGCCGCCGGGATTGGCCGCCGTGTGCACGTTGACGTAGTAGACGCCGGAGAGCAGGTCGGTCACTTGTGCGGCAGTCAGTCCACTCACGTGCCCGGACGCCGTCGTGCCGACTCCCGAAGGCGGATCGATGAAGTCACCGCCGAGACTCACGACCACGCCGCCGTTGACTCCGCGAGCTCCGGAGTGGATGTGGGCGGCAGTGATCGGGCCGGTCAGCCCTTGCACCGTGAGAGAGTAGTAGAGGTCGCTCCCGATGAGGGTGAACGCGGCGGTTCCACTCCCCGAACCGGCGACCGGTGGGTTCTCTTGATTTCCACTGAGCTGAGCGACGAAGTAGGCCTGTGCCCAGGCGGCACCAGGCACCATGCCGAACAACAGGACGAGTAGCCACAACCGGATGCGCGACAGCGAGAAGACGTGCATGGAGACCTCCGTGTTGGACGTGCGAAAAGCTGTTCCTAGGGTCCAGCCCGTCCAAACGGTCGGAGTCTCTCACCGATCTGATACACCTTCCCGGAAAATACTTGTGAAAACAAGTACCGCCACGCCCCTCGTAGGGACGCGGCGGTGGGCTGCCACTGTGGGAGATTCCTGGACGGATCCTCCCGCTAGGGATGGGCTCTCGACGCGATGCTAGAGCTACTCCTGCGGGACGAATCCCGAAGGCGTCCCGCAGGTACGTTCGCTACTTGCCGACGATCCGAACGGATCCACTGAATGTGTTGATCGAGATCCGAGCGTCGCCATCACCCATCGTGAAGCTGAGTTCCTTCCCGGGAGCGTAGTCGCTGGTCCGGCGGGGCTTGGGACCAAAGGCGCTGTCGATGTCCCCCGAGAACGTGTTCACGTCGACTTCGGCGGAGAGGTCGGAGGGAAGCTTGATCCGGACCCGGCCGCTGTGGCAGTCGAACTCGAGCGATCCGGACTCGGTCGGAGCCCCATCGAACTCGATCGATCCGGATACGGAGCTGAAGTCACCGGACTCGAACACGCCTCCAACCGTCTCGATATCTCCACTCACCGTGGAGACGGCAACGTCTCCGCCCGGAACATCGAGGATCACGTCGCCGCTCACGGACCCTGCGTCGATCTCCCCCACCTTTCCACTGATCCGGAGCTCGCCGCTCACCGACTGTGCTTCGGCCGACTCCATCGGTCCGACCACCGTGATCTCACCGCTCACCGACTCGAGGTCGACACTGCCGGTGACGTCCTTGATGTCGATCGTCGCGCTCACCGTGCTGACGCGGACCCGACTTCCCTTGGGAACGTGCACTTCGAGATCAGAGTCGACATCGTGGTTCCCACGCATCCGCCTCGGGAAAATGACCTCGATCTTGGTCCTCCGGTCGTCCGCCTCGAACACGAAGTCCTCCGCGTCGTCTGCGAGAACGCCCTCCACCGTGACCTCGTTCTTGTCCCAGCCGATGACCCGGACGGAACCACCGAGGTTCTCGATGTCGACACGCCCGTCCTTGGAAACGGACGCCTTCTCGTCGACCGTTTGTCCGGCCCATGCACAGATCGCCGTCGACGCCACGAGAACGAGCCCAACGATTCCCGCGCACACCCGGCGCCCCGTGGGCGACGTCTGCGGCAACACCCCGGAGCCGGCGGTGTCGCGATCGGCCGGGCCTCCGGCGCGAACGAGCTCGCGTTCCATCTGGATGTCGTCGTACTTCATCTCTCGTTCTCCTCGTCGTTGCGGCGAAGCCGCGTCTTCATCCCGAACTCTGGGAACCTTCGTCTTGGAATCACGCCACTTCCGCGAGCCGGATGGCCCGGTGGAGGAGCGCGAGCTTCTGTTGATACCGTTGCGTGAGCATCTGTAGGAGCTGCGCGTCGTCAGGATCGGCTTCGAGCGCAGCCAACGTCTCGTCGATCGCGTCGTCGAGCAGCTTCACATCCGTGTCGAGCGCCTGATCGACTCCGGGACCAAAGGACACGTCGCCAGCCGAGGCGGCGGCGTAGAGCTCCTTCCCCGCCCCCATACACTCGTACTCCAGCGCACGGACGAGCGAGGAGACGAACCTCGGTGTCGCCGGTCGACCTTCCACGCCCGCGGATTCGGGAGCCGAAACCCCGGTTGCTTCGACTTGGTGCTCCGTCGACCCGGTCGCCGCGAGGTCACCCGTCTGTCCCGGCTCGCGTCCGCGCTCCGCCCAGAGGATCACTCCCACCAGGACGGCCAGCGCACCCAATGCACCTGCCAGTGCCGGACCCGGCGTGAAGAAGGACTGCCAGAATCGGCGAACAGCGTTTCCTTGGGAGGACGATGTGCTGGGGGCTCGGTTCGCCCGCACCGGCGAAGCGTCGTGGGTAGGAGAGGGTCCTCGCTCACCTGATGCCATCGCGCCCGCACCCACTTCGTCAACCGTCACGGCAGCGGTCCACGCAGCCGGAGCCGTCGTACTCACCTCATTCGGGTCGCCGATCCGCGCGGCGATGCCGTGGAAGAGATCTCGTTCCGGCTCCACCTCGCGAGGGAGCTGTCCGAGCTGTTCGAGCAGCTCCCGAAGGGACGAAAGCTCGGCCCGACACTCGGGACAGCGCTCGAGGTGGCTTCGCACTTCCTCGTGCGTACTCTCGTCGAGTTCTCTCGCGAGATAGTCGCCGAAGTGGCTCTGGATGTCGTCGTGGAGCGTCATTCCATGGTTCCTTGCCGTCGTCTCACTACTTCATCCGTTCGCGGAGCAGCTTCCTCGCTCGATGGAGCTGCGCCTTGGAAGTTCCGGTCGCGATGCCCGTGAGTTCCGCGATCTCGTCGTGCCGGAACCCTTCGATGTCGTGGAGGACCAGCACCGTCCTCGCACCGTCCGGGAGACTCCGGATCGCTCGCTCGAGAGCGAGTCTCGTCTCGGGTGCCGTGTTTCCGCCCGATGCGTCGGGCCGCTCGTCCGCATTCTCGTCGTCCACTTCCCAGGCGTTTCGCCGCCGTTCGGAGCGGATCCGATCCAACGTTCGGTTGACTGCGAGTCGATGGAGCCAGCTCGAGAACGCGCTGTTTCCTTTGAACGTGCCGATCTTCGTCCAGAGCTTGACGAACACGTCCTGCACGATCTCCTCGGCTCCTTCCGGGTCGCCCCAGAGACGGAGGCAGAGCGCATAGACCCGAGCGACATGTGCTCGGTAGAGCGCTTCGAAGGCAGATAGGTCGCCATCCTTCGCCCTTTCTATGAGCCGGTGCTCGTCCATGGTGGCCGGATCCTCTGCTATCGTTGCCGGCCAATCCATTCCAACCTCCCCCGTTCCTTCGATTGCTTGGACGGACCTCACGGTCACAGGGTTGGAAGACGAATCGATTTCCTCGGCATCGACGAGGCGACGGGAGCAACGGACGGACATCGGCCAGCACACCCTACAATGCCCTAACTAACTGCAGTATAGCCATTTACAGAGCCGCCCTCACCTTTCGGATCACGTAGCCTTGATCACCCGTCCCCTTGGGTCGCTCGTCGATCTTCCGATCTCTACCAAACGGTCCCGCCCTTGCCATCGTCTCAAAGCTATGATGCGAGCCAGCGCGGCAGCTGCGATTGTTGGGGAGACCGAGGGAGCGATGAACGGCGGAGATCCACCGCACATCCCGACAGGCGGAGTGCCGGTCCGTGAGACCGACCCCACCTACGCCGAACCGCAGGAGGTACTCGCTCCGCAGCGGGTCGTCGCCATTCCCGGCTACAGCAACTTCCGTCCACTCCATCAGGGCGGCCAGGGCGTCGTGTACGAAGCCCTCCAGGCCTCCACCAAGCGACGCGTTGCGATAAAGGTCCTGACCGGAGGCAGCTTCGCCACCGAAACCGCGAAGAAGCGGTTCCAGCGTGAGGTCGAGATCAGCGCGCGACTCGACCACCCCAACATCGTCTCGATCTTCGACTCCGGCCGGACGAGTGACGGCCTCCTCTACTGCGTCATGGAATTCATCGACGGACGCACGTTGGACCAGCACATCCGTGGGGAGTCGCTCACGCTCGACGACACGCTCCGGCTCTTCCTCGCAATCCTCGATGCGGTCGAGTTCGCGCACGAGCAAGGCATCATTCACCGCGACCTCAAGCCTTCGAACATCCTGATCGACCGGACAGGACACCCCAAGATCGTCGACTTCGGACTGGCGCGGCCGATGCTGGCCGGAGAGGACTCGTTCGTCTCGATGACCGGACAGGTGCTCGGGACGTTCGCCTACATGTCGCCCGAACAGGTGCGGGGTCGCGCCGATTCGATCGACGCGCGGACGGACGTCTACTCCCTCGGCATGATCCTCTACGAGATCTGCACCGGGACGAGCCCCTACCCGGTCGACAGCCAGATCGTCGAGGTGCTGAAGCACATCGTCGACACTCCCCCGGCCTCTCCCACCCGCGCCTGGGATAGTGTGACCGGAACCACTCCGAGGCCGTCCCGCCCCGGACGGCGGCTGGATCGATCGAGCAAGTGCCCGATCGACAGCGATCTCGAGACCATCCTTCTCCGAACCATCGCCAAGGATCCCGACCGGCGGTACGCGACGGCGCGCGAGTTGGCCGTCGATCTCGAAGCGTACCTGGATGGACGGCCGATCGCGGCGAAACGTGACAGCGGGCTCTACCGGGTCCGAAAGGCAGTGGGTCGTCGAAGGACACCGATCCTCGCCGCTGCGGTCGCACTCTTCGGGCTGGGGTTGGGCGCAATCAGCTTCCTCCAACGCCCGGAGCCGGCAGCGCCACCACCAGAGTCAGCGAGCCAGAGTGAGGCAGAGGCGGAGGGACGGATCCGATTCCTCGCCGGGGAGACGGAGTACGCGGAAGTGAGGCAGCAGCTCATGACCGCGCTGCGAGAGAAGGAAGAGGCCGGCGAAACGGATCCCGTCTCCGAAGAGAGCCTGCGCATCGTGCAGGACGCGGTCCGCGAGCTCAGGGCCGCACTCGAAGCAGATCCGTCGAACCAGGCGGTGCAGGAACTGCTGCTCGCGAACTATCAGCGGGAGATCCGTCTACTCAGAAAGATGTGCGATACGACCGGCTGAACCGGCCCCCACGAACTACTCGCCGACCACCTGCGCGAACACGCGGCGATCACGGGGCCGATTGTCGTGGTCGAGAACCACGATCTGCTGCCACGTGCCCAGAAGCACCTCCCCGCGGTGTACGGGTACCGTCAGACCCGGCCCCATGAACGACGCGCGGAGATGGCTGAAGCCGTTGTCGTCTCCCCACGTCTCGGAGTGGTGGCTCTGCATGTCCCGGGGCCAGAGGCGTTCGAGCGCTTCGCTCATGTCGCGGACGAGAGCGGGCTCGAACTCGATCGTCGTGACGGAAGCGGTCGATCCGATCGCGAAGACGTTGACGATCCCCTCCTGGATTCCTGACTCGGCTACGGCTGCACGGACGTCATCGGTGAGGTCGTGGATCTCGCTGAACCCTCGGGTCGACAGCGCGATCATCTTCCCATGGATCATGTCTCCTCCTTCGGGAAGAACGATGCCCTCCATCCAGGCCGGAAGGGCTTCGGCACGACGCAGTGTAGCGATGTGGAGCGGACACGTCCCCTCCATTCCGCAGGCAGATCAGTCGAAGCGCAGGGCCACGATCGGATCGAGCGCGGCGGCCTTCCGAGCCGGGTAGTATCCGAACCCCACACCGACGATCCCCGCGAAGATCATCGCGATGGCCGCAGTGGTCGGTGAGATCGCAACCGGCCATCCGGTGAAGTGCGACACGACGACCGAGCCCAGCCCTCCGAGTCCGAGGCCGAGCAGCCCTCCCATCGCCGAGAGCACGAGGCTCTCGATGAGGAACTGGCGGAGCACATCGCCACCGCGTGCGCCGAGTGCCATCCGCAGACCGATCTCCCGCGTCCGTTCCGTCACCGAGACGAGCATGATGTTCATGATCCCGATCCCGCCGACGAGGAGCGAGATCCCTGCGATCGACGCGAGGAGAACCGTCATCGTCTCCGTAGCTCCTGCGGCCGTCTCCGC
Source organism: Candidatus Eiseniibacteriota bacterium (assembly GCA_020633975.1). Taxonomy (GTDB): domain Bacteria; phylum Eisenbacteria; class RBG-16-71-46; order CAIMUX01; family CAIMUX01; genus JACKCR01. Next base: position 172,209 of record JACKCR010000002.1, on the reverse strand, counting down.
GATCTGGGTCTGGTTCCGCACGGTGAAGTCGTCGTCCTCCCAGCTGCTGAGCTGGTGCGACTCACGTACGAGTGTGCGAACCTCCTCCTGCGCCGCCGCGATGTCCTCCGTGGAGAACGCGCTCCCCAGGATCTGTGCGACGAACTGACGACCGGCGAGGCGTGTCTGGACTGTGGTGTAGGGCGCGAGGACGATGTCGTCCTGGTCACTTCCCTCCGCGGTCTGCCCCTTCTCCGAAAGGACCCCGATCACCTCGAACGGGACGTTCCGGAGCCGGACCTGCGCCCCGATCGGATCCTCGTCGGGAAAGAGCTGCTCGGCGACGGTGTGTCCCAGGATCGCGACCTTTCGTTTCCCGGTGAGATCGCTCGACTCGAAGCCCCGTCCCGACTCGATCGACCAGTCCCGGATGTCGACGTAGTCGAGGTCCACGCCGTTGATCGGCGCCCGCCAGTTCCCGTTGCCGCCGACGATCTGCGTGAACGTCGCGATGACGGGTGAGACGTTGGCGAGGAGCGTGCTCTCGCGTTCGAGGAAGAGGGCGTCGTCCACGGTGAGACGCGAAGAGGAGCCGGCCCCCTGACGTGCTCCCCCGACCGTGGTCGATCCGGGCGTGACGACGAGGAGGTTCGTCCCGAGGTCGGCGATCTGCTCCTCGATGACCGAGCGCGCCCCATCACCGATCGCGACCATGATGATGACCGCGCCGACTCCGATGATGACGCCGAGCATCGTGAGCGCCGCACGCATCTTGTTCTTCACGAGCGACCGGAGGGCGATCCGGACGAGTCGATCGGTTCTCATCGCACCACCTCCAACTCTGCACTCACCCCGACCAAGTCACGCGACGCCTGCCGGCGCGGCCGTACGGGTACGTCCCGCACGATCTGGCCGTCCCGGAGCTCGACGATCCGGTCCGTGTACTCGGCGATGTCCGGTTCGTGGGTCACGATCAGGATCGTGAGACCCGCATCGTTCAGCTCTTGGAACGTAGCCATCACCTCGACCGAAGTGCGGGTGTCGAGGTTTCCGGTCGGCTCGTCCGCGAGGAGAATCGCCGGTTCCGTGACGAGCGCCCGCGCGATCGCCACTCGCTGCTGCTGTCCACCCGACAGCTCGCTCGGGTCGTGACCCAAGCGGTCACCGAGACCGACTCGCTCCAGCGCCCGGACCGCGGCGCCGCGAGGATCCGGATACCGTCCCTTCCGGTCGTAGAGGAGCGGAAGCTCCACGTTCTCGAGTGCAGACGTACGCGCGAGGAGATGGAACCCCTGGAAGACGAACCCGATCTTCCCGTTCCGGATGTCGGCGAGTCCATCGCGGGAGAGGCTGCCGACCTCCACTCCGTCCAGCTCGTAGGATCCACCGTCCGGTCGATCGAGACAGCCGAGCATGTTCATGAGGGTCGACTTCCCGGATCCCGACGCACCCATGATCGCCACCATCTCGCCGCGCGCGATCTGTAGGTCGACGCCGCGGAGCGCGTGGACTTCGGTGTGGCCCATCCGGTAGGTCTTCGTGAGTTCCCGTGCTTCGATTACGAAGTCACGCGTGCTGGCGATGTCGATCATGGAGCACCTCCCTAGAGTCGTTGGCCTGCGACCAGCAGGCCGTTCGTGAAGAAGGTTCGCAGGGACTTCCTCGACGCACCGCTAGAAACCACCCGGAGGGGGCGGCCCCATCCGACGACCGCTGCTGCTGTTCTGGTTGAACGGGCTCGACACTGCACTGGACTGCGCGGAACTCGACGACTGCGTTCCCGCGATCACCGACGTCCCTTCCTCCAGGACCGGGCTCTCGATCACCGTGTTCTGTCCATCGGTGATCCCGGTGCGGACGGGAGCGAGTCGCGGCTCTCCGTTCGCTGCGAGGTAGATCACCGATGCCATGCTCTGTCCGTTCCGACGCTCGCCGGATGATCCCTCGGATCGCGCCGGAGCAGGCGGGCCGTCCGAACCTCCCGACGCCTCGCGCGCCTTCCGCGTGTTCTCCGTCGCGCGGGCCATCAGCTCGTCCGACGGCTTGTAGCGGAGCCCTGCGTTCGCCAACGTGAGGACGTCGTCCGCCGTCTGCACGAGGAACTCCACCGTCGCGGTCATTCCAGGAAGGAGCATCACCTTCGAGTCCGAGTTCTCCACGTCCACGACCACGGTGTAGCTGACGACGTTGTCCTGGAGAGTGGACTGGAGCCGAACCTGCCGAACGACACCGTCGAACTCGTCGTTCGGGTAGGCCTGCACCGTGAACCGGACTTTCTGCCCTTCTTCGATCTGGCCGACGTCGGACTCATCGACCGAGGCGAGGATCCTCATCTGGGAGAGGTCTGCCGCGAGCACGAAGAGCTGCGGAGCCGAGAGGCTCGCCGCTACGGTCTGTCCGACGTCGACCGAACGTTCGACCACGATTCCGGAGATCGGGGCGCGGATCGTGGCGTACTCGAGGTTCGTCTTCGCACGTTCTAGGTCGATCTCGGCCGCCGCTTTCGACGCCTTCGCGACCTCGAGCTGATACTGCGCGCTGGAGTAGTCGGCTTCGGAAGCAAGCGACTGCTCGTAGAGCCCGGTGAGACGCTTTGCTTCCCGGTCCCGGTCCGCCAGGTCCGCCGTCGCTTTGCGAAGCGAGATCTGGGCCTGGGTGACGGCCGTGGAGAGGGTACTCGGGTCGATCCGGGCCAGAACCTGGCCCTCGGTCACGCGGTCGTTGTAGTCGACCAGGATCTCCGAGAGCTGTCCGGAGACCTGGGTGCCGACTTGCACCGTGACCATCGGCTCGAGCGTTCCGGTCGAAGAGATCGTCTTCTCGACCGTTCCGCGGCTCACCGTCACGACCCGGTATGACTCGGCCGCCTCGGACCGGGACCGGAATCCAAACCAGAGCCCGGCCGAGACGAGGCCGAGCGCGAGCGTGATCAAGACTATCCGTTTCATGGTGTCACTCCCCGCACCGCCGACCACGGTGCGTTTCCGTGCCCCTTAGAACCTCCGCCATATGGCAGAAGTGTGGCAGTGCGGAGAGATTTGATGGCGACGGGCGACCGCGTGGCGAGCCGGGCAGCGAACGAGTGGGCCACAGACCCATCGGGAGAGGGCCACTGAGCGGCAGGGCGCGTCAGTCGCCCAGGACGAGCTCCCCAGCAGGCGCTCGCAAGTTGTATTGCGAGGACATCACCGCGCCGTAGGCGCCGCAGTTCTCGATCAGGAGGACGTCCCCCGGCCGAGTCTCGGGAAGCAGTCGATCGCGGCCCAGGACGTCACCGGTCTCGCAGATGGGACCGACGACGTGGGCGTAGCCGGTGGGGGCGTCCCCCAATCGGGAGAGGTTGTGGATGGCATGCCAGGCACCGTAGAGCGCGGGCCGGAGGAGCGAGTTCATCCCGGTCGCAACCCCGACGAACCGCACGCCTCCCTTCTGCCGCACCTGCGTCACCTTCACGAGAAGGACGCCAGCTTCGCTCACCAGGTAGCGCCCCGGCTCGAGCCAGAGATCCACTCCACCGATCTCGACACGGCTCGCGGCGAGGGTGGACTCGACGGCGGCGAGATCGAGCGGTTCCTGACCTGGTCGCTCCACCACGCCGAGCCCGCCTCCGAGGTCGATCCACCGGAGGTCCGGGAGGTTGCGGCGCAGGGATCCGAGCGCTTCGGCGGTGTGAGACCAGGCAGCGGCGTCGCGGATACCGCTACCGACGTGGGCGTGGAGACCCACGATTCGAACGCCGAGTTCGCGCGCCGCCTCGAGCACGCTCGCCAAGTCCTCGAGCGGATGACCGAACTTCGCCTGGGGCCCAGCCGTCCGCACCTTCTCGTGGTGTCCCAGGCCGACACCCGGATCGATCCGGAGACCGACCTCCCGTCCCTCGAACCGTCCCGGCGCCTGACGAAGCGCGTCCGGTCCGTCGATCGTCACCGTCGCGTCGTTCTCGAATGCGAACGAGTATTCTTCGATCGGGCAGAAGTTCGGCGTGAAGAGGATCGGGACCTCGTCTCCCAGAACCTCGCGGACCCGAGCGATCTCTGCCGCTGATACGCATTCGAGGGCGAAGCCGCGCTCCTTTACGGTCCGAAGCACGGAGGGATGCGAGTTCGCCTTCATCGAGTAGTGGAACCGGGCGACCGAAGAGAGTTGGTCGCGTAGCTCCTCTGCGCGTGCTCCGACGGACGGCGCGTGGTAGACGTAGAGTGCGTCGTCTTTCGCCACGGAAGAGAGAAGCACATCCTGGCGGGATCTCCACCACGCCGCCTTGGAGGGGGCGCGTGACTCGGTCGATGTGTCCGCAGAGCCGGAGTCTCCCTGGCCGACCGAGTGCCCCCGGCCGACGAAGTGCCCCCCAACATCCGCTGCGGTCGTGCCGGCCGAACTGCGACTCTCCAGCAGCTCCCAGGACGGACCGAACCTGGAATCGTCGGATCGCTGCACCGGAAAGAGCCGATCGTGGAGCTCGCGGACCAAGAGTCGAGCATCCGACTCCCCGACGACGAACGAGAGGTTCAGATCCTCGGACGATTCGCTCACGAGATGCACTTGATGCTCGCGGAAGACGGAGAGCGCAGGCCCCAGCTCGTGAAGCACTGTGCGGATCCGACGTCCCACGATGGAGACGACCGCACACGGGTGGATCACCTCGACGGTGCCCAGACGCCGGAGACGTTCGAGCAGCGCCCCGAACGGCGCGCCGTCGACGTCGCCGGGGATCCGGTCCAACGTCACGCTCACTGCAGCCTGCGATGTCGCGACCAGATCTATCGAGATGCCGAGTTCGTCGAACGGCTGGAAGACCCGCGCGAGGAATCCGTGAGCGCCCCACATCGCGAGGGTCGACACGGTGAGCATCGTCACGTTCGTTCGGCAGACGACGGCGGTGACCGCGGGGTCGTCGTCGCCCAGCGGGCCGATCCACGTTCCTTCTGCACCAGGATCCTGCGCATTGCGGATGACGAGCGGAATGCCGGCACGGGAGACCGGTCCGATGCAGCGCGGATGGAGCACCTTGGCTCCCATCGCCGCGAGTTCCTCGGCCTCTCGGTACCCGATCCGGCGCACGAGCCGGGCACTCGGAATCTGACGCGGATCGGCGGAGAACATCCCGTGGACGTCCGTCCAGATCTCGAGCCGACTCGCCTCCACGAGCGCGGCGAAGAGGCCTCCCGAAGTGTCACTCCCTCCCCTTCCGAGGAGGCAGGTGTCTCCGCGAGGCGTCCGCGCGATGAAGCCCTGTGTGAGGACGACGTCGCGTCCTTCGGCTGCATGGTCGGCTCGCGCCCGATCGGCCGTCGCGTCCACGGAGGCTTCGAGGTACCGCGTCTCGTCCTGCACCGCGGCGGCTTCGTCCGATTCGAGGAGATCGCGGGCATCGACCCACGTCGCTTCGATCCCATGCCTCGCGAGCACTGCGAGGCCGAGCCGAGTCGACGCGAGCTCTCCGAACGCCATCACCCTAGCACGGAGCCTGGGTGATGCCTCGCGGGTGAGACGGATGCCCTCGAGGGTCCGGCGAAGATCCTGGAGTAGGAGCGCCACCGGCTGGAACTCGTCGTCTCCGAGTCCGACCTCGTCCGCGAGACGGCGATGCGCGGACGCGATCCACTCGTAGGACTCGGACGCCAGGGTCGCGCGTGTGCGTTCGCCGCCCGTCTCGTCCGGACGACTCGTGCCGCCGGTCGCGGCGCGCACGTCGATCTCTGCGCCGAGCGCTTCGCGCATCGCAGACTCGAGACGGTTCGAAACTTGGGACAGCGCCGAGGCGACGATCCAGACCCGATGCTCGGGGAGCAGCTCGCGGGCGCGCTTGGCGATGACGGACCACCGTTCCCCGGTGGCGACCGACGTACCTCCGAACTTGAGGACGATCCACGGCTTCGTCATCGCGATCCTTCGCGCCCGCTGCGCCAGCCAGCATTGACCGAACTGGCCTCCGGCTCAGCCGGGGTCTGCCTACCTCAGCAGCGTCACTCGCTGCGTTTGCTCCATCCCGCCCTGGGAGAGGCGGACGAAGAACACACCCGCGCTCGCAGGACGTCCGTCTTCCGTCCGTCCGTCCCACTCCACCTGGTGCACCCCGGATGCCAGCTGCTCAGCGGCGACCGGACGCGCCACGACTCGGCCTTGGACGTCGTGGATCGTGACCGAGGTCGGAAGCCCCGTGTCGGACGGAACCGTGAAGCGGAGCTGAACCGAACCAGCGAACGGATTCGGATACGCGGGCAGAAGCGCCAGCGACTCGCCGATCGAACCGGAACGGCCCGGCGTGAGCTCGAGGCGACCGAGTTCCTCGGTGTGCCCGTCGGACTTCACCCCGATGATCCGGTACTCCGCCCGCGACGCCGCGACCGGGGCTTCGTCCACGAACTGGAATCGCCCGTCCTGACCGTCGCGGGAAGAGATCGGATCCGGCGTCCGAAGCTCTGGGCTTCCCGACTCGATCACACGCTCGACCTCGAAGCCGACGTGCGAGGCGACATCGGGTACCTCCCACTCCAGGACCACTTGATCCCCAAACCAGTCGCCTTCGAGCGCCGAAAGGAGGATCGGAGTCGGACGCGTGCCGATCGTGAAGAACACGGGATTGAGTGCTCCGTTCAGCACCGCAGTATCGGTCTTCGGGTCGCCGTTCAGGCCACCCGCTTCGAGTTCGACGTACCAGATCTGGCGCTGACTCGACCCGTCATCGTACTGGTAGTACACGGCGCCATCGTCCCCCGCGAAAGTGGGACGGCCGAGCGAGTCGAAGTTGTTCGTGAGCTGGCCCACGTCACCCGTCTCGAAGTCGACTGCGAGCACGTAGACGTTGGGCTCCGTGTCCACGTAGTCGAACGCCATGAGGTTGTCGTGGTTCTGACCGAGGGTCGGGTTCCCGACGCTCTCCCCCGCGGGCAGCGACGGGAAGACGCGGAAGAACGTTCCGTCGGTGAGACGCAGGAGGTTGATGTCCCAGAACTCGAGTTCCGTGCCGCCGAACTCGCTTCTGTTGAGCGTATCGTAGATCAGATAGTCGCCACCGGCCGCGAACTCCATGACGTCGGCCGCCACGATGTTGCTCGGGATGTCGCCATCGGAGGAGTTCTGAGACTGGAGTTCGACGGCCTGGCCGTTGCCGGTCCCGAGGTCGAACAGGTAGATCATCCCGTCGGCGTACACGGTCGTCGCTGCGAGAATGGTCCCTTCCGCGTTGATCGCAACGCTGTTCCAATCCCCTGTATCGCTGAGCTGCTGCGTGCCAGAACCGTTGCTCGCTGAAACATAGATGTTCTGGTCCGCCGCCACCCAGGCGAAGATCGAGCCGTCGTCCGCAAAACTGGGGCGGCCGCTCGCAGCGATCGAGACACCCGTGATCTGCTCGAAGCTCGAGCCGTTCGGAAGGTCGACGCGGATCACATTCCCGGTCGACGCATCGATGAACGAGAGATAGTCCGCACCGGTGTTGTCCGGAAGATCGCCACCCGGATCGGTCGGTTCTCCATCGGTGATCCCGACTGCGTCCATCGCCGCCGCTACGGAGTTGCCGGCCGCGGCACCGTAGAGGTCGACCGCAGCCTGGATGGTGGCGAGACGGAAGTCGACGAACTGGGAACTCCGGTTGAGGTACTGCGTGAGCGCGCGGTACCAGATCTTCTCCGTCGCTTCGATGCCGAGCCCCTGATCCACCGTCGCGAAGTAGAACGCGCGGTTCGGGATGCCGCTGTTGATGTGGACACCGCCGTTGTCCTGCTGGATGGTGAGGTTTCGGTACTCGTTCATGTGACGGGGCTGGCCTCCGAACGCGACGTTCGAGGCTCCGGGGTCGATCATGTTGCGGAGACAGTCACCCGCGATGTTCGGCGTGGTCACTTCCTCGCCGAGGAGCCAGTTCGCACCGTTCCCGTTCGCGAAGAAGTCGGTCGCCACTCCGAAGGCGTCCGAGAAGTGCTCGTTGAGCGCACCGGACTGGAACTCGTAGACGAGGTTCGCGGTGTGCTCGGTGACGCCGTGACTCATCTCGTGCGCGGTCACGTCGAGCGAGCCCGCGAGGTCGCTGAAGTCCTGCCCGTCTCCGTTCCCGAAGTGCATGATCGGAGCAGACCAGAACGCGTTCGCGAAGTTCGTCCCGAAGTTCACGACCAGGATCATCGCCCCACCGTTGCCGTCGATGCTCGTCCGGCTATGGCGCTGCTTGAAGTAGTCGTAGACCTGGCCGGCGTAGAACGAAGACGAAACCGCGTTCTCCGAGCCCGTCCAGCTGTTCAGATTGTTCGACGTGACGTGGAAGAGTTCCTGCGTGTTCTCCGCGTGGTTCGCGTTCGCGATGAGGATCCCGCCCTTGGGATTGTCGGGCATCTGGCTACCGTTCAGGTCGAACATGTCTTTGGTCGTGTTGACCATGAAGTTCGTACCGTTCGACTCCCAGAGCTCGAGGCTCCGCGTCACGCCCGCGAGATCGCGCCCGGAACCCGTAGCCGGGCCGGTCATGCAGACTCGGGTGGAGCTGTGGAGGATCGCTCCGGTCATCGCATCGACGAACACGTCGTCCACCTGATGCGCGTTCCCTCTCGTCCGCACCCGCCACGCGAGACGGGGCTCCTTCTGCGTTGACTCGGCTTCCGGGTTCCCCGCGATCGGCAGGAAATACATCAGCTCGGGCGTCTCGGAAACGGCCGCTGTACCGTACCGATCACTCATCGACTCACGCGCAGTCTGCGCAGCCGCGCCCTCGGAGACGGCGGGAGTCGCGTCGGGGAACGACGCACTCGGGAGGTGCGTTCCGCTGAATCCGCTCACCCGGCCGGACCGATCGAGACGAACGACCACGTCGCGGGCCCAGACAGGGATGCCCTCATGCACCTGCTGGAGCCTGACCGCCTGGAAACCGTCCTCGCTCTCGATCTTCTCCGTCTGCTCGAACTCGGCGCTCGGATCGTCGATCCGAAGGAGCGCCTTCTGATCGCGCAGGAACGCGGCCGCTGCATCCTCCGGCGCGAACGGGGTCGCCGTCATCGGCAGGAGGTTCGTTCCGCTGATGAACCGAGGAACACCAGTGTCCTCGTGCCAGCGGATCTGGAGATCCGGGTTGGAGGACTCGAGCCGCTCGAAACCGAAGACGGCGTCGGTGGAACCGAGATGTCGCGCGGCTGGATTCCGATCGAGGCCGAGCAGTTTGGCCTGGCGGATCGCTTCGAGACGCCGCTCGACTCCCACGATCAGCTGCTCGCTGGCCGGCTGCGTCCGGCCCACGGACCCGGCAAACCGGTTCGCCGTCTTCGCCGCGAACCCGGGTCGTCCGGCATCGTCGGGAACTGCCATCTGCTTCGCAGGACGCGCAGCGGTCTCACTGCTCTTCACCTCTGGAAGCGGGATCGGGAAATGGGACGTGTCGATCGCTTCCGCGCTCGCCGCCATCAGAAGACAGAGGCCTGGAACCAGCACGGCAGGGATAGGAGTGGTTCGGATCGGTGTACGGGTCGTCATTGGCGCCTCCTTCGACGCGTCCTGGTTCACTGGTTCTTCACTTGTTCACGGCAGAATGCGAGCAGCCCCTCGAGGGTGTCGTCGCTCCCACCGGCGGGCCAGGTGACTTCGTGGGTCTCTTCGTTTGCGGTCACGCGGATGAACCGGGTCATGTTGCCCGGCTCGTTCCGTTCGATCTCGAAGTAGCCCGACTTCTCGAGCTCGTCCCAGATCGCGGACCTGGACTTGTCGGAGAGCTTGCCGGCAGGCTTCGGATTCACTTCGGCAGACGCGCCGGCCCAGGTTTCGACCTGACCGTCCGCAGCGATGGTGTGTCCTCGCCACTGGCCGGTCACACCTCCACCCTCGCCGAACACCACCTTGAAATCCTTCGGAACTCCCGAGCCCGCGCAGGACAGGCCGGATACGAGTACGGCAACGAGCAGAGACAACCGGATCCATGGCATGACGTGGAACTCCTTCCATCCAGATAGCGATCCACCCGACGTCGCCCCGAACTCGAACCTTGGAAACCCAGGTCGCGAAGCCGGTCCGCACATCCCTATCAGGCGTCGAATCTCAGAGCGACGCGACAACCGAGGACCGCAATCCTCCACCAAGTTCGTGACGACACACTGTTGCCCAGACGCCGCGGCCGAACGGACCTCGGCCATGCCGCCCACGACACTCACCCATCCCTTTTCGTGAGTGCTCGCGACGGAGTTGCGCGCTCAAACGCAAAAAAGCACCGATTCGCCCTTCAGGCCCGATCTGGGGTCACGTCATGATCGTCGGGGCCACCACACCCGTCAACCCGTTGCACACGGGCCGAACGGGGTTCAACGCTTCTGCACGGGGGCGCCCAAGCGTTCGACCTTCGTCGTCGTCACCTGTCCTGCTACCTCTAGGCGCGCGAAGTACGACCCCGACGGCAGGACGGCACCGTCGTCCGAGCTGCCGTCCCAACGGATCCGGTGCGTTCCCACGGACATGGGCCGGTCGAGAACCGCAGCGACTTGGCGGCCGTGCACGTCGAACACGGCGAGCCTAACGTGCCGCTCACCGCCATCTCCCGGCAGCTGGAGACGGAACTCGACAGACTCTCCGCCGCGGACCGGATTGGGGACGGCGAGAAGGCGAGGGCTCGCGTCTTCGGCCCATGGAGCCGGGCCACGATCCGGGCCGTCCGGCACGTCTGAAGGAACCTGACCGTCCCAACGCGCGATGTAGCTCGAAGGCATGCCGCCAGCCTCGGTGAAGTCTCCACCTACGTAGAGGCTCGATTGGTGCGAGGTGAGGGCCCTCACATGGCCATCGATGCCGGTGCCCAACCCCTCCCATCCATCGCCCGTCCACAACGCGACTCCCGCCGCGGGCAACCCGTCCGCGAGGTCGAAACTACCGCCAGCGAAGAGCCGACCGAAGTGCGACGCCGCGCAGTTCGCGAGTCCGTTCATTCCCCCACCGACCGGATACCAGTCGCTCCCATTCCACGCCGCGATCGAGTTCGTCGCAGCGCCGCCCGAGATCTCGAAGAATCCGGTCGAGACGAGTGCGTCCGGGCTTCCGAGTGGCCACCGTGTGAGCCCCCAGATCGGTCCATTCACGGGACCGAAGGGAGCCGACCAGGTCGATCCGTCCCACGAGGTGATCCGGATGCCGCCGCCGTTCGACGACGTGAACCAACCGCCCACGGCGAGCGCATCGCCATAAGTCGAGAGCGCGAAGACCCATCCGTTGAGTCCGGCCCCCAGGTCGAACCACTCGGCACCATCCCAAGCCGCGAGGTACGGTGCGGATACACCGCCCGCTTCGGTGAAGCGCCCCCCGGCGATGAGTAGCCCTTGGAAACTCGCAAGGGCCTCCACGACCCCGTTCACACCACCACCAAGCGCACTCCATGCCGCCCCGTCCCAGAACGCGACGTTCGACGCGCCCACGCCTCCGGCAAGGGAGAACTCTCCCGCGGCGACCACACCGCCACCGAAGGAGAGAAGCGACGTCACCGTGCCGTCGGTGCCGGAACCGAAGGGTTCCCAGCTCGAACCGTTCCACTCCGCGACGTGATTGGCAGAGATACCACCTGCGTTGGTGAACTCTCCGCCCGCGATGAGAGTGCCTCCGGTGTCGAGGAGCGCCCGGACTGGCCCGTCCAGACCTTGCCCGCCGGACGACGGGGGTGCGAAGCCACCCCACCAATCCGACCCCGCTTCGGCGCCGGAAACAGTGGGTGACAACTGAATGCAGAGCACGACCAATGCAGCGGTGAAACGGATGACCCTCGAGCGGGCATTCGCGTACATGGTATCCCCCCTGGAACGAGGCTCACGCAAGAAAGGTGGTTTCACGAGAGTAGCACCAGAAACGAGCCACGAAGCGCCACAGTCTCGGGTCGAACGCCCCGGCCATGGACCCGGATACGCTCACGACCTAGTATCTCACCACTCTCACTCGTCCCTTCGATCCGCAGTCCACCGGAGGTCTCATGCGCCGCAGCCACCTGCTCTCCGTCACAACACTCGCAGTCTCGTTCATCGCGATCGGTGAATCCGCAACGCGGAGGCTCGACCTCGTTCGCTAGCGTCGGTGCCCCGGGGCGAGAAGGAGGCCGGCCGTGGCGAGCACGATGCCGAGTCCGCGGCCGTATACGAGCACGTCGTCACCTAGTCCACCGTACTCGACGAGCCCGAGGACGATCGAGTGCGACATCGGTGCGACCTGCAGGGGCTGGTCGAGAAAGCGCAGAAGGAACGTGATGTCCGGGGTGAGCAGCGATCCGAGTGCGAGGACCGCTCCCGTACCGAGACAGACGGCTCCCAACGCGTGACGTGCCGGAACGACGCCCAAGCTCGGAGCGGCGGAAAGCACACCCACCGCCACCCAAACGAGCGAAGCCAGGACGACTCCGATGAAGCCCACGCGGAACGGCGCATCCGTCCAAAAGTGGAGCCAGAATCCCTGGGGTCCGTGCCACGCGAGGATGACGAGGAACGGTAGACAGAGGAGGAGAAGCGGAGCGAGAACGACCGGAACGAATCGATCGCGGGGATGGGCCAGAGGGCCGCTCCAACCCGCCTTCATCCCGAGCGCGAACACCATCAATCCGATCAGCACGACCAACGCCATGCCATACGAAGAGAGCGACGAGAAGGCGAGCGCGGTGAGCGCGCACACCATGAGGATCATCCCGGCCAGGCTGCGGTAGGGCGGGGACGGATCCTTTCCGAACTGAGACACCTGCCAGGGGTGGACGGTCGCGGTCCAGACATACCGAGCGGCTTTCATCCCAGCGAACGACGGTGTCCGTTTCTGAACCACCGAGCTGCCCATGGCGAGAGTGGCAAGGAAGACGCAGAGAAGGCCCCGCGCAAGCCAACGGGCCTCTTCCCCTTGGGACGCAAGCTCGGCTGCGTTGAGTGCGGACCTCAGTTCCCACGCCGGGAAGTCCACTCGATCCGAGTAGGCAACGCGGTGGTCCTTCGCCGCCGCGACGAACTCCCGTCTCGCCTCGAGCCAGGCATCTTTGGAGCCCCCATCTTCGAGCCAGACGTAGTAGCGGAGGAAAGTCTCACGATACGTAGCGAGTACTTCGAACAGGCTGATTTCATAGTCGAGCGATGCGCGAAGGGCTTCGATCGAGTTCGAATCGGACGAGTTCGGATCGGACGAGTTCGGATCAGTCGGACTGAGGCTCGCTCGCATCTCCTTCACGACATCGAGCGCTTCGTATCCGTCGGCCACGGCTTCGTCGACCCGTCCGCGACACGCCGAATAGATCTGGCTCGTGATCGACTGCCAGCCACTCAACATGTCCCACTCGTGCAGCCATAGAAGCGGAGGCAGTTCCACGCCGAGCACCCAGCGACTCTCTTCGGCGAAGGGGCGTACGTAGAGACCTCGCTCTACCGCCTCCCGCGATCGCGAGAGCACCTCACACACGGCATTCTGTGCCACCGGTGAATCCGGAAACCGGAACCTCGCCCAGTCGGCCAACGCCGAGGGCACCGATAGCTCGGGGTTCATCGCCAGCTTCGACGTCACATAGACGTTCGCATCGACCCACTGCCAGGTGCCGGTCCGCAGATAGAGCGACATCGGCCCCGCCCTGAGGGGGCCTCCCGCTTGGGTCCACTGGTAGATACCCTCGACGTGCGGATTCGCCGCGAGGATCTCTTCGAGTGCCCTCTGGTGGACCTCCCCGAGGAAGTTCGGGAACACACCGAAGCCCTCGTACTCTCGGCGACACTGAAACTCAACCAAACGCCGATGCTCACCGGAGAGCAACGTCGGATTGATCGGGAAGTACCCGAAGTAGTCGCCCGCGACGTACTTCGTCGAGACGATCAAGTTCGGTGAGTGAACGGAAGCGAGAGCCTGCTCGTACACCGCCGGATCCGTGTGCAGCTCGCCCAACTCACCCAGACCGACGGACCAAGAGCGAAGGATGAGGTCGTGATCCGTACCCTCGAAAGCGGGCAAGAGCCCCTGGAGCATCGCCTGGAGCCCCCCGACATCCCGCACGAACATCCGGCTCGAGTAGTCCGAGTCGGGGTCCCGATAGAGTGGCCCCGCCTCTCCGATCCGCACGAGAACGCCGTCGACCGGTACGCGAGCGAAGAGCTCCTCGATGCCCGCGCGAAACACGTCCCATACTCTCGGGTTCTCCGGGGTCAGCCCACCCGGCAAGGACTCGAGATACCGAAGGAGCGGCGGTGTCGTCGCGAGCATGTCGGTCCCGAGGTACACGCGCATGCCTTGCTCCCGCGCGTACTCGATGAACTCCACGAACCGCGCCCGTAGGACGCGCTGGTGTTCCCGGATCCGACTGTCGCTGTTGTAGACCTCGAAGCCGTCCCCCACCCGGTCGAAGTCGATCAGCTCGAGGAACGCGGGAATGACGATCCCGTTGTTTCCGTACTCGACCATGAGATCGACGTACTCCCGCCACTGCGTACGGATCGAATCGACCGGAGCAGCGTCGGCATCCTCGTCCGCGGCCGGACCGAACTGGCCGTCTTCCGCGCGCACACGCTTCACTTCCGCGTCCACGTCGACCAGATCGCGGAACGCGAGCGACGCGTGCGAGTAGTCGTTCTTCTTCCAGAGCGCCGGATCCGCCTCGATGCCCACCGCGCCCGTATCGACCAGGCGGAGCGGGAGCGGGGACCTGGTCGTCGAGCCGGGCGACAGAGATGAGGAAGACACCGCGATCGATCGCGAGGACCCGAGAGCCGCAGAAGGATTCGCGGCTGAATGCAGGGTTTCCGAAGCGGGTTCCTGCATACGCGTCTCCAGCTGCAGGACCTTCTCTTCGGAATGCAGATCGAGAGCGCGCTCCAGTTTCGGAGCCAGGAGGAAGGCGCAGATGACGCCAAGGGCGAGAAGGATCGATCTCAACACGTCCGCGGGGCTTTCGGGGAGTGGTTGGCTACTTCACTTGTGATCGGCCTTCGATTGGGGCAGCTCCAACCGAACCTAGCCGTCTGCTAACACCACCACGCCTACCCCGCTCGGGACAAGTTAAGTTCATTGGACGGAAGTTAGGACCTGGGTGCCTTCGCCCACGAACCCGCGAATGGAAGGAACTGTATGAGGCGATTGTGAGCGAGCCGAGCATGATCGTCGGCAGCCGTCTCCTTGTGTCGCGCGAACTGCTTGCTGGCGCAGGCTACTGGGCGCAGTCCGCCGGCGCAGGTCCGGTGGCGTAGGTCGGCCGGCGTAGTCCGGCCGGCGCGCGACGTCGCCCCCAGCGGAACCGTTCTCTCAACCTCCCGAGATCGCCTGGTGGATCAGGAGCTCGTCGCCGTCTTCCAGCCGGAAGTCCGGTGCTTTCTCGCGCGGGACGACACTGCCGTTCACGACGCAGAGAACGTGGGGACGGATCTTGCCAGACTCCGTCATGAGATGACGCTCGAGCTGCGGATACTGCTCGAACGCGGACCGCAACGCGCTCACAACCGTGTTGCCGCGCGTCGCGATCCGCTTCGTATCCACGACCATGGCGACGACGCTCGGAAGAACGAGCGTCACCGAGGGCGCGGTCGTCACTCGACCACCGCCGCCGTCACCGAATAGATCGGAGGAAGATGGTCCACGGCCGACTGCCAGGTCGCCCCGTCGTCGCTACTCGCAAAGACGCTTCCGCTCGCGGTGCCGAAGTAGATCCCGCAAGGGCTGAGCCGATCCGCGTCCATCGCCTGACGGAGCACGCTGATGTACGCGTTCTTCTGCGGAAGCCCACGGGTCAGCTTCTTCCAACCCTTGCTCGACGAGCGGTAGACGGCCAGAGAGCCGCTGGTAGCACGGAAGCTGTACTCCTCGGGACGAAGCGGAAGCACGTAGCAGGCCGAAGGATCCGTCGAGTGAACGGCGAGACCGAAGCCGAAGTCGTACGGCAACCCTCCGTCGATCCGGTGCCAGGTGTCACCCCGGTCTTCCGACCGGTAGACTCCGACGTGATTCTGCTGGTAGAGGAGCCCCGAGCCGGCAGGATGGATGAGGAGCTTGTGCACGCACGAGCCGACCTTTGAATCCTTCGGCGCGCCGACATACTCGGCAACCGCGTCATTGATCGGCTTCCACTTCGCTCCACCGTCGTCCGTCCGGAACCCACCCGCGGCCGATATCGCGACATACATCCGGTTGGGATCCTCGGGATCCACCTGCAAGCTGTGGAGCGCCTGTCCCCCTGCGCCTGGATTCCAGTCCTTGCGCGTCTTGTGCTCGTTGAGCCCTGCCACCGGCTCCCACGTCGCGCCGCTGTCCTCACTCCGGAAGAGACCGGCCGGAGACGTGCCGGCGAAGAGAACCTTCTTCTGGGACGCGTGACCCGGCGTGATCACCCACACATGCTTGGGGTCGGCAAGTCCCCACTCCTTGACGAACTTCGCCGCCTTCCGATTGAGCTGGGGATACACCGGCGCCTGCTTCGCCGCCGTGAACTTCTTCCCGGCGATGTCCGCCGAGTAGGTCGTGCTCCCGAAGGAGTAGTGGGTTGCCGACACGTGGAGCTTGGGGGTGCTCCTCGTGTCCATGATCGCATACGGAACGGACCACCCCATGAGGTGTGGTCCGCTCACCTTCCAAGACTTCCGCGTGCGGCTCGACTCGAGCAAGAACAAGCCACGCTTCGTCCCGACGCTGAGAATCACTCGCTTGGCCATCCGACCTCCACGTTCCTGTGGGTTGAGGTGTCTCTCCCGCGAAATCTGGGGGTTCGTCTCCCGCAACGAGGACGCCCCCCGTCGCCTTGGACTCTGCGTACTGGTGAGAGTCATCGATTGGGCGAACCGAAACTGACGGGAGTCTCGGAAAGCGCACCAGACCCTGTCAAGGTGGATCGAAGGTAGTTACCGCGCGCGTGCGTACCGGCAGACTTGCGCGCCCGTGCTGGCCTGGACCGTCGACACCAACTCGAACGGAAGCGCATTCCCGTTCGCGGGGAAGATCGTCTTTCCTCCGCCGAGGAGGATCGGCTCGATGGTGAGCAGCAGCTCGTCGACGAGGTCCGCGGCAAGCAACGACTGCACCATCCGCGAGCTCCCGTACACGTAGATGTAGCCGCCCGGCTTCGTCCGTAGATCGGACACCGTCTCCAGGAAGTCCTTTCCCCGGATCACCGTGGTGGGCTTCCACGCGAGGTCCTTCTCATCGAGTGTGTCGGACACGACGTACTTCTGCACGCGGTTGATCCAGTCCGAGAAGGGATCGCCCGATCGAGTCGGCCAGGCCTCGGCCGACACCTGATAGGTCCGGCGTCCTTGCAAGAGTGCGTCGGACTGCCCGGCCAACTCGGAGAACATGCCTCCCATGACGGCAGGGTCGAAGTACTTCATCGACCAGCCGCCGTGGGCGAATCCCCCGTCCCGGTCCTCGTCCGTTCCTCCCGGCGCCTGCACGACACCATCGAGGCTGATGAACTCCGTAATGAGCGTCTTCAAGATCCGTCTCCTTCCCAAGACTCGCGGTTCGATCGAGTCTCCCGCAGTGAGACTCACCTTACCCGGAGTTCTCATCGGTGGGGATCCCAGAACGGGTCACCGCCCCACATCGCCTGGACTCGACTCGACCGGGCCGCGACAGTGCCCGGCAAAGCCCTCGCCTTCACGTATCAATCGCCCCGATGAGGCGACTCCTGGGCACCCCCCAATGGCGTCGCACGCGTCCCCTAGACCCGCAGCGTGGTACGTTGACGTTGGGTTTGGCGTGCCATGGGAGTCTCTCAGAACCGTGAATCCTCGGGAGGTCAGGATGAGCTACCGCCGGTCCCTCTTCGCAATCGGTCTCTGTCTCACTCTCTTCGTCGGCCAAAGCGACGCCGGAGTGACAACCCAGTCGATCATCCGGGATGTCGATACGTTCGTCTCGATCTCGGGAGACCCGTTCCTCCACGACTCCGATCGAACCCAGATCACGACCTTGGGCGTCTTCAATGAAGACGCCCTGACCACGCTCGAGAACGAGGTCTCGCAGGGTGAGGCGATGTCCTTCCAGGCCTCTTTCGCGGACTCCGACGGATTCACGGCCGAAGGAGGATTCTCCGCGTCCGTTGCGACCAGCGACGAAGCCGCGTTCCTCGAGTCGTTCGGGTCAGCCCGTCTCTTCTGGAGATTCACCGTGGAGGAGACGACGGTAGCGCGTCTCGATGGCTTCATCGATCCGGTCGATCAGGCAAAGGCGACGATCGCGCTTCTCGGGCCGAGCAGCGGCTTCTACCGGTTCCAGCAGGGTGTCCGGATCGACCTCGATGAAACGATCACCCTAGAACCCGGGCTCTACGAAGCCAGCCTGACCCTACTCGGCTACGCGCAGACGTCGGACGGTGTCGTCACCTCGGCTTCGGGCACGTTCGCCGTCTCTCTCTCCTTCGATTCTCCATCCGCGGTCGACGGCCCCACCGCACAGGTCGACACTGCGCCGTTCGTGTATCCCCAGCCCGCAACTTCGGCAGCGCACGTCGATCTGCGCTCTCCCGCGCTCGCGGAGGAGGATCTGGTGGTCACGGACGTGCTTGGGCGCCGAGTCCGGACGCTACACGCAGGGTCTCCGGAGAGGACCTGGGACCTGCGGGACGAGAGAGGACTCCGCGTCCCGGGAGGCGTCTACTTCGCTCGCACCGGCCGAAGCGGTGAACCGATCAAGGTGACGGTCGCGCGCTGAACTCGGCGGAGGGTGGGAGGGGTCGCTCCACATCACCTACGTCAGTGGAATCCGGTTCGAATGGCGAGGGTGAAGTACTCCGCGCGCTGGCCGATGTCAGATGGAACGCTGGCGAAGTCCACGCGAACGGCGAGCCTGTCAAAGAGACCTCCGGCCGGACCGACCGGGAACTCGTTTCCCAGTCGCGCCCCGAATGAGGTTCCATGGAAGTCCCCGTGCGAATCACTGGCCCACCCGATCCTGAGCGCGGCAATCCCGAATCCGTCCAGCTCCGCACCCGCGTTGTAGACGGTGGTATCCCAATCGTCGGGCGTCACGAGTATGCCGGAGACGTCTCCAACCAGCCGTACCCGAAGAACGTATGGGAAGAAACGAGCGGTCCCCGTGGACACACTCGTGGCCAGACCCAATCGGTCGACCCGGGTAACCGGGAGGTCGTCGGGCTGCACCTTGCGATCAAGGACGTTCTCGACCGTCCATGCACCGCTCACCTGCGTGAAGGTCTCCCCTGCCATTCGGTCGATTCGCACGAGAGACCCGAAGTCTAGGTCCCACCCGTGGGCCGACGCGACATAGTCGCCGGGGAAATCCGAGAAGTAATCGTCGGCGAGATAGTATTTGAAGGTTCCCCCAAGACCGATCCGAACAGGTTGATACTCTCGTCCGCTCCCCAAGAAGTCCAAGAGATCGACTCCCGCGCCAATCAGCACTCCGATGTTCGACCAGTCGAACACGCCGTGGCGTTGGTGGTTGGCATCGACCCCGTCGATATCATCGACCTCGTAGTAGTTCACATTCGCACCGACTCCTACGGATCCGAAATCAATGCTTCCGGCCGAGGAGGTGAACCAAACGTAGTCGAAACTGGGGGTGGGACGGACGTATGGGACGATATCCAGGGCTGCGCCAGACTGGAACGGTAGACTCGCCGGATTCCAGCGCACCGCCGCCGGCCCCTCGGCAACCGCGGAGAACGCGCCTCCCATCCCCAACGCGTCCGCGTTTGGGACGATCCTCCATACGGAGGGATCATAGCGGACACTCAGAGCGAGGGACGGAAGCAGGAGAAGAAGAGCAGCGAGGGTACCGATACTCGACGCGAGCCTTCGGATCCTGATGGAGTTCGGCACGAAGACCTCCTCTCCACATCAGTAGCTCCCGGGAGGACCGACGTCGCGCCCCCCCGAGGATGTCGCCGGCGCGAAGATCCTACTCCTCCCCCACCCGAATTGCAGCTATCAGCACTTGTCCGGCACGCCCGTCATCGGAGGCTCATCCGGCATCGGATGCTCATGGGGCATCGGCTTCTCGCCACTTGTGGCGGTGCGGGCGGAACCGACGTTGTTGTCTCTGCCCTCAGTCATCGAGTACACTTGGACGCACACGAACGCCACCTCTCCCGGTACCCACTCCCTGCGTTTCGCCAGAGCAGGAAGGGAGGAACATGCGTCGTCACGTCTCACGCGGCAACCGTCTCCTCGCGACCCTAGTCGCGGTCGCGCTCACCCAATGCCTCGGAGTTGCGGGGGCGGCGCCCGCCGAGGCGCCGGTCAAGGCTCCGAGATCCCCCCAGGTGTTCTACGTCGGGGGCGAGAGCTGCAGTGACGGCGGAACGGGAACCGAGTCCGACCCGTGGTGCACGCTGGGGCGGGCATTCGAAACCGAGTTCGTCGAGGGAGACGTCGTGCGTGTGCTCCCCGGCGAATACTCCCTTCCGAAGTCGCTCGCGCTTCCGAGTGGGGTCTCGCTCCTTTCGACTCGCGGCAAGAGCGAGACGGTACTTCGCGTCGAACTGGGCGCGAACTGCCGCCACCTCGACGTCATCGGAAACGGTGGACTGACTCGGATCGGCGACGAAGGTGCGGGCTTCACGTTCGCAGGCGGTCATCCGGAGGGCAGCGGAGGATCGATCGCGGTGGTGGCCGCCACCGCCACATCCCAGATCTCGATCGAGGATTGCGCCTTCGTCGACAACCGCGCGACTGGGAACGGCTCCCGGGGCGGAGCGATCTACTATGGCCCTGAGGGATTCAACCAAACGGAACCGTTCACCTTCTCGTTGATCGACTGTGAGTTCCGCAACAACAGCGCCGGCGACAATGGAGACGGCGGCGCCGTCTCCTTCACCGCAGATGTCGCCAACCCCGCGCCGATCCTGCAGATCGATGGATGCGTCTTCGAAGGAAACGAAGTGAAATCCATCGGGGTCCAGACGTTCGGTGGAGCCGTGCACCCGTAGTTCGGATTCGATAGGCGCCCCGCCGACGAGCCCGAAAACTGGACGAAGAGACGCATGAGGGCCCGACTCCACGGTCTCGGGTCGCCCCCACAGCCGAACGGGACTACACTCTCTGCCCATGGACCAATCAACCTCACCGGGCGGACCAGACCGCGACGCTGACGAGCCCCGCGACACCGGCAGCCATCGCGGCGGTGGCGATCCGCGCAACGCCAGCGATCGTCGCGACGCTGACGAGCCCCGCGACGCTGGCGTTCCACACGACGATCGCCTCGGCGCAACCTCCGACAGCGCAGACACCATCGACACGCACGCACCGGCGGACACCCACGCGCCGGCGGACACGGTCGACACGAATGCCCCCGCGGTCACCGAGGAGACCCTCCCGATCAAGTCCCCGACCTCCCCACGCGACACGATCGGTCCCTACCAACTCCAGCAGAAACTCGGAGAAGGCGGGATGGGTCAGGTCTGGCTCGCCGACCAGACGCACCCGATCCGCCGTCGCGTCGCGCTCAAGATCATCAAGCGAGGAATGGACACGCAGAGCGTGATCGCTCGCTTCGAAGCGGAGCGTCAGGCCCTCGCCCTGATGGATCACTCCGCGATCGCGAAGGTGCTCGACGCCGGAGAGACGGAAGCGGGTCGTCCCTACTTCGTCATGGAGTATGTGAAGGGCGAACCGATCACGCAGTACTGCGACCGGAACGGGCTCTCGACGAAGAAGCGGCTCGAGCTGTTCGCCCAGGTGTGCGACGGAGTCCAGCACGCGCACCAGAAGGCGATCCTCCACCGCGATCTCAAACCGACCAACCTCCTCGTCACCGACGTGAGCGGAACGCCACAGCCCAAGATCATCGACTTCGGGCTCGCCAAGGCGATGTCCGCTCCACTCACGGATCGGTCGATGTTCACCGAGATCGGGCAGCTGGTCGGAACGCCCGAGTACATGAGTCCCGAACAGGCCGACCTCACTTCGGCCGACATCGACACGCGCAGTGACGTCTACTCCCTCGGCGTGATCCTCTACGAACTCCTGACCGGCGCCCTCCCCTTCTCCTCCGACGCGCTTCGGTCGGCCGGCTACGACGCGCTTCGAAAGACGATCCGAGAAGTCGATCCGCCGACGCCGTCGTCGCGCGTCTCGTCGCAGGACGCCAAGCTCCAAGAGATCGCCACGAAGCGTCGCGTCAGCCCCGGCGAGCTCAGGCGTGAACTGAAAGGCGACCTCGACGCGATCGTGATGACCGCGCTGCAGAAGGACCGGAACCGGCGCTACCAGACGGTGAACGCACTCGCCGCCGACATCCGTCGTCATCTTCGGGACGAGCCCGTGACTGCGTCCGCTCCGACCGCGACCTACCGGCTCGCAAAACTGATCCGCCGCAACAAGGGCCTCTTCGGCGCGATCGGCGCAGTCCTCGCGCTGCTCGTGATCGCCGTCGCGGGCACTTCGTGGGGGATGCTCCGCGCGCGACGTGCGGAGAAGCGAGCGAACACCGAGGCACAGATCGCCCAAGCCGTGAACGACTTCCTCAACCGCGACCTCCTCGCCGCCGTCGCCCCGTCCAAGGCGGCGGGCCGCGGAAAGGACGTCTCGATGCGCGAAGTCCTCGACGTTGCCGCGAAGAGGATCGACGAAGAGTCGGCCCCTGGCGGCAGGTTCGCCGATCTTCCGCAAGTGGAACGCGCCATCCGCGCCACCCTTGGGCACACGTACACCGAACTCGGCGACTATGCGGCCGCCCGCCCCCACTTCGAGCGCGCCCTCGCGCTCTCGAAGGCCGAGGGCGACCCCGCCGACATCGGACAGGACTATGGCGCACTCGGCGTACTCTCCTATCGACAAGGCGAGTACGACTCCGCCGAGTCTCTCCTCGAGACCGCACTCGGCGCTTTGCCCGCGGACGGAGCGCGAACCGGCAGCAATGACACGGACGACGACGCCTCCCTGAGAGACGCCTGGCGTACCTGGCTCGGCACCGTCTACCGCGCCCAAGGACGCGTCGACGACGCGATCGGCGAGTTCCGGCAGGTGATGCGAGACTCGAAGGCACGCGGCGACGAGTTGCGCTCCGCTCTCGCGATGCAGTCCCTGGCCGTGGTCTACCAGGAAATCGGCGACGACGCGCGCGCGGAGTCTCTCTACGTCGCCACGATCGAGATCCGTCGACGCATCTTCGGCGACGAGGACGCCGAGTCGCTGACCCTGAAGAACAACCTCGCGAACACCATCGCGGGGCAAGGCCGACTCCGTGACGCCATCCCCCTTTGGAACGAAGCGCTCGCCGCGAAGCGAACAGTCTACGGCGAATCCCACCCGGTGACGCTCAACAGCCTCAACAACATCGCCGAGGCCAACGAGATCCTCGGCGACTACGCCAGCGCCGACTCCCTTCACGCGTTCATCGTCGCCCGCCGCTCAGAAGCGCTCGGAGAGAACCACCCCGACACGATCCGCTCCCGCATGCACCTCGCTTTGTCGCGCCTGAGACTTGGCCACGGCGCCGAGGCAGAAGCCATGGCGGCAGCCGGCGTTGAATCCTTGCGCCGTGAACTCGGTGCAGACCATCCGAGAACCGTCGACGCCGAAGGTCTCCTCGGAACCATCCTTCTCGAACGCGGGAAGACGGCGCAGGCCGCAGCTCTCCTCCGCCATGCGTACGACGTATCCGCGCAAACCCAACCCGACGACATCTACACCCTCTCCATCATCGGCGCTGATCTCGGCATCGCACTCGCCCGGCAGGGAAAGCGCGGGGAAGCCGAGGCACTGTGGACGGAAGCCGCCCCCGGCCTCGAGCCGGAAGCGGAGACGGTGGTGATCTGCGAGTCGATCGCGGAACTCTACGAGGGGTGGCAGCGCAGCGCGGGAGGCAGTTCGCAGCGCGGAGCGGCGACGTCCTCGATGAGCACGACCCGCGCGGCTGGCGGCAGCAACGACGACACGAACGTTCCGCAAGCGGACGCGTGGGCGGCACGAGCCGAGGAATGGAGGACGCGCGCCGAAGAGATCCGGCAGGAGCTGACCCGGTAGGCCAAGCCCGGAGTGGACTGGTGCGCAGCACCGAGAGAGGACGACGAACAAGCAAATGAATGAGAATCGATCTACATCTCCGCCGACATCTCCGCCAACGTCTCCGCCAACACCGAACGGTGCGTCCGGGAAACGGAGCAGGCGCTCTCACCCCTTCTGGAGGGTGTTCTGGCTGTCGTTCCTAGTGCTGTCTCTCGCCTACGCCTGGTACTCGTTCTACGTTCCCTCGAACGACGTTGCCTGGGCAGAGAACATCGCCTCCGCTCGGGAAAGCGCCGCGGAGACGGACAAGCCGATGCTTCTCTTCTTCACGGCCGATTGGTGCGTCCCGTGCCGAATCATGAAGCGCGAGGTCTTCTCGGATCACGGCGTCGCCAGGGCAATCAACGCCGCAGCCGTCCCGGTGATGATCTACGAGGGAGATCCCGGCGGCGACGAGGCGTTCCGCAAGTACAGAGTCGGCGGAACTCCGGTCACGATCCTCACCGATCCCGACGGCAACGTCCTCGACTACGCGGTAGGGCGCATCGGGAAGGCCGAGTTCATGGAGCTGCTCGAGGGAATCGATAGGTAGCGAGTCTCAGCGCTGAGACTGCCCGTCCGGATAACCCGCGCCAGGCTGGATTCGCTGCGGACTACTCTCGACGTTGAGAATGGACTCAACGTGAGCCGCCGTTCCCCAGGCGAACGAAACCCTCGGACTCGAACGTCGGCGACGCCAGGGCCGTCTTTCTTGGACATTCATGTCCAGTTCCCGCTCACAAATCCGCGTGTAGGGCTAGAATCCAGCGAACCTGCTCTGGAGGGATCTCTTGCATCGCCGAATCGCACCAGGAACAGTCGTAACCGCCCTGATCACCCTGACCCGCTACTCCATCACCAAGCGTCGCAACAAATTGCCGGTCCCTGCCGTGAAGGCGGTGCTCTCGGCGTTCGAGTGGCTCCCGCCGCTCGCTCGGGTCGCGGCCGTCCTCGGCTGCCTCCTATCCGGGACAGCCTTCGGCCAAGCGGAGCTGGCCACGAACATCCACGGCGGCGGCTCCTCGCCGCTCCAGACGGCCGGGCTGGGCGACACGGTCTACATCGCTGCGCTGAACAACGCCGGCCCCGGTTTCAGGGTCTATCAGTTCGACGACGTGACCGACCAGGGCGAGCCGGTCCCCGGTCTCCCCCCGATGTCGGCCGTCAGAGCGCTCGTAGGTCTCGAGACCCGGGTCGTCTGCGTCGGCACTCCCGTGGGCGGTACGGACCAGGGCATCTGGGCCCTCGACGGATCTTCGGCGACCCTGCTCCGGATGGCTCCGGAGAACTCCTGGGGCTTCTCGGCCTTGGACCTCAACGGGGGAATCCTCTTCACGTCGGTTGACGCAACGTACGGTTTCGAGCTCTGGTTCAGTGACGGGACTCCCGGGGGAACGAACCTCGTGCTCGACATCAACCCCGGCGGGGACTCCGTTCCCTTCTTCGGCGCGATCGTCGATGGAGTGGCCTTCTTCACGGCCGACGACGGAACCCACGGCAGGGAGCTCTGGAAGACCGACGGCACGACGGGCGGCACTCAGCTCGTGAAGGACCTCCTCTCCGGCAGCGGCTCCTCCAGCCCTCTCTTCCTCACCGCGTTCCAGGACATGCTCCTCTTCCAGGCGTTCAACGACCTCTACCGTTCCGACGGAACCGACGCGGGCACGGTCCTGGTCTCGCCGATCGCCGACATTGGGACGGGCATGCTCGCGACCGCGTCCTGGACCTACTTCCCCGGCTACGACTCCGCTACCGGAAACGAGCTCTACCGGACGGACGGCACGGTCGTCGAATTGGTCGCCGACATCGTCCCTGGCCCAGAGAGCAGCTTCCCGGCCGAACTCACCCGGATCGGGAACCAGTTCTGCTTCGTCACGCGGGGGCTCGACGATCAGCTCTGGAGGAGTGACGGAACGGAGGGCGGGACCACGTTGGTTGCGGATCTGGCCGTGGATCCGGAAGAGTTCCAGCTCGCTGGCCTCTACGAGCACGACGGCGCGGTCTACTTCTTCGCATCCGAACCCGCGGGTGACTGGTCGGAGTCGGAGCTCTGGCGGAGCGAAGGGGATCTCGCCTCGACCGTGAAGCTCGAGGTGTATCCGGGCGACTTGGGTTCCCTTCCGCGCAACTTCGTCAGTGCCGGAGACCACCTCTACTTCACCGCGTTCGATGGAACCGACACCGGCCGGGAGCTCTGGCGCGCCGCGAACACCGACCTCTCACCGGAACTCGCGTTCGACATCGTCACCGAAAGGAGTTCGAGCCCGACCGACTTCCTTCGGGTCGACGAGTCGATCTTCTTCGCGGCGACTGAGCCCTACTACGGACGCACCGTCTTTCGGATGTACCTAGACGACGACCCACTCGGGGCATCCCGAAAAGCGTCGCAGGAGACTCCAGGTGACGACATCATCCTCGGGACGTCCGAGTTCGTCGTCGACTCGGAAAGCACCCTCGACGATCTCTACGTGACGACGAACGTCGACGGGTTCGGCCTCGAGCCGGTCGTCGCGACCACGTACCGCATCTACCCGATCGACGTGAACCCGGGGCCCGACGGGTCCGATCCGAGCGACCTCGTCTTCGTGGGCGGGAGTCTCTTCTTCGTGGCGGAGGTCCCCACCACGGGTGGCTACGGAGTCTACGTCTGGGAGCCCAGCGGCGGACTGGGCAACGGAGACCTCACGCTGCTCCAGGACTTCGGCGCGAACCGTCCACACAGCCTGCTGCCGTTCACCGACGGTGTCCTCTTCATCGGCACCGACCCGGGCCACGGGACGGAACTCTGGCGCGCGTCCGTAAGCGGGGCGAGCCGCGTCGCGGACATCCATCCTGGAGCCGGAAGCTCTGATCCCGCGGACCTGACGATCATGGACGACCGGGTCTACTTCAGTGCCTTCCACCCGGACTCGGGTCGCGAACTCTGGTGCACGGACGGAACGGGAGCCGGCACCCACCTCGTCGAAGACGTGAACGCCGGCGTCTCCGATTCGAACCCGCAGGACCTGACCGACGGCTATCCCTCCCTCTACTTCTCCGCCAACACTCCCGGAAGTGGGCGTGAGCTGTACAAGGCCACGGAGGCGGGCGCAGTGCCGATCGAAGAAGTCGTGCCCGGACCGGGATCAGCTGACCCACGGGAACTCGCCTACGCGTCCTCGCGGCTCTTCTTCAGTGCAGACGACGGTTCGGGCGTCGGCCGGGAACCGTGGGTCTCGAACGGAGTCAGCGTGAACCTCGTCGCGGACCTCCAGCCCGGGCCCGGCTCGTCCACCCCGACCGAGTTCGGCGGCCACTTGGGCGCCGTCTACTTCCTCGCAGACGACGGCGCCTCCGGTCGTGAGCTCTGGCGGTACAGTGGGTCGCTTCTCAACGTGAGCGATTCGATCGCGCCCGGCCCCGCGTCGTCTTTCGTCGGAGAGCGCGTCAGTACGAGTGACGGACGCTACGTCTTCGTGGCGGAGGAAGCGGAGTATGGCCGCGAGTTCTGGTACGTGACCGATGCAGGCGGCCCCTCGGATGCTCCGGTCGTTCCCGTCCGAGTCGGAGATCGCCTCGCACTTCGTGCCGGGCCGAATCCGTTCGGCGACCATCTGGACCTTCGGTTCGAGCTGCCTCGTGCCGGCGTCGTACGGACCTCCCTCCTCGACGCGAGCGGACGAGTAGTGGCGGAGCAGTCCCTCGGGCGACAGGAGGCCGGAAGCCACTCTGTCCGGTGGTCACTCGCGGCGGAACAGTCGCGGATCCCGGGCGGCGTCTACTTCCTCCGGATCGTGGCGGGAACGGAGACGTCGGTGCGAAAGGTGCTCCGGGTCCGCTGACGCGACGCTCGCTCCGATAGACGCCGGGTCCGATAGACGCGGGTCCGCTGACGCCGGCTCCGACAGACGCCGGGTCCGATAGACGCGGGTTCGACAGCCGCGGGTCCAGCAGCGAGTCCGGGAGCGCGACACGCACCGACGGGCGGAAGTACTTGTGCCCACAACCAAAAGTGCGGCAACGAGTAAGGATGTTTCCCCTCTCCGCCGATCCCATGACTGGAGAGGGGCAGTCCCCACTCCTTCGAGTCAATGGGAACCGTCACCCGAAGGTTTGGACATCATGTTCGCAAAGCCGATCGCACGTCGCCTCGCGTCTCCCGTTTCGTGTTTCCTCGCATCTCTCCTCGTCACTCTTCCGGTGCTCTTCTCCGCGTGCTCCTCGCGCGAGGAAGTCCCGACCGACCCAGGTGGTGACGAGCCACTCGACTCCATCACCGCGACCGTCGACGAAACGGGCGGCGTCGTCGCGTTGGAAGACGGCACGGCCGTCGTGTTCCCCGCGGGAGCAGTGTCCGCTCCGCTCGACGTGACGCTCGCGAAGCTCGAACCGAGCACCTGGTTCGAGGGCACCGGAGAGCAAGAGATGGCTGTCGTCCGGACGACGGCAGCGGTGAGCCAGTTCCAAGAGAACGTAGAGATCCGCTTCCCTCTCCCCGAGGGGATGTCGACTGCGGATTCTTCGGGTGTGATGATCGGTGTGATCGACGAAGAGAGCGGCGCGGTGGAGATGGAAACCTCCCGCGTTCGGATGATCGACGGAGCGCCGTTCGCGGTCGTCGAGACGAATCACTTCACGAGCCGTCTCTGTGAGTGGTTCTTCGGGCAGGACCCGCCTGCGTCCGCGCTGCTCAGCGTCCCCTACTTCAATCAGGGCTCGTCCCCTTACTGCTGGGCCGTCACCGTCCAGACCGTCACCCAGGCCGTGAACTACCAAGACCTCCGGTCCGCCATGGACGTGATCGGCGCGGCCGGGATCGACGAGCAGGGGATCTCCGACGTCGGCTACCGAACGAACTCTGCGATTGCGAGCATCGTGAAGTACCGGACCGGCGTCGCGCCCACCCGGAAGCTCTGGGACTACGTCAACAACACGCAGATGCGGGACTACCTCTGGCGCGAGATCGGCGTGAACCACCACCCGGTCGGCCTCTTCGTCGGCAAGTGGTCACACGCCGTGACCGTGGTGGGGTACGACGGTTCGACGTTCAAGATCCACGACCCGGCCAGCGTGAGCACGGGCCAGATCGGCTACACGAGCAAAGCGTGGAACGAGTTCGTGGACGGGATGGACATCGGCGACAAGCTCGTCACCATGGTCGTGTCGAAGCCTCTCTCGACCTCGAACGAACGGATCACCGCGAGCTGGCTCCCCGATGCGTTCGAGTTCACGAAGCCTCGCTACGGAGAGGACATGCCCGCGATCTACCGGTACCAATGGGACTACCGCGAGGAAGACGGCTACTCGCTCCGCAATCCTGCCACCGACGAAGTCGCGGATCCTCTCCCGGGCGAGGTCGAAATCTTCCGTGTCAACGGCGACCTCCAGCTCGCGAACTCCTCGAGGACGGCGTCCACCGACGTCGGCGTCTACGTCGACATCACCGCACTCGGCGATCCGCCGTCGGGAGTCGGCCGCCTCTCCACCTACCACGAAGCCACGCTCGGCCCGAACTCGACGAAGACCATCCACTTGGACGACACACCCGTGGACGAGTTCCGCTACAACACCAGCGAGGAAGAGGACTACGTGCTCTCCGCCATCGTCCGCGTGGGCGGAAACACGGTCGACTGGCAGAGCGTCGAGTTCTCGATCGCGCCCGTCGTACCGGAGATCACGTCCGTCACGCCGTCCACCGCGGCGGTCGGGGACCAGGTCACGATCCGCGGCACGAAGCTCGGGTACCTGCCGAAGAACAACGAGATCCTCTTCAACGGCACCACGGCTGTGGAGGTCGTCTCCTGGGCGGACAACAACATCGTCGTCGTGGTCCCAGAAGGAGCAACGACGGGGCCTCTGAAGGAGAAGCGCGGCGAGGTCGACTCGAACACCGTCGACTTCACCGTATCCGAAACGACGACGCTGAGCGGTAGCGTCGGCGTCTCCTACGGCGACGAAGTGATCGACCACGCGACGATCACCGTAACCGGAACGTGGACACTCCAGGCCGAGGGTGCGGTTCTCGACTACTACATCCCCGAGACCCGGCACTACTCCTGGTACGTTCGGAAGGACGCGCCCGGAAGTCTCGAACTGAGCTTCAGCGCATCGATCGCACCTTCAGAGGTGACCATGGACAGCGGCGGCAAGATCGTCTTCCAGGCGATCGAGTGGGAGTACACGACGACCGCGTCCGGATCGTCGTTCCCCTGGTCCGAGTCCGGATCGGATGGTTCGAACTCGTTGAGCTTCACGGTCCAGACGTTCGACGATCTGCTCTGCTCCAATCCATACTTCGCGGTGTACGGAGACGTCTACGACGCGGAGGGAAACCTCGTGGCGAGCCGCGCGTTCCTCAACGGGCGCACGGCGGCGGTATTCTGCGTGAAGCCGCAGTGAGCGCACTGCCGCGCGCCGCGGCAGTGCATCCATGCGCGCGCGTTACCGCAGGACTACCATGCGGTGCGACAGAACACTCTCCGCACTCCGGAGCTTCAGCATGTAGACACCGTTGGACACGTTGAACCCGCGGTCGTCTCGACCGTCCCAGACCACCGTGCTCTCCCCGGCGACATCATCGTTCCTCGACAACACACGGACGAGCCGTCCTTCTGCATCGAAGATCTCCATCTCCACCGGACCCGGCTGGGTCAGCCGGTAGGAAATGCTCGCCATCGCCTTGATCGGATTCGGGATGACGCGGACCGATGGGGCGGCATCCGAAACGACAGGTGCTTCGCCGTCCACTCCAGACGGCTCCACCGCGGCCAAGCCGATCGTGAACCGCGCCCCACCGGTGTAAGCTTCGAGGTGGGGCAGATCCTCCGGAATGTCGGTCTGCCCCCAATCGTTGAGTCCCCACCCCAAGAGCCTGCCGTCTGACTTCATGCCGAGGATGTGATGTTCGCCCACCTCGATCGAGACGAAGTCCTCGTTCGGCTCCGGGATCAACCCCTCACCGAAGTTCCGGTGGCCCCAGATCACGATCGAACCGTCGGACTTGAGGGCGACACTCGTCCCGAACGAAGCAGCCACGGCAACGAAGTCCTCGTTTTGACTCGGGATGTTGAGCTGACCGTAAGTATTGCCTCCCCAAGCGACGACAGACCCATCCTGCCGGAGTGCGAGAGCGTGGGTGGCTCCGCAGTCCATGGCCACGTACCCGACGTTCGGCTCGGGCACATCCGCCATCCCCTCGTAGGTGCGCCCCCAAGCGTGGATCGTTCCCTGCGCGTCGAGAGCAATACTGACCTCGCTCCCCGCGGCAACCGCAAGGAACCCCGTGTTCGGCTGGGGCCAGTCTGTCGACTCTCCGAAGTCGTCCTTTCCCCATCCAACTCCCGACCCGTCGGCTCGGAGAGCCAGACTGTGCGAGTCCCCCGCGGCGATGTCGATGTAACCAGTTCCGGGAGGAACGTCACACTGCCCCCAGTAGTTGTTCCCGAAGGCGTCAAGAGACCCATTCTCACGAAGTGCGATGCAGTGGCTCCTCGTGGCGTCGATCTCGATGAATCCGGAGTTCGGTCCCGGGAGCGGCTGAAGGTAGCCGCTCCAGTACAAGATGGATCCAGGGGTCTCAGCGAAGGCTGCAGATGTGCAAGAGACGAGAAGTATGGAGAGAGCGACTGCTCGCGGTGTGGAGAAATCGCGGGTTCCGGAGGCACGGATGCGCAAGGTCATGTTCACCTCCCGGCCGGACCGTAGAACTGCCCCGGTCGTCAGTCGACCGAGGAGCATTGCACAGATTATCACATGGGACGCCGAGACAGCGACTCTCGAGTCCGTTCGAGACATCCTCACGAGCGGCAGCGCTGCTGTACGTTGATGAGGTCGACGGCCTGCTGGGCACCGCGTTCCTCACCCCCTCGGGGACCTCGATGGAGTGGCGTCAGCAGTCGGGCCTCGCGCCCGTCGCGCGTTCGCTCCCACGAAGGTGACTCCGATTTGCCTTGTCGGCGCCCTTCGCGATAGGCGACAGTCACGATTGTGACTCGGCTCTGTGCAGTGGTTCCGGCTCGACGACGAGAGGAACCCCACCCGTAGAGTTGTTTCTCCTCGCGAGTGCGCGAGTCCTCCGGCGATCACGCTGGAGGTTTGGGGTGGCGAGTCGTCTCCGGAACTCCGGGGCCTTCGGACCTCCCGCCTTCTTGCCGGCCAGGCCGGCGTCTGGAGTCTAGAATTGAAGAAGCTCTATGTGGGCAACCTGCCTTTCAGCGCTACCGAAGCGGAACTCAACGAAGCCTTCTCTCAGCACGGCACGGTCCATTCCGTGAAGTTGATCAACGACCGGGACACCGGCCGTCCGCGCGGTTTCGGCTTCGTCGAGATGGATGACGACGCGGCTCTGGCCGCGATCGATGCCCTCAACGGCGCTCAGATGGGCGGACGCGCCCTCAACGTCAACGAGGCCGAGGATCGTAACGGCGGAAGCCGTGGTGGCGGCAATCGTGGCGGTGGCGGCGGATTCCGGCGCAACGACCGCTGGTAGCGCCTCGCTACCCTGCCCAACTCAGTGGAGCTCCACGTTCCAGGCGACGTGGAGTTCCCCTCTCCCCCCGGCCCGACCTGCGCGCGCAACGAACGACGTGTGCGGACGTCGGGCCCTTGGCTCCTAGCGCGCAGCGGCACGACCCGACGGATCCCGGCCGCACGAGTCTCTTCGGCACACTTACTGGAAGAGGTGACACAGCTTTGAATGAACCACTGTTCTGGAGCCACCTCGAAGTGCTCGTGAGCCGAGCCCTAGAACGACTCGACGGCCTCGAGCGTCATGGGATCTGGTGCGACAAGTTCATGCCCGAGGAGTACGAACCCGAGCAGATTCGGGGACACGTTTGGGTCGGGGTGGGCCCGCGAGAACACGAGAAGTGGCGGTTCGTCATCCTCCTCGACAAGAAGTCGCTCAGCCGAGAGGCGATCGATTGGGCCGGCCTCCTGCCCCCCGACGGGGGCACGCCCTGGCTCGCGGTCGACGGTAGGCAGAAGCTGTTCCGCATCGAACCGGGCCTCGCCGCCCCGTAGCGGGGCACCCTCGCGTGGGCCAACTCCCCCAAACATAGGGATTGCAGCCCGCGCGCCAACCCACTACGGTTATCGGAGTTCGGGACCCCTCCCGGCTCGCGGCGAACAGCAGGACCTCCCCAGTTCACTGAAGGTCTCGCCGCCAAACGTTACGACCTCTCTTTCCCTACTCTGTTGTTTGGGTCAGACACGTGAATCGGCTGCCCGCGAAAATCAGCGCGGACAGTGGAGTACATCCTCAATCTATGCCTATGAATGCAGTTACTGACCGGAGCGGGTTCGCCCGGTTCGATTTCCAAGATTCCATCCTCCGGGGCCTCGATGCCGTCGGCTTCGAGACGCCCCGCACCATCCAGGACGAGACCATCCCCGCCGCACTCGAAGGCCGGGACATCCTCGGACTGGCCCAGACCGGGACCGGGAAGACCGCGGCGTTCGCGCTCCCGATCCTGAGCCGTCTCCTAGACGACCGGACGCGCGGTCCGCTCGCTTTGATCGTCGCCCCGACCCGGGAGCTCGCGCTCCAGATCACGACCGAGATCCGGGAACTTGGGAAGTACACGCCGCTCAAGTGCGTCTCGATCTATGGCGGCTCCTCCATGCAGCGTCAGATCCAGGCGCTCCGGCAGAAGCCGGAGATCATCGTCGGATGCCCCGGGCGTCTCCTCGACCTCGTCGGTCAGAAGAAGCTCGACCTACGCCGAGTCAAGACCCTCGTGCTGGACGAAGCGGACCAGATGTTCGACATGGGGTTCCTTCCGGACATCAAGCGGATCGTCGCCTGCCTCCCGCCTCGCCGGCAGACGATGCTCTTCTCGGCAACGATGCCGAAGCAGATCCGTGGACTCGCCGACGAACTCCTCGAGACGCCGCACGTCGTCCAGCTCGCACACAGTGCGCCTCCCACTTCGGTGGACCATGCGCTCTGCCGGGTCGAGGAGACGGAAAAGCCGAGCCTCCTGGTCGAACACCTCCGTAAGGACGATTGCCGGTCCGCTATCGTCTTCACCCGAACGAAGCGTCGGGCCCAACGAATCGCGGAACGGCTGGAGAAGGCAGGCTTCCGGGCCACAGATCTCCACGGCAACCTGTCCCAGGCCCAGCGGGACCGCTCGATGCGCGGCTTCCGGGATGGGAAGTACAACGTCCTCGTCGCGACCGACGTCGCATCGCGGGGGATCGACGTGCCGAACGTCTCCTACGTGATCAACTACGACGTCCCGAGCACACCCGAGGCCTACACGCACCGGATCGGACGGACCGGCCGATCCACGCAGACCGGCATCGCCCGCACCTTCGTGACGGGGAACGACCGGGAGTGGGTGCGCGCAACCGAGCGCACGCTCGGAATGAGACTGCTCCACCACGGGGAGCCCGCGGAAGCGGATCGCACGGAGACAGCACCGTCGACGCGTCCGGCTCGTTCGGATCGTCGGGACGCCGGTGACGCGCGAGACAACCGTGGAAGCAGGAACCGCCGAGACGATCGCCGTCGGGCCCCGTCCCAGGGTCGGAACGCCCCGCGCGGTCGCGGTTACGACAGGGATCAGGAGCAAACTCGAGACCGGGACCAGGCGGCAGCGCGTGCGCGTGCTCGGGCGCGAGCACGGGTCCGTGATCAGCACCCGAGCCGGGACTGGGATCGCGAGCGCGTTCAGGGCGGGAACCGGGCGACTGCCTCCCACGCAGGCCCCCGCAGGAAGCGCCGTAGCGAAGGCGACAGCGGGCCGGGAGCGCTCATCCAGCGGTTCCTGCCGTTCCTCCGAAAAGGTGCGGAGGAGACGGTCGTGAACGAGCGCCATGACTCCGGCGGACGGAGACGTCCGCGGCGCGCGCGGTAAGCGCCGCAGGCGAAGATACATTCGGGCCGAGCCCAGAACGAAACGACGGAGTTGTGGATCTGCATGCAGATCCGCAACTCCGTCGACGTTTCTCCTGCACCTACTCTACGCACTACTGCGGAAGCAGCACGGTGTCGATCACATGCACGACGCCGTTCGACGCGAAGAGGTCGGTCTTGACGAGACCGGATTCGTCCAGCTTGAGACCCGACTTCGTCTCCGCGAGTTCGATCTTCTGGCCGTTCACCGTCTTCAGGGTCCGACGCGAAGCGACATCCTCGGCATCGAGCGCTCCCGGAACGACGTGATACGTGAGTACGGCCGTGAGCTTGTCCTTGTTCTCGGGCTCGAGGAGCGACTCGACCGTGCCCTTCGGTAGCTTCGCGAACGCCTCGTCCGTCGGTGCGAACACGGTGAAGGGACCGTCGCCCCGAAGCACATCGACGAGACCGGCCGCCTGAAGCGCAGCGGTCAGAGTCTTGAAGGAACCGGCGCCGATCGCTAGGTCGACGATGTCGGCTTTCGCCGCATGATCATCCGTGTAGCCGGCTTGGTGCATGTTCGCCTTGTCGTGCCCATGGGCATCGGCCTTCTCGTGCGTATGCGCGGTGGCGGAGCCGCAACTACCAGCGACTGCGTTCCCGACGCCGAGAGTTCCAACGCCAGCCGTGATGGCGATCGCGGTCAGGATCGTGAGAAAACGCTTCATGGGGGGAGTCTCCTTCTTCCTACTGTTCCCGTGTGGTCGATCGACCCAGTCGGATCAAATCGGCGCGCCCAGGGTTGCGGAGGCTCGGCTCCTTGCCGGCTTTCCCAGCGCTCACGAGAGGATTCGGCCGACGTCGAGCGATGGATGCGGGCGTCCTGAGATTCCGTGCGGACAGAGGACGGAGGAACTCGTGCTCGTCGACCTCGACGGGGATGGCAACCTCGACATCGTCGCGGTCAACACCATCTCCGACGACCTCACCCGACTCTTCGGCCACGGCGACGGTACCTTCACCTCCGTGCCGAACACGCGCGTCGGAGACGACGAACCCGACCTCGCCTTCCCGAATCAAGAGAGCGAGAACGTCGTGACGCTCCTAGGAGAGGGCTGCGCGACGTCGGCTGTCCCCGCCCCGGATGGACGAACACTCGCCTCACCTGCGGACGAGATCCAGCTCATCGCGTCGCCGAATCCGTTCTTCGGGGAGACCACGGTCCGGTTCCGCCTCCCGGCCACAGACCATGTGCGCTTGGACGTGGTGGACTCTTCCGGACGCCGGATCCGGGAGCTGTTCTCGGGCCGCGTCGAAGCCGGAGCCCACGCCGTCACCTGGGACGGCCGAAACGACCGATCCCGCCCGGTCCCGAGCGGAACGTACTGGCTAGAGCTGGGACTCGATCATGCGCGCTCGTCCACCCGTCTGCTGATCCTTCGGTAGCCAGGGAGCAACCGACCTGCCGGTGTTCACGAACGCCGCGGCCATACCCGCGCCTAACGTTCTCCGTTCCGACAGCCGATCACTTCTAATGGCCTTCTGCGGAAAGCGACGGTCTCGGAAGTTACTGATCCCTCGCAGCACGGAACGCGAGTACCTTCCTCCATCTGTGGCGGATTCGCGGGCCCCCGGAGGGCCTCCGCGTCCCCCACGAACCGATGTTTCGCTGGTCGGAACGGATTCCGGCCAAACAAGATCAGGGTCTCGACCCCACAGGGTACCCAGCCATGTCCAAGAACCTCTACGTCACGATCAACGAAGCGAAGAGCGGGAAGAGCGCCATCTCCCTCGGACTGATGGAACTCCTCACCTCGACGATCAAGCGAGTCGGCTTCTTCCGTCCGATCGCCCACGTCCACGAAGACGATTCCCCCACCGACGTCAGCATCGAGCTGATCCACGGCCACTTCGGGCTGGACGACGATCCCGAGTCGATGTACGGCGTCTCGACCGTCGTCGCAGAAGACCTCGTCGCGCATGGGAAGCTCGACCAACTACTCGAGACGATCATCGATCGCTACAAGGCCTACGAGGCGGACCACGACTTCGTCCTCATCGAGGGAACGAACTACGAAGGCGTGACGACCGCGATCGAGTTCGACGTGAACGCACTCGTCGCCCGGGAACTCGGCGCTCCCGTCCTCATGATCCTGAAGGGCGCCGGGAGGAGCGTGGACCAGATCGTCGCCTCTGCGGAGATCTCCCGAGACCAGTTCAAGAAGCGGGGCGGCGACCTCCACGCGGCCATGGTCAACCTGGTCGACAAGGCACACGTCGAGGAGATCAGGGCCGAACTCCAGGAGCGACTGACGGAGCAGGGAATCGCCCTCCTCGGCGTCCTTCCGCAGGAACCGCTCCTCGCCGGCCCTACGGCGCGCGAGATCATGCGCGCACTGAACGGCAAGATCCTCTACGGAGAGGAGTACCTCGACAACGTCGCGACCGGCTTCTCCGTCGCCGCGATGAAGCTCGAGAGCTGCCTCGAACGGATCGCACCGGGAGCGCTCGTCATCACCCCGGGAGATCGTCAGGACATCATCGCCGGACTCATGGCGTCCCAGATCTCGACCACGATGGAAGACATCTCCGCGATGGTCCTCACTGCGGGGCTCTCCCCCGCTCCGCCGATCGATCGCCTCATCCGGGGCCTGCGCTCGATCCGACTCCCGATCTTCTCGGTCGAGACGAACTCGTTCGACACGGCGACCCGTGTTCACGAGGTGAAGCCGGTCATTCGGCCGGAGAACAAGCAGAAGATCGACGCCGTCCTCTCGCTCTTCTCGAGCTACGTCGATCCGGCCGCGTTCCGCGAGAAGATCTCGATCGAGGCACCGGAAATCGTCACGCCGCGTCTTTTCCTCCACAAGATCCTCCACGCGGCGGCGAGCAACCGGAAGCGGATCGTGCTGCCAGAAGGCCGCGAGGAACGGATCCTCCGCGCCACCGAGATCATGCACAGGCGGGACCTCGCCGACATCACACTGCTTGGCGACGAAGAGCGGATCCGCGCCCGCGCCGCCGAGTTCAAGGTCGACCTGGGTGACACGCGGATCCTCGACCCCGTGCGTCAGCCCAACTTCGACGACTACGTCCAGACCTACTACGAACTCCGGAAGCACAAGGGCGTGCCGCTCGACATCGCGCGCGACCACATGGCCGACCCGATCTTCTACGGTACGATGATGGTCCACAAGGACGACGCCGACGGCATGGTCGCGGGATCGATCACCACCACGCGCGAAACGCTCCGTCCCGCCTTCGAGTTCATCAAGACGGCGCCCGGCATCTCGCTCATCTCGAGCATCTTCTTCATGTGTCTCGAGGACAAGGTGCTGGTCTACGGAGACTGCGCGGTGAACCCGAATCCGACGGCGCAACAGCTCGCGGAGATCGCGTCTTCGAGCGCCGACACCGCGCGGAGCGTCGGCATCGAACCCGCCGTTGCGATGCTCTCCTATGCGACCGGTTCGTCCGGATCCGGAGGCGACGTCGAGATGGTGGCGGAAGCGGTCGAGATCGCCCGGAAGCTCCGTCCCGACCTCCCGATCGAAGGCCCGATCCAGTACGACGCCGCCGTCGACGCCGGAGTCGCCGCGACCAAGGCACCGGGAAGCAAGGTCGCTGGGCATGCCACGGTCTTCATCTTCCCGGACCTCAACTCTGGCAACAACACGTACAAGGCGGTCCAGCGGTCCGCCCACGCACTCGCCATCGGGCCGGTGCTGCAGGGTCTCCGCAAACCCGTCAACGATCTCAGCCGAGGAACGACGGTCGCCGACATCGTGAATACGGTGGCGATCACCGCACTCCAGGCGCAGGCACTCGACGGGAAGTAGTCAGCGAAGTAGAGGAAGTGATTCGTGAAGATTCTAGTGATCAACTCGGGTAGCTCTTCGATCAAGTACAAGTGCTTCGAGATGCCCGAGGGGCACGTGCTGGCGTCCGGGCTCTGCGAGAAGATCGGCGAACCGACCGGGCGCCTGACCCGGCATGTGGGCGATCGGGACACCGTCACGGAGCGGGAGTTCCCAGATCACTCCGCAGCGCTCGAAGCAGTGCTGGCCGGGCTGACCGGCGAAGGCGGCGTCTTCGAGCGACTCGACGAGATCGGCGGCGTCGGGCACCGTGTCGTGCACGGCGGTGAGGCGTACTCAGGGTCTGTCCTGATCGACGACGACGTGATCGCGGCCGTCCGGGACAACATCCCGCTCGCGCCGCTCCACAACCCACCGAACCTCCTCGGGCTCGAGGTCGGACGGAAGCTCCTCCCCGGCGTACCTCAGGTCGGCGTGTTCGACACGGCGTTTCATCAGAACATGCCGGCGTCGGCCTATCTCTACGCGCTTCCCTATGAGCTCTACCAAGAGCATCGCGTCCGTCGCTACGGCTTCCATGGGACGTCGCACGCCTACGTCTCGAAGCGGGCCGCACGGATGCTCGGGAAGCAGCCGGAAGATCTCCGGATCATCACCTGCCACCTAGGTAACGGCGCCAGCATCGCCGCAATCAAGGGCGGACGGTCGGTCGACACGAGCATGGGCTTCACTCCGCTCGAAGGACTCGTGATGGGAACCCGGCCAGGCGACATGGACGCCGCGATCGTGCTCTTCCTGCAGGATCATCTCGGGATGTCCGCAAAAGATGTGGGCACGCTGCTCAACAAGAAGAGCGGGCTCTTAGGTCTCACCGGACGCACGAACGACATGCGCGAGATCGAAGCCGCGGCTGCGAACGGGGACGAACGGGCCAGGCTCGCGATCGAGGTCTACTGTCACCGCGTGAAGAAGCACATCGGGGCGTCTACGGCGGTTCTCGGCGGCGTCGATGCGCTCGTCTTCACAGCTGGTGTCGGCGAGAACTCTTCTCTCATCCGGAAGACGTGCGTCGAGGGGCTCGAAGCCTTGGGCTTCACCATGGACCTCACGAGGAACGAGACGGCGCCGCGCGGGGTCGAGACGGATGTCGCGGCGGCGGACTCGCGGGTGAGGATTCTCGTCATTCCTACGGATGAGGAAGTGGCGATTGCGGAAGAGACGTACGCGGTGATCCAGAAGTAAGCGAGGAGGGACCGTGGACGCCAAAGCCAGAGCGCGATACGAAGCCCGAGCCGCCATCATCAAGGCGATGGGCCACCCGACCCGGCTCTTCATCGTCGAGGAGCTCGCGCGAGGTGAGCGCTGCGTCTGGGAACTCACCGAGATGGTCGGCGCAGACGTCTCGACCATCTCGAAGCATCTCTCCGTGCTGAAGAACGTCGGCATCGTCCAGGACGAGAAGCGGGGTAATCAGGTGTTCTATTCCCTCCTCGTCCCCTGCGTACTCAACTTCTTCTCCTGCGTAGAGTCCGTCCTGCAGTCCCGAGCGAAGGAGCACGCAAAGCTGACGAAGTAGATCGCCTTCATTTGCGTATTCGTTTGGCCATTAGGCCAAGGAGCCAAGAACGAGCGGGAGCAGCGAGTCGGGATTGCCGGCCGGGGAACGGCAGAGGTTGGGAGAGTCGATGAGCTGGAGCCGAACATGAGTGGGAGTAGGAAGGTGAGCGGGAAACGCCGATGAACGGGAACCGGGTATGAACTGGAGAGACGAGTGGAAACCGCTCCTCGTCATCGTGGCGGTGTTCCTCGCGTGCTTCTGGCTGCCGGTCGGAACCGCTCGCTTCGACGACGCCGCGCTCGAAGCGTTCCACCTCGTCAAATGGTACGCGCGGGAACACGTCATCCTCTGCCTCATCCCTGCCTTCTTCATCGCCGGCGCCATCTCGACCTTCGTCAGCCAGGCCTCGGTGATGCGCTACCTCGGGGCCAAGGCGAACAAGCTCCTTTCGTACAGTGTCGCTGCGGTCTCCGGCACCGTCCTCGCCGTCTGCTCCTGCACGGTGCTTCCGCTCTTCGCCGGGATCTACCACCGCGGCGCCGGGATCGGGCCCGCGACCGCGTTTCTCTACTCCGGCCCCGCAATCAACGTACTCGCGATCATCCTGACCGCACGCGTCCTGGGCATGGAGCTCGGGGCCGCCCGCGGGATCGGCGCGATCGCGTTCAGCGTCGTCATCGGGCTCCTCATGCACCTGATCTTCCGGCACGACCAGGAAGAGCGGGCGCGACTCGACATCCCGATGCCGGACGAAGCCCCCGCGCGCACCCTCGCCCAGGAGGGCCTCTACTTCGCCTCGATGGTCGGGATTCTCGTCTTCTCGAACTGGGCGCGGCCGGCGGAGCCGTCGGGACTGTGGAGCACGATCTACGAGGTCCGGTGGCTCGTCACCGGCGCCTTCGCTCTCGGCCTCTGCGTGATGCTGGTCGCGTGGTTCCACGCGTCGCTATGGAAGGTCGCGGTATCCGCGATCGTCGTGCTCGCACTCGCCCTGCTCTTCCCAGGGACGCCGATGATTCCGTTCGTGGCGGCGATCGTCGCGCTGAGCGTGCTCACCAGCACTGCAAGCGGAGAGATGCAGGACTGGTTCTCGTCATCGTGGGGGTTTGCGAAGCAGATCCTCCCGCTCCTCTTCTTCGGGGTTCTCGTGGCGGGCGCTCTGCTCGGCAGGCCCGGCCACGAGGGACTCATCCCGAGTGAGTGGGTCAACACCGCTGTCGGTGGAAACTCCCTCCGAGCGAACCTCTTCGCCTCCGTCGCGGGCGCATTCATGTACTTCGCCACGCTGACGGAGGTGCCGATCCTCCAAGGACTGATCGGGAACGGAATGGGCAAGGGCCCCGCACTCGCTCTGCTCCTCGCGGGTCCGGCGCTCAGCCTCCCCAACATGCTCGTGATCCGCAGCGTGATCGGAACGAAGAAGACGGTCGTCTACGTCAGCCTCGTCGTCGTCATGGCGACCATCAGCGGACTCATTTATGGCTCACTCTTTTGACCACTTCCAGCAGCTCCCGAGCACGGCGAGGAGTCGGTCCTTGGCAAAGCTCACCATTCTGACCAGGAGGAACTCTCTATGAAGATCCAGATCCTCGGGACCGGCTGTCCCAAGTGCAAGAAGCTCGCAGAGAACGCGGAGACGGCGGCGAAGACGCTCGGTATCGAGTACGAGCTCGTCAAGGTGACGGACATCAACGAGATCGTCCAGATGGGCGCGATGATGACGCCCGGACTCGCGATCGACGGTCAGCTCAAGAGCAGTGGGAAGCTTCTCTCGCCGGATGAGATCACCGCGTTCTTGAAGTAGTGCCAGTCTGCGCAGGCGTTCGGAGGAGACAGATGATCAAGAAGCTCGCAATCGTAGTGGGCGCACTCCTGGTGTTCGGCGGCGCGTTCGTGCTGAGGAACTCAGGGGATCGCGTACCAGCAGACGGCTCTGAGCGGACGGGCGCGGAGGCAAGAGTCGCGGAGGATAGTGGCGCGGAGACCAATGGCGCGGGAGAGACGGCCGCAGATGATCTGGGCGCCATGGCAACGAGCCGCCTCCCCCGCCTCGTCGACCTCGGCTCGGACAAGTGCATTCCATGCAAACAAATGGCCCCCATCCTCGAGGAACTTCGTGCCGAGTACCGAGGCGCCCTCGTCGTCGAGTTCATCGACGTATGGAAGGACCCGA
The DNA here is from genome assembly GCA_020633975.1 of Candidatus Eiseniibacteriota bacterium. Classification (GTDB taxonomy): domain Bacteria; phylum Eisenbacteria; class RBG-16-71-46; order CAIMUX01; family CAIMUX01; genus JACKCR01. The sequence continues at coordinate 129,965 of JACKCR010000002.1, read as the reverse complement.
AGGCGGGCGAACCATACGGGATTCGCGTCATTCCGACGCAGGTGTTCATCGACGCCGACGGACAGGAGAGGTTCCGACACGAAGGGTTCTTCGCGAAGGAAGCGATCCTGGCGAAGTGGGCGGAACTCGGTGTCGCGCTGCCCGAACGGGCGGTTTCGGTGCAGTCGTAGTGCACTCTCACGTTGAGAGTGGAGTCGAGGTGCACTATCGAGGTGAAGGCGGCGGCGTAGGGCACTCTCGACGTGAGAGTGGAGTTCGAGCATGAACGAACTGTTTGGAACCCTCACTCAGGCGGTGCACGGTTCCGTCCCGGTCGCGCTGGGGGCCGCGTTCGTCTGGGGCGTACTGAGCATCGTGCTCAGTCCCTGCCACCTTGCGAGCATTCCGCTCATCGTTGCCTTCATCGGCGGTCAGGGACTCTCGTCACCCAGGCGAGCGTTCGTGACGGCGCTGGTCTTCGCGCTCGGCATCCTGGTGACGATCGCAGCGATCGGTGGCGTCACCGCGGCGCTCGGGCGGATGCTGGGTGACGTCGGTCGCTACGTGAACTACGGGCTCGCGCTGATCTTCCTCTTCCTCGGACTGCACTTCCTCGGAGTCGTCCCGCTGCCCTGGTCGGGCGGAGGGCCGACGGGACCGAAGCGCCAAGGCCTCCTCGGTGCATTCGTGCTCGGGCTGGTGTTCGGGGTCGGTGTCGGGCCGTGCACGTTCGCGTACATGGCGCCGATGCTCGGCGTGACGCTCAAGGTCGCATCGACGAGTTGGCTCTACGGAGCGACGCTCCTGCTCGCGTATGGAGTCGGGCACTGCGCGGTGATCGTGCTGGCGGGGACGTCGGCGCAGCTCGTCCAGCGGTACCTGAACTGGAACGAGGGGTCGCGGGGGGCGAGTCTGCTGCGGCAGGCGTGCGGGGTGTTGGTGATTTTGGGTGGGGCGTACCTGGTCTACACGGCGCCGTAGTCGCCACATGGACGACCGGTTCGATCCCGGTGGCTCTCCTCCGAGCGCGGCGACGGCCGAGCCATAACCGACCTGCTATCATTATGTTACGGAGTACGAGCAAACAAGGACTCCAGGCTCTTCGACGGATGTCGCCAGCAACAGCCCGGTTTCCACCGCTCGATTCTCCTTGCCGCCCACGGCTCAATATGGTCAATTGGCATTGACTAAATTTAGTCAATGCTCATTGCTCAAATCCAGGAGTCAGTCGGTGGACCCACGCTTCCTGCCCCACAACACCCACAGAGACTCTGTCGGTGGGTTCTCGAAGCGGGACCCAAACTTGAGGCAGTTGGTGAAGCTGCCGCTTCCGTTCCGCTCGCCGCTTCTCGATCGTCTGAAGCTCATCGGTCCGGGAATCTACTCCCTCACCGGTGGTCGTCAGATCGGCAAGACTACGGTTCTCAAGCAATGGATGGCGGAGCTACTCGCGTCGGGTACCGCCCCCGAACGCATTTACTACTTGGCCGGAGAACTGATCGACGATCACCACACTCTCGTAAGGCTGATCACTGATCAGGTTGCCGAATGGGAAGGGCGAGGTCCCGGCTACCTCCTGGTAGATGAAGTCACATACATCCGCGAGTGGGACAAGGGAGTGAAGTTCCTTGCTGATGCAGGGACACTGGAAGACCTAGTGCTGATGGTCTCCGGCTCGGACTCGACACTGATCCAGGAAGCTCGGATGCGCTTCCCTGGTCGTCGGGGGACGAGTTCGATCGTCGACTTCCACATCGACCCTCTGACCTTCAGAGAGTATGTGAATCTCGCCAAACGGATCCCCAAGGGCGGTCGGCAGTCTCTCCTTGGACCCAAGTCCGGTATCAAGAAGTCAACGCGAGCCCTCCTCGATGCTGAGTTCGCACGGTATCTCGCCCACGGCGGCTTTCTTCGCGCCATCAACGACATGGCGCAGGACGACGCAATCCTGCCCTCCACGTTCGCCACGTACGGCGACTGGATACGGGGTGACATGCTGAAGCGGGGGAAGCAGGAGCACTACCTGCGGGAAGTCCTCACTGCCGTCGCCACGCGGTACGGAACGCAGGTGACCTGGAATGCGCTCGCCAAGGACCTCTCTATCGATCATCCGACGACCGTCGCGGACTACGTTGCTCTGCTGACCTCGATGGACGCGGTTTTCGTTCAAGCCGCGTTGCTCGAAGACAAACTCGCCGCAGCACCACGCAAAGCGCGTCGAGTCATGTTCGCCGACCCGTTCATCCTGCATGCGGTCAACAGTTGGCTTCGTCCGGATCCGGATCCGTTTCGCAATCGCCTCGGGCCACTGCTGGACGACCCGGTCTGGTTCGGCAAGGTCGCCGAGGCCTGCGCCGTCACACATCTGGAGAGGCTCCACCCGACGTTCTACATCAAGGCCGAAGGAGAGGTCGACATCGCGTACGTCGAGGGGAAGCGGTTCCATCCCATCGAGGTGAAGTGGACCCAACAGCTCCGACCGAAGGACCTCAAGCAGATCGCGAAGTACCGAAACGGCAGGATCTGGGCACGGTCCTGGGACACAGAGGAGATCAGCGGAATCCCGGTCGATCCGTTGGCGTTGGCGCTCTACCGGTTAGGAAACGCTGTTCGAGGTTGAAATGGTGGAGGCGGCGGGAATCGAACCCAATGGCGGTTAGTTTTCTAACCTGGTGATGCCGCGTGACTTCGGACGTATCGGGTCAAGAATGGTCAGTTACCGCCGCTTCGCGTGTTCACTCGTGTACCCCTGAGTCTGCCCGAATCCCCCAGGGTCGTGGAGACATTGTGGAGGCGGCAGGGAGAACTCCCGGCGCCTCCGTTTGACTCCGCCCCATCCCCCGCCGTCCGGGTCGAGTTTTTCGCACCAGACCAACCACGCCCGACCTGACAACCTGAGAGCCCGATGGTTGACTACAAGGGCCAGGCTTCACCTCCTCCGTCCAACCGTCTGGAAGATCACCGGGAGCACGAACAGAGTCAGCAGCGTCGAGCTCAACATCCCTCCGATCACGACGGTGGCCAGCGGCCGCTGAACCTCGGCGCCGATTCCTGTGTTGAGCGCCATCGGCACGAAACCGAGCGCGGCGACGAGCCCAGTCATGAGGACGGGGCGAAGCCGGCGCTCGGCCGCGGTCCGGATCGCGTCGTGGAACGGCATCCCATCCGCGAGGTTCTGCCGGATCGTGGAGACGAGAACCATGTCCGCGAGAACGGACACGCCAGAGAGGGCGATGAACCCGACCGCGGCGGAGATGCTGAACGGCATCCCTCGGAGCCAGAGCGCCACGATGCCTCCAACCGCTGCAAAGGGGACGCCGGTGAACACGCGCGCGGCGTCGAGGAACCGGTGGTAGGTGAGGTAGAGCAGGCCGAAGATGAGTGCGAGCGCCACGGGGACCACGAAGTAGAGCCGCGTTCGGGCTCGTTCGAAGTTCTCGAACTGTCCGCCGAGCCGAACGTAGTAGCCTGCGGGCAGCTCGAGATCCGACGCGAGGCGCTGCCGCAGCTCCGCTACGTAGCTCCCGACATCGCGGTCCCGGACGTTCCCCTGCACGATGACCCGGCGCTTCGCCCACTCGCGTTGGACGGTGGACGGCCCCTCCGTCCGTCGAATCTCGGTGAGCTGCTCGAGCGGCACCCGGTCTCCGTTTGGCGAGGCGACGAGGATCCTCCCCACGGATGCGGCGTCGAGGCGGTACCGGTCGTCGAGCGACACTGCGACAGGGAAGCGGCGCTCGCCTTCCTGGAGCACGCCGACCTCCCGAGTGCCGAGCGCCGCGATCGCCTCGAGCACGTCACCTGCCGGGATTCCGTGGCGTCCGATCGCCTCGCGATCGACCTCGATCTCGAGCACGGGCTGTCCGGTGAGCTGCTCGGTCACGATGTCTGCGGCACCGGGAAGGCTCTCCATGATCGCTCGGATCTCGGCGGCTTTGTCCGTGAGAACGGAGAAGTCGTCGCCAAAGAGTTTGACGCCGACGTCTCCCCGAATCCCGGCGATCATCTCATTCAGCCGCATCTCGATCGGCTGCGTGAAGACGTATCGCATGCCCGGCATCCCGCCAAGGAGCGCATCCATCTCGGCAACGAGTTCCTCCTGAGTCTCGGCGCGCGTCCAGGCTTTCCGGGGGCGAAGCGTGAGGAACACGTCCGAGACCTCGAGCCCCATGGCGTCCGTGGCCACTTCGGCCGTTCCTGTTCGCGTCCAGACTTCCTCGATCTCGTCGGGGAACTCCTCCTTCAGGAGGGCTTCGATCTTCGTCCCGTAGCGGATCGACTCGTCCACCGACACACCGGCCAAGCGGATCGTGTTGATCACGAGCGCGCCTTCCTTCAGCCGCGGCATGAACTCGCTCCCGAGACGGGTCCCGAGGAACGCGCCTGCTCCGACGAGCAGGAGCGCACTGGCCAGAATCGGGCGCGGATGACGGAGAACGAACGCGATCGAGGGGCGATAGAGGGCGAGAAGCGCCCGGACGAACCAGTTCTCGTCATGGGGAGGCGCGGACGCCACGGTGCGTGCACTATGCGGGGGGACGCCGGTCGGCCCATCACTCCCCTCGCTGCTCAACGCCTTCCGCTTCCGCCGCGGCTTGCGGAGAAACGCGGCAGACAGCGCCGGGATCAAGGTCAGCGATAGGAGGAGGGAGCCGAGAAGCGCGAAGATGACGGTGAGGGCCATGGGCCGGAACAGCTTCCCCTCCACTCCCTCGAGCGTGAGGATCGGGAGATAGACGATCATGATGATGAGTTCGCCGAAGAGTGTGGGGCGCCGGACCTCGATCGCGGCTTGCCGGACCACCTCGACGGGATCCGCGTCTTCCGCTGCGTCCCCCAGCCTTCGGACCGCGTTCTCGACTTGGATGACCGCGCTGTCGACGATGAGTCCGAAGTCGATCGCCCCGAGGCTCATCAGCGTGCCGGCGATGCCTGCCTGAAGCATGAGGTCGAACGCGAAGAGCATGGAGAGCGGGATGGCTGACGCCACGATGAGCCCGGCCCGCAGGTGCCCGAGGAACGCGAAGAGCACGGCGATGACGAGGATCGCGCCTTCGACGAGGTTCGTCCGCACCGTGTGAAGCACGTTGTCGACGAGGGCGGTGCGGTCGTAGACAACGTGAGCATCGACACCCGCGGGGAGCGATCGCCTCACTTCTTGGAGACGAAGACCGAGAGCCCTCGTGACTTCGTGGCTGTTCTCGCCCATGAGCATGAAGCCGAGACCGAGGACCGCCTCTCCCTCCGCGTTCGCCGTCACCGCGCCGCGCCGGATCTCCCGTCCGTCGACGACACGGGCGAGATCCCGGACCCGGATCGGAACTCCGTCCCGCGTAGCGACGATGATCTCCTCGAGGTCCTGGGGCTCGGTGACGATGCCGATCCCCTGGACGAGCGTGGACCGACCGGCCTGATCGAGCGTACCTCCGCCCACGTTCGCGTTGTTCCGTTCGAGCGCGTCGACGAGCTCGGCGAGCGAGACATCGTGCTCCGCCAGCCGGACGGGATCGACGCGCACGTGGATCTGACGATCGTCGCCTCCCCAGGTGTTCACCTCCGCCACTCCGGGCACAGACCGGAGCTGCGGCTCGATGACCCACTCCTGGATCGTCCGGACTTCGCTCAAGGATCGGTCCTCGGACGTGACGAGGTAGTGAAAGACCTCGCCCAGCCCCGTCGCGACGGGACCGAGCGTCGGCCGGCCGATTCCGGGTGGAAGCTCGACCGCATCCAGGCGCTCGCTCACGACTTGTCGCGCGAGGTAGAGGTCCGCTCCGTCCTCGAAGATCGCGGTCACCTGGGAGAGCCCGAACTTCGAGATGGACCGGACCTCGGCCAGGCCCGGGAGCCCTGAGATGGACTGCTCGATCGGGAACGTGATCTGCCGTTCCACCTCGAGGGGGGAGAGCGAGGGCGCGACGGCATTCACCTGGACCTGCACCGGCGTCGTATCCGGGAAGGCGTCGATCGGGAGTTCGAGGAAGGCACGGACCCCGAGCGGAATCAGGATGCACGCTGCCGCGATGACGAGATAGCGATGGTGGACGGACCAGCCAAGGATACGCTCCAGCATGTTCTAGAGATCTCCCGGAGCCGGCTCGCAGCACCCCGCGCCGATAGCACCCTTGAGCGTCTCGGTCATGAGGAGGAAGCTCCCGGTCGTGACGACCTCCTCACCAGCGTCGATTCCCGAGAGAACGGGGAGCCGCTCTCCGTCGGACACGGCCGTGCGCACGCGCCTCGTCTCGTACTCGCCAGGTCCCACCGGCACGAACACGAGTTGCACTCCGCGCGTGTCCTGCACGGCGTTCCGAGGAATCAGCACCCCCGACTGGTCCGCGGGGACGACGATGCGAACGCGCGCGTAGGTGTTCGCTCGAAGGGCACCGTCTCGGTTCTCGATCACGGCCCGCGCCCGGACGGTCCGGGTGCGAGGGTCGACGACGGGAGCCACGTAGTCGATCCGCCCGCGGAAGATCCGGTCTCCGACCCCGTCCACCTCGAGCTCGACGGACTGCCCCTCACGTACGCCGCTGGCGTGGAGCTCGGGCACGTCGATGTCCGCCCAGAGAACGCTCGGGTCCAGGATCTGGAAGATCGCTTCGTCCGCGCGCAGCATCTCCCCGACCGAACCTAGACGCTCCACCACGACGCCGTCGATTGGAGCCCGGATCTCGAACCTCCCGTTCGCACCCGACTCGGCCGCTCCGATCATACGGAGGACCGAGGCGGCCATCTCGGCCTCGGCTTCGGCTTCCGCCAACTCTTGTTGGGCGAGCTGCAGCGTCCGAAGGGGGGACACACCTTGGTCGTGTAGCCTCTGCTCACGCGCCACCTGGTCACGCGCCACGCCCATCCTCGTTCGCGCGGACCTGAGATCTCCGCGCGCATCGGCGATCTCCGCGCTCTCGAGCGCTGCAAGCACGTCTCCCTTCCGCACCTGCTGGCCCTGCCGAACCCGGTACTCCTCCAGGATCCCCTCCGTCCGCGGACCCACCGAAGCCGTGGCCGAGTTGTCCGGAACGAGCTTTGCCGTCGCGACGACGAGGAGCCCTTCGGACGGAGGCTCCGCTCGTTCGACCTCGAACCCGGATCGCGTTGCGATCTCCGGCGACTCGAGGCGTACGCGGAGTCCGTGCCGCGGCGCATCGTCCACCGTGATCGCGTTGCCGGGCCGTCCTCCTGTCTCCGGATGGCAGATGGGACAGAACGACTCGGGGAGAGAGTGCTCCACGCACCAGTCTCCCTTGCTCTGGAATACGACTGCGAGGGCGGGATTGCAGATCGTGCAAACTGCTTCGAGCACGCCGTGCTCCGCGCACACGTCGGATTCTCGTGTTTCGGAGGACGCGCGCCCGCCTCCGGTTCCCGTCCCGAGACCTTCCGAGCGAACTTCCGTGTCGGATGCGCCGTCCGGTGCGCCGCAGCCCGAGAGCACTCCTCCGACCGCGAGGACGCACATGCCGATGGCGAGACCGGCCCGTTTCCCTACCCGGTACCTCGCGATCATTGGCCCTCCGAACGCGCCGGACGCTCGATCACGAGATCCGGGTTGCACGCGAGACACTGCGATTCCGGGAGTCCATGCTCGGCGCACCAGTCGCCGACCGCCTGGAACGCCGGGATGAGGGAGCTGTTGCATCGAGTGCATTGGGATTCGGGGACGCCGTGGCCCCCGCACCAGTCCTCATAGGAGCCGGGAACGAACCCAGCCTTGGCATGCCCACCGTCTTGGCCGGCCGACGGCGCCTCATTCGTTTGGGAAGCCTCCCGGACGGCGGCAGGCTCGGCTCCACTTGAGAGAGACTCAGAGTTCCCTCCTTCCGACCGTGGCGCCTCACCGGAACAGCCGAAGGCTGCAATCCCCAGGATGAAGGCGACCAGAGTTGCCGGCGGGGTGGCCAGCCTTGTACAAATGCGTGGTCGGACGACGCGATTCTGAAGACCCATTTTGGACACTTCCTTCCTGCATCAGTGGCATCCGCTGCGCGTCCATTGCGACGCGCGCGTGCCCACGGGATCCCGCGCGCGACAATGTCACGGCGACGAAGGACTCCGCGGTCTACGTTGTGGATTTGGCTGCCAACACTCCTCGAGGAGCGGATGGCGTCGTATCAGGCTTGTGGAGGAAGGAGCCTGGGAACGTGGGCGATCTCGCCGACGATGGGGCCTGTCGGCCCCGGCTCCAGGGCGTCGGCGAGGACTTCACACGTACCCGCCATGGGCAACACGGGTGGAGTCTTCGGGTCTGGCGCCAGAGGAAGGGCGCAACAGCCGCAGGTCAAGCAGACGACTTGGCAGCCGGCCGGACACTCGTCGTTCGTCGCACGTCGTTCCGAACCGTCGCCGGGATCGTTCGGAGAGGCGTCGTCCCCGCCCCCACCGCAGCTCGCCTCACCTCCGTCGCAAGACGAAGGGCGAGAGCCTCCGTTCGTACAGGCACCGGGATCCGCCGGGACGGCTCTCTCGAGTACGCAACAACCGGCCGACGACCCGTTCGTCCGGGTATCTCCGATCGTAGTGGCGACCACGCACTCCGCTCCGAATTCGCGGACGGTGCCCGGAGACGGCCCAGTACAGCAGGACTTCCCCGTGCCCCAATGGCCACCGGGGAGCGCCTGCAAAACCAGGAACGCGACGAGCGCAAGCTGGGGAAGGCGGAACATACCGCGAGCGTAGCGGAGCGCCCCTCGGCCAGCAAGCATCGCGGCCCGTGAGGCAAGGCGAGCCAAAGCACGAGGCGGAAGGAAATGGTGGAGGCGGCGGGAATCGAACCCGCGTCCGAAAGAAGATCCACAAAGACCTCTACGTGCGTATTCGGCCTATTGATCTCGCGCTAGAGGGCTCCGACCGTCGGGATCCCAATCGCGCCAGCTCCTAGTGTTTCGCCGGTTTCGCGGAGCGCTCCACCTATAGCTAGCCCGATGTGACTTCGTCTCGTCGCCCCCCAACGGGCCAAGGAACGGGAGACGTCACCGCCAATTAGGCAGCGAGAGCCATTTCAGTGTTGGCAACTATGGTTTTGCCAGTGGATTAACGAGGGTACTGACACCTCGACACGCAGTCTCTGATTCACTTCCCCCGTCGAATCCAGTTCGCCCCCAGATCCGTACGAAGGGACCATCTCCTAGGACGCTACCCCGTGCCTTCGAGTTTCGGGCCCGGCGCTACGATCTCAGGAAGTCGGCCGTGCCCTAGGATGCCTCAAATCGTGAATCGATTGTTGGAGTTTTCTTTGTGCCGATGCACCATGCCGCGCCGAACCGGGGTGCACGCGAGCCCCGAGCCCCTGGCGCGCGGCCGGCCATCCCTTCCAAGGGGGCTTGAGATGCCGATCAATGAGGCGCATGTTAGTCTCCGATAAGGGACTAGGAACGACAGCGGAGGGCTCATTGATCGAACACGACTGGAGACTCGCCGGGCTGAGGCTCCTCCTTGCCCTGCTCCTCGGCGGGATCATCGGGCTCGAGCGCCAGATGAAGCAGAAGAGCGCGGGCCTCAGGACCCACATGATGGTCGCGATGGGCTCGGCTCTCTTCATGGAGATCTCGATCGCGGTGCCCCGGATGTCCGGAGTGGCCACCTCGGATCCGTCCCGGATCGCGGCCCAGATCATCACCGGAATCGGGTTCCTGGGCGCGGGCACCATCCTCCATGCGCGGGGGTTCGTCGTCGGACTGACGACGGCGGCATCCATCTGGCTGGCCGCGGCGATCGGGATGGGCGTCGGCGCAGGTGTCTACTGGCCGCCGATTCTCGCAACTGCGCTGGGCGTCGCGGTCCTCGTGACGTCGCACATCATCGAGGGGAGACTTGGGACCAACGACCGGGTACAGCGACTCGTCGTCGCGCTTTCCAAGATGGAGATCGCGACGCAAGTGAAGCAGCTGGTCATCCACTCGGACGCGGAACTCCTCCGAAGCAAGGTGACGAGCGAGCACCACTCCATGGTCCTCGAGTTCGACATCCGCCTGCCCCTGGACGACCAGATCGAGCTGGTCGAGCAACTCCGGTACATCGAGGGAGTGAAGTCGGCCCGGATCGAGGGCTGACGCGGAACCTCGGCATCCAATCGAGTCCGTCCAGACGAGCACGGCGCCAACGAGCACGACGCCCAAGAGCCCGGCCCCAACGAAGACGGCCTCCCTGGTATTCGCCAGGAAGGCCGTTTCTCAGTATGTGCCCCGTCAGGGAATCGAACCCCGAACCTACTGATTAAGAGTCAGTTGCTCTGCCAATTGAGCTAACGGGGCAGCAGTCTTGCTGCAGACGGGGAAGATACGGTTCCCCGTCTCCCCCGTCAAGTCCCGCAGCCAGCCCCGGACGCAGCCAATGGAGGACTTGGCCACCTCCCAGCTCACGCCGTACCCGATCTTCGCCCCGCCCAGCCGGCGCTCCGGCCGGGCGACCCGCTCCCGCTAGAACGGCAGGTCGTTGTCGTCGTCGAAGAAGTCGCCGCCGCCGCCACCCGGGCCGCTGTCGGGGACGTCCGCCGGCGCGGCCACGCGCTGGGACTCGCGGCTCGGCTGACGGGATGCGTAGTTGCCGCCGCCTCCGCCGCCGTAGTCACCCCCACCGCCACCACCGGGTCCGCCGAGCATCATCATGTTCTGGGCGACGATCTCGGTCGTGTACCGCTTGACTCCGTCTTTGTCTTCCCACTGGCGGGTCTGGAGACGACCCTCGAGATAGACCTGCTTGCCCTTGCGCAGGTACTCGTTGCAGATCTCGGCCAACCGACCCCACGCGACGATGTTGTGCCACTCGGTCCGCTCCTGGCGCTCCTGGCCGTCGCGTCCGCCCCAAGACTCGTTCGTGGCGATCCGGAAGTTGCAGACGGCCTGGCCACCAGACGTGTGCCGAATCTCCGGGTCGGTCCCGAGGTTCCCGATCAGAATCACCTTGTTGATGCTGCGCATCTCTTCCTCCTCGTATTGGACCTACCCGGTCACCCCGACCTGGCCCCGGTCCTCCCTGCGGGACCGTCGTCCCGCCCCGTACCATACCAGTTCCTCACCGTCCGCCGCCTGGTTGACACCCTTTCCCTAGCTCGCCTAGGATTCCGGATGCCTTCACATTCGGGGTGTGGCGCAGTCCGGTAGCGCACCTGCTTTGGGAGCAGGGTGTCGGAGGTTCGAATCCTCTCACCCCGACCACTTTTTTCGATCGACTTCCTGAAGAGCGGAGGCGTTGGAGTTGCCAGAGCGCTGGATGGTCGCACCAGCAACCTCGGACTTGTCTCCAATCGCCCTCCCCGCTTCAGAGTGTTGAACGAACAACGCCCCCGTAGCTCAGCTGGATAGAGCAGCGGATTTCTAATCCGCTGGTCGCAGGTTCGAGTCCTGCCGGGGGCGCGTTTCTCTCCAAGCAAGTCGTCGCCGCGTCCGCGCCATCTCCGAATCCGGGCCGTCTCCGAATCCGCACCGTCTCCGAATCCGGGCCGTCTCCGAATCCGGGCCGTCTCCGAATCCGGATCCGCCACCACATCCGCGTCGCGTCGGCCGAACGTCACACTGGGAACGAAGCTGCATGCGCCGTGCCTGACCCCAGCCCGCGTGCGCTGTCCCGTCGAACTACGCTATGCCTGACACGGATTGAGGAGGATCAACCGATCCCTTGATTCGAGCGCTCGTAGTGTCCCGTCGATTCGAGGAGGCTCGACGAACCGTGAGGTGGAAGGCAGCGTCGCTCGTGGTCTCGACCGGTTCCCGAACACCTCGCGGGGATGGCATAGGACGGATCCGGTCGTGGAGAGCGAACAAGGAGGTGTGGATCGATGAGACGCCTGACCTCCATCGCAGTCGGCTTCTGCATGATGGTGTTTGCCGCGACAGCTTCTGCCAACGTCAATCCGTACGAGCAGAACCCTTGCGACGACGGCTGCGGAGGCGTGAATCACGATTGTGAGTGCACCGTCTTCGACGGTTGCCCGTGCATGGAACTCGATATACACGGCATCGTCACGGGCGGACTTCCGGTTCCTACGGCGGACGAGCCGCAGCATTACGAAGGAGAGTACTGGGCGGTCCTGATGATCTGGATCGCATCTCTCGTCGAGTAGCGTTCGCATCGAGGTCCCCGCGGGAAGACAGAACCGCCACTGCCTCGCCCCGGGCAGTGGCGGTTTCTATCACCAGCGGAGAGTGCGCTGTGTGACGCACGTCAATGGCGAGCCAACGGCCGACCGAGAAGCCGATGTGCCGAGCTGAATGAACCCCTGCCTAGGGCTCGAGTGCGACCTCGAGCCAGAGATCGAGAGACGGAAGCTTCGTCATCCCGCCGGGGGGACGACCGCCCATTCCACCTGGACCGCCTCGCCCGCCGGGACCTCCGGATCCGCCCATTCCTCCGGGCGGAGGGCCTCCGCCCTCCCGGCCCATTCCGGGACCGCCTCCTCGTCCACCTGGGCGTCCCATTCCTTCCCCGAGTGCAGGCTGGGCGGCTTCGAGCCCGAGGCCGATCTCGGGGCCGATTCCCTTGGGAGCGTGACGCGCAAGAAATCCATCGGGCGCGAGGGAGATGCGTGCTTCGTAGACGAGGCTCACTCCGACACTAGCGACCGCGACATCGACTCCCTTCTCGCCGGGCGCGACGCGTAGCGTGTCGCTCCCGGCGATCAGGTCCATGGATCCGAGCATTCCCTTCAGCAGCTCATCCAACTCCGAGGACGGACTGGACGGCTCCGGGGGTTCCGTGCCGTCAGCGGGACTGGAGCGAACGGAAGGTACCGACGGCGAGTTTTCGGCAACTCGTTCGGAGCCGTCCAGCCCACTCGGAGGAGGGGGGCCATCGGGAGTGTCCGGGTTCCATGGATCCCGTTTGCGTTCGTGGAGGCCGAGAGGAAAGCGGATGCCGACCTCGGGATCGTCGCCCCCGTCTGGATCGATCCAGAGAGTGATCCCGCGGCCGAGTACGAGACGTTCGAGAGCTGGGTCCGACACGACCCAGTTGACGTAGAGCGCGTCTCCGTCGTGCTGGACGCCAAACGAGACGCCGTCGTCTTTCAAGTAGGTGGTCTTCCCGTCCCACTCAGCGGGGTCGGCGTCGATGGTGATCGGCTGCACGGCGCGCAGGCTGGTGAGGTCCGCTGGTGCGGAGCATGCGGCTGCACTGACTGCGACCATGGCTCCAAAGACCGCGTAGCAACGAATGGACGGCATCGTCAGCCTCTCTTCTCGGAACTGTCTCGACCGGACCTCGGATGAACTACGACCACGACGCGAAGCGGCACCGAAGTCGAAGGCCTCATCCGAGTCGACCAACCTGGGGAGAGAATCGCTCGCCGACGTGGTAGAAGTGTGGCAACGGTTGGAGGAGTCCGTGGCAAAGAGCCATCACGGGCGTCGGGACTAGCCGCGCTTGGTCTTCCGCTCGCGCTCGTTGCCGTGCTTGTACTGGCCGGTGATCCGGGCGAGAACGTGCTGAATCCTCAGCTCTTCGTTCTCGGCACCAGCGGCTTGATCGAGCTGGCGGCGAACTTTCTCGGCACTCTTCCCCCGCAGACGCGTGACGACGCGTCCGTGATGCGAGACGTGGACGTCGCCATCCGATGTGATGCGGTAGCTGAACCCTTCGGGGGGAACTCCCATATGACGACCTCGACGTTTGCTCGAACCCAGGGGGCCGCTCAGGGCCCGTCGTCCCTACGCCCGGCCAACTAGTGGTTGTGGAGGTACCACTGCTGGAGGAGTTCACGGGCGGCGTCGAGCGCACGTCCGCGGTGGCTCACTCCGCGCTTCTCTGCAGTCGTCATCTCGGCAAAGGTGCGGCCGGACTCCGTGCAGAGGAAGACCGGATCATAGCCGAATCCGCCGGCGCCTCTCGGCTTCGTCGTGATCCGTCCGGCCACGGCGCCTTCCACCACCCGTGTTCCCTTCTCTGGGTCCACGAGCGCGATGGCACAGCGGAATCGCGCAGTGCGTTTCTCCTTCGGAACTCCGTCCAGCTCCTTCAGGAGTTTGGCGACGTTGTCGGCATAGGTCGCTTCGGGCCCGGCGAACCGTGCGCTGTAGACGCCGGGCGCGCCGTGGAGTGCGTCGACTTCGAGTCCGGTGTCGTCGGCCAGGGTGGGCTTCCCAAACCGTTCCGACACGACGCGCGCCTTGAGCCGCGCGTTCTCCTCGAGCGTCTCGCCGGTCTCTTCGATCTCCGGCCATCCCCCCACGTCGTCGTAGCTCAGGACGCGGACTTCGAGGTCCTCGAGCGCGTGGGCGAGTTCCTTCACCTTGTCTCGGTTCTGCGTCGCGAGGATGAGCTCGATCATGGGGTCACTCCTCGAGTTCGTAGCGCACCTGATTCCTGAGGCGCCGATCCCGCGTCGGAGGTCGACAGGCAATCGGGCCGTGCTGCGATCGTCCAGATCGTCTTCTAGATCAGTCGACGCGGACCGGCGGCAGGACTCTCCAAGCAACGCTCCTGGGCTCGGCGAAGCCGGTCCATCCCTCGGAGGGCCAGTTTCAACATGGACTGGCTGTCCTTCAAGGAAAAGGTGTTCCCCTCGCCCGTTCCTTGCACCTCGACGAGATCTCCCGCTCCGGTGGCCACGACGTTCATGTCGACGTCGGCACGAGAATCTTCCTCGTAGCAGAGGTCCAGGAGGATCTCGCCGTCCACCATCCCGACCGAGACAGCCGAGATGCTCGTCGTCATCGGATCTTCTGCGATCGCGCCCGACTCGAGGAGGGTGCGGACGGCCTCCCGGAGGGCGACGTACCCAGCCGTGATCGACGCGGTGCGGGTTCCGCCATCTGCGTCCAAGACGTCACAGTCGACGACGATCCGGCGCTCGCCCAGCTTTGCGAGATCGATCGACGCACGGAGCGCTCGTCCGATCAGCCGCTGGATCTCCTGGGAGCGTCCACTCGGCTTGCCGCGCTGGGACCTTCCCGAGACGGAACCGGGGAGCATGTCGTACTCAGCGGTGACCCAACCCTTCCCCTGTCCGCGCAGCCACGGTGGAATCTGCTCCTCGATCGTCGCGCTGACGAGCACGACGGTATGCCCCATCTCGATGAGTGCGGATCCTTGCGGATGACGGAGCACCGACCGGTAGAGACGCACCTTGCGCAGCGCTCCACTCCCTCTTCCATCGATTCGGCCGTCGATTCGTTCGCCCATGCGTTTCGGTCCCCTCTGCGAAGCCCCGATGGCCACTCGCTTCAACGCCACTCTACGAGGCCGCGATCGGCCCCTGTGTCCGCGCCACGGTGTTCTCTAGCGTTCGTACCAGGGAAGGTCGTCCTGGTCCACCCAAACCAGGGACTCCAGTTCTCTGCCGAGGAACCGCTCCCCGACCTTGCGGAACTCGGCAGGGACGTCGCTGACGAAGTACTCGCGACGAACCTCGCGCGGAGACGTACCGGCAGGGTGTTCGAGCTGCTCGGTCTGGAGAAGCTCCGTGACCTCGCGGACGGTTTCCACGGCGGTGTCGATCAGGGTGACTCCGTCGCCCGCGACCTTCTGGATCGTCGCTTCGAGCAGCGGGTAGTGCGTGCAGCCGAGGATCAGTGTGTCGATTCCGGCAGAGAGGAGCGGCGCTAGATACTCAGCCGCGACACGTTCCGGCACCTCTCCTTGGATCCAACCTTCCTCTGCCAAAGGGACGAAGAGCGGGCATGGCCTCGAGTAGACCTCGACGCGAGGATCGAGCTCCGCAATGGCGCGATCGTAGGCGCGCGAGCCGACCGTGGCCTGGGTGCCGATCACGCCGACCTTTCCTGAGCGAGTCGCTCGCACGGCCGCCGTCGCTCCTGGATGGATCACCCCCAGGATCGGAAGCTCGAACTCGCGACGGAGGGACTCGAGCGCCATCGCACTCGCCGAGTTGCAGGCCACGACGAGCATCTTTATCCCGCGCCTCACCAGAAACTGCGTGTTCTCCCGTGAAAAGCGCGTCACGGTCTCCTTGGACTTGATTCCGTAGGGGACGCGGGCGGTGTCTCCGAAGTAGAGGACATCCTCGCCCGGGAGGCTCGCGAGAAGTTGGCGGACGACGGTGAGTCCGCCGATGCCCGAGTCGAAGACGCCGATCGGCGCGGCTGCGCCGCGGGTCCGGGGGCCGGCTGAATCTCGGTCGCCGCTCACGACCGTGCGCTCACGGCGTCCTGGAACTCCTCGGCACGAAGCGGCTCTTCGAGGTCCATGTAGCCACCCAAGCTCACGACCATCTCACCGTCGATGAGTAGGCGCACGGCTCGGACTTCGGAGAAGTTGTCGCACATGGTGCGGACGATCGCAGCTACGACGAGCCACTCTTCGCCGTCATCGGGAGCGCGGCGGCCGAGGATGTCACGGGTGAAGTCGAGATAGGCGACACCCCACGTATCGAGGAACGCGCCGCGGAGCCGCGTCTGGGGCGGAAGGACCGCGAGCCCGCCCTCGAGTGATCCGGCCGCGAGTTCGCGCACGCACGCTTGCATGCGAGCCTCCAGCGACTCCCCGGCTCCGATCGTACGTAGCTCGGGACGGAGGCCGACTTGCTCGGTGTCTCCGAAGTAGAGCGTGACGAAGTCGGATCGGTCTGTGGCCGGGGCGGTATCGAACGCGCGCGGGATC
Source organism: Candidatus Eiseniibacteriota bacterium (assembly GCA_020633975.1). Classification (GTDB taxonomy): domain Bacteria; phylum Eisenbacteria; class RBG-16-71-46; order CAIMUX01; family CAIMUX01; genus JACKCR01. The sequence continues at coordinate 113,432 of JACKCR010000002.1, read as the reverse complement.
TCGGCGATCTGAGGTTCGACGCGGTGTTGGTCGAACCAGATCGCACCTCCGGCGATGATCACAAAGGCGAAGAAGAAGGCCCAACGCTTCCAGTGGAAGCCGCCTTTCTTCGCAGAAGCCTCGCCGTCCTTCGTCTTCTTCGGCTTTCCTCGGCCAAGACTCATCTCGTCTCCTGACGGCGAAGGAACTCGTCGATCCCACTCGCGAGGGAACCGCCGACGAGCGTGACTTGGTCACTCGCGGAAAGAGCTCGGATTCCGGCGTCGTCTGCGCTCGTGGTCGGGTAGATCAACACCGACGGCATGGATAGTCCGCGGAAGATCCGTGCGGAACGCGCCATCGTGCGTACGGGACGGAACTGGAGGTCGGCCCGGAGCTGGGTGGCCATCGCGTCCGCGAGCTGCTGACTCTCGTCCTGGTCGAGGCGAGGAGCCTGTCCCCAGGGAATCATCCGGTAGGCCGCCTCCTGGCGCCGTCCACCGGGCAATGGCGGGGCGAGGACTTGTTCGCCTCCCGTTGACGCGATCGGGGTTCCCGCTCCCGCGACTTGCGCGCCCACGGTTTCGTAGCGCGGCGGTTGCCCGGGAACGACGAGGAGGAAATCTTCGACGTCCTTGGAGCCGTACCGTTCCATCCGGAGCCCGATCCAGAGGTCCGCGTCCGGAACTGCGGGCATCTCTGGCGTCCCAGACGGACCCCGCGTACGTCCGGCTCCGCGGCGGTCGGGAATGAAGACGACCTGGTGGCGGTAGGTCTCCTCCAGTTGATTCGCGAGCTCGGAGGCGAGGTTCTCGAGATACCGGTTCTCCTCCGAGCCACCGGATCCCACGGGCGACACTTCGATCACCACCCGCGCCCCCCAAGAGCGATCTCCGATCGACGGCGGATGGAAGGACGTGAGGAGAGACGCTTCCCCGCGCTGCACGTCGCGGAGCACGCGAGTCATCCCGACCCGAAGCTCGCGGTCCCGCTCCTCGATCTGCGCGCCCACCCAACCGCTGTCGACCGAGATTCGCACGGCCATTCCACCGGGACGCGGTTCGAGCCGCACGCGGCGGATGTCACGATCGCGGAAGTTCGGCTGAGTCTGTCCCGGCGGCAGGTGGAGTCCGCGGATTTCGACGACGAGCTCGCCGAGAGGATCCCAACGAAGGCGGTAATCTCCTTCGGGAAGCGGCCGGATCGAGATGTCGAAGGTCTGCCCGCTCCGATCGAAGTCGATGTCCTCGAGCCACGGGCGCGGTGCCGCGACGGAGAGCTGTCCCCGTTTCGCATTCCACACCATCCGCTCCCCGTAGGCAGGAGCGATCACCTCGCTGAGCAGCGAGATCGGCAGGTAGAGCTGATTGTCTTCGTAGACGACGCGCTCGGGGAGCTGCACGAACGTGCTCTCCGTCCAGTAGATCGGCGAGTCGAGGAGGAAGGAGACACTCGCGGTGTCCGCTTCGATCTTCCCTCGGTATGTGTCGGGATCCCAGACGAACCCGTGTCCGCAGATCCGTCCCATGTCGCCGACCCTGAGAAACGCGCCGTCGGAGCGCTTGTGTACGGGCAGAAAGAGCTCGGAACGCCCGTCCCCGAAACGGACCTCGATCGAGTCCGGTAGGTCTCGCACTGCGCTCGGGATGTCGGCCACCGGGCCGCGGGCACGCCCGGACTCAGTGACGTCTGCACCGTCCGCCGCCGGGGACGCGTCCGCGTTCCCGCTCGAAGAAGACGTCTCCCCGGTGGAGATCGAAGCGTCATCCTCCGAGCGTGTCACCGTGGGCAGTAGCAGAACGCACGCACACAGCAGGGCGATGAGGGCACCGAGCGCGCCCAGTCGACGCAGTCCAAGGGTCAACGCTGAGCCTCCCGTCGAGCGCGGTCCATCTCGCGCCGCGCGTCCCGTTCCTTGGTCGACTCTCGCTTGTCGTAGAGCTTCTTTCCCCGGCAGACCCCGATGTCGATCTTCACCCGGTTCTTCACCAGAGTCACCGCAAGGGGGATGAGCGTGAACCCCTTCTCCTGCACCCGCTGCTCGAGCTTGTCGATCTGACGACGGTGGAGGAGGAGCCTCCGCTTCCGGAGCGGCTCGTGGTTGAACTGATTCGCCTGAGGGAAGGGGCTCACGTGCATGCTGATGAGCCAGGCCTGCCCTTGCTCGATGGCCGCGTAGGAGTCCCCGAGGTTGACCTTCCCGTCCCGGATGCTCTTGACCTCGGTTCCGACCAGCTCGATGCCCGCCTCGATCGTGTCGAGGATCTCGTAGTCGTGTCTGGCCTTGCGATTGGAGACCAGGACGCGACGGTCCGCGTTCTTCTGGGGATCGGTCTTCTTTTGTTGCTTGTTGGCCATCCGGAACTCTCTCGCCGCGGCGTCCTTGCCCCGGAGCGACACCAACGGCTCTCGGCGGGCACGCGGAAGGGTACCGGCCGTCCGCACGAGGGGCAATCGGAGAACCCGCTCTCGTGCCGTCGGTTCCTCACCCGTTGACAACCCGGCCCGAGGATCCTACTCTCCTCACTTCCGGCTCGGCTCAGCCCAGATCCGAGCGGACCACTTGCGGAAGTGGCGGAATTGGTAGACGCGCTGGCTTCAGGTGCCAGTGGGGGCAACCTCGTGGGGGTTCGAGTCCCCCCTTCCGCACCATTAACCTCTCTCTGTTCGCGCGGCCGCGCACCTTGGCCCCGGTGTCGGATCTCTCCTCGGACCTCCTCGTTGGTCGACGACGTGCACGCGGTCCATCGCGGCGCTCCAGCCGAGCGTCAGCCGAGTCGACCGAGCACTGCCCCAGCCAGCGTCAGCATGAGGAAGAAGCCGCACATGTCCGTCACGGTCGTGAGGATCGGACCGGACGCTAGCGCGGGATCGAACTTGAGCTTCTTGAGGACCAGCGGCACGACACCGCCGATCGACACCGCGATGAGCGTGTTGAGGAGCATCGCGAGTCCGACGACCAAGCCGAGCCACACGTTCCCCTTCCAGATGTAGGCCGCTCCGCAGAGAAGCCCGCCCAGGACGAGTCCGTTGATCGCGCCGACCGAGAGTTCCTGACGCCATACGCGAAACGCGTCCGAGGGACGGGCGAGCCCAAGCGCGAGCTCTCTCATGCTGACGGCGACCGCTTGATTGCCGGTGCAGCCGCTCATGTCCGAGAGGATCGGGAGAAACACGGCGAGGGCGATGACAGCTGAAATCGTGTCCTGGTGTGCCGCGATGACCGACGCCGCGAGCACGTTGAGCCCGATGTTGACGGTGAGCCAGGAGAGACGACGACGAGCCCGCCGAAACGTCGGCATGGAGCGGAGCTCCTCACCACCGACGATACCCTGGGACTTGAGGTAGTCGCCTTCGGACCTCTCCCCCGCCGCCTGTTCCACGTCGTGTCGACGCACGACCCCGACGATCCGACCGCTCGCATCCACGACCGGAATGGCGAGGAACGACACCGAGTCGAAAAGATGCTCCAGGTCCTCGAGCGAGGTCGTGTCGAGGGTCTTGAGCGGCGCGTCGATCATGATCGACTCGAGCCGGCGCTGGGACGGGGTCACGACGAGGTCCCTCAGGCGGAGGACGCCGACGAGCACGCCGCCGTTCTCGGTGACGTAGGTATACTGCACGTCGTAGTGGACCAATTCCTCGGCCCGGCCCCGCATGTCGGCCACTAGCTCGGCCACGGTGAGGTTCCGGTCGTAGGCCAGGAACTCCGTCTCCATGAGACCGCCGGCGACGTCGTCCTCGTAGAGCGCGAGCTTCCGAACCTCGGTCGCGTCTTCCGAGTCCATCTCACGGAGGACGGCCTCTCGCTCGTCGTCGTCGAGTTCGCTGATGAAGTCGGCCTGATCATCGCTTCGGAACTCGTCGAGGATCTTGGCGGCAACGTCGGGGGGGAGTTCTTGGAACGCATCCGAGGCCTGGGCCCAGGGGATCGCTTCGAGGTGGTCCGCAGCCTCCTCCGGAGGAAGGAGCGCCCAGAGATGCTGGCGCTCGTCCTCGTCCAGCTCGGCCAGGAGACGGGACACACCGGTGGGGCCGAGATCGTCGAGGGCAGACTCGAGTTCGTCCGTCGCCTCCCGCTCGATCAGCTCGCGGAGTTCGTCATCTGACCAGGCCCGAAGCTCGTCCATCACCTTCCTCCCCAAGTGGATGCCGGACTCGCCGGAGACTCGTTCGTCCCGCCGGAACCGCCGAGGGTAGCCGAAAGAACCGCTAGGCGTGAGCCCTCGCGTTGGTGTGAACCCCCACCCGCCGAGGGTTCTCCCTCAAGAAGCCCTCTCGGGCCACCGATCCCGGAAGTGGTAGGAAGCAGTGTGACTTCGCGGATCAGAGAGCCCTGGAGACCGAGTGTCCGAGGCCGTCCACATCCACTCACCCGGTGATCAAGGGACAGCGCTCCGGCGAGCCGGCGAGCTAGAACTCGCCAGGCGGTCGGTCGGCGGCCTCTACACTTATGTACTCATCTGCTCCGTCATGGCCCTGGGCACGCCCTACGCCCGAGAACATCTGGCGACCTTCGCCAGCTTCTTCGTGGCCCTCGTGCTGCTGACCGCGCTCCGGCACTACATCGCCCATACGGCCGAAGCTCGCTACGACCGCTCTCCCGCTGAACAAGTCCAGATCTTCCGGGTTGGCGCCTATCTGATGGCCTCGGTGGCCGGGTTGTTCTTTCTGGTCACGTTCGCCCTCTACGCCTGGGAGTGGACGGCGCTCGCGATCGTCGTGGTCATGTCGGCGATCATCGCGGGCGCGACCACGGCGCTCTCGTCGGATCTCTGGCTATGCCGGCGCTACATCGCCCTCCTCTTCGCTCCCGCCGCCCTCTGGTGCTTCTTGGACCAGCGGGTCGAGAGCCTGACCATGGGAACGTTCCTGCTGATCAACCTCACCTACCAGTTCGGTCAGGCCCGCAAGCAATACGACTTCTACTGGTCGGCCTCACGCGACAACGTGCTTCTCGAAGAGAGAACCAAACAGCTCGAACAAGCGCGGATCCAAGCAGAGTTCGCGAACCGTTCCAAGAGCACGTTCCTCGCCAACATGAGCCACGAGATCCGCACTCCGATGAACGCGATCATCGGACTGACCGGACTGCTACTCGAACACCCACTGGAGCGCGACACGCGCGACTACGTCGAGACCATCCGGATGAGCGGGGACACTCTCCTCTCGCTGATCAACGACATCCTGGACTTCTCCAAGATCGAGTCGGGCGAACTCGAACTCGAGGAGAGCCCGTTCGAGCTCCGTTCCTGTGTCGAGGACGCACTCGACCTCGTCTCGACGAGGGTCGACGGGAAAGACATCGAACTGCTCGCGGACATCGGCTCCAACGTCCCGGACACACTCGTCGGAGACGTCACTCGCCTACGGCAGATCCTGGTCAACCTCGCGGGCAACGCCGTCAAGTTCACGGAACACGGAATGGTCGTGATCGAAGTCGCGCGGGTGGAGCGAGCCGTCTCGGCATCCGCACTGCATCGCCGTGGCGCGAGTCACGACGACAGGCAAGGCCAGGAGCTGCGAGAATCCACCGCGGACTCCGAAAGGGGCTCCGCCGAGGAAGCCCGTCTGGACGAGACGGGAGCCGAGAGTACAGTCACCCTCCGCTTCTCCGTCCGGGATACGGGCATGGGAATCCCAAAGGACCGGGTCCATCGGCTCTTTCGCCCGTTCAGCCAGGTGGACGCGTCCACCACGCGGAAGTACGGAGGCACCGGGCTGGGTCTCGCGATCTCGAAGCGACTCACGGAGAAGCTCGGCGGCGACCTCGAGCTGGAGACCGAGTCCGGTGTCGGGTCCACCTTCTCGTTCGCAATCGACGTACGCGTTGGCGAAAACTCCGAAGCCCCAACGACCCTAGAGGGCAGTCACGTTCTCTTGGTTGTGAAGCACCCAAGGACCACCGCCATCCTCACGCGGGTCCTGGAGCGCGCGGGTGCCGAAGTCACGTCGAGCAGCTCGGAGACAGAAGCGCGTCGGCTCGTCGGTGACCATCCTCCTGACATCGTCGTCGTGGACCTTCCGGGAAGAGAGGGGCCGCCGCCTACCTTCGCCAAGACGACGGATGCGGGCACTGTCTCGCTTCCCATCGTGCAGATGCGCGGCATCGGACACACGATGGCCGCAGGAGCGTTCGAGATACAACGCTGGCGAGGTCTGACCAAACCGGTGCGGGCGCAGGCGCTCCTTCTCGCGATCGAAGAGCTGTGTTCGCGAAGCGGAAGTAGGACGGGAGGAGTAGCAGCAAGCCCGCAGCTCCCCACTCCCAAGAAGACCCTCCCCAAGCTGCGCATCCTGCTCGCAGAGGACAACCCGGTGAATCAGAAGGTGGCCGAGCGCGTCCTCAAACACCTCGGCTTCCGAATCGACATCGTCGGCAACGGCCTCGAAGCACTCGACGCCTACGCTCGGGGCCGGCACGACGTGGTTCTCATGGACGTCCAGATGCCGGAGATGGACGGACTCGAAGCGACCCGCAAACTCCGCTCGCGGTTGCAATCGAGCCGGCCTTGGATCGTCGCGATGACTGCGGGAGCACTCGTCGGCGACAGGGAAGCCTGCCTCGCCGCGGGGATGGACGACTACGTCCCGAAGCCAGTGCGCGTCTCCGACCTCGAGTCCGCACTACATCGTGCCGTGACGGGACTCGAGCGACTGGATCGAGAAGGCGGCCGCGGACGAAAGGCTGCGTAGCGGGGCCGAGCCGGTGACGGCCCGGCCCGCACGTTTCGATCGTTGGGATCCGAGTCAGTCGACGACGATCAGAGTGGCGCGCTGGGGCCTCGCCTTCGAGTCTCTCCTCACCGCAGCGTAGTACACACCCGCAGGCACCGAGCGTCCCGCGCCATCCTGCCGGTTCCAGACCACAGGAGTGACTTGGTCCCGGTTCGCATGCACGACGCCGAGATCCCGCACGGTCCGTCCTGACACGTCGACGATCTGGATCGTTGCCGCATCTCCTGCCCGGAGCGCGAACTTCACCTCGAAGCGGTCCCTTCCGGGATTCGGAATGGCAACGACGCGCCCCTCGGCGAACGCGGTCCCGACGGCGAACGGCTGATCCGGATCGGTGATCGGCGGATCCTGTCCGTTCCCGTCCGGACCGTCTGCAGTGCGTGCGCACTCAGCGCCGAGCGATGCCTCGACGATCGCTACGTCCGCGGCGTCGACCAGACCCGAGCCGTCGAGGTCGGCGCAGAAGTCGTCGCTTCCGATCCGATCCTCTACGTATTCCAAGTCCCAGGCATCGACGGTACATGTGCCGTCGATGTCCGGTGACTTGATCTGGTCGTATGCCACTACCGCCCCCCCGAAGAACCACCAGATCGGACAGGCGACCAGCACCACACCATCGCCCGCCCTCTCCTCGGTGACGCAGCCTCCGCCCTTGAAGACGAACCTCGCGATACCGCTGGCGTCGGTGAGCTCATTGAAAGCCGACTCCTGGAAAGGATCGACGGCGAAATGAGTCTCGATGCCATTGTAGAGCTCGAGACGGAGCATTCCGTTCAGAACGTCCTCGTCCCGACAGCTCTCGAACAGATGAACGTCATTGATCCCACCGTCCGGCGAGACGTAGAAGAACGGTTTCACCTGCTCGAGTTCGTGCACGAGGCAGTTGAACTCGAGCCCCTCCCTCGCCTCGAGAACTCCTGTATCGTCGAGCCAGACCTGCAGCACCGGTGCGTTCGGGGAACGCGTTCGCGCCGCTATGCCGTTCGCGATGATGTCGCCGGCGGTCATGGGATCATCCGCCGTCCCCAAATCGAACTCGTAGCGGCTGAGCTGCTGCTCGTCGCCGCCGGGAAGTTCGTCCGTCCACGAGACGAACGAGATGTTGGAGTCGAACTCATAGCAGCTGTTCGGTGAGTACTTCACGCCCGCCACGTGGGGACCAGTGGACGGAAAGCCGTCGTCCTCGGAGATCGGGAATACCTGCTCCCAAACTCCCCAACTGTCCGCGTACGCCCCCCAGGTTTCGACGGCTGCTCCCCCGTCGTACTCGAACGCGACGAACGGAACCAGACCGACAACATCGAAGCAGCACATGTGAGCCGTCACCCGAGGCTTGGCGCAATTCCCAGGTAGGTCCGTCGCCTGAGCCTCGGCCAGCCAGCCGGAGCTGCCGTAGTAGATCCGGCCGAACAGCTGGGTCGTACCCAATCGATCGTCGACCCAAACGACACCGAACCCACCTTGGTCCGCGTCTGCCGTGATCGTGGGATCGGTCGCGTTCCCCAATGACCCGGAGACTTCGACAGGAGACTCCCACCCGCCGGACGCATAGGCCCGGGCGTGGATGGAACGAGTTCCGTCGAACGCTTCCTCCTCCCAGACGACGACGGCCCCGGCACCGTGCGAGCCGCCATCTACAGCAGGCTTCCGCGACGGCGCATCGTCACAACTGAGACAATACGCATCGGTCCAGGTCTCGCCGTCGTACTCCGTCGTCCAGACCTCGGAGTGCCCACTCCGTTCGTCTTCCCAGACGACATGGAGGAGATCTCCGGTGGAAACGATGCTCGGCGAACGAGACGCGGCGGGGTCGTCCGTGATCTGGACCGGAGCCATCCAGCCCGAGCCGTTCCCCGCGGCCAGGTAGATGTCTCCGTCCTTCACGTACACGAGCCGCCAGAGCCCGTCATCTTGAAAGTCGTACTCGGCGATACGTCCGCCCGAGTCACCCACGTCGTCGGCACCAGTGTCCAGGGCGGAGGGTGGACTCCACTCGAACTCGGTGAGACCGGCCTGGGCGGGAGTTGAAGAGATGAGAAGCGGGATCAGGAAAGCGGATGCAAGGAACAGCGACGACGCCGGTGGAGCATGCTCCCCTGGCGGGATCGCGAAACGGATCGAAAGACCACCTCTGCACATAGGTCCTCCTCCGGATTCGGATATGTTAGAAACGAAGAAACAGCGAGTAGGTGGTCAGTATACGCCTCGGCCGGCATATGACGAAGTGAGATTGGGACATGGCGACACTGTTGCTAGCGTGTGAGGACGAAACGCCGAACCGCTTGCACAGATCCCACCGAGAGCCGTGCGAAGTAGACACCGCTGGGGAGATCGTCCGTAGGGGTCCACGAAGACTCCCCTGCGGCGCCCGACACCGTGCGGAGGAGCCGTTCCCTCCCCGCCGCATCGCAGACTTCGAGCGTCGCAGTTTCCGCTCCGAGAGAACTCCAACGAAGCCGAACGACGTCTTGGGCTGGGTTCGGCTCCGCGAAGAGCCGGATGGACTCCGGTGCAGTCGAAACAGCTGGGGCTCCCTCGATCGACGATGCGTCCGAGGCCACGATGGCGAAGTCCGACTGAGAGCGGGAGACGGCCGAGCTGGCCCCGCGCTCGATCACGACCTCCATCCGGCAGCTCGGGGAAGGCGTACCCGTCACCTGCCACTCGAAGCGTCCGGTGTTCGGAACCTCATCCGCGATCAGTTCCCACGGCCCAGCGTCGCCGTGGTACGAAATGCGGAGCCTCGCCGTCGCACCCGCCAAGGCCGGCGGAACGGCCGCGGACCATCGGAGCTCACGGATGCTGCCCAAAGCGAGCGCTTCCCCTCCGCGTGGATGATCCACCCGGACTCTGAGTTGATCCGGCTCCCGATACGGTGAGTAGACTCGGAGCTGATTCCGATAGAACGGGAACCCGCTCATCGCGGCAGAGATCACGATGTCGTCCCGGCCATCGTGGTCGACGTCACCGTCGACGCGGAGAGCAGACGCGGTACCAGGAGATGGCATCGTCCAGCTCACGTCAGCTGTCCAGTTCCCTGCACCGTCCCCGAGGTAGACCTGACCGGTTGGGTCCGCGTACGTGACGACATCGAGCCAAGGGTCATCGTCGAGGTAGCCGAACTGGACGAGATCGAACGCGCCCGCGGTGGGAAGACCGCTCGACGCGTCGATCCACGCATCCGAGGACCGGTCGTAACGGTAGGCATGGACACCTGCCGAGCCGAGCGCGATCACGACGTCGTCAGCGCCATCCCGGTCGAGATCTCCGACGTCGATCGCATACGGGGTGCCTGCCGCGATCCCTGTGTCCCGCACCTCGAACCCGAACGATCCGTCTCCCAACCAAACCGTGCCTCCGGTGCGAGTGCACACGAAGTCCGGGCTTCCGTCGGCATTGAAGTCACCAGTTTCGATCGTGTAGGCGACGCTCCCGCCGCCGAGCACGAGTCCGGGCTCCCAGCTCCCGTCCCCTTGGTTCTGGTAGATCCGGATGCCGTTGCTGCCACCGAACGACTGCGACAGGATGTCGAGTCGGCCATCGAGATCGAAGTCCGCGAGGTCGGTCGCGAACATTCCCCAGGTTTCGCCGGTCGTGGCGAGTCCATCGTCCCAGGGGATCCAGTTCGTGCCGGTTCCATCGCCCAACGCGGCTTCGATGAGTTGGTCGCCTAGATCGCCGCCCGCCCAGTCGTGATGGATCCCCCACGCGGCATCGAGATGCCCATCGCGATCGAGGTCCCCGAGCGCGACTCCGCCGTACCCGAAGCTCCCGACCTGATGCACCGTCCAGTTCCCCGCGCCGTCTCCGAGCCACGTGATGAGTCCGTGCTGGTCGGAGTTGACGAGGGGCGAACCGTGGTCGCCGACCGAGACGATGTCGAGATGGCCGTCTCCGTTCACGTCTCCGAGTTCGAACTCCGTGTGCCCCTCTTCCTTGGACGGAAGCTCGAGACCGTTCGAGCGTTGGACGAGTGTGAGTGCTGCCGCGGAAGCCGACTCGGGGAACAGCGGCCACGCGGGCACTGCGAGAACGAAGGCCGAGAGAAGAAGCTGACGCACGGAAAGAGCCCGAGACACGGAAGCGAAATGAAGTACTGCAGCCGATCGGGACCCAGCAGCGAGCCGAGACACGGAACTGACGCTCAGATCATTTCGATCGGCAGACCTCGGAACGTTCGGGCCCAACACGTCTCGTGGCCACTTGCGGTGCAAAGATGGGTTCAGCACGTCGAGGCTCCAGCTCCGAACCTTTGATCCGCGAGGCGTCTCATCCTCGCAGCTCTCGCCCCTGCGAGATCGCCAAAACCATGCTACTCAGCAAGTCCTCGGCAGGAAAGGACGGGAATCCGGACGGTTACTCGACCCGAACCGTGAATACGATCGCGGACACGTGATCCGCCGGATCGCATCCTCCTCCGCCTGGGTGCACGCTGCATCGAGGCCAGCTGGGCGCGAGCCGACGTCTACCGCTCCGGCGTTTCGAGCGTCTCCAGCGCCAAGCGCGCGTACCAGCGTACGGTCTCGTCCGGATCCTCCGCAGCCTTCTGGAGAGGGCCGACGATCTCCGCGGCAGGAACCCCGACACGCTCGAGGAGGACCGCGCAGGTAGCACGCACGTTCGGGTCTCCGTGACCCAGCCCCGTGATCAGCTCGGGAACGACCCAGTCCTCGCTGCGAGCGGTCGTCCGGAGCATCGACATCAGATGGGCACGCGTCTCGATCCGCTCGATTCCCAGCCCGTCGATCAAGGCTTCGCGCGCAGAAGGTTCGTCTGTGGCCATCCGGAAGAGCAAGCCGACCGCGCCGACCGGTGCATCCTCGTCCTGCACGAGTAGCTGCGCGAGAGCGGGAACCAACGCTTCATCGCGGGCCTCGAGCGTGGACAGGACAGCGACAGCCATGTTCTTTCTCTGGGTGCCCTCCACCCGCAGGTCCGGGGTGAAGAGGTCGGCCGCAACCGTAGGAGCGATGGTGGCGAGAGCACGTCCGGCCACGCGGGCTCTGGTCTCGTCGGCCCGACTCGGACTGTCCGCACCCTGATACGCCTCCACCCAGTCGACGAGCGTCGGGACTGCCGGAGCCGCACCAGACCCCGCTCGGCCCAGATCCATCGCGGCTTCCTTTCCCTGTTTCTCATCGTCGAGTAGCGTTACGAGTTCCGCAACGGCCAGCGCCGAATCCCGGCCCAGGATCCCGAGCGTCGTGAACGCTTCGCGTTCGACGACCGAGGTCGATTCGTGCACGAGAGGAACAACGGCACGCACGACCTCGTCACTCACGTTCGAGATGTAACGCAGCGCGACGACCGCGGCCAGGCGCTGAGGCCAACGGCTCGCTTCCAGCATCGCCACGAGTTCGTCCTCGATCGGGCTGAGGTCTGCATTGCACTCGTCGAGCCGCGTCGCGAGTTGGGCGAGATCGAACCCCGGCCCTTGCTCCTCGACGAGTTCGACGAAGTAGTCGCACGCCCCGGCTGGTTCCAGCTCCATGAGGGCGTAGATGCACCACGGCCGGAGTTCGACGGAACCTTCGCGAAGGACGCGGTGGACCGCCGCGCGAAGACGCGGGTCATCCCCGACGGCACGCTGGAGAACACGGAGCGTCACCTCCGCATGCGCGGGGTCGACCTGATCGAGCCGTTCGATCAACTCAGCGATCCCGGGCTCCCCGATGGAGACGATGGCCGTCGCCGCTCCCCAACTCTCGTTCGAGCCGTCTCTGCCAAAACGGTTCGCGTCCCGCTGTTCCAGGATGCGGAAGAGCGAAGGTACGAGAGGGGCCGCGCTCGGACCAAGCCGCGCAGCCGCTCGTGCACCGACGAGACGTGCCTCTGGCCGTGCCGAAGCGAGTGCCCGCTCGATCACCGGGAGGGCAGGGACACCGAGCTCGGCCAACGCCCAGGAGAGGGGTGGGATCGGATTGTCTCGAGCGTCGCGGTGTCGTTCTGGCTCGGGCAGCGCCGCGAGTTCGGCCTCGAGAAGTCCCGCGATCTCGTCAGCGGCTGCCGGCATCACCGCACCCACCCGTCCCAGCCCGATCCAGGCGGCGAACTCGACGTTCTCCTCCTGAGAGTCGAGCAACGCCCGCAGATGCGGAAGCGCTCGAGGGCCATAGAAGCCGAGGGAGTACGCGGCGGTCGCGCGGACCGAAGCCATCGAATCCTCGAGAGCCGCAAGCGTCGTCTGGAACCCCCGATCCCTGAGAGCCTCATCGCCGTCGACGAACTGCGCCAACCGGATCAGCGCCGTGGACCGTACATACGCAGTCGGACCAACCTCGGCATCTTCCACGGTTCTCAGGAGATCTTCCGGATCCGTCGTCCGCTCTGCCCACTGACGGGCCCTGTCTTCGGAGTCGGGATGGAGTGGCTCGTAGACACGTTCGTCGTACCCCATCGCGCGGATGGGTACCCCACTGATCATTGGCACGGTCGATCGCGTGGGGGCGGCGACGTCCTCCCCTGCCGCGGAGAAGGACTCCCCTGGGGACAGTACGTCGGCAGACGGGCTGGCCAGCGCGGACTCCACGAACGCCATGGAGTGGAGAACAGTGAATACGACGAGGCCTGCCGCGATAGATGGACCGGCGAGAGCGGACGCGAAACCGGAAGCGGAAGCGGAAGCGGACGCGAAGGCGGAGGCGGGGAACGAACGGATACGCTCCGAAAGGGACATGATGAGGCCTTCCTTGGAGACGTTGGTTCTGGCTGCAGCTCCGGCTGTATCGTACCTCCTCTTTGCGGCTGAGTTCCGCCGCATTTGCCCAAGGATCCGATGTCCCTCCACGACTGGCCCCCGCGGCCCCGCACGAGTACACTCCCGCCACGACGCCGCACGAGCAGACTACCGTAGCAGGATCGACCGAAGCTCGGTGACCGTACCCGGTACCTGAGCCCGGCGACTGAGCCCAGGCACCTGAGCCGGAGCTACCGAGCAGAACGACCGAAGCCGACCAAGCGAAGGAGACGCACGATGGCCCTCTGGGACTTCATCAAAGGCGAGCTGATCGAGATCATCGAGTGGACGGACGACTCCAGAGACGTCATCGCCTGGCGTTTTCCGGATGAGGACAAGGCGATCAAGAACGGCGCCCAGCTCATCGTCCGCGAATCTCAGGTCGTACAGTTCCTCTACCTGGGAGAGTTCGGCGACACGTTCGGACCGGGTAAGCACACGCTCGCTACCGACAACATTCCGATCCTCACCCGGCTCAAGTCTTGGAAGTACGGACTCGAGTCCCCCTTCAAGGCCGACGTCTACTACGTCAACACGCGCCTCTTCACCGGCAACAAGTGGGGCACGTCGAACCCGATCATGATGCGCGACGAGGATCTCGGCATCGTGAGAGCCCGGGCATTCGGGACGTTCGACTTCCGCGTCGTCGAACCGAAGGTGTTCCTCAAGGAAGTGTCGGGCTCGGATGCGAACTTCCGAATCGACGAGTTCGAGACGACCATGCGTTCTCGCGTCGTGAGTGCGTTCAGCGATGCTCTCGCCACCTCGCGCATCCCGGTTCTCGACGTCGCGACGCAGTACACGGAACTCGGCGACGCTCTCCTCCCCCTCATCAATCCGGTCATGACCGCGAAGTACGGGCTCGAGATCCCGACGTTCGTGGTGGAGAACATCTCCGTTCCGCAGGAGGTCGAGGAAGCGATCGACAAGCGCTCTTCGATGGCCGCAGTCGGCAATCTCAACGACTACGTCAAGTTCCAGCTCGGGAAGGGCATGGAAGGTGGCGGTGCGGGCGGTGGTGGCGCAGCCGGAACCGCGACCGAACTCGCGGTCGGCCTCGCGATCGCGCAACAGATCATGGCTCAGCAGGGTGGCGGCCTCATCGGTGGCGCGGCAGGCGTCATGGGCGGGGCAGCGGGCGGCGCCGCGGGCGGTGCGGCCGCAGGCGGTGCAGCCGGCATGGGCGCAGCTGGAGCCGGCGCGATGGGTGCTGGCGCGGCCAGCGCACCGACGCTCCCCGACCTCCTCACTCCCGCCGATGTCGCCCAGGCGCTCGGCGTGAGCGAAGCGGACGTCCAAGCAATCATCGACTCCGGAGAACTCAAGGCGAAGAAGATCGGCTCGGTCTATCGCGTTCGTCGCGACGCGCTCAATGACTTCCTCGCCAGCTGACCCGCGCGGGACGACGCCCCCGGATCTCCCGGGCTCCGGCGGTCGGGCCACTCCGCCCGACCTGCCGACCCGTGTTTCCCGGACGGCGCCACCACCTCGGCCGGAGCCGCCGCGTCCACAAGGTCCGCCGGTTCCGGCGCGGCCTGCTGACCCCGGTGCGCCCGGCCCGGCGACGGCGACATCGACGTCGACTAGGTCCGCATCCGACGACGGTTCGGCCGCACACCTAGCGCTCGAGAAGCACGAGTGCCCGGCGTGCGGTGCGCGTGCGGAGTGGAATCCGGGACAGCAAGCACTGGTCTGCCCCTACTGCGGAACCGTCTCGCCGTACGAGATCGACGACTCGGGAACGGTACACGAGATCGGCCTCGTCTCCACCCTCCGCGACCTCCCGGCAGAGTTGCGCGGATGGCAGGCGCCGACCCGGACCGTACGCTGCCAAAGCTGCAACGCGGTGTCCGTGTTCGAAGCAGGACGCGTCGCGCAGAACTGCGAGTTCTGCGGATCACCGGAACTCGTCGACTACGAGGAGATCAAGTCCCCGATACGCCCCCAGGGCGTCGTGCCGTTTCGCATCGAAGCAATGACGGCCAAGGACACCATCAAGAAGTGGTTCGGCTCGAAGTGGCTCGCACCGAACTCGTTCAAGAAGGCCGCATTCCTCGACACACTCCAGGGTGTCTACATCCCCTACTGGACGTTCGACGCCCACGTCGAGTGCCCGTGGCAGGCCGACTCCGGAACGTACTACTACGTCACGGAACAGGTCCGGGACTCCTCGGGCAAGACGGTCTCCCGGCAAGTGCAGAAGGTCCGCTGGACGCCCGCGTCAGGACACGTCTCCCACGACTTCGACGACGAACCGATCCCAGGAACGCAAGGCGCGGAGACGAACCTGCTTCGTGCGATCGAGCCGTTCCCGACCCAGGACTCCGTGCCCTACGACCGTGGCTACCTCTCCGGATTCGTCGTCGAGCACTATCGCGTCGTGCTGATCGAGGCCGCAAAGCAAGGGCGCGAAGCGATGGACCGCTCGCTCCACGGAATCTGTGGCGCAGCCGTCCCCGGCGATACCTACCGGAATCTGAGAATCCACCCCACGTACTCGGGCGAGACGTTCAAACACGTGCTGGTCCCAGTCTGGATGTTGACGTATCGATTCCGAAACCAACCCTACCAGGTGCTGATCAACGGCCATTCGGGCCGGATCGCGGGGCGCTATCCGAAGTCCGCCTGGAAGGTGTTCTTCCTCGTACTCGGGATCGCCATCGTCGTCGTGCTGTTCTTGATGATGCAGAGCAGCTAGACTGCCGCCACTCACACCTTCGACCGTGTGCCTCGCCACACTGCGAAGTCGAACGCGCCTGGCCGCGGCGCCCGAAACAAGCCCGCCGCATTCGGGGATACTGGGAATGAAGTTTCGTCTCGTCCGACTGGTCGCGCTCGTCATCGTCGCGGCCGCGGCCTACATCTTGCAACTCAACCGAGGCCAGGAAGACGCGTCGACTTCCAGCGCCGGCGGACCGCAGATCGGAAGCACCGGCACCGCGGAGGAAGTCCAGCTCCCATCGGAGCGTGGGGACGGCCCACCAACCCACGCCTACGCGGAAGGCGAGGCACGGATCGTCGAGGCATTCCGGCGCGGACAGTCCGGATTCGTCACGGAGATCGAAGCCAAGGTCACGCGCCTTCTCGCCGACGACCGAGAGGGCGACCGGCACCAGAAGTTCATCATCGAACTTCCGGGCGGCCACACGCTGCTCGTCGCCCACAACATCGACCTCGCCGAGCGCGTCCCCGCCAAGGTGGGCGACCGAGTCCGCATCCGCGGAGAGTTCGAGTACAACGATCGCGGCGGTGTTCTCCACTGGACGCACAAGGCCGGCTCACGCAACCACGAGGACGGCTGGATCGAGTTCAAAGGCAACCGCTACTGGTAGCTTGTTGTCCGAGCGAAGTACGCAATACCCCGTATATCGCAGCCAATCCTGGGAGCCCGCGGTTCGAGTCGCTACCATCGTTGGCGGCGTAGTCAGGCCCCGTCCTACCTCTTGGGCCGTCCCTTCTCTTCTGTGGGATGTGGTCGAACCACGCGGCGTCGTCCAGATCAGCTGGGCCAGGCCTCCAACATCCCCTACAGGAGATCCCAATGAGAAACGGTCTGATCCTCCTCTCGGCAACCTTGGCTCTCGCCTCTCTTGCCGTCACCTCGACCGCCTACTACCCGAAGCGTGTCGTCGTCGAGATGGGCACGGCCACGTGGTGAGTGTACTGTCCACGTGCCGCTTCCGGGATTGAAGCGAACAAGCTCTGGTTCGATCGCAACGAGTTCAACGCCATCCGTTACTACGGCTCCAGCGGCGGTCTCTCCGTCCCTGAGAGCGACGCTCGACACGGCTACTACGGCCTGACCGGCTTCCCCACGAGCTGGTGGAACGGAACGACGACCGTGGTCGGCGCAGGTACCGACGTCATCAATGGCGTTCCCTACCGGGCGATCATCGAGAACGCTCTGGCCGAACCTTCCTCGTTCAAGATCACCGTCAACTCCGTCGACTTCACGACGCCCACCGGAACCATCGACTTCGACATCGAGGTGATGGAAACCATGGCGGATATCTCGAACATGTGGGTCCGGATGGCCGTGACCGAAGACGACGTGTTCTACGATAGCGTCGACGACTGGCATCAGGACGTCGTTCGCGACATGCCTGCTGATGTCGCCCTCACCGTGGGCACACTCGGCCAGATCCAAAACGTCCAAGCGCAGTTCGACGTCGACCCGACCTGGGTTCCGGAGAAGATGGAGGTCGTCATCTTCATCCAGGACGACGACGACAAGAGGATCGAGACCTCGGCGACCACCTCCCCGACCGCAGACTACGCCCTAGGCTACTACGCCCTCGGCGAGAGGATCGCGGTGGGGCCGGCCGTTGGGACCTACACCTACGATCGGTTCCGCGTCTACAACATGGGCACGACGACGGACACCTATACCGTCAGCGTCGCGATGGAGGGCGCGGGATCGGAAACCTGGATCGGCGCGCTCTGCGATGACTCGATCTGCTACGGGGAGACGTTCTCGACCAGTCTCCGTCCGGGCGAGTATGCAGAGCTCTATCTCGACATCACCCCCAACTCCTCCGGCTACGCCAACGCCACCGTCACCCTCACCCAGGACAACTGGCCCGGTGACTTCCCGCGCACCATCGGCTACACGTACATGACGAACGACCTCGACGTCCTCTTCGTCGACGACGACGGCGGGGAGACGCACGACAACTACTACGTGGACGCTCTCGCGGCGAACAGCATCAGCTATGGCTTCTGGCCCCGCGGGAACGGAGCGCCAACGGCCCAGCTGCTGGACAACTTCCAAGTCGTGGTGTGGGGAACTGCGTTCGCCTTCCCGACCCTGGACGAAAGCGACCGCGCGGCACTCGGGACGTTCCTCGACAACGGCGGCAAGCTCTTCCTCACCGGACAGGATATCGGGTGGGAGCTCAACGACACCGGCGGGGATGCCTACGCCTGGTACCAGAACTACCTCCACGCCATCTTCGTCAACGACGACACCAACGACTACACGCTGAACGGTGTGTCCGGAGATCCCGTCTCGGACGGAATCGACCTCGTCATCCAGGGTGGTGACGGAGCCAACAACCAGGACTATCCGAGCGACATCGATCCAGGCGACGAGTTCGCCTCGGTGATCTGGACCTATGACGCCAACCGGAACGCTGCGATCAAGGCCGACACCGGCACGTACCGCGTCGTCTACTTCGCCTTCGGGTTCGAGGCGATCGACAACGCCGCGGATCGACAGGCCACGATGAGTCGGGTGATCAACTGGCTCATGAACGGCGCTGCCGAGGTCGGCGATGAACTGAGCTCCGTAGGCTCGTGGGTGGCCGGTTCACCGAATCCGCTCCAGGCGGGAGCGACGATCCAGTTCGCGGTCCCGGCATCCGGACCGGCCGACCTCCGCGTCTTCGCCGCGGACGGACGCGCCATCCGCACGCTGTTCGAGGGTGAGACGACCGCAGGCGTCCACCGCGTGGAGTGGGACGGAACCGATCACGCAGGCAACCGGGTTCCCGCAGGTGTGTACTTCTATCGTCTGAAGACGGAGGAAGGGACCCAGGCGGAGAAGACGGTGGTCATCGACTGATCGGGATGGCCGACGATTGATCGCGTGATCGACGACGGATCGCGTGAGAGTAGGAGTCGCCCGGTGCAAAGCCGGGCGACTCCTCTTCTCTGGACGTGATTGCGTCCAGGTTCGGTATGCTCTCTCAAACGACCCAGGGAGAGCCGATCTCATGCGCACCACACCTTCGCCGTCCCGTCGACCGTCCCAGCATCCGTCCCTGCGTCCGTCCCGGGTTTCCGGCCGCCCTCTCGTCGCCTGGTCCTTCACGTCCGTCCTCCTCGCCCTCGTCGTGCTCGGCCTCAGTCACTGCGGCAAGCCGGCGGGACCGTCGGTCGTCGTGATCGGACTCGACGGTGCCACCTGGGAGCGGATCGACCCGTGGATCGAGTCGGGGAAGCTCCCCAACCTCGCGGCGCTCCGAAGCCGCTCGGCCTATGGGCCGCTCAACTCGGTGTTGCCATGCCTCTCCCCACCCGCCTGGACGTCCGCGACCACGGGAGTCAACCCGGGCCGACACGGGATCTTCGACTTCCAGAAGCGACTCTCCATGAGTCCGTCCATCGTCCCCGAAACCGCGCGAAGCCGCAGGACAGAGCCAATCTGGAACTTCCTCAAGGGCGAGGGACCGCGCGTCTGTGTGATCAACGTACCGATGACGGATCCAGTCGACGAAGTCGACGGCGTCATGGTGAGTGGGTTCCCACATCTCGACCAGCAGAACTGGGTTTGGCCGAAGGAGCGGCGGACCGAGATCGAAGCGATGGGCTATCTCAGGGATCGGATGGAGATGCGCCTCCCGGAAGGCGAAGAGCAGGCGGTTCTAGACTCGCTTCTGCAGATCCAAGAGAAGCGTTTCGAACTGGCGAAGAAGCTCTATCAGGAAGAGCGATGGGGACTCTTCTGGGTCGTGTTCACGCAGACGGACCGCGTCCAGCATCTGTACTGGAAGTTCGACGATCCGGAAAACCCGGCCTATGACCCGGAGCTGGCCGCGCGGTTCGGCGGATCGATAGAGAAACTCTGGGTGCGCTGCGACGAACTCCTGGGCGAACTCCTCGCCCTCATCCCTGAAGACACGCACATCCTCGTCCTTTCGGACCACGGATTCGGGCCGATCCACCGGGAGTTCCGGGCTGGAAACTACCTACGGACCGAAGAGTCAGGGCTGAGCCCTGAGGAGGCGGATGACGTCTACTCCGTCGATCCGTCGGACGCCGCCCGGCTCTACGTGCGCCGAATTCAGCGAGACCCGGGCGCTACCCGCACGTCCGAGCAGGCACGAGAGCTCGAAGCGAAGCTGGCTTCGAGCCTACGAGCGGTTCGAGATCCTGCGACCGGCCGTTCTCCCTTCGACCTCGTCGCACGACAGGAGAAGATCTTCGTGGGCAAGGAAGCAGAGGCAGGTCCGAACATCGACATCTCGCCCGCCTACGGCTACTTCGTCCCGCTCGGCGACCCGGAGGAGGGGTACCAGCTCCCCGTCTTCGGAGATCCACGTTCGTCGCTCTCGGGCTGGCACCGGATGAATGGGATCGTCATGATGGCCGGTCCGAACGTCCAGCCGGGCCCACTCCCAGCGGGTGAGTCCTATGGTCTCCTCGACATCGTTCCGACCGCGCTCTACCTGATGGACCACGCGATTCCCGAGGACTTGTACGGCAAAGTCATCGCCACAGGGATCCGGCCCGGGTACTGGCAGTCTCACCCACCGGTGCGAAAGGGTCTTGTCGCCACCGAGGACCGGCAGCTCACGCCGGAAGAGCTGGAGAAGTTGCATGGCGTCCCGTACATCGGGGGATAGGCCGCCCGGAGTACACCGAGCGGCCCATCGTCCACGCTAGCGTCCGGTCAGCACGACCTTGCGTGCCTTCCGGACCCCCTCCGATGTTTCGAGGCGCATGAAGTAGACTCCGGCGGCAAGGTTCCGACCGCCGTCATCCCTCCCGCTCCATCGCACGTCGTGGAACCCAGCGGTTCGTTGTCCGTCCAGCACCGTCGCAACCTGACGTCCGTCGAGCGAGTACACAGTGACTCGGACCGCACTGTCTCGAGCGAGACCGAAGCCGACCGAGACGCCATCACCCGAAGCGAGGGCCGGATTCGGGCTCACCGAAGTCAGCCCAGTTTCGAGCGGTGTCCCTGCGACTGGAGGGAGGTCGTCGTCTGCCGGACCATCTGAGTCGGAGCCCGGCACCGAACTGGTCGCTTCGATGACCCGAAGGACGACTCCGTCTTCACGGTAGTCGACCACCCAACTCCCACCGGGCAGTTCGGGCAGGTCGACCGATGAGAACGCCCCGATCAACTGGCCGGCACCGACGATTCGATACTCGTTGCCCGGTGCGGGCCAAATCCCACCCGTTACGGACACCTCGAGGCGTCCTCCAACCGTGACGACTCCTGAGAAGCGGATCTGGGAGTACTCCTCTTCGCCGGTTCCCTCGATCTCCACCGATACGGAAGAGGTTCCGCTGAGCGTCAGGTCCAGGGAGCCTGCGAGGAGACCGTAGTCGGAACTCGCACTCAGCTCTAGCCGGCCCGGAAGGACGACGTCCGAGAACGGAGCGAGGTTCCGTCCGCTTCGGGCCCTGAGCGTTCCCTCGATGTAGTCGACCGTATTGCTGAGAGACTGCCCACCCGCAACTAGGTCCGATCCGGATCCGTCGAACTCGACCGCGGCACCTTCGCGGATCGAAGTGATCACTCCACCTCCAAAGTCTACGAGCGCTCCTTCTCCCGATGCTCTCCACGTGCCTTCGATGAGGTCACTGTCCATTCGGCTCAGGTTCTCGACGGCGGGAGAAATCGTGACTTGACCCTGGTCGATCGCCTCGACCATCCCCGTGTTGAGGAACGCGCCACTCAGGATCGCGACCTGGTTTGCTGCCGCGAAGCCGTCGCGCCCACCGCGAATCGTGCCCTCGTTGAGGAGGTCGATTGGGCCCTGGACGTTTGCTTCGTCTCCGGGGTCCAGATAGAGCGTTCCTTGGTTGCCCGCGTCCATGAGTCCCAGGTTGTGGATACCGAGTCGGTCGTGGTTCCCGATCCGTCCCGCCCGATTGGGCCGACTCGATGTCACCCGCGCCTCTGCGCCGATCGTGACGCGGTTCGGCGTCGGTACACCGTTGATCATCCGCCCCTCGATGTCCTGTCCTGCCTCATAGGTTCCGCCTATCGCGAATCTCCCGTTGCCCACGAGGTCCACTCCTCCGTTTCCGATCCGGACCGTGCCCCCGATCACGTCGAGGACGCCGAACTCGAACTCGGAACTGATCGTGGTGAGTGAGCCAAGCACCGTGAGCTCATCGTCGACGCTCAACTGAACTTCCGCGTTTCCGCTTCCACCGATCGTGAGGTCTTCGATCACCGCATCGTCGTTCGGGGTCTCGATCGCGAGCACTCCCTCGGAAAGGGTCCCGCCGTAGAGATGCGTCTCGTCCCCGAGGAGGATCCGTCCCTGGTAGGTCGTGTTGTGACCCGAAGTGAGGACGCCGCCACGATTGTCGATGCGGGCTCTACGGAACGTCACCGTAGCAGGATCGGAATCGGATCCAGACTGTCCACTCGTCGCCTCGATGACTCCATCGTTGACCACGTCGTAGTCGCCCCACACGTTCGTGTGGAGGCCGGGCTCGATCTCGATGTAGTTCTGCGGGTAGGTCTTGATGGTCCCGTGGTTCACGAGTCCCACCCCATCGTTCGTACCGAAGACACCGTCTCCCACCCAGCGCATGCCTGCCGAGAGGCTCACGACGCGGCCTGACCCGCTGGGTCCGTCGGCATTCGCGATCCGGCAGGTACCGATGGTCGGAAGTCCCTGGCCGCCAAGTGCCCCGTCACCCTCGAACATGAGGCCCGTATCATCGACTTCCAGCACGGTGCCGTAGCTCAGGCCGATGCTGGAGTCTTCGCTCACGCCGATCGTTCCCTTGAAGCTGACGACGGCATCGTCGACCTGTACGTGCCCGTTGTTCTGCACGGTCACGTCTTCGAGTACGACGCCGGTCTCGCCATCCGGAATCACCATCCGGCCCCGCTCGATGGCGCCTCCGAGGATATACACGTCCGAGTCGAGGAAGATGTCGGCACCGGTCGAGTTGTAGTTCGTGGAGAGAATGCCGTTCCGGTTGTCGATCCGCAGCGGACCGACGAAGTACATCGGCTCCTGGAGTCCGTCGATCTCGCCTTCGTTGACGAGATCGAAGGTGCCGGATGCGTTCCCGCCATCGCCGAGACTGAAGGTGAGGCCGATCTGGCTCGTGCCGGTCGCCTCGATCCGGCCGCGGTTGATCAGCCCGAGGTCGGTGAAGGCGCCGAACGTGCCGCTGCCCCGGATCGTGTGGTTCGCGTCGTTGACGAGTACGTTGCCAGGGTTGAGTGCGACGATCCGGTTGAACGGGCTGTCGGACAGGGTCCAGGTGCCATTGTTCGTGATGGTGAGCACCGGAGCTCCGACGCGGAGGCTCGTCGACGTCGTGCTGGCGTTCTGTGTCACTCTCGACCGGTTCACGATGGTCTGGCCAGCCACGGTGAGATCGCTTCCGTCGGCGAAGATCAGTTCGTCTCGGTTCCCGATCTCGAGGGTGCGCACCATCCGGTCCGAGTCGAGCGTGGCGGTGACGCCGAGGAGCGGATCGTCGTCCAGGAACACGTCAGCCGTGGGGCCGTTCGGCACCGTGGACGGACTCCAACGTTCGGCCTGAGACCAGAGTCCATTGAGATGTGACGTCCAGGTGTAGGTCTCCGCCACAACCGGACTCCCCGCAAGCAGGAGTCCGACCGCGAAGATCCCGTTCCGCACCGCCCTCTTCTTCCTCGAGTTCATTTCCGTCGCCTCCCGGTTGCGCCCTTCAGGCACCGTCTGTCGTCCCTCTCGATCTGGATCGGTTTCTACCTCTCGATTGCCTGTCGCGACGCCACCTCCGAGGAGTGGACATTCGAGTTCGAGAAATCGGTAGACGGGATCGATCGGCACCCGACCGGAGCGTCCAGCCGCACGGCCTGCAACGGGTTGGATCGGCGGAGTGCTTGTGCGAGAATCGAGTACGCGGCGGCGAAGGGGCTTCCGCAACCCGCCAACTCCCGACAGACGAAAGAGACCGTGGACAGAGGACCGGTGACCGACTGGTTGTCTCGGTTGCGGGACGGCGAAGAGCAAGCGCTCGACCGCCTGATTCCGCTCCTCTACGACGACCTGCGTCAACTCGCCCGCAGCCACCTGCGGAGCGAGCGGAGTGCGCACACGCTGAACCCCACAGCCCTGGTCAACGAGGCGTACCTTCGTCTCTCCCGCCAGGAGAAGCTGACCCCGGAGAACCGCGCCCACTTCTTCCTCGTCGCAGGCCGGACGATGCGCCGCGTCCTCGTCGACTATGCGCGGGCCAAGAAGAGGATCAAACGAGGCTCGGGCCAGGCTCCAGTCTCCCTGGAAGATGCGGACATTGCTCTCGACGAGCAGGGAGCCGACGAGATCCTCGCACTCGACACGGCGATCGAGAAACTCTCCCATCTGAGTGAACGCGCCGCCCTCATGGTCCAGTACCGCTTCTTC
This sequence comes from Candidatus Eiseniibacteriota bacterium, assembly GCA_020633975.1. Classification (GTDB taxonomy): domain Bacteria; phylum Eisenbacteria; class RBG-16-71-46; order CAIMUX01; family CAIMUX01; genus JACKCR01. Next base: position 88,883 of record JACKCR010000002.1, on the reverse strand, counting down.
GCCGGCCTCACCCTGGCCGAGACGGCCGAGGTTCTCGGGGTGACGGTAAAGACAATCCAACGGGACTGGCTCCTGGCCCGGGCCTGGCTCCGAAAGGAGATCGCCCAGGACATGGGAGAGACAGACGGAGATGTCGAAGACGAAGTCGCTGTAAGTCCCACGTCCCAACCAGACGGCGAGCGCCCTCGTCCCCGCGCGGAAGACCAACGGCGTGCGGACGATCAAGTAGACGGCCGAGCCGGCTCATGAGGTGGCGGCCGCCACGAGCACATCGTGCCGTGACTGGCTCCACCCTCGAGCCCGTTGCCCTACCTCACTGTGGGCGCTCTCCCGCACCGCGGTCGATTCCTTGTCCACTTCGCACCCGTTCCATCGCGACGTATCGGTTGTGAACGATCCACGCTGGAACGACATCGAGCGGATCTACTTCGCCGCGCTCGAACTCGCCCCCGAAGAGAGGGAGTCGTACGTTGCGCAGGCTTGCGCACACGACGAGGGTCTGGGCCGCGAGATCCGGTCGCTCCTGGGAGTGACGGGGGACGAGCATCTGCTCTCGATCGAGCGAAACCTCCTCGCAGACGAAGAACCTGCCCTCGATCGTACTGGGGAGACGATCAGCGGCTACCGACTGGCCGAGCGGATCGGCCAGGGTGGGATGGGCGAGGTCTACCGCGCCGAGAGGATGGGCGGCGAGTTCTCTCAGGTCGTCGCACTCAAGCTCCTTCGTCCGGAGCATCGCTCCACGGAAGCGATCCGGAGGTTCCGCACCGAGAGGCATATCCTCGCCCAGCTCGAGCACCCAGCGATCGTCCCGATCCTCGATGGAGGCGTCGACGACACAGAGCAGCCCTGGTTCGTCATGCCACTCGTCCAAGGCGTTCCGATCACCGCCTTCGTAAGGCGAGACGGGCTCGACGTGCGGGCCCGAGTGCGCCTCTTCCTGCGCGTCTGCGAAGCGGTGCAGTACGCGCACCGGAACCTCATCGTCCACCGGGATCTCAAGCCGTCGAACATTCTCGTAGACGAGGACGGCGCACCGAGGCTCCTAGACTTCGGAATCGCCAAACTCCTCGACACCGGCAGGAACGGCGGCGACACCGCGCCCGGTTCGATCGCCGAGACTCGGACCGGAATGTGGCTCATGACTCCGGACTACGCGGCGCCGGAACAGGTCCTCGAGCAACGTCCCACGACGTCAGTCGACATCTACGCGCTCGGAGTTCTGCTCTACGAACTGCTTTCGGGACAGAATCCGCAGGCGAGCGACGAGCACCCTCGAACCGAACAACTCCGTCGGGTCTGTGAGCTGGACCCTCCACCGCCGAGTCGCATCGCGACCGGCCCCGACCGTGCGCAGATCGAGGGCGACCTCGACACGATCGTCCTGATGGCCGTTCGCAAAGAACCGGAGCGACGCTACTCCACGGTGACGGAGTTCGCGGAGGATCTCGGGCGCTGGCTCGATGCGCTCCCGGTCCGGGCCCGTCCCAATACTCTCCAGTACCGGGCCACGCGCTTCGTCCAACGGAACCGGACGTCGGTGACCGTGGCCGTCCTCCTTCTGACTGGCCTCCTCGCCTTCGCCGCGCTCTCCGCTCGACAGACAGTGGTTCTCCGAGAACAGCGAGATCGGGTCGAGCTAGAGAGAGACCGGGCACAGCATGTAGTCGACCTTCTCGCGGAACTGTTCCGCACGACCGATCCCAAGACCCATCCGGGTGGCGATACACTCCGAGTGACTCAGTTTCTCGAGCTGTCCGAGGCCAAGGTGTTGCGAGAGCTCGAAGCAGAGCCCCTCCTCCAAGCCGAGATGCAGCACGTACTCGGCGTCGTCCACCGGAACCGGAGCAGCTTCGAGAGCGCTCGAAATCTCCTCGAGTCGGCCTTCCGAGCGCAGCTGGATCGTGAGGGCTGGGAGAACGATCGAACGCTCACCTTCTTCCACGAGTTCGCCGTCCTGGAAAAGGATCTCGGCGCAGGGGACGCGGACTCCCTGCTGCGCAGGTCGCTCGACCTGAGACGAAACCGGTACGGCGAGGAGAGCCTGCCGGTCGCCCAGGCTTGCATCGACCTTGCGGGCGCAGTGTACGACCTCGACGAAGCGTTGGCTCTGGCGGAGCGGGGCGTACGACTCAGGCGTCGACTCGCGCCGACCGACTCCCTGGCGCTCGCCGAAGCGATCAACAGCGAAGGCGTCCAACACTTCCGACGGTCCGACTGGGACAGCGCGATTCAGTCGTTCGGGGCCGCATCGACGCTCGCGGTGCGCAAGCTAGGCGACGATGACCCGGTGAGCCTCGAATACCTCGGGAACCTCTCCACCACGCTCGCCAACGACCCGTCGCAGCTCGGTCGAGCCGAGGAGATCGAGAGGCGCGTTCTCACGGCAAGACGCCGCATCTTCGGCGAGAACTCACAGGTGGTCGCGACGAACCTCAACAACCTCGGCAGCCTCTTGGTCCTTCAGAGAAAGACCGAGCGCGCCCGTCCTGTCTACGAGCAAGCACTCGCCATCTACGAGACCCTGTTCGGTGACCGGCACGAACTCATCGCGATCACTTTGCGGAACCTCGCCACGATCGCGATCCTGGACGGCGACTTCGATGGCGCCCACCGCATCGCCGAGGAGTGTGTTGCCGCATGTCCCAGCTCGATGCCTCTGGACAGCCCTACGTACGTGTTCTACGAGTTGGTTCCCGCCTGGGTGAGGTTCGAGGAGGGGGAGATCGCCGCGGCGCTTGCCGAGTTCCAGCGGATGCAAGACAAGTTGGAAGCAACGGCCCCCGAGTCACCCATGGCTGCAGGACTCGAATCGCTGATCGGCGTCTCGCTCCTGGAACTGGGCCGGGCCGAGCAAGCGGAGAGCCATCTCCGCCGCGCCGAGTCCATTCGCGAGCAAGTCCCGACCATCCCCGCGCTGCGTGCAGAGAGTCAACTCTTGCTCGGTCTGGTAGAGCTCGCTCGTGGTGATACGTCGTCTGCCACTCCCCGGATGGAAGCGAACCTCGAGGCCTACCGGGCCTGGGTCCTCGCGTCGCCGAGGATTCTTCGTCTTGCGGAGGCAGCCAGTGCCGAACGGGACGCATCCTCCGGCAGCCACTGATGGAACGGACTCACTCGTCAGCGCAAGCGAGGCCGTTCCCGGCCACGGCTCGGATCCCCTCACTCGCCCGGACCACGGGGATGGACTCGTCCGGGACGGTAGCTTTGATCCACCCGGCGAGCACCGTGAGGGGTTCGATGTTCGTCCCACCGACCGATTCGAGAAGGTCCACGACCTCGCTGGCATCCATGTCTCGGTCGTAGCCTACGAAGACATCCACAGGGTAGAGCGCCGGTTCTTCCACCGTGATCGCCCAGTTCACGTCGAGCTCGGGAACGACACTCGGATCGATCCGGATTCGAGCCATCGACAGGTTGTACGCGTGTACCACCTCTCCTCCGAGAGACTCGACGAGGCCCAGGAACTCGGGAGCGGGCCCAATATCCGGGTCCTCCGGGTCGCGAGTTCCCCAGAACGCGTCGAGCAGCACGGACGTTCCCGTGGGCTGCCCGGGGTCCCAACTCGAGCAGACATACATCGCGGTCGTGATCGGCTCTTCGTCGGGGGGAGTCGATGGATGGGAGTCCGAGGAGCAACCAGCGCCGCCCATCCAGAGCATTGGGACCAATCCCAGCGCGATAAGACCGGGGAACCGGAAACGAACAGAATCTTGCATCATCTGGGCCTCCTCTTGCCCGAGTGAACCAGCGATCCCGGCGCGCGGGTGGGAGGGGATTCAGTCGTCCTAGACACGAGTATAGCATCGGCACCTTGCGCCGACCCAAGTACAACCCGCGACAAATCGGGCGGTGATGAGGCTCGCCCTCGGGTCCGCAACCAGAATGGTGTGAAAGAGAGGACTTGGCAGGGAAGCCGGACGCTGGTGTCACCGTGATACGTGTTCGACCAAGCGAACCTCATCGATCCAGAGCTCCATCGGACCGGGATCCTGACTCGCGCCGAAGAAGAATGCCGTCACGTCGGAGCTGTCGAGCCCTTCGAACTCGCGGAAGTCGACTCGAACCTCCGTCCAGTCTCCCGATGCATGGAACGGTTTCGTCTGTGGCATCGACGGGTTCGCCGAGGTGAACACGCCGAGTACGTAGTCCCGATCGCTCCCTCGCGCCCGGAACCGCAGCCCGCTCCAGGCGGAGAGGTCAGACGACGCCATCGGTTCGTCACCGGGGTAGAACATCGCGCCTCCGAAGAGGAGTGGCGCACCTGGCTTCAGCTCGCCGTAGATCCGGAGGGCGTGAGCGCTTCCTTCTGCCCCTCCATCTGCCAGCTCCACGGCCGCCGACGACGCCCCTCCGAAGACCTGGTCGCAGGAGGAACGCCATCCGGAGCCGAACCCGCTCGCGATGTGGCCGCCCTCGAAGTCGCTGATCCGCCCCTCTGCTTCCTGCGGACTCTTCACCGCTGGCCTGTCGCCGGGCGATGATGACGCCGACTCGAACGTGGGGCGATTGCCGTACTCAGGGAGCCAACGCAGAATGCGGTAGTCCGGATCGACGATCAGCTCCGTGGCCGGATCGCGTACCGGCAGAGAGAACGGAGTCTCTCGATCGGACACCTGCAGGACGACCGAGCCGACTTCGTGACCGTCGGCAGCCGTCGCTAGCAGGTCTACGTCGAGGTCGTACGGGTCGGCCGGTTGCAGTTGCCGGACGATGCCCTCCACGGTGCCCGCGGCGGACACGGACCATTCGACCTCTAGATCAGGAGCACCGACGCGGTCGAGCCACTGCTCGAAGAACCGCGTCAGGTGTAGCTCGCTCGGCGCCGCGTCGAGGAACGCCGCACGGAGGTCGTCCAGGTCCATCTGATGTCCTGCATACGTCTCGATGAGACCTCGGAGCGTCGCGAAGAAAAGCTCGTCGCCGACCCGTCGACGGAGCATGTGGTAGACCCAGTGTCCTTTGGCATCGGACAGCTGGTGTTGCCAGCCACCGCTTCCGAGCTCAGAGAGCGGTCGATCCTCGCCCATCGCGACGATCTCGAAGTATCCCTTCGCGCATTGCTGCGGGCTGTACCCCGGCGCGGAGAACCGGAGGAAATCGGTGGCTGCCTCCACGCCGCGCACGCCTTCGATCGCGACGACGGCCCCGTACTGCGCGAGCGACTCCGAACAGAGAATGCTGCCGGGACCGCGAGTCCCAACGAGGTTTCCCCACCATGCGTGCGCAGCTTCGTGCGCAAAGAGGGGCAGGTTTCCTTCCTCGCCGATGAAGCAGGTGGGGTCCGCAAGGATCAGGCCCTGCTGGGAAGCGGCGGACCACGAGAATCGGCCGGCGGGAACTTGGGCGATCCCGTAGCTGGGATAGGGAAACGCCCCAAATCGAGTCTCCATCGCTTCGATGGCGTTGGCCAGCACCTCGGCCTGCCGCTTGGCAGTGGGCGGATCTGCCTCTAGCAAATAGACACTGACGTCTCGATCCCCGAACTGCTCTCGCGCGACGACATAGGGGCCGGCGGCAAACGACCGCGCCATCGGCACCTCGAGCTGCCATTCTTCGGTCGCAGTCTCGCCGGCCTCTTCGCGCCGAACGAACCGCCCTTCGGTAAGGCTCGTCCATTCGCGCGGTAGGTGAAGCGTCGTGCGACCCGGAGCCGCCATCCGCTGCGAGAGCGATCGATCGTCATCGTCGACCGGAGCCGGATACCAACCGTCGGTCCACGACGCAGTCGCAATGTCCGGATCGACACGGATCTGGAACCCCTTTCCCTGCATCGCGCACTGGAAGCGGAGCTCGACCTGGTCGCCCTTCACTGCGGGCTCCCGGAGCGTGATCCGGGCGAGACGAAGTGCCTCGTCCTCGGGATCCAGTTCGTTGAGCTCGGCTTTCGCGACGTCCGGCCCTTCGATTTCGACGAACTCCGTGACCGGATCCCGACCGTTCAAAGCCAGGACGGGACCCGATGAGTTCTCGTCGTCGCAGCGGAGTGTGAGGGAACCTCTGGTTTCCAGCACCTCGCGCTCGGGATCGAGACGAACCTCCAGGTCGAGGTGCGTGGGCGTCCATCGGTCCATTGCCGCGATCCCGCCTTTCGCCGTGAGTCCGATCAGCATGACCGGGAGAAGAGCGAACACGAACAGGGCCGGTGAGCAAAGCGGCGGGAGCAGTCGCGTGAGAGACATGAGCGTCGTTTCCTCTCTAGTGGTGCGTTGCCCGCTCTCATGCAGACACGAGGCGATGGACCCGTTCGTGCCATCCGAAGCGAGAACCCAGCTCTTCCATGTCCTGGGATCGAATCACATAGACCAACGGGTGCGCTTCGGGCAGCGCCTGCTCCTCCGCGGTCAGCTTCGCCCACGCGCGGGGCGTGAAGACGAGGTGCGTCCCCGGATCTGATGCGGGAAGGAGTTCATTGGCCCGCTCGACCACTCTCGTCTCGATCTCCACTCCAGTGGATGCGAGAAGCGGATGTAGGTCCGTAGCTACGCTCTGGGCCTGGCCCGCGTCGAACTCGCAGAGGACGACCCGTCGTGCGCTCCCCGATTTGCGCCGAGACTCTCGCCCGCGCCCTTCGTGTCGGCGACGTTTCTCGGATCGGCGCGGTTCGTCCCGGTGCTCCAGGAGTCCCTCCGCCAGGGCTCGACCCAGGCGTTCACTGAGCGCAGGATCCGGATGGATGGCGACGAACTGCAGATCGTTCAGGCGGTGCGGCCAGCGTCGACGGATCTCGTTGAAGTGGAAGTAGGTCGCGATCAGATCGCCCTCGGGAGGTTCATCGGATCGGCTGAGACAGAACGTCTCTGCGCGGACGTCCCACCGCGACTCCACCTCCGCGGCGTGCGCTTGGCACTGCGCCTCACTGCACTCGAGAATCGACACCGAAGCCTGTGAGGTTCTCGTCGTCCCTCGGAAGGCCCGCAGGTGTTGCGTCAGCTGATCGACGGTGAGCGAGAACTCCTCTACGGCTTCGCGAAGCGTACGGCCGAGAAACGCGGCCAGCGCCGGAGATGGTGAGTGAGCGCGAAGCTTGGCCGGAGAGGCCGTGACACGTGTTCCCCGGGGACCGTCGATCTCGACCAGTCCGTCGTCGGCGAGAACGCGATAGGCGCGCCGGACCGTGTGGAAGTTGACTCCCCAGTCGGCGGCGGCGGTCCGCACCGGAGGCAGAGTGCTGCCAGGCTCCAGAGCACCGGTGCCGATCCGGTAGCGGAGAGACTCGGCGATCTGGTGGTAGAGGGGCGTCGGGCTCTCGGAGTCGAGTTCGAGCTTCATGCAGTGATGATATAGAACGCTATATCATTACTGCAAGCCCGGATTGTCGCATCTCGGTCTCGCCTGGCAGGCCGCCGAGCGAGGCGAGCTGCTCCTCGGAGGCGCACTTGCAGACCCGGTCGACGGCGCCGTCCTCCTCTTTCGGGCAGACTCGAAGGACGTCGTCGAACGGTTCGTCGCCTCGGATCCCTACGTGCAAAACGGACTGATCCAGTCCTGGCGGATCCGCCCCTGGACGACCGTCGTCGGTGAAGACGCCTCGGAGCCGGTCCGGCCCTGACACGCGCCTGCCCCCCGAGTGTGCGCCCACTTTTCGTGTCCACTTCGGGCCAGAGTCTGCGCGTGTAAGAGCGAAGCCGGAGTCGGATCCAAGGGAGACGGCCGGAAGGCACCCACGATCCAGTCCGAAGCCGGTCCACCCTGTACCCAGGAGGACTCGACATGACGCGCCTCGCTCTCTGCGGATGCCTGATCGGATGGTTCGCTGCCGCCAATGTTGCCCACGCAGTCGACCCCTATGTCGACACCGGGTTCTCGGCGGCCACCCCACTCCCAGACGCGGACCTCGTCATCGTGCGCGAGCAGTTCTACGGCGCCAGCGGAGTCGATCTCACGACTTACGGGATCTCGGGTGGCTCCCATGACTACGTGCAATCGATCTACGTGCGCCTCTTCGTAGACAACAACGGCTCCACCGACGACGCGGTGTCCGCTCTCATCGTGCTGCCCGAGTCCGTATCGATTTTGGGGATCATTACGGACGGCGATGACCTCGGAGGTGCCGCGGACGACGGCGCGTTCACCGAGACGGACGCTATCTTCGGCGTAGGAACTGATCCGGATCGCTATTCGGAATCCGCACGAGGGTTCGAGGCCGGGTCTGGGCCGACCACCAACGAGTTCATCGGTCTCATCAACGACAACACCATCGCGTTCGGCCTCAGCGTCGACTCCGGTGTGGACGACTTCCGGATCATCATCGACTACGGCGACTCCTTCCCCCCGGACCTCAGCTTCGACATCCTCGGAGTCGACGTCGGCCTCTTGGGTGGCATCGAACCGTTCGACGGGATACAGGTCGGAGATACGGTCGACGACTCGGTCTTCGGAAGCGGAGACTACGGCGAAACGCGGAGCCTTCTCCAGATTCCGCTGACCTCGGTCACCCCAGCGATCCCGGGCGAGATACTTCCGTTCCAGCCGGAAGAAAGTGTGTTCATCGCAAGGGACACGAGCGGTCTCACGAAAATCGACAGCTTCGATCTGATCCTCGAGTTTCCGCTCCCCGGCATGTTCGAACTCGACAACAACGTGAGCAATCCACGTGGGATCACCGATCACGCGGACGGCCATCTCTACGCCGTCGGGCGCGACGGCGGCTTCGGAATCATGGATCCCGAGACACGAGCCGTTACGACCGTGCTGATGGCGAACCTCGACGGCAACGTCGTCGACGTGACGGACCTCCCCGGGGAGAGCGACGTGTTCGGGGTCCGGAACACTACGGGGAACAGCGCGATCGATCGCATCGATCCGTCCGTCCCGGTTGTGACGGAGAGTTGGGAGATCGTCGAGCCGAACAACCCGGTGGCGATCTGTGACAGCCCGGATGGGCGGCTCTTCGTCCTCGGGGGAAACGGCGAGCTCGGCTGGTGCAACCCGGGCGGGACGAACCAGTCGTGGATCGATCTCAACCCTCCGACCGGATCCTATGACGGGATGACCGATCGGCCGGGCACCGATCTCCTCTACCTGCTTCGCAACACGACCGGAGACACGAAGGTCGACGTGTTCGACATCGTCACCAACCAAGTGACCTTCGATCTCGCATCTCTCCCGCTCCCGACGACACCGAGCGACATCACGGACGGGCCTAACGACCTCCTCTACGTCATCGGAGACGGTGGAGCGAATCCTACCGCCTTCTCAGCTGTCGACCCGGTCACCGGAGAGAATCTCGCCCTGTTCGACATCCTCGACTTCACGGGGACCTACCGCACCATCACGAGCTTCCACGCGGCCACTTCGGATGCGCCGCCGGTGGAGGAAGCCGCCCTGTCGGCAACCGTACGGCACTTCGCGTGGCCGAATCCATTCGGGCCAAGCGTCGAGGTCCGCTACGAGCTGCCGGATCCGGCGCGAGTCGAGGCAGAGGTCGTGGACGTCCACGGCCGGCGCGTTCGTCAGCTTCGGCACGGTTTGGAGAATGGCGGGTGGCACACCCTCCGATGGGACGGAAGGGACGACGCGGGCCGGGATCTTCCGAACGGAACCTACTTCTATCGGATCGCAACGGGCGGTGCCCAGGTGTCGGGAACGATCGTGAAAGTGGAGTAGGCCCGTTCGGGGGTAGTCCTCCAAGGAGGTGCTCTGGGCTACCTCGGCAACGGACTCAGGAGTGTTGCGACAAGAGTCGAGGCCCGGGTCACGCGGGCCCTTCAAGGCACGAAACGACCGGCCTCGATCCAGCGCGCGACGTCCCGCGCGAACCGCTCCGACTGCGCCAAACCGCCGGAGTCCCGGTTGATCTCTTGCTCCGCCGCCTGGATCGATCGGCAGTCGACGGCGATGAGCTCCACCTCCCCATCTGGGTAGTGGACGACCGACTCGAAGGTTCCGTCACCGTCGATGTCGAGACTCCAAGTGTCGAAGAATCCGTCCCCGTCCTGGTCCTCGGTCCTGAGGTGCGCGTCCGCGACACCGTCGTCGTCTCGGTCGATGAGAAGATCGCCGACATCGGCGCCACGGAGGTGGATCCGACCGTCGACCCGGCTACGGTAGAGCCCCAAGAGTCGAGGCGATCCTCGGAAGCTCTCGTAGCGCTTGTTGAGCCAGCCGCATGCCGGACCTCCAAGGGACGGAAACCCGGAAGGAGCTTCGGCGATCACGCCTTCCCAGCGCTCCCTGGCCAGCGGATCCCGTGGGTCTACGTTCCGGTCGTTCTCATCCATGACCAGGACGGCGCGCGGCCATTTCGTTTCGCGCATCCAGTCCCGGGCGTGGCGGGGCGAGGCCACGAGCATCGGCCCCCCGCGAAGCTCGACGACATCCATGTGGGACGCGGGTACCCTTGCGCTTCCCACGGCGGTGATCGATAGGTCGTAATCGTGCTCGGCCCCCGGCCGAGCGTCGCCGTCGGAATCGAAGCTCCAACGTGCCACCGGAATCGCGCTTCCGTCACCGCTCAGTTGCAGTGCCTCCTCGGTGATCCCATCGCCGTCTGCGTCATAGAACGAGAACGGGTTCTCGATGTAGGAGATCCACCGACCCTTGCGCTCTTCGTAGCGCCCCCATGTGAAGTACGAATCGCCACTGAAGTCGCACTCCCACTGGCACTGCAGCTGCCGGTACTCCCACCGGTCCAGATGCCAGAACCCCCGCTCGGAGTCGCTCTGCTCGATGACGAAGCAGGTCATCGCCGCACCGCCGTTCCCACCGGGCCCGTACAGGGTGTAGAGGATCTGTCGATCCGCCAACCCGTCGCCGTCCACGTCCACCCAGTCGACCACGCGGTCGACGGTACCGTTGGCGTCGTAGTCGACCACGTAGCAGTCGTCGATTTGGTCGGGGGCCGACGTTTCGCCCTGGCCATCCCCGTTCTCGTCGATGGCGGCGATCAGATCGACCCCGTCCCTCCAGACCCAAACCGTTCGGAGCCCTCCGTCCCCCTGGTTCAGCGTCATTCGTACAGGAACGTAGTCGGGGCCAAGAGGTGCAACTGCCCCGGGTTCGACCGACGCCCCCCGGAACACGTCTCGAGCAGACGACTCAGCGAATACCGCAGGAATCAGAGAGTCGAGACCCAGGACGGTAACCAAGCGGTAGTTGATCTCCAGGTCTCGCTGGGAAGGAGTTCGATCGGACGCGTGAGAATCGTCGATCTTCCCAAAAGCGAGCACGGTCAGGAGGACCCGCACGCCGCGCCGGTAGCGGACCTGCGAGGGACGGCGCAAACACCAGGGAATCGCGGAGGCACTCTCCGTCGCCACCACGGGATAGGAGACATCCGCCGACTGCCGAACCAGAAACATCGCTCACGCTCCCGCCAGCAGCGGAGGCTGAGTCCGCTTGGCTTCCTATGTCGTCGTTCCTTACCGCCGACCGCTCGTCGCCGCCTCCAGCATCCAGGTGATGACAGTCTCGTTGTCCATCCGGACCCGGGGGGCGAACTTCCCATCGATGTAGACGAGCGGGATGGAGCGGGCACCGAGAGACTGTGCGGCCCGTGCATCCTCATCGATCGCGGCCTGTACCGCGGGGTCGTTCATCGCGGCCTCGAGTTGTGGGAGCCGGAGCTGCGTAGCCTGCGCGACATCTTCGAGCGTGCTCGTGTCGAGTTCGTCCCAGTGCTCCATCAGCCAGACGTGCGCCCTCTGGAACGACTCTGCTCCCCCGATCTTGCCCGCGGCCTCAGCCACCTGAGCGGCCCAGCACGCGCGCGGGTGGATCGACGTGGCGGGCACATTCTCCGGGAGCGTCTTGTTGCAGCTCGGGTCGACGGGGTAGTGGCGGAAGTGGTACCGGAGGTCGGATCGTCCCTCGAGGAACTTCCGGACGTCGGCATCGACCGCGGCGGTGTTCTCCTCCTGGTAGTCGCCCCAGATCACGACGTCGATGACGGACGCGCCCTCCTGGGGAGACGCTCCGAAGTAGCGAGGTGTGTTGTCGGCCGGGAGCCGCCGCTTGCCGGAGTCCTCCCAGTCCGAGACGAACTTCTCACGCGCAAACGCGGGGACGTCGGAACCGGCCTTCCGAGCCGGGGGATTCGCGGCGGCGACATCCGCAATGGTCCGGCTCACCGCAGTCGGAGCCTGCCAGCCCTTCAGCTCGATGCCGTTCACGAACACCATCGGCGTGAAGTAGAGACCCAGGTCGTGGCCGTCCTCGATGTCGGCGCGGACGCGGGCGAGCGACTCGGCACCTTCCATCGCGGCGTAGAACTTCGCCGAGTCGAGGCCGAGCTTCGCGACCTGGGCGTCGAGCTCCTCGCGGGTGAAACTCCCCTCCTTGTCGAAGAGCCAGAAGTGCATGTCGAAGAACTTCTGGTCCCCGCCGACCATCCCGGCTGCTTCGGCGGCACGGGCCGCCCAGCAGGCGTTCCGGTGGAGGGTCCGCGAGAGGTACTTGTTGCAGAGCTCGCCGCTACCCGCCTCCCGACACATAGGGAAGTGCTTGATCGACAACTGGATATCATCCCTCGTTTCGAGTGCTTTGCGAATCTGCTCCTCCACCTGCCGACAGTCCGGGCACTGGTAGTCCGTGAGCATGACGATCCGGATCGGAGCCGTCTCGGGACCGTGGAGGAATCGTCCGCGAAAGCCGAGGTCGCCCCACCGCTTCTCCGGATCTTGGGACGTGAGATCCCCCTGCGCTGCCTGTGTCATGCGAGACACGGACTCCGCACGTTCGGCTTCGGCTGCCGCATCTCGCGCCGCTTGGGTCTGGGACTCGACGATCGCGAGGATTGCGGTGAGCACGACGAACGCTCCCCCGAACGCCATGAGCCCCTTGGGCGCCGCTCCCGCAGACCTCCCCGAAGCGGAACGACCGCCGACGAAGGAGACCGCGAGGAAGGCGAGGTTTCCGAGGTGTGCCACGAGGCAGTAAGGGCAGAGCTTCTGCTCGGCCACCATCACGCCGAGGAGGAGGAGCGAGACCAGGCCGCCGACGAGTGCGACCAGCTTCAGCCCGCCCACGAGCCGCCCTCCCGCAAGTCCCCAACCGGCCAAGAGTGCCGCAAAGAACGCGAGACCGACGTGCGCCGTCGGAAAGCCGATTCCGGGAACCCGTCCCCAGACCGTCCGGGCGAGGCTGTCACACGCGCTCTCCGGCCCGCAGCCTGGAAGCCCTCCACCCAAGTGGTGGGCGACGAGCATGGCCGAGGCCGCCAACGCGACGACGAGGAAGACACCGGCGAGGAGCCGGTGTCCGGTCGAGGGGGTGTCTGTGTGGCTACGTCGGTTCTTGGCGTCTCTACGGCTCACGGATCCTCCTTCGAGAGTCGAGCAACGCCGAAGCCTAGCACGAGGTTCCCGGAACGGCGATCGCCCTCCACCCACGGTCTCCACGGCAGGAGACGCGGCCCGGTGACGGGGCGCTTACAGCAACCCTGCCTCCCGCATCGAGAACGGGTTTCCGCTCCCCAAGATCAGGTGGTCCAGGACTTCGATACCGATCGTCTCGCCCACCCGGACGAGGCGCTGGGTGATCTCGAGGTCGTCGTCGCTCGGCGTCACCTCGCCGGAGGGATGGTTGTGCACCAAAAGAAGCGCGGCAGCTCCTCGCTCGATCGCGGGACGGAACACCTCCCGCGGATGGACGATGCTCGAGGCCAGCGAACCGACGGAGACGACCTCCACGGCGATCGGGCGGTGACGCGTGTTGAGGAGCACCGCGACGAAGTGCTCCCGTCGAGCGTGCGCGAAGTGCTCCACGAGCGGCATGAGATCTTCGGGAGACCGGATCGCGCGCTCCGAGAGCCCAGAGCGGCCGAACACACGACGGCCGATCTCGAGTGCCGCAAGGAGCTGAGCCGCACGGGCCGTGCCGAGCCCGCGGAACCGTTTCAGGTCCCGCGCCGGTATCTTCGCGATCGCCTCGAGGGTCCCCTCCTCCAGCACATTCGCCGCAACCTCACGGACCGACGTCCCCGAGAATCCGGTGCCGAGAACGGCGGCGAGAAGCTCGTGGTCGGTGAGGGTCTCGGCTCCTTGGCGAAAGATCCGCTCTCTGGGCAGCTCGCCCCCCTCCGAAGGAAGACGACGGCGTTCGTAGCGAGGATGGATGGGGACGATTGGCATTGGCTGGCCCTCCTGGCGCGCGGTGTGGGATCGGCGAGGCAGTCCGTTCGACCCGACGCACCGTCGAGGATCGAACGCAGACGATCTAGAAATGCGTGATCCATGCCAGGAGCGTGTATCAAGCCAAGGCCCAGAACCGTCCATCGTCGGGGAAGGTGCGGAGACCTTCGCTGCACGTAAGTGCGTACGCCGTGCGAAGTTCCTACGCACCTTCCCCTACTTGTCCGATACCCCCCGGCAGCGTTCTCATGGTTGCACCGTGGCGAGGCAGTCGGACTCCTGCGGTTGGTCCTCCCTGGGACTCGAGTGGTCTCCCGAACCACCCGCATATCTGCCTCCGAGTCGATCCCGCCTCGCTCACGGGACGAACCGATCTGGTTCGTCGTGCCCTTCCACTCGCGAGGAGGATCCTCCATGTCTCCCCTTTCCCGACACCTCACGATCGCGCTCGTCGGCGTAGCGTTCGCGGCCGCAGGCTCGCCCACGACAGTAGACGCCCGCCAGAACATCAGGGACGCGTTCTTCACTGCGTATCCGGACGCGGACGGCACCCAGCTGAGCGATGTGCCGAGCCATCCCGCCCACTGCGGCGTCTGTCACTTCGACTTCAGCGGAGGTGGAACGAGGAACCCGTTCGGGCTTCAAGTCGAAGCCGCACTGCCGAACTTCCCCAACAATCCGACCGGACGACGAAACGCCATCCTGAGCGTAGAAGGTATCGATGCCGAAGGGGACGGCTACACGACACTCGTCGAGGTCACGGACACGAGCACCTATACGAACACGCCGACCTTCCCTGGGCTCGACGCGTCGAACGTGGGCTCGGTGGTGAGCGTCGATCCCGCAGACCTCACCGCGTATCTCACGCCAACCACGACGTCCGACATCGAAGCTCCGGTCGTCTCCGTGCTCACTCCGAACGGCGGCGAGGCATGGCTCGGCGGAACGCTCCACGACGTCACCTGGATCGCGACCGACGACGTCGGAGTCACCTCCGTGGACATCGACTATCGCACCGACGACTCCGAGGACTGGAAGCCGATCGCCCGCGGCCTCGCGAACACCGGCACCTTCGGATGGTTCGTGCACCACACGCCCACGGTGGAAGGACACGTCCGCGTCACGGCGTACGATGCCGTCGGCCATTCCGGGGACGACGAGAACGACGCCTACTACTCGATCCTCCAGATCATGGACGGCATCGCGCCAACCACGCTCCGCGACTTCGACATGCCGGGGTCTCAGCCGTTCGACGTGAACGGCTTCGCGAGCAAGTCGACGTGCGCCGTCTGTCACGGCGGATTCGATCCGAGCTCTGAACCGACCCATGGCTTCGGCGGAACGATGATGGGGTACGCCATGATCGATCCGCTCTTCCACGCGGCACTCACCGTCGCGGAGCAGGACGCCCCGTCCTCCGGCGACCTGTGCCTACGCTGCCATGCGCCCTTTGGCTGGCTCGCAGGTCGGAGCAACCCAACCGATGGATCGCAGCTATCGGGTACAGACTTCGAGGCAGTGACGTGCGAGTTCTGCCACCGGATGGTCGATCCGGTCTACGTCGGGGGCGTCTCCCCCATCGAGGACGAAGGCATCCTCGCGCTCCTCGACATTCCCGACAGCTACTCGAACGGACAGTACGTCGTCGATCCGCAGTCACGGAGACGTGGGCCGTACGACAATGCGAACCCGCCACATCCGTTCCTCGCCTCGCCCATCCATCAGTCGAGCGACTTCTGCGGTACCTGCCACGACGTCTCGAACCCAGTCTTCGAGAGGACCGCGGGACAGGACTACGCGCCGGGACCGCTCGACGAAGCCGCGGCCTCGATCGACTCCCAAACCCTCTTCCCGCTCGAACGCACCTATTCGGAGTGGAAGAACAGCGAGTTCGCGGCGACCGGCGTATTCGCTCCCGAGTTCGCGGGAAACCTCCCCGACGGCTACGTCTCGAGCTGTCAGGACTGCCATATGGCGGACGTGGAAGGTCGAGGCGCGATCGGTGCACCGATCCGCTCGGACCTCGGATTCCACGACCTCACGGGCGGCAGCAGCTGGATGCTCGGAGTTCTCGCAGCGATCCGTCCCGCCGATGTCGACGCTGCGGAAGCGGCCGACGGCGCCGCTCGTGCCGTCGCGCTCCTTCAGCTCGCGGCCCAGGTCGACGTCGTCGCGACACCGACCGGAGAAGGCTATGACGCCGACGTCACGGTAACGAACAGGACGGGGCACAAGCTTCCCACGGGATATCCGGAAGGTCGACGGATGTGGCTCCACATCGAAGCAAAGGACTCCGGCGGAGTGACGGTATACGAGTCCGGCGCCTACGATGCGGCCACCGGAGTGCTCACCGAGGACGAGGACGCGCATGTGTACGAAGCGAAGCTCGGCATCTCCCCCGCACTCGCGGGCGCACTCGGCGCGGGACCGGGCGGAGAGTCGTTCCACTTCACGCTCAACGACTCTCTCTACAAGGACAACCGGATCCCACCGCTCGGGTTCTCGAACGCGAGCTTCGACACCTTCGGCGGGCTCCCGGTCGATCCACATTGGGAAGGCCCAGGCAATCGCTATCCGGATGGCCAGAACTGGGACGTCGCAAGCTATTCATTGCCCGCGTCTGCGAGAACTCTGACCGTGACGCTCTACTACCAGTCGACCTCCAAGGAGTACGTCGAGTTCCTCCGCGACGAGAACACGACAGACTCCACTGGCGACGACATGTATGACCACTGGACGGCGTTCGGCCGGTGCGCGCCGATCGTCATGTCGACGCAGACGATCGACCTCGACGTCACCGGAATCGACCCGAACGTGACCCAGCCGATCCTCGCCCTCTTCCCCGAGACGAACCCGTTCCAGGACACCGTCGTCCTCCGGCTCGATCTACCCCGGCCGTTGCCGGTTCGTGTCGAAGTGTTCGACTCCCAGGGACGTTCCCTCCACCGGGCGGAGTTGGGGCAGCTCCCCGCAGGTCCTCACCCGGTACGTTGGAATGGGCGGGACGACCACGGACGGGACGTCGGATCGGGCGTCTTCTGGGTCCGTGTCGAGGCCGGGTCCCAATCGCTGCGCGAGCAGGTGGTGCGGGTGAGATGACACCGAAGAGGCCGATCTCCCGGTAGAGAGCCCTGTCGGCGCCGATGCGGGAACCGGCGCCGATGCCGGAACCGACGCCAATGCCGGAACCGATGCCGATGCCGGAACCGATGCCGATGCCGGAACCGACAGCGGACCGGTCCCAGAGCCGGGGGGCGGCCTTTTCACACAGAGACGAAACGACGGAATGGACTGAACGCCCCTTCGTGCCTCACACTCTTCTCCAGCCGCTGCTGGACCCGGATCTGAGCAGACGACCCGGAGGTGGCCCCATCATGGTTCTGTGCCTTCGCCGTTGTCGCACCCTCGGTGCGATCGGGCTTCTCATAGCCTCTTCTGCGCACGCGGTGGACACGACACCGCCGCAGGTCACGTTGATCCAACCGGCAGGAGGGACCCTCCTCGGCGGGTCGATCAACAACGTCCGTTGGAACGCCACCGACGACGTGCAGGTCACTCGGGTCGACCTCCACTACAAGACCAAGACAGACAACGACTGGATCCCGATCGCGCGATACCTTTCCAACAACTTTCCCGTCTTCAGCTGGTACGTTCACAACACTCCTTCGGACTCCGCTTGGGTGCGCGTCACCGCCTACGACGCCGCAGGGAACACCGGCACCGACACCAACGACAACAAGTTCTCGATCCTTCCCCGCTTCGGGCTCCTCACGTCTACCCTCCGCGACTTCGAGATGCCGGGAACTCCCGCGTTCGGGGTCGACGACATCGACGCTGTGAGCGCGTGTACAGCCTGTCATGCCGACTACGACTCGGACGCCGAGCCCGGTCACCCCTGGAGGGGGACGATGATGGGCCACGCTGTACGGGACCCACTCTTCCTCGCCTCGCTCGCGATCGCCGATCAGGACCTCCCGTCCTCCGGTGACTTCTGCCTGCGCTGTCATACGCCCGGCGGATGGCTCGCCGGCCGGTGCAACCCCACGGATGGCAAACTCCTCCTCGATGTCGACTTCGAGAGCGTCTCCTGCACCGTCTGCCACGCCATGGTCGACCCGAACTACGTGGAGGGCGTGAGCCCTCCCGAAGATCTCCTCGTTCTCGAGCAGCTTTCGTCCGTTCCAACGGACCACTCGAACGGGCAGTTCGTGATCGATCCCGAGCCACGCCGACGTGGCCCCTATCCGGAAGGCTCGCCAGCGCACCCTTGGCTCCAGTCGTCCTTCTTCTGGTCGAGCGACTTCTGCGGAACTTGCCACGACGTTTCGAACCCGCTCTACGATCGTGTCGGTCCCAAGGACTACGAGCTCGGCCCCCTCGACCAGAAGGCCGCGAGCCTCCACTCGAACGACATCCTCCCGCTCGAGCGTACCTATAGCGAGTGGAAGGCCAGCGAGTACGCGATCGGAGACGGAGTGTTCGCACCGATCTTTGCCGGCAACAAGCCGGACGGGTTCGTCTCCACGTGTCAGGACTGCCACATGGCCGACGTCGCCGGAAAGGGCGCGATCATCGGGCCAGACCGGCAGGACCTCGGCTTCCACGACATGATGGGCGGAAGCACCTGGATGCCGGTCACCCTCGCCGCGCTCTACCCCGGAGAGGTGGATGCTGTTGCCCTCGCCGACGCATCGGACCGCGCAAAGAGCATGCTGGAACGGGCCGCGCTCCTCACCCTCGACGTTGCGGACATGGACTCGCTCAAACTCGCGACCGTGACGGTAACGAACCAGACCGGGCACAAGCTGCCGACGGGATTCCCCGAAGGACGGCGGATGTGGATCCACCTGATCGCCCGCGACGCGCTAGGCCAGGTCGTGTACGAGTCCGGGGCCTACAACGTCGCCGGGAATCTCATCCTCGACGACGACATCCGTGTCTACGAGGGGAAGATGGGGATCTCGCACTCCTTCGCTCCGGTCGTGGGAATGGAGCCTGGCCCGACGTTCCATTTCGCACTCAACGACACCATCTACAAGGACAACAGGATCCCGCCGCTCGGTTTCACCAACACTGCGTTCGACGCGTTCGGTGGACAGCCGGTCGACTCCGATCCCTCCCAACCCGTTCCCCGCTATCCCGACGGCCAGAACTGGGACGTCGCCTCGTACGAGCTACCGACTTCGGCTTCCGAGGTGATCGCAACGCTCTACTACCAGTCCGTGACGAAGGAGCATGTGGAGTTCCTGGAGCTCGCCAACCACACGAACAACGCGGGCGCCTTCTTCGCCGACGTGTGGACGGACAACGGCCGCGCCGCGCCGGTTGCGATGGTCGCGGATACGGTAGGTGGAGCGGATCCTGCATCAGTGGACGGACTGGACTCCGTGGACGCAGGGGCTCTCACCCTCTTCCCCGAAGTGAACCCGAGCCGCGGGATCGTCTATCTGCGCCTCGATCTCCCACGCCCGGCCGAGACTGAATGGAGTGTCTACGACGCTGGCGGCCGTCTCGTCGCGTCGCTGCGCCTCGGCCGACTCTCTCCAGGCCCGCACCGGATCGAATGGGACGGCCGAGACCACGGTGGACACGATGCAGGAGCGGGAGTGTTCTGGGTTCGCGTCCGAGCGGATGGAGCGGAACTCGTGCAGCGTGTCGTGCGAGTGAGATAGCGCGGGATACCGGCTGGCAGCGACGACTCGGTTTACATGACGGAACCTCGCTAGCGCTCGGGTTCGATCGCATTCCCCCAGCCGTCGAAGATGACGCGGCGGCGCGCATCGTATCGCCGGGCACGTTCGGGGGCGGACTCTGCGACTTCATCGAGGAGCCCTTCGAGCTGGGCCCGCGCGAATCGTCTTCCAAGTGCATCCGGAATCCACCCGCCCATGAGAAGAGTCAGCTCATAGGCAAGGAGAGTCTGGCCATCACTCAGACGCATGACGATCCACGCGCCCATATTGGCCGGTAGATAGACGGCAGAATCATAGTCGCCTCCGTCGAGCCCTGGAACGAGGCCGTCCCTCAGCGCTTCGCGGGCCGCCGCCTCACCGTCGGGTGCCAAGTTCCACCACTGCACCCACGCCATTCCCTCCGTCCGCTCTGCCACCGCGGTATCGACATCCACATCGATGACCCACTGACGGTCCTTGACCGGCCAAGGAAGCGTGATCCGCTGGTAGACTCGATACTCACGCTTCGTAACGTCCGTGAGCGGCACCTCCTCCACCGGCCCCTCGTCCGTGAGATCCGGCGAGAGCGCCGAGAGCCAAACCTCTTCTCGGGGCTCGTCCACGACGCGCAGTGCAATCGACCGGTACTCGAGGTCCTCCTCCCCACCTCCCGGGAGGGGGAGCCTCTTCATGTGGATCACAACCTCTCCTTCCGCGAGGTCGACGAGATCGTCGCTATCGAGGAAGGGCAAGGGAAAGGTCTCGGCGCTTTGGTTGTATCGGAGCATGGCGGCCTGGACCATCTGGATGGTCTCCGCAGAGGTCACCGAGGCGCCGGCGCCGACGTCTGCGCCGACCGGAGGATCCACCGGGACACCGCGGGTTTCATCCACCCACGTGTCGGTCTCCGAGGCGCCAGCGCCCAAAGCGACACCGCATAGGACGACTAGGGCGAAGGCGGGCGCCATCCGAATCCGCCGCGGAGTTGGGAAACTCACCATGCGCCAGATTATGGATACCCCGCCTGCTAGGAGGAACCGCTTTCGAGACGTCGTGGCCGGACTACAGCCCCCAAAGCCGGGAAGGCCCCGATCCTTGCGAATCGGGGCCTCTCCTTTCCAGCTCGGTATGCCGCTCCGGCCGCAGTACTGGACCGGCATTCCGAACGGCCTGGCTGGACAGCGTGCCTACGCGAAGCGGGCTGCACCCACTCCTCGCGCCCGGATCACAGGCGTACCTGGAACCCCGCCCTCGTATAGAGGACGCTACCTGACACATCACCGTAGACGTACGGTGCGTCGTCGGTCAGATCGAAGTAGTTGAGCCCGATGTAGGCCGACGCCTTTTCAGAGAGCATCTTCGTCAGAGTTCCACCCACCTCGAGCTGCTTGAACTCGAGATCGCTGTACTCGTTGATTCCCGAGAAGTCGTAGTCGGCCTTCCCGACCGTCTCCTCGGGCACCGTGACTTCGATCGGATCGAACTTCGCCTTCGAGTTCGTGAAGGAACCGTTCACGTCCAGTGACCAGTGAGCGTCGATCTGGAACTGACCGGTGATGTAGACGGTTGCGATGTCGGTGTCGTTGTCGAATACGTCGGAAGCGGATCCAAAGTGATCATAGGCACCCACGGTGCCTTCTAGGTGACCCGCTCAGCCATCCATGACGGTGGCGCAGAACACAGCGCTCGACGACGTCTTCCCGATCGATCCACCTCCCGCGAACACCATCTTCTCGTTCGGCATCGCATAGGCCGAGAGTCCGGCCGTATAGGTCGTCCTCTCGAAGTCGAAGAGGTTGAGGTCGTCGTTCTTCTCGCTGGCGGCGTTCACATAGACGCTGCCGGAAGCCTTCGGTCCGAGGGTCCTGGACAGGTTGGCCCGGAGCCGGAACGACTTGGTCGGAGCGTTCGCGCCCGTGCCGTACCGCTCCCGCTGGAAGTAGTAGATCCAGTCGTTCGGCTGGCCTTCCATCGGGTCGATCGTCTCGCCAATCCCTTCCTCGCAGATGCCGTCGACGTTGACGAACGGGAGGCTCGTCATCTCGTACTCGACCGACGCCCGCGAACGCATCCCTGCCGACAGTCGGCCGTTCCACGTCCCACGGATCCGGTTGTGAACGGTCTGCGTCTTCGTCGGATCGTCCGGATCGAGCTCGAGGTTGTCCCGATCGATCGACCGGAATCGGTACTCGAGACCGAGCGAGTGCCCCGGACGGAGGGCGTAGCGGAGTTTGGCCGTTCCGGTCATCTCCACCCGGTCATAGACCGACTCCCGCGTGTAGTCGAAGTCCTGACCACCACCGGCACGTCCCTCTCTCCAGTTCTTCAGATCGATGTCGACCGGGTCGTTCTCCAGCTGACGACGGGAGAAGCTCGCAGTCACCCGCACCTTCTCGTTCAGCGGAGCAGCCCACCCAAGCGCTGCTGCATTCGCCGTGAGCTCGAGGTTCGCATCGAGATTCGTCGTCTTCGAATAGCTGAAGGCACCACGCGCGCTCTGCGACTTCGGCAGGTCCACCGACGCCCGTACTGTGTGGGATCGCTTCTCTACGTCCGGAGCATCGCTCACGACCAGAGTCGCGTCATCGTAGTTGAGACGGCTTGCGAACTCCTCCGCCGATCCGCCGTTGACGGGGTGCCGTGCCTGTTGGAAGCGGTTCCGGGTCGCCTCTGCCTTGTTCGCGAAATCGCGCGCGCCGAACTCGTAGGATACGGCGACTCGATCGCGAACAGTCGCGAGCAAGAAGCCGACGTCCCGCGTCTGCTCCTCCACGATCGCACCATGGGAGCGAACGTGGCAATTCGAACAGTGATCGACGCCTGTGGTCTGACGCGTTCCGGACCGAATCTGGTCACGGTAGGTTCCCTTCAGCGTCGTCCCAGGGAGATGCGGAATCGCCACCTCGACGGACTGACGGGTGTCCGAGTAGCGGACCGAGTACTTCCCGTACGGGTCGGTGTCGTCGTGCGTCACCATCTTTCCGCCCGGTAGGTCTTGCCCTTGGTCACCGACTCCAACGAACTCACGCCACGTGAGGTTGCCGAGACGATCGTGGTCGAGGTGATGGATCAAGGAACGATGGTCGAACTCCGCGTCGACGTACTTCCCGACTTCGACGTCTGCTCCGAGCTGGAGGACGTCTTCGTCGTCGTAGTCGACCTCGAAGGCCATCCGGCTCCATCCCGAGTATCCAAAGAGCTCGAGCATCAGGTCCGGCTGGAGTTCCTCCCGTCCCTGATCGTACTCCCGCACTCTTCCGAGCAGATCGTGGACGGCCGAGACGTGAGATCCGAGTCGAACGGTTCCTTCCAGCTGCGAGCCCTCTGGCTCTTCCCCGGCCCAAGCGAGACCGGAGGAGGCGAGAGCGAAGCCGCAGAGGAAGACGGCACAGGTACTGTTTCTTCTCATGGCGTTCTCCCTCTCAGCGGGTCAATGCCCGCCCGCCTCCGGAAATGGTCTGGGACGGCAGGTCGGATCCGTGGACTTCGGTGTGGCACTGCGAGCACTTCGTCAGCATCGCCTGCTTCGCGCTGTCACGATGCGAAACGCCGCCGTAGCCCTCGAGCGACTCGAACTCGCCCTCGATTCCTTGGAGGGTGGCGTGGAAGTGCGCTTGGTGACACTGGAGACAGAGGAACGGCTCGTTCTGGAGGAGCAGACTGTTCGCAACCGCGCCGTGCGCGGAGTGGCAGATCATGCAGTCTTCGATGACCGGGTCGTGCTCGAACACGAACGGCCCCTGCTTGTTCGTGTGACAGCTGAAGCAGAGTTCGTTCGGAGCTTCGCCCACGAGCTGGCCCTGGAATCCGCCGCGATGGATGTCGTGACAGTCCGTGCAGACCATCTTGCCCTCGCGCACCGGATGGTGAGACGGCAGGAACATCTGGTCGCGAACGTCCTGGTGACACTCGTTGCAGAGCGCGGGTTCGGACGCCTGGAGAAGCCCCGGCTCCTGCGAACCGTGCACTTCGTGGCACCCGACGCAGGAGACGTCACCCAGCGCGTGGGCCGAGTGCTCGTGTCCATCGAGGCCGTCGTTCCGATGGCAGCCGAGACACAGCTCAGCAACGAGACCCGCGTCGGCCGTTGCCGGGTTGATGATGTCACCGGGTTCCGTGGACTCGGCGTGGACCGATCCCGGGCCGTGACACGCTTCGCAACCCGTCTCGCCCTGGGGTGCCTGGAACGGCTCGATCCCACCGTGATATCCGGATTCATGGGCCGGGAGCAGGTCCTCGTGGCAGGCGGCGCACTCGTCGTCTCCGACGTACCGGGCCGAAGCCAAGGCCTGGGGCATGAGCCTGCTGTCACCTGCGAGAGCACTACCCACACTGGCCGACACCAACACGGTCACTGTCGGCACCAGGACCATCAACCAGGGTCCCGCTCGCCATGGCTGAGTCCCGCCGATGGGAGTTCTTTCGACTCCGATCATCTGAGATCTCCTTCTGAATCCGGAAATCAGTAAACGCTCACTAACTCACCGCGCACTAGAGTCGCCGTTCGAGATCCTTGTCGCAACCATATTCCCATAAGACAGGCTACAATATTCTTTAGAGTCAAATAAGTGGACATTATTCATGGCTCCGCAAGTCGCCTGATCCCCTGGGCGGTCCAGAACCCCATCCCGAAACAGGTGTCGTAGCCCGGAATCTCGAGAACACGGATCTGACGCCG
This sequence comes from Candidatus Eiseniibacteriota bacterium, assembly GCA_020633975.1. GTDB lineage: Bacteria > Eisenbacteria > RBG-16-71-46 > CAIMUX01 > CAIMUX01 > JACKCR01. The sequence goes on along the minus strand of JACKCR010000002.1, from coordinate 64,461 downwards.
GCGGTCACGCATCCACCTTCGGGCCGGGGATTCGCGTCTTGCTTCAATGCTTTGGATGTCTATGATCGCTTCCGATCTATCTTGCGAAACCGGTTGTCGAGTCGTGAGTTGTGGCGCCGCGACACTACTCGAGCTCCGAGGAGAGGACCTCGATTGCGCATCGTCTACTTCGTTCAGTACTTCAACCTGCCGCACGAACCAGGCGGATCTCGGGCCTATCAGTTCGCCCGGGCCTGGGTAGATCGGGGACACCAGGTCCTGATCGTGACGGGAATGGTGAACCACAAGACGCTGAGGGTCCCGGAGGCCTACAAGGGCAAACTGGTCCATCTCGAGGAAGTGGAAGGGATCCGGATCCTTCGCGTCTGGTCATTCGCAGGGATCCGCGGTTCGTTTCGGAAGCGCTTCCTGAACTTCGCCTCTTACGCACTCAGTGCGGGGTTCTTCTCCCTGTTCCGAGCGGGCTCGGTCGATCTCATCTACGCCTCCTCTACCCCGCTGACGGTGGGGCTCCCCGGAAGGTTTCTAGCCACGATCCGTCGCGTTCCCTGGGTGTTCGAGGTGCGAGATCTCTGGCCCGATTCCGCCATCATCGCCGGCGTACTCTCGAAGACCTCGTGGCCGACACGGTTGGCGTCCCACCTCGCGAACGGCTTCTACGCAAACGCGGCGCGCGTCGTCGGCGTCACCCGCGGGATCGTCGATGGCCTGCGGGAGCACGGAGTCCCAGAGGAGAAACTCCTCTGCGTTCCGAACGGCGTCGACAACTGGATGACCGAGGTGGACGCTCCTCCGCCCGAGCCAAACGAGTTCCAGGTCGTCTATGTGGGGGCTCACGGAAGGTGGAACGGGCTCGGCCAGATCCTGGATGCTGCACACCTGCTCCGTGACGAGGGGATCTCGTTCCTCTTCGTGGGAGATGGAGACGAACGGACCGCGCTGATGGAGCGCGCGGAGAGAGAGAACCTGACTCGGGTCGAGTTCTGTCCGGCCGTCCCAAAGAAAGAGGCGTTCGACAAGATCCGTCGAGGGAGCGCATCGATCGTCGTGACCTGGGATCATCCGTTTCAGAAGATGGTCCTGGCGAACAAGATCTTCGACTACCTCGCTTCGGGACGCCCGGTCATCGTCGGGGCCGATGGCGAAATGGCCGAGCTGGTCCGAGAGGCGGGGTGCGGCTTCGTCACCCGGCCTGAACAACCCGAGGAGCTGGCCGACGCGATTCGCAAGATGATGGCCCTGTCGCCGGAAGAACGTGCGGAGATGGGCCGGAAGGGACGCGAGTTCATCCTCGCCGAGTATCAACGAGAGCATCTGGCCGAGCGACTACTGGCGACATTCGAGACGCTGACGACGCGGTCCTAGCGGCCGGGCTCTCTCAGGCGACCGCTGGAGTTCGGCTCCGACGGCCGCCGAAGAAGGACATGATGACCAATCCCAGTTTCACACTCCCATGGGGAGCCTGGCTCCAGGAAGAAGAGAGGACCTACGCCCTCCCTTCGAACTGGACCGTCGACGTCGCGGCAGTTGCTGGAGCCGACACCGCTCGCTCCGGGCCCGGCCTGACCTCGGCACTGGCAGAGCCGATCCAGTCGCCGAGTTTGGGCGAGCTGGCGCGTGGCAAGTCCACCGCCGCGATCGCAGTCGAGGACATCACTCGTCCGGCTGCCGCAGGTCCGGTCCTCGAGGCAGTGCTGGGAGAGCTAGAGGCTGCCGGCATCCCCGCATCCAATGTCCGAGTGATCTTTGCGCTCGGCGGACATGGCCCGATGCATCGGCACGAGATGATGCTCAAGGTCGGTGAGTCCGTCATGAATCGGTGCGACGTATCCAACCACCATCCGTACGAGAATCTCGTGGATCTCGGTGTCTCGAAGCGCGGCATCCCGATCCACATCAACCGGTACTTCCACGAGGCGGAACTCAAGCTCGCGGTCGGATCGGTCGTACCGCACCCCTATGCGGGGTTCGGAGGTGGCGGCAAGATCGTCCTTCCCGGAGTCGCAGGTATCGAAACGCTCTACACGAATCATCGCCCCGCGGTGACAGGGCTGTCGGGAGCAGGACTCGGAGTAGTCGAAGGAAACACCGCTCGGGCAGAGATGGAAGAGATCGCATTGGCCGCGGGCCTCGCCGCGGTCGTGAACATCGTTCCCGGGGCTCGCCGGGAGCCCCTCGGCCACTTCTTCGGACATCCGGTTGCCGCGCACCGCGCAGCAGTGGAGTTTGCCCGCACCGTCTTCGGAACGCAGGTGAATCCTGGTGCTGACGCCGTCGTACTGAACGCCTATCCGAAGGACGGTGAAGTCCTCCAAGTCGGAAACGCATTCAATGCATATCGAGCGTGCACGCCCCCCCTCGTGCGGGAAGGCGGCACGATCATCGTGAGCGCGGCCTGTCCTCTTGGGCGCGGCTACCACAGCTTGCACGGCCCCGGTGGGAGGCTCTATCGCGATCCGGTCCGGCGCGAGTATCTGGGGGACCGTGAGCTCGTCGTCTTCGCGCCCGACGTCTCGACGCACGACGTCCGAAAGTCCTTCTGGCATGGCTACCCCCACGCACGCGACTGGAACGAAGTAACGACGATCCTCGAGGAGAGGCATCCGAGCGGCGGTCGCATGATCGTGATTCCGACAGCACCTTTGGCCATTCCCAGGCCGGTCCCGACATCGGGAGCGTCGCCGACACACGCGCAGGAGTAACCCGTGGCGATTCCCTACTCGATGGATGGCGTTCCCGGACCGAAGCAAACCCCGTATGTGCGCTTCGGGAAGCGGCTCCTCGACCTTCTGATCTCAGCCGTGGTCCTACTCGTCTTCGGGCCGCTCATGATCCTGATCGCGATCCTCGTGAAAGCGGGTGACGGAGGTCCGGTTCTCTACCGGCAGGAACGAGTCGGCCTCCACGGACGGCTCTTTCACCTGACGAAGTTTCGCTCCATGTGTCTCAACGCGGAACACAAGGGCGCGGGAATCCTGGTCGAGAGGAACGACGCCCGAATCACGACGGTCGGCAAAGTGATCCGGAAGCTCAGCCTCGACGAACTCACCCAGATCTTCGACGTCATTCGGGGGGAGATGAGTGTCGTCGGTCCCCGCCCAGGACTGCTCTACCAGGCGGAGCTCTACGACGACGAGCAGCGTCGACGACTCACCGTCCGCCCTGGAATCACCGGGTGGGCGCAGGTGAATGGGCGCAACGCGATTCCCTGGCCCGAGCGGATCGAACGCGACATCGAATACGTGGAGTCGATCAGTCTGTTCAAGGACATCCAGGTGATGTTGATGACGCTTCCATCTGTCCTCTTCGGCTCGAACCAGATCGCGAACGCGGACTATTGGAAGAACCGTCGCGCCGAGTTGGAAAGAGAGCGGGACTCGGCCTCGTAGCGATTCGCAAGCACTGTTGGACACGAGCCGTCTTCGCCACGAGCCGTGATATCACGGTCCTTCCTCACTCGCGAATCAGAACCAGATTGCCTGATTCGTACCTCTTCAGCCCTCGGCGGAAGACGAACGTCGACAGGACGAGCGAACCGGCGGCAACAGCGAGCAGGCCGAACAAGAGCCACCAGCTGAAGTCTTGGAAGAGACGCACCGGGACGTAGGCTAGGAAGCCGGCCGGCAGTATCGTGAACATCGCGAGCTTGACAGCGCCCCGGAAGATCGGCGTCGGGTAGGTGGAGAAGCTGATCAGCGCGTTCGAGAACTGCTCGCCTACCGCTTCCGCATTCCCGAGCCAGAAGGCCAGGCTCTGACTCACGATCCCGCATGCGGTGAGGATGGATGCACTGGTGAGCACGCAGGTCACGAAGAGCAGCACCTCGGGAACGTCCGGGCGGACGATCCAAAGGAACCCGGCGAGTCCGAACAGCACGTCACCGGGCGCCGAGACGCTCATTCGGCTGATCAGGAGGTGAGGTAGCGGTGGCTTGGGAAGCGCGAGATAGATGTCCAGCTCTCCGCGCACGATGATCCCGGCGATGCGGAATAGGTTACCGCAGAAAGTGGTCGCGACACCGAAGCCGCAGGCGACGACTGCCCAGAGCGTGACGATGTCGTTGCGTCCCCACCCCTCCACCACTTGGAACTTGTCGAAGTAGGCAAGCCAGAACACGAGCCACATCGCGTCATTGAGCATCATGGCGAAGACTTGAGTCGCGAACGAGATCCGATACTCGAGCGCCGACTGTAGGTTCGCACGGACGTAGGCCAAGAGGAACCCAGCCCATACCGTGAACCGGCCTACCCCCTCGGTACGCGAAACGTGGCCCGCATGCGACGCGGGGTCGGTGCGCGAAGCGGGGCCGGTGTCTGTCGGGCCGGCCATGCTCACCCTCCCTGCGCGCTGACCTGACGAAGGCCCAAACGGTAGAGCAGCAACGCCGGAATCAGCCCAACGATACCCAGGATAAGGACCACGCCGACGGCGTGCAGAAACCCGTCGGGCCTATCCAGCACGAAGAGGCGGCTCGGGTGGTAGACCATGTAGGCGAAGGGCAGCCGTTCGCAGACACTCCGCAGCCAGTCAGGGTAGGCTTCGAGCGGCAGCAGCATCCCGCCGAGGAGCATGAGAAGCCGTCTGTACAGCAGATGGATGCCGAACGTGTCCTCGATCCAGAACGAGAGAACGGAGATCGAGAACACCCAGATCCAGTCGACGACGAAGACGAGAAGCGTCAATGATATGGCCGCGAGAACCGCAAGCGGCGCGAGAGGGATGGGGCCGACGACTGCGAGAGACACGCCGATTCCCACGGCGAGGTTGAGGAAGAATCGGAACACGCGAGTTCCGAGGTCGCTGCCGAACTGAAAGCACGGATAGGGAATCGGCTTCGTCAGTCGATAGGCGAGGTCCCCCGTCCTCACGTCATGATCGACGGACGTACCCCGAATCCCGGCGGCAGACATGATGATCGACTCGGTGAACGCCAGGTACCAGATCAGCTGTGGGATCGAGAAACCCGTGGCTTCTCGGACGTCCTGGAACCGGTCGGTCGCGTTCCACAGCTGCGTGAAGATGTAGAGGATCAGGACGAGAAAGGTCGTACGGACGACTTGCTCGCCCACGTACGCAAACTGCGAAGCGAGGGTGGCGCGGGAGATGACGAGGACCTTCTTCAAGAGAGCGAACGGACCACCCAGCTCTTTGAGGTCGGGACTAGTCATCGACGCGCCCTCTCTCCTCGGATCGCGCCGCGTAGATCTCGGCGATGATCTCTTCCATCGGCGGGTCCTCGATCGTGATGTCCGCGATCGGCAGCCTCCCGAGCGTCGCCATGACTGCGGGAACGGCGACACGGTCCGTATCGACTTCGAGCTTCGCGCCAAACCGACTCCTGGAGAGCAGAGTCGTGTGCTCGATCGCCGGCAGGGTGACATCAGCGTCCGAGAGACGAAGCCCGATCACTTTGCGCCGGAGGTAGCGTCGCTTGAGCGTACTCACGCGATCGTTCAGCACGATCGTGCCGTGATTGATGACGATCACCCGCTTGCAGAGCCGCTCGATGTCCCCGGCGTCGTGCGAGGTGAGCAGCACGCTCACACCCTCGTTCCGGTTCAGCTCACTCACCAGTTCGCGGATCTTCTGCTTCGCGATCACATCGAGCCCGATCGTCGGCTCGTCCAGGAAGAGCACGCGGGGCCTGTGCAGGAGCGAAGCCGCGATCTCGCAACGCATCCGCTGACCCAAGCTCAGCTTCCGAACGGCAGTGCCGAGCAGCGGGCCGAGCTCGAACCGCTCCACGAGCGCCGTCTTCCTCGCCTGGTACTCCGCCCTCGGGATCTCGTAGATGTGCGCGAGCAGATCGAATGTCTCGCCGGCGGGAAGGTGGAACCAGAGCTGGGAACGCTGACCGAACACCGTTGCGATGTTGAGCGAGAGCCGGGTTCGCTCCTTCCACGGCACGAGTCCAAGAACGGTTGCGCTCCCCGACGTCGGGTGGAGGATTCCGGTGAGCGTCTTGATGGTCGTGCTCTTCCCGGCCCCGTTCGGTCCGATGAGAGCGAGGCTCTCTCCATCGTCCATCTCGAAGTCGATCCCGTCGAGCGCCACCACCGTCTCGTGCCGGGGCGAGACGTAGGAGCGGAGCAGGCCGCGCAGACCCGGAGTACGAGTCCTTCGGGTGAACTCCTTGCGCAGGCCATCGACTCGTACGACTACCATCAGATGTCCCCCGATCGGGAGGATCCGAGCGATCCCGATCGCCTCGCCGGTGAGACTCTCACGGGCGGCAGTCCGCGAGTCATACCAGGAAGGACAGACGAGCGAAAGCACGTAGGGAGTTTCCGAGGGCGGCAAGGAGGTTGCACAGTGGGCGGAATCCAGGCTACGCTCCTCTGGCAGGTCGCATTTCGCCCCTCTCTTGGCGTACCCATAGTGACCCCGGCGTCGCCCCCTCTCCGGCGCCCTGAATACTCCGAATCAGGAGGACTGCATGCGCATTGGCCATCGCTCCGTCCCCGGGCCGCGGCTTTCGACTCCGTTGCACGCCGTTCCGGCGATCACCTTGGGCATCCTCGCTTCGGTTCTGGCGCCTATAGCCAATGCCGGCCTGCCAGAACGCGAGCAAGCTGGATCCGGTACCGGAACCGTGGACATCGACCGAACGACCCGAGTCGATGCCAACCGGATCGACATGAGCACCACGAATCATGGCTCCTTCGGCTACGACATCCCGAACGGCGATGCGGGGCTCATCTACCCCCGGTCTGGGCAGAATACTGCACTCTTTGCCGGCGGACTCTGGATCGGCGCCCTGGTCAACGACTCCGATCTCAGGATCTCACTCGCGGAGTATTCCTTCGAGTACATCCCTGGACGGATCGAACCCGACGGCTCGTGGGACACGAACTACGACTCGAATCCCCGATGGCGGACGTACAAGATCTATCGTGGAGACCTTCCGGGATCGAACCCCGACTACGACGAGTGGCCGGTACAGGATGGTGCGCCGGTCGACGCGAATGGCGCGCCCTTTCAACTCGGTGACCAAACTCTCTTCAGCGTCTACCACGATGCCGACCCGAACGCACACAACAACGGCGCCGGAAACACGGTTCCCCTGGGAGTGGAGGTTCAGCAGACGACCTTCGCATCGGATCAGGTCGGAGCCGGGAGCGACATCGTCTTCATCCAGTGGAAGATCGTAAACAAGAGCGACGACGACTGGCACGACGCCTACGTAGCCTGCTGGACCGATCCAGACCTGGGCGGCGCGGCCGACGACTTCGTCGGCTGTGACCCCGAGCAATCTCTCGGGTACTGCTACAACGCGACCAACAACGACAACCAGTACGGATCCACCCCTCCTGCTCTCGGCATCGACCTGGTGCAAGGACCGATCGTGCCCTCTCCGGGCGACGTCGCATGGGTGAGCGGCGTCGAGGTACCGGACTACCGGAACCTCCCGATGACCGCGTTCCTCAAGTACATCAACGGCACAGACCCCAACACCGCGGACCACAGCTACAACTACATGCAGGGCCTGACCAGCGATGGGGGGCCGATCGTCGATCCGCTGACCGGCGAGATCACGACATTCATGGTTCAAGGTGACCCGGTCGAAGGCGAGGGTTGGCTCGACACGGACCCAGCGGATCGCCGAATGATGGTCTCTGCGGGACCATTCGACCTCGCCATCGGAGAGTCGCAAACAGTCGCCGTCGCCATCGTGATGGGACAAGGTGGTAACCGGCTCGACAGCGTCAGGCGGATGCGCGAGAACGCTGCGGAGGCCGAAGGATTGTTCCGGGCCGCTTGGGGAGCAGACGTGCAGGGTGCCTGTTGTCTTACGACGGGCCCCTGCACGATCAGCACGGCGGACGACTGCTCGGGGACGTTCCTCGTCGGTGAGACGTGCCTTCCCGGTACGTGCAGCAACCTCCCCGGTGCCTGTTGCTTCGATAGCGGGGTCTGCCTCGTCCTATTGGCGGACGACTGCTCGGGTGACTTTCTCGGGAGTGGCGCTGAGTGCTATCCGGATCTCTGCCCCGAGTATGGGCCGGAGTCCGCTTGCTGCCTCGGCAACGGAGAGTGCGAGCTGCTTTCCGAGCGGGACTGCCTCGAGGCGGGCGGATCCTATCTGCCAGATCAGCCCTGCCACCTGCTTCCCCCCGGAGATCCTCCGGGTTGGCAGACCAACAACGCAGGATCCCCGATGTTCGACCAAGTGCAGTCGAGCGAAGGCCCGGTTGGCCCCGATGGCCAAGGCGGTCCGGGAGATCACGTCTGGCACAGCTACGATGATTCCGGAATCTGGCTGCTCTCGGCCGGCGGCGGCGACGGCGGGATCGATCGGTTCACGCGGAACGGAGCGGACCTGGAGAATCTCACCACGGCCGATGTGGAGCTCCGCTGGGACAACGACCCGGACAACTACGGCTGGTGGGCCTTCAACAGCAACGAGGTAGCGAGGATCCCCTTCGGGCTCTACTTAGTCGATCCGAGTACGGGCGACTCAGAGCGACTCATTCCGGTCCTGTTCTCCGGGGGTGGTACGCCTGGTCTCTACGATATGGCTTCAGAGAACAACGACCCGTTCACAGGCTTCCCCGCAACCGACTGGACCTATGCCTACACGGGCGACTACGCGGCGTTCCTTGCAGACGTTCAGGACGGGTTCCTCGACGGAGACCATGGCGACCAAGAGCTCTTTGCTCGATTGATCTTCGCCTCCGAAAGCAGCTCGCTACCGGAAGAAGGAACGGTGATCCGGTTCGTCACCACGAAGTCCGGCATCGCGGCCGGTAGCGGATTCGCAGGCGAAGTTCCTCTCGCTTGGACGGCGCCAGACGGAATCGTCGGCTGCTTCGACCCGCCTTCCTACGACATCCGGCGGAACGGTAGCCTTCTCGGCACCACGCATCGCACCGATTTCCTCGATCGGAACGCCGCTCCGGGCGTTTCCTACGAGTACACCGTCACGACGGTCAACCCGTTCACAGGTGAGGACTCCGAGCCGTCCGCCGCCGTAGTGGCTCAAGCCAGCACATCTGGAGAGTCCGTGGCGTGTGGGTCCGCTCCCGGGGCACCTGTTCTCGACGGCCAGATCTCGACGGGAGAGTGGGACGGCGCCCAACGCGTCGACGCCAGCCCTGCTGGCACCTTTACCGACGCACACATGCTGTTCATGAATGACGAGGACTACCTCTACGTCGCCATCGTGGGCGCAGAGCCCGGCAACGTGACGGTGTGCTTCGACGGAAACCGCAACCAGGTCTACGACGGCGGCTTCGAGGGTGAACTCGCATGGCGATTCCAAACCCCGTCCTTCACCAGGACTCGCGGTGCCTATCCCACTACGAAGTTCCAGGTCGCCCAGCTCGCAACGTGGGCAGACATCGGCAGCGGCGCCGCGCCGAACGTCCAGGAGCTGAGGATCAGCCTCACGAACGGACCGCTGCAAGGTCTCCACGGCGCGGACGCGTTTGGCCTCTACGTCTCCGCGAGCGACGGTGCGACGTACCCACGCGGACCGCGTAGCGTACTCCGGGAAGCCCCCTGGCTCTTCGCCGAGGTGACCCTCACCGATCCGATCCCCGAGAACGAACGTGGGAACGGATCAGAGGAGCCCTTCTCGGACGAGGACACTGCAGGACTCGAGGGACTTCTCCCTCTCGGGATTCAGGTCGAGCGGTCGATCGGACTTCCCAACCCGTCGAACGGTGCGGTCACGATTGCGTATCGCGTGCCGACCTCACAGTCGGTCAGCGTTCACGTGTACGGAACCGATGGCAGGCTCGTCCGGACGGTTTCCTCGGCCCAGACGGAGACTGAGGGCCTCCACGCTGTGCGTTGGGATGGAGTAGATGGACAGGGCAGGAAGCTCGCGCCGGGAATCTACTACTACGAGGTTCGCGGCGAGACCTTCCGCTGGACGGATCGGATCACCGTGATCCGCTGACGGAGACGACAGCGCCCGCGTGTATCGCACGAACGGTAGACGCGGGCGCCTGTGTTTCCCGCCTCCATGAACCGGACTGCTGAACGGTAGGCCGTTACTCCGCCTTCGGCACGAGCCCCTCGGCGAACAGCTTCGGATCGAAGTCGACGAGGTCGTCGGCCTTCTCCCCCACCCCGGCATAGCGAACCGGAATGCCGAGTTCATGGGAGATCGCGAGGACGACGCCGCCCTTACTCGTTCCGTCCAGCTTGGCCAGAAGGATGCCGGTGACCGGCACGGACTCGGAGAAGAGCCGCGCCTGGGAGATCGCGTTCTGGCCGATGGTCGCGTCGAGGACGAGAAGCACCTCGTGCGGAGCTCCCTCCATCGCCTTGCCGCAAACCCGGTGGATCTTGGTCAGCTCGGCCATCAGGCCGGCTTGCGTCTGGAGGCGTCCCGCCGTATCGACGAAGACGACGTTCGCGTTCCTCGCCTTCCCCGCCTGGACGCCGTCGAACGCAACCGCGCCGGGGTCCGCTCCGTGCTGGCTCTTCACCAGGTGCACACCGAGCCGGTTCGCCCAGATCTCCAGCTGCTCGCTCGCAGCCGCACGGTACGTATCCGCTGCGGCGATGACGGGCGTTCGTCCGTCTTCCTGAACGCGCCTAGCCAGCTTCGCGAGCGACGTCGTCTTCCCCACTCCGTTCACACCCACGACCATGACGACGCGCGGGCTCTCCGGCCCGGAAAGGGGATCACCGGCGGCACGTCCCTGCGTGAGGATGTCCTCCATGATCGCGCGCATCGCGTCCGAAAGCTCGGATGAGTCCTCGAGTTTGTCACGCTTCACGCGGGCCCGGAGCTCCGTGAGAAGGTAGTCGGTCGTGGCGGGCCCGACGTCACCTCGCAGAAGGATCGCCTCGATCTCGTCGTAGAGGTCCTCGTCGATCTTGGGGGAGCGCTGGAGGGCAGCCTGGATCCCGTCGCTCACGACCTCCTGTGTTCTCTTGAATCCGTCCTTGATCTTCTTGAAGAATGACTTCACTCGGGCATCTCCTGGATCGTGTCGAGGAACTGCTGGATGTCGCTGAAGTTGAGGTAGACCGAGGCGAAACGGACATAGGCGACGGGATCGAGTTCACGCAGCCGTTCCATCACTCGCCTTCCCAGGTCGACGGCTTTCACCGTTCCGGAGCGGAAGAGTTCCCGTTCGATCTCGTCGGCCACCTCCTCGATGGTCGCTCGAGAGATCGGCCGCTTCTCGCACGCCCGCATCACGCCGGTGAGGAGCTTCTCCCTCTGGTAGGGCTCGCGCCTGCCGTCCTTCTTCTCGACCTCGAACGAGGTCGCCTCGACGTACTCGTACGTAGTGAACCGATGGCCGCAAGCCGCGCACTGCCGACGCCGCCGGATCGCCGCGCCATCACGGACGACGCGGGTCTCGAGGACCTTGTCCTCCTCGTGCTGACATTCGGGACAGCGCATCAGGACTTGGCCAACCGGAAGTCCAGGGACAGGTCGACCGAGGGCGCGGAGTGCGTGAGTGCGCCGATCGAGATGATGTCGACTCCCGGCACCGCCTTCGAACGGATGGTGTCGAGCGTGATCCCTCCGGACACTTCGATCCAGGCGCGATGGAGGTCCCGTTCTGCTTCGATCTTTCGGATCACGTCGATCGACGAGCGGATCTCCTCGGGCGACATGTTGTCGAGGAGGAGCTGGTCGACCTCGAGTGCGGCGGCCTCGCGCACCTCTTCTGGCGTCCGAACCTCGACGATCATGAAGAGATCCGGCCCGCTCCGCGCACGGTCGACGGCAGCCGTGATGCCACCCGCCGCGATGATGTGGTTGTCCTTGATCATGTAGGCGTCGTAGAGACCCATCCGGTGGTTCGCGCCCCCTCCGTGGACTACAGCCTCCTTCTGGAGGAAGCGGAACCCGGGCGTGGTCTTTCTAGTATCGACGACCGCAACGCCGGTGCCCTCCACCTTCTGCACGAACCGGCGCGCCATCGTCGCCACGCCGGAGAGTCGCTGGAGGAAGTTGACCAGAACACGCTCGACGGTGAGAAGTGAGCGGGCGTTGCCTTCCATGAGGAGGAGGAACTCGCCAGCAGCGAACACGTCTCCGTCTTCCTTGATGAGACGGACACGCACGCTGGGGTCGACTGCGTCGATCGCGGCCATGGCCGCACGGAGCCCGGAAAGAACGCCGCCTTCCTTGGCCAGAAGCTCCGCCGTCGCGTGGGCGTCTTCGGGAACGACCGTGAGCGACGTTGCATCGCCTGGGCCGATGTCTTCCCAGATCGCAAGACGTACCAGGGACGCGACCATCTCGTCCGACTTGTGTCCTTCGTGCGCCGGGCTCTGGTGCAGCCCTGGGCGCCTCGGCCCCTTCATATCTCCCCCTTGAGCTCGAGGATCCGGTCACGCAACGAAGCCGCGCGCTCGAACTCGAGATCTTCCGACGCCTTCTTCATCTCCGCGATGAGGAGGTCGACGTAGTCGTCCGTGGAGAGATGCTCGGGGTGAGCCGGCACCTCCTCCTTCGCCGCGCCTTTCTCGGCAGCATCCGCGACGCTCGTAGCTTCGAGGATCTCCTCGATCGTCTTGGTCACCGTCTTGGGGACGATGCCGTGCTCTTCGTTGAACGCGACCTGCTTCTCCCGGCGCCGATTCATCTCCTGGATGGCGCGGTCCATCGAGCCGGTCATCTTGTCCGCGTAGAGGACGACCAGCCCCATCGCGTTCCGCGCGGCACGCCCCGCCGTCTGGATGAGGCTGCGCTCGCTCCGGAGGTAGCCTTCCTTGTCCGCGTCGAGAATGGCGACGAGCGACACTTCGGGAAGATCGAGTCCTTCACGAAGCAGGTTGATCCCCACGAGCACGTCGACCTGTCCAAGCCTCAGCGCGCGGATGTTCTCCATCCGCTCGATCGCATCGAGGTCCGAGTGGATGTACCGGACCTTGATCCCGGCTTCGGCCAGGTAGTCCGTGAGGTCTTCGGCCATCCGCTTGGTCAGCGTCGTGACGAGGGTCCGCTCCCGGCGTTGGACTCGCTGCCGGATCTCGTTCAGGAGGTCGTCGATCTGATTCTTCGTCGGACGAACCGAGACTTCCGGATCGATGAGCCCGGTAGGACGGATGACCTGCTCGACCACCACGCCCTCGGCCTTGTTGAGTTCATAGTCCGCAGGAGTTGCCGAGACGAAGATGACCTGCCCGGTCATCGACTCCCACTCGTCGAAGGCGAGCGGACGGTTGTCGAGCGCGGACGGGAGCCGGAAGCCGTGCTCGACGAGCGACATCTTGCGCGCGCGGTCGCCCGCGTACATCGCGCCGACCTGAGGAACGGTGACGTGGCTCTCGTCGACGATGAAGAGGTAGTCCTCCGGGAAGTAGTCGAGAAGGCAGCTCGGTCGGTCCCCCGCCTTTCGTCCGGCCAGGTGCCGCGAGTAGTTTTCGATCCCGGGGCAGAAGCCGACCTCTTGCAGCATCTCGAGGTCGTAGCGCGTTCGCATCTGGAGCCGCTGTGCCTCCAGTAGCTTCCCTTCGTCCTTGAGCTCCTTGAGTCGCCCGGTGAGCTCTTCGCGGATCCGCTCGACCGCGACCATGACACGCTCCCGCGGGGTCGAGAAGTGTGTGGTCGGGAACGCGACCAGGCCTTCCTGCTCGTGCCGCACCTCACCAGTCACCGGATCGAACACCTTGATCTTCTCGATCTCGTCGCCGAACAGCTCGATCCGGTAGCCACGCTCGGAGTGGGACGGGAAGACGTCGACGATGTCGCCTCGGACGCGGAAGACGCCACGCTTGAACTCGTAGTCGTTCCGCTCGTACTGGATGGAGACGAGCGTCTCCAGGATCTCCTCACGCGTGATCGTCTGCCCCACTTCGACGGAGAGAGTTTGACGACGGATGTCCTCCGGCGAACCGAGTCCGTAGATGCACGAGACAGAGGCAACGATCACGACATCCTTTCGCTCGAGGAGGAGGGACGTCGCCTCGTGGCGGAGGCGGTCGATGTTGTCGTTGATCGACGCGTCTTTCTCGATATACGTGTCCGTGTGCGCGATGTACGCCTCGGGCTGGTAGTAGTCGTAGTAGGAGATGAAGTAGCCCACACCGTTGTTCGGGAAGAACTGCTTGAACTCCCCGTAGAGCTGGGCCGCGAGTGTCTTGTTGTGGGAGAGGATGATGGTCGGCCGGCGGAGTTGCTGGATGACGTTCGCCAAGGTGAACGTCTTCCCCGAGCCGGTGACGCCGAGGAGAACTTGAGCCTTGTCCCCACGGCGAATCCCTTCGACGAGTTCACGGATCGCCTGCGGTTGGTCCCCTCGCGGTTCGAACTTGGATACGAGCTGGAAGTCCATCCGCGGAGGGTAGCACGGGAACGAGACGCCTGCGAACTGGGCACTCCTGTCGCCCCAGGGTTTTGGGTAGCATGGAGTTACGCATCCCCGATCTCGGAAAGTCACTACGATGCGTGGCTTGCGCGCTCCGGTCGCCATTGCCTACTGTCCCTGGGGTGAGTTCGAGGGAGTGGAGGTTTCCGTGAGCAAAGAGAGCGAGTTCCCGAAGACGTCGTGGGACGCCTGGAAGGCGAAGGCGACGGAGGAGCTGAAGGGCGCGGACTTCGATGCAAAGCTCGTGACCAAGACCGTGGAGGGGATCCGGATTCTCCCCGTCTACGAGACGCCCGCTCCCGAAACGAAGTCCACGTCTCCCGCAGCCGAGGCAGACGAAACCACGGGCCAGAACAAGGCTCCGGTCCTCTGGCCGACGGACTCGCTCCCGGGACACGCACCTCATCTGCGCGGCGGTGGCGAGGAAGGCAGCACCAGCGGTGCGACCCGAATCTGCACCCTGATCGACGGTCTCGCGCCCGAAGAGATCGCGACCCGCGCGCGAGACGAACTGGAAGGTGGCGTCCGGGCGCTGTGGTTCCAACGAACGGGGTTCGTCGATCTCGACGAACTCGACACGGCCCTCGAAGCGGTCGACCCCGCGGAGGTGGAACTCATCATCCGCCCGACCCTTCCCGCCCACGCAGTTGCGGCGTACTGGATCGCGTGGATTCTGCGGAGGCATCCGGCGCCGCCCGACGTTCGGATCCACTTCGGACTCGACCCCCTCGCCCGACTCGCGCGCACGGGTCTCTTCGATCTCGACCGGACCGAGCGCGATACCGTCGCTCTCGCACAACGTCTCCAGGAGCAGTTCCCGCGTTCTACCGCACTCGCCGTCTCCACGCTGCCCTATCACAACGCGGGCGCGTCGGCGGCAGAGGAGCTGGCGGCGGCACTCGCAACCGGCGTTTCCTACCTCAGGTGGCTCACGCGCGCGGGTTTCGATCTCGACGACGCCGCGAGCCAGCTCTACTTCCGTTTCGCTCTCGGCCCGGACCAGTTCCTCGAGATCGCGAAGCTCCGCGCGTTCCGGTACTGCTGGTCCCGAGTGCTCGACGCGTCCGGCTATCCGGGCGCCGTCGGACCGCGCATCCACACCGTCGACTCGGACCGGATGCTCACCGTCTTCGATCCGTGGGTGAATCTCCTCCGGACGACGCTCGCGACCTTCGCGGCCATCACGGCTGGTGCGGACCTCCACACACCGCAACCCTGGACGTCTCGTCTGGCCGTGAACGATCCGCTCGCTCGGCGGATCGCGCGAAACACCGGCACGATCCTCCTCGAGGAAAGCCAGCTCTCCCATGTCGTCGATCCCGCAGGTGGCTCTACCTACGTCGAGTCTTTGACTCGAGAGCTGGCCGAAACAGCATGGTCGCTGTTCCAGGAGCTCGAAGGTGAAGGGATGGAGGCCGAGCTACTCTCTGGACGGTTCCGCTCCCGAGTCTCCGACACCTGGTCACGAAAGGAAGCGGAGCTCAAGACGAGACGGCGGCCGGTCACGGGTGTGAGCGAGTATGCGAACCTGTCCGAGTCCCGTCCTCGGGCCGAGCACGAACTCGAGAAAGAGGCGTCACGAGCCTTCGCGGAGAGGAAGCGCGTGGCACGAAGCGCCCGCGCGGGAATTCGTGTCACCCTGCCTCCGGCACCGAACCAAGCACTCGAAGAAGCGATCGTCCTCGCCGGCGAAGCGACCACGTTGGAAGAAGTGATCGAGGCGTGGCCGATCGGCCGCTCCGGCGAGATCGCCTCCTTCCCCGTGGTCCACGACGGCGATCCGTTCGAGCAACTCCGTCTGAGGGCAGAGACCGCGTCTCAGATCCGCGCTGCTTCGTCGAAGGATGATGACGGGCCTCGAGTCTTCCTCGCGAATCTCGGTACGGTCGCGATGCATGGTGCCCGGGCCACCTTCGCCCGCGGTGCCTTTGCAGCGGGCGGGCTCCCAACGGTGGGCAGCGAAGGAACGGGCACCCATGAACCTCGAGAAGCTGCAAACATCCTCGCGAGCGAGTTCCGAGCCAGTGGCTGCGCTGTCGTCTGCCTCTGCGGAACGGACGAGGACTACGCCACCATGGGAAGCGAGGTCATTCAAGCCCTACGAGACGCGGGCGCCAACTGGATCGTTCGCGCTGGAAGTCCGGTACAGAAAGTGCCGTCGGACGAGATGACGGACGACTGGATCCATCTCGGCTCGGACCTCCCGAGTAGCTTGGAGAAGGCTCTGACTCACGCCGTACGGGAGGTCCGGCCATGATCCCGATCCCGAACTTCTCGGACATCCCGCTGCACGCGTCGAGCGACGGACAGCCCTCTCCCCCTCTAGATGGCAACGGATCCACGACGCGCTCAGAGCTCACGGCAACCGGTGCCGAACTCACTGCCACCGGTAGCGCACTCGCGGGACCGGGCACCGGACGCTCGCTTTCCCAATCGGCTCGTTCCTCCGAGGTCACGTCGCCATCGACGACGTCCATCTGGGAGACTCCCGAGGGCATCGACGTCCGCAGTCTCTACCGTCCAGACGATCTCACGGCTCTCGGGCACCTCGGAACGATGCCAGGCTTCGCGCCCTACCTGCGCGGTCCGTACACGACCATGTACGTTCGCAGGCCGTGGACGATCCGTCAGTACGCTGGCTTCTCCACCGCGGAAGAGTCGAACGCCTTCTACCGCCGCAACCTCGCGATGGGTCAGAAGGGGCTCTCCATCGCGTTCGACCTCGCCACACACCGCGGATACGACTCGGACCACCCACGTGTCGTCGGCGACGTAGGAATGGCGGGCGTCGCGATCGATTCGATCCTCGACATGCGCCGCCTCTTCGAAGGCATCCCACTCGGTGAGATGAGCGTCTCCATGACGATGAACGGCGCCGTCCTTCCGATCATGGCGCTCTACATCATCGCGGCCGAGGAACAGGGAGTTTCGCCCGAGAAGCTCACGGGGACGATCCAGAACGACATCCTCAAGGAGTTCATGGTTCGGAACACCTACATCTACCCTCCGAGCCCCTCGATGCGGATCGTCGCCGACATCTTCCGCTACACCTCGGAGAAGATGCCGCGGTTCAACTCGATCTCGATCTCCGGCTACCACATGCAGGAGGCGGGAGCGACCGCGGACATCGAACTCGCCTACACGCTCGCCGACGGTGTCGAGTACGTGAAGACAGGGACCCGCGCGGGACTCGGGGTCGATGACTTCGCCCCGCGTCTCTCCTTCTTCTTCGCCATCGGGATGAACTTCTTCATGGAGGTCGCAAAGCTAAGGGCCGCCCGGCTCCTCTGGGCGGAGCTGATCGCCCCCTTCGGGCCGAAGAACCCGAAGTCGTCGATGCTCCGGACGCACTGCCAAACCTCGGGTTGGTCCCTCACGGCCCAAGACGTCTACAACAACGTCGTCCGTACTTGCGTGGAGGCGATGGCCGCGACTCAGGGCCACACGCAGTCCCTCCATACGAACTCGTTCGACGAGGCACTTGCACTGCCGAGCGACTTCTCCGCCCGGATCGCGCGAAACACGCAGATCCTCCTCCAGCAGGAGTCGGGCACCTGCCGGCCGGCCGATCCCTGGGGTGGGAGCTACTACGTCGAGTCTCTCACCCAACAGCTCGCCGAGCGCGCGCGCGTCCATCTTCGGGAGATCGAAGAGCTCGGCGGCATGACCAAGGCGATCGAGGCCGGGATCCCGAAGCAACGGATCGAAGAAGCGGCGGCCCGGACTCAGGCACGGATCGACTCCGGACGGCAGACCATCGTGGGCGTGAACCGGTATCGGCCGAAGTCGGAACCGGAAATCGACGTCCTCAAGGTCGACAACGCCAAAGTCCGCGCGGAGCAGGTGGCGCGGCTAGAAGAACTCCGCCGTACCCGCGACAACGAGTCGGTGACGCGCGCGCTCGAGGCGCTCGAAGCAGGTGCCCGGGGAGACGGCAACCTGCTCGCCCTTTCCGTCGACGCCGCGCGTGCGGGCGCGACGGTGGGCGAGATGTCACTCGCACTGGAGAACGTGTTCGGTCGCCACCAAGCGGTGATCCGGAGCATATCGGGGGTGTACAGTCGCGAAATGGGTGAACAGGACGAAGCCGTGAAGGCCGTGAGGAAGCGTGTCGCTGAGTTCGAAGAGGAGCACGGACGCCGTCCCCGCATCCTCATCGCGAAGATGGGACAGGATGGGCACGACCGCGGCCAGAAGGTGATCGCCACCGCGTTCGCCGACCTCGGCTTCGACGTCGACATCGGTTCGCTCTTCCAGACGCCGGAAGAGACGGCCCGGCAGGCCGTGGAGAACGACGTCCACATCGTTGGCGTGAGTTCGCTCGCAGCCGGACACCTGACCCTCGTTCCCGCACTCCGGAAGGAGCTCGCGGCAGCGGGACGCGGCGACATCCTCGTCGTGGTGGGTGGAGTCATTCCGCCCCAGGATTACCCAGCGCTGAGGGACGCAGGTGCGGCCGCCATCTTCGGCCCCGGGACTGTCATCGCGGAGGCCGCTGGTACGCTACTCGACGAGATCGGGCGGCCATGAGCGGACGGGTATGAGCGGACGAGGCCGTCCCGACATCGCGACCCTCGCGGCCGCGGTCTCCCAGGGAGACCGCGTCGCGCTCGCCCGCGCCATCACGCTGATCGAGAGTCGGAAGCCCGAGGACGCCGAGTCGGCCCAGGAGCTCCTCGTGACGCTGCTCCCGCGCACGGGAAACTCTCACCGGATCGGCATCACCGGAGTTCCCGGCGTCGGCAAGAGCACATTCATCGAAGCGTTCGGCCTACAGCGGGTGGAGGAAGGGCGACGCGTCGCCGTTCTCGCCGTCGATCCGTCGAGCTCCGTCTCGGGCGGCAGCATCCTCGGCGACAAGAGCCGGATGAACCGGCTCGCCCAACGCGAGGAAGCGTTCATCAGGCCCTCTCCGGCGGGTGCATCCCTCGGTGGCGTGGCGCGCCGGACCCGCGAGACGATGCTGCTCTGCGAGGCCGCCGGCTTCGATCTCATCTTGGTCGAGACGGTTGGCGTTGGACAGTCCGAGACCGTGGTCGCGGACATGGTCGATCTCTTCCTCGTCCTCATGCTTCCCGGAGCCGGAGACGAACTGCAAGGGATCAAACGCGGAGTGTTGGAACTCGCCGACATCGTCGCCGTGAACAAGTCGGATGGAGACCAACTCGCGGCCGCACGGATCGCCCAGAGCGAGTATTCCTCCGTCCTGCGCTACACCCGCGGCGAGGTCGATGGCTGGGCTCCGAAAGCGCTCTGCGTGAGCGCCCACACGGGAGACGGCCTCGAGACCCTCTGGCAGCGGATCGAGGAGCACCGCGCGACCCTCGAGGGAAACGGACGCTGGGAAGGCAAGCGCCGAGAGCAGAGACGAAGCTGGCTCCGGTCGCTCCTCTCCGAGTCGGTGCTCGACCGCTTCTACGGCCGGGCCGACGTGAAGACCCGCCTCCCCGAAATCGAGGAGGCGGTCATGGAAGGCAGGATGACTGCGGTGAAGGGTGCGCAGGAGCTGCTGCAATAGCCCAACGATCCGCGGGAGCTCACGCACCTCATCCGAACCGTCGGTGACGCCGCTGCCTTCGTCGCAATCTCTCTGGATGACGACCGGACGAGCGGCGGCACTTCACGACTCGACTGGACGACGGAATGGCTCGCCGTCACTCAGCGCACGACGGAGATCCGCGCCGTTTCCTCTCCCTGAACTCCCCTGAGCCGGACGAAGTAAACGCCTGGCGCAACGGACCGGCCGGAAGCGTCGGTACCATCCCAACGGACGACGTTCTCGCCAGCAGGAGCGGTCCCCTCGTGTAGAGCGCGGAGCAAACGCCCCGAAGCGTCGAACACAGCGAGCGAAACCGATGCAGAGTTCTCCAGGCGGAACGAGATCTCGCCGCTCGCCTGCATCGGCATCGGCCGGCAAGTGAGCCCGAACGTCGACTCCGTCGCGAACTCCGACACGGACGTAGTCGAACCTTCCGGAACGACGGCCGCAACTGCGACCTCGTCCTCTCCACCTTCGAACGCTACGAGCGTGGCCGTCCCCTCCGCGGGAGGTTGATCGCTCACGAAGCGGAAGTTGTAGAGGAGCCCGTAGGAGAGCGCCGGCGCTTCAGGATCGACATCGAATGAGTCCGTCGACCAGGAGATCTCACCGCCAGAGACCCCGGAGACCCAGTCCGTGGCAGGATCGGAATCCGGGTCGTGGAACCCGATGTCTGAAACCGTGCTCGAACCGACCGGGATGCGGACGGCGCCGACCTTGCGAGCGCTGTCGAGGTTGAAGAGCGCGTACTCGTACTGGTAGAGCCCACCGCCGAGGTCCCAGCTCTTGGACGCGAGCAGCAGTTCTCCGTCTCCCGGAAGGGAGACCCACGTCTGCGTTCCGCCCCAGCGCTCGAGTGCCGCACCCACGGCTTCGTCGTTCACGTCGGAGACGATGAAGTTCGATCCGACTCGGATCACGTTCGCCGATCGCGACCCAACACTGTTGCGCCGGTCCGCGTCCCCTGCCGTGACCCAGTAGGCTTCGTAGACGAAAGAGGCCCCGGGAACGTCCAAGTCTGCATCCGTCACCACGAGGCGCCGATCGAGCGGGCCATCCCCGTCATGCGGACGAGCGACACAGTCGGACTGGCCACCCGCGAAGAGCGAACCGCTGCAAGTCCAGGCGCCAGAGTACGGGTCGATCTCGCCGCGCGGGCCGAGGAGGTTCCGGTCTGCGTTGATCCCGACTCCACTGGTCGTGGAGCAGCCGGCGCCGAGGAAGGTACCGTTCGATTGGACTTGGCAGGTCCCACACTCGGAGTTGGAGAGGGCAAAGTACTCGTGGCGCGCAGCCGAGATTCCGACCTGCTCGAAGCGGCCGTCACTCATCCGATAGAGCTGCATGACGACGGCCGGGTGATCCTCCGACATCGGGGCGAGCCAGGAGATGTTCTCCGCCCCGACATTGCACGCGGTGGTCATCATCGAGAGTGCACTGGCACCGTCGGGGTAGGTGCCTTCCCGGGCCACGACCCCGAGCCCCTCGATGGAGCCGAAGCCGATGTCCGGAGCAGCCCAGCCGGCTGAGGCGCAGAAAGCGACAGCGAGGGCTCCATAGAGGCCCCCGCAAAGAGGAGTCGAAGGGTAGCGGCAACTGGAACGCATAGTTCCTCCTCTTCGTCAGTGAGTGGTCGGACGGGAGTCGGAAAGGGTAGGGCAACGATACATTAGATCGCCCCTCACACGACATTCCGAATCCCGCCGAATCCAGACTAACGGAGGATCGAGAGCTTCCCCGATTCTCGATGGTCGCCAGCAGTAAGCCTGTACAGATAGATGCCTGACCCAACGATCCCGCCATCGTCGGAGACACCGTCCCACATCACGCGGTGGACTCCTCCAGGTAGTGTTCTCGACACGAGCCCCCGGACCCTTGCCCCTCGAACGTCGAAGACCTCCAGCTCCACCCGGGCTTCGGTGGCGAGCTGGAACCCGATTTCGACCCGGGAGGAAGTGGGATTCGGGAAGGCATGGAGCAGCCTGGTCTCGAGCGCCGACGGCGTCCCCAGAACATCGGCCGGATCCGCTCCGATGGTGAACAGACCACTCTGTTGCTGAGTCGTGGTGTTCCCCGCCGGGAACACCCGAACCTTGGCCTGGTCCGTCTCGGGCCCGGTCACGATCCAAGTGTACTCACCGTCGTTCGGAGTCACGTCGATCGTATCCCAAGTACCTCCCCCATCACGCGAGACCTGGATCACGCGATTCGTCGGTCCCGTCCCCGCCATCCACAGGATCGACCGTTCGCTCCCGACGGGCCAAACGTCGCCAGCTTGGGGCGAGACGACCGTGTTCTCCGGATGGATGGTCACTTCCCACTGAGCCGTATCGATCAGATCGCACGCGTCGGTCACGCGGAGCTCGAACGTGCGGACGCGTGGGTCCGGTCCGATGTTCGACGCGACGAACTGGTAGGTCGGGCTCAGCGAGAGGATCGAGCCGTACGTGTCGTTGAAGTCGAAGTACTCCCGCCATTCGTAGTACATGAGGTTTCCGTCCGGATCGGAACTCGAAGAGCCGTCGAGAACGGTCTCTGCGCCTGGTTCGACAGGATCGATCGGGCCGGAGACCTCCGCCAAGGGCGCTGCATTCCCCGAGCAATCGGGAATCGACACCGGAGGAGCCAACGTGACCCACTCGGAGATCCCGGAACTCGCGTTACAAGTCTGCCTCCGCCACCAGCTCGCGAAGAGCGAACCGTCGGCGAGAATCGTCGGCGCGCTCCAGTCGATGCATCCAGACGGACCTATGGCGTTGTAGAGGAAATGGACCGAGCCGGTGTAGGGCGAGAACGACATCAGGCTCCCACCGGTCCAGACATACATCTTGTCGTCCCCTCCGACGATCGGGTGGGTGTAGTCGAGTGTCGTCGGGAACGGAACGGTTCCCGAGATCGATCCATCTACCGTGGAGATGCGCAGGACCACGCGCCTACTGAACCCGGGCTCGTCCGTCGTGATGACCGCATCCCCGTCGTGCAGTAGAACCGGCGGATTGTCTGGGTAGGACGTCGACTCGGGGTAGTTCGCCTGCCACGCGAGCGAGCCCGTGGCCACGTCGTACGCGTAGAGCCCGGTCTCACCGACATTCCCGTTCGCGTTGACCAGCACGAGCCCGTTGTCCGAAAGGACTGGGTAGCTGAATGGGTGCGAATGCGGAACCGACCACACGCTAGAGCCCGTCACACCGTCGAAGAGAGAGACGTTGCCGAAGTTCGTGTCATCTCCGTGCACGAAGACGATGTCTCCGTCACCCGTGAGGGCACCTACGCCGGCTTCGTCGAGGAAGTACCCGGCCACGGCGACTTCCCAGAGCGTCGCTCCTGACGGGCTGAGCTTGAAGGCGTGCCACGCGATCCCCTGATTGTCCCGGTACCGCCCAAACGTGTTTCCTGCGTCGTCGACCGTGAGCCCGCCGAACGCGTAGCACGAACTGGGAAACACGCGGCTCCAGAGCGTCTGCCCCAAGGCATCGAGGCGGAACACCGTCCCCGCACCACCTGTGGCGCGTCCCACGGTGATGGTCTCGCCGGTCCCGCCGGCGAACGTCTGTCCGGGGCCGACCACGGGAGCCGTGAAGCGCGCATTGGCGGCCAGGGCCGACCAAAGCACCGTTCCCGTCGTGGGATCGACCGCGGCAACGTCCTGCTGCGTTCTGGTGATGTAGACCCGCCCAGACGGCCCCTGCACCGCGCTGGAGGGAGTCTTGAGGGCTCCCGCATCCGCCGCTGCAAATGATGGAGTCGCCCGGTCCGGCCCCACCACCGACGTGCGCGAGGTGCGCTGGTTGTCATGAGCCCCGGTGCTCCAGTCCGCACGGCACAGATCCGGAGACATCGCCGTCCCACCCGCCGCCAACATCAGCACCAACAACGAGATAGATCGCGCCTGCATCTTCCACCTCCGAGGAAACGCCCCCGTTCTCGTTTCCGCGATCCGCGGAACTCGCGCGAGGGCCCTACTGAAACGAAGTGTTGCGGCGCACCCACTCCTGATACAACAATTTATTTGTGTAGTGGTCTTTGTCTGGATCTCGAAGTCTCGGATGCACTTCCGGCGACCCCCCATTAGGATTTGGATCCACGAACACTCCCCGGCAAGAGATCCACAGCTCCAAAGAAGGACAGGGTGTCATCCATGGAAACCTTCTGGGCCGTCGTCACCGTCATCAACGACATCACGTGGCACCAATACGTGCTCTATGTGCTTCTCGCCGTCGGTGTGCTCTTCACGGTGTGGACGGGATTCGGGCAGTACCGCGCGCTCACCCACGGCGTCCAGGTCATCCGTGGGGTCTACGACGATAAGAACGACCCCGGCGCGATCAACCACTTCCAGGCCCTGTCGACCGCACTCTCCGCCACGGTGGGACTCGGCAACATCGCAGGTGTCGCGATTGCGATCTCGCTCGGTGGCCCTGGAGCGGTCTTCTGGATGTGGGTCGTCGGCGTGATCGGCATGTGCCTCAAGATGACCGAGGTGACGCAGGCGAT
This sequence comes from Candidatus Eiseniibacteriota bacterium, assembly GCA_020633975.1. Lineage (GTDB taxonomy): Bacteria > Eisenbacteria > RBG-16-71-46 > CAIMUX01 > CAIMUX01 > JACKCR01. The sequence continues at coordinate 40,140 of JACKCR010000002.1, read as the reverse complement.
GCTCTTCCGCGACACGTCCGACCCGGACAACCCGCACGGCGGTGCGATGTGGGTGTGCAAGAAAGGGCTCTCCCAGATCCACCCGTCGCTCGGTCCTCTTGGCCTCGTGATCGGCGGAATCTTCTGCGTGACGCTCATCATCTCGTGTCTCACCGGCGGGAACATGTTCCAGGCTTGGAACGTCGCCGACATCACGCAGAAGTACTTCGGCGTGCCCAAGTACGTCACAGGCGTCGTACTCACCGTGAGCGTCGGCCTAGTCATCCTCGGCGGAATCAAGCGGATCGGTGACGTCGCGGGACGACTCGTACCGTTCATGTGCCTGATCTACGTGCTCGCGGGGCTCTACGTGATCGCGGTCAACATCACCGAGGTGCCGGCGATCTTCGCGCTCATCGTGAAGGATGCGTTCGCGCCGAGTCAGGCATCCGGGGCCTTCATCGGCGGCACGGTCGGCTACGGGTTCCTCAAGGGGATGCAGCGCGCTCTGTTCTCGAACGAAGCGGGACAGGGATCGGCCCCGATCGCACACGCCGCGGCCAAGACGGACGAACCCGTGCGCGAGGGCATCGTCGCCGGTCTCGGACCGTTCATCGATACGCTCTGTGTCTGCACGATCACTGCATTGGTGATCCTGCTATCCGGTGCCTGGGACCGCGGGCCGGCCCTGGCATTCGCCGACGGAACCCCTTCGCTCCGTGAAGTCGTGCTGGAAGATGGATCGTCGGCCTGGCAGATCGAGCCGTGCGCACTGACGGTGAGCGACGTGGCAGAGTCGAAGAACCAGACGTTCGACGGAGCTGCGCTCTTCGTCGTCTTGGATGGGGGGACGAACGAGACGACAGGCGGGGAACGTCACCGCGTCTTCGGAACGCTTCAGGTCGATGCATCCGGCCAGCTTCGCGCAGAGTTCGAGCCGTTCGTCGCCCCGTCACGCCCCAACATCGCGATCGATGGCGCGTACTTGGACTACAACGGCGCCACTCTGACTGCCAAAGCGTTCGACCGAACCCTCCCAGGGCTCGGCTTCTGGATGATCCCCGCCGTCGCCTGGCTCTTCGCGTTCTCCACCATCATTTCCTGGAGCTACTACGGAGAGCAGGGCGTCGTGTTCCTCCTCGGAGCGCGCTCGGTCCTTCCCTACCGGATCATCTACTGCCTTCTCATTCTCGTCACCGCACAGCTCGTGAGAACCCAGGATGAACTCGACGTACTCTCTGCACTCGGGACAGGTGTCATGCTCTGGGCGAACATCCCGATCATGCTCATCTTCGGACCGATCGCGATGAAGGCGTACCGCGAGTACTTCCGACGGCTGGACTCTGGGGAGATGGACCCTCCGCACCGGGCCCCGCGGATCACCGATGTCGTCGAGGGGCACGACATCGAATGAGCGCCAGCGGGCCCACGATGGGGCAGGACGTCGAGTAGTCGCGCCCCATCGGAGCTCAGAAACTTCGGGAGCCCGGCAGCGGTCAGTGAAGTAGCCGCACCGCCACCGTCGCCGAGCCTCCTCCTTCCGTTGAGAGGCGGACGAAGTAGACGCCGGCAGCCAGGGCCACGCCGCGATACCCGGTCCCATCCCAGTCGACTTCATGAACTCCCGCGGACACTGCCCCGTGCGCAAGTCTACGGACGGCACGTCCCGCAGCATCATGAACGTCGAGAGTCACCACAGCCGTGGAAGCGAGTTCGTATCGTACGTTCGTGCTCGACATGAACGGGTTCTGCGACACTTCGAGCATCGGACCAGACGGCATCGCCGCAGCATCGGCCGGCGAAGTGACGTCTGCCGGATCCTGCTGCCTGAGGTAGAGCGTCACCGCGTCTTCTTGGTGTGCGGAGTCGTAGACCTGCCCGCTGAAGATCACGTCCCCGAGAGACGTGACCGCCACCGCGGTGATCCACGCGTTGGTTCCTTGAGGATCCGGCCAGTGCAGCGTCCAGAGTTCGTCGCCATCCGGAGAGTACTTCACTGCAGCGTAGTCGCGGTTTTGCGGCGGGAAGGTCGTGAGCCCCGCAACATAGAGGTTACCCGCCTCGTCGAGCGTGAGCGCGTTCGGAATGTCTCCGGACGTGCCGGCGCCGTCGAAGAGACGATGCCAGAGCTGGGTTCCATCGGGCGCGTACTTGAAGGTGTGGAAGTGCGTCTCGAACGGAACCTCGTGACCGAACGAAGTGACGTACGCGTTTCCGTCTCCATCCATCGTCATCCCGATCGGTTCCATGGAGTGGCAAGGGTCCGGCGGATAGCTCTCGACCCAAACTGGCGCTCCCGTCGCCGCGTCGCACTTCCAGACGCGGAGTTCGAACACGCCACAAACAGACTCCGGATTCCCGGATACTACGGGATGACCGTCAGGACCGACTCGCACTCCGGCGTACTCGAACACCGACCCGATGTCTCCTGACTCGAACTGCTCCCACTGAAAGACGCCATTGGGGTCGAGCTTGATCGTGCCGATGGCCCTACCGAACTGGACCGTGGTAGGAACGATACCGGTGACATAGACGTTTCCCGCCGAGTCGACCGCGATGTCCGAGGCGAAGTCGTCATCCCCACCCGGGCCATCATAGGACTGCGTCCAGAGCAGGGTTCCGTCGGGATCGTACTTCAGGACGAGATAGTCACCAGCCGAGTGAGCCGAGATGAGGAAGTTGCCGTTCGTGTCCTGAACCATCCGGGGCCCGAACTCACGCCAGAAGGTGCCCGAGAGCGGAACCCGGTCTTCCCAGAGAAGCGTTCCGGCATCGTCATACGACAGGGTCGTGACTTCGAACTGGTTGTCGAACGTCGTGATCCCCGTCACCGTGACCCACCCGGGCCCGGTGATCATCGCGGTGAGATCGTCGTATCCCGTCTCACCCAGGATGCGGGTCCACTCGATCGTCCCGTCCTCGGCGTACCGGTTGAGGAAGTAGTCCTCACGATTCGCTCCAACCCCGTTTTCGTACGTCGAACCACCGACGTAGAATCCGCCGAAGGGATCGACACCAATGACGTGCGGATAGTCGTCATGGTTCCCTGGGCCGTTCCATTGGTCCGTCCAGAGAATCGGCGGAGTCGGTTCGGCCGAGGCGGCCCCCACTCCGAGTGAGGACGCCCCGGCTACCAGGGCGAGTGAGAGCGCGGCGAGACAGTAGGACGCGGTTGGGCGTCCCGGTACGCGGACGTGCATGAAACCTCCGGAGATGACGTGAACTCGCCGAGCTGTCGCGGGAACCGCCGATGCGATACATGATACTTCCGATAGGGGCTGTGCTCGACGTGGGCGGGCGGTCGATATCCGAGTGAAAGGGAACGTTGGCGCGTGGATCGGATCGGATGGATCTCGAGACGATGGGAAGGAAGAATGGTCGTAAGGGCCTCCTCGGCTTCCGTTTGTAGGTGTGCGCTGGCAGCCGCGGCCTCACTCCTTGCCGCGGCAGGTCTCGTGCTACCAGAGAGGTGGGCGCGCGCCGGATCCGGCACGGAGCCGAACACGACTCTGGAGGAATCAGCGTCCTCTTCCCGTCCCGCTCCAATCTCCGCTTCCGCCCCCTCTTCCACTTCGGCTCCCATCGGTCGCGAGCGGACCGCGGCAGCGCTCGTCGCCGCGGCCAAGGAGAGAACCCGGCACCGTGTCACATACGACGGAAGCTACCATCGGCTCTCCTACCCGGGCGGTGACGTACCGGACAGCATCGGCGTCTGTAGTGACGTCGTCATCCGCGCGTATCGAGCGCTCGGCATCGACCTCCAAGAGCGCGTCCACGAGGACATGCGTCGCGCCTTCTCGTCGTACCCCAGGATCTGGGGGCTCAGCCGTCCGGACCCAAACATCGACCACCGGCGCGTGCCGAACCTCGAGGTCTTCTTCACGCGGCACGGAGAGTCACTCCCCGTTACGAACGATCCAGCCGACTATCGACCCGGCGACCTCGTGACCTGGCGACTCCCGGGAAACCTCCCGCACGTGGGCATCGTGGTCGACTCCAGGTCCGGGGACGACGTGCGTCCACTGATCGTCCACAACATCGGACGGGGCCCGCAGCTCGAGGATTCGATCTTCGAGTACCCGGTGACCGGTCACTACCGTTACCTTCCCTCCGAATGAACGAGAAGGTCCGAAGCCGACTGGCCGGACTGCGTTTCGCAGTTCGGCGCAAGGTACGTCTAGGACGAGCTGTCCTCGAACACGAACGGACTCCGCGCGCCGCGAAGTGGCTCCTCGGCGCGGCGCTCGCGTATCTCGCCATGCCGTTCGACCTCGTCCCGGACTGGATCCCCGTTCTCGGTCAGCTGGACGACGTCGTCATCGTAGGACTCCTGGTCTGGCTTGCATGGAGGCTCGTGCCGGGCGACGTGATCGCGGAGTGTCAGATCGACCGAGAGACGGCGTAGACGGCTTCGCGCTGGTCACATCCCGCAGAGGTTCCGTAGCCGTTCCCACCGGACCGGGTCGTCGTTGTACCGGAAGTAGAAGGCCTCGAACTCGGCCGCTACGTCGTTGACTTCGCTCCGGGTGAGGCCCGCTGCCTCGGTGCTGGCCCAGTAGTCGAAGTACCTCGGGAACTCGATGATGTCGACCCGATCGGCGCGCTCGGTGAGGAGCTTCGAGACGAGCGGCGCATCGTACCTCACCAGTTCTCCTATCAACGCGTAGTTGCCCACCCGGAAGTGCGCGGCACGGTACAGTTCCTCCGGTTCTCTCCGGAGCAGCCTAAAGTCGACTCCGAGGAAGCGTAGGTCATCCAAAGTGGCGCGCTTCTCGTGGCCGGGCCGTCCTCGTTCCGTCACAGGACGCCGGGCGATGAGGGGTTCGGTGAGTCCGTTCTCTTCAACTACGCGGGGGAACCTCCCGTAGTAGCCGAACGCGGCCTGCCCGAGGATCGCCACGGTGACATCCATCCCGTCGAACTGCTCCTCGAAGTACGCACCGTAGCGCCGCGCCTCCTCGATCCTGTTCTCCCCCCGACCGGTGTCACTGGCCCAGTACCAGCGCTCGTCTTCGATCCCACGAAGCCGCCGCCGTCCGCGGGCAGAATCCGCGTCGAGGAAGAGCGAAGCGCGAGTCGTCCAGTTCTCCGCGAAAACGACGAGCGGCAAGACACCGAGAAGAAGAGCACGTCGGCCGATCCGAGGTGCGTGCGCACCAGGTCGCCACCCGACCCGCAGGAGGATCTCGAAGGAGAGGAAGAGCAGCGGCAGCACCGGGACCACGAACCGCGCGTACATGAAGTCCCCGCCAACGCGGGCTACGAAGAGGATCAGGTACGCCCAGGCGAAGACCACCGCGACGAGGAAGCGACGCACCTCTTCGTCGCTCGTCTCCCGGAGCCGCTCTCCGAGGCCCCACGGCAGATCGAAGCGCGGCAGATGGGCACGGAGCGACGGAAGGATGGCTGCAGCAGCAGCCTGTAGGAGCACCAACAGGCAAGCGACGAGAGGCACCACACCGAGCCAGGTGGTCGGATGTCCACGCCCAACGGTCCGCAGGTAGAATTCTCCCTGGGACCACCAACTCCCCCCTCCGGACTTCGCGTAGTAGGTATTCGGAAGGAGGTCTCCGTAGTACGACAGCTTCCAGGCCAAGTACGGGGCAAGTACGAGGGCGATCGGCGCTAGGAACCGCCCGAGCGTACGGATCCGTCCTCCCATGCCGACCGAACGCTCGGACCACAGAAGAAGGAACAGGCCCGCGCACACAACGAAGAGCGCGCCGTCCGGTCGCGTGAGAACCACAGCAACGGAAACGAGTCCAGCGAGCCATGCTCGTTTCTGGGAGACCGTCCAAACGAGCAGCATCGTTTCGAGGGTGAACAGCATCGTCTCCAGTCCACCAGTGGCCCAGGTCGCCACCTCGGAGTGGAGAGCGAGGACGAGAGCAGTCAACGGGTATCGACGCCCGAGGAGAAGCAGGAGCCCCGCGTACGACAAGAGCCCGAGAAACATCGACGCAGGGACGAGCGCCAATCCCGCCGCGCGAAAGGGAGTGAGGAGCAGGAGCCAGAGAGGATGCGTGTACCCCTCCACTCGCTCCCCCGGGTTGTAGACGAGGCCGTGACCACCCAGCCACTGATCGATGTAGCGAAAGGTGATGAACGCATCGTCGGAGGTCCAACGGAGCACGTAGGCGTAGGCCAGCCCGATGGCGACGATTCCCGCGAGCAGTGCAAGTCGGCGCGGTGAGGCAAAGACACTCGTATCGACGTCCACCACGTCGGCCACTTCGGCCACGTCGTGCCGACGAGCGCTTCGTTTCGATTGCTCACGCCTAGAGTCCACTCGTTCCCCGCTCTTGACGAGATCGGCCACCCAGAAGATCTCGCCGCCGTCCCATGCGTGCCGGCCATCCGACAGCACGTCCCTCACCGAGTCGCTCAGGATAGGCCGCGCGGCCACATCGCTCCACCCACCACCCACCCAAGGAAATCGGTACGGTAGGTCCGATTGGAGGCACTATACTCCCGCGGAACGGCCGATTCTGTCACCCACGTCCCAATGGAAAGGGGCGGTTCGGGCCGATAGACTCGCGAGACCTTCGCGAGGGCTTTCGCGAGAACCCGTGACGAGGAGTAGCTCCGAGTGATCCAGACCCAGCTCGAGACGGAACCCTACAAGCCGAAGAATCACGTACGGATCGTCACCGCCGCGTCCCTCTTCGACGGGCACGACGCCGCGATCAACTTGATGCGCCGGATCCTCCAGTCTTCCGGAGCCGAGGTGATCCACTTGGGTCACAACCGGTCCGTGCAGGAGATCGTCGACTGCGCGATCCAAGAGGACGCCCAGGCCGTCGCGATTACGTCGTACCAGGGCGGACACCTGGAGTTCTTCCGATACATGTTCGACCTCTTTGCCGAGCGGGGCGCGAAGACCAAGATCTTCGGCGGCGGCGGAGGCACCATCCTCCCGGACGAGATCGAAGAGCTCCACGCGTACGGCATCGCTCGGATCTACCACCCGGACGACGGCCGTCGGATGGGTCTCCAGGGAATGATCAACGACCTCCTCCGGTCCGCTGACTTCGCAACTCAGGAGCCATCGGTCAACGGCGATCTCGGGAAGCTGAAGGACCGGGATCCGGCTCTGATCGCCCGTCTCATCACGCTGGCGGAGAACCACCCCGAACTCGCCGAAACCTGGCGCGGACAGATCCATTCGCTCATCGGAGACCGCGTCGTTCCCGTCCTCGGAATCACCGGCACGGGCGGATCCGGCAAGTCCTCGCTCGTCGACGAACTGGTGCGCCGGTTCCTCGTCGACTTCGAGAAAGAAACGGTCGCCATTCTCTCGGTCGACCCATCACGCAAGCGGTCCGGTGGCGCCCTTCTCGGCGACCGGATCCGGATGAATTCGATCCACGACGACCGCGTCTACATGCGCTCTCTCGCCACCCGGCAGTCGAACCTCGCCCTCTCCAAGCACGTGAAGGACGCGATCGAGATCTGCCAGGCCGCAGGCTTCGACCTCGTCATTGTCGAGACCTCGGGAATCGGTCAGGCAGACACGGAGATCCTCGATCACTCCGACGTCTCGCTCTACGTGATGACGGCCGAGTACGGCGCCGCCACCCAGCTCGAGAAGATCGACATGCTGGACTTCGCCGATCTCGTCGCGATCAACAAGTTCGACAAGGCTGGATCGCTCGATGCGATGCGCGACGTGAAGAAGCAGGTGCGCCGGAACCGTCAGCTCTGGGAAGCGAAGGAAGAGGATCTACCGGTCCTCGGGACCATCGCGTCGCAGTTCGGAGATCCGGGCACGCACCGTCTCTATCGGCGGATCATGGAAGCCCTGGCCGAGAAGACGGAGACCTCCCTCCGCACCCACTTCGAGATCACGGAGCGGATGGGAGAGAAGCGCGAAGTCATCCCAGCCGAGCGCGTCCGCTACCTCGCCGAGATCTGCGAGGAAAGCGCACGATACGACGTGTTCGTTCGCGAACAGGTGAGCATCGCCCGGAAGCTCTACCAACTCGACGGAACGATCGACCTCCTCAGGGCCAATGTCGGTAAGAAGACGATCGAAGTCGTGGAGCCCGACGGGGATGATGAGATCGTCCGGGCGATCCAGCACGAAACCGGCGAACCGGACTACCTGCGCGATCTGATCGAGCGGTACAACGAACTCGAGGGACGTCTCGACGGGGAGTGTCGGCGTCTTCTCGCGGACTGGCCGACGACGGTGAAGCGCTACAAGGCCGCGAAGTACCAGTTCCAGGTTCGCGACAAGGTGATCGAGCAGGACCTCTACAGCGAGTCGCTCTCTCACACGAAGGTCCCGAAGGTCGCCCTCCCGCGCTACGAAGACTGGGGCGACATCCTCCGCTGGCTCCTCACCGAGAACGCACCGGGCATGTTCCCCTACGCCGCCGGCGTCTTCCCGCTCAAGCGGACCGGTGAGGACCCGGCCCGCATGTTCGCCGGCGAAGGAGGCCCCGAGCGGACGAACCGCCGGTTCCACTACGTTTCGCACGGTCTCCCCGCGAAGCGGCTCTCCACCGCCTTCGACTCCGTCACGCTCTACGGCGAAGACCCGGCGCGACGCCCCGACATCTACGGCAAGGTCGGCAACTCCGGCGTCTCGATCGCCACGGTGGATGACGCAAAGAAGCTCTACTCCGGCTTCGACCTCGCCGATCCCAAGACATCCGTCTCCATGACGATCAACGGCCCCGCACCGATGCTCCTCTCGTTCTTCATGAACGCCGCCGTCGACCAGCAGTGCGAGAAGCACATCCGCGCCGAGGGGCGGGCGGACGCGGTCTCGAAGCAGATCGACGAGATCTATGCGAAGAAGGACCTACCGCGGCCGACCTACCAGGGCACCCTCCCGGACGGGAACGACGGACTCGGACTGCTCCTGCTCGGAGTGAGCGGCGAAGACGTCCTGGAGCGAGAGGTCTATGAGCGTATCCGCAAGGAGACGCTCGCCCAGGTCCGTGGCACGGTGCAGGCCGACATCCTGAAGGAAGACCAGGCCCAGAACACCTGCATCTTCTCCACCGAGTTCGCTCTCCGCATGATGGGCGACATCCAGTCCTACTTCATCGAGAACCGGGTGCGGAACTTCTACTCCGTCTCGATCTCCGGGTACCACATCGCGGAAGCCGGTGCGAACCCGATCACCCAGCTCGCATTCACCCTCGCGAACGGGTTCACCTACGTCGAGTACTACCTCTCGCGCGGCATGCACATCGATCACTTCGCGCCGAACCTGTCCTTCTTCTTCTCGAACGGGATCGACCCGGAGTACGCGGTGATCGGCCGAGTCGCGCGCCGGATCTGGTCCAAGGCGATGAAGCACAAGTATGGCGCGAACGACCGGTCGCAGAAGCTCAAGTATCACATCCAGACGTCGGGTCGCTCGCTCCACGCGCAGGAGATCGGCTTCAACGACATCCGGACGACGCTCCAGGCGCTGTACGCGCTCTACGACAACTGCAACTCGCTCCATACGAACGCCTATGACGAGGCGATCACCACGCCGACCGAGGAGTCGGTGCGCCGCGCCCTCGCCATCCAGCTCATCATCAACAAGGAACTCGGCCTCGCGAAGAACGAGAATCCACTCCAGGGTTCGTTCATCATCGAGGAGCTCACCGACCTGGTCGAAGAGGCCGTCCTCTCCGAGTTCCGCCGGATCAGCGAGCGCGGCGGCGTCCTCGGCGCGATGGAGCGGATGTACCAGCGGACGCAGATCCAGGAAGAGTCGATGTACTACGAGGGCCTCAAGCACTCGGGCGCCCTTCCGATCGTCGGAGTGAACACCTTCCTCGATCCGAAGGGCTCCCCGACGGAAGTGCCGGGAGAGGTCATCCGGGCGACGACCGAGGAGAAGGAGTACGCGATCGCGTCTCTCGCCGCGTTCCAGGAGCGGAACCGCGGGGTGACGGAGACTCGGCTGGCGGAACTCCAGAAGGCGGCGGTCGAGGGGGAGAACGTCTTCGCCGTGCTCATGGAGGCCGGCAAGCACTGTTCGCTCGGCCAGATCTCCGGGGCGCTCTACGAAGTCGGGGGCGAGTACCGCCGCAACATGTAGCGTTGTGTGACGAGGCGCCCGTGATGCGGGCGCCCTCTGTCAACGCTCAGACTCCGAACTGCAGCAGGTGATGGTCGAGGTGCTTGCAGAAGAGTCGGCTCCACTCGGCCGCGGTGAGCACGCCGAACGTCGGATTCCGCTTCCCCTCGAAGTGAGACGCGCCGAGTTCACGAACCGCGTGGAGGTTCTCCAGGATGCGCGCTCGCTCTTTCTCGAGATCCCGAGGATCGCTCACTACCCAAACCGGGACGGTCTTCGTGTTCCGGCGATAGGGTCGGTCGCCGATCACGTACCCACGGAGCATCTTCCCGACCAGGAAGCGCATGACTGGGTTCACGGTCGGATAGGTGTCGAACCTGGCACCCTCGAAGATGAGTGAGTTGTGGGCGAGCATCTGGGCCGCGTTCATCTTGCCCCAGAGCGGACTCGACTCCGGACGGAGCGACTCGATGCGCGCGGCGAAAACCTCGACGCCGGCGGGGTCGAAAATGCTGTGCATGGGGATCCTCCAGTTCGGATTGTGCCACAGGATCTGCTCGAGAGCACGCACGCGACGGACAGCGTGGCAGTTGCCGGTCCGAACGAGTGGTGATGGGAACGAGCGGCTCGACGGCGAGCACCAAACGAACGCACCAGCCAACCGACATGAAGAAGCGCGACCGGGAATCCTCCCGATCGCGCTTCGACTCTAGGTCCGCGCCCGTACCGCGGGAACGCGGATGACTGAACTCTATGCGCCGAGGGACGCGAACATGAGCCCGCTCAGCGGCTCGGCTCGGCTCAGCCCATCGCCTTCTCGAACCGCTCGGCCACCCTCTTCCAGTCGACCGTGTTCCACCAGGCTTGGATGTAGTCGGGACGCCGGTTCTGATACTTGAGGTAGTAGGCGTGCTCCCAGACGTCGAGAGCGAGGATCGGCTCACCCTTGGCGTCGGCGACATCCATGAGCGGGTTGTCCTGGTTGGGGGTCGAGGTGATCGCGAGCTTGCCGTCCTTCACGATGAGCCAGGCAAACCCCGAACCAAACCGGTTCGCACCCGCGTTCGAGAACTCGTCCTTGAACTTGTCGAGCGTCCCGAAGGTGGACTCGATCGCACTACCGAGGGAACCGCTCGGGGATCCTCCACCGTTCGGGCCCATCGAGTTCCAGAAGAGGAGGTGGTTGTAGTAGCCGCCGCCGTTGTTCCGGACCGCGCCCGGCGCCTTCGAGATGGCGGCGAAGATCTGCTCGAGGCTCTTGCCCGCCAGGTCGGTGCCGTCGATCGCACCGGTGAACTTGGTGAAGTAGGCCCGATGGTGCTTGTCCCAGTGGATCTCCATCGTTCGCGCATCGATATGAGGCTCCAGCGCGTCGAAGCCATACGGAAGGTCGGGGAATTCGAAGCTCATCATCCACTCCCTGTGGGTTCGGGTTGTCTCGGGGCCGCCCCCCGGACCGACTCAAAAGGACCGAGGCGTTGGGTCCTGCGAATGCGTAACTCTAAAGGATGCCAGCCGCCCCCGTCTCGTTTCGGTTGTGGACGGGAGATTGCGGGCCTCACTGTCTCTCTCGGATCCAACGACGGACCCAGGGAAGGAGCAGGTAGGCCGGGAGGGCCAGGAGGAACGTCGTCCCGAAGTAGGCCGCGTACCCGAGGTGCTCGGTGCCCCAGCCGCTGAAACCTCCGCTGATCGAGCGGGAGAAGCCGAAGAGCGCAGAGAGAAGCGCATACTGCACCGCAGCATGCTCCTTGTCGCATACGTTCATGAGGAACGAGAGGAACGCCGCGGTGCCGAGTCCTCCGCAGAAGCTCTCGACGATCGAGGCGGCGTAGATGCCCTCGCGTGGGATGTCCCAGAGAGCGGCCCCGGCGTACCCCAGGTTCGAGAGGGCCTGGAAGAGCCCCAGCACCCAGAGGCCGTGGAAGATGCCGATCCTCGTGATCCAGGCCCCACCCACCATCGCTCCGACCACGCTCGCGATGATCCCGACCGTCGTCGAGACGAGCCCGATCTCGGCCGGCGAGAGCCCGCGATCGATCCAGAACGGCTTCAGCATCGGAGCCATGGCCGCATCGCCGACCTTGTAGATGAGGATGAAGACGAGCACGGCCCACCCTCCGGACCGCTTCACCCAGAGCCAGAGAGGACCGAACAGCTCGCGCTTCGCTTCCTCGGGAACGGCGACCGACGGCGTCCGTGGGACGACCAGTGCGAGGAGCACGAAGATGCCGGCACCGGCGAAGAAGATGACGTTCCAGGAGAACCAGGTGGCGAGAGCGACGAGTCCGCCCCCGGCCGCGATCATCGCGACGCGGTACGCCGAAACACGAAGTGAGTTCGCCGCCCCTTCCTCGCCCTTGTCCATGAGGCCGATGGTGTAGGCGTCGATGGCGATGTCCTGGGTCGCGGACAGCGTCGTGAAGACGAGGAGCAAGCCCCAGACCACCGTCGCCGGGCGGAGCACCGTAGCGCCGTCGTCGGCCAGGTGAGACACCGCTGGATTCGCGAAGGGAAGGCAGGCGAGCAAGGTCCCCATCCCGAGGAGGCACGCGATGATCCAGCGCTGCCTGGTACCGAATCGGTCGACGAGTGGAGACCAGAAGACCTTGAAGGTCCAGGGCATCCCGATGAACGAGAGGAACCCGATGTCACGCAGCGCGACTTCGTGAGTGCGGAAGTAGACGGGCAGGAGGTCGTAGACGATTCCGAACGGAAACCCCTGTGCGAAGTAGAGCAACGCGACCCAGAAGAGCTTCGTTCGTAGATTCATGGGGCCGAAGAGTAGCGTCTTCCGAGGAGGTGCGATAGGACCAACCTAGGGCTGGGTGCGGCGCGACGCGTTCGCGGATACCGCGGGGCTCATCGCTCGGGACGCTCCCCTTCCCCACGGAGGTACCCCGTGACCGGCCGGTCCGGATGATTGGTATCGATGCAGATGAGCGTGGGCGTCCGAGCCGCGATGACGATGGCGTCTTCCAGACTCACTCGCTGTGCCTTCGCGTCCGGCTCTTCGTGGTCGAAGACCCAGAGATCGCACCCTTCCTGTTCGGCCCAGGATATGGCTTCCGTACCAATCAGCAGCACGTGGTTTGCTCCTTAGATCGAGGCAGACGACCGCTCGTCGACCGACGAAAGGATCGTCCCCAAGGTGAACGGCCCCACCGCAACCTCGAACGAACCAGAGATACTACCACTGGGGCCGCCCGTCGAGTGGTTCTGGTGACGGCGGCAGTGGAGCGGGCCGGGGCAGGATCCCCCGACGGAGCGGAGGAACCCCGTCCGGCTCGCAGCTCCAGTGAACCAAGCTCGGTTGAGACAGCGACGGGCGACGCAACTTGGAGATTCCAACCAGACGCCTAGGCGGCACCAACGCCACCTGGCAGCGGCCGGGACCGAGTCCCACCCTTCATTGACGATCACGGGAGTGGAGCAGCCCCGTCAGCATTAGAGGACATGCGCCCGCCTTCAGGACTGTATTACATAAGACGACGTGCGAACCCGGGGCCTGAAGGAGCAGACTCATACGCGTCACGAATCGCCTCGACAATATGTCGGAAACGATCCGTGACCTTGCAACAAAGCTACAGCATGATCGTTGGAGGGCTCGTATGAAGAAAATGGTAGTCCTAGCACTTGGACTGCTTTGCGTGTCCAACGTCGCAATGGCTGCGTCTTGGACCGAGAATGGCGACGCCGGTGACCTGCCGGGGTCCGCTCAGGTTCCACAGGGATCCGGGGCGCTGGATTCCATCTCCGGCACCATTGGTGCCAACACCGATGCTGACATGTACTGCATCTCCGTTCCTACGTCCGGCGGCTTCGTCGCCACGACGTGCGGTGGTGCGACGATCGACACCCAGCTTTGGATCTTCGCCGAGGACGGAACTGGCATCTCGTTCGACGATGACGATCCGGCCGGCTGCGGTCTCCAGTCGACTCTCACGGGCACGTTCCTTCCGGGACCGGGTCAGTACCTGATCGCGATCAGCTCGTACAGCAACGACGCGCTGAATGCGGGTGGTAATGAGATCTGGGCGGACTCTCCGTTCGCGACCGAGCGTACTCCGGACGGCCCGGGTGCCGGCGATCCGGTCATCGCTTCCTGGAACGGCGCAGGCAGCTCCTCGGGTGCTTACACCATCTTCCTGAGTGGTGCTGAGTTCTGCGGACAGCCGACCCCGACCATCGAAAGGTCGTGGGGACAGATCAAGAGCATCTACAAGTAGTCTGACAAGATTACTTCGAGCTCTAGAGAGCCCGGGGCCTCGTGCCCTGGGCTCTCGTCGTTTCGTTCGACGGTAGAGTCGGGCGTGGCGCAGCTGGGCCGAAGGAGTGGCGTCGAGGCGTGGCGCAGGCGCGCCGAGGGAGTGGCGTCGAGGCGCGGGGCGGGCAGGCCGAGGGAGATGCGTCGAGGCACGGCGCAGGCAGGCCGAGGGAGATGCTACTGGGCGCGCCGAAGCACGATCGATGCACCGGGCGTGAGGAGATCTCGAAAGTCCGGCAGCGGGCGTAACACCAGCAGGTCCTCGAGCACCGCAACTCGCATGCGACCATCCGCAGAAGCAGAGTCGTCACTCGCATCCACGGATCGCCCATCGTAGCGGAGTTCGATCACGCGCCGTTCGTCGCCGCGTGAGACTTCGAGTTCGAGTGGCTCGTCGAGCCGAAGTCCCGCCAACCGGAGGGCGCCGGTGGACAGGTTGGTCAGAACGGCATAGCCCAGGCCATGCCCTTCTGGACGAACGCGCTCCTTCGCCACCTCACGAAGCACGATTCCCTTCACGTCTCCTTCTGCCCTCGACGCGGAGCACTCGGACACGCCTCCCGTCACCAGGTCGGAATCGGCGAATCCTCTGCCGATCGAGAGAAGATCGCGATCGTTCTTGCAGAAGCGAACCACAGCCGCGACCAAGAGATTCCAGGTATCCGTGCCGTCCCCCTGGAATCCCGGCATCACCATCGCGGGATCGATCTCTACGACACGGAAGACGCCCTGTTGCTTGACCACCCAACCGAAGAGTCCATCGTTCGGCCCAATGCAGTAGAAGCCGCGGGACGTCTGAAAGGCCACGAGCTGCGGAGGTGGCACCGTGCCGGTACCGGCAAGGCCAAGCACGATCGTGTGTACCGGAAGGTTTGCGATCCGGCGTAGCATCACGGCGCCAGTTGCGGGGTCTCCGACCGGCACGTCATGGGAGAGATCGATGACCCGCACGTCTGGCAGTCCCGCGGCCAGCGCGCCGTGACAAAGGGCGGGAGTGGTGGAGCCGGTACCGAAGTCTGAGAGAATCACTACGGTATCTGCTGCCCACGCGGCCGTTGGTCCGCACACCAAGGACGCGATGAGCCCCCAGGCGAGCAGTGCGCCTAGAACGGTCCTCACGGCAGAACGACGAGCCTCGCCTGCGCTTCGCTCGGTCCCACCGGAGCCGCTCCGCTGGTCGGTACGAGCTGCCCCTTCACGAAGTAGACACCCGCAGGCACCCGTTGGCGCCTCGACATGTCCACGAGATTCCACTCCAGCGAAACGGAGCCGGCTTGGCGTTCCGAAGGATCGAAACCGTAGACGCGGCGTCCACTTGGGTCGTAGATCCCGAGGTCGAGACGACCATCGACAGGGAGTACCAACTCGACCGTGGCGGAGTGACGTGAAGGGTTGGGAGCGATCCGGGACACCGACAGTGTAGATGCAAACTTCGTCTCGAACGGGTCCACGCTGCTCGGAGCCGGCTGCATGTAGTTCGCAAAGATGTAGTCGCCAACCTGTGTTCCGACCTCGATCCCCCGATCGCAGTCGTTCTGCCAATGGACGCCCAGGAAGACGCGGCTGCGGCCGTTCGCGGTGACCGCTTCGGTGAGGCTGTTGTAGGACTGGGTGGTCACGCCAGGAAGGAGCCGCGGATCATCTGTGGTGCAAGTGAACGCGATGTCGTCGGTACCGAAGTAGTTCCGGATGACGGACGCGCACGAAGCCGCAAAGCAGGCGTGTCCTGAGATGTAGGCTGGGAATGCGGGAGAGCCGATTCCCAGAGGAACCCACGAACCGTCCTTGATCGTGTTGGGGTTTCCGTCCTGATCAGCCAATCGGATTCCTTGGATGGGACGCCAGAAATCGAGGTCGGTCAGGTACTTCGCGTCCCAGGCGCAGATCGCGGCGTCGGCCATCGCGATACTGGCGAGGGCAAAGAGGCGGGCGTTCTCCACCATCGAAAGCTCGTACTGCTGCGAGATGATCCGCGTGATGTCGATCATGTGACCGACAGGCTTGTAGGAGCCATCCCGGTCGTTGGCCCAGAACCAGGCGTTCGTGTACTGGTCCGAGTTTCGTTCCACGCTGTTGACCTTGCCCAGTGCCTTCGTCTCGATGAAGTCCGCGGTGTAGATCGGATCATCGAGGGTCGGTGGTGGACTCGGCCGGAACATCTCGCCAGATGGAATGCCCCAGGGCGTCACCGTTCCCCAGTGCGAGTTGCACGGAGGGAGGAAGTCCGGCCAGGTCGGCCGCCACTCTCCGGGGGCGTTGCCGTACTGGTAGCTCTGATAGTTGTTCCATCCATCGTCCTGCCGCGCTGCGATCATCTCCGCCGCCACGGTCGCACCGACTTGGATCCCCTCGGTCTTTTCCGGTCCGTCCACGATCGCGCCGAGCGACGCGATCAGCTGCGCGTCGTACTCGGCCTGCAGCGATGGGAACAGTTCGACGAGGACATCGTGGGCCGCCTGAGCCACGGCAGCTTCCTTGGAGGCCGTCGGAGAGGCTGGAACGCTCGTTAGGTACGGCTGGTAGCTCCCGTCGATCGAGTTGACTGCGTCGAAGATCGCACCCGATGTCATCCCGCCCACTCGTGACAGCGGACAAGGACACCCACCCATCAGTCGGTACGTATCGAGAAGGAGATCGTGCCAGACGAGTACTTCGTCTGCGGCGGACACGGAAGCCGGAAGCTGTAGGCCGACGACGGCCGCCGCCACGAGCAAGCCACTCGAGATCCTCATGAACTTCCCCCCACCGGCGCCACTGCGCCGCATCAAGTCACGCGTTCGGGTTGCTCTATCGGATGAGCGTCACCGAAGTGCGAGCCTGCTGTCCCGCTCCACCTTGCCAAGCGACGTAGTAGACGCCGCTGGGAAGCTCACGTCCCTGCGCGTCTCGACCGTCCCACCAGACGGAACCTGCACTCCCAGCCAGCGACAGCTCTCGAACCTCACGCCCCGAAGCGTCCAGGACCGCGAAGTGAGTTCCATGCTCGGCCAGACCCGACCACCGGATCGCCGTACCGCCACGTGCCGGGTTGGGGCTCGCACCGAGGAGAGAGAGCGTGTTCACCACCCCCGCGGGCTCGATACTCGTCGTGTCCTCGCCCTCGACGATCGTCAGCGTGGATCCAACCGGGATTCCCGTCACCACCTGCTCGAGGCCAGAGGGCCAGTAGATTCGGATCTCGTCCGCTGCCGTGTCGGTCCCCATTCCGAAGTGCAGCGTTGGCTCGCTGCAGGAGACGTACGACGTGCCGCATTGCACCCAGCGATACTGCGGGCCAGACGCGGAGGAAAGCACCACTCGCGCACCGATCGCATCACGGTTCGATACCGTTCCGATCAAGTTCACGCGGATGAAGTCGGTCGCAACACCGCCCCGAGGGACGTGCTGGTTCTCGAGGAGCGTGCTCGGAGGAGCTCCCTCGAACGATTGCCAATTCGTCACGTAGATATCGAGATCCCCGTCGTTGTCGTAGTCACCCTGACAGGAACCGTAGGAATACCCGGCGTTGTCGGCCCCGGAGCCCGCCGAAACGTCCTCGAAGACCAGGTTACCGGTGTTTCGGTACAGCTTGTTCGGTACCGGCGGGTCTCCCGGGTTGGTGCCCGGAAGCATGGCACACACGTAGAGATCGAGCCGCCCGTCGTTGTCGAAGTCGAGGAAGTCCGAACCCCAGCAGGTCTTGTAGACGCCGGTCCCGCTCGAAACGGTGATGTCGGTGAACGTCCCATCTCCGTTGTTCCGGAGCATGACATTCCCCTCGTAGATGTTCGACATGTACATGTCTGGATCGCCGTCCTGATCGAGATCTCCGATGGCGAGGCCCATCGTCGAGAGATGCTGATTCGCGCCCGATGCTTCGGAAACGTCGGTGAACGTCCCATCGCCATTATTGTGGTAGAGACGATTGGAAGTGCCGAAGATGTCGTTCGCGAGGTAGAGGTCCATGAACCCGTCGAGGTCGTAGTCGATCCAACCGGGCTGGAACCCGTAGCCGGTGTTGTTCCAGAGTCCCAGGCTTTGCGCCACATCGACGAACTGCCCATTGCCGAGGTTGCGCATGAGGCAGTTCTGACGAGTTCCGGAGTAGCAAGTGATGTAGCAGTCGACCCAGCCGTCGTTGTCGTAGTCCGCCCAAGCCGCCCCGGTGTGGTAGTTGGCGACGACGGAGAACCCCGACTCGACCGACACGTCCGTAAACGTGCCGTCGCCGTTGTTCCGGAAGAGGCGGTCCCCTTCCGCAGGACCGAAGCGCGCTAGGAGGAAGTCTTTGTCGCCGTCGTTGTCGTAGTCGACGAACGTCGTGGACTTCCCATAGCCGGAGTCATCGACGCCGAAAGCCCCCGCGGCCTCGGTGAAGACGTGGTTCCCGTCGTTGCGAAAGAGCCGGTTCGGGTCGCCCAACCCATCTACGACGTAGATGTCGAGGTCTCCATCACCGTCCACATCGGCCATCGCGCAGCCGGGACCGAGGAATGTCGTCGACTCCACGCCCACACCGAGTTCTCCGGTCACATCGGTGTAGTAAGGAGTCGAAGAAGCAGCAGAAGGAAGGAATGCCCCAGCACCGAGCACGAATGCAACGGTGGCGAAGATCGGAACGGCAGCGCGGGCGTCGGTGCAGAAACGTTGGCGCATCGGATCCCCCACCCCAAGGCTGCTCCGAGCCCGGGGCTAGAAATTCTCATGCCTCAGGGCCGGGAAGGGCCCAGGTGGATCTCGACGCCAAGAGAGTGAAAGGAGGATGACACATACCGCGCAGAACTCTCAATGGTTGATTCCTGCATTGCGGAGGATTCATCTCTGCGCTCGATCGCATGACCGAGACTGATGGAAGAGGCTGTGTGCGTCGGCCCCAGCAGTTCGCGCGGCAGTCGAGCAGGGCACGGCGCAACTCCGCCGGCTTCGTCGAGATGCCCTGCAAGAGGACTCAGCGACCGTTGGCCTACCGGACTACACCCAGCTTCGCAGCAACGGACTCGGCTCCGCTCTCGATCCTCAGGAAGACGACGCCGCGGTGCGTGCCCAGGTCCTGCGTGATCCGGTGAGTGCCCGCCTGGAACCACCCCGTCTTCGACGGCTCGAGTTCCCGACCATCCGCCCCGTACACGGACGTGCGGACCTCCGCAGCTTGGGAAAGGGTGAAGACGACTTCCGTCGGGCCGGCCGAAGGGTTCGGACGCACCGCATCGAGTTGGATGAGTCCGCTCGGGCTCACGGCCAGCACTTCCCTTCCCGTCAGGGCGTGGGCGCCGTTGCCGTTGCCGTCGGTGTTGCCGTTGCCATTGCCATCGACGTTGCCGTCGATGTTGCCGTCGATGTTGCCGTCGCTATTGTCGATGGCCGCGGTAGTCAGGAACTCGTCATAGAGTCCCTGGAGAACGTCGATCGGATCCGTACTCCCAGACGTGTTGTTCACGTTGAGGTCGAGGAAGAGGTCGTCCGCCGAATCGATGGACCGTCCAACACGAAGGAACGCCGAGATCGCAGACTTGGTCGTGCAGCGCGTATCCGCACGCGGTCGCTTCGCCGCCTGGAGCGCCGCCATGAGCCGGTCGGCGAGACTTCCTTCGGTGGCGAGAAACGCCGTCTCCATGTCCTCGACGATCTCCGGACCCAAGAGAATGTTGCCTTGGATCGCGTAGACCGGACCGGTGATGTGCCCCTTCCAGTCCGTGGTGTTGACTCCGGTGTAGCCGGCGGAGCGACCTCCGTCCACCAGGTCGACCACGCCATACTGCCGGATCGTCGGGTTTCCCTGGGCATCGTTCGAGACGACCATGTCGACGATCTCTTGCGGCGAGAACCCTTCGTCCATGAGCTGACGCGCGTACGCTTGGTTCTGCGCGTTCCAGTACGCCTGCGTGTGGACCACGCCTACGCCTGGATGGACGTCGCTCAAGATGATGGCACCCGCGATGCAAGAAGCGCCGGCGCTCCCGACTTCGCCGGTTCCAGGATCAACGGCGCAGATGGAGAAGGTGGCGCTGGCCACCGCGGGCAGGAACGTGAGGAGGAAGAGGAGGGTCGAGAGGAAGGTCAGCGCCGTGAGCGAGCTGTGGATTCGATGAGTGAGCTTCTGTCGCACGAGAACCTCCAATGCTCCCAATCCTAGAGTCGACGATTCGAGTCGACGATTCGAGTCGACGATCGGCGAATTGCCGCTCCTTGCTTCTCGGCCTCCGGCGTCCCAGGGCTCAGAGTGTACCGCAGGCTGACAACCTCAGCGAAACCGTCCGAAGATTGCGCGCGCTCACTGAGCCTCGGGGCCAGGTGCGTCTATTGACCGGCGAGGTCCAGGGCGAGCTGGAGCCCTCCGTCCACGGACGTATCGAACCCCGCTCTGAGGTAGTGCACGTCACCTTCCAGCTCCAGCAGGACGACCGGCGCCACGGCGGAACTCGGGCTCAGCGACACGAGCGTGGCACGTGAGAGATGGGCTGCGATCGCAAAGCCTTGTTCGCGGAGCGCGTCCCGGAGTTCGGCAGGCACCGAGGCGGCGGTTCGCTCAGGTTCGTGTGACACCTCGCCGTCGACGACGAGGACACATCTCACCGGGACGTTACTCGCAGCGAGTCTATCCTTGACCCGTCCCAACGCCTCGATCATCCGCACGGCCGGTTCGCCCGGCTCGAACACGAACGTGAGTGCGTCGTCCACTGCGGGCAGTCCCGCTTCTCCGAGCGCCGACCGGAGCTGATCCGGATCCACTCCGGAGACGAACGCGTCCCCCGGATCCCAGCCGGCCTCGATGTCGATCGGGATCTCGACGTGCGTCGTCTCGCCCGGCCGAATCTCGAACGAACGGAGCCTCCCGAAGATGCTCCCTCCGGGGACACGGTTCGCGCTGCACAGAATGAACGTCCCGCTGTCCCATTCCTGTCGGCCCAGAACCGGGTCCCACCAGGGGCTCTCCAGCCATCCATCGCGCGGGCGACTGACGTTGAAGTCCCGGTAGGACTCCGCCTGTCCGTAGGGTTCGCCGTCACGGGTGATCGCGATCTCGACGTACCCGCTCCCGCCCTCACCTTCGGCGGAGGCGTCGTCGCCGGCGACTGTTCCGCTCACCGGGTCGACGCCGTACCAACCGTCGATCCACGCTTCGACCGTCCCGTGACGGTAGCGCGCGGGAATCCCGTTTCGTCTCAGCAGTCCGACGAACCCCACTTTGACGTCGCGCTCCGTCCCCACTCCGAGTTTCCAGGTCTGCGAAGGATCCAGAGGCGCACCGAAGAACGTCTCGTCTTCCGTGTCGGTCCGCGCAACCCAGGCCGCGAGCATCGACCGAAGCGCAGACCAGGCGTCTCCCTCGGCGGGCAATAGGGGAAGCGACTCACGCCACGGACCGCCCGGTTCCCGCTCGATCCGGCAGGCGAGGATCCCTTCGCTGAAGATGCTGTCCGGCATGGCGAGGGCGAAGCGCTTCCGCACTTCCAGTGCATGGTCGATGTGAGACCGGATCCCGGTGAGGTCCAACTCGAGCAGGTCCTTGTCGTCCGCCATCTCGAGGAAGTCGAGCAACGCGACATGCGCATCGCCTTCCGGATACTCGCCGAGCAACGCAAAGAGTGTAGAGATCCGCGGAAACGGCTTCTCGAAGACGGTCTCGAGCCGCTTTCGTTCTCCCTCGGGAAGGCCGTCGAGCTGTACTCGCTCCGCCTCGGTCGGGGTGCGAAGCCTAGAACGATCGCTCTCGCGAGTTGCGATGTTCCGCTCCATCCGCTTCTGTTCGGTTTCCGCCACGAGATCGAGATCGCGAACGGGTCTGGCGTCCGACTCTGGATAGCGTAGCCAGAATCCGGGCGAAGCCGTGAGGTCATACCGGTCCGAGTCGTCCAAGATGACCTGGACCTCGTCTCCACTCCGTCCACCCGCAACCTGGAGAAGGAGCGTCTCGCCATCGCCGGCGGTGAACGCGTACTCGCCAGGACCGAGCTCGATCGTGTCACCAGAACGAACGCGTGCGACGGACCGAAGCGAGCCGAAGTTGAGCACGTTGACGTGGATCTCCAGGTCGGTCGAGTCCGCCCAAGAACCGGCGAGCGAAGCGGTGACACGGATCGGATCCGTATAGACGCGGGTGCTGTTGATGATCGTGCTTCCATCCTCCGCGCGATAGAGCGGCTCCGGGCTCGGATCGAACTCGCCGTAGCCGACGGAGCGAACGAACCCCGTCCGGCTCGCAGCTCCAGTGAACCAAGCTCGGTTGAGACAGCGATCGGGCTCGCATCCGCCCAGGTACCACCACCGGCCGTCCGCCCATGCTTCCACCCAGGCGTGGTTGTTGTCGGTGAACGACCAGTACGGCGTCGCGCAGCTTCGCGCCGGGATGCCCGCGGCCCGGAGCGCACTGATGGTGAGGATCATCTCCTCCTCGCAGCGCCCGATCCCCCGAGCCACGGTGGTGAGCGGCCCCTGGTCCCGCCCACTCGTCGACTTGAACGTCGCCTGTTCCCGGCACCATCGATTCACGGCGAGGGCCGCCTCCTCCATCGTGTCGTAGCCCTGGATGCGCGGAAGGAGCTCCTCGCGGAACGCGCGTCTCCAAGCCTGAGCCGGCTCTTGGCTGACGCGATGTGGCACGACGAAGTGGAGCCAGAGGTCGCGCGGGAGCTCATCGCGCCAGGGAGCATCGCGGTACGACTCGGCCGCGACTTCGACATGCTCGCGCAGGAGCGGAAGGTCGAGCGCTGCGAGATCGGACAGAGGCAGCCAGGCCAGGATCCACTCTGCGGCATCTCGTTCGAGCGAGTCTTCCGGGAGGCACGCGAGCCAGGCGGAGATCCGTTCGCCGTCGGCGTGACGGGCGAGAGTCGCGTCTACGCGGGACCTAAGGCCCGCGGGACGGGCGCTGTTTGCGACGCGAGACCCGAGGGTTGCGGGATGGGCGCTGGCGGCGACGCGAGACCCGAGGGTTGCGGGATGGGCGCTGGCGACGACGCGAGACCCGAGGGTTGCGGGATGGGCGCTGGCGACGACGCTCCGGAAGGCGTTTCCGGAGGCGTTCGCGGCCTCGCCAGCAGATGCGTGCGGGCAGACTCCGAAAGCTGTCCCGAAGAACGAAACGCCGGCGACGAATGCGCGAACGAACGAGGCGATCCGATTCGGTGCCGACTTCGGGGTGGAACTGCTGGTACTTCCTGCTCGCAAGACGCCTCCCACTCGTTTGGACCGCATACCAGTATCCACCCACGAGTGCGTTAGGGCGAGCGTCTTCCCGCTTCGTCATGAGCATCGCCTGCGTGATGGGCGACGACCGCGCTATGCGCCTTTGGGGGTGTCGCGGGGCCTCGCCTGCGTCATGAACCCCAGCGGTTCGCGGGCCTCGCCTGCGTCATGTGCCTCACGCGTGGCGGGCAGCGACCGGACCGGCCAGGCGGTCACAGATGGCGGCTTGACACTCCACGCCGCTCGGCGAAGATGCTCCCATGCTGAACGGAATCTGGATCTTCCTCGTCGTCGGCTCCCTGGTAGCGGCTGCCTTCTCGGGGCATGTCGCGGACGTCACGACCGCGTCGGTCGAGTGGGCGAAGAAGGCGGTGACGCTCGCGATCGGCCTCGTCGGTATGATGGCGTTCTGGCTCGGGATGATGCGGGTCGCGCGCGACGCCGGAATCCTGACCGGCCTCGCCCGCGGCCTCCGCCCCGTCATGACCCGCCTCTTCCCCGGCATCCCGGCAGAGCACCCAGCGATGTCCGCGATGATCATGAACATCTCGGCCAACATGCTCGGCCTGGCAAACGCGGCGACTCCGTTCGGCATCAAAGCGATGGAGGAGCTGGACCGGCTCAATCCGAAGAAGGGCACGGCGACCAACGCGATGTGCCTCTTCCTCGCCATCAACACGTCCAACGTCTCGATCCTCCCGCTCGGCGTCATGGCGATCCGCGCCTCGGTCGGCTCGGAGAACGTAGCCGCCATCGTCCCGACGACCATCCTCGCCACCACGATCTCGACCGCGACCGCGATCTTCATCGCCAAGCTCTTCGCGCGAACGATCGGACGAAAGAGCGATCCCGGGACGCTCGACCCGCGGAGCGGCCAGGAGACCGGAGCCGAGCTCAGCTACGACGACGACGAAACGCGTATCACGCAGGAGGAAGCGCGCGTCGCGCGCGAGACGCGGACGCCCGCCAAGCGCTGGTTCGTGCGGATCACATTGATTCTCGTCTTCGCCGCACTCACCGTCGGGTTCGTCCGGAACCTCCTCGATCCATCGAGCCTCAAGAGCGCAGCCGACCAAGCAGCCCAAGCAGGCGAAGCCGCCGCAAAGACAGGCGTGCTCGATCTGATCGGCGACGTCACCTCCGCCTGGATCCTTCCGCTTCTCATGGCGATCATCGCGCTCTTCGGCTGGCTCCGCGGCGTCCGCGTCTACGAGTCCCTCGTCGCCGGAGCGAAGGAAGGGTTCGACGTCGCGATCCGGATCATCC
Organism: Candidatus Eiseniibacteriota bacterium; assembly: GCA_020633975.1. Lineage (GTDB taxonomy): Bacteria > Eisenbacteria > RBG-16-71-46 > CAIMUX01 > CAIMUX01 > JACKCR01. Next base: position 15,436 of record JACKCR010000002.1, on the reverse strand, counting down.
CCTACCTCGTCGCCATCCTCGTCGCCGTCGGGATGTTCCAAGCGTCCGGTGCACTCGACCTCCTCATCGCGCTCGTATCGCCCCTGACGTCGCCACTCGGTCTCCCCGGCGAAGCGCTTCCCATGGCGCTCCTCCGTCCGCTCTCCGGCTCCGGCGCCTTCGGCGTCATGGCCCACGCCATGGAAACCTACGGAGCAGACAGCTACGTCGGCAACCTCGTCTCGACCCTCCAGGGCAGCACGGAAACCACGTTCTACGTGCTCGCCGTCTACTTCGGTGCGGTCAGCATCAAGAACACGCGACACGCACTGCCCGCGTGTCTCATCGCGGATGCAGCAGGCATCGCGGGCGCGGTGCTGGCGGTGAAGCTGCTGCTGTAGACGAGGCCAGAGGCAGGGCAACGAGCCGGGCTACAGGCAGGGCTATCGGCAGGGCTACACGCCGGGCTATCGGCAGGGCTACCGGCAGGGCTACCGGCAGAGCTACCGGCCGGGCTACAGGCAGGGCGGCCTGCATAGGTAGGCGACACCGCTGATCTAGTAAGAGTACGCCGCTGTCGACGAGGACCGGGCTACCAAGGGAACGGCAGCCTCGGACGATGCCGAGCTACGTCCATGCATCGACCGATGCGATGCCGCTCGCTCCCAACTCCGAAGCGCTAGCCCGTAGTCGACCCTGCGCAGAGCGCAGCATCCCCTTCCTCACGTCGCCGATTGTGTCTCCCGCACAACAGCCTGAGATTGTCCGACCCGTGGCCGCCCCCGTCGGAGAACCGCAGCACGTGGTCGTACTGGAGAAACACTCGCGCATCGCATCGAACACCCGAAGGCCCAACGTACGTGCACCGTCCACCATCACGGCGGAACACCACGTCCCGGGTCTTCACCGGAATGTGCCTCGATCGGGAGCGTGCTGACATGGTCGCCGCTCGCTCGTCACCTGCCGCCGCCGAGGCAGCGGCCGCGACATCGATCTCTGCAGCGTCAGCGTCAGCGTCAGTCCCGGCCTTAGCACCAGCGACGGCGTCCCTGCCCGTGTCCGTGTCCGTGTCCGTGTCCGTGTCAACATCAGCGCTGGTGGCAGCGCCCGTGTCCATGTCCGTGTCAACATCAGTGCTGACGGCAGCGATAGTGTCGGCACAAGAGCTTGCAGCTCGGTCGGCACAAGAGCTCGCAGCCCGGCCGGCCCGAGCCTTTCGCGCTGTCCGCTCCACGCGCCTCTCCATCCGGACGTCCGGATCACGTCGCTCGAGAAGGTCATCGAGTGCACGCTCGAGAACCGCCTCGAGATCGGCGCGGCGGGAGCAGATCGCCTTGGCACGCTCGAGCTTGTTCACGAACCGCTGCGTGGCGGAGAAGCGGATCTCGTAGCGGAGTTCTGGTTCAGCGAGGTCGCCGCCGATACCACATCCGTATTGAATGTTGGCACCCGAACCGGTGGGCGTCTCGCTCGTCGACGCAGTCTCCTCCAATCCGGGAGTACCGGTGGGCACTGTCGGCTCGTTCGCAGCTTCGAACGTCGATTCCTGTGTCGATTCGTGAGTCGACTCGTCCGCCGCCCCGTCCGTACGCTCCCCTCGGCCCAGGAGCGTCTGTGAACTGGTTTCCTGGGATCTCTTCCGCATCGAAGCCCCGACCACGCGAACTCGATCCGGTATGCGTGGCGCTTCCCGTCCAGATGCAACCAAGGCCTCGATCTCCGCATACGAGCAGTCGGCCGCTCGTTCCAGTAGATCCCGACAGTTCTGTTCCGTCAGCGTCTTGGCGATACGCGCGACACCGCACACCGTGAGTCGCTGCTCCAACAGGAGTTCGCGAACGCGAGGGAACTGCACGGCCGCACGGGAGGCGGCGATGTATCGGGCAGCTGTCGCTGCCGAGTAGCGCCAACGCCTCGTACAGAAGTCGAACAACGACGAGTACCCGTGGTCCAGGTAGACCGAGCGGCGGTCGAGTTCCGCCAGCGCGTCGAGCACCGCGACGCTGGAGCGATGCTCCCGCCTCATCGCCATGTCCGCATGTGTGACGAGTTGTCCGTCGGTCAGATTGGACAGCGGACTACGTGTCGGCGTCGCTTTCCGATACGGACGCGTGGTCGTGTCCCGGGCGGTACTCACTTGCTGGATCGGTGGATTGCTCACGTTCTCATCCTCTTCGGCTTCGGCTTCGGCTTCGGCCTTCCGCACGCGGCGGGTTTGGATCGGGATGATCCCGACCAACTCGACGCTGCCGTGTGATCCCCCTGTCCACACGCTATCACGCGTCCTTTTCGTCCTCGTAGGCAGCCGCTGAAGTCGCGATCTGGAGAGATGGGTCGCCGACGGACAGAGTTGGTGCGTTACTTCGACAGAAGCGAACAGACCGAGCCTCAGAGCAGATTCCGAGGACTGCCCGCGTCCAAGCCGAACAACGCGCCGAAACTCGTCAAGGAGAATCGTCGTATCGGTGCAAAGACCTGTCAAACCAGGGGCACGTTCCGGCACAGGATCCACCCAGTCGCGAACGACTCCGCGACGGCCTCGACTTCGAACAACGCTCGCCTCCTACCGTGCGTAACCGAGACTCGCATTGAGTTCGAACCGCGGCCTCCGACTCGCCAGCCGACATTCATATTGGATTCGAACGTCGTCGACGCCAGTCGATCGGCGCCCGCCGCGTCACACCAAACACCGGACCAGGCGGGCTCCTCCAGACAGACTCAGCGAGCCGGCTCAGCGAGCTGAAGGGCAAGCCGGCCAATTGAACCCGAGACCAACCCCGCGGACCAACTCGGCAGACCAGCCCGACGGCCCGCTTCGCCTCGATTCCACCGCCTACGCTTGCCGAACGGCGCCGGACTCCGTAGCCTACTAGGGGTTCGAAGCGCTTCAGCCGATCTCCAGACCCGGTGCGACGCTCGGATCCCAGCAACATATGCAGAGACTCGGTCTCGGGAACGGCTGCGGAGACTCGATCTCGGCGACGCATACGGAGACTCGGTCTCAGCAACGCGTGCAGGACTCGGCCTCAGCAACGGGACTCCGTCTCAGCAACGCGTGCAGAGACTCGGCCTCAGCAACGGGACTCGGTCTCAGCAACGCCTTCGGAGGCTTTTCCTCGCGGCGCGTGCGGAGACTCGATCCTAGCGGCGCCCAGCCAGGCGCCAGAGCAGAAGGAAGTACGACGCATGAACCCGGATCGTCGGGACCTGATCGCACAGTGGGCTTTCGATACTCGGTCCGTCCTGGGACGGTTCCATGTCTGGCTGGATGACGTCGAGGTCGAGTGGCTCGAGGGTAGCCCGGAATCGGAAGTCTCGTTCGTGGGCTCGGGGCTGGAGAAGGCGTTGATGGTGTCGACGGCCGTGACGGCTCTCGGCACTCGCCTCTACGGCCGGTATGGCGAGGGGAAGGGAGCCGACAAGGCCACCGTCAACCGGGTGAAGAAGGACGCGGACGCGATCTCGGCGTACGCGATGAGCGAATCGCTCTGGTACCTCAGCCGGAACCTGCCCGAGAACCACGCCATCATGGTCTCCCTGGGCGAGGGACTCATGCCGAAGGCGGGAGAGACTCCCGAGATGGGTGCGAATCCGCTCCTCGGATTCGGCCGCGTCTATGCCCGCGCGGAGGTCGCGAAGTTCGTGCACCGACGTGCGCTCGAGATGATCAACCGTCCGAACTATGGTTGGGAACAGTTCTGGAAGGACATCGAGACCGAAGGCATCACGATCTGGGGCGTTGCAGTCGACACGCTGGAGAACACGTCTCGGTTCGCGAAGGGTGCGACCACGGGACCGATGTGCGTACTCCATCTCTTCGATCAACCGCTTCGAGTCTCGCTTCCCTACGAGGGGTACACTGGCTCCCTCTGCCTTCCCAACGCGGTCGTGCGCGCGGCCGAGCGGCGGTCGGTGCTCGCAAACTTCCACACGCCGAGAGCACTCATACTCTCCGCCATCCAAGACGCCTACCCGGGCATCCAGCCGAACGAAGTGCACGTCTACACACTGCAGGGACCGTCGCGCGAGACCCGCTTGAACGGACTCTGGAGCGAGTGGCGTGACCTCGGCGTTCATGTCGTCGAGGAAGGCTGGGAACTCCCGAGCGGCGGCCACGCGTTCACGGAATCCGGAACCTATGCCCCGACCGTCCTCGTCGGCCCCTACGAGGCCCAGGATGGGCGCACCCACCTCTTCCTCACCGACGGCTACGCCGCGTCGGCCGAAGCGATCCAGGCCGCCAGCCTCGACCCGATCCTCGGCCTCACGACATCGCTCTGCGTGTTCTCATCGCGGTTCGATGTGCCGCAGGAACGCGAGCGATACGTGATGCAGCTCGACCCCGATGGAAGCGACTTCGCTTCGAAGCTCGGCGATCTGCTCGCTCCAGCGGGGGGCACCGGCACGTCGGCGACAAGCAAGACCGACGCGAGAGGCGTCGACGGGAATGCCCCCGGCGCCGACTCCAAAGACGCGAAGTCCGAGGCGACTACGGCCCATAGCGACGCACCACAACACGCCACTATCCAACACGTCGACGCATCCGAAGCAGACGACTACCGACGGATCATCCGCCAGGCGCGCGAGGCCGGGATGCCGCTCCATCGGGCGTTCTTCACGGTCGACGAGCTGTTTCCGCGGAAGGAATGGCGATGTCTCGCAATCAGCTCGAACATGCTCGACGAACCCTATTCGGGCGGAGCAGGAGTCGAGGATCTCGGCGAGGGGGTCTATCGAGTGACCGTGAGAGCGTCGAGTCCAGGACGGATCCGCGAAGCGACGCTCACGCTCCGCCTCATGGAGTCGTTCGAGGAGTCGAGACGAGTCTTCTCCCCCCTTCTCGACCGTCTCTATGCAGGTGAAAGCTATCGGGATCGCGCCGTGAAGATCTCCGACTCCGGCCGGATCCGGAACGAGCTCGAGACCTGGTGCGCAGCTGCGCTCGAACCGGTCGGAGAGATCGGCGTTCGGCTTCACCTCGATCGCGTCGAAGAGTCCGTCCTCTCCAAAGAGAAGAAAGCGTTCGTCAGAGAAGTCCTCGGTTGGTACAAGAAGACGCATCCGATCTGGTTCGACTGGCTCGAGATCTGCTGACCTCGCCCCCCTGCTGCGGGCGACGACGTCCTCGAAGCGCGAGGGCCCGACGCCCACCGGGAAGGTAGGAAGCGGAGCGACCCATGACCGTATCGATGAAAGCCGCCGTACTCCACGCGCTCGGAACTCCGCTCGCGATCGAGCGAGTCCCGATCCCGACTCCCGGCGAAGGCGACGTCCTCATCCGCGTGATCGCCTGTGGTGTCTGTCACAGTGACGTCCATGCAGTGGATGGCGACTGGGAACGTCCGCCGGTCCTCCCCCTGATTCCCGGACACGAAGTCGTGGGGCGAGTCGTGGCGCTCGGACCGGGCATCGTCGAGCGGACGGGATCCGTCCACAGCCCGTCGGTCGGCGACCTCGTCGGCGTCCCGTGGATGTACTCGAGCTGCGGCACCTGCGACTCCTGCCTCGCTGGGATGGAGACGGTCTGCAGCGCGTCCGAGGCGACGGGGTACACGAAGCCCGGCGGCTACGCGGAGTATCTCGTCGCCCCCGCTGCTTTCGTCGGTCGGATTCCCGAGGACGCCGACCCGTACGAACTCGCGCCGATCCTCTGTGCGGGCGTGACTACTTTCCGAGCCTTGAAGCGGACGGGCGCGCAACCGGGCCAGTGGACGACGATCGTCGGGGTCGGCGGCCTGGGACATCTCGCGGTGCAGTACGCCAAAGCGATGGGGTTCCGAGTAGCGGCCGTCGACGTATCAGACGACAAGTTGGAGCTCGCGAAGTCCCACGGAGCCGATCTCGTCGTGAACGCGGCGACGTCAGACCCGGCAGCGAGGTCGGCCCCGGCAGCTGGATCGAACCCGACGGCGACGTCGGACCCGGCAGCTGGATCGAACCCGGCTGCGACGATTCAGCGGGAGATCGGCGGAACACACGCCGCGGTCGTGACAGCCGTCGCACCGCGAGCATTCGAGCAGGCCATCGCCATGCTGAGACCGGGCGGGACCGTCGTGTACGTCGGCCTTCCCGGTGCAGGCCAAGACCAAGTTCGCGCCAGCATCTCCGCGATCACGAATCGGGAACTCTCCATTCGTGGATCGAGCATCGGTACGCGCGGTGACCTCGAGGAAGCCATCTCGTTCGCGGCACGCGGACTCGTACGGGCGACGATCCGGAAGGTACCGCTCGAAGACGTCAACGCAGTGCTCGATGAGATGAGACGAGGCACGCTGGTGGGACGGGTCGTGCTCGACCTGGAGTGAATCGACGACGCGACTCACCGCGCGTGGATCATCGAGGTATCCGTTCGGTGTCGACACGCCGGGATCCGGATCCCATTCGAAACGAGAGCGAAGGCTGCTAGACTCCCTGCTCCCGATGAGACGCCCGAATGATCGCAAAGGGAAAGGAGATCCCGATGGCGACCAGAGTGAACCGGTGGACGGCACTCCTCCTCGGTCTGTCGATTCTAGCCGCAGGTGCCAGTAGCAGCGGCTGCGCCAGTAAGGGTACCAACGCATCCAATATGGATGCAGCCGATTCCGCTGGGAGCAACCAACCTGTCGACACACCGCCGCCCGCCGAACTCCGGATCGTATTCGTCTCGGACGCGGGTTCGGGGACGGATCTCTACGCGATGCGGCCCGACGGCAGCGCGACGATCCGCATCACCGTCGATCCCGAAACCGACTTCGGGCCGCGAGTGCGGAGAGACGAGCTCGTCTTCGGCTCACTCCGGGCCGGCCGCTCCATTCTCTACCGGATCGTGCCCGGTGAGACGCCGGCGGAGGTCTACCGGAATCCTGGCCGCGAGGAAGTGCCCGACTGGTCACCCGATGGCGAGTGGATGGCCTTCTCTACCGAGCGGGACTTCAACATCGACATCTTCCTCGCTCGCCCTGACGGCACTCCGCAACGACGTCTCACTTCGGACCCGGGGCACGATACCTCACCGCGTTGGTCTCCGGACGGCTCACAGCTCGTGTTCGTGTCCGATCGCGCGGGGCAAGACGACCTCTTCGTCATCGACTTCGACGGAAGCACGGAGCGAAACCTCACTCGTTCACCGGAAGACGAAGGGCACCCGTCCTGGTCGCCTGACGGAAAAAGCCTCCTCTTCTCACGAACCGCTACGGGCGGCGCCCCGGACATCTTCCGGCTCGACATCGAGACTGGAGGCGTCGTGAACCTAACGAACAGTCCAGGCTGGGATGCGGTTTCGTCGTGGTCTCCCGAAGGGGACCGGATCGCGTTCACGAGCAACCGGGACGGCAACTGGGAGATCTACTCCATGGATCCCGCGGGGGGAGACGTGCGCCGTCTCACGAACAGCCCCGGTTTCGACGGCGACCCGGTGTGGATCCGCGGCACTTGGATTCCGGCGAAGGTGGACGACGAGACCCGCTGACGAGAACACGCTCCACCAAGTCCTCAGGTCGGGAGCGTGAAGTAGACGTCGAGATAGCCTCGAAGCTCGGCACTCCGTTCCTTCCACCGTAGGACCAGGGTCCCCTTCCCGTGCTCCACGATCGGGCGAGACTCCGCTGCGCGCTTCCGGAAGTCGAACTGCTTGCCGGAGCCGAGGCTAGTGTCCAGGACACGTTCGATGTTCGCGCGCAGCTCTACGTAGCGAGCCTCGTACTGTGCGAGTCGCCTCGCGCCGTTCCGCCCACTCGGGTCCAGCCCGAGCCGCTCCTCCACGAGTTCCGGCGACGGCGTCGGGAAGGTCAGCGCAGCGACGTGCCGATTGCCGCGCTCCTCCACCTCGAACACCAGGTGGACTCCGTGCGGGCAGACCGAGATCTCGTACACCTCGAGCGAACCCTCCAACCAGAAGTCCGGGACACCGTGCGTCGAGTCCTGGAAGAGCATCCAACCGAACTGAGTCTGCGGACAGGTGCTGTGAGGCACCGGACAGATGGCGGAAACCGGAGCGGCGGGAACGGACGTGACGGGGACGGGGGCAGCAACGGAGGACGAGACGGGGACGGGGGTGGCAACGGAGGACGTGACGGGGACGGGAACGGGATTGCCTCGAGCCGACGGGGACCGGCTCGCTCCGACGACTGGTGGCCCGGTCAGGCACAACATGGAGAGACCGAGCCAACCGAAACGCCAGAGCCGCCGGAGACTGCCGAAACGCGGGAGACGAGACGACACCACGCCTCGATCGCGCCCCGCGCCGACGATCCGCGATGGCAGTGTCCAGCGAACGACATCCATGCTCGTAGCACCCTTCCGGAGACGACCCGACACTCCCGAAACATACACCAACCGATGCGGCCGCGCGGGCATGGCAATTGCTTCGAGTATGTCCGGCGCGCAACGTCCGATCTTCGGACGCCGCGCCGTGGAGCTGCGTTCCGCACGACGACGAAGTCGCTGTTGCGGATCGCAATCGTCGGTCAGCGACGACGGGGCACGAGAGTAGAGCACACTGAGCGAAGCTCTCGCACAATTCATGGAGATGGCCATGGGCGCCCCTGTTTCCGCCGCGCTTCGGTGTGGAGTTTCTTCCCTCTCGTTCCTTTCTCTCTACCTCGGACTCCAGTTCTCAGCGTTCGGATCGCCCGCCTTCGCTGGAAACACCGTCGCAGGGGAACACATGGAGATCGTCGCCACTCCCACTTGCCTCGGGGTCCAGTGGTTCATCTCTGGAGACGACAACCTGACCTCGACGGTCGAGGTCCAGTACCGCGACGTCGACGCTTCCGGACCCTGGCGCGTTGCGCAGCCGCTCCTTCGCGTCGAGCCTGGGAGCTTCAACGGGGACGGAGTCGATCCCGGAAACCTGCTCGCCGGGAGTGTCTTCGATCTCACGCCGAACACGACATACGAACTCCGTCTCGTACTCGAAGACCCGGACGGAGGGTCCGCCACCGAGTATCGGATCGAGCGGACGCGCCCGCTTCCCGCTGATCCCGTGGAGCCACGCGTTCGGTACGTCGTCCCGGGTTCGGGCGGCGGCAGTGGAACGGAAGCCGATCCGTTCCGGGGGATCGCGCAAGCGAACGCACTCGCGATCCCCGGTGACGTCTTCCTCCTCCAACCGGGAACCTACTCCGGTGTGTCGACCCTGAGCACGAGCGGAACCGAAACGGATCCGATCGTCTGGCGAGGTGTCGACGCGGAGTCCGTGGTGCTCGACGGAGAGGACATCGCGAAGCCGGTCGTCGACTTCCCGGGCAGCCGCTACGTCCATCTCGAAGACGTTACCGTGATCCGCCCCCGGCAGATGGCGATCCGCGGGAACGCGACCTCAGGCATCGTCGTACGGGGCTGCACGGTCGACTCCTCGAATCTCACCGGCGCGGAGAAGGGTGGGATCTACTTCTTCGGCCCGGGTCAGTCCAACGTCTACATCGCAGACAACACCGTTCGCGGTCCGATCCGCTGGGAGGACGGCCGGAACGACGACGCCTACGGGATCGTCGTGGCGGGGCGCGGCCACGTCATCCGGAACAACGAGATCTTCGACTGGTGGGATGGCATCTCCGTCGGCCATGGCGAGACGGAGGTGGAGACGAGCGACTGTGACGTCTTCTCGAACGAGGTCTATAACTGCACGGACGACGGGATCGAGACGGACGGCTCCCGGCACAACGTCCGAGTCGTGGGCAACCGGTTCACGAACGTGTTGTGCGGGATCAGCGCGCAGCCGGTCTACGGCGGGCCGATGTACGCGGTCCGCAACGTCGTCTACAACAGCCAGCTCAAGCCGCTCAAGTACCACGTCTGGCCGACCGGACTCATCGTCTTCAACAACACCTTTGTCGGCGCGGACCCGAGGGGCTGGGGAGACGGCCAGTGGAGGAACGCGATCGTCCGGAACAACCTCTTTCTCGGCGGCAGCGGGCCGGGACACAGCGGCGATCCGATCAGCTTCGATGCGCAAGGAGAACGCGCGGACCTCGACTACAACGGATGGCGCCAGGTGGAGCCTGATCGGTTCGCCAGGTTCAACGGGACCTACTACGAAACGCTGGAGACCTTCCAGGAAGCACTCGACATGTCGTGGCATGCCGTCTACGTGGACCTGACCGTCTTCTACGAGGCCGAGGAGCCGGAGCTCGGGCCTTACCTCGGCCAAGGCGGATACCTGCCTGGCTACGTCCCCGGCAGCCAGGATCTGCGACTCTCGCCGGGATCGGTACCCGAGGACGCGGGCGTAATGCTCGCGAACATCACGGAGGGATACGACGGCGCGGCACCGGATCTGGGTGCCTACGAGACCGGTCTCCCCTTCCCGATCTACGGTCCTCGGACGGAGGAGCCAGGCGACCCGAGCGACGTGACGACGCCGTCCGCACTCGCAGCCGGACCGACACTCGTGGCCTATCCGAATCCGTTCTCGGCCGAAGCCACGATCGATTTCGCGGGGCGTCTCGACGACTCCTCCGCGCTGCGCGTCTACGCGGTCGACGGACGTCTGGTGCGGACTCTCGACCTCGCATCCCGCACCACCCAGAGCAGGGTCGCGATCTGGGACGGGCGAGACGAGTTCGGACGCGACGTCGGAGACGGGATCTTCTTCCTCCGTCTCGAGGACTCGAGTCGAAACGAGCCGATCGCTCAAACCAAGGTCATCCGCGTGGACTGATCGGTCGGAGCTCGTGCATCGCCCACTTGCGTCACTGCCGAGTCAAACGCATCTCGAAGAAAGGAGTCCAGGTCGTGCCGTCCATGCTTCGTTCGCCGGTCTCGACCCAGCTCCCGTCCGTGAAGTCGGCGACGTAGCGCATCTTCATCATCGGGAGGTCGATCGTCCACGAGAAGCCGGTATCCGTCGGCACGATCGTGAAGTCACCCAGCGCTCCGGTCGCGAGGTGGGTGAGAAACCGGTAGCGCTCCTCCGCCTGGTCCCAGGCGATGGTGGCGAGGGCATCGTGCACGACTCTCTCGGGATCGTCCTTCGAGAAGTGTTTCCCCCGGACCAGGACGAGCGTCCCGCCAAGCTCCAGCACAGCAGACTCGGTCGAGAGGAACTCCGCCCGCTCACCGTTCGGGAGAACCATCCAGCCTTCCCCCTTCCACTCCCCGAGCATCGGCTCGAACGCCTTCATCTTCTCGATCGAAACCGCAGGATTCGGTCCATGGTGTTGCGCGAGTACGGATCCGGGCACGACACAGACCAAGAGCAGAAACAGTAGGCAGATCGTTCTCGTCATGATTCCTCCCTCGTGTGACCTCGACGACACTCCCGCACGTGGGTGCTACGAGTCTTGAAGAAAACGGTCATCCTGCCGCCGGTCTTGCCCGACTTGCGGGACGAGCTGGTGGCGGATCGTTCTCAGATACTCCATCAGCACCGTCGGCGATACTCCGAACGTACGTGCGACCTGGCGGCTGAAGTGCGCCTGGTCGGAGAACCCCGCTTCGGCCGCAACCTGCGACCAGTTCCTCGGCGGATTCTCCAGAGCCAGGATGCACGCATGACGCAGGCGTTGCATCTGCGCGAACGACTTCGGGGAAAGTCCGGTCGCGGCGAGAAAGCGACGACGAAGCTGGCGTACACCGATAGGCACCGCCTCCATGGCCACTCCAACACCTCCAAGGTCCGGCTCGGCGAGGAGCCGGTCGACGAGCTGGGCGACGAGTGGATCCGGAGACGCCAACTCTCGGGCGACCGCACCAAACACCCTGCCCGCCTCGACCCACGCGTCTTCGTCCCGCGCCATCGCCACCATGGCCTCGGCAAGCGCCACCTGACTTCCCTCGGGTACCCAGGGCGTCATGGCCCCGACGAGCGTCGCTGCCGGCACCGAAAGTAGGTCTGGAGCGACCCCGGGCCGAAGCCGGATCCCGGCCGCGGACATGCCGTGTACGACGGGCACGAGATGGGCCCGGACCGACGCACCGGTGGTCGTCAGCCGAGGCTCCTGACCCGGATAGAGCGAGGCACTCAGAGTCACCGTTCCATCGGGTGGCACGACGTGGACGAACGCCTCGGGGTCCTTCGCTTCGACCGCGAATCGCCAGAGACAGATGCCGTGCGGACGCGCCTCGTCCGGAAGTGGATACTCGAAGTAGTGCATGGAGTGACGTTGCTCTGATCCGACTCGATTCTTCGACTTCGATCCCGGGACTCGATCCCGCGACTCGATCCGCAAAAGTGCACAATGACGGGAGACGTGCCCCGGTGGAACTGTATCCGGGCCACACGTATTCTACCTCGCGTACGAGGCTTCACTGTCTGAAGACTCGCGAACCCCCAGTTTCCCACGAGTCGTCATGTGCCGCGCCGCCTCCAAAGTCGTTTCGCAACACCGTGCTCCCGTTGCAGATCAGCGAAGTGCCGAGCTGCATCCGCGGTTGCCCATGGCAGGATCATGACATGTCGGTCTGTGTGCACAGGTGCACCCGCATGAAGTGCCGTATGCACTTCGCTTCCCACTGTTTCACCTTGCTGCACGGGGGATACCGCGGCTGGCATCCCCATTGCCTCCGAGCGGACTAGGTGCCATGTCGATTCGCAGGCGGGTATCCGCGCATGCGAATCGACGCACAGCCCCTTGGCATCCGGCTTGTCGGCGCCATGAGACGCTGTCGGGTCGGTCCGCGCGCATACTCTCCCCCTCATGACTACCGGTATGAAAGCGGACATGCACCGGTCCGGCCCCTCGACACGGCGCCTGTAAACCCGCAGACAGAAGTGGGGTGAAGCGACTCGGCCGGCGTCCAACCGGTTTTCTCAGATTCCGTGCAACCTTCGGCGATGGCATTCGTACGTTCTCATGAACCCGAGACCCGGGGAAGGTCGTGCAGAAGACAGAAGGAGGTCCCCGTGGCATCCATGTACATGAGAATGTCCGTCGACACCTTGGTCAACGTGCTGAGTGTCTACACCACGCACCGTCTCGCCGTCGACCCCAGCGCGGCAGCGATCTACGCAGCCTGGGAACCGGCGGTCACACAGTTGGAGGCGGCGGATGACGCGCTCGAGGAGGCGGTCCGTGGGCAGCTCCGGATCCGCGCACGTAGGGACTTGGCGGCCCTGAAGCTCACCAATGCGATCCGTGCGTTCTCGAACCGCACAGCCGAACTCGGGAACGGGAGTCGACGCACTGCCGTCTACCAGACCTACTTCCCGGACGGATTCACCGCCGTGGGCCGGCTCTCTCCCGACAACCTGCTTCTAACGGCCCGAACGATCCTCAACCGCGTGGAGACCGAGACTGACCCGAGCCTCAAAGCCGCGGGAGCTGTTCTCACGGAGGCGGTCGCGGCGGCGGCTCCGATCCTCGCCGCCTATCGGACGGCCGTCGTGGATGTCCTGACCAAACGGGCGACACTGCACGCAGCCCGGATCGCGTGGATCGGCGCCTACCGCCGAGTGGAGGGAGAACTCACGGCTCTCTATCCGATGGACCGTGCACTCGTCCGCTCCTACTTCTACAAGCGGCGCGCGAGCCGGAGGAAGATCGCAACCGAACCCGCGGGCGGAGAGGTTGAGGAGACGAGCGTGGCGGGCACGGTGTGAGGTTCGTGGCCCCTAGGATCTCGACTTCTGAGCAGGCGTCGCTCTGAGCCATGCCACAACCGCAATCCCGAGCATCAACAACTGCGCCCACTCGGTGAAACGCCGGAGCCGCGAGATCGGCGTATCGATCTCGATCTCGTGGGGGCCGGCGTCCACGGTGACCGCAAGGCCACCAAGCGGCGCGCTCGTCCATGGGATCTGCTTCCCATCGACGAACAGGCGCGTCCCGGGATACGCCGAGCGTGCAATGCGAAGCGTACCGGCAGGTGACTCCGGCACACGAAGGAGAAGCCGGTTCGGCAGCACGGTCGCGGTGCTCGCGACTGGAACCGGCCCGACTCGTTCGATCCACTCGAGCTGTTTCGCAGCCGAGTTGTCCGCCGCAGCAGGCGGCAGTCCGTACATTCCGATCGCCGCATCGGGGCGCGGGGGTCCGTCGGGCGCTCCCGGCGGGATCCAGTGCACCAGCGTCGCGTCGCGAACGCGCAACCCGGGAAGATCGGGTTGCGGCATCAGGACTGGATCGTCGATCGGCAGCAGGATCGGTCCGGACGGACCGACGATGAGCAGCACCTCCGCTCCGTGGAACCGGAGGAGACGACCGACCGAAGTTGGAAGCTCGATGCCTCCCTCGACGTCGTTCGCCTTGGCATCGTGGACGTCGCCGGGTCCCGCGACGTTGGTAGAATCCGGTCGCGATACGGCCGACCTCGCGGCCGACCGAAATCGTCCTTGCTCGATCCCGCTCGCCAACGTGTCGATCATCGCCGACGTGAATCGGTAGTCGAGTGGCACGCCCTGGATGAAGGGGCCGGCGAGAGTCGCCACCGCATGGTGTGGCGCGATCCTCCAGTCGCTCGCGCTGACGCGTCCCTCGGCATCCGCGGCGAGCTCCAACATCCGCCCGCGCGTCATCGAAGCTTCCAGGTCCTCGTAGACGCGGTTCCGCGACGCGCGTTGTGCCTCCGCGCTGTACGCACTCACCAGCCTGGGTGGAGCTACATCCACGAGAATGAGAAGGAGGACGAGGCCCAGCATCGGCCTCGGAAGCCGGACGACGGCTCCGGGTGCAATGAGGATACCGCCGAGGAAGATCAGATCGAGTCCCCTCCCGAACGGCTGGCAGAGGAACCAGGGAAGACCCAGGAGAATGAGGAGCGTCACGAGGCTTGGTGCGTCTCGATCGTCCCGACGTCGCCAGAACGTCCTCCAGGCGCCAACGACGGCGAGGAGTAGCACGCTCGGTCCGAGGACGCCGACACCCCTCGGTGACCACCTGAACAATCGCAACGACTCTGCGAGGTGCGGCCTAAGAACCGAAACGGCGTTCTCCGGACGCAACTGATTCACCCACGGGGTTTCCACCACCATCGGAAGCAGAAATGTCGCGGAGAGGACGCCACCGATCCCCCAGCCCAGCGCCAGATACAAAGGGACCCGCCACCCAGGCGAAGCACGATGAAGGTCCCAGTACCGAAGAGCCGTGAAGGCGAGGAGGATGACGAGGGCCGGTCGCGCTTGACCGACATGGGCGATGATGAGCAGCCAGATCGCCAAACCTAGTGCGATCGGCCCGCGGATGCCGGAGCGCCCCCGAGCGGTGACCTCCGCAGAAAGAAACGCCCAGGGAAGGATGCCCAGGAAGAGGATGCCAGGCAGTCTCCCCTCCCACACCCACGCGGCGTGAACCGCGGGAGCGAGCGCGCCGACGAGCCCTCCGACGATGGCAGCGGAACGAGACCGATGCAGAGTCCCTGCAAGCGCTGCAAACCCGATCCCACATGCCACGACCGAGAGCCAGGCAACCAGCTTCACCGCGAACTCGGGACTCGATCCGAGAAGGCAGGGAACCGTCCCGAGCAGGTGGGCTAGGGGCGGGTAGTGCAAGTCCGCTGGCAGGCCACCGTACCAGAAGTCCGTCCACCTAGGGATCAC
>JACKCR010000019.1 GCA_020633975.1 Candidatus Eiseniibacteriota bacterium | reverse complement strand
CCGATCCGATCTTCGACCGGTGCCTCATCACAGGAAACTCCGCCCGGAACGGTGGAGGTGTTCAAGTGGATCTCAGCGAGCCGATCTTCCGTTCGACCACGATCGCGTCCAATGCGGCGACCGAGGCGGGTGGTGGCGCCGCCATACAGAGATCCGTCGAAACGGTTTTCGAGCGCGTTCTCTTCTCGGCGAACTGTGCGGTGACGGGAACGGATCTGGCCGTGACCGACGTCGCAGGAGCGGCGACGATAGACTGTTGTGCACTCACTGCCGCGGGGCTCGATGCCGGGCCAGGCACAGTCACGGAGACCGGTGGACGCGTCCTGGGCAACCCGAGGCTGTGTGAGCCGGCTCCCTGCAGCAATGCTCCCCACGCCGACGGTTCGTATGGTCTCGCCGCAGATAGCCCGTGTCTTCCCTCGGCATCTCCGTGCGGGCTGCTCATCGGCGCCTTGGGTGAGGAATGCGCCGAGCCTTCTGGTATCGGAGATGACGGCGATTGGCCGAGCCCGCCGGTGCAGAACGTCTCGTGGGGCGAACTCAAGGGGATGATGAGGTAGCGCGAGATTCCGACAGGAACGTCTACCTCAGCAACGTGGCCCGGCGGAAGCGAGTCCGTTTCATTGGATCCAGTTGGTCTCCATGGCCCCCAGGGCCGCGAAGACCCAGGAAGTACACACCGGCCGAAGCTGGATTTCCGCGGTCATCGTGACCGTCCCAGGTCAACTTGTGTGTCCCAATCGGAAGCCTCCCGAACTCGAGCGTTCGAACCGCTCTTCCGGCGACATCCAGGACGACGACCTGGACATCGTCGTCTCGGAGTAGCGTGATCTCGAACCGAAGCTGGTCGTGGGCCGGATTCTGTAGGAGCCTCAGCTCCGACGTTCGCGATGACGGGGTGCCGGCCGAGCCATCCGTCGATCCACTTTCGGCGCCGTCCTCCTGAGGCTCGTCGCCAGGAACCGTGTCAGCGGAACCTGCGTCTCCAGGCAGACCGGACAACGACGGCACCCCGCGCCGAAAGTAGGAGAGGCGCTCGCTACCAGCGATCGACGTCTCGACGCCGTCGTATCGTTCCGTGATCGTGCTCCATGTCGAGTCGGACTCGAACGACGATACGTGCACGACGCGCGCGTCCTCCGCGTCCTCGACGAGGACGATCGACTCTCCTGATCGGAGTTCGATGTTCCCGATGACGTCGTAGATCTCCACGTTGCGGGAGTTCGCGATCCGGAGCGGCGTGTTGAGTTGCTCCGGACCGGGAGTCCCTGCCTCTGCCTTCAGCGAGTACACGCGGACGTTCTCGGCTCCGTCGATCTCCGATTGAGGAGAGGTGGACGAGCGTTCGAAGTTCATTGCGTAGAACCAGAGTGGCTCGCGCGTCCCGTCGATCCAGTAGTGCCGGAAGTTCGGATGGTATGAGAGGTTCGCGAACCGCCCGTTCCAGATCGACGAGGCGAACCAACGCCCGCCGCCGTTCCCCCGTACGATGAACACTTGATGGTCTTCCGCAATCGGCTCGTTCGGCCACACTTCGACCGAGGCGTGGACGTCACGGACAATCGAGCGACGTCCCGCGCGCCAGACCAGGTTCGTGTACTGGGTTCCGTCCGACGGGTAGGTGATCGACACGAAAGCTAGGGTGGTGCTGGCAAAGGGATCGTCGACGGTGGTGATGAGTGGGGAGCCAGAGCTACCGGAGAGCGGGTCCCCGTAGAGGACGGAGTACATCGGTGCGACGCCGAAGAACGAAGTGTCAGGACCGAGTTCGAGAGTGCGAGTGATCCGGTAGTTTCCCTTCGGAAGGAAGATCCGGTCATGGAGCGCGATTGCCGCCTCGAGTGCCGCCGTGTCGTCCGCGACCCCGTCACCGACAGCGCCGAGGTCCTTGGCGTTCACGACCGTTGGATCCTCGAACCCTGGGAACGTCTCTCCGTTCCACCCGTGGCGCGCCCGCAACTCCTCCGCCGAGGCGGGGACGACGCCCTCGGTCCACACCGGAGGAGTGTCCGCATCCAGATCCCCATCGACCAGGGTGCGGCTGTTGGTGTTCGTGAGAACGTACTCGGTGATCTCGGACCACGCGTTCGGGTCCGTCGGGCCGTCCATGTAGCTCCCGGATTGGATGAACGACGTCGCTCCGCGCACGTAGCACTCCGAGAAGTAGGCGTCGGGACGAAATGCGTGGCGGTAGACGATTCCCGAGCCCGAGGTGAACTCGACCCGGCTGTCGATCAAGGTGAGGCCGAGGCCGCTGGCGATGTCGATCGCGACTCCATCCGGCTTCACGAACTCGGAGCCGACCACGACGAGCCGCACGTAGAGCTGTTCCTGGAAGATCGCTGCGTCGGTCTGATTGTGAAACGTGCTTGCGACGATCGTTGGGAAGCGGCTCACCGTCTCCAGTACGATCCCGTAGCGGCCGCCGTCGATCTCCACCTGATGCGTGCCGCCTCCTTGCCCCGGACAGTTCACGACGCCGGCGTACGCGCCGTCGGCGAGGATCGAAACCTCTTCGAGGCTGGAGCCTTGTGAGGCGGCAAACCGCAGTCCGATAGCGCCCGCGTGGGCCCGAACGTCGATATCGATGCCACGGAAGATCTGGTTGAAGCTGATGTTCGCCTGTTCCCCGAGGTTGGGATCCTCGTGAGTCGCCCCATCCGGTTGGGTCCAGATCCAGAGAAGCGGTTTTGGCGCTTCTGGGTCTTCGTAGCCGACGGCGGTGGGTGAAAGCAGCAGCACCGGACGGGGACCGTTCCGGCTGCCGACGAACACGCACGGATGATCGCGATCGGACTGCATCGCGTTCAGCATGTCCGAGACGAGGTAGGTGCCGCTGGGGAAGAAGCAGGCGAGTTGGTAGTCACGTGCATCCTCGAGCGCGTTCTGAATCGCCGCGGTCGCATCGGCACCGCCCGTTGGATCGGCGAAGTAGGGAGCCTCGGTGACGTCGAGTAGCCCGTCCATGAAGTGCGGATCGCTCGCATCGACGCCGGGAGGAGGGTCGAATTCGAAGACGAACGCTCGAGCGATGTCCGCGCCAGAGATGAGGAAGAGACAGAGAATCGTCCCCAAGGAACGGGAGAGCCCGATGATCCCGTGGCGACGTCCGTGGTGGCCGTTGCGCAAAGCTGAATCCTCTTGCCCCTCGTCCTGGATCGGCGGCCGGACCCAGGGTACCGCTCTTGCGTCTCTAGGGGGTAGATCCGAGTAACTACGGACTAGCGATACCACCTAGTTGCTCTGGTACGCTCCCAGAGTCCACGGGACCCGGCTGCGTCCTCCCGCCACGAAAGCGACACCCCTCTTCATGTCGCGTCATTTGGATCTCCGTTGTCACAAGGAGAATCTGATGCGCCGTCCATTTGATTTCCGATCGAGCTTCTTCTCGTCCCTAGGTCTGCTCCTCGTGTCGGCTGGCTCCGGAATCGGGGCGACCCTCCTCGTTCCCGCGGAGTACCCGACGATCCAGGCGGGAATCGACGCCGCCGTCGACGGCGATGTCGTCCTCGTCGCGCCCGGCACCTACAGGGGCGACGGGAACCGGGACATCCGGTTCCACGGCAAGGATCTCCGAGTGTTGGGAGAGGGCGGAGCCTCGGTCACCATCATCGATCCGGAGCAGACGAATCGGGGATTTACTCTCGAAGGGAGCGATGAGCCGATCAGCGCGTCCATCGAGGGGTTCACGATCCGGAACGGGCGCTCGCGTTGGTTGCCCGTCGGTTCCTGGGATGGTGGGGGCATCCTGATCTACGACAGCCGGGCCTCGATTCGGAACTGCATCATCGAGGATTGCGAGTCCGAAATCGCCGGGGGCGGTGTTTACGTACGCACCGACGGGCCGGTCACGATCGAAGGATGCACCATCCGTGGCAACATCGCGCACGCGGATCCCGACGTTTCGGGGCGGGGAGGTGGCCTCGCCGTGCAGGGTCCCGTCACCGTGGTCGACTGCACGATCGAGGACAACGTCGCGGTCACGAGTGTGCTCTCCGGGGGGCCGCGCGGAGGCGGTGTCCTTGCAACGGGGGGAGCCAGCATCGAGCGGTGCCACATCGCCGGGAACGAGGCGATCGGCTGGGATTCGCTCGCCGGTCAGGGTGGAGGCGTTGCGGGGTCTGACTTCACCGTCCGGTCGAGCTACATCCAGGGCAACTCGGCGGATCTGGGCGGCGGGATCAGTTCCTCCGGGAGTCTTTGCCGGGCCGAATCCTGTGTCATCACCGGTAACTTTGCGGTGCAGGGTGGCGGACTCGTCGCCAGCTCGGGCGTCCTGGAGGTTCTGACGTCGACCGTCACCTCGAATCGAGTCGACACTTCGAGCTTCGAAGAAACCCCTCGCGGCGGCGGACTAGCTGCCCTGTCCGGAGCCCAGGTTCTCTTGGATGCGACCATACTCTGGGGAAACTGTGCGCCCACTGGGGATAGTGGTGCATTCGTCGAGTCTGGCGGTTCTCTAGGCCTGGCGTGCTGCGCCTGGGAGTTGGCGCTGCTCGAAGGTGCAGGCGATGTGAGTACGGACGAGGAGAGTTTCGACGCCGACCCCCTGTTCTGCCTTCCACTCGACTGCGGCGCGGCACCCAGTGCCGACGGGGATTACTCGCTCCACGCCGATTCGCCATGTCTTCCCGGAGGCAACGGCTGCGGTGTGAGAATCGGAGCGGAGACGGAAGGCTGTGGTGCGACTCCAGTGCGGGAGGCGAGCTGGGGCGGAATCAAGGCGATGTTCCGCTGAGGGAGGGAGAAATCCGATGCGCCTGATGCCGCGGCCCGCTCTGCAACGCGTTCTGCTCGCGGTCGGATGCTGTCTGTTCCCACTCCGGATTGCCGTGGCGCAGTCCGACGGGGGATACGGCGACTACGTCGACTGGGAGGGGTGGGCCCGCGTATCCGAAGTCGACCGCGCGGGAATGGCGTCGTCCGTGGATCCGCTGGGCAGTCGATACGACTACAACCACTACGAGTACCCGACGGGTTGGATCCTCTCAGATCGGGACGTGGTCGCCGCTACGATCCATGGCCCTGGGATCATCTACCGTTTCTGGATGCCCCACCGATCTGCCCTCACGCCGTTCTACGTTCGGATGTACTTCGATGGAGAAACGAACCCACGCATCGACTCCGACACCGACGAGATCCTGAGCGCGAACTTCAGCTTCTTCTCGGATCCACTGGTCACGACGTTTGCCGGAGGGCAGGTCTGCTACGAACCGATCGCGTTCCGCGATTCCATCCGCATCGAGACCCAGAACATCCAGGGAATGCAACACTACTACCAGTACTCCTATCGGACGTTCCCTCCCGACACCGAGATCACGTCCTGGAAGAGCTGGATCGACCCGTTCCAAAGCATCGCGCGCAACAAGACCATCGCGATGTTCGAGAACGTCGGCGCTCATCCAGCGGGACCGGATCCTTCCGCCGTGCGAGTCACGACAGACGCCGGCTCCGTACCAGCGGGTGGTGCGATGACGCTGGCAAACCTCTCCGGCTCGGCGATCGTCCGTCAGCTCAGCATTCGGATGGATGGAGCCACGGACACCCAGCTCGAGCAGGTCCGACTCCGAGTCTGGTGGGACGGAGATACCGAGCCATCGATCGACGTTCCGGTGGGGTGGTTCTTTGGAGCCGGGGACGACCGCGAACCGTACCAGAGTCTCCCCATGGGCACGGACTCGCCTGACGGGTTCTACTGCTACTTCCCGATGCCGTTCTACATCTCGGCTCATGTCGAGCTGATGAACCCGCTGCCGACTCCGGTCCCGATCACGTCGGCGGTCGTGGAGTACGTATCCGCGGAGGTCGACTCGTCGTTGGGGTACTTCCGCGCCACCGCTCGGGACTACGTTCGCACGGAGGGGTCGGACTTCTTCGAGATGGCCGAGATCTGGGGGACGGGGCACTACGTTGGTAACTTCCTCTTTCTCGAGCAGGACTTCAACGACGACTACATGCTCGAAGGCGACGACATCCTCGTCATCGACGGGGCAGAAGTGATCAACGGGACAGGGCTGGAGGACGCCTACAACGGTGGCTACTACTACAACTGGGTCTCGAACCCGCCGCCCGAGCCCGATGGCCCCTCGCCCCCGTTTGCAATCCGTCCTCTGAACGGAATCTTGCGCCGTGCCCGGACCGCGAACCCGCCCTTCGCACGGGCGGATCAGTACCGTTGGATGATCGCCGATCGTGTGTCGTTCCGGCATTCTCTCGATGTCTCGATCGAGACGGACTATTCGGAGGTCGGCTCGCGGTGGAAGTCCGTCGTCTTCTGGTACGCACTTCCGATTCCAGCGAGTGACGCGCCGACGCACTCGGGACCCGGGAGGAGCACGATCGAGCTGCTTCCGATCGAGCCGAACCCGACGAGCAACGAGATGGCCATCCGCTTTGCGCTGACCGCGGAACGTCGAGTGTCGCTCGAGCTGATCGATGTCGCCGGGCGGAAGGTGGCGACCTTGTTCGACGGGCAGCAGGGGACCGGCGACCACGTGATTCGGGTCAGGCCGAAAGATCTAGGTGTGGCGAGCGGTGTCTACCTCGTGCGGATGAGCGCGCGTCCTATTGGCGCCAGCTCCGATGCGGAAGCGGCGTGGTCAGGAGGCGAAGTGACGCAACGGAAGGTCGTCCTCCTACCGGAGTAACCTCCTACTACCGAAGTACGAAGAGCTTCGCGCTCGGCGTTGCCCCGCGGTCTCGTCCGGATCGCGTCTTCGCGTCT
>JACKCR010000018.1 GCA_020633975.1 Candidatus Eiseniibacteriota bacterium | reverse complement strand
GCGCGGTCAGGAGCTGTTCGGGCGCGCACGCACGGGTTACGACGAACTCGATGGCCTGAAGGCGCGGTACAGCAAGGTCGCAGCGGAAACCGAACCTCATCTTCCCTATTGGCGCAGAACGAGAGAGATCGCGGTCTTCGACTCACTCCGTACCCTCGAGTCCCAGATCACGCGAGATCTCAACGACGCCACGACGCATCTATCCGCCGCGACCGAGCAGGCACCAGATCCAGACACCGAGCACCGAGCCAAGCTGCAGCTCGAGGGGCTGTACTGGTATCTCGGGAACATGACGGATCGTGGCCTCGCCCTCCAGAGTGAGAAGGAGACCTACGAGAGACTGGCCCGAGACCTAGGGGTCGGTACGTACGCGGCAGAACTCGAAGGCCGCGCCTCGGTCGTGTTCGTTGCGCCTCCCTCTGCGGAGGTTCATGTCTTCCGCCATGAAGAAGTGGAAGCAAGGCGGACGCCGCTCGCCGTGGACGTCAGAACCGGCCGAACGGCGGACCCCGTGCTCCTGGTCGAACGAGTCGTGGCACCCGACCTTCCCTTCCGCCAAGGCGATCTCATCCGATCTGTGAAAGGAGTGCCTGTCCGGACCGAGTCCGACTTTGCCCGTGTGGTCGACGCATCCAACGAAGAGGAGGCGCTGACAGTCGTCCTCGAACGCAATGGAGGGGAGGTCGATGTTCACTGGACACCGCGACGGCTTCCGGATGAGACGGGCGAGTTCGGACCCGAACTCGTAGACCTTCGGCAGCAGTTCGGGTTCTGGTTCCAGGCCTATCCACTACGCCCCGAGCCTTGGTCGGAGGTCGCGCTGGACACCGTGATCGACTTTCCCAAAGGAAGCTACCTCGCGTACATCACTGCGTCCGGGTACGCGCCCGCGCGTGTCCCTTTCGTCGCGCCGGGAGCTCCGGACACGATCACCGTTCGACTCCTGGCAGAAGGCGATCTCCCACCTGGATTCGAGTACGTCCACGAAGGCCCCGCATGGGTGGGAGGCCCGGACCCAGACTACCTCCAGGCCATGCCGATCAGTCACGAGTGGGTCGACGGATTCGCGATCGCACGGCAGGAGATCACTCTGGAAGAGTACTTCCGGTTCCTCAACTCACCCGAGATCCGCCCGCTCATCGATGAGGATGGAACCATGGCACCCCGGAGTCCCGCGGCAGCGGCGATCCTCAAAGAACGATCGGATGCATCGAAGAGCCTCACCGGACCGATGGAACGGTTCCGTGTGGTGCCTTCCAGAATCGCACTGTTGGACGACGATGGGTCTTGGATAGTCGACCTCACGACCCAGGCAACCCCACAGTGGCCGCTCATCAACGTCACCCTACTCGGAGCGATGGAGTACGCTCACTGGCGCTCGGAACAAAGCCAGGGGCGCTGGACCTTTCGAGTTCCCACCGACGTCGAGTGGGAAAAGGCCGCACGAGGCGTCGATCGACGCACGTACGTGTGGGGCGACTACCTGATGTGGCCGTATTGCTACAACCCAAAGGGACACCTGGGCACATCGTACCCAATTGGCATCGGCCTGGTCCCCTACGACGAGAGTGTCTACGGCGCCCGGGACATGGAAGGATCGGCGGACGAGTGGACGGTGACCAGAACGCTCGCCGGCCTTGCGTACCGCAGCAGAAGGGGTGGGCACTGGAACACCACGGACGACTACCGATTCAAGCTCGAGACACGAGTCGGAACGTTCCCTGAGAGAACCTCGGCACAGAACTCGCTGGGCGTCCGTCTCGTTGCGGACCTACCCGACGACAGATAGGCCGGAATCCGCTCTGTCGTCGGCCAGGTCAGAGCCCCGCACCGATTCTCCGACCATCTCCTCCCCTTTCAGGTACAATCAACGGACGTCGCTCCCCCTCGGGACGGCTTTGGAACGTGCACCTGCCGGCACGCGAGTTCGCCGTCGCGCCCTCCTCCCCGGAGGGCGGTGCTAGCCGCTGCACGTCCCTTCCATCGTTGGAACCACTCACTGACCCTTTCAGGAGAAATCCATGACCCACTCCTCACCCTCCAAGCGGCGGCTCGGGCCGGTCGCGGGGACACTCGTGACCGGAGGTGCGATCTTGGGACTCGCTGTGTCCGCCGCTTCCGCGGGCACGGTCCACCCAGGTCTCGCCGAGCAGCTCTCGGGCCTCGCTCCGACGGACGACGCGAGCGCGATCCTCTACCTCGCCGAGCAGGCACCGATCCCTGAGATCTCGGCCTCGCTCACGGCCCGTGGAGCCACGCGGCAGGAACGCCATTACGAAGTCGTGACGGCACTCCAGGAGACGGCGGCCCGTACGCAGGCCCCTCTCCTCGCCGAACTCGACGAGATGCGTCGTGACGGCAAGATCGTCGACTACACCCCGTACTGGATTGCGAACCTGGTCGTCGTCGAAGGACAGCGTCGATCGATCGAGGCGCTTGCGATCCGGAACGACGTCGAAGTCGCCGAGATCAACTTCCGCGTCGAGCTCATGTCTCCCGTCGGGGACGTCGGCTCGGAGCGGGGTCTGGGTGAAACGGGCTCTTTCGAGAACCGCGCGGGCGGGATCGGCGTGACGCCGGGTGTCCGTGGAATCAACGCGGACCGCGTCTGGAACGAGCTCGGCATCACGGGAGCGGGAACGCTCCAGGGTGGGTGTGACACGGGCGTGGACGGCACCCACCCGGCACTCACGGACCGCTGGCGTGGCAACCACGAGCCGTGGCAGGAGTGCTGGCTCGACGTCCTCGGCGGCACCAGCCAGTTCCCGAACTCGAACGCAGGTAGCCACGGAACGCACGTCATGGGGACGCAGTGCGGTCTCGGCGCCGCGACCGGCGACAGCATCGGAGTCGCACCCGGCTCCGAGTGGATCGCGTGCAACGTGATCGGTCAGAGCGTCGGTAGCGAGTTCGACAACGACGTCATCACTTCGTACCAGTGGTTCGCCGATCCAGATGGCGATCCGTTCTCGGTCGATGACGTTCCGGACGTCGTCCAGAACTCGTGGCGGATCAACGAGCAGTTCGGCGGCAACTACCAGGACTGCGACACCCGCTGGTGGGCCGCGATGGACAACGTCGAGGCGGCGGGTACGGTGCTCACGTTCTCCGCAGGCAACGAGGGACCGGGCTCCTTCACGATCGGCTCGCCGGCCGACCGTGCGGCGACCCCGCTCAACGCCTTCTCGGTCGGAGCGGTCGACGCGACGAACTTCAACTATCCGTTCCCGATCGCGAGCTTCTCGAGCCGCGGACCTAGCGGTTGCGCGGGTAACCCGATCAAGCCGGAAGTGTCGGCTCCTGGCGTGGACGTGTACTCGTCCGTTCCGGGCGGCGGATACCAGCAGAGCGGCTGGAGCGGGACGTCGATGGCGGGTCCTCACGTGGCCGGCATCGTCGCACTCATGCGCGAAGCCGACCCGAACGTGGAAGTGGACGTGATCAAGCAGATCCTCATCGACACGGCCCGGGACGCCGGCGCCGCGGGTGAGGACAACGCCTACGGCTGGGGCATCGTCGACGCGTACGAAGCGGTTCTCCAGGTGGCGCAGGGTCTGGGACAGCTCGAAGGCGATGTGACGAACGCTTCGGACGGCGGCGCACCGCTCTCCGGCGTCAACATCGAGGTGATCGAGTCCGCGCGGAACTTCTCGTCCGACGGCGCGGGCCACTACCGCGGCTTCGCTCCGTTCGGCACGGTCACGGTGGAAGCGACGCACCCGTCATTCGGCACCGTCACCGTCCCAGGTGTCGTCCTCATCGAAGATGAGACGACGATCCTCGACTTCGCAATGGACGACGTCGTTGGACCGGTGATCACCGATGTCTCCTTCCTCCCGTTCCAGGACGAGAGCGGCGTCGAGGTCCTCTGCCGGATCAACGACTTCTCCTCCATCGGTTCGGGCGAGATCGTCTACCGGGCGGACGGCGGTACCTGGCAGTCGGCTCCGGTCTCCGTGGTCGAAGCGGACGTCTACTCCGGTACGATTCCGCCGCAGACCGTCGGCGCAGAGGTGGAGTTCTACGTGTCTGCAACCGACGTCGCCTCGAACATCGGAACGGAACCGGTCAACGCTCCGGTCGACGTGTTCTCCTACATCGCGGCGTCGCTCTTCTACGCAGAGGACGGCGAGGACGGCACGGGATGGCTTCTCTCCAGCTCCGGGGACACGCCGGTCGGCACGTGGGTCCGGGTCGATCCGTACGGTACGCAGTGGACCGGCAACCAGGTCGAGCCTGCTGACGACCACTCGGCCGAGCCGGGAACCGATTGCTTCGTGACCGGACTCGGGACGCAGAACGGAACGGCCGGCGGATCCGACGTCGACGGGGGATGTGTCACCCTGACCAGCCCGGTCATCGACCTCTCCGGCGCGACCGAGGCCACGCTCAGCTACTGGCGCTGGTACGCACAGTTCGGCCCGACCGACGCGAGCTACACGGCGCAGGTGACGAGCAACGGCGGAGCCACCTGGACGACGATCGAGACGCTCAACACGAACCACAACAGCTGGGAGAACGTCGTCGTCGACCTCTCCACCTTGGTTGCGTTCACGAACAACGTTCGGGTTCGCTTCCAGGCATGTGATACGGGTAGCGACACCCTCCTCGAGACCGCGATCGACGACTTCGTCCTTTCGGGCGTGGGCCAGGATCCGGCCGACGCTCCGGAGGTCACGATCCCCGCGCGCACGCAGCTCCTCCCCAACCGGCCGAACCCGTTCCAGAACGGCACGGTCCTTCGGTATCAGCTCGCGAAGTCCTCTTCGGTCCGGCTCGCGGTCTACGATGCGGCGGGTCGTCAGGTCCGTTCGCTCGTGAGCGGAGCGCAGACGGCAGGAACGCACGCGATCGAGTGGGACGGCCGGAACGACTCCGGTAGCCTCCTCCCCGCCGGCGTCTACCTCTACCGTCTCGAGACGGAGGACGTGACGTCCGAGCGGAAGATGCTGCGGATGAAGTAGGAAGAACGGCCGAGTGAATCGAGCCGCCCGGGGCGTTTGCCTCGGGCGGCTTTTCTATACCGTTTCCTCAGCGAATCTGTTCGAGCTGAAAGATCCTCGCCGTCTCGATGAGATCGCCGGAGGAGGCCCGGAACTCGGCGATGTGCCGAGACTCCATGTGCGCGTCCCAGTCCGCCCTCGACGTCCAGATCTCGTGAAAGTGGAAGAACCCGTCGGTCTCGACGGAACGGTGGAGGTCGTACACCTCACAGCCCTTCTCGGCTCGAGTCGGATCCACGAGGGCCAGGAGCAGAGCTTCGAGCGCATCCTTTCCCCCAGGCTTCGCCTGGAACTGCGCCACAATGGTCAGCTTCGTCGATTCGGCTTCGCTCGATCCGCTCATCCGTGTCTCCCTGTTCGTTGGCCCAAGTGTTCGCTCTCGGGAGAGAGTACCAGCACCGTGCCGCGCCCGCTCGAATGTCTAAGCCGATTCGTTCACGCAGTACGCATCTTCCCACGGAGGGACGTGCGGCCGGGGCCGCACTCGTGCCTCTGAGTTGACCACCCGGTGCAGAGCCGGAGGCGGTGGGGTCGGCCGCATCCGGCGGGGTTGTCGCGCGCCCGCGATTCCCGAAGGGTGGTGAAGACCCGAATAGGGAGACGTACGACTATGGATCGCATTCAACGAGTTCTCGCCGCAGCCTCCGTCGCTCTCGTCGCGACGGTCTGGATGACAGCATGTTCCGAGGAGCCGAACACCTTCACTCCGGAAGGGGGAGCCTCGCCCTACGCCCAGACGGGAGTCGACCTGAGCGCGCTCGGCAATGACCTCTGGACCGACGGCTCCTACTGGACTCCCTCGGTCGATTTCTCGCAGGGCCAAGCCTTCTACTTCGACCCGACGGCACAGGTGAGTGGTGACGGAGCTCTGGCCTCACCGTTCCGTGCGTTTGGGATCGAAGCGATCTCCGGCACGATCATTCAACGCCGCGACGACGGCGGAACCATCGTGAATCCGACCGCGCCCGTCGCAGAAGGGGACGTCTGCGTGCTGCTCGGCGGCAATCACGGCATCGTCCGTCTCGACGAGTACGTGAACAACGACTACATCGGGATCGTGGGGATGCCTGGAGAGACCGCGCAGTTCGAGTTCATGCTTCTTCGGGACTGCGAGAAGTTCTTCATCCAGGGGCTCACTGCGGTCGAGACCTTGCGTGGAGATTGGCCGGACCCGCCGCAAGGCGGAAACTGGCCTACGGATGGATGGCCGACCTACGGGACCGGATTCGATGACGGTCCGTTCTTCATACAAGTCCTCCCGGACAAGAACGCGACGCAGTGGTCCGAGGACATCATCATCAAGGACTGCGTACTCCGGACCGCGAGCATGACGACTGCGGATGGATGGTCCGACGTCGGAGCGGGCAGTGACTGGTACGCAAACGCAGTCGGAGGCATCTTCACGGATCGCGTGGACTACGTCCACATCCAGGGCAACCTGTGTGAGGTCGTGAACTACGGCGTGGTTCCGCGTTGGGGCGAGTACATCAACCTCCGGAAGAACACCGTCCGGTACAACTGCGGCGACGGATTCAAGATCCGTGGTCCGAAGTACGCACACATCGCAAACAACTTCCTGGTCGACTTCTTCCCTGTCGATGGGGTGGATCCCTACGTCAACCACGTAGACATGATCCAGGTGGTTGGGGCGAATCCGAACGGGCAAACCCAGTACGTGAAGATCGAGCGGAACCGCTGCTTCGAGTCATCCGACGGAAGCCGGATGCTGGAAGGGATCTTCGCCGGGATCCAGTTCTCGCAGGGCGATCACGATCCGACCCGGTTCATGGACATCGACGTCTTCGACAACATCGTCTACATGAACCGGTTCGGCGGAATCATCTCCAATGCCGCCACTCGGATGAGCATCTACAACAATACGGTCATCAGCGCGAATCGGGCGAACGAGAGTTTCCCCTCTGCCACCTGGATCGACTTCCTGGAGGAGGAGACCGCGGGAGTGGTCTTGGACTGCGACATCGTCAACAACATCACGGGCGGAGCCCCAGTCTCCGGAGACTTCATGGGGAACGTGACCATCGCTGGCAACAGCCGGTATGGGCGCGACTTCACCGGCGCTGGGTTCACGAACTGGGTCGTGAACGGGCCGCCGCTGGACCAGAACGTCCTCCTTCTCAAGACCAGCGTCAACAAGGACGCAGGAGACCTCGGTCTCTACGCGCCCTATGACTTCGACCACCTACTCCGGAACGACGGAGCTCCCGATCGCGGCGCATACGAATGGAAGCGCTTCCGCCCGACGGAGTTCCCGCTCTAGTCTGCACGCATCAACGGTCGGCGTTCTTCGGAGCGCCGGCCGCACCTCCATCTGGATCGCCTCCTCGCTCCTATCCAATGGACACACGCCCCAGCCCCATGCGAACGTACGAACTCGGTTCGCGTTTCACATAGACACAGCTGTGAAGGCTCGGCTGGCCGGACAGGAGGGTGTGTGCCATGGGTGAGTCTCCCGGACTCCAGGAAGGCGGGCAGGAAAGCGACAACACCATCCCGAACGTCAAACTCGACCTCCACTACGTCGACCCCAGGCTGGTGGCGATGTACGAGGATGCGAATGGGCGCGGACCGGACACTGAATTCTTCCTCGGGCTTGCCTCACAGGTCGAGGCGGAGACGATTCTCGATCTAGGTTGCGGCACCGGTCTCCTCACTCGCGAACTCGCCAGCAAGCATCGGCGGGTCGTTGGCGTCGATCCGTCTGCTGCGATGCTCGACTACGGGAAGCGGCAGCCCGGAGCAGAGCGCGTCGAGTGGATTCACGGCGACTCCCGGTCGCTTCCTTCAGGAGCGGACCTCGCCCTCATGACTGGAAACGTCGCGCAGGTGTTTCTCGAGGATGAGGAATGGAACGCAACTCTCGCGAACATCCGGGCAGCGTTGCGCCCCGGCGGTCATCTCGCGTTCGAGACCCGGAACCATGCCGCCCGGGCGTGGGAACACTGGAATCGAGACGCGACGTTCGGGACCTCGGAAACTCCGCACGGCCCGCTCGACGAGTGGATGGATGTCGTCTCCGTGGGGCAGGGTCGGGTGGTGTTCGAAGGATACAACGTGTTTCGCGCGACCAATGAGACGCTCGTAATCCGGAGCGAACTCCGATTCCGCACGGAAGCGGAGGTACGGTCGAGTTTGGAGCGGTGCGGGTTCACCGTAGAGCAGGTCTTCGGAGACTGGAACTCGGGGCCGGTCACGAGCCAGAGCCAAGTCCTCGTCTTCGTCGCACGTCGGTAGTCCGGCCAGTCCTTGTGCGGCGGATGGGACGAGAGCCCGTTCGTCGAGGCAGCCTCACTTGACCTGAGTCTGTCCTGCGGCGAGACTCGGGACATGCAGTTCCGAAACGCAGTACTCGAAGTCGGTTCTCGCCCGGGCACACTCCATATCCCCAAGGACTCTCCACCACCCAAGGTCGTGGTCGTGGAGTACGATGCGGAATCCGTCCGGATCGATCCGGTCGACAACATGCAGGATCTCCGCGCGTCCCTCACGAACCCGAAGATGTGCTGGGTGGACGTGCAAGGGTTGGGAGACGAGGCGAAGCTGAGAGAGCTCGCGGAGGTATTCGGCCTCTCTCCCCTCGTGCTCGAGGATGCGGTCAACATCCCGCAACGCGCCAAGGCCGAACTACACGCACGGTTCCACCTCGTGATCGCGCGCGCCCCCCGGATCGAGAGTAACGGCAAGCTCACCTTGCGTCAGGTTTGCTTGATCATCGGTGACAACTGGCTGCTCACGTTCCAGGAGTCTTATCTCGGTTTCTTCGACCCGGTACGGAAGCGGATCGATACAGGCCTGGGCCCGATCCGGTCACTCGGAGCCGACTACCTGGCCTATGCCCTCATAGACACGTTGGTCGATTGGTACTTCCCCGTGGTCGAGCAAATCGTCGATCGGCTCGATGAGTTCGACCTGTGGCTGAACGACGACCCGGACCAGACCTTCCTCACCGAGATCCGAGTGATCCGCGGCCAGCTCCTCGATCTCCATCGGATCGGGCGGCCACAGCGTGGGATGGTGAGCGATCTCGTGCGGGACCGTTCGGAACACATCCAGGACGACGTGCGCGTCTACCTCCGCGATACGGAGGATCACGTCGTCCAGATCCTCGAAGCCATCGAGTCGGCCAAGGAGACGGCGGACCACTTGGCCGAGGGCTATCTGGCTCAGGTGAGCTTCCGTTCCAACGAGATCATGAAGGTGCTCACGCTCATGGCGAGCCTCTTCATCCCGCTGACCTTCATCGCCGGTATCTACGGGATGAACTTCGAGAACATGCCGGAGCTGCGAGAGCGGAACGCCTATTTCGTGGTGCTCGCAATCATGACGACTGTAGCAGTTGGAATGCTTCTCTACTTCCGGCACCGCGGCTGGATCGGACGGCGCCAACGCCGCTTCCGTCCCCGTGCCACGATGAGATCGGTGGCAACGCCTCGAACGGAACACGAAACCCGGCCGTAGGGCCGGGTCGTGACGACTGCGGTCTCGAGAACTATCGACCGCGCGGGTTCCTGTTCGTTGGCCGCTCCCTAAGGCAGACCTGCCGCCTCCAGGATCATCGACTTCAACGTGTCGTAGTTCTCCTGAACGCCCAGGTTGTTGTTGGTCAGGTTGTAGACGCCGACGATCTCGTTGTTTCCGTCGAGGATGATGACGTCACGATACACCACGTTCCAAGGGGACCAGATGAGAGACTCCGCCTCTTCCTGGAGCCACGGAATGTCTCGGCCGTCCGTCGCGGCTTCGTTCGCCCCGTCTTGTCCGCGCTCGTTCACTCCTAGCAGGTAGATCTCTGCATCTGGATACGCGCTGTCGATGTCGGTCTGCATCTGGTCGAGGAGCCCGAACTGGGCTCTGCAGTAGCCTCAGGTTGCGTGGCCGAAGTACCAAGCGGACACTTTCTTCAGATAGTCCCGTGGCGATACCGACTCGCCGAATCGGACGGATGTGGAATTCACGTCGGGTGCGGAGAAGT
The DNA here is from genome assembly GCA_020633975.1 of Candidatus Eiseniibacteriota bacterium. GTDB lineage: Bacteria > Eisenbacteria > RBG-16-71-46 > CAIMUX01 > CAIMUX01 > JACKCR01. Next base: position 4,269 of record JACKCR010000018.1, on the reverse strand, counting down.
CGGGCACTCGGCACGGCGATGGTTCGCAGATCGTGCTCTCACCCTTGAACTCACCACCTCCGTTGGTGCAGACCATCTCGAGCTCGACCGTACACGTGCCATCCGACGCACAGCAGGCGCCGGACAGAGGACACGGATTCGGGTCACACTCGGAGTCGTCCCCTTGATAGAGGCCTCCAAACGTACCGCACTCGAACTCAGACCAGAGGGTGCAGGTGGCTCCTGCCTGGCAGCATGCGCCGGTGGGAGGCTCCGGGCAGGGATCCGGATCGCAGGTAGTCCTGTCTCCGTTGTAGGTCCCGCCCACACCCGAGCAGTTGGAAGCCGTCAGAATGGCGCAGACACCACTCGGCTCACAGCAAGCGCCGGTGGGATCGGGCGCGGCAGGGTTGTCATCGTTGCAGGCTGAGAGAACGAGAGTCCCCAGAGCGATGAACAGAAAGAGGATGCGCGCGCGCATGGGTGACGGAACTCCTTCCGGTTTCTGCCCCGCAAAGATCGCAGCAATAGACGCAATCCGTTGAGACTACGCTTCGGGCCGCAACTCGGACAAGGCCGGACTCGGCTGCAGACTCGCCTGCGGACTCGGCTGCTTCGGCCAGGTACGGGGCAACGACAAGGCGTCGGCGAGCGCACCGAGGGTGCCGTCCCGGACCTGCGGTCTGGAGCCCCGCAGCTCCAGGTTCCACATGGACGCCATGAGTCTCGGTACGCCCGCCAACCTCCACCGAGAGCTGCACATCTCTAGAATCCGCGCCTTACGCGCGGGTCGCAACGGAAGGACCCGCAACCAAGAGCGCGTAGCTCCCGAAGAACATGTCGAATCGTGCAGAACGGAACAGGTCGGATACTGACGGCCGCCACCGAGGGGGGACTTCACATGATCGCACGAACCAAACAGGAACGACAACTGCTTCGACTCTAGCGAAGCGTATCAGGGAATCCAGGAGGGTCGACTCCGAGAGGTCCGGCAGGAATGTCGAGCGAAGGCGCGACTCCGTCGATCGAACCTGGCAGCCGCACCCGCCAAACCTCACCGAACTGGGTCTCGGCATTCTCTAGGAACGGCTCGATGTCGGTCGGACTCGGCAACTCCACGTTCACGTCGCCGACTTCGCCGAGCGAAGCCAGGTGTTGCGCCATCCGCGCGAGAGACATCTTCGTCACGGTCACAGCTCCGTCCGAGATCCGGTCCGTGAGTGCGCGGCAGGTCGCCGCCGCGGCGAGATAGCCGGTCGAGTAGTCGAGTGCCTGTGCTGGAAGGGGCTTGGGACCGGGTGTCGCATACACCTCTTGTCCTCGCCGTGCGATCCCGGTCGCCATCTGCACGAGGCTATCGAACCCACGCCAGTTCGACGCGCCCGCCTCGTCTCCGTACGCACTGAGCCCGATCCGAACGAGATGGGGAAACTCGCGCGCGAGCCGTTCGAAATCGAAACCGAGCCTCGGAAGAGCGTCGGGACGAAGCCCGTGGACCAGGACATCGGCCTCCTCGAGAAGAGCCGCGAGCGTCGCCTTCCCCGCCGTCGTACGAAGGTCGAGGAACGCGCGCCTCTTCCCCGCCGTCGCGTCGAGCAAGAGGACGGGGTGCTCTTCGAAGCCAGGCGGATCGATCCGGAGCACGTCCGCTCCGTACGCTGCGAGAAACCGCGTACCGACAGGCCCTGCGATCACCCGCGTGAGATCGAGAACGCGAATGCCGGAGAGAGGAAGCGCATGCCGCCCTTCCGTCACGGTTCGCCGAGGATGGTTTGCTTCGTCGCCACTCCGCCCTTCCGCCGCACGGCTCTCCATCCTCACCGGCGTTTGCGTCGACAGCGGGCGTCTCTCGACGTGCGCTCGCGTCGACAGCAGGCGTCTCTCGACTAGCAGTTGTGTGGACAGTGCGCGCCCGATCGGATGGGCCGACCACTGGTCAGCGGAACGATAGACCGCGGCGCAGCCACCTCCCGATCGGATCTCAGACTCGAGACGTTCTCCTTCCCAAGTGCGGACGACCTCAGCCACGGCCTCCCGCTCCGCCGGAACTCCGAGGACACGCAGAGCCGCGTCCCGGTGATGCGCGTAGTTGGTGTGCAGACGGATGAATCCGTCGGCACACTCGTAGTCTCCAGCGATCGGATCCCAGAGCGCGGCCATCTCGAATCCGATCGGACGGAGGTAGTGCTCACTCCGAAACGCGAGCGAAGCGTGAAGGCTGTGGAGACTGGCGGACGGCACTGCCGTGCGGGCACGAACGGACCCGAGCTCCAGGACGGCGAGGAGAGCGGCACCAATGCTACCAACCGCGAGGCCGGTCACGTCGAAAGGACTCGGTAGGCAATGGCGGGGCCCGATGACGCCCAGATGGTCGAGCAACCCCGGATCGCCTCCAAGGGCTGACCAGAACGTCTCGATCCGACTCTGGAACGTAGCAGGCGGCAGCATGCGCCCAGCTTCCGTTGCATCCGCTCAGGCGTCAATGACGTCTTCGTTGCGCCAGGCCCTGGCGCTACCTCGGCATCTCAGCCCTCTACCTGGGCGACCCGGGCAGACGCGCGACGTGAGCTGACCCGGAAGGATTCCTGACGTATACTCCCGCGCATGTCCGAAACTGGCGGGGAACACAAAGGTAGACAATCAGTTGCGACTCCACCCAGAGCCCGCACAGGCAGCATCCCACCCGCCGGGAGCGACGGATCCGGACAGCCCAGGGTCCTTGCGGTGACGAACTTCTACCCGTTCCCCGAGTGCCCCTACCGCGGAGTCTTCGTCCGGAACCAGATCGAGTCCGTTCGGGCCTTGGGAGTGCCTGTCGAAGTCTTCGCCATCAAGTCTCACCTCGGACGGAGTGAGTATCTGAAGGCTCCGCGCGAGCTCTACCAGCTGCTCCGTCGCGAGCGCTTCGATCTCATCCACGCACAACACACCTATCCGCTCTACATGGTGTGGTTGATTCGCGCGATGCTTCGCCTCGACACGCCGATCGTACTCACCTTTCGCGAGTCCGAGTTCATGCGACCGGAAGGCTTCCGCATGGACAAGAAGGGCGTCTGGGCGAAGCTGATCACCTCCCGCCGCCTCAAGCGAAAGGCGATCTCTCTCGCCGACCACGTGATCGCGGTTTGGTCCGGACTCATGACGGCGATCGGATTCGAAGGCCCCTACGAGGAGATGGCCTCGGGGATCGACTTGGGCAAGTTCCGGCCGATTCCTCGCGCGGAGGCGAGGCTAGAGCTTGGTTGGGGACCGGACGAACGGATCCTCTTCTTCCCCGCAGATCGACGGCGCCGAACCGAGAAAGGCGCCGATCTGCTCGAAGCCGCCGTCGCCTTGCTCGCGAACAAGGGGATCGCCTTGCGAGTGGAGTATGCAGTCGATCTTCCGCATGATCGGATGCCGTACTACATGGCCGCCGCGGACGCAGTGGTTCACCCTACGCGGTTCGACGCGTCGCCGAATGTCGTCAAGGAAGCGATGGCGGTAGGAACTCCGGTCGTCACCACCGTCGTAGGGGACGTCCGACAGGTGAGCAGCGGACTAGTGTCCGTCCTCTGGACCGAACCGGAACCTGCAGACATCGCAGAGAAGATCGAGGCCGCGCTTCGCCTTCCGCAGAGCTTGGAGGGCCGGACACGCCTCGAGCAGCTCGGCCTTTCCGAACCGAGCGTGGCGAGGCGTCTAGCGCGTCTCTACCAGGAGTGGTCGAAGTGAACGAGCCGTCATCCGAGGCGAACGGGTCGAGAAAGCGCCAGCCCGAACCGCTGGGCGAACCGCGGCCCGAGACGCAGGGCGCGGGACGACACGTCGGCGTGGTTCGGTGCGCCTACTTCCCGCAGGATCCGCGGGTCTTCAAGGAAGTCAGTGCGCTCGTCCAGGTGGGCTTTCGGGTCACCGTCTACTGCCTTCGGATGCCCGGGGATCCGGCCCGGGGCGTCTCTCCGGAACCACTCCGCGAGACGATCGGCTCGGAAGCCTACGCCGATCTCGCCGGAGTCCGCGTCGTGCGGATGGATCGATCCCAGACGAGAGGATCGATGGCGGCTCGCATGGGGATGTACCTGGGATTCCTCCTCTGGGCGGCGGTCCAGCTATTCCGAACGCAGTTCCGGGAACGTCTCGACATCGTCCAGATCAACACGCTGCCGGACTTCCTCGTCTTCTGCGCGGTGCCGGTGAAGGTGCTCGGAACACGAGTCGTGCTCGACCTTCACGAGCTCCTCCCGGAACTCTTCGGCTCCGAGTTCCGGGGCCCCCTTCGTCCCGCGCTCATCGGAGGCCTCACCTTCG
>JACKCR010000017.1 GCA_020633975.1 Candidatus Eiseniibacteriota bacterium | reverse complement strand
GTCCTGTAGGTTTCGTCCCTCGAAACCGGAAGGGCGCCCGAGGGGCGTAGACCGGATGCGTGGTCGAAGCCTAGTAGGTCCGCCGCTAGTCGTTCTCGAGCGTCGAGATGTCCCCGATCTCCTCCCCCCATTCCTGCGCCTTGAGGAGTCGCCGCATGATCTTCCCGCTCCGTGTCTTCGGAAGTTTGTCGACGAACTCGATCTCCTGCGGCATCGCGAGCGGAGAGAGCTTCTTCCGGATCAGGTTCATGATGGAGAGTTCGGTGTCGTCGTCACCGGTGAAGCCGGGCTTCAGGGCGACGAACGCTTTCACCACTTCCATGTTCACGGGGTCGGGCTTTCCGATGGCTGCGGACTCTGCAACAGCGGGGTGCTCGAGGAGTGCGCTCTCGATCTCGAACGGGCCGACGAGGTGTCCGCCCGTGTTGATGACGTCGTCGTCCCGGCCGCTGAACCAGAAGTAGCCGTCGGCGTCGATCGAGCCGCGGTCTCCGGTGACGTACCAGCCGTTGTGGAACTTGCTGTAGTAGGTGGCGCTGTTGTTCCAGTAGGTGCGCATGAGGCTCGGCCACGGGGGACGAATGCCGATCATGCCGACCTTGCCGACTTCGCTCACTGGCTCCCAGGTGACGGGATCGAGAACGGCTCCGTCGACGGCGGGGAAGGGGCGTCCCATGCTGCCGGGCTTGACCACCATGCCGGGAAGGTTCGTGATCATCATCGAGCCGGTTTCGGTCTGCCAGTACGTGTCGTGGAAGTCGAGATCGAACGCTTCGCGACCCCAGTGAACGCCTTCCGGATTGAGCGGCTCGCCGACGCTGCACATGTGACGGAGCGCGGAGAGGTCGTGCTGCTTCACTACGTCCGTGCCTGCCTTCATGAGCAGACGGATCGCAGTCGGTGCGGTGTACCAGACGGTCACCTTGTGCTTTGCCATCGTCTGGTACCAACGCTCGGCGGAGAAGCCCGCGTCGAGGACGACCTGCGTCACGCCCATCGTCCACGGACCGATGATGCCGTAGCTCGTTCCCGTCACCCAGCCGGGGTCGGCCGTGCACCAGTAGACGTCGTCGTCCTTCAGGTCGAGGACCATCTTCGTCGTGAGGTACTGACCGAAGACGGAGGAGTGGACGTGGAGAGCGCCCTTCGGCTTTCCGGTCGTGCCGCTCGTGTAGTGGAGGACGCTCGGGCTCTCGCGATGGGTCTTGGCGATCTCGAACTCCGGAACGGCTTCCGCTTCCATGTCGAATGCGAACTCGCCTTCGTCGGTCCGGAGCGGCTTGCCCTCTGCGTTTCCGTCGATCACCAGCACGTGCTTCAACTCCGGGACGCGGTCGCGGATCTTGCGGACTCGCGAAACGAGCTTCCGTGACGTGATGATCGCGACGGCCTTACTGTCTTCGACGCGTTGGAGGAGCGAGTCCTCGCCGAAAGCGGAGAAGAGAGGCTGCGCGACGGCGCCGAGCTTGAGGATTCCCGCGAACCCGATGTAGAGCTCGGGTGCCTTGTCGAGGAAGAGACAGACGCGGTCGAGTTCCTTCACGCCGAACTCCTGCAGCCGGTTCGCGAAGCCGTTGCTGAGACGCTTGACGTCCGCGTAGGTGAACGTGCGCACCGTGCCGGTCGAGTCTTCGTGGATCAGCGCGGGCTTGTCGCCGAGGCCCCGTTCCACGTTTCGGTCCACCGCGAGATAGCCGATGTTGAGCGGCTTTCCGGGCTCCCAACCCAGCTCTGCTTCGGCGGCCTTCCAGTCGAGGGTGGTGCGAAGCCGTTCATAGTCGATCGTGGTGGAAGACAGCGTCATGCAGGACCTCCTTTGCAATGGGGCGACGACTCGGCGATTGCGATGGCGCGAGCGTGGTCGCCGAAGAAATCGAGTTCGAGAGAGAGTCGGTAGCTGTGCGGATCTGCCAGGCCCGTGAGCGCTTGGGTACGTACCGCGCCGTGCAGGTGGATCCGGGAGGCGGAAGAACGATCCGGCGTTTCCTTCGACGAGTGGACGCAGGTGGCAAAGAGATGTGCGGAGCGCTGGGGCGGTGGTCCAACGGGCAGGATCTCTATGTCCGCCCATCGCATCTCCGGGGTGCGTCCCGTGCCGAGCGTTTTGAAGATCGCCTCCTTGCCCGCAAACGAAGCCGCGATCCGTCCGGAGGTCCATCCCTGTGTCGACGATGCGGCCAGTTCCGCTTCGCTCAGGAACTCCCCCAGGAAGTCACTTCCCCAACGCCCCAGCTCTCGTTCGAGACGTGCAATCGGGAAGAGATCGATGCCAAGGCCCAGAATCATCGGCTCCTCCGAAACGGGGATTCTAGGGGTCCACACCGCGTGAGCCGCTTACGGACTTGTACTTACCGGCGCAGGCCCCCACCGGTACTCGTCCCGTCCCGGGTGAAGGGGCGAACAAACGTCCGTTGGTGCGGCGCGACAGGACCTGACGGGTACCTCTATAGATCTCATCAGCTTCCGACGATAGACCTATCGAGCCGTTCCGACGACCGGGCCCGCCATTGCGGGTCTGAGGTTGGGAGCCAAGCCAAGGCCAACGGTGTGACGACGAACTCTGTCCGAGAGGTTGTGGAATGCCCACGAGGAGTCTCTCCTTCCTAGAGCTGTTCTCTGAAGGGCCGACTGTCATCTTCGTGTGGGATGGATCTCCGGGATGGCCGGTGCAGTTCGCTTCCCCCAACGTCCATTCCCTGCTCGGACTGACCGCGACCGATCTCACCGCTGGGCGGATGGACTACTCGAGCCTCATCCATCCCGACGATGTCGACGAAGTTCGGGCGGAAGTGGAACGGGCCGTCCAGGACGGCGACATGAGCTTCACGCACCGGGACTACCGGCTCCTCCGCCCCGACGGAACCGTACGCTGGGTCTCGGACCATACTCGGATCAAGTTCGGCCCATCGGGCGACGTGTCGCAGTTCTACGGATACATCGTCGATGTGACGGACAGGCGAATGGCAGAGAAGGCCGCGAGCGAGGGGCAGCAGCGACTCGAACTCGTGATCGAGGGCGGTCGGATCGGGACGTGGGATTGGTATCCCCAGACGAACGCCGTCGTCTTCAACGAGTATTGGGCGGAGCTCCTTGGGTACCGGCTCGACGAGATCGAGCAGTCGATCGAGGCGTGGAGTACGCGTGTCCATCCGGATGACATGGCGAAGTGTCAGGCAGACCTTCAGGCCCATGTCGAGGGGCGGACCCAGTTCTATCAGAACGTCCACCGGATGCGTCATCGAGACGGCCACTGGGTCTACATCCTCGATCGGGGGAAGGTGGTCGAACGAGACGCCGAAGGAAACGTCTATCGCTTCTCGGGAACGCATACGGACATCACCGAGCAGAAGCGTGCCGAGATCGAGGCCCAGGAGGCGAGTCGTTCCAAGGGCAGATTCCTCGCGCGCATGTCACACGAGATCCGAACGCCTCTCAACGGCGTCATCGGCGTGACGCAGCTTCTCGAGCGGACGCCACTCAATCCGGAGCAAGACGAGTACGTACGGACGATCCGATCGAGCGGCGAGGGTCTCCTCAAGATCATCAACGACATCCTGGACTTCTCCCGGATCGAAGCGGGGCAGATCGAGTTCGAGTCCTCGCCCTTCTCGCCGGTGCGGGAACTCGAGTCGATCGTCGCTCTGTTCCAGGAGCGAGCCTATGGCAAGGGACTGCGGCTAGCGCTGCAAGTGGGGGAAGGAGTGCCCTCTCACGTCAGCGGCGACGCCCATCGGATCCGTCAAGTGATCCTCAACCTGGTCTCGAACGCGATCAAGTTCACGGACAACGGTGAGGTGGCGGTTCGAGTGAGCGCGGAACCGTTGCCTGACTTCCTCGTTCTCCCTGCGAGTCCTTCAGCGGATGAGACTCAGGGGAGCGAGGTCGCGCGTTCCGGTCGATCTCTTTCGGGAACCTTCCAGCGAGTCTCGGGCCGCCAGGGGAAGACCGTGATCCTCCGCATCGAGGTCTCGGATACCGGCAAGGGGATCGACAACTTCGATGCGATCTGGAGAGACTTCGGTCAGGAGGACGCGTCGATCTCGCGCCGCTATGGCGGAACAGGCCTCGGCCTCCCGATCTCTCGCCAGTTGGTCGAGTTGATGAACGGCCGGCTCGAGGTCGAGAGCGAAATCTCCGTTGGGTCGCGGTTCGTCGTGTCCATACCACTTCCATCAGTCGAGGCACTCGAGGAAACACGAGAACGTCGCTCGGGCCCCAGCCTGAAGGGTCTGCGGATCCTCGTCGCCGAGGACAACCCGGTCAATCAGCTCGTGATTGGAAGGATGCTCCAGCGACTGGGAATCGAAGTGCACATAGCCGAGGATGGCCTCGAGGCTGTCTCTCTCTGCGAGTCCGACTCGTTCGACTTCGTGCTGATGGACATCCACATGCCTGGAATCGATGGGATCGAAGCGACGCGCCGGATCCTCGCGGGTACGGACAGTCCTCCAGTCGTCATCGGAGTCTCCGCCGACGTCATGGAAGAGAACCGGGCCCGATGCGAGGAAGCCGGAATCGTCGAAATGGTCTCGAAGCCCCTTCGATTCGACGAACTGACCGGTAAGCTTCAGCACCACCTGCCCACCGTTCGAGCTCGCCGCGCCGCGTAGAGCGTCCGAGAGGATCCGAGCCCACGGCGCGGCGGCCGAGTTGATCGAACGCTCTTTGCCTAAGCGTCCTGCAAGAGTTCGACGGGGATGTAGTAGTCGACTTCGCCGGTGCCCGTCTGCGGGTTCCAGCGATGATCGTAGTACTCGAAGTCCGGGCCGGTAGCGCGAGTGAGTCCCGTTGCCGGAAACCACTCCCCGAAGATGCGATCGATGAACCCGCTGATCCGCGAGATGTGGTCGTCGAACGTGAAGACTGCGTATCGTGCCGCCGGCACCTGGAACTTGGCGAGTCCATCGGGAACTTCGGCATCGGGATCGACTTCGACGCAAGCTGCGTACGTGAAGCAGGGCTGCCCATCCACGACCTTCTCCGCCTCGACACACATTCCGAAGCAGTGGAATCCCTTTTGTCCCGGGATACTTCCGATTCGAGGTCCGAACTCGGTCCAGAGTTGAGGGATCTCCTTCGTCGTCTCGGGCGTGAACTCCTTGGCCAGGCCGACCACGGTGAACGCCGGCTTCTCGATCATCTTGGGTTCCATCACGGCTCCTCTCGGCCTCAGGTTGGCCGCGTCGATCGGTTCGTAGACTCGATTGATGGTCAGATGGACGTCTCGGCGAAACGTGACGGGAGGGACTCCGTAGTGCGCTCGGAATGCTCGGGTGAACGCGGCTTGGGAGTCGAAGCCGCACGCTAGTGCGATGTCGAGGACAGTGGACGTCTCTCGCTTGAGCTTCTTCGCGCCCTCGCTGAGTCTGCGCTTCCGAACGTAGGTGATCGGAGTCTCTCCGACCGTTCCGGTGAACACTCGGTGGAAGTGCCAGGGGGAAAGGCAGGCCTCCCGGGCGATCTCCGCGAGGTTGAGCGCGGGGTCGTCCAGGTTCCCTTCGATGTGGGCGAGAGCCCGCCGGATCGGTTCGTATCCATCACTCATGCGAGCAGGATACGCACTCGCCGGCGTTGAACCTTTGCCGTTCTTGCTCTTTGCACGACGCGGGGGCTGGGAGGATCTCGCCACGAGGGGAAGTGCCTCGAAGCGACTGCGCCCCGGAGCGGCTAGACCCCGAGGCGCTCACGGACCGTCGAGTCGGTCCCGATCCGTCACCTGCGACTACCGTCCGACCACGACCCTCTGTGTCTTCTGAGAGCCGCCTGCCGTGACTCGAACGAAGTAGAGTCCCGACGGAACGAGCTCGCGGTCGTCTCCATGGAGATCCCAGACGAACTCGTGGCGGCCGGCCGGGGAATCGAACGACTCGCTGCGCAGCCTCCGGCCCATGACGTCGTGGATGTCGATCGAGACGGAGTTCGGAGCCGGTACGGTGTACGCGATGCGCGCCGCGCCACGGGCGGGGTTCGGCCAGATCGGCTCGAACTCGAGACGACCGGCGATCTCTAGACCACCGTCCTCGAGTCCGGAGGGAGAGGGGCCGGCGCCTGGGTCCTCTGGGTCTCCAGGGTCGGTTCCCATGTCGATCTCATCACGATCCAAGTAGCCGTCGAGGTCGCGATCGATGCCGAGGCGACGTTCCGTGCCGGGGTAGACGGCGGTGAACGTGAGTTCGTGGCCCGGGCCAGCGAGCGCGAGGAGTTCGCTCAGCGACATCGTTTCCTCGCTCTCCCGGTCGGGCCTCCAGAATCCGGATTCGAGCGTCCAGCCGCGGGCGTCGCCGCTTCCGTCCCGGCCCTTCGCGATCACGCCGATCGGACCGACGAGGGACGCGTCGATGATCGTCTCCAGTCTGGTGATCCCTTCGGTTTCGTTCGTCCCGTCCATCGTCCACTGCGCGCCGACGGCAGCGTGGACTCCGGTGTCGAACTGCATGAGGTACGCGATCACGTCCAGTCGATCCTCGGGCCGCTCGAAGTTGAACCGAGGCGCGTCGAGGAACTCGTCGATGCTCCCCATGGCTCCGTCGTGGGTGTACCCGAATCCGCGGACGTTTTGCGTCGCGTGCTCGTCGAACCCGCGCTTCTCGTAGAGATTCTGGAGCTGCGGTACGTCGAGGTCCTGCTCACCATTGAAGATCATCGCGGGAATGATCACCCCGTTCTGTCCGTGGGGGAGCGTGTGGCATCCGGTGCACTCGATCCCGCCGAACAGTCCGCCGAACTGGAACAAGAACGAGCCCTTCTCGGCGCTCGGACCGCCGTTCCCATCCGAGAGGCTGCCATCGAGGTTCCGGTACGGGTTGGGAGGATAGGCGAGCGAGAAGATGAACGACTCGAGGTCGGCGAACTCGTAGTCGAAGAGCTGGCCTTCTCGTCCCATGAGCGAAACGAACGCACCGTTGAAGTCGATGAGCTGGGGCCGATCGCCTCGCCAGTGGAACGGAGTCGTTTCGGTCAGGCTCTGGAGGGACTGCGTCATGAGCGGTCCCTTCATCGGGTGGAACTCGTTTCCGGACTGGCTATAGGTCAGGTCCCCTTCGGGGTCGCCGAGGTCCCAGGCGAGATGATCCGTACCGCCGAACACGTGGCAGGAAGCGCAGGACAGGTCCCCGTGAGCGGACGTGCCTCTACCGTCGTAGAACATCTTCCTGCCAGCGTGGATGACTTCGGGAGTCGGATCGAAGCCGAGCGACAACGTCAGTACGGAGTCGTCGCTCAGGTCCACGACATCGAGCGCTCCTGGGATCCGGCGGACGACGTAGAGCTTTCCGCGAGCTTCGTCGAGGGCGAGACCGCAAGGGCCGTCACCCACGTCGATCCTCCGGAGCAGGCTTCCGTCCGACCCGAGTACGCCGATCTTGGCCGAGCCGAACGCGGCGACGTACACCTCACCCGTGCTTGCGACTGCAAGAGAGGTTGGGATGGAGAGGCTGAGGGCCCGCTCCGCGTCCGAGCCCTGTGGGACGTCGTAGTCGATGTGCTCGTTGAGGTGCCGGGGCAGGACGGAGTTCGAGGCAGGGTCGACGACCGTCACTCGGTTCTGGACGAACTGCGCCTTCACATTCTGCTCGAAGCGGACTTCGTTGAACGCCTCCTGGTTCGAGACGTAGATCCGGCCGTCGGGTCCGACCGCGAGTCCGAAGAGGGTGGTACCGACTTCGTGGAAGACGTTCGGGCTCGTGTAGTCCCGCGTATCGATCCCGACGACGTCGTAATCGAGGAGTGTGTACGGGATGTACTCACTCCAGGACCGACCTGTCTCGTCCACCCACGCCGTCCCGTCGTACGAGACGATGAGTCCGGTTGCGGGCGGGTTCGGAAGGTCGGGGCGGATCGGCGGGTTGGACGGTGGCGGGCCCCCGCCATCGATCACGTCGTCGTGGTCGACGATGGTGGTCTGATTCCCGCTGTTCATCGCGGCTACCCAAACAGTCTTCTGATCAGGTGACACGCCGAGCGCGAGCGGCTCTTCCATTGCGAGAGGAACGATCGTCGGTTCCGCGTCTAGATCAGCCGGGTCGTAAACGCGAACGAGATTCTCTTGGGAGACGCAGACGAACGCGCGCTCGGGCTCTCCAGCGAAGACGACGTCGGTTGGTTCGTCGCCGACGACGAGAGTCCGCACGATCTGCCCGCTCTCCATGTCGAGAATCGAGATCGAGTCCGAGAGATGGTTGACGACCCAGACCTCGCCGTCGACTCGCTCTCTCACCGAGATCGGCTCGAGACCGACGAGTACTTCTGCGATCCGTTCGGGCACGCCTTCGGTCAGATCGAACACCAGGAGCCGGTGATCCGCTTGGTGGACGGCATAGAGCCGGGAGCCGTCTTCGGAGAGTTCGACAGGGTGGACGGGCGGAGATTCGAACTGAGGTCCGTCCAGGGCTTGGGCCGCGGTGGCGAAGAGTAGGGCCGGACCCAACGCGGTGTAGGTCACGGCGCGAACGATCGGGTTCGCGGTCATGTCGAGGTCTCCATCTATGGTTCTGGCGGGAAATCAGTAGGAAGAGGATAGCACGTCCTCGGCCCGTGGGGCGGTCCGGACCGGAGCGCCGATGGACGAGACGCCGGTGGGTGACTTTACCCAGTGCGAAGGTGGCGGAGTCCGTCGTTGATCCAGACCCATCGGGCGGGGCAGAATGAGGTATCGCACGTCGACCGCGTCCACCCCCCATTCCTGCGCGGTCGTCCAATCCAGAGAGAGAGTATGGCCAACGGTCAGGATTCCGACGCCCCGGATCGAGTCCCGGCATTCCGCATGCCCAAGACCGCCGAGGAGTTGGCCTCTCGTCGACTCTTCTCGTTGGTCTACGACGAACTTCGGACGATCGCCCGGAAGCAGCTCGCCGACGAGGCGACCGGCCACTCCCTCCGCCCGACCGAACTCGTCCACGAGGCGTACCTGCGCCTCTCGCGGGCCCACGGGATCGGTTGGACTGACCGTACTCAGTTCTACGCGACGGTGGCCCAAGCGATGCGCCGGCTCCTGATCGAGCACGCCCGAAAGAGGAAGCGGATCAAGCGAGGTGGAGGCCTGCGTCCCCTTCCCCTGGAAGAAGCGCAGGTCCCGGTGGACGGCGACCTAGAGGAACTCGTCGCACTGGACGACGCACTCCGGCGGCTGCGCGAGATCGACGCTCGGGCTGCGGACACGTTCGAGTTGCGGGTCTTCGCTGGGCTCTCGATCGAGGAAGTCGGAGAGACGCTCGGGACCTCGCCCGCCACGGTCAAGCGTGACTGGAACGTCGCGCGGGCGTGGCTCGTGTGCGCAGTGGAGGAGGCGACCCGCAACCCCGAGAGTGAAGGTGGTTCCGATGGAGCGTGAACGTTGGGCCCGCGTCCGGGAGATCCTCGCCGACGCGCTCGAAGTCGAACCGGAAGAGCGTGACGCGTTCCTCACGAACACGTGCCGTGGTGACGCGGAGCTCGAAGCAGAGGTTCGTGTGTTGATCGATGCCGACCGGGTCGCGGACGAGCGATCGGCATCTTGGACCAACGGAATCGAACGGCTCACGGTGGCGCTTTCGGAGGACGTGCTTCGCAGTGATCCCCTGGGAAGCGGATCCCGCGACACCGGTCTCCGGACCGGCTCGGCGGATAGCCGTGAGCAGCATGGCGCCGGCGGAGGATCTATCAAAGGTGCGGAGGCCCGCGGGACCGATGCAGTAGGAGTCGATGCCGGCGGTGCGACCGTGACCGGAGGCGCGGCGGCCACATCCCAAGGCACACAGCGGATCGGTCGCTATCCGATTCTGGAAGAGCTCGGCCGGGGAGGTACCGGGGTCGTCTACCGTGCGTACGATCCGAAGTTGGATCGTCTCGTCGCGATCAAGATGCTGTCCGGTTCCCGACTCGGGCGCGCGAGCCTTTCTCGAGTCCTGCGAGAGGCGAGAAACCTCGCCCGATTCAACCATCCGAACATCGCGACGATCTACTCGCTCGATCAGACGGCGGAGGGCGAGAGCTTCCTCGTCCTGGAGTTGGTAGAGGGAGAGACTCTAGCCTCGCGGAACCGGTCCGGTCCGGCGCCGCTCGAGCAGGTGACGGGAATCGCCGTTCAGATCGCGAGAGCGCTCGCCGCGGCCCATCAGCGCGGGATCGTGCATCGGGACCTCAAGCCGCAGAATGTGATGCTCGATGCGGAGGGGACGGTCAAGGTTCTCGACTTCGGCCTCGCGAAGGATGCGGACGAACTCCCGGACGACGGCAGCCGCTCCGGCACGATCGGCTACATGAGTCCGGAGCAGGTGTTGGGTCGGTCTGTCGACGCCCGGACCGACGTCTACTCGTTCGGGCTCGTGATGTTCGAGTGTCTCGCCGGGGTGCGGGCGCTCGAAGCGGGACGGATCCGTTGGGAGAAGACTCCCCAGGGGCTTCCGGAGAGTGTCCATTCGCTCCTTCGGACATGTCTCGCCCATGACCGCACCGATCGCTACCGAGACATGACCGTCGTCGTACCGGTGCTCGAGGAGATCCATCACGTTGAGGGGCTGGGCGGATCGCACGGAAGCGGGGAGAAGCGGGACATCGGTCGCTCGCGCATTCCCCGACCGGTCAGCTCGTTCGTCGGGCGAACTGCGGAGCTGGACGCACTCACTGCACTCGTTCCGGAGACGCGCCTTCTCACACTGACGGGCCCGGGGGGCATGGGGAAGACCCGTCTCGCGATCGAACTCGCGGAGTCGGTCGCGACGGAGTTTCTCGATGGCGTCGTTTGGGTGACGTTGACCTGGCTTGGTTCGGACGATCAGTTCCGTACGGCGCTGGCCGCTGCGTTCGGTCTGGGCGAGAGCCAAAGAGTCTCCGACACGCGTCTTCGCGATTGCTTGCAAAGCAAACGATGCCTCCTCGTCCTCGATGCGTGTGAGCACCTCACCGTGTCTTGCCAGGCGCTTCTCTCGAGGCTTCTTCCCGAATGTCCGACACTTCACGTCGTTGCGACATCCTTGGGCCGGCTGGATGTTCCGGGAGAAGTGGCGTACATGGTCCCGTCTCTCGGACGGGAAGATGCGGTTGCGCTCTTCGAGCAGCGTGCTCGCGAGTCTCGTCCCGGATTCCGCGCAACGGGATCTGCCGCCGCCGACGTCGAAGAGATCTGCCGTCAGCTCGATGGGTTGCCGCTCGGGATAGAGCTCGCGGCCGCACGACTTCGTGCCATGTCGGTGTCTGCCATCCGCAGCCATCTCCAACGTACGTCCCGTACCGTCGCCGGGCGGGTGAGTGAGACGTTCTCCTGGGGCTACGAGCTCCTCGGCATGGAAGCGCGGCAGCTGCTCTGTCGTCTCTCCGTATTCGCGGGCGGGTGGAGCCTCGAGTCGGCGGAGGAGATCTGCGCCGACGAAGCGATCCCGCAGGGAGACATCCTCGAACTCCTGACTGCGCTCGTCGAGAAGTCGTTCGTCGTCTACGAGCTAGAGCGTGAAGGGGACAACGAGGGGCGATACCGGATGCTGAAGACGATCCGGGACTTCGCAGCAGGCAAACTCGGGGAGCTGGATGATCCGTTGCGACTGCGGCGCGTTCATCTCGAGCACTTCCTCGCAGTGGCCGAACGCGCGGCGGGCTCTCTCAACGATCCGGATCAGAAGCGGTGGCTCGATCTCCTGGAGACTGAGCACGAGAATCTCCTCGAAGCGTCGTCGTTTGCGTGCGGAGACGGAGGAGACCCGGACATGGGACTTCGTCTCGTGCTCGCACTCTCCTGGTTCTGGCAGCACCACGCGCATTACGAGATCGCAAGGACGGCGCTCAGCCAGGCGATCGGTCAAGTTCCGACAGAGGGGAACGGTCCACAGCTCGCGCAGGTTCGTCTCGCGCTCGGAAGGATCTCGTCGGTGCAGGGCGATCCGGGCGGCGCGGAGCACCACTACTCCGAAGCCCGGGCCCTGGCCGAGGCCGACGGAGACTCTCAGACCTTGGCCATCGTCTCCTTGGACCTGGCCATGCTTCGGATGGACGTGGCCGACTGGGAGGGAGCGGAGACTCTCCTCGATCGAGCGGAGCAGGCGTTTCCGGAGCGGAGCGCGGGCAAGGCACGCACTCATTCGCTACGGGCCCGGATGGCGCATCGTCTCGGCAACTTGGACACGGCCCGACGCGAGTACGAGTTGGCGCTCGAACTCTATCGAGGGGTGGGGGATCAACGGGCTGTCGCAGGACAGCTCAATGGACTCGCGGACATCGTGCGACAGAGCGGCGATTTGGCGCGAGCCGAGGCGATGTACGAGGAATGCCTCCGCATCGGACGAGAGCAAGGGCTCCTGCAGGGAGTGGCCGCGACGCTGGTCAATCTCGCGGACCTCGCCGCGAATCGGGGCGACTGGCCGATTGCCCGCGCGAGGATCGAGGAAGGGCTGGTCGTTTCTCGCCGGATCGGGCATCGACGGGCAATCGCCTCCGCTCTTGCGACGCTCAGTGCGTACCATGTCCTCCACCAGGACCTGGGCGAGGCCGTTGCCGCCGCGGCCGAAGGGCTCTCGATCACTGCCGAGATGGGGCTGAATATCCTCGAGACGCACTTCGTGCTCACGGTCGCGATGGTGGCGGAGGCCCGAGGCGACGAAGAGCTCGCCGCGTTCCTCGCTGCGGGCGCGGCCGAGACGAGGCAGTCGCTTGGAGCTCCGCCAGATCCACGTGCCAACGCCAATGGCGAAGCAGGTCTCTCCGGTCCCGGGCCTGCTCGTGTCTCCGCTACCGACGGCTCTTCCGGCTTCACGGAGTCCGGCGAGCGGCACCATCGTCTCCTGGCTGCCACGGCCCGTGGCCGTGAGGTTCCCTTCTCCCAAATCGCCGAGGCCGCGCGCGAGTTCTGCCAATCCAACTTTTCTTGATCCAGTGTGAGCCGTTTTCGATCCAAACAGCGCTAGTAGGGTGAGCGTTGGGAATCGGATCCGTGCCTGGTTTGCTCGTGGGACGCTGGGGGGTGGACTCTACGAGTTGGGCACGGTTCCGATCCCTCGCTCGTCACTCGAAGTCCTTACTCGGAGTCAATGCTCGGATTCATTACTCGGAGCCGCCACTCGGAACCGTCACTCGGAACCGTCGAGCAAACCTTCCAGACGGGTCGCGATCCGCTCGTCCGACGCGAGTTCCTTCTGGGCCAGCTTCAGGCACTCGACGGCCGCCTCCCGATGCCCTGCACGCAGCGCTGCGTCGACGAACCCTAGGTAGGCATCTGTGAACTGCGGACTCTTCTCGAACGCGATGCGGAACCGTGCCGCCGCTTCTTGTGCGTTGCCGGCCTCGAGCAGACCGACGGCGGAGGTATAGAAGGATCGAGCGACGATCCGGTCCTGCGCGGCCTGCACCCGTTCCGCCGGATGAGGAAGTCCCAGCGCACGCCCTCGCTCCTCTGGTGCGTAGAGCCAGACAGCGAGTGACTCGGGTGACATCGCAACCGACGTCGCCGAGAGGTAGCCCTTCTTCTCGCTCTGCAGGGAGCGCTCTCCACCCGTCTCGGAGGAGATTCGACGGCCGCGCGGAGTGACGTACCCGAGGCTCAGGAGCTTCTCGGCCATCTCGTCGTCGATCTCCACCTCTCCTGCCGTGCTGGCGCCCTGATGCGCAGCGAGAAGCGCGACTCGGTCGAGGAGCTTGGCCAACGAGTCGCGAACGGCGGGCTCCCGGTCTGCCAGGTCGACGAGCTCCGCCCGATCGGCGTCCAGGTCGTAGAGTTCGTAGCGCGGGCCGTCGATCAGCTTCCAACGATCGGTCCGAAGTCCACGCAGCTCGCACCATCCATGCGTCAATCGCGGCCGGAAGGTCTCCAGGTATGCGGTAGTCCGGAACCTAGCCGAGGTCGTCGGAGGCCCGACCGGCTCGAGGCCGAGTTCTGGAAGCGGGGAGCCGACGATCGCGTCTGGCGTGGGGAGTGCGAGATACGCGCACACGGTCGGGTACACGTCGACTGTTCGGACGACACCCGACACACGGCGCCCTTTCGGTAGGCCCGGTCCACGCACGATGAGCGGCACGCGGGTCGTCGCTTCGTGGAGTAGGTCTCCGTGGAGGGTCTCTCCGTGTTCGCCCAACCCTTCTCCGTGGTCCGCGAGGAAGACGATGAGAGCGTCGTCCAAGTCGCGAAGCTCGTCGATGCTCTCGAGAAGACGTCCCAGTTCCTGATCGGCGTATGCGATCTCCGCTTCGTACTCGCGCTCTGCGTACCGTTCGCGGAAGGGCGGCGGTGGATCGCGCGGAAGGTGGGGATCGAAGAGGTGGACGACGAGGAAGGCGTCGTTCCCGTCCTGTGTCCGGAGCCACTCGAGTGCGCGATCGACCGTCACCTCGGCGCGTCGCTCGATCCCTTGGATCTCGTCGTCGATCGGAGCGAGGAGGGGGCTGTACGGCTGGTAGTACATCGAGACGTCGGCGTCGTAGACGTCGAAGCCTTGTGACAGATTGTGGACGGGGTCGAGCACCGCCGCGGAGACGAACGCGCCCGTACTGAACCCGCGTGCCTTCAGCGTCTCGGCCAGTGTGGTCCACGAGCTGCTCAGCTCGTAGCTGCCGTTGTCCCGGACTCCATGTTGGGGCGGATAGGTGCCGGTGAAGATGCTCGACATCGCGGGCAGCGTGACCGGAACGGTGGTCATCGCATTGTCGTAGAGCACGCCTTCGGCGGCGATGCGGTCGATGTTCGGCGTCTCGATCTCCTCGTAGCCGTAGCAACCCAGTCGGTCCGCGCGGAGAGTGTCCACGACGAGGAGGACGACCAGCTTCGGCCCTGGTTCTCCACACGAGCCGAGGAAGAGAGAGGTGGCCAAGAGTGCGAGGAGGAAACACGCGCGCTGGAAGTAGCGGTGTGGGACACTTCGCGCGGAGCGAGCCTGCACGGCCGTTCGTAGTTTCCGGCAGCACCAGAGATCGACGAAGGGTCGGTGTTTGCCGTGAGGTTCCGGGAGAGTCGAACCATGGAAGAACAGTTCATGCGGGAGGCGATCCGCCTCTCCCGCGACAAGATGCGGAAGAACCAAGGCGGTCCGTTCGGCGCGATCGTGGTTCACGGGTCCGAGATCGTCGGTCGCGGCTGGAACCAGGTCACGAGTGCGAACGATCCCACCGCGCATGCGGAAGTCACGGCCATTCGAAAGGCCTGCAAGAAGCTCGGGACGTTCCATCTGAACGGGTGCGTCCTCTACACCAGCTGCGAGCCCTGTCCGATGTGTCTCGCTGCTGCGTACTGGGCGCGGATCGACCGGATCTACTTCGCCGGGACGCGCAAGGATGCTGCCAGAGCCGGATTCGACGACGAGTTCCTCTATCGCGAGATCTCCAAGCCGGGGAGTCGACGAAGTCTTCCGATGGAGCAGCTACTCAGGAAGGAAGCCGTGGAGGCGTTCGAGGAGTGGCGAACCAAAGCGGACAAGACTCCGTACTGATCCAAGCAGGCTGTCGGCCTGCCGCACGAGGAACCTACTTCGAGGAAGGCCCTGACGACAGGGTGGGGCATCCGCCGGCACAGACGCCCATGCGAGCTGAGTTGTTACCGATCCCTCAGGATCACGTCTTACTGACGAGGATCGTACTCCAACCTCGACTGCAGGTTCAGGACATTCGTAACGCGCTGGAAGCGCGAGAGTTGTGAGTCCATGACAGACTTTCTGACCATGATCGCCGTCGTTGCCGTCTGGGTCCTGATCCAGACGGTGGTACTCCCCCGCATGGGGGTCCCTACCTGAGCGAGCCCAGACTGCGGGTCCGCAGATCGAAGCAAGAAACCGAGCACAAACGACCGTTCGTAATCAGCTGCTGCTCAGTCGACGAGAGGCAACGCTGTAGCGATACAGGTGGACGGGCGCTCCGAATGGGCCGGCTGCCGAGTTCGGATCGAGTGCATCCGCTACCGATGCTTCAGCACCTCCAAACCCCGCTGTAGCACCGTGTCCCGACCGGCTCTCACATCCTGAACCGTAGGGCTCACCTCCACGTCCGGTTCGACTCCGACTCCGTGGAACGGTTCGCCGTTCGTCTTTCGAACCGCCATTCCCGACATCACGATCCGGAGACCACCGGGCAGCGGGAACCCGAGGAAGTTCCCGTTCGTACCCCCCGTGCGGCTCCCGACGATCGTACCGAGCTTCGCGTCCTGCACGATCGAGAGATAGGTTTCCGCGCGGCTGATCGCTTCTGCGTTCGTGAGGAACACGGTGGGCGCCGTGAGGTGAGGTGAACTCGGTGCGACTCCCCAGTCGCGGACGCGGAAGGTGCGTGCGGTCCGATCGGGTGCGGCGTCGACCGGGACGCGCCAGAGCATCGAGCGGGCTGGGCTCTCCAGCCAGTGCCCGAGCCACTCGGGGCCGAACTCGCCGGGATAGCCACGGCAATCGATCACGATTCCCCGTGCGTTCGTTAGAGCCGGCAAGGTTCCCCGGAAGGCGGCTTCGTCGATCCGGGTGACGTCCACGTAGAGGACTCCCGAGCCGAGGTCTGCGATCGCGGGGCGGCGGTTCTCTGCGATCCTGCCGTGTACCGAGTCCGTGTCTTCCAAGACGACGTCGGTCGAGTAGGCCTCCCCTTCGTTGGCGAAGGTGCACCGCCAGAGTTCGCCGATTCGGCCGCGCAGGAGTCGATCGAGTGTGCGCACCTGGTGAGATCCTGCGGTGGCCGCAGACACGCGGCTTCCGATCGAGACGAGTCGCTGGTTCACCGGGACGCCGTCGATCGCGAGAAGTTCGTCTCCGATGCGGATGTTGGACGCGAGGCTTCCCGAGACCCAGACTCTGCCGTCCACGATCGCCACGTCGAACGGGACGTGTCCGGAGTTGTCTACATAGAAGGGGAAGACACCCGCGTGCCCGTCCTGCAAGGGAACGAGCATCTCGTCGAGAACGTCGGCGAACGCCTCCCGGTCAGGAGCGACCGCGCTCTCCCGGAGGGCCCACGGCAGCACTGCCGGCCAGTCCACCTCGATGTCGTCGAAGTTCGGGTAGAAGTGCTGGGCGGCGTTCCATAGGAGGAACACGCCTGCCAGTCGCGTGCTTCGATCTTCCGAGACGGGGAGGAAGCCGTATGGCTTGTGACGGTACGCGTCCGTTCCGCTCGTAGGGCTCTCGCTCGGGACAGGCAACGTGCCGTTCACTCCGGCGTAGAGAAGGAGCGGTACCGAGACCTTTACCGCGTACGCCCCCGCACGGATCGTCGTGTCGTAGCGCGAAGGGATCTCGACTCCACTCCGTCCGTCGCGCGGGGCGTCGTCACGTCCGCTCGGTGGGAGCGGAGGAAGTGCGAGCTCGACACGGTTGCTCACGTACGGGTGCTCCCCTGGGAACATGCCGAAACCGTAGTGCTGCCACCGTACGAAGCGAAGAGCTCCGTCTGGACGAGGTCCACCAGCGGGTGCGAGACGGTCGGCCCCGGGTTCGGCCGCGGTTCCGTCGATCACCACGGTGGGGGCGACGTTGCGGAGTGCCCGTCTCAGGATGTCGACGAAGTCGCGCTGGGAGCTGGGCGCGGAGGCGGAACGCGACTCGGACGACGCTGCTGGCGTCGAAGTGGGCGACGCAGTGAGGACCTCTTCGATCGTGTCGATGGTGAGGACGTCCCAGTCCACTACGCTCGCGCCGTCGCTTGGATGGAAGAAGCGGACGTATCCGAAGAGGCGCGCGAGTACGGTCAGCCGATCGACTTGGTCTTCGGTGAGAGCGCGTGCCGGCTCGACTCCGGACGGGCCGAGATCGACGACTCGCACTTCGGAGAGATCGACGGCGCCAGCGCGAACGTCCATTCCCAAGTGAACGTGAGTGGCGTTCGCGAAGACGGGTACGTCGATCGAGATCTCGCGCCAGCCGGCGACGATCTCGTTCCGGCTGTCCTCGAGCACGAGCGGAACGGCCGTCGGATCCGGCCCGTCCACCCGAACCCAGAAGCGGGCGGGAGATTGTCGCGTGCGCCCGTCGAACAGGTTCGCCAGCCGCACCTTCGCGAGGATGCGAAGCATGCGCCCGCGATACGGGGTCGCTTCGAGAGTCGTATACACCGAACCTTGGGACCAGTGGTAGACCGGTGCGGGCTCGATGCTCCGGTTCCGCGCTGGGGGCCTCGCTTCGGACGCCCTTAGCCGGAGTGCGAACGGTGGGTCCGGACGTCGGTCCATCGTCGGGACGGCGACGACCATGACCGGATGCAGAGCCGACCGGAACTTCGCGGCGACGACCCAAGGGCTCGGAGCGCCCTCACTTGGTGCGCGATTGTCGAACGTGTACTGCGCGACGAGCGTCCCAACGTGGACATCGTCTGTGTTCGCGTGGACGTTGTCCGTCCTCACCTGCGGGGCTGCCGTGGCGGACGGGGCCACCACGGCCACACTGAGCACGAGGAGGCCTGGGAAGACGGCGAGGAGCAGACTGCGGAACCAGAACCTGACGGCTGGGCGGAAGCGAATCGTCAAGCCAGGGCGAGTGTCAGGTCTGGCACGGACGTTCAGCGAGGCGGTCGGCGTCATCGACGCACGAACGAGCGACGCGCTAGTGCTCCCGGATCCAGGCAACGAATCCCGTGAGGTAGCGCTCCAGCCGCTCGCGGGTCTTCTCATCGGTGAGGCGTCCTTCTTCGTCGAACTTCTTACCGGCATCACCTACGAGGAACTCGTTCGCCGGGAACACGTGGGAAAGCGTACCCGATAGGATCTGCTTGAGGTGACCCTGCGCGCGCACCCCGCCGAGCGGGCCGCCCGTCGCGCTGAGGACGCCGGACGGCTTGTGAGTGAGAACGGCCCGAAACGCGGGGCGAGAGGCCCAGTCGATCGCGTTCTTGAGCCCACCAGGAATGGAGAAGTTGTATTCCGGCGTCGAGTAGAGGACGGCGTCGGCATCCGCGATCGATTGGCGGAACGCGGCGACACCCGCGGGAGGATCGTCGCCATCGAGAGCGGTGTCGTAGATGGGGAGCCCGCCCACGCCCGTGATCTCGAGCGTGACGCCGTCGGGAAGGTGGGATCGACAGGCTTCGAGAAGCAACGTGTTGAACGAGCCCGCGCGTAGGCTTCCGGTGATTCCGAGGATCGTCAGCGCCTTTGTCGATTCCGTCATTCCTGCCCCTGTCTGATCCGCCACCTCGACTAGCTGATCCGATGTCTGACGATCCGGCACCCGGGTGATTCGCTGTCGTCCGAAGACGCATTCCGGTCTTGCTGAGTCGGTCAGTTGGTCGACACTCTCGTCGTGCGCCAAGTCGCCTCTGCTTCGTCAGCTCAACGCATCCATCACGATCTGGCCGAACAGGCCGGCGCCGGGGAGGTTCTGCCCCCCATCCACTACCAGCGTGGTACCGGTGATGTAGGCCGCAAGAGGAGATGCGAGGAAGACGGCCGCGTTTCCGATTTCTTCGGCCTCCCCGAAGCGGCGGAGCGGGATCACGCCCTCGAGCTTCTTTCCGATGTCTCCCGGAGCGAGGCGGCGCATGCCCTCGGTTCCCGCGATTGGTCCGGGGACGATCGAGTTCGAGCGGATTCCGTACGGCCCCCACTCGAGCGCTAGGTTGCGCATCAGGTTATCGATCCCCGCCTTTGCGGCTCCCGCGTGGGCTTGGGCAATGTACGGGATCAGGGACTGCCCCGCCGAGACGAAGAGGATCGAGCCCTGGGTCTCCTTGAGCTGCTCGTACGCTGCCCGACAGGCGTGGAACGATCCCACCAGGTCGATGTCGACGACGGAGCGGAACCCCTTCGGTGAGAGCTCCTCGGTCTTGCAGAGGAAGTTGCCGGCCGCGCCGCAGACGAGCACCGAGACCGGACCGAGATCGCGCCGAGTCTTCTCCATCGCGTCGACCAGAGCGTCGTAGTCCCGGACGTCGAGAGCAGCGGTCAGCACCTTCGCTCCGAGCGACTCGAGCTCCGCGCGGGCCGCATCGAGCTTCGACTGGGTCCGGCCGCAGATCGCGACCTTCGCTCCCACCGCGGCGAAGCTCCGCGCGATGCCCAGGTTGATTCCACTGCCGCCGCCGGTGACGAAGACCGTCTTACCGTGGAAGAGGTCGGAGGGGAGGTACTTCTGGATGTCCATGTGTGGGCTCCTTGCGTCGGCGGAGTCTTCCTTGCGCGGTCGCATTTCTCGAGGGACGGTACTGGTTCCGATTGGGGGCGGCTAGTTCGGATGGACGGGAGGGGGGGGAGTGCTGGGGGGGGCGGACCCAAGGCTCTGATATGTAGTTACTTGAACTGACAGGATGGGCGTTCTTTGAATTCTGTAGAGGGTGCGGGCACTTCGCATGACAAACTGCCCGCGGTGTCCCCTACACCCCCGCCGCCTTCCGCAACTGCTCGATCTCCCGCTCGAACCCTCCGGATAGGATCGGGAACCGACACCAAGTCTTCGGATCGAGGTTCTTGTCGTCCACGTGGAACGACGGCGCATAGCGCTCCCGCTTCCACTGGTTCCGGCACCAGAGTCGGAAGAACCGCTCCACCCAGCGTGCCAGCTGCTTCGGGTCCTCGTCCGGGTGCTCGTGACGTAGCTCCCGCCACACCTCGAGAGGCATCCGCTTCTCGCCGATCGCGGCGTCTTCGATCTCGTCGAGAATCGCGTACGGCATGAGGTCGCCTTCGTCCGTCTGTGCGCGTTCGAGTGGGCGTAGTTCGGCCGTCGGCTGTTGTTCGTTGACGGCGTGAAGTGCCGGGAGCGGACCTTGGCCGTCGGGGCCCTCGACCTCGAACCAGCGGAGCCAGCGACGGAGGAAGTCTTTGTCGATACCGGCAATTGGTGAGAGGCCGCCACAGGTGTCGCCGTCCATTGTGGCGTAGCCGACCGCGGCTTCTGAGCGGTTGCTCGTGGCGAGAAGGAGCGCTCCACGAAGGTTGGCGAGCATCCACACGCCAGGTGCGCGCACGCGGGCTTGGATGTTTTGGAGCGTGAGGTCGTCGGTCTCCCAGGAGAGCGTCCGTCCGATCGCGCCCTCGATCATCTCGCGGTAGGCCACGACGTGTGCGTCGACGTCGAGTTCGTGGAATGTCGCACCAAGTGCTTCCGCTACTCCGCGCGCGGCGTTTCTCGTGACGTCGCTGCTGTTGCGGGTGGACTGGTACGCGCAGGTGAGGAGGCCGGCGACGACGGATCGTGCGTAGTCTGCGAGGGCACCTCCGGTGATTCCGGCAAGCTCCGCAGGAACCACCGGACTCGGCGCCATATGATCGAGTCGTTCCCAGAAACGCACCGCCCCGAGCTCTTCCATCGCGAGATGCACGCTCATCGCAGACAGCACCGCGACGGCCGCCGAGTCCGCGCCACCGCTGAGCGACACGACGTACCCGCGCGAGCGACTCTTCCGCATGTAGTCGAAGAGCGCGAGAGCGATGGCCCGCGTGAACTCCTCGGACTGGATGTCGGTGCCGGTCTCCCAGGATGCGAGCGTCGCGCCGACGTCTTCCGCGTCCGTCTCGTCGAGGTCGAGGTCGGGGAACTCGAAGTCTTCCTCGATGCAGTCGGGATCGGGGGCGACGGCGGGTTGGAAGCTGCCGGTGCGCACCTGCGTCATCCGGCTCGCATCGACGTCGATGACGGCCTCGGTGACGTAGAACGGTTCGTAGCCGAAGCGCGGGCCGACGGCGACCATGGTGCCGCGAGTGGCGATGAGCGCGCCGCCGTCGTAGAGGATCCGGCCGGAGTCGTTCCCGATCAGGTTGCTGTAGACGTAGGTGACCCCGAACGAGCGCGAGCCTTCGAGCACGAACCGCTTCCGGACGTCGAACTTCCCGAACGCGAAGTGGCTCGCACTGGGGTTCAAGATGATGTCCACGCCTTGTCCTGAGAGTCCGCTGCCGGGGCGCTGAGCGACCCAGGCGTCTTCGCAGATCTCGAAACCGATCTTCACGCCGCCGACTTCGTAGTGAATGTCGCCGAGCGGATAGTCGACACCGTCGATCTCGAACTTCACGGCGACGTCCTTGGGCCACGGCTTGAACCAGCGGGGTTCGTAGTAGAGTCCGTCGCCGGCGAGATGACGCTTCGCAGTGAGTCCGACGAGCCGACCGTCCACGCAGAGTGCGGCGCAGTTGAAGAGACCGTTCTTGTAGAGGATCGGCATCCCGAGCGAGACGACCATCCCGGTGGTGTGAGGCAGGATCTCCTTCAGCACTTCGAGCGATGTCTTCCAGACGCCGGGCGAGTGGAAGGCGTCCTCACACCCATAGCCCGGAATCGCCAGCTCGGGGAAACAGAGGACGGAGACGAGCCGTTCGCGGGACTGTTCGATTGCGGCGAGGATGTTGTCGCGGTTCCCAGCCCAGTCGAGCGGGGTCTGGTTGAGGACGGCGGCTCCGATCTTGACGAGCTTCATCTCCGTTCACTCCGAGCGAGCGGACTGTTCGTCCGTCGCGTCTCGTTGCTTGCCTCGCGTCGATACGGCTGGTTGGCCGATGGCGACTGGCGGTGTCTGTCCTGCCATCCGTGCGGGCAGCGATGTTCCCGCGCCCGTCCGTCGACTCGTGCTCCCGTAGCCCACACCGGCGGTGTCCGCAGGCAATACTAGAACTCGACGACCAGTTTGGTCAGGTAGCTCCAGTCGGTTTCCTTCACTCCGGCGGGCGGCTCCGAGTCCTGCGTGACGGATCCTTCCAAGCCTAGAGACAGGGATCCGACGATGGCGACGAGGAGTTCCCCGGAAGCAGTGGCGCGGACGTCCGCGAAGTCCGACCAGAGCGGCTGGTAGAAGCCGGACAGGTCGACGCTCACGCCGTCCTTCAGGTCCCCGCTCCAGCTGATGAAGACGGAGGCGCGGTGGTCGACATCGGTCCGGGTGCCATCGGCGATCGTAGCGGCCACGGATCCTTCGGCTCCGGATCGGGCCGCCGCGCCTCGTCTCAGTTCTTCGGCTTCGGATCGGGCTGCCGCTCCGCTCGCGTCGGCTTCGATCTCTTCCCGTTCATACATGTGCGCCACACCGCCGAAGAGGCTCCACTCCTCTCGCGTGACGAGGTCGAATCGAGCCCCGGCGCCGATGAGGAGTCTGGACCGTAGGCGCTGGAACGGGTTCCGCTGCACCTGGGTGAAGAGGAGCGATGCGATCCGGGGCGTGAACCTGTAGTTGTGACGGAGGTGCGCCATGGAGGCGTCGGCGATCTTCTTGCCGTCGTTCTCGGAACGCGCGGCCTTGGCGATGAGGCGAACGCGTTGCGCGTCGGACATCCACTGGACGGTTCCGCCGCCACCGAAAGTCAGGACGTCGGTGTTGCCGCCGGACTGCGAGAAGCGCGCTTCGAGAGAGCCTGTCCAGCCGAGGTCGTCCGCGTCGAAGCTCCGGATCGTGTTGACGATCTGAGCGCTTGCGGGCGTTGCAAGTCCGACGAGAAGGCAAAGGAGTAGGGGGAACGCGGAGGCATGGATGGCCGTGCGCGAGATGTTGCAACGTGTCGACATAGAGCGCGAGGCTACCACGAACGGTCGGCTTTCGCAGGTTCGGCTTCGCAACCGACGTCCAGCCCTCCGATCCGTCCGCAGTCGGGTTGGGCCGCCTCAGCGCAGGGGGAGTTCGCCCGAAGGGCATAGTCCTCGCCGCCCCAGTCACAGAAGAGTGGGTCGACCGAGAGGTTGCCATCGACGACGTCGAGTCCGGAGAGAGGGCCGATCCAGTCTCCGAAATCGTTCCCGAAGACGTCGGTGCACGAAACCGTGAGCGTATGGTTCTGTCCGATGTCGAAGAGTGGGCCGGCTCCGTTTCCGACGATGAGGGCCCGCTCGAACGTGATCCCGGCTCCCCGATCGTCGGTTCGTATGATGGAGCCGGCGAACCGGGTGTTGCGGGCAAAGGTCGACGACAGGATCACGGCGGACGACGTTCCGTTCAGTACGGCGCAGCTCTCGCTGTTCCGCACGAACACGCAGTCCTCCACTTCGACGAGTCCGTTCTGGGGGCCGAGGATCGGCGTTGCGTTTCCGACGAATCGGCAGCCCTGGACGAGGAACCGGTTGGTCCCTTGGAGGTCGTTGAAGGAGCGGAGGAGCGCGCCGTTCGTCCCGGCGTCGTTTTCCTCGAAGTCGCAGTCGATCCACTCGGAGCGATACGCGATCGCGATACGTGCTTGGTTCTGTACGAAGCTGCACCGAGTGGCGTAGATCTCGCCGAGGTCGATGAGCGGAGACGATGTTCCGCGCCGGAACTCGCATTCCTCGAAGCGACCGATCGGTCCTCGTTCCACCGGCTGCTCTGACTCGAGCGAGACATTGTCGAACGCGCAGCGGTTTGCTTCGAGTACGAACCCGGTTTCGTCCTCGGCCTGAAGCAGTAGGGAGCTTGCGTTGCGCAGCGTGACTCCTTCGAGCACCAGCGCAGGAGGCAGCGTAGCTTGGAAGCCGCCAAAGTCGACGACTGCATCGCCGGAAGAGCCGCTGGCGGAGCGGATGCGGTGGGTGTCGCTAGCGGGCCAGGTCCGGTTGCCTTCCCCGGAATAGACGCCGCCTTCCAGTACGATCTCGCAGCCGCCTCCTCCGAGGAGTGCGTCGCCGATGGTGGCGAAGTCTCCCGTGCCGTCCGCGCGTACGACGCAGCTCGAATCGGACGTCGCGATCTCGGCGACGTTGGAACGGGTAGAACGGTTGCCGGAGTCGTCGAGCACTTCGAGCGCGAACGCGTAGTTCGTCCGCGCGGGGAGGTTCGCGATCCGGAGGGTCTCGACACGCCCGGGTGCTGCGGGAGTGGGAGAGGGAATCTGCGTCGCGGACTCCCAGTCTTCCAGTTCCGCTGCGGTGTGCGCTTGTCTCAGGTCGTAGGCGAGAGCGGGAGAGCCGGTCGAACCGTCGTCCGCGGTTGCGGTCCAGGTGAGGACGATGTCGTAGAGACCGTCGAGGCGCGCGCTCAAGTCCGTGACCGCCGCTGGCGGGATCGGATCCAAGGAGCCGGTTCGGAGCGGTGGTTGGTTCGAGAGACCGGAACGATTGCCGGCGGCGTCGTACGTGCGGATCGCGAAGTAGTACGTCGTCTCGGGTGTGAGTCCGTCGACGAAGAGGGTCTCGAGTCCGCCGGCGATGCCGGCCAGAGGTTCGCCGACGAGCACACCGGAAGAGTCCCAGGAAGCCTCGGTGAACGCCTCGTCGTTGCGTTTCACTTCATAGTGATCCGCTTGGCCGCTTTCGCCGTCGCTTCCGGGCGCGATCCAGGTGAGGGTGAGCGAGGTCGGGTCTGGGAAGTCGATCGTCCCGAGGCTCGTGATGTCCGCGGGCGGGATGGTGTCGCCGAGTGGGACGTCGATGTGGATCGAGTTCGAGAGCGCTGACCAGTTTGGCACTTCGTCGCGCGCTCGAAGGGCGAGGTACGAGCGGCCGACGGGGAGTCCGGTGACGGTGAGGCTCTCGGTCGCGCCGGCGCTCTTTGCCTCCAGTTCGGCGAGGACGATACCTCGCGTCTCCCACGACCCTTCGGTCAGCTGACGGCTGTCATAGCGGAGTTCGTACCCTGCGGCTCGCCCGGCCGTCCCGTCGTCGCCGGGTGCGGTCCAGGTGAGTCCGGTCGAGTCGTGGGAGACGAAACGGGTCGACAGGTCCTGGATCGCTGCCGGCGGCACTGCGTCCGGGCCTGCGCTATCGTCTCCGCCGCAGGAGAGGACGAAAGCCGAGAGGGCGGTCGCGAGAACCGGCCAACGGCGGAACAGTGTCCTTCCGGGCCAGGTCCGGTTACGGAATCGTGTCGTGCGGCTTGCCCAGCTCATGGCGCCAAACTCTACCGCGAACCGGGGAGCGATTCGCCCCCCAACCGCCGGAGGTACTTCGCGGCTCCGTCCGTCGCCCGGTAGCAGTCGGCTTGGTTCGCGGTGGCGCACCGCTGCTCCCTCCGACCACCTACATCTCCGCTCAGCTCGCCTCGTTCTTGTGCCAGACGACCTGCTGCGGGAACGGGATCTCGATGTCCTTGGCGTCGAAGGCTTCCTTCACCTGCTTCGTGAGGTCGAACTTGATCCCCCAGTAGTCCGCCTTGTTGCACCAGACCCGCACCGTGATGTTGACGCTCGAGTCTGCGAGGGCGCCGATGCCGTAGAACGGCTCGGGCTCCCTGTCGATCCGGGAGTCGGCGTCTACGAGCTGCTTGATCGTGGCGATCGCATCCTGCATCGACGCGCCGTATCCGATCCCGAAGCTGAAGTCCACGCGGCGCTTGTCGTTGGCGCTGAAGTTCTTGATCGTGCCGTTGTAGATCTGACCGTTCGGGACGATGATCCGAACGTTGTCCGGCGTGTTGAGGATGGTATTGAAGAGCTGGATGTCCGCAACCGTCCCCGCGACTCCTGCCGCGTCGACGAAGTCTCCGATCCGGAACGGTTTGAAGACGAGGATCATCACTCCCGCAGCGAAGTTCGAGAGTGAACCCTGGAGTGCGAAGCCGATCGCGAATCCGGCCGCTCCAAGCACAGCGACGAACGAGGCTGTCTCCACTCCGAACTGCCCGAGGACGGCGATGACGACGCCGACCATGGCTAGCGCATAGACCAGGTTGCCGACGAACCCGCAGACGGCGGGGTCGATTCCTCGCGACTTGAGGACCTTCTGCACCATGTTCTTCACGAACCCGGCGATCATCCGTCCCACGATGAGGAAGACGATGGCGCCGATGACCCTGAGTCCGTAGGTCACGAGGAACGCGTTGACGGTCTCCATGGTTGTTTCCATGTCCATGAAACTACCTCCGAGTGCGGCGTGGGTGAGCGGTTCTCTCTGCGGACCTCCGAGCCTAACGCGTTGCCCACCTGTGGCCAAGGGACGGTTCCCGCTTTACGTTCTCGGTACCCGGGGCTAGGATCCCGGGCACGTTGACAGTGGGCCGCAACGCTCGTCTCTTACCGCTCGTAGGTTCAACGGAGGGTTCTGCCATGAGCATGATGTCGGAGTTCAAGGCGTTTGCGATGCGCGGCAACGTCGTAGATATGGCTGTGGGTGTCGTGATCGGAGGCGCGTTCGGGAAGATCGTGAGCTCCTTGGTCAAAGACGTGATCATGCCGCCGATCGGGTTGATGATGGGGGGAGTCGACTTTACGAACCTCCAGATCGTCCTGAAGGAAGCGGTCAGCGACGACATTCCGGCTGTGACCCTCAACTACGGAGTCTTCATCCAGACCGTGATCGACTTCCTGATCATCGCGTTTGCGATCTTCATGGTCGTCAAGGCGATGAACTCGGCGAAGAAGAAGGAAGAGGCCGCGCCCGCTGCTCCGCCGGCGCCGTCCAAGGAAGAGGTGCTGCTGGGCGAGATCCGGGACATCCTCAAGTCGAAGTGATGCCGGCCGCGGTTCGACCGGCGAGGTTCTCGCCGATCGGAGTCTGCCGGCCCGAAGTGTGACATGCGGAACGGGGTCGCCGATCAGGTGGCCCCGTTCGCTTGCTTCGGGTTCAGAATCTGGTCACGCGCGCGGCGACGCCCCGCCGGTCTTTGGGGCGCCTGGCCAGTCGCTACTCCAGATCTAGATCCTGCTCCCACGCGATCGTGCCGTTCAGAGTGATCGGTGAGAGATCCTGCTGTCCTTCGAAGCTCGGATACAGCGTCACGTTCTCGAAGCTGACGACATGTCCTTCGACGTCGATCCCGGGAACCGGGCCAGGATCGCCTTCCCCAAGCGTGATGTACGCCCCTCCCGTGCCGGATCGGACGATCTCGAGGTACGCGCCCCCTTCGCTCACGCCGGGTACCGCGTTCCAGACTGCGAGCAGAAACCGTTCCTCCGGGTAGAGCGACTCGTAGTC
>JACKCR010000016.1 GCA_020633975.1 Candidatus Eiseniibacteriota bacterium | reverse complement strand
GGAGAGCTGATTCCACTCTCGGAAGTCCGTGGGCGCGAACTGGACGAAGGAGAGCAGCTGGTCGGCCGGAGGCATGAACGGCTCCATCGCCAGTGGCTCGACGTCGTGGACCTCCCAAGAGTACACGACCGTGTCCCCCACGCGGGTTCCTGTCGGCTCGGCGAGCCTCGCACAGTTGTGCGCGTTGTAGCGCCAGTCGAAGTCGATCCTGGGATCGTCGACGAACCAGGACGGAACGGTCAGCGAGTATCGGTTCACTACGATGGGTAGTTTGTCCTGCACGTACCAACGATCGAAGAGGAAGGGAATGTCCTTCCGAATCGTATAGTTGTACTCGACCAGGCAGTTGGGTTCGACGTTGGGAAACGTGAAACGGACGATCCGGACGTCGGAGTGGAACACCCCGCCTCCCCTCGCCCCCCGCTGCACATGGAAGTCACTCTCCGCCAACGGCAAGGGCCGGTTCTCCGGAGTGATCGTGCGCGCCTCGATGTCCACGATCTTCTCCCCCGGATGGAGAACGATCTCGGTCGTGGCGTACTCCTCTACGTTCCGGAAGATGCGGACCAACCGCGTGCGCGTCTCGTCGAGCCGCACCGCGCCGTGCTTGCCGAACCACATCTCCACATCGGTGGACGTACCGACGACGACCGCGTCGTCCTCGGGATAGTCTTCGGCGATCGGGAACGTCTGGAGGTCGTAGGCCGCCAGGGTCTTCCCGATGCTCTTAAGCCCGCCCTTCGGGGGCTGCCAGCAACCGGTGGAGAGATGGGTTAGGCAGAAGACGGCGGCGGTCCAAGCGATCCGACTCCCTGCTTTCCGCACAAGTCGTGTGCGCTGGTTCCTACTCGCCTGGGCCGCGATACCGGACTTGGTCGTGATGGTCATGGTCGGTTCCCCCCTGGTCTCGGTCGGTACTGCAGGTAGCGGGCGTCGGCCGGCTCTTCGGTCTGCACCGAGCTTTCGTTCCGGGCCGAACGTCACCTGCGGTCTCGTGAGACTTGGCCCGAAACGAGGGAGTTCTCGTGGGGAGACCGAGGTGGAGGCTCTTCTTGTCGGAGAGAGGCTTTGGAGAGCACGAACGTCGTAAGGGGGCTGCGAATACGAAGTAATCGCGACGACCCGCGCGACGGTTCATCGGCGATCTTGCTTGGCGCGAAGGGCCCCTTGTTTCGTTGAGCAAGGCACGGACGACAGACGCCGCGTTTGTGTTCCGCGAACTCTCAGTTCAGGCCACCAGCGCCCCACCACCGGCCCCACATCTGCAAGTCACTCTCGTCGCCCTGACCCAATCGAGGCAGTTCCTGATACGGCATTGGCTGCCGATTCTGGTCTGGATCCTTCTCTTCAGCCACCGGGGCAACAACCGGATGATTCCCGTGCGGAATCATCCCAGTGACCACGCTTGCGGCCACCGCAGAGAGAAGGAGCAAGGAGAGTCCGAGACTAAAGGCAGTCTTGTTCCGGTTCATCGTAGGCCTCCTCAGTTCGTTGTGCCCAGGACGCTCCCGGCCTGGTTGACCGACGCGTCTGGTGAGAGGAGTTCGGAAGGAGACAGGAGTTCTCGCGAGGAAGCTGGGAGACGCTCCTCAGACTACTCCGGGACCGTCGTGACCGCTCCGCGACCCGGATCGACTTGGCTGCTAGATCGCCGCCAACCCCGCGAGAACCTGCGATAGGAACAGAATGCCCACGATGAAGACGGGCAGATTCGGATGCCGGTCGGCCAGCCCAGTCTCCGGGAAGCGATCAGGCTGAGTCCATGGTTGAGACACCAGGGTTCGCGGACCTCGACAGAGGAGTCTCGGAAGTTTCGGGGTCGATGACCTCCCGAGAGGGCACCATGACGAAAGGAGTCGATGCATGAGATTGCCAAGTGTTGCCACCGTGCTTGCTCTAGTCCTGTCCGTGAACTCTATTGCCTGCGGACACGCGCCATCAAACCGACGGCCGGCCAAAGTCCAGGCGAACGTGAACACCGGCACTGAGGTCAACGACGCCCAAAGGGAGGCCCCGCCGGGCAAGTCTGCATTCGACAGCCCGCCAGAGGTGATTCAGATGGTATCGGCTGAGTACCCGGAGTCTGCGCGCCAGGCAGAAGCCGAAGGCTTGGTGCAGCTCCTAGTTACGGTGGGAACCACAGGTATGGTTCGTGAGGTCGAGGTTCGCTCCAGCGATACGGTCGACGCTCTGGAAAACGCCGCGATGGATGCGGCCAAGAGGTGGAGATTCAAACCGGCGCGAATGGATGGCAAGCCGGTGAAAGCCAGAATCGTGATCCCGTTCCGGTTCTCGCTGACCGATCCACCGGTGGACCGTTGAAGGGTCGCTGCGCACCCGAGAAAGACGACTCTAGCACCTGTGCACACAACGCCAACAACATCGGGTCGGCCCCGCCTGCCGTTGTGACCAAAGGTCGGTGCCCACTCGGAAGGAAGTTCGTGTGATCGAACTGAAGTTGGATCGTCCCATCGACCAGTTTCTCTTCGAGAGAAACGCTTCGGACTACGGTTTCGGGCCCCGGTGGAGGGACGAGTCCTCGCGCGGGCGCTATCACATGTACGTGGGAGCAGACGGGCCGTCACTCTCCGGCGATGCCTCGGCCCGGTTGTCCTTCTCGAAGTCCGGAACCCAGGTGACGATCTTCTGCTACTCCTTCCCGAGCGGCTGGGAGTGGGGCTGGACCACAATGCGCAGGTTTCTCTGGACCATGATCTACTTCCGGCGCTGGATCGAGGTGGAGCAGGAAGCGCTGGACCGGCTCCGCCCGTTTCTGGACGAACACGGAGTGAGGGTCACGCAGATGCGCCGGTCGACAGTCGGTTCTCCATGTCGGACGTGGTTCGCGATTGCCTTCGGAGTCGGGGTCGGCTTCCTGCCCTCGATGCCGGCCGTATCGGAGCTGGGACCGTGGGTGGTTCCTGTCCTCACGGCCCTACTCATCTTTGCGTTCCTGGCCTACAAAGGTCGATGGAAGACAGAACGGGAGTTCGTTTGGTCCGGGCGAACGAGAAAGGAACGGCACCGATGAACGTGATACGGCGTGTACTCCTCCTGACCCTCCTGGTCGCACTGGCCGGATGCTCGGGAGACGACGACATCTACCTGCGCGTGCGAAACGCCAGTTCCGCCGACTATTCCTCCGTGCGAGTTCGGTTTCCGTCCGTCGAAGTGAACTACGGCACGGTCGAGGCAGGCGGGACGAGTGGCTATCGGAAGTTGGCAACGGCCTACCGATACGGCTACGTC
This sequence comes from Candidatus Eiseniibacteriota bacterium, assembly GCA_020633975.1. GTDB lineage: Bacteria > Eisenbacteria > RBG-16-71-46 > CAIMUX01 > CAIMUX01 > JACKCR01. The sequence goes on along the minus strand of JACKCR010000016.1, from coordinate 47,690 downwards.
GAGGTCGAATCTGTTGGCGACACCTATCGCCTGACCCCCGTGGACTACGTCGGAGAAGAGCCGCTCGAAGCGGGGCACTACACGTTTTCGCTCGATCTGTACGAATCTGGGCTCCGTCTGACGTTCGAGGCGGAAGCGTCGTCCGGTTCGGGGGTGGGAGGAATCGGGTTGGTGGCCCCCATCCCGCCGTGCCCGAGTCGATCCTCCACGAAGTAGCCGGACGTGGTGGAGTAGATGTGCTGCTAGCTTGGAGGGCGTCCGGGCCTCTTCCGTCGCCCAAGTCCGCGAGAACTCCCTACTCCCGACGAACTCCTCCTGAACGACGTCACCCCCCGGGTTCCCCGACCTCGGACGTGGCACCCAGGTGTCGTCTCATGGTCCCAAAAAGAGCGCAGCCGATCGCCGCGCGGACGCTCGCGAAGCCGATCACGACTAGGAGGAATGCCATGTACCGGTTCATGAATCCCTTTCTCATTCCCATCGCCGCCTGCGTGGCTCTCGCCGTCACGGGATGCGACGATGGCAAGGGTCCGACCAAGACCACCGGCGGTGGAGGCGGTACGACGAGAATCCAGTTCCGCGAAGGAACCTGGCTGATCCAGGAAACGGTCTCGGATCCGAGCGGATGCACGGGCAACGAGTCCTGCCAGTACACAACGTATCTCTCGCCAGACTGTGGCGACGGTGGAGGAGAGATCGGGGATTCGGGTGACGACCTTTGCAGCGTGTCGACCGACGGAAACACCATCATCATCCACTGCGAGCTCCCGTGGGAGTACGGAAACTGCAGCGGAAGCATCAACATGGATGGAGGAGGCACCTTCTCGGACACCTCCTACGACGTCACCTACACGATCGCGACCTCCCAGTCCGGGCCGGTCGACGAGTGTGGTGCGCCGGAGAGCTGTGAGGCCTCCATCCGACTCCGGGGAACTTGGCAGAACGCCGCAGGCAGTTGCGGCGACTCGGACAGCGGATGTTCCTACGCAGCTCGCGGATCGGCACAGCCGGACGTTCGCGGAGCGGTCCAATCCGCGGTTCACGCAGCAATCCTGGACGCGGTCCGCTGACCATCCCCGGGACGGGCGCGGGTAGCAAGCCGAGCTACCTGCGCCCGCTCACGTCCGTACCCCTGCACGTAGTCGGCGGCTGGAGCCCGCTGACTCCCCAGTCTTCGCAGACCCCGCAAGCGTAGCCAAGCGTCGATCGAACCAGTGCATGGTCCTTCCCCCCTACTGCGCAAGCTGCCCGCCGATCTGGAGTCAGCAGAATTGCGCTCCGCTCGCGTCCGAGCCCCGAAGTAGTGACTTGCTCCATCGTGACGTCCAGCAGCGGGGTTTGTCGGCTCCAGGAACGAACCATGAACCCATCATAAGCGCAACTGAAGCAACAACCTGATTCGAGGCGAGGCGAGCGATCGGCTCGTGATCTTCGAGTTGCCGGACGCAAGTGCTCTTGGCGTAGAAGTCAACGGGTTCTGCACCACCATGGTGTAGAATGTCCTCTACCCTCGCTCAGTCGGAAGCAACACGGCCTAAAGAGGACGATCGACGATGGGGACCGAGTTCCGCCCGTTCGTACTGGCAGTGACACTGCATCTCATCGCTGTATCTGCCCCGCTCGCAGGGACATCGGAGCCCGCCGTTCGCCCTGGTGCGCCCGACCTCTTCGCCTCGCCCGATTGGACCGAGGAAGGAGACCAGGCCAACGCGCTTTTTGGAATCCGCGTCGCCAACGCAGGGGACGTCAACGGTGACGGATTCGACGACTTGATCGTGGGTGCTACGGGCTATAGCAACGGGGAAGCCAACGAAGGCGCCGCCTTTCTCTACTACGGATCACCCACAGGACTCGCCTCGACAGCGATCTGGTCCTTCGAGAGCGATCAAGCCGGGGCTCGGCTTGGCATCGTATCCGGAGCCGGTGACGTGAACGGAGACGGATACGATGACGTCATCGTGGGCGCCTACCTCTGGGACAACACGATCAACGAAGATGGCGGAAGGAGCTACGTGTTTCATGGATCCGCGTCTGGGCTGTCTGCCACCCCAGACTGGACGCACACGACAGGACAGGCCTTCGCATGGCAAGGATGGGCGGTATGTGGAGCCGGTGACCTGAATGCCGATGGGTACGACGATGTCGCAATCGGTATCCGGTTCTACGACTCTCCCGAAGTCAGTGAGGGCTTGGTTCTCGTGTACCACGGGAGTTCCTCGGGTCTCGAGGACAATGCTGCACTCATCCTCGAGGGCGATCAGCCAGGGGCCGAGTTCGGATATGCTGTGGCCCCGGCCGGCGACGTGAACCAAGATGGGTACGATGACCTCCTCGTTGGTGCACCGAGGTACGACAACCCGCAGGTAGACGGCGGCAGGGCCTACTGCTACTACGGAAGTCCGACGGGTATCGAGGCAGAAACAGCGTGGTATTTCTGGAGTAGTCACATCGGCGCCCGAGCCGGCCATTCGCTCTCAGGTGCCGGTGATGTGGATCTTGACGGCTACCCTGACGTGATCGTCGGCCTTCCCGGGTACGACTCGCCAACGGTTGACGAGGGAATCGCCCTCGTATTCGCAGGATCTCCCCAGGGGTTGCCGCCAGCACTGAACTACTCGTGGCGGGCAGAAGGCGACTTACCGGGCGCGTCCTTCGGCAGCGCAGTGGCCGGAGTTGGCGATGTGACGGGAGACGGCTACGACGACGTGGTCGTCGCGGCGCCCGACTACGATGGCGCATTCACTGGTGGTGGGCGGGTGTTCCTCTACGAGGGAAGTGTCGATGGACTCGCCGCCACGGCGGCAACAACCGCCGATGGAGAGCATGTCGATGCGGCGTTCGGAACTGCAGTGAGTGGTTCGGGGAGATTCTCACCGTTTGCGGATACTGGAGTCGTCGTAGGCTCCGCCGGATTCACCGGTCCGGAATCAGAGGAAGGCAAGACGTACCATTTCGAACTCCCCGACCCAGACACGATCACCTGGACGGGCGACGGTGATAGTACTTCCTGGGGGATGGCCTCGAACTGGGATCTGGCGCGGGTACCCGTGAGCGGCGACGATGTCGTCATACCAGACGTAACCAATACCACCGAGGTCGCGTACACGGCTGGCACGATCGCCGTGAACACCCTGGAGAGCAACGAGCCGCTACGGATCAGCGGAGGTGAGATCACTTTCGTTGGCAGCGGGTTCCTCCACGACGAACTCACCCTCGAGTCAGGCGCCACCATCTCCGGTGGCGGTGATATCGTCCTCGATGGCCTTCTCACCTGGACCGGCGGAGTGATGACCGGCGAAGGGAAGACGGTCGCAAACGGCGGCATCGAAATCTCGGGCAGCGACGACAAGGAGCTCCGGTCTGGGCGTGTGCTGCGGAACACCAGCTCCGCCACGTGGTCTGGAACGGGCGCCATTCGCCACGGCGAGGGACCTGTGGGGGCTACACCTGGGACCACGCTGGAGAACGCACTGGGTGCTGCGTTCGACATCCAGAACGACGCGATATTGGAGCACGTGGCGGGGGCGCCAGCGCTCTTCAAGAACAGCGGGACACTCCGCAAGTCTCTCCCCGGAACCGGTACGACGACGATCGAGGCAGACCTCGTCACCGTGGGAACGGTCGAGGTTCAGACCGGGACCCTGGACTTGACTGCCGGATTCGGAAGCTACTCGGGCAACATCTTGCTGGCCGGAACGTTCATCGTCGCGGGCATCCTGCGATTCAACGGCGCGGACATCGAAACGAACGCGGCCGACGTTACACTCGAAGGCCCGTCCGGCACGATCGTCGACGAGAGTGACTCTCCCGCGTTCTCGAACTTCCGGGAGAACACGGGAAGGTTCGTCGCAAACGGAGTGGCGCTCGAGAGCGGCGAGAACTTCAAGAACACGGGTGAGATCGTCATGGGACCGTCCGCTACCTGGACCATCACTGGCTCGTACACCCAGGACCCAGAAGGGGCGACGACGCTGGAAGCGCCCACGACTCGTCTCGAGGCCACCTCCGTCCTTCTGAACGCCGGCACGGTCTCCGGCAACGGTGTCGTCGACACGCCGAGCTTCGCACAGTCAGGTGGCGCCCTTCGCCCGGGTGCATCTCCCGGGACAATCGAGATCAGTGGAAGCTTCGCCCAGTCACCGAACGGAGATTATGAATGTGAGTGGGAGGGAAGATCTCCCGGAAGCGAATACGACCAGATCGACATCGCCGGCAACGCCGAGCTCTCCGGAAGACTCCGGATCCTGCTCGGGAACGGGTTCGTCCCCTCCGTTGGCGACACCTTTCTTGTCCTGGCCTCGCCTTCGGTCACCGACTCCTTTGCGGTCATCGAAGCGTTCGGACTGGAACTTCGGCAGGAGACGGGGTCAGAGGGCCAGAGGATCCTCGTCGAAGAGGTCAACTATCGTGAGTTCGTCGGCCCGGGTAGTTCGTGGTTTGCCGCGGAGAACTGGAACCCACCTTTGGTACCCGACGAGAGCAGCGACGTACTCCTTAACGACCTCGTCCGGATCGACCAGGCGGGTGCTGTCGCAGACGAAGTCTGGGTTCGGGGAGGAGGGATGTTCCGCCCCGATGACGGGGACTCCGACAGAGCTGCCGAGCGCGGGGCTGACTCTGGCTGGCTCCAGATCGAAGGGGGCACCCTCACATTGCGGGAGCTCCGGATCGACCCCGAAGCCCGCATGGACCTGACCGGAGCAGCGTCGACCCTGATCGCGGACCGCGTGACCGTCGAAGCGGGGGCGGACATCGACTGGTCCAGCGGGACTGTTCGGCTCACGGGAGCGGGCGACAGCTTGGTCGTGCGAGCGCCGCTCACCATCGGGACGGGACCTGGTGTCAGCCTCCTCGAGCTCGCGAACGGAGCGGCAGGCGCTCTCATGGGGAACACGGTGCTGGGGGCAGGCGGTAGCACCAACGCCCAGCTTGCACTGACCGGGGGAGCCAAACTCGAGGTGGAAGCTCTGGATACCGGATTCTCCGGGACTTCGACTATCCAGGTTGAGAATGGAAGCGCTCTCGTCGCCGGCATGGGTGGCCTGCCAGGATCGATCTCACTCGGACCTAACGCCCGCCTATCGGGGAACGGGCTGGTCCAAGGGGATCTCATCAACGGCGGCGCGTGCCACCCAGGTGGAGATGGCGGCCCAGCAACCCTGGAAATCCTCGGAAACTACGTGCAGAGCGCATCTGGTCTCCTCGAAATCGGACTCGAAGGGATCGATCCCGGGACCTACGGAGCTCTGGATGTGTCGGGGGACGCCAATCTGGACGGCACGCTCGTGGTCAACTTCGAAGCCGGATTCTTCCCGGCTCCTGGCGATTCCTTCCGGGTGGTCACCTCGTCGGTCCGGTTGGGTGAGTTCGCCGCGGCGACGGGAGATCCCGTGATCCTGAACTACGATCCGGTCGGCGTCGTCCTGAGCGTGGATCCGAACTCCAGTGGGGCCGAACCGACGTCTCTTCCGCTCCGGTTCGCACTTGGGCAGAACCACCCGAATCCGTTCTCGCCCACAACGACCATTCGATACGACATTCCCAGATCAGCACCGGTCTCGATCCGGATCTATTCGGTTTCGGGTCGACTCGTGCGAAGCCTGGTGGAAGCGGGAGTCCACGAACCCGGTCGCTTCGAAGTCGACTGGGACGGAACCGACGAAGTCGGTCGGTCGGTGGGCGCGGGAGTCTACTTCTGTTCGCTTTGGTCGCGTTCGTTCGAGCAGACGAGGACGATGGTGTTGCTGCGGTGATACCGCCGGAGGACTCACCTCTCCCGGTCGGACCCGAGGCCGACCCGGATGGCATCGTCCAGGCCGAGGACCGCGACCTCGGCACGGAGAGAGGCGACCGTTTCGCTCCCGAGTGCCGCTACGATCGATACCTCCACAGCCCCCGCAAGAGCACGATCGTCAGACGAGAACTCGATTCCCCTTCGCTCGCCCAATGAGGTCGCCGTGCCAAGGAGATAGCACGCCTGGCGCCACTCTCCGATGTCCGTCGCAATGCGGGCCAGGCCGAGGAGAGTAGAGAGGGGGCCTGTCTCGTCCCCGAGTTCCCTCATCAACGAGATCGCGTCCACGTAGAGCTTCCTTGCGGCAGTGGGATCCTCCCCTTCCCGTGCCAGGTCTCCGAGGTTGTGGAGCACTTGGGCCACGGCCGCCTTGTGTCCGAGTTCACGAAACACCCCGAGGGCTTCTTCGTAGTACCGCCGGGCCGCGGCCGATAGTCCACGCTGCACCGACACCACTCCGAGGTTGTTGAGGCTGACGGCGATACCGAACCGGTTGCCGAGCTGCCGCTGGAGCACGAGGCTCTCGGAGTAGAGCCGAGCGGCGGCATCCAGGTCCCCTTCCTCCCGAGCAAAGCTCCCGAGGTTGTTCAGCACGTTGGCCCGGCCGAGTTGGTTTCCGGACCTCTCATGGAATCCCAGGCTCTCCTCATACCGTCGCCGTGACGTCTCTCGATCTCCCTTCCGTCCAGAAACGATCCCGAGGTTCTGAAGGGTGATGGCAAGGCCGGCCGGATCGTCACAGGCTCGGAAGACGCTCAGAGCTCGCTCGAACTGAGCGGTGGCATCGTCGAGCTGCCGCAGACGCAGTGAGATGTCACCGAACCCGACGAGCGACCATGCGACCGCGAGTTCATTCCCGGACGGTTCGTTTATGGAGAGACTCTCGGTGAGATAGGCTCTCGCTCGGTCGTAGTCACCGTGTTCGGTCGCCAGGAGGCTCGCCGTTTTGAGAGCTCTCGCCCGGTAGGTCGTCGACCCTCCTTCCGTCAACGAGAGGAAACGTTCACAGCTCTCTCGACCCTCCGTCCAGTACCCCCGAAGATGCCAGAAGATCTCGAGGGCACTAGTGAGCTGAAGGCCGGTGTCGTACTCGTCTTCCGTGGCACGACAGGATTCGAGGGCTGCTCTGAAGTTGTCTAGTTCGGCGTCGAGGAGTGCGAACCAGCGGGACTGGTCCACACCGCGCAAGTGACGTCGCGCGTCTTCGGCCAGGGCCACGAAGTACCGACGATGAGCCGCTCGGGCCAGCTCGTGTTCTCCGTGCGCCTGCAAGTGGTCCTCCGCGTATTGGCGAACCGTTTCGAGAGTAGAGTAGCGGAGAGTTCCCCCACCCCGGTGGGATGCTTCCACTTCCACCAGGGACTTGTCGTGCAAACGCGAGAGCAGATCCAGTACATCCCACTCGTCCAGGCCCGCGGACTCCTTACAAACGGTTTCAGCAGCCTGCAGTGAGAAGCCGCCGGAGAAGACCGCGAGGTGCCTGAGTATCGTCTGCTCGTCAGGATCTAGAAGGTCGTGGCTCCAGTCGATCAAGGCCCGGAGGGTCTGATGATGGGGAAGGGTCCCCCTGCTCCGACCACCGAGGACGCGGAATCTCTGGTCCAAGCGCTCCGCGATCTGCCCAAGCGTCATCGAACGGACGCGCACAGCGGCGAGCTCGATCGCTAGCGGAATCCCCTCGAGCTGTCGGCAGATCTCCACGATCGAACCGATGTTGTCGTCGGTAACTCGGAACCCCGGATGGGCGACGGAGGCTCGGTCGATAAGGAGTTCTGCCGACTCGAATGCGCGGAGTTCGTCGATGGTCAGACCGGCGTCTGGGGGGACCCCCATCGTGGACAGGGGGAAGACGGTCTCTCCCGGTATGCCCAGTGCTTCACGGCTCGTAGTCAGGACCCGAAGCCCCGGGCAGGAGCGAAGGAGCGCACTCGCAAGTGAGGCACACGTTCCTAGCACGCGGTCGCAACCGTCCAGCACGAGGAGACAGGTTCGAGTTTGGAGGTGGCGGCTCAGGGCGTCGAGCCACGTTCTGTCCGGGCGCTCCTTGAGGCCGAGCGTGGTCGCGATCGTCTGCGCCACGAGATCCGACTGCGAAATGGGTGCAAGCTCCACGAGCCAGACGCCATCTGGGCAGCGTGGAAGCGCGTCGCGGGCTGCCTCTATCGCGAGACGGGTCTTTCCAACGCCCCCGAATCCGGTGAGAGTGACGAGGTGGTGACTTCCCACGAGTGCTGCGACCTCTTGTCGGCTCGACGACCGCCCGACGAAGGCCGTGATCTGGGTGGGGAGATTGTGCTTCTCTCTCGAATCGAGGGCAGCCGAGGTCGACGGCGTGGTTCGGCCACGGTAGTCCTCGTCTGACCGATCGGCCGAAGCGGAGCTCAGTACTATGGAACTCCTCCCCAGAAGGGCGTCGAGGACCTCGCCTGGTCGGGAGAATCGATCGCGAAGGTCACGCTCGAGACACTTGGAGATGACGTCGCTCCAGAGACGACCGACCTCGGGAGCGAGAGAGAGCACCGGAGCGGGTACCTCGCTGACCCTCCGCAACGCGAGATCCAGTGGCGACCCTCCGCGAAAGGGAAGTTGCCCTGTCATCATTTCATACATCACCACACCCAACGAGTAGATGTCGGCCTGCGGTCCGACAGCGCGACCGAGCGCCTGCTCTGGAGCCATGTATGCCGGTGTACCTGCGATCGGGGGCAGAGTGGCCGTTCCCCGGGTCTGCGAGGATCGCGGGGCGCGCTCCGCAGTGACGGCATGGGCGATGCCGAAGTCGGTCACGACCACGCGCTGTCCCAGGGAGTCCGGAACCAGCATCACGTTGTTGCTCTTGAAGTCGAGATGGACGATGCCCGCACGGTGAGCGGCTTCCAACCCCTCGGCCATCCCGCTCACGATCGGGAGTGCTTCCGGAACCGACAACCTCCCCCGGTCTCTCAGCGTGTGGAGGAGCGTCGCGCCGGCCAGGAGCTCCATCGTAAGGAACCAGGTAGAGGACTCTTCGTCCCCAGACCTCCCGACATCGTAGATCCGGCAAACGTGCCGGTTGGTGACGGAGCGTGCAAGAAGAGCTTCACGCTTGAGTTCCGCAATCTGCTGCTGACGCCGTCCCAAGCGTAGCCGGATGGTCTTGAGCGCAACGCGGATCGAGAGGTCGAGGTCAAAGACCTCGAAGACCTCACCCATGCCACCGAGTCCGAGAAGACGCTCCACACGATATCGGCCGGCGACCATGGCTCCCGGCCCGAAGGTCAAGTCACTGTCTTTGGACGGTTCGCCACCCTCGCCTTCGAAAGACGTTTGAGTCAGCGCTTCCAGCCGATCGAGGCTCCGACTCACTTCCGTGAGAAGTGCCTTGTTCCCTTCGCACACGCGTTCGAGAGCGTCTCGCCTGGCGCTGGGGTCGACATCCACAAGGAACCGGAGGATCTCGTCGGACCTTCGTTCGCGTTCGGGGTCGTCGGTTCGCAGTTGCTTCGGCCCTTCTGTTGAGGCACGGTGGAGCGCATCTACCGCCACCAGGAGTGGGTCCCCTCTGACGGACACGTGGTCTGATTGGGCCTACTTCGTCACAACGACTCGGCCCGACTCGTTGACACCACCTCCCAACACACGAACGTAGTAGACTCCGCTCGGAGTTCCTCCCTGCCGCGGATCCCAGCGGACTGAGTGTTCGCCGGCCGGGAGGTGCTGTTTGGCTGGTATGCTGACGACTCTTCCACCGACATCGATCACACGAACCTCCAACTGATCCGCGAATGACATCTCGATGTCGAACGCCACCAGGCGCGTCGCGGGATCCTGCCAGAGGGCAGCAAGGGCAGACCGGTCCCTTGATGGTAGCCGATCGCTTGCCGACGGCAGGGCCCCCCGCCCGGACTCCTGCCCACAACCGCCCAACCGGGCGCCCATCCGCCCGCAAGGATGTTCCACGCTGGCCCAGTCCCGCGGCAGACATGGGGAGTCCCAGTCGAGGTCGACGTTGCCGGCCTCCCTGTCGCAGAAGAGGGGATCCGCGGAGATGTTCCCGCCGGTACCTTCCTGTCCCGCGATGCAATCAGTCCAGTCTCCACCCTCATTGCCATAGACATCACAGCACTTCAACCCAACTTCCAGGAGATCGCTTCCGACGCAGGAGACGGCCTGTCCCTCTGGCCGAACGCCAGGATCGAGTTCGAGGTCCGGGTGTTACTGAAGTAGCCAAGCCAAAGACATGCGCCCTGCGCCGCACGGTTGCCACAGAACGTGCACCGATCGAATCGCGTCACACCACCGTTCAGGACTCCACCACCAGCGAGATCACCCAGGTTGCGGTCGAATGAACAGTCGCTGAAGGTCGGCGCGCAGTCATCCTCGACATACACACCGCCGCCAGTTCGGGCAGTGTTCTCTATGAAGTTCGCGCGAGTCATGACCGGAGAGGAACCGAAGACGCAGAAGAGGCCGCCTCCGGAGCCTGCCCGGTTCTGGAAGAACGTCACGTCAACGATGTTGGGTGATGCCCCCTTCGTACACGCGATTCCACCGCCGCCGCCATCGTCAGGGTCCGCCCGATTGGACACCAACCTGAGGTTGCGAAGAGTTGGCGAGGAGGTGATGCACAGAATGGCCCCCCCCATAGCCGCCCCACCGAGATCCCTCCGAGTACCCGCCAGTCAGCGTCACATCCTCCAGAACCGAACCAGGCCCTTCTCCGTTGCTGAACTGGAAGGCACGATGAGGACTGCCCGCCTCCCCCGCGGCGTCTATGACGCAGGCCTCCGGGTCGCCACTCTGAGACCGAATCGTGATGGCTTTCCCGCGGAAGTCGATGTCGCGGTTGCCAACGCCGGTGAAGGTGCCATCCTCCAAACAGATGATATCGCCGTCCACGGCAGCGTCGACCGCGTCTTGAATCGTGTCTGGTCCATCTGGGCTCACAAGAAGTGTGCATTGTCCGAGAACCCTGACCGGGGCCACCGCCAAGAAAGAGAGTACGAACAAGCGCAGCATCGCGATCTCCGATCGACGTCATGGTTGGTTGGCTACCTATCTAGGTCTAGGACCACGCGGTATCGTCCTCGGACAAACTACGTCACGCTCGGGTCGGGGCGCAACTCATCACCTGCTTCCCCTGGCGCACCTGAGTCGGGACAGGAGCCAGGCGCCGATCACGCCGCCCACGAGTGAGACTACAGGCACGGCATAGAGCTGCCGTCGGAGTCTGGCCGCGATCGCGCCGACCACCATGCCGAGGGTCAGGGAGTCCCAGCCTCTCGAAAAGATCGTGCTGGTCCAACCGATCACAAGCTGCTCGGGAACACGCCGTTCGGTTCGTCTCGAGCTGGCCCGTGATCCGGTCGACTTCGCCCCGGAGGCCTCACTTTCGTCTGAGCCATGAGTAGGAATGACAGGGCTTGAAGAGACAGGTAGCCCTTCGAGGAGTGAGAATAGCCCATGGAGGCGTAGACTCCATCGAACGAGCCCGAGGGCGGAACCGACAGGCGCAATCGTCCGTGAGGATCCCGAGACCGAGGTACACGGTAGTCAGGTCGGTGAGCTCCATTCTCTGTCCGTCTCTACGTTCCACAAGGACGGATCCCACCCGACTACCTCCAAGGAAACGTCTCGTTCACGATCCCAATCCAGAAGAGGACCTGGATGGCGATCGCGAAGAGAAGCCCCACCGACTTCATTGCGGAGAAGTACCCCACACCGAACACCGACCGCTTGCGCATCAAGTAGACCAGAATCAAGGACTGTATGACCACAGCGACTCCGGCCTTGACGAGAGGAGTGGCCAGATCGGAGCCCGAGAGTCCAAGAGTCTGCGCCCGCATCCAAAGCCCGAGTGGTGAGATGGCATTCGACGCGATCCCAAACGTGTAGAAGAATGCAGCGATCCACCAACCCCACTTCGCGCGCAGTGCGAGCCCGATTCCCGAGCTGATCGCGAGGACCGCCTGGAGCACAACGAGCCCAAGGACAAGGGCCGGCCAAGCGCCGAGCATTTCGCCCACGAAGTCCATCCGACTCGAATCGCGAAGGAGCGGAATGCACCCTAGGAGCATCCAGCTGCCACCGAGGATGAGGAGTGCAGACAGGACTCCGATTCCCACTGGGAACCGACTCTTCGCCGTCTCCTCGCGGGACTCTGGAACGACAGCGGCGGGCTGGACCTCGATCAGCACATGATTCATCGTCTACCTCCCGTGCTCGGCTGAGGCCGTCTGGCGGTCAGCGGTGTGATTGTCGGAACTTCTCACCCTTCACTTGCGCCCACCGAGTTCCCGCGGGCCCCCGCGCTTGGATCGAGTTTCCCCAGCAGGAACTTCGCGAGTTTGGCTCGACGAGCCAACGACAACTCCCGGATCCGTCGGGAATCCCAACGAAGCTCGATGTGGTATCGCCGGACAGGACCAGACACCTGTCGCTTCTCGGGGACACGAGCCGAACCGGCCCTACAGCCGAACAACGCGGGAGGACCCCATGGACACGCGCGAACTCATCGTCGTCACACAGACCGTTCTAGCGCCAGAGACGACCGTCAGAGATCTCCACGCCGAGACCTGGGAGACGGTACGGCGGAATCACGGCCCTCTCCTGCGTTCTCTCATCGTGGTGTCAGGATTCCTTGCCGCAGCGACACACTTGGCATCCTCCGTGTTCGAGAACCACGCGCGAACGGTTCTCGTCGTCGGCGCAGTATTCACGTTCTTCGCGATGCTTCGGGTGTCTCGAAGCGCGACCGCCCTTGCCGGCCAATGCCTGGGGATCCGCATGGAACGCCCGACCTCTCCGTTCCGGCAGTACGTTTCACTCGCCTTGTTGCGGATTGGCCTGACCCTCGTCCTGGGAGCTGCGACGGCTCTGTTCCTGGTCCCTGGTCTCCTGCTCGGAGCCAGATGGTCACTCGCGCTGCCCTCGGCCGTCTTCGAGTCACTTCCCCCGCGGCAGGCACTTCGCCGGAGTTGGGAGCTCACCGACGGCCAGATCGGCCGCATGACGAGAGCGGCACTTCTCTGGGCAGCAATCTACGCGCCGCTGTTGGCCCTTCCCGATCTCCTGTTCCCCGGTTCCTGGGCGACGATGACGACTGCAATCCGCGTCGTACTCATTGCCACCGTCGGAATGCTGGCCACGGTTCATGCTGTTGTGTTCTACAGGGCACGAGTCGCAGAAACCGAAGGATGGGTCTTTGACAGGCCCCCAGCCCTTCGTCCCGCGGCTTCGCTCTTCCTTCGTCGACCCCTCGTCTTGGCCGCGGCATCCGCGGCGGCGCTGGTCTTCGGCGTGGCTCTCGACTACTCCGTCACGAAGTACTACGTGACTGCCGGGGATCTCGCCTGGGAGCAGGAGCAATACGTAGACGCCCTCGAGTCCTATGGCAGGGCCGCTAACTGGAACCCCGAGGACACGTACATCCGGTACTCCCTGGGTTGGGCGTACTACGCGCTGGGTGAGCCTGGTCGTGCATCGGGTCACTTCCAGGTGGCTGTGAACGACTCGCCCGAGGATCCCGTTCTCCGGACTGCCCTAGCTCAGGCCCAGATCGAAGTCGGCCAAACCGCGGAAGCTCTCGAGAATCTCCGCAAGGCCCGGGAGTTCGCCTGGCCGGAACTCGTCGAAGAAATCCAGGACCTCGAATGCAGTGCGATGGGAATCTGGCAGGTCGAAATCTGATCGGGCCGAACGGGCATGTCGCTCGGAGACCTCCCCAGAGATTGGTTACGGAAGGCGACGGAACAGCCGGGACCCGCGGGAACTCGGGAAAGCCGCCGAACGAACCCCAAGCCCGAGACGGAGGGAGCAGGCGACGGCACGACCGCATAGGACAGGTGCAGTCCCACCACCGGAGGAGGATTCGACATGCGTCGAAAGGATCCCAACGAGGTCAGACACGCTTTGGCTCGTTCCTCGTGGTGGTTCTGCCTCCTCGGTTTGGGAGCCTGGAGCCTCTGCGACTCCTCTCCGTGTCGCGGTTCCGAGATCTCGCTCCAGATGCGGATTCGCGGTTTGGACGAAGCCGATCTCGTCGTGCGGTGGCATGCGGAGTTCTGATAGCGCGTTCGAGTCGCTGGCCGCACGCATCGTTGTCTCCATCCCCTGCTCGCCCACGATAACTCCCTGATCCTTCCCCACCTACTCCAGCGTCGTTTCACAGACCCCGGGGGCAGCGCAACGGCCTGTTTCCCGATAGATAAGTGGGAGGAGTCTATGTCGTTCTACGCTGCCTCTTCGATCACGCCACGGCGTGCTTCAATCCTTCTGAGTCTCCTCACGGTCGTCGGGTTGGTTCTCGCCATGACGACCCACGCTCTGGCCGGTCCGAACGCGGGTGGTGTGCTGATCGTCCACGGCGATCCCGAGTTCGCGGCGACCGGGTCCGAATGCGAGGCGATCAACCTCAACTACTGCAACCAGGCCGACCCATGGCTTCCGTCCGACGGGGACAGGTACACATGGTGGGTACTGGCGGCGTTCCCGGACGGATCCAGCCCTCGCATGAGCGGCGTCCAGTTCGGAATCGACTACTGGAGCGACGAGGTAGAGATCACCGACTGGGGGATCTGTGGGGACCTCGCAATTCCCGATCAAAACTGGCCGCAACCGGGGAGCGGAATCTCCGTCGTTTGGACATCTACCCAGACTTCTCAAGTCACTCCGGTCGGCTGGTTCGAAACACGTGTCCTTCAAGCGTATGTAGCTTATTGGGCCTACGTCTACATCGAGGAGTCTTCGCGCCCGGAGGGAGGAGCCTTCGTGGACGATTCCGTCCCCGGCATTCTCGACCCGATCGCTGACTACGGAGTCATGGGATTCGGCGACCCCGGGGAGAACTACTGCCCCGAAACACCGGAGCCCCCGGGCGCCTGTTGCATTGCGAACAGTTGCTCGCAGCTCACTCCCAGTGAGTGTGCCGTCCAGGGCGGAACGTTCCACGGCTCCGGCGTCTCCTGTCAGGACGTTCAGTGCGAGCCGGCACCTTCTTGCAGCCGAAGCCCATCCAACGGACTGAGCTTCGGATCGGTCGAAGTCGGTTCCTCGAGAGTCGAGAGCTTCACCATTCAGAACGTGGGTGGTGGCGTGCTCACCGGCACGGTCTCCGTCTCTTGCTCAGGCTTCACGCTCATCAGTCCTGCGTCCTACAGCCTGGCGGCGGGCCAGTCCCAGAGCTTCTCCGTCCGGTTCGCCCCAACGAGCGAAGGACCGTACTCGTGCTCGGCTTCGACTGGGTCGGGGTGCCCTGGTAGCTATGCGCTCACAGGCAATGGCTTCCTCTCGCCTGCCGTATGCAACGTCTCGCCGAGTACGCTGGACTTTGGCAGCGTCGACGTTGACGGCGGGCTAGCGACTCGTTCCTTCACGGTGTCGAACACCGGGGGCCAGACTCTGGAAGGGTTCATCCTGGAGTCCTGCACCCACTTTGCCATCGAGGGTGGAATCCGGCAGATCTCCGTCCCGGGCGGGGAACAGGAGACGATCTCGGTCGTCTACGATCCGACCACGGCCGGACACCATACCTGTACGATCAGCGTAGCCGATGGCTGCGAGGTATCTGCGCACGGCACGGGCGTTTCTGCTCCTCCCGCCGAGTGCCAGCTCGACCGCAGCACGCTCACCTTCGGAGACGTCGAAGTGGACGGCGCCGCCGAGGTGCTGTCCTTCACCATCTCGAACGTCGGCGGAGAGACGCTCTCGGGCAATGTCCGCGAATCCTGTACGGGGTTCGAGGTCACGAGGAACGGTGGCGCGTTCAACCTCGCACCGGGTCAGTCCCGTACTGTAGACGTGTCCTTCGACCCGACCTTCGCCCGCGAGTACGAGTGCGAGGTCTTCGTCTCTGACGATTGCAGCGTCGTGGCGAGAGGCCGAGGTACCGCGCCGCAGTGCGATGTTCCTGCGTCTCTCGAGTTTCCGGACACTCGGATCGGAGATCGTGCCATCGAGGTCATCCCCATCCGCAACACCGGTACGGCCACCCTCTCTGTTCACGCCTCCTTCGGGTCAGGCTCTCAGTGCGAGGCCTTCCGGATCGTGGGGAGTCCGAACTTCGACGTGCCGGCGGCCGGAACGGGGAACCTCGAGATCGAGTTTGCCCCCTCGCAAGCCGGACTGTCGTCCTGCACGCTCGACCTGGGGACCGAGTGCGCCTCCTCCGTCCTGGTAACCGCGAGCGTTCCGGAACCGACCGGTGCCTGCTGCCTTCCCGACGGGAGCTGCAACCAGCTCGACGAAGTCTTCTGCGACGCGTTCGGTGGCTCGTACAACGGCCACTACTCCCTTTGCGAAGACGCCGAGTGCGTCTCCCCAGACGGTGCCTGCTGCCTGGGCGAGGAGTGCCGAATTCTCACTGGGGACGAGTGCTTTGCCATCGGCGGCAGCTTCGCGGGCCCTGGTTCGAGCTGCGCCTCCGACCCGTGCTCGGTTCCAACCGAACCGACTGTCCTCTTCTTCGAGGACTGGGAAGGGTCACAGAACAGCTGGACCGTGAGTGGCGACCAGGATGTGTGGGAGGTCGGATTCGTCGACGGCAATCCGAGTCGGGCCGTTTCCGGCGGTCGCTACCTCGGTACCGTGATCGGCAGTCACTACCCGGTCAATCGTCTGGCTCGCTACATCTCGCCAGAGATCCAGGTACCTCCCGCATCGCACGACCCGCGGCTGCGCTTCTGGCACTGGTTCGAGCTCGGCAAGGGCAGCGATGGAATCGCCGTCGAAGTCCGCGTTGTAGGCTCTGGGCAGTGGGAAGAGGTGTGGGGGTTCGAGCGGGAAGAAGGCGACAATAATCCTGACACACGAGACCTGTGGACGCCGATCTCGATCCCTCTCGGCCGATTCGCCGGCCAGTCGATTCAATTCGCGTTCCGCTTTCGGTCAGACGACCGTGGCAGCAATCCAGGTTGGTTTGTCGAGGACATCTCCGTCGAGGCCGGTCCTTACGACTTCCACATGGTGGAAGATTGGGATGAAGAGCGAACCATGGTCGACGTGTGGCGGGATTGGCAGTCGCCAAACGGCCGATGGGACATCGGGTACCCGGACAACAGCGACAACGTCACGCCACACTCCGGCGGACGCTGCATGTCGGCGAAACGCCTGGATCTCGACGGCTACGATTCCTACACCAACGCCACGCTGATCACACCGCCGTTCCCGGTTCCGGACGATCGGCCCCGGCTCCGCTTGTTCCACTGGCTGGACCTTCACGAGTCGGACTCCGCTGGGATCTACGCACGCATTGCCGGAAGCACCCAATGGGAGGAGATCCAACCGCTCAGGACCACCGACAAGCTCTGGCAGCCCGTGGTCGTATCGATGGATCGCTTCGCTGGAGAGTCCGTGGAGATCATGTTCCACCTCCATTCGGACCGCGACAACAACGGCGTGGGCTGGTATCTCGATGACTTCGAGATCCAGGATGGGGACTACTCCCGCGTCGACGTCTATGACTGGGAGTCGACGGCGAACGACGGGTTCGGTGATTGGTACGCAATCGAAGGAGTGTGGCAGGTCGGCGTCCCTGTCGGGAATCCAGGCTATGGACACGAGTCGACCCGCTGCGCAGGGACACTCCTTGGATCCCACTACGAGCCGGACAGCGACGGCTGGCTCATCAGTCCCCCGATGCCCGTCTCGAATGCGCACGCAGCCCTCGAGTTCTATCAGTGGGCGAAGATCAACAGCGGGGACAGGGGTGAAGTCTACGTCTGGGAGTACGGAGCCGAGGATCGCGGAGTGGCCCGCCTGACCACGACCGGTTGGACCAATGACAACTGGATCCGCCAGTCGGTCGAGATCGGCGAGTTGGAGGGCGAGCTGATCCAGGTTGGTTTCCACTTCCAGTCGGATGGAAGTCGGAGCAACCCTGGCTGGTTCATCGACGACGTTCGGATCGTCGAGCGTCCGGTCGTACTCTCGGTCTCGCCGGCAGACGGCGGCTCGGCCTGCCCGGGCCCGATCGTCGTCACCTTCGATCAACCGGTTGGGGCGGACGATCCAGGCCTGTGGTCCTTGTCCGCCAACGGCAGCCCGATCGAGGGCATCGTCGAGCCAAACGACGACGACACCATCTTCACGTTCCGCGCCACGTCGGGCCTGCCTGAGAGTGCAGCCATCGACGTCTCCCTCAGCGGGAACATCGCGGGCCTCTCCTCGGGGATCTCGCTCGGTGAGGACTATTCGTGGTCGTTCCAGACTCTCGACTGCGTCGGGCCGGAAGTGGTTCGCTGCGAGCCGTCCGGTACGGTGACCATACCGAATCCGGTCGTCGTGGTCGCATTCGACCAGCCGGTGCGGGGAGTCGAGGCCGGGCTCTCGGTGGAGGATCAAGCCTCCGCCGACCTCGTCGCTTCCATCACGACGACGGACGATGTCGAGTACCGCGTCATCCTGAATCGCAACCTATCGGATGGCGAGGCAGTGGCCGTGAGGATCGACGCTTCCGAAGTCACCGACACCAGTGGCAACGGGATGGCCGCAGACCACGAGTGCGGATTCGTCGTGGAGCTCCCGGTGCTGTCGGACTGGAGTCCAACGGGGTCGGTCTGTCCTACGAACCTCTCCGTGACCTTCGACTCGCCGGTCTTCGGCCCGGAATCGAGAAGTGCATGGCACGTGACGGCCGACGGTGCCGGGATCACCGGTGGAGTCGTGACCCGGTCGACGGATGGCCGGACCTTCACGCTGGGTCTCGGCGATCTCCTCCCGGAGTCGGCAGAGGTTGCCGTATCCATCGACGGATCGATCCGGACCCCGGATGGAGACCCGTTCGACTTCACTCACGCCTGGACCTTCTCCACCCGGGACTGCACCGCGCCGAATGTGGTCGAATGCTCGTCCACAGGGACTCTCCAGGATGGAAGCCTGGTCGTGGTCGTCGAGGTCGATGAACCCGTGCAGGCCTTCGGAGACCACGTCGTCGTCCGGACCAACGATCTCGACGCGTCGTGGACCTACGCGATCCCGCCGACTCCTACGCGGTACGAGATCCAGGTGCAGGGCGTCGAGCCGGGAGACTTCGTCCAGGTGGCCGTAGATCAGAGCCTGGCGGATCGCTCCGGAAATCTGCTCGGCTCGGATCACACCTGTGAGTTCGAAATCCCACTCGATCCGTGGATGCCCAATCCTCCAGTCCGCATTCCGGGCGCGGGAGACGCGCTCTGCCCGAACGAAGTCACCTCGATCGAACTCCAGTTCGACGAGGGCGTCTCCGGACTGGAGAGCGCGGGAAGTTGGTCGGTCAGGACCGACGGCGATGGTCGCCTCGGACAGGTTGCGGTGGAGCGGAACGCAACCGGAACCCGCTACGTCTGGACCCCCGACCGTCCGTTCGGTGAACGAGAGACGATCGAGGTCACGGTGGAGGGGGCACTCCAGAACGACCGCGGACAGGAAGTCCCCCACATCTCGACGTGGGGATTCACGACCCGTGACTGCACGGCGCCGTCCATCGTCGACATCGACCTCTCAGCGACCACCGATCCTACCGTACCGAAGATCCGGGTCGAGTTCACCGAGCCGGTCCAGGCGTTCGCCGATCACGTCACCATCGAGGTCGATGGAGCTGAGGTTGCGCTGGGGCAGGTTGGCACGACGGACGACATCCGGTTCGAGTTCACACCCGCCCAGGTTCTGACGGACGGAGCTGATGTTTCGGTCATCGTCGACGGGGAGATCGAGGACTACGCGTCCAACCCGATGGGCGTGATCTGGGAGTTCCAGTTCACGGTCGTGGATGACGACGGATCCTGTCCGTCTGCGGTCTCGGTGGCCCCAGCCCGAAACAGCATCTCCCCAGGCGGTCGCGAGATCCGCGTGACCTTCAGTGAGCCCGTCGTGGGTGCGGACGACCCCGATAGCTGGTACGTCAGTGGCGTCCACAACTCGGTCGAGAAGATCTACTCCGGGACCGTCGTGCCGATGGCCAACAATCAGTACCGTTTCGTCCTGAGTGAAGGCTCCGCCTTCTCTCGTGGCGAGGTCGTCCGAGTACACGTGGACGGTGTCGAGGACAGAGTTGGGAATCCGCTCTGCGAGCCGATCTCCTGGATCTTCGCACTGGAGCGGCAGGAACAGGTCGAAGCCCCGATCACTCCCCTCTTCCCGGAGGGACGCTACTTCATGACCACGATCCCGGTCGATGTACCAGTAGGAACACGGCTCTCCCAGGTGTTCGCGGCCAGCCTCGGCACGATGGGAGAGATGACCTGGCGCGGCTATGGAGTCCACGGCGGACATCTGGTCGAGGATCCGGTCGTGGTGGCCGGTCGAGCCTACTGGATCGCGACCGTGAGCGCTCCGGCAGAGCCGCCGGCCTTGCAGGGCCGCCAGCATCAGAGTCTGGTCGAAGTCGCACTGGAACCCGGATGGTGCCTCGTCGGCGCTCCGAACCCAGGCGCGAACGTCCGGTGGTCGGATGTCCTCGTCTCCGTTGGAGACGAAGCCTGGCCGTTCGGCTCCGAGGAAGCGAACGCCTACGTGCGTCCTCAGCTCTCCTGGTACCAGGACCCGTCCGGGGACCTCGAGAACAACGGCGACTACCTACACGCCGATCCGGAAACGATCCGCTATGGAGCGAATCCGTGGGGTGGGTACTTCGTGCAGTGCATCCAGCGGTGCACGCTCATCCTCCCTTCGGATCCGGTGCCGACGGGTGGACTGATTGCCGCGACGACAACGGGCGAAATCGCTGCGGGCGGAATCGCTCTGGGCGAGACGGCCGCGGGCGTGTCTGCAGTGGGCAGCTCCGCTGAACTCGTGAGCACGGTCGGAACCGATGGCATCGGGTCCTCCCGCAGCGCGCTCTGGCAGCTCGAGCTCTCCATCGGATCCGACCGAGACTCGGATGCGGGTGTCGTGCTCGGTGCGCGCGCCGGTTCCCGGATCGGTGACGACCCCAGGGACTTCGTCCGGCCGCCGTTCTTCGACGAAGGGCTCCGCTTGGTCGCCCTTCAGGAGAACCCGGACGGGTACGAGTTCCAGTCCTGCTTTGATCCGCTGGACGAAGAGAGCTACACCTGGCGCCTGCGCGCGAGCGGAGTCGAAGGACAGGCGTGGATCACCTGGTCGGGAGTCGAGAACTTGCCCGACGGTTGGTTCGCCTACCTCGAAGATACGAGGAGCGGAAGTGTGGTACCGATGGCAGCAGCCGGACGCTACGCCTTCGCTGGCGGCAGTCGGGACCACGGCTTCCGAGTACTCGTAACACGCGAGGAGCAGATCGCGACGCCTGAGGAGACGCGTATCTCGCGTGTCTACCCCAACCCGGTGCGAGGTCCCGTCACGATCGACTTCTCGATGGCCCGCACCGACCGAGTCCAGATTCGGGTCTTCGACGCCAGCGGACGTGTGGTGGACACCCTGCTCGACGATCGCCTGGCCCCTGGTGTCCACCAGGTCACCTGGGACTCGGAACAGATCGCGACGGGAATGTACTTCCTCCGCTTGACCGGAGCCGGGAATTCGGAAAGTCGGAAGATCATGGTCGTTCGGTGATACGTATCCGCGGCGACGTGTGAAGAAGCCGAGAGGAGGTCGGTGCCTGAGGCCGGCCTCCTCCTTCTCCCACCTCGACGCTGCCCTCGAATCAGAGGTCTCGAACTAGAGGTCCCGACCTGGAGGTCCCGTCCCAGCCACAGCCACTCGATCCAACCGCGGCGGTAGAGCGCCTAGAGGACGCACCCCACCGGTCCACACCCGAGCCGAACCCGAGCCGATACCATCCGCCTGTTTCCACGCCGCGCCGACGATAAGTCTCCCGCAACCCTGAATCCCTCTCATCAGATCTCCCGTCCTGAGACGGAAGGCCAACAAAAGTGGAGGAAACTATCATGCGTACTCGAATCATCGCTCTCGTTCTGCTCTTCAGTGCAGTCACTGCGGCCTCGTCCTCGGCCCAGGGCGACCTCGGTCTCCGCGGCATCGGCGGTCAGATCGGATTCACCGACATGGGTCTCGGCAACGTGTTCACCTTCGGTGGCCACGCCGACTGCGGGGAGTTCATGCCCAACCTGCGTCTCGAACCGAGCTTCTCCTACTGGCGGAAGAGTGAGTTCGGACTCTCGTTCTCCCTGTTCCGCTTGAACGGGGACGTGAAGTACCTCTTCCCTCTCGAATCCGCAGTCACGCCGTACGCTGGAGGTGGCCTCGGATACGCTCGGGGAACGGTCAGTATCGGCGGGGCCAGTGCCAGTGCGGCTGAGCTCCAGATCAACCTCCTGGGCGGTATCGAGACGCAGCTCACTCCGAAGCTGCGCGGGTTCGGTGAGCTCCGGATCGAGGACTCGACGACACACATCGAATTCGGCCTGACGGTTCCGATGGGTGGCTGAGAGCCGAACAGTAGCCGCCGAGTGGCAGGAACCGATCGGGGCGGAAGCGGACAAAGATCCCTTCCGCCCCGATCGCGTTCGTACGAGACGGAGGAACTGCCTCGAATCCCTCGTCCCAGAGCGACCCCTCCTCCCACCGCCCGCTCTGCCGCGAGAATTCTCGATCCCGAGCACGCCACCCCGCGAGAATTCGCTCCTCGTCCCGGAATCAACCTTCGTAAGCGGGGGCACCGTTCACAACGACCTCGAAACGAAAGGGAGTCTCGAAATGTCCAGCCAGTCGCTTGGAATCTTCAGCAATCTCGGATCCATGGCCAACGTGGGGCAGCTCTTCGGTGCGCAGGATCTGGGCCCGATCACGGAGAACCTCAGCAAGATCCAGCAGCAGCTCAGCCCGGAAGTGTTCACGAAGTTCCTCGGCAGCCTCGGAGGAATCATCGGAACCCCCGGCGAACTGCCGGCTCCGGGTGAGTCCATCGGTCGCCGGGTGGAAGCCGGAGACAGCTACTTCTTCGAGAAGGGCCAGCGTTCGAAGAAGGGGCGCATCACGCAGCGTCGGTACAACTTCTCCTGGGTCCGTCCCATGATCCTCAAGGGCGGACAGGTTCTGTACAAGGGCATCCTCTATCCGAACGTCGAGGCACTCGTTCAGGACAGCCTCGACGGGAAGCTCGATGGACAGCGGCGGCCGGTCGGGATCCCCCTCAGCAAGATCCTCGAGGCCGTCGCGAGCATGCTGAACGGGGCGCCGCAGACTGATGGGTGTCAGGCCCCCGGGAGTAGTCAGGAGTGTGAGGCCGCCCCTTCGGACGACGCCCGGCGGGCGCAGCTCGAGGCGGACTACAACAAGGCGCTCGAGAGCGGGAGCATCGAAGACCTGGTCCTCGCGCTCATGGCTCTCCTCGGAGACAAGCTCGACGACGAGATCAAGGAACTCTCGAAGGGTATCAAGAAGGAACTAGACAAGGAGCCGGAACCGGACGGCAAGAAGGGCGCAGCAGCATCGAGCGGTGGGAAGAAGTCGGGCGAATACCGGGACGACGCCAACCTGCAGCACCTCCAGACCAAGCTCCAGAGCGCCATGGACCGCCGGAAGCAGCTCTACGAACTGTCAACGAACACGCTCAAGACTCTGCACGACGCGAGCTCGAGCATCATCCGTAACTTCAAGGCCTAGTCCAGAGGAAGGGTCACGCCCGCGGGGACGACTCGTCCTCGCGGGTTCGTGGCAGAAAGGGACTCCGATGACCCGGAAGAACGCGATCACGGCAGCCGACTGCTGCACTCCGACTGACTTCGCAGAGGCGATCGCAGGCGTTGCGCTGGGAGACCTCTCCCTCGCCGCTTTCGATGGCACGACCGCCGAGCAGTACGACGGTTTCGTCACCATCGGCCAGGCCTTGGTGGCCGAAGGAAAGCTCGACAAGGCAGAGCCGATCTTCCAAGGACTTCTCGCCTACGTCCCGGAAGATCCGTATCTCCACTTCGCACTTGGGGCGATCGAGATCCAACGGGAGGACTACGAAGCAGCGGTTCCTCACCTGGAAGCGGCTGTTGCCCGTGATCCCGATCACCTCCGAGCTCAATGCTACTTGTTCGAGGCACTCCTTCAGGTCGAAGTGAATCTGGTGGGTACGGATGTGACGCGCCTGGACGAGGCCCTCCAGGTACTCGCCGCGATCCATCTCATCGATCCGGAGCGAAAGGACCCGCTGACCCAGAGGGCCTTCCAGATCGCGGACTACCTCGGGGTGTTCCAGGATCACGAAGGGGAGGAATCGTCATGGCAAACTCGGAACTAGCTCTCGGGAGCGGTCGCTCGACGGTCTCGATCGAGAGTACGACACCGTCCCTCGCATCGACCGTGACGCAGCGGGGAGGCGACTCCTCCTCCGCGACTCACGTAAGCTCCGGACCAGTCCGGGACGAGATCGACCTCGTGGGAGTGCGCCCCGCAGCCACCCTGGCCAACGTCGCGGACTATGGCAAGGGCATCGTCGACCTGGCGAAAGCAACCTCCGCCGAACCTGGTGGTCCTCCGGGACTGAAGGCGTTTCGCACCCAGTGGCTCGCTGATCTCACGACGCGGAGTCGCGTGCTGGACGGGACGGCCCGCGCTCTGGGAGCCCTCGATGCGCTGACCTCGAACGACCCCGGTGCGGAAACGACGAGGCTCGCGATCCGTACGGTCGTGGCTGACGTGGTCGGTCACTCGGTCGAACCGGCCATCGAAGCGGCGCGGGCGTCTGGTGCGAGTCGGGCGGCTGGGGCACTCAGCGTCGGTGGATTCGTCGCCGGGCAGGTCACCGCATCGGGCGTGGAGAACATCGTCCAGGGCTTCGTCGACACCGACGTGTCCCGCTACGAGACGGCGAACTCTCTCCCCGAAATGCTGCGGTCGAACTCGCGGGCAGGAAGGGAGACGTACGTCGCGCTCCGTAAGGAGGGCTACACCGTCGCGGGAGCGTTGACCACGGGGATGTGGCGGACGCTGGGATCGGACCTCCGTGCCTTCTCCTTCTACGTGGCGAGGGACGTCCTCGAGCTGCAGTAGGGACGGTGGGAAGCAACCGCGTTTCGGATCAGGAATCGGTCGGGGTTGGGTTCGGGAATCGTCCGGTGCCCCCGGAAACCCCGACCCATCCTCGGTCGATTCCTACTCAGACCCGTCTTCCCGCTGGAGGAGAAGCCGGAAGGAACCATCCTCGAGGTCCACTTCGGCGACCCGATACCCCGAACCCTCGACGGGTTCCAAAGGGTGAGCTTTGGGACTCTCCGGATCGACCCTTTCGTCGTCTGCCTCGTCGGTCATGGCCAGAACAGTCCAACTCCCAGACAGATCGGACGGCACCCGCACTATGAGACGGTTTTCCACCGGGAGTAGGATGACCTCGGCCTTGGTCTCGTCCACGTCGAGCGTCCAACGGAGCTCTTGTTGGACCTGAGGCGCACTGTCCGCAGCCCGCTGCATCGAATCCAGGGACTCCCCGTAGTTCCCCGATCGAACTGCAGCCTCGGCCTCCTCCAGAGCTTCCCTCACCGCGGGACTCGCGGTCGGATCAGCAACTCCCCGGTAGGCTGGAACGAGTTGCGGAGATGCGAGTGACGTCAGGGATGCCGCTCGCTCCGCAATCACGGTTCCGAGCTGTCTCGCCCCGTCGAGCACTCCACGTAGGGTCACGGACCAACGGCCCTCCAGCTGCAACGGGGGCGCGAAGGCAGCCCAGTGCCCCTCGAAGGAAGAACCCAGCCGCTGAATCGCCCGGTAGCGCGCGAACAGCTCGGGAGACCGGCGAAGTTCCGCCCAGATCGCCGCGGCTTCCGCGTCCCCACACTCCCCCCGCGAGTAGCGCAGCAGTTTGTAGGTCCAGTCGTTCATGCTCCGCCGGGCTCCTCTCCTTCTCTCGAGAAGGGAATGGGGTTTCGCTTCAAGGTCGACGGGTCCTCGAACGCTCGCGCGATCCGGTTCTTCACCTTGTCGCACCAATCTGCCACCGCGAGCGTCCCGGACCGGCTCTTGAAGTAGTCTTCGACACGAGTCGCGCCCGTGATCCGATCGAGCATGTCCTCAAAGCTCTTGCGCGATCCCGCATCCCTGTAGAAGAGATCACCCAGAGTCATGACGAGTCGCGCGTCCACGTAGCCTCGGCACTCGGAGAGGAGCGCTTCCGGGTAACCGGAGTGCGTTCGGAGGAGCGAAACCAATTCCTCGAACGACGCCTGCAACGCATCCTTCGAGTACTCCTCCACCACCCGGCCCGGGTCCCCCCAGACCGCCACCCTCGTCGACTCTTCGGTCTCGGTCCTCTTCTCCTTGCCGTGGATGAGGATGCTGAAGCCGAAAGCGATCTGCTGATGTGGGTAGCCGCCCACTCGGAAGAGGAGTTCGAGTAGGATCTGCGACTCGAGGGAAGGCGCCTCGGTGTGCTCGTCCCGGATGCCCTCGTTCGCCACGAGTCGATCGAATCGGGACGCATCTTCTTCGTCCCCGGCGTGGCCGAGTTCGGAGTCGAGGACCTCCCAACCTCGTTTCTTCGTCTTTCCAGCCCGACTCTCGGCAAAGCTCTGCCTGGCATCCCGGACCACGTTGCGAACGACACCGAAGAGGTAGGCCTCGACCGAAGACATCTCCGGCTCGTAATTCGAGAGAGCCTGCACCCAGTCCTTCGAATAGAGCTTCGTGATCGCGTCCTCGGCCCAGCGATCGCCGAGGTCCCGGAGCTGGTGCCGGATCCGTCGTTCCATCCGAGGCAGCAGCGGCCCCAGGATCCCGTCCAGTGCCGCCTGGTCCCCGTCCCTGAACGCTTGGACTCGTTCCTTTACATCCACCCGAAGTCGCCCCTCCGTCTGGAAACCCGCTCCAACTGACCCAATTGGATGCCCTCTTCGGATGCGCATGTGGCCCCGGCGGGCCCGAGAGCCGGGGCCCTGGAAGAGCATTCATGGTAGCCAGGAGATCCCGTCCGGACAACTGGGATCAGGGGCGCGTGAAACGGGGATCGTGCTCGGTTGTGGTCGCCGCCGCATCAGCTTCGACATCGAGACCGCACCTCCACGTCGAGCTGAGCGGCGTCATCCGAGCCGGGTGCTCCTGGATGGCCCCGCGCCGAATCGGCGCAGCTGCTCCCCGAGACGAACGCGATCACATCCCATCCGCTTCAGCTCATGATGCACGCGGCGACTCGCGCTCTCGAGGAGCGCCCAGAGCACATCGACCTCACGCACCGTCGACACGTAGCAGGAGTGCGCAATCTCCTCCGCATGGGCGAGGGTCACCTTGTAGTTGATGGTTCGTCTCGGCCCAGAGGAACGTTCCGCGGAGAGGGTCTCCGGGGGGTCCAGTCTTTGCGCCCACCCTCTCGGATCACCGCCTGCAGCTTCGAGCAACTCAGTAACCAGACCGGCTTCGGCGTGAATCAAGCCAGTGAGGAGATGGAGCGTCTCGACTTTGGGTCGATCGACGGGACGCGCTTCAGCCCACAGCACTCCTCGCTCCACGGCCGGGTCGCGTGCAAGCTCGAGAGGCGCAACCGAACCATCCGGGGGGCGGGCAGCCACTACGTCTACAACGAAACCTCCCTCCGAATCTGGCAGGTAAACGTACGGATCCTCCCCTCGACGCCACGCTGCTGGGTCCACGACTCTCCACACGTCTCTGGACACCAGGTCTCTCACGAGCGTCCAGTCGGAGAGGATTGGACGGAACGACCGGGACCGCGCTCGCTTGTACGCAACGATCAGTCGCGTCGGTAGGACAAGCAGAACCGGACTGACCCCGAGGGCCTCCAAGGCGGACGCGAACACTAACCCGAGCTCTGCTTCGGACGCCGGATCCACTGCCCCTTTGGACGCATGCACGAAGCAGTGTGGTGGTCGGACACGCTGGAGGTCAGACCTCGCAGGCGCCGAGGGCGGATCGGCTGTCGGGGCGGTGGCTGGGCGTTCGGCGAAACCGAACGCTGCATGACTACCTTCATCCTGGAGGCGCCGCGACAATTCGGCGACGGCGAGGTCCGCGGTCTCTCCGAAGAGCCCACTGGCCACAGTCTGAAGGTCTCTGCGCAACGTTCCGAGTCCCTGAACCTGGCTCGCCACCCAGCGATCATCGGGTCTGACATGACCGGCCCAGCAGACTCGATGTGTGCCGGACGAGGAAGTCCACCAAGGACCGGCAAGCGTCAGGTGATGGCAGTCTGATCCGTCGGCGAGGACGACCTCGGCTTCGATCGGATCGTCCAGGGTGGAAAGGAAACGGCCGAAGAGAGGCGAACCCCACACGTCCAGTCGGCCTTTCGAGTCGGTCTCCACCTGGAATGTCCCGGAGAGCGGATGTTGGTCCGCAGGAGTCCTGAGCCTAATCGTGATGCCCGGCACGGAGTGCGCCAATCCCCACACGGGGGCGAGCCCCGAGACATACATCGCGTAGGTGTAGGTCGAGACGGATTCGAACATGACTCCCCCAATTACCAGAGCCGTAGAGGCGTGCGCACGAGGAACCCCTCCGGCCCTCCGATGGTAGACTCTGGGCCATGATGTCGCACCCGTCAGATGCGCCCCTTCCGGCCTACAACCTGGTCCTGTTCCGAAGTGGCCTGCGAGTTGTCCCGGGGTTGAGAGACGGGGAGTCGATTCGCTTGCGCATTCCAGAGGCTTCCTTGAACGAAACCGTGGTCCCGGACGACCCGCTCCTGGAAGCGATCCTCGAGCGAACTACCCACCTGACCCTGGCCTTCGTCCTTGCACCGGGACTTCCGGAAGCGGCCATTCCGTTCCTACCGCCCTCGTCCTGGCCCCACTTTCCCGAGGCCCGAGCTTCGGTCGCTGGTCACGTTCGGCCCCGAGACCCCGTCGTCGAGTCATTCCGATCGGACGACTTCGAGCGAGATGCCATCCGGCGGCTCCACGCGAGCTTCCGTAGCGTTCGAGACCAACTCGACCCGGTGTACGATGAACCAGACATGCGCGCTCTGCCCAACGGCGCGACGTATCAGAGGGTCCTTTGGCCCCACGACATCGAAGCACGGTGCGTGGCCACGTGCCTGGATCTGACCCTGCTTCTCGCCGCCGTGGTGGAAGCCAACGGCGATGACGCGGTCCTTCTCTTTACGGGTCCGTTGGACCGTTCTCCGGACCACGCGTTCCTCGGAGTCTGGCGATCGGGCTCGAACGCCGCGCAGGTCCTCCTGTCGTCCGAAGAGCTGATGACTGCGATCGAAGCTGGCGAACTCGTTCCGATCGAGACGACGGAGCTTTGCCACGGCAGGAGCCGTTCGTTCGCCGTCTCGCGGGAACGCGGTCTCGAGATCGCAAAGGCAGGCGGAATCCACGGAATAGACGTTCGGCGAGCGCGACCTGGAGTCATTCCCCTCCAGCTGGACTACGATCCGCACGTGGCCGCCGCTTTCGATGCGCTCCGCCGCCTGGAACGTGAGCGCAACCTGGATCGGCGGGAGAGCCTGCTCCTCCTCTATGGACTCGTCATCGCGGGCGGACCTATGGTCGAAGAAGTCGTCGGGACCGACATCGCACCCGAGCGACTCCTCGAGGCGATACTCGAACTGCTCCCGGTTCGAGACACCCCGGTCGCCCGCCGGAAGTCCACCACCGGCTACACGGGGACTCTGCACGCGGCACGTCATCTCGCACGATCTTCGCGTTCGCCCTGCGTGCGAGAGGTCGACCTCCTGAGGGCCATCCTCGAGAGTTCGGCCGTACGCTCGAAGGTCCGTTACGTATTGTCCCGACAGGGACTTATGTGGACCCAGCTTCTCGGCCGGATTCTGCGTCACTACCCGGACCAGGACGGGGATTCGACCTGGGCAGGCCCGTCCCGCGACGAAGCCGACCAATAGCCCGCGACAACTCCGCTAGAAGTCTGAAGCCTCTCTGTCGTTGGTCACTGCCGCGAGGAGGGCTTTCCATTGGATTCCAAGCAATTGCACATACTTCTAGGATTCGTGGCGGGGCAACTCGGCGAGTCTGAGAGAGTCCGGGTTCGGGACACTGCGAACCGGGACCCTGCGTTCCTCTCCCGGCTGCGTGCGGTGGAACGGATACGCGGCGACTTCGAGGGGCAGTGGGCCGAGTTCGCCCGCAGTGGACCGAACCCACAAGCGAGTGCGGAATCCGACACGTCACTGTTCTGGTCCCGTATCCATGCTTGGATTCGGTGGCCTCGCGAGCTCTTCCCTGATGGCCTCGGTCTCGTTCCCGCGTTCCAGGGAACAGCGGGGATTCCTCGTACACATCGCCCATCCTCGATCGGCTCTCCAGACGACGTCATCCGAGCCCATCCGTACGGTTCGGAGTCAGCCTTGCTACGCATTGGGGAAAGGGTCGTAGGAAAGCTGATTCACGAAGAGAGTGAGAAGCGACTCTCCCTTCTCGTCTTCCTCGACCGGTTCCCGGTCAGGAAGTGCCACCTCGTCCTCGTGCACGAAGGGGCTCGACTCTCTGCTTCCCGTTTCGAGGAGGTGGAAGGGGCTCCCTACGCCCTTGCGACCTTCGACGACGTCCCACCCGGCGCCACCATCCACTTCGAGATCACTCTTGACCTTCCAGACCGAGGAGGAGCTTCATCATGACCACGGCGTACCGGTGCAACAGCGAGGTCCTATTCCCCGAGGCCCGTGGAAGACGCGCCTGGCCCGGTTCCTCTTGCATGCGCTTCCTGCTCGTGCTTGGACTCACCAGCTCCCAGTTCGCCTGCGCCGGAGCCCGCTCGACCGGAGAGCAGCTGCTCGCGGATGGCTCGACCCGCGAAGCCATCCCCACGCTCGAAGCCGAACTCTCGACGACCTTCCACACAGGGATCGCGGTTCAGCTCGGTCGCGCCTATGTAGAGGCCGGAGAGACCCGCAAGGCAGAGGATGTCTTCGACCGAGTCCTCGTGTTGGAACCCAAAAACGCAGAGGCGCTCTTCAGGCGAGGTGTTCTCCATGAACAACAGGGAGAGATCACCGAGGCGATCGGTCTGTATTCACGCTTCACCCAGGTGACTCGATTCTCGAGCTTCCGTCGCGAGATGGAACAGCGACTCACCCTCCTGCAGAGGGGGGAGGCGGAGCGTTGGGCAGCGAAGGCGGCAGAGTTCGAGAAGCAGAACTCGAGCCAGGGGCTGTCACTCTCCACGGTTGCCGTGTATGCATTCGACGACACCCAAGCGCCCACTCTGTCTGGCATCGGCGCTGCGCTCGCAGCGGATCTCAACCAGGATTGCCTCCTGCTCAGCGATCTTCGTGTCGTAGAGCGGATCCGCATCGACGCGATTCTGCGCGAACTCGAGCTTCAGGCGGCCGGATACCTCGAACCCGCAACGGCTCCAAGAGTCTCGCGACTCGTCGGCGCCGGGTCCTACCTCTTCGGCACGGTCACGGAGTTGGGCACGGGAACCGTCCGGGTGGAGCTTCGCTGGGTCGAGACAGAGTCCGCTCGCGTCTACTCGAGTCGGATGGAGGGCCGACCCGACCAGTTCTGGGAGATTCAGAAGCTCGCACTGAGGGACGTTCTGCTCCAGCGGGACCGTGTCTTGACGCCCCAGGAGTGGGCCCGCATATCGGGTCGGGGCACCCGGAACCTCGACGCCTTCCTCGCCTACGGACAGGGGCTCGAAAACGAACGTCGGGCGGAGTATGCCGACGCACGAGCGGCCTATCGGAAGGCGGCGGAGGAAGACAAGGCTCTCATCGACGCGGCATGGGGCGAGCTGCGCTCCTCCGAAAGCATGTCTTCGGCCGATGAACTCGTGGACAGGTACGAGGAGTACTTGGAAGACGCGCCGGAGGCAGAGAACCCCGGCCCCAGAGACAACAGCAACGGAGAACCATCGGAGGACTTCCCTCCGGACCTCCCGTCGCTCGATCCATACGCAGATGACTCTACGAACCCTCTCGACGATCTGGATGCCGACGACTTGGTAAACGAGGTGCTGGACGGAGGGGACATCGAATGGAAGCCGGATCCGACACCTGCAGGTGGCATTCCCGGACCTCCAGGAGCTCCGGGACGCTAGCGGCCTCCGGGTACACAAACAATCTGTAGAACGTGAAAGGAAGGAGTCCTCCATGAATCCGTCGTTCCGATCTGCGAGGTGCTGCCTCCGGCCATGCTCGATCGCCTCGTCCGTGTTCGCGATTGCAGTCTCATCATTCCTCTGGACGAGCTCGGCCCAGGGCGCCGGATCAATGAACTTCGGAGCGGTCGTCGACTCCAGGAGCTGGGGATCCGAGTCACTCCAGAGTCTCAACTACCGTCTTGGTGCACAGGTGGACGCGGTGTACGGGTGGCGGGCCGGCATACGCGTCGGCTACCTGACCGTGCGGGGTCGCCACTCATCGAGCCTGAGCGCGCCCACCGACACGCGTCTCTTCGTGAGCCGCCGCCTGTTTGGTTCCCTCGAGTCGAGGCTGACGGTCGACCTTCCCACCGGCTACGCCACGCAGTCGGAGAGCGACATGGCGATCACCCGAAGTCTGCAGGACGTTCTCCTCGATCTGCCCGTACGGAGCACGGGATCCAGCCTCAGGTTCTCTACCGCACTCGGAGGGACGTACTCACCGGCGCTGGACTGGACCGTAGGGCTCGGAGCGGCTTGGCAAGACCCGTCGACCTACCAACCCATCGAACAAGGGCCGGACTACGACCAAGGCAGCAGCTACTCCTTCTCCGGCGTCGCCGAGTACCGGCCCGGGGATTGGACATGGCGTACCCGAGTCCGTTGGGCTCACTCCGGCACCGGTTCGTACGGAAGCACCACGATCGAGACGACCCCCGGTTGGACGGGCGACACGATGTTGCTTCGTCGCTGGACGCGAACCTCTGGATGGCTCCGATTCGGATTCCGACAACCGAGCGAGTACTCGAACGCCGAGGGCATGCAATTGGATGCTGGCCGGGGGAACGAACAGAGCCTGACCTTGGGTGCCTTCCTGCACGCGAGCACCAAGCTCGCCTTCGACGGGTCCCTCTCCCACGCGCGTTATCTGGGCCGCGGGGCGCGAGAACTGGGCCGATCGAAGCGAACGGAACTGCACACAGGAGCGGAGCTGCGCATCGACTCCAAGAGCTCGCTCCGGTTGGACCTCAGCATCTACCGAGGGCAGTTCAGAGAGTCCACCGAGGCGGCGCCCTCGGACTCGCAGTCCTGGAAGGGAACGCAGCTGAAGCTGGCTACAGTCGTACGCTTCTGAGGAGGATCGATGAAACACCTTGGGGAGGAGCGCGTCGACGCCATCCGTTCGGAGATCGAAGAGTGTCTGCCCGACGCCTATGGTCCGCTCCGCCTCCTCGACCGGGGCGGCATGAGCCTGATCTTCGTCACCGAACACCGGCACCTAGGTGCGCGCGTCGTGAAGGCGTACCCCCAGGACTCTCCGCACTCGGACGACGTGTTCCTGCGAGCACGCTTGGAGGGACGGATCCTCGCACGAGTACAGCACCCGAACATCCGACAGTGCTTCGACTTTCTGGAGGGC
This sequence comes from Candidatus Eiseniibacteriota bacterium, assembly GCA_020633975.1. GTDB lineage: Bacteria > Eisenbacteria > RBG-16-71-46 > CAIMUX01 > CAIMUX01 > JACKCR01. The sequence goes on along the minus strand of JACKCR010000016.1, from coordinate 14,604 downwards.
CAGAAAGAAGTTCGCGCTCTTGCTGTCCTACAGTACGTCGAAGGAACAGATCTCAGGGAGTGGGCTCTGGGTGACCGCACCGAAGGAGAGCGGATTCGCGTTCTCATCCAGATCACGCGAGCTCTCGCCGCCGCCCACGATCACAAGGTTCTCCACCGGGACATCAAGCCACAGAACGTCCTCGTCGATCACTCAGGGCACGCATTTCTCTGCGACTTTGGCATAGCACTCGACGGAGAAGACACGCGTCTCACACGTGCCGACAACTCGGCGCCCCTGACACTCCAGTATGCCTCACCGGAGCAGATCGAGGGAAAGACGCTCGATGCCAGGTCCGACATCTACTCCCTCGGGGTGGTCTTCTACGAGGTCCTCTTCGGAGTCCGGCTGCGTCGGGGAGCGAAACTCGACGTGACGAACGCAACGTGCCCGGTCGAACTACCAGAGCGGGTACAGGACCTGCTCGAACGGATGTTGCAGGACGACCGCGAGGAACGACCACGCTCCTGCCGCGAAGTCCTCGAGGTGCTCGCCGACTCGGACTTGGATGAACTCTCGACAGAGCCGCTCGGGATCGGGAACAACCTTCCGCGTCTGCGACGGCTGCGGACGATGGTCAGCCCATTCTCCCTGACGCTGGCGAGTCCGAGGGTGGCATACGTACGCCTCGCCGCCGCCATCCTCCTTCTGGTCGTGATCACTGCTTCGACCGTAGGTCTGGTTTGGTGGTCTCCAGACGACCGCGTTGATTCGGGGGAGCCCGACTTCGGAACGAACAGGAGAGCTGACGTTCCACGGGTCGCGCCCTCCACCACAGGGATCGAGCCAACCACCGAGCCACAGCCGATTGAGTGCGACCCGAGCCCTTCTCCGGCACTCGATGAGTCCGACTCCGCGCGAGCCAGCAACAACCTGACGGATGAGCAGATCGATCCGCCAGCGAGGGCCGCCGAACCGAAGGGGCCCGATGGCTCCGTCGCATCCATCGAGCACGAGTTCCACCCAGAGGAGTCCGAGTCTCGGCATTGCTCACGCGAGGCAGCCCGGAGCAATCCTCCGTCGGAACGCACCAAACTCCGGAGCGAGCAGCCAGAGGCTCCGGTTCGGGCCAGGAAACCGATGCAGTACGCGCTCATCACCGACTTCGAAACGTCGGACCCGTGGTTCATCCCGGAACCCCGGATTCGGGTCTCGCGCAACGACACGGTCGTACTCGACACGCTTTGGAGTCCAGGGCTCTCGATCGAGGCCACACCTGGTGACCGCGTAGTCGTTGAGCCTCTACTTCCTGGTTGGTCGTTCGAACCGAAGACTGCAAGGCTGCAGGTTTCGACCGACAGAAACCTTCAATGTGCTTTCAGGATGACAGAGGCGTCTTCGCGGAAGGTTGGAACTCCCAGCCCGTCGAACGACCTCGTCGAATCGAGGAGATGAGAATCATGAACAGACGTTCGACAATCGTAGCACTCGCTCTCCTGGGGTCTCTCTCCACGATCCCAGCTCCACCTCCCCTGCCAGGCATGAGTCCTGCCCGGGCGGCAGAGCCGGATGGGCAGTTTCGACAGGTCGTCGCCGCCTACAGAACGGATCCTGAGTTGTGTATACGTTTGAGCGATGAGCTCTTGGCCAGCTCGTCTCTCGATCCGGTGTCGAGGCGAGACATCCTTCTCCTCATGGCGAAGGCGCAGGTCCATGCCGGCCGGCCTCTCGAGGCCCGGAGGTTACTGGAGACACTTCGTGAAGAGGATCCAAACTACGAGCTCGACGGACAGCTGCACCGAGTGCTCTGGCCACACTACCTTGCCGTCTTCGGAGCCGAACTCAGGCCACGACCCGGGCTCAAGACCATCTGCGTATTCGACTTCGAGAACAGAGTCGTCGGCCCCGAGGCAGCGAACTGGGACGGACTTGGCGCCACTCTCGCCCGCAAGTTCGAGACCGCTCTCGCCGGCGCGACGGAGCTTCGACTCGTCGAGAGGGAACGAATCGACTACATCCTGAGAGAACTCGACCTCTGTGAGAAGCAGTCGCCCGATACACGGGTTTGCGCTGGTCGGCTCGCGGGCGCACAGATCATGATCTTTGGAGAGTTCACCAAGCTCGGCAAGGACTCCGAGGTCTTCGTGAGGATCGCCGAAACCGAGACCAGTTACCTGTTGGGCGGCTCAGACAAATCAGTCCGAGGCGACCTCGACAAGACCGTGGAGTTGATCGACGCACTTTCCCGTGACGTGGCGAAGGAGCTCGACGTTCATATCAACGCACCCAGGAGAAGCTCGAACCGGTATCAGGCTTGGTACCACTACGGCAAGGCGCTCGACCAACTCGCACTTGGCGAGATCGATCAGGGATACCAGTCACTCGTCGCTGCCCTCGAAGAGGATCCCGAGTTCGAGCAAGCCAAGGAGGCGCTCGACGAGTTCCCGTACGCGCCAGCAGGAGGAAATCAGGCTCTTTCTGTGGAAACTCGCTGATGCCCGCGACAAGCTGGATCTTCGGATCGAACCTCTGATGCTGTACAGAATGTATAAGACCTACCACGACACACACGGAAGGAGTACGAGACCCATGCGAGTGGACAATGGGGCAACGCGGATCGAGAACCGCCCTACGCAGTTCAACCCAGCCATGCGGAGCGTGCAGACCGGATCGAACGGGACTGCGGTCGACGTCACGCGTTCACAAACCTCCAACGGAAGTGACGCCCAGGGTCTTGGTGGCAGCTCCCGGGACGTGATCGATCTCGGCAGGAACATCCTCGACACGGCAGAATCGCTCTCGAGTGCGAGCGGACAGGACGCGAGTGAGGTGATGAAGAAGGTCGTGCAGTGGATCCTCTCTGCCATCGAGGGCAGTGGTGCGGGCACCACTGCCACCGGAGTATCCCTAGATGGCGCTGCATCTTCCGGGTCGACGATCGATCCTTCCGGTCTCGCTGGCAAACTCCCTGGTACGGGAGAAGTCAGTGAGGAGCAGCTCTATGCCGCGATCCTCGAGCAACGTATCGGAGAAACGGCGGGCCCTGAGGCAGCGAAGGCCTTCGCCGAGGAGTTCCAGTCCGAGAAGCAGAGGCTGCGACGAGGCGACGGGTACGTTCCGGTGGAAGAGGCGGCCCAGAATGCCCTCCGGACGCTGTCCGAGAACGGTGAGATCGACGGGTCGGCCGCCGAGAAGATCAACGGAGAAGCCTTCCGGGCCGCCCAGCTCGACGACAACGGATCGCTCCTCTACGACGATCGCGGTGGACCCGGGGATCCGACCAAGGCAACGGCGTCCATCTCGGATGCCCTCGAGCGCGCAAACCGTCAGCTCGCCCGCTTCCGGTCCGGCATCGATCGGGCGGAGCCGCGCTCTCTCGCGGCCCAGTCGACCAAGTCCCCCCAGGGTCAGAAAGTCGATGGACCGGACGGCTTCCTCTGGAAGCCAGAGTCCGAGAGCAACGGAAATCTGGTGGTTCTCGTCCCCAAGGAGTACGCGCATCAGGTGTCGTCGCTTCAGATCCAGGACGGATCGGGCGCGGTACTCGCCGAGGGTCGTTCAAATGGATATGGCAACGGTGGGCGGGAACACTTCCGGTTCGACCGTCCGGGTGGCAGGTTCCCCGAGGGCGTCGTGGTCGAACTCAAGCTGAAGAACGGCTCGGTCGTTCGCTACGAGATCCCGACCCCGTCGGAGCGCTACGACTAGTCGATTCGAAGGCCCGCCGGGGACCCGTTTCCTCCCCGGGTCCCCGGCGAGCCGCCCCCTGCGATAACTCCGCCTCCTCGCCTGAAGTGGCAGCACCCCATCGAGGGGGACTCGTCACCAGAACAAGAGAGAGGAGGAGATCATGAATCCCGCCATCATCCACATCGATGTCGCCGTGAACCAGGAAGACCAGGACCACCGGCGTACCCTCCTCGAAGTCCACGAGATCGCGAACCCTGATCGTCCGGGCGTCAGCCCGATCGCCCGACTCGCCCAATGCCGCTCCGCTCTCGTTCGACTGGTGCCCGCACTCGTCGAGTACGTATCGGCGATCGAAGCGTGGGCGCCCTTCTTCAGGGACGGTTCAGGTCTCCAGTCCTGCACCGGCGAACTTCTCTCCCGGATCCGGGAACTCCGAACGGTTCTCCAGGTCGTGAGCGGACTGCTGGAGGAGGAATCGTCCGACAACGCCCGGATCGAGCGGCTCTGCACCTATCTCCGGATCTGCGTCGAGGACTGGATCACCTGCGAAGCCAGAGCAACGACGTGAAGAACGACGGAAGGGCGATGGGGCGGATGAGGAAAGTACCGGCTTCTGGCCGGGACCCCGCGACAACCCCGGACCATCGAATGAACAAAAAGACGACGGGTGGAAGAACCAACCATCCGACGGAGGAGGAAACCAATCATGCGTAGGATCCTGATCCCCTGTCTCTCGGCGGCCCTCGTCCTCAGTTCGGGCTGCGCGATGACGTCCACCACGACCACGAGCCAGAATCTCCAGCCCAATCTGCCGGCCTACAACGGACCCAAGGCGACAGTCGCCGTCGGATCCTTCAAGTGGAAGGTTGGGCAGAGTGGAGGTTCGCTGCGAATCACGGGACCGGAGGGAGAAACCGTCTTCTCTGTATCCTCGCAGGAAGAAGGCTATCTCAGCGGGCTCGAGGACATGCTCACGACTTCTCTCATGCAGTCCGGACGCTTCCGCGTGATGGAGCGCTCGGCCTGGGGAGACGTGAAGGAAGAGATCGACTTCGGCGAGTCCGGTTACGTGGATCAGAGCACCAGGGCCCAGAAGGGCCGGGTCAAGGGAGCCGACATCATCGTTGTCGCTGCCGTGACGGGTTGGGATCCGGGTAGTGGAGGCAAGTCGTTCGGTGGTGGCGGCCTGGTCGGCGGGATTCTCGGAGGTGTGGGCGTGGGCATCAAGGAATCCCACATCGCCATGGACATCCGGATCATCGACGCTGAAACGGCTGAAGTGCTCTACTCCAACTCGATTCAGGGGAAGTCGCGAGACTTCAAGATCACCGGAGGCGGTTGGGTCACGGGCGCAAACCTCATCGGCGGACTCTCGAACTTCTCGAACACTCCCATGGAAAAGGCCATACGGACCTGCATCAACTCGGCCGTCGAGGTGGTGGCTCAGAACACCCCGCAGGAGTACTACTTGTACTAATCCACCCTCCGGGGGAAGTGATCGACACCACCGTCCTAGGCAGCCACGAGCAGGATTCCAACGGGGACGACCGCCTGGACAGGCGGTCGTCCTTTCTCTTTGGGACTAAACTGACACCCTGGTCCAAGAGCCCGACCAAGGTCTGCCTCCGCGAGATCACTCTCGCCCCGGACTGGAGGGACGAGTGCGGTCCCGAGCGGACTCGTCCCTCGCGGCCGCGAATCTGCACTCCACGGGGACACTCGATGAGATGATCGCGTTCATCGACCTCGCACTAGGGCGAGGAAGGCGGATCATGACTTCCCATGCGCCCGATCGTGCCCGGACGCCACCCCACCGCCCATGCGGACCGAGACTTTGAACGAGCAGAGACCTGGAGCCCGGACCGGACGGAGAATCAGCCCCCTGTGTCTTGACGATTTCGCCGGTTTCGCCGCCGATCCACGCATACCCAATAGACAACAGGTTCAGCTTCAGTCCCGATAGACTTGGAGGATGGATGACCCGGCACTCGCCTCGGTTCGCACCAATTCCTGTCTCAGTGCTCCTCGTGTGTTCACTCCTACTGGGATGTCAAGGGGATGACTCCCGGCCCCCGACTACTCCGGCAGGTTCGGGCGCGTCGATCGAGCGTGTCACCGACCTCCGGGCGGCCAACACGAATGCCACGAGCGTAGCACTGGAGTGGTCAAGACCCTCTCCTCCCGACCAGACAGACCTGGCTCCAGTCGACTATGACGTACGCTACGTCGGTGGGACGTCTCTTGCGTCGGACTTCCTTTCCATGGACGAAGGAAGGTGTGGGAACTTCGACGCAGAGTCGGAAAGTCACTCCTGTACGGTCGCTGGACTCACGCCCGGAACGACCTACACCTTCGGGGTCCAGGGCATAGCGAAGAGTGGGAAGAGATCTGGCACCTCCAACTCCGTGACCGTCACCACCCTGGAGCATGCCGGCTCCTGGGAGCCCCTTGATCCGGACCTTGGGCTTACGGAGAACGTCACGAACTTGGCAGTCTTCCACGGCGAACTCTACGCATCCGGTTGGATCAACGGCGCAGGGGGCACGCCTACACCACGTGTCGCACGCTTCGATGGTTCAAGGTGGTCCCCGGTTGGAGAGGTCCCCTTCTACATCCAGCCCCGAGCCTATCTCGTGACCTTCGGAGACCTCCTCCTTTTGCGGATCGACGAAGGCGATAGGGACTATATCGCATCCTGGGATGGAACAAACTGGGCGACAAACGGATTCGGAGGGAATGCCCTCCACTTCATAACCGGGAACATCTGGGGTCTCGATGTCGTGAATGGATCGCTCTATGCGTACGGGAGCGGCCTACTCCTAAGAGGGGAGGATCTCGGAGGGCTTGCGCGTTGGACGGGGAACGAGTGGACACGCGCAATCGAGGCCGACTGCCAGGTCGTTGCTGTTGGGTCCTTCCGCGGTGAACTCGTCGCATCGGTCGTGAGTCTGAGTCTGGTTCCGAACGCGCCCCACACTGGCGTCGTGGTATTGGGGGCCGAGGGACCAACAGTTGCCGGCGTACTCTCGAAGACGGGCGGGGCACCCGCCTTGTCCGTCCGACTACTCGAGTCTGGTGGAGAACTCTACGTCGGCAGTGAAGCCGAGTACGTTGACGGGACGCTTCATCTTGGCCGCGGCCTCCAAGCTTGGAACGGCGACTCGTGGCGCAATGTCATCTCGTTCCCGGACTGGGAGGACTCGAGAGACGTCCTCGTCACCCAGCTCATCACTCACGAGGGGGAGGTGTATGCATCGAATCGGCTCGGTGTCTATCGAGTAGCGTCGTCCGGCTACGACATGCTTGGCGATCGACTCGTCGTCGAGGCTCTAGCGGTATTCGAAGGAAGCCTGGTCGCGGGACTGTGGAACTCCTTCGAAGGTGACCTCGTAGTGCGGTGGGATCCGGAGGGATGACCGAGAATCACCTGTCTGGCAGTTTGGGCGTGTCCCTTCCCAGCCTGGAGTCGGTGGCCATGCTCTTGCTCGGCGCGGTGGTGCTCTACCTGGTCCGTCGTGGAATGCCCTTGGTCGGTGAGGCTTGGTCCAACCGCTTCCGCAGGGACGCCAGCCAGCAGTGGCCCCCGACCCGCTACTTCCGCCCGGAGTTCGACCTCCGGATCAATGAACCGATCCGAGGCCGCGCCGGACCCGCGAAGTTGGCCGAAAACTCTGGACAGACGTCAAGTACGACAGCATAGGCGCCCTAGCGGATTCCACCCCTTCGGTCCGGACGCGCAACGTTCCCCTCCAACTCGCTACCCCCTGGACACACGCGTGCGGTCGCCCCCTCACAATCGTTACTTGTCCGGCGCGGGGCGGCGGGAACGGGTCCGCGTCCGACAGGTGCGATGCTCGCGTCTGCAGCGGCTCGCGACGAAGTGTGAGGACAAGTGCCCGGACCGGCAGGAAGCGACTTGGACTCGTTGGGGGCTCGCCGCAGGCCCTGCGCTGACTCCTCCAACTCGCTAGGTCGGCATCGCGCGTCTGCGAGCACGAGGTCACGAACGCTGGCGTCCATGCGCGCGTCGACGAGAGACGTCTCAAACTGATGACCGCTTCGGTTCGTGGGCCCGGCGAGCCGTTGATAGTCGCCACCCCGTCACCGCGCGTCTGCGAGCAAGGGGTAGAGGATGCGACCTGAACCGAGCGGATCCGCCGAGGAACCCTCAAAGAGCTTCAGGAGGACGACGCGCACTCGGAGGCGTCGACTCAAACTCGCTAGGGGTTCTGCGCCGGTCCGCGGTTGGCATGGAAGACTTGTAAGGCCGTCTGCGTACGTCTTCGATGGGCCGGCACACAGTTTGATGGCGTCATTGTGCGGCCCGCCACTCTTCGGTGCCGGATACTGTAGTCCCTCAGAGTGTCATCGTGACCCGGACTCACCGACTCACCTTCGCGGACCTCGCTTAGGGACGCACGACGCAGATCACTGCGCCTTGGTCATACAGGCCAGGCTCTGGAGCGAGGTCGAACCCCTGGACCGTCGCTCCCGAACTGTCGATCATCAGTCCCCCGTCGGGCCAGACGCGATCTCGACGCTTGGACGCTCCCGAACTCGGCGCGCTGGAGCGGACTGCGATCTGATGGAATGAGACTCTTCGCTTGGCACCATCGGGCAGCTGGATCTCGTCCGGGAGATACGTCGTCGTCCGCGCCCCTTGCGGGTTCCAGAAGGTGATCTGGTTGACCCGAGGCTTCCCTTCGAGGACGAACCCCGCGCCGGACGCGTGCATCGCCCACGTCGCCATGTCCGGGACGTCCACCCGCTGGAGTGCGACGCCCGAGGAGGACAGCACCCACGTTCCACGTTCCACCGGCGGGGAGAGACGGCACGCGCCGGACTGACCCCACTCAGTCATTCGCGCGACAACAAGTCCATCGTTCAGTGGGACCAAGCTGGATTCGACGCCGAACCCCACTCCGCAGGTCCAGGTATCCGGCAACTGGCCCTTTCGAATGACTCTTGCGATGTCTGCGGAAGCCTGCAAGGACCATGCCCCATCGATCAGTGCATAGACCGTGAAGTCGACTGGCGACCAACTTCCCCCGGCCCATCTCAAGAATACACCCCGGCGGCCGGGGGTCCGTGCCAGTACCCAGACCGTTCCGTCGGCGAGGACCATCGGGTCCTCGAGCTCACCGGAGATGCGTCCCGAACGCTCCTCCCCGAATCCCGGACAGGGATCACCGGGCGCGAGGACACCCGGCCCGGCGATGAGAGTGACCGACGAACCCTCGAGCAGCCACATTGCGGTCGTGTAGCGATGAATACCGGTTCCCCCCACCGATGCCCTCGCGACGGCCAGGTCTCCTGGACCGAGTTCAAGCGAGATCAGATCGCCGAACTCAATGTCTCCACGAAACCCCGGAGCCGGTTCGCCGGGAACGAACGCCTCGAAGGACGAGCCTCCATTTGCGATGACGACCTCGCCGCCCGGCCCGCGCCACACGGTGCGACCACCGGAGTCTCGTCCCGCGATCGACCATCCTTCGGCCGACTCTGCGCTCAGCCCCGGAGGGACGACTCGCTTCGTGGCCGCCCCGTCGAAGGAGTACCAGCCGGAGGCGGAGCCCGTGCTCGGCGTACGTGCCTCAAAAACGACCGTACCATCGGCATCGACGAAGAGGGAGTTCCCGAGCCGACCTGCTTTGCCTTCGTCACCGAGATCGTGGCCGGTCACGGCGAGGAGGGTGGCCACACCAGAACGGTAGCAGGCGGTGGCCTCCGTGAACGACGCATAGCCGTTCTCAGTGCTCTTCGGTACCAGCCACACTCTTGCGGCCACCGTTCCATCCTCGCCCAAGACCATGTTGTCCGCACGCACGACCTGCATGACATCACCTTCCACGGCCACTTCCTGTCCGGACCAGAACACCGGCTCGAAGGTGGCTGCGAACGAAGTCGTCGGGACGGCGATCGACGCGAAGATTCCGAAGATTGCGACGATGAAACTGCGCATCGCGGGCGTCGTGGGAAGAGGGTTCGTATGCATGTCTCGGCCTCCGTTTGGGCGGGGATCCGTTGGTCGCGTTTGATCAGTGCGTCCATTGCTGAGCTGAGGCCGACAGACGCGGAGGGGTCGACCGCAGGAGATTGGACGGGTCGTCGCGGTTTCTCGCGACCAGGAACGCTTCGACCGGATGCTTCATCCCGATAGGAATGCGGTGACTCACGGAGAAAGCGGCGAGAATTCGCTCTTCGGCTGCGAACGACAGAACCATCGCTCTGAAGTGAAGCTCTCAATGCACGGCCGTGATCGTCCACATCGCGAGATTCGCAACAAACAACACGTGACCCGCAACAAGTAAGGCACGACTCAATCGGCTCACCGGGGGATCTCCTCGTCAACCGCGGGAAACGCTCCCGTCCTACGCCACACCTCGGCGAGTTCGGCACAGAGGTCCGCCAGCTCGTCTCCCAACTCCTCGGATAAGTCGCTCCAGATCACGTACCTGTCAGGAGTCGCAGACCAGGCGAGGGCGTCCGCCACAACGCGGGGAATCCAATGCGGGAGCTCCAGCTCCTCGCCCCATTCGGACCACAGGCGACCTTGGTCCGGACTGACCGCTTCCGCTGCAACCGTATCGATGTTCCAGCTACTCTCGAACTCCCCCTGGACCTGCGCGGCCGCACGCCTCAACTCCTTGATCGATCTGAACGGGTCCCGCTGCCCTTGTCCGCACGCCTCCAGTGCGCACGAGCCGATCACGATCGCCCAGGAGCGTGCGAAGGACTTCGGTTCGAGATCTTCGAGGGCTCGCATGCAGACTTCCCAGGAACGGAGACCGTTCGTGTAGGGAGACGGAGCCGAAACGACGAGGGGAGTGAGAGGAGGTACGATCCTGGGAAGAACCTCGAGACGCGCGAGTTCCTCGAGGCACCAGGACGCACGTGGGGACACAAGAGCTCGATTGACTTCGCGCACCGAACGGAGAGTGGGGAACTCCACTTCGGATCTGGCCACGGTCAGCATGGAGTTGTAGGTTTGCTCCTCGATCGTGAGTCCCAAGCTGCCTGCAATCCGCACCCCCCTCAGGATCCGGACCGGGTCGAATCGGAACCGCGATTCGGGATCCGGAAGGGAGCGCAGCAGATGCCTCTTCAGATCCTCACGTCCACCGCTTGGGTCGTAGAGCTGACGTTCGATGGGATCGTAGGCCATCGCGTTGATCGTGAAGTCTCTTCCCCGGAGATCGGCTCCAAGAGTGCTTGCGGGAACGTCCCGATCCACCCCGACTCCGCGTTCGAAGTCGTGTTGGTTGCGGAAGGGGGTCATCTCCATGGCAATGGTCTTCGTTCGCAGGAGAGCCACGGTTAGGTCCGTATGAGACGAGTCATCCGTGATCGCGTCACGCCGCAGTCGTCGGATCTCCCGGTAGGTGGCAGAGGTGCCGAGATCCCAATCCTCCGCTGGGGGACTCCCTGCGATGTGATCTCGCACCCTTCCGCCTACGACCACGACGAGATGACCGGCCCGTCGGAAAGTCTCACACACTTCGAGGACTTCAGGTGGAGTCGGCAGGTCGTGTGGCTCTCCGGCGATCCCGCCCAGCACGCGAGCTGGTGCGCCGTTGCGAAAGGTCTCACGCGCAGCGACGCGGCGGAACCCAAGGGTCCTTGTTTCAAACCACAGCAACCAGGGCAAGGCGACGATGAGGAGGGACCATTGTTGGGCAACATATGCACTGACGGCGAACAGCACCAAAGTGCCAGCGCAGGAGGCGTACAGCTGGGTGTGCCGACGTCTGGACATCTGTTTCTCCCGAAGGCCTCGTTCGTCACCGACTACGGCCAGGCTCGAAGGTCAGGCACAGGAAGGACTCGGCCGTCTTGACCAATCCAGGCTCGATGCGTGACGCTCGATAGAATAGGATACCGCGGCCTGACTCCGTCAGCCGCCCAAGACAGAACTGTGCAACGCTCATGCTCAGATCGGCGATGTCCCCTGCTGGCGGTTCCTCATCGGCTCCGTGGATTTTCCATTGCATCCCGTTCCACGGACCCGTCATCGACTGCCTGTCAGACGCCTCGATCCGCGTCTGGGCGGCGGCGATACCGTATGGTGTCTGGACCCGGTTCTCGTTGAGGTCGACCACGATCCCGTCCGCAGCCGCGGCCGCGGCGGACCCATGTAGCCGGAACACTCCGTCTTTCAGCCTTTCCACGCGAAGGGATGCGTCAGCGATCTTCGTCAGGTGCATCCCGCCAACGTGAGCCAGCATCGAGTCGTACTCTGCCTTCGTTAGTCCAAGCCTTGCGTCGTAGGCGATCGGCTCGCCGCGGGGAGCGGAGGCCACATGGGAAACCCACCACTCACGATCCTGGGCGACGGTAACCATCATCTTCGCGAGCCACGGGTTCGGCTCGGCTTCGGCGACGATCATCACGTCTACCGGTGTCTCCCCGACTGGGAGGAGATCGAGAAACCAACCAGTGGTCGGACTCGATTCAGCAGCGGAACTCGCCCCCGAAACGTCGGTGGCATGAGCGAGAGCCCCGATCACGGCCGCAAGCAGCACGAAGACGTAAGTGTATCTGAGCCGAAGCATAGAACCTCCTCCAAGAATCTGGCGAACATCCTTCTTGATCTCGGGCCGGACCGACGAGCCTGCCGGCAGTCCGACCAGTTCCCTTGATCCATCGACTCGAAGAGTGAGCCGGAACCCAGGCCTCGCGTTTCAGAATGCAAGTCACAGGACGGTTCGACATGACGACTCGAGTTGTCGCGACCGGCGGTCGACGACGGAGAATTCCGAGTTCGACTCTATCGCTCCCGTCAGGCGCCCAAACCCGATCACGGGCCCTACGACTCTCTCGTCCTGGAATGCGTCCTCGCGTGGCGAAACCGGCACGATTTCGGCACGCGAGGCTGGGATCCGGATGACGAGGATGCCCATGAGCCTTCGGCTGTGCGTGGACTTCGAGCTATTCGATAGACAAGTTGAACGAACCGACGAGTCTTCGTGGGCTGAAGACAGTGTCGTCCCGCTGTCCCACGGCTGTCGCGAGATCGAATCGTCCAGCCACCCTCTGGTCGTCGTTGACGACGAGTTCAAGAGTTCCAGTGTCCTCACCCAGTCCCCAATTGATCGGTCCGGAGTTCATCTCGCCGAAGACCAGTACGCATTCATCGGTCTCGATTTCGGGAAGCAGATCGTTGTTTGGAGTCAAGGCAACACTCGTGTCGGCGTCGTTGTGGAACGTCAGGTAGATCGCCGTCTGCTCCGACCCACGCGCGGCGATGAGAGTGACCGTCGTAATCGTGTGGTTCACGTCCACATGGGTTTGGACGGATGATGCCCAATCCATCACGTTCCGATCACCGTCGGGTCGTGAAACCTCGAGCACCCAGCCCTCCGGTAGTGAAGTCGGTTGCGGCGGACCGGTCGCCTTGTCTCCCGGTCCGCATCCCGCCAGAGCGGCGAGTCCGATCGACATCGCAACAACGGTGAGGGGAGCGAAACATCGAGGTGCATTCCAGCTCGGCATAGGAACCTCCGGAGGTGGGTCTCGGTTTGATGCTTCCGAACTACTGTTCCAAGCATTGATCGAGTTCTCGCGGCGTCGAGGGGGGATTCTCGTTCCTGATGTCCACTCATCTCTGGCGTTCGAGAGTGGATGCTGCCAAGAAGGACGACCGCCACGGCAGGCGGTCGCCCACTTTGGGCCGATCTGACACCCGAGGCCCACCACGAAGTACCCGCCCGGCCCGCTTGGGGACCCGAATGGCCGGGGGATGAGACCGTTCTGGGTTGTCGGCTGTCAGTAGCTCGGCGCCTTCGTGCCCTCGACCGCAGAAGCTGGCCCCACGCCTGCCTCGATCTCGAGTGACGGAACCCCTGGAGGCGCCGTGATCGACCTCGAGGGAGCGTCCTCGTCCTTCGACTTGCAACCAGTAGCCATCAAGGCCATGACGACGAGAGCCACGGCGATCCACTTCATCTTGCTCATGCACAACCTCCATTCGGGAGTGAGTTCCAACGGAATGACTGCCTAGGGTGATTCGCAAACGAGCGAGGGTTTTCGCGGTCAGTCCGGGATAAGTCGCCTCGAACAGGAAACAGCCATCGATCGCGCTGCCTTGTCTCAAAACGTTGCCGGGTTCGGGGACCGCAGAGTTCGGGCCCACACGATGCAACAAGGAGGGTTCCTATGGTTCGACTGAATCTCGAGTTCCCGTCCCCTCGGGGTGGGTTCCTAATGGCCGTGTCGGCTGTGGCTTTGGCCGCAGTCGCCTCCCCTTCCCTTGCGATCGACGTCGTTCGGTCGGAGAACTGGGATGGTGACTGGGCTGCCAACTGGACGATCGAGGGAGGAGTGTGGGAAGTGGGCCGCCCCCTCAACACGGGGATCGGCGAACCAACTCTACCGGCCGGGCAGAACTGCGCGGCCACGTCTCTCAACGCCAACTACCCAGATGGTGCGGATGCTCGACTCGTCTGGAGCCTGATGGACATCCCCGCGACGAACCCACGCCTTCGGTTCTCCCACTGGATGCGAATGCAGTCCAACGACTATGGATACATCGCCATCCGCATCGAGGGCTCGGACCTGTGGACAGAAGTGTCCGACTTCTGTGCGGATGTCGGTCGAGGCGACCAAAACAGCTGCGCCATTGCCTTTGACACTCATGACGTATGGGTCCCCGTATCGATAGACCTCTCGGACTATGCAGGTGAGAGGGCCGAGGTCGCGTTCGTGTTCCACTCCAACTCAGCCTACAACGACGTGGGTTGGTACATCGACAACGTCCAGATGGAGTCCGGCGGGTACGACTTCGACCTTGCACAGGGGTGGGAGTCTGGATTCCAGGGGTGGCACGCGGCAATGGGTGATTGGGAAGTCGGAACTCCCAACGTGGAGGGCGGACCGGGAGCTCCGCAGAGCGGATCGAGTTGCATCGGCACCCTGCTCACCACGGAGTACCCGAAA
>JACKCR010000015.1 GCA_020633975.1 Candidatus Eiseniibacteriota bacterium | reverse complement strand
ACGTAGCAGCACTGACGTAGCGACACTGGCGTAGCAACGACGAACGCCGGCCTCGAGGCCGAACGAGGCTCAGTGGGAGCCGGTGAAGGGAGTTCGAGACTGATGAGAGTTCAGCTTCTACGAAGGACCGTCCTCGGGCTGCTCTGCCCGATCGGGCTTGCCATTGTGGTCGGACTGGGAGCGGCAAGCGACAGTGCTTCGAGCGATGGCGCTTCGAGCGACGGTCACGCCATCGAAGGCACGGCCCGTGATGGCGTTGCCGCCATCGAGACCGACGGCACGGTGATGCACCTGGTCCGCCCTGGCCAGGTGAAGCCGGTTCCCGGTCCGGACGCCTGGTTCACGGGATCGGCGGTCATCACCCCGGTCTTCTCGGCGACCGAGGAGACTCCGAACGGCTGCGCCTACGTGGCGTTCGAGCCGGGCGCGCGGTCCGCGTGGCATACCCATCCGGCAGGGCAGCTGCTGGTGGTGACCGAGGGCAGCGGGTGGATCCAGCAGTGGGGCGAGGCGAAGCGGGAGATCGTCGCGGGTGACGTCATCTGGACGCCCCCGGGCGTGAAGCACTGGCACGGCGCGACGGCCACCGCAGCGATGACCCACGTGGCGATCCAGCAGGCAGCGGGCGGAGACGTGGTCGAGTGGATGGAAACCGTGAGCGACGAACAGTACCTCGGCCCACGGGGCGAGTAGGAGAGAACACGATGACGACGAACGAGAACGACAAGGTCAGTCGGAGGCGGTTCCTCACCCAGGCGTCCCTCGCCGGTGCGGGCGCTCTCCTCGGCAGTGCCGGGACTGGACTTCTGGGTACCGCCTACGCAAGTGAAGGTCCGGCCAGTGTCGCACCAGGACAGAACATCCGGTCCCGAGGGTACGCAGCGTTCGACAACTCGGGCGTGCTGCGTCCGTGGGAGTTCGAGAGGCGTCCGTTGGGAGACGACGACGTCCTCATCGAGATCAAGTACGCGAGCATTTGCCACTCCGACATCCATCAGATGAAGGGAGACTGGGGGCCGCAGCGCTATCCACAGATCCCGGGCCACGAGATCGTCGGTGTGGTGACGGCGGTGGGGAAGAACGTCACGCGCTTCCAGGTCGGTGATCGTGCGGGCGTGGGGTGCATGGTCGACAGCTGCCTCGAGTGCGACAGCTGTACGCACGGCGAGGAACAGTTCTGCGAGAAGGGCGGGACGCTCTTCACCTACGGCTATCCGGACAGGCGCTCCCCGACCGGCATCACTCAGGGCGGCTACTCGACGAACATCGTCGTGCGGGATCACTTCGCCGTCCACATTCCCGATCACCTCTCGTTCCAGGAAGCGGCGCCTCTGCTCTGTGCCGGCATCACGACCTATTCCCCGATCATGCAGGCGACGCTTCAGGTCGGAGACAAGGTTGGGGTCGCGGGGATCGGCGGGCTCGGTCACATGGCAGTCATGCTCGCGGCCTCCAAGGGCGCCGAGGTGTACGCGTTCACGACGTCGCCGGGCAAGGCGCAGGACATCCTCTCGCTCGGCGCGAAGGAGGTCGTGGTCGTCGACGACCTGAGCAAGCTCCGTCCGCACCGGGCTCGGCTCGACTACATGATTTCCACCATTCCGACCCAGTACGACGTCGCAGCCTACTCGTCCGTGGTCCGTCCGTACGGCCACTTCACGCAGGTCGGTATGCCCGACGCGTTCCGGCTCACGGTCAACAACCTCGGCCTTGCCGTTTCCCGGGTGAACTTCAATGCATCGCTCATCGGCGGAATCCCGGAGACTCAGGAAGTGATCCACTACTGCGCCGACAACGGGATCCGGCCACGGATCGAGGTCATCGATGCTGCAGGGATCAACGATGCCTGGGCAAAGGTCGTGAACAAGCAGGCGCGATACCGCTACGTCATCGACGCGGCGACGTTCTAGAAGCGCTGTAGTAGGATCGCGTAAGGGAGGCGAGCATGTCGCGGTTGGCACCTCATTTTCGTGAGCTGCAGGCGAGATTCCAGAGCTCGGCGAAAGCCGGAGCGGTTTCGACCGGAGTTCCCGGCACGAGCTTCTTCTGGGTGGCGAACGAAGTGCCCCGCGCGCCGCTGCTCTACAGCGCAGGCATCGTCATCATCGGGCAGGGCTACAAGGTCGGCTACTTGGGGGACCGCGCGTTTCGCTACGACGAGGACACCTACCTCGTCGTCGGCGTGCCGATGCCGTTCGAGTGTGAGACCCATCCCGCGAAGAGCGGTCCACTCCTGGGCCTTCGTATCGACATCGACATCACTGCGCTCCATGCCCTCGTCGCGAGCTTGGGATCCAAGACCAATCGTAGCGACGAGACGGGGCCGCCGAGTGGGCTAGAGCCGGTGAAGATGAACGAAGAGATGATCGAGGCGACGATCCGGCTCGTGAACTGTCTGCGGGATCCGATAGACAGCAAGGTGCTGGGCCCCTCCATGGTGAACGAGATCATCTACCGTGTGCTTCGCGGCGAACAGGGACGCGTTCTCTACTCACTCACGCAGCACAGCACTCCCTACGCCGCGATCGCCCGCGCGCTCGACCGGATCCACAGCGACTACCGCGAAGCGCTCACCGTGGAGAGTCTGGCCGAAGAGAACGCGATGAGCGTCTCGTCCTTCCACCGCACCTTCAAGCGCGTGACCGGCGACTCCCCCCTCCAGTACCTCAAGAAGATCCGTCTCGACAAGGCGAAGGGGCTGCTCGTCCACCAGGGAATGCGCGTCAACTCCGTGGCGTACGAGGTGGGGTACGAGAGCCCGTCGCAGTTCAGCCGGGAGTTCAAGAGGTACTTCCGAGTACCGCCCTCCGAAGCCCAGGACCTGGCCTACAACTAGCCCGTTTGGCGCCCATATCTCGCCTTCTGGGCAGGAATAGGCATGCCTTTGGCAGCCATGCCCATTCTCGCAGAAGGCCGATTCGACGATATTGAAGTCGAGCCACGAAGCGAAGGAATGCGAATCCAAGGAGGTTCGATCATGAGTACGAACGACACCCAGACCGCGGCCCAGAAGGCGATCGGCGGCTTTGCGCCGAGACTCGTCGACTACACGGACCGGGTCCTCTTCGGCGAAGTGTGGGAAGGGGAGCAGCTCTCGAAGCGTGACCGCAGCCTGATCACGTGCGCCGCTCTCATCGCGACCGGCAAGACCGAGCAGATGACCTACCACTTCCCCAAGGCGATCGAGAACGGCGTCACGAAGGACGAGATCATCGAGACAATCACGCACCTGGCATTCTACGTTGGGTGGCCTGCGGCGATGTCCGCGATCGGGAAGGCGAAGGAACTGTTGGGCGACGCGGAGTAGCAGAGCAGACAATCAGACGATCGAGGAGAATGAGATGAGCAACGGAATCGAGAACAAAGTAGTGATCATCGCCGGCGCGAGCAGCGGGATCGGAGAAGCGACGACGCGACGCCTGGCCAAGGACGGCGCGCGGCTCGTGATCGGAGCGCGGCGGGTGGAACGGCTGAAGGAGTTGGCGGAGTCCTTGCCCGATGCCGACATCACGTACCTCGCCGCGGATGTAAGCAATCCCGAGGACATGGAGGCACTCGCCAAAGCCGCGCTCGACAAGCACGGACGGATCGATGCCATCTACAACAACGCGGGCGTCATGCCCACGGCGAACCTGAGTGCACTCCACCGAGACGAGTGGAGGATGATGCTCGACATCAACATCATGGGCGTGCTGAACGGCATCGCTGCCGTCCTTCCGACGATGAAGAAGCAGAAGTCCGGTCACATCATCGCGACCGACTCGGTTGCCGGCCACGTCGTCTATCCGGGTTCGGCCGTCTACTGCGGGACGAAGTTCGCCGTGCGCGCGATCATGGAAGGGCTGCGGCAGGAGGAGCGGGAGAGCAACATCCGCTCGACGATCATCTCTCCGGGGCTCGTCAACACGGAGCTCTACACGACGATCGCCGACAAGGAGTTCGGTGAGTCGTTGAAGAAGGCGTCGGAGATCCCGGGCATTGGACTCACGCCCGACGACGTCGCCAGCGCGGTCGCCTACGCGCTCGGCACGCCGGACACGGTTGCGATCAGCGAGATCCTGATCCGGCCGACGATGCAGCAGGTGTGATGAAGGCGTGGGCGCTGGGCGCTCTAGCGCTCGAGCCGAAGCCCGAGCTTCTCCGCGATTGCACGGACCGCTTCATCGAGTGGCTGTCCTCGGCCTGCCCGAACTTCTTCCATGCCTCGATCTAGCATGGCCAAGGTCTCGACGAGTTCGGCCTTTTCCGCAAGGGCGTCGAAGGATTCTGGGCTCAGGAGTACGCCGTCCGTCTGGCCGTTGTTCGTGATGAACATTGGGCGTCCGGTTTGGCGGCACTGATCGAGGTGCTCTCGGAGGTGCTTGCGGTGCTCCGAAAAGCTCGTTACGTCAGTTGTCCGGGCCATGGGGGGGATCCTCTCTGGAATGTACTGGATTATGTACATGGTAGGAAGGATCGGCCGCGACGTCAATTCTCTGTACCTGCGCCATCGGTGACACCGCTAAGTACTTGTCGGAAAGGGGATTGAGCGGGAAAGTCAGACATTGGGCAGCAGCGGTTCCGGAACCGAAGTATGAAGATCACCGTCATCCGTCCGCTCTCTACCGGTAGAGACTCTTCACACCGCCCCACGTAGCGTCCCTCACGGGCACGGGGTCGCAGGGGACGATCTCGGCGCCGATGCCGATCGCCTGGATCGGTCCGAAGATCACGGAGACGTTCTGCCATCCGGACGGATAGCCGAGATCCGGGGCGATGTTGACTCGCGGGCATCCACCGAAGCCGTCGAGATCCGCGCCGAGGTACCAGAAGAACACCGTGGGCTCGGTGCCCCAGTCGTCGTACTTGCCGGCCCACCAGGTTCCGTCGACACAGCATCCTTCCGGTAGTGCGAAGGAGTGCCGACTCACCTCGGGCCAAACCGCGATTTCGCCGGGCTCGAATCCTGTCTCCACGCAGAGGACGGTGCCGGGGACACCTCCGCCGTCATCCCATACGTAGACATCCAATGTCGTTTCCGTTGGCGTGGGGCTGGTCGTCGTGAGGTCGACGACGACGGCGCAGACGGCACCCGTTCCCTCGTAGCACTCGGAGAAGGTTCCATACGGTGGCGTGAGGATCTCGCCTCGTAGCGCGATGGCATTCTCGTAGGTGCCGTCGGCATTCAGGAGCAGCGTTCCGCACGCGCCCTCGTCCGTCGGGACGAGTCGGCCCTGGTCGTGGCCGACATCGCCGAACACAGTTTGGGAGGCGTCGGCGGCGACGGAAAGTCCACTTAGGGCCGCGATGGAAAGTCCACCTAGGGCCGCGATCAGGTAGTTCATCGCTTCCTCCCGGCTGGCCAGACGTTCGGTCGATGCAGGTCTGGCCTTGTCTCTCCTCCTGAGGTTCGACACTTCCGGACCACTCTACCATCCGACTGCACCCTCTAGCGGTATGTAGACCAGGAGGTGTCGATTGCGTCACCGAACGAGCGAAATCCTCCGTGACTCCTCACGCGTTCCCGCCCGAAGCCTGACCAGGTAGGTCCCGGTTGGGGCGCGACGGCCGTCGTCCATCCGGCCATCCCACGATACGGAGTGGTTCCCGGCCGAAAGGGATCCGTGGAGGAGGGACCGGACTCGGCGCCCCGAGGGATCGACGATCACCGCGACGACGGACTCCGCTGCGGGAAGCTGGAAGCGGAGAACTGCATCGAAGGTGAATGGATTGGGCTCGCACGTGAGGGACAGTGGCGAGTCGGGTGTCATCGGCGCCTGCGTTCCAACGTCCGCGGGCTGCTGGTCGGTCGCGTAGATGCTGTAGGACTCGGTGTCCTGTTCGCTCGTTGTGATCGGGGAGGGCCAGTTGCCGTAGTCGTACTGACCCATGCGCAACAAACCTCCTCCGTCCGCGTAGATCCGGCCGTCCTCGTCGTCGGTCCAGATGGCGAGCCAGTAGTAGTTACCAGCCTCCAAGCCGAGAGAGGAACTCAGCGGGAAGACCTGCCAACCGTCGAACTCGGGAGCGGTCACTTCGCTCGTGGACCGCCTGGGTGTCAGCGGAAAGCCCTCCGCATCGGAGTAGATCGCGCACTTGTAGGATCCGGAGATGGCCGTGACTTTGGCCAGGATCGTCCAGACCCGGATGTCTTCGTGAGCGAGGAAGCGGCTGGCGTGGATCCAGGCGTCGCCCGACCACAGGGGTGTCGTGAACGAACCTTCGCCCGAATCGCCGAAGATTCCGGGAGGGGGCTGCTCGAAGGAGAGGACGATGTCTTGGGCCGAGTCGTGGCGTATGCGGACGACGCCCGACGCTGCATCCCAGGTCCAGCCCTCTGCGTCGAGGTTCGTGCGCAGTGGGAGGACCGATCCGTCCGCGGTGACAGACACGGGCTCGGCCGTGACCCGAAGCATCTCTCTCGAGGAGTCGTCGAAGGTCGAGTACCGGATCTCGAACGGCGAGTACGCGACCGAGGTGACGACGGACGTCGTGTGGAGGAGATGGTCCTCGTCCGCCGGCGCCCACTCCGGTACTGCGCCCATGGCGAGGAGGAAGTGGCGGATGTAGTCCCCGTGCCCGTCCGAGTACCAGCAGTACTCGTTGTGAGCATGCTCGGCTGGGCCTTCGATGACCGCGCCGTTGTCGCGCGCCATGTAGGTACACCAGTTGAGGCTGCGGAACGCTTTCTCCCGGGCCACTTCGTCCCCGGTCGCCGCGAAGAGGAGCGCATTGATCGCGCCGAACCGCGAGGTGTGGCTCGCCATCTTGTAGTTGTAGTGATCCTGCTCCGCGATGACGCGCGCGCCATACTGAAGACCGGACTCACCTTGGTCCGTCCCACCGAACTCTGTCTCGATGAAGTCGATCATCTGGGTGGAGTGAGCGAGCCAGTTCGGGTCGATTTCGGGATGTTCGAGGAGATACCTCGCGGTTTGACCGGGGTTGTACTGGTTCTGGTTCTCCATCCCTACGTCCTGGTCGATGTCCTCGAAGTACTCGGCCCAGGTTTCGTTCTGCACTGGGTAGGTCAGGAGCCACGACCAGGCGTTGGCGCGGGCGGACTGATAGGCGGAGACGTCGCCGAGTCCCAGACGCACGAGTTCGTCGAAGAGACGGATGGTGGCGATCACGTGATCGCAGTACTCGTCCGCAGGATGGGCCGTCTGCCCCGTGGCCGCGTCGACCCGGAACGCCCAGGGCGAGTGGGTTGCGTCTCCCGTGCGGATGTTGGCGGCGAGAGCGTCTGCGCAGTCGATGGCCGCGTCCAGGTAGACCGTCTCGCCGGTGAACTGATAGAACCGCAGATACCCGTGGTAGCCGAGTTCGCCGACCTTGTCCGGTTCGAGGTTGCCGACGCCTTCGATGTCGTCGTCGCCATAGTCGACCGAACCCTCCGCGGCTGCAGACCAGGGAACGTCGCCCCATGTGTAACTCGAGGGTGTGGTGCCGTGGGCGAGTTGGTGGTCCAGCAGCTCCCGCACCGCGTCGATCGCGGCGTCGTCTCCCGAGAACGCGTAGTAGGAGATGAGGCCATCCGCCAGCATCGCGTTCTTCCCGGCCGGATTGTTGGCCCAGTCGCTCCCCGCGAACGTGTCGACGTGGTACTCGCTGTGGGTGTGGATCATCGGCAGCCCGTTGGATCCGTCGATCGGCCCGTTCATCGCATCGATGATGAACTCGGCCGACATCCGGGCCGCCTCCGCGTAGGCGTGGTCCTGCGGAGTGATCCAGGAGAGAAGCTGGTCGGTCCCGTCGAGGACGACGGTGTGGGTATCGAGAACGTCCGCGAACACCGACGTTCCGGCGCAGGCGAGCGTAATCGCCAGCAGCAAAGCCTTTTGGGGCATGAATGCCTCGTTGGATGTCTTGTTGTCATGCCCCGTCGGGTGGGGAACGCCGTCCGGCCGGACGGGCTCCACGCCCTTCGCACCGGGAAATGATAGCAAAATGGCGGGGCTGGGCAGGGAAGCAAGTTTTTGGTGCAGTTGGGGAGGGGCTTGGGGCCGTCCGCCACGTCGCGGGGTTTGGCCACGACGTAGCGGGGTCCGGCCACCCCAGAGGTGAGGAGGCGGATCGACTCGATTTCGGACTCTTGGCTCCGAGTGCGAGTCCCGTGGCGCTCGAATCCAATCTGTCTCGCGGTCGGAGACGTCGGCAATCTCGATCTAGCAGACGACCTTGCTCGGTGGTTTCGTCAACTTGGCATGAACGGAATGGGTCCAATCATTTGTACAAGTGAGTCCAGGTTCCTAGACGGCGCGGGGTGAATCATGCGAGATGAGGCAGAAGAGATCGGAACAGATGGTTTTTTCATGGAGTGCCATGTTGGCCATCGCGATACTTTCAAGCTGTCCGTTGGGAGCCTGGCAGCGCCCCTCCCGGTCCTCTGACC
Source organism: Candidatus Eiseniibacteriota bacterium (assembly GCA_020633975.1). GTDB lineage: Bacteria > Eisenbacteria > RBG-16-71-46 > CAIMUX01 > CAIMUX01 > JACKCR01. The sequence goes on along the minus strand of JACKCR010000015.1, from coordinate 47,648 downwards.
GCAGTCCGACCATCATCCACGGTCGCTTGGAGGAACGATGCGCTTCTCTCCTCTCTCCTCTCTCCTCTCTCTCTCTGCGTCCTGTCGATTGACCTGCTGTGCGTCCCCGGCTCTGTCAGTACTGTGCTGGCCGGTCCGAACGCTGGCGGTGCTCTGATCCTTCATCGCGAAGGCAGTCTCCAGTACACCGACGACATTCCGAGCTACTGCGGACTGATAGCTCTCGGGGATTGTGAGTCCGCCAGCACATACGTTCCACTGAACGAAGACGCGGTCTTCTACGTGGTGGCCGCCTTTCCTTCGTCCAGCGTACCCCGTGTTTCCGGAGTGGCCTTCGGAATCGACTACGACGAAGAGGCGTTCGTCCTCTTGGCCCATGGCGGGTGTGGCGACTTCGAGTTGGGCGGGTCAAGCTGGCCGTCGTCGGGTTCCGGTACAAGCGTGACTTGGACGGCTCCAGAGCTTGGGACCTTGACGGAAGTCTACTGGTTTGCGGGCTACGCAACGGAGTCCAGCGCGTTTGCGTTGGTAGCAAACCCATCACAAGGTGCCGTCTTTGCGGACGACCTTGTGCCTTCTCAGCTCGATCCAATTCAGTTTCTAGGGAGCCTCGGGTTCGGAGCCTCCGGAAACAGTCCTTGTCCGCCATCGGAGAGTGATTCTGGAGATGGCGACGGTCCAATCGAAGGCGACGGAGATACCGACAATGGACCGATTGGCGGCGACACCGAAGCGCCAGCCATTCTCGTGAAGATCGACCGGGCATCTCTCACCTTCCCGGCCGATGTTCACTCCCTAGCGCTTTCAGAGATTCGGGAACGGAGTGACGTGGTCATCTCGCCGCCCGTCTTAAGGGCATTCGAGAACGCTCGGGCCACGACCGTCTCTCGCTCGATTCCCAACTTCGATCCAAGAATAGTAGACAGGAACGGCGACATCTTGCGCGACGAACGTGGGGCACCGCTTCTCGTACCGAATGACCTTTCGCTCTGGTTCCATGTGGCGTTGGAAGGCGTCGATACGGAGTCCGTGGCGGCAAGACTGAGAGACACGGAGGGGGTCGCGGCCGCGGAGGAGGTGAAGCGAGCATTCGTGGTGACGTCCGCATCCCCGCCTAGCGACGAGTACTTCGATCCGCAGCAGTGGGGGCTGCACAATCATGGACAGTATGGCGCAGCACCTCACCGAGACATCAACTTCTCTCCCGTTGCCAGCTACCGCCCGTGGGCGCAGGCTAGGGTGGGGGTGATCGATTCGGGAATCGACTTCGAGCACCCGGACCTGTCCAATGTCGAAGCCGGAATCAACCTGCTAGCGCCGGGGCAACCGCCGGTCGATGATTTCCGCCACGGTACGGCGTGTTCCGGAATCATCGCGATGGACGGCGACAACGAGATTGGAGGGACTGGAGTAGCGCCGGGCGCTACGATCGTGCCGGTCAAGGCGATTGACAGCAGTGGGGAGGGGACGCAGGAGACCATGGTGCAGGCACTTGACTGGCTTCGGTCCGAAGGAGTCAAGGTGGTCAACATGAGCTACCGGTTCCTTCAAGAGGACGCATGCGAGAAGGAAGCACTTCAGAACGCTCGGGCCGCGGGCATGGCGTGTGTGGCCGGAATGGGGAACGAGAACTCCGAAGCTCCGGTGTATCCCGCCGGGTACAGCAACCACACGCTGGCAGTGGGGGCTCATACGCATTTGGGCGATCGGTGGCAGGACGTGGAACTCCCAGGAGGACCGGGGCCTAGCAGTGGATCGAACTGGGGAGACAACATCGACCTGATCGCTCCGGGGGGCAGAGGGATCATGACGACGAGGCGCCACTGGGATGGAAACGGGTTCTACGATCTCGAACCGATGGATCCAAATGAGAGTCTGTCGAATGATTGGATCGGATGCAACGGCTTCAGCGGGACTTCCGCCGCCGCGCCCATGGTGTGCGGCGTACTCGCGGCCATCATGGGCCAAAACAGCGAGATCGACGGGGAGGATGCTCAGGAGATCGCCATTCGGACGGCAACTGACGTCCAGCCATACGGAATCGGCTGGGATGTGCAATCGGGTTGGGGTCGACCGAATCTACAGGAGGCTCTGGACCTCGTCCGTGTCCCGAACAGTGTCGAGAGAGGGACTGCGTACAGCAACGCTGACGGAATCTTCCTCTACGCAGGTTGTGCGTATCTCGTCGGCTTGCCCGGGCTCGAGGACGGCTTCTACGAGGTCGGGGTTTGGGAGGTGGAGTTCTCGATTCCGTTGACCAGCGGGTTCGCGGCAACTCCCGTCGCCTGGCCCCGGGTGCAGGGCACCGTGGGATACCCACCAATCGATCTCGCCGATTGCTCGGACGTTGACATTCCGGAGTTCCACTACGCAGACAAAGACGCTGGCTGGGCAAAGGTCACCAACATCACTGCGACGCACCTCACGATGGTGACGCAGTACTATGATGTTCTCGCTCCAGGAGGGAACTATTTGGGACGCTTCCCTTCGTCCTGCGCGGTGTCTTATACCGCGGTGGGATTCGACCCCACGTCGTCGGTGCAAGGGACCGACACCCCATTGTCGACGCTGACGATTCTCCCGAGTCCTGCCAGAGAGGTTGTGTGGATCGACGCCGCGCGCGAGTCCCTCGCGGGCATCGACCTCGATGTGTTTGATACGGCCGGACGACTCGTCAGATCGCTGAGCTGCCCCGAGTCGCAACGTGGAGTGAATTGGAATCTCGAGGATCGGGATGGCCTTCCGGTCGCTTCGGGGATCTACTTCGTTCGGGTGCGAGGTTTGGGACACGGCTCGGCCCGGAAGATACTGGTGGTAAGATGACTCCGTCGGGTACCGAATGGAGGATCCAATGACGTGGGCGCAAGCGGTTCTGCTCATCGGCACCGTCCTCATCGTAGCCTTCGGAAGCTCCTGCGAGCGCGAGCGGATATCGGTGAACGACGATGAGTGGGAGCAAGTCATTCCCGAGCTACCCCCTCCCGACTCGCTCCTCCGAGCGGAGGACTGGCAGCCGGCATGTTCCCCGGACGGCCGCCGGGTTGCATACTCTCACGCGGTGAAGCCGGGTCACCTGGACGAGTTCGGTGGGTTAGGAATCTACGTCGTGGAGATCGGCCCGGAAGCGGTGTCGCCTCCGGCGCTCGTCGTTCCAGTAAGCGGCGTACGGTGGTTGTCCTTCGCCCCGGACAGCCGGAGGATCACATATATGTGGCGCGGCGACATCTGGATCGCGGACGTCGAGTCGCACGAGGTAGAGCAGGTCACGACCCACTACTTGGGGGCTCATCCTTCTTGGCACCCGAGCAAGGAACTCATTGCGTACACCCGCGTGGAAGCCACCTCGGATCCTGCGGATTCTGGTTCCGTGCGGATCATCGACCTCGCGACCTTGGAGGATCGACCGATCCGTACCCTCAGCGGACGGGTGCTGTACGGCGGAGGCACCCAGTGGGACCGCTCCGGGGAAAGCGTGATCTACACGAGATACGACCGTACCACCAGGGGGAGCGAAGTGTTCCGGATCTTCCCCGATGTCTCAGAAGAGATAGCCGTCACTAAGGACGGTTGGGCATGCAGCTTGCCCAAGTGGACGTTCGATGGTTCTGAGATTGTACTGAGTCTGCTGACGAATCGGTCTGGATTCCCGGAACACCACAGTTGGTGGCTCATCGACGAGGACGGTGTTGCTCTCCACCCGTTCTATGACGAGGCAACCGAGGTTCAGGTGATCGGCGGGAATCTAGCGGTGGGCCCCGGGCCGGGGCAGTTCGTTGTCACGCAGACGTCGGCACTCGATGAACGCCACCTCGCTCTGTGGATCATCGGTCCGAGCGTCGGAGCTGTACCTAGGTGGCGTCAGATCACCGGGCTTCATCCGGTCGAAGACTGGAGCATCCCCGAGAGCGGCGTGATCCACTGAAAGGTCTGACACACAGGAGGCAGAGTCAGTACATGGTGCGCATCGTCGAGGAACGCAAGCCACGCGAGAGTACACCCAAGCAAGTAGCGGTAGCGGTTCGTTCCTTCTTGCGGCCCGGCCGAGACCCGCGCGCCGGGCTGACACTCCTCCTCACCTGTCTCGCCGTCCTCGCACTGTCCTGCGGAGATGGGACCAGCAAACCAGATCCGATCGACGTTTCTCCGCCCGCAGCGGTAACAGACCTACGTGCCGCCGTTCTGAGTCCTGGCGACCTCGTTCGCGTTGAGTGGAGCGCTCCCGCCGATGACGGCAGCGAACGTGTGACCGCGTACGAACTCAGATACTCGGACGTTCCGCCGACCGAACTCCTTTGGGAGTCTCTGCACTCGATCGCGGGCGCTCCGACACCTCGCGCACCGGGGTCGGCAGAGAGCTTGTCCGTGGCCGTCGCGTTCGGCATGCGCTACATGGCCCTGCGTTCCGTCGATGAAGCCGGGAACGTCTCGCCGATCTCGAACGTTGCGACAGTCGTGGGAGTGGACTCGATCCCGCCTGCGGATGTCGAGGATCTCGCCGCTGATCTCGCCGGTGACGTTTCGATCGGTCTCTCCTGGACCGCACCGGGCAACGACGGAGAGGAAGGGACGGCTCTCGAGTACGACGTCCGCTTTGCGCCTGACGGGCCGCCGATGGGTGGTTGGGAGGAGGCCGCGGCACTGCCACACCCTCCGACGCCTGGTTCAGCGGGAACGAGGGAGACTCTGCAGGCCGACAGTCTCCAAGATGGACGGCGCTACGCATTCGCCGTCAGGGCACGCGACTCGATCCAGTGGTCCGCCTGGTCGAACGTCATTGAGATCGACACACCGGACCACATCCCGCCGGGAGCCGTCTCTACCCTCGAGGCCCTCTTCGTGGGCGGACACAGCGTCACCGTCACCTGGACGGCATCTGGAGACGACGATCAGCGCGGACAGGCCAGCCGGAACGACTTGCGCTACTCGGAAGAGCCGATCACCGCTGAGAACTTCGATGACGCGCTCGCAGCCACCGTACCGTCGCCCCGGCCTGCGGGCGACACCGAGTCCGCCGTAGTCGGCGAACTCGAGTTGGAACGGGAGTACTACTTCGCCCTTCGGGTCGAGGATGAAGCAGGCAACGTATCCGATGTTTCCAATGTCATTGCGGCCACGACAGTGACCAGGCAGCGTCTCACCTCCGCGGGATCTAATGGAGGTTCCGCCACCGCCCCGAGCTGGTCTCCGGACGGCCAGGTCGTCGTGTTTTCTGCGAGCTTCGGAGGCAGCGAGCCTCCCGACATCTACACGGTTCCATCCACCGGAGGAAGCCCGGCCCGTTTGACGAACGACCTCTCGGGCAGCACAGACCCCACCTGGTCCCCCGACGGAGAGCGGATCGCGTTCATCTCGAATCGCGGTGGGCGTCCGGAGATCTGGGCATTGGATCTCGCGCAAACAACCGATCCCGTCCGGATCGTGACGGACGACCAGCCGATCACCACGTGCTCATGGTCGCCGGATGGGACTCGGATCGCGTACAGCGCCATCGACGCGGAGGACTCGAGGGAACAGAATCTCTACATCGCAACCTTGGGGGCGGACGAGGCACCATTCGAGCTCTTCGCAATCAGTGGCGCGGGCGTCGACCCAGCATGGCGACCAGACGGATTGGAGGTGGCGTTCTCGTTCTACTGGCGAGGGTTGTCGTCGATCCTGAAGAGTCCTGCCGCGGGTGGGAATCCCCGAACCGTCTCGTCGCGAAGGGGCATCTACAGTACTCCCACCTGGTCTCCTGACGGCTCGCGGATCGCCTGCTCCATCGAGCCCGAAGGATCGATGCCCGCGCTGTGGACGATGAACTCGGCAGGTGGTGACTCCCTACAGATCGGCTACGGACAGCAGCCGGAACTCTACCCCGCCTGGTCGCCGGATGGCCGGGCCATCGCACTGTCCGTTGGCGATGATCTCGACATCTGGGTCTACTACCTGGAGTGACGGGTGGCAGGGCCGTGCTGGATTGCGGTACGTCTCAGCCTTTCCGACAGAGCCACGTCCCCGAGTCCTTCCGGATCACGAACGAGCCGTGGTGCTCGATGTGGCGCTCCAGCTCGTCGCGGAGGTGCGCGGCGACGCTCGGAGCCGTTGCCACCGCCTGTTGCGCGTAGTCCATGCTCATGATGTACGCCAGCGCGTCGTCGGTGCGCTCGAACCGGAGCTCCGCAGTCCTCGAGTGAAGCTCCACGCGGGGGAAGACGCCGCGAATCGGAGGCTCGCCGTTCTCTACATTGAAGGCGTCGCCGGGCGAGTGGGACTTCGTGAGTTGAGGTACGCCTGCCGCAACGCACGCACGGTTGAAACACTCGCGGGCTTCGTATCCCGTTGCTCGACCGACCGTGGAGATGACGGCCCAACCTTCGCTGGAGAGCACGCGTCCGAACTCGGAGAGGGCGGCGGTGATGTTCTCGACGTGGTAGAGGACGTGAGTGCAGACGAGCCCGCCGAAGTGTCCGTCTGGCCAGGGGAGTACTTCCACGTTTCCGACTCGGCACTCGGCATCGGGACACCACGCGGTGGCTGCGTTCACCATGGCTTCGGACAGGTCGAGACCGAAGAGGGCGGTGTCGGGGTAGGCGGCCCTCAGCTTCCTGAGGTTCTCTCCGGTTCCACAGCCGGCGTCGAGGATGCGGCGCGGCTGAGGTGGTTCGTTCGGGATGACGTCGACTCCGAAGGGACCTTGTACGATGCCGAACCGCTTCCATGCGTCGAGACGGACGTCGAGGTGGGTGGAGCGGGCGTAGTTGTCGGTCCAGGTGCGGTCGTGGGTCATGTGGAGTCTCCCGCGTCTATCTGTAGGGCCAGCCTGGCGCACGCGGCCTGCCCGTCAGGGTGCTCGAACACTTCGTGGGCGGAGTCGACGTCATGAACGACAGCGGACGGGACTCGGTTCCATGTGACGAAGGCGCGTTCAGACGCGAGCATGGCTCCCGGCTGGGTTCCGCGGAGGACGAGGATCGGGCCGGAGTAGTTTGCGAGTGATGAGGAAAGGTCCGTCCGCACCGACTCTCGCACGATGTGCTCCGGCAATCTCTCGGCGAATCCGAGTTGTGTCCGAAGGTCGGCGGCCTGTTCGATCCAACTCTCGCCGAACTGAGGAAGGAAGGGGTAGTAGTCGCCGACGACGAGACCGGCCACGACGCTCGGGTGTTTGGCGCAGAACGCCGCTGCGTAGAGTCCGCCCGCGGACCAGCCGACGAGCAGTGCTCGTTGGATGCCGAGATGGGTGACGACGGACTCGATGTCGCCCACGTGATCGTCTGCCGTCCACCCTGTATCGGGAGCGGAGCTGCCCCCTCGGCCGCGAAGGCTGATCGCGCATCCGTCGCGGGTCGTTCCGACTCCGACTGCATCGAGAAAGTCGTCCAGCTCTACCCAATACCCAGCGTGGTCCAGCATCCCGGGGATCATGACGACCGGCGTCGACTTCGCTGACGTGGAAGGGGCGGACCAATGAAGGAACTCGATCCGTGTGCCTCCGTTTCGAACGGAGCGGTGTTCGGGTTGCGTCCGCAGCGTGTGCTCCTCGACTGTCAGGAGGATTCAGGGGACTCGGTATGGAGCGGAACGGCTTTAGATGCCTCCCTCGGGCTCCTGCGGAATGACGACCCAGCAAATGGCGTAGGCGAGGAGTCCGACTCCGGCACCGAGAACGAGTACGACCCAGACGACGCGTGGGATGACCGGGTCGATTCCGAAGTAGTTGGCAATCCCCCCGCACACGCCGGCGATCTTCTTGTCGGTGCGGGAGCGGTAGAGTCGTCGTCCAGGTTGGTTCATCGTCTCCTCCTCGCGCGAACTCGGGTTCGAGTTGCCGATTGGTTGGCGCGCTCTCGTGGACGAGGTGGTCGGAACTGCGGCCGAACACACGACGTCGAGAGCATAGCGCGGACCGGGGGCAGATGCCGCCGATTGGGCCTGTCCCTTGGGAACGTGTCGAGTTCACGGGTTTCCGCGGCCGGCGGGCCCTGGTGCCTCCGTACAGATCGGCAATCACTTTGCGGATTTGTACGGGATTGGGTGGCGGTGGGTGGAGCCACTTGGGCCTCGGGCGCCTTCCGACGATGGCCCCAGTGTCTCGGTACGAGCGCGCTACCTCACCAGCATTCGCCGCAAGGGTGTAGACTCCCTCCCATTCCAAAGGAGAACGGATGGGGCCTTCCTTGGTCGGTAAGACGCTCGGTTCCTACGAGATCCTTTCCCTGCTCGGGCAGGGCGGGATGGGCGAGGTCTATGCGGCCAAGGACACGCGGCTCGGTCGGACCGTCGCGCTCAAGATCCTTCCTCCTCGCATGGCGGACGTTCCGGAGCGGAAGACGCGCTTCGAGCGCGAGGCGAAGGCGGTCGCGGCGCTCAATCATCCGAACATCGTGACGCTCCACTCCGTCGAAGAAGCGGACGGGCTCCAGTTCCTCACGATGGAACTCGTGGAAGGGCAGCCACTCGGCAAGCTCGTTCCGGACCATGGGCTCCCTCCGGAGCGCCTCTTCGAGCTGTCGATTCCGATCGTGGACGCAGTCGCCGCGGCACATCGGAAGGGGATCGCTCACCGGGATCTCAAGCCGGACAACGTGATGGTGACGTCGGAAGGGCGGGTCAAGGTTCTCGACTTCGGGCTCGCCAAGCTGCTCGATTCGTCGGACTCCGCAACGCCCGAGAGCGATGTCTCGGCTGAGACCGGTACGTTCAGTTCGCCCGTGACGGAAGAGGGACGCGTACTCGGGACCGTCGCCTACATGTCTCCGGAACAGGCGGAGGGGAAGCCGGCGGATCATCGGTCCGACATCTTCTCCCTGGGCGTTCTCCTCTACGCGATCTCGACGGGACGACGGCCGTTCACTGGTTCCAGCAACGCGGCGGTAACGGCCGCGATCCTCAGAGATACACCGCGTCCGGTCCACGAGGTGAATCCGGACCTACCCCGCGAGTTCGGCAGGGTGGTGCGGCGCTGCATGGAGAAGGATCCGAACCGACGCTTCCAAGGAGCGGACGACCTGCGTCTCGAGCTGGAAGAGATCCGCCGCGAGTTCGCGTCCGGGGAGCTGAGCGTCGACGCGCGCTCGGCCACGGGTTCGGCGGCACCGGAAGCTGCTTCGGCAACGGGCGCGCCCACACCGGGGACGTCGTCATCTCCCGGCTCACCTTCGGGACCCGATGCATCCGCGGTGTCCGGTTCGCGGGCTGGGCTCTCGGCGGGCGGATCCGTCGACTCGTTCTCCGGCCGTGCGCAACGTGCGGGACTCGCTCGTCTCCTCGTGGTGTTTGCGTGCCTTTCCGCGGTGGTTCTCTTCCTCGTACGGTTCGTCATGCTCGAGTTCGGACTCCCCGGTTGGGTGCTCCCGGGCGCGGTCGTCCTTCTCCTCGTCGGCCTGCCGGTTCTGGTGGCGACGGCTTGGGTCCAGGCCGGTCCGGATCTGCGCAGTTCGACGTCAGGCGATTCGTCCGGACGGTCCGCGAGCCGTGGTTGGCTCACGTGGAAGAGAGCGATCGGTGGTGGAGTGCTGGCGTTCGTCGGCCTCGGCTTGGTCATCGGTGGATACGCATTCTCCCGTGCTTCGGGAATCGGTCCGGCGGCGTCGCTCGTCTCGGCCGGAGTTCTCGAAGACAAGAGCCGGATCCTCATTGCCGACTTCCTCAACCAGACCGACGATCCGCTCCTCGGTCAGGCGATGAAGGAAGCGTTCAGCGTCGATCTCTCGCAGTCGTCCGTCGTTCGTCTCGTGACGCCGGCGGAAGTGTCGTCGACACTCGAGCGGATGGAGCTCGATCCTGCGGCGCCCTTGGACGAAGCGCGGGCCAGGGAAGTGGCGCTGAGGGACGGGATCCCCGCCGTCGTCACTGGACAGATCAACCCGGCAGGTACTGGCGCGCTTCTCTCCGTCCGTCTTGTCAGCGCAGAGTCGGGTGCACCGATGGCTGCGTTTCGGGAGAACGCGTCCGGCCCTGACGAGATGATCCCGGCCATCGACCGGCTCTCCAGTCGTCTCCGCGAGAAGATGGGCGAGTCGCTCAAGACGATCCGCGCGAACCCGCCGCTCGATCAGGTCACGACGTCGTCGCTCCCGGCGCTTCGGAAGTACAGCGAGGCGGTGGAGGCGATCGAGACGGAGAACGACAACGACCGAGGCATCGCGCTTCTCGAAGAGGCCACCGCGATCGACACCACGTTCGCCATGGCATACCGAAAGCTCGCCGTTACGCTCAGCAATACGTACCAGGCACGGTCGAAGGTAGACGACGCTGCCGAACGGGCCTTCCGCCATCGTTCCAAACTCACGGACCGCGAGCGGTACCTGACCGAGGCGAAGTACTACATCGACCGCGGGGACGTCGACAAAGCCAAGCAAGCCTACCGGAACATCCTGGAGCTCGACCCCGAGGACAACTGGGCGCTCAACAACCTCGGGCGGATCTATCTCGAGGACGGCGATCCCAAGACGGCTGAAGAGTACTTCCTACGCCTCCCGAACGAATCGCGATATGCCGCCGGTCTCGCTAGCGCGAAGTTGAGACAGGGGCGCCTGGACGAGGCGGACCAGATCCTGGACGCGTCGTTGCAGAAGGATCCAGAGACCGACTACTGGTTTACGCAGATGGCGATCCAGGTGGCGCGTGGAGACTACGAAGGGGCTCAGGAGATCACGGCGGCGCGAATGGAGGAAGACCGGGACAGCCCAACGGGTCACCGTGGGTCGCTCGGAACGGGGATGGCGCTCGCGTACATCCGTGGCCAGGTGGAGAAGGCACGCCGAATCCAGGAGGAAAGGCTCGATCTGATCGAGACGTCGTTCTCGGGAGCGGAGTATCTCGGGTCCGCCGTCAACAGCGCGATGGTCGAGAGTTGGGTGTACGGGAATGATGCCTATGCGGATAGCCTCGTCGGCTCCGCCCTCGCGAAGTACCCCCTCGAACAGCTTCCGCTCGCCGATCGGCCCTACGGCATCGTCTACACCTACTATGTGATGCGAGGCAGGTTGGACGACGCCCGTGTTGTCCGAAGTGCCTACGACAAGGCGCTGCCGGAGCTTGGCCCGTCGGAGCCCAACTGGTCGTTCGTCTTTGCCGACGGGTACGAGGCGTTGGCGGACGGAAGGACAGACGACGCACTCGCGGACTTCCGGAAGATCGCACAACCGGGCGACCTGCGAACATCAGATGCGTGGCTGGGCCACACCTTCTACGCCGCCGCGCAGTACGACTCAGCCATCGTCCACTACGAGCGCTACCTCGGGCAGTCCCACGAGTACAAGATCTTCGACTACCGGTACGACCTCGCCACGTCACTCAATGCGCTCGCCGACTGCTACGAGAAGACGGGGCGGCCGCAGCGCGCGGCGGAGTACTACGAGAGGTTCGCCGAACTATGGGCGGATGGTGACCCGGAGGCGAAGCGGCGGTCCGAGCGCGCCAGAAGGAATGCGGAGCGGTTGTCGGGGGAGAGTGGGTAGAGCGGCGGACGCTACGAAGCCTTCACGAAACGCTCACGGGACGAAGCCGGTCACCGCGGTGGGTAGCGGGTTCGTCTCCTCGTCCAACTTCGCGATCGGCGCGAGTGGATACACGCGGACTCTGAAACCCGCCGCCGTCATGTCCTCGTGCGGGTGATCTCCGAGGACGCTCTCGATCGAGACGTCGGTTTCCTCCGAGGACGCAAGAGGCTCGATCTGTACGGCGGTTCCGTAGTAGCCCGAGTTCAAGACCTCGCCCAACGACGCGCTGTGGCTCTCGTCGAAGTAAGGCCCCACGACGTTCCGCTTGCGCAGGCGGTTCTCTCGGATCCTCTTCTTCTGGAACGGGTAGGAATCGATCCGGACGGCGGTGTAGGGGACGCCGCTGCGCGACGCCGCGAGGAAGCGGATCGCCTCCACGCCGAGCTGGTCCGTCCCTCCCGCGACCAGGATCGGACCGTTCGCGAGTCCCTTGTCGAGGAGGAACTCCTCCAGCGCGAGAAACTCCGGTTCCCCTTCGAAGTAGAGGACAGCCTCCGGGTCGATCGTCGTCAGGAGTCGGAACGAGCCGAGCACCAGCCCGAGCACGAGTGCGGCTCCGGCGACACGCGCGAGCCCGACGGGAGCGCGCTTCGAGGCCGCGAAGAGAACGTCGTACACCCCAAGGCCGCCGAGGAAGAACGCCGACGGGACCAGGACCATGAGGTGTCGGGTCTCGTTCGTGGTCGAGATGGTGAGGATCACGAGTGCGAAGAACACCGTGAGGAGTGCGGCACGCACCGCGAGCTGCCGCAGGCGCTGTCGGACCGCGAACAGCGCGAACGCGAAGACGAGAGCCGCGACCACCGGGTGGATGGTGTACTCGACGAACCAGGCCACGAAGTCGAAGCTCAGGTTCTCCCAACTGAGGAACGGAACGTAACTCGGGTGGCCGACGAAGAAGTGCCACATCGCGTGCCTGTCCGTGACGAGGACCCACGAGAGCATCAGGATCCCGAAGGTCACGCCGATCGGGAACACCTTGCGTACCCTCTCTCGGATCGACGTCCCCGGCCCCAGGACGAACGCGGCGAGCGTGGCCGGGGCGATCACGATGCCGAAGCTGTACTTCGTCAGCATGATGAGTGTCAGGACGACACCGACGAGGATCGGCTGCGGTTCCTTCCGGACTAGGAGGAGAAGGAGCAGCGTCCCGAGGAGAATGCCGGTCGGCTCCAACATGACGAGGAGCGCGTTGAGGAAGATGACCGGACTCGATGCCGCAGCGAGCACGGCGAAGCTCGCGGCGATCGCCCTCCACGTGAGGTTGGGGTTGTCCGTGGCCGTATCGAGGAAGTTCGTTGCCTTGCGGCTGACGCTCGAGTCACCAGGTTGGAGCCGCGTGAGATCGGGAGAGTTCGTGCGGTTCTCAGTGCTCACGGCGAGCGCGCGCCAGACCAAGCGGAAGAGCGCGACGAGAAAGAGTGCGAACTGCACCACCGAGGAGAGACGGCTCGCGAGAAGGCTCGGCTCCGCGACCGCGTAGGCCAGAGCGACGCAGACGGAGTTGACCGGAGGGTAGAACGCCTGGCGAGTGATCGCCGTAAAGACTGCAGACGGGCTCTGGCCAAAGGCGCGGTAGAGCTCGAGTCCCGCGTTGGCGTGGTCGGCTTCGTCGGTGTCGAACGGAATCGGGTTCGCCTGAATCAGGCCGACGAGGTGGACCAGGATCGTGACCACTGCCACGGACGTAATGAGGACGACCGCCCCCATCCAGAAGCGGTCCCATCTCGGCGGACGAAGACTCATCGCGCACTTTCTGGACGCATCGGTAGCGTCCTGGGTAGAGAGAAGCTCAGAGACACTCTCCTAGTAAGGTCGGCAGTTCGCGGCCCTTCTTCAATGCACCACCGACGAGCCGCCATCTGTCTTGTTGATAGAGGGATAGGGGAGACTCGTGCGGACGCGTCGGGGAAGCCCTGACGCGGCTACGACCGCGGCTCGGCCGGTTCGTCCGCGGAACGGAGTGACGGTTGGCCTGTCTTCGGGTGGACGTGTGTGGTCATCGAAGGCGGCTTGGTCGGGTCCGAAGCTTCGCATCGTGCGGTGTCAACCCGATCACCTTGCCTGGTTCCTGCCTGTTTCCCTAAACTTTCATCCTCACGCAATCACACGTGACCTCGTCCTCGCTCCCGAGATTCGGGGTCTGCCAACGCGTTGTCCCGGGAGGCCGCCGTGAACTACCCGCGTACAGCTTCGTTCGTATTCCTCCTCTTCACGACGGTCCTCGCCGTCCCCGCCGCTGCCGATCCGTGGGTCGACACTGGATTCATTGCCGCCACTCCGCCGCCGGACGTGGATCTCGTCATCGTCCGCGAGAAGGCGTACGGCGCGGAAGGCGTGGACCTCTCACCGTTCGGGTTGGGGGGCGTGCGCGACTACGTGCAGTCGATCTACGTGCGCCTCTACACCGATGGCATTGGGGAGACCGTCGACGCAGCCAAAGGCATCCTCTCGTTCGACGAAGGGATCTCCATCCTGGGCATCATCACCGACGGCGATCTCCTCGGCGGCAGTACGGACGACGGACAGTGGACCGCCTCCGATCTCGTCTTCGGGATCGGATCCGACCCGGACGCGTACTCCGACCTCGACCGCGGATTCGAGGATGGGGGCGGCGTGGGCACGAGTGAGTTCGTCGGGCTGACCGGCGAGCGGCGCATCAGCTATGGACTCAACGTCACCCAGGGAGTGGACGACTTCCGCATCATCATCGACTACGGCGACAGCTTCCCCGACAGCCTCGGTCTCACCTGGGTCGGCGTCGACTGGGAGCAACTCGGCGGAGCACAGCCCGCGACCGGAGTTCACGTCGGTACGGAAGACCCCACCGTGTGGGGAAGCGGGGACTACGGCGAGGTCCTCTCCGTCAAAGACATCCCACTCACCGGGAACCTCGTCCCCATGACTCTGGACCCGCCCGGGTACCGTCCCCTCAACGTCATCTATACGTCCAGAGGCGACGCGGGTACGGGAACCCTGGACGGATACGAGACAGCTCTCGACCTTCCCATGCCAGGGTTGTTCGAACTCCCGCCAGACTTCGGGATTCCGATTTGCGCTACCGACGCGTCTCTCGGCAGCCTCCTCCTCTTGAGCCAGGATGGACACCTCGTCTCGACCGATCCGTACAGCTTCCAGTCGTGGACCGTCATGTTGGACGATCTTCCCGGCAGCTATGTCGACGCGACCGGCCCCCCTTCGATCGCGTCGCTCTTTGCGGTCCGCGACACGCCAAGCACGACCGCGGTCGACGTGATCGATGCCGCCACCGGGGCGATCATCACGTCGTTCGACGTTCCCGGTCCCGACACACCGGTGGGGATCACGGATGGAGCGGACGGCCTTCTCTACATCCTCGGCGAAGCGGGCACTATGGGCATCTCGGATCCGACCGGCACGACACAAGACCAAGTCTGGTTGGCCCCTCCCACGGGCATCTACGTCGATCTGACCGGTGTCCCCGGCGACGACCGGATCTATCTTCTGCGCGACACCGACGGAGACACGTTCATCGACGTTTTCAGCACCAGTCAGCAGACCACGACCCACGGATTCGCGACGCTGACCCAACCCACGTTCCCGGCGGGCATATCGGATGGACCGGATGGCACGCTCCACGTCCTCGGCGTAGGGGCGAGCGGGCCTGCGGCGTACGTCCGACTCGACGCGATGACCGGCGCGATTCTGCTCGAGCACCAGTTCATGAACTTCCCCGGACCGAACCGGAGCCTTACGAATCTCGCGGCGTTGCCTGCGGCCGTCGACGAGACGTGGGCGGGCGTTTCCGCGTTTCGGCACGTGGCTTGGCCGAATCCCTTCCGCGAGCGCGTCTCGATTGGGTTCGAACTACCGAATCCTACACAGGTGGACGTCGCGATCTATGACGCGCGGGGGCGGAGGGTTCGGGGGCTGCGTCGAGGTGAGGGCGCGGCGGGTTGGAACACGCTTTCGTGGGAGGGACGGGATGACCGGGGGCGGGTTGTGCCGAGTGGGGTGTACTTCTACCGCGTCGTTGCTGGGGATGAGGTTGTGGGGGGGAAGATTCAGCGGCGTTGAGTGCTGTGGGTCGCGCGCGGCGGAATCCGACTGGCTTCGAGGCGGGTGCCGATAGCGACGTGGGAGCTGGACTCCGAGTTTTTGACGAGCGGGACCCCTTCCGTACATCTCGTGGCTCGACCTCATGCGCTACACTCCACCGGGAATCCGAAGGAGGGTAGTGGTGAGATCGAAGGGTCGATCGAGACTCGTAAAGCAGGCCCGGGCGATTGCAATCCGCGAAGAGAAACTCCTGAACGAGATGAAGCGGAACGGCCGAAAGATGCTCCGACGGTCCGACTTCCTCTGGCACATCCTCGTCGAGAACGCTGCGACGCTCGGGAGCTCCAGGGGATATGCCGGTCTGATCAAGACACTCGAGAACTACCGCCGCGTCGAGTACAGCGCCGCAATACGAGTGCCCCGGGTCCGACTCGAGTCGCACCTGTCCAAGGCTTTGCTGGCGGGAAAGGTCAGGATGCCTCGTCAGAAGGCACGAAACCTGGCCCGCTGTTTGGACCTGATCGAAGCGCTCGGAGGTGCGGCCCGTGCTAGGAAAGCCGCGCTCAGCATGCCGGGGACCGACGCGAAGATCGCCTTCCTGAAGCTCTTTCCTGGGGTCGGTCCGAAGTACGCGCGGAACACCTGGATGAACGTCCATCACGAGGACTTCCGGAACACGATCGCGATCGACTCCCGGATCCAGTCGATCTCCGACGCGATGAGTGTCAGCTTCCGCAGCTATGAGGAGCACGAGGCGTTCTATCGGGACGTTGCGAGAGACGCCGGGATGGACGCCTGGGACCTGGACCGGATCATGTATCGGTTTCGGGATGAGGTGTTGGAGGCGATGAGTAGAGGGTGAGTTTTGGCGGCGAATTCCAGCCGCCCGTTGGCAAGAATCAAGAGTCGCCTTCCTTGGCTGGACGGAGGTCTGGATGCGGATAGTAACAACGACGAAGGCTCTCCTCGCACTTGTCATGCTGACGTCGATTCTCGCATGTAGTCAGAGTGTTCGCTACGTCCCCCAGAGGAGCGGTCTGGCTCCGCTGCCCTCGGACGCCAACGTTGCGGTGTTTCTTCCAGGAGATCAAGTCCCTTCGGACTATCAAGTAATCGGTACTGTGTATATTGGGGATACGGGATTCACTCTCGACTGTGGGTTCGATGATGCGCTTGACGCTGCAACCTGGAAGGCTCGTGATGCTGGTGGGAACGGTATTCGCGTGCTGAATGTTTCGCCGCCCGACATGTCCAGCACTTGCTACCGCATGACCGCGGCTGTCTTGCTACGTGATGATCAACCAGCGCCCCCTACTAGACCCAACAGAAGCGCGATCGGCGTAGAAAGAATCGAAGAAAGGACTCGAAACCCCCAACCAGAGCGGCTATTTCGAGATTGTAACGAAATCGGAATGGCAGCCAGGGAGGGCGTTTCGAGTGAAGGGATCGAACCACAGGAAGCTGAGCGGACGCAAGCGCCGGATGGAGCGGAGACTTCGACCACGGAACTACTGTGCGCAGTCGTCTCCGATGCTGAGAGGCGGGACGAGTCGGTTGGAAGTTGCGGACCGGATCCGAGCTACGCCCTTCGGCGGGTTGGCACCGATCGATGGAATGGTGAAGAAGCTGGGACTTCCCCGAGCCCTGAACGACTCACTTCGGCTCTTCAAGCGTCACCTTCCCTACTGGGAGTCCGATCACGTTCTGACCCTGGCATACAGCGTGATGGCGGGTGGCTCCCGGCTCGATGACATCGATCGTCTGCGAGAAGATGAAGCGTTCCTCGATCTGATCGGAACGGACCGGATCCCGGACCCTACGACGGTGGGGGACTTCCTTCGCCGATTCCAAGACCCGTCCTCCCTGCACGGCCTGATGGATGCGATCAACGAAGTCGGTCGTCGCGAGGTGTGGAGCCGTCTGGAGAAGTCGGAGCGCAGGGTCGCGATCATCGATGCGGACGGGAGCATCGTGTCGACCAGCGGTGAGAGGAAGCGTGGGATGGACGTGTCCTACAAGGGGATCTGGGGCTACCACCCGCTGCTCGTGAGTCTGGCGAACACGCAGGAACCGCTCTACATCGTCAACCGCCCGGCCAGCGTGCCGAGCCATGCGGGCTCGGCCTCATACTTCGACCGGGCGATCGATCTGTGCCGTCCGCAGTTCGAGTCGATCCTCCTTCGTGGGGACACGGACTTCTCGCTGACCGCGAACTTCGACCGGTGGACGAAGGACGGAGTGCGGTTCGTGTTCGGCTACGACGCCCATGAGACCCTGGTTGCGCTGGCGAAAGAGGTCCCGGAGGGGGCCTGGCAGCGTCTGGAGAGGAAGGAACGGGAACCGAGGACGGGACCTCGGATGCGTCGAGAGAACACGAAGGAGGGAGTCGTGCAGAGGCGCGGCTTCCGCAACATCCGCCTTCTGCTCGAGGACATCGCGGAGCTCGAGTACCAGCCGAGGAAGTGCAAGCAGGCCTACCGCCTGGTCGTCCTCCGGAAGACGCTCAACGTGGAAGAAGGCCAAGAGGTCCTCTTCCAAGACGAGAAGTACTTCTTCTACATCACGAACGACAAGTCGCTCACGGTAGAGGAAGTGGTTCGTCACGCGAACGCGCGCTGCAACCAAGAGAACCTGATCGAGCAGCTGAAGAACGGGATCGGTGCGCTCCGCGTTCCAGTGCACGATCTTCTCTCCAACTGGGCCTACATGGTGATCGCATCGCTTGCCTGGCGGCTCAAGGCCTGGTTCGGCGTGGTGCAGAGACGCCGTGCAGACCGGAGCGCGATCCTGCGGATGGAGTTCCGGACGTTCCTCAACACGATCGTGCAGATCCCGTCTCAGGTCATCCGAACCGGTCGCCGGACGATCGTGCGTCTCCTCGCCTGGACCCCGAACGCTCGAATGCTGCTCGTCGACTTCGGAAGGCTACGCCGTGCAACTGGATGAAGGCGTGATCATGGGGAGGATGTGAGGCGGGAACCCGAAGTCGAGGCTGGCTCAACGAAGAGGAGACCGGAAGTCGAAGCAAAGGACCGAAGGAGGGCTCAAGGGAGTGGTGTGCCCTCAAGAGATCACCAACTCAGATGACCGCAGGGCAGGGCACTCGCGCTTGTTTTGGGACTAGTAGCACCTCTGCTGGGACAGGATTCCTCCTGGAGGGCGAGGGGATTGTCGTAACGGCGAACCATGTCGTCGCTGGAGCTCATACCATCATGGTGCGCTTCCCCGATCATGATTGGGTTCAAGCTTCGATCGCGTCACAGTCTCCTAGGAATGATCTCGCGACTCTCCGTGTGGAACCGCCAACGGACACGCGAGGGCTTCACCTTGGATCCAGCTCGGTTGTCCACACAGGTGCTGCAGTGTACACCGTCGGATATCCAGTAGTTTCGGTTCTTGGGGACGAGCCCAAGTATACAGACGGCGTCATCAGTTCTATGACAGGGCTACAAGGGGATCATGCTCTGTTTCAGATCACCGTACCGATCCAGCCGGGGAACTCCGGAGGACCTCTGATCAGCGCTGATGGAACCGTGATCGGTGTGATTGTCTCGAGTGCGGCAGTCGCGTCGTTCTACAGTCTGACGGAGTCGCTACCTCAGAATGTGAACTGGGCAGTCAAGTCTGACTATGTCACGCCACTCCTCGGCGAAAGCGCGGTTTCAGGGTCCGAGCAACGATCGATCGTGGAAGTGGTGTCGGCCGTTTGTCAGATCAGAGCCACCAAGGGCTAGGAGAGCCACCGCAGGTTGGACGAGCGGGAACGTGCGATTCCTCCTTTGAAGACGCCATCAGTCCCCGCCCTTCCGTCACCGCACCATCACAACCCTCCGCCTCTCCCCCCACTCCGCCGTCCGCACGAGAAGGAAGTACGTCCCGGACGCCACCGCATACCCCCGCTCATCCTTCCCATCCCAAACGAGCGCATGCTGTCCGGCCGCGAGCGTCTCATGTACGACTTCCCGCACCTTCCGCCCGTCGGACGCATACACGACCACCGACGACATCGTCTCCTTCGGTAGCTCGAGCAGGAGGTCCAACCGATCCCGGAAGGGATTCGCTCCACTCAGACGTAGCGCGTACGCGTCGGCAGCAACCGCGTCCGCTCCACCACCAGGTCCACCAGTTCCGTCGGGCCCGGGAGACACGTCCGACGTCCCGCCGGACACCAGGATCGTTTCTGTCCCCATCCCAACCGTTCCGGCGGACGCGAGCGACGTAGCGATCACCGTCAGTGAATCAACATCCCCATCGTTGGCATTCGTAGCGATCTTCACCTGCGCGCCGTAGAGCGCCGACGCTCCTGGCGCGAGGCGAACGAGGTCGGGAAGGTCCAGCAGTTCGTATCCCTCCGTATCCATTGCCGTGATCGCGTAGTCGTCCGCGATGTTCCCGGTGTTGCCGATCCGGAAGTCGACCGTGACGGTCTCGCCGGGGCTTCCTTCTACTTCGCCCTGCCCGATCACGACGACTCCCAACGTGGGAGTGTTCCCGACGGACGCAGCGTTCGAGATCGCCGAGCGGTTCGTCGTCTCGTCCATCGTCCGCACGCCCGTGGCGTATCCGACGAACGCGGAAGGTGCGAGGAACGCAAGACCGTCGAGGCCTCCGGGTGCCGACGGCGTGGGCCCTGCTGCGGTGAGTTCCGAAGGACGGACGGGACGGGAGCGCATCCAGTCGGCGTCGGTTGCGATCGGATCCTGCGAGTAGCGGATGTCGTAGACGTTGGCCTGCCCGTCCGCGGGAGGCGCGGGGATGAAGAGGTTCTCGTCGGGGGCGCTCCAGTCGAGTTCGAGTTCTCGGTCGCCGGCGACCCGTGACACGGAGAGGTCCGTGATCGCGACGGGGTCTTCGCCGTCGAAGGCCCAGACGACGAGGTCATCGATGGCGACGTGTCCGGGGAGGTCCGTGTCTTCGACGAACTCGACGCGGACGACATCGGTGCCGACGAGGTCCGAGACGTCGAAGAAGAGCGTGCCGCTTCCGATCGGGATCGGGCCGAGGTCGATCTTGACGCCGTTCCGGTCGATCCGGATCCGGCAGTTGTCGCCTTCCTCACTGCACATGTCGTCGAAGAGTTGGTGGCAGTACCAGACGCGGATGAACGCGGCGCTGTACTCGGTCCAGTCCATGTCGGGTGAGGCCATCACGGAGACGGCTTCGATGAATCCGTTGCATGGGTCGCCGACGTCGGGATGTGCGGTGGCGGAGAGCCAGCCGTCGCCTCGATTGCCGCACCAGGGAGTGGGGTCAGGGGCGAGGTCCCAGTTGCCCATGGTCATGTAGACGCCGGGGACGTGGACGCGGCTGTCGACGTCGAACTCTTCGACGAAGTTGATGAACGTGTCGTCTTCCACTTCGCCGAAGGGGACGGTGCCGTCGGGCGATCCGGCGCTGGCGCCGTAGGCGAGTCGGGTGCGGACGACGACGGGGTTGCCGTAGATGTGTTCGTCGACGGGTGTGAAGGGGAGGATCTCCTGGGAGTGGTTGCCGCCCCAGGTGGTGGGGTCGAACGTGGCATCCGCGACGACGTGCTCGCTGGCCGCACCTTCGAACGTTCCGTCTCCGTCCCAGTCCGCCCAGACGTCGAGGTGGAGCTTCTTCGAGTCTTCCGAGCCGTAGCGGGGACTCATCGGGTCGGCCACGGTCAGGCCGATGTCGAACGACTCGCCGCCCCCCAAGAGATGTGGCGGGAGGATAGGCAGCGTGTAGAGGGACCCGCGGAAGACGCCGTCGTCGTATCCGTCGGTGGCGTGCGGGGCGCCGATGTTCGGGCGGTAGTCGCCGTCCAATGGGTCCGCGATGCTGGTCTCTGGCGACGCGTCTTCCCCGAGCCACTCCCAGGCGAAGTTCGTGTGCGTCGCGATGCCGTAGGGCGGGGGTGAGTCGCTCACGTCGGTGAGGGGTGTGAAGTCGACGCGACCGTATCCGTCGCGTTCGGCGCTGGCTCCGGTGAGCGGCTTCGAGTGCGCGCGGAGGTAGTCCTCCATCTCACGCTGCGTGATCTCGTCGTTCTCCGAGACGACGAGTGCGGCGATGCCGGAGACGAAAGGCGCGGCGGTCGACGTCCCCGATGCCTTGAAGTACGTGTCGCCGGGGAACGTGCTGTAGATGTCGACGCCGGGTGCGACGACGTCGAGGTCGTCGCCCCAGTTCGAGAAGGTCGCGACTTCGTCGGCGGGGTTCGTCGCTCCGACTGCGATCACTTCGGGATACGCGGCGGGGTAGTTGAGCGCCGGGACGCCGTCGTTCCCGCTCGCGGCGACGACGATCGCGCCGGCCTGGATCGCGTACTGGACGGCGGCGCGGATGAGGTTCGACGGTTCCGATCCGCCGAGGCTCATGTTGATGACGTCGGCGCCGTAGTCCGCGGCGAGCTGGACGCCGTCGGCGATGTTCTCGTACGTGCCGGGGCAGTTGTCGCCAGCCGTACAGTCCATCACGCGGACGACGAGGATCGACGAGCAGTACGCAACTCCTGCGATGCCCGTTCCGTTCGAGACGGCGGCAGCGACACCGGCGGTATGCGTTCCGTGTCCCGCGAACGCGGCGCCGCCGACGTCGGTGGGATCGCCGTCGTCGTCGACGGTGTCGTATCCGGTGGGGAGGACGTTCGCGGCGAGGTCTGGGTGCGGATCCGTGAAATCGTCGATGCCGGTGTCGATGATCGCGATCACGACGTCCGGATCGCCCCCGAATCCGTAGCGCCAGAGATCGAACAGGTTCGTCTTGTAGACGCCCCACTGGTTCTGGGGCAGGGCATCGGGCAGGTCCACGAGCATCGGATCGAGCGGTGCGCGTTCGCACGCCGAGACGGCGTAGTAGCCGTTGGGTTCTGCCCACTCGACGCTGGGATCGTCCGCGATCCTCAGCGCCGCGTCCCGCGCCGACACGGCGGGGCTCTGCAGCTGTAGCTTCACGTAGCCGAGGCTTGCGCTCTGTTTGACGATCTCGGCGTCTTCTCGCGCGAGGATCTGGTCGATGGACGCAGGGGCAACTCCCGCACGGAACTTCACGAGAACCTCACCCGGCACCGCGCCCGGCGTTGCGCTGGACGCTACGCTAGGCGACGTGGTCGGCCCTGCCGCGAACGACTGAGCGCGAACGAGTTCCGGCCACGCAAGGAGCAGGCAGACCGCGAGCATGAGGCCGGCGGCCAGCAACGAACGGGCATAGATGGACGACGTAGCCTTGGACATGGGCATCCTCCAGGACGAACGGTAGCGGGGGGTTCACAAGGACGATCCCGCCAGTGGGGGAGGTGTTGCGGGGAATCTTGGGAATCGTCAGTCACTCAGGCGGGAAGACGAGGCCCATGGGGATGCGGGGGACATGTGGCCGAGCTTCTCGAGGTGGGTCTCTGTCAAGGGCGAGGCTGACCGAACTCCGGGCCTGTTGTCAGGAATTTCGTGTGCGAGCCGCCATCAGTTCGTGATCCTGAAGCGATCGCCGAAGCGGATCGCAAACTCTGACTTGGCCTGTTGCCAGGATATCGGTGGTCTCTTCCACTTCGACTCCACATTCCGCAGTACCAAGTAGATCAGCTTAGTCGCAGCCCGGTCGTTGGGGAAGTGGCCGCGCACTCGGACCGATCGACGGACCTGGCTGTGGAGACTCTCGATCGCGTTCGTCGTGTAGATGATCCGGCGGATCTGGGGAGTGAAGGCGAAGAACGGCGTCACCTGCTCCCACTTTCTCTCCCAGGCCAGGTAGATGGACGGATATCGTTGGCCCCAGGGACCCGCGGCGAACTCCTCGAGACGGGCTCTTGCTGCATCGGCAGACTCCGCCTGGTAGATCGCACGGAGCGCCACGGCGATCTTCTTGCGCTCCTTCCACGACGCGAAATGCATCGAATAGCGGATCAAGTGGACGATACAGGTCTGAACCACCGTCTCTGGGAACACCGCCTCGATCGCCTCGGGGAACCCCTTGAGGCCGTCCACAACCGCGATCAGGATGTCCTGGACGCCACGGTTCCGGAGCTCGGTCATGACCTGGAGCCAGAACTTCGCGCCCTCGTTCTGCTCGATCCAGAGGCCGAGGATCTCCTTCTCACCCGAACAGCGGATGCCGATCGCGAGGTAAACCGCCTTGTTCTGAACGAGTCCTTCGTCACGGATCTTCACCCGCAAGGCGTCGAGGTACACGATCGCGTAGACAGGATCGAGGGGGCGTGACCGCCAGGCCTCGACCTCCTCGTGCACCGCATCAGTCACCGCCGAGACGAGATCCGGAGAGATCTCTGCGCCATAGATCTCTCGGATGTGAGCTTGGATCTCCCGCGTCGTCATCCCGCGGGCGTAGAGTGCGATCACCTTGTCGTCGAAGCGTCGCCGGTACTTCTCGATCGACCGCGGCTCGAACCGGCCCTGGAGCATCCGGCCGCGGGCGCACTCGTACTCGTCTGTCTTTGTGTCCAATTCCGTGTGTCCACTCTGATGGACAGGATGCGCAAGGCTGCTTGGTTGCACGATGTTCCTGGTGGGGTCTGTTCGGTGGACCTTGTCTGTATACGCAGAGTCCACAATGCCGCTCGTAGTCATTGTGTTTTACAGTACGCCGTGATCGCACATGAATGACACCCACTGGTCGCATGCGATCGAGTTCCTGAGAGAGCGTCCCCCATCCGCTTCTTCTTGTGGGCTGCGCAACCGGGCGACCGAAGCAGCCCTCCCCGGTCTCCAGCATCCGTCCACGCCTGGTGTCTGATCCGCGCACCGGGTTCCCCCCTCAAACGTGGTGCTCCAATGAGGTCCGCTATGCAAGTCGCCTCTATTCGTCGAATGAGCCAGCTCTCAATGAGGGCCCTTGTTCCTGTAGTTGTTGGTTTGTTTCTATCGATACTTGCCAGTACAGCTCACTCCCAGTCGATCATCGAAGTCCCGATGCGTATCGATCCCGCGGCGTTCCGTACGTCCGATCGTGGTAGTACCCAAGAGATTCAGGTTCGGGGCCTGCATCCTGATGTGGGCTGGGACCGGGTCGGAGATCCTCAACTCCCTGTGGGCACAGCGATCGTCCTTCTTCCGCCCGATCAGGTGGCAACTCGCGCCGAGTTCATCGCGCGAAGGACGGAGATTCTCGACGGCGAGTACCTTCCCACTCCCATCTCTGATGGACGATCGGAGTACGGCGACGGTCCGAACCCGGAATGGCGCGAATCCTCCTACCCGCAACTCGATGTCGAACTCATCAAGCAAGGGGAGCAGCGAGGCTACCGACTCACGAAGGTGGCGGTTTGGCCGGTTCGCTATGACGGCAGATCGAGAAGCGTTTCTCTCGTTACAGATGGTCTCATCCGGGTTCACACGCGTCCGATGACTGATCGGGAGGTGGCCGACTCCCAAACGGTTCTTCGGGAGTCTGCTATCGATGGCCCCTGGGGTGCATGCCGTGCATCCGTGGCCGCCAAGATCTCCAACCGCGTCGATCTCGACAGGTGGTATCCACCGAGGCGAGAAGTGACTCCCGACGACGATAGGGAGCAAGGAACAGCGCGCCGCGACGGGCGGGCTGGGGACTTCGTTACCGAGTGGCCCTCTCTGGACGGGCTAGCTCTGCCACTCGTCATCATAACCAACAATCACGACATTCACGGGCACCAGCTCGGGTTTGGCGAACTGGAGGAGGAGTGGACTCAGTACGGGATTGCGGTCAACGAGATCACTGGCATGGGCGTGGGGGTCACGACGGTCGATGAGATTTCGACGCACTACCCAGCGTTCGACCAAGCTCGAAGCATCCAGCTGTTCATCGCGGAAGCTGTTCGCCTCTGGGGGACCTCGTACGTGATCCTAGGTGGAGATGTCTCCATTGTACCCACCCGTCATGTCGGGGGCCCAGATCAAGACGATTGGCAACGGGCAGATCCGGTTGCGGACTACTGGTACACCAGGGTTTCTCCGCAGTGGGTCGAACTCTGGAACTCGAACGGCGATGAATGGATCGGGGAATCAGAACTGGACGTAAGTGCGACGAGTGGATTCGGCTCCGTGACGGTTGGGCGCATTCCAGCCCGAACCAAGGACGAGGTAGAAGCGGTCACGAACAAGCTCAAGAGCTACCGCTTACGGGAAGCCGACAACAGTTTCTTCAGCACCGCGATCGTCGCCGCCGGGATGGCAAATGAAGTCGAGCCGACATCATTGGCAAATGGCGTCTATGTCGCCGAGACCTCCGTCGCTGGGCCACTCGAAGGCGACGATGTTGCGTGGTCCATTACGCGCCTGTATCCCGACATGCACGGCGCGGTGGTGGGCGGCTGCGAGTGCTATGAGCCATTCGCCGAAGTGATCGATGGATACCTTGGGGGTGCGCCCCATTGGATGGGGGATGCCCTCCGTGACGATTTGCAGATGGGTCATTTTGCCTTCCACGTAGAGTCGTCACTTCCAGATCGCCTTGGGAGGCCAAGGGCAAGCAAGATACCACCTTCTGGCTGGTGTCCCAATCTGGATCCTTCCCAACTCAAGCAGTGCCGTCAGCTCCAGGATGCAATCTTGCGTCGGGAGATCCTGCCGGTATCGAGCGCGATGGCTCGCGAACTTGCTTCCTCTGCGCAGGGCGAGTACTCCTGGGTGATCTCAAGCGGTGGCTGGACGGCCACGATCGACCAGAATGCTGTCGGCGAGGAGCTTCTGCGAGCAGGTGCTGGAGGAGCCGTAGGCTACATCGGCCGCACGAACGAAGCCATCGATTTGGCGCCAGGTCTGGTGGAGAAGGTAGTAGACGCATTCTTCATCGATGACGAGACCGCCGGTGTGCCCTGCGGCGATCTCCTCCGGGATGCATTTGAACTCACCTACGCCGGGTCCGCCTTCGAGGAGGCACGGGCCGCCTGTGAGTTCCAGTTCCTGGGGGATCCGTCGCTGCCCGTGTCACGAACTCTGGCCTCCGGCCTTGGAACACTCGACCTGAGCTTCAGTCCGAGTTCGGTATCTACCTTCGGGGTGCAGGACATCGGCGTAACGGTGACGGCCGGGGGCAGCGCGGTCGAGGGTGCTACCGTAACGCTTCGTCAGGCAGGAGAACGCCTCGGAAGCGCACGGACTAGCGCCGCGGGGTTTGCTCGATTCGCGGGCGTTTCCGTTGACGATCCAAACGCACTAGTGGCCCGCGCATATCACCCCTACCTCGGAACGGGACTCGACAGTGTCGCTGTGTCGGCCACAGGTGCGAGGCTCGTGTACGCGGCCCATGATTGGGACGACGACGCGACGGGTGATGGTGACGGTTGGATGGATGCCGGAGAAACCGGCACTCTTCGAATCGTGGTCAAGAATACCGGCACTGCGGCCTCTAGTTCGTCGATGAACAGCTACCTACAAACTACTGCGCCGGTGAGTCTCGGACTGGACATCAACGGGGAGTACCGGCCAGCCGCTATCTTCATCGGATCCAAGAAGGCCACGGCACCTGTAGCGAGCGACGTGCTCCGCATTCCGTTCTCGCGCGAGGGAACCCGGCTGGAGGGCATTCCGAACGTCGCCAGCCTCGAGGAACGTTTCGCACTCTACCGAGACACATCTACGGGTGAGTACGTCCTGCGCTGCATCTCTCCCTCCGCCTCGGCGGACTCGGTGTTCACCGGCACGATCGAAACCGCGGGAGGCTTGACAAGCGTCACGACCACGGTCGAGGGCAACGACGTAGTAACGGTAACCGATGACACCATTGAGTTCCTCTGCCACGGAGACGCATCACCGGACGAGATTCGATTCCGTGCGGAGGCCGCTGACTGGATCGATTTGGGATCGACATCGGAGCCGATCGGGGCGGTGTCAGTGGGCGACTCCACAGAGGTGGAGTTCGAGGTCACGCTTTCGGAGGACGCCTCCGATGGCAACACCATGTTTTGGACGCTCAAGACGCACGATGGTTCGCTGGCACCGCCGAGCTATAGTGACTTTGGTGACCTCCTGAAGAGCCCGCAGCTCGATCTGATCCACGTGGATTTCGCGTGGGGCGACGCCCCGGCGTGTGGGGACTCGACAGTAGTACTCACTCCCGGGATCCTGAATCGAGGGCTTGCCGATGCAGACTCGGTCGTTCTGCGACTTCGACCCACCGGGGGAAGCCTCACATTGGTCGATAGCGTGGTCGTGTTCACTGACGTCCCAATGAACTCCCTAGCGGACCAGAAACCGTGGGTACTCTGTGGAGACCCTGCCGATACGACCGGGCTTGCAGCCACGATCGTCATGGAGGTGTACCAGGACGGAGGACTACTGCGGGTGAACGACTGCGAATGGGACGGCTCCGTTGGAGGTGGCGGTGGCTATTCCTGCTCGGTGAGCAACTTACGAGCTGAAGCCCAGGATCGCGGTTGGATGCTTCGATGGGACACCGACACCGGCTGCCCATTGGAGGCGGGGGTGTACGAAATCGGGAACCTCGACGCCACGGTCAATTTCGATTGGTTCGCGACAGTACCAACTGAAGCCGCCTGTTTCGAGATCGCCTTGGACTCACTCTACACGGCTGCAGGACACGAGCTTTGGACGAATGAGTTCGGAGTGCGGATTGTCCTTGGCGACAACAACCCTCGGGCCGCCACGACGGTCCGGCTGTACGAGGGGCCGTCCGAGTACGACGGTTGGCCTGTCCTTCTACCTGGTACGTCCATGGCATCTCCCTTGGTCGTGGACCTCTCGGATTTTGGGTTCTATGGCTACGGGGTGGCAGTGTTCGCAGGAACGGACAAGATCTACGGCATTCTGCAGTCGCCGTCTGGAGTCGCAGCACTCGATCCGTCGATCCCGGGAGGTGGCGGATTTCTCTTCTATGACCCCGACGGCGACCCACCGGAGTTCGGCCACCAGTTCGTCGACGCCATGGCGTTTGGGGACTTCGATCCTGACCCTGGTCCGGAGATCGCGGCGAACCTCTTTGGCGATGGCCTCTACATGATCGGTGTTCGAAAGAATGGCACCGCCTGTTGCGAACCCGAATTCCGCTGGAAGGTGGACTTGTCGGAGGCCACGGGACTCGGGGTTGAGGCCCCCTCCCCTGTCGTCGCCATCACGCTCGACGACGGAGAGGAATCGACCTCCATTCTGTTCCTAGCGGCGTCAAACGATCGCTACGTCTACGCATGGGAAGGCAACGGAACTGCCTATGGCAACACCTCGGGCCAGCTCTTCGACATTGGGCACGTCGATAACCCCGACGCACTCGCGATTGGGTACAGAACGGACGATCCCGAGACTACCGAGATCGATGAATCAGGCTACGAGTTGATCGTGGCAACGAGTATGGGAAAGGTCCATTTCGTGCCCATTTCCGCTACGAACCCCGAGGCTCTCGTATCTGCTCGGGGCACTTGGGACTCGGGAAGCGACGTGAGGCTATCGACGCCCGCTGTCGGAGACGTCACGGGAGATGGTGACAACGAGGTCGTTGTTACGGCCGAAGATGGTACCATCTATCTGCTAGACGAGAACGTCATGGGCTTGGTGGCTTCTGCAGCCGACACCGGCTGGTACTTCGAGGGCCAGGACCCCGCGAGCCCTCCGGTTGGGCCCGCCCTCGCGGATGTCGACACCGATGGCAAGTTGGAGATCTTCGTGTTCACCGCAACTGCTGGCGTTGGGGGCACCGAGGACTACAATCGGGCCCTGGAACAGACCCTGATCCGCTTCGATTGGGACGGGAGCGACCTCGTAGCCACGGAGGCATCGGACGCCGTCCCATTCTCCCAGCGCACCTTCTCGACTTCGTCGCCTGTTAGTACGCCGGTGATCGGCGAACTCGACCCGGATGCTACTGGGTTCCGGCCGGATGTGCTAGCGAACGCGACAAGTGGAGCTGTCTTTGGGTTCGAGTCGAGCTCGTCGGCGCTCTATTCAAAGGATGAGGGGACGAATGGGTGGCCGCTACTCCACGGGTCGACGGTTCGCGGGTTGACCCTGACTGAGTTCCCGGTCAGTTGGATCGAGGGTCGCACCTCAATCGTCGGGATGGGAGAGGATGGATTGGTTCACGCCTACACGTTCGATCCTGCTGATGGCGACCCGTCACCCGTCTACTTGTGGCCGTCGGAAGGCTTTGACCTGGGAAACACACGGGGAAACCTGTCCTTTGGGGGAAGCCCGAGGCCGGTTGGAGGGGCTGACGCACTGACCGTTCGGCAGAGCCAGGATAGGCTTGGCGTTGTGTTCTCCGTCGCCGGCGGCGAAACCGGCAAGACTGCCACGCTACGCATCTACGATGTCGCCGGACGCATGCTGGATCAGGTCGATCGGAAGATCACGACGACAGCCCCCGTTGAGATCAGATGGAATGGAGTCACCCGAAACGGCATGAGCTTGGCTTCTGGAATCTACTTCTACTCCGTCTCCGTCTCGGACGTCGATAGCCCAATCGGATCAGGCAAGATTGCCCTTGTCCGGTAGCATTGGAAGGTCTTGGGCGGCCGGCCGATGTCGACCGGTCGCTCGAGACGCAGGACAAAAAAGGAGCCGGCAATGATCCAGAGGATACTGCTCCTCGGAGCCGCGTTGGTGATTGCGCCTCGACTCCCACTTGCGGCGACCCTGGAAGTGGGGCAGGACGGAACTGCGGCCTACCCTTCCCTCCGGACTGCGATCGACGTTGCGCAGCCGGGGGATACGATTCTCGTTCATCCCGGAATCTATGACGAGACGGCGGATCCACCACTGGCCGAAGTTGCTGCAGAGTCGATTACGATTCGTGGGGCCGGAGATCTTCCATCCGACGTGTCTATTACGGGCATCCACTTGTGGTTTCATGCGTCCGGAGAGCATCATCTGGAGCGTCTTCGCCTGTTCGGTCAGACTCGGGTACTGGGTGGCTGGCCTCCTCCGTCATTTGTGGTACGGGAATGCATCGTGGATACGCGATCAGACTCGGTGTGGTGCGACAGTGTGAGCCTAACTGGCTTCGCCATCGTGCAGGATTGCACATTTCAGGGCATTTCTACCAGCTACCCAGATTGTCAGAGCGGCTTTGCTTTGGACTTGAGGAGTGCGAGCCAAGGTGCGTTGGTGGAGCGGTGCACGTTCTCGAACGTTCACACGACCGGTACCGGGGCTCCGGTGACCGTCGTCGAGAACAGTGTTCTCCGAGACTGCGTCTTCATGAACAACGTGGGCGGATGGGCTGGAGCAGTCACGACGGGCCACTCCTGTTGTGGCTACCCGAACGCCGCCGTCATTGAGAACTGTACGTTCTGGCGGAACGAGTGCCTGAATCCAGGTGCCGCTGTCTACATGGAAGCGAGCTATGTCGAGATCAACCACTCGATCTTTGCCGAGACGATCAACGGGAAGGCGATCTCCACTCCGGGTGGTGGAGAGATCCTCTGCAACGACTTCTGGATGAATGAACGGGGTACGGTGAGTTGCCCCTGGTGCTACGAAGATGGGAACTTCGAGGCCGACCCACTCTTCTGTGACCCCGAAGGCGGGGACTTCCGCATCGATCCGAACTCGCCCTGCCAGCCTGGCTATCACGACGGATTCTCGTGTGGCCTCGTCGGAGCTTTCGGAGACTGTGCGGCGTCCACGGTGGAAGGCACGGTGGGTGAGCCGGGAACGGGGTCGCCGCTCGTCATTCTGCGGAACCCGACCACGAGCACGGCGGCCCTCCTCCTCACGACCCGCGCGCCCGGCACGGTGTCGGGTTCGGTCCACGCCACGGACGGCCGGCGCGTCCTCGACGTTTTGCCGCGTCCTGTCGGGGTCGGGGAAGCACGAATCGAGGTGACGATGCCGGATGATCTGGCTGGCGGAACGTACTACGTGAAGCTCCATACCCCGGACGGCGTCCGGACGGCGAGACTCGTACTCCTTCGCTAGTACGACTTCCGGGATCCGCTGGACTCAGCGGTAGAGCCCTTCAGGGTCGGGCTCGCTCACTTGAGCGAGCGTACCGTGAGCGACTACCCTTGTCCGCATGCGCGAAGTCGTTCTAGCCGCCGTCCTCTTCGTCTTCGTCCCGAGCCTTGCGCAGTCGCAGGATCCCGCGCCCACCTGGGAGGCATACGACGCCGCCGTCCAACGGGCCTGGGCCGCGAAGTTCGCGGGCCGGTTCGAGGAAGGGCTCGCCGAGTCCCGTCTCGCGCTCGACACCCTTCTTCAGCTCGACGACGCTCCTGCATACAAGATCCACGGCACCCGCGCCGACGTGCGGATCCACGAGGAGATCGTCGCCCTTCCCGTCGAGGGGCAGCGTGAGATCCATGCAGCCGACGAGATGGCGCAGCCGATCCGGACCGCGCTTCGTCGACGGGAGTTCGCGAGAGCGGAGTCGCTCACGAACGCGCAGATCGAGATCCGTACCCGTCTCCTCGGGCCGGGAGCGTATGACATCGCGGAGTCGCTCCGCTTCCTTGCGCGTTGTCTCGAAGTGCGGACGGAGTGGTCGCGTGCGGACTCGCTCTTCCTGGTCGCGACCGACATCTACGACGACTACCTGGGCGAGCGGCATCCGAACCTAGCGACGATCCTCGCGGACCGCGCGGCGAACGCGCAGGCGGCGGGACGGCGAGGCGACGCGGAGCGTCTTCTCACCGAAGGGCTGACCCTTCTCCAGGAGCGAGGGTGGGCGAATCATCCGCTCTACCCGATCTATGCGTACTCGCTCATGAACCTCTCGACGATCCTGCGTGGGCAGGGAGAGCTGGCGCGCGCGGAGACAGCGGCGCGGCAGGCGCTCGCGATCCTCGATGGACATGCCGACCCGCAGGAGCGTACGGCGCAGGCCTATGCCTCACTGGGCCGCGCGCTCTACGAACAAGGTCGTTTCGACGAGGCCGAGGGGCCGCTGCGCACCGTGCTCGAGAAGGAGATCGTCCGGCTCGGCAAGAGGGACCCGGACATCGCACGGGCGCGCGTCGATCTGGCGACGAACCTCAGTGCGATGGGGCGGTGGGAAGAGGCCGAATTCGAGATGCGGTCTGCGCTCGCACTTCGCGACTCTCTCTTCGGTGCGTCGGACGAACTCCCAGCGAAGACGCGGATCGGCCTCGCGACGCTTCTCGCAGACCAGAGTCGTTCCGAAGAGGCGGAGACGCTCTACGGCGAAGCGGAGAGCCTCTACCGCGACGCACTACGTGTGCTCGGCGACGATCCGGACGCACTCGCCTCCTGGGGCGACTTCCTTCGCGAACGCGGTCGGTTCGAGGAAGCAGAGCGAGTCCATCGGCGTGCAGTGGACGAGTACCGACGACGCGAGGATCCGCTCTTCCGGCGCGATCTGCCGCGACATCTGCGCGCACTCGGCGCGGACCTCTACGCCCTCGGGCGCGTGGACGACGCGCGCACCATCCTGGACGAGGCCGCCGTCCAGTTCGAGAAAGCGCGTGTCGCGGCTGGGGACCGGTTCGAGCGCGCGACGTTCGAGGCGTCGCCCTATCCACTGCTCGCCGCGACCTGCCTCGCGGCCGGAGACAGCATCGCGGCGTGGGAAGCGGCGGAGCGCAGTCAGGGCCGCGCTCTCCTCGACATCCTGGGATCGGGACAGCGTCGTCTTCCGCCGGAGGTCGACGCAAAGCGGTTGGCGTTGTCCCGCGCGCTGGACGAGGCCGAGAGACGGTGGGAACTCGCGACGTTGGCGGCAGACGAGGGGGCGGACGAAGCGGCGAACGACCACGCTGCCACTGGCGCTGTGGCCGCGGCTGCCGCCGACGGTGCTAGAGATGCACGCGAACGCGCAAATGCTGGCGCGGGTGAAGGCGTATCCGACGCACGGGACCGCCCCAACCCCGATCGGGACGCGATCCGACGGAACTTCCTCCGTGCACAGGCCGCATGGGTGGAGTTCCAGGAGGACGTTCGCGAACGGTTCCCGTATCCGGGGGAAGCCGCGCTCGGGCTCGCGGATCTCACCTCTCATTTGGAGCCGCAGGACGCCGTGCTCGGGTGGCTCGACCTCACGATCGACGGCATGACTCCTGGAGCCTGGGTCTACGTCGTCCGTAGGGATGGCGTCCGCTGGTTCGCGCATCCGGCGTCGGGTGATGACGCGAAGTGGGACGCCGCCGAAACAGGAACTCGCGAGCTCTACGACTCCTTGCACGAGGAGAGTTGGAGTTCTCTCGGTGTGCACGACGCGAACGACACACTCTTCGAACGCGTCTTCGACGATCGGTGGGCCCCGGCCCTTCCCGCACTAGACGGCGTGGAGCGGATCGTCGTCACGAGCACGGGCGCACTCGACGGCATCCCGATCGATGCACTGAGGACATCAGGTCACCAGGTCGTCGACCGATGGACGATCACGACGGCGCCGTCCGCGTCGGTCCACGTCTGGCTCTCGGAGCGGGCGCGTGGACCGCGTCATCTACCGGAGTCGCTCTTCGCAGTCGCGGACCCGGAGTTCGAGCCGTCTCCTCTCGAAGAGGTGCCGTGGAGGGTGGGAACGCTCGAACCCTTGTCGCGCGGAGCCGAGCCAGGGTTCGTGGGCGCCTCGTCCATCACGCGCGCCCGATGGGCCGCAGTCCCGGCGAGCCGGGAGGAAGTGCGGGCGATCGCGAGGTTCTTCAAACATGCCGACATCGTGGTCGGAGCGGAGGCGAGCGAAGCGACACTCGCGGCGCGGCTCGCCCAGGGTGAGCTGGCGTCCGCGGACGTCCTCCACTTTGCGACCCACGCGTTCGCCGACGACCGTCGGCCGGATCACTCGGCCCTGGTCCTCGCTCCGGGTCGGTCGCGATCGGCAAGGTCGTCCGCATCTTCGGGTCATCCGTCCGCATCGTCGGGTCCGTCGTCGGCAACGTCGAGCCTGGCGTCGGCAGCAGGCTCTGCGCGACCCACGAACTCTTTGTCATCGAGTCTGCCCGCATCCGACGGACTCCTCACCGCCCGGGAAGTGATCGAGGAGTGGCAGCTCGACTCGGACCTCGTCGTACTCAGTGCCTGCCAAACCGCACTCGGTCGGCGCATTCGTGGGGAGGGGTTCGTCGGCCTCACGCAGTCGTTCCTCCTCGCCGGATCGCGCAACGTCCTCGCGACTCTCTGGGACGTGGACGACGAGGCGACCCGTCTCCTCATGGAAGAGTTCTACCAGCGATGGATGACGGGAGGAGAGTCGGCTCCCGACGCCCTCCGCGGCGCGAAGCGGAGGCTTCGGGACTACGAGGTGGACGGCCGGACGCCGTTCTCTCACCCGAGGCACTGGGCCGCGTTTGTCTGGGTCGGCCCCGGTGAGCTCTAGCGGGTCGCTCGAGACTCTCTCGAGGTAGCGGCCGAATGCCCTTTCTCAACGGCCGCTAGACCACGAAGACGGAGTCCGTGAGAATCAACTGCAGCAGAACGACTCATCGCGGCATCGAGAGGAGTAGACGTCCATCGGGCGAACCATGGGGAACGACGACCACCTTCGGAAGCAGCTGGAAGCGGCCCGTCGGGGGGATCGAGAATCCGTTGCGGAGCTCGATGCGTTGGTCCGTGGGATCGCCCGGAGGCTCGTCGACTCGCGGACGGAGTCGATCCTGAGAGGAGTCGAGTGGCAGGACGTCGCACAGGAGGCTCTCGTGCGGCTCGTCCACGGCGAAGCCGAGTACGCGGGGACGGGGTCGGCGCGTGGGTACGTCTACCGGACGGTGAAGACGTCCCTTCTCCAGACGATTCGAGGCGTGAAGCGGAGGACGGCGCGCAACGAGGCGTACTCAGAGTCGGTCGAGGTGCCTGAAGACGATCGACTCGTCGCGAAGCGAGCGTCCGAAGAGATCCTTGCCGCGATGTCGGACGAGTGTAGAGAACTGGTCGAGCGCGCCCTTCTGTTCGGAGTGTCGTTTGCGGAACTGGCCAAGGAGGCGGGAATGGCCGAGTCATCGATCCGGTCCCGATTGAGCCGCTGCCTGCGGAGGGCTCGTGAACGAGAACTCTGACCGAAGCGCGCACATCGACGCTCATGTGTCCGAGATGGTGTTCGGGATGCTCGCCGACCACGACCTGGAGCGTGCGGTGTCGCATCTGGCGGACTGCTCGGATTGCGCCGAGTCGTTCCGTGCTGCGAAGACGATCTACGAGTCCGGCCTCGAGATGGGTACTACGCACGTCGTCCCCGAGAAGATGGTCGCGCACGCGGAACGCGGCCTCGAGCTTTCCGCTGCGGAGTCGCAGCATCTCACGTCTTGCTCAGAATGCCGCGACGAGTTGGCGCTGCTCTCCGATCTACCTGAAGTCCAAACCTTGCCGTGGCGAGAAGAGCGGAAGTCGCCGTCCTGGTTCGGGGGTTGGAAGCTAGGCGGCGCGGTAGTGCTCGCGGCGGCGGTCGGCGCCTGGTTCGTGTTCTCTCCCGCTCTCCGTGGCGACAGGGATCTCATGAACACTCACGGTTGGGTGCAGCCGCGTGCGATCGAGATCCAGGTTCCGCGGAGCGGAGGCGGGAACGACCCGTTCGAGTCCGCATGGCGCGAAGCGTTGGGAGACTACGCGGCTGAGCGCTATGCGGATGCGTCTGCAGGATTCCGCGAGGCGCTGTCCCATCGGCCCGATCACGCCGAAGCCTGGCTTCTCCTCGGATCGTGCGAACTTCTCCAGGGGGACACGCGCGACGCGTCCGCTGCGTTCGAGTCGGCCCGGCGATTTGCGGACGACGAGAGTGTCCGCGCCGAAGCGGCCTGGCAGCAGATCGTCTCGAAGCTGGAGGCCGGATCGGTGCCCAAGCACGATCTTCCAGGGATCCGTACTGAGCTGGAACGGATCGCGAAGAGCTCACACCCGCACGCGGACGACGCGCGGTCGTTGCTGGGGAAGTGGAACGCCGATCGCTAGAGCCGGAACCCCCAGTGTCCATCGTCCTTCCGGTACAGGACGAATGCGACTCCACGGTCATCACTGAAGATCGCTTGGTCGCCGTCGATCACGGGTTCGACTTGGTCGGCACGTTCGAGGGATGCGAGCACACGGCTCGACCAGTGGGAGCGGAACCGGTAGATGAGGTCTTGCCGCTGCTTGTCGGTCCGTAGCTTCTCCGACTCGGCGTAGAACTCGATGTAGGCGTCCCAGTTTCCCGCCCGAGCACACGTCAGCATCCGGTGGACGACGTTCTGCGCGTCCGGGATGCCTGCGGTTCGGATCCGTTGCGACGCGGTCTTGGCAGCCCCGGCAACTGCTTGTCGTGCGGTGTCGGCTTCGCTACAGGCACTGAGTGAGAGCGAAGCGATCAGGGCGCAGATCACGCCCATGGCCAAGCGGGTGTTTCGTAGCAGCCGGACTACCTGCCCGGCCGGGCCGTGACCGAGATGTCTCGCATGGTGCGTCACGATCGTCCTCCGGAATCGGGCTAGAACCGCCCAATTGCGGGGTTGTCTGCATCTGAGGGGAGTTCGCTCCATAGATCGTCCGAGTTCCGGACTGACTACACGGTCGCTTTTCTGCCGAACCGAACGGCTTGTGCGCGGATAGGTTAGGGGGGGCGTCGCGGTCCTCCGTCGCAAGTCGTCGGGTGGAGCAAATGAGTGAACGGAGCACCGTGCGCTTTCGGCCCTTCTGAGCATTGCCTCCGTGGAGACCCTTCCAATCCATGGCGCCAGGAGGACGGACCGATGCCACGCTGCAGACTCTCGACCCACCACAGGAACCATCGGGGCTGCCCACGGCTCGCCGGATCGTTCGTGCCCGCCGAACCGTTGTTGCGGGCCAGTTTCGCAGTGCTAGTCGGTCTCGCCGCACTCGCTCCTCGTGCGGCGGTCGCGCTTCCGCCCACTACGCCAGACTGGATCGTCGCGGAAGGGGACGGCTACGACAACTTCGCCAACGACGTGAACACCGCCGGTGACGTCAACGGGGATGGCTACAGCGACGTCCTCATCAGCTGCCCCGGGCTGAACGGGGATCTGGGTGCGGCGTTCGTCTACTGCGGCGGCCCGAACGGACTCAGCACCGAGGCCTGCTGGGAAAGCCATGGCACCCAGGATGGACGGCAGTACTCGAACGAGTCGTTCCCGGCTGGAGACGTCAACGGCGATGGCTACGACGACGTCATCGTCGGTTCACGAGGCTACAGCTTCATCGAGCCATCGAACACGCTCGAGGGACTGGTCGAAGTCTTCTACGGATCCGCTTCGGGACTCAGTACGACTGCGGACTGGCAGGTCCAGGGCGAGATCCCGGACATGGAGCTCGGCACCTACGTGTCTGCAGCTGGCGACGTCAACGGGGACGGCTATGACGACATCATGGTCTCCGCAACATCAAGCGGAGGTACGGTGCGACTCTACCTCGGTTCGTCAAGCGGCCTCGCCACGAACTACGCCTGGTCGGTTTCCGGTTACGGTTCGATGACGGCGGCAGTCGGAGACGTCAACGCGGATGGGTTCGACGACATCACCGTCAGTTCCTCCGCCTCGGCTCGCGTCCGTCTGTTCCTCGGTTCAGCGACCGGACCCTCGACGAGTGTGAACTGGACGGGTACGGGCGCGTCAGGCACGTTGTATGGACGCTCCGTTGCACCGGCGGGAGACGTGAACGGTGACGGCTACGCAGACTTCGTCGTCGGCGCTCCGGACTGGGGCAGCAACGACACAGGCCGAGCCTACCTCTACTACGGAGGGCCGAGCGGAGTCGACTTCGGGATCGACTTCTCCCCGAACATCCTGCCGATCGGCGCCGAGTTTGCGCTCGACGTTCAGTGTGCCGGCGACGTCAATGCCGATGGCTACTCGGATGTCGTCATCGGCGCCCACATGTTCAACGGAGCCGAAGCGGCCGCCGGGCGAGCCTACCTCTATCTCGGCGATCCCGACGGGCTGGACACGGACTTCGTCTGGGCCTTCGACGGGTATGAGGCGAACGACTACCTCGGCCGCGTAGTCTCAGGGGCCGGGGACGTCAACGGAGACGGCCACAGCGATCTCATCGTGGGCGCGCCGGGTGCGACGCTCGACTTCTTCAATCAGGGAGTCGCGTACGCGTTCTACGGAACGAACTCCGGACTCAGCCAAGATGCAGTCGCCATCCGCGTCCTTGGACAAGAAGACGCGGGACTCGGCGGCTTGGTGGCCTATGCCGGCGACTTGAACGGAGATGGGCTCGGTGACGTCGTTGCCGGCGCTCCCACCTACGACGGAAGCTTCACCGACGAAGGAACCCTCCTCGTCTTCCATGGGACGCCTTCGGATGGTGAGATCCTCGACTACAGCGCGCAGCGCTACGGCAGCCAGACAAGCGAGTTCTTCGGCGTGTCTGCCGGACGGGCCGGGGACGTCGATGGCGACGGCTACGACGATCTCCTCGTGGGAGCCATCTTCCACGATGGAACCTACGAGGACGGTGGTGCGGCCTTCCTCTACTACGGCTCGGAGACAGGGATTCCCACGTATCCCGGATGGACGACGGAGGGCGAGGCGTCGACCACCTACTACGGCTACACGCTGGCGGGTGCCGGTGACGTCAACGGCGACGGATATGCCGACGTCCTCATCGGGGCGCTTGCCTACACGAACACACTCACCAACCAAGGCGCCGTCTACCTCTACTACGGCTCGGAAGCCGGACTCTCGACGACCGCCGCGTGGAAGGTCGAAGGCAGCACGGAGAGCGAGCTACTCGGAGCCGGCGTTGCCGGTGTCGGGGACCTGAACGGCGACGGATTCAGCGACATCGCGATCGGCGCTTCGAACTACACCGGGAACCTCGCGGGCGAAGGCGCCGTCTTCGTCTACTACGGCTCTGCAGACGGTCCCGCCATGACTCCGGACTGGACGCTGCTCGGAAGACAAGCGGATTGCCGGATGTTCGACTCCTGCGCGGCGGGAGACGTCAATGGAGACGGGTACGAAGACCTCCTCGTCGCCACCGCGTTCTACGACGTCAGCCTGTCTCAAGAGGGGCGCGTCGAGTGTTTCCACGGTTCTCCGTCGGGATTGGGCAGCACTCCCAATTGGACCATCTACGGCACTCGTCAGGGAGGAGGCTGGCTCGGCCGGTCGATCTCGACCGCGGGAGACGTCAATCGAGACGGCTACGCCGACGTCGTCATCGGTGAGGAGAACTACGACGGGACCTACACGTTCGAAGGCGCCGCGTACATCTATCACGGCGGCCCGAACGGCCTCACGTTCGGCTCTCTCCACAGCAGCGGACAGGCGGATCCGGGATTCGGGGCGTCCGTCTCCACGGCCGGTGACCTCAATGGAGACGGATTCGCGGACGTCATCGTCGGCGCTCCCGACTATGACTACGAGGCGAACGACGCTGGCGCGATCTTCGCCTACCTTGGAAACGCCGAGGCGCGGCGCGGAGGGCTCGACATCCGTCCGCAGCAGAAGACCACGAGTGGAGACGTGATCTCCTGGCTCGGCGTGTCCGACTCACCCACGCAGTTCGACTTGGCGATCTACGGCCGGTCCACGGCCGGACGCCAGCGCGTCCGAGCGGAGTGGCAGGTTGCCGAGATCGGGACGGCGCTCAGTAGCCAACCGATCGCCACCGGCACCTGGAACGACACAGGGGCGCCCACGGCCGAGCTCGGAAGTGTGGCGGCGATCGAAGAACCGGTCGTCGGGCTCTCCCCGGAGACCGTCTACCACTGGCGCGCCCGGACCCGTACGCGATCGCTCTACGCGCCCTACACCCGATGGACGTCGATCGCTCCCACCGGCGGTTCGATGGCGCACCTACGGACGGCGGGAGGAGTCAGCTCGATCGATGATCTCGCCGTAGTCGGTTCCGGGGCTAGCTCCGGAGTCCGAATCGACCGCGTGTCCCCCAATCCGATGAGCACGAACACGACCATCGCGTTCCGGACGATGATCCCGGGCCCGGTCACGGTCTCTGTCTACGACGTAAACGGTCGACGGATCGCGCGACTGTTCGACGGCGTGGAGGGCCCCGGTGTCCACCAGGTCGATTGGGACGCCACGAACGAGAGCGGAGATCGAGTGCCGACCGGACTCTATCTCGTCAGACTTCGTACGGATCGAGGCGTGGGTACGCAGAAGGTTTGGGTGACGAGGTAGTTCCTCCCGAGGGAATGCTCGCGGCGAGTCGTCGCCGCGAGCCACCGGACGCTCCGGCCGTCGGTCTGCAGATCAGAGGATCGCTCCATATCACCACACGCCCCGGCCTCCGGTCTGCGGATCCGCGGTTCGTTCACCTGATGAGGGTGATACGTCCGACCGCCTCGTCGTTCGGGGCGTGCGCCCGTAGGAAGTAGAGACCGCTCGGCGCGGATCTTCCGGACTCCATCCTTCCGTCCCAGGAGACTCCTTCGCGATCGCCATGGAGGATCCGGATTCGACGGCCGGAGTTGTCGAAGACATCGATCCCGCCGTCGCTCTCCAGCTCCCGCACGAACTGGATCCGTGATCCTGGGACGTAGGGGTTTCCGGTGCGGAACCAATCCGCGGAGGCCACGGGTTCCGGCACACTGCTGATGTCGGTCGACCA
This sequence comes from Candidatus Eiseniibacteriota bacterium, assembly GCA_020633975.1. Classification (GTDB taxonomy): domain Bacteria; phylum Eisenbacteria; class RBG-16-71-46; order CAIMUX01; family CAIMUX01; genus JACKCR01. Next base: position 6,763 of record JACKCR010000015.1, on the reverse strand, counting down.
GAACGCGATCTGAGCAGAGGGAGTGTTGCCAGCGAAGTAGAACCATCCGCCGAGGTAGATCCCGTCCGGCGATGCTGCAACCGAGAACGCGACGTTGGAGACACCAGAGCCCAAGGGTTGCCAGGTCGAGCCGTCCCAGGAGGCGACGAAGTTCGCCGGTACGCCACCGATCTCGGTGAACTCGCCAACTGCGTACACACGGCCGTTGAGGTTCGTGAGATCGAGGACCCACGTGGCGTCTATCGTTCCACCGCCAAGCGTAGTCCAGGACATTCCATCCCAGGCTGCGATGCTGTTGACATCGACGGTTCCAGCTTGAACGAACTGTCCGCCCACGACCAAGGTTCCGTCGTAGACGGTCAGTGCGTCCACGGCTGCGCCGACGAGCTCGTCTCCCAAGGGGGACCAACTGGACGCGGTTTCGTTCCAGATGGCGAGGAGGGGGGCCGGGGTGCCGCCTGCATTCTCGAACTCTCCTCCAACGACGAGGTTGCCCTGGAACTCCGTCAAGGCATGGACCTGCCCGTCGACGCCCGAACCGAGTGCATTCCAATCGACCCCATCCCAGCGCGCGACGTAGTTCGCCGCCGTTCCGCCGGCATGAGCGAAAGCACCTGCCACGTAGAGGTCGTCGCCTAGGAATGTGGCCGTGTGGACGGGGCCGTCCGTTCCTCCACCGATTCCGGACCAAGACGTTCCATTCCACCAGGCGAGGTAGTCACCCGGGGCACCGGACGCCACGTTGAAGAGACCGCCTGCAACCAGGTCGGATCCGAGTGCTGCCAAGGTCAGCACGGATCCACCGAATGTCACATCACCGAGTGGAGACCAGTCGATTCCGTCGAACGATGCGATCTGTGAGACGATTCGTCCTCCGGCCGATTGGAAGTTGCCGGCGGCCACGAGCGTGTTGTCGTACCAGACGAGCGCGTGAACGGTCGCGTCGACTCCCAAACCACTGGCGAAGGCGTGCCAACTCGAGCCGTCCCAGGTAGCCAGGTCGAGAGCCCTGGACTCGTCACCCTGGCCGAAGAAACCGCCCGCGACGTAGTCTCCTTGGTAGGTCGTGGACGCATACACGTCGCCAAACGCGATCCCGTTCCCCAAGGGTGTCCAGGACGATCCGTCCCACAGTGCGACTCGCTGAACTGTCTGCGTGCCTTGATCGACAAAGCTACCTGCTGCCACCAAGTTCGCACCATACACAGCCAGGCTACGGACGGTGGCGTCGAATCCATCGTCCAGTGGACTCCAAGCGGTGCCGTTCCAGGACGCAATTCGATTCACTGTGAGTCCACCAGCAATGGAGAAGGATCCTCCGGCCACTAGCGAACCATCGTAGATGACGAGCGTCTCGACGATTCCATTGGTTCCCGTGCCCAGAGGTGCCCAGGAGGAACCGTCCCAACGTGCGATCCGCGAAGCCGAGTTTCCCCCCGCTACAGAGAAGGCACCACCGACATAGAGAGACGATCCGTCGGCGACCAGGGATCGGACCGCGCCATTCGTTCCCTGTCCCAGTGCGGACCACGACGTTCCGTTCCACGACGCGACGCGGGCTGCGCTCGAACCGCCCGCGAGGGTGAACAGGCCCCCGGCCACGAGCTGTCCGTCATAGGAGACGAGTGCGTTCACGGTCGAGTTGGTGCCGTTCCCTACCGCCACCCACTGGGATCCGTCCCACTCGGCGATCCTCGATATCGGCGAGTCGCCGGAATTCTGGAAGGCTCCACCTGCGTATAGGACCCCGTCGTGAACACAGAGCGCGTTGACGGTGTCGTCGAATCCCTCGCCGAGTGCAGACCACGCCGTACCATCCCAGCGTGCGACTCGTGTCGTCGCAACGTCTCCGACCGCAGTGAACGTGCCTGCGATGATCAGATCACCGGCGAACTCGGTCGTGGCATAGACGTACTCATTCGGTCCCGGCATCGGAAAGTCCGGAGACCAGTTTGCGTCCAGCCCGGTCGATATTTTGGGAGCGGCGACGGAAGCACTGACTAGTAGCCACGGTGCAGCTAGTAGCAGACAAGTCGACAACAAGAGGCACCAGTGTTTCGAGCAATGAGTCGCGACGCGCATGGCATCCTCCGATGGTTCCCTCGTGCAAACATTGGACAGACCGGCCTCGGCCTCCCTCTATGAATCCGCAGAACGGTGTAGGCTGTGGGCGAGGTATTTTGGATAATCCTCGAGGCGCTTCTACCGGGTCGTTTCGTCAGGCGCCTCCATGTCGTCGCTCTTCGACCCACACCTGGATCTCCACGGCCGATCGCCTGATTCAAGGGAGTCGATCGAGATGGTCGGATCGAACGTGCCGCCGGACGGCCCCTCGCCGAACCCTCCGAACCCGGCACTCCGTACCGACGGCGGATTGCATCCATCGACCACTCTCCCTCTCAGCAGCGTGCGAGGCGACGAGGTCGGCCGCTATCGGCTGATCGAGGTGGTTGGCACGGGTGGCATGGGCGAGGTGTTCCGAGCAGAGCAGCTCCATCCCGTTCGCCGGACCGTTGCCGTGAAGATCGTTCGGCGAGGAATGGACTCCGACGAGGTGATCCGACGCTTCGAACAGGAGCGCCAAACTCTCGCGGTCATGGACCATCCCTGCATTGCCAAGGTCTTCGACGCGGGAATGACTCCGGATCACCGCCCGTTCTTCGTGCTCGAGTTCGTGAAGGGGGAACCGATCACGGACTACTGTGATCGACGTCGCCTCGCGATCTCCGAACGCCTCGAACTGTTCGGTCGCGTGTGCGAGGCAGTCCAGCACGCACACCAGAAGGCGGTCATCCATCGGGATCTCAAGCCGAGCAACATCCTCGTCTCGAAAGTCGATGGACGTCCTCATCCCACCATCATCGACTTTGGTGTCGCCAAGGCCCTCTCGCGAGATCTGACCGACGAATCGATCCTGACCTTGATCGGACAGGCTATCGGTACACTCGAGTATATGAGCCCAGAACAGGCCGGTGCGTCCGGTGCGGACGTGGATACACGTGCAGACGTGTATTCGCTCGGCGTCGTTCTATACGAGCTGTTGGGTGGGGTCCTGCCGGTGACGCGGGAGGAGTTGAACAAGTCCGGGAACGCCCGCGTGCTCGAGATGATTCGAGACTCTGACGCTCCGAGGCTCAGTCTCAAGCTCGCCACCCAGCAGGAGCGGATATCCGACATCGCGTCGCGGCGCCGCACCGATCCGAATCGTCTTCTAAGGGAGCTCCGAGGAGACCTCGATTGGATTGCGACGAAGGCGCTGGAGAAGGACCGGTCTCGACGCTACGGATCCGCCTTCGAACTCGCCACAGATGTGCGACGTTTTCTCGCGGGTGAGCCAATCTCTGCTCGGCCACCTTCGGTCGCCTATCGAGTGAAGAAGTTCGTCGGTCGGAATCACCTCTGGGTTGCGATGGGTGCCGCCGCGCTGATCGCCGTCCTCGCGTTCGCAGTGGCGATGACGATTCAGACCGGTCGGATTGCGAGAGAAAGGGACCGCGCGGAAGAGGCCGCGAGAGTGGCGGAGGCGAACGAACTCATTGCCGTCGGCGTTGGCCGTCTTTCACAGGATCCGTCCGGTGCGGTTGCCTTCGGCCTCGAGGCCCTCGACCGGTCCGATGGACCTCGGATCCGGAGTCTCCTTGCGCGAGCATTGAAAGAGGCGCCCCTACGACAAGAACTCCCGTCCGTGGGACCGAGGAATCCACTAGCTCTCGAGGTCTCGAGGGACGGAAAGTGGTGTGCGATAGGCTGGACACGGAGGGCCGCCGTCAGCTTGCACTCTCTCGCGGACTGGTCGCACGTGCTGGGAACGGCCCATGGGGTCGCAACCTACGACCTCGAGTTCACTTCCGACGGGAGATTCTTGGCTTCGCGCGCGACGGATGGGGGACTACACCTCTGGGCGCTTCCCTCGCTAGATCATCTACTCGAGGTTCCCCTGGCGGGCGAGGGGTGGATCGCAGCGATGGACGATCCCCATTGGATCATTGCGCAATCGGACGTTCCGCCAGGGTTCCGAACCTGGCAACGAGTCCATGTTCCGGACGGCGAGGTGGAGGAAGTTGGGCGATCTCAGACCTACGGGGAGGGGTGGGGGGGTGCCGTGGTGAACCCCTCTGGGGAGTGGGTGGCTGAAGCCGTCGACGGTGAGATCGTGCTTCGTCGGCTGGAGGATTGGAAGATCGAGCGCAGGATCTCAGTCGGGGCTGGAGTTGTGCTTGGAACGTTGACTCTGAACCGTGAGGGTGACCTTCTCGCTGGGTCGGACCAGGAGGGATCCGTCTGGGTCTGGGATCTCTCGACAGAGCCCGCTGCGTTGGTGGCTAGACTTCAGCAACCGACTGGAGAGTCCAGACTCGCCTTCGATCCAAAGGCTCCGCGTTTGCTCTCCGTTGGTCACAGTGGAACGGCTCTTCTGTGGGACCTGCGAGTCCCGCCTCTCGCATCTCCGGTACAGCTCCTGGACCGGACACACTGGGTCCACGACGGTGCGTTTCTGCCGGACGGCTCCATCCTCACCGCGAGGAACGCGGTGGGAATCGCGCGGTGGCGAGTCGACCATGAGGTCCCCACGGTGTTCGAGAGCGAGGAGTTCGCCGATTCCGACTTCGTACTTGCTCCCGACGGTAGCTGGATGGTCGTTCTCAACCACACATCCGTTGTGACTCGGATCCCCTTGGACGGAACCGTTGGTTGTAGATCCGCGTACGAGTCCGAAGCCCTGGCGTCCCTCGATACGTACCCGTTGCTCGGCCCCGATACGCCCTTCGGGATCCTGTCATTCTTGCACTCGGGGGAGATGCTCGCAGTGGAATTGCATACGGGCGACCTCCGCCGAGGACTCGCCTTCGATGAGCAGCTGGATCCGTATGCCCATCAAGTGAGTCCAAGTGGGAGAAGAATGCTGGTGGCAAAGCGATCTGCCGACAGCAACGAGGTGATCCTCCAGGTCTACGACCGAGTTGGTCAGCAGATGCACGACTATGGTTTGCGGGACGACTACCAGACTCCTCGTGGTGCCGTGTCCTTCGTCGGCAGCGACAGTCTCATCGTGCTGGATACCCGCGTGCTCCGCGCGATCGATCTCGATACCAGTCGCGAGGAGATGCTCGGACCATGCGAAGCGGACCGAGGCGTCTTCGTGAATGGTGGTCGTGGCCTCGTCTTCGTCGACGACTCCGGGGTCCTTCGATACATGGATCCGTTCACCGGGCGCGTTCAACCACTCGGCGCGTGGGGCAGTGGCGCGATCAGGGCTGCCGCGCAGTTCGGTGATCTGGTGGCGGTTTCTGGGTTCTGGAAACAGGTCCTCGTGTTCTCGCTCTCTTCCGGGATGCGATGGGAACTCCCGGGCGACGGCGGGCCCGTATCGAGGGTGGAGTTCGATCCTAGGGGACGATGGCTCTATACTGCGAGCTCGCAACGTGTCCGCGTATGGACTCTTCCGTTGCCACCCGACATGTTCAGCATTCCACGCGGCGACGTCCTGACCTATCTTCGCGATCGAACGAACATCGGGGTTCAACGGAACGAGACAGCCAGTTCCGGATACGACCTGACTTGGAAGTGACGTGGCTGTAGTGCGTTCAATCGGTCGCTGTCGGCGATCGGGGCCGCAGGGTGTTTGCTAGTGACGGTACCCGAGGATCCAAGGCTCACCGACTTGCTCAACCAGCTCGACTCCGAGGACCCGGATGCCGCGGACCGGGCAATGGAGCTCGTCTATCCCGAACTCGTCCGAATTGCGCGCGTCCTTTCGTCGAGGGAACGGAGTTGGTCTCTCGACCCGATCGGGCTCGTCAGCGAGGCGTACCTGAAGCTCGTTCGACGGAGCGCCCCGACCGTCAGGAACCGCAGACACTTCTTCAACCTCGCCGCATCCGCGATGCGGGAGGTTCTAACGGATGATGCCCGGCGGAGATCCGCAAAGAAGCGAGGCGGGCCCGGGCAACAGACGGTTGAGCTCCAGGAAGACGTCGTTCTTGGGAGTTTCAGGAGCGATGACGTACTCGACGTGGACATGGCGATTGCAAAACTCCTTCGGACGGACCCTGAGGCTGCCGAAGTGGCCCTGCTCCGATTCTTCGTCGGAACCTCGGAGAAGGAAACGGCTGAACTCCTGGGAACGACCGAGTACCAGGTCGAGAGGAGATTCAAGCGCGTTCGCACCTGGTTCGTCCACGAACTCGAGGACTAGTCCGGACCGGCCAGTCCGCAGCCTCCTAGCGGCCCGTGATGCGCGCGGGAAGTCCGCATTGAACGCCTCCCGCACACGACGAATCGGCGTACGCCTCGAACGATCTAGTGATCCTCGATCCAGTCGAAGATCGGTTCCCAGACGAGTTCCGGTGCGTTCTCCCCGATGAACAGGTCGATGTGACCGAAATCGAAGAGCGGGCCCTCCGGGGGATGGGTGCTCACGATCAACGCCGAGCTATCGGAGCTTCCGAGCATCGGAAGGACGTAGGTGCCTAGCCCGGATTATTCATGAGGGTAGCCTCGACGGTCGAGTTCGAGGGTCTGAGGGGTGGTGAGACCCAGTGGTTCTCTTCGCAGAAGTCATCTCCGCTTCGAGGCAGGCCCGGAAGCTGCGTGGCGGAGTGAAGCAGTCGTGGTCCTGCGTTCCACGGCACGCTGAAGCCGGCGGTACGTCCGCATGGGCAGGATTTGTCGTTGATTTTGTGGGGGATCGGCTGAGCTCAGCCGGTACTTGCGCCCAAGGTGGTAGCGACCCGGAGCCACTCCGATCGGAAGGGGAAGGTGT
>JACKCR010000014.1 GCA_020633975.1 Candidatus Eiseniibacteriota bacterium | reverse complement strand
TGTCACCCACAAACGCTCGCCGTCCTCCAGACGCGCGCCGTGCCGCTCGGAATCGAGATCGAAGTCGGCGACGTCAGTGGGCTCAACTTCCCGGACGGCGAGGACGGATACTTCGGCGTGCTCGTCCAGTATCCGACGACCGATGGCCGCATCCAGGACCCTCGGCCGATCATCGAACGCGCCCACGCGGCCGGTGCGTTGGTCGTGCTCGCCTGTGACCTTCTCGCACTGACCCTGCTGGCGAGCCCCGGCGAACTCGGCGCCGACATCGCGGTCGGATCCGCACAGCGTTTCGGTGTCCCGCTCGGCTACGGTGGCCCGCACGCCGCATTCCTCGCCACGAGCGACGACTACAAGCGTCTCATCCCCGGACGGATCGTCGGACTTTCGAAGGACGCTGCCGGTCGCCCAGCTCTTAGGCTCGCACTCCAGACACGCGAACAACACATCCGCCGCGCCAAGGCGACATCCAACATCTGCACCGCCCAGGTGCTGCTCGCGATCATGGCGAGCATGTACGCCGTCTACCACGGCCCGGAAGGACTTCGCCGGATCGCGCGACGTACCCACCTCATGGCGCGTACGCTCGCGGCCGGACTCGCGAAGCTCGGGTACGACGTGCCGGAGAGCGGCTTCTTCGACACGGTGGCCGTCCGCCCCGGCAAGAACGCAGCTGACAGCGCGCCGGGGTTCGCCTCCCGTATCCGCGCGGCTGCAGAAGCACGCAAGTACAACATCCGCGTCCTGTCAGAGGATGCGGTGTCCGTCGCGCTCGATGAGACGACGTCCGCAGAAGACCTCCGCCAGCTGTTCGCTGCGTTCGCCGGTGGCCGTGAGGTGACGTTCACGCCGGAGGAGCTCGTCGGCTCCCTGAGCGCGACGACCACGGAGGACAGCACGTCGAGCACGGACAATAGTGGTCTCGCGTTCGGACCGAGTCCGCTTCGAAAGACCGACTACCTCACGCACGAAGTCTTCCATCTCTACCACACCGAGCACGAGCTCCTGCGGTACCTGCACCGACTCCAGGCCAAGGACCTCTCGCTCACGACGTCGATGATTCCACTTGGCTCGTGCACGATGAAACTCAATGCGACGGCCGAGATGGTCGCGCTCTCCTGGCCCGAGTTCGCATCGCTCCATCCGTTCGCGCCGAAGGAGCAGGCGGCCGGGTACTGGGAGATGTTCTCGCTGCTCGAGACGTGGCTGGCCGAGATCACCGGATTCGCGGCGACGTCCCTCCAGCCGAACGCCGGCGCACAAGGCGAGTACACCGGTCTTCTCGTCATCCGCGAGTACCACGTCGCCCGCGGCGAAGGACACCGCGACGTCTGTCTCATCCCCGACTCCGCGCACGGAACGAACCCGGCGTCGGCCGTCATGGCCGGATTCCGGGTCGTCGCCGTGAAGTGCGACTCCCTCGGAAACATCGACGTCGCCGACCTCCGTGAGAAGGCGACGAAGCACGCGAACGAGCTGTCCGCACTCATGGTCACCTATCCCTCGACGCACGGTGTGTTCGAGGAGTCGATCCGCGAGATCTGCGACGTCGTCCACGAGAACGGCGGACAGGTCTACATGGACGGCGCGAACATGAACGCGCAGGTCGGCCTCTGTCGCCCCGGCGACTTCGGCGCCGACGTCTGCCACCTCAACTTGCACAAGACGTTCTGCATCCCCCACGGCGGCGGCGGCCCCGGTATGGGACCGATCTGCGTGGCGAAGCACCTCGCCCCGCACCTTCCCAGCCACCCGTTCGTCGATCCGCAAGGGCGGGACGCGAGTAGCGGGGCGATCGGCGGCGTGCCCGGCAGCGCTGGTGGCGCCATCGGCCCCGTCTCCGCGGCACCGTTCGGCAGCGCGAGCATCCTCACCATCTCCTGGACGTACATCGCGATGATGGGTGCCGCGGGGCTCAGGCGCGCCAGTCAGGTCGCGATCCTCAACGCGAACTACCTCGCGCGAAGGCTCGACGGCCCCTACAAGATCCTCTACAAGGGCGCGAAGGGACGCGTCGCTCACGAATTCATCCTCGACACGCGTCCGTTCAAGGCGTCGGCCGACATCGGAGTCGACGACATCGCGAAGAGGCTCATCGACTACGGCTACCACGCGCCGACCATGTCCTTCCCCGTCGCGGGAACGCTCATGATCGAGCCGACGGAGAGCGAGTCGAAGGCCGAACTCGACAAGTTCTGCGACGCGATGCTCCAGATCCGGAAGGAGATCGCGAGTGTCGAAGCCGGGGAAGCCGACCGCGCCGACAACGTCCTCCACCGGGCGCCGCATCCGGCAGAGGAAGTGATCAGCGACAGCTGGAATCGTCCGTACAGTCGGGAGCTTGCAGCGTATCCGCTCCCCTACCTGCGTCAGCACAAGTTCTGGACTCCGGTGTCGCGAGTCGACAACGCATACGGGGACCGGAATCTCATCTGCTCGTGCCCGCCGATGGACGCGTACGCGGAGGGGACGGAGTAGAGGGAGAAGCTGGACAACCGTTTCGTTTTCTTCGAGGGCTGCCTGCTTCCGCACGCGGCCCTCCGTTGTTCCAGTAGGACCGTTTGGACCCGCGCGGTCCACCACACCGAGTTCGCGGTCTCACTCAACGGTCCGACTACGCCAATCCGAACCATCCAGTCCTGATTCGCCCTCCCTATCTCGGCCTATAAAACTTTTTAACAATTCAACCTGGAGCCCTCCTCTTTCAGCGCGCATACTCCCCAACGCTCGAACTGACCAGGGGCCGACGATTCATAGCTTTGCTCGATTACGAGTGATTTGCCGAAGGGGGAGAACGATGAAACAGCTCGACCACCTAAAGAGGCTCGCACCTTGGATCTGCTTGGGAGGCGCCGCACTCGTTGCCGCACCACCCGCCTTCGCAAACGCACCTTGGCTTGGCCCCGACGCCGTCGACCCGGCAACCCGACCCCAGTTCGCACCAGACAGAATCCTCGTTCAGCTTGATTCGGCCTCGGCCCAAGCTGCACGTGCAGAGATCGCCATCGGGAACAGGACGACGTCCCTCCCATCGATCGATGCGCTTCTATCCCAGGTCTCGGCCACGGGCGTGACGGTCACGCACATCCCGGCACGGAACGTGAGCCTGGCGCAGTCTCTCGGTCTCGACCGCTGGTTCACCGTCGAGGTGCCGGAGGGAACGAACATCCTCGAGTGGACGCGTCGGTTCGAGGCGGACCCGAACGTCGAGCAGGCAGGCCCCGACTTCATCGCCTACCCGGCTGCGGTCCCGAACGACACTCGCTACTCCCTTCAGTGGGGGCACAACAACACGGCCCAGATGCTGGACTACTGCTGGGGCTGTGGTGGCCACGACAGCGGCTCCCCCGTCGGCACGGTCGGCTTCGACGCCGACGCCCAGCTCGCATGGGACGGCGCTCAGGGCTACGGCTCGGCCTCCGTCGTCATCGCGATCATCGATAGCGGTGTGGACGTCGACCACCCGGACCTTCGTCTCGTCACCGGATACGACTATGGCGACAACGACACCAACCCGGACGACAACAGCGCCCAGCCGGGTCACGGAACGGCGTGCGCCGGTGTCGCTGCGGCTCGGGCGAACAACGCACTCGGCGTCGCCGGAATCGCGGGCGGCTGCAGCGTCATGCCGCTCAAGGTGGCGAACAGCGCGGGATCGATGTTCTTCTCGTCGATCCAGAACGCACTGATCCACTGCGGAGACAACGGGGTCGACGTCGCGAGCATGAGCCTCGGTGCCGCGATCTCGAGTGATGGGCCAACGGACAGCGCGATCAGCTACGCCTACAACGCGGGCGTGACGATTCTCGCTGCAACCGGCAACGAGAACGCGAGCACGATCAGCTACCCGGCGATCAACTCGCTTGTCATCGGCGTCGGTGCTGCGTCTCCCTGCGGCGAGCGGAAGCGCAGCTCTTCCTCCAGCAGCGAGGTGAACCCTGGCGTCAACACAGACCCGAACGGCTACACCTGTGACGGCGAGCGCTGGTGGGGTTCCAACTACGGGACGAACTCGCAGGACGCGGCCGGCGCCGTCGACCTCATCGCTCCGACCATCCTCCCCACGACCGACATCGGCGGTTCGGGTGGATACAACTCGGGCGACTACGACAACTGGTTCAACGGAACGTCGTGCGCGACTCCGTACGCTGCGGGCGTCGCGGCCCTCGTCGTCTCGGCGAACCCGACCTTCACTCCGGCCCAGGTCCGGAACGCTCTCGTCACCACCTGCACGGACGTGACGAGCGTCGAGTCCGGCTCGGGTTGGGATCGCTACTCCGGTTACGGCATGATCAACGCCGCGGGCGCCGTCGGCTCCTCTGGCGGTGGCGGCGGCAACCAGGAGTACTCGACGCTGCCCTACAGCACCGGCTTCGAAGGCGGCCTCGATGTCTATTGGGACACGCAGAGCTCGGCCAGCGTCGGCCGGATCCAGACCACGAGCGCAAACACTCCGCACAGCGGCAGCTCGCACCTCACGATGGACTGCTCGACAAGCGGTACGTACTCGCAGAATGAGGCCTGGCTCCACCTGGACCTCAGCGGCGAGAGCAACGTCGACCTCAGCTTCTGGTGGAAGGAGTTCGGTGACGAGACGCATTCACAGGACGGCGTCTACTTCTCGAACAACGGCGGCGCCAGCTTCGTCAAGGTGCAGGACCTGAACGGCGCCAGCTACACGAACAACACGTGGGTGCAGTTCAACCTGGACCTCGACGCTCTCGCGTCGGCCAACGGTCTCTCCCTGAGCGACCAGTTCGTGATCAAGTTCCAGCAGTACGACAACTATCCGATCGCGACGGACGGCTTCGCGTTCGACGACATCTCCGTCACGGGCGGCGTTGCGAACACGGTCACGCTCACGGCTCCGAACGGCGGCGAGACCTTCACCTCCGGCACGAGCACGAACGTCACCTGGACCTCCACCGGCAGCATCGCGAACGTCGCGCTCGACTACTCGACGAACGCCGGCGGCTCGTGGACGTCGATCGTCGCGTCGACGACGAACGACGGCAGCTACTCCTGGACGGTCCCGGCCACGGCAACGACCCAGGGTCGCGTCCGAGTGTCCGACGCTTCCAACTCGGGCGTGAACGACGCCTCGAATGCGAACTTCACGATCGAGGTTCCGTCGGGCGGCGGCTATGCGAGCCTCCCCTACACGACGGGATTCGAGGGCGGACTCGACTCGTACTGGGACACGCAGAGTTCGAACAGCTTCGGCCGGATCCAGACCACGAGCGCCAACACTCCGCACAGCGGCACGTCGCATCTCACGATGGACGTGACGACGAACGGGAACTACGCGCAGAACGAGGCCTGGCTCCACCTGGACCTCTCCGGCCAGTCGAACGTCGACCTCAGCTTCTGGTGGAAGGACTTCGGCGACGAGACCCACACCCAGGACGGCATCTACTTCTCGAGCAACGGTGGCACTAGCTTCGTCAAGGTCTACAACCTCAACGGCGCAAGCTACAGCAACAACACCTGGCGACAGTTCACGATCGATGTGGATGCGCTCGCGTCGTCGAACGGCCTCAGCCTGACGGGCACGTTCGTCGTCAAGTTCCAGCAGTACGACAACTACGCGATCGCAACCGACGGCTTCGCCTTCGACGACATCGCAGTGACGTCGAGCGGCGGCGGTGGTGGCGGCGGCGGAATCACCTCCGAAACCGAGCCGAACGGCGATTCGACCACGGCGAACGGCCCGATCTCCACGGGCACGGCAGTGTCGGGAACGATCTCCTCGAGCGCGGATGACGACTGGTTCTACTTCGACGTCACGTCGGCCGGAACGGTCAACATCTCGCTTGCGATCGGAAGCTCCGCGGATCTCGACTGGTACCTCTACAACTCGAGCCTCACGGAAGTCGCTCGCGGCTACACCGTGAACAACCCGGAGACGGGGAGCTACAACGCGGCCGCAGGACGCTACTACCTCCGGATCGACGGCTACCAGGGTGCGACCAGCTCATACTCGGTCACCGTAACCGGCGGACTCCAGCTCTTCGCCCTCGCGACGCGGCTCGATCTGCCCAAGGCGGTGGAGCTCCACACCGGCGCGCCGAACCCGTTCGCGCAGTCGACCACCATGCGGTTCGACCTTCCGAAGACCACGCGAGTGAACATCGCGATCTTCGATGTCTCCGGTCGACTCGTCCGCACGTTGGTCGATCGTGAAGTCGACGGCGGATATCACTCGATCGACTGGGACGGCCGGGACGACCTCGGCAAGCCGGTCGCGAACGGCGTCTACTTCACGATCCTGCAGACGCCGGATCGGAGTTCTCGTACCAAGACGATTCGTATGCAGTAGGTCCCCCCTCACCGCCCGGCCCCGTTCGCGGGGTCGGGCACCCATTTTCTGGGCTGACCCCTCGGCCCGACGCGGGAACCGCTCTCCGGCCAGCCCTGCCTTGCTGCCAACAGAACCGGTTCCCGCGTCATGCTTTCGGAGAGAACGGGCTGCTCGTGGCCCGTTCCTCTTTCTCCCCACGGACACGGCCCGGCCCTCTTCTGGCCCAAGGAAATGGCGGTCCCCTGCCGATACCTACCGTGACTTGGACGTGCCACGACCACTCCCTTTGGGGTCGCTCGCCGTCCCGACGAACCCAGCGCCGCGGAACCAGGAACGGTATCGAGAGGACTCGAGAGCTAGACACGGATGTTCGATCCCACACGTGACACTCGCCACTGGCTTTGGGCCCTCGCCGAGATCTGCGGGCTCATCACGCCGAGCCAAGACGAAGAAGAGGAATCTTCGCCCGCCGTGAGCATCGGCACTTCGATCGCCGAGGCATGGAAGGCGACCGCTGAAGCGAGCGAACTCGAAGAGGACCAACTCGCGTCCTTCGTCGCCTATCGGTTCGGCCTCCCCCTAGCGAATCTCGATCAAGCCAAGACGGACGCTCTCGAACTGGTACCTGTGAGCCTCGCGCGGGAGTGGACCATCGTTCCCCTCCGGTCCGAGAACAAGAAGCTGGTCGTCGCGACCGCAGACCCGACAGCATTCGAGGCCGAGCAGGACATCCGGTTCGTCTCGGGGAAGTTCGCCGCCTTCGAGATCGCGCCCCCAGGCCAGATCGCGCTCGCGATCGAACGCCTCTACGGCACGTCCACTCACCTTCAGCCCACCCCAGAGGAACTCATCGCAAACTCCGGCGAAGGGATCGAACACGCGATCCGAGTCGTCGAGGAGGACGACGGTGCCATCGAGGTCGATGCGGAGGATCTCGAGTCGGGGCCGGTCGTCAAGCTGGCGAACCTCATCCTGAACGACGCCGTGACGCAGCGAACGACCGACGTCCACATCCAGCCGTGCAGTGGAATGGGTGTCGTCCGGTTCCGAGTGGACGGTGTCCTCCGTCGCTATCTGGAGCTGCCACAGCCGGTGTTCCTGCGAGTGATCTCGCGGATCAAGATCCTCGGCCGAATGGATATCTCCGACCGTTTGCGACCCCAAGACGGTCGCGCTCGGATCGAAGTCGCCGGACGCACCTACGACCTACGTATGTCCACCGTTCCGACGCGGGGCGCGGAAAAGATCGTGATCCGCGTCCTCGATCCCGAGAGCGCTTCCAGCCTCGAGGATCTGGGCATTCCACCACGTGACCTCGAGGCGCTCAGTCGCCTCCTCTCACAACGGAACGGGATCGTGCCGGTCACCGGGCCCACCGGCTCCGGAAAGACGACCACGCTCTACGGGGCGCTCCACCGGCTGTCCACGCCCGAGGTCAACGTGATGACGGTGGAGGATCCGATCGAGTACGAGCTTCGTGGGATCACACAGATCCAGGTCGAGACCAAGCGTGGGCTCACCTTCGCGACTGCACTCCGTTCCATCCTGCGCCAAGACCCGGACATCGTCCTCGTGGGTGAGATCCGTGACCGCGAGACTGCGGAGATCGCCGTCCAGGCGAGCCTCACCGGACACCTCGTCCTCTCGACGCTCCACACGAACGACGCACTTGGAACCATCCGCCGTCTGACTGACCTCGGACTCGACACCACCGCCATCTGCGAGACGTTGCGTGGCGCGGTGGCCCAGCGGCTGGCGCGGAAGCTCTGCCCGGACTGCGCCGAAACGATCACGGGAAGCCTCACGCAGCGCGAAGAGGAGCTCGCTCGCAAGTTCGACGTCCGCCCGACCCGCCGCGCCGTCGGATGCGACGCCTGCAACCAGCAGGGGTATCGAGGTCGGATGCCGATCTTCCAGGTCTTCTACATGTCGCCCGAACTGGAGGAAGCGATCCGCGAGAACAGGGCTCCATCGACGCTCCGCCGGATCGCGATGGACCAAGGAATGCGATCCCTCGTCGACTCGGGACGAGATCGTGTGATCGAAGGATCGACCACTCTGGACGAGATCGAACGCGTCGTAGGTGACCGACTCCTCTCGGACCGCCCTGTGATCCTCAGTTGCAGCGGTGGGAGCGTGGGAAGCGAAAGCGCGAGCTGTAGCGCCGAGGGGCCGAGCGGAAGCTCGGGCAGTTGCGGCGACCTACCCATGGCGCCCCGCCCTGCTTCGACTCCTACGGCAACTTCACCGCCACCCGCGCCCTCGCCCGCAGCGTCGCTGTGGACGGAGAGAGCTTCCGAAGCGGACTCCGAAGCGGAATCCGAGGCAGCCTGAACCTCGGAGCGTTTCACCGAGTCCGTCCGGCGCATGCCGTGGGCACACCGTAAGCGCCAACTCAGCTCACGCGCCTAGAACCAGTGGAAGCTGCCGTGTCCTGGGTAGTAGTGGGCGATGATCGACTCGAGCAAGAACGCGTCGATCACGAGATGCACGATGAGCACCCAGAGTAGGCACTTCGACTCCTCGTACATCGACCCTTGCGTCAGTGCGAACGCGTAGACGAGGAGGGGCCCGATCCCAATGAACGCCATGTCGTAGAGCACGGCGGCATAGACCACTGCTTGCACCAGGTTCGCCGCCCAGAACCGATGCACCGTCCGCAGCACCGCAAAGCAGATGTTGACGAAGAAGAGTTCGTCCCAGATCCCGACCGAGTTGAGGCCGACGACCAGTCTCCAGACCTGCTCGTCGTCGTACTCGGGAGGGAGGTACCACTGCGTCGGCATGTACGGGTTGACGTGGAAGAAGTACCACTGGATCACGTAGTAGGCGAGCGGCACCGCGATCGAAACGTAGACGATGTCGAGCCAACGGAACCGGTACGGGCGAACCCGAAAGTCGATCACGTGCGGATCGGTACGTTTGAGCACGAGCGTCGGGATGAGGATCGCAGCCAAGAAGAACGCGCCGAGGACGAGATAGCCGCGGTTGCTCGTATCGGTCTCGATCGGCGCGAATGTGAGGACGGCGATGGACGCGAGCAACACGCCGAGCCGGCGTCGATAGGCTGGGTCCGGATCCCGTAGGACGAAGAACGCCGCGCCAAGCCAAGCCGGAACTCCGATCGCCCAGATCTCGAGCGGGATCAGCGTAGGAACGGCGATGGCGAACAGGACGAGGACCAACGTCCGCGTCCAGCCGCGCTCTGCGAGCGGCTCGACCCGAACCGGCGCTTCCCCAAGCGGACGTGCAACCGCCTCGATCACTCTGCCCCTCGCTGTCCATTGGACTGGTTCAAGCGCGCCTCCTTCAAACCGTCGTGGACGCGAGGGTATCCGCCCAGCCCCGTTTCCGAAACCCGCCGCGCAGAGCTTCCTCCGTAGTCTCGAGCTACAGCCTTGGGCTGCGGCCTTGGGCTACACTGAATCGCAGGCCGGGAATGGAGGAGCAGAGCCCTGACCCTACGCAACCGAGCACTTCGACCGGGAACGAAGGGTGAGCCCAGGCGTCGCGGGATCTCGCTCGATCGAAGCCCAGACGGCCCAAACGGGTCTGGTGAAACCATGGGCCCGACCCGGATCCTCGGAGAACGGCCACTCTTTCCGACTGGATTCGACTTCCGCGGCCCTCTCGGTCCGGATGGAAAGCCGTTCGCCGACGCCCAGACACTCCGAGATCTAGACCTCTTCCCGTCCGGAGAAGACGATCCGTCCCTCTTCGCTCTACTCGATCGCACGCGAACCGCCGGAGGGAAGCGAGCACTCGCGGAGTTTCTGGGCTCGGGGTCGATCGACCGGAAGACGATCGAGCGTCGACAGGCTGCGATCCGTTACTTCGCCAACCGCACTACGAGAGATGCGTGGGCGCTACGTTCGTCCCACCGCGTCGTGAGTCACCTCGAACGCTATCTCGAGTCCTACGTCCACCCACTCACTGGCCCTCGTGGCCCGATCTATACGATCCGCGCGCTCTGGTTCCGAGCGAACTACGCCCGCTACTTCGAGTACCTGGACTCCTGGATCCGCTCCCTGCACCGACTCCTGCTCTCGCTCGAAGAGTCGCGACAGCAGCGGAAGCAGGCCGAACGGGATCCGTCCCAGGCAGTGGAAGCACCGCCCGCCATCCTCGAGTGCCTCGACTCGATCGACCAACTGCTGGACGACGACACGGTCCGCGCGTTCCTACGCAAGGGCGGCCGCTACAGCCGTTTCGGACCGGCTGCAATGCTCCACTTCGACGAACGGTTCCGGCGGGAACTGGCGCCGAAGGTCAGGAACGCCATGACCGCGATCCACACATTGGACGTCTATCTCGCGTTGGGGACGGCGGCCGAGGAGCTGGGCCTCCGGTTTCCGCGTCTCGACACCGATACGACCGGTCCGTCTCGGCTCGATTGCCTCGGTCTGTTCCACCCGTTCCTCGAGGAGCCGGTCCGAAATGAGGTCCATCTCGGCTCGGAACACGGTTTCCTGTTTCTGACCGGCCCGAACATGGCAGGCAAGACGACCCTGATGAAAGCGTTGGGCCTAGCCGTGTACATGGCCCACCTCGGACTTCCCGTTCCGTGCTCGGAGATGACCTTCTCGCTCTTCGATGGCCTGGTGAGCAGCCTCAACGTGGAAGACAACCTCGGCAAGGGGTACAGCTTCTTCTACGCCGAGGTCCGCCGGGTCAAGGACGTGGCGGAGGGGCTCGCCGCGAGACGCCGACTCGTCGTGCTTTTCGACGAACTGTTCAAGGGCACCAACCTCAAGGACGCCCTGGACGGCTCCCGTCTCGTCGTCAGCGGGTTCCGTAGGTTCCCCGGGAGCCTCTTCGTGCTCTCCTCCCATTTGCTGGAGCTAGGCGAAGAGCTGGGGCAATTCGCTACGACTGGTGACGCGCCTATCGTTCCGATACAGTTCCAGCGGTTCGACGCCACGGTAGAGAACGGGTCACCCCAATTCTCCTATCGGCTTCGAGACGGGATCTCGAGCGAGCGGATGGGTATGCTGATCCTGAGCAACGCGGGAATCCCAGGCCTCTTGGGCGTCTCCACGCAGGGAGACCAGTCTGTCCTAGAGGACCAGACACGGGATCGGACACCGGATCGTCCAATCAGATAGTCTCTCCCGCCAACTGGCCCACTCCTTGTAACTCATTGGCAGTGAAGCCGCCCTTTGCGGGCGGCGGATATCGTCGCCCGCCCTCTACTTCATGCGCAACTTCGTCGCGGCGGAATCGATAAATACTTGGGACACAACCCGGCATCGCCGATGTGACTAGTCCGTATGGACTGGTGTCCCAATGAAGCAGCGACACGAACGCAGAGGAAAGAAACCGCGTCACAATAGTCTGCATTTGTTGACACTCGACAGTCCGACTCGGTATCCTTGAATTGCTTGGAACTCCAAGTGGTTCCGGCGGGGCAGATCAAAGGACAGGACGTTACAGCGGGACAACGGTTTCCACCGCTCTGGGACTAGGTGTAAACCGACAAAGACATCCCCGATCGCCCCGATGGAATCGAATCGCTCCTTGGCCTTCGAGATCGATCGATCTGGATCACTCGCTGGACCGAAAGAAAGGGATGAGGGCATGCGTCACTTGATTTCGACCCTATTCGCGACCGCGGCGCTGACCGCGACAGCCGTCTGCGCCCAGGCAGCGGTGTACGGCTGGAACTGGAACCCATCCGACGGCGGTGCCTACAACGACCGCGGCGGAGTCATCAATTGGGTCCAGTCGTCGTTCGACACCCAGACGAAGCAGTTGAGCTGGTACATGAACTTCGGAGAGGTCCCAAACAGGCCGCTCCTCAAGACCGAAGGGTTCACGCTCGCGTTGACCGGAGGCCCGGCCATGGCTGGGACCGAGGGCAACCTCGGGCTCTTCTACTTCGACGGTCTCAGTTCGAGCAGCCCGAAGCTGACGGTGTACGGCTACAACGGACGGAACGATGGTTCGAGCTACTTCGACGGAACGTGCGACAACAACATCAACGCTCCGGACCAGATGTTCACCTCCCTCGAGCCGACCGCCGCGAGCTGGGTTCTCGACCTCAAGAACCAGCGCGAGGCGGACCGGTCTCGGACGTTCGGGTTCACGATCGACGCAAGTCACATCATCGACTACACGCCCGAGTACACGACGGGCGGCGCCGCGTGGACCGGAACCGGATACGGCTCGATGATCGGTGCCCAGGTGAACACGTACGCCGGCCTCGACGCCCAGTACTACACGAACGGGTATCTCAAGAAGTGGCAGGGTGGTAAGGAGGGGTCACTCTCCCTCGCCTACCGGCCGACTCTGCCCTACACCAACCCAGTTCCCGAGCCGGCGAGCCTGTTGCTTCTCGGCGGCGGGCTCGGCATCGCGGGGCTCATCCGTCGACGCAGGAAGTCTGCTTGATCCGATCGACCTGACCCCATCGTCTGACTCCGAACTGCGCTCGAGCTGTTCGGCACGACTCACGAACGCCCTCCGATCTCCGGATCGGGGGGCGTCCTCGTCTTCACAGCCATCGCTCGGCCCCTGGGGACGGTGGCTTCCACCTCGCCCCAAGACCGTGCGAGCACTTCTCGATCCTCCGCCCTTTCTGTAGTCTCTGCGGGAAGGAGCACTTGTGAGTTCGACGAGACGGCCCTGGTCCCCTATTCCTCTCATTCTCGTTGCCCTGGTCGGTGGCCTGCCAGGAGCGGGGGCGCTCCTTGGCATCAATTGGTACCGGCTGGGACGCCCGGAAGAAGGGCGACGCACGATCCTTCTCTTCGCAATCCTCACCCTGGTCGGTGCCACGGTCTTGGGATGGCTCAACTCGCGGGGCCAGGTCGGAGGTGTGAGTCCGGACTCGGCCGGTGAGGGCGCGGGCGTATTGGTGGCTTGGCAGTTCGGTCAGATCGGGATCGCGGCCGTGGAGGCACTTCGCCAACGCGGACCATTCGAGCGGTTCCTGGCCGAGGAGAACTCTCCCGCCGGGCTTGGCGGATTCGTCGCCGAGACAGTCGTGGCGATGGCGTTCGCCGCGATCGGCGGGGCGCTGATCCATGGAGCGATCGTTCGTCTTGCCGTCCGCATCTTCTCCGGGAGTTGAGGTGAACAACGGCGTGGGGATCCTCGTCGCTCCTCTGGGGTAGAGGGGCTCTGCGGGGGCCTGCACGTCTGCGTCTTCAGGGGGTTGGGGGATCATGAAACGGAATCGCATCTGGCTGATCGCTCTCGGCCTACTCCTCGCGAGTTCCCTGCTGCTGCTCCGAAGAGGTTCGTCGGACACGGTCGAGCTCCTCGCCAGCCCGACGTTCGGTGACTTCCGTGCGACCGTCGCCACCACCGGCGAGCTCCAGGCGAAGAGCTCGGTCAAGATCTACGGCCCGAGCAACGCGCGCCAGGCGCGCATCCACGAGATGTCGATCCTGAGGCTCGTCCCGGAGGGGACCGTGGTCTCGAAGGGCGAGTTCGTCGCGGAGCTGGATCGGTCCGATCTCAACAACAAGATCAAGGATGCGGAGATCGACCTCCAGAAGGCCGAGTCTCAGTTCACGCAAACCCGACTCGACACCTCGCTCACCCTGAGCAAGGCGAGGGAGGATCGCGTCTCCCTCAGATATGCGATGGAGGAGGCGAGGCTTCGAAGCGAGGAGTCGATCTACGAGCCTCCCTCGGTCCGCCGGAAGGCGGAGATCGACTACGAGAAGGCGAAGCGCAACTTCGACCAGTCGCTGGCCAACTACAGCACTCAAGTCCAACAGGCCGTAGCGAAGATGCAGGAAGTCCAGGCCAGTCTGACCAAGTCGGTCCGCGCGAAGGAAGAGCTCCAAGACCTCGGGAGCGAGTTCACCATCACCGCCCCCGAGAACGGGATGGTCATCTACCAGAGGGACTGGCGGGGGCAGAAGCTCACGTCCGGAGGGAAGATCAACGCTTGGGATCCCGTGGTCGCCACCCTTCCCGACCTCTCCATCATGGAATCTCGCACCTACGTCAACGAAGTCGACATCCAGCGGGTCAAGCAAGGACAACCGGTGCAGGTAGGGCTCGACGCCGATCCGTCCCGGAAACTCACCGGCGTCGTCACCGAGATCGCGAACATCGGCGAACAGCGTCCGAACTCCGACGCAAAGGTCTTCGAGGTGAAGATCGAGATCACGGAAGCGGACTCGACACTTCGCCCGGCCATGACGACGAGCAACGTGATCACCGTGGCCGAACTCGCAGACGTCCTCTACGTGCCACTGGAAACGGTACACACCACCGACTCACTGTCCTTCGTCTTCGTCAAGGAAGGCGGCCCGGTGCGGCGTGAAGTCCGCCTCGGCCTCATGAACGAGAACGAAGTCGTCATCGAGGCAGGACTCGAACGGAACGCCACACTCTACCTGGCGACCCCAGAGGGCGGGGAGGACACGGAACTCGTCCGGCTTCCAGAGGACGAACGAGTGCGTCCCCAGGAGACCCAGACCGCGGCACGCACGGACGACGACCCAGAGTCAGAGTCGTCGACGGTGATCGGGGAGCAGGACGGACGTCGCCGGGGCCCCGGGAACGAGGGACAGCGGGGCCAGGGTGACCGTCCGGCACGAGGAGATGGTCAGGGAAGCCGTCGCGGGACCCGCTGACGATGAGTTCTGGGTTCTCGCCATCCGCGCTGGTCAAGCTCGCCTACAACGTCAACCTCGCGTTCGAGTCGATCGCTCACAACAAGACACGTGCTGTCCTCACGTCGCTCGGCATCGTCTTTGGTGTGGCGTCCGTCATCTCGATGCTCTCGATCGGTCGCGGTGCCCAGGAAGAGATCCTCGAGCAGATGAAGCTGCTCGGCACCAACAACGTGATCGTGAAGCCTGTCGTCAAACAGGTGGAAGGCGACGTATCGGACGACACGCAGTCCGAGGCCGAAGCGGAACGCCGTCCCTTCTCTCCTGGCCTCTCTCTCGCCGATGCTCAGGCGATCGAGGCGACCATTCCCGGAGTCGCGTACGTCAGCCCCGAGATCGAAATGGAGACGATGGCCATCCGCTCCGGAAGACGCCGGAGCGTGAAGCTGATCGGTGTGGACCAGACCTACTTCCAGGACGGTCAGTTCGAGCTCGCGGAAGGGACCTACTTCAGCGAAGCACATCTCGCGGATGCGATCCCCGTCTGCGTCATCGGCCAGGAGATCAAGACCCGGTTCTTCGCGGCGGAAGCGCCGATCGGGAAGCGGATCAAGTGCGGGGACCTCTGGCTCACGGTCATCGGCGTTCTGGAGCAACGGCAGCTCGATGCCGAGAGTCTGCAACATCTCGGGATCCGGAACTACAACCTCGACATCTACACCCCGATCAGCACCCAGCTCCTCCGTTTCTCCGACCGTGCTCGGCTCACCGAGCGTGACCTCCAGGCGGACGGCGATGCTCAATCCGGCGGGAGCGACAACTACCACCAGGTGGACCGTCTCGTCGTTCGCGTGACGGGAACCGACTACGTCAAGCCCGTTGCCGAAGTCATCAGCCGGATGTTGGAGCGACGCCACTATGGTGTGGTCGACTTCGAGGTGATCATTCCCGAGGTGCTCCTTGCTCAGGAGAGGCGGACCCAGGCGATCTTCAACGTCGTCCTGGCCGCAATCGCGTCGATCTCGCTCATCGTCGGCGGTATCGGAATCATGAACATCATGCTGGCGTCCGTCCTCGAACGGATTCGAGAGATCGGCGTCCGCCGGTCGATCGGGGCCACGAAGAAAGACGTGATCTACCAGTTCTTGGTCGAATCGGTAGCGATCAGCTTCACCGGTGGAGTTCTCGGGATCCTTCTCGGCGTCGGACTCAGTTTCGGCATCGAGTCGAGCACAGGCATCTCGACCATCATCACGGCGCAATCCGTCCTACTCGCGTTCGTCGTGTCCGTGACCGTCGGCCTCGCGTTCGGGCTCCTTCCTGCGCGCCGGGCCGCCTCTATGGATCCCGTCGAAGCCTTGCGCCATGAGTAGAAGAGAGGTGGGGATCGGAATGGTGTCTCGTGGCGTTCGGAGCGCACACTGGGTCTACTCGCTTGTCTTCGTCTACTCGCTCGTCTTCTCGCTCATCTTCTCACTCGTCCTCTCGATAGTGATCTGCGCTCCGTCCTTCGCGCAGGCGACCCGTCCGATGACGCTCGAAGACTGCATCGCCCTCGCCCTGCGCAACGGGCCCACGGCCCGCGCGGCCAGCCTGACGTTCGCTGAGTCGGAGTGGGGATACAGGTCGTACAACGCGTCGCTTCGTCCGATCCTCTCCCTCGGCGGCAACCTGCCCGGAGTGGAGCGTTCGATCGGAGAGGTGACGAGAGACGACGGAACCGTCGCCTACGTGGAGCAGAACCGGACGTCCTCGTCGTTCGACCTCTCCCTCGACCAGGCCATTCCCCAAACGGGCGCGACCCTGTCGCTCGGCTCGAGCCTGACCCGAACGGATGAGTTCGGAGACGTGGATCGGACGCTCTGGCAGTCGACCCCACTCTCCATCCAGCTCTCACAGCCGCTCTTCCGATTCAACTCGCAGGGCTGGGATCGCAAGGTGGAGCCGAAGCGGTATGACCTCGCGCGCAGAAGCTACCTCTGGGACTTGGAAGGCGTCGCCGTCCAGGTCACGGACCTCTTCTTCCGCTTCTACGTCGCAGACCTCGAACTCCAGAACGCGGAGACCAACGCGGCAGTCAACGACTCGATCTATCAACTCTCCCTGGGACGGTTCGAGATCGGGAACATCGCAGAGAACGACCTGCTCCAGAGCGAGCTCGCACTCATCAACTCGCAGACAGAGCTGGCCAACCTGCGGATCGACTACGAACGATCGCTACGGAACCTCAAGCTCGAACTCGGCCTCGCGTACGACGACCGGATCGAGATCCTGCCACCTCTCGATCCCGAGCCGATCTCGATTGCACCGGAGCGCGCCGTTCGGCTCGCCCGCGAGAACCGGCCGGACTTCCTCTCGATGGAGCTGTCCGACCTCCAGGCGGAGGAATCCCTGGCTCGAGCGCGGTCCACCGATCGACTCTCGGCCGACCTCTCGGCCAGCTACGGACTCAACCAGTCGAGCGACACTTTCGACGAGGTCTACGACCACCTACTCGACCAGCAGCGGTTCAACGTCGGCTTCCGTGTGCCGCTGCTCGGATGGGGACGAAACCGCGCGGCCATCGAAGGCGCGACCGCGGCCCTCAACCGAACTCGTCTCGAGAACGACCGGAAGAGACGCGAACTCGATCAGGATGTCCACTTCGAGGCGACGCAGTTCGCACTCCTGGCCCGTCAGATCGAGTCCGCAGCGAAAGCCGACACCGTGGCGAGCCGGCGGTTCGAGGTCGCAAGGAATCGATACCTGATCGGGAAGATCGGGATCACCGAGTTGTTCGACGCGCAGCAGCAGAAGGACAGTGCCCGAACGCGGTACATCGATACACTCAGGCGCTACTGGGTGGCCTACCACCGCCTGCGTCAGCTCACACTCTACGACATCGCAGCGGATCGTCCGCTCGAAGATCCGATGAGAAGAGACTGAGCGCCGTCGCCCACCGCGGCATTTGGCGATCTCTACAGTGTGTGTGCGGGAGCGAAGTGGATTCGACAGGGCGAGAGTGGAGCCGCCAAGTCGCGAATGGGCAGTCACACCACTAAGAACGTCGAGCCCGGCGAATCCCCGTCACCAATAGGATGAGATACAGAACGAGCGCGATCTCGTTGACGAGTCCGCCCCATCGACGTCCTTCCATCCATTGCGCGTGGTCAGCTCCGACCCTCAGGAGCAAGGACGCGTGGAGCAGCACGAGTGGGGCGTAGAATCGGTTCCGGAACTCCACGGCCTTTCCGAGCAGGGCGGGAACGATGATTGGCGCGTGTCCGAAGATCATGCTGAGGACGAAACCAACAAAGAGCGAGTGGAGCGCCGCGTCGTAGAACGTGCCGGCGATCTGCCCCGGCTTGACGACGAGGGAGAGTCCGGCCACACCCAGCCAGGCATACCCGATCAAGAGACAGGCCGCGGTGAACCGAGTGACTCCTGTCATCCGGATCGTGCGGCGCGCGATATCGTTGCGGAGTAGCCAAGCGGCGAGGACGAGATAGACCGTCCCTTGGATGCGATCGGACAAGGCCGTGGAGGTGAGTCCGAGCGCGGCACCGACCAGAGTCAACGATGCGATGACGAGAAAGACCGTCTTGGTCGCGCGTTGAGGGCGTAGGAAGCGGTTCAGTTCGAGACGTTCGCCGGCAATCGTGAGGACGAGGAACGCGCTCCAGAACGGAACCGCGGTCGCGATCGGCTTTCCGACGAGCAGCGTGAGGTTCGCACCCACATACGCGAGCGCCCCCATCCCCATAACGACGTTGAAGAGAGTCGGCTGCTTCCGGACGATGGCCGCGAAGATGGCCACGAGCCCGACCGCACCCGCGGCAAAGAGGATTGCCCCCGCCTGTTGTGCGTCGAAGGGGAGTCCGGAGCGGAGCTGGGCATGAAAGAGCAGAACCAAAACGCCGATCCCGTTGAGCGCCGGCACGGCCCATGCCCACGGACGCCTCAACGCGGCCGCTCGCTCCACACTGATCACGGTTCCGAGAAACCCGCTCACCATGAGCGGTCCGTGCAGCATCGTCACGCTTCCGAACGCCGGCAGCTCCCAGGGGAGTCGGGTGAGGCCCGCCGCGAGTCCCAAGAGAAGACTCAGGATCCCGGGAACGAGGAAAGGGAGTGGGGGCATCCGGAACGGCGCGGGCGAGTTGATCTGAGGTTGGGTCATGCTCCATCACCACCCGAGCTGTCGACGCGCTTCTAGGGACATTCGGTCCGGCGTCCACTCAGGAGAGTCGACGACCCTGACGGTCACCGTCGTACCGGGCTTCGCCTTCTCGCGGATCGCGTCTTCGGCCTGTCTGGCCAGGTCCGCATGCATGGGGCATGCAACGGACGTCATGATCAGCTTCACATCCACCAGGCCCGGCGTGATCTCGACGTCGACGACGAGTCCGAGGCTGACGATGTCGATCCCGACCTCGGGGTCGAGTACCGACGACATTGCAGTGAGTGCTTCCATCTCCGTCATCGGATCGTTTCCTTGCGGTCAGCCCCGCTGCGCCCGGACCTTTGCCAGCGTCTCCGCCACCTTCGCGGCATGCCCCTGGGCCTTCACGCTCTTCCAGTGATGCGCGACCTTCCCGGACGGATCGATCAAGACGGTGGAGCGGAGGACGCCGAGCGACTTCTTTCCGTAGAGAGTCTTCTCGCCCCATGCGCCGTACTTCTCCATCACCGTGTGCTTCGGATCCGACAGCAGCGTGATCTCGAGGTCGTACTTCTCGATGAACTTCTGGTGGCTCTCTGGCGAGTCCGGGCTGCATCCGAGCACGACGGCGTCCAGCTCCTGGAAACCCGCGAGTCCGGAGGTGAAGTCACAGGCTTCGATCGTGCAGCCCGGCGTGTCGTCCTTGGGATAGAAGTAGAGGACGACCCAGGAGCCAGCGAGTCCCGTCAACGCGACCTTCTCCCCATCCTGATTCTGTAGCGTGAAGGCCGGAGCCTTCTTTCCGACTTCGATCATTTCACCGAACCTCCCGGCTATCCGCCGGCCTTCTTGACCTTGTATCCGCGCTTCTCGAGTTCCTGGATCAGGCTGTCCCGATGGTCTCCTTGGATCTCGATGACACCGTCCTTCACCGCCCCTCCGCAGCCGCACTTCTGCTTGAGCGAACGCGCGAGGTCATCCAACTCCGCGCCTTCGAGAGGAACGCCGGTGATGAGTGTGACGCCTTTGCCCTTCCGCCCCTTCGTCTCCCGCGAAACCCGGACGATTCCGTCGGCCGGAACGTTCTGTACGGATGCGCCGGGAGTCGCCCCACGCGAGCGCCCTCCCGCCGCTTGGCGGCCGGAACCCTGCCCGCCGGCCCGGCCCTTGCCCTTGCCGCGCTTGCAGACGCAGTCCGATGTGGGTTTGCCGCAGTCCGGACACATCTGCCCGTGCCGGGTGGAGTAGACGATTCCGCCGTTCGAGTTGGACATGGCGTGATCTTGCTCGGGATCGAGGGCGATCGTCAACCGTCGACGGTCGGCGGATCGGCGCAAGGTCGGCCAATCGACGCTAAGCCGGCCAATCGCTACTTGGTTGTCGGAGAGGATACGCGACTACGTCAACAGCGGGAGGAGGTCGTCGAGCGCCTCGATCCGATAGCGTGGTTCGAGCGGCGGATCGCAGGACGCGAGCGCGCCGGTTCCGGAGCGTCGCAGGTCGAACCAGCAGGCGTCGATTCCGTAGCCGATTCCACCAGCGATGTCCGAACTGAGACTGTCTCCGACCATCAGGACCTTACTTCGAGGTGGAGTTCCCATCCGCGCAAACGCTTCGTCGAAGAACTCGGCGTGCGGCTTGGCCACTCCGATCTCGTCCGAGATGACGATGTCGTGGAAGTGGTGTGCGATCGTCGATCCCGCGAAGCGACTTCGCTGGATATCGGCGATCCCGTTCGTAGCGAGGAGAAGCCGGTACGACTGCGCGAGTGCTTCGACGACTCGCTCCGCCTGGGGCAGGAGGCCGGACTCTCGGCCCAGCTCCTCGATGTACCGCGCGCTGACGTCCGACGCGAGTGACACGTCGCCGAGTAGCTCCTCGAATCGAGCGACACGCAGACGCGCCGAGGTGATCTCTCCACCCTCGAACGCGCGCCAGAGACGTGCGCTGATCGCTGCGTATCGTGATCGTGTCTCGTCCGTGCACGGAACGTGGAACGAGACCAGCGTCCGCTCCAGAGCTCCGTGCTCCGCGCCGTCGAAGTCGAAGAGAGTGTTGTCTGCGTCGAAGATGATCCAATCGTAACGGGTCAGGACGCGTCCTCCGAGGAGTCGACATCCGTCTTCAGCTCCCGCTTCTGGATCTTGCCTGACTCGTTCTTGGGGAGGGATTCGCGGAAGAGCACCCGTCTTGGCACTTTGTACTCGGCGACCCTATCCATGAGGAAGCGCTGAATCGCTCGTTCGTCTGGAAGCTCACCGCCACCGACATTCGTGTGGAGCACGACGAAAGCAACGATCGCTTCGCCCAGCAGCTCGTCCGGCACGCCGATCACCGCCGCCTCGAGAACGGCAGGATGCTCGACGAGTCGTTCTTCGATCTCCTTGGGGCTGATCCGGTGAGCCCCGGACTTGATCATCTCTTTCTTGCGGCCGACGATGTAGAAGTAGCCGTCCGCATCTCTTCGCGCGAGGTCACCTGTGCGGAGTCCGTCTGGCCCCAGGACTTCTGCCGTCTCCTCCGGAGCACCCCAGTAACCGCGCATGATGTTGTCGCCGCTCGCGACCAGCTCGCCGGGATCGTCGACGTCCGCCTCCATGCCGTCTTCCCGCAGGACGCGAAGCGTGACACCCGGGATCGCAATACCAATCGACCCAAGCTTGTGCTTCAGCTTGTGCGGCGGGACGTAGGAGAGTCGCGCACTCGCTTCCGTGGCGCCGTACATGACGAAGATGTCCGCCGCGGGAAGCGCATCGATCAGTTCCCGGGTCAGCTCCGGCGCCATCGCCCCACCCGCTTGAGTCACATACTGGAGTGAGGGAGGGACGTCTTGCGGGAACCGGGACCGATGGAGGAGCACGTTGAAGCTCGAGGGCACGCCGGCGAACCCGGTCGCCTTCTCCGCATGCATCCGGTCGACGACTTTGTTCGGGAAGAAGAGCTCCGTTCCGACGATGAGCGCGCCGCCGACAGCCACGTGCGTGTTGAGAAGCGACATCCCGTAGACGTAGTAGAACGGGAGGATGACCAGCATCCGGTCTTCTTCGCTGAGACGCAGGTACTCGAGGATCGACCACGTGTTCGTGAGGACGTTCCGGTGCGTGAGCGTCGCCCCCCGCGGTGCACCGGTAGACCCGGACGTGTAGATGATCGTGGCGACGTCGTCGAGTTCGGCGTGTCCGAACGGCTCGAGCCCAGGAGGCCCCGCGTAGCGACTGCCCCTCGCCGGCTCGTCCGGCAACCAAACGACGTGCTCGGCCTTGCCGCCCGCGAGCGCATTCTCGCCGATGACGAACTGGACTCCCGACGTCGCGTCCCCATCCTCCATCGCCGACTCTGTGGCGCGTAGGAACCGCTTCGTCATCATCAAGACACGGGCACCCGAGTCACGGAGGACGTGCGCGAGTCCGCGCCCGTCGACCGCTGTGTTCACAGGAACGGCGACCGCTCCGGCTCGCATCGCACCATAGAACGCGGCCACGAACCCGACCCCGTTCTCGGCCAAGATCGCGACCCGATCACCGTGCTCGACGCCCAAGTCCAGGAGGAGACGAGCGAACTCTTTCGCCTTCTCCTCGACTGCCTCGTACGTCACCGTGCCCGTCGGCAGGCGCAACAGTGTCGCATCCGGATCGAGCAGCGACTGACGACGCAGAAGGTCGTCCAGACGCGTCACGTCTTTGATGAAGTCGTAGGTCGACGAAACCGTCACCGAACCTGGGTTCTCCCTGCCCCCGAACGCTGCTAGCAGGCTGATGAAAAACCCCTCGTCGGCCGCGCAGCGGACGAGGAGGGAGGAGTTTTTCAGCAGATCTGCACGCAATACAAGCCTAGAAGGGTGCGGAAGGAGGCCCGCAGGGGCTTCTTCCGTAACCTGTCTAGTACCGGAACGCACTCCCCCCGATGAACTCGCGAATGATCGAGTTCTGGGGAACCTCCTCGGGGAAGAGCGGGACGAGCATGTGGAGGAAGCGGAGAAGTCGATACGCCTCTGCCATCGCGGGTGAGTCGAGCGGCACCTCGAGCAGGAACCGTTCGGCGTAGGTCCGGATGACCGCTGGCTCGTAGACCAGCGCCGAGTTGAACATCGAATCCGCGTTCTCCTGGAAGGGGAAGATGTACTTGTTCTCCCCCGACCGCACGCTCTTCCAACCGATCAAGGTCTGGTCGGCAGTGTAGTTCCGATAGAGCCGATCGCGCACGATCCTTCTCAGCATTCGAACGTCGGCCGTGAAGATCCGGCTGTGGTCGTCGATCGAGAGCTGGGTGAGGGCCGACACGTAGATCCCGAAGGTTCGGCGTCGAGCGATCCCTTCGGTGAGCCGGGGATTGAGGCAGTGGATGCCCTCGGTGATGAGGACGTCGCGGGGGCCGAGTTCCATCGGGATGGTCTTCTCGATCCGCTCCCCGCGGGTGAAAGAGTAGATCGGCGTCTCGACCCGTCCCCCGTCGATCAGAGTGTGGATGTGCTCGTTGAAGAGCTTCACGTCCAGCGCGTCGAGCGACTCGAAGTTGTAGGAGCCGTCCGCGTGCTTCGGGGTATCGACCCGGTTCACGTAGTAGTTGTCCATGCTGATCGCGACGGGCTGGAGCCCGAGGACGCGGAGCTGGACCATGAGCCGCTTCGTGAACGTCGTCTTGCCGGAGGACGAAGGCCCCGCGACGAGAACGAGTCGGCAGTTCTTCCGTTCGGCGATTTCGTCCGCGATAGCGGCGATCTTCTTCTCGTGGAAGCCTTCGGCCACGCGGATGATGTCGGAGACCTGTCCGTTGATGACCGCTTGGTTGAGCTGCCCGATGTTCGCGACTCCGAGCTCCTCGTTCCAGCGACGCGTCTCCCGGTACGCGTTGTAGAGACGGGTCTGGCGGCGAGGCTTCGGTCGCATGTCGAACTCTGGCCCGGGGAAGCGGAGGACCATCTCCGATTCGTACGGAACCAGCTCCCACTTCTCGACCGAGCCGGTCCGGACCGCGACCGGGCCGTTGATGTTGTCCTTGTAACTGCCCGCGGAGGCCCACTGGATCTCCGCCCGACGGGTCGTCTCCAGGAGCTTCACTTTGTCCTGCGCCCCGACCTTGCGGAAGTGTTCGAGCGCCTCCTCCACCGTCACCCGCTCGACGAAGATCGGACGGTCCTCCGCCACGATCCGCGTCATCCGAGTACGGAACTGGCGGATGAGCGCGGGCGAGATCCGGTCGACCAGCTTGCCGTTCTTCCGCAGGGTGAACGAATACCCTCCGGCCAGCGACTGACCGACGACCGGGTTGAGGAGCGGATCGACTTCGTGAACTGCTTCACAAAGGAGCAGGACCGCCGTTCGGATATAGATCGACGTTCCGTCCTTGCTCCCGAACTGGACCGTTCGGATCGTGCAGTCAGAAACGAGTTCGTGGTCGAGCGCCCGGAGACGACCGTTCACGATCACACCGAGGGTCGGAAGCGCACTCTTCGGGGGGTGTTCTGCGAGAAGCGCAGACGCGCGACACCCCTTGGGACAGGTCAGCTCCGTACCGTCGAGAACGACGCGGATGGAACGATGGCCGTTTCCGTTCTGTGTAGACGCTAGGGCGCCGCCATTCGCTCCCTCGCGCGGGGAAGCAGTCGTCCCGGCCGTGGCGGCCGGTCTGCGGCGGGTTTGACGTCTCTTCCGACCGGAGCTGTTGGCAGGCTGACTCAAGGCATCCCTTCCTTCTGGCGTCGCGCTCACGTCGCCTCGTCCCATCCGAGGGGACATTCCTGGGGCGACTCGAACCCGTACGGCCTCGCGCGGGTTCCGTCCCGCGGGCACTTCCCGAGAGTATCCCATCGGCACCTTCGGGCCGAATCTCCATACGTGCACGGCAGTAACGAACCCCGAGCGCGGCGGGCACCCGGGGTTCAGGTCGATCGAAGCACTCCGATGTGGGAGTCCTCGTCAGCCGGCCACTCTCCGGCCGGCGAACGCGACATGCGTCCTCGGCCAGGGCCGAGAACGGTGCGACGATCAGTCGATCAGGACGAGCTTCTTCGAGAGCTCCACCGCACCTGCTCGCAGCCGGGTGAAGTAGACGCCGGGCGCGACCCGGGTGCCGGAGTCGTCGAGCCCGTTCCAACGCACTTCGTGGATGCCCGGATCGACGATTCCGTTTGCAAGAGACCGGACTCGCCGGCCCGCCGCATCGAACACCTCGATCGTGGCCGTGTCGACGCCGCCGTCCTGAGACTCCGTCGTCGTGGGAACACGGAACGCGATCGTGACGTCCCCCTGCGACGGGTTGGGCTCGGCGGAGAGAAGCGCCCAACCGGACGTGACCGAGATCGACCCGTCCAGTTCCGGCGCGTCCGCGGGGTCGTCCGGCCAGCCGGCAAATGCACCCGTGGACGCGAGCGCGAACGGCTGGACCCCACCCTGCGGAACGTTCACTGCGTTCACTTCGATCACGTAGGTTCCGAGCGGTGGGCTGTCGAGGCGGAACATCTCCTCGACGTTGCGACGGTCGGCGGATCCACCGGTGACGGACTGGCCACTGCTGAGCACGTTCCCGAGATAGACGGCTCCGCCCGGCGCTGTGACCCGAAGGTCGAGGTCGTTGACGAGTGCAACGCTCGCTCCTTGCGTCGCCGGGTAGTCCGTCCAGCAGAGCACGATCTCGAGAGGCTCGGCGCTGGAGTCGACCGCGTACTCGAAAGTGCGAGTCTCCCCTGTCGCCAAACCGGCGTCCTGCTCGAGACGCAGCTCGCGGGAGTCGCCATCGAAGTAGAGTGCGTCATCCAAGAGCAGACGACCAAACCCCTCGTTGTTGTTCGGGATGTTCGGCGTCCCGGGATCGGTCGCCGAGTTGACGAGCACGGCCTTGATCGCGGCCGCCGACACCGGAACGGCGTTGCCGCCCGCGATCCCGTCGGGGTAGAAGCCGTCACGGAAGTACTGACGCGCAAGCGTGGCGATGCCGGACACGGCCGGAGTCGCCATGGACGTGCCGGCGAACGGGCTCCCCTGCGTCGCGCACGTCGGGCTGGGCGGGTTGCCGCTGTTGTTGTCCGCGGAGTTGATGTAGCCGTTCGAGTCGCCGCCCGGCGCAACCACGGTCGGCTTGTAGCGACCGTCGGATGCCGGACCACGGCTCGAGTAGCTCGCGATCGTGTTCTGGTTCGGCGCCTGCTGGGTTGCGCCCACGGAGATGAGATTCTTCGCCGTCGCGGGCGAACCAACCGTGCCGGAACTCGGGCCGGAGTTGCCGTTCGCGAAGACGATCAGGTAGTCCGGGTGCGTCCACATGAACTGATCGACGTTGACCGCGTAGGTGTCGTAGCTGTTCGAGGTCGAGCCCCAACTGTTCGAGTGGACGCGGGCGCCGAGACCGTAGGACGCAGTGAAGGCGCTCGTCAGAGTTGCGGGCACGTTCACGAACCCGAGAAGACAGTCGAGGAATCCGTCCTGCCCCACATCCTGCACCGTGAGCTTCGCGCCGAACGCCATTCCCGCGGACTGCGTGCTGCCTGTGATGTAGGACTGGTCCCCGGCGATCGTGCCTGCGACATGCGTTCCGTGCCCCGTACCGCAGCCGTCGTAGACGTTCCCGCCGAACGTCGTGTAGTCGATGATCTTCCGATGCGACGGCCCGGGCGGGAGGTTGCCGTTCTCGCGGAAGAAGCAGGAGTTGTAGTCGACACCCGAGTCCATCAGCGTGACGATCTCGCCTTCTCCGGTAATGCCCGCATCCCAGATCGGCGTGGAGTTCGAAACGTTGGACTGGACCACCCAACGCGTCGTCTGGTTGAGGAGGAAGGTCTCTGGCTTCTCCTCGACGAACCAGGTGAGGGAGTCTCTTGCGATGTCGTCGATCCGCGCCGGATCGATTTCGACGACGACGATCGACTCGTAGGCGTTGTCGATCACCTCGAGCACGGTTCCGCCAAGAGCCCGGTAGTGGTCCGCGGCGGTGAGTGGGTCATGAAACACTCGCACGAGCAGCGTGCGCACGCTCACGTCGCTCCTGGCCGGATTCCGAAAGACCTGCGTACCGATCTCGGGCGAGATGCGGAATCCTGGCTCGAACGGTCCGGCCCAACGAACGTCGTTCGTCGTACGGAGCACGTCCATCTGCGCCTTCGTTGCCGTGACGAGGTACGCGTAGTCCGGAAGGTATCCGTGGATCTCCACACCGGACGCTTCCAAGAAGCTCGTCTCCGCAGTGCCCGTCGGATGCGCGAACTGCACGATCCAGGGAGACACACCGTCCGGAATCACATCGAGCCGAAGCCCCTGGGCCAGTGGCAGCGACTCCACGAGTGGGTCGTAGGTTCCCTGAAGCATGTGCAGAACCGTTCCGTTGGCGTCGTTGGCCGAAGCAGTAGAGCCGAAGGCCACCAGTGCGCCGATTGCAACGAGTGCAGAGGAGAGTGGAGTGCGAAGCATCGATGCCCCCTCGTGAGGAGTGGAGAGAACGGGTAGAGGTTGGAAGGGCGCGGCCAGGTGAAACAACCGGAACCCACCCCGGAAGCACGCGGTCGAGGATAGAGAATCCGAGGAGCCGCGGTCAAACAGACCTGGCCGCACACAGGACAGCGGCCAGCCCCCCACAAACCCAGGCAGGGTTGCCGTTCATTTCCGATCAGACGGCGACGAAACCCTCACGCCCCCGGAGACGCCTCAGTGGGCCTCGGCGAGGCCTCGTTCGAGAATCTGCCCAAGCGGCGGAAGTGTGTGCCCTTGTCGGTCACATTCGTAGCGCAGGACGAACTCGACGAGCTCGGGCACGGTCGCGACGCCGAGCTTTCCCATGGCGCGCGCGCGCCGCGCGTCGATCGCTTGCGGAGAGACCCCCACGCGAGATGCGATCTCACGATTCGTGAGCCCCTTGACGACCATGGCGACGACTTCGCGCTCTCTCGCCGTCAGTCTGGAGAAGCGGTTCGAGAGCTCGCGGGCGATCCTCCGTTCCTCGTGGCGAACGCGGTCGAGCGCAAGTGCTCGGTGGATACTGTCGAGAAGCGCCTGGGCGCGGTACGGCTTCTCGAGGAAGTCGATCGCACCTCTCCGCATCGAGTCGACCGCCATCTGGATGTCGCCATGCCCTGTCACGATGATGACCGGGAGCCCCGTCTCGTCTTCGATCATCCGCTTCTGCAGATCGATCCCGCTCATTCCGGGCATCCGGACATCGAGCACCAGGCATCCGACCCGGTCGGGATCGTGGGCGTTCAAGAAGTCGAGCGGCGACGCAAAGGTCTCGACGGGAAGCTCCACCTGTTCGAGGAGACGACGAACCGATCTCCGGATGGCTTCATCGTCGTCGACGACGTAGACGATTACGTCTTCACTCATGGGGGTTCTCCTTGTTGGCGATCGGGATCCACACTTGGAAGGTAACTCCACCGTCCGGGTTCGCGCACCCTTCGAGATTCCCGCCGACACCCTCCACGATGGATCGACTGATCGACAAACCGAGCCCCAAGCCGTCCGGCTTGGTCGTGAAGTACGGTTCGAGAAACTCGGATACGGCCTCAGTAGTCAGCGCCGGTCCTGGATTGGAGACGGACAGGGCACCCCATTCGTTCTCGCTTCCGCCCTTCGGGCAACCATCGATCCTCGTGGCTACCCGGAGCGTACGTTCGCCTCCGGAGTTCCAGCCAGCGATCGCCTCGATGCCGTTTCGGACCAGGTTAAGAACCACCTGTTGCAGCTCGATCGGGTCCCCGTAGACGGGGATGGGGTTGGAAGGAAGCTCTGTCTCGATGGAAACACCTGCTCGACTCGCCTCGAACGACAGGAACCCGAGCGTCGTTTCCACGAGTTCGTTCAGATTCACAACGGCCGTGTCTCGATCGCCTTTGCGGACGAAGTTCCGGACGTGCCTGACGATCCGTGTCGCCCGTTCGGCCTGGGCCACGATGGCTTGAAGATCCTCCAACAGCGACTCTGGCCGTGCCCGGCCATCCTGGATGGCAAAGGTACACGCCTCTGCATGGTTCAGGATGGCGGCGAGAGGTTGGTTCAGTTCGTGAGCGATGCTCGTGGCCATCTCGCCCATCGTGCTGATGCGGCCCGCGTGGGAGAGCTGCCGCTCCCGTTCGCGTGCCGCCTCCTCCGCGCGACGTCGGTCCGAAACATCTCGTACGATGGAGATGAAGTCGTCCGTCCCGACGGGAACGATGCGCGCTTCGTAGTAGCGACGCTTTCCTCCTTCGACCAGGTCGTACTCGATCACTTGCGCCTCTCCGCTCGAAAGAGCGCGCTCGAATGCATCACCCGCCATTCGGGAGAGCTCCGGAGGCATGACGTCGGCAAACGTCTTTCCGATGAACTCCGACTCCGGTGCAAGCGTCCGCATCCCGCGAGCAGGTACGAAGGAGAGAAAGCGACCTCCCCGGTCGATTCGAAAGATCAGGTCGGGAATCGCCTCCAGAAGGCGCCTGAGTTGGTGCTCGCTCTCCCGCAGCCGACGCTCTACGTCCTTCAGTTCCGTGATGTCCTCGGAGATTCCAAGAAGGAACTTCGGGGCTCCATCGGCGCCGAGCAGCGGCACTTTTTTCGTATGGAGGACGCGCACTCCCCGGTGGCGAGTGAGGATGGTCTCCTCAGCGATGTCGACTTCCCGTCCACTCATCAAGACGGCACGGTCTCTCGCCGTGAATCCATCCGCCTGGTCGGCGGGGAAAAAGTCGTGATCGGACTTGCCGATCAGCTCTTCCCGACTGAATCCGAGAAGTTCCTCGGCCGCACGGTTGACCGTCACGAACCGCAGCAAAGCCGCGTCCTTGACGAAGACCATGCTCGGTAGGTTCTCGAAGATGGAGCCGAGGATCTCTGGGACACCGCCCGGTTCTCTCGGAAACGGGAAGCTCATCGGGAGTCTCCCTCCTAACGCTGACGGTTTTCGGGACGCATAAGAGGATACCGCCAAACCGTGGGCCCGGGGAAATCGGCATGACTCGATCCGTGGGGCGGACGCTGGAGAGACACGACGGCACCGGGGCTTCGTTCGCGGAGAGGCTCGCGGCCAAGGGAAGGGTTCCGTCATCCGTGTCGGCTGGAGGTGAAGAGCGGGTCCTCGAGCTGCGTCTTCTCGAGGACCCGCCGGAGACACGAACGCATGACAACTCGCCGCGGGATGTGAGCTCGAGACTGCGAACGAACGCAGCCTCCTGATGTCTTCGTTCCGCGACGGTGATTCGATGCGGGAAGCTAAGCCAAGATGGAATCACGCGTTACCTGCGTCGTGCCCCACTAGGCTCTCCCCATCATCTGGTTGGGGCCTCCTACTGTCAAGGAATGTCGCGCAACTGCTTGATCGGCCGCCGATTACTCCACGACGCAAGCCATGGGTCGCCGCCCGATCGGAGCCTCGCGCGCGCGGGCGTGTCGGGCACGGGATTCGGCCGGCAGTCGGGCGATCCGAGCCTCCCGCGTTGGGCGTGACGGGCGCGAGTTCGGCCGGCGGATTCGGCAGTGAAAGGGTCGCCATCGGGAAACACTTGCCTACCGTGACTCCGACTTCGGAGACACCATTGAAACGACTAGACGCACGATGGATAGAGGCCTACGTCCGGAGCGTGCGCGAAGTCGCCCTTTGGTCACGGTTCCGTACTTTCAATCTGCTAATGGCCACCCCGAGGTTGACTAATTGCGTCGGTCACGCCGGCGCACGGGAGACAAACGGCGAAGATCCTCGGAACGAATGCATACCGGGGCAACGAATGTGATCACGTCCACTTTCTGCGAATCCGTCGCATAGGTCGGACACTGCAACTGCAAGCATTCGTAGCGAGTTGTGTAGGCTCGGCTCTGCGACTTCCTCTTTCTGCGAAGGAATCCGTCATCAACAGGCTGTTCGACAGAAGTTGCGACTGTGTCTCGAATTAGAGAACACCGTTCGACACATCAGTCGACGTACAGAAACGCGCAACCAAACGCTCGCGACAAGACCGGCGTGTCCAACTATCCGGGGAACAGGCTATTGAGAAAGTCGATGCACGGGTCGATCTTTCCTGCCGGTCGATGGACCATGCCATGTGTTCATGGCAAGGAGGGACGCAACAATGAAGTCAGGTCGACTCTTCCTACTGTTGACGATGGTGCCTCTGTTCATTCTCGGAGGCTGCGCTGGTGATGATGGTAAGGACGGCGCGACGGGACCGCAGGGCCCCGCCGGTGAAGATGGAACGAACGGAACGGACGGAATGGACGGCGTGGACGGAGAGGTTCGTTGCCTCGAGTGCCACAACACCACGGCGATGACCGAGGTGCAGCTCCAGTACGCGCGTTCCCAGCATGCGTTCGGCGAGTACGTGCTCTATGCGGGCGGACGCTCGAGCTGCGCACGCTGCCACTCCGGTGGTGGTTTCGTCGAGTATGCGATGACCGGTGAAGTGGACGGGAACATCAACGTTCCGGTCGCACTCAACTGCAAGCATTGCCACAACGTCCACTCGACGTTCCAGTACGCGGACTTCGCGCTCCGGACGACGGCTCCGGTTCCGTTCATCGCGGACGAGACCGAGCTCTATGACTTCGGAGACAACTCGAATCTCTGCGCAAACTGCCACCAGTCGCGTCGGGCCGAGCCCGCACTCGACATTCCTGGTGAAACGTACGAGATCACGAGCACCCACTACGGTCCGCACCATGGTGCCCAGGCCAACGTGCTCATGGGCTTCGGATGGGCCGAGATTCCGGGTTCCGCGTCGTACGACGTGACGAACGTCCACAAGACTGCAGGCGCCTCCTGCGTGACGTGCCACATGGGTGACTACTCGAACGGCACCGGTGGCCACACCTGGCTGCCGAACGTCGCGGCGTGCAACGACTGTCACTCGACGAGTGACTTCAACTACGGCAACGTCCAGAACGATGTCCAGGACATGCTCGACGAGCTGCGTGACCTGCTCGTGGCGGCCGGAGTCGTCGAGTACGTCGAGGCGGATGCCGCGTACGAACCGGTCGTTGGGACGTATCCGATGGTCCAGGCGCAGGCGTTCTTCAACTGGGTCGGCCTCTCCGAAGATCGGAGCAAGGGCGTCCACAATCCGAAGTACGTGAAGGCGCTTCTCTCGAACTCGATCGACGCCATGGAGGCTCCGCTGCCGTAAAGGCAACGAGGTCGACGGCAGACCGGAGGGTCGGTCGCGGTCGACACCGTCCCAGGTTCGTCTGAGTCGACCGAGCCGTCGACTCGAGAACGACCCAAAGGTCGAGCCCAGGAACGAGCGGCCATGTCCCTACGGGGACGGGTCGCTCGTCTCCTTTTGTGGCGGATGGAACTCGGTCAGAGCGTGGAGGATCCTCGGAGGCTAGTTCCCGCTCATCGTCTCGTGCTCGGTCGTGCTGAAGGAGTAGGACGCCACTACGCCTGCGTTGTCGAATCGCACGACCAGATCCGTCGTACTCGGCTGCCCGAACATCCGGTACTTGTACTTTCCGTAGGTCCAGGTGGTCTGGCCGTCTTCCACTCCTACGCGCCAGGGATCGCCGAACCGGTCGTGGATCTGCGTCTGCGTCGTCACGCCCTTCTCGATGGAAGAGACGTAGGAGACGGGGAAGTCGTGTCCCACGGTCGCGCAGCCTGGCAGGAGAAGGAGTGCGAGAACAGGGATGGAGAGTCCCACGGCGCGAGCACACCTTCGGCCTTGGCGACGCAGCACGCCGGAGCAGGCCCCGCTCGGGGGCGCGTGCGTAGTCGAGCGGTTCCGGTTGGAATGCGGTGGAAGCATCATCCGTTCGGTCCTCCTGTGGGAGACCAGGTCGACGTGACCTGGTCGTCTTCCCGTGGATCGAACCGGATTCTAGAGGGGCGAGTTCCCGAGAGCCATCAGCAGATGCGCATCGCCGTGCCGGTCGGTGGCCGGCGCGGGAGCGACGGTAGAGGCGGCTCGAGGGCTCCCTCTAGTTCTCGACGAGTTCCTGGAACTGTCCCTGCGGAAGTCCCTGGGTGTGGCAGCCCCGACACATCTCGTACTTCGTCTCGAACCGGATCACGAGGTCCTCGGTCTCGGCGCTGAGGTCGTGACAGGTCAGACACTCGATCTTGTCGTCGAAGAGTGGGATCCGCGAATCGATGACCGGCCGGAAGAAGTCTCCGCCCGAGTCCATCCGGATACCGTATGGGTGGCTCGCGTGGGTCTCGAAGCGCGGAGTCACCGGCAGGAATACGGGGAGGTTCGTCGGCAGGGTGTGGTTCCGGTCGTGGCAGATGAGACACGCGTCCGAAAGCGTGTAGTCCCCGAGCTCCGGGCCGAGCCAGTGGTAGAGCGCAGCCGCAGCGACATGCCCTTCCGTGAGGCGCGCGAGCGTCCGCGTGTCGGAGTGCGAGTGACACGACTGGCAATGCGTGCCGACCTTCGCGTCGGCGATCTCGATCCGCCGATCGCCGAAGGTGATCGCGGTCGGGTCATGGAACGAGTGACAACGGGTGCAACTCGACCCGTGGTCGTCCGCGGGCTGCTCGGTTGCCGGCCAGCCGTCCGGCCCCCACGCGCCGAGCGACGTCTCCACCGGCGAATGCTGGTCGTGGCACGTAGCGCACACATCCATCTCCGCAGCGGCTTGGGCAGCCCCTTCCTCGGCCGAGGAGGACGCACGTCTGCCATGACAGGTCGAGCAGGAGGCCTGGGCGTGCGGGTGGTAGTCTTGGGCCTCGTCGGGCGCACCGGAGGCGGTCGACACCACACTCGTGACGAGAAGTCCCAGGGTGACGATGCATAGCTGGCGTGTGTTGCTCATGACCGCCGTATCGACCGTCGCCGCTTTTTCGTTGAGCTTTCGAGATGATCTCTTTCGATTCTGTAACTCGATGCGCTGAATGCGCTTGCGGAGTTGGTGGATGGGTGGATTCACCCACTTCACACGAGACGCTTCCGGTGGCAGTCTCCCCAACTCGTTTCCTTTGAGACCCATTGCCTTTGCGAGGGGAGCCCATGGCAGACACCGAGAACAAGGAACTCTCGAGCCCAACCAACACCGACACGGCGACGCCTCCTCCAGCGGACGTTCCATCGATGACGCCACCGGACTACGCGGCCCTCATCGCCGCGGAAGCCGGCCTGACGAAGTCCGCAGCAGCGGCGATCATCCGCCTGCTCGACGAGGGAGCCACCGTCCCGTTCATCGCGCGGTACCGGAAGGAGCAAACCGGAGGTGCGGAAGACATCGCGATCGAGAAGGCGATGGAGCGACTCGTCTTTCATCGTGAACTCTTCGACCGGAAGAACGTGATCCTCGCCACGATCGCAGAGCAGGGAAAGCTCACGCCCGAGCTACGCGCCGCGATCGAACAGACGACGACACGAACCGAGCTCGAAGACCTCTACCTTCCCTACCGTCCCAAGCGCCGGACGCGCGCAACGATGGCCAAGGAGCGCGGCTTGGAGCCCCTGGCCGACCGGATGTGGGCCGGAGACGACGCGTCTGGAGAGCCCGAAGAGATTGCGGCCGCATTCATCGACATCGAGAAGGGTGTGCCGACCGCGAGAGCGGCTCTCCAAGGCGCGCGCGACATCCTGGCCGAGAAGATCATCGAGACGCCCGAGTGGCGCGGCGCGATCCGCGATCTCACCTGGAAGCGAGGCCTTCTCTTCTCGCAGGTGGTGAAGGAGAAGGCGGAGTCGAAGAGCAAGTTCAGCGACTACTACGAGTTCAGCGAGCCGGTCGCGCAGATCCCTTCCCACCGAGTGCTCGCCATCCTCCGCGGCGAGAAGGAGGGCTTCCTCCAGCAGCGGATCCAACCCGATCCCGAAG
The DNA here is from genome assembly GCA_020633975.1 of Candidatus Eiseniibacteriota bacterium. Lineage (GTDB taxonomy): Bacteria > Eisenbacteria > RBG-16-71-46 > CAIMUX01 > CAIMUX01 > JACKCR01. The sequence goes on along the minus strand of JACKCR010000014.1, from coordinate 50,453 downwards.
AGGCGAAGGGGCTCCTCGTACGCAAGGTCGAGACCGGTACGAAGCCGTCCATCTGGAAGGACGAACTCCGGCTCGCGGCCGAAGACGCCTACGATCGGCTTCTCCAACCGCAGATCGCGACCGACGTTCGGGTAGACCTCAAGCTCCAGGCCGACACCGATGCCATCGAGGTCTTCGCAAACAACCTGAGAGACCTCCTCATGGCGCCTCCGTTCGGCTCTCGGCCGATCATGGCCATCGATCCGGGGTTTCGTACGGGCTGCAAGGTCGTGGTGCTGAGCGCCACCGGGAAGCTCCTGGAGCATGGGGTCGTCTATCCCACGGAGCCGAAGAACGACATCCGCGGAACCGAGACGGCTCTCGATCGACTCTTCCAGAAGCACCCTGACATCTCGGCCATCGGGGTCGGAAATGGAACCGGTGGACGGGAGACATTCGCCGTCGTCCGGCAGTTCCTCAAGTCACGAAAGCTCGACCAGCCCGAAAGCGGGACGTCTGGCGCGGCGTCCGGCACGGCGTCTGGTGCCGCTCCGCGGCCACGCGTCCAGGCGGTACTCGTCAACGAGTCCGGCGCGTCGGTCTACTCCGCGTCCGAAGTCGCACGTGAGGAACTCCCCGACTACGACGTCACCGTTCGCGGTGCGGTCTCGATCGGACGGCGTCTCCAGGATCCGCTCGCAGAGCTGGTGAAGATCGATCCCAAGTCGATCGGAGTCGGGCAGTATCAGCACGACGTCGATCAGAGAGCGCTCCAGAAGAAGCTCGACGACGTGGTCGTGAGCTGCGTCAACCAGGTCGGTGTCGACGCGAACACCGCGTCGCCGTCGCTACTCCAGTATGTGTCCGGCGTCGGACCCCGCATCGCGAAGGCGATGGTCGAGCACCGCGACGGCATCGGCGGCTTCCGGAGTCGGAACGACCTCCTCAAAGTGCCCGGGCTCGGGAAGAAGACGTTCGAGCAGGCAGCGGGCTTCCTCCGGATGCGAGGCGCGAACCCGCTCGACGACTCCGCCGTCCATCCCGAGCGCTATGAACTCGTCGAACGGATCGCGAAGGACCTCGGCCGCAAGGTCGACGAGCTGATCGGTGACCGCGGGGCGATCTCCTCGATCCGCCTGGAGACGTACGTCGACGACTCCGTCGGACTCTTCACGCTCCGCGACATCGTGAGCGAACTCGAGAAGCCGGGGCGCGACCCGCGTCGAGACTTCGAAGCCGTCGACTTCCGCGACGACGTGAACGCGATCGAAGACCTGAAAGAGGGGATGATCCTCGCCGGAACCGTCACGAACGTCACTCACTTCGGCGCGTTCGTCGATGTCGGAGTGCACCAGGACGGACTCGTCCACGTGAGTCAGATCGCGAACAAGTTCGTGCGGGATCCAGCCGACGAGCTCCACGTGGGGCAGAAGGTGAAGGTGAAGGTGCTGGAGATCGACCTGGACCGGAAGCGGATCAGCCTCAGCATCAAGGCAGCGGAGAGTTAGGGCGTCAGAAAAAGTGTGTAGGCTTTCTGACACATGACCAGAGCTCTCGACGACCTAAGTGAAACTGAGGCTAACGCTTGCACCACCTAGGCTGGGAGGAGCGCCCCCACCCTCCGAGGATCCCGGCGCTCCACCCTTCCGAGCAGCGTATCGGCGAACGCCTCCGCGAGCGGGAAGCCGGGCCAGACGGTGAGCCACGAGAACTCCCCGGCCGGGTTGACCTCGAGGAAGACGTACCGGCCATCCGGCGTTCGGATGAGGTCGATAGCGCCGTAGTTGAGACCGAGACGATCCATGAATTCGTGGATCCGGATTTCGAGCGTCTCCGGAAGCAAATGTGCCTTCCAGAGGTCACGCGCGACGTCGCCCTTCCGTCTCCAGTCGACCTCGGCGCCGCTCACTTCCTGACTCGGCACTGCCGCCGCGAAGAGCTGACGTCCGACCACGGTGACGCGAAGTTCGATGTCCTTCTCGATCTTCTCTTGGAACGTCATCGGACAGAACTCGAGGCCACCTAGATCCGCCAGGTGTTCCTCGGTCATCTCCGTGGTGAAGACGACCGACTCTTCGCCGTCCTCCTTCACCGCAAACGAGTGCAGCATCTTCGCGACCATTCCGTTCGGACACGTCTTGTGGAACAGGCGGACCGCTTCCGGGTCGTTCGTCGTGAGCGTCTTCGGAATCTCTAGTCCACATTCCCGGGCGAGAGATAGCTGCATCGCCTTGTGTCCCGCGAATCGGATCCGGTCCACCTGATCGAGATGGAAGCAGTCGAGTGCCGCAATCGTTCCGAAGACGACGGCGCGCGACTCGTCAACACTCGCAGTCCGGAGCTGTGGATCCATCTCTCTCGGAATGGAGCGTCCGATCGCGATCCGCCGGTGCCATACGGCCCGTACCGTCGAGAGGTCGAGCTCCTCGCCGTCGGTCAGGAGGTGGAACCGATCACCGCTCGCGGTTTGCTCGACGTGCATCCGCGTACGGAGTGGAAACAGGTCGGTGTCGAAACGAACCGCACGGCCACCCCGCTCCCGAATCTCCTCGACGACCCGATCCACCGCCGGTTCGTCTTCGCTGTGCGTGAGGATGAGAACGGTCATGCTGCCTCCGTCGTTTCGCTAGTTTGCCGTGTCTTTCATTCGGGCCGACTACCTGCCAGAGCCCGTGCCAAGCTCTCCGCGATGGGCAGACCGAGGTCGCGCTCCAACATGCCCCACTCGCCGGAAGGATTCGCTTCGAGGAATACGTCCTCGCCACTCGGCGTCCGAATGAGATCGAGAGCAGCATAGACGAGACCGAGCCGCTGGACGAGGGCCACGACCTTGTCCTTCGTCTCCTCGGAAAGCGATGCGTTCTCCCATGCGGCTCCAGTTCCACCGCGACGCCAGTCCACCGCCGCTTCGGTCGCGGAACGGCTGCTCCTCGCGGAGGTCGCCGCACGAGTATCGTCTGGCTTTGCTCGAGACTCTGCGATGTCCTCGGCCGATCCAGACTGCCCCGGCGTGCGAATGCCGCCGACGTAGACTTCGCTCTCGATGACGACGACACGGAGCTCTACCTCCGCTTCGATCCGCTCTTGAAACACCATCGGGCAGGCACGAAGAGAGTCGGCGTCTTCGAGGTCCTCTCGCTCTACGATCTGCGTGTACGCGAACGGTCCGTCGCCTTCGAGAGAGACACTGAGCGGCGTCAACATCTTGGAAACGATTCCGCCCGGGTGGCGCCCTAGGAGTTGGCGGACGTCGCTCATCCGATTCGTGATCACCGTGTCAGGGACGGCGAGCCCGATGTCGCGTGCTTCGCGTAGCTGACGGCCTTTGTTCTCCGCAGCGAACGTCGCGACAGGGTTGTTGATCCATCGAGTGGGCCGTGGACCGGCCGCAGTGACTCCGTCCCAGAAGACACGCCAGAAGGCCTGCACTTCCTGACGGACCGCGGCCGCGTACTCGGGATCGACATCGCTCAAGTCCGGAGGCCAGACCTTTCGCAGCCAGACCGCGTCCCACGAGAGTTCTTCATGCCGCGGATCCTTGCGACTCGAGTCGCCTTCGATGACTAGCGACAACTCTTGGCCAAGAGGAAAGCGATCGGTGTCGAGCCGAACCGCCTCGATGCCTCGGTCCACCAACGCCTGCTGCACACGATCGACGGTGAAGACGTCGCGTGAGTGGGTGACGAGAAGGACACGAGGTGTAGCCATCGAAAGAAACCGCCATCGGTGGAACGATCAAGAAACGGTGACTCGAATCAGGGCCGACTCGAGGCATGTCGCTACCGTGCTGGCCCCCCCCTCGTCGACCGCGCAGCGGGCGAAGAGGGAAGTGGCTGTCGTTCGAGAATGGAAACGGCCCCGAGCGAGGGCAACGCCCGGGGCCGTCGTCTGGATCACATCTCTAGGCGACTACTCGTAGATGTAGTCGTCGTTGTCCGAAGGCCACTTCATCGTGACGACGGGCCAGCCGGCCTTCACACCGGTACGGACTTTCTTCGGCTCTTGCTTCTCGAGGAGTCGAGCAAAGAAGGGCTTCATCCTGAACACCTCCATGGTCGTTGCAACGTATGGACTGGTTGGCCCCAGGGATCACAGGAGGGCTGAACAGACCATCCAAGCCGCTCCTGACCTCGATAACTTGGCAAGACCAATCGTTCTGTTCAAGCTCGCTAAGTCGGAATTTGTGGGAAGGAACGGCTGCCAAGTCGCCACAATCTACTGTTCTATAGCGTTTTGCGACACTTGTAGTACACAACGACCTCAGTGTGCGACCAGAACGAGCGCGTCGACTTCTTCGTCGAGCGTCTCGAGACAGGTCCGGAAGGCCTCGGGATCGAGTGCACCCAGGCTCTCGTCGAGCGCGACCACAGGAGCGCCCTGGAGGATGGCGCGCGCCACATAGACCCGACTCCTCTCCCCGTGAGAGAGCTGCCATCCGGACTCTCCAACGTGCTGGAGGATCCCGGACGGCATCCGGTCGAGAAGCGGCCCGAGACCCAACCGGCGACAGATCCGCTCCGCCTCGACGTAGTCATCGGGAGTCGCAGGCCAGCGCCGTCCCATGAGGAGATTGAACGCGAGGCTTCCACTGAGGATGTAGTTCTCGTGGAACTGTGGAGATGCGGCGATCCGGCGGCGCCAACCTGCGTCTCCCCAAGTCGTCCGATCGAAGCCGGATGCGAGTAGCGTCCCCGAGGAAGGCTCGCGCAGACCGAGAACGACGGAGAGCCAGGTCGACTTCCCGCTTCCAGAAGGCCCGGTGAGAAGAACGCGAGCGCCTGAATGGACCTCGAACGATGCGCGCTCGAGCGCCGGACGCATCCGACGTGGATAGCGATAGACTAGCTCCGCACCTTCGAGCAGAGGTGGACGCGTCCCGTAGACTGCGTCGTCAAGCCGAGACGGAGGCGCGTCCTCGTGAGCTGGTTCCTCTTCGCGAGTGCGAGCGCGAGCGTGACCGTCATCGCGAGCCGCGTCCTCAGCAACGAAGGCTGCACTGCGCGTCCCAAGTTGTTCCGGCCGCGCTGCGGCCCGGAAGAGATCTTGGATTCGCGTCCACGACACCACAGCGCCCCCGAGAGACGCCGTACCAAGCACGAGCTTCTGTAGCGACTGCTGCGCGAGCAGCATCCCTCCGAGCGAAACTGCGACCGGGACGAGAGACGTACCACTCGATAGCGCAGGGAGGAGACCAAGAGTCGCCGCAAGTAGCCACCCTCGACCAATCGACGAAGTGAGGAGCACACCGATCTGGTCGTACGGCTTCGAACCCTCGTAGTACGCGTGGAGGAGACGGTCCTCTTCACGATGCCACTCCGACATCGGCTCCTGGGCGAGACGGGTGCGGTGCCCGACCATCCGCTCGATCAGATCCGCCGTCATCTCGAGTCGTCGTTCCGTCCACGAACCGCGTTCTCTGTAGTAGCGACGACCCAACCAGGCGACGACGAGAAGCGTGGCGAGAAGGAGCAGAGGTTGGAGCACGGGCGCTGCGCCGCGCCCGAGTACCCACGTCGCAAAGACCAGTTCGATCGCCGCGAGTACGACGAGGAAGCCGCCTTGGATCGCGTAGAGTTCGACCGCCTCGGACTCGATGACACGACCGAGCTGTCCTCCCACACCGAGAGTGCGCACTTCGTCCGGATCGAGTCGGGTTGCGCCCTGGACGAGGCGCTCCTTGAGCGCAGCTCCGATCCGAACCGACACCGTCGCTTGGAACCACGACGCGGCAGCGCGAAGAGGAACCAGCGTGAGAAGCAGGAGTCCCCAGGCCCAGAGCGTTCCTGGGTCGTCTCGTCCGACGAGCGCGCTCCGTCCGATCAAGGCCCACGCGACGATCCAGAGCGCGTACTGCGCCGCATGGGTGAGGACCATCGCCGCGAACCGTGATGAAACCCCAGCCTGTACGAGACGCTTGCGGAAACTCCCACCAGGTGAGGGGCGGAGGAGATGGACCCCCTCCACGCGAATCCCGGTGAGGTGTTCGTCCAGGAACGTCTGGCGGACACGAGACCGGCGCTTTCCCTCTAGCGAGAGGCGATCGAGTAGTCGTTCTGCTCCCGCGCGCAGCGGCGCTTCGTACCGTTCACAGAGCGCAGACCGGACGACCTCCGCAGTGACGATCGACGTCTCGCCATCCGGCCGAAGCACCCGCAGACCGCTTCGGGTTCGTCCGAGCAGCACGAGAAGAGACTGCGTCGCCGAGTCGCCCAACTCGAGCACCGCGGGAGCCGCGCGGCGCAGCATCGGGAGCACATCGGGATAGTCCGCGACGACCGGACACGCCTCGATCCCGAGTCCCAGCGCTGCCACGCGGATCGACTCGGCGTTCCGTGCGTTCGCCTTCCGTGCGCTCGCTTTCCGTTCGGTCGTTTGCTGTTCGTTCGACGTCGGCTCGGTGGTCAGCTGTTCGGTCGCCTTCCCTTCGTTCGTCTGCTGTACGGACCCCCGAGGAACGAGCTTTGCCCGGAGTGCGAGGGAACCGACGGCGTCCGCTGTGCGTTCGGCCGGCCAGAGGTACGGAGCAAGGTCATGGGTGCTCATGCGCTCCCCCCTGGTTCTCTCCCGAACAACGGACCACGGACTCCGCGCCGGCCTCGTTCCGGACCGGTGGGAACACGAGTCAGCAGCCGTCCGGCCTCGATGTGCCAACGCTGCCAACCGCTCTCTCGCTCGAGAAAGCGACGAAGCTCTCGGTGGCCGGAGCGAAGCGTCACGAACTCGGGGCACTCCACGGCGAAGCGCGGCGGACCGACGAACACGACTCGGCCCTCGTCGAGCACGATGAGCTTGTCGAAGGAGTCCAGATCGTCCAGGTCGTGGGTGACGTGGAGCAGCGTAGCCGTGGACCAATGGGACCGTACCGACCCGAGTAGTTCGTGCCGCACGTCACTGGGCAGCCCACGAAACGCTTCGTCGAGGAGAACGAGTCCGACGCCAGAACGGAGGAGCGCTCGTCCCAAACGGACTCGCTGGCCTTCGCCACCCGAGACGAGCGAACCACTCTCGCCGAGCCGAGTCGCACTCCCTTCCGGAAGCTGCTCGAGCAACGCATCGAGCCGTGCGGTGTGGAACGTCGCCTCGAGGTCCGCGTCGGCGACGTCCCCGTTGCCGTAGCGCAGGTTCTCGAGCACGGACCGATTCCACAACTGCACCGACGGATCGACCCAAGCCGTCTTACCTCGAAGCGCGGCGAGACTAGGTCCGACGAGGGACCGGCCGTCCACGAGAACCCGTCCCTCCGATGGCTGGAAGAAGCCGAGCAGGAGTCCGACCAACGTCGACTTCCCGGAACCCGATCGACCGACGATCGCCACGTGCTCACCCGGAGCGATGTCGAGATCGATCTCGTTCAGAACGTCATGCCCACCCGCACCGGCAGATACGCGTTCCATCCGGATCGCGACCGGGGAGGAGTGCGTGCGGGGTGCGACTTCGTCCTGCAGACCCACCTCTTCCGGCGCCCCCAATGGCTCCAGCACCCGGAGGAGGATGTTCCGATGGATCGGATACTCGATGAACACCTGCGCGGCCTCTTCTCCCAGCGCAGGCAAGCTCACCGCCCAGTACACGAACAGGAGAGACAGGCCGATCTCCGCGTGCGACGCCGCATGAATCGACACCAGCGCGAAGACGAGGACGAACGCGAGGATCATCTGCACGGACTTCGTCCAGACGGCGGCCCGATGGAACGAGAGTCCCGCGCGTAGCCACTCGGTGAGTAGTGACTCGTGCTCGGAGCGAACCGACTCCTCCGCCCCGTGGAGCCGGATCGGGACGATGCCGAGGAGTGCGTCGAGGTAGAAGCGACCCAACGCACCGAGATGATTGCGCACCCGCAGCTCACTCTCGGAGAGGGCGCGGCGTCCGAAGAGAGGCACGAGCAGCGAAAGGAGGAACACGGCGAGAATGAGCGGTGTGCGCGCCGGATCGAGCCAGATGAGTCCCAGAGTCGTGAGAACGAAACGGAGCAGAGTGCGGAAGAGCTGTCCCGTGAGAACGGGAAGCTCACGCAGGAGCCGGATGCTGTGGCTCCGTTCGGCCATGTCCGACGTGGGACGGCTTCGGAAGTAGCGGTCGTGGAGGCGGGGGATCTTCTGCTGGAGGAGCACACGAACACGCCCTTCCAGATGTCGTCCGATCGCAGCCAGGCCGTGTTGGAGCGGGACCTCGAACAAGAGACCGACGACCAGGACGATGCCGACGACACCCACCAAGCCGAACCTCTGGTTCGGTCCGAGCACTTCGCCAGCGCCGAGTAGTCCTCGAAAGAGCAGCGCCTCCACGAGCACGGTCGCCGCTGCACCGAACGATGCGAAGAGAACGCAGAGGTAGACGAACGCACCCTCGCGGCGCAGTTCGCGCGCGAGATGACGAAGCGGGGATTGCGCCGTCTCGCGAAGACTTTGGACGAGAGTCGGAGCGCCGGTGTCGTCGGGCGCGGGCGACGAAGGTGATGTGGAGGTGGCGACGGAGTCAGTCGGAGAAGCGAACGCGATGTACTCCGACTCCGACTCGAGCCGAAGCAGAACCGCACCTCGGATCCTTAGACCGTGTGGCTCCGGGAACACGGGCCAGAAGGCGGGAGGTACGGTCAGCACTGCTTGCGTGCCATCGCGGGCAGCTCGGATGCCCACATCAGAGTCTCGGAACCTCTCGCCGGCGTCTCCCCTCTCGCCAGGCCCCCGGCTTCCTTCCCAGTAGCCTTCGATCAGCTCGGCAGCTTCCGAGCCTCGTGAGAGTCTTCCTGGTCCGACGAGTCCGGCCGCCATGCGGATAGCGGCGTCGAGCGCGGCGAGCGGAGTCCACGACTCCGCGCCGAGAGATGCGTCGATCCACCGGATCGAACGCTCGCCAGGAACGCCGAGTTCGTCGAGTCGCTCCCGGAGGCAGAGAAGGAACTCGTCCGTCTCCGCCCACTCGGATCGCCAGTCAGAAGGCTCTACGACCATCGTGAACGGATAGACCGTGTCGAGAAACCGCCGTGCTCTCACCCAGCGCCGTCCCGTCGCCGGATCCATGATCTGGAGCCAGTTCCCCCGCCGACTCCAGAGGACGACGAAGTGCGACGCGCCACTTGCCTGTCGTGTCACGACGATCGAAGGAAAGGACCGCGTGGGCTCGCGCAACAGATGATCGATCGGCACGACGGCTTGCTCGACCGGAAGGCCGAACGTCCTCGCGATGTCTTCCATCGTGTCGATCGAGGTTCCGTCGAGGTCCGTCTGACAGAGCTCGCGGAGACGACCGTAGCTGAGAGAGATTCCGTGGCCCGTCAGGAGAGTGTGGAGCGCTACCGGACCGCAGTCGACCGGTGACGTCTGCACGCGCTCCGGTACGAGAATGGGACGACGGAACCAGCGCGCCATGTCGCTAGGCCCGTCTCGTTCGCGCCGCGCGACCGACCACGCGAAGAAGCAGGTCGAGTGGACGAACGCGTTCGACCTCCACCTCGACGGACACGGGGAGACCATGGTGAAGTCGAGACGCGACTTCGCCCGGGAGTGACAGCTCGACTCGTACGCGGCCAGTCGTGGGGCCGGTGCCGGATCGCACCGCCGCCGTTCCGGCTGGCGATGCCGCGGCTCCGAATCGGGGCGCCCCGGTACCGACACGCGACACCTGGGCAACGAGCGTCTCATCGCCCTCCGGCCGACGTCCGGTCACGTAGACGCGCGACATCTGTCCTTCCGCGACGCGGATCGCCGCCGTCTCCGGAAACTCCGCAACGACGTGAAGAGGCCCGCTCGGCACTATCCTTCCGACGGAGGCTCCTGCTTCGATCCAGGATCCTGGGACGAGCGTATCGAGATCGGTGATCCGTCCTGCCACCGAGGCGACGATCCGTCTCCTCTCCAGCTCTGCGTCGATCCTCGCAAGCGCACTCCGCGCGACGTCGACCCGGCTCTCGAGCTCCGCACGCTGCGTCTCGAGACCGGCTGCTTCCGCCATCCGATCCGCCCGGCGACTCCCGCCCTCGCGCTCGAGACGCTCCACGGTGAGGGACCGCACAGCGAGGGCAGCCTCTAGTTCCGCCGCCACTCGCTCCGCTTCCTCCAGCTCGTCTCTAGTGGCCCGTCCCTGTTCGACGCGCGTCTTGGCGCGCGCGAGGTCCTCTCGCCCACGCTCCGCAGCGGCGTTCGCCTCGCGAAGCTGCGCTCTCGCTTCGGCCAACGCTGCGGTCTCTGCCCGCCGTGCGGCTTGTAGAGCCGTCGCGATCGCCTGCCCTTCGTCCGCGACGCCGGTGAGCTGCCGCTCGAGCGCTTCGAGCTCCGCGCGTCGTTCCTCGCGTTCGTATTCCTGGATCGTGCGATCGAGTTCGATGAGCAACTGCCCCGGCGCGACAGAGTCACCAACCGCGACATGCACGGAACGGATCTGATCGCTCACCGCAGACGTGATCTCGTGTACTGGAGATGCCACCTCGATCCGAGCTTCACTCGTCGACTCATAGAGCGCGACGTGCGCGAGCACAGCCCAAACGCACCAGGCCGAAGCGAGCGCCACGGCGAGACCCACCCAGCCGATCCAGTGGCGGGAGTCGTCGGATTCGATGGAGCGCAAGGAAGAGAAGAACGGTGTAGCCATCGACATCCCTCACGGGCACCGGATCTCTCAACCAGGTCCGGTGGTGGAGAGGGTACCACGCGGTACTCGGCGGTGCGGTACGCGGCGGTTGATGTGGCCCAAATGATGCGACCCCGGAGCAAGAAACGGGGACGGGACGCCCCTTCCGACGAGATCCGAGACGCATTCGGGCGCTTGGCCGCGATTCCACGGACGGCGTTCGAGAGATGCTCTGCATCCTCGCGCGTCTAGCGGACGAAGTACACTCCAAGCGGGCCGGAACCGAAGTCGGTCCCGTGCCGATCGCCGGAGGAAACCATGATGTTCGTCAGAGCCATCCGTACCGCCATCGCCATGCCGCACCTATTGATGGCCGCTCCCTTTGTCGCTCTTCTGCTCGCCTCTACGGCACTCACCGGCGCGGCGCAGAGTAGAGACGCAGGCACTCCATCCTCGGCGTTCCTGTCGGACCTCGCCGGTGAATGGCAAGGCACTCTGACCTACCGCGACTACCAATCCGATCGCCGCGTCTCGATCCCGCTTGCGATGTCCAACACCGTCGAAAAGGTCGGGGGCGTCCTCCACTCCGACATCCAGTTCACGGATCCGGGTCGCATCATCCGGAACCTCGACATGTCCACGCTGTCGGCCGATGGCTCCGAGTGGATCGCGCTGTCGGTTGCGGATGGAGAGTTCGACGAGGAACGTCTCGTCATCGCTTCGTTCGACAAGACACCGTCTGGTTGGCAAGTCGTACTCACCGGCTCCGGTCAGGACGACGGCCGACCCGCAGACCTTCGGATCACGCGGACCTTGAGCGGGGACTCGTTCACCTCGACCAAGGAGGTGAGACTTCAGGGGGCGCCGGATGCGGAGTGGGCCTTTCGCAACGGATTCGAGGTGACACGCGTCGTCCCGTCGGTCGAGCAGCTGCTCGGCAACTGGAAGGTAGACCTTCGCCCCACGCCGGGTGCGGACGACTACTTCCAGAGCTTCGTCGTCCGAGAGGATGCGGAAGGCGGGACTCTGTCCGGAGAGTTCTACGGCACGCCCGTGCAGAACTTCGAGGTGAACCTCGACTGGGGCTACGTCTCCTTCGCTTTCACGACCGAAGACGGATCCGGAACCTACCACACGTCCGGCAAGGTCGTGGCCGGCCGGCTCGAGGGACGTACGCATTCGCTTGGCCGAGGATTCCTCGCGGAATGGTCAGCCGTTCGGGAGTGACACGCTTCGCTGGGCCGTGCGTCGATCGAGGGACAGACGAGGACTCATCACCCGAGCCAGGTCGTGACTGGTAGACTCCGCCAAGCGCGGACGTGACCGCTCGCCCCGCCCCCGCTACACTCCCCTCCGCAGCCGTGACCGATCCCTGCCGCCGGAGGCTCCGTGTCGACTCCTGACATCCCAAACGCCAACTCGCCGTCGCCGTCCACCGCTCGCGTCATCGGGACGCAGGACGCGACGCCGCTCGAGTTCTGGGCGGCGATCGAAAAGGGCCAGTACCTGCAGCTCGACGACGTCGTCGCCTTGGAACGTGCCCTCCCAGATGGCAGGGACGTAGCGATTTACGGGATCGTCACCCAGATGCGGGCGCGGCACGAAGGGGCGCGGTTCGACAGCGATGTCTTCCTCATCGAAGGGGGACTCCTCCCGGCGGAGGTGAGCGAAGCGGCGTGCATCACGGCGACCCGGTTCGATCCTGAAGTGTTCGTCCCACCGCTGCCCGGACAGAGCGTGCGGCGGGCGCGCGGGGCCGAACGGGATCACGCACTCTTCTTCGATCAGATGGACGCGCGCGTTCCAGTCGGACTCACCCGCGACGGAGAGCCCGCGTTCGTCAACTTGGAGTTCCTGGACGGTACGCGCGGCGCACACGTCAACATCTCCGGCGTCTCTGGCGTCGCGACCAAGACGACCTACGCGACGTTCCTTCTGTACAGCCTCTTCCGTTCCGGCACGCTCGGAAAGCAGGCGCTCAACACGAAGGCACTCATCTTCAACGTCAAAGGTGAAGACCTTCTCTTCCTCGACCAACCGAACTCCCGCCTCTCGGATGAGGAGCGTCAACGCTACGCGAAGCTCGACCTGCCGGCCGAGGCGTTCGGCAGCGTTTCGTTCTGGGCTCCACCCAGGCGTGACTCGGAGTCTGCGGTTCCCGATGTCGCGACCCGACACGACAACGTGACGTCGTTCTTCTGGACGATCGCTGACTTCTGCAAGGACGGTCTCCTCGAGTTCCTCTTCGTCGACGCAGAGTCGGACCGGCAGTACTCGATCATCGTCCACAACGTCGCGGCGCGTCTCCGTGATCTCCAGGCGCGGGACGATGGCGGCGTGGTCCTGGAAGGTCAGGCCATTCACAGTTTCGACGAACTGGTCGACGCCATCGCCGCCAAGGTGCAAGACGACATGTACCGCCACGAGTGGGCCGGCACCGCGATCGGCATCGGAACGATCAACGCGTTCGTCCGTCGTCTCTACGGCGCGCAGCCACACGTGCGTCACCTCATCCGCGGACGAGTCGACCGACCCGAGCGCCACCGGATCCAACGCGACGCGCAGCTCACCGTGATCGACCTCCACAACCTCAACGATCGTGCGCAACGGTTCGTCGTCGGCGTCGAACTGAGGCGCGCGTTCGAGGAGAAGGAGAAGAGCGGCAGCCCGGATCCGAAGTGGTTCGTCGTCTTGGACGAGCTCAACAAGTACGCGCCACGCGAGGGCACGAGCCCGATCAAGGAGATCCTCCTCGACATCGCGGAACGCGGCCGGTCGCTCGGCATGATCCTGATCGGTGCGCAGCAGACCGCGAGCGAAGTCGAGAGACGGATCATCGCGAACTCTGCGATCCGCGTGACCGGACGTCTCGACTCGAGCGAAGCGACGCGGCCGGAGTACGGCTGGCTTCCGCAGATCCTTCGCCAACGCGCCACGATCGTGAAGCCGGGAACGATGGTCGTCGCACAGCCTGAACTACCGATTCCTCTCGTACTGGAGTTCCCCTTCCCGGCGTGGGCGACGCGAGCGAGTGAAGCCGCGCCGGGGTGGACGACGGGCGGAGCGAGCCGCGGGACGAGTTCGGACAGCTCGGCGCGCAGCGGCGGCGCGACGAGCGGCACCGACGGTGGTACGAACGGTGCCTCGACCGGCAGCGACGCAACGACCACGAAACGCCCGCGCAAGCCACGTTCCGTCCCCGCAGATCCGTTCGGAGGACTCACCGAGGACGAGGACTGATGCGGATCCTCCACACCGCGGATTGGCATGTCGGCCGGACCATTCGAGGGCGAGATCGCGCGGACGAACACCGTGCCGTGCTCGAGGAGATCACGTCGATTGCGGAGCAGCGTGAGGTCGACCTCGTCATCGTCGCGGGAGACCTATTCGATCTCGCCGCGCCGACCGCGGCGTCCGAACGGATCGTGTACGAAGCACTGCTCGGACTCGCGAGGACTGGCGCCGAAGTCGTGCTCATCTCGGGGAATCACGACTCTCCGCAACGTCTACGCGCAGTGAAGCCGCTACTAGAGTCCGGATGTGGCGTGCATGTCGGCGCCACTCTGAGCCGGCCGGATGCGGGTGGCGTGCGGAACCTGACGCTCCGAACGAAGGAAATCGTGAGCCTCGCGTTCCTGCCGTTCCTCTCCCAACGTGGCATCGTCAAGGCTGCCGATCTCATGGAGCGAGACGCGTTCGAGCACGCTCAGAGCTACACGGAACGCCTACAGACGATCGTGTCGCTTCTCGCCGATGCACTCGAGGAAGATGCCGTCCGCATCCTGATCGGACACCTCTCCGTCGTCGGCGCGGCGATCGGCGGAGGCGAACGCAGCGTGCACTCAGGGCTCGACTACATGGTCCCGTCGACGATCTTCCCCTCGACGCTTCATTACGCCGCATTGGGACACTTCCACCGGACGCAGTCGATCCCCGCGGGATGCCCGGTGTGGTACTCCGGGTCTCCCCTCTCGCTCGACTTCGGAGAAGGTGAACAGGAGAAGGGCGTCTTGGTCGTCGAGGCCACGGCTACCACGCCCGCCAAGGTGGAATCTGTTCCGCTTCAGTCCGGCCGGAAGCTACGAACTCTGCGCGGAACTCTCGCCGCCCTCGAAGCCATGGTGGACGATGTCGGTGACGACTACCTTCGCGTCGAAGTCGACGAACCGTACCGCCCCGGACTCGCCGACGAGGTCCGCGAGCTGCTTCCCCACGCCGTCGATGTGCGGATCAAGAGCTCGTCCACCGAACCGAGGCCAGTGACGGACCTGAACCTCACGCAGCAGTCGCCCGAGAAGCTGTTCGCCGAGTTTCTCGCCGAACGCAAGAAGTCGAACGACGACCTCGGCCGAGTGTTCCACGAGCTGCTCGAGATGGAGCTCGAGTCGCAGAGGCTGGAGTCGGAACAGGAGACGGGACTAGAGGCTGGACGTGAGGCAGCACGAGAGGCAGGACGCGAGGCAGGACTAGAGGCTGGACGTGAGGCTGGACGTGAAGCAGGACTAGAAACGGTACGCGAGGCGAAGAGGCGGCCTTCTTCCAAGAATGAGGCCGACTCATGAGGCCGCTGCGACTTCATCTCGAAGGATTCGCGTCCTTCCGCGATCCGTGCGACATCGACTTCTCGGACGCCGAGCTCTTCGTCATCACCGGACCCACTGGCGCAGGGAAGTCGAGCCTGATCGACGCGATGACGTTCGCGCTCTACGGATCGGTGCCTCGGCTCGATGCTCGAACGGTGTTTCCTGTGATCACCACCGGGAAGTCCGAAGCCCGGGTCGCATTCGAGTTCGCCGTCGGTGACGAGGAGTACACCGCGGCACGCGTCGTCCGGCGGACGAAGACGGGTGCGTCGACGAAGGAAGCCCGGCTGGAACGGAAGCGCAACGTCGGATCGATCGACAGCGGGGCGGATGCCGGTGACGCCACTCCCGACACCGAGACGATCGCAGGCGACGCCGACTCGGTCACGTCGGCCGTCGAGTCGCTACTCGGACTCGGCTTCACGCACTTCCAACGGTGCGTCGCCCTCCCGCAAGGCGAGTTCGCAGAGTTCCTCCGCGCGACACCGGCGGAACGACAGGACCTCCTCGTCAAGCTGCTCGACTTGGAGCTCTACCGACGGATGGCGAAGCGTGCGAACGCACTCGGCAAGGAACACGAGACACGCGCCGGGTATCTCGAAGCGGAACTCTCCAGTGGAGATCTCGCCCAGATGACTCCCGAACTCCTCGCGGCCGCGAAGAAGCGAGGCAAGGAGCTCGAAGCGCTGACCAAAACGATCGAGAAGGCCGCGCCCAAGCTGGAAGAGCTGCGCCGACGGGCGGAGGACGCGGAGGCGGCCCGGGAGGAGGCG
The DNA here is from genome assembly GCA_020633975.1 of Candidatus Eiseniibacteriota bacterium. GTDB lineage: Bacteria > Eisenbacteria > RBG-16-71-46 > CAIMUX01 > CAIMUX01 > JACKCR01. Next base: position 34,552 of record JACKCR010000014.1, on the reverse strand, counting down.
GAGGCCCGAGTCCGCAGTCTGGCTACCGTATTGCCTCCCAGTGACTTGGAGGAGACGTCGGAACGTTGGTCGACCGCTCGGGAGGCCGTCGACTCCGCCCGAGCGGCCAAGAAGGAAGCCGAGGCGCATCTATATAAGGAGCAATCGGCGCTCGAGGCCCTCCCCGCGGCCGGCGACCTGCAGCTCCTGCTCGAAGCGCACGCGCAAAAGGCAGCGTCAGCGCTCCTGGTGAAGGAGCTCGAAGCGCGGCTCACCCCACTCCAGAAGGCGGCGGCTGCGGACGAAGCGGCGCGGGCCAAGGCCGAAGAGGAGAAGCTCGCGGCGGAAGCAAAGCTCGAGGAAGCACGCACCGCCCACGCCGCGTCGCACCTCGCACAGGGACTCGCCGCTGGAGACGAGTGTCCCGTCTGTGCGCAGACGATCACGAAGATGCCGAAGCATGCGGCACCCAAGGCACTCGAAGCGGCGGAAGCACAGCTACGCAAGGCGAACACAGCGCTGACCTCAGCCACCCACAAGCGCGACGCGAGCACCAAGGATGTCGTCGCACTCACCGCGAAACTGGATGCAGAGAAGGAACGGCTCGCGTCGACGGAGGAGCGTCTCGAGGGGGAGCCGACCGAGGCGGCGCTGAAGAAGTCGCTCACCAAGGTCACTGCAGCTGCGAAGGCCGTGACCGAAGCTCAGTCGATGTTCCGGACGGTGAGCAAGCAGCTCGACACCGCGGAAGCCGCGACCGAGACGCTCGAAGCTGCGCACAGGAAGGCGTGGAAGACGTTCGATGCCACCCGCGACCGAGTCTCTGCACTCGAGCCACCTCCGGTCGAGGACCGCGAAGACCTTGCGGGCGCATGGAACACGCTCGCCACATGGGCAGAGGCGCAGTCTCCCAAGGAGGCGAAGCGCGTCGACAACTTGGCGAAAGCTGCCAAGGAACAGGAAGCCTCGCTCGCGACTGAGATCCAGACGATCCTGGACGCCTGTGCGAAACACGGTGTGAAGGCCACCGAAGCGAACTACGCGACGCAGGTCGCGTCCGAACTCGCAACCGTCAACGCCGGCATCCAGGCGGTGAGTGCCGCGATCGAGAAGTCGAAGAAGCTCCGCGCCGAACAGAAGGAACTCCGCGATCGCGCGAAGCTCGAGAAGGATCTTGGACGTCTTCTCGGGACGACCGGATTCGAGGCGTGGCTCTTGCAACGAGCACTCGAACGGCTCTGTCATTCCGCGTCGCACCTTCTGCGCGAACTCTCGTCGAACCAGTACTCGATCCAGATCAACGACAAGCGCGAGTTCGAGGTCGTCGATCACAGCAACGCGGACGAGCCACGCCTCGCCCGCACGCTCTCCGGCGGCGAAACGTTCATGGCCTCACTCGCCCTCGCGCTCGCGCTGTCCGAAGACGTCGCCCAGCTCGCCGCCGGCGGCGCCGCCCGTCTCGACACACTCTTCCTCGACGAAGGGTTCGGCACCCTCGACCCCGACACGCTCGATACCGTCGCAAGCGCGATCGAAGCGCTCGGTGCGCGTGGCCGCGTCGTCGGACTCATCACTCACGTGCGCGAACTCGCGGAGCGCGTCCCCGTCCGGTTCCAGGTAACGAAGGACGCGCGGACGTCCAGAGTGGAGAGGGTGAACGCGTGAAGTTCGCAGTGGAATCGTGGTCCCCTGACTACGGATCACCCGTCGAGGCCGGAGCCGCAAACCCCGAGGCCGAAGCCGGCGCGACCGTGAACCTGGAGATCGAACGTCCAGTCGCCGAGTGGACGCCGATCCGAAGTGAGAGCGGCCCGGCGGAACGGCTCGCACTCGTCGACGGAGTGCGCCGGATCGACGCACGCATCTGGGTGACGGACGAAGCGGGACGCACCGTACCCGGGCTCTGCGCGAGCTACGCTGCCGGTGTCATCCGGTGCGAAGCACGGGCGGAGGTCGCCGCAATGGAAGTGGAGCGAGGACTGTTCGTCCCCGTGCCCGCGCGGTCGATCGAGACGATGTACGCGACCTACGTGGCACAGCCGATGAACGACTGGGGTCGCGGTGGCGGAGGCGCGACAGGAAATGCGAAGCCCCCTCGTCCGCCGGGACGTGGATCGGAGGCGCGAGCGACGGGCCGGACGGCCGGCAGCGGCTCGGGCGGCGGCGCCGGTGATTCGAGTGGTTCCGGTAGCGACTCAGGCGGAAGTGGATCTTCCGACCGCGGCATCCCCGGCGATCCGCTCCAGCAAGCGCTGCAACGCGCGCTCCGCGAACTCGAAATCCGCGTCGCGAAGCAGGCCGGGGAGGCAGACCTCGTCGTCATCGACGGTTCCTTGCGCGGACGTCAGCACCTCGAGTCTGCCGTCGGGTACGTGAAGAGCCACTGGGTGACGTATCTCGATGAGATGACCACTGCCGTGATCGCGCAGCTCGCGCCCGGCGAACGCACTCCGATGTTCGGGATCGAGGCGGACTGGAGTCGGTACTCGTGGTATCTGCGTCTGCCCGGTGGCGAAGGACATCCGTGGGCCGGCGTGGTGCGGTGTGAAGTGACGGATCAGATTCCGATCGACGAGGCGCAGCGGTTTGCGGACCTCACTGCCGCGACGTTGCCGCGGTTCGCGTCGGAAGCGCACAAGGATACGCGGGCGCCGCAGAATCTCTATCCGATCGCGGGGCTGGAGCGGGAGCTTCGGAGGCGGTTGGGGGACGGGAACCTGCTGCTTCGGGGGTTGCGGATTGCGGCGGGGGCGTTGGGCTGACCAACGGCAGGGGCGTTGACGAGCGGAGTGGTGGCGGGGCACCGAAGAAGCAGAGTCCAACCGCCCCTTACCACTATCGTCGTATCGGTCCGTTGAATCAGGGGAGGAGATGGTTCGAGTCGTTGCTCACCGAGGTGGCGCACGCCATGCGCCGGAGAACACCCTGGCAGCCATACGGTGGAGCCTCGACCAGAGAGTCGATGGCATCGAGATCGATGTCCGCCTCTCGGCCGACAAGGTCCCGATGGTGATCCATGACCGCAGTGTCGACCGGTGCACCAATGGCTCCGGACTCGTATCAAGTCTCGATGCGCGCCAGCTCTCTTCACTCGATGCCGGTAGTTGGTTCGGTCGGGAGTTCGACCGTGAACCTATTCCGAAACTCGACGAGGTACTGAGCGTCGTCAGTGGCCGAACCGAACTGTATGTGGAGGTCAAAGGCGGAGAGGAAGAGCACCCGGGAATCACCGCGGAAGTCCTGAAGGTGATCCGGCATCACAACGCGACATCCTGGTGCTGGTTGATGAGCTTTCATCCCTCGAGTCTGGTAGCGGCACGAGCTATCGAGCCTAGCCTTCGACTGGCACGACTGATCATCGCTCGGATCCCGTTCACTCCGATCGTCATCGACCCTGTGTTCCACCTCCGTTGGCGACCAGGGTTCCCAGGAGTTCGCGCCGTCGCTCTGAACCACCTGGGAGCCACGACGCGGGAGGTCGCCCGGCTTCACAAGCAGCAGCTCGAAGTCTGGACCTGGACTCCCAACGGTCCGAACACCATTCGCCGTGCGGTCGGTACTGGCGCCGATGTGCTGATCACCGACGATCCACCGTTGGCACGAGCTGAACTCCGTCGGCTGTCACCCGAGGCCGGCACCAGCGGGGCGGCCATCTGAACCGGCTCGGAAGGCAGTGAAGGGAATGCCGCGAAACTTCTTCAGACTGTCGTTCGTGCCATCATCCGCGTTGAAGTGCTGTTTTGCACAGGTACCGACTTCCGTCTAGCATCACGAAACGACTGAGTCTTACGTCTACTCCAACTCGTGGAGATGCCATGGCCAGGAACCCGCGAGAAGTCTGCCCACCCGATTTGACGCTCTGGGACCCGTTGCGGCGTCGCCTCCTTTGCGCCAGACCCTCTCCAATCCTCTGGGGTTTGGTCGTGTGCATCCTCTTGACCGCCTTGCGGGCTCTATGTGCGTATCTGGACGGGTTCTTCGTAACCAAGGGCGCGGTTCGTGGATTCGTCAACGATCCGTCGGTCTACACGAACTTCGTCTTCGGTTGCGTCGTCTTCTCCTACTACTTCTGGATCCCGTCTGGCATCGCGGGAGTCGTCAACGGTCTTGTGGGGAACCGGGTTTTCTCTTCGCGAACGAGCGGTCACCTTCCGATCGCCGACCCAAGGGGAAAGCCATCAAGAGATACGAAGCGGCTGCGGAAGCAACTGCTCGACTCCTACAAGAGCAAGAGACACCCGATTCTCCTCTACATCATCGTGATCGGGATACTCCTGCTTCTTGGTTCCGTCTATCGCGGCCTCGACGGGGGTGCATGGTATACGGCGGGTCGCTGGGGCCGTCTCGCTGCCCAGGTTTGGGGCACGATGTTGATGGGCGCCATCTTCTCGGTCGGCCTTGCGTGCGTCGTCCTGATCCGAGTCCTGAGAGGTGCGTTTCGGAAGCTCCATCCCAACATTCGCCCGTCCCATCCGGACGGCGTTGGAGGACTGAGGCCGCTCGGCGAGTTCTCTTTGAGGCTTGTCTACTTCCTCAGCATCGTTGGAGTCATGCTCCTTGGGGTCACGCCGTTCACCCGTGGGCTGACTGACCTGGCACAACCTGCAACGACGCAGCAGGGTACGACCACCGGAGCGGCTGGTGTGCTCGACGCGTTGTCCTATTCTCTCAGCTACGAGCTCGTCATCGCTGCGGTCGTCTATGCGTTGGCAGCACCGGCGCTGTTCTTCCTCGTTCTAGGCACCGCGTCGAACGCGATGCGTCGGGCGAAGGAACGACTTCTTCGCATCATCAGCGATGGAAGCGACGTGCTCTACCGGGAGAGCTTGATTGCGCTCCAACAGTCACAAGTCGAGGAACTGAAGCCGGCGATCGAACGTCTCATGGCCGTCCGCGAACTCGACGACGCGACACGGAGCTTCCCTGTTTGGCCCTTCGATGGACAGAGCATCCGGCGATTCCTTGGATCGTACTTCAGCCCCCTTACGGTAGGGTTGCTGATCGAACTGATCCTCCGGGTACTTGACGGTCTCGGCACTCCGTGACGTTTGTCCCTGGGACGCCTCCGAGTCCGGGTCCGCCTCAATCCATCAAATGCGCCCCCAAGAACGCCCGCGAGAACGACCAGTCGTCTCGTGCCCGCGACGCGCTGATCCCGAGGATCGGTCCGATCTCCTCGAACGTAAGCCCGGCCATGTACTTGAAGAGCACTCCACGAAGACGGCGCTCGCCCTGCGGCTCCTTCTCCAGCGCATCCAACGCTTGGTCCAGAGCGAGGAAGTCGATCACGTGGAACGGGCTGTCCGCGATGTCCGTGACGAGCGTGGTCCGCACCAACTTACCGCCACGCTTCTCGGAAGTGTGGCGGCGGTGATAGTCGATGAGGTAGTTCCGAAGCATCCGGCTCAGGATCGCAAGGAGATCGGTACGACCGAGGTTCTCCTTCATCCGACGCTTCCGGAACCTGAGGTACGCCTCGTGCACGACGGCGGTGGGTTCAAGCGTGTGCCCGTCGCGCTCCCGCCGGAAGTAGACGTGGGCGATTGCGCGTAGGTCGTCATAGAGCGCACGGAAGATCTCGTCGGCCATCGGATTCGGGAAGACGTCGACTTCGAGGTCTTCATCGGAGTCCACGGCATCCGGGTCGACCGGTTCGTGCTCCCGTGACTCGTCACTTACATGGTCGTCCGCGGAATCGGGACGATGGCTCATCGCGTCATCTGTCATGTTGCCCCCTTGTGCCGGATTGAAGCGAGAAAGACGCAGACGCTTCAGATCCATCTGACGCTATTCAGAGTGGGGAGACAGAACGGGCGCCGATTCGTTGGTGCCCTGGACACACTGTCGGCGGACGGAATGCGGTTCCTTGTTGCCACAAGCGCACTTCGTCCGCCCCCCAATACTACTCGCGTAGCCCTGCCACCGGCAACACGACCGCTCTTCCGTGCTGGTTTTGCCGATGGTCCACGTCCGTCAGACGCGGAGACGCATTCGGCTTTCGCGAATGGTCCATGTCCCTGAGACGCGAGGAGCGCATCGGTCTCCGTCGATAGGTCGAGTTGGTCACACACCCGCGACACGTACTAGAATCCACTGCGTATGACTCGTCCCTACGACCGATCCAAGATCTTCTTCGAGGCACTTTCCTTGCCTTCTTCCAAAAGGCACGACTTCCTCTCGAGAATGACCGGCGGCGACGAGAAGGAGATCTCCTTCCTCGAACGGATGATCGTGGCGCACGAGGCGCCGACCGGGCCACTCGACGGAGGTTTCCTCTCGGTCGATCCCGAACAGATCGGCCCGTATCGAGTCGAGGGTCGACTCGGCGAAGGCGGGATGGGGGTTGTCTACGTTGGTGTACACACGAAACTGGACAGACGTGTCGCGGTGAAAGTGCTGGCACCGGGTTTGGCTCGTGACCCGGACCGGATCCTCCGCTTTCACCGCGAGGCCAAGATCCTCGCGAAGCTCGACCACCCACACATAGCCACGGTCTACGACTTCGACGAGGACAACGGGCGGTACTTCGTCGCGATGCAGCTGATCGACGGGCCGACTCTCGCCGAACACCTGTCAGGCGGACCGCTGCCTTTGACCGAAGCGCTCGAGCTCCTCATCGGGATCGCCGAAGGGCTGGTCGAGGCGCACGCACACGGGATCGTCCACCGAGACCTCAAACCGCAAAACGTGCTCATCCACCCGACACAGGGCGCAAAAATCGTCGACTTCGGAATCGCCACCTCTCTTGGAGATACGGAACGGCCGACGAAGGAAACCGGCGATGCTGTCACAGACACAACGGCGATCGGGACGTGGGAGTACGCAAGCCCGGAGCAGCGGCGCCGCAGCGCGGCGGACGAACGATCCGACATCTGGAGCTTCGGCTGCCTCGCCTACGAATGCGTTACCGGAAAGCGGGCGTTCCCTCCACGCGGCGGCCCGTCGATTCAGGAGCCGGACTGGGAGTTCGTCCCTCCCGGAATGAAGACGTTGATCGAGGGCTGCCTCCGTCCAGAACGTGAAGATCGCTGGCAGCGGATGTCTGACGTCCTCGAGCAGCTCCTGACGTTGCGTCGTGAACTCCGTGGTAACCCGGACCTCAGATCAGACAGTGAGCCCTTTGCGTCGGGCTCCACCGAGCAGGGCCCTGGACCCCTCGGAGGAAGCGGCTACGCGGACGTCGAGAGCCGTCCATCGGATCGAACCAGCGGCCACGGACCTTCGGCGCCGTTCAGCAACCATCCGGGCCGCGCCATTCGCTACGCCGCACTCGCCGCAGTCGTGACCGCCGTCATCGCGGTCATCGGCTGGAACCTCCTCAGGCAGCCGACCCTCCCCGCGGTCGTCGAACGTCAGAGCGCGAACGTGCTGAAGGCACTCGACGCAAAGGATCAGACCCTCTGGATCCGTACGGTCGAGGGCGAAATCATGCCGAATCTCACCTACGGAGACTCGCCCGCCGTCGTCCCCTTCGTCTTCCTGCAAGGCGCCCGGGGACCGAATGGCGTCATCGTTTCCATCGCAGAGAACGGCGCTCCGGGGCGACTACTCGACCTCGATCCGAAGGACGGAAGCACGCTCTGGGAGACGGAACTCTCCTGGACTCGTCCGCAGAACAAGACCGAGACGGGGCACGAGTTCTCTACTTGGCAACGAGCGATCCGAGTCCCGGAACCGGAGAGTTCCACCGCGCTGCTCATCTCCATCCGCAACGGCCCCTGGTACCAGGACTCCGTGCACAAGCTCTCCCTCGAAGGAGAGACGCTCGCTTCGTACTACCACCCAGGGCTGATCCTGCCAGCCGGTCAGTTCAGCTTCGGCGATTCGATCCAGGACGCCGTCCTTCTCTTCGGCGACAACAGCTCGGCGCGCTTCGACCGGAGGCTCGTGCCGTTCGACACCGATCGCCACTGCGGCGCCGCACTTCTCCTCGATCCTGCGCACATCGATGGGCAGGCGTTCCCCTACTCGCCCGGGACCGACCGCGATTGGCCAGGGATTCCGCCCGCAACGGAGATCGCATACCTCGCCATCCCTCCCATCCACCCCGAGGAAGACGCCGCCGTCGAGGAGTTCCAGGTCGACACAGTGGCAGGAACGATCACGCTCCGCTGCGCCGATGGACGGATGTTCTCGACCGACGCCCGACTCCGGCCGCGGTCCGTGTTCATTCCTTCGGACTGCGTTGCGCACGATCGGATCGAGGCGGGTGAGGCAACGAACATTCCGGTGCTCTACATCCAGGGCGGCGTGGAGGAGTATCTCGCCGTCCCACAAGACACGGAGGAATCCGTCACTCTCGGCGCGATCGAGTTGGTGGAGAAGGTCAACGAATCCACACTTGCCGCCTACGACGGCCGAGGCCACCGAGTGTGGATCAAGAGTTTCGCCGGTGCGATCAGCTACCCTCGACTACTCCGGTCGGAAGGAGAGCCACGACTCGTCCTCGTATCGGTCGCGCGGGGTGACGAACAGGAACTCACCGCGCTGAACCTCGGCGGAGAGGAACTGTGGACCCGCAAGGCCACCTTTGCTCCTTCGGAAAGCGCCGAGGGACCGTTCCGGTACACGGAATCGCGTTTGGTCGACTGGGGAGACCGCGAGTCGATCGTCTCCACGGTCATCGCGGGCTCCTGGTACCAGTGCGCGTTCCAGTCGATCGATCCCGCAAGCGGAGAGCTGTTGGGCGCGTACTACCATCCGGGGCATCTCAAGTTCGAGCGCGAGATCGGCGGCTTCGGAGACAGCTCGAGGCGACTGCTTCTCTATGGAAGCAACAACAGCGCCCGATACGACTCGGAACTCGTCCCGTTCGAGACCAAGTATCACTGCGGAACCGTCGTGCTCTTGGGCCAAGACGACTTCCATGGCCAGGCCTTCCCGTACTCCTCGCTCCCAGGTCGCGATGACTGGTCCGATCTGGAACACGCAACGGAGCGCGCCTACCTCGCCGTCGCTCCGTTCTCGGAGGACTCGGACGCAACGGTCACGAGCCTGACCCTCGCCCCGCGCGGTGTCGGAGGTGAGATGCGGATCGAGGCACGTCTCGAAGACGGCCGGATCGTCATGTTGGACGAGAACCTCGAACCCGAATCGGTGCACTTGATTCTGGATCAAAAGGCGGAGGTCGCGAACCGGTCTCGGCCGGTGGAGTCGCGGTTCGTACACGCGGTCGACGGCGTGATGACTCGGCTTGCGCTGCCGGAGGGAGCATTGGGCGGTACGAAGTGAGGCGTCCAGTCCAGAAGAGCCTCAGCACGCATAGTCCAATCGGACTCAACCAAACCGACGTCGTTGGGCAACGAGCGGCTAGTACCCCCGATGTGCTCGCTTTCCCAACTTCTGCAGCTCGGCCTTCTCGTACTCGACTTCCGCCCACCGCGCCGCGCGGGCGATCTCTTCGTTGCGCTGTCTCTCGAACTCGTGAGGAAAGCCCCAGTACCGGAGCCCTTCGTCGTCGAAGAGCAGAAGATACCGAGTGACCGCGTTGCCCGACATGTGGCGGTAGTAGTGCGCGGTCCACGCACCATCGTCGCCTTCGGTATGGAACACGTACATCGGCTCCAGCTCGACACTCGCCACCGATTGCTCTGGGCTCATGCCGAAGGAGAGACCACTCATGGTCGCGTGCGTCACCCCCTTCGGAGCACAGCCAAAAACGAGCAGAGCCAGGAAGATGCCCATCGCACCGAGAGGGAAGGCACGCCGCCGTTGTAGATGACTCATCAGAGCGCTCCCTGGCCTCTTCTCCGCCGCCGGGCCTGTTCGTCAACGTACTCCTGGTACGTCTCGGCGATCTGGTCTCGGAGTTCGCGGACCTCGGGATCCTCGTCCCGCCCGTACTCGTCCAGGAACCCCCAGTAGAGTAGTGCCTCGTCTCGATAGAGCAGGAAGTACGGTTCCGTCGTTTCTACAGGCATCGTCCTGGTCTGCACGGTCCCCGGCCCTCCGTTGACGCCAGCGACGTAGGTGGTGGTCGTCACCGTGGTCGATCCGGTGACCATGTCGTAGACCGCGACGGAGGCTGCCGCTTCCTGCAGCGTGAGCACGGTCTTCGGAACTCGATCCTCCAGGGCAGCCGCCACCTGGTCCGGGCTCATCCCGCGGTGAATGTCGGCGAGGCGGTCCATGGTGATGACATTCTTGGAGCAACCCGAGAGGCTCGCGACAAGAATACCGAGGCCAAGGAATACGGTGACGAACCGGTGGAGACAAGACGCCATGGCAACCTCATTCGCTCTAGTGGACACCCCCCAATTGGTATAGCGCGAGGAAGCACCGGAATCGGCCGAGGTTTTCTCGGTGGATTGCGAGATTCCGATCCTCCTTCGGTCAACGCCGACCACGGTGTACTCTATCGGGTCCCCAAGGGAACCCAGCCAAACTCAGACTCCGGAGGTGCCGCATGTCGTCGACCCCACTCTTCCTCGCCGCGTACCCGTATGCCGACGACATCCTCGCCCTCCCGGTCGCCGACCTCGACAAGGCGGCCACGTACTACGCAGAGACGTTCGGACTCACCGAAGTCGAGCGACGCGCCGACCCGCCCACGGTCGTCATGGAGCGCGACGGTGTTCGCATCGGGTTCTCCGTCAACGGCGGGGATCCCGAACAGGAAGGTGCGGCGATCCTGGTCAGCGACATCGATCGCGCCCGGAAGGAAGTAGAGGCACGCGGCGTGAAGGTCGGGAACCCGCGGATCGACGAACGCGAGGGGAAGCGGTTCCAGGTGTTCTTCGTCGTGGCTCCGGATGGGCTTTGCTACTACTTCCATCAGGAGTTGGCCTCGTAGGTGACACGCTTGTTCCGTGACACTTCACTTCAACGTTGGCGCTGGCTAGCTCCACGGGGAAACGGCCTTCTCAGTAGGCAGCAGGGGCTGGCGGATCCGACGAACCTCCGTGATTCTCCACGTACGCCAGTACGTACGCTCGAGCGAATCGCCAGTCGTCACGCACACGAGCTGGGGCGATGCCTAGGAGCTTCGCAATCTCCTCGCTCGACAAACCAAGCCACATTCTCAGTAGCAACCCCTGGACACGGCGTTCGCCCTTGGGTTGCTGCCGGAGCATCTCCAGTGCTGCCGTAACCAAGATCGGGTCCAACTCGGCGCCCCCCCTCGCAGAAGCCCAGTCTAGCCGATGACAACGGATGCCTCACTGAAGGATTCGGGGCACGCGCGATGGCTCCAATCATAGACGCGATACTCTAGGCGGCCAGCTGACGTCTTCGTCTGCCTCGGTTGTCCATCGACGCTCACGCAGTTGGATCCTCCGTTTGAACAACAGTCCACGCAGCTATACAGGGGGACTCCCGTAGTGGGATCCACGGATCGCCCGAGGGCAGATGCACATCCACCCTCTTTCCTGCCCTCGACCGTGCACCCTCGACGAGAGTGACATACGCGGTATCATGCGACGGACCCGTCAAACGGAGGCCACATGACCACCCGAACCTCTCTTCTGTTCCTTGCCGTCTTGGTGCCCCTCCTCGGTGCACTTCCCGCTCAGGCTCGCGTGTCCGACAACCAGGCAAAGCAGTTCATCGAGCTGTTCAACGAACAGCCTCGGGCCGTCCGTGCTGGTCACGAACTCCTTCCCGTCAACTACGTCGAGTACGAAGGCGACTCGTACGGGTTCGCCGTTTCGCGACGACTTGCGCGCCTGGCTGAAGCGGGCGAGACGTTTCGGATCCTTCGGCTGAACAAGAAGACGCAGTACCTCGTCATCGAACTCGAGTCCGCGACAGAGGCTCGGGTTCGGATCCCGATCTACTCCAACGATCAAGTCGAGCAGTCGTTGCTCGACCAAGTCTTCCCACGTGTGCTCCAGGCCTTGTTCGACTTCGGAGCGGAACCGCGGGCTCCCGCGGTCGTTGGTCATCGGTCCAGCCATCTCTATCATCTTGGCACCTGCAACCACCTTCCTCAGGAGAGTCTGAGAGTCGACTTCGCCTCTGCTTCCGAAGCGTCGGCCCAAGGAATGAAGCCCTGTCGCGCATGCTATCCGCACGAGGTCGTCCTGCCCTACGATCACTACACAACGACGCGCGCTGCCGCGATCGAGTCCGCGAGACTCTTCGAGCTCGCACATCCACGTGTGGACGACGCGGCGATTCAGGAGCAAGTGCAGGAAGCTGGCGAACGGGTACTCGAGCGGTTCCCGATTGGTCTCGCAGGGTTCGAGTATCGCTTCACGGCGGTGCATTCCGAGCTTCCGAATGCGTACTCGTTTCCGACCGGCTTCGTCTATGTGACCGACGCTCTGCTCGACATCGTCGAGGACCCGATGGAACTCGAGTTCGTCCTCGCCCACGAAGTCGCCCACTGTGAACTACTCTTGCCTCCGGTCCGGGTCAGCAAACCCGAGGAAGCCCCGGTCTATCCCTATGATTTCGTCCGGAAGTGGTGGTTCGACCGTGGAGAAACGGTGAGTGACTTGCTCGCGGTGACGTATCTGAACCGACGCTTCGGAGATGTCGAGGTCGTGGCCGGCGCAGCTTCGATCCTATCCAAGCTCCAGTTCTTCCACGAAGCCGGCGCCATCGACGAGTTCAGGACGCATCCCAGCTTCGCGGATCGTCGCGCACTGTTCGACATGCAGAAGTTCGAGCCGTTCCTCATGAGTCCGACCTTCGACTGGGCTCCGTACCTCAACCGAGACCAGGAGACCTTCGTCGTCGAGATACTCGGCCGGAGTGTCGACGAGAACAACAGCTACGTGTTCGCGACCGTGGAAGCGTCCGACCTAGTCAACGATCCCTGGGACCTCCGCAGCAATAGCACTCTCGGAGCGCTGGTGTCGGACAGCGGACTCCGTGTGTCCCTCAGCGTCGACGAGTACGGCGCCATCATTGGCCCAGGCGAAACCGCTCTTCTCAAACTCCGGTTCGGCGCTCGAGACGACTTCGCGAAGTTCGATCCGTCGTCGACAACGTTCGCGTATGAGAAGCCGAACTACAGCGATGGAGTGCCAGAGTAATGGGTCTCGGAGCAACGGGCCTCGGAGTTGCAGGTCTCGGAATGAGGGTCTCGGAATGAGAGTCTCGGAGTGAGGCGGCTCGGAGTGAGGAGCCCACGGCTTAGTCTTCTCGGGTAAGGAGTCTCAGCGCTGAGACTCGCCGCGAACGCGCTATCGCCGAGACTCTCCTGATTGCGCTACCATTCCCCCAGCCGGGCGCCTCTCGTCCGGCGATCTCACATTGGAGAAGGACAAATGTACGTACGCAAGTGACTTCACTGCAGATCCGACGGTGTCGGATCGAGTCATCGACACTTGTCCGCCGGCTGACCTGGGGCTACTCCCGGCAGTGCGGTGGGCACTTCGCATGGGAGAAAGCAAATGCTCCGGTTCTCAGATCTCAACCGCTCACGCCTTGGCCTTCTACGCCTTGGCCTTCTACGGCTTGGCTTTCTGTGCCCTGGCTTTCTGCGCCTTGGGTTCCTGTTCGCATTCCTCGCCCTGCCGCAACAGTCGTCAGCGGAACGGCTGACCAACGCCGACGTCACCATCGTCAGCTTCGGTTCCGTCAACGGCGAGGTGACCGATTGCGGCTGTCGCGCGCACCCGAAGGGGGGTCTCGACATCCGGTCGGGCTATGTCGACTGGCTGCGCGAGGAGAAGGTGCCGTTCCTTCATGTCGACCTGGGGAACTTCATCGGCGTCAAGGAGAGCACGCGGGATCTCCTCACCCACTTCCTCTGGGACGCGATGGAGGAGATGGGCGTGGACGCGGTGACGCCCGGGCCGCGCGAGCTCGAGCAGTGGGAACTGTTCACCGAACTCCGCACCGACAGCCCGATCCGTGTCGTGTCGTCGAACGTCTTCGTGTCGCATGACGGAATCGAGACGCCGGTCGGTGAGGAGTCGATCGTCATCGAGCGGAACGGCGTGAAGATCGGACTGTTCGGACTCATGGGCACGCAGCGGATCGCATCGGCGAACGCGGCCGACGGCACGTCGTTCCGGATCGAGGAGCCGACCATCGTCGCCGAGGCGGTCGTCCCGAAGCTTCGGGAGGTGGCCGACGTCGTCGTGCTGCTCTCCGAGATGCCGAGCGCGGAGACCACCGTGCTCCTGGGACGGGTGCCGGGGATCGACGTCGCTCTCTGCGGCTACCTCCCGCGCTGGCAGGAGGAAGCGGAGAAGCGAAATGACACGGTCGTCCAGGAGACGGGATCGCGCGGGCAGTACGTCGGGAGCTTGATGCTGATCGTGGATCCGGACGGGAACATCGTCGACTTCGGCTCACGGAACGCGATGGCGTGGGATCCGTTCCCGCGTGACGGAGACATGCACGAGCGGGTGGCGTCGGTGCTCGCGGAGGCGGAGGAGATCGAAGAGCGGAGTCGGGCGGCGAGAACGCCTGGGGTCAGCCCGGTCGGCGGCGGCGGGGAGTGATCGGCGAGGGGAGTGATCGGCGAGGAGGACTGATCGGACCTGCACCCTCGACGCCCGGTGATTGACCAAAATACGATGCTTCGTATCATGGTCGTGACCGTTTTACGACACTACCGATAATGGTCGTCACATGCGCACCCGACCACGCATCTACGACCAGGTCCTCTCAGAACACCTGTTCCGCTACCGGCAGATGGCGCTGGTAACGGGCCCTCGGCAGGTCGGAAAGACCACGACCTGCCGAGGCCTTGCGGACGAGTACTCGAACTGGGGCAACGTCGATGACCGGGAAGTGATCCTGGCCGGCCCCGCGGCCCTGATCGACCACTTCAAGCTGGATCGCCTCTCCGAGTCCCGGCCCACCCTGCTCTTCGATGAACTCCACAAGTTCCCCAGGTGGAAGCAGTTCCTCAAGGGGCTCTACGACTCGCACTCCGACCTTGGCAGGATCATGGTCACCGGAAGCAGCCGGATGGACGTCTACCGTCGGGGTGGGGACAGTCTCATGGGCCGGTACTTCCCCTACCGAATGCACCCGTTCTCCCTCGCCGAGACCGTCGCAGTCGAGATCCCGGACGAGCAGCGGACCGTTCGGTCGCCGCAGCCGCCCGACCCAGAGGAGTTCAGCGCGCTGTGGGAGTTCGGCGGCTATCCGGAGCCGTTCCTCAAGCGGGATCGACGCTTCAGCCGACGATGGCAGGCGCTCCGCCTCGAGCAGCTCGCGCGTGAGGACATTCGAGACTTCACACAGATCCAGCAGCTCGACCAACTCGAGTCACTGGTCCGAGTCCTGGCGAACCGATCCTCCGAGCAGCTCGTCTACGGCAATCTCGCGACGCAGATTCGAGTCTCCGTAGACACGGCCCGCCGGTGGGTGGAAGTCCTACGAAACCTCCACCTGGGATTCCTCGTCAGGCCTTGGTTCAAGAATGTGTCGCGCTCGCTCCGTAAGGAACCCAAGTGGTATCTGCGGGACTGGTCGTCCATTCAGGATCCCGGCGCTCGGAGCAAGACGTTCGTCGCGTGCCATCTCCTCAAAGCCGTGGAGGGATGGACGGACCTCGGCTGGGGGAACTTCGAACTCGGCTATCTCCGCGACAAGGAGAAGCGTGGGGTGGACTTCATCGTCGTGCGCGACGGTACGCCGTGGTTTCTCGTCGAGGTCAAGCACGCGGACAGCTCGATTGGAGCGAACCTCGGGTACTTCCAGCGTACGCTCAACGTCCCGTTCGCGTTTCAGGTAACGATCGATGCGGAGTATGTCGACGCGGACTGCTTCGAGCGTCCGGGTGGACCCACGGTCGTGCCGGCCAGGACCTTGCTTTCCCAACTGCTGTAGTTCTCGCCGCGCGTGGCGTCCAGGCGAATCTCGAACCGCTGTCAGTCGGGAGTCGTGCTCGAAGAGGCCGTTCGCACTATCCTCCAAACCATTCGTCGAGACGGACCGCGCACCTCCGGAGCCCCCATTGGACGAAGCCACACTGATCAGCAAACTGCGCAGCATCGAAGCCCTCTTCGCGGGAGCGACAGTCACCGACCGGGTGGTCCGGCAGTTGCTGGGTGAAGAAGGGACCAACGCCCAAACGACGGCGGGGAACTGACGCGAGCCATGTCCATCAGGTACGACATCATCAGTATCTTCCCCAAACGCGCCCGTGAGGATGGTGAGGTTCTCTTCCTGGATGTCTGCGTCGCCCTTCGTCAGGGGACGCTTCCGAAGTCGATCATCGTCGATGCGGAAGTCGAGGACGGCGGAGAGGAGCACCGTGTCGTCGTCGAGAGGCTCCATGGCAAGGTCGCGCTCAGTTGCACGTGCAGAGATGTCACCAGCTCCAAGGCCTGCGCCCACATCTGGGCGGCGCTGCTCGAAGCGAATGAAGATCGACAGCGCTACCGGCGTCGACTCGTGAAGAACTTCGATCCGTCGTTCCTCGAGCACTTGGAGGAAGGCACACTCAGCTCAGATGAGCTCGCCAGAGAGCTGGGCGTGTCTCTTCCGAACAAGCCCAAGTCGCGCCCCAAGGGCCGGACCGCATCGCCCAACCCGCCGACACAGTCGCGGGGGCTCGCGCCCGCCGTCCCTCCGCCGCCGCCGAAGCCCGCACCACCGCCGAAGTGGAAGACGCGGCTTCGCACCATCGAGACCCACATCTCGATGGGCCGCCACTTCTCGACCAAGGCCACCGATCCGATGGCGGGCCGTCCGCTCCGTGTCGCCTACTTCGTCGCGCCCGGTCGAAGTAAGGAGTTCCCCGTCGAACTCGAAATACTCGGAGCGAGGCGGCGGAAGAACGGCGACTGGGGCGCGTGGAAGAAGATGGAGATCCCGTACGAAGAGATCGCACGGATCGAGTCGGAAGAGGACGCGGCCGTGCTCCGCCGGATCCTCGGAGTCATCGATTGGCGGGTTCCGAGCCATGGCGGTGGACGTACGCGCGTGGTCCTCCGCGCCGAGACGTTCCTCGACCTCGTTCCCGGACTCGCGACGCGGGGACGCCTCCTCGGTCCGCAACTGCATGGAAGTGACACTTCGCGTCGCCCGAACGATGGGTCCATGTCGACGAAGTCGTACCGCGGACTGAGCGGCGAGGTGAGGTCACGGCAGGTCGACATGGAGCCGACGAACGGCATTCCGATCGAGTGGGACGCCGCTGGCCCGTGGACGATGACGCTCGCACTCCACGACGACACGGAAGGGCGTCCTATCTACCACTCCAGGCTCAGGCTCGTACGGGATTCTGATTCGCTCTCACCGGATGGCGCTCTGTACTTCCCGAGCGGCTTTGCGCTGATGGAAAACGTCCTTCGACACGTCCAGGGCGATGACGTGGAAACCTGGGCCGATGCCTTCCATCTCCCGCTCGAGATCGACGAGAGCGACGTCGACGAGTTCATCACGGCCGCCGCGCACGTTCAGGGATGTCCTTCGATCCAGGCTCCGGAGTCGTACCGGTGGAACGAACTCTCGAGCCCACCCGTGCCCCGACTCGTGATCGCAGGCCCAGGCGAGGTCCCCGCTCCCTGGCGCCCGGGTTTCCCGACATCGACCGGGGCGCAAACGGGTCTGTCGGCCGGTGCGTCGTCCGGCTCCTCAGCCAGTTCGTCGACTGGTGCGTCAACCAATCAGTCGGCTGGTCCCTCGGCCGCCCCGTCATCGGGACATCGCCCTCCGGCCGGCAGCTGGGAAGAAGGCGCAATCGGACGCGGCCGTCTCGCTGCCTACATGGAGTTCGCCTACGGCGACGTCCTCGTCGACGAACGCTGTCCGGAAGGGCGGGTCCTCGACACCGAGCGGCGCACGCTCGTGATGAGACACCGCCCGGCCGAAGCCGAGGCGCTCCGCGTGGCTTCCGAACTCGGAGTGACCTCGCAGCGGCAAGGTACGGACGGCTACTTCAGTCTCCAGGAGTCGAGCGTCATCCGGATCGTGGACGACCTCGTCGCGCGTGGCTGGCAGGTCTGGGCGAAGGACTCGGTGCTCCGCACGCCGCAGAGCGTGCAGACACGTGTCTCGTCCGGCATCGACTGGTTCGGGGTTCGCGTCGCCGTGTCGTACGAGGGTTTCGACGACGTCGACCTCGCCGCGATCCTCGCCGCACTCAAGAAGGGAGAGCGGACCGTCCGATTGGGCGACGGCACCGTCGGCTTCCTGCCCGAGGACTGGCTCCGTCGCAACGGACTCCTCCTCGATATGGGTAAGGCCTCGGGCGGCGAACTCCAGTTCGGCCGACACCAGGCACCACTTCTCGATGCGCTACTCAGCGGCGAACCGCACGTGGAAACGGACGAGCGGTTCGAGGAGATCCGCGCTCAGCTCCGGAGCTTCGACGGCATCGCGCCGGTACGGGCCCCGAAGTCGTTCCAGGCCGAACTCCGTCCCTACCAGGAAGCGAGCCTCGCCTGGTTCGCCTTCCTGAGACAGTTCGGGTTCGGCGGCTGTCTCGCCGATGACATGGGGCTCGGCAAGACGATCATGACCCTCGCGCTCCTCGACTCGCGCAGGACAGTCCGCGGACAGACCGACCCAGCCGCGCCGCGTGAATCGACCGGGTCCGCGTCGTCCGCCCGATCCGTAGAGTCCGCGCTTCCGACGGATGACACGGGCCGCCGGAAGCCGCTCCCCTCGCTCGTCGTCGTTCCGCGTTCGGTCGCGTTCAACTGGATCGTCGAGGGCGGCACGTTCGCTCCGAAACTCCGTATCCTCGACTTCTCGGGCACGTCGCGGGGTACGCTCGAAGATGCGATTGCGAGAAGCCGCGCTCATCTCGTCCTCACCACGTACGGTGTCCTCCGGAGAGACATCGAGCAGTTCCGGGAGACCCCGTTCGACTACGTCATCCTCGACGAGTCGCAGACGATCAAGAACGCGAAGACGTCGATCGCGAAGGCCGTTCGCCTCCTGAACGCCCGGCACCGCCTCGCGCTCAGCGGAACGCCGATCGAGAACCACATCGGCGAGCTCTGGTCTCTCTTCGCGTTCCTCAACCCGGGCCTCCTCGGATCATCGCAACGGTTTCACAAGTGGGCGACGATGAAGGTGGAGACTGAGGCGCCACTGGCACAGGTATCTCCAGACGGATCGCCCGTGGAGCCCGCCGATCGGGCCGCCAGCACGGCGGTCGGCAGCATCGCCAGTGTCGCAACCGGTGGCACTGCCGACGCACCCAGCAGTGCACCCCAGACTCCCGCGAACCTCCTCGCGGCCGCCGTGCGTCCGTTCATCCTTCGGCGGACGAAAGCGCAGGTCGCGCCGCAGCTACCCGAACGGACCGAGCAGACGGTCTACTGCACGCTCGGCCGCGAACAACGGAAGCTCTACGACTCGCTCCGCGCACACTACGAAACTCTGCTCCTCTCCGAGGAACCAGGAGGCGCAAAGCCTCTCATCGTACTCGAGGGTCTACTCCGTCTTCGCCAGGCCGCGTGTCACTCGTCCCTCATCGATCCCGCCGTGGCGGAGTCGGTCGGCTCCTCCAAACTCGATCTCCTCGTGGAGAAGCTCGGCGAACTCCGGGAGGAAGGACACAAGGCTCTCGTCTTCTCTCAGTTCGTCTCCCTCCTCACGTTCGTGCGAGGGCGGCTCGACGCGGCGGGCATCCGGTACGAGTACCTCGACGGGAAGACACGGAACCGCGCGAAGACGGTCGAGCGGTTTCAGAACGACCCAGAGCTCGACGTGTTCCTCATCAGCCTCAAAGCCGGCGGCACCGGACTCAACCTGACCGCGGCGACGTATGTGTTCCTCCTCGATCCTTGGTGGAACCCCGCCGTGGAAGCGCAGGCGATCGACCGCGCGCACCGGATCGGGCAGGAGCGATCGGTCCTCGCGTGCCGGATCGTCGCGCGCGACACGGTCGAGGAGAGAATCCTGGAACTCCAGGCGAGGAAGCGGCAGCTCGCCGACTCGATCATCCAGGAAGACTCGGCGCTGATGAAAAACCTCCAGCGGGAGGATCTGGAGTTCCTGCTGCGGTGAGCCATTGGGCGGTGGAGCCGATGTTGGCCCAAAAGTCCGCACTTGCAAAAAAGCACATATTGAGGTAGTTTCTGCGACTGTGGACTCCGCCAATCGCAGTCTACGGCTGCGCATCGTAACCTTTTGTGTGATCTTTTGCAGGTGTGCACTTCTCGATGGAATCGGCCGCCAGCTACATAGAGGACCTGCAGATCCGCGGCAGGCTGGTGTTCACCACGGACGACGTCGTCCAGGCGCTCGGCAAATCCGTACCCGCCGTCCGGGCCCAGCTGCGTCGCCTCAAGGACAAGGGGCAGGTGGCGGATCCCCTTAGGGGGTTCCATGTCGTCGTTCCCCCGCGGTACCGAGCGCTCGGGTGCCTACCGGCGGAGCAGTTCGTGCCGCAGCTCATGGCCCACCTCGGCGAGCCATACTACGTGACCCTCCTCAGCGCAGCTGCCTACCACGGGGCCGCGCACCAGAAGCCGCAGATGTTCCAAGTGATGGTTCCGAAGGCCCGCAGAGGTATCGAGTGCGGGGGGGTTCGTGTGGACTTCGTGGCCCGGCGCGACATGGAGGACACGCCGGTGGTCGAACGAAACACTCCGGCAGGAGTCATTCGGGTCGCATCGCCGGCCGCTACAGCTCTCGAACTGGTCGGATACCCGGATCGCAGCGGCTACATCGACAACATCGCCACGGTACTCTCCGAGCTCTCGGAAACGATCGACCGCGATGGCCTTCGGGCGGAAGCACGACGTGCGCCCATTGCCTGGGTCCAACGTCTCGGCTACCTCCTCGCACTCATCGGACAGAACGAACACGCCGACGACCTCGAAGTCGTACTCGCGGAGCGAAACTTGTTCGTCGTGCCACTCGCCCCCTGGGCAAAGATGGAGGGCGCACCGAGAGACTCACGCTGGAAGGTGGCCGTCAACGCGGACGTGGAGCCCGACGTATGATCCCCGAACAGGCAATCGTCGAGTGGCGACGGAGCGCGCCATGGGAAGCCGACTCGCTCGTAGAGCAGGACCTGATCATCAGCCGGGCTCTCGTCGAGATCTACTCTGTTCCCGAGATCGCCCGGCGACTGGCGTTCCGTGGAGGTACGGCGCTCTACAAGCTCCATCTGCGACCAGCCGCACGGTACTCGGAGGATATCGACCTCGTTCAGGTCGACGCAGAAGCCATCGGCGAGACTCTCGACCTCCTTCGGAGCGTGTTGGATCCATGGCTTGGAACTCCGCAGCGCAAGCTGAAGGAAGGCCGGGTCAACCTCGTCTATCGATTCGGTTCCGAAGGCAATCCACCGGTGAACATGCGGCTCAAGATCGAGGTCAACTCGCGGGAGCACTTCACCGAACTCGGACTCGCGCATGTGCCGTTCGATGTCCACAACCAGTGGTTCCGGGGCAGGGCGAACATCACCACCTTCAGCATCGACGAACTTCTCGGGACCAAGCTTCGCGCACTCTACCAACGCAAGAAGGGCAGAGACCTCTTCGACCTTTGGTTCGCCCTCGCCCAAGGCGGGGTGAACCCGGAAGCCGTCATCGCGTGCTTCCTTCGTTACATGAGGGAAGGCGGCCACGCCGTGAGTCGAGCGCAGTTCGAAGCGAACCTACACGAGAAGTCGGATCGCCAAGACTTTCGCAGGGACATGGCCGCATTGCTGCGACCCGGCCTGACGTGGAACTTCGACGACGCACTGCAGGTGGTTCTGGAAGAACTCGTAGCTAGATTGCCGGGGGCCCCCTGGAAGGGAGATGGGGCGTGATCAGGTTCGCCGGGTCCACAACCCCGCGTTCGGTCGATCGAACTCTCTCGCTTCGATGCACGCGCAAGACCCTCATTGCGGACACGCAAGGCCGAGTTCCATGAATGGCGATCGCCGAGACCCCAAAGGATTGGCAGATCCTGCACGGCTCATGGGCGAGATCACGAGACTGGAACGAGACCTGGCACGTCTCGATCGGGAACGCTCCGAAGTCGTTACGAGACTCGCGGAGCTGCGACGTGGTCTGTCGACGGCCAGACCTGGGGGACGCGACGTACCCACAACCGAAATCTCGGCTCCTCTCCCCGAGCTCAGCCCGGAAGAGAAGGTTGTGCTGTTCCGGAGTCTGTTCCTCGGCCGCGAGGACGTATTCGCGGTGCGATGGGAGAACCACCGAACCGGCCGGTCCGGGTACTCGCCCAAGTGCGGGAACGAGTGGGTCGGCGGCCTATGCGACAAGCCTCGAGTTCGCTGCGGCGCATGTCCGAATCAAGCGTTCGTACCGCTGTCCGACCGCGTCGTTCTCGACCACCTCCAGGGACGAATGGTTGTCGGTGTGTACCCGATCCTGAAAGACCACACCTGTCACTTCCTCGCCGGTGACTTCGACGGCGAGGGCTGGGAACAGGACACACTGGCCTTTGCCCAATCGTGCCGCGACCAAGGACTCGACCCAGCCATCGAGCGTTCGCGCTCGGGGAGCGGGTCGCACGTGTGGATCTTCTTCGACAGCCCGGTCCCAGCGTACACGGCCAGAGCATTGGGGACCCGCCTTGTCACAGCAACCATGGAACGACGCCCAGAACTCTCGATGTCGTCCTACGATCGGCTGTTCCCCAATCAGGACCGAGTCCCTAGTGGCGGGTTCGGCAATCTGATTGCTCTGCCACTGCAGTATCACGCGCGACAGGAGGGCAACACGCTGTTCCTGGGACCTGACTTCCAACCGATCCCAGACCAGTGGGGTTACCTCCGTCAGATCGAGCGGCTCTCGACAGCACGAGCGGAAGCGTTGACGAGAGAGAGTTCCTCGGCTTCCGTGTTCGGACCCGGCGTTCGCGGGCTGACCACCGCCGCGTTCGTACCAACCGGATCGATACTGGTCCGCGATGGCGAGCACCCGGATCGAAGTAGGCACGCCCCCCCCCTCGATGACGACCTGTCCGGGAGAACGGTCCGCATACGCTTGACAGGACGCGTCATCGTCGAGAAGGCTGATCTGATATCGAGCTCCGTCACCCGCCTCCGCAGACTCGCGATCTTTCCAAACCCCGAGTTCCATCGCCGACAAGCGATGCGCCTCTCGGTCGGCCGGACCCCTCGGATCATCGACTGCTCGGAGGATCTTGGCGCGCAGCTGAGTCTGCCGCGGGGAAGCCTGGAAGACGCAACACAGCTCCTCGAACTCGCTGGCGCACAGGTACAGATCGATGACGCAAGGGCAGGCGGGGCTCCGCTTCCCCACGCCTTCGTCGGGGAACTGTCGCCCATGCAGGTGGGAATGGTCCAATCAATGAAGGGACACGACATCGGTGTCCTCGTCGCACCTCCAGGATCGGGAAAGACCGTGGTAGGAACGTACCTGATCGCTGCCCGAGCCCGCAGTACCCTCGTTCTGGTCCACCGGTCACAACTCCTGGATCAATGGCGCGAACAGCTCAGCGTCTTTCTCGGGGTTCCGGTCAAGGAGGTGGGCCAGCTCGGGGGTGGAAGGCGGAAGCGGAACGGAATCCTCGACGTTGCCATGATCCAGAGCCTCGCCAAACACGACGACCGCGACGCTCTACTCGAGTCCTACGGCCATGTTCTCGTCGACGAGTGCCACCACGTGCCGGCGGTCTCGTTCGAGCGAGTCATGAACTCCGTGCGTGCCAGGTACGTCACCGGCCTCACGGCAACTCCTGAGCGTAGGGACGGTCACCACCCAATCCTAGGGTTCCAACTCGGGTCGGTCAGGCACACGACCACTCAACGAGATGCTTCCCGTTCGGGGATCGCAAGACATCGACTGGTAGTAAGGCACACTTCCTTCCAGACCGAGCTGGTCGACAGTCGCACCAGCATCCAGGACCTCTACTCCGCACTCAGCACGGACGACGCTCGAAACGAACTCATCCTCGACGACGTGATCACTGCGATCAACGAGGGAAGGTCGCCGGTCATCCTCTCCGAGAGAACCGAGCACCTCGCCTACCTCGAGACCCGACTTCGCGGCTTCGTTCGAAACATAATCGTGCTACGTGGCGGACTAACCGCTCGGCAACGCCGAAGCGTGTCGGAGCAGATCGCTGCGCTTCCCCAAGACGAGGAGCGCCTTCTCCTCGCGACCGGAAGGTTCTTGGGAGAGGGGTTCGACGATGCTCGACTCGATACCCTGTTCCTGACGATGCCGGTTTCCTGGAAGGGAACCCTCGTCCAGTACGCAGGCCGCCTTCACCGACGACACCGAGCAAAGGAAGAGGTCCGCATCTACGACTACGTCGATGTCCACGTCCCGGTGCTGGCCCGGATGTACGAGAAGCGTCGGAAGGGATACGCGGCGATGGGGTACCGGGTCGGGTAGCTTTCCGGCCGAACAAAACCAGCGGCTTCCACTCGTGGTTGCCGATTTCGCGGACGTTCCCGCCTCGCCCCCGCCCCCCCCCCGTCTGACTTCCGGCAGATTCCCCACGGCATGGCGAAATTTTCGCCACGGGCTGGAGAAACTCTCATGACGACGCCCGTGATCCCGGGCCCGCGCTCGACCCGGACGCCCTGTTATCGATCATCCTCACGCCGCTAGTGATCGATAGAGAGGACCCCCATCGATCATGACCTGCACCAATCCTCCTTCACAGAAGGTGAATTGTAGACTTATTTCTCCTTCTCATCCGGAGAACTAGGGACAATACTCTCCTCGGCAGAAGGAGAAATGTGCCATGCCGTTCGACCTTCCCAACGACCTCCGCCGCGTCCTCTCGGACAAGCTCACGGAGTCCCTGTCGGGGCCGATCCCGGAGGGAACGGCGCGTGAGTTCCATGGCCGCGTGGAGTTCCCGGGCAAGGCCACCGCGGTGATCGGGATGAGGCGCGCCGGCAAGACGACGTTCCTCCACCAGCTGCGACGCGAGCGGATCGCGGAAGGAGCGGCCCGCGAGTCGGTGCCATACATCAACTTCGAAGACGAACGGCTCGGCGGCCTCGAGGGCCACCATCTCGGCTTCCTCGTCGAGGAGTACTCCCGGCAGGTCCGTGAGCACGCGGAGAGCGACGTCGTAAATTGGTATCTTGACGAGATCCAGCTCGTTCCCGGATGGGAGCGTTTCGTACGTCGCCTTCTCGACGAAGGCGAGGCTCGGATCGTCCTCACTGGATCGTCCGCCGCCCTCCTCTCGCGGGAAGTAGCGACGTCGATGCGCGGCCGCGCTTGGGAAGTACCGATCTTCCCATTCTCGTTCCGCGAAGCCCTCCGCCATCGAGGCGCACGGGTGCACGAACCCAACCGTTCGATGACGGCGAAGGCGCGCCGCGAACTGGAGCGACACTTCCTGGAGTGGCTTCGCACCGGAGGCTTTCCTGAAGCTCAGGCGATCGATGACGCGTCGCGCCTCCAACTCCTTCGCGACTACGTGGACGTCGCCATCCTCCGAGACGTCGTCGAGCGCCACGGAGTGACACAAGTCGCCGGCCTCCGGTGGATCGTGCGTCACCTCCTTGGAAACGCTGCCGGCACGTTCAGCGTCGAGAAGTTCTACTCCGCTCTCAAGAGCCAAGGCGTCGCGATCGCAAAGGACACCGTCCACCAACTACTCGCCTACCTCGAAGAGGCGTTCCTCATCCGCACCGTGTGGATGGAGGCCCACTCCGAACGAGCACGCATGGTCAACCCGCGGAAGGCCTACCCGATCGACCCAGGACTCATCCCGATCTTCGATCGATCCGGCAGGAGCAACGTGGGACACACACTCGAAATCGCAGTCCTCATCGAACTCCAGCGCCGCAGGTGCGACGTCACGTACGTGCGCACCCGGTCAGGATACGAAGTCGACTTCCTGGCCCGCAGTCCGGAAGGCGTCGAGGAGTTGATTCAAGTCTGCGCGAACGCGTCCACGTCGGAGACGAGTGAACGCGAGTGTCGGGCTCTCGCGGAAGCCATGAAATCGCATCCGAAGGCAAGAGGGCGGCTGCTGACGGCGACACGGGACGGCAACCCGGCAGAAGGCGGCGAGGGAGCCGTCGTGCAGACGGCGTATGAGTGGATGCTCGGGGGGGTGTAGCAGGACAGCGGAAGGTGGCGACGTGCGAACAGGTCGGTCGAACGCAAGTGGCCCTTCAGTCCTGGGAAGCCGTTCAGACGTTCGAGCGTTCCGGCCTTCTTGTCGATGAGCTCGCCCACGTTGAACACTCGCGCCGAATGCAGCGCGACTTCCGACTACTTCGCCGCGCCAAACGACCTGACGGCGACGAGATCGGTGTCGTCTACCCGCCGGACATCCGACTCGTGCACGGTCAACAGCGCGCCAGTGCGCCCCGACGCCATCACGAACTCGATCTCGAGTTCGTCGGGCTCGTGGACGGCGACCACCGCGCCGAGATCACCGCGCTCGAGGCCGTGCTCGCGCAGATCCCGGCTCAGTACGACCGTGTCGAGCTCTTTGAACTTCATCCTTCTGCTCCCGGATACGCCGTGACTAAACGCAGAACCGTGTCCCCGTGCCGAACGATCCAGACAGTCGTGACGTCTGCGACCACGCCGTTAGGTCCAGTCAGTGTACCGCTTCAACGGACATTCGAGGAGAGATGCGGAACCCGTGCCAGACCACGGGCGACACGGGAGTCCATGAGTGGGATCGGAGGCAGCCGAGTCCCAGCGCCGAGACTCCGTGTCGCAGAATCACGCTATCGGTGGCGTTACACTGCGAAACGCATCCATGTTGGATGTGGAGTGGGGTCCGTCAGTTCACGATCGGATCACTCAGAATGTCCATGTCGTGTTGTGGCCGCGCCATCGATTGGGCAGGCCCGCGTGACTTGTGCCACAAGCTGTGGCACATTTGCCTCGCGAGGCCAGGCCCGCCATGAGCGACCTCCGACACCGACCGTGTCGGTCTCAGCGGATGGCATCGAGCGCTGCGAGCAGTTCCTCGTCAGACTCATCGCCCGGCCACGTTCCGAAGAACGCCGATACTCCGGTCGTCACATCCTGTGGGCGCAAGGTCACCACGGGCCGCCCTGGTGGACTCGGTGAACTCGGCACCCGCTCGAACAGGACGTCTCCCTCGCCGACGGGGCCTAGATGCTCGACGTCGATCGTGAGCAGTTCACCCGAGGTGCCGAAGCGAGCCATACCGGATACGACGACACGAGATCCGAAGAGCGACTTCAGTCTCTCGTTGTCGTGAGTCTCGAGCCGGGCCGAGACGGAGGCTCCATCCTTCAGGGTCAGTTCGACGTCGTTCCTCGTCGCCGAGATGGTGTCGAGGATGCCGGCTACCCGCACGGCCCTCGAGCGGGAGGCTCCATGCCCAAGCGAATCGATCATCGGAGAACCTCCAGCGAGGAGTGCAGAGGCCAAACTGCGACAAGGGCCCTCGCTTCGCCCCATACTGCTCGGAGCCTACAATATGGATCGTCGCTCCGTGCTGTATTGCAGGTTGGCTGGAACAAGGAGCGGCTCAAGCCCCCGCCCGCGAGGGACCCCGCGACGCCGGAGCTCCGCCATGCCTCCGGGTCAGTTCCGCGGCGAACGCCGGCGCCGCCGGAATCGACTCCTTCGGAAGCGACGGATACTCCGCGAACAGCTGCTCTGGGGTCATGCCCGAGGCGAGATTCCCCAGGACGACATGCACCATGACGCGCGTGCCCTGGAAGCACGGATCCCCATGACACACGTCGGGATCGGATGTGATGTGATCGCGCCAGTTCATCGTGCCCTCCCGATTGACTCGTCGAACCCCCGCTGTACTCGATCGAGTCGCTACTCGCAGGTTCGATCCCACCGTACCCCTGGCCGACGACTGCGCAATCCTACCGGGGAGTGGACACGTCGCACACGCCTCGACTCCCACCGCCGAGACTTCGTGTCGGATAATCCCAGCACCTGCGGCGTTACGCTGCGAACCGCATCCAGATTGGATGTCGCGTGAGTCGACATCCCGCCAGGACATCGACGGAGTCGTGGCCGACCCTGGGCATCCACTTGCATGGTGCGCCAACGGCCGACGTCGCTCCGACTGCACGAGTCCGCGTGGCTAGATCAGATGCTGGACACTTCGGAACCGACGCGACAACCTGTAGTAGGATGACCCACGCAGGCGATCCGGCTCGCCAAGAGAGGAACCTGAATGGCGAACCACCGCGAACCATTCCCAAACTCGCGACGGCCGCTGCTCGTGAAGGTCGACCACGGCGTTCCGTTCGCCTCGCCCCACGCCATCGACGTTCTGACCGCGTCTGAGTGGCGTCGAGACGTTCCGTTCGTGAGACAGCACAGTGCGGCGACCTCGGACTTCTTCGATTCCATCGTCACCGTTCGCATTCCGTCGAAGATGCGCGCACTCGTAGACGCGGCGTGGTTCCGCCCCGTCCTCGAGCGCCTGATCTACCTGGCGTCCCTCCCCAGAGGCTGGGACGGCTCGACGGCTCCTCCGATCGCTCGCTCGAAGCTCGAAGCAGTGCTGGACTTGATGGCAGCAGTGGCCAGACACGACACGCCCATTCCCGCAATCGTCCCCGCGGCCGACGGGGGAGTTCAGGTCGACTGGCACGTGGATGACGTCGACATCGAGTCTCTCTTCCGGTGGAAGGACAAGGAACGTTCTTCGCGGAGGACCTACGCACGGAGGAGTCGCGCGTACTTGATGCCTTCGTAGGCGCGTCGTGGGAGGACGTCTCCGTGGACGAACAGGCCATTCTGCGAGCTGTGGTCGACCGACTCCTCCCACTGCAACCTCAAGCCTGAATGACGCAAGGCGCTGTCGAAGCTTCGTTCCATCTCACTGAACAGCAACACATAACGTCGCCGGCGACACGGCCAACAACATAGCTAAACAATGAGTTGGCTATGTTTGATGGGGTCCCGACAGACTGTCCATTTCGGTCCCCTGGCTTCGCCTTCGAGGTTGGCCAAAGCTGGGGTTGATAAATTCGCCGTGCCGTGATGAAATTTTCGCCATGAAACGGCGATTCCTCCAACGGCACATCGAGGCCGCATTGGCAGACACACCGGTCATCCTCCTCCACGGCGCCAGGCAGACGGGGAAGACGACGCTGGTCCGGGCTCTCGCAGATGAGACGCACCGGCGGTATCTGACCCTCGACGACGCCATCCTCCTCGGGCTCGCCTCCGAGAATCCGGCAGGATTCATCGACGGACTACGGGGACCGGTGGTTCTCGACGAGATCCAGCGTGCCCCAGGACTCTTCCTCGCGATCAAGAAATCGGTCGACGAGAATCGAGCACCGGGGAGATTCCTGCTCACAGGATCCGCGAACGTGCTCGCACTGCCGAAGTTGTCCGAGTCGTTGGCGGGACGGATGGAGATCCTGCGCCTCTTCCCGTTCTCTGTCGGTGAGCAGCTCGGACACCAGTCGACGTTCGTCGACGATGCGTTCACGTCGGGCGCACTCGAGGATCGGCGGGTCGCTACGAGCAGGCCGGACACGAGCAGACCGGATACGAACCGCGCAGACACGAACCATCCAGGCACGGATATTCTCGGCGCAAGCGATCTCGACTCGAGCCGAACGAGTGGAGATGAGAACACAGATTCCGTGTGGGACTGGATCGTGAAGGGCGGATTCCCGGAAGCGGCGGAGAGAACGGATCCCTCCCGTCGACACGCCTGGTTCGGATCCTACGTCACCACGATCCTCCAGCGAGACGTTCGCGAGATCAGCAACATCGAGAACCTCTCCTCCGTTCCTCGCCTGTTGTCGCTACTCGCCGGAAGAGTCTCGGGACTCCTGAACGTGTCCGATGTATCGCGGGCACTTGGCATACCGCACACGACTCTCAAGCGGTACATCGCTCTTCTCGAGGCGACCTTCATGATCCGGCTTCTCCCAGCCTGGGCCACGAATCTGGGGCTTCGGCTCGTCAAGTCTCCGAAGCTCCACTTCGTGGACACGGGCCTCGCCTGCAGTCTCCTCGGTGTCGATCGAGAGCGTGTCGAAAGCGACCCACTTCTTCGGGGATCGATGCTCGAGAGCTTCGTCGCACTCGAACTCACGAAGCAAGCAAGCTGGAGCGAAACGCAGCCGTCCCTCTACCACTTCCGGACGACAGCCGGGAGCGAAGTCGACTTCGTGATGGAAGGCCGAGATGGGACCATCGTCGGCATCGAAGTGAAGTCGAGTGCCAACGTCCGTAGCTCCGACTTCGCGGGACTGCGGAAGTTGAGGGAGATCGCTGGGGAGCGGTTCCGGAGAGGTGTCGTCGTTCACACCGGCCGAGAGAGTGCGCAGACCGAAGCGGATCTGGTGGCCGTGCCGGTAGCGAGGCTGTGGCAGGGGTAGCACAGGCTCGTCAACGACCGCGCATGGGCAGATTCTCGTCGACGCGGATGACGAAGAGCTACAAGACCTCCTTCTCCACGCGCTGCTCGCAGAGGTCTCCGGCTCGGCAGACCAGGCGTGCTGCCAACCGGATGGCCTCAGCCTCGAAGACTCAACGGACCTGCTCGTCCCGGTCCGGCGCCGGTCCGGCCGGCACCGGGGTCAACAGCGATCTGGGCGCTTGTGAAACCATCGTCGCCACCGTCTCGCGATCCACGTACTCGATCCGATCCTCCCAGATCTCATCGTCCAGCGAGGGATCGAAGTCGGTCTGATTCACTTTGAACGAGAGTTCTTCTCCCGCAATCCGAGCCATGATCTCCACCGCGATCCAGTGCCCCTCGATCCGGCGGTACTGGAACTCGATCTCGAACTCTTGGCGATCCTTATCACCGTGGATCCCGACGGAACCCTTCGATCTCGAGATCAGATGGCTGCCCTCCCGCTCGGTCCACTTCACGAACGCTCGCGTGTCGGTCTCGGAAGTCAGTAGATTCAGGCTGTCGGGCCAATCCGAACCAGCAACCCAGACAACCCTCATCTCTTGTTGCTCAAACGGCCCGTCCTCGATTCCCTTGATCCGAAGCACCTCCCGATCCGAGTACCGCTCATGGATCAGGTCGACGCCACGTCCTTTCCGGATCGCCTCGAGGTCGCCGTCCAAGGTCTGCGTGATCGCGGCTATCGATCCGATGCTGCCTGGACCGAGATCGGCGTATCCGAGCACATGGCGTCCAACCCTTTTGACCCACTCGACCCTCGACCCCTCCCTTCTCCTCATCAGGTCGTCGAGTATGTCGATCGGCGGCGCATTGGTGAACACGCCCTGGCTGCGCAGGTTCTCGTAGAACTTCAGGTAGCTCGAGGTCATCCGGACGCACTGCGAATCCGGGTACTTGAAGAGAAACTCCGCGTCGGCTTGGCCGTAGAGCGGATCCGTGGCGCTCATCTGGAGCCGCGCCTTTCGAGGTGGATTCGGTTGCAGAGAGAGAATGTCGTCCAGCCCCCGTTCGTAGAGCTCAACAGCCGCAGGATCGAGATGCGGCGCACGAATCGTAGCCTCCGCCTCCGGAGTGTGGGTCTCTTCGATGATCGTCTCCTCCGCGATCTCCAGACACGGTTCGAACGAAGGTGCCGAGACGAGCGCGGCCAGCACCTCGACCGGAAAGATCGACGGCTCCGTCTGGATCACGAGGTCACCGAACACCCTCGCCATGATCACCGGCGTGCTCCAGAAGTGTTCGTCCACGACGATGCAAACCTGTTCGCCGACCCGTTCCTCGGTCAGGCTCGCAAACCGGGCCCGATCCTCTCGGGAAAGCGGGATCTCGACCATCACGCCCGTGCCGTGATCCACGATGCGGGCGCCAGAAGTGGGCGTCGGAGCGAAGAGCGGTGCCTTCCTGACAAGGAACGGCCCACCGTCCTCTATCGAACCGGCGGTTTCGGAATAGTAGGAACCGTCTGGGCGATCGTTGCTCGTCGGCTCCACCATCTCGTGGATGGACGCACCACCCCGCGATGTCAGGACGATCCGGAGCTGCTCCAGCTTTCCCGCCTCCTGCGCCGGAAACTTGACGGTGATCCCCTCCTTGGAGGAAACGACAGTGTTCACCGTTCCCCAATCATCGAGCCGTGCTTCGATGATTCGCGCAATCTGTTGCATGTCGCCGCACTCGGCGCCCGATCGAGGCTCGAGCCTCCACTCGTGGGCAAGCGTGACCGTATCGCTCGACGCCGGTTCCGCCTTGGACATCACCGGAACGGCCAGGACCACGCTGACGACAAGAGCAGTCATTGGAAGCGCTACGCGAGAGAAGAGACGATTCCAGCTCATCCTGCCTCCTGATTCGTCCGATTGAGTCGCTTGACCTCGATGACGAGCTGGAGATGAACCGCGGTGCGGCCGCGACACGAGCTGGAGTGTATGACGATTGGTGGCAGGAGCAAGGAAGGACAGACTCCCTGCGCCGAGACTCCTTCTCGCAGAATCACATTATCGGTGGCGTTGCGCTGCGAAACACATCCCGTTGGGCTCTCCGGGCCCAAACTCGTCGAGTTGGGATTCCAGCGGGTGGCCGCTCTCGCAGAGCGCGGGCTGATTGTCGTCGTTGGCTCTGGCCGTCGGGACCCCAAGCGGCGATGGTTCACGACCGACCTTCCGCAAGACTCGTCGGGATTTGGGGGGTCGTGACTGATGCTGCGGCTCGGTCCGCGATCTGGCCCGGGGCTACGCCGACTTCACCTTCCTGTCCGCGGACACGAAACGAATCTCGACCCGCTTGTTCACGGCCGCAGCGACGCGCCGGAGCAAAGCAAGGGAATGCCCGTCGTAGTCGTCGTCCTCGAGGCGTGAGATGACAGAGCGACTCGTCCCCACGAGCTTCGCGAGTTCGGCCTGGGTGAGGCCAGCGTCGGTACGAAGGGCGTAGAGTCTTCGCGAGAGTTCCGCGCTCGCCCGGGCCTCTTCGAGTTCGGCCTGGCGCTTCGGCTTTCCGTCGTAGAGACGCTTGTGGAGGATGTCCACGGCATCCTTGGTCTTTCGCTTCGGCATTCCGGCTACTCCTCGTGCCAGTGCTCTCAGGGTCTTTGTCCCTCTCCTACCAAGCCCCCGGACCGCCGAACACTCCCAGATCATTCCTCGATCCGTCGCGATCGTTGAAGCGAGGTCTCCAGTCGCCACGATCTCGGCACGGGGACGTCGGCGCAAGTTCGAGACTGGCGGGGTCGATCTCGGGGGCCTCGGAAACGCATTCGATAGGCTCGCCGAGTGCCAGTAGGAACGAGTCGGCGTCACAGAACTCGAACCGCAGCTCTGGGGGGTATCGAAAATCCGATCCCGACCCAACCCAGAGGATGCTGTTCCGCAGCACCACGGACGCACCGGCATCCCGCCGAGCTAGAGTTACAGGGCCAAGGACGACGCAGTTCTCGAGCAGAATCGCGTCCCCTCCCGGGACCGCCCCGATGGTCAACTCCGTCTCCTCCTCGGCCGTGGCGACGAAGGCCGAGTTGTGGCAGACGAGGAGTCCATGATTGATAAGCAGGTCGCTGTCGGTCAAACGGGCCCCTCGAAGGGCAACTTCGGCGTCACCAAACGAGAATCCAGAGGAGTCCGCTCGGACGTCGTTGAGGATCGCTCCTGGGCAGCGATAGACCGACAGGCCAGCGTTCCGTAGCTCGAGACCATCAACCCTGACTTCATTGAGGTTCAAGAACAGCCCACAGTTCAGGACTCGGCTATCCACGATGGAGGCAGAACCCGCGTCACCGATCCGGATCTCCAACCTGTCTTTGCTTTCGGACCGCAAGGTCGTCTGCAGCAAGTCGAAACGGGCTAGCAAGTTGATATCGAATTCGGCTTCCTGGTCGGGCGAATCCCGAAGCGTGATTTCTGTCCCGGAAGACGACCAGGTCGTGCGACTGCAGTCGACGGTCGTCACCATCACAGACGATTCGTCGACTTGGATCGCAGCGGTCCACGCCTCGATCGTGCCAACGCGCACGTCATCGCAGAACTCGACCACGAGTTCGCCCTCACGCACATTCGCGGAAGTCACGCTGTCGATCACGCAATGGGCGAGGCTAAGGCTGCCCCCCTCCACCCGGAGTCGAAGCGGAATCCGAATGTCCGTGTGCTCGAGGAGGATCGAACCGTCTTCTACGCCGATGCCTGTGCCTTGGCTGGAGTTTACGACGATCGGGTGCTCCTCCGTTCCGAGGAACCGAATGGTCCCAGACTGGCAGGTGAAACTCGGACGGCCACTGATGCGGGCTCCGGCTCCGACCAGAAGGGTGGCGTCGCGGCTCACCACGACGTGGCCCAGTTGATAATCCGCCCCTGCGCGAAGATACGTATCGCTCGTGACTGAGAACGGCGCGTCAACCGCTCCGGGAGCGACCTCCTGGAACCCATCGTAGACGGAACTA
Source organism: Candidatus Eiseniibacteriota bacterium (assembly GCA_020633975.1). Lineage (GTDB taxonomy): Bacteria > Eisenbacteria > RBG-16-71-46 > CAIMUX01 > CAIMUX01 > JACKCR01. The sequence continues at coordinate 477 of JACKCR010000014.1, read as the reverse complement.
GGATACGTCCTTGGGCCGAGTTCTTCCTCCGCACTGCAGGCGCAGACCTGAAGTGTCGCCAGACCGGTGAGAAGCCGTATCCATCGTACGGACGGCACCAAATGCCTCACGGTTGGACCTCCCCTCTGACGTCCAAGGGTCCGCCGTATACACCAAGGTCATTCCGGGTACCATCCAGATCGTCGTAGGCCGGGTCCGGCGGCCCCGAGTCGCGAGCAGGAGACGAAGGTGCCAAGCCAACCCGAACTCCAGAGTTCTCGAAGAGGAACTCCGGACCCATGTCGTCGAAGAAGGCGTCTCCTTCCATCACCCTGATCGAGTCGCCGGGTGTGCCCTCACCGAAGAGCCCGTCCTTGGAGTCCACTAGGCAGTACCGAAGTGCGAGCGATGGGATCGACCGAGAGAAGTTGGGGCGATCCGGTCCGTTTTGCAGGATGCAGGCGATCACCGTAGTTTCTGATTGGGACTCGATCTGAA
>JACKCR010000013.1 GCA_020633975.1 Candidatus Eiseniibacteriota bacterium | reverse complement strand
CAGCACGAAGTGGATCGTCTCGTCGAGTTCCGCGGAGCTGCGTGAGCGAACCCGGATGATTCGAGAGAGCAGGATCTGTTCTCCAGCAACGGACCACAGTAGCGGGCGCGTCGCTGGCCGAGGATCCGATAGAGCAGAGGAACGGAGTCGGCCAAATGAGCCGTAACTACGGAGGTTTGAGATGAAGTACTCGAAACTGCGAGTGGTGGGAGTCCTGGCCTGCCTCCTCCCCGCGGCCGTGTGGTTTGGATGCGGAGGTGATGACGGTACGACGGATCCCGTGGTGGAAGACCCGGGCGGCATCACCGACGGCGAAGCCGAGATCGCCGGACAGATGACGATGATGACGTCGATCCTGTACCAGATCGGCACGATCTCGAACGTCGCAGCACAAGAAGCGATGGTAGCCGTGAACGGCGGACGGAGTGGGCTCACCGGAGACTGCCCCGCGACACAAGTAAACTCGTTCAGCGTGACTGAGCTGCAGATGGACCTCGACTACGGCGACGGTTGTACCTCGGAGTATGGATACAGCGCGTCCGGCAAGCTCGAGATCGGACTCTACGTCTCCTCGGCGACGGACTCCGTGGCCGTGGCATTCGACGCGTTCGAGGTCGAGGGATACTCGCTCGATGGAGACATGGGTGTGGTAGGGAAGGGTACGGAGTGGATCTACTCCTTCGTCGGCGTCGTCGGCGGTCTCTACTCACTTGACATGGAGTACGGGGTCTCCCTGGACGGAAACGGTACGCCAACCAACCCGAGCGACGACACGGCCACGATCAGCGGTGCGGGCTCCGTCAGCCTCGGACCGCTCTTCGTTGCTCTCGACATCGACGAGCCCTTGGTTTTCGAGACGGCCTGCCAGCACCCAACCGACGGAGTGCTCGTCTACACGATGACGACCACCGACGGCAGTCAGGTGACGCGCGTGGACTATGGAACCGGCGACTGCTGCACGGCGGATGCTACAACGGGTGAGCGGAACGGAACGGTCGAACTCTGCCAACCGTGATCGACTGAGCGGTAGGAACAGACTAGGTACTCTGAGCAGGCGAACGCCGTCGGACAGCCACGAGAAGGGCGCGCCATCGATGAGCGCGCCCCCTGCAAGACGATCTCGCCGCTCTCGGGCCTGCCTCGGGAGCGGCGTCCTCGTTCTAGAACAGGCTCTTGATCCTTCCCCACGTCGTCACCGTCGTGGGAGTGGCACAAGGATTCACTTCCGTCCCGAGACCGAGTGCAGCCGTCGGCCCCCATACGACGGACACATTCTGCCAGCCGGTCGGGTACCCGATGCCCGGGGCGATGTTGGTCAACGGGCAACCTCCCCCGAATCCGTCGATGTCTGCGGCCATGAAGTTGATGTCGAATCCGGTCGAGGCGTCCCACCAGACGCCGACGTAGAACTTGCCCTCGATGCAGTCCGTTTCGAGCGAGAACGTGTGTCGGCTGACCTCCGGCCAGAACGCGATTCCGCCCGTGTCGTTACCGAGGCTACTCGCGATCACCGCACCAGGATTCCCGCCGTTGTCGTCGAAGACGTAGACGTCGACCGGATACCAGCTGCCCTGCGGGAGCGAGGTCAAGTCGGCGACGACGCTACATACCTTCACGGGACCTTCGTAGCACTCGACGAAAGATCCGTAGTAAGGAGCGACGACTCCGCCGCCCGACCAGGTGTATCCGTTCTCGTAGGTCCCATCCGAGGTCATGAGGAGCGTCCCACAGCTTCCTTCGGTGGCACCGACGAGCGTACCGACCCCTGCCCCAGTCTCATGTGCGACTTCGGAAGCGCCGGCAATGGTGGACACTGCAGCGAGAAGAGCGATGGAGGCAAACAAGCTGTGACGAGTCATGACGATCCTCCTGGATGGTACGGATGCACACAAAAGGCCGAGGGAACATTCTTCGGGGGGTGGCCACAGATCGACCCTTACGAGAGTGATCGACCTAGCTGGCCTCAGTCAACCCTCCCTCGACCGGCCCCCTTATGGACGTGTGAAGAGCTGCCACTGCGGAATCGACGTCTCGGGGCACGCAGGGAGCCACGCGACGCAGGGGCGGCACGACCCGGTCGCGCCGCTCCCTCATCTTGTGTCAGTTGTCCGCGAACTCCCGGTCCCCCATCGTCTTGTGAGGGTGGGAGCGGGCGTCCAACCAGTTCCAGATCGGCTCGAACACCAACGCGGGCGCATCGTTGGCGATGAACAGGTCCACATGGGCGAAGTCGAAGGCGGCTTCCTCCGGCGGGAGGAATCCGATACCCATGGTCGTCACGTCCTCGCTCCCGATCAGATCGAGAGTGGCGAGCGTGTAGGGTCCAGCACCGCCGTTGGCGTACAGGTAGAGGAGTGGCACTTCGATGTCGCCCAGGTGGTCGTCCCATTCGTTCTCGACACCGACGATGATCCCTTCGTACTCGACGAGGAACCGCATCGCCTCGTAGGGCGGCCCAGACAGCATGAAGTCGATCCACATGTCGACATCGGTGTAGGTCAGGCCGGTCGGGATTCCGTCCGAGTCGAACACCCCTGCGAGGAAGTGATAGTCGATCTCGGAGTAGAACGGCCAAGCCGCCAATCCGATCGCGGCCTGTAGGTTCGTGAGTCCCTCGATCAGCGGAGACGGTCCATCCGGGTCCGTTTCAGCCAGCGGTCCAAACAGCGGGAACGGGCTGTCATAGGAATACACACCGGAGTCGAGCAGGTCTCGCAACACCTCGTACTCCGCTCCGAACGCGGCGAGCAGCCCTTCGTGGTCGGACTTGTAGCCAAAGTCCCCCGAGATGAACCCCTTGATCGTCCTTCTTCCAGGTGGAAGCTGACTCTCTCGATCTAGGAACCCAAACCCGGTGACGGCTCCGCTGCTGTACCCAAGCAGGTACATCTGCCGCAGCCCGTTTCCGGTCAGGAGCCGCACCGCCCGAGCCACGTGGATGCCTAGCTCGAGATCATCGACGTTCCGTTCCATGCCCCAGTCGTTCATGAACGTGAGATCGGTGACCCCGGCAGGAACGAGGGTCCACGCCTGGTCGACTCCCCAGACGTCCATCCCTTGGCTCGCCAAGTAGTGGGCGAGGCCGAAGTCGTCCGGCATGGTAGGAGACGTCGTTCCGGCTAGGAACATCCCTTGGAAGTCCTTGATGTCTCCGTGAAGGAGGAAGATGGATTCCTTCGCCTTCACAGGTAGACCAGGCCTTCGCTCGCGAACCACTCTGTGCAGGCCGATCACGTCGTACGGGCCGGGCCCGACCTGGATCCGCACACTGTAGTGTGCGATTCCGTCGGGAAGGACCTCCCGTTCGAAGTCGTAGACGGGGCGTTCGGAACCTCCCCGGACCACGGCGTCCGCTCCCGCGAACTCCTCCGCCACGAGGGCAGACTCGCCTGCGGCCATTTCGACGGGCCAACCGAACGTATCGAGCATGGCACGAGACAGCTGCTCAGTCTGAGTTGCGTCGTCCGTCCCGAGATCATCTGAGTTGGGTGCTTGGGTGGGCTCTTGGGAGCACGAAGAAGCAAAGAGCACGAGCAGTGCCAGAAGAAACGCTTCCAGCTTCTTCATAGTCTTCTCCTGGTGCGCGAGTCGATCGCGCGCATCGTCCGCTCAGGAGGAAAAGCCGCGACGAACACCAGCGAATGTCACCCTACGCCTAGCCACGAAGCCGAGTCCATGCTTTTGCCTGACGGAGAGACTGAGGGAACGCTCAATCCGGCAAACCGCTGGTGCTCAATCGACAAGAAACACATCGACCTCGGAGCCACCCGCTTCCCGAGGAGGGAACCGCCTGGAACTTCCTCCTTGCATACCTAACTCTCTTAGGTAGACTATACCTAAGAGGACTAGGTATCTCATCGATCCACCACACGACAGGTCGACGCGGAGAATGCATCGAGGCCCCATGACCACCCGAGAACTCGTCGCCGCCTCTACTCGCCCACTACTCCTGAGCGTGCTCGCACGTGGCGAAAGCTACGGCTACGCAATCATTCAAGCCGTACTCGACCTGTCGGGCGGAGAGCTCGAGTGGTCCGAGGGGATGCTCTATCCTGCACTCCATCGCCTGGAACGGGAGGGTCTCGTCCTCTCGCGCTGGAAGACGAGCGACGAGGGGCGAAAGCGGAAGTACTACCGACTCAGCGCGAACGGGAGGAAGGCGCTGGAGAAGGAGAAGTCGCAATGGCTCTCGATGCACGAGACGCTACTCGCTGCCTGGGGGAGGGTGCTATGTCTGTCCTGAACGAGTGGGTCGCGACCTGGCGCGCCTCGCTGGACTGTCGAGGGGAACTGACCTCCGATCAACTCGACGAGTTGGAGTCTCACCTCAGGGATGGAGTCGAGAGGACGAGACAGCTTGGACTCTCGGACAGGGATGCCTTTCTCCTCGCGGCTGCCCGGGTCGGGACGCCAGATGCGATCCGGGCCGAGTACGGCAAGGCGCATCCTGAGAACATCTGGGTGACACGGACGTTCTGGATGGTGGTCGGATTCCTGTCGTTCCAAGCGGCGGGAACCCTTGTCGGCACTCTTTCCCAAGCCGCGGTGGCCGCCACCGCCCGCTATTTCGATTGGTACTACCTTCTCGTCATCTCGTCGCTCGTATCCGTGGCTGCCTGGGCCGCGGGGCTCTACTACTACGACTCGCGGCTGGGGTCTCTCGCGAGGCCACGATCCCTGTCTTTGGCCGTGGTGATCGCGATCCTGGTCAGCATCCCGCTCCTGTCCATGCTCGTCGATGCGGGAATGACCATGTGGATGGTACGGAACGTGGACCGGTACGGGGCCGCGATGATCGCGGTACGAGGGCAGTCCCTGCTCCTCAGCGTTGCCGTGCCGATCGGACTCCTTCTCTATTCTCGAAGCCTACGTGGAAAGCGGACCGGGAAGCGGTCGGCCAGCCGGACTCCGTTGGGCTGAACCCAGGAAGGCGCGCCAGCTGTCTGGCTTGATCCGCCCCGCCCCCTCCCTCTATATTGACGCGTTCGCTGGGTGCGGGCGAAAGGACGCCCTGAGACGCGGTTTCCTCTTCTTGGATACACCGCGGGAGCCCCAGAACCTGATCCGGGTCATACCGGCGTAGGGAAGCGAAGAACAGGACCCGCCCTCATCGGCCTCTCCCCCTCTTCGCAAACTGCGGCCCACTTCGTAGGAGCGATGACCATGACGAGAGAAGCGACGAGGAACGGCGGCACCCACAACGGCGGAACCGGCAAGGTGAACGGGACACGCGGTGCCAACGGACCGAACGGAACCCACGCGATTCCCGGTGCGGACTCCCTCATCACCCGAGACCCGTTCCCGGCTTCCCGGAAGGTCTACATAGAGGGATCGTCTCCGAGCATCCAAGTCCCGATGCGGGAGATCGAGCTGACGCCCACCCGGAGCGGCACGCCGGACAACCCGACCCTGGTCCCCAATGCACCGATCCGAGTCTACGACACCTCCGGTCCCTACACGGACCCGCACGTCGACATCGACGTGCGGAAGGGGATTCCGGGCATCCGCGAGCCGTGGATCGCGTCTCGAAACGATACGATCGAACTGACGGACGTCACCTCCGAGTACGGCCGGGCCCGTGCTACTGACCCGTCGCTCCAGCCGATCCGGTTCGAGCGAACCCGCAAGCCCAGAAGGGCGGCAGACGGGCGGCGCGTCACGCAGATGTACTACGCCAGGCAGGGCATCATCACACCCGAGATGGAGTACATCGCGATCCGCGAGAACCAGAAGATCGAGGCGGCTCACGCCGAGATCGCGCAGCAGCATCCCGGCCGGAGCTTCGGGGCAGCGATTCCCAAGGTGATCACGCCCGAGTTCGTCCGCGACGAAGTCGCCCGTGGCCGGGCCATCATCCCCGCGAACATCAACCACCCCGAGATCGAGCCGATGATCATCGGCCGCAACTTCCTCGTGAAGATCAACGCCAACATCGGCAACTCCGCCGTCACGTCTTCGATCGAGGAAGAGGTGGAGAAGATGGTTTGGGCGATCCGCTGGGGCGCGGACACGGTCATGGACCTCTCCACCGGCAAGAACATCCACGAGACTCGGGAGTGGATCCTCCGCAACTCTCCCGTCCCGATCGGGACGGTGCCGATCTACCAAGCCCTCGAGAAGGTGGGCGGCCGCCCCGAGGAATTGACTTGGGAGATCTTCCGCGACACGTTGATCGAGCAGTGCGAGCAAGGCGTCGACTACTTCACGATTCACGCAGGTGTTCTTCTCCGCTACGTACCGCTGACCGCAAAGCGTCGCACGGGAATCGTGAGCCGCGGTGGTTCCATCGTCGCGAAGTGGTGTCTCGCTCATCACAAGGAGAACTTCCTCTACACGCACTGGGACGACATCTGCGAGATCATGGCCGCGTACGACGTCTCGTTCTCGATCGGCGACGGGCTCCGTCCGGGATCGCTCGAGGACGCGAACGACGACGCGCAGTTCGGAGAGCTGAAGGTGCAGGGTGATCTCACCCGTCGCGCTTGGGAGTTCGACGTCCAGGTCATGAACGAAGGCCCGGGCCACGTCCCGATGCACATGATCCGCGAGAACATGGAGAAGCAGCTGGAGTGGTGCGAGGAAGCACCGTTCTATACGCTCGGGCCCCTCACTACGGACATCGCTCCTGGCTACGACCACTTCACCTCGGGCATCGGAGCGGCCATGATCGGTTGGTTCGGTACCGCCATGCTCTGCTACGTCACCCCCAAGGAGCACCTGGGCCTACCCAACCGCGACGACGTCAAGACCGGCGTCATCACCTACAAGATCGCGGCCCACGCCGCGGACCTCGCCAAGGGACACCCCGGCGCGCAGCTCCGGGACAACGCCCTTTCCAAGGCACGGTTCGAGTTCCGCTGGGAGGATCAATACAACCTCTCCCTGGACCCGGACACCGCGCGAGCCTTCCACGACGAGACGCTTCCCGCCGAGGGCGCGAAGGTCGCCCACTTCTGCTCCATGTGTGGGCCCAAGTTCTGCTCCATGGAGATCACGCAGCAGATCCGGGACTACGCCGAGGAACACGGATACGGAGAAGACGTGGAGCGGGCCGCCCAGGAAGCCATGGAAGAAAAGTCCAAGGAGTTCCACGACAAGGGCGGAGAGATCTACTACGAGGTCTAACCTGCGGGAAGGACCCTAGGTCCGAGCGCACTCTAGGGGGGAGGGCCGCCTGTTGGCGGCCTCTCTCCAAACCTCGCCTCGCGGACACCTTGCCACGGCCCTCACGCTCAAGAGTCACTCCGTCGCCCGCTGCATCACGACCTGCCCCAATGAGCTGGCCAGTTAGCACGACGGATCGTCTCGTCCCTCACCAGACAGCGTTGCTCCACCCCCACATCAGACACTCTAATCGCAAGTCTCCATTCAAGATCCACGGGCGACCTTGCCGATATCAGGGTCGTGTTAACCGCTCAGGTGACGGGTTGCCGTCAACCACCTAGGGATTGCAGCCAAGTCCGCATCCAAAGCTCAACCCCTGGCCGCAGTTCGACCTGTCCGCATTCATGGGGGTCCAGATGTCCGCGATGAAGTCACGTCGAGTCACAGTAGCGATGAAGATCGGGGCCGGGTTCGGTCTCGTGCTCTTCCTGCTCGTCGTCGTGGGAGGCGTGTCGTTCGATGCGATACGGAGCCTGGGAGGCAAGTTCGGAGAGTTCTCCCGAATCAGTACGAACGAGGTCCGGGCCGGAAGGCTCCAGGCCAACATGGCCATGGCTCGGATCCAGGCGATCTACTACATCTATCAAGGTGAGCCGGAGCGGGAGCGCCTCTTCCGGGAGAGGTACGAGGCGACGGAAGGTTTCTTGAAGGAGGCTCTCGACGAGACGAAAGGCGAGAAGCAGCTCGAACGGCTCCACGAGATCGAGAAGGACCTGGCGACGTATGGCAAGGAGTTCGACCGGATCGTCGAGCTCAAGGCGGAACGGGACCACGTCGTCCATGACTTCCTCGATGCCGATGGACCTGAGATGGAGAGGGCACTCTCCGAAGTGATGGCTTCCGCACATCGCGACGGAGACGCCTCCGCCGCTTTCTACACCGGCGAAGCGCTCCGAAACCTCCTCCTCGGTCGCCTCTACATGGCGAAGTACCTGACCACGAACGAGTCTGCCGCAGCAGAACGCGCCCGCACGGAGCTCGCGAGCCTCGACAAGGCGTTCGAGACCCTCGACGCAGAAGTGCAGAACCCGGAGAGGCGAGCGCTCGTAGCGAAGGCGCACAACCTGACCGAGAGGTACGAGGGCGCCTTCGAGTCTCTCGTCGGCACGATCACGGAACGGAACAGGATCCGAGACGAATCTCTGGCCGAACTCGGAACGGAGATCACGCAGTTGGCGGAGGACTACAAGCTCGACATCATCGCGCGACAGAACACGCTTTCCGAGGAAAGCAAGACCGCTCGCCAACGCGCGACCATGGTGATCATGGTCGGCGCACTCGCCGCCATCGTTCTCGGCGTCGGCATCTCGATCATCATCACCCGTGGCATCGTGGGGCCGGTCGGCCGGCTCCTCGCCAGCTTCAAGGTCATCGCGACGGGAGATCTCACCGAAGAGGTGAAGGTCGACAGCCGGGACGAGATCGGAGAGCTGAGCCAGGGATTCAACGAGTTCGTAGCCACCATCCGTGGTCTGGTCGCAGAAGTCTCGGACTCGGCGCACGAAGTCGCCGGAGCCGCAACCGAGATCGCCGCTTCCAGCGAGCAGATGGCGAAGGGCATGGAAGAGCAGAGCGGACAGACGGCGCAGGTCGCGTCCGCCGTCGAGGAAATGGCAGCCACCGTCCACGAGGTGAGCGCGAAGAGTTCCGAAGCTGCCGCCACGGCCGGAGAGGCGACGGATCAGGCACGGAACGGCGGCGCCATCGTCCAGGGAACGGTCGATGGAATGAACGAGATCGCGGCGGTCGTTCGCGAGTCTGCAGCCACGATCGAAGAACTGGGCCGCCGTGGCGAACAGATCGGTGCGATCATCGAAGTCATCAACGACATCGCCGACCAGACGAACCTCCTCGCGCTGAACGCGGCGATCGAAGCTGCGCGTGCCGGAGAACATGGGCGCGGCTTCGCCGTCGTCGCGGACGAAGTTCGGAAGCTCGCCGACCGGACCACGACCGCAACCGACGAGATCGCCGAGTCGATCCAAGCGATCCAGGACGGAACGGCCCGCGCAGTCGCCGGAATGACCCGAGGAACCGACACCGTCGACCAAGGAGTGGGACACGCTCAGCAGGCAGGAACGGCGCTCAGCTCGATCGTCTCGAGCTCCAACGCCGTGAGCGGCATGATCCAGGACATCGCAGCCGCGGCCGAGGAACAGTCCGCCGCCGCAGAGGAGATCTCGCGCTCTGTCGAGTCGATCTCTGCAGTGACGCGTCAGGCTACTTCGGGCGCGAATCAGGCCGCCACCGCGGCAACACAGCTCTCGGCTCGCAGTGAAGGGCTCCAAGCCCTGGTCTCTCGCTTCAAGATCTCGAACCGCTGACCGAAGTCCGATGGCACGCCGGGGGCCAGGCAAAGACCTCCGGCGCTGCACCGAAAGGTGGGATCATGGCCGAGAATCAGGCACCAACGAGCCCTGGAACGCGCGAAGGCACTGAGGTGGAGCGTGAGTCAGGTCAGCTTCAGCTCGTGACGTTCCATGTCGGCGACGAGCAGTTCGCAGTGGACATCCTCGCCGTCCAGGAGATCAACCGACTCACGCAGATAACCCAGGCGCCGGAGAGCCCTCCCGGAGTGCTCGGCGTCATCAACCTGCGAGGGCGGATCGTTCCCGTCATCGATCTGCGTCAGCGGTTCGGGATGGAGATCACCGAGGCGACGAGCGCATCACGGATCATCGTCGTCGACATCTGCGACCGCACGATCGGCTTCATGGTCGATCGGGTCGACGAGGTACTGCGCATCGACAAGTCGGTGGTCGACCCCGCTCCCGTCGACGTCACGGGTGGAAAGCGTCAGTACATCGCAGGAATCGGCAAGTTGGACGATCGCCTCGTCATCCTGCTCGACGTCTCGAAGCTCTTGGACCAAGAGAGCCTCGCATCCGTCGACGAGACGCTCGCAAAGGCCGCTTAGCAGTCCGCTAGACCGCGACGGTGACTGGCGTGGGTGCCAGCACCGTCGTCAGGTCTCGAGCAGAGAGTTCGACCAGGAACCCACGCTTCCCGCCGTTGATGAAGATGCGCGGAAGGCTCGAGATCGACGCCTCCATGTAGACCGGCAGTGACTTCTTGGTCCCAAACGGAGAGGTGCCGCCGACGAGGTATCCAGTGTGCTTCGTCGCCATCTCGGGGGCACAAGGAACGACTCGTCGGACTTCGAGAAGCCGCGCCAGCCTCTGGAGCGAGACTTCGCGGTCGCCGTGCATCAGGACGATCAACGGAGCCCCGCGATCGCTCTCCAGGACCAGCGTCTTGATCACCATGTGCTCGTCCACGCCCAGGCTCGCGGCAGAGTGCGCCGTCCCCCCTCGCTCCACGTAGTCGTAGAGATGCCCCTCGAACGCGACCCCGGCCGCGCGCAGCTGCCGAATCGCGGGCGTCACCGGCATCTTCTTCGTCACTGAGGATCCTCCCATCGAGGTAGCGGAAAGTCCCGACTTGCCACTTCTCAGGCCGGTCATCCAGGATCCATTCTAGAGGCAATCCAATCCGAATTCAGTGGGAGGAGACCATGGGTACATACCGGGAGATGTACGACGAGTCGATCCGCCGCCCCGCCCAGTTCTGGGGGGAGCAGGCGAAGAAGATCGCCTGGTTCGAGGAACCGAAGATGATCCTCTCCCAGGACGCCCGGGGCTTCTACCGCTGGTTCCACGGCGGCAAACTCAACACCTGCTACCTCGCCCTCGATCATCACGTCAAGACAGGGCGGGGCGACCAGCTCGCACTGGTCTACGACTCCCCGGTAACGAACACGAAAGAGACCTACACCTACTCCGAGCTCCTCGATCGGGTCGCGCGGTTCGCAGGTGGATTGCGCCGCCTCGGGCTCGAGAAGGGGGACACCGCGGTCCTCTACATGCCGATGATCCCGGAAGCAGTGATCGCGATGCTCGCCTGCGCGCGACTCGGTGTCGTCCACTCGGTGGTGTTCGGGGGATTCGCGCCGCACGAACTCGCGATCCGGATCGACGATGCGAAACCGAAGGCCATGATCAGCGCGACGTGTGGGATCGAGTTCAAGAACCTCCTCCCGTACAAGCCGCTCCTCGACGAAGCGATCGAACTCGCAACTCACAAGCCGCCGCACGTCGTGGTGAAAGAGCGGCCGATGCTCGAGTGCGAGAAGGTCCCGGGACGCGACCACTACTGGCGCGAGGTCGAAGACGCAGACCCGGTCGATGCGGTCGAGTTGGACGCGACCGATCCGCTCTACGTACTCTACACGTCGGGCACCACGGGCAAGCCAAAGGGAATCGTGAGGGACAACGGCGGCCACGCCGTGGCGATGAAGTTCAGCATGGACGTCGTCTACGATACCCACGCTGGCGAGGTCTTCTGGGCCGGATCGGACGTCGGTTGGGTCGTCGGCCACTCCTACATCGTCTACGGACCTCTCATCCAAGGTTGTACGTCGATCCTCTACGAGGGAAAGCCGATCCGTACTCCGGACGCGGGCTCCTTCTGGCGTGTCATCGCCGAGCACCGCGTGAAGACGTTCTTCACCGCTCCCACGGCGTTCCGCGCGATCAAGAAGGAAGACCCGGAGATCATCCTGCGCGATCCGCACGACATCAGCTGCCTGAAGTACCTCTTCTTGGCGGGCGAGCGCCTGGACCCGCCGACGTATCGGTGGCTCAACCGGATCATGGACGTTCCCGTCATCGACCATTGGTGGCAGACGGAGACAGGCTGGGCCATCGCGGGCAATCCCGCCGGCCTCGAGCTGTTCGAGACGAAGGTCGGATCCGCTACCATGCCGATTCCGGGGTACGACGTACGCATCCTGGATCCGGATGGGCGTGAGCTCCCGCCGGACGAGCAGGGCAACGTCGCGATCCGCCTTCCGATGCCGCCCGGCTGCCTTCCCACACTCTGGAACGACGACGATCGATTCGAGAGTTCCTACCTCTCCGACTACGAGGGCTACTACCTCACGGGAGACGGCGGCTACAAGGACGACGACGGCTACATCTTCATCATGGGACGAGTCGACGACGTCATCAACGTGGCCGGGCACCGTCTCTCTACGGGAGAGATGGAAGAGATCATCGGAGGCCACGACGCTGTCGCCGAGTGCGCGGTGGTCGGAATCGACGACGACCTCAAAGGCCAGGTTCCGATCGGTCTCGTCGTTCTCAAGGACGGCGCGACGATCGACGAGCACGATCTCGAAGCGGATCTCGTGGAGCGGATTCGCACGAAGATCGGACCGATCGCTTGCTTCCGGCAGAACGTGATCGTGAAGCGTCTGCCCAAGACACGCTCCGGCAAGATCCTACGCAAGACGATCCGGGAGGTGGCGGACAAGGAGAACGTCATCGTTCCGTCCACGATCGATGACCCGAAGATCCTCGACGAGGTTCAGGAGTCGCTCAGCCGCCGTCAAATCGGGAAGGCGCTGCAGACCGAAGGTCTGTAGACTGCTCATCAGTGGGCCGGGGAGGCGTGTGGCCTCCCCGCTTCTTGCGCCCGTGGTCCGTTCGAGCGTTGGGCAACGGAGCCGTATGGATCACCGTACCGAGACTCCCAATCCCGTCCCGTCACGCTCCGAGCTCGTCTTCTCCCGCGTCCTGGACCTCCCGCCGGGCGAGCGGATAGAGGCTGTCGAGCGAGAAGCTGCGGACGACCCCGCCCTTCGGGAGGAGTTGCTCTGCCTGCTGAATGAGCTCGACGAGATCGGAGACTTCCTCGAGTCTCCCGACTTTGCACCCTTGGCCGCGATCGAAGACGGACTCGTTCCGAGCGAAGAGTTCGCTCCGGGCGCCTGTATCGGTCCGTATCGGATCGAGGAGAGGGTCGGCGAAGGCGGGATGGGCGCGGTCTACCTCGCCCATCAGGAGTCGCCGATCCGGCGGGCCGTTGCCCTCAAGGTGATCAAGCTCGGGATGGACACCGAGGAGGTCGTCCTTCGCTTCGAGCGAGAACGCCAAGCACTCGCACTCATGAACCACTCCGGAATCGCGAAAGTGTACGACGCCGGTGCGACGGAGTCCGGTCGTCCCTACTTCGTCATGGAGTACGTCGACGGCACGCGAGTAACCGAGTACTGCGATCGTCAGAGGCTGGATCTGTACCGTCGCCTCGACCTCTTCGTGCGCGTCTGTGATGCCGTGCAGCATGCCCACCAGCGGGGAATCGTCCATCGCGATCTCAAGCCGTCCAACATCTTGGTCGTGGAAGAGACCACTCCGATCCCGAAGATCATCGACTTCGGGGTCGCCAAGGCGATGGAGGCGACTCTCTCGGACCGCACCGTGCACACCCGGGTCGGGATGGCGATCGGCACGCCCGGGTACATGAGCCCGGAGCAGGCGGATCCGCTCGGCACCATCGACACTCGGAGCGACATCTACGCGCTCGGAGTGTTGCTCTACGAGCTTCTCGTCGGGACCCTTCCCTCCACGGCCCCCGCTCGTTCCACGACGACGAGACGCTTCGAACGACTGTCGCCTCGCGCTCTCGCGGGCGTGCCTCGGAGCCCGAGTGGAGTGGTCGCCGAGTCGTCCGACGGTCTGGATACGCTCGCAAGAAACCGAAGCACCGATCCAGCGCGGCTGCGTAGGCTCATCCAGGGCGACCTCGACGCTATCGTGCTGAGGTGTCTCGAGTCCGATCCCGATCGTCGGTACTCGAGCGCATCCGAGCTGACCGCTGACATCAGGCGCTACCTCGCTGGAGAGCCGGTCACTGCGCGCGTGCCGACTCTCGCCTACCGACTGCAGAAGGCAGTTGCGAGGAACAAGGGACCGTTCACGGCGCTCGCCGCGATCTTGATCGCACTGATCGCAGGAATGATCACGAGTACGTATCTGTACCTCGAGAACCGGAAGACCACGAAGATCGCGCAGGCCCAGAGAGACGACATCGTCCGTCTCTCGGACAAGATCGTCCTCGAGCAGGCGGTCGAAGAGGCGTCTCGCGCCTGGCCGGCCTATCCCCAGAACCTTGCAGCGATGGAGATGTGGCTCGAGGGGCCGAGTCGCGACCTCGTTCGCCGGCTGCCGATCCACGAGCGTCGGCTCCGTGAACTCTCCGAGCGGGCCCATTCAGAAGAGGAAGGGACACTCCTCTACGAGAACCCGGCGGACCAGCTCGAGTACCGCCTCCTCTCCGCACTGCTGCCCCCGCTGCGTGAGTTCGCGGACGAGGAGACGGGCGCGATCCCGGAGATGGAGCGACGGATCGAGTTCGCCCGCACGGTCGAGCAGCGGTCGCTCGTCGATGCAGCGGACGAGTGGCGCGCTGCGATCGAGGCAATCGGCGACCCCAACCGCTCCCCCCGCTACTCGGGGCTGGAGATCGCGCCACAGATCGGCCTCGTCCCGCTCGGTCCCGACCCCGTGACCGGGTTCTGGGAGTTCGCACACCTTCAGTCCGGCGTCCCTCCCGTTCGGAACGACGCGGGCGAGCTCGTCCTGTCGGACTCGACCGGGCTAGTCCTCGTGCTCCTTCCCCCGAGCACGGCGATCATCGGAGCCCTACTTCCGACGCCGGACCATCCACTCGGCTCTCCTTTCGTCGATCCGTTGGCCAGGCCGGAAGAGGCCCCGCTCGACACGGTCCAGATCGGAGACCCGTTCTTCCTCTCGAAGTACGAGATGACGCAGAGCCAGTGGCTCTCCGTCAACGCCGAGAACCCGAGCACCGGAAAGGCCGGCGAACGGTACTGGGGCGAGCTCCACACCTTGCGGCACCCAGTGGAAAACGTCACCTGGTTCGACTGCGTCGAGACCACCCGCCGGCTCGGACTCACCCTCCCGACAGAGGCCCAATGGGAGTTCGCTGCCCGCGCGGGGACGACAACTCCCACGTGGGCCGGTGCCGAAAGGGCACTCCAATGTCGGGAGAACTCGGGCGATCGGCGCCTCCACGAAGCAGAGCCGTTCCAAACGAACTGGTTCGACTGCGACGACGGGTACGCGCACACGGCCCCGGTCGGAGTCTTCGACGCGAACCCATTCGGGTTCCATGATGTCCTGGGGAACGTCTGGGAGTGGGTCCTGGACGACGCGGGGTCGTTCTCACTCCCGACCAGGCCGAGCGACGGACTCCGACTCGAGGGCAAGGCCGAGACAGGCATCTTCCGCGGATGTTCCTACAACTACCCGCCGCGCGTGGCCCGACGCGTCGGACTCGAGCGGAAGAAGCAGTTCGACATCGGTCTACGTCCGGCCCGTGTGGTCGACCCGTTGCGGAATGATCGATCCGAGAAATTAGAGTCAGCTGATTCCCAGGCGCATATGAGAAGGGGTGGTTCCATTCGGACTCGCCGCCCAAATGGGGTCGAAACACCAACCGGAGCGCACCCATGACGTCTGAAGAGACCCCTCCCGAGGGCTGGGCCAGTGAGCCTGGACAAGAGGAGCTGACGCGACTCCTCCAGTCCGCTTCGAACGGCGACCCCGACGCAGAGGAGCAGATCCTCCCGCTCGTGTATTCCTCCCTCCGTCGCCTCGCCTACCAGAAGATGAGGAATGAGCCGACAGACCACACTCTTCAGCCAACGGCGTTGGTCCACGAAGCCTATCTCCGGCTCGTCCGCTCGCCCGATGTCCAGTGGGAGAATCGGCGTCACTTCTTCGGGGCCGCCGCGGAAGCCATGCGCCGAA
This sequence comes from Candidatus Eiseniibacteriota bacterium, assembly GCA_020633975.1. Lineage (GTDB taxonomy): Bacteria > Eisenbacteria > RBG-16-71-46 > CAIMUX01 > CAIMUX01 > JACKCR01. Next base: position 92,187 of record JACKCR010000013.1, on the reverse strand, counting down.
TCCTCGTCGAGCGGGCCAGGCGTGTCCGGCGGGAGAAGCATGGACGGGATGTGGAGCGGGTCCCGTTCGACGATCCTGCCGTGCTCGCGTCCGCATGTAGTAAGCAGCTACTCGCCCTGAACGTCGCCCTCGAAAAGCTCGAAGTGGATCACCCACGGCGAGCCGAAATCGTGAAGCTCCGGTACTTCGCCGGGCTGACGATCGAAGAGACCGCAGACACACTCTCGATCAGTCCGGCCACGGTCAAACTAGACTGGAGCCTCGCCAAGGTCTGGCTCCATCGGGAAACTCGCCGGATCGATCCGGACGCCTGGAACGAGGCCGTTCTGCCGTAGACTCGCGCAATGCGCGCAACAGAGCTCCGGCCCTCCCCCACCCTTCTCGTCGTAGTCGGCGCGGTCGTCATCAGCTTCTCCCCCGTGTTCGTCCGGATCGCGGACGTCGGCCCGATGACCGCGGGCTTCTACCGAACTGCGTTCGGAGCCGCAGCCCTGCTCGTCTACACCCGGGCCCGAAGGGAGCAGCTCTGGAAGGGGCCCGTTCCCTTCGGCTTCGCGGCGGCGTGCGGACTCCTCTTCGCCGCCGACCTCCGGCTTTGGCACCAAGCGATCCACTACGTCGGGCCAGGCCTCGCTACCATCTTGGGCAACTTCCAAGCGTTCGTGCTCGCCGCCTACGGGATCGTCATCCATCGAGAGCGGCCGGGGTGGCGCTTCGTGGTCTCGCTCCCACTCGCCCTGGTCGGACTGTTCCTGCTCGTGGGAGCGAACTGGTCTGCGCTTCCTCCCGAGGCGCGAACCGGAGTCCTGCTCGGCTTCTCGACGGCCCTTGCGTACGCTGGCTATGTCATCGTCTACCAACAATCTCAGCGGAGCAGGGTCCGCGTGACTCCCGCAGCGAGCCTCACGGCCATCTCCTTGGTGACCGCGGCCGCCATGGGGATCGGTGCCCTGAGCGAAGGGGAATCCCTCGCTATCCCAGACGGCTCGAGTCTCCTCTCCATGGTCGGCTACGGGGTGCTCTGCCAGGCATTGGGTTGGATCCTCATCAGCCTGGGGCTACCGCGGCTCCCCACCTCACGTGCCGGTCTCATCCTGCTACTTCAGCCCACCCTGTCCTTCATCTGGGACATCCTGTTCTTCGGGCGCGCCACGGGCTGGACCGAGTGGATCGGTGCCAGCCTGGCACTTGGGGCCATCTACTTGGGCGCAAACCGTCCGCGCCGGGCCAAGTCCTGAGGCCGCCAATGCCCGCCCCGTGGGGGCCTCGAGGGTGTACCGTGGTCGTACGACGCCGCGCCAACCTCCGGTAGGTTGGCGGCTCCAAGCCCGAAGAGGGTTGAGCAGGCTGGCATGACGGTCGAAAATCAACCCAAGGCCCCTTGGAACCCGACAGGACAGCGAGTCGAGCGCCCCGGAGCAGCCACGTGAACGGCCCGATGAATGCACAGATCGAGGAGTTCGTCCGCGATGTCGTCGCCAGGGCGACCGTCGACGAGCCTCGTGATCTGAGCGGGCTCCTGCCCTTGGTCTACGAAGACCTCAGGGCTTTGGCGGGCTATCTCCTTCGCGGCGAACGGGACGCCTACACCCTCCGGCCCACCGCACTCGCCCACGAGGCGTTCCTCCGTCTCGCCAGTCAGGATCGGTTCAGACCGGAGAACGGCGCCCACATCATCTCCCTCGCCTCCACCATGATGCGGCGGGTCCTCGTCGACTATGCAAGGCGACGCGGCGCGCTGAAACGAGGAGCGGGTTCGGAGAAGGTGGCACTCTCTGACAGCCTCCCCTCGAAGGAACCACCCGTCGATCTCCTGGAGCTGGACCACGCGCTCGAGAAGCTCGAATCTCACGACCCAAGGAAGGCCCGGGCCGTGGAGCTACTCTACTTCGCCGGCCTGACCCTGGAGGAGGCCGGCACCGTACTCGGGGTGTCCTCGAAGACCGTGCAGCGGGACTGGGAGTTCGCGCGGGCGTGGCTGTTCACAGAACTCACCGAGGACGAGGACTGACGGGCGGAGGGACTGGCGGAGGGACGGGCGGTCGGCCCCGGGATCGGGCGGGCACTCGCCCCCAACGTATTCGTCTAGTCGCAATGGGAGGGAAGCCGCACCGCGCCCTCCGCTCCCACCGCAATGAGGTGACGATCGCCGACGTATAGGCGGCCTGGCCCGGACTCCACCGGCCACGGCACGCCCGCGACGCGTACCGCATCGGCGTCGTCCGAGAACTCGAGCACGTCGATTCCCTCTTCGGTCGCGACGTAGACGAACGACCCCACGAAGGCGAGGTCCAGGACCGGCGACGCGAAGATCGCCGCATCGAGAACACGAGTACCCTCGGAACTCAGCGGATCGAGGAACCGCACCTCGTCTCCAATGCTCACCACGACCGCACCCCGTTCCGCGGACGCCGCGACCGCCGATGGGTTCGGAGTGAACCCGCGACTGGCCAGCAGCGAAGGCGATGACGGGTCGGTCACGTCGAAGACCTGGAACCCCCATCGATCCTGCGAGATGTAGACGACGCCCTCCCCGGCGACCAAGTCGCCACCGAGCCAAGCCGTCGGGACGTGCCCGACCACTTCGAGTTCCGAGCCGGCCGGATCGACGACGACCAGCTCCGTCGCAGACGACACATAGACTCGAGTGCCGTCCGTGTCGACGGCATCGATCGGGGGCCCGATCTCGAGGACGCGCCCCGGAGACACGGCGTCGCCGTCCAGAATCCACTCCTCGAGCGCGAGTTCCGTGGCTACCCAAACGGCTCGTTCGTCGAGAGCGAACTCGAGAACCGGAGCGCCGGCCTCGAAAGAGAACGTCTCTCTCGGCGCCGCGGGATCGGAGAGATCGAGGCCGACCACTCTCTTCGACGTTGCGGTCACGACGAGGTTCCCGTCGACGTGGACGAGGTCCGCGTCCGTTGCGATCTCGACCGGATTCTTCGGCACGGTCCCACCCGGACGGAGGACCTCCAGACCGCCGTTTGCGAGGTAGAGATCGCCCCCGCTTTCGAGCCACTCGGCCGGGAATCCGTCGCCCGTGGCCGCGAACCCGAGGAGAGTGAGATGCTCGCCCGACTCGTGGGAGTAGACGTGCGCTCCTCCGTTGGCTCCTACATAGGCACGCGTGCTGGTCAGTGCCACCGCGGCCGTCTCTCCCCTGATCGGAACGCCTTCGCCTAGCTCCTCTGGAGCCTCCGGGTTCGTGACGTCCAGCATGGTCAGCCCGCGGTCCTCTAGGGTCGCAGCCAGCAAGCCGCTTCGGAGCGCGATCGCCCGCACAGGCTCATCACCGTAGTGCGCGATCTCTTCCGGATAGAGCTCATCGCCCAGTTGGTAGACGAAGAGCCCTGCATCCGTCGCGACGAAGAGAGTCCTACCCGAGAGCACGAGGTCTCGGATGACAGTGGCGCCGAGATTCCGAGCAGCCACGATCGTCGGTTCCTGAGGCTGGAAGAAGTCGAGGATGAGGAACTCGTTGACCCCGGACGCGACTCCGTAGCGTGTCCCCACTTCGAGTCGTCGCGCGCTGAACGGGATCTCGAGAGCCAGCCCACCGGTGAGCAACGTCGGATCGGTCACATCTACGAAATCGATCTCCCGATCCGACGCGACGTAGGCGTAGTCACCACGAAGGCGTACGGCGACTGCGTACGCATCGAAACGCCCCACTTCCTCGAGTTCGTCGCCGTTCGCGCGAAGAGCGCGAAGCCCGTCCGAAGACGCCGCGAACGCGATGTCGCCACGAACCGCGACGCTTCCGAGGAACCTGCCGTTCGTGAACCCGCGCTCCCGGTGGAGCAGCGTCGTGTAGTCCACGCAGCCGGCCGAGGAGGCCGGGGGATCCGAGGGCGGACCGGTCGAGCCGTCATCGGAACAACCGATGCCACTGCTCACCAAGATACCAGTGCTCACGAGAAGGAGGCCGAGTCTTGCCGTTCTCCGCGTGTCCGCCCTCATCGATCCTCGGTTCGCCTCTAGTTGGCGACGCTGGAGCTCGAGGAAGTCTTGCCATCGGGGGTCATGGTCGCCCCCTTCTCGAAGTCGCCCGCGCGGACGATCGAGATCTGGCTCGGCACGATGATCCGTGCCATCACTTCCGCGATCTCTTCCGGAGTCACCTCCGCGACCTTCGCCTCGAACTCCTCGGCCCACTTCATCGTGCGATCGGCCTCGGCGTTCTCCGTGAGCTGCCCCGCGAGTTCCCGGTCGTTCGCACGCGACACCTGACGCTGCTGGAGCCATCCGGACTTCGCTTCGGCGACTTCTTCCGCGGTGAACGGAACCTCGACCGCCTTCCGCATCTCGTCCTGGAACGCGTCCATGAGGCGCTGGTCGTTCTGTGGCGCGTACATCGCGAACGCACCGAAGCGTCCGTCGTCGCCCCGCCACGGCGCGCGATACCAACCGAACACGCTGTAGCTCAGTCCCTCTTCCTGACGGATGCGAGTCGCGAGACGCGAGTTGAGGAAGCCGCCGCCGAGCATGAAGCTACCGAGCGTCGCCGCCGGATACTGCGGATCGGTGTCGCTCATCTCGACCCGGAGACCCGCCCCCATCGAAGCGCTCTCCTTGTCCGGAATCTGGATCCGCTCGACGAGCGCGGGACGATCCTGGAACTCGGTCACGATCGGCTCGTACGGCATGGACGACGCCCAATCACCGAACAGCCCGGCGACCTGCGCCTCGATTTCCTTCGAGTCGAAGTCACCGACGACGGCGAGCTCCGCGTGGTTCGCACCGTAGAACGCCTTGTGGAAGGCAGCGAGATCATCGGTCGTGATCGGCTCCAGGGCCGCGATCTCCTCCTCGGGCGTCCGCGTGTAGCGTGGGTCGGATTCGGGATACGGATCGAGGTGACGAGAGAGCGTCGTCCAGACCTGAGAGCGAGGGTCGGTCTTCCGCTCCTCGGCACGCACGCGTCGCTCTTCCTTCATCTGACGGAACTCGTCCCCATCGAACGAAGGATTGCGAAGCACGTCGGCCAGGATCTCGAGGACCTTCGGGAAGTTCTCGCGCGTGGCCTCGACGTTCGCGAACGCACCGGTCGCGCCACCGTTGACCCGCATCGTCGCCTGCAGCTTGTCGAGCTCATCCCGGATCTCCTGACGAGACCGCGTAGCGGTGCCGCGGTCGAGCATGGAACCGGTGAGGCCGCCCACCGTCGCCTTCCCGGAGAGGTTCTCCAGAGTGCCGAAGTGGAGGGAGAGCTGGAGGTTCACAGTCTCGCCACGCGTCTTCTTCGGGAGGAAGAGAGCTTCCATCCCGTTCGGGAGGACCGTGCGCTCGACCCGGCTCTCGATGTTGGACGGAGACGGATCGAAGTCTTCGCCCATGGCGAGTCCTTCACCGCCGACATAGTCCGCGAGCATCTCGTCGAGGTTCGGCGTCTCGGGGATCTCGACCCGTTCCGCGGCCTCGGTCGGATGGAACTGACCCACCGTCCGGTTGCTCGCACGCAGATAGGTCTCCGCAACGCGCGCCACGTCAGCAGGCTTCACCTCGCCCAGACGGTCCTTATAGAGGAAGGAGAGACGCCAGTCGCCCATCGCCGCCCACTCGCTGAGGCCAACCGCTGCCCACGACGTGTTGCGCTGTGCCTGCTCGAACCGGCGCATCAATGCGTTGACCGCACGCTGCACCTCTTCCTCGGTGGGAGGATTGTCCGCGATCGACTCGGCGGAACGGATGAGTTCGTCTTCCACCGTCTGGAGATCCTTGTCCTTCGGCACTTCCGCCGAAAGGAAGAAGAGGGCCGGATCCTTGAAGCGATCCGCACGTCCGTCGACCGAGGTGGCCTTGCCCGTCTCGACCAGCGACTTGTGCAGACGACCCGACGGCTCCGAGCCGAGGACGTGCCCGAGCACTTCGAGCGCAGGGAAATCCGGGTGCGCGCCCGACGGCATGTGGTACGCAACCGCAACCGCCTGGACTTCACCGACCCGCTTGAGGCTGACGCGACGCTCCCCGTCCTGGGCAGGTTCGCGCGTATAGACCGGCGGCATCGGCGTGCTCGGGTTCTCGAGCTTTCCGAACTTGTCCGCGATCATCGCGAGGGTCTTGTCCTGATCGAACTTCCCTGCGACGACCAGCACCGCGTTCTCCGGGCGGTACCAGGTTTCGTAGAACTTGCGGAGGTTCGGGATCGGCACGTTCTCGATGTCCGAACGCGCGCCGATCGTCGAGTTGCCGTAGTTGTGCCAGAGGAATGCGGTCGAGTAGACACGCTCTTCCAAGATCGACTGGGGGTTGTTCTCGCCGATCTCGAACTCGTTCCGGACGACCGACATCTCGGAGTCGAGATCTTCCCGCCGCACGAAGCTGTTCACCATCCGGTCCGCTTCGAGGTCGAGCGCCCACTCCAGGTTCTCGTCGGTGGCGGAGAAGGTCTCGAAGTAGTTCGTCCGATCGAACCAGGTCGAGCCGTTCGGACGCGCGCCGTGCGCCGTCAGCTCGTCCGGGATGTTCGTGTGGTTCGTCGAGCCCTTGAAGAGCATGTGCTCGAGGAGGTGGGCCATCCCCGTCTCACCGTATCCCTCGTGCATCGAGCCGACGAGGTAGGTGATGTTGACGGTCGTCTGCGCCTTGGAAGGGTCCGGCCAGAGCACCACTTCGAGGCCGTTGGCGAGCTTGTACTCGTGGATGCCTTGGAGCGAGACGACGTGCTCGACGCCCTTCGGGAGCGCGCCGTCGGAGGCCGCGAGTGCGGCTCCCGTTCCGGAAGTTCCAGGCAGAAGGAAAGGGACCGCCATGAGCGTCGCGGCTGTCGATACGATCCCGACTCGGGTGAACGTTCGCATTGGATTGGACTCCTTGACCGAAAGGATGCGGGTTTCGAGTGGACCCGCCTGACTCTGATCCTGCGTCGGATTCCTGCGCCGGGCCTCTCGTGGCCGCGTGCCGGACCCTGCGTGGAGCGCGCTCGTTGGTCTGTACAGTGGGTGGGCTCGCTCGCGCCCGCTCCGAACCTCCGACGCTGCAACCGGCAGTGTAGCGAAATCCCGGCCCCCGCACGCCAGCCTTTCTCGGTGCCGCTGGCTGTATGGACCACGCCGCAAACTGCACCATCCTTGGTGGCTCCAACCCCCAACTCCGCGTACGCTCTCGCCGAAGCCACGCACGAACCGATGGTCGAGCGACCGCACACTCGAGCCGCCGATGCCGGAGCCATTCCGACGCTCTTCGGGCCGGTATCTCGGGCGAACCGTTGGTCCACACTAGAAAGCGGAGGTAGAGACCATGCGCATCCACCGGACCGGGCGGACTACCCTACTCCTCGCCGGAGGCCTGTTCCTCGCCGCGCAGCTCGGAACAGGAATCGGATGTTCCGATGACGAGAAGGAAACGGAGCCAGACCCGACCTTCCCTGGACAGACTCCGTCCACGGCAACCATGCAGATCGATCTCAGCGAGCTGAACGACAGCGGCAGCCCCCTGGCGGCCGGCCCTTGCCACACCGGGTCGTTCCTCTTGGTCTCGATCGCGAACGGACTCGTCGCCACGGCTCTCATCCTCCCGATCGCCACCCTCGGCGCGACGGTCCAGAACGAGCCGGTCTACGTCGGCAACCAGACGTGGCGCTGGTCGGCATCCGGTGGATCAGGGTCGAACGCCTGGTCCGCCGAGTTCGACGGGCACCTCGCCAGTGCCGTCTCGGTCGAGTGGACCATGCGCGTCAGCGGAACCACACTCGATCTCGACGACTTCGTCTGGTACACCGGCCTCTCGAACCTGGCCGCAGTTTCCGGCAACTGGACCTTCTACGACCCGGGCGATCTCGACGAGGTCGGAGAGACGATGTACTCGACGTACGACGTCCCATCCGCGGACGTCGGCACCCTGACGTTCGAGAACCGTAACGACGACAGTGACGGCAACGGCGACGAACTCGTGTACGACGCCAACAACGATGACCTCGCCGTCTCGTTCTACGATGCGTCCGAGAACGCGACGCTGACCGTCGCGTGGAGCAAGAGCACGGGCGCCGGCCAGCTCACTGACCTCCAGGGAGAGACGTGCTGCTGGGGGCCGCATCCGAGCTACCCCGACGTGCAGTGCCCGTAGAGGCCACATCTAGCGGATCGAGACGACGGCGATCGACGCTTCGGCTGTCCCCTGAGTGACGCGCAGGTAGTAGCGCCCGGACGGCAGCTCTTCTGCCCACGGCGACAGGTCGATCTGCATCCCACCGGACGGCAGGTACGCGCGTCGATGACGAAGCCGACGCCCGTCTGCCGAGAGCAGATCGATCGAAGCGTCGCCCAACCCGGTGGAGCGGAAGTCGAGGAAGAGCCTTCCGGCCGAAGGCTGCGGGAAGCACTCGAGCTGGATCTCCACGGGAGCCGTGGATCCCGGCACGTTCGCGTTCGGAGACGGGATTCCGTCGACCAAGACGTCGAGTGCACGAACGGTCGCGTAGGGGAAGAAGCTCTCGGCGAACGCAGCCGAGGTGTACTGCGCGATCAGCGCCGGATCGGTGAGGTAGTCGATCGAGAGCACGGTCTTCCCCGCATCCCGATACTCACGCACCATGTCGAGACGGTCCACTTCCGGGCCGAACGGATTGTTCTCGTCGAGGTCCCCCGGATGGAAGAGATCTTCGACTCCGATCGCGTCGATCGCATCCAAGTAGGCCGCGCGCAGCGCCGGGGTGACGTCGTCCTCTACGAGAATGAACTCACCGTTCTGAGGGATGACGAGCATGTCGGGACGTCCGATGCTCGTGAGGTAGGAGCGGATCGCAACGACGAAGTCGACCATCAACGCATCCGCGTTCGGCTGCTCCGGTGACTCCTCGCTCCAGTAGTAGTAGGCGTCGATGATGTCCATGTAGATGCCATCGAAGCCTTGCGCGACGATCCTGTCCAAGTAGTCGAACACGATCGCCTGCCATCCCGGATCCCAGAAGCGAACCTTGTAGTTCCCTGCCCAATCGGGATTCTCCGGGCCGAGCCAGCTCGGAGGATTCGTCGTCCAGCTCGGATCCCAGTAGTAACGGTAGTCTTCCGCCTCTCCGATCGAGATGTAGGAGACCAACGTCTTCCCGCTCGACTGCGCGGCCGCGATCTCCCCTGGCGTCCACTCTCCAGACTCGGAGCCGTCCGACGAGTAGTCGATCACGATCAGATCGAACGTCGAATTCGCCGCGACCTCGCCGAGGTCCACGTTCTGGAGCTGGTACGCCCAAGCCGTCACTGGGACGGCGCGTGAAGCAGGGGCTCCGAACCATGCAGGCGCGACGGACCAGGTGAGCAAAGAAAGCCAGGAGAGTGCGACGGGCCTCGTCGGGAGCCGCACCGGATCAGCTCCCGGCGGACCAGCCGACGAGCGAGAAGTTCAGCTCGATCTCGTCCCCGTAGAGGTCTCCGCCGAGGGAGGCGGGATCGAGACCGTACTCGCCACGAGCGAAGGAAAGCCCTCCGCGGACGACGATCAGGTCTCCCGAGACCACTCCACCCGTCCGCTCGGACATCCCGCCGGGGAGGTAAGTGATCGTGAGCGGGAAGTTGACCCCGCCGGCCCGGCCACGTACGACCATCGCGCCAAGGGCAGCGATCTGCCAGGTCTCATCGTTCAGCGCCTCGGCGTGGGCCGCAGCCTTGATCGTGATCGGCCAGGTCGGGCGGTTCGCGACGTCGAACCAGCTCGGGCCGAAGAGGTCCTCGTCCAGGTCGTCTCCGATCCAATGGACCGAGCTGGAGACCAGCTCGATCGTGCCGGAACAGGCCCCCGTTTCGGGGTCGAAGGAGAGGGAGCCTTGGACTTCCTGGGCGATTCCCCGGATCGGCTGGTACCGGGACTCCATGGTCAGAGCGACCGCGTTCCGTCCCATCGGATCTGCGAGGTCGAACGAACGCGGCGCCGCCGACGCGCTGTGGGCCATCCCACTCGCCGCCACCAGGATGGCAGCCCCAACCCACCGAACCAGTTCCGTCATCCGAATCACGCCTTCGCTCCTTCAGGATTGTGGCCGGGCCGCCGGGGGCGACTGCCTCTCAACTGTCTCTTGACCAACGACGCAGAGCTATCAGACCCGGCGTTCACCATCACCACCGCAATCGTCCGCCCCAAAACCCTAGGATCTGACGAAGGTTCCTCGGGCCCGGTCCTTGACGACGCCGGGGAACGGCAACACTCGACCGTGAGCGACGCAGTACACCCCAGGGCTGAGGAGCCCGGCGGCGAAGATCGCCTCCGTCAGGTTCTGGAGCGCGTCGGACTTCTTCATCTCGTACGGGCGAAGCGCCCCCGTCAGAACGATCGGCAGCTGGGGCGACGGAATCGAGGAGAACAGCAGTTCGCCCGTCTCGTGCAGTGTGTCGGTCCCGTGGAGGACCACGATGCCGGTGGTCTCGCCCGCAGTGTCCTCGGCGCCAAAGGTTCGAACCACGTCCACCACTTTGGCCCGGTCGAACGGGGTGAGAAGGAGCGAGTCCTTGTGCATCAGCTCGAGGATCGAGACCTCGGTGTCCTCGAGACGAAGACGACCCAGCATCTTGCGGACGATCGAGTGTCGATTGGCCAGCTCGCCCGTCGACTCGTCGTAGGTCTTCTCTATGGTTCCACCCGTCGTAATCAGGATGATGCGCCGCACGATCGCTCCCGCTCCCGCCAAGATCAGCCTAGGTTTCGGTATCAGGTGATTATGGCACAGATACGCCGGCCCATTGGGAAACCGTCGCGGAAGCAATCCACTCTCCCGAAGCCACCCAGCTACGCCGGCTCCCGGAGGGCACGGTGCGTCGCGGCGGACCGTGCCCCCACGAGGCACGGCCAGGAGTCGCCTGATCGGGCGACTCGCGCTCCTGGATGTAACACGCGTTTCGTAAGGTAGGGAGTTGGGGCGTGTAGATTCCACACGGTCTGTCGATCCTACGCGGTGCTCGAAAGACCATCACAGCTCCAACTCGTTGCCCGACAAGGGTGGGCCGATCCAACTCCATCCCTGGCACCTTACTTTCTCTACCTCTCCCCGAATGGACATTGGCTCGCAAGAGCCCCCTCGACGAACGGATTCACAGGAACGGTCAAAGGAGTCGCCAAAAGATGAGTTCACTCGGAACCCTTCGCACGTTTCCCCGCCTCCTGGCGGCATTCGTGGTGTCGCTCACCGCGCTCGTCGCCATCGGACTCGCGCTGCCCGTCGCGGCGGATGCGACCGCCGGGGATTGGGAGCGGCTCGGCGTGCGAGAAGTAGACGGACGACTCGATCGCGACGTCATCCCAGTCACCGTCACCGAGGGCCGCTTCCAGAAGATTCAGCTCCGTGTCGCGCGGTCATCGATGGAGATCTTCGACCTCAAGGTGTTCTTCGGAAACGGAACCTATCAGGACGTCGAAGTCCGATCCAAGTTCGCTCCCGGCTCGAGTTCTCGCGTCATCGACCTCGACGGGGGCGACCGAGTGATCCAGCAGGTCGAGTTCACCTACGGAAACGTCAGCAAGGGTCGGAAGCCGGCTCGCGTCGTCGTCTGGGGAATGCACTAGTGGCCGTAGCTTTGGAGACAACAATGGCACGGGAGACAGTACTGAAGAGATGAAGTTCGTGGCGCAAGCCACGACGGGCCCCTGCCGAATCGCCAGGGCCCCAGCGAACTTGTTCCGCTGATCGGGTTCACCTTGCTTTACACCCCCCCGACAGCCGGGTCAGCGGAACAACACTCGCGATCTCCTGAGGACGCCAAAGTCCAGCACGCCCCTTGCGGGTTCTGCGGCAGAGACAGGGGATCCGACCGGCATGTCGAGGGATACTCGCGGCCATCGCTCGAGATGTCGGACTGAGGGGGCTGGGAACCCCGCCCGGTACACGCCGGGCGAGGTCCCAGCCCCCTCGTCGTTCTTGCCGGTTCGGGTCAGGTCCGAGCAGTTCGCGGGAGGGTGAACGGAGTCCCTTCCGAGACGAACGGCCCACGCACCATGAGGAGGGACGGACCGTCGTGATCGAAGACCCGCGCGACCGGTACGGCCCGCAGAGGACTCGCGTCGGCGTTTGGCGCAGCGACAGACCGATCGGCACGTGCCACCTCCACCCCCATCGAGTCCGGCGACACGTGCAGGACGACGTCGCGAACCGTGTCCATCCCCGGCAGCCGCAACAGCACGTCCAGGAGACGCGGCATCTGCGGCGCAACGATGTCGTACACCTCGAGTCGATCTGGCTCGCCGCTCGGATCGACCTCGACGCCCGACTTGCTGTACTGAACGACACAGACTGTGTCGAGGTCTTCCAAGTACCAGAGCGGGCCACCTGACTCCGAGAAGCAGAAAACGACCCGGTCGGCGACGATCCCACAGACTTCGGAGACCGGAGCGCGGGTGTCGAGCAGACGGAACAGCGTGGTGAGATCTTCAGGCACGCGCAGATCCAGCCGTCGCGGCGCAGGAAACGGCGACGCCGAGGAACGAGCCCGGTTCATGGCGCTGCCGTCCCACTCGATCCGGAACTCGTGTTCGGGGACGACACGGAACCCGAAGGGCTCGTAGTACTCAGGGTTCTCGGTGGTGAGGACCAAGGTCTCGTAGTCGCCGAAGGCGTCTCGCTCGGCCACCTCCATCACGGCCCGGTAGAGCCCGCGTCGACGTGCATCCCGATGGGTCGCGACGGCATGGATCGAACCGACCCGAGTGCGGCGTCCGTCCAGAACGAGCGGAAGGTCGATCAGACCGACGTGAGAGAGCACGCGATCCCCGTCCATCGCCACGAACGGCCGGGAAACCGACTCCCAGGTGGTGCCGATCGCCGCCACCGCCGCCGCTCGGCCGGCGATCCCCTTGAAGACGCCGTCCAGGAGCCGGAACACAGGGGCCAGGAGTTCCGGCTGCTCGGCATAGGACCCGCCGAACACGCGAAGAGCGGAGAGATCCTCGGGCTTCGGGCTCGATTCCATGGCGCCTCCCATTGACAGACCGGACGATGAGCGGGACCGACCCTTCCCAAAACGTGTATGCTAGCCCGCTCCAGCCGGTCTGGACAGGACGTTCGCCAGACCCGAAACACTGGACCGTACGGGATGCGGCGGACCGAAGGCGTCCCCGTGAACCGATAGAACGATGTCGGCAAGCGAGCCGAGGCGAGCAAATGTCCGTGCCGGTGAACGAGCACGAGCACGCGAACCAACGAAACGGGAACGAACATGGCAAAGCAGGCGAAGACGGCGATCAGCCCGACTCGGGCGGAAAACTACCCGGAGTGGTACCAGCAGGTGATCAAGGCAGCGGATCTGGCGGAGACGTCGCCGGTCCGTGGCTGCATGGTCATCAAGCCGTGGGGCTGGTCGATCTGGGAGAACATCCAGCGCACGCTCGACGACCGGTTCAAGGCGACCGGACACGTCAACGCCTACTTCCCACTGTTCATCCCGATGAGCTACCTGGAGAAGGAAGCCGAGCACGTCGAAGGGTTCGCGAAGGAATGCGCCGTCGTGACGCACCACCGTCTCGAGCCGGCGCCGGGTGGTGGACTCCGTCCGGCCGGTCCGCTCGAGGAGCCGCTCATCGTGCGTCCGACCAGCGAGACCATCATCGGCGAGATGTACGCGAAGTGGATCCAGTCCTATAGAGACCTCCCGATCCTGATGAACCAGTGGGCCAACGTCGTCCGCTGGGAGATGCGTCCGCGTCTCTTCCTCAGGACCGCGGAGTTCCTCTGGCAGGAAGGCCACACCGCGCATGCGACGGCCGACGAAGCGATCCAGGAGACGCTCATGATCCTGGACCTCTACGCCGACTTCGCCGAGAACGTGATGGCGATGCCGGTGACCAAGGGCGAGAAGACCAAGGGCGAACGGTTCCCGGGTGCCGTCTCCACCTACACCATCGAAGCGATGATGCAGGACCGAAAGGCACTCCAGGCCGGCACGTCCCACTTCCTCGGCCAGAACTTCGCGCGCGCCCAGAACATGAAGTACTTGGGAAGCGAAGGCGTCGAAGAGTTCTGCTGGACCACGTCGTGGGGCGTCTCCACGCGTCTCGTCGGTGGACTCATCATGAATCACTCCGACGACGACGGACTCATCGTCCCGCCGAAGCTCGCGCCGAAGCACATCGTGCTCATGCCGATCTACCGGAACGACGAGGAGAAGTCGCAAGTTCTCGAGTTCTGCGACTCGCTCGTGAAGGAACTCACCGCCCAGGACTACTTCGAGGGCAAGGTCCGCGTGCTCCTCGATGACCGCGACATCCGCGGCGGCGAGAAGAGCTGGCAGTACGTCAAGCAAGGCGTCCCGATCCGCGTCGAGATCGGCCCGCGCGACATCGCCTCCGACTCCGTCTTCGTCGCGCGTCGTGACAAGTCGCCGAAGGACAAGGAGAGCCTCTCCCGCACCGAGTTCATCGCCCGGGCCACCTCCATGTTGGATGAGATCCAGGACGGACTCTACGCACGCGCCAAGGCCGCGAAGGAAGAAGCCACGGTACGGATCGACGACCGAAAGGCGTTCGAGGAGTACTTCGCCGAAGACGCCCCGGGCGGATTCGCGGCAGCGCACTGGAGCGAGGAGCCGGAGGTCGAAGAGATCCTCAAGGGGCTCAAGGTGACGCCGCGGTGCATTCCGATGGACGCGGAAGAGGAAGATGGGAAGTGCATCTTCACGGGGAAGGCGTCGAAGAAGCGGGTGGTGTTCGCGCGGTCGTATTGAGGAGAGCGTTGAGCATGACTACCATCGAAGTCATTCAAGCAAAGCGGGACGACGTCCTACAGGTCGCACGAAAGCACGGTGTCACGTCCATTCGGATCTTCGGCTCTGTGGCAAGAGGCGACGACTCGCCAGAGAGCGACATCGACCTGCTGATCACTACCGGGCCCGTAGTCAGCTCCTGGTTCCCTGCCGGCCTGATTCTCGATCTGGAAGCACTCCTCGGCCGCGACGTCGAGATCGTGACGGAGCCAGGCCTCAACCCTCTTCTCCGCGAACAGGTGTTGTCGGAGGCCGTGAACCTGTGAAGAGCGATCGCGTCTATCATCACCAACGATGTGCCGCAGCTTGCGACCAAAGTGCGCGAGATACTCGCAGTGTTGGACGACGAAGGACGCCGAGACTAGGCGCGAACCTCGTGGCGCGAACGTCACGGCGAGTACGAGGCGAGATTCTGTGACGGAATCCCATCAACCTCTGAGAACTCTCCGCCGATGAAGACGTTCCCCTCATAGGTTGCAACAGCCAGGATTTGGGACGGGTGAGCAACGGACCCGAGCGGTACGTGGACTCCGTCCACCAACTGGTACAGACCACCGTAGTACTCGAAGATGACATAGGGACTTCCATCGAGGCAGGCCATCTGCTGCCCGGATGTGCGGATCAGATCCCATGTGTCATCCTGTTCGTTCGGTGTACCCCCAGAGAAGTACACGGACTCACCGCAGCCCTGAACGAATCCGATCATCCCGTCCCAGCGTCCCTGGAAGTCGCCACCTATGACGGCGACGGTGTGCCACGCGTCCCCCACGAGTTCCTGGAGCGCGCCGTCGATCGGACTCCCCCCTGGATAGCTCATCGTCCGGGTAGAAATCGCAAACAACCTGTTCTCGACCACGGCCAGATCGATCAACCTCCAACGCGGCCCCTCGGGTGCGAGCCATGTGGCCTCGACGTCCGACAACGAGATCGGCGCTCCGCGGAACAGCACCACAGGTTCGACCTGCGGCAGGACGCGTATGTTGATCCAGTCGCTCCCGGTCCACTCGACCACCTCTGCCGTTCCAGTCACCGCGATGAGTTTGTCGCCGTCGTAGGCGAAGCTCTCGACGCCGCCGGGCACGTCGGGCATCTCCCGCCATCCGTCGGGAGTCCAGAGGGCCAACCCGTCCGCGTCCATCCCTCCCACCGAGGTGAACTGTCCCTGGACGACGAGGCCGTCAGCGGTCCCGACCAGCCTCTCCACCTTCCCGTTCGGCCCATCCTGAAACCCATGCCACTGTGGCGGCGTCGCGACCGGAACCACCTGCGCCTGGAACAGCGGGAACTCCCCGAGCAGCCGACCGGTGCGTCGATGCACCAGGCGCGCGATCACGTCCGTCTGACCTAGGCTATGGGCCACGGCTCGGAACCCGAAGCTATCGTCACCATCCGGACTCACCTCGATCACGGATTCGGTCGACGTTGCGTACTCGACCGAAGCGAGGCGACCGAGCCTATCTGAGTTGATCGGTGTTCCTTCAGCGTCGAGGAAGCGCAGCCTGAGCGGGCCGGGATCCTCCCCGAGCTCCAATTGGACCGCGTCGTTGGTCGCGAACGGCCTACCGTCTGGGTACTGGACCACCTGACTCTGTGGGAGGGGCGCCTCTACCTGGATGGGGATCGGCGCGGAACGGAACACAACTTGGTCTTCATCGCAAACTTCCACGCGAAAGGACACGAGGGCGAGCGAATGGCCGACGCAGCGGATCGCCTGGCCTCCGTCAGCCGTGTCCATACTCACGGACAGGTACTCTTCGATGACGTCCCGCGGAACGAAGTCGAGTCCGTCCATCTCCTCCTCGGACAGCGGCTCGTCCGCGGAGTTCAGTGCACGGAACGCGAACCGCGTCGGGTCGTCTCGGAAGACCAAGATCGGGTCGGCTGCAACCTGGGGCGTAACGATGCCGACATCGCCGACCTCGTCCACGAGCGCTATGGACCCGATGCTGGCTCCAACTCCCGCGGGGTCCCCCGGAGCATCGGTGGGCGTGTTGCCTCCACCACACCCGACGGCGCCGAGGAGCAACGCGCCAGCGCAGAACCCGACGTTGACCGAGACAGCCCCAACCACGATCGGAGTTGAGCGGAGAAGGGAGGATCTGACGCGATTCCGTTGGCCGGGGAGACGACTCAGGAGGCGAACTGCGGAAGTGGGAAGTGCAACGAAACGGCCCATGAAGCGACCTCCGGATTCATGTTAGTACGCTCGAGCGTGGACAAGGCCACCTCTCGTCCTCATCGCAGATAGCGCACTAGCAACCGGTCGATACTGCCTCCGTCGAATCGGCTTCGATGGTATGACACGAGGGAGGCGTCTGGCAACCACCGCGGCAACGGCGACCGCCGCCTCGCCTCATTGAGGACTGCTCGGGGATTCGGCGTGCGTCCCATGAGCAGCGTAACCCGTGCCCGGCAGGGGTTATCTCGACGCGGACTCTCAACGTCGAGAGTAGCGTGCACCGTAGTCCGTGCCCGGCGGGTCATGGCGGGAGCCGAACATCCTCGGCCCCCGCCTCCCACGTCAGGCGTTCAGCGCGACGTGGACACTTCTGCGCTACGTGGACACCTCAGCACCACGTGGACACCTCAGCACCACGTGGACACTTCTGCGCTACGTAGAGCGTTCGGCACCAAGTAGACGCATCAGCACCACCCAATCGCCTTCGCTCTACGTCAACGCTTCGGCCCAAACGCTTCCGCCTCAGCGCCGCAGCGCCTCGACCACGATCACCACCAGGAACATCCCGCCGAGAGCCAGCAGCATGACGGTCCCCGCGTGCCTCTGCGCCCAGGACGGGCGGGTGAACTGGGTCTTGGTGATCACGGGCTCGGTCGTTTCGATCTGATTGGACATTGCAATCTCCTCCTGAGGTCCGGCTTTGCGTGACCCCGGAATGCGTGTCGTTGGAGCAACTCGCGGGATCCGATCGATCCCGGAGTCAGATGGAGCGACTCGGTTAGAGGAGAGAGCAGGAAGGGGGCGCGCGAGGGGCGTCGGGACGCGAGGGAGCTGAGGGTCGGCCGATGCCGGCGCCGGAGGCCGGGGCCGCAACGCGCGCCGGCGACGCAGAGTCGTGGCGCGGGGCTAAGGCCGGAGGCGCTGGGTGGAACTTCCACTGCCGGGAAGGATCCGTCTCCGAGATGGATCCGGTCCACGGCTCGAGCGTGGCCAGCTCCTCGGCCGGAAGCGCGGACCGATCCCACCCGCTCGCGTCGTGCGCGAAGGGTACGTCGACCAGCGAGGACGACTGGACAGGAGCAATCGCGGCCAGCAGATTGCCCAGGAGGAGAAGTATCACGAAGAGGTATGGCCGCATTCGAGGAAGTCTAGCACGGCGGCAGTGTCGACGATGAGTCTCAGCGCCGAGACTGATTCGCAGCCTATCCCGTCGCTGGGCGGCTTATCTCGACGATGAGTCTCGGCGCCGAGACTGGCTCGCAGCCTATCCCGTCGCTGGGCGGCTTATCTCGACGGCGAGTCTCGACGGCGAGGTCGGGATAGGGGAGGCATCCGAAGACACCTACCCCTCCCACAGATCCGGACGTGCAGATTTCCCGCATCCGGCTCCTCAGATCAGGGATTCGACACGGACGGGAAGAGTCGGTGTACGATCCGCGCAGCTGGAAGGGGGAAGCGTTCACGGAGAAGAGCCCAACGACGCCACGTGATGCGGGTGCGCTGGGATCGACGCCGGAGCCACTTCACCAGGAGCGAGTCGCCAGGCAAGCGCGACAGCCGAGCGTTACCGCTCATGCCGTAGTAGCATAGTGCCCGCGGAGCTGCGGCAGAGGACGATGTGCGGATCGGAAGGTGTCGATGTCGTCGGCACCATTCCGAGAGATCACAAGCGATCGATGCAACCGGACGAAGCGTCGGTTGCACAGGTGCCTCCGGTTCGGTACGCGCCAGGTGAACGAAGCCGAGGAAGTCGAACGTCGTCCCCGGCCTCGTTCTGGGGCCTCCTGCACGCGGAGGTGGAACGGAAGCAGGCGGTCTTCCGGATGAGACGAGACCGAACCGCTCGAACGTTTCGGGAGCGTCGCAAGACCCTGCGGCATCAGACTCGAAGCGAACCGAGGATCGCATCGTCCGCATAGCGAACGAGGATCGATCTCCGACAACCGAGGAAGAACCTCCCGGGAACAGAGATCGAGCACTCATGGAGATAGATGTTCGCCAGGACGGAGACCACACCACCGGGGTCCTCCTTCGTCGCGCACTGCCCATCTGAGAACCCGGCCAGCCACTTGTGGATCGTACGACGGAGCACCGTCTCGTCCGTGGTCCAGAAAGCCCGAGATGGCGATGGTCTAGATGATCGAAGCCTGATGTCGAGTTCGATCACCAGCCTCCTCCCGACGCGTCATCCAGCTGTTCCAGGCCTGATCGCTGGGGCCGAACGTCCCGGTCGGATCCGTAGAGCAGTCCAGAAAATCCTGCTCGTAGATCGTCTCCAGCACCATCGCGACCGCTCGCTGCAGGATCTTGTCCTCGACGTCGGATCCTGATCGGTCTCGGCGATCCGTCTGCCTCGAACATACCCGCTTCACCGGGGCGTGTGCTGCCGGTCTTGAACGGCCGAGAAGATCTTGCAGCTCCTCGAGATCCCGCTCGTACCTCCGCCGTCTGACCGTCCACCCACTGCACCGTCTCGGCGCGTCCGCTCCTTCCGTAGCCACCCATATCGATGTAGTGACCCGGTCGTCAGCGCCATCTTCGGCCGCCTCTGAGCCAGTTCTTCTATCCTTCGGGTCGCGTGGACACCGTCTGGGAGCTCTGGTCCCCATGGTCTTTCCTCCTCCGGTTCCCCATCCGGCTCGGCCTCTCCACGGGCCCGTGGGTTGGTTTCCTTCCTCGGTACTATGCCGGCCCGACATCTCCTGCCGTCAGTCCCGCTCTGGGTTTGCGGACCTGACCACGTGACGCCCTGTTCCCGTCCTCGCTCCAACGTCTGGAACTCAGGTCGTTCGCGGAGTCTTCGGCGACTCTCTCCGTTCCGCCAGAAGCGAGACTCTCCCGTGTTCCTGACCACCCCATACCACATGCTCTGCCCCGACCCCGGCTGAGGCCTCGGCTCGACCCGGCACGCCGAGAGTTTGCCTTCCGCCCCGAGAACGGCGTCGGCTCCTCGCTACTTCCCAGATTGCGGGGCTTCAATGACAGAGCCTGCAGGATCCCCGTGTACGCTTCACCCGAGACGATCACCCGCTCGAGCGCAACACTCGGTCCCAACCGTGGCAGGGTACGGCTTGCACGGCACACTCTCGGCGCTGAGACTGATTTGCAGCCTACCTCGTCGCCGAGCGGCTTATCTCGACGGCGAGTCTCGGCGCCGAGACTCATTCATAGCGAACCCCTCGCCAGCGGCGGGCCACTTCGGACCGGCACACGGGGCCCCGACGAACCTCGACATGACCTTCTCGACGGCATCCCGTTCGGAGGAAAGTGTCGCTGGGGCCGAGCTGGCGGCTCCTTGGACGCCGGCAAGAGTCCGGGCCGAGCTGGGAAGCCGTTGTAAGTCGCTGCAAAACAACATGTGTCTTCGTCCGGGCCGGTGCAAAGGCCTCAGAAACTCTCTCTGCCGGGACCGCAGCCGCTCACCTACGGCCTCGCGGATTCCCGGCGCGGTTCGAGCGGCTGCAGGGGTGCCCGACGAAACTTCCGCGGCTGTCCGCACCGGCCCAACTGGCGCTGTCGGGATTCGAGGAACCGTCCGCAGCGGCTCGACGGTCGCCGCGACATCGCCCGCACCTCACCGCAGCCGCATCCCTCCGCCCGGAGAGAGTCTCCAACGCCTTCGCAGCCGTGCAAACCAGATGCTCCCGGTCTGCGGCGGGAATCGAGCGGCTTCGAATCGGCCGTTCAATCTCGACGGCCGTCAGTGCAGGCGTGGAACTCGGTCCGTCGACTGTGGTCGGCGCGGCTCGAGCCGCGCTGCCGCGACGAGTGACCGTCGCCAGCTCTGGCGCAACAACGCGGGAGCCACGGAGCGACCGAACAGCCGCAGTTGCGTGGCGGACTCCTCCGCTCAAAGGGCGCGAGACCCCAAGTGCGCCGCTCCAAGGTCGACAGCAACATTCGCCACGGCCTGTGCAGCGGCACAGCCCCGAGCAAAGACAGTTTCCATGGCCTTGGCAAGCGCCCACGGCCCGGCTCGGAGTCCTAACGCCAACAGAGTAAAGGGGGTACGAGGTTCGGCGGATCCTAGACCCGGGACTGGGTCGCCCGAAGGCGTCGCCGACGCGCGATGAGGATCCCCAGGACGACGGCGAGCAAGGCTCCCGAAACCGTTGCGATCAAGGGCCGCACCCAACGGGGGGTCCAGTCGGTCTGAAAGGGCGTGTCGAAGAGCGGCCCCGGACGGAGAAAGAGTGCGTCGCCCTTCGAGTCGAGGACGATCGAGAATCGCTGGAGGAGGTCCATCCCTAGCGTGCCGGCCGCGTCGCCCGGCGCGCCTCCCGAGCGCGCGACATGGACCGGTATGTCGGCGATCCGGAGACCTCCTAGACTGATCGATGGGACCGATACGACATCGCTCGTCTGGCGTCCGCCCCCGAGCCCGCCCGATCGACTCGTACCGAGAGTCGTCAAGCCGCCGGAGGGGGCGACGGAGTTCACAAACGCCCGCGTGACGTGCAGACTCGCGCTCGAACCTGTATCGACCACGAACGCGCCTCGGGATGGCGCGTCGTTCCATCCGATCGCCACGTAGGGGAGCGAACCGCGGTACTCGAAGGGTAGGCGCGCATAGTCGTCGATCGACTCGGGCAGCTGATTCCGGACCGTGATCTCGCTACGCCCGAAGTCGATGTCGAGCACCTTGTCCTCGAAGAGCACCCATCCGACGATACCGTCCACGCGCTCGACCTGTTGCTCGACGACCATGACCTGCTCGTGGTCCCACTCGAGCCCTGCGATCGAGATCCGAATGTCACTGCTCGTCTCCCGCCGAACCGTGCCGCTGAACCCGGCGTTCTCGATCGTTCCGTCGATCGGCAGCGTGCCGACCTTGGCGAGTCCCGAGGGATAGAGGACGACGGTGTCCGCACCTGTGTCGAACATCAGGTCGAGGGGCGGTGAGCCTTCGATCGTCCCTTCGATGTGGATCTTGTTGTCGTCTCCCAGTCGGAACGGGATGACGCAGGGCACGGCCGGATCGGTCCACACAGTACCCCGCCTGGGCGCGGTGATCCTCGTCTGACAGCGGCGCCCGTCTTCGAGTACGACTACGAAATCGATCGTAGTGTCCGGCGCCACCTCGAACACGAGAGAGCCGAGGTCACTCCGGAACTCGACGGATCGCGTCGCCTGAGTACGGCGCGCGACGTACGTGTCGAGCGCGACTCCGGGATCTGCGTACCAGTAGCCTCGTCTCAGGTGTCCATCCTCGATCACGTCGATCGATTGGGAGCGGGCCGGTAACGTCGACGACTGGGCAGGGGCAAACGTGGCCAGCAGGCTGCCCAGGGAGAGAAGGACGACGAATGGAGCGCCGGGGGATGAGGCGCAGCCGCGCGCTCCTCGTCGGCGAACCCGAGCGGATGGTCGCATGCGGAGAATGCTAGCACGGAGGTGGCCCGGGTCGATGGTGGATGGACTAGGATGAAGACGGTAGGGACCGTCGGAACGCGGAAGACCAGCAGGCTTCCCCTCATGGAGGAACGGATGTCGACGATACGCTCGATCCTCATGCACGTAGTGCTCCTTGTGCTGACGTTCGCGTCCGCGCAGGCGCAGGACGTACGGGTGATGTCCTACAACATCCGCTACGGAACGGCCGACGACGGCGACAACTCGTGGAGCAACCGGCGAGAGCTGATGATCGATCAGCTGCGGCAACAGAGCCCGGGTGTTCTCGGTCTGCAAGAAGCGCTGCGATTCCAGATCGACGAGATCCGGAGCGCCTTGCCGCAATACGGTGAGGTCGGCATCGGCCGTGACGGTGAGACAGCCGGAGAGTACTCCTGCATCCTCTACGACGAACGGGAGTACGACCTGCTCGAGTCAGGCACGTTCTGGCTCTCCGACACGCCGGAGAAGAGATCCCAGGACTGGGGCAGTGCCTGCGTCCGCATCTGCACGTGGGCGCGGCTCGAGGACAGAGAGACCGGGATGACCTTCTACCACTACAACACCCACCTCGACCATCAGTCCGCAGAGGCACGGCTGAACGGCGTCCGCCTGATCACGAAGCGGATCGCGGAACGCAAGCCCGGCGCCCCGTTCGTACTGACCGGTGACTTCAACGCTGCCGAGAACAGTCCGCCACTGCAGTACCTGAAGGGCGAGAACGACGGAGCGAAGACGCCGGTTCCGATGGTCGACACCTTCCGCGGCCTTCATTCCAATGCCGAGGAAGTCGGGACCTTCAACAGCTTCCGAGGCGAGAAGAGCGGGGCCAAGATCGACTACATCATGGTCGCGCCGGGAACGAAGGTACTGGCAGCGGACATCGACTTCTTCCTTCCGGAAGGACGCTCTGTTTCCGACCACTTCGCGGTGACGGCCTCGATCCGCTTCTAGTTCCCGGCGCTCCACACCGACTTCTTCGGCAACCGAAACACGAACGGCAGGCCCAGCGAAGCGAGCACCGCACACCCAACATACGTCGCGTCCAGCCCGAACAAGTCCCCTGCCGCTCCCACGAGCAGCGTGATGAGCGAACGAAGTGCGAAGCTGATCATCATGAACGTGCCCGTGGCCGCGGCCGGGCTCGAGCCCGAACTCTCCACGACGAGCGCCATGAGGACCGGAGTCGTCGAGAGCGTGACGAGCCCGAGCACGGCCAGGACGCCGAGGCGAACCGGGCCGTCGGTCGCGAGGAACAACAGCATGAGGATCGGCGACAACACGACGGCGACGAAGAGCACGTTCCGTCGTCCCCAGTGATCGCTCAGGGTGCCAGAGAGAAGTGCACCGACCACTCCACCCAGCTCCAGGATCGAGAGTGAGACGTTCGCGATCCAGAGCCCCTGTCCCTTCCCGTAGATGTAGGTCGGAAGGAAGGTGGTGAGCGCGCCGACCATGAAGGCGCGCGCCAAGAGGATCCCGATCACTGCGGTGAAGAGCCCGCTCATCCGACGCAACAGCGCCGGGAGCGACAGCGGCGGTTCGCGGTCGGTCGGCACTTCCACCGGTGGAATCGTACGCGCGAGCAGCAGCGAGGAAAGCGCCGCGACCGGGGCGAGCTTCCAAATCCCCGCGAGTCCGAAACTCGAGACCGCTTGCACCGCGACGAGCGGCCCCACCGTTCGGGCGAGTTCGCCGCCAACCATGAAGAAACTCATTCCACGCCCAACAGATGGGCCAGAGAACCGATGGACCAACACCGGGCCCGCCACATGGATCGCCGCAACGCTGCATCCGGCCACGAGGAGAATGACGACAAGCGCCGCGTAGTCAGGAGCCAACCCCACGAGGCAGAGCAACACTCCGGTCATTCCCGGAGCGAGCACGAGGAGGGGACGTTGCCAGTGCTTCCGGTCCACGAAGACGCCGAGGAACGGGTTGAAGATCGACGGCAGCTGCATGAAGACGGTCAGCGTGCTCGCGAGGAAGAGCGACAGAGACAGTTTGCCGATGAGGAGCGGCAAGAGCGGCGCCAGGAGAGCCGACCCCACGTCGTGAAGGAAGTGCGCTGCCGCGACCGAGGCGACGAGGCCGGTGCGGAACTTGGGCTGTCCGGAGGACGGGAGGCCGGGCGTCGCAGGGCCGTTCGCAGTGCGGCCGTGATTGGCTGAGCCGTCCCTAGACGAGCCGTCCGAGGTACGCTGGATCGAATCCGACATCCCAAGACGCTACCTGGCACTCGGTGTCCTCACCAGCAGAATTGCTGGATGGCAAACAAGCCAAGGACAACCGCCGACAGACTCGGCGGGCGATCTCGACGGCGCTCTCAGCGCCGGTACTTGGCAGCGTCCTCACTCCCCGCCCGCCCCCGATCAGTGGCTCAGACCGAGCTCGACATCCAGCAATCCTTGCGACGACTGAGTTCCCGACACCGTGCATCCGTCGCAGTTCTCGTACCATCGGATGAACCCACCGTTCGAGTGGTAGACGGCGAACGTGTAGTACCCGGGAGCCAGAGTTCCTGTCCGGTTGATGGAACCGCATCCTCCGCTGCCCTCGTCGCACTCGAAGATGTCGCCTTCGGGTCCGTCGAGATAGACCTCGGAGTCGGTCGAACCGACGACCCCACTGAGCGAGAACGTGGCAGGGTCTCCCCAGACCTGGAACTCGACGGAGAGATCGACGTTCCCGTCTGCCTGCGCCTGATAGCTGAGGATGTCGAAGTTCGGGCTCTCGAGCGTGATGCTTCCCTGGGAAGTCGAGGAGATCGAAACGCCGTCCAGGCCTCCCTGCCCTCCGAGCTCCACGGACGTCGTCACCTGCGTGCGCACGTTGCCCCGCACGGTCATCCCGACGCGGCTACCTTCGCCTTCTTCCGTGAGGACGGTGTCGACTCGCGCGGCTCCGTCCTCCTCGAGGAAGGTGTATCGGCGGACGATGTCGACGGCCGGGATCCCGACGTCCTGGTTGTAGACGGAGAAGACGGAGGCATCGAGGTAGAGGTATCGCTCGACGAACTCGATCTCGTTCCGTCGCTTCACGGTCTCCTCCCTGTAGACCTCCTCGTCGTCCGACTCGGCCCAGACACCGACGGTCATCTCGTTCTCGTCTGAACCGAACGTGACGGTCGCGCGGAAGGCGCCCGCCGCGTCGGTGACTCCGGAGCGGGGCTGGACCGACGCACCGTCCGACTCGAACGAGATCTCCACGCCTTCGCGCAGCTCGATGCTTCCGTCTTCGGCACGGAAGCCCGCGGTGACGGTGACTTCGACCGACTCGTCGGCCGAGACCCGGTCGGGAAGCGGCGAAAGTTCTACGAACAGTCCGGTGGGCTGCACGCACTCCAGGAGTCGGTCACGCTCTTCCGTACTCCCGAGGTAGAGACTGGAGTGCGCGTAGTAGCAGAGGATCTCCGCGTCGGTGACTCCCCCTTCGTCGAGTTCCAGCGTCTCTCCGTGGACGTCGATCTGGACGGTTTCGGCGACGGTCGAGCCATCCGCATCGAGATCGAACGGCGCGCGTTCTTCCGAGTCGACGAGGTCGTCACCGTTGAGGTCGAACTGAAAATCACCCGCCCGGAGACTCGAGCCGTCGAGTGCATGGATCCGGTTCAGGAACACCTCGATGTCTTTCTCGTCGAAGATGCCGTTCGGTTCATCGAGGTTCGGGTAGTCGCTTCGATCCCCGGTCACGTCGAGCATCATCTCGCGGACGGCGGGGTCGGCGAGGCTGGGATCGAGTGCGAGAACCGCATGGTAGGCATCGACGACCCCGATACCACCTCCCCGTGCGTAGCCGACCTCGATTGCGTTCCGGATCTCGTTCTGTGTGCGACCGGGAGCGAGGTTCCAGAGGTACGACGCGAGTCCTCCCACCAGGGACGCCGCTGCGCCCGTACCGGTGTAGCGAGCCTCCGAACCGTTGCAGAGCGATGCGTCCCCACCGGGGTCGGCTTCGACACACGGACCGGGGATCTCGAACCCGAGGGTGATCAAATGAGGGAGAGTCGAACTCGACGGTAGGTTCGAACCGAGTTCGCCGCTCGCTCCGACGATGAGGACGTTGTCCGTCGGCCCCGAATCGAGCCCCAGCCCGATGCCGAGCATCGTTTCGAACTCGACGAACTCGGCACGGTCGGCCTCGGTCGGATTGTTCTCGTCGACGTAGTCGATCAGCTCGGAGTAGCTCGTCGCGAGGTTCCATGGCGACGTTGTGTGGCTCACGGAGTAGAGCGGAGAGAGGAGGCCGGTGTCGCCTGCGCTCGCGATGTGAAGCACTCTCTCCTCGAGGCCGGCGGACCGGAGATAGAACTTCCACTCCGCGGCGAGCATTGCGGACTCCATCGGAACCGGCACGGTCGGGTCGTACGAGAAGTTCAGCGGCGTCACGAGCACCTGAGAACCAGACCGTCCTTCGAGCCGACTCGTGATCTCGCGCATGACCTCGCTCATGTCGAGTCCACCGATGACGACGGCGTCGATCTCTCCGTCGGGATGAATGCCGACGAGGGACGAACCGTCCCAGGAAGCGCCGATGAGCCCCGCATGGTGGAACCCGTCGTTCCCGCGATAGCGACTCCCGTCGGGTGTCGGATCCGACCCGTGGAACCCGCCGAACTCGTCGACGGAACCGAGTCCGGGAACTTCGGCGTGCTCGGGCAGGTCGCCGAACCGGTCCGCGAGCACGATCGGGACGTCGTCCGAGAGAAGCGGCCGCGTCTTCCAAGTCTGAAGGAGAGTCATCAGCTCGAGGTGCGCGAAGGGCACCTCCGCGTTCGGATCCCACCCGCCGGGCAGGGAGATCGACATGGCCGTGAGGTTGGGCGCCGCAGCGTGCGCCGCCATGGTGGTCGCAGCCGTCGTGGTCGCCGTGGTCGCGGCGGTCTTGGTCGCAGCCGCCTTGGTCGCAGCGTTCGTGGTCGCGGTCGCGGCCCGCCCAGCAGGCCCAACCGGCCCACCCACGGCCCGTCCGGGAGTACCGTCGGTCGCCGCCGATGTGCCGAACGTGCGCCCCGGAAACGCGGCGAGGAACGGCTCCGTGCTTGCGAGAGTTGTCGCAAGCGCCTGAGCGTCCTCCTCGGTCGCCACCGGATCGACGACTAGGACCACGATCGGGGAACCGGCGCCCATGCTCACGATGGCGGCGCCGTTCTCCTCGAGAACGCGGTTCACGTCTCCGACCGTCGCATCCGGGGCGAGCACGGCCCGGATCCGCGTCGTCATCCGGCTTCCGTCGAGTTCGGCATCGGAAACGGGCGATGGCGCCAGGGAGACGACCGCGTCCAGCGCATTCCCCTCCGGTGGCCCGGGGAGCGGCATCCCGTCCGGATCGGGCGGGAGGGTCGTGACGTCGTCGCCGGGAGCCGTGACGGCCTCACGATCGCTACAACCTACTGCGAGCGCGCTCCATACGAGTATGATCCCGAGGCCCCACAGCTTCATTGCGACGTCTCCTTCTGGTTCGTGTCCGAACCTGGAGGCGTCATCTCATCTGGGAACGCGACATCTGTTCGTTTGCCAGGCTGCAAGTCTCGGCGCCGAGCTGATTCGCGGCGTAACCCTTCTGTCGGCGGGCTTTTGTGACGCTGGCTCCCAATGTTGATAGTGATTCGCAGCGTATCGTGCGCCGTGGCGGGGTCTCCCAGGAGTGCACCAGTGGAAGCCGCTCTGCTCGCGCTCGCGTTCCTACCCGCCGAGACGGCCGACCGTTGGGAAGGGACCGTGACGAGCGAGTCGGTCGACGGATCGGATCGCCGCCGAGCGAAGCCTCCCAAGAGACGAACCACGCCCGGAACCGTCGATCCTCCCCGGAGTATGGTAATCTGCCGATGCCCCTCCCCGCGGAGCCAACGGGTCTAGCGTTGCCTCCGTGTCTACGCACTCCCCATGGGGAGTTCGGATCCGTGTACAAGAGATTCGAGAAGACACAGAACGATCCGTCGTCCCTCGCCCGACGTGCGGCCATGCGGACCGCGATCGTTCGAGAGGAGGTACCATGTCCCGCGTCCTTACCGCCTTTTTGATCCTGACCGCATCTGGCTCCTTCGCCCTCGGCGGCGTCAACGAAGGTGGGACGATCGTCGTCCAGGCCCTATCCGAGGTCGAGTACACCAGCGACCAGGAGACGTACTGCGAAGCGGCACCGGTCCCGTCGGATTGTGCAGATCTGGGCACCGAACTCCCTAGTGATGACGGTGCCATCCACGCATGGTCGGTCCTTGCGGCCTTCCCACCTGATGCTTCCCCTCGCCTATCCGGGCTCGTATTCGGCGTCGACTACAACGACGAAGGGGTAGTAATCGTGGATCACGGGATGTGTGGGAACTTCATGCTTCCGGACAACGACTGGCCGGATCCGGGTACCGGCGTGGCCGTGACCTTCAACCCCGCACAGGAATCGCACGTCACCGAGGCCTACTGGTTCGCGGGCTATGCATACCCCGGGCGGGACACCTACTTCCGTCTCGCGGCACACCCGTGGCAGGGTGCCGAGTTCGTGGACGACGCCGTTCCCGGCGTGATCGACCAGATCGCGGACTTCGGAGAACTCGGGTTCGGCAACGCGCTCGGGTACTTGCCGTGCCCGGACGCCGCCGGCGCGTGTTGTCTTCCGAGCGGCGTCTGCGAACTCCAGAGAGAGGTGGACTGCGCCGGAACTTGGCTCGGAAGCAGTCATTCGTGCGATCCGGATCCGTGCGTCTGGGGAGCATGTTGCATCCCGGGTAGTGAGTGCAGGGTGCTCACCGAAGTCGAGTGCCTCGGGCTCGGAGGTGACTACCTCGCCCAGTACCCGTGCGAGTCGAACGCGTGTGATGCCGCTACCGGCGCGTGCTGCTTCGAGGATGGAACCTGCCAGGTGCGGACGGAGGCCCACTGCAGCGTCGATCGGGGCGAGTGGACCTGGGAAGGCGTCTCGTGCTCTCCTGAACCATGTGGCAACGAGTTCTATCGGGTCGAGGCGGACGGGTCGGGTGACATCCCCACGATTCAGGGAGCGATCAACGCCGCAGCCGATGGATCGGTGATCGAGCTGGGCGACGGAGTCTTCTCCGGCGACGGAAACCGCGGCATCGACTTCCTCGGTAAGTCGATCGTCCTACGCTCGGGAAGCGGAGATGCGGCCGCCTGCGTCATCGACGCGGAAGGTGAAGACCACGTTCTCTACTTCCGGTCCGGCGAAGCGGCCGAAACCCGTCTCCAGGACGTCACGGTGCGAGACGGACACGCGCAAGAGGGCGCCGGCATCTTCATCGACGGCGCGTCCCCCACGATCCAAGGATGTGTCTTCGAGACCAACTCCGGGCCGGTGGGTTCGGGAATCTTCGCTCGGAACTCGGCCGTCCAGGTGGAGGACTGCACATTCCGCAACAACCGAGGAGCCGTCTTCTACGCAATCGACTGCGCCGAGCCAGTCGCGGTTCGCGGATCGCGGTTCGTGGCGAACTCCGAAGCCCCCACGGCTTTCTTTGCCAGCTACGCATCCGTCGATTTCGAAGCCTGTACATTCTGGGGCAACCTGGTCAGCGATAGCTGCATCCACGTCAGACACGGGAACCTCTCGGTGCGAAGCTGCACATTCGTCCGGAACCTCGTGAGCTCGACTCACTACGGGATGATCGATGTGTTCCGTGGAGATCTCGACATCTCTCGTTCGATACTCGCCTTCAACGATGCTCGGTATCCGGTCACATCGTTCACCGGGGACGTCGTCCTCAGCTGCTCGGACGTCTTCGGGAACAGTGGAGGCGACTACATCGAGGACATCCAAGAACAGAACGGCCGCCGCGGGAACATCTCCCAGGACCCGCTCTTCTGTGACCTGGAAGCTGGAGATCTCCGTCTCGATCCCGACTCCCCCTGTGCACCCGGGCCCGCCCACACCGTGACCGCGTGTGAGCGGATGGGCGCGGAGAGTCGGGGGTGTTCGCCACTCGCCACGGGCTCACTCGCGCACGGCTCTGCACTCTCGACGGAAGGCACCATCGGAACGGATTCCTTCGCCGGACAAGCGACGAGTGGCTCGCTCTCGATCACGAAGGTGGCCCCGAATCCGACGACCCGGCAGGTCGTCGT
The DNA here is from genome assembly GCA_020633975.1 of Candidatus Eiseniibacteriota bacterium. Classification (GTDB taxonomy): domain Bacteria; phylum Eisenbacteria; class RBG-16-71-46; order CAIMUX01; family CAIMUX01; genus JACKCR01. Next base: position 61,870 of record JACKCR010000013.1, on the reverse strand, counting down.
CGCGTTCGAGTCGCCGGCGCAGTCGCACGTCGCTCTCGAGATCTACGACGCTCAAGGCCGGAACGTCGCGACGGCCTTCTCGTCGGAGTTCGCACCCGGGGGCCACGTCCGGACCGTCGACCTCGGCGAGCTGGGCATTCCTTCCGGCACGTACTACCTGCGTATCAGCAACGGCCACGAGCAGTCACAGGAGCGCGTCGTGTTGTTGCGCTGAAGTCGTGATACGCCGACGTGCCCGTGTACTGACTTGCTGAGTCGCCGGGCTACTGATCCGCCGGCTGCTGAGCCGCCGGATTGCCGAATCGTCAATGGTCCCGCTCCGCCTCGGTACCTCCTACGACCGTTTCGGGGTGGGACGTTGGCGCCCTCTCGCGGCCTGTCTCAGTGCCAAGTCCCAGCGCCGAGACTGATCCACAGCGTATCACGTCTCTCCGCGCGCTACCCGACGCCCTCGAACCCCGACGAGACGCCCGCGACGATTCCCCAGTCGAGGCATCTTGACCCACTCACGCCAGCGGCCGACAGTCCCGGAAGCCACGTCCCGCTGAGTCGATCTGCCAACGGACGGTCGCTCGTGCCCAATCTCGCGGGACGATCGTCCCACGCTGAGGAGTGCTCCCGTGATCCCCATTCTGCTCGCGCTCACGTTCCTGCTCGTAGCCTCGACCGTCACCCCCGGTGGTGCCGCGGCGAGCGCTCCCTTCGACATGCTCGGATGGCTCGAAGGCGACTGGGTCCGCCAGACGAAACGTGGCTTGGCGACGGAGAGCTGGACCCGCGTCAGTGAGAACACGATGGAAGGCCTGGCCCACGTGACGGCCGGCGAGGAGACTCACGTGACCGAGTACCTCCGACTCGAGCGGCTCGGTGATGAGGTCTTCTATGTCGCGAAGCCGAGGGAGAACGCGTTCCCGACTCCATTCCTCCTCGTGGAGTGCGACGAGGACCATGCCGTCTTCGAGAACCTGGAGCACGACTTCCCGCAGAGGATCCTCTACACCCGACACGGTGACGACGCCATGACGGCCCGGATCGAAGGGCCTGGTGACGGCGAGGTGCGCACGATCGACTTTCGGTTCGAGCGGAGGAAGTGACCTCGCCCCCTGGAAGACGAGACGCAGCAATCCGATGCGATAGTCCAATATCCTGTACACATGAACTTGTACACCAGGGTATACCCGGGTTAGAGCATTTTTCCTTGCTTTCGAGAGATTCCCGCCCAAATTCCAACGTGCCGCGAGAAGAGAGGATTGCAGCGATAGCGGGACATCGACTTGGGGGCAGGGATGGCGAGCGACCTCGAGGGATTGAAGCAACTCTCCGATGACGAATGGAGAGAGCTGATCCACGACTTGCGTTTGTATACCGAGTTCCGAATCTGGCGGTACACCTGGAATCCGAACCGGCGCTCGCTCCCGAGAGGCCTGACCGCGGACGACATCGTCCTCGAGTCCATCTGTGACGTGCTCTCGGAACGGCGGACTCTTCCACCTTGCGACGGCGGGTACCGCGACGCCTTCCGGTCGATCATCGACAGCAAGCTCCACGCGTTGGTCAAGAGTGCCGAGCAGAAGAGGACCGTGCACTACGTTCGGGAGTCCGCACTCGCAACGATCCCCGAACGCGAGAGCGATTCGTCCGCACCGGAAGCCGGGTCGTACGAAGCGTTCATGACCAGGTTGAGGCACGAGCTCCCAGACGAGCTCTGGCCGGTCGCGGAAGGATTCCTCATCGAGGGCCGCAAGCCTCGACAGATCTCCCAGGAGCTGGATCGCCCGATCAAACGGATCTACGAGCAGATGCGACGAGTCCGGAAAGCGTCCCGAAAGATCTGGAAGGCGGAACACAAAGATGATGACGAATGAGAGCAGGCGGACAGCCGACGACGCACTCTGGGACCGATTGTGCTCCGGAATGGAAGGCGACCTGGAAACGGCTGCCGACCGGAGGCGCGCGCTCGAAGATCTCGAGATAGATACGACGGAGCTGGAAGCGAAGGTTCTCGAGAAAGTCCGGGACTGGAGGAAGACGATGGGTGCGGATCGGAGTAGCAGGTCGATTCTGGAACGCGACACACCTTTGGCCGAAGGGGACGAGTTCGTGCCCACGAAGAGGGAACGGCCCGTCGCGTCCACGACCACGAGAGAGTCGGGGCCACACCCAGACGGAGTCGTGATCACAGAGGTGCGGGTTAGTCCAAGGCGGCAGGGTCGACTCCGTGCGTTGTGTTCGGTCACCTTGGGCGGGGTATTCGTCATCCGCGGAATCAAGGTCATCGAGGGGCCAAGCCGCCTGTTCCTTGCGATGCCGTCTCGCAAGGAAGGGGACGGCAAGTTCCGCGACGTTTGCCATCCGGTCTCGACAGCGTTCCGCGCTTCTCTCGAAGACCGCGTGATCGCGGAGTACTCCCGGAGCGTACGTAGCGACGGCTTCCGGGAAGAAGGCGCGTCGCTGGCCTACTGACCCGCGACAGGGTTTGGTCTGGCACAGCCTCAGCGTCCTTCGCCCTGAAGTCCCTACACCTGGGTTTCGATTGCGCCACACTCGTTCTCCACGTCGTTGCCGTGGAGCAGGAACGAATCGAGGCGTAGCTCCGGCCCGAGGGTTCGGAGCTCGACCCGTCGAACGCGGTCACCCGCATCGGACGATGCGCCTCGCCAGTTGCCTCTCGAGCCCCCGCTCCAAGATACTCACCTCACTCGAACCCGTCCCCCTCTCTATTCGGGCGAATCGTCTCGCCTCCGATTCGGACGGACCGGTTCGCAGCCTAGGGCCCTGACACCGCTCCGTGATGCGCGTTCGCGGACAAAGATGGAGGCCGTCGGTGCAACCCAGACGATCGTTCCTCGGCACGATCGCGATCGCAATCGCGGTGCTGGGAACACTGCTCGTGCTGCTCTCGTACCGCGTGCCGTCGTCGTTCGCCCACGGTACGACGGAGACTCGGCTGCACCGGCTCTCCGACTGGTCATCGCACGACCCCTACGATCCGCGTCCTCACCTCGAGCGGGCGGCTCTATTCCTCGAGACAGGCCGCCTGGACTCGGCGGCCGTCGAGGTGGAGTGGGCGGAAGCGCTCCACCCGCGGTCCGCAGCGGCAGCCCGCGTCCGAGCGAAGATCAGGGCCACACGCGGGGACACGCCAGGAGCACTCCGCGAACTGAATGAACTACTCGGCCGCGACCCGAGTGACGCCTCGGCGCAACGTCTCCGCGGCGAACTATGGCTGGCGCTCGGCGACACCGCTGCCGCGGTCCAGGACCTTTCCTTGGCACTCGAGCAAGACCCGGCTCCCAGCCCCGATGACTTCCTCACCCTGTCCGCTCTCCTCCCTCCGGAGGAAGCGCTCCGAGTCCTGGACGAGGGACGCACCCGTCTGGGGACTTCGATCGGCCTGGAGCTCCGTGGAATCGAGCTGTCGCGGCAGCTCGAGCAATGGGACGACGCGCTCCGCCGCGTCGCCAGCCTCGAGCACTTCTATGCAAAGACAGAGCCACTCCTCGAACTCCGCGCCGAGATCCTCCTCGCGGCAGGCGACTTCACGGAAGCTGCAGCCGTGGCAATCGACCTCGCCGAACGACTCGATCGGCAAGCGGGGAACGGGCTGAGTACACCGGATGATCGCGCCCGCAGAACGCGTGCGACGGAGATCCTCGAAACCTGTGCGCGCGCACCCGGCACCGATGTCGACACACCAAGGAGCCAGCCGTGACCGACATACTTCCGCCACTCAGACCCACCCTGTTCGCGGCCACACCGTCCGCAGGCACGCCATTCGCAGCCGCACCGTTCGCGGCCACGCCGTTCGCCGCGACGCGGTTCGCCGCAAAGCGGTTCGGCGCAACGCTGCTCGCGGCCGCGCTGCTCGCCCTCACGTCTTTCTCGGCTAGCACGAGCCACGCCGAAACGCTCGTGCCCGAGGGCGGTGTCTGGAAGTACGACGACAGCGGAGTCGACCTCGGAACGGCATGGTCCCTTCCAGGCTACGACGACTCGGCCTGGAGTGAAGGCCCCGGGCCGCTCGGGTACGGGGACGACTTCGTCGTCACGACCCTTTCCTACGGACCGGATCCGTTCGACAAGTACCCGACGGAGTACTTCCGGAGAACGTTCGACCTGCCGATCGACCCGGGACTCGTCACGGCGTTGTTCCTCCGGGCCCGCTACGACGACGGAGTCATCGTCTACTTGAACGGCGAAGAGGTGCTGCGCCTCTCGATGCCGTCCGGGATCGTCGACTGGGGCACCTATGCGAGCGGAAGTCACGAAGCGACAGACTACGAACTCTACGACCTGACTGAGTGGGCGCCCTTCCTGGTTTCTGGAACGAACCATCTCGCAGTCGAGGTCCATCAACGAAGTGCGAGCAGCAGCGATCTCGCTTGGGATGCAGAGCTCACCTACTTGGACGACGCGCCCGCGTTGCTGCGTGGCCCCTACCTCCAGGTCGGCACCGAGACCGGCGTCGTCGTTCGTTGGAGGACCAACGTTCCGACCGCGAGTCAGGTCGACTACGGATCCGCCCCCGATCAGCTCAATCAGTCGATGACGGACGGAACCTTCACCACCGAACACGAGGTCCTCTTGAGCGGCTTGACTTCCGGCACGACCTACTACTACGCCGTGGGGACAGGCGACGCAGTATTGGCGGGCGGTGACGTCGACCATACCTTCTCGACCTCACCACCCCGAGGCACCACCGATGCGTTCCGCGCCTGGATCGTCGGCGACTCCGGACTCGCGAATCAGAACGCACGGGACGTACGCGACGCGTACCTCGGCTTCGCTGGCGTGGACCCGGCCGATCTCTTCCTCATGCTGGGAGACAACGCGTACGACGCGGGGACGGACGAGCAGTACCAGGCCGCCGTCTTCGAGACCTATCCCACGATCCTCGAGCGGACCGTCGTATGGCCCACGCGCGGCAACCACGACGACCTGCACGCCGGGGACAACAACGACTACTACGAGATCTTCACGCTCCCGACCGCAGGAGAGGCCGGTGGCCTTCCCTCAGGCACCGAGGCGTACTACTCCTTCGACTATGCCAACACCCACTTCATCTGCCTCGACTCTGACGAAACGGACCGGAGCCCCAACGGCGCGATGCTCACCTGGCTCGCCCAGGACCTCGCGGCGACGGATCAGCCGTGGAAGGTCGCGTTCTGGCACCACCCCCCGTACACGAAAGGATCCCACGACTCGGACGACGACGGCGACAGCTCCGGACGCATGACGGAGATGCGTGAGAACGCGCTTCCGATCCTCGAAGCCGGCGGCATCGACCTCGTCCTATGCGGGCACAGTCATGTCTACGAGCGCTCGTACCTCATCGACGGTCACTACGGCTACTCGAACGAGTTCACTCCAGCGATGATCGAAGACGGAGGCGACGGCTCCGAGTCGGGGGATGGCGCCTACCAGAAGCCGCCGTCCACTCCGCACGCCGGGACCGTCTACACGGTCGCCGGTAGCTCATCGACCACCGGCGGAGGAACGCTCGACCACCCCGTCATGGTCACCTCACTGAACGAACTCGGCTCGCTCATCCTCGACATCGAAGATCTCCGTCTCCACGTGACGTTCCTGGACGACCAAGGAGTCGTCCGCGACGAATTCACGATCCGACACTTCGAAGTAACAGGCGTCGAGACCGACGGAGACCAAGGCCCCGCTGGCGAGGGCTCTGCCGGAGACGACGCACTCTACGAGCCGAGCGGGAACGCGGCTGGCCAGAACGGGCCAAGCGAAGCACTCGTCCCCGGAACGTTCTGGTCTTCGACCCCGGTCTCCGATCACTGCGTGCTCGGTTTCCAGATCGCACACGCAGCTCGGACGCGCGTGACCTTGCACGACCTGACCGGGCGCTCGATCCGAACACTGGTCGACCAAGAGATGTCCGCCGGATCTCACGAGCTGACGTGGGACCTCGAGACAGACCAGGGGCGGGTCGTGCCGAACGGAGTGTTCTTCGCGCGTGTGAGCGTGGCGGGAGGTTCGGAAGTGTGCAGGGTCGTCGTGCAGCGGGCGGATGGATCGAGGTGACCTGAGGCGGGATACGCGAAACCGGCGCGCACACCGGCCCACTGCCGACAGACTCAGCGGATGTATCCAAGTGACCGAAGCTGCTCCTTCGCCTCCGGACTCAGCTCCGCCTCACCGCCCGCGACATAGAGCTGTCCCAGGTTCGCCATGACCTGGAACCCATCGGTCATGTGAACCATGAGACTCCGGGCCACCGAAGCATCCCGCTGCGCCAAGTTCACCTTCTCTCCCGGATCCGCCACCAAGTCGTAGAGTTCGACCCGCTTCGCACTCGGGACCACGATCAGCTTGTGATCGCCTTCACGGATTCCGTACCACTTCTCGCTCGTCCGTTGGGAAAGCGTAGGGTCGTCGACCGCGTAGTGGACAGAATCGAGTTCGTGAAGATCGGATCCTCGGCAGTACGGGAGGCGCAAGGAGGGACCGCCCGGAAGCGGACCGGGAGACTCGGTGCCGGTGACTTCGAGCACGGTAGGCAGCACGTCGACCAGGCTCACGAGTCGATCCTGAACGCCGGTCATCCAGTCCGCGTTCCCCTGCGCTCCCTTAGGGAACTTCACGGCTAGCGGCACCTGGACGGTCTCGCCAGAGCCCTTTCTTGTGCCTTGTTTCCGTGATCGAAGAACTCCTCACCATGGTCCGAAGTGACGATCACGAGCGACGACTCCAGAGTCCCTCGGCCTCGAGAAGATCGGTGAGACGACCGAGATGCCAGTCCGTCCAACGGATCTCTCCGTAGTACTGCGATAGGACGTAGGCCAGCTCGCCCGGCGCGATGCCGCTCTGGCCGGAACGCCTTTGACCTGGCGTAGTTCCGCCTGGCCCGGCGCGATGCCGCTCTGGCCCAAGGTGGACACCTCGTACTGCGACAGATCCACCGGTACGCACTCCGGCCCGACGAACAGAGTGTCGTAGGGAGACGGCGGGATGTAGTCGTAGTGCGGGTCCCAGAAGTACGCGAAGAGAAAGAGCGGGCGCTCCGGGTCCCGTTCCTCGGTCAGAAACCGAGTCAGCTTCTCCAGCATGCCAGGGCTCGTCACGTCCTGATGCGCGGCCGGCGTGACTCCGGACCTCGTCAGTCCTCGCACTGAGCGACGTGGCAAGCTCCTCGTCGTAGTGCTCGAATCCCTGCGACAGATTGTACCCGCACGCAGATACGGACTGCTCACGATCCCTGCACACAGATACCCGCAGTCTCCGGAGAATCTCTGCCATCGTTGCATAGAGTCGCCGAGCCGACTCAACGGCTGCGTCGTAGCGTGGCTGGTAGGTAGAGACCTGTGAAGAGAGGCAGCTCCGTGAACGGCGGAGGACTAGGCAACGTGGACAACAGCGGCCAGTTCACCGTCTACGTCGAGCAACCGGTTGTGGCGACACTTCCCGAAAGCCCTTCCGCAACGGCGATCGATTGGCTCGAGATTCAGGGGAACCCTGGTTCACAGCCCCGCTTCCTGCTCTCGTCCCCGTTGGATGAACCCACCGGCGTCGTACTCGTCGACGTACAGGGCAGGCGCGTCGCTCAGTTCCGGGATGACTCCGGCACCGGGCTCACGAGTTGGACTTGGGACGGACGCGGGCTGGACGGGCAACGGCTTCCGTCCGGCGTGTACTTCTATCTCGCCCAATCGGGACGGGAATATGCACGAGGCAACGTCGTACTGACCCGGTAGTCCGAACGGGGCGTTCGCTCCGCGTCCCCAGAAGTCGGGACTTCCTTGAAACGCCAGCAACAGGATGGGCGGTCCGGATTTCGGACCGCCCTTCGTTCCTGCTTCGCCCTATGGCAACGCACACACGTCAACGAGGACGGGCAGCGTCTCCAGGCGCGGATCCCCTTCGCCACCGCCCTCCCTCGCCAAGGGCTCAGCGCTCGCGCATCACCAGGTCCTTGTGGGTGACCTCTCCCTCGACGATCACGACTCGGGTGCTGGCCCACCGATCGCGGCGGAACGGGATCTTGAGGTCCCACTCCCCTGGGCCCGTCACGAGGTCGCCGAACACGAACGTTCCGTCAGTGCCCGAGATCGTGAAGTGCTCCTCCACCTTCGTACGCGGACGCCAGCATCCGATGCAGAGATCACCGTACGCGACGCTTCGTTCCACCATGACCGTATCGAACGGAACGGGATTGCCATCAAAGAGCAGCGTTCCCTCGATGCTTCCGGTCCCGTAGCTTTCGGTCTCTGGCTCGGAGACCTGGCACCCTTGCGACTTGTGCGTCTCGGACGTGCCGCACGCGTTGAGGAACATGAGACTCACAACGAGCCAGTAAGAGAGTCGTGTCGGTTTCATGGGTTGCCCCTCCTATCGTTCACCGGAGCTCCGGCGTCAGATAGAGGGTACACAGACAAGGCGAATCTCGATCCGGGAGGCGGTGACGTATCGGGCGAAGGCTGTCACCCCGGTGTCATCGCAGGGGTTTCATCGACGCAATACCATTGCAGCGGATCCTCGACGCTGCTCCACCGACGAGTAGTCTTCACCACAGCCTCACCGACGCAAAGTCATCGGCGCAAGATCATCGGCGCGGCGTCACCGGCCCAGCGCCAATGAGATCGCCTCCTCCGCAGAGAGCGTCGCTCCCATCTGTGTTTCCTGCGTCGCCACCTCGGGTGACACGCTCCGCGTCGCCTCTTCGATCGTGCGCTCCACCTCGCGACGGTTCTCTTCGGTCAGCGCAAGTTCATGGTCGGCGCGAAGGGAGAGTGCAGCAGAGGCGAGTCGGATCGCGCGGGCCGGCTCGCGCTCTTCGACGGCGAGTCGCGCAAACCCTTCGAGAGACGACGCGATCCCGGCGAGGTCACCCAGCTGTTCCCGGAGCGCGAGACTCCGTGAGTGACACGTGCGCGACGACTCCCGGTTCCCCCTCTGCAGATGGAGTACGCCGAGACTGCCCCACGCGTTGGCCTGTCCCCAAGGATCGTTCTCGCCTCGAGCTACTTCGAGGCCACGCTCCAAGCAGTCCATCGCCGCATCGAGATCGTTCCGTCGCCACTGCACGATGCCGTAGTTCATGAGCACACTTCCGAGCGTCCTACGTTCGCCGAGCCGTCTCGCCATCTCGATCACCCGGCTGAAACGTTCCGCTGCCGCGTCGAGGCGTCCCTGAGTCGCGGCGATGGCGGCGAGGTTGTTCCAAACGTTGAGGAGAAGACGTTCGTCGTCGCGATCCGACCAGGTTCGGCTGGCTTGCTGGAAGTACGACTCCGCGTCGTCGAGCTGCCCGGTACGGAACGAGATCGTTCCCAGGCCGTGGAGCGCATGGGCGACTTCGTTTGCATCGCCCACTTCCTCCGCCAGATCGAGCGATCGCTGATAGTGCGTTCGTGCCGAAGCGATGTCACCACGACGATACTCGAGACTCGCCGCGAGCCGAGAAACGCGCGGGGTCACCTTGGTGTCGAGTCCGGACGCGCTCAAGAGCTCTCGACACAGTTCGATTCCGTCCGACCACGTGCCCATGGCAAGCCACAGACGTTCGAGGTTCAGAGCGAACTGGAGTGCCCTCTCCGTACGGCCGCCACGAAGTGCAGAGAGCGCACCGCTCCGTAGGTTGTCGGCTTCCGGCACGAGCTGGCGAGTCGCATCACCCAGAGACTCGGACGGCAATGTCGACAGCGACTCCAGTCGTTCGAGGAAGTGTCGCTCGAACGACTCGACGACTGCCTCCCGCAGCGGGTGCTCCTCGAGCCTCCGTCGGGCAAAGGCACGCAGGAACGGCAGGAAGGTCCAACGCCTCTCTGTCGCCGGAGTCAGTGCCGAAACGACGTTCCGTTGGGCGAGTCGAGCATGGGCTGCGAGCGACTCGTCCTCGGAGAGGCCCGCGCCCTCACAGATCGGCCCGACCGAACCGGTGGACCAGTCGGAGGGAAAGACCGCCAGGCAGGCCAACACCTGGCGCTCACTCTCGGAGAGGAGCGAATAGGTCCATTCGACGACGGAATGGAGACTCTCGTGTCTCACCGGACCGGAGCGATCGGCCGAACGCACCAACTCGAGGTGACGTTCGAGCAACTCGGTCAGCTCACTCAACCCGAATCGATGAAGCGACGCGGCGGCGAGTTCGATCCCGAGCGGAAGTCCTCCGAGGAACCGGCAGACCCCAAGTATCGAGACGATCGTCTCTCGAGTCTCCTCGATCGGAACCCCCGACGCCTCGGAGCGGCTTCGAAACAGCCGCACCGCAGGAGAACGTAGTGCCTCTCGAGGGTCCACTTCCACGCCAGGGACAGGAAGCGGCTGCACGATGTGACACCGCTCGGTGCGTACTCCAATCGACTCGATCGAGGTAGCGAGGAACGACGCGCCCCGCGGGCCCTCCAGGACCCTTCCGAGGAGCCTGCCGACCGGATCGAGCGCGGTCTCGCAGTTGTCGAGAAGGATCAGCACTCTTCGTGTCCGAAGCCGATCGACCAGGTTTTCGAGGTCCTCAGGGGGGCGCTCCTTCTCCGAATCACCCCACAATACTCTGGCGAAGGCAACGACGACGTCCCTCTCTGTTTGCGCAATCTCGAGATCCACCCACTCGATGCCGTCGACGACCTGGGCTGCATCACGGACGGCCGCATCGCGGTGGGCCGCATCGCGGTGGGCGGCGTCGCGGAGGGCCGCGTCACGGACGGCCGCATCGCGGACAAGCGCCTGCCGGATGCCATCTCCACTGATTCGTGCCGCCACCTCGATCGCCAACCGCGTCTTTCCAACACCGGGGGGGCCAACCAAAGTGACGAGCCGATTCGTTCGGACGAGCGTCGCAACCTCTTCGAGGTCGCCTTCGCGCCCGACGAACTCGTCTCCGTAGGCAGGAAGGCACGGGTGGACGGATCGTTCGTCCCCTTCGGGAACAGCGATGGCGAAGTTCGCTTGGAGGAAGCTGCGGAGTCGCCGATCCGGAACGACCTCTCCATCCTTATAGAAGGTCACGCGCGGGGTGCCGCTCCGGAGCCGCACCGTACACGTCATCCGCCCGCCCGAGCGTTCGAGCAGGACGGCAAGAGGCGACGGCAACTCCTCCGTCCCTTCGTCGAAGACGGCGTCGAGCCAATGGGACTCGATCCGCTTTCGCGGGCTGTGCCAGAGATCGTGCAGCTTGGCGCAGAGGTCCTGCTCGCCCCGGCCGTTCCGACTATCGAGGACGGCGCGCTCCGGGCCACCACGTCCGCGCAGGACGAGGAGGGCGAGCACGGCGGCGAACACGTCGGTCCTCGCGTTGGTCTTCCAGTGCCGCGCCCTGGACCTGCGAGCCGGCGGCCGGCCCTCCCAACCCAGGACGATCTCGTCGAGCCGACCGAGATCCGTCTCTGGGGTGAAGTGGAGATCGAGAGAGGTGAGCCGCGGCGCCGGCCTCTCGTCACGTCTCCCTTCGCTCCTTCCCATCCCGTCCACTCCTGTTGCGGCGCTCTCGGGTCGAGCATGCCCCCGCATCGCCCCCTTTGCGGTGCCCTCAGGTCGAGCATGTCCCCGCATCGCCCCGCTGGAGCTGGTGACGTTCCGGTGACAGTCGTGTACTTGGCTTCCGTCCGAGGAGGATAGCACTCTACGGGGATCGATCGGGATAGAGCGACTCGTCCCGTCTGCGCACCGAGGAGGCCCCATGCTGTTCCACCCCGGCAGAATCCAACTCTTCCCCACCTGTGTCGACGTGATACCACGAACCGCGCGTGCACTCCGGGCCACGTTGGCGGTTCGGGTACTCCCGCTCGCTCTGCTCCTCCCTCTGTGTACGAGTCCGAGTCTGGCAGAGGAACCGGACATCACTCCGGAGGTGGGCTCCTCATCGGGCACGTCCTCGAGCCCCGTCTCGGAACAGCCGGACACGACTCGAGAGACAGGCGACGAGCCGAGCGTCGTGGAACCCGCGTCCCCTGCGCCGATCCAGGATCAGTGGAAGGGCACCGGTCTCTACGCGCATTTCGGAGGAGGGGCAGGCCTCGCATTCCTGTCCTCGGACGACATCACGGAGCTCTTCGGAGACGAGTTCACCATCGGACTCGGGTTCCACCTCTCCTGGTCCGTCGCCCTCGGTTTCCGCAACCTCGTCCAGGCGGAGATCCGCCGAGGTGACTCGGCGCACACCCTTCGGAACAACAACATCGTCACGAACACCTCGGTCGAGATCCCGATGGACTACGACTACACCGAGTACGTGGCGAAGCTGAACCTGCTCGGGCTCTCCCGTGGGAACATCCGGAAGGGCGAGACGGCGCTGTTCCTTCTCGGTGGAGCCTGTGAGGTCGAGTACCTGGACGAGGCCAAGGACGGGTTCAAAGGAAGCGGTAGCGTGATCGGGATGGAGTTCGTCCGCTTCGCTCCGAACGGAGTGGCGGCAGTTTCCCTGGGGGCCCGCCGCTACGGCATCGAGTTCGATCGGATCACTCTCTTCGGACAGACCGTGGCCTTCCCCGCCAACGCGAGCAACTGGGTGATGCACACGGCGGTCACAGTGGGGCTGGGGTTCTAGGAGACAGCCGCGGACGACGCACCCGGCCAGCGCCGCGCCGAGGCCATCACGCGACTTCCAGCCTCCGGACGAGCTCCGTCAGGAGGTCGTCCCGCCGGAACGGCTTCGAAATCCAGCCGTCGATGCCCGCGCGGTCGGCCTCTTCGCGTTCGGGGCCGATCACGCTCGCGGACACGGCCAGGATCAGAGTCTCCTGGTTCGCGCCCGGCAGCGAGCGGATCTGCCGCGTTGCGGTGATCCCGTCCATTTCAGGCATCTGGAGGTCCATGAGGATCGCGTCGTACTCGTTTCTCGCAGCGTACTCCACTGCGACGACGCCGTTGTCGACCACGTCGACTTCGCAGCCCAAACGGGCGAGGATCCCTTCGGCGACTCGCGCATTCACTGGGTGATCGTCGACGACCAGGATGCGACGTCCCTTGAGGACAGACACGTCGAGCTTCGACGCGGTCGTTCTCCTCGACATCCGGCGATCGAGGGCGAGGTCGACCGTGAAGTGGAAGGTCGATCCGTGATCGGGCTGGCTCGTCACGTCGAGGTGCCCACCCATCAGACCGATGAGTGCTCGGGAGATCGATAGCCCCAGACCGGTCCCCCCGTAACGCCGCGTGATCGAATCGTCCGCTTGCACGAACGGCTGGAAGAGTCGCGCCCGGGTCACTTCGTCGATTCCGATGCCCGTGTCCTCGATCTCGAATGCGAGCTGAATGCTCGAGTGCGGGTCTCGAGTCGCACGCGACGCACCGGGCTCGATGCCACGGTTCTCGGAGTCGCGGCTCTGGCCGTCCCGGTTCCGGAAGTCGCCGTGCACGCCGTCCACCAGGGAGACCCGCAGCTCGACGCCACCTTCCGAAGTGAACTTGATCGCATTCCCGACCAGGTTGATGAGAATCTGGCGTAGCCGGATGGCATCACCGACCACCGTATCGGGTATCTGCGCATCGACCATCGTCCGGATGTGGAGCCCCTTGCGCCTGGCCTCCACCTGCAAGAGTGTGACCACATCGCCCGCGAGCTGCCTCACGTCGAATCCGACCTTCTCGAGCTCGACCCGACCGGCCTCTACCTTGGAGAGGTCGAGAACGTCGTTCAGGATGCGGAGAAGCGACTGCGCCGAACTCGCGATCGTCTCGGCGAAGTCGCGCTGCTCGGCATCGAGCTTCGTCTGGAGAAGGAGATCCGCCATCCCCATGACGCCACTCATCGGCGTACGGATTTCGTGGCTCATGTTGGCGAGGAAGACCGACTTCGCACGGGCGGCGTCGAGCGCCTCGTCCCGTGCCTGCGCGAGCGTCGCGTCCGCGACCCGCCGTTCGATCGCGATACTGGCCAGCCTCGCAGCGGACTCGATGAGGTCGAGTTCGTCCGGGAGCGGAGATCGCACCGTCCGGTAGTACATCGCAAACGTACCGAGGAGGCTTCCATCCCGACCCAGGACCGGTTGGGACCAACACGCCCGCAAGCCGTGCGGGAGTGCCAGTTGTGTGAAAGGGGCCCAGAGTGGGTCCGTCGCGATGTCCGAGACCACGACCCGCTCCCTGCGGAACGCCGCCGTCCCGCAGGAGCCCACGCCGTCGCCGATCGGTACGACCGCAATCGCCTCGTTGTACTCGGCAGGCAGCGACGGCGCGACGCAGTCGACGAGAGACTCCCGTACGGGATCGTAAAGGAAGACCGAACCAAGCATCTCCGGCTGGCTGCTCTCGACCCCCCGGACCAGAGTTTCGAGCACGACGGAGAGCTCCTCACCATAGGCGAGAAGCTCCAAAACGTTGTTCTGCACCTCGAGTTGCCGGATCGCCCCTTCCGAGTGAGCGGCTCCGGCCGGGTGCACGGGAAGGAATCGTCTGCTCGTCATTGGATTTCGGCCTCTTGCGGGTATTCGGCGGATGGCCGTCACTTCTTTAGGGATCGCCGTCGCCCGAATCGCGCCCCACGATGGGCACTGCCTACCCTTGCTGGGACGATGCCCACTGTCCGCACGGCAGGAACCCTACTCCCCCACGCCAGGCACTGATCTCGCAGCAGGTTCCGTCGAGCGACGACTGGGCGACGCTCGGTCACGAGCCCCTATCCCGACGCAACTTCACCCAACTCCTGGAGGGTCCGCGCTGCCTCCTCACGACAAGCCCGAATGGTGGCACTGGGATATCCTGCTCAGCTACCATATGCGGGAGCGGATGGAGGACCGACTCCGTCACCGCGTACCCGGTAGAGTGAGGGTATGGATCAAGCATTCCTACAAGTGACCTATCGCCGCGGTCGCGCGCTCGCCGCGTACTACTACCTCCCGCGGCCCGAAGGTGCTCGAAGCGTCCGCACGGCGGAAGTCGAACCCGGCCTACTCGTCGACTACGATGGCAATGGGACCCCGCTCGGGATCGAGATCGCGGACCCGCGGGCAGTCACACTGGATGCGATGAACAGAGTGTTCGCCAGCCTCGGGCTTCCCGCGATTCCGCCCGAGGAGATCGCCCCCCTCTCAGCGGCGTAGCGAGGGTACAGCGCTTCGTCGTGAGCGAAGCTGCGTAGCCTGTGCCGTTCCGCCTCGCGAAGCCAGAACCCGTCGCCCCCACATCCTTGTTGCACCAAGGAATCACTCCGGCCTATCCTGGTTTCGTTCGACCCCAATCATTCTCTGATCACGACGAGGCAGCCTCTCAGGAGCCGCACGTTGAAACGCCTCTTCCGGCACGCGCAGGTGAGACTCCCCTTCACCTGAGGACGCCACGCTCACGGCAGCGTGTCTGCGTGCGTGGTCCGAATCCGCTAGAGCCCCTCGTCCGGCTGTTCCCTCCATTCCGCAGGCCTCTGCCACCCCCGATCGTTCGGTCGAATCGATCCCATCCACAACATAGCTCCCTTGAAGGCAGAGGAGGTTTCCTGTGAAGAAGCTCGGCTTCTCGCGTCTTGCTGTCGTCTCGTTGTTTGCCGTCGGCCTGTCGGTCCCCGTGCATGCGCACGCGGGAGGATGCGGCTGCGTTCCGATCTCGCTCCCCGTCGGCGACCAGTACAAGGCACACATCCCGGGCCAGATGCGTCTCGGCTACTCGTTCATGTTCTCCGACACAGACCACTACTTCATCGGCACCGAACGTCAGGACGGACCCGGCGAGACCGAAGAGACGGTCGCGCCTTCGACGCTGGGACGCGACAACACTCTTTCCGTGGAGTACGACCTTCCGAGGAAGTTCACGATCGGCATGGCGATCCCGTTCATCCATACCGAGCAGGCGCGCGAGTTCGGCGGCGTGAGGGGGACGATGGAAGCAGGCGGTCTCGGGGACGTCCGCGTCTTCGGGCGCTACTGGCTGAAGGACAACCCGGTCGGATTCGGCCTCTACACGTCACTCGGAGCGAGGCTGCCGACCGGCGAGTCCGACAAGCAGTTCGAGGCGCAGAACGGGTCGATGGTGAATCAGGACCTGGCCGCGCAGGCGGGCACCGGCAACTTCGCGGGGCTCGTCGAGATCGGCGGAGCGACGTTCTTCGCGCAGCGGTTCGGCTTCTCGTTCACCTCGCGCTACGTGTTCACGCCGTCGGAGACGTCCGGTCCGAACTTCCGGAACCAGCTCACCGGCAACGGTCCGGCCGAGAACTCGGATGCGGACACCTTCACGACCCGGCTCGGCATCTCGACTCCGCTCGCGACCGAGGAGAGTCCGCTCCAGAGGGTGGCCGTCCATGCGAACTTCGACCTGGCCTGGATCCCGGACGACGACCTCTTCGGGGGCAGCGAGGGGTTCCGGCGCGCGGGCACGATCCTCGCACTCGGACCGGGGGTCTCGTACTCGCCGCTCGATCCTCTCACCCTCTCGGCGGCAGTACCGTTCACGCTCTATCGGGACGTTCGTCTCAATGGAGGCAACGTCCAGGACTGGACCGTGCAGTTCGGGTTGTCCTGGAACGCGTACACGCCGAGTCCGTTCTGATCGAGCAACGCCCCACGCGTGGCGTTGAAACACCGTCGGGCCCCGCCGATCGAAACACCACGATCACCTACTCCGGGGCCGACGAGAACGAGGGGGTGCCGTTCGCACGGCTCCCCTCGTTTCGTTGCGTCGCAGGATCGCGGTCGAGACTGTCTACTCCGATCCCGCTTCGACTCCGAGGACCTCGGCGCTGGGACGCCGGTCCAGCTCGATGCCGCGCGAGGCGAAGCTCACGTATCCGGAGATCATGTGGCCGACCATCACGGCTTCCGTGAGGAGCGGATGCGCGTCCGATGGCCCCTCCCAGTAGACGAGGAAGTTGGCACCGGAGCCGCCGGTCTCGTCCTCGGTCTCCACCGTGAACTCCACCGTCTCGAGCGGCCCGAGGTCCACCGACTCGGTGAGATAGCGGCGCACCCGGTTCCCTTCCGTATCGAAGTAGTCGACATGGGTCAGTTTCACCGTGGCGGCCGAATCGACGTTGCGGACACTGAGGAGCACCGACAGCATCGCCCTCCGATCCCCGTCCGGCAGATAGGAGTATGCGGGCACGTACGAAGTCCGTAGGCGAACGTCTCCTTCGGGGGCTCGTTCCGACTGGGGCTCCACGACGGGCACGCTTTGAACGTCCGGCTGGTCCGCGGGCTGCTCGCAGCCGACAGTCAGGACCGACGCGACGAGGAGAACGACCGTTGTCAGTTTGCAGCAGCGCATGGCAACACCTCGGCGACGATGGTCAGGCAACGAAGGGCGAACCGCAAGCCATTCCGCATCGGTGCCGGCACGACAGTACTCGACCCGTGGCTTTCGCGACCAGATACGGATCCGTAGGTTCGGGTTGGCTGGAGAGACCACCGCGTTGTAGTGGTTACGTCTACGCCCCGAACCGACAGGAGAGTTCCCGCCCATGGACGACCGCCCCCTTCGTCGCAAGTACGCCCGCATCGAACGAGAGCGGCGGTTCCTTCTCGCAGCCCTCCCTCGTGAGGTCGACCCAGACGACTTCGTTCGCCTCCGCGACTGCTTCGTTTCCGGAACCCACCTCAGGCTTCGCCATGTCGAGGATCCGGATGGCCGGGTCCTCGTGGTGAAGCTGGGACAGAAGACGCCAGACCCGGACGCCCCGAACGACGCCCGCCGGCGCATCATGACCACCATCTACCTACCGGAAGACGAGGCCGCTTCGCTCCCGCTCACCGGCATCGAATCGGTCAAGAGACGGTACAAGCTGGAGGAGCAGGGCTGGACATTCTGCATCGACGTTTGGGAGGAGCCTTCCGCAGCGAAGGGGCTCATTCTCTCGGAAGTCGAATGTCCGTCGGACGAGGAGCTGGGTCGGATCACCGTTCCGAGTTGGGCGGAACGTGAGGTGACGGAGGACGCGAACTACTCCGCGTTCGTGTTGGCAAAGGGAAGCTGACTCGAAACCGCCTCACAGCAGTGGGAAGTCCATCCCTTCGGCCGGCCGACCCAGGATCCGGCACATGGCCATGATCTGACCTTGATGATGGAAGAGATGGGTCGACGTCCGGAGAATGACGTGCGCGGGCGTCAGCGCGCGGACGTTGCCACCCCACGTGGTCATCTCCCGGGGCGTATTGAGTTCCTCTTCCGAAGCCCCTGCGAGGTACTCCCGCGTTCGGCCGGCGACCCGCTCGCGATACGTCTCGAGCGTTTCTACGGTCGGGTAGAGATGTGCGTCGTCGTCGACATCCATCCGGCCGAGCAGCACGCCGACCCAGTACTCCTCGGCTCCGATCTCGTGGTGGAACTGGAGCCGAAGCGTCGGATAGCCGAACCCTTCGATCTCACGATCGAACTCATCGGCATGGAAAGGACGACAGTGGTCGAGTAGACGGGCCAGGCACCGATGGGAACGGGAGTGGATGTCGAGAAGGGCTGCGGACGTGTACATGGCTCGGCTCCTCACGGCGATGTCGCCCCAACAGGTCACCTGAAGGTCGAGTCGCCTTACAGCAGCTCTTCCGCAATCGACTTCGCGAGCTTTCCGTCGATGTCGTTCTTGTGGTTCTTCATGAGGTAGCCCATGACCTTGCCGATCCCACCCGGTCCGGCTGCCCCCGTCTCCGCGATCGCCGCCTGCACCCATGCACGCGTGGTCGCTTCGTCCGCGAGCTGAGGAAGGAAGGTCTCGATGAGGGCGAGCTCCGTCTTCTCGGCTTCGGCGAGATCGGGACGCCCTCCCTTCTCGAACGCTTCGATGCTCTCGCCCCTCTGCCGCGCGAGACGGCGGAGGATTGCGAGCGCCTGATCATCGGGCACGGTGTCCGCCCCGTCCTTCTTCATCTCCTCGATGAACGCGGCCCGGATCCCGCGGAGCGTGGTCGCGCGGTCCCGATCGCGAGCCTTCATCGCCGCGTTGAGATCGTTGCTCACTCGTTCGAGAATCGACATGGAGAACCTCACTGGCAGTCCGCAAGAGAGTCATCTCGGCGACGGTCGGCCGGAGCCTCGAGGTCGCCCACATTCGCGAAGAATTGTATCAGCGACGGCCTCTGACCGCACTCCAGAGGAGAGCGGACCAAAGGACCCAAGCGTCTCGCCGGTTCCGGCAACGCCGCGTGGTTGTTCCGCTCCACCGACCGGGAGAGGGGCGGTGTGCCAACCGCAAGTGAGACAATCGACGGCCGCATCGACGAGCGGCGACGGACCCCACGGTCGCATCCCTCCTCGTGAGCCAGAGCACCCAGGCCCGCCGCGGTCCTCGTCGAACGAAAGGATCTGGATCATGCGCACTCCGACCGGAGACCGACCGAGTCGTCTCGGTTCGCAACTCCTCGCCACGGTGGCAGGGATCAGCCCCCTCCTACTCCTCGCGTCCGCCGCCTCCGGGCAGTGGACCACCCAGGCTCCGATGCCAACGTTCCTCGACGTCCGCGGGGTCGGCGCGCCCGGAAGCGACCATGTCTTCCTCGCCACGGACGACGACTCCTTCGACGACGGAGGCGCGCTCTTCGAGTCCACCGACGGCGGTGCGACCTGGGTGCAGCGGGACGTTCCGTTCAGCCTCGCGAGCCCACTCTACGGGCTCTTCTTCCTCGACTCACTGCACGGCTGGGCCTACGGCAACGAGAACTACCGGACCACGGACGGAGGCGCGACCTGGGAAGCGCTCCCCGTCCTCGGCTCGACCTACCGGATGGAGTTCCACACTGCGACGTTCGGCATCGCCTCCGGCAACTCCTGGGCGCTCGTGAGCTACGACAGTGGCACGACCTGGGAAGCCCAACCGGACGACATCCGCTTCTGTGACTTTGCCGACCCGCTCCTCGGTCTCGGCGTCGCGCCTACCGGCATCTTCCGGACGACGGACGGCGGCGCCAACTTCTCGTTCGTCACAGGCGGCGCAGTCGTGAAGGACGCCGCGTTCCTCTCGGGTACGACGGCCGTCGGCATCGTCGACGACACGTTCGTGCGCTCCACCGACGGCGGCGCAACCTGGACTACCGGCGGTGCCGCCGAAGGACGCACCCGGATCGAAGCGCTGAGTGCGAACGTCGTGCTGGCCTGGGGTCGCGGCGGCACCTTCCCGAACTACGACGACCGCGTCTTCCGCTCGACCGATGGCGGCACGAGCTGGAGCGATCTCGGCGAGATCATGTCGGAAGGCGTCTGGGCGTTCGCGAACGTGGACGGGCAGACCGTGGTCGCCTGCGACAATCGCGGAAACATGTTCCAGTCGACGGACGAAGGCGAGAGCTGGGCTGAGACGTTCGCGTCTCCCGGTCCCTTCCCCGGCTTCCTCAGCAGCGCGACTCCGCAGTTCGCGAACGCCCTCACCGGCTACTTCGGCTACGGCCCGGGCTTCGCGATCAAGACGACGGACGGCGGCGCGAGCTGGACGCAGATCTCGAGCGGATCCGGGCAGTCGCTGAACGACATCGACCGCTTCCCCGACGGCACGCTGATCGCGGTCGGTGAGGAGGGAACCGTCCTTCGGAGCGACGGGGCCTCGGCATGGCTTCCCACTCCACAGTTCACGACTACGCATCTCACCGCAGTCGACGTGGTCGGCGCGAACGAAGTCGTCGTGACGACCGAGAACGGACTCGTCTACCGAAGCGCCGACGGCGGCGATAGCTGGACGGCCGCGGGATCGACCCCAACGGGACTCGGCGCCACCGACCTCGACTTCACCACGCTCCAGGACGGCTGGCTGATCGGCTTCGGCTTCTCCAGCGGCGCGCTCTTCCACACCACCGACGGCGGCGACAGCTGGACGTCCGTACCCGACTTCGCGGGCGGATACGAAGCTGTCGACTTCGAGGGCGCGAGCGGCTGGGCCGCGAACGTCGGCGGCATCCTCTATCGCACGACGGACGACGGCACTACGTGGACCGAAGAGACGCTTCCCGGTTCGCCCTTCCAGATCTACGACATGGACTTCTGGGACGTGAGCGTCGGCTACGCCGTCGGCGGTGGTGGCTACGCGGCCCGAAGCGACGACGGCGGCATGAACTGGGAAGTCCTCCCGACTCCCAACAGCAGTGATCGCTTCACCGACATCTACCTGCTCGGTCCGAACGAACTCTGGCTGAGCACGACCGACGACCGCGCCTACTACACCGCGACGGGCGGACAGAACTGGGCACTCCTCGAAATCGGCTCGAGCGGCTTCGGCAGCTTCTCCGCCATCGCCGCGTCTCCCGAGGGCGACGCATGGACCGTTGGCTTCCAAGGCTACGTCGAACAGTTCCAAGGACCGCCCCCTCCCCCGCTCAACCGTCCGCCGGAGGCGTCGTTCGACTTCGATACGAACGGTCTTTCCGTGGATCTGACGGACACGAGCACCGATCCCGACGGCGTCATCATCGGTTGGGAATGGGACTTCGGGGACGGCACGGGCTCCACCGAGCAGAACCCGTCCCACACCTTCGAGGTAGAGAACACCTACATCGTCCGTCTCACCGTGACGGACGACGACGGCGACACCGGCTCTGCAGTGCGCTTCATCGTAGTGCAGCCGAACCCGGGTGGTGTCTTCGGCGACTTCACCGAGGTGACGCCACTCGATCCGCTCTTCGTCACGCCGCAGAACGAGGACTTCTGGGTCTCGACTACGGCCCCGGCAGACTTCGACGGGGACGACGATCTCGACATCGCGGTCTTCGGCTACTACGTCGTCTACAACCAGAGCGTGGAGGAGCGTCTCGTCCTCATCCGGAACGACGGACAGCTCTCGCAGTCGGAATGGGAGTTCTCCTACATCGATCTGCCGCTCGATGAACTCTACGCCGGGGCCTCGGACATGGTCTGGGGCGACGTCGACAACGACGGCGACGAAGACCTGATCGTTGGTTCGTTCGGAAAGGCCGTACTCTACCGGAACGACGAAGGCACGCTCGTCATCACCGACACCGTGCTCCCCGGCTACTACGAGGACAACGACCAGGCCGACTTCGACCTCCGCTCCATGTCGTTCGCCGACTTCGACAACGACGGCGACCTCGACCTCCTCATGCCGTCCGTCTGGGACACGGAGCTCTTCGAGTACCGCACCGTGCTCCTCCGGAACGACGGAGAGAACGGCACGGGCGGCATCGTGTTCAGCGAAGTCGATGCAGGCTTCGCCTCGACCTTCCACGCCCAGAGCGCCTGGGCGGACTTCGACGGCGACCAGGATCTGGACCTCCTGCTCGTCCACGTCGCTCCACTCACCAACGAAGGGTTCATCCGTCGCTACCGGAACGACGGTGACGGTGGAGTCTTCGTCGGAGAGGACATCCTCGGGGCTCTCACGATCGAGCATGGAGAGGCCCAGTGGGGGGACTACGACGACGACGGAGACTTCGACATCCTGGTCGCCGGCCACATCAAGGAGCTGGACGGGAGCTTCACCCAGACGCTTCGGATCTACCGGAACGACGACGAGACGTACGTCCCGATCGAGGTGATCGAGTGCGTTCCGTGTGACGGCTGGTTCGACATCACGGCCGCCACCTGGGCCGACTACGACTCTGATGGCGACGTCGACATCCTCATGACCGGCACCTACAACAGCGGCTCCCAGATCGAGGGACGCGCGCGCGTCTACGCGAACGACGGCGGCGTCTTCACCGACTCCGGCAACGACCTCCCCGCTCCGCGCGCGGGCGGCAGCCGAGGCGGGAGCTTCACCTGGCTCGACCTCGACCAGGACTTCGATCTCGACTACTTCATCGCGGGCGAGTACTTCGTCCCCGGTGGCAACGGACTGATCGAAGCGCAGATGCACGCGTACCGGAACGACGGCCCAGGCCAGAACCAGCGTCCTGGTGCGCCGGGCAACCTCGCTGCCGTCGTAGGCCAGGGTGGAACGGTCGCGCTCACCTGGGATCCGGCCACGGACGACCAGACGCCGTCTGCGGCGCTCACCTACGATCTCGGCCTCTACCGGAACGGCGTGCCGCTCTCGAGCCCGCGTCGCCTGCCCGAGCCCGGCAACCTGAGCGCCGCTTCCGAGTGGACGCTGAGCGGGCTTCCCGACGGCGCGTACACGTGGACCCTGCGTGCGGTCGACTCGTCCTACAACGGCGGCCCCACGGCCGAGGGAGCGTTCCACATCGGTTCGACCACGGACGCACCGGAAGGCGTGCTTCCGACTTCGTTCTCGGTACGGAACGCACCGAATCCGTTCCGCGGAGCCACTTCGTTCTCCTACGCGCTCCCGACGGAGAGTGACGTCGACCTGTCGATCTTCGACGCCCAGGGCCGACTCGTGACGCAGCTCGCCCGAGGAATGCGGCCGGCCGGAACGCACGTGACGGAGTGGGACGCTCGCGGAATCGCGAGCGGCACCTACTTCGCACGGTTCCGAGCCGGATCGTTCGAGCAGACGTCGCGGGTGCTGCTCGTGAAGTAGCCTCGAACAAGGCGAGTCGACAGAAAGGCCAGTCGCAAGGCAAACGATCGTGAGCCCGGCAGCCGAGAGGCCGCCGGGCTCGAGGAACTACGTCGAGCTGTCGAAGAAGCGACCTGCAACCCGGTGGCACGACCTCTCGCGAAAGAGTACGATCGGGCAGACGGCTCTGGAAAAGCGCGCCGAACCTGCGAGGCCCTGATGCGGTGCCTGTTTGCCTCCGACCTACACGGCCACGTGGACAGATACGAGAAGTTGTTCCACGAGATCATCGGTCGGCACCCCGACGCCGTCTTTCTCGGTGGCGACCTCCTACCCAATCCGTGGGTGATGCAGAAGAGCATCGACCCCGCGCATCGTGACTTCGTCCATGGATTCCTGGCCGCAGAGCTGTCACGTATACGGAGCATCCTGGGCGCACGCTACCCCAAGGTGTTCGTCATCCTTGGGAACGACGACGCTCGCATAGAGGAGGCGGCCATCCTCTCGGTCGCGACGGAAGGACTGTGGTCATACGCGCACGATCGCCGGCTGCACCTCGGAGACCGGCCCGTCTTCGGGTACGCCTGCGTTCCACCATCTCCGTTCCGGCTGAAAGACTGGGAGCGCTACGACGTCTCCCGATACGTCGATCCGGGCTGTGTGAGTCCGGAGGAAGGACTGCGGACGGTCCCGGTCCCCGACCATCACATCCGCTACTCGACCATCGAGAAGGACCTCTCGGCACTGGTAGGAAACGCCGAGGTCGACCGCGCGATCGTCGTCTTCCACGCTCCGCCGTATCAGACCTGCCTCGACCGTGCGGCACTAGACGACCAATCGATCGATCACGTCCCGCTGGACGTCCACGTCGGAAGCATCGCCATCCGTCGGTTCCTCGAGACCCGGCAGCCCGCGATCTCCCTGCACGGACATGTCCACGAGTCCGCCCGGATCACCGGCGACTGGCGGGACCGGATCGGACGGACCTGGCTCTTCGGGGCAGCCCACGACGGACCGGAACTCGCGCTGGTCGAGTTCGATCCGGACACGCCGGAACGAGCCACACGGGAACTCCTCTAGCCGGCTGCTGCTAGCCGTCTCCTTCTCCATTCATCGGGAGTCTCTGAGCACGGTCCGTGATCGCATCGATCTTGACGGCGAAGCTGTTCCTGTCTTCGATGTCCCGGTCGGACACCCAGTGGACGTCGAGCAGGCCGGACGACTTGTAGCCCGTCCGCAGGTAGTTGATCTCCGCGAGACACTGGCTCCAGCCACTCAGCCAACGAGACACGGAAGCCCGTTGTTGCTCCGAGCCCCGGAAGTGGAGGATGATGTCTATGTCGCTCCCGGGACCCGCGGTCCCGTTCTTCGTGCTCCCGATGAGATAGACCGCAACCACCCCCGACTCCTCCGGAGCGAGTTCCGCGGCCAGACGCTCTGCCATCCGGTTGCGCCAACGCCAGTGGTCGTGGCTCGGAGGCGGCTCCGGGAAGGCAACCGAACTGCTCCGCGGCGGCTCGCCACCTGACGGCGAAGCGAGCACACCAACGGCCTCGTCCAGGTCGGCGTTCATGAGGATCCTCAGTACCCTCCCTTTGGTGAGGCTCGGAACGTCGATGACCCGGATCGTCGCCTCCAGGTGCTCGTGCTCCGGAAGCAACTCGGGGAGTAGGTTTCGAGATGCTCTGAAGAACCTCTCCTGGAAGACGTTCCCGTCCTCATCCGGGTAGAGCGGAAGGTAGCGGATCCCTGCCTCCACCAGGTCTTGGAAGAAGTGTGTCCCGAACGACAGATCGGGAACGTAGTTTCCACTCACCCGTGCGATCTCGATGAGAGCCGCAGTGTTGTTGATGTCAGAGTAGGTCACGTTGACACCGAGGCGGATGTCTCCACGGCTGCCCCAGCGCCCCGGCCCCATCAGAACGAACTGGCGCTTGGGGAGCACCTTGTTCAGCTTCTGAACGATGGCCCCGACTTCCTTCAGCTGCGACAGGCTCTCGAGCTCGCCGTACCGACGCGGGTCCACGTAGACGATGTGCGTGATGTCGGGAACGCGTCCGTTCGACACGAACCGGTTGGCGGAGAAGAGCACGTCACTCTGCGGAAGATCCCGGGGAATCGGCGTCGGAGCGCTGTGGTCCGCGTAGCTCTGGGGCCGGCACTGTAGCAGGTAGAACGTCTCGCCGTCGCTCGCGAACTCGATGTCCACGGGCGTATGCATCTCTCGTTGGAGCAACTCCAGGAGAGAGCGGATCTGCTCGAGGAACGGAGTATCCGTCGTCAAACCGTCGAACGTCACGACGAAGCGATGCGTATCCAGGTCCGGGAGGAGACCCAGCGGCTTTCTCAGCTGGTCCCCGTCGACCAGGGAGAGGATGCGCCGAATGCCGGGATAGTCCACCCCGACTTCGCGGATCAACTCGTCCACCGCCATGGTCTCGAACCGGTTCTTCTCGAGATCGATCACGTCGATCTTCCGCGGCGCGTACCTCATCACCTCGTCGGGGCTGGCGTTGACCCGGAGCCCAGGCTGGCCTGGAGCGATCAGAACCGGATAATCGTCGGAGAGACGGTCGACCGCCCTCGTGCCCAGACCCGGAACGAGTCGGACCAGTCCATCCTCTCTCTTGATCCGGGGCGACCAACGGAACTCGTTGTTGCTGAAAGCGACACCTGCGAACGCGGGGAAGAAGTACTTCCCGACGCGGGCACCCACGACTTCCTGGATCAGAATGCCCATCTCCTCATGGACGTCGATCAGGCCCCGCTCGGCCCGGTATCCAATCGGGTCCGGCCCGAATGTCGAGGCGTACACCTCTGCGATCGCATCCTCCAGGGCCGCGAGCCGCTCACTTCGCGACCCCTGGTTGGCGAGGAAGAGACTCTTGTACTTCCCCGAGAACGACGAACCGGTCCGGTCCTCGAGTAGGCTCGAGCTGCGGACGATGATCGGGACCTCGCCGAAGTCGTCCAGCGCAAGCGAGAGGCGGCCGCGAATCTCCGGAGGGAACGGGGAGTTCTTGAACGACTGGATGAGATAGGGATACCCCTGTCGGACGTGTTCGATCTTGTCGTACTTGCGAACGTAGACGTCCTCGAGGTGATTGTACCGGATGAAGGAGAGGATGCCGTCGGAGGCGATGTACCAGGTCTTCGGGACCCGCACACCCTGGAGCAGCGGCGCATTCTCTCCGGCCTGGCGGATCACACTCGCGGCGAGGAAGATGCCGGCGCTCTTGCCTCCCAGGCGGCCGTGGCTCCCGGGCGGATAGATGACTCGAGGCAGCAGATCGTAGAAGTCCTCGACTTCGACGAACGCCTTTGCGGTGTTGATGAAGTCCAGATGGTCGGTGAAGCACCTCCGGAGGAGTGACACCTTCAACGCTGTCGCGAGCGCAGGCGGCAGGCCGGTCGCATCCAACGCGAGCGCCTTGTGACGCTCCAAGGCATCTGCGACTTCCGAGACCGACGTAGCCGGATCCTCCAGCGCATCGGCCAGGAAACTCGTCTTGTCTTCACGAATCCAACGCTGGACGCAGTTCGTGATCTCGTCGTCGGACAGATGCAGAGACGCTAGATCGAACGTCTCTTCCGTGACCCGATCTGTCCCGAAGGTCGTGGATCTCTCACTCGGCCGATTCTCGTCCCCGCTCTCCGGATCCGCCATGGTGGGTGGTGGACTCACCGAGAGAAGCAGCGCTTCTCCGCCGGGGAATCCGCTCCAGCACAGGTGATTGATCATCCGTCGGGTGATTCGGGTGAGGAGCTTCTCGTCCGCGTTCCGAAGGAACTCGACGATCACTCTCCACCGAGACGGCTGCTTGGAGCGCCTTTCGTCGGTCGCGGTCTTCCAGCTCTCGACGGCGCTGCGCAGTCTGAGCTGACCCAGGAAGTGCCCGATCCGCTCCGCGATCGCATTGATGAGTCGGAGTTCCTCCTCCAGGAAAGGCCCCACATCCGCCGGCGGCTTCCTCTGGGTGTAGAAGACCTCGATCTTCCCTTCCGTCACGCCTTCGACGATGATCTGGGCCTCTTGACTCCACGGGCTCTCCTCGAAGCCGTCCGCCACGAACAGCGCGGGCCCGAGTATGATCCGGGCCGTGCAATCGTCCGAGTACTGCCAACCCCTTGGCACTTCCGAGACGATCGCCCTCATCCGTTCCTCGATCGGGGAGTCTTGAAGATGCAGGATCTCGTCCACGCGATAGAGACAGGCGAGTTCCTTCGCACGCTCCCTGAGATCGTGGAGAATCGACTCGATCGGAGGCTCGTTCGGGCTCATGTCACTCATCGTCCTCTTGAGGCAGTTCAGCTCGTACTGAACGTTCCTCGATCAATCGTTGCCGTCAGCTGACTCCGTTCGGCTGCCATCTGCCCCGGGCAGGCCGCCCTCAGGGTCAACGGGACAGACCCGGCCTCGCCCGTTGCGACCGTCCACTTCGACTCTCACTGGCGAATCCAAGCGCACATGGGTGACGTGGTCGGTTCGGGCCACTTCCGTTCCACGCTCGAGAAGGCTCCAATCGATCCGCTCGCTCTCGGACTCGCTCACACCCAGGTAGAGCACTTGCAGACTCGTCACGTTGTGAAAGAAGTGGGAGCCTTGGCTCGGTGCGGCACGGAAGGAGGGTAAGGACACCTCGACGATCGCGCGAGCGCCGCCCACCTGTTCCCAGCGGACAGGGATCCCGCCCCAGGGATCGGTCGTCCCCCAGCGTCCGAATCCGATGAGGAGGTACGGTCGTCCCTTCTCGACGAGATCGCGATTCAGGCCGGCCACCTCCTCCGCGATCTGGACCGTCTCGCGAGGGTCGAAGGTATCGGGCCGAACGTACACGACATCGGCCGTCTCCAAGCGGCCGTGGCCGACCGCGTGGCTCGCTCCGAGGATGTTCGTCGAGTCGGTGAGGTCGTCCACCGAGAGGGATGTATCACCGTCCGCAACCAGCATCGGTCGCACCTGGACCACCCCCAGTAGCGGAGCGCTCCGCGAGTCGCTCCAGTCACACGCGAGTTCCAGCTCGACCTGCGCATCGACATACTCCCGACAGGCAGACACGAGTTCCCGAAGAGCGGTGCTGAACGGTGATCCACCGAGGCGTAGCAGGGGGCCGAAGTCCAGGACGCGCGGGCCCTCCCGGCCCACACCGAGGTAGATCCGGTCGGACGAGGCTTCGTATGTAGAGGCCAGATCGTCGATCACCCGGTCGTACTCCGCCTCTTGGAGGGACGATTGGACCAGGTACTCCGCTTCCGCGAGAGGATCGTAGACGGGCGGGCTCCCCATGTTGACGGCCCAGAACCGACTCTGGGACATCCGAAGGAGATCCCGGTTGGAGCCGTAAGGAGGCGGTACACGCGGGTGGGCCGGCGAGTAGGTCCAGCAAGCGCCTCCATCGACGATCGTCTTCCCCAGGCCAAGTGCGAGACTCACGACACCCTCTTCGGGCCGCGCCGCCCCTGCTGCATAGAAGTCGTGGGACCGGGCAACCGCGGAAACACGGGGATAGAAGCGTGGGCCGTGCCGCGAACCCACGACCTCCTGGATCACGACAGCCATCTTCTCGGACGGAAGCGATCGGGCCACGGAGCGACCGTAGGCCTTTGCTCCCAGGTAGTATGTCGACGCGTAGACCAACTTGACCGCTTCGACGAACTTCCGAAAGCGCTCGTCGGGATCCGCTTGGTTGTTTGGCGTCATCTTCGTCGCATAGACGCCCGCGAACGGACGCGAGAGAGAGTCTTCCAGCAAACTCGACGAGCGAACGGCCAAGGGCACTCGAACTCCATCGATCAATGCCCGCAGGTCCCCCAAGATTTCTGGGGGAAGGACGGCGTTCTGAAACGCCCGGGCCACGACAGGGTCGGGGTCGGAAGATGTGGCGAACTGCGCGAGGCCGTTTCGTTCGACGAACGAATCGAAGACACCCGTCGCCAGAACTACGGTTCTCGGAATCCTGGCTTCGTAGGGTGCCAGACGCTCTTGGATATCGGGCCTGGAGAGGAGGGAATCGATCCGTGCGAGACCAGTGCCCTTCCCTCCCAACGCCCCCTCGCCGATTCGAGAGAGACGAGCCGAAGACCGAAGGAAGTCACGAGAGAAGTACGGGATGCTGCAAGCCCGACCCGGTTCATTGTCTGCCATAGGCGGGGCTCCCGGAGTCGGCAGCGCCCCCTCTGCAGGGGGCGCCGCGGCCAGCTACGAACAACCAATGCTAGACCCAGCCTCGATCGTGACAGGCCTCGGCCACTCGAGTCACCGCGATGACGTAGGCGGCATCACGCATGTAGAGCTTCTGCTTCCTGGCGAGTTCGTGGACCGCGAGGAACGCACTCGTCATCTTCACGTCCAGCTTACCGAGGACCTCGTCCTTCGCCCAGTAGTAGTTCATGTTGCTCTGCACCTGCTCGAAGTAGCTGCAGGTGACTCCACCGGCGTTGGCGAGGAGATCGGGCAGCACGAAGATCCCGCGGTCCTTGAGCGCACTGTCGGCCTCTGGGGTCGTGGGCCCGTTCGCACCTTCGGCCACGATCCGTACACGCTTTCCGATCCGGCCGACGTTGTCGGCTCGGATCGCATTCTCGAGCGCGGCCGGGATGAGAATGTCGACGTCCTGTTCGATCCATGCATCGCCACTCAGCTTCTCGTACCCGAGTTCGATGGCTCTACCGGAGTGGATCCCGCCGAACGGGTCGGAGATGGCCCGCAGCTCTGCGAGATCGACCCCACCCTTCTTCCGATACGTGTAGGAGGTGCTGTCGGCCTGGTCCCAGCACGACACTGCCTCGACACGCCCGCCGATCTGGGTGAACAGCTCGATCGCATACTGGGCCACGTTGCCAAACCCCTGAACGGAGGCCACTGTGTCCTCAGGACGAAGCCCCATCTCACGAAGCGCCTCCCGGAGTGTGAAGACGAGGCCGTAACCAGTCGCCTCCTTCCTGCCTTGCGAGCCGCCGAGGGAGATCGGCTTTCCCGTGATGAACCCGGGTGCCCTGGATCCTGTCACCGCCTCGAACTCGTCGAGCATCCAGGTCATGTGCTGCGCCGACGTCATGACGTCGGGCGCCGGCACGTCGATCGTGGGGCCGACGTTCTTGACGATCTGGCGAACCCATCCACGACAGACCAGTTCCTGCTCTCGGGCGCTCAGGTGATGAGGGTCGCAGATGACACCTCCCTTGGCTCCACCGAGAGGAATGTCGACGACCGCGCACTTCCAGGTCATCCACATGGCCAGGGCGCGAACCGTGTCCTGCGTCTCCAGCGGGTGGAAGCGGATGCCTCCCTTCGACGGACCCCGGGCATCGTTGTGCTGGACACGAAAGGCCCGAAAGACTTGGACACTCCCGTCGTCCATCCGCACCGGGATAGCGAACGAGTATTCGCGTAGCGGGCTCCGGAGCAACTCCCGGGTTGCGGCCTTCAGATCGAGCAGGTCCGCGACCCGATCGAACTGCGACTGGGCTACTTCGAACGAGTTGTAGGCCTTGTTGCTCTTCGTCATGACGTACTCCCTGTTCTGGGCTCCCGCCCTCCGGCAGCCCGAGAGGATCCTGGCAGGGAGCCTCCCCTTCCGCCATAGGTACAGGCCGAAACGGCCGACGGGCGGACTCGCCCCCAGGAGGAAGGGGCCCGGACCGCTGCGAGGTGCGGTCCGAGCCCCTGGTGTCCAAATCGTCACGTGCTCGAGATTCGAGATCCATCGGGGGCGTGCTCTCAGGCCCGGGAATCACGCGGTCGTCGAGAACACCCCGCAGGACCTACCAGACTCACGCGGTCGCCGGCCGCTCCACTCCCTTCGGGACGTTCGGTACACGCGCCCCCTCTCGGCTTCCCGCATAGCTGTGTCCGCGAATCAGCCCGAGGAAGAACCACGCGAGGGCAGCGACGCCGGAGAGGAAGATCGTGTCCCCGACGATCCGTAGCCAACGCAGCGTCTCCATCGTCGGTTGCTGCAGGAACTCCGCACTCCGGGCGAACCAGAGCCCCTGATCGACGCTCGCGACGACCTGGGCGAGCCCGATCGGCAGAAGGCTCATCCCGACCATGAGTGCGAGGCCGACGTTCATCGCCCAGAACGAGTACCGGAGCACGCCTTCCCTCCACGGTTTGGCGCTGAGGAGACGTGCAACCGTCAGGGTCAGTCCGAGTGCGAGGAGACCGTAGACGCCGAAGAGTGCGGTGTGGCCGTGCACCGGTGTCGTGTTGAGCCCCTGCGCATAGTAGAGCGCGATCGGTGGGTTGATGAGGAATCCGAAGAGTCCCGCACCAACGAGGTTCCAGAAGGCGACGCCGAGGAAGAAGCGGATCGGCCACCGGTAGCGACGCATCCATGGCGCCGCATGCTGCATCCGGTAGGTCTCGAACGCTTCGAGTCCGATGAGCACCAACGGTACGACCTCTAGTGCACTGAACGTCGCACCGATCGCCATGATCGGAGTCGGCGTACCGCTGAAGTAGAGATGGTGGAACGTCCCCGGAATGCCTCCGAGGAGGAAGAGCGCGCTGCTTCCGACCACCGCCTGTCCCGCGTGCTTCGGGCGGACGAGCCCCAGTCTTGCGAAGAGGAACGCGAGCGCGGCGGTCGCAAAGACTTCGAAGAACCCCTCCACCCAGAGGTGGACGACCCACCAACGCCAGTACTCCATCACCGAGAGATGCGTCCGCGCGGAGAAGAAGAATCCGGCGCCGTACATGAGGCCGATCGCCGCACTCGCGCCGGTGAACATGAGCACCAGCGTCCGGCTCTCGTCCTTCCGGGTGAGCGCGGGCCAGAGTCCGCGGAGCATCAGTCCCAGCCAGAGGACCAACCCGACGAAGAGTGCGATCTGCCAGACGCGACCGAGGTCCACGTACTCATAGCCCTGGTGTCCGAACCAGAAGCCGGCGTCGAGGCCGAGCGTCTGATGGACGGAGAGATACTCGCCGACGAGAGACCCACCGACCACGAGCAGTAGTGCGCCGAAGAGCACGTTGACGCCGAGCCGCTGGAATCTCGGCTCCTTCCCACCGATCGCTGGCGCGAGGAAGAGCCCAGCTGCGAGGAAGGCGGTCGCGATCCAGAACACCGCGGTCTGGATGTGCCAGGTCCGCGTCAGCGAGTACGGAAGCCACTTCGCGATAGGAAGTCCGAAGAAGTGCTGCCCTTCTACTGTGTAGTGCGCGGTCAGCGCTCCGAGCAGCACCTGGAGACCGAACACCGCAACGACGACGAACAGGTACTTGCCCACCGCGCGCATCGACGGCGTGAGGGTCAGGTTTCCGAGAGGGTCGTGACTCGGCGCAGGCGGCGCAGACTCGAGGTGGTCCGATTCACGCCCCCCGCGGAACGCGCGCCACCAGACGAGGGCCCCGACCCCGGCAAGGAGAAGGACGATGCTCACGAGACTCCAGACGACGTTGGCGCCCGTCGGCACGTTGCCGATCAGCGGCTCGTGCGGCCAGTTGTTCGTGTACGTGACGTGCTGGTCGGGCCGTTCGGTTGCACAGGCCCAGCTCGTCCAGAAGAAGAAGTCGGTCAACGCGGCGAGACGGACCGGATCCTTCACCGCGGCGTCCTGCATCGCATAGTCCTCGCGCAGGGACGCGAGGGAGGGGTCGCCACCGTAGAGCGCCGCATAGTGTGCGGCGGTCGCGGCCATGGCAGCGGCCCGCTCCCTCGACACCGTGAGCGTTCCCGTCTCCGGGTCGTACTGATTCGTCCGCATCTCGAGCCGGAGCCGCTCCCGTAGCGCGCCCTGCTCGGAGGGAGTGAGCTCCGCGTACTGATGAGCCGGAGAGCGTGCCTCGGCGGACTCGCCGACCGTCGGCCCCGCTGCCGCGTACTCGTCGAGGAGCGCGAGACACTCCCGATGCAGCCAATCGGCCGACCAGTCCGGGGCCTGGTAGGCGCCGTGGCCCCAAATGGAACCGAGCTGCTGTCCACCTGTCGACTGCCAGACCTGCTGTCCATCGAGGATGGAGTCCTTCGTCATGAGGACCGTGCCGTCCTCGGTCACCACCTGCTCGGGCAGAGGCGGTGCCTGGCGATACACTTCCCGACCGAAGAACCCGAGAAGGAAAAAGGCGACGAGAAGCGTCCCACCGAGGAGGGACCAGAGTTTCGTGGTCTTGGACATCGCAATCACCTCCGTCACGCTTCGGTCGCGCGCGGGAAGAGGACATGGTTCTCGAGATGGATGTGCTCCATGAGCTCCGCTTCGAGCGCATCGAGCCTCAGATAGAGCGCACGCCAACTGGTGCACGCCTCTTCAGGGGGTGTGAGGCCGTTCGTGAGTTCTCGGATGATCTCGAGGTTGCGTCCGTGGTCGTCGTGCTCGAGCACCATCACGTGGATCGGTCCGCCAACGTACTCGGACTCCCCGCGCAGGATGAGGGGAAAGAGGATCTGCTCTTCCTTGTGGAGATGGTCGAGGACGGACGCGTGCACAGCCTCGAGATGGTCGGCGAGCCCCTTGGGACACGTCGCCTTGTCCGCGTGGCGCGTCTCGACCCGTCGCGCCAGCTCAACGAGTTCGGGCAGCTCCTCGCGCAGCCGAGCGTGATAGTGGTTCACGATGAACTCGACGATGTCGGAGACGGGTCGCTCCGCCCAGCGGACCGGATTCGACTCTGGTTGCGCGGATTCGATCTCCGCAAGGATGCCGGCGACATCGAGACCCCGCTCCGCGCAGACGTCCGATAGAGGACGCTTCCCACCGCAGCAGAAGTCCAGTCCAAGTCGATGGAAGACACGGGAGGCGCCGGGCCGGTCCGTGGCGAGCTCCGCGAGGGTCATGGTCGGGTCGAGGGTGGTCATGGTTGATCTCCTTTCCCATCCCCCATAGCACCCGGCGTGCCAAGCCAACTGGCCCTTGTTCCGCAGTGAGTTACGTCGTACGTTGTTCTCAACACAACAACCGGCACGTTGTGACGGAGACAACGACGATGTCCATTTCACAACAATCGTTCGACGCGCTCATCGACATCGCGCGCGACCTCACGTCGTCCCTCGCGGCCGACGACCGGTACGAGCGGCTCCTCGACGCGGTGCGGGAGATCATCCCGTTCGATGCTGCCTGCCTTCTCCGTCTGGACGGCGACGAGCTCGTCCCAGTCGCGGCCCACGGCCTGACGCACGAGGCCCTGGCTCGG
Source organism: Candidatus Eiseniibacteriota bacterium (assembly GCA_020633975.1). Classification (GTDB taxonomy): domain Bacteria; phylum Eisenbacteria; class RBG-16-71-46; order CAIMUX01; family CAIMUX01; genus JACKCR01. Next base: position 27,455 of record JACKCR010000013.1, on the reverse strand, counting down.
AGGTATCCCCGACGCGAGCATCCCCGGCTGGACCTGATCCTCGCCGCGGCGAAACCGGTTCTCTTCCCTCCCGACAGCGCACTGCCCGATCCGTTCGACGGCCAGCTCGAAGCCGACCCTCACGCGCTCGAACACATCCACGCCTGCCTCGGTTGTCCCCTCGCCGAATCAGGCCAGGTGGTCGGCGCTCTCACCGCGGACGCCCTTGCACCCGACGCATTCGACGGTCTCGACGAAGGTGTGCTCACCGCACTCGGCGCACTGGCTGGAGCCGCTCTCCATACGACCGCGCTGATCGAAGCGCTCGAACAGAAGGCGGAGCGGCAGGGTGCACTCGTCCAGGAGCTGCAACGCGCCCTTCGCGACGACGACGGCCTCGTCGGTTCGGGCCCTGCCATGACGAGGCTCCGCAGGGAGATCGAAGTCGTGGCCGGAAGTGACCTCCCCGTCCTCATCACCGGTGAGACCGGCGTCGGGAAGGAAGTCGTGACCCGTCAGCTCCACCGCCTCTCCGGTCGTCGCGACGAGCCCCTCGTTCAGGTGAACTGTGCCGCGCTTCCGGAAGCGATCGCCGAGAGCGAACTCTTCGGCCACGTCAGCGGTGCGTTCACGGGTGCGACGCGCGACCGCACGGGGAAGTTCGAACTCGCCGACGGCGCGACGCTCTTCCTCGACGAGATCGGCGAACTGCCACTCACGCTCCAGCCCAAGCTCCTCCGCGCACTGCAGGAAGGAGAGGTGCAGCGCGTCGGTGATGAGAAGATCCGCCGCGTCGACGTGAGGATCCTCGCTGCTACGAACCGAGACCTGGAGCAGGAAGTGGCCGCAGGACGGTTCCGTGCCGACCTCTACCACCGGATCGCGGTCTATCCGATCCGTGTACCTGCGCTCCGTGAGCGCCTCGAAGACATTCCGCTCCTCGCTGCGCATTTCCTGGAGAAGGTGCGCCGTCGACTCGGACTCGGAGCAGTACGCCTCTCGATGGAAGCGCGCGAGCTCCTTCTCTCCGCGGAGTGGCCCGGGAACGTGAGGGAACTCGAGAACGTGATCTCGCGCGCCGTCGTACGGGCAGCCGCGGGAACCAAACGCGCCGATGTCGTCATGATTCCCAGAGACCTGCTCGGGCTCCGCCGCCAAACAGTCCGCGACGCGGTCCGCGAGGGCAACGTCACCGAGGGGTCAGGGCGGACAGGGTTCGCCCCATCCATTGTCGGGTCGGACACATCCACTCGGGCACATCTGGGAGACGGACCGTTCGATACGTCCTCGGGCCAGGAAGAGATCGGTGAGTTGGTACATCACTCCGGGCCCCTACGAGATCGGATCGACGAGTTCCGCCGCCTCGCCATCCGGGCCGCCGTCGCGCGTCACTCCGGCAACTGGGCTGCAGCTGCACGCGAACTGGGTATGGATCGAGGCAATCTCCACCACCTCGCACGCCGGTTGGGGGTGCGGGAATAGCGCAGACGTCAGCTCCCTCCGCACTCATCCGGTGGAGGACGGCGCCAGAAACCGGGACTTGCCCGCTCCGTTCGTCGGCATCGGAGACGGGATTCGATGAGTAGCGAGGAGAGACGGAGGATTGCGACCAGGATCCGGCCTCCCTAGACTCAGGACTTCCCGATCCCCAACGCTCAAAGGACATCCTGACTCGGCACCCGGCCGGTCACACCTCGAGGACCGCGAATCCTCACCCAAGGAGACTCCATGGAGATCATCGGCGCGATCCTGAACGCAGGCTTTCTCTTCTTCTACCTTGCGGTACTCGCGGTCACGTTCCTGATCGCCTGGAAGGTCTTCGAGAAGGCAGGGAAGCCGGGCTGGGCAGCTCTCATCCCGATCTACAACCTCATCGTGCTGCTCGAGATCGTCGACCGGCCGCTCTGGTGGGTCATCCTCTACTTCGTCCCGGTGGCAAACATCGTGATCTCGTTCCTCGTGTTCTTGGAACTCGCGAAGTGCTTCGGCCAGGACCTGCCGTTCGCGATCGGGCTGTTCCTGCTCCCGATCGTCTTCATGGCGATCCTGGCCTTCGGGGACTACCGCTACATCGGCAACCGGATGTAGGCGGTACGAACGCGGCCGCGAGCGCATCACGCCCACGGCCGCGAACCTAGCAGGCTGATGAAAAACCCCTCGTCGGCCGCGCAGCGGACGAGGAGGGACGAGTTTTTTAGCAGATCTGCACGCAAAACAAGCCTAGCAGGGTGCGGAAACAGACCCGCGGGGACTTTTTCCGCACCCTGCTAGCGCCGTTCTCAGAGTTCCAAGTCCCCCTGTGTCGGTCACCTGATGATCGTCAACCGGCGTTGCTGTTCTCCCTGGGAGACGGTTTCGAGGCGCGAGAAGTAGACGCCACTCGCGACGGCCTCTCCTGCGGAGTTCGTACCGTCCCACTCCATCGCGTGGAACCCGGCACCCATCGGTCCATCCGCCAGGGTCCGCACCTTCCGCCCCTGAGCGTCGAAGATGTCGAGACGAACCGGTGTCGACCTTGCCAGCGTGAAGCGAACCAGCGTCGACGCGTCGAACGGATTCGGAGTGTTGGGCAGCAGCTGAGCGAGCTGCGTCGGCGATGCGTCACCGATCCCCGCGGGGTCCGTCATCGGAACGTGGAGAACGGCGATGCCACGGCTGGCGCACGCCATCCACACCTCGTACCCGTCCGGCAGGACGCGAAGCTCGGCGTCCTCGATCTGCGCATGAGGAAGCCCGTCAGCCAACGTGACCGTTCCGAACTCGGTCCCGTCGAACCAAACGAGCGACGGCTCGATGCCGTTCGACCCGAAGTTCGTGAACCAGACGCGGCCATCAGGCGACACGACCAACGGCTTGACCTGATCACCCGGCATGTCGGAGTTGCTGGAGTGCCACCACTCGTGCGTTCCGTTCTCGGCGTCGAGGCGGAAGAGTCCTTCGGTCGTTCCGAGCCAAGCCACTCCACCAGGTCCAGCGGCGACACCGGTGAAGACGTCGTGCATCGGGTTGATCTCGGGCAGCTCGGTATTGGCCCGCGAGTAGCGATACGTTCCATCCGTTCTCACGACTTCGCCCGTGGCACAGGCCCACACGGTTCCGGAACGGTCCGGATCCTGGACGACGTTGTTCCCCCAACCCAGGATCGGTACGTCGTGGAATCCACCTCCGTCCCGATAGCGGAGCTTGAAGTACTGCCCCTGGATCCAGAGACGGCCGTCACTGTCCTCGACGAGGCCGTCCGACGTCGTCCCCGACTCGAGGACCTGATACCCGCTCCCATTCCACTCGGCGAGACCGTTGAACATCGGGTTGAACGCGACGTTGCCCGTGGAGGGGCGGAACGTGATGCAGTCCGCGTTGTCGGTCGGGAACGGCCAGTCCTCACCGAGTCCGTAGTGATACTGGTTGTGGTTGTGCCAGCGCTCACCGTCGAACCGGCTGATACCGCCGATGCCCGGCGCTGCGTTGGACGTGATCCAGACCTGACCGTCGGGAGTGAGGGAGATGTCCCGGCTCCAGTTGTCCATCTGCCCGGTGTTCGTGATGCGGTACCGCTGCCAGGCGTTCGTCTCGGGGTCCCACTTGGCAGCACCTTGGTTTCCGCTCACCCACACGTTTCCGAGTTCGTCCATGTCGACTTCGTAAGTGAACGCGCCGGCGCGCCAGGTCCCGAGGCTCGTCCAGCTCGTTCCATCGAAGCGGAACGTCGCGTTGTTCCCATCGACCATGAGAGCTTGTCCGCTGCCCAGAGCGCGGAACGCCCACATGTCGTTCCCCGCGCCGAAGTACGGTTCGGCGGGAGTGACCCAAGTGCCATCGGGACGCTGGTAGTCGATCGAGTAGGGAGCGCCGGATCCTCCGTCGCGAAGGAACCAGACGTTACCAGCGTCGTCACACGCAGACTGGCCCGCGATCGCGAGCACGTTGCCGGGAACGGACGTGAACGTCTCCGTCGTACTGTCGAACATCCGCAGACCGAAGTCACCGTCGACGAAGATCCGGTAGCCGCCGCCCGGCTTGGGCTGGGTGCAGATCCGGTCGATCGAACTCCAGGCCGGCCAGCCATTCGCGTTGGTCTGGTGATCCCAGACCGTCCACGTGCCGGTCCCCGGCTCGTACCGGGTGAGCCCTCCGATTCCCCAGGACACAGTGATCGCCGCGAACCAAACGGAACCGTCTTCGGCCACGGCAACGTCCGTGATCCGTCCCGGAGGAATGGGCGAGTTCGCGGGCGTGAACCTGATGAAAGAGTCTGGCCCGACAGCGGGATCGAAGTAGAGCGCGCCATACCACATGGACATCCACAGGCCACCCGAGGCGTCGGGGGCGATGTCGCTCACCCGACTGGCCCCGACGATGTTGGAGTTGCCGATGATCGGATGGTCGACGTTCGAGAAGTTCTCCCATCGATCCTCGCTCGCGACGTAGCGAGAGAAGCCCCCCTCTTCGAAGAACGGGTCGTAGCCACCCAACCACGGGTTCCCGTCCGGGGAGATCCAAAGTGCGTCGCTGTAGTCCCCCATTACGCCGGTGTTCCCGGGACGGAAGTAGCTCCAGGTGGAGCCCTCGGGGGGCGCGGCTAGAGTCGATGCGGAGAACGATAGCGAGGCGGCAGTGACCAGGGCGGCACAGGCCCCCACGATACGAGCAGGACGGCGGTCGACGTACGCCATGGGAAACTCCTTCTGGTCCGGTGAACCGTCCCCGTCCCGGGCCGCAGTCCGGCTGCGTCGTGTGGGATGAGGACGATATCCGATCGGGGGTCGAGGTCGGATCTTGCCCCGCTCTCGTATATGCAATATTCTTTGCATATGAGAACCGATCGCAGGCCCGCTGTTCAACAAAATTCGTCGATGCAGTCTCTTGGGATCCAGCAAGACGCTCTATCCCAAACGACTAGGGCCTCCGGCCGATCCGTCGAAAACCGACTGGAGGAGAATTCGGTCGACATCCGCGCAGATCTCACCACACTCCCGACCATGGAAGAGAGCGACCGCCCCACTGGGGAAACCCAGGACATCCAGTTCATAGGATCCGCTGGCGTTCTCCGAATCCTCGCGCAGGCCGACCGACTCGAAATGCTCGCGCTTCTCACGGACCAGGCACAGACGGCCACGGAAGTGGGCAGAGCCCTCGGAGTCGCGCCGAACCGCGCGAGCTACCACCTCCGTCAACTCCGCGATGCCGGCCTCGTCCAGGAAGTCGGAACGGGACGGAAGCGGTGGAAGGAGGAGCGGTACTACCTCGCAACTGCGAGGCACTTCATCGTCGACCCCGCGCTGACCTGCGATGCGGAAACCGCAACGTCGCTCCAACGCAAGATCCAGGCGACGTTCTTCGATTGGAGACGGCGCGAGGTGCTCGGCATCGACCTCGCGAGCCTCGCCCGCCAGGTCGTGCACGAACGCCTTCGGATCCAGCCAGGCCAGACCATCCTGATCATGTTCGGCCCGGACGGATTCGAGTTGGCGGAGACCCTCGCCGTGGAGATCCAAGCGGTGGGCGCGGTCCCTCGGCCGAAGTTCTGGTCGCGAAACACTGCTTTCTCGATCGCGGATCGATTCGATTCGGACGCGCTTTCCGCGCAGGACTTCCTACCAGCCGCCGAAATGGACGCGCTCGACGCGGTGGTCTTCCTGAGTGCATCGGTCTCCCAGGGGGGGCCGCCCAACGAGTCGCAGCGCGCGAAGCTTCCGCTGCTTCTGGAGTCCGTCTCACGTTGGCACCGCGACCTGCGAGAGCGACGGATCCCGTACTTGGAGATCGCGTTTGCGCATCGAGGAGAGTTCGAGCACGGACCGATGAGCGTGGAAGAAGCCGTAGACGTCTACTGGCGTTGCGTCGCCTTCGACCCCGCAGAGTTGCTGCGGAGAGCGACGGCACTCGCCGAGGCGCTCGGCATGGACCGCTCCCTCCGACTGACCTGCTCACGCGGCACCGAACTCTCGATGCGCTTCGATCACGGTTCGATCTATCCAAGCGACGGCGTCATCACCGAAGAGGATCGGAAAGCAGGCAGATCATTCGACGAAGTGCCAACCGGGACGGTCTCGGTGATACCAGAACCGGACTCCGTGCACGGAACCTTCGTCGCTGACTGGGCCCTGGTCGTCGGTCAGCGGATCGAAGAACCACGCGTCACTCTGAAGTCAGGTCGCATCGTGGAGATCGCCGGCAAGAGTGACGTCGGATTCTTGCGCGAACGGATCGAGGCATCGGCCGGCGATCCGGATTTGATCTCGGAGGTGCGGTTCGGGCTCAACACCGCCGGTCGCGGCCCCACCGGCAAGCCTCCGCTCGACGCCTGTCTCGATGGTGCCGTGACACTCGGTTTCGGCAACAACGAGCTGATCGGCGGCAACGTCCGTTCGACGATGGGGCTCTTCCTTCCGTCGCTCCGCGCCACCGTTCAGCTCGGAGACCGGCTCATCGTGAAGGACGGCCGGTCCCAGGTCTGACTCAGGGGGCGACCTTCACGACGCGGCTCGAAGCCTGGCCCGAAGACGTCTGCACTCGGTACAGGTAGACGCCGGCCGGAAGGTCACGCCCGAACGTGTCACGGCCGTCCCACTCGAGACGGTGGCTCCCGGCACTCAGGACTCCGGTGTGGAGTACACGCACGACGCGGCCGTCTACGTCGAACACGGCAACCTCAGCCGGAGTCTCCGCGGGCAGAGTAAAGCCGAGCGCGACGGATTCAGGGAATGGGTTCGGGGCGGCACCGAGAAGCCCCGGCTGGAGCGAAGCGCTCGGTACCGAGATCGACGCGGTCGAACCACCGAGCCTTTGGATCATCACCTCGTTCTCGAACCCGTCCCCGTGGATGGCGCCGAAGGCGAACACATCGCACGAACCAAAGGCGAGCATCGCATCGTCGTAAGGACCGGCCTGAAGCCCGTCGAGGTCAGAGGCACCGGACACGATCGACCAGACCCCACCGTCGAAGTGGAAGAACACGTTGCTGTTCGATCCACCCGCGGCCCACACGTCGTTCGTGGAGTTCGCAGCCACCGCGCGCGCGCCAGCGAACGGCGTCATCGGTACGCGCGTGTCGGTCCACGAGCTTCCGTCCCAGTGGAGGAAGAGCGCGCCCTGCGTTCCGCTGGTCTCCGTGTAGTCTCCCACCGCCCAGATGTCGTCGGAGGAGATCACGGTCATGCTATATAGATGCGACGATGTCAGCACCTCGCTCTGGATCTGAGTGGGGACGTTCGTCCAGGACGAACCGTCCCAGAGCATGACGAATGCGCGGTGTGTCCCCGCGACGGATCGTCCGTCACCGACGGCCCAGACCTCATCAGGCGAGATGGCGGCCACCGCCCGTAGATTGTTCACGTCGCCCATGACGTTTCCGACCTGTGTTTCGTCCCAGCTGCTTCCATCCCAGTGAAGCGCCATCGCCTCGACGCTCGCGTTGCCCGTTCCGAAACCGTCCGCCGTCCCGACGATCCAGATCTCGTCTTCGGCGAGGATGTCGACATCGGCGGGGAAACCGTTGCGCGGCGCTGGAGGCTCGGTGCCAGTGGGCGCGAGCATGATCTGCTCCGGACTCCCGAAGCTTCCGCCCTCGTACGTCACGACTGTGGGTGGGAAGACGAACGAACCCGTCCGGGACCTACCGACGATCATCACACCACCCCCGGGCAGGAGTTCGACGTCGTCCGCCGTCCAGGCGTCGAACGGCAGCCCGGACATGTCGATCTCCGTCCAGGAGCTGCCGTCGAAGTGCGTGAACCAGGCGCGAGCCGTTCCGGGCAGCGGCCGGGTACTGCCAACGGCCCAGATGTCCTGGTCCGAAGTGCCGGCGTAGGATTGGAGACGATTGTCGTCACCCGGGCTTGGACCGGGCTCTGAGTTCCACTCGAGGCATTGAGCCTCTGCGGGAAGGGCCCCAAGGAACAGCCCCCCCAGGCCCAAGCCCAAAGTGGCAAGCCCCCGCCACGTTGCGATCGATCGGTTGTTCCGGCTCATTGTCCCATCCTCCATCGTCCGCAGACTTGGTACCAAACCCATATGCAATGTATCTTGCATATGAGAAGAGAGACAAGCAGGAGCATCCCTGATACGACGATTTTCTAGACCTGCTTCCGCTTCCACCGACCGGTCATGAACCAGGCGGTCACGAGCGAGCCGTGGACCACGATCGCCGCGCCGATCGCCCACCAAACCCCCTGGGTAGAGGGCTCGACGACCCGGGAAAGCCAAAGCGCCAGTGGCACTTGCACTCCCCACAGTCCGATGAGAGTGCAGATCAGAGGGCCCACGGTGTCCCCCGCTCCCATCAGGCCGCGACCCAGCACGATCGCAAACGCCGCAAACACGTAGAACGGCGAGACCGTCCGGAGGTACCGCACCCCCTCGGCGACCACCTGCGGATTGTCGTCGAAGACTGCGATCAGAGGCCGCGCCGCGAGGAGGAGGATGACGATGCCGAGAACCGTGATCCCGACGTCGATCCCGGTGCCGAGCCAGGCGGCTCGCTCCGCTCGATCCGGCCGCTTCGCTCCCAGGTTCTGCCCCACCATCGTGGCGACTGCGTTGCCGAGCGTGAACGCGGGCATCAGGATCAACATGTGGAAACGGAGTCCGATCCCATACGCTGCCACGGCAATGGTCCCCGCCTCGGCCACGATCCGCATGAGGACCAATGCCATCACACTCCGTGACAACATCTGCCCCGCGCTTGGGACCCCGATCCGGAGAAGCCTCTGCATGAGGTCAGCGCGGACCCTCCACCGTGTTCTTCGAACATGAACGCCCCCCCTGTCCCCACTCAGCAGTACGCCTAGGACGAGCGCGGCCGCAACCGCCTGGGAGATCACGGTGGCGAGTGCCGCTCCGCGCACTTCGAGACGCGGGAATCCGGCGATGCCGAAAATCAGAAGTGGATCCAGTCCCAGATTCAGCACGTTCGCGAGCACCATCGTGATCATCGGGATCACGGTGTTTCCCGCACCCTGCATCGCGCTGTTTCCGATGAAGAGCAGGAACACGGTGAAGCTGCCGACGAACGAGACCTGGAGGTACTGCTCTCCGAGCGCCTCCACGATCGGTTCCGCGCCGAGCCAACGACAGAGCAGTCCCGAGGTGAGGAAACCAGCGATGCCGACCAAGGCGCCGAATCCCATTCCGAGCACGAGCGACTGCCCCGCAGAGTCCGCCGCGAGTTCATTGTCTCCCGCCCCGATCGCCCGCGCCACGAGCGCGACAGTTCCCGTGGCGACACCCATGATCACGGGGAAGAGCATCATGAGGACGGTGCCGCTCATCGCCAGTGCCGCGACAGAATCGGAGCCGAGCTTTCCCACCCAAAAGAGGTCGATCACGCTCTGGAGATTCTGGAGCATCGCGCTCACGAACATCGGCCCGGCGAGACGCACGATGCCCGAGGTGAGCGACCCCTCGATGAGGTTGTTCCGATTCCGCCTGGCGGTCACGAGCCTGCGGATCCTTTCCCGCGCTTGGATTGCGACGTAGCGAGCCAGAGTACTTGGACGGAGCGCACGCTTCGACCCCGATCTGCAATCCGCAGGATTTCCGAACGAGGCGGTAACGGATCGCGCGTTGGAGGATAGACAGGACGACAGATCGGGCGTCCTTCCCAACTTGGAGAGAACGAGGTGTTCGTGACACGAGCGGTTCGGGTGAGAAACCTCCGCAAGCAGTACCGCCGCTTTTGCCTAGGGCCGGTTGACCTCGATATCGCCCCAGGCGAAGTCGTCGCAGTCACGGGCGAAAACGGGTCCGGCAAGTCGACACTCCTTCTGTGCGTGGCCGGGCTGCTCCGACCGGACAGAGGGACGGTCGATATCTCTGGTCTTGGATGGCCTGGCGAATCCGGGCCGGCGAAAGAACGGGTGGGATTCGTCTCCGACGGACTCAGGCTCCACCCGCGCGAGTCACTGGGATGGCATGCGGACTTGGCCGTCGCACTCGGTAGCTCGAGGTGGGACGCGGCTCGGTTCCGTTGGTTGTCGAAAAGGTGGGGACTCGTGCTGGAGGAGCGCGCGGGAGCGCTGTCGCGCGGACAGACGCTCAGAGCCCTCCTCGCGTTCGCCCTCGCGAGACGTCCGGACGTACTGATTCTCGACGAAGCAACGGCGGCACTCGACCGCTCGATGCGATCCTCCGTCCACGAGTTCCTCCGAGACTCCGCCCGAGAGGATGGCCTCGCCGTCCTGTTCGCGAGTCATCTCCCGGAAGACAGCATCGAGATGGCGAGCCGAGTCGTCCACCTCGAGGGCGGTTCTGTCCGACCGACGGACGGATGTCGCGCACGAGCCCAGGCAGCGGATGTGAGGTAGGCCTCGAACGGAGAAGGGGGGAACGTGACGTGAGAATCTCGAGAGTGTGGTTCATGGCACGGGCCGAGATCCAGTTGCTGCGGCGAGTCCTTCCCGTGTATGCCGCTTTGGTGACCACGGGCACAGTCCTCGCGACCGCCGGTGAGGGCCCTATCGTTGGGATGGGACTTTCCCTACTCCTCGCGACCAGCATCGGGATCTGCTTCCACATACCGATCCTCGCGGTTCAAGATGCCATCGGGCGTACGCGTGCGTTCACGATGTCCCTACCGGTTCTCCCGAGCGAGTACGCGGCGGGCAAACTCGCCGCAACAGTCGTCGCTTGCCTCGTTCCTGCCTGCGCGGCCGCGATCACTTACGCTACGTCCCCGCACGTCCGGGAGATCATCCCGATGGAGATGACCGTTCTCGTCGGGCTCCTATGGCTGACAGTCGTCGTCCAGAGTCTGGGAACTGCGCTGATTTCGGAATCCATGGGAATGACGATGACCGTTCTCGGCGTAGAGATGTTCATCCTCACCAATCTCGGGACGCTGCTCGGCCCAGAGCGCTCCGCGAGACTACTCGGCCTGTTCGCGGCTCCGGGGGCTCGACTACTCCTGGCCGGAGGCATGATCCTCTTCCTCCTCGTGATCGCTCTGACCATCCTCCGCGGTTTCCACCGGAAGCAAAGCTATGCATAGTGGAGCTCTCGGCGGATCGTCCCGAGGAGAACCGAGGAGCCGTTGATCGACTTTCAGACTCTCTATGAGCGTCACGCGGACGCCGTTTATCGGTTCGCGCTCTACCTGTCCGGCGATCCGATGTCCGCAGAGGACATCGTGTCGGAGACGTTCATTCGGGTCTGGGACGCTAGAGAGCGGGTCGAGCTGACGACCGTCCGATCGTATCTCTTGGCCATCGCCCGGAACGTGTTCCTGCATGGCAAGAGGAGCGAGCGGCGCCTACTCGAGATGCCGGAGTCACTGCCAGATCCAGGGCCCGACGTCGGGGAACGGATCGAAAGGGAGTCGGAGCTGAACGCGGCGCTTGCGGCTCTCCAGGACCTGCCCGAAGTCGACCGAGCGGCGGTCCTGCTTCGTGCGCAGGAAGTGCCGTACGCCGAGATCTCGACGATGCTCGGCCTCCCCGCAGTGGCGGTCCGGGTGCGTGTGCATCGCGCACGAACGCGACTCGCGCGGATCGTGGGTTCCAGGTCGGCACAAGGGGCCGACGAAGGAGTGAGGAAGAATGCGGATCACTGACGACGTCATCCGGGATCTCCTACCCCTCTACGCGGCGGGGGAGGCGAGCGCAGCGACTCGAGAGCTCGTGGAGACATACCTCGCGGACCGTCCGGATCTGGCCGCGGAGGCGGCCGAGGCGAAGGAGTTCCTGCTGCCATCGCTCGAAGCAAGGGCTCCGTCGCCTGACCTCGAGCGTCGAGCCCTGGCCGAAACGCAGAAGCGTCTTCGCCGGAGGACTCACTCGCTGCCCTTTGCGATCCTCTTCTCGACGCTACCGTTCTCGTTCTACGTGATCGATGGCCAGTTCCACTGGTTGTTCTGGCCGAAGCTGGCGATCGTCGGGTCGATCCTCCTCGCCGTGGGACTGGCGTTCTGGATCGTGTACTTGGTGCATGACCGAAGGCTTCGCCTCAAGGGATTCTGAGTGGCCCACTACGACTCCCCCGCCCGCCAATCCCGTTCGAGCAAGGAGAGGAGGTCGTGATCGTAGTAAACGCCATCCATATAGAAGAGGTCTCTCACGACCCCTTCCTTCTGGAAGTGGAGTCGCTCCAGGATCCCTAGTGACGCTGTGTTCTCCGGATGCACGAACGCTTCGATCCGGTTCAGCCCCATCGTCGCGAATCCGAACTCGATGACTGACACGAGCGCCTCGCGCATCAGTCCCTTTCCCCACGCGGACTCGGTCAAGTCGTAGCCGATCTCTGCACGGTTGTAGGCTTTGACCCAGTGGTGGTACCCACACGTTCCGATCGGCCTCCCATCGGATCGCTGCACGAGGATCCAACGACACTGAGGCTTCGCGCTTCCTGGAGCGAACGCGTCGATGATCCCCTGCGCCTCCTCAGTAGTCTCCACGGGAGGCGCATCCTTCAGGTAGCGGCAGATCGCCGGATCCCCAAAGTGGCGGAACACGAACTCCAGGTCACCTTGTCCGATCGGCCGGAGCTGGAGACGCTCGGTTTCTAGAACGGGGACGACTTCCATGGTCGAACTACCTCGTCTCTCGGCCCACTACCAGTGTGCCCGCCACCCACTGCCTACACCTTGTACCGACCATCATCTACTTCTACCGACCACCTACCCGCGATCTACTCCCCCATGGACTCGGCCATCTTGACCAGGGCGCGGGTCACCTGCATGCGTACGGCGTTTGCTGACGGCCGCGCCAGTGCGTCTGCGATCTCCTGATACTTGAGCCCGAACTCGACCCTCAGGATCACCGCCGCCTGGTCTTCCTCGGGGAGCTCGGAGAGTGCGGCCTCATACGCTTCCACCGTCTCTTGCCCCACTTCTTCTTCGATCGACGGAAGCAGATCCGCTCGGTCTGACACTTCCGCCGCGCTCTGGGGGCGGCTCCCGGCCGCGCGGATCTCGTTCCGGATCTGGTTGAGAAGGCTCCGACGAAGATAGGCCAAGAACGCTCCCGGACGTCGCGCGTCGAACTGATCGATGTGGCCCAACACTCTCACGAGGCACACCTGAACTACGTCGACCGTGTCGACCAACCCACGGGCATGACCAGGGAGACGGCCGCTGGCCCACTTCTCGAGAAACGGCTGATAGAGCAGGAACAGCTCACGAATCGCCCGCTCGTCTCCGGAACGGACGAGGCCGAGGAGGTCCGCCGTCGAGCGGAGGGACGCGGGTTCGTCGGAATGTGGACTCATCGGAGAGAGCATAGCCCGTTCGGTCACCCCGGGTCAGGATCGCTTTGCCGGTGGGGAAGCCGGATCTACCGGGGCGATCTTGGAGAGCTCGATCGCCTGCTCGAGCGAGAGAGAAGCGCCGATCTTCCAGTTGCGCTCGAACACGTCCGTTGGAAGGCGACTCTCGAGCGTCTTCGTGAAGTGCCCGATCTTGTCGTGGAACCCGGATCGGAGCTTCACCCCCAAGGACTCCATGAGCGACACACCGGCGCTGTGCAAACGAACCGCGGCTTCGGGATCACCGAGTCCCAGGTCGATCTCGGCGATGCTGCGAAAGTTCATGAGTCCGTTCACACGATCACCGCAACGGATCAGCGCTTCCAACGCGTCGACGAACCCCGCTCGGGCCTCGCGCGGCGGACGCAGTTGTCCGAGATTCATGCTGCAGAGAGCCATCGTCTTGTCGTTGCCGCTCTCCCTGCCGATTCGGAGCCCTTCCTCCCAATTGAGCTTTGCGAGCTCAGCGTTGCCGCACCCAGCCTGCGCATTCCCCAGATTGAAGTGAGCCAGCGAGAGCGTGGCCTGATCCCCTTCGGTGCGTGCGAGAAGGACACATTCTTCGAAGAGATCGCGAGCCCTTTCGTACTGCCCCCGGGCCCACGCGACGGATCCTTGGAGAATGAAGATCCCGTCGAGATCGTACGGCCCCATGTGTCGACGACCGAGTTCCTCCGCCTTAGTGAGGAACTCGTCCGCGCGGACCTCCTCGTTCTGCTCGTAGTAGACGTGACCGAGGCGACCATAGACACTGGCTCGTCCCACCTCGTCACCCAATCGTTCGAAGCCCGAGAGCGCCTCCATCAAGCGCGCCTCGGCCCGTTCGAACTGCCGGTCCGCGTTGTCGACCGCCGCCAAGGTGAACAACGCATAGCATCGACCGGGCTCGTCTCCCGCGCGCGTGAGCAGGTCCAAGGCCTTGTCCCCAAACGTCCGCGCCCTGGGAAAGTCCACTTGGATCGCCATTCGGCCGGCGGTCAGGTAGAGCCATCCGAGAACACCGTCCGGGAGAACCGACCCGAACGCATCGATCGCATCCTCGATCGTGGCGAGAGCCTCGTGTCGTCGGCCCGCGGGTCCAAAGAAGCGCCTCAGCATCGGAAGGAGGGCGCCGTATTCCACGCAAACCTCTCGGTTGCGCTCGGCTTCCGGGCGCGCCCAACCCAGCGCTCGAACGATGTTCGCAGTCTCGGCTTTGAGTTCGGCCAGGGCATGCGCCTGCGCACGCGTCTCGAGCCGTGGGTGGATCTCCGTGACGAATCCGTGGAGCCAGCGCCAGTGGGCGGCAGCGGCGGCGGATTCCCCACCACTCAGAGTGAGCCGCTCGGACGCAAACTCGCGGACCGTCTCGAGCATGGAGAAGCGGGCAGCCCCCGACCGGTCCACGTGTCGCTCGATCAGAGAATGGTCGAGCAAGGTTGCCAACCCCTCCAACACGACGTAGGAGGGAGCGTCGACCACTTCTTCGGCTGCGTCGGCACGCCATCCTCCCAGGAAAATCGAGAGCTGGGCGAAGACCCACCGCGTCTGCTCGTCGAGCAGGTCGTAGCTCCACTCGATCGAAGCCCGGAGTGAACGATGTTGCGGCCGGTCCGCACGCTTGTCGGAGAGCGCACTCAAGTCTCCGAGCCGAGCGAGGATCTCCTCTGGCGAGAAGACGGCCGACCGCGCCGCCGCGATCTCGATCGCCAGCGGCACCCCCTCGAGAGACCGACAGATGCTCTCAACAGCCGGCTTGTGGTTCGTGAGGTCGAAACTCGCGTCCCGCTTTCTAGCTCGATCCTCGAAGAGACGAACCGAATCGTCCAAGCTGCGCAGCGGCGGAACTCGCTGCACGAGTTCGCCGTCAGAGCCGAGCGAAACCCGGGACGTGACCAGGACGCGAATCTGGGGTGCAGTGGCGAGAACCGCCTCCACGAACTCGCGCGTCTCCTGGACCAGGTGCTCGGCGTTGTCGATCACCAGGAGCAGCTGACGCCACCTGAGCGCGTCGAGCAGTCCGTCCTCCCCCACGCTTCGTCGGTCCGAAGTGAGACCGATCGCCCCGAGTGCATGGGACGCGATTCCCGCCCCCGAACGTAGCGCCGTCAGGTCGAGCCACCAGACGCCATCTTGGAACTCTCCGACGAGAGGACGCACCGCTTCCAGCGCGAGCCGAGTCTTACCCGATCCTCCCGGGCCGACCAGGGTCACCCATCGCTCACTCTCGAGCGTCCTGCGAACAGAGTCGAGCTCCTCGTCCCGTCCGAAGAACGCGCTGGGACGTTCGGGTAGGTTGGTTCGTGCCCGCGAGCGAGCACGGAGGACGGACTCGGCGAAGAGAAGCGCACGTGTCATCTCATGAGCGGTGTCGTATCGATTCGCGGGGTCCATCTCGAGCGCACGCGACAGAATGGAGCGTGCAACGTCGGGGAGGTCTTCGAATGACGGTCCAGCCGGTGAAGCCTCGTTCGCGGCCGCGATGACCCGGTGCTTCCGGACCAGTTCCTCGAGCGAATCGGCCTCGACCGGTGGACGTCCCGAGAGAAGTCCGTAGAGGAATGCCCCCAGAGAGTAGAGATCCGCTTTGGGACTCGGCGACTGGCCTTCCAACACTTCGGGCGCTGCGTAGATCGGGGTCACGGAGATCGGGGTGTCGGGACTCGAACTCACGTCTCGTGACGAACCGAAGTCGAGTAGGACCACGCGCCCGTTCGGTTCCACGTAGACATTGCCGTCTTTGACGTCTCCGTGGACGAGGCCTGCACCGTGCACCGCTTCGAGTGCAGCACCCACTTCCGCCGCGATCCGGCAGGCCTCGGCAGGCTCTAGCCGCTCCCCGTGTTGGAGCTTGGTCTCGATCGACTCGCCTTCGAGTTTTTCCGTCCAGATGCCGGCAACACCGTCGTGAATGTCGGCGCCATGCACGACCACGACACCGGGATGCCTCACCTTGGCCAGCTTCTTCGCTTCGGCGAGGAGCCGCTGGGTCCGCGCCACAGGAAGCGCTCCCTGTGGTGCGTCCTCGCGCCAGATCTTGAGCGCGACATCGCGTTCGAGAATGGGGTCGAACGCGCGGTAGACCTCCCCGTAGCTTCCTCGGCCGAGCAGCTCGAAGAGTTCGAGCGGTCCCCACCTGCGGACAGGATCCTCGCCCGACTCGGAAGTCGCCGCGGAACGCGAACGAAGCGGCATCTCGGAGGGTAGCTCCGGCCCTCGCTTCCGGAACGCGCCGGCCACGCGGGAGATCTTCCGGATCGCGTCGAGACTGTCCCGCAGCGAGGATGGGTCGACGTCCATCTCGACCCAATCGATGTCCTCCCGATCGGCGATCGAGGAGGCGAGCCGCTCGAGGAACTCGGGATCGTCGGTGTTCATCGGTCCCCCTCACGGAACGGGTGGAGCAGGAGACTGCCCGGAATTCGAGCCGTCTCCCCCCGCCGCGATGAGGCGGCGAGGCCTGCGGATCTCGGCCCCCGGTCGGACAGTCACTGGATCGACGGATCGTGTAAGAATACCGATCTCCAGACTGTCACACCACGTGCGGGGGTCGGTACTGGAAATGAGCCACCCCACCCCATCCACTTGATCGGAGGCCCACCTCATGCCCTCGACCTCGATTCACCTGGGCGTACCTGCGGCCCGTCTCCGGTCGGGTCTCGGCGTCGGCCTGCTCACCCGGCTCGGCCTGCTCGGCGGATTCGGCTTGCTCGGCGTTGTCGGCTTGCTCGGCGGCTTCGGCTTGCTCGCCGTCTGCCCCAGTACATCGGCGGCCCAGGAGTACGAGCTCCTCGACCTCGGCGCGAGCGGTTCGGCCAACCAACCCTGGTCGATCAGCCGGGACGGATTCGTGGCCGGCTACTCCCAGCTCGGAGCGAACACGCAAGGGTTCGTGTGGGACGGCTCCGCCCTGTCCTACGTCGGTATCCCGAACGGGACGTCACGCAGCGACATGCTCGGCGTGAACAACCTCGGCGAGGCGGTCGGGAAGTCGGGTCTCACCTTCGAGAACGGCGAAGCGATTCTCTGGCACCCAGGCGGGCCACTCGAGAGTCTCGGCACCCTGGGAGGGAGCCGGTCCGCAGGACTCTCGATCAACGATTCCGGGCAGATCGTCGGATGGTCGAAGCTCGAAGGCGACGAAGAATCGCGCGCCTTCCTCTACGAGGACGGCACGATGAGCGCACTCCCCGTCCTGGGTGGTACGCAAGCCCAGGCGGAGTGGATCAACGCGTCCGGACAGATCGTCGGCACCTCCACGACCGACGACGACGGTCTCCAGCAGTTCGGAGTGTTGTGGGAGGAAGGAGAGATCTTCCGACTTCCACCGGTCTTCCCCGGCGAGAACAACCTCGCGAACTTCATTCACGACAACGGCGACATCGCCGGCAGTGTCCGCATTCCCGGAGACGGCGGATTCGTGAGACGAGGCGCGATCTGGCGGGACCGCGGAGTGCTTCTCACGCTCGGAACCCTGGCCGACGGCAGCGGCGCCGAACCGTTCGCCACGAGTTGGGCGTCAGGCGTGAACGCGAGCGGCGAAATCGTCGGAATGTCCGTCAACGCGGCGAGCACGCTCGTCCCATTCGTCTACCGCAACGGAGTGATGACCGAGCTGACAGAGCTCATGCCGGAACCGTGGGTCGCGAGCTTCGTCGGATCTGGCGCGATCAACGACGCGGGACAGATCGTCGTCAGCGCCTTCCGCCCGGGAGAGACCTCCCGCGCGGTGATCCTCACTCCGGCTACGAGCTCCACTCCTCCACAGACAACGGCTTCCGCTTCGGAGCTACGCGTCACCACACAGGGTGAGACGATCCTCCTCTCCAGCCAGACACCGGTCCGTGCGTCGCTCGACCTCTACGATGTCGCGGGACGGCACATCGCCAACCTACTCAGGGACGCCGAACTGCTCGGCGAACGAGAGGTCGTATGGAACGGGCGCAGCCGAACCGGCGCGGTCGCTCCCACCGGGCTCTACTTCGTCCGGCTGCACACGCCCGCCGACGAGCGCCGTGCACGTCTCGTTTGGGTTGCGGGAGCCGGCCGATAGGTCGTACCTTCCCTCCGTTCCCAAATCGTGTCGACGGGGCCACACACTGAACCAGTCCGTCTTCGAAAGGAGGCGTCCCGTGGCCCCGTGCAGCTGCATCTCGCCCGACAACCGTTTCTCAGATACCGCCCGAACCAAAGCGCTCGCGTCGCTCCTTGCCGCCCTTTCGCTCGCAATCCCCGGATCCGCGGCGCGCGCGGAAGGTCCCGTGCTTCCGCATCCGATCCTCTTCGTCACCCAGGTTCCGGTCCCATCGGACTTCACGACCGTCGGCTCCACCTTCGGCAATCATGTTCCGACCATGCAGGCAGCCGCTCGTGGCGGAGATCTCTGGATCCGCTACGAGGACGGAACGCTGCGTAACCTGACCGCTGCTGCCGGATACGGCACGGACGGATTCCAGGGCGATACGGCGATCGCGGTCCGCGAGCCCGCTGTCCATTGGGACGGGGACAAGGCACTCTTCGCCATGGCCATAGGCGGCCCAGAACAGCAGTACCAATGGGAGACGTACGTCTGGCAGATCTACGAGATCGAAGGCCTCGGACCATCGGACACCCCGGTCATCACGAAGGTGCCGAACCAGCCGGAGAGCTACAACAACGTCAGCCCGATCTACGGGAGCGACGACCGGATCCTCTTCACGTCGGATCGACCGTTCAATGGAGCGGAGCACCTCTATCCGCAGCGTGACGAGTACGAAGAAGCACCCACGGTGAGTGGAATCTGGAGCCTGGAGCCGGCGACGGGTGACCTCTTCCTCGTCGAGCACTCCCCATCCGGTTCGTTCAGTCTCGAGCTCGACTCGTTCGGCCGCCTCCTCTTCACTCGCTGGGATCACCTCCAGCGCGACCAGCAAGCCGACGCGGACGAAATGTACGGGAACACCTACGGCACGTTCAACTGGTCCGGCGAAGGAGTCCAAGACATCCCGCTCGACACTCGTGAGGAGCAGTTCCCTGAACCGCGTCCGTCACGTGAAGACCTGCTGGCCGGAACGAACCTGGTGGGACACACGTTCAACCACTTCTTCCCGTGGATGATCCAGGAGGACGGACGCGGCGCCGAAACGCTCAACCACGTCGGGCGTCACGAACTCCATGTCTACTTCAGCCGGAGCCTCGACGACGATCCGAACCTGGTCGACTTCAATGGGAACTTCGACGACCGGATCCTCAACTTCTTCCACGTCAGCGAGAGCGGAACGGCGGCCGGCACCTACTACGGCATCGACGCGCCAGAGTTCTATACGCACTCTGCGGGGCAGGTCGTTCGCGTCGTTGCGTCGCCTACGGTCAACCCCGGGACGATGTCGGTGCAGTACGTCACGGACCGCAGCACGTCGACTCCGAGCGAGAATCCACCGCCGGAACATTCCGGGCTCTACCGCAATCCACTCCAGCTGGCTGACGGCACGATCGTATCTGTCCACACGCCGGAGACCCGAGGCGACGAGAACGACGGATCGAGAGCGTTTCCCACCTCGCGCTACGACTTCCGGGTCAAGACACTCGTACCGGACGGTGCCGTCTGGACCGGGGGGCAACCGCTCACGCCCGGAATCACAAAGTCCGTGTCGTACTACGACCCGGACGTTCTCGTGCAGTACTCAGGGGCGCTATGGGAACTCGATCCGGTCGAGGTGCGTTCGCGCCCACGTCCGTCTGCGCCCGCGCCAGTGCTCGAAGCACCCGAGGCCCAGATTTTCGCCGAGGAGGACGTCGCGGTAGCCGAGCTCGAGCAGTTCCTTCGGGATGAGGGTCTTGCCCTGGTGGTGAGCCGCGATGTGACGAGTCGGGACGGGGCGGACGAGCAGCAGCCGTACAACCTCCGTGTTCCCGGCGGAACCGAGACGATCGGTTCGAGCGGAGCGATCTACGACGTATCCGCACTCCAGTTCTTCCAGGGCGACCTCATCCGTGGGATCGGCGGCTACGATTCCCCGTCGCCAGGCCGGCGCGTACTCGCGCAAGCGATGCACGACGGATTGCTCGAGCCCTACCCGGACGGGCCTCTCGGTTCGGTACCAGTAGCTGCGGACGGCTCGATCGCCGCATTCGTCCCCGCTCGTCGCGCTCTCTCTTGGCAGACGGTTGCCCCGGATGACACGCCCGTCGTGCGGGAGCGCTACTGGCTCAGCTTCCAGCCGGGCGAGATTCGTACCTGCACATCCTGTCACGGCGTGAACCAGCAAGACCAAGCCGGCCAACCAGCGCCGACCAATCCGCCGGAAGCGTTGCGCACCCTGCTCCAGTTCTACAAGCAGCTCGAGCCTTCCGGAATCGCCGACGGCGTCGAAGGAAACGTCACGAACCCGACCGACACGCGCGTCCTCGCCGCGCCGAATCCGTTCCGCGAGACCACGGAACTCCGATTGGACCTGGCCCGATCCGTCGAGCGTGCGCGGATCGACGTGTTCGACGCTCAGGGTCGTGTGGTGACACGGATCCCACTCGGCGACCTGCCCGCTGGAAACCACGTCGTCCCATGGAACGGAGCGCGGGGTTCGGGCGGATCCGAGATGGAGTGGAGCAATGAACGTGGAGATGGGCGGATTCCGCCTGGCCTCTACTTCGCTCGTCTCACCCACGCCGCGGGAGTCGGCAAGGCGACCCGACTCACTATCCTTCCCTGACCGGGACGGTTGAGCAGCCAAAGCGGATTCGCGACCGGGCAGCGGGACGGCGTCACCGTTCCCCGCCCGGGCTCTTCCGTGACCAAAGCCGACTGAGAGCGGGGACCATCGCGCCACCGATGTTTGCTGGTGCTGCGTCCGGTATCGGCAACCCTTCCCCGCGGCGGACCGCTGCAGAAAAGCTGCGGACCATTTGAAGCGTCCCCCGCAGACGCCCCGCGAAGGTCGTGTCCGGCCTCATCTCGTTCGGTGAGAAGAGCAACAGAGTCTCGTCGTCGTCCAGCGCGGTGCTTCTCCAGTTCTGCAGCGCGGCGACGAGGCTCTCCAGGAACGACTCTCCTACCGGAGGATCCAAGGCAGAGACGAGTTCGATCAAGCCCGACTCTCCGAGCTGATTTCCGGCCGGACCAACTGACTCCGTGACGGCATCGCTGTACAGGAGCACGAAGTCACCCCGTGCGAGGCGACTCGAGTGGGAGAAGTAGTGGACCTTGTCGAGGATCCCCAAGGGTAGGTTTGCGACTTTTCCCTCGGGTAGGGGCGGCCCTTCGAGAGCCGACCACCTCCGAGTAGACGCTCTGAAGAGCAATGGTCGAGGATGCCCGGCGTTCGTCACCTCGAGTTCGCAGGTCGGACCGAAAAACGTCGCAGAAACCGCGGTGGCAAACTGGCCCCGCTCGATCAGGGTCTTGAACTCTCGGTTGAGCGCCCGCACGAACAAGTTCTGGTCGAGGGTGTTCACATGTCGTCGCATGACGCCGGCGAGCTCACCTGCTACGCGCGCGACTTCCTGACCGTGACCGCTGACATCCGCGACCAGGATGCGGATGATCCTCCCAGTTCCGCAGCTGGACAGGTAGTGAACGTCGCCACCACTCGGCCCACCGAGCGGGTCCGTCGAGACCCATGCATCGATGCCGTGCATCTCGATCTTGCGAAAGGTCCGCGTGTTCCCACCCAACACTTCCATGCACTGTAGTGTGAGCGAAGATTCGAGCGATGGGTGGCTCACGTCGATGACCTACTGCGCCTTGATGAACGTTCCATCACGTAGCTCGCCGTAGGCCTGCATCAGCTCTTGCTGCGTGTTCATGACAATGGGGCCACGCCACGCGACCGGTTCCCGGAGCGGCTTTCCGGACACGAGCAGGAACCGCACACCTTGCTCACCTGCCTGGACGACCACCTCGTCCCCGCTGTCGAACAACACGAGCGAACGGTCGCCCAGCTCGCGGACAGTCGGCTCCTCGTCGATCCCGACACGCTCGGTGAGCACACCGCGCGGATCCGACGCATCGCGAAACTTCGCCGAGCCCTCGAACACATAAGCGAACGCGTGTCGTGTCGTCTCGACCGGCAGGCGCTTCCTCTGGTTCGGGAGAACCGTCACATCGATGTAGTGGGGATCCGCAGCCACGCCTTCGACCGGTCCCTTCTTTCCCCAGAACTCACCACAGATCACCCTGACGAGCGTGCCGTCGTCATCTGTGATCTCGGGGATCTCTTGGGATCTGACGTCCTGGTAGCGGGGCTTGGTCATCTTGAGCGAAGCAGGGAGGTTCGCCCAGAGCTGGAAGCCGTGCATCCGGCCGCTCGCGTCCCCTTCCGGCATCTCCTGGTGAAGGATCCCGCTTCCGGCCGTCATCCACTGGACGTCCCCCGGACCCATCGAGCCTGCGTTTCCGAGGCTGTCGCCGTGGGCAACGTTGCCCGCCAAGACGTAGGTGATCGTCTCGATCCCACGATGTGGATGCCACGGAAAGCCCTTCTGATAGTCCTCCGGACGCTCGTTCCGGAAGTCGTCGAAGAGGAGAAACGGATCGGTCTCTGCAGTGTCACCGAATCCAAAGGCTCGCCTCAGCTTGACGCCGGCACCTTCGAGAGTCGGCACGGCTTGGGACGCCCGCTTGACGGGTCGGATCGACATGCTTCCTCCTTGGAAGACGTGAAACTCGGGCACTCGTTCTAACGAGGAGTAGGATGTGCCGACGAGGCACGTGGTTACCGGAGGGGCCCCTGGCCACGTCTACCTGCCGCTGGGTGCGACCCAATCGTTCGTACGGATGGACGGCCCGGAGTTGGTACCGAGACGCTCGCGGGTGTCTCTGCGCGTACGACTTCAGTCCAGGTGGGTGATCCGCGTGCTCGTCGTCCCCTCGGGCGTGGTGAGCCTCACGAGGTAGGTGCCGACAGCGAGTCGATCGGCTTCGAGACGGACGCGGTGAAAGCCCGGCCCACGCTCCCCTTCGGCCAATCGAAGCACTTCCCTTCCCGCAGCATCATGCACCGTCATGACGATAGGGGTCGCCTGGCGAAGCGTGAAGGAAAGCGACGTGGATTCGCGAAACGGATTCGGCGCGGGCGCATGAAGCGTCAGGAGACCCGGAACGGAACCCAACTCGTCGGGGGACGCAGGATCACTCGAGTCATCTGGCACACCGCTCGCGTCGTCGGTCCCGATCTCTCGTACCCACACTCCGCGGCCGTAGGTGCCGGCGACGATGAAGAACTCGCCGTCGTCATCGAGTCGATCAACGAAGGTCAGCTCGGTGATCGCCGCCGCTTCCGGCAGTCCGAACTGCCAGCGCTCCCAAGTCGAACCACCATCGGTGCTGCGAAAGGCGCCCATCTCGGTCCCGAGGAAGAGCCGGTCGTCGTCCGTCGGATGGGCGATCAAGTCGGAGATGGGGAGATCGGGAAGGTCTCCGGTGATGTTGGTCCAGTTGAGACCACGGTCCGTCGTCCTGTAGATCTTCTCGCCGGGAGAACCAAGCCCGTTGATGAGTGCGTACGCCCAGTCCGCCTTGCGCGGATGTGTGGGAACCTTTCGGATGCGGAGTCCGCTTGGAATGCCGGCGGAACGTTCATCGAACCCGGTTCCGTTCCAGACCATGAGCCGCTCACCGTCGACGTTCGAGTCGAGACACGCGTAGACCGTCCCCTCCGGCTCCGCGAATCGGGAAGCGGTGAGTTCGGAAACGAAGTGCGGGAACACCGTTGGGTTGCCGTTCATCGCGGACCAGAACCCCGACGTGGTCCGGTAGACGAATCCGTCGCCGTAGGTGAAGAGCGTCGCGGGATCGCCGAGGTCGGTCCGGATTCGTAGCCACCACTGGCTAGCGGTGCCGATCCCGCTATTGATCTGATCCCAGGTGACGCCGCCGTCGACGGAGCGAAAGCGACGGAACGGCCAACTCCCCCCGTAGATGCCAGCGGTCGAGTACTGAACGTGCCAGTCGTTCGGGTCCACGGCAAAGCCTCCACCGTCGCCGCCGTGACGGAAGGCCCAGCTCGCGCCACCATCAGTAGTGACGGAGATGCCGTTGTCCTGGGAGCCTCCACCCAGAACGAACGGCACCTCCGTCGAGCTCGCCCCGATGAGGACGAACTGCGTGATCGGGAGTGTGTTGTCGTCGGATGTCCACGAAACACCCCCGTCGCTCGTATGGCACCAACCGCCGTCGTGCCCGAGCCAGAACTCTGCTCCGTCGTTCGACCAGACGGAGGCGTGACAGTCCGCGTGTACGCTCGGGCTGCTCACGACTTCCCAACTGTCTCCACCGTTCGTCGAGCGGATGAGTCCGCCTCCACCCGCGAAGACGAGGTCCGGGTCCGTCGGAGACACGGAGATCGTGTTGTTGTACCAACCCTGTCCCCAGTAGTAGTCGTCGACCGGCGTGATGTCTGTCCAAGTCGATCCGCCGTCCGTCGTGCGGAAGGTCCCGAGCATCGAGCCGTTGTGGCGTGCGTAGGCGACGTAGATCCGGTTGGGATCAGATGCGCACACGGCGATAGAACCGCGTCCGATATCCGACTGAGGAAGCCCCGTCCCCATGACCTCGGTCCAGTTGAGGCCACCGTTGATCGAACGGAAGAGCCCTTGGTCGTAGATCGTGAGGTAGAGGACATTCGGATTCGTGGGGTCGAGAGCCAGATCGGTGGGCCACCCGAGGTTCAGGCGTCGCGTCCACGTATCACCACCGTCGGTGGAACGGTAGTAGCCGAGATCGAACGCGCCATGAACGAGGGCACCGTTCGCCCCGTAGCGCAGGCGGAAGCAGGTCGCGGGTTCGGGAGACAACGAGATCGACGTCCAGGAATCGCCGCGATCGGTCGTCTTCCAGAGTCCGGTGCCCGATCTGAGGAAGGGTTCGCCGGTCCCGACCAGCATGACGTTCGGATCCGTCGGGTGGACGTCGAGACTCCCGATCCATTGCGTGGTGAGGTCTTCGGTGATCGCCTGCCATCCGGCTGGATCCCGAATCCAGACACCACCACTCGCGGCTGCGACCGCGCGGATACCGTCCGGCCCGACGTTCACGTCGACGATCCGTCCGCTGAACTGGCCGCCCGAGGTCGTGACCATGCCGAAGGGACCGTACGGTTGCCAGGCGAAGGATGTGCCCGGACGTCCACCTCCCAACCCGTCACCAGTACCTTCGCTCCCCACCACCATCGCCGACTCCGCGGGCAGCGCATCGATCTCGCCCCAGATTCGGCTAGTCGTGGCCCGTTCCAGATCTGCCGGGAACGGTTCGTGCCAATCGCGGAAGTACTCCCGGATGAGCTCAGGTCCCTTCAGCGGATCCTGAGGCATACGATCCGGACTCGCGATCGCCGAAACCGCGGCGAACGGCAGAGACAATAGTAGGGCGACGCCCATACGCAGATGGACGCTCGTCAGCTGCGGCGCTCCCAGAGTGACCTCCGGTCGGGATGAGGTTCTCGTCGTCTTCTAGGAGTGTGTCGCACCCAACGACTCGTTGATACGTCGAGGGCGGGCTACTTCGGCCCTCGGTCTTCGCTCAGGAGCAGGTCACCTCACTGACCGCGGAAGAGGTACTTCACGTCGATCGTCGGCGTCTTGGAGCTCGTCGCGCACTCCACATAAGCCTGAGCCAGGCTGTCCTTACCCGCCCCCAGGACGGTGGAGAGGGAACCGAGAGCGGAGGCATAGGCACTCGCCTCCATCTCCGCAATGATGGTCCGCCACGTGACGGCCTCGAGTGCGTTGAACGCCGTCTGCACCTCGAAGAGGTCGTAGTGAGCTGCGAACCGATCCTGCGCCACCTTCCTCGCGTACGCGACAATCGGCGCGAGGTTCCTCGTCTCCAGGCTCGTCTCCACGACGTCGAAGAGTCCTTCCAGTCGGGCTCGTACGGCTCCTTGTTCCGCATCCTCGTAGTGAGTGAGGTGATGTCGTTCCAACATCTCCTCGGCCTGATCCAGAATCGTCGAACGTCGTTCGTGAACAAAGAACGACACGTCCATGTCCTACCTCCGCGGTCCAAAACCAGGAGACCAACCCCATTCGCGAAGCTAGGACTCCTCGGGGACCGCGCCCATACGGGTTCCCCGAGGGACGCGAGCGGGGAGTACTGATGGCGACGTCTCCGTCCCGGATCTACGGTCGCTGGGTGCCAATTGAGGAGCGCGCATCGAAGGGACGCATTCATGCGTTCGAGAGTGACGCCCCTCGTCGCCAGTTTCAGAGGTACCCATGTCATCCGATCCCGTTCGGTCGCTGCTTCAGAAGCGACAGGAGGTGTACGAAGGCGGGGGCCCAGCCCGGATCGCAACTCAACACGAAGCCGGTAAGCTCACCGCCCGCGAACGCCTCGCCCTCCTCTTCGACCCCGACACGTTCCAGGAACTCAACCTCTTCGTGCAGCATCGGTCGAACGACCCGTCTCTGGCCGGGAAGCATCTCCCCGGTGACGGTGTCGTAACCGGACTGGGGGGCGTGGACGGCCGCGTTGCCTACGTCGCCAGTCAGGACTTCACCGTCGCCGGGGGATCCGTTGGAGAAGGCACGGCCCGCAAGATCCGCGAAGTCATGGACGCCGCGCTCAAGACCGGCTGCCCGTTCGTCTTCATCAACGACGGCGCCGGCGCGCGTATCCAAGAAGGAGTCGATGCGCTCTCCGGTTACGGAGACATCTTCTTCAGGAACGTCCTCCTCTCCGGCGTGGTCCCGCAGATCAGCATCATCGCGGGCCCGTGCGCAGGCGGCGCCGCTTACTCGCCCGCGCTCACCGACTTCATCATCCAAGTTCGGAACGAGGGGCAGATCTACATCACAGGCCCCAAGGTCATCAAGGAAGTGACGGGCGAAGAGATCTCCGCGGAAGCATTGGGAGGCGTGGAGAGCCATGCCTACTACTCGGGCGTCGTCCATTTCGTTGCAGAGTCAGACGAGCACGCTGTCGAGATCACGAAGCGCCTTCTCTCCTTCCTACCCTCGAACAATGCCGAGCTGTGCCCCTTCTTCCCCGAACTGGCGGAAGACGCGGTCGCGCCGGATCCGATGCTCGAGCAGATCGTTCCCGTCGACCCGCGACAGCCTTACGACGTCCGAAACGTAATCACGCACGTGGTCGATCGGGGTGACTTCCTCGAGATCCAAGAGCACTTCGCACCGAACATCGTGATCGGGCTCGGACGGATCCAGGGACATACAGTGGGAGTCGTGGGGAATCAGCCGATCGTGAAGGCGGGCGTCCTCGACATCGACTGCTCGGACAAGGCGTCTCGCTTCATCCGATTCTGCAACGCCTTCTCCATCCCGATCCT
>JACKCR010000012.1 GCA_020633975.1 Candidatus Eiseniibacteriota bacterium | reverse complement strand
TCGTTCGGCCAGGGTGTCCCCGACGTCCTCCATCGGAGTGTGGTTCGAGACGCCGAGGTCGAGCACGAGATGCTCCGGACGGACCTCGTCCCCAGGACAGAGGATGACGGCACGTTCCACGGCGTTGATCAGCTCCCGGACGTTGCCGGGCCAGTCGTGACTCAGGAGGAGCTCCATCGCGGCACGGCCAATCCGGATGCCCGGCTTTCCGTTCGCCTCCGCGCCGCGACCGAGGTAGTGGCCGGCGAGGAGTGGGATGTCTTCCCGACGTTCGCGCAAGGGACTGATCCGGATCGGAACGACGTTGAGTCGATAGTACAGATCCTCGCGGAACGTGCCCTGCTTGACCCGGTCGCGAAGATCCGCGTTCGTGGTCGCGACGACCCGGACGTCGACCCGCACCATCTCCCGTCCGCCGACGCGATAGAACTCGCGCTCCTGCAGCACGCGGAGCAACTTCGGCTGGAGACTCGGCTCCATCTCGCTGATCTCGTCGAGGAGAAGAGTGCCGCCGTCGGCCTGTTCGAATCGGCCGGACGTGCGCTGCGACGCCCCCGTGAACGCGCCCTTCTCGTGTCCGAAGAGCTCGCTCTCGAGAAGACCGGGCGGCACGGCCGCGCAGTTGATCTTGACGAAGGCTCCGCTCGCGCGACTCGACCCTTCGTGGATCGCCCGCGCGACGAGCTCTTTCCCCGTACCGCTCTCTCCTTGGATGAGAACGGTCGAGGGAGACGGCGCCACCAGACGGATCGTGCTCCGGAGCTCTTCCATCGCGCGCGAACGCCCGACGAGAGTGTCCACCGCCGCTTGCATCGACAGCTGTCCGCGGAGGTTCGCATTCTCCCGGCGCAGTGCGCGCACGGCCGCGGCCCGCTCGACCGCGAGCTCGACCACGTCGGCCGAGAACGGCTTCGTCAGGTAGTCGAAGGCACCGAGCCGCATCGCCTGAACCGCGGACTCGACCGTCCCGTGTCCGGTCATCATGAGGACCGGCGAGTCGGGACATATCTGCTTCACTTCGGGAAGGAAAGAGAGGCCATCTCGTCCTTTCATCCGAATGTCGAGGAGGACGATGTCGGGCGTGATCTTCTCGATCCGACCGACCGCGTCATCCGCTCCCGTCGCCTCCAGCACCTCGTACCCTTGGCGCTTGAGGGTCTCCCCCAGGAACTCACGGATGAGCGGCTCGTCGTCCACGACGAGGATCCGTGTGCGCTCTGACATCACGCAGCCTCCCTCTTCGGCTCAGCTAGCAGGGCTTCCCGCTCGCCGTCCCTACCTTCGCGCACTCGAGTGCGCTCCTTCCCTGGAATCGACGCGATGTCCTTCGCGTCCGGTTCGTCCCAAACACCTGCGGGCAGATCGAGAACGACCGACGTCCCCCGGCCACGAGCCGAGACGACGTGGATCTCTCCCCCATGGGCTTCGATCGTGCGCCTGACGATGGCCATTCCGAGCCCGGTTCCTCCGGGCTTCGTCGTATAGAACGGCTCGAAGATCCGCTGTACTTCCTCGGCGGAGAGTCCGCATCCGGAGTCGCGCACCACGACCCTGAGTCTCTCCCGACCACCGAAACCGCCTGTCGCACGCGCACGGATCGAGAGCGAACCGTCGCCGTCGATCGCATCGATCGCGTTGTGGTAGAGGTTGGCCAGCGCCTGGAGGAGCAACCGCCGATCGCCACGGACCGCGGGGAGTCGCGGATCCACTTCCACGTCGACCGAGATCCCTCTACGGAAGCGCGGCGAGATCTCGAGAGTGACTGCGCTCTCCGCAAGTAGCGCCTCGACCGAGATCGATTCGTCCTTGGGCGCTACGGGTCGGCTGTACTCGAGGAGATCCTCGACGATCCGGTTCGCGCCCTCGACGCCCTGGAGGATCCGGTCGATCGACTTCGTGTCCCGGCCCTCGGCGTTCAGGTCTCGCTGATGGAGCGTGGCGAACCCTTGGATCACGCCGAGCGGGTTCCGCAGTTCGTGCGCAACCGTCGCTGCCATCCGGCCGAGCGCCGCCAAGTCCCGAGTCCGATCGAGTTCCCGACGCAGCTCGTGAACCGAGGTCGTGTCATGAAAGGCAAACAGGGTGAGCACCGGCCCCGCGAACGTTCCGTCCTCGGGTAGCTCCGGAGCGATCTCGCCGATCCGAGCGGCGGCCGCGACGACCTGATAGATCCGCGTCCCGGTCTCTTCCCGGTGCCAAACGATCTCGAACCGGCGGGGTATCGTCCCCACCCGCTGCGACTCGGCCCGAAGACGTGCCAGGATCTCCTGAGGGAGCGTCACCTCCGCGCCCGGCGTGAGCGATGGTTCGAGCAGTGCGTCGGAGACATGCGTCACCTCGCCTCGGAAGTCGAGGGCGACCACGCCATCTGCAAGCGATTCGAGCAGTCCCTCGAGCACGACGCCGAGTTGCTCCCGTTGTTCCAAGCGCGACTTCATCCTGCTCAGCTCGTCCGTGCTCGTCATGGGTTCCTCATCTCCTCGATCCTCCGCGCCACGTCCCCGCCCCACTCGAACGATTGGAGCCGCTCCACTGCCATTTGCGACCAGTAGGTCTCCGGCATCTCCGAAGTCAGAGCCTCGTAGGTCTTCCTGGCCGTCGTTTCGTCCCCGGCGAGAAGGGCGCAGTTCGCCATCTGATAGAGCGCCCAGGCTTTCTCGTCGGTGGGTGGATCTTTCTTCAGCACGTCGCGGTAGATGTCCCGCGCCACGGTGATCCGTCCGCTCTGGAACTCGAGATCCGCAGACCGTACGAGTCCGCGCAGCGCGTAGACGCCATCCGCGCCCTTGGCGAGCTCGCGGTAGAGCACGAGCGCATCAGTCACGTTCTCTGCCTCGTCGGCGAGACGTGCGCGCATGAGGAACGCCGCATCGCCACCCGGGTCGTGGAGAGACAACCGGCTGAGGTGATCCTCGGCACGCGGAACGTCCCTCGCGATGAACGCGTCCCGACCGAGCAGGTAGTGGTAGTGCGGGTACCACGTCCCGTCCGGGTAGACGGGCCCCCAGTACTCCATCCGGTCGAGCAGGAGTTCGTCATCGCCCGCGTCGTAGTACGCGGATAGCAGCTTCTCGAAGAACCCTTGCTTGAAGAACGCCGTGTCCGGGTACTCCGGCACGCCACGCACGGAAGCGGCGAGCGCCTCGCGCCCAGTCATGAGGTAGGTTTCTCGGAGTAGCAGTCCCGCCTGGAGCCCACCGTCGTAGTTGCCATAGAAGCGGCGACAGCGGTCTGCTCGCTTGACGGCGCCCTCGTGGTCCCCCCGCATCCAGTCTGCGATGGCAGCCTTGAGCAGGATCGAAGCGCGACGAGTGCGGAGCGAATCCGGCGACTCGATATCCGACGCCTCGTCGAAGTCCTGCCAGTCTTCCCACTCTTCCTCGGGGAACTCCTGTTCCTTGAGCCGCTCGCGGAGTTCGTCCTCCGAGAGGACCTCGCCGCGAGATGTTTCGGTGACGTTATCGACGTTCTTCTTGCCGAGGAGCTCTTCGAGGGTGCTGCGCATCTTTGCGATGTCGTCGTCACCGATCTCCTTCTTGGGAGCGAGATCCTTCGCATACGGGTCGACGGCTGGCGGCACGTCCTCGGCCGACGCGAGGTCGTGCTCGGGTTCGTCAGGTGCCTCTGCGGACGCGGGATCGGCATGCGTTCCGCCCTGACCGTGGGTGTCCGCGTTGGCGTGAGGGTCCGCGTCGCCATGGGTGTCCGCGCTTGCCTGGTCGTCAGCCTTGGCTTCGGAGTTGGTGCCATGGGCGTCCGCACTGTCGTGGGAGTCCTCGGTACCAGGAGCATCGTCCGTGGCGTGCGCGTCCTCTTCTACATGGTCTGTCCCGCGCGCTGCCTTGCCAAGCCGCTCGGCCCATTGACGTGTTGCATCCGAACTGCCGCTCGCCCGCGTGCTCGCCATCGGATCGGGTCCAGGAAGGGGCACGGGGTCGGAGATGCCGGCTAGGTCGTCGGGAGTTCCTTCGGACTTGGCGCGTCCCGCGGCAGTCGTGTGACCACTGGACTGTGCCGGATCATTCTCGGCCTGGTCCGTGCCCGCGGGGGTTTCCACCTTTCCGTGATCAGTGCCGACCGCGTGATCCTTCGCCGTTGCGTGATCATCGGCCGCTTCCTGGGCGTCAGCCTCAGCGTGGTCATCGGCTGTTGCGCGGTCAGCCTTGGCGTGATCGACCGCGCTTGCGTGATCGTCTGACTTGGTCTCTTGCTTCGGCGCCGCACTTTCCTTGGGCGCGGACTTCGGAGCTTCCTGCTGCGCCATCTCCTCTCGCGCGGGCGTCTGAGGCGCTACCGCGGCTCCGCCCTCGAAGAATCCGTCGGCGGTGAGGCGCGCGGTGTCCCCCTTCGCGCCGGGCGCTTCGATGTAGATCCGAATCTCCTCCCCCACGCGACGCGCTTCGTACGCGGTGATCGCGTCGAGTTCGACCGTCATGCGCACGCGTCGATCGAGAGGAGAGTTGGAGAACTGGCTCGTGCGGAAGATCTTGACCGGACCGTGATCCATCTCGATCTCGAACAGACCGGGTGCTTCCGGGAGCACGCTCACGGCGTCCGCAAAGTCGACGATGATGCGAGGTGGGTTGGCTAGCGTCCAGTGGGCCCAGGCCGCCTGAGTCGGAACGGCGAGGACGAACCAGTCGCCCTCCTGCTGGAAGCGGACGTCATCGATCTCGTACTTGGGGCCGGGGATTTCTGCCCGAGCGTCGGAAACCAGAGCGGTCGCGATCGGGAGACCGGTCAGCAATCCGGTAAGCGCCCCGCCGAGCAAGCCTACGACCAGGAGGCTCGACAGCATGACGTGGGACAGACGGCGCGAAATGCGGCCACGCTGGGCCGCTGGAATCCCGACGGCGCGGCGCACACGGTGGGCGCCAACGAAGAACGATTCGATTCTGGAGACGGACCCGTCCTTGGGCCCTCGACCATGTGTCCCTTCTGGGACGGTCTCAAGCTGCATTCTCTTGCCACCTCCCCGTCGAATCTCGATCACAGACGACGTGAGCGAAGCCACCAGCGAGTGCCAGCTCCTCTTCCTCCGGCTCGAGCGGGTCACCTGTCCAGAGTGTGAACGGAACGGTAGAACCCGCGACGTGCGAGAGTAGGTCGCGACGGGCACTCCAGCTCCCCGGCGCTCCCACGTTGGGTACGACGCGCGCGATGCACCGCTCGCGATCTCCGTTCAGCTCGATCGCTTCCGGTTCGGCGAAGAGGTGCACGTGCCCTGGCGCGAGGCGGTCCCCATGCTTGAGGGAACGGGTCGGCCACGGGATCCAGCGGGTGAGTTCCTCACCGAGAACTCTGCGGAGCCGCGCACCTTCGGGGGCACGGAGCACCACGGGTACGGTCCGCGGAAGTCCGACGATCCACTCGGCGACGGCGACGAGATGACGCGTTTCTGGAACGAGTACGACCGGACCCTCGAGATCGAACTCGTCGACCGACGGAAGCGAAAGCGGCGCGAGCGAACCGGGATGGGAGAGATGCCATGCGATCTGGCGTAGTCTCAGATCGTGGTGTCCCTTGAGTCTCTGGGGCGGCTGCCCCTTCGTCGGGACCAGGTCCCGCGCGCCCAGTCGCATCCCTTCCCAGGCCGTCCGGAACCCGTCCAGCGTGTCCGGAGTGAGGAGCGCGATCCGGGACGCGACTTCCGGACCGACTGCCCTCAGCAAGGTGAGTGCTTCCATCTTCCGCAGCTCGAGCGGAAGGAGGACGAGGTCGTAGGCTCTCCGCTCGAGGCGTGAGAGTGCAAGCCGCCCATCCTCGTGAACGACTTCGACGACGACATGTCCCAAGAGCTCCTCGAGGAGCTCGCGTGATTCTTCAGCGATCGATGCGCTATCCGTGACGACGAGGAAAGAGTTCAACGCCCCGCTCCTTCTGCGTGTGCCATCCTCGTGCTTGCCCTGCCTGCCGCGGCGCGCTC
Source organism: Candidatus Eiseniibacteriota bacterium (assembly GCA_020633975.1). GTDB lineage: Bacteria > Eisenbacteria > RBG-16-71-46 > CAIMUX01 > CAIMUX01 > JACKCR01. Next base: position 103,119 of record JACKCR010000012.1, on the reverse strand, counting down.
GACCTTCCTGCAGAGCGCGTGAATCGACTTCTGTAGCAGCTCGTCCACCGTCGCTTCCTTCGATCCCAGCACCGCCGCGATCTCGGGAACGTGGAGCGACTCGTAGTAGCGAAGGGCGAGCACGAGCCGCTGCTTCTCGGGCAGCGAGTCGATGACGGACTCGAGCAGTTCGCTCCCGAGTTCCGCCAGGATGGCCTCCACGCGAGCGCGCGGCTCTTGATCCACGCCTGCTTCGCGCATCAGGGTCTCCAGACTTTGCATGCGTCCTCCCTGAACCGGGTCCACCGGTCCAGGGACGTAGGTGAAAGGGAGATGCCAACCTGGGGGGTGTTCGGCCTCCGAACCAGGGACGCTGACGGCGCGGAAGCGAAAGTCCCTATGCGGGAAACAATTGCCCGATCGGGGGGCCGGAAGGAATCGCAGCCGGATCGGGCCGAAACGCAAGCGGCCGGCCCCGAGGGAGCCGGCCGTGGCCGCGAAGTAGGCGAAGGCTCAGCCGCTGCTGATCAGTTCCTGGCCGGCTCGGATTCGGACTCGAGCCCGTACTCCTTCACCTTGGTCCGGAGGGTCTGCCTGGCAATTCCGAGCAGCTCGGCGGCCCGGGTCTTGTTCCCGCCGCAGAGCTGGAGGGCGTGCGCGATCGCCGCGCATTCCACCTCCGCCAGAGGTACCACCTTGTCGGTGAGGAACGAAACGTCCCCGCTCTTGTCCGCTCCCGCACCCGGTGCCCCGGCCAAGATCCGCGGTGGCAGATCATCGGGGAGGAGTTCGGGACCGTTGGCGAGGAGTGCCGCGTGCTCCATCAGGTTCTTGAGCTCGCGGACGTTCCCGGGCCACGAGTAGTCGCAGAGCTTCTCGAGCGCCTTCTGTGAGATCCCCGTCACCTTCCCTCCCACTTCCCGGGTGTACTTGTCGAGGAAGTAGCGGGAGAGGATCGAGATGTCTTCTGGCCGGTCCTTCAGAGCCGGCACATAGATCGGGATGACGGAGAGTCGGTAGTAGAGGTCCTCGCGGAACGTCTTCGCCTCCACCTCTTGGAAGAGGTCCTTGTTCGTCGCCGCGATGAACCGCGTGTGGACCTTGATGTCGCCGGTGGAGCCGACTCGACGGAAGGTGCGCGTCTCCAGCACGCGGAGCAGCTTCGCCTGGAGGGCGAGCGGCATCTCTCCGATCTCGTCGAGGAAGAGCGTGCCGCGGTCCGCGAGTTCGAGGAGACCGCGCTTCATCTTGCGGGCATCCGTGAAGGCACCCGCTTCGTGCCCGAAGAGTTCGCTCTCGAGGAGATGATCAGGTAGCGCGGCACAGTTCAGATCGACGAACGGCCCCTTGGCGCCACTGTAGAGGTGGATCATCCGGGAGATGAGTTCCTTGCCCGTGCCGGTCTGCCCCCGGACGAGGACGGTGGTCGTGCCGCTCTGCGCAACGCGTCTCACCTTGTCGAGGAGCTCGATCATCTTCTGGCTCTCTCCGAAGACGGCGCCCCCGAGATGACGCTCGCTCATGATCCGCGTCGACTCGACCTCCTTGCGCAGCTCGATCGTCGAGAGCGCGTTCCGGATGAGGAGCCTCAGCTGGGCGAGTTCGAGCGGCTTGGTCAGGTACTGGTAGCACCCGAGCTTCGTCGCCTCGACCGCGCTCTCGATCTTCCCGTACGCGGTCATCATGATGACGAGCGTCTCTTCCCGCACTTCCTTGATCTTGCGGAGGACGTCGATCCCGTTCTCACTCGACTCCTTGAGGTTCTGGTCGAGTAGGACGAGGTCGATCTTCTCGGACTCCACCCGCGCGATCGCTTCCTTTCCGGTCGCCGCCGAATGGACCGTGGTGTGGTCGTTCGCCAGCGCTTCGGAGAGGGTGATCCGGATGGACTCCTCGTCGTCGACGACGAGCAGCGTGTAGTGGAACTCAACGGTCGTTTCGTCGTCGTTCACCTTGTCTCCTCTCGATCGGTAGATCCAGGAGGGCGGTCGTCCCCTTGTTCTCTACCGGACGAAGGCTGAGGAACCCGCCGTGCTCGCGCACGATCGACTGGGAGAGCGAGAGCCCCAGTCCGGTTCCCTTCGGTCGGGTCGTGAAGAACGGATTCCAGATCCGCGAGAGGATCTCCTTCGGAATGCCGCCTCCGGTGTCCGTGATCTGAATCTGGACGAACCTCTGGCGAGGCGCGTCGCCCACGCGTCTCACCACGTCGGTCGCGCGGCGACCAGGGCTTTTTCGCCGGTAGGGCGAGCGCCGGATCACTGCGACTTGCACCGTCAGCTCTCCCCCGTCCTTCATCGCGTCGCGCGCGTTCCGGACGAGGTTGAGAAGCACTTGTTCCACTTGCCCGGAGTCGAGGAACACGCGAGGAATCCTCCCCCTCACGCGGTACTCGACACGGATCCCCGCGTCTTCGAGTTCGGGCTTGGTCAGTTCGAGGACACGCCGGATGCAGTCCTCGATCTCCGCCGAGCGCATCTCGGGGTGATTCGGGCGCGCGTAGCCGAGCAGCCCCTCGACGATCCGGTTGAGACGAGCCACTTCGTCGAGCACGATCCGAAGGAAGCGCTGGCCCTTGTGGTCCGCCCCCAAGTCTTCCTGGAGCACTTGCGCACAGTTCGCGATGCCGGTGAGCGGGTTTCGGATCTCGTGCGCGATGCCGGCGGAGAGTTCTCCCAGGACGGCGAGCTTCTCGCGCTGACGCTCGGCCTCCGCATGGCTGCGTTCCTCGGAGAGATCCTCGAAGAACGCGTAGAGACGATACGGCCGACCTTCGGTCATGTCGAAGCGCCACGTCTGGAGCAACACGGGCACCTCACCGCCCTCCGGCCGCGAGATGTAGAGCTCCACCGTACCGATCGGTTCCCGCAGCGCCTGGAGCAGCGGATGCTCTTCCAACCCGACCGGACGGAAGACGCGGACACAGTCCACCCCGAGTGCATCCTTGGGCGTGACACCGAGGATCTGTTCCGCCCTTCCCCCGTAGTCGGTGATCCGCCCGAGCCCGTCGATGGAGAGGAACCCGTAGGGCAGTGCGGAATGGGCCCCGTCCCGGAAGCCGGCCAGCGCGGCCGTTCTCGCCTCCTCCCGGCGCAGTCTCAGGTAGAGCGCGACGTCGTCGAGCGGCTCGGAACGGATCTTCGCAAGCCCCGGCGCCGGCAGAACGAGACCACCGACGACATCGCCCTCCCAGCGTAGAGGCCAGCGTGCCCAGGTGGAGTCCGTGGGGTCAGGCCCGGGCTCGAGAGCCCACGCCTCCAGAGAGGAGAGCTCCACTTCGAGGGCGTCGTCGTCCAGGACGAGGCCACCGTCGTGCAATAGGACGACGGACTCGTCCGTCTCGGCCAGATAGAGCCGATACGGCAATGTACCCACGGCCTCGGTGAGTGCGCGCGAGATCTTGGCTGGAAACGCGGCCGGGTCGGCACTGGCCCTGCGTTTGGCTCGAGCCATCGGATTCTTCCCTGTCCAGACGTACCCGCGGAACGACTGCCGGCTCCCTCCGGCATACCCCAACGCTTCCGCGACGGACAGAGAATATTCGAGGGCTCCCGAGCCCTCAAGGCGATTCGGGACGGCGGAGGTGCCGGTACTCCTCGAAGAGGCGTCGCAGAATCCGCTGCCGATCGGGCTCCTTGAGGTCCAAGAAGCTGGCCGAGAACTCCAGGCCGTCGGCATGGGGGCTCGACCGGAGGGTCTTGAGCCGGACCGTGAGCGGGGTACGGTCGTCCTCCAGCTGCAGCGTTGCGTCGTAGACGGACCCGGGCTCGAGCATGTCCGGTGCGGCCACGAAGCGGCACCCTCCCCCACTCAGTTCGATCAATCGCGCGATCGTCTGCGCGGTGGTGACTCCACGCTCGTCCGAACCAACGAAGATCCGAAGGCTGAGTCGGATCGACATCCGGAAATAGGAACGCGAGTTTCCGGGATCGGGGTGGAGGTCCAGCGAGACGAGCCCTTGATCCACGTTATGAACCGCTCCCGCCCACGCGCGCGCTTCGTCCGCGGCCATGCGAAGCGAGACCGTCGTCCCCTCGCCAGGGTTCGGCTCTTCAGGCTCGATCCGGACATCGGCCCGGGCGGCAGCTTCGCTCGAGTACGCTTCGATCCGTCCCCGAACACGGAACGCCGCGTTCCATTCCAGGACGACCTCGCTGCCCACGGGCAGGATGTTGCGAAGCTCTGCGCTTTCAGGCGTGATGACCGAACTCATCGATCGGACGGCTCCTCATTCCCGTGGGCGCCCTCGCGAGCCTGCGCGTCCTCCTCCGACTCTGTCGCCTGGAAGTCCGGGTGCAGAGGCATCGGGTCAGGGGGCGTCGGACCGCGAAGGGACGACAAGATTCCGTCGGCGATCCGCTCTCCGGTGTAGAAGCCCTTGGAGATCCGCGCCTTCGCCAGGGCAACCCGATCCATTCGCACGTCGGGCAGGTCCCCGAGCTCCTTGCGCAGCTCTTCGGTCAGCTTCTCCAGGTCTGCGGGCGACAGCGATTCGAGCGAGTCCCCTCGCTCCGCCGCCTTCCGTCTCAGCTCATCGATCGAGACGATCTTCTTCTCGTTGCTCATGCTCGGCCCTCGATTCGACGACCGGCCCTGGGGCCGTCTGCGCCGTACGCTTGCGCTCGGCGCGCCACCGTGAGCTCGGCCAGTACCTGATCCCTGGCGGCACCGAGAAAGGCGGCCAGGTTCCCGATCCTCGCATGGAGCTCGCGCGCCACGTCGTCACTCAGATCATCGGCGCCGAGCTGACGCAAGGCCAGGTCGAACTGCGCAAGAGCGGAGCGAAGAGAGCCGACGTCGCCGTCACGAGACGCGCCCTCCGCACGCTCGAGGGCAGAGAGGAGAGTGGGTGAGAGCGCGCGAAACAGGGCCGTCGCCCCGGGTTCCGTACGCGGCTCCGGACGGGCCGCGCGCATAGGCTCGCTCGTCTCAGGAGGCACTGCTGAAGCGCTCCTGGAGCGCTTGGATCCGCTCGTAGAGCTTGAGGAGTTCGATCTCCTCCACGCGCCGTACCGGACGGCCCGTCGTTCGATCTCGAACCTCGACGTACCGACGCACGCCCTCCCGCACGATGTGAAGACGAGGGGCGCTGGGGTCATGGACGAACCGGGCATCCAGGTCGTGAACCGCTCGCTCCAACGGGTCGCTCATCGGTCCTCCTTTCCTGCCCTCGCGGGCAACCCGTCTCAATCCAAATCGGGACGAAGTCGACGCTCCTCTCTCGACGAGAGTTCGACTTGGATGTCCCCTCATTCGAAGCGACGAAGCCGATCGCGTCATCCCTCTAGGGAGACCCGTCAGCTGGTCGAGCTGGCGAAGTAGCTGGCGAGGTAGCTCTGCTGGCTCGAAAGCGTCCCGATCGCAGCCTGAAGCTCGGCGAGTTGCTGGAACAGCCCCTGCTCCCGCACCTTGAGCGTTTCGTTGAGGCTCGCGATTCGAGCGTCGTAAAGGGCTCGTCGCCGTTCTGCGGCATCGAGCTGACGGTCGACGATCCCACCGGTTTTCGAGTAGCTCTCGAGGAGCCCAGCCAGGCGCCCGGCCACACCATTCTCTCCGCCAATGATGTTTTCGACCGTCTCGGGGTCCGTCTCCAGGACCGAGCGGAGCGTGGACTCGTTCAACGAGATACGCCCCTCGCGATCGACGGAGATGCCGATGCTGGCGAGGGTCTTGGTCCCGGAATCGAGAGTCACCGGGTCCGAGATCAGCTTCCTGAGGCTGGTGCGAAGCAGCCGGAAGCTCGTGTCATCGGCGAGTATGCCTCGATTCGCGCCGGAATCGTCGCTCGGACGGGTCGCGGTTCGGATCTCGTCCAGCGTGGTGTTGTACGAGTCGACGAAGCTCTTCAGCTCACCCAAGATCGTATCCGGGTTCCGTGCCACCTCGATCGATGCCGTCCCCGTGGTAACAGCGGAGAGCTGGAGGCTCACGCCACTGATCACGTCATCGATCTTGTTGCTCGAGGACGAGATCTCGAGGCCGTCGATGACGAGGCTGGCATCGGAAGCGGCCTGCACCGTTCCGCCGAGTTCCCCGTCCTTGGTCAGTCCCTTGCCGAGACCGAGCCTCGAGATGATGGAACCCTCGACGTCCTTGATCGATGTGATCGCAGCCGCAGATCCGGAATCTTCGGCCTGGATGAGGAGCTTCCGCTCCGAATCACCGACCCTTGCAATCGACGCGGTGATCGCCGCGCTCGATCGGTCGATGGCACTGACCACGGCACGCAGGATCGTATCGTCATCCGCATCCGCATCGACTTCGACCTCGATCTGCGTCGTCTCGCCCCCCGCGGTGACCTCGAACGTGAACTTGTTCTCGACCGAAGCGGCTGCCGCGAGATCCTTCCCTTTCGTGTTGATCACACCGGAGGCAAGGGAGTGACGGGTCGCGAGTGCGAGCACTTGGACCGAGTGGATCCCGGCGGATGCCGTCGAACCCGCGGTCGCCGTGAAGGCACCGCTCGAATCGCCGGAGATCTGGAAGCTCCGGAGGGGCGAGAGGGCACCGATCTGCGCGAAGTCGTCAGCGAGACGACGAAGGCTCGAGAGCTTCGACGAAAGCGACCTGCTCGCGGAGATCTGGGAGTCGACGAGGGAACGGCTGGCCTGGGCTTGCTCCAGCGGTCGCCGTTCGAGGCTCATGAGAGCTTCGGTGAGGTCCAGCAGCTCCTGCCCTGCGGCGGATACGACTTCCATCGGTAACCTTCCTCGTCCAACGGCCGTCCTGGGGAACTACCGGTTCATGGATGCAAGGCAGGCCCGGAAGGAGAGCTGACGCTCGCCTCCCAGGCCGTCCGAAGTTCCCGGAGTGTGTTCCCTACCTCTTGCAGCTCCCCTTCCCGGGCTCGATACAAGAGGTATTCGTACATTCGAAGCAGACCGAGGGCTAGATCGCCCCGCTCGAGATCGAGTCCGCCGATCAGCTCTTCGAGAGCCCGAATGACGACCTTGCGTCTCCCGGACTGACACCCCTGAATGGCGTGTCCATAGACCGCGAGCACGAGATCGCTCGCGGTCGCCCCCTCGAACTGCTGCTGCCGGTAGATCCGGCGAGGATCGTGCGGGTGCATCGCCTTTACCTCACCTCGCTACCAGACGGTCTCGACCTCATTCTCCAAAGCGACTCAGGCCCTCCTCCGGGCTTACCGGAAGAGGGTGAGGATCGACTGGGAGTTCACATTCGCCTGCGACAGCATCGCCGTCGACGTCTGCTGCAGGATCTGCATCTTCGTCAGCTCGAGCTGCTCCTTGGCCAAGTCCGCGTTGCGGATCCGGCTGAAGGCAGCCTCCGTGTTGATCTGAGCCACGGAGACGTTGCTCTCCTTGATCGTGAACCTGTTGATGAGCGAACCGAGGTTCGTCAGCGCCGAGCTCACGGTCGAGATCGCTGCATCGATTTCGTCGAGGTAGTCGTTCGCGTTCGTACTGTCGATGACGTCGGAGCCCGTCAAGGCCACGAGGTTGCTCATCCCCAGGTCGGTCGGCGTGAAGGCCTGGGAGGTGTACTCCGTGCCACTCCGCGCCGCGGTCTGGAAGTTGAACGTCGTGCTCGAGCTCAGGAGCTTCACTCCGTTGAACTCGGTGTCGGTCGCGATGTCGTCGATTTCCGCGACGAGCTGGACGAGCTGCCGGCTGATCGCCTGCCGCTCTTCGGTACCCAGCGTGTCGTTCGCAGCCGTCACGACCTTCTCGCCCATCGAGACGAGGATGTCGTTGATGCTGAGGAGTCCACCCTCGGCAACGCCGAGCAGGTTCTTCGCCTGTCCGATGTTGTCGAAGACGGAGTTGAGGATCCGGTTCCGAGCGTCGAGCTTGGTCGAGATCGAGAGTCCAGCGGGATCGTCGCCCGCGGAGTTGATCCTCTTACCCGTACCGAGCCGGAGCTGGTGCATGGCGACGTCGTTGTTCACGTCGCGCAGGGTCCCCAGGATGTTCAGCCCCTGAATATTGGAGCGGATTCTTGTGAGATCGCTAACAGCCATCTTCGATGACCTCCGGGAAATGGCCGCCTCGGGCGACCGGGTGTCCATACCCTGTGGCGGGTGGCCCGACTCGGAAGTCGGGTCACCTAGTCACGATTTTCGGAGGCGAGAGGGACATCTTTAGATTCACGTCGCTCCTCGGACAGTTTGCGTCAGATGGCGCGGAATCGAGGCCCCGGAGAATGGGGAGAACCCGCACTGGGGCAAAAAACACAGTGAGGGCAGGATCCTCTGAACCCTGCCCTCACTGGCAAACTCGCGGGATGAGTCGAGACGGCTACTCTTCGCCTTCGCGACGCTTTCCCTTGTTGAAGATCTGGGCGACCTCTTTGAGCGCACGGCTCGAGATTCCGGACGCACGCCGGTTCTCGTCGCGGATCCTCTCATAGATCTCTTCCCGGTGAACGGCGACGTTCGGCGGAGCATCGATACCGAGCTTCACCTGTCCGCCCTTCACATCGAGGATGATGATCTTGATCCGATCCCCAATGCGGATGTTTTCGCCCAACTTCCGTGTCAGGATCAGCATTCGCGCCTCCCCCGGTTGGCGTGTCGACGCCGAGCCAGGTGATGTTTCCCTACGACTACCGGTAGACCTGGGCCTTCAGTCGAGCCCGGTCGGAGGCCGTGTCCGCCATCCGGATTGGGTGCCGGAAGGCATAGGCAGGATTGTAGACGACCACCTGCTTTGCAACTCGATTCCGCGTATTCAATACCACAGGACCCTTGAGATTGGCAGCAAATCTCTCGGGACCCTCCACGGGCGCGACGAGTACCCAGGTGTCCACTACGTCCTCAGGCCCGAGATCGAGTATATCCCGGTCCGACTCCGCCAAAGGAACCGCATAGTCATTGCCGTAAATAATTACAGGATCGACGATTATGAACATCACCTCAGGATCGTCCTGAGATTGGAGTCGGCAGAACGGTTGGGCTCCCTCGTCTTCCACGATCGTGAATCGGGTCAGGTCCTCGAATCCGAGCAACCCGTCGGGAAGAAAGACCTCGGCCCCGCTTCTGGGCCCGCCGTTCTCTTTCGCCGCTGAGGTCATGGTTCGCGATCCTCGCTTCCTTCGCCTCGGTGACCGCGACCTCTCAGGAGCATCGCAGCATCATCGCCGTTCCTACAGGTAGTTCAGCAGGCTGGACTGAAGGATCCTCGAACCTGCGTCGAGGGCGGCCTCCAATGCGACCTGGTTCTGATTGAAATCGAGCAGAGCCCGCGCCACGTCGATGTCTTCGATTCGCGTCCTTCCGGACTCGTTCGTGACCTCATCCGCCTGGAGTCGTCCCTTGAGGGCTTCCGCCCGCGTGAGGAGTGATCCGACGAACGTGTGCGTTCCAAGCACCTGATCCTGTGCTGCCTCGAGACGGTCGTGGGTCGCCTGGATGGCTTCCCGATCTCCCGCCAAGAGGGCATCACGAAGATCTAGAAGCGTTTGGAAGAGCTCCTGATCTACTCCGAATACATCGTCGCCAGACACATGGATGCTGAGAGAAAGATCGCGTCCAACCTGACGTCTGACGTCTCCGTCGATTCCGTTCGGGTTCTTCTCGACGCTCGCGACGAATCCGTTCTCGTCGAGCTCCGTCGTATAGGCGGGCTCGAGCGTTCGAGTCCCACCAAAAATGTAGACGCCCGCGAAGCGGGTGTTGCCGAGGTCGATGACCGCTTGGGCGATCTGGTCGATTTCGCGGGCCAGAGCGTTCCGCGCGTCCTGCCCCTGGGAGTCGTCCGCCCCCCGCACCTGGATCGACTGGGCCTGGATCAGCTGCTCCTGGATCATGAACATGGTCGAGTCGACCGCGTTGAGGTGGGAGAGCACGACCTCCATGTTCTTCTGGTATTGCTCGTTCGCGCGCAGTCGCTCCCGGTACTGCATGACCACGTTCGTCCCGACGGGATCATCCGAGGGCTTACGGATCGCCCGGCCGTCGGCCAACCCGCGCTGGAGCTGGAGCACGGTCTGTTGGGAGTCGAGCACCGCCTGCGAGATGGTGTCGTGGAGTGCCCTCGTCGAGATGCGGAACGACATCAGCCAACTACCTCCGGACGTCTGCGAAGCTCACGGCGGATCGGCCAGAACCGAGCAGGCGTCATCACTGGAATCACATCGCCAAGAGCACGTCGATCATCTCGGCCGCAGAGCTGAAGATCCGGGCCGCTGCCTCATACGCCTTCTGCGTCTCCACGAGGTTCGTCAGCTCCTCGTCGAGGCTCACTCCGATGACGGACTCGCGCTGCACCACCACCGCGTTGAACGCGGCCGCCTGCGCACCGCTCACCGAGCCCGCCTGACGGGTGAGGCTTCCCACTTCGGTCACGATCTGCCGGAAGACGTCCCCTGCGGTCGCGGTGCCACGTTCGAGGAACCGCTCATCACGGAGTGCCGCGAGGGCCAAGGCGATGTCGTTGTCACCCGGATCGCCGGAGCTCCCTGCATTGATCCGTGTGATGTCCGCCGCGATCTCGGGCTCGACCTCGAGCGTGTCGATGGTCGCTCCGGAAAAGAAGTTCACTCCGGACGGGCCGGCCCGGTGGATCAGGTTCACTCGGTCGACGAGGCCGGCGACGAGCCCATCCAGCTGTTTCCGGAACCTCGGGAGCACTTCCTCTCGCACGCTGATGATGCCGCCGAGTTCACCGCTGAGATCCCGGGGCTTCGATCCGTCGGAGTCGAAGAGCACGCGCACTTCCAGCTTGCCGCCGACCGTGTAGCGCTCGGCACGGAGACCATGCACGTCCGTCCCCTCGACGGCTGTCCGCCCGCCGAGCCGGACGACCACGGAGCCGTCGGCGCGGACCAAGTGCGTCGCGCCCGCTTCGCGCGCCAGCTGATCGAGGAGCTGATCGCGGCGGTCCCTGAGATCGGCGTCGACCGCTCCGGTCACCTCGGACTGCATGATCTGGAGGTTGAGGTTTCCGACTTCGTTCAGCGTGTTGTTGATGTCCTTGACCCGCTGCTCGACTTCGAGGTCTGTCGACTCGATGACGTCGTCGAGCCGGGCGTCCTGGTCCTGGAGTCCCGAGACGAGGGCTTCGGCGGACTGGAGCACGACGGCCCGCGCGCCGAAGTCTTCCGGTTGGTTCGAGAGCTCGAGCCACGCGTTGTAGAACTGGTCGAGGAGACCGGCGATCGCGTCGTCGGAAGGCTCGCCGAGCACCGCTTCGACCTGCTGGAGCACCTGGGATCGGGCGTCCCAACTCCCCGCCAACGCGGACTCCTTGCGCACCTGATCGTCGAGGAACGTGTTCCGGGTCCGCGCAACGTCTTCGAGCTGGACACCGGTGCCGACGATCCCCCAGGGCGTGGTTTCCGGGACGGTCGGAGTGAGAACGGGGCGCCGTCGCGTGTAGCCTTCCGTGGCGACGTTCGCGATGTTGTGGCCCGTGATGTTCATCGCAGACTGGTGCGCGAGAAGCGCGCGCCGTGCGATCTCGAGCCCTTGGATCAGACCAGGCATCTAGGATCCTTCCTCCTGGAGCGCTCGCTGGCGGACGTCTCCACCGCGAGCCTCGCTTTCCTAGCGTCTCCTACTCGCACTCCGTCGTGGTCAGGCCGACCGATCGAGAACCGAGGCCGTCACCTGACCTTCCCTGCGCTTCTGTCCCCCACCACCGTAGGTCCCCGGGCCCAACCGTTCCGCCGCCAGCTCCCCAATGAGGGCGCGCTGCGCCTCGAGCCAGTACGCGCTCCGCCTCGCGAGCCAGGTGCACTGGGTCGCCAGCGCTTCGATCTCACCCTTGAGCTGATGCGCCTCGCTTCGCAGCGTCCGGATGGAGTTCGCCACAGCGAGTGGGAGCGTGAGCAGCCACGCATCCATCCCCCCTACCAAGACGAGGGCTTCGGCGCGCCGGCGAGCAGCCTGCCGGGAAGCGTCGAGCGCAGACTCCTGCTGGACCAAACGGGGCACGAGCAGATGCGCCGGCTCTGCCTGGCAGAGCGACTCCCAGACTTCACGCTGAGCGGTGAGGAGCGCGCGACCGAGAGAGATCTCCTCGCGCAGTACGGACTCGACCGTAGAAGACGGGACCGGTCCTGCCATGGCGTGTGGGGCCTCCTCCTGAGTCCTTCTCGGGGCCCGAGCGGCTTCGCCCGCCCCCTATCCTATTGCCCTTCAGCCCGTTGACCTCCACTCCTGGGACGATCGCAACGGGCCGATCCGGATACGCCGGACGGGCTCTCAGTCCCTTCCCGAGGGACACTCCTACGTGTGGATCGACCGGAACGCGGGGTTTCTTGATCTCGCCGGAGGTTCGGCGACCAGGATTTCCGCGAGGCGCCGGGATCCGTGGTAGCGTCCCCTCACCACGGGGCCAAAGGGATCGATCGAACCGCGCGCCAAACGCGCGCCCTCCCAGGAGGTCACCATGGCATCCCCCATTCGGACCCTGGTCTCGCTGTCTCTCCTCGCGCTATCGCCGGTCGTCGCCGTCAGCCCTGGCGCCACGACCACGACGTCCGGTGGCAACGCACTTCTCGGCCTCCCTCTCCTTCACCTCGGGGACATCGTCTACGAAGGTGCGTTCAGGCTCCCGGACGACACGTTCGGGATCTCGTCACTCAACTACTCCCAAGGTCCGATCGCCTACGACGGCTCGTCCCACTCGATCCTCATCGTCGGGCACACGTATCAGCAGGCGATCGCGGAGTTCGCTGTACCCCCGCTGGTCGTAAGCACGACCCTCTCCGACCTCGAGATGGCGACGGCCCCGCTCCAGACGTTCGCAACGCTGCTCGATCGAACGACCGCGGGGAATCCCGACGAACTCGACCGGATCGGCGGCATGGCGCTAGTCGACCTTCCCTCGCACGGCACGGTGTTGCTCGCCAACGCGTACGAGTACTACGACGCCCCGGCGGACAACAGCGAGACGACGGCCGTGCTCCGCTCTCCGGGCGACCTCGCCGGCTCGGAAGTCGTCGGGTTCCACACGTTCGACGGCGGCGCTGGTCATACGTCGGGCTGGATCTCTCCGGTTCCGACCGAGTGGCAGGCGGAGCTCGGCGGTAGCTACATCACGGGACAGTCGAGCGGCATTCCGATCATCGGCCGGCTGAGCGTCGGCCCGTCCGCGTTCGTGTTCGACCCTTCGGCGTTCGTCGCAGATGGTCCCGTCAACGTCCCAACTACACCGCTGCTCGACTTCTCGCTCGACCACCCGCTCCACACGGACCTGATGAACGACAGCCGCGAGAACGACCTCTGGACACACATATCCCGCGCCATCTACGGACTGATCGTCCCAGGGACGAGTACCTACGCCACCTTCGGCTACTCGGGCGGCCACGAGAGCGGCGTCTGCTACAAGTGCGTCCAGACCGGTGGGGACGGTAGCGAATGTGGAGGCTACTGCCCCCGCGACGCGAGCGACTACGCCCTCTACTACTGGCTCTGGGACATGCAGGATCTGGTCGCGGCGAAGAACGGAGAGATGGAGCCGTACGACATCCGACCGTACGAGTACGGGGAGCTACCCGCCCTCTTCCCCTCCACCGAGCTCGGGGGCGGATCATTCGATCCCGCGACGGGACTGCTCTACCTCACGTATCAACGTGCGGATCGAGAGCAGGGCACGTACTCGAATCCCCCGGTCGTCGCCGCGTACTCGTTCCAGGCCGTGTCCGGCCTGGACGAGCCTGTCCCGTCGGAAGCGGTGATCCGAAACGTCCCCAACCCGCTCGAGCGCTCGACGTCGATCGAGTACTCGGTCGCGACACCGAACGCCCACGTTCTGCTGGAGGTCTTCGACTCTGGCGGTCGCCTCGTCCGGACACTGGTCGATCGGAGCCAGTCCCAAGGACGTCACGCCGTGGGCTGGTCACGGCGCGATGCGTCAGGCAGCGAACTTCCGGCAGGTGTGTACCACCTGCGCCTGAGCGTGGACGGGGAGCCGACCTATCACAAGATGATCGCACTCCAGTAGGACTCACCGGTTCTGGAGGCGGCTGCGTCCTCGATGGACTCGATGTCGACGGCCGGGCCGGCATCGTCCTCGTTCATGCTCCCGGAGGGTCCGCCCGAAGACACGGGGGTCAGGGCTCGAGCGAATAGGTGAACTCATAGTGGTGCTTCCCGCCCTCTATGATGATCTTCATCTCGCCCGTGATCCCTGCGAGTTCGCCCGTGCCCGAGTGGGGAACGACGAGGACGTTCCAGCGACTCGTCTCCCCACCTTGCATCATCGCGTCGTGTTGGAGCACGAAGCTTCCGCTCTTGCCGCCCAGCGTTCCGGTCACCTGCTCCAACGCGACGTAGCTGGCGGACCCTTCCTGAGCGCACTGGAACGCCATCATCTGGCCCTGGCTCGATGCCTCCAGCTCTCCGTGGAACGTCTTGTCCAGGAAGAGCCGCCCGAAGGGACCGGCGGAGGGATCATCTGGAGCTTGGGGAATGGTGCGGACATCGAAGTCGCCGCGGACCTGCATCGTTGCCTCCATACTGTGGGTTTCCGGACGCTCGCTCCCCGCGAACGCACCGTGGGAGAAGAGAACGAGTCCGATTATGATCGTAACGATCCTGAGTCGCATGCCACCTCCGATTGGGATCCCCCGATCCTACGGGCATGTCCACCTCGGTCTCTTGAAGAAACGCGACAGAACCGATGGCAGAGCGGAAGACGGATCCCGTGCGGGGCGTCCTCGAGGTCGGCGGGAGGAAGTCCCAACGGATCTTCCACGAGCGGTTCTACGCGTCGCCGGATCTGGCCCCGTTCATCGAGCACTTCTGGACGGTACGCTGGGATCTGACCGGCGACCCTCCGCAGGCGGTCTCGACCCTGCCCCATCCTGTCGTCCACTTCGTCATGGATTCGGGGAACGAGGCCCAGGTCTCGGGACCGACACGCGCTCGTTTCCAGCGAGAGCTCCGAGACGAGGGATGCGTCTTCGCAGTGAAGTTCCGCCCCGGCGGATTCCGACCGTTCCTCGGCGGGCCGGTCTCCGCCCTCGCGGACCGGGTCTTGCCCGCGTGCGACGTCTTCGGAGCCGAGGCGTCGGCTCTCGCAGCAGCCGTGTGGGCCGCCGTAGACGTCAGATCCACGGAGTCGCGAGGAGACGGAGTGCTAGCGCCGCGAGTACCCAACGGAACACCTTCCTGAAGAGCGACTCCTTCATCCGTCCTAGAAGCCACGTCCCGAGAAACGTGCCCACGATGACCGATGCAAGCATCGGAACGATGAGGTGGAGTTCCGCTGAATAGTCGAATCCGAGGCTGAGGAAGGCCGGAATCTTGAGCGCGTGGCCGAACGTCTGGAGGAACGCCTTGGTGGCGATCACTTCACGACGTTCCAAGTCGTCGCGCAGGAAGAATGCGGCCAGAAAGGGGCCGGCCGCGCCCACGAGCATCGTGATGAATCCCGCGCCGATCCCGACGGGGAAGAAGATCCAGAGAGGCACCTGGAGGTGCTTCGGCTTGACGCGATCCCAGACGAGGAACGCCAGCACGAACGCACCGATCGCAGGTTTGAACCAGGCGAGACTACTGCCCTGGTAGAGGCGGAGCGCGACCCAGACTCCGATCGCGAGACCGGGCACGTAGAGTGCCGCGATCCTCCATTTCACGTGGCCGAGGAGGCGAAGTGTTCGCGTGAAGTTGCTGACGAGCTGGACGACTCCATGAACCGGAACCACGACCGCAGCCGGAAGCACCGCGGCCATGGAGGCGATGAGGAGTACGCCCCCGCCCATCCCCAGGACACCTGAGACCGTGGACGCCACGAGCGACACGAGCACGAGCAGAACGACTTCGGAGCTCATCAACCTCCCAAGAGCAGCTTCGCTACGGCAGCAAGACCGGAAGCGAGCACGACGTAGCGAACCCAGCGCGTCCCGCGCCTCACCACGAGGTGTGCGCCGATCACTCCCCCAGCCGTGTTGCCGACGGCGAGGATCGCCCCGGCCAACCAGTTCACCTGCCCCTGAGACGCGAACAGGAGCAGCGCGGCGAGGTTGAAGATCCCCGCGAGACCGAACCGGATCGCGTTCCCGCGCACGACATCGAACCCAGCAGTGAGCACGAGGAGTCCGAGCATGATCGGTCCGATCCCAGCCTGGAGGAAGCCCCCATAGACTCCCACGAGCACGAATACGGGCGCGTGCCACCAGTGGAACCGCCCACCCTCCGGTTTCTCCCTCGTCCACTTCTTGGAATCGATGAAGATGGTCGAGATCATCGCAACGAGCAGGAACGCCGACACCTTTCGGAACGAACTCTCGTCCAGATGAGACGCGAGCATCGCACCAGGGACGGCCCCGATGACCATCGGGATGGCGAACCAAGGCAGCGGACGCCAAGGGAAGACACCGTGACGATGGTAGGTCGCGCTTCCGGCCGTACACTGGAGCACGATCGCGACCCGGTTCGTCGCATTCGCCACTTGAGGAGGCAGTCCTACCGCCATGAGAAGCGGGAAGGTGAGGAAGGATCCACCGCCCGCAAAAGCGTTGACGATTCCAGCGATCAGTCCGCCGGCCACGAGCAGCGCGATCTCGACCGCGCTCATGGTGTCCTCCGGCTGATCTTCCGGACACGTGGCGGCCCCGCGTCCTCCAGGTCCTCCACATCCAAGATCCCGCGGGCTCGACGAAGGACGCCTGCGAACATCGCAGGCGTCAATCGTCCCGTGCGAGTGTTCTGCTGACTTGGGTGGTAGGACCCGAGTACCACGAGTCCGTCCACGCGCCACTCCACACCATGGCCGAACCGCGGACACGGCTCGACCGACGGATCCTCGGACCGAAGTGCTCGTCCGATCTCGGTCCAGGCGAGTCCACCCAGAGCGAGGACGACTCGCATGTTCCGCAAGAGTGCGCGTTCTCGATCGAAGAACGAGCGGCACGTGCCGATCTCGTCGGCCGTCGGCCGATTCCCGGGAGGAACGCACCTAACGATGTTCGTGATGCAGGCGTCCAGGAGCTCGAGGCCATCGTCCTTCGAGGTGGCGCGGGGCGACGACGCGAAGCCGAATCGATGGAGCATCGGGAAGAGGAAATCTCCGGAGGCGTCTCCGGTGAACACTCGGCCCGTGCGGTTGGCCCCATGCCCTCCTGGAGCGAGGCCGACGATCCAGAGCCGTGAGTCCTGGGCTCCGAACGAAGGGACCGGCCGGCCCCAATACGTGTCCTCTCGGTAGGCGCGGCGCTTCTCTCGAGCCACGGTCTCCCGGTGCTCCACGAGCCTGGGACAGAGGCGACAGGAGACGATCTCCCTCTCGAGACGTTTCCAACCGCTGGGGCTCGTTCTCGCCAATCCCACTCCTGACTCGGATCTTCCGGAACGACGACTCTACGAGAGGCATCCCGTCGAATCCAGTGGGACGTCTGGCATCCATGGGAAGACTCGTCGCTGCCCCCGCACACGTGGCAGACGCCGCGAAAGTGTGACCGGGCTGCATCACCCCGTGACACCTGGGTCACGATCGCCACCAAATCGCAAGGCCTCGCCGACTGACGCGGTTCAGCACAAGTTCCCGAGAATGCAGGCGTTTGCTGCAGACACGAGGTTCGGACCCGTTGTGGCCCGTAGTTTGCTTCGTCGATGGAGGAGCAAAGAGAGTTTGGCCCGGCGGCTGCACCGACGTCCGCAGCCCCTACTGCACGAGGAGGACCCAATGCCCGAGCAGCCTCCGAACGCCCCTCGTTTCGCGCCTCTATTCGCGATGCTTCTCGTCGTGGGTCTGGGAATCGCCGCCGCGAACCCGAGCCACGCGGCATCGAAACTCAGTGAGGCTATCGAGCAAGCCGCCGTCCAGAACGGTGCCCCGGCCCCGTCCCAATCCGAACAGACGAACGACAACGGCCAAGTCGTTCGTGACCGCGGCGATCGAGCCCAGACCAATCCTGACAAGCCCCGTCACCAGAACTCATCCCATTCAGGATCCACGGCAACGCCGACGGCTCTGCACGTCGACTCGACGTGGGGCGGAGGTGGATCGCCCGCGTACTGCGGGTCCGGTGGGATTCGTGCGGTTTCGATCGACGTGGTCAGCCGTCCGCCGTACTACCGAGGGGAGGATCGCGGCCCGAGGACGCGTCCCAACTTCTTCGGTGGGGTCGAGCTGGAGGGGCTCGCGCCCGAAGAGAACGGGCCGCTCGACTACGGCACCCGATTCTCCTTCCACTTCGGCGGGTTCGAACCCGGCCCGGATCAGCGAGTCGGATTCGAGACCGAAGCCGCCATGGCTCACTACGACCCATCGCGTGATTACGAGTACGGCATCGACGATGTGTACGAGTTCACGCTCGGGCTCGCCATGAGGCTCTACGGTACTTCGGCGAAGGACCCGTTCGGCCTCTACGGTACGGCGGGAATCCGGGGTGGATTCCTGCGCTGGGACTACACGAGCACGCTGCTCGTGGCATCAGGCTCCCATGTGAGAGATATCGACTCGGACCACGTCTCCACCTGGTCTCCGTACTTCGGAGGCGGGGTCACCTTCTTCCGGGGCCGTCCGCTACAACTGGACGTCTCGCTCGTCCAGGCGATCCAGTTCTACGGCGATGAGACACATGTCGGGTTCGAGAACGATGTCTTCGAGACGACCACGGTCACCCAACTCCGCATCGGATTGATCGGCCTCTTCTAGCCTTACACCGCGGTCCCCTACATTGCCTTCCTCGCGAAAGTGGTGCGGGAGATCGTCCCCCGTCGGCGTCAGGAGAGGGGCGCTGGGGGACGGTCTCTCCGCCCGTTTTCCCTCTCCCCCGCTTGGGAAACTCTCCCCAGGGTCGCTCGTCTACGACTCCCTTCGGCGATCCCGGCCCGTCGCGAGCGTCGTCCAGCCCACGCGCAGGAAGACGATCGCGACGGCCGTAGCGCAGAGCCCGGTGGCGAGCGGGTCCGCAACCGCCACCGGCAAGAACGCCCACACCGCCGCGTAGCCAATGCCCGCAAGGACGAACGTCCATCCCGTGAAGCGCCGCATCGACTGCTTCGTACGCGGCGCACCGGCCGGTGCACCGCGAGGAGTCAGCAGCTTCGGCACGTAGTTCCCCATGACTGCAAGCACGCCTCCCATGACGATGCCGGGAAGCCGGTCGATCCAGGAACCCAGGGACGAGCCGCCGGTGGCCTCGGTCGCCCGGAGGATCGCGACCGACATCGAAGAGGCGAGAAGCAATCCGGCGAGAACGCCGGAGACTCCCCGAAACCTGTACTCGGTCGTGTCACGGGAGCCCGAGTCCCTCCGGTCACTCCAAACGAGGACCAACCACACGGCGATCATGGTGGCGATTCCCGCACCCCAATGCAGGGCTCTCTCGGGGACGAGAACCCAACCAACGAATCCCAACGCGACTACCAAGAGAGCGATCAGCGTCATCACGAGGGGTGTTCGGTTTCCGGTCATCGGGTTCCCTTTCTCGACTTCTGAACGGAGGACGACGCGTCCCCCACACCAAAGACTCCGGCGAACCCGAGGAGGGCGTCCTCGAGAACCGAGAGCTTCAACTCGTAAGCGACCTGCTTTCCTTCTTTGTGCGCCTCGACGAGGTCCGCTTCCTTCAGCACCGCGAAGTGCGCCGACATCGTCGGCTTGGAGAACCCGAAGTGTGCCGCCAACTCCCCCGCAGTCATCGGGCCGTCCCGCAGCAGTTCGAGCACGTGCCGTCGGGTCGGATCCGCCAGCGCTTTCCAGACCTTACTCATGCTTCTATATTTAGCTAAATGACTAACTAAAGTCAACTCCGATGTTCGACGGGCCAGGTTGGAAAGAAGTCGCGGTCAGTTGATCTCGGTCAGGCACCAACGGAGGAGACCGATCGTCCCCGCCATGATGAAGGCATCTCGCTTCACCAGCTTCAGCTCCTCGTTGTAGACGTCCACCTGCTTCTGGTCCCACTTCCTCTTGATCGCATAGGGATGAGTGACCGTCATGCCCTGGAACGCCTTCATCGCGGCGTGGGCGCGCACATAGCCGACGTTGTCCCCGCGCGGAGGCATGAAGTCGCCGAGCTTTACGTCAGCGGCGTGCATGTGCTTGTCCATCGTCGTCGAGGAGCCCTGCTGCGGGAAGTCGCCAGGAGCACCGATGTAGGCCCAAGTGGCCGAGGCAGGGTGCCATTTGAGGATGGAGTAGTCCGCCGTCTTGCCGCTGGGTCCGACGGCGACGGGGAGCGCCTTGAACTTGATCCCGGCTTGCTTCTTGCCGAGCTGATCGACGACTTGTTTCGTGTAGGAGTCGGGAAAGCCGTACTGTTTGTGCCGCGCGTTGCACGTGAGCATCTCGACGGTCTTGAGGTCACCGTTCAGCTTCCGCCACGCGCCGACGAGGTCGACGAAGTCCTTCGATGGAAGACCGCAGAACGCGGATGGGTCACCGTGGCCCCAGAAAACGAGGGTGGCGAGGCCTGGCATCTTCGTCGGCTTCACCGAGATCTTCTGCGCGGTGGTTGCGTAGGTCGTCGCCAAGGCGCGACCCCGCCTTTCGTGATCGTCTTCGCCCCAAATGACGAGTGCAGACACGCGGCCTCCTTGCTCCATGTTCGGTCACGACTGGGATGGAGGAACGCTATCCGAGCGTCCCCCCGGGGGCAACGCACAACTCCGCGGCCGCCGCACCCTCGTGCTACGATCACGGTCGTCGACCTTGGTCCATCTCCAGCTCAGAGGACACCATGCCGTACCCATCGACGCGCTCAGGCACCGTAGTCGCAGCCGTCCGGCAAGGAATCGCGCTCGCCGGAGCGCTTCTCGCAGCGCAGGTCGTCGATCCGGGGGACGCCCTCGGGACGAACTGGTTCAACCAAGACTACGTTGGGGACGGAATCATCGGTCACCGACTCGACGTCCTCCAGCCTCCTACCGGGTCGCCACCCTATCCGGTGGTCGTATTCATCTATGGGAGTGCGTGGCAGTGCAATAGCTGCAAGAACGCCGTGACCCACGTCCTCCCGTCGCTCTTGGGCGGAGGATTCGCGGTCGCAACCATCAACCATCGCGCGAGCAGTGACGCCATCTATCCGGCGCAGATTCAGGACTGCAAGGCCGCGATCCGATTCCTTCGTGCCAATGCGACCACGTATGGCCTGGATCCGAATCGGATCGGCGTAACGGGATCGTCTTCGGGCGGACACCTCGTCTCTCTTCTGGGGACATCCGGCGGAGTCACGACGCACACGGTCGGGGACGTCACGATGGACATCGAGGGTTCGCTCGGAGCCCACACCGACGTGAGCAGCTCGGTGCAGGCGGTCTGTGATTGGTATGGCCCGACCGACTTTCTCATCATGAACACGTGTGGAAGCCAGATCGACCACGACGCTCCGGACTCGCCGGAGTCACTCCTGATCGGCGGACCGATCCAGGCCCATCCAGACGAGTGCGCTCTCGCCAACCCGATCACGTACGTCGACCCTTCGGACCCGCCGTTCCGAATGTTCCACGGCGACTCCGACCCTGCGGTCCCGCAGTGCCAAAGTGACTCCCTCCATGCCGCTCTCGCTGCAGCCGGAGTCCCCGTGGAGTACACGGTCGTCCCTGGCGCCGGACATGGATGGGATGACGCGACCGAACAAGTCCTGATGGTCGAGTTCTTCCAGGACGTCTTGGCCGACGTTTCGCACGTCCCAGATGGCGGCACAGACGACAGTTTCCCGGACATCGCGTCCAGCAATGATGACGGGTCCCACTTGCAGCTCGACGCTCACCCGAATCCCGTCCTCGGGAGCACAGTGTTGAGCCTCGACCTGCCGGAACCCGAGGCGGTCCGGATTCAGATCCACGACTGCGCGGGCAGAGTCGTCCGCACTCTCGTCTCCGACGCAAGGCGCGCCGGCACGCACTCGATCCGATGGGACGGCCGCGACGACGATGGCAGCCGAGTGCCTTCCGGTGTCTACTTCGCACGCGCGTCGGCACTGTCCTACTCCGGAGGAACGCGCCTCATCGTTCTCGAATGAGCCGAGGCCCTCGCGCTCGCGCCGGCCTCGTGCTGCCCCCGGATTCGCCGGGATTGTCGGAAACGAGCGGCCGCTCGCGGCTTCCTACTCTCGAGATGCTGCATCCCCGTTTGAAGTGCTTCGCCCCGCGCGGTCGTGTAGGGTCCGTGTCGTCCTCGGGTGCGTTTCCACATCCAACCACCCAGCGTGGTGCGTCGCAGCCCGCGACGCGGTGCGCGCAACATCGCCACGAGCGAGGAGTCGCGCGATGACCGAAGCTGAGCCGCCACGAGGCCGGGACGAGCTGATCGCTTCGTACCGGAGGGTGCGCGATCTGACCGAACGGCTGGCCGAGCCCCTCTCGCCCGAAGACCAAGTCCTCCAGTCGATGCCCGACGCCAGTCCCACGAAGTGGCACCGAGGCCACACCACCTGGTTCTTCGAGACGTTCGTGCTCGCGCCGCTCGGAGTTCCACCCTACGACGCTCGATTCGCAAAGATCCTCAACTCCTACTACGTCTCCCTTGGGCCGCGCCATCCGCGCCCCGCTCGCGGGATGCTCTCCCGACCGAGCTGTGACGAGATCGCCGAGTACCGGAGGGTCGTCGACGGACGGGTGATCGAGTCGCTTCTCGCGGCCGACGAGACGAAACTGGCCGAAATCGTACCCCTCATCGATCTCGGGCTCGCACACGAGCAGCAGCACCAGGAGTTGCTCCTCACCGACATCTGGCACGCGCTCTCACAGAACCCGCTCGCCCCCTCGTACCGCTCCGACTCGGCCCGCGAGCGCGCACTTGGCATGGATCAGGGTGAGGGACATGCGATATCGACGCCGATCCGCTTCGTCGGGTTCGACGGCGGGTTGGTCGAGATCGGAACGGATCGAGGTGGTGGGTTCCACTACGACAACGAGGAACCGTCTCACCGTGTCTGGCTGGAGCCGTTCGAACTCGCGGACCGTCTCGTCACGGTCGGCGAGTGGAAGGCCTTCGCCGAAGCAGGTGGGTACGAGACGCCGTCGCTCTGGCTCTCGGCAGGGTTCGATTGGGTCCGCACTCATGGAATCGAAGCGCCCCTCTACACACGACGGGAGGGCAGCGCCCTCGTCGGGTTCGGCCTCGATGGCGAGCGCGAACTGGGCGACGCCGAACCGATCACCCACGTCAGCTACTACGAAGCCGACGCCATCGCTGCCTTCCTCGACGCCCGACTCCCCACCGAAGCCGAGTGGGAGACGGCCGCAAAGGGAGACCCGAGTCGAGGCAACTTCGTGGACACCGGGCCCGAAGACAGCCCTCTCCGCGCCCAGGCCGCACGCGAGCACGAGGGTGTGCGACAACTCTTCGGTGACGCGTGGGAGTGGACCCGATCCGCGTACGAGCCGTATCCAGGGTTTCGGATCCCGGACGGCGCGATCGGTGAATACAACGGAAAGTTCATGATCGACCAGCAAGTTCTCCGCGGTGGCTCGTGCCTTACTCCGCGAGGCCACATGCGCGCCAGCTATCGCAACTTCTGGCCCGCAGCGACTCGGTTCCAGTTCACGGGGATACGGCTGGCGCGAAGCACAGGAGGTGAACGCGCATGACAGAATGGGACCGAAACGATCCCGCGTCCTACGACGCCGCCGCGCGCGGCACTGCCGAGTTGGAAGTTTCCGGGACCGATATCATCGGTCCGGTCGTGCGTGACGGACTCACCTCGACGCCCAAGACTCTCCCGCCGTTCCTCTTCTACGACGCCGTGGGCTCGGGGCTCTTCGAGAAGATCACGAAACTCCCCGAGTACTACCCGACTCGAGTCGAGCGCTCGATCCTCGAATCGCGGGCGGGAGAAATCGCCAGGATGGCGATCTCCCATGCGGGACGAAACGTCTCGGTACTGGAGCTAGGCGCCGGGAGTGCGACCAAGACCCAGGTGCTGCTTCGTGCATTGGTCGCGGAGCAAGGCGCGACCACGTTCCTTCCTGCAGACGTGTCGGGTGCAGCGCTCGACGCCGCGGAGTCCCGACTCGCCCGCGAGCTGCCCGAGGTGAAGGTTCACCCCCTTCTCGCGGCACATCCTCAAGCGCTGGCAGCCGGACGCGAACGGGACGACGCACTCCTCGTCGTCTTCCTGGGAAGCTCGCTCGGAAACTACGACGAGCACTCCGCGATCGAACTCCTTGCCGACATCCGGGCGACCTTGGGGCCAACAGGTTCCCTACTCCTCGGAACCGATGCGGTGAAGCCGCTCGACGTTCTCCTGCCCGCCTACGACGACTCCAAGGGGGTCACGGCCAGCTTCAACAAGAACGTTCTGGCGCGGATCAACCGCGAGCTGGGTGGAGGCTTCGACCTGGATCGCTTCGGTCATGTCGCGGTTTGGAACGAGGAACTCTCGCGCATCGAGATGCATCTCGAGTCCTCCGTCGATCAGGTCGTACCGATCGACGACCTGGGACTGGAGGTCGCATTCGAAGCCAAGGAGCGGATCCATACCGAGTCGAGCTACAAGTACGACACCGCTCGCCTCGACCGGATGTTCAGCCAAGCGGGACTCGCCCGAGAGTGCGAGTTCTACGACCCCGAGCACTGGTTCCGACTGACGATGGCACGTCCCGCGTGAGGAGTCGAAGCGTGAGGAGTCGAGACGAGAGGAGCTCGCGACAGATCCTGCGACCCCGCGTCCTGGAGCGACTCGACTGGACTGCGGCCTACTGCTCGAGCTGCTCCGCCAAGCCCATGACCCGGGAAACATAGTGCTGCGTCTCCCGATAGGGCGGCACACCGCCGTGCTTCTGCACAGCGCCAGGCCCGGCGTTGTATGCGGCGAGTGCGCGCGGTAGATCGCCAAAGCGTTCGATCTGCTTCGCGAGGTAGGCTGCCCCTCCGCGGAGGTTCTGCTCGGGATCGAACGAGTCGGTCACCCCGAGTTCCCGTGCCGTCGCGGGCATGAGCTGCATCAGGCCCCGGGCCCCCTTGGGAGACACTGCGCGCGGGTTCCCACTCGATTCGACCTGAACCACGGCGTGGAGCAAGCTCTCCGGCAGCGCGAACTCGCGCGCGACGCTGGACACGAGTTCGTCGACCGAACTCCCGCCATGCGATCTGTGCGTGAGGTCCATCGGTTGCGAAGCGACCCGGCGAGAGGACGCCGGATCGAACGACGCCGCGTCCTTTCCTGCCGGCACCGTCGACGTGACGTTCACCGTTCGCGTCACGGGCGTGTGCTGAGATGCAGAGGCCGCGGGAAGGGCGGAAGCTGCCGGATTCCTCGCCAGCAGACTCGCGGCAAGTCGCGGGTCGCGGCCAGCAGTCGGGCCCCCGATACCTGGCACGGAAGCTCCAGCGGGGCTCTGGCTCAGCGCACCGGGATCGACCATGGCCGGAAGGGGCCATGCGGATGCGAGCGGCTGGGACATCGCCTGCCCGACGAAGTACTCGTACACGTCCTGGCCGGCCATCGAGCCTTGCCCAGTCAGTCCGGAAGACAGCGCGTCGACGAGCGGTGCGAGCATCTCGCGAAGGAAGGCAGCGCGCATTTCCATCTCGAGACGATGCGCCTCGACCCCGGTAGGCTTCTGCTGGTCGTCGAGGGAGTAGAACTTGGTCTCGGGAGCAACGGAGCCCGTTGCTGCGCCGCTGCGGGATCCGAGCGCGCTGTTGGTCAGCGGATGCGATCCACCCACACGCTCACCACCGCCCAGCGGGATCAACTCGGCAGAACCGATCCCCGACTCGTCGCCGATCTGCGAGCGAAGCAGCGCATCGAACGCTTCCGCATCGGGACGGGTCCCAGACAGAGACGACGCCTGGGGCTGTTGCCCGAACGCGGCGTTCGAGATGCGGATCGGGTCCAACTCTACGTCTCCTCCGGCCCAGCAGCCGACAGGTCAGAGAATCAGAAGCTCGGCGTCGAGAGCGCCTGCTTCCTTCAGCGCCTGGAAGATCGCGATGACGTCTCGCGGCGTCACCCCGAGCGTATTGAGGGCTTCGGCCAACTCCGCGATCGACGAGCTGCTCGGAAGTGCGACGAACCTCGCACGGTCCTGGGAGACGTCGATGTTCGACTGGTCCGCAGTGGCAGTCGTCGCGCCGTCGGGCGAGAACGGCCCGGGCTGGTAGACATCCGTCACGTTCTCGATCCGGATCGAGAGGTTGCCGTGAGCGATCGCGACAGGCCGCACCTTCACCTCGCCACCGGCCACGATGGTGCCCGTCCGCTCGTTGACCACGATCCGCGCGGGCGAAGCGGGATCCACCTTGAGATCGCCGATTTGCGCCATGAGCGACACCCAGGAGTCCGTGCTGTCCGCAGGAACGCGAACGGTGGCCGGGTCGACTGCGATCGTGCCTGGCTTGATGCTCTCGATCGCGCGCGCGACGCGGTCCGCGGTCGTGATGTCGGGACGATGGAGGGCAAGCTCCAGATGGTCGTTGGCGAACCCCTCGGACAGGATCTCCTGCTCGACGAGCGCTCCATCGGGAATTCTCCCGACGGTGACCTGATTCTGCGAAACGGTACTTCCTCCGGGTGAGTCAGCGCTGAACCCACCGACGCTGACCGGCCCCTGGGCGACGGCGTAGACCCGACCGTCAGCCCCTTCGAGCGGAGTCTGGACCAGGATGCCGCCCTCGAGCGAGCTAGCGTCCCCGATCGAGGCAACCGTCACGTCGATCCGTCCGCCTCGCTTGGAGAAAGCGGGAAGGGTCGCGGTGACCATGACCGCCGCGACGTTTTTGACATTCATCTCCTCGGGGGACACGGTGAGCCCGACGCTTTCGAGGAGGTTGCTCATGGAACGAAGGGTGAAGCCGGTACCTTTCCGGTCTCCGGTCCCATCGAGCCCCATGACGAGTCCATAGCCGACGAGCTGGTTCTCACGGATCCCACGGAACTGAGCGATGTCTCGAATGCGCGCAGCCTCTGCATCAGATGGAGCGAGGCACGGCGCCAACAGCGTGAGCCCCGACGTTGCGAGAAGCAGCGGCAGAACGAGTCGCTGGGAGCGCGCAAGCCACGGCTTCGATCGGCCACCCCGTAGGTGCGACACGGGCCGCTTCGAGTGGTGCCCCGTCGTGTGCATCAGAAGATCCATCCGAGAACGCGCTGGAGGATTCCGGGCTTTGCGGAGTTCCGCCCGATCCCCTTGCCGTCGTAATCGATCCGGACTTCGGAAAGCTGGGTCGAGAGGATGGAGTTGTCGGAGCGGACGTCCTCGGGACGTGCGACGCCGTGAAGCGAAACGCGCTCCTCTTCCCCGTTGAGGGTGATGAGACGAGATCCTTCGACCACGAGATGACCATTCGGGAGGATCTCGCGAACGGTTACGGTGAGTGTCGTCGT
Organism: Candidatus Eiseniibacteriota bacterium; assembly: GCA_020633975.1. Taxonomy (GTDB): domain Bacteria; phylum Eisenbacteria; class RBG-16-71-46; order CAIMUX01; family CAIMUX01; genus JACKCR01. The sequence continues at coordinate 75,945 of JACKCR010000012.1, read as the reverse complement.
GAGCTTGCCAGACACGGAGACGGCACCGCTCCCGTCGAGTTCGTTCTTCATGTTGGAGTCGAAGCCGAAGAGCGGCAGGAAGTCGAGCTTGCCAGTGCCGGGACCGCCACCTGCTTCCAGCTTGTGCTCCTTGGATGTGGAGAGCGAGGACTTGTTGCTACCGCTCGAACTCTCCTCGACCCGTACCGTGATCACGTCACCAACGCGCATCGCCTTCCGATTCGTATACCGGAACCCGGTGCGGGCATCCCAGAGAGAGCCGTCGTCAGACGCGTGAGCCAAGGGCGCCGCACTGGTCATCGCGCCCATCGCGAAAGCGATCGCGAGCGAGAAGTAAACGGCGACGCGAAGGAAGCCGCGGCGAGGAAGAGGCGGATCGTCCGGAGTTTGCCTCGCGGGGCTCTCCAGCCGGACCGGCACGGTCGCGATGTTCTCGCGGATCAATGGGCCCCGAGCCTGGGGCAGCACGCGATCCAACGCGAGGTTGCCGAAGGTTCCCGGCGACTCGTCGCTTTCCTCGGAACCTCCACCGCCGAACCACTTCCTCATCGCTGCCTCCCCTGGTTGCTATCGACCTCGACGACGTCTGGTCCCGAAACGACTCCAGTGCAGTCGTGCTGTGCACCGTCGGCCCGTACCTCGAGCCGGTCTCCCATCCATCCATCCTTGCGGACGGTTCCGAGCGTCCGGAGCTCGAGTCCGGGACCGCGGTAGATGACTCGTACCGTCTCTCCGCGGCGCACGAGCGGCGGAGCGCTGAGGTCGCCTTTGGAAATGACTTTCCCTGCGGCCACGCCGCGCACTAGGTACGAACCTTCGGCGCTCGTGATCGGCTCCCCATAGGCAGACGGAGGAAACCAACCCTCACCCTCTGTCACGTCCTCGAACGAGAGCAGAGTCCCGGGCCGGAGAGTGCGCGCGGCGCGAAGCCCGCTACCCCAGATCTCGACATCACCCGAAACCAGATACCGGTTCGTACTCTTGCCATCCCCGCCCGACACCTGGACGACGACGCGGTCGCTGCATCCGTCTCCCTGCACGCGCGTGACCTCCGCATCGATGAGGGACGCCAGCCGCACTTGCATCGACTCCGTGATCGACCAGTCGACGCGAAGATCGATGTGACCGCATTCGAGCCGGAGCTCGTCTTCGATACCGGCGAGGAAGGAGACCGACGACCCGGTCGGAGTGGCAGGTGTAGACACCGTTTCCCTCGCGGAGTCGGCAGGTGCCTCGTTCTGAGCAAAGCTCACGCCGGCCGACACGAGCAGCATCCCTGCCACGATAGGCAGCGTGAGCGAGGTAATGAGCCGGCCCTTCCCAAGGAAAGGAAGCGGCGGGAGACTCCGTCTCTGCGAACCCATCCGAGCCCGTTCCCCCCGGTTTCCCGGAGAGCTCGGTCCTGTCCACATCGCCATCCCTGGCGCCCGCCGCTCTCTTCCCCAAGGAAGGAGGGCACATCTCTCACGAAGCCTCGTCACTACGCCGGCCTCATGTTGACCGCGGTTCGCATCATCGAGTCCGCAGACTCGACCGCCTTCGAGTTCACCTCGAACGCGCGCTGGGCCACGATCATGTGGATCATTTCCTCGACCACCTGGACATTCGATCGCTCGAGCGCACCCTGGATCATGGTGCCGACTCCGAGTTCACCGGGCGCGGAGAGCTGCGCCGTCCCGCTCGCACCGGTCTCTCGATAGAGGTTCTGACCTTCTGCCGTGAGTCCGGCGGGGTTCGTGAACCGGGCGAGGAGGATCTGGCCGATCTCGGTCGAGCCAGGAGTTCCGTCCTGCTCCACGAAGACCCGTCCATCTTCGGTGACCGCCAAGCTGACCGTGTCCTGCGGGAGGGAGATCTCGGGCTGGAGAACGTATCCATTCGCGGTGACGATCCTTCCGTTCGCATCGAGGCGGAAGGAGCCATCCCGGAGGTAGGCTTGTGTTCCGTCCGGGCGGGTCACCTGGAAGAAGCCGTCTCCCTGGATCAGGAGGTCGAGCGGATTCTCCGTCACCTCGGAGTCTCCCTGCGAGAGGATCCGTTGCGTGTCGATGGCGCGGCTTCCGTGACCGACCTCGAGTCCCGCGGGCTTTGTACCCTCGGTTCCATCGCCTGGGGCGGATACCTGTTGGTAGAGGAGGTCCTCGAAACCGATCCGGGCGCGCTTGAACCCGGTCGTGTTCACGTTGGCGAGGTTGTTCGCCACGGTGTCGAGATAGAGCTGCTGCGCCTTCATCCCTGAAGCGGCGCTGCGCATGGCACGGAGCATCCTGTTCCTACCTCCTGAGGACCGGTCCTAGAACCGATCGAAACTACGTCGACGCCCAACGCACGAGCTGTGCGAGCGTCTGGTCCTGCGTCATGAGCGCGTTGTGATTCGCCTCGAAGCTGCGAAGCACGGTCATCATCTCGACCATCGTGCCCACCGGATCGACGTTCGACGACTCGAGCGAACCTTGCACGACCCGCGCGGTCTCGATCGGCTCGCCCGGAACATCCGATGCGAGGAGTCCTCGCCCGGCATGCCGAAGCGTCGTCGGATCGGTGAACGAGACGACTTGGAGACGACCCTGCGCCTCTCCGTCCACTCGCACGGTTCCATCGGTATCCACCTCGAACACGGAACCGGCAGCGAGAGTGATCGGACCGCCTTCTCCCATGAGCGGGTTGCCGCTTCGGTGGACGAGTTGACCTTCCGCGTCCAGCGAGAACGATCCGTCGCGTGTATAGGCGGGACCGTCCGGAGTCTGCACGGTGAAGAACCCGGGACCGACGATGGCGAGGTCGAGAGGACCACCCGTCGTATCGAGAGCTCCCGCTTCGAGGTCGACCTTTCTTCCCAACGCCGGCGCAGCACCCAAGGCGCCGGCTGCGTTCGGGCCCCCGGTCGCTCCAGCGCCGGTCGGAGCCGCGCCACCCGGCTGCACGCCAGCATTCGCGCCTCCGGTTCCAGGCTGCGCGGTCGTCGCGAGCAGACGCTCGAACCCGACCCGGTCTTCGCGGAAGCCGGTCGTCGAGACGTTCGCCAGGTTGTTTGCGAGGATCTCCTGTGCCCGGGCCAACGGGGTTAGCGCCGCGGCGGAGACCCGAATTCCTCGGTTCATATGGGTATCTCCCCTCACGGTGCATCGCAGGACCCGTGCCAAACGGTGGAGAACGCCCGATTCCTCCCTCCCATCTGCGGGGCCTTGGACGGGGCAAGTCTCAGCACAGGCAGAAGTTCTAGGGACAGGTAGACCCGTTGAGGTAGCTGGCGGTTTTCGCCGGGCACGCCGAACCAACCCGGGCAGCCAACGCCTACGCCGGGCAACTTTCTGCCGGTCGGCGGCAAGGATTTCCCCGGCGGCACGGGATCCCGTGGACTTGAGGCCTTCGGTGCAGCGATAGTCGGATCACGGGAGACCTGCCGATGTGGATACGCAGCGCCTTCCAGAGAGCCCTCGTCGCACTCGCCGTCGTCACGCTCCTGGCCATGGCGATGGAAATGGTCCGCCTGCCCGAACGGGCGGTGCTCGGAATGAGCGAGCGGGACACCGAGATTCGGCTCGTGGTGGAGGGCGGCCCTGCCTGGAACGCAGGGCTGCGCGATGGAGATCGCCTCGTCGCCATCGCTGGAACCCGTACGACCGAAGTGGGCGACCCCTCGGCCTTCTTGCGGGCGCGCGGACTCGAACCGACGGCCCTTCTCGTACTCCGGAAGGGAGAAACGTTCCAGACCGAACTGCGGCCGACCCAACTCTCTGGCACCGACCTGGCCGTCGATGCTGCGCGAGCGATCACCGCAGCAATCACCCTGCTCATCGGAACGTGGGTATTGAGGCAGCGGTTCAGCGAAATCAGTTTCGTCTTCTTCGGAATCTGCTTCGCGCTCTCGGTGCTCTCGTTTCGACCCTACGTGCCGTCGACTCCGGGCGCCCCACTCATCGCCCGAGGGATCGTGAGTGCACTCTCCGCGACGATCCCGGGAGTGCTCCTCCACTTCTTCCTGCTCTTCCCGTTCGAGAGGAGGGCGATCCACGAGAACCGCTGGATCCTCCTCTTCGTCTACCTACCCGGCGCTGTCCTCGGCCCCCTGAGCGCATTGCCGATCCTGCTCCAGGCCCCACTGGCGTCTGGCGGGAACGAACTCGAGATGTGGGTCGAGACAGGAAGCAGCGCCTACTGGATTCTCGCGCTGGTCTTCGCGATCTTTCTGTTCGTGCGGAGCTTTCGCTCGAGTCCATTGCCGGTCGTGCGGGCCAAGCTCCGGCTGTCGTTGGTCGGAAGCCTGCTCGGCTTCCTGCCGCTCCTGATCGTGCTGCTGGTGCACCTCGCGCGGCCGGACATCCACCTGCCGGGAGATCGTCTCGCGACACTGACGTTCGTGTTCCTGCCCGTCACTTTCGGATACGCGATCCTGAGGCACGGCATCGTCGACACCGAAATCCTCGCCCAACGCGGGTTCCTCTACTCCGCCCTCACGAGCGCGTTCCTCCTCGTCTACTTCCTGGCGTTCTTCGCCCTCCGCGCCGCCTTGAGCGGAACGACCGGACTCGAAGGGCGTGTCGGCACGACACTCGCACTGGGCTTCGTCCTCCTCTTGATGAGTCCGCTCCGGTCCTACCTCCAAGACAAGGTCGATCGCTGGATCTACCCGGATCGGTTCTACACCAAGCGTCCCTTGCGCGAGACGGCCCAGAAGCTGCAAGAGGCCCGTGGAATCGAAGACGTGGGACAGGCGATCCTGCACTCGGTCGATGCGCTTCTCCGTGTGGAACGTGCCGTCCTCCTCCTGGCCCGGCACGACGAACTCACGACTCGCGCCGCGATCGGGATGGACTTGGAAGACGCGCAGATCAAGCTCTCGAGGCACGTCGCGGACCCGGTCTTCCGCCTGACCCGACCGGTGAGCAGAGCGGAGCTCGAAGACGGCCTGCCCTACGGCTACCTACCTACCTCGGATCTCGCCGCGCTGAGACAGGTCAACGCTCGCATGTTCCTGCCTCTGACGTCGGCGAGAGGGCGTATCGGCGTCGTCGTCCTCGGGCCGCGTCTGTACGGCGAGCGATACTCGGCGCCCGACGTCGATCTGCTCGAGGGCCTCAGAGCCCAGGCCGCGCTCGCGCTGGAGAACGCTCTCCTCGAAGTGGAGCGCGAGGGACATCTCCACCTCACGGAAGAACTCGAAGTGGCCCGCTCCATCCAACGCGGTCTCCTCCCGCGGGAGATTCCGCAACTGCCGAAGCTCGATCTCGCCGCCCTCAACGAGCCGTGCTTCGCCGTTGGCGGGGACTACTACGACTGCGCAACGCTACCCGACGGATCCCTCGCCCTCGCCGTCGCAGACGTGACCGGACACGGCGTCCCTGCGGCTCTCCTCATGTCGAACATCCAGGCGACGTTCCGAGCGGAAGTGCATGCGAACCGCCACCCGGGCCAGATCCTCTCCACCTTGAACGATCGCCTCTGCGGGATCGACCGCCCCGAACGGTTCGCGACCGCGTTCACCGCCCGGTGGGAGCCTTGGGAGAGCCAGCTCGTCTACGCAAACGGCGGACACGGCCCCCCCGTCCTCGTCCGGCGAGACGGCACCATCGAGCGTCTTCGGGATGGAGGCCCCGTTCTCGGGATCGTGCCCGGAGCCGAGTACGATGTCGGAACGGTCCGCCTCGAGCCTGGCGACATCCTACTCGTCTTTACGGACGGCGTTGTCGAACAAGGGGGACCAGAAGGCGCGTTCCAGGAGCCGGAGCTCCTCGAGTTTCTTGGATCGCACCGACACCTCTCGCCGCGCGACTTGATCGGGCAGATCCAGGAACGGATCGATCCGAGCCTCGACGACTCCTTCGCGGATGACACGACCCTCTTCGTCTTGAAGCGACTTTGACTCCCGAACGAGAAGACTGTGAGCGGGAGACTGCAGAGCCGTCTATCAGGCAGGCTGGCGGCCAACCCGCAGACTTCGTCCGTTTTCCCGATCTTGGGGCCTAAAGTAGCCACGCCCTCCTCCCGAACATACGACTGGACGGAGAAGCGCCGGAGCCTGCCATGGAGTGGTGGGGACGGGTCGGGAGCAGGCTTCGTGCGATGCACGCGGTCGATCTGACAGGCCCGAAGATCTGGACGCCGAAGGGCGCCTGGATCCAAGGAGGTCCCGATGCTGCTCCTTCTGTTGATCACGGCCACCATCATGGCGTGCTTCGACATCTTCTGGTGGTTGAAGCGCTGACTGGCCGACATTCGCCTTCCGCTCGGGAAGGGCGCCTCTGACGTGACCCTCAGGGTCCGCCGTCAGAGGAAGAACCCCCGACGAGGGCCTGTGCCCACTTCGGGGTGGAGGGGGGACGCACGTGCGTCCCCTGACACGGAGACGACGAAGATGGCGAAGATCCTTCTGGTCGACAATGACACGATCGTCCTCAAGACTCTCTCCCACCCGTTGGAGAAGGCCGGGCACTGCGTCCTCCTCGCATCCAACGGACGCCGCGCCTGGGAGGTCCTGGAAGACAACACGGGGATCGATGCGGTCATCACCGACCTCTCCATGCCCGAGATGACCGGCCAGGAACTCGTACAGAAGATGCGCAGCGAGGATCGCACGTCGAACATCCCCGTCCTCATGATGTCGTCCGTCTGCTCGGTGAGCGCTGTCACCGAGCTGCTCAAGACGGGCTCCTCCCTCTTTCTGCCAAAGCCTGTGACGACGCGTGATCTACTTGGGTACGTCGAGTCCGCCACGCGCTCTCAAGCCAGGGCTTCCTGAGTCAGAAACGACCGAGTTTCCACTGGCCCCAGATCCCACATTGGGACCAGTCACGACCGCTGGCTCTCACCACGACCATTCTCCGAATCCCCACGCAGGCACCGATATGCCCGCCTCGTTTGGACTCTGAACCTGCGGTTTCTACTCGAACCATGTCGCAGAACCCTCAAGAAGCACACGACCCTCTACCGATCTTCTGCAGAGAGTGAATCTATCCCGATCCTCGGTAGAGTCCGTTTGCCGAGCGCGGAACGAAACTAGGCCGATCCATCGGCGGGAGCGGATGACGATGAACCTCCGTACGAAACTACTCGTGACCTTCATCGCCTGTGGGCTCGTCCCCACTGCCGTGGTCAGCTTCCTCGGCGCATCGTCCGCCCGCCGCGGCATGGACCACATCGAGAAGACCGCAGAGGCAAGGCTAGAAGAGCGCGCGTTCGCAACGCTAGAGTCCGTCCGCGACAACAAGCGCCTGGCGGTGGAGCAGTACTTCCAAACCGTCGAGCATCAGATCCAGTCGTTCTCGGAGAACGGAATGGTGGTCGACGCCATGCGCCAGTTCCGGAGCGCCTACCGGAATCACGACGAGGAGATCGCGGCCACCGGAATCAGCCGTTCCGAAATGGGAAAGGCCGTCCGAGCCTACTACGACGAGGAGTTCGCTCGTCAGTACGCCGAAGCGAACGGCGGCAAGCGCCCCGACTCCGGAGCGATCCTCTCTCTACTCGCTCCCGATGCCATGTCGATGCAGTACTCCTACATCGCGAAGAACCCGAACCGGCTCGGATCGAAGCACCAGCTCGACTCCGCTCGGGAAGGAACGGCCTACGACCGGATCCACGCCGACTTCCACCCGGTGACTAGAAGCTACCTCGAACGCTTCGGCTACTACGACATCTTCCTCGTCGACGATGAAACCGGGCAAGTCGTGTACACCGTATTCAAGGAACTCGACTTCGGAACATCGCTGCTCGAGGGACCTTGGGCCTCGTCCGGACTGGCGGAGGCCTTCCAGAAGGCGTTGGGAACGAACCAGCACGATGGCGTGAACTTCTCGGACTTCGCCAACTACACGCCGTCCTACGAAGCGCCGGCCAGTTTCATCGCATCGCCGATCTACGACGGCGAGGAGAGGATCGGCGTCGCGATCTTCCAGATGCCCCTCGACCAGATCACCTCGGTCATGGCCGAGCGTGGCGGCTTGGGCGACAGAGGCGAGTCCTATCTCGTGGGCGCAGACAAACTCATGCGCTCGGACTCCTACTGCGACCCGGATCATCGGAGCGTAGTGGCGAGCTTCCGTGACCCGAAGGGAGGCTCCGTGGCCACCGAAGCGGTCACGACATCGCTCAACGGAAAGTCCGGATACCTCGCCTCGAGCAACTACGCGGATGTCCCGGTTCTCACCGCCTACACCCCCGTGGATGTGTTCTCGGAGACGTGGGCCCTGGTCGTCGAGCTACCCGAATCGGAAGCCCTGAGCGCTGTCCAAGAGATGATGACGCTCTCCGGTCACGAGTCGCATACCCTGTGGACCTGGATGGCAGTGACGGCGCTTTGTGCCCTACTCGCCACCGCGGCCCTCGGTCTCTGGCAGTCTCGCGATATTGGAGGCCTGCTCGACCGGGTCGTCGACGCACTCGGCGAAGGTGCGGAGGCCGTGAACGAGACCGCCGCCCGCATGGCGGGCAACTCCGCCCAGCTGGCCGACGCCTCCCGTACCCAAGCGGCGTCTCTGGAGGAGACAGCGTCGTCTCTGGAAGAGCTCTCGGCAATGACCTCGAACAACGCGGACAATGCAACCGAAGCGAACGGACTCGCACTCAAGGCGAGAAGCGCGGCGGAGCGCAGTGACGCGACTCTCGAGGAACTCCGGACGGCGATCGAGAGGATCAACGAGTCGTCCGGCAAGATCAGTTCGATCATCAAGGTGATCGAAGAGATCGCGTTCCAGACGAACCTCCTTGCACTCAACGCCGCCGTCGAAGCAGCTCGGGCCGGAGACCACGGCCGTGGCTTCGCGGTCGTCGCGGACGAAGTCCGAAACCTCGCGCAGAAGGCAACGGACGCGGCGCGCGAAACGTCGCAACTCATCGAGGACTCCGTCTCGCGCGCCCGGCAGGGGCGGACCGCGATGGAGGGAGTCGAGGTCGTTCTCCGCGAGATCGCCGGCCAGGTCACCCGGGTCTCGGAACTGATGGACGGCATCTCCTCGGCCACGGCGGAACAGGCCCGCGGAGTCGAGCAGATCAGCCGCGGCGCGGACAAGATGGACCAGATGACGCAGCAGACGGCGGCGGTTGCGGAGAACGCGGCTTCCGTGTCTCGTGAACTGACGCGGCAGGCCTCCGACGTGCGGGCCGTGGTCGACGAACTCGAGGAGTTCGTCGGCTCGGGCGCCAGCGCCACGTACGAGTTCGGCGTCCCGAAGCTGCTGAAGAGGACCACGGGCCACGAGGACGAAAGCCCCTCGATGAAGCGGGCGGCGTAAGAGTTTCTGGTTTCCTGCCCGCCAACGGATCGGGATTGGATCGAAGACGTCCTCGGCATGACCGTGGGACTCGATCGGAAAGGGAGTGACATGAAGGGGCGAATGAGTCTGTTCGCACGGCTATCGGTCTCGGGAGTCGTCGCATTCTTTGGTCTTCTGGCGGTGGCCGGAGTCGCGGTCTGGGGTCAGCACGCCGGCTCCGAGTACGCAGAGGCAATCGACATCGCGGGACGTCAGCGGATGCTCGTGGAGAAGTTCACGGCCGAGACCCTGCTCCGGGATGCCGAGGGGAAATCACGCGGCTCCGGGGCGACCTCCGACGCCCATGCGGAGAAGACCGCAGCCCTGTTCGAGTCAAGTCTCGCGGCGCTCGCCTCCGGAGGCGACGTGATCCAGGACCCGAAAGCGGGTACGTACGTCCATCTCCACGCCGTCAAGGGCGCGGCCCGAAGCACATTGGAGGATAGCCGCCGGAGCTGGGAGTCCCTGCGGGCCTCGGTCCCCTCGGCGGAGAGCAGCACTGAGGAGTTGGAGGAGTTCTACGCGAACAGCGGAACCGCCCTGGCCAAGGCGAACGGAGTCGTCGTCGCGCTCCTCGAGCAGCAGGGCGGCCAGACCGCGAAGGTCCATACGATGCTCATCGGCGCGATCGTACTCTGCCTCGGCCTCCTCGCCGCGAGCCAGATCGACCTCTATCGGTCCGTCGTGCGTCCGATCCGAGACGTCGCCCACACGCTCCTCGACAGCGCCAACGCAACGCAGGAGGCCACCGCCCAGGTCGCCGCGATGAGCGGACGGATGGCCGAGAGTTCGAACGAGCAGGCGTCGAGCCTCGAAGAGATCTCCGCGTCGCTCGAAGAGATGACCTCGAACACCGGCCAGAACGCAGACAACGCGCAGAGCGCGAGCCACCTCACGGCCGAGACCCGGTCCTCCGCGCTCGAAGGCCAGCAGTCGATGGACGATCTGGCCCAGGCCATCGAGGAGATTCGCGAGTCGGCCGAAGCGACCGCGCAGATCGTCAAGACGATCGACGAGATCGCGTTCCAGACGAACCTCCTCGCCCTCAACGCCGCCGTCGAAGCAGCTCGGGCAGGAGACGCCGGACGCGGATTCGCCGTCGTCGCCGAAGAAGTACGCAACCTCGCTCAGCGGAGCGCGGACGCAGCCAAGCGGACGGCAGCTCTCATCGAGGAAGCCCGGGACCGCTCGAAGCGCGGCACGGAGGCGACGCAGCTCGTGAGCGAGAACTTCCACGGGATCACGGAGCGGATCGCGGAAGTCGACCGGCTCATGGCCGAACTCTCCGCCGCGAGCAAGGAACAGGCGGTCGGCATCGAGCAGATCAACACCGCCGTCTCCCAGATCGACCGACTGACGCAGCGGAACGCCGGAAGCGCGGAAGAGACGGCTTCGACCGCCTCGAGCCTCTCCGCCGAGGTCTCCCGCATGGACGTGGCGGCGAGGGAGTTGAGAACGGTCGTGGACGGCGGAACGACGGGCGGCTTCGCGAAGACGAAGACGGGTCCCAAGAAGTCGTCCAAGTCGTCCGGCGCGAGCAAGGGAAGCTCCACCTCGGCCGGTTCGGGCCACACCTCGACGCCCAAGACGAGCGCTTCGTCCTCGACGACGAGCTCGACGAGCGGTCTCAAGGTCATCGAGGGTTCGGCGTCCAAGTCCGGCGCATGGTCCGCCTCGAGTGCGACGAAGCCATCGATTGGATCGGCCTTCAGCGCATCCTCGGTCCCATCGAAGAGTGAACCGCTGGAAGACGACTTCTTCAGCAACGATTCCGCGTCGGAAAAGGCCGTTCGGGTCTCGAACAGCCCCGGGCAGGTCATCCCGCTCGACGACGACGACCTGGCAGATTTCTGAGACGGACGGACAGGAGCCCAAGGAGCAAAGGAATGACCCAGGAATCGATCGTCACGACCCTCGAATCCGTGTCCGAGCAGGTACTCCTGCTCGATGCGAACGACCTGCCTTCGGTTGCCTCGATCCATACCGAGTTGCAGGGAGTCGCCGCCCGTCTCGGCAACGCGCCCAAGGCGACGTCGCTCGTCTCGTCCTGCCTCGGGATTCTGGACAGCATCGTCCTCCGCGAGGATCCGGGCGTCGCGGACCCGATCAGTGTGCTCGGCCAGGCACTGGCCAGCCTCCTGGAAGCGGCCCGCGCCGACGACTGGGAGCTGATCACGGTTCCGGCGGAACTCGCGGGTGGCGCCGGCGGTGGGACAGCGACGGCGGGTCTCGATGGGATCCTGGAGGAGTTCCTCCAGAACCAGGTCTCCGTGCTCGAGGAACTCGAGGCTCTCGTGCTCGGCGTCGAGCGCGGTGAGATCGACGACGCCGGTCCCGCGCTCCTCCGTGCTTTCCATACGCTCAAGGGTGAGTCGGCTCTCCTCGGGCTCGACTCGGAGCGTGTCTGCCACCGGATCGAGGACATGCTGGAGCAGGTTCCGGCGCTCCTGGTCGCCCAGACGCTGCTCGAAGCGATCGACTGGCTCGGGCAGTACTTCCGGCACCTGCGCGAGGGGGCACCGGCTCCTGGTTCGCCGGATGCTCTCTACACGCGGATCCAGGAGCAGATCGACGGCGAGCCGTCCGATCTCCCCCGCCCCTCTGGCCAGCAGACCCAGGCCGAGGCCGCACCGCCTGCTTCCGCCGCCAGTCCGGCAGCCTCCGGAGCCGCTTCCTCCGCACCGATCTCGCTCGCAGAGATCGAACCCCAACTCCTGACGGACTTCGTCCAGGAGGCGGGAGACCACCTCGAGGAAGCGGAGCAGGAGCTGCTCAGGTTGGAAACGGATCCGGAGGACTCGGAGCCGATCCACGCGCTCTTCCGCGCCATCCACACGATCAAGGGCGTGGCGGGAATGCTCCGCCTCGATCACATCCAGAGACTCGCGCATTCCGGCGAGACCTTGATGGACAAGGCCCGGCACGGAGAACTCCTTCTCCAGGGTGAGAGGATCGAACTCGTCTTCCAGACCGTCGACCTCCTGAAGAGGATGATCGGCGAGCTCATGTCCGGGGGAGCGAGCGAGGTTTCGGCGCCCCCGGAGCTCGGAAACCTCCTCGAGCGTCTCGACAGCGCGGTCAACGACGGAGGAAAGGCGTCCGCATCGGCCCCAGCGCAGACCAAGTCCGCCCCGGCACCTGCGGCGACGCCCAACCCGGCGGCAGCCAGCGCCGCATCCGTTCCGGCGACTTCGTCTACTGCCGACGCGGCAGAGGCGGGTTCGTCCGCCGGAACCGCTTCCAGCGCGGCGTCCGCGGCCTCCGCGTCGCCCGCGAAGGCGTCTGCCGACGGAGCTCCGGCCCCCGAGACGAACGGAACCGGGTCCCGTCCCGAGTCCGCGCGTCCGACCCCGTCGGTCACGAACGTGGTCAAGGACTTCATCAAGGTGGACGCCGCCCGCCTCGACAAGATGGTCGACATGATCGGTGAGCTCGTGATCGCCGAGTCGATGGTCGCGGGAGCGAAGGAGATGCAGGACATCTCGTCGCCGGAACTCAGCCGAGATCTCGGCCTCCTCAACAAGATCATCCGCGAACTCCAGGAGATCGGGACCTCGCTCCGCATGATCCCGGTCCGGTCGACGTTCCAGAAGATGGCACGCATCGTGCGTGACATCTCCAAGAAGACCGGAAAGCACATCGAGTTCGTCACCGTCGGAGAGGAAACCGAGCTCGACAAGTCCGTCGTCGACAAGATCGGTGACCCGCTCGTCCACATGGTCCGGAATGCCGTCGACCACGGAATCGAAGCGACTCCGGAGGACAGGCGGAACCACGGGAAGTCCGAGACGGGACGGATCACCCTCCGTGCCTACCACCGCGAGGGCAACATCTGCATCGAAGTGGCGGACGACGGGCGTGGGATCGATCCGGCCAGGATCCGGAAGAAGGCGATCGACAAGGGCATCATCACTCCCGAGGCCGAACTCACCGAGTCCGAGACCTTCATGCTCATCTTCGAGCCTGGGTTCTCCACGGCCGAGCAGGTGACGGACGTCTCCGGTCGTGGCGTCGGCATGGACGTCGTGCGCCGGAACATCGAGGCGCTCCGCGGCAAGGTCCAGATCCGCTCCGTCCTCGGCCAGGGCACGACCTTCGTCATCCAGCTCCCGCTCACCCTCGCCATCATCGACGGAATGATCGTGCGCGTGGGCGAAGACCGGTTCATCGTGCCGACGGCGAACGTCATCAACTCGTTCCAGCCGACGGAGCAGCAGAAATCATCGGTGTTCGGAAGCGGAGAAGTGGTCGTCTTCCAGGGACGCACGCTTCCTCTCTTCCACCTTCGCCATCTCTTCGACCTCTCTCAGAGCGCTGAGGAACCGCTCGTACTCGTCCTGGAAGCGGACGGGAGGAAGATCGGAGTGACGGTGGACGAGCTGTTGGGTCACCAGCAGATCGTGATCAAGTCACTTGGGGCGGCACTCGGAAGAGTGCCGGGAATCACGGGGGGCGCGGTGCTTCCGGACGGGAAGATCGGCCTCATTCTCGACATCGCCGGACTCTACAAACTGACCGAGTCGAAGAGGTCGGCAGGCGCACCACTCCCTGAACCCGTTGCGGCGTGAGGTAGTCATGAGTTCCAATCGTTCCTCTGCTGGGAAGTTCCTCTCCTTCACTCTGGGCAAGGAAACCTATGCCCTCGAGATCATGAAAGTGAAGGAGATCACCGCGAACACGGACGTGACCCACGTCCCCAACGTTCCGGACTACTTCCGCGGCGTCATCAACCTGCACGGTTCGATCCTCCCGGTGATCGAGTTGCGGAGGAAGTTCGGCCTCCCCTTCGCGGAGGACACTCCGCAGACCTGCATCATCGTGGTGCAGCACGACCGGGGGGCCGTGAGCCACGTCGTGGGCCTGGTCGTGGACTCCGTATCCGAGTTCGTCGATCTGAGCCAGGACGACATCGAGCCGACTCCGAACTTCGGATCGGGCATCGACACCCGCTTCATCCGTGCGATGGCCAAGCGGGAAGGCCTCGTGATCACACTCCTCGACGTGGACAACGTCCTGGCGGACGCCGAGATCCAAACAGAGGCGACCGAAGCCGCATAGGTGGAGTCAATGGAAGCACGTGTGTACGAGTCGTTCCGCGACATCGTCTACCAGACGAGCGGGATCTCGCTCGGACCGGACAAGCAGGAGCTCGTGGCCGCCCGGATCGGGAAGCGGCTGCGCGTGCTCGGCCTGCAGAGACCCGAGGAGTATCTGGCCCTGGTCCGGAAGGACCCGGAGGAGATCGTCGGACTCCTCGACGTCATCTCCACGAACTTCACGAGCTTCTTCCGCGGTCAGGATCACTTCGATCTGTTCGCCGAGAAGTTCGAGGAGTACCTCGCCGCCGGCCAGACTCGTTTCCGTTTCTGGTCCGCGGCTTGTTCGACCGGGGTAGAGCCGTACAGCATGCTCATGACGCTCGATTCCATCCGCTCCCTCTCGTCGCTCGACGTGAAGATCCTGGCCACGGACATCTCCACCCGGGCTCTCGGCCAGGCTCAGGAGGCCGCGTACCAGGCAAAGGTCGTCGAGCCGGTCCGGAACGAATGGAAGATGAAGTACTTCGAGAAGCAGCCGGGCGAACGCGAACCCGTCTGGGTCGTGCGCCCCGAACTCCGTCGTCATGTCGTCTTCCGGCGGCTCAATCTCTCTCAGCCCCCGTTCCCCATGACGGGGCCGCTCGACTGCGTCTTCTGCCGGAACGTGATGATCTACTTCGATCAACCGGTGCGTCAGCGACTGGTCTCGGAAATCGAACGACTCCTCCGACCGAAAGGCATCCTCTTCGTCGGACATTCCGAGACTCTGACCGGCATCGACTGCGGATTCCGTGCGGTCCAGGCCGCCACCTACGCAAAACCGTAGAGGACGTCTCGATGAGCGCTGACAGAACAGGCAAGCTCAAGGTCGTGGACATCGCCGACTATGCCGTGTCGAAGAGCACGGACGACGTCCTCGTCACGTACTCCTTGGGATCGTGCATCGGCCTCACCCTCTACGACCCGAAAGCGCAGGTCGGTGGGATGATCCATTGCATGCTACCTCTCTCTTCCAAGTCACCGGACAAGGCGAGGGAGAAGCCCCCGATGTTCGTCGACACCGGGGTTTCCCTCCTCCTCCAGACGCTGTTCAACATGGGGGCGGAGCGTAGCCGGATCGTCGCCAAGCTCGCGGGCGGATCGGTCATGCTCGACGAGGACGGTGTCTTCAAGATCGGCGAGCGGAACATCCTCGTCTGCCGGAAGATCCTCTGGAAGAACAACATCAAGATCGCGGCGGAGGACACAGCGGGCAAGGAACCCCGGACCATGTTCCTGCACATGGACGACGGCAAGACGATGATCAAGAGCGGCCAGACCCCTAGGGAGCTCTGACCGGCGAAGCGGCACCCCGACCGAAGAGAAACAGGACGGGGCCGACGACGACGAAGACGACGGATCGATAGAGACGACGGGCAAGCAAGAAGAGGGCGAGTTCTGGAGGAAGGAACCGCCCAGGTTCGAGAGGAGGGAGCGTGGCTCTCAACATACTCATCGTCGATGACTCCGAGACCGTGCGGAAGGTGCTGGTGAAGATGCTCGGCATGACTTCGCTCGAGCTCGGCGAGATCCACCAGGCCGGCCATGGCAAGGAAGCCCTCGAGGTCCTCGGCGAACACTGGTTGGACCTGGTTCTGACCGACATCAACATGCCGGTCATGACCGGTGAGGAGCTGATCATGGAGATGGCGAAGGACCACCTCCTGGAAGGGCTCCCCGTCGTCGTCGTGTCGACCGACGGCAGCATGAGTCGGATGAACCGGCTCCTGGAGACGGGGATCCGGGGATACCTCCGGAAGCCGTTCACGCCCGACTCACTGGAAGTGGCGATCCGCCAGGCCTTGGAGGTACGAAATGCAGGATGAGCAGAAGGAACAGCTGGTCGAGGTGTTCACCCGCGTGGCGGAGCGGATCACGTTCATGTTCGCCGAGCCGGCGGATCGCGAGACCCTGGAGCCTCCCACCTCCGACTTCCGGTGCATCCACATCGCGTTCCACGGGGACTACGCCGGGGACCTGACCATGTGGATTCCCACCGACGCCCGGGCCGAGATCACCGAGAACGTCCTCGGTGAAGACGTCGAGGACGACGGCTCCGACGACACCTTGGGCGAGCTGATGAACATGATCTGCGGCAACTTCCTCACGCAGATCGTGGGATACGACGGCGTCCTCAACCTGACGCCGCCTCGCTGCGAGCCCGCAACGGAGTCGTTCGAGTCTCTCGTCCAGGATCCGGACTGCATCCCCCTCCTCCTCGAGGAGCACCCGGTCTTCCTCAAGGCGAACCTCAAGGACTGTGGCAAGAAGGGAAGCGAGGCCGCATGATTCGCGTCGTGATCGTCGACGACTCGCCCGTCGTCCGAAACGTGTTCGAGCAGAGCCTGAACGCCGATCCCGAGATCGAGGTCGTCGCGACGGCACCGGACGCGTACGTAGCCCGCGACCTGATCGTCCAGCATCAGCCCGATGTCGTCGTGCTGGACATCGACATGCCGCGGATGGACGGACTCACCTTCCTCAAGAAGCTGATGAAGTACTACCCGCTTCCGGTCGTCATCGCTTCCGGGCTCACCGACCGCGGCAGCCAGCTGGCCCTCGATGCGCTCCAGGCCGGTGCCGTCGAAGTCGTGAGCAAGGGTGGAACGAAGCTCCCCGGCGAGAGCGCCGCGATCGAGCTCCTCTACAAGGTGAAGGCAGCGGCTCTCGTGGACGTGAAGCGCCGGAACGCGATCGCGACCGCGACGGTCGCGACTCCCCCTCCCGCTCCGGCCACGAGGAGCTACGGCCGGATCGCGTCCGACCGACTCATCGCGATCGGCGCGTCGACCGGAGGTACCGAGGCACTCGAAGCCGTCCTCCGTGGCCTTCCCGAGGACTGCCCTCCCGTCGTCATCGTCCAGCACATGCCCGCGAAGTTCACCGCCCAGTTCGCAAGGCGGCTCAACGGCAACTGCCGCGCCACGATCGCCGAGGCGCAGGGAGGCGAACGTCTGGAGCAGGGCCACGTCTTCATCTGCCCGGGAGACGACCACATGGTGGTGATGGGGCGTTCCGCGCCCTACACGCTCTCCCTCCGGAGCGGTCCGCTCGTCAACCGGCACCGTCCGTCCGTGGACGTGCTGTTCAAGTCCGTGGCCCGGTCCTCCGGATCCAGAACCGTGGCCGCCCTCCTCACCGGCATGGGTAAGGATGGCGCGCAGGGTCTCCTCGAGATCCGGAACACGGGCGCACGCACGATCTGTCAGGACGAGGCGACGTCGGTCGTGTTCGGAATGCCGCGCGAAGGGATCGAGATCGGCGCCGCCGAGTTCGTCTGTCCCCTCCAGGACATCTCCGGCAAGCTCATGGAACTCGCGAGCCAGAGCGTCCGCAAAGCCGCCTAGCGGCCGAGCCGCGTAGCCGCCTAGGCGGCCGAGCCGCGTAGCAGCCTAGCGGCCGAGCCGCGTAGCAGCCGGGCGGCCGAGCCGCCTAGAGGGCTACGCGGTACCCGACGAGTGACGCGTCGACGTGAAAGCCGAGCGACGCATAGAGGGCGCGCGCCGGTCCGAGCGAATGTCGGACGGTGAGACAGACTTCCTGCCGGGTGATCCGGGACCGAAGCCGCGCGAGGAGCTCGACCATGAGCGCCCGCCCCACTCCGTGCCCTCTCCCCGCCGGGGCCACCGCGAGGAAGTCGACGTAGCCGACGCCGTCCGGTTGGACCCGGCCCGCCGCGTACCCGGCGACGTCGCCGCCCATGCGCGCCACGAGCACGATCGCTTCCCCGTCCGCGTGCTGCGCCAGCAGCTGGTCCATCGAATAGTACGGGGTCGGGAAGTTCTCTTCGTGGAGTTCGTGAAGGACGTCGCGATCAACGGCACTCAGGGACTCCGGCGCGCGGCCGACCAGGCCTCCTTCTTCGATCGTGAAGCCCTCGCCCGCCCTGGACGGCGAGATCCGGGCGAGCGCATCCCCGTCGAGCACGAGCGCGTAGTTGACATCCGTGCTCACCGCGCCGCGTTCCGCCGCAAGAGCAGCGAGCGCCGCGTTCTCGCAGGCACCGGACAGCTCGTACCGGGTGACGCCGGCCGGAATCTGCTCCAAAGCGGCGTCGAGCAGGGATGAGGCGCACGCGTCCCAGTCCGTGGGCCGCGTCCACGGCCCGTAGACCCAGGAGAGCCCGATCTCTGTGTCCCAATTCGCGAGCACGACGCCGCGGAGCTCTCCGTTTGCGTCCTCGCAGACGCGGACGGTTCCCTCCCAGGAGGGAACGAGTTCCTCCAGTTCGGACTGGATACCGTCGCGATCGTCTCCCAGGTACGCAACGTTTCTCGCCGGGTCTTTCTGCGCTGCCGCGAGGAAGTCGAGCACGCGGGCCGTGGCGGCCCGATCGCCGGGCGGCAGTGGCTTGGGTGTCGCCCAGTCGCTCTTCCGTTCGCTGCCCATCTGGTTCCTTCGGTTGTCGTCGTGGCGGATCCGAGCCTCGGCTTCGCGGAGGTCACCTGCCCCCGGACGCGCCCGGAATCCGGCTCAGAGGATGAAGAGCCCGAGGATACCGACGAGTAGACAGTAGATCCCGAAGAATCCGAACCGTCCGCGGCGCACGATCTTCAGCATCGCACCGATCGCGACGTAGCCGGAGACGAAGGCGACGACGAGACCGATGAGGTACTGCGGGAGGTGTCCCGCACGGAGCTCGGCGCCGACGTCCGGGAGTTGGAACGCGACCGCGCCGAGGATGATCGGCACGGAGAGAAGGAAGGAGAAGCGTGCCGCCTCCTCCGGGTCGATCCCGAGAAAGAGCCCTCCGGAGATGGTCGAACCGCTCCGCGATACGCCCGGAAGGAGCGCGAGGAGTTGGAACGCACCGACGAGGAACGCGCGGAGCGGAGAGAGTCGCTCCCGCTTCCGCGGCACGAGGAGGGTCGAGAGGAGGAGCGCGCCCGTGAAGAGAAGGGCGTAGCAGACGAAGCGGACGTCACCGAACGCGCTCTCGATCGTGTCCTTGAAGAGTGCACCACCCAGAGCGCCGGGAATCGTCCCGAGGACGAGGAAGAGGATGAGACGGGACGCACTCACAGCTTCGGGGCCACGTCCACCCCGGACGAAGTCCCAACCGCCGCTCAGGATGGAGAGAAAGTCCTCCCGGTAGTAGAGGATGACCGCGAACACCGTCCCGAGGTGGAGGATGATCTCGAGCGCGACGCCCGCCGACTCGACCCCGAGGAGATGCTGCGCGAGCACGAGGTGCCCGGAGCTCGAGATCGGGAGGAACTCGGTCCATCCCTGGATCAGCGCGAGAATCACCGTCGCGAGGATCGGGTTCATGCGCGGGGGGTCCCGCCCTCCGGGGCGCCACCGGCCGTTCCGGAGGGGCCATCGGCCGCATCGAGGGCCTCCCGGATCCCGGAGAGGAACCCGTGGAGCTCCGTGACTCCCCCCTCTCCTTCCAGGATCTCGATGAGGCGGGCACCGAGGACGACGCCGTCCGGATTCCAGGTCTCTCGGACACGGACCGCGTCCTCCGGAGAGCGAATCCCGAAGCCGACGACGACCGGTACCTCACTCTGCGCGCGTAGCCCGTCGATCTGGTCGCCCAGGTTTCCGGCGTAGTCCTTGCCCCGTCCGGTCACCCCCGTGCGCGAAACGCAGTAGAGAAACCCCGTCGTCGCGGCCGCGAGCGCGGGGAGGCGCTCCGCCTTCGTGGTCGGGGCCGTGAGCACGGCGGTCTCGATTCCGTGCGCGGCGAGAGCGCTCCAGAGCTCCGGGGTCTCCTCGGGCGGAAGGTCCGAGATCAACACTCCGCCGACTCCGGCCTCCTGCGCCCTACGACAGAACCGCTCGATTCCGTACGCAACGATCGGGTTGACGTAGGTCATGAGCACGACCGGAAGTCCCCAGGCCTCGCGTCTCGAGGCGACGCGATCCAGGATCTGCTCCAGGGTGACGCCGTTCTCGAGCGCCGCCTGCGAGGCGCGCTGGATGGTTGGGCCGTCGGCGAGCGGATCGGAGAAAGGAACGCCGAGCTCGAAAACGTCGGCACCGGCCCGCACGAGTCCGGAAGCTGCTTCGTCGAACCGGTCCCAGTCCGGATACCCGGCCGTGAGATAGGGAATGATGGACGACTGTCCCTGGGCGCGACGGGCCGCGAGCGCGGCGCGCGGCGATGTCGGCAACGGGGTGCCCGTCACTTCTTCAGCCGATCCGCGGCCTGGTAGCAAAGCCGGGCCTTGTCGTACTGCCCCTTCTTGTCGTGCGCGACGCCGAGGTAGAAGTGGGCCCGGCTGTTCGTCGGATCGAGTTCGCAGACCCGGCTGAGGCACTCGATGGCGCGTCCAGGCTGGTCCTTCTTGTTGTAGGCGAGCCCGAGGTGATAGAGGGCACGCACCGAGTCCGGCCGGCTGTCGAGACACTGCTGGAACGAACGGATCGCGGCGTCGTACTGACCGCGTTTGAACCCGAGGAGACCGAGGTGATAGTTCGCCTCCCAGTGGCCCGGCTCGAGCGTGAGCGCGCGCCGAAGCGCGATGTACGCCTCCTCGGGGGAGTCTTCGATCAGCGAGACGCCGAGATTGAAGTGAGCCAGCACACTGCTCGGATCGATCTCGATGGCGGCCTGGAACTCCGAGACCGCCTCCTTCTGCATCCCGAGGTCGCCGTAGGCCGCGCCGAGATTGAGTCGGCTCTCCACGCTGCGGGGATCGATCGAGATCGCCTTCCGGAAGCTCTCGATCGCCTTGCGCGAGTTCCCGGTCTGCTCGTGGAGGAGCCCGAGGTTGATGTAGGCCTTGAGGAGATCCGGGTCGAGTTCGATCGAACGTTCGAACGCGTGGATCGCGTCCTTCTCCGCCGCCAGCCGCATCTGCGTCACGCCGAGCCGGAAGTATCCTTCCGCGGACTCCGGATCGAGCACGACCGAACGTTCGTGACAGGTGCGGGCTTCGTCGAGCTGGCCGACGAGCTCGTGGGCCCGGCCGCGCAGCGTCCAGAACGCGGCTTCATCGGCCAGCTGTGCCTCGTCACGCTCGAACCAGTCGAGGATACGCTCGACCGTACCCCCGCGCTGATGGGCCTCCAGAGCGAGCTCCAGCAGCCCCAGGGTGGAGACGGATTCGGACAGACGGTCGTCCAACTTCGCGGCTGCGGCAGCGTGCCGCCCACCATCGATGTAGGCGCGCGCGAGTTCGATCAACGCCACTTCATTGGCGGGATCGACCACGGATCGCTCGAGGTCGGCAATCCGTTTCTGGGTGCGATCTTCGGAGCTCAACGTGTTCCTTCAGGAGTCGTCTCGAAGACGTAACGACGCGGGGAGCGGGGCCGCCGCCTGCGGGGCCTGATCCGCGAACGGACGTTCAAGATAGAGAGCGCGCCGGACCAAGTCAAGCTGGCCCGGCGCGGGAGGTGTGGGGATCGGAGGTTTCCGCGTCGCGGGGCCTCGAATCGGCCCCGCGCAGGTTGGGTCAGGCGGCCTTCTTGCCGCCCGACGACGACTCGACCGTCTCGATCTTGAGCTTCACGATGACGCCCGTCGCGAGATCCTCGGGGCGGAGTCGCACCGGAACCACGAGTTCTCTCGGCTGATCCGACTTGGCGGGGTCGGCCCCAGCCGTCGACGACGACGATACCGCCGGCCTCGGCGTGGACACCGTTGGAGCCGCCGACGCGGGCGGCGGCGGAGCCGGAGCCTCGGCCATCGGCGGAGCACCCGACGACGATGCCGCGTCGGACCTGAGCGGCTGGCTGGCCGTGCCTCCGCCCGCTACCGGGTCCATGGCGGCAGGAGCGTCCGCGATCGCCGCCGGGCCGCTGGCCGGGTCAGACGAACCACTCCCACCAAACGGCGGCGGTACGGGAGCAGCCGAGGACGGGAAGCCGTCCGCTCCACCCGACTCCTCCGGGTTCGCGAGCGAGTAGGACGCGAAGGCCGAACTGGGCTTCGCCGGCTCGGAAGCCGGGTCGGAAGAATCGAAGAATCCACGCTGCGAGTCCGAGGACGGCCCGTCGGATTCGGCCTCGCCTGCATCGTCTCCGCGCTTCAGCCAACGCGCGAGCCGCTGGCGCATCCCGCCCTGGGGCTCGGCGCCGCGCTGCGTGCGCGAGATCGGAGGAATCTCGTCCTCGGCGCCCTGCAGGGAAGAGGCAGCCAAGGGCGGCTCCGCCCCGCCCGAAGCGGAGGAATCCACGTGCTGGTTCCCGGCGGCAGGTGCGGTCTGCCCGGTCTTCGGGCCGCTCGGGTCCGCCGCCGTGAAGGACGCGTTCGCCTCGAAGACCTGCGGCGCTCCCATCACCGGGGGATCATCCGAAGACGTTCCATCCGACCGAACGATTCCGCCCATCGGCGCGCTCGGTGCGGCCGACGGCGTCGACGCCTGGGGCGCGGCCTTGGGCTGCGCCACCGGCGGTGCTGGCGGCGCCGCCGGTGCCGGAGACGGCGACGACGGTCGCGAAATCGGTGGCGTGTTCGAAGGGTCGGCAGCCGACGATGCCGGGGCGGAGGTCGCCGCGGCGGCCGCATTCGTCGCGCCCTTGGCGGACTGAGGCGGCGCCGTCGGAGGCTGAGGTGTCTGCAACTGCGCGAACTGGCTCGCCGCCTTGGGAGCGGACGGGGCCGCGCCCTGTGCGGGCGATGCGGACGCCGCCGGTGCCGTCCCGACGCCCGCGCCCGGGCCGTCCCCGGTGCTGACGATCGGCACACCGACCTCGGCCGAGAGCTTCTTGAGAAGCAGACGTGACACACCTTTGAACGTATCGATGACGCCGTTGCCGTTCGTTGCGACTGCTTCGAACGTCGGTACCTTCATCGGATTCAGGACCTGGTCGAGCTCCTGAACCGAGTAGACCTCGGGCAGGTCCCGCTTGTTGTACTGGAGCACCCAGGGGATCGAATCGACGTCGAGCCCATGCTCGCGGAGGTTCTCCTTGAGGTTCTCGAGGCTCTCGACGTTCTCGTCCATCTTGCCGCGCTTGGAGTCGGCGACGAAGACGACAGCGTCGACGCCCTTCAGCACGAGCTTTCGGGTCGCGTTGTAGTAGACCTGTCCCGGAACCGTGTAGAGGAGGAACCGAGTCTTGAACCCGGAGAGCTCGCCGAGCTGTACGGGAAGGAAGTCGAAGAAGAGCGTTCGCTCCGTCTTCGTCTTCATGGAGACCATCTTTCCCCGGTGGTTGCCGGGGATCGAACCGTAGATGTACTCGAGGTTCGTGGTCTTGCCGCTCAAGCCCGGTCCGTAGTAGACGAGCTTGGCGTTGATTTCCTTGCCGGAATAGCTGACGAGAACCATGGTGTGCTTGGACCTCCCGGGACGAACTCGCCTTCCCCCGAATGTGCATTCCCTGCCTTCTCCTGGTATCGGCCGGTCCGGTGGGGGCCTTGAAGGATCCTTCCCCCCCCCTCGGCAGACGGGGGGTAGGCAGAATCTGCCGGGTCGGACGCGGGGCGAAGAAACCGTCAGAGTGGCCGGGCACTTCGACATTGTGGCCAGAAGCGCATCGATCGCGGACCGCCGCCTTGCGGGATGTGACCACGGACCAGGATGCCGCGCGCCAGCTGCCCTGTCACGAGAGGATGACGCCGAGCACGTCCCGGACTCAGATTCGGAAGCTGCCCATCGCGGCTTGCAGCTCCCCGACGAGTTCTGAGATTTGGGAGGCAGCAGAAGAGATCTGCTGCGCGCCGGACGACGACTGTCCTGCGATCTCAGCGATGGTAACGAGGTTCTGGTTGAGATGCTCCGTGGTGGTGCTCTGTTCTCCGACAACGCTCGCAATGACAACAGCCCGCTCGCTGACCTGAGCGACTCGTTCGGCGATCGACTCCAAGGCGGTCCCGGCCGCGCGAGCCTGCTCTACACCCACCTCTGCTCTCTCCCGTCCCTCCTGCATCGCCTCGACCGCTGTCATGGCTCCTTCCTGGAGCTTCTGGATCATCTCCTCGATCTGCCGCGTGGAGACCTGGGTGCTCGTTGCGAGGTTTCTCACCTCATCGGCGACGACCGCGAAACCACGACCTTGTTCGCCAGCTCGCGCCGCCTCGATCGCGGCGTTGAGGGCCAGGAGGTTGGTCTGCTCGGAGACTCCCCGGATCACATCGAGCACGCTCCCGATTGCCTTGGAGTCATGGGACACACGTTCGATTGCCGCGGTCGCCCCCTCGAGACCGGCAAGCAGCAACTGCACCGATTCGATGGTCTCGCCCACTACCGCCTGGCCCTGTCGCGTCGACGAGTCCGCGCTCTCAGCCGCGGCCGCCGCATCCGAAGCGTTATCCGCCACCTGATGGGCCGTGGCTGCCATCTCGGTAACGGCTCCCGCGACTTGATCGGTCTGGAGCTGCTGGCGGTGGACGCGTTCGTCGATTTCCGCGGTCACGCGATGCATCTGCGTCGATGTCTGGCCGAGTCGGTCCGCGGTTCGTGCGAGGCGTTGCACGTGGTCGTGAAGCTGCTCAGCCATTCCTGCGATCGTCCGGATGAGCACCGCGAGTTCGTCCCCGCCACGGGCGGTGGGAACCGCGGTTAGATCGCCCTGCGCCAGCTGGTCGAGGAAACCGCAGGCACGCCGGAGTGGCACGATGACCTGCCGGCGTAGAAGCACGATGAGGGTTGCGCCGAGCATGAAACCGGCGACGCCCAACGAGAGGACGATCGAGCGGACTGCTGAAACACGCTGTGCTTCGTATGGACCGGGATCGATCCCAATCCGAACGACTCCGAGTGGATCGCCCACCTTGGCTGGGATGTCGGCCACGAACTCACGGATCTCGGCTTCGGTCTCCTCCCGTACGTCACAGAGAGGGTTCCCGCCCTTGTCCTCGCAGATCGCATAGGCGACCGCGTCGTCCTTCACGACTTCCGTGGCCAAGGACTGAAGGGTCATCGAGTCGTAGTTGAGAATCGGTTGAACAGCCGAAATCGCTACCAAATCTGCGAGATCCTGGCCCTTCGATTCGACCGCTCGTTCCATGTCGTTTCGTGCTGTCTTCGTCTGGATGCCGACCAGGACCGCGAGCATCAGAAGCACGGCCAGGCCGATGCTCAGGCTGAACTTCGCGCTGAGCTTCATCCCCCGGACCGGGGTTCCGTTCCCGCTCGTCATACTTGCCTCGGGCAGTTGGAAGGCGCCACTGGTCCGATTCCCTCGTAGTTGCCCCGAATCCGATCTCCGACTCCGATGGTTCGGGAGCGAGTGCCTACTCAGTTGGCGTGAGCTTGGTCGTTCGAGATCGGAACGCTCACGCTGATCGCCCCGCGGAGGTCGCCCACCTTGTAGCCCTCCTTCGGCCTCCCAGCTATGTCGGGTTCGCCCTTCGGCTCACCGTGGCAGGTGAGGCAGGCCTCCTTGATGTAGATCGGTCGCAGATACCGGTAGTATCCACTCTCGACTTCACCGTGCCCGTTCTCCGGCTTCGTCCGCTGGAACTCGTCCAGGACCTTCGCCTCGAACGCGTCGGGTTCGTTGTATGCGTTCCGGAACAGAATCGCGGTTTGTTTGAGTTCGATCCCGGTCTTGCCCTTGAGGACGTTTCCGGTGATACGACCGTAGACGGCCGGTATGAATCCCTTGAAGGCGATCCCTGGCGCGTTGATTCGATCTTGGTTGTTGCGAATCGCTTCCTTCGATGCGTCCAGGAACGCCACCAAGTTCGTGCGAACTTCTGCCGGCTCGACCGCGTCGATCGGGGTTCCGCTCGATTCCTCGAACGCCTTGCGGATCAGACCGTCGACGTATTCGGGCGTGAAACCCTTGTCGCCGATGGAGGGGTCGTTGATCTTTGCCTGGTGCTGAGCGACGACGCCCCGTCCGGCGACGAGCAGTGCCGAGATGAGCTCGGCCGACTGCCTCGCATTGTCGGTATCCGACGAGACGGACTCGGAAGGGTCCATACAAACGAGCGCGGCCAATACACCGGCTCTGAGAACGACGGCTGGTAACCTCATCGGGTCTCCTCCCGTGTGGGCGCCTTCAGGTTCCTGGGTTTCATCCTCCTGGGGCTCGGCGGAACCCCGACGGTTCAGTGCATGCTTCGACCCAGGAGGGAGCGTACTTGAAGAAAATGACGGGAATCCCTCGGCTTGGGAGGATCCACCGTCACGCCGAAGGAAGACGCTCCGCTCCGTGTCCCGCGTGTCGATGAAACTGGAGACACCACTTTGTACACCACGGTCGGAACTCGCCCCGGTAGGCTGCTCTAGCGGTTGACAGTATCGGTGCTCGACTTCATTCACTCTAGAGGTCTAGGAGGTGGATCCTTGGCTCGGATACTAGCCGTAGACGATGACCGACTGACGCTCGGGCTGATCTCGAGGTTCCTGCGGAATCAAGGGCACGAGACGATCAATGCTGCGGATGGTGAGGTCGCTCTCGGGATCCTGGAAGCGAACGACGACATCCAGCTCGTAGTGACGGATGTCGTGATGCCACGAATGGACGGGGAGCGGCTGGTGCAGCTCGTTCGAGGGCACGTCAAACACAGGGATCTGCCGATCCTGATCATGTCAAGCGTGGCGTCGGTCGAATCCGTGTCCCATCTCCTCGACCTGGGGGCCTCGAGATTCCTCCCGAAGCCGTTCGTCGAGGAGGAACTCCTGCAAAACGTCTCTGCCCTCCTCCGCGCCTGATTCCTCGGCGTTCTGCGTCCTGGCCGGCGTAGGGGAGCCGCGTCCGGACCCAACAGGCTCTCCGGCCGGGTGCCCGGCGACCGGCGGGTCGGTCCGGTCGGTCGGCGGAGAGCGCACAGGCCGCGGTTCAGGACGCGCGCCGCAGGGCCGACGAGTGGAACGCTTCACGCATCGCGCGATCGAGTTCGCCTGAGTTCAGCGGCTTCGACACGTAGCCATCCATCCCGGCCGCCAGACATTCCTCGCGATGTGACTGCATGGCGTGCGCGGTGAGGGCCACGATGGCGACTCGTGGGCGTTCTGGATGCCCGGATTCATAGGCCCGGATCCGGCGGGTGGCGTCGAGTCCGTCGAGGACCGGCATCTGGCAGTCCATCAGGACCAGGTCGTAGGAGTCCTTCGATACTGCCTCCAGGGCTTTCTCGCCGTCCACTACGACCACCGCCTCGATTCCCATCTTCTCGAGCACTCGGCACGCCACCTTCTGATTGACTACGTTGTCTTCCGCCAGGAGCACACGGTGGGGAAGCGGACCGATCTCGGCCACGGTCGGGCCTTTGGACGCACGGTCCGGGTTCTCCGCCCGATCGAACGGGACCTCGATCCAGAACGTCGACCCCTCACCAAACTCACTGGCCACCCCGATCCGCCCGCCCATGAGCGCGGTAAGCTGCCGGCAGATCGAGAGACCAAGCCCCGTACCACCATGCTCTCGCGTCGTGGAAGGATCTGCCTGTACGAACGCATCGAACAACTCGCTCTGCCTCTCGGCGGGAATCCCCACGCCGGTGTCGACGACCTCGAACCGCACTTCACTGGGCCGGTCCGTTCCGAGGACGCGCACGGTCACGGACCCAGCGGGCGTGAACTTCAGGGCGTTGTTGAGGAGGTTCGTGAGGATCTGACGGAGACGGGTCGGGTCCCCGGCGACTACCGGAAGATCGGCGCTGACCTCGAGCCGGAGTTCGAGGCCTTTTGCTCCGGCCGTCGCCGACATTCCCCGGACCACCTCACGCGCGCAGTCCCCCGGATGGAAGGTGATGGACTCCAAAACGAGCATGCCCGCCTCGATCTTCGAGAAGTCGAGAATGTCGTTGATCACCGTGAGCAGGATCTCCGCGCTCGACTTGATCACCTGCGCGCAATCACGCTGTTCCTCGTCGAGCTCGGTCCCGAGCAGCACGTCGTTCATTCCCACGATTCCGTTGAGTGGAGTGCGGATCTCATGGCTCATGTTCGCCAGGAACCGGCTCTTCGAGTGGTCGGCCTCGGCCGCCGCGTCGCGCGCGCGCTCCGCCTCGTCCTTGGCTGCGATCAGCTCGGCCTCCTGCTGCTTCTGCCTTCGGATATCGATGAAGGCCTCGAGAAGACAGGGACGCCCCTCCCACTCGAACGGCAGGACCGTCTTCAGGATCGGGATCGCGTTGCCGTCGCCGTCCAGGGTCTTGGCCTCGCGTCCCTCGATCCGCTGATGGAGGTCGAGAACAGGACAGCAGTGAGCGAAGGCGGGACAGACGTGGCCATGGCATTGGACGCCGACGACCTGGTCTTCCGTCTGTCCGGTGAGCTCGAGCGCGGCCCGGTTGGCTTTGAGCACGGTGTGGCCGTGATCGATGATCATGATACCGAACGGGAGTGAGTCGATGAGCCGTTCCGTTCGCCGAACGCTCCCGATCAGACGTTGCGTGAGTTTGTCGCTCGAGACCAGCACCGCCCGGATGGTGCGCTCCCAGAAGAGCAGCGCGGCAATCCCGAGCGCCCAGAGGGCCAGATGCCAGGCGATGAGCGTGTTGCGCGCGTCCCCCACGGCCGCGAAGAGCGGACCCAGTTCGACAGCGGCAGCGACGCCCCCTCTCACGTCACCGACTTCGTAGCCTTGGTGACCGTGGCAGGCGAGACAGTTCTCTTCGACGTAGAGCGGCCGCATCAGACGAAGCACGGGAGAACCGTCGAGATTGGTCTGCTCCACCACGACCGAATCACCGGCCTCGAAACGGAGGAGCGCGTTTCGCTCCCAGTCGTCGGGCTCGTTGAGTCCGCGAATTGGCTCGAGGCTGGTGATCTTGCCCTGCACGAAGTCCGACTCGCCGAGAACCTCGTTGATCTGCCGGATCATGTACGCCGGGTTCATGAGGGTGAGCATCGGCATCCCCTCGAGTTCGAGATCACGGTGAGGAATGTGGGCAAGGTTCGGATTGGGAGGAGTGGCCTCGGTCGCCGGGACGTATGCCCCGCCATGGCTGGCCGCCCACCGGCGGGTGGCGAGGTCACGCTCGAAGTAGGCTTCGGCACGAACTCGCGCGAGTCCTACGACGAACTTCCGTTGCTGCTGGAGGTTCCAGGCGAACGAAAGCAGGAGCAGGGCGCTCCAAGCCGCGAGGGGAACCCACCAGAGCTTTCTGGGTTGGGCTGTGGCCAACATCCGATCCTCCGTTTCGGGCTCGCGCTCGACGCAGACGCGAGCTGGGCCGCGAACACGTCGAGACCAACGGCGCGTCACCCGGGATGCGCCCATACAGGTATCGGTGGAGGCGGCCCGTTCGTTGAGTTCCTCGGCGGATCCGTGCGCGAGGTCGGATCGCGGCTCCGGCAAACCGCTCAACATGCAGTCCGGATCTCCCGATACTCAACCCGAGAGGCCGCCCAATGTCGCGACGCTTCCGTGCCTCGCACCGGAATGCCGCTTGCCGGACATCCGGACAGGGCAGCTCCCCAGGCAGGGCCCGAGCCGGCCCCGTGGACCCGTTTGGATGGGTGGGGAGCCGACGACGGCGGTCCGGAGGAAAGGTGCCCTTGTCGTCGAAACCAAGTGGCCTAGGTCCGCTGCCGCCGGATGACGCGTACGAGCTGCTGGCTCTGCCCTCGGTTCTCGGCTGCGTGCTCTCCTACGACAGGAGGGTAGTCTGGCTCAGTGAAGGCTGGATGGCCGGAACCGGATTCTCGTCGACGGACCTCCTGGGTACCCCTATCGAAGACCACCTCCACCCGGACGACACAGCCTCGACCGTCGGGGCCATCGAAACGGCCTCGAGCAGACCAGGCCAGCTCGTAGCGTTTCGCACCCGCGTCCGCCACCTCCGTGGGGAGTGGAGGTGGCTCAGTTGGGCAATCCGGGCCGACTCGGTGCGAGAACGGGTGTACGGTTGGGCTGCGGATGTTACCGAAAGCGTCCGGGCGGAGACACTCCACGAGATCGTCGCGCGGATGGCGAAGATCGGGGGCTGGGAGATCGACCTCACGACCAAGGAGATCGCGTGGAGCGACCAGGTGCGCCGAATTCACGGGGTGGACGAGCATTACACGCCAACGTTCGCCGATGCCCTGGCCCTGTTTCCCGAAGACGTGGATCTCCAGGCTCTGCTCGAACGCGCGGTACAGAAGGGGCTCGACTCCGGCGCCCCGTGGGACGTCGAGATCCCGGTCCACACGAGGCGTGGCGATGAACTCTGGGTGCGAGCTCTCGGGGAGACGGAGTACGGGGTGGATGGTCCGGTCCGGCTACGGGGTGCGTTCCAGGACGTTACGGAGCGCAAGTCGACCGAGGTCGAGTTCACTCGGTACAGCATGGGGCTCCGTGCCGTCCTCGACATCACCTCGGACGGCGGCCTCTCGTCTCAGGAACGGATCGCGGAACTGCTCGGCATCGGTCGCGAACTCTTCGGGGCCGAGAGAGCCGCGGTGCTGCGGACGACCGGCGAAGACCACGAAGTTCTCGCCCGATCTGGAAGTCTGAGTGGCAACGACGTTGGAGCGATGCTCGCGGCGGAAGCACTCCATCGGGCCTACCACATTGCCGATGCCTCGCCCCCTGGCTTCCCCGCAGCCTCTGCCGGCGCCGTCGCGAGCTTCATCGGCGTCCCGTTGGCCTGGGGCGAACAGGAACGAGGCTCCGTGGCCTTCTCTTCGACACGGTCCCGGAACCCGTACTCCGACGCCGACGAGGACCTCGTCCTCCTGATCGCGAGAGCCATCGGAAACGAACTCGACGGTGAATCGAGGAGGATCAACCTGGAGTCTGCTCGCCGGGCCGCGGAAGCCGCGAACGAGGCTAAGAGCGCGTTTCTCGCCCAGATGAGTCACGAGATCCGCACGCCGCTCAACGGCGTGCTGGGTATGGCCGACGTCCTCGCAATGGGTCCCACCGAAGGGGAACGGAATGAAGCTCTAGTCACGATCCGGTCGTCGGGGGAAGCACTCCTCTCGATCATCGACGACATCCTGGACCTGTCGAAAGCCGAGGCCGGCGAGATCCGTCTAGAACCCCTCCCGACCCGGATCCGGGAGGTTGCCCGAGATGCTCTGGCAGCGATCCGACCCCGCGTGACCGAGCGGGGAGTCTCGCTCTCGCTCGAGGTCGCCGACGAGGTGCCGGAGATCGCGGTCTTCGATGCTCTGCGAGTCCGGCAGGTGATCTCCAACTTCCTCGCCAACGCCGCGAAGTTCACGACGGCCGGTTCGATCTCTCTGCGGGTCGGGGTTCGGCAGGGTCCTCGGCTCCACATCGAAGTGGAAGACACGGGGATCGGTTTCGCGACCGAGGACGCGCCACGGCTCTTCGAGCGGTTCACCCAAGCCGACGCGAGTACTACCCGGCGCTTTGGTGGCACTGGGCTCGGGCTCGCTATCTCCCGGTCCCTCCTCGAACTGATGGGCGGCGAGATCGGGGCGCGAGGTGAGGTCGGAAAGGGCGCGACCTTCTGGTGCGAGTTCCCTGCCGCGGTCCCGAGTCAGGACGTCGGGCCGCGCGCCGCACGATCCCGTGGCGCCCATCGCCTCCACGGAGATCGCCCACGCAGGTTCGACGCTCCGAAACGCGTCCTCGTCGTCGACGACAACATCGTCAACCAGAAGATCGCACGAAAGCTGTTGGAACGGGCCGGTTGCGACGTTCTCCTCGCGAGCAGCGGGCGGGAGGCGCTGTCGATCCTGTCTGGACCTTGCCAGGTAGACGCCGTCTTCATGGACTGCCGGATGCCCGAGATGGACGGCTATCAGACAACCCAGATCATCCGTCAGGGAGGGCCCGAGATTCGTGACCTACCCGTGATCGCCCTGACCGCGAGTGCGCTCGAGAGCGACGCTGCGGCCTGTTTCGACGCTGGGATGGACGCGTTCCTACCCAAACCCGTGTCGATCGCAAGTCTCGAAAGCCTCTGGAAGGACCTCTTCTACTCCGCGGCGGGCTAGGCGGGTGCTGGGCAGACGACGGGACCACCACGCCGCATCGCTCTCAAGTTCTTCCACCCACCCGTCGATCAGGAAACGGACCGGAGTCCGAGACCGACTTACTCTCCTCGGCGGCAACGTCGTTGCTCCCGTAGGCTCCTCGACGGCCGACGAAATGAGGTGGCTCGATCATGAACAATCGACCCGATCGGATCGATGGCCATAGCCTCCGACCGGAGCGGGTCTCGGCGGATCCGTTCCTTCCCGATCCAGAAGCCACGGCGCTCATTCCCTACCAGCTAGCGGCCCGATTCCTCATCATGCCTCTGGCCGTCGAGGGGCCGAGCATCAGAGTCGCGATGAAAGATCCGAAGGACTTCCAGGCTCTGGACTACATCGAACTAGTCTCGAAGAAACGACCGATCCCGGTCGGAATGCCTGAGGCCCGGCTTCGCGAACTCATCCACCGAGTCTACGGCTCGCAGGCCGGGGCCGGTCAGCTCGAGGCGGTCGCCGCCGAAGCGACGAAGATCTCGAATCAGGGGGCGGACGGCTCCGAGCTTCCGATCGTTCAGCTCGTGGACCAGATCCTCTTCGAGGCAGTGCGGGTCAGGGCCACCGACATCCATCTTCAGCCGGAGGAGACCGAGCTGCTCATCCGGCTCCGGATCGACGGCGTCCTGACCATCATATCGCGGCTCCCGGCCCCACTTCGGCAACCCGTATCGACCCGGGTGAAGGTGCTCGCCGGGCTCGATATCTCCGAGCGCCGCGTTCCGCAGGACGGGAAGTTCGAACTCGCGGTCGGCGAGAAGAGAATCGACCTCCGGGTCTCCACGACGCCGACCATCTACGGGGAAAACGTCGTCCTGCGGGTTCTCGACCGGAACACGGTCGATGTCGGATTCTCCGAGCTGGGCTTCGCAGACGAGGATCAAGAGCGGATCTCGACTCTCGTGCGCCGCCCACACGGGATCTTCCTGGTCACCGGACCGACAGGGTCGGGAAAGACGACCAGCCTCTACAGCGCACTCCGCCTCTTCGACAAGGAGAGGCTGAACATCATGACGCTCGAAGATCCTGTCGAGTACCGGATGGCCGGCGTCCGACAGTCGCAGATCTCCGAGAAGGCGGGCTTCGGCTTCGCGAAAGGCCTCCGCGCCCTCATGCGCCAGGATCCCGACGTCATCTTGGTGGGTGAGATCCGCGACCAAGAAACCGCCGAGATCGCGATGCGCGCCTCTCTCACGGGACACATGGTCCTGAGCACTCTCCACACCAACACCGCCCTCGAGACCCTGGCCCGTCTCCGCGACATGGGAGTGCCCGCCTTTCTCATCTCGACGACGATCAACGGGGTCATGGCGCAGCGGCTCATGCGACGGATCTGCAGGTACTGTATCGCCACGCGTCCGGCGACGACTGCGGAGAAGGCCTGCCTGGACGTTCCGGCGGGTGAACCTCTGACGCTCCACTTCGGCTCCGGGTGCTCGGAATGTCAGAGCCAGGGGTACCGGGGCCGGTTCGCGGTCTTCGAGATCCTGGAAGTCACGGACGACGTGCGTCGGGCGATCGTGCAGGGGAAGGCCGTCCGCGACATCGAGGCCGAACTCGTTGCCACGGGATACGAGACCCTCCGCCGCAACGCGGTTCGCCGAGTGATCGAGGGCTGGTCGACCGTAGAAGAACTCGTGCGGGTGCTCGGCGCCGCCCCGTCCGTCGGCGACAACGATTCAGCGCTGGCTGCGTAGCCCGGCCGGCCAGAGAATCCGAAGTAGCCCCACGGTGACGTCCGTTTGGGCCGGCCAGGGCTCTATCATCGCGAGCGCGCCATCTCCTCCGGACCCGCCCACCCGTCGAACGTACCGGCGGGATCGTGACTCCAGCCCTGTTCGAGTTCTTCGATGACGTTCCTCAGGTCTGCTGCATCCGTCTCTTCTTTCGCTCGCGCCAGCAGGGCGACCGCGTCGGCCCGGTTTCCGCGCTCCGCGACTCGAAGCGCCTCGTTGACGAGGGCGGCGGTCCGGATGGGACCGGAGTCCCCGTGTTCGAGGATCCAGTCGAGGCGGCTGGAGTTCCGGCCCAAAGCGGCGTCCAAGGCGAGGAGATTGCACCGTGCCCACGCTACGGCTCTTCCCGTCGTGCCAGAGACCTTCATCCACTGGACTTCGGCGTCTTCGATCCGGCCGTCCTGGGCGAGGAAGTAGCCCAGGTTGTTCCGGGCCTCCGGCCGACCCGGGGCAAGAACCACAGCGCGCTCGGCATGAGCCACCGCTCGAGGGCGGTCCCCGGCGGCGAACGCGTCGAGTGCCCTGTTGTGCTCGTGCGCCGCGAGAATGGACCGAGGATCGGACGTGTTCCATCGCGACTCGACCCTGAGTCCCATCCCGGTCTCGCACAGACTCCTGGCCAACCTGTCGCGGATGATCCGCGGGGTGAGGAGGACGACGAGTTCGCGCCTCTGTTCCTCGACCTTCGTGCGGCGAAAGAGCGCACCCAGGTAGGGGATCCGCGAGAGAATGGGGATCCCGCTGACTCGATCCGACTCGAGGGTCTGGATCATCCCGCCGATGACCAGGGTCTGTTCCTCGCGTAGGCGCACCGAGGTCTGAGTCTCCCGGGTATCGATGATCGGCTGAGGGGGTAGGTTGGGAAGGGACTCGGTGAAGCCCGTGACCGAAGAAACGGTGGGATGAACCTGGAGCGTGATGCTCCCGTCGTCGGCGATCTGGGCGAAGACCTCGAGAACGACTCCGGCCTCTTTGAACCCGATCTGATACTGCACGTAAGGCTGGCTCCCCTCGGCCGTGAGGACCTGGATCTCGTAGTAGGGGATGTTCTCGCTCATCCGGAAGATCCCTGGTTCGTTGCCCATGGCCGCGACCCTCGGCCTGGAGATGATCTCCAGGTTCCCTTGCTGCTCGAGGGCTTCGATCAGCAGATCGAGCTTGTCCGCACGCAGGAGACCCATCTGGAAGAGCCCGCCCAAGTCCTCGGTCGTGCGAAGCTGCAGCAACCCTCCCGCATCGGTGTTGGGTTCCAGGTCGTTCCAACCGTTCCCGAACACCGTCCAGTCGATTCCGACCTGAAGGGCCTTGTCGAGTGACACCTCCACGATTTTGGCCTCGATATGGACCTGATCGGAGAGCGTCGTCTCCAGCTCGTCCAAGTACTTGCCGGCCTCGCGCACGCGGGAGGGAGGCGCGATCACCGTGACGCTGCCGGCGCGGGGCGAGACGGTGAATCTCGCCTCTTCACCCAGGATGGCCACGAGCGCTGCCTGCACCTCGGCCCAGAAGGCGGCCTCCGGGTTCCCAAGGTAGTCGACACGGAACGTCCTGGTCTCGGCGGCGGAGACGACGATCGACCCTCCCTCGATGCGGTAGGCGAAGTCGTGCGCCTGCGCCAGGGACTCGAGGGCTTCCCCGATCGTCGCATCGAGGATCCGAGTCTGGGTTGAGCAAGAAAGCGCTCCCTCGAGGACCAGGCCCAGCCCCGTTCCATCGAGAAGGAGGTGAAGCGTCTCGTCGAGCCGTAGGTCGCTCTGGGATAGCGAGAACCGTGTGCTATCAGGGATGTCCACTCGGTCACAGAGGATGGACCAAGCCTGAGCCGCAGCGCTGGTAGGAGTCACCGTGAGAATCACGACAAGCGCGATAGCCGCCTTCACGTCGCCGATCACCCGGGCGACGGCGGAGACTCCACGGCGGCAACCGACGCACCGAAAGGTCGAGCCAGAGTGGAGAACTGCGGCCGGCCCGCTTTTGCAGTTCCGTTCAACCCCCGACATGGAGCCGAACTCTGCGCCCGTTTGAATGCCGAATCCAGACTCCATTCTCATCGATTTCCTCCACCGTCCATTGCGCTGCGGAACCACCCGCCTCCACGATCTTTTCTCCGATCCATGCCCTCGGGGTCGATCCGGTCACCACGGCCCTCAGGGTCGGCGCCTCAAGGACGCTCGGAACGTCGGCGCTCCCTGATGTCGCCTGAAACGGATCGTTGGACGCGTCTGTTCCCGAGTCGCAGAGGGCTTCGCCGCCCGGCAGGGGGCGCGTGAACGTCTCCAGCAGGAGATGCGCGTGGAGGGATCCGGCGGCCCGAGCCAGTCCGACCTCCGAGACTCGCCACATCCGCTCGGCCTCTGCCAGAGAGTCCAGGAACTCGACGACGCGGCGGAACTCGGTTCTCAACACCAGATCGAGCGTCCAGTGGTAGAGAACGAGGCCCGGCGTGAACTCGACACTCCCCTCGAGCACCCCCAGCAGATCCTCCCTCTGCGATTCTGGGTCATCCGAGTACTCCTGCTCTCCCCACTCGTCGCTGGCCCAGACCTCGTCGTCCTCCTCGGACTCGCCTCCTGCGTCGTGCGACTCGGAATCGTCCTGCGTCGCGCCGCGCCCGCGAGGATCCGGCGCGTCGACGGTCTGGCTGCGCTCGCGTATCTTGTACTCGTAGTTGCGGATCTCGAGGGACTCCAGAATCGCGAGAAGGTCTTCGAGGATCGGGCCCGGGACGCCCCCATACGGGATCGCGAGTTCGACGCCACCGCTCTCCTCGGCTTCGTCGAGGACCGACCCCGAGAGAACCGTGTCTTCGAGATCTGCGCGGTCGGAGGCGAGGTTCGCGACCTCGACCTCGAGCAGGGACCGGGCGCGCGCCCCGGCCAGGATCCGGACCGCTCCCGACGCGATGAGCACGACGCCGAGCACGGCCGCCAAGGCCAACCAGATTCGGCTACCCCCGAGGAGCGAGCGCCGCTGACTTGTGTGGTCGCGGAGGGCTCTCATCGTTCCGACACCCACGTGAAGCCGACCGAGACCGGGATTTCGGGGCTCTGTGAATCGCCCACCACACGCGGGACCTCGAGATCGCGAATGCGTCGTTCGTTCTCGAGGTGTTGCAGGAATCGGCTCCAGTCGAGAACTCCCGAGGCGCCGCGCTGTCCGTGGAAGGAACCTTCCATCGACACCTTCCAGGCGGGTCCGTCCCGCAGGAGGGACAGCTCGTCGATGGTCTCCCGGGCCGGAACCGCACTCGCCGCCCAGCGGAGGACTTCCCGCGGGGACGGGTTCTCCATGAGGGACCGCAAGGTCCCGGGAGTCTCAGCGAGTCCACCGGGCTCGGCGCTGGCGCCGATCGCCCCTTCGAGAACCGTGATCTCGTCGTCGAGCGCGCGTCTCGCCTCCTCCAGCCGGCGGACCTCCGGATCGATGAAGAAGGAGACAAGGACGCCGAGGAGCCCGACAGCGACCGTGGCCAGAGCCACGTTTCGGAGAAGGTCGTTCGATCCGGCCCGGGGGAAGCGGCCGAGATGGAGGAGCGCTCTTGGATTCCTCAGCTTGGCCAGGGCGAACGGAAGAGCGTACGAGGGACCCTCTCCATCGAACGGGTCGTCGGCCGTGGCGACAAGTTCGTGCGAGGGATCCAGGAGCTCGATCGGAAGATCGATCTCATTGGCGATCAGGGGAACGAGGGCTTCGGCTCGGGTCACGTCCCCAGCCAGCAGCATCCGAACAACCGGGCGGATCGGAGACTGTTGCGAGTCGTGCTCGAGTGTGCGCCGGATCTGCCCCGCGACCTGTGCGACTTCGGAGAGCCCGCGACTCAGACCCTCGAGCAGATCCCAATCGACGCCGTCGCCGACCGGCGTCCCCGTCGTCCCCGTAGCGTCCAGCTCAAGTGTCCCCAGGAGCGACGCGTCGAGCCCCAGTCCGAGATCGCGCATGAGACGGATCCGCCCGCGCTCCAGGACGGCGAGCAACATCCGGCCGTCTCCAAGGTGGACCACAGTGATCGCCTGGTCCGGGTCGGAGAGATCCAGCTTCGTCAACGCGTAGCTGAGCAGCGCGACGCTGCTCGTGGTCAGGGTCTCGATCTGGAATCCGGCCGCGACGATCTCCTTCTCCAGGGATTCGATGGCCGCCCGCGGAGTCTGCGCTATGAGGACGCTGCGGCGTCCGTCCGTTTCGCGACCCAGAATCTGGTATCCACTCGCCATGCCCTCGTCGACGATTCCCGATTCACGGTCGATCTCATGCTGGATCGCCTGGCGCAGCTCCCGGGCTGGCATGGGCGGAAGGGAGATGTGGCGTAGCTGGCCCATGTCCAGTCCGGACGCGACCCTGACGCGGCTGGGGATCTCGCCGCGATCGCGGAGCTCTCTCATGGCATCCGCAGCCGACTGACCGGCCGCCAACACGACCCGTCCGTGCCGTGCAGCCACGCAGCGTCTTCCGCCGCCCTTCAGGACGACGTACTTGATCGTCTTGGGGCCGATTTCCACACCGCAGGTCGACATCGCCTTGACCCCTCACATGTTGATGCTGGTCACGTGAACACTCGGGCTTCCCAGATACTCGTAGTCGTCGTTCCAGGCGTCTGATCGATAGCGCGAGTCGTTGGTCAGGTAACCGTTCACGACGAGGATCCCCATGGCACAGAGCGCCGGGTCGGCGTGGTACCAGAGCGCGGGAAGAGGCGGAAGCCCCGAACTGGCGTACTCGGCCTGATAGAGGCCCAGAGCTCGGTGGATCGTCTTCATGTTCTCGCGCGTCTCCGCCCGCAAGATCCGCTGACCGTCGATCGTCAGGTCGATGTCGTCTGGCGAGTCTGTCTGGTCGGGGCCGCGGCTCGTGAGGTTGACGCGGAATCCGGTCTTCCTGTAGACGAGACCGTTCCCCCAGCCATCGAGGAACGCGTCGCCAGCCGTGAACGAGCTCACGATGTACCCATCGGTCTCGAGATCCGCGAGCTGGTCCGGATACCGGAGGTGATCGAGGAAGTACTCCTCGAGGGCCGTCTCCAGCGCCTGCAACTGCTCGACCGTGCGATCGGATCGGGCGCGCGTCTGCAGGATGTCGACGGTCGGTAGGGCCACTCCCGCGAGAACGGCCATGATCGCGATCACCACGATGAGCTCGATCAGGCTGAAGCCGTCGAACCGATCGGGCTCGGGTCCGCGGCCGTGTTCCCGGAGAGGCGTTGTCAATGGATCCTCCCTCGATACACGACGAGGGTGATGTTGTCAGATGCCGTCGACGGATCCCGATCGGGTCCACCACTGGTCAGTGTGACTAGGCGCTCCGCGTCTCCGTTCCTCACCCTGCCGCCGGAGGCGTTGCGATTCCTATAGACGTAGTAACGACCCCACCCGTCGACCTGGTAGCCTGGCACGTTTGCTTCACTGCCCTGTCCATCAGGATCGGTCCTGACACGCTCCGGGCTGATGTACGGACCGTTCCATCCCTTTCGCAGGACTGGATTCCAGGTGGTTCCGGTCGCGTTCACCTCCAGATCGGTCCCAAGAATCGTCCTGTAGGCGCCCGTGCCGGCCGTCTCGGCCGGGAATCGTCCCCACCGGACATCGCTCGGATCGAACCCGACGTCGCTCCCGTAGGCGCGGAGAGACTTGCTGAGGTCGCTCATCTCCTGACGGGTGGCGTGGATCTTCGATTTCTGCAGCTGCCGTGTCGCCACTGGCACGGATATCCCAGCTAGGACGGCCATCACGGCCAGGACGACGACGATCTCGATCATCGTGAGCCCGCGTTCTCCACTCATGAGAGAGCTCCGTACATTCTGTAGATCGGAAGGAGTACGGCCAGCACGACGAAGCAGAGGATGGAGGCGAGAACCACGGTGAGAACAGGCGTGGCGATTCCCATGACCGTCTTGACCCGTCGGGGGATGTCCCGGTCGTAGTAGTCCCCGACCCGGCGCAGGGAGTCGGGCAGGGTTCCCGACTCTTCCCCGATCGAGATCATCCTCAGAACGAGGTGGGGGAAGAGATCCGCCTCGCGAAACGCATTGGACAACGAATCACCTTCCAGGACTCGCTTTCGGATGCGATCCATGATCCGCCGCGCGTGGAAGTTCCCGGTCAGACGCACGATCGAATCCAGTCCTTCGGCAATCGGGACTCCCGCGTCGATGAAGGCACCCAGAAAATGCGAGACCTGGCTCGAAATGAGCGATAGCCGGAGGTTGCCGTAGAGGGGAACTCGCAGAGACCATTCGTCGATGGCAGTCCGCACCCGCGCCTTTCTCTGCATGAGGAAGGCGACGACGACAAGGGCCGCGGAGAACGCGAGGATCAACGCCCAGTTCTGGAGCAAGAAGGCGCTGGCCGCCATGAGCACCCGGGTCGGGAGAGGAAGCTCGACCCGTAGAGACGCGAGGATGCCGCTGAATCGAGGAATCACGAAAGCGAGGAGGAGAGTGATCAGTCCAAGTAGCGCGATGAGGACCATGATCGGGTAGGAGACGAGGTGCCGGATCTGACCCCTGAGTTCGTCGTACCACTCGAGCAAGTGCACGAGGCGGTCGAATGACTCTGGGAGCCGACCGCTGATCTCTCCAGCCATCGTCATCTGGACGAACTCGTCGGGGAATGCTCTCGGATGGCGTGCCATCGCCTGACTGAGCGTGGAGCCCGACTCCACCGAGTCGATGAGATCCTCGATCACCCATTTGAGATACCGGTTGTCAGTCTGTGCGGCCAGATCCTCCAGACCGGTCATGAGGGGAACGCCCGCGCGAATCACGGTCTGCAGGTGATACGCGACGAAGATCAGATCCCGCCTGGAGACGGTTCGCCGGACGAAGTGCCCGGCCCCGACGGTCCTGGCACCAACGAGGTAGATGCCGCGGGCACGGAAGTCGTCCCGAAGCGCGGCCAGGCGGGCTGAGTCGACTCGTCCCGTGTGAAGCCGCCCATCCTCGCCCCGGGCACGGTATTCGAGGACCTGCATCCTTGCCTCGTGCCCGAAACTACAGACCGGCCCGGGCTGTCACGATCCGGACGATGTCGTCTCCAGTGGAAGATCCGCGGAGTGCATCCGCATCCGAAGTGGCGAAAGAGCCGTCAGGCCCCGAAGTGAGGATGGCGATGCCACCACCCGCGTTCGTTCCGCCGACCTTTCCGTACACGATGCGGAACGGCCGGCCCCACGGGTCGACGACACCCTCCCAGACGCTTCCGACTCGATTCGCGACGACGCGGGTGCCGCCCTGTTCGGTCCCCTTCTCCATGTAAGGACCGTCCCAGCCGGTCAGCGCCCGGGTGTTGTCATAGAAGCAGTCGTAGTTGCGGAAGGTCGCCCGGCGATCCGTCGTACCCGTATACTTCTCGGGCCAGTACCCGGTGTCCGCGAAGTACTGCGTGAACGCGATGGAGACCGCCTCCATATCCGCCTCCGCTCGGGTGAGCTTCGACTTGCTGATCTCCTTGATCACCATGGGCGTGAGGATCCCTCCGAGGATGGCAATGACCGCCACGACCACAATGACCTCTACCATCGTGAATCCGTCTCTCCGATGCATGGCAAGACTCCGTTCGTCAGTGATTGCGTCGAGCTGGCGGGCAACCCGAACCCACGAGCTGACCCGGCGAAGGGGCGGCGGCCGCTCCTCCAGATTCTTTGCGGCAGAAGTGGCCCGCTTCTTGAGGTGTTTCGGACAACTCCGTGGGGTTGGTCCGAACGTCCATTGGGCCGCTATGGAGCCACACGCCGACACCGGGCCGGTATCCACGTCTCCAGTGCGTGAGACAGCTCCCTGAGCTGTACGGGTTTGCTCAGGTGGTCGTTCATTCCCGCTGCCAGACTCCGCTCACGGTCGCCCTGCATCGCATGGGCGGTC
The DNA here is from genome assembly GCA_020633975.1 of Candidatus Eiseniibacteriota bacterium. Taxonomy (GTDB): domain Bacteria; phylum Eisenbacteria; class RBG-16-71-46; order CAIMUX01; family CAIMUX01; genus JACKCR01. The sequence continues at coordinate 34,245 of JACKCR010000012.1, read as the reverse complement.
ATGGCGACCACGGGTATCGAGTGATCGAGAACATCGGACCTGGGATCCCGGATCCGTCGCGTCGTCTCGTAGCCGTCGAGGATGGGCATCTGGCAATCCATGAGGACGAGATCGAACGGCTTCGCGGCCAGCACCTCCAGCGCCTCGGCGCCATCGCCGGCGACTTCCACCTCGACACCGAACTTCCTCAGGAGTCCTCGGGCCACGAGCTGGTTTACGGAGTTGTCCTCGACCACCAGGACTCGGGCGTCGAACTCAGGGAGACGTGCGCCCTCCGACGGCGGCTGCGGACCCACTTCGGGTCCTCCAGCGTTGATCACGCGCAGCATCGTGCGGAGGAGTTCGGTTTGCTGGATCGGTTTGGCATGGTAGGCATCGGCGCGGGACTCCACTCGATCGGGAACTCCGTAGCCCCCGACCCGACTCGTGAAGAGCACCGTCCGAGTGTCGAGCGAGTTCCGATCCCGCGCGATCTCCATCCGGAGAGGAGTTCCTTCCGGCTCGGTCAGTCGGGCGTCGATGAGTGCGATCGAGTACGGACGGCCCTGGCCCGCCGCCCTCCGCAGTGCCGCGAGCGCCGAACAGGGTTCTCCCGTGACCTCATGCTCGACTCCCCAAGCTGTGAGGAGATCATCCAACAACCGCCGTGTCCCTGGGGCGTCGTCCACGACCAGGACTCTCTCGGCGCGGAGGCCTGCAGGATCCAAGTAGGTGCTTGGCGTCGTGACATCCTGTGTTCTGGGGAGAGGGAGCGTGAACCAGAATCGCGCACCCTCTCCCGGTCCGCTCTCGACACCAATCTCTCCTCCCATCAGTTCCACGAGCTGCCGGCTGATCGCGAGCCCCAGGCCCGTACCGCCGAATCTCCGGGTCGTCGAGCTGTCGGCTTGCGTGAATCGCTCGAACAGCTTTGCCTGTGCGTCGGCCGATAGCCCGACGCCCGTATCCGTGACGCTGATCCGTATGATTGCGGCACCGTCCCGCTCCCCGATCTGCTCATACCGGACGCTGACCTCCCCTTCCTCTGTGAACTTGATCGCATTGCCGACGAGGTTGACGAGGATCTGCCGGATCCGATCAGGATCCCCCCGGAACCAATCGGAAACTGCCACGTTGGCGGGACAGATTAGCTCCAGTCCCTTCTCTTCGGCCCGAAAGGTCATGACCGCCGCGAACTGGGCGAGGAGCTCCGCGAGATCGAAGTCGATACTCTCGAGGTCGAGCCTCCCGGCTTCGATCTTGGAGAAGTCCAGGATGTCGTTGATGATCCCGAGGAGCGATCCCGCACTGTGCTTGACCGTGAGGGCACGGGCGCGCTGCTCGTCGTCGAGACTTCCCTCCAACATCAAGTCCGTCATCCCGATCACGCCGTTCATCGGGGTCCGGATCTCGTGACTCATGTTGGCGAGGAAGTCACTCTTTGCCTGGCTCGCGGCCTCGGCGGCGGCCTTGGCGCGTTCGAGTTCGAGTTCCCCGAGCTTACGCTCGGTGATGTCGAGCACCGTGCCGTGCGACCGGAGGGGGATTCCATCGTCGTCGTAGGCGGTCTCACACCGTTCGTGGACGTACTTGACGCGCCCGTCCCCCATGAGCAGACGGTGCTCGACTTCGTACGACGTTCGGTTCTTCAGGGATTCCTGGTAGGCGGAGTCGACCGCGGCGCGGTCGTCCGGATGGATCGTCTCGACGAAGGCCTCATAGGACGCGCCGAACCGCTCCCGGTCGATCTCGAAGATCCGGTACACCTCGTCGCTCCAGCCCAGATTCCCCGTAGTCAGATCGAGGGTCCAGCTCCCTAGATGCGCGATCTGCTGCGCCTCGTTGAGGGACTTCTCCCTCTCTTCCAACTCCGATTTTGCTCGCTTCTCTTCGTTGATGTCGTGCACCACTCCGTGGAGCAGAGGCTCACCGCCGTGCGTGATCGCAGACAGAGTCACCTCGGCCCAGAAGGTCGTCCCATCGGCACGTCGATGGACCCACTCGAATCGGTTGCTGCCCCTCTCGAAGGCGACTCGCATCGCCTCCTCGGCGGCCGAGAAGGAGTCCCGGCCGTCGGGTTGCCTTGGGGGGGAGATCTGGGACGGATGCAGGTTCAGAAAGGCCTCCCGTCCCTCATACCCGAACTCCCGTACCGCCGCCGGGTTGCACTCGACGAAGTGGTTGTTTCGCACGATCCAGGCGGAGTCGGGTGAGGACTCGAAGAGGTGGCGAAAGCTCGCCTCGCTCTCTGCAGAGCGGCGAGTCGCGGCGAGGACCTCCCGGTTCCTCCGAACCACCACCACGAGCGCAAGGAGCGGACCCACCACGAGCAGCCCGAGGAGTACGGCGAGACTCCCGAGCACGAGCCCGCGACGCGACTCGTAGAACGTCGGACCCGCGTTGATGTGTTGCACCGGGAGTCCCAGATGGTCCGGAAGAGTAATCCCAGCACGCGCGAGCTCCATGTCGTCGATGATGTACTCGTTCGGACTCTCCTCGATCGGTGGCAGCTGCCCGACCGGAACTCCGTCGAGGTACCGGAGGAGGAGGTCCGCGGCACCCGCGCCCTGCCGCACTCCGCTGGTGACGTACCCGCCCAGGACCCCAGGTGCCAGGTACGCATCCTCCATGCTGAACACCACGTAGTTCCCGGAACGGACGATCGCCTCGATGGTCTCACTGGGCGCGAGGGTCCGGCCGGTCTGGCTGATGACCTTTCCGAGGGTGGTGAGGAAGACGAACCGGCGTCCTTCCACCCGCAGTCCCTCGATCAACTCCTCGAGGCGTCTGCTCGATACATAGGCTGCATGGATCTCCGATCGCCCGCCCAACTCCCGCTGGAGCTCGGACTCGATCACTCGGTAGGTCTCGGAAGCGTCGCCCACGATCGAGATGTCAACCCGACCGGACGCGATCTGGCGCATGAGTTCGATGTTGGGTCCGATCTCCTTCCGCTCGAAGACCCCGGTGACATGGCTCGCATCGATCCGCGACCGGACTCCGTAGTCGTTCACCCCGGAGAAGAAGACGGGTGCGTCCGGAAACAGCCGGATCAATTGGGATAGCGCGAAGTCCAGCGCGTTGTCGTCGGTTACGTAGATCGCGTCCGGCTCGAACCCCGCGTACTTGTATGCCAAGTGCGCCGCGACGTGGCCTGAGTAGTCCGAAGTGTAGTCCTGACGCTTCGTGTCCAGACACTCGACCCGAACATCGAACACACGTGATCTCTCGCCTTCCAGGCGGTCCATGAAACCGTGATGCTGCCCCAGCGTCCACGGATAGTCCGCGTGGTAGGAGTGGAGGACCAAGACGCTGGCTGCCGGCTCCTCCGGCACGGCCTGGGCGAATCCGATCGAGAAGGTCGATGCATGGCACGAGAACACGAGAGCCAGCGCGGCGAACCGCATCCGCCCGAGTCCGGGGCCGACTCGGTTCATTCGCTTCGACCTCTCGGGTCCTCGCATCTGGCGTTCCTCGCTCGATCGATCAGAAAGTCACCGTGGTTCCAACAAGGAAGCGGATCGGGTCCTGAGGTGTCGCCACGAACCCTTCTCCGGCCGCTTGCGAGACGTTGTAGTATTGGTGATTCGTCAGGTTCCGGACGTCCAGGAAGGCGGCGACGTCCCAGGTAGGGGTGACGATGAGGTCTTCGATCCGGGCGAACAGGTTGACTACCGCGAAGCCCTCGTTCGAGGCTTCCTCCCCGGCGTCCGTGGACTGGTACGTCTTCGACCGGGCGAGGAACCGTGGCGTGACCGTGAAACGACCGCGACGCGCTTCCAGTCCGGCCTTCAGTGTGTGCTTGGCCGTGTAGGGTAGGCGCCCTCCCGCCACGTTCCCATCGGCCCAGGCGTAGCTACCGAAGGGAGACAGCCGCCAGGAGCCGAGCCTGAATCTCCCCATCACACTGGCCGTGGCTCCATCGATCTCCGCCCTGCCCTTGTTGATCGCGCGTTCGACCACGCTGACCGGGATCCCCTTGAACTCCTGGTCGAACGAGATCTCGTTGACGATGAGATCGTCGATGATGGTGTGAACCGCGGCGGCCTGGATCACCATCCCGTCGACAACGAACAGACTCATGCCCGCTTCGAACGACCGGAGATACTCGGGTTCCAGATCCGGGTTCGGCAGATGCCAGAACGTGCCCAGGAGGTCGTCGACCTCGCCCGTGTCCGGATCCTCCACGGGGACGAACGATCCGTAGTGCTGGTAGGCCTTGTACGGCGAAGGCGCGAGGAAGGCCTGTCCGTAGAGTAGCTTGGTCTTGACCTTCGGCGTCGGACTGAAAACGACACCGATCCTCGGATTGAAAGACGATCCGTACCGCGTATTGTGGTCGTGACGCGCACCAGCAGTCAGAATCAGAGAGCGGCCGACATCGGACTGAACCTGCGCGAACACTCCGTAGTTCTGGTACTGGACGAAGAAGAAGTCCTGGTACACGGTCAGAGGATCCCCGTCACCGTCGAGGATGTCGGTGCCCAGGTAGTATTCGTCCTGGGCGTCCGGCGCCACTCCTTCGTCGTAGGGGAAGGGCAGGTCCCCCGTCTTCGGAATCGCGGTCAGATCCTGGTAGGAGACTCCCACCATCGCGGACGTACTCTCCGTCACGTCGAGGCGGAGCTGCTCCTCCACGGTTGTGGACGTCCCCGACTCGTACTTGTAGGCGCGCTCGTACGAGCTGAACGTGTTGACGAAGACCGTGCTGGGATCCAGACGATAGGTGCTCTTGCTGATCGAACCCTCGATGCTCCACCGAGACCCGTTCGGCGTGTACTCGTGGTCGGCGTAGATCGTCTCCAGTCCGATGTCGAACCGGATTCCCTTCCCGTACACGTTGTACTCGGGACGCATGCCGATCGAACTGCTGTGGGCCTCGCGGTTTCGAGTGTACCCGATCTCGAAGTTCTCGGAACGAAGCCGGGCGTGGACGAAGTGCGCATCGGTCGGGGCTTCGTACTCCACCGGGGTTCCCGTCGCCACGAGCTCGTCCTTTTCGAACGGCGACTTCTGGACGAGTCCGGTCTTGCTGTAGACATCACGGTACCAGGCGAAGTCATCGCGGTAGTAATCGGGTAGGACCGGTTCGTCGGAATGGTACATGTCGACGGTGACCGCGATGTCCAGGTGCTCGGAGATCTGCTTCCCGTAGACGATGGAGTCGTCCGAGGTCAGGAAACTCCCGGCACTTCCCGTCACCTCCCCACCGTCGATGCCTACCCCGGACCGTGTGTAGATGCTGACGATGCCCGCGAACGCATCGACCCCATAGAGGGCCGAAGCTGGCCCGAGAACCACCTCCACTCTCTCCGCATTGGCGAGGGAGAAGTTCGCCCCGACCACGTGCGGCGTACCCGTCGTCGAGTTGATCCGATGTCCGTCGAGCAAGACGATGAACTTCTCGTTTCCGGCGATCCCGCGCATGGAGATCTGGTTCCGCTGCTCGGAGACCGAGTTCTTCTGGATCTCCACACCGGGGATGTCCTCGAGGAGATCCTCCAGGTTACGGTACCCGCGAGCGTCGATCTGGGCGCGGGACACCACGTGCACCGTTGCCGGCGCCTCCGAGGAACGCTCGAGTCGCTTGGAAGCCGAAACGACCTCCGTGTCGAGGATCTCTCCGAGATCCAGATTGTCGAAATCCTCGAGGGTCAGTTGGGCACGTGCTGAAGGCGCGCCGGCCACGAGCCCAAGTGCGGCGACCATCATGCCGATTCGGTGAATCATCGAATCACTCCTGCTTGCTTCACTCCTGACCGACCCACTCCGGATTCCTCCGTCTCGAGCCACCGTCCACTGTGTCCCTCACGTCAAATCCTCCTGCGAACTCGAGCAACGGTTCATTCCACCAAAGAACAGATTCGCAGTAGCTTCGCCGATAACTTGTGGCCGGACGACTCGAGAGCCGAACGGCTCACGACGATCTTCGGCTTGCCCTCCACCAGAGTGAGCCCGATCACGACCGGACTCGGAGTGTCGGACGGAGGAATGGCCGCAATCGTGAGCACGCCCCGCGAAGTCAATCTCTCTCCGTAGGGGCGCCCGCTCGGCAGCAGGTAGGCTACCGATCCCCTTCCAGCCTCGGGTGCTTCGTCGGCTGAGAGTGACTCGACGCCGGCGGCGGCGAAGAGGGCGGAGAGGCTGTCTGCCGTGATCTCCCCAGGGGCCTCACCGACCACCCAGAGCCGAACTCCGGTGTCGTCGATCGACTCGTCGAAGGGGAGGATCTTCTTCACGATCGCCACTTGCACGAGCCACGGGACCGCGGAGGCGGACTCCTCCGCCAGGATCGCGTCTGGTGTTCCCGGCAGGGCGAGGATCGACGCCCAAAGGAGGAGCCAGGCAAGGGTCCGACATCGTCGCGTCATCGCTCTCCAGCAGGCCAACCAGATCGGTCGAAGTCACTCCGTCTCTCTCCGCAAGGGGTGCGGTGCCGCGCCTGTTCCACCCGAGCCCACCGCACACATTCATCAAGCCCTTGTTCGGCGCGCGGCCGGTTTTTCTTGAGGTTGGCGGTCGAGCCTGCCGAAGGAACGAGGGGGGGGCAGGACCTCCGACCCCGCTGATCGACTCACACCTCGAGAAGATCGGCATCCCGGGGGCTACCGGATGAACGGCCACGTCGCCACAACTCTGAGGTGAGTCTCGTTGCACTGGTTCGATCTGATCAAGGCCCGGGTCCACCGGTCACCCATATCCTGGAAAGTGACCGCGATAGTGTTACTCACGAGCGCGACCGGCCTCACACTGACCTCCGCCGCGGTCGTGACCCTCAACTACCGGATGCAGCGGCGGAGTTTTGTCGAGACGATCCAGTCACTCGCTGAGGTGGGTGCGAGCAACTGCGAGGTACCGCTCGTCTTCGAGGACCAAGCCGCGGCAACCGAGGCACTCCTCGCGCTGTCGGCCGAGAGCGCGATCGTGGAAGTGGGGGCTTTCGACCTACTCGGCGCACCCTTCGCGCAGTACCGTCGGGGCGACGCGAGCCTGGCGACGCCCCTCGCCGGGGGCGCCGAAGACGTCGCCGAGTCCGGCCCGCTGTCGCGGGCGGAACCTGCGAGTCGTTCGGGTGGGTTCGTTCGCGGCGCCTTCGTCTGCCAAACCCCCATCCTCCACGAGGGAGAGCGGATCGGTTCTCTCCTCCTCGTCGCGAGTTCCGCGGAGCTTCGCCGACGGACGGCGCAGTCGATCCTGGCCGGGCTTCTCTGCACGCTCGGTGGCGTCGCTGTCGCCTGGGCTCTGGCGAGGGAGCTTCGCGTCGTCGTCCTCGGACCGATCGCGCGGCTCTCAGATGCAGTCGCCCGAGTTGGCGCTGAGAAGGAGTACTCCCTCCGCCTCGAAGCCCAGGGCGACGACGAACTCGGCCGGCTGATTCGAGGTTTCAACGAGATGCTCGAGGAGATCGAGGTGAGAGACCAGTCTCTGCTGTCAGCCCGCGACCAGCTCGAGACACGAGTCCGGGAACGAACGAGCGAGCTCTTAGAGGCGAAGGAGCTCGCGGAGGCGGCGGACCGGGCGAAGTCCGAGTTCTTGGCCAACATGAGCCACGAGATCCGAACCCCGATGAACGGTGTGATCGGCATGACGCAACTCATCCTGGGGAGTGAGATCAACGAGGAGGTTCGTGACTGGGCCGAGACCGCCAATGGCTCGGCGGAAGGGCTGCTCTCTCTGATCAACGACATCCTGGATCTCTCGAAGATCGAGGCCGGGAAGTTGGCTGTCGAGATGGAGCCCTTCGACATCCGAGAGACGCTGGAGCGGACCATGCGTCCGATGAGATTCGCAGCAGAGGAGAGGGATCTGAGGATCGACTGGCGGATCGACCCGCGATGCCCACACTACGTGGTAGGAGACGCGAGCCGGATCCGCCAGGTGCTGGTGAACCTGGTTGGCAATGCGATCAAGTTCACGCCCCAAGGGGAGGTTCTCGTCGGGGTCACCGTGCTGGGCGAACCCGCCGAGTTCAACCCACTCGGCGTCGAATCAGCCGACATCGAAGATGCTCCCGGCTCGCCGTCGCTAGCGGCAACTGACCTCACTCGTCCAACTCCCTACGAATGCCAGAGCGCATGCGGATCTCGAGGGGAACCCGAACGCGAGCGGAAGGTCGACAACCACCGTGTCCGACTGCGGTTCACGGTCACAGACAGCGGTATCGGGATCCCAGCCGAGAAGCTGGCCGTGATCTTCGAGAGCTTCGCCCAGGCCGACTCGAGTACGACGAGGCAGTACGGTGGGACGGGACTGGGACTCGCGATCAGCAAGCGCCTGGTCGACCTCATGGGCGGGTGTCTGCATGTCAGAAGCGCCCCCGGATCGGGCACGAGCTTCTGGTTCGTCCTCCCGTGCGAGGTCGCTGGGGCCCTCGCGGCACGGTCAGTGTCTTCCCCCGAGCGAGTATGTGAAACACCCATGGAGATGGCCGCAGCCGGCAACCCGCCCCGCGTCCTTCTGGTCGAGGACAACGTCGTGAACCGGAAGCTCGCTCTGCGCTTCCTGCACGATATGGGATGCGAGACGGAGACCGCGGAGAACGGCTCCGAGGGCCTCGTCATGGCGTCCCGACACGGCTATGACTTGATTCTGATGGACTGCCAGATGCCGGTCATGGACGGTTACGAAGCGACAGGTCGGATCCGCCTGACGGCTACGGGGAGACACACCCCGATCGTGGCGATGACCGCGCACGCACTCTCTGGGGATCGCGAGAAGTGCCTGCAGGCGGGCATGGACGACTACCTCGCCAAGCCGTTCGCGAAGGCCGAGTTCGAGCGGGTGGTCGCCCACTGGACTGGGCGGGCGAAGTCTCTCCGCCGGGCATAGGACGGCGGCTCGATGCCGAAAGCCTCCGTCCCCTCGTTCTCCCCCGCCCGGTCGATCTCAGTTGGTGTAGACGAACCAGCAGATTCCGCGCGCCCGGATCTTCTCGTTCGAGGAGAGCTTGGCCACCTGATCCACCAGCTCGGGTGGCCCCCAGACGAGCGGGCCCGCGTAGATCTCGCTCCCGCGCCACCTGGATGAGAGCCACATGTATCGGGCGTCCTTGTACTGGAACTCGAAGCCCGCGGGCAGCCTGTCGGCCAACGAAGGCGGTGGCGCGCCGAGCGGCCCCGACCGAGGGAACTCGCCATGCTCGACCAGATAGTCGAATCCAGCGAGTCGGATCGTGTTGAGGTCAGCCATGACGGCCGATGCGTCCGCTCCGGTTCTGACGTTCTGGACATAGGGGGCGGCGAACTTGACGAGCAGGCCGATGATAGTGATGACGAACATCAGCTCGACCAGTGTGAATCCCCCACGGCTACTGCGTGCGCGCGTCTGAATCACTTCACTGCCTCCTGGAGGGCTGGAACGACCATGGCATCGAGTTCGAAAGCCGGGCCGCTCGAAACGTACTCGACTTCGTTGCCCGGCGAGCCGGCCTGCAGTCGATATGACCCGTCGCCGAAGGACTGGTACTTCACATCGATCGTTGCTGGGAGCACTTGGGCGAGCGAGGCGGGGAGCCGGCCCGTCGAGTCGGTGTATGCCTCCACCGCACGAATGGCCACTTGCACCGAGAGAGCCGACGCTGCCACTCTTTCGATCTTCGGTGCCTTCGGGGACACGACCGGCGTGGCGCCCGGGTTCCACACGGCGAGAACGGCGGCAACGACAGCCACCGGTATCAGGATGGGCAGCAGGCTCCTACGCTGCTTGGGGACGTCCGCTGCCAGCTGTCGCTCGCGGCTCACCTGTTCGCGTGCGATGATCTCGTTTACCCAGGCGTCGGCCGCCGCCGGATCACTTGGGAGTTCCTCTGGAGTTCCCATTCCGTCCTCCACTGATCTGGTTCGTCGATTTCGGTCGAGGGCACCCTTGGCAGCCTCGGAGATTCGGGGCCGGTAGACCGTCTCTTCAGATATCCGATCGACCGGCGGCCCTCGTTCCTTGAGGGGATCCACACAATCCAGCCCCGCGCCCGCGGCACCGATGCGAGTTCGAAGTTGCGCCTTAGGATCTGTTTCCCGACGGTCGATCTTCTGAGGCGACCGCAAGTCGTCGGCAGGTCGCCAACCACGGCTCGGATTTCTTTGGCTCACGTTCCATGTCTCGGGAACGCTGCAGGATCGGAGACGGAATGAAGCAAGTGCTCACTTTCGAAGTGCGCGGGAAGGCGTTCTGCCTCCCGGTCGGCATCGTCGACGAGATCGTCCCCCTCTCGGCGGTCGTCGAGATCCCCACCCACCGCGCGCACCTGCGCGGTGGAGTCAACGTTCGCAGCTCTGTGCTGCCTCTCTTCGACGTTCGATCGATGGTGGGGGATCCCGGCCTCCTCGCGGAGCGCCAGGAGTTGGTGGCTGCGTTGAGCCAAAGAGAGCAGGAACACATCGACTGGCTCGAAGCGCTGGAGTCCGCGGTAAGGGACGGGAAGCCATTTCGCAAGGCCACGGATCCCACGCAATGCGCGTTCGGGAAGTGGTTCTACTCCTTTCACACCGCAGATGAGTCCCTCCGGCGGCTGCTCCAGAAGTTGGAGGAGCCTCACAAGGAGATCCATGGGCTCGCCAGCATCGCGTTGTCGCTGGCACGGGAGGGCAAGTCCGATGAGGGGCTCGCCCGGATCGAGAGCGCGAGGGCGAATGTCCTGGCGAAGCTCCTCGCGCTCCTCGGAGAGTTCAAGTCGGTGCTCGTGAACGACCTTCGTGAACTGGGACTGCTGCTCCGCTGTCCCGATGGATCCAGGTATGCAATCGCCGTTGACTCGGTGGAGAACATCCGAGACCTGAACACGGATCGATTTCAGGAGAGCCGGGACAACGTTCACGCCATTCCTGTCGTATCGCGCGTGTGGGCCAACGAGCAGGAGACCATCTTGGAGTTGGACATCGACTATCTGGGAGCGCTGGGCGATTCGACGAACCTTCCATCGGTAGACGTAGACGGGGATTCGAAGATCCTGACATCGGCCCGATGATCACGCAACTTGGAGACGACGGCGACAGGAAGCGGTGGTGCCGACGATGAGGCAGTAGGCCACGACGGGTCGTGCACAGGCGATCACGCCGCCGACTCCAGATCCAAGGGACCCGAGCCGGGATATGCGACTCGTCCAAGCAGCTGGCCGGGTCGGCAGCGCCCCTCGAGTCCCCGCACCGGAGGTTGCGGGCTGACCAAGTGAGTTGTCCTTATCGCACCCACTGTGAGGTCGCCCCAAGCCCACCGGGAAGGTCAGCTCACTCCAACCGAACCACGCGCAGTGTGCGCACGTGATCGTGGATCTCGAGCCGGACGAAGTAGACTCCCCCCGGAAGTGGACGTTGGCTCCCATCTCGGCCCGTCCATGTCACCTCAAATGGACCCGCTGCGCGTTCCGCATCGAGTAGACAACCGACTCGACGCCCCTGGACGTCGAAGACTCCGAGGCGCACGTGGACTGCTTCGGGAAGCGCGAACCGGATCGAGGTGATCTCCGTGAACGGGTTCGGGCTCGCCGAGAGCGACAGCACGGCCGTCACCGGGTCCGGATCGACTCCGGACGGGGTCCCGCCGGTTCGGAAGTCCATCTCCGTCTCCCCGTTGAACGGCAGGTGGACCCACGGGCTCCGCGGGAAGTAGGGGCTCTTCCCTCCGACCCGGGCCCGCCAGTGATACGGCGTTCCCGCGTAGAGCCCCCCGATCGAACGTGCGATGTCGTAGTAGCTGCCGTCGGACGACGCCGGCGTGTTCGTGTCGTGCCAGCTGCCGACACCGTCTGCGACTCCATCGAACGACGTTCCGTGGGGCGCGAGTTCCCACTCGATCCGCACCTCTCCCCTGCCGGCCGGCGATCGTCCCCGTAGGCCGAGCCCGATCGCCGTCTCGGAGTTCGAGCGCCCGAGCGGAGCGATCACGTGGGAGAGTGTGCTCGTCGCCTGGCGGGGGTCGCGGGAGAGTCCGCGACTGTCGTTGCCGTAGTACACGAAGGACCGGCCTTCCTCGGTCTGCCCGTTCGTGTAGTCGTGCGCGCCGACGAGGATGTCCGAGTAGCCGTCGCCGTTCACGTCTCCGTTCCCGGCCACGCAGAAACCGAAGTTGCCGTTCGCCGCGCTCCCCTCGGCGATCCAACCCGCGGCCACCGGATACGGCCCATCGGCACTCCCGTACCAGAGGGCGACCATGCCGGCATCCACTCCGGGAGTCCCGTCGTTGTTCGGGCACCCGACGAGGATGTCGCTGTAGCCGTCGCCGTTCACGTCCCCCGCACTACTGACGGAGGTTCCGTAGAGCGCGTCCTCCTGCTGGCGTCCCGACGCCCAGTCGGCGTTGTCCGGATTGCCGGGAACGGGTGCGGTCGGCGTGCCGTACCACAGATAGGCGGTGCCTCCGTTGAGTGTCGGATTGTCGTAGTAGGGGGCGCCGACCAAGATGTCGCTGTAGCCGTCGCCGTTCACATCTCCCGCGCTCGCCACGCTCGAACCGAGCCGCGCACTGGCCTGGTTCGCTTCCCCATACCAGTACGGAGCTCCGGCGGAGAGCCCGCTCGAGGAACCGGTGTAGAGGAACGCGAACCCTTCGAGGCTCTGCCCGCTCGTGAACCGAGACGCGCCGACGATCACGTCGCTGTAGCCGTCGCCGTTGAAGTCACCGGCGTGCGCGACGGACACTCCGAAGTATGCGCTCGACTGCGCACTGTCGCGGAACCAGTTGGACGTGGTCGAGAGTCCGCTCGCCGATCCGTGGTAGACCCAGGCGGCGCCTTCGTTCGACTGTCCGTTGTCGTAGAGATACGCCCCGACGATGAGGTCCGAGTACGCGTCGCCGTTGACGTTCCCCGCCGTCGATACGGACCAGCCGAGCTGCGCGCCGTCCTGTCCGCCGAACCGGGTCCAGTCCGCGTTCGTCGGGTTTCCGTAGGGAATCCCTCCGGGCGCACTCATCCAGACGAAGGCCGCTCCTTCGTCGGTGAAGGAGTTGTCGTAGCGCGGCGCTCCGATCACGACATCGTCGAGCCCGTCCCCGTTGACGTCGCCCGCGCTCGCGACGCAGCGACCGAACGACGAGCCGGCCTGGTTCGACTCCGCCCACCAGGCCGGGATGGCCGAGAGCCCCTGCGCCGTTCCGAGGAAGAGGAACGCCGCGCCCTCGTCCACCTGTCCGTTGTCGTAGCCGGTGGCGCCGACCAGTACGTCCGTCCGGCCGTCACCATCAACGTCACCCGCATATGCGACGGAGATTCCGTAGGTGGCGTCCGTCTGGTTGCTCTCGGTGACCCAACCGGCGGTCTCCCTCGGCCCGTCCGGAGCGCCGTGATAGACGAACACCTTCCCGAGGTGGAGGCTCGTGCTGTAGTTCGGTGCGCCGACCAGGATGTCGCTGTAGCCGTCGCCATTGACGTCCCCGGCCGTAGCGAGGGCCGAGCCGAACTTCGCATCGAGGAGATCGCCGTCGGTCGTCCAGACCGGATCGAGCGAGAGTCCGGACCAGGAACCGAGGAAGAGGTGCACCTCTCCCCTGTCCTGCTCGATGTCCGTGTAGTAGCGCTGCGCGGTCACGAGCACGTCCGCGAAGCCATCTCCATTCACGTCTCCGGCGGTGGAGAGCTTGTAGCCCATCCATTCCTCTTCCGCGTTCCCGTCGATCGACCAATCGGGAGACGTCGACGGACCGAGGTTGCCGCCGAGGAAGAGCTCGACCCGCCCTTCTTCCAGATCCCCGCTGTTGTAGAGGTGTGCGCTCACGAGGAGATCCGCGTAGCCGTCACCGTTCACGTCGCCCGCACCTGCCACGCAGTCGCCGTAGTGCGCGCCCGTCTGGTTCGACTCGTGTGACCAGGCCGAGGTTCCGTTGAGGCCCGTCGGTGAGCCGTAGTAGAGGAAAGCGCGCCCCTCGTCGATCTGGCCCGCGTCCCACCGCGAGGCACCGATGATGACATCGTCGTAGCCGTTTCCGTTCACGTCGCCCGCGGCCGCGATGCACATGCCGAAGAACGCGCCCTCCTGTCCGCCCGCCTTCGACCAGGCCGGCGTGGTGGAGAGACCGGAACCGGAGCCGAGGAAGAGCCAGACCTTGCCTTCGCTCGGATACGTGTCCATGTAGCTGTGCGCGGAGACGAGGACGTCCGCGTAGCCGTCCGCGTTGACGTCACCGGCCATCGTCGCCATGTTGATCTGCGCGCTGTACTGACCACCCAAACGTTCCCAGGACGGGTCCGCCTCCGGCCCATCCTCCGAGCCCATCCAGAGCCAGGCCACGCCTTCGTCCATGAAGTCCTCGCCGTAGTACATCGCGACCGCGAGAACGTCGTCGTATCCATCGCCGTTCACGTCGCCCGCGGTGGCCACGTGGTAGCCGAGATAGGCGTTCGCCTGGTTCGCCTCCGCCGACCAGGCCGGACTCGCTTCCAGACCGTCGGAAGAGCCGAGGTAGACCCAGACCCTACCTTCGTTGGCCTCTCCGTGGTCGTATCCGTTCGCACCGACGATGATGTCGCTGTACCCATCACCGTTCACGTCGCCGGCCGTCGAGGCGGAGTATCCGAGCCGCGCATCGGTCTGCGTACCCGACACCGTCCACGACGGCGTGGTGAGGATCGGGTCGATCACGCACGGATACATCGCCCCCGCATCGTCGACCAGGATGCGGAGGAAGTCGTCGCCGCACTCGAGGTGAGCCGGAAGCTCTCGGCCCGTCGCGTCGTACGCAAGGAGGCCGTCGTAGTCGAACGCGGTCTGCCCCGTCGCGTCCACGAACTCGACGCCCGCGGTGTCGCCGTGCAGCCGCGGAGTCAGATGTCCACCAAGAGCCCCCTCGAAACAGAGGAGTCCGTCTCCAGCCGGACGGTGTTCGATCGTGAATCCCTGCTCGATCCCACTTGGACGGTTCTCGTACCACTCCGTAAAGCCGTCCTGTGCGTACGAGACGCGGAAGCAGTCGACGATCGGCTCGCGTGACGCCACGAGGTCGAGCGACGCGATGCCATCGAACGAAGCGGTGCACGCGTCCTCATCCGGGAGGCGGCCCCACGCGCGCGTCCGCCACGACCAGGTCCAATCCGCTTCCATCGCCCGGCGCGGAAGGACGTCGATGCCTCCCTCCCGGAAGTAGGTGCGGAGATCCTGCGCGCGGTTCGGCGCCTGCAGGCCCTCCGCCGCCCTCGAAACGTCGTACTCCGACCGCGCGATCCGGTCGGTCACGGCTTCGTACCAGTCGGGCGGCACCGTCGGCCCGGCCAAACCCACCGAGGGAATCTCCGAGAGGGAAGCAAACGGGTCCGACCCGTCGGGTGCCCCCTGTCCGCTCGGAGAAGAGTCGAAGAGGAAAGGAATGAGGAAGAGAGCCAGAGCGGCGACGAGGGTCGCACTGACCGAGAATCCGTGACGCGCGATACCGACCGATCGATCGGACATGGAACACCTCCTGTGCTCGGGTACTGCCCCCGTCGGTTGACCTCGGGGACAGCCAGGAATCACAGGAGATTCTCGGTTCGTACACGGAGCGGATCCGGGGCGCGGGCACGGAACGCTCGGGGTGGAGCCGGAACGGGCGGAACGGTGCCGGTGTCGGTGCCGATGCCGCTGCCGGCGCCGATGCCGATGCTGGTGCCGCTGCCGGCGCCGGTGCCGGACTCAGCTCCGAGCCAGCAGCGCCTCCCGGAGCGATTCCGCGATCGGGCCCGCCATCCGCTTCGCGCGTTCCTCGGGTACGTGCATCTCCGCGAACGGAGTGAACGGGTCCGCAAGGTAGTCACGACGCAGCTCGAGACAGAGCACCTGCCCCGGGTAGCGGTCTGCGTACCGGTAGGCCATCGTCGACGGATGGAGGCGGTAGGTGTCGTTCTCCGCCGTCGCGATGTCCAAGGCCTCGTAGCGTTTCCGGATCGCGTCGACCACGCTCCGCGGAGAGAGGTCACGCCCGTCCGGCGCGAGCGTGATCAGATCGACCGGCGGACGTACCGTCCAGGTCTCGTAGACGTCCGGCTCGTAGGCGGCACGGATCGCTCTTCCGATCCCTTCGTCGAAGTCGTCGATCTGGATGGAGCGGGGTGCATAGGTATGGGGCGCGAGTGCGATCCCACCTCCGCCACACACCCAGTCGAACGCCCGGTCCGCGACGTCGTGATAGCTCTGGTGGAGCGAGACGAGCAGTTCGACATCCTTCGGATCCCGCACGTACTCTGAGATCGCGGCATTGAGTTCCGTCCGCGCGGTGGCCGCCGAGCTGTCCTCGGCGACGCGGTTCGTGTCGATGAACGTGCGCGGAAGGAGGCAACGGATGACCAGGGCGAGGAGTGGCCGGCCACCGCCAGACGCGCCGCCCGCGCCCGCCACGACCTGCCGTGCGACCTCGCGTCCATACTCCGGTGCACCGACGTCCGTGTTCACGTGGAAGAAGTCGACCAGATCCTCGGGCAGCGTCGGGGAGAGTCGCGCGCGGAGCCGACTGTAGTCCCGGGTTCGGGTGGCGCCGTGCGGGATCTCCACGAGCAGGTCGGGGGCGGATCCCGGCCAGTCCTCCAGGGTCTGCCCCTCGGGCAGGACCCACTCCAGCTCGCAGACGCCGTCTTTGGCCACGATCTCCTTGAGTGGCTGCATCGTCTCCTCCTCCTTCTCCGGCCGGCCCCGGGCCGGCGCCCGGACGTCATGCCGCCGCTCACATTGGCGTCGGCCATGCCCCGTCCGTCCCCAGAGCCCGCTCCCTGGCCAGCTCCCGATCCTACCGCATCCACGCCGAACGTGCGTGCTCCGCTCTCGATCGGCGGAGCCCGGCGCGTATCAGCGGGCGTCCCCGAGCGACCTCCCCTTCGGGCCGATCGGACGGATCCGACGACGGCCGAAGAATCTGGACCGACCCCAGAAAGGCACCGTTTCGTGAACCGACGCAACCCGATCCCGGCCGCGGCAGCCCTCACCTGCACCCTGCTCCTCGCATCGACCTGTCTGGCCGCCGGATGGGAGCTCCAGACCAGCGGCACGACCGTCGACCTCCACGGGGTCACGGCGAACCACAGCGACATCGACATCGCATGGGCCTGCGGCGACGACGGAACCATCCTCTACACCTCGAACGGCGGCGCGACCTGGGAAGAGCAGGACTCGGGAACCAGTGAGAACCTCTACGCGATCGCGTTCCAGGAGACCCAGTTCGGCCCCGTCATCGCGGTCGGCGCGAACGGCACGATCGTCCGCACGCAGGACGCGGGCGTGACGTGGGAAACGATCGCGAGCGGCACCACGAACACGCTTCGCAGCATCTCGGACTTCTCGGGAATCGCGTGCGGAGACAACGGCACCGTCCTCCGGACTCCGGACGTCGGGCTCACCTGGACGCTCGACGATCTCGGCACGAACACGAACTTCTACGCCGCGACCGGCACCGGCGTCTGGCAGGTGGTGGGCGAAGGTGGTGCGCTCTACATCGGCACGTTCTCGTCACCCTGGAGCCCCCGCGATACGGGAACGACGGTGGATCTCCTCGCCATGCCGATGTTCTCCCCGAGCCGGCTCATCGTGGGAGGCGACGCCACGGTCCTCCGGTCCTCCGGATCGTGGCAGTTCAGTCCGGTCTGGTCTGGGGCGCCCGGTGCGCTCCGCGGCGTGCAGTACTCGCAGAACAACACCGCGAAGATCTACGCCGTCGGCGATGGGGGCACGATCCTCAAGTCGACGAACGCAGGCGCGACCTGGAACACGCAGCAGACCGGCACGACGGAAGACCTCAACGCCACCTTCTTCTACCTCGACGACACGCGCGGTTGGGCGGTCGGAAACGGCGGCACCATCCTCAGGACGAACGACGGAGGAGGCCCACTCGTGCCGTCCGGTGTCGGCGAAGACGAGTCCGGTCCGCACGACCCGCACCACGCAGACTCCGGGGGGCTCCGCCCCACCGGCCCTCGACTGCGCGTCACTCCCCATCCCGCGGGCGACGAGGCGCACATCCGGTTCGCGCTCGCGACTCCGGGGAACGCCAGAGTCGACGTGTACGACCTCTCCGGGCGTCATGTCCTCGGCTGGTCACGCGGGGACCTCGGCGTGGGACTGCACGAGTCGAGCGTCTCCCTGCGCGGTCTTCCGTCGGGAACCTACGTCTACCGTCTCCACACACCGGACGGCGAAGACTCGGGCCGGTTGGTCCGTCGCTAGACGGCAACTGTGTCGACTTTCTCCACACGGGGAGAGGTCGACCTGGAGAGCGCGCGGGAGTTCCTGAACGAGCTCGTTCACGCCGAACGCAAACCTCCTCGAGGACGGACCGAAGTCGGTCACACCGCGAACGGCCCCGGGTACCGCCAGAGGCGGAGGGCTCACTCGTGACTCGCCGCCCCGCAGAAGCCGACAAGCCTCCGACGCTCGACTGCGGCGACCACCCAACACCAACATCGCAAACCGAATCTCTGGCCAACGGAGGCCCACGTGAAACTCACTCTTCTCTTGCTGCTCGTTCTCGCCATCCCTTCGACCGGCCACGCCCAATGGGTGCGGACTTCCGGACCGGAGGGTGGATACATCCACTCACTCGACGAACTGGGCGGACGGATCTTCGCGGGGACGGACAAGGACGGCCTCTACGTCTCCCACGACGCCGGTGCGAGCTGGGCTCCGAGCAACACAGGGATGGAGCACGCCGACGCCCGTCGCGTGGTCAGGAAGTCCGGGACTCTCTTCGCCGCGACGAGCGATGGCGTGTACCGCTCCACGGACGACGGCGCGAGCTGGCTCCCCCCCTCCCCGGACTCCCCGATCAACGTCAAGGACCTCGCGGTCACGGACAACTACGTCTTCGCCGCGGCGGGAGGCGTGTACCGCTCTGACGACCTAGGCATGAGCTGGGAGCTGACCGATCTCTTCCAGGGCTCCTTCAACTGCATCGCGAACCACGGGGACATCCTCATCGCCGGCAATTCCTCGGATCTCCACCGGTCGACGAACGAAGGAGACAGCTGGATCCGCCTCGCGGAGTTCGGGGCCAGGGTGAACTTCTCCGCCATCGCAAAGGCAGACACCTTCCTAGTCGGTCGAAACAGCGAGATCCTCCGTTCCTACGACTCCGGAGCGACCTTCGAACGGATCCGCATTCCGTTCGACGTGACCGTCTCCAACATCTACGACCTCGACATCGTGGGACCCAAGTTCTACGCCGCGACTTCCTACGACGGCGTCTACGAGTCCACCGATCAGGGAATGCACTGGTCCCCGATTCCCACCGGGATGGGCCCGAAGGACGCGCAGGCGATCACACACCTCGGCGACGTCCTCGTCGCGGGCACGCACTACTCCGGCCTCTATCGGTCGTCGAACGCGGGGCAGCAGTGGGTACATGCGAACGAGGGGCTCGCACCCGGAGGAGCGATCGACGAGATGCTGGTCGACGGCGAGACCGTCTACGCAGGTACCCGGGACGGACTCCATGTCTCGTACGACAACGGCTATCGCTGGACCAAGCTCGCGGGAGGTTCCGAGATGGTCGACTACGGAACCATCTCGGGGATCGCCGTCCTGGAAGGCGATCTCTTCGTCAGTGCGAGGATCCAGTACGACACCACGATCTTCCGGCGGGACGGCGACGTCTGGACGCATGCGGACCAAGGCCTTCCCGATCTCGACTTCATCTTCGGCCTCACCGCGAGCGGAAACAACCTCATCGCCGGGACCAGCGCCGGCATCTTCTTCTCCTCGGACCACGGCGAGAGCTGGCAGAGGCCGCAGATCCCGACGAACGGAGGCGTCGACGAGATCTACGCGGCCGGGAACGGAACCGTCTACGCCATCCTCACGAACGACGGGATCTACCGGTCCCAGAACGACGGACTCAACTGGGAACGGGTGCTCTCCCAGACGGGACTCGTCGGAATCTCGGCCTGCGGGAACTTCGCCTACGCGTCCCAGTTCCACACCGGCGTCTGGATCTCCACGGACGGCGGCGAGTCCTGGGGACTCACCGGGTTCGGAGAGAGCGCGTTCGACGCGCAGTGCATCGGAAACGGACAGGTCCTCGTCGCGACCGCGATCGAGGGTGCACGCATCTTCATCTCCAACGATTCCGGCGGGCACTTCTTCGCCTTCTCCCAGGGACTCTCGCCGGTCACCACCATGCTCCAGTTCACCGCGAACGACTCCTATATGTTCGCCGGCTCGGCCCACTCGGGCGTGTGGCGACGCCTTCGTCCAGGTGTCTCCGATGCCACGCCACAGACGGCAGACGCGGCCGAACCGACGCTGCGGAACTACCCCAATCCGTTCGGGAGCACGACGAGGATCCGCTTCGACCTGCCCACGGACGGAGCGGCTCGTCTCAGCGTCTACGACGTGGCGGGAAGAGAACTCGGTGTGTTGTTCGACGGCGAGGCGTCCGCCGGAAGCCACGAAGTGGAGTTCGCGGGAGACGACCTTCCGACCGGACTCTATCTCTACCGTCTCGACACGAACGGCCGGAGCGAAGTCGGGCGGATGATGCGGGTCGAACGAGCGCACTGACCGGAGACGGGGACGGCCGAGCGCCGCGACGACCACTAACCGCCGAGCTCGGCGATACGCCTCTCGAAGAACCGGCGCTCGGGTTCCAGCGACGCGAGGGAAAGGGCGCGGTGGTAGGCGACGAGAGCGTCCTGCCGGCGCCCGAGCCTGCGGCAGAGGTCGGCGCGCGCGGCGTGGACCGGCAGGTAGCCCGCGAGCTCTCCTGCTGCGAGGATCGCGTCGACTTCGACGAGGCCCTCCAGCGGGCCTTCTGCCTCGGCGAGCGCGATCGCACGCGCGAGGCGCACCACGGGTGTCGGCTCCTCCTGGAGGAGCAGCTCGTAGAGCGCGACGATCTGACGCCAGTCGGTCGATGCCGCGTCGGGGCTCTCGGCGTGCACCGCCGCAATGGCGGCCTGCAGCGTGTAGGGCCCGCGGGCACCGCTCTCGAGCGCGCGCTCGACGAGAGCCAGGCCTTCCGCGATGCGGGACCGATCCCACAGGGAGCGGTCCTGCTCGGATAGCAGCAGGAGCTCACCGGTGGGCGAAGTCCGCGATGCACGGCGCGCATCCTGGAGGAGCATCAGCGCCAGCAGTCCATCGGTCTCCGCGTCCGGCGAGGTCACGGCGAGGAGGCGCGCCAACCGGATCGCCTCCTCGCTGAGATCGACGCGGGTTCGTTCGCTTCCGCTCGACGCGGAGTACCCCTCGTTGAAGACCAGGTAGATCACGCGCCGCACCGACGCGGTGCGCGCGGGCAGTTCCGAAGGGCCGGGCACCTCGTAGGGGAGCTGCAGCTCACGGATCCGCTGCTTCGCTCTCACGATCCGTTGCGCAATGGTCGAGGCGCGCACCAGGTAGGCCCGCGCGATCTCCTCCGTGGTGAGGCCGCACAGCTCGCGCAGAGTCAGCGCGATTCGCGCGTCTTCGGGCAGCTCCGGCCGACAGCAGACGAACAGGAGGCGCAGACGATCGTCCGTCACGGACTCGATGAGGGGCGGTTGGGGCGGCGGCCAGATCCGCTGTTCTTCACGACCGAGGTCGGCCGTCGCCAGGTCGTGGCGGCGACGGCGGCGCATCACATCGATCCCGCGCAGATGGCCGACCTTGATCAGCCACGCACGCGGCTCGTTGGGGAGGCCGTCCCGCGGCCATTGTACGACCGCCGCCGCGAACGCCTCGTGAAGAGACTCCTCTGCAAGGTCGAAGTCACCAAACAGGCGGATGAGGGTGGCCAGCACGCGTCGCGACTCGCTCCGGTAGATCGCCTCCACCCGCGCTTCCCACGACACGTGCGCCCCGTCGTTCATCGACGCCCCTACTGGTGGCAGCCATCCGCGATCGGACGGATCTCGATCCCCCAGCCCAGGTCTTCCCCCAGGTTCGCCGCGGGGTGCAGAGACGCGATCCGAATCGCATCGTTGAGGTCGCGCGCTTCGATGACCATGAAGCTGCCCACCACGTCGCGCGTTTCCACGAACGGTCCATCGGTGACCGTGGGCTTCCCCCCGCGCGGTTGGACGGTGGTGACATCCCATTCGAGACTCTCCACGGAGAGCACCGCACCGGTGCGCCGCAGCGCCTGGTCGTGCTCCCCGCAACGCTCGACCAAAGCGGCGAACTCCTCCTTGGAGAGTTTCGCGTTCTTCTGCTCGTTCCCGTACAAAAGGCACAAGTACTTCATCTGGAGGCTCCTCTCGAGCGGTTGCGCCCCGCTTCCACGCGGGGCGTACCCTGGAGTCGTTCGAGGAAGGTGAGAATCGACATCGAGTTCAGACTTTTCCGTCCCCCAGCCCCGGGCGGATCTCCGCTGGGAACTCCGCGCTCAGGATTCCGAGGGCTGTGCCCGCGGCTCCACTACCCCAGCCGGCGGACGAGGAGAAGGGTGCAGTCGTCTTCGGCCACGTCGTCCTCCTGAAACGCCTCCACCTCCCCGAAGACCGCGTCGATCGTCTCGTTCAGGATGTCCGCTGCGTTGCGTGAGAAGGACTCCTGTAGCCGCTCCTCGCCGAACAGGTCCTCGTCTCGCCTGGCCTCGACCAACCCATCGGTGTAGACGCAGAGAAGGCCGTGGGACGGTAGGGTCACCTCTGCGATCCCGAACGTGCCCTCCTCGAGCATCCCGATCGGAAGACCCGTTCGGGTGAGGAGGGTGACGTCCGAACCGTCCGTCAAGAGCTGCGGAGGATTGTGCCCGGCGTTGAGGTAGACGAGCCGGTGCGACGCGGGATCGAGGATGCCGAGCCAGAGGGTGACGTAGGTCGTGGGACCCGACGCTTCGAAGACGTGTTCGTTGAGACGCGCTCCGAGCACGTCGAGTTCGATCTCCTGTGCCGCGAGCACGCGGATCGCCGAGAGCGTGAGCGAGGTGAGGAGCGCCGCGCCGGACCCCTTGCCCGACACGTCGCCAACGGCGAGGAGGATCTTCCCGCCGGGGAGAACGCGCACGTCGTAGAAGTCGCCACCGGTCTCCCGGCAGGGGACGAGCCGGGACGCAACCGCGTACCCCGGGATCTCCGGGATCCGGCCCGGGAGGATCCGGCGCTGGATCATCCCCGCCGCGGCCATCTCGTGCTCGAGCCTCAGCTTCTCCCGATGCTGCTCGAGGAGGCGCGCGTTCGTGATCTTGATCGCGATCAGGTTCGCGAGCATCGTGAAGACGCGGAGTTCCTTCCGGTCGAACCGGTGGGCGGCGCCTTCGTCATGGGCGTAGATGAGTCCGATGACCTGCTCGTTGTCGAAGAGCGGCGCCGCCATCGCGGACTGGAGGTTGAGGGCGGCGATGCTCTTCGCCTGCGCGAACTGCGGATCGTTGGGCGCGTCCACGACGAGGACCGAGTCCCGATTCCGCAGCACCTCGTCGACGAGAGTCTGGCTGAGGGGCAGTGGTTCCGACTTCGCAACGGGGGGCCGACTCGCGACCAGCTCCAGCTCACCATCCTCCTCGTGCCAGAGTAGGAGGAGGATCCGGTCTGTGGGAACGACCGACGCGACGAGGTCGAGCAATGACGGAAGGATCTCCTCGAGGGCCGTCGGGAGGACCATGAACTGAGCCGCTTCGATGACCGCGTCGAGGAACGCACCCGACTCCCTCACCTCTTCGGATCCGCTCCCCACCTCTTCCCAACGGAGCCTCGTCGTCATCAGGTCGGATCGAGGGGGCGCCTGTCTGCCTTCCCCATTCGCGTCGCCCAGGGTGAGAACGATGTCGCCGAGCTGGATCCGGTCGCCCGCGCGGAGGGGCTCGACGCCTTCCAGGGGGTCTCCGTTCTTCCAGGAACCGTTCCGGCTCCTCAGATCCTCGAACTCGATCCGCTCTCCCTCGACGCGCACGAGCGCGTGGCGGCGCGAGACGGAGGGATCCCGGAGTTGGACCTCACAGTCGTGCCCACGGCCGAGGACGTTCTCGCCCTCGGCCAGCGTCCAGATCGACTCGCGGCCCGCAACCGTCCCGGTGAGGGTGTACCGGCCGCTCACGGAACGAGGACCGCGGAAGGAACGTCGGCGTGTCGGCTCACAGCACTTCCTCTCGGGATGCGAAGGTGTCGGATCGTTCGCGGCCTGGCTAGCGCGCGAGCCGTCTTCGGGCTTCCGCGACTTCAGGCAGATCCGGATCTGCATTCTGCCAGAGATCGAGGAACCGGTTCCAGAGCGGCTCGGCTTCCCCCGCCCGCCCGAGCTCGTCGAGAAGACGGGCACGCGCCAGGAGGTGGCGCGGCTCGGTCGCCAGGAACCACTTCCTATGGTCCCCCGGCTCCATGAGCGTCTCGTAGGCCGCGAGCGCGGCCGCGGAGTTCCCGCGGCGACGCTCGACCCGACCCCGCCAATCCGCGGCCATCGCGGTCGGGTGATAGAAGTAGTTTCGACGGCCCAACGGTTCCGCGGACTGGAACGCGGCTTCCGCGGCCTCCGTATCTCCCTCGGCGAGGGCGACCTCGCCTTCCAGCATCTTCACGAGCCCGATCCTGTATCGACTCTCCGGGACGGCGCGGGCGAGCCTCAGCCGGCGATGCGCCTCCTCGAGGTTCCCGAGGCGGGCCTCGGCCGTGCCCTGGAGCACCTCGCTGATGAGAACGACCGTCTCGTACGGAAGGGCCGTCCAGATCCACGAGGGACGGTCGGTCCGTGGCAGGGCGGGAACGAGTCGCCGAAGTTCAGCGAGGGAGTCGAGGGCCTCCGTGTAGTCACCGCGCTCCATCGCCAGCTGCGTTTCGAGGATCTCGCCGAGGACGAGCACGTCCGTCCGCTTGAGCTTCTCGTAGAACGCCCGTTGCTCCTCCAGCGTCCGGGAGGCTTCCTCGTAGCGGCCGACCCGGCCCAGCATCCACGCCTTCGCGATGAAGTAGAACGCGGACTCGATGTCGTATCGTTCCTCGGCCTGGTGGAGCACTTCCAGAGAGGCGAAGGCATCGTCGTACTGTCCCAAGGCAGCGTGAGCGTAGGCCGACGAGAGGTAGGACCAGGCGAAGCTCATGGCCGTGGCGCGCTCGTAGTTCTCGAGCGCCTCCCGTGGCTGATCGGCCAACAGGTACGCCGTGCCGACCGCGTCGTGCGGGTCGGGCTCGCCCGGGCTCAGTCGACGATACGCCTCCGCAGCTTCGATCGCGTCGTCGTAGCGACCGACCTCTTGTAGACTCCACGCAAGGAGGTTCTGGAGCGGTCCCGAGTTGGGGAGCGCGATGAGCCCTCGCTCGTAGACGGACACGACACGCTCGAGCCGGTTCGTGGCCCAGTAGACCTCGCCGAGCGCGGAATAGGTCTCCTCCATGTCCGGGTAGCGTTCGATCATCTGGTAGGCCAGATCCTCCACCTTCCCGGAGTTGCCCTCCGCCTGGGCCTGCTGGAGACCGACGAGGAGTCGCTGCCGCTCCGGGAGACGATCGAGGTTCCGGAGCGCCTTGCGAAAGTGGTCCTGCGCGACGGCCTGGTCCTCTTCCAGTTGGGCGAGGTAGAAGTCCGCGAGCGCGAACGCGGGGTCGAGGCGCACGGCCTCGCGGAAGAAGCGCCGCGCCTCGGCCCAGCGGTAGTAACGATTGGCTTCGAGCCCCTGCGTGTAGAGTTTGAACGCCTCGACCGACTTGGTCGTCACGTCCGCGATCCCGCCCTGGGACTCCCCGTCGATCTGGAGGTCCGCGCCGATGCGGCGGGCCAGATCGTCCGCGAGGGAGAAGAGATCCGATCCGCTCACACTCTCGGCCGCGAGCACCTCTCCCGTCTCCAGATCCTCGAGACGGGCGTCGATCCGGATGTTGCCGTCGAGGGAGATGATGCTGCCGAGCACCATCGCATCGGCTCCGGCAGCGCGCGCGATCTCTCCCCACGCGTCTCGGTCTGCCGTTTCGAGGGAGACTCCCGAGAGGCGGTCGACGGCGCGGAGAAGTCGGTCCGTGCCGACGACCCCGATCCCTTCAGCCTGGGCGAGTCCGGTCAGGAGCATCTCCGGTACCCCGTCGGCGAGCCACTCTGTTTCCGCGCTGCCGTGGCTCTCGAACCGGGTGATGGCGATCATGCGGCGGGCCTGCTTCTCGGACGACGCTTCCCCCGAGAGGATCGGGTCATGGTCCGGGACGATCGGCGCCGAGGGGACCTGGGACGCGGGTTCATCGACCCCCTTCGGTGGACTCGACGAGCGGTTCCAGAGGCCCCCGACAACGGCCACCAGAAGCGCGCCGATCGCGATCAGGAGCGGGCGGACCATCCGCTTCCTGGGCGCACTCGAACCGGAACCAGCACTCTCCTCCGGCAATCGCTGCACGGATGTCTCGCCCGAGAGCCGCTCCCGCCGAAACCGGCGGAGCTGAGACTCCAGTTCCGCCGCGGTCTGGATCCGGTTCTCCGGCTCCTTCTCCAGACATCGCTGGATGAGATCTCCCAGAGGTGCGGGAACCTCCGTCCTGATCTGGGACGCGTGCGTGGGCGTGTCCCGAAGCAGGGCGGAGAGGTGCTCGGCGGAAGAGTCTCCGTGGAAAGGACGGAGCCCGGTCGCCATCTCGTACAGGATGATGCCGAACGAGAAGATGTCCGAGCGATGATCGAGCGAGAGCCCCTTCGCCTGTTCCGGAGACATGTAGGTCACGGTGCCGAGAACGACGCCCTGGCGGGTCAGCTCGTCGCTGTCCCCCTGCTGGACCTTCCCGACCATGGTCCGCGTCTCGTCCGACAGTGGTCGCGTCGGAGGTTGGGCGATCTTCGCGAGCCCGAAGTCGAGCACGCTCACGCGCCCCTTCTCCGTAACCATGATGTTCTGCGGCTTGAGATCCCGGTGGACGATTCCGGCCTCGTGCGCCGCATGGAGCGCATCGGCGATCTGGATGGCGAGGTCGAGCAGAGCCTCGCCTTCGAACCCGTTCTCGGGAATCAGCCGGCTCAGGTCGTCCCCAACGACCAGCTCCATGGTGAGAAAGTGGAGGACGCCGGCACCGGCCGGATCCTCGTCTTCTTCGATGGAGTACAGCCGGACGATGTGCGGGTGGTTGAGCGAAGCGACCGCCTTCGCCTCTCTCTGGAACCGCTCGAGGAAGGTCGGATCCGACGCGAGTTCCGCGGGGAGGATCTTGAGGGCGACCCTGCGGGACAGCTTCGTGTCCTCCGCCAGGTAGACTTCGCCCATCCCGCCCTGCCCGAGCTGCGAAAGGATCCGGTAGTGCCTCAGGGTACGGCCAATCACCTCGACTCTTTCGACGTTGGAGTCCCAGGTTCGCAGGGGCAAGGGGAGCTGTGAGGATACTCAACCTCGACCCGGGGTCCAAGGGGGCGAAAGAAGCGCCGGCGAGGGGGACGCAGGGGGGCGCGAGCGGCACCAGAGGGAAGCGAGCGCGGCACCAGCGCGAAGCTGGACCGGTACGGAGCGAAGCGAGACCGAAGCAGAGCAGCGCAGAACAGCCGAGCGTCCAGACCGCTCTCGATCTGGACGCTCCCTCTCGTCCCAAAGGACCTTCGCGACGTTTGCCTAGAACAGCGACTTGATCCGGCCCCAGCTGGTCTTCTCGACCGGAGTCGGACAGTCCGAGACCTCGACGCCGATGCCGAGGGCCTGGTCCGGCCCCCAGATCACGGACGGGTTCTGCCAGCCGCTCGGATAGCCTTCGCCCGGTGCGATGTTGAGTCGGGGGCAGCCCCCGGCGCCATCGAGGTCCGCACCGATGTACCACCAGAACGGCTGCGACTCCGTTCCCCAGTCGCTGTAGAAACCGGCCCACCAGTCGCCGGCCACGCAGCAGGGCTCCGTGAGGACGAACTCGTGTCGGCTGATCTCGGGCCAGAGCCCGATCGGGCCGGGCACGAATCCGGTCTCGAGGCAGCGAACCGCGCCTGGGTTCTCGCCACCCCCCTCCCACACGTAGATGTCGATGTACTTGTCGTCCGTGGGGGTGTTGCCGGTGTTCGTCAGATCGAGCACGACCGCGCACACGGCTCCGTCGACCGCATAGCACTCGGCGAACTGGCCGTAAGGAGGTTCGAGCAACCCGTTACGAACCCCGAAGGCATTCTCGTACGTCCCGTCGGAGTTGAAGTACAGCGTCCCGCACTGCCCTTCGGTTTCCGTGGTGACGACTCCGACTCCGGGGCCGGTCTGGCCGACGTCGGCGCGTGCAGATGGTGCGAAGGCGAGCGTCTGGAGCAGTCCGATTCCCAGTAGAGCAGCGGATAGGAGCAACGAATCGGAGCGTAGCTTGCGGCACATGAAGGAGCCTCCCCATGTTGCGGTTTCTCGGCTCGACGGCCCTTTCGGCATGGCAGCCGCTGGTAGGAAGCACTGCCCAGTATGCGCGCCCCGCCGAATCCCAGGCAAGGGGTTGCATGGCGACTGCTCGTGAGAGGAACGTGAGCTGCACCAGGACTGCACCCGAACTCCACCTGGATTGCTCTTCGGCTTCACCTGGACGGCACGCGGACGGCATCTGCGCGGCCATGCGACGCATACGTTGTCGTGTCCTAGCACACGTCTGGTGGGACCCAGGCCCGGACCGTCCTCTCCTCAGTCCGTGATTGTAGAAGGGGCGCCGTGGTACTCTCGTACGCGTCCGACAGCACCCGCCCGAACCGCTCCTGGGAGGACCAGTCATGAGACGCCTCGCTCCCGCCTTCGCATCCGCCTTCGCCTCCGCATCCGGTTCCGAGTCTTTCGCCTCCGCTTCTGGTTCCGCATCTTTCGCGTCTGTGTTCGCAGCCTCCACCTCTGCAGTCACAGCCGCGCTCGCCTTCGTCGCAGTTCTCTCCATGGGCTTCGCCCCCAGTGCGGAGGCGGCGTTCGGCTCGGGCGGAGCAAACGAAGGAGGAACCCTGATCCTCCACGCCGCGACGGGAACGGTCTACACCGTCGACGGGGTCTACTGCGGCCTATCCGGACTCGCGGATTGCGCCGACGCCGAAGTGAGGGTCGACCAGGCAGAGCCCGTCGTCGCGCACGTTCTCGCGTCCTTCTTCCCCGGAACGGAACCACGCATGGCGGGGGTCGTCTTCGGAATCGATTACGACCCGAACATCGTCGTGCTGACCTTCGGAGCCTGCGGAGAGTTCGAGCTCGCGCAGAACGACTGGCCCGCGGCCGGAAGCGGCACCGCGGTGACCTGGGCAGAAACCCAGACCGACGATCTAGTCGAGGTGTACTGGCTCGCGGCCTACACAGAAGACGGACAGTCCGGGCGTCTCGAACTCGGTGCGCATCCGACCCAGGGAGCCTTCTTCGCGGACGACTCCGTTCCCGGCATCCTGGACCCGATCGCGGGATTCGGCGCACTCGGTTTCTACACGAATGGAACGGTCGCCTGCCCGGCCTCCCCCGGTGCCTGCTGCTTCGAAGATGGCAGTTGCGAACTGCTGCCTCAGGGTCCGTGCGAGACCCAGAACGGCACGTGGCTCCCGGACGTGACATGCGACCCGAACCCTTGCCCGCAGCCCCCGTACGGTGCCTGCTGCTTCGAGAGCGGAACCTGCCAGTTCACTTTGGAGGGCACGTGTGACTCGGCGGGTGGTACGTGGCTTTCCGATACGTCGTGCGACCCGAACCCTTGCCCGCAGCCACCGATCGGCGCCTGTTGCTGGGACGACGGCGCCTGCGTGCCCATGACGTCCGGCGGTTGCGACCAAGTTGGGGGCACGTACCAAGGCGACGGGACTTCCTGCGACCCGAATCCGTGCCCGCAGCCCCTGGGAGCGTGCTGCTTCCCGAGCGGAGAGTGCCAGTTCCTCACCGCGTCCGACTGTGGAGGCGCAGGGGGCCACTATCAGGGCATGGACACGCTCTGCGATCCGAACCCGTGCGTGGCTACGACCGAAGGCGCATGCTGCCTGACGCTCGGGACATGTGAACTCCTGCTCGAAGCCGTGTGCGACACCCAGGGCGGAACGTTCCAGGGAGTCGGCGCCCTCTGTGTACCGAACCCCTGTCCGCAACCGTGCGAGCCGTTCGACCGCTCCGGAAGGCCGAACACGAAACTCCCCGCTCCGTCAGTCGATCCGTTCCGCACCGGCAACAGGGATGGTCAGATCGGCCCCAACGCCGGAGGCACCCTGGTTCTCCATCTCGGCCCGGCTCTCGCCTACTCGGAAGGCGGGGCCGGCGCGGACTGCGATCTAGGCGCAGGTATCGACGGTTGTGAGGACATCGTCGCCCGCGTGGACGAGGAGATTCCGGTGCTCCTCTATGCGGCCGCGCTCTTCCCGTCCACTTCGGCGCCACGGCTCCTCGGTTTGACCTTCGGCATCGACTTCCCGGATTGTGTCCAGCTGCTGGAGTGGGAGCCGTGCGGAGACTTCGAGATCGCGAACGACGATTGGCCCGCGCCCGGATCGGGCACGGCGATGACGTGGGCAGCTCCACAGACGGAGTTCGCCGTTCCGGTGTACAAGTTCATCGCTTCGGGACTCGCGGCCGAACCCGGCGAGTTCGCGCTCGTGGCGAATCCCACCCAGGGAGCGCTCTTCGCGGACGACAGCGTTCCGTCGTTCCTCGATCCGATCGCGGGCCTCGGAAGCTTCGGCTTCTTCCGTGACGGCGTCGTCCCCTGTCCACAGCCCCAGGAAGCGATCGGTGCCTGCTGCTTCGAGGACGGTTCCTGCCTCGTCCGCACCATTCCCGCCTGCGACGCGGAAGGCGGCGAGTTCTTCGGCGTGAACATCTACTGCAACCCCAATCCGTGTCCGCAACCGATGTTCGGTGCGTGCTGCTACGAGAACGGAACCTGCGCGCCCTTGTCGCCGGAAGACTGCACCGCGAGTGGCGGTGAGTTCCAGGGAGACGAGACGCGCTGTTACCCGAACCCGTGCCCACAGCCGCCCACGGGCGCGTGCTGCTTCGCGAACGGCAACTGTTCGGTCCTCACGGAGCCCGTCTGCACGCAGAACAACGGAAACTATCAGGGAGACGACACGACCTGCTCCCCCAACCCCTGCCCGCAACCGACCGGAGCCTGCTGTATCGGCGAGACGTGCGAGATCCTCACCCAAGCGGAGTGTCAGAGCGCGGGCGGAACGTGGCTGGGATTCAACCGTCCCTGCGACCCGAATCCGTGCCTTCCGAGCGTGGGAGCGTGCTGTTTCCCGGGCGGCTCGTGCGAGCAACTCACCGAGACCGAATGTACAGAACAAGGCGGGTTCTATCTGGACGACGACCGCCCGTGCGATCCGAACCCGTGCCCCACGGGCGGCGAAGGATGCGGGGCCGGCTTCTCGTTCGAAGAGACGATCGCTCTCCGCCGGCAGGCGATCGAGGCACGCGAGAACTCCGAAGTCCCGCACGCCGCGGAGACCGGCCCGGGATCGGGGACGACGACCGGTCTCGGAACGGCCGGCAGTTGCGGAAACCTGTTCTTCAACGCGGACGGGACCTACGAGAACGGCTACACGTGGCAGTATGGAGGCGTCCAGGCTCCGACCTACGGTGCGTTCGCCGAGCTGTACGACTCGGTCTCACTGAGACCGTGCTCGGTCGTCCTCGACCTGACGGCGGTCGGGAACCAGATCGAACAGACGATGGATCTCTACACCTGGGAACGGAGCTTCGGACTCCCGGGCGCCATCCTGGGAGCCAGGATCGGCGTCACCCCGGGCGCCATCGCATTCTGGCCCTCCGTCAGCCGCCACGTTTTCGACATCGAGAGCGACTGCTCCGGCTCAGGCGGCACGTTCGCCGGGTACTGGGGCAACTGGCCGAACGCGACGGCGGGCTGGTACGTGGGAGCCGACCTCGACGGATTCGGCGGATGCCCGCTCACCCAGATCGCGCCTGGCCTCGGCTACCCGACCGGCTGGCAGAACGTCTCCCTCGTCTGGGGTCCGACCCAGGCGATCGGAATCGGCGCGGAGTTCGTGGATTGCGGAGGGACGCCGGTGCGGGAGTCGAGCTGGGGGAAGGTGAAGGCGCTCTTCCGCTAGCCAGGCTGGCATGGGGCGATGCGTGGCCCGCCGGACCGGCGGGTCACCGCCTGACCGGCGGGTCACCTTGTGACCGGGTCACCGCGTGACCGAGGGGTCACCGCGTGACCGAGGGGTCACCGCGTGACCGAGGGGTCACCGCCTGCCCGGCGGTTCATCGCGTGAGACGATCGGCTGAACGGTTCCGCATGCCGATCCGTCTATCCACGGGCCCCCGGGGCTGACTTCCACACGCAGTCCCGGGAGGTACCGTGTCCGTCGCGTTCCGTTCGAAGTTCGCTCCTTTGCACTCTATCCTCACTGTCTCGGCATTCGCTGCTTTCCGCTCGGCCTTCGCTGATCCGGCGTTCACCGCCGCGGGCTCGCGCTTCGCCTCCTTCCCGTTCGTCTCCTTCCCGCGTGCGGCCGACTTCGCACTCGCGTCCTTCCTCCTCACGGTCGTGGCCGCGTTCCCGGCACCGGCCACCGCCGACGGTGGACCGCTCCGCTCGATCGACGTGTACGGCACGTCGCGGCTCCACGCGGAAGACGTGCGCGCGGAGTACGGCGAGGAGCTGGCGCGTCTCGCAGAGTACTTCGCGGAGGAGGCGGAGGAGTTCGAGCCGCTGCGCGAGCGGATCGAGACGGAGCTCCGCGGGCGCGGGCCGTTCGCGTGGCTCGCGGTGTCGCTGATCGAGTCGTACACGCCCGATCACCCGATCCAGATCACGATCGACGTCGTGGAGGACGCGGATGTGAAACGGCGGATGCCCTTCCGGGAGGCTCCGGACGGCGAAGGGACGTCCCCCGGAGATGCGCGGGAGCTCCTGGAGGCGTGGAAGGCGTACGAGCAGCGTTCGGGCGAACTGTTCCGCGCGGGAGAGCTGCCGAGCATCGCGTGCGAGGCGCATCACTGCCTCTGGGGGTTCCAGCACGAGGAGCTGCAACCCTATGGCGAGCGATTCGACCGCGAAGCTCCGGAGCAGCGGGACGCACTGCTCCGTGTGCTTCGCCACGCTCCCGAGTCCGCCGACCGCGCCGCCGCCGCATTCCTCCTGGGGCACCTACCGGACGCGCAGGAGATCGTCGACGCGCTCCTCCCCTGCCTGCTCGACCCCAGCAGTTGGGTCCGCAACAACTCCATGCGCGTCCTCGCGCAGATCTCGCGGCAGCCGATCGCGGTCATCCCGGCGGCTCCCGTCATCGCGGCGCTCGACTATCCCACCGTGCGCGACCGGAACAAGGCGCTCGCGATCGTCCGCAACCTGACGGGAACGGCGGAGAATCGGGCCGCTCTCATACGAGACGCCGGCGACACGCTCCTCGCGCTGCTGCGCCTGGAACAGACGGCGAATCACAAGAATGCACACCTGACGCTGACCCGACTCGCCGGGCAGGATTTCGGGGAACGTGAGTACGAAGCGTGGGAGGCTTGGTTGGCGGAGGAACGGAGAACGGCGCAGGCCGAGTAGGCACGCCGCGCCAGTTTCGAGCCGCCGCGGAAGAGGCTCTCCGCCTCGCCGTCCACGGCACGAGACCGACACTCATGACCGCGAACGTGGGAGCCTGTCCGTCGGTTCCAGTCGTAACACCATCGGCTGCTCGAGCAGCTCGCCTCCGGGCCGAAGTGGAATCGGACTCCCGTCCGGCACGAACCCGACCCGCTCGTAGAGTCGCCTCGCGGGAGTGTCGCCGACGGTGACTCCGAGCAGCAGCTTCGCGGCGCCTCGGACCCGTGCCCACTCGATCACGGAATCGACCAGCATCCGGGCGACACCCCGTCCGCGGGCCTCCGGTGCGACCCACATCTGAAAGAGGTGAGCGATCGTCGGTTCGTCCGGATGGATCCATCCCCAGGAGAGGCCGACCCACGCATCGCCGGTCCTGGCGACGATCGGATGCGCGTGGGGCAACCTCGCCCCGTCGGCAACACGCGTCTGCCAGAAGTCGGCCGGGAACGCGTTCTCCTTCTCGAACGTGCTGCCGAAGGCCTCCGGGTCCTGCGAGAGAGAGCGGAGTCGGATCTCGCGATAGGCCTCCCACTCCTCGGCCTTCAGGGAATGGATCTCTGTGAGCGGGGTCACCGTTGCCTCCCGATGTTCCATGAACCGACTCCCGGGCCGCGCCTTCGCGACCGCCGGACACTCCGGCCCCGCAACGGTTCCGAGTCGGACTCCCCTGCCGCGGGGCCGCACCCCTGGTCACCCGATTCGCGTCATCCGGCGGTTCTCGGCTCCAGACGGAGTCGTGAGTCTATGGAATCAGGCGTCGGGGCGACAGCAACCTTCCCATCCAGGGCGGAATCGGGTCCTCCGAGCTGTATCGGAGTGTTCGCCGGTCGGGAAAGGCCCCTGCAACATGGTCGCCGTGGGTGCCGCCGATCGGCGAACGCCAGGACGCAATGCTGTTGTGGGTGCCGCCGATCGGCGAACCCCAGGACGCAATGACTGTTGTGGGTGCCGCCGGTCGGCGAACCCCACGACGCAATGAC
>JACKCR010000011.1 GCA_020633975.1 Candidatus Eiseniibacteriota bacterium | reverse complement strand
GCGCTGCACTCCGAGTTCGACGTAGCGGGCACGTTCCACCTGCAAACTGGGAATCCGCTCGTCCGCGGTGCTGGCGAGGAACGAGTTCTCGAGCACCGGAAACTGGTAGGTCTGTCCCACCTCTACGTTGAGCGCATCGGTCGCCGACATCGGCTGATGGAACGCGATGGCCGGCGCGATCCGAGTGCGCTCCACCGTCCCACCAGGCAGCTC
This sequence comes from Candidatus Eiseniibacteriota bacterium, assembly GCA_020633975.1. Classification (GTDB taxonomy): domain Bacteria; phylum Eisenbacteria; class RBG-16-71-46; order CAIMUX01; family CAIMUX01; genus JACKCR01. Next base: position 183,136 of record JACKCR010000011.1, on the reverse strand, counting down.
CAGCTTCCGCGTCAGCTGACGGAGAGAGACGCGAAGCCAGGAGTGCGCGTCGCTCTTCCACGTCTCCTCGACGTACGAAGTGACGTCCCGTGAATCCAAGTGCTCGTCGAACGATCCGTAGTAGTAGATCGGAGCGGACACTGCGTTGACCAGCCGATGGCGGCCGAGCGTCGCACTCAGCCCGAATCGAAGTCGGTGCTGGTCCGAGGGCGCATACGAACCCGTGAGCGAGGCTCCAGTCTCGCGGCTTCGTGACCACCGGAACGTCGGGAGATCCCCTTGCACGGCGTAGAACCACCCGGCCTGATGGTTGGCGCGAGTGATCGAGTCACGCCACCAGTCGATCAAGCTTCCGGCGTCACGGAACCTCGCATTCGGAAGCGCGGTCTCAGATGTATGACTCGAGTGGAAGGTACGAAGATCGAAGTCGAGCGTACTCGATGGTGCGAACGAGCCGCGGAGATAGAGCAGAGTGGACTCCGTCGTCTCCACCGGCACGTGAAGGGGACCTTCGTAGAAGATGTCGTCCGGGTGCGGCTCCCCTTCGATGAACTCGGAGTACTCGTCGAGCTGCGGAACATAGGAGACCCAACCGCTTCGCGAGTAGTGGTGGTGGTAGGCCTTCCGTGTCTGGTCTGTCGACACGACAGCTGCGTCGAGCCGCCAGACCCGTGCGCCGCTCCAAGACAGCTTCGCCGAGACCGACTCCTCGCCGTTCATCCGACGTCCCCACCCCGAGATGCCGAGGAGATCCTGGGAGACGAGACCGCGATCGTAGGAAAGCGCACCGTTGCTCGCCGTACCCCGATAGGCCGCGGAAGCGACGAGTCCTGGTACCGGCGTACTCCCGGCGGCAGAAAGGATAACCGTGTCGGTGTCTCTCGAGCCGGAAGGGAAGGATCCGACCCGGTCACTCCCGTACACGACCTTCGCCCGGAACGGCCCCTCGCCCGACGCGAGCCGCATCGAGAGCAGTCCTCCGATCGCAGGGACGGCTTCTGAGACCATCGCACTCGCGACCACCTCGGCACCGGTGAGTGACTGCGGTGGAGGCAAGATCCAACGTCCGGAGATCGGATCGACCGCCGGGATGCCGTCGATAGTCGCGGTGACGTGCGTCTGCTCGAGCCCGCGAAAGTAGATCCGTTCGCCCGTGACGAGCACCCCAGGAACGACGGCGACCGCGTCGACCAGATCGTGGCCGACGAAGAGTTCGGTCGCAGCGCGGGGCACGGCGAGGCTGCCGCGCTCCAGGTCTGCCGCCGGGGCGACCGTCTCTGCATGGACGTCGACTTCCTCGACCTGGAACACCTTTGCTTGGAGTCGCAACTCGACGCGGATGGTATCCGGTGCGGCTCCGCCGGCGGAGGCCGGGATGCGGAGCGCTCGACGAGACGATTCGTACCCGACATGACTCGCTTCGATCTCGTAGGAGCCGGGACAGATGTCACGGAAGAGCGCGGTTCCCTCGTCATCGGACTGCGCTGTCGCCGAGGGAGTCTCGCGTTCCTTCGAGTGGTCGAGCCGGAAGAGTCGGTAGCCGACCAGCGGGATCGGACGCCCGGTGGCGATGTCCTGGGCCGATGCCCGTACGACGAAGGGGCAGAAACCGGCCTGAGCCGCGGGCACAGCCTCGGTCGGAGCTCCGCTGGCCAGGACTGAGGGAGCAACCTCTGTCGAAGCCGCGCCGGCCTGGGCTGCGGTCACGGTTCGGACCGCGGTCGCGATCGCGACGAAGAAGAACGCACACAGGATCGAGGAGCTGACTCGAACGGTATGCCGATCGAACGCCGCGGGTCCGCTCACGTCACCTCCCACGAAGGGAACGCGCCCGATCCCCCGAGACGTTGCCCTACCCCGCCGAACGTGCAGACGATCGAGTCGAAATCACTCGATGTCTCGATCTCGCTACCGGTTCAGTTCCCGGAGACGTTGCCGCACGTGTTCAGCCCAATCGCTCGATGGATCTTGACGAAGGTACGCAGCCCAGTGAGCGCGCGCATCGTCGTCCCTGCCCAGGAAGTGGAGGACCTCCCCGAGGTTGTAGTGTGCGTCCGCGTAAGTCGGATCCACCGCCAGTGCCTTGCGAAGAGAGCGCACGGCTTCTTCCGGGCGGTTCGTCTCGAAGTACGCGGTCGCGAGATTGTTCCAGGCCTCGATGTAGCCCGGGTCGATCTCGACGGACTGGAGGAACCGTTGGATCGCCTCGTTCTTCCGACCGAGGCTGTAGAGGACGTTCCCCAGGTTGAACGAGACGTCCGCAGCGGGACCGTCGACCGCGAGCGCCTTCTGGTACGCAGACGCGGCCTCTTCCAGCTTTCCGGTCTCTTCGAGCTCTGTCGCCTGCTCGAACCAGCTCTCCGCCTCAGGCGAACGGGCCCCATCACTCGGAGTCTCGTCCTCTTCTCGGCGTCGCCATGGTGCTTCCGGGAACTGAACGATTGACGCGGCGCGATCACCCGAGGCCTTGCCCGGGGCGGCGTCGCTCGGAGCGGCATCGCCTGCTGGTGCGTCTTCGGCGTTTCGTGACGCGAACGCGCCGGGAGAGCCCACGAGCTCCGGGGACGATCCATGATCCTGACTCGGTACGTCCCCCTCTGGAACCGGTCCGTTCCCTTCCGAACTGGGGCCGTCGCTGTCCGACAACGCGGCGCTCGCATCCGTCGAACGACCGTAGCTTCCGTCGGGGATCCCGGTGCCCCCCAGTGGTATCTGAAGCTGCCCGGTCGCCTCTGCGATCGCGCCGTCGGGGAGCCGGACGACGAGTCGGCCGTCCTGTTCCAGGATGCCGAGCTGGACGAGCGACTTGCCCGTCCCCGGGAGCCAAGTCTGCATCTCCTCCAAGCTCGACCGGATGCGTGCCAGCGGCACTCCGGATCCGATCAGGTCCTGCAGGCGCTTGGCGCTCACCACCTGGGCAAAGTCGAAGTAGTGGAGCCGGTTCACGATCTTGATCGGCCGGATCAGCCCACGCCGAACCCAAGAGTCGAGCTCCCGACGCGGAACACCGAGGATCCGGCTCAGCTGCTGTGAAGTGAACAGCCGGAGGAGTTCACCGAGCCCGAGAAGCGCCAGGAACTCGGTCTCCGAGACGATCTGGATGTCGACGCCCGCAGCCCGGAGCTCCTGGGCTGCGCGGAGACCCACGGTTGGATGGCCCTCATCGTTGAGGGTCGAGACCCCCTCCCCCACGACCAGGTAGTTCGTCTCCTCGTTCGGGGTCCTGTCGAACGAAGCACCCACCATCTCCAAGAACGAGAGCGCCTGCTCTCGCTTCATGGAGGAGAGCCTGCCCGAGATGGCGACGCGCCGTCCCTGCAGCGTGCCCTCTTTCGTACTCGAACTCGACATGTCTTGGAGACTAGCTCCCCCTCTGGGCGTTCGCCACCGCGATATCGACGCAGCAGGCTGCGCCGATCCGCCCGAGCCTCGAACCGTCGCGCAGGCGTCGGTCCGACATCCATGCAGCATGCGGTGTGCCGACCGATGACCGATCCGCCAGCATCTGCGACGGAGAGTCGCGAGGAGAACCACGCGTAGGCCGTAGTGCTACGGTTCGATGAGCCCGCGAAACACCGGTGCGCGGAGCATGCCGGCGCCCGTCTTCTCCACGTACGACACGCGGCAGAAGAGACCAGGCTCGATCCAGACGCCGTCCAGGTCGGTCGGCACGATCGGCGTCGTGCGGATACGCGCTTCCAGCACCGGAAGCAGCGTCCGCCTCAGCTCTTCGGTGAACCCGCTCCCCACACGACCGACGCAGGTGAGCGTTCCGTCCACCTCTGCGGCGACGACGAGGCTCTTGAGGCCGCCGGTCTCGTCGCGAAGGAACCCGAGGATGACGCAGAGCACCGTTTGGCTGCGCTTGATCTTGATCCAATCGTCGCTTCGTTTGCCCGAGTGGTAGCGACTGCTCGTGCGCTTGGCCACGACTCCCTCGAGTTCACGGCTCACTGCGTCTTCGAACAGCTTCTTCCCGGGGCCGACGAGCCCTTCTGAGAAGAGCCCACGAGGATGCGCGAGCGACTCCATGATCGGGCGCAGCCGCTCCCTCCGCTCGAGCAGCGTCTCACTCGTGACGCGCTGCTCGCGGTCGAAGAGCAGATCGAATGCGACGAAGATGACGGGGGACGTCTGCGCGAGTCGGCCCACCTGTGACTCCGAGCGGGTTCGTTCCCGTCGAAGGAGAAGCTCGAAGCTCGGCTTTCCGTCCTCCAGCGCGACGATCTCTCCGTCGACGAGGCAACCTTCGGGGAGCGCTTCGAGGAAGTCGAGGTCGGGAAAGCGCGGCCTCAGGTCCCGGTCACGCCGGCTCCGGATGCCGAGACCATCGCTCGTCCGCGAGACGAGGGCGCGAAAGCCGTCCCACTTCCACTCGAAGAGGTGATCGGGCGAGTCGAACGGAGCGTCCCCGAGCACGGCAAGCATTGGGGGAAGGAACGCGGGAACCACGAGAGCCTCAGGACGTCGCCGACTTCTTGGACGATCCCGAGCGCGTCTTCGTCGACTTCGCCGTCTTCGTCTTGGTCGCCTTCTTCGTCTCTGCGCCACCGTCGGCGTCCACCGGCCCATCGGTGCCAGTACCCATCGCGTTCGCGATGCTCGCCTTGAGCGCATCCATCAGGTTGATGATCTGCGGCTCCTCGGCCTCCGTCACCTCGACGATCTCTTTGCCCTCGACCTTGGCTTGGATGAGTTCGGTCATCTCACCGACGTACTCGTCCTTGAAGGCAGCGAAGTCGAAGTCGGAGATCTTGGAGGCGCCGATCAGCGTCTTCGTGAGCGCGATCTCTTCCTTGGAGAGCGAGGTGTCCTGCACTTCGTCCTCGAAGGCCGACGGCTTCTTCACCTTCTCCGCATAGTCGAGCATGGTCATCACGATCATGTCTTCCAGGACGCGGAGGATGATCTTGTGGGTGCGCCCGCCGAGGATGATCTGTCCGAACGCAACGACTTCTTCGTCGCCCATGCCGTGGCGGAAGAGCGCGTACGGCTTCTGTCCCACGGGACCGTCGGGCACGAGGTAGTAGGTGCGTCCGGAGTAGTAGAGCGGGTCGATCTCGTCCGCGGGGATGAACCCCTGGATCTCGATCGAGCTGTCGCTCTGCTTCCTCAGCTTCTGGACTTCGTCAGGATCGACGACGACGTACTGCCCCTTCGCGAACTCGTAGCCGCTCACGATCTCGTCGTTCGAAACCTCGCCGTGGACCGGGCAGGTCTTCTGGTACTTGATCCGGCTGTGGCACTCCGCGTGGAGCTGGTTGAGCCGGATGTCGGCCCCGCTCTGGGAGGCGGTGTACGCCTTCACGGGGACGGAGACGAGGCTCAACTTGATGAAGCCTTTCCAACTCGAACGCGGGGCCATGCGAACCCTCCTCCAAAGAGTAACGGGAGGCGATCGCCATCCGGCGGCGCCTCCCGAACGATGATGCTGGCGGTTCGCTCGAGGGTCAAGACGCGGACCGAGCTGCCTCCGGGTCGACCCAGCGCATCAGGAGATCGTAGATCTCCGACCGCCGGAGCGGCTTGGCCAGGATCTCGTCGAAACCCGCAACCTGCGCCCTGGCACGGTCCGCCGAACTGGCGCTCGCGGTCATAGCGACTACAGCACCGTCGTAACCGTTTACTCTACAGTCTCTTGCAACGGCGCACCCATCCTTGCCCGGGAGATTGAGGTCGAGCAACACGAGGTCAGGCATCTGCCCGGACGCCTGGGCCGCGAGAAGCGCTCTCGAAGCACCCGGGCCGTCCCCCACCCATTCGACCTCACATCCGCACGCCTGAAACATCCGCTCGAGCAACTTTCCCTGCACGGGATCGTCCTCGGCCACGAGAACGCGGGCATCGAGTCGCAGCGTGGCGGACTCGTCTTCCTCGCGGCCCGACGGTCGCACGGGCCATTCGCACACGGCCTGGGCCTTGGCTTCGACCGGCACGACGACACGGAAGGTGGAGCCGCGACCTGGCTCGCTCTCGACTTCGACGTCCCCACCCATCTGGAGGACGATCTCTCGCGAGATAGCGAGCCCGAGGCCCGTTCCGCCGAAGCGGCTCGAGATCGACTCGTCGGCCTGCTCGAACGGACGGAACACCTTGCTGAGGAGTGGGCGTGGAATCCCGATCCCCTCGTCCCGAACCTCGAACGCAACCGAGGGCTCTCCGCCCCATTCGAGGTTTCGAACGTGGATCTCCACCTTGCCTGATTCGGTGAACTTGATTGCGTTCCCCGTCAGGTTGACCAGTACCTGCCGTAGGCGGTCCTGATCTCCCACTAGTTCCGTATCCATCCCATCACCGTGGGCGATCAGCTCCAACCCCTTCTGGCGAGCGGACTCCTTCAACATCTGAACGACCTCGCTGGCAACCGCGCCTGCGAGGAACGGCTTGAAGACCAGCGAGTACTTACCTGACTGGATCCGCGAGTAGTCCAGGACGGACTCGATCAACCGAAGCAGGTACTCGCCCTGGCTTCGGACGATGACGAGCGGTTCCAAGACCGTGGGGTCTTGGGTCCTCGCGGTCGCCTCGTCGAGGTACCCCAACATCGCAGAGAGTGGGGTTCGTAGCTCGTGGCTGATCTGGGAAAGCGCGGTCTGTACCGGTGCGTCGAGTAGCCCGTCATCGCTGGAGTCCACCTCCGCGTGATCGCGGCTCGGAGACGTCGTGGGGACGCGTCTCGCATTCCGGTGCTGGCCAATGCCCACAGTGATGTCGCGACCTGGACCTGTTTCGGTCCGAGGCTCCGAGGGTCTTCCGTCCATCGGTTCCGATGCATCCTTCCGAGCAGGATCGTGTGTCGAGCAGGCGGTGTCGTTCTCGGTCGCGGCGGCCAGCCCACCCAACTGTCTGGGTGAACCGCTCGTGGGGCCGTCTGCCGAACCCCACAGTACTTGTCTTCGTCCAGGCCAGCCTCTTCTGAACCCGAAACGGACGAGTACGAGCAGCCTCGGCTAGGGATGAGAGGACGGCGGCGGCGGGAACTCGGGCAGCTGGGGAGCGCCGAGCGCGCGACTCGCGGCATCGGTGACCCGGGAGTCCCACCCGTCGGCCGAGGGCACTCCCCATCCGGGGCCCTGCACGCGGGAACCGAGCGCAAGAAGGACCGCATCCGACCGGGGCCGGTCGGACTGGATGACCGCCGCAACCTCATGCCGTCGAATTCGCTCCAGGGACTCTTGCAGGTCTTCGTCAGTCAGACTGGACCCGCCGAGGAGAGGCCTCGTCGCGGCTCCGGGTCGGAGCTCGGCATAGAGGGCTCGGAGCTGAAGCCCCTTCTCCTCATCTCCCTGCGCCACAGCGAGTTCCGCCAACCAGAAGACAGGTGTCGGCGCAGACGGAGCGAGCTCATGAGCCCGAACCAGCTCGCGCTCCGCTGCGGCCAGGAGACCCGCTTCGAAGAACGCGTACCCGAGCTTGAGGTGATGGTCTGCCCTGTCGGACTGGACCCGTCCATAGGCGACCAAAGCGGCTTCCGGCTGGCCCAGCGCCATCAGGTCGTCTCCGGAGAGCGTCTTGGCACACCCCATAGGGCCAAGTCCGAAGAGGAAGAGGCCAATGAGAGACAGGGTCGTCCCACTGGGACCGAGACGCCGTAGCCTGGCTGGCCTGCCGCGAGAAGGCGCGGCTCCCCGCCGAACACTCAGAGCACGGATCATGGCGCGGATCCTACCACCAGCCGCGAGTTCCCCCTCACTCGATTGCAGCTATCCCTCAGGAAGCCCGTCCTTTGGGCCGAATCTCCGAGCAAGACGTCCTGTGGACCCACGCGAGGCTGGCCGATTTGTCGACGCGAGCGCCACACAATCCAAACGCCCTCCTCCGGCTCGCACTGATCGCGATCGGCCTGTTGGCGTGTCTCCAGACGGGCGCCCTCGGAAGTGGCTTGCTGCCCCCCGAACGTGTGGCGCTCCTCCTCTTCAAGGTCATCCCGTACAACCAAGTTTGGGACGGGGCCGAGGCGCTGCGATTCGAGGTCGTCGCGACCGGCCGAGCGGACCTCGATCGCGCGACAGCGATCGCCGACTACCTCGAAGCCTACTCCGAGCAGGCGCAGAAGAAGGGCGCGACCACCCCGCGGTTGACGGCATCCGTAGTCCTGCTGGACGAACTCGAGAGTCTGACCCAACGTCCGGAGCCGCCCGCGGCTCTCCTCCTGATCGGCGGTAGGGATGTCCCGACGCCCAGTCCGTTCGAGGAACTCGCACGCGCAGCCGTCCTTCGCTCCATTCTCATCGTTTCGGATACGGAAGAGCGGCTGATGGACTCGAGTTCGCTCGCGTTCGTCCACTCCACGAAGAGCAACCGACCCGAGATGGTCCTCCGCCTGGAGCGGAGCAAAGCGCAGGGCGCCCGTTTCACGGCGTCCTTCATCCGGCTCGTCCGACTCTGGGAGGAGCCACGATGAGACGTCCACGGCTCAGGACGATCCGCTCCCAGCTCCTCATCGGGATCGTCTGTGCGTTCGGGATCATCGGCGTCGTCGTCTTCGCCGTCCTGCCCAGCCTCGTCCACCACGTGATGCTGGAGTCCGAGGAAGTGAAGCTGGAGGGTGTGGCGGCAGCGATCGCGCAGGTCGTGGCGCCAGGGCTCGACTTCGAGGATCCGGAGTTCGTCGAGGAGAGTCTCGGATACTTCTTCAAGCTGCCGGAGATCTACGGAATCGAGGTGTACGACTCGAACGGGGACCTCGTGTGCGCCGCCGGCGACCCGTTCCCGCTGGACCCTTCCGCGCAGCAGAAGCTTCTCACGGCGACGTCCCAGGTCGCACAGGGCCACGCCGAACTCGGCCGGGTGGTGCTGATCACCCGCAGTGACATGCTCGACGCCGCACTCCGCAACACACGCGTCGTCATTCTGGCCATGATCCTCCTGGCTGTCTCGATAGCCGGAGTGGCCGCCATCATCGTCGCGAACTACATCCTCCGCCCCGTGGTCGATCTGCACGACGCGACTCGGGCCATCTCCGAAGGAGACCTCGGAGGGAGCGTGCCGATCCGCGGCTCCACCGAGCTCGCCGATCTCGCCCGGGCCTTCAACGTGATGCTCGAACGTCTACGGACCACGACGACGTCACGGGACAACCTCGAAAAGGAGGTCGAAGCTCGTCAGCGCGCGCTCGAAGAGATCCAGCGCCTCAAGGAACGGGCCGAGAAGTTGGCAAGTGTGAAGAGCGAGTTCCTGGCGAACATGAGTCACGAGATCCGAACGCCGATGAACGGTATCCTGGGTCTCACCGAGCTCGCTCTGGACTCGCACCTCGACACGTCTCAACGCACCTATCTCAACGGCGTCCTCGAAGCGGGCCGTCATCTCCTCGCGATTCTGAATGACGTGCTCGACCTCTCGAAGATCGAAGCCGGAAAGCTGGAGATGAACCCGGTGACGACAGACCTCGCGGATCTCATCGGCTCGCTAGGCATCCAGCACGGAACCGTCGCCCACTCGAAGGGGATCCGTCTTCACGTTGCCTTGGGGCCCGAAGTACCGAGGTTCGTCGTCGCCGATGGTCTTCGGATTCGGCAGATCCTCGCCAACCTGGCCGGAAACGCCATCAAGTTCACGTCCGAAGGATTCGTGCGGATCGCGATCACCGCAGAAGGCGAGCGGGGTGGGACGGAATGTCAGCTGAAGTTCTCGGTCAAGGACACCGGGATCGGCGTTCCGGTTTCGAAGCGCGAGGCGATCTTCCAACCGTTCGAACAAGCCGACGGGTCGACGACACGGAACTTCGGCGGCACAGGCCTCGGGCTCACCATCTCGCTCCGGCTGGCCACGGCCATGGGCGGAAAGATCGAGTTGGAGAGCGAACCCGCAAAGGGCAGCGACTTCTACTTCGCACTGACTCTCCCACGCGCTCCACTGGGAGACGAACCGGCTTGGTGCACCTCCCTTCGCGGGATCGGCCCGCGGGTTCATCTCGCGCTCGAAGATGCGGAGATCGAGCACACCGTCCGCAGCAACCTCGGCTTCTGGGGCGCGGAGATCGTCGACCAGGAAGCGAAGGCAGATCTGCTCATTCGAGACGAGGTCGGCCAAGACGCGTCTGACGCTCATCCGAACGGAACCGACGCGAGTACCGACGCGAATGCCGACGCGGACGCCGGACTCTCACGGAAGGAGCCGCTCCCGTATGTTCGCGTGCTGGGAACGGGGCTCGAGAAGGGGAACACGGACGAGGAACGTCGAGTCCAGGCTCCCTACGCGCCTCTCGAACTCGGTTCTGCACTGTGGGGGTGTCTGGGTGGGCAGGCACAGGATCCCTCTGGAGTTCGCACTTCGCTCCCTCGGCAACAGACCGTCTCTCTCCGGATCCTCGTGGCCGAGGACAACCAGACGAACCAGATGGTGATCACGCGGATGCTGGAGCGGTCGGGCCACGAAGTCACCGTCGTCGAGAACGGCAGCGACGCCGTGGATCACGCACTGGATCAGACGTACGACATCATCCTGATGGACTGGCACATGCCGGTCATGAACGGACTCGAAGCTACGGCCGAGTTGCGGAGGCGGGGATCCAGAGTTCGGATCGTCGCCCTCACTGCGAATGCACTCCCCGGCGACCGGGACCTCTGTCTCGAAGCCGGGATGAACGGGTACCTCAGTAAGCCGATCCGCCGAGCAGATCTCGAGAAGCTCCTCGCCGAAATTGCGCGGGGCAAGGAGGGCCGACGTGTCGACAGCTCACAGGCAGCGTAGGAGCGCATACACGGTAGATCGGGTTGCGCCTACCGCAGAGCCGCAGACGACAACGGTGCAGACCGCGAGGGTGCTCGCGATGGCTAGAGGCGTGCCCGGGTCGATGGCCCTCGTGCTGGCCGTCGCTGTCTGCGTCGCCTCCATCGCGATGATGCTGAGCCCGTCGCCGGTGGCGGCGGAGGAGCTCGACCTCGTCGACCTCTCGCTCGAAGAGATCCTCTCGATGGAGGTCGAATCGGTCTCGAAACACGCGGAGTCCTACTTCGAGACAGCGAGCTCTGTCTATGTGCTCGAACACGACGAGATCGTGCGTTCCGGCGCAACCCGCCTCGTCGATCTTCTCCAACTCGTCCCGGGTGCGATCGTCTCGGAGCTGTCCTACGACGTAGCGAACGCCACGGTGAGGGGCTTCCCGGAGCCGTACTCCGGCACGATCCTCGTCCTCCTCGATCGAGTACCGATCCAGTCACCGGCCTCCGGGGCGTTCTTCTTCGAGCGCTTCTTCATCGATCCCGAGGAGATCGAGAGGATCGAGGTGATCAAAGGGCCGGGCGGCGCTACCTACGGCGCGAACGCCGTTACCGGCGTCATCAGCATCTTCACACGGTCGGCGTCCACCCAGGATTCGAAGGCGAGGGTCGAGACAGGAACCGACGGGCTCTTCTCCATGAACATCGCGGGAGGCAAAGAGCTGGCCGAGGGGCAGGCGATCCGCGGCTGGCTACGGCGCTTCTCGCACGATGGTTACGCTCGGAACCCACTGTTCGATGGCACGATCGTGAGGGTCTACTCGAAGGAGCTCGATCAGGAGGTCGAGGTCGAGAACCGGTTCACCCTGCCCGACAACGACGTCGAGACGACGACGATGGGACTGTCGCACTCTGTTACCCTCGGCGACGACGTGAACGTGGAGAGCCGGTTCCACTTCATGGAAGGCACGGGCGACAGGTACTCGACGTTCACCACCGTCTATCCGGAGTTCCCCGGTACGCCGATCCCCGACAGCACCTTCATCCAGCGCGAACGCCAACTGCGTTGGCACCTGAGCTCCCGACTCAGTCATCGGGCTGGAGCGCACCAGCTCGACGCGATCGGATCGTTCCGCAGGGAGAAGATGCGGCTCTCCATCTTGGGCGGGGTGGAACACGACACGCGAACGGCGGATCTGGAGATCCAGGATCGAGTGCGCTGGAGTCGGAACCACGAGCTGGACCTCGGCGTCGGAGCGAGGTTGATCTCGTTCTCCTTCGATCCGCTCTACGAGCGCAGCTGGACCAAGGTCGAGCCTGGAACACGACGCGAGACTCTCTTCTCCACGCACGCCCAGGACCGTTGGCAAGTCACGGAGAAGACCAGCATCACGGCGAGCGCGAAGGCCGAGTTCTGGAGCCTGATCGGGAACTCGGCGCAGATCTCCGCGGTGCTGCGTGGCAACTACCGCCCGACGGACCGGACCCAGTTCTGGACGGCACTGAGCAGGAACCTCGCGAACCCGTCGTACCGCGAGGTAGCGGTGGAGATGTGGGTTGCTCAGGTACCGCCCTACTGGGCGTACGTCGCCGGTGGCGTTCCGGAGGAGATGATCCCGACCGGTGCCGGCCACTACCTCGCCTACCTTCCCTCCGAGGAGCCCGATCCTGCGAAGTACCTCACGAGTGAGGGGGGCTTCCGCGCCGTCCTCTCGCCGAGAGCGACCGTCGAGACCTCGGTGTTCTATTCCCGCGTGCAGGACCTGAGCATCGCGTTCAACCCGGACCTGAACGTCCTGGTGGACTCGGAACTCGTGGACGGCACCAAGGTCATTCCGATCGTCTCTGCGAACAACACCGACGGCTCGATGGCGGGTGCGGAGACCATACTCCGGTATCGTGGGACCGATCGCGACATGATCGAGGTCTCCCACTCCCTCATGGTCACCGACCTGGCGCTGCCTGACAACGCGATCGAACAGGTGACGGCGCCCAAGCATCAGGTCCGGCTCCGCACCTACCTTGGGCTTCCGTTCCGAGTGGATCTCACGGCGTCCGCTCTTTGGACCTCGGGCGAACGGAACGTCGCGGCCTACGACTACGTGAACCAGGAACTCGCCCCGGAGGAGTGGGGGGGCGTCGTACTCGAAGACCGCAACACCCGATGGAAGCTGGATCTCGCCGTGCAACGCTCGTTCGGATCGGGATACCTGGCGCGGATCTGGGGACGGAACCTGCTGACGGATCCCTACGTCGACAGCTTCCCGGACTTCGACCTCCTCCTCTACCCCCAGACGGTAGAGAGAACGTACGGAGTCTCGATCTCGTACCAGCCGTGACGGCGGGCTCGGATTCGCGTACTCTTCTCCGGCATGAGTACGCCACAGTTCACCGAGCCCAAGGACACTTGGCTGCACTTCGTCGGCGTGGGCGGCAGCGGCATGAGCGCGCTCGCCCAGTACCACGCGGCCCGTGGCGGACGCGTCACCGGTAGCGATCGCGCGTTCGACCGAGACCTCCACTCCGATATCCGTGGTTTCCTGGAACGAGCGGGAGTCGAGATCGTCCAGCAAGATGGGGACGGCATCGGCGCGTCGTGCCGTGGGGTGGTCGTGTCGACGGCGGTCGAAGACTCGGTCCCGGACGTGAAGCGCGCACGGGAACTAGGACTGCCACTCATCCATCGCGCCGAGCTACTCGCCCGCTACGTCGCGGAACGCGAAACGGTCGCAGTAACGGGCACCAGTGGGAAGTCGACGGTCACGGGAATGCTGTTCGAGATCCTCCATCATGCGGGGCTCGAACCGTCCGTCCTCACCGGTGGCGACCTCGTCTTTCTACGGGAGCACGGTCAGCTCGGGAACGCCTGGGCGGGGCGTGGATCGGTTCTCGTGATCGAGGCGGACGAAAGCGACGGAAGCCTGGTCCACTACGAACCGTGGCTCGGCGTCCTGATGAATCTCCAGCGCGATCACAAAGAGCCGGAGGAACTCGCCGAGATCTTCCATGCGTTCCGTCGACGAACCCGGGGCCCCTTCGTGGTCGGCGAGTACGAGAATCTCGACCCGTTCGCGGACGACTCGCTCCGCTACGGTATCGGTCGTCGGAAGGGCCAGTGGCTCGACATCCTCGCGACGAAGATCGACTGTGGCCCGCGTGGATCCCGTTTCGAGGTCGAAGGCGTATCGTTCGAGATTCCGGTTCCCGGTCTCCACAACGTCGAGAACGCGCTCGCCGCCATCGCCGCCATCCGCGGGCTCGACCTACCGCTCGAGGCGGCCGCAGTCGGACTCTCGCGCTTCCGTGGGATCGTCCGTCGGTTCCAGACCGTGGGAACGCCATGTGGAGTCGAAGTGGTCGACGACTTCGGTCACAACCCCGCCAAGATCGCTGCGACACTCCAGGCCGCGCGCCGCCGCGGCGGTAGAGTTCTGGCGGCGTTCCAACCTCACGGCTTCCGGCCGACCGCATTCATCCGGAAAGAACTCGTGAGCATGCTCGCCCAGGAACTCCGGCCCGAAGATCGATTCTGGATCCTCGACATCTTCTATGCCGGCGGAACGGCAGAGCGAACCGTCACCTCGGAGGAGATCGTTGCGGACGCTGTGGCTCGCGGCGCACCCGTCCTCCACGCGCCGAACCGAGATACGCTCAAAGCGGCGATCACGTCGGAGGCGCGACAGGGCGACGTTGTCATCGTGATGGGAGCACGCGATCCGTCGCTCACGACCTTGGCGAAGGACGTCGCAAACGCAATCGAATCGCACTGAACGTTCCGCGCGCTGGCGCTCGACGTGCTGAGCGATGAGACGGCCGCCGGTTCAGGTCTTCCGCAGCACCCAGGTAGTCATCGCCCGTAGGTTCTGCACGTTCGTAGTCTTGAGCGGATCGACGAGGACGCCACCGAGTCTCGCGCCGAGGCCGAGGAGAAACGGTTCGTCGACCAGGAGCCTTTCCGAGCCATCCGGCAGGAGGAAGCGCTCTCCATCGAGCCGTCGGACTCGGCTCTCGATCCCGATCGAACTCGCCAGTCGGACGAAGAGGATCCCGTCTCGACCGAGCACTCGCCACATTTCCGCCACAGCCTCCCTCAGAGCGTGGAGATCGGGCAGGAAGTGGAGGACAGCGTTCGACAGCACGCAATCGAATGCAGCGCCGGCGAAGGGAAGCGCTTGGACCTTGGCCTGGGCGAACGGAACGGGAAGGTCCGACATCCGAGCGACCACGTCGATCCCGACGATCGGCGTTCCCGCTCGAGCGAAGTAGTGACAGTTCCTTCCCGATCCACATCCCGCATCGAGGATCCGCATGTTCGCGTCGATCCGGCCCCGCAAGAGTTGGTCGAAGAGGTAGATGTCGATCGCGCCGAACTCGTCCGCGAGGTTCACGAGGTTCACGAGCCCCGGCTCCCACTCTCGCGGATCGACTCGAGTTCCTCCCAGCGCACGTATGCCGCGTCGATCTCCGACTCGAGCGTCGCCAGCCTCGTCGTCTTCGCCGCGACTTCGTCTGGGCGCATCTTGTAGAACTCCGGTGTCCCCATGAGCTGGACGAGGGTTCCCTTCTCGCTCTCCAGCTGCTCGATCCGTTCCGGCAACGCATCGAGTTCTCGGGTCTCACCGTAGCTCAGCTTGCGTCGGTTCGCATTGGCCGGGGCTGCCTTCTTGGCATCGAGCCCACCCTCGGCAGAATCGTTCTCGCCTCCGGAACCCGAAGCCGCCTTCGCTCCGCTCTTCTTCTTGCGAGCGTCCCGCGCTCCACCCCCCGACTCACTCACCTGCCTCTGCCAGTCGGTAAAGCCCCCGGCGTACTCCTTCCACTCCCCTTGGCCCTCGAACACGATGGTGGACGTGACGACGTTGTCGAGGAAGGAGCGGTCGTGCGAGACGACGAGGAGCGTGCCCTCGAACTCGAGCAGCAGCTCTTCGATCAGTTCGAGCGTCTCGAGATCGAGGTCGTTCGTCGGCTCGTCGAGCACGAGCACGTTGCACGGTCTCGAGAGCACGATCGCGAGCTGGAGCCGCTTCCTCTCGCCTCCCGAGAGCTTCGTGACCGGCCCTTGGATCTGCTCCGGTGTGAACAGAAAGTCACGGAGATAGCCGACTACGTGCTTCTCCGCTCCACCGACGCGCACGGACTCGCGCCCGTCCGAGAGATTCTCCCGGACCGACTTCGAGTCGTCCAAGACATCGTGGAGCTGTTCGAAGTGCGCCACTTCCAAGCGCGCCCCGTGCGTGACGGTTCCAGACTTCGGTGTGAGTTCGCCGAGAAGGAGCCGGAGAAGTGTCGTCTTCCCACTTCCGTTCGGACCGATGATCCCGATCCGATCGCCGCGTTGAAGGGTGAAGTCGAAGTCCCGCACGATCTCGCACAGAGATCCGTCCGCAGACCCCGCCGCAATGACTGCGTTGGCGTCCGCAGACTTCGGGGCCTCCGTAGGACGCGTCGCGCTCGAAGAGTCCACCGCATCCGCCCCAGCGTGAGGCCGCGTGTTGCTGTCGGCTTCGTCATAGGCGTACGCCAGGCCGACGGTCCGAAGGACGATCCGACCGGACTTCTCCGCCTCCTGCAGCTGCGCCTTGACGCGCCCGGTCTCTTCCCTGCGCGCTCGCCTCTCCTCGCGCATCGCGAGAAGGGCGCGAACACGGCCTTCGTTGCGAGTGCGTCGCGCACGAATCCCCCGTCGGACCCACGCCTCTTCCTGCGCCAGTTTCTTGTCGAAGAGTGCGGCTTGGTTCGCTTCGACTTCGAGCTCGGCCTCCCGACGCTCCAGGTACGCGTCGTAGTTCCCGGGGTAGCTTCGGAGCACGCCCCGGTCGAGATCCAGGATCCGAGTCGCGATCCGGCGGAGGAACGAGCGATCGTGGGTCACGAAGACGAGCGCGCCGCGGCGCCGCTGCAGTACCGACTCGAGATGGTCGATCGTCTCGATGTCGAGGTGGTTCGTGGGCTCGTCTAGAAGAAGGATGTCCGGATCCTGGACCAACGCGTGCGCCAAGAGAACGCGACGCTTGGATCCCGCCGAGAGCGTGTCGACGTCGGCGCTCCCCTCGAGGCTCATCTCCACCATCACCTGGTCGATCCGCGTCTCGATCTGCCAGCTCTGTTCCTCGGGATAGCGGGCAGCGACGGAGAGGAGGTAGTCGTGCACGGTCGAGTGCACCTGGGCCGGTACGTCCTGCTGGAGTCCGGCGACACGAATCCCGCTCGGCCGGAAGACATCGCCTGAATCGACGTCCTGCACCCCTTCCAGGACGCGGAGAAGACTCGACTTCCCGGCTCCATTCCTTCCGAGCAGCCCGATCCGGTCGCCCTCCTCGATCTGGAGGGAGACGCCGTCCAGGATCGGGTGGCCGGTATACGTGAGGGAAACGCCGTTCAGTCCTAGTAAGGGCATAGACGGGGATCTTACCGCGGCCGACCCAAGGGGAGTACGGGGTAATCCCGACTGTCTCGGCCAAAGGCCGCCGGGGAGAATCACCGACGGTCCGATCTACGCACAGGTCCCAGGGCGAGCACATCGCGCCTCGCGCCCGCAGCTGGCGGGCCTGACTTCATCCGATCGGGAAGTGGAGGGAACCCCATGGAAACCGTGGAACACGCCACTGACACGCGTCCCAGCCTGACGACTCTCCCCGGCGACGACATCCGACAGATCCTCTGGGGGTTCGCCGATCGGTTCGACATCCAGATGCTCGTCCAGTCCGTCCGGCCGGTCGCCCGCGGCCAAGTCGCCCGACTCGTCGCGGACGGCGGACGTCACACGCACGATTGGACAGACGCGAAGAACGACCTACTCGCTTCCTTCGACGCCGCCGGGGTAACCGCGCTGTTCGCAGACCCCGAGTACGGCGGATTCATCGAGGGGCCGAAGAACCTGGCCCTGGCGCTCGCGGCCTTCGAACTCGCATGGGTCGACGGAGGCGCCGCTACTTGTAGCCTCGCCGGTCACCTCGCCCTCGCGCCGATCCACGAGAAGGGCACCGAGGAGCAGAAGCGCACCTACATGAGCCGCGCGATCCCCGGCCAGAGTGAAGAGGTCGCCCGCGGCGCGTTCTGTCTGACCGAACCGCTCCCCTTCGTCGGCGTAGACACGCGGGTGCTCTCCGGTCGCGTGCGGATCGAGGGATGGGACGAAGGCGAAGAGCCGATGCTTCGCGTCGAGAAGCGTGGACGGTTCATCACGAACATGGGGTTTGCGAACTTCGTGACGGCGGCGGTGGAGTCTGACGACGAACGTCTCAAGGGCACCTGCATGGTGATCCTGGAGGAGTCCGACCCGGGCACGTTCGATCGAGGAAGTGCGACACACAAGCTCGTCCACCAGCTCTCCTCGACCACGGATCCGATCTTCAACCTCGTAGTTCCTGCCAGCCGGATCATCGGCGGCTACACGCTGAAAGACGGCGTGATCGTCCCGAACTACAACCACAGTCAGATCATCGAAGCCGTCTTCCGGAGAACCCGGGTCACGGTAGGACTCATGACCGCGGCAAAGATGCTGTCGGCCGTCGAGCCGGTCATCCGGTATCAGCGGAGCCGATTCCGCGGCGGCGCAGCGGACGCGCCGGGTTCTCCCCGCTACGACCTCGGACTCCAGCAGAAGGAAGACACCCTGCACCGTCTCGTCGACGTTTGGGCCGCTGGCGAAGCGGCCGCTGCGCTCGGATTCGCGACCGCGAAATTCTTCGACGAGTTCGACCCGATCGATCACCGGCGCGACGACATCTTCGGTGAAGGCGGAATCCCGCACGGACGGGCCGGACTCAAGGTGCTCGCGCAGAAGCGCGGTCCCGCCCTGGAGTATCTCCGGCTGCGGGCGCTGGGGCCTGGAAAACGCGATGAAGCCCGTCTCGCGGAGCTGGAGAAGGACGACCTCACGCAGTTCCTCGTACAGGATGCGCTCGCCCTCGTCCTCTGCCCTGCCGTCAAACTCTGGAACACCGGCCACGGAACGAACGTGATGCGCGAAGCGGTGAGCCTCATGGGCGGCTACGGAATCACCGAAGACTGCCCGGGATTCCTCCCGCAGAAGTGGATGGATGCGCAGCTCGAAGCGACCTACGAGGGCCCGGAAGCCGTTCAGCGTCGTCAGCTCAGTCTCACCATGACGAACGAACTCTTCCTCGCACAGTTCCAGGAGTGGATCCTCGAACTTCGGCGGATTGCTGGAACGATGCCGGGGACGGGCGCATGCACGCTCGCGTCCGCGATGGAGCTCTGGCAGTGGACACTCCAATACCTCCTCACGCACACGGATGCCGACGGCGCCACGCTCTACCGCGACCAACGGCAAGGCGTCACCTTCCCGATGGCCGACGCACTCTGCTGGCTCCTCGCGTCGCGGTACCAAATCCTCTCCATTCGGGAGCTGCAGACCGCAGCCACGAACGGAGCGGTTGCGAACGCCGAGGGCTTCCTCAACTTCTTCGCCGACCTCGCGCACGTCCAGGCGGGGAACGCGGCTGGTGAAGTGTCCCGCATCTGCACGAGTCTGGTGTACGGATACAATCGACATCCTTCCTGGGACCTTCAGGGAAGCTGCTGCCACCACACCGAGGATCTCGACACACTCGAGAGCATCATGCCCGGAATCGCGGCGTGCGCGCCTTCGGTCGGCGATGTCGTCGATGCCGATGGAAGCCATGCACCGAAGGCAGGACCCTGCGTTCGGTTCACCGGGGTGGAAGGGTTCGTCGCTCGTAGGAACAAAGTCGATGGATGCCTGACGGGTTCCCGACTCGCAAAGGACCGCGCAGCACAGGCTCTCACGACGGTGATGATTCCTGAAGCCCTCGACTATCCCATGTAGGCGGGAGGACGAATGGACCAGGGTTTGGTGATGGACCGCCAGAACATGGATGTCGACATCGTCTGCGTCGGATTCGGCCCTGCGACGGGCGGATTCCTCACGACGCTTTCGCGCGCCATCGCGGGATCGGAGTCCGAAGCGCCGCTCATGAGCCGGGTCATGCCGGGCATGCCGCTCCAGGTGCTCTGCTACGAGCGCGCGGACGACATAGGTTTCGGCGTGTCGGGTGTCGTCACTCGCGGCCGCGGAATCAAGAAGAGCTTTCCTGAGCTCGACGTCTCGCAGATTCCGATGGCAACGCCGGTCGCCAAGGAGAAGCTCCTCTACCTGCTCGACCCCCACGGAGCGAGCCGGAGGCCAGCCGCCCTCGAAGGGATCGACGCGATGATCCGTGCGGTCCGATCGGGCAGCCAAACACAGGACAGCTCGATCGAGGTACCGTACGTTCCGGACTTCCTCGCCAAACACGACGGATTCCTTCTCTCCATCGGCCAGTTCAACCAGTGGGTGGGTACCGAACTGATGGGTTCAGGCCTCGTGCAGGTCTGGCCGGGGATGCCAGTTTCCGCGCCACTCATCGAGGACGACCGCGTCGTCGGGATTCGGCTCGTCGACCAAGGAACGGAGTCGGACGGGACCCCGGGGCCGGGGTTCATGCCGGGAATGAACGTACACGCCGCGCTCACCGTCGTCGGCGACGGGCCGGTCGGTCCGATCGGACGGCAGCTCGACGAACACTTCGGTTTCCCCGAAGGACACCATCAGAACGACTGGGCCGTAGGGATGAAGATGGTCGTCGACCTCCCTACCCACTGCCCTCTCGCTCCGGGAACGGTGCTCCACACCATCGGGTATCCCGAACCGGAGATCTTCGGCTTCCTCTACGTTCATCCGGGACACGTTGCGTCGCTCGGCATCTTCGTCCCGACGTGGTTCGACAGCCCCGTCCGCACGAGTTACGCGTACCTCCAACACTGGATGAAGCATCCCCGGATCTGGAAGTACCTCGAAGGCGGCTCGCTCCGTTCGTGGGGCGCGAAGACGCTGCAAGAGTCGGGTAGGCGCGGAGAGCCGCACCTTGTCGGCGACGGCTACGCTCGGATCGGCGAGGGCTCCGGCAGTACGAACGTCTTGACCGGTTCCGGCGTGGACGAAGCATGGACGACGGGAGTCCTTCTCGCCGAAGGCGTGATCGAACTCTGGCGCGCCGAGCAGCCGTTCACACGACAGAACCTCGACGCCGCGTACGTCACGCGTCGGCGTAACAGCTGGCTCGAAGCGGAAGCGAAGGAGTCCGAGAAGTCTCGAGACGGATTCCAGAAGGGATTCCTCACCGGCCTGCTCGGAATGGGTCTCACCGGGCTCACACATGGAAAGCTC
The DNA here is from genome assembly GCA_020633975.1 of Candidatus Eiseniibacteriota bacterium. Classification (GTDB taxonomy): domain Bacteria; phylum Eisenbacteria; class RBG-16-71-46; order CAIMUX01; family CAIMUX01; genus JACKCR01. The sequence continues at coordinate 162,280 of JACKCR010000011.1, read as the reverse complement.
CACGTCGGCCCCGATCCGGTCCCTCCTCGAGACAGGATCCCGACGCTCGAGGAGTACTACGAAGGACGGATCCCACCATCCCAGATCGAAGCGATCCGTCAGGAGTGCAAGAGCAAGGGAGAACCTCTCCACACCGCATTGATGGAGGCCGCGGGTTGGCCCGAGGTCGAGTACGACGGCGAGCTGCTCATGTCTCACCAGGACGCACTCCTTCGGGGCGGAAAGGTGCAGGCACCTCCGGGCTACGCGGACCACGTCGTCTTCGTCTATCCCAGCCTCTGTGAGAGCTGTGACAACCAACTCTGCATCGAAGTCTGTTCCGGTCAGGCGATCACTCCGGGAGAATCCGGAGTGCCGCAGTTCGACCGAGAGAAGTGCATACACTGCGGCGCCTGCATCTGGAGCTGCGCGGTTCCCAGGGAGCCGGGAGCGCATGCGGGCAACATCGAGTTCCGGGCGGGGGCAGGCGGCCTTCATTCGGGCGAGAACTAGTACTCTGCGAGGAGCACCTTAGATGACACCGTTCCACATCGTGGTCTGCGGGAGCCTCGTGCCCGATCCACTGCAAACGCTCGAGCCGACGCTCGGCCCCGAAGGTCCGGGGCTCAAGAACGAGATGATGCTTCCCTCGGTGCTCGATCCCTGGGCGGGTCACGCGCTCTATGAGGCAGCGTCGCTGGCCACGAAGCATCCGGAGAGCCGGGTTTGGCTGGTCAGCCTTGGGCCGAAAGCACGGCTCCAGCAGCTCATGATGTCGATTGCGCAGAAGGCGAAGTTCGAGCTCGTGGCCATCGACTCCTCGGCCAGCGGCTTCATCGACGCCCAGTCGGTCGCACGCACACTTGCGACCGCAATCGACGAGATCGACGGCCTGGACAAGAACCGCCTGCTGCTCTTCGGTGGATGCGCCTCCGCGTCTCGGGACGCCGGCGTCACCGTGCAGATGGTGGGAGAACTGCTCGGCCTGACCGACCAGTTCCTCGCGGTCGACGAACTCGAGGCCCGAGACGACGGATCCCTGCGCGTCCTCGAGCGGATCGAGGGAGGGAAGTACCTCGCATCCACCGTGAGGGGAGCGCCCGCGGTCGTCGCGTGGGCCACGGGCAAGCTTCCCGAGCCCCCGAACAACCCCCAGGTAGGCATGCAGAACATGAGGACCATCCTCCCCGCTCTCCAAAAAGCCAAAGCAGCGATCCCGAACCGGAACTCGATCCACTATCAGGAAGTCGCCATCCCCCAACAGAAGCGGGAGACGCGAGTGGTCAAGGACATGTCCGTCGACGAAATCGCTCGAGAGATCGCCGACTGGATTCGCGGCTAGGAGGGGATGAGATGGAAACGATCCTCGTACTGCTCCACATCGACGAATCCGGAAACCTGCCTCGGATCGCGTTCGAGGCGCTCGGCGCTGCCTGCGAACTGCGGCACGGCGGGAACGCCAACTTCGCCATCGGCATCATCGGAGGCGACATCGAGTCGGCGGCCGGCAAGATCGGCGGCTGCGGCGCGACGAGCTTCTTCGGCGTGAGCCACCCCGCACTCGAGGTGTCCCGCTACGGGACGGACCTCGCTGCCCTCGGCGCACTCGTGGAGAAAGTCGCTCCCACCTTGATCGTCGCCCCGTCCACATCGCGGTTCGCGCGGGTGCTTCCGGGCCTCGCGGTCCGGATCGGTGGACAGATCGACACCCACATCACTTCGATCGACCCCGGCGCCGAAGGAGACGCGGTGTTCGCCGAACGGTGGTACTACCGCCAGCGGATGAAGGCGAAGTTCACCCGAGATGCGCGTCCGTGGATCCTCGTCGTGGACGGCGGCGCATTCGAGCCGTGGAAGGGCGAGACGGGCTCGGTCGCGCTCCAGATGGTGTCTCCTTGGGCGGAGGGAGGTCCGGGCGACAACGTGACCCGCACCCAGGTGTCAGGCATCGAAACCGGCGAGTCCGGCACCCAGACGATCCGTCCCGACGCCGACCTGCTCTTCGTCGCAGGCGCTGGCTGGGCAAAGAAGCAAGCGGACGGCCAAACCCACGTTCCCAAAGCCGAGAAGCTCATCCTCGGATTCCTCGAGGGTGCCAAGGCTTCGCTCGGGAGCAGCAAGTCGCTCGTCGACCAGTCTTCCGAAGGACAGGCGGTGCTGACCTGTCTCAGCCACCTGAACCAGGTCGGGCAGACGGGGACGACACCGAGGCATCAGAAGGGGCTCGCCACGTGCTGCCACGGAGAAGAGCCTCACGTGGTCGGGTGGCGCTTCGTCCAGGAACGGCGCGCGGTGAACCTCGATGCGAACTGCGGGTGGGCGCGGGGCAAGGCCGACGTCGTCTACGTCGCGGATGCATTCGAGGTGGTCGAGAAGCTCAACGACCTGCTCGGCGTTTGAGCCACTAGCAGCCTGCGCTGCGGCTGGCTTCCTCGCCCGCCGCAGCGCCGAGGCATTCGCTACAAGGTCCGCGCCGCCGATGCAGCCACCACTGACCTCGGCGGAGTCAGCTCCACGGAACGCTCACCGTAGTCTCGCGGTGGGCGTTCTCGCTTCTCCCTCCCAAGTCCGCCACCGTCTGGAGTAGACTCCGCGGATGCGTTCCCTCGCTCATCTCTCGGTGCGTCGGCGGGTCTCGGTCGTCATGACCGCGATCGCCGTGGCGGTGTTCGGAATCGTCGGTTTCGGCAGGCTCTCGCTCGACCTGCTCCCAGACCTCCGCTACCCGTCGTTCACCGTGCGAACCCAAATGGAAGACACCGCGCCCGCAGAGATCGAGAACCTCGTCACCCGTCCCGTCGAGGAGGCGGTCGGCGTGCTGCGAGGGCTTCAGGGGCTCCGCTCCGTCTCGCGGAGCGGGGTGTCCGAGGTCACGTTGGAGTTCGACTGGAAGGCAGACCTCGATCTCCTCTCGATGGACATCCGCGAGAAGCTGGACCGGCTCGACCTTCCGCTCGAGGCGGAGGATCCGATCGTCCTCCGCTACGATCCGTCCCTCGACCCGATCCTACGCATCGCCTACTCCGGCCCCGCGGACCTCGCGTTCCTCCGGAGGATCGCCGAGCGGACGCTCCAGCCGGAACTCGAGGTGGTCCCGGGAGTCGCAGCGGCACAGATCCGAGGAGGGCTCGAGGAGGAGATCCAGGTCGACGTCGATCAGGGACGACTCGCCGCGCTCGGCATCCCGCTCTCGCGTGTGCGGGACATCGTCGGCGCGTCGAACCTCAACTTGCCGGGAGGAACGCTCGAGACCGAGGAGAGCCGCCTCCTGCTCCGGCTCGTGAACGAATACGACTCGCTCGACGAAATCGGCGGCCTGCTCCTCCGCGCTCCGGATCCGAACGACGGCGCAACCGGTGCGGTCCGGCTCCGCGACGTCGCCGAAGTTCGCCGGGGGGCCAAGGAACGGGAGGAGATCACACGATTCGACGGCAAGGAGTGCGTCGAGATCGCGATCTTCAAAGAGGGCGAGGCGAACACGGTCGAAGCCGCCCGTCAGATCCGCGCTCGAGTCGACGAACTCGCGGAGACACTTCCGCCCGGTCACGAACTCGCCGTCCTCTTCGATCAGTCTCGATTCATCGAGCGCTCGCTCTCCGAAGTGCGGACCGCCGCGATCGTCGGAGGCCTCCTCGCCATCGTCATCCTCTTCCTGTTCCTGCGGGACCTTCGTTCCACCTGCGTCATTGCGACGTCCATCCCGCTCTCCATCCTGACGACGTTCGTCGCCATGTATCGGCTCGACGTATCGCTCAACATCATGTCGCTGGGAGGATTGACGCTCGGAATCGGCATGCTCGTGGACAACTCGATCGTCGTCCTCGAGGCGATCCACCGGAGACGAGCGGAGGGAATGAGTCGTGCGGAAGCCGCAGTCGAAGGGACGGCCGAGGTCGGTGCCGCCATCGTCGCCTCCACCCTGACCACGATCGCCGTCTTCCTGCCGATCGTCTTCGTCGAAGGGATAGCGGGACAGCTCTTCGGCGATCTCTCCCTCACCGTGACCTTCAGCCTCCTCGCATCTCTCCTCGTCGCCGTCACGCTCATCCCGATGCTGAGTTCTCTCGGCGGAGACTCCGACCAGCCGGCCACGGCCGCAGCAGCTCACGAATCGGCGCGTCCACTTGGACGCGTGTCCGATCTATACGGCCGGATCCTCGATGGAGCGCTCGCGCGCCCGATGCTGCCGATCGGCATCGGTGCCGCCCTCTTCGCTCTTTCCCTCCTCGCCATTCCGAGGGTCGGGACGGAACTCGTCCCGACCGTGAACGAAGGCGAGTTCTTCTTCGAGGTGCAGACTCCGGAAGGCACGCCGCTGGCTCGCACCGACCAAGTGATGGCACGCATGGAGAGCGCGATCGCCGACGCACCCGGCGTGGACCGGTTCTACTCGACGGTCGGAAGTCGACAGGTCTCGGGCGGACTCTCCCTGAACGACCGCGCCGAGAACCTCGGCCAGATCCACGTAGTGATGAAGGACCGGAGCGACGAAGCGGGACAGGAGCGGGTCATCGAGCAGCTACGCACACAGTTCGCGGCGATTCCCGATCTGGAAGCGCGCTCCGGGCGGCCCAGCTACTTCAGCCTTCGCACTCCGATCGAAGTGTTCCTCTTCGGCGAAGATCTCACGAACCTCCGCGACTACTCGCTCGAACTCGCTCACACACTCGAGCAGGAGAACGGACTCACCGACGTCCGTTCGTCGCTCGAAGCCGGCAGCCCCGAACTCCGCGTCCGGTTCGACCGCGAACTGCTCGCGCGCTTGGGCCTCGACATGCGCGAGATCTCCGAGACTCTGCGGAGTCGCGTCTTCGGAACGGTTCCGACCCGACTCAAGGAAGCCGACCGTCAGATCGACATCCGGATCCGGAACCGGGAAGAGGATCGCGCGACCATCCAGGACGTCCGTTCTCTCGTCGTCACCGGGCCAGCCGACGAGTCGATCCCGCTCGTGTCGATCGCCGAGGTGGAAGAAGGACGGGGTCCCGCCGAAATCCACCGGATCCAACAGCAGCGCGCGGCGATCGTGACGACCAACTTGGCCGGAATCTCGCTCGGCGCCGGGATGGCGGCCGCTGCCGACGCCGTAGCGCAGACACCGCCCCCTGCTGGGATCTCCGTAGAACTCGGTGGGCAGGGCAAGGAGATGAAGAGTTCGTTCTCCAGCCTCAAGTTCGCGATCGCGCTCGCAATCTTCCTCGTCTACTTGGTGATGGCCGGCACGTTCGAGTCGCTCGTGCACCCGTTCATCGTCTTGTTCACCGTTCCGCTCGCGATCGTCGGTGTGGTGGCCGGGCTTCTCGTCACGGGAACCACGATCAGCGTCATCGTCCTCATCGGCACGATCATGTTGGTCGGCATCGTGGTCAACAACGCCATCGTTCTCATCGACGCTGTGAATCAGCTCCGGCGTGCCGGGATGGAGAAGACCGAGGCGCTCCGGCGAGCCGCCCACACTCGTCTCCGCCCCATCCTCATGACGACGACCACCACGGTCCTCGGCCTCCTCCCGATGGCCTTCTCGGTGGGAGAAGGAGCGGAACTCCGTGCTCCCCTCGCGGTCACGGTCTCGGCTGGGCTCCTCCTGGGCGCGGCACTGACCTTGGTCGTGATCCCGGCCGTCTACCAACTCGTCCCGTCGCGGATGAAGGCGGAGAGCCCGGTCGGCGAGTAGGGCCACGTCGAGTACCCTGCCTGGCGAGGGCTGCGGGCGCCACCCGCAGCTCTGCGGATCTCACAAACGCAAGCTATCCACAGACTTGTCCAGCCCGGATGCGGCTCTTCGATTCCCAAGAACCCATTGCACAACAAGCTGTTACAGTTTGACCCGCCCCCACCCGCTATTAGATACTGATCCGTTTGTCATCAATCTCACTTACCGGACGTGTGTGAACAGAATGGATATCGTCCAATCCCCGGCCGATACCTGAAGGTCCGTCGCCAAGAGTCGCCAAGAAGAGGATCACGAGGAAGCCGACCCGTGTTGAGCAACCTGCCATGGAGCCCTAGCCGCAAGCGGCGCGATGCCTCCGAGGTCGACCAGGTGGAACTCGCCTCGGTCGAGCCGGGCCAGTCCGGCCGTGCCCGACGGCTTCTCCTGGGCGTCCTCACGCTCTCCCTGCTCGCGCTGCCCACGGAGACTGGCGCCATCGTCCGCGCGGTGTTCGTGGACGCCTATCTCCAGGTGAGTGTGTTCGTCGCAGCAACGCTGGCGATCTTCTACGTCCTCGAGCGGAAGTTGGACATAGATACAGCCGGGATTCTCGCTCGTCATGCGCGCTGGCAAGTCCCGATCGCTTCGTTCCTCGGTGCACTCCCGGGATGCGGCGGCGCTGTCGTCGTGGTGACCCAGTTCGTGAACGGAAGGATCTCCTTCGGCTCGCTCGTCGCCGTCCTCATTGCGACCATGGGGGATGCGGCGTTCCTTCTCCTCAGCCAGCGACCGTTGTTCGGTCTCACCGTGTTCGTGGTCGGATTCTGCGTGGGGACGATTTCCGGCTACGTCGTCGACAAGATCCACGGCCCGTCGTTCCTCCAAGAGGCGGACCGTCAGCAGGCGAAGACACGCACTGCACACCTCTCTCCTCCGCTCCCGGCTTCGCTCGGCGCGGCCGCACCGGTTACGCCTCGCCCGATCACTCCGTTCCAGCACCTCTGGCTCTGGCTGCTCCTGCCGGGACTCGTACTCGGCATCTTGGGAGCCGCACAGGTGGACCTCGCCGAGGTGACCGGCCGACCGTGGGTAGGAAACGCTGTCGCCGCTCTCGGCCTCCTGGGCGGAGTCCTCTCGTTCGTTGCCTGGGTACAGCGGGGAGGAATGGCGCTCCACACGGAGACGGTTGCCTGCGCGTCCGGTCAGGCACGGCTCTCCCCGCTCGCTCGCGTCGTAGCGGACACCAGCTTCGTCTCCGCCTGGGTCATCTTCGGGTTCCTGATCTTCGAGCTGACGCTCCACTTCACACAGTTCGACCTCGCCGCCTTCTTCGGGACGGCGGCTCCGGTCGTCCCCCTGCTTGCGATCCTCATCGGCCTGCTTCCCGGATGCGGACCTCAGGTGATCACGACCACGCTCTTCCTCCAGGGTTACATCCCCACGTCTGCTCTCCTCGGGAACGCGATCAGCAACGACGGAGACGCCCTCTTCCCAGCCATCGCTCTGGCCCCCCGTGCGGCGATCCTCGCAACGGTCTACAGCACCATCCCCGCACTGATCGTCGCCTACACGTTCTACGCGCTGTTCGAGTAGGCCCGCCCCGCGGGGAGAGTGCACCACCCGACAGGCTGGAGCCGTCCCACGGCTGACCATTTGGCCGCCGCCGGACCAATGGTGTTACGTAGTTGTAAATGCGAGTATCCGGAGCCGACGTTCGGCATCTGACTCGCGTTGCCCTTGGGTGATAGGATCGGCTGCTAGTCGGGGGGCGAGCCGAACCGAATCCAACCGCAGCGTTCCCCCCGCGATCTCGGACTCCGACTCCCAGCTCCCTTCCTGGAGGTTCCCTTGGTCTCCACTGTGTGGCGTGACGCGCTCACGACACCGGCACTCGCCGCGTTCGCTTTCGTCTTCGCGATCGCCGCCCCTACCCAGACTCGAGCTCAAGAGCTCACGGTCTCGGTCCCGCCGGACAGCGCCCTCGCTCGAGGTCTCCGGTCGATGGCCGGCGATCCGATCTCTCTGGAAGACGCCATCGCGCGCGCGCTCGACTCGTCGCCCCAGATCTTGGAAGCACGCGCAGCCCTCGACGCGGCACGCGGAGCGAATCGACGGGAGCGCGGGGCCTTCGACCCCGAACTGTTCGCGGATGTCTCCGTCAGGGACACGGAGACGCCGACCGCTTCCGCCTTTGCCGGTGCGCCCGTTCTCGAGGAGCGGAACGTCACGAGCAGCTTCGGTGCACGCACGACCCTTCCCTTCGGGACGTCCCTCACGGCGATCGTCCATGCCTCGAAGAGCGGATCGAACAGCGAATTCCAGAACCTCGACCCCGAGTACTTCGCGAACGGCCGAGTCGAGCTGCGCCAGCCACTGCTCAAGGGGTTCGGGGCGGGCACGAGAGGCCCGCTGACCTCCGCAGAGCGTCGGGCCGAAGCCGAGTCGGCTCGATTCTCCCAAACCGAACGCGACATCCGCGCGGAGACGGAGCGCCTCTACTGGGAGCTCTACGCAGCCGAGAGAGACTATGTCGTCCAAGAGCTGATCGTGGACCAGGCGAACGCCTTCCTCGAGCAAGCCTCCGTCCGAGCCGAGGCGGGAGTCATCGGTCCCGAGCAGGTGGCGAGCGCTCGAGTGTTCCTCGCGCAGCAACGACTGGCACTCCTCGACTCGGAAGAGCGTCTCGATGCCACTTCGGACCAGCTCGCGACGGGGATCGGGGAGCGTCCGTCCTCCATCGCGACACGTGGTTCGGGTTCCATGGCCGGATCGAGCCGTCTGGACGGACAGAGGTTCCACGCGATCGACGGACCGATGCTCGATGAGCCCGGATTCTCGAGTCTCTCGGAGGACGAGATCACCCGTCTCCTCGAGAGCGCCCGCACGAACAACCTCACTCTCGTGGCGGCGCGGAGAGACTTGGCTGCCCTCGAAGCGACGGCAGCGAGCGGAAAGTGGAACGCACTCCCGTCACTCGACCTCATCGGGTCCGTAGGTGGAAACGGACTCGCCGGAACGGGAACACTCGGGGGGTCGATCGGAACCAACTCTCTGTTCGGAACGGACACGACTACACGCGAGATCGACACCGGCTTCGGTGACGCCCTGAGCCAAGCCGTCTCCCGCGACTACCCCACCTGGGGAGTCGGCCTCGAGCTTTCGCTTCCGATCGGACTTCGGTCCGGACGCGGCGAACGGGACCGCGCCCGGGCGGAGGTGGCGCGTCAAGAGGCGCGGATCGCACAGCTCGCGCTCTCACTCGAGGAAGAGCTGCGCGACGCACTCCGGCGCTACGAAAACGGCAACCTCCGTTTGGAACTCGCCCGCGAAGCCGCGGGCGCGGCAGCCGAACAGGTCCGCATCGGACTCATCGAATTCGAGAACGGACGGTCCACCGCGTTCGAACTCGTCCGTCTCGCCGCCGACCTCGCGTCGGCCCAGCAGGAACTCTCACGTGCACTCGTCCGCACGGCAACGGCCCGTGCAGACCTCTACCGGCTCGTCGGCCCGTCAGACGAAGACCGCTTCGTTGCCTTTGGAAGGAATCGATGATGCGCTCCATCCGTACGTCCGCGTTGGTTGTAACGATTTCGATCTCCCTCGCCCTGGCCGCTGCCGGGTGTAGCGGAGGAGACAAGCCGGCTGGTGGCGGAGGTGGCGGTTTCTCCATGCCTCCGACGCCGGTGGAAGTCGCCGCGATCGAGCGCGGCGAACTCGTCGACCGCTTCGACGCCGTTGGCACTTTCGAAGCCGTCGAGTCGATCCACGTCGTCTCCGAGGTCAGCGGGATCGTCAGGGAGCTTCCGTTCCAGGAAGGGCACCCGGTGGCACGGGGAGCCATGCTCGCGCGGCTCGAGGACAGTGAGCTCTCCGCTTCACTCGCTCGCGCCGAGGCCACGCTCGAGCAGGCGCGGAACAGCTTCGAGCGCGTGAAGAAGGTCGTCGAGCAGAAGGCAGGAGCGCCCCAGGATCTCGACGACTCCCGTGCCACGCTCAAGGTGGCGGAGGCGGAAGCGGCCCTCGCCCGCGCTCGCCTCGACAAGACGCGCATCCGCGCTCCCTTCGCCGGATACGTGGGCGCACGCCTCGTCGACCGAGGCGCGTACCTCCAACCCGGTCAGACCATCACGACGCTCACGCAACTCGACGAACTCGAGGTGACGTTCGGTGCGCCGGAACGGTACGTCCCGCGGCTCAACCTGGGGGCGAGCGTCACGGTCTCGACGCCTGCGTACCCAGACTTCTCGGTCGAAGGTGAGATCACCGTTGTCGATCCGGTGGTGGACCCGGAGACACGGACGGTCAACGTGAAGGCTCGGGTGCCGAACCCCGGACTGCGTTTCCGCCCCGGAATGTCGGCCGACGTCGCCGCGATCCTCGACCGAAAGTCCGACGCGCTCCTCGTTCCGAGCGCCGCGGTGTTCGCCCAAGGGGGAGCGACGCAGGTCTACGTGGTCGGCCCGGACAGCACGGTCCAGGCAGCTCCTGTGAAGCTAGGGACTCGTCTCGCGGACGCCGTGGAGGTTCTGGACGGAATCGAGCCGGGCGCAAAGGTCGTACGCGCGGGCCATCAGAAGCTCTATCCAGGAGCGAAGGTGATGCCGATTCCCGCACGCACCCCGGGTGCTCCCGGGATGACCGGTGGCCAAGGCGGACAGGGTGGCCCGGCCGGGGGCGCACCGGGTGGCGGGCCAGGTGACGCTTCGGGCACGGGTGACGACCACGCCGAAGGGGGCAAGTAGATGAAGCTCTCTGAGGTTTCGATCCGACGCCCCGTACTCGCGACGGTGATGAGCTTCGTGATCATCCTATTCGGGGTGATCTCGTTCTCGCGGCTCCCCGTCCGTGAGTACCCGGACGTCGACCCGCCGATCGTCTCCGTCACGACGTTTTACCGCGGCGCGAGCCCGTCCGTAGTGGAGACGGAGATCACGGACGTCCTGGAAGAACAGTTCGCGACGATCGAAGGGATCAAGACGATCGAGTCGACGAGCCGCGAGCAGGGTTCGATCATCACTGTCGAGTTCGAGCTGAAGCGTGACGTCGACGAAGCGGCCAACGACATCCGGGACCGAGTGAGCCGGATCCGCGGCGCCCTGCCATCGGAAGCCGACGATCCAATCATCGCGAAGGTCGACACGAACGCGCAGCCGATCTTCTGGGTCGCGCTCTCCAGCGATCGACACAACGGCCTCGAGCTGTCGGAAGCGGCTGACCTCATCTTGAAGGACCGGATCCAGCAGCTGCCGGGTGTTGGGAACGTCTTCATCGGCGCGGAGCGTCGCTACGCCATGCGCGTCTGGGTCGACCACCAGCGACTCGCTGGATACGGACTCACCCCGTTCGACGTCGAGCGAGCGATCTCCCAGGCCAACGCCGAGATTCCCGGAGGCCGTGTCGAAGGTGAATCTAGGGAGTTCTCCGTGCGGACCCGAGGGGAGCTCGCGACTCCGGACGAGTTCGGCGCGATCGTGGTCGCCGAGCAGAACGGACAGGTCGTCCGGCTTCGCGATGTCGCCGACGTCGTCCTCGGGCCGGAAGACGAGCGGAGCATCGCCCGCTTCAACGGCGCCACTGCCGTCGGACTCGGTATCGTGAAGCAGAAGCAGGCGAGCACGCTCGAAGTGGCGGCCGAAGTTCGCGATCTCCTTCCCCAACTACAGGATCTCCTGCCGGAAGGCATGACCCTCTCGGCGGCGTACGACTCGTCGACGTTCATCGAGCAGTCGATCTCCCAGGTCCGTGAGACGATCATCATCGCGGTTCTGCTCGTGCTGCTCGTGGTGTTCGCGTTCCTCAAGAGCGTCCGCGCCACCTTGATCCCGGCGGTCGCCATCCCGATCTCGATCATCGGAACGTTCGCTGCGATCTACTTTCTCGGGTACACGATCAACATCCTCACGTTGCTCGCGCTGGTGTTGTCGATCGGGCTCGTGGTAGACGACGCGATCGTCATGCTGGAGAACATCTACCGACACATCGAGATGGGGAAACCGAGGCTCCAAGCCGCCAATGACGGTGCCAAAGAGATCGGATTCGCCATCATTGCGACGTCGCTTGCGCTCGTGGCGATCTTCATCCCCGTGGCGTTCCTCACCGGAACCGTCGGCCGACTCTTCAACGAGTTCGGCATCTCCGTCGCCGTCGCGGTGATCATCTCGACGTTCGTGGCGCTCTCCCTCTCCCCCATGCTCTGCTCCCTCATCCTCCGTCCACTCCACGGCGGGAAGCAGAACTGGGCAAACCGGAGCTTCGATGCGTTCTTCGACTCGCTCGACCGGGTCTACGGAAAGACGCTCGGTGGAGCGCTGAAGCATCGTGCGCTCTCCCTCCTGCTCGCGTTCGCTCTGGTCGTCGTCTCCGGAGTGATCTTCACCAAGCTGCCTCGAGAGCTCGTCCCGACGGAGGACCGCGGCATCGCCTTCGGCGTCGTCATCGCTCCCGAGGGCGCGACCCTCGACTACACCGACGGCTACATGCATCAGCTCGAAGAGATCCTCCTCCCGCTCCCGGAGCGGCGGGCTCTCTTCAGCGCGACCGGCCTCGGGTTCGGCGGGCCGGGACAGGTGACGAACGGCTTCCTCTTCTTCAACCTCGTTCCGCCGGAGGAGCGTGACCGCACCGCACAGGAGATCGTGCAGTCGCTCTTCCCCCGGACGTTCTCGATCCCCGGCGTTCTCGCGTTCCTCGTCAACCCTCCGTCACTCGGTGGTCGGTTCAACTCGTCACCGGTGGAGTACGTGCTCCAGGCAGACACCTACGAAGAGCTTGGCCAGGCCGTCGGAACGATGATGGGGAAGGCGTCGCAACTCGGCTACCTCATCAACCTCGACACCGATCTCCGGCTCAACAAGCCAGAGCTCGACATCACGATCGACCGGGAACGCTCCGCCCAGCTCGGCGTGAACGTCACGGAGATCGGGAGCGCGTTGGAGAGCCTCCTCGGCGGTCGCGTCGTCTCGAACTTCAAGCGCGGCTCCAAGCAGTACGACGTGATCGTCCAGCTCCGCCCGACCGACCGGGCCACTCCGGAAGTCGTCGAACAGATCTACATCCGTGGGACGAGCGGACTCGTCCGTCTCGCGAACGTGGTCGACGTGACGGAAACGGTGGCACCGAAGGAACTCAACCACTACAACCGGATCCGGTCCGCCACCCTGAGCGCGAACCTTCCTCCCGGCTTCCCGCTCGGCCAAGCCCTGGACGACCTCGACAAGATCGCGAACGAGGATCTCGCGAAGAACGTCCGGCGTGAGCTGTCCGGGCAGTCACGCGAGTTCCGGGAGTCGAGCTCCAAGCTCTACTTCATGTTCATCCTCGCCGTGCTCTTCATCTTCCTCGTGCTGGCGGCGCAGTTCGAAAGCTTCATCCATCCGCTCACGATCCTGCTCTCCGTGCCGCTCGCGATCTTCGGTGCGCTCGTATCGCTCGCGATCTTCAAACAGAGCATCAACATCTACTCTCAGATCGGGCTCATCATGCTCGTCGGTCTCGTGACGAAGAACGCGATCCTGATCGTGGAGTATGCGAACCAACGAAGGCTCCAAGGGGAGTCGATCGTCGAAGCCGTGGCGAGCGCGTCTCGTATCCGGCTCCGTCCAATCCTCATGACCTCGTTCGCGACCATCTTCGGTGTGTTCCCGATCGCGCTCGGCATCGGAGCCGGAGCAGAGTCCCGCCAACCGCTCGGAATCGCGGTAGTGGGAGGCATGCTCTTCTCGACATTCCTCACGCTCTATCTCGTGCCGGTCGTCTACAGCTTCCTCGCGCGCATGACGCGGCTCGACCGGCAGCAGCGGGTCGAAGCGCAAGTCGCAGCGGAAGGCGCAGGGGTGGTCGGAACCGCGCATGCATCCGGACCAGACAGTGCGTGACCCAGAGATCCTGCGCGGAATTCCCCGATTGATCGGCCGTAGGACTCAGCGCTCCTAACCCGTTTCGCGCCAACTTGCTGGCCTCGTCGGGAGTCGAGGCATCCCAATCCGAGCCGCGGACTCCCACCCGAACGTCCCCGGCGCCGGCCGGGACCCGGCGCTCGATACCCGTTGCCCAACAACAACTAAGCGCCAAGCGTCTCCCTCGGCACGAGGGTTTCATCTCTAGACTCACCAGACCGGTAGGAATTCGAGACGTTCCTTCCAACCACCGGGCGGTCCGCCCTGGGCAACGGGTCGGTCTCCCCGGACCGATGGGCCCCCTCCGAGCCTCGCGCGAGGAGGGGGCTCGTTTATCATGGAAGAAGACGTGCAACCCTGTGCCCGTCGCGTAGGCGGCGCGGACACCAGCGCCCGTCACCGGAAGGCGACGCGGCAAACCGGCGAGGTTTCGAGTGACCCGGTCTCGATCGGAATGGACATCACACCTGGCTCGACATCCAGAAGAGGCCCGAGAGCTACGCGCGCGCGTCGAGGAACGCCTCTTGGGCGGCCGAGTCGCGCTGTTCGCGCTCTTCGGCGAGGATCTCGATCCCACGCATCTGCAGCAACTCCTCTCCGGTCGCGACGGCATCCGTCCCGACGAGCCCGAACCGCTTCGTGAACTCCGCGCCGAACTACTGGCGTATCTCCTCAGGCCACTCGTTCCGTCCCCTGGGCCGGTGCCGGAAGACGAACTAGTACTGGAGGCCGCACGCGCACTCGCCACCGGCGACGCGGCGAAAGCCGAGGATGTTGCGGAGCGACTCGTTCGTCGCAGTCGCCCCAAGGCCGCTCCTCCCGTGTTCACGTCTCTGCCCACCCGAGCGGAGGCAACGAACGGTCCTACGCCTCCTCGGTTCACCATTCCTACTCACTCGGGTTCGGAAGTGGACAAGGCTGTCGACGCGAACGCGATCGCGGACGCGAAGGTCGCATCGGACTTGATCGCAAGCACAGGTTCTTCGAAGGCAGCAGACGAACTCGTGCACGAAGACCCAACTGCGAACGTAGAGGTGCTCGCGCACGACAACGGAATCGTGAACCCCGACGAAGTCGAAGATGACGAAGTCCGAGATGACGACATCACCGCACCCGCTCCATCAACCGAAGCCCACGTACCGCATCTCACCCGAGTCTCCTGGGAGATCGGCGTTCCGATGGAGACGAGAGTGAGAGTCACCCTCCACGACGGTACGGGCGAGATGCTTCGGGAACTCTTCGACGGCGTGCTCGCAGCCGGCGTCCATGAATGTGACGCGCAGGTCCCCGCCGACGCACTCAGCCGGATCGGGTCCCTCGGCTACCTCCGCATGGAGCTCCCCGGTGGCCGCTGGCAGCAGAGCATCTACGTCCCTCCGGACGAAGCGCTCGGTGCAGACGGTCCGGCATCGGTAGATGCACCGGCAGAAGCGGACGAACGTGCATAGGTGGACGAACGTGCATAGGCAGACGAAAGGACGGCAGCGGACGATGGCAGCTACAGACCGCGCCCAGCGGCTAGCTGTACCGCTTGCGCACGATCTCGTGAACCGCGCCATCACCGTCGACGAACGTCACCGTCCCCCCTTCGGCGCCGGATGCGATCTTCCACCAGCGTTCGTTCGGTGAGACGTCTCCAGTCCCGGTGAGCGGTTCTCCGTTCACCGACACGAGTACCATTCCGAGTGGGATCTCCGCTTCGGCCGCCGGGCTCCCGGTTGCCACGTGCGTCACGAGCAGACCGTTCTCTCCGCTGTCGACCGTGATCCCGATCCGATCGCGACGGAACTCGCGCTGCCAGTCCTTCCCCGGTTCGAGGATGAGACGGGCCTGTCCGTAGTCGAAGATCGTGCGGAACCGAGAGAGGATTCCTGCGCCGAGATTCCCCTGCTGGCGCTGCGTATCGAACGCGCCGTCCCCGCCGGGAAAGAACGTCACCGGGACGTCCCCGAGTTCGAAGCCGGCGATCTCGACGCGCGCGAGGCTACCGGTCTTCGCCATCATGTCACCTCCCACCCCTCCCAGACGGGTGTCCGAGAGCTTCCGTCCGTCGAGCAGGTGGTTCGCATCCACGTAGTGCGGGAAGAGGGTCACCGTCCCTCCGGAGCCCGTGTCGAGATGGAACTCGGTTTCGGGAAGCCCTTCGATCGAGAGCATGACTAGCTTGTGGCCGCCGTCCGCCGAGATCAGATCGATCGTGTGCCCTGGGCCGGAGTAGGTGAACGACTCGGGCTCATGGAACGCGATCCGATCGTTCGGATAGTCGACATCGACCACGAACTCGTGAAACGCCTCCTTGCCGAAGATGACCGGGATGGGACGCCCGAGTCGTCGAGCAACACTACTCAGGTCCAGAATCGCGGCCGTGATGCCGTCGAACCGCAGTCCGCCCAGATCGACAGAAAGGGAGCTCGCGACGGCCGCTTCATCGGTCCCACCCACTCCGGACGCGGCGAGAGCACCCGAGGACTCGATGCCGATCGACTCCGCAAAGGACCGATCGACCACCGTCATGCCGGCTCCCGAGTCCAACACGAGGTCGGTCTCGGCGCCGTTGAGCTTGCCGCGAAGGTAGATCCAACGTTCCTGGTACCGCTCCATCGGGATCCAGCCGGTGCTCGGAGCATCGCCCTCGATCCGTCCCACCCTGACACTCGAGGTCGGTCTCTCGAAGAGACCGGGATCGATCTCGGCGTTCACGACGAGCTGTGTCCACTCCACCTCCACGTTCCCGGCTGGATTCTCGTGGAGTTGCATCGAGTGGTAGGGAATCCTCACGCCGTTCGTTGCACGCCAATCGTCCGACTGGTTCCAGGTCGTGTCTCCGTCGGCGATGGTGCGAGTCCACTCGAGACCACCGTACTGTGGATCGAGGAACAGGTCGTCGCTTCGTCCGGCCGTGCCCCCGATCCGGACGACGTTCCAGGTCTTGCCGTCTCGCTCTTCGGCCGGAAGCAGCGTCACCTGTCTCTTCGTCCTGCCCAGGAGAGTCAACGCGAACGCGGAATCGAGCGACCATTCGTGCCCAGCTCGCGTTTCGTCACCGAGGTCCTCTACTTGGCCCGTCTCGTTGAGGCGCCACCCCGTCTCCCCGTCCAGGACTTCCGTTCCCCGTAGCGGACCCAGTTCGTACTGCATGTGGATCCTGTCGGGCCGCATCATCTGCGTCGTGACGGTTCCCTCGAGCCCTGCAGCGATCAAACGCCCAGACATGTAGAGCGTGCGGATCTCGCCGAGGTTCTCCCTCCCGCCGAGCCAGGCGAGATGCTGCTCGATCACGTCCGTGAGCGCGCGGTCTGTCGACGCCGACGAGGCGTTCACCCGGCCCTTCGGGGAGTTGTCGGCAAGACCGTTGATCGCACCCTTCGCTGCGTTCGGCACCATGTCATCTGCCATTGCTGTCCCCAACCCCAATGCGAGAGACGCCGCCGCGATCGTCGAGAAGAGGAATGCCCGACTCACCATCATCGTCCTCCCTGGTCCCCTCGGACCCCGTTCCGCAACAGGTCGAGCCCTGGCGGCCCAGACCTGAGTAAGGTGATTCCCATCGCATCCTCCACGATCTCCTGGGAAGGGAACGGAAGAGGACCGACGCCTTCGTACAACGTGAAGAGGATCTCGGAGGCGACATGGTTGTGGTGCATGCAGGAGAGGAACGGACTCTCACTCCAGACCGCTTGCCGAACGGAACCGAGATCGTGATCGACGAGCGCGAGTAGGTGCTCCTTCGCGTCGGCGACGAGCGAGAGCTGAACGCCTGGCCACTTGGCCGGCGTGTTTCCGCCCGGCTCCAGTACCACTCTCACGCCGGGCAGCTCTTCCGGCCGGTACAGCTTCACCGCCACTTCCACACCACGTTCGGCCGCCCCGACGAGGTCGTCACGAAGGACCTCCGCGAGTCCGGGAAAGACATCGGCGAGTACGATCCGCTCTGCCCCCGCCAACATCGTTCGGGCTCGCTCCAAGACGGCTTCGAGGCTTCGGATCTGGTAGATCCGATCATCACCGTCCGGCTGGTGGATCTCCGCGAGGGCGGCCACCGCACGTGCTTTGGTCTCCTCGAAGTTCCGAGAGATCCGAGCCAGGAGCTCGTCGGGCGCAACGGCCCGGCAGATCCGATTCTCACCTTCTTCCACCCACACCGCGCCCTTGGCCTCCAGGGACGCAATCGCCTTGTAGGTGTTCGCGGTCGGCTTGTCGATCTCACGCGAGATCCGGTAGCCGGTCGTCGGCTCGTGAGCCAATAGGTAGGTGTAGACCCTCGCCTCGACCTCACTGAACCCGAGGCCAAGGAGCGCGCCGTCGATAGTAGTAGCCATAGCTACTACTATAGGTCAGACGACTCCTGATTCGCGACCGGATTCGCGGGTGGCGCCTCATCGTTGCCCGATCGCCGTCGAGGAAGCGTCGGAATCATGGGCCGGAGCCAGCCTCCCGTCGAGGGCCGCACGGAGAAGGTCCGCAGCCCCATGGCGAACTGCCGGAGATCCTCCGCGACTCTCTCCACCCTCCCAAATCCAAGCCGGAGAAGAAGTAAGGCAACCAAGGTCCGAAAGATCGACGATACGCCGAAGACCAGGTGATAGGCCGCCGAACCGTCCAGAGCGTTGGAGAGGAGGAGCGCGCCGAGGGCCGAGCCCACCGTGACCGCAATCGTGTTCCCGAGGTTGTAGAGCGTGAGGAGGCTCGTCCGCTCCTTCTCCTCGATCGTCTCGAAGAAGAGGAGGAAGGCAGCGAACTCATACATCGCCCAGACCGTCCCGGACAGCACCTGGAGAGCAAAGAGGTAGACGTACTGGGTGGATAGGATCCAGAGCGCGGACAGTGGCAGGATTCCGGCGGCCCCGATCCTGAGAGCGCGCGTCGCTCCCACCCGGGCGACGAAGGAGCCGAGCCAGGTGAGAGCGACGATCTTGGCGAGAAAGGCCGTCCCGATCAGGCCGACGTACTCCAGGTAGCTGAGGTGGAGCTCCTGGAGCATGTACGGGGTGAAGAACGGGCTCGCGATCGTGACGGAAGTCGACATCGAGAGAAGGACGAGAAGCAGCCGGTTGCCCCCACGTCCCCGGAGCCTCGGGAGCAACTCCTTCCAGGAAACGTTGCGGTCTTCCACTCGGGGTACGGACTCGTCCTGTTTGACCAAGAGAAGCGAGGACGAAGCGCGGGCGAGAAACGCCAGAGAGAAGAGGACGACGAAACCGAGGAGCTCCTCGTTTCTCTTCTCTGCGCTCTGGACTATCCATCCGGCCAGGAAGAGCGCGCACCCCGTTCCGATCTGGGTCGCCCGTGACCGGCTCGCGAAGTAGTGGGAACGGATCCGTCCCCTCACGATCGTTCCGATCCAAGTGCTCCACGCCGGCCCTGCCGCCATCCCCGCGCCCCAATAGATCGTGGCGATGAGGAAGACCAGCCAGGTGGGCGCCGCGCCGCGCAGCGCGATCCAGATGAGTGGGACGAACATCGCGGCCTGCACCGTTGCGCAGACGACGACCCACGCCTTTCGCGACCTGAGCTTCCGTACGGCCCACGGAGTGAGGAGCTGGAGCAAGCCTCCGCCGAGCAGAGGCACGGTCGTGATGAGACCAGCCCCTACGGCGTTGCCTCCGAGCGCGAGGAGGAACGCGGGAAGGTAGGTCTCCCCCGTCCCCACCATGACGCTCCAGGCCGTGCCCTCCGCGAAGATGAGGTCGAGGTTGCGCTTGAGCGCATGCGGCGGTAACCGCCTCTTCTGTCCCCAGGGGGAGAGCTGCACTCGAGCTCCCGTGTCGCGTCGTGTCACCATGGCCGACGCAAGCTATCCAAGCCGACCCGGTACCGTCAACACACGTCCCGGCTGCATTCGCCCGCTGCCGCCGAGGTGACCGTCGTTTCCGAAGGGAGGAGGCGAGGCGCCGGCTGTTCCGGGCGGCGTCGCCCCACGTCCCGGCCGTCTTGACAGCCCTTCCCCGGAAGTCCAGGGTTCGGCCCATGTCGTACGCACCTCAGTCACAGGAGTGGCGTTCCGATCGCGCCCTGCTCCTCGTCCACGGAGTCGGAAACGCGGCTCCCGGAGACTACCGGATCCTCCACGAAAGGATCCGGGAGATCCTCGGTGACAGCGCCAAGGACTTCGCGATCTACCAGCTCTACTACGACTCCATCAACGACTGGTTCACGGAGAAGACAGAGCTCAGAGAGCGGATCGACTCGATGCTAGGAATCGTCAGTGAAGGAGTGCCGCGAGGTACGATCGGGGACCTGCTCTCCGAGTTCATCGGCGACGTACTCTGGCCGGTTCTGAGCCAAGCCGCCCGCACGGCGGTACGGGAAGCGTACCTCGCCCAGCTGAAGCAGATCGTGCTGGACGGTATCGCGTCGGGACATCGACCCAAGCGACAGAAACTCTCGATCGTCTGTCACAGCCTCGGCTGCTTCCACACCTATGAAGCTCTCCACGCAGCAGCATCCGACCCATCGCATGGCCTCCAGCCCGCGACTCACGGCGTGCGGTTCAAGAACGTCGTCTACATGGCGTCCCCGGTGCAACTGATCCGCTCCGTGGCAAGCCGGATCTCCGGGCTCGTTCCGTCGCATCGGATGGCGACACTCGATCCGGAAGGGCTCCGTCTTCCCGGAGAGGACGCGCTCGGGATGCGGATCGAATCCGTCGACAACTGGATCTCGATCACCGGATCACTCGACCCGATCGGCGGGTTCTTTCTCCGGAGGAAAGCGCAGTGGGCCTACATGGCGGTCACCGGACAGCTCTCGATCGTCGATCCACAGGACGGGCTCGTGCACGATGACGAGGAGCTACGCGTGGTCTTTGCGAAGAGTTTGGAGAATCAGGAGCGTCCGCCGGAAGTCGAAGACAAGAACCCACACTCCTGGGTGGGATACGTCGTGCGGCATGCCCCGAGTCTCAAGGCGTGGATGACAGCGTGAGGGTGCGAC
Source organism: Candidatus Eiseniibacteriota bacterium (assembly GCA_020633975.1). Taxonomy (GTDB): domain Bacteria; phylum Eisenbacteria; class RBG-16-71-46; order CAIMUX01; family CAIMUX01; genus JACKCR01. Next base: position 141,820 of record JACKCR010000011.1, on the reverse strand, counting down.
TCGACGCGAACACCTGGGCTGACCGCACGACCCGCGCACGAGCCCAGCGCACCCGGCATGCCCGACGCGCCGGGCGTGCCCGGCCCGCCCGGCGTGCTCGGCGTGCTCGGCGCAAACTCGGAATGCGGACCGCTCACATCGTCAACGGACGTATCCAGCGGATCGCAACTGCGTTCGTCCTCGCGTTGCTCGCCTTCGTCGCGACGATCGGATCGACGTCCCGAGCCTCCGCAGCCGATTCGAATGGCTCCAACGGCACCAGCACGAGCGGCTCCGGTACGAACGGCCACGGCGATGAGTACACCGTAGCAGACCTCACTGGAACCCTCGCCACCGCCGCTCTCGAATCGGACTTCGCTTCGGCGAACCCGACACTCTCCGATACCCTGGCATTCTATCTGCGCCGCCTCGATGAAGGGGGCGTCGGCGACCTCACCCTGAAGCAGCTCGCGGGTGAAGTCCAAGCCGTCGACTGGAGGAGCCGACTGAGATGGCGACAAGACGACTACCGCGCCCCCTTCGCGCTGCGCACGGAGCCGGCGGCGTTGGAAGATGTCGTGCGCAAAATCCTCCTGACCGTGAACCTTCCCGGTGGGCTGGACGACCATCTGGTCGATACCGTGGGCCCGGAGCGCGCGGCGGAACTCCTGGACCCGGTCGTCCAGTATCACGAAGAGCTCCTTCACCTCTCCCTGGCGGAGAGTCTGGAGAAGCTCAGGCGCTACCAGATCAAATACGGCCCGGGCTCGGCCCGCCTCAACGTCGCGGAGACCTTCCTCTCCTACGGCAGCCAGTGGATCCCCGGGTTTGGCCCCAACCAGAACGGATGGCCCGGCCCGTTCGAGTGGGTGCTGGGCTACAACTCCACTCTGGTGACGACGCAGGACGAGGAGCTGACCCTCACCTCCGCCGCACAGATCGGGATCCGACGGTACGTCTGGTCGCCGCGCTGGCCCGGGATCACGAACTTGATCCGCCCGCGGTCCATCGCGGTGGGCGGTCTCGTCGCTGGTGAGAAGAACGGTCCGTTCATCTGGCCGGGTAGGGGCGATTCGCGGTACGGTGGTTTCCTCGTCTGGGGACCGATCCAGTTCGCGTACCTCGGAGGTGACGATCCGACCGTGGCCATCGCCCATACGATCCAACTGATTCCTGGCCTCTTCTGACCTCTCGGAAAGGACGCCATGACACCGTTCGACCCAACCATCACCGAGGCAGAGCAGGACCAGTTTCGCGAGCTCGCCGCCCATCTGCCCAAGATCTGGGAGTCGATCCAGTCCGATCCGTCTTGGGAACACACGTCGGTCATCGTTCCATCACTCAGCGTCAACCAGGAAGAGCTGGCGAAGGTCCAGGGAGCATCCTTCTACGAAGAGCGCCTCCTCTTCAGCCTCATCCGGCTCCGGAATCCACGCGCGCGCGTCATCTATGTGACGAGCCAGCCGATCCACTCCGACATCATCGACTACTACCTGCAGCTCTTGGTCGGCGTCCCAGCGAGCCACGCAAGGCAGCGTCTCTTGCTCGTCTGCATGTTCGACGCGAGTCCCAAGCCACTCACGCAGAAGATCCTGGAGCGACCCCGCGTGCTCGAACGTCTGCAACGTTGGATCGGCGACACGACCCGGAGCTACCTCACCGTCTACAACTCCACCGTATTGGAGCGGAAGCTCGCCGTCGCCCTGGGCGTCCCGCTCAACGCTCTCGACCCCGAGCTGCTCTGGCTCGGCACGAAGAGCGGGTGCAAGCGCGTCTTCCGCGAAGCAGGGATTCCCTGCGCCCCTGGATTCGAGAATCTTCGCACCGAAGACGACGTCATCAACGCCTTGCTCCAGATGAAGGAGGACAACCCCGGCCTCCGGCGCGCCGTGGTCAAGCTCGACGAGAGCTTCTCGGGAGAGGGGAACGGGATCTTCCGCTATCCGGAACCGTTCCCGACGGAGCCCGAGTCCCAGAAACGCGCCATCCAGGACGCGCTCCTCGGCCTCCAGTGGGCCGCGCCCGAAACCTACGACGCCTACATGAGGAAGTTCCGCGAGATGGGCGGAATCGTGGAGGAGTTCCTCGAAGCGAGAGAGGTCCGTTCGCCGAGCGTTCAGATGCGCGTCTATCCGGGCGGACAGGCACAACTCGTCTCGAGTCACGATCAGATCCTCGGTGGATCGACCGGCCAGGTCTATCTCGGCTGCCGCTTTCCCGCCGACGATTCCTATCGCGGTGAGATCCAGGCAGCCGCGTTCCGCGTCGGAGAGGTGCTCAGCAACTACGGAGTGGTGAGTCGATTCGGCATCGACTTCCTGGTGCTCAGGGAGCAAGACACCGACCCGTGGACGATCGCTGCAGTCGAGATCAACCTGCGGATGGGAGGCACGACACCGCCGTTCCTCGCTCTCGAGTTCCTCACCGGAGGACACCTCGATGGAGACACCGGCCTGTTCCTCGCCGGGCCGGGCCAGCCGAAGTACTACTACGCGACCGACAACCTACGCTCTCCCGCCTACCGCGGTCTTCTGCCTGAAGACTTCATGGAGATCCTCATGCTCCATGGAATCCACTTCAAGCACTCGACGGATACCGGCGTACTCTTCTTCATGATCGGAGCGCTGTCTCAGTTCGGAAAGCTGGGCGTGACTTGCGTCGGAAACAGCCGCGCCGAAGCGGACCGGTTCTACGAGCAGACGGTCGCTGTGCTGGACTCGGAGACGGGAGCTGCGGCGCCTGCACGTGGGCGGCTCTACCCGATCTTCGACGGCGGAATGAGCCGGATGGAATGAGCGTCGACTAGACCTCCGAGCGGCCCAGCGCGAGCTTGCCCGGACCGGTGAGGAACAGCATCACGTAGACCGCAAGCAGCTCAAGGGCGTGAGACGCACCATCCCAACCAGCACCAGGCTCCCCTGCCGGGATGCTGAGGTGGCGCGCCACAGCGACGATCATGGTGATAGCAAGCAGCCCCGCCGCTGGCCGGAAGAGCACGCCGGCTACGAGAAGGGCAGACCCGAAGGTCTCGGCTGACGCAGCCATGAATCCCCAGAACTGCGGGGCGAAGTCGAGTCCGAGATTGGCCATGCTTCCGCCGACCCGAGTCCAGGTCTCCGGCCCGCCCGTCAGTTTTCCCCAGCCGTGGAAGAGGAGCATGCTGAGCCCGACGCCGATCCGGACGATGAGAAGGCCCAGATCCAGGTTGAGGGGGCCGGAAGACAAGAGCGAGCGGAGACCAGCCACGGAAGCCACCTTTCTTCGACGGTTCAAGGGAGTAGAGGCAGCACCCCACCTGGAGAACAAAGTTCCCCGATGCGGCACCTCCTGAGACGACCAGTCAGAGCGAACCCGACCCACACTGGACGTAGCCATCGGGTGACGAGGCCGCCTCTCTCGGAGCGAATGCGGTCTACTTGGGTCGACAGACTATCGTATCTAGCGATCCAGCAACCGGCGATGGTAGTTGATCTGCCCGATGTGGTACGCGAGGTGGGACACGAGGTGGAGCAGCCAGCGGTCGAGCCTCTGAGGAGATCCGAGTGCCGGTGCGGGAACCTCCATTTCGAGATCCCTCTTCGGAATCCCTCCCAACACCTCTTCGATCATGCCCTCCACCTCCCCGATCTTGGAGAGGATCTCGCTCCGAGCGACGTTCTTGGTAGCGAACTCGGCGTCACGATCGCGAACGTAGCCGGTATGACCGAGTTCTGCGCCGATGAAGTGCTGGAGATTCCCGAGGACATGGAGCGCAAGGTTGCCGCCACAGTTCGAGATGCCGTCGCCGACGATCCAAAGTCGAGACTCATCCGAGTACCCCTCGACCTCGCGACGAAGATCGCCCAACAGCTTCTGGAAGGCTCCGGTGTATGCGTGCATGCGTCCTCCCGCCGGCCTAGACGACCGGACTCCGCGAACGGGTCGACGTGGGTAAGGCCTCGGGCCACGAGGATCGTGGCCGCCACTCGAGGCATTGTCGCATTCGGGCCCCACAGCGGCCAGTGGGCGAAGGTCGTTTCGGGCCTCGGACGCGAACCCGAACTAGTGAGTCGAGACCAAGAGCAAGGACTTAGGAGTCGGACAACGGGCCGAGTACCGAGCACTCGGGACGGGTCCTGCAGAACTCGTCCTACGCCGCCGCGCGGGGCACGAGGTTCTCGCATCCGGGGAGCGCCGTGATGTCTACTTCGTCGATCTGATTGGGCGCGAGGTACGCCTGTGCGTACTCCATGTAGACGCCCTCGGTCAGGAAGAAGTCGAAGAGATCGGGATCGAGGTGTCCCTCCTTCTTCATGAATCCCATGATCCGAAGCGCCTCGCTCAGAGTCTTCCCGTCCTTGTACGGGCGGTCCTTTGCGGTCAGTGCTTCGAAGACGTCCGCCAGGGCGAGGATACGCGCCTCGAGCGGCAGTTCGCCGATGTGGATTCCGTTCGGATACCCCTTGCCGTCCATTCGCTCGTGGTGCGCACCGGCGATGAGCGGAACGCGCGCCAGGTTCTTCGGATACGGGAGCATCTTGAGCATCTTGATGGACGAAACGACGTGATCCTGGATGATCTTACGTTCCGCATCATTGAGCGTTCCGCGCGAGATGCTGAGGTTCTCGATCTCGTCTTCGTTCAGGACCGGCTTCCGTTCTCCGTCTAGGTCGACGAACTGGTACCGGTGCCCGATGTCGCGGATCCGATCCTTCGCCTCTTGGGGAAGGAACTCGCCACCGGTATTGCTGCGGGCGAGGAACTCGAAGTCCTCTCGTAGCTGCTCTTCCCAACTCTGCTCGGCCTCTGGATCGGCAACGGGTTCGCCTCGAAGCTGCCGCTCGAGTCGATCGATCCTCCGCTCGGTCGCCACGGCCCGGAAGCGCATGGAGACGAGATGGATCCGGTCGAAGATCGTCTCGAGCTTGGTCGCCTTGTCGACGACGTGCACCGGCGTGGTCACCTTGCCGCAGTCATGGAGGAGCGCCGCGACCTCGAGTTCGTACCGCTGATCCGGCGTCATCTTGAAGTCGGCGTACATCCCGTCGTCCGTCCGGTGGAGAGCATCGGCCAGGATCATCGTCGCGATCGGGACACGTTGGCAGTGTCCGTAGGTATAGGGCGACTTCTCGTCGATCGCGGTTGCGATCAGGTTGCTGAGACCGTCGAACAGATCCTTGAAGCTCTCGAGAAGACGTGTCTGCGTGAGGGCGGCACTCGCTTGCGCGGCCAGGAGCCGACCGAGCTGGGACGTTTCGGTGGAAAACGCTATCGGGGCACCGTCTTCGGACCGCGGATCCATCGCGTAGAGCGTCCCGATCCGGTCGCCTTCGTGATCCCTCAGCTCGAGTGCGAGGAGCTCGCGGATCGGGCGTCCGATCGTAGCTTGGAGGGCGGCTCGATCGTTCATCTGGTCTGCGGTGAGCACACCCTCGAGCTGCGCCTTCACCAGAGTTCGCGTCTCCGAGCTGCTCTGAAAGACGCACGCTTCGACTTCGTCCTCTTGAGAGAGCACCACCACCGCGGATGCGTGGCAGGCAAGCACCTTGCGGGTACCGAGAAGGAGCACCTGAAGGAGGTTTCCTCGATTGCCCTCCGAGGTCAGCTCGATCCCGAGGTCGATGATCGAACGACGCATCCGGAGATTCCGTTGGAGCTCAGCCGCCATCACATTGAACGACTCACCCAGCTCTTCGAACTCGTCTCCCGTATCGAGCCGGACACGTTCGTCGAACCGCTCCTGCGCGATTCGACGGGTCGCGGCTTGGAGGGTCTCGATCGGCACGAGCTGCTTCCGGATCTGCATCGAGCTGAGAATCAACACGAACGCCAACGAAAGGAGAGAGATGAGCACGAAGACGAGACGGAACTCCTTCACCGGCGCAAGTACCTGCGCCTCGGGGGCCGTCTCGGCAATGATCCACTCTTCCTCGTACTGGAACCGCATGAAGAGGCGCCAGTGCCTGCCAAGCCAGGTCTCCCGGTCGTTCTTCCAGGTGAACCTTCCTGAGTTCTCACCGGTAAGTACTCGAGACGCCAAGTCTGGAACGTCTCCTTCGATGCCGGACGTGAAGAGCACGGAGCCTTCCGGGTCATAGCAGATGCGGATCGTAGCCAGGGTTGCGGATCCTTCGGCCGGCCAGAGGAAGTCCGGCGACACGCGACCGACGATCACTTCACCGGACTCGCCGTTCGGAAGGACCATCGCGACGCGGGAAACGCCGCTCGAGTCGGGGAGCGTGCGAACGAGCGGCTGTCCTTCGTCGAGGTACGCCCAATCACCCGTCGAGAGTTCGGGCCCGTAGAACGAGGTACCAAGCACTCGGTCCTCGAGCCCCGAGCGGTGACGAAGCTTGATGTCTAGGAAACGCTCCTTCAGTCGGTCCTTCAGGTGCGCATCGAGCCGGCGGCCAAGCCCCGTCTCAAAGCCGCGGTCCCCGTCTCTCTGTGCTCGCGAATCGCTGTCGACGTCCGCGGAATCTGTACCCCGCAACACTTCACTCGCGATCCGAAGGTCTTGCTGGGCCAGGTCCAGGCGTTCGACCAGGGTCATCCCCGTCGTCTTGACCGAGCGTTGGAGCTGTCGGTCGGCCTGGTCGCGAAGCTGGTTTCCGACCCGCGAGAGGGAGTACGCGGTGAAGAGAAGGATCGGAACGAGGGCGCATCCGACGAACACCGTGAACACGCGCCGGGCTACCCGGCTCCGTAACAGCCCTCTCTCGACCCGGAACTTAGGCACGTTGTCCTCGATTGGAACTCGCTCGACGAACCTACATGGACGAACGACTAGTAGTTTTCGGCAAGACCGATGAAGCCGCCGTTCGCGGCGCGAACGATGTCGTCGTGTGAGGCCGCCGCGGTCAGAGGCGCAACGGACTCGCCGTCCGGACCCTTGCTGTAGAGGTCGTAGTCGGTATTGATCGGGACGAGGTTCTTGTCCTTACGGACGCCACCACCGCCACCGCCGTTGCCACCGCCGCCGTTGCCGCCACCGTTCCCGTTGCCGTTACCGTTGCCGTTGCCATTCCCGTTGCCATTGCCTGCGTCGCCGGCGATCCTCAGGTACTCATATGGGTTACCCCACGGATCCAACCGCTCGTCTACTCCAGCGTCGGCCAAAGTCTCCGGATACGAACCGTGCCTCATGTAGTAATCGTCGACGGAGAAGGAGATGGCTCGGATGTCACCAATCGCCTGGACGACACGCGCGCGATCGATCATCGAGGAGTACGCGGTCGTGCCGAGGGCAGCCAGGATTCCGAGGATCACGATTACGATCGCGAGTTCGACCAAGGTGAAGCCACTCGACCCGCGCTGGGACGTCATCGGCCCTACGTCTCGACGAGCGACTCTCGACCTGCCACGAAGCAGTTGATCGAGTTGGTACCTTGGTCCACGAAGCACTCTCGGACTCGTCTTGCGGCTGGGAATCCTCGTCATGCTGCGCGCTCCCCACGCCGATCGATCCCTTCGGCCCGAACGATCAGGTCTTCCAGCGCTGCCTTCTGCTCGTTGGTCAACGTGTTCGGCGCATCGAGGAGTAGCTCTCGCACGGTCTCCGTCGACGCCAATAGCGCCGCCTGCGCTTCCTCGCGTTCGAGAGACCTCGCCTCCGCAAGCTCGATCGCTTCGTTGATCCGCGCACACTCCTCGAGCAGGAAGTCTCCCTCCCGTAGCACGATCGTCTTCGGAATCCTGCCTTCGCGTACGACCTCGAGGGCGCGGCTGAACCGGAGGAGGGGCCCAGCGATCCGGTGCGAAGTCCGCAGAGCGTCGAGACCGATGAACACTGCCACGAGAACCAACGTCGGCCAGAACCGGCCGTGAAGATAGAGCAGGTGGTTCGCAGCGCGGAGTGCGGCATCGCTATTCGGATCGTTCGTGGCAAGCTGCACCATCAACGGCACGAACAGAATCGCGACCGCGATGACGAGGATCAGGACCACATGCCACAGCGTCCCGAGAAGCAGCTGGTACTGCAGCTTCTTGTGAATGAGAAACCGTCTCCGGCGCATGAGTCGCTGGAACGGGGTCATCGGATCCGAAGACCCGGGTGTGTGAGGCATGGGCTCACTCTCCTCGAGGTACGCGGTACGTCGCTCCTAGCTCTTTATAGCTTCGGCCAGTTGCGACCTTGTCTTAAATCTTGTGACGCTATCGACTTCACCGGCGGTGCCGGTGACTCCCTCCAGCGCCCCGACCGAGTCGGCCGCCTCGAGAGGAAACCCTTGCCCGCCTAGGCAAATGTGACCACTCTCCCACTCATGTCATCCCACTCGGGTGAGTCTTTCTCGTGCGCAGCGTGAGCGAGTCGATGCCCATCTCACCAAGCAGAGGAGTTCGTCCGTGCCGCTGAGTAACGCCGTCATCACCGGAGTTGGGCCCGTCAGTTCGATCGGGTGTAGTCGGAACGGCTTCTGGGAAGCGCTCCTCGCCGGCCGCTCCGGTTTCGGCCCGATCACGCTGTGCCGAGCCCCGGAGTCGCCATCCCAGGTCGCGAGCGAGGTGAAGGAGTTCTCGCTCGGAGACTTCGTTCACAAGGGAGAGATCATGGGTCGGCGTACTCCTCGCGCCGTCCAACTCGGGCTCGCAGCCTCGGTCCTCGCACTCCACGATGCGGAGATCGACCTCGACGGTTGCGATCCAGACCGTCTCGGTGTCTACGTCGGCACCTCGATCGGGAACATGGCGGAGCTCCTTCGGCTCCACGAGAAGCTCAGCACGACCGGTGAGCTCCCTGCGCATACCGCCTTCCATGCCTTTCACCACTCCGCCGCGTGCGTGATCTCGTCGTTCTTCAACATCCGCGGGCCGATTCAGACTGCTAGCTCCGGCTGCAACTCCGGACTCGACGCACTCGGACAGTCGCTCCGGATGATTCAGTCCGGTGCGGTCGACGCCATGCTCGTCGTCGGCACAGATTGCGAGGTCGTTCCGGAAGTCATCGCCGCACTCAACGCCTCGAACTCGCTCAGCAGCCGCTACAACGAGGAACCTCACCGCGCCTCCCGGCCGTTCGACCTGGGACGAGACGGCAACGTGATCGGAGAAGGAGCGGCGGCCGTGTTCCTCGAGTCCGAGGAACACGCGCGGCGGAGAGGGGCGCGGATCTACGCACGTATGGCCGGCTACCAGGTTTGCAGCGCCGGGCAGAACCGCCAGTACAGCCACGACTCCCCAGAGACCGACCTCCGTCCGTGCATCCGCGCGTTCGAGGGAACCCTGCGCGAAACCGGCTGGCATCCGGAACAAGTGGAAGTCGTGAGCGCGAATGGATCCTCGTCGAAGATCTACGACCGGATCGAGGGACAGGCGATCTCCCGCGTCTTTCGCGACCACATCGGGTCGCTCAAGGTCCACTCCACGAAGTCGATGCTCGGCCAGCACGGAGCCGGATCGTCCATGCTTCAGGTCGTCTCTGCATCGCTCACCCTTCGTAGGGGAACCATTCCGCCCACGATCAATCACGAAGTGCCCGACCCCGAGTGCGGGCCGCTCAACGTCGTGACCGAAGCCGACACGATCTTCCCGCGTCGGATGCTCGTCCACTCCATCGGACTCGGAGGCTTCTACTACTCGGTCGGCGCGTTCGAGGCGGCCGAAGACATCGACGACATGCAGACCGGAGAGATCCAGGTGAAGTGGAGCGAAACCGGACACCCGATCTTCAAACCCCGGGCCGAGTTTGAGAAGCCACTCTCCCCGTGGGCGCCCAGACGCGACACGGACTAGTGGAAGTCCCGACTCCCTCCGGATCGCACCGTCGTCGTGAGCTGCGGAATCCAGAAGCGGTCTGCGATCAGATGGACGACACCCGACTCGACTTGGAGCTTCCCTTCGACTCCGAGGAACGCGGACGTCTTCACTTCGAGTCGGAACTGCTCATAGACCGGCTGCCAGACGACTAGGTTGACGAACCCGGTTTCGTCTTCGAGCGTCATGAACGTCACGCCCCCGGCCGTGCCCGGTCGCTGTCGATTGATCACCACGCCTGCGAAACGGACACGGGCTCCGCCACGCCCCGAGTTGAGCGTCTTCGCATTCGGCAGCCCCATCGCTTCGAGTTCTGCCCGGAACGGAACGAGAGGATGCCCCCTCGTGCTGAGACTCGAGGTCTCGTAGTCCCACGCGATCTCCTCGAGCCCCGTGAGCGGACGGAACTGCGGGCGTCTCGCGGTCTCTCTTTCGGCCGCAGCCACGAGCCCCGCTCGCCCACGCCCTGTGTCGACTTCCAGCTCCTCACCAAGAGTCGGATGAAGAGCCCGCACCTTCCATAGCGCCTGGCGACGCTCCGGTTCGAAACTCCCGAACGCACCCGCTTCGGCGAGCCGGCTGAGCGCCTTCCCCTCCAGCTGAGTCCGCTGTGCAAAGTCTTCGATGGACTGGAAGCATCCCTCTGCGCGCGCGGACTCGAACGCCGTCCGCTCCCTCTCCCCCAACCCCTTCACGTAACGGAGACCGAGCCGAACCGCGGACTTCGGAGGGAGGGAGACGACGTCATCCGAGAAGGAACCAGAACCTCCTCTCGAGGAGTTCGCATTCGCGCCCGCGTAAACGTTCCCACCCGAGCTCGCATTCGCGCCCGCCTGCACCGCTGTGTCTGCATCGTCGCTAAAAGCAACGACACCGCGTGACATCGGCTCCAGGCTGCACTCCCATCCACTCACGGCGACGTCCGGCGGCAACACCGTCACTCCGTGACGTCGAGCGTCCTCGATGATCGTCGCCGGCGAGTAGAACCCCATCGGATACGCATTGAGCAACGCACAGGTGAACGCATCGATGTAGTGCGCCCGCACCCACGCCGTCGCATACGCGATGAGTGCAAAGCTCGCGGCGTGGCTCTCCGGGAACCCGTACTCACCGAATCCACGGATCTGATCGAAGACGCGGAGCGCGAACTCCTCCGCGATCCCCTTCTGCTTCATCCGAGTGACGAGCAGCTCGCGGTGACGATCGATCCGTCCCGTCGACCGCCAAGCCGCCATGTCCCGACGGAGCCGGTCTGCCTCTCCCGGCGTATAGTCCGCCGCGACGACCGCGAGCTTCATCACCTGCTCCTGGAAGAGCGGCACTCCGAGCGTCTTCGCCAGCACCGGTTCCAGGCACTCGTGCGGATACGTCACCTCTTCCTCGCCGTTCCGTCTCCGGAGGTACGGATGCACCATTCCTCCCGCGATCGGGCCCGGACGCACGATGCTCACTTCGATGACGAGGTCGTAGTAGTTGTTCGGCCGGAGACGAGGCAGCATCGCCATCTGTGCCCGGCTCTCGATCTGGAAGACACCGACCGTGTCCCCTCTCCGGATCATCTCGTAGGTGCGGTCGTCGTCCGCTGGAATCGTCGCCATCGAGAGCATCCGCCCGTAGTGCCCCCGAATGAGATCGAAAGCGAGATGGAGCTGACGCAACGCACCGAGCCCGAGCAGGTCGATCTTGAAGAGCCCCAGGTTCTCCAGATCTTCCTTGTCCCACTGGATGACCGTCCGCGCTTCCATCGCCCCATTCTCGATCGGGACGAGCCGATCGATCGGTTCGTGTCCGAGCAGGAACCCTCCCGGGTGAATGGAGAGATGTCTCGGAAAGTCCTGCACCTCCAGCACGAGAGCGAGTAGCTGTTGGTGCATCTGATTCCCGACGTCGAGCCCCACCTGACGAAGGGAATCCGTGGTGATCCCGCCGTAGTTCGGAAGGAGCTTGGCCAGACGATCCAGCTCCGTCTCCGCAAACCCCAGTACCTTTCCGATCTCACGGACGGCCGAGCGCGTACGGAAGCGGATGAAGTTCGCCACCATCGCCGCATGGGTTCTGCCGTACTTGCGATAGACCCACTGGATCACCTCCTCGCGTCGATCGTGTTCGATGTCGAGGTCGATGTCCGGCGGCTCCGCCCGCTCCCGAGAGAGGAACCGTTCGAAGAGCAGCCCCATCCGCACCGGATCGATCGCCGTGATCCCGAGACAGAAGCAGACCGCGGAGTTCGCGGCCGAACCCCGTCCCTGGCAGAGGATTCCTTCGCGACGACAGAACTGGACGATCTCCCACATGGTGAGGAAGTACCCGTCGTAGTCGAGCTCCTCGACCAGCGCGAGTTCCTTCTCCACCTGCCGGACGACATCCTCGGGAATCCCCGCAGGTGGAGTCAGCGTCAACCGTGGTCGTTGCGGAATGGCGAGGATCTGCGCGCCGAGAGCAGAGGCCCCGTCACTCGTGGTGCAAACGACCGGAGCGTCCTCGTCCTCCCTATCCGCACTCCCGGCCCCATCGCGCGAACTGCAGACGACTGACGCGTCACCGTCACCGTTCCCGCTCCCGTTCCTGTTCCCGTTCCCGTTCTCGTTCCCGTCCCGCGCGTCGTCGAGGGAGACATCCGATAGATACCTCTCCCTAGCCCCCTCCCAAGCCAGGTGCCGTAGCCACTCCTGCGACGTGGTCCCGTCCGGTAGCTTCTCTCCTGGATAGCGGTAGCGGATCTCGTCCAGGCGGAACGTGCACCTCGCCGCCACCTCCTGCGTCCGAGCCACGGCGCCCAAGTCGTCCTCGAACAGCAGGGCGAATCCGTGCGGAGATTTGAGGACGTACTCCGCATTCGGCTTGGTCCGGGTGCCCGCAGTCGCCAGCGTGACTCCGTGGCGGATGCAGGTGAGCGCATCCTGCAGACAGCGCCGAGAGGGCGTGTGGTAGAGGACTTCATTCCCGGCGACGATCGGAAGACCGTAGCGTGCAGCCCGCTCCCGTGTCCGTGCTTCGATCACCGGTTCGTCGGCCCGCCGATGTCGGGTCACGAGCGCATAGAGCCGATCCCCGAACGCATCGAGGAGATCCCGCGCCACGAAGAGAGGATCCGCGTCCGCTTGGAGCAGCGACCCCTGTCCTCCCCAGAGTGCGATCAGCCCTCGGGACCGAGAACAGACCTCGGTCCACGAGACTTCGCTCCTCCCCTTCTCGCACCGAAGTCGCCCCGCCGAGATCAGTCCACAGAGACTCGCATACCCTTCTCGGTCCTGAGCCAACAGGAGGAGGTGAGACCCATCGTCGACGGTGATCTGGCTCCCGAGGATGAGATGGAAGCCCAACTCCACCGCCCGAACATGCCCCCGAGCGAGGCCATACACTCCATCCCGATCGGTGACGCAGAGAGACCGGATCCCTAGCCTCTGTGCCTCCTCGACCAGCTCTTCCGGATGGCTGGCACCCTCGAGGAACGAGTAGTTGGACTTACACCAAAGAGGCACATACGTCGGAAGCCCAGCTGGACTCATTGGACCACTCACCGATACGACCTCCCGCTCCTCACCGCCTCCATGCGGATCGTCTGCGGGTCCGACGCGGTCTCCATCCCGCCGCTGCAATACCATACATACGTACGCCCATATCAACAAGGCCGGGGTGGATCGAAAAGTGGTGCAGCAGGTCTCACAAGTCCCGTAACTCAAACTCAAACAACTCGTTACGGCGCAAACAGAGCAATACCGGTCATTTCAGGAAGTAGCTGTGCCTCAACGAGATGCGACTTTGGGCACATTTTCCGATCCACGACCATCGGATCTTGGGTGGGTAGGCAGAACCCCCTATAATTGAACTTTCGACGATTCGGCCCACTCAAAACTGCACACAGGAGGTTCCCTCTCCATGAAGAAGCTGACCGGGCTCACCCTCGCCCTCGCGATGGTGGGTGGCTCATGGAACGTCGCTTCGGCGGTCGTTGCGGCACACCAGAACGATCAGTACGAAATAAAGCTCCCGAGCTACGAGACGCTCTACTACTCGTCTCCAAGCGTGGAGCAGGCTCGCCAGGCCACGGCTCAGGCGGTGCGCGCAGAGCTCGGTGGACGCTGGGGCGTCTACGAGTACAACCCGATCGCGAAGTCGGCCAGCTCGGTCATCGGTAGCGGTTACGAGACGGGGCTCTCCGTCGCGACGGACGCAGCGGCGGAACTCGCCGGACGTTCGGTCCTCACCCAGAACGCGACGGCGCTGGGTCTCGACTCCAGCAACCTCCGCTTCGATGGTGCTCCGCGCGGCGCGGGCAAGGTCGGTGCACACTTCCAGCAGACCTACCAGGGAATCGACGTCCTCGGCGGACGCGCCCAGGCCATCTTCCTCGAGTCGACGGGACGGGTCTTCGTCATGGGTGCGGACTACTACAAGGGCATCGAGCTCGACGCCACCCCGACGCTCTCGAGCTACGAAGCCGAAGGAATCGCTCAGGTCGCGGCTCCGTTCGATCCGGCTACGGACGGACTGAACGGTGAGACGGAGCTTTTCGTCCTTCCGGTGCCGAACGGCCCGGAGAGCGCCGAGTACCACCTGGTCTGGCGCGTGCGTGTCGAGACCGAGAGCCCGGTCGGGATCTGGGTCACCGACGTCGACGCCCACACCGGTGAGATCGTCCAGCGGACGAACGACGTGCACTTCCTCGACTTCCAGGGCAACACGCAGGCTGGCATCGAGGTCAACACCTACTGCGACGGCGAGACGACCGAGGTCGCGTCCTACATGCAGGTCCAGGTATCGGGCGTTAGCACGACCGTGAGCGACGGAGACGGCAACTGGACGGTTCCGTACTCCGGCACCGACAGCCGGACCGTCACGGCTACGCTCTTCGGCGACTACGTCAACGTCAATGTCAGCTCCGGAACGGACGCCACCTTCAGCGGCACCGCGACGCCCGGCACCCCGTTCACCGTCGAGTTCAACGATGGCAACTCCCGCCAGGACGAGCGCGACGTATTCGAGGCAGTCAACGACATCCACGACTACTTCGAGACGGTCGATCCGGGCTGGGGCCGGACGAATACCCGGATCACGGCCAACGTGAACGTCTCGGGCTCGTGCAACGCGTTCTACAACGGAACGATCAACTTCTACGAGGCTGCCGGTGGTTGCGCCAACACGGGAGAGATCCAGGGCGTCGTCCACCACGAGTACGGGCACGGCGTGCAGGCTTCGCTCCTCGGCGGTACCCAGGGCAACCAGGGGCTGGGTGAAGGCAACTCCGACGTCCTCGCCAACATCCTGACGCAGGAGTCGATCATCGGCCGGGGCTTCAATACCAACTGCACCCTCGGGATCCGGGACTCGGACAACGCGCTCATCTATCCGGACGACCTGAACGGCCAGATCCACCACGACGGTCAGATCATCGCCGGATTCCACTGGGACGCGATGATGATCTTCCAGGATCTCTACGGACTCGAGGCCGGAACGCATCAGATGGCGATCGACTGGCACTTCGGCCGCAAGGTGAGCCGTCCGATGACGCAGCCGGCCCAGGTCCTGGCCACGTTCATCGCCAACGACGACGACGGAAACCTCGACAACGGCACCCCGCACTGGGACGTCTACTGCCAGGCCGCGTCGAACCACGGCTACTCCTGCCCGGCCGTCACCGCCGGAGTCATCATCGACCACACCGCGCAGCGCACGAGGCAGATCGAGGGCGACCTGGTGCTCGATGCAGACATCCAGTCGACCGAGGCCTCTCTCGACTACGCGCGCGTCGTCTACCGGAACCAGGGTGGTGCTTGGCAGACGGCTGACTTCGTCAACGTCGGTGGCACGGCTTACGAAGCCACCCTTCCGGGACTCGCCCACATGGACGAGATCGAGTACTACGTCGAGGCAGCCGACCTGAACGGCCTCACGCGTACGGTGCCGGGCCTCGCTCCGGACCTCGGGGTGTTCGCCTTCGACATCGCGCAGACCTACACCGCGATGGAAAGCGCCAGCGGCTGGACGGTGAACCTCGAGGGTCTCGACACCGCCACGAGTACGCCGTGGGAGAACGTCGTCCCGGTCCGCTCTCCGATCGCTCCGGGTGAGGACACGACTCCGGGCACGGGCACCCGCTGCTGGGTCACCTTCAACGGTCCCGAAGGCGGGTTCTCCGGCCAGGGTGACATCGACTTCGGATTCACGACTCTCTACAGCCCGACCTACGACATGAGTGGCGCGTCGCAGCTCATCGTGAAGTACTCGAAGTGGTTCTCGAACAACACCGGCTCCGGCGCGAACCAGGACCCGTGGATGGTTCAGGTCCGCAACAACGGCGGCGCGTGGATGGACGTCGAGAACACGCTCACCTCCACCGACGGCTGGGAAACCGCACGGATCGACCTCATGCCGATCCTCGGTGACCCGGGCACCATCCAGTTCAAGTTCATCGGCTCCGACGAGAACCCTCCTGGTTTCGTCGACGCTGGAATCGACGACTTCCGCATTCTCGGTATCCTCGGCGACCCCGCGGACGCCCCGGAGTCGGGAGCCGCGCTGTCCTTCGCGCTCCGGAGCGCTGCTCCGAACCCGTCGAACGGCCCGGTCTCGATCGGCTTCCAGGTCCCGGTCCAGTCGGATGTCGACATCCGGATCTTCGACGTCTCCGGTCGTGAAGTGAACGTGCTCGCGCGCGGCAGCTTCGGCGCCGGCGCTCACGTCGTCGACTGGGACGGCAACGACGCCCGCGGCAACCAGGTTGCTTCCGGCGTCTACTACTACCGGATGCAGGCGAACGAGTACCAGGCGACTCGGAGCCTCACGCTGCAGAAGTAGTTCGGACGAGTAGGTCGTCGACGACACGTCGGCGACGACTCTTGCGAACTCCATGAACCGACAGAGCCCCCGCACCGAAGAGGTGTGGGGGCTCTTTCTCGACTCAGCGCTCCGTCTTGATCGAACGCTACGTCTTGCCGGAGCGCTCCGTCGTCAGAACATCCGCATCTGCTCTCCGGCGGTTCTTCCAACAAACTCCGGCTCTCGACTCGACACCGGCGTCCAGTCTGGAAACCCCGCGTCCCGTGCGAGCCGTGGGAACAGCGCCAGCACTCGCTCTCGTTCCTCACGCGTTCCGTACCGGTCCTCTGCGTACATTCCGCGGTAGCGGGCAACGAGCTCGGGATGCCGCGCCTCGAGCCATCTCAGGAAGACGCGCTTCGGTACGTCTTCCAGATGAAGGAGGCTCCCGACCGCGAACGTGGCGCCCGCGTCCTTCGCCGCATGGAGCAGTCCACGCAGGGAGCGCTCGTCGTCAGTGAGGCCAGGAAGGATGGGACAACAGAAGAGCGCGGTCTCGATCCCGGCTGCCGAGAGCGCCCGTATCGCATCGAGACGACGTCGTGGCGAGGGCGCACGGTGCTCGATCTCGCGAGCGAGTCGTCCGTCCAGGGTCGTGACGGTCATGTTGACACGAACCGGCCTCCGTCTTCCGATCTCGGTGAGCAGATCGATGTCCCGGACGACCAGTGGGCTCTTGGTGGTGATCGCCAGTGTCAGGTCCGGTGCCTTGGCCAGGACTTCGAGGAGACTCCGGGTGATTCCGTAGCGAACCTCGGCGGCTTGGTATGGATCCGTCGCCGTTCCGATCGCCACTGCCTTCCCAGCGAGAAGACCGGGCCGAAGCGTCTCCCGGAGAACATTCGCCGCTCCCTGCTTCACGAAGATGCGGCGCTCGAACTCTTCACCGGCGACATCCAGGTACTCGTGGGTCGTTCGGGCATAGCAGTACCGGCACCCGAACTCGCAACCGCGATACGGATTCAGGGTCCAGTAGAACGGCAGCTTCGAATTCTTGTTCCGGTTGAGCACGGAGTGGGCCGGAAGGACTTCGAACTCGATGTCCGGCCGGACCCGTAGACGAACGGGCTGAGTCGCATGTCTGGACATACGAACGATTGTACCCCATTCGACCGCAACCCAAACCGAATTCCCTCGATCCGACCACGTACGTGCCAGGCCGACCCCGCCTCGCCTTCGGGCATCCCCACCCTTGACCGCCCAGACAGCGCCTCCCGAAACGAGTAGCTCCGCCCGTCCCCCTCGCCCATGCGGACCATCTCGCTGTCCATTCGGCTGGACATTTGTAGAGTCTGGTATACAATTTGTCGTGAACTGTTGAAATCAACCGCACGGAAGTAGACGTGTTGCCGCATCACGTTGAAGAGGCCTTCAGCCTCGATCATCGCCCGCTCAGCATCGCCTCAGCCCGACAGCGACAGGGCCCGGAGTCGAGCACGCCGGACCGGGAGCAGCTCCGGACGCAGTACCAGCTGCTGTGTCGGCTCCGGAATGCCCCCTGGCAGCAACCGCATGCCTACCGCAGGTTCGGCCAGACCGACGTGGCGATGGCACTGGCGGCGGAAGGCCACCCGCTCTCCTCGCAGACACGGATCCCGGTCCGGGAGATCCCCGCGGTGCTCGGCCCGGTGCTGGACGCCCTGCGTCACCTTCACGCCCTGGGATTCGTGAAGACGGACCTCTCGCCCGCCTGCATCTTCGTCGATCGCTCCACCGACACCCCGCGCATCACCGTCGCCGGTCTCGATGCGTGCGTTGCCAGTGGCTCTCGGGCACGACGAGGACTCCTGGACTACTCATCGCCGGAAGTGATGCGCCACGAAGTCGTGCTCCCAACAGCGGACCTCTACTCGGTCGGTGCCGTCGTCGTATCGCTCGTTTCGGGTCGGCCCCCGACTCCAGGACCGGGACGCACGTGGAGGGACAGCTTCGTCCAAGATCTCGAGTCCGACGGATGGCTCGATGCCGTCGGCAGGAGACGACTGGAGACCGTCGTCACGACGCTCCTACATCCCGCTCCGGCCGGGCGCTTCGGATCCGTTCTCGAAGTAGAACGCGCGCTGAGACGAGCGTTCCTCCGCTCAGGCGCCGGCCACGCGCCCCCTCGCCCCGAAAGCGATCGAGCGACGAACGCGCCGAGGGACGAGCTTCGGCCGCCGGTGCAGTTCCCTTGGATCCCACGTGAGACGGTGGAACCGGTCCTGTTCGACTGGCTGCGCTCGCTCGGAGAGGAGGCGGAACGAACAGAGCGGACCCGACCGACGGAAGCGACGGCCATCGAAATCGTCGGAGAACGCGGCACGGGAGTGACGGAAGTCGCGACCACGCTTCTCGACATCGCGGAGGTCGAGGGCTGGTTGGTCGATCGGGATCTGCCGGGAACGGACCGACGCGCCAGAGTTGGCCGGATCCGCTCGAGTGCTCTCGAGCCGGATGTCCGTCACTTCATCGTCTACCGAGAGTGGACTCCGTGCACGTTCGGCGAAGGCACGGGCGACGAGCCCATGAGCCGCGAGCACGCGAGCGGCGAGCGCACCGAGAGCGAAGGCACGACGAACGACGGCACGCGTCGGTCCGAGAACGACTCCGAGCCGAACGATCCGCCCCCGCTACGGCTCGAGGTGCCGCTCTCCGAACGGAGCGAACTGGCACGCCTCGCAGCGCTGTATGTCGAGTCGGACGCCCTCTCTGCCACGCTCGCTCGAGCCTCTCTCGGCAATCCGTCCCTCCTCGCGGCCATCGTTGGGAAGATCCCCACGAGAGCCGACTTCCTATGGAACGATCACGATGCGGGTTTCGAGAGAGCGGGGATCGGCTCTAGCGCCGCGATGAACGGGGCCGGACCGTTCGGATCGGCGGCGCGAGGCCCGTGGGGGAGTGACCCTGAGTACGATCTTCTCGATCACACCGTAGTCGACGGCCCGCCGGAAGCCTGGACCGTCTGGTGTCGTGAGCAGCTCACGTCCCTCTCCGATCGAGATGTCGAGGACGTCCTCCGTCTGGCAATGAAGCACTGGATCCCGAGCGCAACCGTCGGCCAAGCGACGGGCGCGATCGTGTCCGTGTGTGCAGACCGCGGAATGTTGGGGACGACAGGCGGAGTCTCGCTTGGACTGTGGGCGGAGGCGTTGACGCAGGCTCGCCCGGATCTCGCCGGGCGACTCACCTCCGAACTGCTCACGCGGTCGTCGGACGACGATCCGTTACGGCTTGCGGAGCTGCTGCTTCGTAGCCGCGACCCCGAGACCATCGAAGCCCTGCTCCCCCGATCCGTGAACCGGCTGACGAGCGAGGAGCGATACTTCGATGCGGGTCGCGTGTTCCTACGAGGACTGGGGCTACTCACTGATCCAGCGACATACCTCGCCTCCGTGGATCTCGCGGAGCTGGTTCCGATCGCGCTCCTGCGTGGACAGGCACTCCACGCAGATGCGCACGCTACGGCGAAGCTGATCGACTTCGGTCTCGGTCGGCCGACGGAGGAGCGTGAGGCAACCCAACTCCTCGCCCTCCTCGGCACTTGCTCGAGACACGAGAGCAACGGAGAAGAGTTGCTGCGTCTCCGCCCGACAGCCCCGCGTTTGAGGGATACCTGGAACTACTTGGTCGCCATGATCGCTTCGAACACGGACGGTGACGACCAGGACCAGGACGCGATTCCAGCGTCCCGCGCCCACGCACTCGTCACGGCAACGAGCAGGGCGAGGAAGAATCTCCGCTACGCGGCCGCGGAGCTGCCCTCCGGATGGTGTGAACCGGACGACCCTGACCGCCCCGCACTTCCCCCACCCCTCGAGCGCCAGTACCTCGTCATCGCGGCTCATCTCGCATGGCTGCGCTCGGATCGTGAACTCACGACCCGCCTCGTGTCTCGAGCCATCGGCTGCTCGAGAGATACGCTGACTCCGGGCCAGGAAACGTCGATCCACCACCTTCGCGCATCGATGGCATTCGGAGCGGGTCGACAAAGGGAGTGCCTGCACTGGGCTTGGTCCGCGATTCGAACCGCCCCGGAAGACTCCGCGATGCACGCGGCCAACGCCGCAACGACCGCTCTCGAACTCGGGGACCTCGGTCAGGCATCGAGGCTGATCGACGCCGCGTTCGAACTGATCGCGGAGGGGTCGACCCGTGATACGGCTCAGGTGCGGGCGAGCTGCCTTCTCGTCCTCATGCGGATGGGACAGTTCGATCGGATGCACGACTTTTCGTGCGAACCTGGTGCTTCCGAATCGGGAGAGTCGCCAGCGATGGTGGTGTTCGCCCACGCCTGGCGTGATCTGGCCGAAGGACAGACGGACGAAGGACGAAGGACGATCCGATCCCTGATCGAACAGGGCAACCTGCGGTCGATGGAACTAGCGGCGATTCTGACGGATTGGGCGCTGCTCGAACTCGACCTCCGTCACTTCGACTTCACGCGCACGCTCCTCCCGGAGCTCCGAGACGTCGCGAATCAGTCCGTCGGACGAACTCTCGACAAGATCCGACTCGTTTCGTGCATGTTCGAGTTGTCCGCTCCGGGGACGCCCGCATTCGATCTCGAAGCGATCATCCAAGCGACGCAACGTAACCTCGAAGATCGGGACCTCCTGTTCTACCAGTGCCGCGCTACCAAGAACCGTGCCCTCCTCTACCAACGCTGTGGTCGAAGACGCGAAGAAGTCTCGGCGTGGAGGGCGAGTCGAGAAGCGCTGCTCCATCTGTTGTCCCTATGTCGGAGCGAGCGGGAAGCACGTCTGTTCCACGAGAGCCCTGGTGTCCAAAGCTTCCTCGCGGACTACCACGCCGCCATCGAGGGGCCCGAAACGAACGAGACGAGTTCGCCTCCAGCCAGCACGGAGCGCGCGCACGCCGACATCCAGGGTGCGGGCCGGGTCTTCGGACTCGACCGACGTCCGCTCTACGTCAAGGTCGCATCGACGCCATCCGAGGCCGAGGAACTTCGCGCCGAGTACATCCTGGCCCGCAGGCTCGCCGGGTCCACCTGGCAGGATCCGGTCGCGTACCGGAAGTACCGTACGACCGAGTTCATGATGACGGCTCTGGCGGACGCCCGCTCCCTCGCAGAGCTGCCACGCCCGGAAATCCACGAAATCCCCTCCATCGTCTTTCCCATCCTGACCGCACTCCGTCGCGTTCACGCTCTCGGCTACACGTACGTGGACCTCAAACCGGAGCACGTGTTCGTCGACCAAACCGTCGAGCCAACCAGAGTCACGCTCATCGACCTCGGCGGATGTGTCCCGACCGGCAGCGAGGCACGGATGTACACCGCCGGCTACTCCTCGCCGGAGGCGATTGGTGGAGGAACGGTCGACGAGCGCTCCGACCTCTACGCGTTCGGGGCGATCCTTGCGTTCCTCCTGACCGGTGAGCATCAGTTCCGGGGTGAGTCGATCCGCGAGGTACTGACGCAGCAGTTCCTCGGCGATCCAAACGTCGCAACGGAAGGCCCGATCGTTCTCGAGGCACTGGTTGGCGATCTGCTCTCGGCCACACCTAGCCACCGTCCCAGGACCACGAGGGAGGTGGAGCAACGCCTTCACCAACTCTGGCCGCAGGATCTGCTGGAGAAGGACGAAGCGCGCTCCCAGCGACTTCCGACCCTACCCCATGACGATGCGGACCGGCAGTTCTTGGACTGGCTCGATCGGATCGACTCGGACCGCGACGCAACGGGATCCCGGCCGCGGCGATGGAGACTGACCATCACGGGCGAGCCCGGCATCGGACGTCGTCGTTGTGCATCTGTCTGGTTGGCCATAGCCGAGACCCGTGGTTGGGTGCCGAGCCTCCCCTTGCCCGTGGGCACCGGCGCACCGAGCCGGAGCGGCACTTGGAACCTCCTCCGATGCGGTGGCGCCTCCGAAGATCATCTCGATATCTCGCTCGAGTCGATGACCAAGGGTGAGCAGCCGCCTCCGGACGAGCAACCGCCCCACGCTGAGCTCACGAAGCGCACGATCGAGATCGGTCCTCTCGATGTCTCGTGCCTGGAGAGACTCGCGTCCGTCCAGCTCGAATCCACTCGCCTCAGGGCGCGCCTCTCGCGTCTCTCCCTGGGAAACCCAGGTCTCCTGGCCACGCTGCTCCCCCGGGTGAGTCCGATCTGCGACTTCCTGAACACAGGCCCGATCACGGACGACTCGTACGAAGAGCAAGGAACCCCTCAGCTGTTCATAGACTGGTGCCAAGCGGCCGTGGCCTCACTTCCGCAGACCACACGCGACTCCTTGATCGACGAAGCCGTGAAAGTCTTCCTCCGCCCCCCACCGGACTCGGTACTGGAGCCCACCGGAACACCCAGCGGTCCCCGATCACCTCTCGAGAGGCTCTCGGAAGTCATACCCCATGCGCTCTGGTCCGAAGCCGTACTGCGAGTCGATCGGAAGTCTTCGACACAACGCGCCATCCCCTTGGTCGGCGGTAGGAATGTCGCCTCGACACGACTTGCCCCCCTATGCGTGGTCCTAGGAGATGACGAGTTCACCGCCAGGTTCATCCCAACCGCGGTGAACCGTCTCCTAGGCGAGTACAGATGGCGCGATGCAGCACTGGCCTTCGGTGTGGGAATGAACGCATCAAGCCGCCCGGGCCGAGTCCTGGAGCAGATCGACCTGCAGAACCTCTCGACCGTACTGGCGACTCACAGTACGGGTGCGACTCTGAGCTCGAGATCCAAGGACGCTCTCGCGGAGCACCTGCTCGGCAAGAGCACCGCGACCAGAGAGGCCGGAACGCTCCTGACTTCGCTCGGAGTGAAGGAACGGGACCCGAGTCAGTCTGTTCTAGACCTGTCCGGCCCGCGACCCACAGCCCCTGCGGCGGAACGAAGCTGGCTCCTCTACCGGTGCTGTCACCATCTCGACCTCTGGCGTTCGCGCGGAACGTTCGACATCGGTGACGATCCAGACTACGTAGCGATGATCGGCCCACGATCCCACAGGATCGTCGGATACAACTTGCGCGAGGTCGGCTACAGGGACGATCCCAACCTCCCAGGTCCGTTGCGGAGGCAGCTGCTCCTCACCCTCGCCATGAATGCATTGAACCACGGGGAGTACGAGTACGCGGCGGAGTGCACGGCGAGGATCCCTGGGGTATGTAGCGACTCCCTCGATCCGAGTACCGAGATGATGATCGATCAGGCACGAGCGATACTCGCCTATGAGGCAGGGAGAGCAGAGGACTGCAGGGCCGGATCTTGGGCTTGTCTCCGATCTGGGCGGAGCCACGGGATGGCCTTGCTGCTTGCGAACCTGGCACTGATCGATCTGGACGGAGGTAGACTGGGAAGCTGCCTTCATCTCGTCGCGCGCGCGCTCGAGAGCACCCGCGCGAACTCCGAACAGGTCAGCAAGGAATTAGCCCAGTACAACTCCTACTCCCTGCTCCAAAGGCTCGGTCAGGGCGATCGTGTTCCTCCGGTCCCCGACGACCTCACTGCAAGCTACCGGTCCCGAGCATGGCTGGAGGCAGATGCCCACCGACTCCTCTCGAGCCGCTTGCATCTCGGTCGCACACGGATCCGCGCGCTCGTCGACGGCGAGTCCGATCCGAGTGAGCGGGTGGACCTGCTCGCGGAGTGGATCCTCGCCGAAGTCGACCTGGGCAACGGGGACTTCGCGCTCGGGATGGCCAACGAGCTGAACGAGTACTGGGAGTCCGCCACCGATCGAGGCAAGATGAGGGTCCGTCTCGTCACCTGTGCGCTCGAGTTGCTGCTTCCCGGGCCGCCCTCACCCGACCTCGAACGCATGATCGAGAGCAACTACGACGAACTCGCCCGGATCGACTGGAACTTCTACGCCTGGCGAGCCGCCCGCAATCGCGCCGTCTACCTCGAGAAGGCCGGACGCCGAGAAGACGCTTCCGAAGCATGGAGGTTCGCACACGGCCTCGTAAAGGGACTGCTCGCGTCGTTCAGTGCCGGACACGCGGCTCGCGCGTTCGAGCAGACTCCGGCAATCCAAGCTTTCTACCACGACTCACGACGAACAGGAGGCGACCAGTGACGTCTCCTGGCCAACCCGTCACTCCGACGCAAGACGCCAATCCGCCATTCGCCGCGGCCTACGGCCTCGACCGGCAGCCGCTCTACGTCAAGTCTGCGACCGCCGGTGCGGAAGCGGAGGAACTTCGTGAGGAGTACATCCTCGCGCGCCGACTCGCGGGATCGACCTGGCAGGATCCAGTCGCGTACCGGAAGTACCGCACGAGCGAGTTCATGATGACTGCGCTCGAAGGGGCACGAACGCTCGCCGAGTTGCCACGCCCCCAGGTACACGAACTTCCCGACATCCTCTACCCGATCCTCGAGGCGCTCCGTCGCGTGCATGTCCTTGGGTACACCTACGTGGACCTCAAGCCCGAGCACGTGTTCGTCGACTATTCAACCACCCCGCCGCGTGTCCTGCTCATCGACCTGGGCGGATGCGTCCCTACCGGCACCAAAGCCCGGATGTACACTGCGGGCTACTCGGCGCCGGAAGCCATCGGCGGGGACGTGGTTGACGATCGGTCCGACCTCTACTCGTTCGGGGCTATTCTGGCGTTCCTCCTGACCGGAGAGCACTACTTCCAGGGAGAGACTCTCCGTGACGTCCTGACTCAGCAGTTCCTCGGCGATTCTCACGTCTCGGCGGAGGGCCCAGTCGTCTTGGAAACTCTCCTTCGTGATCTCCTCTCCTCGACTCCACGTCACCGACCCGGATCGACGCGAGAAGTGGAACGCCGTCTCCATCAACTCTGGCCTCGCGATCTGCTCGGTGGGGACGCATCCCTGTCTCTGCGGAAGCCAACCATCGCACGAGATCAGGAAGATGCGAGGTTCCTCGAATGGCTCGATCGGATCGAGACAACGCGAGACCTTGGTGAGGAACTCCGGCCCTGGAAACTCACCGTCTCGGGTGAGCCTCACGTCGGGCTCCATCGATGCGTATCCGTGTGGTTGGCCGTGAGTGAAACTCGAGGTTGGGTTCCCAGCAGTGTCGCTTCCTCAGGGCAAGGGCAGGGGCAAGGTTCAAGCCATGATCGGTGGGTCCTCACGCGCTACGATGAGATGTTCGAAGTCGGCGCAACGATCTCCCTACAAACGCGACTAGGCGAGCCTGGGCCGGAGCAGCATCAATGCACCACCGAGGCGCGGGATCGCAGTCCAGCTCGGAGCGGTCTCGAGCATGACGAGGGTGACGACTTCACGATCGAAGTCGGACCACTCCGCGACTCGGACCTGGAACGGCTTGCGTCCGTCCAACTCGAGTCGGGCCGCCTCCGGGCGCGACTCGCCCGTCTCTCCCTCGGGAATCCCGGCCTCCTGGCCGCACTGCTTCCTCGGGTGAGCCCGCTCTGCGACTTCCTGAACACAGGCCCGATCTCGGACCGTTCCTACGAAGAGCAGGGGACGCCACAACCGTTCCTCGACTGGTGCCGCTGGTTGCTGCAGAGGATGCCGCACCCGACCCGCGAATCTCTCGTCGAGAAAGCGGTGCGGAGCTTCCTGCTCGAGACTCCGAACGCGTTTCTGGAGTCGGCGCATTCGGCCCAGGACGACCTCGAGCCAACCGTGGGGTCGCCCGGATCGGCTGCGCCACTCGAACGGTTCACCCAGGAAGCCTCGCATCCGTTCTGGGCAGAAGCCGTCTTGCGACTCGACCCGAGCATGTCGTCAGAGTGCACCTGTCAGCTAGTCGGAGATCCCCAAGCCGCCTTCGATCGAACCCCGACCGACCCATATAGACTCGCACTGCTGTGTGTTCTCCTGGAGGACGACGCGCTCATCACGGACATGATCCCGGCCGCGATTCATCGTCTCCTGGACGAGGAACGATGGCGAGACGCCGCACTCGTGTTCTCGATCGGATTGAACTCGTCGAAGACGCCGGGGCGCCTATTGGAACAGATCGATCTCGAGCGGCTCTCGATCGTTCTCGCGGTCAAGTGTACGGGGGCCGCGTTGAGTCAGCGTTCCAAGGACACCCTATTGGAGCACGCGGCGAGCAAGAACTTGGTGACCCAAGAGGCAGCTAGGCTTCTCTCGGTCCTCGGGATGAAGGAGGAAGACGCAACGAGATCCATCGTCGACCTCTCCGGGGAACGGCCAACGACACCGGCTGCGGAACGAAGCTGGCTCCTCCACCGCGTCCTTTACGTCCGAAGTCTCTGGAAATCACAGCACGCCTTGGATGTCGGGGTCGATCCCTTCTACCTGGCGCTGGCGGCCCCGAGTTCCCACGCCATCATGGGGTACAGCCTGTACGAGTGCGGTTTCCGAGACGACGCCAGCCTTCCCACGCCGCTCCGCAGGATTCTGCTGCTGATCCTCGCCGGCAACGCAGTGGCGCGGGACAACTACGATCGATGGGAGGGACTCGTCGGTGTCCTGCCTGAGTGTTGCCGAGACTCCATCGACCCGGGCGGGCAGCGACTCCTTCACCAGTTGGCAGCGGCGCTCGCGTACGAGACAGGCAGAGCAGAGGAATGCCGGGCTCACGCGTGGGCGAGTCTGCAGTCTGACCACACCGCAATGGCTCTCTCCCTCGCGAACCTGGCTCTCGTCGACCTGGACGCAGGGAGATTCGGGAGCGCCCTCCAGCTCGCTGAACGTGCGGTCGAAGACCTCGCTGCGGATCCGGGCCAGCAAGGTTTCTCCAGCGCTAGCAGTCAGACCCGGTTCGTGTTCCAGCGACTCGGGCAGATGAATCGAGTTCCTGCTGTTCCTGCTCATCTCGACATTGAGGAAGTGGACCCAGCCTGGCTGGAGGCAGATGCCTATCGGCTCCTCCCGCACGAACCAGACGCCGGTCGCGCACGTCTCCGAAGTCTGGTCGGGGCCCAGGTTGCCGGAAGCGAGCGAGTGGATCAGCTCGCGGAGTGGATGCTCGCCGAGATCGATCTAGGAAACCGGGACTTTGCCCTGGACCTCGCGGATGAGCTGAATGGGACTTGGCGCGAGGCGGCGCCACGCTGCGAGATGAAGGTCCGACTCGCAACCTGCAGTCTCGGGGTCTGCCTCCCCGGACCGCCTGCTGGCGAACTCGAACGGATGGTCGAACGGAACTACGAAGAGTTGAAGTCGAGTGACTGGCGTCTCTACACCTGGCGCGCGGCCCGGAACCGGGCTGTGTTCATGGACAAGTCTGGGGCCAAAGACGAGGCAGCGTCCGCATGGCGACTCGCTCGAGGTCTCGTCGACGATCTCCTCGCCTCCTTCGGCGGCAACCGCAGCGCCGCCGAGGCGTTCGAGCAGACCCCGGCAATCCAGGCTTTCTACCGCGACTCACGACGAGGAGAAGACAATGACCGCTGACTTTCCTAGAGCAGGATTCGACGACAGGGCTGGACGGGAGAATCAGCGCATCAAGATCGAGGCAGCCGGTGAGCAGGAGCTCCTGGACTTGGTGTTCGGGTTCTCGCGGGGCCTCACGAGTTTGACCACGACGGACGAGGTCCTCGACAGAATCATCAAGGCTGTGCTCGCACTCAGGGTGGCCGAGAGAGTCTTCATCGTGCTGAAGCAGGGAGACAATCTATCCATCGTGCGCCGCAGCAATCCGTTGAACGATCTATACCGGGAGGAAGACGATGTGGTCTCACGCACCATCGTCCGGGACTGCCTTTCCAAGCGTGACACTGTCTACCACTTGGACCTGGACGACGTGCCCGAAGTCGCCAAGTCGAACAGCGTCCGGGAACTGAGTCTTCGCTCGGCGATCTGCATCCCGCTTCTCGAGCGCGAAGAGCCGTTCGGAGTCCTCTATCTGGACAGTCAGAGACCCCTGGCCAAGCAACACGACCACACCCGCCTCCTGCACGGATACGCCTTCCTTTCTGCGCTCGCGCTCACCCGCTTCCGCGACGTGGAGTTGGAGAAGCTGCGCACCGATTCCGTCCGTAAGGAACGCGACGCAGCGCTGGCACGACTCGGAGACTGGACGAAAGACCTGGTCGGCCAATCCCGCCCCTGGATCGAGGTCATCCATCAAGTCGCGATGGCACACGAGCTGGACCATACGGTGCTGATCGAAGGCGAGAGCGGGACCGGCAAGGAACTCATCGCAAGGGCGATCGCGAACGGATCGGGGCGCCGAAAGGACGGACCGTTCATCGCGCTCAACTGCGCCGGACTCGAGCCCCAACTCCTCGATGCTACGCTATTCGGCACGGTGAAGGGTGCGTTCACCGGTGCGGTCGACCGTCCAGGGTACGTGGAAGCCGCCAATGGCGGCACCCTCTTCCTAGACGAGATCGGCGACATGTCGCTCGACGTCCAGAAGCACTTCCTCCGCTTCCTCGACGATCAGCAGTTCCGACGACTCGGCTCGCTCGAACTCCAGAAGTCCGACGTCCGGATCGTGGCGGCCACGAATCGAAGCCTGCGCGGACTCTGCGGTCAGGGACGATTCCGCGAAGACCTGTTCCTCCGGATCGATCAGTTCCGCATCGTCATCCCGCCACTGCGCGACCGGCTCGACGACGTGCCGCTACTCGTGAACTACTTCCTTCGGGCCATCGCGAGATCCTCCATGGAAGTCGCTCCGGAGGCGATCGACCTCATGCGCAGCTACCACTGGCCAGGAAACGTCCGGCAGCTCAAGAACGCGGTAGAGATCGCAGCGCTGACCGCAGGCGACCGACGGACCATCTCCCGCGCGGATGTGGAGAAGCGCGCAGGCATCCATCAGGACGACATCCTTCCGCCCCCGCCGATCACACTCGCGGAGGCGCGGAGCCGGGCCGAACGCGAACTCGTGATTCAGTCGTACCGGCGGCACAAGGGAGACAAATCGAGGATGGCGACCGAGATGGGTGTCGCGCGGATGACGGTATACAACCTCATCGAACGGCACGGGCTCACAGAAGTCGAGTTGACCGGTCGAGGAAGCGACGGCTCGGCGGTCAACGGTTCGAGCGGTGGGACCAACGACAAATGAGCCCAACGACTCGAGCAGTGTGACCTGGGGAGCGCTCGAGGCGGCACGATTCGAGCGGTGAAGCCCGCGACGAACGAGCCCGACGACTCGAGCGGGTGGCCCGCGGCGACTGACAACGACTCGCACCGAGAAACTCCAAGAAAGGCTCTTCCATCGCCGCGGCTGTACTTTGTATAGTTGCCTCAAGGATGATCCTGGTGATCATCCGAACATACCCGGCCCTCCCCTCCCGCGCCGGGCCTAGACGCAGGTCCCCGCCTTCCCGCGACCATGTGTGACTCCACACTCCGTAGCCCGGTGTGCTCTGCACGTCGGGGTGAAAGGCGTATACCCATGCGTAATGCTCAGTCCGTTCGGCAGGTTCTCACCTCTCTCCTCGCGCTTGCTCTCCTCTTCTCCACCTCGCTCCTGATTCCTGGGTGTCAGCACGACAGCAATATCAACACGACCGCTCCGCACTCGATCCCGGAGCTCGGAGACAACAACCCCTCGCTCTGGTCGGTCACGATCGGTTCCGCTGGAGGAACGGTCACGGGTGCAAACGCGGTGTTCGTCGTTCCGGAGGACGCCCTCTCCTCTTCGGTCGCGATCACCATGTACTACCAGGCGAGCCTGGCCGACGAGGTCGTAATGGGTCCGTCCGGTCAGACGTTTGCCGAGGGCTGTACGCTGACCATGGACAAGCCGTCCGGGTACGACCCATCGGCCACCTACCACATCTACCTCTGGAACACTTCGACCTCGACCTGGGACGACATGGGCGGAGTCGACAACGGTGGCTCCGTCTCGGCGACGGTCTGGCACTTTTGCAAGTTCATGGTCCAGGAGTACGTCAACTAGTAGCTGGCCACGGGTACTGAAGCAAGCGAAGCGTCGTAGTCGAGATCTTTCGATCGGCGTGGTTTCGTCCGGTGCAACTTGCCGTCGGTCGCGGCGGCCACCGTGAAGTAGACCGTTCGGCTCACCCACGGTTCCCTCAAGAACGCTCTCCTGGCGGCCGATCCTCAACACGTGAGGGTCGGCCGCCTTCACACACATGCCTATGTCCGAAACTCCGACCGAACACACGATTCTCGTCGTGGACGACGAGCCCCGGATCCTCTCCGGTCTGGGGCGGCAACTTCGTGGCCGGTTCCATGTGATGACTGCGGAATCTGGCCCAACCGCCCTGGAGTTGCTCGCGAGCGATCCCCACATCGCCGTGCTCGTCTCGGACATGAGGATGCCCGGTATGGACGGAGCCACCCTCTGCTCCTTGGCCCGGGCCCGATACCCGGACGTCGTTCGGATCATTCTCTCCGGACAATCCGATTTCCAGGCCTCGCTCAAGGCCGTGAACGAGGGACAGATCTTCCGGTTCCTGACCAAGCCGGTCACACGCGACCAGCTCATCGAGGTGCTATCCGAGGCCATCCTCATTCGCTCCCGTCGCGTGGAGGAGAAACGGATCCTGGAGGAGACCCTCCACGGCGCCGTCGAGGCACTGGGTGACGCGCTCGCCCTCGGAAATCCGGAGGTGTTCGGCCGAGCAACGCGGCTCCGTCAGCTCGTCCGCGACTTCTCCGTGCACTGCGGCGTGCGGGACTGGTGGGAGATCGAAGTCGCCGCGCTCTTCTCGCAGATCGGATGGGTCACCGTTCCGCCCGACGTGATCGTGAAGTTCGATCGCGGGGAGGTGCTGACTTCAACCGAACGAGAGATGGTCGACAGACTCCTGGCCGTTCCCGACCGCATCCTCGCCCACATCCCGCGCATGGACACGGTCCGGGAGATCATCCGGTACTCTCGCAAGCACTTCGATGGAGAGGGGGAGCCCCGGGGACCGGGCGGTGAGCACATTCCCTGGGGTGCGCGCGTGATCTTCATCCTGTGCGAGCTCGAACAGTTGGAGTCACGCGGGCGGAGCATCGACCACGCAATCCAGATCCTTTCGCAGAGAGAGGGTAGGTACGATCCCACGCTTCTCGAGAAGCTCGCGCACTACTTCGGGGCTCTGTCCGACGAAGAGATCCACCGCGAGGTAACCCTACACGAGGTCCGGACGGGTCATCGCTTCGTCGAGCCGGTGCAGGCGAAGAACGGAATGCTCCTCGTCGCTCGGGGCCAAACCGCCACGATCGAGCTGATCGCTCGCCTCGAGAACTTCTCCCGCGGGGTCGGGGTTCGAGAGCCCCTCACTGTTGCGATCCCGATCCACGACAGGCGTCGGGGCGACAAGGACAGTGAAGACATGGAATCCCCAGAAGACACAGAGGGCACCGGCCACGGCGCCAAAGGCACGGAACCACCAGATTCCCGGGCACGGGCCACGGGAACGGAAGGATGAACCGATGAAGGTGCTCTTCGTCGACGATGACTCGAACCTCCTCTCCGGCCTCCGCCGGTCGCTCCGGAACGAGCCGTTCTCCATCCTCGTCGCCGAGAGTGCGAAGGACGCCCTCTCGCTCCTCGAGAAGGAGGACATCGACGTACTCGTCGCAGACGACAGAATGCCCGGCATGCTCGGAACGGAGCTGCTCCAGCACGTCCGAGAGTCTCATCCCGACGTCCTCCGGATCCTCATGACCGGGTATGCGGACTTCGAAACCGCAATGCGTGCCATCAACGAGGGCGCGGTCTTCCGTTTCCTGACCAAGCCGTGCAAGGAATCCGAACTCCTCATCGCACTCCATGCCGCGCTCCATCAGCGGGAACTCCTGCTCGAAAACCGGCGGCTCTTGGACCTCATGCGTCGCCGACGGGACGAGGTGCGCGAACTCCGGGAGGGCGCGAGCGGCCTTCGCGGTGTCGTCAAGGACGACAGCGGCGCGATCGTGATCGGAGGCGTCCTCGACGATCTCTCCTCCATCGTCCAGCAAATGGAAGAGGAGGTTCAGGACGCAGAGCGTCGCCTGGCCGCCCAGGAGAAGCGGTTCGGACGGCAGACCCGGAACGACCAGGCGGCGTGATGGAAGCGGACGCGGAACAGCGCCAAGGGGAATTCCGCCCACCGGCTCTCCATCCGTCGCTCCGTCAGATCGTCGAGGATCACCTGGACGAAGGACTCACCCAGAACGAGTCCCTTCGGCGCGTGCTCGTCGCGATCGACGAGATCCTGAGGTTCGCAGAGTCGGACCGGCGGCTTGCAGAGCAATCCCTCGAGTTCAGCACTCAGGAGCTGCTCAAGGCGCACGAGGAGGTCCGCGGGGTCCTCCAGGCGCAGCCCGACATCATCTGCCTGCTCGACTCGAAGTGGAAGATCCGGTCCTGCTCCACCTCGTCCTATCGAGACCTGATCCACCCGCCTCAGATGCTGATCGGGCGACGAATGGATCGGATCCCACATCCCAAAGTCGCCAAGCTGTTCCGGGCCGCCCTCGAAGAGGCGAGAAAGACCGGGCGGCTTCAGACCATCGAGTACGAGCTGGCTCCAAAGGGAACCAAGCACTCGTACTTCGAGGCGAGAATGGTTCCGATGGGGACCGACCACTGTGTCGTCGTGATCCGGAACGTCGATGAGCGCAAGCACCTCGAAGCCCAACTCGTGCAGGCGCAGAAACTCGAGTCGATCGCCCATCTCGCGGCCGGAATCGCGCACGAGATCAACACGCCGACCCAGTACATCACGGACAACACGCGGTTCTTACAGGACACCTTCGGCGAGCTCGACCCGATCTTGGACGCGATCTGCCGGTTGGGAGAGCAAGCCGAGACCCCAGACCAAGAGCAGACGAGAGATCTTCGCAAGGAACTCGAGAACCTCGACCTGGAGTACCTTCGCGAGGAGATCCCGCAAGCAATCGCCCAATCTCTCGAAGGGCTCGAACGGATCGCGCGGATCGTCGCGGCGATGAAGGAGTTCTCCCACCCGGGCTCAGAAGAGATGACACCGACCGACCTGAACCGTGCGCTCGAGAACACGGCCACGGTGTCGAAGAACGAGTGGAAGTACGTCGCGGATCTGGATCTCCATCTCGATCCCGCCCTGCCCTCGGTCTACTGCCTGCCAGCCGAACTCAACCAGGTGTTCCTCAACGTGATCGTGAACGCCGCACAGGCAGTAGGAGAATCGGTCAAGCAGAAGATCCGTCCCCACGGAAAGATCACGGTGAAGACGAAACTGGACGGCCGATTCGCGGAGATCAGGATCTCCGACACGGGGCTGGGTGTGCCAGAGAGTGCACGGGACCACATCTTCGACCCGTTCTTCACGACCAAGGAAGTCGGCATTGGAACCGGACAAGGACTCGCCATCTCTCGCTCGGTCGTAGTGGACAAACACCACGGCACGATCGACTTCCTCACCTGCCCGGGGGAGGGCACCACGTTCGTCATCCGGATCCCGGTCGACGGCGACGCCGCTCGACTTGCTGCCGCTTGAGGCTGTGCTCGAACGAGCCCGTCATTCGCCGGCCCGCTTCTAGGCAGCCTCATCGGTGAGGAGCGAGACGAGTTCCCGTGCGTGAGCGAGCAGCTCATCCCATCGAGCACCGGCCAAGCTGCGGAACTCGGCCGCGATCGTCACACGGCTGAAGGCGTCGACTCCTTGCGCTTCCTGATAGGCCTGCTTGCATGCACGGTCGGCGAGGTGGATCCAACCGGTCAGAGGACATGAGTCCGCGGGTCGGTCGCAGCTGTGCTGGAAGAGGACCGCCTCCACCACCGGAAGAGGTAGCCCCCAGGCACCAAGCAGGTAGGCCCCGACCTTCGATTGAGGCGGGCAGCAGAGGATCCGGCGCGCTTCGTCGAACGGGATCCGTTCCGCATCCGCGAGAGCAACGGTTTCGGCGACCCGGTCCGGCTCGTTCTCGAGCAAGGTCAGGTAGCCGATGTCGTGGAGTAGCGCTGTCGTGTAGAGCTGGTGCTGTTGGTCATCGTCCTCGGCGCGGATCTTCCGCGTGATCTGAGCCGAGAGCACCGACGCGCTGGTAACTGCCGCAAGTGAGATCGGCCCGACTCCCTTCGTCGACTCTCCGACCCGGAGCGCTTCCATCGCGAGCACGATGCCGTGGATGGTCTCCGTCCCGAGATAACTGACGGCTCGCTCGAGATTCGAGGTCTTCTGCGGGAGGCCGAAGAACGCCGAGTTCACCACCTGGAGGATTTTCGCAGCGAGAGCGGGATCTTTCTCGATCACCGCGGTGATCCGGCTCACCGAACTCTCTTCCTCTTGGAGAACACGGGAACACTCGCGATAGACCTGAGGTGGCTCGGGAAGAAGTTCGATCGATCCCACTGCCTGACGGACCTCTTCGTCCTTGATCAGGTCGCTGAGAGAACAGGCGCGGTCGAGTGTCGTGATGAGTTCGTCTGCCGAGAACGGCTTGCTCGCAAACTGATGGGCGACGAGGATGGTGCGAAGAGATGCGTCACGATCCGCGTACCCCGACAGAACGATCCGGATCGTCTCCGGATGGCGTGCTTGGGTAGCGACGAGGAGTTCGGCACCGTCCATGTGCGGCATACGCATGTCCGTGACGATGACGTCGACAGGCCGCGCCTCCATGAGTTCCAGCGCCTCTCGTCCGCCTTCCGCCGTCTCTACTTCCCACTCGCGGCGACGTGTCCGGAGCATTCGCTTGATCCCCTGCAGAATCCGGGGCTCGTCGTCGACGAAGAGAAGCCGCTTCTTCCTCTGCGATTCCGGAGTCGATGCCTGAGACGAAGTCGGAGTCGACCCCGGAGTCGATGCCTGAGTCGACTCCGGAGTCTCAGTCGGTCGTTCCGCGTTCATGAGACACCTCTCAATGCTTCGTCCCCAAGGGGGAGGCTGACCAGAAAGCGCGCACCGCGGGTGTAGTTCGGGTCGATCCGGATCTCCCCACCGTGGATCTCCTCGATGATGGTTCGCGCTGCGTGGAGGCCCAATCCGGGGCCTGATCCCGGAGACTTCGTGGTGTAGAACGGGTCGAAGATCCGCTCCCGATCGGTCACGTCGACGCCAGGGCCATCGTCCTCGACCGACAATTCGACCGCGTCCGGCAGTGACTCGGCCAAGAGACGGATCCGATGGGTTCGCACAGTCTCGTCGGCCAGCGTCCGGATACCCTCGACGGCGTTGTGGAGGAGGTTCGTCACCGCTTCTTGAAAACTCGAGCAGTGGAGATGAACCTCTGGGAGGGTCGCCGGGACGACGACCTCTAGCTCCATCCCTGCCGGGATCTGCGTTCGAATCTGGGACACGACGGGTGCGATGGCCTGAGCCAACGACACCTTCTCGAGTCGAGGAGACTCACCGCTCTCGGATGACCCTACGACGAAGTCGAGCTCGCGGAGTTCCCTGATGATCTCGGCGACCCGGTGTGTGCCTTCGATCGACTCGTTTAGGGCCCGCGGTACTTCTCGTAGGAGATACTCGAGGTCGAGCTGCCTCAACTCGTCCAGGAGCGGCACGACTTCCGCTGGCAGCTGCTCCCGTTTCGTTCTCCAACGTTGGGCGATACGATCGAGGCCCGACGCAAAGGAGAGAAGCCCCGTGGTCTCTTCGGTGAGGAACTCGAGGTTGTCTCCGAGGAACTGGATCGGGGTGTTGATCTCGTGGGCCATGCCGGCCACCAGTCGGTTCACCGCGTCGACCCGCGATCGTTCTGCTAGTCGGCCATGAAGCTGGATCACTCTCTTCCCGACACTCAGCCGCGCCGCCAGGTCTACCCTTCGCACCGGCTTCGTCAGGAAATCGGAAGCACCCGCCTCGAGTGCTGCGAGCATGTCCGCGTCGGACTCCCGTCCCGTCAGGACGACGACGTAGACCATCCGTCCTTCGGACTCGAGTTGTCGGCAAAGCTCGATTCCAGAAAGTCCCGGCATGACCCAATCGACGACCGCGAGCTGGAGTTTCTCCGACCGGATCTTCTCCAGAGCGAGATCACCGCGGTCCACCGAAACCGTGTCGAAACCGAGTTGCGGAAGGAGTCGGCCGAGAAGTCGGCGGTTGACCGGATCATCTTCCGCGATCAGAACGCGCATGCCTTCGCCTCATCGGGAACGTACGTCATCCCGATGAGGGTTATCGGACATCCCAGCGCGGATCTGGAGGATTCGGGCCGGCTACTCGACTTCGCCTTGGAGGTACCAGCGACGCCGCTCCCGGTCGTAGTAGACCCAGAGCCACTTTCCCTTGTCCGTACGGATGTAGTGGTACTCACGGTGCACCGCGCGATGCCACCAACCACCCGAGACGACATACGGCCCCAAGATCTCCTCCGCCGCTCCACCTTCGATCCCCGTGACGAGCCACCCGTCGGGTTCGTGCCTGGGACGGGACGGTAGGGCCCACGGAGACTCGAGAAACCTCCGGACGAGAGGACGAAGATGCACGCGGCGGGCATTCGGCTCTCCCTGCTCCCCCATCGGCTCCCATGCGAACCGTGCCTCGGGTAGATGCCCTTCTTTGAGACGAGCCCTCACCACGACACTCTCCCCGAGTTCCGCCCGCAGCCTGGCAAAGGCACGCGTGGCAGCCTCTAGATCGCGAGGCCCCACTCCCCCGAAGAGTTCGAGCTGTTCTCGTTCGACGCGAGCGCCTCGAACCTCGAGTTCCACTTCCGTAACCCCGGCGGGGAGCGAGAGCGATTCGAGACGAAGACGCAAGAGCTGAACGATCTGCTCTTCGTCCAGAGTCGGCTTGGCAGGACGAAGCAACTCCTCCCGCCTCGGCGTCGCCTTCTTCTCACCTTGGTTGGTTCGGTCTCCGAGTCCGTCGTGTTCGAATGCGAGTTCGATCCGCAGCGAAGCGAGTTCGTCCCCACCACTCGCGAGCCTCCCGAGGAGACCCCGAAGCATGGACACGACCTGAGCGAGAAGCCTCTCGCGATCGTTCTCCGGATCGTCGAACAGGAACCGGTCCCGCAGAGGCTCGTAAATCGGATTCGGCTGGAGTGGATCCCAGAGCTCTCCACGCAAGAGCTTATGGAGACGCAGCACCTCGGGCGAGAACCGCTTCTGCAGACCTTCCGGAGGAAGGTCCGCAAACCCTCCCAGATCGTGGATCGCGAGCTTGGCCAAGGTATCCCGGAGATCCGGATCGAAGCCGACTCGATCGATCGGAACGTGCCGTACCACTGTGATCTCCGCACGCGGACTGCGAAAGACGAGTACGTGGTCGTTGCTGTCGGCGGACGGAGTCGTCGACGAACCCGCTGACGAACCGGCGGCAGGATCGGACCGGCGAGCGGCGGATCGGCGCCCAGTCGCTCCCCCACCGAATCGACGTTTCAGGAACCCCGCCCCACATCGCGCGGCCGCATAGGTGCCGAATCGCGAGAATCCGACGGCGACCTCGGCCTCGTAGTTCTCCCGTACCAGCCCTTCTCGGATGAGACGCGCCAACCGAACGAGCGAGGGATAGAGCAGCGAGAGTCCGTTCGCTCCGATCCAGAACACACCTGGCTCCGAAGACGATGGTTCGACCTCGGGAGAGTAGAACCCGAGCTTTGCTTCGAGCGCGGCGACGCCTTCCTGAATCTCCTCCGCTCCGATCACTCCCGCGCGAAGCTCCCGCGTCAGCGAAAGCCCGGCGGCGTAGCGCATCCCGGGAAGGATCCGGTGCGCTCTGGCCCGCTCGTTCACCCAGAGCAGAATCCCCTGCGGCTTGTCATGATCTACGACCGCTGCAGGCAAACCGTTCCAGTCGGGGTGCTTCTTCAGGAGCAGCTGGAGAGGAAACGCCGGGAGCGCCACACAGGCCACGCGGGCCATGTCGCCGTCAGAAGAGCCCCGTTGGACCACGACACACCCCCGAGTGTTCCCAACCCGGTGCGCGGCGCTTGTCCTTCAGCGCCTCGAGCTCCCAGGTGAACCGATCGAAGGAGGTCTTCCTGACCTTACCTGTTCCACGAAGAGACACGAGCGCTCCGAGAGACGCCGATCCGTGCTCTTTGTACGTCACACATACGAGGACGGCTCGGTGACGCTTGGTCAACCCAGCCAGACGAGTCTGCGCTGCAGATGGAATGGAAGCCGAGGTCTTTCGATGGTGAGGATCGCCGAAACGATCCGCGTTGGATGCAGAGCGAGGATATGCTCGAGTCCCGTCGGCAAGAGCGTCTCCTGAAAAACCTCGGCTTCTCATT
The DNA here is from genome assembly GCA_020633975.1 of Candidatus Eiseniibacteriota bacterium. Taxonomy (GTDB): domain Bacteria; phylum Eisenbacteria; class RBG-16-71-46; order CAIMUX01; family CAIMUX01; genus JACKCR01. Next base: position 103,305 of record JACKCR010000011.1, on the reverse strand, counting down.
TCATTGGGGACATAGCGACGCGTGTCGCGATTCCAACCCGACGACGACCCTGTCGATGAATCCGATCGATCCGAGGACGAACCCGAACGAACAGAACCAGCGCTCGTAGACGAACCCGCACGGGCCGCAGCACGGGCACGCTCCGACGACGAACCGAAACGATCTAGGTACATCGCGTCCGCTTGCATATCCGCAATCTGACGATCCGCACTCTCGGAGTAGGTGGGGCCGTATCCGGGATAGAAACGGGTACGACTCGGTTCGAGTCGACGAGTTCGGATGTAGGGACTCCCCACTCCATCGATGACGACGAGCCGGAATCCCCCGGAGCGCAGGAGTAGATCCGCCGCCCGCGCCGCCGTTCGCGCATCGGGCACCTTCACGACGGGTAGGTTCTCGAGATCACAACCCACTTCCGCAAGGTCCGGCGGGTAGAACGTCGACTCCCCGATCGCAACCCACGCCGCCGGCTCTCGACGGAGCTGCGCCTCCACCACGAGAGCACTGACGGCGGTGAGCGCTACCGACGAACCCGCGCTCGATAGCTCGACGAGACGCCCGGTGAGCGCATCGAGATTCCAGTCGGAGGAAGGCTCCGGACGGGCCTCGGGATGGCCATCCGGGATCGCAGTGGTTTCGAGTGGGAAGACGGCGCCGATCCGGAGGCTCGGCAGCCGGCTGGCCGTGATCAGGTCGGACAGAATCCGGGTGGACGTTGGTCGCATGATTCGTGGAGCCCTCTTCCCCCACCGGCGGGCTCTTCATACTACCAAACATTTGTTCGATGTCAATCGTGGCTGGAAGATTGCCGATGGTGCCGGATACACACCCGACCCGGGTCAGCCCCTAATCAATTGATATGAAGCCGCTTATGGACCTTCCATCCGCAATCGTCCCGCCACCACCCCGGGGTACATGGCGGTGTCGGAGAACGCGCTCTCCGCAAACTCGTTGATCGACTGGACCTGGAACCCGAAGAACGGGCCGGGCGCCTCGGACGAACGGAGGCGGTCGATCAGGACGCTTCCCCAGTGGTCATCCCGCGGGACGTCGACCAGACGGGCGACGAGGCTATCCCCGGCGAGGTCCTCTTCGATGACCCGGACCCGGTGGGACTCGGCGATCTCCATCGGGGACCAGAAGAGCTCGAGTTCCTCGCCCCGGGAGCCCACGAAGACGCTGTCGGGGATGAACGGTTCGAGTGCTGCGGTGACCTCGATCGTCTCGTCCGGATCGACGTCCAGCTCTCGGACGATCGCCTGGAGCGCGACTCCGGAGTTCGTCTTCCCCCCATCGGGGAGAACGGCGGAGCCGAGTGGCTCGACCAGAAGCGTCCGGTTGGGCCCCGCGGGAACCGTGAAGTCGAGGGAGAAGAGGCCCGTCTCGCGGCTGACCTCGAAGATCTCGGAGTTGAGCAGCAGGTCGTCTTGGTCCAAGACGCGGAGCTGCACCCGCCCCACGGAGTACGTTCGTGGATCGTCGCGCTGCGCGGTCGTGAGCGAGAGACGAAGAGCGGGCCCGTCGCTGGAAGGCTTCGTGGAGTCCGAGCCGCAACCGACGGAGAGCGACAGCGCGAGGGACAACGCTATCCATCGGACAATCGTCGGGATCCGAGGGACAGAGATCGAAGCGATCGAAGCGATCGATCCGAACATGGACGAACCGTTGGATCGAGACATCCTCATGGCCGGAACTCCAGAGTGACCAGCACGTCGGTGCCGGTGTAGTCGAGGGACGTCTCTTGCTCTCCGTCAGCCGTCTGACGAATGACGGGGTCGCTCGAGCTCGTGAGCCAGAGGAAGCGAGCCCCTAGAGAGAACGGCTTGCCGATCCGCCAACCGAATCCGGGGCCGACCGAGAACACCGTGCCGTTCACTGGGATGTCGTAGTCCGTGCCGGTGACGAAGGAGACGAGTCCGTCGAGATAGACGAAAACGCGGTCGCTCGTCCCGCGCCCGATCCGCATGTCGAGGCCGATCCGGCTTCCCGCGGCTTCGGATATGGCGAGGGTGTCGCCGTCGGCCCTCGTGAAGGTGTTGTCGCCTTGGTAGCTCGCTTTGGCGCCGCAGCGAAGGAAGTACGCGCCGAAAGGAACGTAGGCGGTTCCGCCTCCCGAGATCTGCACCCCCTTTTGCACGAACTCGGCGCCGGAGAGTTCGTCGCTTCCGAACCGCCGGAGCGCGCCGTGCAGAAGAAGGGAGCGACTGGAGCCGAGTCGCCAGTCGATCGCGCCGGATAGGGAGAGTTCGTCGCCGAGGCGATAGAGCCCCGTATCTTCACCGAGCAGATCGAACTCGGCATGACGCAAGTAGGCCGCGGCCAAGCCACCCGAAACGTTCGGTGTGATCGGAATGGAGTAGGCAGACGTGAGTTCCCATCCCCACCCTTCACCGAACCGGCTGAGTGGGAATCCCGACCGCGGATTCCAGACCCATTGGGCAGCGACGACCTCGTTGGCGGAGAGTTCGTAGAGTCCCATGGGAACGACGGTGCCCGCACCTACGACGAGACGATCGTTGGGTTGGTAGAGAGCACGAACCCGGAGGTCGGTTGCGCCGTTGAGGCGCGTGTCGTTGAGGCCGAGATACGACGATGCGCCGCCTCCCGTCGCCACCACGGTGAACGACTCACCGATGTCCCAGGTGTACGTCGCCCGAAGGCTCGTCTGTGAGTTGTCGACGGATTGGGAGAGAACCGATTCGCCGTCGAGCGACGACTCGAGGTCGATGTCGAGACGGCGATCCTGCACTCCCAGGACGAGGGACGCCCCTGCAACGGCGGTGTCTCTGGCGATGAACTGCACGGCGAGTGCCAGCAGGATCACGACCAGCATCCGGTGATTATCGATCGCCCCTACTGTGCGATCGAGGTCTCGTCGCGAAGCGAACATGGCCAAACGCTCGTCTCGACGATGCATGGACGCGTAGAACGGAGCGATGCATCCTTGCAAGACGACCTCGAGTAATTCGGCGACGGCACGGGTGAGGACAGTCGACAGGACGTCACGGAGCATCATCACCCTCACCTCCCCACCGGGATCTGTCCGTTCACGACGACGGTTCCGACGGGCAGGCTGCCGTCAGTCTGTACCGCGCGGGAGCCATCTTCACCGTCGTCTCGACTCGAACCTTCCTTCGTGCCCGTGCCGACGGCCCCGAGGGCTTCTTCCACGGCGCGTGACGAAGCACGGACGGTCGCGTTGACCGAGCGCACCGTGCGCTGAAGGCTCTGCTCGAACGAAGCGGATCCGATTCGAACGACTTCGACCCGTTCGCGCGCGAGATCGAACTCCGGGGCGAGGCGGACGGCGTTCTCGTACTCCGAGGCCGCTTCGCGCCATAGACCGCGGTCCTCGTACTCGAGACCTCGGCCGAAGGCGAGGAACGCGGAGAGAGAGCGCGTCACGGGCGGGAGATCTTCCAGCCGCCTACGTTCCGAGTCGTCGAGAGGGATGGAGAGATCATCCGCTGCAGTGAGAACGATCCGACCGGGAACACGATGGAACTCGTCGAGTGCAACCGTGAGGTCCGCCTCGGACACGAGTGCGCCGTCTCGCGCATCGAGCGTGCGGCTGCGAACTTCGATGTCTCGGTCACCGACCACGGCGAGCTCCCCACCAAGAAGGTGACGGGCCCCTAGAAGACGACCGGCCCGAGGCGCGGACCTGAGAGCAGGCTCGCGCAGGGGCGACGACGACGGGCTCTGATAGAGCTGCGCGATCGCGTCCTCCAGCTCCGACTGGGTCCGAGGACCGGGAATCCCATCGGGCGAGAGACCTCGATGCGCCTGGAACGAACGGACTGCGCTCTCCGTGCCGGGACCGGGCCGGCCGTCGATCTCCGCTTGGTAGAACGGCGCAGCGCTGGGATCGGGACGGAGAAGCGCGAGGCGTTGCTGGACCCCACGGAGAGATTCGACGGGATCGAGCGACGGTTGCTCCGGCTTCCGCGCGCGCTGCGACTCGACGAGATCGAGTTCGTCGACCAGTACTTGTAGGTTCTGGCGCTCGAGTACGCGAACGTCCCGCAGGCGGGACAGCTCGGTCGTGACGACGGCCGTGAGCGCTTTGCCGAGCCCGACGTAGCGAGACGTCCCGAGAGTCGACACCGAACCCGAGCCGCCATCGTCAGGCTCGTTCGATGCGCGCCGCGACTCTCCACCGACGGCCCCGTTCGACGCATCCACTCTGGACGCGCCACCGACGGTCTCGTTCGACGCATCCGCATTGGATGCACCTTCGCCGGCCTCGTTCGACGCATCCACACTGGACGCGCCCGCAACCTGAAAGTCGAGGACACCGATGCTCTCGCCCTCGGGGAGACGCCCATCGAGGCTGGCCTCTCGACGTGCGAGCTCACGCATCTGCTCCACGAGTCGTGCCCGGTCGAGACGCATCCGAGCCGAACGCAGCAGTTCGGCGTCCGCCTCGTTTCGAGGTTCGAGCGACGCCATCGTGGCTTCCGCGCGGTCGAGTCTTCCTGCGTCTATCAGGAGACGCGCGAGCGGAAGGCCGGCCTCGGGAGAACCGGGCGAAAGCTCGATAGCGTGACCGAGCGCATCGATCGCGACCTCCGTTTCGCCCGCCAGGTCGGCCGCGATCCCGTACTGGGTCCACGCGTCGACGTCCTGCGGCGAACGGGCCGCAGCGCGCTCGAGCTCGGGAAGCTGCCCGGCCCAGTTGCTCGGGGTGACGCGGTTCGACGCGCAGCCGGACAGTACGAGCATCACGGAGGCGACCAGCCCGAGAGGGCGGATCCTGAGGTCGAGTTGGGTCATTCGATTCCTCTGAAGGTTGAGATCGCGACGACGATGCCAGGACCGGCGGCGAGATGCAAGACGGACCACGCGAGACGCCGCAGCCGCCGGCGGGATCCGACCAGAGCAGAAACGCCGCTGCCCAGGTGGGGCAGCGGCGTCTCGAAAAGGCTGCGGCACGGAAATCCGCGCCGCAGTACTTGGACTGGACTCAGCGAACGACGAGGAGGCGGCGGCTCTGCGTGAACGCGCCGGCCTCGAGGCGATAGAAGTAGACTCCCGCCTCGACCTCGGTTCCGCGGTCGTCACGACCGTCCCAGTTCAGCTGATGGACGCCGGAAGCGAGCGGACCGTTCCAGAGCGAACGGACGAGACGTCCACTCGCATCGTAGATCGTCAGCGCTGCATCCGACGCGTTGCTCAGGTTGAACCGGAGGGTCGTCGACGAGTTCATCGGGTTCGGAGCGTTCGTCTCGAGCGACGAGACCTGGACGGTGTGACGGATGTCGTCGACATCGGCCGGGTTCGCCGGGATGAACGCCTCGATCGAGAAGTCGTCGATCTCACACTCGGTGAGGCCCTGCGTGTTGATGTCGCACGCGATGAAGCGGAAACGCATCTGATCCGTGAGTGCGATCACACCGGAGAGCTCGAACGTGACCACGTTCCAGGCCGGCTCGAAAGCCGTGACGGTCTCGAGCGACTGCCAGCTGCTCCCTCCGTCGTTCGAGACGTCGATCTGGAAGACGTCGTCGGCAGACGCGCCACCCATCATGAACCAACGCGCGTAGCTGACGAACGCGAGCTCCGCTCCCGCCAGGTCGAACACCGGGCTGGTCAGAGTGGTGCAGCCGTTGTCGACGTCGTCATCACCGGCGCCGGATCCGGAGTTACCGGTCACGAAGCAGATCACGCCCGGAGCCGGCGTGTGATCGTCCTCGCTCTGGATCGGACCACCGCTGTCGGTTCCGATCGGATCGGCCCGGACCCAGAGGCCGGTCGTCGCGTTGTCACCAGCCGCGGAGAGCGACCAGTTCGCGTCGTTGGACTCGACGTCGTAGGCGTACACGACCTGGGTCACGTAGAGGGTGTGGTAGCTGGCCGGAGCGTCGGCCGGGAAGGTGGCCTCGAGGCCGATCCCGTCCTGGGCCCAAGCGTAGAAGTCGATGATCGAGCCGGCATCCTGGCCCGGGATCGAGCCGGAGTACGTGCCGGAACCGGTCATGTTCACGAACTGCCACGTGCCACCGTTGACCCGGTAGTAGAGACGGGCCGAGGCGACGGTGCTGGCATCGGAGATGTCGGCCGTCATCGCGTACGGGCCGACATCGTCGGACGTCGTGAGCGGATCGCTCAGGTTCGTGATGGTCGGGCCGGCGATGTCCGTGAGAGAGAAGTTCTGGACCGTGGGCTGACCACTGAGCACCTCGACCTGGAACTGCTGCGAGGCGAAGGACGGGTGGCTCGCCTCGACGGTGAACGTTCCCGGAGGAACGAGGCCGCCGTAGGTGCCGTCGGTGTCCGTAACGAAGGAACGGTCTTCCTCGATCACGGTAACGGTGGCACCGGAGATCGGAGCGTTGCCGAAGCTCGCGTTTCCGACGAAGCCTTCGAGGTTTCCGAAGCCGACCAGTGCCGACTCGACCGCCGCGAGTGCGTCGACGAAGCCGTACCCGTAGGTATTGTCGTTGCCGGTGGCCCCGTAGTCGATCGCGGTCTCCATCAGGATCTGCTTGATCTCGTCGACTTCGAGGTTCGGATCCGCTTCACGGAGAAGCGGCACGATTCCGGAAACGTGAGGGCCGGCCATAGAGGTGCCGCTGAAGGCACTGCTGTAGCCGCCGCCCGGAATCGTCGAGTAGACGTCCACGCCCGGTGCTGCGACTTCCGGCTTGATCTTGAGTTCCGCCGAGACGTTGCATCCGGACGGACCGCGGCTCGAGAAGCTCGCGATCGGGTACGGCGCATTGAAGTTCGTCGCGTCGACAGCACCGACGGAGAACGCGTTGTACTCGGTCGTCGCGCGGTCCGGCGGAGAGCCGATCGTTCCGGCGCCCGGGCCTTCGTTACCCGCAGAGAAGACCACGACGACGCCCGCAGCTTCGCAGTTGTCGATCGCGTTCCACCAGCGCGTGTCGCAGTCCGTATAGTTTCCGCCGAACTGCTCGTTGATCCGCCAGGAGTTCTGCACCACGTCCGGAACGTCGTCCATGGTCTGGGAGTCACCGTCCGGGTTCATGAACCACTGGAAGCAGGCGATCACGTCGTTGTCGAACGCCGAGCCGACGCCCTGGTTGATCGCATTCGCGGCGATCCACTTCGCGCCCCAGGCCACACCGACCGTATCGAGCGTCGTGGGGCTGTTGCCCGTCATGGTTCCCATCGTATGGGTACCGTGGCTGTTACCGTCGTTCGGGAACGTCGTGTTCGTTCCGAGCACGTCGAGCCAGCACTCGGAGGAAGGCTCGGTCACACCACGCCAGCGGCTCGCGAGCGCCGGGTGGTTTCCGTCGACACCGGTATCGAGTCCGCCGATGAGACGGCCCGCGCCCGTGATTCCATACTGGTACCAAACCTGGTCCGCCTTGATCGCGCGGAGGCCCGGCGGGACGAACCCCGCACCGCGAGTCATGCGCGGGCTCCCCCCGATCTCGTCCATCGGAGCGGAACCATCGACGGGCTCCATGAGCTCCGCCTGCCAGTTCGGCTCGATCCGCTCGACTTCGGGACGGTTCGCGATCTCGAGGATCGTCCCCTTCGTCGCTTCGATGACGAGACAGTTCATGATCCAGTAGCTGGTGTAGCCGTCGACCTTGCCGGAAGGCATCTCGGACTCCAACCAAGCCTTGAGCGGGTCCTGCGTCCGCTGCTGCTCTTGCAGCGCATCGATGATCGCAGTGTGACGCGCCTTGCGTGTCGCACCCTGTTCAGAGAGGTCGGCGCTGAGTTGTTGGATGGGAGCTTCCTGGAGATAGACCAGGACGCTCATGGATTCGTCGAAGCTGCCGTTGTTGATCTCGGCCTCGACCGCAGGGTGGAGGGTGGCCGCGCTGGCCGAGTACGTGAGCATGGTCGCGCACAGGCCGGCCATCGCGAACGCACCTAGCAAGAGACGTCGCATGTGAGGGGGACTCCTTCCTTTGACGGACGGAACGTTGAGTGGGCACTGGCGGCGTTCGTGCCGAACACCGCCTGCCGAGTATAGCACTCAGCTCGCCGGGACCATTGGACGAACGGTCCCTGGAGCACTGGGCACGGGTGCGGAGTCCGGCGCTAAGGGCGTGGTCGTGGCTCGCCCGTTCTGATCGATGAGTCCGAAACAGCGGACATCCCCGCCCAGACGAACTGGCCTTCGAACTGGGGGCCGGGAGGCACTGCAGGGCTGGGGCACGCCAGTGGCTACTTGCCCTGCTTCTCCTCGACGCTCCGAACTTTGTCGGCCATCGATTGGGTCCGATCGGTACGGGTTCCGAACTTGAGGGTCGTGTGGATCCGGGGTGCGCCCATCTCGTGGACGACTTCGTGGCATCGGCGGATGGCCGCGAACACCTCGTCCCACTCCCCCTCGATGTTCGTCCCGTAGGGGTGGAGGTGGTGCTCGAGCCCGGCTTCGCCCAACACACGCTCGCACGCGGCGATGTAGGACGAAACGGAGACACCGACCCCGAGCGGAATCAGACAGAGATCTGCGATCACTTTCATGGGAGTCGCTCCTCTACCTCTGGGGCTAGCTCTGCGGCGGAGGGACCGGCAGCTGATCCTCCGGGGTCTCCTTCCACTTCTGCCCCTCGTCGACCAGCATGATCGGGATCCCGTCCTGAATCGGATACTTGAGGCCCGAGTCGTCACAGACGAGCCAACATCCATGGACGAGACGGAGCCGTCCGGGATCGTCACCACGATCCGTGTAGCGAACCGCCACGGGGCAACGCAGGATCGCGAGGAACTCGGGATCGATCTGGGACTTGGAATCGGTCATTCGGTCACTGCCTCCGGCCATCTTGGCCGTCCTTCGCACGGCCCGCCGGGAGCCGTCCCTCCGATACGCGTGTCTGGAACCACTCCGAACGAGCGGATCGCTCGGGCCGGTGATTGGCCTCGCATGGTATCCCGCGCTCGTCGCTCGTTCCAGGGGAACGATCGGGATGGCCGGGAGATTGCGGATTCGGCGGCCCTGCAGACCCTCGGGCTTGAGCACGACTGGATGGGACCCGCATACTCCGCGCATGACCCTCCCAGAAATCGCCATCTCACGTCCCGTCTCGATGTTGATGCTCATCGTGAGCCTCCTCGTGCTCGGAGCCGTCGCCCTCGTCAAGCTCCCCCTCGCCTTCCTTCCCGAAGTCCAGGAGCCCGAGCTGTTCGTGATCGTTCCCTACCCAAACGCGACCCCATCCCAAGTGGAGCGATCGATCGTTCGCCCGATGGAAGACGCATTGGGGTCGGTCAGCGGACTCGAGAGCCTCTGGTCGATGTGCAATCAGGACGAAGGACGGATCCGCCTCGACTTCGCTTGGGGAGCGGACCTCGCTCTCGCCCGTATGGAGGTCCGCGAAGCCGTGGACCGGGTTCGCCGCGACTTGCCGGACGACGTGGAGCGGATCGTCATCTCGACGAACTGGGACGCGAGGGAGTCGGACTCGCCGATCCTGGAGGGACGCCTCTCCTCTCCCCGCGACCTCAGCGAGAGCTACGACCTCCTCGACCGGCGGATCGTGAAACCGCTGGAGCGGATCCCCGGAGTGGCGCAAGTCCGACTGGACGGCGTGAATCCGAAGGAAGTGCGGATCCGTCTCCGCCCAGACGACCTGGTCGCGTACGGGATCGACGTGCGCGAGGTATCGCGTGCGCTCCGGACGCAGAACTTCGACCAGAGCCTCGGCCAGGTCGAAGAGCCCGGGCTCAACCACCAACTCCGAACGGTCGGCACGTTCCAATCCCTCGCCGAGATCGAGAACCTCGCCGTCCGTTCCGACGGCCTTCGGCTGCGGGATGTCGCCGACGTGACGTACGAGGAGCCGCCTCTCGAGTACGGCCGCCACCTGGACGGTGACTTCGCGATCGGCATCTCGGTGAGCAAGGAATCCTCCGCGAACACCGTGGAGATCTGCCGCGAGGTCCGTGAGCGGGTCGCGGCGATGGCCGACGATCCGGAGCTGGAAGGCGTGAACTTCCTGATCTGGGAGAACCAGGGCCAGGAGATCGAACGCACTCTCGCCGACCTCCTCTTCACGGGGATCTTCGGCGCCATTCTCGCAAGCGTCGTCCTCTATGTGTTCCTCCGGCGCGTGTCGTCGACCCTCGTTGCGGTCTCCTGCATCCCCTTCTCGCTCATCGTGGCGTGTGGATTCATCTGGGCGCAGGGAAAGACGCTCAACACCGTGTCACTGCTCGGCCTGATCGTCGGGATCGGCATGCTCGTCGACAACGCAGTGGTCGTCATGGAGAACGTGTTCCGGCACCAGGAACGAGGCAAGGACCGCGTCACTGCGGCCCGGATGGGCGCAAAGGAAGTGTCGACTGCGGTCATCGCGGCGACTCTCACTTCGGTCATCGTCTTCCTTCCGTTGATCTTCAACGAACCGAACGAGATGAACATCATCCTCCGGGAGCTGGGGATCACCGTCTGCATCACGCTGCTCGCGTCACTCTTCATCAGCCAGACTCTCATCCCACTCGCGACGGCACACTTCCTCTCCGAGGAAGGAAATCGAGCAAGAAGCCGGGCTTCCCTCGCTCTCGATCGCGTCGTCGAGCAGTTCATGTCCCGCCTCACGCGCGGCTATCGGCGCGTGCTGAAACTCGGCCTCCGGCATCTCTGGCTCACGCCGATCGTCGGCCTCCTGGTCGTGGCATCCGGCTACTTCCCCGCGCAAGAGATCGACTTCAACTTCGACACGAGCGAGAGCGAAGCGTTCGTCGGAGTGCGCTACGAGTTCAGTGAACCCCTCACGTTGGACCGGAAGCAGGAGGTCGTCTCTCAGGTGGAGGCGGAGCTCGTCGGACACAAAGACGAACTCACCACGAAGTCGATCTACTCGTTCTGGTCCGACCGCTGGGCCATGACTCGGCTCTACATGGCGGAAGGGAAGACGACGGAGAAGGACGTCGCCGAGGCGCGCCGGGTCACCAAGTCCTATCTCCCCGAACTCCCCGGCGTGAAGCTCGAGATCATGGACGCGGGCCCGATGTGGCGGCAGGACCGCGGCAAGCGCGTCGCATTCCAGCTCGTCGGTGAAGACTCCGAGGTCCTGGCAACCCTGGCCGAGGAAGCGAAGTCGCTCCTGGGCGAGATCCCCGGACTCGTCGATCCGTTCTCGAGCTTGGAGGAGGGCGGGCAGGAGATGGTCGTCTCGTACGACCGTGATCTCACCGCCCGCTACGGCGTCGACCCTCGCCAACCGGCCGAAGTGATCCAGCTCACGTACCGCGGACAGAACCTCCCTCGATTCCGGACTGCGGACGGCGAACGCCCGATGCGGCTCCTTCTCGGCGAGAAGGACGTCAGCTCGATGAGCGAACTCCGCAACCTGCCGTTGTACAACCGCGAAGGCGAGCGCGTCCCTCTCGCGTCTCTCGCGGACTTCCGAATCCTCCCGGGCGCGGAGCGGATCCAGCGAGACGACCGCCAGACCAGCGTGTGGGTCGGAGCGAAGTACGAGGACGGCAAGCGCGAGGACTACCTTCCGCTCGTTCACTCCGCGCTCGCGACGATGGAGTTTCCCTACGGGTACAACTACAGCTTCGACCGCACGCAGAGTCGGCGGGAAGAGCAGTCTCGTGAGTTCCTGGTCAACCTCGGCCTCGCGCTGCTTCTCATCTTCGCCGTCATGGCCGGGCTCTTCGAATCGGCCAGACAGGCAACCGCACTGATGGTGGCCTTGCCCTTTGCTCTGTCCGGTGCCCTCTGGACGCTCTGGCTCACGAAGACGGACTTCGATCAGCCGGCAGCGGTGGGCGCCCTGCTCCTCATCGGCATCGTGGTCAACAACGGGATCGTGATGCTGGAGCACGTGAACATGTACAGGCGTCGTGGAATGCGGCGAAATCGCGCTCTCCTCCTCGGAGGCTCCGAACGGATCCGTCCGATCCTCATGACTGCGCTGACCACACTGATCGGACTGTTTCCGATCTGGGTCCAGAAACCCGCACTCGCCGGGATCTACTACTACTCGATGGCCCTCGTGATCATGGGAGGCCTTGCGGTATCGACGGTGCTGACGTCCGTGCTACTGCCAACGACCGCGGTCATCCTGGAAGACGTCCCGGGTTGGATCGCACGGGGTGGACGTCGATTGCGACGGAGTGGCGGCGCTGGCACTCAGCCGAGCAAGGCACACGAGGGAGTTCAGGCCTAGCGAGGCACGCGAGCGAGTTCAGGCCTAGCGAATCATGCGAGGGATTCCGGCCGGGGAAACTCGGGCGAGCGGAGCGAAGCAAGCGGAGGGAGTGCGGCACTCCCTCCTACGAAAGCAGTTTCGAGCGATCAGTGTGCGGCCGGCACCCCATCGCGTAGCGGCCCTTCGTTCATCTTCCGAAGGTACTCGTCGATCACGGCTCGCTCCAGGTCGCCACGGAACCAGGTGGCGACCGGATGACAGACGTCTCTGTACTTCCCGTCGGCCTCCCTGCGAGACGGCATGGCGAGGAAGAGTCGGTCCGGCCCTTCGATCACCTTGATCCCCCTCACCACGAACACACCTCCGAACGTGACCGAGCAGAGAGCCCGAAGGCGCCCCTGCCTCTTCGGGGTCACTCGAACCTCGGTGATCTCGACTCCGGTGTCTGGCGCAACGCTGTCTGCCATGATGTTCTCCTCTCGCCAGTCATGCACTGTCTGCAACACAACGCCTCCCACTTGTACGCGGCCCGTAGTGGAGACACCCGGCCTGCCGCAACGGCTGCCGGGGATGCATGGGATCGTCTACGGCGGAGGCGGGGATCATCCTGCAGATGAGAGGGGCAGCTCCACCGTGAGACTCACATCTCCCATTAATAAAGCGTGATTCCGGTAGCAAAAGCGCTGGAAAACATCGTTGATCGGCAGTTTTTTTGCGTTCAACGAGTGATCAATCGATGTTGTCCAATCGCGACGCACGTCGAGGGGCCAAAATCTGGGCAGTCGAGGGCAAAAACCGGGGGGATTCCCCTAGTCGCTCTGTTTGCAGCGGCGACGATCTCTCGCTAGGCTTTGCCCCATGAACTCGAAGTCCACGCCCCCCGACGACCCGCTTGCTCCGTCGTCTAGATGTAGACGGCTCAATCCTGGTGTAGATACGAAGCAAGGTCTGTATGTGGCCTACTGGATGGTTCGCTCCAGGAGGACGTTCTGGAATCCGGCGCTCGAGCGGGCGGCCGCGTGGGCCCGGCTGCTGGGACAGTCCCTCCTCGTGTGCGAACCTCTCGACTGGAGCAGGCAACTCGACTCCCGTCGCAGTCACCGCTTCTTCCTCGATGGAATGGTGTCCAACGCCCGGCGTTTGTCATACGCCGGGGTGTTGTACCATCCCCACGTCGCCGCTGTTGAAACCAATCGTTTCGCTGGGGATGACATGGCCGGCGCGTCAGATCCAATGGAGACCACCCGTCCCGCGGCTAGTTCCAACCGTGCAACGGACTCCGATGGGTTGCTCGAAGCGGTCGCTCGTCGCGCGTCGGTCTGGGTGACCGACCTCTACCCCGCGGCCGACACGGGAGATCTCTCGCATCTCACCCGAGGGCGCGCCCTCGCCATCCCCGCGGAGGCGGTGGATGGTGAGCGGCTCGACCCTGATTTGCCGACGCTTTTGGACTCGACGGATCCGGCCCTCAACTTCGACGGCACAGCCGAGGCGCGCTTGCGCGAGCGAATGGTCGAGCTCCTACGAGCCCTCCCGTCGCGCAACCCACTCGCGAAGTTCTACGAGACCCACCTCCAGGCGGTCCTCCCGCACATCACGAACCGGTGGCCCGCCGCAGACGGCATGCTTCTCGCCGGAGACCTCGAGGCACTGGCGTCGCTTCCGGTCGGAGCTCCGGAGCCGTTCCCGTCCGCCCGAGGAGGGTCGGACGCGGGGTTCGAGCATTGGCGCCGGATCATTGGAGCGCTCACGGGGGCCGACAGCGACGGAACTCTGAAGGAGACAGCCGCCCCGAGCGACGCCTTCGGCGTGGACGCCGAAGCCGACGAGACATTCTTCCAGTCGCTACCACTTCCCGCGCTGCTCCATACCGCGCCCGAGGCCCCGTCCGCAACCGAGCTGCTCGGCTACTACCTGTCCGCTGGACATCTCTCGGGGTACCAGGTGCTGGTGGAAGCGCTCCGTCACTCTGCATGGACGCCGGATCGGCTCCGCCCCGGAGCTGGGTCACCGCTCGAATGGTGGGGGCTGCCGACCTCAGTCGCTCGACTCGTCGAGACGTTCGTCGTCCAGCGCGAGCGAGCCCTGGATCGAGATCTCCGTCGCGCGGAGGCGGCGCTCGAAGCTAGCTCGTGAATACCCGGTCAGTTGCGGGGTACATTCCTATTGGACCCGGATTGGGTACCGGAGTGCGCGAATGGACATCAAGATCTCTGGAGACTTCGGAATGATCGAGATCCCGCTTTGGCTCGCCGCTGGAATCTTGGGAGCGTGGATCGCCACGACAAAAGGACGCTCGGGTTGTGGCTGGTTCCTACTCTGCGCCCTTCTCGGACCGCTCGGACTCGTGATCGCGGCCGTCATCCCCAAGAAGCGTTGATCCCCGGGCCGAGCACGTCTCAGGTTCCGACCACGTCCACATCCTCGAGCCGTATGTAGCGCGGAACATCTCCGTCGCCGATGAACTCCGTCTCCTGAGAGAAGAACGCGTGTTCGAGGTTCGCAAAGACGTTGCCCGTGACTGCAGCCCCCTTCACTGGACGCCGTTGGCCGTTCCGATGGAGGTATCCGAGACGCATCTCGCTCGCAAAGTCCCCTGTGCCGAAGGACGGTGTGAACCAGGAGAAGCGGACGACCTCGAGGACCTCCCCACCGCGGAGCAGGTCCTCGGTGCTCCGAGCGCCCGGCGCGACGACGAGATTACTCCACGCACCGGTCGGCTCGGCACCTAGGTAGTGTGCATACCGTGCGTCCGCTACGAACCTCTTCACGACTCCGCCCTGCACGAGCGGAGCGGAGAACGCCGGCACACCTTCCCCGTCACAGGGTGCGGTACGGAGCCCGTGCGGTAGGGTGCGGTCGCTGGAGAGGTCGAGCCTGTCGCCTCTCGGATCCTGATTCGTGAGCGAGTTTCCGATCTCGTAGGGACTCATCTTTCGGTAGACGGTGTCCCCGGTAACCCGCTGGACGACGGGCCCGAAGAACGCGCCCGCTACGTCGGAACGGAGCAAGACGGGTCCCTTCCAGGTCGACATGATCTCCGCATCCCCCGCATCCCGGGACTCGTCCGCCAGCCCAGCCACCCACCGCGAGATGTCGAGGTCCTCTGCGGTCCGGCGGTAGCGGAGACCCTGCACCTCGGCCTCACGACCGTTCCGTCCGGTGCCCAGAAGGACGATCTCTGCTGTCGACCGGGTACCGGAGAGGTCCGCGAGGACTCCGGTGGATGTCTCCATCCGGCTGACGTCATGGTGGACGAAGAACTCCGCCGACGCGTTCCGCACGTTCCTCTGCGCAGCCAGCGCGTCACTCAACCTGGAACGCAGACTCTCCAGCGCACGGCTCGGATGTTCGATGATCTCCCGGTCGGAGGTCTCGACGTCCGGAAGCGGAGCGGGAAGCGGCAATGAGTAGCCCGGCACGGACGACTTCTTCGCAGCCGCGAGCGTTTGAGACATCAGCTCGTCCAGCCTCGCCTCCTCTCCCGGCCCGAGCGAGAACGAGCCGCGACCGAGTTCGCTCCCGTTCCGCGTGTGTAGCTCGACGTCGATCGTGTGCCCGAGCGCCGTGCGCTCCGACTCGACGTCCTCTCGGATCAGGTACAGCTGCTGACTCTTCGTCGAGGTGAGAGTCGCTCTCCACGCCGACACGTCGCGATGGCGAGCCAGCGCCTCCTTCACGGCACGAAACGCCTCATCCATCGGCTGGTCGGAGCCGCTGTTCGATACGTCCGGGCGTCCCCAAGTTTCGTTCGACATCTGTCCCTCCCTCATCCGAGCTGCGCGGTGAAGCGCAGGTGCGGGCCGCCGGTGGATACGGGCACGAACTCCTTGTGCCCCTTGCCACACGTGCCTGGGACGAGACGGAAGTCGTCTCCCACGTGCGTGATGGAAGCGAGGATGTCGGGAACGTAGCCCGTAACTCCGATCGGGCTGTAGACGCGACCGGTTCGCGCTCCGTTCTTGATCTCGTACCCACGATTGCAGGTCAGCTGGATCCCCCAGCCATGAGGATCCTCGATCCCGGACTGGAAGCCGTCGAGGTAGATACCGTCTTCGAGCGTGCCGACGATTTCGCTCACGGGCGTAGTCCCACGACCGAAGAACGTGTTCGACATGCGCGCGTACGCCTTGTTCGAGAAGCTCTGTCGTCTGCCGTTCGCCGTGCGCTGGGCGTCGCCGGAGAAGGACGAGAAGAGGTCCGTGATCGGTCGACGGAAGACGCCCCCTTCGACGATGGCGGTCGGGGTCGCCTTCCACCCTTCGTCATCGTAGTAGTACGTTCCGTTGCCGTCGGGCTGGGTCGGGTCGTCCCAGATGCTCACGATCTCCGGAGCGACGCTCTTCCCGAGGAAGTGGGCGGCCTTCGCCCGTCCCTTGATGAACTGGTCGTACTCGACTCCGTGACCGAACGACTCGTGGGCCAGGAGCCCTGTGATCGCGGGAGACGTCACGACCTCGTACTGACCGGGCGGGATGCGCTCGGAGCGGAGCACGTCGTCGACGATCTGGGCGAGCTCGCGCACGGCGATGTCGTCGAAGTTCGTGTGCTCGAACCCACCGATCCGACGCCGCGCGACGAACGCCGGCCCAGGCTTTCCATTCTCCATGCCGAACGCGAACGCCCGCACGCCGATGGTGTGGAGCGTCTGGTGGATGGACCGCGTGCGGTTCACGAACAGCGTCCGCCGCCAACGATGCTGTGCCGCGGTGCTGGCGTTCACGATGCGGGCGTCACTCGCGTGGACTCGCTCGAGGATCCCCTCGGCGACGTCGAGCCAACCGGTCGGGGGAACCGAGTCCGGGTCGATCTGGAACGGACTCACGAACCGCTGCCGCACGGGGCCTCCCGGATCAGGTCCCCCGGAGCGCGAGGAGTGCGCCGAGAGCTCACGCTCGAGATCACGGACGAGGGTCCTCAGCGAGTCTCGGTCCATCCGGTCGGTCGCGGCCTCTCGGAAGCGCTCACCGTCGTAGGCCTGGAAGACGACGCCCCGACGCTCCGCCTCGAAATCGAGTGACCGCTCCTTCTGCTCCGTTCGCGCGTCCAGCCCCCCTCGGTGCTCCGCAAAGGCGGAGGCATAGACAGCCTTTCGCTCGAGCTGACGGACGAGATCCGCGAGCACGGCTTCGAGCTCAGGGTCATCGAGGCCGAGCGCGAGAGGCCCGTTCGGCCGGAGGCCGGAGCCGACGAGGGGCGCGGTGGCACTGGATTCTGCGGAGGGAAGGAGGCCGTCGACACCGGCTCCCAAGACATACGCGCCCGCCAGCTGGCCGGTCCTCTGGAGGAAACGGCGGCGCGACCATCGAGTCGAGGTCATGCATGTTCTCCGTGCGTTCGACGCTCGGACGCACCGGGCGCCCATGCGGTGAATTGCCTGCCTCTCCCGCGGCGGAGTATAGCAGCAAGCACGGGGTCGTGGGACCGATGCCTCACGAACGCTGCAGGACGGTGTCGAGCCGGGCCTGGCCGGGACGGTGCACACCGGCTCTGCCAAGCCCGGCGAGACGGGGCCAGGCGGGCCGGAAGCAGGCTACTTCGCGAGGAAGCCGAGGAGCGCGTCCCGGTACGCGTCGAACGACTCGTACTGCGGAACGTGGCCGACGTTCTGGAGCTCGACGAGCTCGGCACCCGGGATCGCCTTCGCGGCCTTCCTTCCGAGCTGCGGATAGCGACCGAGCGTGTTCGCGATCTCGGGGGTCACTGCGTCCTTCCCGAGTGCGGTCCGGTCCCGCTGTCCGATGATGAGAAGCGTCGGAACCTGGATGTCCGGGAACTCGTAGAGCACCGGCTGCGTGAAGATCATGTCGTAGGTGAGCGCCGACACCCAGGCGATGAGATCAGCGTCCGGCCCAGATGCCCAACCGGCCTGGATCTCGACGAGCGGATCGTACTCGGGCATCCACTTCCCGTCGAAGTAGCTCGACTCCATGTACTTCTTCACGCCTTCGCGGGTCTTGTTCAGCTCCCGCCTGTGCCATTCGTCCACCGAACGATACGGCACCTTCCGCTTCCAATCCTCGAGCCCGATCGGGTTCACGAGGACGAGCTTCTCCGTCTGCTCCGGATGATCGAGTGCAAAGCGGGTCGCAACCATCCCGCCCATCGAGTGGCCGACGACCGTGACTGTCTCGACCTCGAGCTGCTGGAGGAGCTGCGCGGTGTTGTCGCCGAACGCTTGGAAGGAGTACTGGTAACTTCTGGACTTCGTCGACTTGCCGAACCCGATCTGATCTGGGACGACGACCCGGTATCCAGCCTTCGTCAGCGCATCGATCGTCGACGCCCAATACGCACCCGAGAAGTTCTTCCCGTGAAGGAGCAGGACGGCACGGCCGTTCGGCTGGGCCGGAGCGACGTCCATGTACGCCATCTCGAGCGCCTCGCCCTGGGACTCGAACCGCAGCGTCTTGGTCGGATAGGGATACGCATACTGCGTGAGCCTGGCGTCGAACCCCGCGTTGGTCGCGGCGGTTGGTGAGGAGACTCCGAGCGCGAAGATCGCGACGACAGTGAGGAACGCGACTCGAATCATGGGTACCCGACTCCTATGGAAGAGGGACATCCTGTCGATGAGATGGGGATCTCGTTGGTTACCAGCTGTGCGCGGCGACGCGCCAAACACTCGGAGCGCGGGGCCCGGAGCAGCTCCACGGAGGAGTTTTCTGTCGAGCCCCTACCCGAAGTAGTCAGGGTACCGTTCGCTCTGGAGCAGCGGCCGATTCCTTTCGGTCAGGATCTCACACCCGGTATCGGTCACGACGATCGTGTGCTCGAACTGCGCCGAGAGCGACCTGTCGGTCGTCACCGCAGTCCAGCCGTCGTCCAGGATCTCGACATCAGCCTTGCCGAGGTTGATCATCGGCTCGATGGTGAAGATCATCCCAGTCTTGAGCTTGGGTCCGTTTCCGAACTTGCCGACGTGGCTGACCATCGGCTCCATGTGGAACTTCCGACCGATTCCGTGGCCGACAAAGTCCCGGACCACGCTACAGCCGTGGCCTTCCACGAATTCCTGGATCGCGGCTCCGATGTCTCCGAGCCTCGCTCCGTCACGGACCTGGGCCATCCCCAACTCGAGGGAACGGCGGCAGACCTCGACGACGTGCTTCGCCTCGTCGTTCGGCTCGCCGATGTAGAACGTTGCGCTCGTATCCCCGTAGTAGCCGTCGAAGATGTGCGTGATATCGACGTTGATGATGTCACCGGGCTCTACCGCCCGTGAGCCCGGGATTCCGTGGCACACGACTTCGTTGATCGACGTGCAGGTGCTCTTGGGGAATCCGCGGTAGTTGAGCGGCGCGGGAACTGCCCCTTTCGCCAGGGTGTCCTCGTGCACGAAGGCGTTGATCTCCTCCGTCGTGATTCCCGGACGGAGTATCCCATCCACCTTGCAAAGAGTGTCTGCGGCCAACTGACAGACGACGCGCATGGCCTCGATGTCGGCCGGGGACTTCAGCTCGATCTTTCTGTTCCGAACTCGCATAAGGCGGCTATTCTGGCTCGATCCTCGACGTCCGTCGAGGTTTTTCGTTCCTCCGTTCTCTCGCGACGGCGACGACCGAACCATCAACTGGCGGTATCACCACGAAGGGAAGACTCCAATGTCGAGCTCCGAAACCACGCGTTCGTCCACATTCCTGGCACCGGACCGATGGGAAACGCCGGAGTTCGTTCTCCGTTCGTTCCGCCCCGGGGACGGAGCCCGACTCGCCGCGGCGCTCAACTCCTCCTACGACCATCTCCATCGATTCATGCTCTGGGCGATCCCGAACGAGGATCCGGACGAAGTCGAACAGCGAGTCCGTCGTTTCCACGCCCGCTATCTGCTCCACGAGGACTTCATCATCGGGATCCTCTCGCCGGACGAGTCGGAGGTCCTGGGCGGCACCGGATTCCACCTCCGCGAAGGGCCGCTCGAGCAGAAGCGGTGCGAGGCCGGGATGTGGATCCGGGCCGACCTCGCCGGATCCGGACTAGGAAAGCGGGTGCTGGCAGCTCTGCTCGACTGGGCCTGGACCGAGTGGCACTGGGAACGGATCTCCTGGCACTGCAGCACTCAGAACGTGGCCAGCGCGAGGGTCGCCGAGAGCGCCGGGCTGACCCGGGAGGGAACTTTGAGAGCAGCGTTGACCGTGAGAGGCGAGGAGCCTCACGATCTTCACGTCTACTCCATCCTCCGAAAGGAACGCATCTAGTGCTTCGCACCGGACCTCAGGCCGGGCCGCCGCGCGGCGCCGGAAACCGCCGTCTTCTCACTCTCGGGCTGGGTGGACTCGCACTCGCGGGCCTCGTCCTCGGCTTCGCCTCGCCGCAGTTCTACCACGCGGGGACCTTCTCTACCGGGGTTCGGATGGGCGCTTCGATCGAATCGGACATCGAGTCCGCCCCAGCGGCCGAAGTGGCGCCCGGATCCCGCGGAATGGCGGGCATCCCGCCGGAGCTCAAGACGCAGCCACCACTCGTCGGCCCCGTCGTCTCGACGGAAGGGGTGCGGATCGATCCGGGTTCACGTGACGAGCTTGGATACCGTTTGCCGCTCGACGTGATCTACCGGGACGGTGACCGCAACACGACCTCCCCGCCCGGCGCGGACGAAACTCCACTGCAGAACGGGCGAGGCACGGCATCCGAAGGCTCCCCCACTCTGACCTCACCCGTCACGGGATCCCCCTTCGCCGAGGAACGGCTAGGGCCGGACGACGGGCACACGCAGAACGAGACGAGCATCGACGTGGACGGCAGCACCTTGATCGCCGGGTGGAACCAGTACACGAGTTCGTCTCTGGTCATGGGGGTCGGGCGCTCCGCGGACGGCGGTGGAAGCTGGACCTCCACGTCGTTCGGAGGACACACCGTGATGAGCGACCCGGCGGTGAAGTCCGCCGGGGGCGGCGTCTGGTTCTACGGCTACCTCGCCAGCGGCGGCAGCGGCGGTAGCGATGTCGACATCTACGTCCGTCGCTCATCGGACGATGGCGCCACCTGGTCGACCCCGGTCGACGCGAGCGGAAACAGCACCTTCGACGACAAGCCGTACATCGCCGCTCGAGGCAGCGAAGTCTTGGTCGGCTGGGCCGACTTCGGATTCTCGCCGGCGAAGGTACGTACGGCCCGTTCTCTGGACGGCGGCCTCACCTTCGGCGCAAACACGATCCTCTCGAACAACTCCACGGCAGGAAACGGCGCGTGTCCTGTGATCGCGCCGAACGGAGACTACTTCGTCTTCTGGCGGGACAGCTTCCAGGACAGCCTCTGGGTGTCGCGCACGACGAACCAGGGTACGAGCTGGAGTGCGGACCGGGGCATCGTCGAGATGAACCCGCTCCCCTCCACGCTTCCGGGCGGCTTCCGAATCGTCAACCTCCCTTCGGCAGCCGCGGATCCACTGACGGGCGACCTACTCGTCGTCTGGAACGACCAACTCTTCGGCAACCCAGACATCCTCGCGGTCCGTTCGACGGACAACGGTGTCACCTGGTCCTCGCCCGTTCGAGTGAACGACGACGGAGGAACGGGAGCACAGTGGTTCCCTTGGGTCGCGTTCGATCCGAACGGCGTCGCGCACGTCGTCTGGTACGACCGCAGGAACGACCCGAGCAACATCGACGTGTACTATGCACGATCGGTCGACGGTGGAGCGTCGTTCGATGCGAACGTGCGCGTGACCGGATCTGGCTTCCCGGTCGTGCTCCCGAACGACACTACACTCGACTTCATCGGCGACTACAACGGGATCGCTGCGAGCGCGTCCACCGTCTATCCGTTCTACCAGGACTCGAGGAGAGGCGAACAGGACGTGTGGGTGGCCCGCATCCCGAACGATGTCACCGCCGTTACCGGCGACGACACGCCCTCGGGCGGTTGGAACGAAGACACCGCTGTGCTGCGGATGAGGGCGGAGCCGAATCCGTCTCGCGGCGAGGTCTCGCTGGAGATGTCGTTCTCCCGCGACGCGAACGCGTCCGCTGAGTGGTCGGCGGGATCGTCGGCCGACGGCGGCAGTTCTCCTCGAACCCTCGCGATCTTCGACGCATCGGGACGACGCGTGACATCGCTGGCCTTGGCCGAACACGATGGCGGTCTACGCGCCGTCTGGGACGGTACGGACGAGGCGGGGCGGATCGTGCCTGCGGGCAACTACTTCGCGCGGCCCCAAGGGTTGGCGGGGGTCCGCACCGAGCCATTGCGCATCGTCCGACTACCCTGACGCGGACTCTCATCGGCCCGTCTCCGTCTTCCGCTGCGATCCTCCTGTGCGCTTTCGGGCGAGGGGCGTGTTCTCCCGGCAGAGTCGCCGGCACACGCCCCGGCCCGAAATCAGTCCCGCACAGGAGGTCTCCATGTCTTTCATCCTGAAGCTCCCGAACGCGATGCAGACGGCCCGATTGCAGCAAGCGGCCCGGCTCGCCGTGATCGTCACGTCCGTTCTCTCCTTCGTCCCCCACTCAGCCAAGGCCACACTCACCGGATCGTGGGCCACGGAAGGGAATCAGGCGGGCGCAGAGTACGGGTTCTCCGTCTCGACCGCGGGGGATCTCAACGGAGACGGCTACAGCGACGTCGTCGTCGGAGCTACCGGTCACGATGCCACGTTCGTCGACGAGGGACGTGTCTCCGTCTACTACGGCGGCCCTTCCGGAATGTCCGCACTGTTCACGATCGACAGCGGGATGCCGGGGATCCGGTTTGGCTTCTCGGTCAGCGCGGCGGGCGACGTCAACGGCGACGGGATCGGGGACCTCATCATCGGAACGCCGTACTACGACATCGGCGACACCTACCGCGGCGCGGCGTTTCTCTACTTCGGAGGCGCCGCGGGCGTATCGGCGACGGCGGATCAGATGCTCACCCTTCCGGCCCAGGGTGGCGTCGGCACTGGGTACGGCGTGTCGGTGGCGAGCGCAGGGGACGTCAACGGCGACGGATACGACGACGTGATCGTCGGCGCGAGCCTGGAGTTCGTCCCGATGAGCCGCAACGGCGCCGCCTACCTCTACTACGGCGGTCCGAGCGGAGTCAGTGCGAACCCCGATTGGACGCAGCTGGATCCCTGGGCCGACGGCAACTTCGGTACGTCGGTCGCGGGACTCGGAGACGTGAACGGCGACGGCTACGACGACGTCGCGGTGGGTGCCGAGAATCACGGCTTCGTCTTCGTCTATCACGGAAGCGCGACAGGCCCAGCGAACTCTGCGAGCACCACGGTCGCGAACGGACAGGACGGCTTCGGCCGCTGCGTTGCGCCTGCCGGCGATGTAAACGGTGATGGCTACGCTGACCTGCTCGTCGGTTCGCCGTTCCAGAACAGCGGCGAGGGACGTGCATTCCTCTATCGTGGCTCGGCGAGTGGCGTCTCTACGACTGCCGACTGGAGCGACGATCCGCTCGGCCTCTTCGCACAGTACGGGTACTGCGTCGGAACGGCAGGCGACGTGAACGGTGACGGCTACTCGGACTTTCTCGTCGGCGCGCGTTGGGTTTCCGCGCCGGACGATCGCGAAGGACGCGCGTACCTCTATCTCGGGGGACAGTTCGGACCGAACGCCGATCCGGACTGGGTGGCGGAAGGAGAACTCCCGCTCGCCGAACTCGGATACTCCCTAGGCTCGGCCGGTGACGTCGACGGCGACGGATACGGCGACGTGATCGTCGGCGGTCCGTTTGCGAGCGACCCCGAAAACGGCGAAGGTCGCGTCGCCATCTGGAACGGAGGGATCGATCGCCCTTACGCGATCTCTTGGGTCGGAGAGAAGGACCAGGAGTTCGCGAAGTACGGCTCGGCCGTAGCGCTCGGTGACTTCGACGGAGATGGGTTCGATGACCTCGTCACCGCGACCCCGTACTGGGACGCTGGCTCCGCAGTGGACGCTGGAGGAGTTTGGGTCTACTACGGCCCCGAGACCGGCGTCTTCACCACGGAGGACTGGAGCGCTTTCGGCATCCAGAGCGGGCAACGGTTCGGCATCGCCGTCGCGGCACTCGACGCCAACCACGACGGCTACGACGATCTCGTGGTCGGTGCGCCAGGAACGGGATCGGATACGGGACGCGTCCACATCTACGACGGCAGTGCGAGCGGTCTCCCCGCATCTCCTTCGCGGGTGCTCGCGGGAGACGGCGAGGGTGAAGAGTTCGGCTTCGACGTCGCGAACGCCGGGGACGTCAACGCAGACGGGTTTGCCGACCTGCTCATCGGCGCGCCCCTCGCGACCGACGCACGCCCTGCGCAAGGCCGGGCGAACCTCCACCTGGGAACCGTGGACGGCACCTCGGCCGATCCGGTCTGGCGGACGTACGGAACGAGTGAGGACGCCAACTGCGGCTACTCGGTCTCCGGAGCCGGCGACATCGATGCCGACGGCTACGCGGACGTCATCGTCGGGTCACCTGGATTCGACGGCGGGACCGGGCAAGTGCATGTGTTCACCGGATCGGCAACCGGCGACATGACCGAAGTGTGGTCCCAGTTCGGCGAGCAGAGCGGGATGCGGTTCGGCCACGACGTGAGCTTCGGTGGCGATGTCGATGGAGACGGATTCAGCGACGTCATGATCGGAGCCCCGCTCTTCGACGGCAACGCGGTGGACGGTGGCTCTGCCCGCGTCTACAGGAGCACCGGCACTTCGATCGAGATGACCGCACTCGCCGCGATCAACTCGGGCGGTCTGGGAGCGCAGGCGGGCGCATGCATCGTCGGCGCCGACATCAACCACGACGGACTCTCGGACCTCGTCTTCGGACGGCCTTACATCTCGAACGGGATCACTGAGGAGGGACAGATCATCGTCTGGCACGCGCCGTTCACCGGTGGCGTGATCGGTTGGGACGGTGGCTCACCGCTCGCGTGGTTCGGGAGCGCGGTCGCATGCGGAGACGTCGACGCGGACGGGACCGTCGACCTCCTCATCGGCGCACCGGGCGCGGAGCATCCCAACGTCCACGAGGGGTTCTCGTTCCTCCTCCTCAACAACATCGACCGCGCGTACGAGCGGAACGCCGTTCGCCTTCCGCAGCAGAAGCAGCCGGACGGACTGACGCGGATCGCGCCGACCCTCAGCGCGGACGCGGCGGACGTCGTCCTCGAAGGGCTCGCACGTTCCGCGGCGGGACGGGATGTCGTTCGGCTCGAAGTGGAAGTGAAGCGGTTCGGAGAGGAGTTCGACGGAGTGGGGACGCTACTCAGCCCGTGGGTCGACACGGGTGCGCCCGGAGCGCTCGGCTCCGCACTCGAACAGGAACTCGCGTTCTCGCTCGAGGCAGGGGAACGGTACCGCTGGCGGATGCGTACGCTCTCGAACCACCCGACCCAACCGCGGTCGCCGTGGATCACGCTTCGTGCGAACGCGCTCACCGAGTTCGACTTCCGCACCGGCGGAGACATCTCGGGGCTGGAAGACGGTTGGGTGGACCCCGTGGGCGGCCCGGGCCGACTCGTACCGGACGAGAGCGGCCTCGCGCTTCGCGCCGAGCCCACCGTGTTCGTCAACTCGACGACGATCCGCTTTGCGCTCGCGGAGGAAGGCGACGCGCGGCTCGAGATCTTCGATGCGACGGGACGCCGGGTTGCGCTCTTGCTCGAGGCTGAGCTCGACGCCGGCGAGCACCGGATCGACTGGGACGGGTCGATCGGCGTCGGCAATGCAGCCCCTGCGCCCGCCGGGACGTACTTCGCAGCAGTCGAAATGAACGGCGTGCGGCGATCGACCCGGATCGTAAGGCTCAAGTAGCGCACTTCGCATCCACACGCGAGGCGAGATTCGCCCACAAGTCTAGATCCGCGCCCGAAGACGGGTGACGCGCGAAGCGAGGGTCGACGCGCGAAGCGAGGTCCGTCACCTGACGCGAGGGATCGCCGGTCTACCTGAGTTTGACCGGCGGTCCCGTCCATCGGTAGCCTCTCCTCAGTCCCCCAGTCACAGGAAGGGAGCTGCCGTGGAGATCCGTCTCAGATTCGCATCCCTAACTCTTGCCGGTGAACGCGGGTTCCTTGCGAACGCGACGCTCGGCGTCTCGACCGCGATCTCGCGCGCCGTCGTCGTCGCCATCCCGATCACGATCGCGCTCGCCACCGTCGCGAGTTCCGCGGGCGCCACTCCTGGCGCGGACGCGGACAACCACCCCGGTGCGGCCCCGGCCGACGAGAGCCACTTCGGCATACCACCGGCCACGGCGTTCGTTCCGCCTTCCACCTTCGTCATGGGCGACAGCTCGGCGATCTGCGGTTCTGGTATCCGCAACGTCACGTTGACCCGAGGCTTCGAGATCGGACTCCGCGAGATCACGAATGCGGAGTACGTGGCGCTACTGCAGTGGGCCTACGATGAACAGCTCGTCGCCGTCGAGAACGGAAGCGTCGTCGACTTGCTCGGCGTAGGAACGCTTCTCGTCGATGTTGGATCTGCGCTGACCGAAATCCGCTTCGACGAAGAGACGGAGCGCTTCGAGGTCCGGGAGAGTCAGGCGGCACGCAACTCCGCATACCCCGATGGGTACGATCCGACTGTTCATCCGGTGAAGCGGATCTCGTGGAACGGGGCCGCCGCGTTCTGCGATTGGCTGAACCTTCAACAAGGACTCCCTCTCTCCTACGACCATTCCACCTGGAGCTGCAACGACGGCGATCCGTATGGCGCCGTCGGATACCGTCTGCCGACCGATGCCGAGTGGGAGTGTGCCGCTCGCTCAGGTGATGCCCGCACCTATCCGTGGGGCGAGGAGACGCCAACCTGCGAACTCGCGAACTTCAGCGCGGGCACAGGTGCCTGCGGGCTTTGGACCGCGCCCGTTGGTGACCGGCCCGACGGGGCCAACGGATATGGCATGCTCGACGTGGGCGGGAACGCGGCCGAGTGGTGCAACGACTTCCACGAATGTGACCTCGCGGGAGGAACCTACGTCGATCCCGTGGGGCCGCCCTCGGGAGCGAAGAAGGTGCTCCGCGGCGGCGGCTTCTTCTACGCGGGCCTCTACACCCGTTGTGGAAACCGCGATGCCGATCCCCCAGGATTCCCCTTCCAGGCGGCGGGCTTTCGTGTCACACGAACGTCGCTCGACAGCGCGGACGTTCTCTCCGACGGACCTCCTCGCGTCGAGACAGACT
The DNA here is from genome assembly GCA_020633975.1 of Candidatus Eiseniibacteriota bacterium. GTDB lineage: Bacteria > Eisenbacteria > RBG-16-71-46 > CAIMUX01 > CAIMUX01 > JACKCR01. The sequence continues at coordinate 76,107 of JACKCR010000011.1, read as the reverse complement.
CGGCGATCGACGGGCGGATCCGAACGGCGCCGATGTCGCTTCGCGCCACCGTCGTCTCGGATGCGATCGTAGTCGAGTCTCGACGAGACATCGCGGGACGGGTGGAAGTGGTCGACGCGGGAGGCCGTCTAGTACAGAGCGTAGGTGTCAGGATGGGAGCTATGGAGACATTGACCGTCGACACCCGATCCTTCCGCGCGGGAACGTACTTCCTCGTCCTACGCGAAGAGGATCGCTACGTCATCGGTCGAGCCGTCGTCGTGCACTGATTCGCCGCAGGTCGACCCGCCCAGCCGTCTCCCGCGGACCGGCATCACCAAGGAGCGCCGCTACCGGTGGAGTACCGAAAGGTACTCCTGCCAAGGACCGACCTCGTCTCGATACTGCTTGGCCATGACCCTGGAGATCTGGGCGAGATGTCCGAGGTCGTGCACCACCCACGTCGCAAGGAGCTGCCGTCCCGTCACCGTACCGAAGGCCGGATGCTCCGCTTCGAAGAGCAGCTGTTCCGACGTGATCCGAAGCTCGGTGAGCCGCGTCAGATTCTCTCGTCTCAGCCGTTCGAACCGGTCCAAACGATCCGCCAGTGACACTCCTCGCTGTTCGGTCTCGTGTCGCGTCCGGTCGAACGGTCGAAACGTACGGTTCTCTCCCTGCTCGAGCACGATCTCGAGCCTGGGGATCCAGTCGGCCTCCTCCCCGTCGATCAAATGGCCGACGACATCGGTCGCGCTCCAGGACTCGCCGCCCTCGTTCGGGACGGTCCAGGCATCGGGCAAACCAGCCAGAAGCGCACGCAGGACCGTAGGTGTGCGCTCCAGAATCGCAAGCGCGTGGGCCAGATCGAACTCCATGACTTCCTCCGATATACGGCCGACCAAAGGCTCGCCGGCTCCAAGTCGTTCGTCCGGCCACCTGTTGTTTGATGCTACTCTTCCTGAGAGCGTCACGGGCGCTGACCCGGCTCCGTGGCCCAACCCAGGCGAACAGCGATGAGGACCTCTCGAATGCACCCGATCTGCGCGAGTCTAGGACGATCCCGCCAGCAGCTTCCGTATCTCTCTCGTCGGCAGCAGCCGGCCGGTCATCGGCCCGCGTACCTCAGAGCTGTCGCCCTTCTCGGCCTGCTCTCCTTCTGTGCAGTTCTCTTCCTATCCGCGGGCTGCAAGGACGGTCCCGGAGACGCACGCGCTGCGACAGCTGCTGAGTGTAGGGTCGTGAAGAACGGCATCCAGATGACGAGCCCGATCTCTGGGAAGCCGATCGTCAAGCAGACGACTACTCCGGCGGCCATTTGGGACGGGAAGCTGTACTTCTTCTGCTGCGAAGTCGACCGGGACAAGTTCGTCGATCAGCCAAAGATGTACGCAGACACCGTCCTCCCTCCGAACGGACGGCTCATCGACTCGAACTAGCCGAAGTCCGCTCGCGCCTACTGGTCGACGAACTGTCGGTCAACGGCTAGCGCTTCTTGTAGCGCTTCTCCATCTCGCGTGCGAGACGGCGCTCCGAGACGAGCTTGCCACCGGCGTACCAGAACTCGGTCACGGTACCCTTGGCGTTCCGCACGCGCCGGACTGCTTCGCCGTGATTCGCGAACCCGTTGTCGAGCGCGATCCGGCCGGTGTCCCGGCCGGTGAGTTCGATGACGCCGGCGTCCATCAGTGGGTTCGGTAGCGAGGGATGCCCAACGTAGACCTTGCTCCCCATGGGAACGAGATCCGTCGCGCCCCAGAGGCTCCACCAACGTCCATCCCAGCTCGCCGCCCTTCGGGTGGGTGCCCCGTGCTCGTGGAATGCGCGCAGGATGTGGGCCGCGCCTTCGAGCCAGGCGCCCGACATCCCGTCCGCCGCGTTCGTGAGGATGGAGAGCGTCAGTTCCTGAGACGGGATCACGGCCGTGTTCGTGATGAAGCCCTGGAAGCCACCGCTGTGTCCGAACCAGCTCCAGTCTCCCATCCGCCCGGAGATCGTTCCGTAGCCGTAGTGTCGCTCGACTCGGGAGTGCTCCGAAGTCCACTGACGCCGCACCATCTCGCGGCGGCTCGCGGCCGACAGGATGCTCCGGCGTGCGTCCGGCGCAAGCTGGCTGAAGAAGGTGGCGAGATCGCTTGCCGTGCTGACGAAGCCAGTGGCCGGCGCAAGCGCATTCGTCGGGTTGGCGCCTGGCACGATCCGGCGGTGGCCGAGAAGAACCTTCGTGCTATGGCCGCTAGCCATCGGAACGTTCTTTGGAAGCGGCGTATCGGGATAGGTCTCCTCGAGGCCGGCAGCGTCCACGATCTCCCTCTGGATCCACGTCCCATACGGTTCGCCCGTGATCTCCTCTAGGATCAGCCCTGCGAGACCGTATCCGTGGTTCGAGTACTTGAAACGGGAGCTCGGCGGGAGCGTCGTGCCGCCTTCGAGATCTGCCAGCAGCTCGTCCTTGGCGAGAAACGGTCGTCGGTCCGCCCACTGTCCGGAGTCGAACCCATCACGAACGATCCCTGCGGAATGAGAGAGCAGCTGCCCGATCGTCGCATCCCCCACCGTTCGGTGGAGCCCAGAGAGGTACTGCGAGACGGGATCATCGAGGCGTAGCTTCCCCTGCTCGCGAAGCTTCATGAAGCCGGCCGCGGTGAACGTCTTCGAGTGAGACGCAACGCGGAAGCGGTGACGTGTCGTGAGAGGAACACCGCGACCTACGTTTGCATGACCATAGGCGGCCTTCCAGACGATCTTCCCCTTGTGAGCCAAGGCCGCGGAACAGCCTGGCTGCTCATGGAACCTCATCTGAAACTCGAGCCACTTGGGGATGTAGTCCAGAGCCGCCGTCATCCATTTCGTCGACATTCTTCCCTCCTCACCGCTCGATCCATTGCCGCATGCCCAGGGCTGCTCTGCTGACGAATGACCGGACCCATCGCTGCACGCCCAGCGTCGAACTGCTGAAGCCGAGAGACCGGAGCTTCGTCGTTGGAACTACTGTCGTTGTCCGCCGGATTCTACAGGCATACGCAATACAGTTGATGGACATTAGGAACCGCCACGGTACGTGGCCCGTGCGCTTCGCTACGCTTGAAACGCTGCAACTTTGGCTCCGTACCTGCAAGTGGGATCCCCCATCCCGTTTCGAAAGGAGTGGCGCTCGAAATGAAGCCCTCGATCTCTTTCCATCGGTTCCTACATCTCGGAATGGCCAGCCGGATCTGTGTGTCGGCTGCGCTGATGCTCACCTTCGTCTCTTGGACCGCACCCGATGGCGCTGCCGCGGCCGGCGGATTCGCCGGTAGCGCGAGCAACACTGGAGTCAACGTCGTCGACGTCGATGTGAGCACCGCGGCGACCCACCTGACGCTCACCTCGAGCGCACCGCTGGAGCTCCGCTACCAGATGGAGCTTGGACAACTCCAGGCAATGGAGGTCTCGACTCCCGAGGGCGTCTTCACTCGACTCGTCATCCCGGGATTCCACGCGTCGCACGACGACGGGCGCCCCGAACTCCCGATGATGAACCGCCTCATCGAGGTTCCGTTCGGCGCAACGCCGGTGGTGCATGTGCTCTCCCGGCAGACGCGCGAGTTCGACCTCGCGGACTTCGGGCTCACGGCTCCCCTCTTCCCGGCCCAGCCCAGCATGCCGAAGAACGTCGACCCAGCGGACTGGCCGTTCCAGGTCGACCGCACTGCCTACACCGCGCCTTCGGTCGCTCGCGACTTGGCTCGTGTCGAGGACCTCGGCCAGATGCGCGCGGTCCACATCGGTCGTCTCGAGATCTCGCCGGTCGAGTATCTCCCGACCGAAGGAAAGATCGTCGTCACCGAGTCCCTCGAACTGAGCATCTCCTTCCAGAACGCCGATCTGACGGCGGGAGACGAACTCCGGGCCCGTACGGCGAGCCCGTTCTTCGATCCTCTCTATGAACGGATCGAGGGCTACCGGAGCACACACGACGACCATCCGAATCCGGTCAACCCGGTCGTGACGATGGTCGTGGTGACGTATCCCGACTTCGCCGAACAGCTCCAACCGTTCGTCGACTGGAAGACCGAGCGCGGCTTCCACGTGATCCTCGCGAGCCTCGGTGACCCGGACGTCGGCACGACGAAGGAGTCGGTGCAGGCGTACCTCCATGGGCTCTACGAGAACGGGACTCCTGAGATGCCGGCCCCGAGCTTCGTGCTCTTCGTGGGCGACATCGGCGAAATGCCGACCTGGACACTCTCGGGTGACGCCACCGACCGTCCGTACTGCGACATGGAAGGCGACCTCTGCCCGGACGTCCTCTACGGCCGATTCTCCGCAACGAACCCCACCGAGCTCCAGAACATCCTCGACAAGACCTTGATGTACGAGCAGTTCACGATGCCGGATCCGAGCTACCTCGGCGAGGTCGTGATGATCGCGGGGATGGACAGTTCGTTCGGGCCGACGCACGGCAACGGCCAGATCAACTACGGGACCAACACCTACTTCAACGCTGCCCACGGCATCTACAGCTACACCTACCTCTATCCGAACTCGGGTAGCCACTCGGCCGACATCGTCCAGAACGTGTCGGACGGCGTCGCGTTCATCAACTACACCGCACACGGCAGCCAGACCTCGTGGGCCGATCCTTCGTTCTCCCAGACGCAGGTCCGCAGTCTCCAGAACGACGGCGAGTACTGTCTCGCGATCGGCAACTGCTGTCTGACCAGCTCCTATGAAGTCTCCGAGTGCTTCGCGGAAACGTGGCTACGCGTTCCGAACAAGGGCGCGATCGGCTACATCGGTGGCAGCAACTCGACCTACTGGGACGAAGACTACTGGTGGGGCGTCGGCTACCGCGCAACCGTGGTCTCGGATCCGACCTACGAAGACACGGGCACGGGCGCGTACGACGGACTCTTCCACGATCACGGTGAGGAGATGGCGAAGTGGTACGTCGTCAATGACGCCCTGATCTTCGCGGGAAACCTCGCGGTGATGGAGGCGGGGTCGAACCTCATCACCTACTACTGGAACATCTACAACCTCATGGGCGACCCGAGCCTCTGCACCTACCTCGGCGTTCCGGCCGAGAACCCGGTCGTCCACCCGGAGACGGTGTTCACGACGTGGGATACGTTCCAGATCGAGGCGGCCCCCGGGAGCTATGTCGGCTTCTCGCAGAACGGCGAGCTGAAGGGCGCGGGAACGGTCGACATGACTGGCGTCTTGGACCTGAGCCTCATGGCTCCGGTCACGCCCGGACCTGCCCGTCTCGTCGTCATGGCGCAGAACCGCGAACCATACATCACGGACCTCAACGTGATCATTCCCGCCGAGATCGTGATGGATCCGCTCATGATCGAGTGCGGAACCGAAACCGAGGTGACGGTCGGCGTCTTCGAGTATGACGGCGTCACGCCGAAGCCGGGTGTCGAAGTCTGGGCCGACGGCTTCCTCTATGAGTCGGCGCACGCTACGACCGACGAAACCGGGTACTGCACGTTCACGGTGCTCTACGACTACGGCCCATCGATCGACATCGTCGGAAAGGAGCCGGCCGCGACGTACGAACTCTTCCGCGATCCGCTCGAAGTCGACGCGGGGCTCCTCATGGGGGCAGCGGTCACGCTTTCGACGGACATCGGTCTCACGAACCAGGCGCCGCTCCACCTACCTGCGACCTTGCATGCGTCCACCACACAACCGGTCTACACGCTCCACGCTCTCGTCAACGGAGTCTGGATGGCAAGTACCGGCGACGACGCGCTCGAGATCACGGTCGACGAGCCCGGTTCGATGGAAGGCGTACTCGCCGTGGTCGGATATGACCTCGTGCGTCGCACCTTCCCCGTCGTCGAGGTGTTCGGAACGCTGGGCGGCTATGTCGACGCGGACGGAACCCCGGCCGCGGGCGCGCTCGTACGCGGGTACGATGGCGAAGACATGGTCTTCCAGAGCGTGGTCGGATCGGACGGCTACTACACGATGCCGGGCGACATCGTGTGCGGACCGTACCAGATGACGGTCGACCTGTTCGGCTACCTCGGCTACGACGAGCCGATCTTCGTCGACTTCGGTACGAACACGATCGACGTGCCGCTGATTCCGGCTCCGGCTGGCTTGGTCAGTGGGTCGGTGACAGAGCTCGGATCAGGGATCCCGCTCTCCGCTACGGTCGACGTCTACCGGACCGACACGGGCGAACTCTACGTGACGACGGAGACGAACCCGTCGGACGGTAGCTACTCGTTCACATCGATCCCGTACTTCGACTATCTCGCGTCGGTGAGGTCGGATCGACACATCGCCGTCACCGTCCCGATCTCGGTGGATGAGCCTACGAATCTGTTCGACTTCGCCCTCGAGCGGACTCTGGCCAATCTGCTCATCATCGACGACACGCCCGGACTCTCCATGTACGAGGACAAGATCGATCCGGAGACAGGGCTCGTCCTCGAGCCCGGGTATGTGCCGGACGGCCGGAAGTCGGGCGCCGAGCTGCAGAACGATCTCGCGGATATCGGCTACTACGTCACGATGGAGACGATGAACGCGACCGACCCAGGCAGCTGGGCCGGTTACGACCTCCTCGTCGTGGCGAGCGGCAACAACACCGAGACGCTCCTGAGCTCCACCTTCCGCACCGCCCTCCGGAGCTTCGTCCTCGGCGGTGGCCGCCTCCTCATCGAGGGTGGTGAGGTTGGCTACGACTACCGGAGCGACACGAACTTCGCGCGGGACGTGCTCCACATCACCGGCTGGAACCACGACTCGAGCGGAAACATCACGGTGGCGGCTCCGTCGCACCCGATCATGAGCGAGCCGAACGTCATCACCGGCCCGATCAACTGCGGCTACTCCGGCTACGGCGATCAGGACGCAGTGGTGACGGCGAGCGATGCCGTCCGGGTCGGGTCCTGGACGAGCTATCCGTCGGACGCGAGCCTCATCGCGTTCGAGCCGGTCGGTAGCGACGGGGACGGACGGATCGTCTACTACGCGTTCAACTACGCGGTCGTGGACGCGAATGCGCGCTACATGCTCCTCGAGAACTCGATCCGTTGGCTCCTCCCGCAGGATCCGGCGGAGACCCCGGAGCTCGAGAGCCAGGTGTCGCTGATGCTCCAGCCGGCGCGGCCGAACCCGATGGAAGCGTGGACGGAGATCCACTTCGTGATCCCGACCGCGGCCCCCGTCGATTTGGCCGTGTTCGACGTCGCCGGCCGCAGGGTCCGGACCTTGGTAAACGAGCCTCTCGAGGCCGGCAGCCACCAGGCACTCTGGAACGGGCGTGACGATCGGGGCCTCGAAGTTTCGAGCGGAATCTACTTCTACCGACTCTCGACCTCGGAAGGAGCGAGGATCCAGAAGGTCACGCGGCTCCGCTAGAGCTGACTCCGCACGGACCTGCGTCACGGCCGTAGGTCCTGCAGACGTTCCGCGTTCCAGACGGAGCGAACAGCGGAACCGGTGAGCACTCGAGCGGCAAGGGCGCGGTCGTCGGAAGACGGCCGCGCCCTCTTCGTGAGATCAAGATCGCGCTCCCAACGGCCGATCCCTTCGGCATGAGACCGTTCGAGCCTCCCCATCGGCGCCCAAATCATGAGTCCGCGTTGCACATCGCTCGTCGCCCGAGGTATGAGTCCGCGCTCCGCCTCGCTCGTCGGCTCGCGACGGGCCTCCTTCTCTGCGCCGCATTCCCGCTGTTGGCCGCGGTCATCCTTGCAGGCTGCCGGAACGAGCTACAGACCGTGGTCCAGTGTTCGGACCGGACGGTCGTCGTCCGCTACGAGGATGGGCGACTGGCCGAGGTCCTGAACGACATGGAGTACGAACTCGAGCCGGGGCAGCGCGTGAAGGTGACCGAGAACTGCGACGGTGACCTGCACGTCGTGGTGGCCTACGCTCAGCGATGAAACGGGCCTGCGGAGACACTCGCCGCTGCCAGCCCATCGCACCGCCACCGATTCGGAAGGACGCTCTCGAATGGGATTCCTTGCGCCCGCCGCCATCGCCGCACTCGGAATGCTCGCCGCGGCGACTTCCATCAGCAGCGGCGCCGGGTCCGAAGGGCGAGAGACCGGGTTCCTCGACCGGTCTCTGACCCTGGACGGGGAGACCTACCGGTATCAGGTCTACGTCCCGCACGGATACTCGGAGTCCACTCCCTGGCCGACCGTGCTCTTCCTCCATGGTTCGGGCGAACGCGGCGACGACGGGATGCGGCAAACCCAGGTGGGACTCCCGAGCGCGATCCGGTGGAGTTCCGAACGCTGGCCAGCCATCGTCGTCATGCCTCAGGCCCCCGCCGATGGGAACTGGCAGGGACTCGGCGGGCGGATCGCGATGGCCGCGCTCGATCAAACCCTGGCCGAATTCCGGACCGATCCCGATCGCGTCAGTCTGACCGGACTCTCGATCGGTGGGCAGGGCACGTGGTACTTGGCCTACCAGCATCCTGATCGGTTCGCAGCCATCGCGCCCGTGTGCGGGTTCCTGGTTTCCGATCACCATGCGTCGTTCCTGCCGGAATCACTGCCTCATCCGGAGGAGACCGTCGCCGCCAAGATCGCAGGACTGCCGACCTGGGTGTTTCATGGAGATGCCGACAACGTGATCCCAGTGGACGCTGCTCGCAGGTTGGTCCACGCGCTCGAAGCCGCGGGCGCCGATGTCCGTTACACGGAGCTACCCGGTGTCGGTCACAACGCATGGGACGCTGCGTACGGTTCCGCGGAACTCGCGGAGTGGCTGCTCACCCAGCGGTAGGTCCGGTCTCGAGGACGCCTTCATCGCCACAGCCTGCGACGCGAGTGAGCTACTCGGCGCTCATCGCGTCCAACGCTCTTTGCTCCCGGATCACCTGAGGTTGCTCGTCCGATCCTTCATACATCTCGTCCTGTAGGTCACGGACGATGCACTGAACGTAGGCGCGTAGGTCGAACATCTCTTGCGAACTCAATCCCTGACCGATGAACGCAGCTCCATACACGAAAGCAATGAGCGCGATCGCCGCCGGACCAGAGAGAAGCCAAAGCAGCCCGCCGCCAAGAGTGATCCGCGCCAATCCGTAGATCGTCCCCGCGAGCCCGAGCATCGCGATCGTCCCGAACAAGGCCATGAACCCAGTCCAGACGTTGGGCTGCGGCGAAAAGCGGCCGTGGATCACTTCCTTGCCGTCCTCCACCCTGGTGTCGATCTCGAGGTACGGCGAAAGCATGGAGCTTCGCTTCTGGGGGAGGCGGAGGCAGGCGTGCCCCTTGAGCACCTGTCCTTCGAACGGAGCATCGTCCTTCGCGAGCTTCTGGCGCAATGCGTCCAGCACTTGATCACCGTCCACTTCCAGATTCAGGACGAAGTCCGGGCGCATGCGGGGTAAGAGCGACATGCTGAGTCTCTCCTCGATACCTGGGCATGAAAGTGGTGCTGGCAGAAGTGTATGCGATCCGGTCAGGATTGCGTCGATCCGTTTCCAGAGACGAGATCCGCCTGCCGCCGGGCATGCCTCCGAAGAGCCGCCTCCACGATCTGGCGGGTAAACCCGACGTGACCTTCCGGGTCCCAGGAAAGGCAGAGGTCCGCACTACCCGGGTCCGTGGGCGGGTAGAAGACGCCGCAGTTCGCGTTGATCTCCAGCATGTACGGCGTGCCACTCCGGTCCACGCGGATGTCGCACCGGCCGAAGCTCGCGCCTTCGAGCGCAACGAAGAACCGGGCCGCCTCGTCACGAAGCCGCGCCTCGAGCGCCGGATCCTCCACCGGACGGGACGACATCCGGTCGTAGTCCACCCACTTCATCTTCTCGTGCTTGAAGCGTTCACCTTTCGGAAACTCGTACTGGAGGGGTATGTACGTCTTGGGCCGAGCCGGATCGTGCGGATTCTCCGCAACGAGCACCGTGCACTCCATCCCGTCGATGTACTCCTCGATGAGTGCGGCCCCGTGCCGGGAGATCATCTTTCTCGCCTGACGACGGAGACCAGCCGATGAGCAGACCCGAGATGCCCGAGAGAGGTCCACACTCGCGTAGCTGCTGTAGTGCTTTACGAACAGGGGGAATGAGAGGGAGTCGATCGCGCGGTCCACGTCATCTTCAGATCGGACGAACAGCCCTCGGGGTGTCGCAATCCCCTCTCGATGGCAAGCCGCCTTCATCTGCTCCCGGGTGGGCTCGTAGAAAACCGAGGTCGCTCCGGTGAATGGAACGTTGGCGGCTTCGAGAGTCTCGACCACCTCGATCCCCGGCTTGTCCTCGTCGGCTGCCCCATCACAGAGGTTGAAGAAGAGGTCGTAGCCGTTCCGAGTGAGACGAGAGACGACATCGACGCAGTCGGACTTCTGGAGGGTGACGACATCCCAATCCGCTTCGGGGAGGAACGGCCGAGGATCGCAGGGCCAATCATCGTCCGCGAACGGATCGGCATCCAGGTCTTGCGTCGTGAGGAGGGCGATCTTCACTTCCGGATCGCCTCAGGTCTTTCGAGCAGTGCAATCACGGCTACGTAGACTAGGGGCGGACTGGAACCACGGCAAGAGCCAGGATATGGGGAACTCGGTATCAGGAGGCGGAACCGACCGACTCTTGCTCAGGAGACCACCATCCCCGATCAGGACACCTCAACGACACACGGAGACCGTCGACATGCGCACCATTTGCCTTGCCGTGACGCTCATCACAGCGGCAACTCACCCCGCATCCGCGGCCTTCGAGTTTTCCTGGGGCAACCCGACCCCGCAAGGCAATCCGATCCGCGCCCTGGTCATGGAGAACGACCTCGTCGGCACCGCGGTCGGTGATTTCGGGACCACTCTCCGCACGACTGACGGCGGGGTCACCTGGACCGATCTCACGGATCTCGGAGGCTTCCTCCCCCACCTGAATGATGTCGTCTTGGACGGTTCTGGAGCCCTGCTCGCCGTCGGAAGTGCGCCGGGAGTGTTCCGGAGCACGGATGACGGGGCGACCTGGAGCGCCGTATCGAATCCGTCGACCGGAGCGATCTGGGACCTGTTCCGCAACGACCCGACCACACTGACTGCGGTCGGTGACGGCGGACGTATCTATCGCTCCACGGACGACGGCGCGACCTGGTCGGTCCTCGCGAGTCTCGGCGGTCAAGAGCTGGGAGATCAGTGGTGGCTGGACGAGGATCGCGGCTACGTCACGGGCCCGCTTAGGGTCCGCCGCACGACCGATGGAGGCTCGACCTGGCAACCAGTTCCCGGCGTCGACGAAGCCACCTTCTTCACCGGCGACATCCGCTTCCTCGACGAAATGAACGGCTGGATCCTGGTCGACTTCGACACCTTTCGCACGACCGACGGCGGCACGACCTGGTTCCCCAAGCACGGCGCGTTCGGCCAGGGCCCGATCTACCAGCACGAAGCCCTCTTCGTCGACGAGACCACGCGCTGGGTGGGCACGCGAGGGGAAGGCGCCGAGATCTGGAAGACGACGGATGACGGTGTGACCTGGACGCAGCAGTACATGGATCAGATCGTCGTCGGGATCACGGATCTGGTGCGACTCAGCGATGAAACCCTCCTCGTCTCGACCGAAGCCGGCGACCTTCTCCGCAGCACGGATGACGGAACCACCTGGTCCAACTTCTGCGTCATACGAGGTCAGGACTACCGCTGGAGCCTCGATGTCGTCGCCTCCCGCGCGGACGGACGGATGTTCGCGGGCGGAGGCACCGACTGGATCCAGAGCGACGACTTCGGCGCCACCTGGTTCGTTCCGGCCACGAACCCCGGCGTGCTCCGCGCCACTTCGATCGCCCATCGCGGAACGCACTGGTACGTCGGCGGCACTCCGACACACGGTCAGAGCCGCGTCTCCCGGTCCACGGACGACGGCACGACGTGGGAGTCCGTCCCTCTCAGCACAACCTACGCAGGAGATGCCGTAGGGATCTCCGCCCCGGCAGACGGCGTCGCGTTCGCTGCGACCTACGGTGGCTCTTCGATCAACTACGTCTTCCGGACGACGGACTCCGGCGCCAGTTGGGAGCTCGCGAACTCCGGCCTCCCAGCGAACGTCCGCTTCTTCGCGATCGACTTCGTCGACGCCTCTACCGGTTACGTAGGGGGCGGCAACTTCGGTGCGATGCTCTGGCGAACGACGGACGGAGGAGTCAGTTGGACCAACATCCAACCGAACGGCTTCGGGAACGACGAGATCACAGACATGCACTGGATGGACGCGAGCACCGGAGTCGCGGTCGGCCTCGGCGGCATCTACCGCACGACGGACGGCGGCGCGAACTGGTCGCATCCGCTGACCGATGGGTTCTACAGGCTCGATTTCGAGTCGGATCTCCACGGCTACGTGCGAGAACTCGGCCCGACCGTCTTCGAGACCTGGGACGGAGGCGTCACCTGGGACGCGGTGGAGATTCCGCTCACCCCATACTACGAAGACATCGCCGCCATCCCTGGGGGATTCGTCACCGTGGGCTTCAACCGGACGGTGTTCCGAGCGCTCGAAGCGGATCCGGCGGACGTCGCTCAGGGCGACGACGGTACGTCCCTCGAGACGGCCGTCCACACCCAGCCAGTGCACGGGTTTCCGAACCCAACCGACGGGCTCACCACGCTCTCGTTTCGGGCGGAGTCTTCGGGCACCTATACCATCTCGGTCTTCGACGTGACGGGACGCCTCGAGTCCAGTTGGAGCGAGTTCGTAGCTAAGGGTTCCGGTTCCGTTCGCTGGCAGGCGCCAGGCACCGGTACCTGGTTCGTTCGGGTACAGGATCCGGCCGGCGGAACCCACATCGGCCGAATCGTTCGCTACCGGTAGGCGAGTCGCCAGGCGGGTCGGTGGACTGAGCCGACCCGTCCCACTTCGAGGGATCTCTACCGGCCGACTCACCCCCACTCGAGACGCTCTCTGAGAACCGGGCCTCCCCATCTTCCCCGCTCTCACGTTCCCTTCATGTTCCCCCTCCATCCTTTCAGAGGCGGCCATCCGTGCGCGATTCGAAGCGGCGGAGGCTGCCACAGCCCAATGCGGCGACGGAGTCAGGCTGGCTCCACCCGAACGGACTGAATCTGGGAGGCATTAGATGGCTCGACGCGGACTCTTCCTCGTTTGCGCGCTCCTCGCGTACCTGTTCTCACCCAACACGACGGCTTCGGCGCAGTCGTCGACAACCGCGTCGTCCGGTACCGCGCAGTCCGGCACCGCGGCCGTAACAGGACGGGTGGTCGACAAGGAAACCGGAGCTCCGCTCTCGGGCGTGAACATCCAGGTGGTGGATACCGGCTTCGGCGGCATCTCGAACCCGGACGGCAGCTTCCACCTAAGGGACCTTCCCGCCGGACCCTATCGACTCCAGTTCTCGTTCATCGGCTTCGATGTGCTCATCCTTCCCGAGATCCGCCTCGCACCCGGGGCCCGGGAGGACGTCGGCACCGTCGCGCTGACTCCCGGTGCCATCCCCCTCGGCGAGTTCGTCGTCACCCCGGGTAGCTACTCGATCATGGGAGGCGGGATCCAGAAGTCGCAGATCCTAAAGCGGGAGGACCTCGAGAACATGTCGTTCGCCGAGGACATCACACGGGCCGCGACACGCCTTCCCGGCGTCGCCTCCACCGACTACTCCTCTCGCTTCACCGTACGCGGCGGCGAGTCCGACGAGATCCTCATGACGCTCGATGGAATGGAGCTCTACGAACCGTTCCACCAGCGGGACTTCGTCGGCGGTCTCTTCAGCATCGTCGACATCGAAACGATCGACGGCATCGACCTCATGACCGGCGGTTTCTCCGCCGAGTACGGTGACCGACAGAGCGGCGTCTTCGGAATGCGGACGAAGGATGCGGGCGACGAGCGTCGGACTTCGGTCGGGCTCAGCGTGATGAATGCACGCCTCTACACCTCAGGTCCCGTATCGGATGGCGAGGGCACCTACCTCCTCTCCGCCCGCCGCGGCGTTCTCGACAAGGTGAAGATCCTCTCCGTGGTAGACGGAGAGACGACCCACTACTTCCAGGACGCAATGGGAAAGCTGGAGGTCCCGCTGAACTCCAAGCACTCCCTCTCGGGACATGTACTCCTCTCGGGAGACAAGGCCGAGGTGAGAGACATCACGGAAGATGCGCACGACATCCACGACACGAAGTACGACAACGTCTACGCATGGGCCGCCCTCCGCTCGCACTACTCCCCAAAGGTCTACTCGCGAACTCTCACCTACTTTGGAGACATCGGCCACGAACGGAACGGCGACTCGGAGAAGGACGAGTACACCGACAGGATGAACTTCAAGCTGAAGGACAAGCGGGACTACACGTTCTACGGGATCAAGCAGGACTGGATCTGGGACCCTTCGAGTCGCGCGTCCCTCCGCGCCGGCTTCGACCTCAAGGGAGCCCGCGCTAACTACGACTACTCCTACAGCCTGAGCGACCTGAGGGCGGATTCGTCAGGTGTCATCGGACCGTTCGAGAACTCCCTCGCGATCAAGACGAAGCCGAGCGGTCGTCAGACCGGCATCTACGTTTCGAGTCGTCTCAACCCGCGGCGCCACCTCTACGTCGAGACCGGACTCCGGTACGACGACGTCACGTGGTCCGGAGATCAGCTCGTCAGCCCACGCGTCGGCCTAGCCTACTCACTCGGAGAACAGACGACCGTACGCGGCGCTTGGGGCTACTACTACCAGAGCCAGTTCATGAACGATCTCGACGTGAACCACGGCAACACGACGTTCGATCCCGCGGAGCTCTCCAAGCACTACGTGCTCGGAGTCGAGCACACCTTGGAGAACGGCCTGGACCTCCGCGTCGATGGTTACTGGAAGCAGATCTCCAGAATCAGCGACGCCTACCAGAACCTACGCGATCCCTGGGAGGTCTTCCCGGAGGCACGGAACGACGAAGTCTTCCTCCAGTACGGCGACGCGCACGCATCCGGCGTGGAGTTCTTCCTCAAGTACGACGAGGGTAGGAAGGTGTCGTGGTGGGCCAGCTACGCGTTGGCGGAAGCCGTCGAGACGATCGAGAGCATCCGCTACGACGGGCTCCTCGTCCGGCGAACCGGCGAGCTGCCACGTCCCTTCGATCAGCGTCACACGGTCTATCTGGACATGAACTACCGGCCGACGAGCCGCTGGCACATCAACGTCTCCTGGCAGTACCACTCCGGATGGCCACTCACGACGTACACGTACGTGGCCAACCACGAGTACAGCGATCCCCCGCCGGACGACCTGTTCATGGCTGCCGCCCACGATGGATTCCGGGCCGACCGCTACCCTGCGTACCACCGGATGGACGTCCGCGTGAACCGCACGTTCCCCATCAAGACGGGAGTGCTCAAGACCTACCTCCACGTCATCAACGCCTACAATCGGGAGAACATGCGCAAGTTCGATGTCGACGCGACTCTCGACGGCGAACTCGTGCCGGACGGGAACGGAAGTTACGAGTACTTCCGGGACGACACGACGTGGTTCGGTCTACTTCCGGTACTCGGAGTCAGTTGGGAGTTCTGAGCCCGGCGGCGAGCTTCAGCTCCAACGCCCAGCGACGAGCAGCATTCCACCCACCAACCCCAAGCAGCAACCCCAACGTCTAGCGGCGGGCCCAAAGGCCCGTCCGCCCCCACCTCCACGCCTGCCGACAGCTCAGCGGCGGGCCAAAGGCCCGCCCGCTGCAGCTGTCGTCATTTGAGGGCCTCCATGGCGGCGAACTCTCGTTCCGGAGCGAATCCGGCGAGCACGTCGCGGTCTTCCTCCGTCGTCTCCTCACGGACGAGGCGCGTGATGAGCTGACCGAGACCTGGACCGAGCATGAATCCCTGTCCGCACATCCCGACCGCGTGGACGTAGCCCTTCAGTTCCGGCGCCCAGCCGACGATCGGCGATCCGTCGGGAGTCATCGGGTAGAGACCACGCCAGGTTCGACGAACTTTGAGTTCGCGGAGCCGTGGCATGAGACGCACCATCCGCCGCGCGATCATCGGAAGGAACTCGGACGTCTCGCGCCGATCTTCGCCGACGATGGGTGGATCCGGAGTGATGCAGAAGATCACCTGTCCGGTCCGGTGTTGGTAGAAGTAGTAGTTCTTCGACCCGACGTCGGGGCGGATGTCGACGATCATCGGGCTCAGGAAGCGGGCGACGGGTTCGGTCACACCGGCTTCGTGCGAGTCGGGCTGGACGGGCACGTCGAGCCCCGCGAGCTGACTCACCGCGCGTGCGGCGCCTCCGGTCGCGTTGATGACGACGGGAGCGTCAAACCGGCCCTTGTCCGTGGTCACACCGACGACGCGGCCACCTTCGGTCCGGATCGCGGTGACGGTTTCGCGAAACGCGAAGTCTGCGCCGAGCTCCACAGCTTTCTTGAAGAATCCGTGCGTCGCGAGGAGAGGAGACGCGCTTCCATCACCGGGCGAGAAGGTCCCGCCGATGAGTCCGTTCGGCTCGAGGTCGGGGACCATCCCAAGCAGTTCGTCTCGTTCGATCCAGTCGATGCCGAGCCCGTGCGCCTTCTGGACGACGAGGAGGTCCTTCAGGATCTTCTCCTCGCGGTCGCGATAGGCAACGAACGAGTACCCGCCCTGCATCCACTCGATGTTGTCGCCGTGCTCCTCTTCCCACTGCGAGAAGACGTCGAGGCTGGCGAGGCAGGTCCGGATCTTCGCGACGTCGGAGTGGGTCGCGCGAACGCCTCCGATCGCGGCCTTGCTCGCTCCTTGACCGACGCTGGCCGCGGAGTCGATGACGAGGGGGCGAATGCCTGCCTTGGCGAGGAAGTACGCGGTAGGCGTGCCGACGCTTCCGGCCCCGATGACGATGACGTCGTACGCGCTCATTGCTCGGCCTCCACCCTGGAAGCCCCACCGCTCCCTTTCGAGGCATCCACATCCACATTGGACGTGGCGCTGTCCCGCACAGTGGATATCGTGCCACCCCCCGGCGCTGCACCCAATGTCGCCTCGTTCCCCGGCGACGACTCCAAGTCCACACCGCAGAACACGCCGAGCGGGATCTCGACGAAGAACGGACGGCCGACGTTCTTCTCCACGTCCT
Source organism: Candidatus Eiseniibacteriota bacterium (assembly GCA_020633975.1). Lineage (GTDB taxonomy): Bacteria > Eisenbacteria > RBG-16-71-46 > CAIMUX01 > CAIMUX01 > JACKCR01. The sequence continues at coordinate 59,113 of JACKCR010000011.1, read as the reverse complement.
CGCGCCTCACACCCTCTTCCGCGAAGATCCGTTCGATGAGCCCCCCACACGTCTTTGCTCCGCACGCACCCATTCCGGAACGCGTCGCGGTCTTGATCTCGTTGACGTCCCGGCAGCCGGCACGGATGAGCGCCCGGATCTCGCCAGCCATCACGCGCTCGCACCGGCAGACGACGGTGTCGTCCGTGAGCCGTTCGACGTAGAGATCCATCGGCTCGGTGACCGTGCGCTTCTGCACGCGGATCCCCGCGATCTGGGTCGCAATCGGACGCGGCGCTTGGAGGAGCAGCTTGTAGGTCTGCTTGGCGTTCTGCATCAGATAGGGCGCAGCCTTCGCACGCACTTCCCGCGCGGCTCGTGCGTCGGAGTTCTCTGCACTTGTCGATCGTTCCGCGGCGCCGTCGCCTTCATCAGACAGACCCGCCGCATCCGCGATCGCCGCAATCTCGGCTTCCGGCTCGTCCTTCCCGTCGGGGAGCTTGATCACTCCAGGACGAACCTTCAGCACTTCGCAGCGCCCGAGCCAGCCGCCCATCGTGTCGAGCACGTCGACGATGTCGCCTGGCTTCACCGCTTCCTTTCCGAACTCGTGCGCGATCGTCACGACCGGGTTCTCCGCATCCTTCCGGTAGTCGACGAGCGTAATCGCGAGCCCGGGACATATGCTCACGCATTGGCCGCAGCCGCCGCAGCGCGCGCCGATCGCCTCACCGACGAACTTCGGAGTGTGCCGGATGTCGTCACCGGTCGTGATCCCGTGGATCGGACAGACCGAGATGCACGGATTGCAGGGAATCTCCTGGGAGCAATGGAAGATCGGAACGACTCCCTCTTGCTTCTCCGGAACGAACTCGCGCCCTTGATTCCCGGGGCGTGACTTCAGCACCTCTTCCTTCGCCGCCCACTCGACCGGAGTGTCGGGCACGGCGCATCCAAGGGACCGAGCGATCTCGCGACCCTGGATCCTTCCGGAGAACATCGCGGCCGATGCTTCGGCGATCTCGTGCGCGTCTCCCGCGGAAAAGGCGTTCATCCCGAACTCGCGCGCCTTGTGGTAGAACTCGTCGACTGGATCGAGACCGACCGCGACGAGCACCGTGTCGCACGCGAAGGAGCGCTCGGTTCCAGGGATCGCCTTCCAGTCCGGACCGATCCCTGCGATCGTGACCGACTCGACGCCTTCCTTGCCGTTCGCCGAGACGATGGTGTGCGACGTGTAGATCGGCACTCCCATGCGGACGAGCTTGTCTTTGTGGACCTTGTAGCCGCCACACTCGGGAAGCGCTTCGATCAAGCCGACGACGTCGATCCCCGCTTGGAGAGCGTGGTAGCCGGCGATCAAGCCGACGTTCCCTCCACCCACGATGAAGAGCCGCTCTGCGGGCCGGACGAGGTCACGGTTGACGAGGGTCTGGAACGCGCCGGCACCGTACACGCCCGGAAGAGAGTTGCCGCGGAAGATGAGCGACTTCTCGCGTGCGCCCGCCGCGACGAGGAGCGTCTTCGGCTCCACGAGGACGTAGTCCTTCCCGTCCCGAACGAGCCCTACCTTCCGGTCACTGAAGACAGCGACCGCGTTCGTGTTCGTCCAAACGTTGATGTTGTCGTACGTCTTCACTTCGTCCGCGAGGAGATGACCGATCTCGTTGCCTCTCATGCCCGCGTAGCAGTCTGCCATCGAGCCGAAGAACTTGTGGGTCTGGAGGACGAGCTTGCCGCCGAGCGCGTGCTTGTCGTCGACGAGGAGGACATCGACGCCCGCCTTCCCCATCTCGATCGCGGCGGAGAGACCGGCGGGGCCGCCGCCGATGACGAGACAGTCGCACGAGCGATGCTCAGGCTCGCGCATCTCAGTGGTCGCCGCATGAGCGGCGCGGTCTGCTGCCTTACCGGACTCGCCACCGGATGCCGTGGCCACAAGCGCCGCATCCGTCGGGCTCGCCGCATGTGCCACGTCCACCGTCGCCACTGGAGGAAGCGACGGAAGCCCGTTCAGCGGCTCTACCTTCATCCCATCTTCCACCAGGACCATGCACGACTTCGCCGGACGCCCGTCCACGAGCACGCTGCATTGGGAGCACTGTCCGTTCGCGCAGAAGATGCCCTGCGGCGATCCATCCTTGTGGTGGTGTCCGAACGTCCGGATCCCGTTTGCGAAGAGTGCCGAAGAGATGGGGAGTCCTCGCCGGGCAGTGAGCGTCTTCCCTGCCCAGGTGAACTCCACAGTCCCCGTGTCGGGAACGGTGAGGATCGGGTGATCGTGGATGAGATACCGGCCGGAATCTGTCATGACGGGTGCCTCCGATGCGGTCCCGTCAGCGGTCCCCGATGAGAGCGCGGGTAGGACCGATCCGAGGCAGTATTCGCCCCGAATGAGGCTCTGGCCAAGGTGGGGATCCCACGTATCCGCCTTCGGGAACCACGTGGTTAGGCACTGTTGGGCAACGGCTTACAGAACCGCGACGGATCGAGATCGTGCGCTGACTCGCTCTGCGTGCTCGTTCGCCCGGACACCCGCGCCGAAATGGTCGGCCCAGGCTCGCGTGAACTCGGCGCCGAGTAGGAAGACGTTCGCGGAGTAGTAGACCCAGAGCAACACGAGCGCAAACGAGCCCGCGGCGCCGTAGAGGCTTCCGGGATCGGCCTTCGCGAGGTAGACAGCGAAGAGCCATTGCCCGCCCTGGAAGAGGACGGCCGTGGTGCCTGCGCCGACCCAGAGGTCCCGGTGCCGCATCCGTGCACGAGTGAGGAATCGGAACATCGCGGCGAAGAGCACCGAAGTGAGGATCAGCGAGACGAGGATCTGTCCGGCAACGAGCAACTGAAACGCAAACCAGTCCGGGAGCCTCGATGCGATCACCGACGAGAGCCACGAGACGCCCGCGCTGAGGAACATCGAGACCGCCAAGAGGAAGCCGACCGCGAGAATCATCGTGACGGAGAGCGCTCGCTTGATCAGGTGGAGCTTGATCGGCCCGCGCTGCGGACGGACCCGCCACACCTGGTCGAGGGCGGTCTGCAGCTGAACGAGCGCACCTGTCGCACCGAAGAGAAGCGCTCCGGCCCCGAAGATCGTGGTGAGCCGACTGCCCTCGCGCGAACTCTCCGCCAGGTCGATCAGGTCGCGAATCTGCTGAGTCGCACCGTATCCGACGATCCGCCGGACCTCGGTGAGCAGACGATGCTGCACCTCGATCGGATCGATGGCCAGTCCCAGCCCGGCGAGGAGGAGCACGATCAAGGGAGGGAGAAGACCGCATAGTAGGAGATCGACGCTGCCAGGCTCGGAACCTGGTCCTTGAAGTACCCGGAGGCGGCGCTCTTCCCAACTTCGCCGAGCCTTCGGGCAAGACTGAGGTGCGGTCTCTCCAAAACTGCGCTCCTGAGATCGCGGGCTCTACACTTGCGGCGCGCGTCGCGGCGCGCTTCCCCAAGTCATCAAGGCCAGTACCGTGCCAAATCTCGGGATCGAACTGTGGGACATCCGTCAATCGTGGAGCCACCTGCCTGCCAACCGGTTCCGCCGGGAGGAAACGACGAACTCGCGAGCCGTCTCGAGCGGCTCGAGACACAAGGACCTCGGCCTTGATGGAGCATCTGACAAGCGCCCACCCAAGGCTTACAACCGGAGCCACCCGCCTGGGCCGATCGAGGTGACCCGCGCAGGTGCCCCATCGCGTCCTACCCAACGATCCCATATCATCGCCGAACGCATCCTCTGGGTACGCACTCACCACCACGTATGGAGCCCGCGCCTCTGGCGCAACCGCTGGGAGATCGATGCCGCTCGAACCCGGAGTCCGACTCGGACCGTACGAGATCCTCGCCGCACTCGGAGCCGGCGGAATGGGCGAGGTCTACCGCGCTCGGGACACGCGCCTGGACCGGACAGTCGCGATCAAGGTGCTCCTCCCCCACCTCTCGTCGAACGAAGCCGTCCGCCAACGCTTCGAGCGGGAAGCGAAGTCGATCTCGCAGCTCTCCCACCCTCACATCTGCGCCCTCTACGACGTGGGAAGAGAGGACGACACGTCGTATCTGGTCATGGAGTTCCTCGAAGGCCGAAACCTCGGCGACCGGCTGACCGAGGGACCACTCCGTCCAGACGAGACCTTGAAGTACGGCGCGCAAATCGCCGAGGCACTGGCCGCCGCGCATCGCCAGGGGCTGATCCACCGCGACCTCAAGCCCGCCAACGTCGTGCTCACTCCATCCGGCGCGAAGCTGCTCGACTTCGGTCTCGCGAAAGCGCTGCCGGAGGGATCGGGCACGTCGACGGACCTGACCTCGTCCCTCACCATGGCGACTCCCCTCACGACCGCCGGAACGCTGGTCGGTACGTTCCAGTACATGTCCCCCGAGCAGCTCGAAGGTCAGGAAGCGGACGCTCGGTCGGACGTCTTCGCGTTCGGCGCCACGCTCTACGAGATGGCGACCGGCCAAAAGTCGTTCGACGGGAAGACGCAAGCGAGCGTGATCGCAGCCGTGCTCGAGAAGGAGCCGCCGGCGGTATCTTCGATCCAACCGCTCACCCCGCCCGCGCTCTCGCAGCTCGTCACGCAGTGCCTGCGGAAGAACCCGCAAGAGCGCAGACAGTCGATGCACGACATCGCGCTCGAGCTGAAGTGGATGCAGGACGCGGGATCCCAGGCCGGGGTTCCCGCACCCGTTCGAACGCGCAGGCGATCTCGGGAACGACTCGCGTGGACCGCGGCCGTCGTCTCCTCGCTCGTCGCGATCGCGCTCGCGGCCTTGCTCCTGACAGGACTACTGGGTAGACGCACGGGTTCCGAAGCGACTTCGCCCCTCCACGCGCAGCTCGTACCACCGGAGGGACGGATCCTGTCGTTCACGTCGAGACATCCGGGCCCGCCGACCCTGTCACCCGACGGACGGTACTTGGCCTTCGCGACGCGCGACGCTTCCACCGATGCCCCGCCGACCCTCGGCATCCAGGACCTCGAGTCGGGCACGGTCCGCGCCCTCCCTGACTCGCGTGGCGCCGGGTATCCGTTCTGGTCTCCTGACGGAAATCGCCTCGGCTACTTCGCGGAAGGCGCGCTCTTCGTCCTCGACGTCGCCGAGCAGCGCCGTGTCCGGATCTGCGACGCCCCGAACGGAAAGGGTGGCAGTTGGGGAAGCGACGACGTGATCGTGTTCGCTCCCGAGGCGATCGGACCACTCGTCGCGATTCCGGCGAGCGGCGGAGAACCCCGTGCGGTGACGACGGTCGACACGATGCGCTACAGCGGCCACCGTTTCCCCGTCCGGCTTCCTGGAACCGACAGCTTCGTCTACATCGCGCGCCCCCGTCCTTCGGACGTGGAGACACCGAACGATGTACTCATCGGCAGTCTTTCGAACGACGCGCCTGTGCGACTCGAGCTCGACGCAACGAGCCAGGTCACCTATGTCGACGGGTCGATCTACTACGCACGGGAGCTCTCCCTCTTCGCACGAAGGTTCGATGTCGGGAGTGCCGCATTCATCGGTGAGGAGAGGCTCGTACTCGACGACGTCGCCACCATCGAAGGAGCCGACTTCGGAGTCTTCACGGTTGCGGCGAATCGGATCGTGTTCGGCACCGGCAGCACGGACGACGGCGTACGCACCCTCGTCTGGTTCGACCGACGCGGCCGCTCGCTGGGTGAACTCGGCGAACCCGGCAGGTATGACCGCCCGCGCGTCAGTCCGGACGGAAAGAGTGTCTCCGTGGAGATCGACGATGCGAACACCGGGACGCGAGACCTCTGGATCCTCGATGCGGCCAGGGGACTCCCCACGCGATTCACGTTCGACCCGAGCAGTGACGAATTCGCGGTCTGGTCCCCGGACAGCAAGCAGATCGCGTTCTCCTCGGACCGTTCGGGAAGCTGGGCCATCTACGTGAAGTCGGTTGCCGGCGGCGAGGCACGTCTCGTGGCCGAGATGCCGGGCCGAAACGTGCCTACCGCATGGTCCCGCGATGGGAAGTATCTCGCGGTGACAGCAAAGGGCGACAACTGGATCGTCCCGCTCGATTCGAACGAGGAGCCGAGACGGTTCGCGTCGACCGACGCATTCACCGAGTGGGGTGGCGTCTTCTCGCCGGATGGCAAGTGGTTCGGCTTCGTGTCGAACGAATCGGGAACAGCCGAACTCTACGTCACGTCCTTTCCCACCGCAGGCCGGAAGTTCCGGATCTCTGCTCGCGGTGGACAGGGCGCGCGGTGGCCGAGCGTCGGAAGCGAACTCGTCTACGTAACGGAGAAGTCGGAGATCTATCGAGTGCCCGTCGGCTCACGATCGGGAGACATCGAAGTCGGTGAGGAAGAGCTTCTCTTCAGCGAACCGTCGGCCCGGGAAGGCGACATCGCTGCCGATGGACAAACGCTCCTCCTTCTCCTTGCGCCGAACGCCGCGAAGCGTCCTCCGCTCCAACTCATCGATCGGTTCGAAGGCAGCGCAGCGACGAAGTAGAACAAGCGAAGTTGGGCTCGCGAGTCTGGACATGCGAGGTCACGATCGAAGGTCAGCGGATCACGACGATCCGCGTCGATTCCACCGGATCGATGTCGTCGCTCAGCTCGAGCAGGTAGACCCCGTTGGGAAGAGGACGACCGGCACGGTCCGTGAGCTCCCACCATACGCGCACGCAGTCCGACTCGGGAACGAGGCTGTGTGTGCACACTTCCCGACCGAACGCATCGAGCAGGCGAAGTCGCGGTGCGGTGGCTGCATCCGAGTCCCACTCGACGAACGCACCGAGTCGGGCGGGATTCGGGTAGACGCGCAGACCCCCATAGTCCGCCACCTCGGTCGTGACCAGGCTCGACGGGTCTAGGTCGGTGGCGAGGTAGAGGTCGAAGGCGCCACCGCTGTCGTCACTCCACACTACGTAGGCGTGTCCGGCAGCGTCCGTGGAAACATCCGGGTGTTGCGCATTCCGACCCGCCGCGATGTCGTACTGATACGACCACTCCCCGCCGACTTTGTTGCCGAGCACCAGTCGTTCGTCCACGAGCTCGAGCATCTCGTACGCCTCGTGCCGCCACACGACGAGTGGAACTCCATCACTCTGACGGACGTGAAGTGCCATCTGCTGCGGCCACTCCATCTCTGCGGGATAGTGGTCACGCCCGATGTTCTCGGCCTCGCTCCAGCTCCCCTCCGATCCGCTCACATAGTGGAGGCTGTTGCAGGGACACGTGGGTTGTGGACCGTTCCCCGCGAAGTGGGTCACGCCCGACGGATAGGCGGTATCACCCGCGTAGTCCCACGCGAAGTGTCCGTAGACCGTCTCCACTTCGTCCCACGACGCATCTTTCCCGGTACGCGCGCGTAGTCCCGGAGTGGCCGAGATCTCCGCATTGACCCAGCTCGCGATGAGTCGCCCATCGGATCCGATCCGGTCCAGCGACAGGACTGTGTCTTCCGGATAGTAGTCACCGGGGTCGGTTCTGCCGAGTTCGACGATCCCCTCCCACTCTCCGTCGTTCTGCCAGATGAAAAGGACGACCAGCTCCTCGGTCATGAGGTCGTACTCGGCCCAAAGAAGCCGTCCCTCACCGTGATGCGAAACGGCGACCGCGACGGTCGGCCCGAAGACCGTAGGCTGGAACGAATCCGCGCTCCACACGCCGTCCGCGAACGAGCGGAAGTGCGGATGCTCGTCCGTGCCGACCCACGCGAGAGAGATCTCGCCACACACACCACAGTGCTCGACGTCCAGTTCATCCCCAGTCCCCAAGACTTCGGGAACGGGATTCCCGACGACGAGATGACGAATCTCGCCTTCTTCCTCGTAGAACACGTGGGCCGCGTCCGTGAGGTCGTGAACGAGATGCGGCCGAGTCGATTCACCGGCCGTGTCGGTCAACCGCGTGCGCTGCCACGCCCCGTTCGCGAGCGTGCTGAGGAACAAGAGAAGCGCCGCGAACAGCAGGGCGACCACGATGATCCGTTGGCGGAGTAGCATGGCGAACCTCCTCGTCAGGAAGTTGCACCACGGGGCCGGCGGGGAGAGCGACGAGAGGGTGCATCGCCTGCGGCGAACGAACCGTCGCTCACGCGGGCCGGTCTCGAGGCACGAGACCGTGACGACGTGAGAGTAGCACCGTTGGACGACTCAGGCGAGCACCCCGACCTTTCCCAGCCGGATTCTCGTTCCGACAACGCACCCGATCCGTGAGTGCTTGTTGTTGGAACGACGAACTCCTACGGAACTTGCCCTTCCCGGAGCCTCGCAACCGAACCCAACACGACGAGTCCGATCGAGAGCATCACGAGGATGCTCGGGGCCGCGGGAAGGTCGAACCGCACGGACCCGAGCAGACCGAGGAAGCTCCCGAGAAACGCAAACACCCAACCGACCGCCAGTGCACGTCCAGGAGTCCGCGTGAGCAGGACTCCGGCCACCGACGGAATCACGAGGAGCCCGAACACCAAGAGAACACCCGCGATCTTCACCGACGAGGTGACGACGAGTCCGAACGTGGCGTAGAACACGAAGTCCCAGAGGAAGAGGTTCCTCCCCTTCGCCTTCGCTGCACGCGAGTCCTCTGTGATCTCGAAGAACGGCTTCCTCAAGACGACGTGGACCGCTCCCACAAATGCGTAGAGGAGAGCCGTCTTCCCCACGTGAGCGGGATCGACGGTGAAGATCGCGCCCACCAAGGTCTCCTTCACGTGCTCGGGCCCCGCGGGCGAGCTTTCGAGCACGAGAAAGACCAGCGCCTGCGCCGTTGCGAACACGATCCCGATGAACGCCTCGAGCGGCACCTTGCGCTCCTGCCCCCGAAGCCACGCGAAGCTCGCCGCTCCGACGATGGTCATCCCGAGCGGCAGCACGTAGGACCAGAAAGCGCTCTCCCCCTTGCCGAGGAAGACCGCGACCGCGACGCCGAGCGCGGCCATTTGGGCAAGTGCGAGGTCGACGAAGATCACTCCGCGACGTACGACGTGGTACCCGAGGTAGGCATGGATGCCTGCGAGCACCAACGCCGCGAGGAGCGCGGTGCGGAAGAACGGAAGGAAGATCGCGTCCACGATGTGTCCTCTCAGCCTTGAACGGAGGTGGGCGCGAGGAGGGAGGCGAGCTCCCGCGCATGATCGATGTAGCTCTCGGGCCCGACGTCGTCACAGCTCGGAGAGATCCGATGCACTGTCACTCCCGTCTCTCGGTTCAAGAAGTCCGTCGCGTCCGTACCGAAGTACGGCTCCGCAAGCAGCGTGACGATCTGCTCCGACCGGATGATGTGGACCAACTCCTGGAGATGCCGTGCGGTCGGCGGAATGCCTGGCACCGGTTCGACCGTGCCCGCCACCTCGAACCCGTAGGCGGCGACGAGATAGGTCCACGAGCTGTGGTACGTCACGATCCTGTGTTGCGCCACGGATCGTGACGCGTTCGAGCCCTCGGCCTTCACCTCGCTACAGCGAGTGACGAACGCACGCGCCCGCTCTCGGTAGTCCGCAGCGTGGGCGGGATCGATTTCCGCGAGCGCCGAAGCGATCGACTCGGCCACCCTGCCACCGTTCTCGGGATCCAGCCAGTAGTGGGGATTCCCGTCCGGATGGACGTCTCCCATCGAAGCGTCGACCCGGCCGACCGGCTTCTCCAGAGGCTCGATCCCGGTGGAGCAGTCGAGGATGCGCACCTTGCCGTTGTGCGACCCATCGATGATCTGCCGAGCCCACGTGTCTAGGCCGAGTCCTACCTCCAGGTAGAGGTCCGCCCGAGACACGCGGACCATGTACGAAGGGAGCACCTCGACCCGGTGCGGATCGGCGTTCGGCCGTGCGATCGCGTTCACGTCGACCTGGTCCCCGCCAACCGCCGCTGCGATCGACCCGAGGTCCGTGAGAGACGCAACGACCCGCACCTTTGCATCGGCGTCAGCCGGAAAGGTAGTTGAGAGAAGGATCCCTGCAAGCAGGAGCGCCGCGCGCGAGATGGCAGCTGTGCACAGTCTGCTGTGCGAGTACGTCCTGCTGCGTCGCACGAAAGACAGACAGTTCATCGTGTAGTCCTTTCTGAGAGATCGCCTCGATCCCGGCCGACGGCCGGGATCCGAGACATCAAGGCAAACGTCGGTGGGACACTCAGGCCCGTCCGGACGAGCAGAAGCTCTGTCGTCGGCAGCGCCGTGGTCCGGCCGCTTGGATACGAGACTCATCAGAACTGATGTGCCTTGTGGGGACCCATGGAGTAGATGACACGCAGGGTGAGCGTGTTCGACCCGTCCCCTTCGTCCGGATCGAGGCGCTTCCAGTCGAGACGGATCGCGGTCGTCTCTTCCATCAAGGCGATCCCGCCGAACAGCCCCAGTCCCCGCATCGTCGGGTTTCCGTCACGGGTGGCATCGCCTTCACCGCCGCGGGCGACCGGTTCCTCGAACACCTCGAACGATGCGCCGACGTTGTACCGGCTCGCCCAGTTGAAGTCGGCGAAGAGATAGCCTCCCACCGAGTCGAGATCGTTCGATACGTATCCGCCGTCTTCCCAGGCCGCCTCTTCGAGCGACCGAGACAACAGCTCGCCCTGAAGCACGAGGTACGACTGGGGCGAGGTCCACAGCTTCGCCTTCGCGTCGGCGCCATAGACATAGGTCCGCGTTCCGGCGTCGACGTTGTTCGTGCCGCCCACCGCCGAGAGCCCGACCTCGAGCGCAGATCGCTCACCGAGCATCCCGAATCCCGAGAGGCGTCCGAAGAATGCGGGCCGGGTCAGTTCGGCTCCGTCGTCCCCGCCGGAGTTCAGTGGATCGGTGGAGTCCGTTTCGTCCGCTTCACGCTCGACCCGGAACGAGTTCCCCTGGAGCCAATCGGCCTGCACCTCCACCGATACGTCCCCCACGATCGGGATCCGTCTGGACAGCTCGACGCCGGGCTCGATCAGGGCCTCCTCCCCGGGTAGATACGAGGAGACGACCTCGAACGGTTCCGCGAACGGTAGGGCGTGTGGATGAGTCGGATTGATCCGACCAAACGGCACACGATACTGACCGCCTTTGAGAGCGAGTTCGCCGGGTAGGCCGCGGAAGAGAGTGAAGTACCCCTCCTCGAGCTCCAGTCCCTCCTCTGCGATCGCGAGCGTGAAGTACCCGCTCGCGTACGGGTTCAGATAGTCGTCATAGATGATCTCGGTCTCGCCGATGTCGAGCACCGGCCGCTTTCGGTCTGGGTTCTCGGCGTCGTCGGTCCAGACGATCGACGGCTGTCCCAGTATCGATATCTTCGGATTGGTCACGCCGGCAGACGCTGGCGTCGCGACCGCGAGCAACGCGACGGCGAACATGGCAACTGTCAGCGTCGCAAAGACCAGCCTTGCAGGCGTTCGTGTCACATACCAGACCGGCACGGCGAGCCGGTCTGGCTGATTCGGACGGAGCATCGATCCTCCAAGCTCCGCGCATGGAGGGAGACCGGGACGCACGTCCCCGTTCGAGTTGGATCTCGGGTTGCACCGCATTTCGAACGACGGACCCGTCCCGGCCTCACTCGAAGGCACGGGAGTCTGATTCCACTGTGTGTTTCGAGACGGAACCGCTATCTGCGGTCCGGCAAACGAGGGGGACCCCCGCAGGCCCGTCGTCCACGTCGACGAACTCGGGAGCGAGAGTCCCGTACGGTGGAGTCAGTGGGTCGGAGGAGCTCGAAGGCGGTGGAGGGAACGCTCCGCGCCCTGCGGAAGGGCCGTCTCCCCATGATCGATGGGAGCCCACACCTGGAGTTCGGGAGCAGAGAGCGTTACCGAAGTGGGAGCGGAGATGCCGGTGTGATTGGCAGAGAACCAGCAGGCATCACACGAAACGCTTGGATGGAGTGGCTCGTGATCATGACAGCCACTCGCCTCTTCGGTCTCGAGGGTGATGACCCCCACGACGAAACTGAGCGAGAGAACGAGACGTAGCAGATGGGACAGGACGCCCCGGCTTCGCCTCATGTGCCGAGCACGAACACTCATAGACATGAGACTACAGAGAACCGCGACTTCGCGTCACGACTTCAATCGTGGGAACCATAGGTTTTTCGTCAGTCTAGTGGAGGCGGACGAGGGTCGAACCCAGCACCTCACCCTCGGCCCGGACCTCATAGACGTAAGCACCAGCGGGCACCTGCCGCCCATCCGAGTCCGTCCCGTCCCAGTGGTACCCGTGGGGACCGGCGTCCAAGCGATCGCCATCGACGAGGCGACGGACCTCTCGGCCCGAAACGTCGTAGATGGAGACGGAGACGGTCGCCGACGTCTCGAGTTCGAACCGCAGGTCGGTGCTTCCGAGGAACGGATTCGGGCGTGCCGCAAGCCAACTCAGACGGGGCTCGCCGCTGATCGGAAGGTGCTCGACCGAGCTCGTGTCGTCGAAGGAGAAGTCCGCGAACACCGCTGCATGGTCACTCGCAGTCTCGGTGTCCCCCGCTCCGAGACCGAACTCCGCGAGCGACGAGGACAGCATCGTCCGTGTCTCGACGGTCAGGCTCCTGTGGAGCGTCGCGACGGAGCCCGTGAACCAGATGTAGTCCAGTTGGCCCGGGTAGAAGCTGCCTCCGTCGTTCCGCCAGGTGTAGACGAACCGCGTGTCCGGATGGCGGACCTCTGCACGGTCGAACTCGGAGCCATCCCAATCAGGAGGCGAATCCGGTCCAAACGTGCCCTCGTCGACGATGTCACCCGTCGTCAGTGTCTCGAGCTGACGCCTCCAACCGACGAGGTTGAAGTCGCCCGCGGCCAAGATCGGAGTGTCGGGTGCGAGGTCGATGACACCACCAGACGTGCGGGCATCGCGGAGGAACGAGATCAAAGCATCGGCCTGTTCCTGCCGGTTGTCGTCCGCAGTGCAGCAGCTCCAGTGGTTCGCGATGACGAGGAGATCGGTATCGAAGTCTGGCCTCAAGTCGAGGAGTGCCGCCGTGAGCCGACTCCCGGGAAGGACATCCCAAGAGTCCAGGATCGGGTACCGACTCACGATCACGTTCCCCTGGTCACGCTTGAGAGCATGCCAACTCTCGCCCGAAGGGCTCGGGAGGAACTGCTCGACACGCGCCTCGGTCTCCGCCGCGTCGTGGTTCCAGATCTCACAGAGCACCCAGACGTCGGGATCGACCGCACCGAAGATTCGCTGGAACGCCGCCGCACGTGCTCCCCCGTCGAAGAGCCCGTCGTTCTCTATGTTGTAGGACGCGAGACGGAACTGGAGCGGATCTTCGCGATCGAGGGATCGCGAGTCGACGGGCTGGGTGTCTCCCGAGAACGTGTAGTCGAACGGACCGATGGCGTCGCCGTTCGCATCGTCCCAGACGTAGATCGAGAAGGCGGCGCCCGGGAACAGCGACGTTCCCGCAGGGGTCGCCTGGCGGGAGAGAGCAAACTCGAGTTGCGTGTCGCTCACCGTTGGCGCGAGCACGATTCCGAGGGAAGCCTGATCGACCTGGGTCCCCGACGGGTAGACGTTCCCCGTCCGGTCTCCCAGCCTCCAGACGAGCTCCGCTCCGATCCCTCCCACGGAGAGTCCAGTCGCGGGGTTCTGGTCGGTATCGAGTGCGAACCGTAGGCTCTGGCCCTCGTCCCCTTGTACGTCCACCGTCAGGTCGAAGCGGACGTAGGCCCAATCTCCGTCATCCGCGACCTGGAGGAAGGTGAAGTCGATCCCGGAACTGCCGTCGTCGCCGGAAGGATCCGTGCCCAACACGGCGTCTTCGTTCCAGTCCGAGTAGTCCCCGTCGATCTGAATCGGAAGGCCAACCGCGCCGGAGGTTTGGAGCAAGCCGCTTGCCGTGAGGATGGTGAGAGCGGTGACCAACCGGGTGAACACCCCGTCGGCGTGGTGCGAGCGTGCGCGATTCATGATGCGTTCCCCCTGCGCGAGACCGTCGCGAACTGAACACAGTCGAGGATAGCGGAAATGCCGCCCTCTACAGGGAACCGATGCAGGTCGAGTGGTGGTGATGCGGGTCGATCGATCGTTCGGGGATGGGAGCTGCTTCGCAGGGGCCCACCGCGTACGCCGATTGGAATGCGGCAGGGCGGAAGCAGCAACTCACTCGAGAAAGCGCTCTACTTGCCGGCTTCGCGCGCCTTGAGGATCGCGTTCACGAGGGACTCGGGCACTTCGTCGGGGATCGTGTCGCTACAAGGGCAGCAACGTTTCTCCAGACGGATCGTGGTCCGATACTTCTCGAGGTAGTTGAGACAGCACCGGCAGTCGCGCAAATGGTCCGAGAAGACATCGCGCTCGGCCTTGCTGAGCTCGTCGTCGAGATATCGATCGAGGAAGCTGATCAAGTCCCGGCAAGTGATCACGAAACCGTTTCCTCGCGGAAGCGGGGCTCGAGGAGGCTCTGGAGAGCCTGCCGCGCCCGGTGCAGTCGAACCTTGGTCGCGTTCTCGCTGATCCCAAGTACGGCGGCGGATTCCGCCGTATCGAGGCCTTCGATGTCCCTCAGGAGGAGCACGTTACGGTACGTGTCCGGAAGTCTGTCGATGGCCTCCCGTACGAACACTCGATCTTCTTCACGCACCACCATGGTGTCGGGTAGCGACCGCCACTGGGAACTCGGCTGCTCCAGGTGACCGTCCTCTCGGAAGGTCGGGAGGAGTTCGTCGATGGAAGACTCGGGGCGACGACGCTTGGAGCGGAGCTTCATGAGAGCGGCATTGACGACGATCCGGTGGAGCCAGGTCGAGAGACGCGATCCACCCTCGAACCGATCGATCGATCGGAACGCGTTGACGAACGCTTCCTGGACCGCATCCTGCGCGTCCTCCTCATTCTTGAGGAAGCGACGCGCCACCGCGAGCATCCGACCGATGTTCTCGCGGACGAGTTCTTCATACGCAGTCTCGTCTCCGCTCTGAAGTCGAGCGACGAGGTCGACTTCGGTAGGCGGATTGTGGGTCTCCATCACTGCGTTCCCTTTCGGTGCTTCCATCACGGCTTCGCATGTCGACACGGCGCGTTCCTCCTCATGAAGGTCTTCGCCGCTCGCCTGCGGGGAGATGCGGACGACGACCGATTCCGGTCGACTCCCTCGCCCTTGGCGCCGTTCCCGGCAGTCTAGTCGGACCCTTCACGGCGAGCCACCCTTGGCTGACGGATCCTGGCTCCGGCAGGCCCGAGGAACTTCCCGCCGCGGACGAAGACGTTGGAACAAGCTCGGAACCCCCAGGGGCTGTATCGGTTCCTCTCCTCGCGTGATATCCTCCTCGCCGGCTGCCCCCGAAGCCCCACTCGAACTCTGGAGATTCCCCAATGCGTTTCGCCCCAATCCCTTGGCCGCTCGCCTGTGGGCTCGTGGCCGGAATCATCGTCGCCGACGTATCTGCACTAGACGTCGCTTCCGCTGCAAACGAGAAGGCCGCCATGGGCGCGGCCTCCGCAGGCGTGGCAGCGGCCCATTCGGACACCACCTCCTCCGGCCAGTTCCTCCGCCGACCGGACATCCACGGCGACCAGCTGGTCTTCACGAGCGAGGGTGACTTGTGGCTCGGCTCCGTCCAGGAAGGGACCGCCTTCCGGATCACCTCGGACGAGGGCTACGAAGGCCCGGCGTTCTTCTCCCCGGACGGCGCACGGCTCGCTTTCAGCGCACAGTACGACGGCGCCACCGACGTCTACGTCATGAACGTCCAGGGAGGCTCCCCGGAGCGGCTCACCTGGGCCCCGTCCGGCGTGACAGTCCTTGGATGGACTCCGGATGGCGCCGGGATCGTCTTCCGGTCGCGGTGGGATGGCGCCAAGATGCGCAGCCGCCTCTTCACCGTCTCCGCGTCCGGAGGGAGCCCGACGGAGCTTCCGGTTCCGTACGGGGAGTTCGCCAGCATCGCAGCCGATGGACAGATCGCCTACGTGCCGGTGAGCGCAGAGTGGCAGCACTGGAAGCGCTACCGCGGCGGTCTCGCGGACGACATCTGGCTGGCCGAGCCGAGCACGGGCGAGTTCACCCGTCTCACCGACGATGCCGGCGTCGACACCGAACCCGTTTGGGTCGGGAACGACCTCTATATGGTTTCGGAGCGGGACGGGCTCGCGAACCTGTTCCAACTCGACCCAGCCAGCGGCGCCGCAACCGCCGCCACGCAGTTCACCGAGTACGACGTCCGCTACCCGAACACGGACGGCACCCGGATCGTCTTCGAGCACGGAGACGGAATCGCACTCTACGATCCGGCAAGCGGCGCGACGCGTGACCTCGAACTCGACCTCCGTTCCGATCGGATCCACGCCCGCCCGCGTCGCGTCTCGGCGCTGGACGAACTCTTCGGAGTGGATCTCGGCCCGACCGGGAAGCGGCTCCTCGTCTCGTCACGCGGACAGATCCTCTCCGCTCCGGCCGAGAAAGGCGACGTTCGGGTCGTCACCGCGGTGGACGGCGTGCGTTGCCAGTACCCCGCCTGGTCTCCCGACGCATCGACGATCGCGTATGTCTCGGACGAATCTGGTGAGGAGCAGATCTGGCTTCTCACCACGACAGACGAAGGCGTTCCTACGCCGAAGCAGCTGACCAAGGACCACCAAGGCCCGCTCGGACCGATCGCCTGGTCTCCCGACGGATCCCGTCTTCTCACGAGCGATCGGGAGCTGCGAATCCTCCTCGTCGACGCAAAGACGGGAGCGATGAAGACGGTGGCCCAGCTGGACCGAGGAGGTTCGTACGACTTCACGCTCGATCAGTACCGTTTCAGCCCCGATGGGAAGTGGGTCGCGTACTCGTTCCTCGAGCCGAATTGGAACTGGACCGTTCAGCTCTACGAAATCGCGACCGGGAAGATGACCCGTGTCACGTCGCCGGAAATGAGTTCCTACGCACCCGCGTTCGACGCCGAAGGCAAGTACCTCTACTTCCTCTCGGACCGCGAGTACGCCAACACCTACTCGCAAGGTAACCGCTACTACTCGTTCCGGGACATGACGAAGGTCTCTCTCGTCACCCTCTCCAAGGAAACCGAGTCTCCGTTCCTCGAGAAGAACGACGAAGAGGGCGCGGGAGACGACTCGGAGGATGGCGAGAACGGCAAAGGCAAAGGTAAGGACGAGGACAAGGGAAAGGACGACGGCAAGAAGAAGGGAAAGAGCGGCACACCTGAACTCCCGAAGATGACCGTCGACGTGGATGGAATCGCCGCCCGAGTCGATGAGGTTCCGATGCCTGCCGCACGGTACACGGCGGTCGAACCGGTGGAGGGAAAGCTCCTCGTGGAGAGCTTCCTCAGCCGGGGCGCGGACGACGACGAGGACGAAGGGCGCGGCAACCGGCGGCTCCAATCGTTCGATCTGGAGGAGAAAGAAGCCAAGGACCTGGTCGGCCGTCTCGAAGAGTTCGATCTCTCGTTCGACCGCAAGAAGCTACTCATCCGTCAGGGGCGAAACTTCACCGTCATGGACGCGACCGCGGGCGAGATGCCGAAGGACGACGGCGCGGTCGACACGCAGGGCTGGACCCTCACCGTGGACCCGGAAGCGGAGTGGCGCCAGATCTTCCACGAGTCGTGGCGCGTCGTGCGCGACTTCTTCTACGCGCCGAACATGCACGGCGTCGACTGGAACGCCGTCCGGACGAAGTACGAACCGATGCTGGGCGCGGTGGCGGTGCGGAGCGATCTCACCTTCGTCCTCGGCGAGATGATGGCCGAACTCAATTGCGGACACGCCTACGTCGGCGGCGGTGACCAGACCCGCCCCCGCTTCACTCCGCTCGGATACCTCGGCGCCGACTTCGAAGCCGTTCCGGGCGCAACCCCCGCCTACCGGATCACGAAGATCCTTCCCGGCGACGGGTTCGATCTGGACGCACGCTCACCGCTGCTCACTCCCGGCGTCGACGTATCGGTCGGCGACTACATCCTCGCCGTGTCCGGACGACCTGTCCGTACGGACCAGGATCTGCGTGCACTCCTCGTCGGAACCGGCGGCCGATGGATCACGCTCACGGTCAACTCGAAGCCGTCTCTCGAAGGGGCGCGCGACGTCCTCGTCGAACCGATGAGCAGCGAGAGACGTGCGCGGTACTTCGACTGGGTGGAGAGCCGTCGTGAATACGTGCGCACGAACGGCGGAGAGAACCTCGGCTACGTCCACATTCCGGACATGTCGGGCCGAGGCCTTCAGGAGTTCGCCAAGCACTACTACGCGAATCTCGACCGGGACGGCCTCGTCTACGACGTGCGCTTCAATGGAGGAGGCTGGATCAACGCGATGCTCCTCCTCCAGATGTCGTCTCCCCAGTACTCGTTCTTCAAGCCGCGTCACGGTGCTTCCTGGTCCAGACAGGACTGGGCCTTCCCCGGCTATGGAGTCGCGCTTTGCAACGACCAGAGCGGGTCCAACGCGGAGGAGTTCAGCGACGCCTTCCAACGGCTCGGCATCGGTCCGCTCATCGGCACCCGAAGCTGGGGCGGAGAGGTCGGAAGCGGAGGCGGCTACACTCTCGTGGACGGAGGTTGGATCTTCCCGCCGAACTACGCCGCGTGGGTCCCCGAAGGGGAGTGGATCATCGAGGGCATCGGCGTTCGTCCGGACGTCGAGGTGGAGGACGACCCGTCTGCCTACATGCAGGGCCGCGATCCGCAACTCGACGCCGCCATCGACTACTTGAAGAAGCGGATCGCGGAGTCGCCTGTTCCGCGTCCGACCCCGCCGCCCTATCCCGACAAGTCGAAGGGTGGATCGGACCGCTGGTAGAGAGATTCGCAACGAGATCCGCAAGGGAGACCGTGACGTGACCAAGCAGAGCGAAGGCGTTTCCGCGACGAAGCACAGTGACTATCCAACGACGCGACGGGACGAGACGGTCGACATCTACCACGGCACCGAGGTTCCCGATCCGTATCGATGGATGGAAGACGCAGATTCGCCGGAAGTACGGAATTGGGTGACGGCGCAGAACGAGGTGGCGTTCCGCCACCTCGAGACGATCCCGCAGCGGAGCACGTTCCGGAAGCGGCTCTCGGAGATCTGGAACGAGCCGACGACCGGAGCACCCTGGAGGCGGGGGCCGTACTGGTTCGAGTTCCGCAACGACGGCGTCCAGAACCAGGACGTACTGTTCGTCGGTGAAGCGGACGCGAACGGGCGTCCCCCGGCGTCCGACCTGTTCCGCCCGTTCCTCGACGTCAACCCTCTCGCCGCCGACGGAACGACGAGCCTCAGCGGGGTCGCCATCACTCCGGACGGGCGGCTGCTCGCCTACGGACTCTCGGAGGCGGGGTCCGACTGGATGACCTGGAAGGTCCGTGAAGTCGCCACGGGACGCGACCTGCCCGACTCCGTTCCGTGGTCGAAGTTCGGTTCGGCCGCATGGCTTCCGGACGGAACCGGCTTCTTCTACACCCCCTACGATCCACCCGCAAAGGGGACGGAGTTCGCGGCGACCAACAGCGCACAGAAGGTCCGGCTCCACATGCTCGGCACGCCGACGACCGACGACGTGCTCGTCCACGAGGAGCCAGATCATCCCGACTGGACGTTCAATCCCTCCGTCACCCACGACGGCCTTTGGTTCGTACTCTCGGTTTGGACGGGCGGGCTGGACTCGAACTGGATCTACATCGCTCCGATCGAGAACGGAACCGTCGGCAAACTACGTCCGCTCATCGCGGACGTCGATGCGCACTTCGACTTCGTCGGTCTGCTCGGTTCCGAGTTCATCTTCGTCACGAACCACGAAGCGCCGAAGGGACGAGTCGTCGCCGTCCGGACGGAAAATGCAGACTCCTGCGCTTGGACCACGCTCGTGCCCGAGTCGGAAGACCGCCTCGATTCGGCACGGGTCGCGGGCGCAGAAGCGAGCGGAGATCCCGGCTGGCTCGTGCTCCACTATTGGAAGCACGCCACGTCCCGCCTTTCGTATGCGCCCGTCACGTGGAACGGCCCGGAAGACGGAAACACGAAGACTGCCTGCGGCCCGACCCAGACGATCGCACTTCCCGACGAGCTTTCGAGCGTGCTCGCTCTCTCGACGAGTCGGAGTGACGGCAGGATGCACGTCCAGCTCAGCACGTTCTTGGCACCGAACCAGGTCCACTACGGCAACCTAGGAACGGCTGCGGGAACCCTCGAGCTTCGTCGACGAAACGCGACCGAAGGTGATCAGGAAGCCCTACCGGGTCGGCCGCGCCTTCTGACGCGTCGTGTGTTCGTCGATCACGACTCGGTACGCATTCCAGTCTTCCTCCTCCACCGGGAGGACGTCCACCCGGACGGCAAGGTACCGACCATTCTCTACGGCTACGGTGGCTTCGACATCGCGATGACTCCCGGCTACTCGGCCCAGTGGAGAGCCTGGGTCGAGCATGGCGGACTGGTCGCAATCGCCTGCCTCCGCGGCGGCGGCGAGTACGGAAAGGCGTGGCACGATGCCGGCCGAACGCCGAACAAGCAGAACGTGTTCGACGACGCCATCGCAGTCGGAGAGTGGCTCTGCGCCGAGTGGACGTGTCCCGAAAGACTGGGGATCACCGGGCGGTCGAATGGCGGGCTCCTCGCGGGCGCCTGTCTGACGCAACGACCGGACCTCTTCGGCGCGGCCGTCCCGGAAGTCGGCGTACTCGACATGCTCCGCTTCCACCAGTTCACGATCGGTTGGGCTTGGGTGACCGACTTCGGTTCGTCAGCGGATCCGACACAGTTCCGCGAACTCTACGCATACTCACCTCTGCACAACGTGAGGGAGGGGACTTGCTACCCTCCCACTCTGATCACGACAGGCGATCACGACGATCGCGTCGTCCCCGCTCACTCGTACAAGTTCGCGGCAGCGCTTCAGCACGTGCAATCTTGCGAGCATCCGGCCCTGATCCGCGTAGACACGTCGGCTGGGCATGGGATGGGAAAGCCGCTCTCGAAGCGGATCGAGGAGCGCGCCGACGTCCTCGCGTTCTTCGCCCGGCATCTGGATCTCTAGTGATGGCGGAAGGGGAACCTCGAGCGTGCCCGTGATCGTTCACCTCGTCGACGGCACCTTCGAGCTCTTCCGGTGCTTCCACGGCGCTCCGCGCGCTCAGACCGAGGACGGACGAGAGATCGGCGCCGCAAGGGCGTTCCTCTTCACGATGATCAAGCTCCTGCGCCGGCAGGATGTCACCCATGTCGCGGTCGCTTTCGACGCGATGGCTGGGCGGACGAGGGCGCCCCAGACCGCGGACGCGAGCACGCTCATCCGAAGCCAGTACCTTCCGGCGACGGATGTCCTGCGGGCGCTCGGAGTCACGTACTGGCCGATCCTCCGCGCCCAAGCCGACGACGCCCTGGCAACTGCGGCGCGCACCTTCTCGTCTATCCGCGAGGTCGAACGCGTCGTCATCGCCACCACGGACAAAGACCTCCTCCAGTGCGCGACTCCGAAGGTCGTCATCTGGGACAGGATCCGTGATCGGATCACGACAGAAGACGACGTCCGGACGCGGTTCGGAGTGGATCCGCCGGTGCTCCCCGATCTCTTCGCCTTGGTCGGCGATCCGTCGGACGGCATGCCCGGTATCCCGCGCTGGGGGCTCAAGGCTGCATCGACTCTCCTCGCTCACTACCGCTCGGTCGACGCGATCCCGCTGGACTCGTCGGTTTGGGATGCGTCCGTGCAGAGGAACGTGCGCGGAGCGGCATCGCTCGCAGAGAGCCTTCGGATACACCACAGGGAGGCAATCCTCATGCGCGATCTGCTCCGTCTGCGTACGGACCTCCCCCTTCCCACCACCCTCGACTCTATCGAGTGGCCAGGAGCCGACCGAGCCGCGCTCGACAAACTGACGGCGGTGATCGGCGGAGCGGAGATGCTGGAGAAGCTCCCCGCGAGGCACTGAACGCGCTATCAATGCCTTCCCGTAGGACTGTCGATCTGTAACTGTCCCACCAGAGTTCCGTCCAACGCGACGGGCGGGCACTCGCGTCGTGTAGCTTCCCCGGAAGCTCGTGACAACGAGTGTCACGGGGGATCCAGAGGTTGCACGCACCGAGCGAACGAGAGCAGGTGTGGATTCGGCAGGCTCGAATGGGAGACGCGCGGGCATTCGATCACCTGGTGGAACTCTACCAGGACAGGATCTTCGCCCTGGTGAAGCGCCAGGTCTCCGACTTCGAGCTAGCCGAGGAACTCACCCAGGACGTCTTCGTGAAGGCGTTTCGTGGTCTCGATCGCTTTCGCGGTGAGTCCCGACTCGGAACTTGGCTCTTCCGGATCGCGATCAACCAGATTCGCGACTACAAACGAGGCAAGAGAGCGCACGCAGACGCACGACTGATTCCACTCGAGAGCCGCACCGGCTGCGCCCCTCCATCAGCTGCCACGTCGGCAGCGCCGGACACGGAGCTCTCGGAGAAGGAGTTGGCTGATACGTTCTCCCGTGCGCTCTCACTCTTGACGCACGATCAGCGCACCGTGCTCCTGCTGAGGCATCAGGAGGGGCTGGAGTACGACGAACTCGCGTCCGCGCTCGGAATCACGAAAACGAATGCGAAGGTACGGGTTCATCGAGCGCGGGAACGACTTCTCGCGCTCGTTCGCGCCGACGGCTACGATCTCTAGCCACGAGGGCACAGGGCAGGTTCTACGATGACCGACCAGAGAGACCTAGACCCGATCGATCCGGACGAGCGTGATCCGTCGTTCGATCCGCGACTGCACGCGTTCCTCGACGGCGATCTCGATGCGGACGCCGACGACGACTTTGCGGCCCAGATGCGCGAGGACCCACGTATCGCTCGGGCCTCCCGCGTCTTCGGCTCCTTCGACCGTTGGCTCGCGGATACGCGTGAGGCAGCGCCGGAGAGTCTCCGAGATTCAGTGCTCGCCGAGCTCGCGAGTCCTGCTTCTGCTTCTGCTTCTGCGTCTGGATCCACTTCCGCGTCCGCTTCTGCCTCGGCTCCTCACGCCGCTCATCTCACATCCCGACGAGTGTCGGGCACACGTCGCTTCCTCCCCGCTTGGGTATGGGCTGGAGCCACGGCCATGGCTGCGGCGGTCGTCTTCCTCGTGCTTCGGCCTCCCCTTCCGTGGCATGACGAGACGGTGACCAAGGGCCAGAGCGGCCTCGCAGACGTAGGACACGAGGACGGTGGCGCGGAAACTGCACGGGGCTCCGCTGTGACGCCGTCCGACAATCCGGAGTTGGCTTCCGGAAAATCCGGGCTGGCACAGAGCAACTCCGGCATGTCGCGAGCGGATACCATTCTCCACCAGTTCGAGATCGAAGCCAGGGACGCGAACCGCGTCTGCCTCGTCGGCTCGTTCAACCGTTGGGCGGTCTGCAAGACTCCTCTCGAAGAAGTACGGAGTGGCGTCTGGGCAACGACACTGGAGCTCCCGCGTGGGCGGTACGAGTACATGTTCGTCGTGGACGACCGATGGGTGACCGACCCGAACTCGGGAGTCCGCGAGGACGATGGGTTCGGAAACGAGAACGCCGTTCTCCTCCTCTGATCATGAGGCACGCGCTCGACCGCTTCGACATCGGCACCGCCGTCGTCGTGAGTTCGCTCCCTGCGGGACCGACGCGCTCGTCCCGCACGAAGGCGGCCCCGACGCCAGGACGGCCGAGGTCGGTGGTGGTGATCGCCATCGGTCTCATGATCGCCGTGCTCTTCCCCGTCTCCGCGACGCGGACGCTCGGCTCGTCGAATCTCCTTGGCGCGTCGATCTCATTGTCGTCGGGCCACGATAGTGAGGTCTGGGCGGACGACGGCTTCGGGGCACTGCGACCCTCTGCCGCAGAGTTCGTGACCCTCGAGGCGGAGGGAGGCGTGAAGTGGCCAGGAAGGGCACGATCTCGGGTGCGCGGCTCCGTTCTCGGCAGCGCCTTCGTCTCGACGTACACCGGTGAGGGTCCGCCACTCGACTTCGGCGCGTCCGGTGCGGGAAGCATCGGCCGCACGTTGAGTTCGCGCCAGACACTCCAGCTCCGCTCCAGCGCTGGGCTCTTCCGTCGAGAGGAAGCGGCGATCTTCGATTCGGACGAAGGCGCCGTCGCTCTCAGCTGGATCTACCGGACCTCATCCGTTGGCTTTGCGGCCACAGCGGAACACCAGTGGATCTCCTATGGAGCGCGATCCCTGGAACTCGGGTCCGATGATCACCAGTCCGACCGGCATCTCGACATCCTGGGAAGCGCGGTCCTCCCGCTTTCGCCTCGGTCCTGGCTCGAACTCACGCTCGGACTGCACCGAGTCGAGTCGAACGACCCCACGGTCCGCAACGACGGACCAAAACTCCTAGTCGCTGGCCAACACCGGCTCTGGGACAGGACGGACCTCCGCGTCTACGGCGCATGGGGGCGTCGCGCGTACGACGACTACGCCGTCTTCGATCTGACCGTGGATCCGGCAATCGACACGGGTGAGGAGCGTCGAGACTCCTATCTCCGATTCGGGCTCGCATTGAGCCACGCCGCGTCGACCCGTTTCGGAGTCGAGCTGGAAACGGCAGCCGTGCATCAAGCCTCGAACGTCTCGGCACTGGAGTTCGATCAGATCCGAGTGCGAGTCGGGCTCGTCGCTAACTTCGGCCGGAAGTCGGAGGCTCTCGATCCGTCTGCGCAGATACGGTCGCGCGAGATTCTCCGCAGGGTCCTGGAGAACGCCTTCGACGCGGAAGACGGAGCGTCTACGACCCGACATGACCGTTCCGCCACCGGGAACCCGTCGCGTCCGCACGGATGGCGCCCGGTGATCGTAACGGGCGGTGTGCGGTTTCTCCATCCCGCGCAGGGAGCGTCGACCGTCCACGTCGTGGGCACATTCAACCAGTGGGACCCGGAAGCGACTGCATTGTCGGATGATGACGGAGACGGCAGGTGGGAGTGTGTGGTCCCGCTCGCCGAGGGGGTCTACAGCTATGCGTTCGTGGTCGACGGAGTCTGGACGACTCCCCTCGACGCACCCCGCTACGATAGTGACGGCTTTGGCGGCCGAAACGGCGTCCTCGACCTCAGGGGGTCTCGATGACCAGCAATCGGACATTCCGTCATCGAGCGCCCCGTTGTGGCAAAGGACTAGCCCTGCGCCCCGGGATCGGCGTAACCCTCACACGGAGACTTCGTCGAACCGAACGAATGAAGGAGTGGCTCTCGATGTCCACGTTGCCTGTGCAGTCCGGCGATGCCGATGACCGCCGCCTCCGGAGGGCGCGAACCTGGGCACTGACCGGCTTCGGCATCGCCGCAGCGATTGCGCTCACGATGTCCACGCCTAGTGCAGCAACGCTCCCCGATATCGTTGTCAGGTCGTTCGAGACCTGCTTCCCCGATGCCCAGAGCCCCCTGGCCACCGATGTGCGGAACGACCTTCTCGAGGCCGTGAACGACGGAATCGATCCCGATCTCCTCGGTGAGTTCCTCACCCGCGGCCACGCCGCCGGGCTCTCACAACGTGAGATCGCCGGCGAAATCAGCCGGGCTCAGCGACTCGCGACACGAGAGCTTCCCGCCGAACTCACGATCGACCGGATCCTGCAAGGTCTCGCGAAGGGCGTTCCCTATGCCCGGATCGAGCCGGTCGCAGCGGAGTTCGAATCGCGCTTGGTGCACGCCGGAGAGCTGCTCGACTCCACGGCGCGAACAGAAACGCGAACCAGTGAAGAGACGAGGGAGGGACGACGTCAGATGGTCGGTGACGTCGCATACGCGCTCGGTGCGGGAGTACCGGACGCAGACGTCATGAAGTCGATGCAGCTCGCACTCGACCAAGATCTCTCCCTCGTTTCGGCCCGCGCACCGGTTCTTGCGCTGGGAGGCATGGTCGGAGCCGGGGTTCCCGCGGATCAGTCGCTTCGAGTCGTGGAGGAGGCATGGGCCTCCGGTTTCCGGGACTCTGCGCTCGAAGAACTAGGTTCCCAACTCTCACGACTCCAAAGAGACGATCCGAACGGAACCTCTCGTGTCATCGACGAACTCCTCCAAGACCTGCGAGCCCATGGAGCGCCGGATCGCGTGCTGGAGCGTCTCGAAGAGATCGTCGGTCCTTCTGGTGCCGCTGCGCCCGGGGTCGGACCGAATGCAGACCCGGGCCAGATCCGTGGTCCCGGCGGTCCACCCGACGATCCCGGTCGACAGAACCCGGGCGGCCCGCGACACGACCCTCCCGGTCCAGGACCTGGCGGGCACTGAGCGTTCACACTCTCGGAAAGCTCCCTCGGACGTCTCGCTCGAACGGCTCGCTCATCTGCGAGTCGAACGCATCGACGGATCACGTCTCACCCTTCTCCTCTTCACTCGACACTCTCACGTTGTCTGTAACGCAGCCCAACACCTTCCGTCCGAAGTAGAGGAACCGATCATGGACTGATCGATCCACCCACTCAAAGGGGCCAACGAAGCTCGACCGTGGAGGTATACGATGAGCATCCGTAGTCCTTGGACCGATCCTTCTTCTTCCACCCACTCACATAGAGCCTCTTCCCTAGCAAGCCTCGTGCGGTGTCTCCTCCTCGCTGTCCCCTTTCTACTCTCGGTGCACGCGAGTTGCGCACGTGCGGACTTCACTCTGGTCGAGGACTTCGAGAGTCTGGCGCTCGGCCCGATCGACGAGCAGGCAGGTTGGCAAGCAACGAGTAGCACGAGCATCGTCGACGTGGACCCGATCTGGGACGTGAACCAAGTTCTGTCCATCACCACCGACTCCTCGAATCTGCACCGGGAGCTGATCGTCACCGAGGGGACGAAGAGAATGCTCTTCTTCCGCTTCCGTCTCGGTAGTCAACTCAGCGCGTCGTTCGGGATGTCGGACCTCTTCTCTCCGGATCGGTTCGATCACTTCGAGGCAGAACTGAGCGTGACGAACGCGCCGACGGAGATCCGGGTGAACGACGACGGAACCTACAGGGTGCTGACTCCGTTGGAAGAAGGCCGGTGGTACAGCTGTTGGATGTACCTGGACAACGAAGCCGATCAGATTCAGGTCTGGATGCACACGAGGGATGGGCTCCCCGCGCTCGAAAGCGACAAGCTCAGCGCGGAGGAGCTCGATGTGTTCGGGTTCCGAAATGGCACCCGTGCCAATGACCTACGTACGTTCTACGTGAAGACGGGCGGAGGCCAGGGAGTCGTCGGACCGCTCTACATCGACGACATCTACATCGAAGACACCGACGAGCTGAACCTCGAGTATCCCTACTTCGTCCCTGCGGGACTAGACGGCACCGACACGGCCACGACCCTTCTCGGAGTCGAGTGCCAACCGAATCCGTTCCACCTCGCGACAACACTTCGCTTCCGGCTGTCCGAGGCCGGGCCGGTCGATCTCAGTGTCTTCGATACGTCGGGTCGCAGAGTCTCCCAGCTCGTGAACGGGCGCCTGGAGGCCCGAGACCACGAGGTCACGTGGAACGGAAGCGACGGACTCGGTCGCAAAGTCTCTGCAGGTCTCTACCTCGTCCGGCTGAGGACCACGCAGTCGGAGGTCACGGAACGAGTCGTACTCGTCCGGTGACATGCGAGGCGCGCAAACGGCCCGGGCCCTGCGTCAGGATCGACGCCTAGCCCCCCGACATCCGGTGCACCGTCCGGGCCGGACGCGCGAGCTACCGCTGCCAAGCACCACCATAGCACCACCAAACGAAACGCCGGCCCATCTCGGGTCGGCGTTTCCTCGCTCACGACGTCACGTGCGTGGAGTCGGCCTACTTCCCCACCTCCGCTTCCGGAAGGTGCGTGAACCCCTCGCGCACCGAGCGCACGCCCCACTGGAACGCCTCTTCGTTCACCGGGATCATCGCGCACTTGCCGGCGAGCGCTTCCCGGATCGAGTGGAGAAGCGTCTCCTCGCTGAGGATCGCGGTCGCTTCCTGGAGCGCACCCAGCGCGACAACGTTCTTCACCACGGGACGGCCGAGGCTGATCGCGATCTCGGCGCACGGAACGCCGAAGACCTTGACTCCCTTGGGTAGTTCCTTGGGTACGTCGGATACGACGGAAGAGTCGTAGACGATGATCCCGTTCTCCCGCACCGTCGGGCCAAACTTCGCGAGGCTCGGAGCGTTGAACGCGATCAGGACGTGTGGCCGCGGCGAAGCCGGGGAGAGCACTTCCTCCTTCGCGATGTGGACGTCGGCGTATGACGTTCCCCCTCGCGACTCGGGGCCGTAGCTCGGGATGTGCGTTGCGTCGAACCCTTCGTGGATCGCCGACTTCGCGAGCAGCAGCGCGGCGGTCTGCGCGCCGTCTCCACCCGCGCCCGCGAGCTTGAGCGCGACGTCCACCTCGTCGAGGTGTCCCGGGAAGGTCTTGCAGTGACGTGGCGGGGCTTCGGCGCTCGCCTCGAGCACTTTGGTGATCCGCTCGGGGTCGAAGGTCGGCTTTTCGAGGTGGAACCAAGGATCCCGCGTCTCGTCCTTGAGCTTCCCGATCGGGAAGTACTTCGTCATCTCGTTCTTCACCCACTCCTCTGCATCCGTCGGAGTCATCTTGAGGTGGGT
The DNA here is from genome assembly GCA_020633975.1 of Candidatus Eiseniibacteriota bacterium. GTDB lineage: Bacteria > Eisenbacteria > RBG-16-71-46 > CAIMUX01 > CAIMUX01 > JACKCR01. The sequence goes on along the minus strand of JACKCR010000011.1, from coordinate 30,736 downwards.
GGGACATTCGGAAAGCACTTCGACGAACCCGAAGCCTCGTCCCTCCATCTGGAGCTGGAGGATCTTCTTGATCGCCTTCTGTGTTGCCTTGCGCGTGCGCTGGTCGAAGAGCGCGGTCCGCTCGACGTAGACCGGCGCTTCGAGCTGTGCGATCAACTCCGCCATCTTGGTCGGCGGACCTTCCATCGCCCCACGGCCGAACGGCGACGTCGTCGACTTCATCCCGGGGAGCGTGGTCGGCGCCATCTGCCCGCCCGTCATTCCGTAGATCGCGTTGTTCACGAAGATCACGCTGATCGGAATGCCGAGCTGCGCGGCGTGCATGATCTCGGCCATGCCGATCGAGGCGAGGTCTCCGTCGCCCTGATAGCTGACGACGATCGATTCCGGATTCGCGAGTTTGTGCCCGAGACCGACCGCGGGGGCGCGGCCGTGCGCAGCCTGGGTGTTTCCGACGTCGAAGTAGTAATAGAGGAAGACGCTGCAGCCGACCGGAGAGATCGCGATGGTGCGATCCTGGATCCCGAGCTCGGTGATCGCGTCTGCCAGGTACTTGTGGATGAGCCCGTGGCCACAGCCCGGACAGTAGTGGGTGGACGCACCCTTCAGCCCCTTGCCGTGGGCATGGCGATCGAAGTGCTGGAAGAAGGCGGTGCCTTTGGTCTCCGTGCTCATGCCGTCACCTCCAGAACTTCGTGCACCTTGTCCACGATCTCGCCTTCCTGTGGAAGGACGCCGCCCATGTGGCGGAGATGCGAGATCTCGATGCCGGTGATGTCCGCGTGGCTGAGAGCGAGACGGAGCTCGTCTTCCAGCTGACCGGCGCTGGCTTCCACCACCAGCACCTTCTTCGCGTGCCCGAGGAGAGGCTTCAGTGCGTCGATCGGGAACGGCCAGAGTGTGAGCGGAGTGAAGAGTCCAACCGGCATTCCTTCGCGGCGGAGCCGCTCCACCGCACCCTTCGCCATTCGAGCAGGCGTGTTGCATGCGATGACGAGGAGTTCGGCGTCGTCGGCACGGAAGGACGAGGAACGCTGTTCGTTCGCCTGCATCCGCGCGTACTTCTCGTTGAGAGCTTCGTTCCTCTTCTCGAGGTCGACTTCGATCAGGTCGATCGAGTTGATGAGGTTGTGACGATGCGCTTCGTCGCCGTAGACGGCCCAACCGGGGATCCCGGGGCGGATCATCGTCTCCGGGAGCTGGACGCGCCCGGTCATCTGGCCGAGATAACCGTCACCGAAGATGAAGACCGGGTTCCGATACTCGAACGCGAGACGGAACGCTTCCATCGAGAGGTCGAGCATCTCTTGAGGATTGGTCGGTGCAAGGATGATCGCATGGGTGTTGCCGTGACCGAGCCCGCGGCAACCGAGCTTGATGTCCGCCTGTTCCGGGCCGATGTTGCCAAGGCCAGGTCCACCGCGCATCACGTTGACGAACACGGCGGGGACTTCCGCACCGATCATGTAGGAGATGCCCTCCAACATGAGGCTGAAGCCCGGCGAACTCGTGAACGTCATACAGGGCAGGCCCGCACCCGCGCATCCGTAGAGATGGTTCACGGTCGCGACTTCACTCACCGCCTGGAGGAAGACGCCGTCCAGCTGAGGAAGCACCTTCGCCATCAGCTCCGCGCCTTCGGTGGACGGAGTGATCGGGTACCCGAACACGTGCCGGCAGCCCGCGAGGATCGCGCCGATCGCCGCGGCGTAGTTCCCCTTGAGAACCATCGGCTGCACCTTGGGAAGCGGGATCCGCTCGCTCGGCTGGTCTGGCGTGACCGGCTTCGCCACTCCCTCACCGAAGAGGTGCTTGGGATCCTCGAGTTCGTACTCGATCGTGTTGAGACCGTACGGCTCCGGACAGGCCGTGATGCAGAGACCACAGGCGTTGCAGGTCTCCCGATCCACCACGACGGGCACGAGGCCGGATTCCTGGTCGATTTCGGTCCCCATCTGGATGCATCCACGGGGGCATGCCTCGATGCAGCGGCCACACCCCTTGCAGAGCTGGGGCAGTAGGATCGGCTTCGGTCTCTCTTTGGCCTTCGCCATGATGTGGTCCTCCTTGGGGGTCCCAGCGGGACTGGGGAACTCGCGGAGGGAGCCTCCGAGGACACCGCCCCGGTCGTTCCGCAAGACCCATGCTTCCTTCTCAAGTCGGTTCAGGTCAACGCGTTTCGAGTAAGGGGATCCCGAGACGATGCAGCCCTTTGTGCTCTAGATCGTTGGAACGTCGGTCCCGTAGGAAGGCGGACAGGGAGTCACGTCCGAGCAGGACTACGGCCTTCGGGGGGATCGCCTGACCATAGCCGAGGAGACGGGTGCGACATCGATCAACATTGGGAAGGCATGGCGAGGGGGGAGCCGTGCGGACGCATGGTCACCAGTCGAGAATGCCCAAGCGGACCTCGTACCGGTGCTCTTCGGTGAGCGACCGATCGGTGACACTTTCCTGCTCCCACATCCAGCGGGGATCGGAGCCGAGCCGTGTCGAGCGCATGGATCCGTCGACCAGCGATGGAGGGTACACGTCATCCCAGATCGGAGTCTGCGCGGCCGCGCCGACGAACGCTCCTGTGACGCCGCCGAGAATCAGTCCGGCACCGAATCCACCGATCGCGCCGAACGCCGAGTCGAGCGATCCAGACTCCCCTGACGAGGCACCCAGACTCGAGCCGACGAGAGCCCCGAACACCATCCCCGCGGCAACTCCGAGTCCTACGTGCGACTCGCTCCCCACCTGCGCCTGGATCCGTGTTGCGACGGTCGAGACTTCCACCAGGGAATCCGTGTCGGCGACCGCGAGCACGACGGTCCCAGGGTTTGCGGCTTCGATCTTTCCCACGATCCAGTCTTCGCCGTTCTGCACGCGAAGGCGACGGCCAGGTTCGAAGTACCACGGCGCGGTGGAACCGTCGTCGCTGCGGCGATCCACGTCGTGTTCGTCTTCCGACTCCAGGGGGGGATCACTTCCCGCAAGCGAGACGGACCCGGAGGCCATGGTCGCCGCGAGAACGAAAGCCAGTGTAGGTGCGAGGCGTTTGGAACGAAGGCTGTACATAGCATCCTCCCGTTTCGATTCGGGACAATCCCGACAGACTCATCTTCGATCCAAGATAGTCTCCTCTGGAGGGTTCGCAGCCGGTTCGCGGTGACGCCCTGGCCGGTTTTTGTCACCCGTCCTCGCGATCGCGTCGGTCGACTCTTTCTACACAGAACCGCGCAACGACTCGATTTCCCAGACGATTCCGTCGACCAGTGCCTGAACGAGCCGCTTGCCCTTCGCTTCCGTCGCGAGTGTCGGATCCCCGAAGATGCCGGTAGGCGAGTACCCCTTCTCCGTGCCCGGAACGCGCGTCAGGCCCGGTTTGGGATCGTAGTCCTTCACCGCGAACTCCATCGCAACGCGGTCCGGCGCAAGATGGAGCATCATCGATGTCTCGCTCTCGTCCGCGTGGGTTCCGCCTTCCTGCTCGCAGATCTCCGCCTCCACCGGCCCCAGAATCGCGAGGATGTCCGTGAACCGGAGCGTGATGTTCTCCCGCGCGAGAAGATCGACCGCGGGTGCGAGAGCGCGAACCGTGGAAACACCCGTATTGAGCGCATAGAAGCGTCGTGGACCGAACCGTGCCAAGCTCGTGCAAACGTCGACGACGAGATCTCGCGCCGAGTGAGAAGCGCCTCCGCTTCCAGCCAAGTGAGGTCTTCGAGACGTGCAGACATTCGTTTCTCGATCTCCTACCGCGGCCGAACTCCGATCACGTTCGGAATCCGTCGATTCAGCCAGGCTGTGCCGTCCGCGCGACTCACCTCTGCGCCACCCACGAACTCGACCTCGGTATCTCCCATGCGCACGAAGAGCTGAGACGGCGGCCCGCCGTCCAAGTGCTGCGCGGCGACGAGTCCGATCCCCGCGGAGAGGAGCGCTTCGTTGAGGTCATACATGGAGAGCGGAGCGCGGCAGTAGAGGAAGAGGCAGCGTCCCTCGGCGTCCTCTCCGAGCGCAGCCTCACACCAACGTTTCGGCTGCTGATTCCACCGATTCTCGCCGGGCCGCTTGATGAGCCGGAGGTTCTGGACGACGTGTTCGTACTGGCTCCGGATGCGGGCCATGGAGACGTCGGGGTCGTCGAGGTCGAAGATGTGGAACTCGGGGAGGTTCGTAGCGCCGGCCGACTCCAGCAGGTTCTCCGGCACGTCTGAAGCGAGACCGAACGCGGCGACGGATTCGTAAGCGTTCACGCGCCCGTTGTTGACGTGGTCTCCGGCGTGGAGGTAGCCGACATTCGTTACGTAGTCGGTCGCGTACATCCCAGCATTGATCGTGGCGACGAACCCCTCCGCCTCCGCCCACTCTCGCGCGGTCCGCCCGTCTTCCAACGCACCCTCGCTCCGGGTCGCGAGTTCGAGCTGCCAGTGCGCAGGGTCGATACGGAGGACGAAGAGTTCGGCAAGAGTCGCGGTCTGGGAGTCGGGATCGGAAAGGGGATCGGTGGCGGAGTCGGGTGCTATATCGGCCGTTGGACCCGCGGCGTCAACGAGGCCCGAGCGAACCGCCAACTCGAGACGCGCGACCTCCAGACCAGGTGCGAGAACATCCCACGACACAGGGGTTGCCCCCGCCTGTGTCGTTCGAGCGAGAAGACACCCCAGCGTGATGAGCCAAGGGGCGAGCGAGAGCAGAGAGAGTCGGGCGGTAGCCATGGTTGGCGTCAGCGTAGCCAACCGGAACCCCGACCATCTAGGGGAATCACTGTCTCCCGGAGTCCTCACGAGAGCGCACCCAGGCTAGGTTCGAGTTCGGCCCCGTGGCGCCGAAGTCAGACGGAACCCCAAGTTCCGTAACGACTCGGCCCCTCCGGATTCCCAGTAGGTTACGGCCTGTCTCCAGGCCTTCGAGATCGACCCGACGTTGGGAGCCAAACGCATGAAGCCAGTGAAGATCCAGCTCGTGGAGTTCGTGACCCACGACGTCAAGCGGTTCGTCTTGACGAAGCCGGACGGATTTCATTTCGAGCCCGGACAAGCGGTTGGCCTCGCCACCGAGAAGGATTCGGAGGACCACGCCTTCACCCCCACGTCGCAGCCAAACGATGGGGTGATCGAGTTCACGATCAAGCAGTACCCGAACCCGAAGGGGATGACGAAGGCGCTGCACCAGATGAAGGCGGGCGACTCGCTCTTCATGTCGGACCCGTTCGGCGAGATCGGCTACAAGGGCCCGGGAACCTTCATCGCCGCCGGCACCGGGATCACGCCGTTCCTCGCCATCATCCGCACGCTCGCCGAGAGCGGCGACGCCTCGGGCCAGACGTTGATCTACACGAACAAGACTCCGAAGGACATCATCTGCGAGAAGGAGCTACGGGACGCTTTCGGCGACCGCTGCTTCCTCACCTGCACCCGCCAGAGCGGCCCGGGATACGACGACGTCCGGATCGACGCGGACTACCTCGCGAAGCGGATCGAGGACAAGACGCAGTTCTTCTACATCTGCGGTCCGCAGGCCTTCGTCAAGGAGACCGCGGAGAACCTCGAGAGACTCGGGGCCTCACCGGATCGGATCATCTACGAGAAGTAGACTCGAGGGCGCGCCTGCCCGAGAGGCGCCGAATCTGCCTCCGCGCACCCTGGCCTCCTAGCTGTGTCGGTTCGGTGTCGTCACCGAAGATCTGTGCGTAGTCGCGGAACGTGGCGTCGTGGTACGAGTAGTTCGCGGTGCCGCGCGAGCAGCTGCCATTGAAACTTCGCGACATCGCCCCCGGCACGTTTCAGCGATTCGACATCAGCGGACACACGATTCAGGTTCTGACGGCCTCGAACCCCGATGGTGAGCTTCGGGCGCTAGTGAAGAACCTCGACATCGCCGACAGAAGAGAGAGAGCGCTTCTCATGTCACTGATCGGCGGTGTCCTTCTCGCCGCCGCAGCCGCTTGGTGGATCTCCGGAGGACGCGCCAAGCGTGTCCTCAACCCGCTCACTGGTCTCGTCGGACAGATCCACGAGATCGACCCGCTCCATCCTGCGGGAAGGCCCGTGAAGGACACGGGTGACAAGGAACTCGACGCGATCCCGGATGCGGTGAATGCGCTCGTCCACGAGCTCGATCATGTGCTTCAGCGGGAACGTGCGTTCATCGATGCGGCGAGTCACGAACTCCGCACGCCCCTCGCCGTGATCCGCGGCGGAGTCGAGGTACTCCGTGAACGTGGTGACGTACCTACGCCGGTACTGGACCGGATCGAACGCGCGACGCGTCGGGCGCAGGAGGATCTCGTGGCCCTGCTCGCGCTCTCCCCCGCCCGGGATCCGGAGCCGCCGCGGAATGTCGATCTTCGAACCTTGCTTCCGAACGCGGCCGAACCGTACTTGGGCGAAAGAGACTCAACCCACGTCGAGTGGAAGTGGGGAGTCGACACGAACGCCTGGGTAGATCCGGCTGCGCTCTCGATCGCATTCACGAACCTCCTCCGGAACGCGTTGCGTGCCGCGCCTGGAGGGAACGTGACGATCGAAGCAAGCGCGCGAGAGCTACGGGTCCTCGACGACGGCGAGGGGCTGCCGGAAGGGTGGCCAGACCGCAACGACCCACGTGGCCGTGGTCTCGGGCTCCCGATTGCGCGCATGCTCGCGGAACGGCACGGCTGGTGGATCGAGGTCGGTGCGTCTGAATCTGGAGGTACGAGCGCCGTCCTCCACCTGGGCAACGGCGGCCTCGCTCCCCTACCGCTCGACGCGCAGGATCCTGCCGCGCGCGAGTGAGTGGAGCTCCCCTATCCGCCTCGGTCGAAGGCCAGCGCTAGCGCAAGGCTACCTAGCGCAAGGCTATCTGAAGAGGCTCTTCAGATAGCCCCAGGACCTATCCTCAGTCGCGGCCCCCGCCGCTCCGACACGAATGTCTCGCCACTCCGCGATCGGCCATGTCGTACGGCCGCTTACTTCCACGGGCTTGAAGAAGAACTGACCTCGATCCCCATCGACGAAGAAGACGACTGGATCACCGCCGTCGGCGGGCTGCCACTCCAGTTCGAGGTGAACGTCGGTGACTGTCATCTTCATCCAGTCCAATGGAACGACATCATCCTCTTCCACCTCGAGAACCGGACCGAGCTGATAGTCGAGTCGGATATCGAGTACGTCGTCCGAGTCGAACATGTTGCGGGTCGCCGTCCACTCCTCTGGCCAGGACCAGGAGACCGGCAGATCCGGATTCTCCTGCAGATCCAGCGGATCGAATCGGAAACTGAAGTCCTCCGGATCGAATAGCTGCTCGAACAGGTCCCGATCGCGATGATTGTAGGCGCGCATCAACGCTCGCATGGTGTTGGCAGGACGGACGGATGGGTTGAGTTCTCCGACCGGATCCCCGCCGGCGAGAGTCCCCGTGTCACGGGTCCCACTCTGCGAGAGGGCGTCGTTCGCGCTTGGGTCCAAGATCCTGGCTCCATCGGAGCAAGCGTTGGCGCCCACGAGAATCAGGCAAACCGACGCGACCAGGATCGAAGGCTGGAGAGAGGCGAAAGCTCGCATGTTGACCACCTTTCCGGAGGGGGGGCATGGGGCTGCGCTCTAGGGATACGAGACGAGTATACACACGTCCCGGTCGCGCGCGTTCCACCGGAGGAACGACCCGGGGATCCGGCGGCTTCTACCCGCAACTCGCGGTTGGCCACGAGAACACGCCCTCCACCGCCAAATGGGCCAAAGACCCGGGACCCGTTGGGAAGGAGACGCCCCATGAACAGAAGTACGATCTTCGTCGGTTTCTTCGTAACCGCCTTATTTACAACTGGTTGTAGCCGAGAGGTGATCGAGCCACACGTAACGGACAAGGATCCGCCGGAGCTGGCCTTCCACAACGTCACCCCTTCCGCCGGACCGTTCGTGCGCGATTCGGAAGGTTCCGCGTCACGGGTCAAGTTCCCGCTCATCGGACTGACGGACCCGGTGAAAGAGGAGCTCATCCCCTTTGTCGCGTACCAGTCGCTCTGGGTACTGGAGGATGGGAAGGCAGTCGACATCGAAGTGAAGGACCTGGGAGGCAGTGGTGCCCCAAGCGCGATCGACATGGTGTTCGTCATCGACAACTCCGGAAGCATGGGCGAGGAGGCAGACCGGATTGCAGAAGGCATCCTGTCCTACTCAGCCGCGCTCGCGTCGGCCGGCTGGGATATCCGATTCGGCTGCGTCGGACAGGATGGCACGATCAACGGAGGAATCGGTCTGACGACGACCTCGGACTTCTCAGCGTACCTGACGCGGCCCAACCGGCAGGGCACGGCCCGGACGAGAGGGATCAGTGATCCGAGTGCCTCTGCCATCGCCGCCTGGGCGACCCAGAACCAGCTGTACGGGGAGAATGGCGTCCTTGGGGTCCGCTGCGCAGAGGAGACCTTCGCCTGGCGTCCGGACGCCGTGAGGGTGTTCATCAACTTCACGGACGAGCCGATCCAAAGCCCGTCTACTACAGACCTCTGGACCACGAACCGTTACTGTAACGAATGGACCCCGGCTCGGGGAACGATCCACACCGTCTGGAGCGGGGATCCGTTGGTCAACGAGTCCTGGCTGCCTGGGCTCGACGACAACCCGGCGGACCTCAGCGACTGCACGGGAGGGAAGACCCTGGAGATCGCGTCCGACGCGTCCGACCTCGCCCTCGCCCAGTTGCCGTTCGTTTCTGAACTCCAGGCGTCGGTCACGGTGTCCTTCGACTCGGCCAACCCCGAGGCCAGCCATACGGTCGAGATCATCGTGCAGAATGGGAGTACGGCAGATGGCAACGTGGTGTTGCCGGACATCACGTACCGGTAGACCAAGGATTCTGACCGGTTGGTGGGGGATGACAAGGTCGTTCCATATCAACGAAGGATCAGGACCCTGCCGAATCCCCATCGTCGAGAGACTGACGCAACTCGGCAAGCCGGAGCATCAGGCTCGATCCCGGGCTCGATTGTGCCTGACGGGCTAGCGCCTCGGACTCCCGTAGAAGCGCTAGCCCTTCATCCCTCCGCCCCATCGCCATCTCGAAACGAATCCTAAGAGTAAGGAACTTCGCTAGTTCAAGGGGATCTCCGACACTCCGCAACAACCTCTCACCATCGTCAAACCTACCGCGAGCCTCGTCCGTTTGGCCCTCTTGACGAGAGAGATCCCCCAAATCGCCGTGTCGAACTCCTTCAGATCGAAGATCCCCTACTTCGCGATGAATCACCAGGGCGATCTCGAGGTTTCTCCTTGCCTCGTCCAACCGCCCTACTTGCTTGTCGAGGTTCCCCAAGGTCCCGAGGACGACTCCCTCGAAGCTCGCGTTCCCGACATCGCGGTGGATCGCGAGGGCCGCGTTAAGGGCATCGCGCGCCTCCTCGAGACGCCCCTCCTCCTTGTAGAGAGTCCCGAGGTTCCCGAGCCAGACTCCCTCGATTCGCCTGTCACCGAGTTGGCGGTGGGCTTCGAGAGCGGCCACGAGATACTCCACCGCTTCCTCAGATCTTCCCTGGTCCAGTAGCAGGACTCCGATGTTCCCGCGCACGATACCCTCGCCACGTCTGTCTCCGACATCGTGGTGAAGTGAGAGGGCGGCATCGTAGCTTGCCAGTGCCTCAGAGAGTTTGCCTTGCTCCTTGTAGACGATCCCAAGGTTGGTGAATACAGACCCGACCCAACTGTTCCCAAGGTCCTTGTGGATCTCGAGCGACCGTTCGAGGTTGGAGAGAGCAATCTCATTGTGACCCAGCTCCAACTCCAGGATGCCCAGATTTGCGAGCGCAACCGCCTCGAAGCGTTGGTTCCCCTCAGCTCTGTGAATCCGCAACGCTTTCTCCCCGAGGGACTGCGATTCCTCCATCCGGCCTTGCTCCATAAGGACGATCCCAAGGTGGGTAAGTGTCTCGCCCTGGAGACGCCGATTGCCTGTTTCGAGATGGATCGTCAAAGCCGCCTCGTATGCTCGTTGGGCGTCCTCGATCGCTCCAACCAAGCGCTCCGCCCTCGCAAGCTCCATCAGGCCCCTGCCACGAAGTTCCGGCCGCCGAAGCGTCCCGACCACCTCGTGCGCGAGCCGAACCCAGGAAGAGAAAGGGCCGCGGAAAGCCAGCACCACCCCGGCAGCCGCGAGAGTAGCAACCGCAATCTCTTCATCTCCACGAATCACCGCCCGACGACAGGCCGCTATCAGGTTCTCGAGTTCCGCCGCAAGCAAGTCGCGTGTGACCACACCGCCTTGTCGATACATGGCGTCGAGTGAAGCATCAGACCCCATACGGGCAAAGAACTGGCCATGCCGAACGTGCGCAGCCGACTGAGGCCTGGCCTCGCGGTCGCACCTGCCGACCTCAGGTTCCGGGACTTCGTCAAGACTGAGCCTCTCGGATGCGTACTCTTGGATCGTGGAGTACATCCAGAAACGAGGCCGTTCCCCGACGACACGAACGCTGAGCCAGCTCTTGTCGACCAGCGACTGAACCAGATCGATTGCGGGAGGCGACTCCGAGGCGGAGCTGACATCCAGCACGTGCTCAGCCGCGTCAAGCATGAACCCCCCCTCGAACACCGAAGCCTGGGCAACCGCGGAACGTTCCCAGGACGTCAGCAGCTCCCAGGACCAGTCCATGACCACACGAAGCGTCTGGTGCCGCCCCAGAACTCCTCCTGTGAGAAGCTGGAAGCGGTCTTCCAACCGCTCTGCAAGCTGGTCCAGGCTGAGAATCCTCAGACGTCCGGCAGCAAGTTCGATCGCAAGGGGGATCCCGTCGAGTCTTCGGACGATCTCTTGAATCCGCGCACGATTGTCTGCGCCTACTTCAAAGCCCGCCCGGGAGTTTCTGGCACGCACCTCGAAGAGTTCCGTGCCGTCCGTCTCTGGATCAAGTGGCTCAAGCTCGAGGACCAGTTCACCTGGAACGTGAAGCCTCTCGCGCGATGTCACCAGGAACTTTACTCGAGCGGCACTGGTGGCCCAACTGCCAAGCGTGGGAATCGCGTAGTCTACCACCTGTTCGAAGTTGTCTAGGATGATCAGCGAGCCTGCTCGTGATCCAATCGCGTGTTCTAGTTGTCGAACTGGATCCGTCTTGCCCAATGGGACATCTAGCGACTTCGCGACCGCGGACACGATCCCCTCGACGTCCCGGGCCTCGCTCAAGTCGCAAAACCAAACGCCCCCTTCCCAGCGATTCACACTTGCCCAACCGTAGTTGATCGCCAGACGGGTCTTCCCCGTTCCTCCAGGACCAACGATGGTGAGAACTCGCGTCCCGGCACGAGGTTCAGATGACTCCAGCGCTGATACGAGTGACCGCAGCTCTTCAGTCCGGGCCACGAAGGTATCGCACTCAGCGGGAATGGAGTGGCCGGCAAGGACCTCACAGCCGCCCAGTCCTTCCAGCGCGGAAACGACCTCGCGGCCAGTCGAAAACCGCTGGGATGGTTCCTTCGATAGAAGACGTAGGATCGTTTCGGACCACCGATTCGCGACATCGGCAAAGGATTTTGGATCAGGCGGTTCCTCCATGACATGGGCAAGAGCTGCGGCCCTCGGGGTAGGCGCGGCGAACGGCAGCCTTCCCGTAATCATCTCGAACAGCACCACCCCGAACGAGTAGAGATCGCTTGCAGCGTCGAGGAACTCACCACGTACCTGCTCTGGCGACATGTATGAAGGTGTGCCGACGAGCGGCCCCCGGCTCCCGCCCGAGGTCACATTTGTACCCTCCCACGGTGGGGACGTGATGGCACCGCATTCGCTCGCCGAATCGGATATCCCTGAGTCCACGGGTTCGACGTTTCGTTCCGACAGAGGCTCGCGCTTCACTCCCCGCTCCACCGCCACGGCAAGGCCGAAGTCCGTAACCACCGCTCTGCCTACCCCGTCTGGACCTGGGACTACCATTACGTTCCCACTCTTGAAGTCACAGTGAATGATCCCAGCACGGTGGGCCGTATCCAGAGCACCAGACAACTGGCGTGCCCAGGACAACGCAAGGACAGGCCCTACTGCCCCGTTTCGGCGTATGTAGGACTGGAGCGTCTCACCAGCCAGGAACTCCATTGTGAGAAAGGTGAGATTCCGCTCCTCGTCACAGCCCAGATCGAAGATCCGGCAGACATGTCGGTGGGTCACCGATCGCGCAAGCAGGACCTCCTGTTTGAACCGACGATGTGCGGCTGGTGCGTTCGCTATCTCAGGTCGCAACGTCTTCAGGGCAACAGGAGCATCGAGCTCCTGATCAAGCGCCCTGTAGACTCTGCCGATTCCACCCGAAGCAAGATACTCCTCAATGAGGTAGCGGTGTGAAAGCACGCTTCCAGGTGGGAGCGGGTCCCATTGGATCGAGTCATCACGCGACACCATATGCCGAGGCTGAGTGGGCCACACGACAGAGGTCACGCAAAGGGACTGCGCGTCACTCTCGGCGCCCCCGTGGACTACGGCCGGAATGGAGAGAAGTCGGACAGCTGTCTGCATCAACGCAGAATCGTCCGAGCAACGCTCCGAGAGGAATCCGTCGAGCTCGTCCCCTGACAGGGTTGCACCCAAGCTAACAATCTCTCTCAGACGTGTGTCGATCACCTGCTCCTTGATTGGAACCTCGTAGGCTCTCTCCTTGGCTTCATAATACAGGGATACGTCCTCTGAATCATCTACCCGTCGGCGCATGCGCACTCCAGTACCCGGATAATGCGCTCATGGAAGTTAGTGTTCGAGCGAAGGATGATCCACCGGAACGAGGATGAGATGCACGCGCGCCGTGAGGGCTCCCGGTTCGGCGCTCGCTCCACGTCGATGCAGTACTTGGACGCAGGCACCAACCTACTCGCAGTCGCGCATGCGTATTCCGGGGCAAGCTGAGCACCGATTCCGACGCAAGGTGAGCACGGATTCCGGAGGAAGCTGAGCAGGGTTCCGGGCAAGGTGAGCACCGATTCCGGGGATGCTGAGCATCGATTCCGGGCATGGTGAGCACCGATTCCGAGCAAGCTGAGCACTGATCGGAGCCTTCGGCCATTCTTGGTCCTTCTGGAAAGGAGGACCAGGGATGGCAGCAAAGAGGCTCCGTGTGAGACAGATCAGGACCGTACTCAAGCTCCGTTACGAGAACCAGTTGCCGCAGCGAGAGATCGCGCGGGTCTGCGGGATCGGCAACGGCACCGTCTCCGAGTGTCTTCGGCGAGCCCGAGAAGCGGGTGTCGAGTGGCCCTTGGCGGACGACCTGACCGACGAGGCCCTGGAGCAGCGCCTCTACCCATCGGGCTCGTCCGGCAGCGACCTGGAGAAGCCGGACTTCGCTTCGATCCACCGGGAGCTTTCGCGTCCGGGCGTGACCTTGCAACTGCTCTGGATCGAGTACCGAGAAGTCCATCCCGAGGGGTACAGCTACAGCCGCTTCTGCGAGCTCTATCAACGGTTCCGGGGAAAGCTCCACGTCACGATGCGCCAGGTGCACGTGGGTGGGAAGCAGACCTTCGTCGACTTCTCGGGGAAGAAGCCGCAGATCGTCGACCCGAAGACCGGCGAGGTTGAAGAGGTCGAGCTCTTCGTCGGCGTTCTCGGAGCGAGCAGCTACATCTACGCCGAGGCGACGCGGAGCCAGAGCCTTCCGGACTGGATCGCCGCTCACATCCGGATGAACGAGTTCTTCGGGGGATCGAGCGAGATCTACGTCCCGGACAACCTCAAGAGCGGAGTCGACAAGCCTTGTCGCTACGAGCCGGGGGTGAACCGAACCTACGAGGAGATGGCTGAGCACTACGGGGCGGTCGTTGTGCCGGCTCGTCCCTACAAGTCCAGGGACAAGGCCAAAGCCGAAGCCTCCGTCCTCATCGTGCAGAGGTGGATCATTGGGGTCCTACGCAACCGGACCTTCTTCAGCCTGCAGGAGCTGAACGAGGCGATCTGGGATCTCCTCCCCACCCTCAACGATCGCCCTCTCCAGAAGCTCGGGATGAGTCGCCGGGAGCGCTTCGAGCAGCTCGACCGACCCCACCTCCGTCCTCTTCCCCCTCGACGCTACGAGATCGGGCACTGGAGGCGGTGCAACGTGAACATCGACTATCACATCGACATCGAGAGGAACTACTACAGCGTTCCCTACACGATCTACCCCAGCAAGGTGGATGCGCGCTTCACCGAGACCACGGTCGAGATCTTCCACCGGAACGTTCGCGTCGCCTCCCACCGTCGGCTCCACGGGAAGGGAAAGCACGTCACGACCCGGGAGCATATGCCCCGGACCCACCAGGAGTATGCGGACTGGACCCCGGACCGACTCGTGGAGTGGGCAGGGAAGACCGGACCCTACACCGAAGAGCTCGTGACCCGGATCCTAAAGAGCCGTTCCCATCCGGTTCTCGGCTACCGCTCCTGTCTCGGAGTCCTCCGCCTTGGCGAAGCACACGGAACGGATCGACTCGAAGCGGCCTCGAAGCGGGCCCTTCGCATCCAATCCCACTCCTACCAAACGGTGAAGAACATCCTCGACCGCGGGATGGACAAGTCCGCTCTCGAGGAACCCTCTCAGTCCGAGATCCCGCTTCCCGACCACGAGAACATCCGAGGTGCCGACTACTACGGCTCGCCGGAAGAGACCGCGTGATCCCAACCCAGAAGGAGGAGATCTGATGTTCGACCAAGCGACGATCGACAAGATGACGACGATGAGACTCTCGGCCATGGCGGACGCCTTCCGAGAACAAGCCGAGTCCGCTCAGTATCGCGACCTCACGTTCGAGGAACGCTTCGGTCTTCTCGTCGATGCCGAGTGGACGAGTCGACAACAACGGAAGCTCTCACGTCGCCTCAAGTCAGCGCAGCTTCGCTACCCCGCGTCGATCGAAGATGTCGACTTCCAGGCTCCCCGCGGACTCTCCAAGCAGGCCGTGCTCTCCCTCGCCTCCTGCAACTGGATCGAAGCGAAGCAGAACGTCGTCGTGACCGGGGCCACGGGAACGGGCAAGACCTTCCTGGCCTGCGCCCTCGTCGAGAAGGCCTGCCGAACCGACTTCTCCGCTCACTACGTCCGGGCTCCGCGGCTAATCCACGATCTCCTGGTCGCTCGCGCCGACGGCTCCTACACGCGGTTCCTGAACAAGCTCGTCCGAATCGACCTCCTCGCCATCGATGACTGGCTCCTGACCCCGCTCAAGGACACGGAACGCCGCGACCTCCTCGAGGTCATCGAGGATCGTTCCGAGAGGTGCTCGACCCTGATCGCAACACAGCTCCCTGTATCCGCCTGGCATGCGGCGATCGGGGAACCGACTCTGGCAGATGGCATCTGCGATCGACTCCTGCACCGTGCCCACCGGATCGGGCTGAAGGGCGGCTCGAGGAGAAAGCCAGCAGAGGAGGCCGGGAGGCCGATCGAGGAGGAAGGGGAGGCGAAGAAGAAGCGTTGACTCCGCCCGACGAAGAGAGAAACTGAAGATCGTCGCTTCGCTCCGATCAGCGCTCAGCATCGTCGGAACCAGTGCTCACCTTCGATCGGAATGGGTGCTCAGCTTCATCGGAATACGCACGCAGAAGGCCGACCCGGGAATCGCCTGAGTGCATCGCGCCGCGAGGTCCAAACGAGAACCAATAGTCTGTTAGTTAGCTTAGCTAGATCGCGTCCGGAAAGTGCCTCCGGAGCCTGTTTTTGCCGATGGACGGGCCAACGGGCATCGATCGGTGTCGAAGGTCGGTGCCCAGCGTCCGCGTATCTCTTCGTTCGCAGGGTAGGCTGGCGCCGGGCCTCTCCTTCCACCTCGATTGTCGCTCCGCTATCCCCTCCGTCTTCTCCTATGTTGCGAGCCGGTGTCGTGCCAAGAGCAGCAGGTTCGCTGCAGCCACGGAGCTCATGATGTAGCTGTGGAACGACGCCAGACTTCTCCAGGTGCAACGTTCCAGTCCCACCACGCGTTTCAAGAACGAGATGGTGCCTTCGATCCCCGCTCGGAAGTGCCGCAGGGCTGTGTAGATCGAGCTGTCGCGGACCATCTCTTCGATCTTCATCCCGCAGCGCTTGCTGAACGCCACGTCCTTCACTCCCTGGTTCTTCATCTCCTCGAGGTTGGCCCGGGAAGCGAAGCCTCCATCGAGTGCCATCCGCTCGGGGACCCGCCCGAACAGGGCACGGTGACGATCAACCATCTTCGTTGCCAAGGTCACGTCTGCTGGGTTTCCGCTCTCGACGACACAGTCCGTGATCAGGCCTGAGATCCCCGTGGCGAGACAGATCTTGTGGCCGTACTCCACCTCGCGACGACCCTTGATGATGATGTCCGTGTGATCCTCGAAGATCGACAGGATCTTCTCGCTTGCAGGAACCGATTCGTTCCTCAGCACTCGACGCTCCGTCTGGTCGATCACGCGACGTCCGAGAGACTCGAACCGCTCCAGCCTCTCGATCAGCTTCTCTACCCGCTTCGGTTTCTCGTCCAGGCGCTCCAGCAGCGCGATCACATCGAGTGCTTCCTCGCAGCAACCCTTCGCCGTCTCGACGAGATCCTTGTAGAGAGGGATCCGCCGCTCCATCTTGCCCGCGTTCTGGATCGCAACGAAGCGGCGTTTGGCCAATCGCTTGTGGTCGCTCGCCGTCGCTCCGTAGCGACGGGCCTTCCTCATCAGGTCCGTCAGCACACGGACCACATCCCAGAGAAGCCACGAGTCAGACGGCTCGTGGATGTTCGTCTCCGTCACCGTGCAGTCGACCCGGGTCGTCTTTCCGTCCTCCATTCCCGACGCCTCAGCCGCTCTCAGGATCGCTTCGTGCAGCCTCTGGAGCGTCACGGGACTGATCTTCTTGAAGTTCTCCTGCAGCGTCGAACGGCTCGGCGATGATCCGAATGCACCCAACCGGCAGAACGTTCGATAGGTCGTGGAGTCGGCCAGGTGGAAGCTCAGCTCCGCGTAGCTGTACCCGTTGAGCTGCTTCAAGATGAGCGCACGGAGCACCTGCTCTGCCGTCATCCCTTCCCGGCCCAGCCGTGCACTGTGGCCCCGGGAGAGTTCCCGCTGGATCGTCCCCAGAACGGACGGCATCTCGCTCAGGATCTCGTCCATCGCTTCGAGTTCCTTCGCGTGAACATGAGCAATGTACGGTTGCGCCAAGGGGAGTTGATGGTGGATCTTCTTACGCATCGGGGCTGGCCTCCTTCGTTCGGTTCGTTTTCGCAAGTGCATCGAACGACGGTCAGTCCCGATTTGCAATCCTCTCCCTCTATCTCATTTTGGCGAACCGCATTGGAGTTTCCGGACGCGATCTAGCTAGTCTCGCCCTTCTGCCCAGTACTGATCCTTCGTTTCGTCGATCTCCAACGCCTCCAGAGCCTTGAGCCGATCATTCGCATGACCGATGACTCCCATGATCGTACCGCCGCACCCTGGGCACACGGTGTCTTCGTCGCCCATCCTTTCCTCACAGCTAGGATCGGAACAGCAGTACGTCATCTGTCTGCGTCCGACCGAGTACCCGATCACGCCGCCCAGGAGTGAGACGATGGGCACGAGGTAGAACGGCAGGCGAAGCCTGACGGCGAGAACACCGGCCACCATACCCAGGATCATGCCCAGGGTAGAAAGGTATCCCCCCCGAGAGCTCCTGACTCGAAACACCGGGCAACCCTCATTGAATCGCCATGGACCGGCATCGCCATCGGCGGTTCTCTCTGCGTTGGCCTGCGGCTCGAGCACAGGCGTGATCGGCATCCGCCGCTCCGGCCAGCTCTCCGGGTCCGGGAGCCCCAGCATCTCGACGACGTCGCGCTGGTCCAACCGGTCACAAGCTGCTCGGAAGCACGCACTCTGGTTCGTCTCGAGGAGGCTCGCGATCCGGTCGACCTCGCCCCGCGCGCCCCTTGCAATCGTCTGCACCGCGAGCAGGAAGGACATGGCCTGAAGGGACAGGTAGCCCTTCGAGGAGTGCGAGTAGCTCGTGGACGCACGGAGTCCGTCGAATGAGCCCGACATTCGGAAACGATACGCGCCATTCACGGTGAGAATCCCGAGCCCTAGGTACACGGTGGTCACGTCGGTGAGCAACTCCTCCATGTCTCGATCCGTGTCCATCAGATCGTGGAAATGGCGGTAGGCGTGAGCAACCTCATGGCTCATCACTCCGACGATGCTATCCGGCTGGTCGAGCTCGCGGAGATTCATCCCGAAGCGGCATGTCTTGCCGTCGATCCCAGCGAACCACGCCGCCGTACCCTCATGTCGAGAGGAATGCGGGCCTGCGGACGGTCCGAGGTTCGGTGTCTCATCTGGTTCGTAGAAGAGATCGGTGGTCGGCTCCAACTGACCGAGCTCGATGTGCGCCAGCAGGCGCGATGCCAAACGACTCACGCTGTCGGCATCTGCGTTCCATCGGTCGGGGAAGTAGCGTTCGGTCGGCTCGACCAGATTCCAAGAAAGGAATGGATCGGGGCCCTGTCGAGCAATCAGTTCCGCGAGCGCACGGAAGAGCCAGTCCTGGCCCTTCTCTGACGGCAGGAGTTCCATTCTCTCTCCCCTCTGCCTTTGGCACGGACGCGAGCACCTTGGTTGGACACTCGATATGTGCATAGCGGTCGTCAACTCGTCGGTGGCGACTACCGCCTTCTCACCCCACTGTACACGACAACGAGCATCGGAATGCACGGGACACGTCAGATGACTCCGGAGAATCGACCGGCGAAGGCCGGGACGATTCAGCCGGTGCGGTCCTGGCCGGAGCGACTCGGGGCGACCCGTCCCGAGTCGAGTCCGACCGTTCTCGCGGCCCGCTTCCGCGCCTACTCCCCCGCCACCGGTCCTACGTCCGCAAGCGCCCCCTCTATTCCTGGCTCCCTCTGCGGCCCCTCCGGACGCTCCATCGGCTGCCGGATCTGGTCCGGGTCGTATCCATAGGTAAGGGAGCGAGCAACGGAACGAACCCCGTACGGAATCACTCCAGTGACCACGCTTCCGGCCAGGACGGCGAGGACGAGGATGGAGAGTCCGATGCGAGTGGCGATCTTCTTCCGGTTCATCGTGGGCCTCCTTGGTTCGCTCCGCCCAGGGCGGGTCCGGCCTATCTGGCTGGCATCCCTGGTCCCTGGAGTTCGGAATGGAGGGGGAGTTGTCGTGGGGAGATCCGTGAACCGTACCCGTCCCGAATCAGCGATCGGTTTCGTCGCAATGCGCACGTGAGGGTGGAAGACGGTTCTGTCGCCTTCGTCCGGAGTGTCGATTGGCCGGCGGAATCCGCGGACGAGGAGTTCGGGTACAGCTCATGGGAAGCACTGCATGACGCCTTCGCTCCGTTGGGTGGGAAATCCGGACGGACACTGACGGATCGCGCCCTCCTTCCCCCAGTCCCAGCCGCGATAACTGGGAGCTTGCGACGAATCAGCTCTACTTCCTGTTCTATGGATTCTTCGAAGGCGTCTTTGGTCGGTCTCCGGGCAAGTGGCTGACTCGCACCGAAGTCGTAGACCTGGATGGGGCGCGACCGTCTTTCGCACATGTTCTCGCGCGGACGTTCGCTAGGTTCCTGCCGTTGGCACCGATCTGGTTGGCGCTGCACGGAATCGCCCTGCACGACCGAGTCACGAGCACCCGTGTGGTCGAGTCGGGTCCTTGGCGGGAATACATTCGGACGCAACGGGAGGGCGGAGAACCCGATCGGGTGTCTTGACCGGTAGGCGCCAGCCGCGCGGGCGGGAAGCTGGGCATTGGAGAGCCGCGAACGGCTCGTTCCACACTACCTGAGAAGCAAGACTCGTCCCCGCCCGGTCTGGCCATCTACGTCGATCCGGTAGGAATAGACTCCGTTGGGCAGATCGACACCATCGGCAGCCTTGCCGTCCCAGGTGACTCCCGACAGGTTCGGCGCGGCGTGGATCGTCGCGACCCTACGCCCCGCGATGTCCGCGATCGAGACGACTGCGGATCGAGCCATCGGATCGTCCCACGAAATGAACACGCCGTCGCGAACCGGGTTCGGGAACGCGACCGTGGCAAGCGACTCGCCTTGGACGAGTTCTATCTCGCTCGCTTTGACCACGGTGAGCGATATCTCGGTCTCGGACCACTCTCCGGACTGCATCGGGAGGAGAAGCGGAATCGCCACGGTGCGCCCTCGACTCTCGACGTCGCCCCCCCGTTGCTGGGCGGCTGCGGTGAGCTGATGGGAGCTGAGCCGGAATCGCAGGAGGCGCTCGCCGGCCGTGGTCCAATCCTCCGCAGCCACGGGGAGTTCGCCGAGGAACACGACCCGAGGAATCACGTCCTCGGAGGACCACGGTTCCTTCGCTTCCACGTACACCTCGTGCCAACGGAGAGGCGCGTTGCCAGAGAGGAGCGTTGCTGGCGCAGTCGTTGCCCGCCGCTGTAGAACGCTCGTGAAGTACGGGGTCAGGCGACAGAAAGCGTCCGTCGTGTCGGACTCCATCACTTCGTACTCGAGTCCGAGGCAATCGCCTTCGGCGGAGCGACAGCCTCCGTGCCCGCGCAGCAACCACTCGACGCAGTGTGAGCCAACGGGCAGGCCCTCGAAGAGGTGGGGAGTCGTCTCGCCGGTAAGAACCCCATCGAGGACGATGGTCGCGCCTTCGGGGACCGACTCCACGAGAAGCGCTCCGGTTGCCTCGCCACACGGGCTTCCCTCGCAAGTGGTGCCATCACCCAGGTAGGTCCCGCTTTCTGTGCTACACACGGACTCCGTCACGAGCACACAGGATCCAGAAGGGAGACAGCATGCGCCCCTATCTGGTCCTTCGACCAACGTCTCCCCGATCACGATCGATGTCGGGAGTTCCTGTCCGTGAAGGTCGACGACCTCCGGTCGATCGATGGGAAAGACGTAGCTTCCGGAGCCTGCGTCCGAACGGACCTCGAGCTCGAAGCGGACCAAGGTACCGAAGCCGGAGACTCCCGCACCGGAAATCATGGTCTGACTGTACGAGAACGTGCCGCTGGAATCCGGTCTCGTGAAGACGAGCGTCTCCTCGAGCGGGAAGAACCCACCAGGCTCAACACCTACCGGTGCAAATGCATATGGGTCGAACTCGAGACGGAAGGCAACACCCAGGAGATCATCCGCAGGTTCGTCAGAACTCCCGATGTCGACCCGGACCTCGAATCGATCTCCCGGCAAGAGGGGCCCCTCGTCCGGATCGGACACGAGCGGAACGGCCGCCTGGATACTCTGGGCGCCTCCGCAAAGCAGCAGCCCCAAGATGCCGCTGAACCGCACGCACAACCGGATCGATTGGATCATTTGACCACCACCACCTTGGCAGACCTCTCGTCGTTGCCGGCCCGAAGTCGCGAGAAGTAGACGCCGCTGGCGAGCGTCTCGACTGGGATCCTGTAGGAGTGCCAACCTGCCTCCAGCACCGTCCGCTCCAGCGGACGTAGGACTCGTCGCCCACCTACATCGAAGACGTCGATCTGGACTTCCCGTTGTTCCGGCAAGCCAAACCGGATCACGAACTGTTGCGACGACGGGTTCGGTTGCGGAGGCAAGGCGAAGAACGCCAGCGGAGTGCTCTGCGCTGTCCCGATGGTGAGCCCGCCCGAGAGAATCTCGTCGCCTTGACGGATCGAGGACCGGACCAGCTGGAGACTCTGGATAAGAGCCTGCCCATTCATGTCCGAGGCACTTGCGCCGCTCGGTCGGAACACGAGTGTGGCGAGATCACCTGATCCGATCGCTCCCCCAGGGGCCAGGGCCGAGAATCCGAAGAAGGCCCGACGAGAGCTGTCGTCCTGCCGCTCGAACCGAACGCCGTGCACGGCGCCGACCGCATCCGCGATGAGGAGCGAGTCGAGCGCCCATGCTTCGGACCATTCGACGGCGAACGAGAATCCATCGAGCCGTCCGGTGCCTGACTCTGGACCTGCACCCGGCGGGTCCCATCTGACTACGACTCTCTGGTTCTCCTCACCCGTCAGTGCGACCGATGAGGGGCCGGTCGAGAACGGAACAGCTGCGGATCCGGGAGCGGCCTCGGGGGGGACCGTGAACTCATCGCCCACAACTGGCCGTCCCAGAGGACGTAGCGCGCTACCGCCGTCATGACTGAGGCCGAAGTTGAGTCCGATCGGGATGAGGTCTGACTCGTCGACCATGCCATCCCCGTCCGCATCCGCGAACGTGCCACCGTATGGCGTCCAGGCCTCCGAGAACTGCTCGCTCCAGTTTCGATCTGCATCCGCTCGTGGCGGCCCTTCTTGATCGAAGTGGATGCCGAGAGGCAGGACGTCCATCTCAGTGACGACCCCATCGTTGTCCGTATCACCCGGCCAAACGGAGAGCACACCCCCAACGTGGACGGTCGCATCCGGGAAGAACTTCTCGAGTTCGCGGTTTCCAGCATTGTCGACCGCGATCGTATAGAAGCCGTAGTCGAGCCCCGGCTCGCCGGTGAACACGTACTGGGTCTGCTCGAGATCACCAGCCTCGAGCGCGAAGGGACCGCCATTCCGTGAGACATAGAGCGAGTAGGACTTGAGCCCCGACGCACCACTGGGATCCTCACCCGACCAACTCAGGTTGAACGTGGTCGCGTAGATCGTATCGGGTAGCGACGCCACAGAGCTGAACGGAACGTCTCCATCGACCGTATAGCGGAGGAAGTTCGTATCGATCGCTTCGTTCTGATCGAACGTGATGCCCGCGGTGTTCTCGAGGATGCTAGCCGACGCGACCTGCTCATTCGCCTGGAGTAGGAACTCCACGAAGGCTTGGCCCTCTGGAGCCTCGACGTTCGGCGGCAGGAATCCTCGCTGCGGGTCCGTAGGAGGCCGACCGGTCGCGGGGTCGATGGTTTGGAAGAACCACTCGATCCTGGGCGGGTCCTCGCTCACATCGATCCGGCCGGTAACGTCGACGAACACTCCCCGTGTTTCCGTAAGGTCGATCCGCTCGTAGTAGTACGGATTCCGCCCCGGGATCTCGTAGGTCGTCCCCGCGATGTTGAACGCCGTGGGAATGAAGGAACCGGGGTTGAAGTCCACATCCTGGAGTTCGTCGACCACTACCACGCGGCTGGCCGGAGCAGACGCCTCGGGAACGTTCTCGAAGTAGATCCGGTACCGGATCGGTTCCTCGATCCCAACCCAGTTTTCGGGTCCGTAACCCCGTTCTCCCCCCTTCTCGTTCGGATCGTCCGCGGCGACCGCGGGCCACTCCTGGACGCATCCGTCCCCGCGGCAGGCGATCTCTCCGAAGGAGAACTCGGGCGTTGGGCACCCACCACCGTCATCATCCGTCAACGAGCAGTAGAGTTCGCAGGCGAACGATTCCGGGAAGCAGGCGCATGGATCCTCGCAGCAAGGCACGGAAACGGTTCGAGCAAGCTCGCCCGGCTCCGTCAGTCCAGCGAAAGCAAACGCCTCTTCCAGGATCTGGTCCACGAGGGCGCAAATGGAAACATGGCGTCCGTAGTCCGCCATGAGCACTCCAAGGACGTTCGCTATGCCTTGGTCCATCGCATCAGACCAATCAGATTCCGACAACGCGAGCGCGAGAACCTCGGGCGGCGCCAGTGGGTCTCCCGTGATCTGGAACCGCAGCTGCGACAGCAGGTCGGTGAGGTACCCAGTGACCCCGTCTTCGGTCATGAACGCCGCGTTGTATCCGACAGTCAGAGAGCTGTCCGGGAACGACCTCGAGGCGAAGGCCTCCAGAGCCTCCGAACCGATCTCTCCCGGAGGAGAGCGAAGGATGAGTGATTGCCGGAGATCGATTCGCTGCGACGCCGTGGCGAAGGTGTCCGCAAGCACGGGAAGGGAGATGCGGGCATCTGGGTCCGCACTGATCGCGGTGAAGAGGAGCATCGCATCGACATCTACGTTGCTCCGGTTGGTCGCAACGAGCTGGGAGCGACTGCTGGTGCCTTTCCGCACAGCAGGACCGAGATCGAACGCCAGATCGCCTTCGAGCCCGCTCGCTCGTTCCACTCGCACCGCTTCCTCCAGCACAGCGGCTCCCGCATTCGGATCCAGTGCCTCCATGTCGTACAACCCGAGTGGCGCACCATCTAGGTCGAACCGAGCACGGACCCGTCCGGATCCAGCTGGAACGATTTCGATCGGGTCGAAGCTCGTGAGGCCGCGGACGAGTCGGAACGTCGTCTGATCGCCCCAGCGAGAGCCTTCGAGAAGGAACGTTACGATGCCACTACCCACCACCCCTGGTGTCACCGACGTGAGCGCGAACGGCGTGTAGGCGGCAGCGAGCCTCAGGTCAGCCGCCTCCGGCCCGCGGGCACGGCGCGCGAGTACGAAGTAGCTTCCGTCCTCCGTCCGTGGAACCTCGATCTCTTGTCGGTTCCGCCCGTACGCCGTGGCGGCATAGTCGAAGCTGCCTTGGGTCGGAATCCGGTCCAGCGCAACATAGAGCTGGATCCAGTCGCTTTCATGACCCTCGCACTCGATGGTGAGTGCCGAGTCCGCCTCGGCCACGACCTGGTAGTAGCGATTGCGTTCGAGAGGGACAGCCAGGTCGACGATCTCGTCTCCTACGGGGATCTCCACGAGATCGACTCTCACGGGCTGAAGCGACGGTCCCGTGTTGTTGGACTCATCCGTCTCCGGTATCTCGTTCCGGACGTCCAGGTCCGCGATCAGGAAGTAGTCCCCTGGCACGACGGCGGGGACGCGAGCGGTGGCACCAGCCTCTCTCGACTCCCCGGGCGGAATTCCACCCGGGTCGTTTTGGAACGAGCCGATGCGGGCGTCTTCCGGGTCGAGAATCGTGTCCTCCGAAAGGTAGACGTCATCGAACCAACGGCCCAAGACTGTGTTCTCTCCGTCGTTTCGAGCCGTCCAGGTGAACTCGAACTCCTCGCCCGCAAGGACGGGGCCTGTTGCGACGGCCGACTCGAAGGAGAGGTCCGCGGAATCGGGAAGCACGAACTCGATGAGGCCGGCGATGGCCGAGTTGTTGGACTCATCCGATTCCGGCAATGCACCGGTCGCATCGGCCCGCAGAATCAGGAAGTAGGGCCCCTGCGGCCCGAGAGGAACGTCGAACCGATGAGACGCCGAGTCGGCCTCTCCTGCTCCGGGGTTGGGCCGAACGACTTCGCCCAGATAGAGATCGAACTGTGAGTCGAAGAACTGGTCGCGGGAGAGGTAGGCGCGGTCTCTCCGGGTCTCCACGCGGGGATCACCCGCCCCCACGTTGGCTACCACCCACTCCGCGTCCAGAGTCTGGCCGGACAGGATCGGGCCGGGATCCGAGACCAGCTGCGTCACATCCAAGTCTGGCTCGAGTGCCGGGAGAACCTCGATCTGGGTCGCGAAGTCGAGCCGGTTGTTGCCTTCGTTCAGTTCATAGAGACCGTGCCTGACGTCGAGCCGGAGCGAGACGGTATAGGCTCCAGCGAG
Organism: Candidatus Eiseniibacteriota bacterium; assembly: GCA_020633975.1. GTDB lineage: Bacteria > Eisenbacteria > RBG-16-71-46 > CAIMUX01 > CAIMUX01 > JACKCR01. The sequence goes on along the minus strand of JACKCR010000011.1, from coordinate 5,398 downwards.
CGTGGTCGGAACCGTGAAGTTCCGCACACGTGCGTAGGACTCTCCGGGAGTGAGGACTCCAGCAAAGCTCGCCTGCCCGATCGGGGTGTACCCGCCGGAAGAGTCGATCAGTCCGACTTCATCCCGCCAACCCTCCGCGTCCGAAGCGATCGTTCCCGCGTTGGAGACGACCCACTCCACGGACAGGGCAGTGCCCGCCTCGACGACGAGGGGGGCGAAGAGGGAGTCGGGTACGAGGTCTGGACGATCTGACGTCACATGGACGGGCAGCACGACCAGGTTGTCGTCCTCGTCGGATTCCAACACCCCGGATCGTGCATCCGCCTGAACAACCCAGTAGTACGACCCAGGAGACACAAGTGGAACCGTGGCCTGCTTGGACTTCTGGTACCGTGTGGATGGCTCCAAGGCTCCCTGCCGGCGTTCCTCGATCAGGACCCAGCTCGCGTGATCGCTCTGGAGGCCAGGCACCGTCGACAGATGGACTCGATCCCACCAGTGATCGACTGGCGTCACGATCTCGCCATCGTTCTGAACTCGCCAGGTGAGCTCCGCCCGTTCCCCGGCATAGACCGTATCCGGGAAGGCCCGAGCCGGATCCGGGCTCGTGTCTGGTACGAGGTTGGCGAGACGAGTATCGACCCGGATCGGCCGGTCGGCCCCCAGAACGTTGGCACGGAGAGAATCCTGGTACTCGAAGAGACCGCCGGAAGCGTTGGCATGGAGGACGAGAAAGTACTCGCCGTCGGTGAGGTTCGACGGGAGCCGGACCTGCCGGGTGAGCGAGTAGTTCTCGACCGCATACGACCCATCCTCTTGCAGATGGGTCGACTGACGGAAGCCCGCGACCGGAATATCGTCTGGGCTGAGCGTCGGATCGATCGAGACGTAGATCGAGTCGTACCACGACTGCTCGAACTCCGGCAGCGTGAAGAGCTCGTCGGTGGCGACACTCCAAGCTACCGAAGCGAGCTGGCCGGCGGAGCCCGTGCTGTCGGATTCGATCGACGTGGGGTAGATGTCGAACGTTCCTGTCGGAGTGATCTCGAGATCCTCGTACACGACCGCAACGTTGTTGAACTCGCCGCCTCCCGCTTCGCTCACGAGGTTTGTCGCATCGAGTCGGACCTTCACGTTCCGGACGCCAAACAGTGGATAGGGAATCCTTCCCGCCGTTTCCTCCGATGAGTTGTCACCTGCGTCCAGAGGCGGAGCTTGCCGGACCTTCGTTCCGATGAGGACGTCGGAGGTGGAGATCGACGGACTCGTATCCGTCGACAGGTAGACTTCGTCCACCCACGCTCCCGTGTCGGTCACCGCGTCTCCCTGGTTCCGCACGTCGTAGGCCGCGGTCAGCGGGAAACCTGCGCTGGGTTTCGTTGGGGTCACGAGCCCGTCCCCGTCCACGATCAGATCTGGCTGCTCGCCCAAGAGGATCTGGAACGCATCCCCGATGTAGTGATTGTCTCGCTCGTCGAGTTCGGCCACATCGCATCGGCGGCCGGGCCCGCAGGCTCCGCACGCGTCGTAGCGGTGGTCCGTGCGAACGGCTAGCAGGTACACGCCTTCGATATCGCCGGGCAGGCGGACGGTAATGTCACGGGTGTAGGTTGCGTTCGGTTCGAGATGGACGCTCACACCTTGGGTTCCAAGTAGAGTGTACCCGTCGAGACACCCGTCAGTCTGGAACGGATCGACCTCGGAGGGACGAAGGAGGAAGAACGCGTCGGTCCATGACGTCGTTTCCGTGGCACCCGTACCCGTGTTCCGAACGGTGTACCGGAACGAGATGTTCGACCCGGACTGCACAGGCCCCACTACATCTACGAGATCGTCGACCTCGAAGTTCGGAAGCGGTGCGGGCAGCACGACGACGGGTTCGGGAGCCTCCAGCCGGTTGTCGTTGCCATCGCCATCCAGTTCCTCGACCTGGTCCTCCCAGTCCGTCTCCACGGCGACCCAGTAGGTATCGGGTTCGGTCGGGAGGTAGAAGGATCCGGCCCGGAAGTACTCGCCGGAAGGGCCCGGCTCGAGCGGCCCAGGAACAACAATAACCGGATCGAGAGGAATGTCGTCCGCATTCCCGAACTCGGGATCCCTGGACAGGAGAACCCGGTCCTTCCACGGCCCGTACGCGGTTCCGTTCCCGACGTTCCGCACGGTGTACTCGACCGGGAAGAGATAGCCGGTCAGCCCCTCGGTGGCAGCATCGACCTCGGTAACGACGAGGTTGGGTGGCTCACCCAGCTGGAAGACGGACACGGCGGAGTACTCACCGATGTTCTCCGCGCAATCGCTCGCGCGAACACGTGCGTAGTAGGTGACCCCAGCAGTACCCACGAATTCCACGTACGCAAGGTCGGCAGGCACAGAGACCTCGAGCAGCGGATCCTGGAACGCATCAGTGATGTCGACCTGAACGAAGTACTCGTCGATGCCGAAGTTGTCCTCGCCCGAGAGCTGCAACGTCACGAAGACGACGTCCTCGACGCTCGGTTCCGGCCGGTCGGCGACTGGTGCGGTTAGGTCTACGAGCACACCGTTCGAGAAGAGGCCCGGGTCCCCGTAGGTGTTTCCTCCATCGAGGCTCGGAGCGACACGCGCGTAGTACGTCACTCCTTCCGTGAGCGGCCCAGCGAACCGATAGCTGGTCGTGTCCGGAAGGAAGATCGAGTTGAAGATCCCGCCCTCGGTCGGTTCGGTCGCCAGGTCGATCCGATACGCGTTCGCGCTCGAGACGGGAGTCCAGGTGAAGAGGATCGGCCCTCCGGCGCAGTCACCCGGATCGCTCACTGCAGAGGCGTCGGTGAAGACGGAGAACTCACGCGCAATGGCATCACTCGCGCTGAACGCAGCGAACGGGCTCATGAAGACGGAGAACTCGCGCGAGTTCGCATCCGACAGGGACGCAGTAGAGAAGACCTTGTTGAAGACCGAGAACTCGCGCGAGATCGCGTCGAGCGTGAGGGGCGGCTCGGGCACCGCGAACACGGAGAACTCCCGAGAGATCGCGTCCGTGAGCGGAGCGGTGGAGAACACCTTGTTGAACGCCGTGAACTCACGAGACACAGCGTCCGTAGTTCCGAGCTGAGGAGGAATCGAGAAGACGGAGAACTCCCGCGAAGTGGCATCCGTCTGTGGGGCGATCGAGAAGACCTTGTTGAAGGCGGAGAACTCTCGAGAAACTGCATCGGTCGACGTCACGAACGAGAAACGCTTGGTGAAGACAGAGGCTTCTCGAGAGACAGCATCAGTGGCGAACCAATCGCGAGTCAAAGCAACCGGGTAGAGGCTGATCGCGTGATCCGGATCGTTGGTCTGGATGGGAATCTCGAACTCGGATCGAGCGTAGGGCGCTTGTGTGGGGACCAGGAGCAGCTCCAAGACATCGAACGAGCCAGCTGGGACTGCTCCGCTACCCATGACCTCGAGCCAGGAGGGGAGGCTGGATCCCCACGAGGCGCCGCCGTGCAGCGTCCCGTCCACCGCAAAGGCGGAGAGGTCGTGCACGATGGTGCCGTCTCCCTCGTCGAGAGGCCAGTAGCCAACCAGATCCGGCGTATCGGGCCCAAACCGAGTGAACCGGTTCTCGCGGATCTCCTCGAAGGTACGTACAGCGCTCCATACGCGAAGATCGTGCACAGCCCCGTGCGAGTACTCATCGCCTCCGGACGGATTGTATCCGAGGTAGAGAGGCTCTCCGTCCGTATCGAGGATCCCTGCTTGGAACGGCTGAGTGAACTCCGCAGTGCCATCCGCAACCAGAGTCGCGAAGCCATCCTCGGCGTCATAGGTGAACGCAAGGTGGTGCCAGACACCCGGCGCCGGAACCCAGGGGAAGAAGACCCCGTCCGGGTAGGAGATCCAATTCACGCCCGAGTTCCGATGAATCTGAAGGGTCCATCCGAAGTCCGAGTCTGCCTCGTACTTGTCGACCACCGAGACCCACTCGTTCGTCCAATCTTCCACCCGGATCCATGCCTCGATCGTGATTCGGTCCAACGACTCCACGAGATCCAGCCCGGGACCATCGGGAATCTCGACACGACCGTCGACCCCATCGAAGTGCAGCGCGTTGGCGCGCACTGACCAGGACAACGTATCCGTGCCGGTGTTGTGAACCTCGACCGGGATGAGCATGGTCGCGGATCCGTCGGCGGTGGCATCGACTGAGTCCGGAATGTAGGTCAGTTCTGGGCCCGCTTGTGCGGTGGCCGCGAAGGACGATAGCGAGAGCGCGCTGAGAAGCAGCGACCTTCTCAGGGCGCGGGCAAGCTCCCCGGTTCTCGTCACAATCCCAGAACAATCAACGCGCTTTCGATCGCCACCCGCGTGGGTCGGATAGCCTCTTGCTCGTTCCATCCGCGCTCCCGTCGTCGAGTTCCGCTCGTACGTTTCCCGCGGTTCGAGGCGAGATCGGACGGATTTCGCGCCCGTCGCTCACCCCTCCGCTCGTTGATGCTGCGTAGCGAGCGTGTGACTACGGGTTCGCGTTGTAGGCACGTGCCTGGACGGCGACGTAGTCTGTGGCGGGAAGTGGCGGAACTCGCACGGACCAGGTCGAGAGTAGCTCGTTGCCCCCAATCAGAGTCGTGGGAGTGCGCTGGGCACGGTCCCCCGATCGCTGCGTGATCTCGACCACGACGGTCCAATCGAGAGGAACGTTTTCTGCTTCCACCACGACATCGACGGAATCGGCAGTAGTCAGGAACACGTCTCCCTGCTCGGCGAAACGAGACGAGGGGTCAATGGGTACGTCCTCACCGCCGATGGAGGTGACCCGCACCGTGGGCGCATCGGCCGCGGGCCAGATCTCGGCTCCGTTGAACTCCGGAGGTAGCATCCAGGTCCAGTCGTTGCCGATGTCGGGGAGGTTCGTGATGGTGATAGCGTTCGCTTCCAGGCGGATGCGGCCGTTGCCACCTTGGGAGTTATAGCCGACACAGCCACCGATCGCCCGCAACCCTGGGGCTGATCCGGAGATGAGATCTGCCACCAACCGAATCGCTCCTCCGCTTCCTGCACCAGGTCGTTCGTTGCCGTTTCCACAAACCCCACTGTTCCCACCTCGACACAGGATCAGACCGGAACTCGCAATGTTGATCTCCCCCTGGGCAGCGATGAGTATGGCTCCACCACCGGCTCCACCACCTCCACGACTGTCCCACCAGTTGGGATCACCAGCGCCGCCCGAGCCCCCGATCAGCGGAAGGATGCGGACGTTTCCATAGGTGAGACCGGAGACTCCACCCGCATTCGTGGCGTAGCTGCCGGGCCTACCGTACGTTCCATCGAAGCCGCCTCCACCAGGTCCCAATCCCTCGCTGGCCGGATCCTGATAGTTCACGATTCTGCGCCCCCCACGGAACCCGCCCGGCCCCGGTGACGACGGATTCTG
>JACKCR010000010.1 GCA_020633975.1 Candidatus Eiseniibacteriota bacterium | reverse complement strand
CGATGACGAATCGTGACATCGACGATCTCTGGAGCCACGTGGATGTGAACACTCCAGTGACGATCGTCGGCGGCGATGGGCGGGACGGTGCCTTCTCTCGGGTTGCCCGGTCCGCAGCAAAGAGGAGGAAGTGATCGTGACTCCCAAGGTGTCTCGTCGGCCTGTAGCACGACACCGTTCGGCTCGGCCGCGGAGAGTCGCGCCTCTCGCGGCTCCCCGCAGCGTGGGAAGGTCGGGCGACGCGCTCACGTTCGAGGGATTCCAGTCGCGGATCGCCGAACGCCGGCGTCGGAAGCGTCCGCCGATCCACCCGCGCCTTGTTTCTCTTGCCGTTCTCTGCGGCGGAGTGCTGCTGCTCTGCGCGCTGATGTTCCTGGGAACTGGCTACGACTACTCGCCGATCGCGTCGGTGTTGGCGTCATCCATATCGACTCCGTCTGCATCGACGCCGACCACATCGACCTCGTCGCTGTCTCCGGAGGATGCGGCGAAGGTGCAACGGCTCGAGAAGAAGCTGACCGGGATGCAGATCCGCAAGAACTACATCGTCGTCGACCAAGCAAACAACCGTCTCTACCTGAGGAAAGGTGACACGCTCCTGCGTGAAGCGATCTGCTCCTCCGGATCGGGCTACGTCCTCAAGGAGGGTGGCGACGGCCGCACCTGGGTGTTCGATTCGCCGCAGGGCGAGTTCCACGTTCGGAGCAAGGTCGACAAGCCGGTCTGGAAGAAGCCGGACTGGGCGTTCGTCGAAGCAGGCGAGCCGATCCCGAGGGATCCCTCCAAGCGGCTGGAGTACGGGGTGCTCGGGGAGCACGCTCTCTATCTCGGAGACGGCTACATGATTCACGGCACGCTCTACGAGAGACTGCTGGGGCGAAGTGTCACTCACGGGTGCGTGCGGTTGGGCAAGGACGACCTTCACGCCGTGTACGAGTCCGCGCCGATCGGCACGCGCGTTTTCATCTACTGATGGCGAGAACGACTCCGGACGTGGGGAGACGAGAGGCTGCAGGTGCCCATCGCGGCTGCGCAGCGGGGTGGAGGTGGCCACGCACCGGCGTTGCCATCTTCGTCGTGTTCCTCATCGCTAGTGCAGCGGCGTGTGGCCGCGGCAGCGAGTCCGGGACGGACGGAGCAGCCAAGCCCGGCACGGACGGCACTGCCGCCGAGGCGGATCACGCGAAGACGTCAGGTTTCGTAGCGGCGCTCGAGTCCGAGGTCGCGCTCGCCGACGGCGGTGCGTACTACCTGGTCTTGGAACCGGATCCATGCACTCTCAGGTTGATGCACCATGGTGTTCTCCTGAACGAGATCCCCGTCCGATCGGTTTCGGTGGGCGTACCTCGCGTCCTCTTCCGGAAGCGCGCGCAGTCCGACGGCGCCTTCGACCGAGCTTGGCTCGCGGGACGCCTCGATCCCACCCGGGTGAGGTTGCGGACGGAGCTGGAACCATCCGACAGCACGGCGACCGAGGACCCTCCGATCCCTCCGCTTCCCGAGGAGCTCTACCCGACACCGGAGCAGTTCTCCATCCACTATCCGGGGCACTTCCTGGTCGAGGTAGTTCCGGCCGACTCCACCGCGGCGCTCGGGGAGGTCGATCTCTCCGGAGGTAATGGTGTGGGGGACTTCTTCCAGGCGCTCTGGAAGCGTGACGCGTGGCGTCTTCGCCTGGAGCTCGCTCCGGACGATCTCGGTCGTCTCTACCGGAGCCTGCCGGACAGCTGCGGATTCCTCGCCGTCGCTGCTCACTAGTCGGTTCGCCGGGGACGCGGATTCGTTTCCGTTCGAGAGCCTGTCATGTCGTATCCTTGACCGCGGCGACTCACCGCCCGATCCGGAATCCTCTTCGCGCGACACGATAGGAGATCCCACCATGCACTCCCGGACGTTCGCTCTCGCTTCTACATCGACAGCCCGCGTGGGCCGTGAACCGAACCGTGTCTTCGGAGCAGGGTTTGCCACTGCCGTGGCGGCAGCCGCACTCCTACTCCCAGCCTTCCTGGCGAACCCCGCATTCGCCACGATGCCGATCTCGGAGGACGACCTTCGCAGCGTACAGCCGCCGATGACCGGCCCGCGAGGAAGTGGTGTGGTTTGGCCGGAGGGGCGGATCAACTACCTCTTCGAGATGGACCAGATCGCTCAGTTCCTCGACGCTTGGCAGGTCAAGGACGTGGGCTCGCCGGACTTTGGTGGGATGATCGAAGCAGAGGCGGGGCCGCTCGGCACCGTCGTCCAGACGGACAATACTCTCGAAGCGATCTGGTTCTGGTCGCGCTACACGGAGCTGACCGGCCGTGCTACGTATCTCCAGAACATCGCCGATGCTTGGGTCTACTGCGAAACCTATCCGGCCTGGCTGGAAGAAGGGCCGCTCTTCGGGTACTACCGCGCGCACAACTGCGCCTGGGCCCTCACGGCGGAGAGTGCGTATCGCGCGGCAACGGGTGACGACTCCTTCCTCACGCACGCCGAGACCGCGGCCGATTGGCTCGTCGCGCATCCACTCTTCCTCAACATCAACCAGAAGATCAATGCGCTGGTCCAGGGCTGGACGTCGGGCAACCTCTACCTCTATGGCGAGGAGATGGGCCGAAGCGATTGGATGAGCGCGGCGGTTACGATGGGGAACGCAGTCTGGACGGACTACATCTCGATCGACCCGCCTACGCTTCTCGCAACGGAGACGTGGGCCATGTCGTCCGGCACGATGGTGTGGGGGCTCTGCAACTCGGTCTACCGTGACGATCCCTCGGCTGGAGAACTCTGGATCCAGCAGTACGGCGCCATGGTCGACACGTTCCAGACCTGGTACGACAACGCGGGTGACTCCTACGACTGGGACAACTCCTGGAACGTCGCCTACGTGAACGCGCAGTACGCGATGAGCGAGGTGAGCGGGGATCCCAGCTGGGCCGAGAACGGACGGAATCTGGCCCGTCTCCTTCTCTCCTACGACACGGACGACGATGGCGGAATCCCGGCGACGACACAGGATCCGGTGACGGAAGACATGAGCTGGGTCTCGTCCTATCTCGGGAAGTTCGGCGTGAATCGCCTCGTGGGAACGCCTGCGAACATCGACGCAGGTGTCCTCTCCTTCGTCAGCCCGACGGACGGAGCTACGTTCGACCTCGGGGATCCGATTCCGATCCAGGTGGAAGTGTCGAACTTCGGGCTCGATGACCTCACGAACGTGAACGTGACTCTGACCGGGCCGGTTGGCGGATCTACGGCCGTGGACCTCTCGTTCGTCGAGAAGCAGGTCATCGAATTCGATCCGGGTTGGATTCCGTCCTCGGGCGGAACGTTCGAGTTCACCTGCACGGTTCAGGTGGCGGGAGATGGCGATGCGTCGAACGATGCGATGACGATCCAGATCGAGGTTCTCGATCCGGCGGCGATCCAAGACGGCGACATCGCTTCTGGAAGTCTCTTCCTCCGTGCGCCCGAACCGAATCCGACATCCGGCACTACCGCGCTCGTCCTCACGCTGAACGAAAACGAGCGGGCCCAAGTTCAGGTGACGAGTGCCGACGGGCGGGTCGTTCGAAGCATGGCACTTCCAGCGGGAGACGCGCGGATCGAGCGGCTGGATTGGGACGGACGAGACGCGGACGGCCGCGAACTCCCGGCCGGCGTCTACTTCATCCGTGCGCAGAGCGATCGTCGTGACTCGCACACCCAGGTGGTGCGACTCCGTTGAGCGAGCAGGGGACGCTGCCTCGAGGAGCGTCACGTCCACTCGAGGGCGTACGCGTTCTCGAGCTCGGACAGATCTTGGCCGGGCCGCTCGCGACGTCGATTCTCGGCTGGTTCGGCGCCGAAGTGATCAAGGTCGAGCCGCCCGGCGCTGGAGATCCGATCCGGACTTGGCGCGTGCTCGAGGATGGCACCTCTCTCTGGTTCCGAAGCCTCGCCCGCAACAAGAAGCTCGTCGCCATCGATCTGAAGACATCGGAAGGGCAGGCGCTCGTCCGTCGGCTCGCGCTCGAGTGCGACGTGCTCGTCGAGAACTTCCGACCGGGAACGCTCGAACGTTGGGGGCTGGATCCGGAGGAGCTACGGGCGGAGAAGCCCGAGCTCATCGTCGCGCGCGTGAGCGGATTCGGGCAGACCGGCCCGTACCGGGAGCGTCGAGGATTCGCGTCGGTGTGCGAGGCGTTCGGTGGACTTCGCTACGTAACCGGAATGCCGGGCGAGACGCCGGTGCGAAGCAACGTCAGCATCGGTGACTCGGTTGCGGCGTTCCAGGCCGTGATCGGCATCCTGCTCGCGTTGTTCCGGAGGGAACGGACGCAGAACGCGAGTCGCGAAGCGGCGGACGATCGGGACGGCCTGGCCCGCGAACATCCCGGCGTCAGTCGAGGTGACAGCGCCCGCGCCGACGCTGACGCCGACGGCATCGGTCGGGGCGACGTGATCGATGTCGCGATCTACGAAGCCGTTCTCTCCATCATGGAAGCCACGCTTACCGAGTACGACCGTCTCGGTATCGTCCGCGAGCCGTCCGGCACCACGATTACCGGGATCGTTCCGACCGACGCCTATCCGTGCGCCGATGGGCGTCACGTCGTGATCGGAGCGAACTCGGATGGGATCTATCGTCGTCTGATGGAGACCGCGGGTCGTTCTGACCTAGCAGGCGCCGCTCATCTCGCAACGAACGACCTACGGGTCACTCATCGGGCGGAACTCGACGACGCGATCAGCGCCTGGACGCGGACTCTGCCTTCCGCTGCGGTCGTGGAGCGACTCGAGGCCGCCGGAGTCCCAGCCGGGCCGATCCAGAGCGCCGAGGATCTCGTGCGCGATCCGCATGTGCAGTCGCGCGGTCTCTTCGAGGAGATGGAGATGGACGGCAGGCCACTCCGGCTCTCCGCCCCGGGCCCAAAGCTGTCGGAGGCTCCCGGCCGCACGGACTGGATCGGAGGCGACGTCGGAGAGCACACCGACGAAGTCCTCTCCGCACTACTCGGGCTGGATGAGGACGCTCTCGAAGCGCTCGCCCGCACGGGTGTGGTTCAGCGGAGCGTGAATCCTCCCAGCCGGAGATAGCTGTACTCGATCGAAGCGAGACGCTTCTCCACGAGCGCGGGTCGTTCACGCGGGCATCGTGAACGGATCGAGCTCGTACCAGGGCGCGAATCCACACCCTTCGTAGAGGCCCTGCGCTCCCTTGTTGGAGACGAAGGTGGCGACGATCGCGGACGTCATGCCTTCTTTCGCCATCCGCTTCATCCCGTATCGGATGAGCTGCTTGCCGAGACCGAGTCGTCGGTGGTCCTTGTGCGTACCGACGGGTTCGAAGAGTCCCATCCGGTTGCGGTGATCGTGCCACGTCACAGTGAACGCTGCGAATCCTCCGCCTGGCGCGACGACGACGAACTCGCGTTCCGGTGCGTAGCCCGGCGACTCCATCAGCTTCCGGTAGAGCACCTCGTCCCACGTCGACCCGAACGAGGCGGAGTGGACTTCGGCGAGCGCAGCTGCTTCCTCTACGCCAGTGGGCGAGCGAACGGAGTATCCGTCGGGGAACACAGGCTCTTCGAGTTCTTCGAGCGTCGCGCGGTTGATCACGTAGTCCGGTTCGCCGGCAGGTTTCCATCCCAACTCGAGCAGGATCTCGTGCCGGATGTCGTCGCCTCGGAATGCGTCTGCGAGGATCTCGTCCCCTTCGATGGCGTACTTGGCCTTCAGCGCTTTCGTCTCGTTCGTGGAGTGGCGGAGCACTTCCCATTCGAGCTCGCCTCCGCGGAGATCGGGACGTACCTGAGCATCGAACCCCTTGAAGCGAGGGCTCACGAGCACCCAAGCGGCGACGCCCTTCTCGTCCTCCCAGAGGGTCATTACCTCGCTGGGATCGTAGAGTTTGTTCCCGCTGTAGAGACGGTGGGGAATGTCGCCCGGATGGACATAGCCGAGGCTGTCGGTGGCGGCGACCGCTTCTGCGTTGAAGTTCTGTAGCAGCTCGAGGTCCGAGTCGCGTTGGAATGGACGTTTCCTCATGTCTCTCTCCCCCCGTCGTTCAGGCACGAGATCAGCTCGACGACACTAGCGCCACCCACGGATCGAGTCGAAGGGCGATTGCGATCTCGAACGGGAGGTCACACCTCGTCGACGCGGCAGGTACTGACGACAGGTGGGCGGATCGGACTTCGGCCCACGAGCAACCGAACACTCTTGCGGTTTCCGGAGGGACGATGACTGACTTCGGCCAGCTTGGCTCGCGAACCCCGATCGCACTCCGTTCCATCGTGCTTCGTTCCATCGGGCTCCTGGCGCTACTCCTCTGCTTTGGCGGTTCGGCGTTTGCGGCGAAGGTCCCGCGAACGGTGCTCTTCGAGAAGTTCGGGTACGCGGAGTGACCGTTCTGTCCAGCGGCCCGTGCGGCCCTGCATCAGATCCAAGATAGAGTCGGCCAGGAGCGGTTGGTCTTCCTCGACTTCCACGTCGCGGGAAGCCTCCGAGAGGGTGAGTCGCTGGCCCGGTTTTCCCAGTATGGCGGTGGCGGCACGCCAACCGTCTGGGTCGATGGTCTCGAACGCCTATCCGGGAGCAATGACGTTGCGAGCCGGTACCAGAACGCCTTCGCGGCGGCCGAGGCGGACTCGGCGAACCTCTCCCTCGCGATCGACACCGGCTACGACTCGCCGTCCGGAACCACGACGATCAGCGTGACGGTCGAGATTGCCGAGGCCGTGGCTGACTATGAAGACTGTGTCGTGCAGATCGTCGTGATGGAGGACGAGGTGACGTCCCGTGGAAACTCCTTCGACCGCACCGTGCGGCAGATCCTGGATCCCGTGCCGTTGACGGTCGGCGCTGCGGGGGAACGGCAAACGGTGGTGAGAACCGTCGACCTCGGCACCGGCTGGCAGCCGGTGAACCTCTCTGCCGTGGCCTGGGTCCATCGCGCGTCGACCGGGAGTGGGTCGAGCCAGGAAGTTCTCAACGCCGTCCAGAGCCAATCGTTCGGAACCACGCCGATCGTGAAGATGAGTTGGGGGGGTGTGAAGGCCGCCTATCGGTAGGCGAGCCGGCTCCGTCGGGAGGACCCGGCTCCGTCCCTGGGACGCGGTCCTCGCCTACAGCCCTTTCACCTCGAGCGGCTCGAAGTCGTCCGCCGGCTCGAACCCGAACACCTTCGCGTAGAAGAGATACTCCGCTTCGAGTGCGCGCTGGATGTTCTTCGCGTCGCGGAAGCCGTGTCGCTCGCCTTCGAAGAGCACGAGAGCGTACGGGATCCCCTTTTCGTCGAGCGCCTTGGCCATGATCTCCGACTGCGCGGGCGGAACGACTTTGTCCTCCGTTCCGTGTAGGAGGATGACGGGGCAAGAGAGCTTGTCGACGTAGTGGATCGGGGAACGTTCGACGTAAGTCTGCTTCGCCTCCGGATAGGGGCCGACCATCCGGTCGAGATAGCGTGACTCGAACTTGTGCGTGTCGGATGCGAGCGCTTCGAGGTCTGCGATCCCGTAGGCCGATGCGCCGGCCGCGAACACGTCGTGGAAGACGAGTGCGCAGAGGGTCGTGAATCCGCCTGCACTGCCGCCGCGAATGGCCATCCGCTTCCCGTCCACGAGTCCGCGTTCGGCGAGGTACTTCGCAGCCGCGATGCAGTCCTCCGTGTCGACGACTCCCCATTGGCCGTCGAGACGCATCCGGTAGGCACGGCCGTATCCGGTGCTCCCTCCGTAGTTCACGTCGATGACGGCGAATCCTCGGCTCGTCCAGAACTGCGCACCGAGCGCGAGTTCCGACGTGGAGCACGCAGTCGGGCCGCCGTGGCTCTTGACGAGAAGCGGTGGCAGTTCACCCTCCGGTCCCTGGAAGGCCGGGTTGGTCGGTGGATAGTAGAGCGCGTGGGCCGTCCGGCCGAACTGCGTGGGGAACTCGATCGACTCGGCGCGGCTGAAGTTCGACGGATCGATCTCGATGTCGGCCGACGCATGGACCAGATGCGGAAACTCCATCGTCGTGAGATCCGCCGGGACGACGAGTCGGGCGATGGTGGGTGGCATCTGGGACGACGCGGCGATGAACGCGATCTGGTTCCTGCCGTTCGAGACGATCGAGCCGCCGCGGCCGTAGTAGGTGAACGGAAACCGGGCGCGACGTACGACGTCCGGATGGGCCCCGTGGGGGTCGAGGAATCCCAAGTGATCGATTCCGTCGGAAGCGAAGACGCACGCGATCCGGTCGCCGAGGAAGGCGAAGTGAGAGAGGCCGAGCACCCACTGGGCGGTGCCGATCTCCGCTTCGATCGAGGTGACGCGATGAATGCGTCCTTCCCGTCCTTCGGAGCCACAGTCGGTCGGAGCCTGCTCGTCGGACGGGTTTCCTCCGCCCTGGTCGTTCTCGAGTTCGACCCATTCGTAGATGTTCCACCAGCCCGTCCGATCCGAGCTGAAGTGGAGGCGTCCGTCCGGGCTCCATTCGGGTTGGAAGATCGACTCCTCCGGACCTCCGGCGATGTGTCGGGCCGTTCCCACCTGTCCCTTCGCGTTTACGTCTGCGACCCAGAGATCGGTTCCGTCCCATGGCATGCGCGGATGATCCCAGGAGGTGAACGCGAGCTTCTTGCCGTCGGGTGAGATGCGCGGGAACGAGAAGAAGTCGTGGCCTTCGGAGATCACGGTCGGCGCGCCGGAGCCGTCCGCAGGAATGCGGACGAGATCGTTCCGCGCTTCCTTCCACTCACTCGACTCCGGGGTAGCGCCCGGGTGGGTCTCGCGGACCGCGAAGAGCCACCGGCCATCGGGTGAGATCTCGATGTCTCCGAACCGCACGGTTCCGTTGACCGATTCCGGTGTCACCGGGATCACGACGCTCGGCGCTCCCTCGGGCAAGCCATCTGCGGCCACCTGGCGGTAGATGCGCTGATCGCGCGCGTCTACGTAGTAGAGGATGCCGTCGCGCACCGCGAAGTCGCCGCCTCCGATCTCGTGGACGCGCGTTCCGACAGAGACGTCCGACCCTGTGATCTCACGGATTCCGTCCTCCGAGCTCCACCGAAGGATGACTCCGCGTCCGCGTTCTTCGGGACGGAACTCGAGCCAGTAGAGGTCGTCTCCATCCCAGCGCAGGATGGAGAAGTTGAGGCTGCCTTGCGTCACGATCTGAGGCGTGACGGGGGACTTCCACGATCCGTACGGGGCGGTCTGGGTGCTCATCGCCTTACTCCTCTTCACAGGTCCGGGCTACCTTGCCGCTTCCGGGTGGTGTGGGTCCAGTGCGAAGACGGAAGGGTCGATTCCGTAGAAGCTCTGGAGTTCGGCGAAGAGCTCTGGGTCTCGCTGCCGCATTGCGTTCGGCCGCTCGAAGAAGAACTCCGTCGCCACCGCGAAGAACTCCGCTTCGTTGGTGGCGCCGTACGCGTTGAGCCAGGTCTGACGTCCTTCCGCCAAAGTGCGTCTCATCTCGAGGAAGTCTCCGCCCAGGACCTTGGCCCACTCGACGTAGCGGGACCGCCGGTGTCCCAGGTTCGGCGTTCCGTCGGACGCGCCGTCGGCCTGGTCGAGCTGGTGAGCGAACTCGTGGAAGACGACGTTGTGCGCGTCGTTCGGGGTCGTCGTTCCAACGAGGGTGTCGTCCCAGGAGAGGATGACGGCTCCGGTGTGCCACGACTCGCCGAGTCTCACGGTGTCGCCGTCGTCGCCCTGGTCACGGTGCCCCCTTCCCCGGAACGCGGTCGGGTAGACGATCACGCTCGAGAGCGCGGGGTAGACCGGGTCGTTCGGCCGGCCGAGCAAGAGGACGCAGGCCGCGGCGGCGATGGTCAGCTCGATCTCCTCGGTCAGGACGAGTCCGCCCTGGCCCTCGAAGCTCTTCGTGGCGCGGAACTCCTGGATCAACCCTTCGAGACGGGTCTGGAGTGGCTTCGGCATCCGGGAGTACATCGCGACGTTCCGCGCGACGATTTCGCGTTCGTGTTCGGTGAGCCGTTGCGCGCGAAGTCGACGCGAGCTCCTCTGCCTGGTGGCACGGAGCGCAGCCAGGAGGACGATCCCGGCGCCGATTGCGAACAGGACGAGGAATACGTTCTGGGGCATGAGTACCTCGGCGATCTGAACCGGAACGACGCGGGCGTCCGTGGCTACTCGAGCAGGAACGACGCGGGCGTCGGTGGCTACTCGAGTCGGAGCACGCGGAGCGTTCGTCCCCAGCCCGGTGCCGTCGCGCGGACGAAGTAGAGCGAGGCTCCCACGGTCCTTCCGGCCTCGGTGCGTCCATCCCATGTGACGTCGACCTCGCCCGATGGCAACACGCCTCGCCACAGGGTGCGGATGTGCCGTCCGCGAACGTCGTAAACATCCACCGCGACTTCGTCGCTGCCCGATGCGGCGAGTCGGAACGACGTCCGATCGCGGAAGGGGAGCGGACCCAGAGCGCGGATGGACGGAGTCGAACCGTCGCCCGATCCGGGTCCGGAGGTCGCGATGACGGAGAGTGGGCCGAACCAGAGGGAGTGGCCGTCGAGCGAGACCTCTTCGATCCAGTAGAGCAGCTCGTAGGTCGGCGCGCTCCCGTCCACGAACTCGTAGCTTCCGTCTTCGGAGTGGAGGAACTCGTCTGTGACGAGGCCATCTTCGGAAGTATCGCCGCGATAGATGCGGAAGCCGAGATGGTCGATCGCGTCGCTCACGGTCCACTGGAGAACGACGTCCGGTCCTTCTCGGCGTGCGTCCAGATGGGAGAGGAGAACGGGCACCGGGCCGACGTCGCCCCAGCGGGCGAGGAAGGGAGAGGACTTGCCGCCGGCTGCACTGAAGTCTCCGGCGACGTAGAGGAGGTCGTCATAGAGTGCGAGGGCGCGCACCTTGCCGTTGACCCCCGAGCCGAGACGGCTCCAGGCGAACGACCCGTCGCTTCGCGCAATCCGCGTTGCGCTGCCTTCCGACGTGGGAACGGCGAACTCCCCGCCGACGTAGAGCGAGGGCCCCGTGGAAAGCAGGGCGTCGATCGACGGTCCGACGATCGAGGACGAGACGGCGGCCCAGACCGAGTCGTCCCAGGCGGCCAAGTACTCGGGGTCCCCGTCCGCTTCGGCGGCGAAGTCTCCGCCGACGATCAGATCCCCGTGTGCGCCGTCGCCGGTAAAGCGGCTGATTTCGCGAACAGGCCCGGTCATGCCGTTGTCGAACGCGCGCCACGACGTTCCGTCGAAGTGTCCGACGTAGTTCAGCGTGTCGAGAAGGGAGCGGGTGAACTCGCCTCCGGCGACGAGCTCGCCGTGGTAGTTGCTGAGCGCGTACACGGGCCCGTTGAGCCCGTTGCCGAGTGCGTACCACGCCTCGCCGTCGAACTCCGCGACCCGTCCGACGCTGAGTCCGCCGACGGTCTGGAAGTCGCCTCCTATGTAGAGGGATCCATCCCAGGAGATCATGTCGCGGACGTCGTCGGACGCGGCGCCGAAGTCGACCCAGGTTTCGGCCGAGCTGTCCCAGCGCGCGAGGTGGGAGTCGGTCGAGTCGGTCAGGGCGAAGTCGCCGCCTGCGTAGAGGCTGCTCTCATGGACGCAGAGAGAGCGGACGGTTCCTTCCAATCCGTCACCGAACGGCGTCCAGGAGCGACCATCCCAAGCTGCGATGCTCTTCGCGTCTCGCCCCGCTCGCGAGAAGGTGCCTCCCACGACGAGTTTGTCGCCATAGACCTGGAGCGCGTTCACGGAACCGTCGAGTGCCGCGCCGATCGGGCCCCAGCCGTTGTCGTCGAGTGCCGCGACGAAGGAGACGTCGCCCCCGCCCGCCTGGGTGAAGATGCCGCCGGCGACGAGGTAGTCGGACCACGGCAGCAGCTGCGTCACGCTCCCGTTCATCCCGGACTTGACCGAACTCCAGGCAGTGCCGTCGTACTTCGCAACGGAGATGGCGGTGGTGTCGCCTGCTAGCGTGAAGTGTCCGCCTACGTAGAGGGTGTCTGCATCGCCGGTCAGACAGAGGACGGGTTCGTTGGTGCCGGAATCGAGCGGTTCCCAGGCGGTGTCGTTCCACTTGGCGACGTACTGTGCGGAGACGCCGCCGATTTCCGTGAAGAGCCCTGCCGCGTAGAGCGCGTCGCCGACCGTCCCGAAGGCGTAGATCCGGTCGCCCGCTCCTCCGCCGAACTCGGTCCAGGTGTCGTTCGCCCACGTTGCGAGGTTGCGGACGCTGCCGTTGGCACTCGAGGTGAACCGGCCTCCGACCAGGAGCTGACCATCGACTTCGCCGAGAGCCGTCACGTGAGGCGAGGCCCCGCCGGTGAGGCCGGTCCCGAGCGGCTGCCAGGTTTCAGCCCCGGCGTCCCAACGTGCGATGTGATTGACGACGGTCGACCCACTCTCGATGAACCATCCGCCGGCATAGAGCGTGTTTTCCACCACCGTGAGCGCAAGGACAGGGTCGTCGAATCCATCTCCCATCGCCTGCCAGGACGACCCGTTCCAGGCCGCCACGTGGTTCAGCTCCGTACTGCCGTCGCCGGAAGACCTGAAGAGTCCGCCAGCGATGAGTTGACCGTTCCACTCGACCAGCGTGTAGACCGACTCGTCGAGCCCGTCGCCGAGCGGTTCCCACTTCGTGTCCGCCCACCTCGCCACGTGCAGTGCAGGGGCTTCGTTTGCTTCGAGGAAGTCTCCGCCCACCACGAGACTCGTGTCGGCCCAGACGACCGCGGCGAGCACGCTGTTTTCCAGAGTGGGCGGACCGAACGCGTCGATCCAGGACGTGTCGTCGAGGCCGGCGATCGGGAGTGCGGGAAGCGACGTGTAGTACGGGTCGTCACCGGGAAGTCCGGCCTGACGCAGTTCGTCCAGTCTTCGTTCGACCGGTGGGACCAGCCGGGACTCGGCCGCGCACGGGCCCGGCGCAGCAGCCAGGGCCGCGAGGAGTCCTGCGACGATTCCCGCGATGACCCAAATGGACCCGAGAGTGCTGCAGGGACGGAACGAGCCACGGGGACGGCGCGTCAGCGTCGTTCGGATGGTCGAATGGCATTGCTTCACGATGCTGTGGCTCCCTCGAGTCATGGCACGGGTCGTGGAGACGAGGAGTCGGCTCCCGGCGTCGAGTCGTCGTACGAGTCTCCCTACCGGATGGCAGGTCGGCGGTTCCTTCGGCGCGTGGCCCAAATGAACGCACAGGATCCGCCTCGGCTCAAGACGTCCCTTTCCAATCCATCGTTCCTGGACCGAGTCTCACCGATCGCGCAGAATCCGACGACGTCCGTCAACGCGCCACCGCTCGGAGGTGTCCCAGATGCTCGGTTTGTTCCCGTCCTTCTCTCGTCGACCGTCACAGACCCGCTCCTTGCGTCCAGCTGGCGTCGGCATCATTGCCCTGCTCGCGACCGCATCTTCGTTCGCCCCGGCGTTCGCGGAGGACGGGGAGACAGGTAGCGCATCCCGGGCCGGCGGCCCGGCCGCGGCGGTCTACGAGGCATCGGTTCGGGACGGGGAGGTTCTCCTTCCGCGGCATCCGGCACCCAGTCCGGACGGTTCCCGAATCGCGTTCTGCTATCAGGGAGACCTCTGGGTCGTCCCGGCCGAAGGGGGAGAGGCGCGGCGGCTCACGGCCCACCCTGCGATCGAGAGCTATCCGCTCTGGTCGCCCGACGGGAACTGGATCGCGTTCACGTCCGATCGGAACGGCAACGACGACGTCTTCGCCCTGCCGCTGAACGGAGGAGCGCTCCGTCAGCTGACCTTCGATTCCGATTCCGAGTACGTCTCCGATTGGGCGGAAGATGGATCGGCCGTGATCGTGCACAGCCGACGTCACGTGCTCGATGGACGGAACTCCGGGCTCTGGTGGGTGCCGGTGGCTGGGGGAGCGCCCGGATGGATCCAGCCGGTGGGCGGGTCGGTGGGCGTCCTCTCTCCGGATCGGACCCGACTCGTGTTCGTCCGCACCGCGACCTCCTGGTGGCGCCGGGGATACGAGGGAGAGGGCCGGAGCGTGCTCGTGATGCACGAACTCGAGGCACCTCTCGGTGGCGGGAGTGTTCCGGAGATCGCGAAGCGTTCGTCCGTGAAGCGGTCCGCGAGCTTCGACCCAGAAGTCGAGACGCAAGGCGGATGGCTGGCGGACGTCTCCCTTCGGCCGGGAGGCACCTACACGGAGCTGACGACGCTCGCGTCCGAGCGCGGGGTTCCGCGGTCGCAGCACGACCGGAGCGCGAAGCTCGACCTCTCGCGTCCCGAGCTCGAGTACGGCGGGAATCTCAACCCATCGTGGTTCTCCGATGGCGATCACATCCTCTACCAGTCGGAGACGCACGGCGTCGCGAACCTCAAGGTGATGTCGGTAACGACGGGCAAGCGCGCGTGGGTCACACGGTTCGTGAACGGCGACGGACGGCTTCGTCACGCCTCGCTCTCGCGTGATGGTTCGCTCGCGGTGTTCGAGTACGAGGACGGAATCTACGCGGTGGACCTGCCAGAAGCGCTTCCGAACGCAGAGGGAGTCTGGCCGACGGCGCCCGGAGAGCCGAGGCGGATCTCGGTCCGGCTGCCCTTCGACGAGCGGATCGCCCCGGTCGTTCGACTGGATGTCAACGGAGGCGCGAACGAGTTCGAGCTCTCTCCCGACGACGAGCAGTTCGCGTTCGTGAAGGACGGTGACATCTTCGCGATGAAGGCGAGCGAAGACGAGCCGTGGGCGTACGCGCTCACTTCCGATCCCGCGCGTGACCAGGAGATCGCGTGGTCGCCCGACTCGAAGTCGTTGGTCTTCGCATCCGATCGCAGCGGAAACCACGATCTCTACGTGATCCGGTCTGCGGACCCGGACGAACCTCGTCTCGCCCGAACCATGCGCACTGAAACGACGCGACTCACCGACACGGCGGAGGACGACCACGACCCGTCGTTCTCTCCCGACGGCGAGCGGATCGCGTTCCGGCGCGGCAACGGCAACCTGGTGACGATCCGCCCCGACGGATCGGGGGAGAAGACGCTCGTCGAAGGCTGGTCCGACATCGATTACTCCTGGTCCCCGGACGGGAAGTGGATCGCGTACGTGCACGACGACACCGACTTCAACGGCGACATCTACCTCATCCCCGCGGACGGGAGCGCTCCCGCTTACAACCTCACGCGGTATCCAGACAATGAGTGGGGCCCGTCCTGGTCCCCGGATGGAAAGATCCTGGCCTTCGTCTCGAACCGGCGTTTCCCGGACCAGCGGGACATCTGGTACGTCCGTCTCACCAAGGAAGACGACGAGCTCGCGAAGGAGGATCGACTGGACGGAGCGGATGACAAGGGCTCGAAGAAGGGCGCGAGCGATGACCCGAAGGGTTCGAAGAAGTCCGGAGCATCCGGCAAGGGCTCCAAGGAAGGGGACGCCAAGAAGTCCGCGAGCGGAAAGAAGGGTTCGGACGCAAAGAAGGACGCGGACGACGGAGACGACGAGGACGACGAGAGTGGGAAGCGCGACCTTCCCGAAGTCCGGATCGACTTCGATGGGCTCTCCGATCGCATGGTCCGGTTGACCTCGCTTCCGGGCAACGAGTCGGGCGTCTGGGTGACGGAGGATGGGAAGGAGTTCGTCTTCCTCACCGACACGGATGGAAAGAGGGATCTTTGGAAGATCCGATGGGACGGTGAAGAGGAAACCCGTCTCACTCAGGGCGGGACGAACCCTAGCAACGTTCGGTTCGACTCGAATGGGAAGCGGATCTACTACCTCAAGGGCGGGCGGATCCAGTCGATCGGGATCGGCGGCGGAGACTCCAAGTCCTACGCGTTCGAGGCCGACATCGAGGTCGATCGGTTCGCTCGTCGCCAGGCGGTGTTCGAAGAAGCTTGGCGGGAGATCGGGAACAAGTTCTACGACCCGGATCTCCACGGTGCGGACTGGGAGCGGATCCACGAGACGTATCGAGGATGGGCCGGCGCGGCCTCTACTTACCGTGACTTCCACGACGTGCTCAAGATGATGTTGGGCGAGGTGGAAGCGTCGCACATGAACGTGTGGGGTGGCCCCGGGGACTGGGCGGGTGAGCGATATGCCGTCGACGAGCGTGACGAAGGAATCGGCGCGTCCCCGGAGGGGCCTTGGGACGTCCGAGGGTACGGACGAGATCGCGCCACGTACGCGGATCTCTCGTCGCTGGATGTGGAGGACGGGCTCGACACACAAACCGCGGAGCTCGGGCTCTTCTACGATCCTTCGTTCACCGGTCCGGGACTGAGAGTGCTGCGAGTCGTGCCGAAGGGGCCGACCGATCGCGTCGATAGCCGGGTCGAACCGGGCGAGACCGTGCTCTCCATCGATGGGACGGTGGTCGGTTCGACGACGAACCTGGCTCCACTTCTCGATCGGCGATCCGGCAAGCGCGTGCGGCTCGAGGTGAAGGGTGCGGACGGAAAGACCCGGGACGTAGTCGTGCGTCCGGTCTCACGCGGTGAGCTCAGGGAGCTTCTCTACGACGTCCAGGTGGAGATGCGCCGAGACGAGGTCGCGAGAGCGACGGAGGGGTCGGTCGCGTACATCCACATCCGGAGCATGGACGTCTCGAGTTTCGAAGCGTTCGAAAGAGATCTCTACGCAGAGGCGCACGGGAAGGACGCACTCATCATCGACGTTCGTGACAACGGTGGCGGTTGGACGACCGACCTCCTGCTCACGAGCCTCAACGCGTCCGAACACGCGACCACGATCGCCCGCGGAGGCGGGCCCGGGTATCCGCAGGATCGCCGACTTCTCTATGCCTGGACGAAGCCAGTCGTCGTCCTGTGCAATCAGAACAGCTTCAGCAACGCCGAGATCTTCTCCTGGGCCATCCAGGCGACGGATCGAGGGCCTGTGGTGGGTGTACAGACCTACGGCGGCGTGATTTCCACAGGTGGTATGTCCCTGGGCGACGGGACGTGGCTCCGTCTTCCGTTCCGGGGGTGGTACAACGTCCTCGACGGGACGAATCTCGAGGCGGAAGGGTGTCGCCCTGATGTCGTGGTCGTGAACGATCCGTTGGAGCTGGCTTCCGGCCAGGATTCCCAGCTCCAGACGGCGATCTCGCTCGCGAAGGGAGAGATCACGCCCAGTCGTTGAAGCAGGATCGTCCTCGCACTTCTCGGCCGGACGCCCTACACTCCTCCGACCCCCTCCTCTGGCCGGCTCCTCTGTGTGCAGGGGAGCCGGGGCACCGCTGTGGATGGAACCGTGTGGCCGCATGGTGAGGTGGTAGATGAGCGAGATGCGCTGTCGTTGTCGCACACGCACGCAATGGACGCTGAAAGAGGAATCGCCGAAGTTCGCGCCTGATCGAACCTGCGATGTGCGTCATCTGCGATTGGACGTCACACCGGATCTTCCCAAACGCACGATCGTTGCCACCGCCACGTTGTCGCTGTCGGCCAGCTATGGACCGTTCGATCACATACGCCTCGATGCGGTCGATCTCGACATCCGCTCCGTTCGTGACTCACGAGGGACGGATCTCGACTATACCTACTTGGACGGAAAGATGGTCGTCCGGTTCCCGAATCCCGTAGAGGACGAGGAGTCGGTCGTCATCCGTTATGCGAAGTCGTCACCCGTACGTGGCCTCTACTTCTGGGGGCCGACCAAGTGGGCGCCGAAGCAGAGCTGGCAGATGTGGAGCCAGGGAGAGGACGAAGAGGCGCGGCACTGGATCCCGTGCCATGACGCTCCCAACGAGATGATGACGACAGAGATGGTCGTCACCGCACCTTCCGAGTACACCGTCGTCTCCAACGGTGCTCTGATCTCGGAGACGGTTCGGGGCAAGAAGAAGGTGTGGCACTTCCTCGAGTCGGTTCCGCACCCGTCCTACCTCATCGCTCTCGTCGTCGGTGTGTTCTCGAAGCTCGAGGACGACTGTGATGGACTTCCCGTCGAGTACTACGTAGAACCCGGCCGGGAGGAAGAGGGGCGTCGGTCTTTCGGGAAGACACCGGAGATGATCCGATGCTTCGCGGATCTCCTCCAGTGCCCGTACCCCTACGAGAAGTACGCACAGGTTGCGATCCGCAACTTCACGTTCGGCGGCATGGAGAACACGTCGGCAACGACGCAATCCGACACGACACTCCACGACGAAGTCGCGGCCATGGACTTCTCGAGTGACTCCCTCGTGTCGCACGAGCTGGCGCATCAGTGGTTCGGGGATCTCCTCACCTGTCGTCATTGGGCGCACGCGTGGCTCAAGGAAGGGTTCGCCACCTACTTCGAGTGCATCTGGCGCGAGCACGGGGAGTCGTTCGCAGAGTTCGAGAAGAACCTGCTCGACGACGCCGACGCCTACTTCGACGAACCGTACCGGCGCGCGATCGTGAACCACCGGTTCGCCTATCCGGCACAGCTCTTCGACATGCACTTGTATCCGAAGGGCGGCTGGGTGCTCCACATGTTGCGTCGACACGTCGGCGACGAGCTCTTCTGGAAGGCGCTTCGTCTCTATGTGAAGCGACACGCCGCGAGCACCGTCGAGACGATCGACCTCATGCGAGCGTTCGAGGACGCCACCGGGAAGAGCCTCGAAGGGTTCTTCCAGCAGTGGCTCTTCTCCCCGGGCCATCCGGAACTCAAGGGAAGTCTCGAGTGGGATGCGAAGAACGGAGCTCTCGAGATCCGCATGGAGCAGAAGCAGAAGACGGACCAGGGAACGCCCGTCTTCCACATCCCGATCGAAGTGGACGTGCAGGTCGAAGGTGAGACCGTCACCCGCATCTTCGAGATGACCCTGCGCGAGCAGACGTTCTACATGTCGCTCCCCGCGGAGCCGACCTGGGCCGTGATCGACCCGAATGCGCGGGTGCTGAAGACGCTGGACCTGGACCTTCCCACCAAGTGGATGCGAGCGGCGCTAGTTGGGCGGTCGCGAGATGCGCGCGTCTTCTCCCGCACGCAACTCGTGCGCCAGGCTGCAAAGGATCCCAGCCTCTCCACCGTGAGGATGTTGGGTGAGGTGTTGAAGAAGGATCCCTTCTGGAGCGTGCAGCGCGAGGCGGCGGAAGCGTTGGGGAAGATCCGGACTCCGGAGGCGCGTGCGGAGCTTTCGGGGGCGATCGACCTGCGGAACTCGAAGGCCCGCCGGTCTGTGGTCGCGGCCCTCGGGGCGTTCACGGACGAAGCCACCGCGGCGGACCTAGAAGCGAAGGTTCGGAAGGGAGATCCCAGCTACTTCGTCCGGATGGAGACGCTGATCTCGTATGGGAAGGTGGCAGGGCCGGCGGGCGTGAAGCGACTCGAGTCCGAACTCGCGGCCGCGCTCAAGCGTCGCGACTGGCACGATCTCGTCGCTCTCGGGGCCGCGGTCGGCCTCGTGGAGGCGCGGAGCGAGTCGAGCCTCGACGCCCTCCTCGCGGTGGCGAAGGACCCGTCTCGATACTGGGGCGTGCGGTTCCAGGTGTTCCGATCCGTTGCCCGACTCGGTGCCGCTCGTCCCCATCTCGCGCCACGCATTGCGGAGGCGATGGCTCCCCACCTGGACGATCACGATCTGCTGATCGCCTATCGGATTCCCCGCGCGTTTGCGGACCTCGGATACGCCGGAGCGATTCCGTTGCTCCGCGCGAAAGCAGAGTCCGCCCGCGTCGAGGAGCAACGCGAGGAATGTCTCCACGCGATCCAGTCCCTGTCCGCCGCAGGGGGCGCGTCCGGTCACGTGGATCGGCTCCAGACCGAGATTCGGCGCCTGGAAGAAGACTCACGCAAACTTCGCGATCGTCTCGAGCGGATGGAGGAGAGACTCGGAGGCCCTGCTGGTAAGGGCCGCACTGGCCACACAGGAGGAAGCGGTTCGTCCGGCGACGAGAAGGGGAGACGGACGAAGTCCCCTCGGCGTACAGTCGGGGCCAAGGCGCGTCCGACGAAGCGTGCCGAAGCTACGAGCGAACGAGAGAGCTCGGGCCGCAAGGACGGCAACAAGCGTGGTGCGGGAACGCGGAAGGCGACGTCCAAGGGACGAGCCGGTATGAAGGTCCGCGTCCGGCGCTGAAGAGGAGAGACGCACTCGATGTCTGGAAGCCGCGTACGTATCCCTGTCAACGGTCGCGAGATCGATGCCTACCTGAGTCCAGCAGCAGGTGGAACCGGTCCCGGCGTGATCGTCATCCAGGAGTGGTGGGGCCTCGTCCCTCACATCGAGGAGCTGTGCGATCGGTACGCGTCCCAAGGGTTCACCGCACTTTCGCCGGACCTCTACCACGGCGAGTCGACCAAGAGCCCCGACGAAGCGGGAAAGCTGATGATGGCGCTCGAGATCGACGAGACGGAGAAGGACCTGCGCTCGGCGGTCGGCTTCCTCCTCGCCCACTCCGCCTGCACGAGTCAGACCGTCGGGACGGTTGGGTTCTGCATGGGCGGAATGCTCTCACTCTTCGCCGCCGGAGCGAGTCCCAACGAAGTGAGCGCGTGCATCGACTACTATGGGATCCATCCGAACGTGCACCCGGACTTCGCCGCGATGCGTGCTCCCGTGCTGGGATTCTTCGGCGCGCAGGATCCGATGGTGACTCCGGACACCGTGGCCGCCCTCGAAACGACGATCCGAGCCGCCGGCCGGGAGGTCGAGTTCCATAGCTACGAGGACGCCGGGCACGCCTTCTTCAACGACACACGTCCCGATGCCTATCACGCTGAGTCCGCAGCGGACACCTGGAAGCGTGCGATCGAGTTCTTCAGGACGCATGTGAAGTAGGAAACGGAGCGCGGTCCACGCATGAGGAGCGTGCCTGCGAACAGAGCGCTTGGGTTTGGGGCTCGTAGCGGTTCGTGCTCGGCCCATCCGACCGACCGGCCGCTCACGCGTGTCCTGGCCGTTGCCCGCTCGCGGTGTTCGATCAGCTCCAGGGGAAGACGCGATACTCGTAAGAGTAGAAGAGCATCTTGAACGATTCGGTGCCGACGGCCACCGTCTCGGCTTCGCGATGCCACCAGTCCTTCGGGTCCTGGCTCGACCGTCCGATCGCGAGGTGGTGCATCTGGATCCGGACGCCTGTTCCGTCCAGCACCTTGCGGAACGTCGCCTTCGCCCTTCGGGTGTGGAGCGGCGAGGTGACGACGATGACGTCGTGCCATCCTTCGCGAGCCGCTACGTCCCGAACCGTCTCCGCCTCCTGATACGTGCTGAACGCGCGGAGCTCGACGAGGATGTCGTCTTCTGCAACGCCGCGCTTCACGGCGATCCGCCGCTTCGCTTCGCCTTGCGTGAGCCCCTCGTCTCCCGAATAGACCTTGAGGATCGGCACTTCCGGCCCGACGATGAGGATCTTCTTCGCCGTTCCCGACTTGTAGAGCTCGATCGCCGCGAGGAGCCGTTCGCCGTCCGCGCCGGATAGGGCCACCGCGACATCGGCGGGCTCGAGGTCGTCTCCTACCACGAGCCAGTTGGCGTACCCGTTCGCGAGAACGGGAGCTCCCAGGCGGATCGTGACGAGTAGGAGCACGAAGAGGACGAGGTTCCGGAGGAACTTTCTGAGGTGGGTGCGGCGATCGGCCATGAATCGAGTATAGGCGGTTCCGGATGAGGGAGCGAGTGGCGCCGGGGGGAGCCATTCCCAAGGGGAAAACGGGTTCTACCGCGGCGTCCTCCCGCGTACCCTCAACCGGTCCCCTCTAGGGGGACGGCCCGGGGCGCGATCCGTACTTCCGAGACTGCGGTACGATCGGCGGAAGCTTGGTCCCCGGGAGGGCCTTCGGTAGGAGTACGCCAGGAGTACGCCAATGGATCGTCACGGAGAACTCACTGTGGGATGGAAGGGCCTTGCGACGGCGACGGCCACCTTGTTGGGGCTGTCTCTGGCCCTACCCGGCGTGGGCCGGGGAGAGGAGACCT
Source organism: Candidatus Eiseniibacteriota bacterium (assembly GCA_020633975.1). Lineage (GTDB taxonomy): Bacteria > Eisenbacteria > RBG-16-71-46 > CAIMUX01 > CAIMUX01 > JACKCR01. The sequence continues at coordinate 173,380 of JACKCR010000010.1, read as the reverse complement.
TCACCCTCTCGCTCGACCGGGATCGAGCCTTCCCACCGGCGGCGCTCGTCTCCACGGAGAACCCCTCTTCGTCCGCGATCTTGCGCCACGAAGTGAATGCGTCCGTCGATCCGGAGAAGGGCTGGATCCGCGCCACCGACCGGATCTTCATCCTCCATGCGTCTGGTACCGATGGCTCGGAACCGGTCCCGTTGATGTTGTGGAAGGATCTCCAGCTCGTCGACGTGAAGGGCGACGGGGTCGAGGTCGGCTTCGAGGAGCCGGAGCGGTTCCGTGCGAAGTCGTTCTGGAAGCGGCCGCCCTATGCGGAACTCGGTGGGTACGAGGTGGCGCGACAGATCGACCTCCACCTCCGCGCGCCCGGTGCGGGAGCGGTTTGGCCGGACACCACCGTGGTGACGCTCACCTACGAAGGAGCGATCGTCGATTCGCTCCACCCTCCCAAGGCGGCGTATGCACGATCGTTCGACACCACCGCCGGTCTCATCCTTCCGGAAGGTGCGTTCCTCGCGTACTCGAGCTTCTGGATTCCGACCCGTCCCGCCGAAGTGTTCACGTTCGATCTGACCGTGACGACGCCTGCCGAGTGGCGCACCGTCTCCCAGGGGCGGATGGCGAAGGACGTGAAGCAAGGCACGGATCGCGTGATGCGTTGGGACTGTCCTCATCCGATGGAGGAGATCTACCTCGTTGCCGGCCCCTATGAAGAGAATCACCTCCGGCACGGCGACGTCATGGCGCAGACGTTCACCTATGCAGACACCGATTCCTCGATCTACAACCGCTACTTGCGCGGCACGGGTGCCTATCTCGACCTCTACGAAGCCAAGGTCGGTCCCTATCCGTTCGCGAAGTTCGCGCTCGTCGAGAACTTCTGGCAGAGCGGCTTCGGAATGCCGTCGTTCACGCTTCTCGGGAATCGAGTGATCCGCCTGCCCTTCATCCTCGACACGTCCTATGGCCACGAGATCCTCCACAACTGGTGGGGGAACGGAGTCTTCGTCGACCGCTCGGAAGGGAACTGGTGCGAAGGACTCACCACCTACGGGGCCGACTACTTCTACGAGGAACGGAAGGGCGAGGAAGAGGCGATGCGCTACCGGCTCACCGCACTCCAGAACTATCGTGACTACGTGAGCGACGCGGAGGACATCCCCCTCGCGAGTTTCCGGGAGCGACACGACTTCACGACGCAAGCGGTTGGCTATTCGAAGTCGATGATGGTGATCCACCAGCTCCGCCGGGCGGTGGGAGACACGGCGTTCGATCACGGACTCCAGCGTTTTTATCGGGATCACCTCTGGAAGGCGGCGACCTGGAGCCAGCTCTTCTCGAGCGTCGCGGCAGCGTCGAAGGAAGACGGCGGTCCGTCGATCGACCCGGAACGCTGGCGCTCCCAATGGATCGAGCGAAGCGGCGCTCCCGTCCTGAGCATGGAGAACGTCACCGTGGAAGGGGGCGCCGGTCATCGGCAGGTTCGATTCGACCTCGTCCAGGAACCGATGGACGGAGGAAGTCCATACTCACTCTTGGTTCCGGTGCGCATTCTCGGTTCGGACGATCACCAGGTCGATCGCGAGGTGTCCGTGAAAGACGCCCGGACTCAGGTGTCGATTCCGTGCGGCTTCGAGCCCGAGATCGCCTCGGTCGACCCGGACTTCCAAGTACTCCGTCGTCTCCATCGGGAGGAGATCCCGACGCGGCTGAGCCAAGTGTTGGGTGCCGATTCCGTCGCGATCGTCATTGCGGACGGGCTGGACGAGTCGGTAGCGAGCGCATGCGAGGAACTCGCCGTGGAGTGGGCGAAGGGACAGCGTGCCGGAGTCTTCCGCGAAGGCGAAGTGAAGCTCCCCACCGGCGAGGGAACCGGGGACGTCGGCTTCTGGTTCCTCGGACGTGGATCCGCCGCGGACGGCGCCGTGACGGAGTCGCATCTCCCGGGTGATGTCGCCGGAAGCGGCGGTTCGGGACGTACGGGTGGAGCGTCGAGCGTCGTGCTCACAGGATCCCTGGGCGGGTTCCCTTGGGGACTGATCGACGCGCGGAGTGCCGACGACGTGGCCGCTCTGGGATCGAAGGTGCCGCACTACGGGAAGTACTCCTACCTCGTATTCGAGGAAGGTAGCGTCCAGGACAAGGGAGTCTGGCCCGCGGGAGACTCACCGCTACGTAAGCGGTTCGGTTCGGACTGAGACGTTTGGAGGATCGAATGAGTACGGAACTTCGCCCAAAGGTGAGACTTTGCCCGAGTATGGGACGTCGTTCGAGTTCGAGGCTCTTGGTCGCCTTCGGGTTCGCTTGCGGAGCTCCCGCCATGTTGGCGTGCACGTCCGTCTCGAACGCGCGGGCGGATGCCGCGGAGAGTCGCGTGCAGGAGCGGATCGCAACTCTCGCCTCTCCTGAACTCGGCGGACGCGCTCCCGGATCGCCGGGCCTCGAGAGCGCCAGGAAAGCCGTCCTCGAGTGGATGAAGTCCGCGGGGCTCGAGGCTGGTGGCGAAGGCGGATCCTGGGAGCAGACGTTTGGCCCCAAGGACCTTCCCCACGGCGCCACTCTCCGCACCGAGGAGGCTCACTTGCCCAAAGGGGCGAGCTGGGACGACGTCGAGTTCGTCAACCTCGTCGGTGTATTGCCCGGGAAGGGCGGTTCTGGCGCACATGGAGGTGCGGAGAGCGTCGTGATCGGCGCACACCTCGATCATCTCGGAACGAACGACGGCGGCGAGGTCTTCACCGGCGCGGACGACAACGCGTCTGGCGTCGTCGCACTCCTCGAAGCCGCGGAGCAACTCGCCGATGACGGGCCGTTCGATCGCGACATCGTGTTCGTGATCTTCGACGGCGAGGAGTGCGGGCTCCTCGGCTCGCGCTACTACGTCGCGCATCCCGTTCGTCCCGTGCAGAACGTCCAGGCGATGATCAACCTGGATACGGTGGGTCGGATGAAGGACCGAGGTCTGCTCGCGCTCGGAGTCGGCAGTGCACTCGAGATGGCGGACGCGATCCGTGGGATCAACCTCGGCTACGAGTTCGAGCTCGGACTTCCCGAGAAGGGGCCGTTCGCATCGGATCAGGTGCCGTTCTACGAGGCTGGTGTGCCCGTCGTCCACTTCACGACCGGGCCGAACCTCGACTACCACCATCCGACGGACACCGCGGACAAGGTGACGATTCCCGAACTCGCCGAAGTCGGCCAGTTTGCAGCAGAGCTCGCCGGCTACCTGGCGGACTCCGAGACTCGGTTCACCTTCGTACCCCCGGGAGCGGACAAGATCGCAGCCTCCGCGCCCGCGCCGGGCAGTGCACCCAGGCGCGTCAGCCTCGGAACGATCCCGGACTTCGCACGCGAGTCGGGTGGCGTACTTCTGTCAGGCGTCGTCCCCGGGAGCCCTGCGGAGAAGGCCGGGCTCCAGAAGGGCGACGTTCTCGTCGAGATGGACGGAGTGGAAGTCGACAACCTCGGCGACTTTTCCGGCGTACTCAAGAGTCATCAACCCGGTGACGAGGTCGAAGTGGTCGTTCTGCGCGGTGAAGAGAGAGTGCGCGCGAAGGTCGCCCTGGTGGAGCGGAAGTGACCACGTTCCAACGCGCATCTACGCTCGCAATGGTGGGTGCTCGTACACTCGCCTCCGCCCGTTTGCTCCTTGCTGCCGGCTGTACCCGTGTGCTCGCCCATTCGCTTCCGGTTGATGTCGGTGCCGGTGTGCTCGCCCGTTCGCTCCTTGTCGTCGTCTCGTCGACCTTCCTCGTTCTCTCGTCCGCTCACGCACAAGGCGTCGTCTGGCGTGACTTGAGTTTCGAGGAAGCGATGGCCGAGTCGAGAAGCACCGGTCTTCCCGTGTTCGTCGACGTGTGGGCGGAGCACTGTGGGCAGTGCGGCACGATGGAAGAAGAGTTCTGGCCGACAGAAGACGCCGCGCAGCTCACGGAAGGCACGATCCCGATCCAGATCCGTTCCGACGACCCGAACGCGACCCAGTTTCGGAAGACCTATCCGATTCTCGGCCTGCCGGCGATCATTCTGATCGACCCGGACGGTACGGAGATCGACCGCGTGACCGGCTACTACAACGCGTCTCGGTTCCTTTCCGAGGCGACGAGTCTTCTCGCACAGATGGATCCGCTTCCCGAGCTCGAGGCGTCCTTCGCCGCGGATCCGAGCGATGTCGCCACTGCCTATCGCCTCCTCGATACGTACGCCAACCGTGCGCGCAGCGAGGATCTCGAACGGATGCTGACCCGTGTGCTCGAACTGGATCCGCGGAACGAGCGCAAGTACGCGGAGAAGGCGTACATGACCGCGGCCAAGTACCACGACTACTTCTCCGGGCGAACGGACCGCGCGCAGGAGCTCTGGCGTCAGTTCGTCGAGCAGCTGACGGAGGCCACCGCCGTCGCCCAAGGACTCAAGGCCACATTCGAGTACGCGCAACGCACTGGAACTCTCGAGGAGTGGAGGGAGTGGGTGTGCGGCGTCTTGTCCGAGCATCCAGACGCCGGCCGCTTCGCGTACTCGGTCGCTATCTGGGGAAACCGCGGACAGCTTCGTGGCCAGTGCCTCGCCGACGCGGCACGAACGGCCCATCGACTCCAGATCGGTCCCGCCTGGATGGACTCGCTCGCTCAGGTGTTCGAGTCGAAGTAACCAAGCGGCGAACGCATTCGTCAGGTGACCTGATCAGGAACTCGCCGGAACTCGTCGGGACTCGCCGGCGGTCGCGGCGCGTCAGCGGCGAAGCCGGTTTGGATTCCGCTCAACGATTCGGATCGGCAAAGTCTGGGTTCGACATGAACTCCGGGTCCGACAGCGTACCGAGGAACGCGACGATGTCCAGGATGTCCTGATCCGTGAGCCGCTGTCCCCGATCGATCCGGTCCAGCCGAGCCTGGATCAGGACGTCGAGGTTCGGGGAGCGTTGCACGTGCTGTTCGTAGTGCCGGACCACGTCTTCGAGCGTCGCGTACCTACCATCGTGCATGTACGGGGCGGTGTACTCGATGTTGCGAAGGGTCGGGACGTGGAACTTTCCGACGTCCTCGGCCAACCCCGTGACTAGTGCGCGCCCGGAGTCTGCGGCTGCCGGATCGAGTTCGAGACCGATGTCGCGGAAGTCGTCGGTCGTGAAGAGGACGTTGCCATGGCAATGGAAGCAGTCGCCTGACTCTGCGAAGAAGAGCTCGAATCCTCGCTCCTCGGAGTCGGTGAACTCGACCTCTCCTCGCTGGCGTTGGTCGTACTTGGAGTTTCCACTGATGAGCGTCCGCTCGAACTGCGCGATCGCGTCGACGACGAGGTCTTCCGTGATCTCGGTGGATCCGAATGCGGCCTCGAACAGCCCCGGATAGTCGGAGTGCTCGCGGAGCCGAGGAAGCGCCTCGTCCCACGGCAGATCCATCTCGATCGGATTCGGGACCGGATGCCGTGCCTGATCTTCCAGGGACGTCGTTCGACCGTCCCAGAACGGCGTCCGGAGCCAGCCGGCATTGACGAGAGACGGGGCGCTTCGCGTGCCCAGCTCACCGTGGATTCCTTCGCTCAGCGCTAGGCCGTGATCAGTGAAGGCGAACTCCGGAGCGTGGCAGGAACCGCACGCCTGGGTCCGATCGCGAGAGAGGATCGGGTCGTAGAACAGCTTCCGCCCCAGCTCCACTCCCTGAACTGTGAGCGGCTTGTCCGGAGGGACCCGCATCGGCGGAAAGGACTCCGGAACTTCGAGCACGTACGGCTCGGGTGTCGGCGGGCCGGGATCCGTCGTGTCCGAGCCGCATCCCGGAAGCAGCAGCGCGACCAGAACGAGCGCAAGTGGCACGAGCGCTACCGGCTGAATGGCGACCGGCCGAGCCGCGACTGGCCGCCGCACGACGCGCGGCGACGTGGTCGGGATAGGACGGCCGAGCGGACGAACCGGGTCGGAGTTGCGGGACGAGGCGTAGTCTATGCGGTTCATGTGGTGAAAGCGTACGAAGCCGCTGTCCCCTGGGTCAAGGAACCTCACTCGAGTCTGGTGTGGTACCGTCATCGCGGCTGGAGGGTTCTCCCGAACCCGGCCAGTCGGCCGGGGCAGATGGCGAGCATCGAGTGGGTGCCACGAGGAGACGAGTTCCAGATGTACTTGGACCGCTTTTGTTCAAGGCCCGAGGCCGCGATCGCGCTTCTCTGCCTAGCGCTGCTCCTGCCTTCCCCGAGTGATGGCGCAACCCTGCGCGTCCCTGATGATCACGCGACGATCCAGGCAGGCTTGGATGCCTCGCAGCCTGGGGACACCGTGTTGGTTGCGCCGGGTACCTATCGGGGCTCCGGGAATCGGAGCATCGTCTTTCCCGGCTGGGACCTCGTTGTGAGGTCTGAGGGCGGAGCGGACGTCACCATTCTCGACGTCCAAGGTTCCGGACAGAACCCCGGCCGCGGGTTTCTCTTCAACGGTGACGAAACTCCCGCGACCGTCCTCGAAGGGTTCACGATCGAGAACGGCTGGATGTCCACCCAGGAGGATCGTCCGGAGGATGGGTTCGCTGGCGGAACCGGCGCCGGAACCGGTGTCGGAGCCGGTGTGGGAAGCGGAACCGGTGCCACCGCTGCCGCCGGCCGAGCTGGGCTCACGCAGTCCCTCGACTCGCGACACGACCTCTCAGGCGCTGGATTCAAGGTCAACTTCGGTGCACCCACGATCCGGAAACTCGTGATCCGGCATTGTCACAGCGAATACACCGGAGGCGGAGCGTCGGTCGAAGCGGCCGCGTCTCCCAAGATCAGCGACATCTCGATCGAGAACTGCAGCGCCGGGATCCAGGGCGGTGGAATCAGCATCGAGACGGGCTCGACCGCGCAGGTCGAGAACTCGAGCTTCATCGGCAACTTCGCACCTCTAGGTGGAGGAGTGGCAAACCACGCCACCGTCATCATGGTCGGATGCACGATTGCCGGAAACCGCGCGGAGTACGGCGGTGGAGTTGCGCTCTATGCGTTCACGGTCGGGACCTACGAGCGGACGCTCATCTGGGGCAACTGTGCGAGCGCGGACGGAGATCAGATCTGGACCGACAACGGCGCCGGAGGCCTCACGCTCCAATGTTCATTGGCCGACCCCGCGGGTGTCGTCGAATCGAATCCAGGAACGGTCGTCTGGAATGACTCCGTGACCGCAGATCCGATGTTCTGTGATCCGATCCCGTGCTCTCAGGCTCCGTTCTCCGGCGGCGATTTCTCGCTCTCGACAGAGTCGCCCGCGCTACCCGCGGGGTCCCCCTGTGGAGCTCTCATCGGGGCCCTCCAGTACGGGACCTGCAACGTCTCCCCCTATCGGAGTTGGGGGCGCATCAAGGCCGGCTTCCTCAAAGCGGGGAAGAACCCGTAGCCGAGGCGCGGGCCCACCCATCGGTCCGCCCGCGGGTCCGTTCATAGGGCTGCCCATGGGGCCGCCCACCTGCCCTCCCAGCTGCCCGCCGATTGCCACATTCATCGGGTTGACGGTCGGCTCACCGGATAGGTGAGGCGGTCCGACGACCTGCTGTCCCCGCGGCAGTCGATCCCGGAGCGGAGGAATGACGGCGCCGAGCAGGATCCCGCCTAGGAACCCGCCGAGGTGCGCATAGAAATCGGCGTAGAGGATCGAAGGGACCACGAGTAGCAGGAAGAACGGGACCTGCACTCGCTTCAGCCGATATCGCTGACTCTCGTTGAAGTGGTTCCGCTCGCGGAGCAGAAAGACGAGTCCTGCCCCGTACATGCCGAGAATCGCCCCCGACGCTCCAACGGACAGCACGTCCTTCTCGCGAGCGAGCGAAAGGAGTGCTCCAGTGAGCCCGGAGCCGAGGTAGATCGTCAGCATCCGCAGTCGTCCCCAGTACTCCTCGATCACGGCGCCGGCGAATACGAACGTGAGCATGTTGCCGGTGAGGTGCCCGAAGTTGGCGTGGAGGAAGAGCGGGATGAAGAGCACCCAGACTCCGCCTGCTCCGAGCGTCTCCTTGAGGTGGCCCGAGTAGTCCCAGAGATGCTCCGAGTACGACGATCCCCACTTGAGGTAGAGGATCACCGCAACGAGCGTGTTCACCACGATCAGCCACTCGGTGATGGATGGACCCGGCCCCCGGAAGATCCCATAGGGACCGTGGCGACGAACCTTCGGATCCGGCGGAGGCGGCGGAGAGACGTCGCGGGCGGAGGGACGGAAGAGGTGGAAGACCTCGAGGGTGTCGGCCCTTCGCCATACGCCCTTCGTCCACCGCTCGGATAGCACCATGGCGTCTGGATGCACCCAGCCGAGCCGCACCCAACGGGGCCACTCCTCGTCATGGATCTGCCAGATCTGTTCGCCGTACCGGATGCGTGTCATGGACCACTCTGATGCCGGAGTCCCCCGAAGCGATCGCGGTTTCATGGTGCGTGGCGGGACAATTGCGGATACGGGGTCCCTAAGTGACCTTTCGAGAATCGATTGCAGTGGTCTTGGTGCGTCGTTTCTTTCGCATCGCGTCTCGTGGCCGCTAGGTCATCGGCGGGGAACTGGCTTTGCGGCCGCCATCCGCAATCTTCCAGCCACAACCCGGAGCTCTCCCGCGACGTGGCCGGGCGTGATACCTTTCGCGACTGCATGAGTGAGATGAAACCGAACGATCGCACCTCCCCCGAGGAGGACGCTCCGTCCGAGACCACTCTCGGCGGCCGCAACGCGGGCTGTCTCAAGGTCGCCTTCATCGGGAGTCATGGTGTCGGTAAGACGACGCTCTGCTTCGAGCTCGCTGCTGCGCTCAAGCGTCGGGATCTCCATGTCGACGTGGTGAAGGAGGTGGCCAGGCGCTGTCCTCTTCCGATCAACAAGGAGACGTCGCTCGAGGCCCAGGCCTGGATTCTGCACACGCAAATGGCGATGGAGATCGAGGCGGCGAGTCTTCACGAAGCGATCGTTTGCGACCGGTCGGTTCTCGACAACTATGCGTACCTCGTAGCGAGCTGCGGACGACAGCCGGAGTACCACGCTCTGGTGCGGAGCTGGATCAAGTCCTACTCGGCCATCTTCTGGGTGCCGATCCTCGACGGGCCGCGCTTCGATGGGGTCCGCGACACGGATCGTCGCTATCAGGAGAGGATCGAAGAGCTCATCACGCAGCTTTCGGTGGAGTTCGTGGTGCCGGCGATCCGGTTGCACGAGACGCCGCGCGAGCGCTGGATCCAACGGGTGTTGACCACGCTTCCGATCGACGACGTCCAGCTACCTCTGTTTCGGGAGGATCCCTCGTGAGCTCGTACGGGACGGTTCTGCTGCTCATCACCGCACTTCTCTGCAACGCCGCGGCGAACCTGCTCGTGAAGTACGGGATGCTGCGTCGGGTCCGGTTGGAAGACGCGGCCAACGCGGCGACTACGGCCGGTGGTCCTGGTTGGATCGCCCAGTTCCTGGATCCGTACTTCATCCTCGGAATCATCTGCTTCGGCCTCAACCTCCTGGCGTACTCGCTCGCGCTCAAACACTTCCGGCTCTCGCTGGCCTATCCGATCATGGTCTCGGGCGGCTATGCGATCATCCTCCTCGTCAGCTGGTTCGTCTTCCGAGAGAAGCTCTCCATGACCCAGCTGGGAGGAGTCGGACTCATCCTGACCGGACTCTGGCTCGCCGTTCGGTAGCTGAGTTGCCGATGGGTCGTCGACTCGTCGCCTAACCCTGATCTCCACCATCGCCGCATCCCGGTTGCCACGGCGCCGACTCGACGGCACGGCAAACTCGCGCTGCGGAAACCTAGTCGTTGCCTAACCCCACCCCCTTTGGGGTAGCCTTTTTGCACTCCGAATACAGGTGCCGTCTGCGTCCTTGGGAGAGGACCAACCGGGGGAGGGCTCGGGTATGCGTGGCTTGCGCGGGGTTGCCTGGTTCCTGGCAGTGTTGGCGCTCGTGCCGTGGGCGAGCGCGGAGGTCTACCACTCCGACTGGTGGGATGTCTCGCACTGCGGCTATTGCTGGAACTTCTCGACACATCCTGGGCTGCTCGAGTCCATGGAGTGGGAGGAGTACTCGGTCTCGAACGGCCTGGTCTCGATCCTTCGGACGGACCAGAAGCACCTCTCTGCGCTCCGGGCTGCTCTGTCTGGTCTGCGTGAGGCGGAAGCGAAGGCCGCACGGGGGGAGAAGGTCGAGACTTGTGGGATGTGCGACGCCATCGGCCTCGTGTTGTTGGCCGGTGCGGAGAAGGAGCACATTCCCACCCCGGATGGCGAGATCACCCTACTCACGTCGGGAGATGCTAGGGTGGTTGTCGAGATCCATGCGATTCTCGAGCGAAACGAAGCGGAGTCGAGGAGAGCTGCGGAGTTCGCGAAGCAGTAACCTCGATTGCGACGATCCGCTGCAACGGTGTGCATCGCAGCGATCCGCCTTGCGACGATCCGCGTTGCAGTGATCTGCATCGCGGCAACCGGCATTGCAACGAAGAGGGGGCTGAACATGTCATGGATTGGGCGTAGGCGGACCGAGTCGACTGGGCAGACCGGGGCTGAGCGGACACGGCGGCACGGTATTCGGGACCGCGCGCTCCTGCTCGGTGTTTGTGCGGGGCTCTGCGCTTTGGTTCCCGCCTCCTCCGCGCGCGCCGACTTCGGCGACGTGACGTGGGTACAGACCTGGCAGCAGGACTTCATCAACTGGGCAGATCCGCACGTCGCCACGTTCACGTTCCCGGACGGGAGCGTCCCGTTCCACAAGGCAACTCTTCACTTCACCATCGGGTGTCCGGATGCGCCGGCGGATTGCGATCCCTGGGATCGTCTCGGTGTACTCAAGATCCTCCACGATACCGGCGAGGTGGACGAGTTCGGAGATCCGATCCTCGAGCCGTTCGAGATTGCTCGCTATGTTACCCCGTACGACATCACAGGAACGGGTCGTCCGGGAACGTGCACCTGGGAGATCGATGTCACGGACTACATTCCTCTCCTTCAGGGTGAGGTGACGCTCAGCAACTACATCGAGAGCTGGATCGGAGGAAACCGAGGCTGGCTCTGCACTCTCGACTTCGAGTTCGAAGAAGGCGTTGGGGACTACTCGGCGGTCGAGGTCGTGAACCTCTGGACCAGCTACCACGCGGTCTACGGGGACCCGGATCGTCCCATCGAAGATTTCCTCGCGCCGATGGCGATCGACGTTCCTGCGGACATCGACCGGGTCATGTTCCGCATGTTCGCGACCGGCCACGGCCAGGGAAACACGGCGAACTGTGCGGAGTTCTGTCCGCGTCAGCATTCCGTTCTCGTCAACTCGGACTCCTGGTCGCACTCTCTCTGGCGGTCCGACTGCGCGAGCAATCCTTGTAGCCCGCAGGGTGGTACGTGGCCCGGGAATCGCGCGGGATGGTGTCCGGGAGCAGACGCTCCTGCCTGGGCCGTGGACGTGACCTCTGCCCTAGTCCCTGGAACCACGGCGACGGTCGACTACGACGTTCAGGCCTATACGAACTTCTGCTGTCCCTGCAATCCGAACTGCATTAGCGGCACGACCTGCGCGGACTGCAACTACAACAACAACGGACACACCGAACCGAACTACGCACTCAGTGGGCAGCTCGTCTACTACGTGGCCAACGCGAACTCGGCCGTGGAAGGTGTGGATGTCGCGGAGCGTCCGAGGCTTCTCTCGAACGAGCCGAACCCGTTCACGCCATCGACGACGATCCGATATGCGCTTCCGGCCCCCGGTGTGGCGCAGGTCGTGATCTACGACTCGGCGGGTCGTGTCGCTCGAACCCTCGATCGGACCCATCGTGATGCGGGCGTTCACCAGGTAGCCTGGGACGGGCGGGACGATCGTGGCGAGCCGCTGCCCGCGGGAGCCTACTTCTACGAACTCCAGATCGAAGGGAAAGTGGCGGAGTCTCGGAAGATGATGCTCGTCCGGTAGTCGTTGCTCCCGGGCGGCCGCCGGCTCTTTGGCTGGAGGCGGCTACGGCCCTCGAAGAGAGGGCGTACGACAGCGACCCGGGACATCGAGAAGAAGCGCGAGACGGCGACGTGGGAAACCACGTCGCCGTCTTTGCTCAGGCCGAAGTGCTTCGATTGAGCCTGTCCTCAGCGGTAGTGTCGCTTGAGTCGGCCCCACGTGTACTCCTCGAACGAACCAGGCGACACGACTTCGACCTCGACAGGCACCCACTCTTCGTCGTGGGATACGTTCTGAATGTGGAAGATCCCGAAGTAGGCGGCTCGCCAAGTGTACGTGCCGGGTGCCGAGGGCGCGCGGCCGAGCAGGGTGAGAGGGAACGTGACCTTGTCGTCGACGGCCGTACGGAGCGAGTCGTCTCCGCTTCGTGAGGGGCCAGTCGCTTCATCGAGGAGCGATCCCGAAGCGTCGTAGAGGCGGGCCCTGACCCAACCTGGTTTGCCCCCGCCCTCGAAGCGAACCTCGACGGATTCGCCTGGCCAGTACTGCTCCTGTGTCGTGTGAGCATTCAGTTCGCCGCGGTGGTTGTGACAGCCGGCGCACGTCCGAGAGTCGTCGGTGTGACACGACTGGCAGAGCGAGTCCCAAAGCTCCGGAAGGGAGTATGCGACGGTTGGTGCGAGGCAAAGCAGAGCCAGCGTCGAAACGATCCACGTGGAGCTGAGTGGCACACGCGATGTGGTTTGCATGTTTGCATCCGCCCAAGGTCTGTTGTGCGTGATCGTGGTTCCGCCGTCCGCCGTCTCTCTGCCATCAGGTTCAACGCCAATCTCGCGGCGCGTCACGGAACCGGCGAGAGGTAGTTCGCAGTGGCAGGATGCCTGGGTGGGTGGATCGAGGGCCAACAAAAAAGCTCACCGGATTGCGACCTCCGGTGAGCTTTTAGAGAGACTCGCGGCGATGGCTCCGCAGAAGGCTCTTAGACGGCCATGTCCTTCAGCTTCTTCAGCGGGAGAGCCTTCACCTTGACGGTGGCCGGCTTTGCCGCAACGTCCATGAACTCGCCCGGACGGAACGGGTTCGGAACGTTCTTCTGAGCCTTGCGGGCCGGCTTCTTCACGGTCTTGATCTTGAGGAGACCAGGAAGCGTGAACGAGCCACAGGAGCCCTTCTTCACGTGACGCTCGACGACATCGCTGAGCTCGTTGAAGACAGACTGAACCTGCTTCCGGCTGAGGCCGGTGTGGTCCGCGATCTCCATGAGGACGGCCGACTTCGTCATCGGCTCCTTCACCGCAGTGAGCTTCTTCGGGGCTGCCTTCGCGGCTGCCTTGGCCTTGGGCTTCGCCTTGGCCTTCGTCTTGGTCTTCGCCTTGGCCTTCGCCATTGGATCCCTCCTTGGGTTTCGTTTCATCCTGGAAAAACAGGGGCGAGAAGCCCCTCCGAACAATCCAACCTATTATTGCAGGGTTTTTGGCGATTGGAAGCCCTTGAGTCGAGAAAAATAGGGATTTTTGACCCTTCGGGGCGGTCAGCCGGCCCGGACCTGGATTGGGGCGTTCGGGCGTGCGTCGCGAGGTGCGGTTCGCGGCTGACTCCTACATCGTCTTTCGGGTTCCGCGTACGCCGATGCGCCTCACCGGTGTCTCACGGACGCGAAGGTCGCACCAATCGCGCGACGGGCGAGCGATTACTCTCCGCGGCCGCGGGAGTCCTCGTGCACGTCGAGCACAGCCCGTCCGGACGGGTCGGCGTTCTCCTTGAACCGCCGGTCCCACTCCAGGGCGACCGGGGAGGAGCATGCGATCGACTTCCCCTCCGGGACGCACTTCGGTGCGTCGGGATGGTCGAACAACTCGTCGAAGATCGTGCGGTAGACGAAGCCTTCCTTCGTCCACGGCGGGTTCACCGGGAACCGCTCGGCGGCGTGGGCGAGGTCTTGGTCGGTGATGCGTTCCTCGGCAACCGAGCGGAGCGTGTCGATCCAGCCGTAGCCGACGCCGTCCGAGAACTGCTCTTTCTGCCGCCAGACGATCCGTCCTGGCAGCCAGTCCTGGAAGCCTTCGCGAAGAACGTGCTTCTCCATGCGACCGTTTCGAACCATCTTGTCGCTCGTCGCGACCGACATGGCGAGGTCGAGGAACTCCAAGTCGAGGAAGGGAACGCGGGCTTCGACGCCCCACGCAGCCATCGACTTGTTGGCACGAAGGCAGTCGAACTGGAAGAGCTGTGCGAGCTTGCGGACCGTCTCCTGGTGGAACGCGGGCTCGTCGGGCGCCTTGTGGAAGTAGAGGTAGCCTCCGAAGATCTCGTCGCTTCCTTCTCCCGAGAGCACCATCTTGACGCCCATCGCCTTGATCCTTCGCGCCATCAGGAACATCGGAGTGGCGGCGCGGATCGTCGTGACGTCGAAGGTCTCCAGGTGCCTGATGACATCACGAACGGCGTCGAGCCCTTGCTCGATCGTGTAGGTGAGCCCGTGGTGTACGGTGCCGAGTGCGTCCGCGGCGACACGAGCGGCGGCGAGGTCTGGCGATCCTTCGAGTCCGATCGCGAAGGAATGGACCCGTGGCCACCAAGCTTCGCGGCGTTCGTCTTCCTCGATCCGGCCACGGGCGTGCCTCATGGCGCAGGCCGCGACGACAGACGAATCGAGCCCACCGGACAGGAGAAGCCCGTACGGGACGTCCGACATGAGCTGTCGCCGGACGGCGGCCTCCAATCCGTCTCGAAGATCCTGGGCCGTGACTTTGGAATCAGCGATCCACTCTGCGTTCTGCCAGGCGCGTTGGTAGTAGCGCTCCGGTGTCGGTGCCGCCGACGCGCCTTGCCCTGATCCGGCCAGCCCGCCTACCTCGAGCACGTGCCCGGGGGGGAAGTCCTGGATGGAGACGCAGTGGTGGAGGAGGGCCTTCATTTCCGACGCGACGTGCAGACGCCCTTCCCGGTCCTTGCCTAGGTAGAGAGGGATGACCCCGATTGGATCGCGGGCGATCAGGGTGCGCCCGGTCTTCGTGTCGTGCAGGACGAAGGCGAAGATCCCGTTGAGATGTGCGGCGAGGTCCTTCCCGAACCGTTCGTAGAGGGGGAGGAGGACCTCGCAGTCCGAACCGGTCCGGCAAGGAACGTCAGCGGCGTGGGCCGCGCGAAGCTCGCGGTGGTTGTAGATCTCGCCGTTCACCGCCAAGAGGACGGTGCCGTCAGGGCTCGCGAGTGGTTGCTCTCCGCTCTCGACTCCCACGATGGCGAGCCGTTCGTGGGCGAGGACGGCGTGGTCGCCCACCCAGACACCGCTCCAGTCCGGGCCACGGTGACGGACGGCCCGGGCCATCTCCAGTGCTCGCTCACGAAGGGTGGATGCTTGTCCCGCAGGATCGAGGATTCCGACGATGCCGCACACGTTCCGACGCTCCTTCTGGATACTTCCGTTTCGATCGGTCCAACCGGGGGCCGGAGCGATGCCGGTCACGCCAACTGGCGAGGGCCGCATTGCGGGTTCGGCGCGTCGGATGACTCAGATAGTAGGGGGTATCGACCGTTGTCGCCCAATCCTTGGGCGGATTGATCGGGGCGATTGATACGACGAATTGCCGCAATCGTTCCTAGGTTCCCACCCCAACCCCGGCGCGCTCGGGTAGACTCCCGCTCCATGGACGACAAAGCTCTCATCATCATGAACCCGACCGCCGGTCAGGGGGATCCTGCTTCGCTCCGCGAGACGCTCGAGAGCGCTCTCGAACAGACGGACGGTTGGTCCGGCGAAGTCCGGGAGACCACCGGCGCGGGAGACTGCGCCGAGTGGGCCGGGGCGGCGGAGGAAGACGGGTTCGACCGGATCATCGCAGTGGGCGGAGACGGAACGGCTCTCGAAGCGGCCGAAGGGTTACTGACAGCGGGGAGGAGCACTCCGCTCGGAGTCGTTCCGCAAGGCACGGCGAATGTCCTGGCTGGGGTCCTCTGTCTTCCGACGGACCCGGCCGAGGCCGTGAAGCGCGCGCTCATCGGCGAGACTCGGGACTTCGACCTGGGGTACCTGCCGGAGCTCGATCGGTGCTTCCTCATCGGTCTCGGCATCGGTGTCCCTGCTCAAACGGTGGAGAAGGCCGACCGCGAGGCGAAGAACCGGTTCGGGTTCGGTGCGTACCTCGGGGCGTTCATCGAGGGGCTGATCGAGAACCGGTCGGCTGTCCTCGACATCACGGTGGATGGAGAGTCCGTCGTCGCTCCGGGGCAGTCGGCGATCCTGGCGAATCTCGGGGAGTTCGACATCCTCGGCCTGACTCTGGCCGAGGGCATCTCACCCCACGACGGATTGCTCGACTTCTTCGTCATCGACCACACCGAGCCCGGCGCGGTCCTCGAGAGCCTCAAGCGTTTCCTCGGGAGCGACCGGAAGAAGGAGGTTTCGGGCTTCCTCCATCGGAAGGCGCGGTCGATCCGGATCGAGAGCCAGACCCCCCTCTCGGTTCAGATCGACGGGGAGTGGATCGGGCGGACCCCGGTCGAGGTTCAGGTTGAAGCGGCAGCCGTGTCGCTGGTGGTGGGAGAGGCCTACTCCGCCTAGGCCCCCAGATCCGCTGGGCGCCGCCGAGAACGAGTTTCATCTTTTTGTCAGCCAATCGGCACAGTTTCGGCGCATATCCCTCGAGAGGCGTTCCGCCCTGAGGTGGCCCGTTTGCGGATTCGGTGCCCCCTCAGTGCCCAGCCCGACTCGAAGAGTGGTCGCGAAGGGATGAGCCGTCGCCGAGGGGGTGACCAACGAACTCGTCCTCTTCGCGACCCTCTCTTTCGATTCAGCCTTCGACGAGTTGCCGGCCAAAGGGCCACCGCCCCTTCGACCCGCCTTCACCGGACGGTCCCGACCGCCTACTTCCACATGGTCTTCCACCAAGGGGAACCCTTGTCGCCAGGACCGGGGTTCGGGATCTCCATGTCTCGGAGGATGTCCGAGAGCTCCCACCCAGTGAGGGAGGCGAGCGTCTCCGCTTCCCGGTGCTGGCGACGCCTCAGCTCGTCGAAGTAGTCGCGGGCGGCGTCGCAATCGGCCCGGCCGGTCCAGGGGTGACGGAGGATGTACCGACCCTGGTAGTTGCCCCGATCGCCGGTTTCGCGGAAGACGAGGTCCTCGGGGAAGCTCTTCGCGTCGTAGCGGACGTGGAGACGGGTGACGAAGACGTTCTGGGGACCCTGCGGAGGAGCGATCCCGCGGCCTCCTCCGTTGCCACCGGTGCGGCCGTCGCCCTCGACCCAGTAGGCGCCGAGTTCGCGGAGCTGTGAGGTCGAGAGAGGGTCTGCCGCGCAGGGATCACACCAGCCCATGTCCCAGGCGTACTCGAGAAAGACGACATTCCGGCCTTCCTTGGTCCACTGCTCTTCGAACATGGACTTGTAGAACCCTCCGAAGTCCTCTTCCACGTACTCGGGAATCTCGACGTCGCTCGGAAGCCGAACCGTCCGGTAGTTGACCGATTCGACCCGCCCGGTCCGGGTGAGGGCGTACACGAACATCTCCTGCGTGCCGCGTGAGTTCACCGTTCCGAGGCGGAGCGGGAGCATGAACTTGGGGCTCTCGAACGCCACCTGGATCGGGCGCAGGTTCTGCACGCCGAGCGCGCCCTTCTCCTCGAGGTTCACCTTGGCGACGAAGAACTTCATGTTCTGCTTGATGTAGCTGCCCAGCACGGAGCTGGCGCCGTGGGGGATCTGGTAGTCGTTCCTCCGGAGCCACGTCTCGAGCCCATCACTCTCTTCCGCGGAGAGGATGAGGATGTCGTACTCGCCAACCGTGTACTTCGCCTCGATCGTCACGCCGAGCTCCTCGTCGGCGACTTCCATCAGCGCTGTGGGAGCGGGAGCGGCGGCCCCGTCGGCGAAGCGCATGGAACCCAACGCCTCGAACTCGGTCTGACACGGATCGGAGTCGAAGTACTCCACGAGTCGCGGTGAGGTGTAGGCATCCAGGTGATCCAGGATCGACTGCTCTGTGACGTGGATCTGCCCTTCCTGGAGGATCGACGGCACCGGGACGACGAGCGCGAACTCCTCGGGTTCGCCTTGGTAGTCGCTCGCCATCGTGATGACCGTGCGGTCTTCGTCGCGGACGAGGACGACCTGTGACGCGTCGTTGAAGAGCTGCGCGTCGGCCTTGGCCACATAGAATCCGCAGAACGCGGACGCGGAGTTGGCGAGCAGACTCACGCCGAGGCCGAAGGTGGTGGCTGCGAATGTATGGCTGCTACGAAGCATGGCGTTTCCTTTCAGGACTGAGTACCCGTTGGGCGAAGTAGGTTCGGGGCTGTGGCGCGGGTGCGCGTGGGGTTCGTGAGCGCGACATCCGTGAGGCCGAGGTGCGCGACTGATCTTGGGCCGCTCCACTGATAGAGTGAGCCGGCGAAGACGCGATCCCACAACGGCACGAGCGGCGACACGAGGAGGAGAGACCAGAGCAGCCCATCCGGCTCGTGGAAGTGGAATCGGAAGACGAGCGCGATCGCTGCGATCAGTACGCCGTGGACGAGACGTCCCATGCGGGCGTTCGGCGTCGTCTTCGGGTCTGACACCATGAAGAATGCGAAGAGGAGCAACGCGCCGTTCGAGAGTTGATGAACCGGAATCTGCCACGGATCCCCGAGCCAAGCGGCTCTCGCGAAGAGAAAGCCGGCGTAGCTCGCGAGGAAGGCGTAGCTGACGTCGCTACGCGCGGCACGATAGACGACCAGCCCGCCCAGGCCTGCCAGTGCAAACCCGAGGAGCGCGACGCTTCCCCATTGACCTGGCGAGACCCAGGCTTGGCTGGTCGTTAGCGTCACCACTGCGATCCCGAAGTTCGCAGGGTTGAAGACGTGCTTCCCACGGTGCCGGATCGCGTACTTGCTTCCGATCGCGAGCACGGAGGCGAGTGCTGCGATCCAGAGAGAACCGGTCCGCAGGATGAGACAGAGAGAGAACGAGCTGATGAGCGGGCTCCTGAGGTCGATACCTGTGTTCGGCCTACGAACCAGGTGGTCGGCAACCCACTGCGTGACGAGAGCTGTGCCAATCGTGACGGTGATCCGTGCCCCGCTGAGACCGAAGTCGAGCGCGGTCATTCCATAGATCAGGAGACCGAGGAGGACTGCGATCTGGAAGTGGCGTGGGTCGGCGAACGGCCGTCTCCATGCGGCCTGACCAAGACTTCGCCGTGCGCGATCAACGAGCATCGGATCTCCTTACAACGCTATGAGTTCGTTCTGCTTGGGAAGGCGATCGGCTCCGTGGAGTGCCTGCGGAGGCCGCCGTCCGGGAGAATGACGGAGAAGGTCCCCGGTCTGCTTACGCGCGACCGGGGACGGTTGATTCGAGGGCGGAGGGAAGGAGGCACCGGTCCTGGTGCCCGCCGAAGAGCCTAGAGAACGTAGTGTTCGAACCGAATTCCGAAGCCGCCCGTCCCCGCTGTACGGGTTCGCGAGGTTTCGGATCGGATCGTCGTCGTGTCTCCGTAGCGGTAGTAGCTGGAAAGGGAGAGGCTCGTCCTCATCGAGAGAAGGCGCTTCCAGGTCGCGGAGACGCTACCGGCCGTTTCCCGGTCGTAGACGATGATGTCCTCGACGACGGAGTCGTTCCTCTCATGGTCGAGATGCTCCAGCCCTACGGTGATGGAACCGTAGTCGCGGGAGTTTGGGTGATACCCAAGGACCATTCTCAAGTCACCCCAATACTCGATCGTGTCGCTGTCGAGGACGGCGTTTCGGCCCAGCTCGGCAGTGTGGGAGAGCTGGAACCGCTGGCTGAGAGGCTGCTGCCGTTCGAAGTCGATCTGTGTCCGGATGCTGTGACGCCTGTCCACCCAAGTCTGCTCATCGCTACGGGACGTCTCGCTGCTGGTCGTCCAAGTTCGGCGGGATTGGTCCGCGTAGTGGAGCCCGTAGCCCTGCTGAACGGTGACGCGGGTGCCAGTGCCACGGTATGCGTCTCGTGCATACACCCAGTTGTCGTCGACGATCGCGATGCCTTCGACCCCGGGATTCTGCAGCAATCCAGTGTTCTCGAGGAATCCGACGATCCCTTCGAGGTCGTGGATCCGCTTCTCTCGAGAGTCGAAGACTCGGCCCTTCTCGAGTTCGCGGATCAGGTTCGCTAGGTCCTCTACGGCGGTCGGGTCCACCTGGCGTTTCAGCAGTCCGTGGTCTCCAAGGTCCTCCAGGATGAAGAGCGCTTTCCTGGCGTAGGACACGTCGTAGATCCGTCCCCATCCCGCTTGCCCGGCCACGAAGGTGTCCAGCGTGTGGCGATGGACTCGAATGTTGGCTTCCGAGCGTTGGGTGTCGGTGTTGGGATAGACGCCGAACGCGGACTCCTTCTCGGTGTCCTCGGTTCGGAACCTGTAGTCGAGGTCGTACTCGAAGCCCACGAACGGGTGGTCTCCCAGATAGAAACTCTGATCGGACATGGACCTCGCGTCCACAGTAACCGCATTCCAGCGCTCCGTTCGATCCGCGATGAGGAAGTCGCCCTCTGACGTCGAGTGATCTGTCTCCGTGGTGGTCTCTTCCGAGCGAGTTGTCGACGCCTGACCCAACAACCGCACTTCCGCCCCATAGGATCCGACGCGGCGTTCTAGGTCCACGTCGCGCGTGAACGCAAGATCCCCGGTTCCCTGGATCGAACGAATCGATCGGTCCTGTCTATCGAACACGTTGACGATAGACGCATCGTAGATAGATGGGGATAGCTCCCCCTGGAAGACGAGCGTGTTTCGAGTGATATCCGTCGTTCGGAACCTGGAAAGGTCGTAGTCGATCTCGTAGCCGAGCACGTCTACTGGGGTGACTGCGGACGCGAGGATGGCTGCGAACGAGAGGACCGCCGTAGACGAGGCGATGGCTGCGGACGAGGCGAGCGCACGGACGAGGCTTACGGAGGCACAGCGTAGATTCGTCATGTTTCCTCCTAGAAGATCTCGTAGGTGTAAGCGAGGTCAATGGAGTGGCCGTCGCCCGATATCCTGGTCCGGGTCGGTGGCCTGTCCTCGATGACTTCATCGCTCGATCGTGAACTGTCGTGGAGGAAGGTGTACCCGACGACAAGGGTAGTCTGGAGCGAGAGACTCCGCGTCCATGTCGTGGAAGCCTCGAACCGGCTCGAGTCCCGGTGGACATCGGATGCTCTCCGGTCGAAATCCGGGCCGCGCGACTCCTCGTCCGATACGGTCGCGACATGGCGGCCGGCGAGGGAGAGTTCCCAGGAGTCCCGGGACGTCGGGTAGTACGTAGCGTTGATGGCGACGGCCGCTTCGAACGAGGTGCCGTCTCGCTCCTCGTGCCAGAGCTTCCGGTCCCCGCTGATGAGTCTTGCCGTATCGGACTTGGAATCTGCGTCCCGAATGAGAACCTCGAGTTCTTGGTCGAGCTGAAGAATCTTGCTCAATGGGGACTGTCGTACGATCCGCGTATCGAACGCGAGCGAGCGAATCGACTCCACGTCGTCAAGGAGAGTGATCGGGACTCCCTCGTTGGTACTCTTCGAGTTCCGACCGAGATCGGCGCGGGTATAGGTGGCACCGATGGACGCCTCGAGCCCAGATCCGCGCGCGGGGTGGGACACATACCGCCAGCTGTCCTTGATGGAAGCATAGGTTTCGACGTCGACATCGCCAATGAGGCCGCGTTCCTGGAGGAATGTGGCGACTTCCCGAAACTCGTGGATTCGGTGCTCTCGTGAATCGAACACCCGGTCGTTCTCCACCTCCCTCAGGCGGTTCGCGAGGTCGTCGATCGTCTCCCGATCAGGACGCCGCAAGAGTCGTCCCCGATCTTCGAGGTCATCCAGGATGTAGAGCGCCGTTCTGGCGTAGCTCACCTCGTGGATCCGTCCAACGCCCAGGCGGAGAGGGATCGCGAACTGCGCGTCCCGCGAGTCTGTCTCCGATCCCGAATGGGACATAGGATCTGGGGGATCCCCGGCGCGAGTTTGTCTGATGGATGTGTACGACCAGGCTGCTCGACCGGACACTCCGGCTTCGCGGAACCAGTGTCCCGAGATGTAGTCACGATGCCGGGCCGATCCCGAGACGGAGCTGTAGTACCCGTCGGAGTTCGTGTCGCGCGAGTTGCGTCTCGGTGACTCGTTTTCAGCGTGTTCGTACGTGTAGCTGTCGTGCGAGTCAATGAACCGCGGAGCGTAGGCGGCCGAGAGTTCGACGTCGTAGATAGTCCTGGGGCGGTCTACGAGTCGGGAGCCCCTTACCTGGATGTTGCCTTCGAGCGACGAGGAGTCGCCATCCCAGAGGAATTCGTCGCGAGGGGTTCGCTCCACGGACGATCCGTTTCCCAAAGAAGGTGAGAACGACGCCCAGAGGAAGAGTTTGTTCCGGACGATGTCGGTCGTTCGAAACTCCGCAAGTGGATACTCGATACCACCTGCACTGGCAAAAGACGTTGGGACGAGAAATGCAGAGACCACGAGCGTCGGCAGCAACACTTTCATGTGCACTCCTGGAGGTTTTGGCGCCATGACGAAGTCACGGCGATGCCCCGCGCGCAGCCTGGAGAGGAGCCAGGTGACCGGGAAGCCGACGCGCACGATGGAGAATACGCCGATGCCGGCAGCCTTGTTCCGAGTTTTTTGAGATTGGCGAGCGGGAGCTCCGTGCGTCGTGTAAGAGGGGAGGCTTTACGACCCGCGTGGTCGAACCTGAACTCGACTCGCCAGACGAGGCGGAATCAGGGAATGGGAGCCTGTCGCCCACCCAACGGGATGAGTTGGATGTCGATTCCGGTGATTTGCGGGTAGTCGACGAGCGGGATGTACTCCGCTGCGTTGGGATCGGTCGTGCCCGGATACCAGGTGATCTGCGTGGTGCCGCCGCGAGCGATGCCAACCCTGTAGAGATCGTCTTCGAATCCAACGAGCGCGTACTCGCCTTGGGCGTTCGTCCTCGTTCCGTTCTGGAGCGTTTCCGAGTCCCCTGCCTTGTAGACGACCCAGTAGTCGTCGGCCAACTCGCCCGTTTCCAAGGTCACGGTGCCGGAGATGCTGCCGCCGGGGTAGGGTGTCCATGCGAAGCGGTGCAAGGATCCTGGGTCGGTGACGTCGATCGGGGTAGCGTCCTCCATCTGAAGAGTACGTTCCGGACCGTACCATTGGTCGTGTAGGTTCGAGTTGAGCCGCTTCTCGTATTTGAGGAAGTAGGTTCCGGCACGGAGGTTCGCGAAGACGATCGTGGTCTCGCCGTCACCTTCCTCGGATGCCCACTCGCCTACGAGGTCCTCCGTCTCGTCGTAGAGCCGGAACTTCCCGTCATGTCCGCCTGGCGCCTCTGGTGGGGAGAAGTCCATCGCGATGGTGGACCCGCGGAGTACGACGTCTTCGCCTTGGCCCGGGCGTACTCGCGTCGCGTGAACCGGCGAATCGTCGGGCCCATACCAGAGAGGTGACGCTGAAAACCGAGTGGTGCTGGTCGAGATCGACCAAGAAAGGAGCAGGTCTCGCTCGAGGAATACCGGGATCTCGAAGTCGCGCCCATCGAACAGCGACGTCGTGTAGGTGCGGACGAAACCCTGCTCTCCGCCTGTCTCGAGATAGACGTTGGCTTCCCAAACCTGGATATTCAGCTGCTGAAGGACGCCCGAGACGATCGGTCCTTCGTAGGTTCCATGGATCGTGGCACCTGAGCCGACGCGGAACGTCCCGTCCGTCGCGTTACCCGCGGAGACGTGCAGCGTAGGTGACTCGGCTCCGTCGACGAGAATGGGGACGATGCCCTGGTCATGTACGTAGGTGTCGAGATCCCACATAGAGATCTTGAATTCGTAGTCACCCGGTGCGACGTGGGCAAATCGGAAGAGAGCGTGCTGGGTGTCTCCGTACGAACTGATCTCCGCACGGGCAATGCTTCGGCCTAGCACGGGATGCAGGAGCTCGCCGGACAGGTCATACTCGCCGATCGCTCGCGGCAGCTCGATTTCGACGGAGGCGGTGCCGAACGCGAATTCGAGCACCGGGGTTTCGACTTCCCGTTTCACTACGACTGGAGTCGCTTCTCCCGACAAGGACTGGGCGCCGCCACTGCCGTAGTAGGCCTCTGTGGACAGCCTGGAGATCCATACTCGGTACTCGCCGGGGGGAACGAAGAGCTCGAAGTGTCCTCCCGAGGACCTTGCCAAGACACTGACCTTTGGTAGATCGGGATCGAACGTCTCGGCCTCTACTTGGAACTCGGGCGTACCGCCGCCCGGCACCGTGATGACGCCGCGAATCCTCTGATCGTATGCCGGCACATCGACGACCTTGTCGCAGCCGGAATGGGGTGTCGCGAGCACGGCCGCGAGCCAGAGGGTCCGGACCACGTGCCGCCAGAGACTATCGCGTGAAGTCGATGTCATCGAGATCCTCGGGGCCTTCGATCGCGATCAATTCCGCGTCGGACTGAGACGGAGTTCCAGGGTAGTAGAAGCGCCGTCCACCGCGTTCGTGGGTCAGAAGGATGTCGCCCTGCGGGAGGTTGTGGATCGCATAGGTACGGCCGTCGCTTTCAACTTCAGGGTTCAGGTACCAAGTGATGTCTTCCGGGAACAGTCTCGCCAGGAACCGGTCCCCGGACTCCCAATCTGCGCCGAGTCGTCCCCGGATCGTGACGCCTTCGTGGGGGTTCAGTTCGTACGTCTGGGTTTCACCAGCGACGATCTCGAGAGGGTGTTCGATCTCCTGGTAGCAGACGCCCCGAAGGTCCGAGGGTGGTATCACGATTCCTGTGTAGGTCCCTGGGGGGCCGACCAGCCATGACACCGCGGCGCCCGAGGAAGGGTCGTGCACCACGCTGGTGGACCGAACGCTGTTGGTTCCGGGCGCCTCGATCCGGATCTGGATCCCGAGGTCTGCGAGCTCAGGCGGAAACTCGAAACGGAGCAAGCCGAGCTCGAGCACGACTTCCAAATCATCTCCGGGCTCTGGCGCGAACATCGTGGCGTCTTCTTCCACCCGCGAGCCGACCCAACCCTCGAAATTGAAGTTTCGGTAACGGACACGGAAGGGGCTGCGGCCGTACAACGCGAAATCGGCACTAGCCTCGGAGCCGTCCGCGGACAGGACGAGAGATGTTCCGGGATCCTCACCGTAGAGGGTCTCCGCGAACACACCGATGGAGTAGAAGGCGCGATCGGGTGCATCGACGATTCGGGAGGTCCTTGCCCGGATCGTGATCGGTTCGGGAAGAGTTGCGCGGTAGGGTTCCGACGCGTGGAGCTCGGCATCGACAAGAGCGACCCGTTGTCCGTCCCGTTCGACGTCCAGGTCAAACCCCTCCCCGTAGGGTGTTCGAAGGTTCAGTTGGTAGGGGCCAACCGGAAGCCGCAACATCTCTGCAGACAGAATGCCTTGATCCGTCGAGGTTCGAACCGATCGGAATACCGACCCTCCTCCATCGTTCCAATCGTCTACGGACAGATTCCACGAGCGGTTCGTTTCGATCCGTGTGTCGATTTCGACCGACAGTCTGCCCAGCGTTCCTATCACGGCGCTAGTCTTACCGGAGAGGACCGGTATTCTCGATTCGTAAAAATCTCCGTACGCAACGAATCCGGTCGGTGTCATCCAGGAATCCGGGTACTCGTCATCTTCCGGTAGCACGCCGACCAAGTAGATTCCATCCGCGAGCGGAGTGGTGAAGCGCCCGTTCTCGTCGGTCTCGACGAACATCCGGAAGCTACTGTCGGATCGTCGTTCGATCCGCAGGGTCGGAGGTGGATCTCCATCGTCGTAGATCACCTGGCCGGTCAGGTAGCCCACCTCTTGGAACACGGGGTTGGTCGTCGTCTTCTCGCTGCATCCGAGGCTGGCGGTCAGTAGGACGATCCCCGCGAGGAGCCAGGCTCGGCCCGCCAGGGAAGATCCTCGTGACTCTTCGGTACTGCAGTTCGTGCCTGATTGGCGAGGGGGAGTGGGGAATGCGAGACGCTTTGTGTGCATTGGGCTTCCCGAGTACTCTGTGGCCGCATCGACCGCCGAAGGATATCACGATTGCAGGGGTAGGATGACGATTCGAGAAGCCAGCAGCATCATCGTGCGACGGGACCGCTCCGTGTTTCTGGTGCAGAGGGCGTCCCGACTCCGGTTCTTCGGCGGATTCTGGGCATTCCCGGGTGGCACGGTTCCGCCGGCACACACAGGCGGGCCAGGGGACGAGCGAGGCGACGACCAGCGATTTGCACGGACGGCGATCCGAGAGCTGTTCGAGGAGCTCGGGCTCGAGATCTGGTCTCCGGCGCTAGGGTCTGAACGACGTCCGCTTCGACAGACGCTCCTCGAACTCGAAGGGAGCCCCGACCGTGCGACGAGGAAGCAGGCGCTCGAGGTCTGGGACGAGTTCGAACGGAAGGTCACGTTTTCCGAAGCACGGATGAACCCGGTGTGTCGGCTGCTCACGCCGTCCTACCACCCAGTGCGGTACGACACGCAGTTCTTTCGACTGGATCTGGATAGCTCGGACGGAGACCCAGAGGTCCTGCCAGGCGAGCTCGAGGAAGGTCGCTGGGACGAGCCCGAGGTTTGGCTCGAGCGGTGGAGGCGAGGAGAGCTCCGGATCGCGCCACCCGTCGTCCTCATCTTGCACACGCTGACGTCGAGTGGAGTGGAGGGAGAGTTCGGTTGGGAGGCACTCGCGTCCCTCACGACAACGCTCGGCGAAGGCCGGATCCACACCATCTTCTACAACCCTGCGGCGCAGCTTCTGCCACTCCGGACGGAGACGCTTCCGCCCGCGACGCACACGAATGCGTACCTGGTCGGAAGTGATCCGGCCTATCTGATCGATCCTGGATGTTCCGACCCGGATGAACAGACGCGCCTCGTCGATGCGCTCACCCACGCGCTCGAAGCTGGGCCCGTCCCGAAGCGGCGGCTCGGCGGCATTCTCGTCACCCACCATCATGGCGATCACGTAGGCGCGGTGGACCGGATTCGCGACCGGTTCGGCGTTCCGGTGTGGGCGCACGAAGCGACCGCCGATCGTCTCGAAGGCCGCGTCGAGATCGACCGAAGGATCGCGGACGGAGAGCGTCTGGCCCTGGGCCCCTCTCCGGACGGCCGGACGGGTTGGGAGCTCGAGGCGATCCATACTCCTGGTCACGCACCCGGGCATCTCTGCTTCTTCGAGCGGAGATACGGCAGTCTCTTTGTCGGCGACATGGTGTCTCAACTCTCCAGCGTCCTCGTCCGGAGGAAGGACGGCACCATGGAGGACTACCTCGCCTCGCTCCGCCGTCTCGCCGAGCTTCCCAGCGAGATCGTCTATCCCGCGCATGGCCCTGCGGTCGCGGGAGGCCCTGAGATCCTCGAAACCCAGCTCAGGCATCGGGCAGAGAGGGAGGCGGCGATTCTGGCTGTGGTTGCGTCCTGTGGGGAGACGCAGGGCCGCTCCGCCGAGGAGATCGTACGGCTCGTGTACCGGGACGTCCCTCCTGAGGCTCTGCCCTACGCCGCGGAAAGCGTCGCATCCGTGGCGGACAAGCTCGAGCGTGAGGGGCGGATCTTCCGGGTGGAAAGCGCCACGTCCGGCCCACGACAGACCGAAGCAAAGGCAGCCGAGTCTCGTCCTGGTCCTCTCGAAACCGCTCTTCGATGGAGCCCATCCCAGAAGACGAGGCGAGCTGCTACACTCGCCGCTCCCGATCGTGGAAAGAAAGGAGCTTCCATGAAGCCGAAGCAGCGGATCGCCGCCCTCCGTGAGCAACTGGATCGTCACGGACTCGATGCGTACCTCGTCCCCAGCACGGACCCTCATCAGAGCGAGTACGTTCCGGAGTGTTGGCAGCGCCGACAGTGGATCAGCGGGTTCACGGGATCGGCGGGCGAGGTGGTCGTGACGAAGAAGCACGCGGGCCTTTGGACCGACGGTCGCTACTTCCTTCAGGCCGAAGACGAACTCCGGGGTTCCGGGATGCACCTGCACCGGACGGGACAGCCTGGCGTTCTCTCGATCGAAGCCATGCTCGGGAAGACGCTCCCCGCGGGCGCGAAGGTCGGCGTCGATCCACAGACCCTCTCGATCGACCGAGCCGCGTCGCTCGAAACCGCTCTCGGCGACTATGGTCTGTCGCTCGTCTTCACGCCGAACAACTTGGTCGACGCCGCGCGCGGGGAGGATATCCAGCTACCGCATGGCGAAGCGTTTGCTCTCGCGACGAAGTACAGTGGGGAGAGCACCTCGTCCAAGCTGCGCCGTCTCCGCAAGGAAATGAAGGAGCAGCGGGCCGACGCGCACGTCCTCTCTGCCCTCGACTCCGTGGCGTGGCTCTTCAACATCCGTGGACGGGACGTCACCTTCAATCCGGTCGCCATCGCGTACGCGATCGTGACGGACAAGAAGGCCACCCTCTACATCGACGATGCGAAGGTGACGCCTGCGCTGCGCAAGGCACTCGGCTCTTCGGTCACCCTTCGGGCCTACGGCGAGTTCGCTCCTGCACTCGCGGAGCTGGGAGCGTCCGGGAGCGTGGTGTGGATGGACCGGAAGAGTGCGTCGCGTTGGATGCTCGATCTGCTCGGTGATGCCAAGCGGATCGAGAAGACGTCACCGGTCGTTCTCATGAAGGCCGCCAAGAACGGCATCGAGATCGAAGGAATGAAGAGGGCACACGTTCGTGACGGTGTCGCGATGGTTCGTTTCCTTCGGTGGGTGGAAGAGGCCGCGCCCGACGGTGGGCTCACGGAAATCTCGGCCGCGGATCAGCTCGAGTCGTTCCGGGCCGAGGGTGACCTCTTCCAAGGTCTCTCCTTCCGTACGATCTCGGGATACGCGGGCCACGGCGCGATCATCCACTACACGGTGACGCCGAGAACCGACGTCGACATCAAGGCTGAAGGCATCTACCTCCTCGATTCGGGCGGCCAGTACCTGGACGGCACCACCGACATCACGCGGACGATCCTCCTTGGTCGGCGCGCGACGAAAGAACAGAAGGAACGGTTCACGCGCGTTCTCAAGGGACACATCGCGATCTCCCGTGCGCGCTTCCCGAAAGGTACGCTCGCGCCCGCGCTCGACGTGTTGGCCCGAAAGGCTCTCTGGGACGTGGACCTCGACTACAACCACGGTACCGGTCACGGAGTCGGCTGCTTCCTCAACGTTCACGAAGGTCCCCGGAACATCGGGACCCGTCCCGACGGTGGATACCCGCTCGAGGCCGGAAACGTGCTCAGCAACGAACCTGGCTACTACAAGCCGGGCGAGTACGGAATCCGGATCGAGAACCTCGTGCTCGTCGTCGAGGATTCCGTCAGCAAGGACAACGGGAAGACGTACTACCGGTTCGAGGATCTGACCGTCTGTCCGATCGACGCACGGCTCATCGACCTGAAGCTGCTCGACCCAGCGGAGAAGAAGTGGGTCGACACGTACCACAAGCACGTCAAGAAGACGCTCTCTCCCTTCCTGGAGAAGGAAGACCGCGAGTGGCTGGCCGACGCGTGCGCGCCGCTCTGATCAGAGCGGCTTCGGTGACGAGCCTGGGACGAACGGCGAACCTGCCTCGAGTGTCGAGCTCGATATGGCGGGCTCGTCCACATGGAGGGCGGAGTTCGACCCTCCCGAGGAGCGTCCTCCGGTGCGCGGTCTCGGCGCGGGCTGCGGCGTGTTGCTTTGCTGCCTCGCTGCTCGTGGCTTGCGGCGGCGAACCGGAGGGCGGGTCGCGCTCCGATCAGGCTCGAGTCGGAACGGGACCGGAACGCAGCGTCCACTACCGCACCCAAGTCATGGGAACGTGGGGGACCGTCACCATCGTGACGGCCGACTCGTCGGCTTCGGCAGACGTCGCGGAATCAGCCCTCGAGACCTGGCACCACGTCGACCGACTCCTCAGCAACTGGAAGGAATCGAGTGAACTCTCTCGCGTGAACAGGGAGGCTGCCGTCGACACGGTCGAGACGGATCGGGAGTTGGCGTTCGTGCTCGGGCGTGCGCTCGAGATTTCCGATGCGTCTGGTGGTGCATTCGACGTCACGGTCGAGCCCCTCGTCCGTCTCTGGGGCTTCCTCGGCGGTACACCTCATGTACCCGCGGCGCGTGAGATCGACGAAACTCGCGACGGAATTGGATGGCAGAAGGTCTGGCTCGATCCGCCATCCCATCGGGTCGCCTTCGCGAGCCCGGGGCTCAAGGTGGACCTCGGCGGCATCGCCAAGGGATACGGTGTCGATCTCGCATACGGCGTGCTTCGCGAGGCCGGCGTGTCGGGAATGGCCGACCTTTCGGGCAACATCCGTACGCTCGGGACGCCTCCGGGCAGGGATGCGTGGGTTGTCGGCATTCGCGATCCTCGCGACCGGCTTCCGTACTTCGCGAAGCTCACGTTGGGCGAGGCCGCGATGGCGACGTCCGGTCAGTACGAGCAGTTCGTGGCGCAGGACGGCCGGGAGTACGGTCACATCCTCGATCCTCGGACGGGTTGGCCCGCGGAAGGGCTTCTCTCGGTGACGGTGCTTGCGCCCACCGCCACTGACGCCGACGCGTGGGCGACAGCCCTCTTCGTGCTCGGACCGGAGCGCGCTCGGGAAGTCGCGAAGCAGGATCCGAACCTCGCGGTCGTGCTGGTGGAAGATGGACGACACGCCGCCAAGCACGAGGCGAACGCTGCCGGCGGGACGTCCGCAAAGGATGACGCGGAAGTACCATCGGATGTCGTCTGGGTCGAGGCCGACGTCGCGCCCCGGTTCGAGCTAGTCGAGGGTACAGATTTCCTGGAAGTACGCGAGTTCTAGCGACCTCGCCATCGGCCGAGGTGGCGATCGACAGGCCCTGGGTGGCATCCCCCAAACGGCATCCCCCAAGCGGCATCCCCCAAGCGGCATCCCTCAAGCGGCCCCGATCACGGACACGGTCCATGACCCGGACCGGCCGTAATGCATTTTCCCCCAACTATCTATCGTGCTGAGGGAAATCCGTCAGGGTGCAATCCCCGAGGCCCGATACACCGAGTGGAGAGGACGGCGAGCTCGACCCTTTCGGGTCGCTTCAAGCGCATCGCTCACGACGAGCGCCGTCCTCAGCTGTCACGGAGGACCTGGATCGTGCTGAACCGCTTCCCTTTGTCCACGCGAATCGTCCTGCTCGGGCTGACCATCGTCGGGACCATGTTCTCGATCGCGTTTTGGATGTATCCGACGCTGAACGGTGCGTTCATGGATGCGAAGAAGTCCAAGACGCGTGACCTGGTCGACTCTGCGCTCAACCTGGTCGAGCACTATGCGGAGGAAGCGAAGGCGGGCCGACTGACGGAAGTGGAAGCGCAGGAGATGGCGGCGTCATCTCTCGGACACATGCAGTACGGCGAGGGAAACTACTTCTGGATCAATGACCTCGACGCTCGGATGGTGATGCATCCACTGAAGCCGGAGCTCAACGGCAAGGACCTATCCGGGTTCGAGGACCCGAAGGGGAAGCGGATCTTCTCGGAGTTTGCCCGCATTTGCCGTGAGGAGAATGCTGGATTCGTCGACTACATGTGGGAGAAGCCCGGCAAGAACAACCCCGTTCCGAAGCTCTCCTACGTCGAGCAGTATGAGCCGTGGGGTTGGGTGATCGGCACCGGAATCTATGTCGACGACGTCCGCGCGGATCTCTTCCGGATCTTCGGAGTCGTTGGACTGTTGTGCCTCGGTATCGGTGCCGTCGCATTCGTGATCTCGTTCCTCATGGCGCGGTCGATTGCAAATCCGATCGACTCGACGATCCGCGACCTCGAAACGATCGCGACGGAGATGAGCAGTGCGTCCGGTCAGGTATCCGCGACGAGCGGGAGCCTCGCCCAGGGCGCGACACAGCAAGCCGCCTCGATCCAAGAGACGACCGCGTGGCTCGAAGAGATGGCCGTGCAGATCGATCAGAACGCAGATGCCGCGCAGAACGCCGACGGTCTCATGAAGGAGACGCTCGGAGTCGTCGGGACCGCGAACGGCTCGATGCTCGAACTCCAGAAGTCGATGGTCCATATGGAGAAGACGAGCGAAGAGATCCAGAAGATCATCAAGGCGATCGACGATATCGCGTTCCAGACCAATCTGCTGGCTCTGAACGCCGCTGTCGAAGCGGCGCGAGCGGGTGATGCCGGAGCAGGGTTCGCCGTCGTGGCCGATGAAGTTCGGAAGCTCGCGATGCGGTCCACGGAAGCGGCCCAGGATACCTCGAATCTGATCGAGGAAACTGTGAGCCAGATCCGGTCCGGTGTCCGCCTGGCAGAGAGGAGTCGCTCCGACTTCGAGAACGCGAGCACGAGCGCAAGTCACG
Organism: Candidatus Eiseniibacteriota bacterium; assembly: GCA_020633975.1. Lineage (GTDB taxonomy): Bacteria > Eisenbacteria > RBG-16-71-46 > CAIMUX01 > CAIMUX01 > JACKCR01. The sequence goes on along the minus strand of JACKCR010000010.1, from coordinate 141,257 downwards.
TCGGAACGTTGATCGGGCAGATCACGGACGCGTCGAGAGATCAGGCCCACGGAGTGAAGCGGGTGACGAGCGCGCTCTCCGGAATCGACCATGTCGTGCAGCAGAATGCGGCCGGAGCAGAGGAATCGGCTTCCGCGGCGGAGGAGATGAACGCGCAAGCCAAGGAGATGCGCAAGCACGTGGGTCACTTGCGCGGAATCATCGCGGGAAGGGATGCCGCGAGCCGAATGGCCTCGTGATCTTTCCGACCGTCACGAACTTTCCGACCCTCGTGATCTCTACGACCGTCGTGATCTTTCCGATCCTCGTGAACCTAGAGAACCAGTAGTCCCGGAGATCCAGCAGATCGATGAAGGGTGGACGCAAGGCAGGGAGCGAGCGACCAGATCCTCCCGACGTTAGGATCTCCGAGCTCGAGGACGTCGTCCGAGCGCTGCGAGACCAGCTCGCCGTGGCGGAGTCCGCCGCGAGCCATTCTCGAGACGCCGCAGCTCATGCGGAATCCGCGAATCACGCCAAGAGCCTCTTCCTCGCTCGAATGAGCCACGAGATCCGCACTCCCCTCAACGGCCTCCTCGGGATGTTGCAGCTGCTGGAGCAGTCTCACCTCGATCCGAATCAACGAGACGCGGTGTCCACGGCTCTCGAGTCGGGGCGCGCCCTCCTCGACGTGCTCAACGAGATCCTGGATTTCTCCAAGCTCGAGGCCGAGAAGGTAGAGATCGAACTCACGTCCTTCGACCTCGCGACCACTGTGGAGCAGATCCTCGTTCCGGCTGCGGCCTCGGTCGGCGAGAAGCCGGTTGCGCTCCACTATCTGGTCGAACCCGATGTACCGACGAAAGTCGGAGGGGATCCTGCGCGGATCCGGCAGATCCTCCAGAACTTGGTCTCGAACGCAGTCAAGTTCACCGAATCTGGACACGTACTCGTACGCGTTGCCTTGGGACCGGCCTTCCCTCGCCCGAGTGACGTGTTGGGCATGCCCGGAGATCCTGGACCATGCAACGCCAATGTGACCGGCTCCGAAGACGATCCACTCGTGTACCTCTATCGCATCTCAGTTGTCGACACGGGGATCGGGATGAACGACGAGCAGCTCGGGCGAATCTTCGATCCGTTCTCGCAAGCGGACGCATCGACGACGCGCCGGTTCGGGGGAACGGGGCTCGGACTCGCAATCACCAGACGGCTCGCGATCATGATGGGTGGGACGGTTGCGGTCAGGAGCAAGGAAGGCGAGGGGACGATCTTCGAGCTGCAGGTTCCGCTTCGCATCCTCGGATCCCGGAACCGCGTCGAAACCGTGGCGCGTGCATGGATCGCCCCAGGTTCTAGGCTGTTCGATGCCGTGCTGGGCGCGCAACTGAGCCACATCGGATGGGAGCTGACGAAGGATGTGGAGCATGCAGAGGTCTCCATCCTCCATATGGGCGACACCTCCAAGTCGATTCTGATCCGGAGGAACAATACGGACGGGTCGACGCGTGGCGAGGCCGACGAAGTGTCGATTCCCTGTCCGATCCAGCTTTGTCGACTTGCGAGCGCTCTTCGGGTGTCCACCGGTAAGGGGCTGCACTGCCCCACCGCCGCCGACGATCCGTCGAGACGAGCGTTCGCACGTCCCACTGGAATGCTCGATGCTGGTGGGATTCATGTGCTCGTCGTCGACGACAACGCGATCAACCGGAAGGTTGCGTCTCGGCTCCTCGAGCGGCTCGGCTGCCAGGTCGAGACCGTCGATTCCGGACAGGCGGCTCTCGATCGACTCGCCACCACGCCGTTCGCGATCGTCTTCATGGATTGCATGATGCCGGAGATGGACGGCTACGAAGCCGCGCGCAGGATTCGGAGCGAAAAGCTCGACTCCGAGGGGCGGATGGCGATCGTTGCGCTCACTGCGAACGCACTGCCGGAAGAGAGAGACCGCTGTATCGCCGCTGGGATGGACGATCATCTCGCGAAGCCGATCGACTTCGAGCGGCTGTGGACCGCGCTGTCGCGGTGGAGCCGCCGCGAGCAAGCGCGCAATGTGGCGTAGGTTGTGGCCGGAAGATTGCGGACAGCCGCCTCGTTCGGCAGTCCTTCCCGGCTACTGGACCTTGATTGACATGAGCAGCCGAACGTCAGAAGGCGTACTTGAGTTCGTGAACCCTCTGCTGGTCTCCCAGGATCGGCGTGAACACTCTCTTCTCGTAGTAGGTCTGCCACGCCCGTGGTAGCGAGTGTTGAATCGGGAAGAGACGCCGCTTCAGGATGTCTGACCACGTCAGCGGTCGGTCCAGGAGACCGACCTTCATCGCGGTCGTTTCCGGACCTCCTTTCTCCCGTCTTCGTTTGATGCAGTTCCTCCACACCATGAAGAACGACAACCTCTCGATGGCACCCATTCGACGCTTCGAGAATGCGATTGTCTCCCGACGATGGTTGGCGTGGCTGTGCCGGATCAGGAGATCCGTCAGGTTGACCGCGAAGAGCGGGTTGGCATGCGTCCGTGCTTCCTTCGAGGGTGTTCGGCGATGATCGATCTGGCTCCCTGGTCGCGCACGCAAGACTCTGCGGATAGACCTGAGGTAGGCAGGGTGCTCGTCGCTGTGAAGTTCGAGCGGACCCGTACTTCGGTCCACCAGCAGCTCGAGGAGTTCGGCCATTCCTGTCTCGATGGCTTTGGGATCCGGGCGACCGAGTCGGCGTTCGAGTTCCTGCCGCACCTGTTTCTGGACCGGAGTCATGCTTCCCTTTCTCCGAAGAGGACTGTCCGTGAACGCATAGAGGAACCAGGAGTCCTGTCCGACCGCGAGATTCACGTGGAAGGGGAAGTACTGGGAGTACTCGAAGGTCTCGAAGCCGTCGACTACGACCGGTTCCTTGATCTGAGAGTCAGCAAGGAGTTGAGACTGAAAGAGTAAGCAGTGGCGACCGAGTCGGGCTTGGTGAAGGGCGACAGTGGCATGCGGGACCTTGAGGATCCGCCCGGCCTGTCGTAGCGCAGTGCCGTTGGAAAGGTGCTGAGCCACTTCGGCGAGGAGTCGTCGCCTCTGGAGCCAGTAGGTCGTCGAGTAGGTGCGAGTAGAGAAGCGCCGACCGCAATGTCGGCAGAGGAAGCGCTGGAACCGACGCTGGTCAGAAGGTCGGGTGAACCAGCCGTCCCGAACCCAATGCCAGGTTCGTCCCTTGGGCAAGTGAAAGGGACACTGCCTGTTGGGACAGAACTGGGGTTGGAACGAGGGGCGGGGGGCTTCGGATGTCGGACGGGAGACGCGCATACCTCACTGCAAGCGTCTAGCGTGCCGGGGTATCCGCAATCTCCTCGCCACAACCTACTGGGACCGACTCCCGATTCGGACGGAGCCAGCATCGACCTTGGACCAGGCAGCACGGATGTCACCCAGGTGCCTCGTCAGCTCACCGATGTCGCGAGCTTGGAGCAATGCGCCGCCTGCTGCGACTGCGCCAGCGAGCTCGTGAGCCGGGGGCGGAGAGACACCGAGTGCGATCGCAGCGTCCCGCTCGGCCCGCCCTCGGGTGGCGTCCACCTTCTCGGCCGGGAGCGTCGAGCCGAAGAAGATCGGAGTCTCTGCCAGGTCGATGTCACCGGGAGCGAATGCAATCACTCTTCCCGAAGACGGTGAAACATCGAACACCTCTGCAGGCACCGCTCCGATGTAGAGCACGGGTCTCTTCTCGATGCTGGCGAGCGAGATCTTCGGATCCGTCTCGAAGACGAGGATGTAGCCGCGATCGAACGTGAGGTCCTCACCGAACGGTTCGTACCGCGCCGGCGTGGCGAGAAGGAACTGCTGAGCCGAGAGGAGTGTCTTCACCGCCGAGAGCGCTTCGAGAGACGGTCCCGGAGATGCGGTGGGGCGGGCGGGGCGGGCGGTGTTCTCGGCCCGCGCCCGCGCCGGATCCAAGACCGGCGATGGCTCCGTCGAATCGATGGGCTGCGCCGATCGCTGCTGCGAAAGGAAGACGATCGTCCCTAGCAGGATCACCGCCCCCCCGGCGATGAGGAAGGAGGTACGGCGAGACGCTCGTCTCGCCTGGGTTGTTGGGATGGAGCCTCGTCCCACGGTGTGAGTCTGCCCTTGGCTTGAGATTGTTCCGTCCGGCTCGTCGAATGCGACGATCAACGAGGATAGCATACGGCGAGATCGGGCACGCGGTCGGGCCGAGGCGGCTTCGTTACGGAGTACCGGGGGAGATGCCGCTCAGCCAGCGGCGGAGGAGGGCGAAGAACCGTCCTCGATCGTCTTCCTCGACTTCCTCTCGATACTGGTAGCGGTGGGCCATTCCCAGTCGGGCGGCCATGAGGGACTCGGCGAGGATGCGAGACTCCTCTTCGGGCATTCCCCACACTTCGGCGATCTCACGGGTGTGGGCCCCCAGGTATCGAGACTCGAGATCGGCGATTACCTCGCCGAGCACGGTGTGGGTCCCTTTGAACCGGTAGTAGAGACGCAGCATCCACGGACGCTCTCTCGAGTTGAGAAAGAGCCTCTGCGTGTTCGCCATGGTGTCGTGTACCCAGTTCTCCCGCGAATCGAGCCGGGGCCGTCGGTCGAGGCCGGAGATGAGCATCCCGAACCGTCTCACCGCTACTTCGATCAGCTCCTCCTTCCCGCGTCCCACGTACTTGTACATCCACGGACGAGAGACCGATGCGGCGCGGGCAACGCGAGCGATGCTCACGCCGTCGAGTCCGTGGGCGTCGATGATGCGAAGCGTCCACTCGGCGACGGCTTCGACCTTCTCGGACTTGTCGCGTTGTTCCATCGTATGTCCAGTGTATCGGAACGGTTGCTCTGCCGCTATCGGGCGCCGGGGGAGTAGACCAGCCCCACGGATCCACCTGACTCCGGGTCGTTTCCAAACCCGCCGAAGCGAGTGGAGAGCTGGACCTGGATCGGAGTGGAAGGAACGTCGATGGAGGCTTGCTGGAGCATCGCAGGCTGCTCGTAGAAACCCGTGGAGAAGCCGGTGAAGCCCCGCGCGCCGTTCATGACCTGGTAGCCGAGGCCGATGTTGAAGAGCCCGCCGCCGGAGTAGATCGGTGTGTTCTCCGCTAGGCTCGCCTGCATGTAGACATCGTTGCGCTGTCCCACCCGGAGGTGGCCTGAGAGCGGGATCTGCGTTCGGCTGTTTTTTCGAGCAACGCTCTCATCCGGTCCGCCGAGCTCGCGCACATGCGCGACCACTCCGGGCGCGATGAGTCCAAACCCTACACCGAACGTCTCGCCTTCGATGGCGACGTGGGGATTCAGATACCAACGATCGAAGTGCCTGCTTTCTTCCAGGTGGTCCGGATCGAGGACGTCGTCGCTCTCGAACCGGCCACCTCGGATTCCGACCGTGACCACGTTGTCGTAGTCGGCTTGGGTGAAGCCGAACGCGAACGCGGTCTCGCGGAAGTGGACAGTGGACTGTGCGAGCGAATGGCCGCTACAGTCGCGCAGAATCGCGACCGCCTCTCCGGTGCCTCCGAAGACTCCCACCGAGAGAGCCGTGGAGTCAGTCCGAGTGGGCTGGAACCCCAGCGGGAGAGCCAGTACGAACGTGACGTACGCGAGACGGGGAAGGCGTGGGAAGCGTCGCATTGCACTCCTCCTTTCGAGGTGTGTCGAGTCCATGCTCCTCGTTGCGGGCGGCGCTTGGCCTACTGGAAGTGTCGGTGGGGGCGAGGGGGACTCGGTAGGAAACGGGGGGACGCTTCCGGGGAAAGGTGTCACTCCCACAGTACGTTCGTTCCGGAGTGGCAACCCGCTGACGGGCTCGTGCCGAAGAACGCGAAAGACCCTGTCACCGTTCTGGTTGAAACAGTGACGGGGTCTCTCTACGTAGCGGATCGCGTCTGTTGGGTCGCGTCTGGCGGATCGCGTCTAGCAGATCGCGTCTGTCGGGTCGCGTCTATCGGATCGCGTCTATCGGGTCGTATCAATTGGATCGTGTCGATCGGGTCGCGTCGCAGTTCCGCACCGCGTTCGATGACGCGTGCTTCATGCCGACGCGTCCGCGGATGCAAGGAACGATCAGGACTTCTTACGAACCTCGACCTTCACGACCTGCATGCCGACCGGCTCGGAAGTCTGTCCGCCCTTGGAGCCGACCGCTTCGAGCGCCTTCACCGTATCCATACCTTCGACCACTTCGCCGAAGATCGTGTGCTTGCCATCGAGCCACGGAGTCGGGACGAAGGTGAGGAAGAACTGGCTGCCGTCGGAGTTCGGCTGACCGGTGTTCGCCATCGAGAGAAGGCCCGGACGGTTGTGCTTCACACCCGGGTCGAATTCGCCACCGAAGCCGTAGCCTGGGCCGCCGCGGCCGTTGCCGAGCGGATCTCCACCCTGAGCCATGAAGCCGGTGATGACGCGGTGGAAGTTGAGTCCATCGTAGAAGCCGAGCTTCGTGAGGTACATGAACGCGGTCACGTGCATCGGGGCGACGTCCGGGAGGAACTTGATCAGGATCGGGCCCTTGTTCGTCTCCATCCGGACGAAGTAGTCGTGGTCCTTGTCGAACTCCACGACCTTCGGCATCGGGAGCTTGGTGCGCCATCCTTGGGCGGTGGTGTCGATACCCTTGATCTGCGCGTCGATCGCGGCGACGGCCTTGTCATTCTCCACGAGCGGTGCCATCTCGGTGGCGGCGTGCTCGTCCGCAGCGATCGTCATCTGCGCCGAGAGGTCGATCGCCGTGTCCCCGAGCCCCGCAGACGAGGCGGAGGAAAGGGCGCAGACGGCGGCGGATGCGAACAGGGTGATCGCGAGTCGGTTCATCGAATCGGGCTCCTTGCGGCTGGGTGACTGTGGGCCAGATCGGCTCGAACTCGAGCCGGCCCGTCCTTACGCTTCTACTATGGACCGCGGAGTCTATCCTCACCCGGCGCACCGGGGAAACTCCCTCCTCTTCCGGCCCCGCGAATCGCATTGGCCGGAAGTACGGGCACAGGCACCCCGCCGCAATGTCCCTGGTTCCGCCCGTTTCGTGCGGGGTGGGTAGGTTCGGGCTGGAATACGAAGAAATGTTCGGTGCCTGACGAGAGCGCGGGAGCCTGCGCTTCGTTGCTCTCGGCGTTCGCATCTGCTCAACCCGAGGATCACGACTCCTTCTCGGGTCTGCTCCGTGCGAGGAGCGATGGAGGAATGCGGCGTGCCCGTCCAGGGGAAAGAACTGCCGCCTGTGGAGAAGCGATCCGCCAGGTAGTTTCGTAACACCTTGGGAGAGACGCCGCACGCGGTTTGCCCCAACTCAGGGGCGTGCATCCTTCGCCCATTCCCCCGGAAATCGAGGCTCCCGCGCGCGTTCCGTGATCATGGCGAATGCTGGGAACGATGGCCCACGTGTTGGACCGTTCCTTGCGTACTGGACAGATGAGTCCGCGAACGTACGCGGCGAGGATCGGGCCCGGCTTCGTCCGGGCACAACCCGGGCGATGCGATGGTCAGAAGCCGACGGTCGACAGAGTCAAGCTGCATCTGGGGAGAGCTGCTCCGCACTCGTTGCCGTTTCCGAATGGAACGGCGTGTCGACCCGAGGCTCCTGACCCTCGCGACGCTCGGAGTCTTGGGAGGTGTCCATTGTGGATCGCCGACCGAGGCTCCGGATCCACCAGGGGGTGGGCTCGACTACGAGCTGTCCTTCGAGACGTTTGCCACGGAGGTCCAACCGGTGCTGGACGCTGCGGGATGCAGCGCTGGAGGGGACTGCCACGGCGGCGGGATCCGCGGGAGCTATCGACTGTCGCCGATCGAGGAGAAGAATCTGGAGCTCGACTTCGAGGAGACGAAGCTGCAGGTCTATCCCTTCGATCTCGACCAGAGTCCGCTGCTGAGGAAGCCGCTGGCAGAAACGGCAGGGGGGACGCGGCACGAGTACCAGCCGTTCTCTGACGTCGACGATCCACGCTATCGCGTGCTTAGCGACTGGGTCCATGGGGGGACCTACAGATGAGGGTCCTCTCGTTCATGATCGTCTGCTCAGCGATCGCAGGCTTTGCCTGCAACGTCCAGGGTGGGGGTACACCGGAACACTCCGTCGTCCTCAGCACCGAGAATGGCACCACCACCGCCGACGCGCGGGGTGCTCTGGCCACCCTGGACATCTCGGTTTCCGGAACGGACACCGTTAGGGTCGACACGAGCGCGTCTTCCTCCCGAGATGCGCTCGCCTCGCCCCTGATCCCGTCTGCTCCGCCGTCCCCCGGGCTCGAGCCGTTGGTTCCGAGCCTGGCGGGACGGACCTTTTCGCTGGAGCCGGGCCCTCGCCCGTTCCTCCACAGACTCGCCTTCAGTCCTGGCGTTGGCCAGATGGGAGACGAGCCCCTCTATACGTTGCGCTTGGCCTACAACCCCAACCCATGGCTCGGTTGGGAGGCGTACATCGCGCACAACAAGGGCAAGTCGGTGCATGCCCTCTTCAACATGCTCAACGCGCAGGTCCGGTACCCCGTTCCGTTTCGGCTCCAGCCGTACCTGACTGGGGGATTCGGCGTCGTGCTCGTCTACCCGGGGCCGTCCGTCAACGCTGATCCGGTCACGGAGAACGCGCTGGCCGGTGGCGCGGGCCTCGAGCTCTACCTTCGGGACGACGTCGCGCTGCGTGGGGAATGGAGACGGACTTCGGTGTTTGCCAGGGATCGGTACACCGAGGAGAACGTCGTCTACGCGTACGACGAGCTGACCGTCGGGTTCAGCTTCTACCGAAGGATCGGAGACGAGTTGTAGCTACTGGGCGTGACGGGTCGAGGACGCGTGTGGGCGCTTGGCCACATGACGAAATCGGCAGCACGCGCACGGGGCTCGTAGCCGAATGCAGTGAGCGAACGAAACGAGGCCTCGGACAGGATGTCCGGGCCCAGGACTCTGCGGCCGCGCCGCGACACAGAACAGTCGAGTAGAGGACTCATTCGGGCCACGAAGGGGACGGGGCCGGAACGACGAAGGAGCGTGTCATCCATGCGCCATTCCATGCGCTACGTCCGAGCGGTGAACACCCGGGGGGGTGACTTCCGGAAGACGAGCCGAAGCTCCGGCTTCCTCGCGCGCTCTTCCGTGCGTGCGTCTCTCCTCGCGCGTTCTTCCGTCCGTGCGTATTTCCTCTCGGCTCTCTTCGCCGGGACGGGACTTCTGAGTGGGATGGTCGGGTGCAGGGAGAGCGCGCCGGACGACCTCATCCAGCAGGAGGACTCCACCGAAGCGCTCGTCTTCGTGAAGACGGAAGGCGAGGAGACTCTCAACCGTTCGCGCGCGACCGGAAACCTCTACAAGCTGTCGCCGATCTCGCCCGACGGGGAGGTCACGCCGATCACGAACTTCGTCGGCGCGAGCGTTTCCGATCCGTGTGTCTCCTTCGATGGGGAGCGGATCCTCTTCTCGATGAAGCAGTCGGATTCGCGCTACCGGAACATCTACGAGATCGACGTCACCGGGGAGAATCTCCGTCAGGTCACTTCGGGTGGCGGGGACGACTTCGATCCCGTTTACATGCCGGACGACACCATCCTCTTCACGAGCAACCGCGATGGGGAGATGGACGAGTACAATCACTCGCCGGCGGAGCATCTATATAGATGCGAGATGGACGGGAGCGGAATCGAGCGGCTGAGCTACAACCAGTCAGACGACTTCGACCCGGCTCTCCTTCCCAACGGGCAGATTCTCTACACCCGGTGGGAGCACTTCGGGACGATGAACCGCTTTCCGCTCTTCTTCACGAATCCGGACGGCACGGGGACGTTCCACAACTTCGGACCGCATGGACGGAACTTCTTCCACGCGCAGCCGATGCCGGATGGCCGGATCATCGCGATCGAGTCGACTCGGATCAACGAGGACGCGGGCCCGATCGCGGTGCTGAAGCCGGAACAGGGCCCGGCCGACCCCGTTCTCGCGGGTGGTCACCTCCATTGGGATACGCTGACCCCGGACGTCAACACGAGCGGCGCGCCGTGGCCTTACGGAGCGTTCAAGTATCCGTTCCCCCTGGGCGGCAACCGGTTCGTGGTCTCCTACACTCTCCCGGCGGCCGAGGACGATCAAGTCGACTACGGTCTCTACACGTTCACCATCGCCCAGGAAGGCGAAGGCACGATCGACGAGCCGGCCACCTTCACGCCGACCGACCTCACCTTCCTCTACAACGATCCGAACGCGAACGAGTACGACGCGCAGCTCATCGCGCCGCGTGAGAAGCCGCCGGTCATCGAGTCGACAGTCGACTACTCGAAGGACTACGGCATCTTCCTGGCTCAGGACGTCTTCAACCGCGGACCGCACGACGGGCAGGAGATCCCTCAGCGTGGAGTCGATCAGGTCGACCGGATCGCGGTGATGGCCGCGCGGCCGACGGCCCCGGGAGAGGCGAACGACATCAGTCTCACCGAGTTCGAGAAGCGCGCATTCCTCGGGTATGCGCCGGTCGAGCCCGATGGTTCCTTCCGGATCAAGGTGCCGGCGGACACGCCGATCTCGTTCGCGACCCTCGACGACGAGAACCGGGGATTCGTCGTCAAGCGCACCTGGCTCTACGTGCGCCCTGGCGAGGAGTTCGATCGCTGCACCGGATGTCACGAGGACCGCGTTCCCGGCGGCCCCTTCCCGACGAACGCGAACCCGATGGCGCGGAACGTCGAGCCGTTCGACCTCAACATTCCGGTCGCGGAAGCACGCGTCATCAACTTCGAGAACGACATCGCGCCGATCGTCGAGTCGAAGTGCGTCACCTGCCACACGCCGATCTTCGTCGACCGAGAGGAGCTCTCCGAGGCGGACCTTCCGGACAGCGTTTGGTACACGGTGACCGACACCATCCCGGCGCCGGCTCTGCTCGATCTGCGTGCACTCGCGGATACGACCGAGATGGGGCGCGTCTTCCCGATGGCCTACATCAACCTGGTCGAGGGACCGACCGATGAGGAGCCGGAGCGGCCCGACGTCATGACGCCGGCCTTCCCGCGCCGCTCGCTCCTCATCGACTCCGTACTCGGGCTCGGAGACGCTGCGGCCTCGGGCCCGCATCCGGACGGCGAGTTTGCACTCACGGCGGACGAGAAGGAGACCTTCAACCTGTGGGTACTCCTCGGCGGGCAGTACCGATGAGTCGTCTCGGCGACCTGGTGGGTCGATGGACTCGTGAACGGATCGGAAGGCTTCGGGGGGAAGCAAGGACGATGAGGATGCATAGGAATCGCCTGGTCGGTGTTGCGGTAGCTCTTGTCGCGATTGCATTGGTGGCCGTCGGTCCGATCGCAACGGTGTCGGTCGCCAAAGCGACGCCGGGTGCGCAGCTCCCGGATCTGCTCGAGACGCACAACCTGACCACGCTGGAAGGAAGGACGGGACGTATCGTGCCCGCCGCGGCTCCGGCCTCCGTCATCCACTTCTGGGCGAGTTGGTGTGCGCCGTGCAAGAAAGAGCTTCCGCTCCTCGACGACCTCGCCGCCGAACTCGGCCCGCGTGGCGTTCGCTTCGCGGCGATCTCGATCGATAGCGACCCAGCCAAGGCGCGTCGCTTTGTCGAGCAGCAGGAGATTCATCTGCCGGTGTTCTTGGACGGTCCGGAAGGGCTCGCGGAGTCCCTGGCTTTGCCGAGTATTCCGAGCACGTTCGTCGTCGACCGGCAGGGCCGGGTCACGTTTGCCACCACCGGCTCGAGCGAGGAGGAGTTGGCGAGACTGCGTGCGCACCTCGTCGGGCTCGTCCAGTCGAAGGGTGCGGTGGCTAGTCACTAAGAAATGGGGGAAGGCTCCGGAACGGAGTCGAGTGGAGCTAGGGACAGCTCCGGAAGGAGATGGGAGGCGATGTCCAAGGGCAGGCGGAGATTCAAGAGGAAAGGGGAGTCGAAGATGCGTTCGGTTGGCGGTGCGATCGGAATCGGAATGGTGCTCGTCGCAGGCGTGATCATTCTCGGCACGATCCTTTCCGGCTGTGCGAGCGTCGCCGCGTACGAGAAGGAGCATCTGGCGGATCGAATCCTCTCGCTCGACGCCGAGTCTCCGGAGGAAGCACGCGAAGTGAAGTGGCTCGAAGCTCGCGAAGGCTCGACCGGCGGTGTCGGTGGGGCCGGTGGAGGCTGTGCTTGCAACTGACGAGGACGACATCGACTGGTCTCGCCACGCTGGGAGCGCTGCTTCTGGCGGCGTGCCCCTCTTCGTCCCGAGCGGACCTGCTCGGGATGGAGAGCGAGGACCAGAACGCGCAGTACCTCTTCCGCTTCTTCGCGGACGCGGATCGGGTCCACGTCGTATCCCACTATGGGTTCTACGATGTCGCGCTCGAGAACGATGTCGACGTCTCCGTGCACGTGAATCACGAAGCGGTGACGATTCCCGCTGTCGAGGCCCCTCCTGGCAGCGATGACGCCATCGATGCCGTGACGACTGCGAGCCGCCCGATCCAGGGAGCCGATGCGTTCGAGGACTTCACCAAGGTTCGAAACGAAGTCCAGGCGGCCGCTGCCTACCGCGGTCTCGACCTCGGCTACTACGTGTCGACCGAGTCGGACTACTTCGCGCAGCAGGCCGCGGTGGAGTACAGCCTGAAGATGGATCGAGAGAACCTCGTCCTCACGGGAGGGGTGAGCTACGGCTGGGATCGGATCGAGCCGCTCCAGGACGCGGATACGTCGACTCCGGATGACCACCGAAACACGACGCACGGCCACTTCGTCGTCACGCGAGTGCTCACGCCCACGACGCTGCTTCGCGTCGGAGCGGAGATGAACAAGGTCGAAGGGCTCCAGCACAATCCGTACCGCAACGTCTACGCAGGGGGCGGACCGGAGCCGGAGCTCCATCCTGACGAGCGGCTCCGTCGCGATCTCTTCGTCCGCGTGAATCAGTACGTGTCGAACGGGTCGAGCGTGAAGCTCGCCTATCGCTACTACGCGGACGACTGGGGGATCGACTCGCACGAGATGGGAGCGAAGCTCCATCAGCACGTCGGTGAGTGGGTCGATGTTCGCTATCGCTATCGCTACTACCGCCAGACCGCAGCCGACTTCTATCGGGCCGAGTACGAGACGGCGGACGGAATCGACGGGTACCGCACGGGGGACTATCGGATGCGGGACATGACCTCGCATCTCTTCGGGTCGCGACTCGATCTGGACCTCGGGGTCTTCGCGCCCCAATCACGCTGGCTCTCGTCCTTCGAGATCGGATTCGGATACGAGCGCTACTTCAACGATGCCAACTTCTCGGCCAACGTGTTCGAGAGCGGGCTTCACTTCGAGTTCTGAGGAGACGACGATGCAGAGCCACACTCTGAGCCCCACGCCGCTCGTCGCGAGCTCGTTCCTTGCCCTCCTCGTCGCATGTCTGCCTTCTACGGGTTGGGCTGCGACGTTCGAGTCCGAGGACGTGGCTCCGGAGCTGGGTGTCCATGTGTTCGACCGGGGGGTCGCGGAGAAGGAGATGGGGCGGGAGCTCTTCGGAACGCCCTACGCCTCCGTCGTGGTAGGGAACGTCGACGTCTACGACGTCTTCCCCTATGTCGAGTCGCGCTACTTCGTCGTCGTGTCGGATCCTGAGTGGAACCGTCTCGTAGTGACTGCGACCGGCAGCGGAAGGGTGACCGCGTGGAGTGGTGCGGAAGGTGGCGGCGGTCCCCTCGCGTCGCCTCGTGGCCTCGCGGTCGATGACTCTGGCAACGTCTACGTCTGCGACAGCGGAAACGATCGCGTGCTGGTACTGCGGACGTCTCAGGAGTTCGACCGTCTCGAGCTGACCGCGGTGGGAGAGATCACCGGCGTCAGTCGGCCCTACGGAGTCGCGGTATCGGATGGAGGAACCCCGTTCGATCCCCAGGACGACCGGGTCTATGTCGCCGAAGCGGGGAAGAACCAGGTCAGTCGGTTCGAGCGCGTTGAAGGAAGTGGCTTTGCACGTACGAGTGCGATCGGCGGGCTGGGTAGCGGAGTCGGTCGGTTCGCTGGACCGATGGCCGTAGCCGTGGGTCGAGACGGAGACCACAGCAGCGATCGAGTCTACGTTGCGGACGCACACAACCGTCGCCTGGTCGAGCTGGTCGACGACGGGTCCACGCTCCAGTGGGGACGGGAAGTCCGTCACGACGGCACGCTCGTGACAGGGCTCGAGACGGATCGGTTCGGACAGATCTACGCCGTCGCTCCGTTCGAGGGCCGGGTGAGCAAGTGGTCGAGTGACCTCGAGGTCCTCGCGGTCGACGAGACGGCGAGTGCACGGCCGAGGAGCTTCCACGTGCCGTTCGTCACCACCACGGACCACCGCAATGGAACCAAGACGCGCGCCGCCGAGGGCCGCGGACTGCTCGTCGAGGAGTGGGGTGAGCATACCGGTGTGCAGGCGTGGACCTTGGGTGTGGATGTCGACGGCCTCACCGTTCGTGAGGAGACCCCGCTGAGTGCGCAGTTCGTGCTCACGGACGCCGCCCGAGTCGAAGCGCGCCTCGAGGACAGCTCTGGACGCACACTCGCTCGACGCGATCTCGGCCTCGTTCGAGCGGGCGCCCGCGACGTCTCGTTCGCGAAGGACGAGCTCGGGCCGTCGGAGTCGACGGACGGAACGGTGAGATGGGTAGTGGAGGCGCGGTCGACCTATGCCGATCGTACTCCTGTCATCGCGACGACCAACGCGTGGATCGGGGAGTTCGGCACGACCACCGCGCAGTTCCAAGGGACGTTCCCCAATCCCTTCCTCGATCAGGTGTCTCTACGCCTCTCCTTCCCGAGCGGGACGTCCGGTCTCGTGGAAGCCGAGGTCTTCGATCTCTCTGGACGACGTGTGCGCACGGTCGTAGAGCAACACGCCGGCGGTCCGGTCGACGTGGTGTGGGACGGCAGGGACGACCGAGGCAACGAGCTCGGGTCCGGCGTCTACTTCTATCGCGTGCACGCGGGCGATCGGGATTGGGAGGGGAGGATGGTGCGGCTGCGCTGAACGCGCGGCGATCGGCCGTCGACAGCGCCCGCGGGCCCAGTTCGACGGTTTGGCAGAACCGGACAGTAGCCGAAGTCGGGCTCGAGTCGACCGACACTGTCTCGACATAGCGAACGGGGGCGCGCGCCCGGCGCGTTCCCGGACGAGACGAAACAGACGCAGGAGATCGTTCCGTATGCAGGCCACGGCACGACATCTGCGAGGATGGCTCGCGCTCGCGTGCCTCCTCGTCATGCCCCACCTCCAGGGGTGCCTCGGTGCGCCCGAGATCGAGGATCAGTGGACCCGCCTCGACATCGTCGAAGTGGAGTCTGGCGCGATCGATCCAGAGACGGACGATCCTGCGCTCCGC
Organism: Candidatus Eiseniibacteriota bacterium; assembly: GCA_020633975.1. GTDB lineage: Bacteria > Eisenbacteria > RBG-16-71-46 > CAIMUX01 > CAIMUX01 > JACKCR01. The sequence goes on along the minus strand of JACKCR010000010.1, from coordinate 125,988 downwards.
GTCCGCGGGCGGATCACCTACCGCTCCATCCTCACCGGCAGCCTGATCATGGAGATCCGCTCGAGTGAGACTCTCGGAGCGAAGGATGTCGATCTACGTGACGAAGCGGACCGGCTCGCGACGACGCGTCAGATCACGGCGCTGCTCGAGTCGACTGGGCCGAGCGGTAGCTCCAGCCGTTCCGTCACCGGCTTCGATCGACTGATCCAGGAGGTCGACTTCTACTTCCCCGGTGACACTCCGGTGCCTCCCGCAGGAGGTGCGACCTTCGCAGTCTTCTACTTCGGGGATGTCGAAGAGGTTCGCGAGCCGGGAGGCGGCGAGTCCGTCGTCATCACTGCTCGCGACTTCGAGCACGAACACATCCTTCCGGGCGCGTACGTCCTGGCCGAAGGCAACTGAGGGAGCAAGCCATGTCCACGAACGGAATGCGACTTTCAGCGTTGGCGTTGACGATCATCGCGTCGTCCTTCGGTCCGCGTGATGTCCTGGCGGCTCCACTGCTGCCGATCCACGTCGATCTGTCGGCGCTCGCAGGGGCGACGCGCCCCGACCCGCACTTCGCCGACTATCAGTGGAGCGTGGACGACCAGTCCAACCTCGGGGCGCAGCTTCTCGTCGGCCGCGGACGCTTGGGAGTAGGGGCGCGCGGATGGACGACGACGAACGTGCAGTCCGTCGAGATTCCCGGTGTTCTGTCGCTCGACCTCGACACGCGGATGGTCGCGGCCGAGGCGGTGCTCCGGTTCGACCTCGTACAAGTAGCCGGGTGGTCTCTCTACGGGCAAGGAAGCGGCGGATGGATGCGGCTGAGCTACGGGACCGAAGCGTTGCAGTTCGTCCCGTCCGGAAGCCAAGAGGAGATCGACGTTCCGCTCGATCCGGTGGACGGATGGATCGGCAGCGCCGGAGTCGGCACACAGTACCGCCTCCCGATAGGTGTGTTCGTCGGTGCGCTCGTCGATCACCACGTTTTTCAGATGGAGACAGCCCATCGTGACGGCGATCTGATCGTGTTCCAGGACGAGTCGTTCGGCGAGTGGACGGCGCGGGCCGAACTCGGTTGGAGCTTCTGAGCATGCGTGCGTTTGCAAGGAGGGGTGACTTGCGAAGAGAGCTGTTTGGCGGTCAGTGCGGTCGGTCATGGAGGCTCGTCCCACCTTTGCGCCTGGCGGCGCTCGTGATCGCGTTGGTGCACTCCTGGAGCATCGCCCGCGCAGAGGGCGACCCGATCGACTCGGGCACTACGGGCGCTCCGGTCGAGTGGTTCCAAGAGGTGGGGACGAGCGCAGATGAGCACGTCGATCAGAACGTCGATCAGAACGTCCGTGCGACCAGGGTTTCGTGGGACGTTCCGGCCGAGTCACGCCTTTCCTCCGAGTCCTCGTCGGTTCCCGCGACGGCCGGCGGCGTCACTTCGACGTCCAACGGTTCGCGCAGCGTCGCTTCGACGTCCAACGATTCGCGTAGCGTCGCTTCTGAAGAGATCACGACCTCTCCCGCGCGGCTGATCGACGGCTGGGGATACGCGATCCCGATGGTCCGGCTCACTGGTGGAGACCACAACGTGCTTCGCCGCGGGCCGGGAGACGAGTACGCCATCGTTGCGGTCGTGACGAAGGGCTCCGAGTACCGAGTGCTCGCAAAGAAGGGCGATTGGTACAGCGTCGAGCTCTCCGAGACGACGAGCGGCTGGGTGCACTCGGCGCTCTGCGAGGAGTTCGAGGATCTCTCCCATCTAGAGATGCGCCCGAATCCTCGCCTCTTCTCGCGGACGGGCGCATTCACGCTGACCGGCTACGCCGGTGGATATGCCTACGACCGCAAGTCCAACTCTGTCGCCCTCGGCGGACGGATCGGCTACTACCTGCTGGACTTCGTGGAAGTGGAGGGCGGCGTCTCCTGGACCCACATTCATCGGCCGGCGGAAGTGGTGGAGTCGCTCTTCAACCTGAGCCTCGAGGCCGAAGACTTCCACATGCTGTACTACAGCCTCGGAATGCGCCTCGAACTCCTCCCCGGCCGCCAGATGGTGCCGTACCTGGTGGGCGGAGCCGGTGCGTCGATCCTCCAGGGACGCACCGAGTCGTCGTGGAACTACGGAGGAGGAACGACGCTCTTCCTCACCAAGACGACCGCTACTCGCTGGGAACTGCGCAGCTATCGCTTCGACGCCGGCTTCGATCAGGCGCGGCGCACGAATCACAACATCGAGTTCAGCTTCGGCACTTCGGTGCTCTTCTGATTGGAGTACGGGATGATCCGATCGAGCGCCGTCTCGGCGTTGCCTTCGCATGCCTCGGCCTTCGAGCGAGACGCTCATCGCCGCATCCGCCGTGGGGTCTACGGAATGGCTGCAGGCCTGGTGGCACTCGTGGTCGGTGCCACGGCGCCGCAGTCGGACGCGTTCCTCAGTACTGCCTTCGCTGGAGACCAGCTCGCGATCAGTGCGAGTGAAGGGCTCCAGGTGGCGACGTCCGCTGCACTCGCGTGGGCGGACGACGCGGAACTCGTCTACGTGGAGAACGACGAGCCGGTGGACGCCACGGGTAGCGCGGGTCGATGGGGCTACCTGTTCCGGTCTCAGACTCGAGACCGGTCGCGTGGGTACTCGGTGCAGGGTGCAAAGGTCGTTCAGGCGGCGGACCTTGCGCTCCGGTTCGACTCCCCGCCTCTCGGTAGCTGGGTCGACAGCCAGCGCGCACTAGCTGCAGCGGAAGAGAAGCAAGGTGCGAAGTTCCGGGCCGAGTCCGGGGGCGAACTCGCGCACATGGTGCTCATCCGGAGTGCCGCGGATCCGAAGAAGCCAGAGCGAACCAGTTGGCTCGTCATCTACCGCGCTCCAGGATTGCCGTCGCTCTTCGTCCTCGTCGATGCGGCAACCGGAAACGTCGACAAGACCTGGAGGGGTTGATGGATCGGATCCGTAGTTCGAGTAGCGGTTCACCATCGCCGAGCCGAGTCACTTTGCTGTCGTGCGCAGTCTCCCTGCTCTGCGCTTCAGCGGCCTTCGGCGAAGACGCAGCAACCATCGTTCCGGACGCTGCGCCCGTGAAGGTCGAGCGAGAGAAGCCGGATCGGACGAAGAAGCCGTCGTTGCTCTTTCTGCAGGAGAACCTCGACTTCCTGCGCAGCCAGATCGACGGTGTCTACTGGAGCGAGGAAGCGCGTGCGGAGAGGGCCGGTGCGATCGACCCGACCTGGATCCGGTATCTTGAACTGGATCACGAACTCGACTCCGCGACCGACCAACTCGATCGAGAAGCTGCCGACCTCGCCACCGATCGTCTTCTCGAGTCGGTGGGTGAGCTTGCCGAGGTGGAGTCCAGGATCCAGTCGTTGGCCGCACTGCTCGACGATCACGAAGCGCGTCTCACCGAGCTGCACGAGGACTATGTCGACGATCACGTGACGAGCCTGGTCGTACTCGCGAGCGGGTATCCGGACTGGCGTCTCGACGGACTCAGGCTCCGGAGGGACGACGGCCGGGAGACAGTCGTCTCCCTAGACCGGGAGCTCGAGTCCGTGCTCCACCAAGGTGGCGTGATCGAGATCGACCACGAGTTCGTGGAACCGCGGGAGCAGGTGCTAGAACTCGTCATCCCCGCGTCGACGGACCAGGAAGGCATGTCGGTCTACTTGCGACTGGATCCGGCGCGCGATCGACTCCATTTCCTCCAGCTGGACCTTTCGACCTTCCGGCTTGGGGAAGACACGAGTGCGTGGAAGGCCGAAACGTGGAGTCGCCCCACTTCGTTCGGAGGCATGGACTGGACGTGGTGATCCCGCGAACGACATTCGCCAGGACCGTGCGCGGCGCGACCGAAAGTGGGCGCGCGGCCGTCGCGTCGCTGGTGGCGTTGCTGGGCGTGGGCCTGGTCGCGTCGCCGGTCGCGTTGTTGGGCGTGGTCGCGATGACGCAGGTCGGGATCGACGTCGCGTACTCCCAGGAGTTGTCGACCGCTGTCGAGGACGGACTCGCTTCAGACGCTACGCCCGCTGCCACGGCATCCGACGCGGAACAGTTCGGAGTTGCGGGCACCGCGAATGGCGCGTTGGAGGTGGAGCGCGTCGAGCTTTCCATCGCTACTCCTTCCGTGACGGATGAGGAGTGGGGAGAACTCCACCTGCGTCGCGCCCTCTTCTATCTGTCCCGCCAGGATCTGCTCGGCGCGGCGACGGAGGCGGAGAGGTGTCCGCTCGACCCGTCGGCCTACAGCGGCGCGGACCGTGCCGCGTTCGTTCGCGCGTGGTGTTACGAGCGGATGGGAGCCGACGCGAGCCTCACGCGGCTCGCGGACGAAGTCACGCAGTGGCGAGATCCGTCCGCGTTCGCAGACTGGGTGCGTGATGCAGATGCGCGTCGACGTGCGCGTGTGGGGGAGGACACCACGGGGATCGCGTCGGCCGAGTTCCGCGAAGTGTGGGAGAGGCTGGGAAGTGCGTCCTCCGAGGCGACGGACTCCTACTCGACTTTGGCGGCGATTCTGGGCGAAATCGAATCGGTCGAGATGCCCGAGGACGCTTCGTCGAACGTCGGGGGCGGCGCGTCGGTATCGGATACGTCGATGCCACGCGACTTGGCGACGTCCGCACTCGCCGACTGGATCGCGGACCATCCGGAACATCCACTTGTTCCGCAAGCGCATCTTCGGCTCGGAAGCGTGGCCCTCGATCGAGGCGAGTTCGAACGCGCTGCGGACCAGTTCGCCAGGGCGCGGGACGCAGTCGACCTTCGCCGTCGTTCACTCCTCCAGCTGAAGGAACATCCGATCCCCGAGCAGGTATGGGGCGATTGGGAGCGTGACGCAGGTTTCGGCCCGGTTCGCGTCCTCGAGGTTCCGCCTGTGCCGTTCCGGGCAGACGCAGAGGCCTGGACTCCGGACTTGGTGTTGGGATCGAGGCGGGGGGCGGTCGAACTGCCTGCACGATCGCTCGGGGAGGCCACCGGGCCGGCCTCCCTCTCCCGCCTCGTTCCTCTCGCGTCGCCGGACTCGCTCGCGTGGGTGTCGTCACTCGAGAGTGCTGCGCGGTCCGCGTTCTCCGAGCGGGAACGAGCGCGCTGGCGTCTCCAGCAGGCACGTGGGGAGATCGATCGGAGACGTCTCTATCTCGAACGCGGGCGGCGTGCCGCGGCGGACGAGGCGATCGAACTGAGGCTTCTCGCCGAGAAGATCCACGCGCTCGAAGCGGATCTCAGTCGTCTTCTCGCGAAGATCGACGACGTGAGCGAGCGCGAGATCGCCCGGATCGACGCGGAGATGGCGGAGATCGAAGCGCGTGCGGTGGACACGCTCGCACGGATGGCGGCCCTGGACCACTTCTACGAGACCGGTCCCGACGAACAGCGCCAGGTAGCTCCCCCGCAAGGGTACGTGGATCGCGGCGATCTCCTCGGCAAGTCCGAGCGATTCGCTGGGGATCTCTCGGAGACGGCAGCACAGTTCCGCGAAGTGATGCCCGATCGGATCCGGAGGAGCCGCGAGCAAGTCTGGAAGCCCGCCTTCATCGACGGCATCTCGAACCTCTCTGCGAGGATCGATGCTCTTCTCCGCCGTTCGCAGGAGACCGAAGCTGCGATCGCGAGGAAGCTCGAAGGACTCGATCAGGACGCCCTGATGGCCCGGTTCCACGATGAGGTGCGTGCCTGGGACCGAGTCGTGTCGGATCGTGTCGGAGAGTGGACCGAGGCACGTCGAATCGTCGTGGGAGGCGCGGTCGACCGAGAGCTGGCGCGTCTGGAGGGGATGGACGAACCCGTGCGCTACACGAACGCTCTCGCGGCCTACGAGCTCGCGATCCGGGGACGCGGGGATGTCGATACGGCGCGAAGCGAGTGGGCCGGATTCCTCGAAGCCTACCCGAAGGCGTCGACGCGAGCGGAGGCACTCTATCGACTCGCCGACCTCGAACTCACGGGGTCCAAGGAACGGTTCCGCGAGGAGATGGCCGCGTACCTGGCACTCGCCGAAGGGGAACGCGTCCGGCACGTCGTCCCCATCCTCGAGAGCGGGCGCGCGCTCGAACTGTATGGCGAGATCGTCCGACGTCATCCGGACTTCGCTCACCTCGATGCCGCGCTCTACCACGTCGGCGTATTGAAGGCCGACGATGGAGACGACAGCGGCATGGACGCTTTGGAGCAGCTCGTTGCACAGTTCCCGAACTCCGCGTTCCGCCAGGAAGCGGACCTCCGCATGGCGGACTACCGCTTCGATCAGGGGCGCCTCGACCTCGCCGCCACGTTGTACGAGAGCGCGGCAGACGGAGCCGATCCTGGACTATCCGTCATCGCGCTCTACAAACTCGGTTGGTCTCACTACCGAAGCGATCGGTTCGACCAAGCCGCGTCGTCCTTCGCGCGCGTGCTCGATCTCTACGAGTCCGGAGCAGAGGCGCCGGTCTCGACCGACCTTCGCGGGGAGTCGACCGACTATCTCATCCACTCGCTCGCGCGCGGAGGCGGTGGCGCCAACGCTGCCGATCTCTTCGACACGATCGGACCGCGAAGCTATGAACGGGACGTCTTCGCTGCCGTGGGCACGCTCCTTCGCCGCTACTCGCTCTTCGCAGAGGCCGCAGAGTGCGATCGACTCTGGCTGGACCGCTATCCGACCGATCCCCGGGCGCTCGGCATTGCGGACGGTTTGATCGAGACCTACGAGGCAGGAGAGCGTCCGGAGCTCGCACGCGCCGCTCGTCTCGAACTCGCCGAGCGCTTCCTACCCGGCACCGAGTGGTTCGGAGCGAACGACTCCGACTCCCTTCGCACGAACGCGACGGACTTCTCCCGAACGTCTATCCACGATGTCGCTCTCTTCCACCATCATCGCGCTCGGGAGATGGAAGCCGGCGGGAAGGCCGTCGCAACCGAGGAATGGGAGCGTGCGCTCGCTCTCTACGACCGGATGCTCGCGCTCTGGCCCGACGATCCCGAAGCGGCGCGCATCCAGTATCAGGTCGGCGAAGTCGCCGCGCGGAGCGGGAAGCGTGAGCGTGCACATGAAGCGTTCCAGATCGCAGCGCGGGCCGAGGACCAACCGTTCGCTCGAGACGCCGCCTGGCAGTCGCTCGCCGTGCTCGACGCTTGGTACGAGGAAGAGCAGACCGATGCACTCGCCCGTGCGCTCCTCGATGAGGCGGACGCGTACCTGGACCGTGATCCCTTCGACCTACGTGGTCCCGACCTCGCCTGGCGTCAGGCTGGCGTGGCTTGGAACCGGGAGTGGGACGACGAGGCGGCGAGCCGGTACGAGGCGTTCGCTCGTAGGTATCCGCAGGACGCACGGAGTCCCAAGGCGCTCGCCCTTCGCGGCGACGTCTTCTACCGGAGTGAGCGGTACGACTCGGCAGCCAATGCCTACGTCGACGCGGAGCGCGCCGCCCGTTCTGCGGGACAGGACAGCCTTGCGCATCACGTCGGGGACCTAGTGCCCCACAGCTTCTATCTCCATGCAGAGTCCCTGTCCGGCACCGAATCCGCCCAGGCTTTCGAACGACTGGCTTTCGGTTGGCCCCGGTTCGAGCAGGCCGAGAACTCACTCTATCGGGCCGGAGTGATGTACGCGGAAGAGAAGGAGATCTTGGGCGCTGCTCGTTGCTTCGAGGAACTCCTTCACCGATACCCAGACGGCGAGTACGTGCGGGACGCGCACCTCCAGCTTGCGTCGACTCTCGAGGACGCCGGACGGGACGAAGATGCAGCGCGGGCTTTCGAACGGTTCTCTGTCGCGTTCCCAGCCGACGACGAATCTGGGCCCGCGCTGCTCCACTCTGCTGATCTCTGGCGCGAGGCCGGGAACGAGCCTGCGGCGGAAGCGACGGAACGGTCGTACGTCGAACGGTTCCCAGAGGACCGTGCCACGGCGGCCGCCGTCTACCACAGGCAGTCGGTTCGTGACCTCGACCGTCTCGGGACGATCGACGCCTTCTCCAACGGCGTCCGCCCCGGTGGGATCGAAGATTTGCTCGGGACGGAGAGTGATCTCGCCAACTACATCGCCCTCGCGGAAGCGGACTCGTCCCTCGCGGACCCCGCACTTCTCGCACGCGTCGACTTCCTTCGAGCGGAGGAGGTGAAGCGCGAGTACGAGACGATCCGCTTGCTCCAGCCGCTTGCCGAGTCGTTGGCGCGCAAGAAGACAGCGCTCGAGGCCACGGTCGGGGCATACGGCGCAGTGGTTCGCCGCGGAGTCTCCCCGTACAGCCAGGCGGCCGCCTTCCGCATCGGTGAGGCGCTCATCGGGTTCGGAGATCGACTGCGGGACAGCGAGCGTCCGTCCGATCTCTCGGGGGACGATCTGGTCGCGTACGACGAGGTCCTCGAAGAGCAGTCCTGGTCCTTCTACGACCGCGGCGAAGACGCGTGGGCCGAGCTGCTCCGCAACATCGATCCCGATCTCGAGGACGACGGACGTTGGCTAGAACGGACGCAGAGTTCGCTCTGGCCGCGTGTCGCCGACCGGTTCGTGCACCTGGCCGAGGTCGACCACCCTATCGTGGCCGCGATCCGCCCCAAGGAGGAGTCTCGATGATGGAACGGCGACGTGCGGACGCGATGTCCCCATGGAAGCAGCAGTCGTCCTCACAGCTCGAGCGTCCCTCGAGTGATGCGCGGTCCTCTTGCGTCGTGCCTCCATCGCACCGGCTACGCGCCGGCCGACGGTTGTCTCGGTCCCGTGTATGGCCGTGCGTTGTCGTGGTTGCTGGGATGCTGCTCTCTGGTTGCGGTGTCTTCCGTGGCAAGGGCGACGACCCGACTGCGTGGACCAACGCTCAGATCGGAGACGACATCGTCGCATGGACGGAAGCACATGCTTCGCTCGAGGCAAAGGCGGACGCGTCACCCAACGAACCATACTGGCCCCACCGGATCGCGGAGCTCGAACTCGATGCACCCGAATCGGTGTACGAAAGCGCGCAGAGGCGGGCGAGCGAAGTGTCGGCCGAGGCATCGGCCGAGGAGTTGGCCGAGGAGTTGGCCGAGACCTCACTTCGTCGTGCGCTCGCGATCGATCCGGGATATGCGCCGTCGCTGACGCTTCTGTCGCAGCTGCTCTACGATCAGGGTCGCCACTTCGAGGCGATCGAGATCCTCGAGCCCGCCCTCGCAGAGCACGTCATGCGCGGCGCACCCGAGGTTCGTGCCTGTTTGGCACTCCACCAGTTGGCAACCGGGGAGGTGGCCGCTGCAGAGTCCACGCTTTCTCCGCTCGAAGCTCGCGGGGAGCATTGGGCATCGGTGGGGTCCGTCCTGACCTACACACGTCTCCAGGGTGAGCACTATCGAGAGGCTCCCCGATGGGCAGAGCGTGCACTCGAGGCGGAAGAAAACGGTGCGAACTGTACGAACTACGGTATCGCGCTTCTTCAGGAAGGGAAGCCCCGGGAGGCAGAGACGTACTTCCTTCGTGCCCTCGAACTCGAGCCCGAACAACCCGGCGCACTCTACAACCTCGCCATCGTAGAGCAGTTCTACTTCTTCGACGACGAAGAGGCGACCGCGTACTACCGGCGCTACCGAGCGCAATCGGACGATGACCCCGACGGTCTTGCGGAAGTGTTCGGTGAACCGGTCGAGAGTCTTCGTGTCAGCGGAGGGAACCCATGAGAACACCCCGAAGAACCATCATGCTCGCTGCCACGGCCCTCGCCGCCACGGCCCTCGCTTCCTCGTTCCTCGCGTTCCCAGCTCTCGCTGCCGCCGAGGAGCCCCGAACGCTCGACGAGATTTCGATCGAGGGCGAGGTGGCGATGCCACAGGTCCTCTTCATCACGGCGAGGGAGCCGTACCGGTTCCCGGACATCGCCCATCGCGGCTACCTGGTCAGCGCGGACGACGTGCGCTCTCTCGTGACGTTCCCGATCCCTCTCTGGATCGGTCGCACGCTCGCTCCGTCCGTTTCGATTCTCGATTGGGACGACTCCGCCTCTCCGATCGGAGAGGAGCCGGCGTCGTCGCCTCGTTCCAGCGACGAACCCCAAGGGAGGAATTGACGTCATGGATCTGCTCTCTGGCTTCGCCACATTCTTCAGGAACGGGGGACCGTTCATGTTCGTGATCCTCGCCATCGGCGTGGTCGCGTTGGCCATCATCCTCGAGCGGTTCTGGACGATCGGACGCGCCGGTTCGATCGACAGCCGGAAGCTGTTGAAGGACCTGGAAGGACGGATCTCGCAAGGAGACCTGGTCGGTGCGCTCTCGCTCTCCAAGCAGGTGACCGGGCCTGTAGCGCACGTAGCGTCGAGCGTCCTCTCGTCCGACATGCGGAACGACGACCGGATCTACAACGCTGCGGAGAGCGCCGCGACCATCGTCCTGCCTCCGCTCTCCCGTCGTCTTGCGCTCCTCGGCGTCCTCGCGAACACGGCAACGCTCCTCGGGCTCCTCGGAACGATCTTCGGACTCACGACGGCGTTTTCTGCGGTCGGTGCTGCAGACCCGGCGCAGCGCTCGGCGTTCCTCGCCGCGGGCATCTCACAAGCGCTCAACACGACGTCGTTCGGACTGATCGTCGCGATCCCGACGCTACTCGCGCACAGCTTCCTCGTGGGCAAGGTCGAGTCGATCGTCGAACAGGTCGAGGAGACGACTGCGCGGATCACGCAGGCCATCCTTCGTGCCGGACGCCACAGCGCCTAGCACGTTCTCGAGGAGCTTCTGAATGTCACGACACCGGATACGGAAGATGCGGGACCTGGTGGAGGCGGATCTAGAGATCATGCCCCTCATGAACCTGTTCGTGGTCCTGATTCCGATGCTGCTGCTCTCTGCGGTCTTCCTCGAACTCTCCGTCATCCACATGGCGGCGCCTGGAGGAGACGGCGCGGAAGCGGATGCCAAGGAGTCACTCGATCTCGCCGTCCACATCACGGCCGACGCCTACCGCGTCGAAGGCAACGGGATCGAAGCACGGGAGTTCCCGCGCGAGGATCGGAGAGACGTAGGTGCGACCTTCCAGCTCGCGGCCTACCTCCAGACGGTGGCGACGGACCACCCCGACAACCGCGCAGTGAGGATCGTCTCCCAGCCGACGACGCACTACGACGAGATCATCGAAGTGATGGACCGATCCCGCGAGGCGGGACTGCCCGAAGCATCGCTCCAAGGCGACCAAGTTTCGCACTGACGTATTGCCACCGGGCGTACGCCGACGAGTGAGTAGTGAAGGGCACTTGAAGGCTGCGAGTCGAATGTTCGATGTGACCGGCAACGAACCGGAGGAACTCGAATGAGACGGACGGGACGACATCGGCGGGTGAAGCCCGCGGTCGCTCTCAAGATGACGTCGATGATGGACATCCTCGTCGTGCTGCTCCTCTTCCTCGTGAAGAGCTTCGTGGCCGACGAGCAGATGAGTCCGTCGGCGGGAGTCCAGCTCCCGGAGTCGACCGCCAAAGAGCATCCGGAGGACTCCGTCGTCATCGCGATCACGGAGACGTCCATCCTCGTCGGCGAAGACTGGGTGGCGGATCTATCCGCCGTCATGGCGAGTGACGAAATGCGGATCGAGAAGCTAGCGCGCGAGCTCGAGACCATCCGCGCCCAGAAGGAAGACCTTGCGCGCATCCAAGGTGTAGATGTGCAGCTCGGTCTCGTCACGATCCAGGGAGATCGGGAGATCGAGTTCGCGGTTCTCCAAAGGGTGATGTACACCGTCGGCGCCGAGGGCTGGGACGAGATCTCGCTCGCGGTCATCCGGACGACCTAGGGGGAGCGATGAACCGCACTCTCCATGCAGAGTATCGCCGGTCCCTCTTTGCGGTACCGGACCCGAAGTTCCGCCGGGCGCTCCTCATCTCGAGCGGCCTGGGCATCGCCGTACTCGCGGTTGCGCTCATCGCGCCGATCCGCGTCGCGGCTCCTCCTCGCGTCGAGGAAGTGCCCGAGCGTCTCGCGAAGCTGATCCTCGAGAAGCGGAAGCCCGTGCCTCCGGTACTCGGCCCCGCGCCGGTCGAGATACCCGAACTCGCTGCCATTCCCGAGCCGAAGGTTCCAGAGGTGGCCCCGACGCCCGAACCGAAGGCCGAGCCCAAGGTCGAGCCAACGCCCGTTCCCAAGGTCGAACCCAAGACCACGGCCCCTCCCCGTCGGGCCCGAGAAGACAACAAGCTGGCCGAGGAACGCGGCACGGCGGGGCGCGCGAAGGCCACTACCGAAGTCGCCCAGGCCCTCAAGTCGACCACCAAGTCGGTGGAGTCGACCCTCAACGCCCTCCAATCCGACCTCGCGTCCATCGCCCCGACAACCGGCGGCTCCAATGTCCCGGAGCGCAAGGGAGGTCGCGGACGGCCCGGCCGCGGCCGCTCCGCAGGGGATGTCACCGGTGCCGTCGCCGCTCGAGAGGATGTCGGCGGGGGTGGTGGCGGCGGCCAGGTCGTCACCGGGGATCTCATCGACATCGAGTCCGTGGACAGCGGTGGATCCGGCGACCTCGCGTCGGCCGATCCAGGGAGCTCCGTCGGTGGGGGTGCCGTAGCCGGCTCCTTCCGGAGCAACGCGTCGCTCCTGGCCGTGGTCCGTAAGTACGCGGCAGGAATCCAGTTCTGCTATGACAACCAGCTCAAGCGGGAGCCTGGCCTCGAGGGAAAGATGGTGATCGTGCTGACGGTGCTCCCGTCGGGAGGAGTGGCTGAAGCTTCGATCGCCCAGGACTCCCTGGGCTCGGCCGCGCTCCGGGAGTGTGTCCTCGCCCAGGTTCGGGAGTGGAAGTTCCCCGCCATTCCGGAAGGAACGGTCACTTTCCGGACCCCGTTCGTCTTCACCCCACCTGCGTGATCCGGGGGGGTGGCCGGAAGATTGCTGACGCCGGCTCCGCGAGGGCTGACCCGACAATGAGATGACCAGGAACCGGCTCCGCGGTCGGGATGAGTTGCGTGAGACGTGGCATAAGCAGTTGGAAAATAATGGTGTGCGTGGGTAGCATCAGCAATCTTCCGGCCACAACCTTTGCTCCAGACGCCTGCCCTATCCGTCGATACCAGGAGGAGGGGTGGGAGGCCAACTCCCTGCCAAGGTGGCCTAGACGAGGACCGTTCCGGGGGTGGATATCGCGTGTCCATGTGCATCGCGAGACAGCCGATCCTTGACCGCGATCTGAAGATCGTAGGCTATGAGCTGTTTTTCCGAGACGGGACGAGCAACAGCTACCCCGACATCGACCCCCACGATGCCACCTCGCGTGTCGTCCTGGAAGGCGGGCTCACCCTCGGCATCGGTGAACTCACCAACGGGGCTCCCGCCTTTCTCAACTGTTCCCGTGAGTCCCTCGTCGCCGGTCTCCCCAAAGTCCTTCCGTCCGAACTCACCGTTGTGGAGATTCTGGAGAACATCGAGCCGGACCGTGAAGTGGTCGAAGCGTGTCGGGAGCTCCGGAAGCTCGGCTACCGGATCGCCCTCGACGACTTCATCTACTCGCCGCGTCTCACCCCGTTCCTCGCCCTCGCCGACATCATCAAGCTGGAGATGACGACCACCTCTCCGGAGGAGCGGAAGGCGCTCCTCGATCGCTTCTCCGTTCAGTTCGTCGCGGAGAAGGTGGAGACTGAGGAAGACCTCCAGATCGCGCGAGATGAAGGGTTCCAGCTGTTCCAGGGCTACTACTTCGGTAGGCCAGAGATGATGGAACGGCCGCGACGGGAGGCGTCGCACCTGTTCCTCCTCGTCGGTGCCCACCTCTGCAAGTCCCACGCGGATCCGAAGTACGTCTGCCACCTGATCCAGTTGGAGCCCGGGCTCGAGCATTCGCTCCGCAACTTCTCCCGCGTGGTCGGCAAGGATGCCGAAGCTCCGATCGAAGCGCTCTTCTCCGCGCTGACGCCCGAGGACCAGCACAGCTGGGGACGGGCGCTCCTCGCAGCGGGGTTCACGCAGGAGTCGAGGGCTGACGATCGCGCCGCGTAGCGACCCGGCGTATACGAGTTGCTCCTGGGTCTGCCTGCCTGCTCACTCCTCCCTAGGCGGAGCGGATACCCGGACGAGCATTGTCGACGGTGCTGATTCCGCCCACCCTCTGGTTTAGACTGCGACCTCTCGGCGCGGGGCGAATCGTCTCGGTGCGGGGCGAAGCGTAGTGCCGGTGTCTTCGGTCGGAGGTCGTGATGCGCGTGGCAACCTGGAACGTCAACTCCATTCGGGCCCGTCTGCCCCGGCTCATCGCATGGCTCGAGGCGCAGGAACCCGACGTGGTCTGTCTCCAGGAGACGAAGTGCGTCGACGACGAGTTTCCTTGGGACGCCCTCTCGGAACTCGGTTACGAAGCGGTGCACCACGGCCAGAAGACCTACAACGGTGTCGCCATCCTCTCGAAGACGCCGATCGAGGACGTCTTCCGAGGATTCCCCGATGACGCGGAGGACGAGCAGCGTCGGGTGATCGGTGGGACGATCGGTGGGATCCAGTTCCTCGACCTCTACGTGGTCAACGGCGAGAAGGTCGGTTCGGAGAAGTACGAACGGAAGCTCATCTGGCTCGAGCGGCTCGTCGACTTCCTCGCCAGCTACTACGATCTCGGCACGCCCCTCGTCGTGCTCGGCGACTTCAACATCACGCGGGACGACCGCGACGTGTACGACCCCGAGCGGTTCCGCGACAAGATCCTCTGCTCTGGCCCCGAACGCGAGTTCCTCGAGGCGATTCTAGAACTCGGGTTCGTCGATCTCGTACGCGAGCACTACCCGCAGGGCGGTCTCTACACCTGGTTCGACTTCCGCACGCGAGGATTCGAACGGGGACAAGGTCTGCGGATCGACCATGTGCTCGCAACACCTCCGGCCGCACGAGCCTGTGTAGAGGTGGAAGTCGATTTGACCGAGCGGGGGCAGGAGAAGCCGAGCGACCATGCGCCGGTGATCGTTACGTTCGACGCGTGATCGCCGACTGACCTGGGTGGAGGAGAGGAGTGAGCCATCTCTGGAAGCCGGGAAGTGTGGTGACAGTAACCGGTACTGTCCGCGACAGGATCTGGTTTGCGGAACCGATGACGATCGTTCGAGACAGCGGTGAGCTGACGGTTCTCTATGTCGGTCCCGGCGCCGAGTACTTGATGCCGGATCGACTCCTCGAACTCCCACCGGCAGATCGCCACAGTCCGAGGACGTGGTCGATTCGTGAATCGGGGGAGTGGACTCTGGTACGTCGAGCGTGGACGTCGACACACATGCTCACGTTCCTGTACCCAGACACGTTCCTCGCCATCCGCATGCTCTTCCAGGCAGAGACGTGGACGCACCTTTGCTGGTACATCAACTTCCAGCGGCCCTACCAACGAACCCCGATCGGCTTCGAGACTCTCGATCTCGCTTTGGACTGTGTCGTGCCAGCGGACGACCCCGGTACGTACATCGTCAAGGACGAGGAGCAGTTCCGGGCCGGAGTCCGGTTGGGACACATCACGAGCACCGACGTAGCGGGAATCGAGGCGGCTCGACGTTCTCTGCCCGCGAAGCTGACCGAGTGGCCCCGCGAGCCGTTCCTATCAGACTGGACCCAGTGGAGACCTGACGGTGACTGGCCAGCGCAGGTCGTCGACGCGAGTCTCGAGACGAGAGTCGATCCAAACCGTCAGTGAATCTGGTCCACCAGCGTTCAGCGAGAATCTTCGCTGTCGACCGGCCCCAATCCACCGGGGCGGATAGGCTCGAGCTCCAAGGGAGGG
The DNA here is from genome assembly GCA_020633975.1 of Candidatus Eiseniibacteriota bacterium. GTDB lineage: Bacteria > Eisenbacteria > RBG-16-71-46 > CAIMUX01 > CAIMUX01 > JACKCR01. The sequence continues at coordinate 110,332 of JACKCR010000010.1, read as the reverse complement.
AAGGCGAGTCGCAGGACCTCTTCCGAATCCGAGTCGAGCAGCACGAGTCGTCCACCCAAACTCGGGCGTCCGCCTTGTCCGCCCAGGAAGTGGAGGTTGTCGGCGCGAACGGTGCCCGCGGTCCGTTGCGATGTGCCGCCTTGGGTCCATACACCTTGGATGAGTCTTGGCGTGGGCGTCTGCTCCGTGAGGAGGTCGATTTGGAGCCCGTCGCCATCAGAAGTTAGGAAGACGAACCGGGCCCGCGTGCGCGCACCGTCGCGGTAGCCGACGGCCGCGTCGAGTCGTGGTGCGGGAAGAACGATCCACTCCGATCTGGGCTTGGACTCCACCGGGGACTCCGACTCCGACTTGGACTCCACCCGGGACTCTGACTCCACCTTGGACATGAACACTACCTTCGGCGATGTACCGTCGGTCGTGTCCGTCTCCCCGGAGCTGCAAGCGCCAAGCACGACGACCAATGCGAACGCGACGAACGATGAGAGTCCGAAACGGTTCGTTCTCACGGGCGACTCTCTCTCATTGGGCGACTCGTGCTTCCAGATGGTCTCCGAGCTCGCTCAGCGTCGTGTAGGCGAACACATGGTACGGGCGGAACCCGAGGGCGCCCCGAGTTGCGTCCCCGGATCGATCTCCGAAGCCCGCCCACTCTACTCGCTCCACACCGAGCCCCTCGCAAAGAGACTCGAGGGCGCCGAAGAGCGCTCGGCCGACTCCCCGACGTCGGAATGCAGGTTCGACCCAGACGGGATTCGCGACGAGGGTGCGGTTGGCAGGCTCCTCTCCATCTGTGTCGACGCGCGCGCTCGCGAACCCGACGATGGCTCCAGTGGATTCGGCCGCGACGAGAAGGAACTGGTCCCGCCTCTCCATTTCGCGTCGGACTCGTTCCACACGTGCTCGGATAGTCTCCTCGGTGGGTGACGGTACGAGCGGCGCGACCAAACGACAGTGGTCGGACCAGTTCTCGTACAAGCCGACGACAGCTTCGAGGTCTTCCCCTCGAGCAGGACGAATCGACACATCGTCCGAAGGCGAGGCCAAGGGGAAAGGCAAGGGCAAAGGCAAAAGCGAAGGTGAAGTCGAGGGCGAGGGCGAAGGCAAAGGCGAAGGCGTCGCGAACCGAACTGGATCCGGGATCGACGCAGAGTCGGAGTGGACGCACTTGACGCGGACCGATACGGACTCCATGGGCTGAAATCCGAGGGACGTCCACGTTCGCTCGGCCTCTTGGTTCCCAGCGGCGAAGTTGAGTAGGACGAGGTCGAGATCTTGGCTTCGAAGGAAGTCAAAGGAGCCGCGCAGCAATCGCCGTGTGATCCCGAGTCTCCGGAACTCCGGGTCGATCCAGACTTGGGAGACAAGGCCGGCACGAGAAGGGGTGCACCCCGGAAAGTCGAGACGCTTGACCGTCAGCGTTCCCACGATCCGCTCTTCCGCCAGTTCCGCCACGAACGGTGCGACTTGGGGATCCGAAATCCGGCCGAGAAACTTGCGGCGAAGGGCCGCATTGCCGGCTTCGGTCCGGACGTCGGCACTGACCCGTGCACCAGCGCCGACCTTTGCTCCGCCACGGGCCTTTGCACCGTCGCCGACCTGTGCACCGGCGTTGGCCGCGCTGGCGACCTCGTGTGCATCCAGCAGCCGTGACATGCGCACGAGGTCATCGACATCGCCTTCGCGCGCTCGACGTACGACGATCTCTTGCGCGTTCCGTTGCGGCCGGCGAGCTCTCGGGATCCCAGTACCGTCCTTTCCGTCGTGGGTACTCAACGCTCGTCTGACCCCGTCGCGCTACCGGACGACCAGCTTACGCGAGTACTCGTTCGTACCTGCGAGGACACGGACGAAGTAGACGCCCGGTTCTACCCGAACGCCGCGATCGTCGGTACGGTCCCACGTCAACGAGTGCTCACCAGCGCGCGCGGATTCGCGGGCGAACGTGCGGACGAGACGACCGGACGCGTCGTGGATCGTCGCACTGACCTCGCCGGCTTCGCTCAGCTGAAGGTCGAGACGGACGCCTTCGACGACCGGGTTCGGCAAAGCACGGACAAGTCCCTCTTCGAGCGACACAGGCGTGCTCGGATCGATGGCCGCCGGGTCCTGGAGCTGGATCACGTAGAGCCCATCGATGGCCGGTGAGGGAACGGCGACCCGCTGTGAAGACGCGTGGTAGTCCACCATCGCTGCGGGCACGCCGGTGTCGATCTGATCCGCGATCGTGTTCGTCTCCATGTCGATGATGTTGAGCTCTCCCACGGCGGAGAGCTGGAAGAGCAGCCCGGGGCCGAACGATGCGCTGGACGTTCCGGTCGGGACGAGGAGCTCCGTTCCGCTCGAAGCCAGTGCGATGCCGGCGGGCGAGTTCGGGAGCGGGATCGTGCTCGTCTGGAGCGCCGCTTCGAGGTCGATTACTCCCACGTTTTGGTCGAGGAAGTTGAGCACGTAGAGGGTGGACTGATCGGGGGAGAGAGCCATCTCGAACGGCCAGTCTCCGACCACGACGAGGCCGGTCACGAGCCGCGTGCTCGTGTCCATGATCCGGATCCGATCGTCGTCCCGGCAGGTCACGTAGAGCTGGCTGTCGTCGTCGCTGAAGAGCGCGCGGACGGGGAAGTCGCCGACCGTGGTGTTGCCGAGCAGCGTCCAGCTCGCCGTATCGATGAACGAGATGTTGTCGGTGAAGGAGCCACAGACGGCGAGGATGCTTCCGTCGTGCGAGAGCGTCATACCGCTCGTCTGGCTGTAGAGGAACGAGACGCCACCCATGTCGCCGGTCAGGATCTTGGCGCCAGCGAGTGTGTTGGTGTCGAGGTCGACGCGCCAGACTCCGTCACCGGAGGCGACGACGCACACGTACGCGTAGCGGCTGTCCGGCGAGATCTCGACCTGGCTCGCACGCGTCGAGAGAGGGACGGTCGTCACGGTGAATCCAGGTACGTCGATCACGGTGAGGAACGACGAGTCCATGTTCGCGATGCAGACCTTCGACCCGTCGGGAGTCCACTCCACTTCACCGGGACGGTTGCCAGTGGCGATCGTCGTGATGTGCGTGCCAGTCGTGAGGTCGTAGAAGCCGACGTTGTCACTGAAGATCTGCGTGACCGCTGCCATCGTGCCGTCTGGGCTGATCGCGAGGATGCGGGCCTTGTCGCCTTCGGCCGGCGGACCCGTCAGAGTCTGGATGTCGAGGAAACCGGCGGAACCGTTGGTGTCGAGGAAGAGGAGGTCCTCACCGAACACGTCGGCGGCCATCACGGCCCGGGCCTCGATCGGGGAGACCGCGCCGTAGGAAACGCTCACGAGGTTGTTGAGGTTCTTGACCAGCGTCGCGCTCGCGAACGAGATGAGGGAGCCACGGAAGCCGACGCAGAGCGCGTAGAGGCCATCCGAAGTGGTGATGAGTTCATTCACGCTCGCGGTGTCGAGGTTGGGAGAGACGGCGTCCGTCACGAGATCGACCACGATGCACGCGTTCTGCACCGACGCAACCGCCTTCGTTCCCGTTGGGTCGACGCAGACGGCGCCGCCGAAGAGATCGACCGGGGTCGAGATCGTCTTGATGATCGACTGAGACCCCGCATCGAGGACGGTGAGGAGACGGGTCGAGCTGGTGTGGGCGACGACGATGGTGCTCTTGTCAGCAGAGATGCCCATTCGCGTCGGCGAAGCCGCGATCGGGAGCGAGTTGATGCTTCCGTTGGTCGCGTCGATGAAGAGGAACGCCTGCGCGGCGAAGTCAACGTGCGCGAGAATCGAGTCGCTCACGAACTCGAAGCCGTAGGTCCGGAACCCGATCGCGCCGCTCTCGAAGTTGAACGAGAACTGGCCCTGGAAATTCACGCCCGAGATCGTTCGCTCGACCGTTCCGCTCGGGAGCGACAGGATCGAGACGGAGCTGTCCACGCCGTTCGCTACGGCAGCCAAAGTCCCGCTCGGGTTCACCGCGACGAAGCTCGGCTGGTCCCCGACAGATACGACTGAGGTCTCGCTGCCGGTGCCGAGATCGAGGATCGAGACTGCGTCCTCGAAGAGATCGGTGACGAGCGCGTAGGCGCCGTCGGGCGTGACCGCGATCGAGCTGGGCGTGCCGCTCACCGCGATCGCCTGGTCGAACGTGCCGTCTGCGTTCCAGACCATCACGTTCTTGGAACCCCGCTCCGCGATCAACACCTTCGAGCCGTCGGGAGAGAACACGGTACCTGCGACGTCGTCACCTTCGGGGTCCATTCCCGCCTCGATGAAGACGGGCGCGATCGAGCCACGGTCGGAGGCGGTGTTCGCGAGGTCGAGTCGGAAGGCCTCCGGAGTAAGGGGAGCCTGGCGCAGGTCGACGACCGTCTGGAGCGGGGCCGGAGGGTTCCCGTCCGGATCGTCGAGCTGAAGCCGAGAGAGGTCCACCTGGCCCGTTCCGAGCGCGGCGGTGGTCGCCATCGCCGCAGGAACCGCCGTACTCAGTGCCAAGATGGAAAGGGAGGCCAGAGTGGCTAGGGGACGGGAACCGGGGCGCATGGGGACCTCCTCGAGTGGGATGGGCAACGTTGCATTCGGCCAGGAAGAGAATAGCGATTCCGGGTGGCCGGAGTCAGCTGTTGATGGCTACTCCGCCTCCCTGGGTGTGGCCGCGCGCTCCCGTTGATACAACACAGAGATGGCGAGGGAGAGGACGCCGAGTACCAGGAACGCGACGATCCGATACCCACGGTCCAGCGCCTGCAGGTCGACGACGAACACCTTGAGCACCGTCAGTGCGAGCAGCGAGATGCCAAGGAGACGCACCGGTCGATACCGACGCACGAATCCACTCACGATGACGGCGCCGGAGTAGAGCGCCCAGGTCACGGAGAGGCCGAGCATGCTCTGGAGTTCTCCGCCCGCGGTGGTGGCATTCCTCAGTTTGAAGAAACTCTGGACCTCGACGGAGACTTCGAGGAACAGAAGCACGAGGGCCGCCAGGAGGAGAGGTGCTCCGTAGTACTCGGTGGGGACCTTCGAGTCCCGACCTTCTCGATGGAACCACCAGAACAGCCCACCCAGGATCGCGACGATGCCCACGCCTTCGAGGAAGGTCGCGTTCAGGATCGGGCGATACTCCACATGCGAGGGGCTGAGCACGAGCGTTATGGTCGAGAGCGTGGCCAAGGCCAGGACGAGGTCCCCGAAGATGCGAAGCGGCTCGTCCTTCCTTCTCGTTCCCCAAACGATGGCGGCTGCCGCGTACACGCCCCAGAAGGACGCGAGCGCGAACGGTTCCAACACACCGAAGTCCCGTCCGAACCGGGTTTCCAGCCACGGGACGAAACGGAAGACCTCGGCGGAGAGGGTGACGAGAAGGAGCGATGCCGTGGCGATGAGGAGTGGCGAGCCGTAGTAGGAAGCCGGAAGGACTCCTTCGAGGTCGTCTCGGTGGAACCACCAGAAGAGACCGCCTAGGAAGACGACCGCGATGCCTCCCTGGAACAGCGTGAGATTGAACAGGGGCCAGTATCCACCGGGTACGGGACCCACGGCCATGAATCCAGAGAGAACCGCACCGCCGGCCAGAACGATCTCACCCGTGAGTCTCAGCGCGCGGAAGCCGGACTTCTCTCCCCTGAGGAGGACGGCAGCGCCGTAGATCACCCAGAGAATCGCGAGCCAGTTGGCAGCCGTGAGGGCGAACTCGATACCGAGGCGGTCGCCACGCCACTGGAAGAACCAAAGGAGCTCTGCCGACGCGCGTTCGATTCCGACCCCTGCTGCGAGTACTTGCAAGGGTCTCCAGAGCAACGCCTCTTCGGGTCGCAGGGTGGTCTCGTAGCGCGGGTAGATCCGGGCGAGCCAAACGAGGACGGCGACGAGCGCGACACCGGCGACGAACTCGGCGTTCCAGATCGGCAAGATCTCCCGGCCCATCGGCACTGTCTGCGGGATCTCGAAGAGCACAGAGCGGAAGAGCGCCAACGTGAGGACGGCGAGCCCCGAGACGCGCTGCCAGAGATCGCGCTCGCGAAGTCCGGAGTAGACGAGAACCGCGGCCAAGGCGAGCCAGACGAGAGTGACAGACGCCTGATCGAACTGCACGGGTGCGAAGAGTGCCGCGAGTGCAACGCCGACGCAGAAGGTCAGTCGAGTGGCGGCGTCCTCGCCATGCCTCGTCCGCATGATGCGGCTGAGAATGACGTAGGCCGTTGCGAGTACGAGCAACATCGGGCCTTGCCAGGATTCCAGTCCGCCCTCGAGAAGCACGTAGCACGCGAGTGCGAACATGAGGCCGTTGAGAGTGAGCACCATCGCCCGGAGGTAGCTCCAGAGTTCCGTCGTTCGTTCCCAGAGCCACGGCGCGACTGCAAAGACGAGCCACGATCCCGCGAGGAAGAAGAACGCGAACCCACGGAGTTCGGGCACGTATTGGGCGTCGAACCAAGTGGCGACGAGGAGCACGCTGACGGCGAACGACGATGCCGGCAGGCCGGTCCAGCCACCCCGCCGTTGTCCAACGAGGACGGCTCCCAGGTTCACGGCCACGAGGTACGGGAGGAGTGCGCGGGGCGCATCGCCGCTCGCGAGGATGAACGGCGTGACGCTAGCACCGGCCAACGTGAGGGAGGCGATGACCAGAGAGTTCCGGTCGAGCGCCATGAAAGCACCCACGGTTGCGACGACGAGGAGCAAGGGGAACACGAACGCGAGCGGCACCAGTTGGTGGAATCCGTACGACGCGTAGGCCGCCAGGTAGAGAAGCCCGATCCCGCCACCGAGAAGACACAAGCCGAGGATGCGTTCCCTACGCTCGCTCCAGTACCGGCCCATTGCGTTGAAGCCGACCGCAGCACCGACTCCGATGAGCACCTGCGGAAGCCCGGAGAGCACACTGCTTCCCAGGTCGACTCCGAGGAAGAAGCCGGAGCCGACGAGGAGCGCGAGTACGCCGATCCAGCTCAGCCATTGCCCACCAAAGATCCTCTCGAGATCCACCATCGATCGAGGATGGGGATGCGAACGGGGTCCGGCCGCTCCGAACGCGAGCGCCGGGATGACTCCTGCCGGAGTCGCCGGGGTGTTCGTGTCTTCTCGACCCGTGTGACTGATCGGTCGAGGTGGACGAGGTTCCTCCGGCGGCGTCTTGGAGGCTCGTGACGCCACGGAGACCGGGTGCTTCGGTGAGGTTGTCCGAGTGGGCGGCAGCTCCGGTGGCTTCCCGAGCTCCCAGGGATCCACGTCCTGCTGTGATGGTGGGACGACGGCTCCCTCCTCCATTGCCTCACCTGCGGCGGCATCCGTGACCGGCACTGGCTCCAGTCCTGACCCCAGAAACGTCCAGAACGGGGCGTCATCGATCGGACCGGACGATGCATCGACGCCGTCTCCGCCGTGTTGCCCGTGCCCCAGGTTCTCCAAGAGCTCGGTGAGTTCGGTGACCCTGTGTTGGAGCTGATTCGTGCGTTGATGGTTGACGATACCCATCACGAACGACACGGGGATGGCGATGAGGACCAGTGCGAAAATCACGATGAGCATGGTCATGGCACTACCTCCAGGATGGACTCCGTGGAAAGCCAGGTGACTAGAAGTGCTTCGCCAATCCTTCTCGCACCTTCCTGGTGAGACGGATGATCGTTTGGTGTTCCCGTTCGGTCAGGCCGCTCATGACTTCGCGGACCAACCCGTGGTAGACCGGATCGACGGCATCGATCCGACGCTTCCCTTCGCGCGTCAGATGGATGTGGTAGCGGCGCCGGTCCTCGGGGACGGGCTTCCGTTCGATGAGTCCCGCCGTCTCGAGTCGATCGATGAGGGACGTGACGTTCGATTTGTCGACGAGCATCCGTTCGCTGACGTCGACTTGGCTGAGCGGTTCGTCGCTGTAGCTCAAGACGATGAGGAGGTTGAACTCCGCCTCCGAGAACTCCGTGTCTCGGAAGAACCGGCGGGATGCTTTCTTCAGAAGGGTTCCGGTCCAGAGGATGTTCATGAGGGCCTCGTGGCCCGTCTCGTCGAAGTCCTGCGGGATATCCACGCGGATGTCGGTCACGGTGCCTCCTTGGTTCGATGTACAATAGTTATACTTTCAACTATCGACAATGCAACCGTTATTCTGAGCGCTTTCTTTCCGGAGATGACCGAATGCCGCCGGGCGGGTCGTACCGCCTGGACAGGGTGCAAAGGGCAGGGGGAGTAGGGTGCAAGCAGCAGGGAGGTAACGTGTTATGGAAGCACTGCGGAGCTGGGGGCTCCTGCGGCCGCAGCGATCTCCCGCCTTCGCAGCTCTTTCGCAACCCGGAACCGGAGCCAACCCAGTTGGCCCATAGCGCCGAGGAGCACGCTGGCGAGCCCGAAGTACAGCCCCGGGGTTCGTCCCCAGACGATCCCGACTCCGAGGACGACGGCAGAAAGCGCCAGGTAGACCGCGATCGCTTCCGTGATCGCGCGCGTCTTCCGGGAGTCGACCAAGATTCCCTGGTAGAAGCTCTGGAAGAAGCCATGCGCAGGCATGAGCAAGAAGACCCACGCAGCATTTCTTCCGAGTTCGACCAACGGCTCCGGTAGGGCGGAGACCGTGCCGAGCCAGAGCACGATCAGGGGCGTTGCGCAAATGACGAAGTAGAGTCCGCTTCCGATGGCGGCGGCCGTGCGTGCGAACCGGCGGAGGGCGTTCACCGCGTCGGGGGCATCGAGTGTGGCGACGACGACTTCGTTGAACGCCATTCCTACTCCGCGGAAGAGGAATGTGAAGCCGTTGAGGACGGGCCAGGTGGCGAGAGAATCGAGTGCTCGCGGCATCCGGCTCATCCCAGCGCTTCCCATCGGAAGGGCGATGAGTCCGATGAGTGAAGTGAGCGCGAGCGGAACGTAGAAGGAGAGGAAGGCTCGGAACGTCAATGCGGGCACGACCGGAGGGGCTTGGCGGAGAGGGCCTCTGAGCACCGGCCGTACCCAGAACCCGGCAACGATGGCTTCGGCCGTGACACCGGTGGCGACTGCACTCGCGCCGACGACGATTCCGGGCACGTTCCAGAAGAGCCCACCGACCGTGAGCACGGTGGCGAGTCCTGCCAAGCGGACGAGAGTGCCCGCACCGACTGCACGAGAGCGTCCGAATCGGATGAGCACACCCTGCTGAAACCTTCGGTACGCGATCGCGCCGCTCCACGGGGTCATGATGCCGAGTCCGATTCGTGCGGCGGGTTGGATCTCCGCCGGAGCCCCGATGACCCCGCCGACGACGAGATCGAAGAGCGGCGTGAACGCGATCAATGCGTGGACTACGGTGAGTACGAGCGCGGCGCCCCACATATAGCGCCGAACGATGAGATAGGACGGCCAGTCTCGACAGAGTGCGGTGGACGCCGCGAGCAGCATGATGACGGGTGCTTCGATGATGAGGGCGAGCGGAAAGACGACCCCACCGTACGCGGCCAGGCTGATCTGTGGCTCCGCGAGTCTCGCCATCACCGCGCTGACCGCCGGCAGCTCGAACCCCATCAGGAGCCAGCTGAACGCGAGAGGCCACCAGGTTTGAAAGATGCGGCGCGTTTCGAGCGACATGGGAACGCAGTCTATCACCGGGAGAGTCGGGTGGAGCGGGTTCGTTTAGTTCGTGTAGCCCAGGCTCTTGAGGAGATCGTACTCCTCCTGCGTGAGGCTCGCCCTGCCGGCCTCGGCCTCACGAGAGCGTGAGAGGGAGACCATCGCTTTGAGCTCTTCTCTCATGGCGACGACGACTTCCGGGCGCTCGCCCGCGAGATCGTGCGCTTCGTCTGGGTCGGTCGACAGGTCGAACAGCATGGTGCGACCGGTGTCGAGGTCGAGGATGAGTTTGAGGTCTCCCCGCCTCAACGCCCGCAGATGAGCAGACATGAGTTCCGAGTCGACTTCGGCGAACGCGGCTCCGAAGAGTGGAGCTACCGGAATCGACGCCCACTCGGTGGAGACGTTCTCCGCCTCGCCCACGGTCGCGCCTCCCGCCTCATCCGACGATCCAGACGGTTGGTCCGCGTCGCCGCGCATCCGTCTGGCCCAGGATTGGCCTTGGACGGCGGACGACGGCTCGAGGCCGAGAAGATCGAGGATGGTGGGGTAGACGTGGATCGTCGAGGTCGGTTCGGAGATCACCTGGCCCCCGTGCTCACCGCCCGGGAGTCGGAAGATGAGCGGAACGCGCAGCAGTTCGTCGTAGAGCGTGTGTGCGTGTCCGAGGCGTCCGTGGTCGAGGAACTCCTCCCCGTGGTCGGCGGCGAGAACGACAACAGTGTCGTCTCCGACGCCGAGTTCATCCAGCCCGGCGAGCAAGCGGCCGATTCCGGCGTCTGTGAAGGCGATCTCCTCATCGTAGATCGCTCTCGCGAGCGCGATCTCTTCCTCGGTCAACGACTCCTGCTTCGCCTCGAGGTCGTCGATCGAAATCTCACCGGACAGCCGACCCGCCGACTCCGGGGCGAAGCCGAACTCCTGATGTCGGACGTACTCGTAGTGCGGATCGAAGAGATGGACGAGCGTAAAGAACGGCTGCTGAGACTCCGAGATCCCACCGATGTACTGCAGGGCGTCCGCGACGACCTTCTCCGTGGAGACGAACCTCGTGCTCCGCCCATAGCGGACTCTGAACTTGTCGACGCCTTGGAACATCTCGTAGTTCTTCGCCATGTAGATGTGCGAGACGAAGGATCCCGTGTGGTAGCCGTTTGCCTCGAGCCGTTCGGCCAATGTCTCCACGGACAACGGGAGGATCCGGTCCGACTCGATCGCGGTGTGACTACTTGGGTAGAGCCCCGAGAGCAAGGTCGCGCTGGCAGGCAGAGTCCAGGGAGCCACGGAGTACGCGGCCTCGAAACGGATGCCGGTGCGGGCGAGTTCATCGATGGTCGGCGACGTGGCGCGGTCGTAGCCGTAGCAGCCGAGGTGATCCTTGCGGAGCGTGTCGACGATGATGAACAGTAGGTTGGGATGCGGCCGTTCGGAGTCCGTAGGGGACTCCGTTCGTGCCGGGCCCGCACGCAAGGCCAAAGTCAGGATCACCACTCCGAGCCAGAGGATGCGGCTTCTGCGCTGTGTTGTCCTTCCGTGTCTACGAGGCTCGTAGTCGGATCCAATAGCGACCAATGTGTCTTCTCCCTCGCGGCGTCCGGAAAGATACCAGATCCATGCCTACTGGACGGCGGCAGTCGGGCGGGAGATACGCCACTCCCGGCAGAATCGTACCTGGCTCGACTCGTCCCCTCACGCCTTCCGTTCCTCCCGAGGCTTCGGTAGTCTGAGCCACTCGGTGCCACTCGGTGCCACTCGGTCCCGTGCGGGCCGCGCGGAGTCGTTGGTCTGGGTCGACCCGGTTTGGGCGGAGTCGTCGGGCCGATCAGCCAAGGGAGGTCTCGTCCATGGTCACACTCGAAAGCTATGTCTCAGGGGCTTGGTTCCGGGCCTCCTCCGGATTCCGGCCGCTGATCGATCCGTCGACCGAAGCGGAGATCGCTCAGGCCTCGAGCGAGGGCGTGGACATGGGCGCCGCGTGCCGGTTCGCGCGGGACGTAGGAGGGCCAGCGCTGAGGGACCTCACCATGGCGGAGCGGGGCGGACTCCTCTCTGCGATGTCGAAGGCGCTCGCAGAGGTTCGTGAGGAGCTCCTCGACCTTTCCGTCGAGTCGACCGGTGTGACCCGTCGCGACGCGAAGTTCGACATCGATGGCGCCACTGGGACGCTCGCCTTCTATTCCCACCTCTCGAAGTCGTTGGGTGACGCTCGGGTCCTCCATGATGGTTCGGGCGATGCACTCGGGCGATCTGCCCGGTTCTATGGACAGCACGTGTTCGTTCCCCGCCACGGTGTGGCTGTCCTCATCGACGCGTTCAACTTCCCCGCCTGGGGTTTCGCCGAGAAGCTCGCATGCGCGTTCCTCGCAGGCATGCCGGTCCTCATCAAGCCGGCGACCAGCACCGCGTGGGTCACGGAGCGGTGCGTCCGCATCCTCGTCGACGCCGGCGTCACGCCTCCGGGGACACTCTCGTTCATCGCCGGATCGGCCGGTGATCTTCTCTCACACCTCGGTCCGCAGGACGTCCTGGCGTTCACCGGCTCCGCTTCGACGGGCCTCGACCTCCGAAGCCACGAGCGGATCCTCTCGCAAAGCGTGCGAGTCAATGTCGAGGCGGACAGTCTGAATGCGGCGGTTCTCGCTCCGGACGTCGTCTCGGGGTCCGACACGTACTCGCTCTTCTTCCGCGAGGTCGTTCGGGAGATGACGCAGAAGTCGGGCCAGAAGTGCACGGCCGTGCGGCGCATCCTCGTGCCTCAGGATCGGCTGAGTGAGGTCCGAGACGAACTCGCGTCGCGGCTCGGAGACGTGGTGGTCGGGAATCCGCGCGAAGAAGCCGTGACGATGGGTCCGCTCACGACCGCCGATCAACTCGCGGACACTCTGGAGGGGATTTCGCTCGTCGTGCAGTCCGGCGCCGAAGTCGTCTGCGGTGGAGCGGAGCGCGTCCAGGGGCGGGGTGCGCCGGACGGGAAGGGCTACTACGTCGATGCGACGCTCCTCTCCGTGTCATCCGCGGAGCAGGTTCCGGCGGTGCATAGCCGTGAGATCTTCGGTCCCGTCGCGACCTTGGTCCCCTACGACGGCAGCGCCGAGGCCGCTGCTGGCATCGTCGCGCTCGGGCAGGGAAGCCTCGTGACCTCGCTCTACTCGGACGACGAAGACTGGGTTGGCCGGCTGCTCCCGACGGCCGCCGCGTGGAACGGTCGTCTCTACCTCGCCTCCAAGAAGATGGCCGAGCAGGCTCCGGGCTCGGGACTCGTGCTGCCGCTTTCCAAACACGGCGGTCCGGGCCGCGCCGGAGGAGGGGAGGAGCTAGGTGGCCTCCGCGGCGTTCAGCTCTACATGAACCGCGTCGCTCTCCAAGGCAGCAAGACCATGATCGACCGGTTGGTTGGAAAGCCGTCGGACGAGAGTTGAAGACGACGGAGTGGCCCGCGAAATCGAAGAGAGCGCCGAAGAAAAGGTGCGTCTGTACGATCGTTCCTGCCATCGCTCCAAGTCGTTCAGAATCGATGACTACGTGGCACAGCAGGTGGCGTGAACCACGTCCCAACCGCGCGCCAAATATTCCTCACTTGCACCAAGACGCGATCTGGTAGACACATATGCGGGGCTACAGGGAGTGTGGCCCATCGAGCGGACCCGACGTGACCTCACATCCATCGGACGAACGCGCTCCGCGCTCTGCAGAGGAGGCAGTACAGCATGGCCACCTTCGACCGCGTTAGATTCGAGATCGACCTCCTTTCCATGACCGACTCCGAACTCCTACAGCTCGAAAGCGACTTGGACGATCTTCGGCCGTTCCAGCCACGGGACGCGGTGCAGTACGGGATGGTGATGGCTGAGCTGCAGCGTAGGACTGGCGGTGCGGTAGAGACGATGCCGGTCCCGGACGAGCTCGAAGAAGTGGACGACAACGAAGTGCAGGCGGCTCTCGCCGCTGCCGTCGCCTTCTATCTCCAGAAGACGAACAAGAAAGAGCTCCGCCTCACGGACGAAGCTCTGCCCAACCATTGGTTGGAAGTCCACCGGGAAGCCGACGCCTGGGTCTTCCGGGTGCGCGAAGAAGAGTAGTCCTCCCTGCCGAAGCGGCTCTGGCCACGTCGTCCCGCCTAGCCGTCACGGGCGCGGACGATGTCGTGGCCGAGTGCGGTCGGTCGACTCGGCCCTACTTCTCGTCTTCGGATCGGAGGTCGAGGGACGCGGAGTTGATGCAGAACCGCTTCCCTTCTTCCGTGGGGCCGTCATCGAACACATGACCTAGGTGCGCGTCGCAGACGGCGCACCGCACTTCGACGCGACGCATGCCGTAGCTATCGTCGAAGTCGAAACGAAGGTTCTCCGGCCGTTCGGGTGACGTGAAGCTGGGCCAGCCCGACCCCGAGTCGTACTTCGTCTCCGAGCTGAAGAGGGGTGCGTCACAGCAGACGCAGTGGTACATCCCCGTCTCCTTGCTGTCGTAGTACTTCCCGGTGAAAGCGCGCTCCGTGCCGCCACGGCGAGCGATCTCGAACTGCTCGGGCGACAGCTTCTCACGCCACTGGTCTTCCGTGAGACGAACCTTCTTCTGAGTCACAAAGCCTCCCTTGCGGGACCAGGGCCCGCGCGGCGCCGGATCCTTGCGATCCGAGCTGCGGTCCCGCACGCCGGCGGACGTCCCTCGATCTGACGCATGGAACGCGTCCCGGTTTCGCCGGGCCGAGGGCGGCGTACGGGAAGAGCCTACCCTGGATCGCCGGGTTTGGGCTACTCGACCTCGACGACGATCCGTCCTCGAACCTGACCGTTCGTGATCCGCTCGGCCACCTGGGGTAGGTTCCGGAACGGCACGGTCTCGGTCCAGGACGCGATCCGATCGGCCGGCAGGTCGAGCGCGAGTCGATTCCACGCAGCCCGGCGGCGGAGAGGTGGGCAGTAGTTCGAGTCGATGCCGAGAAGTGCGACTCCACGGAGGATGAGGGGGAAGACGGTCGTGGGAAGCTGGAATCCACCGGCGTTCCCGCAGACGGAAACGGCGCCTCCCCGCTTGATTTGGGCGGCCAAGGTGGCCAAGGTGCGGCCTCCGACCGTGTCGACGGCGCCGGCCCACTTGTCGGACTCGAGCGGCTTCGCGTCTCGATCGAGATCCTCGCGCGCGAGGAACGAGTTTGCGCCGAGGGACCGAAGGTAGTCGTGGTTTTCGGGCCGGCCGGTCGACGCCGCCACCGTGTAGCCGGCGTGAGCGAGCAGAGCCACGGCCACCGAGCCGACGCCCCCGCTCGCGCCTGTGACGACGACCGGGCCGTCGTCCGGCCGTATCCCGCGCTCCTCCAGCGCGAAGACTGCGAGCATCGCGGTGAATCCAGCGGTGCCGAGCGCCATTGCCGTGGCTGCGCTCCATCCACGGGGAATCGCCGTGAGGAGCGAGCCGTCCAGCCGTGCGAATCGGGAGTATCCACCGAACCGCTCTTCTCCCAGTCCCCAGCCAGTGGCGAGAACGGGGTCGCCTGCCTTCCATGCGTCCGAAGTCGACTCCTCGACGACGCCAGCGAGGTCGATTCCCGCGATCATGGGGAGACTTCGCGCGATCTTCCCCTTCCCGGTGATGGCGAGCCCGTCCTTGTAGTTCACGCTGGAATGGGTGACACGGACGAGTACGTCTCCTTCGGGTAGGTCATTCGACGTCAGATCCTCGAATCCGGCGCGGATCGAACCAGACTCGTCCTTGCGGAGGACGAGGGCGGGAAAGGTCGCGGTCATTCCTCAATCCTTTGCGCGGCAGTCCCTTGCTCAGAAGTCGTTGTTCGGAAGTCGACTGCTCGGCAGCTTCTCGCTCGAGACGTCACTGATTCCCGACGACCGGGCCGAGGTGATAGCGAACCTGCCGCTTCCACCACTCCCACTCGTGAGCGACATCGTAGCCCCAGAGGTCGACCTGGTTGCTGATCCCCTTGGTCGTGAGCAGCGCACCGAGGCGTTCGGTGTCCTCGATGTTGCCATCCTCCCACTTCCCTCGGCCGCAGACGAGCACGAGGTGGGTGTTCTTACGAATGCGCTCGAGACGCTCGCCGTCGAGGTTGGGCACGTAGGCGATCGGATTCGTGCGGTAGACGCCGTCGCTGTTGAACCCGTCCGTCATCCAGGTGATGTCGTAGCGACCACTCAGGCAGAGCGCCCAGCGGATGGCTTCGGGCGCTTTCAGCGCGAAGTTCGCGGCATAGAACGCGCCCATGCTCGTGCCGGTTGCGCCGATGGCGATGTCCGGTGTCCGGCAGTCCTCACGGATGTAGGGGATCAGTTCGTTCTGGACGAACGCCTCATAGGCCTCGTGTCGCTCGATGCGCCAGTTCGGATCCGAGTCCTTGCGGGTCCACGCTTCGGCGACATTGCTCTCGACGCAATACACCTTGACCTTCGCGGACTCGATCCAATCCGACATTGCGTCGATCATGCCGTGGGCTTCCCACTCGTGGGCCATGCCCGCGGCGGATGGAAAGACGAGAAGCGGCAGGCCGAAGGTTCCGTACTTCCAGATATGGACCCGGCGCCCCATCGGTTCGCTCGGGAGCATGACGTGTTCACGATGCATATGGGATCCCCTTTCGAGACGCCCGAGTATACGAGGCCAACCGGGGCAGGTGTCCAGTCCCGACTCCTCTCCAGGCTGAGCGAATTCAGGCGTCTGGAATCAGGCGGCTTGACGACGCGCAGAGGGGACGTAGAGCGCGAACGTCGCTCCGCGACCGATCCCATCGCTCCACGCCTCGATCCGGCCTCCGGCGAGGTGGGCGAGTTCATTCGCGCGTGTGAGGCTATGCAGAGTCCCACCGGATCCGTCGAAGTCCGGCAGCGTGCGCGGGCGCCTGAGTTCTCCGGAGAGTTCGCGCGGAAACCCGATTCCCTCGTCCCGGGAGGTGGCGACGAGCCAGCCGTCCTGCTCGGACAGGGAGACCTCGATCGGCTTGTCGGCCTTGGAGAACTTCATGGCGTTGTCGAGGAACGTCTCGATGACCTTCCGGAGATCCGAGATACGAACGTGGGCCCAGGCTTCGTCGTCCGCCAGCTCGCACTGGAACGTGATCGGACGGTTCGAGCTGGTCCGAGTGTCTTCGACCAGACTGCGGATGAGATCGCTCAGGTCCTCGAGCTGTGGTTCCGAGCCGATCCCGGTCGCCTCGGGAACGGCGACACCAGCGCTGACACCGACGGGCCGAATCTCGGTTGATGTGGCTCCGTCCTCGACGCGTGTGCGGTGTACATGGAATTCGATCACAAGCTCCCTCACGCACTTCGTGAAGCTCTCTTCGGATTCGATCGGCTTCGTGAGGTATGCGTCGATCGTGCCCCCGTTGATCGCGAGCACGGCGGACTCGATTCCAGCGTGTCCCGTCAGGAGGACACGCACGCAATCCGCGTAGGCGTCCCTCGCCTTGTCGAGAAGCACCGTGCCGGTCATTCCCGGCATCTTCTGATCGGAGAGGATGAGGGCGAGGGTTTCACCGTCCGCCTCGAGTTCGTGAAGAACGGACAACGCCTCCGACGGGTCGGCCAGGAAGATGAACCGGCACCACATGTCGGGCCTGGATCCATCGTTGATCCGATCGGGCAGGAAGAACTCCAGGGAGCGAAGGAACTCCTCATCGTCGTCCACGCAGAGTATGTAGTACTCGACTGGGGACTTCATCTCTCCCATCTCCACTCCATCGATGGCGGCCGCTGGATCGAGGTCATCGTCGCAATCACTGGACAGGCTCCGGATCGGTTCCCGTTCTCACACTATCGCCACCCTTCGCGGCAGCCTCGGGGATCGGAAGGTCGACTTCGAAGACCGTCTCTCCCGGACGGCTGTGGAGCCGGATCTCACCCCCGTGCTTCTTGACCAACCCGGATACGATGGAAAGGCCGAGGCCGGTGCCACTCCCGATGTCCTTGGTGGTGAAGAATGGATCGAAGATCTTTCCCTGAATGTCCTCGGGAACGCCGGGGCCGTTGTCGGCGACTCGAACGCGAATCTTCCCCTCGATCTCACGGCTGGAGACCACGATCTTGCCGTTCTCCGCACCGCGCGAGGTGCCGACCGCGTCACAAGCGTTGATGAGCAGGTTCGTCCAGACCTGGTGAATCTCATTGGTTCCCGAAATGCGTGGCAGATCGTCGGCGAGGTCCGTCTCCAAGGTCACCGTGTGCTTGAGTGCATTCCGGAGCAGGACGAGGCCGGTGTGGATCGACTCGTTGACGTCGATCGGCTCGATCCTGTCACGGTCGCCGTGGGAGTAGTACCGAAGCGCGCGGATCGTCTCACCGATCTTGCGAGAGCTGGTCTCGGCGATGGAAGCCGCCTGGGCGATGCTCGCGAAAGACTCGGCCACTCGGAAGAACTTCGGATCCGTAAGGCAGTCGAGATAGGCCCGCGCCTTGTCCACCGAGCCCATGTTCAGCTTCATGAGCTGGCTCGCGAGCTCCCGATACCGCGTCACCCCTGCGTTCTGAAGCATCTGTTCGAGCACTCGGGTCTCCCGATATGCGGTGACGGAGCGCGGTGCCATGCAGTTCTTCCGAATCTCCTCGAGACAGGCGACGATCCGGTCGTCAGGGCAGGTCGATTCCCGACGGAACTGTCTGAGGATCTCCGGCATCGATCGGATTCGAGACTCCATCTGGCGCGAGACGTTCAGGATCGCACCGACCGGAGTGTTGATCTCGTGGGCGATTCCGGCGATGAGCACACCGAGCGAGGCCATCTTCTCGTTGAGCACGAGCTGGCCCTGCGTGTTCTTCAGGTCGTCGTACGTCTTCTGGAGTTCGCTCGTCGCTTCGGCAACGCGGTCCTCCAAGGTGCGGTTGTGCTCCTCGATCTCCGTCTTGGCTCTCGAGACTTCGGTCGCCATTTGGTTGAAGGCGCGTGCCAAGTCACCCACCTCGTCACCACCTTGATCCATCGCCTGGACCGTGTAGTCGCCGGACGCGATCCGTTCCGTGGCGTGCCGGAGCGACGTCAGCCTCCGGAGGATGGCCCGATCGAGGAGGATGAAGAGGAAGAGCGAGGCCACCAGAACTTGCGCCGCCATGATGATGGCGACTCGGTGGATGATGGCGGATAGCGTCGCATGGAGGTCCGCGACCGAGATGTCCATCGTGACTACGCCTGCAACCCGTGAACCGCGGAGAACGGGCGCGACGGAACGGATCTCGAAGGCGTGCCAATCGTCGTTCGACACGTAGAGCCTGGGGGTCGCAGTATCGAGCGCGATCTGGACGTCTGGATCCGAGTTCTGCTCCCCGATCCGGTTCGAGTCGGAGTCGGCGAGGTTCACTCCGTCGGGGTTGTAGTAGCCGATGTGGCTGATGACCCGGTAGTAGGTCATGTACTTCGCGACGATGTTCTGGACGTAGTCGTATCGATCCGCGTCGAACTCGTACTTGATGTCGTGGACGATCGACGCGGTGAGGACCTCGGCCGTACGCATCTGGTTGGCCACGATGTTTCGGGAGGCGATGTCCCGAACCAGCAGCGCCGTGGCCGACATCGAGAGGACGAGCAGGCTCACGACGATGAGGATGATCTTCATCCGCACCGAGAGAGATCGGAATCGCCGGAGCGGAGCCATCAGCCTCTGTCCGTGCCGGTCATCCGCATGCTCGTGAGGTCGGTCAGTCGCCCGTCGACCTGGAACGTGCGCTTGTACTTGTCTATCCAGACCGACACCGGGTTGAGGCCGCTTGGGGGGTAGCCGCCCCAAGGCTCGAACATCGACTCGATGGACGGATCCTGGTTGATGCAGACGCGAGCGGCGTGGGTGATGGCAGCGAAGTGCCTCATCACGGCAGGGTCTCTGCTGAGAACGGTGTCACTGAGCGGGAACTGGTTCGAAGACAGCCAGGTGGAGACTTCGTCCAAGGAGGACGAAGCGATCCAGACTGCCGGTCCGAAGAAGCCCTGCATCGCCATGATGTCGGTGTGCTTCACGCCGACGACGACGGCCGGCCGAACGTAGGCGCCGTCGATGTCGCCCCCGACCAGTAGTTTGTGACTCCCTTGGTCGAGGAGTCCGGAACGGAACTCCAAGGCCTGGCGGGCGCTGAAGAGCGGGCCGATGTCGGTACGTTCGTCCTTCGGGTCTCCCGTGATGAACTGCTCGAACCGTGCCGTGAGGGCTTCCTTCAGCTCCTCGTAGACCGGGGGAGCGATCAGAACGCCGTTGATCGATGTGCAGGTCTCGCCGTTGTAGCGAGTCGACCCGCTGGCGATGATCTCGACGGCCTCGCCCAGCGGGAAGGTTTCGTCGACGTAGAGCAGGCCGTTGCCTTGGCCGTCGAGGAGGCAGGTCTTGCCGGCTTCGAACGACTTGTTGAGGACGGAGAGAGCGTACTGGTTGCTGCCGATGTAGTGGATCACATCGACGGCGTCGGACTCGCAGCAGGCCTCGAGGAAGTCCTTGGCCAGGCAGTTCGTGAAGGTGACCGAGCCCGCGGGCGGGTCGCTCTCCATGACTAGATCGGAGAGGATCGCCCCGGAGGCACTGCACTGGAGCGCAGGGCGCAAGATCACCTTGGAACCGGCATAGAGCGCCGACGCAATGATGATGATGCTGAGAGTGAGGGACGCGTTCTGCGGGACCACGGCGGCGACGCAACGACAGGGTCTCTGAATGACGAGCATGTCCCGCCCTACGCTCGAAGAGTAGGAGTGGCGGACGATTTGCCTCCGGTCCACCTGCTCCGTTGCGTAGGTCTCGAAGTCTTGGAGGAACTCGATCGACGAATCGACGATCTCCTCGGTATCACGAGTGATGAAGCCGGTCTCGGCCTGCATGATCTCGATCAACTTGCCCCGGTTCGCTTGGAGCCGAACACGGAGCCGATCGAGGAAAGGCTGGACGTCGGCGGGATTGACCCTCGTCTTGGACGACTCGATCCTGGTCAGCTTCTTCGCGATCTCGCTCTTGGGTTCGAGCGGGACCTCGACCAGTATCGAGCCATCGGCTGGAGCGAAGACCTCGTAGCAACGCGTCGCCGTCTGCGGCATTGCGCCCTCTCCGTTCAGTTGGATGCTGAATCGATGTTCACGATTCGCTGCTGGTGTTGGTCGAAGAGTCCCCACTTCTCGAGGATCTGCTGGAACGTGCCGTCGGTCTTGATCTGGTGGAGCGCCGAGTCCACCGCGTTCCGGAGGGCCACGTCGTTCCGCCGGAACGCGATCACGTACTCGCCTTCCGCGAAAGAGTCACCGACGTTCTTGAGTTTCGGGTTCGGAGCCCCGTACGCGGCAGCGATCGGGGTGTCCAGCACGACTGCGTCGACTCGTCCGTCTTCCAGGTCCCGATAGCTGTAGATGATCTCGGGGTTGGTCACGACGTGAACCCCGTCCGAGGCCCGAAGGATGTCTTCGGCTGCGGTACCGGAGAGCGTCGCGACCTTCTTGCCCTGGAGGTCGTCGAGTCCATTGATGTCGTTCGTCTCATTGCGCACCGTGATCTGCTGCGCATACACGAAATAGGGAGCACTGAAGAGGACCATTTCGGACCGATCTTCGGTGTTCTCGATCCCGTTCATGGCCAGGTCGTAGCTGCCTCGCTGGAGTTCCGGGATGAGTGTGTCCCAAGCCTTGATGACGAGCTGGAGCTCGACGCCGAGACGAGCCGCGACCGCCTGCGCGATGTCCATCTCGAAGCCGATGTACTCGCCTGGATGATCCGGGTCCTCGTAGACATAGGGAACGCCGCCCACGACGTCTGCGCCCCACTGGAGCACGCCGGCGTCCTGGACGCGGGTCAGTGAGTTGTCGACGTTCGCCGAGCTCTTGTTCGTGGTGTTCGCGGTGTCCGAGTTCGAACACGCCCCCACGAACGCGGCTAGGCAGAGAACGCTAAGCTGCAGCACGAGTCTCTTCATCGTGCTCCTCCTTTCCGAAGTCGACGACGGCTCCCTCGCTCCTCAGGTGGAGTTGGAGGATGTCTCGTAGCATCTCGAGGTACGGCACGGGCACAGTCGCGATCGCAGTGCTCACGTGCGCACCCACCTTGTGATTCATGAAGTCTCGCAGGAACACGTACGGCGCTCGATCCTGAGACACATCGCGGAGGAAGTCCTTCACGAGGCCCGGAGTATCGGCCTGATCTGCCGTAGCGTCCTGGCGAAGAGCCAGCGCGTGGTCCAACACCTTGACCGCAGCTTCGACTGCATCGGTGTCTGCTGTCTCGAGGACCGAGAACGCCGGATACTGAACTCCGAACGAGCGGTTGTAGAACAGCTGTGAGAAGTTGTTCCCGAGCAGGATCGACTCGCGTTCGGCCCTTCCCTGAACGACTCGGACGCTCTTGTGACCTCCCAGACCATCTGGGTCGCCCTTGAGAGCGAGAATGGGAAGTACCTGGCGGACCCAGCCTGCGTACGTCACCGAAGGCAGGAACTCTTCTCGACGGCAGAAGTTCTCGACCGTATCCCGTCGGATGACGAGGTCCTGTCGAGGCGTTTCTGCGAACATCGCCTTGAGGATCTGGGGCGGAAGTGTGTCGAGCAGCTTGCCGGACAGGTCACGGCTCAGGTTGACGGCCCCGTAGCTTGCGACCTGGGGCGCGGCGCCGCCGAAGAACTCCTTCGAGAGATGACGCGCGACGCGAAGCGTACCCAGGCGGCCACAGTGGGGCTTGGAGAACGTCTCGACGTCGATCCGGTAGAGGTTCCACCGCGCGGCGCAGTCGATCTTCCAGTGGAGTTTGCCCTCGATCTCGCTCATCGGGAGCGACTTGCGGTGATTGCACCGTTCGCATGAGAAGGTGACTTCACCGTTCTCGACGTGCTTCAGCTCCGTTTGATCGAGGTGCCGACAGGTCGGGCACTGGACCCGGAAGAGCTGGCTGAGGGTGTATTCACCGTCGAACTTGTGCGCGACGGACTCCTGGATCTCCGCGTACTGCTCGAGGACCTGATGGATGTAGGTAGCGTAGTGACCGCGTTTGTAGGCGCGATGGGAGTCGATCAACACCGGGTGGATGTCGAGCGAGCGGAGCCGGGCCATCCAGGCGTCGGCGAAGTGATCCGCGTAGCTGGAGTGGCAACCGAACGGATCCGGAATCTCGGCGATCGGCATGCCGCAGAACGGGGCGTAGCGCTCGATCAAACCCGGATCCTTGTTCACTCCGACTCGGAGCTGTCGGTAGTCGAGCGGATCGTAGGTGTCGTTGATCAGGTAGAGGAGAACGTTGTGTCCAGCGTTCGACAGAGCCTGCCGCACCTGGTCGCCGATCACGAACTCCCGGAGCGTTCGCTCGTCACCGAGTAGACAAGTCGAGAATCCAGTCGCGACGATGATGGGGCGGGCTGGGAACTCTCTCTGCGCGAGTTGGTCTAGCACTCCCGTTGAACCTCTCGGACGGGACGACGCGTCCCGCCTAGCTTCCCCCGTCGTCTGTGGTGCAGCCGACGAGGGGCCTTCCGCAGTCTGCTAGTTGCTCCCCACGATCGACAGACTGAAGTACCAGTTTGCCGGCACCGCGCCTTCGTTCGCGAAGTCACCGTTGTCCCAGGTCGTGAAGCGGGACACGGCACCGGCGAAGAGGAATCCTCCGAGCTCTCGTTCCGTCGCGAGACCGAGCTCCCAGGCAGGGATCCCGGAGACGTCGTAGTAGCTACCCTGATAGAAGAGGTTGCTGTACGCGCTGAGCGTGGAGAGCTGACCGGGAAGGGCCTGACTTCCGCCCAAGGTCGCGTAGTAGCCGTCGCCCGCGTCGAAGTCGTAGTTCACGGTCAGGGTCGGGCTGACCGGCGCCGCGAGAGCGAAGTCGAAGATGATCTCCTGGGACGGGTCCCAGTCGTCCCGGTTCGGATACTCGTAGTATCCGTATCCGATCGAGGCCCAGAGCTTCGAGAAGTCTCGTCCGACCGAAACGAAGCCGTCGATCTCGTTGAAGTGGGACTCCGCAAAGTCTCGGTTCATCCAGAGGGACCCCGAGATCGCGCCATAGGAGAGAGCCAGCTCCGGCTGGGCGACCGGCTTGCCGTTGCTCAGGTCCTGTCCCTGGAACAGGTAGCGAGATGCGAAGGTGAGGCCCCAATCCACCGCCACGGGTGATCCGGGGGTTTCGGAGATCCCGACCTGCTCGGCCGTTCCTGCCTGCTGATCGGCAACCGCCGTCGCCGAGGAGCTGTCGGAGGACGCGGCCGCCGTCCCGGAGGTGAGACCGCTCACTGGGCCCAAAGCCAGGCCGAGTAGCAACATCGGAGCGAACGTGCGCATTCGAGACCCCCTCTTTCGATCGAGAGCAGCTGTGACGACGCCGTTCCGGGCCCGTTGCGGCACTGGAGTTTGGTCCCGGCCAGATCGCCGACGTTCGATCCAGTGTCGGCCCGCAAATGGGGCTTCTTGAGGTCGGGTTCCGCGGCCGCCATTGGCCACTACCTCTCAAGAAGCCGTCCAGATCGAACGATCGTGTCCTGGAAGGGAAGCTATAGATGGAGACAACGAGCAGATGAGGGACCCTCAGCGGCCCTCGCGGAGAAAGCCACACGGTTCCGCCGGGCCCCCGGTCGCCTTGGTGTGTCTCCTGCTGTCCGCGATCGCCCTCGCCCTCGGCGGGGCGGTGACCGGAACGCCCACGCCTTGGGTCGATCTGAGAGTGGGATTCGGCATCTTGGCTTGCCTGTGCGCCGCCCTTCTCCTGTTCGCGCTGATCGAGAGGTCTAGGCGCTTGGAGGCGCGGGAGCACTCCGATGCGCGCGGCGAGCTAGACCGAGCGAACGAGCGGATCGCCGAGCTCGAGTTGGCCACCGGGCGCAAGGACGTCGTCTTCGCAGAACTCCGCCGGTTCATGGAGGAGATACTCTCCGCTACGTCGTGGGAGTCCACGGTTCCGGTCGCCGTCGAGCCGCTCGCCGAGGCGCTTGGAGTCGACGTCGTCTACCTACTGAAAGATCCTCGCTCCCATCCTGGCCCCCAGGTACCAGTCGTCGCCTGGACCAACCGAGAGGCCCCGCCCGATTCTGCACAGGCTTCGCTGCTCGATTGCACTCGTCCGGCGTTGCTGCACTGGGCGGAGCATCTCTTGGCCGGCCGGACGCTGGAGGTCTCCTCTTCCACAGCGCAAGGACCAGAGGGAGACGTGCTGGCCGCGCTCGACGTAGAGAGCCTGCGTGTGGTTCCGATCCAAGCCTCCGGTTCGTGGTGGGGGTACCTCGTGCTGGGAGCGCCGGCTTCCTCTTGGGAAGGTATCGGAAGCGAAACTCTTGCCGCCCTCACCGGAGTGATCGGGGTGGCGGCCAGTGCCTCGGCCATGAAGTCCGAACTCGACCGGGCCAGGGATGCCACCGATGCATCGGAGGCCGCGAGCGCGGCGAAGTCTCAGTTCCTCGCGAACATGAGCCACGAGATCCGGACGCCGCTGACCGGTGTCATGGGAATGCTCCATCTGCTCCATCGCACCGAGCTGACGCCTTCGCAAGATCGCTATGTGATCGACGCGCTCACCGCGGCGGATGCTCTTCTCACCGTCATCGGAGACGCACTCGACTTCTCGAAGATCGAGGCCGGTCGCTTCGAACTCGAAGAGAGCGACTTCTCCGCGCACGATCTCATCGACGGCTCGATCCGGATCTTTGCGGAGAAGGCGGAGAGCAAGGGCGTCGAGCTGGTCTACCGGGTGGACGACAACGTTCCGGCAGAGCTCCACGGCGATGCAAACCGGATCCGTCAGATCCTCGTGAACCTGCTCGGCAACGCGCTCAAGTTCACGGACTACGGCCGCGTCTTCGTGAACTGCTACCGACAGGAGGCCTCTGGCCCCGGTGTCTCCCTCTGCTTCGAGGTGAGTGATACCGGATGCGGCATTCCCTACGAATACCAGCGCTCCATCTTCGATCCGTTTTCCCAAGCCGACAACTCGATGACCCGCGTGTTCGGTGGGACGGGGTTGGGACTGGCTATCTCGCGACAGCTCGCGAGCCTGATGGGGGGGACGGTCACGGTCGAGAGCACACCGGGTGCAGGTTCCGACTTCCGTCTCACCGTGATGCTCGGGATCTCACATCTCTCGGCTGCCATTCCCAAGGATGACCCGCGTGGTTTGGACGGCAAGAAGATCCTGGTGGTCGACGACTGCGACGTGACTCGGTCGGTGTTGGCCGAGTATCTCACGTCCTGGGGTGCTTCCGTCGACGAAGCCTATGATGCGATGCAGGGGCTCGAGGCACTACGGGACGCAGCTCTCGCCGGATCTCCTCACTCCGCAGCACTGATCGACTGGAGCATGCCCGGACTCGACGGCCTCGGCCTCGCGGCGCTCATTCGTGAGGATCGGGCTCTGGACGGTGTCGCGCTCGTACACCTGAACGGATTCGCTTCGATCCCGGAAGGGGAGACGGAGGACGAAGTCGAGCTGTTCGCTGCGTCCGTTCCGAAGCCGATCCGGAAGTCCGAACTTCGCGAGTCCCTCCTCGTCGCGGTCTCAGGCCGACGCATGACGCGGACACCGACGGCGAAGAAGGCGGCAGCGCCACCACGCGTCGTGAACAGCGGTTCCGAACTTCTCGTTCTCGTCGCAGAAGACACGGAGATCAACCGGACCGTCATCGGGGAGATGCTGTCGGGCCTCGGGTGCCGCGCCATCTTTGCGCACAACGGTGAGGAAGCCGTCGCGCTCGTTCGCGAGCACGATTTCGCACTCATCCTCATGGACTGCCAGATGCCGGTCATGGATGGCTGGGAGGCCACCCGCCAGATCCGTGCTTGGGAGCAGGAGACTACGGACGGCACGGTTCGTCGCCCGATACTCGCGCTGACCGCGCACGCGATGAAGGGGAACCGAGAAGCCTGCCTCGAGGCCGGGATGGACGACTTCATCACGAAGCCGATCGACCCCGAAGACCTGGCCCGTGGAGTCGAGACCTGGGCGACGTTGCGGCCTTCCGCCGAGCGGGCTACGGCTCGATCAGTTGTCCCGATCGCCGCGAACACGCCCTCTGCCGGTCAGAGTGACGCTCCGATCGACTACGAGAGCCTTCTCGCTCGCTGCATGGGCCGGACGGAGTTCGCAGATCGTCTCGTCCGCAAGCTCGCCGAGTACCTTCCGGATTGGGTGTCGGAGATCCAGCTCGCCGTGGAAGACGATGATGCGGCCGGACTCGACGCTTCGGCTCACAAGCTCAAGGGAGCATCCGCGTCCGTTTCGGCGGAACCGATCCGGAGACTCGCCGAGCGTCTGGAAGCCTGTGGACGAGATGGGAATCTCTCCGACGCTCGAGGCTTGTTGCTTCAGCTCCAAAGCGAGCAGGATCGTCTGCTCAGCTCGTTGGCCGATCAGAGCGAGGTCGCGTAGCCTCCATCCATCGCGCTGAACTCTCGAGTTCGACGAGCGCCTCGATTCGATCTACCCGATTCACTCGGTTCACTCGACTCACTCGATTCCACTTCCGGATCCACTACCTATGGCCCACGATCCGCCCATGCCAGAGCCATGGGATCCAGATCACGGATTGGGCCGCGCCGAGCTCGCCGCACGCCTCACCACTTCACTCGAGAAGCTCGCGGAGTCCTCGCATGAAGATGCACCGGACTTCCCAGAGACGCCCGACGTGCGCTGGTTCGACGAAGGATGGGACTGCGACGTCTTCGTCGTTCCGGATCGAAACGGGACCCGGTGGCTCTGCAAGGTACCCAAGAGGTCGAACGTGCAGCCGTGGCTTCACAGGGAAGCGCTCGTGCTCAAGGCGTTCGCCGAAGCGAAGCTGAGTTTCGTTCCGAGTGTGGGATGGACGAGCTGGAGTGAGGGCGACTGGCGCGCTGGGAACTCGACGCGAGTCGCGGCTCGGGAGTCGCAATCCGGCTCGATGTCGTCTGATCCTGCCTTGCCCTACGACTGGATGGCGATCTCGTTCGTTCCGGGTGTTCCTCTCCTCCACCGGCTCGATCAAGTCGACCCGAGTCGGCTGGGACGTTCGTATGGTGACGTGCTTCGCGAGGTCCACGGGGTATCCCCGGGCGGGATCGGGGAGCGGCCAGCGTTGGTCACGTTCGATCCTTCCAGCCTGATCACCAGCGTCGACAGCGCGATCGATGCGCTGCGGCGGCACGTCGCGAGTGACGTCGTGGTGCAAGTGCAACGCATGGTCGAGCGGGTTCGCGAACGAAGGAGCGAAGAGGTGGCTCCCGTCTTCATCCATGGAGACCTCTTTCCTGAGCATGTCTTCGCGGATCCGGAGACCTGGAACGTCATCGGGCTGATCGACTGGGCGGACTCGTCGTGGGGCGATCCCGCTGCCGACTTCTGTCTCCTCGGTTGGCTACTCGGGGACCGCTTCCTCGATGCGGCAATGGACTCCTACTGCGCGCGCCCGGATGCTACGAGCGAGGCCCGAGTCGAGCTGCGCAGGAGGGCGGTCGTGAAGGGCGCGGTCATCGGGATTCATGACATCGAGGTGGCGGAGAAGGGAGCACCGAACGTACCGCTTCGCCAGCGGATCGAGGTGCTCGAACGTCGAGCCCGGGAAGGTTGGCTCGAACGGGTCTAGCCGTGCTCGACGCTCTGAGAGCCGAGAGAACCATCGTGAATGGAAGGTCGACCGCGGCACGGTCCGGAACGCCCGGACCGCGCTACCTACGGAGCGACATAGACTCTCTGCAGCTCGTCGATGCCTGGCCCAACGATCCGGAGCAGGTAGAAGCCCGGAGCAACGCGCTGACCCTGCTCGTCGCGTCGATCCCATGTCCACTCGCGCGTCCCTCCGATCACCGGCGCGTCTTGGAGCACGCGGACCTTTCGGCCGAGGAGATCCAGGAGTTCGATCCGCAGTGTGCCGTCGACTACGGCCGGCATCGTGAGGACGAATCGAGCCGACTCGTGGATCGGATGCGGGAACGGTCCCTCCACCTTCCACTCGGCCTCGAAGAGCGTACCGGTCGATGCGAGAGAACTCTCCGTGCCCTCGATCAGAACTGCGGTCACCGCGACGCGACGGAGGAGGTCAGGGGACACTCCCTCGATCACGAACGAGGTCTCGGTCAGCGGATCGGTCGTCAGTCGTTGCCAACCCTGATCCGCTCCTTGCCGGTACACGTGGTAGCCCGCAACTCGAGGATCCGTCGACGCCCGCCATTCCAAGCTGAGCTCGGAACCGTTCCAGCTTGCGGACGGGCTTTCCGGCGGACTCGGCGGAGCGAGGTCCATCGAGGCGAGATACGCGCCGGCGCGGAACGGTGACCAGATGCCTTCGGAGTCGAGCGCGCGGATCGCAAATCCGTGACCGACGAGACGGTCTAGATTCTCGATGCGGATCGTCTCAGCAAAGCCCGCAGGTCCTGGTGCTGGAAGCGTGATGTCCAGCACCGACGCTTGCGTCCAGTCCGTGCCCGTGGCGATCGGACGGCCGACCAAGGTCCGCATTTCGTAGCGGACACACGATCCGGTCGTTTCGTCTTCACCCGTGGCCGTCCAGTGCAGGTCGATCCAGTCCGGACCCATCGAGCCGACACGTAGGTCGTCGATCGGAGCCGGCGGAACGAGAGCGCCACCGTCGCCTGGGTCGTCGCCGCCGTCGCCTGGGTCGTCGCCACCGTCGCCGGGGTCGTCGCCGCCGTCGCCGGGGTCATCACCGCCGTCGCCTGGGTCGTCGCCGCCGTCGCCTGGGTCGTCGCCGCCGTCGCCGGGGTCATCGCCGCCGTCGCCGGGGTCATCACCGCCGTCGCCTGGGTCGTCGCCACCGTCGCCTGGGTCGTCGCCGCCGTCGCCAGGGTCGTCGCCGCCGTCCAACGCCTCGGTCGTTCCGACGATCGGGTTGGAGATCGGCCCGAGGTTCTCGGTCGAGTCGATGGCGCGTACGGCGATTCCGTAGGAGGTTTCCGCCTGGAGGCCGGTGATCTCGAACGTCTCCGCGAGGCCGGGGGCGGCGGGTTGCGGGCCGGGAACGTGGGTCGCTGCTTCCCAGTCCTTCTCCGTTTCAATCGCCTGTCCGGCGAGCCAACCAATCTCGTACGCAGCCACGGCTGCGATGGGTGCCGAGTCGGCAGGAGCGGTCCAAGAGAGGGTCAGCGTCGTCGGCGTTCGGCTGTCGATGTCGAGGTCCGTGATCCGCTTGGGGGGTAGGTCTATCTCGTCGTCGTTGGTCTCGACGGCTGCCGGTTGGCTGAGCTGCGACCAGAGGCCGGCGTCGTCACGTGCACGGACGCTGAATCCGTAGAGACGACCGGCTTCGAGGCCGTCGATCGTTGCCGACATCGACTGCCCAGATGGGGGAAGGTCGGTCGTGAGGTCCACGTACGGCGCGGCGGCCCACTGGTCCTCGTTCTCGATCGGTGCCCCATCCCGCCACGAGACGCGGTACGCGCTTGCAGTACCGTCGGTGCCGTCGTCTCCGACAGATGTCCAATCGACTTGGATTGCGTCCGTTCCGAGTGCGACGAGAAGGTCGAGTGTCACTTGTGACGGAGGAGTCGTGTCGTCCGGTGGAGGCGGGGCGTCTGTCGAGAACTCGAGCGGGTTGCTGGGCTCGCTCCGGTTGCCGACTTCATCGAGCACGACGAGAGTTGCGACGTACGCGGTCGCCTCAGTGAGGTCAGAGAAGGTACGCGACTCGCTGTCGCCCGGCTCGCGTGTGCCGGTCCAGGCCACGCTGTCGAGTGCTGCCGCTGACTGCAGGTACAAGACGTATCCGGCAGCGCGACCGATCATGTCGTCGTCACCGACTGCAGTCCAACCGAGGCGCGCATCGGTGAGGGACGCTTCGAGAAGACTCAGGTCGCCCACGGTTGCGGGCGGGATCGTGTCCTGCTCGCCGCCGCCGCCACCTCCACCGCCGCCTCCTCCGCCGTTCCCACCGCCGTCGCCGGGATCGGTGAGTTCGAGCGTCTCGATCGAGAGCGGGTTCGAGAGCGGAGACCGACGTCCCTCGGAGTCGTACGACACGACGGCGACTCCGTAGGCGTGCCCGGGCTCGAGGTCGGAAACCCAATGGGACTGGCTGCTGCCCGGGGTCAGGGGGAACGGGCCCGCGTAGTGAGTGGCGAGTTCCCAGTCGGCCTCTTGGGCGAGCGGCTTGTCGATCAGGAAGCCGAGTTCGTACGACGCGACAGTTTCACCGAGCCCGTCGGCAGGTGCGGTCCAACTCAGCTTGCAGCGGACGGAGTCGACGCTCGCGGCTGCGAGATCGTCGATCGCCGCGGGTGGATCGGGGTCCGGATCCGGGTCGGGCTCGTCCGGCCCAGCGAGCGTGGTCGCGTGGACGGGAGCGGACGGTGGTGACCAGAGCGTGTCGGCGTCGACCGAACGGATCGAGAACCCGTAGAGAGTTTCCGGCGTGAGCGCTTCGATCCAGAAGGACTCGATCGTTCCCGGGCTCGCCGGCGTGGCCGGTCCGGAGACGATTTCGGCGTCGTCCCAGCCGGCCGGGATTTCGAGCGAGTCGCCTGCGAGCACAGCGATCTCGTAGGCGAGGACTGCGCCGTCTTCGCCGTCCTCGGGAGCTGTCCAACGGAGCTGGATCCGCGTCGAGTCGACGGCCGAGATGGTGAGGTCGTCGATCTCCACCGGCGGTACCGGATCATCGGGCGGTGGTGGAGGCGGATCCTCTTCCGAAGACTCCGTCGTCGCGGTCGGAGAGTTCGAGATGCCACCGACGTTTCCGACGTCGTCGATGGCACGAACCGCGAACCCGTAGAACGTCGACGGGGTGAGGCCTGGGAAGGTGAACTGTTCGAGTTGGCCTGGGAGCGCGGGTTCCGGCGCCGGCACAGGCGCGAGTTGCGCCAAGTCCCAATCGACCTTGTTCGTGATCTCTCCGCCCTCGAGTACCCGAACCTCGTAGGCCTCTGCCCGTTCCTCGTTGCCGTCGTCGCCGACTGCCGTCCACTCGAGCATCACTTCGGTACTGTCGACCCACACGATGCTGAGATCGTCGATCGTAGCGGGAGGGAACTGATCGAGCTGGTGGGGAGGGTTGCCGCTGGTGAGAACGGTGAACGGATTCGAAAGCGGGCCCAGGTTGCCGGCGTCGTCGACGCCGCGAAGTGCGATGGCCTGGAGGGTACCGCTGATCAAGCCCGTGATTTCGAGGGTCTGTTCACTTCCGTAGCCGTCGGGAGCGGGGAGAGGGTCGGAGACCGGTCTGGCTTCGTCCCAGTCCGCCTCTGTGAGGATCGCGGTGCCACGGCGCGTTCGAACCTCGTAGAGAGAACACGCTCCTTCGCTTCCGTCGTCACCGGGTGCGGACCAGCGGATTCGAGCGGTCTGGTCACCGACCTCGAGGACGGAGAGGTCTTCGACCGGGGACGGCGCGTCTTCGTCCGGCTCCGGCGCGCCGTTCGTGGCCACCCCGAGGTTCGAGACCGTGTACTCGAGCTTCCCGTGGACGCGGTTCTTCATCGCGACGTAGTACGTGGCAGGCCCAGGAAGTCCGGTCAGGAGATACGAGTGGACGTGCCCCGGTTCGGACTCGACGAATTCTGGCCACGTCGTAGCGGAGTCCCAGGAGTCCTCGTCGATGGGGAACGATGCGTATCGGATCTCCTGACCCTCGATCGACAGGTCTTCGGGCGCAGTCCACTGAAGGCGAATGGCGCTTCCTTCAGCTGCCTCGGCCGTGAGGTCTGTGACCGGCTCCCACCACGTGAACCGGGACGTTTCCGACGAGACGCCGGCGATCATGGTCTCGTTCGGGTTGACCTCGACCATCCCCTTTTCGAATCGGCGGACATACAGGGAGTCGTATGGAGTGACTCCTTCGTAGATCTCGACGAAGTAGTCTTCCACCGCATCCCCGAAGTCCCAGTCCAACTCGGAGGTGTAGTGGATCCGCTGCTGGTCCACGGTCTGGGTGTAGTAGCCGTCACCGAGCATGGCCGTGCCCATCCCGTAGGCTCGCCGCTTCTGGGTGAAGCTCTCGGTCCAGGTGTCCTTCATGATCACCTGGAGCATGGTCATGTCCCAGCCTTCAGCGCTGTCGTTGCCGGAACGCCCGAGGTTTTCCTCGGCCCACGTGTAGCCGGTCTCCCAGCTGACGTCTCCCGAGTAGTTGGTCAGCGAGTAGAAGAAGCTCCACCAGTCCAGCCACGAAGGATTGGGGGACTGGTTCCAGGATTCGAGCTTGATGCCGTTGATCCAGTTCCAGTCGGGACGGACGCAGTTGTTGACGCCGTTGATGATGATGGCGATGTCGGGCCCCAGCGTCTCGCGGAGACCGTTCCCGAACGCAACGTTCACTTCGCGCATCATGACTGCGAGGGGGTCTTCCGAACCTCCTGAGCAACAGGACGAGTAGATGCCCTCCGGAATCCCGTCACGGTCTGGGTCCGCGTCGGGGAAGACGTTCATACAGTCGCCCATGACCTCGAAGAAGAAGCCTTGGTAGGCGGAGCTGTTCGGTCCCCATTCTTCCCAGCGGGCCTCTCCGTGGATGATTCGGGGAATGGCCTTCTGGACCAGCCACTCTGCGTAGGTCAGCCCGTTCGAATCGCCATACGTGCCCGGAGGGCAGTCCGGCGTCCAGTTGCTGATCCAGGAGTTGTAGAGCCGAGGACGGCTCCCATCGGTGTTGTAGAGGTACCAGTCGTTCTGGAGGGCATAGAACTCGGCGAGGCGGACGAGACTCCAGCTGGTGTCGGGGTACCAGAACGTCTCGTCCTCTTCGTGGTCATAGATGAGCTGGGGCATCCACGCGAACAGTAGGTCGATCTCGGGATTCCGGCCTCTGAGGTCGTCGACGACGTTGGGACCTTCCGTGAACGCCACGAGGTCGTACCACGAGAGGCTGTCTCGCTGCGCGTCGCTGTAGGTGCCGACCTGAGTACAGATCTGCGCAGTCTTGGGGTAGCTCTCGGCGTTTGCCGAGTGGCTCGCGATCCCCATACAGATGACTAGGCCCCAGGCCACCAGGATTCGGACGGTCCACCGCATACTCTTGTTGCAGCAATGAAGGTGCCACTGGCCGATTTTCTTCCGGTCGTTCCCCTCCGCGGACATCCACGCCAATGGGTCGATCGTGGCCGTTGGGAACCGGTCGGATCGCACGGTCGAACGTGCAGTGTGCACGGGAATGGACGCGCTCTGGAGGTGGCACGGGTGAACTCGGAGCCAGAAAGGCCCGTGGCCGCCGGCCCGGGCCCAAATCGCAACCACTCGTGCCACGGAGAGCGTCGAGCGTGTCTCGCGGAGGCCGCTGCGGGGCCTTGGCTAGTCCATCGTGGAGTTTGGGTAGGGTGGGTAGAGACGCACTACTCGGGCCCGCTGGGCCCAGCGAGGTCGGGCCGGGCTCGGCTAGGCCGCATCGGCTCGCGCCGGCCGAGCGCAGCTCACCTCGGCCGCCGATTCTTCCGAACGATCGACCCCAAGATGAACAGCGCAGAAAAGGCGAGGAGGAAGGACGCGAGCGAACCATACATCCCCCCGTACCCGCGGCTGGTGGCGAGCGGCTGCGTCACCATGGGGGACAGGAACTGCCCGAGAAACAAGCAGAGTCCGAGTCCACCGAGAACTCGTCCGCGAAGCTCGGCGGGCGCGAGCCGACTCGTCCAGAGCTGGACGTTCGGGACCAGCAGTCCGGCGCCGGCCCCTGCGATGACCAGTCCGGGAAACGCGCCGGTGTAGCTCGGCGCGGAGCCGAGGAGCAGGTATCCGGCGCCCTGGAGCAGGAACTGCACGCCGAAGATCGCTGGAAACGACAGCCGCGCACGCAGCTTCGGGTAGGCGAGAGAGGTGCACGCCGCAACCGCGGTCATCGTAGCGAGCGCAAGCCCCACCTTCGTCGCGGGCACGTCGTCGATGGCCTGGAGGTGGAACGGCAGCTGAACGGGCAAGGCGAAGAAGACGATCATGCCGAGGAATCCGAGCGCGTACACCAAGCCGAGAACACGGCGCGGAACCATCGCCGAACTCGCGGTCGCTCCGCTCGAAGTGAGCGCCTCACTGGAGCCGTCGGGGCCGGGGGCCGACTCCCGACCGTCGTCGACTTGCTCTCCCGTGCCCGAGCGGCGGGGTTCGGGCAGGAAGAGGGCGACGAGGGGAAGGTAGACGAGAGCCAGGAGGTAGACGCTGAACGGTGCCCTCCAGCTCACGTCGGTGAGGAACCCTCCCAACGTCACGAAGCCGACCCCACCGATCCCCATGAATGCCGACTGCCATGCCAGAACCTTCGACCGCTCGTCGCCGCCGAAGTAGTCCGCGATCAGCGTGGTCGCCGTAGTGAGGATGCCTCCTACGGCGAGCCCGAGCCCTGCTCTTCCGATGAGCAGTTCTGAGAGGTCACGGGCAAAGAGTCCGGATCCTCCGGCCAGTGCGTAGAGAACGATCACGCCGAAGAGGAGAGGGCGTCGACCGAACCGATCGATGATCCCACCCGCGATCGGCGCGCCGATCGCCGTGAAGAGTGCCGGCAGGGTCAGGACGAGCCGGACCAACAGGTCGCTTCTCGGGGTGTCCGCGAACACCTTGCCGATCGAGGGAAGGGTCGGCGAGATCGTCGCTCCCGCCATGACGGTCATCGAGCTGAGTAGAAGGAGAGTGAGGACCGAACCACGACCGACGGAAGGCTGGGACAAGAGAGCGGCTCCTTTCGGACTCTGACCTTCGGCACTGCGCTGCAGGTTGCGTACCTTGGGGCGCGTTGGAGAACGAGCCAGCGCGCCGGGGCCGAAGACCCTGTGGTCGCGTGTGGCCCGTCCTAGAGCCGAAGGGAAGAGAGTAGCCGATCGGGACGGAGGCGGCCCGGGCGGATTGGAGCAGTAGGCGCTCAGGCCTGGGCGACCGCGCTCCGCTCGGTGGCCGACGTCGTCTCCCCGCCGAAGCGGATGCCGATGCCGCGGAGGAACGGGTAGGGCGGGTCGCCGCCGATCAGCACGAAGACGTCGTCGTTGGGCAGGTCCAGTTCGCCTTCGGGGACGGCGAGACGCACTCGGTCGGCGCCCACGGAGAGCACGTTCGAGCTGTAGAGCGTCTTGATCTTTCCGGACGCGAGGAGTGGGTCCAGCCGATCCTGGTTCCGCTTCTTGATCCGGGCGAACTGGTCCTTGCGATAGGAGATCGTCACCTGAGTGCCGTTCTGCTTTGCGAGCGCCATGGCGGCTTCGACTGCGGAGTCCCCTCCACCAACCACCAGCACTCGACGTCCCTTGTAAGACTTCGCGTCGAGGAGCTGATAGAGCACCTTGGCCTGGTTCTCGCCGGGAACTCCGAGCTTGCGGGGCGATCCACGGCGACCCAGCGCGAGCATTACGTTCATGGTGTCCCAAGACGGGCCGTTCTCGGTGGAGACTCGGAATCCTCCGCCCGTCTTCTCCACGCCCACGACGCGATGCCCGATCCGCACGTCGAGATCGAACCGTTCGGGGATCTCGCTCCAGATGTCGACCAGCTCTTCCTTCGTGTACTCGCTCGACCGCAACATCCCGTAGAGCGGCAGTTCCACCGGCTGCGTGAGGACGAGCTTTCGTCGAGGGAACTGGAGGATCGTCCCACCGACGCCTTGTTGGTCGACGACGACGCAGCGGAGCCCTGCTCGCTTCGCACTGAGTGCGGCGGAGATACCCGCGGGCCCGGCTCCGACGACGACGAGGTCGAGAACGTTCGGGTCGGTCGACCTGGGCCGATGCTTCGCGATGTGGTCTGCTACTTCCGCGCCTTGAGTGATCGCGTTGCGGATGAGCGAGAACCCGCTCAGTTCACCTGCGACGAACACGCCTGGTACGGTCGTCTCCTGCCCCGCCCCGAGGATCGGGAGGTCGGTTCGCATGCTGATGTCGCCGAGCCCGATCTGGATCGCGCCGACCGGACAGACCTCGGCGCAGCGGCCGTGCCCTACGCAGCGGAGGCCGTTGATGAGGACGGCGACTCCCGACACGATGCCGAGGACGTCTCCTTCGGGGCAGGCGTCCACGCAGCTGCCGCAGCCGATGCAGGAGAGTTCGTCGATGTGCGGATGCTGGGAGACGGCCTTGTCGATCCCGGCCTGCCGGGCACTCGCTTGCCTCGCCTCATCGGCCTTCGCGCGTCGCGTGAACTGCCTCAGGTAGTATGCGAACACCACCGCGCTGACGACGACGACTCCGCCCCAGATGAATCCCGACTCCGACATCCCCACCGCTTCCCTTCCTACCTACGTTCGCTAGAAACTCCGCACGACTTGCCCGTAGAAGCGAGAGCCGATCGCATTGTCGCCCGACGAAGTTTCCGCTTCCAGGAGGATGCGGAACCGCGAGGGCAGGCTGACCGACGAACTGATCCGTACCCACTGATCCGACCGCGCGTCGGTCGATCCAGTTGCCTCGTAGATGTGCATCCCGCCACGGAGCTCCAGTGAGTAGCCGTGTGGCGAGATGTGTTCGAGTTCGACTGATGGCGTCGATCCCTTCGAGTACCCGGCGTCGAACACGCGCATCTGCACGGTCAGATCGAGCGGCCAGGATACGAGTCGCTGCCGCTGGACGTACCCGTTCACGGACCACCGGTCGTCCTGAGACTCGCCTTCCCGCCAGCTCCCGCCGAGCTGCGTTCGCCAGAACTCGGCGGGTTCGAGACTGAGCGTCGTGCGCCAGCCGTTCCTCGCGGAGCGGTCGAAACGATCCTCCGTGGTCGTGGTGCCTTCGTACTCCGAGAGAAGCGAGCTCTCGTCGTAGCTGAGGGACCACCAGAACTCGTCGACCGGCCGATACCGGGCGGAGACGGAGAGCCGCGACTCTAGGTAGCTGCGGAAGACGTCGTAGTCGGTCGGATCGAATTCGGGATCAGACTCGCTTGGGAGTCGCTCGGACTCGTCTCGCTTGGTCAGCTGGAACTGGGTCCGCGCGTAGAGCCGCAACGTGGTGAACGGCTCCGACCTCGCCTCGACATAGGCCCAATCCCGGTTGCGGTCCTGCTGCCGGATCTCGCGGAGGAGCGAAACGAGTAGGGAGGAACGGACTCTCTCCATCGGCAAACGCGCGGCGCCTCCCACGATGTAGACGTCCCCCTTGGCGCTTCGATCCACCCATTCCGGCTGACGACCTGCATACAGTCCGAGGTCCAGGTGGGAGACGGGCGCGTAGTTGACCGCACCCCCGTCGAGGTAGGCGAAGGACCCTGCTTCGGCGACGAGGAGGCGTCCGCCCCGAACGCCCACGTTGGATGGCTCGTCGTGGTAGTCGAACCAGAGTTGCCGGACTTCCGGAAGGGAACTTCCGTCGCTCGAACTCGAACTAGTGCGACGCCCGGTGCGGAGGCTTGCGCGTGCACGCAGGTTCTTGCCGAAGAGGTCGCGGCCGCGAACCTCGAACCGTCCGCGCGGATCCCGGGTCGTCCTCTCCCCGTTGTCGCTCACGGTCTGGAGCCAATCGACAGAGAGTGAGCCGTGAACGCGCCCCCAACCTTCTCGCGTGCGTGGGGCCCTTGCGCCGCCTGACGACGTGGGCATTACCCCACTTCGCGGGGTCGGGAACGAGAGTTTGGTCGGCGCAGTCTGAGAACGGGATTCGCCTCCTCGCCCGTGGAGAGTTGCTGCGACGGCGTCACCCACGGCGATCGATCCGGTCGTGCCCGGCCGCGACACGAGCTGACACGAAGCCGAACGGCCAGCTACGTAGGTCGTGACGAGCGACTCGCCGCGGCTCGCGCCTGAGGTGACGGAGAGTGTGTCGCCGATGGCGAGCCCGTCGGTCGTGCCGAGGTCGACGTACACGAAGTCCACGGAGAGTTGGCGCACGTGCCCCTCGAGATGGAGGAGCGCATCGCCCGATCGAGTGGACTCCGCAGCGGAAGATACCGCGCCCGCGGATGCAGCAACCGATCCGCTCGTCGGATCGATCTGCCCGAGCGCGGCCGATGCGGAGACCACGACCAATGCGCCGACGGCCGCACCCACAAGCACACCCCACGCGACACCGGAGCGGCTAGGAATCGCCTTCCTCCTCAATGGCGACCTCTCGGGTGGCACGCGTAGCAGGCAGTGCTCTCGTACACGTAGTCGTCCACGTTCTCTTCCTGGTGCTTCTGATCCATCTCCGACTGCCGATGCGCGTGGCAATCGATGCAGGTGAAGATCGTGAAGTCACCAGGGTTGGTATGGCAGTCGGTGCAGGTGTCCCACTTCTCTCGGTGGGTTCCGGTGTAGATCGGGAACCAGCTGTTGTCGTGGTCGAAGTCCGCGTTGTCCCATCCGACGAGCGAGTGACAGCTCGTGCAGTCGGTCGGGAAACCTGCGCCGTCATGGTCGGGCGAGGCCGTCTGATAGTCGACGAGGTGGCACTCGATGCACTCGGGCGACGTGTTCTCGTATCCCGCGGAGTGGCAGTCGGCACAGGCGAGGTTCGAGTGTCCCTGGACGAGCGGGAACGTCGGTGTGTGTTCGAAGTCCGCCGGGGTCCAGCCTTGGATGGTGTGGCAGGCCGTGCAGTCCTCGGGGAACCCGCCGTCGACGTGGTCCGGCTCCGCGTTCATGAAGTCCGCGAGGTGACACTCGACGCAATCGGCCGGCGTGTTCTCGTATCCGGCAGAGTGACACGACGCGCACGGGACGTTGTCGTGTCCACCCGTGAGCGGGAACTCCGTCGTGTGGAAGAAGTCCGCGTCGTCCCACGACGCCATGTTGTGACACGACAAGCAATCCTCGGGGAACCCGTCGTGGCTCGGTTCCGCCCCCTGGTAGTCGGCGAGGTGGCAGTCGATGCAGTCGGTCGGCGTGTCGTCGTAGCCGGCCGAGTGGCAGGACGCGCAGTCGACGCCCGAGTGTCCCTGTGTGAGCGGGAAGGATGGCGTGTGCTGGAAGCTCGATGGGACCCACCCCTGGATCGTGTGACACGTCGTGCAGTCCGTGGGGAGTCCGTCGTGCGTCGGGACCGCGCCCTGCGAGTCCGCGAGGTGACAGTCGACGCAGACGTTCGGTGTGTTCTCGTATCCAGCTGAGTGACACGACGCGCACGGGACGTTGTCATGCCCGCCGGAGAGCGGGAACGTCGGTGTGTGGTCGAACTCCGCAGGGATCCACTCCGCCATCGAGTGACACGTCGTGCAGTCCTCGGGGAAGCCGCCTTGGACGTGGTCCGGTTCGGCGCCCTGGTAGTCCGTGAGGTGGCACTCGATGCAATCGGTCGGGGTTCCGTCGTAGCCGGCCGAGTGGCAGGACGCGCAGTCGACGTCCGCGTGTCCCTGCGTCAGCGGGAACGACGGCGTGTGCTCGAAGCTCGACGGGATCCAACCCTGGATGGTGTGACACGTCGTACAGTCCGTCGGGAGCCCGTCATGGCTCGGGATGGCGCTCTGAGAGTCGGCAAGGTGGCAGTCGACGCAGACGTTCGGCGTGTTCTCGTATCCGGCGGAGTGACACGACGCGCACGGGACGTTGTCGTGTCCACCGGAGAGCGGGAACGTCGGTGTGTGGTCGAACTCCGCGGGGATCCACTCCGCCATCGAGTGGCAGGTCGTGCAGTCTTCGGGGAAGCCTCCATCGACGTGGTCCGGTTCGGCGCCCTGGAAGTCTGTGAGATGGCAGTCGATGCACTCGGTCGGCGTGTTGTCGTAGCCGGAGCTGTGACACGACGCGCAGTCGACGTCCGCGTGTCCCTGAGTGAGCGGGAACTCCGACGTGTGCCGGAAGGTCGAAGGGGTCCAGCCGTTGAGCGAGTGACAGGTCTGGCAGTTCGTCGGCAGCCCATCGTGGCTCGGATCGGCCTGCTGCGAGTCCGCGAGGTGACAGTCGACACACTGGTTCGGGGTGTTGTCATACCCCGCGGAGTGGCACTCCAGGCAAGACACACCCGCATGCCCACCGATGAGCGGGAAGCTCACGGTGTGGACGAACTGCGCGTCCTCCCAAGTCGACATGTTGTGACAGCTCGTGCAGTCCTCCGGGAACCCTCCACCCACGTGGTCCGGTTCGGCCCCTTGGAAGTCGACGAGGTGGCAATCGATGCACTCGGGCGACGTGCCTTCGTACCCAGCGGTGTGACAGGACGCACAGGCCAGACCTTCGTGCCCCTCGGTGAGCGGGAAGCTCGGCGTGTGCTCGAAGTCGGCCGGAACCCAGCCCTGGATGGTGTGACAGGTCGTGCAGTCGGTCGGGAACTCGTCGTGGCTCGGCTCCGCTTGCTGGGAGTCCGCCAGGTGGCAGTCCACGCACTCGGTCGATGTGTTCTCGAAACCGCCGGTGTGACAGGAGTTGCACTCCACGTTGTCGTGTCCGCCCGAGAGCGGGAACGAGCCCGGGTGCTCGAAGTTCGACGGATTCCATCTCGCTGTCGAGTGACACTCCGTGCAGTCGAGCGGGAACTGACTGTGGCTCGGAGTCGCGCCCTGGGCGTCTTCGATGTGGCACTCGGCGCAGTCCGTCGGAGTTCCTTCGTACCCCGAGGAGTGGCAGGAGCCGCACGAGAGTCCCGAGTGTCCCAGGGTCAGTGGGAAGGTCGGGGTGTGGTCGAAGTCGGCGGGGACCCAGCCCTGGATCGTGTGGCAATGCGCACAGTCCGTGGGGAACTCGTCGTGACTGGGCTCGGCCTGCTGTGAGTCGGCGAGATGGCAGTCGACGCATTCCGGCGACGTGCCTTCGTAACCGGACGTGTGACAGGTCGCGCAGTCGACGCCTTCGTGGCCACCGGCCAGCGGGAACTCGCTCGGATGCTCGAAGCTCGACGGATCCCAGGTCGTGGTCGAGTGGCACTGCGTGCAGTCCTGCGGAAGTCCGTCGTGACTAGGCTCGGCCTGCTGCGAGTCCACGAGGTGACAGTCGACGCATTCTGGCGACGTGCCCTCGTAGCCGGAGGCATGGCAAGACGCGCAGTCGACGCCGTCGTGTCCCTCGGTGAGCGGGAACTCGCTCGGGTGCTCGAACTCCGACGGTTCCCACCCGGTCGTCGAGTGGCACGTGGTGCAGTCCTGCGGGAGTCCGTCGTGGCTCGGCTCGGCCTGCTGTGAGTCCGCGAGGTGACAGTCGACGCAGTCGGTCGATGTGTCCTCATAGCCGGAAGTATGACAGGACGCGCAGTCGACACCCTCGTGTCCCTCGGTCAGCGCGAACGACATTGGGTGCTCGAAACTCGACGGATTCCAGGTCGTGGTCGAGTGACAGGTCGTGCAGTCCTGCGGGAGTCCATCGTGATTCGGCACGGCCGCCTGCGAGTCGGCGAGGTGGCAGTCGACGCAGTCGGTCGACGTGCCTTCGTACCCGGAGGCATGGCAGGACGCGCAGTCGACGCCGTCGTGTCCCTCGGTGAGCGCAAACGAGGTCGGATGCTCGAAGCTGGACGGATTCCAGGTCGTGGTGGAGTGACAGGTCGTGCAGTCCTGCGGGAGTCCGTCGTGGCTCGGGACGGCGGCCTGCGAGTCCGCGAGGTGACAATCGACGCACTCGGTCGGCGTGCCTTCGTACCCAGACGCATGGCAGGACGCGCAGGTGCGGTCGGCATGACCTTCCGTGAGCGGGAACGTCGGTGTGTGCTCGAACGCGGCCGGCTGCCATGCGGCGAGCGAGTGGCAGGTAGTGCAGTCGTGTGGGAAGCCGCCGTCGACGTGGTCCGGTTCCGCCTGCTCGTAGTCGGGGAGGTGGCATCCCTCACAGTCGGTGGGCGTGCCTTCGTACCCACTCGTGTGGCACGACGCGCAGTCGACGGTTTCGTGTCCCAGCGTCAGCGGGAACGTCGACGGGTGCTCGAAGTTCGACGGCTGCCACTGAGCGGTCGAGTGACACGTCGTGCAGTCCGGACTGAAGCCGTCGTGACTTGGTACCGCCTGCTGCGAGTCCGCGAGGTGGCAGTCTACGCACTCGGTGGACGTGCCTTCGTAGCCGCCCGAGTGGCAGGACGCGCACGCGACGTCCGCATGCCCCTGCGTGAGCGGGAACGTCGTCGGGTGATCGAAACCGGCCGGTTGCCAGGCCACCGTCGAGTGGCAGGTGGTGCACTCCCGGCTGAAGCCGTCGTGGCTCGGGGTCGCCTGCTGCGAGTCCGCGAGGTGGCAGTCGACGCACTCGGTCGATGTACCCGAATAGCCCGAAGAGTGGCACGACGCACAGTCCACGTCCGCGTGACCCTGCGTGAGCGAGAACGTGGCCGGGTGTTCGAAGTTCGAGGGCTGCCACTGCGCGGTGGAGTGGCACTTGGTGCAGTCCTGCTCGAGACCATCGTGACTCGGTGACGCTTGCTGGGAGTCCGCGAGGTGACACTCCACGCAGTCCGTCGGAACGTCCTCGAATCCGGAGGAGTGGCAGGATGCACACACGAGTCCGCTGTGTCCCTGCGTGAGTGGGAAGGACGGCGTGTGCTCGAACGCCGCCGGCTGCCACGCCGCGAGGGAGTGGCAGGTGGTGCAGTCATCCGGGAATCCGCCCTGGACGTGGTCCGGCTCGGCGCCTTCGTAGTCCGCGCGGTGGCACTCGGCGCACTCGGTCGGTGTGTCTTCGTACCCGGCGGCGTGACAGGAGGCGCAGTCCACGCCTGAGTGTCCTTGGTCGAGCTTGAATGACTGCGGATGCTCGAAGTTCGACGGCGTCCAGGCCGCGAGGGAGTGACACGAGGTGCACTCGCTTCCGAAACCGTCGTGGCTCGGAGTCGCGCCCTGTGAGTCCGCGAGGTGACATCCGACGCACTCCGTCTCCGTGTCTTCGTAGCCGGACTCGTGGCACGAAGAGCAAGCGACGTCTGCGTGACCTAGTGTGAGCGGGAAGCTCTCCGGATGCTCGAACTCGGCGGGTTCCCAGGCCAGGAGGGAGTGGCACGTCGTGCAGTCCTCGGGGAACGCTCCGGACACATGGTCCGGCTCCGCGTTCTCGAAGTCGGCACGGTGACAGTCGTTGCAGAGGCTCGGCGTGTCCTCGTACCCGTTCGTGTGGCAGTCCGCGCACTGGACGTCGCGGTGCGCTCCTTCCAGCGGGAATACTTCGTCGTGGTCGAAGTCCGCGGGGTCCCACGCGTTCATCGTGTGGCAGGTGAGGCAGTCTTCGGGGAACCCATCGTGGTTCGGATCGGCCGCTTCGAGGTCCGAAGCGTGGCAATCGGAGCACTCGGTCGGCGTTCCGGTGTAGCCGGACGTGTGGCAGTCCGTGCAGTCGACCGCCTGATGCGCGCCGACGAGCGGGAAGGACCGGTCGTGATCGAAGTCCGCCGGAGTCCAGCTGACCGAGGAGTGACAGGTCGTGCAGTCCTGCGGGAATCCGTCATGGCTCGGGTCGGCGTTGTCATAGTCGGTGAGATGGCATCCGGCGCACTCGGTCGGGGTGTCGTCGAAGGACGATTGGTGGCAGTCGGCGCAGGCGGGGCCGGAGTGGCCACCCTCGAGCGGGAAGCTCGACGGATGTTCGAACTGCGCCGGCTCCCAGGCGACGGCAGTCGACGAGTGACAGGATGTACAGTCTTCCGGGAAGCCGGCCCGGGAGTGGTTCGGGTCCGTCGTCTGGAGGAACTCATCCATGTGGCATCCGCTGCAGTCGACCGGGGCGTCGCGGAACGTGCCCGCGAGCGCGCTCGGATGGCACGACGCGCAGGGTGTGCTGGCGTGGGTTCCCAGAAGTGGGAAGTCCGTGTTCGCGTGCTCCGAGATGGCGGCGTCCATCGCATTCCAGGTGTCCGCGGTGTGGCAGCGAGAGCAGCGATCGCCGAGGTCGCCGTTGTGGACGTCGTCGTGACAGTCCGCGCAGTTGGTCCCCGCGTTCTCGAAGACCAGGTCGGTGTGACAACTGCGGCAAGGAACCGTCGAGTGGGCGAGAGTCAGCGGGTAGTGGGCCGTCTCGGCATGGTCGAACCCTTCGATCTTGGTGTCCACCCGCCAAGACGTCGCGGTGTGACAGACCGAGCAGTCGATCTCGAGGTCACCGTGCGGGTTCGTGGACTCTGCCAAGGCGTCGCTCACGAATGCGAGCTGAAGGAAGCGGCCCACGGAATCGGACCGGACCGCCTCATTGCGGTGGGAGGTACCGGCAAGTGTGCCCCCGATGCCCAGGCCGACGAGGGTGCAGACTACGCCCAGCAGGGCACGTCGATCGAACGTTCGCAGCTTCATTGGTCCGTCCTCGGCGTGGTGGCGTGACAGTCTCTGCACTCCATTCCCAAGGGACGGAAGCGCTGGCGACCATCGGGTTCTCGTCGATGACATTCCCCACACGTGACCTTCTCGTGAGCGCCCTTGAGAGAGAATCGGGCGTCACGCTCGTGGTCGAAGCGGCCTGCGTTCCAGTTCTGTT
Organism: Candidatus Eiseniibacteriota bacterium; assembly: GCA_020633975.1. GTDB lineage: Bacteria > Eisenbacteria > RBG-16-71-46 > CAIMUX01 > CAIMUX01 > JACKCR01. The sequence goes on along the minus strand of JACKCR010000010.1, from coordinate 65,720 downwards.
GATCGTGGCATCGTGCGCAGAGGGCGGCGTTCAGGTCGACGCCGTCTTCGCGCGGCATCTCCTCGAGGATGTAGGCGAACTGCTCGCCATGCGGATCGTAGTGGCACTCGGCGCACGCGACGGGAGCGTCATCGAGCCGTAGCGTCGACTTGCCTTTGGTGCGGCCGGCCCGCTGATTCTGCGCCCCCTGCCGTCCGGAGCCCAGGATCACATCGTACGCCTGGTCCGCCCGCGTTTGGCGCGCGAACTCCCGCATCGAGCCACGCTCTGTGGTGGCGTGCTCGCGGAAGTCCACCCACGTCGCCGTCTCCTCGAACGGGGTTTGGCCTCCGGTCGTCGCAGCGAGCGTGGGGAGCATCGGGAGGAGAGTTTCGCGATCCCAGTTGCCGACGGTCTGCCGCACCAAGGAGGAGTGACAATCGGCGCAGGATGCGTTCGCGTGCCTTCCTTCCAGCGGGTAGCGAGTGACCTCGTGAGAGAAGGTGACGGCGGTCCACGCGTCCGTGACGTGACAGACGGCGCACGGCTCCGGCGAGGCCACGGCCTTGGCGAAGCTGGCCCCGTGCGGGTCCGCATGACACCCGTCACAGCCGAGCCGCGGGAACACGTAGTTCGTGGCATCCACGTTGTTCGCATCGTTCAGGTGTGTCGAGGCGAGAGTCACCGTCGCCGCACCCTCGAGGCCCGCCCCGTTGCCGTGACAGTCGGCGCAGGGAACCGCTAGGTGCGCGCCGGTGAGCGGATAGCGGGACTTGCCATGGTCCGCGAGTCCGTAGGTCGACGGGACGAACCGTTCCGAGTTGTGGCACCGCGAGCAATCCGTGCGATTGGCGCCGGCCTGGGCCAACGTGCCCCGATGGACGTCGACGTGGCATTGGTCGCAGAGCAGCTTCCCCGTGATCGAGCTTCCGGAGACGTGGCAACGTGCGCAGGTCACGTTGCGATGCACGCCGACCAGCGGGAACTTCGTCTTGGAGTGGTCGAAGTCCCGGGTCTTGATCTCCTTCCAGCCGTTCAGATCGTGACAACGAGCGCAGTCGTTCCCGAGGTCCCCTGCATGTGGGTCCTTGTGGCAGTCGGTGCATGCGGCAAAGGCGCGAGCGGGGAAGCGAGGCGACTCTTCGTGGCACTTCTGACAGGGGACGTCGGCGTGCTTACCCACCAAGGGGTACTCGGTCTTCGCGTGATCGAACAAGGGGGCCGGCTTCCAAACACTCTCGTCGTGACAGCGAGTGCAGTCCGTACCGACCGTGTTCTGGTGCTTGTCCTCGTGACAGCTCTGGCAGGGAGTGTCGAGCCCGAGGAACGTCGTATCCAGGTCCTTGCCGTGGTCCGTCAGGCCCGCTCGGTTCATCGTGACGTTCTTCGCCTTGTGGCAATCGCGACACTCGATCTTGGCATGGGCCAGACGGAGCTCGTACCCGACATCCGTGTGCGGAAAGTCCTTCTGTTCTCCGGGCCAGCGGATCATCTCGTACTCCCGGCCTTGGTGGTCCGAGTGGCACTTCGTGCACTCGTCGTAGTCCGCCCGCGCATGAAGTCCCTGCCCGGCTTCGATCCGGAGGCGGAGGGGCTCATGGCAGGACAGACAACGCTCACGTTCGACTCCCTTTCCCAATGCATGGCACTGGGTGCAACGAGACAGGCCTTCGAGGGCCTCGTGACTTTGGTGCAGCGGGCCTGGGGAGAGCTGCGCACGAACGCTCGAAACCGGCGCGAACAGAGCGAGAACGCCGACCACGAGCATCCATCGGGTCGAATTCAGAAGATCCACCTGTATCCAAAGGCAATTGCTACGCCAATGTGGATCCCCATGACCAAAACCATGATGGCCGCGAACGGCTTGTGGATGACGTGCCAGTAGTGGAACGCGGTTTGATACTGCTCGAGTCGGTGGAGACGTCCATGCACTCGTGTCTTCTCCCGACAGAGCTCTTCCAAGTCGGGACGCTGGCTGTTCTCGGCTTCGCGCCATTCCGGTCTCGTCCAGAGGTAGCGGGTGAGGCGACGCTTCACCGTCATCTCCTGCGCCGCGGCTGCCATCACACCGAGGACGGCTGATTCGAAGCCCCGCCGGCCCCGCGCCACGATCTGGAGCCCGTCGAGGAACTCGTCGGATGCCGCGTGTCGTTCGCGGAGTTGGCGGTCGATAGCGAGCTCCTGGACCCGGATTTCGTCCGGCGCCATCGCCTGCCCCACTACGGTCCGGGGAATTCGCTGGTAGAGGTAGCGTCCGAAGACGCCACTCAGAGCGACCGCCACCATGGCCCAGAAACTGACGGCGACGAGTCCGGTCACCTTGAAGGAGGAGTGCAGCACGATGAGCAGAGGTCCGACCACGCCGCAGAAGATGTGGAGGGAGAGCCACTGGCTCGTCTTTCCCACCTTGCCCAGATTCCGGGACCTCTTCCTCCAGGAGTAGAGGAAGAGGAGCACCATCAGGGTCGTCCCGATGACGCCGAATCCTTGTCCCCAGAGTCCTGCGGGCCGAAGGAACTCGTAGTCTGAGTGTTGGGGCCGAAGGCTGTAGGGAGTGGTGTAGTAGTCCCAACCTCGGACCAGAAGACCGACGATCACGGTCAGGGATGCAAGGTAGAGGAATGCCAGGAACGTGCGGAATGCACGCGAGCGTCCCGAGGATTCCTCCCCGGGGGTCTGGACGGTGGGCGCTCCCATGGGCGGAAAGAGCTCCCTTGCGGTAGTCGAATCAGAGTATCCCTGAGGCATGTCTCGTCCGGCGCGACGCTCCCCTGTCTCTTTGGACCATCGCCCTAGCTGTCGTTCATGGTGTTTCGGACGGCCGTAACGCTCCGTCTGTTATCGACTGCCCTAGAGGACAGCTTCACGCCGGCTTATGGCCAGCGCCGTTGGCTTCGGCTTCGCCGCAGAACCGGAGACGTTTCCCTACGTCCCCGCTCGACGGACCGTATCCTCTAGTCCGGTGGGGAGTTGCCGGATGCGCTGTTCGTACTTCGGTTGCCGCCCCTTCCCGGACGGTCTCTCCAGGGGCAGATGGGAGTGTGGTACGCTCTGATACAGACAATTTGCGAGGTACCGACATGACACGCCCACTCCGTTCCATGGTCGGCATCGGGCTCTTTCTGGCCCTTTTTTCCACCATCCGTGCGGTAGGAACCCCTACGGAAGTTCCGGCGGACCACGCGACGTGTGTGGCCGACGTGGACCTTCCCCTCCAGGTCGAGATCGTCGACGCGCCAGCAGTCGCGATGGCCGGTGCCGACACACGCGCCACGTGCCGGTTCGTCGTCAGCGGTGACGCGGAACGCGTGGACGTCGAGTTCCGTCCAGCGGGCGCAACGCTAGTCGGGTCCGCCGAATGGTCCCAGGTCGCTGTGCGTGCCGGCGACGAGATCGAGGTCCCGCTCGGCGCCCGACTCGCTCCGGATGCTCTCCGGGGGACAGTCGACGTCGTCGTCACCGCCTGGATCGACGGCCATCCTTATGAAAGGGGCGCGACCTGGAGCCTCACGACCCGCCCACCCGAGACGGGCCGCGTCGTGGAGCGACCGGGGCGGCTTTCCGTTCGTGAAGTCAGCGTGGGGAGGGCGACCCGATGATCCGCATCGCCTCCCTCGCCGTCCTCGCCCTCTCGATCTCTCTCGCCCTGCCCGCGAGCGCCACGCCGATCGAGATCACGGGACGCTTCCTCTACCAAGACCGGCTCTACGACGAGAACGGATACACCGGGCTCACGCAGGACCTTCCGATCCGACACGCGGACGTCGAGGTCGTTTCGAGTTTCGGCGGGAACACGCTCGCTACAGGCAGCACGGAAGACGACGGCAGCTTCGCGCTCACGGTGGACCTCGTGGCGCCGACGGACCTCTACGTCCGCTGCCTCTCCGCGACCGAGAACCATCCGGACTACCACATCCTGGTCGTCGACCGGTTCGTCCGTGTGAACGGTGGACTCAACCTCAGTCAGTCCGTCATCCACTCGATTGCCGCGGACGCGCAGCAGGTCGATCCTCTCGTTCCGGCCACCGGCGACTTCGGTGAGTTCCTGAGCATCGACGTGTCCGGGAGCGACGTCGCGCAGGTCTTCAACATCCTCGACAACGCGATCGACGCGTGGGACTACCTGGCGACTCCCGAAGTACTCGGAGCCTATCCGCCGCCCGAGCAGTTCGTCGTCTATGGTTGGAACTTCATCAGCGGTTCGACCGGATCCAACTACGCGTCGCAGGGCATCTTCATCACTGCTCGCCCGAACGACACGGACGGCTGGGCCGACACCGTCATCCTCCACGAGACCGGTCACTGGGCGACCGACATGTTCTCCGCAGACGACAACCCGGGTGGCTTCCACGCTATCGGCGACAACCTGCAAGACCCACGCCTCTCCTACGGCGAAGGCTACCCGACCTTCTTCTGCGGACAGGTGCGCGAGTTCCGCGCGCCGCGTCTCGGCGAGCTCGGGCAGCCCGTCGATGGCGAGGTGACCCTCTATGCAGACCTCGGGATCCCTCCGACCCTTCCCAACCCCGGCGGACTCGAGTTCTCCTACGACTTCGAGACGGCGCTCTACGGAACGGGGACGCCGATCGTGCAGTACGGAACCACGAACGAGACGAACGTGACGTCCGTTCTCTGGGACCTCTACGACGGCCCGACCACCCCGGACACGACACCGGGCGCAGATGACGACCCACTCGACGACGATGGGACCCTGGTCTGGGACGTTCTTCGGAACTACATGCCCGCGAGGGCCGCGGTCGATTGGATCACGATCGAGGACTTCCACGACGGCTGGTTCGTGCGTCACGGGCAGGACTTCCAGCGGGGCGAACTGGACCAGATCTTCGTCGACGTCGGCCAGATGCCGCTCGCCAAGGACGAACACGAGCCGGATGACGACCCGGGTGAAGCCAACCCGATCGTCCCGCTCCTCCACCTCACGTCTCCCAGCGGGACCGTCGTCATCAACGAGATCGGTGTCGACCCCGAGCGGGTCGAGCTCTACAACGCGGGCGAGACGCCGGTCGACATGACCGGTTGGCGGATCGAAACGCGCAGAAACGGGCTCCCCTCGTCGAGCTTCGTCTTCCCCGAGTTCACGCTCTATTCGGGCGCGTTCGTCACCGTTCACGCCGGAGGCGATACGGACGACAACGGTCCCACCAGGCTCTACGACCCGAACTTCCTCGTCTTCTGGGTCCCCGAGGATGACGGCGCCTGCTCGATTTGGACCGACGCGAACGTTGCGGTCGACTTCCTTCGCTGGGACAACCTGAGTGGAAGCGACCCGAGCACCGCACCGATCCCGAGCGGACTCACTTGGACGGGATCGCTCCTCGCGGCCGAAACCGGGAAGAGCCTGGGACGAGACAAGGACGGGACCGACACCGACGATGCGTCGGACTTCACCGAGCGCAGCGGCTCTTTCGGCGCACCGAACTTCGACCAACTCCGGTTCCACACCATCTATCCGGAAGGCGATCGCGACCTCCTCTCCGTCTCGCTCGAGGCCGGGCAGCTCCTCACGGTTCAGGCGGTGGCGCCACACTCTGCCGGCGAGCCGGTCGTCGAGCTGTTGAGCGCCGACGGTGTTCCGGCCGGCGAGGCGTACCACACCTACGGCCTCAGCGACCTCGCCCAGCTCGACCTGCTCGCGCCGAACGACACGACGCTCTTCGTACGCGTCTCCAACCGCGCGGTCTTCACGAAGTACACGCCGATCGACCTCGCTCTCTTCCGCCGTCCGTCGGCCCAGATCCTCGGCGCTCCGTCCGCGTTCGTCATCACGCCCGACGGTGCGAGCGATCTCGCCGACGAGGTCTCTCTCCAGTGGCTCAACGGAGGAGCGTACGACGGCGTCGAAGTGTGGCGTGACGGCGCGCTCCTCACGACGTTGGCGGGAGATGTGCGGTCCTACTCCGAACTCCGCCCGCGCGGACTCTACGAGTACGCCGTGCGCGGAATCCTCGGTGGAGCTCCCACGGACTTCGCAGCGGCGACCGTCTTCGCCGGCACCGTCTCCTGTCACGTGGAGGACGGCCTCGAAGCCGGGGCAGGTGGATTCCTGCTCGAGTCTCCCTGGGCACTCACGAGCGAGCTCGCGAGCGAAGGGACGATGTCGCTCACAGAGAGTCCCGGCGGCAACTACCTGAACAACCAGGATGCGATCGCGGAACTGATCGAGCCGGCATATCTCGTCGCCTATACGACGCTCGAGTTCGATCACATCTGTGCGACCGAGCCCGGATTCGACTTCGGCTTCGTCGAGATCTCGACCAACTACGGCACGAGCTGGCAGACCCTCGCCCAGTACGACGGCGACGACTACCCCGGATGGTCCGACGGAGACGCCGACCCCGAGGATTGGGTGCACGAGTCGATCGATCTCACCGCCTACGCAGGCCAGTCCGTGCGGATCCGCTTCCACTTCACGAGTGACGCCGGCGTGGTGGAGGACGGTTGGTTCCTCGACGACATCCGTCTCTCCGAGCCGCTCTGCGAAGGGATCACGTCGGTCGAAGAGCCTGGCGATGGTCTCAGCGATTTGCTTGCGGACCGCTGGATCGTGGTCGGCCCGAACCCCTCGCAGGGTGACCTGCGGATCGCCATGCGCGTTCCGAGTTCGTCGGTGGGCGAGCCGGGGGCCCTCGACGTCCTCGACGTCACCGGCCGTCGCGTTCGCGCGCTCTGGCGCGGAGACGTCTCGCCGCGGATGGACGCGACTTGGGACGGAAGAGACGATGCGAGCCGGCGCGTACCGTCGGGCGTCTACTTCCTGAGGCTACGGGCGGGGAATGCGGAGCACACGGCGCGAGTCCTACGCATGGAGTGAGGCGCAGCTACGGCCGGCGAGTCCTTGTATGTTTCGTCGTCGAGTCCGCCGGCCTTCCTTGGACCTCGACTTCGACGAGTTCGAAGCAAGACGACCGCCTCCCTAGAGGAAGCGGTCGCTCGTTGTCAAAAGCAGTAGTCCGATGTCACCGCAGGTAGGTGATCTTCCTCGACTCCGACAACTCCGGCCCCACTGCGCGCACGAAGTAGACGCCAGCAGCGACACGTACGCCGTTCGCGTCGAGGCCGTCCCACGTCGCGTCGATGACGCCGGCTGGCCGCTCTCCCTGGACGAGCGAGCGGATGCGTCGTCCCGTCGCGTCGTAGACGGCGACATCCACGGACGAAGTCTTGGCCAGGGACAGCTGAACGGTCGTCGCGGCGCGGAACGGATTCGGGCTCGCTTCGAGCCAGGTCGCTGATCCGTCCACGACATCCACTGACGACGACGTCTCCGGAAGCACGATCTCGTATACGCCGTTGCCGAACGTGGCGGCGCGGAGCGTTCGGCTGTCGAGGTGGAGGACGAGATCGAGGATCATCGCGATCGGGATGCCCGAGTTGAAGTCGGACCAGGTCGCGCCGCCGTCCTGCGTGCGGAAGACGCCCAGATCCGTTCCGACATACGCCCAGTCTCCGTTCATCGGATCGACGGCGATGCTCTGGTGTGGGATGTCCGGTAGGTTGCCCGACACATCCGACCAGGTGGTGCCCGCGTCCGTCGAGCGGAACACGTGACCCGTTCCGTATCCGGAGAACGTCGCCCAGACGACGGTCTTGTCATTGGGGTCGTAGATGAAGTCGGTCGGGTACCGATCGGGTAGGCCGGTGGCGACGGTCCAGTTGGCGCCTCCGTTCGTGGAACGCCGGACCTCCATCGTTGCCGAAGTGCTGGAATTCCCGGTGCCGCCGATCACGTAGTTTGCATCGAGGTTCGAGACACCGATCGACGCCATCGGTGTGTCGTTCCAGTTCGAACCGCCCCCGCCATAAGACCAGCTCGCTCCACCGTTCGTCGACTTCTCGATGGCGAGTTGCCCCGCGTAGAGCGTGTTCGGCGCACTGGGGCAGAGAACGAACGGCGCAATGAAGTTCGCACTCCCGCTCGAGTATCCGTGGACCTCGTTCCAGCTGGAGCCGCCGTCGGTGCTCTTGAACATGTTGAGGTAGACGTACTCCTCGTAGAGGACGTCTTCGTTCGTCGGATCGATCGCGCACCAGCCTCCGTCTCCGCCGAAGACCTTCGACCACGAGTCCGAACCCGAGTAGAGCACCGTTCCGTTGTCCTGGAGTCCGCCGAGCCCGAGGAATGTGCTCGTGTAGGCGAGTCCGTTCGCGAAGCCGTTGTAGAACTGCGTCGTGCGAAGCCCACCGTTGACCCCGCCCCACGTGCTGCCGGCGTCGGTCGATCGGAAGATGCCTCCATCGCACGCGACATAGACCACGTTCGCGTTGTTCGGATCCCAGAGGATCGCGTGCTGGTCGGCATGGACGTAGTCGTCAGGACCTTCGGGGCCGCCCGCGGGGATCACTCCTTCGTATCCCGCGGCCCAGTTGGTCACCACCGTGAGATTGGTGCCGCCACTCGTGGAGCGGTACACCTCGAGCCCGGCGCAGAGGATCCGGTTGGCGTCGAACGGTGAGACCGCGATCGTGTTGTCGTACCAGGCCTGGCCGCTCGCCCAGTTCTCCGACCCGTCGCGCAGCTGCCAGGTGCTGCCGCCGTTCGTCGTGCGGTAGAGGCCAGTGACTTCACGTGTCGTCGCGTTGGAGACGCCCGCGAAGACGGTCGATCCATCGGACGACATCGAGAGCGGCGTCCGTCCGAAGTCCGTGGTCGGGAGGCCGCCACCGAGCTGCGTCCAGGTCGATCCACCGTTCGTGCTCTTGTAGATCCCGGCGTCCGGCGCTTCGGGCGTGCCGAGCTGTCCGTGGCTCGCGTACACGGTGTTCCCGTCCGGATGGACGACGACGTCCATCGCCATCAGCACAGGATGCACGTTCGTCCAGGTCGTACCGGCATCGGTCGTCTTGTAGACGCCCTCGCTCGTGGCGGCGTAGAGCACGTTCGAATCCGTGGGACTCATCTTCATCGCAAGGACGGCCCGTTGCTGGTCCATCGACCAGTCGAGACCGGTGGTGTGCCAGGTCACACCGCCGTCGGTCGAGCCGAGAACGCCGATGCCGTAGCTCGCGCGTGCCCCCGGAGTGCCGACGAGCGGACGTTGGTAGAGGCTGATCTCACCGGTGCCGATCCACATCCGATCGGCGTTTGCCGGATCGATCACGATCGCGCTCACGGAAAGCGCCGGAAGGCCCGTCTCGACGCGCGTCCACGCGGAAGCACCCACGCCGCCCGTCGTCGAAACCCACAGTCCACCGCTCGCCGATCCCGCCCAGAGCACCGAGGAGTCGGTGGGATCGAACGCGAGCGCCAGCATCCGGCCGCCGATGTTGTCCGGCCCGATCGACTGCCAGGCTGCGCCGCCGCGCAGTGACTCGTCCCGGGGAAGGACCTGCTGGGCGTACTGCCAGGCATCGAAGTAGGCCCGCTTCGGGATCAGCTCGTTCGGGTAGGCGCGCTGCCCGTACCACCACTCGAACATCTCCCAGGCGTGGCCCTCCTCCTTCTCCTCCTCGGGAGAACCGGGGCCGGCTGCGTCCCGATCGGATACGAGGACGGTCGCCTGGTCGAGATCGACGGCGGTTGCGTCGCGGCCCGATCCTTCGGCGGTTGCGTCGCGCTCCGACCCGATCGGGCCGGGATCTCGCTCCGGGTAGTGCGACAGGGACCACCCGATCGCGCCGACGGTGACGAGTGCCAAGAGCGCGTAGAGGGGAGTGCGGGGGATCGTCATAGGGAGGGGCCTCGCTGAATGGGTTCGTGCTGCGGCGGATCGAGACCAAACGAGGATACCATACGCTTGGAATCCACCGGACGGACTCCCGCTCGCGGCTCCTCGGAGCCTTCGCCCGTTCTTTCGCCTCCCTGGGCCGACTGGTACCTTCAGCTGGCGTGCTCCGGCCGAAACCGCGGAGCCCCGGGCGGATCTCGACTAGCAGGGTGCTGAACAGGTCCCTTCGGGCCTGTTTCAGCACCCCACTAGGCTCGCCGCGCACCTAGTCTGACCAAGGAGACCGACACGTGACGGAACGAGATGAACACCGCTGCGGCTTCTCGCAGGAAGAGTGGGACGCGGCCAAGCCCTGGACGGCCTACCTCGAAACCGTGGAAGACAAACGCGACATCTGGCTCGCGAACGTCAAACGCGCGGCCGTCGACGAGTACGCCGAGCTGCGTCTCCAGAACCTACCCGGCCCTCGTCGCGTTCTCGTCCTCACCGAAGATTGGTGCGGCGACGCAGCCCGCTCGGTTCCCGTCATCGCGACCGCACTCGCTCTCGCGCCGCTCGTGGAACACCGATACCTCGATGCGGACGAGCACCCTGCGACTCTGGATCGCTACCTCACGCATGGCGGCCGCGCGATCCCGATGGTGATCGCACAGGACGAGTTCGGCAACTCCCTCGGCATCTGGGGACCGCGTCCCTCGTCGCTCCAGGCTCTCATGCGCGCCCAGCAGCGCGACCTCGACCCGCCGGGTGACGATCCGGTCGCGAAGAGCAAGTGGTATGCGCCGATCATGGCCTGGTATGCGAGGGACAAGGGGAAGTCGACGGTCGAGGAGCTGCTCATGCTGCTCGAGCGGGGTGGACGCCGGGGTTGATCGGAGCGTGAGGCCGACGCGAGATCGATCCCCGGTCCGTGGGATTTGACCTATCATGGTCGAGGCCCCATCACTCCAAGCCGGGGGCCATCAGGAGGACGAGAGCCGTGCAAGACGTCCGGTGGCGACAGCGGTTTCAGAACTTCGAACGAGCCGTCGCCCTGCTCCGGGAACCGTTGGAAAGGGATCTCGCGAGTCTGAGTGCCCTCGAGAAGGAAGGAACGGTCCAGCGCTTCGAGTTCGCTCTCGAACTCGGGTGGAAGACGATGAAGGACTACCTCGAGCACGAAGGACATCTGATTCAGCCGGTGACTCCCCGGAACGTGATCAAGCTGGCGTTCTCCACTGGGGTTGTCGAGGACGGGCAGGTCTGGATCGACATGCTGAACCACCGAAACCTGCTCGCCCACACGTACGACGAAAGTGCTTTCGAGGAGGCTGTGGTGGCTCTGCGAGATCGGTACCATCCCGCGATCGAAGCGTTGTACGTTTGGCTCTCCGGGCGACTCGGGTCATGACGGCGGTTCGAGGTCTCGACCCGCGCGCTCTGAACCTCATCCGAGATGTCCTGAGCCGCCATCCCGTGGTGACCGGAGCGATTCTCTTCGGCTCTCGCGCCAAAGGAACCGCACGTCCGGCGTCGGACGTGGATCTAACCCAGACGATGTCTACCGAACCACGGTGACCGAACGCGACTCTCTCCAACCGTCTCCCTGGATGACGATCCAGTAGACGCCACTCGCTGTCTTCCGGTCGCTGTCTGAGTCGACCCGTGGCCATTGGATGGCGTGGACTCCCGCGGAGAAGTCCCCATCTAGTACGTGCGCAACGACAGCTCCCCGGACGTCGACCACGTTGGCTCGGACATGGGATGCGACAGGCAGCTCCAGTTGGAAGAAGGACGCGGATGACGCCGGATTCGGCCACGGTCCTCGCAGTCGCAGCTCCGTCGGTATGGCGACCGCGGGTTCGACACCGCTCGTAGGGCAGCCGACACCGAGTGCGCCGATGAGCTCGCCGCACGGACTGGCCAGTGGGAGACAGGGGGAGTCGGTGTCGAGTGTGTACGCCCCCGTTAGGGTGAGCGCGCTGTCGCAAGGAGCGGGAGCGCAGAAGAGTGGGTCGACCCAGACGAAACCGTCTTCGAAGATCACGTTGCCGGGGCCTGAGACTCCGGAGGTGTCGACGGCCGAGCAGGCCAGCGTGACTTCACCCGAAGAGACATAGAGGTCCGCCCGCTCGTCACGGTTGCAGTTGCCCCACAGGATCGAGCGCGTCACGGACATCGAGCCGGACTGGAGCCCTCCACCGTAGGACGACGCGCGGTTCCCCGACACGGTGCAACCTTCGAGTGCGGTGCCTGGGGAGTCCTCCAGCAGGATTCCTCCTCCGTCTCCCGCGTAGTTGCCGGCGACGACGCAATCGAGGAACGAAGCGTTGGCCTCGCCGTGTATGTAGACGCCACCGCCGCCGTAGGAGTGGTTCGCTCGGATGTCGCATTGGCGGAACTCAGGTGCGCCCCCCCGGACGTAGATGCCGCCTCCACCCGGCCCCGTATCGTAGTAGGCCATGCACCGAGTGATCGAACACTGAACGAAGGCCGGCGAGGCCTCGATGCAAGCCACGCCGCCACCCCTGCCGTAGACCAGCCCCGTTGCGGCGCACTGATCCACGACGCAATCGACGACCGTGGGCGACGCGTGGTCGCACGCAATCCCTCCGCCAAACGTCTCGGAGACGTAGCCCGAGCGGATCGTGAACCCTTGAAGCAGGAAGTCCCGGGACTCCCCGCTTTGAAACACGAAGCCTCGACCTCCCGAGAGTTCGAGAATCGTGGACTGGGAACCGTTCTCCGATACGAGGCGTAGGTCCTTGCCCCCAGGATCGATGTTGCCGTTTCCTGGCGTCTCTTCGTTTCGGTAGATTCCGTCGGCCACGAGGACGGTCGTCCCTGGGCACGCTGCGTCGACCGCAGCCTGGATGTCGCCGTACTCCGACGGAACCCGGTAGACCATCGGGCAGGGCAGGGGATCACAGGCGATCCCAGCCCGCCAGCACGTTCCACCCTGGTCCGTGCAGTCGGACTCGGCGACGAAGGTGCACTGGTGGTCCTCGAAGCAGCAGGCTCCCGGGCATGGGTTGGGCTCGCAGACCACACCATCCCCTAGGTACGTTCCATCCAACTCGATGCACTCCGGTTCGTAGAGGATGGTGCAGGAAGATTGGCCGAGGCAGCATGCGCCGGGCGTGATGGGGTCGATGCACGTCTCTCCCCGGGCGCCGATGAGTTCGCCGCACGGGCTGTTCTGAGGAAGACAGGGCGAGCCGGAGACGAGACCGTACTCGTACGGGCCGATCGGTGCGTCGTTGCAGCTCCTGGGCCCGCAGAACAGAGGATTCTCGAAGAGGTTGTCCGCTACGAACAGGTAGGTGCCGTTTCCTGCGAGTCCTCCAGAGTCGACGTCACAGCAAGTGAACTGGATAGCGGCTCCGTTGACGACGATCTGATCTCCCGTGTTGTCGGCGCAGTTGCCCCAGAGGATGGTGCGCGTCAGATCCGCTGGGCCTCCGGCAATCCCGCCGCCGTTCGCTGCGCGGTTGTCCGCCACCGTGCAATCGATGAGCGCGAGACCTCCGTTCGTACCGAGGAAGAAGCCGCCACCGTTGCCCGGGGCCGCCCGGTTCCCGGTGATGGTGCATCCGGTCAGGGTGGGGGACGAGAGTAGCGTCCGTAGACCCGCTCCGTTCATCGCTTCGTTTGCGGATATCTCACAGTCGATGAACTGTGCGTTCGAGCCTTCGTCATGAACGCCGCCACCGCCGTACGTACCCACCGCGCGGTTCCCGGCGATCCGACAAGAAGCGAAGACGGGGTTGGCCTGGTACGCCCACACTCCGCCCCCACGGTTGGAGCTGACGTTGCCGAGAATCGAGCAGCCATGGAACTGAGGTGCGGAGTCCCGGACGTAGACGCCACCGCCGCCGTCCTCGGCCTGGCAGTCGGCAATGACGCAGTCCCGGATCGTGGGCGAGGAGCCACCGACGCAAGCGACTCCAGCCCCCTTGCCCGAACCTGTGAGAGCGCCGTTCAGGATGGAGAACCCTTGGACGACGGTCGCGGCCGTCTCTCCGTGCTTGAAGTAGAGAGCCCGATCGGCGAGTTCGCAGTCCAGGATCGTGGCGTCGGCTCCACCTTCGGAGAGGAGTTGCACCGACTTCCCGAAGAACTCGAGACCGCGGTTGCCAGGCCCGGTGTACGTACCCGGGGCCACGAGGACGGTGTCGCGGTCGAACGCTGCATCGATCGCATCTTGAATGTCGGAGAAGTCGTCAGGCACTCGGAGCACGAGTCCGTCGCACGGGATCGGCTCACAGGGCTGCTCCAGGCGGAACTGCTCTCCTCCTGCGGAGAGGCACTCTTGTTCCGTCAGGTAGGCGCACGTCTCCATGTCGAGACAACACGCACCGAGGAGCTCGACACAAGGATCAGGATCGCACGCGACATCATCGCCTGCGTAGGAACCGCCGGCGCTGCCGCAGTCGTCAGGTCGTTCGATCCGGCAGGGACGATCACTGAAGCAACAGGCTCCGAGACGCACGTCGGCGCAATCCGGGTCCCGCGCCCCGATCCGATCGGCGCAGGGGCTGCTTGGAGGGAGACATGGAGAGTTCATTCCAAGAGTGAACTCTCCATCCAACGTCGGAGCATCGGTGCAGTAGATCGGAACGCAGAAGCGAGGATCTTCGAAGAGCTGTTCCCCATCGTACGTGTGCTGACCTTCGATGCCCGTGAGGCCGAAGAGGGAGCAATAGGCAGTCGCTTCGTCGGTCTGCCCGGCCAGACCAACCTCCTGACCCGATCCACCGGCGCAGTTGCCCCACACGATGCAGCGATCGATCTCTATGTCGGAGTCGTAACGGACCATCACTCCACCGCCCCGACCCTCGGCGACATTCCCGGTGAACGTGCATTGGCGGACTACGACGCTGCAGCTCTGATGGATCTCGAGTCCACCGCCCTCGAATGCGGAGTTCCCCGCAAAGACGCATCCCTCGAAGACCGGGTTCCCCGAGTACACGTATGCGCCTCCACCGTCGTCGTAGAAACCGATCGTCTGATTGCCGCGGAACTCGCAGTTCACGATCGTGGGCGACGCCGAGGTGCACAACATCCCGCCCCCGTCCTCACCTTCGGGCGGTCTACCGTTCTCGATCCTGAATCCCTCCACGCGGCAACTAGGCCCTTCGACGGAGGCGAAGTAGAGTCCCCGACCAGACCCTTCGCAGTCGATGACGGTGACGGCGGGACCGCCTTCCGCCAGTAAAACGATGTCCTTGCCGAAGGTGAGGTTCTTGTTTCCGGGTCCTGTATAGGCTCCTGGTGCGACGACGACGGTATCGCCCGCCGCTGCGAGGTCGATGCCGGCCTGGATCGTGGCCGCGTCAGCCGGCACGTGGACCGATCCGGTCGCATTGTTCGCCAGGGTGCACGCGAGCAACAGAGGAAAAGCGGTGAGGGAAGCGAGGGATCTCAAGGAGCGACCTCCAGTCTCGTCGGAGCTGGGTCGAGAAGCGACGCGGGTCGAGGATACGTTGTGGTTTCGGCCCCGGTCAATCTATTGGCTCGACTGTGCTCGTATGGGTACATTGTTGAAGTTGACGAGCTGTCTGGCTCCGCCCGTGAACTACGAGATCCTCACGTTCCTACACGGCGTCCCCATGCCGAAGGCGTGTGGACATGATCCTGCCCTCATCGCACGGTGCGCGTATCCCACGGTCTCGACGTGGCGACCATGTAGAGAGACGAACGACGGCTGCACCGGGTAGAGTGCGTACCACACCGACGCCAGGAAGCAGCCGAGGATGACTGCTTTCTCCCGCGCCAAGCGGCTCCAAAGCACGAGCGCGAGAGGAGCAGCGTAGAGGGCTCCGAACGTGATGTAGGTCGTGATTCAGACCGAACGGCAGCGCAAACGTGGAGACAGCGAGCACGAGGCTCAGGATCCGGAGAGAAGACAAGTCGAAGCCGACGACCTTTCCCCAAGCCGCATAGACGAAGTAGGCCAGCGGCAGCGTCACCTGATCGTAGTCGGCAAGCGTCGCGAAGCGGAAGTGGTCCCCGAAGTAGCGTACGGTGGCGAAGTACCCCACTTCGTCCGCCCAGACCGGTCGATCGAGACCTACGAACGTCACGAGTGGAATCACCAGCACCGCGGCGAACACCGCGAACGCAAGCCAGGGGCGCGCATTGACGGCGAAGCGAAGGCGCCGGGTGCAATCGGCTGAGAAACGGCTGGGTCGGCTCATGCGTCTCGCAGGTAGTACGAGGCGCGGGCGGGCACCAAGCGCGACCCCGATGGATCCCGTGCCGACCACGGAGTCGAGCTGGGGACGGATGAAGTTGCTCTACCGAAGGGGGCGAGGGAAGTAGAGAGAACGAAGCTATCGTGCCCGACGGGCCGCGATAGCGTAGGCATCGAAGTAGCGTTGGAGAGAGGTGTCCGTCGAGCCGTACTCGTTGGTGCCGGCCAAGAAGTCGACGACGACCTCCCTCGCGCGCGCGATCTCTCGAAGCCGCGCGACCGACTCGCGATGTCGCGGGTCACCAAGGGTGAGGTCGAGGAGTTCGAGAGCGCGGTCCAGGGCGCCTCGAGAGATCCGCGGATTGCGGTGCTGCCATTTGAGGGCGCGGCTGACCTCGCTCCCGACGTTCCCCAGCTGTTCGGCGAGGGTGAGGTTCCACCATCTTCCGTCAGCGAGTTCCTTGTGCGCCAGGTCGCTCATCGGAGAACCAGACGCGTCTGGTGAGCCGAATCGACCTTCTGCCATGACCTGCAGTTCCGACATCGCGATCGGATTCTCTTCGCTGACGCTCCTCATGAACGGGATCCTAGCACGGGTTGCGCTTGGAGAGACCCCACGGGGTTGGGGTGCCCAACTACGGGCGCGGTAGAGCGCGCTCGTGTCGCCGCCGGACCCTACCCGAGCCGGAAACTCAACATCGAAACCGAAGCCAGATCGATCCCACGATTGAAGAGCGTCGCCTCCTCACCCGGATCCCGCAGCGCTAGCGAGTAGAGCACCGGAAGGAAGTGGTCATACGTCGGGTGCGCCAGCTGCGCGATCCTCCCGAGCTTCTGGACTTCGACCAACGGCTTGGGATCGCCGCTCTCGATCGCCTCCGCCATCTTCGTCTCGAACTCCACGGCCCAGTCGTACGGTGCGCCCGACATCCGCATCTGTCTCAGGTTGTGGACGAGGTTGCCTGAGCCGATCACGAGCACGCCGCGGTCGCGGAGCGGCCGGAGATCCTTCGCGAGTTCGAACAGCGTCTCGGGTGACGCCGCGTAGTCGATGCTGAGCTGATAGACCGGGATGTCCGCGTCCGGGAACATCGGAAGAAGCACCGACCACGCGCCGTGATCGAGTCCCCACTCGAGATCGGGCTCGACGTGTGCCTTCCGCACCAGCTCGATCGTCGCTTCCGCCATCTCGGGCGATCCCGGCGCCGGGTACTGCTGCGCGAAGAGTTCGTCCGGGAATCCGCCGAAATCATGGATCGTTCGTGGCGCGTCCATGGCGGTGACCTGGGTCTTCCCGGGAGTGAGCCAGTGCGCGGAGATGACGAGGATCGCCTTCGGGGTCTCGATCCCACGAACGGCGTCCTGCCAGCCACGCGTCCAGTCGTTCGTCTCGATCGCGTTCATCGGGTTGCCGTGACCGACGAAGAGGACGGGCATCCGATCGGACTGTGGCTTGCCGCTGAGCAGTTCTTCCATGGCTAGGCTCCGTGATCCGGTGAGGCCTGTCGCCACACTGCCGGCTACGAGGCCGGAAAGGGCGCCGGTCTTCTTGAGAAAGCTACGTCGGTGCAAGGGGACTCCCTTTCGGCCGGCTCTGATGCGTTTCGCGCCCTCACGCTGTTCCGGAGGAAGCGACTCGGGAGGATGCGACTCGGGAGGATGCGACTCGGGAGGGGCCCAATCGAGAGGAAGGGGTCTCTGGGTCGCTGCTCCGGCTCGTAGATGGCGAGAGGTGCGGTCCGGTTACTAGAGGCCCCGGATCAACGATTGCCCTGGACCCTAGCGGAGGACGCGGCCGATCGAACGTTTCGGAGTGTCACCGCAACGTCACCTACTCGCTTCCATGGCGTCGCCCTAGCGGACGAGCCAGAGAGCGGTGCCGAGTGCGATGAGCGCCAGGACCAGACGGATCGCGCGGCTCTGCGGCGGTTCGAGCGAGAGCCAATTCACTTTGGACATGGGTTCACCCCCTCGAGGTTCGGGTACCGCCGGATGAATCGAGAACCGGGTCGAGACTGCCGACGGTTGCTCTGATCGACTCGTGGTACATAGTGTAGATGACGAGAATCGCCTTCGGGGTCTCGATCCCCTGCACTGCCGGCTGCCACGCCATTCGGCCCGGCGCCCGCCCCAAAGCTCTGGCCAAATTGAAACTGCGACTTTCAATTTGGCAAGACCGCCTGTATCCTACTTACTGACAGTGAGTTTCGCCACTCCAACAGGGACAGGTGCCGTGATTCCGAGAACCCTTGCCCCCGTCCTCTCCCGGCGCGCCCAGGAGTTCCCCGTCGTCTTTCTGACCGGACCGCGCCAGTCCGGGAAGACGACCTTGGCGAGAGATACGTTCCCTGACTTCCAGTACGTGTCGCTCGAAGAACTCGCGACGCGGCGGTTGGCGGAGGAGGACCCGGCCGGATTCCTCGGGGAACTGGCCGGCAAGACCGGTGCGATCCTCGACGAGGTCCAGAATGCACCGGGCCTGTTCTCCTACATCCAACGGTTCGTGGACGAGGAACGCTCCGGCCCACTGATCCTGGCCGGGTCACAGAACTTCCTCCTCTCGGAACGGATCTCACAATCCCTGGCCGGACGGACATCGGTGCTGGAGCTGCTCCCCTTCTCCGTGGCCGAACTCTTCGGACGCGATGCTCGCGAACCTGACGATCTCGCCAGGCAAGTCAGCCATCCAGCGGAGGACTCGAAGCAAACGAACTCGGAGAAGACGAACGCCTGGCCTCTTGGCGAGCTGCTGTTCGCCGGGCTCTTCCCCCGGATTCACGACCGCGGCATCGAGCCTCAGGTCTGGCTCGACAGCTATCTGAGAACCTACGTCGAAAGAGATGTCCGCCTCCTCTCCGGGGTAGGTGATCTCGACGCATTCACTCGGTTCGTCGCATTGTGCGCTGGACGCACGGGAGGTCTTCTCAACCTCTCCTCGCTCGGAAACGATGCGGGAGTCAGTCACGTCACCGCGAAGAAGTGGATCTCGATTCTCCGTGCGAGCTATGTGCTCGACCTCGTGCAGCCGCATCACCAGAACTTCTCGAAGCGAATCGTGAAGTCGCCCAAACTGCACTTCCTCGATTCCGGTCTGTTGTGCTTCCTACTCGGAATCCGAACGGCAAGCGAACTTTGGACACACCCTCTCCGCGGCTCGATCTTCGAGAGCTTCGTCTACGCGGAGTTCAAGAAGTGCTTCCTCCACCATGGGGTTCGGGAACGGATCTACTTCTGGCGCGACCGGCAGGGAGAGATCGACCTTTTGATCGACCAGGGAACATCCCGGCTCCCGATCGAGGTGAAGTCCGGACAGACCCTGCCGGACGATGCGTTCCGAGAGCTCGACCGCTACGTGGCTCTCTCGGGCGACGACCGAGGTGTCGTCGTAACGGGGGGTGACGAGCGGCGTCGCCACCGATCCCATCTCATCGTCCCGTGGTGGGACATCAGCTGAGTTACGCGCGTTTGGCGGCCGGCCCGTCACGATCGCTGCCGCTTCGAGGTCGACCGGTGGGGCGACGTGTCGTGACGGGGCCTCCGAGGACCGCGTCGCCACGCCGCGCGCCGGAGATCGCCGGGATATCCCTTCCTCCCGATCTAGTGCTATCCTGCCGTTGGCTTTGGTGCTCTGCCGGGGGCTTTACGGAGCAGCCATCTCCGTTTCGGTCAGGAGACCCCCATGCACGACCGGATTCGTACGGTTCGGCGCCCCCTGGGCCTCGGCGCGCGCTCCCTCTCCCACTACGCCTCGCGCTTTGCCGGCGCGGTCTTGCGTATCCGCTCGTTGAACCCGGTTTCGCCGCCTTTGATCGCCTTCGCGCTGGTGGCCATGGCGCTGACTCCCCGCACGGGCCTCGCTGTGGCTCCCTCGACCGCGGTCGATCCGTTCGAAGTCCACCCGCCCCGACGGGCTGAGTACACGCGGTGGGACGTCTCCCAAGCGGCGCGAGACGAGGCCGCGCTCACGCTAGAGTCGCAGGGGGTCACGCCCTCGGCCTTGTTCGATTTGCCCCGCGTCTCCTCCTTGCTCGCAGACGTGGAAGCGAAGGGTCTGGGCGACGTCGCGATTCCTCCGCACCGGCTTCCTTCCTCCGGCGTCGCCCTCGCGAGCACGATCGCGGATCCCGTCGCGGCGTCCAGGTTCGTCGCGCGGACGCATCCGTCACTCGTCGGTGTGGCCGAGGACGATCTGCTCGTTGCCGCTGTCGATCGCGCCGGGGAGCTCACCTACGTCCACTGTCGCCAGGCGGTGGATGGCTTGCCCGTTCTCGAAAGCCACGTCGTCTTCCAGTGGGACACGCAGGGGCGACTGCGGTTGGCGGGATCGGACGTGTTCGCGCCCAATCCGCTGCGCCTTCAGAGCGAGACGCGGGGGAGTCACGCTTCGCCACGGTGGATTTCGATGCAGGGCGCGAAGGCCGCCGCGCTCTCGGGCATGCCGGCGGATACTCGGGTGACGAAATGGGAAGTGAGCGAGCGGGCTTGGTATCCGCTCCATCTCGCCGACGGAAGCGCCCCTCTCTTCTCGAACGGCGCGAGTTTCGACTTCGTGCCCGTCTGGAATCTCCGCTTTCAATGCGAGTCGCCGGTCGGGCGCTATGACGTGCTCGTCGACGGCGAAACGGGTGCCATCCTGGGAAGGACGAGTCAGCTCCACTCCGAGACGTTCGAAGGCGCGATTCTCGGCACCATCGAATGGTCCGAACCCGGAGACGCACCCGCGACCGTGGGAATGCCCGAGGTCCGCTACCGGCTGCGGAACGAGTCCGTCGACCAGAGCGGGGCGACGGACCAAGACGGCCTCATGCAGGTCGACGTGCCACCTGGAACCTATCAGCTCTCTGCTGCTCTCTCGGGGGAGCGGGTCTTCGTGCAGAACGCGCGCTTCGGGCTCGCCACTCCGGCCGACGAGGTGGAGGTCCAGCTCCCGGATCCGGACGGCGACCCACTAGGCCCGGTGCTGACCTGGGGGCCCCAGAACTCACTCGAGAGCGATCGTGACGTCTACTTCCACGCGAACGTCGCGTACCAATCGATCCGCGAGATCGATCCGGGAGACGGGCTCACCGAGCTCGACGTTCCCATGCTGGCTGTGGTCGACGACGTGACCGGGACGTGTAACGCGTACTGGAACGGCACCCGCGTCAACTTCTATGCGGAGGGCGGAGGATGCAACGCGACCGGCCGTATCGCCGACGTCATCTACCACGAGTACGGCCACGCGGTCACGGAGTTCACCTACGCACCGTTCAGCGCTTCGCGGACGATGCACGAAGGGTTCTCCGACTACTTCGCTGCGACGATCCGCAACGACCCAGTCATCGGCCGGAGCTTCCGCGGACCGGGAACCCTTCTTCGAGACATCGAGATCGACCGCGTCTTCCCGGACGACATCGTTGGTGAGGTTCACAGAGACGGTCTCATCATCGCGGGTGCGCTCTGGGACCTGCGGACCGCCGTTGGAAAGGAAGTCGCCGATCGTCTCTGGCACTACGCGTGCTACGGCAGGTCCAAGACCTTCGACGATTACTTCACGGACCTCCTCATCGTGGACGACGACGATGCAGACCTCTTCAACGGAACTCCGCACGTCGACCAGATCGTGCGTGCCTTCCGTGCGCACGGCATCGGGGACTACTCCATCGACCTCTCCGGCGCTGTCCTGCCCGACGTCGAAGCACCGGGAGCCTTTGTCCCGATCTCCGTACGGATCCTCACGCTCGTTCCAATCGGGAGTTCGGGTGCGTCGTTCTTCCATAGCACGGACGGCGGGAACACGTTCGAGAGAGCGGAGCTCACACAGGGGCCGGCGTCCGGCGAATGGACGGCGCTGATCCCGAGCCCCCCGGAAGGCAGCACGATCCACTACTACTGGTCGTTCACGAATCAGTTCGGCGACGTGAGCGTGTCTCCGGAGAACGCTCCCGCGGCCGCACACAGCTTCTACGTCGGGCGCGATGACACGGCGCCGCTCATCGTCCACGTGGGGCCGACGGCCATCACTCAGGACACCGAACGCGTCCACCTTCGGGCGTTGATCGCAGACAACACGCAGCGCCTCTCGAGCGTCCGCGCCGAACTCAGCGTGGGTGGGGGGCCGATCACCGCCGTACCGATGACGATCCGCCCCGTGAACGGGCTCCTCCAGCCCCAGGGAGTGGGGACCGTGGCGTTCGGAGAGTTCATGGAGTACCAGGCGGACCTCGCACTCCCGAACCTCGCGGGCGTCGATCGGATCGAGTACCGGATCCTCGCCGACGACAGCGCCGTGACGACGAACACGGGCTCGGCGCCGCTCTCCGGCTTCTTCCTCGTTCCCGTGCGTCGAGGTTGGGCGGGTGACTTCGAGAGTGAGCCCGGTCCGCTGGAAGCGACCGGTGACTGGGAGTGGGGCGAGGCAGGGTCGGGACTCTCCTGGAGTGGCAGTCGGGTGTGGGCGACGAACCTCGACGGAACCTACAGCAACGCCACCGAGTCGTTCCTCACGCTGGGACCGATCGATCTCACGGACTATGAACGCGCCCGGTTCGAGTTCCGTCACAGGTACCGGTTCGAGAAGGGATACGACGGCGCGGAGATCGAGATCCGAACCGATGGCAGCAACGTTTGGGGCTCGGCGACACCCGAAGGTGGCTATCCGGGCAGCAACGTCGATGCTCTCGACTCCGCTGGTTACACCGGTGACAACGACGAGTGGGAGCGGGTGCTCGTGCCGCTCGACTACTACCTCGGTGATGTCGTCTGGATCCGACTCCGCGCGGCCAGCGAGGCCGCGGTCGCGGATCTCGGTTGGTACGTCGACGACATGGCCGTGCTCGAAGCACAAGCCCACATCGACCCCAAGGATCTGAGCATCGTCGACGGTGCGGATGAGCGTGTCGAGCTGACATGGCGGGCGCCGACAGGGGTCGATCTGACCACGAGTCGTTGGCTCGGATTCCATATCTACCGGCGTGAGCTGGGTCAGGAACGAGATCGAGAGATCCGCCTGACCGGAAGTCCGCTCCGGAATCTGCGCTTCGTCGATACGGCCGGCCTGGTCAATGGCACGACCTACATCTATAGGATCACGACCGTTCACGACGACGGTGAGAGCCTAGGGGCCGAAGGACACGGCAGGCCGTATGCCGCGTCGGTCTCGGTAGACGAAGGCTCGATCGGCATGAACGTCGCGGACTACCTGCCGGTGACTCGAACGTTCGGAGTCCGCAATCTCGGTTCCGGTCTTCTCGACTTCGACGTGCTTCTCGCCGATCCCGGGAAGACGGCCGACGAGACCGTCGCGAGATACGTCGCACACGAAGAGGGCGAGCGCGTCCTCCTAGTCGACGATCCCTCCGAAGGAGATACGACCACCGACATCTCCCGAGTGTATGCGGAGGAAGCCACGACCGATGCCGGCCGCGTCCTGCGGTTCACGATCGAGGGCGAATGGGACGATCCGCACACGCAGTGGGGAGGACTGATCGCGTTCGATACCGACGGGGACCTGAGCACCAGCCAGAACGACTTCTCGCTTCCGTGGGGCGGTGTGGTCAACCTGGGATACGAGTACTTCCTTCTGTTCGGCGGCGTCTTGAGTCAAGTTGGCTTCTCGGACCCATCGATCTTTGCCGTGGTGCTCGACGTGAGGAGCCGGAGTCAGTATGCAGTCCTCGCCGACGTGGAGTTCCCGACGGACGGATCTATCCAGATCGACCTGCCGAGGATTCTGATCGGCGATCCGCAGCAGTTCCGTTTCCAGCTCGTAGCCGGCGGCAGAGTGGACCTACCCGCCTCGGACTTCGTTCCGGACCTGCCGCGCGCCACTGAATGGTTCCGCCGCACTCCGAAGCACGGTCAAGCCATCGGCACCGCATCCGGACGGATCGATGTGACGTTCGACAACCCGCACGCTCCCGCGGGAACCTATCGCGCGAACCTGCTCATCCTCTCGAACGACCGCGCCACCCCCGAACTCAGCGTACCGATCACCGTGCAAGTAAATCGAACGACCCCTCCGCCGACTCTCTTCTCGCAGTCGATCTTCCCAGGTGTCCGCGGGATGGAGATCCGCTTCGTACCGAGCCCGGCGCTTCCCACCACGAGCGTCGGGATCGAACGACAAGATTCGAACGGCGACTGGGTCCGCCTCGAGCGCTCCCCGCTCCTGCCGGACGAGCACGGCGTCTACTCCTTCCTCGATCGCTTCGTTGCAGTCGGGACGTCCTATAGGTACCGCATTCCGATCGAGTTCGAGGGCGGATCCTCCCACGCCTATGGTCCGCTCGAGGCGATCTTCGCCCCCATCGGTACTCCTCAAACCTTCCCCGCGGAACTCCCCGCGTTCGCTCTCGGATCGAACTCCGAAGGGCTCGAGCTCGAGTTCGAGGTGCCGGAAGTGTTCGATCCACTCGACGGCGTTTGGATCGACCGGAGACCGGTGGGGAGTGACGACTCCCAGTCGGAGCGGATGACGGGCTCCTCGACGGGCGAGAGTCCTCCGTCGATGGGGGCGATTCCGACGTACCAACCGGAGCGCCAATCGGACTACGAGTCGGACTACGAGTCGGAGTACCAGTCGCTGCTCGACGAACCGCTCTTCCCCGCGGAGGATCGCCGCATTCGCTTCTTGGATCCGTGGGCGACTCCGTTCAACGACGGAGTCGAGCCCGGGGTCGAGTACGAATACCGAATCCGGATCGAGCTGCCAGATGACACGGCCCAGTACCTCCAGGCCGGACGGTTCGAGGTGCCGCTCCCGACCGAGCTGCGGCTTCTCTCCCCACGTCCCAGCCCCTTCCGCAACGAGGTGGTCCTTCGCTTCGACCTCCCGACCGCACAGCAGGTGAAGCTCGAGGTCTTCGACGTGAACGGCCGACGGAGAGTCCTCCTCGAGGAAGGCCCCCGGACAGCGGGGACGCACCAACTCGTCTGGGACGGGCGTGACGGCCATGGCGATCCAATCGAGTCAGGCGTCTACTGGATGCGCTTGGCTACCGCAGGCGAGGCGCGGACTGTGCGGATCCTTCGGGTGAAATGAGGTGGGCTGGCACTTGGTCGGTGACGGCTGCCCGCTCGAGCCCTTGGGCGCGTGATCACTGTGAGCATGGTGCGTAAGCACTCGGCAATCGAGCACCGTCCTCTGGAGTGGCGGTCGGCGGCGCGGTTTGTAGAAACTCGTGCCGGGCCTCCAGGCGCTTCCGCCGACCGTTCCGGAGTGTCGTCCCGATCCAGGAGGTTGCCATGTTCGCGATGTCTGCTCGTCCGTCGATCCGCCCCTCGGTTTCTCTTCGGCTCGCATTGGCGGCCGTGATCGCTTTCCAGGTTTGTCCAGCGGAGGCCAGGCGGCTGAAGCCGTCGGAAGTCGACGCGAGTGTCCTTGCACTGTCCGCCGCCAACCGCGAGTTCGCGCTCGACCTGTACGGCCGGTTCGCGAACCAGTCCGGGAACTTCTTCTACTCGCCCCACAGCATCTCGACCGCTCTCGCCATGACTCTTGCAGGAGCCGGCGGCAAGA
This sequence comes from Candidatus Eiseniibacteriota bacterium, assembly GCA_020633975.1. Classification (GTDB taxonomy): domain Bacteria; phylum Eisenbacteria; class RBG-16-71-46; order CAIMUX01; family CAIMUX01; genus JACKCR01. The sequence goes on along the minus strand of JACKCR010000010.1, from coordinate 40,381 downwards.
CTGCCGCGGAAATGGCGGACGTTCTCCACCTGGACCAAGGGGACGTTCACGAAGCGTTCGCACGTCTGAGTGGCGCATTGACCAGCCCTGTGGAGTCTGGTGTCGAATTCTCGATCGCGAACCGGCTCTGGGGACAGGAGGGCGTGAGCTGGAACCAGGCCTTCGTCGAGGTCTGCAAGGAAGACTACGGGGCCGCGCTCGGCCAGGTCGACTTCGCCAAGGATCCGGAGAAGGCCCGCCAGGAGATCAACGATTGGTGTGCGAAAGAGACGAAGGATCGGATCCAGGATCTCCTCGGTCCAGGCACCGTCGATGGACTCACGAGGCTCGTGCTCGCGAATGCCATGTACTTCAAGGGCGCGTGGAAGGAGCAGTTCACGGAAGCACGAACGCGCGATGAGGCGTTCTTCTTGGCTGGCGGGGAAGAGATCACGACTCCGCTCATGGCTGCGGGTGAGGTCTTCGGCTACTTCGAAGAGGATGAGTTCAGTGCACTGGAGATGGGCTACGACGGAAGTGGTCTATCCATGGTCGTCCTGCTCCCCAAGGATCGCGATGGTCTACCCAAACTCGAGAGTCGACTCGACGGAGCGCTCCTCGATCGGGTGTTCCACGGTCTCGAGCATGAGTCGGTGGATGTGACGTTCCCTCGTTTCCGAATCGAATCCGAGTTCGGGCTCGCCGGTACGCTGTCTTCCATGGGGATGCCCTCTGCGTTCTCGGATAGCGCAGACTTCTCGGGGATGTCAGACCGTCCTCTCAGCATCGGCACCGTCGTCCACAAGGCGTTCATCGACGTGGACGAGAAGGGGACGGAGGCTGCCGCGGCGACTGCCATCGCTCTGCGGGAGCTCTCTGCTCCGATGGAGTGGAAGCAATTCGTAGCGGACCATCCCTTTGCGTTCCTCATCCGGGACAAGGGAACGGGGAGCATCCTGTTCATGGGGCGGATGGCGGATCCTCGCGGGTAGCCCGGGGCCGTTTGTCATCCAACTCGCACCACTCTCCCCGACTGCCGTAGGTCACCTGCCGTGATGCGGTAGAAGTACGTGCCGCGCGGAACCTGCGCTCCGTTCTCGTCGCCCCCGTCCCACCTCAGCTCGTGTCGACCCGATGGCCGAGCGTCTGGGTCGGTCAGTGTTCGAATCCGGCAGCCAGACGTGTCGAACAGCTCGAGCCTGACGGTGGTCGTCTGAGTGAAGTCGTCTCGGGGAAGGTCGTAGTGGAACGTCGTCTCCGAGGTGAAGGCGGACGGCGTCACGAGCACACCCAACGGGTTCGAGTGGTCCGACCCTGCTGAGCCGCCGAGCCCGCCGCCCCCGTTCGGCTCGACTCCGCCAGGCCCCTCGCCGGGGAGGCCCGCGGCGGCCAACTCGTAGTCGATAGCATAAATGTCGTACTCGACCGTCAGGTCGGGAGCACCGTTGTACGCGACCTTGGGATGATCATCCTCTCCGAAGGCGATGTCGATTCCCGCGTGATGCGTGCCGGTCTCGAGGACGGTCGGTATGTCGATGGGACCGCCGTCCGATCCGAGTGCGACGGAGCGCAGCCCCCGTGTGTCGTCCTCGTCGATGAACGTCCAGATCAGGAAGAAGCGCCCGTTCGAACTGCGGTCGACGGCCGGAAGACCGTACTCCCCCGAGTACGAATACGAATTGCCATGCTGAAATCCCAACAGATCGACGACGCGCGTGACTACGTTCCACTCGACCCAAGTGAGTACGAACCGGTCGTCGTGCGACCACGCCAGGTCGGGGTGGTTAGTCGAAGCTTCCGGCGCGCCCGCGACATACCACTCCGACCGGATCAAGCTGAGGTCCGGAGCCAGGCTCGCGAAGTACACGTCCCTTCCAACTGGTCCGGCTTCGTCTTGTGTCCATACGAATGCGACGGACCCATCGGACGCGACTTCGGCGTCCAATTCTCGTTGGGCCCGGCTCGAAGTCGACAACGTGACGAGATCGGATGACGACTGTCCATCGGGAAGGAACCCCTGTGCCTCGACGGTGGTGCGGCCTCCGGAAGACCGAACCCACCCCACGACGAGCTTCGAGCTCGGCAGAGTACGCACGACCGCATACTCGAACGAATCCCCGTTGGATGGGTTCTGGAGGGCGACCTCCCCAGTGAGTGGGATTCCGTCCTTTCGGAAGTGCCGAAGCAGCACCTGACCGCTCTCATCGCACCAAACCACGACGAAAGACTGTCCATCGTTCAGGAACGCGACGCTCGGCCACTCTTGGATTCCGCTCGTCGTGACGTTGACCCGAAACTCCGTGTGGTCGGTTTCCAGCGCGGCGAAGACTCCGCGATCGTCGGACGCTCCCGGCCCGTGCCAGACGTAGACGGTCTGGTCGAGCCGATTGGAGGCGACCGACGGGGCGGTCAGGAAGTAGCCGTTGACTTCGTTGAGCTGGACGGGATGGTTGCTTGGTGTCCAGACAGCGCCCCTCGAAAGGTGCGGAGTCAGGCACAACGCGAACAGGACCGTCAGCGAGAGCCAGGATGATGATGTGCGCAAGAAGTTGATGTTATGTCTCTTGCGGTCGAATCGCGTTCCAGCCATCGAGCGCCTCCCGTTGCGGTCCGTGTACGTCGCGACCCGATGTCGCTTCTACCCGAATGAGCGGGGAAACAAGTGCCCGACCCTCAGACGATCTCATCGAGAGGTGCCGTTTCAGGGCCACGCCCAGTGGTCGCGGATGGCCTGTGCCCCGGGCTCACGATCCTGCGAGGTAGCTGGGGCAGCGTGAAGGCGATGTTCCGTTAGCTGCACGCCGACAACGTCTTGCGCGCGTACGGGCCCTCTCTGCACGTCCCAGCACGCCACTTTCCCGGGTGACGACGCACTCTGCACGCGTGCGGAGTGCTCCCGTACGTGGAAAGACGCTCGCTGCACGCCTGCAGAGCCCATCCTCACGGGTGAGGGAGCCGTCCGCACGGATGCAGGGGGCACCGTGATGCCGAAGGGAGCGCAGTGCACGTCTGCAGAACGCTCCCTCCGCTGTGACGACGCCCGCCGCACGCCTGCAGAGCGCGTCGTTACGGGTGAGGGAGCGCGGTGCATCCGTGCAAGGGGCGCCGTTACCCGTGAGGGTGTGTGCTGCATCCGTGCAGAGCCCGTCGCTACCGGTGAGGATGCGTGGTGCGTTCGTGCAGAGTGCTCCGTCACCCTGGAAGGCGCGGCATGCATCCGTGCAGAGACCTCCCGTACACGGGAAGATGGTCGCTGCATGCGTGCAGAGCGCGTCCGTACGGGTGAGGGAGCCCTCTACAGGTCTGCAGGGAGCATCCTCACGCCTAAAGACGGCCAATGCACCCGTGCAGATGGCTTCCGTAGGGGTGGCGGAGACGTCTGCACGGATGCACGGCTCATCCGCACGCGGGAAAACGGCGGGATAGGCCGTGCGGAGACCGTCCCCGAGGGCCCGGGAGGTGGATGGGGGCTTGGTCAGCGTCCCGCGGACCTGTCAGGACTTTTGTGTGCGGGCCCTCGTCACCGTGCCTCCCGAGGGGGGCTCATCGCGCCCTGCGGGAGCCCCGTGTGCGCCCCGCAACAGCGACAACTATCCGCAAACCTGAGCCTAACGAACCATCCCCCCCGCCTGTCCTCCTCTCATGTAGCTCGGCCGCTCGATGATCTCTAGCGACTGGCCGCGTTGCCCGTGGCCGCGACTAGGGGGCCCAGAAGTCGTACGCAGTTCCCCGAATGTAGGGCTGCCGACGCCATCCCTAGACTTGGGTCGCCCCGATTCACGGATCGGTTTCGGCTCCGGGGATCCCGCAATAGGTGACGTAGGATCGTGCGTCCCCGGCCATCTCCGGGTACCACGCAGGAGGAGTGAATGGCTAACTCGAGGCTAACATCTTGGTGCATTGCAACATCCGCCGCGGTCGCGATGGCCGCGGCCCTGCCAGGCATCGGGCAGGCGGCCCCAGCCTACGACGCCTACACGATCTGTGCGGTGGGGAGCACCGCTCACCTGCTCGACCCGAACGGGGACTCGGTCCACACCTGGGTCGCTTCGGGGACGGCCCAGACCAGCTGCTACCTCCTCGAAGACGGCAGCGTGCTCTTCCCGATCCGGAACCTCCAATGCGTGTCGCCGCCTCACAACGGCGCCTACCCGAGTGGGCGGTTCCAGAAGATCAGTTGGGACGGCGACATCGTTTGGGACTACCTCTTCTGCGATCCGACCGCTAGGGCCGGCTACGATGTCGAGCCGATGCCGAACGGGAACATCCTCATCCCGACGGATGGGTCGAGTGTGGGGAAGGTCTTCGAGGTGCAGCCCACGGGCCCGACGAGTGGGGACATCGTTTGGGAGTGCGATCTTCCGTTGGAACTCGTCAGCGGCAACACCTACATGAACTCGGTCAGCTACAACCCCGAACTCGATCTGGTCGTGGTCGACATGCAGACGCCGCAGCGCAAGGTCGTGGTGATCGACCACAGCCTGCCGACGGCTCCGGTGGTGCAGGTGTATCAGGTCTCGGGGTCGGGACGAGTTCACGCGGCCGCGTGGTCACACCGGTACTTCCTCGGAACCGACATCGAGATGCCGGACATCGACGAGGAGGCGATGCGCCTCAATAGCCCGCTCGTCGTCGACAACGGACTGGACCGGGTCGTCGAGTGGGACTGGGCGACCAGCGCAACGACCACGATTCCGTACTCGTTCTCGGACCACGAGGGATCGGTGCAGCGTCTTCCGAACGGGAACACGCTGGTGACGCGTGGCGGCTCGACCCAAATCCAGCAGATCGACGACAGCGGCGCGGTCATGCGCACGATCAACGCTCCGGGCCAGATCCAGCGGGCGTACGGCTACGGGCCGACGTATCCAGGCCTCTCCAACCTGTTCCCGACGGCGGTTTCCGAACCGGATGCTTCCGTTCCGGAGCTGAACCTGATCTTCGACCAGTCCACGCAGTCGGGCGAGATCCGTCTTGCGAACGCAACGAACGCCGAGGTCCAGGTACGGATCTTCTCCGTATCGGGTCGAATGGTTCACGAAACTTGGGGACGCGGTTCGACAGTTTCCTTCCGCGCCAACGACCTCGCCTCCGGTTTCTACTACGTAGATGTGAGATTCGACGGACTCTCGAAGAGAACGCACTTCGTCAAGGTCCGGTAACGGAGAGACGCCGGCAGGGACCAGTTGGTGCCCTGCTGCCAATCTCAGACGGCCGGGCCCCGGGCCCGACACCGAACGACACGGATGACCACAACGACCTGTGGAGGAACGACATCGATGAAACTCATGGCTACCACTCTGACGGCATCCACGGTCCTCGCCCTCATGGCCGGTACTGTGTTCGCCGCTTCGCTCGATCGAGCAGGCACCTGGACCTCCTCCGCCACGTACGACGCGAACGCGACTCGTAGCGTGGAGAATCTGATCAACGACGGAAGCTTCGAACAAGGCCCCCCGCCTGCTTCCGCTTGGACCGAAAACAGCAACAGCCCAACCTGTGAGTGGATCGGAGACTGGGCCGGAGCCTGGTACCTCTCCGGTTGGCACGGCTTCTTCGACTACTGGGCCGGCGGTTACTGCTACGACGACTTCGGCGCACCGTTCGCCGTCACTTCGTCCGTGAGCCAGACGCTCCACATCGCGCCGGAGTTCGCCGCGATCTCGTTCTACTACGCGTCCTATCGTCCCGACGGCGACGACGCTCCGCTCGACGACGACCACGTCTACGTCGCGGTGGACGGAGTCGAACTCTGGACGATGCCGATGACGACGGAGAACGACACCTATCCGGAGTGGGTCGGCCCCGTCGTCGTCGACCTCACCACCTATGCCGGACAGGACGTGCAGCTGACCTTTGGCGGCGTCTCCGAAGGGGACTTCACGGGCAACGTTCGCTTCGACTACATCAACTGGGAGCCGACGGAGCCGACACCGGTGATGCCGACCACCTGGGGATCGATCAAGGCCACCTACCGGTAGCAACCCGCTCACAGGCTGCGGGAGAGCGCTCGTCGGCTACGCAAGGGCGAGTCGAGACGAACTCTCCCGCTGGGGGACATCATGAAGAAGCTCTCGTCCGCACTCACTGGGGTCTCGGTGCGTTCCGAACTCTCCACACTCTCATCGCTCGCCAAGCGTTTCCCGCTCTTCGCGGTACTGGTCGCCTTCGCGTTGGTGCTCCTGTCGGCATCCTCGTCGCAGGTGGCATTCGCCGCCCCCGGAGATGCTCTCTTCTCCGGCGCACAGGTCTACACGATCGAGATCGACTTCCCGCAGACGGCGTGGTGGGACTCTCTAACCACCTACTACGATGACGGCCTCGAGCAGTACATGGCCGCGACCGTCACCTTCGATGGCACGGTGTTCGACAGCGTCGGAGTCCGTCTCAAAGGGAACTCTTCCTACACCCATCCGAACGACAAGAAGCCGTTCCGCATCAAACTCGACGAGTTCATCGGCGGTCAGGAGATCGACGGAGTGGATGGGCTCCATCTCAACAACTGCTTCGAGGATCCGACGTTCCTCCGGGAGAAGCTCTACCTGGACTATGCGCGAGACGCCGGGATCCCCGGGCCGCGCGCGAACTTCGCCGAACTCTACCTGAACGGCGAACTCTGGGGCTTCTATAGCCTGGTCGAACATGTCGACAAGACGCTGCTCACCTCACGCTTCGGGAACAACGGTGGCAACCTCTACAAGGCGGTCGATGGGTTCTTCGGTGGGCCGATCTCCGACTTCAAGTGGTACGGGAGCGATCCCGCCGCCTACTACGCCCGCTACGAGCTGAAGACGGACGATTCGCTCGATCCGTGGACGGACCTGGTCGCCGTGATCGACTCGCTCAACAACTCGGCCGACGTCGCGACGGCGCTTCCGCCCGTGGTAGACATGAGCTCGGTCTATCGCGTGTTCGCGAGCGACATCATCCTCTCGAGCCTCGACTCCTACGTCGGGAGCGGACGGAACTTCTACGTCTACTTCGACGAAGTGACGGGGAAGATGGAGTGGATCCTCTGGGACACCGGGATGAGCTACGGATCCTACTGGGGCGCGGCTCAGAACTACGAGACACTGAACCTCACCTATGTCTCGAGCACGTCGAATCGGCCGCTCGCGTCCAAGATATTCGCGGACCCGGTGCTGAGTGACGAGTACCTGCATGAGCTCTGCCGGCTCTTTACCCTGCACTTCTCGTCCGATCTCCTCAACCCGAAGATCGATACGCTCGCGGACCTCGTTCGTCCCTACGTCTACGCGGATCCGCGGAAGATGTATACGGACCAGGACTTCGAGGACAACCTGGACTTCGATCTCACGCTCGGTGGACACCGCAAGCCCGGTCTCAAGAGCTTCATCGCGGCACGCGAGGCGGACATCGAGAGCCAGCTCACGACGCTTGGGATCTCCTGTCCGGTCACGATCGATCCGGGGGCGGTCGTCATCAACGAGTTCGCGGCGGACAACACCGAGATCCTGGATCCCGCGGGCGAGGCGGAGGACTGGATCGAACTCTTCAACAACACGGATGAGGTCACGTATCTCGATGGCGCCTACCTGACGGACGACTACCTCGATCCGACGAAGTGGCAGTTCCCCGCTGGAACGACCATCGATCCCCACGGCTACCTCATCGTCTGGGCCGACGACGATGCGGGTCAGGAAGGGCTTCACGCGGCGTTCAAGCTCGGTGCGGGCGGAGAAGCGATCATGTTCTCGGATCCGCAGGGAGCAGTCGTCGACTCGGTGACCTTCGGGGCGCAGACGACCAACCTCACGATGGCGCGGATCCCGAACGGAACGGGTCCGTTCGTCCAGGGGCTTCCTACCTTCAATGCTCAGAACGGAGTCGGCACCGGGGATGTAGTCATCAACGAGTTCGCGGCCGACAACGACCAGATCCTCGATCCAGCCGGCGAAGCCGAGGACTGGATCGAGATGTACAACAACACCGGGACGGACGTGGATCTCTCCGGCATGTTCTTGTCGGACGATCCGGGCGACCCGATGAAGTGGGCGTTCCCAGACAGCACGGTGATCCCGGCGCTCAGCTACCTGATCGTCTGGGCCGACGACGACGTGGGTCAGGAAGGGCTCCACGCATCGTTCAAACTCTCGGCCGGGGGAGAGGATGTCGTCTTCTCGGACACGGGAGGCAACGTGCTCGACGCGGTGACGTTCGGCGAACAGACGACCAACCTCACCATGGCCAGGATCCCGAACGGTACCGGCGACTTCTTCCAAGGCCGACCGACCTTCGCATCGCGCAACGGAAACCCGCTCGCGGTGGGAGAAGTCGTGATCAATGAGTTCATGGCGGACAACACCATGATCTTCGATCCCGCCGGCGAGGCGGACGACTGGATCGAACTCTTCAACCCGACCTCGGAATCGATCGCACTCGGCGGGAACTACCTCTCGGACGATCCGCTCGATCCGGCGAAGTGGGAGTTCCCTGGCGACGCGACGATTGACGCCGGTGGCTACCTCATCATCTGGGCAGACGACGATGCGACGCAGGAGGGACTCCACGCATCGTTCAAGCTCTCTGCGGGAGGTGAGGACGTCGTCTTCTCGAATCCGGACTTCAGCGTGGTCGACAGCACGAGCTTCGGTGCGCAAACAACCGACCACTCCATGGCGCGGATCCCGAACGGAACCGGTCCGTTCGTCGACACCGCGGCGCCGACCCCCGGTGCAGAGAATTCCGACGCGAGCGACGTTGGAGACGCTCCGGTCGTTCTCCGTACCAGCATCGGTCCGATCACGCCCAATCCGTTCCGGAGCGGCACCGTGATCGGGTTCAGCCTGGCCCAGCAGACATCGGTGCGGCTTCAGGTGTTCGACCTCCAAGGTCGGCTTCTCAGGACGCTGCTCGACGAGCAGATGCCCGGCGGGGTCCACCACCTCGAGTTCGTTCCGGACAACTTGGCGTCGGGCGTCTACCTCTGCCGTCTTCAGGCAGGCAACGAAGTCCACACGGAGCGGCTCCTCACGATCCGATGAGACGACGCTCGGCCTGTCGGTGGGTGCCGGCGGCCGAGGTATGGGGTCGGCGTTGTCGGATTGGGGACGCTGGCAGGCGTCCCCTTCGACTGTTTGCGGTCCGACGCAACCCGCCCGCGCTCCCTTGAAGGGGCGAGGGCGGGTTTGTGTTTCGAGGGATTCGCGAAACGACTCGAAGAAAGTCCGTACGGTTTCCTCCGCGTCTGCGTTTGCCCCTTTCGAACGGCGAGTCCGTGTCCGGTCCGCCGTCGAAGGAGCCTCCCAACCATGATGCCTGCGCGAACCTCGAAGCGGCCGCGAAACATGCCCAACCACCTCTGGCGCATCGCCATCATGGCGCTCTGCTTCGCCGTGCCCTCGATGGCGCGTGCCCAAGCCGGCGGGGTGTACGAGCTCGACTGGAGCGTCGCGAGTGCTGGCGGCGGAATCAGTGTGGGCGGGGACTACAAGGTATCCGGTACGGCCGGGGCACTGTCCGGCGTTCAGGCGGCGGCGGGCGACTACCAGATGCTTGGCGGGTTCTGGGTGCCGGTGACGCCCGGGACCTCCGGATTCGAGAACGACGGCGGCCCCATTCCCGAGGCTGCTCTCTCGTTCGCGCTGAGCGTTCCCGTCCCCAATCCGATGCGGGCGGAAGGTGCGGTTCACCTGACTCTTCCGCGATCGGCGCATGCACGGCTCGACCTCTTCGGTCCGGACGGCGCGCTGATCCGGACCCTTCTCGACGGCGACCTCGGCGCGGGCGTTCATGCGGTCCCGCTCCTCGGTGTCGGCGTTCCGGCAGAGCTCCCCGCTGGAGTCTACTTCCTGCGTCTGACCAGCGATCGGGAAGCGCGGGCACGTACGAGAAAGCTCGTGGTCGCCAGGTAGCGCCCGGGGCGCGTTGCGCCGTTCGCCATCCGTTCCTGTTTCCGTGTCTGTCCGACGCCACGTGCGTCCGTCACTCAGGTTCATTCTGCAAAGAGGTCATGCTCCATGCGAATCAGAATCTCGTCACTTCTCGTATGCGGATGGCTGGCCATCTGCGCCGCAACGCTCGTGAAGGCAGCGCCGGTGGGTACTGGGTTCACCTATCAGGGGCGTCTCGACAACCAAGGCGTGCCCGCCGACGGCGCATGTTCCCTCCGCTTCACGCTCTGGGACGACGATGCAGCGGGCTCGCAGATCGGCGGCCTCGTCGAAGTTCCGGTCACCCTGGTCGACGGCACCTTCAGCGCCGAGATCGACTTCGGGGGCGGCGCCTTCAACGGCGACAAGCGTTGGATGGAGATTTCCGTGCTCTGCGACGGTGATCCGGGCTGGACGACACTGTCTCCACGTCAGCCGATCAACGCAGGCCCCTACGCCGTGTACGCGACGAGTGGACCGGGTGGGGGAGGGAATCCGTGGACTCCAGGTGCGTACGGCATCGAGTACTTGGGCCACGTCGGCATCGGAACTGCGGCCCACGGTGGACGACAGCTCGTCGTCGACACGGGAACGAACGCGGTGAATCCGTTCGTGGTGTCGAACAACAACGCGAGCTACGGCACGTGCTGGATCCGGAACTTCGCGCCCGGCGGCATCGGGATCTACGATGCGGACAGCGACAAGCACTTCCTCGACGGGCGTCTAGGCCTTCGCACGCTGAGCCCCGAAGCGCAGCTCCACATCGTGTCCGCCAGCTCGACGGGAGCGAAGGTCGAGGCCTCCGCCGATGGAGTTTCGGGAACGATGGATGCGGCGGTCTGGGCGAAGGGGTCAGGGAGCAGCTTCACGAGCAGCTGCGTCGGAGTCTTCGCCGAGTCGACCTACGGAAGCGGTGTCGTCGGAGTTGCGAACGGGCCGGTGGGCTACGGCGGCCTCTTCACGAACACGGGAGGCGGCCCCGCACTCTATGCCGACGGTCTCGCGCAGGTGAAGACGCTCCAGATCCTCGGTGGCGCCGACCTCGTCGAAGGCTTCGCGACGAGCGACGAGGCCGCCACCGAGCCGGGAACGGTCGTCGTCATCGACGCGAGGATCCCCGGGCAACTCGCCACATCGACGAACGCCTACGACCGGAAGGTCGCGGGCGTGGTGTCGGGCGCGGGCGGAGTGTCGGCAGGAATCCACCTGAGCCAGGTCGGCGCGCTCGAAGGGGAGACGCCGCTCGCGATGTCGGGACGTGTCTGGGTCAAGTGCTCGGCCGAGAACGGCGCGATCGAACCTGGCGACCTCCTCACGACGGCGTCCACTGCAGGTCACGCGATGAAGGCGACGGATGGAGTGCGGAGTCAGGGAGCGGTGATCGGGAAGTCGATGGGTGCGTTGGACGAGGGAACCGGGCTCGTGCTCGTCCTCGTGAACCTTCAGTAAGGAGAGGCGGTTCGTGATGCGGTGTCTCTTCTGTCTCCCTCTGCTCGCGGGCCTGGCTGCCGGCCCGGTCCTCGCGCAGGATCCGTCGCCGGAAGCTCTCCGCGAGATGAAGTCGCTGCCGATGCAGTCGGTGTTGTGGAACGCGCAGAGGCTCGTCGAGTCGGACGCGCCCGCCGCGGGCGAACCAAACGCTGCGAGTGACCTTTCCGCTCTCCTCCCGCCGAGTGGGCTCGTCGTCGTGGATGGACGGGTTCACGTCGAGATCGTGGGGCCGGACGGTTCTGACGCCAGTCTCGCGGTCGATACGGCCTCTCTTACTCGTGGATTCGATCTGGTCGTCGACCGTTCCTACTCGAACCGGATCGACGCGTGGGCGAATCCCCGCGAGCTGATCGCAATCGCGACTGCGCTGCCGGCCGGTTGGACTCTGGAGAAGGCGGCGGTGCCCACGCTCGACGCGGTCGCGGGAGAGGGACCGAACGACGACGTGACGAACTCGGTCGGATACCGGACGGGCGGCGCGAACGGCAACGGCGTCGTGATTGCGGTGATCGACCAGGACTGGACCGGGCTCACTGCGGCGCGGAACAACGGCGACGCGCCGCCGACTTCGCGCACCACCCAGATCAACCTGGCCACGGGTTCGTTCGAGACTGGAACGACCCACGGCACCGGCTGTCTCGAGGCGGCCTACGACCATTGCCCGGGTGCGACCTGGCGGCTCTACAAGGTGGACTCCGCGGCGGACATCGGCGCTGCGGTGACGGACGCCATTGCGAACGGATGCGACGTCATCAGTCACTCGATGTCGTGGTACAACCTCGGTTGGGCGGACGATTCGGGAGCCGTTTGTGCTGGTGCGAATCAAGCGTCCAACGCCGGGATCAACTTCTGCACATCGGCAGGGAACCGTGCGCTCGACCATTGGCAGGGCACGTTCAATTCGGGGAACGGCGACGTCAATCGACACGACTGGTCGACCGGAGACGAGTCGCTTTCTCTCAATGTCGTCGCGGGAACGACGGCCGGATTCAACCTCGCGTGGAACACTTCCGGTGGCACCTTCGACTACGACCTGTACCTACTCGATAGCAGCGGAAACACCGTCCTCGCGAGCAGCACGAGTGGCGGGAACACGTTCGAGTCGATCTCGTGGATGAACACGAACGCGACAGACGCGACCGTCCTCCTCCAGGTCCGGAGGGTGTCGGGAGGAGCGACGGAGTTCGAGGTCTTCGGCGACAACAACAGCTATGGGTACGAGTACAGCGTGGCCGCGGGTTCGACGACCTGCCCGAGTAACGCGACCGGCGTGAACGTGCTCAGCATCGGCGCCGTGACCTGGTCTGCGTACGATTCGGCCAACGGATCGACGCCGATCGCGAACTACAGCGGACAGGGGCCGAGCAACAGCGGGATGCTCCTTCCGGATCTCACCGGACCCACCGACACGAAGGGGTTCACCTACTCGTCCGGTTTCGGGGGGACGAGCTGCGCAACACCGAACGTTGCCGGCGCGATCACCGCGTTCTGGTCCGACAAGACGCTGTGGTTCGGCAACGCGACGCGCTGGCTGATCCTCGCCCAGGCAGTGACGATTTGGAGGGACTGGGGCGTTCCCGGGCCGGACAACGTCTACGGGTATGGCGCGGTACGGCTCGTCGACTTCACCCCGAACACGACGTGGGTCGCCCGAGACTATGGGAACGTTGGGAACACTCCGAACGGTCCCTACTACACCGTCGCCGCCGCGCAGTCCGCGGCAACGTCCGGCGGGAGACTGCTCTTCATGCCGGGAGGGATCTATCCGGAACTCGTCTCCCTGACCAAAGCTCTCACCGTAGAGTCGTGGGGGGGAACGGCGACTCTGGGGAGTTGAGCCAGGTGAGGATCTGACGGACGGTCTCTTCTGGCCGACTATCGCGACCGGCCTCGTAGAGGACGTCGGCTTCGTTGTCTGCGCCGACTTCGGGGTCTACTCCTAGTTCAGCGTCTGCGTTGACATGGGTATCTGCGCCGACTTCGGGGTCTACGCTGACGTCGACGACGGCGCCATCTCCAGCGCCGAGTGACATCCTGGCTTCCGCGTACCGCAGGTCGTGCTCGTACCACCAGGGGTCCAGGTCGGTGAGTTCGAGATCGATTTCGGCGAGGCGAGCGTCGGCAGCGCCGAAGAACCAGACCGCGGCCCGCGAGTCACCTTCGCGGGTCGCGAGTTCTGCCGTGCAGAGGAGGAGCCCGGCGCGAGTGGTTCCTTGATCCTCCAGGTTGCGGAGGATGTCCGCGCACTCCTCGACGAGAACACGTCCGCGTTCGAGATCCACGGCACGAATGATGAGGAATGCCAGGTTGAGCGCGGCGTTGGCTCGGGCCTGCCTGTCGCCACTTTGCGCATGGAGCCGGTAGCTTTCCTCGATCAGCGGGGTTGCTTGCGCAACGTCGTGGCGGAGCCAGTGGGACAGGCCCATGTTGTTCGCCACGGTCGCGAGCCCCCGGAAGTCACCGACCGCGGCGTAGTGCTCTCGCGCTTCCGTCAGTGCGTGCATTCCTCGCTCGTGGTCCCCGAGCGAGTTGAACTCTATGCCGAGAGCGCTGAGACAGCGCGCCATACCTTGGCGGTCGCCCGCGTTCCGGAACAGCGCAAGTGCGTCCTCGAATCGAGCCGCCAACGTGTCACGGTTGGTGCCGTAGGCGTAGAAGAGAAGGAACGCGTGGGCGAAGGTCACCCGGGCGCGGAGGAGCAGCGATGCGTCTTCCGGGAGGCTGAGGATTCGTTGCGTCCACTTCAGTCCCTCCTGGATGTGACCGCGCACCGTCCAGAACCGATAGAGTGCCGCCACCATGCGGGCCGCGCGGAGACGTCCGTCGCCCTGCTCGGCCCAGTAACTGAGCGCCAGCGCGAGGTTGTCGCGGTCCCGCTCCAGCCGTTCGAGCCACTCGGCCTGACTCGCTCCATAGAGTGCGACCTCCGCGCGTTCCGCCAACGCGAGGAAGTGGTTCGCATGGCGTCTCCGAACGTCCTCGTCCTCTCCTGTTTCGGACAGCTCCTTGCTTGCGAACTGCCGGATCGGTTCGAGGAGACGATAGCGGGACGCGCCGCCGGGCACGGACTCCACCTGGAGCAGCGACTTCTGGGAAAGTCCGGCGACCACGTCGAGGATCTGGAACTCGTCGAGCGGGTCCGGGGAGACGGCGGAAAGCCCTTCGAGATCGCAGCTCGGCGTGAAGACGGAGAGCGCCTGGAAGAGGCGCCTCTCCCTTGCACTCAGTTGGTCCGCGCTCCATTCGATCGTGACGCCGAGGGTTCGGCGCGGGCCGCTCGCGGGTCCACCCTCGCGCAGGAAGTTGAGCTGCTCGTCGAGTCGCTCTTCGATCTCATGGAGGCCGAGGACGCGAGTGCGTGCGGCCGCCAGCTCGAGTGCGAGTGGAAGCCCGCCGACACGGCGAGAGATGACACCGATCGAAGTGAGCCCCGAATCCAGGATCTCGAGTGCGGGGCGGATGCGATGGATGTGATGGAGAAACAGCCGCACGGCGTCGTTGTTGCGGAGGCGTTCGGGATCGTCCAGGTCTGCGTCGGTTGGGACGGAGAGCGGGTCCAGTCGAAGGACCTCATCGTCCGAACCAGAGAACGGGATCCTGCTCGTGACGAGCACGCGGAGGTCCGGCAGTGTTTCGCGAACCCTGGTGATGACTCCGATCAACGCAGCGGAGGCCTGCTCGCAGTTGTCGAGAACGAGGAGCGTGCCCGACTCGACGAGTGCTTCCGCGATTCCATCCAGTGTCGTCTGGTTGGGACGGTCCCGCACTCCGAGGAGAGCTGCGATACCCGCTTCGAGCTCTGCCGGTTCGTTGGGAAGGGGAGTCAGATCCGCGAAGTAGACGGGGCCCTGCTCGCGTTCCAGCCAGCGAGTGGCGACCGCGAGTGCGAGGCGTGACTTGCCGATCCCGCCGATACCGACGATGGTCAGGAGCCCGGGCCGCTCGAGACGCCCGAGACAACTCGCGACGGCCTCGTCGCGTCCAATGAAGGGCGTCCGTGGACGGGGGAGTTGGTTCCGTGCGGGATCGCTCCGACTCGGAAGACGTCTCCTGGTCTCCGAACGAAGTCCATCCAGAACTCGCAGAATGGAGGCCATCGACTCCGGCCGACGGTCCGGTCGCTTCTCCACACAGCGTTCGATGAGCTCCTGGAGGTCTACCCGCGCATCCGAAGGAAGGAGAGCCCAGTCCGGCGCGCCGTTGAGAAGCCGATTCTGGATCTCTGCCACGGTGCTTCCCGCGAACGCCGGTCTCCCCGTCAGGCATTCGAAGAGAACGCATCCGAACGCGAAGATGTCGGCACGATGATCGCCAGGCTCGAGCAGTCGCTCCGGGCTGACGTAGCCCCACGTTCCTCCGAGCGACGATTCCGACGACTTGTCCGTGTCAGCTCCCCGGTCACCACGCTCGGGCGAAGGAGTGTCCCTTCGGGCGAGTCCGAAGTCGAGCACCTTGAGACGTCCCTGTGGCGTGATCATGAGGTTCGCAGGCTTGAGATCGAGGTGGACGACACGTCCTTCGTGCGCCGCAGTCAGTGCGTCCGCGAGTTGCACGCCCAGCTCGATCGCCTCGGTGCGGGAGAGAGGACCCCGCGCCAACCTCGCCGCGAGGGTCTCGCCTTCGACCCACTCGAGGACCAGAAAGCGCTCGCCGTCGTTCGTCGTCTCGAGCCCGTGGATCGTCGCGACGTTCGGGTGATTGAGCGACGCAAGCAGTCGGGCTTCCTGCGTCAGGCGGGAGAGGTGTCGCGTCGAACTGGAGAGCCTTGGGGGCACGAGCTTGATGGCGACCGTGCGGTCCAAGGCCAGATCCCTCGCCCGGTACACGACACCCATTCCACCGCGGCCGGCCTCGGCGTCGATCGTGTATCGACCCGTCGCGTCGATCGGATGTGGATGGAAACGCGGTGCGGCCGCAATCGGACCGGACGGGAGAATGGTGACCGAGTTCCACGCCACTTCGTTGGCGCGGAGCTTGCGAAACACGGAGTCGAGCGACCGAAGCGCCGCGATGTCATCGGCCAGCTCCGGACGCTGAGTCTCGATCGAAGGGGCCCCGGTTTCGAGATCGACATCGTCCGCGAGCTGCTCGGCCAGACGGAGCAGCTCGAGGTCTGCGCGCTCGGGTGATGAGCCCGGCGTTTCGGGGTCGGGAGTTGAGTGCTCGGGGGACGGCCCCGGCGTTTCGTTCTCGGGAGACATCGACACGATTCTACCCTGGGCGGTGCTTTGCCAGCGACGCGGACGAACCGGGTTCTCAGCCGCGCCGGTACTCCCGAGCCAATGCGACGAGCGAGCGTCCGACGAGCGCTCGGGCAGCCTCCGGCGTTGGCTTGCCGAGCATCGCGGCCACTTCGGCATGGCTCAGCCCGAACTCGATCCGGAGGACGATGGCCTGCCGTTGCTCCTCCCCGAGGCGCTGCAGTGCTCGTTCCAGCCGCTCGGACTCCTCATCGTCGATCATTGCTGCGAGATGATCCGGCGCGGGACCCGCGAGATCGCTCTGGAGAGGACTACGACCCGGGCGTACGGCCTGCCTCCGGGCTTCGTCCCGGACCGAGTTGACGAGCACCTGCCGCAGGTAGGCGAGAAAGGCGCCCTCTCCTCGATGCTCGAAGCCGTCGATCCTCCGAAGGGCGCGGAGAAGGGTGTCCTGCACGAGATCCTGTGTGTCGCGGAGATCGCGGCCCTGCGGGGGGAGCCGTCGGTGGGCCCAACGGGTCAGGATCGGGAGGTAGCGGGTGAACAGCTGCTCCTTCGCCACGTCGTCTCCGTCGCGCAGTCGTCGCAGCAGCACACCGGTATCGCCCGGGGCACCGGACGGAGTCTGGGGGAGATTCGCTTCGTAGTCGTCAGACATGCCAGTGCATCTCCGCGAGCGAGCCGGTTTGGCGTCTTCCGCTCTCGTGGCCCGTGGGCCACTCATCATCCATGGCATTCAATGGAGGAACAGCTAGAAGTATACGCCCAGCCCGTCTTCGGAACGACCGGTCTAGCTCCCCGGATCGTGGGGGCGTGACTCGGCCCGGACCCATCGCCTACACTCGACTCCGGCTCCACTATTGGTCCGACTTCGATGTTGGAGCCATCCACGCAGTGCATCGCTCACGGCCCCCATCCGTTGGCTCGCTCGAGCCTTGCGATGGGACCATCATTCGCACGAGGGGAACACGCTTCATGAAACTCACTCACTCGCGGGTCTCACTGCTCGCGATCGCCGCACTCGTTTCGGCGGGACCGGAGGCTCTCGCCTTCGTCACTCCGCAAAGCACCGCAGAGCTCGAGATCCAGCTGCCGGAGTTCGAGACCCGCAACTATATGAGTACCGAAGTTGCGCAGGGGATGATCCAGACCCAGCAAGCGCTGGCCTCGGACCTCGGCGGACGGTGGAAGGTCCGTTCCTGGAACACCTATGCGAACTCTCCGCACTCGGTGTTCGGGTCCGGCTCGGATGTCGCCGCTCCGCTCGCGACCTCGCTCGACGCGGAGTCCGCGGCTCGTACCGTCTTCGCCGAGAATGCCACGACTCTCCGTCTCGACCCGGAGGACCTCACGGTCACCGACGTCGCGAACGGTCTCGGCAAGTACTCCGTCCACTTCAAGCAGACGTATGAAGGGCTGGACGTCCTCGGTGGCCGTGCCCACGCCGTCTTCATGGACAGCGGACGCCTCTTCGTGATGGGTTCGGACTTCTACCAGGTCGGTGAGCTCGATGCGACGCCGTCGCTCACGCAGCTCGAGGCCGAGCAGATCGCCGCGGCGGATCTGCCCTTCAATCCGGTCACGGACGAGATCCAAGACGAGATCGACCTCGTCGTCCTGCCCTATCCGACGGGCGTGGACCAGGTCGAGTATCACCTCGCCTACCGCCTTCGCGTCGAGACGGCCGATCCGCTCGGAATCTGGGTGACCCACGTCGATGCGCACACGGGTGACATCCTCTGGCGCTACAACGACGTCCACTTCTTCTCCGGCAACACGCAGGGCGACGTCCAGCAGGATACGTACTGTAACGGCGAGTCCTCTGACCCGCTTGCGTACATGGAAGTGTCGGTCAGCGGACAGGGCACGACGACGTCAGATGTCGACGGCAACTGGTCGATCGGCGCGGGAAGCGGCAGCGCGACCGTGACGTCACAGTTCTTCGGTCCTTACTGCAACGTGAACCGGTCTTCCGGCCAGGGTAGCGACGCGCAATTCAGCGGTACCGCCGATGGCGGCACCCCGTTCACGGTCGACTGGAACGATGGCAACTCGCGTCAGGACGAGCGGGACGTGTTCGAGTCCGTGACCGACGTCCACGAGTTCATCCGCGTGTTCGACCCGACCTTCGCCTACATCAACCAGCGTATCGTTGCGAACGTCGGCGTGAGCGGCACCTGCAACGCGTACTGGAACGGTACGATCAACTTCTACAACGCGGGCGGTGGATGCGCGAACACCGGCGAGATCCAGGGTGTGGTCCATCACGAGTTCGGTCACGGCGTCCAGGCCTCGATCCTCGGATCGCAGGGCAACGAGGGACTCGGTGAAGGAAACGCGGACATCCTCGCGAACTTCATCACCAACGAGTCGGTCATCGGCCGTGGATTCAACCAGGGCAACTGTGTGACCGGTATCCGTGACTCGGACAACGCGCTCCAGTACCCGGAGGATCTGACGGGTGAAGTCCACGCCGACGGCGAAGTCATCGCGGGTGTCGTCTGGGACGTTTGGAAGAACCTCGAAGTGACCCTCGGCTCGGCGGACGGCAAGCTCCGTGCGGCCGAGCTCTGGCACTTCGGTCGTACGTTGGAGCATCCGTTCAACCAGGCCGACCAGGTCTTCTCGATGTTCGTGGCCGACGACGACAATGGCGACCTCTCGGACGGTACGCCGAACTACGCGGCGATCTGTGCCGCGGCGCAGAAGCACGACACGAACGGCAACGGCTACAGCTGCCCGACGCTGACCGACTTCGTGACGGTGGCCCACGCTCCGCTCACGACTCCGCAGTCCGCGGGCGGCCTCGACTTCGTATGCGACGTTGCGACGACCTCGGGCACGATCGACGACGTCACCCTCCACTACACGCGGAACGGTCTCGAGGGCCAGGCGACTCTCGCCGCGACCGGGAACCCTGGTGAGTTCGGCACGACGGTGCCGTTCTCCTCGGGCGACCAGGTGACGTACTACATCACCGCAGGGAGCACGACCGGCAACGTCGGTACGGCGCCCCAGTTCGCACCGTTCTTCGTCCACGCATTCGACCTGACAGCCGAGTTCGATCCGATGGAGACGGACATGGGCTGGTCCGTGAACGACGAGGGTACGGACAACGCGACGACCGGCGTCTGGACGCGCGTCGACCCGAACGGAACGGCCGCGCAGCCGGAGGACGACCACACGGTTGATGGCACGGTCTGCTGGGTCACCGGTCAGGGTTCCGTCAACGGGAGCATCGGCGAGAACGATGTCGATGGCGGAACGACTACGCTGTACAGCCCGGGCTACGACCTCTCCGCGTATGAGAACGTGCTCGTCAAGTATCACCGCTGGTACTCGAACACGAAGGGCGCCGATCCGGGTAACGACATCTGGATCGTTCAGGCACGGAACGATGGCGGCTCTTGGGTCGACATCGAGAACACGCAGGCGGACCAGGGCCGTTGGCTCCCGGTCATCGTCGACGTGGTCGATCTCTTCGGCACGCCGGGGACGGTCGAGTTCCGTTTCCTCGCGTCGGACCTCAACGATGGTTCGATCGTCGAGGCCGGTATCGACGACTTCGAGGTTCTGGCCCTCTCGGACGATCCGTCCGACGCTCCGGTCGTCTCCGGTGCCCCGCTGAGCTTCGCGCTCTACGGGGCCCAGCCGAACCCGGCGACGAACGGTACGAACGTCTCGTTCCAGGTGCCGACCGCGACGAAGGTGTCAGTGTCGATCTTCGACGTCGCCGGCCGTAAGGTCCGGACCCTCGCCGCGGATACGTTCGAGGCCGGTCGCCACCAGGTCGCTTGGGACCAGAAGGACGACCGCGGCAACGACGCGCTCTCCGGCGTCTACTATGTCCGCATGCAATCGAACGAGTTCACGGCGAGCCGCTCGGTGGTGGTGAGCCGGTAGAACGGACCAACAGATCGAAGTGAAGCGGAGGGCGGCGTGGAAACACGCCGCCCTCGACGTATCGGGAGCGGAAGTGACCTCGAAACGGGAGAAACATCGGGGCCGCTCCGTTGGCCTGACCCTGGCCCGCGCTCTGCCGTACTCGGAGGCGATCGTTTTCGGCCTTCTATTCTCGTGGCTGGCGGCTGCCGCGGTGTTGGTCGACGTCGAGTACTACGACGGATTCGACTCGATCCGGAACGCGCGCTACTTCCTCGGGAACCTTCCCGGGTTCGTCCCGACACGCGGGCCGATCGTGGGGTTGCTGCTGGTCCCGGCGCAGTGGGTTGCCGACGCAATGCATCTCCATCCGCTCGAGGTCCGGCCGCACCACGCGCTGTTCGCGCTCGTCCACGCTGCGTACCTCGTCGCAACGTATGCGATCACGTCACGGATGTACGGCAGGAGTCCTGCTGTGCTCCTCGCGTTCCTCGCAGCGGTTCCAACCTACCTGTTCTTCAGCTACGCACCCTTCATCAGCCACGATCTGTTCCCGGGAGTTCTGTTCCTGTCGTTCCTGCTCGCCACCGAACGCCTCGTTCGAAGGCCCACGCCGGGCACGTGGCTGACCGTGTTCCTACTGGGGACGGTTTCGGTGCTCGTGAAGCACACGTTCGCGGTCTTCTGGATCGTGGCGGGGATCGTTCACGTCGTGGTCCGCCCGACGCCTTCCGATCGCCGCTTCCCGGCGGTGGCGCTCTATGCGCTCGCGATGGTCCTCAGCGGGGCCGTTTCCTTCGTGATCCTCGGCTGGGTGTTGCGCGACTCCCTACACGACCTGTCTCTGTTCGAGCGTGCGACTCGTCAGGCGCGGTTCCTCCTGTTCGAGGCGGGTGCACGAGACGTCGCAGAACCGGTCTGGGTCTACCTGCGGAACTGGCCAGCCTATGGTCCGCTCGCGATGCTTCTCCTTCCGTTCGGGCTCGTGCTTTCGTACCGGGAGGGAGGGCGACAGCGGAGACTGGCTCTCGCTTGGATCCTGTCGGCGGTAGCGCTCCATCTGACACCGCTACGTCAGGTACGGTATCTGCTCTTCCTCGCGCCGCTCACGGTCTGTCTCCTCGTGCCGGTGGTCCGGTCGATCCTGAACCGTAGCGGATGGTTTCCACTCGCAGCGGGTGCGGTTCTGCTGATCGGTTTCCTTCCGGTTCATCCATACTCTGCCGGCAGGGAAGCGGCCCGAATCACGATTCCGTTCTACAGGCACAGTGAGGCAAAGGCCTTCCTCGCCCCGCTAGGCGGACGGACACCGGTCTACCACAATCTCGGTCTCTTGAGCTTCGTTCCCCCGGACGCTTCTCCACTCGCCGGGGACGTGTACCACGGAATCTTCCACCTCGGTCCCGAACAGCTCGCGGACCTTCTGGGCTACGCGCAGGAGGAATGGGTGGTGGTCGACCCCGACGCGTTCCGCGCGCTTGCGGAGTGGCCCGAGCGCGCGGCCTTCCTCGCGACCGCTCGCGGGCCTCAGTTCAATCCGCCGACGTGGCGGGGTGGACGTCCGATCGACGTGGACGAACAGAGAGAGACGATCTACCTCGCCGATCGGATTCGAGTTGTCAGAACCACAGAGGGGCTCGAAACGACGGACGGAGCGCCCGTGACCATCACACCTCGCCGAACGGATCGTGGGGAGCCGCTCTCCCTCGTATCCAGTGCGGCGCTGAACGTCCGACTCGATCCTGCACTGCCGATGCGTGCGCGACTACCAGGTGGCGAACGCCCCTACCTCGTACAGGCGGTGGGGCCGGAAGCTTGGGTCGTGCCCCGTGAGGTTCCCACGGCAGACCGTGCGAGCGACGACCTCGCGGTCGGAGACGCTACCGTTGGCGAGCCTGGTCTGGGTGAGCGGGTCGAGATGGACAGCCGTGTCCCTCTCCTCGAACTCGACTTCTTCCGTCTCGCATCGGAGTGGACTTTCGGGGAACCGAGCCGCTGATCGCTCGCCAATAGCGTGTGCTAGCTGGTTCGCACGTCCCTCAGGAACTTCTCCCGATCGGACGGTTCCGTCAGCTGGGCGGCGAGGAGGTCATGGAGCTGTGCGGCCGTGGTCACCTGAGCTGCGGATTTCTTCACGAGGATCTTTGCGATCGGCCCTACGTAGGCGGCCAGGCAGCGGGTCGTTGCAGCGAGGGTGTCCTCGTCGAGCGGACGGTTCGCGGCTCGAGGATTTGAGAACTCGCCCCCGCTCGCGGTACCGGTGCCGTGGTTCGTCACGTTTCCGCCGGTGATGCCGCTGCCGCTCCTCGCTCCACCACTCGTCGTACCACTCCCACTCGTCGTGCTCCCACCGGCGGCGCCGCTTCCACTCGTCGTGCCAGCTCCGCTCGTGGTGCCGTCTCCGCTCGCCGTACCGGTTCCGCTGTTGGCGCCGCTTCCGCTCGTCATGCCGCTGTCGGAACTCATCGAACGAGCGATCCGCTCGGCGAACTCCCTTCCTTCCGCCAGGAACGACTTCCGGTCGATCGGGTTGAGCAATTCTTCGGATGCGGTGCGGTAGAGCTCATCCAGTCCACTGGACTTTGCGGCAGCTCGTCGGATCACGACGCGCGCCAGTGGCCCGAGATAGTGGGCGAGCTGGTCTCGCACCTGTCCTAGGATCTTCGGATCCCATCCGGCCGGCGGATCTGTGCACGAACTCGGTGACGTCGGTTCCGATCCGAGACCTGTTGGCGCTTCCACGTCGAGCCCCGATAGATCCGGCGGAGGGCCCGCGAAGAGCGTCTCTTCGGATACGGAGGATGGCACGGGATCGACAGTGGCATGTGATAGCTCAGCCCGGAACTCCGCGGCTGTTGGGTAGCGATCGTTCGGGTCCTTTGCCAGCGCCCGTGCCACGATCGCGTCGAATGGCGCCGGGCAGTGGGTCGGATCGATCTCGGAAGGGCGCTTCGGTTCCTCGTGACAGATCTTGTAGGCGAGCGACGCAGATGTGCCTTCCCATGGACGCACGCCGGTGAGGAGTTGGTAGAGGACGACGCCGCAGGAGAAGAGATCGGCGCGTGCGTCCACCTCGTTTCCGTGGAAGTGCTCAGGTGCCATGTAGGCTGGCGTACCCATCATCGCGCCGGTGTGCGTGATGTTGGAGGAGTCGACGTGGGCGATGCCGAAGTCCGCGATCTTGAGCTTCCCGTTCCTGCCGATGATGAGGTTCGCGGGCTTGATGTCGCGGTGCCAGATTCCGTGCTCGTGAGCGAAGCCCAGGGCGTCGAGCACCTGGCTCATGATGCCGACGATGTCTGCCGTCTCGAAGCGGACCTCTCGATCGAGATAGTCCGAGAGTGTGCTTCCTTCGACGAACTCCATGGCGAGGAAGGCGACGTCACCATCTTCGCCATACTCGTAGATCCCGACGATCCCCGGGTGCGAGAGCCGACCCGCTGCGCGCGCTTCGTTCCGGAAGCGCTCGGTGAGTGCATCGCCGTGACGTCCACTCACCAGGTCCCGCCGGATCGTCTTGATCGCGACGGGACGGCCGATGATCGGGTCCAGCCCCTTGTAGACGACGCCCATGGCTCCCCGGCCCAACACCGCGGAGATCGTGTACTTCCCGAGACGTTCTGGAGTCGGCACGGCGCCTCTACTCCTCCAGCATCCGCATGGCCTGCACCAGGCTCTTTCGCATCCGGTTGAAGGACTCGGAGAGGACACCGATCTCGTCCCGTGCTCTCACTTCGTACTCCGGTGTTCCGAGTTCGCCGCGGCTCACCGAGTCCGCGACGCCCGAGAGACGGGTGACCGGTCGGATGACCAGGAAGTAGAGCATGAAGTTGAGGACGATGAAGATGAACGCGAAGACGAGAGTCAGCGACGTCATGAACGTCCGGAAGGCGGCATTGGCTCGGGCGAGCGGGACGTCGGTCGGAACGGAGACGATCTGCGCGCCGATGATCTCGTTCATCTGCCATCCGAACCCGTTGGCAGGTCCGTAGAGGTCGACCATGGTCGGAGGGGCCGCCTCGACCGTCGTGTGACAGGTGAGACAGCTCTCGCTCTTCACCTGGATGGGACGAGCGATGAAGAACGAGCCTCCACTCGGCGTGTCCCGTTCCCCGACCACCTCGTCCGCGGCGGGGTCGTTCCGGAAGTGGTTCACGATGTCGGTCTCCCAGTCCGTCGCCCGGTCGCGTGGGTTGGTCGGATTGAGGGTCGCTTCTTTGTAGCTGTACTCGGGGAACGTCTCCCGGAGGGAGTGGAAGACCTCAGTCGCCGAGTATGCCGGGACCGACTGCGGAAGGAACTCGTGCTGCATCCGTTCGGCGAGGAGCGGCTGGACTTGGGTCGAGGTGTAGCTGCGCGTCGCGAGCGCGGCTTCCATCACGAGCCGGGCGTTCTGCGCGATCTCCTCGCGGGCGTTTTCCTGGAGCAGGTTCCTCGAGACGTATCCCGCAGCCACGAGGCCGAGAAGGAAGACCAACACGAAGACCAAGTTGAATTTGACGATCAGCTTCATCGGCGACTCCCCGAGGTCCCGTCCGCGGTTGTACTCGTTCCCTCACTCTTCGACCGACCGAGACGGCATCTCCAGGGAGCGACCGCGAGAGGCAACGGGGTCGGTCAGGATCGATCGGTCCGATACATGACGCGGGACACTGAAGCGTGGAAGCGAACCCGACTACTCGGACTATCTAGTTACATAAAAGCCAGTTATGACGAGCCGTTGGACAGGGCTCTCCGCGAGATCGAGTCCGACCACTGGCGCCGCGAACCGAATCAGGACTGGCCGAGGGCCTGCTCCACCGTGTCGTGGTGTTCGAGTAGGTCCCACAGCCCGACCAGCTTGAGGAGGGACTCCACTCGGCTGGCGGGGCCGGTGACGACGAGCTGCTTCTCGTTCCGTTGGGCGGAGGTGTAGGCGGCCGCCAGGATCCCCACACCCGCGCTCGTCACGTGGGGGACGCCGGTCAGGTCGACGATGAACCGCTTGGCCGGGTTCTCCATGTCCTCACGGATCCGGTCGAGGAGCTGGAATGCATCCGAGGTGTCGGTGAGCAGCCCCGACAGTCGATACACGACCGCCGCCGACTCGTCGAGTTCCTGGACGTCCACCTTGAGCTGCTTCCAGTTCGCCATCGATCCTCCGATGTTCCACGTGGGGAGCCAATGCCTGACCCGGGAGAGTCTACCGTCCCAGCGGGCCTCACGGGAAGCCTCACGGGTCTCGGTGTTGTCGTGGGGGGTTGTTCGTTCGGGGTGGGGTCCGGCATCATTCCGGGATTCGCCATTTCGACTTGGAATGGGAACAGCAGGGAGTAATGACATGAAGCCGACATCGATCGCACACGCGCTGGGCGGACAGGTGGGCGTTGGGTCCGAGATTCGGATTCAGGGCTGGGTTCGCACGCGCCGAGACTCCAAGGCGGGACTCTCCTTCATCCACGTGCACGACGGATCCTCTTTCGATCCGATCCAGGTGGTGGCGGGGAATTCGCTCGCGAATTACGAGTCCGAGGTCGCGAAGCTGTCGGCTGGGTGTGCGGTCGACGTCGTCGGCACTCTGGTCGAGTCTCAGGGGAAGGGGCAGTCGACGGAGATCCAGGCGAGTTCGGTCGAAGTGGTCGGCTGGGTGGAGGATCCGGACACGTACCCAGTCTCGCCGAAGCGACATACGTTCGAGTATCTCCGCGAAGTCGCGCACCTTCGTCCGCGTACGAACACGATCGGTGCCGTCACGCGGGTGCGGAACTGTCTCGCCCAAGCCGTCCACCGGTTCTTCCACGAGCGCGGGTTCTACTGGATCCATACTCCGATCGTGACGGGAAGCGACTGCGAGGGAGCGGGGGACATGTTCCGTGTCTCGACGCTCGATCTCTGCAACATCCCGAAGACGCCGGACGGAAAGGTCGACTACTCGCAGGACTTCTTCGGCAAGGAGACGAACCTCACCGTCTCGGGGCAGCTCAACGTCGAGTGCTACTGTCTCGCGCTCTCCAAGGTCTACACCTTCGGGCCGACCTTCCGTGCCGAGAACTCCTACACCGCGCGTCACCTCGCGGAGTTCTGGATGATCGAGCCGGAGATCGCGTTCGCGGATCTCGACCAAGACGCGGACCTCGCCGACGAACTGCTCAAGTACTGCTTCCGTGCGGTGCTCGAGGAACGTGCCGACGACATGGCGTTCTTCGTCGAGCGGATCGAGAAGACGGCGATCGAGCGCCTCGAGAAGTTCATCGCGACTCCGCTCACGCATCTCGACTACACGGACGCCATCGAGATCCTCGAAACGTGCGGCAAGACGTTCGAGTTCCCGGTGCATTGGGGCGCCGATCTCCAGACCGAGCACGAGCGGTTCCTGGCCGAGGAACACGTGAAGGGACCCGTCGCGATCAAGAACTACCCGAAGGAAATCAAGGCCTTCTATATGAGGATGAACGACGACGGCAAGACCGTCGCCGCGATGGACATCCTCGCGCCGGGTATCGGCGAGATCGTCGGAGGATCGCAGCGGGAGGAACGCCTCGATCGACTCGACGCACGGATCGCGGAGCTCGGTCTCAACATCGACGACTACTGGTGGTACCGGGACCTCCGCCGCTACGGCACGGTCCCGCACGCCGGATTCGGACTCGGATTCGAGCGGCTCGTCGTCTACGCGACGGGAGTGCAGAACATCCGTGAGGTCATCCCGTTCCCGCGCTGGGCGGGGAACGCCACGTTCTAGAAGTCGTACGGAACGAACGCGAGGAGGGTCGTCGGATACTTGTCGGTCATGACGAGGAATCCGCGGCCCTCTAGCTCTGCGATGGCTTCCCAGTTCCGGCAAACTCCATCTGGTTGGAGAGCGAGATAGATCGGAGGCGTGTCGGTGCGTTCGATCCGGCTCCACTGTCCGACTCCGGCACCGACTGCGTGCCGTACTTCGCCTCCAGCGTCGCTCGTCGCCTGGCCCCCCACGTCCTTCCTCACGAGGCGCAGCTCCAGGAGTCTCTCCACGCATTGATCCGGATCCGGCTTCGCGTTTGGATCGAGGGGCAGTTCCGGGTCGTCGGCAGGCTTCAGGATCTTGCGGTCCCCGGGCCACAGGTAGTTGATGACCCAGAACCGTCCGTCGTCGTCCACCCGGGTGGCGTCCGTCACTCGGTACTCGATCTGGGGAAGTGGGACGGTGCCGAGGTACTCGAGCTCCGCATCGAACCGCTTTGCAACCGGGTGCGGGTTGACGTTCGCTCCGTTCGCTTCGCCGATCGTGAGAATCTCCCCGTCTACGATCAGCATCGTCTCTTCGGCGAGGTTCGGGATGTTGAGGCCGAGCGGGATGGCCGTGAGACGTTCCAGATCCATCACGATCGCTTCGTTCTGCGAGTCGTACCTGCCGCTGGCGAGGTAGCCGGCCATCACGGTGTCCTCGTCCGCTTCGATCGAGAGGTAGCAGCGGTCTCCGATCAAGCCGATTGCTTCCAGTCCGTCGAAACCGCGGACGATCCTACTGAGTCCGGGCGCGTGACAGGTGACACGTCTGGGCGTGACCGGACCCACGTGCTCGCCATCGATCGCGGCGAGGATCTCGTCCCGGGTCAGGGTGAAGAAGCCGAGTTCTCCCGCTTCGGCGAAGCGGTCGGGAAACTGCGGAAGGATGATCAGCATGTCGTCCTTCCAGGTGAGCCCGGAGATCTCGGCCTGCGGATCCGCGATCGGCCCCGCCAGTTCGAGGAAGACGGGCTCTACGACGGTGGCGCGCGCATCATTGATCGACGCGTGCGGAGGCCCGGACGATGACCCGATCCCGGCGGTCTGGGCAGTGGCGGCACAACCGGAGGAACCGGTTGCCAGTACTCCCGCAACCGCACACGCCGCGGTCATCCAGCTCTGGATCGTAGGCCTGCCGATCGACATACTCACCGGTCGCCTCCTCTATGAGGCGCGATCATACAGGCTGGACGCCCGGTGTCCCACCCGACGGTGCGCCCGTTGTTCTCCGTGGCTGCGCACCGGATGTCCCGCCTGGTCTTGGGCTGGTTGTGCCATCGGGGTAGCGCGAAGGAGGAGTTTTGGGAAAGAACCGGCTCGAAGCGTTCAGTGACGGTGTCCTCGCCATCATCATCACGATCATGGTGCTGGAGATGAAGGTGCCGCATGGTGTCCACCTCGGTGACCTCGAGCCTCTCCTTCCCGTCTTCTCGAGCTACGTTCTCAGCTTTGCGTACATCGCCATCTACTGGAACAACCACCACCACATGCTCCACACGGTGCATACGGTGAAGTGGCCGATCCTCTGGGCGAACATGCACCTTCTCTTCTGGCTCTCGCTCGTTCCCGTGGCTACGGGTTGGATGGGAGAGAACTCGTTCGCCTCCGTCCCCACCGCCGTCTACGGAGTCGTGATGCTCATGGCAGGAGTCGCATACTTCATGCTCCAGACGGCGATCATCCGGACGCAAGGGGAGGACTCGCTCCTGCGTCGCGCCATCGGGAGCGATGTCAAAGGGAAGATCTCGCCGATCCTGTACGCGACGGCGATCGCCACCGCGCCGTTCTTCCGCTGGGCGTCGCTCGCGATCTATGTCGGCGTCGCGCTGATGTGGATCGTGCCGGACCAACGGATCGAACGTGTCCTCGGAGGGTCGGCGGACGGTGAGTGATCTGGTGGGTTGGGAACCTCTCGATCACGGCTGGGGGGGCGACGGTGTGATGGCAAGACGATGTGGTGGTGTGATGTCTCCGAACCCGACCGAAGGTTCGCCGCCTCCGCAACCAGCGTGGGAGCACGAGTCGGGCGAGGCGATCCGCCCGACTCGTGTCACCGTCGTCACGAACTAGCCCTGTAGATCCACCAACGACGAGTTCTGCTCCGCCGCATACGCGCCGGAGCTGCTGGCTTCGAACTGTGCCATCAGCTCGGTGATGAGCTGCTTCAACATGTCCTGGCCCTCATCGCTCTGAAGGAGATCGAGAAGGTCGCTCATCTGATACCGGCTGTCCGGTCGACTTGCTTCCATCTCGGCCCTGTGTGCTTCGTGCATCGCCTGCATCTCTTCGAGACTCAGCTGGCCGTCACCATTCGTGTCGAACTGCTCGAGCAGATCGCTCGCGCTGGCGCCGCCGGCTGGACCGTTCGCCACCATCTCCTCGAGTTCCGCAGCGCTGACCTGACCGTCGGAGTCCGTGTCGACACGCTGGAACATCTCTTCAGGCGACGGTGGACGCATCGGCATCGGGCCCGACATCCCTCGGGCTCCAACTGCACCAATCATCCTTGTTCCTCCTACTTCCCTTGGAACGGGTGCCATGCAACTCGTTCCGGCCGAGGACGCGGAGTGCAGCGCACGGACGTGGCCGGTTCCGGCCCTCGGTCTACGTATCGACCCTGGGGAGAAGGTGGGGGAGGAGACAATCGTGATAAGAGTGTGGCAGGAGTCGTGACGAATGTGCGGGTCTGAGGAGAGTCGAGGAGGTGTGAGAACCTGGGATGGACCAGCAGTGTGAAGACGCGACCTCTCTCGCTACCGAGAGGCCTCACCTCGTCGCCGTCCGGGTGACTCCAGCTCGGTTCCCACCCGGAGAACGTCGAGGTAGCGCTGGTAGGCCCAGGACCGGTCTCTCTTCTTGCCGGTCCGTTCCACCAGTACGCCTGCAGCCTCGAGCAGCTCGATCGCGCGTCCGGCCGTCGGCCTGGTGGTAGCTAGTGCCTCCATCGCCGAGGGAACAGTGACGATCGGGCGCCGAGGGAGTTGCTCGAATAGACGGATCGAGGCCACCGAGTTCTCTGCCTGCCCAAGCGCCCTGCCACGGTCCTCGTTCACCAACGTGAAGAGGTCACGTGCCGACGCGACAGCCTCGTCCGCAATCGTGGCGACGCCATCGAGGAAGAAGTCGATCCACCCTTCCCAATCGCCACGCGAGCGTACGGCGTTCAGTCGGTCGTAGTACTCGGTTCGGTGGCGCTTGAAGAAGAGGCTGAGATAGAGCAGAGGCTGCCGTAGGAGTTTCCAGTGCTCGAGGAGCAACGTCACGAGCAGTCGTCCGATCCTGCCGTTCCCGTCCAAGTAGGGGTGGATGGTCTCGAATTGAACGTGGAGGAGTCCTGCCTTCACGATTGGTGGGAGCGAGTCATCGGTATGGATGTATCGCTCGAACGCAGAGAGCAGCTCGCGCAAGGCGTGTGGAGGGGGCGGCACATACGCGGCGTTGCCTGGACGGCTTCCTCCGATCCAGTTCTGGGAACGACGCACCTGACCGGGCTGCTGGTCGCCGCCTCGGACACCGCGCATCAGCCGTGCGTGGGTTTCGTTTAGGAGTCGCATCGACATCGGGAGTCCGTCTGGACTCCTGAGTTCGGCTCGTGCGTAGTTCAAAGCGTCTAGGTAGTTGCAGACCTCTTCGACATCCGGGTCCTTCGCGGCCGCGGTCACCTCCGATTCGAACGCCAGGAGATCGACCAGGGTTGCCTGGGTCCCCTCGATCTGGGAGGAGACGACAGCTTCCTTCCGGACGAACGCGTAGATGAACCAGTCGAGGGACGGGACCATCTCACCCGCCAACTCCAGGTTGGAGAGAGAGCGTTCCGCGGCTCGGAGCCTGTTCTCGAGGGGCCCAAGCTCGAGCGCGGGCTCCTGCGGTGGCAGTGCGGCGGGCAGGAAGGCGGAAACCTCCTCCCCGGCAACAGTGGAACGTTCGTAAGTGCCTGTGATACGCGTATCTACCGCCTTTGACGGTGTGGCCTCGTTTTGGGGGCGACGAACGAATTCTTGCGTAGTGGAGCCCGCTAATCAAGATGTCGTTATTAGTATCGACTGTCAATAACGAGATCGTTACTAGTGAGGACGCCTGGGAATGTCCTCTTTCCTCAAAGCGACTCCAGGAACGCCACCAACGCCGCCCGCTCCTCCCGAGTCATCCCCCGGACCACCTCCCGTGAGCCCTCCGCCTCTCCTCCGTGCCACATCACCGCCTCGAGGATCGACTTGGCGCGACCGTCGTGGAGCAGGTTCACCTCGCCCTGTACCGTCCGGACCAGTCCGAGTCCCCAGAGCGGCGGGGTCCGCCATTCGGACCCAGTGGCGACGAAGTCCGGCCGGCCATCCGCGAGCTCCTCACCCATGTCGTGGAGGAGGAGGTCGGAGTACGGGTGGATCACCTGATTCTCGAGCGACGCGTCGACGGCCTCGGGCCCGGTCTCGAGGCGCGCAACGTGGCACCACACGCACTTCGCCTCCTCGAAGAGTCGTTCACCACGTCGGACGGTCTCGTCGTGGATGTTCCGCCTCGCCGGGACGGCGAGCGTCTGCGTGTAGAACGCAGACAGCTCCACCGTCTCGAGCGAGATCTCGGGGTCGTCCGCGAGACCGTCGTGTTGCTCCTGCTCCGTCGTGCTCTCCGTCGGGAAGAGTGGGTTCGTGATCCCCATGTCGTTTCGGTACGCGGCGGCTGCCTGTTGCACGAGAGACGGCTGATTCGCCTTCCACCCGAACCGACCGAGCGCCACGCCTTCTGCCAGGACGTCCCACACCCAGTTGGGACGCCCGGAGATACCGTCTTCGTCGGCGTCGTTCTCGTCGGCGAGCGCGAGGATCGTTTCCTCGGGAACCGCTTCGAGTAGTCCTCTTCCGAACACCGGCAGTCCGATCCGCGGAGACAGGAGCATTCCCGCCGGTAGCGGAACGTAGGTGTCGACGAGTTCGTATCGCGGCGGGTGGAGCTCGTACGTAGTTCCGTCCTCGAAGGAGCGGGTGACGACGTCGTACGTGACGCGCACCCGTACCTCCGGGACGGTGCCGAAGACCGCCTGGTCGTTGAGCTGTCCACCGAACCCAGGGGCCGGCATCGGGCCGCCGTGCGGGTCCGTTCCCGGCACGCTCGCGCGAAGGAGGAGCGATCCGACCACGCCCCCCGACTCCGAGCGCCCACGTCCGTTGCTGATGTGGCAGGCGACACACGCGTTGTCATTGAAGACTGGACCGAGCCCCGAGTGGACCGTGCCGCCCGCTGCGATGAACGCGACGTCGAAGGCGAGATCGCCATCGAAGTGACGGTCCACCTGCGCCACGTTTGGCGCGGGGAACGTGAAGGCTTGGCTCGTCGCGTTGAAGATCGTCGTCTCGCCGCCGGAATAGTAGGCGGTGTCATCGACAGGCTCCGGTGTGCTCGTCGACGTCTCGTCGGAGCAACCGGCGAGAATGACGAGCCCGACGACACTCGCTGTCCTCAGGACTCGCGCTCGACGCTGGCCACCTTTCATCACAAGCTCACCAGGAGCGGCTTCACCAGCAGCTCGAGCGTGTCGCGTAGGTCGTCGATCGCACTCTGCGCGGCTTCGATCTCGCTCGCGCGGTCGAGATTGTTCCGGAACGGCTCCGGGATCGCCCCGACGGCGGCGATCGCGGCATCGATCTCGCTCTTGACGCGCGCGTCGAGGGACTCGTCCGCCTCCTTCACGAACTCGTCCAGTCCGGTACCGTCCGAGCCGAGGTGGTATCCGCCCGTGTAGGCGTTCTTCACGCTGCGGATGTTGTTCTGGAAGTCCGTGAGCGAGTTCCAGCTGAACTGGGACTCGACGAGCCTCGTGTCCTGTTCGTCGAACGGATCCGCGATCTTGCCGTTCGCAACCTCGTCGCAGATTCCGATCATTCCCTCGACGATCTCGAGGACGGCGTCCCGTTGGGTCACGTACGGGCTCCCACTCTGTCCGGCGCGGCGGAACTGTTCCGCATAGGATCCGGTCCACGAATCCCGAAGGAGTGCCGCGTCGTCCGCCATCACCTGCGAAGTGGCGACGAGGTACTCGAGTTCACGCTGCGTGAGTTCCGCCACGTCACGAACCAGACCGTCCTGGAAGACGAGGTACTCGGCGGCGTGGAATCCGCGAAGCG
The DNA here is from genome assembly GCA_020633975.1 of Candidatus Eiseniibacteriota bacterium. Taxonomy (GTDB): domain Bacteria; phylum Eisenbacteria; class RBG-16-71-46; order CAIMUX01; family CAIMUX01; genus JACKCR01. Next base: position 7,069 of record JACKCR010000010.1, on the reverse strand, counting down.
CTGGTCCGAGTCCCTCGGCGACGGTGTCCTTCGTCAGCTCGAGTTGGCTTGCGAGCACGTCGCTCAGCTGCTGCCGATCGACCGGCCAGGAGTCGAGCGACGGATCGATGGAGAGGAAGGCGACAGGCCCGAAGAGGAACGCCTCGCTCGACTCCCACGGTGCACGCGTTTCCAGCCATGCGGTCGCGACCGCGTCGAGTCGCGCCTGCGTCGGGTCCTGCTCGAGCTCTTCCGCCCGCGCCACGAGACGCGCCGCGCTCGCCGCGAGGTCGTCGTAGGTGCCGACGACTACGTGTTCGGCGAAGTCGGTCAGTACGGGTGCAAAGTCTGTTTCGGCCGTCGGGGACGTCGGCTTGTCGTCGTCCGAGCATCCGATGGCGGTCAGGAAGAGTGGCAGGGAGAACGCGATAGACGTCGCGAGCCCGAGAATTCGGGGCCCGGGCCTGCGCGTGGCCCCGTTTCGTAGCGCGTTCCGTTGGGTGAGTCGAGAGTTCATGGAATCCTCCGTGTTCCCTTGCGGGTGGTGTGTCATCGAGTCGAGTGGCGTGCGGGATCGGAGTCCTCTCGGAAGAGCTCGGCCCGGAAGCCGAGATCGAAACGGATCGTGTCCTCGTCGTTGATCCGATCGTCACCGAAGGTGCGGTGAGACCAGTCCGCCTTGAGGACCACGTTCTCGTGGGGGAAGTACGCGGCTCCTACGGTGAGGAGCGAGCGGTCGAAACGTGGGACGTCGAAGGTTCCGTCTGGAACCTCGGCCATGCTGTCGTAGCCGGACAGCTGGACGAATGGTAGTAGGCGCCAGTCTCCCTCGCTGCCTACGAGCGGAGCGATGTCGTAGCCCACTTCGACATACCAGCCGAAGGCGGATTCGGCGACGGGCGTACGCGGGACTTGGAGGTTGCTCGAGAGTCGCCCGTTCTTTGCACTGACCAGATCCGCGTTCTCCAGGTCACCGCGCAGGTAGAGTGCGCGAACGTGATAGGGGCCCCGAGCGATCTGTGCATGGGCATCGAACAAGGTGAGGTGAGCGTCGATTCCCTCCATGTCCGGCTTGGGACGGTTCCCTGTCGTATTGCCCCAGTAGGCGGAGCCTCCGACGGATACGTCTCTCGTCGCTGCAACGTCTATGCGGCCGACGAGTGCGAGGTCCGTGGCACGGACGTCCTCGAAGCGAGTCTGAGCGCCACCGACGATGAAGTACTTCGAGTCGAAGCCAGTCGAGTCGAGACCGTTCACGACTTGAGCACGGTAGGAGAAGCGTCCCGCTCGTCCGAAGAGTTCGATTCCGGTCTCGTTCCAGGTCGTCGGAATGAGACTCACTTCGGCTTCGGTACGGATCGTCGTGAGGAAGTCCGTGGGCTCGTGGGAGCGGTTGAGGAGCCCGACTGCGGTGATGAAGCGACCAGCGCGGAGATTCCACGCACGGCTCCATGACTTCGTCAGGTGGATCTGCTCGATGACGACCTCGCCGCCCTTCTCCACCTCGACCTCGTACTCACCGAACTCCTCGTACTCCAGCTCGAGCGCAGAGCCCGTTCCGCCGTGCTCGACCTCGACCTCGACTTCGAGTTCGAGGTCGTCTCGGAACTCGTGCTCGACTTCGACCACGAAGAAGGGGACGTCGAACGTCGCGCGGGAGTCGTCCGGTGCTCCGAACTCACCGCTTCGCTGGTCGGGTCCGTAGTCGAATCGGGAGTAGAGGACATCGCCGTAGATGGCCACGCGAGGGTGGGACAGGACAGGGGTCGGGGATGATCCTGCCGCCAGCAGCCCCAAAGGGACTCCGACGGCGAGAGTGAGTGCGACTCGGTGTGCGGCCACGCGGGTCTCCTTATTGCGAACGAGTCTCAGTAGCAACAAACAGAGGCGGAGAGTAGGGGGCCCGAGTGCCGGAGTCAATGCGGAGTCTTTGGTATGAATTATTAGTACGACTAATCAGTCGTCTTTTGTGACCGCCGACGAGGGAGAGCCGGGTGCGGGACGCAAGGGGACGGCCGGGGGAGGTTGAGAGAACCATATGGCATTGTGGTGTAGCCAATTAGTTGGCTCGAACTCTCTCTCGCTTCCCGGCTGACGGTGGTTTGCCGGGGACGTTGTCTCCGCTAGGCTCTGAGTCATCCAGAATCCATGGTCTCGGTCCTTGGCCGAACTACCCACTCTCCGGACGCCTGCGACTGCGGTTCTGCCCCGCGTTGGTCGCGGGCTGTCCCTACGGAGGACTCGACATGCGGTTCCTCGTCACTTGCCTCGCTCTGTCGGCTCTATCGATTACCCTGACTCCGAGAGCCCACGCGGTCAGCTACAACATCGACTTCGGCTCTGCCACCGTCCCATCCAGCTCCTATGGTGCGGCCGGGTTGCCCGGCGTTTGGAACGCCGTTGCGGTTCTCCCTTCCAGTCAGCGCCAGCCGCTGCTCGACGTAAATGGTGTCGAAAGCGGCGCCCGAATCTACATGGTCGGTGCCTCGGTCGTGCTGGAGACCGACGATCCGTTGACCAGCGGCGATCATGAAGCGTTCCTCGATGACATGCTCATCGGGTTCAACGATCCACTCGATGTTTGCATCTGGGTCGAAGGACTTCCGTCCGGTGACTACGAAGTTCTCACCTATGCGTTGACTCCGAGCGAACCCGATCTCGATTCCCGAGTGCGAGTCGATGACGGAACGCCAGGGCCGGTCTTCGTCGGTGGAGAGTGGCCCGGCTTTCACTCCGAGACGGTGAGCTACGCTAGGCACATCGTCTTCGTCGGAACCAACGGAACCATTGGCCTCCATTCCGGCGAGATCTCTGCCAACATCCAGTCTGGAATCAATGGGATCCAGATCCGCCCGTACTCGCCGGCCGAAGTTGGGGACGGCGCGGTCATCGATCCGCTCGGGACGACGGCATCTCTTGGGGTCGTGGAACCGAACCCATCCTCACTTGCACAGCGGATCCGATTCCGTGGCATGGAGGAAGGGGCGTCCGCGTTGATCCGTGTGGTCGATACCGCGGGCAGAGTGATCTGGCAGTCGAGTGAGACGGCCAACAGTGCCGGCGAGATCGCGGCCGAATGGGACGGCGTCGATTCTCGTGGAATGCGGGTGCCTGCAGGAACGTACTACGCACATGCGTCCGGGGCACCTCCGGTTCGGATCGTACGCTTGAACTAGCTAGATCCACCTGGGGGCGAGTTTCGTGGGGGCGTGTCAAGTCAGTGATCCGGAGATAGTGTAGGCTCTTTCCCTGCTGCGGAGATCGCGGATCCAACAGTCCGATACCGTACGGAGGAAGAGCCACGGTGAACGACGACACGCCTCCGAGACTGCCATATCGCGACGGGTCGAGAGACGGCGGTCCGCACGACGGCGGTCCGCAGAGTCTCCCCTGGCACATGCCACCTGCTCTACCTCGCTCCTACGAGGACAGAACGACACTTCTCACCGTCTTGGGCTCGTTGGTCATTGCGTCCGCGGTACTGATGTTCTTGGGCGGCCTGTTCTATGCGGTCGTGTTCCCGATCCTGATGCGGATGGCTCCGGCTGAGGAGTTCGGCCCGGCCGGCTCGCCGTTCCCAGTCACCATGATGTTTGGCTACGCCGCGATCATGTTCGTCTACGGGAGCGCTGGGATGGTGGTCGGGGTCGGCTTGGTGCGGGCGCGACGATGGGCGCGGGCTGTCGCGCACGCGGCGTGCTGGATCTATGCCGTGGGTACGGCCGTAGGATTGCTCTACGTGCCGTTCTGGATCCCGAAGTTCACCTCGATGATGACGGACCCGGCGTTGGGAGGAGATCCCTCTCTCGTGGGATTCGGCTCGACGTTCTTCTCCGTGTTCATGTGGGGTGGGGTGGTGATCAGCGTCCTCATGAATCTGGCCATACCCGTAGCTGGGATCCTCCTGCTCGGCAGCGATAGCGCAAGGCGCACCGTGGTGGATCGGGACCCGGTTTCCCGATGGACGGACCCACTCTCGACCGAAGCCCTCGCCTCCGGCCTTCTATGGTTGGCGGCTGCGGGCTACGTGCCGCTCCTGTCTTCGCTCTTCGGACCCCACGCGGCAGCTTCGGTCTCACTCGGAGGTCCCACCGGCGTCGCCTTGATTCTTCTCGGTGTCGTCGGTGCAGCGTGGGTCGGTTGGGTCACCGTGCGCGCTCGTCCCTATGCCTGGGCCGCGAACGTCGTGGGAGTGGTCCTCTATGGTGGGATCGGGACGTGGCTGCTCTACCGACTCGACTTCGTCGAGCTCTACCGGGGGATGCTCCCGGCGATGTCCGAGGAGGACCTAGATTCCATGTCCGTCGTGTTCGAGTCGCTCTACGGAGATCCCAAGATGCTGGCTCTGCCGACGCTCGTGATGGTCGTCCTCGCGCTCGGATTCCTGTTCTGGGCTCGGAAGCGCTTCGCCTTGGCTGCCGTCCTCTTCGTAGCGACTTCCTGCATGTTGCTCTCGGGTTGTGCCGCCGTACAGCCCTGGGATCGAGACGAGCTGGCTGACCCGATCATGAGACTCCAAGGAAGTCCGCTCGATCGTGGCGTCGAGGAGCACCATCTCGAGTACCGGGAAGGTTCTTCAGGAGGCACGAACGCTGAAGCTGGAGGGTGCGGTTGCGGCTGAGCCGGCAGTTCGCTTTGTCCGCGTCGACGCTCGTGCTGTTGGCGGTGACGAGCGTCGGAGCTCCTCTCTTGCCCGAAGACGAGATCCGCATCGGAGTGAACGGGTACTCGGACTCGTTTGGTGTGGACGTTTTCTATCCGTCGATCACCGCAGCAAAGAGAGTTTCCGACAAGAGCGCGGTTACTGGGCGATACCTCGTCGATGCGGTTACCTCAGCCTCCATGCAGAGTCGACTCGACGTAGACGGCATCACGTCGGCGACACACACGATGCACGGTGGGAGTTCCACCCGGTTCGACGAAGTGCGGCAGGAAGTGGGGCTGGGCGGAGCGCATTTCTTCGGACACACGCTTGGCTCCGTGGATCTGCTACGGAGCACGGAGCACGACTACGTTTCTACCACTCTAGCGACGGCATTCGCGCGGACCTTGCAGCGCGAGAATGTCGAGATCCGGCTCGGTTTGTCGAGGCGTTGGGACGAGGTATCCCCGACGACTAGGAAATGGACGCGTCCCAAGGATGTAGCGACACTCGACATGAGCTTGACCCAAACGGTCCATCGGCGCGGGCTCGTGCAGCTCGACTTCACGCATACGGCCATGGACGGGCAGCTCGCCGACGTCTATCAGGTCGTTGCCGTGGTAGAGCCGGAGAATCAACGCGTACGCCTTCTCGAGCCCCGTCATCCGAGCCACAGGAGCCGGAATGCGCTCGGTGCCCGAACGATCTGGAAGGTCGGGTCCGACACCTCCGTCGAACTGCGCTACCGACGCTACTGGGACTCCTGGGGGATCGACTCCGACACGGTCCATGGTGAGGTGAGGCAGCGCGTGCTCGGAGGAGGCGTCACGCTCGGGTTCGGGCTACGTGGCTACTGGCAGGGACGGGCGGAGTTCTTTCGAGACGCCTACGATGGGACTGAACGGTATCTCACCGTAGACTCGAAACTCGACAGCGGTCATTCCATCGAGTATGAGTTCCGGTCCACACTCGCCGGATCGTTGGTCGGTGGATTCGGTGTCTTCGATCCGGACCGAATGGCGTTGGAGTCGCGAGTCCAGCTCTACCGGCGGTCGACGACGACTCCTGACTGGCACAGTCGTCGGGAGGAGATGACAGCCACTGTCGTCGGTATTGGCATCCGGTATCGATACTAGCGGCCATGTGCGTTGCGGGGACGGGGGATCCTGGCCCAGCTCGGCGCTGGGAGAACGCCTGGTCGCTCACCTCGAGGTTGCGGCGATCCGAAACGACTCGCTGAGGGCATGGTTTCCTTCTCCATCCACGAGTTCGACCTGATACTGGTCACCGGTCCCCCACAGGTCTGGCACGAGGCGGATCAGTGAACCCGTGTTGCCTGCGCTCATGCGTAACACACCGACTCGGTTGCCTTCCCGCAGCACGAAAAGATCGATCACGACGCCTGCTGCGCAGTCCCACGTCACCAGCAACTCGTCTCCCCAAGCGAGAACTGTGGAGGCGTCTGGTAGGAGAATGGAGGGACGGTGGGCCGCACAGATCTGGAATGTCGCTCCGATACCAACCCGATTCTCACTATCCTTGACCTGCACCCAGAATCCGTCTCCCGAGCCCCAAGATGGGCTCACCTCTTCGATCCGGATGACCCCGCCGGAGAAGGATCCGTTCCGTAGCACCTCGAGTCGTCGACTTCCCCGGTAGAGCGACACCTGAACAGAATCGGTCAGGGGGCCCCACCACTCGACAGCTCGTGAGGTGCCGTGCCGCCAGACGTCTCCGGACGTGGGCGTGAGGACATGAATCGCATCTGGGTATCGGGTCTGCCACAGCACGCCATGGCACTGATAGCAGGACGGCGCGAAGTCGTGTTCCAGCGCGTCGTGGGTCGGTCCGATCAGAGACCAGCCGCCCTCGAGATCGACATGGTGGCATCGCGGATCTGCGCACCAGGCCGCGGGTGCGTAGGGGTCGTCCCCGCCTGGTTTGTGGAGCGCGCCGTCGTAGGAAACATCGTGGTCGGACGGGACGGTGTCCTTGGGATCCGACTCGGCGGGAGTCGAGCATCCAAGTCCGATCGAGAGGAGGTAGGGCAGAAGCAGCAGTAGCGTTCTCGAGCTCGAGACGAATGGCGCAGCCCTTGCAGTCCCGAGTGCTTTCTCGAGGGGTGACACGCGAATCACCCGTCAGATCGCGAGCAGCACGTAGACGATCGGCAGCAGGATCCCAAGGGCCATGAGGATTCCACCCCTTCCGGCGAGTCCCTTCCGTCCCTTGACCAGGAAGATCCCGGAGATCGCAAGCAGGATGAGGACGGCCGCATAGGCGTCCGCGATCACGGTCCAAGGGCCTTTGCCGGTGTTGAGGTGCATGAAGTTGAGTTCGTAGAACCAAGGACGAGGCGTCATTCCTTCGCGGACGGCCCGTCCGGTCACGAGATCCACGTCGATCGATGCACCCTCGAGAAACACCTGAAGCTTCTCGGGACTCTCC
>JACKCR010000001.1 GCA_020633975.1 Candidatus Eiseniibacteriota bacterium | reverse complement strand
GTCGTGCCGCATAACGGAGTGGCTCTTAGCCTGCGGCGTTCGCCGCAGCCGATCGCCGTCAACGTACAAGGCCGGCGCCAGCCGGCAAGAGCGAGCTTCTCTTGGCCCTCCCGGGCCAATAGTCGAGCTGGGGGAGGCCGCATCGGCCTCGGCCAACTCGCCGTCTGGTTCAGGAACTCTTATCTATTCACTCCCTAACATAAGAACGGCCGGCAGAGAGTAGCGGCTCTCTGCCGGCCGGGTACTCGGAGTCGGTAGACCGCAAGGGACTTGGTCCGGTCCGAAGACCGTTAACAAGCACGGGTCACCGTCTCCACAGCAGCAGCAAGCTCGAACGGTTGCCTGGGCCCTCTCCTCTGAGAAGAGGCGAGGAGCCCGTATCCAAGAGCCCGAGTTCGTTGCAGGGAGAAGTCTAACATGGGCCTCTGTGTCGGCGTGGACGTGGCCAAGTCACATCTGGATTGGGTGTTGGGTTCTCGCGGGGAGGTGCAGCGCATCCCGAATACACCAGCCGGCGTACGCCGGCTGGTAAAGCAGATCGGTCGACTCGACTTCGATCGCGTCGTGCTCGAGTCGACCGGTCAGTACGAACGCGCACTCCTGGAGGCACTCGAGGATCAGGGCGTCGCGGTGGTTCGCGTCAATCCGGTACGCGCTCGGCGCTTTGCCGAAGGGATGGGTGTACTCGCGAAGAACGACGCGCTCGATGCCCGGATCCTGGCACTGTTCGGGGAGAAGGCCGACCTGGTGGAGCGCCCTCCGAAGAGCCCCCGAGAGCGTCTCCTGGGGGATCTCGCATCCCGTCGCCGCCAGCTGATCTCGATGATCACGGCTGAAAAGAACCGGCTCGAGCACGCGCAGGGATGGGCGGCCAAAGACATCCACAGTCACGTGCGGCTGCTCGAGAAGCGGGTCGATCGACTCGACGAGGAGATCGATCGCGTCGTGGCCCAGGACGAGAAGCAGCGCGGAGACTTCGAGCGCCTGCAGTCGGTGCCGGGTGTGGGCCCCAAGGTCGCACGCGCCCTCCTGATCGATCTCCCGGAGCTCGGTCGGCTCGATCGACGCCAGATCGCCTCCCTGACAGGCCTCGCTCCGTACGCACGCGACAGCGGACAGAAGCGCGGGAGCCGTTCGATCCATGGCGGACGGAGCGCGCCGAGGACGGCGCTGTACCTGGCGGCGATGGTGGGCTCGCGCTGGAACCCGGAGCTAGCGGACATGAAGGCTCGCCTACGGGAAGCAGGCAAATCGCCGAAGGTGATCCTGATTGCCTGCGCCAGGAAGCTCCTCACGATCCTCAACGCGATCGTGAGAGATCAGTCGGAGTGGCGGACCGTATCGCCATAGCGAGGGTTGACGACACGGGTGCTTGTTATACGGCGGACCGGGGGATCCCGCGACTATTCCGCGATCGTCAATATTGGAGACGGCGGGACGAGGTCTGCGGGCAAGGATGAGTCCAATAGATCGGATCTCAGGCGACGCATCGTATCGTTCAGCAGCTCGTCGGATCCACGAACTTGAAGTTCTGGAAATCCCTTCGAGATGTCGAGGCTCGAGTAGTCGGGCACCTTGTCGGCGAGAAGCGGTGGAGCTGTCTCGGCTCCTTCGCGCGACGTGTCTTGTGGGGCATGGCGAAGAAGCAACTGCGCGCCGACCAAGACAGTCAGGGCGAGTAGCAGCGCAGCTACTTGAAGTACGACGCGAGCCATACGGAGGTC